>NZ_CP142025.1:0-5565963 GCF_035666375.1 Mycobacterium sp. 5-140-3-2
TTGACCGATGACCCCGGTTCAGGCTTCACGACAGTGTGGAATGCGGTCGTTTCCGAGCTCAACGGTGACCCGACCGCGGACGGCGTAGCCGCCAACCGCACCACCCTGGTCACTCCCCTCACCCCGCAGCAACGGGCGTGGCTGAATTTGGTCCGGCCGCTGACGATCGTCGAGGGATTTGCCCTGCTGTCCGTTCCGAGCAGCTTCGTGCAAAACGAGATCGAACGGCATCTGCGGGCCCCGATCACCGATGCGCTCAGCCGCCGGCTCGGACAACAGATCCAGCTGGGAGTCCGCATCGCTCCCCCACCCGACGATGTCGAGGACGCCCTGATCCCGCCGGCGGAGCCGTTCCCGGGATCCGACGGTTCGATTCCCGGCGACGACGCCGCGCTCGACACCGACGAGCCGTTCGAAAACGGCGAGGCCGTCGACGGCGCCCAGCCGGGCTGGCCGAATTACTTCACCGAGCGGCCGCACGCCATCGACCCCGCCGTCGCCGCCGGCACGAGCCTCAACCGCCGCTACACATTCGACACGTTCGTCATCGGCGCCTCCAACCGGTTCGCCCATGCCGCGGCCCTGGCGATCGCCGAGGCCCCGGCCCGCGCGTACAACCCCCTGTTCATCTGGGGCGAATCCGGTCTCGGCAAGACCCACTTGCTGCACGCCGCCGGCAATTACGCGCAGCGCCTGTTCCCGGGGATGCGGGTCAAGTACGTCTCCACCGAGGAATTCACCAACGACTTCATCAACTCGCTGCGCGACGACCGCAAGGTGGCCTTCAAGCGCAGCTATCGCGATGTCGACGTGCTGCTCGTCGATGACATTCAGTTCATCGAGGGCAAGGAAGGTATCCAGGAAGAGTTCTTCCACACCTTCAACACGCTGCACAACGCCAACAAGCAGATCGTCATCTCCTCGGACCGGCCGCCCAAGCAGCTCGCCACCCTGGAAGACCGGCTGCGAACACGGTTCGAATGGGGTCTGATCACCGACGTGCAGCCCCCGGAGCTGGAAACCCGGATCGCCATCCTGCGCAAGAAAGCCCAGATGGAGCGGCTCGCGGTCCCCGACGACGTCCTCGAACTCATCGCCAGCAGCATCGAGCGCAACATCCGCGAGCTCGAGGGCGCCCTGATCCGGGTGACCGCCTTCGCCTCGCTGAACAAGACCCCGATCGACAAGGCGCTGGCCGAAATCGTGCTCCGCGATTTGATCGCCGACGCCAGCACCATGCAGATCAGTGCGGCCACCATCATGGCCGCCACCGCCGAATACTTCGACACCACCGTGGAAGAACTCCGCGGCCCGGGCAAGACGCGGGCGCTCGCCCAGTCACGCCAGATCGCGATGTACCTGTGCCGTGAGCTCACCGATCTGTCGCTGCCCAAGATCGGGCAGGCCTTCGGCCGCGACCACACCACGGTCATGTACGCGCACCGCAAGATCCTGTCCGAAATGGCCGAGCGGCGTGAGGTTTTTGATCACGTCAAGGAGCTCACCACCCGCATCCGGCAGCGCTCCAAGCGCTGAATCCCCGGTTTCGGCGCCCCTGCGCGCAAATTTTTCGAGAAACTTCTCGCGCGTCCGTCACATCCGCAACACCCAGGGCATGTGCGCAGCCCTGTGCACACAGCATTCAAACTGCGGTGCAGTACCGGGCGTTCCGTGCACACTTGTCGTTCGTCCCCACCGGACCAACACCTGACTCACAGGCGCCACCGCGACGATCCACATCCCGATCGTCGCGCTAGCTGGGCCGGGGCGACGCTGTCCCCAGAATGCACAGGCCTTAATACTGTTACTGAGATCTCTACATCGGTTCTTCTTGGAAATACAGGCCTGGGGACGTTCGGTGCACACCCCTCGCCGAGTCCGTCGTCAGATCGTTTTGTCGGCCTTCGCGATTAGCTTTCAAGATGGCCCCGGAGGATCTACGGTTGTTCTTCGACTGCCGTTACGGTCGTCGTCGGCGCGTTGCGTCGCCGGCGCTCGTGGCGGAGCCCCGTGCTAGCGGGGGGAGGCTAGCCACAATGGATTCGAAAACGCTGAAGGTGAAGGGACGCTATGGACGCGGCGACGACAACGGCTGGCCTCAGCGACTTGAAGTTTCGTTTGGTGCGGGAGTCTTTCGCCGACGCGGTGTCGTGGGTGGCGAAGAACCTGCCGTCCAGACCCGCGGTGCCGGTGCTATCCGGCGTGCTGCTGTCCGGGACCGATGACGGCCTGACGATCTCCGGATTCGATTACGAGGTATCCGCGGAAGCTCAGGTCGCAGCCGAAATCGCTTCTCCCGGAAGCGTTTTGGTCTCCGGACGGCTCTTGTCAGACATCGTTCGGGCGTTGCCGAACAAGCCGATCGACTTCTACGTCGACGGCAACCGGGTGGCGCTGAACTGCGGAAATGCCAGGTTCTCGTTGCCGACGATGGCGGTCGAGGATTACCCGACACTGCCGGCCCTCCCGGACGAGACCGGGACGCTGCCCGCCGATCTGTTCGCCGAGGCGATCAGCCAGGTGGCCATCGCGGCCGGGCGGGACGACACGTTGCCCATGTTGACCGGGATCCGGGTTGAGATTTCGGGCGACACGGTGGTGCTGGCCGCCACCGACAGGTTCCGGTTGGCGGTTCGCGAGCTGACCTGGTCGGCGGCCTCGCCAGACATCGAAGCCGCGGTCCTGGTGCCGGCCAAGACGCTGGCCGAAGCCGCCCGGGCCGGCACCGACGGCGCTGAGGTTCGGTTGTCGTTGGGCGCGGGTGCCGGCGTTGGAAAGGACGGGTTGCTCGGCATCAGCGGGAACGGCAAGCGCAGCACCACGCGCCTGCTCGATGCGGAATTCCCGAAGTTCCGCCAGCTGCTGCCGGCCGAGCACACCGCCGTCGCGACGATCGATGTGGCGGAGTTGACCGAGGCCATCAAGTTGGTCGCGCTGGTCGCCGACCGCGGGGCGCAGGTGCGGATGGAATTCAGCGATGGATTGCTGCGGCTGTCCGCGGGGGCCGACGACGTCGGCCGGGCCGAAGAAGACCTGGCGATCGATTTCGCCGGCGAACCGCTGACCATCGCCTTCAATCCGACCTACTTGACCGACGGACTGGGTTCGGTGCATTCCGAGCGGGTGTCGTTTGGTTTCACGACTCCGGGCAAGCCAGCGTTGCTGCGCCCGGCGCTGGACGACGACAGCCACCCGACCGGGCCGGGACCGTTCAGCGCCCTGCCGACCGATTACGTCTACCTGTTGATGCCTGTCCGGTTGCCTGGCTAGGTGTACGTCCGGCATTTAGGACTGCGCGACTTCCGGTCCTGGGCACACGCCGACCTCGAATTGCAACCCGGTCGGACGGTCTTCATCGGTTCCAACGGATTCGGGAAGACGAATCTCCTTGAGGCGCTGTGGTATTCGAGCACTCTGGGTTCACACCGGGTGGGAACTGACGCGCCGTTGATCCGGGCCGGTGCCGCCCGGGCGGTCGTTTCCACGATCGTGGTCAACGACGGCAGGGAATGCGCCGTCGATCTGGAAATCGCCGCGGGGCGGGCGAACAAGGCGCGGCTGAATCGCTCACCGGTGCGCAGCACCCGCGAGGTCATCGGCGTCTTGCGCGCGGTGTTGTTCGCCCCCGAGGACTTGGCGCTGGTGCGCGGCGACCCGTCGGAGCGACGCCGCTACCTCGACGACCTGGCAACGCTGCGTCGGCCGGCCGTGGCGGCGGTGCGTGCCGACTACGAGAAAGTGCTGCGGCAGCGGACCGCGCTGTTGAAATCCCTGTCTGGCGCGCGGTACCGGGGCGATCACAGTGCGCTGGACACGCTCGAGGTTTGGGACAGTCGCCTGGCCGAACACGGGGCCGAATTGATGTCCGCCCGTATCGATTTGGTGAACCAGCTGACGCCCGAGGTGGAGAAGGCTTATCAACTGCTGGCTCCGGGATCACGTGCCGCGTCGATCAGCTACCGTTCCAGCCTGGGCGCCGACGCCGCGGCGGACATCGCTGGCGGGGACCGCGAATTCCTCGAGGCCGCTCTGTTGGCCGCGTTGGCGGAGCGCCGCGGTGCGGAGTTGGAGCGCGGCATGTGTTTGGTCGGTCCGCACCGGGACGACCTGGAGCTGTGGCTCGGCGATCAGCCGGCGAAAGGCTTTGCCAGCCATGGGGAATCGTGGTCGTTCGCGTTGGCGCTGCGACTCGCCGCCTACGAGCTGTTGCGCGCCGACGAAAGCGACCCCGTGTTGTTGCTCGACGATGTCTTTGCCGAGCTCGACTCGACCCGGCGCCGCGCCCTGGCAACCGTGGCCGAATCGGCCGAGCAGGTGCTGGTCACCGCCGCGGTCGTCGAGGACATCCCGGCGGGCTGGGACGTTCGACGGGTCTACGTCGACCTGCATGACGGCGACTCGGGCCGGGTATCGGAGATGCGCGCATGACCGGCACGGGCGCGGGTCCAGGTCCCGGCCCCGGCGGGCCGTCGGGCGAGCTGAGCGGGATCGACTTGGTCAGGCGCACCCTCGAGGAGGCCCGGGCGGCGGCGCGCGCGCAGGGGAAGGACGCCGGCCGCGGCCGCGCGGTGTCGTCTTCCCCGCGCCGGGTGGCGGGCCAGCGGCGAAGCTGGTCGGGGCCCGGGCCGGACGGGCGCGACCCGCAACCGCTGGGCAGATTGGCGCGCGACTTGGCGAAAAAGCGGGGCTGGTCCGCGCAAGTCGCCGAGGGCACCGTGCTGGGCAACTGGACATCGGTGGTCGGCCACCAGATCGCCGACCACGCCGTCCCGACCGCCCTCAAGGACGGCGTGCTGAGCGTCTCCGCGGAATCGACGGCGTGGGCCACGCAGTTGCGGATGATTCAGGCGCAGTTGTTGGCGAAGATCGCCGCCGCGGTCGGCAACGGGGTGGTGACGTCGCTGAAGATCACCGGGCCGGCCGCGCCGTCGTGGCGCAAGGGGCCGCGCCACATCGCCGGGAGAGGCCCGCGGGACACTTACGGTTAGCGCCGTTCGGGGCGCCGCCCGATCCCCGGGCAGACGTTTATCCACAGGCCGCTCAAATCGGCCAGAATCCCGTAGACACCCTTGATGCACGTCGGGACGCGGCCAGAATAAAGAAATCGTCCGCACGGCGCGGTTAGCTGGGTAGAAACGCGGCTAGAAAATCGGTGCGGACGGGGGATCACGCTAGACTAGCCGCATGCGACTGTTGCGGTGATGAGGAACCGCCCGCATGAAACCCCAAGGAGAGCATTCCGACCGTGGCTGCCCAGAAGAAGAAGGCGCAAGACGATTACGGCGCTTCAGCGATCACCGTGCTCGAAGGCCTCGAAGCCGTCCGCAAACGCCCCGGCATGTACATCGGGTCCACCGGCGAGCGTGGTCTGCACCACCTCATCTGGGAGGTGGTCGACAACTCCGTCGACGAGGCGATGGCCGGCTATGCCAACAAGGTCGACGTGCGGATACTCGACGACGGCAGCGTCGAGGTCGCCGACAACGGGCGCGGCATCCCGGTCGCGATGCACGCGACCGGCGCCCCCACCGTCGACGTCGTGATGACCCAACTTCACGCCGGCGGCAAGTTCGGCGGTGAGAACAGCGGTTACAACGTCAGCGGTGGCCTGCACGGCGTCGGCGTCTCGGTGGTCAACGCGCTGTCGACCCGGCTCGAGGTGGACATCGCCCGCGATGGCTACGAATGGTCGCAGTTCTACGACCACGCCGTACCCGGAACGCTCAAACAGGGTGAGGCCACCAAGCGGACGGGCACCACGATCAGGTTCTGGGCCGACCCCGACATCTTCGAGACCACCGAGTACGACTTCGAGACGGTGGCGCGCCGGCTGCAGGAAATGGCGTTCCTCAACAAGGGGTTGACCATCAACCTCACCGACGAGCGGGTGAGCAACGAGGAGGTTGTCGACGAGGTCGTCAGCGACACCGCCGACGCACCCAAGTCCGCCCAGGAAAAGGCGGCGGAATCGACTGCGCCACATAAGGTTAAGCACCGCACCTTCCACTACCCCGGCGGTCTGGTCGACTTCGTCAAGCACATCAACCGCACCAAGAGCCCGATCCAGCAGAGCATCATCGACTTCGACGGCAAAGGCCCCGGCCACGAGGTCGAGATCGCGATGCAGTGGAACGGCGGCTACTCGGAATCCGTGCACACCTTCGCCAACACCATCAACACCCACGAGGGCGGCACCCACGAAGAGGGTTTCCGCAGCGCGCTGACGTCGGTGGTGAACAAGTACGCCAAAGACAAGAAGCTGCTGAAAGACAAGGACCCGAACCTCACCGGCGACGACATTCGCGAAGGCCTGGCCGCGGTGATCTCGGTCAAGGTCAGCGAACCGCAGTTCGAGGGCCAGACCAAGACCAAGCTGGGCAACACCGAAGTGAAGTCGTTCGTGCAGAAGGTCTGCAACGAACAGCTCACCCACTGGTTCGAGGCCAACCCCGCGGACGCCAAGGTGGTGGTCAACAAGGCGGTGTCGTCGGCGCAGGCCCGGATCGCCGCGCGCAAGGCGCGAGAGTTGGTGCGTCGCAAGAGCGCCACCGATCTGGGCGGGCTGCCCGGCAAGCTCGCCGACTGCCGCTCGACGGATCCGCGCAAGTCGGAACTGTATGTGGTGGAGGGTGATTCGGCCGGCGGCTCGGCGAAGAGCGGCCGCGACTCGATGTTCCAGGCCATCCTGCCGCTGCGCGGCAAGATCATCAACGTCGAGAAGGCCCGCATCGACCGGGTGTTGAAGAACACCGAGGTGCAGGCCATCATCACCGCCCTGGGCACCGGCATCCACGACGAGTTCGACATCACCAAGCTGCGCTATCACAAGATCGTGCTGATGGCCGACGCCGACGTCGACGGCCAGCACATCTCGACGCTCTTGTTGACTCTGCTCTTCCGTTTCATGCGGCCCCTGATCGAAAACGGGCACGTGTTCTTGGCGCAACCGCCGCTGTACAAGCTGAAGTGGCAGCGCAGCGACCCCGAATTCGCCTACTCCGACCGCGAGCGCGACGGCTTGTTGGAAGCAGGGCAGAAGGCCGGCAAGAAGATCAACAAGGACGACGGCATTCAGCGCTACAAGGGCCTCGGTGAGATGGATGCGAAGGAATTATGGGAAACCACAATGGATCCCACCGTCCGGGTGTTGCGCCAAGTCACGCTGGACGACGCCGCGGCCGCCGACGAGCTGTTCTCGATCCTGATGGGCGAGGACGTCGACGCGCGCCGCAGCTTTATCACCCGTAACGCCAAGGACGTTCGCTTCTTAGATGTCTAAGACGGCTGAGCGATGCAGACCTGCCACCGTTGACCGACCAACGAGGAATACATGACTGACACCACGCTGCCGCCAGGTGACGACTCCGTCGACCGGATCCAGCCGGTTGACATTCAGCAGGAGATGCAGCGCAGCTACATCGATTACGCGATGAGCGTGATCGTCGGCCGCGCGCTGCCCGAGGTGCGCGACGGCCTCAAGCCGGTGCACCGCCGGGTGCTCTATGCGATGTATGACTCCGGGTTCCGCCCGGACCGCAGCCACGCCAAGTCGGCGCGGTCGGTGGCCGAGACGATGGGTAACTACCACCCGCACGGCGACGCCTCGATCTACGACACCCTGGTGCGGATGGCGCAGCCTTGGTCGCTGCGCTATCCCCTGGTCGACGGGCAGGGCAACTTCGGTTCGCCCGGCAACGACCCGCCGGCGGCCATGAGATATACCGAGGCGCGGCTGACCCCGCTCGCCATGGAAATGTTGCGTGAAATCGACGAGGAGACAGTCGATTTCATCCCCAACTACGACGGACGGGTCCAGGAGCCCACCGTCCTGCCCAGCCGGTTCCCGAACCTGCTCGCCAACGGTTCCGGCGGCATCGCGGTCGGGATGGCGACCAACATCCCGCCGCACAACCTGCGCGAGCTGGCCGAGGCCGTCTACTGGTGCCTGGACAATCACGAGGCCGACGAAGAGGCCACCCTCACCGCGGTCTGCGAGCGGGTCAAGGGCCCCGACTTCCCCACCCACGGCCTGATCGTCGGGTCACAGGGCATCCACGACGCGTACACCACCGGACGCGGCTCGATCCGGATGCGCGGAGTCGTTGAGGTGGAAGAGGATTCACGTGGACGCACCTCGCTGGTCATCACCGAGCTGCCGTACCAGGTGAACCACGACAACTTCATCACCTCGATCGCCGAGCAGGTCCGCGACGGCAAGCTGGCCGGCATCTCCAACATCGAGGACCAGTCCAGCGACCGGGTCGGCTTGCGCATCGTCGTGGAGATCAAGCGCGACGCCGTCGCCAAAGTGGTGCTGAACAACCTCTACAAGCACACCCAGCTGCAGACCAGCTTCGGCGCGAACATGCTGTCGATCGTCGACGGGGTGCCGCGCACGCTGCGCCTCGACCAGATGATTCGCCACTACGTGGCGCATCAACTCGACGTCATCGTGCGGCGCACCACCTACCGGTTGCGCAAGGCCAACGAACGTGCGCACATCTTGCGCGGACTGGTCAAAGCGCTCGACGCGCTCGACGAGGTCATCGCCTTGATCCGCGCGTCGGAGACCGTGGACATCGCACGGGCCGGGCTGATCGAGCTGCTGGATATCGACGAAATCCAGGCGCAGGCGATCCTGGACATGCAGCTACGCCGCCTGGCCGCCCTGGAGCGCCAGCGCATCATCGACGACCTGGCCAAGATCGAAGCCGAGATCGCCGACCTCGAGGACATCCTGGCCAAGCCCGAGCGGCAGCGCCGGATCGTGCACGACGAGCTGTCCGAGATCGTCGACAAACACGGCGACGAGCGGCGCACCCGGATCATCGCCGCCGATGGGGACGTGAACGACGAGGACTTGATCGCTCGCGAGGACGTCGTCGTCACCATCACCGAGACCGGCTACGCCAAGCGCACCAAAACCGACCTGTACCGCAGCCAGAAACGCGGCGGCAAGGGCGTCCAGGGCGCCGGGCTCAAGCAGGACGACATCGTGCGGCACTTCTTCGTGTGCTCGACGCACGACTGGATCCTGTTCTTCACCACGCAGGGCCGGGTCTACCGCGCCAAGGCCTACGAACTGCCGGAGGCGTCCCGCACCGCGCGCGGTCAGCACGTCGCCAACCTGCTGGCGTTCCAGCCCGAGGAGCGGATCGCCCAGGTCATCCAGATCCGCGGCTATGAGGATGCGCCGTACCTGGTGCTGGCCACCCGCAACGGCCTGGTGAAGAAGACCAAGCTGACCGACTTCGATTCCAACCGGTCGGGTGGAATCGTGGCGATCAACCTGCGCGACAACGACGAGCTGGTCGGCGCGGTGTTGTGCTCCTCCGACGAGGACCTGCTGCTGGTGTCGGCCAACGGCCAGTCCATCAGGTTCTCGGCGACCGACGAAGCGCTGCGCCCGATGGGGCGCGCCACCTCCGGCGTGCAGGGCATGCGCTTCAACGCCGACGATTATCTGTTGTCGCTCAACGTCGTTCGTGAGGGCACCTACCTGCTGGTGGCGACCTCCGGCGGGTACGCCAAGCGCACCGCGATCGAGGAGTACCCGGTGCAGGGCCGCGGCGGCAAGGGCGTCTTGACGGTGATGTATGACCGGCGGCGTGGCCGGCTGGTCGGCGCGTTGATCGTCGACGAGGACAGCGAGCTGTACGCGATCACCTCGGGAGGCGGCGTCATCCGGACCGCGGCCGGCCAGGTCCGCAAGGCGGGACGGCAGACCAAGGGTGTGCGGCTGATGAACCTGGGCGAAGAAAACACCCTGTTGGCCATCGCCCGCAATGCCGAAGCGAACGCGGACGAAGCCGTCGAGGAGGTCGAGGGCGCCGAGTCGGAGAGCTAGTCGGTGTAAAACCACTAGACTCAGCCCGATGACGATGCGGGCCGCGGCGCGGCCCGAGGAGGACCGGGGCATTTAGACTCAGCCCGATCAGACATGACGCGACTGCACCGCCTGCGCGGCCGGGGTAGCAGACCTAAGGAGTCGGGGTGACTTCACCGAACGAGCCGGGCGCCCCCAAAAAGGGAGACGTTCCCAACGGGGATGGTGCGGCCGAGCGCGCCGGGGTGCGGCGCCCGGCGCCGTCCGCGCAGGGTGGCCGTCCCCAGGAGCCCGGGGACGGACCGCCGTGGCAGCGTGGCGGAACCCGGCCCCAGCAGCCACCGTCTCGCCAGAGCGAGCCTCCGACCGAGAAGCGACCATCGGGTCCGGCCGGCGGGGTCGAGGCGAGGCTGAACCGTTTCATCTCCGGCACCGCGGCACCCGGAGCCGGCGCCGCGGCGCATGCGAAAGACGCCGACGCGGCACCGGCCCGCGAAGGATCGCCCGCTGAGGCCTACGCCAGCGAGTTGCCGGACCTGTCCGGCCCGCTACCGCGCGGCCCGCACCGCAAGCCCGCACCCGAACAGCGGACGTCCGAGAGTCCGTCGGGAGCCGGCCGGCCTTCGACCACGGAAAGCCGGGAAGCCCGGGAGAACCGCGACCGCGTGCAGGTGTCACGGCGGACGCGAGGACCCGTCCGGGCCAGCATGCAGATCCGCCGGATCGACCCGTGGAGCACGTTGAAGGTGTCGCTGCTGTTGTCGGTGGCGCTGTTCTTCGTGTGGATGATCGCCGTCGCGTTCCTCTACCTCGTGCTCGGCGGCATGGGCGTCTGGTCGAAGTTGAACAGCAACGTCGGCGACCTGCTGAACAACACCAGCGGCAGCAGCGGCGAACTGGTATCCAGCGGCACGATTTTCGGCGGCGCCGTCTTGATCGGCCTGGTAAACATCGTGCTGCTGACCGCGATGGCGACCATCGCCGCGTTCGTCTACAACCTGACCACCGATCTGATCGGCGGCATCGAAGTGACGCTGGCGGATCGCGACTAGCTGATGGCTAGCTCTGGTGCTGCGTTTTTGGGAGTCGGGCGGCTAGTGCGGTAATCTCGTCGCTCGGCCGTACGCGAGTACGGGCCTATAGCTCAGGCGGTTAGAGCGCTTCGCTGATAACGAAGAGGTCGGAGGTTCGAGTCCTCCTAGGCCCACAACCATGTGCCCGTCAAGACGTTGCGTACGACTCGCACTGCCACTGGCACTGATCGCCGTATTGGCAGCGGTGGCGTGGTCACGACGTGGAGTCGAGGTCTGGCACGTGGCTGTGGATGACCCCGGTCAACCACCCAGTCACGATGAGGGGCCTTAGCTCAGTTGGTAGAGCACCGCCTTTGCAAGGCGGGTGTCAGGGGTTCGATTCCCCTAGGCTCCACAAGCCGATTCCCTTTGCACGCCTAATTGGCCATCCCTGTCCGCGGCGCGTAGGACGGGCCGAGGAAGCGTTCCACCAAGGCGCGTTCGGCGGCCGGATCCTTGAGCGGCCAGGCCCACAGCCCCAGGAAGACGCGAATCAGCCACTGTGCGGCCAGCGGATGATGGTTGCCGGGGCCGAGCATCTCGGCGGCCAAGCTCGTCACGGTCGGCGAGCTGATCACCCAGTCGCTGACCGGGGCCGCGTGGATCGATCGCATGAGCTGGGCCAGTGGGTCCGACCGCAGGCGTTCTAACGCGATGATCGTGGCGGCGACGACACGATCGGGCCCGCGGAGGTCCTTGATGGCTTCCCGTGTGGTGTCGACGATGCGAGCCGCGTGGATGGCGACGACGGCATCGCGGATGGTGGCCTTGCCGCCGGCGTGCCGGTAGATCGTCGCGGGTGAGCAGTGAACCCGGGCGGCCAGGGCCTCGATCGTGAAACCTTCATACCCCCGGCGAGCGATGAGATCGGCCGCGGCGCTATAGATCCGCTCGGCCGCTTCGCTACGGCGATCACGGCCCACCAACCAGTCGTCGCGTGGCATCCACCCATGCTCCCCTACGCTGCGGGATGCGAAAATAGCTCTCGCAGGATGAGAAGTATTGGTCTATTTTTCTCACACAAACGTCCTGCTGGCGACCGGTGTCCCTGGTCGCGCGCCTTCGGCGACGGTCGCGCGGGTTCCTCAACTTCTGCGCGATCCATTGACCCCGCGGTGGGCCGCGTCGAGCCTGAAACGCGTGGCGGTCTTGGACAGTGCGATTCGGTTCTTCGGTAGCGAGGCGATACAGGATCCCTACCCGCTGTATGACCGCATGCGTGCGGAGGCACCGGTGCACCGCATCGGCGGTTCAGAGTTCTACGCCGTCTGCGGTTGGGACGCGGTGCAAGAGGCCGTCGAGCGGGTCGAGGATTTTTCGTCGAACCTCACGGCGACCATGGTCTTTCACGAGGACGGCACCGTCGCTCCGCTCGACATGGGACCGCCCGGGGATTCGATGCACGCATTGGCCACCGCGGACGACCCCGTGCATGCGATGCACCGAAAGATCTTGTTGCCACACTTGTCGGCCAAGCGCGTCCGGATCATCGAGGAATTCGCGGCTCAGACCGCCGACCGCCTGTGGGAGCAGAACCTGCGCAACGGCGAAATCGAATGGATGAGCGGCATCGCCAATCGGCTGCCGATGATGGTGGTCTGCAAGCTGCTCGGTCTCCCCGATGACGACGTCGACAAACTCATCCGCCTCGGCTACGCCACCACCACGCTGCTTGACGGGATCGTCACGCCCGCCCAGCTCGCAGAGGCCGGAGCCGCGGCGATGGAACTCTTCGGCTATGTCCTCGAGCGTTTCGAAAGGACAAGCGCCAACGGTGAATACGGCCTGATCGCCGACCTCGCGGCTCGTTACGCCTCGGGGGAACTCGAACAAACACCGGCGCTCGGGATCATGCTGACCCTCTTCAGCGCGGCCGGCGAGTCGACGGCGTCTCTGCTGGGAAGCGCGGCGTGGATCCTCACCGATCGCCCCGCGATCCAACAGCAACTCCGCGAAAAGCCGGAATTGCTAAGCGCTTTCATCGAAGAGACCTTGCGCTTCGAGGCGCCGTTCCGGGGCCATTACCGACACGTGTGGCGCGACACCACGCTCGGTGGGGTCGCGGTGCCGGCCGACTCACATCTGCTGTTGATGTGGGGGGCGGCCAATCGCGACCCGGCGCACTTCGAGGCCCCGAACGAATTCCGGCTCGACCGCGCCGCGACCAAGAGCCACATGAGTTTCGGCAAGGGCGTGCATTTCTGCGTGGGCGCCGCGCTGGCCCGCTTGGAGGCCCACATCGTGTTGCGGATGCTGCTCGAGCGCACCACCTGGATCGACGCCGCCGAGGTCGGAGAATGGTTGCCCAGCATCCTGGTTCGGCGCCGCGAACGCTTGCGCCTCAGCGTGCGGTGAACCTACGGACGCGGCTGTACCTCGACACTGGGCGGGCGCGACTGCGGCTCCTGAGGCTTCGCCCGCACCGAGCGCCGGACGATGCTGAATGCCACGGCGCCGCCCGCGAGGACCGCGACGGCCACCCCCGCAATGATCAACGGCCGCTTGCCGCGACGCTGCGCTCGCCGCGCCTCCTGCAGTGCCTGGGGCAGGTTGGTGACCACTTCCTGCGCGGCGGCCAGTTCCTGGGCGAGGGCCTCTTGGGCCGCCGCGATGTCGGCGGCCAAGCGCCCCTCCCGATACCGGCGACGCAGCTGCGCCGCGGTCGACTGCGCCGACTGGACGCTGAGGCCGACGACTCCGCGGGTGACGTCCACCGGCCCCCTCGTCGAGTAGGTCAGGCCGCGGGCCAGTCGCTCCCGGGGGGTCAGCCGGGACTCCGTCTTCGCGCTCATCTGCCGCCCTTCTGTTCCGCTGGTGACGCCTGTCGTGAGGCCGGCGCGCCGGGCCGGCCCGATACTGAACAGACTGCCAGCATAGGGACGTCGGCGGCGCGGGTGCGCGTTCGCGAGGTTTCGTCGGCGGGTCGGATGGGTGGCACCGCGTGCGGGCGCGCTCACGCGTAATGGCAGACTCTCATGCCGTGACTAACAGCCCCTTTCAGACTGCTACCGCCACGCTCCACACCAACCGCGGCGACATCAAGGTCGCCCTGTTCGGAAACCACGCGCCCAAGACAGTCGCCAACTTCGTCGGCCTGGCGCAGGGGACCAAGGAGTACTCGACCCAGAACGCATCGGGAGGCTCGTCCGGCCCGTTCTACGATGGCGCGGTCTTTCACCGGGTGATCCGGGGCTTCATGATCCAGGGCGGCGACCCGACCGGCACGGGCCGCGGTGGCCCGGGGTACAAGTTCGCCGACGAGTTCCACCCCGAACTGCAATTCGACAAGCCCTACCTGCTGGCGATGGCGAACGCGGGGCCGGGCACCAACGGCTCGCAGTTCTTCATCACGGTCGACAAGACGCCGCACCTGAATCGGCGCCACACGATCTTCGGCGAGGTGACCGACCCGGACTCCCAGCAGGTGGTCGACGCGATCGCCACGACGAGCACCGACGGCAACGACCGCCCCTCCGAGCCGGTCGTCATCGAGTCGATCACCATCTCGTAACCGGGACCCGCCCGCGAGGGCCGTTCAGGGCTGCGGACGGCCCGCGTAGCCGGCTGCGGTGAGCGCGTCCAGCACGTCCAGCGGGTCGGTCCCAAGGTCCCAGCGGGAGAACAGCACCAGGCCGCCGTCGGCGGTCTCGACCTCCAGCAGCCGCACTTTGCGTCCGTAACGGCGGAACTCGATGATGCGGATGATCTTGATGTCGGATTGCTGCAATAGCTGCGTCCGGAACCAGCCGCGCAACGCCAGGCCGTCGGGCGTGATTGCCAGTTTCGGGCGCGCGCGCCACGACATCCCCGCAAACAACAGCAGACCCCCCGCGGCAACGCCCGCCAGAACCCGCCCCGGCGGGTCTGTGATTAGGGTCACACCGGCGATAGCCAACAAGACGCCCGCGGCTCCACAACCTGCGATTCCGGTCGCGTGTGGCTCCCATTGAGTTTGCTGCATGCGGTCCTTAGCCCCTCCCACCACTGCCGATGCAGTTATCCACAATCTCTATCAACAGTGGGGATAAATCACACGCGTGTGATTGGGTGGTCGGAAAGTTGCTGGCGCAACGACAAATCAGCCCGAAAATGAATTCATTCCGTCGGTCGTGCTGCTCAGTGCCAGCGCATCGTGAGCAACAAACCGGTGATCATGAAAGCGAACGCGATGGCGTAGTTCCAGGGGCCCAGTTGGGCCATCCAGTTCAGCGCGGTCGGCGCCTGGGATCCGACGGCGGCTAACTGAAACACCATCAGCCAGACGAGCCCGATCAGCATGAGGCCGATGAACAGCGCGACAAACCACACGCTGGACGGTCCGACCTTGACCTTCACCGGGGTGCGGCTGACCGCGCTGACGGTGAAGTCGTTCTTCTTGCGGACCTTGGACTTGGGCATGATTACCTCGCGGATTACCTCAACGACACGGTGAGCGGGACGGGGTGCAACGATGAACACGGCAGCTGCACCCATAGCTTGGCTACGAGACTAACGCACCTGGGGCGGTGACCAGGAAATGGAGACTCGATGATCCAGACGCGCCAGTCGCCATGGCGCTTCGGCGTCCCGGTGGTGTGCGCGCTGGCGGGATTGCTGCTCGCCGCCACGCACGGGGTATCCGGCGGCGCTGAGATCCGGGGCAGCGACGCCCCGCGGCTGGTGGACCTGGTCCGTGAGACCCAGTCGTCGGTGAACCGCCTTAACGCCGAACGCGAGGAACTCGCGAAGAAGATCGACACGGCGCACGGGCGCTCTTCGGACGCCGCGCTGGCCGCGATGCTGCGGCGCTCAGCGCAGCTCGCCGGTCAGGCGGACATGAACCCGGTGCACGGCCCGGGCCTGGTGGTCACCCTCGAGGACGCGCAGCGCGACGCCAACGGCCGGTTCCCGCGCGACGCGTCACCCGACGATCTGGTGGTGCACCAGCAAGACATCCAGGCCGTGCTCAACGCGCTGTGGAGCGCGGGCGCCGAGGCGATCCAGATGCAAGACCAACGGCTCATCGCCACCTCGGTGCCCCGCTGCGTGGGCAATACGCTGCTGCTCAACGGGCGCACCTACAGCCCGCCGTACACGATCACCGCGATCGGCAACTCCGCGGCCATGCAAGCCGCCCTCGCCGCCGCTCCCCTGGTGGTCCTCTACAAGCAGTACGTGGTCCGGTTCGGCCTCGGCTACCGCGAAGAGGTCAAATCGGACGTGCAGGTCGTCGGGCACTTCGAGCCCGACCGGCTGCATTACGCGCAGCCCAACGGCCCGATCGCCTACTGACGCCGCCCGACCGGTGGCGCGCCCTCGGGCGGTAACCTGGCACGATGCGGATCCTGGTTGTCGACAACTACGACAGCTTCGTGTTCAACCTGGTGCAGTACCTCGGGCAGCTGGGTGTGGACGCGGACGTCTGGCGCAATGACGACGACCGGCTCTCCGACGAGACCGCGGCCGCCCGGCAGTTCGACGGCGTGCTGCTCAGTCCGGGGCCGGGCACCCCGGAGCGCGCGGGCGCTTCCATCGGGATGGTTCGCGCCTGTGCCGCCGAGCGGACCCCGCTGCTCGGGGTCTGCCTGGGGCACCAAGCCATCGGCGTGGCCTTCGGCGCCACCGTCGACCGCGCCCCCGAACTGCTGCACGGCAAGACCAGCAGCGTTCACCACACCAATGTCGGTGTGTTGCAAGGCCTTCCGGATCCCTTCACGGCGACCCGCTACCACTCGCTGACCATCCTGCCCGAATCGCTGCCGCCGGTTCTCGAGGTCACCGCCCACACCGACAGCGGCGTGATCATGGGGGTGCGCCACGCCGAACTGCCGATTCACGGCGTGCAGTTCCATCCCGAGTCGATCCTGACCGAGGGCGGCCACCGCATGCTGGCGAACTGGCTGGCCGTGTGCGGGTTGGTGCGCAACGACACGCTGGTGCGCCGGCTCGAGAATGACGTGCACGCCGCGGTGCGGCCGTATTTCCCGGCCGACCCGGCGGCTACTGACCGAACTTCAGCGTGATGATCCCGTCCCGGTTCACCCCGGAGCCGGCCGGCGGGTTCTGATACACCACCCGGTGGGACTGGGAGCCACCGGCGTCGACGTCGGCGCCCTTGTCGAGGATGCCCGTCCAGCCCAGCGCCCGCAGCCGGGGTTCGGCGTCCGTCCAGAACATGCCGGACAGGTCGGGCATGACGAACTGATTGCCCTTGGACACCTGCAGCTCGATGACCGAGTCCACCGGAACCATCTGTCCCTTGGGCGGATTGGTCCCGATCACCTCACCGGCCGGCCGGGGGCTGTCCACCTGCACCTGGGTCACCTTGCTGAACCCGTAGACGGTGAGGTTGCGTTGCGCGATGTCCACGGTCTGGCCCGCTATGTCGGGAACCTGCTTGGTCTCCGGCCCGGAGCCGACGATGACGGTGATGACGTTGGTGATCGCCGACGTCTGGTTGGCCGGCGGGTTGGTCCCGATCACCTTGCCCAGCAGCTCCGGTGTCGACGGCGAATTGGCCTGCTTGAACTTGGTGAATCCCGCGGCTTTGAGCTTGGTGACCGCGTCGGAGTAACTCAACGAGGACACGTCTGGCACCTCGCGTTGCTCCGGGCCGGTGGAGACGTTGACGGTGATCTCGTCGCCGGCGCTGACCGACGCGTTGGCGCCGGGGTCGGTGCCGATGACGTGGTCGGGCGGAACGATCGAATCCGGCTTTTGCAGCGTGCGCGTTTTGAAGCCGCGGTTTTGCAGCGCCGCGATGGCGTCGGCGGACACCTGCCCGCGCACGTCGGGCACCTGAACGTCACGAGCCCCGCCACCGAAGGTGTTGAACGCGATCACCACAACGATCGTCAGGACGGCCAGTGCCGCCACCGCGACGATCCAGCGACCGACCGACCCGACGGTGCGGTCCTCGCCCGCGTCGGCGAGAACCTGGCGGGGCAGCGGATCGGTCCGGGGCGGGCCCCCGCTGCCGGGGCTCGATGACAGCATCGAGCTTCGGTCGGCGTCGGTGAAAACCTTTGGCGCCTCGGGCTTTTCGCCGTTGTGCACCCGGACCAGATCGGCGCGCATCTCCGCCGCGGTCTGATAGCGGTTTTCGGGATTCTTGGCCAGCGCCTTGAGCACAACGGCGTCGAGGTCGGGCGAGATGCCGTCGTGGCGCTGCGACGGCGGCACGGGGTCCTCGCGGACATGTTGGTAGGCAACCGCGACCGGCGAGTCTCCGACGAAAGGTGGTTCGCCCGTGAGGATTTCATAAAGGACGCAGCCCAACGAATACACATCGGAGCGGGCGTCGACGGCGTCGCCGCGGGCCTGCTCGGGCGAGAGGTACTGCGCGGTGCCGATCACCGCGGCGGTCTGGGTGACGCTGTTGCCGCTGTCGGCGATCGCGCGGGCGATACCGAAATCCATCACCTTGACCGCGTTGGTGGTGCTGATCATGATGTTGGCCGGCTTGACGTCGCGGTGGATGATGCCGTTCTGATGACTGAAGTTCAGCGCCTGGCACGCGTCGGCGATGATCTCGATCGCCCGCCGCGGCGGCAGCGGCCCGTCGGTGTGCACGATGTCGCGCAGGGTGACGCCGTCGACGTACTCCATGACGATGTAGGGCAGCGGCCCGGTGGGGGTCTCCGCCTCGCCGGTGTCGTAGACGGCGACGATGGACGGGTGATTCAGCGCGGCGGCGTTTTGCGCCTCCCGCCGAAAGCGTAGGTAGAAGCTGGGATCGCGGGCCAGATCCGCGCGCAGCACCTTGACCGCGACGTCGCGATGCAGGCGGAGGTCGCGGGCCAGGTGAACCTCGGACATCCCCCCGAAACCGAGGATCTCGCCGAGCTCATAACGGTCGGACAGGTGCTGCGGGGTGGTCATTGCGATGTCCCGTGTCCCGCCGGTCCGCCGCGGAATCCCGACATCCCTATCGTGCCGTCATCCGGCCACTCGAGACGCATGCCTGCCGAACCGCTCGGGGTGTTGGTCGGCGCGGGCGCCGATGCCGGCGGGGTGCCGGTGTCGGTGACCGTCGGGGGCTGTTGCTGCTGATCCCCCCGGGAATTGATGACGATGAGCACCGCGATGATGATCGCCAGCGCGCCGAGTACCCCGGCGGCCCAGAGCAGCGCGCGCTGCCCCGACGAGAAGGTGCGCCGGGCCGGGGGCGGGCGGTGCCCGCCGGTGGTGGGGCGGGATCGACGCGGCGCCGCGCTGCGCGGGGACACCGCGGCCGCCCGGGTCGTCGGGCTGGACGGTATCGCCGCCGGCGAGGCCCGGCCCGGGGGCGGTGACTGGCTGGGGCGGGGCGGACGGCGACCGGCGCGCACCGCCGCGACGGCGTCGGCGAACGGTCCCCCGCTGCGGTACCGCATCGCCGGGTTCTTGACCAGCGTGATCTCGATGAGTTCTCGCACGTTGGGCGGCAGCTCCGCGGGCAGCGGCGGCGGTGGTTCCTTGATGTGCTTCATCGCCACGGTCAGGGCGCCGTCACCGGTGAACGGCCGCTTGCCCGAAACGACCTCGTAGCCAACAACTCCCAGCGAGTACACGTCGCTGGACGGGGTGGCGTCGTGCCCGAGCGCCTGTTCGGGCGCGATGTATTGGGCGGTGCCCATGACCATGCCGGTCTGGGTCACCGGTGCGGCGTCGACGGCCTTGGCGATGCCGAAGTCGGTGATCTTCACCTGGCCGGTCGGGGTGATCAGTATGTTGCCCGGCTTGACGTCGCGGTGGACCAGCCCGGCGGCGTGCGCGACCTGCAGCGCGCGGCCGGTCTGCTCGAGCATGTCCAGGGCGTGCCGCAGGGACAGCCGGCCGGTGCGTTTGAGCACCGAGTTCAGCGGCTCGCCGTTGACCAGCTCCATCACCAGGTAGGCGGTGCGGCCCTCCCCGTCCAGCTGGCTCTCGCCGTAATCGTGGACCGCCGCGATCCCGGGGTGATTGAGCATCGCCGTGGTCCGCGCCTCAGCGCGGAAGCGCTCGATGAACTCGGGGTCTTGGGAGAACTCCTGCTTGAGCACCTTGACCGCGACGCGTCGGCCCAGGCGGCTGTCCACGGCCTCCCAGACCTGACCCATGCCGCCGGTGGCGATCAGGCGCTGCAGGCGGTATCTGCCAGACAGCGTCACACCAACTCGCGGGCTCATGGTCCTCCCTGTAGCGCGGCCTGGATCACAGCCCGTCCGATCGGCGCGGCGAGTGCACCCCCCGTCGCGGACAGGCGGTCGGCGCCATTCTCCACCAACACCGCCACGGCGACTTTCGGGGTCTGTGCGGGCGCGAAAGCGATGTACCACGCGTGCGGCGGTGTGTGCCGCGGATCGGTGCCATGTTCTGCGGTACCCGTCTTGGATGCGATCTGCACGCCGGGAATGGCCCCTTTCTGCTGTGCGACCTTCTCGGCGCCGACCATCAGCTCTGTTAGCTTAGCGGCGACCTGCGGCGACACGGCGCGCCGCTGCTCATACGGTGCCGTGGTGCTGATCGTGGTCAGGTCCGGCCCCTTGAGGCTGTCGATCAGATACGGCTGCATCGTCACCCCGCCGTTCGCGATGGTCGCCGCGATCTCGGCGTTCTGCAGCGGCGTCATCGCGACATCCTTCTGCCCGATGCTCGACATGCCCAGGGCGGCCGCGTCCGGGATGATCCCGATGGTCGACTCCGCGACCTGAAGCGGGATCACGCTCGGGGTGCTGTCCAGGCCGAATGAGCGCGCCATGCCACGCAGCGCGTCGGATCCGGTGAGCATGCCGAGTTGGACGAACGCGGTGTTGCAGGACAGGGCGAAGGCCTGCTGCAAGGACACGGTCGGCTCGTTGCCACACGACTGTCCACCGTAGTTCTCCAGCGTCGCGGTGCTGTTCGGCAGCGGAATCGACGGCGCGGCGGTCAGCTGCTCGGTGTCGGAGGCGCCGGCCTGCAGCGCGGCCGCGGTGGTGATCACCTTGAAGGTGGAGCCGGGCGGGTAGGTCTCCGAGATGGCACGGTTGGTCATCGGGTTGTCGGGATCGTCGCGCAGCAACTGCCAGGCCTTGGCCTGCACCTCGGGATCGTGCGACGACAGCAGGTTGGGGTCGTAGGACGGCGACGACACCATCGCCAGGATCTTGCCGGTGGACGGTTCGAGGGCGACCACGGCGCCTTTGCACGGCGGGCCGCCGCAGCCCTGCTGCATCCCGTCCCAGGCGGCCTGCTGGACGCGCGGCTTGATCGTGGTGTCGACGTTGGCCCCGCGCGGGTCGCGGCCGGTGAAGAAGTCGGCCAGCCGGCGCCCGAACAGCCGTTCGTCGGAGCCGTTTAACAGCGGGTCCTCGGCGCGTTCCAGGCCGGTGCTGGAATAGCGCAGCGAGTAGAACCCGGTGACCGGCGCGTACGTCGCGGGGTTGGGGTAGACCCGTAAGAAGCGGAAGCGGTTATCGGTGGCGACGGAGTACGCCAACAGCTGTCCGCCCGCCACGATCTGGCCGCGCTGGCGCGAATACTCATCGAGCAGCACGCGCTGGTTGCGCGGATCGGCGCGCAGCGAGTCGGCGGCGAAGACCTGCGTCATCGTGGCGTTGATCAACAGCAGCACGATCAACGCCATCACGGTCACCGAGATCCGGCGCAGGGAGGCGTTCATACTTTCTCGATCACCTCGGTGCCGGCCGCCGCGATCGGCGGCTCATGGCGCGCGGGGGCGCGCAGGGGACGACGGGCGCTGTGCGAGATGCGCGCCAGGATGGCCAACAGCACGTAGTTCGCCAGCAACGACGAACCGCCATAGGACATCCACGGGGTGGTCAACCCGGTCAGCGGAATGAGTTGGGTTACCCCGCCGACGACGATGAACAACTGCAGGGCCAGCGTCGACGCCAGGCCCGCCGCGAGCAGCTTGCCGAAGCTGTCCCGGGTGGCGATCGCCGTGCGCATGCCCCGCACGATGACGATGGTGTAGAGCATCAAGATGCTCGCCAGGCCCACCAATCCCAGCTCTTCGCCGAACGCCGCGATGATGAAGTCGGTCGACGCGGCGGGCACGGTGTCGGGCTGACCGTTGCCGAGCCCGGTGCCGAAAATCCCGCCGGTGGCGAAGCTGAAGAGCGACTGCACAATCTGATAGCCGCTGCCGTCGGGGTCGGAAAACGGGTCCCACCACATCTGCACCCGGACCCGGACGTGGCTGAAAATGAAATACGCGACAACGCTTCCCGCGACGAACAGGACCAGACCGATCCCCACCCAGCTGAACCGCTGGGTGGCGAGGTAGACCACCACCAGAAACGACGTGTACAGCAATAGCGAAGTGCCAAGGTCTTTTTCGAAGGCCATCACGCCGACCGAGATCACCCAGGCCGCCAGCAGGGGCGCGAGGTCGCGGGGGCGGGGCAGGGTCAAACCCATGAAGTGCTTGCCGACGCTGGTGAACAGGCCGCGTTTGGCGATCAGCACCGCGGAGAAGAAGATCAGGAGCAGGATTTTGGAGAACTCAGCGGGCTGAATTGAGAAGCCGGGCAAGCGAATCCAGATCTTGGCGCCGTTCTGTTCGGACAGCGAGGCCGGCAACAGGGCGGGAATCACCAGCAAGACCAGACCGACGAGTCCGCAGATGTAACCGTAGCGCGCGAGCTGCCGATGGTCTTTCAAGAAGGTGACCACCAGGGCAAAGGTCACCACCCCGACCAGGGTCCACAGCATCTGCTGGGTTGCGCTGGGGTGGTGACGGCCGCTGAGCTGATTGGTGACCAGATCGAGCCGGTGGATCATCACCAGGCCAAGCCCGTTGAGTAGAGCCACGATTGGCAACAGCAGCGGATCGGTATAGGGCGCGAAGCGCCGGATCGCCATGTGCGCCGATCCGAAGACGACGAGAAACACCAGCCCGTAGTTGATCGCGTCCCAGTGCAGATCGCGGGTTTGATTCGCCTCGACGATCAGCAGCGCGGCGACGGTGATCAGCGATGCGAAGCCCAGCAGCAATAGCTCGGCATTGCGCCGGGTAGGCAGAGGAGGTGTGACCGCGACCGGCGGTTGAAGCTGTGTTGTCATGCCACCGTCCGGCAATCGATGCCCGGTTGGGGTGGGGGCCCGGGGAGAGCGGTCACCGTTTGCGAGGTGGTCGTCGGACCTGCCGGTGCTGGGGACGCGGGGCCGTTGGAGGCGCTTGTGCTGGGTGGGGGGCTGGCGCTGGTGGAACTGGTGGTCTGGGGTGATGGCGTTGCGGTGGTGCTGGATTGGGGTGTACCGCCGGTAGACGGGGATCCGGGCGGAGAGGTGGCGCGCGGCGGCGGACAGATCGGCAGCAGGTATTCGGCCAGCAACTGGCGCAGCTGCGATTCCGCTTGGTCCAGGCTGCCGCCCGGCAGTCCGGTTTGGACCTGGACCTGGCCGGGACGGCGCAGATCTTGCAGGGTCATGAGCTGGCAATTGGGATGGCCGGATTGTCCGTAGCTGACCAGGGCCAGTTCGTTGCGCGCGTTGAGGCAGCCGACCAGGTAAGGCCGTTGCAACGGGACGCCCAGCAGCGTCCCCTGGATACCCCGGACGATGGAGACCCTGCCGTTGTATTCGGCGACGTAATAATTGCGCTGGATGACCCACCACCCCACGGTGAGGCCCGCGACGACCAGCAGCACCGCCAGCGCGGCGACGACGACCATCCGTCGGCGGGACCACCGCGGCCGGTGCGGCGTTTCGGGTTGCGGCGCAGCACGTTTGGCCGACTCGTCGCGCGGCCTGATCGCCGAGGCTCGCCCGGCCGAGGTGTTGGGCAGCGTCATTTGATCCTCGTCACCCGAGACCGCGCCGGCCAGAATCGGCTGGGTCTGCCCGTAGTCGTAGTCGACGACGTCGGCGACCACGACGGTGACGTTGTCCGGCCCGCCGCCACGCAGCGCCAACTCGATGAGGCGATAGGCGGCCTCGGCGACGTCGGGAATCTGCAACGCCTCGAGGATGGTCTCGTCGCTGACCGGGTCCGACAGCCCGTCGGAACACAGCAGATAACGGTCGCCGGCGCGCGCTTCCCGCATGGTCAACGTCGGCTCGACCTCGTGGCCGGTGAGCGCCCGCATTATCAGTGATCGCTGCGGGTGGCTGTGCGCCTCTTCCCGGGTGATGCGGCCCTCGTCGACCAGGGTCTGAACGAAGGTGTCGTCCTTGGTGATCTGGCTCAGTTCGCCGTCGCGCAGCAGGTAGCCCCGCGAATCGCCGATGTGTACCAATCCAATTCGGTCGCCCGCGAACAGGATCGCGGTAAGAGTGGTGCCCATCCCCTCGAGTTCGGGCTCCGCCTCTACCTGCGCTGCGATGGCCGCATTGCCGGAGCGCACCGCGTTGTCGAGCTTGGCCAGCAGGTCGCCGCCCGGCTCGTCGTCGTCGAGGTGGGCCAGTGCAGCGATCACCAACTGGGATGCCACCTCGCCGGCCGCATGGCCGCCCATGCCGTCGGCCAGGGCCAGCAGCCGGGCGCCGGCATAGACAGAGTCTTCGTTGTTGGCGCGCACCAGGCCACGGTCACTCCGGGCGGCGTATCGCAGGACCAGGGTCACGGGCGCCACTCCTCGATCCCGGCCGGAAAATCTGCCGAGCCGGCATCATTGTCATTGGCGCGGGTCACGGGCGTAACTCGATCGCCGTTTTGCCGATTCGAATCGGCGTTCCTATCGGGACTCGTACCGCTGTCGTCACTTTCGCCCTGTCAAGGTAAGTACCGTTGGTCGATCCTAGATCCTCGACGTACCACTCCGAGCCGCGCTGAGACAGCCGGGCGTGCCGGGTTGAGGCGTAGTCGTCGGTGAGCACCAGGGTGGAGTCGTCGGCCCGTCCGATCAGCACCGGCTGGCCGCTCAGCGTGATGCGCCCCCCCGCCAGCGCGCCTTCGGTCACCACCAGATAGCGGGCCGCGTGCCGGCGCTGCCGCGACGGAAGCAGCGTGCTGCGCAGCGCCAGACCGCGACGCACCATGACGGCACCGGTCGGGGCGTAGATATCGGTCCGCAGGATTCGCAGCACGGACCAGATGAATACCCAGAGCAACATCAAAAATCCGGCGCGCGTCAGCTGCAGTACCAATCCCTGCATCTGGCGTCCTTTCCGTCCTAGCGTCGTGTTCCCGGCGCCCGTGACTCCGCGCACATCGGCTACGTCACGATACTTGGACGGTGGTCGACACGGGGCGAAGCACGGCAGCGTTGAGCCCAGCGACTTAGTGGATCCGGACGATGATTTCCGAATGGCCCAAACGGATGACGTCGCCGTCGGCCAATTGCCACTCCTGGACCGGCGCGTTGTTCACGGTGGTGCCGTTGGTGGAGTTCAGGTCCGACAGCAGGGCGACCTGCCCGTCCCAGCGGATCTCCAGGTGGCGCCGTGACACGCCCGTATCGGGCAGTCGGAACTGGGCGTCTTGCCCGCGGCCGATGATGTTGGAGCCATCGCGCAACTGATAGGTGCGGCCGCTGCCGTCATCGAGCTGAAGGGTGATCGTGGTGCCCGTCGCGCCGTAGCCGCCCTGCCCGTATCCGCCGTAGCCGCCCGCCTGTTGACCGTAGTCGGCGGGTTGGCCGTAGTCGGCGGGCTGGCCGTACTCCGCCTGCTGGCCGTAGTCGGGCTGCTGACCGTAGTCGTACTCGGGGCTGGCGGCCTCGGGGTATCCCCCGCCCTGGCCGCCGTACGTCGTGCCCTGCGCGTGCTCGGCGTACTGGGTGTATTCGGGCGAGCCGTAATCCTGGCGGCCGTATCCCCCGCCCTGTTGGTAACCCTGGTCGTACCCACCACCCTGCTCGGGGTAGGCGGGGCGTTGTTCCGGCGGGGCGTAGCCGCCCTCGTCCTGGCGGGCCGGTCCGCGACCGTAGTCGGCGTAGCCGCCGCCGTAGCCCTGCGGGCCACCGCCCGGCTGGCCGGCGGGAGGGCCGTAACCGCCCTGGCGGTATCCCTGCTCGTAGCCTTGCCCACCGCCATAACCGCCCGGCGCGGGCGGCCGCTGTTCATACGACTGCGGGTAGCCGCCCTGCCCCTGGTCGGGGTAGCCGCGCTGGTCCTGGTAGCCCGGCTGCGGCGGGTAGCCGCCTTGCCCCTGGTCGGGGTAGCCAGCCTGGCCCTGGTAACCGCCCTGGTCTTGGTAGCCCTGTTGCGGCGGGTAGCCGCCTTGCTCCGGGTAGCCGCCCTGCTCGGGCTGGCGCGGCGGGTAGCCCTGCTGAGGTGGGTAGCCGCCCTGCTCAGGCGGATATCCCCCGCGGGGGTCGGGTGCACCCTGCGGGTCCGGGCCACCGCGCGCGTCGTCCTGGGGACGCCGGTAGCGGTCGTCGTAATACTCGTCGCCGGGCCGCCCCGGCCCCTGATCCCCGCGGTAGCTCGAATTGTCAGTCATTGGTGCTACTCCTCGTTCATCGCCGAACGCGTTATTTGATTGTGGCCGGACGGCGTCTTTGTCCGTCGGGCGGGGCTGGACATCGGGGTTGACAGCACCACGGGCGCGGTACTGGCCGGTACGCAGGTTCGACGACTGCTCGAACCGGACGACCACCTCACCATACGTTTGCCACCCCTGTTCGTGGATGTAGTCAGCCAAGTACCTCGCGAATGAGCTCGACGTGAGATCGGGATCGGTGCTCACCTTTCCGAAGTCGTGCATACCGAGGGTAATGATGTATTCGTTGGGGGCCAAAAGGCGATTTCCGTGAAGCTTCTGAACTCCGTCGCGGGCCTCGCGGCACAACAGGGCTTCTACCTCTTGCGGGACGATCGATCCGCCGAACACCCGGGCGAAGGCGTTGTCCACCGACGCCTCGAGTTTGCGCTCGATCCGCGCGGCCAGCCCCCGTTGGCTACTCATGTCCTACCGTTCGCCTGCACTTGCAGAAGGTATTGCCGGTGCGCGGCAAACGAATCGCCCGCGTGCTGGTTCACTCCCGCATGGTATCGGCACATCGCAACGGCGCGGCACTGTCGAAACAGTGAGAACTGGGTCCCCGCAGCTCAGGGGTGCGCCTGCGGCGAGGGCAGGGCGCCGAATGGGATCCAGGCCCGCTGCGGCGGTTCGGGAATCGGGCCATTACAGTGGTATGGTCCACCGGTTGTTTTTCCGGGCGAGTGGCGGAATGGCAGACGCGCTGGCTTCAGGTGCCAGTGTCCTTCGGGACGTGGGGGTTCAAGTCCCCCTTCGCCCACATTGAGCGGTACTACGCAAAGTCACGACCTCGCAAGGGGTCGTGACTTTCGTGTTTGGGCGACCGGCCACGGCAGCCGAAAAAACGTAAGGTCTGGCGCATGGTCGACGACAAGACGGCCCACTTGCAGTCCGAAGTCAATCGCATCGCCGCGCTGCTGAACGCCCGGCCGATCCAGGCCGGAGTCGTGCTGAAGGATGATGACCGCAACGTCTATATCGATGACGACGGGCGATACCACTACGACTATTGGGAGCGCGGCAGGCAGAGGGTCGATCACGTCGGCGACATCGACGAGGCCCTCTACTGGTTCGCTTGCGATATAGCTTTCGACATCGGCGGTTCGTACGCCGCCAGACATCGTCCACGGGATCAGGACCCGCGCATCCTGATGTGGGCCAAACAATATGAGGTTCTGAACCGAGTGAATCCGGATTGGGCCGCACGCTGCGTACGCGAAACGGCGGAACTATTACGGCGTTGGGGCAAGCACGACGACGTCGCGTTGTTACCGAACATCCCCGGTCGCGACGGGTAATCCGCGGCGGTAAGTGTCCGCTATTCGCCCACCCGGTATGTCCCGTGGCCCTCGACGATCACCTCGCCGTCGAAGATCAAGACCTCGTTGACGAGGTCGCCGCTCTGGTTGCGGTAGGCGATGACGATCGTGTTGACGCCTTGGTAGACGCCTTCGACGGTGAACCGGAGATCCGGAACGCGTTCGAGGGCGGCGATCCAGTACCGACGTAGCGCCGCCTTGCCGCGGACCACTCCCTGCGTTTCCGGCAAGAGCTTGGCGGCCACGGGCGATGTGAACACCACGTCGTCATGGAAGTCGTCGAGGACGGCGTCGACGTCGTGGGCGTTCCAGCGTCGTGCCCATCGTTTCGAGAAGGCGTCCGCGTCGACGTTCATGGCCGGCACTGTAGCGCAGGTGAATTGGGCCGGCCGAGCGGCTTTGATGCGCCTCGTGTGTGGCGGTCACAGTTGGCGGCGGATGTCGAGAAGATGGTGCTGGAGTTCGTGCACGGTATGTACCGCGACCCAGCGCAGCGACCGCTCGTGGGTTTCCGGATAGTGGTAAATCACCGTTCGGTCCCAGTCATCGTCGGATAGCCGAGCGAGGACATTGCTGAATAGTGCTGCCGCGTCGGCAAGTTGACGCGCGACCTCGGCCGGATCCTGTTCGCTGTACCCGTCGTGTTCGGCGCGCTCGTCGCGCCCCATGGACGCACAATCGTGGCCGTTCGTGCGCCGTGCTGCGAGCACCCGCTCGCGTTGCACCAGCAGCACGTCTCGCAGATGGCATGCGTACTCCAGCGGTGACCACACGTCGGGACGCGAGCGGGACCGCACGTCAATCTTGTTGTTAGACAGAAGTACAACGGCTTCGGCCGCCAACGCCCGGATGTCGTGGCGCACTGAGGCGGCTCGGCGCAGGTCATAGGCGAAACCGCACCCCGCGCAAGGTTCTGTCACAGCACCATCATTTCAGCGGGCTCAACACGAAGCCGGTCGGCCATTCGCCACCGATCGCGCGGCGTTCAAAGTCGTTGTGCCTGTGGGACAATCGTCGGCGCGGGCAAGCGCAGCTGGCCGACGTCAATGGGCGGCCCATTGCTGTCGGCCTCGACGGTGAGACAACCCACACCCTACCCATGAGGGTAGCCTTACCTAAATCAGCACGGTATGGTCGCGGCTCATGACCTCCTCCAATCCCCCTGTGCCCAGCACCGTCGACGATCAGTTGGTCAGCGTCCTTCGGGATGACCTGGACCTCAAATTCGAATCCGTCACTGCCGCAACGCGTCTGATAGACGACCTGGGAATGGACTCCGTCGCCTTTGCCGCCGGCCTGGTTGCCATCGAAGAACGGTTCGGCACGCAATTGAGCGAGGAAGACCTGTTGACCTGCACGACCGTCGGTGACTTGCAGGCCGCGATCGGAGTCGGGGTCGACGCATGAACGTTCTCGCGGCCGCCATGCGCGATGCGATGACGCGATCGCCGCATGACTTGGTGGTCCTGGACAAAGACACCGACAAATGGACCGCCTGCCCCTGGCCCGAGGTCCACGGGATGGCCGAAAGCATCGCAACGCATCTGCTCCAGCAGGACGACCTCGGTGCCGTGGGAATTGTCGGTGAACCGACCGTCGAGCTGGTCGCCGCCATACAGGGCGCGTGGCTGGCGGGTGCCGCCGTATCGATTCTGCCCCGTCCCAGGCGCGGTGCCGACCCGGCCGAGTGGGCGCACAGCACCCTGAGTCGGTTCAGCGGAATCGGAGTCAGCACGGTATTCAGTCACGGTGCGACCCTGCGCACGCTCGGCGATGCGGAGACGACGCTGTCTGTCTCCAGCCTTGCCGAGGCCGCTCGCACCCCGGCGTCGAATGACCTTCAAAGTCACTCCGATTCGAACGCCGCGATCCTCCAGGGTACTGCCGGCTCGACCGGTGATCCGCGCACTGCCGTCTTGTCGCCGGAGGCCGTGCTGAACAATATGCGCGGCCTCATCGAGCGGCTACAACTCGACGGCTCCGACCGGGCGTGTTCGTGGCTGCCGATCTACCACGACATGGGCTTGGCCTTCCTGTTGACCGCCGTCCTGAGCGGGATGCCGCTTTGGCAGGCGCCGACGGGCGCGTTCTCTGCGGCACCGCTTCGCTGGGCGGATTGGCTTTCGGCCAGCGCGGCAACCTTCACCGCCGGACCCAATTTCGGGTACTCCATGCTCGGTCGCTACTCCGGCCGCGTTTCGGACGTGGACCTGGGGGCGCTGCGGATTGCCATCAATGGCGGCGAACCCGTTGATTGCGAGGGGTTTCAGCGATTCGCCGACGCGATGGCTCCGTTCGGATTGCGGGCGTCGGCGGCGACGCCGGCGTATGGGATGGCCGAGTCAACCTGCGCCGTGACGATGCCCGCCTGTGGGCAGGGGTTGCGCATCGATGAGCGGACGGAATCGGATGTGCGGCAACGCTATGCGCTGTTGGGGCGCCCCATCCCCGGTATGGAGTTACGCATTAGCCCGACGCATCGATCAGCGGATGATGGTGTTGGGGAGGTCGAGATCCGCGGCTCATCGATGATGACGAAATACTTCGGCGACCCCGCCACAGGGTCCGATCGCGGTGCGGAGTGGTTCCGCACCGGAGACATCGGTTATCTGGTCGACGGTGAGCTGGTTATCTGCGGTCGGTCCAAAGAGGTCATCACGATCGCCGGCCGCAACATCTTTCCCACCGAAATCGAGCAGGTGGCCGCGCAGGTGGATGGAGTGCGACACGGTGGCGTGGTTGCGGTCGGTTCGAAATCCGGTGCCGCCCAGTCGCGGTTGCTCATCGCCGCCGAATTCGTGGGTGCGGATCACGACGTGACCCGCAGCGCTGTCATCAAGCGGGTCATCTCGGTGTGCGGGGCGACTCCGGCCGATGTCGTCTTGATGCCACCAGGCTCATTACCGCGTACGTCGTCGGGCAAGCTCAGACGGCTGGAGGTCCGCAGCCAACTACAGGCCTGAGCGCGAACGCTGTTACGGCGCTGGCCGATTCAGGGCGTAGAGCGCCATCCTGCGGTTCGGCATGTCGTGTTCGCCGAGGAATTCACAGCGCAGGAACTCGCAGAGCCGCCGCACCGTCGTATTGCGGTGGTCGGGGTCGAACATAATCCGTTGGCACGCCGGGTCGGCGGCCAGGATGCTGGCGATCACCTTCCGGAGGATCAGCGGGCCTAGCCCGCGGTTCACGAGCTTCTCGTCTGCGATCGCCCCGTGCAGGCCAAGGTCGTGTGGCCGGCTGTCGTAGCAGTGGGCGATGGAATCCTTGGCAGCACGGTAGATCTCCATGTACGCGCGGTCGACACCATTGATGCTGAGGATCAGCGGTCGCGAGTAGGCGCCATCGACTTGCGCGCGCAAGTGGTTACGCCAACGCGCGACCGGCCAGTCGTACTCCCACGTCGTGACCAAGTGGGGCCGGTTCATCCACTCGGCAACCAATTCCGCGTCCGCTCCGTCAGGATCGGCGACACGAATTCGGCTCGGCGGCAGCAGTTCAGGTACGGGAGGCGCCGGCACCTGCCGGACGCTGTCGGTGATGTCGGTGAGCTCACGAGCGAGCACAGCCCCGGGGGCGCCTGTCACGAGAGCGCCCCCGTCCCGCAGGCCATTCTCACCGCGGTACGCGTAACACCGATATGCACTGAGCCGCTCCTTCTAACGGTTGCGAGGTCAGGTTAATCGTTTCATGTGTAACTCAGGGGTTCCAGCGGTAACTGACTAGCTAAGCGTTTCGATCGGTCGTGAATTGACGAGCACGTTTGCGCCAGTAGCCTTATGAGCTAGCTCAGGGAGGGTTGGAATGCGCGCAATGCAATCACTAGGACCGGAGTTTATTGCTGCGCGGCGACCAGCGGTGCTGTGGGACTTCCGTATATAGATGAGCAGGCGCTGATCGCCGAGGCCGGTGGTGACCCCTGGGCGATCAACGCCAGCCTGCAGGCGGGTAGCCCGCTGGAGATTTCCAATCTGGCCGGAGCCTTTCACCGCGCGGGCCGATGCACGGCGGAGGCCGAGAACGCGTTCCAGCAAGCACGCGCACGCTTCGAGGCCGCTTGGAACCACCACGACGGCGGCGGTCATCCCATCAACGACTCCGACGAAGTTCAGCGCGTCACGAAATCCTTAGGGGCGCAGTCGTTACAGCTGCCCAAGATCGCTGCGGACCTGGAAAACATCGCCGCGTCGCTGGCCGATGCGCAAAAGGCCGGGGCCGCGCGCATCGCCACCTTAGAAGCCCAGTTGAAGAACATCTCGGACATGGTCAGCCAGGCCGTCTCCATCTTGCAAAACGACAAAAGCCTCAGCGCAGGGGAAAAGGACGCGCTGCATGCCCTCATCAACACTTGTGAGGACGACGCGCTGCGTGACACCAAAGCTGCGCTCGCAGCCCTGCAATCGATCCGCAACGGATACGCCGATGGCCTTCAGAAATCGCTCGATAACCTTCACGCCGAAGGGTACGACGGCGCCCCGCTGCATGGTGCCGACGCTGACGGCGTGGCCCCACCGTCTCCCGCCCAGCAGGCCGCGTTGGCTGACATTCGCCAAGCCACCAACCAGGCCGTCGTCGACCAAATGGCCAAGGTGCGCGCCGCGCAGGAGGCGCTCAGTAAAGCCGCGGCCGACCTGTATACGCATGGCCCGGGTTCGCCGGAAGGCGAGGCGGCCAGCGCCAAACTGCCCAAGCTCAAGGCGGACCTCGCGCGTGCCCTCGACGACCTGGGCAAGATCCCCGACTACAACAGCATTGACCCGGCGTCCGTAAGTGTTTCCCCCGACGGGCATTTCACGTTCACCTACAAGGTCAACGGGCAGCCGGTGCAGGCTTACGGCCAGCTCAAGAACGGCACGGGCGAGTTCTTCGACCAAGCCACCGGCACGTATTACACCTTCAACGGCGGCAAATTGACCGGCATGCGCACACCGGATCCCGGGAAAGTGGAAGCGACTGCCGAGCCCCTTTTTACGGCCGTCACCCTGGCGGCCGGGGCGCCAGCGCTCAAGGCGGGCGGCGAGGCGGCCTTTCAGGGCCTGAAGATGCTTTTCAGCCGCGAGATGTTGGAGGGTGTGACGGCCGACAACGTGTTCCCCCGCGCACTCGCCGGAGCCGAGGAACGCGTCCAAGCCGCAGAACAGAACCTGGCTTCCCATACACCGCTACCCGGGGAGCCGGTCCCGGGCACTCACCCTCTCGAGCCGCCCCCGGTGGAGCACGCGCCGCCCGCCCCGCACGGCGACGTACCCGTCGAACATGCGCCGGCCGGGCCTCACGCAGGAGCCTTACCTGATAGCCCGGCGCCGGTTGTCATAGATCCAGCCCATCCGGAATTCCACTTGGACAACCCGCTCAACTACATGCCTCCCGAGTTGCGAGCGATGGCTGAAGCGCATCTGACCGGAAGTGGTGAAACCGTTCTCGGACCATTTAAGAACCCATTAGGGGGCCCGTCGTACATCGAGCTCGCTCAGGAGCGAGGCGCAAGCTACTTCGATATCGGAGACGCATGGAACTCGGCCACGCCAATTCAGCGACTCGCGGCTAATCAGCATGTACTCGACATTGCAATCGCAAATCGGGACACTATTAAGCTGTCGACTCCCATCGATAGTGTTATCGATAATACGTATACTGCCGCCGAACTCAGATATCTGATGGCACACGGATACCAAGTAACGGATGGCTACACCCTAGTCCCGCCCAAGATTGGAGGTTAGCGATGAAAACGCTTCTGGAATTTATCGTTCAATATGTGGGCATTCTTTACCTAAACCCAAAGTACAGAATTACGGATTCATCCAACCGAGGGCTCGCCGATATTGATGCATCGATCTCGTTCACCGGCGCTCAGATCAGGTGGGACGTGGTCAATGATCGCGGACTTATTAATTTCGCCGCAGTTCCGGTCCATCAGACGGCCTCCGACGAGTGGTTTGCCCTACCGTTGATTCGCCAATACTTAGAAGGTGGTGATGACCCGGGAGCAAGCGGCGCGATAGATCAAGCCAATTGGCTGTCGATGAACCTGAAGCGTGTCGAGGAGCTATTCGCGGATCGGTCGGCAACCGCACGCATTTGCGAGGAACTCGTTACATTACGCCGGTCCAATTCGTCTAAAAAATGGGGTTGGCCGAAACCGGACGAAATCAGCTAAGCGTAAATGCGGTAACGTCGTATCGACGTAAATGTTCTGTCGTAGCCGGACTTCGCCGTTGTGGACCCCTAAGACCGCACCCACTGCGTTATTTCCGGAGTGACCGGGTCGGTGATGTCATCGAACTCGGGATGCTTCTTGAGCACGGTGCCGATCATCGAGCACACCGGAACAATGCGCTTGCCCTCATCGCGTGCCTCGTTGAGCGCCTCCTCGACGAGGATCGTCGCCAGGCCACGTCCGCCGTAAGCCGGATCAATTTCGGTGTGGTAGAAGACGCGTTGCTCGCCGCGATCGGCGAAATCGGCGAGCCCCACCGTCTTGCCCTCGACGGCGATCGTGTACTTCCCGTCCTCAAGGGTGACCGTGGTTTCCGCGCCGGTCTTATCGGTTGTCATTTGTGCTTTCCTTTCGTCGGGGTATCGGTCGAGGCCGCAGCCGAGCGGTCGGCAGCGGCGGGGCGGGCAGTCGGGCGAGCGCTCCCCGGTATCCGTGGACGGCGCCGAACCGGTCGTCACCGTCCTCCCACAGTCGGCGGTAGTTGACGATGTCCTCGTGGCTTCGTCCGACGAAGTTCCACCACATCACCAACTCTTCGGTGAACGGCGTGCCGCCGAGCAACAACATCCGCGCGGGCCGCTCCCCCACGTTGCGCACGTGCAGCTGCGTTTGGCCGGGACTTAGGTAAGCCAGGTCGGCGGTCGCCAGGGACGTCTCGTCGACCTGGACGGTGCCCGAATCGCAGAGCACTCCGTGCTCGAAGGTGGGATCCACGTCGATATCGAAACCTGCGTCGGCGTCGAGGTCGAGTTGGGCGCCCAGCAACGGACTGAAGGTCTTTGTGGGCGAACGACTCCCGGCCAGCTCGCCGAGGAACACGCGGGCCTGGGCGCCCGGTAGCGAGACCACGGGGGGTGCGTAGTGGGCAAAGTCTCGCGCCGTGTCGCGGGCGGCAGCGGGAAGCGCCACCCAGAGCTGGACGCCGTGCAGGACCGGCCCTGCGTCAACCGACACCTCGGAGTGGCAAATGCCGGCACCGGCGGTCATCAGATTCAGCTCGCCGGGCCGAACGACCGCACGAACGCCGGCGCTGTCACGGTGCTCCACTTCCCCACTGAACAACCAACTCACGGTTTGTAGTCCCGTATGCGGGTGCGGCGGCACATCCATCCTCGCCGCGACGGGGCCGTAGTGGTCGATGAAACACCACGCACCGATCAGCGAACGCCCGCGTTGCGGCAACGTGCGTTGCACCCGGATCGCCCTGGGGCCGCCCAAGGGAACCTCCCGCGGATGCAGCACCTCCACCCTGGGCGAGGTGTCCCGGCGTTGCGAAGCGGCGCAGGCGACTTCGGCCGGCGCGGCTTCCAGGTTGCTCATCGCCCATCCTCCGTCGCAGGCTCGCCAACGGCGCCGTCATCCGCGACCGTACCCGGCCATCTCACTTGCCCGGTGGCCGCAGCACCTTCATGGCCAGCCGCATGACGGGCTCGGGCACCCGATCCTGCATGGACAGGGCGGTGTCGGCGACGCGGGACCGCAACGGCGTACCCCGCCCGAAGACCCGGTTCAGCGGTCCCCCGGACGGCTCGAGGACCACATGCAGCGGCGGGGTGCCGACGGCGGCGCCCAGGGCGTTGGAGATGACCATCCGCTGGATCTCGCTGGTTCCTTCAAAGATGGTGTACAGCTTGGCATCCCGATACCACTTCTCAACCGGGTGATCGGTGATATAGCCCCAGCCGCCCATGGTTTGGATCGCGCGCTCGGTGGCCTTGACCGCTACCTCGCTGGCGGCCATCTTCGACATCGAGCCCTCACCCCGTTCGAAGGGGACGTTGTTGGCCGCCATCCAGGAGGCACGCCAGGTGAGCAGCCGAGCCGCGTCGATCTGAGTGGCGAGTTCCGCGAGCGGGAACGCGATGCCCTGGTTGTCGATGATGGGCCCGCCGAACGCCTCCCGCTCGGTGGCATACGCCGTCGCGTACTCCAACGCCGCCCGGGCGATCCCGATGGCCTGGGCGGCGACCATGGGTCGCGTCTGCTCGAAGGTTCCCAACGTCGCTGAGCCGGAGCGCTTTCCACCCGCCACGACTTCGCGCGCCTTGGCGAGTTTGTGTTCGAGTTTTTCCTCCCCGCCGAGCAGGTTGGCGCGCGGCACGCGCACACCTTCGAAGAGCAGCTCGGCGGTGTGGGAGGCGCGGCAGCCCAGCTTGTCGAGCTTTCGCAGCAGTTTCAGCCCGGGCGTGCCGCCCGGCACCACGAAGAGCGCCTGACCCCGATGGCCGAGCTCCTCGTCGACCACCGCGTTGACCACGTGCACATTGGCGATCCCGCCGTTGCCGATCCACATCTTGTGGCCGTCGATGATCCAGTCATCGCCGTCACGACGTGCACGCGTGCGCAGGTTGCGTACATCGCTGCCGCCTTCGGGCTCGGAGATCGCCAGCGCAGCGAGCTTGAGATCGCCTGGGGTGCCGAAACATTCGGGTGCCCACTCCAGCATCTGTTCCGGGGAGGCGGCCTGGCCGATCGCCGAGAGCGCCAGGGCCGGCATGACGATGGCTAGCCCGATCCCGGCGCACCCCCAGAACAGTTCCTCCATGAACATGGGCAGGGAGATACCGGTCGGATCGCCGATCAGGTCGCGATAGAACAGCGGGCTATAGAAACCTTGCTGGGCCGCCTCCTCGAGCACCGGCCAGGGGAACTCCTGGCGCTGGTCATAGTCGAGGGCTACCGGGCGTATTACGGATTCGGCGAACTCATGCGTGCGTCGGGCCAGATCATGTTGTGCGGCCGTCGGGGTCAGGTCGAACGTCATGGGCGCGCCTTTAAGGTCGACAGACTGGTCTTGCCGACCCCGACTACCCCATTGACCGGTTCAACAAACTGCCGAGCTGGGATTTCGCCGGACGGTCAGGCGGCCGTACGAGGCCCGACCTGGGCCAGCGGCAGATGCAACACGACCGCGGCCACCGGGACCGCCTCATGTTCGTGCCGCGCCAGCAGCGCCGCGTTCTCGGGCAGCTGCCGGGAGTTGATTTCCCCGGACGCGATACGCCGCAGGACGTCGTGGGCGTGCGCGAGCTGGTCACGCTTGCGGTACTGGCCGCCCGGCAGCTTCACGCCTGCCCACACGCCGTACTCCTCGCGGTGCGCGATGGCGTGCTGGGCGCAGCGGCGCTGTTGCGCCAGTGGGCAGCGCCGCAGGCATTGCAGGCGCGCCTCGGTGGCCGACCGTTCGTATGCGCGCGCCTTCGCCGCGCCGTCACCACCGTCGTCGTCGGGGTAGCCAAACCAAAGCTCCGGGTTGGCTGCGCACGGATGTCCCATGTCGGTCTCCTTGTCGAGCGTGAAACGTAGGCAAAAGCGTATATGGCGAGATGGGCCCGACGCAAGAGAAACAACGACAAAAACGTATATCCGCATATCCGAGACCGTGGCTGTGTACTATCCGGCCTATGGCCGGAGCGTGTGGTGAGCCGTGAGTCGGCCGGCGCGGCGATCCGCGCGTTGCGAGAATCGCGGGATTGGTCACTAGCCGACCTCGCCGCCGCGACCGGGGTCAGCATCATGGGGCTCAGCTTTTTGGAACGCGGCGCCCGCAAACCGCACAAAAGCACAGTTCAGAAGATCGAAAACGGGCTCGGCCTGCCGCCGGGCACCTATTCGCGGCTATTGGTGGCCGCCGATCCGGATGCCGAGTTGGCGCGCCTGATGGCCGCGCAAGCGTCGGCCGCGATGCCGGCGCGGCGCACCGGACCGGTCGTGGTCGACCGTCACAGCGACACCGAAGTGCTGGAAGGTTATGCCGAAGCCCAGCTCGACGCCCTCAAATCCGTCATCGATCGGCTTCCTGCGACAACATCAAACGAATATGAGACGTATATTCTGTCTGTGATCGCTCAGTGCGTGAAAGCGGAGATGCTCGCCGCCAGCTCCTGGCGGGTGGCGGTGAGCGCGGGCGCGGATTCGACCGGCCGGCTGATGGAGCATCTGCAGGCCCTCGAGGCGACGCGCACGGCCCTGCTGAAGCGGATGCCCGGCAGCCTGAGCGCGCGTTTCGACCGGGCCTGCGCACAGTCCTCGTTGCCGGAAACGATCATCGCCGCGCTGGTCGGCGTCGACGTCGACGAGATATGGGACATCCGCAATCGCGGGGTCATTTCGCCGGGCGCCCTCCCCCGCGTGCGCGCCTTCACCGAGGCGGTCGAGACGACGGGCCAAGAACAACAGGAAAGCCACGACGGCGCCGAGGGGGCACAGTGAGCCATAGCGAAGTCGAGGCGTTGAGCCGCGCGCATCAACTCTTCGCCGGCAGCACGACGCCTGCGTCCCTGGACGCGGACACCGGGCACTATCGCAGCCTGTTGCGCCGCGCGGCCCGACTGAACGACGGACTGGCCCACGGCGGCTACCAGCTCGCAGTGGACCACGGTCGCGAACGCCTCGCGTCGGCGGCCGGGACCGACGCCGCTGTTACCGAGGTGCTCGCCGGCGCCCACCGAGACCGCGCGCAGGCGCGCGGCCTGACCCAAAACGTCCTCGACGCGGCCCGCGCCGATGCCACCACGCTCCCGTCAACCCCGTTGGCGCAGCGGGAGGAGATGCGCCGCCGCGTGGCGCGACTGCGTACGCAACGGGCCCACGTCGTAACGGCGAGGTCGCGTGCGCGACGCCACCACGCGGCACTGCTGGCGTTGCGGTATCGGCTGCGGCATGGGCGTGGCCCCGGGTTACCGCCGAACGACCGGGCCGCGCTCGCGGTTCGGGCGGCGTTGTCGCGGCTGGGCCGCCCCTACGTCTGGGGCGCCAGCGGCCCGGAGGCGTTCGACTGCTCCGGGCTGGTTCAGTGGAGCTACGCGCGGGCCGGTATTCACTTGGACCGCACCACATATCAGCAGATCAACGACGGCATTCCGGTACCGCGTTCGCAGGTGCGACCGGGTGATCTGGTCTTTCCGCACGCCGGTCACGTCCAACTCGCGATCGGCAACAACCTGGTTGTCGAGGCGCCGTACTCGGGGGCGTCGGTGCGAATAAGCCGACTGGGCAACAACGTTGCGATCCGCCGACCGTTATGACACGCCAACTTCGCCCGGCGATGCGGGCACGACGAGAAGGGTGAGCCGATGCCGGAACAACCCGGGCACTCGTTAGAGGCCGTCGAAGCACGGCGATCGACGCTGGCGAGCCAGCACGGCGCCGTGTCCGAAGCCGACCTTGTGCTGACCGACGTGCTGAACACCGCTCACAGCGCAGCGCGCGAAAGCGTCCGGCGACTGGACGCCATCGCCGAACAGATCGACCACGCCGTCGTCCAGCAAGCAAACCTCGCCGTGGATACACCGATGGGGGCGCGAGAGTTTCACAAGTTCCTGCTGGACAAGCAGCGCGAAATCGCCGCGGTCGTCGCCGGAGCGCGCGAACTCGCTCAGGCGAAAAGGGCTGTGTTGGAGAACCTTCGGGCGCAGTACACCACCGGCAGCAGTTAACCGGAACTAGTCCACAACCATGCTGCTCAATGAATTGTCGGCAGGAACGCCCGCCACTACTGTCGCCGGACATGGAGGGGTCGCGTCACTTTCCGCAGCGAGTGCCGCTGCAGCGCCGGCTGCGCGGCTGATGTCGGCATACGACGACCTGCTGGCCACGGTCAAGTCCGTCCGAGACCGCACCGGCGATCCCAACGCGTGGCAGACGGGATTGGCGCCGACCGAAGTCTCCGCTGTGATCACGCCGACCACCCGCACCGACCAACTCGAGGCGATCGCAGCCAAGATCCGCCGCCAGCACGCGGACGTGTTCGGCGCCGTGCCCGCGAGCGGCCCGCCGACGGGTCGATCCCTGGCGGGAACCGCGACACCGCCGGACCGGGAATCGGGTGCGGCGGCGGACGCCATCGCCAGCGCCGAAGCCGCTCTCGCACAGCAGAATTCCGCGAGTTCGCAACTGGACATGCAAGTGGTGTCGGCCATCCTGAACGCACACCTGAGTGCGGTCGACGGCAGAGAAGCGCTCACCAAGTTGCAGCACGAAACCGAAGCCGCGGTGCTGATGAGATCGGACCTGGACACTCCGGCGGGAGCGCGCGATTTCCAACGTTTCCTGATCGGCAAGCTCAGGGACATTCGCGCGGTGGTCCTGAACGCCAGCCTGGACGACACGTCGAAGTCGGCGCTGATGGCCGCCTGGACGTCGCTCTACGACGCGTCCAAGAATGAACCGAATCGCCCGGAGGAACACGCGCCGGCGGCGTCCGTTGGTGATGCGCCCGCGGTCGGTGCGGTCGCCGAGTCGAGCGATACCGACTCCGAATGGGATCCGCTGCTGGACTCGCTGTTGGCCGATGATGACGGACTGTGGCCCGAAGACGCCCCGGCGCCAGATCCGGCGGCGGGCGCCCCGATCCCAACGGCGACGGAAACGCCGATGGCGCCCCCGATGCCCAACTTCGGTGGTGGGCCACTTCCGGGCCTGGGCACCATGCCCGCCTCCACGGCGGGGTGGGAAGCGCCGGGCGGCCTTCCCTTTTCGGGCGGCGACGCGGACGATCCGGCGCTGCAGGACTTGGCCGGCGAAGAACTACCGGACGCGCAGGAGGAAGACCCCAGCGCGCACGACGCCTCGGACAATCCCGACGAGAACAACGACCCGCAGGACGTGTCATCCCATGAGCCAGCGGATGGCCCGACGCCGGTGACCCTGCCCGACGGCGAGACAGTGACCGCCGCCAGCCCACAGTTGGCAGCGGCGATCCAGGCCGCCGTCGGCGGCACGCCGATCGCGGAAGCCTTCCAACAACAGGGAATGACCATTCCCCCACCGGGAACGGCGGTCGCCAACCCAATCGATGCCCTACGGGTGGGCCCGGGCGACATCGGTATGTTCACGGACCGTCACGCGCTTGTCCTGGGCCCTGACAAGGCGCTTCTCGATGGCCAAATTCAGCACATCGCCACCGTGAGCGGACCGAACTTTCTAGGCTGGGAGCATCCGCCGGCGGCGGCCGTGCCCGCGACCGCGCCGACTAAGCCTGAACCACCGACACCTACCCGGCCGGCAACCTCGTCGACCACCTGAGAAAAATGAACTCGCCGGCACGTACGGCGGTCGTCAACAGGAGACAGCGGATGGCAGATTCGATACATGTGGTGCCCGCGCACTTACGTCAGGCCGCCGCGCATCATCAGGACACCTCGGAGTACTTGCGCACCGTCCCGTCGTCGCACGCCGCGATCCAGGAGAGCCTCGATTCGCTCGGGCCGATCTTTAGTGAGCTGCGCGATGCCGGCCGCGAGCTGCTCGAGCTGCGACGGCAGTGCTATGAGCAGCAGGCCGCTGACCACGCGGATTTGGCCGACCAATTGACCGTATCGGCGACGATGTGGGAACAGCACGAGCAGGAGGCTGCACGCAAGTTCGGCGACGTCGTCGACCGCGGTCGATGACCGACGCGAATCCCGCTTTCGACACCGTTCACCCGAGTGGGCACATCCTGGTCCGCTCTTGCCGCGGCGGATATATGCACAGCGTCGCGCTGAGCGAAGAGGCGATGGAAACCGACGCCGAGACTTTGGCGCAGGGCATCGTGCTCACCGCGGATGTGTCGTGCCTCAAGGCGTTGCTGGAGATCCGCGACGAGATTGTCGCGGCAGGGCACACCCCTTCCGCCGAGGTTCCGACCCCCCGGGACCTCGACGCCGCCATCGAGAAGTTGCTGGCGCACAAACTGCGCCGCCGCAACGGCGGACGCTAGCCGTCCTGCACGAATCTCAAATGCAACGCGGTGCTAGCGCAGCCACGGCTTAGCTGCGCTGGGATCGGGAGCGATCCCCGTGGGCGGCTCGACGGGATTGGGGCCGAACAACTCTCGCGCGCGGGCGAGTAGGGCGCGCACCTCGTCGAGTTGCTGCTGCAGTGCAGATTCAGCCATGTCCCCACGCTACCCAGGCCGTTGCGGGCGCACAATTCACTGACCGCACAAGTCGAACGCCCGCTGCCGGTACGCTTAGCTGGTGGCGATCTTCGGTCGGATGACGGCGCGTCAGCGCCTCCGGAGGGCTACCCGGGAATCGCTGGCGATTCCGGCTTTCAGCGCTCCCATCGACTGCACCCCTTGGGTGACAGGCGGGCTGTGGCCTGCCGAATTGTCGACGGTCACCGCCGAAACCGCAACTCTCGCAGAGTATCTCAAGGCCGACCTGCAGCGCATAGCCAACGGCGCCAACGACCAACTCAAGATGCTCAAGCGGGCGGGCATGACCGACCCGGCGCGCCAGGCGGCCGAGGCGCGAGTCATCGAGGAGGCACGCGGCCGCGCCGTGCGCCGAGTCGAATCGACGATCCGCTATCTGCACACGGTGCAGAGCGGTGCGCAGCCCCCCGCCGCCGCCCCGCCCACCCTCGAGGGTCCGGGCGCTGACCTGGACAGGACGCAGGTGCTGCCCGCGGTCCGCGAGGTCGACGACGTCGCCGAGCCACCCCCGCCGCCCCCGAGATGGCGTCCCCGCCCGGCCGAACCGGTCGAATCGGTCGAGCCGGTCGAACCAGCCGAACCGGTCGAACCGGAGGCGGGCGAACCGGAAGCCACCCACGCTGAGGAGCCGGCCGCGGCCCCCGATGTGTCCCATCTCGAGGAGACTCAGGTCATCCCGGTCGTCTCCGAAGCGGAGCCGGTCGTCGAGACGCCGGTGGACCCCGAGCCCGAGCCGGTCGAGGAGCCCGCCGCAACCGGCCGCCACCATGCGGTGGTGGACGAGCCCGCAGCCGGCGACGAGCCGACGGCCGGGCCGGAAGCAACCCCCGCCGAGGACGAGCCGGCCGACGTCGCCGACGCGTCGCACCTCGAGGAGACGCAGGTCATTCCGGTGGTCACCGACGCGGAACCCCCGTTCGCGGCGCCGGCCGATCGCGCGCCGGCGCCCGTCGAGGAACCCGTCGAACCCGTCGAGAACGGGCGCCACCACGCGCCCGCGGAGGAACCGGCGGAGGACACCCGCGACGAGCCGGCCGCGGTGAGTCAGGAAGTTCCCGTCGAGCCGGCCGCGGTGAGCCAGGAAGCCCCGGCCGAGGAGGCCGAACCCGTCGTAGCCGCGCCGACCGCCATCGAAAAACCGGTGACCCCAACGGGTTTCGACAACGCCCGGCTGAACCGGCTGCTTGAGTTCGTGGTCCGGCAAGAGCCACGGCTGAGTTGGGCGATCGGGGATCGCGCCGACGGGACCACGGTCTTGGTCACCGACCTCGCCCACGGCTGGATCCCGTCTGGCATCAGCCTTCCCGCAGGCGTGCGGCTGTTGGAACCCGAGCGACGCGGCGGCAGGGTCGCCGCACTGATCGGCGACACGGCACGCGTCGTCACTTACGCTCCCGGTGATTCGTTGCGCCGCTCGGCCGACTTCGCCGCGACGCGATCGTCGGTGGAGCCACGCCAGCTGCCCGCCATCGATGACCTGGCAAGGGTGCTCAGCCAAGCCACCCGGGCGCACGCCGAACTGCCCAAGATCGTGACGCGGCTGGCCGACGCCACGGCCGCCGGGACGTTCGTCGTCGATCAGGAGGTCGACGTGCTACGCGTGCACCTCGACACGGCGCGCTATCAGCTGCTGGTTCAGTATCCGAACGTCAATCCGGGATTGCTGCTCAAGTGCATGCTGATGGCCGCCACCGAAGGCATTGCCAGCGGCGACACGGTGTCGGCGAACTATCACCTCGCGTGGTATCGCATGCTCGCCGGGTCGACGCCCGGCGGTTGAGTCGAGAACCCATCGCGTATGAATTGACGCTGGTCGGAGGGGTCGACGATACTGTTCCTCGTGTCGGGTTCGGGCAGTCGCGCGAATCTCAGCGATAAGGATCTCGTCGAATCGGTTCTTCGGGAACTGAGCGAAGCGGCCGACAAGTGGGAAGCCCTCGTGGCGCAGGCCGAGGCGGTGACCTACAGCGTCGACCTGGGCGACGTGTACGCCGTGGCGAATTCCGACGGTCGCCTGATCAAACTGACCCTCCATCCCGGTGTGATGACCGGGTACGGCCACGGCGAGTTGGCCGACCGGCTGAACCTCGCGATCACTGCGCTGCGAGAAGAGGCCGAGGCCGAGAACCGGGCGAGTTACGGCGGCCCCCTGCACTGATGGCGCTTACGCGCTCATCGCGCGGGCTCGGTTGACGGGCCCCCCCGCGTTGGTCACACCGGTCGTCTCTCCGGGTGCTTGGTGCCCACCTCGTAGCGACACCGTGCGTTCGACGGGCCGGCGGCACCGCGCTGGATTTTGTCGCTGTGAGGCGGGCAAAGGATGGGTGCCGACTCCGAGCGACGCACGAGACAGAAGTGGCGCTCCGCGTGACCGGCACCCGCGGCTTCAGCCAAATCGCGCGCTCATCGCCCGGCGCCGGGAGGTCCCGCGAAAGCCTGCGCGATCTCCAGCCAGCGCCGCGCGTCGGCGCCCTGGGCCGTGATGTCCAGGGCGCTCAGCGGGCGCCGCTGGGTGACCAGGTAGCAGAAATCCTCCGCGGAGCCGCTGACCCGTTGCTCAGCCTCCGGCGGTCCCCAGGACCAAATGTCACCGCCGGGTCCGCGCAGTTCGACCAGGAACGGTTCGGCCGGGGGCGCGAGATTGTTGACGGCGAAGGCGAAGTCGCGGGTGCGGACCCCCAGATGCGCGATCGACCGTAGGCGGTCGGTCGCGGGCCGCGTGACGCGCAGCGCGTCGGCGACGTCGAGACCGTGCGCCCACGTCTCCATCAACCGCGCGGTGGCCATCGAGGCCGCACTCATCGATGGGCCGAACCACGGGAGTTTGCGGCCGGCGGTGACCCCGAGCAGCTCCTCGTGCAGCCGACGTCGCGTGGCGCGCCAGTCGGCGAGCAGCTCGGCCGGCGCCAGGGCCGCAAGTTCTTCGGCACCCTTGTCGACGAAGCCCGTCGGGTCGGCGGCCGCACCCGCCAGCACGTCGGCGAATCCGGGCTCGTCGGTCACCGCGATCAGGGCGACGCGGTCGGTCCACAGCAGGTGTCCGATCTGGTGCGCGATGGTCCAGCCGGGCGCGGGCGTCGGGTCGGCCCAGCGCTCGGGCTGCAACGGCGCGACCAGGGCGTCGAGCGCCTCGCTCTCGGCGCGCAGGTCCTCGACCATGGGTGCGGGACCGGTCATCGCTGCGCTCCCCTGCCGGCCGCGGCGGTTGGACACCTCACGTCGTCACCCTAGCGATCATTCGCCTGCTCGCCGCGGCGGCCGATGAAGCTGTGCACCGCCAGGCCGGCCAGGTAGAGCACCGAGCCGAACAATGCGAACGCGGGCGCGTGTCCGTCGCCGGGGATCAACGTTCCGGCCACCGTGATCGCGACGATGAACGCCACCCAAAACAGCGCGTCCTGCACGGCGAACACATGCCCGCGAAGAGCGTCGTCGACATCCATCTGGATCGCTGTGTCGGCGCAGAGTTTGACCACCTGACCGGTGACGCCGAGGAGAAAGCCACACGCCACCATGACGGGGACCAGCAGCTGGGCGCCGGCGATCTCGATGATCGCCGAGGCCGCCAACGCACCGTTTGCCGTGGCATAGCGCCCCCACCGCCGGATCGCGGGCGGTGTCAGCAGGTTGGCCAAAAAGGCGCCCAAGCCCGCCGCGCCGAAGAACAGCAGCGCGGTCCCGAATCCCCCGCCATCGGCATCGGGCATGTGATGGACCAGCAACAGGACCAGCAGCGAGTTGATGCCGACCACCATCCGGTGCGAGGCCAGCCCCGACAGTGTGGCGCCGACCGTCGGGCGCTGCGCCACCGTGCGCGCACCGTGCAGCCAGCCGGTGACCACCGCGTAGATGACGGGGCCGTGGATCGCGCGCCGGGTGTCGTCGGGGCCCAGCGCCCGCGGACCGAACCGCCACGACAACAGCAACGCGATCGCCACGGGAATCGCCGTGATGAAGACGATGGCCGAGGCGCCCTTGTCGCCGGCGCCGAAGACGAACCGCGGCACCAGCATGAAGTTTGCGCCGACGAACGCCGCGATGGCACCGACCGCGGTCGCCACCGAGTTCATCGTCACCACCTGCTCGCGCGGCACCACATGCGGCAGCGACGCGGACAGCCCGGACCCGACGAATCGGGCTAAGCCGTTGGCGAACAACGCGCCCAGCAGCAGCGGCAGGTCGCCCGCCCGGACCGCCAGGATCGTGCCGATCGCGGCGACGAGGATCAGGCGGCCCGCGTTGGCTCCGACGAGCACGAGCCGGCGGTCCCACCTATCCATCAGTGCGCCGGCGAACGGCCCCAGCAGCGAGTAGGGCAGAAACAGGACCGTGAAGGCGCGCGCGATGGAAAGCGGATCGGCCGCGCGATCCGGGTTGAACAGCAGCGCTCCGGCCAGCGCCGCCTGAAACAGTCCGTCACCGAACTGGCTCGCCATGCGCACCTGCAGCAGCCGCCAGAAGTCTGGCAAACCGCGCACGGACCGCCAGATTTCGACGGGTGCGCTGGACTGCATCCGGGTTGGGATCACCGAAACCGACTTTCGCGATTGGGGCTGGCAAACTCGTGCGCTCAGAGCTGTCCCAACAACAGTACAAATCGCCGTGGCCCGCGGTCGCGATTGCCCTGGGCGACGATCGGCCGGATGCGATGATGGTGGGGTGCCGCCGCCGGAGGATCCAGAGGACTATGTCGCACCCGCCGCGCAACGGGTGCGCGCGGGGACTTTGCTGCTCGCCAACACCGACCTTCTCGAACCGACGTTTCGGCGCAGCGTGATCTACATCGTCGAGCACAACGATGGCGGCACGCTGGGTGTGGTGCTCAACCGCGCCAGCGAAACCGCGGTGTACAACGTGCTGCCCCAGTGGACCAACCTGTCGGCGAAGCCGAAGACGATGTTCATCGGGGGCCCGGTGAAGCGTGACGCCGCGCTGTGTCTGGCGACGTTGCGCGTCGGCGCCGATCCGCACGACGTGCCGGGCTTGCGGCATGTGGACGGCCGAGTGGTGATGGTCGATTTGGACGCCGACCCCGACGCCATCGCACCCCTGGTGGAGGGCGTGCGGATCTTCGCGGGATACTCCGGCTGGACAATCGGTCAGCTCGAAGGCGAGATCGAACGCGACGACTGGATTGTCTTGTCCGCCTTGCCCTCCGACGTTCTCGTCGGGCCGAGGTCAGATTTGTGGGGTCACGTCCTGCGTCGGCAGCCGTTGCCGCTGTCGCTGCTCGCGACCCACCCGATCGACATCAGCCGAAACTAGGGCTCCCCAGCTAGAAGTCAGTGGCACGACTGTGTGCAGCCGGCGCAGCTGCCCGCGCACGCGGGCGCCGCCGCTTCCTGGCGCAGCGCGAAACGCGCGCTCTGCCAGGAGCCCGCGGCCAGCGTCCCCAGCGCCCCCGCGACACACACGATCAGCACCACCAGTGCGGTGTGCGGGACCGCGGCCAGCGCCACCACACCACCGGCGCCCAGCATCACCGCGGCAGCCAACTGGGTGGGCGCCATGGCGCGCAGCGCCAGCGCCGTGGCGCCGAAATTCCGATTGTGCGCAAGCGACCAGGTGCCGAACCCCGCCGAGGCCACCGCCGCACACATGCACAGCACGCCCGCAATCAGCATGGGCCCACAATACGAGCCGGGTTGGCCGCCCGCTCATCCGGCTCTGCGGGGTGGGTGCCGCCGGGCTCAGTGCTGGAGGAACGAAAAGTTCGGCAGCGGCGGCAAGCCGGGCACCATGGCCAGCAGGCTGGGCGTGTGCTGCTGGTTGGGCAGCGGAGTCTGCGCGGGGAGCCGGGCCGGGGCCGCGGGTGTCGTCTGGGCGAGCGGCACCAACGGAGCCGTGGCGGGGGCCGGGGCGGCCGGGGCAACCGGGGCGACCGGGGCCGCTGGGGTGGCCGGGGCAGCCGGCGCCGGGGCGACCGGAGCGGCCGGGGCGGTGGCGGGTGCCGGAGCGACGGGTGGCTGGGCGGGTCGCCCGACCGGCGAGGCGGCCGGGGCCTGGGCCGGCGCCGGGGCGGCACCGCCGGGGGCGTTGACCCGGAAACCGTTGATGATGGCGTCGGTCGCCGGGGCGTCGGCGACGCTGACCGCGCGGTCGGTGGTCACCGCGAGCGAGACGAGGTACTTGTCGGGTCCCGACGTGGCGATGACGTGGCGCCGGGACGTGTTCAGCGTCAGGTCCCCGTCGCGGTAGGTGCCCTCGACGATGGACGACGGGAAGCCCCCGAAGTCGGCCATCGAGGCATTGGTGGGCTGCCACGCCGGCAGTTTCTGGCTGTCGACGTAGCCGTGGGTGATCGCCTCTTTCGGATCGAAATCCCCGACCAGCTTGTACACCACCACCTGGGCGTTGGAGGAATAGATGCTGCTGCCGCGCCGATCGGCGATGACCGCGAACGCGTCGGGCACGTTCGGGTCGGGCACCTGGGTCCAGCGGGCGGGCACCGGCAGCGTGATGTCGAGCGCCTTGAAGTTCTGCGGCTTCTGCGCCTCGAGCTTGACGCCCTTCGACTGCAGGAATTCACGAATCGTGCCGGAGGTCGCGGGAACGGGAGCCGGGGCCGCAGCCGGGGCCGGAGCGGCAGCCGGGGCGGCCGCGGCGGGTGCCGTCGTTCCTGGAGTCCCGGCGGTGGCCGGCGGCGCCAGGGGAGTGGCCGCCTGCGGCGCGGCGAGGTATCTGCTCGGAGGCACCAGCTCGGGCCCGAGGTTCTGCGGCGCCTGCGCGGGGACGGCGGGAACCGGTGCCGGCGCCGGGGGCAACGGGTCCGCCGATGCGGTGCCGCTCGCAACAACCGCCAAACCCATCAGGCCGGCGACCATGCCGCCGAGAAGTGCCCGGTGGACGGGGACGATGTCAATCATCTGCGTCGGTCCTTCCCATGGCTCAAATACCAGAAGCCGTCGATAGTGGCCGACTGTAACTAGAGGTCAAAGGCGGTGAACAGGCCCGAAATACACCTGGGATGAACCCCTGATCGGCGCGCAACGGAACCGAGACCAACCTGTGGCCGGCGAACGGCCGTGTCGGCCCTTATACCCTGTTCAAGTGACCGAATCCCCGACCACTTCGACAGGCGGCGGCCCTGGCGCCGCCCAGCCGGACTCCGACGCGCCGCCGCATCGTTACACCGCGGCGCTGGCGGCCCGGATCGAGGGCGCGTGGCAGGACAACTGGGCGAAGCTGGGGACGTTCAATGTGCCCAACCCGGTCGGATCGCTGGCGCCGCCAGACGGGTCTTCGGTCCCCGACGACAAGTTGTTCGTGCAGGACATGTTCCCCTACCCGTCGGGGGAGGGGCTGCACGTCGGCCACCCGCTGGGCTACATCGCGACGGACGTGTACGCCCGCTATTTCCGCATGACGGGCCGTAACGTGCTGCACGCGTTGGGGTTTGACGCATTCGGGCTGCCCGCCGAGCAGTACGCCGTGCAGACCGGCACCCACCCGCGCACCCGCACCGAGGCCAACGTCGTCAATTTCCGGCGCCAGCTGGGCCGCCTTGGGCTGGGCCACGACAGCCGACGCAGCTTCTCGACCACCGACGTCGAGTTCTACAAGTGGACGCAGTGGATCTTCCTGCAGATCTACAACGCCTGGTTCGACACCGCCGCCAACAAGGCGCGTCCCATCGCCGAGCTGGTCGCCGAATTCGATTCCGGGGCGCGCCGGCTCGAGGACGGGCGGGACTGGGCCGCCCTGTCGGCGGGGGAGCGGGCCGACGTGATCGATAGCCACCGGCTGGTCTACCGGGCCGACTCGATGGTGAACTGGTGCCCCGGGTTGGGCACCGTGCTGGCCAACGAGGAGGTGACCGCCGACGGCCGCAGCGACCGCGGCAACTTCCCGGTATTCCGGAAGCGGTTGCGGCAGTGGATGATGCGGATCACCGCCTATTCCGACCGGCTGCTCGACGACCTCGAACTGCTGGACTGGCCGGAGCCGGTCAAGGCCATGCAGCGCAACTGGATCGGCCGGTCCACCGGCGCCAAGGCGCTGTTCGCGGCGACCAAGGCCGACGGCGAGGCGGTCGACATCGAGGTGTTCACCACCCGGCCCGACACGCTGTTCGGCGCCACCTACTTGGTGCTGGCCCCCGAGCACGACCTGGTCGACGAGCTGGTCGCCGCCGCCTGGCCCGACGGCACCGACCCGCGTTGGACGTATCGCGCCGCGACGCCCGGCGAAGCCGTCGACGCCTACCGCAAGGCCATCGCCTCGAAGTCGGACCTCGAGCGCCAGGAGAGCAAGGCGAAGACCGGCGTCTTTTTGGGCAGCTACGCCACCAACCCCACCAACGGCAAGCCCGTGCCGATCTTCATCGCCGACTACGTGCTGGCCGGGTACGGGACCGGGGCCATCATGGCCGTCCCCGGCCACGACCAGCGGGACTGGGACTTCGCCCACGAGTTCGGCCTGCCCATCGTGGAAGTCATTGCCGGCGGGGATATTTCGGAAGCGGCCTACGCCGGTGACGGGGTGCTGGTCAACTCCGGCTACCTCGACGGCCTGGACGTGGCTGCCGCCAAGGAAAAGATCACCGCCCGCCTGGAGTCCGAAGGCCGGGGCCAGGCCCGCATCGAATTCAAGTTGCGCGACTGGCTTTTCGCCCGCCAGCGGTACTGGGGTGAACCGTTCCCGATCGTCTACGACGCCGACGGACGCGCGCACGCACTCGACGAAGCCGCGCTGCCGGTCGAGCTGCCCGACGTGCCGGACTACTCGCCCGTGCTGTTCGACCCCGACGACGCCGACAGCGAGCCCTCGCCGCCGCTGGCCAAGGCCACGGAATGGGTGCACGTCGAGCTGGATCTCGGCGACGGCCTCAAGCCCTACACCCGCGACACCAACGTGATGCCGCAGTGGGCCGGCAGCTCCTGGTACGAACTGCGCTACACCGACCCGCACAACTCGGAACGGTTCTGCGCCAAGGAGAATGAGGCCTACTGGATGGGCCCGCGGCCGGCCGAGCACGGCCCGCAGGATCCCGGCGGCGTCGACCTGTACGTCGGCGGCGCCGAACACGCCGTGCTGCACCTGCTCTATGCGCGGTTCTGGCACAAGGTTCTCTACGACCTGGGACACGTCAGCTCGCGGGAGCCCTACCGCCGGCTGGTCAACCAGGGCTACATCCAGGCCTTCGCCTACACCGACGCCCGAGGGTCGTACGTGCCCGCCGAAGAGGTGGTCGAGCGGGACGGCCGTTTCGTCTACCCGGGACCCGGGGGAGAGGTCGAAGTCTTCCAGGAGTTCGGCAAAATCGGTAAGAGCCTCAAGAATTCGATCTCGCCCGACGAGATCTGCGACGACTACGGCGCCGACACGCTGCGGGTCTACGAGATGTCGATGGGCCCGCTGGAGGCCTCCCGGCCCTGGGCGACCAAGGACGTCGTCGGGGCCCACCGATTCCTGCAGCGCGTGTGGCGGCTGGTGGTCGACGAACAGACCGGTGAGACGCGGGTCCTCGACGGGCCCGCGCAGGAGCTCGCCACCGGCACCCTGCGGATGCTGCACCGCACAATCGCCGGAGTCGCGGAAGACTATGCCACACTGCGCAATAACACGGCCGCGGCCAAGCTGATCGAATACACCAACCACCTCACCAAGGAGCACCGTGAGGAGGTGCCCCGCGCGGCGGTCGAGCCGCTGGTGTTGATGCTGGCGCCCCTGGCTCCGCACCTGGCCGAGGAATTGTGGCTACGGCTCGGCCACACCACCTCGCTGGCGCACGGGCCGTTCCCGGTGGCCGACCCCGCGTACCTCGTCGACGACACGGTGGAATACCCGGTGCAGGTGAACGGCAAGGTGCGCGGACGCGTGACGGTGGCCGCCGACGCCGACCAGGACACGTTGAAGGCCGCCGCGCTGGCCGACGAGAAGGTTCAGGCGTTCCTGGCGGGTGCGAACCCGCGCAAGGTGATCGTGGTCCCCGGCCGGCTGGTCAACCTCGTCGTGTAACGCCGCTACCGACCGGCCGGCCGAAGCATCACCTCGTGGACGTGCCCGTCGGGTGGGGTGGCCACCACGTTGGCGACCGCGGCCGCAACGGTTTCCGGCTTCAAGAACTTGGCGGGATCGTAGCTTCCGCCTTCGAATTCGATGAGTTCGCGTTGCATGTCGGTGTCGGTGCGGCCCGGATAGACCGTGGTGACGCGCAAGTCCGGCTCGTCGTTGCGCAGGGAGTCCGCGAAGGCGCGGACGGCGAACTTGCTGGCCGAATAGGAGGCCATGCCGGGCGAGACGTTGCGGCCCGCTCCGGAGTTGATGAAGATGACCTGGCCACGGGCGCGTCGCAGCGCGGGCAACAGCGCCAGCGTGAGTTCCACCGGCCCAAAGACGTTGACGGCGAAGGTGGCACGCCACTCGTCGACGTGGGAATCGGCGACGTTCCCGGGGATCGACAGTCCCGCGTTGTGCACGAGCACGTCGAGTTCGTCCACGATTTCGCAGGCGGCCTCGATGTCGCCCCCGTCGGTCAGGTCCAGTGGAAAGGTGGTGGCATCGAGTCGCTCCGCGACCGCGTCGAGCCGATCGGATGGGCGGCCGGCCAGCAGCAGGGTGTGCGTCGGTGCCAGCGCCGTCGCGATCGCCGTACCGATCCCGCGTCCGGCGCCGGTGATGAGTGCAGTGGGCATGTGGAAAGTCTACCCAGACCCCAACGGCAAGCGAAAAGCGTTGAACGCCAGCAGCTTTCAGGCTTCCTGGCGGGCGGGCGGCACGCCGGCCGGGCCGGACGTGGGGTCGCCGGACGCCAACCGCTCCAGCGGCGCCAGCGCCTTCATCAGGGTGTCGAGGTCGTCGGTGGGGAGCTGGCTGAGCATGGCGGCCAGGGCCGCGCGGCGGTTGGCCAGCGACTCCCCGTGGACGGCTCGCCCGCGCGGGGTGATGTCGACCAGGACCGCCCGCAGATCGGACGGGTCGCGGGAACGCTTGACCAACCCCACCTTCTCGAGCCGGCGGATCGCCACGGTCGTGGTGGGAGTCCGCACCCGTTCGTGCGCCGCCAGATCGGTCATCCGGATGGGCCCCTGATCGAGCAAGGTGACCAGGATCGACAGCTGCGCCAGGGTCAGTTCCCCGGCGGCGGCCCCGCTGGGGTCCCCACGCCGCAGCATGGCAAACAATTTGGACAGCGCACGGTGCAAACCTTCGGCGAGCTCGGCAACGTCGGCCGGGTTCGATTCGCTGTCTGCCATAAATCGGGAGTCTAACCCGTTATCAGGTGCTTACAAGGTAGCTATTGCCCATTAGGGCAGTGGGGATCAAAGCACTTGGGACAAAAACCGCTGCAGCCGTTCGGTCTCGGCGGCTTCGAATATCTGCTCGGGCGGGCCCGATTCCACGACCTTGCCGTGATCCATGAAAACCACCGCGTCGGATGCCGACCGGGCGAAACCCATTTCGTGGGTTACGACAACCATTGTCATGCCGTCGGCACCGAGGTCGGCAATGAGTTCTAAAATTCCCTTGACCATTTCGGGATCCAGCGCCGAGGTCGCCTCGTCGAAAAACATCACCTGCGGCGACATCGCCAGGGCGCGGGCGATCGCCACCCGCTGTTGTTGGCCGCCCGACAGCATGCCGGGGCGGGAACCGGCCTTGTGTTTCAGGCCAACTCGGTCCAGCTGGGTCAGCGCCAAGTCGCGCGCCCGGTCGGCGGGCAGACGCCGCAACTTGCGCGGTGCCAGGGCCACGTTGTCCAGTACGGTGCGGTGCGGGAAGAGGTTGAAATGCTGGAACACCATGCCGATGCGCTGGCGTAGCTGGTCGGGATCGTCTTTCAACACCGACCTGCCGTCGAGCAGGATGTCGCCGCTGTCCGGCTCGTGCAAGCGGTTGAGCGTGCGCAGCAGCGTCGACTTGCCCGAGCCGGACGGCCCGATGACCGCCACCGTGCTGCCGGCGGGGACGTCGATATCGACGCCGCGAAGCACCGCGGTACCGTCCAGGGTTTTGTGAATGCCGTTGCACGCCAAAGAGACTGACGAACGGGCCACGACGCCCGAACTCACGTGATCTCCTGGCCGAACGTCGAGGTGAGCATGTCGGGCCGGTCCTCGGGGTCGACCGCGGCGCGACCACGGCGCAGCCGAGCGTCGATGTAATTCACCAAATGCGTTAACGGCACAGTCAATATCAGGTAGAAGGCGCCGGCGGCGACGAGCGGCGACAGGTTGCCGGTCTGCGCGTTGAGGTCGCGGCCCACCTGGAACAGCTCCCGCTGGTCGGCGACCAGGCCCAGGAAGTACACCAGCGCAGAGGCTTTCAGCAACGCGATGAATTGATTGACCAGCGCCGGCAGCACCCGTCGCACCCCCTGGGGCACCACCACCAACCGCATCGCCACCGGATAGCTGAACCCCAGCGCGCGGGACGCTTCCAACTGGCCGGGATCGACGCTTTGGATCCCCGAGCGCAGGATTTCGCCGATGTAGGCGGCGGCCATCATCCCCAACGCGGCAACGCCGATCGGATACGGGTTGTTGTTGGTCAACCCGCCCACTATCGGCCCGACACCGAGTCCGATGATCAGGATGATCACCACTTCCGGGAGCCCCCGGAAAACGTCGGTGTACACGCGCGCCGGCCAGCGCAGCCAGCGCGACTGTGATATCCCGGCGATGGCCAGCAGCATGCCCAGCGTCAGCCCGATCGCGCTGGCGCTGCTGGTCAGGATCAACGTGTTGGGCAGCCCCGTGCTGAACAGAGCGGGAATGGCCTGCCGGTACATCTCCCAGTCGAAGAACGAGTCACGCAACTGCGCAAGCGTCGACTTGGGCGCGGCCGGGCCCACGTTCTTGTGGTGTTGACTCGCCGCGATGGCGGCGAAATCCGGCAGGACCGGCGGGGGCGCGGCCAGCGATCCGGGCTTCCAGCCCGGCGGCAGGGTGCGGGGAACCCACTGCGAGTACAGGTTTGACCAGGTGCCGTCGGCGATCACGGCGTCGAGCCCGGAATTCAGTGCGTCCACCAAAGGCTTGTTGTCCTTGGCCACCGCGTACGCCACGAAGCCCTCGTTGCTGAAGGCGTGCGCCACGATCACCGCCGGATCGCCCCGCTGGATCGTGCTGGCCGCCTCCCCGGCCGGCGCCACCCACGCGTCGATCTGGCGCGTTTTGAGGCTGGCATACACGGTGGCGAAGTCGGGGTACTTCACGGGCTGCAAATGCAGATTGTCGACGACGTAGGACTCTTCGACGGTGCCCTGCACGACGCCGATGCGCTGCCGGGCGGTCAGATTGCTGAAGTCTTTTATGGCGGAGCCGGGGGGCACCACCAGCGAGTAGTAGCCGAAGTCGTAGCCGTTGGTGAAGGCGACGGTCCGGCGGCGCTCCTCGGTGGCCTTGATCGACGAGGACCCGACGTCGAAGCGGTGCGTCGCCACCTGTGCGAGCAGCCCGGCGAAATCCGTGCCGACGAAGCGGACTTGAAGACCGAGCTTGCGGGCGATCGCCCGCAGCAGCTGGTTGTCGAACCCGCTGTACTGGCCGGTGGGGGTGATGCAGATGTGGGGCGGAGCGCCCGAGAGGGTGCCGACGGTCAACACCCCCGGCGTGCCCAAACCCAGGGTGTCGACGTTCACCGAACTCAGCGGCTCGACGCCGGGCGTGGTGTGCTCGTCGGGCCGGCCCATGGCGCCGCTATGGGCCAGTTCCTCCGGCAACACGGCCGCGCTCTTCGGGCCGGCGGGCGCGCATTGGTTGCGGTCGGCCGCCGCGGGACTGGCCAGCGTGATCGACGTCGACCCCCACACCACCAGCAATGTCGAGGCCAGTGCGAACAGCTTGGCAAGGCGCGTGGCGCGCCGGCGCACGGGCAAACTCATCACTGCCACCGTATCGACCCGGCGGCGGCACGGCCCGGACAGCGCCGGTTCTACAGCACCAACGACGCTTCGGCCGAGATCGCCTCGCCGCCGGTAATCACTTGAAGGGGGCCGGCAGCCACGCGTCCGATGTCGTCGGACGGCGTGAAGACCCTGCGCCGAACCAGCTCGGCAAGCATGGTCTGGGCCATCAGGTAGGAGCGGTCGACGCAGGCCGCCCGCGCGGCGTCGGGATCGCGGCGGTGTATCGCGGAGTTCTCGTCCTCGTAGAACGGCAGTATTTCCTCGCGTCCGCCCTGATAGGTCGTCCAGAACAGGCGGGGGATGAGGTTTTGCGAGGCGCGGATCGTCGCGTGCAGCCGCGGCCCGGCGTACTCGTCGTTGACGGTGCGCCGATATTCGGCGGCGATATCGCTGAACGCGCGCGCATCCTTGGCGGCGCGCAGCGAGCGCATGAGGGTGTCGAGCTGCCCCAGGATCCGCGGGGTGGGGTTGGTCGCCGCGCGTGCGGACGCGATCCCGTTGAGCAGCCCGTCCAGTTCGTGGTGCTCGAGGACGGTGGCTTCATCGAAACGCTCGACAAAGGCGCCGCGGTGGTACCGGGTGGACACAATGCCGTCGTGCTCGAGTTGGACCAGTGCCTCCTGAATGGGGACCCGGCTGACTCCCAAGCCCAGCGCAATTTCGTTGCGGTCGACGCGGTCCCCGCTGCGCAGCTTGCCGGTCAACAACAGGTGGAGGATGTGCGAAACAACCAGGTCCTTTTCTTTGACCCCGTATTTCTTCGGCATCTTTTTGTCGAATCTCTTTCGCGCCGGTTCGGCCATCTGGCGCTGAGAGTTTCTCACGAATTGACGCGCGCGTTCACGAGTTTGGCGAATGAACCCGGAGCAAAGCCGGCGGCCGCCCATTCAGCGGTTATTGCGCCACTTGCATAACGCTTCGGCGTCGCTCAGGTCGTAACCCGGGCCGTCGCATCCCACGGTCAGCAGTGTGACGCCGAGGCCGACCAGCGTTTCGGCGTTCGCCAGCAGTTCGCCGCCGTTTTTCACGGCCGCCGAGCGTTCGATGCCGGCCGGATCGCGACCGACGTCGGCGCAGTGGCGCGCCAGGACCTCCGACTTGGCCGGGAACTCGTCGGCGGCGGTGAAGCTGTGCCAGATGTGCGCGTGTTCGGCGACCAGTCGCAGCGTCTTACGTTCGCCCCCGCCGCCGATCAGGATCGGGATCTCCCGGGTGGGCGCCGGGTTCAGCTTGGCCAGCCGGCTTTTGATCCGGGGGAGCGCGGTCGCCAGGTCGTCGAGGCGACTGCCGGCGGTGCCGAATTCGTAGCCGTACTCGTCGTAGTCCTTTTGCTTCCACCCCGAACCGATGCCCAGGATCAGTCGCCCGTCGGAGATGTGGTCGACGGTGCGGGCCATATCGGCGAGCAGTTCCGGGTTGCGGTACGAGTTACATGTCACCAGCGCACCAATCTGAATGCGCGACGTCTGCTCGGCCCAAGCCCCGAGCATCGTCCAGCATTCGAAATGCGCGCCGTCCGGATCGCCGTAGAGCGGGAAGAAATGGTCCCAGTTGAAGGCGATGTCCACGCCGATGTCCTCGCACCGGCGCACGGCGTCGCGGATCTGACCGTACTGCGGAGCGTGTTGGGGTTGTAGCTGCACACCGATACGAACAGGAAGCTCAGAAGTCATGGCTCCACCGTAAGCCCCGTCAGGCCACCGGCGCCGCCTCGATCCGTTCGCGCACCACGCAATGCGTTCCGCTGTACACGGTGGGCATGCATTTCATGCAGTGGATGCACAACCCTTCGGTGGCGGAACCCTCTCGAAAACGGTTGACCAGGAAGGGATCTCGTAGCAGCGCGCGGGCCATGGCGACGAACTCGAACCCCTCGGCCAGGGCGCCTTCGACCGTGTCGAGCCGGTTGATGCCGCCGAGAAGGATCAAGGGCATCGACATCGCCGCGCGGAACTGGCGCGCGAGTGCTGAAAAGAACGCCTCTTCGAACGGATAGGCCCGGAACAGCCGCCAGCCCATCACGCGCAGACCCACGCCGACCGGCCGGGGTTGGGAGGCGATGAATTCGTCCATGGGGACATCGCCGCGGAAGTAGTACATCGGGTTGAGTAGCGAGCTGCCGCCGGTCAACTGCAACGCGTCGAGGTGCCCGTCGGACTCCAGCAGCCGCGCCGTGGGGATGCTGTCGTCGAGCCAGAAGCCACCCCGCACCCCGTCGTCCATGTTGAACTTGGCGGTGACGGCAACGGAGTCGCCGACGGTGGCCCGGACCCGTTCGGCGACGCGACGGGCCAGTTCGGCGCGGCGCACGGTGTCGCCGCCGTAGCGGTCGGTGCGCCTGTTCAGATTCGGGCTGAAGAACGAACTGAGCAAATAGCCATGGCCCATGTGGATTTCGAGGGCGTCGAATCCGGCGTCGACCGCGTTTTGGGCCGCTGTCCCGAAGCCGTCGACGACCGCGTCGAGTTGTTCGGCGGTGGCCGCGCGAACCAGTCCCATGGCCGGCGCGCTCACCCGGGTGGACGGCGCCAGGGTCGGCGTCCGGTTCGACAGCGTGTTGGCGACCAGCCCGGCGTGGCCGATCTGGGCGCACACGAGCGCACCCGCGGCATGCACGGCCTCGGTCAGTCGGCGCAGCTGGGGCACGCGGTCGCGGTCCAGCACGACGGTGTCGCGGTGAACGCGGCCGCCCGGGGAGATCGCGCAGTAGGCCACGGTCGTCATCGCGGCCCCGCCGCGCGCGACCTCGGTGTGGAAGTCGATCAGCGCGTCGCTGACCGTGCCGCGCGGCATCACGCCCTCGAACGTCGCCGCCTTGATGAAGCGGTTCTTCAGGGTGAGGGGACCCAGCCGCAGCGGGCTGAATGCCAGTTTCGATACCATTGGCGCCGAAATATAGCACGACGGGCTGATCACAGATCGGAGAACCACGCATGCTCGTAGCCGTGACGGGCGGAACCGGATATCTCGGCGCGCATACGGTGCGCGCATTGATCCAGGCCGGTCACGAGGTGAAGCTGTTGGCCGCCCCCACCGACCCCACCGCCGTCCTCGACCGGCTACGAACGCTCGGTCCCGTGACGGTATTGACCGGTGACGTGAGGTCCGCCGCGACCGTCGAGGAACTCCTCGCCGGAGCCGACGCCCTATTGCACGCCGCCGGCGTCGTGGGCACCGACGAACGCCGCGCGCAGTTGATGTGGGACGTCAATGCCTATGCGACGGAGGCGATCCTGACCCGCGCGGTCGCCCTCGCGCTCGACCCGGTGGTGTTGGTCAGCAGCTACAGCGCGCTGTTCCCGCCGCCCGACGGCGTCATTTCGCCCGACTCGCCCACGGCGCGCGGCCGCAGCGCGTACGCGAAGACCAAGGGGTATGCCGACCGGGTCGCGCGGCGGTTCCAGGAGACCGGCGCGCCCGTGGTGGTGACGTACCCCTCGAGCGTCGTGGGACCGGCCTTCGGCACCGCCCCCGGCGTCACCGAACAAGGGTGGGCGCCGATCGTGCGGTGGGCGGTGGCACCGAAGGTGCGCGGCGGCATGCAGATGGTCGACGTCCGTGACGTCGCCGACGTGCATGCGCGGATCATGCGGGCCGGCCGCGGCCCGCGCCGCTATGTGTGCGGTGGGCAGCTGCTCACCTTCGACGAGATGATCGACGCGCTCGAAGAGGGGCTGGGCCGGCGGGTGCGGCGCGTGCGGCTATCGCCGGGCGCGTTGCGCGGTATCGGCCGCCTGGCCGACGTCGCCGGCCGATACATCGCGCTCGGCGACGGCCTCAGTTACGAAGCGGCGCTGCTGCTGACCGCCGCCACCCCCACCGACGACAGCAAGACCCTGGGCGACCTCGGAATCGCGTGGCGATCCCCGAAAGCCGCGATCGTCGAGTCACTGCGGGTGGGACGTGGCGACGGCCGTGATCAACAGCTGCGCGATCCGGTTTCGTAGGGTCTCGGAGTCGTCCTCGACGGCGACCGTCGTGACGAACAGCGCGGCCCCTGCCGCCATCGCCAGGGTTGCCCGGGCGTCGACGTCGGCTCGGCGGCGCTTGGCGGGCGTCGTCGCCTGCACGTCGTCGGCGAAAAGCTGCACGGCCGGCCCGCTGAACCTTGCCCACAGGTCCCGGCGTAAGTCGTCGTTTTCGCCGAGGGCCAGCAGCAGACCCGGGACCGCGGCCCGCACGTCGGGCCTGGCGAACAGCTCGTGACTTCCGCGCACCACCCAGTCGATCCAGCCGGTCAGATCGGTACCGGAAAACGGTGCCAGATCAGGGGTTTCACCGAGGATGGCGTGCAGCACCAGTTCCGCCTTGGACGACCAGCGACGGTTCAGGCTGGATCGCCCGACGCCGGTCCGCGCCGCGACGAGGCGCATGCTCAACCCGTCCCACCCGACCTCGACCAGCAGGTCACGGGTCACCGACAGCACGCGCTCGTCGATCGAGGTGTCACGCGGCCGCCCGGAGGCCCTGGCGCTGCGGTCGTGGTCGGTCATGACGGCTCAGGGTGCGTCGAGCACCCCGCGCAGCAGGTCGATCAGCGCGAGGGGTTGGTCGCTCTGCACGGAGTGCCCCGAGTTCTCGACCACGTGGGCGGCGCGGAAATGCCTTGCGCGACGGGCGAGTTCGGCCGCGTCGTCGTCGCTGACGAAGCCCGAACTGCCACCGCACACGAGCGTCACGGGTGCGGACAACGCGTCGACGTCGTCCCACAGGCCGGAGCAGTCGGGGAAGGTGCGGATGGCGTCGTAGCGCCACGTCCAGCTACCGTTGTCGAGCTTGCGGGAGTTGTGGAACACCCCGCGGCGCAGCGCCTTCACCTCGCGGTGCGGCGCGGCGGCGATCGTCAGGTCCAGCATGGCCTGGAAGCTGGGGAACTCCCGTTCGCCGTGCATCAGCGCGACCGTGCCCTGCTGCTCCTTGGTCATCTCGGAATGGCGTTGCAGCGCCGAGGGGGTGACGTCGATCAGCACGAGTTCCTTGACCAGCTCGGGTGCCACCGCGCCCAGCCGGATCGCGGTCAGCCCGCCGAGCGACATGCCGACGACGAGGTCGGCCGACGGTGCGTGCTGGCGCAGGAGCGGCAGCAAGGTGTCGGCGTTGAGCCGCGGCGAATAGTCGCCGTCCTCGCGCCAGGCGGAGTGGCCATGGCCGGGAAGGTCGACCGCCAGCGCGGGCTCACCGAGGCCGACGATGACCGTGTCCCAGGTGTGCGCGTTCTGTCCGCCGCCGTGGATGAACACGATGCGCGGCGCGGCGCCGCCCCAGCGCAGCGCGCTGATCTTGCCCTCACCGTTGCCCGATTCGACGCGTTCGACGTCGGGCAGCGGGCCGGACACCCCGGCCTGCTCGGCGTTTTCATGCAACAGCGCGAATTCAGGTAGCTCCGCCAGCTCGTCCTCAGATACGTCGGTCACGATCATTGACCCTAGACCGCTCTAGAGGACATAGCGGCGGCGAATGCCGCGGAAGCGTTCCCACATCTGGGCGGCGCGTTCTCCGGCGCTCACCATGGCGGTTCCTTCGGGGAGCGCGCCGCGCAGCGCGTCATACTTGACCACCCGGGTGTCCAGCGCGGCGGGTTTGCCCTCGAGCATGTGCCGATAGGTCAGGTTGCCGCGTTCGAAGCCCTGGGTGTCGAGCCAGTTGTGCACGCCGGGATCACGGTGAGCCATCACCAGCCGGATGCGTCCGTCGCGGTCGATCTTGGTGCGGCTCGGCGTGTAGCTCACCGGGCGGTACAGGTAGTCCATGCTGTTGAAGAAGACGCCCATGTTGGTGAACATCCACAACCCGTCGTGGGCGTCGAATTCGACGATCAGCGCCTCGTCGGCGGCCAGCTCCCAATACATGTTGGTGGCGGCTCGGCCGCGCTTGGTGTCGGCGTCGGTCGCGCCGGCGCCGTTAAACCTGTTCGGGTGGTCGGCGTCGACGCCGCCGTATTGGAACGGGAACTCGGGCCAATCCGACATCAGGCCGGTGACGAAATCGCCGGCCCACCGCATCGCCTCGACCATGTCGGCGGGCGTGGGCAGCGGTTTGGGGCCGGCCATGTCGACGCGCTCGATGCGTAGCTGCGCGGGGAGCTCGTCCCAGCGGTCAAACCCCTGGCGGATGAACAGCTTTCGTGAGCCGGACGTGGTGGGCAGCCAGTTCGGCCCGCGCTCCGGACCGCCGATGTAGAGCTCGAACGCCCCGTCTTCGCCGGTGCGGAGCTGATGGCCGAGCAGGTTGGCTTCCGGTGTGTCGCCGAAGGGTTCGTGCAGCACGCCGGGTCCGGGGGTGCGTCGGCCCTGCACGGTGACGTTGAAGAATCGCGCGGTGCCGCGGGTGCCGGTGAGCCGGTAGGTCGAGTGCCCGTCGATCCAGGCCTGTTGATAGGTGAAGTCGGCGCAGTCACCGCCGAGCTTGCGGGTGGGGCCGCTGAAGGTGTGCAGCGCGGGGTAGCCGGTGTCGCGAGTTTCGAGGGCCAGGTCGAAGGCCTGGCCGAGGTTTTGGGTGAGGAACCGGTAGGCGTCGACGCGATGACTGCCCGACGTGGGGTTGGGGTCCTTGAAGACGCGCTCGCCGGCGCGCCGCAGCCGCTCGCAGAATTCGGTCCAGGCTTCCTGGAGGGCCGCGTCGTCCGGACCGTCACCGAAGGCCATGCTCACGCCCCCAGCCTGGCCAGCATCGCGCCGACGACATCGCATGCGCGCCGGGACGATTCGAGCCTGCCCTCGCGGTCGATGCGGGGCCCGATAAGCTCCAGGTCGAAGCCGTGGTTGTAACCGCCGGCGAGCACCCGGGCCACGAACGTTTCGATGGGGATGGCGCCGTCGCCGGGGACCGCACGGTTCGGCAGCGCCCGGTCGCCGAGCACGTAGTCGCTCAGCTGGATGAGCGCCGTGCGCGGTAGCGCCCGTTGCACCTGGGCATCGAAATCGCCTTCGGCCCAGCAGTGGAACACGTCGATGCACACCTGTAGGTCGCACATCTCCGCCAGGGCGACGGTGTCTCGCAGGGTGTGGGCGACGTGGATGTCGGCGTACAGGCTGGACGCGTTCTCGATCGCCAGCGCCACTCCGGTGGCCTTCGCGCGCGCGGCGCACGGCGCGACCATCTCGCAGAAGCGCTCGGCGCCCTGGTTCCAGGTCAGGTCTCCGCGTCCGCCGGTGAGCATGTAGACCGTGTGCGCGCCCACCTCGGCCGCCGCGTCGATGACGGCGGACAGCGCATCCCGGGCGGCGTGGGCGTCGGAGGTCAGGCAGCCCTCGGCGAAGAGGTGGTACACCGCCTCCACGGTATAGTCGTTGTGCCGAAACAGTTTTGACAACTCCGGGTCGAGCAGCTGGCCGTCCAGGATGCTCAACCGGGATACGCCGAGCGTCGCCCAGTGCTCGTGCAGCTCGGCCAGCGAAGCGCCGTAGAAGGTGACGTTGTGGACGGACAGCCGTTGGTGTGCGCCCGTCATGTCAGCCCCGTTTTTCGATCGCGACGCCGAACCGGTCGCGGAAGGGCTTGAATTCGGCGTGCAGGGCGTCGAGGTCTTCTCCGATGTCTGTGAGCAGTTGCGTGGAGTAGTGGAACTTGCCGTAGCGGTCGCCGCGATTGTCGGCCAGGTACGCGCGCATCGCCGCCTCCGCCTCGGCGGTCAGTTCGCGACCGCAGAACGTGTAGTAACGCCGCACGGCGCCAACGTGATCGGTGATGAAGTCGGCGTAGCGGAGGTGCAGGATGCGGGGATCATCGACCAGCGGGTTGCTCATGGTGTTGGCGACGCCGGCGCGCGTCAACTCCAGATGCATCTTGGCCAAGGCGTGCAGGTCGACGGTGCCGACCATGCCTTCGGCGATGTCGGCCATCATCATGGTGCGTGAGGCGGCGACCTGCACGGGGTCGCGGTGCAACCAGACCATCCGCGCGTCGGGATAGGTGTCGAACAGCTCCTTGAGCCGGAATCCGTGAAAGCCCTTCAGCACCCAATACTTTCGCGGCCTGCGGTATTGGAGCTGTTGCAGCATGGCCTTGTGTAGCCGGTACTGTGCGTCCGGGTCGGTGGCCAGGCCCCCGACCAGTGACTGCATGGGCACCCGCCACCACGCGGTGGGTGTCATGACGCGGAAGTCGAACGCCCAGGTGCGTTCGTCCTCGGGCAGGCCGTCGCCCAGCATGTCGTTGTAGGGATGGCTGCGCAGCCATTTGGGCATCTTCGCGTTGATCTCGCGCCAGTCGGCGTCGGCGCGTGCCCGGCGCTCGTCGTCGGGTCCCGCGAGTCCCGGCGGCGGGGACGGATACATCACCTCCCAGAACCGTAGCGCCCGAGCGCCCGGGTCGACCGACATCAGGGCGTGCATCAGCGTTGTCCCCGAGCGTGGTTCGCCCGTGACGAACATCGGCGAATCGATCACTTCCTCGGCGATCGGGTAGCGGTTGCGGTCTTCGATGAGTTCGAGCCGCGAGGTCAGCAGCCATCGACATACCTGCGCGGCTTCGAATCTGCCGTCGGCGTCCAGGCCGAGGCCGTTGAGATGGTCGACGGCGACGGCGAAGCGCTCCGGCAATGTCGGGTCGCCGTAGTCGTGCAGTCCGGTTTCGGCCTCGGCGGCGGCGAGCAACTCCGCGGCGTCCAAAAGCGTTGTCACGACGGGTCTCCGCAGAGCCGCATGAGTTCGTCCTCGGCGGCGCGGACGTTCGCCGCCGAGGTCTGCGCGTAGGCCAGCCCGGCCATGGCGCCGTAGTCGAGGATCTTGGGTACGCGCAGGCCGGCGTCCACATAGGTCTTGACGATTCTGGCGACCTCTTTCGGTGTCCCGTGGGGCACGACGGACAGCACCATCTCGGGCCGCACCTTGCCCAGGAACTCGGCGATGCGGTCCCGGGTGAGCACCGCGGGGTCGATGTCCTGAAAGCCACGCCAACCGTCGCCCATGGGGTGTTCGAAACCGAAGTCGCGCAACGTCTTCGCGGACACCTGCAGCAGAAACGCCTTGACCAGGGGAGCCTGCAGGATCTCGGCGAGGGCCGCGTCGTCCTCGCCGATCAGGCACACCTGGATGAACGACGGTGTGATCGCCATCGGGTCGCGGCCGGCGCGTTCCGCGGATGTCCTCACCGCGGTGAGCATCTCGGCGTAGTGCCCGGGAGTCCAGGCGCCCGCCGGCCACCACCCGTCGGCGTGCCTGCCGGCGATGTCGAGCATCCGCGGGCCGCTGGCGCCGATCCAGATCTGCGGAGGCCGGCCTTCGTAGGGTTCGGTGTCCAGTCGGGCGTGGTGCAGCGAGTAGAACTGGCCGTCGAAATCGACCGGGCCGTCGCTGCGCCAGAGCAGCCGGATCACCGTCAAAGCCTCCTCGAATCGGCTGACCGGACGGGAGAAGTCGAAACCGTAGGGCAGCGTGTTTTCGCTCTCGCCACTGCCCAGGCCGAGGATGAAGCGCCCCTTGGCGAGGTGATCGATGGTCAGCGCCGTCTGCGCGAGCATCACGGGATGGCGGCGCACGGTGTCGACCACGGCGCTGACGATCGGCACCCGCTCGGTCAGCACGGCCGCCGCGGCCGCGACCGCGAGCCCGTCGAGGTGACGGTGCGGCGATGGGGACGCGGTAGCCAGGTCGGTGAACTCGGGAGTCCAGATCGAGTCGGGCCAGAAGCTGACCATATGGTCGGGCAGCCAAATCGAGTGGTAGCGGCCGCTGTCGAGTTCGCCGAGCCGCGACAGGTCGAGGGGCAGCGTTGTGCGGAGGAACGCCGCGGGTTGAACGGTCATCGAGAGATGATGCTAAGCACCCGCACAGCGTTGTGTCGATGAATCGGCTATTGCGCCCTCAACCCCGGCCGAGGTACGCCCTCAACCCCGGCCGAAGTGCGCCCTCAACCCCCGCCGAGGTACGCCCTCACCCCCGGCCGAACGTCGAGTTGTTGGCCGCCTGCACGGCGTGTCGCCGCAACAACTCGACGTTCGCGGAGCAAGGAAGGAGCGTTAGCCCGAGATGAACTCTTCGAGCTGGGTGCGCGCGATGTCGTCGGGCAGCTGCTGCGGCGGGCTCTTCATCAGGTAGGCCGACGCCGGGATCACCGGGCCGCCGATGCCGCGGTCCTTGGCGATCTTGGCGGCGCGCACCGCGTCGATGATGACGCCGGCGGAGTTCGGCGAGTCCCAGACCTCGAGCTTGTACTCCAGGTTCAGCGGCACGTCACCGAAGGCCCGGCCCTCGAGCCGGACGTAGGCCCACTTGCGGTCGTCGAGCCAGCCGACGTGATCGGACGGGCCGATGTGCACGTCTTTGGTCTTGAACTCGCGCTGCAGGTTGGAGGTCACGGCCTGCGTCTTGGAGATCTTCTTGGACTCCAGCCGCTCGCGCTCGAGCATGTTGAGGAAGTCCATGTTGCCGCCGACGTTGAGCTGCATGGTGCGGTCCAGCTGCACGCCGCGGTCCTCGAACAGCTTGGCCATCACGCGGTGGGTGATGGTCGCGCCGACCTGGCTCTTGATGTCGTCGCCCACGATCGGCACACCCGCGTCGGCGAACTTCTTGGCCCACACCGGGTCCGACGCGATGAACACCGGCAGCGCGTTGACGAATGCCACGCCGGCGTCGATGGCGCACTGGGCGTAGAACTTGTCGGCCTCCTCCGAGCCCACCGGCAGGTAGGACACCAGCACGTCGACGTTGGCCTCGCGCAGCGCCTTGACCACGTCGACGGGGTCGGCATCGGACACCTCGATGGTGTCGGCGTAGTACTTGCCGATGCCGTCGAGCGTCGGGCCGCGCTGCACCGTCACGTTGGTGGGCGGCACGTCGGCGATCTTGATGGTGTTGTTCTCCGAGGCGAAGATGGCCTCGGACAGGTCGAACCCGACCTTCTTGGCGTCCACGTCGAACGCGGCGACGAACTTCACGTCGCGCACGTGGTACTGGCCGAACTTCACGTGCATCAAGCCGGGCACGGTGCTGTTCTCGTCGGCGTCGTAGTAGTACTGCACGCCCTGAACCAGCGAAGACGCGCAGTTACCGACGCCGACAATGGCGACTCGTACCTCCGTCGACGCAAGCGGCGCGTTCTGCTCACTCATATGGGCGTTCTCCTAACCTCTGACCTCTGACTGGATGCTGGGTTCGTGCGGGGGATTATGTTTGCTCGGAGAGGCCGGGCATAGCCCGCTCCGCAGCAATGAGCTCGTTGAGCCACTTGACTTCGCGCTCACTGGACTCGAGCCCCAATTGATGAAGCTGGCGGGTGTAGCGGTCGAACGAGCTACTGGCCCGCGCCACGGCTTCACGCAGACCCTCCCGCCGTTCCTCGACCTGACGGCGGCGGCCTTCCAGAATGCGCATCCGCGCCTCTGCCGGAGTCCGGTTGAAGAAGGCCAGGTGTACCCCGAAGCCGTCGTCGGTGTAGTTGTGCGGACCGGTGTCGGCCACCAGCTCACCGAAACGCCGACGGCCCTCGTCGGTCAACTGGTAAACGCGCCGGGCCCGCCGGACAGGCGTCCCGGCCGGCGCGGCGTCCTCGGCGATCAACCCTTCGGCCTGCATGCGACGCAGGGCCGGGTAGAGCGAACCGTACGAAAACGCCCGGAACGCGCCGAGTAAACCGGTCAACCGTTTGCGCAACTCGTAGCCGTGCATGGGCGACTCGATGAGGAGACCCAGGATGGCAAGCTCCAGCATCGATTCACCCCCTCACAAGACGGTTTGCATGGCTAGTTACGACGGTCCGACGCCTCGCGCAATCGTATCGTCCCGATATATTAGCCACAACACCACTCGGTGTTGGTTTGCAGTTCGTCACAGCCCACCGGGGGGTCGAGTTACGCCGGGGGGACGGGGCGTTACGTGGGCAAACTCATCTGTTTGACGGTGCCGTCACCGCCGAATGCGATGTAGCCGCCGCCGTAGTCACTGGAGACATAGAGCGACAGCGTCAGCGCCCCGGGTGTGGTCGGGTCTTTTGCCGGCTCGACGATCAGGTACGTCGATTTCACGTCGGACGGCTTCATGCGCAGGGTCTGCGGGGCGCCGCGCATGATGCCCACCGCCGCGTTGACGTCGAATTTGCTCAGGTCGACCGGCGCCGGACCGTCCGAGGAACTCTTGGCCGAGCTGGTCGGATCGCCCCATCCGCCCCGGTAGGTGTAAGCAAGGATTCGCCGGTCGTCGGAGGGATCCGGGCGGTCCAACGCCGCATACGTCGGGTAGATCACCAGCCGGTAGCCCATGGTGTCGCCGAACCGTTTGCGCATCTGCTCGAGCAATCCCGTGAGCCCGCCCACCGAGTGCAGTTGCGTCGGCGGCGTCAGGACCACGGCGGCGACGCCGTCGGGCTTCGCTCCTGGGTCCGTGGTGAAGTCCAGCGGCGAGCGGGTGTTGCCGTAGAGGCCCCATCCGATGCCCATGCCCAGCAGGACCGAGACGACGAAGGCGGCGGCCGGTATGCCCCACCCGCCCAGCCGCGGCCGCCGGGGCCGCGAGTCGAGGGCGGGCAGTTCCCGCCCGGTGTTGGATTGCAGATCGCGCACCAGAGCCTGCAGGTCGCCCAGTGTCACCGCCTTGGTGGCCGCGCTGACCCTTTCCCGATGCTCCTCGGCGGAGACCTCGCCGTCGCTCAGCGCGTTGTCGAGGATCGTGCAGGTGTCCTGACGGTCGCTGTCCCTGGCGCGGGTGGACGCCGTCAACCCGCCGGCCAGCGGTGTCCCGAGCCATTTCGCCACGGGATGATCGTAGAAGTCCGGCTCGCGTTGGGCGCAGAAACCGACACCGAGCAGCGCGGCAGGCCCGCCACAGTTTTGGTTGCGTATCACTGGTCGGGATGGCGTCGTACTCTGGTGGGCGTGCGACTGCAGCGACAAGTGGTGGATTACGCGCTTCGGCGGCGCTCACTGCTGGCCCAGGTGTATTCGGGCCGGACGGGCGTGTCCGAGGTGTGTGACGCGAACCCGTATCTGCTGCGCGCCGCCAAGTTTCACGGGAAAACGAGCCAGGTCATGTGCCCGATCTGCCGCAAGGAGCAGCTGACCCTGGTCTCGTGGGTGTTCGGCGAACACCTGGGCCCGGTCTCGGGCTCGGCGCGGACCGCCGAGGAGTTGGTGATGCTGGCCACCCGCTTCGAGGAGTTCGCGGTCCACGTGGTGGAGGTGTGCCGCACGTGCAGCTGGAACCACCTCGTCAAGTCATACGTGCTCGGCGCCGCGCGCCCGGCATCTCCTCCCAGGGGCAGCGGGCGCTCGCGGGCGGCGCGCAACGGCGCCCGCACGGCCACTGAATGAGCTCGAATGACGAAGGACGGCACAGCCAGTCGTCCGGTGACCAACGTGGGCCAGGGGCCGAGCGGGTGGGCAACCGCGACAACGACGACCGTCCGCAGGATCCCGGACAGCGCAATGCGCCGCGACCGTCCAACCGCCGCCGGCAGGGGCCGCCCGACGATCGCCTGACCACGATCCTGCCGGCGGTCAGAGACGACCAGGCGCCGCGGCGCTCCGACCCGATCGACGAAGTCAAAGCCGCCTTGGCGGGCCCACCGTCGACGCCGTTGCGCCGTGACGCGATCGACGAGGTCAAGGCCGCCTTGGACAGCCGCGGGCCGGCGTCGGGCCGGCAGCAGCGCGCCGGCTCCGGAGGTCGCCCACCCGGCGGACCTCCGCCGCGGCCTGGCCGGCCCGGCGGATCCGGCGGACCCGGCAGGCGGGCGGCCGGACCGTGGCGCGACTGGGCCTGGACCCAGCAGATCAACTGGCTGTGGGTGCGCCGCGCCGCCTACCTGTGTGCGGCCGTGCTGGTGCTGTTACCGATCGTCACCTTCGCGATGGCGTACTTCATCGTCGACATTCCCAAGCCGGGGGACCTTCGCACCAACCAGGTGTCGACCATCCTGGCCAGCGACGGCTCGGAGATCGCCAAAATCATTCCGCCGGAAGGCAATCGAGTCGACGTCAACCTCAACCAAGTGCCCGTGCACGTCCGCCAGGCGGTGATCGCCGCCGAAGACCGCAACTTCTATTCCAACCCCGGCTTCGACTTCAGCGGCTTCGCGCGGGCGGTGAACAACAACCTCTTCGGCAGCGGGGACCTGCAGGGTGGATCGACGATCACCCAGCAATACGTGAAGAACGCCCTCGTCGGGTCGGCGCAGCACGGCATCAGCGGCCTGATGCGCAAGGCCAAGGAATTGGTCATCGCCACCAAGATGTCGGGGGAGTGGTCCAAAGACGAAGTGCTGCAGTCCTATCTGAACATCATCTACTTCGGGCGCGGCGCGTACGGCATCTCCGCGGCATCGAAGGCCTACTTCGACAAGCCGGTCGAGCAGCTCACCGTATCGGAGGGGGCACTGCTGGCGGCCCTCATTCGGCGGCCCTCCACCCTGGACCCGGCCGTCGACCCCAAGGGCGCCCTGGCGCGGTGGAACTGGGTGCTCGACGGCATGGTGGAGACCAAGGCGCTGTCGTCGAACGACCGTGCCGCGCAGGTGTTCCCGCAGACCGTGCCGCCCGATCAGGCGCGCGCACAGAACCAGACGACCGGGCCCAACGGGCTCATCGAGCGCCAGGTGACCCGAGAACTGATGGATCTGTTCAACATCGACGAACGGACGCTGAACACCCAGGGGCTTCAGGTCACCACCACCATCGACCCCAAGGCCCAGCAGGCCGCCGAGAAGGCCGTGTCGAAATACCTCGACGGCCAAGACCCCGACATGCGCACGGCGGTGGTGTCGGTCGATCCGCACGACGGCTCCATCCGCGCCTACTACGGCGGCAGCGACGCCAACGGCTTCGACTTCGCTCAGGCCGGGTTGCAGACCGGTTCCTCGTTCAAGGTGTTCTGCCTGATCGCCGCGCTCGAGCAGGGGATCGGCCTGGGTTATCAGGTGGACAGTTCGCCGTTGACCGTCGACGGCATCAAGATCACGAACGTCGAGGGCGAAAGCTGCGGGACGTGCAACATCGCCCAGGCGCTCAAGCAATCGTTGAACACCTCGTATTACCGGCTGATGCTCAAGCTCAAGGGCGGACCGCAGGCCGTGGCCGACGCCGCGCACCGGGCCGGCGTCGCGACCAGCTTCCCCGGCGTCCCCCACACCCTGTCCGAGGACGGCAAGGGTGGACCACCGAACAACGGAATCGTGCTGGGCCAGTATCAAACCCGGGTGATCGACATGGCCTCGGCGTATGCCACGCTGGCCGCCTCCGGCGTCTATCATCGGCCGCATTTCGTGCAGAAGGTGGTCAATTCCGACGGCCAGGTGTTGTTCGATGCGAGCAAGTCCGAGGACAACGGCGAGCAGCGCATCCCCAAGGCCGTCGCCGACAACGTCACCGCCGCCATGGCACCGATCGCCAGCTACTCGCGCGGCCACGCCCTCGCCGGCGGCAGGCCATCGGCGGCCAAGACCGGCACCACGCAGCTGGGTGACACCAACTCGGACAAGGACGCCTGGATGGTCGGCTACACGCCGTCGCTGTCGACGGCCGTGTGGCTGGGCACCGCCAAAGGCGACGAACCGCTCGTAACGGCCTCGGGCGCACCGGTTTACGGGTCGGGGCTGCCATCGGATATCTGGAAGGCCACCATGGACGGCGCGCTCAAGGGCACCTCCAACGAATCCTTCCCCAAGCCGACCGAGATCGGCGGCTACGCGGGCGTGCCGGCGCCGCCGCCCCCGCCGAAGCCGCCGGCCGAAACCGTCATTCAGCCCACCATCGAAGTGGCGCCGGGCATCACCATCCCGGTCGGCCCGCCCACCACGATCACGCTCGCGCCACCGCCGCCCGGCGGCGGCCCGCCGGGCGCTCCGGAGCCGGGCGGCGGTGTCCCGCCGGGTGGGCCCCAAGCGCCGCCCCCGCCGCCGTGACCGGGGACGCGGAACACGGAGCCACCATTTCACCGCGGCCATTGGCCGCGGACCTACGCAGCGCCGACAACCGAGACTGCCCGAGCCGCACCGACTTTCTGGGCGCCGCGCTCGCCGACGTCGTCGGGGGTCCCGTCGGCCGGCACGCGCTGATTGGCCGCGCTCGGTTGATGACGCCGCTGCGGGTGATGTTCCTGATCGGGTTGGTCTTTTTGGCGCTCGGCTGGTCGACCAAGGCGGCCTGCCTGCAAAGCACCGGCACCGGCACCGGCGATCAGCGCGTGGCCAATTGGGACAACCAGCGCGCCTACTACGAGCTGTGCTATTCCGACACGGTGCCGCTCTACGGCGCGGAGTTGTTGAGCCAGGGCAAATTTCCGTACAAGTCGAGCTGGATCGAGACCGACTCCACCGGCGCCCAGCAGATCCGCTACGACGGCCGGCCCGCGGTGCGGTACATGGAGTATCCCGTGCTGACGGGGATGTACCAGTACGTGTCGATGGCGCTGGCCAAGACCTACACGGCGCTGAGCAAGCTGGCCCCGCTTCCGGTGGTCGCCGAGGTCGTGATGTTCTTCAACGTCTCGGCGTTCGGACTCGCGCTGGCCTGGCTGGCCACCGTCTGGGCGTCCGCGGGCCTGGCCGGGCGGCGGGTCTGGGATGCGGCCCTGGTGGCGGCATCGCCGGTGCTGATCTTTCAGATCTTCACCAACTTCGACGCGCTGGCAACGGGTTTCGCGATGGCCGGATTGCTGGCCTGGGCGCGGCGCAGGCCGATGCTGGCCGGTGTGCTGATCGGGTTGGGGGCGGCGGCAAAGCTGTACCCGTTGCTGTTCCTGGGTCCCATGCTGCTGCTGGGAATCCGGACCGGGCGGCTGCGGGCGTGGGGCCGCACCGCGGCGGCGGCCGTGGTGACCTGGCTGCTGGTGAACCTGCCCGTGCTGGTGTTCTTTCCGCGCGGATGGTCGGAGTTCTTCCGGCTCAATACGCGACGCGGCGACGACATGGACTCGTTGTACAACGTCGTGAAGTCGTTCACCGGCTGGCGGGGTTTCGATCCCAAGCTGGGTTTCTGGCAACCGCCGACGGTGTTGAACACGGTCGTCGCGGTGTTGTTCGTGACGTGTTGTGCGGCAATCGCATTCATAATCCTGACCGCTACGCGGCGACCGCGGGTGGCGCAGGTCGTGTTCTTGGTGGTGGCTGCTTTCCTGCTGACCAACAAGGTGTGGAGTCCGCAGTTCTCGCTGTGGCTGGTGCCGCTGGCGGTGCTGGCTCTGCCGCATCGACGGGTGCTGCTGGCGTGGATGACCATCGACGCGCTGGTGTGGGTGCCGCGGATGTATTACCTGTACGGCAATCCCAATCGTTCGCTGCCCGAGCAGTTCTTCACCACCACGGTGCTGTTGCGTGACGTCGCGGTCATCGCGTTGTGCGCGCTGGTGATCCGCCAGATCTACCGGCCCGACGAGGATTTGGTGCGCTGGGGCGGACGGGTGGACGACCCGGCGGGCGGGCCGTTCGACCGCGCACCCGACGCCCCGCCGGGCTGGCTGCCGGACTGGCTGCGGCCGATGGGCTCACGCCGCGCGAGCGCCCCCGTGCCCGAGGACGCCGACGAACAACCGGCACTGGCGCCATGACATGACCCAGGTCGCCATCCCGATCTTTCCGCGCTTCACCGCTCTGGACGCGGTGGGGCCCTACGAGGTGCTGCAACGCATTCCGTCGATCGAGGTCGCATTCGTCGGGCACCGCCGCGGTGAGGTGCGGACCGACAACGGAATGCTCGGCGTCACCTGCGACGCCACTTTCGATGAGGTGAGCGCCCCGGAAGTGGTGGTGTTTCCCGGCGGCATCGGTACCCGCCAACTGATCCACGACGAGGCCATCCGGGACTGGCTGCGGGCGGTGCATCCGAACACCAGGTTCACCACCTCGGTCTGCACCGGCTCATTGCTGTTGGCTGCGGCCGGACTGCTCGAGGGGTTGACCGCCACCACCCACTGGGGCGCCGCCGACCTGCTCAACAATTTGGGCGCGCGCTACGTGCCCGAGCGGGTCGTCGAGCACCTGCCGCAGCGGATCATCACCGCGGCCGGGGTGTCCAGCGGCATCGACATGGCGTTGCGGCTGGTGGAGTTGCTCGTCGACCGCCAGGCCGCGCAGGCCGCCCAGCTGCTCATCGAATACGACCCGCAGCCGCCCTTCGATTCCGGTGCGCTCGCCAAGGCCGATCCGGCGACGCTGGCCAGGGTCAAGGAATACATGGCCGCCCGGCGGTAGCGGGGTTGCGCCGTCGCGCGGATTTTCTGGTCAGCCCTGTATCCGGTAGCCTGGGGCGGTTGCCGACGCAGGCGACCCTCCTGCCACGGATCGACCGTGGCCGCTTGAGACCAGAGGAGGTGGTGAGGTTTCCATGCGTCCATACGAAATCATGGTCATTCTTGACCCCACGCTCGACGAGCGCACCGTTGCCCCGTCCTTGGAGACGTTCCTGAACGTCGTCCGCAAGGATGGCGGATCCGTCGACAAGGTCGACATCTGGGGCCGGCGCCGGCTGGCCTACGAGATCGCCAAGCACGCCGAAGGCATCTACGTCGTCGTCGACCTGAAAGCCGAGCCCGCGACGGTGTCCGAGCTCGACCGCCAGCTGAGCCTCAACGAGTCGGTACTGCGCACCAAGGTGATGCGCACCGACAAGCACTAACAATCGTGGCCGCGCCGTGGACCCACGGCGGGGCGCACCTGCGTAGGCTCAGCGAGGACACGCTCATGACATCCACTACCGGAGCGGCGAGCAACAGCGTGGAACGAGGAGGAAACTGTGGCTGGTGACACCACTATCACCGTCGTCGGAAACCTGACCGCAGACCCAGAACTGCGGTTCACTCCGTCGGGTGCCGCCGTCGCGAATTTCACGGTGGCGTCGACGCCTCGGATCTATGACCGCCAGAGCGGGGAGTGGAAGGACGGCGAGGCGCTGTTCCTGCGATGCAACATCTGGCGGGAAGCCGCCGAGAACGTCGCCGAAAGCCTCACCCGCGGCTCCCGTGTGATCGTCACGGGCCGGCTCAAGCAGCGTTCGTTCGAGACCCGCGAAGGTGAGAAGCGCACCGTCGTCGAGGTCGAGGTCGACGAGATCGGCCCCTCGCTGCGCTATGCCACGGCCAAGGTCAACAAGGCCTCGCGCAGTGGCGGTGGCGGCGGCGGCTTCGGCGGTGGTGGCGGCGGTGGATCCCGCCAGCAGGCGGCGCCCGCGACCAGCGCACCGGCCGACGACCCGTGGGGCAGCGCGCCGGCATCGGGCTCGTTCGGCGGCGGCGACGACGAACCGCCCTTCTAAGAACTTCAGCAGTAGAAAAGGGAAAGAAAGACAGACATGGCCAAGTCCAACAAGCGGCGCCCGGCTCCGGAAAAGCCGGTCAAGGCGCGGAAGTGTGTCTTCTGCGCCAAGAAGGATCAAGCGATCGACTACAAGGACACCGCGCTGCTGCGCACCTACATCAGTGAGCGCGGCAAGATCCGTGCGCGTCGCGTCACCGGCAACTGTGTGCAGCACCAACGCGACATCGCCATCGCGGTGAAGAATGCCCGCGAAGTGGCGCTGCTGCCCTTCACCTCCTCGGCGCGGTAGGCGTCGAAGGCCAACTGAAAGTTACGAACGATGAAGCTGATTCTGACGGCTGACGTCGACCACCTTGGTACCGTCGGCGACACTGTCGAGGTCAAGGATGGCTACGGCCGCAACTACCTGCTCCCGCGCGGACTGGCGATCGTGGCCTCGCGCGGCGCGCAGAAGCAGGCCGACGACATCCGCCGGGCCCGCGAAACCAAGGCGGTGCGCGACCTCGGCCACGCCAACGAACTCAAGACGGCGATCGAGGCGCTGGGACCGGTCTCGCTGCCAGTGAAGACCGCGGCGGATTCCGGGAAGCTGTTCGGCTCGGTGACCGCCGGCGACGTCGTCGCCGCGATCAAGAAGGCCGGCGGTCCCAACCTGGACAAACGGATCGTCCGGCTGCCGAAGTCGCACATCAAAGCCCTCGGTACTCACCCGGTGGCGGTGCACCTGCACCCCGAGGTCGACGTCGAGGTCGCGCTCGAAGTGGTCGCGCAGAGCTAAGCACCCGACATTTGCTCATTCCCGGCGGTGGCCTTGATCGGCCGCCGCCGGGCTTTTTGCGCTGCGGGCTTGCGGCCGTTGTTTGCCACGGGTGGTCGCGGACGTGCTCCCTAGCGAACGATTTCTGGGCCGCATCCGAACGGTCCGCGTTACCGGCCCGTAACGCTGGGAAAATATGGCGGAAAGCCAACACGCCCGGGACCGTAACCCGGCCCGACACGCCGTAGAGATTCTTGTCCACATGGTTTTCATGGCGTTGTATGGCCGGTATCTGCACCTATGTCCTGGCCCTTTGCTTTAATCCACAGGTTCTCCACACCCCGCTCAACACAGGTGTCGATGTATATGCACACACGATGCACAGCTTCATGAACAGCACCCCTTTTACCTAGTAGCCAGCAACGTCTAACGTCGTCCCGGCGCCGAGCGTGTGGGCGCTCTGAGGCGAAGGTGTCAGGACCTTGACCTACCCTCAATGTCGGTTATCGAATGTATGTTCGGATGAGTGGAGCGCGGGAGAAGGGAATCCATGGCGGTCGTCGATGATCTGACGTCGGGCATGGATGCGTCGTCGCCCAGCGAGGACTTCGGGCGTCAGCCACCGCAGGACATGGCGGCGGAGCAGGCCGTGCTCGGCGGCATGCTGCTGAGCAAGGACGCCATCGCCGACGTGCTCGAGCGGCTGCGGCCCGGCGACTTCTACCGCCCCGCGCACCAGAACGTCTACGACGCGATCCTGGACCTGTACGGGCGCGGTGAGCCGGCCGACGCCGTCACGGTCGCCGCGGAATTGGACCGTCGCAACCTGCTGCGCCGGATCGGCGGCGCGCCGTATCTGCACACGCTGATCTCGACGGTGCCCACCGCGGCCAACGCGGGCTACTACGCGACCATCGTCGCCGAGAAGGCGCTACTGCGGCGCCTGGTCGAGGCCGGAACCCGTGTGGTGCAGTACGGCTACGCGGGCGCCGAGGGTGCCGATGTGGCCGAGGTGGTCGACCGCGCGCAGGCCGAGATCTACGAGGTGGCCGACCGGCGGACGACGGAGGATTTCGTTCCGCTCGAGGATCTGCTGCAGCCGACGATGGACGAGATCGACGCCATCGCGTCGAACGGCGGCGTGGCGCGCGGGGTGCCGACGGGTTTCACCGAACTCGACGAGGTGACCAACGGTCTGCACGCCGGGCAGATGATCATTGTGGCGGCCAGGCCTGGAGTCGGGAAGGCCCTGGCGTTGGATACGCCGCTGCCCACGCCGACCGGGTGGACGACGATGGGCGATGTCGCGGTCGGCGATGAGCTGCTCGGCGCCGATGGGAAGCCGACGCGGGTGGTCGCCGCCACCGAGGTGCTGCTGGGACGGCCATGCTACGAAGTGGAATTCTCCGACGGGACGGTGATCGTCGCCGACGCCGCGCATCAGTGGCTGACCGAGACACGTGCGTCCCGGAAGTCCGCGCGGGCGGCCGCCGCGGGCTACAACCGGTACAAGAATCAGCGCACCTTCGCGGCGGTGCGAACGACGGCCGAGATCGCCGGAACCTTGCGTTGCCCCACTCTGGACCGGCGACTGAACCACAGCGTGGTCAATGCGCGCGCACTTGACCTGCCGGATCGCGAGTTCTTGGTGCCCCCTTACACTCTCGGCGCCTGGCTCGGGGATGGCACCAGTGCCGCAGCCCAGATCACCGCGGCCGATCCTGAGATCATCATGCGGATCGAAGCGGACGGCATTGTGGCGGTTCCGTCGGAATCCGCTCGGTATCGGTACCACTTGCGACTCCCGGCTAGCGCCGAACAGGCTCCGCGCCAGTGCGTGGTATGCGGCAAGTCGTTCATTCCACAACCTAGTCAGGTACGGACTTGTGGACGATCGTGCGGTGGCCGGGCACGGTTTGTCTCCGCCCCGGTGCCGGGCCCCACCTGCGTTCGCTGCGGGGGGCCATCCGCGGGGCTGCGGTTGTGCCAGAAATGTCACTCGACTGTGGGTACCTTGCAGGCGCGCCTGCGCACAATCGGCGTGCTCGGGAACAAACACATCCCGACCGAATACCTGCGGGGATCCGAGACGCAGCGGCGCGCGCTACTCGCCGGCTTGCTCGACACCGATGGAACGGTGACAGCGGGTGGTGCCGTGCAGTTTTCGGTCACCAACCAGCGGCTCGTGTGCGATGTCGCCGAGCTTATCGTCAGCCTCGGCTATCGCTGCCAAACCTCGACCAAGCGCGTCCGGGGGCGCAATGAAGCGTCCAGCATCGCTTACACCCTGACTTTTTCGACGGAAGACAAAGTGTTCGCGTTGGAGCGAAAGGCCCTAGCGCACAAAGAGCGCCGCGCTGTAGCCGGCACTACGCGTTCTGGATCACGCTTCATTGTGGACGTCCGCCCGGTCGATACGGTTGCCGTGCGTTGTGTCGAAGTGGACAACGACAGTCACCTGTATCTGGCGAGCAGGGCGATGGTCCCTACTCATAACTCCACCCTCGGCCTGGATTTCCTGCGGTCGTGTTCGATCAAACACCGCATGGCCAGCGTCATCTTCTCGCTGGAGATGAGCAAGTCCGAGATCGTCATGCGGTTGCTGTCGGCGGAGGCGAAAATCAAACTCGCCGACATGCGTTCGGGCCGGATGAGCGACGAAGACTGGACGCGGCTGGCGCGGCGGATGAGCGAAATCAGCGAGGCACCACTTTATATCGACGATTCGCCGAACCTGACGATGATGGAGATCCGCGCCAAGGCGCGCCGGTTGCGGCAGAAGGCCGACCTGCGCCTGGTGGTGGTCGACTACCTGCAGCTGATGTCGTCGGGCAAGAAGGTGGAGTCGCGACAGCTCGAGGTGTCCGAATTCTCCCGTCAGCTCAAGCTTTTGGCCAAGGAGCTCGAGGTTCCCGTGGTCGCAATCAGCCAGCTCAATCGCGGTCCCGAGCAGCGCACCGACAAGAAGCCGATGCTGTCTGACCTTCGTGAGTCGGGATCGCTGGAGCAGGATGCGGACATGGTGATTCTGTTGAACCGGCCGGACGCATTCGAAAGGGACGATCCGCGCGGGGGAGAGGCGGATTTCATTCTCGCCAAACACCGTAACGGCCCGACCAAGACGGTGACCGTTGCGCACCAGTTGCACCTCTCGCGCTTCGCCAACATGGCGCGGTGACGTCCGACGTCGTCGTTGGTCGAACAGGCGCTACTTTGCGCTCCCGCCACCATCCTTGGTGCTCGCCGCGCAGACGGCAGGCAGGATGAGCGTGTCGATGACTCTGCGGACGAACTTCGCGTCGACGGTTTGACCGCTGATGACCCGCATCAGCCCCATTCCCGTCAAGGTGTCGGCGATAAGGGTCCAGTCCCCGTCGGGTGCGACCTCGCCGCGGGCGGCGGCCTGTCGGAGGATGGCCGTCACCACGCGCCTGCCCTTGAGCAGCATCAACTCGTCGAGGGCCGATGCGAGCTGCTGATCGTGCATCGCCTCCATTGCCACTCGCAGCACCAGATCGCTGGAGATCAGGTCGTCATCGGCGCGCGCCACACGTTCAACCACCGCGTCGAAGTCACCGGCAAGGCTGCCGGTGTCCGGGGCATCGTCGTCGATGAGGTCGGGCCGCCAATACACAAGCGCATCGGTCATCAACGCGGCCTTCGACGCCCAGCGGCGGTATATCGCCGCTTTACCAACACCCGCTCGCGCGGCGATATCGTTCATATTGGTGTCGTTGTAACCGTTTTCGGCTAATGCGGCCAGCGCGGCGTCGAGGATCGCGGGATCGCGGGATCGATCGAGCCGGCCTTGGGTACGTTGGCGCAGTTTTGATTCCGTGTCTGACAAGCATTCCGCCGCGGCGACCAACCCCGCCGCCAGCTTGCCAGACTCGGTCACGGCTCTCACGCCCTCGCTGTCGCAAGGGGCGCAGTGTTGTCGTCGTCGACCGGAGTTGGCTCGGGTCCGCCACGGCCATGCCTGGTGATCTCAAAGGTGTTGAGCGGCCACCAGAACCAGCGGCCCAGCGCGGCGGCAATCGAGGGGGTCATGAACGCCCGCACGATCAACGTATCGACCACCAGGCCGATGCCGATGGTCATGCCGAGCTGACCGACCACGCGCAGGTCGGACACGATCATCGCCATCATGGTGAAGGCGAATACCAGGCCGGCCGCGGTGACGACGCGTCCGGTCGCCCCGATGCCACGGATGATGCCCGTGTTGAGCCCGGCGTGTAGCTCTTCCCTGAAGCGCGAGACCACGAGCAGATTGTAGTCCGAACCCACTGCCAGCAGGATCACCATCGACAACGGGATCACGATCCACTGCACGCCCAGCCCCAGGATGTCCTGCCAGAGCAGCACCGACAAACCACACGCGGTACCCAAGGATGCGGCGACGGTGCAGACGATCACCAGGGCGGCCACCACACTGCGCGTGATCAGCAGCATGATCGCAAAAATCAGGATCATCGCCGCGATGATCGCAATCATGAGGTCGGTGACGACGCCGTCCTGCATGTCGGCATACAGCGATGCCGTGCCGGCGAGTGAGACCTTGGCATTACTCAGCGGGGTGCCCTTGAGGGCATCTGCGACAACACCTTTGAGGCCCCGCACATGGTCGATACCCTCCACCGAGGCCGGGTCGCCCTGGTGGGTGATGATCATCCGGACTGCCTTGCCGTCGGGTGACATGAACATCTTCATGCCACGTTTGAAGTCGGGATTGTCGAACACGTCCGGTGGCAGATAGAACAAGTCGTCATTCTTGGCCTGGTCGAAGTACAGGCCGATCTCCGTCGCGCCTTTGGCCAGCTCCTGCTGCTGGGCCTGGGTGCCGGCCTGGGTGCTATGGGTCGCGATCATGAAGTCGCGCATCTTTGTCATCGAGGTGATGGTGTTCTGCAGCACCGGCAACATCTGCGGCAGCAAATGATCCAACCGATCCAAATCGGTGGTGAGGCCTTGTATTTGGTCGGCGAGGGCGTCGATTCCGTCCAGGGTGTCGAAGACTGACCGCAGTGAAAAGCAGATCGGGATGTCGTAGCAGTGCTTTTCCCAGTAGAAGTAGCTGCGAATGGGTCTGAAGAAATCCTCGAAATCGGCGAGGCTTTGCCGCAATTCGTTGGTGGTGTCCACCATCTCGTGCGTCCTGCCAACCATGCTGTGCGTGGTTTCGGTCATCTCCTTGGTGATGGTGTACATGCGTTGCATGTTGGCGATGGTCCGGCTCATCTCGTCGGCCTGTTCGAGCATCTGCGCCGAGTTGTCGTTGTTGAACTTCGCGGCCTGCAGGGTGCCGGCGTTTTGCGCACCAAGCAGGAAGGGGATCGAGCTGTGCTCGATCGGTGCGCCCAGCGGGCGGGTGATGGTCTGCACCCGATCGATGCCCCGCATGCGAAAGACATTCTTGGCGACCTTTTCGATCACGAGCATGTCCGCGGGGGTACGCAGATCGTGATCGGCCTCGAGCATCAACAGTTCGGGGTTCATGCGGGCCTGGGAGAAATGCCGGTCCGCGACGCCCATGGCCTGGTTGGCGGGCATATCGGCGGGGGTGAACTTCTGGTCGTTGTACTGCGGCACATACGTCATCAGGGCGACGAAACCCACGACGGCGATCACGCAGGTCACCAGGACGATCGGGATGGGCCAGCGAACCACGGAGGTGCCGACCTTGCGCCAACCCGGCGAGGAGACCACGTTGTGCTTGGGGTCGAGCAGACCGAACTTCGATGCCACCGTCAGGATCGCCGGCGCCAGCGTCAGGGCTGCGGCGATGATCACCCCAACTGCGATCGCGCAGGGCAGACCCATGGTCTGGAAGTAGGGCAGCGTGGTCATGGTGAGGCACAAGCAGGCACCGACGATGGTCAGCCCGGAACCCAGGATGACATGCGAGACACCGCTGTAGGCGACATAGAACGCCTCTTCGGAATCGAGGCCTTTCGATCTCTCCTCGTGATATCGCCCGAGTAGGAAGATTACGTAATCTGTCCCGGCGGCCAAGGCCAGCATGGTCACCATGCTCACCGCGTACGGCGTCAAGCCGATGATGTTCAGGTTGCCCGCCGTGGCCGTAATGCCCTGTGCGGCAAATAGTTCCAGGCCGATGATGACCATGGAAACCAGCATCGTCACGACGGAGCGGTAGACGATCAGAAGCATCACAATGATGACGCCGACCGACACCAGCTCCATGATCGCCATGCTTTGGTGCCCTGCCACGCTGGTGTCGGCATTGAGCACGGTATTACCGGCGACATGGGCCTTGATACCCGGAGGCGCTGGTACCGACGCAACGATGTCACGCACGGCTGCCACCGACTCGTGGCTGGGCGTCGTGCCCTGGGGGCCATTGAGGAAGATCTGCACGTAGGCGGATTTGCCGTCCACGCTCTGAGAGCCCGCCGCGGTCAGCGGATCACTCCAGAAGTCCTGGACGTTCTGCACGTGCTGATGATCGGCTTCCAGCTTGGCGACGATCTTGTCGTAGAACTTGTGCGCCGCGTCGCCGAGCTTGTCCTTGCCCTCCAGCACGACCATCGCTGTGGAGTCGGAATCGTACTGCTGAAACACCTTGCCGATGTGCAGCATCGCCCGATACGAATCCGAATTGGTGGGGCTGATAGGCACTGAACGCGTCGCCGCGACGTCATCGAGCGACGGGGTCAAGATGCCCAGGCCCACCGCGACGAGCACCCAGAACACGATGATCGGTACCGAGAAGATCCGGACCATCCGACCAACGAACGGGCGGTGCGGCTTCGTGTGCAAGTTGCTCATACGGATTTCACCAAGCAGTAGATGAACGGTTTGATGGCGTCGGTGCTCGTCCTGCTGTCACGCACCTGACCGTCGACGGTCACCTGACACCGAAGATCGTGGGTGCCCCGATCGCCCTGGGCCAGGATGTTGGCCGACATCGACGGCAGCGTCGTCACGATCGTGAAAGACCAGGGCAGCGGGGCGTTTTCGATGAGATGGGGTTGTCCGTTCTCATCGAGGTAGTTGAGATTCGCGGTCCCACCCGCCCCGGTGACCTCGTACCGGATGTGCTTCGGATTGAAGTTCGCGGTAATTCCGGATCCCTCCGCCAGATTCGGGCCGTGATGCCCGGTGGACTCCCGGATGCGGGTGATCGCGTACGCGCCTAGTGCCACGACCACCACCAGCAGCAGCGGGATCCAGAACCGTCTCAACACTCGAAACACCGCGTGCGTTCCCCCAGCTTTCGTTGCGTTCAGTCAGACGCCGGACAGCCCGGTTGACGCGAGAAGATGGCTGCCAACCGAAGCGAAACTCGGGTTCCGAGTCAGCGACGGTGGCTACGCTAACACCGTCGCGTCAACCACGCCAACCGACCCGGGGGGCGTTGACGGGGTGGCGAGCTGTGTGCGCAACGGAGCCGTGATCGCATGGCCTTCACGCCGTAGCCGGTCGATTGGCATCGCGTCGAGCGGCGCGTAAAGGAGTCGTCCACCGCCACGCAGGTTGGCAACCTACGGTGATGATCGACGCGTAAATCTCGTCCGGTGGGTGCCCCCGGCGCGGCGCCGCCGTAGAAGACGGATTCAGGGACTCCAATTGTGGGGTAGGCTGAAGGGTGAATGTGTTCTGCATTCGCGAAAGTAAACGAAAGAAGTACAAGAGATATGACGCAAGGAACCGTGAAATGGTTCAACGGCGAAAAGGGCTTCGGCTTCATCGCCCCCGATGACGGCAGTGCGGACGTCTTCGTCCACTACTCCGAGATCCAGGGCGGTGGCTACCGCTCACTGGAGGAGAATCAGCGGGTTCAGTTCGAGGTAGGACAGGGCGCCAAGGGCCCCCAGGCCACCGGAGTGACCGCGGTCTGATCTTTACGTAATCTGTGGGCCGGCAAGGGATTACCCTTGTCGGCCCACAGATCGTTTACGGCCGGTGCCGCGGGCCCCGCGGCTCGGTCGAGAAGCTGCGCGACGTATTTGCGGCCCATGCCGCGGTGGGGCGCGCCGACCAATTGCACCCCATAGGTGCCGGCCCCAATCCTGGCCTCAATCGCGAACAGCCGGGTCATATCATACTCGAAGTACTAATGTCCATCGAATTCTATTGGCAGAACGATGTTTTCGGCGACGCACTGGTTGAGCGGTGGAAGTTCGTCAAGGGTAGGACCATCCCTGATTCCGAAACCCGAGCAGCGGGATAGCGACGGAAGCTGTGCGACTGGTTCACTCTGGAGGCGGTGGTGCCTCGCCGCAATCGGTAAGCCTCGGCTGGGAAAACGTCACCGAGCCGACACCGCCGAGGGTCATCCCATTGTCCGCGAGCGTCATGGTGGTCGTGTACGGGCAGGTCTGAATTCCAGTCAGCCCGGTCAAGAACTCGACTTCGTAGGCGTACAGGAACGAACGCACGAGCTGGTCGGCATTCCACGGCACATCCAGCGCGAAGCCGAGGGATGACGCCGAACGTGCTCCGAGGACCCGTGGTCCCACCTCGCCGATCCCTGGTGTCAGGCGGAACGGGGTTCCGTCCTGCTTCGTGCCCGACACACTGCCGCTGCGGATGCGGTAACCGGTGGCGCCCGAAGGTACGAGCGGGCCTCTCGGGATCTTGGTGCTGAACAGAATCGAGTAGTTCGTACCTCCGGCGATGGCCGTTGTGCTGAAACTCGTCGAGGTGAATTCCTGGGGTAGCTGCACCGCGCAGTTGCCGACCATGCCGGATGGATCGCTGCACTCCGAAGGCTCGGCCAACGCGGCGGGTACGACGAGCGCGGCGCCCACGACGGGCACCGATAACGCGGCGCCCCGCATGAACACCCGGCGGGAGAAAGCGTCGTTGATGATGTCGGTCAATGCGAGCGCCTCCTTCGTGTGTCGGCCGACGCTACCGCGATAGCCTAGTCCGGCAGCGACAATGGCGCGACCACCCGGGAGCGGTCAGTAATCCCAGACGGTCGGTACGCACCGAAAGACGTTGCCGGCGACCACGACCCGGCACACTGACGGGAACGGCAAGTGGGTGGCCACCAGCGACTCGCCTGTCGAGGCCAACTCCCGCAGGAGACGCACCCGAACGCGGGCCGCCTCCTCGGGGTCGTGCTCGAATCCGTTGTGCCACTCGGGGTTTTCGAATCCGACCTGAAACACGGCGTCACCCGCGAATGTCAGCCGGTCGCCGCCCGAAGCCAGGCGGACCACACTGTGCCCGGGGGTGTGACCACCGGTGCGGGTGACGAACACGCCCGCCGCCACCTCGTAGTCCGTCTCGAACGTCCGGAGCCGGTCGCGGTACTCGTCCAGGAATCGCGAGGCGACCGAGCGAAGCACGTCCGGTATCGGCTCCGGCATGGTGGTGTGGGAGAAGTCGGGTGCCTCCCAGAAATCGGCTTCTGCGGCCGCCACGTGGATCCGCAGGTCCGGACGCAACCGGTCCTTCAGCCCTTCGGTGAGCAGCCCGCCCACGTGATCCATGTGCAGGTGGGTGAGCACCACGTCGGTCACGGATGCCAGATCGACACCCGCGGCCTCCAGTCGCTTCGCCGTTTGCCCCGCCCGCGGGAAGTCCGGGAACTCCAGCCCCAGCCCGGCGTCGACCAGGATGGTCCGGTCACCACTACGCACCACGACCACGTTCAGCGGCCAGTCGACCACCTCAGGCGGCAGGAAGTTATCGCCCAGCCAGCCTGCCAGCTCGGCGGGGGCGGCGTTGGTGGCCAACGTCGAGGTGGTTATCGGTAGCACCCCATCGCTGATCACCAGCACGTCAATCTCGCCGACCCGCACCGCGTAGCGCGACGGCACCAACTCGTCCGCCGGGGCCATCCGGGCGTCTGAGGCGTGCGCCAGGCTCATCTTCGTCTCCTCGATAGTTGAAGGGCGGACCCGAACGGGCCGGCGAGGAATGGTGGAAAATTCATGCCGGTCCGGGTCGCACGGCATGAGCTTCGCGTGTCCAGGCAGTCCTTCGCGCCCTTGAAAGTGCGTAGTCCGTGTCCCGGCGTGCGTAGTCGAACACGCGGCCTCTCGCAGGTTGATCACAACGAGGCCAGCCGTCCTGAACGAACACGCCCGCCTTGATGAGGTCGACCCCACGGTGTGCTATACAGATGTACAGCGAAGCCATTACTTCAGCGGAAGGACCGTCATGACCAACGGCGACGAGCTCAAGCAACTGCAGCAGCGGGTGCAGTACCTCGAGGATCGCACCGCCATCCTCGACTGCGTGATGAACCAGTCCCGTGGGCATGACCGCCACGACACGGAACTGATGGGCAGCGTCTATTTCGAGGACGGCGTGGACGAACACGGCCCGACCGTGAAACTCGGCCCCGAATACGGGGATTGGGCCAACAACGCGCACAGCATGGTCTTCGAGGACCACCTGCACAACATCACCACCCAGACCTGTGAGATCAATGGCGACGAAGCCCATGCGGAGAGCTATGTCATCGGGGCGATGCGGGCCAAGGGCGGCAAGATCGTGTCGCTGATGGGCGGCCGTTACCTCGATCGCCTCGAGCGCCGCGACGGGGTCTGGAAGATCGCGCTGCGCCGCTGCACCCTCGAGTGGATGATGAGCGGCGATTCCTCGGTGATGGCATCGGGCGCCGTCAAGGGCTTCATCAAGGGCAAGTGGGACCGCACCGATCCCTCCTACGCCCGTCCGCTGACGATCGAAGACGTCCCCGCCGAACGGTGGTGAACCTCAGCGACGAGGTAGATCGCCTCGGTTGGAATCCGATCTGTGGTTACAACCCCAGCAGACCTCGCGTCTCGCCTGTGTCTCAGACACCTGCGGGGCCGGGCCCGCCGTGCATGTACAGCGTCTGACCCGAGCAGTAACTGGACGCATCAGAGGCGAAAAACAGTACCCCGTAACCAATCTCATCCGGCTCGGCAACGCGACCCGAGGCGTTGGTCTGTCCGATCACGTTGACGTCGAAGCCCTGACGCTCTGCGTCGGCTTCTAGGCCGGGCGTGCGGATGGCGCCGCAGGCGATGCAGTTGACCCGCACGCCCTTGCGGGTCCAGGCCGCGGCCATCGAGCCGGTGAGGTTGTTCAGCCCGGCCTTCGCGGCGGCATACACCGGCGCCTGGGGCATGGCCAACAGGCCGGCGCCGGACGAGATGTTGACGATGGCGCCCTTGCCCGCGGCGATCATCGGCTTGGCGGCCGCGCGCGACAGATACCACGCACTGGACAGGTTCAGGTCCAGCACCCGATGCCACTCGTCGTCGGTCCACTTCATCAGGGATTTGGTCTCACCGCCACCGGCATTGTTCAAAAGCACATCCAGGTGGCCAAATTCGGCCAGCGTCGTATCGACGAGGGACTGGCACGCCGCGGCATCGGTCACGTCGGTCGGCACGGCCAGTGCCCGCCGTCCCAGTACCTCGATCTCGGCGGCCGTGGCCTTCAGCGGCTCCTCCCGCCGTCCGGCGAGCACGACGTCGGCGCCGTATTCGGCCAGGACCAGTGCCGAAGCCCGGCCGATCCCAGTGCCGCCGCCGGTGATGACGGCAACCCGCCCCTGCATCGAGAACCTGTCGTCCACAACACCACTTCCCATCGTCGCGACCGGCAACAGACGCAATACGACTGTACAACATCAGCGAAATGCGGCCGCCTTGTCTACGGCGTACGTATCGCTGTACATTCGTACAGCACCCACCCAATGTCGGTGCGGCAAGGAGCGTGTCTGAGATGAGCCGAGTGGCGGTGGTGACCGGCGGCGGATCGGGCTTGGGTCGGTCGATCTGCACGATGCTCGCTGCCGACGGGCACCGGGTGGCCGTCCTTGATCTGAACGAGGAGGCAGCCACCCAGGTCGTCGCCGAAATCCACGAGGCGGGAGGCAAAGCCGTCGCGGCCGGTGTCGACGTATCGGAGGAAGCGTCGGTTCACGCCGCGTTCGACACGGTGCGAGCACAGTTCGGCCCCGTCGAGATCCTGGTGACCAGCGCGGCCATCGGCGGGTTCACGCGGTTCGACCAGATCACCCTGGCAGAGTGGAATCGGTTCCTCGCGGTGAACCTGACCGGCACCTTCCTGAGCCTGCAGGCCGGCCTCGCGGACATGGTCCCCGCCGGATGGGGGCGCATCGTCACCATCTCGTCGGCGGCCGGCCAACAGGGCGCGCCACGTCAGGGCCATTACTCGGCCACCAAGGGCGGGGTGATCGCGTTGACGAAGACCGTCGCGCGGGACTACGCCGGAAAAGGCGTCACCGCCAACACCATTCCGCCATTCGCGATCGACACCCCGATGCTGCGCGAACAACAGCGGCTGGAAAAGCTGCCGCCGACCGAGTACCTGACGCGGGCGATTCCCGCCGGCCACCTGGGCTCGCCCGAGGACGTCGCCGGATTGTGCTCCTACCTGTGCACCGACGCCGCGGGCTACATCACCGGCCAGGTGATCGGCGTCAACGGCGGTGCCGTCATCTAGGCCGAATGCCAAACGAATCGCGCCGCTCGGCAATAACTTTGGAGGCAGCAGATGGACGACCTGTACTACGATCCCTGGGATGTCGAGATCGACCTCGACCCCTACCCGACGTATCGCCGGCTTCGCGACGAATCCCCGCTCTATTACAACGAGCGGCACAACTTCTGGGGCATCAGCCGCTACGCCGACGTCGACGCGGCGCTCAAGGACACCACTCGCCTGAGCTCGGCCAAGGGCGACATCCTCGAAGTCGTGCTCACAGATCCGATGATCCCGGCAGGCGTCTTCATCAATGAAGATCCCCCGGTGCACACCATCCACCGCGCCATCGTGTCGCGCGCATTCACACCGAAGAAGATGCGCGCCATCGAGGACAAGGTGCGCGCGTTCTGCACCGCCTGCCTCGATCCGCTGGTTGGCGGTGAACGCTTCGACTTCGTCCAGGACCTCGGGGCAGAACTCCCGATGAAAACGATCGGGATGCTCGCCGGCATCCCGGATTCCGAGCAGCCCGCGGTGCGCGCCCACGCCAACGCGGTGCTGCGCAACGAAGCCGGCAAGCCTATGCACGTCGACAAGGAGCACTACTTCACCGGCGAGATGTTCGGCGAATACGTCGAGTGGCGCGAGAAGCACCCGTCCGAGGACCTGATCACCGAGCTGCTGAACGTCGAATTCGACGACGAAACCGGAACTACGCGCAAGTTGACCAAGCAAGAGCTGGTCATCTTCCTCGCCGTCGTCGCCGGCGCCGGCGTCGAGACCACCGGTCGGCTGTTCGGGTGGATGGGCAAGGTCCTGGCCGAACACCCCGACCAACGCAAGGAACTCGCCGAAGACCACTCCCTGATCCCGACGGCGATCGAGGAACTGCTGCGCTTCGAGCCGCCCGGGCCGCACGTCGCGCGCTACGTCGCGACCGAGGATGTCGCGTTCCAGGAGCAGATGGTGCCGGCCGGCAGCGCGATACTGCTGATGCTCGCCTCGGCAAATCGCGACGAACGGCACTTCGAGGACCCCGACCGGTTCGACATCCGCCGTAAGCCTGGCGGACACCTCACCTTCGGTCGCGGCGCCCACTTCTGCGTCGGCTCACCACTGGCCCGCCTCGAGGGCCGCGTCGCGCTCGAGGAGGTGCTCAAGCGATTTCCCGAGTGGACCATCGACATGGACAACGCGCGTCGTTCGCGCACTTCGACCGTCCGGGGCTGGGACTCCATGCCCGCGATCGTCGGCTGACCCGACAGACAGGAGAACTCTCATGTCGTCCGCACCGTGCGTGGCCGTCGTGACCGGAGCCAGCCGCGGCGCCGGAGCCGGCATAGCCCACGCCCTCGGACAGCACGGCGCCACCGTGTACGTCACCGGCCGCAGCGAGAACGCCGGCGACGCCGCCCTGCCCGGCACGATCCACCGGACGGCCGAAATGGTCAGCGCCGCAGGGGGACAGGGCATCGCCGTGCGTGTCGATCACGGCGACGACGAACAGGTCAAGGCGCTGTTCACCCGGATCGAGCAGGAACAGGGCCGCATCGACATCCTGGTGAACAACGCCGCCCTCATCCGCGACGAAATGATGGGGCGCACCAAGTTCTGGGAAGAGCCGCTCAATGTCATCGACACCCTGGATGTCGGCGTGCGCAGCAGCTACGTCGCCACCGTCTATGCCGCACCCCTGATGCTCCCGCAGCGACGCGGCCTGGTGGCCTTCACCTCCTCGTCGGGCTCGGTGCACTATGCCTTCGGACCCGCCTACGGAGTGCCGAAAGCCGCCGTCGACAAGATGGCCGCCGACATGGCCGTCGACTTCAAAGACACTGGGATCACGGCGGTATCGATCTGGATGGGATCGCTGCTCACCGACCGCGTCCGCGCCATCATCGCCAGCAACCCCGAGAAATTCGGGCACATCCTCGACAGCGCCGAAACACCCGAGCTCACCGGACATGTGATCTGGGCGCTCTACAACGACCACCAATGCATCGAACTCAGCGGCCAGACGCTCATCGGCGCGGAACTGGCCGTCAAGTACGGCATCCACGATGAAGACGGCCGGCAACCACCCTCCTACCGCGACCTGTTTGACGTCCATCCGCACACCCAGTGCGCCCATGTGATGCGCTAGCCGAGCGGCACCGCGGTGTCGCTATGCAGTTGGCTGCGCCCTGATTCGATCCGGCTTCCCTGGAGAAGTCCGCCCTGAACGCTACGGTGAACGCCGTTGGGCGGTCTTACGTTTCGGCGCTGGGGCCGGTTCGATCGAGTCCAGGTACTTCTCGAAGGCGTTGGTGACTTCCTTGTGGGCGGTCTTGACGCCGATGCCCTCTTCGAGGTTGAGGAACTTGGGCAGCCCGGAGATCAGCAGTTGCAGGGCGGGTAGCGAGAAGTGTCCACCCGGGCGTGCGCTCTTGCCGAATTTGGCGACGAGCGCATCGACCTGACGTTTGCGGTTGGCCTGGGTCACCGCGGCGATCTCGGCCTGGATGGATTTGCGGTGGTTGCCCAGAGCCATGAATTCCGTCATCAACGCGCCCGATGCCTCGGTACGGCTGAACTCCCACAATGCGCGGAGTGGATCATCGGGGCGCGATTCGAGCACTTTGTCGAGGAGCCGTCGGCTGCGTTCGGAATAGCGGCGGATCGCCGAGAGAAAAATGTCGTCGAGTGTCGGGAAGTAGTACTGGACCAGGCTGGGCGTGACCCCGGCGGCCGAGGCCAGGGCGCGGTAGGTCACGCTCGCGTATCCCTCGTCGAGCATCATTTTCTCGACATGGTCGAGCAGGGTGTCCCGGGTCTTGGACGTCTCGGCGCCCACACGCCGCGCGGATGCTGCCATGTTCTCCTCGTTCAGCCGGTTCGTTGTATTGTGACACCGGTGGCACGCTGTACAGGCGTACAGTGCCGGGCGATTCTGCGATTGCGGCGCGGGGGTCTTGCGCCGAAGGGGGGCGCCGTCGCCCGGTCACGTCAACCCGATCTCCCGCTGCATGCGGTGGCCGGCAACATCTCTCGGCAACTGGCCCCGAAAATCTTCGCCAGACCCTTGCCAAGATCGCCGACCCGAGCTATATAAAAACTATGCCGCAAGGCATAGATAACCGATGCGAACAGACACCAGATGGGAGTGTTGGAGGTGACGACCATGTTGGTTCGTAGCGATCCGTTTCGTGACCTCGACCGCTTCACTCAGCAGCTATCGGGCACCGCGGCACGTCCTGCCGCGATGCCGATGGATGCCTGGCGCGACGGCGAGCAGTTCGTGGTCGAATTCGATCTGCCGGGAATCGATGAGCAGTCGCTGGACCTCGACATCGAGCGCAATGTGGTGACGGTGCGCGCCGAGCGCCCCGACGTCGATCCAAGCCGGGAGATGCTGGCAACCGAACGGGCGCGTGGGGTGTTCAGTCGGCAACTGGTGCTCGGCGACAATCTCGACACCGAACATATCGACGCGTGTTACGACGCCGGGGTACTGCGGTTACGTATCCCTGTGGCCGAGAAGGCCAAGCCACGCAAGATCGCGGTCAACCGCGGGGATAGGCAGCAGACCGCAATCAGCGCCTGATGGGCCGGTGCCATGCTGACAGAACGTGAGTTGGTGATGACGCACTGCGGCACCGGGACAGCGGCGCCCGGCACCGACGCCGAGGGATCAGCAGGCCGGCAGACGGGGCTCTTGCTGGCCGATGATCCGGAGGTGGCGGTCCTGATTGCCGAGGTCGACGCCATCTTGTGCGCGGCGTCAGTCACCCTGCTTCGTCGGCCACCGGCGCCACCAGTGGCCGGGTGCGCCCTGCTTGGGCCCCGGTCACCTGGTCGGTCCTGGGAGGTATGCGCACCGCCATGGCGCGCGCCCGCGCCCAATGTGCGCGCCGTGCAGCGCAGCCCTCCGCGGCGACCGTCGGCCAAGCCCGGTAACACCAGGATGGAGAAAGGCAGGTGATGAGATCACAACGAGGATGAATGGGCCAGTCCGCCGCGCCCGGGCAACTCCGTGGGCACTACCTCGATCCTGCACGGATGAGGTTCGGCCACTGCCATAGCCAGGCGACTCGTCCGGGGGCGGGCGGCCCACCCTCACAAAGCCAAACATGTTGACAGTCGGGGTTATTCATCAGTCGCGAAGGAGGGTAACCGTGATCGAACCAGCCATGCTCAACAGCCGTGCGCGCAGATACTTCGGTGCGCGGGACAGCTTTTTGCCAGTGGAGGCCGACCCCGCCGACTGGGCAGAACAGCAACTGTCGGTACCCCTGCCCGACGACGAATATCCCCATCTCGGTGGTGACCGCCGCGTCCTGATCTCGATGTCGGGCGGCGCCGACATCGACTGATATCGCATTGCGTTGAGGTCCAGCTTGTTTGAATCGGCAGGTTCCGTGCCTCACGACCTGGCCTGAGACTTGTTGGCCGGAGTGTGGCCGGCGCGTGACCCTCCCGCGACCGTGACGAAGGACGCTCATCACGTGACGGTAATCGCGGCGATCTGCGCGCTCACGACAGCGACGTGCATCGGCTACTACGTCGGCCGCCGTGCGCGTCCCACGCGGCCGAGCTGGAAGAAGCGCACCAGCAGGATCGCGCTGGGCAAGCTGGCGATCAACCTGGTCGCGGTGGTCACGGCACGCCGACTTCGGCAGAGCCTGCAGCTCGAGCGGATGTTCGCGAGTGGGCGAAGATCGAGACCGGTTGCCCCACTTGACCTTCTGCGGGGTAGCGTCGTGCGGATGCGGTCCTACTAGCCTGCCCGAAGCATGCACGCCGCATCGAACTCGCCGCGACGAAGGAAGAGAGCTGGCATGGCTGCGCTGCAGGACAAGGTGGCATTGGTGACGGGCGCGTCGTCGGGACTGGGCGCGGAAACCGCCAAACTGTTCTCGCGGCAGGGCGCAACGGTTTTCGGCATCGGTCGCGACGCCGGACGCCTGGCCGGCGTCTTCGCCGACGTGGAACGCGGCCGCCACGCATCGGTGGACATCGCTTCGCCCCGGGCCTGCAGGGACGCGGTCGAGCAGTGCGTCAACGAATTCGGCGGCTTAGACATTCTCGTCAACGTCGCCGGCAAACACCAGATGCGCCGCACGGAGTCGATGTCCGACGCCGACTGGGAGCAGGTGTCGCCGTCAACCTGAACGGCCCCTTCTTTCTCTGCCGGGCCGCGCTGCCCCACCTGCTGGAGCGAGGCGGAAACATCGTCAACGTCAGCTCGATCGCCGGTGTCGAGGGCCAGGCGTACTCGGCCGGCTACTGCGCCGCCAAGCATGGGCTGATTGGCCTTACCCGCGCGCTGGCCGTCGAATACACGGCGGATCGCCTGCGCGTCAACGCCGTGTGCCCGGGCGGGATGCTCACACCCCAAATCGAACAGTTCAGCGCCCCGGACAATCCGAACTACGACCTGATCATGCGCACGGCCTCCCCACGCGGCATGATGCAGCCGCTCGACGTCGCCAACGTGATCGCCTTCCTTGCCAGCGACGCCGCCGCGGCCATCCACGGCGCCGTCTATCGCGTCGACAACGGCAAGGGCGCCGGATAACGGTTGGGGCACGTTTCGGTCAACCGTCGACATGTCATGCGCCGCCACGGTTCTCGTGGCCGACAATTCGGGACATGAGGCAGTCGCGGGAGCCCGACGTTGGCGCGTGAGATCTCACGGCAGACGTTTCTGCGGGGCGCCGTCGGGGCGCTAGCCGCGGGGGCGGTGCTCGGCTCACCCCGTGCTTTCGCCGATCCCAGGCCGTCCGGGTGGGAAGGCCTTTCCACCGCGCTCGGCGGCAAGGTGCTGCTCCCGGACAGCCCCCAATTCGCCAGTGCCAAACAGGTTTTCAACACCAACTACAACGGGTCCACGCCGGCGGCCGTCGTCACCCCCACGTCGGCGGCCGACGTGCAGAAGGCGATGGCGTTCGCCGCCGCCCACAACCTCAAGGTCGCTCCGCGCAGTGGCGGGCACTCCTACATCGGAGCGTCGACCGCCAACGGGACCATGGTGCTCGATCTGCGCCAACTGCCCGGGGACGCCAACTACGACGCGGCCACGGGGCAGGTCACGGTGACGCCGGCCACCAGCCTCTACACGATGCACCGGACGCTTGCCGCGGCCGGCCGGGGCGTCCCGACGGGCACCTGCCCATCGGTCGGCGCCGCGGGGCACGCGCTGGGCGGCGGCCTGGGTGCCCAGTCCCGGCACGCGGGTCTGCTCTGCGACCAGCTGACATCGGCGTCGGTCGTGCTGCCCAACGGCCAGGCGGTCACCGCATCCGCGGCCAGCAACCCCGACCTGTTCTGGGCGCTGCGCGGCGGCGGTGGCGGCAACTTCGGTGTGACGACCTCGCTGACCTTCGCGACGTTCCCCACCAAGGACGTCGACGTCGTCAACCTCAACTTCCCGCCGGAGTCGTTCGCCCAGGTCCTCGTCGGATGGCAGAACTGGCTGCGCACCGCGGACCGAAACAGCTGGGCGCTGGCCGACGCCACCGTCGACGCGACGGGCACGCATTGCCGAATCATGGCGACCTCCCCGGCCGGATCCGGCAACAGCACGGCGGCGGCCATCACCCAGGCGGTCGGAATGCAGCCCTCCGGCACCGAGAACCACACCTTCAACTACATGGACCTGGTGAACTACCTGGCGGTCGGGAACCTCAACCCGTCACCGCTCGGCTACGTCGGCGGATCCGACGTCTTCGCCACCGTCAACGCGGGCGTCGCGCAGGGGATCGCCGCGGCGGTCAACGCCTTTCCCCGCGGCGCCGGGCGCATGTTGGCGATCATGCACGCGCTCGACGGCGCCCTTGCCACCGTGGCGCCGGGGGCGACGGCCTTTCCCTGGCGCCGGCAGTCGGCGCTGGTGCAGTGGTACGTCGAAACCGGCGATCCTGCGGCCGCGACGAATTGGCTCGGCACGGCACACCAAGCGGTGCAACAGTATTCGGTCGGCGGCTACGTGAACTACATCGAGGCCGGCCAGTCGCCGGCGCGCTATTTCGGCCCGAACCTGTCTCGGCTGAGCGCGGTGCGGCAAAAGTATGATCCCGGCCGGGTGATGTTCTCCGGGCTGAATTACTAGGCGGCGGGCAGGGCCCGCAAGTCGGTGATTAGACCAGCTTTGCACGGGGTACTTCCACTGCATCTGTGCGAATGAGGGGTTTGGTGAATGGCAGTGGAACACGGTCGCGCACGGTGCCCGCGATGCATGGCATGGGCGCAGTACAGCTTTCTAGAGCGCGACGACAAGCTCGAGTATCAGGTCCGTTGCGATGCGTGCGGCAACGTCTACTCCGAAGTCACCACCGCGTCGACCGCCACGACGCCGGCCGCCTAGCCGCCCGACCTGCTGCGTTACGGAATTTAACCCTCGTGTAAAGTCGAGGACGCGAGCCAAGACGCCCCCAACCCGGAGTAGCGCCTAGTGCGCGCAAACGCCGTGCGGAACGCGTTGAAAGGGGCGGCGTGGACGACATTTTGGCGCGAGCCGGCATCTTCCAGGGAATTGCACCCGACGCGGTCGCCGCGTTGGCCCGCCACCTGCAGCACGTCTCCTTCCCGCGCAGGCGCACCGTCTTCGTCGAGGGCGAGGCGGGCGACGACCTCTTCGTGATCTTGGCGGGTTCGGTGAAGATCCGTCATCAGACCGCCGACGGCCGTGAAACCGTCTTCGCGGTGCTGGGCCCCGGCGACGTGTTCGGCGAGCTCGCACTGTTCGATCCGGGCCCGCGAACCTCGACGGTGATCACGCTGACCGAGGTGGAGACCGTCAGGATGGACCGCCACGCCCTGCGAACATGGATGGCCGAACGCCCCGAAATCGCGGAGCAGCTGCTACGGGTGCTGGCGCGTCGGCTCCGGCACACCAACAACACGCTGTGCGACTTGATCTTCACCGATGTGCCCGCCCGGGTCGCCAAGCAAATCCTCGATCTGGCAATGCGTTTCGGTACCAACAGCGGGGGACCGGTGCGCGTCGAGCATCACCTCACGCAAAAGGAGCTCGCTCAACTCGTCGGTTCCTCGCGCGAAACGGTCAACAAGGCGCTATCGGATTTCACCCAGCGCGGCTGGATCCGGCAGCAGGGCAAGGCCCTGATCATCGACCAGCCCGCGAAGCTGGCCCGCCGCGCACGGGCCTAGGTGATCGACCAGAATTCCAGCAGCGTCCGTAGCGTCGCGACCAGGGGAAGCGGCTGGTCCAGCATCGGGTGATGACCGGCTTCGGCCAGCTCGACAAACGGGCCCCTCAGCTGCAGGAGGGAGCGAATCCGTTCGGCCATGGCGGGCGGCACCAATCCGGCCTCGCAACGCAAATACCCTACGCGGCAGCGCATCGCGGCGAGCATGCTCTCCAGCGATTCCTCGTCAGCGGGCGTCGGATCGAGATACTCACCGCCGTAAATCGCCGGATCGAATTTCCAAACCCAGCCCCCGTCGGACTTGCGTACCGACTCCGCCGCGATATGCCGGCGGACATAGGGGAGGATCAACTCCTGCGACGGCACGGCCGTAAACCGGGCCAGGATCTCGTCTTTCGTCCGATATTCGGTGTGTTTGTGCCGGCGTAGGCGTTCTTCCTCCGGCGCACGCTCCCACAGCGGCGAATCGATCACCAACATGCTGTTGATCTGCCGGCTGTGGTGCATCGCCGTTGTGGATGCGACCCAACCGCCCATGCTGTGGCCGACGATGGTCGGCCTCCCGGCGGGGCCCGCGGCGGACGCGGCGGCCATCACTTCGCTCGCCCAGATCCGCAGGTCATAGTTGGCGCGCGACCCGCTGTCGCCATGGCCGGACAGATCCAGCGCAATCACCCGGTGGGTACGGGAAATGAACGGCGCGATGTGGTCCCACCAACCGGAGTGGGCTCCGCCGCCGTGGATCAGCACCACCGGCGGCTGGTCGGCGGCACCCCAAATGCGTAGGTGGATACGGCAGCCGTCGACATCGACCTCGCCGTGCTCGGGCTGTTGATCGAGTGCGGCAGTGAACCACGCCGGTGTAACGGGTAGCTGGCGCGAACGGGAGAACAGTTTGACCCTCCCTATTCGTGATGCAGGTCAGCCGCGCCGACGCCCCACTTTAACTGCAGCGGAACAATTTCGAAAGCATGCTCGCGCATCCACGGCGGCCCTGTGGGTGGCAGCGAATCATCGGAATGGACGCCAGGAGGGCCACCCATGTCCCAAAAGCTGTGCATAGATCCAACTTTCACCGTGTTGAGGTGCGTGCCGTTGTCCGGGAGGGACTGCGATCTCCACGGATCCCGCCGGTCGGCCGTGGCGGAAGCCGTATTATCATCGCCTTAATATTCTTACCATAACCTTAGATTTGCGGTATGCTGCTGCGGCATGGGTCACACCACAAACCGTGTGGGCTCCTCTGTTCACAGGCCTGTGCCGTGAACGCCTCGCGTGAGCACGCCGTTGTGCTAGGTGCGGGGATCGCGGGTCTGCTTGCCGCGCGGGTACTTTCGGATGTCTACGACTCGGTGTGCGTCATCGAGCGTGACAAGACTCTCGGCCTTCCCATTCACCGGAAGGGTGTGCCACAAGGGCGTCACATCCACAATTTCCTGAGCCGCGGCACGCAGGTGCTCGCCGAACTGTTTCCCGGGCTGATTGACGAGCTGGGCGCCGCCGGTGCGGTTGTCATCGACGACGGCGACTTGTCGCGGCTTTATGTGCGGGCGGGCCGCTACGAGCTCCAACGTGCGGGCACGTTGACCGATCCCACGGCGGTGACGTTGTGCCTGGCGACGCGACCTTTTGTGGAGTCCCATGTGCATCGACGCGTCGCGAATCTGCCCAACGTGCGGTTTCTCGAGGGCCATGAGGTGATCGAGCCGCTCACCGAGGCAAATGCCATTGCCGGCGTGCGAATAGTGCAGCACGACAACGGCACGCCGGGGGACCTGGCCGCCGATCTGGTCGTCGACGCGATGGGCCGGTCCGCCCGCACCCCGGCGTTTTTAGAGGGGATGGGCTACGGACGCCCGCCCGAGACGCGCTCCACCGCCATGCTGGGCTATTCCAGCCAACTGCTGAGCATCCCTAACGGATGCATCAACGAGCAGATGGTCGTGTTCAACCTCGGGCTCCGTGGCAAGCCCGGCGGGCTGCTGCTGGCCTGCGAGAACGACACCTGGATGTTCGCGGTCGCCCGCACCATCGACACGGGCGGGGCGCCACCCGATTTCGCCACCATGCTTGCGCTGGCCGAGGGTGCATTGCCCCCGGAAATCATGGACGGGCTACACCGCGCGCACCCGCTCGCGGACATTGCCACCTTCCGCAATCCCGCGGCGGTTTGGCGGCGCTACGACCACATGACGAGACTCCCCCGCGGACTGCTCGTCATCGGCGATGCGCTCTGCAGCCCTAACCCGGTGTACGGGCAAGGCATGACAATGGCGGCGCAGCAAGCGCTGGCACTGCGTGACTGCCTACGCGGCGGCGACGCCGACTTGGCCCAGCGCTTCTTCCTCATGGCGGCACGCGGCATCCGGCCGACATGGGCGATGAATCAGGCCAACGACCGCAACCGGTCGTCGAACCGCAAGCCTTCCCTGCAACGGTGGCTGCGGGGCCGTCTGGTCGGGGCGATGCTGAACGCCGCCGGCGACGACACCGCGGTCACCGAACGCCTGCTGCGGGTCACTCACCTCGTCGACCCACCGGTGCGGCTGCAGGACCCCACGTTGTTGCTTCGCGTCCTTCGAGCCAACTTGCGGCAACGATTCCGACGGGCGCAGCAGCATCGACACCATCGATTGCGGGAGGCATTGTGACGACCGGTGAGCGGCGGGCCGACGAAGACGCGATCCGCGGGCTGATCGATCAGCAGGTAAGGGGTTGGGCGGCAGGCGATCCCGACGCCTACGCCAGTGTCTTCACCGCGGATGCGGACTACGTCACCTTTCTGGGCGCCCACCATACGGGCCGCGACGCGATTGCGGCGTCGTACGCCCCGCTGTTCCGCAAGCTCCTCAAGGGCACCCGGCTACGGATCGACGTCGCCCAGCTCCGGTTTCTCACACCCGACGTGGCGCTGATTCACGCGAACGCGACGGTGGTGAGGCGGCGACGCAACCGGCGCAATGCCCGGGTGAACACCAGTGTCGCCGTGCGGACCGACGGGCGCTGGTTGCTCGCGTCTTCGCAAAACACCACGCATCGCCCGTTCGCAGAAGCCCTTATGGCCAGGTTCTTTTCCTGAAGGCCGCGACCATCGGCCGTCGTGCGGCTAGCCTTCTGTGGTCGTGAGGCTAAGAATGGCCACGCCCGAGGACGCGGGCGCCATCGTGGACATCTATCTGCCGTATGTGCGGGACACGGCCGTGTCCTTCGAGACGGTCGCCCCGAGCGTTCAGGAGATGCGGTCGAGGATGACCACCACGCTGGCAACGCTGCCCTGGCTGGTCGTCGCGGACAGTCGAGGCCCCAAGGGATACGCCTACGCAAGCCCACACCGGGCACGGGACGCCTACCGTTGGTGCGTCGATGTTTCGGTGTACCTCGACACATCCGTTCAGGGCCGGGGACATGGCCGCCGAATTTACACGGCGCTGCTGAATGTGCTTGCCGCACAGGGGCACATCAATGCCTATGCCGGCATCACGCTTCCCAACGCTGCCAGTGTCGGTCTGCACGAAGCCTTGGGCTTCACCCCGGTCGGCGTCTTTCGCGACGGGGGCTTCAAGCGACAAAGATGGTGGGATGTCGGCTGGTGGCATCGTCGCTTGGCCGACCCGCCCGTGTCCCCGCGCGAACCGAGGCCCTGGCCCGAACTGGCCGATCGGGCCGTCGACTCCGCGCTCGAGGGTAACGGCTCGCCTCAGGAGAGTTCACCACCATGACCGCCCTGTTGTGGGACCAGCACACGTGCCTGCCGCTCGCCACCGACGCCGACATCGGGCCGTTGAATCGTTACCAATTCGCCGGTGGCACGGTGCTTTCGGTCAACGCGGGATATTCACCACACAGCTTCGGCGACGCCGTGGCGCTGCTGGATCACTATCGTGCCGCGATCGACGACCACCCCGGCCTGGAATTGGCGGCCACCCTCGGTGAGGTAGACGCGGCGACCCAAGCCGGGCGCATCGCGGTCGTCTTCGACCTGGAAGATTCACGCCCGCTTGACGACGACCTGGAGAATCTGCGGAGGCTGGCGAACCTGGGAGTGCGCACCCTGTTGCCGACCTATAACAACGCCAACCGCGCGGGCAGCGGCTGCCTCGACCGCACCGACGGCGGCCTCACCGCCTGGGGCCGTGCGATCGTCGCGGAACTGAACACGGTCGGCATCGTTCCCGACGGGTCTCACTGCAGTGCGCGCACCGGTCTCGACATGTGCGAGGTATCGACCGGCCCGGTCATTTACAGCCACTCATGCATGCGCGCGTTGTGGGACCATCCCCGCAACATCACCGACGATCAGGCCAGGGCCTGCGCGCAGACGGGCGGTGTCATCGGCATCACCGGCGTCGGCATCTTCCTCGGACCCAACACGCCCACGCTGGAAGCGATGACAGGGCACCTCGAATACGCCGTCGACCTCGTCGGCATCGAGCACGTCGGTATCAGCACCGACTTCTGTTTCGACGCCGCCGATTTCGCCAACGAGCTGCGCCGCAATCCCCACCTGTTCGACGCCAGCTACACCCGCTGGGGCCCGATCCAGTGGGTGCCGCCGGAAACCTTTGTGACACTCGGTGAGCACCTGCGGGGAAGGGGATGGAACGGTCGTGACATCCACGCGGTCCTCGGTGGCAACTTCTATCGGGTGGCCAAACAAGCCTGGCGCGCCTGAACAGGCCACCGGCGCATCACTTCACGGCAGTTCGACCTTGCTGGCCAGCCATCGGCCGTCCACCTTTTCCATCGTCATCTTTACCCTGCTGCGGTCCAGCTGAGGTGCCGGCGCCGCACCGTTGCTCACCGACTGATCCACGAACAGCACGACGTCCACCTTGTCCTCGGTCGCCGACTGGACCGCCGCGTCGACGACGTTGCCGTGCGCCGCCGCCTTGTTGTCGATGAGCGTTTGGCGCAGCTGGGCGCTGGATTTCGTGTACATGTCCTTGAACTCGCCGGTCGAGCCGTCGAGGACTTCGGCGAAGTTCTTGTCGATCGCGTTGGTGTCCACGCTGGTCAGCGCGAGGATGTATTTCTTTGCCGCAGTGAGTGCTTGGGCCGCCGCCACGTCCTTCTGGTGATGCTGGAACAGCAACCAGCCCTCGTATCCGGCGCCGGCGAGTACGACCGCCAGAATCAGAGCGGCCGCCCAACGAGCGACGTTGACGCGCCGGCCCTTTCGCTTGCTCGGACGCTGATCGTCTTCCCCGTCGGCAGAGCCCTCACCGGGGTCCGTGTCCGGGGAGGCGTCGGCCGGTGGACGGCTGACGTCGTCGTCCTCGGCCTCCGCCGCTTCCGTGTCTTCGGCAACTTCTGTGCCTTCTGCGGCGATGCGGAAGCGACTCACCAACCACGTCCGTGGGTTGCCGACTGTTCGTAGCGATGGGCGATGGTTCATCAGTTACATGCGCCGGAGTCACGCAGCGCGTTCGCCCAGCCGATGGCCGAGACGATATTCGCGTGGGTGACGCCCGACGGATCCTTTCTCTTGATGCTGTCGCTGATCCGGGACAACTGAAATGCCAAGTGGACCATGGATTCCCCGCCGTATAACGGCGAATAGGGGCCGAAGTTGTCGGGTTCGTTGGTGATGATCAGTGGCTTCACCCGCGGGCCCAGAAAGGCCGTCGACCGATCGATGTTGGCGACAACGGCATCGGCGTTCCGCTGCATGCCGCCGGTCGTGTAGTCGTCATGGTGGTCACCGAGGTGGCGATTGAAGTCGTTGATCTGGCCCATCAACGGATCGAATTGGGACTTGAACCATTGGCAGGAGTCGGACATTCCGCCGATCATCTCGGGGGTCACCCGAGAGGTGAACGTGTTGTAGGGCCAGACGTCGAAGTTCGGTGACCAATCGCTGGGCGCGGGCGTGAACGCCGGCTGCGGTGGGGGAGGTTCACCCGGATCGGCGTAGGCGGTGCCGGAAAGCACGACGGCGGTCGCGAGCAGCGCCTGGCCGGCACACACGATGCCTCCGCCCGCCTGTCGCAACCTCGCCAGAATCATCCGCGCCTTCCCCGAGAACACGATAACTCGCGACCGCTCTAACCAACCATTTAGTCGACAAATGTCCAGTAACATCTGTGGCCTGGAACGGGATCTTCTCGCGAAGTCGGCGTCGCGTCAAGGACCCGCTGGCAGGCGAAGATGCGAAGTGACCACGGGCCATAGCGGCACCAGGCGGGGCAATTGAGCGCCAAATCTGCACAAAGTGCAAAGTGAGATCTTTCGCATAGCCTGAATAGCGGTTAACATAGCCGCCCGTGGGGGCACAGCAAAGGTTCACCGATGAACAGCCGTACCGGCGAGTGACCGCGCCGAGGCGCATCCGGCGATGACCGCCCAGGACGATCGCCCGCTCACCGAGGATCGGGCGCCCGACAGTGTGGCCACCATCCAGGAGTGGTCCGCGGGCTATGTGGTGCGGCACCCCCTCGCCTCGCTGAACACACTGGGCGAGCAGTACATCCTCGCGGTCCGCACGGTCGAGTACTGCATGGTCGACCTGTTCACCGGCCGCTTCCAGTGGGCGGAGTTCGTGCGGCAGGGGGCCTTCATGGCGGCGACCGCCGTGCTGCCCACGGTCCTGGTGGCGCTGCCCATCGGGGTGACGCTGTCCATCCAGTTCGCCCTGCTGGCCAACCAGGTCGGCGCGACCTCGCTGGCGGGCGCCGCCAGTGGGCTCGCCGTGATCCGTCAGGCCGCCTCGCTGGTGGCCGCGGTGCTGATGGCATCGGCCGTCGGGTCCGCCATCACCGCGGACCTCGGGTCTCGGACCATGCGCGAAGAAACCGACGCCATGGAGGTCATGGGGGTCTCGGTAATCCGCCGCCTGGTCGTCCCTCGCTTCGCCGCCGCCATCATGGTCGGCGTGGCGCTGACCGGAATCACCTGCTTCGTCGGCTTTTTGGCCAGTTATCTGTTCAACGTCTACTTCCAACGCGGCGCACCGGGAAGTTTCGTGGCGACGTTTTCGTCGTTCGCCACCACGGAGGACATGATCGTCGCGCTGCTCAAGGCCGTGATCTACGGAGCCATCGTGGCGGTAATCGCCTGCCAAAAAGGGCTTTTCACCAAGGGCGGGCCGGCGGGCGTGGCCAACTCGGTGAACGCGGCCGTGGTGGAGTCGATTTTGGTGCTGATGATCGTCAACGTCGGGATCAGCCAGTTGTACAACACGCTGTTCCCCAGGACGGGACTGTGAAATGACGGCCTCCGCATACGTTCCCGGACTCGCACGACCGTTCATCGGCGCGTACCGGGTCGCGGCCGCACCTACCATGCGGCTGGGACACATGCTGGTCTTCTTCGTCCGTGCCGTGCTCGCGGTGCCGATCGTGCTTCGGCAATACCGCACGGAATTCCTACGATTGCTGTCGAACATCGCCTGGGGCAACGGCTCGATCGTGGTCGGCGGCGGCACCGCCGGCGTCGCGGTGGTCCTCGGCTTCACCGCCGGCGCACTGGTGGCCGTGGAGGGATACAACTTTCTCAACCTGCTCGGCCTCGGCCCCGCCACCGGGATCATCTCGTCACTGGTCAACACCCGCGAACTGGCGCCCATCATGGCCTCCCTGGCGTTCGCGATGCAGGCCGGCTGCCGGTTCACCGCCCAACTCGGCGCCATGCGCATCGCCGAAGAGATCGACGCCCTGGAATCCCTGGCGATACGCCCCATCCCGTTCCTGGTCACGACGAGGCTGATGGCCTCCGTCATCGCCGTCATCCCGCTCTACATCGCCTGCCTCGCCGTCACCTACCTCACGTGCCAGGTGGTCGCCAACATCATCAGCGGCGGATCGATCGGCCCGTACCTGCACTACTTCACCATGATGCTCAGCACCAAGGACATCGCCTACTCGGTACTCAAATGCGTTGTCTTCGTGTGGCTTTCCTCCACCGTGCAGTGTTACTACGGGTTCTACGCCGCGGGCGGACCCGAGGGCGTGGGCGTCGCGGCCGGCCATGCCATGCGGGCGAGCATCACCGTCGTGATCATGGTCAACATGTTGCTCACGATGGCGCTGTGGAGCATCGACGCCGGCGCGAGATTCGGTGGCTGAATGGCCAATTCGCTAGATTTCGACGGGCGGGGCCCCACCGACCAACAGCTGGTGGCCCTGGGCGCGACGGTGCTGCTGATCGCGGGACTGATCACGGGAAGCCTGCTGCTGAAGTCCACCGGCCGGCTCAACGACTACATCCGCGTGGTCGCCGAGCTGACGAACGTGGGCGATGGGCTGCCGGCGCGGTCCGATGTCAAATACCACGGGCTGCTCGTCGGCGCCGTCGACAACGTCGTCCCGGCGGCCTACGGCAAGCCGAACTACGTGCACATCAACCTCAAACCCGAATACGCCAAGGACATCCCGAGCGCGGTGACCGCGCGCGTGGTGCCCAGCAACGTGTTCGCGGTCTCGTCGGTGCAACTCGTCGACGGCGCCCCGAGCCCGAGCATCCGCAACGGGACGCGCATCCCCGAGGACCTGCAGCTGTCGACGGTGATCTTCCAGACCACGATCAGCAAGCTACGCGACATCCTGGCCGCGACCGGCCGGGGCCGCGAAGACCACAGTGTCGGCATCCTGGCCGCCGTCGCGGCCGCCACCAACAACCGGCGCGGCACCTTGCTCAACGCCGGCGCGCAGCTGACCCGGGTGCTCGACGAGCTCAATGCCATCGTGACCACCTACCCCGGCCCGTCCACGGTCTCCGCGCTGCTGGACGCCACCCGCGGCCTGCAGGCCACCGCGCCCGACCTCGTCGACGTCTTGCACGACGCGGTCAAACCGATGCAAACCCTGGCCGAAAAGCACGAGCAATTCCGGTCTCTGGTCACCGGCTCGCGCCACACCTTCGGCGTGAACCGGCAAGCGTTCGACAACCACACCGACCAGCTGATCGAGATGAGCCAGAACCTCACGCCCGCCCTCGGCGTGTTCGCCCTGAACAGCGACAAATTCGTCCCCATCTTCACTCGGCTGAACCGGCTGTCCGACAAGTTCTTCGAAGAGGTGTGGGACCCGGAAATGGACACCGGGAACATGCGAGTCAATCTGGCGCTCACCCCGACCTACACCTACACCCGCGCCGATTGCCCGCGGTATGGTCAGTTGCTCGGGCCGAGCTGCTACACCGCCCCGACCATCGCGGTGCGCCCGGACCTGCCCGAGGTGTTGTTGCCGCAGAACTACCACGCGCCAGCGGATTTGGCGCCGCCCCCGGGCACGCAGATCGGACCCGATGGCAACCTCACCGCGGTGGGCCCGCCCCTGTTCAACCCGAATCCCAGCCTGGAAGACCCCAACCCGCCGTTGCCGTGGTGGCCGTGGCAGATCGGCCCGACACCCCGCGTCCCGGGGACCGCCGTCCCCGACGACGCGCCGCCGGCACCGGCGCCGGGACCGCCTCCCCCGAGTCCGGGCCCGCCCGACGCGGCCGCGCCGGCGACCTACGGCGGCAACGTCGGCCCGGTGGGCAGCCAACACGAACGTGACCAACTCGGCGCGATCACCGGCCAGGGCCGTCCGGCGTCGGTAGCGACGCAACTGCTGCTGGGCCCGGTGGCGCGCGGCGCCACGGTCTCCCTGAAACCACAGCAACCGCAGCCCGCGCCGGGTGGTGAGCCGAAATGAAGGTACGCGGACCGCTGATCGGGCTGTCGCTGTTCATGGCGATCGCCATCGCCGTGACGTGGATGGTGTACGCCACCCTGCGGCGCGACGTGGCCGGGCCGACCACGCCGTACGCGGCGATGTTCACCGACGTGTATGGACTACGCATCGGCGACGACGTCCGTATGGCCGGCGTGCGGGTGGGCCGCGTCGAAAACATCGAATTGGCCGGCAAATTGGCGAAGGTCTCGTTCATCGTCGAGAACGACCAGCACCTGTACGGCAACACGGTCGCATCGGTGACCTACCAGAACATCATCGGGCAGCGCTATCTGGGATTGTCGCTCGGCGAAACCGGCAGCAGGGGAATGCTTTCGGCGGGCAGCGTGATACCGGTGCAGCAGACCGACCCCTCCTTTGACGTCGGCAAGCTGCTCAACGGTTTCGAGCCGCTGTTCACCCTGCTCAACCCCAAAGACGCCGACGACCTGACCAAGGGGGTCCTGCAGTCGCTGCAAGGCGACCAGGCGTCCATTCCGCTGCTGGTGCAGCAGACCTCGACGATCACGCGGACGCTGTCGGCGCGCGACCAGTCGTTGGGCGACCTCATCAGCAATCTCACCAAGGTCACCGACACCGTCGCGCGGCAAAACGACGACCTCGACCACACCCTCGATCAAACCCGCCCCGCGGTAGCCAATTTCGATGCCCGCCGCCCGGCGCTGCAGGACTCGGTGGGTTCGATCGCCCGCGTGACCCGCCGCCTCGCGGCGATCGCCGATGACGTCGACCCGTCATTGAACCAGCTGATCACCCGGGAGCCGGGATTCAGCAAGCACCTGGCCGGAATCGAGCCCCAGCTGGCGTTCACCGGTGACAACCTCCCCCTATTGCTCAAGGGTTTCGCGCGGGCGCTCAGCGAGGGTTCCTACGGCAACGCCTACGCGTGTGACCTGAACGCGACGGGCTTCTTCCCCGGGCTCAACGACATCACCACGTTCATCGTCAACGCGGCCACGCCCGGAAACGCGTATCCGATCACCACGAAGAACATGGGGTGGCACACCCCGCGATGCAGGAACATGGCCAATGGCTGACGCACTGAGAACCCGATGGCTGCGCTGGCGACCGCTCGAGTCCTACAACAGGACCTGGCTCGGGCTGGGCGGGCTGGCGGTGGTCGCGGTCCTCGTCGCGGTGTCGCTGGGGATCAAGCTTCTCGGCGTCGGTTACACCCATTACACCGCCGAATTCCTGCAAGCCGCCACGCTGCGGCCCGGAAACCCCATCACCATCGCCGGGATCGAGGTCGGGCACGTCACCAGCATGAAACTCGACGGCGATCACGTCGAAGCGGGCTTGAGCGTGCGGGACAACGTCGCGCTGGGCAAGGACACCCGGGCGGTCATCAAGGTGATGACCATCCTTGGATCGCGCTATCTGGAGCTGGTGCCCGACGGCCCGGGATCGATTCCGGGCAAGACGATCACCCTGTCCCACACGGCGGTGCCCTACGACCTGCAGTCTCTGCTCGAAGACGCCACCACCACATTCGAGCAGGTCGATTCCGACCAGTTCGCGCAGTCGCTCGCCGTGCTGGGCAAGCAACTGGGCGGGGTGCCCCCGCTGGTTCCGCAGGCGGTCGCGAACCTGCAGACGTTGTCGACGATCACCGCCGACCGCCGGGGACAGCTCGGCACGCTGCTGAAAAGCACTCAGCGAGTGGTCAATACGCTGCGGCGCCAGCAGACCAACATCGGGCATCTGATGGATCAAGGGCAGGACCTGCTCGGCCACCTGGTGGCCCGCCAGGCCACCTTCCACGCCATGTTCGCGGCGCTGACCGAGCTGGTCGATCAGCTCGACAAGGTCGTCGTCACCAACCGCCCCATGCTCGACGAATTGTTCGTCAACCTGCATGACCTGACGAACATGATCGGCCAGCACGACGACTTGGTGCGCAACACGCTGCAGGTCGCCCCGGTGGCGCTGCGGGGCTTGACGAACGCCACCGGCTACGGTCCGGTCGTCGAATTCAACCTGCCCAACGGGCTCGCCATCGACTCGTGGATGTGCGCCATCAGTGGGCGCGCGAAGGAATTCAAGATGATCCAGTACTTCAAGGACTGCAAATGATTTCAGGTCGGCGCAGGCTCATCGCCGTCGCGGCCGTGGCAGCCGCGGCGGCGGCCGTCGCCATCGGCTTGGTAGGGCACTATGTCAAATCCCGACTAGACACGATGACCGTGATCGCTCAATTCGACAGCGCCGCCGGCCTTTACGAGGGAAACGTGGTAGCGGTGCTCGGCATGCCGGTGGGGAAGGTCAGCAAGGTCACGTCCAAAGGCAGTTACGTCGAGGCCGAGCTGACGCTGGACAAGAAGGTCAAGATCCCCGCCGCGGTCCGTGCCGTCACGATCACCACCTCGATACTCACCGACCGCCAGGTTGAATTGACCCCGCCATACCGGAGCGGACCGGTGCTCAAGAACCACGACACCATCGGACTGACCAGGACGAAGACGCCCGTGGCGTTCGACCGCGTGCTCGACATGCTCGACAAAGTCTCCAAATCGCTCAAGGGCGACGGGAAAGGCGGCGGCCCGGTCGCCGACCTGAGCGACGCGGCGGTCGCCATCACCGATGGGAACGGCAAGAAGATCCTGGCCGCCCTCGACGAGCTTTCCAAAGCGCTGCGCCTCAGCTCCGAGCGTGGCGTCACCACCCGCGAGCAACTGACCACCATCATCACCGACCTCAGCTCGATCACCGAGGCGGCCGCGCGCAACGACGCCAAGGTACGCGAGTTCGGTTCCACCACACGGCAGCTCAGCCAGATCCTGGCGGACGAGAAGTTCGGCACCGGCGCCACCGGGCGGACCATCAACCGGATACTCGAAGAAGTCACCACGCTGATCGAGAACAATCGCGACAACCTCAAGCAGGCCGTCCGCAACGGGGACACGGTCGCCAAGACGGTTGTCGCGGATCAGCGCGTCGTGGCCGAGATGCTGGACGTGCTCCCGCTGACACTGGAAAACCTGTACAACACCGTCGACCGCACCAATGGCGCGATCCGTGTGCACGGCCTGCTCGACAAGGCGCTCACCGACAGCCAGTCGGCCAAGGAGCTGTGCAATCTGATGCACCTGCGCCAATTGGGCTGCAGCACAGGGACGCTCCAGGATTACGGCCCGGACTTCGGGCTGACCTACATCCTCGAGGGCCTCTCGGCGATGGGGCAGTAGCGATGACCTGGGGCAAGCACAAGGCAGCGGCGGCGGCGCTGAGCGCGGTGATGGTCAGTGCGGGCTGTGCCACCAACGGCCTGGCCAGTTTGCCGCTGCCGGCACCGGGAATCGGCGGCGGTGGATATTTGCTCAACGCCGTGTTCTCCAACGCCCTGAATCTGCCCGCCCATGCCAAGGTCAAACTCGCCGGAGCCGACGTCGGGCAACTCGAGAAGATGGTCGCGCGCAACTACACCGCGGTGACCACCCTGCGCATCATGGACGGCGTGCGCATCCCCGTCGGCAGCACCGCGGAGCTGCGATCCGCGACACCGCTCGGCGACGTGTTCGTCGCCATCAAGCCACCGACCCCGGTGGACCCGAATGCGCCGCTGCTCAAGGGCGGCGAAACCATCGGGCTGCCGGCCACCCGCGCCGCCGCCACCGTCGAGAGCGTGCTCAGCTCGGCCGCGCTGCTCGTCAACGGCGGTGCGGTCCGCAACTTCACCAACATCGTCAACGGCGCCGGGAAGGCGACAGGCGACCAGGGACGCGCGTTCGGCGACCTGATCAACCGGACCAATCTATTGCTGGGCAAGCTCAACGCCCGATCGGAGCAGATCGACGCGGCGGTGACCGAGACGGCGGGCCTGGCCGATCGCCTGGATGAGAAGAACCAGGCGATCACCGAGGTCTTGCAGGCCGTCGGCCCGGCCACGAACGTGTTGTCCAGCAACGCCGATGAAATCGCCGACGTGGTCGACGAACTCGGCGCCACGACCCGGCAGCTCTCCAAATTCCCCTCCATCGCCGGCACCGACAAGACAGGCCGCAGCGTCATCAAGGACGCCAACACCATCGCCGCCGCCTGGAACGACGTGGTGCTGAGCCCCGATACCAGCCTCGCCGCGCTGAACCGGCTGATCCCGCCGTTCGTGAAAACCACGTCCAGCGACGCCATTTCGGTACGCGGAAGCTTCGACCGGCTGGTCATGGGATCGCGACCCGGTACCGGGGCGGAGACCGGGGGGTTCAAGGGCGACCCGGCATTTCACGGACCCATGCGCCGCGACTGGAACTACATGATCGGCTCCATCAAGTACGTGCTGTGGCGCCTGCAGGAACGCGTCGTGGGTCGCGGGCCGCAAACGCCGATGGGCCAGACCCCGTGGACGCCGAGCGGTCCGCCCCTCCCCCCGGCGCCCGGGGGAGAAGCGCCGCCCGATCCCATCAACCCGGAGCCACCGCGATGATCGACACCCTCGCTCGAATCATCGTCGCCGCGGTCCGAGCCGGCCACCGCCAGCGCGCCTGGCTGTCCGGCCTCGCCTTGGTGCTCACCCTCGTGGTCGGCCTGGCCTACCTGGCGATCGGCGCACTGCGCATCAATCCGCTGGACTCCACCTTCCAGGTCACGATCCGGCTGCCCGAATCCGGCGGGTTGCTGGCCAACCAGGACGTCTCCGTCCGCGGGATCCGGGTCGGGCGGATTCAGTCGCTGCGACCCACACCCACCGGTGTCGAGGTGATCGCAAACATCAACGCGAACACCAAGATTCCCGCTGTCAGCCCGGTGCGGGTGTCCGGACTCTCGCCCGCCGGCGAACAGTACATCGATTTCGAGCCCGCCTCCAACAGCGGACCGTTCCTGTCGAACGGCAGCGTGATCGGCCCACAGCGGACCACGACTCCCATCCCGCTGTCCCAGGTGCTGGCCGACGCCGATGGGATGCTCGCCCAAGCCGACCCGAAGAAGCTCGAAATCGTGAAGCGCGAACTGAGTTTGAGCAAGGAGGGCCCGCAAAAGCTCACCGACATCATCGACGGTTCGACGTTCCTGCTCTCCACGATGGACCCGGTGCTGCCGCAGACCGTCAGCATGCTCAAGACCAGTCGCGTCGTCCTGACCACCCTCTCCGACAAGAATGCCGGGCTCGCGGTCGCCGCACGCAATGTCGGCGACCTCATGACCGGTGTGAACAAAATGGACCGCGGCTATCGCAAATTCGTCGACCAGACACCGCACGCGATGTCGTCGGTGGACAACCTGTTCGACGACAACTCCGACACCATGGTCGGGCTGCTGGCCAACCTGGTGACCACCGCGCGGATCATCTATGTCCGGGTTCCTGCCTTGAACGCGGTCTTCCCGAACTACCGGGGGTCCACGCTCGAGGCCCTGATGACGACCATGCACGAGCACGGGCTGTGGGCGACCGCCGACATCTACCCGCGCTACACCTGTGACTACGGCACCCCGCGCCGGCCGTCGTCGTCGGCGGACTACCCCGAACCGTTCCTGTACACCTATTGCCGCGACGACGATCCCCAGGTGTTGATCCGCGGCGCCAAGAACGCCCCCCGGCCGGGCGGCGACGACACCGCGGGCCCCCCGGCCGGCGCCGACCTCGGCCAAACCGCGGATCCAACGCCCAAGGGCCGGTTCACCATTCCCACGCCGTACGGCGGACCGGTGCTGCCGATCGAACCACCCCACTGACCTACCGACGCCCAGACCTCGAGGAGAAACCGTGACCGTGACCGCCGACCAAGAATGCGACACCACCGAGGACATCGAGAAGCCGCCCGACGACGGCGAAGACGCGTCGGATGCCGGGGAGAAGGGCCCGAAAACCGCGGCGCGCCAGTGGAAAAGGTACGCCGGCGTCGCCGTGGTGGCCGCCGTCTACCTGGGCGCATTCGGCCTTGCGGGCGGGCTGGGCTGGAAGCTGTGGGATGAGCACACGGTGACTCAGGCCGGGCAGGCGGCCCAGCGAACCGCGATCGATTATGCCCAGGTGCTGACCAGCATCGACTCCAACCAGGTCGACCAGAACTTCTCCGCCGTACTCGACGGCGCCACAGGGGAATTCAAGGACACCTACACCAAGGCCAGCGTGCAGCTTCGGCAGCTGCTGGTCGACAACAAGGCCACCGCGCACGGCACGGTCGTCGACTCCGCGATCGAATCCCTGAGCAAAACCAGGGTGGTGGTGTTGTTGATGGTCGACCAGACGGTCAGCAATGCCGTGCGTCCCGACGGCCGCGTCGACCGGAGTCGGATGAAGATCACGATGGACAATGTCGGCGGCCATTGGCTGGCCAGCAAAGTCGAACTCCCCTAGGGCGTTTCGGTCATGCGGATTATCCGGCTCTCGGCCAGTGTCGCGGCGGTGGCCGCGGCGGTGGCCACGGCGGTGTTGACCGCGCCGCCGGCGTCGGCGTCGGCGCAGTCGTTTTGCGGCGACCTCGGCGGCGACTGGGACGGACAGTACTGCCACGCCTCGGTGACATCCGAGCGAAAAGCCGTGCGCGACATCAAGATGGCCCTGCCGGGCGATCTGGTCGAAAACCCGACCAGCGGCCCCGCGATCCGCGAGTACCTGCACACCCTGATGAACAACTGGCGCGCGAAGGGCGCCTCGATGGTCCAAGACAGCTGGGGCGAGGAGAACTTCCAAGTCTTCTCGCATGGGCGCGCGCTCAGCGTGGCCTTCCACGAGGACTACCACGCCGACGGGCCGTCGTTCAACAACGCCTATCGCACGTTCACCTTCGACATGGCGTCCGGACGGCCGCTGCAGCTGGCTGACATCACCAAACCCGGTGTCGCCCCGCTGACCGCTATCCCTCCGTTGGCCGAACCCTTCATTCAGGAGGCGCTCGACCGCGCCGCGTGGCAACACACCCCGGGGACATATCCGTTCACCGTCGACCGCTGGACACCGGACAACGTGTTCTCCGGGGGCTACAAGGCGTGGGCGCTCACGCCCGACGAGCTGATTCTCTACATGCCGGACTACCCGGTCGGGCACGACTCCCCGATCCAGTACGGGCAGTCCCAGCAATGGTTTATGGACGGAGGCACCGCCCAGCCACACATCCCGCTCAGCGCGCTCAGCCCGGTGCTGCGGCCGGAATTCGGCGGGGCGTAACGGGGTTAGACGTCCAATGACCTCGCGTACGACGCTGCGCCCGGCCGGGCGGCCCCACCTTGCCGTCCCCACAAAACCGGCGGTCCACCGATCGCCCGATCAGCCGCCGCTGCGGCTACGGTGATCTGTATGCCATCGGCTAGCCGCTCGTCTGCGGATCACGTCAAGCGGCGCCCGAAGGACCGCAAGATCCAGATCGCCCGCGCCGCCACCGATGCCTTCAGCGAGCTCGGCTACCACGCCGTCAGCATGGAGAACATCGCGGCGAGGGTCGGGATTTCCGCGGCCGCGCTGTACCGGCATTCGCAAGGCAAATACGACCTGTTCCGCGATGTCGTCTTGGCGCTGGGCCAGCAACTGGTCGACGCGACGGCGTTCGCCGACGACGTGCCCGCCGACGCCGATCCCGAAAAGGTCCTCAGCGCGCTCACCCGTGCGCTGATCGACACCACCATCGTCAACCGCACCACCGGCGGGCTGTATCGGTGGGAAGGCCGCTATCTGCGCGGGGACGACCAACGCGCTTCGGCGGAGCAGATCAAGCGGATCAACCGGCGCCTGCAGCGGCCGTTGGTCAGGCTGCGCCCCAAACTCACATCGCGGCAACGCTGGTTGCTGTCGGCGGCCACGTTGAGCGTCATCGGCAGTATCACCGACCATCGGTCCCGCCTCGGCAACGCGGAGATCCGGGCAGCGCTCACCGATATCGCGACCGCGGTGTTGCACGCCGAGTTGCCGGCGCAGCACCCACGCGGCTCCGAACCGCTGCGGACGTCGACGCTGACCAGCGCCGCGGGCAGCTACGAGCTGCTGCTCCATGAGTCGATGCGCCTGTTCAACGAGCGCGGTTACCGCGAGACCGGGATGGAGGACATCGCCGCCGCGGTGGGCATACCGGTTGCCAGCATCTACCAATACTTTCCGGGGAAGGCCGCCATCTTGGCGGTCTACTACCGGCGCGCCGCCGACCAACTCTCCGGCGACCTGTCCAGCATCCTGGCCACCAGCGACGATCCGGAGCAGGCACTCGCCCGGCTCATCGACGCCTATGTGACCCGGTCCTTCGCCAACCCCGAGCTCGCGTGCGTCTATTACACCGAGCGTCACAACCTGCCCGAGTCAGATGCGGTGCTGCTCTACAACATTCAGCGCTCGACCGTCGAATCCTGGGCCCGGTTGGCCGTCGCGGCAAGACCGGAACTCACCCTGGGACGCGCGCGGTACGCCGTGCACGCCGCGTTCGCGCTCGCGGTGGACATCGGGCGACTCGTGTACCCCGACACCAGTCAGTCCGCCACACTCACGGTTCGTCGCCTGATGGAAGTGACGGTGCTGGGGCGGCCGGCCGCGTCGCCCGACGCGGTCGGCGAGATCCGACAACGTCGCTGAAAGACAATTCACTCCGAAGAACCGCGCTGCACTTGCTGTGATGCGTGCGCAGCGACCGACGAGTCGGTGGTACTGAACGTGCTGTTGCAGCAGCATATCTCCGCGTAAAGTCGCCATGCCGATCACCGCCGGCCGTTCCCCTGCACTACCAAAACGTGCGAATAGAGATTAACATATTCAGCGTCTAGTCCGCGCGCCGGAATGTGGTGGTCCTCATCGCTTGGTGTGGGCCGGCGGCAATTCCGGCGGCGCCCGCGCGAAAGGGACGCTCATGCTCGCCAGACTCCGCAAGCTCCTCGAGTATCAGTTGAGCATCGCCGAACTGCTGGGACTGGGCATCCTGCTGGGTACGCCGTACCTGATCGTCGGCGTGATCTGGTCGAGCACCCACACGGCGCATCTGCACGACATGCACGGCGTCGATTTGGTGGTGTCGTTCCTCGGCTCGATCGTGTCCTGGCCGGTGCTGCTTTTCGCCAACGTGTGCATGACCTAGGGGCTCAGGGGGATGGTCACCCGCGGACCGCTCATTGTCTTCGCGGCGGTGGTGTTCTTGGCCGGCGGACTTTTCGCGCTCCGGTTCCCGGTTTTCATCGAGGCCTACGACCAGTTCGGTTGGCAAGTCAAATGCGGCAGCGGTTTTACCACCGATCTGACCCAGGCCTCCAATGCGGAGAAGAAGCCGCCCGGCCAAAAGGCAAGCGCCGGTGCGCCGCACGCGGCGGGCAACAACTACGTGCGCCAGTGCAATAACGCGCTGATGGCCCGGCGCGCGTGGGCGATCCCCGCGGCCGCCCTCGGGGGCCTGACCCTGACCTGGGTGGCGGCCGCGGCGCTCGCCCACGATCGTCGAGCCCGCATCGAGCACAGCGAAGGCTGATCGACAATAATCGGGATCCGAAAACGCTTGGTAATCAACAGTTGTCGGTGAGCCTATCGCGTGCTCTCGTCGGGGGTGTCATGCCGCGACTGGTGCAAACCCGGCGCGTTGGGGTCTTCGTGCTGGTGCTCGAGCTGTTCCTGCAGTTTGCGTTGTTCCTCGGTTGTCTTCCGCGCGTCCTGGGGCGCAGCGGGCGAGTCGGCGTTGACTTCCTGATCCACCGGGATCTCCTCCGAACGTCTGCGATGGCTCCTGTCAGGGTCGCCCGAATCGCACGCGTCGAAACACTCAATACCGTTTGACCACGGCGCGCGGGGCGGTTCGCCAGGTTCTGCCGCCCCCGTCCCGACCGCGCGGAGGCTCGAGAAGCAGGACGGCCAGTCCGTCGAGCAGCACCGGGCGCACCCAGTCGCCCAGTTCGATCACCTCGCCGGGTGTCGGCTGGCGGTGCAGGTCGTCGCGGGCGAGATCGATCGGTGTCAGGGTGCGGACGGTGTCGAGCGTGGCGTGATGGGGCAGCTTGCGGATGCCGGGCAGGGTGATGAACAGGCCGTCGTTGCCGGACAGGTGCAGTCCGATCGCCGCCAGCGCGCCGGTCATGCCCTCATGGGTGCCGCCGTGTCCCGACAGATGCACCCCGAGCGCCGGGCCGAGTTCGCGGGCTTCGCTGGGATGCAACACCTCTCGTTTGGCGCGGCGACCGAACTCGATGAGTGGCGCTGCGTCGTCGAGATCCCCCGGAATGACGACGGCGAGGCCGGGGTCGGCGTCGGGTGGGCAGACCCGTTCCAGGAATCGCCCGGCGAGTTCGATGATTTCGCCTCGTGCCCCGTGGGGGTCGCCGTCGGCGCTGCGCCAGGCCAGGCAGGCGCTCGAATTGTGGGACGTATAGGGGATCCGGTCGTCGACGAGCAGCTGGTGACGGGTGGCGCCGGCGGGGGCGCCGAGGCCCGCCGCCGCCAACTCGCGAAGCAGCGCGCGGGCGCGCCGACCGGTGCCGGGTGTGTAGGCGTTGTCGGTGTCGTCGATGCCGACGAGCAGGTCCACACCGGCGAGCGCGACAGCTTCGGTCATGGGTTGACCACCAGGGCGGTGACATCGCGAACCCATTGATCGCGGCTGAGCCGCGCGCCCGTCAGCTTGAGCGTGTTGCGTTTGGTGAAGCTGAGGATGGTCTGATCGTCGAGCGCGGCGGCGATCAGCGTCTGGGCCGGGTCACGCCCCTCGACCCGGACCCGGGTGGCGTCGGCCGCGCCCGCCGCGTTGAGAATCGAGCGCACGCTGGGCCCCTTCTGGGCCTGTGCTCCGTGCGATTGCGGCGTGGTGATCTCCACCTGGGGGAGCTGCTGCAGCTGCGCGATGGTGAACTGGTCGAGGACGCGGTGGTTGTCCTGGACGACGAGCCGGTTGTCGGTCCCGGAGGGGCCGCACGCCGCGATCCCAGCGCTGACGGCCAGGACCGCGACTGCCCGAAGCGACGGCGTATAGCTGCGCATTTTCGGATCCTATCCTGTGAATACGCCGCAAATGAGGGTCAGGGTAGCTGCTCGCAATTTATGCTTTCCGGATGACCGTGATGCAACGCCCCGCGGCCGGCTTCATGGCCGCCCGCGAGGCGGTGTTCCCCCTGCTTGCCGCCGCCACGATCGTCGCCTCCACCGATGTCCGGATCCCGCTGGGCCTGCCCGGGCACCGTGGATTGGTCTGGCTGACCCTCTTGGTGGCGGTGGCGCTGGTAACCGTCCGGCGCGAGACGGTACTCGTGGTCGGGGCGGCCTCCACGGTGGCGACGTTGCCGATGCACGGGTGGGGCGACCCGTTGTGGAGTAGTCGCTATGTGGCCGCGGCGGCGTTGCTGTACACCGCCGCCGCGCTGCCGGCGGTGCGGGTGCGGCGATGGTTGTTGGCGCCAGCCGCCGCCCCGATTCATCTTGTCGCACTGGCCAGTTCGGTGTTCGGCCTGCGCGCCGGCGGTCATGTGTCGACCTGGGTGTCGAGCGGGCTGCTCGAAAAGGCCGGCTGGCATCTGGTTTTCGGATTGTCAGCCGGTCTGCTCGCCTGGGTGGCGGCGATGTTCATGGGCAGAAACCGATGTGAGGAGTGGCCGCTATGACGCTACGAGTCCTTCCCGAGGGCCTGGCCGCGACGAGCGCGGCGGTGGAGGCCATCACCGCCCAGCTCGCGGCCGCACACGCGGCCGCCGCCCCGGTGGTCTCGGCGGTGGTTCCACCGGCGGCCGATCCGGTATCGCTCGGAGCCGCCGCGGTTTTCAGCGGCAGGGGCAGCCAGCATACGGCCGCGGCGGCCAAGGGCGTCGAGGTGTTGGGCCGGGCCGGGCTGGGTGTGAGCCTCGCGGGCGTCGGTTACGCCGCCCAGGACGCGGCGGACGCGGCGACGTACCTGGGGGCAGGCGGCTGACGATGACCGCTCCGGTATGGATGGCGCTGCCCCCCGAGGTGCATTCGACGTTGCTGAGCAGTGGTCCCGGGCCGGGCCCGCTGCTCGCCGCGGCGGGCACCTGGGCCGCCCTGAGCTCCCAATACCAGTCGGCGGCAACGGAATTGACGGCGGTACTGACCGGATCGGCCGGGGTGTGGGATGGCCCGACCGCGGAAACGTATGTCGCCGCGCACATGCCGTACCTGGCCTGGCTGGAGCTGGCCGGCACGCTGAGCGCCGAGGCGGCCGCCCAACATCAGGGGGTGGCCACCGCTTACACGGCCGCCCTGGCCGCGATGCCGACGCTGCCCGAGTTGGCCGCCAACCATGCCATGCACGCCGCCTTGGTGGCAACGAATTTCTTTGGGGTCAATACGATTCCGATTGCGCTCAACGAGGCCGACTACGCGCGGATGTGGACCCAGGCGGCCACCACGATGAGCACCTATCAGGTCACGACCGAAGCCGTGCAATTGACCAGCGGCGCCGGGTCGGGCGGTGGCAAGGGGACCGGCACTGGAACCGGGGCCGGCGCGGGGACCGGCACCGGGACCGGAACTGGGGCGGGCGGCGGGACCGGAACTGGGTCAGGCGGCGGCGGCGGGCAGGGGTCGTTCCAATTGCCCACACCCGAAGAGATCTGGGAGATGCTCTTCGGGCCCGACGGCGAAAAGATCCCCGGCCAGGGACAGCCGAACTGGAGCCCGTCGGAGTATCTGCAGAATCTGGGGAACTTCTTCAACGGAAACGCCCAGGCGCTGGCGTGGCTTCAGCAGAACGCGTCAGGTCTGCTCAACCCGTCCACATTCCCGGCGCTGATGAATTATTTCATCGCCTGGCAGACCTTCCGGATCATCAACTGGACGATCAGGACGCTGCGGTTCATCCTCCAGGAGCTGCCGCTGCTGTTGCAGGTCGGCTTGAGCCTGTCCATCACCAGCCTGGGAGGACTCGCCGGACTGGCGGGTCTGGCGGGGCTGGCCGGGGTGGCTGCGCCGGCCCCGGCGCCCGTCGCCGCCCCGCAACCCGCCGTGGTGGGGATGCAGCCGCCGCTGGTGTCGGTTGCGCCGGCGATGGCTCCGATGGCCCCGGCCTCACCGGCGGCGCCGGTCACGTCGGTGGCGTCGGCCCCGGCGACCACGGTCTCCACCGTCGCGCCGCCCGCGGCGCCCCCCACGCCCCCCGCTCCGGTGACCGGCGCCGAGGGCTTCGGCTACATGGTGGGCGGCCTCGGCCTCGGCATGGGTTCGAAAGCGCAGAGCCGCACCAGAACCGAGCTACCGGCCGCGCAGGGCGCCGCGGCGCCGGCGCGCGTGAGCGCACCGGAACGGGAGCAGGCACGGTCGCGGCGCCGCCCGCGTTCGGTCATCGACCCCGGCTACCGGTACGAATTCATCGAGGCCGACGACGATTCCGGCGCGGTGAGCCCGTCCCAGCCCGTCCGCGCCCTGGCGTCGGACTCCCCTGGTGCGATCGAGGGTTTCACCGGGACGCTGCCCAAGCCCGGCGTGCGGGCGGGAGGCCTGATCACGTTGGCCGGCGATCAGCCCGGCGACGGCGCCCGTCTGCCGATGCTGCCGGAGAGCTGGGACGGCCCGTAGGTCGCGCCGCTAACCGAGATGCGCGGACAGTAACCAGGCCCCTACGGACTTGCGGCCGTTGCCCTCGTCACGGATGTCGGCACCGGCGAAGGCCTGGAAGCCTTCCAGAAAGCTCTCCGGCACGTTGGCGTGGATACGTGCCGGGCGGATCTCGTCGATCACCCAGTACTTGGAGACCGCGTCGCGCAGTTCGTCTTCGGTGACCGCGTTGACCGGGCCATCGGCCGGCATGGCGGCGCGGTCAAAGACCAGCACGAAGTACGACGCTCCGGGCGCGGCGGCCCGCACGATCGACTGCTGATAGCCGTCGCGCAGCTCGACGGGCATCGAGTGGAACAGGGTGCTGTCGACGATGGTTCCGAAGCGGCCGTCGTACCCGGTGAAGGCACTGATGTCCGCGACGTCGAAGCTGGCGCTGGTCAGGCCGCGCCGGGCGGCCTTCTCGCGCGCCAACTCGATGGCGGTGGGCGACTGGTCCAGGCCCACCGTGGTGAAACCGCGTTCGGCGAGGTACAGCGACACCGCCGCCTCACCGCAACCGGCGTCGAGCACGTCGCCGTGGAACTTGCCGGCCTCGATGAGGGCCGCGATCTCGGGCTGCGGCTCACCGATGCTCCATGGCGGCCGGTTGCCCTCGCCCATCTCGGGGGCCTCGCCCCGGTAAGCAGCTTCGAACATCTCTTGCGTTGGCTGAGTCATACCACCATTGATATCAACCAACCTGATATGTGTCAACAAAGTTGATATAGCGGGGATCGGCCCGGCGATGCCCGTGGTGGCCGCTACCGAAGTGTCGCGGTCAGGTAGCCCGACGCGTCGCCGAACGAGGCCAGCTCATCGTTGGGCACGCCGAACCCCTGGGCGGCGAAGGCCTGCTCGGTGGTCCAGATGTCGGTCTGCCACCCGCGCGCGGCGAGGTATTCGGCCGCGGTGTTGCGCTCGCCGGTGTAGAAAAGCTCGGCCAGATTGATGCTGGACCCGATGCGCCGTGACCGCTCGGTCAGCTTCTGTGCCCAATCCGACGGAATCTTGCGCAGGTCCAAGTGTTCTGTGGCGATCCGGCTGCCGGTCGCCGACGCGGCGGCGATGTTGTCGAACAGGCGGTCTTGCGCCTCGGGCGGCAAGTAGACGAGCAGGCCCTCGGCGCTCCAGGCGGTCGGTTGTGCGGCGTCGAATCCGGCATCCGCGAGCGCCGCCGGCCAATCGTCTCGCAGGTCGATCGGAACCGTCCGCCGCTCCGCGCCCGGCGCGGCACCCAGGCCGGCCAGCGTCCGCGTCTTGAACTCGATGACCTCGGGTTGGTCGATCTCGTAGACGATCGTGCCCGCGGGCCAGGCCAGCCGGTAGGCCCTGGTGTCCAGTCCGGACGCCAGGATGACGGCTTGCCGGATGCCCGAGCCCGTCGCTTGCAGGAAGAAGTCGTCGAAGAACCGGGTGCGCACCGTGATCTGTTCCTTGACGGCCTGGCGGTTCAGCAGCGGATCGTCGCTGCGGTCGAGCGGGCTGTCGAGGAGCTTGATGAAGGTCTCGGTGCCGACGGCGCGCACGAGCGGGTCGGCCCAGGGGTCGTTCAGCAGGGCGTCCGGGCCTTGGGAGGCGATCGCGCGCTGTGCGGCGACCGCTGTCGCGGTGACTCCGACGCTGGACGCCAGATCCCACGTGTCGTTCTCGGTGCGGGCCACGCCAATCTCCTCTCGGCCACGAACGCCTGATTAGTTAGCTTATGTAAGTGTCGACTCGACTGTACCCGCTCCGCCGGAGCAGGCGGTGGTGTTCACTGTCGTTATGGGCGACCACATCGAGCTGAGCCCCAGGGGCTGGGTCCGCGAGCAGACCGAACAAATCCTGGGCCGCGGCACCACCGACGGGGTCGAGGTCTTCGACCGGCCCATCGTCCTGCTGACCGTCACGGGGGCGAAGTCCGGCAAACGGCGTTATGTACCGCTGATGCGGGTCGAGAAGGACGGCCGCTACGTCATCGTCGCGTCCCACGGTGGCGCCCCCGAGCATCCCGCGTGGTACGCCAACGTCAAGGCGAACCCGACGGTGACGCTGCAAGACGGCGACAAGGTCGCCACGCTCACGGCTCGCGAACTCGAGGGGCCCGAGCGCGACGAGTGGTGGCAGCGGGCCGTTGAGGCCTTTCCTCCCTACGCGGAATACCAAACCAAGACGGCACGACAGATCCCGGTCTTCGTTCTGGAATGAGAGATTTGCGGCACCGCTGACGGGCCCGCGCAAACATTTGCATTCGATATGCGCCCGGCCCGTCCGGTTGACCGGTCTTGGTTGCCCACCTACTTTCGTACGCAGAGGCCAGGCACGCCCCGCTGAACAATGATGTTCAGTGAATTTGAATCGCCTGGGCCACACGGCTTTACGAAGTGTTCCGGTTGCCGTTGTCGGATGGATACCCCAAAAGTCCACCGTCATTGACGAATTCAGGAGAAGCTCTTGCAACACGCTGAATCGTCGGGTCGGCAAGGCGTGGAGCAGGGCGTATCGTCCCGCATTGACCGGTTCCGCGAGATCGCCCAATACGACCTGCCCGCATCGCTGGTGGTTTTCCTGGTGGCGCTCCCGTTGTCCCTCGGGATCGCAATCGCTTCGGATGCGCCCGTTCTCGCCGGCTTGATCGCGGCGATCGTCGGGGGCATCGTCGGAGGATGGATCGGCGGATCGCCGCTGCAGGTCAGTGGGCCCGCCGCCGGACTGACCGTCATCGTCGCCGATGTCGTCCATCAGTTCGGCTGGGGCATCACATGTTTCATCACGGTCGTCGCCGGAATCCTGCAAGTTGTGTTGGGATTCAGCCGAATTGCACGCGCCGCACTGGCGATCTCGCCGGTCGTCGTGCACGCCATGCTGGCCGGCATCGGGATCACGATTGCGCTACAGCAAGTGCACGTGCTGCTGGGCGGCGCCTCGGAAAGCTCGGCATGGAGCAATGTCACCGGGCTGCCCGCGCAGATCGTCGGCGCCCACCGGCCGGGGCTGGTGCTGGGGCTGCTGGTGATCGCCATCCTCGTCGCCTGGCGCTGGGCTCCGGCGCGGGTGGCCGGCATCCCCGGGCCACTGGTCGCCATCGTGGTGGTCACGGCGATCTCGGTGGTGTTCCCCTTCCACGTATCCCGGATCGTGCTGAACGGCTCGGTGCTCGACGCGCTGCAATTACCGACGCTGCCGCACGGGAATTGGGGCGCCGTCGTGATCGCCGTCATCACGGTCACCCTGATCACCAGCGTTCAGAGCCTGCTGACTGCGGTATCGATCGATCGCATGCACAACGGACCGCGAACCGACTTCAACCGCGAGCTGATCGGGCAGGGCGCCGCGAACATCGCATCGGGGGCGATCGGTGGGCTGCCCATCGCCGGTGTCATCGTGCGCAGTGCGGCCAACGTGAACGTCGGTGCGAGAACGCGTGCCTCGACGATCATGCACGGGTTCTGGATCCTGCTCTTCGCCGTGCCCTTCGCCGGGCTGGTCGAAAAGATCCCGACCGCTGCGCTTGCCGGCCTACTCATCGTCATCGGGATCGAACTGCTCAAACCGGCGCACATCGAAACCGCCTTGCGCAACGGTGATCTCGCCGTCTACCTGGTGACCATCACCAGCGTCGTCTTTCTCAACCTGCTGCACGGCGTCATGATCGGACTCGCCTTGGCCGTCATCGTGACCGGTTGGCGGGTGGTGCGCGCCCGGATCGAGGCCAAGCCCGTGGGGGATGGATGGCACGTCGTCGTCGAGGGGGCGTGCACGTTCCTGTCGTTGCCGAGGCTGACCGGTGTCCTGGCGTCCATCCCGGAACGCACGTCGGTGACGCTGCACCTGCTCACGACCTATCTCGACCATGCGGCCCATCAGGCGATCAGCGACTGGGAGCGGCGGCATACCGCCATGGGCGGGGAGGTTCATCTCCGCGAAACGTTCGAGACGGAATCCGTTGGGGACGAGGGCAAGCCGTCAAAACCCCACCGCCGCAACGCGCACCTGAGCCTGGTCGCTCAGCTCTCCGCGGACGCGCGCGCCTGACGCGGGACGCTAGCTCAGGTCGGCGGCCACTCGTTCCAATGCGGCGAGGTGGTCGTCGACGTGCGCAAAGCCGGCCTTCATGGTGTTCACCGACAGATGGCTGGCCCCGGCGGCTTTCCACGCGGCGATGTCGGCGGCGAGCTTGTCGGGGTCACCGGTCCAGCTGACCCGGCCTTCCATGCCGATGCTCCGCGGGTCCCGGCCCGCCGCCTCGGCCGCCCGGTTCACCTGCGCGAGCGCGTGGTCCAGGTCGGGGCCCGGCGCGGTCATCGGAAACCACCCGTCGCCGAGGCGACCGGCGCGTTCGTAGGCCCGATCGGAGGCCGCCCCGAACCACACCGGGATCGGCCGCTGGGTGGGCAGGGGGGCCAGGCCCGCGCCGGTCACGGTGTGGTACTTGCCCTTGAAGGTGACCGATCGCTGCGTCCACAGCATGCGCATGAGCTCGACCTGTTCTTCGGAACGTTTTCCGCGGTTGGTGAACGTCTCCCCGAGCGCTTCGTACTCCACGGCGTTCCAGCCCAATCCGACACCGAGCCGCAAGCGCCCGCCGGTGAGCAGGTCGACCTCGGCGGCCTGCTTGGCCACCAGCACCGACTGCCGCTGCGGCAAAATGATGACGCCCGTGACGAGTTCCAGGCTGGTGACCGCGGCCAGGTAGCCCATCATGACGAACGGCTCGTGAAACGTCGAGTCGATGTCGTAGGGGCCCTCGAAGCCCCGGTGCACGGTCGTGTCGGCGCCGACGACATGGTCGTAGGCCAGGATGTGGGCGAACCCGAGTTCTTCGACGCGCTCGGCGTAGGCGCGTACGACGGCGGGGTCCGGTCCGAGCTCGGTCTGCGGGAAGACGACTCCGATGCGCATTCGCGGTTCAACCGTCCCGCATCGCGATTGCTTCCCACGCGGCCCGTCGCTGGATACCGCGCGGGCTTCACGCATGATGGGGACGTGACGGCCAAGGAACTGAGCGGCGTGCTGAGGGTCGGCGAGCTGGAGCCGACGCTGGCAGAAGAACTGGCGGCGCGCTACGACATTGCGAAGCTTCCCGACGGCCCGGCGCGAGCCCGATTCCTGGCCGAGCACGGAGCCGACGTGCGCGTGCTGCTGACGTGGGGACCGCCGGGCGTCGACGCCGACACCATCGCCGCGCTGCCCAACCTCGAGGCCATCGTCAACGACGGGGCCGGGGTGGACCTGATCGACCTGGCGGCGGCGAAGCGCCGGGGCATCGGCGTGAGCAACACCCCGGACGTGCTGTCGGACACGGTCGCCGACACGGCGCTGGGCCTGATGCTGATGACCCTGCGCCGCTTCGGCGCCGCCGACCGCTACGTGCGGGCGGGCCGCTGGGCGCGCGAGGGCCGGTTCCCGTACGCCAGGGACGTCAGCGGCCTCCAGGTGGGCATCCTCGGCCTGGGCCGCATCGGTTCGGCGATCGCCACCCGGCTGCTCGGATTCGATTGCGCCATCGCGTATCACAACCGGCGTCGCATCGACGGGTCGCCCTACCGCTACGCCGCGTCGGCTGTGGAGCTCGCCGAGTCGGTCGACGTGCTGGTCGTCGCCACCACGGGCGACCACGAGTCCCACAAGCTGGTCGACCGCTCCGTGCTGGCGGCCTTGGGTCCCGAGGGGTATCTGATCAACATCGCCCGGGGCAGCGTCGTCGATCAGGACGCGCTGGTGGAGCTGCTCGTCGGCGGCGGGCTGGCGGGGGCCGGCCTGGACGTCTACGCCGACGAGCCGCATGTGCCGGCCGAACTGTGCGACCTGGACAACGTGGTCCTTCTCCCGCACATCGGCAGCGCCACGGCCCGGACCCGCCGGGCGATGGCGCTGCTGGCGATCCGCAACCTCGACAGCTACCTCGACACCGGCGAACTCGTGACGCCGGTGCTGACGCCGCGCCGTCGGCGCTGACCGCCTCCCGGCGCCGTGACCAGGCGATCCTGGATGGAAACCGGTCTGTGGCCGAAGCGATACCGCGAGAAGGTTATCGCCGCAACCGCATCTGGGTATCCGGCTCTCATGAGTCCGCTACTGCAGGAGACAGCCGCGCCGGTGCGCTTGACGCTCGCCGGCACAGCGCGCCCCGACACGGCGGCGAAGTGGCGCCATGTATTGCAACACTGGCTGCGGCACGAGGTGCGCGCGCCGGAGGACATTCGTGAGGACGTCGTTCTGGGGGTGAACGAGGCGTTGGCCAATTGCGTCGAGCACGCCTACCGCTCCCGTCGCGAGGCCGGCGCAATGAAATTGCAGGCCAGCTACGATCCCGGCGCCGAGTCAATCCGGGTATGCGTCAGCGATCGCGGAAGTTGGCGCAAGCCCTCGTCGAGGCTGACCACCGATCCCCGCGCCTCGCGTGGCATCACGCTGATGCACCGCCTCGCCGATCACTGCACGATCCACGCCCGCCCCAACGGCACCAGCGTCTACTTGGACTACACAACCGACGCGGATAACGCTGTCCAACAATAACTTTCACGCTGGGTTCCAGCTCAGCCGCCCGAGGGCGCCGAGGGCGTGAACGTGACCGGCATGCGCTCGAGGCCGCTGACGAAGTTGGCCGGCCGCAGCGGCAGCGGGTCCTGAGACACCAGCTCCATGTCGGGCAGGCGTTTGAGTAGTCGCTCGAGCATCATCGAGAGCTCCAGACGCGCCAGCTGGTTGCCCAGGCAGAAATGGGTTCCGAAGCCGAACGCCAGATGGTTGTTGGGATAGCGGTCGATCCGGAAGCTCTCGGGATCCCCGAACACGGCCTCGTCGAAGTTCGCCGATTCGAAGAGCAGGATGATTTTCTCGCCCCGCGCGAGCTGGGTGCCGTGGAACTCGAGATCGGCGGTCATGGTGCGGGCCATGTTCTTGACCGGCGCGGTCCACCTGAGCATCTCTTCGATCGCGTTGGGCAGCAGCGCCACGTCGTCGACCAGTTGCCGGTGCTGTCGCGGGTGGCGCAGGATCTGCGCGGTGCCGCCGGACAGCGTGTGCCGGGTGGTCTCGTCGCCGCCGATGAGCAACAACAACACCTCGGTCACGATCTCGTGGTCGGCGAGCTTCTCGCCGTCGACCTCCGCGTGCACCAGCACGCTGACCAAGTCATCGGTCGGCTCGGCCTTGCGCGCCGCGATCATGCTCGTCATGTATTCGGTGTAGGCGGCGAAGGCGTCGATGGAGACCTGGAAGTCCTCTTGCGCGGTCGTGCTGCTGAGCATGGTGACCATGTCGTCAGACCAGCGCAGAAACATCTGCCGCTCCTCGGGCAGCACCCCGAGCATGTCGCCGATGACCGCCATGGGCAGCGGGGCCGCAAGGTCCCAGACGAAGTCGCACTCGCCGCGTTCGCAGACGTTGTCGATCAGGGCGTCGCACAGCGCGCCGATCGAGGCCTCCCGGTCCTTGACGCGTTTCCGGGTGAAGCCCGCGTTGACGAGTTTGCGCCGCAACAGGTGGGCGGGGTCATCCATCGCGATCATCATGGGCGGCGCGTCCTGGTCCGGCCGGATACCGCCGGCGTTGGAGAACAGCTCGGGCGCCCGCTCGGCGTCGATCACGGCCTGATACGTCGCCGCGGCGGCCAACCCGTTGCGGTCCCGAAAGACCGGCTCGTTCTCGCGCATCCACCGATAGACCGGGCGCGAGTCGCCCGCGTAGAAGGCGCCGTCGGTCAGATCGACGTCGGGCCGTGGCCGATTTCGCGTGTCAACAATGCTTGGCATGGCTCACCCTTCCCCGAATCGGGCATGCGCGGTCTTACCGTGGACCTTACAGTAGGTGCCGTGGTAGCAATCGCCCCCTCACGCCGGCCCCGGTGCGGCGCGCTCGCGTAGCGCCGTCAGGAACATCTCGTCCATCCGCGGACTCACCTCGGCCAGGGTCGCGGCGCTGACGTAGCGCGCGGAGCCGAAGACGCGCTCGAGCTCTTCGGCGGCGGTGGCGCTCCCGATGGACAGGCACAGGCAGGCCACGCCGTCGCCACGGAGTTCCTCGAGCGCCTTGTTCGCGTCGGCCTCCGCGTAGCGACCGTCGTAGCCGTCGTCGTAGGGGCACCCGTCGGACAGGACAAGAAGCAGCCGGTTGGGTGTGCCGGACTCGGTGTTGAGTATCTCCCCCGCGCCGCGGATCGCCGCACCCAGGCGCGTATACCCCGACGGCTCAAGCTGATTGAGCCGCGCGCGTTGCGGGGCGCCGAAACGCTGTCCGAACGTTTTGATCGCCGGCAGGTGCACGGCGTGCCGCCCGTGGGACCGAAACGCGTAGATGGCCACGCGGTCGCCGAGTTCCTCCAGGGTCATCGCCACGGTTGCCGCCGCGCGCCGCTGGTGGTCGTGGACCCTGTTCCCCCGCTGGTCGGCGTCGGTGGCCGATCCGGACGCGTCGAGCAGGATGAGGACGCCGAGGTTCCGAACGACGTTGCGGCGCTGGGTGTAGACGGCGTCCGTGGGTGAACAACCGGAGCGCAGGTCGACGAAGAGATCGACGAGCGCCTCGATGTCGATCTCGTCACCGTCGGGGCGCGCACGTAGGAGCTTGGGGCCGAGACCGACGCGTGCCAATCGTCGCCGCAGCTCGTCGTCGTGCGAGACGTGCGCGGCCGAGATGTGGGTGGGCTCGGTGAGCGGAAAATCGATGACGCGGCACCAGTCCGCCCGATAGCGGTTGTTGAAGACGTCCCATTCCGGATGCAGTGCACCGCCGATTCCCAGCGCCGCGCCGGGCCGGTCGCCGACGAAATTGATGCGCGTCGGAAGTGGACGGGCTGACGCGCCGACCGCCCGTGCCGGCCGAATCGAGCGCGCCTCAAACTCCCCGCCCGACGGGTCGTCGCCGCGCGACGGCGCCTCGCCCAACAGCTTTCGCAGAAAGTCCATCAGTGCCCGCGAACTGAACAGCGGGTTCTCGAACAGCTTGAGGACCTTGCTTTCCTCGGAGGCGGCCTCGTCCTCGTCGTCGGGCTCCCGCTCGGCGACGAGCTCGCTCGCCGTCCGCAGGTTCGTATTCGTGGCCGGCGCGGCCCCGCTGTCGGACGACGCCAGGAGTTGGGCCGGCCGGATGACACCGAACCACGCCGGAGGGTCCGCGATTCGGCTTGTGCCCCTGGCCATTTCGAGGGACCCGTCCGCGGTTGCGGTGCGGGGCTCACCGTCGGGGCAAAGCGCCGCCGCCAGCGCAACGGTGGGGGCGAGTTCGGCGAGCACCCGGTGGCCTTCCAGCGCGAGGTAGCGGCGCGCGATCGCCGGCCGGCCCCGCAGCCGCTTCACCAGCCGCCGATCCAGGCTGCCCGCGCCGAGCAGCGCGGCCTGGACCAGCACCTGCCGGCGCTGCTGCCCGGCGGGGTCGGCGGCCGGGACGAAGATGACGCCGCCGTTCGTGTAGGCGTCCTGGCCGGGCGCCGCCTGGGCGACGTCGACCGCCCGGCCGGCCAGGTGGGTGGCGAGGAGCCGATACCGTTGCGGGCCAACGGGTTCCATCATCCTGGAGGCAGCAGGGAATCGACGAGCTCGCCGAGCGCCGTGACGACCTCCCGGTCATCGGAGAGGATCCGCACGATCGCCGCCTGGACGGCGCTGCGCAGGCTGAGTCCTTCGGCGACCAGGCTGCCGGCCAGGATCAGCGTGCGGGTGGATGACACTTCGCGCAGCGGTGAGCCATCGAGCTTTCGGATCGCGTTGCCCACGGTGACCAGGGCGCGCGCCGTCGCATCGTCGATTCCCGCTTCGTGGGCAACGACTTCCGTCTCGGCCTCGACGGGCGGGAAGTCGAGTTCGATGGCCACGAATCGCTGCCGGGTCGACTCTTTGATGTTCTTCAGCACGCTCTGGTAGCCGGGATTGTAGGAAATGACCAGTTGAAATCCCGGTGCCGCGGGCACCGTCGTTCCCAGGCGGTCGACCAGAAGTTCGCGGCGATGATCGGCGAGCGGATGGATGACCACCGTGGTGTCCTGGCGCGCCTCGACGATCTCGTCCAGGTAGCAGATCGCGCCCTCGCGAACGGCCCGCGTCAACGGCCCGTCCACCCAGACCGTTTCTCCCCCTTTGAGAAGGAAACGCCCGACCAAGTCGGCCGACGTCATGTCTTCGTGCGCCGCGACGGTGATCAGGTTGCGGCCGAGCGCGTGGGCCATCGCCTCCACGAACCGGGTCTTCCCACATCCCGTCGGGCCCTTCAGCAGCACCGGCAGGCCGCGGCGGGCGGCGGCGCGGAACACCTCCACCTCATCGCCGGCGGGCCGATAGAACGGCGCCTCCGACGCCGGGCGCACGGTGGTCTGGGAATTCGTCAGCACCTAGCGCCCTCGCGCGCGCTCGAAGGGGACGACCTCCGGCAGCTGGCCGCCCGGCGGGAGGACGAGATGGCCGTGCACGTCGACGTACCCGGAACGCTTGGTGGGTATGGGCAGAGCGGGATTCGGGCATGGCGTGTCCGTCCCGTCGCCGCAGATGCCGCCGTTGAAGTACGAACGCTTCTGGTGGTCTTGGGGCCACGGGTCGGAGTGCATCCCGATCCATTGCGCGGGCACGTTGTAGAAGAAAAAGAAGCACGAGCTGACGCCGGCGAAGATCGCCAGGAAGCGCGTGAACTGCTGTCTGGCGAATCCGCCTCGCACGTGGTCCAATCCGCGTTCGACCACGGTGCGGCCGCGATCGTCGGTGAAGAAGCGCAGACAGCACAGCGCGGCCTGCACACCACCCCACATCAGGCCTTCGTAGACCGGCCATTGGTAGTAGGTGTCGGCATTGATCGACACGGACCTGATGGCGCCGGGGTAGGTGTAGAAGCCGATCGGTAGCAGGACCAGACCCTCCATGACGAAATCGAAGACAAACGCGAGCGCGTAGGTGACGAGGACCAAGCGAAGATTGCTGAGGTTCGGCCAGCGCGTCTTGATTTTGCGCATGATCCAACACCCGACGATCGTGATCAGCAGGACGCCGTAGGCGTAACCCGGAGCGTTGGTCAACAACGGCTCGGACACCTGACGGCCCGGCTCCTCCGGGGAGACCCAACCCGGAATGTTCGACGACCAGGAGCCGCGGTTGAACAGCCAGGTGTTGTAGGTGCACCACGTGTTGAAGTAGTTCAGCAGCGGATCCTGGAAGAACATCAGGCCCATCGACAGCACGAGCATGCCGTCCAACGTGATCCGCCGCTCGCGCCGCCACGGCCTGATGAAGAACCACCACACGACGACCGGCAGCGCGATCCACAACACCACCGCGTTCGCCATCAGCGGCACCTTCATGTACATCGGCGGCTCGCTCGGCCCCGACGGCACCCGTTCGAAATACGGGCCGGTGATCCACCGGATCCACACGTAGAGCTGGAGCACCAGCAGCGCGCCACCGGCGGCGGCCCAAATCTTGATCGGTCGCACCGGCGACGCGGCCTGCGCGCCGAGTTCGCCCGCGCCGGGCAGTGGCTCGGTGACGGACGACGGCTGGTTCCTGTTCGCGAGATCGCTCATGACGCTGGTGTCCTCCGGGGTCGGCATTCCACGCTCCGAGCAATATACTCACGAGTATCTGAGAAACGGAATAGCTTCTCGCAAGCTCTGGCAGAATCTGGCGCATGGTTGAGCGTTGGACGCGAGAGCGCCGCCTCGAGCACACTCGCTCGCTATTGGTCGACGCCGCCGAGGAAGTCTTCGGCGAAAAGGGGTTCGTCGCCGCGACGCTCGACGATATCGCCCACGCCGCCGGGTACACGAAAGGCGCCATCTACAAACACTTCTCGACGAAGGAAGACCTGTTTCTGGCGGTCAGCGACCGCTACTGGCGCCGGTACTTCGTCAACTTCACCGAGGTGATGGCGCCGGCGACGCAGGTCGGTGCGCGCGAACTCGACGAGATCGCCAAGCGCTGGAGTCAGCTCAGCCGCGATCGGGGGGCGGAGCACGCCGCGCTGGGTCACGAGTTCATGCTGTACCTGCTGCGCAACCCCGAGGCGCGGGAACGCGTGGCCGCCAAGCGATCAGAGGCCGTCGAGGCGCTGGCCAAGTTCATCGTGGCGGGCATCGACCGGCTCGGCGGGACGTTGCTGATCCCCGCGTCGACGTTCGCCCAGGTCCTCGTCGCCACCAGCGACTCGGTGGTGTTGGGCAGTCAACTCGATGACGTGGACCTCTTCCGCCCGATCGTCGAGATGTACGTGTCGGTGATCAAGCTGCCCTGACCGCCGATCCGAAAAGGGCTGTGGCGCACGGCATCTCAGGCACCCGTGGCGATCTCCAGGTCCTTCAACGACTCCTCTAGATGACCGAGCATCCGCTGCAGGTGCGGGACGCTGCGCCGGCAGCCGACCAGGCCGAAGTCGAGGTTGTCGGCGTTGTTGGTCACCGTGATGTTGACCGCCTGGCCGTCGAGGGGAATGGACAGCGGATAGTTTCCGTCCAGGCGGGCCCCGCGCCAGTACAGCTGCTCCGAGCGACCCGTCGACACGTTCGAGATGACGATGTTGAACGGCGGCGAGGCCGCGGAAAGGTAGCCGGGGACCAACCCGAGGAACAGGCCCCCGATGTTGAAGGCGGACAGGGCCAACTGCTGAACCGGCGGCAGCTGCCAGAACACCTCTTTGGTGTCGCGAATGGATGCGCTGATGACCTCGAGCCGTCTCGCCGAATCGTCGAGATCGGTGGCGAGGTTGCACAGGAAGGTACCGACCATGTTCCCGCCGCGGTCGTCGTCGTCCTTGCGCAGATTCACCGGGACCATCGCGGTCAGTGGGGCGTCCGGCAGCGCGTTCTGATCCAGCAGGTAAGCGCGCAGGGCCCCGGCCGACATGGCGAGAATGACGTCGTTGACCGTGACGCCGGCGGCCGCCTTGACCGCGTTGATGCGCTCCAACGCCCAGGACTGGGCCGCCACCCGCCGCGCACCGCCGATCCGGACGTTGAACATCGACCGCGGCGCCTGGAACGGGAGCGTGAGTTGTTGTTCGAGCAGCGCGGCCCGCGCGAGCTTCAGCGTGGACGGCGCCAGCGCCAGCGCCGACCCCGCGGTGCGGCCCACCCGCCCGAACAGGGACGGACTTCTGCGTCCGCCGCGCTTGCGCGGCGCCATGCTCCACGGGACCCGCACGTCGTCGTCGTCGGGATCGGAGGTGAAGGCCCGCTGCATCAGGCGAAGCGCCGAGACGCCGTCCATCAGGGAGTGGTGGTACTTCGTGTACACGGCGTACCGCCCGTCCTGCAGGCCCTCGACCAAATGCGCCTCCCACATCGGGCGGTGCCGGTCGAGCAGGCTGCCGTGCAGCCGGGAAACCAGCTCCAGGAGGTCTCGCACCCGTCCCGGTTCCGGAAGCGCGGAACGGCGAAGGTGGTAGTCGAGCTCGACCTCCTTGTCGAAGGACCACGCGACGTTGGTGACGCCGCCGAAGAAGGCCGGACGCTTGCTGAAGGCCGGTTGCACGTCGGTGCATTCGAGCATCGCCTGATAGGACTCGCGGACGAAATGCGGGCCGGCATCCTCGGGCGGCTCGAAGAGCTGTAGCGCGCCCACGTGCATCGGATGTTCGCGTGATTCGCCGATGAGGAACAGCGCATCCGTCGGTGATATCGGTTCCATGCGTGTCGCCCCCAACTGTTGCCGTCGCGCCGCCCACCGGAGGGACGGCCTACCTCCTAATAGCCACAGCGGGTGGCGGCCCAAACGGCCATCCGCCGCGGGACGGTCGCTAGCGGACGTCGTCGGCGAGCGCGCGAGCCTCCCGCTCGGTTTCGACCGCGGGCCCGGAGCCCGGCAACGGCTTGCCGGCGACCTCGGGGGTGAACAGGAGCGTGATCGCGCCCACCACGCCCCCGAAGATCAGCATGTAGGCCGGCACCATCACGTTGCCGGTGCCCGAAACCAGAGCCTGGGCGATCAGCGGCGTGATGCCGCCGACGAGTGAAATCGAGATGTTGTAGGAGATGGCCAGCGCGCCGTAGCGCACGTTGGTGGGGAACAGCGCCGGCAGCATGGCCGGCCCGGTGCTGTCGAAGCACAGCTCCATCAGGCCGATCAGCAGCACGCCGATGAAGATCACCGGGTAGATGCCGCCGAAGCGGATGAGCAGGAACGCCGGGATGGAGGCGACGATCAGCAGGCCGCACCCCGTCCACATGATGGGTTTGACGCCGATGCGATCGGACAAGGCCGCGACTAGCACCACCGTGCCCATCAGGATCGCCAACGTGGTCACGATCATGACGAGTCCGGCGGTGTGGCCCACGCGCACGAACAGCCGCAGGTACGTCGGCAGGTATCCGGTGAGCATGAAGTCGGCGACCTGGGAGGTCAGCACCAGCGCCGCGCAGATCAGCATGGGTCGCCACTGCTCGACGATGGTGCGGTGAATCTGTTGACGGCCCTGGTCGCCCGCGTGCGCGTCGTCGTGGGCGCTCTGGTAGGCCGAGGACTCCTCGAGCCGCAGCCGCAGGAACAGCGCGACCAGCCCGAAAGGCAAGCCCAACAGCAGCGGAATCCGCCAGCCGTAGGTCAGCATGGCGTCCTCGGGCAGCCAGGTCTGCAGCCCGGTCACCAGCAACCCCGCCAGGACGAACCCCACTAGATTGCCCATCGGCAGGAACCCGACCATCATGCCGCGTTTGTGATCGGGGGCCTGCTCGACGAGATAGGTCATGGCGCCGACGTATTCACCACCGGTCGACAGGCCCTGGAATATTCGCGCGAGGACGAGCAGGATCGGCGCCCAGATGCCGATGGTGCTGTAGGTGGGCAGCAGGCCGGTCACGGTCGTGCTCACCGTCATCATCAGGATGGTGACCACCAGGACGCGGTGGCGCCCGATCCGGTCGCCCAGCGGACCGAAGATGAACCCGCCGAGCGGACGCACGACGAACGCCGCCGCGAGCGTTCCGAAGGTCGCGATGAGGTGGACTCCGCTGACGTTCTTGCCGGGATAGAACACCTGGGCGATCGTGGTCGCGATGTACCCGTAGACCCCGAAGTCGTACCACTCCATGAAGTTCCCGATCGCGGTGCCCATGATGGTTCGGCGCATCGCGGGGTCGGCGACCCTGATTTCTCTACGTGCCCATTTCCTCCGGCGGCGTCGAATAACCATCGAATCAAGACTTACCCACAACTTTCTCAGGGACAACCGGCGGGGTGGGCTTCACGGGCCTGACGTGGGACGACCGGCGGCGATCGCCGCGATCCCGCTCGGCCACGATCGCGTGCGACAAACGCCAGCTAGAACGGGTCGCCGGCATTGACGTCGGCGGCATCGCTGCGCCACCGGAGCCGACGCGCGGTTATCCCTGTCACGTTCGCCCGGTCACGGGCGCGCGTCACTGGCCTTTCAGGCTGCCGATGCGCAACGAGAAGTCCGCGGGCTCGGGGCGGGGGGCCTCCACCTGCTCGACATAGCGACGCGGGTCCCGGTCCGTGATGGGCAGCCCCTCGGTGGTGGGGTGCTCGGCCATGAACTCGCTGTATTGGCGCCCGAGCGCTTCGCGAAGGCCGATCGGGGCGTTGCGGCGGAAGTCCGAGAGCCCTTCGCGTTCCTCCTCGCCCATGTGATCGTCGTTGGCCTCGCGGGTGCGCCCGACCGCCGCCCACCACTGCTCGCTGCCGAGTTCGGCCGCGTCGGCGTCGCGGACCCCGTCGCGGATGTCGTTGTGGTCACCGATGGCGTCGAGGGTTTCGCCCTCGGCGTCCTCGCCACCCCGTTTGAGCAGTTGGGGGTAGAAGATCTTTTCCTCGATGTAGGCGTGCACGTCGAGCTTGTCGGCGAGCGGCCGCCACACCCGTTCGAGCCCGGTGTGGTCGGCCGGCTGCTGTGCCTGGAGGTAATCCAGCTGGGCGAACTGTTCGCGGAACCAATCGTGGTCGGCGAGGATCAACATGGTGATGTCGGCCATCGGTGCTCCTCCGCCCCTGTGACGCCGGTCAGCCGGCTGGGTTATCGCGTTCGACATCATTGAAGAACGCCAGCCTCGTCTTACCCGCTTGCGGGGTCGATGTAACGACCCCGCCGGCACCGCCTGGATGTGCGTGCCCGAGTTGCTCTGCGCCGCAGGGGATTAGCAAATTTGCGCCGACGTAAGTGTTCTGGCAGGCTGAGAGCCATTTCGGCGGCACTAGGCTGGTCGGGAACTCGGCGGAGGGGCACGGTGTGCCGGCCGGATACACTGGGGCGTCCGTGCGGCGATCGATTCGATCGCGCCGTTGAACCCGATATGAATAAGTCAGAGGTTGTGCCTTGTCCGAAAATCCCGGCGATGCCGTCAGCTTGGAACCGCATTTCGAGGACGTACAAGCGCACTACGACCTGTCCGACGAGTTCTTCGCGCTTTTCCTGGATCCGACGCGGACCTACAGCTGCGCGTATTTCGAGCGCGAGGACATGACGCTGGAAGAGGCGCAGATCGCCAAGGTCGACCTCTCGCTGGGCAAGCTGGGATTGCAGCCGGGCATGACGTTGCTCGACGTCGGGTGCGGCTGGGGCACCACGATCGTCCGCGCGCTCGAGCGCTATGACGTCAACGTCGTCGGGCTCACGCTGAGCCGCAATCAGCAGGCGCACGTGCAGCGCCGCCTCGACGCGCATCCGTCCGCGCGGTCCAAGCGGGTGCTGCTGCAGGGCTGGGAGCAGTTCGACGACAAGGTCGACCGCATCGTGTCGATCGGCGCCTTCGAGCACTTCGGGCGTGACCGCTACGACGATTTCTTCAAGACCGCCTATGAGGCTCTTCCGGCGGACGGCGTGATGATGCTGCACACAATCATCAAGCCCAGCGACGAGGAGTTCGCCGAGCGCGGGCTGCCCATCACCATGACCAAGCTGCGCTTCATGAAATTCATCATGGACGAGATCTTCCCGGGCGGGGATCTACCCCAGGCCAAGGGCGTCGTGGAGCACGCCCAGCGTGCCGGCTTCGGGGTGAAGCTGGTGCAGCCGCTGCGCCTGCACTACGCGCGCACCCTCGACACCTGGGCGGCCGCACTCGAGGCGCGCCGCGACGAGGCCATCGAGATTCAGTCCGAAGAGGTCTACGACCGGTACATGAAGTACCTGACCGGCTGCGCGGACCTGTTCCGTGAGGGCTACACCGACGTCGCGCAGTTCACCCTGACCAAAGGCTGACGCCCGTCCTGTGCCCCCATCCCGGGGGGCGCCCGGTTTACCGGCATAGCACGGCGGGTAGTTCCACGGCAACAACCTGATTCGGTGGGTGTCGATGTCCTTCGGCGCAAGCCGCAGGAAGGACGGATCGTGGCCGCCAAACACCGCATGCCGGAGTCGCTGGAGCAAACCCAGACGCCGACCGATCGAGGTCAGCGTCTGTCCGGTGCGGCGAAGGTGTGCGAGATCGTCTGTGCTGCCCTGATATGCGCGGCGTGCCTGACGGCGTTGGTGCTCAACGGGGTTCGCGCCGACAAACGAACCGTGACCGCCGAGGTCAGTCCGCCTTCCGTCTCGCAGCCGGTGAAGCAGGAGGGCACCGTGATCGCCGTGACGGTGGACTCGGTCACCATGCGCAGCCCCGACGGGTACACCCAGACCTATCGCTTCACCCCGGACACCACCGTCATCACCCATCGCGGCAGCCAACCCGCCGTCGCGGCACCGCAATTCACCGTCAACGACCGGGTGGTTGTGGTGGGCACCATCGAAGGTGGCTCGGCGCTGGCAACCGCGGTGGCCTACCGCGGCGCGGGACATGGGGAGGCGCCGCCGATGGATTACCTTGAGGGGCAACCGGTTCCGACCGACGCCGCCTGAGCCGCTCCCCGGGATGCCCGTCCGCCTAGGCTGATAGCGATCCAGCCACACGGAGGCGCCATGACCGAGCACGAAGCAAAGATGATCATCCTGTCCACCGACGACCTGGACGAGTCGATCCGGTTCTACAGCGAGACCCTGGGCATGCCGTTGAAGTTTCGCGACGGGGCGCACTTCGCGGCCCTGGATGCGGGCCCGGTCACGTTGGCGCTGGCAACCGCCGTGGACCATCCCATCCCCGGCCAGGTCGTCGTCGGCATCAAGACCGCGGACGTCGACGCCGCGGCGAAGGCTGTCGAGGCCAGCGGTGGTGGCATCGTCAAGGGCCCCTACGACGACGCCCACGAACGACGCGCCGTGGTCTATGACAACAAGGGCAACGGCCTGGTCTTCTACAAACCGCTGGGACGCTAGGGCGCCTACCTTCCGGTGCGTTCGCGGTGTTTGCAGCCCGGCCAGCAGCACGGCCTGCGTTTGCCTTCCTCCAGCTCCTCCTCGGTGCGGCGGATGCGGCGCGCCCGGGTGGCCTCCTGCTTGGCATCCTCGACCCAGCAGATGAACTCGTTTCGGGCCAGCGGCGTGATGTCGTTCCAGGCGGCCAGGGCCGTGGGGTTGGCGAGCAACGACTCGCGCAGGTCGGCGGGCAGCTTGTGCACCACCCCGCCGGGCACTCGCCGGGCGCTCATCGGTCCACCAAATGTGCGTTGTCATCCTGCAATTCGTCGCGGCGTAACGCCATCGGGGTCGCGGCGGGGATATCGCCGGCGGCGACCACGGCGCGCGTGATGGGGGACAGCGCCCGAAACAGCGTTTCGACCTCGTCGTCGCTGAGCACGTCGAGCACCGACAGGCAAAGGGCGTCGGTGCTCGACTCGATGTGGTCCTTCAGTTCGCGCCCCGCGGCGGTCAGCGTCCCGTCATCGCGTAGCAACCCGCGCTCGGCGAGGCGCTGTTCGTGATGGCGCCATGCCGCCTCGTCGTAATCGCGGGTGCGGGCGATGTAGTCGCGCGCGACGTTGCCCGCCGCGGCGTGTAAGACGTTGGATTCACGTCCGGAGATGCCCGCCGCCGCCAGCACCGCCACGTGCCCGTCACCGCGCTGTTCGCGCAGCAGCGTCGTGGCGTGCCACAGCGCGGCCAGGGGATCGTCGGGCCAGGGCAGGGCCAGATTAGCGGCGAACAGCGGGCGGGCATCGAGCGGCGCGTGGCGTGCCGCCTTCCCGGCGAGTTCGGCTGCCACGCGGACGTTTTCGTCCGACCCGAGGCCGTAGCGGCGCAGCGCCGCCACCGCGGACTCCTGGCGCGCCCGCAATGCGGCCTCCGGACCCGCGATCTCCCACGCCGCCGGCAACGCCTTGGCAACCCGTTCGGGCGCGAAGTTGTAGAAGACCGAGGTCACGACCTCCCGCGGCACCATGCCCAGCGGCGCGGAGCGGGCCGCGAAATAGCCCATCCAGAAACCCCGGTAACCCAACGCGTCCAACGCCGCCCGGGCCTCGGGCGCGAAATACGTCACCGCGTGCACCGGCTCGTAGCGATCGAAGAAGCGTCGGGCCAACTCGGGTTGTCGTCGCATGCTGGCAGTTAACCACCGGTGACGGGTGGGGACCAAGCACGCGGCCCGGACGACCCCGCCTAGGCTCGAGCGGTGACCATCCCCTATGACCAGGTACTACACGAGCGGATCCGGAGCAATCTCGCCGGCCACGAGCGTCGAAGCGTGGCCGATCCGGCCAAGCGGCACGCCGCCGTGGCGGTGGTGCTCGTCGACTCCGATGTCGGGGAGGACCGGGTGGATCCGGCGCCGGTGGACGACTGGAACGTCGATCGAGGGCTGCCCGCGGCCGGCCTCGACGGGCGCATGGTCGACGTGTCGGGCGGGGCGGCTTTCCTGCTGTGCCGCAGGGCTTCTCGACTCACTTCGCACGCCGCGCAGTGGGCGTTACCCGGTGGCCGCCTCGACCCGGGCGAGACCGCCGTCGAGGCCGCGCTGCGGGAATTGCGCGAGGAGGTCGGCATCGAACTCCCCGAGGCGACCGTGCTGGGACTGCTCGACGATTACCCGACCCGGTCCGGATATGTCATTACGCCGGTGGTGATTTGGGGAGGCGGCCGCCTGGATCCGCGCCCATCGCCCGACGAGGTCGTCGCGGTGTACCGGGTGGGCCTGCACCAACTGCAACGTGACGATTCGCCGCGATTCATCGCCATCCCGGAGAGCCCGCGACCGGTTGTCCAGATTCCGTTGGGGGGCGACCTGATCCACGCGCCCACCGGGGCGGTGCTCCTGCAGCTGCGGTGGCTGGGACTGGAAGGCCGCCACGACCCGGTCGACGGGCTGGAACAACCCGTTTTCGCCTGGAAGTAGCTTTCGCGCAACCTCTTCGAAAGTCGGGGCACTCAAGGTCGGCCCTGCGCACCGAACAGTGAGCCCGCCAGTTCGACCAGTGAGGTGCCTGAGACGTCCCAGGGGCCCGGGGGCGCGGGGGCGGGCACCGGGTCCGGCCCGTACTCCTGCGGGCGCGCGACGAAACCGGTCGCCAGGCCGCTATCGCGGGCCGCCTCGAGGTCGGCGGTGTGCGCCGCCACCAGCATCACCTCACCGGGCTCCAGGCCCAGCAATCGCGCGGGAGTCTGGTAGGCCCGCGGGTCGGGCTTGTAGGCCTGACTGACGTCGGAACCCAGGACCACATCCCAGGGCAGGCCCGCGTACTTCGCCATCTCGACCAGCAGCCCGGTGTTGCCGTTGGACAAGGGCCCGACGATGACGTGCCGCTTCATGACCGCGATGCCGTCGACGCTGTCCGGCCACGGTGGCAGCCAGCGCCACGACCGGGCGAGTGCCTGCACCTCGTCGCAGGGCAGCGCGTCGGCACTGACGCCGAACTTCGCGAGCGATGCGACGAGGTTCTCTCGATGCAGAACGTCCAGCGACACGAATTCCCGTCGGCCCGAGCGAATCTCGGACATGGAGGGCAGGTATCGACTGCGCCACTCCAGCGCGAACGCGTCGGGGTCGACGTCGATGTGTTGGCGCTGCGCGAAACGCCGTACCGAGGCGGCGATCCCCGAGCGCCAGTCGACGACCGTTCCGAACGTATCGAACAGAACTGCACGCACTACCCGACCGGTCGACGGTGAGCGGTAGTCGGTCATGCCTCAGGCTAACGCTGCGCTCGTCACCTGCGATGCGCCCGGCGGTGCACGGCGTACGCTATCGTTAGCTGTGCGAACGAATCTTTGACTTCCCGATTGATGACCGAAGGGAGGCCGTTGTGGCCCGAAGCGCCGGCGATACCTGGGATATCGTGACGAGCGTCGGCTTCACCGCCTTGGCGGTGTGTGCGGCGCGGGCCCTCGACGCGGGTCTGCAGCCGCCGTTGGCGAACGACGACTTCGCCGCCGGCTTCGTCGCCGCCGCCGGTGAACCGAATCTGATTGCGGCCGTGGACAACGCCGACATGAGCAGTGCCGCGGCCTTCAACGCGCAGTGGGTAGGGGTGCGGACGCGATTCTTCGACGAGTTTTTCGCTGATGCCACCCGATCGGGGACGCGCCAGGCGGTCATCTTGGCGGCCGGATTGGATTCGCGGGCGTACCGGCTGGACTGGCCCGCGGGCCACACGGTTTACGAAGTGGATCAGCCTCGGGTGCTCGCGTTCAAGCAACAGGTCCTCGACCGGCAGGGCGCCGTGCCCTCGACGAGGCGCATCACCGTCGCCACGGATTTACGGGATGACTGGGCCGGCGCGCTGATCGCGGCCGGCTTCGACCCCGACCGGCCGACGGCGTGGGCGCTCGAGGGACTGCTGCCGTATTTGCCCGGGCCGGCCCAGGATGCGCTGTTCGAAAGGCTGCACGAGTTGTCGGCGACCGGTAGCCATATTGCCGCCGAACTCGGTCCCGCCCCGGGCGAAGTGCGCGAATTCGCCGACAATGTCCCCACGATCAGCCAAGACACCGGTCAGCCTCCGGTGGCCGAGCTGTGGTACGACGATGCGCGCATCGACACCAAAGAGTTTCTGGCCCAGCGGCATTGGCGTGTCACGGCCGTGAACCTGGTCGACAAGGCGGCCACCGAGTATGGTCGGCCCTTCCACGAATTGCCGGCGGTCTTCGACCGGTTGATGCGCACCAAGTTCTTCACCGCGGTCCGCGAATCGCCGACAGGCGTCGTTCGATGACAGCCAGGGCTTGCTCGGCCCATCGAATGTTCTCCTCCTCGAACGAGATTCCGCGGACCAACGTCAGGTAGGGGCCGACCCGGTCGGTGTGGGCCAGGTACTCCTTCTCGGTGCGACCGTCCATCATGCGCGCCCGCAACCGTTCGTAGCGTTGCAGTTTGGCCCGCGCCCATTGCATCCGCTCGAGGATGGACTCGCGCACAGCCGGCATGTCGCCGGCGTCGGCGGCCTGGACCTTGACCAACAGCTCGTCGCGGATCACCGAGGGTTTCGGCGCCTTCGCGGTGAACTGCCGGATCGCCTCGCGCCCGGCCTCGGTCAGCGAGAACATCCGCTTGTTGGGCCGCCGTTCTTGACGCACGACCCGTGCCCGGATGAGGCCCTGCTCGGCCAGTCGATCCAGTTCGCGATACAGCTGCTGCGGGGTGGCCGGCCAGAAGTTCGCGACCGAGGCGTCGAAACCCTTGGCCAGGTCGTATCCCGACGACTCGCCCTCGAGGAGGGCCGCCAACACCGCGTCACGCAGCGACACCGGCCGATCGTACAGCGATGCGACTAGTCAACAAAGTGACCAACCGCACCCTGGACAATTCCCGACGGCGGCCTTAGCGTCGACCTCATTACTCAACAAGTTGACTATGCGAGGTCGCTGATGCACCCGTTCCGCACGGCCGTCGAAGAGCGCGATGAACAGGCCATCCAGGCGATGCTGGCCGACACGGTGGTGTTCACCAGCCCGGTGGCGTTCAAGCCGTATGTCGGCAAGCCGATCACCGCGGCCATCCTGCGCGGTGTGTTGCGCGTCTTCGAGGACTTCCGCTACATCCGGGAGATTCACGACGCAGGCGGCCGCGACCACGCCTTCGTTTTCGAGACCGGGATCGTCGGGGCGCCCGGGTTGAAGATCACCGGCTGCGACTTCTTGCATTTCGACGACGACGGGCTGATCGACGACTTCGTGGTGATGGTGCGGCCGCTGTCGGGCGCGACGGCATTGTCGGAGGCGATGGGCGCCCAGTTCGACCGCATCCAGCGGGAGGCGCTGGAGTTGGCCAATCAATCCGGCACCGCGTAGAAGTAGGGACCATGCGGATTGGTTTGAGCGTCAATTATGCGGGCGGTTTCAAGGACGTGGCCGCCGAAGTGGCCGACCTGGAACGCGCCGGGTTGGATATTGTTTTTGTCCCCGAGGCGTATTCGTTCGACGCGGTGAGCGCGCTCGGCTACCTGGCGGCAAGCACACAGCGGGTCGGGCTGGCGTCGGGCATCCTGCAGCTCTACACCCGCACGCCCACCCTGACCGCGATGACCGCGGCGGGCCTGGATTACGTCTCCGACGGCCGGTTCACCCTCGGCCTGGGCGCGTCCGGCCCGCAGGTCATCGAGGGCTTCCACGGTGTGCCCTACGACGCCCCGATCGGCCGGACGCGTGAAGTCATCGACATCTGCCGCCAGGTGTGGCGGCGCGAGACCGTGCGCCACCAGGGCAAGCACTACACGATCCCGCTGCCGCCCGACCGGGGGACCGGGCTGGGTAAGCCCCTCAAGCTCATCAATTCCCCAGTGCGTGAACGCATCCCGATACTGGTAGCCGCGCTGGGGCCGAAGAACGTCGAACTGGCGGCCGAGATCGCCGAGGGTTGGCAACCGATCTTCTACCTGCCCGAAAAGGCGCAGGACGTCTGGGGGGAGGCGCTGGCCACCGGGCGGGCCAAGCGGGACCCCGCGCTGGGCGAGCTCGACGTCTACGCCGGACCCGTCCTGGCCATCGGCGAAAACGTCGAGCCGCTAAGGGAATTCGTCAAACCGCACCTGGCGCTCTACATCGGCGGGATGGGCGCCAAGGGCAAGAACTTCTACCACACCCTGGCCACCAAGTACGGGTACGGCCCGCAGGCCGACCGGATCCAGGAGCTCTACCTTGCCGGCGACAAGGACGGCGCCGCCAAGGTGGTGCCCGACGATCTGGTGCGCGACGTCAACCTGATCGGCTCCCGAGCGTTCGTCAAGGAACGTCTGGCGGCCTACCGCGAGGCGGGGGTAACCACGCTGAACGTGGCGCCCATCGCGTCGACCACGGCCGAGCGGATCAAGCTCATCGAAACGCTGCGCGAACTGGTGTGACGGCCGCTGTGGAGCCAAATCAGTTCTGGCGGTGACTATCTCGTCGTAGCCGCATCGCCCTGCCGACCGCGCTCACCGACGCCAGCGCCGCCATGGCCGACAGGATCGCCGCCGAGACGCCAGGCTCGGCGGTCGCCAACAACAGTGGCAGCGCGAAGCCGATGTACGTGACGACGTAGAACACCCCGGTCAGAGCGCCCCGCAGGTGTTGCGGCGCCGCGGCCTCCAGATCGATCAAGCCCTCCCGCAGGCACAGGCCCGAAGCGCAGCCCAGGATCAACAACAGCGGTATCCCGACCGCGGGCGTCAGGGCCGGTGGCGTCGTCGCGGCCACCACGTAGCCGACCGCGGCCAAAGCCGCGCCGGCGGTCCCGGTCTGTGGCCCCCACCGGCGCGTGCGGGCCAGGACCTGAACGACACCGCTGACCCCGTTGACGATCAGGGTGGCCGTGCCCGCCGCGATCGGGGCCGCCAGCGCGGTGTGCAACCGCGTGGGGATGGTGACGAAACCCAGTGTCGCCGAGGCGTATACCCACGGTGCGAGCGGCATGGCCCAACTCAGGGCCCGCGACACTCCCTGTGCCGCCGGTCCCGTCGGGCCCGCGTCGGGGGGCGGCGCCGGCCGGGCCACGTGTGCGCCGGGTGTGGCCGCGACGGCGACGGCAAGCGATGCCAGCACGACGATCGCGGCGGCGACGGCGAACGACACCTGGATGCCGGACTGCCCGGCCCACGCGAATCCCCCGCCGGCGAACGGCCCGATGGCGAAGCCGGCGGTGAGTACCGCGCCGGCGGTCGCGGCGCCGGCCGGGCCCCTCAGGTCGGACGCCCACGCGGTGCCGGAGCTGATGGCAAGGCCCACACCGACCCCGACGACGAGGCGGCCCACCAGCAGCGCGCCGGTGTGCTGGGACAGCAGCATCGCCACCGTCCCCGCCACGGTGGCGGCCGCGCCCGCCAGCGCCATTGGCCGCCGGCCCAACGCGTCCGACGCGCGGCCGCCGATCAGCAACCCGGGGAGCAGCCCGAGCGCGTAGATGCCGAAGATGCCATCGAGGGTCGCGGTGCTGAGGTGTTCGCGGCCGCTGATCACCGGCATCAACGCGACGAAGTGGTTGGCGACCCATCCCGTCGCCAGCAGCAACGCCAGCACGCTGACGAACAGGGCCCGGGTGGCGGCCCGGCCGTTACGCGCTCGGCGGTTGCGGCCGCTGCGCACGCTCGACGAGATCACTGGTCTTCTCCCCCTCCAACGCGCGGCCGACGATCGTAGAACGCGACGCCACCCGGGTGGTTATTCCCGTGGACGTGATCGCGCCGCCGCTGCGGGCGCGGACTTCGCGGTGTGAAGGGGTTTGAAATCAGCGGATTTGGTGTACTGATACCACTACTCGCACCCAGGAAGGCACACGATGAAGTACATTGCGGCAGCCACGATCGCGATCTCCGTCTTGTTGTCCAGCGCGTGTTCGGCCTCACAGGTCATCAACACCGGCGGCGACACAAAGTGCAAAGACTTCACCACGCAGGACGAGAAGAAGCAGAACGACGAAGTCAGCAAGATGCTCAAGGACAAGAGCGGCGCAGACCCGAGCAACGTCGAGATCTCGGCGACGCGGCTCTCGGTGACGACGTACTGCCAGACGCTCGGAAAGCCGGACACGAAGATCTCCGAGGCGCCGCACGGCTGACGCACTCGGTCGGTGACGTGGGTTACGTTGCCGCCCTTGCGGTTTAGCGCCTAGTCCAGGAGCAACTGCGCGGGCACCTCGTCGTCCAGCACGGCCCGCGCCAGCAGTTCACCGAGCAGCGGCCCGAATTTCATGAGATTGCTACCGACGAACGCCAGCACGCGCCCACGCTGCGCCACCGTCCAGCCGTCGCCGCCCGGATCGAGCCACGGGGCGCGGACACTGACGCAGTCCACCTGGTCCACCGGCGAAAGTGCTGGGAACAGCGTGCGCACGGTCGCGGGGTCCGCCACCTCCTGGCCGAACGCCCACCGGCCGGTACTGCCGAGCGGCAATCCGTAGCCCTCGGGCGCGGACAGGCACGGCGCGCCGACCGCGTCCGCGCCGCGGTAGGTGAAGCGGGTGTGCGGAACGAAGTCAACCCCGAGCGGACCGAACAGGTCTGGGGTGTGCGCACCCGCACAGATCAGCACGCGGTCGCCGCGCAGCACGGTGCCGTCGGCGAGCGTCGTCGCGCCGTCGTCTGCCACCGACAGCACGTGTGCGTTGCGGATGGCGACGCGGCGCGCCAACGCGCTCAGGGCGCGGCGGATGCGCAGGCTGCCGCCGAGGGGATCGAAAACTCCTGTCTCCCAAGGCACGACCGCGAACGGAATCCGTGCCGCGATTTCGGAACGCCCGAGCCGGGAGAACTGCGCGCCGGCGGAGCTCATGGCCGCCGCGACGTCGTCGCAGACGCCGGCGGCGATGAAGCCCTCGGAGCCCAGCAGTCGCCCCGCGCCGAACTCGGATTCCCACCGTTGCCAGCCCGTTCGCGCCGTCAGCGCCAACCGGCACAGCGCCGGGCGCCGATGCGCGACCCGGAATATCCGCGCCAGCCCGGCGGATTGCTCCCCGAATGGCCGCCCGCGCTCCAGCACGACGACGTCGTGGCCGCGCCGCGAAAGCTCGTAGGCCGCCGCGAGGCCACATATTCCCGCGCCGATGACGACGATCATCCGCATCACCCCCGCCCTCAGAAGTAAAACCCGGCGTGGGGCGCCTCGGGCACGGCGAACAATCGATCGGCCGCCGTTAGCGCTTCGGGATCGTCGGCACGGGCCAGCCCGGCCACGGCGAGATCGCGCCACGTGGTGCCGCCCAACAGGACGGCGCCCAGCCCCTCGACGTCGACGGTGACGTCGGGTTGCCGGTCGGTGACCGTGACGCCGTCGGCCGCGATGGCGAACCGTGCCGAATTGGCCGGCAGCGCAGGGTCATTGACCGCGATGGTGACGGCACCGTCGCCACCGTAGCCGCGGGCGGACAGCGCCGCCGCCACATCGATGATGCGCAGCCAGGTTTCGTCGTGCACGGCGGTGACCCGCACGGCGCGCCGGTCGGCAACCAGCCAGGGCAGCGGATCGTCGAGCGGCAGCATCCAAAACAGCACGCGGTCAACAAGATCCAGTCCGAGCAGAAAGCGCAGCAACCCCAGATAGGCCTCGGCCGTGGGCCCGAAGAAATCCTCCACCACGATGGTGCGCTGGTCGCTGACGAACCACCGCTCGGTGTCGATCGGGCGGTATCGGACGAAGCCGGATTCGGATCCCGGCTCGCCGTGCACGGCGACATACGCGGCCCCCGGGTCGGATTCGGCGCGCAGCCGCACGCCCTGCCACCACGACTGTGGGCGGTCGATGGTGCCCGGGCGGGCGGGACGGTTCTCGGCATAGATGCGCGGCAGCAACTCCCACGCCTGCGCGGTGTCGAGCAGGCGCACCCGACCGCCGGTCCCGACGTCGCGCCGCAGCCCCGCCCGCGCGGTGTGGACCTCGACGGATTGCGACGAGCTCGCGACGCCGTAGCCGTAGCGCCCATAGATCGTCGCCTCCGAGGCCCGCAGCGTCGCCACCACCTCACCGCGTGCGGCGAAGTCGCGCAGCTGGTGACGGATCAGCTCGGTGGCGATGCCTCGCCGGGTGAACGACGGCAGCACCCCGATATGGGTGACGGCGGCGTGACCCACGATCACGGGGCCGGGCAGCGTCAACCGGCTCGTCACGGCATCGGCGGTGCCGACGAGTTGACCGTCGGCGAATGCCCCCACGGTCCGGCCCGGCTCGAGCAGCGTCGTGATCTGGCCGGGGGCGAGCCCCGTAAGCGGCGGAAACCCGACCATGGCCGTGCGAAACACGTTCGCGGCGGCGATCAGATCGTCCTCGCTGTCGAGCACCCGGATCTCGGTAGCCATCCCGCCATCATGTCGCGTTCCCCGGCCGGCGCGGGCCGCGGGCCGCGCGACGCGTCAAGCGGCGATCGTCACCGGATAGGCAAACCCGTCAGCGCCCGGGAGACCACCAGGCGCTGGATCTCGCTGGTGCCCTCGAAGATCGTGAAGATCTTCGCGTCGCGGTGCATCCGCTCGACGGGGTAGTCGCGGGTGTACCCGTTGCCGCCCAGGATCTGGATCGCCTCGTCGGTGACATAGACCGCGGTTTCGCTGGCCACCAGCTTGGCCATCGACCCCTCCGCGGAGTCGAAGGATTGGTTGTTGCGGGCCATCCATCCCGCGCGCCACACCAGCAGGCGGGCGGCGTCGATGCGGCACTTCATGTCCGCCAGTTTGAAGGCCACCGCCTGAAATTCGCCGATCTTGCGGCCGAATTGCTCACGCTGGCAGGCATAGTCGAGCGCGTACTCGTAGGCGGCCCGGGCCACGCCGACGGCCATCGCGCCGACGGTGGGCCGGGTGCGCTCGAAGGTCTTCATCGCGGCCTGCCCGCGCGCGGAGGCCCCGGACTTGACGCGGGCGATGCGCGCCTCGAACTTCTCCCGGCCCCCGAGGATGTGGTCCTCGGGCAGCCGGACGTCGTCGAGCACCACCTCGGCGGTGTGGGAGGCGCGGATCCCGTGCTTTTTGAATTTCTGGCCCTGCGCCAGGCCCTTGACGCCCGCCGGGATGACGAACGTCGCCTGGCCGCGCGTGCCGAGCTCTGGGTAGACCGACGCCACCACGATGTGCACGTTGGCGATGCCGCCGTTGGTCGCCCACGTCTTGGTGCCGTTGAGGACCCACTCGGAGGTCGCCTCGTCGTAGCGCGCGCGGGTGCGGATGGCGCCGACGTCGGAACCCGCGTCGGGCTCCGACGAGCAGAACGCGCCCAGCTTGGGTTCGTCGGCGGTGCCGAACATCTCGGGCAGCCAGCGGCCCAGCTGTTCGGGGGTTCCGTTGCCCGCCAGCGCCGCCGCGGCGAGTCCCGTCCCCATGATGGACAGCGCGATACCCGCGTCGCCCCAGAACAATTCCTCGAACACCGTCAGCATGCCCAGGCCCGTCGGCTCGGCCGCCTGCTGGGCGAACAGGTCGGGGGAGTACAGCCCCACCTTCGCGGCCTCCTGGATCACCGGCCACGGTGTTTCCTCGCGCTCGTCCCATTCCGCGGCGGCGGGCCGCACGACGTCGGCCGCGAATTTGTGCACCCAGTCGCGGACTTCGATCACGTCATCGGACAGTTGTAGTGAAAACGTCACTGCTGGTCTCCTGAATTGTTGGTGTTCAAAGGGTTTCGGGGATTCGCGTGCTGGGCCAGGACGCTGACGGTCTGGTTGACCCACGCCTCGAAATACCGTTCTTCGTCGGTGTTGCCGGGCAGGCGGCCGGTGAGCGCTTGCAGGGTCGCGGCGTAGGACAGCGAGCCGATCGCGACCGCCGCGGCCGCTTCGGGGTCGGGAATGCTGGTGCGCCCGGAGCGATTCGACGCGGCCAGTTCGTCGGCGAAGCGTTGGTAGGCGTTGTCGGTGATGACCTGCCACGTCTTCTCGTCGAGATCGCCGAGCTCGTCGGGCTCGCGCAGCATGACCTTGAGCAGATCCTCGCTGTGTTTGAGGTTGCTCCAGATCAGCTGCCCGGCGGTGCGCACCGCGTGCTCGACGCTGCCCGGTTGTCCCGCGTCGTACTGCTCGCGGGCCGCCACGATGCTGTCGATCCGGTGCGCGACCGCGGCCTCGAGCAACTCGCGTTTGGAACCGAAGTGCTTGTAGAGCGCGCCCGAGCCGGGCGCCAGGCCCGATTCGCGCTGGATGTCGGCCACCGACGTGGCCGCGTACCCCTTCGCGGCGAACAGGCGTAACGCCGCGGAAAGCAGGCGGTCACGTCCGCGGCCGGGCCCGGTGAGCATGGTGAGAGAGTACTCACTCACCATGCGGGCGAGCAAACGGCGTCCGGTCCCCGGCCGGCGGCGGGCACGGGTGCGGCGCGGTTGACGGTAAATTCTTGCGAAACGCCATCGCGCTTGAACGTGCCGAACCCCCGCGGCTGTGAGGGTTGTACTCAGGCTGGTCGTCACGAACCCACAAAGGAGCCCGACATCCGCGTCTTCCCGCGTGTACAGCTGCCGATGCGGGTGCTGTCGCTGCGCACCATCCTCATCGTCGCCGCCATCTCGGTGATGACGCTGGTCGTCCTGCTGGGCACCTGGGTGTGGGTGGGCGTCACCAACGACCAGTACAGCCAGCTCGATCGCCGGCTCGATTCGGTCAGCAGCCTGGGCGACATCAGCAGCCTGCTCAACACCGCGCCGCCCGCCACCCCCGATCGGCACATGCCGGACGGCAACCTGGTGCGCACCGCGCGCATCGGCGGGGTGACCGTGTCGGCGCCCAGCAGCATCGTGTTGCCCCAACTGCCCGACGGCTACGCCAACACGACCATCAACGGGGTGCAGTACCGCGTTCGCACCTTCACCGCGGGTCCCGCCTCGATAGCGTTGGCCGCGCCGCTGGCCGAGGCCCAGCATCGGATCAACGAACTGCACCTGCGGGTGTTGCTGATCTGCGCCAGCGTCATCGGCGGCACGGTCGTGGTGGGCTGGGTGATCTCGTTGATCATGGTCAATCCCTTCCTGCTGCTGGCCCAGCAGGCCCGTGCGATCAACGCCCAGTCCAGCCCGGACGAGGTCCAGGTGCGCGGCGTGCGCGAGGCGGTGGAGATCGCCGAGGCGGTGGAGGGGATGCTGGCCCGCATCGGCAAGGAACAGCAGCGCACCAAGGCGGCGCTCGAGTCGGCGCGCGACTTCGCGGCGGTCGCCTCCCACGAGCTGCGCACGCCGTTGACGGCCATGCGCACCAATCTCGAGGTGTTGTCCACCCTGGACCTGCCGCCCGAGCAGCGGCACGAGGTCATCGGCGACGTCATCCGCACCCAGAGCCGCATCGAAGGGACGCTCACGGCGCTGGAGCGGCTGGCGCAGGGCGAACTGACCACCGTCGACGATTTCGTCCCCTTCGACATCACCGAGCTGCTGGACCGCGCCGCGCACGACGCGCTGCGCAGCTACCCCGCCGTCGAGGTCTCCCTGGTGCCCTCGCCGACGGTGCTGATGGTCGGGCTGCCCACCGGCCTGCGGCTGGTGATCGACAACGCGATCGCCAACGCCGTCAAGCACGGCAACGCCGGCAAGATCCAGCTGACCGTCAGCAGTTCCGGCGAGGGCGTGGAGATCGCGATCGACGACGACGGCACCGGCGTCCCGGAATCCGAACGTGCCACGGTGTTCGAGCGCTTCGCCCGCGGATCGACGGCCTCACGTTCGGGATCGGGGCTGGGCCTGGCGCTGGTCGCCCAGCAGGCCGAATTGCACGGCGGCACAGCGGCATTGCAGACCAGCCCACTCGGTGGCACCCGACTTCTGTTGCGGCTCGCCGGCGACGGGCGTGGCCCGGCCTAGCCGCCTGCCTGGACCGACGGAGCCGTTCTTAACGCGCCGCGAAATGTTTACTCCGATAACCTCGACAGCCGGCGCGCACTCACCCGCCCGCCATTTCCCGCAAATATCCCCGACACCATTACGCCGCCGTTCGGAACCTGCCATTCGGCATCAAACTCGACGCCCCGGCGAGAAAAGACGGGGATTTTGTGACTGCCGAGTCTCGAGTGGCGATTGAGGTTTATTAACGACTCTTTGTGGGAAATCACCAGTTTCGCGCTTGGGACCAGCCTGAATTACCGAAATCAGGGGCCACGCATCCGGCCGATTGGCAGTGAATACAAGATCAACCAATCCGCACTACACTAAGGCCCCAAGAAGGCCCCGAGCACGTGGCTTTGGCGTTGAGGGTTCGGAGGGAATCATGGTTGTTTCGGTGCAGTCGGAGGCGGTGCTGGCGTCTGCAGCCGCCGAGTCGGCGATCAGCGCGGAGACCGAGGCCGCGGCCTCGGCGGCGTCGCCGGTCCTGCTGGGAGTGCTGCCGATGGGCGGCGACCCCGACTCGGCGATGTTCGCGGCGGCGCTGAACGCGTGCGGCGCGAGCTACCTGGGCGTGGTTTCCGAGCACGCCGCCCAACGCGGCTTGTTCTCCGGCACGCAGACCCTCGCCTCGGGGACCTATGTGGTCACCGAGCTCATGCGCAGCCTGACGCTGGCTATTGGCGCTTAGTCGCTAGCAACGTTTAAAGGGGGAGGTGCGCATGGCCGATCCTGGGTGGGCTGCGCGTACGCCTGAGGAAAACGACCTGCTGCTCAAGGCCGGCGCGGGCGTCGTCACTCATCTGGCCAACCAGGCAGCCTGGACCGCGCTGGCGGCCACCCATCACGGCTCCAGCATCGCCTCGACGATCAACACCGTCGCGACGTCGGCCAGCTGGACCGGCGCCGGTTCGTTGGCCTCGGCGGCCAACGCCACCGCGCTCAACGCGTCGCTGCACGGGCTCGCCGGCTGGGTCGACGTGAAGCCGGCGGTGGTTTCGACGGCGGTCTCGGCGTATCAGATGGCGTACGGCTCGATGCGGCCCGCGCCCGAATGCATCGAAAACCGCACCGAGACCGCCACCGACTACGGCATCAACCCGCTGGTGCTCGGCGCCCTCACCCCACGGATCACGTCGCTGGAGCTCGAGTACTTCGGGTCGATGTGGCCGAACAACTCCGCGGTCGGGGCCAGCTACGGATCGATCCTCACGGCCTTGTCCTCGAGCCTGACCATTCCGCCGCCGATCGCGACCATGGGCGCCTCGCCGGCGGCGCCGGCGCAGGCCGCGGCGGCGGTGGGGGAGTCCGCGGCGCAAATGGGCGCGGGCGACGGCATGCGCGCCGCCATGCAGGGCGCCCAGACCGGTACGCAGGGCGCGGGGCAGGCGACCTCGGGCGCCCAGGACTTCATGGGTCAGGCCGGCACGTTCATGCAGCCCGTGCAGCAGATGATGGGGGCGGCCCCGCAGATGATGCAGGCTCCCATGCAGGCGATGCAGGCCCCGATGCAGATGATGCAGCCGCTGATGGGCATGTTCGCCAATCCCGGCGCCATGGGCATGGGCGGGGCGACGCCCGCGGTTTCCGCGGTCTCGGCCACCGGGCTTTCGGCGGCGGAGGCCGGCGGGGGCGCGTCCCTGGGCAGTGCGGGCGTCCCCGCGAGCACTTTCACCCGTCCGGTCAGCGCATTCGAGCCCGCCACCAGTGGCCGGCCGGTGGGGTTGCGCCCGGCCGGTGCGTTGGGCGCCGAGGCCATGCGACCGCAGACCACGACGACGGGCGGCGCCCCGATGGGCGGCATGCCCGTGGGGCATGCGGCGGGAGGCGACCGCGGATCCCGTGACAAAGCCGAACAGCCGGCGACCGTGCGGGTTGTCGACGCCAGAGTCTGAAGCACACCCCCTGGTGAAAGGTGAATCGACAGGTCCGAATAGCCGCCATACACTTCGCTTCATGCCCTTACGGGGGGCGGCCAACCGCAGAAGGAGAATTCCGTGACAATCAAGGTGACCCCGCAAATGCTTCGCGATACTTCAAACGCGATTCAGGCAAACATGGAACATGCGATCGGGATCGGTCAGGGATACGTCGCAAATCAGGAAAATGTGATGAACCCGGCCACCTGGTCCGGTGACGCGGTCGCCGCGTCGCACGCGACGGCCATCGAGGTTCAAAACGACTTGAACAAAGTGTTGACCGGCGGCACCCGCCTGGCCGAGGGCCTCACGAAGGCGGCGGCACTGATGGAAGGCCACGAGGCGGATTCCTCGCACGCCTTTACCGCCCTATTCGGCGGCCACGGCTCCTGACCCGCCCACCCATTCGTCAATTCATAAAGGTCTTTTGAAAGGAAATTCACCATGTCCGACCCGATCACTTACAACCCGGGTGCCGTAGCCGACTTCGCCACCGACGTCGCCTCCCGCGCCGGCCAGTTGCAGTCCATTTTCGACGACACCTCCAACCGGACGCACGCGCTGCAGGAATTCTTCGCCGGCCACGGCGCGTCGGGCTTCTTCGAGGCGCAGGCGCAGATGCTGTCGGGGTTGCAGGGCCTCATCGACACCATCCGCCAGCACGGCCAGACGACCTCGCACGTGCTCGACAGCGCGCTCAGCACCGACCAGCACATCGCCGGCCTGTTCTGAGCCCGCTCGACCACCGGGACCAGCGAAGGTGGGGCAGAGCGCCGAGCGTATGTGCCCCACCTTCGGTCTCTGCTACGCCGATTCGAGGGAGTCGCTGATTAGGGGCGGGGCGACATGCTGACGACGACGGTCGATGGCCTATGGGTGTTGCAGGCGATCACCGGTGTCGAGCAAACATGCCCTGAGCTGGGGTTGCGGCCGATGCTGCCGCGGCTGGACACCCCCGAACGCGCGCTGGGCCACCCCGCGGCCGCCGACCTGATAGCCGCCGGCGCACTCGATGAGGCCGGCAACGTCGACCCGATGATCCGCGAATGGCTCACCGTCCTGCTGCGGCGCGACCTGGGTCTGGTCGTGATGATGGGCGTGCCGGGTCGCGAGCCCACGCGCGCGTCGATCAACCGCTTCGCGACCTGGTGGGTGGTCTTGGAGCGGCACGGTGAGATGGTGCGTCTGTACCCGGCCGGCACGGCCAGCAACGAATCCTCGGCCAGCGAGCTCGTGGTGGGTCAGATCGAGCGGCTGTGCGGCGTGGCCGAGGCGGCGCCGCTGCGGCCGATCACCCTGGACACCGAGCAATTGCTGAACTCGGTGCGCGACACCGCCAGCCTGCGCGCATTCCTGCTCGAACAGCGCCTCGACGCCGACCAGCTGCAGGTGGTTCTCACCGCCGCCGATCCCGCGCGCTCGGCGCACGCGAACATCGTCGCGCTGCAGGCGGGCGTCGGGCCCGACGAACTGGCGCGCGTGGCCGTCGGCGATGCGACGGTGTCGATCGTCGACACCCCCGGGGGCCGCGTGTGCATCGAAAGCGTCATCTCGGGGCAGCGCCGGTACCAGATTCTTTCGCCCGGCTCGCGCAGCGACATCGGCGGAGCGGTGCAACGGCTCATCCGCCGGCTGCCCGCCGGCGACGAGTGGCACTCGTATCGGCGGGTGGTGTGACGGTGTTATCGGATGCCGAAGTAACTTAGTTAACCAAAGTCTTGTAATAACAACGCCTGTCGCGCTTGATGGGTGGTTTCTCAACGGGTAAACGCGGTATCGCGAACCGTGTTAGCATCTCGTCGTGACGAGCCCTTGGAATGACCCGAATATGTCGGACGAAGGAGCGCTCAGACGGGGGGATCCGTCAGGGGGCAGCAACTTCCCGGATTCGGTATCCGACACGATGCGAATTACCGATCTGGCCGCACCACGAAAGATTCCACCGGGGTCAGGATGGCGTAAATTCATTTACGCCATCTCATTTCGACAAATAAATCTCGGTGAATCGCCCCGAGAACGGCACTACCGTGACTTACAAAACCGCATCCGCCGGCATATTCGACGGCAGTATGTGATCACCGTGGTCTCCGGCAAGGGTGGCGTCGGGGTCACGACGCTCACGGCCTGCCTCGGTGGCGTGTTCCGGGAATGCCGCCCGCAGAACGTGATTGCGATCGACGCCGTCCCCGGATTCGGCACCCTGGCCGACCGCATCGACGACTCCCCGCCGGGCGACTACACCGCGATCATCAACGACACCGATGTCCAGGGCTACGCTGATATCCGAGAACATCTGGGGCAGAACGCAATCGGGCTCGACGTGCTGGCCGGCAACCGGACCTCGGACCAACCCAGGCCGCTGGTGCCGGCGATGTTCTCCGGGGTGCTGTCGCGGCTGCGGCGCACCCACACGGTGATGATCGTCGACACCTCCCCCGATCTCGAACACGAAGTGATGAAGCCGGTATTGGAGAACACCGACACCCTCGTGTTCGTTTCGGGGATCACCGCGGACCGCTCGCGTCCGGTGCTGCGGGCGGTGGATTACCTGCGGTCGCAGGGCTACCACGAGTTGGTCTCGCGCAGCACCGTGATCGTGAACCACACCGACCAGATCACCGACAAGGACGCGCTGGCGTACCTGACCGAGCGGTTCACCAAGGTCGGCGCGACCGTCGAGGCGCTGCCGTTTGATCCGCATCTTGCCAAAGGCGGCATCATCGATACGGTTCACGAGTTGAAGAAAAAGACGCGGTTGCGCCTCTTTGAAATCACCGCGGGGCTGGCCGACAAATACATTCCAGACGCTGAGCGGGCGGTACCGTGACCTCGCCGCATAAGGTCGCTTTTCCGGCGCGTTGTGCGGTCAACATTTCTTACGAGAAGCATCTGTGTTCCCAAGTCTTCCCCGCCGGAATTCCGATGGAGGGATTCTTCGAGGGAATGGTCGAGCTGTTCGACGCGGACCTGAAGCGCAAAGGTTTTGACGGCATTTCGTTGCCGGCCGGCAGCTACGAACTCCACAAGATCAATGGGGTCCGGCTCGATATCAATAAGAGCCTCGACGAGCTCGGCGTCCAGGACGGCGACACCCTGGTGCTGGTGCCCAGGGTCGACGGGGAGTCGTTCGAACCGCAGTACGAGTCCCTGTCGACGGGCCTGGCCGCGATGGGCAAGTGGCTGGGCCGCGACGGCGGGGATCGGATGTTCGCGCCGGTGACGCCGCTGACGGCCGCGCACACGGCGGTCGCGGTCATCGCGATGGCGGTCTCGGTGGTGGTGGCCCTGACGCTGCGGGCACGGACCTTCACCGACGGCCCGATCCCGGCGGCGGTGGCCGGCGGGGTCGGCGTCCTGTTGGTCATCGCGACCCTGGTGGTGCGAACCGGATGGCGGGAGCGGCGCGATCTGTTCAGCGGGTTCGCCTGGCTCGCGGTGGTCTCGCTGGCCACCGCCGGCGCCTGCGCGCCGCCGGGTGTGCTGGGCGCGGCGCACGGGCTGATCGGCGCCGTGGTGGTGATCCTGGGTGCCGTCGCCATCGGGGTGACGGCACGCAACCGGTGGCAGACCGCGGTGGTCACCGCCGTCGTGACGGTGTGCGGCGTCCTGGCCGTCGTTGCCGCCGTCCGGATGTTCCGCCCCGCCTCGGCGCAGGTGCTGGCGGTGTGCGTGTTGGTCGGATTGCTGGTCCTCGTCCGGATGACCCCGCTGATCGCGTTGTGGGTGGCCCGGGTCAGGCCGCCGCACTTCGGGTCGATCACCGGACGGGACCTGTTCGCGCGGCGCGAGGGGATGCCGGTCGACACCGTGTCCCCGGTCAGCGAGGACGAATCCGAGGACGAGGACAACGAACTCACCGACATCACCGCGCGCGGCGCCGCGATCGCCGCCTCGGCGCGCTTGGTCAACGCGGTCCAGGTGGGACTGTGCGTCGGGGTCTCGATCGTGCTGCCCGCCGCGGTCTGGGGGGTGTTGACGCCGGGCCGCCCGTGGGCGTGGTTGGCGCTGGTGGTCGCCGGCCTGGTGTTGGGGATCTTCATCACCCAGGGCCGCGGATTCGCCGCCAAATACCAGGCCGTCGCGCTGGTGTGCGGGGCGTCGGCCGCGGTGTGCGCGGGGGTGGTCAAATACGCCGTCGCCGGGGCCCACGACGCCATGGCGGGATTGCTGTGGCCGGTGGTGGCGGTGGCGACATTCGCCGGATTGGGTTTGGCCGCAGCGCTTTTGGTTCCGGCCATGCGGTTCAGACCGTTCATCCGGTTGACCGTGGAATGGGTGGAAGTGCTCGCATTCATCGTTCTGCTGCCGGCGGCGGCGGCCCTGGGAGGGCTCTTCACGTGGATTCGCCACTGAGAACCGTTGCGGCGCTGACCGCCGCCCTGACCCTGGTCGCGTTATCCGCCAATATCCCTGCCGCCCAAGCGATCACACCGCCCTCGGTGGATCCGGGGATGGTGCCTCCCGACGGACCGCCGCGGCCCGAACAGCCGATGCGCCGGGCCAACAGCTGTTCGTCGCCGATCGTCGTGCGAAACCCCGACGTGGCGCAGCTGGCTCCGGGGTTCAACCTGCTCAACATCGCCAAGGCGTGGCAATACAGCACCGGCAACGGGGTGCCCGTCGCGGTGATCGATACCGGGGTGACGCCGAACCCGCGGCTGCCGGTGGTACCCGGTGGCGACTACATCATGGGCGAGGACGGCCTGATGGACTGCGACGCCCATGGCACCATTGTCAGCTCGATCATCGGCGCTGCGCCGCAAGGGATTTTGCCGATGCCGCGGCCCATGCCGGCCACTCCCGCGTTCCCGCCGCCGGCCGGGCCGCCACCGGTCGCCGGGGCGCCTCCGCCACCGGTTGAGGTGCCGCCCCCGATGGCGCCGCCGCCCCCGCCGCCGCCGGTGACGATCACCCAGGTTCTTCCGCCGCCGCCACCGCCGCCCCCGCCGCCGGAGGGCGGCGGCGCCACCGCCGCATCGAACGGGCCACCCGATCCGCAGACCGAGGAAGAACCCGCGGTGCCGCCGCTTCCCCCGGGGGCACCCGACGGGGTGGTGGGTGTGGCCCCGCACGCGACGATCATCTCGATCCGGCAGTCCTCGCGGGCCTTCGAACCGGTCAACCCGCCGCCGGGGGATCCCAACTCCGACGAGAAGGTCAAGGCCGGCACGCTGAATTCGGTTGCGCGCGCGGTGGTTCATGCCGCCAACATGGGTGCGAAGGTGATCAACATCTCGGTCACTGCGTGCCTGCCCGCGGCGGCCCCGGCCGATCAACGGGCCCTGGGCGCGGCGCTGTGGTACGCGGCCACAGCGAAGGACGCGGTGATCGTGGCGGCGGCCGGCAACGACGGGGAAGCCGGTTGCAACAACAACCCGATGTACGACCCGCTGGACCCGTCGGATCCGCGGGACTGGCATCAGGTCAAGGTCGTCTCGGCGCCGTCGTGGTTCTCCGATTACGTCCTGTCGGTGGGCGCCGTCGATGCCAGCGGCGCCGCCCTGGACAAGAGCATGTCGGGGCCGTGGGTCGGCGTCGCCGCCCCGGGGACGCACATCATGGGTCTCTCGCCCCAGGGCGGCGGGCCGGTCAACGCCTACCCGCCGTCGAGGCCGGGCGAGAAGAACATGCCGTTCTGGGGAACCAGCTTCTCGGCGGCCTACGTCAGCGGCGTCGCGGCGCTGGTGCGCGCGAAGTACCCCGACCTGTCCGCGCACCAGGTGATCAACCGGATCGTGCAGTCGGCCCACAATCCGCCCGCCGGGGTCGACAACAAGGTCGGCTACGGGCTGGTGGACCCGGTCGCCGCGTTGACCTTCAACATCCCGCCCGGTGACCGGATGCCGCCGGGCGCGCAGAGCCGGGTCATCACCCCGGCGGCGCCGCCCCCACCGCCGGACCACCGGGCGCGCAACATCGCCATCGGATTTCTGGGGGTGGTGGCCGCCGGCGTGCTCGTGTTCGCGATCGCCGCGCGGTTGCGGAGGGCGCGATGAGGCCCAACCTCACCGGGTTCAGCCGCGGCAGCAATCGCCGGGTCGTCGGGGTGTGGGTGGTGTTCGTGCTCGCGCTCGCGAGTTGGCTGCTGGCCGGCTACATCGGCGCCGCGGTCGCCGTGGTGGTGGGCATCGCGCTGGTGTTCGTGCGCTGGTGGGGCCAGCCGGCGTGGTCGTGGGCCGTGCTGTGGCGGTGCGGTCGGCGCCCGATCGACTGGTCGGCCCCAATCACCGTGGCCAACAACCGATCCGGTGGCGGCGTGCGCGTGCAGGACGGCGTCGCCGTGGTCGCGGTGCAGCTGCTGGGCAGAGCGCATCGGGCCACCATGGTGACCGGGTCGGTGACCGTCGAGACCGAAAACGTGCTCGACGTCGTCGAACTGGTGCCGATGCTGCGCCAGGCCCTCGGCCTGCAGCTCGACTCGATCAGCGTCGTCAGCATCGGTTCCCGGCACGGCACCGTCGGCGACTATCCGCGGGTGTACGACTCCGAGATCGGCACCCCGCCGTACGCGGGCCGGCGCGAAACGTGGCTGATCATGCGGCTGGCGGTGCTCGACAACGCGCACGCGTTGGTGTGGCGCACGACCGTTGGCGCGGCGGCGATTTCGGTTGCGCAGCGCATCGCGGGCCTGCTGCGCTGTGAAGGCCTGCGGGCCAAGGTGGCCAACGCCACCGATTTGATCGAACTCGATCGCCGGCTCGGCTGGGACGCGGTGTCGGGACCGGCGCAGCGATGGAAAGCCATCCGCGGGGAAGCGGGCTGGCTGACCACCTATGCGTATCCGCCCGAGGCGATCACGTCGCGCCACCTGTCGCAGGCGTGGACGCTGCGCGCCGACGAGGTCATCCAGAACATCACGGTGTATCCCGACGGGCAGTGCACCGCGACCATCACGGTGCGCACGCCGACACCCGCGCCCACCCCGCCCAGCGTGATCCTGCGCCGGCTCAACGGCGAGCAGGCCGCGGCGGCGTCGGCCAACATGTGCGGACCCCGGCCGCACCTGCGCGGAATCCGGCGCAGCCCGCTGCCCGCCGAGCTGGTCACCGAGATCGGGCCCTCGGGCGTGCTGATCGGGAAACTCAGCAACGGCGACCGGCTGCTGGTGCCGGTCACCGACGCCGGTGAACTGTCGCGCGTATTCGTCGCCGCCGATGACCCGATCGCCAAGCGGATCGTGATCCGCACCGCGGGCGCCGGGGAACGAGTCTGCGTGCACACCCGTGACATGGCGCGCTGGGTCAGCGTGCGGATGCCGGAGATCAGCGTCGTCAACGGCTCGCGCCCGGCACCGCGCACCACCGTCAGTGTGGTGGAATACGCCGCGCGGCGGGGCAGGGACGGCAACGGTGCTTCCGACGGCGGGGGCACCGACATTCGGGACGCCGCGATCTCGCCCACCCCCCGGCCGGCGACGGTGATCACCATCGCGCCCGCGGGCGTCAGGCTCTCCGAGGGGCAGCGCCACGGGTTCGAGGTGATCATCGAGCAAGTAGGGCCCTCGGTGGTGAATGTCAGTGCCGCGGGGAAGAATTGGCTTGCCGAGATGGACATGTTCCGCGCCGAGCACCGCTACGTCAGCCTGGATCCGGTCACCATGTCGGTCGGCACGTAGAAGTTCGGCAACGCGAGTTTGAGGCATAGTTTGATGAGCGCACGCGGCGGCAGCTCGCTCCGGCCAAGGGCGGCTACCCGCAACCCCGATGACCACGGTCGCGGCGCTCGCGATGGGGGATGTGATGGGTGATTTACAAACGGCCCGAAGGCATTTCGACCGGGCCATGGGGATCATGGGCCGCCAGGGCCGGGCGGCGGCCCTGCCGGAGTTCGTCGCCGCGACCGACGCCGACGCGTCGATGGCCGATGCGTGGCTGGGGCGCATCGCCTGCGGCGACAGCGACCTGGACTCGTTGCGGCGTCTCTATGCCACCAGCGAATGGCTGCACCGGGAGACCACGCGGATCGGGCAGACGCTGGCCGCGGAGATTCAGCTGGGCCCCTACATCGGCATCACCGTCACCGACGCATCGCAGGTCGGGCTGGCGCTCTCGTCCGCGTTGACGATCGCCGGGGAGTACGCCGAGGCCGACCGGCTGCTGGCCAACCGCGACCTGCTGGACTCCTGGACCAACTACCAGTGGCACCAGCTGGCCCGCACCTTCCTGATGTACCGGACACAACGCTGGCCCGACGTCCTGCTCGCGGCCGCCGAGGAGTTGCCCCCGCAGGCGATCGTGATGTCGGCGGTGACGGCGTCGATCTGCGCGCTGGCCGCGCACGCCGCCGCCCACCTCGGGCAGGGCCGGGTCGCCCTCGACTGGCTGGACCGCGTCGACGTGATCGGGCACACCCAGTCGTCGTCCCGTTTCGACGCCGACGTGCTGACCGCGTCCATCGGCCCGGCCGACATTCCGCTGCTCGTGGCGGATCTGGCGTACGTGCGCGGGATGGTGCACCGCCAGCTGCGTGAGGAGGACAAGGCCCAGATCTGGCTGTCCAAGGCCACCATCAACGGGGTCCTGACCGCGGCGGCCAAAGAAGCGCTGGCCGACCCGAACCTGCACCTGGTGGTCACGGACGAAGAGACCATCGACAGCCGCACCGACCGTTGGGACGCCTCGACGGCCAAGAGCCGCGACGAACTCGACGACGACGCCACCGCCGACCGGCGGGCCGAGCTGCTGGCCGAGGGGCGCAAGCTGCTGGCCAAGCAGGTGGGGCTGGCCGCCGTCAAGCAGGCCGTCGCGGCGCTGGAAGACCAGCTCGAGGTGCGGATGATGCGTCTCGAGCACGGCCTGCCGGTGGAAGGGCAGACCAACCACATGCTGCTGGTCGGTCCGCCGGGTACCGGTAAGACGACCACCGCCGAGGCGCTGGGCAAGATCTACGCGGGCATGGGGATCGTGCGCCACCCCGAGATCCGGGAGGTGCGCCGTTCGGATTTCTGCGGTCACTTCATCGGGGAGTCGGGACCCAAGACCAACGAACTGATCGAAAAGTCGCTCGGCCGAATCATTTTCATGGACGAGTTCTACTCCCTGATCGAGCGCCACCAGGACGGCACGCCCGACATGATCGGCATGGAGGCCGTCAACCAGCTCCTCGTCGCGCTGGAAACGCACCGCTTCGATTTTTGTTTCATCGGCGCGGGCTACGAAGACCAGGTGGACCAATTCCTCACCGTGAACCCGGGTTTGGCCGGCCGGTTCAACCGCAAGCTGCGCTTCGAGTCCTACTCACCGGCGGAGATCGTCGAGATCGCGCACCGTTACGCGACGCCGCGCGCCAGCCTGCTCGACGACGCCGCGCGCGAGAAGTTCCTGGACGCGGCCACGACCATCCGCAACTACACCACTCCCGGTGGGCGCCACGGCATCGACGCCATGCAGAACGGCCGGTTCGCCCGCAATGTCGTCGAACGTGCCGAGGGCTTCCGCGACACCCGGGTGGTCGCGCAAAAGCGGGCGGGCCAACCGGTGACGGTCGAGGACCTGCAGATCATCTCCGCCGACGATATCGAGGCGGCGGTGCGCAGCGTGTGTTCGGACAACCGCGACATGGCCGCCATCGTCTGGTGACCCGGCGCGTCACGCCGGTTCGAAGCGGAAGACGGCGAGTCGGCCCGCCAGGGCTTCGAATTCGTCCGCGGTCCCGTCGCGCACCATCCCGGAACGTTTCGCGAACGCCACGCCGACCGGCACTTTGGCGGGGAACTCCCGCAGCACCGGCCGGGCCTCGCCGGCGGACAGTTCGACGATCCGGACCCGGCGTGAGCGACGGCCGCGGCGCAACGTGCCGGTGCCCGCCGCCCGGGCGTTTGCCGCCCAGTCGGCCCCGGGATAGCCGGCCACCACATAGAGGCCGCCCTGGAAGTCGAACGGCGTCATCGGCGTGCTGCGCGGTTGACCCGTCTTGCGCCCGGGCACGGTGAGCACCATGGCCGGCCCGGTCGGGATGCCCAGTCGTTGCACCGCCATCATGAACTTGTTCATGGGCTTGAGGTAGCGCGGGGGACGCGGTTCGGTCATGTCAGGCTCCGTGGTTCTCGTTGGTGAAGACGTCGCGGTGCTCGGCGACCCAGTGGCCGAACGGAAGGGCCGGGCGGCCGAGGATCTTCTCGACGTCGTGGGTGACCAGCGCGGGCTTGTCGAGCGATTCGGCGAGCATGGCGATGTAGGCGTCGGCGAATCCGGCGCTGAATCCCAAGCCCAGGAAGCGTTGCCGCACAGCGTCTGTGGGAACCTCCAGGTATTGGAGCGGCCGGCCCAGCACGGCGCCGATGACCTGCACCAGCTCCGAGTTGGTGAAAGCCTGTGGGCCCGTCAACGGAATGCGCTGTCCGGCAAGCTCGTCGGTGAGCAACGCGCGCGCCCCTACCGCCGCGATGTCCGTCTCGACGATCGGCGCCGTCGACGCCGCGGCGTACGGCCCCGCGACCACGTCGCCGGCGCGGAGCTGCGCGGACCACATGCCGGCGAAGTTCGACGCGAACACGCTGGGCCGCAGGCTCACCCAGGCCAGCCCGGAGTCGACGGCGAGCCGTTCGACCTCCTTGTTGCGGTCGCCGCGAAATCGGGACGGCTGGCGGGACAAGTCGTCGTCGGCGTTGATCGCCGACAGGGCGACCAGTTTCCCGACGCCGGCGCGCCCGCATTCGGCCACCACTTCTTCGAGTTGCCCGCGCAGCGCGCGGGAGTTCAGGAAGACCGCCGACGCGCCCGGCAGCGCCTCGGTGGCCGAAGCGAACACCTCGACCTCGGGGGGAAATCCGGCCGGCCCCGGCTGTCGGGTGATCGCGCGCACGCGCGCGCCTGCGGCAAGCAGGTCCGCGACGAGCGGGCGCCCGACGTTACCGGTCGCACCGGTGACGACGATTGTCATGGGACGGTTCCTTTCGTGGATTTGTGCACTGCTGCAAGGACGGGGCAAAAGGTGGGAAAGTTACACGACAGAACCTGTAACTTTTCGGGGCGGCGGATCGTCGAAGAGTCATGAACCAGTCGCAGTCAACGGGCGACCAGGTCGCCGAGGCCTGGCGCCGTCACCGCCCGTATCTGGTCAACCTGGCCTACCAGATGCTGGGCGACATCGGCGACGCGGAAGACGTTGCGCAGGAGGCATTCCTGCGGCTCTCACGCGCCGAGGTCGGCGACATCGAGGATGTCCGGGGCTGGCTGACCGTAGTCGCGAGCCGGCTCTGCCTCGACCAGGTGCGCTCCGCGCGCGCCCGTTACGAACGCCCCGGCGACGTCGAGGAGCGGCCGGCACCACGCCGGTCCGACCCGGCCGACCGGATCACCCTCGACGACGAGGTCCGCAGCGCGCTGTTGGAGGTCCTGCGGAGGCTCAGCCCCGGTGAGCGGGTGAGCTTCGTGCTGCACGACGTGTTCGGCGTTCCCTTCGACTCGATCGCGGAAACCGTGGGCCGTCCCGTCGGCACCTGCCGCCAGCTGGCGCGGCGGGCGCGGGCCAAATTCGTTGCCGCGCAACCGAATATGAATGACGTGGCCGTGGCCGAGCATCAGCTCGTCACGGAGAAGTTCATCACCGCGTGCGCCAACGGCGATCTCGCCGCGCTGGCCGCCGTCCTGGATCCGACGGTCTGGGGTGTGGGCACGATTCTCGCCGACCCGGCGCCGCCACCACAGGTCAACCACGGGCCCGACGCGGTGGCGACCAACCTGCTGCGCTACCTGTGGCCGGACGTGACGCTGGTCGGCGGTCCGGTCGGGGCGCCGGTGTTGCTGGCCTTCAGCGATCGTCGATTGTTCGCCGTTATCGTGCTGACGATCCGCGGCGCGCGCGTGACCAAAATCGAGGCGATCGCCGACCCGTCGGCGCGGGCGGGCAACGCTGCCGAGAACGCCTAGGCCTATTGGTCTTTCGGCCCGCGCTCGCCCGGGCGGTGGGGGCGCGCCGCGAAATAGCCGGCGATGGTCGCGGTGATCTCGAGGAACTTGCGCCGCGTGGCCGGGGCCATTTCCCGGGCCACGTCGATGACCCCGCCCGGTCGCAGGTGCGGGTCGAACGGCACCTCGATGACCGGCCGCCCGTGATCGGTGAACTCGCGGGCCAGCAACGCCCGGGTGCGTTTGTCCGCGTGGCCGTCCGAATCGTTGAGCACCACGATGCTGTGCTGCAGCAGCGTCGTCAGGCCCTGATCCGCGAGCCATTCCATGGTCCGCGCGGCGGCGGACGCGCCGTCGGCCCAGGGCGAGGACACCACGATCAGCGCGTCCAGATCGCGCAGCACCTCCTGGGTCAGCGGCGCGTCCATCGTCGAACCGCAGTCGATGACCGAGATCGTGAAATGGCGATCCAGCCGCAGCGCGGCCTCCCGGTAGATCGCGGGATCGAGCACGCGGCGCGGTCCGGACGCCGGTTCGCCGCCGAGCACGTGCAGGCCCGCGGAATTGCGGCCCAGGCGCGCCACCACATCGTCGAAGGACCGCAGGTTCTTGTCGGCGGTGAGCTCCCAGAACGAGCGCGTCGATCCCGGATCGATGCGGCTGCTGAGGCGCCCGAAGGCGGTGTCGGCGTCGATCGCCACGACGTGGTCTTGCCGGCGGAGTTGGGCGAACAGCGAGCCGACACTGGCGGCCACCGAGGTCTTGCCCACGCCGCCCTTGCCCAGCACACCGACCTTGTAGTTGCCGTGCAGGCGGGTCTGGATGGTCGCCTCGAACTGAGCCTCCTGCCGCTGGGCCGGGGAAGGGCCCAGGGTGATCAGGCCGAAGGTGGCGATCCGCAGGACGCGTCGCCAACCGCGGTCGGGGAGGTCCTGCGAGGGCGGCGGCGCAGGGGCGGGTTGCTGCGGCGCCACGGCGGGTGGTGGCCGCAAGGACGGGGCGGCGGCGGGAGACGGGGGCGCCGGTGCCCAGCCCTGCGGCGGAGCGGACGGCCGGGGCGGGGCGGGGGCCGGGGCCGGTGGCCGCGGGGCGGCGTGGGGCCCGTGCGCAGGGGGGCCAGGCGGGCGGGCCGCCGCGGTTTTCCGCGCGGGCTGCAGACGGTCCCGCAGGAATTCGTCGCGCTCGTTCATGGGCTCCTCAGGTGCCGGGCGGTCGGTCGTCGCGCCGTGTTACGTGATAAGCGCCACGGTCCGGCGCGCGACGCCGGACGTGACCAATACCGGTCCAGTATCTCCTCACGCGGGCGGCGTGGGAACCCGCAAACCCGGCCCGGTTCGCTGCGGGATCGGCGCGCCGCCGCGATCGCGGCACTGAGCACGTCGATCCCCGGCGTAGGCGCCGTTACCACCGGGACCGCAAAGCGCCAGCAGCAAACTTATCGCGGCCCGTCGATCGAGGCCGCGAGCGCGCGGTGGAAGGCCGGCGGTGGTGGAAATCACCGGCCCGCACCCCGGCACCGCACGAGTGCCGATCAGCGGCAACCGCGAAATTTACGAGGGTGCCCGCCGACGGTTTAGACTTGACGAAGTTGGCATGTCAGGCGGGTATTGTCATATCGTTTTACGACTTGTCGAGACCGGTTCCAGGCCACCGTTCAGAGCTGCACGGACATCCCGAACAGGATCATCTCCGCCTGGGGCACAGCCTATCGAGACAAGACCGAAGGGATATTCGCCCGCAACGTCCGGGGTGCGATCTCATCGGGGCCGCTGGTAACGGCCGCGCAGAACGTTCAGGTGAAGGGTCAGGTGCATATGACGCCCAAGCGCGTCGGGTTATACAACCCCGCGTTCGAGCACGACGCGTGCGGGGTAGCCATGGTCGTCGATATGCACGGCCGCCGCAGCCGCGACATCGTCGATAAGGCAATCACCGCGCTGCTCAACCTCGAACACCGGGGTGCCCAGGGCGCCGAGCCGCGCAGCGGCGACGGTGCCGGCATCATGCTTCAGGTTCCCGATGCCTTCCTGCGCGAAGTCGTGGACTTCGAGTTGCCGCCGGCGGGCAGCTACGCCACCGGCATCGCCTTCCTGCCGCAATCGTCCAAGGACGCCGCGACCGCGTGCGCCGCGGTGGAGAAGATCGCCGAAGCCGAGGGCCTGACCGTGCTGGGCTGGCGCAACGTCCCCACCGACGACTCGTCGCTGGGCGCGCTGTCGCGCGACGCGATGCCCACCTTCCGGCAGGTGTTCATGGCGGGGGCGTCCGGTATGACGCTGGAGCGCCGGGCCTACGTGGTGCGCAAGCGCGCCGAGCACGAACTGGGCACCAAGGGCCCGGGCCAAGACGGCCCCGGCCGCGAAACCGTTTACTTCCCGAGCCTTTCGGGTCAGACCCTGGTCTACAAGGGCATGCTGACCACCCCGCAGCTCAAGGCGTTTTACCTTGACCTGCAAGACAATCGGTTGACCAGCGCCCTGGGAATCGTGCACTCGCGGTTCTCCACCAACACTTTTCCGTCGTGGCCGCTGGCGCATCCGTTCCGCCGCGTCGCCCACAACGGTGAGATCAACACCGTCACCGGCAACGAGAACTGGATGCGGGCCCGCGAGGCGTTGATCAAGACCGACGTGTTCGGCTCGGAAGCCGACGTCGAGAAGTTGTTCCCGATCTGCACGCCCGGCGCGTCCGACACCGCGCGCTTCGACGAGGCGCTCGAGCTGCTGCACCTCGGCGGGCGCAGCCTGGCCCACGCCGTGCTGATGATGATTCCCGAGGCGTGGGAGCGCAACGAGTCGATGGACCCCGCGCGCCGCGCGTTCTACCGCTACCACGCCTCGCTGATGGAGCCGTGGGACGGGCCGGCGTCGATCACCTTCACCGACGGCACGATCATCGGCGCGGTGCTCGACCGTAATGGCTTGCGCCCCTCGCGGATCTGGGTCACCGAAGACGGTTTGGTGGTGATGGCGTCCGAGGCCGGCGTGCTGGACCTGGACCCGGCCAAGGTGGTGCGTCGGATGCGGCTGCAGCCCGGCCGCATGTTCCTGGTGGACACCGCGCAGGGCCGCATCGTCTCCGACGAGGAGATCAAAGCGGAGCTGGCCGCCGAGCACCCCTACCAGGAGTGGCTGGACAAGAACCTGGTCCCCCTCGACGACCTGCCGCAGGGCCACTACAAGCGGATGCCGCATGACCGACTGGTCAAGCGCCAGCAGACATTTGGCTACACCTACGAGGAACTCAACCTGTTGGTGGCGCCGATGGTGCGCAGCGGCGCCGAGCCGATCGGGTCGATGGGCACCGACACCCCGGTCGCGGTGCTCTCCCAGCGGCCCCGGATGCTCTACGACTACTTCCAGCAGCTGTTCGCGCAGGTGACCAACCCGCCGCTGGACGCCATCCGTGAGGAGGTGGTGACCAGCCTGCAGGGCACCACCGGCGGCGAGCGTGACCTGCTCACCCCGACCGAGCTCTCGTGTCACCAGATCGCGCTGCCGCAGCCGATCCTGCGCAACCGGGAGCTGGCGAAGCTGATCAACCTCAACCCGGACGACGAGGTCAACGGACGCCCGCATGGCATGCGTTCCAAGGTGATTCGCTGCCTTTACCCGGTGGCCGAAGGTGGCGCCGGGCTGGCCGCCGCCCTCGAGGACGTGCGCGCGCAGGCATCGGCGGCGATCGCCGACGGCGCGCGGGTGATCATCCTGTCCGACCGCGAATCCGACGAACGGATGGCGCCCATTCCGTCGCTGCTCGCGGTGGCGGGGGTGCACCACCACCTGGTGCGCGACCGGACACGCACCCACGTGGGTCTGGTGGTGGAGACCGGTGACGCCCGCGAGGTGCACCACATGGCGGCGCTGGTCAGCTTCGGCGCCGCGGCGATCAACCCGTACCTGGCGTTCGAGTCGATCGAGGACATGCTCGACCGGGGCGTGATCGAGGGCATCGACCGCAAGACGGCGCTGAACAACTACATCAAGGCGGCCGGCAAGGGTGTGCTGAAAGTGATGTCCAAGATGGGCATTTCGACGCTCGCCTCCTACACCGGTGCGCAGTTGTTCCAGGCGGTCGGCATCTCCGAGGATGTGCTCAACGAATACTTCACCGGGTTGAGCTGTCCCATCGGCGGGATCACCCTGGACGACATCGCCGCCGACGTCGCCGCCCGCCACGCCCTGGCCTACCTGGACCGGCCGGGCGAACGCGCCCACCGCGAGCTCGAGGTGGGCGGGGAATACCAGTGGCGCCGCGAGGGCGAGTACCACCTGTTCAACCCCGAGACCGTCTTCAAGCTGCAGCACGCCACGCGCACCGGCCAGTACAAGGTGTTCAAGGACTACACCCGCCTGGTCGACGACCAGAGCGAGCGCATGGCGTCCCTGCGCGGCCTGCTCAAGTTCCGCGCCGGTGTGCGGGAACCGATCCCGCTCGAAGAGGTCGAGCCCGCAAGCGAAATCGTCAAACGCTTCTCCACCGGGGCGATGAGCTACGGCTCGATCTCGGCGGAGGCCCACGAGACGCTGGCCATCGCGATGAACCGGCTGGGCGGCCGGTCCAACAGCGGCGAGGGCGGCGAGGACGTCAAGCGCTTCGACCGCGACCCCGACGGGGCCTGGCGGCGCAGCGCGATCAAACAGGTCGCCTCGGGCCGGTTCGGTGTCACCTCGCACTACCTGACGAACTGCACCGACATCCAGATCAAGATGGCCCAGGGCGCGAAACCCGGTGAGGGAGGCCAGCTTCCGGGGCACAAGGTGTACCCGTGGGTGGCCGAAGTCCGCCACTCCACCCCCGGCGTCGGCCTGATCTCACCGCCGCCGCACCACGACATCTACTCCATCGAGGACCTGGCACAGCTGATCCACGACCTGAAGAACGCCAACCCGGCGGCGCGCGTGCACGTCAAGCTGGTCTCCGAGAACGGCGTCGGCACGGTGGCGGCGGGCGTGTCCAAGGCCCACGCCGACGTGGTCCTGATCTCCGGGCACGACGGCGGCACCGGCGCGACGCCGATGACCTCGATGAAGCACGCCGGGGCGCCGTGGGAGCTGGGGCTGGCCGAGACGCAGCAGACGTTGCTGCTCAACGGGTTACGCGACCGGATCGTGGTCCAGGTCGACGGCCAGCTCAAGACGGGTCGCGACGTGATGATCGCGGCGCTGCTCGGCGCCGAGGAATTTGGCTTCGCCACCGCGCCGCTGGTGGTGTCCGGCTGCATCATGATGCGGGTCTGCCACCTCGACACCTGCCCCGTCGGGGTGGCCACCCAGAACCCGGTGCTGCGCGAACGTTTCACCGGCAAGCCCGAGTTCGTCGAGAACTTCTTCATGTTCATCGCCGAAGAGGTCCGCGAATACATGGCGCAGTTGGGATTCCGCACCCTCAACGAGGCGATCGGGCAGGTCAAGGCGCTCGACACCACGTTGGCGCGCGCCCACTGGAAGGCGCACCGGCTCGACCTGGACCCGGTCCTGCACGAGCCGGAATCGGCGTTTATGAACCAGGACCTGTACTGCACCTCGCGTCAGGACCACGGCCTGGACAAGGCGCTCGACCAGCAGTTGATCGTGATGAGCCGCGAGGCACTGGATTCCGGTACGCCGGTGCGTTTCTCGACCACGATCAGCAACGTCAACCGCACGGTGGGCACCATGCTCGGCCACGAGGTCACCAAAGCCTATGGCGGTCAAGGGTTGCCGGACGGGACCATCGACATCACCTTCGACGGCTCGGCGGGCAACAGCTTCGGCGCGTTCGTGCCGCGCGGCATCACCCTGCGCGTCTACGGCGACGCCAACGACTACGTCGGCAAGGGTCTGTCCGGTGGCCGGATCGTGGTTCGGCCGTCGGACGACGCCCCGCAGGACTACGTGGCCGAGGACAACATCATCGGCGGCAACGTGATCCTGTTCGGCGCGACCAGCGGTGAGGCGTACCTGCGCGGTGTCGTCGGCGAGCGGTTCGCGGTCCGCAACTCCGGGGCGCACGCCGTCGTCGAGGGTGTCGGGGACCACGGGTGTGAATACATGACCGGCGGCAAGGTCGTCGTCCTCGGTCGCACCGGCCGCAACTTCGCGGCCGGCATGTCCGGCGGGGTGGCGTACATCTACGACCCGCACGGCGAATTGCCAGGAAATCTCAACACGGAGATGGTCGAGCTCGAGAGCTTGGATGAGGATGACGACGAGTGGTTGCACGGCATGATCCAGGCACACGTTGATGCCACCGATTCCGCTGTGGGTCAGCGCATTCTGGGTGACTGGCCGGAGGAGCGCCGGCATTTCGCCAAGGTGATGCCGCGCGACTTCAAGCGGGTGCTGCAGGCCATCGCCGATGCGGAACGCGACGGCGCCGATGTCGACAAGGCGATCATGGCGGCCGCCCATGGCTGATCCGAGCGGCTTCCTGAAATACACGCACCGGGAATTGCCGAAGCGCCGGCCGGTCCCGCTGCGGTTGCGCGACTGGCGCGAGGTCTACGAGGATTTCGACAACGAGACCCTGCGCGAGCAGGCGACCCGCTGCATGGACTGCGGTATTCCGTTCTGTCACAACGGTTGTCCGCTGGGCAACCTGATTCCGGAGTGGAATGACCTGGTCCGCAGGGACCAGTGGCAGGCCGCGATCGAACGGCTGCACGCCACCAACAACTTCCCGGACTTCACCGGCCGGCTGTGCCCGGCGCCGTGTGAGCCGGCCTGTGTGCTCGGCATCAACCAGGATCCGGTGACGATCAAGCAGATCGAGCTGGAGATCATCGACAAGGCCTTCGACGAGGGCTGGGTGCGGCCGCTTCCGCCGGAGAAGCTGACCGGGAAAAAGGTCGCCGTGGTCGGTTCCGGACCCGCGGGCCTGGCCGCCGCTCAGCAGCTGACCCGCGCCGGCCACAGCGTCACCGTCTTCGAGCGGGCCGACCGCATCGGCGGCTTGCTGCGCTACGGCATCCCGGAATTCAAGATGGAAAAGCGCGTGCTCGACCGCCGGTTGGACCAGATGCGCGCCGAGGGAACCGAGTTCCGGGCGGGCGTCAACGTCGGGGTCGACATCAGCGCCGAGCAGCTGCGCTCCGACTTCGACGCGGTGGTGCTGGCCGGCGGTGCGACCGCCTGGCGCGATCTGCCCGTTCCCGGCCGGGAATTGGACGGCATCCATCAGGCGATGGAATTCCTGCCCTGGGGCAACCGGCAAGCGTTGGGTGATCTGGGCGAAGGCGAGGTGGACGCCGACGGGCAACCGCCGCTCACCGCCAAAGGCAAGAAGGTCATCATCATCGGCGGCGGTGACACCGGCGCCGACTGCCTGGGCACCGTGCACCGGCAGGGCGCCACCGAGGTGCACCAGTTCGAGATCATGCCGCGCCCACCGGAGACGCGCGCCCCGTCCACCCCGTGGCCGACCTACCCGCTGATGTACCGGGTCTCCGCGGCGCACGAAGAGGGCGGCGAGCGGGTGTTCTCCGTCAACACCGAGCAGTTCGTCGGCCGGGACGGTCGCGTCACGGCGCTCAAGGCGCACGAGGTCACCATGGAGGGCGGCAAGTTCGTCAAGGTCGACGGCTCCGATTTCGAACTCGAGGCCGACCTGGTGTTGCTGGCGATGGGATTCGTCGGGCCCGAGAAGGAGGGCCTGCTCACCGAGCTCGGAGTCAAGCTCACCGAGCGCGGCAACGTCGCGCGCGGCGCCGACTTCGAGACGTCGGTTCCGGGCGTCTTCGTAGCCGGGGACATGGGTCGCGGCCAGTCATTGATCGTTTGGGCGATTGCTGAGGGCCGGGCGGCCGCCGCGGCGGCGGACCGGTTCATGATGGGTTCCACCGCGCTGCCGGCGCCGATCAAGCCCACCGCGGTACCGCTTCAGTAGTAACACCAGTCACACCAGAAACACGCGCTGGTTCGTTCGGCGCGTCTTCCGCAGTTTGCCAGACGGTGGGTGTCTAATAATCCCCTGTGAGCCCGCTCACAGGGGGGTCACACTGTTTCCCGGATGGACGGACCGATTGCAGGAGTGGTTTTTGTGCATATCCACCCAGTACCCCGGACGCGGATGGGGCGAATGGCCTGGTCATGGTTGCGTCACCCGGTAAAAAGTCGCGAGTTCCCCGCCAAGCACGAGCGGTTGGTCACCGCCCAGGATCTACTGCTCTTCGGCGCGTGACCACTCTGCCGCCGCGCCTGCGGGCGCCCGGCGGGTTTGCTCCGCGGCCGGCGGGCGGGATTTTCGCCTGAGCGCCAGGGGCGGGGCCCGAAAATCGGTGCTATCCGTCGAGTAATCCCGAATCGCGGATCGCCTCGGCGAGCGGTTCCAGCACGGCGGGGTCGTGTGGCGGGGGTAGGTAGACGATCCCGAGGTCGAGCCCTTCGGCGGCGAGTCCGGCGGCGTCCGCGACGACCTTCCCGTAGTCGAGGTCCGGCTCGAGGCGCAGGTGCGCCGAGAGGGTGATCTCCTTCGGATCGCGGCCGATGTCCGCGCAGTGTGCGGCGAGGACGTCACGCTTGTGGGCGAAAACGTCGGGCGGGCCGCCGACGAAGTTCCAGTGCTGGGCGTAGCGGGCGGTGATCCGCAGCGTGCGCTTCTCGCCGCTGCCGCCGATGCAGATCGGGGGGTGCGGACGCTGCGGCCCCTTGGGCTCGTTGCGGGCACCCTTGAGCTGATAGAACCTGCCTTGAAAATCGGAGCAGTCCGTGGTCAAAAGGCTGGTCAACACCTCGCAGGCTTCCTCGAAGCGGTCGAAGCGTTCCTTGATGCTGCCCAGCTCGATGCCGTAGGCGCCGGATTCCTCCTCGTTCCAGCCGGCGCCGATCCCCAGCTCGAGGCGCCCGTTGGAGATGATGTCGAGGGCGGCCGCCATGTTGGCCAGCACCGCGGGGTGGCGGTAGTGGATCCCGGTGACCAGGGTGCCCAGCCGCAATCGCGTGGTGGCCTGTGCCAGCGCCGTCAGCGTCGTCCACCCCTCCAGACAGGGCCCGCTGCTGTCGGAGAAGATCGGGTAGAAGTGGTCGAAGGTCCACCCGGATTCGTAGACGTCGATGTCGTCTGCGGCCTGCCAGACGGCCAGCATCTGGGCCCAGGTGGTGTTCTGCGGAGAAGTCTTGAAGGCGAATCGCATGTCAACGACGTTAGTCGGCGTTTATGAAGGGCAACTAAACTCGACCGCGCTATGACTTGCCCTTGTTGCTCCCTGGGAATCGACACCAAGCTCACGCTGCTGGCGGCGGGCCTGATCTTCCTGCTCGCGCTCGTTCTCGGGATCTGGAAATACCGCGGGATGATGACCTCCGAGAATCATCTCGCGCATCCCTACGTCGACATCGCGCATCGCGCGGCGCTGCTGTATTCGTTCGCGACGCTGCTGCTCGCGGTTTTCGTACAACTGAGCGCCTGGCCGGTGTGGGTGAACCTGACGGCCGCCGGCGTCGTCGTCTTCTTCTTCGTGGCGGCCATCGCCGCCTACATCACCCACGGGGCACGGCGCGACACCGTCAACCAATTCGAAAACGCCGACCGCAGCACCGAATTGGCGATGGCCGCGCTGATCGTCGGGGAAATCGGCGGGTTCGGCGTGCTGCTCGCCGGGTTCGTGGTCGGCCAACTGCTGTAACTCGCCGAGGTCTGGCGGGCACACTGGAGTAATGGATCCGGTAGCGGCCCTGCGGCAGATCGCCTACTACAAGGACCGGAGCCGTCACGACCCGAGACGCGTGATGGCCTACCGCAACGCGGCCGACATCATCGAGGGCCTCGACGACGCGGCGCGCGAACGCCACGGCCAGGCCAACAGCTGGCAGTCGCTGCCGGGAATCGGCCCCAAAACCGCCAAGGTCATCGACCAGGCGTGGTCCGGCCGAGAACCCGACCTGCTGGTCGAATTGCGTTCCACCGCAGAAGATCTCGGTGGCGGTGACATTCGTACCGCGCTGCGCGGCGACCTGCACCTGCACTCCAACTGGTCGGACGGCTCCGCTCCGATCGAGGAGATGATGGCCGCGGCGGCGGCGCTGGGCCACGAATACTGCGCGCTGACCGACCATTCGCCGCGGCTGACCATCGCCAACGGCCTGTCGCCGGAGCGGTTACGCAAGCAGCTCGACGTGATCGACCGGCTGCAGGAGACGTTCGCGCCCATGCGCATCCTCACCGGGATCGAGGTCGACATCCTCGACGACGGCAGCCTGGACCAGGAACCCGAACTGCTGGAACGCCTCGACGTCGTGGTGGCCAGCGTGCACTCCAAGTTATCGATGGATTCCGCCGCGATGACCCGGCGCATGCTGCGCGCGGTCCAAAACCCGCACGCCGACGTGCTCGGCCACTGCACCGGCCGGCTGGTGTCCGGCAACCGCGGCATCCGGCCGGAATCCAAGTTCGACGCCGAGGCGGTGTTCACGGCGTGCCGCGAGTCCGGCACCGCGGTGGAGATCAACTCCCGGCCGGAGCGGCGCGACCCGCCGACCCGCCTGCTCAACCTGGCGCTGGACATCGGTTGCGTGTTCAGCATCGACACCGACGCCCACGCCCCGGGCCAGCTGGACTTCCTCGGTTACGGCGCGCAGCGCGCCCTGGACGCGGGCGTTCCCCCCGACCGGATCGTCAACACCTGGCCGGCCGGCCGGCTGCTGGAGTGGACCGGGTCGAATTGAGACGCCGCTCAGACCCGCACCCGTTCGGCGCGCTCGGGAACCGGTGCGGCGCTGCGGACGGTGCCCTGCAGCAGGTTGGCGGCGCCGACGGTCGCGCAGATCGCGGCCGGGATGAGCAGCGCGTAACCCCCCAACTGAGCCCCGAACATGATCCCGGCCACGCCGCCGCCGAGGAATAACACCAGGGTGGCGGCCAGTATCGCCGTTTTCCAGTTCTTGATGCCGTGTATCCGGCTGCGGCCGAGGATCAGCCCGAGGTCGGTGATGGTTCCGGTGAAGTGCGTGGTGCGGATCGCCATCCCGCGAAAGCTCGATGTCATCCCGTTTTGCAGGCCGAGCGCCGCGGCGGCGAACAGCGCCTGCACCGCGGTCTGCTCGACGCCCAGGGCGTTGATCTGTGCCCTGACGACGGTCTCCGCTCCCCCGGCCGCGGCGAGCACGAGCAAGCCTGCCTCGAGGTACAGCACGGCGGCGTGGCGTGGGCCCGCAAGGGCATCGGTGGGTGCGAGGATCGCCCCGGCTATGGCCGCTCCCATCAGGAAGCCCAGAAAGATTGCGCCGAGCACGTGGCCTTCGTACAGCCACGGGTTGGCCGTGTGCATGCCCAGCTGGGTGGTGATCCCGGTCAGATTGCCGACGGGCACCGCCAAGATCAGCAGCGCCACGGCATTGACGAAGCCCGCGGATAAGGCGAGTAACGCGCTGTAACCGAGCAGGAGACCTTCGCGGGGCAGGCCGGTGTCGCGGGATTGGTGCGGCGGCATCGGATTCAGTTGCTCACTTTCGAGGTCGGGTTTACGCCAACCTAACAAGCGGGCCGCCGCACAAGCGGGGTCGCGAGGCTGATTCAAATCAACCTCAAATCATCGAAAAGGCATGTGGCAAAGAGTAATTGAATAATTAGTGAAAACACCGACGACCCGTCAGTCGGGCAGGTGCGGCATCTCGAAGCCCGGATCGCGCCCCAATAGCACCGCGGGCGTGAGCGCCGACTTGCCATAGCGCCGGCGCACCCGGTCGATGGCGGCGTCGATGTCGTCGCCGGCAGCGCGCCGGCGCGATTCGCCGAACGGCAGCATCAGCTGCTGGGCGCCGCTGCGGTCGATGCCCGATACCGCGAACCCGACCAGCGTCAGGCCGCGCTGCGCGATCAGCCGCGCCGCGCCCGCGACCAGGCGCCGCGCGGCGGCCAGGATGGGCGCCGTGGCCGACGTGGCCCACGGCAGGGTGTGCGAGCGCGTGGCCCTGGAGAAGTCGTCGAAGCGCAGCCGCAGCACCACCGTGCGGCCCGTCCGCCCGGCGGCGCGCATGCGGCCGGTGATGCGGTCGATCAAGTTCACCACCACGGCGTCGATCTCGTTAGGCGACATGGCATTGCCAGAGCGGCCCAGCGCTCGCTGCGCCCCGACGGAGCGGCGACCAACGCCGGCGGTGACCCGCCGGCGGTCGATGTTGCGCGACAGCGCATAGAGCTGACGACCCATCGCGCCACCGACCATCGAGCCCAGCGCCGACTCGCTGAGCTCGGCGACGTCGGCCACGGTGACGATGCCGTGTGCATGCAGCTTCTCGGCGGTCACCGCGCCCACGCCCCACAGCCGGCGCACCGGCAGCGGCCGCAAAAACGTCAACTCCTGATCGGGGGGCACCAGCAGCAGCCCGTCGGGCTTGGCCTCCTGGCTGGCGACCTTGGCAAGGAACTTGGTCCGGGCGATCCCGACGGTGATCGGCAGCCCGACCCGCTCGCGCACGTCGGCGCGCAACCGCTCGGCGATCGCCACCGGCGTGCCGCTGACCCGGCGCAGCCCACCGACGTCGAGGAAGGCCTCGTCGACCGACAGCGCTTCCACGATCGGGGTGCAATCACGGAACACCTCGAAGACGGCGTCGCTGGCGCGGCTGTAGGCGCTCATCCGCGGCGGCACCACCACGGCGGCCGGGCACAACCGCCGCGCCTGCGCCCCGCCCATGGCCGTGCGCACGCCGTAGGCCTTGGCCTCGTAGCTCGCGGCCAGCACCACGCCGCCGCCGACGATCACCGGGCGCCCGCGCAGGGCCGGGTCATCGCGCTGTTCGACGGACGCGTAGAAGGAGTCCAGGTCCGCGTGCAGAATGGACGGGTCACACCGCACGAACATATGTTCGCACGGGGCGCCGACAAACCCGTTTCAGCAGGCCTCGCCGTACACGCTGCTGACCCAGATGTGCACCAGCGTGTCGAGCAGTTGCTCGCTGGGCACCGACGGTCGCCCGCCGGCGAACGCACTGAGCATGACCTTTTCGTTGAGCAGGTTCAGTGCCGCGGACAGGTTGCGCGCCGGCAGTGTCACCGGCGCGGCGCCGCGCGCGCGCTCGGCTTCGATCACGGTGGTGATGTGGTCGACCCATTTCTGCATGAAGCGTGACCACAGCCCGCCGACGTCTTTGTTGGTGCGCGCGGCATCGGCGGCCAGCGACACCGCGCGATGCGTGCCGAAGGTCTCGACAAACACGTTGATCCCGATGCGCCACAACGCTTTCAGGTCGGCGGGCGGGCTGGCGACCAGCGACTCCAGCGCGGAGTCTGCCTCCATGATCACCCGCTCGAACAGGGTGAACAGCACCGCGTCCTTGGACGGGAAATAGAAGTAGAACGTCGGCCGGGACAGCCCGGCCCCCTTGGCGAGGTCGTCGACGGAGATGTCGGCGAGCGGGCGTTCCTGCAGCAACCGTTCGGCGGTGGTCAAAATGGCCAGTTCGCGGTCGTCGCCGGACGGGCGCGCCGAGCGCCTGCCCCGGTGGGTGCGGGCGGAACCGACGGTAGTCACGGCCGCTACTTTACACGGCGTCGAGATTTTCGACACGGTGTTGACCGATTCAACACCGTGTTGATAGCGTGGCCGTATGACTGAGCACCTTGACGTCCTCATCGTGGGCGCCGGCATCTCCGGTGTGAGCGCGGCCTGGCACCTGCAGGAACGCTGCCCGACCAAGAGCTACGCCATCCTCGAGCGCCGCGCCGACCTCGGCGGCACCTGGGACCTCTTCAAGTACCCGGGCATCCGATCGGACTCGGACATGTTCACCCTCGGCTTCCGGTTCAAGCCCTGGCGTTCGGCGAAGTCGATCGCCGACGGCGCGTCGATCAAGGCCTACATCAGGGAGGCCGCGGTCGAGAACCGGATCGAGCCGCACATCCGCTACAACCACCGGGTGGTGGCCGCCGACTGGTCCGACGTCGACAACCGCTGGACGCTGACGGTCGAGAACGACGGCCGCACCAGCGAGATGACCTGTTCGTTCCTGTTCGCCTGCACCGGTTACTACAACTACGACGAGGGGTTCTCGCCCACCTTCGAAGGCTCCGACGACTTCGGGGGCACCATCGTGCATCCGCAGCACTGGCCGGAGGACCTGGACTACGCGGGCAAGCGGATCGTCGTCATCGGATCCGGCGCGACCGCGATCACCCTGATCCCCGCCCTGGTGAACTCCGGTGCCGGTCACGTCACGATGCTGCAGCGCTCGCCGACTTACATCGGGTCGCTGCCCGGCGTCGACCCCTTCGCCGAGAAGGCCAACCGGCTGCTGCCCGAGCGCCTCGCGCACATGGCCAACCGCTGGAAAGCCATCGCGTTCAGCACTTTCCAGTACCAGCTGTCCCGCAAGGCCCCGGCCTACATGCGCAAGACGTTGATGACCATGGCGCAGCGACGGCTGCCGCAGGGCTACGACGTCGAGAAGCACTTCGGGCCGCGCTATAACGTCTGGGACGAGCGGCTGTGCCTGGCGCCGGACGGCGACTTCTTCCGGACCATCCGGCACGGCAAGGCCGACGTCGTCACCGACACGATCGACCGGTTCACCAAGACCGGCATCAAGCTCACCTCGGGTGAGGAGTTGGCGGCCGACATCATCATCACCGCAACGGGATTGAACATGCAGTTGCTGGGCGGGGTGAAGCCGACCCGCAACGGCGAGGACATCGACCTGACCTCGCTGATGACCTACAAGGGCCTGATGTTCTCCGGCGTGCCGAACTTCGCCATCACCTTCGGCTACACCAACGCGTCCTGGACGCTGAAGGCCGACCTGGTCTCCGAATTCGTCTGCCGACTGCTGAACTACATGGACGCCAAGGGTTTTGACTTCGTGGAGCCGCAGCATCCGGGCAACGACGTGGACGAGCTGCCGTTCATGGACTTCACTCCCGGCTACTTCCGGCGGTCGATGCACCTGCTGCCCAAGTCGGGATCGCGGGCGCCGTGGCGGCTCAAGCAGAACTACTTCTTCGACATGCGCACGATCCGGCGCGGCAAGGTCGACGACGAGGGCTTGAAGTTCGCGAAAAAGCCTGCGCCGGTAGCGGTTTAGGAGTCTGTGGCGACGACGACGATCCCGTCGTCGTCGCTGTAGGCGATCTCGCCGGGCACGAACGTCACACCGCCCAGGGTGATTTCGACATCGCGTTCGCCGGCGCCGGTCTTGGTGCTCTTGCGCGGATTGGTGCCCAGCGCCTTGATGCCGATGTCCATGCCCCGCAACGCGGCGGAGTCCCGCACCGCGCCGTTGATGATGAGCCCGGCCCAGCCGTTGGACCGCGCGAGCTCGGCGATGACGTCGCCCACCAGCGCGGTGTGCAGCGAGCCGGCGCCGTCGATCACCAATATCCCGCCGTCACCGGGCTCCGAGAGCACCGACTTCAGCAGCGCGTTGTCCTGAAAGCAGCGCACGGTACTGATCGGGCCGGCGAACTCGGCGCGCCCGCCGAGCTGGCGGAATTGGGTGTCGCAGCTGCGCACGTCGGGGCCGATGCTGTCGACCAGGTCGGCGGTCGGCCGGAATGGCACCGTCACTTCTGACATGTAAACGCCCGCGCCCTCAGCGACGGCGCAGCTGGCGGATGAGCAGGATGGCCAGCAGGCTGACGGCCACGGCGACGATCAGCGGCACCGGGGATTGGCCCACCGCGGGGCCCGGGACGGCGGGAGAGACCGGGTTGTTGGCGGCTTCCACGGTGGACTTCGCCTGTGCGGCAGCGTCTTTGGCGGCGGCCGTGAGGTCGCCATTGGTTTCGGCCCGCTGCTGCACGCCGGCCGGCGGCTCGGGCGGCCGCGGGGGTGCGGGTTCGGCGTTCTTGGCCGGCGCCTTCTTCGCGGGCGCTTTCTTGGCGGGCGCCTTTTTGGCGGGCGCCTTTTTCGCAGGTGCCTTCTTGGCGGGCGCCTTCGCGGTCTTTTTCGCCGCCTTGGCGGGCGGTTTCTTCTCCGGCGGAGTGCCGGCGCCGTCGGGCGCGCTGTTGGTGGGGTCCTGCGGGTCTGCCATGCGGCCGCTCCTTGAGCTTCCTCTGTCGTCGTTTCCCTAGCTCAGGGATCTCGACCCCATCATGCCAGCACGCGTGACGGCGCCTCGATCACCGCCTGTGCCGCACCGCCCACCAGGCGCCGCCGGCGACGAGCGCCAACGCGGCCGCCACGAACGGCCAGACGGGGACGTCACCGCCGCCGCCCCCGCCGCCGGCAACCGGCGGCCCGGGCGTGCCGGTGCCGGACACCGTGAGCTGGAACGACCAGGACCCGGACACCACGTGGCCGTCCGCGGAGGTCACCCGGTAGTTCACCGTGTACGTGCCGGACGGTCCCAGTCGACGCAGGGCGATGCTGACCATCGCGCCGGCCACGGTGGGCTCGCCGGCGGACCACACGTTGCCGTCCGGGCCGACCACCGTCATCGCGGCGAACGTGGTCTGCAACTGCTCGTTGAAGGTCGCGCTGACCCGCTGCGGGCCGGAGGCCAGCACCGCGTTGGCCGCGGGGTCGGTGGCGATCCGCGTGGCGTGCGCCGACGACACCGGCGCGGTGAGCGTGGCCATCGCGAACATGGCGCTCACGCACGCGCCGAACGCCAGCCGTTTCACGGGCGGCGGCGGATCAACGCGATCGCGACGCCCAGCGCGGCGACCACCAGAGCGGCGCCGCCCAACAATCGCGCGGTGTTGTCGGCCGCGTGGGGCCGCGCCGGTTCGGTCGCTTGGTCGGGCGTCCCATGGTGGTGGTGTGACCCCGCCGGCCCGGTGGCAAGGGTGAGCATGGGCGCCGGGTGTTCGGGCTCGCCGCCGTCGGGCAGCGGCGCCTGATCCCACTTCACGACGGTCCCGTCGGCGTAGGACTGCGTGGCCGGGAAGCTGACGGTGTCGGTGTCGGGCAACTTCACGGACAACCGGAACAGCGCGAATTGGTCAGCGGCGATCCCCCCGCCGGGGGCGGCCGTCCATGTCACCGAGCGGACGGCACCGGACGCCGCGTCGCGGTCGAGCCTGGCCGTCCAGCCCGGCATGCTTTCGGTGCGCGCCGAGGCGACGCCGGGCAGGGCGACGGTCAAGGCGGTGGTGGCGGCCCCGACGTTCGATTCGTTGGGCACCTGGAAGGTGACCAGGGCCATGGCGCCGCGCACCGGATTGTCGCTGCTGGCGTGGACGTGCGCCGACGCCGTCGGCGACTGCAGCGCCGACCCGAGGGCCAGGACGACGACCGCGCCGGCCGCGAACAGGATGCGCGGGATCCACCTGCCGTGGATTGACATGGGAGGAGATTGCCTTTCGTGGGGTCGGTCAGCTCAACCCGAGGCGGGCCATCAGATCGGCCTCGATGCCTTCGAGCTGCGACGAGATCGCGGCGTGGGCGGCCCGGCGACGCGCGGCGGGCAGATTCTCCGCGGCGGTGACGGCCGCCGACAGATCGGTGAGCCGCTCGGTGATGGCGACCACGAACGCCTTCGTCTCGGCGTCCTTGGGCTTCTTGTCCTGCACCGACCGCAACGACCTCTCGGCCCCCGCGATGCGGGCCGACAGCTGGGCGCCGGGGCCGGAGAACTGGCCGATCTGAGCCAGCGGGATTCCGAGCCGGTCCGCGCGGCGCTGATCGATCAGCGCGCGCGCCGAGACGGCCAACCGGTAGATCACCGGGGTGAGGATCGGTGCGAGCAGCCGCGAGACCGTCAGCACGCGGCGGATCCGGGTCGGGGAGAAGATCTTGCCCTCCCGCGCCGCCTTGAGTTGGGCCTCAGCGACTTTGAGCGCGTTGCGGTCACTGTCGCGCTGCGCCTTGATCTGGGCCCTGAGCGCCTTGTTCTCCGCCCGTTGGGCGGACTTGGCGCGCCGCACCTCGTTTTTCGCGGCCAGCTTGGCCTCGAGCTTCGCGCGGGCCTTGATGGCGCGGGCTTCAGCGCGACGCGTCGCGCGGCTCTTTCGCTTGCCGAACAGGGCCATTCCCGGCCGCCTCCCGGTATCTCGCTGGCAATCGTCGTCTAACGCTCTCGCGTTCGCGATCCGTTTGCCAACCCTAATCGGAATGGGCGGGCGCCAGCCCCCCAGGGCTGGCCGAGGCCGCTAGGCGTCCAGGTGCTCCGCGCGGCGCAGCTCGTTGACGCGCTCCATGACCTCGCGCTGGGCCTCGGGGGAGAGCTCGGCCGTGCGCATCGCGATGCGGCGCACGTTGTCGTCGCGCGCCGTGGCCAGCCACGACAATTCCTTGTCGAGCTTCTCGTAGTACTCGTCGTCGGTGAAGTAAGCCGGCTTGATGCGGAAGAAGTTGGCCAGGGCGGCCATCGTCGCCGAGGACGGGTTGGTGCGGTTGCCGGAACGCAACTGCGACAAGTAGGGAGCCGACATCGTTATGCCCTCCGCCTTGAGCGCCGCGATCACTTCCGCGGAGGTGTGCGCACCGCGTCCAGGCGGATACACCGTGTCGAACAGGCGGTTCAGGCGAGCAGCGAACGTCGTGCTCATTGATATGACCTCCACTGGGCTGTAGAAGCGAACTATTACCTAGGTGTATTTGCTGATCATGGTAGCGAGGCTTGGTAAGGGTAACCAGGTGCAAACCCCGAAGGATTCCCGAGCGGCACAGCCGACGCCCACCAACTCCCCACTTGACGAGCGTCTAACTGATTCGCTGAGGTGTCCACAAAATCCATGGAACTCACAGGTTATCCGCAGAATCGGACACCCGTCCCGAAGTGGCGGGCCGGGCGCCTCGTGGGGGCCGTTGCGAGGGCCCGCGCCGTGCTGGGCGATTGCACCGCAACGGACCGGCAAGCTGGCCCGATCCGGTACGCCATTTGCTGCCGGGCCCGAAACCTGGCCATCGAGGGCGCGCCGCAACCCGCCGGCCGCATGGTGGACACCGATGGTCGAGGGGCCGTTAACTTAGTGGGCGCCGTCGGGGTCGCGCTCATCCACGACCGGTCCACCGCTGACCGCCGCCCGACGTGACGGTCGCCAGAGCGGTCCGGTCGCGTGATCCCCGCGGGCGCGAAGCGCCTCCTCGCGGCCGGGAAGGCGAATCGCCATTCGCGCCGCCGTGTTCTCGCTAGGCGGCGAGCAGCATCGCCAAAATCGCCGTGTCGGGATGGCTGATCGGATCGACACCGACCCGGCTCACCATCGACGTGATGGTGCCGTCGGCTTCTGCCTCCACCCAGGCCGCCCGGTGTTCCAGGCCGAGATAGGGCAACCCGGGCAGCAAGACGCATCCCGATGCCGCCCCCGTGCATTCGGGCAGCGACGGCGTGGTTTCCGACGGCGGATGCAGCATGAGTAGCGCGGGGGGCTGATGGTCGGCGAAATAGCCTGGCTGGATTGCCGATTCACCAAAGACCGTGCCCTCGGCCAGCACCAGGCCGACCGTGTCCGGTTCGGGTTCGTCGGGCAGTTCTTCGCGGGCGCCGAACACCGTTGTGGTGGAGAGCAACCCGGGCAACGACGCGATCCGGACCGCGACCATGAGCAGCTGGGCCCATTCTTTCGTCGAATCGGGCCAACGGCCAGAGATCAGGAACCCCTTCAGGGACCCACGAGAATGGAACGGGGAGACCCCGATCGGTCGATCCGACCCAGTTTCCATCTCCGACCTCCGCGCGACGCCTCCGTTGGGAATAACCACACTGGTAGTCCGAATAATTAAGAATGCCTGCGGATTAGGCGCCGTGCAACACGACACGGTCAGCGTCGCGGATCTTCAGATCGACCCGCTGCGGGGCCACACAAACGACTGGGGCGCCGCGCAATCCGCGCGACGCCCCCGCCGATCGAAATAAAAGTCAGCCGAAAATCAGGCCCTGGGTTTTCGAGGTCGCCGCGGCGTAACGCTTCTGCACGTCGGCCCAGTTGACGACGTTCCAGAACGCCTTGACGTAGTCCGCCTTGACGTTCTTGTACTGCAGGTAGAAAGCGTGCTCCCACATGTCGACCTGCAGCAGCGGAATGATGCCCAGCGGCACGTTGGCCTGCTGGTCGTAGAGCTGGAAGGTCAGCAGCCGGTTGCCGAGGGTGTCGTAGCCCAGCACCGCCCAGCCCGACCCCTGCAGGCCGTTGGCGGCCGCGCTGAACTGCGCGCGGAACCGGTCGAAGGATCCGAAGGCGTCGTCGATCGCGGCGGCCAATTCGCCGGTCGGCTTGTCGCCGCCGTCCGGCGACAGGTTCTTCCACCAGATGGAGTGGTTGACGTGGCCGCCCAGGTGAAAGGCCAGGTTCTTTTCGTTCAGGAAGATCGCAGCGTGATCTTCGTTGGCACGGGCCTCTTCGAGCTTGGACAGAGCGTCGTTCACGCCTTTGACGTAGGTGGCGTGGTGCTTACTGTGGTGGATCTCGTTGATCTGACCTGAGATGTGCGGTTCCAACGCTGCGTAGTCCCAGTCCAAGTCGGGCAGGGTGTATTCAGCCACGGCGTTCCTTTCTTCGATTATCGTCTTGACGCTCAGTCACGGGGCGCCTTGCGGCGGCCGACCGTTATCAACCCTGCTCCATGAGCGCGCGCACCGCAAGAATGACCCCTCTGAGCCGCAGGGCGGATACCCGCTCGGGGTCAGTTCAGAACAAGACGATGACCGCGAGCACGGCCAGTAAGGCCAGTGCGATCAGTCCGGCGCGCAGCGCCGCGATGGTGTAGCTGTGATTCCACGCGGGCGAGCCGCAATACGACTTCGACGCGGCCGGTGAACCCGGACCGAACGAATGCGTGGCCATCAATCGCCTTCCACCCCCCGGTTCACCTCACGGTGAGTGAGGTGAGTCACAAACACTTACGAGAACGCGATCATAGCGCTTTGCGGCGAAGTTGAAAAAATAGCGCCCTGAGCTGCGGGTTAGCGAGGACCGGGACGTGGGTGGTTACAAGACGTCGGGACGGGAGCCGGGGCGGCGCGGGCGCCGCCGCGCCGATGCTTAGTGGGGCAATCCATTTCGCTCACACGGGCGGCTTGGACTGTTTAAGACATGCGTGCAACACCGCGATGTTATCCACAGTTACACCACAGTTCGGCGCCAGAGGCAGTAGCGATGGTTCTCTATACCCCGGGGGCCTATGTGGATAAACCTGTGGAAACTGTGGATAGTCCGCGGCGGCCGATTACGTTGCCCATGCCCCCTCGAGCGCCGCTCCTCAGCGCCCCGCGTTCCGCTGCGCGCATCGTCGCGGCGCTAGTCTGGTCCGGTGATCCAGGTGTGCTCCCAGTGCGGCACCCGCTGGAACGTGCGCGACCGGCAACGCGAGTGGTGTCCCCGCTGCCGCGGCGCCCTCATGGCGCCCCAGTCGCCGCCCGCCGACCCGCGGTGGGCCTCCGCGGGCGCCCCGCCCCCGGCCGGACCCCAGCGGTCTCCGGGGTGGCAGCGCACCCCGCCACGGCTGCCGCCCGGCTATCGCTGGATCGCGGTGCGTCCCGGCGCCGCGCCGCCGGCCCGACACGCCCGGCGCCCCCTCGGGCCCACGCCGCGCTACACGGTGATACCGCGTTGGAGTTTGGCGGACCGCGTCGAGCAGGCGCCCGCCACCGGCGCAGCGCCCGCGGCGGCGGGGCCGACGGGGCAGGTCATCCGCACCACCTCATTCGTGAGCGTGCTGGTCCTCAGCATCGCCGCCCTGGTTTACGTCGTCCGCTATGTGCTGCTGGTCATCAACCGGAACACCCTGCTGAATTCGTGGGTGGCCCTCGCGGCCGACTGGCTGGGCGTGCTCGCCAGCGTGGGCGCGGGCGCGGCGGTGATCGCGTCGGGCGTGCTCCTGATCCGTTGGCTGATCGCGCGGCGCGCCGCCGCGTTCGCCCATCACGGGCTGCCGGAGCCGCGCTCGCCGCGGGCACTGTGGGCCGGCTGCGTCGTGCCGCTGGCCAATCTCTTGTGGGCCCCGGTCTACGTGATCGAGCTGGCGATGCTCGAAGACCATTGGGCGCGGCTACGCGGACCCGTCCTGCAGTGGTGGATCGCGTGGGTCTGCAGCTACGCCGTCTCCATCGCTGCCATCGTGACCAGCTTCGCCACCGACGCGCAGGGCATCGCCAACAACACCGTCCTGATGGTCGTCGCCTACCTGCTCGCGGCCGCCACCCTGGCGGCCGCGACCCGCATTTTCGAGGGCTTCCATCGCAAACCCGTCGCGCGTCCCGCGCACCGCTGGGTCATGGTTCCCGACGACGGCGCCCCCACACCGGCTTCGGCCGGCCCAGTTGAGTTAGAGGGGCAGGAACCGGCAGCATAGGGATATGACGTGGGCCGACGAGGTGCTCGCCGGGCATCCGTATGTCGTCGCCCACCGCGGTGCTTCGGCGGCGCGTCCCGAACACACGCTGGCCGCCTACGATCTCGCGCTCAAAGAGGGCGCCGACGGCGTCGAATGTGATGTGCGGTTGACCCGCGACGGCCATCTCGTGTGCGTGCACGACCGCCGGCTGGACCGCACCTCGACCGGAGCCGGCCTGGTCAGCACGATGACGCTGGCGCAGCTGCGCGAGCTCGAGTACGGCGCGTGGCACGACAGCTGGCGCGAGGACGGCACGCACGGCGACACCAGTCTGCTGACCCTGGACGCGCTGGTTTCGCTGGTGCTGGATTGGCATCGGCCGGTGAAGCTCTTCATCGAAACCAAGCACCCCGTCCGGTACGGCTCGCTGGTGGAGACCAAGCTCCTGGCGTTGCTGCACCGTTTCGGCATCGCCGCGCCCGCCTCGGCCGATCGGTCCCGCGCCGTGGTGATGTCGTTCTCGGCGTCCGCGATCTGGCGGATCCGGCGGGCGGCGCCGCTGCTGCCCACCGTGCTGCTGGGCAAAACGGCGCGCTACCTGACCAGCGGCGCGCCCACCGCCGTCGGCGCCACCGCCGTCGGGCCCTCGCTGCTGACGTTGAAGGAATATCCCCAACTGGCGGACCGCGCCATCGCCCAGGGCAGGGCGGTCTACTGCTGGAACGTCGACGAGTACGACGACATCGACTTCTGCCGCGACGTCGGCGTGGCGTGGCTGGCCACCCACCACCCGGGCCGCACCAAGGCGTGGCTCCGCGGCAATCCCGCCGGCCAGGTCAGCATCTAGGTCGGTCCGCTACTGCTGGCCCTCCGCCGTGGTGGGCGGCAGCGGCGCGTCGGCGGCCAACGCGTCGAACAACCGGCCGGCCGCGTCGTGGTTCCACACCACCACCGCGCCGGCGTCACCGCTGGTGAACTCCCCGATCGGGACGGTCATGGTGGCGGTGGGCCCGTGCAACGCCCAGCCCAGCCGGGCCAGGTCCCAGGCGTGGTCGTCCTGGTCGACGGTCAGGGCGTCGGCGGCCGCGCGCGGGACCGAATACCAGCGCCGGGGATCGAGCCACACCGCCGGGCTGCCGGCGCGATGCAGCAGTTCGGCCACGAACTGACGCTGATTGACCATACGGTCCAGATCGGCCCGCGGGGTGTCGCGCGTCCGGACGTATCCGAGTGCCTGCCGGCCGTCGAGCCTCTGGCAGCCGGCCGGCAGGTCGATGCCGGCCAGCGGGTCATCGATCGGGGTCGTCGGGCACACCGTCACCCCGCCGAGCGCGTCGACCAGCGCGGCGAACCCGCCGAATCCGATCTCGGCATAGTGATCGATGCGCAATCCGGTCGCCTGTTCCAGGGTGCGGACCAGCAACCGCGCGCCACCCATCGAGAACGCCGCGTTGACCTTGTCCTTCCCGTGATCCGGGATCGGCACCAAAGAATCGCGGGGTATCGACACCAGCGCCGTCGGAACGCTGGACCCGACGCCCGGCACGTGAACCAGCAGGATCGTGTCGGTGCGGCCGTCCCCGATGTCGCCGCCGGTGGCCAAGTCCTGTTGCTGCGCGGCGCTCAGGCTCTGGCGGCTGTCCGAGCCAACGATGAGCCAGTTGGTGCCGCGGCCGGGCGCGGGGCGTTCGGGATAGTCGGCGAGCACCTGCTCGCGGTGCAGTTTGGTGTCGAACCACACGGCGCCGGCGACCAGGCCCGCGCCGATCAGCAGCACGGTCACGACCAAGAACGACACCATGGTTCGGATCCAGCGGCGCCGCTTGCGGGGCGCGCGTGGTCGGGGCGGGCGCGGTCGCTGCGCCGGGGCGACGGCCGCCGGAGCCGGTGGCGCCGGGCGGTGCAAGGGTTGGGTCTCCGCGGTCGGCGACGGCGGCGGGGCGCCCTCGCGGGGGATCACCTGCGGCGGCTCGGGGCGCGGCGGGACGGGCGGGCCAGGCCGTGCGGGCCGCCGACGCTGCGGTGCGCGGTCGCGGTTCACCTGGCTAACGTACGTGCCCGGCGGCGCACCGCGATCAGGACTGGCTAGCCGCGCGCCCGCAGCCCATTGATGAACGGGCACCCCATCAGCACCCGAATGGCCTGGCGCAGGCCGGTCATGTCGTCCACCGGTTTGTGGAACGGAAGCCGGACGTCGTGGTCCTGGTCGGTGCCCTCGACGCGGAACCGCACGCCGTAGCGGTCGAGCCCCAGCGGTCGCACGTGCCCGCGGCGCAGGGGAGCCGGCAGGCGGGACACCAACCGCGCCAGGACGTCGCCGTGGGCGGCGTCCAGGTGCCGCAGCAGGCTCGACTCGAGCGCGCAGAACGGGTCGGGCCGGGCGGCGAGAAGGTCGTCGACCGCCACCGGCTCCGCGCCGGTCGCGTCGGTGACCACAACCGAGGCGATCTCGAGCCGCAGCAGCGTGTATCGCTGCTCCTGCCCGCCGGGGGGCGCACACCTCGGCGTGTCGACGCCGAGCAACGCCGGATTCGGGCATTCGGCGGCGATCACGTCGAGCGTGGAGAGGATCTCCGCCGGGGGCACCTGCTGCAGGCGCCCGCGCACCCACACCAGCGAACGGACCGGTTCGCGCAGGGGAAGCGGCGCGTAATCGGTCAGCTCCAGCAGCGCTTGCGATCCCGCGATGGGCCGCCCGCGTTGCTGTTCGACGGGCAGCGCCAGCGCGAAGGAGCCGTCGTCCATCAGGTGGTGCACGGGCGTGGGGACCGGGTCGTCGTGCTCGATCGCCAGGAGCGCGCCGCCGGCGCGCACGCACGCGCTGCGGATCCGTTCGGCGGTGGTCGGGGCGTGGCAGCTCAGCGGTAATACCATTCTCATCCTTATGCTTAGGTAAGCCTAAGTTAACTTACGGGGGTTGGCGTCGCAAGGGTTTTCTGTGCGGCGCGCCGCTAGGGTTGGGACGTGGCCCGCATCGCTTACCTCGGTCCGGAAGGGACCTTCACCGAGGCGGCGCTGCGGCAGATCACGGCCGCCGGCATGGTTCCCGCCCCGCACTCCGACGGGGTGCAGTCGGTGCCGTTCGACAGCACCTCCGCGGCGTTGGCCGCGGTGCGCGACGGCGCCGCGGACTACGCGTGCGTCCCGATCGAGAACTCGATCGACGGTTCGGTGACGCCGACCCTGGACAGCTTGGCCATGGGCTCACCGCTGCAGGTCTTCGCCGAGACGACGCTGGACGTCGCGTTCAGCATCGTCGTCAAACGGGGATGCCGCGCCGCCGACGTGCGCACGTTGGCCGCCTTCGGGGTGGCCGCGGCACAGGTGCGGCAGTGGGTGGCCGCGAACCTGGCCGATGCCGAACTGCGGCCGGCGTACTCCAACGCCGACGCCGCCCAGCAGGTCGCCGAGGGGCGGGTCGACGCCGCGGTGACCTCGCCGCTGGCGGCCACCCACTGGGGCCTGGACACCCTGGCCGACGGCGTGGTCGACGAGCCCAACGCCCGCACCCGCTTCGTTTTGGTCGGACTGCCGGGCCGCCCGCCGGCCCGCACCGGAGCCGATCGGACCTCGGTGGTGCTGCGCATCGACAACGCGCCGGGCGCCCTGCTGGCGGCGCTCGCCGAGTTCGCCGTCCGCGGCATCGATCTGACCCGGATCGAATCCCGGCCGACCAGAACCGGACTCGGCACCTACCGGTTTTTCGCCGATTGCGTCGGACACATCGACGACGACGCCGTGGCCGAGGCACTCAAGGCGCTGCACCGTCGTTGTGCCGATGTGCGATATCTCGGATCTTGGCCCACCGGTTCGCCCGCCGGGGCCCTGCCGCCGTCCGCCGACGAGGCGTTGCGCTGGCTGGCGCGGGTCCGCGACGGAAAGCCCGAAGACCCTGCCGGGGGGTCGCAGCGGTGAGCGGTCGCTTGATCCTGGTGCGCCACGGCCAGTCCTACGGCAACGTCGAGCGCCGGCTCGACACCCGCCCGCCCGGGGCGGAGCTGACGCCCTTGGGCCGCGACCAGGCCCGGGCGTTCGCCCGCGGCTCGGGCCGCCCGGCGATGCTCGCGCACTCGGTCGCCACCCGGGCATCGCAGACCGCGGCGGTGATCGCGGACCAGCTCGCCATGTCGGCCATCGAGGTGCCCGGCATCCACGAGGTGCAGGTCGGCCGGCTCGAAGACCGCAACGACGACGAGGCGGTCGCGGAGTTCAACGCCATCTACGACCGCTGGCATCGCGGCGAGCTCGACGTGCCGCTGCCCGGCGGCGAGACCGGCAACGACGTGCTGGACCGCTACGTGCCGGTGCTCACCGACCTGCGCCTGCGCTACCTCGACAACCACGACTTCCACGGCGACATCGTGGTCGTCAGCCACGGCGCCGCGATCCGGCTGGCCGCCGCGGTCCTGGCCGGCGTGGAGGCCGACTTCGCGCTCGACAACCATCTCGAGAACGCCCAATCGGTGGCCCTGACCCCGATCACCGACGGCCGGTGGAGTTGCGTGCGCTGGGGGACGTTGACCCCGCCGTTTTATCCGGAGGCCGAGGCCACCCCGGTCGCGGACGCGGTGCGGTCAAGCACCGACCCGATGGGTTGAGACGTCGATCAGACGGCCAGCGCGATCACTTCGGTGCAGGCACAGCCCACGGCGTCGCAGTCGATGACGAAGGCGTGCGGCAACAGTTCCGGGCTGAAGCAGTCCGGCTCGGTGCACTCCGACCGGTGCAGCGCGTGGTGAATGATGGTGCCGTGACAGTGATCTAAGCCTGCCCGGCAGTCGCGGCAGTCAGTGCTCATAACGCGTTCATAGCACCCGCGGGGGACAAATCCGGGACGCCGCGCCAGTCAGGCCCAGCCCAGTTCGTGCAGCCGGTCGTCGTCGATGCCGAAGTGGTGCGCGATTTCGTGGATCACCGTGATGGCCACCTCCTCGACGACCTCGGCCTCGGACTCGCACACGTCCAGCAGCGCCTCGCGGTAGATGGTGATGGCGTCGGGCAGCGCGCCGGCGTAGTCGGAGTCGCGCTCGGTCAGCGCCACTCCTTCGTACAGCCCGAGCAGTTCGTCGTCCTCGGGATGGCGGTCCTCGACCAGCACGACGACGTTGTCCATCGCGGCGGCCAGCTCGGGCGGTATCAGATCGAGCGCGTCGGAGACCAGTTCGTCGAAGCGCCGCGGGTCCATCCGCACGGGCACCCGGCTAGCCCCCCGGTGGGGGCTCGGCGGGCGGGGCCGGCGGCGGCGGGGGCGCCTCGGGTGCCGGGTTCGCGGGCGGTGCGCCGTTGTCCGCCGGCGGGGGCGGTGCTTGCGGCGCGGGAGGCTGCTGCTGGGGGGCCTGCTGGGGTTGCGGTGGCTGCTGGGGCTGTGTCACCACGGGTTGCTGGCCGGGCAGGTGCTGATTGTTCGGCGGCATCTCCGGCGCCGTGGTGGACTGGTTGGACGGCGCCTGCGCCGGGACCTGCAGCGGAATCGGCGGCATGGTCAGGCGCTCTTCGGGGATGTCGGGCGGCGGCACCGGGGGCTGGCCGTTGATCAGCAGCTGACCCTTGGCGCTGTTCAGCAGGGTGGCCCAGCCCCCGTTGCCCAGCGTCGCGCCGATGCTGCAGGCCACCTCGCGGCTGCCGGCCGTCCAGCTCGCCAGCGGCACCGTGGGGTAGATCAGGGTCAGCGTGGTGGTGCGCAGCTTGACCGGCGCCAGGTAGGCGTCGGTCATCTTGGTGCACGAATCCTTGATGAAGCTGTCCTGGTCCGGCTCGGCGGGCAGGGCGTCGGGGAACCTCTCGGCCAGGTTGACCGTGCCGGTGACCTCCATCGCGTGCGGGGCCGTGCAGTCCACCGGCACATCGGTCGGCTGGTTGGTCGCCGGATCGATGCCCAGGCAGGTGCCGGCCGGCCAGATCTTGGACTGGTCGACGTCGGCGACCTTGCCCTTGAACGCCTGCTGCTGGTTGTTCGTGGCGGGCAGTTGCAGGCCGCACAGCATGCGGCGATCGCCGGACTGACGCCACGCGCGGTCGCCGGGCCACAGCAGGCTGACGGTGAACTTGCTGTTCGGATCGAACTTGAGTCCGAGGTAGTTACGGACGGACGCCTCGCACTGCTCCTGGGTGATCTGCTGGATGCGGGCGGGCGTCGGGGGCGCGGCGTTGGGGCCGTACTCCGAGCCCGGGAACGTCCGCATGTCAATGGATTCGGCCACTTCGAACTTGTGGTCGTCGCCGCAGTTGACGATCTTCGCCGACTCCGGCGTGGCGTCGGGCCACATCAGGCATTCGCCGCGAGAGGCGCGGTTGAGGGCGGCGTCGCTCTTGGCCCCGGTGCTGCGCACGGGGCTGCTGTCGAGGAGTCGCCCGGATTCGGTGCTGACCGGGATCGCGGTCACCAGCCCGGCGATCAAGAGGCCGCCGAGCGCGGTCAGCAGCAGCGCCCGCCGGGTGGCCCGGGCCTGCAGGCTGCGCGGCCACAAGAAGGCCGACGGCTGCTGTCCGGACGGCTCACCGGTCGAGGCGGCGGGCGTCTCGACGGCGGGGCCTTCCGAACGTTGCTTCTCGGGCGCTTGCGACATCGGGTCCATTCTGACAGGACGACCTGAGGCGCGTGACAAAAGTTACTGATGTGAGTCCTGAGCCGGGCCGGCGGGGACGCTGTGCCGGTCGGGCGGTGCCGGTGAAAGTAGTGTCAGGGCCGTGATCGACCTGAAGCTGCTCCGGGAAGACCCCGACGCCGTGCGCCGCTCCCAGCTCAGCCGCGGTGAAGACCCGACGCTGGTGGACACGCTGCTGTCGGCCGACGCCGCACGCCGGGCCGCCATCTCCTCCGCCGACGCGCTGCGCGCAGACCAGAAGTCCGCGAGCAAGAGCGTCGGCGCCGCGTCGCCCGACGAGCGGCCCGCGTTGCTCGCGCGCGCCAAGGAACTGGCCGAGCAGGTGAAGGCCGCCGAGGCCGCCCAGGCCGAGGCGGAGGCGGCGTTCACCGCGGCGCACATGGCCATCTCGAACGTCGTCATCGACGGCGTCCCGGCCGGCGGGGAGGACGACTTCGCCGTCCTCGACACCGTCGGCGAACCCCCCGCGCTCGACGACCCCAAGGACCACCTCGAGCTGGGCGAGTCGCTGGGCCTGATCGACATGCAGCGCGGCGCCAAGGTGTCCGGCTCGCGGTTCTACTTTTTGACCGGCCAGGGCGCGCTGCTGCAGCTCGGCCTGCTGCAGCTGGCGGCGCAGCTGGCAGTCAGCAACGGTTTCACCCTGATCATCCCGCCGGTGCTGGTGCGCCCAGAAGTGATGTCGGGCACCGGATTCCTCGGCGCCCACGCAGAAGAGGTGTATCACCTCGACGCCGATGATCTTTACCTCGTCGGCACGTCCGAGGTGCCGCTTGCCGGCTACCACGCCAACGAGATCCTCGACCTGTCCGGCGGACCGCTGCGCTATGCGGGCTGGTCGTCGTGCTTCCGGCGCGAGGCCGGCAGCCACGGCAAGGACACCCGCGGCATCATCCGGGTGCATCAGTTCGACAAGGTCGAAGGCTTCGTCTACTGCACGCCCGCCGACGCCGAGGCCGAACACCAGCGGCTGCTGGGTTGGCAGCGCGAGATGCTGGCCCGCATCGAGGTGCCGTATCGGGTGATCGACGTGGCCGCAGGCGATCTCGGCTCGTCGGCCGCCCGCAAGTTCGACTGCGAGGCGTGGGTTCCCACGCAGGGCACCTATCGCGAGCTGACGTCGACGTCGAACTGCACCACGTTCCAGGCGCGCCGGCTGTCGACCCGCTACCGCGACGAGAACGGCAAGCCCCAGACCGCGGCCACGCTCAACGGCACGCTGGGCACCACCCGCTGGCTGGTGGCGATCCTGGAGAACCACCAGCGGCCCGATGGCAGTGTGCGGGTTCCCGAGGCGCTGGTGCCGTTCGTCGGCGCCGAGGTGCTCGAGCCGGGTGGGTAGCTAGCGCCCGCCGGCCAGCTGCCCCGGGGTGTGGCCGAACGCCCGCCGGTAGGTGTCGATGAACGCACTCGCCGTGGCCCAACCACATTCGGCCGCCACCGACGTGACATCGCGCCGATCGGCGAGCAACACGAGGGCATGCTGCAGCCGGACCTGGGTGCGCCATTGCGGGAACGTCATGGCCAGCTCGTCGCTGAACAATCGGCTCAGCGTGCGTTGTCCGACGCCGACCCGATCGCCGATCTGCTGCAGCGTCAACGGCTCGCGCAGGTTGTCGGCGATCAGTGCGCACGCCCGGCGCAGCCGGGGGTCGACGGGCGTGGGGATCCACAGCGGCTCCGCGACGCCGGTCGCCCGCACCTGGTCGTGCAGGACGGCCAGCATCCGGTGATGCTCGGCGGTCTCGGTGCCGTCGGCCTGCGAACACGCGATGATCAGTTCGCGCATCAGCGGGCTGACCGCCAGCACGGCCGGCGCCCGCGGGCCGCGGCGGTAGCGGCCGGGATCCAGTGCGACGCCGTGAAATTGCGTCGTGCCGTGGAACTTGTGCTCGTGCCAGCATCCGGCCGGTATCCAGATGGCGCGATTGGCCGGCGTGATCCACGTTCCGGCCGGGGTGGTCACCGACACCGCGCCCGAGGACGGGTACACGATCTGGTGTTGCGGATGGCGGTGCCGTTCGATCCGCGCGCCCGGCGGCAGCGTCTGCGCCGACGTGACCAGTCCGTGGTGGCTGATTTCCGACATATCTCGGCAGGATATCGGAAGCACGCACCCGCCGTCGCGGCCTAGCGTGGGCGGTATGGCGATGAATCTGATCCACCGACGGCGCTGCAGCTCCCCGTCATGGGAAAGGGCGGTGGCCGATCAGCTGCTGCCGTGGGCGCTCCACGGCGTCGAACTGGGCACGCGCACTGTGGAAATCGGCCCCGGATACGGCGCGACGCTGCGCGCCCTGCTCGATCGCACGGAATCACTCACGGCCGTTGAACTCGACGGCGCGATGGCCGATCGCCTGCAGCGCCGCTACGGCGAGCGGGCCCGGATCATCCAGGCGAGCGGCACCGAAACCGGCCTGCCCGCAGCCGTTTTCACGTCGGTGGTGTGCTTCACGATGCTGCACCACGTTCCCACCGCCGCGTTGCAGGATCAGCTCTTCGCCGAGGCGTTCAGGCTGCTGCGGCCCGGCGGGGTGTTCGCCGGTAGCGACGGCGTCCCGTCGCTGGCGTTCCGACTGATCCACGTTGCCGACACCTACAACCCCATCGCGCCGAAGGACCTGCCCGGCCGGCTTCGCGCCGCGGGATTCACCGACATCGACACCGAGGTCAAGCGTGGCCGGCAGCGATGGCGGGCCACCAAACCGGGCTAGGCGCTGATCTTCGGCGCGGCCTCGCCGGTGACCTGCGCGTGCCGGCGCTGCCGTTCCATCGTCGCGAAGTAGAAGGCGAACGCGAACGCGAAGCTGGTGAACAGGCTGGACACGAAGTACAGCCAGGGGTGGCGCAGCCCGCGCCGGTAGCCGTCCACGATCGTAAAGATCGGCAGCAGAATCACATTCGCGATCGTGTAGTCCTGGCTGGCCGAGCTCGCGGCGGGGTTGGTGAACATCAGCTTGATGTATTCGGCCCAGCTCCCGTGTTCGCCCCACAGGGGATTGGTGGAGCCCTGCGAGTACTCGTGCACGAACGTGATGTTGAAATACCAGCCGAGCGCCACGGACGCGATGCCGACGACGTAGTAGACGATTTCCATCGGCGAAAACAGTGGGCCGTTGGCCGGCCGGGCGAAGACCTTCGAGTTCGACGTGACGATCCAACCGATGACCGCCAGTCCGAGCACCGCGTGAGTGAGTAGCGAGACCATGGGCGCAGTCTCACCCGCGCCGCAAAGTTTTGTCAATATTGACACAACAAACCGAATGGCCAAACCGAAGTGTTGGTATCTTGCTGCAATGGTCAGGCCCGCTCAGACGGCGCGCAGCGAGCGCACCCGCGAAGCGTTGCGCCAGGCCGCCCTGGTGCGCTTCCTCGCCCAGGGTGTCGAGGACACGTCGGCCGAACAGATCGCCGCCGACGCCGGGGTGTCGCTGAGGACGTTCTATCGCCACTTCAGCTCGAAGCACGACCTGTTGTTCGCCGATTACACGGGGCTGCACTGGTTTCGCGCGGCCCTGGACGCCAGGCCGGCCGACGAACCGATCATCGACTCGGTGCAGTCGGCCATCTTCTCGTTCCCGTACGACGTCGACGCCGTCACCAAGATCGCCGCGCTGCGCCAGGACGAGCTCGACCCCGGCCGCATCGTCCGCCACATCCGGGAGGTCCAGGCCGACTTCGCCGACGCCATTGCGGCACAGCTGCAACGGCGTGGCCGCGGTAACGCGGAGCCGACGGCCGACCAGCGGGTGCGCACCGCGGTGACCGCGCGGTGCATCGCGGCGGCCGTCTTCGGCGCGATGGAGGTCTGGATGGTCGGCGACGAGCGGTCTTTGGGCGAACTCGCGCGGCTGTGCCACGCGGCGTTGGAGTCGCTGCGGGCGGGGATCACCGACTCCTGGCTCACCGCGACCTCCGGGCAAGTTTCGTCATAATTGACAAAACTTTGGGGCCGTGCGAGCCTCCTTTGCGGAGGGCAAGAACATGACTGGATATGACGCGATCGTCATCGGTGCGGGGCACAACGGTCTGACCGCGGCGGTGCTGCTGGCCAAGGCCGGGCTGCGGACGGTGTGCCTGGATCCCAAGCTCTACGCCGGCGGGATGGCTTCCACCGTCGAGCTTTTCGACGGGTATCAGTTCGAGATCGCCGGCTCGGTGCAGTTCCCGACATCACAGGTGGTGGTCGACGAGCTGGGCCTGGACACCCTGCCGACGATCGACCTGGACGTGATGTCGGTGGCGGTGCGCGGGGTCGGCGACGATCCGCTGGTTCAATACAGCGACCCGGTCAAGCTGTTCACCCACCTCAACGAGGTGCACGGGGCCGACGCCGTCAACGGGATGGCGGGGCTGATGGCGTGGAGCCAGGGCCCGACCCGCGCGCTGGGCCGCTTCGAAGCCGGCACCCCGCCCAAGAGCATCGACGAGATGTATGCCTGCGCCACAAACGAATTCGAGCGCGCGGCCATCGACGACATGCTGTTCGGCTCGGTCACCGACGTGCTGGACCGCTACCTGCCCGACCGCGAGAAACACGGCGCGCTGCGCGGTTCGATGACCGTGCTGGCCGTCAACACGCTGTACCGGGGCCCGGCCACCCCCGGCAGCGCGGCCGCGCTCGCCTTCGGCCTCGGCGTTCCCGAGGGCGACACGATGCAGATGAAGAAGCTGCGCGGCGGCATCGGCGCGCTCACCTCGCACCTGTGCGACGTGCTGGAAAGCCACGGCGGCGAGGTTCGGCTGCGCACCAAGGTGACCGAGATCCTCGTCGCGGACGGGCGGGTGACCGGCGTGCGCACCGAGGCGGGGGAGACGCTGCACGCCCCGATCGTCGTTTCGGGCATCGCCCCGGACACCACGCTCAACGACCTGATCGATCCCGCCGCGCTGCCCGCCGACATCCGGGCGCGCTACGCGCGCATCGACCACCGCGGCAGCTACCTGCAGATGCACTTCGCGCTGGACGAGGCCCCCGCCTTCGCCGCGCCGTATGAGGCCCTCAACGCACCGGCCATGCAGGCCTCCATCGGCCTGTTCTGCACGCCGGAAGAGGTCCAGCAGCAGTGGGAGGACGCGCGGCGCGGGGTCGTTCCGGCCGATCCCACGGTGGTGCTGCAGATCCCCTCGCAGAACGACCCGGACCTCGCTCCGGCGGGCAAGCACGCCGCGTCGGCGTTCGCGTTGTTCTTCCCGATCGAGGGGGACGTGGATTATGGGCAGGCGAAGGTCGAAATGGGTCAGCGGGTGATCGACAAGATCACCCGGCTCGCGCCGAATTTCGAACGCAGCATCATCCGGCACACCACCTTCACGCCCAAGCACATGGGGGTGATGTTCGGCGCCCCGGGCGGCGACTACTGCCACGGTCTGTTGAACGCGAATCAGGTCGGCCCCAACCGGCCGGGCCCCAGGGGGTTTCTGGGCCAGCCGATCCCGATCGAGGGGCTGTACCTGGGCAGCGCGGGATGCCACGGCGGACCCGGCATCACGTTCATCCCCGGCTACAACGCGGCGCGTGCGGCATTGGATGCGCGCTGACCCTCACCCAGCGTGTAACCAGTGCGAGAAATCACGCCGGAATTCGCCATCAGTGCACGTTCAGCGGCCCGACGCCGGGCGCTCGCCGGCCGGGGACGCTAGCCGCGGGCGGCCAGCAGTTCGTCGAGCAGCGCGGTGAACTCGTCGGGACGCGCCGGCGTGAACGCGGGGCTGGGCCAGGTGCCTGGTACGTCCAGGGTGATCAGCGTCGACCGCAGCGGCCGTCGGATGTCCAGGGGAAGCCAGCGGCGGAAATCGGAGCTGCCCCAGATTCGGAGCCGCTGCGTGAACAGGCCCAGGCTTTCGGCTTTGTAACCGCGGATCGAGCCGAGCGCGATGACCTTCGATGTGCCCGACGGAAAGTGGTAGCGGCGCAACGTGATCGCCGCGCGATCCAGCTGAACCAGCCCATCGTCGTAGGAGTCGTAGGAGCGGTGGGAGTCGTTCACGCGCGGCGACTCCGCAGCTGGTGGCCCCGCGCGGTCAGGCACCGCCCGTCGTCCAATCGCCACTGCCACCCGTGCAGGTTGCAGGTCAACGTGTTCCCTTCTACCACACCGAATTTCGACAGATCGGCCTTGAGGTGGGGACAGCGGCGCTGGATCTCCCAGCCGTCCAGCGTGACCGACGCCGAGTCGTCGTGGGTTTCGGCGAACCAGCCGTCGGCGTAGGCGATGCGTTCGTCGGTCAGGCACTTGAAGAAGGTGTAGAGGTACTCGTTGTAGCCGCCGACCCGCCACGCCCGAAAGCGGGTGGACAAGAAGATGGTGTTGACCCAGTCGGGTTCGCGGTCGCGCAGCACGGTGCGCACCAGCTCCGGTGCGATCTCGAATCCGTAGCGGACTTTCTCGTCCGGAATCCGTTCCCGCACGGCGCGTTTCGGGAAGTCCAGGATCACCGTCTCGGGACCGAGCACCAGTTCGACGGGGTAGCCGATCCCGTCGCAGATCTCGTCGCTTTGGGACATGATCGGCTCGAACAACGCGCGCAGCGATTCCAGGAGGGGTTCCCCGGCCGCGGGGGCCCAGCTCGCCCGCTCGGCGGCGACGACGGGCGCCATCCGCTCGGCGTACGCGGCGATGTAGTCGGCCTTGCCCGTGGTGAAGATGGCCTCGACCTCGTCGGTGGGCAGCGGGTGGCGCAGCGAATTCAGGGTGGACCCGGTGAAGTCGGCGGTCGACCCGGGCATCATCAGCAGGCCGCCGTCGTGGCCGTGCGTGCGCATCTGGTCCAGGAACACCATCTGGTCCGGAAAGATGTTGGCCGGATCCGCGTGGTCGTCGTTGAGGTGGCGCAGCTCGGGATCCAGGAAGCACGGCGGCCCCGCGGACGGGACCACCCACGTAGCCCCGACCTGGGCGAGGTACTGGCGGGCGCGGTCCATCTGCCGTTGCCGCTTCTGGACGCCGAAGGACTCCTTGGCGCGCGCCGGCATGTCGTAGACCATCGGGTACCAGATCGCCCCGGAGTACTGCAGCAGGTGCACATCGATGTGCCCGAACTCGGCGGCCAGCACGTCCAGGTCGACGGGCCGGGCGTCGTTCATGTTGAAAACCGTTGTGGCGCCGTCGGAGACCAGCAGCGCCGAATCGCCGATCGGGCCGTCGGCGGGCGCCCGCAGGGCGATGATCATGACGTCCAGACCGCCACGGGGACCGTCGATCCGATGCTTCACCGAATCGCTGGTCTCGAAGAATCGGTGAAAGCCCAACTCCTGCAACGCGTTTCGCAGGTCAGGCACGGGAAAGTCCGGCAGCAGGACCGTCGCGTCCTTGTTGACGTGCTCGGCCAGGTTCTTCGCGTCGAAGTGGTCCTTGTGCAGGTGCGACACGTACAGGTAGTCGCAGGCGCCCAGCTTGTCCCAGTCCAGCGTGCTGTTGTCCGGGAACGGGAACCAGGAGGCGAAGTAGGCCGGATTGACCCAGGGGTCGCAAAGGATGCTGCCCGCTTGGGTCTCGATCAGAAATCCGGCGTGGCCTACGCTGGTGACCTGCACTAATACCTTTCCGGGGGGCGCTGGGGGACCGAGTCGGGGTCGGCCGGCGGTGACGGTTTTTGCGCCCCCGAGCTTAGCGCGAGGCGCCATCCGGGGGCGCCGCGCAGCCCGGAGCACTAGGCTGATGAGCTGTGGAACCGGTTTACGGGACTGTCATCCAGCTAGCCCGCTTGGTATGGCGCGCGCAGGGGCTGAAGATCACGGTCACGGGTGTGGAGAACCTCCCGACGAGCGGCGGTGCGGTCATCGCGATCAACCACACCGGCTATTTGGACTTCACGTTCGCGGGGTTGCCCGCCTACAAGCAGGGCCTGGGCCGCAAGGTGCGGTTCATGGCCAAGCAGGAGGTCTTCGACCACAAGGTCACCGGGCCCATCATGCGCAGCCTGCGCCACATCTCGGTGAATCGGCAGGACGGCGCCGCCTCCTACGAGGCCGCCGTCCGGCACCTGAAAGACGGTGAGCTGGTCGGGGTTTACCCCGAGGCCACCATCAGCCGCAGCTTCGAGATCAAGGAGTTCAAATCGGGCGCGGCCCGCATGGCGGTCGAGGCCGGGGTGCCGATCGTCCCGCACATCGTCTGGGGCGCCCAGCGCATCTGGACCAAGGACCACCCGAAGAAGCTCTGGCGGCCGAAGGTGCCGATCGTCGTCGTGGTCGGGGAACCGATCGAGCCGACGCTGGGCATCGAGGAATTGAAGGGCCTCCTGCATTCCCGGATGCAGCACCTGCTCGAACGCGCGCAGGAACTCTACGGCGCCCATCCCGCCGGGGAGTTCTGGGTGCCGCACCGGTTGGGCGGGGGCGCCCCGTCGCTGGCGGAAGCGGCCCGGCTGGAAGCCGAGGAGGCGGCCGCCCGGGCGGCGCGCCGGGCGCGCCCCGCAGGGGCGCCGGAGCAGTGATCGATGGTGGAGCCGACCTTCCGCGCGCTGGAGCTCCTGGCCCAACTGGCGGTGGCGGCCACCGGCACCAAAATCACCTATCGCGGCGAGCAGCACATCCCTGAGCGGGGTGGGGCCGTGGTGGCGATCAACCACACCAGCTACGTCGACTTTTTGCCCGCTGGCCTGGCCGTGTACCGCCGGGGGCGGCGCCTGCGGTTCATGATCAAGGCGGAGATGCAGCAGGTCAGGGTGGTCAACTTCCTGATCAAGCACACCCGCACGATCCCGGTGGACCGGGGCGCCGGCGCGGGCGCCTACGCGGTGGCCGTGCAGCGGCTCCGTGAGGGTGAGCTGGTGGGCGTGTACCCCGAAGCGACGATCAGTCGCAGCTTCGAGCTCAAGGAGTTCAAGACGGGCGCCGCGCGGATGGCGCTGGAGGCGAACGTCCCGATCGTCCCGGTGATCGTGTGGGGGGCGCAGCGCATCTGGACCAAGGACCACCCGCGTAAACTGGGTCGGGCCAAAATTCCTGTCACCGTGCAGGTGGGCGCGCCGTTGCAGGTGCGCGAAGACATTGCGCAGACCGACGCTGCCCTGCGCGACTCGATGACGACGTTGCTGCACGAGGCGCAACGGGACTATCCGCACGAGCCCGGGGCGTACTGGGTGCCGCACCGGCTGGGCGGGACGGCCCCGACCCGCGCGGAGGCCGCGCGCATCGAGGCCGACGAGGCGGCGGCCCGATCGGCCAAGAAGGCGGCCAACCGGGCCGACCGCCCGTCGCAGTAGGCGAAGGAGACAACATGCCCGAGGGGTTCTACCGGCTGGCGGAGTGGATCGTCCCGCCGATGGTCGCCATGCAGGGAACCAAGTTCACCTATGAGGGCCTCGAGAACATCCCCGAGCGCGGCGGCGCCCTGCTGGCCCAAAACCACACCAGTTACTTGGACTGGCTTCCCACGCTGATGGCCGTCCGGGAGCGCCGGCGGCGCGCGTATTTCATGATCAAGGCCGAGATGGCCGACGTGAAGGCGGTCAACTACGTCATCAAGCACGCCCGGCTGATCCCGGTGGATCGCAGGTCGGGTCACGACGCCTTCGACGCGGCGGTGCAACGCATGCGCGAGGGCGAGCTGATCGGGACGCACCCCGAGGCCACCATCAGCCGCAGTTTCGAGCTGCGGGAATTCAAGACCGGGGCCGCGCGCATGGCGCTGGAAGCGCAGGTGCCGATCGTCCCGGTGATCGTGTGGGGCGCCCACCGGATCTGGCCCAAGGACCATCCGAAAAAGGTGCTGCGCAACAAGGTTCCGATCACCGTGGTCGCCGGGCGCCCGCTGCCACCGCGGGGCACGCCCGAGCAGCTCAACGCGGTGTTGCGTGAGGCGATGAATGCCCTGCTGTATCGGGTGCAGGAGGAATATCCGCACCCGAAGGACGAATTCTGGGTGCCGCGCCGATTGGGGGGCGGCGCGCCCACCCAGGAGGATTCCCGGGCCATCCGGTTGTCGGAATTGCAGGAGCGGATGCAGAAGTACGGGACCGACGGCGTCACGCGCCCGGGGCAGACGCAAAGCGGATTGCATTGAGCGGTCGGGCCCGAGGACGATGAAGCCGACGCTCATCGCCTGCGACGTCGACGGCACCCTGTTCGACGACGACGAAAAGATCACCCCGCGCACCCGCGACGCCATTCGCGCCGCGGTGGACTCCGGTGCGCAGTTCGTCGTGGCGACCGGGCGCCCGCCCCGGTGGATACGTCCCGTCGTCGACGCGCTGGGCTTCGCCCCAATTGCGGTGTGCGCCAACGGCGCCGTGATCTATGACTCCGCCACCGACCGGGTGATGTCGACGCGCACGCTGTCCGTCGACACCCTGGCCGAGTTGGCGGAGCTGGCGACTCGCGTCATACCCGGCGCGGGTCTGGCCGTCGAGCGGATCGGCGAACGCGCCCACGACACGGCGACCCCGCAGTTCATCAGCTCGCCGGGCTACGAGCATGCCTGGCTCAACCCCGACAACACCGAGGTGTCGATCGAGGACCTGCTCAGCGCCCCGGCGATCAAGCTGCTCATTCGCCGGGCCGGGGCCCGTAGCTCCGACATGGCCGCCGAGCTGGCCAAGCACGTCGGCATCGAGGGCGACATCACCTACTCCACCGACAACGGCCTGGTCGAGATCGTGCCGCTGGGGATCAGCAAGGCCACCGGGGTGGACGAGATCGCCAGGCCGCTGCAGATCGCCCGTGAGGAGGTGGTGGCGTTCGGCGACATGCCCAACGACCTGCCGATCCTGCGCTGGGCGGGCCATGGCGTGGCGATGGGCAACGCCCATCCCGACGTGCAGGCCGCCGCCGACGAGGTGACCGCCGCCAACAACGACGACGGCGTGGGGCGGGTGCTGGAACGTTGGTGGCTTTAACGCGCCTCAGGTGGCGCCGGGGTGCGCCGGTAGCGAGAAGTGTTCGGCGGGCACCGTTGGGCCGCTTGGCAATTGGGTGGCCAGCGGCGTCGTGATGCCGTCCACCACCTCGGTGACGTTTCCGGTCAGCCGCTCGAAGTTCAGCGTCCCGTGCTGGAAGTTCTGCGTAATCTGCAGCGGCTCTTGTATTTCCGCGCTGGTCGGCAACCCGAGTGGGCCGCGCTCGTAGCTCTGCGATCCCCAGGCGTCGTAGATGGCGCCGGTGACCGGCTGGGGGCCGGTCTCGGGTGACCAATACATGGCGCCCCGGGCGAAGGTGACAAAGCGGGCGTCACCGGCCGCGCTGTCCTCGGGCGCGGTCGGCGCACCCAGCACGCTGTTCATCCCGCCGATCGCCTGCCAGTGATCGTAGATCGCGCCGCCCTGCAGCGCCTTGATAAGTTCCTCCGGTGGGTCGTTGAAATGCGCTGCGATGTCCCGTATCTCGTCCATCAGCGCGTAGGCGGCGTTGCCCGGGCAGTCGGTGTTGCCGACGTCACGGTGGGTGAAGATGGTCGGCAGCGTCGCGACCGAACCCGCCGGGAAGGTGGTGTAGTGGCTGCCGGCCGACTCCAGTTGCACCGTGCCCTTGGGGTCGACGCCGTCGATGCCCAGCCGCCAACCGAGCAGGCGGCCGACGGTGCGCAGTTGGATCGGTGTCGGGGGCACGTCGTCGAAGTTGCCGATCATCGACACGCCCCAGGTGTTGCGGTTGAACCCGCCGGTGTGGAAGGCCTCGACCGCCTTGGTGAGCCCGCCTGCGCTGCCCTCGAACACCTGTCCGTACTTGTCGACCAGCGCGTTGTAGGCGATGTCGCACCAGCCCAGCGTCTTGCTGTGGTAGGTGTAAATGGCCTTGACGATCCCGGCCGATTCCAGCGGCGAATAGTCGTTACTGCCCGCGGTGTGGTGGATGACCGCGGCGCGAATCCCGTTGTCGTACTGCGGGCTACCGCATCGCAGCGATTCGTCGGCACCCCATTCCGCGCGGCTGATGATGGGGGGCGCCTGCCCGGGCATCACCACCCCGGACGGAGGTGTCCACTGGGTTTGGGTCGGCGCTTGGGGCGGGGAGATGAGGACGGCGGAGATGTTCTGCCCGAAGGGCTGTTCCCTCGACGCCGGTTTGTACCCCAGATCCTTCGCTTCAGTCGGGGACGCCGGGGGCGGCTGGGTCGCCTTCGCGTCGAGCGGCCGGGTCACCGCGATCTGGACGGTGGTCGTGGTGCCGACGAAGACCGGGTCCGTGCCGCGCGGCCCCTCCGCAACGCCGGCCGGATGGGCGGCCCCCGCGGGGTCGGGCGCCGCGGTTTCGTACTCCGTCTGATACCAGGGGCCCCACGAGCCGTCGGGGTGTCTGGCGCGCACCCGGGTCGACGTGCCGGCCAGGTCGCCGGTCAGCGCCACCAACGAGAACGGAGTGTCCTGACCGATTTCGCGAACCGTGACTCCGGCGCCCAGTCCGATGAGCGGTTGCTCGACGAGTTGGGTGCCGCGCGCCGGCGCTGGGCCGGCGGCAACGCGACCGCGCGTCGCGTCCCCCACCCACGAGACGATGACGACGGTCGCCGCGATGGCGGTGAGCATCATCGTCGGCGCGCGACTGCGAGACACCAGCCGATGTTACGTGTGTTTCTAATGTTATCTATGAGACGACACGAGGTTGGGCGTGGCCGAATCTCGACCAAAATCGACGGCACCGCAGATGATTCTGCGGTGCCGTCTGGTGGAGGGTTCGGGTAAAGGTCAGACCGGGGGCAGTGCCGGCACCGCGCCCGCGGCCGCCGGAAGCGCACCGGCGGCACCCGCGGCGGCCGGGAGTGCTCCCGCCGCGGCACCGGGCAGGGCGCCCGCGGCGCCCGGCAAGGCACCCGCGGCGCCCGGCAGAGCGCCCGCGGCGGCACCCGGGAGGGCGCCCGCGGCCCCGCCGCCCTGCATGCCCTGCGTGATGGCCGGCATCACCAAGCCCTTGAGCAGGTCGATCGCCTGACCGGCGCCCAACTGGTTGGCCGCCTGCATGACGTCGTTGACCAGGCCGCCGCTGGCGCCGGATCCGGAGCCACCGCCCAGGCCGGTGCCGCCACCGATGGGCGAAGCGTTACCGAACGTCGACGGGTCGCCGAGGATCGGGTAGGTGCCGCCGACGCCCGGGTCCAGGCCGGCCCCGGAGTCGATGGGTACCTCGCTCGGCGACAGGGTCGGGCTGCCGAGCCCCGGCGCCACCCCGGCCGGGCTGGTCAGCCCGGGGTTGGACAGCGCGGGGTTGAGCCCGGCGCCCGGGGTCGCGATCCCCGCGCCCGGGGTGGCCGGCAGCGCACCGGGCGCGGTGAGCCCGGGCGTCGTAGGAGCCGCGCCGGGGTTCGTGAGGCCCGGGCTCGCCAGCCCGGGGCTGGTCAAACCGGGGCTCGTCAGGCCGGGGCTGGTCAAACCGGGGCTCGTCAGGCCGGGATTGGTCAGGCCCGGCGTCCCCAGCCCGGGGGTCCCGAGGCCCGGAGTGCCCAGGCCGGGACTGGCGAGACCGGGTGTGGTCGCGCCCCCGCTCAGGGCGGGAACCGGAGGCATGTTGATCCCGAATTGCGACAGCCCCTGGGACAGCGCGCCCATCAGCTCGCCGGGCAGGTCGCTCATCACCGCGGCCTGCTTGAACTCGTGATGCTCGGGCGCCTTGTGGTCGGCCGTCGATTCGTAAACAAGGAAGTATGCGCACGGACTCGCCACTGCCAGGGCGGCAACCGCGCTCATGGCTGTCGAGAGCTTGCGTCGGCGTCGGTTCGGCACGGAAGTCTCCTCTATCTGACTATGTGTTGTGTTGGCGGTCCCGCCGGTCCTATCTGGCTGGAATCACACACAGTCGATGGTACGAGTGGGGACCCTGTTACTAGAGTGGTGATATTGAATCGTGAGGCAATTGCGACCAGGACTGTGATCGCGAGCCCGGGACCTCCCACCGGCCGCCGCGAAGGCCCCCGCGGCGGCGCCCGTCAAACGGCCGGCCCTCTCCGTGGCCTCGCCAAATGGGTTAGGGCCCCGCGGTCGGATACCCTAAGCAACCGATGACAGCTCGTTTCGATCTTTTCGTCGTCGGCTCTGGATTCTTCGGACTGACCATTGCCGAGCGCGTGGCTACCCAGCTTCAGAAGCGTGTACTCGTGGTGGACCGCCGTCCGCACATCGGTGGCAACGCCTATTCGGAAGCCGAGCCGCACACCGGCATCGAGGTGCACAAGTACGGCGCCCACCTGTTCCACACCTCTAACAAGAGGGTCTGGGACTACGTGCGGCAGTTCACCGAGTTCACCGACTACCGGCACCGGGTCTTCGCCATGCACAACGGGCAGGCCTACCAGTTCCCGATGGGGCTGGGCCTGGTGTCGCAGTTCTTCGGCAAGTACTTCACCCCCGACGAGGCGCGCAAGCTCATCGCCGAGCAGGCCGCCGAGATCAAAACCGAGGACGCGCAGAACTTCGAGGAGAAGGCCATCTCCCTGGTCGGCCGGCCGCTCTATGAGGCCTTCCTCAAGAACTACACCGCCAAGCAGTGGCAGACCGACCCCAAGGAGCTGCCGGCGTCGAACATCACCCGGCTGCCGGTGCGCTACACGTTCGACAACCGCTACTTTTCCGACACCTACGAGGGCCTGCCGGTCGACGGGTACACGGCGTGGCTGCAGAACATGGCCGCCGACGACCGCATCGAGGTCCGGCTGGACACCGACTGGTTCGACGTGCGCGACCAACTGCGCGCGGACAGCCCCGACGCGCCGGTCGTCTACACCGGCCCGCTGGACCGCTACTTCGACTACGCCGAGGGCCGGCTGGGCTGGCGCACGCTGGACTTCGAGCTGGAAGTGCTTCCGATCGGGGATTTCCAGGGCACACCGGTGATGAACTACAACGACGCCGACGTGCCCTACACCCGCATCCACGAGTTCCGGCACTTCCACACCGAGCGCGACTATCCGGCCGACAAGACCGTGATCATGCGCGAATATTCGCGGTTCGCCGAGGACGACGACGAGCCCTACTACCCGATCAACACCGAGGCCGACCGCGCCGTGCTGGCCGCCTACCGGGCCAGGGCGAAGTCCGAAACCGCTTCGGCGAAGGTGCTTTTCGGCGGGCGGTTGGGCACCTACCAGTATCTGGACATGCACATGGCCATCGCCAGCGCACTGAACATGTACGACAACGTCCTCGCGCCGCACCTGCGCGACGGCAAAGCTCTAGTGGGGGAGAGCGACTGATGCGTGCCACGACGATGCAGAGCGAAGCGATGAGGAGGAGTGGCGCCTGATGCGTGCTACGACGATGCAGAGCGAAGCGATGAGGAGGAGTGGCGCCTGATGACTGCCGTAAGCCTGTTGTCCCGAATCATCCTGCCGCGTCCCGGCGAGCCGCTCGACGTGCGCAAGCTGTACCTGGAGGAGTCGACGACCAACGCCCGGCGTGCGCATGCCACCAGCCGCACCTCGCTGGAGATCGGCAAAGAGTCCGAGGTGTCGTTCGCCACCTACTTCAACGCGTTCCCCGCGAGCTACTGGCGGCGCTGGTCGATCTGCAGTTCGGTCGTGTTGCGCGTCGAGCTGACCGGGACCGGACGCGTCGACGTCTACCGGACCAAGGCCACCGGGGTGCGAATCTCGGTGGAGGGCCGCCAATTCGTCGGCACCGACGAGCAGCCGGCCGTCGTCGAGATCGAGGTGGCCCTGCGGCCGTTCGAGGACGGCGGCTGGATCTGGTTCGACATCACCACCGACACCGAGGTCAACCTGATCAGCGGCGGCTGGTATGCGACCGAGCCGGCCCCGGGCACGGCCAACATCGCCGTCGGCATCCCCACCTTCAACCGCCCCGCCGACTGCGTCAACGCGCTGGCCGACCTCACCGCAGACCCGTTGGTGGACAAGGTGATCGGCGCGGTGATCGTTCCGGACCAGGGCACCCGCAAGGTGCGCGAACACCCGGACTTCCCGGCGGCGGCCGCCGGCCTGGGCGATCGGTTGTCCATCCACGACCAGCCCAACCTCGGCGGCTCCGGCGGCTACAGCCGGGTGATGTACGAGGCGCTGAAAAACACCGACTGCCAACAGATCCTGTTCATGGACGACGACATCCGCATCGAGCCGGACACGATCCTGCGGGTGCTGGCTCTGCACCGCTTCGCCAAGACACCGATGCTCATCGGCGGCCAGATGCTGAACCTGCAGGAGCCGTCCCACCTGCACATCATGGGCGAGGTCGTCGACCAGTCGAACTTCATGTGGACCGCCGCGCCGCACGCCGAATACGACCACGACTTCGCGCAATTTCCGTTGAACGACAAGAACCCTCGCAGCGCACTGCTGCACCGGCGCATCGACGTCGACTTCAACGGCTGGTGGACGTGCATGATCCCCCGGCAGGTCGCCGAGGAACTGGGCCAGCCGCTGCCGCTGTTCATCAAATGGGACGACGCCGAATACGGCCTGCGCGCCGGCGAGCACGGCTATCCGACCGTCACCCTGCCCGGCGCCGCCATCTGGCACATGGCCTGGAGCGACAAGGACGACGCCATCGACTGGCAGGCCTACTTCCACCTGCGCAACCGGCTGGTGGTCGCGGCGCTGCACTGGGACGGTGACATCACCGGGCTGGTCCGCAGCCACCTCAAGGCGACGCTGAAACACCTTGCCTGCCTTGAGTATTCGACGGTGGCGATCCAGAACAGGGCCATCGACGACTTCCTCGCCGGGCCCGAGCACATCTTCTCGATCCTGGAATCCGCGCTGCCGGAGGTGCATCGCCTGCGCAAGGAATACCCGGACGCGGTGGTGCTGCCGGCGGCCAGCGAGCTACCGCAACCGCGCTACCAGAGCAGGGTGATGAACCCGCCGGTCAACCCGGTGTCGATCGGTTACCGGCTGGCCCGCGGGATCCTGCACAACGCGACCAAGGCCGACACCGAGGCGCACCGGACCCCGGAGTACAACGTGCCGACCCAGGACGCGCGCTGGTTCCGCTTGTGCACCGTCGACGGCGTGACGGTCACGACGGCCGACGGATGCGGCGTGGTCTACCGACAGCGGGACCGCCGAAAGATGTTCTCGCTGTTGTTCAAATCGTTGCGCCGGCAGCGTCAGCTGCTCAGCCGGTTCGACGAGATGCGCAGGGTCTATCGCGACGCACTGCCGGTGTTGTCCAGCAAGCAGAAGTGGGAGACGGCGTTGCTGCCAGCTGCGGAACATGCCTGAGGCCTCTGCTGCGCAGGCCCCGCGCGGTGAGGTGGCCGCGCTGGTCGCCGTCCAGGCGGCGCTGGGCGGTCGGCCCGGGGTGCTATCGGTGGCGCGCGCGCTGTCCCACTTCGGCGAGCACAGCGTCGGGTGGGTGGCCGTCGCCCTGCTCGGCGCGGTCCTGTCGCCGAAGCGGCGCGGGGACTGGCTGATCGCCGGGGCCGGCGCCTTCGTCGCCCACGCCGCCGCCGTGGTCGTCAAGCGGATCGTGCGGCGCAAGCGGCCGCACGATCCCGCCGTCGTGGTGAACGTCGGCACGCCCAGCCAGTTGAGTTTTCCCTCCGCGCATGCCACTTCCACCACCGCCGCCGCCATCCTGATGGGCCGGACCACCGGCCTGCCGCTACCCGCGGTCCTGGTGCCGCCGATGGCGTTGTCGCGAATGTTGCTGGGCGTGCACTACCCCAGCGACGTGGCCTGCGGCATCGCCCTGGGTGCCGTCATCGCGGCGATCGCGCGCCGCGCCGGACAGGTGCAAGAGGTTGTAAGAGGTAACGCATGACCGAGGAAACCGAGGAAGTGGTGGCCGGGCCGCCCAGCAACCTGGTCGCCGGGGTGATCAAGGCGCTCCGCCCGCGCCAGTGGGTGAAGAACGTCTTGGTGCTGGCCGCGCCGGTGGCCGGGCTGGGCAGCGGGATTCGATACGACTACGGGCAGATGCTCACTCAGGTCGGGTTGGCGTTCGTGGTGTTCAGCCTGGCGGCGTCGTCGATCTATCTGGTCAACGACGTGCGCGACGTCGAGGCCGACCGCGAACACCCCACCAAGAGGTTCCGCCCGATCGCGGCGGGCGTCGTGCCCGAGTGGCTGGCCTACGCCCTGGCGGTGCTGCTGGGTGCGGCCTCGCTGGGCATCGCCTGGATGGTGACGCCGAACCTGGCCTTGGTGATGGCCGTCTACCTCGGCATGCAGCTGGCGTACTGCTTCGGACTCAAACACCAAGCGGTGCTTGACATCTGCATCGTGTCATCGGCGTACCTGCTGCGCGCCATCGCCGGCGGCGTGGCCACCGAAATCCCGCTGTCACAATGGTTTTTGCTCTCGGCGGCGTTCGCGTCGCTGTTCATGGTGGCCGGCAAGCGTTACGCCGAACTGCAATTGGCCGAACGCACCGGCGCCAAGATCCGCAAGTCGCTGGAGAGCTACACCAGCACGTACCTGAGGTTCGTCTGGACCATGTCCGCCACCGCGGTGGTGGTCTGTTACGGCTTGTGGGCGTTCGAGCGCGACCACCATTCGGGGTCCTGGTTCGCGGTCTCCATGGTCCCGTTCACCATCGCGATCCTGCGCTACGCGGTCGACGTGGACGGCGGTCTGGCCGGGGAGCCCGAAGACATCGCGTTGCGGGACCGGGTGTTGCAGCTGCTGGCGGTGGCGTGGATCGCGACCATTGGAGCCGCCGTTGCCTTCGGTTAGCCCCGAGCTGCAGGCGCTCAAGGCGCGCATGATGCGCAGCCGGCCGGTGATCAGGCGGCCCGGCTGGCCGGTGTTCCCATACACGACCATGGTGCGGACCAGCCTGTGGATCGGCGTCGCGGTCGTCGCCGTCCTGTTCGGTTGGGGCGCCTGGCAGCGGCGGTGGATCGCCGACGACGGGCTCATCGTGTTGCGCACCGTGCGCAACCTGCTCGCCGGCAACGGGCCGGTCTTCAACCAGGGCGAGCGGGTGGAGGCCAACACCTCCACCGCCTGGACGTACCTGATGTACGCCGGCAGCTGGGTCGGCGGCCCGCTGCGCATGGAGTACGTGGCTTTGGCTCTGGCGCTGGTGCTTTCGGTGCTCGGTGTGGCGCTGCTGATGCTGGGCGCCGCGCGGCTGTACGCGCCCAGCCTGCGCGGGCGCAAAGCGATCATGTTGCCCGCCGGCGCACTGGTGTACATCGCGCTGCCGCCGGCGCGCGACTTCGCCACCTCGGGCCTGGAAAGCGGTTTGGCGCTGGCCTACCTCGGGCTGCTGTGGTGGATGATGGTCTGCTGGGCGCAGCCCGTTCGCAACCGCCCGGACAAGAACGTGTTCGTCGGCGCGCTGGCGTTCGTCGCCGGGTTCAGCGTCCTGGTCCGGCCCGAGCTGGCGCTCATGGGTGGGCTGGCGCTGATCATGATGATGATCGCCGCCCGGACCTGGCGGCGCCGCGCGCTGATCGTGGCGGCCGGCGGTCTCCTGCCGGTCGGCTACGAGATCTTCCGGATGGGCTACTACGGCCTGCTGGTGCCGGGCACCGCCCTGGCCAAGGATGCGGCCGGGGACAAGTGGTCCCAGGGCATGATCTACCTCTCGAACTTCGACGCCCCGTACGCGGTGTGGATACCCGTGGTCCTGCTCGTGCCGCTGGGCGTGCTGCTGTTCGCAGCCCGGCGCCGGCCCTCGTTCCTGCGGCCCGCGCTGGCGCCCGACTACGGGCGGGTGGCCCGGGCCGTGCACAGCCCGCCGGCGGTGGTCGCGTGGGTCCTGATCAGCGGCCTGCTGCAGGCCCTGTACTGGATTCGGCAGGGCGGCGACTTCATGCACGCGCGGGTGCTGCTGGCGCCCGTGTTCTGCCTGCTGGCCCCCGTGGCCGTCGTCCCGGTCGCCATCCCCGACGGCCAGGACTATTCGCGCGAGACCGGTAACTGGGTGGCCGGCGCGGCCGCCGCGCTGTGGCTGGGGGTGGCCGGCTGGTCGCTGTGGGCCGCGAATTCACCCGGCATGGGCGACGACGCCACCCACGTCACGTACTCCGGCATCGTCGACGAACGGCGCTTCTACGCCCAGGCCACCGGTCACGCACATCCGCTGACCGCCGCGGACTACCTGGGCTACCCGCGGATGGCCGCCATCCTGACGGCCCTGAACGACACCCCCGACGGCGCGCTGCTGCTGCCGTCGGGCAACTACATCCAATGGGACCTGGTGCCGCAGGCCCAGCCCGCGCCGGGCGACAAACCGCAAAAGCCGCAGCACGCGGTGTTTTTCACCAACCTCGGCATGGTCGGCATGAACGTCGGGCTCGACGTCCGGGTCATCGACCAGATCGGGCTGGCGAATCCACTGGCGCAACACACCGAGCGGCTCAAGCACGGCCGCATCGGGCATGACAAGAACCTCTTCCCGGACTGGGTGATCGCCGACGGCCCCTGGGTGAAGGTGTACCCGGGAATCCCGGGCTACCTGGACGCGCAGTGGGTCGCCGACGCGGTCGCGGCGCTGAAATGCCCCGACACCCAGGCGGTGCTCGGCTCGGTGCGCGCGCCGATGAACCCGCATCGGTTCCTGTCCAACGTGCTGCACTCCTTCCAGTTCACCAAGTACCGCATCGACCGGGTCCCGCTCTACGAGCTGGCGCGGTGCGGGCTTCCGATACCCGAACAATCGCCCCCGCCGCCTCGCGAGTAAGCGCTGCGCAGAAGAAATTTCGGCAGATTTCACCACGATTACGGCCGGCCCGTCACGAAAAAATGGCAGCAACATCACATTTGGCCTCTCACCAGCTGGCAATGGCGGTCAAGCACATGCGCAATACTCGCCTTTTCTACACGTGTTTGACATGAAAACCGCTGGGTAGGTGGGCCGCTCGCCGGTTCGGGGGCCCGCCTCGATGCGAACGAATGGGGCAAGGTGTGGTTGACTACACGGGCACTCCTGCGCTTCGCGCGGTGACGATGCGGGCCGACCGGTTCGACGAGGAGCCGTGCAAGTGGGTACGCGCAGGCAGTTCGACCCAATCAGGAAAGCGCCCAAACGGACGAATGCGCCGGGAGGCCGCAAGAAGGATGAGGAAGCAAGGATGACGCTTGTCGACAGATTGCGCGGCGCCGTGGCGAGTATGCCGCGCCGGCTCGTGGTGGGGGCCGCCAGTGCGGCGCTGCTGACGGGCCTGATTGGCGCCGTCGGGGGCTCGGCGACCGCCGGTGCCTTCTCGCGCCCGGGTCTGCCGGTGGAGTACCTGCAGGTTCCGTCCGCCGGGATGGGCCGCGACATCAAGGTTCAGTTCCAAAGCGGCGGCGCGAACTCGCCGGCTCTGTACCTGCTCGACGGCATGCGTGCGCAGGACGACTTCAACGGCTGGGACATCAATACCCCGGCGTTCGAGTGGTACAACCAGTCGGGCATCTCGGTCGCCATGCCGGTGGGTGGCCAGTCCAGCTTCTACTCCGACTGGTACAAGCCCGCCTGCGGCAAGGCCGGCTGCACCACCTACAAGTGGGAGACCTTCCTGACCAGCGAGCTCCCCGCGTACCTGCAGAGCCAGAGGCAGGTCAAGCCGACCGGCAGCGCCGTCGTCGGCCTGTCGATGGCCGGATCGTCGGCGCTGATCCTGGCCGCCTACCACCCCGAGCAGTTCGTCTACGCCGGATCGCTGTCGGCGCTGCTGGACCCGTCTCAGGGCATGGGCCCGTCGCTGATCGGTCTGGCCATGGGTGACGCCGGTGGCTACAAGGCCGCCGACATGTGGGGCCCGAAGGAAGACCCGGCCTGGGCGCGCAACGACCCGTCGCTTCAGGTGGGCAAGCTCGTCGCCAACAACACCCGCATCTGGGTGTACTGCGGTAACGGCAAGCCGTCCGACCTCGGTGGCGACAACCTGCCCGCGAAGTTCCTCGAGGGCTTCGTGCGGACCAGCAACCTGAAGTTCCAAGACGCCTACAACGCCGCCGGTGGCCACAACGCGTTCTGGAACTTCGACGCCAACGGCACCCACGACTGGCCCTACTGGGGCGCGCAGCTGCAGGCGATGAAGCCTGACATGCAGTCGGTTCTGGGCGCCACCCCGGGCGCGGGCCCGGCCACGGCCTCGGCTGCCGGTAACGGAACCGGCCAGGGCACCTAAAACACGCCAAGCACCACGACTCGCGGCGGGAACCCTTCGGGGTTTCCGCCGTTAGTCGTTCGCGGCACGTGTGACGTGTTTCACTACCCGGCGAGCGCGGGGGCCGGCCCGCTGGCTAATGTGCATTCAGCGACTAGACGATGGAGGGTGGACATGACGGTCGTGCGGGGTGTGCCAGCGCTTCTTCGGGCGTTCTGCCTGGCCGCGCTAGCGGTCGGGCTGGCCTTTGTCTCACCGGCGGTCGGGGCCGTCGGCAAGGCCAGGGCCGCGGGCTACGAAAGCCTGATGGTTCCGTCGGCGGCCATGGGCCGGGACATCCCGGTGGCCTTCCTCGCCGGCGGCCCGCACGCGGTGTACCTGTTGGACGCCTTCAACGCGGCGCCCGACGTGAGCAACTGGGTCACCGCCGGCAACGCGATGAACACGCTGAGCGGCAAGGGCATCTCGGTGGTGGCCCCGGCCGGCGGCGCGTGGAGCATGTACACCAACTGGGAGCAGGACGGCAGCAAGCAGTGGGACACGTTCCTGTCCAGCGAGCTGCCCGATTGGCTGGCCGCCAACAAGGGCCTCGCGCCCGGTGGCCACGCCGCCGTCGGCGCCTCCCAGGGCGGCTACGGCGCGATGGCGCTGGCCGCCTTCCACCCCGACCGCTTCGGCTTCGCCGGCTCGCTGTCGGGCTTCCTGTACCCGTCGAGCACCAACTACAACGGCGCGATCCTGGCCGGGCTGCAGCAGTTCGGCGGCGTGGACGGCAACGGCATGTGGGGTGCGCCGCAGCTGGGCCGGTGGAAGTGGCACGACCCGTACGTGCACTCGGCGCTGCTGGCGCAGAACAACACGCGGGTCTGGGTCTACAGCCCGACCAATATGGGCGGCGACGACGCGGCCATGATCGGCCAGGCGTCCGCGGCGATGGGCAGTTCCCGGGAGTTCTACCAGCAGTACCGCAGCAACGGCGGGCACAACGGCCACTTCGACTTCCCGGGCGGCGGCGACAACGGCTGGGGCTCGTGGTCGGGGCAACTGGGGGCCATGTCGGGCGACATCGTCGGCGCCATCCGCTAGCAGCCGCGGCGGGTCGCGGCCCGGATTCGCCTAGCCGCAGAGCCGGTACCGTGTAGGAGTGCAGCAGGGGTCGCGAGGGCCGCTTGCCCGGATCCGAGCTGCGAATCCACCGACTCTGCTGGCAGGAGAACATGGCTAACAGCGCCCGGCGTAAGCGTCGCCGCACCCTCGCCTGGGTTGCCGCCCTTTCGGTCGCCGGTGTCGTCCTGTTGGTCATCGTGGCCGTCGTCACCGTGCTGCGCGGGCGCGAGTCGCAGCCCAGCGCGGTGCCGCCCGGGGTCTTGCCGCCGTCGTCGACGACATCGCACCCGCACAAGCCGCGACCCGCATCCCAGGACGCCTCGTGTCCCGACGTGCTGCTGGTCAACGTTCCCGGCACGTGGGAGTCCGCCCCCCAGGACGACCCCGCCAACCCGCTGCAGTTCCCGAACGCGTTGCTGCACAAGGTGACCGCGAGCCTCACCCAGGACTTCCCCGCGTCGCGGGTGCAGGCGTACACCACCCCGTACACCGCTCAGTTCCACAATCCGCTGAGCGGCGACACGCAGATGTCCTACAACGCCAGCCGCGCCGAAGGCACCCGCGCCACCGTGGCGGCGATGACCGACATGAACACCAAGTGCCCGCTGACCAGCTATGTGCTGATGGGCTTTTCGCAGGGCGCGGTGATCATGGGCGACATCGCCAGCGATATCGGCAACGGCCGCGGGCCCGTCGACGAAGACCTGGTGCTGGGTGTGACGTTGATCGCCGACGGGCGTCGTCAGCTCGGGGTGGGTAATGACATCGGGCCCAACCCGCCGGGCCAGGGCGCCGAGGTCACGCTGCACGAGGTGCCGATCTTGTCCGGGCTGGGTCTCACCATGACCGGCGCCCGCCCGGGCGGCTTCGGTGACCTCAACGGCAGGACCAACGAGATCTGCGCCCCGGGCGACCTCATCTGCGCCGCACCGGAAGAGGCCTTCAGCATCGCCAACCTGCCGAGCACGCTGAACACGTTGGCCGGCGGGGCCGCCCAACCGGTCCACGCGTTGTACGCGACGACCCAGTGCTGGAGCGTCGACGGGGCCCCGGCGACCGACTGGACGTTGAACTGGGCTCACGGGCTGATTGCAAATGCGCCACAACCGAAACACGGATGACCGGGGCGGTGGGACACAGGCTTTAGGTAGCGGTTGCCGGTGGCTATCAGCGGTACCTTGTGATTTGGTCTGCCGTGGGCAGGCCCGTAACATTAAGAGGAATTTAAGAGCTACCAGACTTTGTCGCGGACCCGGGTCGGGGTCGATGCCGGCTGGGACTGGCACGTGACCGCCGTTCTGGCCCGCGCGTAGACATGTAACGGTCGGCGGTAGCCGGCCAGAGCTAGGACCGAGACGTCGGCGGAGCCGACCGAGATAACAAACGTCGGCGGAGCCGACCTAGATACAGGTGTGACAGGAGAGCGGCATGGCGTACCACAACCCGTTCATCGTGAATGGAAAGATCAAGTTCCCCGACAACACGAACTTGGTCAAGCACGTTGAGAAGTGGGCGCGGGTGCGTGGCGACAAGCTCGCCTACCGGTTTGTCGACTTCTCCACCGAACGCGACGGCGAGTACCGCGACATCGTGTGGAGCGACTTCAGCGCCCGCAACCGGGCCGTGGGCGCCCGCCTGCAGCAGGTCACCCAGCCGGGCGACCGCATCGCCGTGCTGTGCCCGCAGAACCTCGACTACCTCATCGCGTTCTTCGGCGCGCTGTACGCCGGCCGGATCGCGGTGCCGCTGTTCGACCCGGCCGAGCCGGGTCACGTCGGCCGCCTGCACGCCGTCCTCGACGACTGCTCCCCCTCGACGATCCTGACCACCACCGACGCCGCCGAAGGCGTCCGCAAGTTCATCCGCGCCCGTTCGGCCAAGGAGCGGCCCCGCGTCATCGCCGTCGACGCGGTCCCCAACGAGGTCGCGTCCACCTGGGAGCCGCCCGAGGCCGACGAGAACACCATCGCCTACCTGCAGTACACGTCCGGCTCCACCCGGACCCCGACGGGCGTGCAGATCACCCACCTCAACCTGCCCACCAACGTGCTGCAGGTGCTCAACGGCCTGGAGGGCAAGGAGGGCGACCGCGGGCTGAGCTGGTTGCCGTTCTTCCACGACATGGGGCTGATCACGGCGCTGCTGTCGCCGGTGCTCGGCCACAACTTCACCTTCATGACGCCGGCCGCCTTCGTACGCCGGCCGGGCCGGTGGATCCGCGAGATGGCGCGCAAGCCCGAGGACGCTCCCGACAGCGAGGTCTTCACCGTCGCCCCGAACTTCGCCTTCGAGCACGCGGCGGTACGCGGGGTGCCCAAGGAGGGTGAGCCGCCGCTGGACCTGAGCAACGTCAAGGCGATCCTCAACGGCAGCGAACCGGTGTCCCCGGCGTCGATGCGCAAGTTCTACGAGGCGTTTTCGCCCTACGGTCTGCGGGAGACCGCGATCAAGCCGTCCTACGGCCTGGCCGAGGCGACGCTGTTCGTCTCCACCACGCCGATGGACCAGGCGCCCACGGTCATCCACGTCGACCGTGACGAGCTGAACAAGCAGCGCTTCGTCGAGGTGCCCGCCGATTCGCCGAAGGCCGTTCCGCAGGTCTCGGCCGGCACCATCGGTGTCGACGAGTGGGCCGTCATCGTCGATCCCGAGACGGCGAGCGAGCTGCCGGACGGTCAGATCGGCGAGATCTGGCTGCACGGCAACAACCTGGGCACCGGCTACTGGGGCCGCGAGCAGGAGACCAACGACATCTTCCGCAACATCCTCAAGTCGCGGATCAGCCAGTCGCACGCCGAGGGCGCCCCCGACGACGGCATGTGGGTCAAGACCGGCGACTACGGCACCTACTACAAGGGCCACCTCTATATCGCGGGCCGCATCAAGGACCTGGTCATCATCGACGGCCGCAACCACTACCCGCAGGACCTCGAGTACTCGGCGCAGGAAGCCAGCAAGGCGCTGCGCACCGGCTACGTCGCCGCCTTCTCGGTGCCGGCGAACCAGCTGCCGAAGGAAGTGTTCGACAACCCGCACACCGGCCTCAAGTACGACCCGGATGACAGCTCCGAGCAGCTGGTGATCGTCGCCGAGCGGGCCGCGGGCTCGCACAAGCTGGACTACCAGCCCATCGCCGACGACATCCGGGCGGCGATCGCCGTGCGCCACGGCGTCACGGTCCGCGACCTGCTGCTGGTGCAGTCGGGCACGATCCCGCGGACCTCCAGCGGCAAGATCGGGCACCGCGCGTGCCGCGCCGCCTACCTCGACGGCAGTCTGCGAAGCGGCGTCGGATCCCCGACCGCGTTCGCCAATTCCACCGACTGAGCTACAGGACCATGGCTGACACCGAGCACCCCGAAAGCACCGATCACCCGCCCGCCGCCAAGGGGACCGACATGACCGTCCCCGAGATGCGCCAGTGGCTGCGCAATTGGGTGGGCAAGGCGGTCGGCCGGTCACCGGACGACATCGACGAGTCGGTGCCGATGGTCGAGCTGGGCCTGTCGTCGCGCGACGCGGTGGCGATGGCCGCCGACATCGAGGACATGACCGGAGTCACGCTGTCGGTCGCGGTGGCCTTCCAGCATCCGACGATCGAGTCGCTGGCCACCCGCATCGTCGAGGGCGAGCCCGAAATAGACACCGCCGCCGACGACGCTATGGACTGGACCCGCACCGGCCCGGCCGAGCGCGTCGACATCGCGATCGTGGGGCTGTCCACCCGGCTACCCGGCGACATGAACAGCCCCGACGAAACCTGGCAAGCGCTCATGGAGGGCCGCGACGCCATCACCGACCTGCCCGAGGGCCGCTGGTCGGAGTTCCTCGACGAACCGCGCATCGCGGCGCGCGTCGGCGCCGCCCGCACCCGCGGCGGCTACCTGAAGGACATCAAGGGCTTCGACTCGGAGTTCTTCGCGGTCGCCAAGACCGAGGCCGACAACATCGACCCGCAGCAGCGGATGGCGCTGGAGCTGACCTGGGAGGCGCTCGAGCACGCTCGCATCCCGGCGTCGAGCCTGCGCGGCGAGGCCGTCGGCGTGTACGTCGGCTTCTCCAACAACGACTACCAATTCCTGGCGGTCTCCGACCCGACCGTCGCCCACCCGTACGCGATCACCGGCACCGCCAGCTCGATCATCGCCAACCGGGTGTCCTACTTCTACGACTTCCGCGGCCCGTCGGTCGCGCTGGACACCGCCTGCTCGAGCTCGCTGGTGGCGACGCACCAGGCGGTGCAGGCGCTGCGCAACGGCGAGTGCGACGTCGCGGTCGCCGGTGGCGTCAACGCGCTGCTGACGCCGTTGGTCACACTCGGTTTCGACGAGATCGGTCAGGTGCTTTCCCCCGACGGCCGGATCAAGTCGTTCTCGTCGGACGCCGACGGCTACACCCGCTCCGAGGGTGGCGGCATGTTCGTGCTCAAGCGGGTCGACGATGCCCGCCGCGACGGCGACCAGATCCTGGCCGTGATCGCCGGCAGCGCGGTCAACCACGACGGCCGCTCCAACGGCTTGATCGCCCCCAACCAGGACGCCCAGGCCGAGGTGTTGCGACGGGCCTACAAGGACGCCGGGATCGACCCGCGCACCGTGGACTACATCGAGGCGCACGGCACCGGCACCGTCCTGGGTGACCCGATCGAGGCCGAGGCGCTGGGCCGCATCGTCGGCCGCGGCCGCCCCGCCGACCGCCCTGCGCTGCTGGGTGCGGTGAAAACCAATGTGGGACACCTGGAGTCGGCCGCCGGCGCGGCGAGCCTGGCCAAGGTGGTGCTGGCGCTGCAGCACGACAAGCTGCCGCCGTCGATCAACTTCGCCGGCCCCAGCCCCTACATCGACTTCGACGGCATGCGCCTGAAAGTCGTTGACAGCGCGACTGATTGGCCGCGCTACGGCGGTTACGCGCTGGCCGGGGTGTCCAGCTTTGGCTTCGGCGGGGCCAACGCGCACCTGGTGGTGCGCGAGGTCTTGCCGCGCGACGTGGTGGAGCGCGAGCCCGAGCCCGCCCCCCAAGCAGAGGCCGCCGCAGCCGCCGAGGCCCCCACGCTCGAGGCCCACTCGCTGCGGTTCGATGACTTCGGCAACATCATCCCCGACGCCGAGGCGCCGGACGAAGAGGAAGACTACGAGCTGCCGGGCGTGACCGAAGAGGCGCTGCGCCTCAAGGCGATCGCGCTGGAAGAGCTTGCCGCGCAAGAGGAGGCGGAGCCGACCAGGCCGCTGATCCCGCTCGCGGTGTCGGGCTTTTTGACCTCGCGCAAGAAGGCCGCGGCCGCCGAGCTCGCGGACTGGATGGAAAGCCCGGAGGGGCAGGCGTCGTCGCTGGAATCGATCGGCCGGGCGCTGTCGCGGCGCAACCACGGCCGCTCGCGCGCGGTGGTGCTGGCCCACGATCACGAGGAGGCCGTCAAGGGCCTGCGGGCGGTCGCCGAGGGCAAGCAGCGGCCGAACGTGTTCAGCGTCGACGGCCCGGTGACCAGCGGCCCGGTCTGGGCGATGGCCGGTTTCGGTGCGCAGCACCGCAAGATGGGCAAAAACCTGTACCTGCGCAACGCGGTCTTCGCCGAGTGGATCGAGAAGGTCGACGCGCTGATTCAGGACGAGCGCGGCTACTCGGTGCTCGAGCTGATCCTCGACGACTCCCACGAGTACGGCATCGAAACCTCCAACGTCGTCATCTTCGCCATCCAGATCGCGCTGGGCGAGCTGCTCAAGCATCACGGCGCGAAACCCGCTGCGGTGGTGGGTCAGTCGCTGGGTGAGCCCGCGTCGGCGTACTTCGCCGGCGGGCTGTCGCTGCGCGACGCCGCCCGCGTGATCGCCTCGCGCTCGCACCTGATGGGTGAGGGCGAGGCCATGCTGTTCGGCGAGTACATCCGGTTCATGGCGCTCGTCGAGTACTCCGCCGACGAGCTCAAGACGGTGTTCGCCGACTTCCCCGGCCTGGAGGTGTGCGTCTACGCCGCGCCCAGCCAGACCGTGATCGGCGGTCCGCCCGAGCAGATCGACGCCATCGTCGCCCGCGCCGAGTCCGAGGGTCGCTTCGCTCGAAAGCTGCAGACCAAGGGCGCCGGCCACACCTCGCAGATGGATCCGCTGCTCGGTGAGTTCTCCGCGGAACTGCAGGGCATCAAGCCGATGAGCCCCACCGTCGGGATCTTCTCGACGGTGCACGAGGGCAGCTACATCAAGCCCGGCGGCGAGCCGATCCACGACGTCGCTTACTGGGTCAAGGGAATGCGGCATTCGGTCTACTTCACCCACGGCGTGCGCAACGCCGTCGACAGCGGCCACACCACGTTCCTGGAGCTGGCGCCCAACCCGGTGGCGCTGATGCAGATCGGTTTGACCACCGCGGCCGCGGGTTTGCATGACGCCCAACTGATTCCGACGCTGGCCAAAAAGCAGGACGACGTCGAGTCGATGATCTCGGCGATGGCCCAGCTCTACGTGCACGGCCACGAGCTGGACATCCGGACGCTGTTCACCCGCGCGCAAGGCCCCGAGGACTACGCGAACATCCCGCCGACGAGGTTCAAGCGCAAAGAGCACTGGCTGGACGTGCACTTCTCCGGCGACGGCTCGGTGATCATGCCCGGCACCCACGTCGCACTGCCGGACGGCCGGCACGTCTGGGAGTACGCGCCGCGCAACGGCGAGACCGACCTGGCCGCGTTGGTGAGATCGGCCGCGACACAGGTGCTTTCGGATGCCCAGTTGGTGGCGTCCGAGCAGCGTGCGGTGCCCGGCGCCGGCGCCCGGTTGGTGACGACCATGACCCGGCACCCGGGTGGCGCCTCGGTTCAGGTGCACGCCCGCATCGACGAGTCCTTCACCCTGGTCTACGACGCGCTGGTGTCGCGGGCCGGCCAGAGCGTGGCCGCGCTGCCGACCGCGGTGGGCGCCGGCGCGGCGATTGCGGCCCCGGTGACCGACGGGCCGGTGGCGGAAGCCCCCGCCGAGGAGACCGACGCCGAGACGCTGTCGGACAGCCTGACCAACCGCTACCTGCCGTCGAGCGTCGGCAGGTGGTCGCCGGACTCCGGCGAGACCATCGGCGAGCGGCTGGGCCTGATCGTCTCGGCGGCCATGGGCTACGAGCCCGAGGACCTGCCGTGGGAGGTGCCGCTGATCGAGCTCGGCCTGGACTCGCTGATGGCGGTGCGGATCAAGAACCGCGTCGAATACGACTTCGACCTGCCGCCCATCCAGTTGACCGCGGTGCGCGACGCCAACCTGTACAACATCGAGACGCTGATCCAGTACGCGGTAGAGCACCGCGACGAGGTCGAGCAGCTGCACGAGCACCAGAAGACGCTGACCGCCGACGAGATCGCGCAGGAACAGGCGCGGTTGCTCAGCGGCGCGACGGTCGACTCGGTGACCGCGCCGGCGCCCGACCCGCAGGCCGAGCCGCAGACCCAGCCGGCACCGCCGTCGTCGGACGCGCCGATTCCGCCGCCGCCGACGGATCCGTCGGGACCTTCGGGCAACGGCGCCACGGCGAACCTGGCGGGAGCGCTCAGCCAGGAAGCGGTGTCCAAGGCGCTCAATTCCGATGTGCCCCCGCGTGACGCCGCCGAGCGGGTCACCTTCGCCACCTGGGCGATCGTCACCGGCAAGTCGCCGGGCGGCATCTTCAACCCGCTGCCCAAGCTCGACGAGGACACCGCGGCCAAGATGGCGCAGCGCCTCTCGGAGCGTGCCGACGGCACGATCACCGCCGAGGACGTGCTGACGTCGGAGACCATTGAGGAGCTGGCCGAAAAGGTCCGCCAGTACCTGGAGGCCGGTCAGATCGACGGCTTCGTCCGCACCATCCGGGCCCCGGAGAACGACTCGCAGATACCGGTGTTCGTGTTCCACCCGGCCGGCGGGTCGACCGTGGTCTACGAGCCGCTGCTCAACCGGCTGCCGGCGGGCACCCCGATGTACGGGCTCGAGCGCGTGGAGGGCACCATCCAGGAGCGGGCCGCCCAGTATGTGCCCAAGCTGCTGGAGATGAACGACGGCAAGCCGTTCATCCTGGCCGGCTGGTCGCTCGGCGGCGCCCTGGCGTACGCGTGCGCGATCGGGCTGAAGCGGGCCGGCGCCGACGTGCGGTTCGTCGGGATGATCGACACGGTGCGCCCCGGCGAGGAGATCCCCCAGACCAAGGAGGAGACCCGCAAGCGCTGGGACCGCTACGCCAGATTCGCGGAGCGCACCTTCAACGTCGAGATCCCCGCGATCCCCTACGAGCAGCTCGAAGAGCTCGACGACGAGGGGCAGGTCAAGTTCGTCCTCGACATCGTCCAGCAGAGCGGCGTGCAGATCCCGGGCGGCATCGTCGAGCACCAGCGGACCTCGTACCTGGACAACCGGGCGCTCGAGACCGTCGTGATCGAGCCCTACGACGGCCACGTGACCCTCTACATGGCCGATCGCTACCACGACGACGTCATCGAGTTCGAGCCGCGCTATGCGATCCGCCAGCCCGACGGCGGCTGGGGTGAGTACGTGGCGGACCTGGAGGTGGTCCCCATCGGCGGCGAGCACATCCAGGCCATCGACGAGCCGATCATCGGCAAGGTAGGCGCACACCTGACCGAGGTGCTGAATAAGGTGGACGCGGAAAGCACCCAGACAAGTGAGGTAGGCAAGTAGTGACGGAGATGGCGCCGGCCCCCATCCAGCACACCACCGCCGAGAAGCTGGCCGAGCTCCATCGCCGCCTGGAACTGGCCCAGGAGCCCGGCGGTGAGAAGGCCGTCGCCAAGCGCGACAAGAAGGGCATCCCCAGCGCCCGCGCCCGCGTGCACGCGCTGGTCGACCCGGGCACCTTCCTGGAGACCGGGGCGCTGGCCAAGACGCCGAACGACCCGAACGCGCTCTACGGCGACGGGTGCGTCACCGGGCACGCCATGATCGACGGCCGCCCGGTCGGGGTGTTCTCCCACGACCAGACGGTCTTCCAGGGCACCGTCGGCGAGATGTTCGGCCGCAAGGTCGCCCGGTTGATGGAGTGGTGCGCGATGATCGGGTGCCCGATCATCGGCATCCAGGACTCCGGTGGCGCCCGGATCCAGGACGCGGTCACCTCGCTGGCGTGGTACGCCGAGCTGGGCCGCCGGCACGAGGCTTTGAGCGGCCTGGTGCCCCAGATCTCCCTGATCTTCGGCAAATGCGCTGGGGGAGCGGTGTATTCGCCGATCCAGGACGACCTGCTGGTCTCGGTGCGCGACCAGGGCTACTTCTTCGTCACCGGCCCCGACGTGATCCGCGAGGTCACCGGCGAGGAGGTCACCCTCGACGAGCTGGGTGGCTCCGACGCGCAGGCCCGCTACGGCAACATCCACCAGGTGGTGAACTCCGAGGCCGAGGCGTTTCAGTACGTGCGCGACTTCCTGTCGTTCCTGCCGTCGAGCACCTTCGGCAAGCCGCCGGTGGTCAACCCCGGCCTGGAGCCGGAGATCACCCCGACCGACCTCGAGCTCGACTCGATCGTGCCCGACTCGGACAACATGGCCTACGACATGCACGAGATCCTGCTGCGGATCTTCGACGACGGCGACTTCCTCGACGTCGCCGCGCAGCACGGGCCGGCCATCATCACCGGCTACGCCCGGGTCGACGGCCACCCCGTGGGCGTGATCGCCAACCAGCCCATGTACATGTCCGGGTCGATCGACAACGAGGCCTCCGACAAGGCGGCGCGGTTCATCCGGTTCTGCGACGCGTTCAACATCCCGCTGGTTTTCGTGGTGGACACCCCCGGGTTCCTCCCGGGCGCCGAGGAGGAGAAGCGGGGAATCATCAAGCGCGGCGGGCGATTCCTCTACTCCGTGGTCGAGGCCGACGTGCCCAAGGTGACGATCACCGTGCGCAAGTCCTACGGCGGCGCCTACGCGGTGATGGGCTCGCGGCAGCTGACCGCCGACTTCAACTTCGCCTGGCCCACCGCGCGGATCGCGGTGATCGGCGCCGAAGGGGCCGCGCAGCTGCTGATGAAGCGGTTCCCCGACCCGACCACCCCCGAGGCGCAGCAGATCAAGAAGGACTTCATCGAGGGCTACAACCTCAACATGGCGATCCCGTGGACCGCCGCCGAACGCGGCTTCATCGACGCGGTCATCGACCCGCACCAGACCAGGCTGCTGCTGCGCAAGTCGATGAAGCTGTTGCGGGACAAGCAGTTGTGGTTCCGCACGGCCCGCAAGCACGGGCTCATCCCGATCTAGCCGGGCGCCAGCGACCGTGGGAGCCCGAACCACGACAGCACGCTGTTGTCGAAGCGGGTCATGGCGCAGATGCGGTCGCCACTGAGGTCGAGGACATACAGGCCGACCCCGTGGCTGACGCCGGTGGGCGTGCGCAGATAGGCGCCGAATGCCGGCTGACCATTGGCGCGGGTCGCCACGAGGTCGAACCTGCGGCCCGCACGGAAGAGAGACCGGCAGAAGCGGGCCACAACTTCGCGGCCCTCGTATTCGAACGGCATCGGTGGCATCGACATGAAGATGTCGTCGGTCAACAGGGCCACCAGCGCATCGAGATCGGCGGACTCCCACGCCTGCACGAACTTCGCCACGATCGCCACTTCGGCAGGCGAGTCGCGCGCCGGTGGGGGTTCCCGGTCGTCGACAGTGGCGCGGTGACGCCGCAGGCCGTTGCGCGCCCGTTTGAGGGCGCTCCTGACCGATTCGACTGTCGAGTCGAGCATGTCGGCCACCTCGTCGGTGCGGAATCCGAGGACGTCGCGCAGCACGAGTACTGCGATCTGCCGAGGCGGCAGAACCTGAAGGGCGGCAACGAAAGCCAGTGCGATGGATTCGGTCCGCTCGTAGCGAGCTTCCGGCATGAGGGAGTCCGGAAAGGGCTCGAGCCAAACCACTTCACCGAGTCGGGTGGGGTGGGGCGGTTCGACATCAGGCACGTCCCACTCCTTGCCCGCGCGTCGGCTTGCTGAGCGACGGGCGTTCAGGCAGCGATTCGTGGCGATGCGGTAGAGCCAGGTGCGCAGTGAGGCGCGTCCCTCGAACCCCTCGAGCCCTTGCCACGCGGCCAGCATCGCGTCTTGCAAGGTGTCTTCGGCGTCCTGCAAGGATCCGAGCATCCGGTAGCAGTGCACCTGGAGCTCCCGGCGGTACGGTTCGACCAACTCCCGGAAGGCTTCGCCGTCCCCGGCGCGCGCCCGGCACATCAGATCGCCCGCTGTCACCCTCGTCACCTCCTTCCCGTATGGACACCGGCCCATGGGCACACGGGGCGGTGTCTCCATTAGTGGTAGGTGCTGACAACGCCACCGTAAGGAGAGCACGGATGGGAACGATCATTATCAGCGAGAATGTCTCGCTCGACGGAGTCGTGCAGGACCCGACCGGGGACGAGGGGTTCAGGGTCGGTGGCTGGTTCGGCCAGATAGGGACTAGGGACCATGAAGATTGGGCGGCGGTCGGGCTCGACGAGGCGCTGGGCGCGGAGGCCCTGCTGCTGGGGCGGCGGACCTACGAATTCTTCGCGGCCCGGTGGCCGTTCCGCAGCGGCCGGTGGGCGGACCGATTGAACAGCTTGCCCAAGTACGTGGTATCGACGACCCTGCACGACCCGGATTGGAACAACACGACTGTACTGGCGGGAGATGTAGTACGCGAGATAACCACTTTGCGCCGAAAGGTCAACGGGCGCATAGTCGTCTACGGGAGCTCCCGGTTGGTGCACACGCTGGTAGAACACGACCTCGTCGACGAGTTGCGGATGATGGTCTTCCCGTTCGTGCTCGGCGCCGGCGATCGCCTCTTCGGCGCCACCAGCGGCAAGAAAGACATGCGCCTCGTCGCGACCCGCAGAGTGGGTGACGGCCTGGCGATCCTTGTCTACCGGCCCGTCCGAAACCCCTAGCCCTCGAGCCGCAGCGCACCGTCCAGAAGTTCGTCGAAGCGCTCCAGCGCCTCGTCGGAGTCGGCGTCGATACCGCGCAGCGCCCCGCGATCGGCCAGATACCGCTGCGCGTAGAGCCGCGCGACCAGCGCCTTGCGCCCGCCGCCGCGGGTGGCGCGCTCCCAGGCGGCCTGCTCGATGAGCAACGCGCCGCCGTAGACGTCGCCCATGAATTGCGCCAGTCCGAACAGCCGCGCCTCGGCCAGCTCCCGGTCAAGTTTGGACCACGCGGTGATCGCCGCGTCGAGATCCTCGATCCGGCCGGCGACCAGCCTAGTGGCTTCGTCGTCGTCGGCGACCGACACGGCGTCGCGCAGCCGGGCCAGCAGCGTCTCGTGCGCGCGGGTCTGCTCGATCCCGCGGCGCACGTCCAGGCACAGGATGTTGTCCGGGCCCTCCCAAATGGTGTTGACCTGCGCGTCACGCAAAAGCCTTGCCACCGGCCAGGTCTCGATGTAGCCGTTGCCGCCGTGGATCTCGATCGCGTCCGACGCCGCGGTGATCCCCAGCCGGCACACCTTCAGCTTGGTGACCGGCACCGCGATGCGCTGTCGCAGGCTGCGCGGCTGGCGATGGTTGGTGGCGCCGGTGCCGTCGAACACCAGCGCCTGGGCGGCCTCGACATCGACGATCATCTCGGCGAGCTTGCGCCGCATCAACGGCTTGTCGATCAGCGCCCCGCCGAAGGCGCGCCGCTGCCGCGCGTAGCACAGCGACTCCACCAGGGCGCGCCGCGCATTGCCGAGCCCGAACAACGCGATGCCCAGCCGCGCGGCGTTGGTCAGCTCCATCATGCGGCCCAGCCCCTTGCCGTCGGCGGGGCCGGACTCGGCGGTGGGTTCGCCCGACAGCAGGAACGCCTCGGCGTCGACGAACTCGACCTCGCCCGAGGCCACCGAACGGGTGCCGAGCTTGTCCTTCAGGCGCCGGACCCGCACCCCGTTGCGGGAGCCGTCGCGGCGGGTGCGCAGCACCAGGAAATTGGCGACGCCCCGCGAAGAGTCCGGTGCGCCTTCGGGTTTGGCCAGGACGACGAACGCCTCCCCGGCGCAGTTGGACGCAAACCACTTGAACCCGTTCAGCAGCCACGAGTCGCCGTGACGGGTGGCGGTCGTCTCGAGGGCGCCCAGGTCGGAGCCGCCGGTGCGCTCGGTGAGCAGCTGGGCCGTCTCCCCGGCCCACTCGCCGGAGGCGAATTTGGCCAGCACGTGTTCGGCCACGTCGGCCGGCGCGTAGGCCGCCACCAGCGACTGCACCATGCCGCCGCCGGTGCCCAGCGCGCAGCCCATGCCGATATCGGCTTGATTGAGCAGATAATTCGACGCGAACAGCGTCAGCGACGAGCTCATCTTCGCCTCGTGCGCCTCGGTCCGCAGCGCCCGCTGGGCATCCAGGACGGCCCGCTTGGACTGGGTGAACGACGTCGGCATGACCACCTCGCTGACGTCGTGGCCCCACCGGTCGTAGCGCTGAAGCCGCGGCGGGTTGCGGTCGGTCTCCTCGGCCCACCGCGCCACCGGGCCCCCCATCAGCTCGCCGATGCGCGTCAGATGGCGCTCGGCCAGCCTCAGCTCGTCGGGCTGCAGGTAGTAGGCCATGGTGAACTGCAGCGTGGGATCGGTGCTGTACCAATTGAGACCGACGGCCCCGCCGTAGTTCTCCGTCGCGTAGCGCTGCGATTTTTCCTCGGTGGAGAACGGCAGCCTGTCCACCGCCTCCACGGCGTAGTCGCTCATGGGACAGACGCTACGCGCCGAGCCGATCGTCGTGGGGTAGGGCGTAGCGGGTGCCGTCGGCGCCCCCGACGTCCCCGGCGCGTCTTGCCAGCGCGTCGGGGTTGATGATCACAACGGTCTTGCCTCTCAACGAGATCCAGCCGCGTGTCGTGAAGCTGCCCAATGCCTTGTTCACCGACACCCGGTCGGCGCCCACCAGCTGGGCCAGCTCGTCCTGGCTGAGTTCATGCGCGACCCGCAGCGCGCCGCCCTCGCGGGTGCCGAACCGCCTGCCCAGCGCCAACAGCTGGCGGGCGACGCGGGCGTTCACATCGCTGGAAACCATTTCGACGAGTTGTCGTTCGGCGGCCCGCACTCGCCGGGTCAGCGCCCGCAGCAGCTGTTCGGCGAGCGCCGGATCCCGCGCCATCGACGCGCGCAGGGAGGCGCGGTCCAGCCACAGGGCTCGCACCTCGGTGAGTGCGGTGGCGGTGCACGCGCGAGGGGCGGGGTCGAACACCGCCAGCTCGCCGAAGATGTCCGCGGGTCCCAGGATGGCCCGCACGCCGGTGCGGCCCGCGGGGTCGCGGAGGCTGATCGTCACCGTGCCTTCGGCGATCAGATAGAGCCGGTCACCCGGGTCGCCCTGGGCGAAGATCGTTTGGCCGGGCCGGAATTCGCAGGTGTACATCGTCGCATCACGGCGTCTGGGCGGCGAGGAACACCAGCCGGAAATTGCCGATCTGCAGCACGTCGCCGTTGGCCAGCGCCGCGGAGTCGACGGCTTCGCGGTTGCGATAGGTGCCGTTGAGGCTGCCGAGGTCGACGACGCGGAATTCGCCGTTCTCGCTGCGGAATTCGGCATGCCGTCGGCTGACCGTGATGTCGTCGAGATAGATGTCGCTGGCCGGGTGGCGTCCGGCGGTCATGACGGGCTGGTTCAGGACGAAGTGCGATCCGACGTTGGGTCCCCGTTTGACCACGAGCATGGCCGAGCCGCGCTCCAGCGCCGCCGCCTCGGCCGCCGCCGACGACGTGTCGATCTCCTCGGGGACACCGTCCGCAGGCAACGCGGAGCCCCGGACCGCGGACAGGTCGCCGGTGGCGTCATCGGCCGCGATTCGCTGCTGTCGTGTGTCCCGTTGGGATGCGGACACTTTCGCCTCTCATCTGCCCTACGCCCTCACCGGCACGACGAACTCGGAGGTGTAGAACTCCGCCGGGCTCTGCGCGTGGGCGTTCGGTTGCTCGATGATCACCCACACGCCGGTCGTGCCGGGCCGGATGCTGTCCTGGACGGTCGTGTTCCCGCTGCCCGCCCCGTCGGTGTCCAGGCCGGCGAAGGCGGTCCCGGGGTCGCCGGGCCCGCACGGCGCGGAGGAGGGGCGGGGCACCTGGATCAGTCCCACGTCGAAATGGGTGCCGGGCTCCGGCGGGTTCACCAAATGGACGTCCGCGACCACCCTCGACCCTGCCGTGCGCACGACGGCGTACCCCGTCCCCAGCGAGGGGTGCGGCATCTGCACCGCAAAACTCACCAGGCTGAAATCGCAACGCCGAAGTTTGGCGTCGAAAACGACGGTGGTGCCGGCGCCCTCGGCCCCCGCCGTGCCGATGGCGAATGTCGTGGCCGGCAAAACCAGCACCGTGAGCGCGGCCGCGGGGGTTTTCAGGCGTGACTGCGTGCGCATCGGGACTACCCCTTCCCGTCGTGTGAACTGGATCACATCGGAATGAGTATTGTCCCGCGATTGGCCGATTCAAACCCTCGCCCAGCAATTACTCAGGCGTTAATTCGGTGCGTTATTCCGCGGAGGAATTGTGGCCGCGGCACGCCATTTAGACACGCCGATAATTCACGCTTTTCCGCCGCGGTTACGGCTTGATGCGGATCGGGCCCGGCGACCACCACCCGGTGCGGGTGGCGGTTCCGAGATCGAGCTGCGCGGGATGCGCGTCGGCGATGGTGTCGAATTTGCGCAGCGACCCCCAGTCGCGGCCCCAGTCGTGGGACAGGTACGTCGACATCACGTGGGCCCGCAGCAGCAGGTCGGTGATGCCCAGCAGCCCCCCGTTGGTTCCGTCTTCCCAGGTGTCGGTGTCCATCTTCTTGGCCGTGTAGTCCGGGGTGATGCGGAATTTGGGGATCTCGGTGACGCCGTTGACGTGCAGCATCGGCTGCTGGCAGGGGAAGGCCAACCCGACCGCCCAGTCCATCAGCACCGGCTGCGTCGAGCCCACGTACTCCTGCAGCGAACGCATCTCCGGCACCCGCGGCGGGGTCACCGCGATCCAGTCCTCAGGCGTCAGGGACAGGTCCTCGGCCACCACCCGCACGGCGACCGCGTCCGCCGGCATGTCGGAGCGGGCGAAACGCAGGTTGCGCCAGGCCTTTGGCTGCTCGCCGTTCAGGTCGTAGGGCACCAGCCGCCCGGCGGGCACGATGCCGGCCCCGGTGTCACCCGCGGGCCCGGGCCGCCCGTACTCGAGCACCACCTTCTGGCCGTCGGTGTGGTGGTGCAGCACGCTGTTGCCGTCGATCTTGCCGGCGGCGGACACCACCACGAGCGGATGGCCGGCATCGGGTTTGGGCAACCGGTACCACGCCGAGGTGAGCCTGCTCTGCTGCTGCGCCGCGGTGGTGTAGCTGCCGGCCAGCGGAACCCGATCGGGATCCAGGCCGTAGGGCAGCGGCACCGTCGAGCCGTTGATGCCCGGCGCGCTCAGCTTGGTCGGCGCGTCCCAGTCGTAGTCGGTTCCGGGTTGATTCGGGGTGATCCGAATGGCTTCGGCGACAATGTGTTCGGGCACACCGTTGGGACTGAATCCCACCGGGTGCTCCCCGCCCAGCGGCCCCAGCGGCCCGTAGTTGCCCGGTAGCGGCGCCATGTAGCCGACGTTGCTGTCCGGCTCGACGAGCACGTCGTCGGCCAGGCCGCAGCCCCCGCTGAACTCGCGCAGGTTGTCCCAGGCGTTGGAGTAGGTGGGGTACTGGCGCACGATGCCGGCCACCATCGACGCGATGAACACCAGCGCCATGAATCCCGCCGCGATGGGCACCGGTGCGGCCGTCAGCGCCCGCGCGACCCGGCCTTCGCCGCGGTCGCGGGACGCGAAGTGCAACCAGATCGCGTACAGCACGGCCAGCACGAACAGCGCGAAAAAGATTGTGCTGACCGAGATTCCGCCGATCTTCGGCATGGTGCTGTTGAACGGGACGCCGTAGCTGGAGACGTACCACCAGCCGTTGGTGGTGGCGAAGCACAGCGCCATCAGGAACAGCACCGCCGCCAGGAACGCCATCCTGTTCCGCGACCACCGCAGCACCGCGGGCGACACCAGCACCGTGGTCAGCGCGGCCATCGCCGCCCCCACCGCGGCGAACAGGCCGAAGTGGTGCACCCACTTGGTGGGCGTGAACATCAGGAAGAACATGGTGCCGAAGATGACGCCCATCAGCCGCCACGCCGGGCCGCGGGCCACACCCGGAACCCGCTTGCGCCGCAACATGATGAACACGGCGGTGAACAGGCACAGCGCGGTGATCAGGAAGCCGAAGCGGCGCGACAGCGAACCGTCGACGGTGGGCAGGATCAGGTAGTAGTAGCGCAGGTTCTCGGTGTACCACGCCTGGCTCGGCCCGATCGCGGTCCGAATCCTGGTGGCTTCCAACACCGCCCGCAGCGTCTGGTCGGCGAACACCACGGTCAGGATGACCGTGCCGGCGGCCAGCATGGGCGCCACCAGCGGCCACGTGCCCACCAGGCGATGACGGCGGACCAGGATGCGCAGGATCGGACGGCCACCGGCGACCAAGGCGGCCACGGCGATCAGGCCGGTGGGCTGCACACCGAGCGTGAACGCGGCGGTGATGACCGCCAGCGCCGCGGGAGTCAGCCGGCTGTACCGCATGGAACGTTCGATCAGCACGTAGGTGACCAGCGAACCGAGCGCGATGATCGGCTCGGGGCGCAGACCGTTGTCGAACGGCATCCACGCCGTCAGCAACACCATGCCCGCCGCCCAGTTCGCCGGCTTGCTGGCGGCCACCGCAGGCCCCAGCCGGGGCAGCACCTCGCGAGACAGCAACAGCCAGCACACGATTCCGGCGAACAGGTCCGGCAGTCGCATCCACAGGCTGGCGTCGCTGACGTGGGTCATCAGCGCCAGCAGGTTGTAGTACCAGCCGAAGGGGTCCTCGGGGCTGCCGAACCAGTGGAAGTAGTTCGACATGTAGCCGGCGCGATCGGCCACCCGCGCCATGCCGAGGATGTAGCCGTCGTCGGACGAGTTCGCCCCGATCACGTGCCAGAGCACGAACCCGAAGATCACCGCGACGTCGGCGAGGGTGAACGTGCGCCAATTCGCCGGAATGAGCCGGCGCATCCGCCGCCCGTCCAGCTGGTCGAGTCGCCACAACGCGACCAGCGCAACGATGGTCGCCACGATCGCCAACACCATCGCGACCAGTTTCAAAGTGGTTGGGGTGGTGGAGAACCGGGTGTCGATGGTCGCCGACAGCGTCAAGCCGGCCGGGGCCGGACCGGTCAGGTCGGTGAACACACCGACGATCTGCGGTCGCAGGTTCGGGTCGGGGAATCCGCCACCGATCGGTTTGCCCGCCGAATCATTGAGCCCGACAAAGGTGGCGAACGTGCCGGCCTTCGTCGAGGTGATCTCGATGCGCTGGCACTGTGGCGACATCGCCTGGTCCCGGGACACGCTGGCGATCACCACATTGCGGTCGGTGACGTCGACGCGCTTGCCGTTGACGACGACGAACAGCGCGTTGAGCGCGGCGTCCTTGCCCTTCTTGGGCCCGGTGCCGACCACCACCCCGCCCTCCGGTGGCAGGTCGCGCACCAGCGAGCAGGGAACGGTGGCGGTCATGTCGACCGGGGTCAGCGAAATCAACGGTGCCGTAACGCTGTTCAGCTGTCCGTTCTGGGGCCAGTTCAGCGTCGCGGTCGTCTGCACGACGGGCAGCAGCGGGGTGGCGACGGACAGCACGAACCCGATCAGGCCGGCGATGGTCGCCACCCAACGCGTCGTTCGCACGTCGTCGCGCATCCTCGGCGCGCTCATGGCAACGCCCGAATCGGTCCCTGCCGGCTCCAGCCGTGCACTGTCATCACACCCTGTTCAATCGCGGCGTCCGGCGCCAAATCAGCCGGCACCAACCGGAAGTACTGCTCCACGGATCCCCAGTCGCGATACCAATCGCCGCGCAGATACGTCGAGATCGTCGACGTGCGCAGCAGCGCCTGGGCGAACAGGAAGGGCCCGCCGGCCTCGCTGGACTGCCACAGGTTCGACGACGCCGCCGTCTGCTTGCGGTCGGGAAGGATGCGGTACCCCGGAAGTTCGGCAACGCCAAGGTGTTCGGAGAACGGCCGCTGGCACGGGAAGTTGGCGGCGGTCGCGATGTCCATCAGCACCGGCGTCTGCGACCCGACCAGTTGCTGCAGGGTTTCCAGCACCGGCACCCGCGGCGGCGTGAACGCGAACCACTGCTCGGAGCTCAGGTTCGGGTCGTAGGCGACGATGCGCGCCACGTTCGCCTCCGGCGGCGCCCACGCCAGCGGGAAACGCAGGTTGCGCCACGCCGGCTGCGGGCCGATGTCGATCGGCTGCACCTCGGCCAGCGGCTGGGTGGTGCCGTCCGGGCGGGTGACGCCCCATTGCAGCTTCAGCGATTGCCCGTAGGTGAAGGTGCCGTCCTCCTTGTAGGACCAGATCGCGCCGGCGGCGGAGACGACCACCAGGGGCCGGTCGGGGGTGCGCGCGGGCAGCTGGTACCAGGCCGAGGTGGCGGTGGCGGCCAGCGTGTTCTCGCCGTAGCTGCCCATCACCGGGGTGCGGGCCGGGTCCAGCCCGAACGGCAGCGCCGCGTGGGAGCCGTTGACCCCGACCGGGCCCTTGCCGCCGGCGGTGCCCGCCGAGTCGCTGTAGGCGACGTTCGGCTTGTTCGGGGAGGCGTCGGAGTTGACCAGTCCCGGCTTGGTCACCACCGGGTCGGATTGCAGGTCCTCGCCCACGCCTTCGGGTTTGAAGCCCACCGGATTGACGCCCCCGAGCGGCCCGTCGGGCCCGAAGGTCTGGCCCGGTGCCGGGGCCAGCATGCCCGCGTTGGGGTCGGGCTCGGCCAGCACGTCGTCGGCCATGGCGCAGCTGGTGGCGGACAGGCCCGAAGTGATCGCGGCGAGGTTGGCCTTGCCGGTGGTGTAGAGCGGGTAGCGGAACACCGCGCCCTTGGTCAGCGAGGCGACCTCGCCGACGACCATGATGGTCGCGACCACCAGCAGCGGGGTCGACGCCAGGACGCGGTTGCGCCGGTTGTCCTTGACCTCGGTGTGGCCGGCGTAGTCCATCCGGAAGTGCTGCCAGGCGGCCAGCAGTCCGGTGATGATCGACAACGTCAGGAACATCGACGTCACCGGGTGGCTGGCGACGACCGGTTGGATGTCGTACCACGGCACCCCGTAGTTGCCGACGTAGAACCAGCCGTTGATGCCGGAGGTGGCCCACGCCAGCACGAACAGCAGCGCGGTGACGTACAGGGTCAGGTTGCGGCGGTTGTGCAGGCCGATCCGCGAGCAGGCGAACGCGGTGACCGCGCCCAGCGCCCCGGCCAGTCCCGCGAAGGCACCGAACTGGATCGCCCACTTCGTCGGGGTGAACGTGACGAGCAGCAGGCCGATCGCGGTGGTGCCGATCAGCCGCCAGGCCGGGCCGCTGGCCACGCCGGGAACGTGGCCGCGGCGCAGCAGGATGACGAGCATCCCGAACAGGCACAGCAGCAGGATCAGCACCGCGAACCGCCGCGCCATCGATCCGTCGGGGTTGGACTCGACCGTGAGGAAGTAGTAGCGCAGCCAGTCCTGGTACCAGGCGATCGTCGGCCCGACCTTGTATTTGATGCGGGCGGACTCCAGCACCGTGGCCAGCGTCTGGCTGCGGAACACCACCACGAGGATCACCGAGAGCGACGCGCCCAGCACCGCCAGCGGCGCCAGCAGCCCGTCGGTCGCCCGGCGGCGCCGGATCGTCTGGGCGACGGCCCGCGCCCCGGTCAGCAGCGCGGCCACGGCGATCAGACCCTGCGGCGCCAGCGTCGCGCTCAGCAGCGCCACGATGATGGCCACCGCGGCCGGGGCGAGCCGCCGCAGGGCGATCGCGCGTTCCACCAGCATCCAGGTGACCAGCACGCCGAGGGCGATCAGTGGTTCGGGCCGCAGCCCGTTGTTGAACGGCAGCCAGGCCGCGACGAAAACCGCGCCCGCGGTGAAGACCGCGACGCGGTTGGCCGCCAGTCCATCCCTGCCGGGGCCCAGCCGGCGCAGCATCCAATGGCCGATGATCAGCCAGCAGCCGATCCCGGCCAGCGTGGCGGGCAGCCGCATCCAGACGCCCGCCGTGCTCACCGAGGCGAGCTTCGACAGCACCCCGAGATACCAGTCGAAGGGGGCGTCGGTGGTACCGAAGTAGCGGTAGTAGTTGGCGACGTAACCGGCGCGCGGAGCGACGCGGGCGACGGTCAGGTTGTAGCCGTCGTCCGATGTGGTGGCGCCAATGATGTGCCACAGCAACAGGGTTGCGATCACCCCGGCGTCGGCGATCCACGTCGCCAGCCCGACGCGCCGCCAGTTCGCCAGGTGCGTGCCGGGCCGGTACCGGGACAGCCAGGCGATGGGGGAGCGCCAGTTGAGCAGCGTGCCGCCGCCCCGGCTGCGGCGGTCCAGCACCGCGAGCGCCACGATGGCCGTCAGCACGGACAGGACGCCCAGCGCCATCACAATCTTCTTGACCGCGGTGGGCGCGGTGATGAATCGGGTGTCGATGTCGACCCGGGCCGAAAGCCCCGGCCCCGCGGGCACCTTCAGATCGGTGAAGATCCCGCCGACCTGGGGCTTCTTTTCGGCCGGCAGGACGCCGGTGGCGCCGGGTATGCCGACGAACTCGGCGCCGGCCGCCCCGACGCCGGCCCAGGCGTGCAGCACGCTGCAGGCCCCGGCGGCGATGGCCGAGCGCTGCGCCACCGCCGCGACGGTGTCGCGGAACGCCACGACGACGACGTCCTTGTTCGCGCGCACGAACAGCCCGTTCTTCCCGGCGTCCATCCCGCCGGGCGGCAGCGTCGAGACCACCAAACCCCCGCTGGCGGGCAGGGTCGCGATGTCCGGGCAGGGAATGGAGATGTCCAGCGCGCGGGGCGCCCCCGACACCAGGGGCGCGGTGATCTGGCTGACGTGCCCGTCCACCGTGCCCTGCGGCCACAGCACCGTCGCCGTGGTCTGTTTCGCCGGAAGCACCGGGACGAGGAGGCACAACAACAGCCCCGCGATTCCCGCGACCGCGGCCACCGATCGTGGGATGCGCTGCGATCGCTCATTACGGTCGTGGGGCACGAGGCTCGATCGTAACCGACGCGGCTTTGTGCCATCTGGACGCGGGGCCGCGCAGCGGGGCGCTGCTATCCGCCGAGCCGGGCCGCCAGGGTCGCGTGCCCGGGACCGTCGAGGTCGGCGAGCGCGGCCGGGCGCCCGGACATCGCCATGAGCAGCGCCTCGCCGGGGCCGGTCACCTCGGGCCCGTCGCCGTGCGTCCACTCGACGTCGGTGGCGCGCAGGCGCAGACCCCTGATCCGCCGTCCCGCGCCGATCCTGGGGTTGCCGGGCACCAGGGAGAGGACCCGCTCCAGGCGGTCGGGCGGGATCTCGCGCGGCCGGTCCAGCGCGCGGCGGATGTCCTGGTGATGGATCGTGCCGTCGACGAGGGCGATCATTCCCCCGAAACCCGCTGTCAATCCGCGTGGTTCGAGGTGGTTGCGCAGAAACTCCAGCAATTGTTGCGGGGTCAGGTGCGAGAATTCATCGACGCCCACCTGGTTGGCCCGCACCACCAGGCCCTTCGCGAATCGCTTCACCAGCCCCAGGGCGCCGAGCTCCTCGTAGCTGATCACATGCGCGACAACGTCTTTCACGCTCCATCGCGCGCACAGGCTGGGCGCCTCCCAGTCCCGCGGCGCCAGGGTGGCCAAAAAGTCCGCCAGGTCGGCCCGTTCGGCGCGGGCCATGGGCATCAGGTCGGCGGTCATCGCGGGTCACCGCCCCTCAGCACGTCGGCGTAGCGGGCCAGGTAGAGGGGCCATCCCGCATCGCCGTCGACCCCGTCGGCCACCGAGGGCCAGCCCGGCCCGTGGCGGTCGAGATGGCGGTGTTCGAGGTCCACCCGGGTGCGTCGGTCGGCCTGGGCGGTGAAGCGGACGTCGACCTCGCTGGTCTTGGCCGGGTCGGCTTCCAGCTGCCACGTCGGGCCGATGTCCCAGCTGAACACCACGCGATGCGGCGGCTCGTAGACCAGGATCCGCGCCCACCGGCACACGCTTCCGTCGACGCCGCGGTCGTAGATGTGGCCGCCGACGCGGGGCTCGAACACGGTCTCGGCGATGGGGACCGCCAAGAGATTGTGCTCGCGCGGCTTGAACGCGCCGAACTGCTGCGTGAAGACCGTGAACGCGCGCTCGATGGGGGCGTTGACGACGACGTGGTGGGTGACGTTGGGCGTCCGCTGGGATGTCATGTCGATCCTTCGTTGGTCTCGTCGATGGCCCGCGCATAGCCGGCGAGCGCCTGGGTCCAGAACCGGTCGAGGTCGGCGCGGAGCGCCTCGAGACCGGTGGGGTCGAGCTGATAGACGCGACGGGTTCCCGCGGCCCGGTCGCGCACCAGCCCGGCGGACTTGAGCACCTTGAGGTGTTGCGACACGGCGGGTCTGCTGACCGGCAGGTCGCGCGCCAACTCACCGACCGCCGACGGGCCGTGCGCGAGCCGTTCCACGATGGCCCGCCGCGTCCCGTCCGCCAACGCCAGCCACGCGTCAGCGGTTTGGTAAGTGGTCACGAACCGTAAGCATAGGCTTACGGATATCCGCGTTCAAGGGCCCGCGACGGCGCCTACGTCTTGCGCAGCGGCGCCGGGTTCCACAGACCGCTGCGCGTCGCCGTTCCCAGCAGTAGGTCGGCGGGTTGCGCGCCGGGGTAATACGGCGTCAGCCGCTGCAGCGAGCCCCAGTCGCGGGACCAGTCGTCCTTGAGATAGGTGGCCATCGTGGTGGCTTTCACCAGGAGTTCGGTGACGCCCAACGGGCCGCCGCCGTTGTTGTCCATCACGGGCGAGTTGGCCTCGGCGCCGAACCGGTCGGGCAGGATGCGCCACTTCGGTGTCTCGTCGACGCCGTTCTGATGGCCGAACGGTCGCTGACACGGGAAGGCCAGCCCGACGAGCCAGTCCAGGAACACGGGGTCGGCGGAGCCCACCACGTCCTGCAGGGTGCGCAGCCGCGGAATGCGCGGCGGTGTCAGGGCGATCCAGTGCTGCGGCGCCAGGTCTTCGTCGTCGGCGACCAACCGAATCTGGGTGGCGGAGTCGGGGATCGCCGACAGCGCCAGGCGCAGGTTGCGCCAGGCCGGGGACGCGCCCACGTCGGCGAATTGGAACGAGCCGCCGGGGTGCCCGCCGGCCGCCTGCTCGTCGGTGGCCCACTGCACCTGGACCTCACGGGGGTCGAAACGCCCGGCCGCGCTCACCACCAGCAGCGGTCCCGCCTTGTCGCGCGCGGGCAGGCGATACCACCCGGACCGCAGGTGCGCGGGAATCTGGATGCCCGAGCGCCAGCTGCCGAGCACCGGTGTGCGCGCGGGGTCGAGGTTGAAGGGCAGCTGGGCCGACGATCCGTTGATCCCCGGCGCGGGGGTGGTGCCGCCCTCGGTTCCCGCCTGGTTGCTGCCGGTCTTCTCCTCGTCGTTGACGAAGCTGCGGTCACCCGGCCGTTCCATCACCGGGTCGGCGCGGACGTCGGCGGGAATTCCGTTGGGCGTGAAGGCTTCCGACAGGCCGGCGCCGAGGGCGTCCGCCGCCGAGGCGCCCACCGGCGAGAGCATGCCCGCGTTCGGGTCCTGCTCCACCAGCACGTCCTCGGCCAGCCCGCACGTCTTGCCGGTCAGCGCCTGCAGGTTGGAGCGGCCGACCGACCAGGCCGGATACTGGTCGGTCATCGCCAGGGTCAGCGACGCCACCTCGAACACCACTAGCACCCACGTCGCAATTGCCAACGGGGACTGGATGATTCCCGCCACGCGTGCGCCCAGACGGGTCTTGGGTGGCCCGTTCTCGGGGGCGACGAAGTGGAACCACGCCGCCGCCAGCAGCACCACCACGGTCAGCCCGAGCAGGGCGGTGGCGAACGCGTAATGCCACGCCGGGAACGCATTCGACCAGGGCACACCGAAATTCGAGACGTACCACCAGCCGTTGACGCTGGCGAACGACAGCGCCACCAGGAACAGCACCACGGCGGCGTACACGGTGCGGTTGCGCCGTGACCGCATGGCCACCGCGGTCACCGCGACCGCGGCGAGCGCGCCCAGCGGCCCGGCGAGCCCGGCGAACACGCCGAAGTGGTGGGTCCACTTGGTGGGGGTGAACATCATCGCGACGAACGAGATGATGGTGATCCCGACGATGCGGCGGCTCGGCCCGGCGGCGGTGCCCGGAATCCGGCCCTTGCGCAACGACATTGCGACCGTGACCCCGAGCGCGAGCACCAGCGCCAGCACGGCGAAGCGGCGGGCGACCGACCCGTCGGGGCTGGCCATGAACAGCCGCTCGTAGCGGATGTGTTCGTCGAACCAACTCAGGCTGGGGCCGACGGCCCGCTTGAGCATGGTGGCCTGGACCTCGCCGGCCAGCGTCTGGTCGCGGAAGATCAGGATGCCGGTGACGGTGACCGCCGCCAGCAACGGCAGCACCAGCGGCAGCGCACCGAACCGGGTGATCCTGCGGTGCAGGATGGTGCGCAGCGGCCCGATGGCGACCAGCAGGGCGCCGATCGAGGCGATGCCCGTCGGTCCGGAAAAGAGGGTCAGCGCGCCGATGATGCACGCGATCGCCACCGGCAGCAGCCGGCTGGTGGCCACCGCGCGCTCCACCGAACACCACGTCAGCAGGATGCCCAGGGCGATGATCGGCTCGGGGCGCAGCCCGTTGTCGAGCGGGAGCCAGACCGCCAGGAACGTGCCCGCCGCGGTCCAGGCCGCCGCGCGGTTCTGCTTGACCGCATGGCCCAGGCGGGGCATGACCTCCCGGCTGATCACCCACCAGCACGTCAGCGCCATCACCAGGGTCGGCAACCGCATCCAGATGCTGGTGGTGCTCACGTGGGCCCACAGCGCCAGCAGGTCGTAGTACCAGCCGAACGGTGCCTCGGGCGTGCCGAACCAGCGGTAGTAGTTGGCCATGTAGCCGGCGTGCTCGGACACCCGGGCCATGGTCAGGATGTAGCCGTCGTCGGAGGTGTTGGCGCCGACGAAATGCCACCACACCAGCACCGCGATCACCAGGGCGTCCAGCGCGCCGATGGACCACCACCGCGCCGGCAGGAAGCGGCGGTGCCGGGTTCCGTCGGCGGTGTCGAGCCGGTGCAGCGCGACCAGGGAGGCGGCGGTCAGCACCAGCCCCAGGATCATCGCCGCCATCTTCAGCGGGGTGGGGCTGCTGCTGTAGCGGGTGTCGACGGTCGCCGCGAAGCTCAGCCCGGGCGGCGTCGGCCCGCTGAGATCGGTGAAGACGCCGACGATCTGCGGCCGGAAGTCGTAGCCGCTCTTCTCCCCCCGCAGCGGCGAGCCGGGATGCTCGGAATTGCGTCCCTGGGTCAGCCCGACGAACTCGGCGGTCACCCGGTCGGCGTGCGCGGTGAACGTCAGCCGCTGGCAGGCCGGGCCGAGCACCTGGCTCAGCGGCGCGCTCACCACCGGGACGTTGCGCACCACCAGCACCAGCTCGTCGTTGGCCCGCACGATCAGCAGGCCCCGGTCGACGGCCTTGGGCGCCTGCTTGGGCACCGTCGACAGCAACACCGTCTTGCCGGCGTTACCCCCGCCGGTCAGCCCGGCGGCGGCCTGACACGGGACGGTGATGTTCAAATCGGTGGCCACGTAACCGATCAGGGGCGCCTCGACGCTGCCGAAGGTCCCGTTCTGTGGCCAGTTCAGCTGGGCGGTGGTCTGGTCGACCGGCAGCAGCGGGGTGGCGATCGCCAGCAGCACGCCGAGCAGCCCGGCGACGGAAGCAACCAGCCGGGCGATCCGGTGATTGGTTTCCGTGGCTGACACGGTGCTAGATGCTAGTTCTTCCGCGGTGTGCGGCCCCGTTTGAGGCGTGGTCTCGGTGCTCATCGGTGGTTACGCCCCCGGTTTGCGGATGGCCAGCACGAAGGGGCCGACGCTGCGGACGTCGAAGCGCGGGCTGTCGAACAGGGCGCCGCGCAGATCGACGGTGTAGCGGCGCACGTTGGGCTGGTTGGGGTAGACGTCCTCGGCCAGCCGCAGGGTGTAGTTGCCGTTAGCACCGCGGCGCATCAAAAAGACCGTCGGAGGTGGCCAGGGGCAGGCATCCAGGGCGTGGATCAGCTCGTCGGCGGTCTTGAGTTTGGACCACTTGTCGATCTGCGCGGCCCGCAGGTCGAATTGCGCGAGCGGGTTGGCGTAGTGCGAGGTGAGCCCCTGGAATCCCCAGTAGGGGTAGAACGACAGGAAGCTGTAATCGGCCGTCATCACCACGGTCTGGTCGCGCGGCTTGCCGGTCACCTGCGTGATGTCGTGATCGATTGTCGCATAGAACTTTTCGGCGCTGGGCGGCCGCCGGTCGCCGCGCTGCCCGTTGCCGTCGGTGTCGGTGTAGGCGATGGTGAGGTCGGGGCGTAGCACGTCGGGGATGTCCTGGCTGAACGCGATCGCGGCGGTTAGGCCGATGGCGCCGGCCACCGGGACGATCGCGCGGCCGCGCGGCTTGAGGGCCAGCGTCGCCTCGAGGAAACCGAAGGCCCCGGCGGCCACCAGCAGCACGCTCAGCGTCGGCTGCAGCCGGAACGACAACAGAGTGACGCGCGCCAGCGTGGTGAGCATCGACAACAGCGACCACAGGTAGATCGCCACCACGCCGATGGCCAGCGCACCGGCCCGCACCGAGGAGCGCGCCCGCACCACCAGCCACAGGGTGCCGATCATGGCGACCACACCGAGCAGCGTGAACTGCAGCATCGGGAAGGTGAGCTCGGCCCCGTCGGCCGGCAGGTAGTGGGCGGCGCCCCCGGTGTTGCTGATCGGACTGCGCGCCGCTCGCACCAGGAACGGCAACCAGGTCGTGCAGCCGATCACCACGGCGATGCCGGCGATGACCGCCAGGCGTCGCAGCGGATCGAGCGCGGCCTTCACGCCGTCCCGGTGCCACCGCACCCCGGCCAGCCACAGCGCCATCAGCCCGATCGCGAACGCGCTGAACCCGAACAGCAGCGTGTACCAGGTGGCCGTCCACCCCAGGAAAATCCCTGCGCCGATCACCGCGCCCCAGCCCGCGCGCCGGCCCGCGTCCGGACGGTCCGCGGCCCGCAGCCCCGACCAGGTCAGCACCAGCACCGGCGGCAACAGCACGGTGATCATTGCCGAGTAGGGCTCGGGCGAGCCGTACGCCAGCGTGACCGCGGCCGTCGCGGCGGTGACGATCAGCGCGTACTCGAACCGGACCATCCGCCACCACAGCACCAGCGCGACCGCGACCGCGACGGCGATCGAGGTGATGGCCCACGGTTTGAAGACCTCCCACGCCGGCGTCCCGGACAGCGCCGCCGCGCGCCCGCCGATCCAGAACCAGCCGGGCGGGTAGAACGGCGGCAGCCCAAGGTAGGTCATGTCGCGCAGGGCGGGGCTGTCGGCGAGCCGGGTGACGTATTCGGTGCGGAACTGCTGGTCGACGGAGATGCCGAACAGATACAGCTTGGTGGCCCCCAGCGGCATGCCCAGGGTGACGACAGTGAACGCGGACACGAACACCAGCCCGCCCAGCTGGGCGATCAGCCGGTGCCCGCGCCGCCACACCCATCCGGTGGCGACCAGGCCGGCCAGGCAGCCGACCTGCCCGACGGTGGTCAGCGCGTGCAGTTGGTTGGACGACGGAAAGGCCGGCCACTGCACGCCAGAGATGGCGATCAGCGACACCACCGCGACGGCCACCGCAACCAGCGCCGCCAAGGCCATCTGGCCGAGGGTGGCCAGCGCGTTGCGCATGATCAGATTGGCAGCTTGCGGAAGATGGGACGCGGGACGTGTCGCAACACCATCATCACGTAACGGAATGCTGCTGGTGCCCAAACCAATTCCTTACCCTTTGCGGCCGCGGTGACCGCGAGGTTGGCGACGTACTCCTTGTCGACGGTCAGCGGCGCTTCCTTGACGTGCGCGCTCATCCGGGTACGCACCTGGCCGGGGCGAATCACCAGGACACGAACCCCGAACTCGCGCAACGCTTCTCCTAGCCCCAGGTAGAAGCCGTCCAGGCCCGCCTTGGTGGAGCCGTAGACGAAGTTGGACCGTCGCACCCGCTCACCGGCCGCCGAACTCATCGCGATGATCTGGCCGAAGCCCTGCGCCCGCATCTTCTCGGCTAACAGCACGCCCACCGAAACCGCTGCGGTGTAGTTGATTTCGGCGGCCAGCACGGCCTTGTGCTGGTTTTGCCACAGCTCCTCGGCGTCACCGAGGATGCCGAAGGCGACGATGGCCACATCGACATCACCGTTGGCGAACGCCTGATCGATCATCTTCGGGTGGGTGTCGGGGTCGGTGGCCTCGAAATCGATCAGCTCCACCGACCGCGCACCGGCGGCCTTCATCTGCGCCACGGCGGCGTCGCGGCCCGGGTCGTTGGGCATGGCGGCCAGCACGATTCGCGCGTGCGCGTTCTGCAGGTAGCGCTCGCAAATGGCCAGCCCGATCTCGGAGGTGCCGCCGAGCAGCAGGATCGTCTGCGGATTCCCCACGGCGTCTAAAACCATTGGCGCACCATCTAGAGCAGCTCCAAACGTCGGGCCATGTCCGAGGCGAACACCCGTAAGGGGTCGACCTTGCGGCGTACCGCGATCCATTCGTCGATGCGCGGATACATGGCGTGGAAGGTTTCTGCGCTGACACGGGAGTCCTTGGCGGTGTAGACCCGTCCGCCGAATTCCAGTGCGCGCCGGTCGAGTTCGTTGAGGAACTCGTTGATCCCGGGCTTGTTGGGGAAGTCCATCGCGACGTTCCAACCGGCCATCGGGAAACTCAGTGGTGCGCGGTTGCCCGGGCCGAAAAGCTTGAACACGTTCAGCGCCGAGTAGTGGCCCGTGGTTTGGATCCAGCGGATGATGTCCTTGAATTCGTCCATCGCGTTCGGCGGGACCAGGAACTGATGCTGGGCGAAACCCCTTGGGCCGTAGGCGTTATTCCAGCCGCTGACCAGATCCAGCATGTGGTAGAACTGCGACAGGTTCTGGATCTTGCCCGAGTAGGTTCCGCCCAGCCGGTAATACGTCTCGCCGATGGCCATGAACGACAGCTTGTTCATCGCGCTCACCGGAAACACGTTCGGCACCGTCAGCAGCTGCGGCGCATCGAATTTCAGCGGGTTCTTGGCGAGCTTCTTCGGCAATTGGTCCAGCTTCGCCAGGCTGCCGCGGCTGACCGCGGCCCGGCCGAGCTTCGGGGGCGGACTGATCAGGTCGAACCACGCGCTGGAGTAGGTGTAGTTGGCTTCGCTGCCGTCCAGGTGCACGGCCACCGTCTCGTCGAGATCCTTGGTGGCCACGCCGTCGGCGATGAAATAGGCCGTCTCCGTGGGCGTCATGGCGATGGTGGCGCGCAGCACGATCCCGGTCAGGCCGTTGCCCCCGACGGTGGCCCAGAACAGCTCGGCGTCGTCGCCGTCGGGGGTGATGGTGCGCACGGAGCCGTCGGCCATGAGCAGGTCCATCGACCGCACGTGGTTGCCGAAGCTGCCCGCGCTGTGATGGTTCTTGCCGTGGATGTCGCAGGCGATCGCCCCGCCGACGGTGACCTGGCGGGTGCCCGGCAGCACCGGGACCCAGAGCCCGAACGGCAGCGCCGCCTTCATCAATTGGTCCAGGCTGACCCCGGCGTCGACATCGACCAGCCGGGTGTCGGCGCTGATCGAGTGAATGCGGTTGAGCGCGGTCATGTCGATCACCAGGCCGCCGCCGTTTTGCGCGTTGTCGCCGTAGGAGCGGCCCAGCCCGCGGGCGATCACGCCCCGGCCGCCCGAGCCGGCCGCCCGGGCCACCGCCTTGGCGATCACCTCCGGATCACGGGTGGACAGCACCTGGGCCACCGACGGTGCGGTGCGCCCAAAGCCCATCAGCCGGGTGGGCTTGGTCACGGGATCGGTGCTCGACATCGTCAAAGAGGGTACCGCCTGCTCCGGCGGCGATGCGGGACGCAGGCGCCCCGCTGAGGAGGCGGGCGATCCGGGCTGGGCCGGAGGCGGCTCAGTGGATGCGGAAGATCACGGCCCGCTGCACGACGAAGTTGATCACCGTCGCGGTGCCCTGCGCGATCACGAACGCGACAGGGATCGCCCACGCTTGGTAGTGCAGAAACGCCAGGCACAGGTGGTTCAGCCCGACCTGCACGGCGAAGGTGATGGCGTAGAGGACCATGACCGCGACGAACCGGGCGGTGCTGGGGGGCGCCTGGAAGGTCCACCGGCGGTTGATCAGGTAGGCGGTGATGGTGCCGACGATGAAGCTGATGGACTTGGCCACGTCGACCTGTACGTGCGCCGCTTTGAACAGCAGCACGTAGAGCCCGAAGTCCACGATCCCCGCCAGGCCGCCGGTGACGACGAAGCGCGTGACCTGTGTCGTCAGACTCAGGCGCGCCGGCGCGGCCGGGGACTCGGGGGGAAGCATTGGGGGAGTCTAACGGGACCGCCGGGCACCGGCGGGCAGCGTCAGCGGGGCAGTTTGACCGCGATCAACTCGACCTGGTTCTCGCCCTGGGGCGTCGAGTACGTCACCGTGTCGCCCGGCTTGCGCCCGGCCAGGGCCTGGGCCAGCGGGCTGCGCGCGGTCAGCGTCTCGGCCTCCCGGCCGACGGGCGTCTCCTCGACGATCGAGATCACGTGCATGGTGACCACTTCGCCGTCGGCGAACCGCAGTGTCACCTCGGTGCCGCCGGGCAGCGTCGCCGAGGAGTCGGAGTCCGGCGGCCCGGCCCGCAGACGCCGGTCCAGTTCGTTGATCCGGTCGGAAAGCACCACGAGTTCGTCGGCGCGCTGGATCGCCTCGGCCGCGTCGCCGTGATCGCCCACCATCCCGCGGTCGTTCTTGACTTCGGCCTCGAGGCGGTCGCGCCGCTGCCGCAGCCGGTCCAGCTCGGCTTCGAGGTTGTTCCGCGCGGCGTCCGCTGCCGATGGGGCTTTCTTGCTCACGTCCGTGGACCTTTCGCCCGGTGTGCTCAGGTGGCGTACCAGTGTGACACCACGATGAGCGACCCGCCACCATCTGCGGGAGAACCGGACATCAGAAGGGCGGCGGGTCGTTGTTGTGGGGCGCCGACCGCTCGGCGTGACGCGCCGCCTCGGCGCTGAAGCGGGCCTCGTTGATGCCGCGCTCCCAGCGGACCCGGGCGGCGCGATCCTCGGCGCGGGTTCGCTGCCGGACGGGCATCATGACCCCCCGGTTCTGCGAGGGTGCGGGCGCGACGGCCGGCAGTGACAGCGTCCCGGTCGGGACCGCCAGCGCCGGAAAGTACAGGCTGCCACCAGGTTTGGTGATGTACGTATGTCCCGTCGGCGACGTCCACACCACGGTGCCGTCGGGCAGCTGGCGATCCCGCCAGCCGTCGGGGCCCGTATAGAACGTCTTGAGCAGGTGATGGTGGCGGCAGAGCAGCTTGAGGTTGGACGGATGGGTGGGGCCGAGCGGAAACGGCACCGTGTGGTCGATGTCGCAGACGTCGGCCGGGGCGTCGCAGCCGGGGAATCGGCATGTCAGGTCGCGGAAGCGGACGAATTCGGCCAGCGCGGTCGACGGCCGGTACCCGGGCTCCGCCCGGTCCGGCGGCGGCGAGAGCGGCTTGGTCTTCGCGACACCAGCCAACTCGCGCAGCGAGCCCGTCGGCAACGGACCGAACCCCGGCAGCAGCGCCGGCGCGCGCGCCTCGCCGCCGACCGCGGCCGGCTCGGCCAGCACATGGACCACGACATTGGTTCCCGGGGGCCGCTGCGCCGCAGGGCAATCCGGGCAGCCACAGTCGCAGCGCAAGACCGTCTGCCCGGCGGCCATCGCGCCCATCGCATCGGCGCGACGCTGGGCCTTGGTGCGGGAATCGTTCCGGCACACCGAATCGGCCAACGCGTCGAGCGCGCGGTCCACCGCGGCGGCATCGGTGGGACGCACCCTCGCCGAGATCTCGGCCAGCCCCGGGCTGATGGGCCCGATCTCGACACGGCGATCTTGACTGCGCATCCCCGGCACGCGCACCCCTGCGGGATCGATGCGCGCCACCCACATGTCAATGCGCTCGGCCATTTTCGGCCCCGACAGCCGCATCCATTTCGGCGCGTGCCGGGCGACCGCGGCGTCTAGCCGGGCGATCAACTCGGGGTCCTCGATCAGCTCGGTGCGGTACACCACCGCCGCCATCAACCGGAAATCGATGTGGCCCTGGGCGAAGACCTCAGCGACCCGGGGCAGCCGCTCGCGCAACGCGATCGCATAGTGCAAGCGCCCGGACGCGCGGCCCCGACTGATGCCCAGCGCGGCCGCCACCTCGGCGACCACGTTCTCGTGTCCGTCGACCGCCCAATTGAAACGGTCGGCGTCGTCGTCCGGCGCCCGACGCGCATACAGCTCGCCGATCGCCGCCAACTCGCGCGCGCAGTGCGCGTTCTGCGCCCGGGCCGCCGCGGTGACGCGGTCCAGCACACCGGCGTCGTCGACGCCCTGAAACGCCAGGTCACGCGGCACTGCTTCGAACATACGTTCGATGATAGCGCCGCCCTGTGACAAGTCAGGGAAACGCTAAACCCAGTAGGGCACCCGGGCGCGGTACTGGCGCATCGCGAAGGCCGCGAACACCCAACCGACGGCCGTCAACACCAGCACCACGGCCCAGTGCCGCAGCTCCTGGTGCGCCCCGAGTAGCGGCGCGCGAACGATGTCGAGGTAGTGCAGCAGCGGGTTGAGTTCGACGATGCGGGACCACCGCCCGGCGCCCTGCTGGCGCAAGGTGTCGTCGTTCCAGATGATCGGCGTCATGAAGAACAGCAACTGCACGACGGAGAACAGCAGCGGACCGATGTCGCGGTAGCGGGTCGCGAGGATGCCGAAACACAGTGACACCCAAATGCAATTGAGCACGATCAGCGCCAGCGCCGGGAGCACCGCGAGGTCGGCCCACGACCATGGCTTGGGATAGATCATCGCGATCACCGCGTAGATGACGATGTTGTGCGCGAACAGGATGACCTGCCGCCACACCAGTCGGTAGACATGCACGCTCAGCGGGGTGGGCAGCTGCTTGATCAACCCCTCGTTGGCGACGAACACGTCGGCGCCCTCCAGGATGGCGGCGTTGATCAGGTTCCAGATGATCAGGCCCAGCGTCACGTACGGCAGATGCACGGACAGCTCGAGGTGAAACAGCTTGGAGTACAGGCCACCCATGGCCACGGCGGTGGTGCCCGTCGCGATGGTGATCCAGAACGGCCCCAGCACCGAGCGCCGGTAACGCTGCTTGATGTCCTGCCAGCCCAGATGCAGCCAGAGCTCGTGACGACGGAAACCGTCGACCAGGTCGCGGCGGGCCCGGGTGAATGTCCGCGACTGCGCCGCCGCGTCAAGGAACGTCATCGGGCTCCTCCCGGTCTGGATGGTGGCGACCCGCTTCGCCCGGCTCCGCCGCGCTCGCGATCCCCACTAGGCCGCCCGAACTGTTCACGACGCCCCAAGCGCCGCAACCGGATCCACTCGGCCAGGCCACGGGGGTCGCGACGGGTCACCAGAAAGAACCAGCCGAACCGGACCCATTCCTGAACCACCAGCTTGCGCAGCCCCGGCTGTGACTGCAGGTAGCCGCGGTTGCGGTAGGTGAAGAACCGCTTGGTGGGGTTGTCGGGATATTGGGTGTGCATCCGGCCGCCGAGAATCGGGCGGAACTCGTCGGATCCGCACGGGTGCAGGTAGACCGCGTCCAGGCAGGTTCCGAACGGCAGGCCGGAACGCACCAGCCGCCGGTGTATTTCGACCTCGTCGCCCCGGATGAACAGCCGCAGATCCGGGACACCGACCGATTCCAGCGTGGCCGCCCGGAACAGCGCGCCGTTGAACAACGACGCGATGCCGCGCAACAGGTCCTGCCCAGTTTCGGTGCGCAATTCGCTTGCGCGCCTGCGCCATACCAGGCCGCGGCGCAACGGAAACGCCAACCGCTCGGCATCGTCCATGTTGCACACCATGGGTGACACCTCGGCCAGGCCGTGCTTGTCCGCGCACGCCAGCAGGGTGGCAAGGACATGCGAATCCTGCGGGCGCCCGTCGTCGTCGGCCAGCCACACCCAATCGGCGCCCAGGGCCAACGCGTGCAGCATGCCCAACGCGAAACCGCCGGCTCCGCCGAGGTTGCGTCGCGATCCCAGATAGGTCGTCGGAATGGGTTTTCCCGCAACCAGTTCGCGGACACGGCCGTCACCGGAGAAATCGTTGTCCACGACGATGAGGTGGTCGGGCAGCCGCGTTTGCGTGCTCAGCACATCGAGGGACTTGGCCAGCTCGTCGGGGCGCCGGTGGGTGACGACGACGGCGACGACGGTGTCGCTCATGGCTGTCCGGCCGTCTCGGCCAGCACCTCGCGCACGTGCCGGGCCGCATCCTCCCCCTCGTACGCCCGCACGACGTCCTCGATGCCGCCGGTCATGCGGATCACACCGTGGTCGATCCACATCGCCGTCTTGCACAGCCGGGCCAGGAATTCGTTGGAGTGGCTGGCGAACACCAGGATTCCGGACCGCTCCACCAGCCCCTGCAACCGCGACTGCGCCTTCTTCATGAAGTCGGCGTCCACCGCGCCCAATCCCTCGTCGAGCAACAGGATCTCGGGATCGATGCTGGTGACCACGCCCATCGCCAGCCGGACCCGCATGCCGGTGGAATACGTGCGCAGCGGCATCGACAGGTAGTCACCCAGCTCGGTGAACTCGGCGATCTCGTCGACCTTGGACTGCATCTGCTTTCGGGTCTGCCCGAGGAACAGGCCGCGGATGATGATGTTCTCGTAGCCGGAGATCTCGGGGTCCATCCCGACGCCGAGATCGAAGATCGGCGCTACCCGCCCGGTGACCTGCGCCCAGCCCCGGGTGGGCTCATAGATGCCCGAAAGTAGGCGCAGCAGAGTCGATTTCCCCGCTCCATTGTGGCCGACCAGGCCGACCCGGTCGCCCAGCTCGAGGGACATGGTGATGTCCCGCAACGCTTCGACGACGACCACGTTGGAGTTGTTGCGTCCGATCGTGCCGCCCGCCTTGCCCAAGAAGGCCTTCTTCAACGAACGCGACTTGGCGTCGAAGATGGGAAATTCGACCCACGCGTTGTGCGTCTTGATGTGAGGACCCGACACCGTGAACTACTCGAGGTCGCTTACAGGTACTGGCCGTGCCCGGGCGCGCCGCCCGCCTTGCCGACGCCCGGGGGGAGCGCGCCCTGGCGCATCTTTTCCAGCTGGGCGCGGGCGGCCATCTGCTGGGCGAACAGCGCGGTCTGGATGCCGTGGAACAGCCCCTCCAGCCAGCCCACCAACTGCGCTTGGGCGATGCGCAATTCGGCGTCCGACGGCGCGGCGTCCTCGTTGAAGGGCAGGGTGAGGCGGTCGAGTTCCTCACGCAGTTCCGGCGCCAGGCCCTCTTCCAGTTCCCGGATGCTGGTGGCGTGGATCTCACGCAGCCGGTTGCGGCTGGCGTCATCCAGCGGCGCTGCGCGCACTTCCTCGAGCAGTTGCTTGATCATGGTCCCGATCCGCATCACCTTTGCCGGCTGCTCGACCAGATCGGTCAGGGAGCGCTCGTCGGAGTCATCGTCGGTGATCGCCATCATCCGCGGGTCGACGCCGCCGATGATTTCGACGTCGTCGTCATCGTTGCGGGTACTCAAAACTTCACCATCCTTCGTGGACTATGGGTGTGGCGTCGTGCCGCTTGGTCGCCATTCATAAATTCGGGCGCCGCCATTGTCGTAGATCAACGCCCACGACTTCGACTTATCCAATGACACTAGTCCGTCGGGTACGGCGAACCCCCGGACAGTCGGCGCACTCGTGTAGATGTACCGGATATTTAGCGCCTTGATCGCTTCGAGGACCCTCGGATCGGAATCGCCCCGCCGCGCCGAGGTCCAGAAGATGTAGCGGTTGGGACCGGGCCCCATCTGTTGCGGGTAGTCGTAGTGCGTCCAGAGCGGGTGCAGATCGGCGACGGCGTACATCCACGCGGTACCGTCGGTGTTGGCGTTGCCGATCAGGGTCTCGCGGGCCCCGGGGAGCTTGGCCAGATACGCCATGGCCATCAGATCGCGTTGGTCGATCATCACCGAGTCGTATTTGTCGCCGAACAACCACAGGTGCCGATAGAGGTAGTGGCGCGCGCTGAGCACCGTGGTCGCCACCAGCAGCACCGCGGTGACCGACACCCAGACCGGGGCGGGCAGCGGTTTGAACCGGTCCGACAGCCGTCGGGCCCCGGCCACGACGCCGATCACGATCGCGAACAACGCGATGCCGGCCATCGGCTCCAGCAGCAGGGTGGTGGCGGCCGCGATCCGGCGCGGATCCTTGTAGAAGAACTCGCCGAACATCCCGGCCACCGCGCCGACGGGGCCACCGATCGGATTTCCTGCGTCGACGTTCACCACGATCAGCAGCAGCCACAGGGCCAGCGGCCACCAGATCCGCTTGACCAGCAGGATGACACCGCCGATGGCGGCCAGCGCGATCAGCCCGTATTGGACCGGGAAGTCGTTGAGGTGGCGGGAGTGCTGGAAGACGGCGTCGAACAGCCCCCGCTTCTTGCTGAGGTAGGTGAGGAACGAGTGCCCGGCGATGATGTCTTCCTGTTCCTGCACGCTGATGAACTGCGGCAACAGGATCAACCCCGACACCACCGCGACGCACGCCAGGGCCGCCACATCGGCCAGCCTGCCGCGCACGGGACGCCACAGCGCATCCAGGAGCCACCAGGCCAGCAGCAACAGCAGCACGATCACACCGCCGGTGATGTGCACCGACATGACACCCACCAGCGCCAGCACGGCCGCGGGGATGCGGTCGCGGTGCCGCAACGTGGAGGTGATCAGCACGAACGCCGGCACCGCGGCGCCGTAGGCGGCCAGGTTGGGCATCGCGGCGACGGCGAACTCGACATAGGGGACCGCCGTGAACGACGCGGCCAGCGTGGCTGCGGTCGCCGCGGCCCCCGCGCTGCGCCATTCGTCCCAGGTCGGGCGCAGCACCCGCCAGGTGAGCATCGCCGCGCCGGTCGGAAACAGCCACACCGATGCTGCGACCGAGCTCAACGTGTAGCCCGTGGTCGGCGCCGCCCCGGTCAGCTGGCAGAACACCGCGGTCAGCGCGTGGAACACCGACGGGTAATACAGCGTGTGGTGCGTCTCGACGTTGCGCAGCTCGCCCATGTGGGTGGAGGACGCCTGGCCGGTGTCGAGGATGAACCGCACCTCGTTGGCGTGCCACACCGCATCCCAGGTGCTCGGGATGGTCTGCCAATGACCGTCCAGGCCGCGGTAGGCGGCCCACATGATGAGCAGGGCCCCCAGCGCCACCCCGGCCGCCACCGTGATCGCCGGCCAGCGGCCGACCCTGCGGGTCTCGGCGTCGCGGTCGCGGTAGCGGCCGAGCAGCAGCTGGAAACCGGTCATCACCAGGCACATGACGACCAACGCGGCCAGCGCGGTCCAGCCGTTCCACGGTATTCCGATGGCACCAAACGGAATAATGGCGAGCGCAACCACGCCGTAGGTCAGCGCCGGGCCCACCGCAACAGCGACCGGCCAAGACAACTGACTGATACGTGCGATGATCGCCCCGGGCGCTATCAGCAAAAACAATGCAATGAGCGTTCCGAACCAGAGCCCCACTCGACTAGTATGGCTGGCCGGGTGCCCTGGCTCGGGAGGCCACCGACTGGCCGGAACGGCTTGGACCCTTTCAAGGCACCCGCTACCGTCGCAGTTTCGCAAAAACGCGAAAGCTTTAAGGTGGCCCACATGGCATACGACGTCGCCCGGGTGCGCGGACTGCATCCGTCGCTGGGTGACGGGTGGGTGCACTTCGACGCTCCCGCCGGGATGCTGATTCCCGACTCCGTCGCGACGACGGTGTCGACGGCTTTCCGCAGGTCTGCGCCCACCACCGTGGGGGCGCACCCCTCGGCGCAGCGCAGCGCCGCCATCTTGGAGGCGGCCCGGGCGGCCGTGGCCGATCTGTTCAACGTCGAACCCGCCGGCGTCGTGCTGGGCGCCGATCGCGCGATCCTGCTGTCCGCGCTGGCCGAGGCGTCGTCGTCGCGCGCCGGCCTGGGCTACGAGGTCATCGTCAGCCGCCTGGACGAGGAAGCCAACATCGCCCCGTGGCTGCGGGCGGCGCACCGGTACGGGGCCAAGGTCAAGTGGGCCGAGATCGACATCGAGACGGGCGAGCTGCCGACGTGGCAGTGGGAGGGCCTGATCGGGAAGTCGACTCGGCTGGTCGCCGTCGCCTCGGCGTCCGCGACGATGGGCACGGTCACCGACCTGCGGGCGATGACCAAGCTGGTGCACGACGTCGGCGGCCTGGTGGTGGTCGACCATTCCGCCGCGGCGCCCTACCGGCTGCTCGACATGAGGGAAACCGACGCCGACGTGGTGGCGGTGAACGCCGCCGCGTGGGGCGGCCCGCCGATCGGCGCGATCGTGTTCCGCGATCCGGTGCTACTCAACTCGTTCCACTCCATCTCGGCCGACCCCAAGGCCACCGGCGCGGCGCGCCTGGAGATCGGTGCGCACCAGTTCGGGCTGCTGGCCGGGGTGGTCGCCAGCATCGAGTACCTGGCGTCGCTCGACGAATCCGCCCGCGGCACCCGGCGCGAACGCCTGGCGGTGTCGATGCAGTCCGCCACCTCGTACCTGAATCGGATCTATGACTACCTGATGGTGTCGTTGCGCTCGTTGCCGTTGGTGATGGTCATCGGCCGCCCGGAGGTGCGGATCCCGGTGGTCAGCTTCGTTTTGAACGGCGTGCCCGCCGAACGGGTGGTGCAACGGTTGGCGGACAACGGGATTCTGGCCGTCACCAACGAAAGCTCCCGCGCGCTCGACGTGCTGGGCGTCAACGACATCGGCGGCGCGGTCACCGTCGGGCTGGCGCACTATTCGACGACGGCCGAGGTCGACCAGTTGGTGCGCGCGCTGGCCTCCCTGGGCTAGACCGTCAGGACGATCTTCCCGGTCACCTTGCCGTCCACCAGTCGCTGGTGCGCGTCGCCGGCCTGCTGAATGGGCAAGCGGGCGCCGATGATCGGCCGCACCCGGCCGTCGGCCACCATGGGCCACACCGAGGCCGTCACCGCCTGCACGATGTCGCTTTTGCTGTTCGCCCCGGTGGCCGGACGGCCCCGCAGCGTGGTGCCGATGACCCGCGCCCGCTTGGCGAGCAGTTTGCCGATGTTGAGCTCGCCCTTGACGCCGCCCTGCATGCCGATGATGACGAGCTGCCCGTCGCTGGCCAGGGCGTCGATGTTGCGATCCAGGTAGGCCGCGCCCATGATGTCGAGGATCACGTCGGCGCCGCCGGACTCCTGTAGCCGCGCGACGAAGTCTTCGTCGTGGTAGTTGATGGTGATGTCGGCGCCCAGCTCGCGGCAGAAGTCGAGCTTCTCCGCCGAGCCGGCGGTGACCGCCACCCGGGCCCCGAGCGCCCGCGCGATCTGGATCGCGTGGCTGCCGATGCCGCTGGCCCCGCCGTGCGCGAGCAGAAGCTGGCCCCGGCTCAGGCCCGCGATGAGCACCACGTTCGACCACACCGTGCAGGCCACCTCCGGCAGCCCGGCCGCGTCGACGAGATCCACACCGGACGGAATCGGCAGCACCTGGCCGGCGGGAACGGCGACGTACTCGGCGTACCCCCCGCCCGCCAGCAACGCGCAAACCTCTTGGCCCGCAGACCATTCCGTGACACCGTCGCCGACTTCGGTGATGACACCGGACACCTCCATGCCGATGATCTCGCTCGCGCCGGGCGGCGGCGGGTACTTACCGGCGGCCTGCAGCACGTCGGCGCGATTCACACCGGCGGCGGCCACCTTGACCACGACCTCGCCGGGCCGAGCGGACACGTCGGCCACTTCTTGCCAGGACAGTTGATCGGAGGATTCGGCGACGATGGCTCGCATGGCGGCCACGCTACCGGCCCCCGTTACCCTTGTCCGTGGTGGCGTGGCAGAGCGGCCTAATGCACTCGCCTTGAAAGCGAGAGACGGCTAAAACCGTCCGGGGGTTCAAATCCCTCCGCCACCGCCCTGAAGTTACTCGACGCTCTGGTGCAGCGTCGGCGCGTAGCGCAGCACCGCACCGATCCCGTCGGCCGGCGAGATCCGCTCGTCGGTGCGCACCAGGGCCGCGCCGACCGAAATCGCCGATACCGGCAACGCCTCGTCGGCCCGCAGCGCCTTGGCGGGAGCGGCGCCCTGCTCGGACAACACGTTCTCATCGGGGGCGACGGTCGTCAGGTTCTCGTCGGCCACCACGGTGGCGTCGCCGATGTCACCGATGATCAACGTCTCCACCGCGCCCTGGCGCAGCGCCGAGCACACCGGACCGAGCCCCTCGGCCGCCAGCCCGGACTGCCGCCCGATCTCGGCGGTAAACCGTTGTGCCGCATCGTCGATCGTGCGCAGCTGGCGTTTGACGAACTCGTCCTCGATGGCCTGCTCGATCTCGCCGAAGTCATGCCCGCTGTGCCGCGCCCCGACCTCGAGGGCCACCGCGCGGTCGTGCAGTCGTTCCGGCAGCGCGGCCAGCAGGTCGGAGCGCGACCGCACCTCACCGACCACGAAGATCACCTCGATCGCCTTATCGTCGGCGAGTTCGGCGACGCGATCGGCGACCGCCCGCACGTTCTTGCGGGCGGCCTCGTCGGTGCGCAGCTGGGGGTCGCCGTATCCGGCGGTCTCGGCCCCCGCGGCCTTGTGCACGGGGTAGCCGCCGCCGTCGACCGTCTCGGTGCGCAGCGTCCCGCCGAGGTGGGTCGTGATGTCGGCGCCGCTGTGGTCGACGACCACCAGGACATAGTCCGGGTGATCGAAGCTCTGCTCCAGAATCGGTACCAGGTAAGGCAATTCGGACACCCGGACCACGCTCGCGGCGGGGCCGCGGGCCAGGTGCTCGTTGATCACCACACCGTCGGCGCTGGCGATCACCGCCCGTCCACTTCGGCCGATCGGGGGACGCAGGTTCATGGCCGCGTCCTCGATCGCGGCGATCACCGCGGCGTCGGCGTGTGCGCGTTCGAGGTCTTCTTTGATCGCCCGCCACTTGAGCTCGAGTTGAGCCTCGGCGTCATGGGTGTCGTGCGAGTCGTCGAAATACACCGAAACGAACGGCCCCGGTGCGTCCAGCAGCTTGCGGAAGCGTTGCGAGTCCATGCCTTGTTGGTTGCCCCGCGAGCCGGAGCACAAACACCGTCAGCTTCGATCGCCCTCGCTGTCGTCGAAGAAATGCCAGTCGCCGTCGTGCTCGACTTCCATGCGCCAGCCGAGCTCGCTGTTGTCGGCCTTGTTGTCGACGAACCATGCGTGTGCGTCGTCGGCGCTGTCGATGTCTTTCGTCGCGACGACCTCGCCTTTCGGATTGAGCACTCGATAGGTAGCCATGCCGGCAGGGTTCCCACTGCCGTGGCCGTTAACCGGTGGGGATTTCGGCGGCGATCGTGTCCATCAGGGCCGTGTACCGGCGGGCTTCGGGATCCCGCCCGGGTTTGCCGCTGCTCACCACGCCGGCCGCCAGCCCGCGCGCGGGGTCGGCCCAGATCGCGATGTTGACCAGGCCGAGGTTCCCGAAGGCGTGCGGCGCGTTGCGCCCGAAGGGTCCCCACCGGTTGGTGCCGAGGATGTAGCCGGTGCCCCAGCGGGCCGGTTGTAGCCCGACCGCGAAATCCGGTCGCAGCCTTCGGCATTCGGCTATCGCGCCATACATGGTCTCCGGTCTGATGACCCGCACACCGTCGAGTTCGCCTCCGCGACGCCAGATCTCGGCGAACCGCGACATCTCCTGTGCGTTCGACACCGTGTTGGACGACGGGATGATGGTGGTCAAGAACAACTTGGAGTTCGTGTACGGAATGATCTCGTGCACGGTTCCGCCGATCGCCTTGCGGAAGATCTGGGCGACCACCGGCGGTAGCGTCCGCCCGGTGGCGTGGCTCGGCGCCACCAGCGCCACGTCCTTCTCGGCGACGCCGAAGTTGGTCCAGCGGAAGCCGAGCGGGTCGAGGATCTCGGTGCCCAGGATTTCGCGAATTTCCTTGCCGGTGGCCGCATACACGATCTCGCGCACCAGCGGACCCCAGGTCAGCGCGTGGTACATGTGGAACAGCCCGGGACGGTACAGGGGCCGCAATTCGCCGAGCTTGCGTTGCGCGTACTCGTGGTCGTCGGCGCGCGTGACGTCCGGCCGCGGGCCGGTCGGGAACGGCAGCCCGGCGCTGTGCGTCATCACGTGCCGGATGGTGATCCGGTGCTTGCCGTGGCTGGTGAAGGTGGGGATGTAGTCGCAGACCCGGTCGTCGAGTGAGAAGACGCCGCGCTCGGCGAGCATGTGTACCACGGTCGCCGCCATCCCCTTGGCCGCCGAGTACACGCAAAACGGGGTATCGGGCGTGACGGGGATCCGCTCGGCGTCCGGTGGGTCGCTCGGGGCGTTGCCCCAGCCGTGGCCGATCGCGCGGTTGAGCACCACGCGCCCGTGCTGCCGCAGGCACAACTGGATCGCCGGTTGGAACCCGGCCCGGTACCAATGCCGCGCCGCCTGCCAGATCCGGTCGATGGCGGCGCTGTCGATTTCGGAGTGGTCTTCCGCACCGATCGTCGTCACCGCGTCCAGGTCGGCCGGGACGCGGATCTTGCCGTCAGGAGTCACCTCAGCGAGGGTACGTGCCGCCGGACTACTCCCCGGTGAACTGCGGTGGGCGCTTCTCGAAGGTCGCCGTGATGCCCTCGGTCAGGTCCTTGGACGGCAGGAACGCCGCGTTCCAGGCCGCCACGTACCGCAGGCTTTCGGAGACCGCCGCGATGCGCTGCTGGTCGAGGACGTCCTTGACGCCGTGGACGGTCAGCGGGGGATTGGCGGCGATCTCCGCGGCGGTGGCGTGGGCCGCGGCCAGCGTGGCCTCGGCGTCGGCGTACACGTCGTTGACCAGCCCGATCTTCTCGGCGCGGGCCGCGTCGATGTCCTTGCCGGTGAGCGCCAGCTCACGCAGGTGCCCGTCGTTGAGGATCAGCGGGAGGCGGGCCAGGCTGCCGACGTCGGCGACGATGGCGAGTTTGACCTCGCGCACCGAGAACTTGGCGTCGGCGCTGGCGTAGCGGATGTCCACCGCCGAGATCAGGTCGACGCCGCCGCCGATGCACCAGCCGTGCACCGCGGCGATGGTGGGGGTGCGGCAGTCGGCGACCGCGTTGATCGCGCCCTGCATGCGCAGCACCGTTCGGTGAAACTCGGCCCGCGGCCGCGCCGAGGCGCCCTCACCCAGCACCCCCGACAGCGTCCCGCCCATCGCGGCGAGGTCCAGGCCGTAGCTGAAGTTGCGGCCCGAACCGGTGAGCACGATGGCCCGCACCTCGGGGTCGGCGTCCAGCTCCGGAAACAGCTCGGGCAGCTCGGACCAGAAGGCGGGCCCCATCGCATTGCCCTTGCCGGGCCCGATCAGCGTCACCTGCGCGACGTGGTCTTTCTTCTCCACGGTGACGGATTCGTATGCTTGCGCCATATCGAGACCGTAGCGTGGCGAATATGGCTCCTGACTTGCGACCCGGCCCGCATTCACCGCCGACCGACGAGCTGCACAGCGCCGAGGACACCCTGGGGGTGCTGCAGCGGGTCCTGCACACCATCGCCGACGACGACCTGTCGCGGCCGACGCCCTGCGCGGATTTCGACGTCGCGCAACTGACCGGGCACCTGCTGAATTCGATCAAAGCCCTCGGGGGCATGGTGGGCGCCGACGTTCCCGAACCCGCCGAAGGCGATTCGGTGGAGCGCCAGGTGGTGGCCGCGGCGCGGCCGGCGCTGGACGCCTGGCACCGGCACGGGCTGGGCGGGACGGTGCCGTTCGGCAAGGGCGAGATGCCCGCCAAGAGCGCGTGCGCCGTCCTGTCGATCGAATTCCTGGTGCACGCCTGGGATTACGCGGCCGCGACGAAGCGCGAGGTCGACGCCCCCGAGCCGCTGTCCGAATACGTGCTGGGCCTGGCCCGCCACATCATCAGGCCGGAGCTACGCGGCAGCGCCGGATTCGACGACCCAGTCGACGTGCCCGCGGACGCCGGCGCCCTCGAGCAGTTGGTCGCGTTCACCGGCCGCAACCCGGCGCGGTAGCCCGCCCTTCGGCTCTCGCCCGTCGAGTGTGAAGCCTGGGCTTTGGGTGTGAAGCCGCGTCGGGTCCGCGCGGCTGGTCGTCGGCGTGGACGCACAATCAAAGCCGCCAGTTCACACTGGACGGCTCGCAGGTCGAGACGCTAGACGCGCTCGAGGTAGAAGTAGTAGTACTTGCCGTTGTCCCGAACGCCCTTGCCGTTCATGATCCCCATCACGGCGTTGTCGTCGATCTTCTTGAAGTGATCGTGCACCGGCTGGCCGTCGTAGACCATGGTGGCGGTGACCTCCCCGCGGAAGTCCTCCAGCCACAGGCTGGCCTCGCCCTTGCCCATTTCCACGTTCGAGAACTTGTTGCCGTCGGCGTCCAGGCAGACGAGCGGCTGCACGTCGCTGACGGATTTGAAGGTCTTGCCGTACCACCCGGCTTTTTCCAGTTGGCCGTTCATCTTGTGGCCGGTCTGGAACTCGCCGCCCTTCCACTCGCCGAGCATCCCGTCGAGGGTCGCGGGCGAAAGCTCGGCCCAGAATTCGTCGAGCTCGGAATCCGCGATGTCGCCGCTGCGCTCTTTGAATTCGGTGAACTTCTTTCGGGCGAGGTCCACGGCTCTCCTCAGGATTCGGTGCGGGCTATCCAATCGCGGGCGAAACGCAGCAGAGCGTCATTTTCGTCCGGAGCACCAATGGTGACACGAACGCCTTCGTCCGCGAACGGCCGCACCACCAGGTGCGCTTCGGCGGCCTGCTCGGTGAAGTCCATGGTGCGCGACCCCAGTGGTAGCCAGACGAAGTTCGACTGCGACGGCGGCAGCTCGAACCCGGCGTCGCGCAGGGCGTCACTCACGCGGGTGCGCTCGCCGACCAGTGCGTCGGTGCGGGCCATCAACTCGGCCGAGGCGTCCAGCGACGCGATGGCGGCCGCCTGCGCGACGTTCGTCACCGCAAACGGCATGACGACCTTGTCCAGGGCGGTGATCAGGTCGGGGTGGGCGACCGCATAGCCGACCCGCAGGCCCGCCAACCCGTACGCCTTCGAAAAGGTCCGCAGCACAACGACATTGCTGCGGGTGAGGGCCAGCTCGAGGCTGTTGGGCAGCATGCCGTCGCGGACGTACTCGACATAGGCCTCGTCGAGGGCGACGAGGATGTGCGACGGAATGGCGTCCACGAATCGGGCCAGCGCGTCCGGGTCGACGACCGTGGACGTCGGGTTGTTGGGGTTGCAGACGAAGATCAGCCGGGTGCGGTCGGTGATCGCCGCGAGCATCGCGTCGAGGTCATGCGTGTGATCGGTCAGCGGCACCCGCACGGTCGTCGCGCCGGACACCTGAATGATGGGCAGGTAGCACTCGAAGCTGCGCCAGCCGATCATCACCTCGTCGCCGGCCGCGGCGGTGATCTGAACGAGCTGCTGGCACAAGGTGACCGAACCGCTGCCGACCGCGATGTGCTCGGGGGCGACGTCGGAACCCAGGTGCATGGCCAGCGCCGCCTTGAGGTCCACGCTGGCGTTGTCCGGGTAGCGGTTGACGACGGCGATGGCCCGCTCGATCGCCGCGTGCACGCTGGGTAGCGGGCCGTAAACGGTCTCGTTGCTGGCCAGCTTGATCGAGCCCGGCACGTTCTTGCCGGGCACATACACTGGCAGTCCGGCCAGTTCGGAGCGTAGACGGGCGGTCACTTCGACAGTTTATGTCTCAACTGTGTACAGTATGGCCGGTTCCGCGAGACCGGAAAGGGGTCGGTACCCTCAGAAAGTCCAAAAGGGAGGCGTGCCAGAGCGGCCGAATGGGGCTCACTGCTAATGAGTTGTCCCCCTCAAAGGGGACCGGAGGTTCAAATCCTCTCGCCTCCGCTGGGTCCTGAACGGAACACGGAACGACAACTGAAGAACAGGCGCCCGTAGCTCAACGGATAGAGCATCTGACTACGGATCAGAAGGTTAGGGGTTCGAATCCCTTCGGGCGCGCTCAGCCATTTTTCGTGCGTCAAACGTGTCACAGGCAGCGCGGTCTGCGCGTAATATCATCGGCCTCGGGCCTCAGTTCAGTTCCGTGCGAACATCGGAGTTGAGTCATGTCCCGTGTCACCAAAATCCTCGCCGCCCTGGTAATCGCCTCCAGCGCCCTGCTGACGTCTGCATGCGGTTGCAGTACAAGCGCAGCAGGTGTCACCACTTGCACCTTGTTGTAAGCGGCCGAATTATGTTGTGCCCTCGGGTTTGACGGAACCCGGGCACACCCGCGCCGACCGCTAGCGTCCGCCGAACGGTCCGCCGAATGGCCCCCGACGGGGCGGCTCGGTCACCGTTTGGGTGACGGTGCTGGTCTCGGTGCTCGGCGTCACGGTGACCGTGCTGGGCGAGACGGTCGTCGTGGGAGTGTCGGTGCTCGGTGGCGGGACGGTCTCGGTGACCGTCTCGGTCGGGCCGCCACCGCCGCCGCCGTGGTGCCGGGGTGGCTCCGTCGTCGTGGTGGTCACCGGCGCGGTGGTGGACGGCGCCGGCGTCGTCGTGGTTGCCGGGCTGGGCGCCGACGAATTGCTCGCGAGCTTGACCGCCGCGAAGACGACCGCGCCGAGCAGGAGCGCCCCTATGGCGCCTGCTGCGACCAGCGCCGCCGGGCGGCGGTACCAGGGCGTCGGGGGCTCGGGCGGCTCCGGCGCGGCGTCGTAATAGCCGCCGCCGTACCGCGCGGCCGCGGTGGGCTCGGAGTAGTAATCCGGTTCCTCGGGATAGGGCGGCACGAGACGAATGCTAGTAGGTCAGCCCTCGTTGTCGATGAGGCGCAGCGCCCGCTCGAACAGATGCACGGTGGCGGCGTGCAATTGGTCGCCTACCTCCCTCTCCGCCTTTCCCGCGCAGGCCCGGGCCAGCGTCCCCTCGATCACGATCCCCAGCTTGAAGCAGGCCAGCACGGTGTACCAGGTGATGTGTGACAGGTCGCGGGTGGTGTTGGCGGCGTAGCGCTGGAAAAGCTCGTCGGTACTGGCCAATCCGTCCTGGCCGCCCAGGGCGTGGCTGAACACGCTGGAGCCGTCGGGCTGGCGCCAGGTGGCCAGCAGCCAGCCCAGGTCCAGCAGCGGATCGCCGATCGTGCACATCTCCCAGTCGACGATCGCGACCACCTCCGGCCCGGTGCGGGAGAACATCACGTTGGCCGCGTGGTAGTCGCCGTGCATGATGCCCGGCGTCCAGTGCGCCGGCCGGTGCCGGTCCAACCAGGTCGACACCTCCTCGATGCCGGGGATCTGCGGCCCGGGATAACCCTCGTAGTCGTTGTAGGACTCGAGCTCGGAAAGCCAGCGCGGCACCTGGCGCTCCAAAAAGCCCTCCGGCTTACCGAATTCGGCGAGGCCGACGGCGACATGGTCGACGGCACCGAGCTTGGCCAACGCGTCGGCCATCGACAGCCCCATGCCGTGTCGCACCTTCGCGTCGCCCGCGTGCAAAGGCGGCAGACCCTCGCCGGCGTTGAATCCGTCGACGGGATCCATGAGGTAGAAGACCGCGTCGCCCAGCACGGCGGGGTCCTCGCAGACGGCGATCAGGTGCGGATGCGGCACATCGGAACCTGCCAGCGCCGCAAGGACTTTCGTTTCCCGCAGGATCACGCTGTTGCTGCGCGGACGCAGGTGCCGGGGCCCGCGCCGCAGCACGTAGGGCCGCCCGGCCCTGCTGAACCGCAGCATGACGTTCTGCGTTCCGCCGGTGACGTTGGAGACGCCTTCCAGCGGGCCCTCGCCGAGCCCCTGCCCGGACATCCATTCCGCTACGGCTTGAAGATTCACGGAGTCCACTGCTCAGCCCTTCGGGTGTGGCGTGTATCGGACGGTCTGCGCCGCGATCACGCCGTCGCGGAACACGAAGGTGTCAACGCCGTCGTCGACCCGGCTGGCCGCCGAATCGGCGGCCCATTCCAGGAACAGCACATCGCCGTCGAAGAGCTGGGTCTTCAAGTCCCAGTTGGCATCCGGGATATCGGCGAGCAGTTGCGCGAAGACCCGGCGGATGGCCTGCCTGCCGCGCGCGACGCCGGCGGGCGTGATCAGCACGGAGTCCTCGGCGTAGTCGGTGAGGATTTCGTCAAGGTCTCCCGCGGCCAGCGCGGCGCCGTGGTGGGCGAACACTTCCTGCGGCGTACGCGACGGGGTGGGCGTCATGGCACTCCCTTGCAACCTGTGGACCGTCTGGGAAAAAGACTAGGGCAGGGGCGACGGGAGGCGGCCGGTGGCGGCGGCTGGAAGAATAGTGTGCATAACTTACTTTCTGGGGAAGGGAACTGCCCATGCCGCGGACCGACAACGATTCCTGGGAAATCACCCAAAGCGTCGGCGCCACCGCGCTCGGCGTCGCCGCAGCTCGCGCCGCGGAGACCGAGAGTGACAACCCGCTGATCAAGGACCCGTTCGCGCGGGTGTTCGTCGACGCCGCGGGCGAGGGGATGTGGAGCATCTATGCCAACCCGGCGTTGCTGGCCAAGGCGGCCGACATCGAGCCCGATCTGCGGGCGCGGCTGCAGCTGATGGTCGACTTCATGGCCACCCGGACGGCATTCTTCGACGAGTTCTTCCTGGGCGCGGCCGACGCCGGCGTGCGCCAGGTGGTGATCCTGGCGGCCGGACTGGACGCGCGCAGCTGGCGGCTGCCGTGGCCCGACGGCACGGTCGTCTACGAGCTCGACCAGCCCAAGGTGCTGGAATTCAAATCCAACACGCTGCGCGAACACGGCGCGGAGCCGACCGCGCAGCTGGTCAACGTGCCGATCGACCTGCGCCAGGATTGGCCGAAAGCGTTGCGGGAAGCGGGGTTTGATGCTTCGCGACCTGCGGTGTGGTCGGCCGAAGGGCTCGTTCGCTATCTACCGGCGCAGGCCCAGGACTTGCTGTTCGAGCGGATCGATTCGCTGAGCGCCGAGGGCAGCTGGCTGGCGTCCAACGTGCCCGAATCGGGTTTCACCGACCCCGACCGTGTGCAACGCCAGCGCGAGGACATGCGGCGCATGCGGGCGGCGGCAGCCAAGCTGGTCAACGCCGAGATCACGGACTTCGACGACCTGTGGTACCCGGAGGAGCGCACGCCCGTCGACGGCTGGCTGCGCGGCCGCGGCTGGGACGTCACGACCGCGACGTTCGCCGAGTTGATGGCCCGGTATGACCGCCGGATCCCGCAGGGTGCGGAGGATTCGATGCCGCCCACCCTCTATGTGTCCGCACAGCGGCGGCCGGGCTGACCGAACGCCGAGATCGAAAGTGCCGCTGCTAATTTAGCGGCTCAGGCACGCCATTTCGATAGGAACGCCTCGAATCGGGGCGGGTCCTCGAGTTAGCTGAGCTAATCCAGCGGGCACGGCCCTCCCGGCCGTGGGAGCGCGGGTCGCCGGCCGCCGCTTCGACCGCCTCTGACGTGCCGGGATGTGCCGACAAGCGCTGCCGCATAACCCATTGCATGTTTAGGCATAAGTCGAATGGGTAACTTCAGCACCACGAGAAAACTTCTTCTCGCTCACAATGGAGGTCACGATGCGTGGCAGCGGGATCATCGGAACGGTTGCTTTGGTGTGGTTGCTGATCGGAGCCTTCGCGGCGTGGCAACGGGATTACTTCAAAAACGACCAGACGACATGCGCCTCCGCGGGCACGGTTGCGGTGACCGTGATCGCCGGACCCCTGAATTACTTCGGGGTCAACCCGAAAGTCACGGATTGCCATCTGCCGCAACCAAGTTCAATGCAATCGGTCAACCTCTAACCCTCACCCGAAGGAAGTCGAAATGGTTATCTTAGGAATTGTCCTGCTTGTTCTCGGGTATTTCTTCCACGTACCCGTGCTGACCACGCTGGGAATCGTGCTGCTGGTGATCGGCGCGATCCTCTGGATTCTGGGCTCGATCGGCCGTCCGGTCGCCGGCCGGCGCTACTGGTATTAACCGCTACGGCCGAACACCACGATCGCGCGACTGCTCCGGCAGTCGCGCGTTTCGTTTCACAGGGCGCGCATAGGTTCGTCATAGTCTGGGCTCAGTCGGTGACGGATACTGGAGCTTGTGACGCAGCCCCGAGCCTCTGTAGAGCGGGTTGTCATGTGCCGAGCGGACGGCAACCCCATCAACGTGCTGGTCGTAGACGACGAACCCGTCCTGGCCGAAATGGTATCGATGGCGCTGCGGTACGAGGGCTGGAACATCTCCACCGCCGGGGACGGGGAATCGGCCATCGCGGCCGCCCGCAACCAGCGTCCGGACGTCGTCGTCCTCGATGTGATGCTGCCCGACATGAGCGGCCTCGACGTCCTGCACAAACTGCGCGGGGAGATCCCACAGCTGCCGGTGCTGCTGTTGACGGCCAAGGATGCGGTGGAGGATCGCATCGCCGGCCTGACCGCCGGCGGCGACGACTACGTCACCAAGCCGTTCAGCATCGAAGAGGTCGTGCTGCGGTTGCGGGCGCTGTTGCGCCGCACCGGGGTGACGACCGTGGACAGCGGCGCACAGCTGGTGGTCGGGGATTTGGTGCTCGACGAGGACAGCCACGAGGTCACCCGCGCCGGGGAGCCAATCTCGTTGACCTCGACCGAATTTGAGCTGTTGCGGTTCATGATGCGCAACTCCAAGCGGGTGCTGAGCAAGGCCCAGATCCTGGACAGGGTATGGAGTTACGACTTCGGCGGCCGCTCCAACATCGTCGAGCTCTACATTTCCTACCTGCGCAAGAAGATCGACAACGGTCGCGATCCGATGATCCACACACTGCGCGGCGCGGGTTATGTCCTCAAGCCGGCCCGCTGACCCGCGAAGGGTCTGGTCCCTTCGGCTGCGGCTGCTGGTCGGCCAGATCGTCGTCCTGGCGATCGTGTGCGTCGGCATCACCGCGGTGACCGAACTGGCGCTCAACCATCACCTGGTCAAGCAGCTCGACGGCCAACTCGCCGGGACCTCGTTCCGCTCGGCGCTGATGTACCCCGAGCCGAACCACCCGGGATGGCACCACCACCAGCACTCCTACTATCCGAGGCCGGGCCCCGGCCCGCGGTTCCTGGACGCCCCGGGTCAGCCGGCCGGCATGGTGGCGGCGGTGGTCAGCCACGGCAAGACGGTTGACGCCGGCTACCTGACCAGCAGCGGCACCAGGGATGACCTGACCCCGACCGCCCAGACCCAACTGGAACAGATCGCCGGCAACCGCGCGCCGGTCACGCTGAACCTGGACGGCCTCGGCCGCTACCGCGTCGTCGCGGCGCCGAGCCGAAACGGCAGCGACATCATCGTCACCGGCCTGTCGATGTCCAACATCGACGCCACCCTGATCCGGATGCTCGTCATCTTCGGGATCGTCACCGCGGTTGCGCTGGCGGCCGCGACGATCGCCGGGGTCGTGATCATCCGGCGGGCGCTGGCGCCGTTGCGCCGCGTCGCCCAAACCGCGGGCCAGGTCGCCGATCTGCCGCTGTCGCGCGGCGAGGTCGAATTGCCTGTGCGCGTACGCGAATCCGACGCGAACCCCTCCACCGAGGTGGGACAGCTCGGTGCCTCGCTCAACCGGATGCTCGACCACATCGCGGAAGCGCTGTCGGCGCGCCAGGCCAGCGAGACTCGCGTTCGCCAGTTCGTCGCCGACGCCAGCCATGAACTGCGCACGCCCCTCGCCGCGATCCGCGGTTATACCGAACTGACGCAACGGATGGGCGACGACCGCGAGGCGGTGGCGCAGGCGATGAGCCGGGTGGCGTCCGAGACCGAGCGGATGACGCGGCTCGTCGAGGACCTGTTGCTGCTGGCCCGCCTGGATTCCGGCCGGCCGCTGGAACGCGAATCGGTCGATCTGTCGCGGTTGGCGGTGGATGCGGTCAACGACGCGCACGTCGCGGGACCGGATCATCAGTGGGAACTCGACCTGCCCGAAGAACCGGTGGTCGTCACCGGCGACGCGGCGCGGCTCCACCAGGTCCTGACGAATCTGCTTGCCAACGCCCGCGTCCACACCGGCGCGGGCACCGTGGTGACGACGCGGTTGAGCACCGAGCCGTCGCACACCGTGCTACAGGTCATCGACAACGGGCCCGGCATTCCGGCGGCGCTGCAGTCGGAGGTCTTCGAACGGTTCGCCCGCGGTGATTCCTCGCGCTCGCGCAAGGGAGGCAGCACCGGGCTTGGACTGGCGATCGTCTCGGCCGTGGTGAGGGCGCACAACGGGACGATCGCGGTCGACAGCTCACCGGGCCGCACCGAGTTCACGGTGCGGTTGCCACCCAACGGATGGCAACCGCCCGCATCGGCCTAGCTAGCTGTTACAGGTCACATTGATTTCGAACGGCTTGTTCACCGGCTGCATGGGGTTGGCCATGTCCACCCCGGTGGCGGTGCCGCTGATCTTGTAGCTGTTGCCATCCTTGCTGGCGGTTGCATTGCCCTGCCCGGTGCCCGAGGTATAGCCCAGCGTCACGCCGTTGACATTGCCCAGCCCAACGGATTTCACCTGCGGGGGGTTGCCGTCGCTGAGCACGGCGGCGATGCCGGTCGCTGCGCCACCGATCGCGATGTTGATGGTGCCACCCGCATTTGTGCACACGACCGAACCGGACACGTTCTGGTCCTTGCCGTCGATCGTGACCTTCGTGCCGGCGGCGCCGCCGGTGCTAGCCGACGCGCTCGTACCCGAGCTACTGGCGGAACTGCTCGCGCTCGTTCCCGACTTGTTACCACCCGAACATCCGGAAATGCCCGCGGCGAGAATCGCCGCCCCGGCCACCGCGACCGTCAATTGACGCTTCACCTGTTCTCCTTTTTGCCCGATAGTTGCGGTCCTCGGCATTGAGGGCCGTCTGGGCAGTATGCGGGTTAACTGGACCGAGAATCCAGAACCCCGAGAAATTGTTGCTGTATTCATTATTCGTCGGTGAAATGCTTTCGGGGCCTGCAGCATCAATGGCAAGGTGGAGAAGGTGGATCACAAGCCTCCCACTCCCGTCATCGAGTCCGCCCACCGCGGACAGGTCCTGCCTTTCCAGGACGACGCCGATTTCCGCGCCGCGGACCGCGGATTCATTGCGGCCTTGTCGCCGTGCGTGATTCGGGCGGCAGACGGCCGAATCGTCTGGGACAACGATGCCTACGCCTTCCTGGACGGACCCGCGCCGACGTCGGTGCATCCCAGCCTGTGGCGGCAGTCGACGCTGGCCGCCAAACAAGGCCTCTACGAAGTGGTGCCGGGCATCTACCAGGTCCGCGGGTTGGACATCTCCAACGTGACGTTCGTGGAAACCGACAACGGCATCATCGTCATCGACCCCCTGATTTCCACCGAGGTCGCCGCGGCGGCACTGGCGCTGTACCGCGAGCATCGCGGCGGCGCCCGGCCCGTCGTCGCGGTGATCTACACCCACAGCCATGTCGATCACTTCGGCGGCGTCCTGGGCGTCACCTCGCAGGCCGACGTGGATGCGGGCACGGTGGCGGTGCTGGCGCCGGAAGGCTTCATCGAGCACGCGGTCTCCGAAAACGTCTACGCCGGACCGGCAATGACGCGGCGGGCAACCTACATGTACGGCACCCTGCTGCCGCGCGGGCCAATGGGTCAGGTCGGCTGCGGGCTCGGCCAGGCGCCGTCCACCGGCGAGGTCGCCGTCATCGTCCCCACCGTCCACATCGAAACCACCGGTGAAACCCACACGATCGACGGCGTGGAGATCGAGTTCCAGATGGCGCCCGGCACCGAGGCGCCCGCCGAAATGCACTTCTATTTCCCGCGTTTCCGCGCGCTGTGCATGGCCGAGAACGCGACCCACAACCTGCACAACCTGCTGACCCTGCGCGGCGCGGTGGTGCGCGACCCGCACGCCTGGTCCGGTTATCTCACCGAGGCGATCGACGCCTTCGCCGACCGCGCCGACGTCGTATTCGCCTCCCACCACTGGCCAACCTGGCGGCGCGACAGCATCGTCGAGTTCCTGTCCTTGCAGCGCGATTTGTATGCATATCTGCACGATCAGACGCTGAGGTTGCTGAACCAGGGTTACACCGGCGTCGAGATCGCCGAAATGTTCCAGATGCCACCGGTACTCGAGCGGGCCTGGCACACGCACGGTTACTACGGTTCGGTGAGCCACAACGTCAAGGCCGTCTATCAGCGCTACATGGGCTGGTTCGACGGCAACCCGGCCCGGCTGTGGCCCCACCCTCCCGAGGCGCTCGCGCCCCGGTATGTCGAGGCGATGGGCGGCATCGACCGGGTCGTCGACCTTTCGCAAAAGGCATTCGACTCCGGTGACTACCGTTGGGCCGCAACATTGTTGGATCATGCGGTCTTCACCGACAGCGCGCATGCCGGCGCCCGTGCGCTGTACTCGGACACGCTCGAGCAACTCGCCTACGGTGCCGAAAACGCGACCTGGCGCAATTTCTTCCTGAGCGGGGCGATGGAGCTGCGCGACGGCAACGTCGGCACGGCCACCACCACAACGTCGTCGTCCATGCTGACCCAGCTGACCCCGGAGCAGATCTTCGACAGCCTGTCCATCCGGGTCAACGGCCCGCGCAGCTGGGATCTCGACGTCGCCGTCGACGTCACCTTGGCCGACACGGCGGTCAACTATCGGCTCGCGCTGCGCAACGGGGTGCTCGTCCACCGCAAGGCGGCGCCCGACCCCGCGACGGCATCCGTTACGGTCAAGCTGGCGGGCAAGATTCGGCTCCTGAGCCTGGCGACGGGTGACTTCGCCTCAGCCGGTCTGGAGCTATCCGGCAACCGGGGCGCACTGCAGGCCTTGGTGGATGTGCTCGACGGGCCGGACCCGAGTTTCAACATCGTCACACCGTGACACGGCGTCACCCGACGTCGATCACCACCTTGCCCAGCACCTTGCGGTCGGCGACGTGCCGCAGCGCGGCGGCGGTCTCGGACAGCGGGAATCGCGCGCCGATGTAGGGCCGGACCGTGCCGGCGGCGAACATCCGCGACAGCTCCTTGATGTCGCGGACGGCATTGTCGGGGTAATCGCTCATGAAGGTGCGGATCTCCATGCCCCGCACGCAGATGTCTTTGAGCAGAATGAGATTGAGCGGTATGGCCGGGATCGCGCCCGCCGCGTATCCCAGCGTGACGAAGGTGCCGCCACGCGCGAGCCCGCGCAGCGCCGGTTCCGAATACGATCCACCGACCGGGTCCAGGACGACCCGCGCGCTGTCGCCGGTGAGTTCACGGATCCGCGACTTCAGGTCCTCCCGGTCGTAGTCGACGGTCGCCTCGGCGCCGCGCTGCCGGCACAGCTCCAGCTTTTCCGGACTCGACGCCGCGGCCAGCACCCGCGCCTTCATCGCCACGGCCAGATCGACGGCGGCCAGGCCCACGCCGCCCGCGGCGCCGAGCACGACGACCCAATCTCCTTCCGCGACAGCGGCGGTCGAGCGCAGTGCGTGATAGGCGGTGCGGTAGGTCACCCCGAAGGCGGCGGCCGACGCGAAGTCGGCGTCGTCCGGAACTGGCTCGGCCTGGCTCGCATCGAGTAGCGCCAGCTCGGCGAACGCCCCGAAGGTGGTCCCGGACACGCGCTGTCCCGGACGGAACGGCGCACCCTCTCCGGCGGCGATGACTTCGCCGGCGATCTCGTTGCCGGGGATGAACGGCGGTGGGATCTTCACCTGGTACTTGCCGGCGATGAACAGCACGTCGGGGAAGTTGACCGCGGCCGCGCGCACCCGCACCAGCAGCTGGCCCGGCCCGGGGGCGGGGTCGGGCACCTCGTCGATCACCAGGTCCTCGGGCGTGCCGTAGGAACGGCAGATCACGGCGCGCATCAATTGGCCCCCAGTCCACGCAAACAGAACCGCACCACATGTGCGATGTCGTCGGGCCCCGGCTCCTCGGCCGAGCCCACGTAGCGGCGCAGGGTCGCCGCCGTGCAGCTGAACACCGCCTCAACGTCGCGTTCGACGTCGCTACTACCCAGCGCCGCAACGGGTTCGACGAGCAGCGCGCGAAGCGGCCGCATCATTTCCTGGTCGGCCGCGCGCCAACTCGTGCCGGCCGACATCTGTCCGGCCGCCGCTCGGGTCATGCTGATCAGATGCGGGTCGGCCACCTGCGCCAGCGTGCCCTCGATCCACCGCGCGACCTTGTCGCGGGGCTCGGACTCCTTGGCCATCTGATGTTCGAGGTAAGACACGACGATGGCCACCCCGCGTTCCATGACGGCCAGGATGAGATCGTCCTTGCCGGCGAAATAGCGGTAGAACGCCTTGTTCGACGAACCCGCCTCGGCGACGATGTCGCTGACCCGGGGCGGCTCGGGCGCCACGCGTTCCATGACGCGCACCGCCGCCGCCAGGATGCGTTCCACCTCCTCGGTGGCTTCCCGCTGGCGGTCGTCCAGCGCCCGCTCGACGGCCGCGGCGACCCGGTTAGAGGTCAACGAGGTCACCGTATTTGGAGCGGGCGGCTGCGCGCCGCACGTCGAGCATCTCGCTGGGCCAGTCGCCTTCTTCGGCCTCGTACCCCTTGAGCAGCATCCGCGCCAGGTTGACCTTGTGCGCCTCGGTAGGGCCGTCCGCCAGGCCGAGCGCGATGCCGCCGAGCAACACGTTGACCAGGGGCAGCTGGTCGGTGAGCCCCAGCGCGCCGTGCACCTGGATGGCGCGCAGGGCAATCGATTTGAGCACCTGGGAGGCCAGGATCTTGCAGGCGGCGATCTCCGCTCGCGCGCCGCGCTCGTCGCCCTGGTCGATCAGCCAGGCGGCGTGCAACACCGTCAGCCGGAACGGGATCAACTCGGTGTAGGAATCGGCGACGAACTCCTGCACGAGTTGCTTGTCGGCCAGCAGACTGCCTTGCGTGAAGCGGCTTTTCGCCCGCCGCGACATGATCTCGACAGCACGCTGGGCCATCCCGATGGACCGCATCGCGTGATGCAGCCTCCCGCCGGCCAGCCGGGTCTGCAGGATCAGGAAGCCCTGACCGGGCTCGCCCAGCAGGGCGTCGGCGGGCACGCGCACGTCGTTGTAGTGCACCAGGGAATGCCCGGGCTCGTGCGGATCCGCGCCGACCAGGTGGTGGTTGGCTTCCAGGACCAGTCCCTCGGTGCCGGCCGGGATCAGGAACGTCGATGCGCCGGTGTGCACCGGCACGTCGGGATCGGTGATCGCGACGACGATGAAGAAGGAGGCGACGGAGGCGTTGGAGGAGAAGTACTTCCGGCCGGTGATCACCCAGTCGTCACCGTCTCGGACCGCGCGGGTGGTGAAGACCCGCGGGTCGGCACCGCCTTGCGGCTCGGTCATCGAGAAGCAGGAGAAGATCTCACCCGACAGCAGCCCCGACAGGTAGCGGTCCTTCTGCTCCTGGGTTCCGAAGCGGGCGATGATTTCGGCGTTGCCGGTGTCGGGGGCCTGCGTTCCGAACACGATCGGGGCCCACGGGCTGCGGCCTAGGATCTCGTTGATCAACGTCAGCTTGACCGCGCCGAAGCCCTGCCCGCCGAGCTCGGGCCCCAGATGCGGCGCCCACAGACCCTTGTCGCGGACCTGCTGCTTGAGCGGGTCGACGATCTTGCGCCGCTCGTCGTTCAGCGGCAGGAATTCGCAGCCGGGGAACAACACCTCCAGCGGCTCCACTTCCTCGCGCACGAACTCGCGGATCCACTCCAGCTTCTTTTCGAATTCCGGTTCGGTGGAAAAGTCCCAAGACATCGAATGCTCCTACTCGTTCATTGGTGGCGACCCACTGCGCCCGGCCTCGCCGCGCTTGTGATCGCCACGTGTTAAGGAATGCCGCCGTCGGCGCGCAATATCGATCCGGTGGTGAAGCTCGAGGCGTCCGAGGCGAGAAACACCGCGGCACCGACGATTTCGCGCGGATCGCCGGCGCGCTCCAACGCGAGATGCCTGAAGGGCTTCTCCGTCGCCTGGTCGAGATTCCACGCCTTGCTCACGTCGGTGAGAAACGGCCCGGCCATCAGCGTGTTGACCCGCACCGCCGGGCCGAAACCCTTCGCCAGCGCCTCGGTCATGGCGTTGAGCCCGGCCTTGGACGCGGCGTAGGGAATGATGTCCGGCGTCGGACGCAGCGATCCGGCCGTGCTCACGTTGATGATCGACCCCCGGCCTGCCGCCACCATGCGCTCACCGACCAACGCGGACAAGCGGAATGGGCCCTTGAGATTCAGGTTGACCACGGCGTCGAACAGCTTCTCGGTCACGTCGGTGAGCTTGTCGTACAGCGGCGACATGCCCGCGTTGTTGATCAGCGTGTCGACCTTGCCGAACCGCTCGTAGGTCGCGTCGACCAACCCGTCGAGCTGGTCCCAGCGGCCCACGTGCACCTGATACGGCATCGCGGAACGGCCGGTCTCGGCCTCGATCTCCTTGGCCGTGGCGACACAGTTGTCGATGTTGCGGCTGGCGATCACCACGTCCGCGCCGCAGCGGGCCGCGCCGAACGCCATCTCACGTCCCAGCCCGCGGCTGCCACCGGTGATCAGGACGACCCGGCCGGTCAGATCGAAAAGCTGGTCGGCATAACCCATCTCAGCATCCCCTAGGTCGTCAGCGATCGGGCGAGGTCGGCCGCGGTGGCGATGAGCGAAAGGATCATCGGCCCGAACGCGTTGGTGATCTTGGGGTCGACCCCTCCTTTTTGGGGTCCGGTGCGCACGCCGGCCGCATACGTCTTCTCTAGCACGATGCCGAGCTTCCAGTTGGCCAGCACCAGGTAGTAGTCGATGTTCTCGGTCGACAACCCGCTGACGGTTTCGTAGTGCTCCAACAGCTCGCTGCGCGAGGGCATGCCGCGCATGTCGAGATAAAACCCGTCCTCGCGCGGGTTTTCACCGTCATAACCCAGCAGGCACCACGCCAGGTCGAGCAGCGGGTCGCCCACGGTCGTCATCTCCCAGTCCACGATCGCCGCCAGGCGGGCCGGCGAACCGTGGGCGAACATCACGTTGGCGAACTGGTAGTCGCCGTGCATGATGCCCGCCCGGTAATGCGCCGGGCGGTTGCGGCGCAACCAGTCCGAGGCCTCGTCGAGGCCCGGCAGCTCGCGCACCTTGTAAGCGTCGAGGAACGCCAGCCAGCGATCGACCTGCCGCTCGTGGAATCCGTCGGGGCGGCCGAAGCCCTCGAGCCCCTGCGCGCGCCAGTCCACCCGGCCCAACCTGGCGGCGCCCTCGACGAGTTGGAACGCCAGGCCGCGGCGGGCGGCGAGATCGGTGTCGAACGGCGGGGCCCAGCCGCCGTCCATCGGGCTCCACCCCTCGATCGCCTGCATGACGTAGAAGGGCATGCCGAGCACGTGGCCGGTGTCGTCGGCGGCGATCAGTGCCGCGTGCGGCACATCGGTACCGGACAGCGCCCGCACCAGCCGGATCTCGCGCAGCAGGCCGTCGATGCGCGCGGCGTCGGCCCGGGCGCCGGGCATCCGCAACACCATCCGCTGTCCGCCCCGCTCCACGAGATAGAGGGTGTTCTGCGAGCCGCCCTTCAGCTGGGTCAGCCGCGGCCGTTCGCCACCACCGGGTGCGTCGTTCGCGTCCAGCCAGCGGGCGAGGACGTCCGCATCCAGCCCCGATTCAGTCACGCGCTCGGCCATCGCTGCACACCCCAATCTCCGTAGGGAGAATAGCATTCTCCGCGGTGGCGGCTAGGCTTAGCCGGGTTTGTGAGCGCTCAGCAGGAAGCCGGGCGCCATGAAGTGGCCCTCGTCGTCGTGTTCGAGGTGTGCCAGCGAGCCGTCCGAAGACTCGTCCTTGCCGTAGACCTTGGCCACGCGGATGTCATCGACCCGCCACAGCGTCGAGACGGCGTCGTGCAACTCGGTTTCGGTGAAGCCCGGCGGGCCCGGCCGGTCCGGGTGGGCCTGGTCCAACGCCCCCGCGGCGAAGGCCAGGATGTACAACGCCGCCCCGGGCGCCGCGGCCCGAAAGATGGACTGCACGTAATTCTGGCGCCGTTCCGGCGCCAGCGCGTGGAAAAGGCCGCTGTCCAGGATGGTGGAGAAGCGGCCGTCATAGCCACGAAAGGTGGTGACGTCGGCCTGCGCGAAGCTCGCGGTGCTCAGACCCTGCTCGGCGGCCGCGGCGGCCGCCGCCTGGACCGCGGTCGCGCTCGCGTCGAGGCCGACGACGGTGTAGCCGCGCGCCGCGAGCGCCAGCGAAAGTGCGGCATGGCCGCAGCCGGAGTCCAGCACCTCGCTGCGGACAAGGCCCTGATCGATGAGGCGCGCCAGCTCCGGTTGGGGCCGGCCGATGCTCCACGGGGGCGGCGCCGCCTGCCGGTAGGCGGCGTCCCAATCCCGATCCGGTTGCGTCATAAAGAATCCTCCTGGGGATCGGCGGCACGGACGCGATGAGAAACTGGCGCTGCCACCTTCGAACGACAGGAAGAAATATGCAAGTGCTTCTGGTCCGGCACGCCCTGCCGCTGCGCAGCGAACACGGCCAAGGTTCCGATCCGGACCTGTCGGCGGAGGGGTTGGCCCAAATCGAGCGACTGCCCAAGGCGCTCGCCAGGTTTCCCATCTCGCGGGTGGTGAGCAGCCCGCAGCGCCGGGCCATCCAGACCGCCGAACCGGTCGCGGCGGATCGGGGGCTGACCGTCGAGATCGACGACCGCTTCGCCGAGTATGACCGCGACCTTCCGGTGTACATCCCCGTCGAGCAGATCCGCGCGGAGATGCCCGAGGAGTGGGCGCGCCTGGCCCAGGGGCATTTGCCCAGCGCGGTCGACGAGGATGCGTTTCGTGCCCGGGTGCGCGCCGCGGTCGACGGCCTCGTCGCGAGCGCCGAACCCGAAGACACCGTCGCGGTGTTCAGCCACGGCGGGGTGATCAACGTGCTGCTGCACGAGATCCTCGGGACGGCGCGACTGCTGTCCTTTCCCGTCGACTACGCGTCGGTTACGCGACTGTTGTTCTCCCGGTCCGGTCAGGCGACGGTCGCCGCGGTCAACACCACCGAGCACGTCTGGGATCTGTTGCCGCGAAACCAGCGGCTGCTCGACGATGACGCGAACCGCGGGACGGCCTGACCGGGACGCCGGCAAATCGCAGGTGGTGAACCGGGTCGTGGCCCGCGATGGTAGACAAGTTCGGTGACTTCAGCTGACCAACTCGAGGGGCTTGACCTGGCCTCGCTGGACTCCTACCTGCGTTCACTCGGGATCGGGCGCGACGGGGAGTTACGGGCGGAGTTCATTTCCGGTGGCCGCTCCAACCTGACGTTCCGCGTCTACGACGACGCGACCAGCTGGCTGGTGCGCCGACCGCCGCTGCACGGGTTGACGCCATCGGCCCACGACATGGCCCGCGAGTACCGGGTGGTCGCTGCGCTGCAGGACACGCCGGTTCCGGTGGCGCGCACGATCGGGCTGTGCGAAGGCGATTCGGTGCTGGGCGCCCCGTTCCAGATCGTCGAATTCGTTGCCGGCCAGGTGGTGCGCCGCCGCGCCCAACTCGAGTCGTTCAGCCACACCGTCATCGGCGGCTGCGTGGACTCGCTGATCCGGGTGCTCGTCGACCTCCACAATGTCGATCCCAACGCCGTCGGCCTGGCCGACTTCGGCAAGCCCAGCGGGTATCTGGAGCGACAGGTGCGGCGGTGGGGCTCGCAATGGGATCTGGTGCGGCTGCCCGAGGACCGTCGCGACTCCGATGTGCAGCGGCTGCATTCCGGTCTGGGCGAGGCGATTCCGCAGCAGAGCCGCACGTCGATCGTGCACGGCGACTACCGGATCGACAACACGATCCTGGATGCCGACGACCCGACAAAGGTTCGGGCCGTGGTGGACTGGGAGCTCTCGACACTGGGGGATCCGCTCTCCGACGCGGCCCTGATGTGCGTGTACCGCGACCCCGCGCTGGACCTGATCGTCAATGCGCAGGCCGCGTGGACCTCACCGCTGCTGCCGACGGCCGACGAGCTGGCCGACCGCTATTCGCTGGTGGCCGGTTTACCGCTGGCGCACTGGGAGTTCTACATGGCGCTGGCGTATTTCAAACTCGCGATCATCGCCGCCGGCATCGACTTCCGGCGCCGGATGTCGGATCAGGCTCGTGGCGCGGGCGACGCCGCCGAGCACACGCCCGAGGTGGTGGCGCCGCTGATCTCCCGCGGCCTGGCCGAACTGGCCAAGCTGCCCGGCTAGCGCGGTGGGGCCGTGTGGTGCTTTTTCGCCACGCGGCGCAGCTGCAAGATCCGAGCGGTGCCGACCGCCACCGTGATCAGACCGCCGACGACGGCGGCCAGCAAGATCGCCACACCCAGGGGCAGGGTCCAGTGCCAGCCCAAGAACCGAAAGTCCGTCGGCGCCGTGTTCTGGGTGATGAAAATCAGCAACAGAATCAGAATCACGAAGCCGGCGAACAGCGACGACCACAGCGCACCGGCGCGAGTGAACCCGATAGCGGGTTCCTTGGTGGATGCGCCGGTCTTGTCCCCGTGGGTGGGCTTGGGGGACGGCTGTCCGGGCGACGCAGGGTTGGGGCTGCTCATAATGTCATCTTTGCCCGATCCGGGCCAGAATGAAACCGATTCGGGCAACCGATCCTCGCAGGCCAGCGTGCGCCCGGTTGGGGCGTTAGGGTCGGCGGTATGACGCTAGCGCCGCGCCCGCACGGCGTGATCGTGCGCGCGGCAGCGCTGCTGACGGCGATGTGCGTTGTAGCGGCCTGCAGCAATTCCGACCCGCTGGGGGCGCAGGTCAAAAGCCCCTCGTCCATCGTTGTCGGTTCCGGGGACTTTCCGGAATCACAGATCATCGCCGAGATCTACGCACAAGCCCTGCAAGCCAACGGGTTTGACATCGGAAGGCGGATGGGGATCGGCAGCCGGGAGACGTATATCCCTGCGCTCAAGGACCATTCCATCGATCTGGTGCCCGAATACATCGGAAACCTGCTGCTGTATTTCGCCCCGGACTCGGAGGCGACCACTCTCGATGTCGTCGAGCTGGAGCTCCGCCGCCGCCTCCCGGGCGATTTGTCGATCCTGACGCCCGCGCCCGCGACCGACACCGACACCGTCACCGTGACCAGTCAAACGGCGAACGCGTGGAACCTGAAGACCATCGCCGACTTGGCCGCGCATTCGGCCGAGGTGCGATTCGGGGCGCCGTCGGCGTTCGCGACCAGGCCGGCCGGGCTGCCCGGCCTGCGACAGAAATACGGGCTCGACATCCGGCCGGGCAACTTCGTCGCCATCGACGACGGCGGCGGCGCGGTCACCGTGCGCGCCTTGCTCGACGGAAGGGTGAACGCCGCCAACGTTTTCACCACCTCACCGGCCATACCGCAGGGCCACCTGGTGGTGCTCGACGACCCGGAGCACAATTTCGTGGCGGGAAACATTGTGCCGCTGGTCAATTCGCAAAAGAACTCCGGCCTGCTCAAAGATGTACTGGACGCGGTGTCGGCGAAGCTGACGACCTCCGGGGTTGCCGGGCTCAACGCTGCGGTGTCGGGAAACTCGGGTATCGATCCCGACGAGGCGGCCCGAAACTGGATACGGGACAACGGCTTCAACCACCCGATCGGCGGATGACGTGATCACCTTCGATGAGGTCAGCAAGGTCTTCGGCGACGGGACCACCGCGGTGGACCGCCTCAACCTGGAGGTGCCCAGTGGAAAGCTGACCGTGTTCGTCGGGTCCTCCGGCAGCGGCAAGACGACGGCCCTGCGCATGATCAACCGGATGATCGAACCGACGTCGGGCACCATCGCGATCGACGGCGTCGACGTCGCCACCCGAGACCCGGTGAAACTGCGGCTCGGGATCGGCTACGTCATCCAGCACGCGGGCCTGATGCCCCACCAGCGGGTGATCGACAACGTGGCAACGGTTCCGGTGTTGCGGGGGCAGTCCCGCCGCGCCGCCCGCAAAGCGGGCTACGAGGTGCTCGAGCGGGTCGGGCTGGACGTCAAGCTCGCCCGCCGCTATCCCGCGCAGCTCTCGGGTGGTGAACAGCAACGGGTGGGCGTGGCGCGTGCCCTGGCCGCCGACCCGCCGATCCTGCTGATGGACGAGCCGTTCTCCGCGGTCGACCCGGTGGTCCGTCACGAGCTGCAGAACGAAATACTGCGCCTGCAAAGCGATCTGCACAAGACGATCGTTTTCGTCACGCACGACATCGACGAGGCGCTGCGGCTCGGCGAACGGGTGGCGGTGTTCAAGGGCGGATCGTTACAGCAGTACGACGAGCCGGCTCGGCTGCTGTCGCGACCCGCGAACGACTTCGTGTCGAGGTTCATCGGTCTGGGCCGCGGCTATCGCTGGCTGCAACGCCTCGACGCGGCCGGACTGCCGCTGCACGACGTCGCGCGGATCACGCCCGAGACGCTTTCCGGGGCAGGGCTTTCCGACGGCTGGGCGGTGGTGGTCGACGGCGGGGGAGCGCCGCTGGGCTGGATCGACGCCGAAGGCGCGCGGCGGCACCGCGACGGCGCACCGTTGTCGGACTGCATGAGCGGGGCGGGATCGCTGTTTCGGCCGCGGGGCAATCTGAGCCAGGCGCTCGACGCCGCGCTGTCGTCGCCGTCGGGGGTCGGCATCGCCGTCGACGACGGCGGCAAGGTGATCGGCGGGGTGCTGGCCGCCGACGTGCTGGCCGCGGTGGAATCCCAACGGGGGAACCGATAATGCACTATCTGCTCACCCATCTCGACGACGCGTGGTGGCTGACGATCGTGCACCTGCGGCTGTCGTTGGTGCCGGTGGTGATCGGGTTGGCGATCGCGCTGCCGCTGGGCCTGGCCGTGCAGCGCACGCGGATCGCCCGCACGCTCACGACCGCGGCCGCCAGCGTCGTGTTCACCATCCCGTCGCTGGCGCTGTTCGTGGTGTTGCCGATGATCATCGGAACGCGCATCCTCGACGAGGCGAACGTGATCGTCGCGCTGACCGCCTACACCGCCGCGCTGCTGGTGCGCGCGGTGCTCGAGGCGCTAGACGCGGTCCCCGCCCAGACCCGCGACGCCGCCGTCGCGGTCGGCTACCCGCCCATCACGCGGATCGTGAAAGTCGACCTCCCGCTTGCGGTTCCGGTCCTCATCGCCGGCCTGAGGGTAGTGGTGGTGACCAACATCGCGATGGTCTCGGTCGGCTCGGTCATCGGGATCGGCGGGCTGGGCAGCTGGTTCACGCAGGGGTATCAAACCGACAAGAGCGATCAGATCCTGGCGGGCATCATCGCGCTGTTCGCGCTGGCGGTCGTCATCGATGTGCTCATCGTGTGCGCCGGCCGGCTGGCCACACCCTGGGTCCGCGCCGTAGATACCGCCGGCCGCCGCTCGGTCGTCGCGCCCGTCGTGGGTGGCGCGCGATGAACTTCGTCGATCGGGCTATCTCGTATGTGTTGACCGTCGACAACTGGACCGGGCCGGTCGGACTCGCGGCCCGCATCCTCGAGCACCTCGAATACACCGCCATCGCGGTGGGCGCCTCGGCGCTGATCGCCGTTCCCGTCGGGCTCGTCATCGGGCACACCGGCCGCGGCACCCTGTTCGTGGTGGGCGCCGTCAACGGGCTGCGCTCCCTGCCGACGCTGGGCGTGCTGCTGTTCGGGACGCTGCTGTTCGGGTTGGGCCTGGGACCGTCGCTGGTGGCCCTGATGCTGCTGGGTGTGCCCGCGCTGCTGGCCGGCACGTACGCGGGGATCGCCAATGTCGACCCGACGGTCGTCGACGCCGCCCGGGCGATGGGCATGACCGAGGCCCAGGTGCTGCTGCGCGTCGAGGTGCCCAATGCGCTGCCGTTGATGCTCGGTGGGCTGCGCAACGCGACGCTGCAGGTGGTCGCCACCGCAACGGTGGCCGCCTATGCCAGCCTCGGCGGTTTGGGGCGATACCTGATCGATGGGATCAAGGAACGCGAGTTTCACCTGGCCCTGGTCGGGGCGCTGATGGTGGCCGCATTGGCGCTGGTGCTCGACGGACTGCTGGCGTTGCTGGTGTGGGCATCGGTGCCGGGCACCGGCCGCCTGCGACGCACTTACCGGACACTTCCGCAGCGGTTCGCGGGGACGTCTTACGGTAGATGAGTGAACGCAGCCCCCTCCGACCCGTCTCGCCGCGTTTGGCAGGCGATGCTCACCTGGCGCGCACAGGACGTCTCCCGGATGGAATCGGTACGACTCCAGGTGTCCGGCAAGAGAATCAAGGCCAACGGCCGCATCGTCGCGGCCGCCACCGAGGCCAACCCGGCGTTCGGCGCCTACTACGACCTGTTGACCGATGAAACCGGCGCCACCAAGCGGCTCGGGATGACCGTCACCCTGGCCGAGCGCGAACGCGTCTTCTCCTTCGCACGCGACGAAGAGAACATGTGGTTGGTCACCGACCATCAGGGCGAGCACCGCGCGGCCTACAACGGCGCCCTGGACGTCGACGTGGAGTTCAGCCCCTTCTTCAACGCGTTGCCGATCCGGCGGCTCGGCCTGCACGAGCAGGCGGCGTCGGTCACGCTGCCCGTCGTCTACGTCAACGTGCCCGAGATGTCCATCATCGCGGACACGGTGAGCTACAGCAGCGCGGGCAGTCGCGGCGAGATCAAGGTGCACACGCCGATCGCCGACACCACGGTGAGCGTCGACGACGAAGGATTCATCGTCGACTATCCAGGCTTGGCAGAGCGGATCTGATCACCGCGCCCGCGCGGCCCGCGGCGGCCAGTTCCTGGCGCCAGTTCTCCGCGCCCACGACGACGTGGAAGATGTCGCTGCGCGGGAAGCTGTCGTAACGCGTTCGCGCGGCGTGGCCGGCTTCGATGAGGTCGGCGACCGAGTTGTGGTGGGCCAGCGAATCGCGGGCGCGACTCAGCAGTTCGATGACGCGGTCGACCGCGGGCACCAGTTGGTCGCAGTTGCCCTCGCACATCGCCCGCACCAGATCCGGGGCGCTGGCCGCCACCCGGGTCCCGTCGCGGAATGACCCGGCGGCCAGCGCGAACGCCAACGGGACGTCCCCGGCGACGACCGCCAGCGCCTCGGCGAGCAGGTGGGGCAGATGCGAGATGGCGGCCGCGGCGGCGTCGTGTTCGTCGGATCTGGCGGGCACCACCACCGCGCCGCAGTCCAGCGCCAACGTCATCACCATCGACCAGACCGTCGGGTCGACATGGTCGTCGACGCTGACCACCCACGGCGCCCCGGCGAACAACCCGGCGTAGCCGGCGGTCCAACCCGAATGCGCGGTGCCCGCCATGGGGTGGCCCCCGACGAAGCGTTCCTGCAGACCCGCCGCGACGACCTCGTCGAGCACCGCCTTTTTGACGCTGGTGACGTCGGTCAACGGGCACGCCGGGGCCGTGTCCTTGATGTGCGCGAGCATGCCCGCCATCGCCGGCATCGGTACGGCGAGCACGATCAACGCGCCGGAGCCGGCGGCGCGGGTCAGGGTCTCGGTGAGCTCCGTGGAGGCGTCAAAGCCGTCGGCGGCCGCGGCCTGCGCGCCCTCCACGGAGCGGTTGTAGCCGAAGACTTCACGGCCCGCCGCCGTGGCGGCCCGCATGATCGAGCCACCGATCAGCCCCAGCCCGAGCACACACACCGGTGTCTTAGAAGGAGGGCTTGCCACATTCCAAGGTTGGCACATCCGTTCGGATAGGTCGCTGTCAGATGTCGCCGCTACCAGGCTCCATCTGGTCAGGGGCCTGGTCAGGGACTACCGTAAGCGGCCATGGGAGCACAACAACGGGCCTCCGCCCAGGGCCTGTCCGCAGATGTGCCGGACGGCTTCGGCGTCGCGGTCGTGCGTGAAGAGGGACAGTGGCGCTGTGCTCCAATGGCCCGCAAGTCGCTTACGAGCCTGGCGGCCGCCGAGACGGAGCTGCGTGAACTGCGCAGCGCCGGGGCTGTCTTCGGCCTGCTCGACGTCGATGACGAATTCTTCGTCATCGTGCGGCCCGCGCCGTCGGGGACGCGGCTGCTGCTCTCGGACGCCACCGCAGCGTTGGACTACGACATCGCCGCGGAAGTGCTCGACAAGCTCGACGCCGACATCGATCCCGACGACCTCGAGGATTCCGATCCCTTCGAAGAGGGCGACCTGGGGCTGCTGTCCGACATCGGGCTGCCCGAGGCGGTCTTGGGGGTCATCCTCGACGAGACCGACCTGTATGCCGACGAGCAGCTGGGCCGCATCGCCCGCGAGATGGGCTTCGCCGATCAGCTGTCGGCGGTGATCGACCGCCTCGGTCGGTGATCGCAAGCGCGGCGGAGCCGGGCGCAGCGGGTCGCCACCACTGATGGAGCCGGGCGCAGCGGGTCGCCGCCATCAGGATCGGTCGGTGATTCCTGACGAACAGCTGATCCGTTCCGCGCTGTCGGTCGCCGCGACGGCGGGTCCCCGCGATGTGCCCATCGGCGCGGTCGTGATCAGCGCCGACGGCACCGAGTTGGCCCGCGCCGTGAATGCCCGCGAGGCCCTGGGCGACCCGACCGCCCACGCCGAGATCCTCGCGCTGCGCGCGGCCGCCGAGGTGCTCGGCGACGGGTGGCGGCTCGAGGGCGCCACGTTGGCCGTGACTGTCGAACCGTGCACCATGTGCGCGGGTGCGCTGGTGCTGTCGCGCATCGGGCGGCTGGTGTTCGGCGCCTGGGAACCCAAGACGGGCGCGGTCGGATCGCTGTGGGACGTGGTCCGCGACCGGCGGCTCAATCACCGGCCGGAAGTGCGCGGCGGTGTCCTGGCACAGGAGTGCGCGGCGCCGCTGGAGGCGTTCTTCGCCCGCCAGCGATTGGGGTGAGAGGCATGCCGTTCGGTAAGCTGCTCGGCGGTGGCGTGTCCGAGCGGCCTAAGGAGCACGCCTCGAAAGCGTGTGACGGCTAAAACCGTCCGAGGGTTCAAATCCCTCCGCCACCGCCACAAACTACCGGCGCCCCGTCGCAGGTAGATCGTGCTCTCACGATGCACCGATCGTGCGCGCGCCGACCGGTCGCCACCCTCGTTGGCGCTCGATGGTTCGACCCACTAATTTTCCTGAGGTGACGTTCTCAGCTGCTCGTGCAGTCGCACGATGGATCACCCCGTTCCTGACGATCACCGCCGTCGCCGGCATCGGCCTTGTCTGCGACCCGGTGCCGGTCCGTCCCGCCCCGACGGTGCGTTTGGCCTCCGATGGCAACCCACTGGACGGGGCGCCGTTCTACGTCAACCCCACGTCGGCGGCCATGCGCGCCGCCCAGAGCGCCGATCCGCCGAGTGCCGAGTTGACCGCGATCGCCAATACGCCGCAGGCGTACTGGATCGTCCCGGGCGGTTCCGCAGCAACGGTCGGGAAGTACGTCGGCGACGCGGCCGCCGCCGGCGCCATCCCGGTGCTGGCGATCTACGGAATCCCCCATCGCGACTGCGGCAGCTTCGCCGCGGGCGGCATGGGGTCGGGCGCCGACTACCGGAGCTGGATCGATGGGATCGCCGGCGGCGTGGGCACCTCGCGGGTGGCGATCATCGTCGAGCCCGATGCGCTCGCCATGGCCGACTGCCTCTCGGGTGATCAGCGCCAAGAACGGTTCGATCTGGTTCATTACGCCGTCGACACGCTGACGAAGGATCCGAACGCGGCCGTGTACATCGATGCGGGTCACCTGCGTTGGCACAGTGCCGAGGACATGGCCGCCAGGCTGAATCAGGCCGGCGTCGGTCACGCGCGGGGCTTCAGCGTCAACACCGCGAACTTCTTCACCACCGAGGACGAAATCGGTTACGGCGAAGCGATTTCGGGACTCACCAACGGTTCGCACTACGTGATCGACACGTCGCGCAACGGTGCCGGACCGGCGCCTGATTCCGAGCTCAACTGGTGCAATCCCAGCGGCCGAGCGTTGGGCACCCCGCCCACCGCCTCGACCGCGGGTGCGCACGCCGACGCCTACCTGTGGATCAAACGTCCCGGCGAATCCGACGGGACGTGCGGCAAGGGTGATCCGCCGGCGGGCCACTTCGTGAATCAGTACGCCATCGATCTGGCCCACAACACCGGCCACTAGCAGGACCTTTGGCTTAGCCTCGCCGTCGGCGGCTGCCGAACGGATCTGTTATTCGCGACCGCCGATGGTTGCAAGTGGGTAACATTTTGTTATCTGAAACAGATAAAGCCAGTATGCGGTACGAGGCAAACATGACGAGGAAAGTTGCGTTCTACGCAATCTTCTCGATCTGCACTGCCTTCATTACTGTTTCCGGTGCAGACGGGTTCGTTGCGCACGCCGACGATGCGGGGAGCGCGGTGTACAGCGGCGTCAACCAGCTTCGCCAGGGATGCGGACCGATCACCGACGACCCGCGTCTGACGGAAGCCGCCCAGCGGCATGCCGACGACATGCTGCGCAGCGGGGTCAGCGGACACATCGGCTCGGACGGCTCGTCGCCGCAGGCACGGATCGCGCAGGCGGGCTATCGGAGCCGCTCCACGGGTGAAATCGTCTTCTGGGGCACCGGATCCGCCGCGAATCCCCGTGAGGCCCTGGACATGTGGATGCAAAGTCCCCCGCACCGGGCGATCATCCTGAATTGCGCATTCAACGCAGGCGGCTTCGCCACCGCACGGGACGGCAACAAAATGACCGTCGTCGGCGACTTCGCGGCTTCGTAAACCCTTTTGGGTCAAGCGGTTTCGGATCGCCGCCGTGGGCAAACCGGTTTAGTTGTGCCCTAAAAAGCCACGCTGCCAGAGGGTTTGAGCACAAATCCGTGCTCGCCGCTGCTGGTGTCCAGGCAGGCGACGAGGCGGTCAGGACCCACTACGCACGTCGCGTCGCGGAAGTTCACCTTCTGTCCGATGTTTAACAATGTCCCGTGGGTATACGGCACACCACATTTGTTACCTGTCATGCTGATCGCATATGTGCGTGCTGATCGTACGCCCGTTGCTTTGCCGACCATGCAGGGATTCGCGTCCGGCATGTCCCCTAGGCAATTGATGTCTTGCGATTGCCACACCGGTACGGGCTCGCCGGCCTCAAACCAACATTGGATGTTGTAAGGGGTCGAAAAGTAGGCGTACCGCAATCCTTTCGGCGGAATTTCGATGTAGTTATCGATTGATACCGGGGTGAACTCGTCGAGCTTAGGGAAGCCGGGCGGCTGTGCGACGGCGTGTTGCGACGGCGACGTACAGGACACGGACACCAAGACGAAGATTAAGGCAAACGATCGAGTAGTCAGGCGTGCGACGGTAGGCATTCGAAACCTCCTCCGAATCATGGTCGGACGCTGAAGCGGTCGCCTACCGCCTGATTGACAGTCACACGTGAGGCAGCCAACCAGAACCATGTGGCGACAGGACGAAGCCACGGCCTTGGGGGTCTTTGCATGCGGTCGTGCCTGAGTTATCGACCCCGCAAATGATGCCGTCGACGGTGATGGAATGCAGTGGGGGCAACGTCTTGAGTGGATGGCCATAGACCTGGCCGTTAGGCGCGATCGGGTCGCCGGATTGAGCCAGTCCAGAGGCGGTCCCAATCGCGTTCACCGTGCCGGCCCCGCTGGCTGGCGGGACCGCGGGAAAATTATTGCCTGTGCATTGTGCTTCCCCGGAGAAGAAATCGCACGTGATTCCATCCGGGGTAAGGAAATAGACCATGTTGAGCGGTGCACGCCCCGTGTTGGGAAGCCCAATCGTGTAGTCCGCAACCGTCACGGGTGAATACCCGCTGATGTCCGGAAATGCAGGCGCGTCGGCGCGAGCGTTGCAACTAGTCATAAACGCGGTGAGAACCCCGGCAGCGACAGCGAGCGTCCTACTGATCATTTCTGGTCCTATCGGCGGGTAGATTAGCGGTTTGCGTTTACCTGGAATTGCCGAGTGTTGTACGGGGTGTTGGTCGTTGTGTTCCATTGACTTACGAACAGATTCAGCTTATCCAGCGTGGATCCAGGCAGGATATACCCACCGTAGTTCTGGGGTACAAAGTTTGGCCCCTGCGGATTGCTCTGCTGTGCAACAACTGTCGGCCCGACGCTCAACACTTTAGTGGGTTCATCCACCACCCGAACTTCGACATTTCCAGTGCCCTGATTGAAACCCGACAGCACCGCCTTGCCGTCGACCTCCCTGAAACTGAGTTCGCCGAAGGGTGTGCGGCTTATCGGAGCGGTGGCGACTCCGCCGGCTTGGCCCCAGCCGGTTCCGTTCCAGGGCTGCCAACTGCCGCGATTGAACACTTTGTCAGGATCCGCGCGGTACATGGTGATGCCTCGGCTGCGGTCGAAGGAATCAGCGGCGATGTAGACTTTGCCGTCCGAGCCCTTATAGCCGCTGATCTGGGTGGGCGCCTCTCCCGCGGCGCGATACGAGCCTGGCACCATTGTCCACCCTTTGCCCGGGTCACCGTTGACTTCGACCAGCCACGAAGCCGCCGGCTTAAGGTTCCCCGTCGTGCCGGTCACCATCATGTACGTTTTGTCGCCCAGGGTGATCGTTCCGGCTGGCAACGTGTCGCTGATTCCGGCCTTGACCGCCTCCGACGGCATTGTGAAGAGCTCGCGGCCACTATTCTCAGGGCCCGTTAGTGGCGCACCAAAATGCGGACGCCCGTCGGCGTCGAAGGTCACCGGTACGGCCACAGATCGATAGTGTTCGCCCTCACCGACTTTGTTGCCGGAGAACGAATCCCCAAAAATCGCGAGATATTTTCCCGGCTGTCCGGGGATCTCGACCACTTCTCCTAAGTCCGCCGCCCCGATACCCGGGATGCCGGGAATGCCGCCGGTACCGGCGATCGGCCCGAGGTCTCTCACCTCACCCGGTTTCAGCGGGCTTTCGATCCACTCGTCTACAGCTTTCGGTGGGTCGTAACCGTCGGTATGCAGGGCACCCATGGCTCTACGGAGAGTGTCGGAGTACCCGTTGCGAATTGACGTCATTTGTTTGACGGCATCGCGGACGTCGTCCACGGCATCGGCGTGCGCGTCGTCGTACAGTCTCAACAGCTTCTGGCGTTCCGACTCGGGCAGATGGGAGGCCAATTCCTTCTTGATCGCGGTCATGAGGCTGTCGAGGCCTCGGAGCTCACTGTCCAGCAGGGCGATCTCTCGAGCTCCTTGTTTCTGCGCGTCGGCCAACGCGGCGGCGATCGTTTCCAATTCAGCACCGATCTTCGGCAGCTGCTCGGACTGCGCACCGAGCATTTTGGTCACCCGCTGCACTTCGTCAGAATCGTTGATGGGGTGGCCACCATCCTGATGGTTCCAGGCGGCGGCGAACCGTTTTCGCGCTTGCTCGAATGCATGGTCGGCTTCGGCGGTGTGTCGACCCGCGCCATGAAAGGCCTCCGCCAACTGCGAAATCTGTAACGGGCTACCGGCCTGCAAGCTCTGGTTGATCGCCCACGGATCGCCGCCGGCCGACGCGATCAGTTCCGCTTCGCTCAGGTTTGACAGCGTCATGGCGTCGCGGGCAGATGGCCAACACCGACGATCATCGCCGCCCCCTTCTGAGCTGGCATAAACGCTACTACTGGCAGCGCGACGGCGATCGTTGAATGGTCAAAGCCCAGGCGGGCTGGTTGGCCCGCTTCTGCTTGTCAGGCCTGGCTTCCGGCCAGCTTCCGGACGGTCAAAACCTCGATGTCTTGGAACGGACGTCCCTCGGGCCGGATCAAGTCGTGGAACCACACCTTCGGAACCGTCGTGGCCGGGTGATCCCACGTTTCCCAGGGGAAGTAGGTCTGGGTCTTGCCGGCAACCAGGCCCCAGTTGATCGCGCCGACGTTGTGGCGTTTGGCGACGGGCAGGATGCTCTGTACGGTGCTGCCCCGGGGCCGAGCCATGTATTCCGTGCACAGGATCGGCCGGCCCATCGGCGTCAGCTCGTTGATGCGCGACTCGAACCCGGCGGGCTCAGCGTAGGAATGGAAGGTGACCACGTCGGAGTTGGCGAGCTGGATGTCGCTGATTGCGCTGCGGCCCTGGGGTTGTCCCCAGTCGCCCCGCCACACTCCACTCGTGAGCGGCTGGCTCGGATCCACCGCGCGCGCCCACCGAAACACCTGGGGGAGCAGGTCGGCGACGAGTTGCTCCTTATCGCTTCTTTCGGTGTTGCGGTATTGGCGTGCCGGGTTGTCGGGTTCATTCCAGAGGTCCCAGCCCAAAACCCGGTTGTCGTTACGGAATTGGGTCATCACCGCGGTGACGTAGTCGCGCATCACCGGGACGTAGCGGGGGTCGCCGAGGCGCTCGGCACCCGGGCTCTGCGCCCAGCCCGAGTTGTGCACACCGGGGCGCGGCGCGCGCTGTCGACCCGCGCGGGGTTGCGGATCCCAGCAGGAGTCGAAGAAGACAAACAGCGGTTTGATGTGATGACGGGCCGCGATGTCGACGAATTGCCCTAGGCGCGTTTGGAACCCGCGCTGGTCGGCGGCCCACAGCTGATCATGGAGGAAGACCCGCGCGGTGTTGTGGCCATAGAACTGAGCCCAGCCGAGCTCGGTGTCGATGCGCCGCGGGTCGAAGGTATCGGCCTGAAACATCTCGAACTGGTTGATGGCGCTCGCGGGAATGTAGTTTGCTCCGACGAGCCAGCCCTGCGCCTGATACCACCGGTTGGCGCGATCGGGGGACCACCGGCCCGCCTCCTCCGCGGAGGCCCTGGGTACCCGGGTAACTGCGGCGCCCGCCGCCAACAGCAGAGGGAGTTTCAGGGCCGTTCGTCGTTCCACGATGTGACGATAAGTTTCCGGGGCGATTTCCCTGGGATTTGCTCAGCGCGTCGCGAGAGCTTGAGATAACAATTGTTCCCGCACCGTAATCGGGGTCGCCGAAGTCGGCACCCACCCGCCATCGTGACCAATCCGTAACCATCGACTCCGGCGCGCCCCGGGCCGTCGTGCATGCCGGCCGGGTTAAAATGTCCCCGACTGTACGCCAAAACCGTTGCAGGCCAACCGAACCCGATAGCCCTCTTATATGGAGGGCCTAGCGCAGCTTGCGGCCGTGGTTGTCTTTGACGCTGCCGGTGAAGATCAGGATCGCGTCGACGATCGCCCAGATGATCCCGCCGAGCAGGACCGGGAATCCCAGAAAACAGAACAGGCTGAACACAATTCCGAACAGCCCCACGCACAGCTGGGCCACGGCGATCTGAGTCGAGTCGATGTAAAAGCGGCCGACACCGAACAGGCCGAGGAAGAGCTGAAGCAAGCCGGCGGTGGTGGCGGACTTATCCGACAGGGGCAGCCCGGTAACGGGATCACGGCCGAACGGCGCCTGCGGGTCGACGTAGCCCGGGTACCCGCCATAGCCCGGATAGCCCGGGTACCCGGGGTAACCCTGCGGCGACGGATACCCCGGCGGTGGCGGAGGCGGGCCCTGCGGATTCGGCTGCGGACCGTAACCGGGCGGCTGCCATCCCCACGGTGGTTCATCGGCGGGATTTCCGGGCGGGTTGGGCGGCGTCGACATCGATTCGAGTTAACACGCCCGCCGTCCGGCCGTCCACATCGGGCTCCAAGGCGCCGGCGCGGAAAATCCTTGGGCGCAGTCGGCAAATTGCTTCAAACTTCACCACCGCGAGAGCAATACTGGACGGGTGCCTGATCGAAATGTGCTGGGCGGTCCGCTGGAACCGTGCGGCACAGACCCGCTGACCGGTTTCTACCGCGACGGCTGTTGCTCAACCGGGCCTCAGGACCTTGGACGGCACACCATTTGCGCGGTGATGACCGCCGAGTTCCTGGAGCACCAGCGCTCCATTGGCAACGACCTGTTGACGCCGGTTCCCGAGTATCGGTTCCCGGGCCTGCTGCCCGGCGACCGCTGGTGCGTGACCGCGCTGAATTGGCTGCGGGCTCACCACGACGGGTGTGCGGCGCCGGTGGTGCTGGCATCCACGCACGAGAGCACCCTCGAGGTGGTCCCCCTGGAGGCGCTGCAGGCGCACAAGATCGACGTGCCCGACGATCTGGCCAACCTGTAGCCGGGTGACCGCTGGCCGGGATGGTGGGTGAACCACGGAATAGCGCCGCGTCTAGCCTCGGTGTCATCTTTCTCACCTGACGCGTCGAAGAGGGGTTGCGGTGGGTTCTGCGGTTGACGACATCGACTTCGACGACCTGACCGCGCCCCGGCTGACCGACGTCCAGCGCCAGATCCTGGAGTTCACCGAGGCCAAGCGCGTCGACCTCGACGTCGACCGGATGCTCGCGGAGGCCGTCGAACAGACCGGCCTAAAGACCGCAGCCGCCGATCTTGACGACGCCGACGGCTTCGCTGACCGGCTGCGCGCGCACGTCGCGGCGATCGAAGCCGACGATGGCCTGCGCCAGCTCACCCGCGGTTCGCTGCGGCAGCGGATCGTCCGCCTGCTGCGTAACCGGCTGTCGCTCACCGAGCTGATCACGCGGTACCCCGAGATCGAATCCATCCCGATCGAGAGGCCTTTCATCGTGGTCGGGATGCCGCGGTCGGGCACCACGCACCTGGTGAATCTCATTGCCGCCGACCCGCGCAGGCGCGCGCTGCCGTACTGGGAGAGCCAGGATCCCATCCCCGCTCTTGGGCAGGGGCCCGACGTGTTCGGCGTGGACCCCCGTTACGCGCGAGCCAAAGCAGAACACGAAGCGCTGATGGCCAGCGCGCCCGTGGTGGCCGCCATGCATGACCGCTTCCCCGAGGCGATCGAGGAGGAGGTGGAACTCCTCGACCTCGATCTGGCCTCCTATGTCCTGGAATGGCATGCGCGGGTGCCGGATTGGCGCGACTACTACCTGAGCCTCGACCAAACCCGCCACTACTCCTACATGCGCAAGGTGCTGCAGGCGCTGACCTTTCTGCGGGGTCCGCGCACGTGGGTCCTCAAGAGTCCGCAGCACTGCGAGCAGCTCGGCCCGTTGATGGCGACGTTCCCCGACGCGACGGTGGCTTTCACGCACCGCGACCCGGTCGCGGTGATCCAATCGGCGATCACAATGATGGCCTACTCGGATCGGCTGCGCCGCAACAGCATTGATCCGCAGTGGCTGCTGGAATATTGGAGCGATCGCGTGCATCGTCTGCTGAGCGCATGCGTGCGTGACCGCGACCTGGTGGACACCGAACGCAGCATCGACGTCAACTTTCATCAGCTGGGTGGCAACGAGATGCCGGTGCTCGAGCGGCTGTATCACTGCGGCGGTGTCGAATTGCCGCAGCAGGTGCGCGACGGCTTCCAGCGCTACCTGGACGGCAATCCACGCGGCAAGCACGGCCGCATCCATTACGAACTGCAACGGCACTTCGGCGTCTCCGCCGACGAACTCCGCGGCCGTTTCGGCTTCTATTTCGACAAGTTCGACGTCCGACCCGAATAAAGGAGTCAGCAGCGATGACCGAACCCGTCTATCGCGGCAGGCCCGGAGCCGACGCGATGCGCCCGGCGTCCGCGGAGAAGGCGGATGAGATCGCCCCGGGATTGTGGTGCTCGCCCGGGCTGTCCAACTCGTACCTGCTCACCACCGCGCAGGGCCGGGTGATCGTCAACACCGGCATGGGTTTCGAGGGGCCGGTGCATCGCGCCAACTTCGACGCCGTGGACTCATCGCCGGTGCGTTACATCATCTTCACCCAGGGCCACGTCGACCATGTCGGCGGCCTGGACAGCGTGCGCGACCCCGACACGACCGTTGTCGCGCAAGCGAACTGGACGACGTGGCGAGACGACAACGAACGACTGATCCCCTACCGCGCCAGCCGCAGCGCGTTCGCGTTCAAAGACACGCTGGCCGACGGCATCCAAGCCATCCAACGGCGCCTGGGGACCGCGCAGCTGGCGGGCCAGAGCGTGCCCGTCGTCGACCTCGACTTCGAGGACACGCTGACGCTGGAGCTCGGCGGCCGGCGGATGGAACTGATCTCGGTGCCCGGTGGGGAGACCACCGACTCGCTGGTGGTCTGGCTCCCCGAGGAGCGAGTCTGCCTGTGCGGAAACACCTTCGGCCCCCTGTTCGGGCACATCCCCAACCTCGTCACCATGCGGGGCGACCGCTACCGGGACGCGTTGACGGCCATTGCCTCGGTGGAACGGGTCCGCGACCTGCACCCCGAGCTGCTCGTGACGGGTCACTTCGCGCCCGTCGCGGGGGCCGAGCGCATCAACGCCGAGCTGACCCGGCTGCGCAACGCCATCCAGTACATCCACGATCAGACGGTCGCCGGAATGAATGCCGGAAAGGATGTCCGCACCCTGATGCGCGAGATCACGTTGCCCGCGGAATACGAAGTGGGCCAGGGCTATGGGAAGGTCGCCTGGGACGTGCGGGCCGTCTGGGAGAACTACTCGGGCTGGTTCCACCACGAGTCGACCACCGAGCTGTACCCGGTCGGATTCGACGCCGTCGCGGCCGACGTGGTCGAGTTGGCCGGCGCCGATGCGCTCCTGGATCGCGCCCGGGCGCACCTGGCCGCCGATCGGGCACTGCACGCCATCCACCTCGCCCAGCTCGTGCCCGCCGAGCATTCGGGGGCTCGCGATGTGCTCCGGCAGGCGCATGAAAAGCTTCTCGCAAGCAGCACGAACTTCTGGGAAAGCGCGTGGCTGCGCAACCAGATTGCGAGGAACTCATAGCATGTTGCTGACGGTCCTGCGCTTCAATTTCGCCTCGCCGCAGGGGGATCCGCGCGTGCAGGGCGAACTGCTGTCCGCAGCGCTCGAACTGGCGCAGTGGGGTGAGTCGCACGGCATCACGTCGATCAGTGTCGACGAGCATCACGCGACCGGGCACGGGTGGAGCTGCAACCCGATCATGGCCGCGGCGATGTTCTTGGCCCGCACCTCGACACTGATCGCCAGCGTCGATTGCGCGTTGGGCCCGCTGTGGAACCCCGTCCGCCTTGCCGAAGACATCGCGCTCGTCGACAACATGAGCCGCGGCCGGCTGCACACCACGGTGGGCCTGGGATACCGCACGGTCGAATACGATGCGCTGGGAGCCGATTTCACGCGACGTGGCGCGCTGATGGACGGCCTGCTCGAGCGGATGCTGGCGGTGTGGTCCGACATTGGCACGTGGACCCGGCCGCATCCACCGCTGTACGTCGGCGGTGGCGCGCGTGCCACCGCGCGCCGCGCCGCCCGGTTCCGGCTGCCGCTCAGCCTGGCCGATCACCTGCCCGAGATCGCCGCCTACTACCGCGAGCTGTGCGCCGAGGCCGGCATGGCGCCGTTCATTCTCATGCCGGGACCGATCAACCGCGGAATGATCTACCTGCACGAGGACCCCGAGCGGGCGTGGGCGGAACTGGGCGACCACATCCTGTGGGAGGCAGTCACTTACGGCGGATGGTCCACCGATCAACGCTCGCTCATGCACCTTCCGGGTGTGCAGACCCTGGATCAGGTCAGGGCATCGGGGCGATACCGCTTCCTGACTCCAGATCAGCTGATCTCGGAGGTGCGCGAGGCGCAGAACTACGGGCCGCTCGTCATGCACCCCCTGGTCGGTGGCATGCCGGTCGACGAAGCGTGGAAATCGGTGCAATTGCTCACCGACAAGGTGCTGCCCGCGCTGGCGGGCTAGACGTCGCGGCGCTGCTCGAGCCAGTCGGCCAGCGAGCGGCCGGCATCCAAGACGTGCCGCTCGGCGATCGCACGGGCGCGTTCGGCGTCCTTGTCGCCCAGCGCATCGAGGAGCTGTTGATGTTCGTCGAGCGAATGCTTTTCGTGCTCGGGGAAAAGCGTGAGGAAGTTGCTCGGCACCACGCGCGCGACCTGCTTGATCTGGTTCAGCAGGCGAGGGGAGTGCGCCGCGCGATGGATCATCTGATGGAAATGCCAGTTGGCCTCTCCGATGGAGTCGTCACCGGATCGCGCGACCACGTCGGCGGCGAGTTCCCTGAGCGTGGCGAGTTCGGCGGGCTCGATCCGCTCGGCGGCCCACGCCGCGGCCTGCCCGGTCAGCACGCCGAGAATCGTGAAGCTGTCCAGGACGTCGCCCGGGCTGATGCCGACCACCGTCACCCCGCTGCGCGGGGCGACCTGAACCAGGCCCTCGAACGACAGCTCCAGCAACGCCTCGCGCACCGGCGTGCGGCTGGTCGCGAATTCCTCGGTGATGGCGTCGAGATCGACCCGGGAGCCGGCCGGCAGCACGCCGGTCAGAATGCGGTCGCGAAGCTCCCGGGCGGCGCGCTCTCGGACCGTCCCGGAGATGTCGATCCCTGAGGTCGAAGCCACCTGGGCATAATACCAAACGACAGATCTAGCATTTGATATCTGAAATATCAGATGTTACGTTTCAAGCATGCGCACCGACAAAATGGCCCTCGTGGCCTTCATGCAGGCCGGCAGCACCTCGGTCTACGCGGGCTCGTGGCGGCACCCCGCGACCGAACACCGGTACCTGGACGCGTCCTACTACGCGAAGATCGGCCGCCAGCTCGAAGAGGGTTGCTTCGACCTGATGTTCTTCGACGACCGCTTGGCCATGCCCGGCGTCTACGGCGGATCGGTAGGCGAGGCCGTGCATTACGGCGCCCGCCCGGTCAAGCTGGACCTCAGTGTGATTCTCGGGGTGCTGGCGCAGGCCACGTCGAAGATCGGGCTGGGCGCCACCTACTCGACCACCTACTACCAGCCGTTCCACGTGGCGCGCACGTTCGCCTCGCTCGACCACCTGTCGGGCGGCCGCGCGGCGTGGAACGTGGTCACCTCCGTCAACGACAGCGAGGCGCAGAACTTCGGGGTCGACGCCCACCTCGGTCACGACGAACGGTACGACCGCGCCGACGAATTCATGGACGTGGTGACCGGCCTGTGGGACACCTGGGAGGACGAAGCCGTCCTGCACGACCGGGCTTCCGGGCAGTTCGCCGACCCCAGCAAGGTGCACGAGCTGGGACACGTCGGCCAGTTCTTCTCCGCCCGTGGACCGTTGACGGTGCCGCGGACCCCGCAGGGCCGCCCGGTCATCATCCAGGCCGGATCGTCGGGCCGCGGCCGCGAATTCGCTTCTCGGTGGGCCGAATTGATCTTCACCGGCGACCCGGGCATCGAGGTCGCACGCAACCACTACGCCGATCAAAAGGACCGCATCGCCGACGCGGGCCGCGATCCGGCCGCCGTGCGCATCTGCCCCATGGCCTACGCGGTGGTGGGCGAATCCGAGGCCCACGCCAAGGATCGCGAGGCCATGTTCCTCAACGACCTCGTGCATCCGATGGCGTCGCTGACGCTGCTGTCCGAGCTGATGAACTACGACTTCGCGCAACACGATCTCGACGACCCGGTGACCGACGAACTGCTCGCCTCGGTCTCCGGCATCCGCGGCCTGGTGCAGAACCTGCGCACCCATATCGGCGGGGACACGGTCACCTTGCGCGACCTCGCCAACCATCGCGCCACACTGCTGCAGGGGCCGCGCTTCGTCGGCACCGGCGAACAGGTCGCCGATCAGATGGCCGACTGGTTCGAAAGCGGCGCGTGTGACGGATTCGTCTTGGCCGCAACGCATCTGCCCGGTGCATTCGAGGACGTCGTGCGCATGGTGGTGCCGGAGCTGCAGCGCCGCGGCCTGTTCCGCACGGAATACGAATCCTCCACGCTGCGCGGCCATCTCGGGCTGCAGCGTCCGTCGAACAGCCGGGTGGCCGCCGGTGCCCATGCTTGACGGGCTGCGGGTGCTCGACCTCGCCACGTTGGCCGCCGCGCCGCTGGTGGCCACCTATCTCGGGGAGTTCGGCGCCGACGTGATCAAGGTCGAAGAACCGCGCCACGGCGACCCGATCCGCGGCTGGGGCAACCAGCGCGACGGTGTCGGCCTGATGTGGAAGTCGATCGCGCGCAACAAGCGGTCGATCACGCTCGACTTGCGGTGCGCCGAAGGGCAGGAGCTGGTGCGCCGCCTGGTGGAGCACGCCGATGTCGCCATCTTCAACACCCGCCCCCAGACCTTGCGCAAGTGGGGCCTCGACTACGAGAGCCTGCGCGCGGTCAACGAGCGGATCGTGATGCTGCACATCACCGGGTACGGGCTGAGCGGGCCGAAGAGCGAGCGCCCCGGGTTCGGCACGCTGGGCGAGGCGATGAGCGGGTTCGCGCACATCACGGGTCAGGCCGGCGCGCCGCCGACGCTGCCGCCGTTCATGTTGGCCGACGGCGTCGCGTCGCTGAACGCCGCGTACGCGGTGATGATGGCGCTGTATCACCGCGACGTGCACGGCGGGCCCGGACAACTGATCGACGTCAACCTGATCGACCCGCTGGCCCGGCTGCTGGAACAGACGCTGCTGGGCTATGACCAGTTGGGCCTGGTGCCCGAGCGGGCCGGCAACCGGTGGGACATTTCGGCGCCGCGCAACACCTATCGCACCGCGGACGGCAAGTGGCTGGCCATGTCCGGCAGTTCGCCGGCGTTGGCGCTGCGGGTGTTCCGGGCGATCGGCCGCCACGATCTGCTGGACGACGCCGACTTCTCCGACCCGCAGCGACGGTTGGCGCGGGCCCGCGAGGTCGACGCCGTGGTCGCCGATTGGGTTGCCACCAAAACACTTTCGGAGGCGATGGACGCCTTCGAAGCGCACGAGGTGGCCGCCGCGCCGGTCTATGACATCAGCGACCTGGTCGCCGACGAACAGCTGGCGCATCGTGGGGTGTTCATTTCCGTCGACGACCCACAACTCGGACCCATGACGGTGCAGGCCCCCGTGCCGCGGTTCTCGTCAGCCCCCGGCACGGTCGGGCATCTAGGGCCGCGCCTCGGCGAGCACAACACCGAGGTATACGGGGATCTGCTCGGCATGAGCCACGACGAAATCGACGACCTGCGCGCCCGTGGCGTGTTGTGACAGAAGGAAATTGAAACGATGACGAATCTTCTCCGCCGCTCCGAGCTCGCGGTGCCCGCCTGCAGCGACAACATGTTCGACAAGGCGGCCGGGTGCGGTGCCGACCTGGTGTTCCTCGACCTCGAGGACGCCACGCCCGCCGCGTTCAAGGAGGAATCGCGCGGCAAGGCGATCAGCGCGCTCAACGACCTGGACTGGGGCCGCACCGTGCGGGCGGTGCGGATCAACGGCCTGGACACCCGGTGGTGCCACGACGACGTCATCGAGGTGGTGACCAGGGCCGGCCGCAACCTCGACACCATCATCATCCCCAAGGCCCGCACCGCCCGCGACGTGTGGTGGGTGGACGTCCTGCTCACCCAGCTGGAATCAAAATTGAACCTGGACAGGCGGATCCGGCTCGAGGTGCTGATCGAAGAGGTCGAAGGTTTGGCCAACGCCGAAGAGATCGCGGCGGCGAGCGATCGCCTGGACGCCCTGATCTTCGGGGTGGGCGACTTCTCGCTGTCACAGGGCGCGCGGGTGGACACCAACTTCGTCCCGCTGGGCGAGTATCCGGGCGAGTTCTGGGCCTACGCGCGCAACAAGGTGATCGTCGCCGCGCGCATCGCGGGCATCGACGCGATCGACGCGCCGTACCCCGACTACCGCGACCTCGCCGGGTATGAGCGCGACGCCCGGCGCGCGTCGCTGCTCGGCTACACCGGGAAGTGGGCCATCCACCCCGACCAGGTTCCGGTCGCCAACGAGGTCTACGCCCCGACCGCCGACGAGATCGCCCGCGCCGAAGCCAACGTCGCCGCCTACCGGGAGGCCGAGGCCAAGGGCCGGGGAGCCGTCGGGGTGAACGGCGTCCTGGTCGACGCCGCCCACGTCAAGCAGGCGGAGCAGACGCTGGCGCGCGCGGCCCTGATCAAGGCCAGGCACGTTTGATGGCGGCGACCCGCTGCGCCCCGCTACGGCCTATAGCGGCGACCCGCTGCGCCCGGCTACGGCCTATAGCGGCGACCCGCTGCGCCCGGCTACGGCCTATAGCGGCGACCCGCTGCGCCCGGCTACGCCGCGCTTGCGATCGCCGCGGCCGCGCTTGCGATCGCCGCGGCCGCGCTTGCGATCGCCGCTGATATGTGAGTCATTTTGTCAAGGGGCAGGGTGAAGCGGCGGCCGCAACCGTCGTCGAGGCCGCCGCTTCGTTGACCAGATGAGCGTTGAGGTGTCGAGCGTGTCGTGTCGACGCGTGTCAGTCTGATATACGCGGGTTGGTTACCGCAGGACGGGACTTTCGAGTCGGAGCGGTCCGCTTGTCTAGATGTCGAGCGTGATCGGTTGTGGTGCAACGTGATTGCTCATAGCGGCGACGCGGGTCACTCCAAGACGCTTGCCGACATCTGCTTGCTCATCTGGACGTTTGTGGGCCGCTTAGTCCTCGAGGACGGCCAGCGACCAGCACCATCCGGCCAGCTCACGCGCGATCGCGGCGTTGGCCACCACGGAGCGTTTCTTGCGCTCATCGAATCGCATCCAGCGTTCATGCAGGCGCCGGTTGCCGGCCTGGCCGCGGGCGCGGGCGGCTGGGGATGCGGCATCCCAGCGGCGGCGCATCACCGCGCCGGGCCGGTAGGGGGCTCGGTGATGCCAGGCGGCTTCGATGAGCAGGCGGCGGGCATGACCATTGCCGGTCTTGGTCACCGCGCCCTGGGTTCGCGTCGCTCCTGAGGAGTACTCGCTTGGCACCAGCCCCAGATAGGCGCCGATACTGCGCCCGGTCAGCCGAGACCAGTCCCCGATCTCGACGGCCAGCCCGAACGCGGTCAGCGTGGACACCCCGCGCAGACACCCCAGCCGGGTCACCACCGGGGTGAACCGCGAATCAGCGGCCATCTCGGCGATCGCGGTATCGAGGCGCTCCCGGCGCTCGAGGGTGGCCAGCATCGCGTCGAAAGCGGTGTCGTAGGCCAGCTGCAGCGCGGCACTGTCGAACCGCTGCCGACGCAACCACCGCTGATGCTCACGGATCCAGGCTCGTCCACCGCAATAGACGATCCCCTGGCGCAACAACAGTTTCGACAGTCGATGCCGAGCAGACATCAAATCCCCACGGACATCCTCGCGGGCCCGCACCAAATCCCGCGCCGCTTCCTGCTCGATGCTGGGAACCGTCACTTCGGTGATCTGGCCCAGATGCAACAACCGCGCCAGATGCGCGGCGTCGCGGGCATCGGTTTTGACTCGGTCACCCGTCGGGCGAATCAACTTCGATGGCGCAGCCACCACACAGGCGATGCCCGCGGCATCCAACGCCCGGGCTAACCCGAACCCGGTCGGACCCGCCTCATAGGTCACCGCCACCGGGCCCGGAAGATCCCTTAGCCATGCTGCGATCTCACCACGGTCGGGGGTCAACCGCCGCTCGAATACCTCCCCGGTATCCCCATCCAACCCACACCCGACCACCGATCGGGCGTGCACATCCAACCCAACACTCGTACGCTGAATCTTCACTGGGGCCTCCATCCACATCTGTGGCTCTACTGGCCAGGACCAACTTCCTGACAGCAACCCACGTTCACATGTGGCGAGGCCCCAGCCTCCTCATACCGTCTAGTCGATCACCACCAGGAGGTCGCCGCCCTCGACTTGTGCGGTGCGCGACACCGCGATTCGCGCGACCTTGCCGGCCTTGGGGGTGGTGACGGCGGCCTCCATCTTCATGGCCTCGATCGTCGCGATCGTCTGGCCGGCCTCGACCTCCTCGCCGACCTCGGCGGTGACCGTGACGACGCCGGCAAAGGGGGCGGCGACGTGATCGGGATTGGCGCGGTCGGCCTTCTCGGCGGCCGGGACGTCGGTGGCGATGCTGCGGTCGCGCACCACGACGGGCCGCAGCTGACCGTTGAGGATGCACATCACGGTGCGCATGCCGCGTTCGTCGGGGTCGGAGATGGCCTCCAACCCGATCAGCAGCTCCACACCGCGCTCCAGCTCCACGCGATGCTCGTCCCCCTGGCGCAGCCCGTAGAAGAACTGGTTGGCGCTCAATCCGGAGGTGTCGCCGTAGGCCTCGCGGTGGTCCTCGAGCTCTCTGGCCGGCCCGGGGAACAGCAGCCGGTTCAGCGCCGCCTGCCGTTCGGCGCCCGGTGTGGCCAACGCCTTTTCATCGTCGGCCGTCAGCGGCTGCTCGGGCTTGGCCGGGCCGCGGCCGTCTAACGCCTTGGTACGCAACGGCTCCGGCCAGCCGCCGGGCGGATCGCCGAGTTCGCCGCGCAGGAACCCGATCACCGAATCCGGGATGTCATAGCGCGCGGGATCTTCGGCGAAGTCTTGCGCGCTGACGCCGGCCCCGACCAGCGCCAGCGCCAGGTCGCCGACCACCTTGCTCGACGGCGTGACCTTGACGAGGTGCCCGAGGATGGCGTCGGCGCCGGCGTAGGCGTTTTCGATGTCCTCGAACCGGTCGCCGAGCCCCAGCGCGATGGCCTGCTGGCGCAGGTTCGACAGTTGGCCACCGGGGATCTCGTGGTGGTAGACGCGGCCCGTCGGGGACGGCAGCCCGGATTCGAACGGCGCGTACACCTTTCGCAGCGCCTCCCAGTACGGTTCCAGGTCGCACACCGCCGGCAGCGACAACCCGGTGTCGTAGTCGGTGTTGGCGGCGGCGGCCACGATCGATGACAGCGCGGGCTGGCTGGTGGTCCCCGCGAGCGGGGCAGCGGCACCGTCGACGGCGTCGGCCCCCGCGTGCCAGGCCGCCACGTAGCTCGCGAGTTGTCCGCCCGGGGTGTCGTGGGTATGCACGTGCACCGGCAGGTCGAACCGGGATTTGAGCGCCGAGACCAGCGTCGCGGCGGCCGGCGCGCGTAACAACCCGGCCATGTCCTTGATCGCCAGGACGTGCGCGCCCGCTTCGACGATCTGTTCGGCCAACTTGAGGTAATAGTCGAGCGTGTAAAGCTTTTCGGCCGGATCGCTGAGATCCCCGGTGTAGGACATCGCCACCTCGGCCACCGCCGCCCCGGTGTCGCGCACCGCGTCGATGGCCGGGCGCATCGAGTCGACGTTGTTCAACGCGTCGAAGATCCGGAAGATGTCGATGCCGGTGGCCGTCGCCTCCTCGACGAACGCCGTCGTCACCGTCTCCGGATAGGGCGTGTAGCCGACGGTGTTGCGTCCGCGCAGCAGCATCTGCAGGCAGATGTTGGGCATCGCCTCCCGCAGCGCCGCCAGCCGCTCCCAGGGGTCCTCCTTCAAGAACCGCAGCGCCACATCGTAAGTTGCGCCGCCCCAGCACTCCACCGACAACAGTTGCGGCATGGTCCGCGCGAGGTAGGGCGCGACCTTGATCAGGCCGCTGGTGCGGACGCGGGTCGCCAGCAGCGACTGGTGCGCGTCGCGGAACGTGGTGTCCGTGACGGCGACGCCGCGCGACTCGCGGAGCCAGGCCGCGAATCGCTGGGGTCCGAGTTCGGTCAGACGCTGCTTGGAGCCCGCGGGTGGGTCGGTCGACAGGTCGATGTCGGGCAGCTTGTCGTGCGGGTACACCGTTGACGGGCGCTCACCGTGGGGCTTGTTGACGGTGACGTCGGCCAGGTAGTTGAGGATCTTGGTGCCGCGGTCGGCCGAGCTGCGCGCGGTGAGCAGCTGCGGGCGTTCCTCGATGAACGACGTGGTGATGCGCCCGGCCTGGAAGTCGGGGTCGTCCAGGACCGCTTGCAGGAAGGGGATATTCGTCGACACACCGCGGATGCGGAACTCCGCGACCGCCCGCCGGGCGCGGCGCACCGCGGTGGGGAAGTCGCGGCCCCGGCAACTGAGCTTGATCAGCATCGAGTCGAAATGCGCGCTGATCTCCGCGCCCAGGGTGGTGCCGCCGTCCAGTCGTATTCCCGCGCCGCCCGGGGTGCGGTAGGCGGTGATGCGGCCGGTGTCCGGGCGGAAACCGTTCGCCGGGTCTTCGGTGGTGATGCGGCATTGCAGCGCCGCGCCGTGCGGGACGATCGAACCCTGGTGCAGGCCAATCTCTTCCAGCGTTTGACCGGACGCGATGCGCAGCTGGGCGGACACCAGGTCGACGTCGGTGATCTCCTCGGTCACCGTGTGCTCCACCTGGATGCGGGGATTCATCTCGATGAACACGTGATTGCCGCGTTCGTCGAGCAAGAACTCGACCGTGCCCGCGCAGGTGTAGCCGATGCTTTGCGCGAACGCCACCGCGTCGGCGCAAATACGTTCGCGCAGTTGTGGATCCAGGTTCGGCGCCGGGGCGATCTCGATCACCTTCTGGTGCCGCCGCTGCACGCTGCAGTCCCGTTCGTAGAGGTGGATCACGTTGCCGTGGTTGTCCGCCAGGATCTGGACCTCGATGTGGCGCGGGTTGATCACCGCCTGTTCGAGAAACACCGAGGCATCCCCGAAGGCGGATTCGGCCTCCCGGCTGGCCGCCTCGATCGCCTCCGGCAGCGCCGCGGGGTCGGTGACCCGGCGCATCCCGCGGCCGCCACCACCGGCGACCGCCTTGACGAACAGCGGAAATGTCATCGACTCGGCGGCTGTCACCAGCTCGTCCACCGATGTCGAGGGCGCCGAGGACGCCAGCACCGGCAGGCCCGCCGCCCGCGCCGCCGCGATCGCGCGCGCCTTGTTGCCGGTGAGCTCGAGCACCTCGGCGCTCGGGCCGACGAACGTGATGCCCGCGGCCGCGCACGCCGCCGCCAGGTCCGGGTTCTCGGACAGGAACCCGTAGCCCGGGTAGATGGCGTCCGCCCCGCACGCCTGCGCCGTGGCGACGATGTCGTCGACCGACAGGTAGGCGCGGACCGGGTGGCCCTCCTCACCGATCTGGTACGACTCGTCGGCCTTGAGCCGGTGCACCGAATTGCGGTCCTCGTAGGGGTAGACCGCCACGGTGGCCATTTCCAGTTCGTAGGCGGCGCGGAAGGCGCGGATCGCGATCTCACCGCGATTGGCGACCAGGACTTTCGTCAACACGGTACTTACGATAGAGCGCGTTGCGGCGGTCCGACATACTCGCTCAGCGGACGGATCAACGCGTTCGACGCGGTCTGCTCGATGATGTGCGCCGTCCATCCGGTGATCCGGCTCATCACGAAAATCGGGGTGAAAGCCCCGATGTCGAAGCCCATCAGGTAATAGGCCGGGCCGGTGGGAAAGTCCAGGTTCGGCTTGATGCCATTGGCTTGGGCCATCCCCTTTTCCAGGACCTCGTAGATGTCAAGCCACCTCTGACCGTCGCGCGCCGCGGCGACGCGCGTGAGCGCCGCCTTCATGGTCGGCACCCGGGAGTCGCCGTTCTTGTAGACGCGGTGACCGAAGCCCATGATCTTGTCTTTGCGATCCAGCTTGCCAGACAACCACTCCGAAGCCCGTTCGGCGCTTCCGATTTCGATCATGTCGTGCATGACCGCTTCGTTGGCCCCGCCGTGCAGCGAGCCCTTGAGCGCACCGATGGCGGCCGTGACCGCGCTGTAGATGTCGGACTGGGTCGAGGTGACCACGCGCGCGGCGAAGGTGGAGGCGTTGAAGCTGTGCTCGGCGTAGAGCACCATCGACTGTTCGAACGCGTCGACGATCACCTGCTCGGGGACGTCGCCGAAGCACATGTGCAAGAAATTCTGGGCGTAGCTCATGTGGCTGTGGGGCGCGATGGGTTCCAGTCCGCGCCGGCGGCGCATGTCGGCCGCGACGACGGTGGGCAGCACCGCGAACATCCGCAAGGCCTTGGCGTAGTTGGCCCCCGGGCTGTTGTCGTCCTCATCGGGATCTTCGGCGCCCATCGAGCTGACGAAGGTGCGCACGACGTCCATGGGGTGGCAGGTGTCGGGCAACTTGGTCAGCAGCGACAACTGGGACCGGTTCAGCCGACGCGCCGCTCGTTCCCGCTGGGTGAACAGCGCCAGCTGCTGCTCGTCGGGCAACTCGCCGTGCCACAGCAGGTAGGCGACCTGCTCGAAGCTGCACGTGGCCGCGAGGTCCTGCACGGCGTACCCGCGGTAGGTCAGCGAGTTGGTCTCCGGGACGACCTTGGAGATGGCGGTGGTGTCGACGACGACGCCGGCCAGGCCTTTGTAAATGCGGGGCTTGTTGTCTTCGACGGTGCTCATGGCGCGACTCCTTGGACGGAAAAGTTGTAGAGGTCGGAATCGAATTGGGTGTAATCGGCGTAGCGCAGCAGTTCGTAGAGGCGGCTGCGGTGCTGCATCCGCTCGGTCAGGCCGGATTGTGTTCCGGTCTCGGCGATTTCGCGAAGGCCCGCCTCGACGGCGTGCATGGCCAGCCGCAGCGTGGTGACGGGGTAGATCACCACGTTGTAGCCGATGTCGGACAGCTGTTGGGTGGTCAGCAGCGGCGACTTGCCGAACTCGGTCATGTTGGCCAGCAAGGGTGTGTCCACCGCGGTGCGGAACCGCTCGAATTCCGTTGGGCTGCCCAAGGCTTCGGTGAAGATCAGGTCCGCACCCGCGTCGGCGTAGGCCTTGGCGCGCTCGATCGCCGCCCCCACCCCCTCGATGCCGGCGGCATCGGTGCGGGCGCAGACGATGAAATTCGGGTCGCGGCGCGCGGAGACGGCGGCCCGCAGCCGTTTGATCATCTCGCCGGCCGGCACCACGGCCTTGCCGTCGAGATGCCCGCAGCGCTTGGGGTTTTCCTGGTCCTCCAGGTGGCAGCCCGCCAGGCCGGCGTCCTCGAGCACCGTCACGGTACGCGCCGCGCTCATCGGCTCACCGAAGCCGGTGTCGGCGTCGATCAGGGTGGGCAGGTCGCTCACCCCCGCGATCTGGGCGCCTCGCCCGCTGACCTCGGTCAGGGTGGTCAGGCCGATGTCGGGCAGGCCGAGGTCGGCCGAAAGCGCCGCGCCCGACACGTACACGCCGTCGAACCCGAGCTCGGCGACGAGCTTGGCCACCAGTGGTGAGAAGGCGCCCGGGAACCGTTGCAGCCGACCGCTCTCCAGCGCGTCGCGGAACCGCGCCCGCTTGTCGGTCGCCGGAACGGCCCCGCCGATCAGCCCGCCCATCAGAAAATCCCCGGCCCGATCGCGGGCGCCTTGTCGAGAATCAGCGGAGCGACCGTGATGTTGAGCGCGCCCAAAGCGCCCGCCTGCAGGTCCGCCAGGGCTTCGGCCGCCGACAGGAACCGCTGCTGCTCGCCCTCGCCGACCACGCCCTCGGCCAGCTCGGTGAACTTCCCGACGTACTGCTTGCGCTCGAATGGCCGCGCCCCCAGCGGATGAGCGTCGGCGACGGCGAGCTCGTCGACGATGACCTCGCCGTTCTTGAGGGTGACCTCCGCGCGCGCGCCGAACGCCTTCTCCGCCGGATCGGTCGAGTGGTAGCGCCGGGTCCATTCGGGATCCTCGACCGTCGAGATCTTGTGCCACAGCTCGACGGTGTCGGGGCGACGCGCCCGCTGCGGCGCATACGAGCGCTCGTGATGCCAGGTGCCGTCCTGCAGCGCGACCGCGAAGATGTACATCACCGAGTGATCCAGCGTCTCGCGCGAAGCGTCGGGATCGAACTTCTGCGGATCGCCCGACCCGGTGCCGATCACGTAGTGGGTGTGATGGCTGGTGTGCAGCACGATGGTCGCGACCTGGTTCAAATCGCCGATCCGTTCGCGCATCCGGCGCGCGAGGTCGATCAGCGCCTGACTCTGATACTCCGCCGAGTGTTCCTTGGTGTAGCTGTCGAGGATGGCGCGCTTGGGCTCGCCGGGCTCGGGCAGCGGGACGTGATAGGTGTGCTCGGGCCCCGAAAGCAGCCAGCCGATCACGCCGTCCTCGCCCTCCCAGATCGGGGCCGGCGCGCCCTCACCGCGCATGGCGCGGTCGACGGCCTCGATGGCGACCTTGCCCGCCCAGGCGGGCGCGTACGCCTTCCAGCTCGAGATCAGGCCCTTGCGCGACTGCCGGGTCGACGTCGTCAGGTGCAGCGCCTGGCCGATCGCCTGATAGATGGTCTCTTTGTCCAGGCCCAACATCGTGCCCAGGCCGGCTGCCACCGACGGGCCCAGGTGCGCGACGTGGTCAATCTTGTGCTCGTGCAGGCAGATTCCCTTGACCAGGTCGATCTGGATCTCGTAGCCGGTCGCGATGCCCCGGATCAGGTCGGCGCCGCCGATCCCCAGGTGCTGCGCCACCGCCACCAGGGCGGGAATGTTGTCACCGGGATGCGAGTACTCGGCGGCCAGAAACGTGTCGTGGAAATCCAATTCGCGCACCGCGACGCCGTTGGCCCAGGCCGCCCACTCCGGGGAGTAGTCGCCCTCGATCCCGAAAACCTTGGCGCCCTTGGCCGCGGCGGGGTGCGCCCGCGCCTGAGCCCGCGCGACCGCCACCGGCCGGCGGAGCAGCGAGGCGGCCGAGACGGCGGCGTTGTCGATGATGCGGTTGATCACCATCGCCTCGACGTCGGCGGGCACGGCGACCAGGTCGGCCGCGACCTCGGCGATCTTCCACGCGAGGTGTTCACTGCGGGGGAAGTCGTCGGCGCTACGACGGGTTCGAACATCATGAATGCGCATAACTCGCACAGTACGCAGGGCTGAAGTCGGCGTAAATCCCCTGTAAAAGCGTAATCTTGTGTCCTTGTCCGCGGCAGTTTGCGAATCTTGTGAAAGGAGTTGGGCGTACGGTGGGTTCCGTGGCGAAGACGTTCGCCGGCGCGCGGCTACGGCGATTGCGCGAGGAACTGGGGCTGACCCAGGTGGCGCTGGCCCGCGTCCTGGGGCTGTCGACCAGCTACGTCAACCAGCTGGAAAACGACCAGCGCCCGATCACCGTGCCGGTACTGCTCACGCTCACCGAACGATTCGACCTGCCGAGCCAGTACTTCGCGCCGGAGTCCGACGCCCGCTTGATCTCCGACCTGCGGGAGGTGCTCGCCGAGGCGCCCGCGACGGCCGGGCAGGTCGAGGAGCTCGTCGCCCGCATGCCCGCGATCGGTCAGACCCTGGTCAACCTGCACAGGCGGCTGCACGACACGACGGCCGACCTGGAGGCCCTGCACAGTCGCGCGAATTCGGAAGTCTCGGACGCGTCGTCGCTGTCCCAGCAGCCGATGCCGTTCGAAGAGGTTCGCGATTTCTTCTACGACCGCAAGAACTACATCGGCGAACTGGATCTCGCGGCCGAAGAGCTGTTCACCAAGAACCACTTGCGAATCGGCGGACTCGACGGCCAGCTCGCGGAGCTGCTCGCCGAACAGCTCGGCGTCTCGGTGGTGATCGACGACGGTCAGGTGTTGGATCCCAACTCCAAACGCCGGTTTGCGCCCGAATCGAAAACCCTGTACCTGGCTCGGTGGCTGCATCCGGGCCAGCGTGCCTTTCAACTCGCCACCCAGATCGCCCTGCTCACCCAGGCCAAGTTGATCACCGGGATCATCGCCGGCGACGACCAGCTCAGCGACGACGCCCGCAGCGTGGCGCGCATCGGGCTGGCCAACTATTTCGCCGGCGCCCTGCTGCTTCCCTACCTGAGATTCCTCGAGGCCGCCGAGGACGTCCGCTACGACATCGACCAGCTGGCAAGGCGATTCGAGGTGGGATTCGAAACCATCTGCCACCGGCTGTCCACCCTGCAGCGCCCGAACGCGCGGGGCGTGCCGTTCATCTTCGTCCGCACCGACAGCGCCGGCAACATCTCTAAACGCCAGTCCGCCACCGCTTTTCACTTCTCACGCGTCGGCGGCAACTGTCCGCTGTGGGTGGTCCACCACGCGTTCTCGCGGCCCGGCCAGTTTCTGACCCAAGTCGCGCAGATGCCCGACGAGCGCACCTACTTCTGGGTCGCGCGAACCACCACGACGGAGCCGAGCCGATACCTCGGCCCGGACAAGAGTTTCGCCATCGGACTGGGGTGTGACGTCGCGCACGCGGAGAAGCTGATCTACTCCGTCGGCATCGATTTGGGCGACGCCGAGTCGATCGTGCCGATCGGCGCCGGCTGCAAGATCTGCGACCGGCCCGCGTGCCCGCAACGCGCGTTCCCATACCTCGGCCATCCGGTGTACGTCGACCCCCACAGCAGCACCGATCTGCCGTATCCGCCGGCGATCACGCCTTGAGCGCGGTCAGGTCGGGCCGGCCGCCGAGGCGCTGAACGGTGGCGCTGGCGGCCGCGGCCGCAAGCTCGCCGGCCTCCGGTGGTGCGGCGCCATCACGCAGCGCGGCGATCAGCCCGGCCACGAACGCGTCGCCCGCGCCGGTCGGATCCACCACGTCGACGTCGGCGAATTCGAAGAGCCGGCTGCCACCGTCCCACGCCACCAGGTCACCGACCTTCGGAACCGCGAGGGCGACCAGTCCCGGACCGCAGGCCAACAGGCGGTCGGCCAGCTCGCGCGCCTGCGCCGCCGTGCCGATCTCCCGGCCCGCGATGAGCGAGGCTTCCGTGGCGTCGGCGCGGATCACGTCGACCGCCGCGAGCAGGTCGGCCCGAATGTGCTCGGCGGGCGCGCCGTCGGCCACGACGCGCAGACCCCGCCGCCGAGCGCGTTGCGCGGCTTCCAACGCGGTGGCCGGCGGCTGCTGCAGCTGAATGGAAACGGTGTCGGCGGTGTCGAACACGGACCGATCGAGGTCGGCGACTTGGATCAGCGAGCTTTCGGGCACGTCTTCGAGGAGCATGCGTTCCGGCGGTTTTGGGACCACATCGATCAACAGCGCCGTGGTGCCGCGACGCGCGACGCCGCCGACGTCGATGCCGTCCCGTTGGGCCTGCGCCAGGATCGACGTCCCCGCGTCGTCGTCACCGGCCACCGCGATGAGGGCGACCGGTACACCCAGCTGCGCCAGGCCGACCGCCTGATTGGCGCCCTTGCCGCCCAGCAGCTCCTTGCGCTGCAGGACCGTGGTGGAATCGTCGGTCGTCGGCGGCCCATCGGTACGCAGCACCAGATCGCGTGCGATCTGGCCGATCACGACAACGCCCATGGGTCCACAGTGCCCGGTCTTGACGGGCACGGCAACGCGATGATCGAGTGAGCCATGCCCAAGGTCGCGGTACTCGACGACTACGCGGGAGTGGCGTTGCGGGTCGCCGACTGGTCGCCCGTGCAGACACGCTCGGAGGTAACCGTTTTCGATCGCCACCTCTCCGAGGACGCGGCCGCCGAAGCGCTGCGGCCGTTCGACGTGGTGTGCACCCTGCGCGAGCGGATGGCGTTTCCGTCGACCCTCATCGCGCGGCTGCCGAACCTGAAACTGATCACCATCGTCGGCAGGAGCCTGCCGAACCTGGACCTGGCCGCCGCCACCGAGCACGGGATCCTGGTCGCTCACTCCGATTTCGCGCATCCCCGATTCAGGGCAATGCGCGATGCGACGCCGGAACTCGCGTGGGGCCTGATGATCGCGACGGTGCGCAATCTCGCCGAAGAGCATCGCAACATGCGCGACGGCGGTTGGCAGAGCGCCGCAGGTATGACGCTGGCGGGCAAGACGCTCGGCCTGCTCGGTCTGGGCAGGGTCGGCAGACGAATGGCCGAGTATGCCAAGGCGTTCGGCATGGACGTGATCGCGTGGAGCCAAAATCTCACCGCGGACACCGCCGCGAGCGTGGGGGCCCGGCGCGTGCAGAAGTCGGAGCTGTTCGCTGCCTCCGACGTGGTCTCCATCCATGTGGTGCTCTCGGAGCGCACCCGGGGGCTGGTCGGCGCGTCCGAGCTGGCCTTGATGCAGCCGCACGCCTACCTGATCAACACGTCGCGGGGTCCGATCGTCGACGAGGCTGCGCTGCTCGCGGCGTTGGAGTCGGGGCGCATCGCCGGTGCCGGGCTGGACGTGTACGACGTCGAACCGCTGCCCGGCGATCACCGGTTGCGGCGGCTGCCGAATGTGACGCTGTCTCCTCACCTGGGGTACGTCACCCGCGAGATGCTCGGCGCCTTCTACTCCGACACCGTGGAGTCAGTGGTGGCATGGCTGGACGGGACGCCCGTTCGGATCGCCAATCCCGAGGTGTTGCACCGACGCTGACCGCTCACTTCCGTTTCCAGTGCGGGCTTTTGACCGCGTCGAGAGCCTCGGTGACGTAGCGGTCGAGTGGCCGCGGCTTTCCCGATTGTCGTACCCATTGCTGGAAGGCGAAATCCGCCGCCGCGAAGGCCAGTTGGACCAGCAAGCCGGGACGCAGATCGGCGTCGGCGTTGACGCCCATTCGTTCGGCGATGAGTTTGGTCGCCCGGTCCTTGTCGGCGGGCCGGTGCACCGTGACCTTGTCGAGCAGGTCGGGGGCCACCAGCAGGGCTTCGCGCCATTCCTCGGTGTCGGCCTGCTCGAACGAGCGGGTGCGGGTGACGATGGCGTTGATCAGCGCGATGTCGGGTGGTTCGGCGGCCGGGCGGCCTTCGAGGAGGTTGACTATCGCGGCGCCGCCATAGCGCACCGGCGCAAGCAGCAGCTCCTCCTTCGCCGGCACGTGGCGGAAGAAGGTGCGCGGGGAAACGCCTGCGGCCGTGGCGATTTCCTCCGTCGTCACCGCGTCATACCCGCGCTCCACGAACAGCCGGAACGCCGCGCGCCGGATGTCGGCGCGGATCTGCGCGCGCTGCCGATCGCGGAGCGACTCTGGTCGGGTGGGCGAGGTCACCGGAAGCAGCCGATCCCGCCGTCGACGTGGATGGTCTGCCCGGTGATGAACGTCGCGTCACTGCCGAGCAGGAACGCCACCAGCGCGCCCACGTCGGTGCGGACGTCGCCGATGCGCTTCATCGGGACGCGGCCCACGGCCTTCTCGTATTCCTTGGGCGCGAACGACTTCCAGTACTTGACGCCGTCCGACTCGGCGAATGGGCAGATGACGTTGACGCGGATGTTATCGCGTCCCCATTCGAGCGCCGCGACCTTGGACAGCCCGCGGATGCCTTCCTTGGCGGCCGCGTACCCGCCCCACTTGGGCTCGCCGCCGGTACCCGTCCCGGAGCCGAGGTTGACGATCGACCCGCCGCCCTCCCTGACCATCAGCGGGTGCACGGCCTGCATGAGCAGGAAGGTCGCCCGAGGGCCGACGTCGTAGCCGAGCGCGAGGTCTTCGGTGGTGATGTCGACGAACGCCTTGGGCTCGTTGGTGGCGATCGCGTTGTTCACCAGGCCGTGCACGGTACCGAAGGCGTCGATCGCGGCGGTCGCGATCCGCGGCGCACTGTCGGGGTCGCGCAGGTCGGCGACGAGCCGTTCGACCCGTCCGATCGCCCTGAGTTCGGTGGTGGTCGCCTCGAGGGCCTCCTCCTGGATGTCGACCAGCAGCACCGCCGCGCCGCGTTCGAGCAACGCGGTGGCCACGCCCTTGCCGACGCCCTGGGCGGCGCCGGTGACGATCGCGACGTGCCCGCGCATCGAATCGGGGTGGCTGTAGCTCATTCGGCGGGTCCCATCTGTAGCGCCACGCCCCGGTGCAGTTCGTAGGTGCTCCGCGCGCCGTTGGGCAGTTCGATGAACTCCACCGGCGTCCCGTCCGGATCCTTGACGAAAAACATTCGGACACCGCCGATCTCGAAGGGATCCTGGTCGGGGGTGTAACCGGCGGAGACGATGCGGCGATGGGTGTCGTCGAGGTCGGGCACCGACAGCGAGACGTTGTGGATCCCGGTGATGCCCCGTCGCGGTTTGTGTTCGGTCGGCTTGCTGCCGATCGACAGCAGCTCGATCATCAACCCGCCCAGCAGCCCGCCGACGACCCGCCCCTCCTGCTTGCGGGTCGCGTGCAACACCGCATCGAAAGGCTCTCCGGAGATGAGCGTTTCGAAGACCACGTCCATGCCCAGGACGTCGCGGTAGAACGCCAGTGCGCGGTCCATGTCGGTGACGCCGACGACGAGGTGACAGAACGACACGTCGTCGAGGGTCATGGCCTGCCCGCCGCGAGATTCGGGGCCGGGCGGCCGGCGAACAACGGCAGATCGAGGTAGGTCTTGATGCCCGGTTCGGCGGCGCAGACGTCGGGAACGGCGTTGATGCAGTGGTTGGCGGTGACCACGACGCCGGGATTCTTGATCAGCCCTTCGGCGATCGTCTCCGGCTGCAGCCCCTTGAAGGTGAGGCTCACGTCGGGGTCGCCGGTGATGTCGACCTCGAAGCGTTCGCCGCGCCCACCGAAATCCCAGGCGGGATCGAGGTTTTCCTCGCCCATCAGCCAGTTGACCGCCGCGGTGATGACCGGCTCGCCATCGACCAGCGCTTGCCAGCGGAAGCGGCGCGCCGCCACGGTGCCGACGGCGATCGGGAAGGGGCCGTAGTCGATCTCCGCGGTCGCCACGGCGACATCTTGGATGGTCCTGATGTTGGGGTCGATGCGAAAACCCATGTGATCGGCGATCATCCGCACCGACTGCTTGAAGCCCCCGTCGAGCAGTCCGGCCATCGGCCCCTGGGTGGCCTCCTCGGGCGTGCCGCCGAATCCCATGATGTGGCGGACCACGTCGGGTGCGTTGTAGGTGCGGATGTCGGAGAACTCCTCGGCGCGCACGTGCGTGATCGCCGACGACAACGAGGACACCATGAGCGGGAATCGCTCCGTGATGCCCCCGGGGTGAATCCCCGAACCATGCAGCGTGACACCGCTTTCCGCCGCAGCGTCGGCGACGGCCTGGTGGCGCGGGTTGGCCGGGTCGGGGTAGACCCAGCCGACCGGTGTGACGACGTTCTTGCCGGACCGCAGGATCGCGATGACCTCGTCGTCGTTGGGGATCAGCGGGCTGTACATGACGCAGTCGGCGTCCAGCGCCAGCACCTCGTCGGCGCTGGTGGTGGCCGTGACGCCGAGATCCTGGGTGCCGATGATCCGCCCGACGTCGACACCGTTCTTGTCCGCGCTGTGCACCCAGCACCCGACGAGTTCCAGCTGTGGGTGATTGAGGACGCACTGGATCGCCGCCTTACCCACACCGCCGGTCGCCCACTGGATGACACGAAGTTTGGACGGGCTACTCATCATTGACCTCCCGGACTGCGGTGCGCGACCTTTACACATCGGCGAACAAAATGGCAGGCTATGACTTGCTGACAGTGACTGTCAATGGTCGCCTACTTCGGGAAGGGTCTGTTGATGAGCGTCCTCGACGGGAAGATCGCGATCGTGACCGGCACCAGCCGCGGCGTGGGCGTCGGCATCGCCCACGAGCTGCTGCGGGCGGGCGCGACCGTCATCGGCTGCTCGCGTTCGCCGCTCGATGGCCTCCCCGGCATCGAAAAAGACTGGGCGCCGCGCGCTTTCCAGAGGGTCTGCGATCAGGGTGACTATCGGTCGATCGACTCGTTCGTCGCGGACGTCGTGGCCGCCCACGGCCGTGTCGACATCCTGGTGAACAACGCCGGCGGCACCGTTCCGGCGCCGCACGTCGAGAGCATTCCCGAACTGGTGCAACGCATTCAGGGCGCGCCCGCCAGCGACGACGAATACGCGCGCACCGCCCTGTTCCATGCGTTCGCGGTGCAGATGAACCTGATCAGCCCGCTGTGGTTCGCGATCCGCGCCTATCGGCAGATGCAGACCCAGGACGGCGTCGGTTGCATCATCAACATCTCCAGCGGCGCGGGACATCCGGCGGGATCGCCGACGCTGGTCTCCTACGGCGCGGCCAAAAGCGGCCTCAACCACCTCACCCGATCCCTGGCCGAGGAGTGGGGGCCGAAGGTCCGCGTCAACTGCGTGGCGTTGGGCCCGACGATGACGGAAAACTTCCGGTCGTTTGTGCTGCCCAAGGACGATCCGACCGGCGAGAGGTACTTCGCCGCCGTTCCGCTGCGCCGCGCCGGCGAGCCCGCGGAGGTGGGGCGGCTGTGCGTGTTTCTCGCGGGCGGGCAGGCCGACTTCGTCAACGGCACCACCATCGAATGTGACGGCGGGATGCTGCCCGGTGTGCTCTATGACGCGGGGCTGAAGACGATCACCGACCTGTTGTGACCGGCTGGTAGCTGGAACCCTTCTGGGACAACGGGACTCGCGCGATCACCGTCCGCCCCACTGCCGCGGTCGCGGTCACCGCGACCGACCGGCGGCGAGTCGGCTCGTCGCCGATCTGGGCAGACATGCACACAGCGGCGTCAGTCGCGGTCTAATGGGTGGATGGAACTGATGATGCCCACCGACGCGATCTTTCTCCTGGGAGAGTCTCGCGAACATCCCATGCACGTCGGAGGCTTGCAGTTGTTCGAGCCCCCGCCGGGCGCCGGGCGAGGCTTCGCCCGTGAGCTGCACAAGCAACTGACCGCTCAGCGGGAGTTCCAACCCACGTTTCGCAAGCATCCCGCGAAGTTCGTCGGCGGCATCGCGAACCTGGGGTGGTCGTATGACGACGACATCGATGTCGACTATCACGTCCGGCGTTCGGCGCTGCCGTCACCCAAACGGGTCCGCGAACTGCTCGAGCTGACGTCGCGGTGGCACAGCACCCTGCTGGACCGTCATCGCCCGTTGTGGGAGACGCACATCGTCGAAGGCCTCAAGGACGGCCGGTTCGCCATCTACACCAAGGTGCACCATGCACTGATCGACGGCGTCTCGGCGCAGAAGCTGATGCAGCGCGCGCTGTCCACCGACCCCGACGACCCCGAGATCCGCGCCCCGTGGAGCCTGAGCAAACCCAAGCGCAGATCCAGCCCGTCGTCTCGCTTGGGTTCATTGGCCCGTGCGGCGGGATCCCTTGCGGCACTTGCTCCCTCGACGGTAGGACTGGCGCGCGCCGCGCTACTCGAGCAGCAGCTGACGTTGCCGTTCGGCGCGCCAAAGACCATGCTGAACGTCAAGATCGGCGGCGCTCGCCGCTGCGCCGCGCAGTCCTGGTCGCTGGACCGCATCAAAAGCGTGAAGCGGGCCGCCGGCGTCACGGTGAACGACGTCGTCTTGGCGATGTGTTCGGGGGCCCTGCGCTATTACCTCCTCGAGCAGAACGCGCTGCCGGACACGCCGCTGATCGCGATGGTCCCGGTGAGCCTGCGCACCGAGGAAGAGGCCGACGCCGGTGGCAACATGGTCGGAGCCATCCTGTGCAACCTCGCGACCGACACCGACGATCCCGCGCAGCGTCTGCTGACCATCAGCGATTCGATGTGCAGCAACAAGAAGGTCTTCTCGCAGTTGCCGCGGCTTCAGGCGCTGGCGCTGTCCGCCGTCAACACCTCGGCGCTGGCGTTGGCGGCGGTGCCCGGCTGGGTGGCGTCGACGTCGCCGCCTTTCAACATCATCATTTCGAACGTGCCGGGGCCCACGCAGCCGATCTACTACGGGGGAGCGCGGCTCGACGGCAACTATCCGCTGTCCATCGCGCTGGACGGCCAGGCGCTGAACATCACCCTGGCCAGCAACGCCGGCAATCTGGACTTCGGTCTGGTGGGGTGCCGGCGCAGCGTGCCGCACCTGCAGCGCCTGCTCGCGCATCTGGAATCCTCGCTCAAGGATCTGGAACGCGCTGTGGGAGAATAGAAGTCGATGGCAAAGCTGAGCGCGGGTGTGATGCTGTACCGGACCTGCGACGGCGTCGTCGAGGTCTTGCTCGCACACCCGGGTGGGCCGTTCTGGGCCCGCAAGGACGACGGCGCGTGGTCGATCCCGAAAGGCGAGTACGCCGACGGGGAGGATCCCTGGGCGGCCGCGCAGCGCGAGTTCGCCGAGGAGCTGGGGTTGCCGGTGCCGGCCGGGCCGCGTGTCGACCTCGGTCAGCTGAAACAATCCGGCGCCAAGGTGGTGACCGCCTTCGCCGTGCACAGCGACCTCGACATCACCGACGCGCGCAGCAACACGTTCGAACTGGAGTGGCCAAAGGGGTCGGGCACGCTGCGGCAGTTTCCCGAGGTCGATCGGGTGGGCTGGTTCGCGGTGGGGGCGGCGCGCACCAAGCTGCTGAAGGGCCAGCACGGTTTTCTCGACCGCTTGATGGCGGATCCTGCTGTGGCCGGACTATCCGAAGGGACCTGACATGCAGACACTGCGCACACCCGACGAGCGGTTCGACGAGATTCCTGGTTTCCCTTATGCGCCAAGGTATTGCGAACTGCCCGACGATGATGGCGGTGCGCTGCGCGTGGCCTGGATCGAAGACGGACCAGGAGATGCGGATCCGGTTCTCATGCTGCACGGCGAGCCGTCGTGGTCGTACCTGTACCGCAAGATGATTCCGATACTGGTCGCCGACGGTCACCGCGTCGTCTGCCCGGACCTGGTGGGTTTCGGCCGTTCGGACAAGCCGACCCGGCTCGACGACCACAGCTATGCGCGCCACGTCGAATGGATGCGCGCGCTGGCGTTCGATGTCCTCGACCTCCGCAACGTCACCCTGGTCGGTCAGGACTGGGGCGGGCTGATCGGATTGCGGCTCGCCGCAGAGCATCCCGAGCGGTTTGCCCGGATCGTCGTCGCCAACACCGGGCTTCCGAACGGGGACCAGCCGATGGCCGACATCTGGTGGCGCTTCCGGGAGGCCATCACGTCGGCGCCGGCGCTCGACATCGGCGCGTTTGTGCAGGGCGGCTGTCGCCGGCCGATGAGCGATGCCGAACGCGCGGGCTACGACGCGCCGTTTCCCGCTGACGAGTACTGCATCGGCCCCCGGGCCATGCCCGGGCTGGTGCCCACCTCTCCGGACGATCCCGCCGCGGCGGCCAACAAGGCCGCGTGGGCAAAGCTGTCGGTGGGTCCGACGCCGATGCTGGTTGCCTTCAGTGACAGCGACCCCATCACCGGGCCGATGGCCGCGATCTTTCAGCGCGAGATGCGCGGCGCGCAGGGGATCGACCACCCGGTGATCCGCGGCGCCGGACATTTCCTGCAGGAGGATGCCGGCGAAGAACTGGCCCGCCATATTGTGGCGTTCCTGCGCCGCTGAACGGGCGCGGCCCGGCGGATCGGGGGCGGGCACAATGTCAGGATGACGACCGCGCCCACCGAAGCCACCGAATCCCAGGGGCTATTGCTGCAGCTGCTGGACCCCGCCAACCGGGCCGACCCGTATCGGCTGTGCGCGCAGTTCCGCGACCGCGGGCCGTTGCAGCTGCCCGACGCCAACCTGGCGGTCTTCTTGAGCTACCGCGACTGCGACGAGGTGTTGCGGCACCCGTCGTCGAGCAGCGAGAACGCCAACTCGACGGTCGCGAAGCGGCAGGCCGAGGCCGGCACCGCGCCGCCCAGGCAGGGCCCGCCGGGATTTTTGTTCCTCGACCCGCCCGATCACACCCGGCTGCGCAAGCTGGTCAGCAAGGCGTTCGCGCCGAGGGTGGTGAGCGCGCTGCAACCCGACATCCGCTCGCTGGTCGACGGATTGCTCGACCGGGTCGCCGAGAAGGGCCAGTTCGAAGTCGTCGAGGATTTCGCCTATCCCCTGCCGGTCGCGGTCATCTGCCGGTTGCTCGGTGTGCCCCTCGAGGACGAGCCGCAGTTCAGCCGCGCGTCGGCGTTGCTCGCCCAGGCGCTGGACCCGTTTTCGACGATCACCGGCGTGCCGGCGGAAGTCGCCAATGAGCGACAACAGGCCGGTACGTGGCTGCGTGATTACTTCCACGGCCTGATCGACAAGCGCCGGTCACGACCCGGTGAGGACCTGCTGTCGGGGTTGATCGCCGTGGAGGAGTCGGGGGATCAACTGACCGAGGAAGAGATCGTCTCGACCTGCAACCTGCTGCTCATCGCGGGTCACGAGACCACGGTGAACCTCATCGGGAACGCCGTGTTGGCCATGCTGCGCAACCCAGGTCAGTGGGCAGCCCTGGGCGCCGACGCCGACCGAGCGCCCGCGATCGTGGAGGAGACCCTGCGCTACGACCCGCCCGTGCAGCTGGCTGGTCGAATTGCGCTCGCCGACATGGTGATTGGGGGAGTCGAGGTGCCCGCGGGTGATGTCATGATGCTGCTGCTCGCCGGCGCCAACCGTGACCCCGCCGAATACGACCGGCCCGATGTGTTCGATCCGGATCGGAAGAACCTGCGGCACTTGGGATTCGGCCGCGGGGCGCATTACTGCCTGGGTGCGCCGTTGGCCCGGCTGGAGGCCAGCGTGGCGCTGGCGGCGGTCGCCGCGCGTTTCCCGAACGCCCGGTTGGACGGCGAACCGCAGTACAAGACCAACGTCACGCTGCGCGGACTGTCGCGCCTGACGCTCGCGATCTGATCGGCGCTCCCAGGGTTCAGCGCTCCCAGGGAGGGCTTTCGTCCATCTTCCTGTAGTACTTCGCCAGGTGGCTTTTGACCCGATCGACATCGGAGTGCGGCACGTCGATGCCGCCGCGCGCGCCGTCCATGATCGCGCCGGCGGCCATCACCCCGCGCGGCACCGCCTTGAGGGTTCCTCCGATGACGTCGGCGATCAGCAGCTTGTAGCCGGTGAAATTGTCCTTTTTGTCGCCGTCGTACCAGACGTGGGCGTCGCGGTACTTCTGGTTCGGGGCCTCCTCGGCGCCGGCCCACTTGCGGACCCGTTTCTCCGCGGCGCCACCGTCCCATTTCCGGTCGCGGTCGGCCAACGGCAGGTCTTGAAACGCTGTGACTGACATACGGGCCGCGTGCCCGCTTCGGCGGGCGTTAAACGTGTGCATTCGAAGTTATCCACAGTTGGAAGTTCTTCCACAGGTTGGCTTTTGGGTTGAGCTTCGGGTGGGCGGGCGTTGTTTGGGTGGCCGGGTTTTGTCGGTGGTGGTTGTGATGATGTGGTCATGTCGTCGACCGCGTCCGCTGACGCTGTGGTGGTCACTGCGAGTGACCGCCTTGAGGTGCTGTTCGGGGAGTTGGCGGAGTTGGCGGGTCAGCGCAATGCGATTGATGGGCGCATCGTGGAGATCGTGGCCGAGATTGATCGTGAGGGGTTGTGTGGTGTGACCGGGGCGCGCTCGGTGCCGGCGTTGGTGGCCTGGAAGTTGGGCTGTTCGTCGGCCAACGCGCACACGCTGGCCGCGATTGCGGGCAGGCTCGAGGAGTTCCCGCGCTGCACCGCCGGCATGCGGGAGGGTCGGCTGTCGGCCGATCAGGTCGGGGTGATCGCCGCCCGCGCGGGTGAGGGATCCGATGGGCATTATGCGGAGCTGGCCGCGGTGGCGACGGTCAGTCAGTTGCGTACCGCGGTCAAGCTGGAACCGCGACCCGACCCCGGTCCGCGGCCCGAGCCCGAGCCCGAGCCCTCGTTCACCAAGTCCTGCGATGAGTGGGGCAGTTGTTATCGGATCGCGCTGGGCCATCATGATGCGGCGAAGTTCGATGCGGCGCTGGCCGCGCATCGTGAGGCGTTGACCGCGCAGTGGAAACACGATCACGCAAACGGCGCGGGTGCATCCGATCAGCGGCCGCCGTTGCCGAGTACGGTCGATGCGTTGATGCGTCTGGTGGAGGCGGGATGGGACGTCGAGGCGACTCGGCGCCCGCATGGGCAGCACACCACGGTGGTGGCCCACCTCGATGTGGGGCGCCGCGTGGCGGGGCTGCATCTGGGTCCGCTGCTCTCGGATGCCGAGCGCCGCTTGCTGACTTGTGATGCCACCTGTGAGGTGTGGTTTGAACGCGAGGGTGAGGTCATTGGGGCGGGCCGGACCACGCGGGTGATCAATCGGCGGCTGCGCCGCGCGCTGGAGTACCGCGACCGCACCTGTGTGGTGCCCGGTTGTGGGGCCACCCGGGGTTTGCATGCCCATCACCTGTGGCATTGGGAAGACGGTGGGCCCACCGAGTTGGCCAACCTGGTGCTGGTCTGCCCCTATCACCACCGGTTGCATCGGGCGTGTCATTCCATCTGTGTAAGTCCGGGGTGGTCCAAGATCGGACCGCCGTTGGGGCGGACAGAAGGAGTGTTTTGTGACGAAGACCACGCAGTCGTCGGCTGAGGAGAAGTCGGCGGCGCGGCGGCTGGCCGAGACGTTTTCGGCGGAGACGCTGGATTCGCTGATCAAGGATGCGGTGAAGTCGGGCACTCCGATCGACGGCGCGGACGGTTTGCTCAATGAGTTGACTAAGGCGGTGCTGGAGCGCTCGCTGCAGACCGAGATGACTCATCATCTGGGCTATGAGTCCGGGGATCTGGCCGGGCGCGGGTCGGGCAATTCGCGCAACGGGTTCAGCTCGAAGACGGTGTCCACGGTCAACGGTCCAGTGGATATCTCCGTGCCGCGCGACCGCAACGGATCGTTCGAGCCGGCGATCGTGCCCAAGAAGACCCGCCGACTCAATAACATCAATTCCGTTGTGTTGTCGCTGTATTCGCGCGGGATGACCACCCGCGACATTGAAGCCCATCTGCAGGAGGTGTACGGGGCTGCCGTGTCGCGCGAGCTGATCTCTAATGTCACCGACGTCGTGGTCGATGAGATCAAGGCCTGGCAGTCCCGCCCGCTCGATGAGGTCTATCCCATCCTCTACATCGACGGGCTGCGGTTGCGCATCAAGGACAACGGGGTGGTCACGACCAAGGTGGCCTATCTGGCCATCGGGGTGGATCTGGAGGGCCGCAAACACGCCCTGGGGGTCTGGATCCAAGACTCCGAGGGCGCCAAATTCTGGCAGAAAGTCGTCATCGACCTGCGCAACCGCGGGGTGCGCGACATCCTGATCGCCTGCTGCGACGGGCTGACCGGGCTGCCTGATGCGATCCGCTCGACCTTTCCCGACACCGTGGTGCAGACCTGCGTGGTGCACGTCATCCGCAACGCCATGCGCTTCGTGTCCTACAAGGACCGCAAGAAGGTCGCGACCTCGATGCGCGCGATCTATGGCGCGTCGACCACCGAGGCCGCCCCAATATCCTGGGGCAATCGACGTTTGGCGCAACGCCTGGCCAGAGTTCGTGCCGTTCCTGGATTATCCGGTGGAGCTGCGCAAGATCGTTTACACCACCAACGCCATCGAGTCGATCAACTTCCAGCTGCGCAAGATCACCAAAAACCGCGGCCATTTCCCCGACAAGGACGCCGCGATGAAGTTGCTGTATCTCGGATTGCGCAACATCTCCAGCGACAGAGGAGGATTCTCGGGCACCGGAACGTACAACTGGACTGTGGCATTGAACACACTCGCCAGACTGTTCCCGGGACGAATTCCGTTGTGTTAGACTACAATTCGTAGTCAAATCACCTCTGACTTACACAAAATTCGTGACAGGCTCGTTGCATCACCGGGGCGCCATCACCCTCACCGGACCCGCCGACGCCCTGACCGTCACCGACGAGGCCGGCCAAATCCTGAGCCCGGGCTCACTCGCGCACCCACCCACCCGACCCCCGCCCGCGGTGCCACCGTGTCCGGGACCTACCGGTGAGCGGGCCGACTGGTGGTGGTATGACCCCTTCCAACCCCAACCACCACCGACAACCAACTAGCTGGCGGAATCAATCCTCCTACGGGATTGGGGCATCAACGGATTCGTTCGTTCGCGACCACGCCGACGCGCGCACCAATGCGAATCAAGCCCGGTGTTTTGGACAGGATCACCGAATTGGCATGGAGCGTTAACCACGCCCTTGGACAAGGCCACCATCGGCATATCGGCAATGTCCGCCGTGCTAGAGCGAAGTCTTCTTTGCCGAGTCGATTGCCTTGCGCCGCATACACCATTGGCAACGCAGGCTCCGGGCTACGAGTGAATGGGCCATTTTGTGCCATCGCCCGTTTGGTTCGTTCTACCTTGAGGCATGACTACAACCGACCGAGCGGACCAAGCATCATCGGTCCCTACGTCCCGCAAAATTCTTTGCATCGTCTACGGCGCTATCGCGGTCGCCGCGCTCATCGCGACGTGGAGCCAGACAATCACGTACGTTCACAGCCCGACCGACTTTTTCGTTAATTTCTGGCGCGACACCAAAACGACTGCGGCCTCGCGCAATATCACAGCCGACGCCCTGATGCTGGCCCTGAGTGCCGTCATTCTGACGGTGATCGAAGCCAGGAAATACAACCTGCGATTCGTCTGGCTGTACATTGTGGGATCGTTCTTCATCGCCGTCAGCGTGATGTTCCCGCTCTTCCTGATCGCGCGCGAATTGCGCCTGCGCACAGCCGACGTGCCACGCCTTGGCAGGACGGACACAATTCTGCTCGCGGTTGTCGCCGTCTTGACCCTGGCCCTGACTATCAGGATCGACATGGGGTGACCACTTAACGCGACCTTTCACTTGTACGACTGACAGTGGTCTGACGGCACCACGGTGTGGATCTGACCCCAAACTGACGTTGAACAGCCGCCCGGGCACTTGGCTCTTGTGTCCGAAGGTATGCCCGGGGGAGGCAAACTAACCAGTGCCGCAAGGCGTTTCAGATCCGCGGGAAATCGCGGGTCGTGATGGCCGCAGCGTCGCGGAAGAAACCCTCCCTTTCAGCCCGGGCCGAGGCCCGGCACGATCTCGCCGAGGCTGAACGTCACCGGCTGTTCCAGCTGTTCGTAGGTGCACGAGCGCGGGTCGCGGTCCGGACGCCACCGATTGAACTGCGCGGTATGACGAAAGCGCCGACCCTCCATGTGGTCGTAGCGGACCTCGACCACGCGCTCGGGCCGCAGCGGCACGAACGAGAGGTCCTTGCCGGCGTTCCACCGCGAGTATTCGTTTTTGCGGGGCGTTCGCTCGCCGGCCTCGTGGGCGGCCCAGTTCCACGGATGGTCCGCGAAGTCGGTGACGAGCGGCTGCAGTTCGGCGAACAGGCGGCGCCGCTCGGCCATCGGGAAGGCGCCGATGACGCCGACCGAGGCCAGCTGCCCGTCGTCCTGGTAGAGCCCCAGCAGCAGCGACCCGATCGCGTCGGCGCCGGACTTGTGGACCCGATAGCCGGCGACCACACAGTCCGCGGTCCGTTCGTGCTTGATCTTGAACATCACCCGCTTGTCCGGCTGGTAGGTGACGTCCAGGGGCTTGGCGATCACGCCATCGAGGCCGGCGCCCTCGAACTCGTCGAACCATCGCTGCGCGGTGCCCAGATCGGTCGTCGCCGGCGTGACATGGATCGAGCGACCCGATCCGCCCACCGCATCGACCAGGGCCGCCCGCCGCTCGCTGAACGGCCGCCGGGTGTAGTCGTCGCCGCCGAGCGCCAGCAGGTCGAACGCGATGAAGGACGCGGGCGTCGCCTCGGCGAGCATCCGCACCCGCGAGTCGGCCGGATGAATGCGTTGCTGCAGCGCCTCGAAGTCCAGGCCGTGGTCGGTGGCGATGACGATCTCCCCGTCGATCACGCAGCGCTCCGGCAGCTCGGCCCTGACCGCGGCGACCAACTCCGGAAAGTAGCGGGTCATCGGCCGCTCGTTGCGGCTGCCCAGCTCGACGTCGTCGCCGTCGCGGAAACAGATCGACCTGAATCCGTCCCACTTGGGCTCGTACGACGCGTGGGGCGGGATAGCGCGAACCGACTTGGCCAGCATCGGCGACACCGGCGGCATGACAGGGAGGTCCATAGCCTGATTGTGCTGGAATCGGTGGTATGGCTGCTGCAGAAGAGGTCGACGTCGACGGTGTCGCGGTCCGCCTGACCAATCCCGACAAGGTGTATTTCCCCAAGCTGGGATCGCGGGGCACCAAGCGGCACCTGGTCGAGTACTACCGCGCCGTCGCCGGCGGCCCGATGCTCGACACGCTGCGCGACCGGCCCAGCCACCTGCAGCGGTTCCCGGACGGCATCGACGGCGAGGAGATTTATCAGAAGCGGATTCCCCAGCACCAGCCGGACTACTTGGAGACGTGCCAGGTGACGTTCCCGTCGGGGCGGACCGCCGACGCGCTGAAGGTCACCCATCCCGCCGCGATCGTGTGGGCGGCGCAGATGGGCACGATCACCCTGCACCCGTGGCAGGTGCGCTGCCCCGACACCGACCACCCCGACGAGCTGCGCATCGATCTGGATCCGCAGCCCGGCGTCGCATTCGAACAGGCGCGCACCGTCGCGGTCGACGTGTTGCGGCCGCTGCTCGACGAGCTCGGTCTGGTGGGCTACCCGAAGACATCCGGGGGTCGCGGGATCCACGTCTTCCTGCGGATCGCCACCGACTGGGATTTCGTCGAGGTGCGCCGCGCGGGCATCGCGCTGGCCCGTGAAGTGGAGCGCCGTGCGCCCGACGCCGTCACCACCGCATGGTGGAAGGAAGAACGGGGCGAGCGCATCTTCGTCGACTTCAACCAGAACGCCCGGGATCGGACCATGGCGTCGGCCTATTCGGTGCGACGCACGCCGATCGCGACGGTGTCGATGCCGCTGACTTGGGACGAATTGGCAGGTGCCGAGCCGGACGACTACACCATGGCGACCGTGCCCGAGCTGGTCGCGCGCCGGGAAGACCCTTGGGCCGCAATGGATGATGTTGCCCAGTCGATCGCGTCGCTGCTGGAAATGGCCGAGGCCGACGAAGAGCGTGGCTTGGGTGACATGCCGTATCCGCCGAACTATCCGAAGATGCCCGGGGAACCCAAACGCGTTCAGCCCAGCCGGGATACGGATCGCAGGAACGGGAAGAAGTAGCCCGAAATCCGTCACGGGGTCAGTCGGAGGTGATGGGCTACCCGGGTCACGCTGGGCCCGCGCTTACCCCTCTCGTATAGACGAACCACCGGACCATGCGAGCATCTCAAACGGTATCACTCGCCGGCAATGGTTGGACAGGAGCTTTTGCGCCCCAGTGGTTTAGGCGATACAGGACCCAGTCACACGAATTTCTCTACCCGAACTGCCAGGGTTTCGGGGCTGACCGCTTTCAGCGCTCTTTCGCTCAGGCGATCAGTTTACCCCGAACCCGCACAAGCTCAGCAAGAAATTCGCGAAGAGCGTGCGCACGGCCCGAAGGATGCGCACGCCATCGCGTCGCTGAGGTGTCGGTCATGCTCAAAGTGACCGGAGCGGGCCCCAGCGATCGATGTAAACCGTTGGTGCCCAACGACTTCACGTCGCACGACCGCGTTAGCATTGTCACGGCGTCGTCCGAAATACGAGGGGATGTATCGGCTTCGGCTGTGCGAGTAACTGGCACCCAATGCCATTAACGCCGCATTGGTAAGTACAAATGGGCCCTACCTGGTAATGGGTGCCAACGGCGGAAGCACCTGATGGCCGAAGTTCGGCCCTACAACGTGCAGGTGGCGACCGGTGAGCAGTCGACAGTGAGGGGCAGGGTGCAACCCGAGGCCGTCAGTGCGGTGAAGGTGAGGAGAAGGCCGAGAACAACCTTGTATTTCAATCCAGACATAACCACTCCCTTCGTAGGAGAATTCTTACGCCCGAGAAGCGTTATAGTACGTGAGTACAATGCGGAATGCCATGGGATCCAGCGAAATAGCGTCGATTTACGTCAACTGATTGAAGTCCATCGCGACGGGCCAATTTTTAGACTGGAATGGCGCGTTTCCGCCGCACTGATGCCGGTCGCATGGTGCGAACTGGCAACACCTCGAAGGTATTTCGCGCGGCAGGGGCGGGGCCAGAGCCCGAAGAAAAGTAAGCTCCGTTGTTATGCCGGTGGCTTCTCGGGCGTGGACTGCGGCCTGCGCGCTGATGCTGTGGGCCGCCGCCTGCGTCACCGCGCCCGCAGCGGCCGAGCCGCCGGCCGCCGGTCTCGGCGAGAAGATGGTCGGCTGGGACACCTACCGCCGGTTGGATCGGCTGCCCTATCTGGACGCCGAATCGCAGACCCTGCAGGTGTCGAGTTTCGATCGCAGCGGCGGCGATTTCGACATTTCGACCGGTAACCGCAACGGCACCGGCGGGTGTTTGGCACCGGGCGGCGCGGGCTGCGTCATCGCGGAGGATCACGGTGCCGGGGAAGTTGATTCGATCTGGTTTACCCGTGACGGGGGCAATGTGCGTGCCATCGGGCACATCCGCATCGAGCTGGATGGGCAGACCGTCGTGGACACACCGCTGCAAGCGCTGGTCGACGGCGAACTGGGCGCCCCGTTCGCGTGGCCGCTGGTGGCCAACGCCGCCCGGTCGCCGGGCGGGGTCTATATCAAGGTGCCGATGCCCTATCGGCGGTCGATGCGGATCAGCGTCGCGTCCCATCTGGAGTACTACCACGTCGACTATCGACAGTTCCCGAATGCCGATGGGATAACTACCTTTTCGCCCGCCGATCCCGCGCTCGATGTGCTGGACACCCTGCGCGCCGCGGGCACCGCCGACCCCAAACCGGCGACAGGCACTGCAACGCAGAGCAATCGGGTCATCGATCTCCCCGCCGGGACCGAACAAACCGTCGCCGAGACGAGCGGTCCGGGCAGCATCTCGGCGCTGCGGCTGCGGCTGCCCGCCGCGGCGGATCAACTCCTGGCCGGATTGCGCCTGCGGATCGAATTCGACGGCCGGACCTTGGTCGACGCGCCCCTGGGGGAGTTCTTCGGCGCGGGACTCGGCGCCAACCCCGTGCGATCGCTGATGTTCGCCGCCGATCCACAGCCCGACGGGTCGCTGGTCTTGTGGGATTGGTGGCCAATGCCTTTCGCGAACTCGACCCGCGTCACCCTCGTCAACACCACCGCCGCCACGGTGCCGGGGATCGCCGGCGACGTCACGACGACGCCCGACGCGCAATGGGCGGCGGCGCTGGCCAGCGGCCGCGCCGGCTACTTCACCGCCCGCGCCCATGCCGGCCCGACCATCCAGGGCCAGGACTGGGTGTTCGCCGACGAACAGGGCCACGGCAAATTCGTCGGCGTCAGCCACACCATACGGGGCCAGCGGACCAAAACGGCGTTCAGCGACGGCGCCCCCTACTTTCTCGAAGGCGCCGAGCGGGTCTACACCGACGGCGCCGCATCCCCGCAGTGGTACGGCACCGGCACCGAGGACCTCTACGAGGGTGGCTGGTACTTCAAAGACGGCACCCACTTCAGCGACCCGCTCAACGGCCAGCCCGACCAGCGCACGGCGACCGGCGGGTGCGCGGACTACTGCGTCGCCGTCTACCGGATCATGCTAGCCGACGCCATCGGGTATCACTCCGCGCTCCGCTTCGGCATCGAGCACGGCAAGCGCAACATGGTCCAACCCGACTACAGCTCAACGGCATTCCTCTACACACAGCCGGACGCGGTCCTCACCGGCAGCGACGACGTCCGCCCCGCCGACCCCGTCGATCGCGTCCTGCACGGCTACACCGATGCCGACGCCACCGATCAGCTGCTGGTCAGCGAATACGAGGGCACCGAGGACACCCTGCCCCTCGTCGGCTCGGTCCGCAGCACCCAGGGCGCGATCACGTTCCATGTCCAGGTTGATCCGGGCAACCACGGTGTCCTGCTGCGCCGCACGTCGGACCAGGCGACCGGCTTCCAATCGGCGGACGTCGCGGTGGACGGCGTGCCCGCGGGCACGTGGCTTCAGCCGCGCAGCAACACCTTTCACCGCTGGCTGGACGACACCTACCTGTTGCCGCAGTCGGTCACCGCGGGCAAAGCGCAGCTGACCATCACCCTCACGCCCGCGGCGGATTCGCCGCCCTGGACCGCCAGCCGCTACCACGTCGACGCCCTCACGGGCCCGGCCTAGAGAGCGGCGATCGCGGCGACGGCCTCGTCGGCGGTCACGATGGCCGAGGCGTAGTTGGGCAGATTGACCTCGAGGGCGGCGCGCATCTCGGTGTCCGAATAGTCGGCCGTGGCGTCGCGGACCACGGTGACGTCGTAGCCGAGCTCGGCGGCGAACCGGACCGTCGCCTCCACGCAGGTATGCGCGATCAAGCCCATGACGATGACCTGCTCGATGCCGTGGCGCTTGAGTTGCAGATCCAAATCGGTGTTGGCGAAACCGCTGGAACACCAGTGCTCGTGAGCGACGACGTCACCGGGTTGCGGTTCGAACCCGGGACGGATCTCGCCGCCCCAGGTGCCGTATTCGAACGTCTTGCGCGACCAGGCCGCCCGCTGCACCGGCGCGATGTGCTTCCACGTTTCGTAGTCGCCCGGCCGGTAACGGCGATGCAGGGCATAAAAGACGCGGAGGTTCGCGCCGCGCGCCGCGTCGAGCACCTGCTGCATGTGGGTGACGCAGCCATTGCCTTCGATGACGCCTTTCAGCCGGTCCCACACCTTCCCGCCCGGGGAAATGAAGTCGTTGTAGGGGTCGATCACCAGGAGCCCGGTCGCCGCCTTGTCGTATGCCACCGGATCATCATCGCGCACGGCTTGGCGACCTTGACGGATTCGCGGAGATGCTGCTAGACATGGCCTGCGCCACGATTTTGGGCGATCGCCCAAAATCGACGGGCGCAGGGATGCCCGCGGCTGCCCGAAGTGAGGAAATCGATGACCGTCACCAATGACACCGACGTCTACTACGACCCCTACGACGTGGGCATCAACGCCGACCCGTATCCGACCTATGCGCGGCTGCGCGATGAAGCCCCGATCTACTACAACGAAAAGTACGACTTCTGGGCGCTGTCACGGCATTCCGACGTCGAGCGCGGATTGGCCAACTGGGAAACCTTCTCCAACAAGCGAAGCGACATCCTCGAGCTGGTCCAGTCGAAGTTCGAGATGCCCGGCGGCGTGATGATGTTCCAGGACCCCCCCGAACACACGAGGCTGCGCGGCCTGATGTCCCGCGTCTTCACGCCGCGCCGGATGGCCGCCCTCGAGGACCAGATTCGGCAGTACTGCGTTCGGTGCCTGGACCCACTCGTCGGGTCCGGGGGATTCGACATCATCGCCGAGCTGGCATCGATGATGCCGATGCGGGTGATCGGGATGCTGTTGGGAATCCCGGAATCCGAGCAGGTCTCGGTGCGCGACGCCAACGACGCCAACCTGCGCACCAAGCCCGGCGCCCCCCTGAAGGTCGCCAACGCCGACTCCATCGCCGACGGCCGGATCTACGCCGACTACGTCGAATGGCGTTCGAAGAATCCGTCCGACGACCTGATGACGACGCTGCTCAACGTCGAGTTCGACGACGACCAGGGCGTGCACCGCAAGCTGACCCGTAAAGAGGTGCTGCATTACACCCAGGTTGTCGCCGGGGCGGGTAACGAGACGACCGGCCGGCTGATCGGCTGGCTGGCCAAGGTGCTCGCGGAGCACCCGGATCAGCGCCGCGAGGTGTACCGGGACCGGTCCCTGTTGACCCGCACCGTCGACGAGACGCTGCGCTTCGAACCCACCGGCCCCCACGTCGCCCGTTGGATGGCACGGGATTTCGAGTGCTACGGCACGACGGTGCCGGCCGGCAGCGCCATGCTGCTGCTGTTCGGCGCCGCCAACCGCGACCCCCGCCGCTACACCGATCCGGACACCTACAACATCCGCCGCGACAACATCTCGCACATCACGTTCGGCAAGGGCGTGCACTACTGCCTGGGCGCCAACCTGGCCCGCCTGGAAGGCCGCGTCGCGCTCGACGAGATCCTCAACCGTTGGCCGGAATGGGACATCGACTACGACACCGCACAATTGGCGTCGACGTCCACGGTGCGCGGCTGGGAGCGGCTGCGGGTCGTGCTGCCTTAACGGGCGCTAAGAGGGCAACTCGAAACGGTCGATGAGCCGGTTGACGAGGGCGACGGCTTCGTCATGGCCCGCCGTGGTGCCGAGCGCCTGTTCCAGGATCAGCATGCGGCCGATCGCCGCGATGATGACCGCGATCCCCGCGGGCGGAAATTCGCCCCGGTCCAATCCGTGTTCGCGGACGATGAAATTCAGTGCGGTGGTTTGCGTTTCGCGCCATCGCTCCGACCACGCCGCGATCTCTGCCCCGATGTCCTTGCGATGGTTGGCCAGCCCCATGAACTCCAACAGCAGCCGGGTGTCCTTCGGCTCGATGAGGGTTTGCCAGAAGGCGTGCAGTGGGCGGTCGGAGGCCAGCGCCTGCTTTTGGCGCTCCAGATAGGCGGCGGCCCCGCGCCGGAAGACGTCGAGGTATAGCTCGTCCATGGTGGGGAAGTAATAGTGGACCAGCGCGGGTTTGACGCCGGCCTCGTTCGCCACCCGCCGCGAGGTGGCCGCGGCGTAGCCGTCCTCGACCATGATCTGGATCGTCGCGTCGATCAGCATGTCGCGAGTGGTGGAGTCGCGCGCCTTCGGCCGTCGGGGGGCGGTCATGGTGTACGTCTTTCCCGCAGGGATGCGTAGCCTTTTGGGCAATCGCCCAAAAGCTTAGCCCAGGGTCGTGCCGACCATGATTAGGAACTGGCGCGACGGGGCAATGGAGGTGTCATGGCCCCCAGTTTCAGCGACGTCATCCGATCCAAGTACCTGCTGTTGACCACGTTCACCAAGGACGGCCGGCCCAAGCCGACCCCGGTCTGGGGGGCGCCCGACGGCGACGGCAAGCTGTTGGTGATCACCGACGACGGTTCGTGGAAAACCAAGCGGATCAACAACACGCCCAGGGTGACGATCGCCAAGAGCGCGGCGCTGGGCAAGCCCAAGAGCGACGAGGTCGAGGCCGTCGCCCGGGTACTGCCGAAGTCCGAGACGCGGCGCGTGTACAACGCCGTCCTCAAGCGGTACTGGTACCACGCGTGGTGGTTCTACGCGCACACGATCGTCCGCGGCGGCATCGACAAGGTGCACGTCGGCCTGGAGATCACACCCGCCTGAACGGCCCTGAACGGCGTTGCGGCTATTCGCTTTCCGCGCGCATCGCCGCGAACGTGTCCGCCACCGTCTGCTGTGGATCGCGATAGTTGATGCCCAGTTCTCGTTCGCTCGGGGAATCGTCGGACGCCGGCATCTGGGTGTAGTACTGCATTCCCGCCGAGGTGAACGGGGTCTCGAAGGGCAGGAAGCGATTCGCCCGATCAAGCACCGCCCCGGCCACCCGCAGCGCGGTGTCGGGGATCGGGACCGCCACCATCGGCGTCCCGGCCACCTGGCCGAGCAGGTTCGCGAGGTCCGCGGCGGGCACCCGGTGGCCGCCCGCGGTGTAGCGCCGCGGCCCGCGCCCGGGTTCGAGCAACGCCGCGTGCAGGGCGGCCAGGTCGCGGACGTCGACGATCAGCCATGCCGCGCTGCGCCCCGGGATCGCATGCATCTGCACGGCCGCTCGCACGCCCTCGCCGGCCTCACCGAACTGGTCGCCGACCGGCGGCCCGAGCACCATCCCCGGATAGGTGATGCTGACCGGCGCGCCCGCATCCTGCAGGCCGCGGGCATAGATCTCGACCTGCGCCTTGGACGTTCCGTAGCCGTCGGCCCCGCCCACCACTGGCAGGTCTGCCGTCAGCGTCTCCAGGTCCGGACGGAACAGCGCGGTGAAACTCGACACGTGCACGATCGGATCCAGACCGAGCTCGACGGACTGGCCAAGCACGTTCTGGGCGCCCTGCATGTTGGTGGCGAGCATCTGCGGCGTCTGGCGCGGATCCGTGGCCACCAGGGCGGCGCTGTGCACGACGGCGTCGCATCCCTGCAACGCGTCTCGCACCGCGACGCGGTCGGTGATGTCGGCGACGGCGAAGTCCGAGGTGTCCACACCCAGCTTCGCGACGGTGGTCTGCAGCTTCGCCGGGTTGCGGACCAGGAACCGCACCGAGTGTCCCGCGTCGAAAACGGCCTTGGCGGTCCACCCGCCGACAAAGCCCGTACCGCCCGTGATGAGGACCCGCATGCCGGCCTACAGGCGGCCGGCGACGAAATCGGCGGCCTGGCTGGTCATGCCGTTTCCCGGGTAGGAGGTGTGGGCGGCCAGGCCCCCGTCGCCGCCGCTGGCACAGACCGGATCGCCCGGCGCGCACAGTTGGATCGTCTTGGGCGCATACAGCGGCCCGATGGTGAGCGGCGGCGCGTTGTACTTCTGCAGGAACTGCCCCGTCGGCGTGCCAAACAGCGTGACGGCGGCGACGTGTTGCGCGATGGCCGGCGGCATCGGAGGCGGCACCTTGTCAGCGGGAACGCCCGGCGGCACGGTGGCCGAGGTGGTGTAGCCCGCCACCGCGGCGCCCTGCGAGTAGCCGCCGAGCACCTCGCGGGTGTTGGGGCAACTCGCCACCATGGACTCGATGTGCGAACTGGCGTCGCGGATTCCGTCGATGACGGTCCCCGGGAACGCGGGATTGTCGAAGTCGGTGCTGGCGGGGTAGTTCACCGCATACACCGTCAGCGACTTGGCACCGATCTCCGAGCGCAGCGCGTCCACGAACGGCCGGCCGATGCCGCCGATGCCGGGCGGCTCGCCGGATCCCCGGGCGAACACCACCTCGACGTCGGGACACGGTTCGGCCGTCGCCGAGGGCGCGCTCGCGACCGGTGAGCCGAATACGGCTGCCGCTGCCAACAAGGGCAGCGGCAGGCGGCGCATCGACCGGACGGCCAACACATTCCGGATTGTCATTACTTTTTGAACGCGTCCTTCACCTTTTCGCCGGCGTCTTTCAACGCGGACTTCGCTTGATCGGCCCGCCCTTCGTCCCGGGTTTGGGCATCGCCCGTGGCTTTGCCGAGGGCTTCCTTGGCGCGGCCGCCGAGGTCCTCGATCTTATTCTTCAACTTGTCTTCGGCGCTCATGGCGTGCTGGCTACCCGGGAGCAGCAGATATCGAAACACCGGCCCTGTCATCATGGACGCTGTGAGCACCGCGATCGTGGTGGCAGTAGTGGCGGGCCTGATGTTGCTGGGCATCGGCATGGTGGTCAATCAGCTGCTGCGGCTGCGCCGCTATCTGAGGGACGCGCCGCCCGATCAAATCCCCGGTGAGAATCCCGAGCCCCCGCGACAACCCGACTGATAGCTTCATTCGGATGACCGCTCCAGACGTCGCGGCGCAGTGACACCGTCGACCCTGCTGATCACCGGCGATGGTTTGCCACGCGGTGTGTCCGGCGCAGCCGACCCGCGCTTCGCCAACGTCGTCAAGCTGTTCTCCCAGCTGTTCCCCGGCCGCCGGTTCGGCGGGGGAGCCCTGAGCGTCTATGTCGACGGCGTGTCCGTCGTGGACGTCTGGACCGGGTGGTCGGACCGGGCCGGCACCCAGCGCTGGACCGCCGACACCGGCGCGATGGTGTTCTCGGCTACCAAGGGCATCGCGTCGACCGTGATACACCGGCTCGCCGACCGCGGCCTGCTGTCCTACGACGCGCCCGTCGCGCAATACTGGCCCGAGTTCGGCGCCAACGGGAAGGCCGAGATCACGGTCCGCGACGTCTTGCGGCACCGATCCGGGTTGTCGCACCTGCGGGGCGTCACCAAAACCGAGTTGATGGACCACCTGCTGATGGAGAAGCGGCTGGCGGCCGCGCCCGTCGATCATCTGCGCGGTGTGCAGGCCTACCACGCGCTCACCTACGGGTGGCTGTTGTCGGGTCTGGCCCGGGCGGTGACCGGTAAGGGGATGCGCGAGCTGATCCGCCAGGAGGTCGCCCGTCCGCTGGACACCGACGGGCTGCACCTGGGCCGCCCCCCGCAAGGTTCACCGACGACGGCCGCCGAAATCCTGATACCGCAGGGGCGGCTGCGTGCCCCGGTGTTCAACTTCATCGCGCCGCGACTGGCCGGCCTGCCCTTCTCCGGGGCGCTCGGCGCGATGTACTTCCCGGGCGTCATCTCGCTGATCAAGGGAGACACCCCGTTCCTGGACGGCGAGGTCCCGGCCGCCAACGGCGTGGTGACCGGGCGGGGACTGGCCAAGATGTTCGCCGCGCTGGCCAACGACGGCCGCATCGACGGCAAGAAGTTCCTGTCCGACGAGCTGGCACGGGGGCTCGCCGGGCAGGCGCGGCGGAAGTGGCCCGACGCAAACATGGTGGTGCCCATGCCTTTTCACCTCGGGTACCACGAGTCGCCGGTTCCCGGCCTGCTCCGCGGCTTCGGCCACGTCGGGCTGGGCGGAACGCTCGGCTGGGCCGACCCCGAGACCGGCAGCTCCTTCGGCTTCGTGCACAACCGGCTGCTGACGCCGCTGCTGTTCGACATGGGATCCTTTGCGCGCCTTGCGCGTCCGCTGCGCAACGCCATCGAGGCGGTCCGCGATCAGGAGCCGCTCGCGGTGCCGCCGCTGGGCGCGCGCTACGCCAAACCCGCCCGGCGGCGCAGCGCGGCGCTATGACCCGATGTGCGCGTTGCCGCGGGGCAGCGTCAGCGGGAGGTCTGCGTAGGTGGCGATGCCGGGTGCCGCGGCGACGACGGCGGGGATCGCGTTGATGGCCGGCATCGCGGTCATGATGTGGCCGAGGTCCATGAACTCTTCGATGGTGGTGGCTTCGAAGTAGGGCGGCGGCAGGAACCCCACCTTGGTGGTCACCGTGGGCTGCCCGTCGATCTGGATGACCCAGCCGTCCTGCTCGATCTTCCAGTCCGGGTCGAGCGTCTGCCCCTTGCGCCACCGCACGTTCAGGTCGATCAGGGTCTGTCCGTTGACGATTCCCTGCCAGCTGATGTACGTGCCCGCGACGTGTCCCGCGGGGATGGTCCAGGACGCCATCACGAGGTCCTCGGTGGTCTGGGCGAACTCGGCGACGCAGCGCACCTCGTCGAGCTCGACGCCGAGGGCGTCGCCCACCAGCCGGACGGCCTCGCCGAAGATGGCCGTCCCCTTCGCCGCCATCGCCGGCAGGTCCGGATGGTCGATCGGCTGGCCGAAGCCCACCGGCTTCTCTGTCTCGGGCGAGTCATAGAACGTGGTGTCGGCCGCCTCGTTGACCGTGACCTTGTCGATCCGGTTGCACACCATCGCCGACACGATGGCCAGCAGCTCGGCGAAACCCGGGCTGACGCCGGACCCGAAGATCGTGGAGCCGCCCTTCTGGCAGGCCTGCGCGATGCGCTCGCGGTCGTTGCCGAGGTTCCCGCCGGTGATGAACGACGCGGTGGTCACCACGTTGACGCCCGCGGACAGGATGCGGACCAGCTCGTCGACGTCGAACCACATCGGGTTGTAGACCACGCAATCCGGCTTGAGGGCCAGGAGCTCGTCGACGTCGTTGGTGGCCGCGACGCCCACCGGCGCGATCCCGACGAGCTCACCGGCATCGCGCCCGACCTTGTCCTTCGACCAGGCGAAGCACCCGACCAATTCCAGCGTGGGGTTGGTGACGATCGACTTCAGCGAGCTCTTGCCGACATTGCCGGTGTTCCACTGAACCACTCGATAGTTGTTTGGCACTCGCTCAGCATAGGGAATCGCGGGGGTTCTTAGTAGGCCTAATAGGAAGATTCGGCAGCCGACGTTGCCGCGGGAGGGTCGGTCGACCGAGGCCGCTAGTCCTCGTCGGCGGTTTGGTCGACGGTGTCGTCGACCGCGGTGCCGGCCCGAGTGCGCCTGCGCCGCATCCGGTGCGACCCCTTGCCCGTCGGGCGGCGGTTCTGCAACTTGGTCCGCGGCTCTTCGCTCTCCTCGGTCGCGTCGGCTACCGGCGCTACCTCGGTCTCGGCGGGCTCGTCGGGGGCTGCTTCGGCTGCTGCGTCGGTGGCCGCGTCCGTCTCGTCCGGCTCGCTCGCTTCGGCCTCTGTGACCGCGTCGGCCTCTTCGGCTTCGCCTGCTTCGTCGGCGCTGTCGGCCTCGTCGGCTTCGCCTGCTTCGTCGGCCTCCTCGCCCTTCTTGCGGCGGAGGCCCCCCTTCTTGGCCTTCTTGGGCTTTTTCGCCTTGATCGGTTTCGGCGGCGGCGGCGGCAACTCGGCGACAAAGGAGAGATAGAAGGCAAAGAAACCGAGCAACGCGATCGCGGCGGCCGCCCCGTAAATCCCGAACAACCACCGTCCGGCGACGTCCAGGCTCAGCCAGATCTCGCTGATCGCCGTCCCGACGATGAGCACACCGGCCAGCACGTGGGCCACGATCGAGGCGACCCGGATGGACAGCGCCATCTGCGGGGTGCCCAATTCCGGCTTGCGGGTGCGCAGCAGGGTGAACACCACCGGCAGCGCCGCGAGCGCGACAAGCGCGCCCGTCACGATGCGCAGCGCCGTCCCCAACGAATGCGCGGTGTCACCCATCAACTCAGGCCAGCGGGGCAAGACGAAGAAGAAGTAGAGGAAGCCGGCGGCGATCGTGAATGACGCGTGCCACAGGATGGCGACCTTGCGCCCCATAAGCCTCCTCATGCTGGGTTGGTTCGAGCCGGCCTGAGGGGACCGACTCGACACCAAACCGCTTTGTGCGTGTCCGCGGGGCGGACCGATGGCGGAGGATGCGGGATTTGAACCCGCGAGGGCTGTTAACCCAACCCGCGTTCCAGGCGAGCGCCATAGGCCACTAGGCGAATCCTCCGTGGCCATGGTAACCGAGGGCCAGACCGCGTTCGCCGGTTGCTCCGGGGAAGGTACTAGACTCTCGGTGGACCCCGCGCGGCGTCTATCCTGTGAACTCCCCCAGGGCCGGAAGGCAGCAAGGGTCAATGGGCTCTGTCGGGTGCGCGGGGTCCCCTAGGTTAAACGGGTGCCGACCCGCTGCGCCCGGCTCCGCCGCGCTTGCGATCGCCACAGGATTCGATTGAGTGGCGACCCGCTGCGCCCGGCTGGCCGCGCTTGCGATCGCCACCTCCCACGCCTTGATAGCGAAAGGGTCCATGGTGTCGCTGGAGTCCCTCGGCCCTGCCGAGCTTGCCGCCGCACACGCTCGCCACCAGCAGGATTACGCGGATTTGCAGGCCAAAAAGCTGGCCCTGGACCTGACCCGCGGCAAGCCGGCGCCCGCCCAGCTCGACCTGTCCAACCAGCTGCTGAGCCTGCCCGGCGACGACTACCGCGACGGCGAGGGCACCGACACCCGCAACTACGGCGGCCTGCACGGCCTGCCGGAGCTGCGAGCCATCTTCGGTGAGCTGCTCGGCATCCCGGTGCAGAACCTGATCGCGGGAAACAACTCCAGCCTGGAACTGATGCACGACCTCGTCGCGTTCTCGATGCTCTACGGCGGCGTGGATTCGCAGCGGCCCTGGAAGGACGAGGCCAGCGTCAAGTTCCTATGCCCCGTCCCCGGCTATGACCGGCACTTCGCCATCACCGAGACGATGGGCATCGAGATGATCGGTGTCCCAATGCTGTCCGACGGGCCCGACGTCGACCTGATCGAGGAACTGGTCGCCGCGGATCCCGCCATCAAGGGCATGTGGACCGTGCCGGTGTTCGGCAACCCCACCGGGGTCACCTACTCCTGGGACACGGTGCTGCGGCTCGTCCAGATGCGGACCGCCGCACCCGATTTCCGGTTGTTCTGGGACAACGCGTACGCCGTGCACACCCTGACCCACGACTTCGTCCGGCAGGTCGACGTCCTCGGCCTGGCGGCGGCGGCCGGCAATCCCAACCGCCCGTACGTTCTCGCGTCGACGTCCAAGATCACCTTCGCCGGCGCCGGCGTCAGCTTTTTGGGCGGATCGCTGGGCAACATCGCCTGGTATCTGCAGTACGCGGGGAAGAAGTCGATCGGACCGGACAAGATCAACCAGCTGCGGCACCTGCGCTTCTTCCGCGACGCCGACGGGGTGCGCCTGCACATGCTGCGGCACCAGCAGATCCTGGCGCCGAAGTTCGCGCTGGCGGCCGAGATCCTGGATCAGCGGCTCAGCGATTCCAAGATCGCCTCGTGGACCGACCCCAAGGGCGGCTACTTCATCAGCCTCGACGTCTTGCCCGGCACGGCGAAGCGGACCGTCGCGCTGGCCAAGGACGCGGGGATCGCGGTGACCGAGGCGGGCGCGTCGTTCCCGTACCGCAAGGATCCGAACGACACGAACATCCGGATCGCGCCGACCTTCCCGTCGCTTCCGGATCTGCGCGACGCGGTCGACGGCCTGGCCACCTGCGCGCTGCTGGCCGCCTCGGAGTCGTTGCTGGCCCGCGATCGAGTGTGAACCGACGACCCTGCCGCGCCCGCATCGTCGTCGGACGACGCCGGTAGCCTGCTGACCGTGGCCCTCTACCGCAAGTACCGTCCGGCAACCTTCGCCGAAGTGGTGGGGCAGGAGCACGTCACCGAGCCGCTGTCGATCGCGCTGGAGGCCGGCCGGATCAACCACGCGTACCTGTTCTCGGGTCCGCGCGGCTGCGGCAAGACCTCCTCGGCGCGGATCCTCGCCCGGTCGCTGAACTGCGCCCAGGGGCCGACGGCGACCCCCTGCGGGGTCTGCGACTCGTGCCAGGCCCTGGCGCCCAACGCGCCCGGCAGCATCGACGTCGTCGAGCTCGACGCCGCCAGCCACGGCGGTGTCGACGACACCCGCGAGCTACGCGACCGCGCGTTCTACGCGCCGGCGCAGTCGCGTTACCGGGTGTTCATCGTCGACGAGGCGCACATGGTGACCACCGCGGGGTTCAACGCGCTGCTCAAGATCGTGGAGGAACCCCCCGAGCACCTCATCTTCATCTTCGCCACCACCGAGCCGGAGAAGGTGCTGCCGACGATCCGGTCGCGCACCCATCACTACCCGTTCCGGCTGTTGCCGCCGAAGACCATGCGGGCGTTGATCGGCCGGATCTGCGAGCAGGAGGGCGTCGTCGTCGACGACGCGGTCTACCCGCTGGTGATCCGCGCCGGCGGCGGCTCGCCCCGCGACACCCTGTCGGTGCTCGACCAGCTGGTGGCCGGCGCCGAGGGCGCCCACGTGACCTACCAGCGGGCCCTGGGCCTGCTGGGGGCCACCGACATGGCGTTGATCGACGACGCCGTGGACGCTCTGGCCGCCGCCGATGCCGCGGCGCTGTTCGGGGCGGTGGAGTCGGTGATCGACGCGGGCCACGACCCCCGGCGTTTCGCCACCGATCTGCTGGAGCGGTTCCGCGACCTGATCCTGCTGCAGGCCGTCCCGGACGCGGCGGCCCGCGGCGTGGTGGACGGACCGGAGGACGTGCTGGAGCGGATGCGCGACCAGTCGACCCGGCTCGGGACGGCGACCCTGACCCGCTACGCCGAGGTGGTGCAGGCGGGGCTGGGGGAGATGCGGGGCGCGACGGCGCCGCGCCTGTTGCTCGAGGTCGTGTGCGCGCGGCTGCTGTTGCCCTCGGCCAGCGACACCGAAGCCGCGCTGCTGCAACGCGTCGAGCGGATCGAGACCCGGCTGGACATGTCCATTCCCGGCTCGGAGGCCACCGCGGGCCGGCCGGCCGAGCCCGCCGACCGGCCGGTCCGCTTCACCCGACCGTCCGCGGCTGCCCCCAAGCCCGAGCCGAAGCCCGAACCAAAGCCCGAGCCGAAGCCCGAGCCAAAGCCCGAGCCGAAGGCCGAGCCCGCGCCGGCACCCGAGCCTCCTCCGGCGCCCGCCCCCGCCCCCTCGCCGGCGGCCGAAACATCCTCTGCGCCCGGCGAACTCAACGCCGCAGCGGTGCGCAGCATGTGGTCGACCGTGCGCGACAAGGTCCGTCAGCGCAGCCGCACCACCGAGGTGATGCTGGCCGGCGCCACCGTCCGGGCGATCGAGGACAACACGTTGGTGCTGAGCCACGAATCGGCGCCGCTGGCCAAGCGGCTGTGCGAACAGCGCAACGCCGACGTCATCGCCGAGGCGCTCAAGGACGCGCTGGGAGTCAACTGGCGAGTGCGGTGCGAGGCCGGCACGCCGGCGCAGGCCGCGGCCAACCCGCTGACACCGCAGCCCGAAGAGCCTGCCCCCGAACCGGATTCGGCCCGGCGGGCCGAGGAAGAACACCTGCTCGCCGAGGCCGTCCGCGACCAGCCGTCGGGCCCGCGCCGCGACCCGGAAGAGGTCGCGCTCGAACTGCTCCAGAACGAGCTCGGCGCGCGCCGCATCGACAACGGCTGAGCGTCAGACCGTCAGGCCGTCCACCACGGCCGCAGCGGCAGGTCGTCGTCGCCCCGCGCGTCGGTCTTGGCCGCCAGCACGTGATGCAGCTGAAGGTTGTTCTGCTCGAACGCAACCCGTGACGCCGCCATGTACAGGCCCCAGACCTTCGCGGTCGGCAGGCCGACCTCGCTGACCGCGGCGTCCCAGTTCTCGACCAGATTCCGGCACCAGTCGCGCAGCGTCATCGCGTAGTGGTGGCGGAAGTTCTCCGCGTGCAGCACCTCGAAGCCGCAGTCCTGGACGTCGCAGGTGATGCGGCCCGAGCCGGTCAGCTCCCCGTCCGGGAAGACATAGCGATCGGTGAATCCGCCCGCGAACGACGTCGACGTGTTGTCGTGGCGGGTGATGCAGTGATTGAGCAGCAGGCCGCCGGTGCGCAGCTTCGACTTCAAGAAGCCGAAGTAGGCGGGGTAATTCTTGACGCCGATGTGCTCGGTCAGCCCGATCGAGGACACGGCGTCGAACGCCGCCTCGCCCACGTCCCGATAGTCGGTGTGGCGCACCTCGGCCAGGTCCGCAAGGCCTTCCTCGGCGATCGCCTTCTGCGCCCACTTCGCCTGTTCGGCCGACAGGGTGGCGCCGGTGGCCCGGACGCCGCGCCGGGCCGCGTAGCGCACCATGCCGCCCCAGCCGCAGCCGACGTCGAGCAGCCGGTCGCCGGCCTTCAGCCGCAGCTTCTCGAAGATCAGCCGGTACTTGTTCTCCTGCGCCTGTTCGAGTGTCGCGTCGGCATCGGGATACACCGCGCAGGTGTAGGTCATCGACGGCCCCAACACCAATTCGTAGAAGGTGTTGGACACGTCGTAGTGGTGGTGGATGGCCTCGGCGTCGCGGGTCCTCGTGTGCATCAGCCCGTCGGCGATGCGCCGCCACCTTGGCAGCGCCTCCTGCGGGGGCGGCGCAACCGGCAGCAACCGCTCGAACCCCAGCGACCGCACGACGTTGGCCAGCACCCGCACCGGGGGCCGCTTGAATTCCACCCGATCGGTGAGCGTCTTGAGCAGTTGGTACGGGTCGCCCGGATGAACGCCGTACGCCTGCAGGTCGCCCGACACGTAGGCGCGGGCGAGGCCGAGTTCGCCGGGGGCGGTCGCCAGATAGGTGGCGCCGCGGGGGCTGCGAAGGTCCAGGCCCAGTTCGGCGTCCTCGTTGCCGGCGATGCTGCCGTCGTAGGCGGTGAACTTCAGCGGATGTCGGCCGGTGGCGGCGAAGACCTCCAGGATCTCTGCCATGCTCAGTTTCCCGTGCGACGTGCGGTGGGGTTCCTTGGTAGTCGTCATCGCCGTTGCACCGCCTTTGCGTAGAGGTCGAGTAAACGAGAATCGGGGTCGTAGGTTTTCTTGACGGTGTTGTAGGCCTCGCCGCCGTACAGCTCGTCGAAGTCCTCGCGGGAGTAGAAGGAATCGGAGTACAGGGACTTGTGCCCGTCGAGTTCGCTCACCTTTTCTTCGATCATCCGGTTGGCGGCGCCCTCGGTCGCGCCCCCCGGCACCGACGACCAGAAGCCGACGTTGACGTACGTGTGATCCGGCCGCATCGGGTACAACGGCCAGCCGTCGCGGTCGCGAAGGCGCAACGGGCACAACCAGATTGGCGTGATTGGCACGTTGTCCAGGAACCACTCCAGGAAGTCGCAGGTCCGTTCGATTGGAATCTCGATGTCTTGCACCACCCGTTCGCGTGGGGGCCGCCCGTTGCGCGCCTCGATGCGGTCGGAGATCCCGAAGCGCCGGTCCAGGGAAATCAGCTTCCAGTAGAAGCTGCTGCGCCGATAACGGCGCGGCCAGAAGCGTCGCACCCGCGGGTCCTGCACGCCGAACGCGCGCGAGCACCAGAACCAATCGGTGTCCCAGCGCCAGAAGTAGTCGTGGATGGTCAGCCGGTCATCCTTGGTCGCATCCATGCCCGGGGCGTCGTGCCGGATGGACTGGTAGTAGATGTCCTTGCCGGTGTAGTCGCTGACCGGGCCGGGGGTGGTGGTCCGCCGGCCCACGCACAGGTAGCTTTCGTCGGCGCTGAAGACCACCCCGTCGAGGTAGTCGACCGGGGTTCCGCCCTGCCCGCCGGTGTCGACGATGCGTTCGGCCGCGGCGATCAGCGCGGGCAGCGAGCGGAAGCGGATGTGGCGCAGCGCGACGAACGGTGCGACGGGTTCCAGCTCGATCCGAAGCCGGGTCGAATACCCCAGTGTCCCATAGGAATTCGGGAAGGCGCGGAACAGGTCCGGGTGCTGGGTACGTGATGCGGTGAGCAAATCGCCAGCGCCGGTGAGGATATCCATCTCCAGCACCGATTCGTGCGGCAGCCCGTTGCGGAACGACGCCGACTCGATCCCCAGGCCGCTGACCGCCCCGCCGAGGGTGATGGTCTTCAGCTGCGGGACGACCAGGGGCGACAGGCCGTAGGGCAGCGTTGCGGCAACCAGGTCCGCGTAGGTGCACATGCCGGCGACGTCCGCGGTGCGGGTTTCGGGATCCACGCTCAGGACGCCGGTCAGCCCCGAGGTGTCCAAGCCGGGCGCGTCACGTTTGGTGCGGGCGCGGAACAGGTTTGACGTCGGTTTGGCCAGCCGGACCGCGGACGTTGTGGGATTGGATCGATAGCTTGCCAGCAGCCGGTCAACGCCCGACTTGTGGGCCGAGAGTGCAGATCCAAGGACAGGCACCACATATACCCTAGTCTTCGACAACAGCCCGTGCATCCGCCGCGAGCGGCGGCGCCGGGGAATTCATCACGAGGAGGGGTCGCCTTGGGACAGGTGAGCGCCGACAGCACCATCTTGATCAATGCCGAGCCTGCGGCGACCCTGGCCGCCGTCGCGGATTATCAGACGGTGCGTCCGAAAATTCTCTCGCCGCAGTACAGCGACTACCAGGTGCTGCAGGGCGGGCAGGGGGCGGGCACGGTCGCCAAGTGGAGGCTGCAGGCCACCAGATCACGCGTCCGCGACGTGCAGGTCAACGTGGACGTGGCCGGGCACACCGTCATCGAGAAGGACGCCAACTCGACCATGGTGATCAACTGGACGGTGGCGCCCGCCGGGCCGGGCTCCAGCGTCACCGTGAAGACCACCTGGACCGGCGCGGGCGGCGTCAAGGGCTTCTTCGAAAAGACCTTTGCGCCCTTGGGGCTGAAGAGGATTCAGGGAGAGGTGCTGGCCAACCTGAAGAAGGAACTCGAAGGCTAGCGCCGGGCGGGCGATCAGCGCGCCTGGCCCTGCGAGGCCAGGAAACCCGCGACGCCGCGGACCATCGCGTCGGCGTATTTCTGCCGGCCTTCCGCGGACTGCATCAGCGCCGAGTCCGCGGGGTTCTTCATGTTGCCGCACTCGACCAGAACCGACGGGTACTGCGCGAGGTTCAGGCCGGCGAGGTCCGAGCGTCCGTACAGCCCGTTCTGCCCGATGTAGTTGGCCGGCGGGATGCCCGACGCCTGCATCTGGTCGCGCATGATGCGGGCGTACTGCACCGACGGCCCGGCCTGCGCCTGGTTGAGCGGCGGCGCCGAATAGTTGACGTGGAACCCGCGCCCGGACGGCGGGCCGCCGTCGGCGTGGATGGACAGGATCGCGTTGGGGTGCAGCGCGTTGGCCATGCTGGCGCGCTCGTCGACGCAGGGCCCCAGCCCGGTGTCGTTGGCGCGTGCCAGGGCGGTCCGCACTCCCAGCGCGGTCAACTCGGCGCGGACCCGCAGCGCGGTGTCCCAGGTGAAGGTGTGCTCCTGATAGCCGGCGGCGGACGCCGTCCCGCTGGCCTGGCAGTCCTTGGTGCCGCCGCGGCCGGTGGGCACCTGCCGGCTGATCGATGCGTCATTGGAGCCGTTGTGACCCGGATCGATGAAAACCACCATGCCGGCGATGTTGGAGGGAACCCCCCACGCGGCCGGGGTGATCGCCGTCGAGGCGGCAACGAGCGCGCCGACCGCCAATTTGATCCCGACACGTCTGCTCAGTCGTAGGTCCACGGCGCAAAGGTAACGGCGCGCGGTTTACGCTGGGTGTTCCGAATCGCCGGAGACTCACGAGCGAAATCAAGTCGAGACCAAGATGCGAGGGGACTGTCATGCAACCCGGAGGCGATATGTCGGCGCTGCTGGCCCAGGCGCAGCAGATGCAGCAAAAGCTCATGGAGGCCCAGCAGCAGCTCGCGAACGCTGAGGTGCATGGTCAAGCCGGTGGGGGTTTGGTCAGCGTCGTCGTCAAGGGCAGCGGCGAGGTGGTCGCCGTGAAGATCGATCCCTCCGTCGTCGACCCGTCGGACGTCGAGACCCTGCAGGACTTGATCGTCGGCGCCATGGCCGACGCGTCCAAGCAGGTCACCCGGATGGCGCAGGAGCGGCTCGGGTCGCTGGCCGGTGGGTTCGGGCCGCCGCCGGGGCAACCGCCCGCGCCCGCGCCGGGGATTTAGATCCCGCCCTGACATGTTCGAAGGACCCGTCCAGGATTTGATCGACGAGCTGGGCAAGCTGCCCGGCATCGGGCCCAAGAGCGCCCAGCGCATCGCCTTCCACCTGCTGTCGGTTGAGCCGCCGGACATCGACCGGCTGACCGCGGTGCTGGCCAAGGTGCGCGACGGCGTGCGGTTCTGTGCGGTGTGCGGCAACGTCTCCGACAACGAACGGTGCCGGATCTGCGCCGATCCGCGGCGGGACGGGTCGCAGGTTTGCGTCGTCGAGGAACCGAAGGACGTGCAGGCCGTCGAGCGCACCCGCGAATTCCGCGGCCGCTATCACGTGCTGGGCGGGGCGCTCGATCCGCTGTCCGGGGTGGGGCCCGACCAACTGCGGATCCGCGAGCTGCTGAGCCGGATCGGGGAGCGGGTCGACGACGTCGACATCACCGAGGTGATCATCGCCACCGACCCGAACACCGAGGGCGAGGCGACGGCCACCTACCTGGTGCGGATGCTGCGTGACATCCCCGGCCTGACCGTGACGCGGATCGCCTCCGGGCTGCCGATGGGCGGTGACCTGGAGTTCGCCGACGAGCTGACGCTCGGCCGCGCGCTGGCCGGCCGCCGGGCCATGGTCTGACGTTCGTCAGGCCTTGCTCAATTGGAACGACCGGGTAAAGGTCCTGCCCGCCTCCGGGCCGCACGCGTCCGTCGTCGTCTGCTGGCCCTCGCCGGCGAGCGACACGGCGTCGAAACTGTAGTTGACGGTCACCGGAGCGGAGGCGCCGTTCGGGCACGGCGCCTGGGACGTGCCGCTGTGCGTCCACCGCCCGTCGGCGAGGTGGAACTCCCAGCTGATAACGAACGTCCCGCCATCCTGGGAGGTCGCCAGGGTGCAGTCCGATCCGCACGGGACGAACAGCCAGGCGGTCGGCTTGTCGTTGTCCGCGTAGAGCACGTTGTACCGGCCGTTGAGCACTTCCGGGCTGGCGTGCGACGGCGCCGACGACGCGACGAACGCGGCGACCAGTGCGGCACCGGCGGCCAGTCTCGGGCGGATCTTCGTCATCTCGGCAACCCCCTAGCGCGCCGCTAACCGCTCGCGGCGCAGCAGGTCCACTTCCGGCATCGGCAGCGGCGGCAGCTCACCGACCACCGAACCCAGCAGCAGGTCGGCCAGCTGCGGGTTGCGGGCCAGGCACGGCCCGTGCATGTACGTCGCGATCACGCTGCCCTGCACCGCGCCGTCGAATCCGTCGCCGGACCGGTTGCCGGCGCCCTTGACCACCGCGCCCAGCGGCGACGCCGACGGGCCCAGCACGGTGCCCCCGCGGTGGTTCTCGAACCCGGTGAGGCGCTCGGTCAGGCCCGCCAACAGCGGCCTGGTCGCCAGCTCGCCGATGGTGCGCGCCGCTTGCGGCGACGTCGTCGCGTCCAGCATGCCCACGCCGTCCACGCGTTCCCCGGCCGAGGTCTCGTACCAGTGCCCGAGCACCTGGACGGCCGCGCAGATCGCCAGCACCGGCGCGCCGCGTTCCGCGGCGCGCAGCAGGCCCGGGTGCTTGATCAGGTGCCTGGTGGCCAGCCGTTGCGCATAATCCTCGGCCCCGCCCAGCGTGTAGAGGTCCAACGACTCCGGCACCGGGTCGGCCAGCGTGATCTCGACGATCTCGGCGGGGATGCCGCGCAGCAGTAGCCGCTGGCGCAACACCAGGGCGTTGCCGCCGTCGCCGTAGGTGCCCATCACGTCGGGCAGGACCAGCCCGATCCGCACCGTCGAGTCAGCCACGGCGCGCCAACGCTCGTTGCAGCTGGAGGAACGCGGTGTAATTGGCGACGACCTCCACCCGCCCGGGTGGGCACGACGCGATCGCGGCGACGGTGTCGTGCACCAAGGTGTGCTCGACCCCCGCGTAGCCGAGGCGCACCGCGAGGTCGGTGCCGCGCTCGCCGGCGGCCACGACTTCCGTCTGCTCGAAGTGTTCGAAACGCACGTCCCACAACCACGACAGGTCCTCCCCGTCAGGCACCTGGCCGTTGATGGAGATGACGACCCCGGCGGCGCGCTTGTCCACCATCGACAGCGCCTCCTGCCAGCCTGCCGGATTCTTGGCCAGCAGCATCCGCACCTCGTGCTCGCCGACGCGGACGGTCCGGTAGCGCCCCGCGACCTCGTCGACGGACGAGACGGCCGCGACCGCCGCCGCCGGATCCGCGCCCAGGGCGACCGCGGCGGCCACGGCCTGGGCGGCGTTGCCCCGGTTCACCGCGCCCGGCAGCGTCAACCGCATCGGCAGGGACAACCCGTCCGGGCCGTGCAGCGTGTGATCGTCGAACCACCACTGCGGGCTGGGCCGCTTGAAGTCGGCGCCGGTGGAGAACCAGTGGCCGCGCTCGCGGACGATGACCTCGCCGCTGCGCGGGCAGCTCACCGAGTCGTTCGACCACGAACCCCCGGCGGCCACCCACACCACGTTGGGGCTGTCGTAGGCGGCCGACGTCATCAGCACGTCGTCGCAGTTGGCCACCACCACCGCGTTCGGGTGTCGGGCCAGGCCCGCGCGCAGGGTTCGTTCGATGACGTTGATCTCGCCGACCCGGTCCAGCTGGTCGCGCGACAGGTTGAGCAGCACGACGACGCTGGGCTCGACGGCGTCGGAAACGTGGGGGACGTGCATTTCGTCGACTTCCAGCGCGGCCAGGGACGCCTGCCGGTTGGCGGCCAGCGCCGCCACCAGGCCGGCGTCCATGTTGGCGCCCTCGGCGTTGGTGGCGACCGGGCCCAGCGTCGCCAGCGCGGCCGACGTCATCCGGGTGGTGGTCGATTTGCCGTTGGTGCCGGTAACGACGACCGTGCGCCGCCCGGCGGCGAGCTGCCGGAGAACCGAGCGGTCCAGCGTCATCGCGATCAGCCCGCCGATCATCGCGCCGGCCCCGCGGCCGGTCACCCGCGACGCCCAGCGCGCGCTCGCTCCCGCGGCGAGGGCCAGGCGGGCGCGGGTGGTGACCACCCGGGAAGTTTAAATGTGTGCGGCCCGCGTTGGATTCCCGCACCGATTTCCCACCCGACACGGCGCCGCGTGACACCGATGATGTCGGTCGGCCGTGCCATCCTCAGTGCATGAGCGCGGTGTGCTGGGGGCGGCCTGCCAGCGAGCCGGACGCGGGCTGGGCCGTGATCGACGTCGAAACCTCGGGTTTCCGGCCAGGTCAGGCGCGGATCATCAGCCTCGCGGTGCTCGGTCTGGACGCCGACGGCGAGGTCGAACAGTCGGTGGTGAGCCTGCTCAACCCCGGCGTCGATCCGGGGCCCACTCACGTGCACGGTCTGACCGCCGCCATGCTGGAAGACCAACCGCAGTTCGCCGACATCGCTCCAGACGTGATCGACGTGCTGCGCGGCCGCACGCTGGTGGCCCACAACGTGGCGTTCGACTACGCCTTTCTTGCGGCCGAGGCCGAACTCGCCGACATCGAACTTCCCGTCGACTCGGTGATGTGCACGGTCGAGCTGGCCCGGCGGCTGGACCTCGGCGTCGACAACCTGCGGCTGGAGACGCTGGCGGCGCATTGGAGCGTGACCCAGGAGCGCCCCCACGACGCCTTCGACGACGCCATGGTGCTGACCGGAGTGCTGGCCTCGGCGCTCAAGCTGGCCCGCGACGGCGACGTCTGGCTGCCGGTGCATCCGGTGACCCGGCGCCGCTGGCCGAACGGCCGGGTGACCCACGACGAGCTGCGGCCGCTGAAGGTGCTGGCCTCCCGGATGCCCTGCCCGTATCTCAACCCCGGCCCCTACGTGGGCGGGCGGCCCCTCGTCCAGGGCATGCGGGTGGCGCTGGCCGCCGAGGTCGGCCGCACCCACGAGGAACTCGTCGAGCGGATCCTGCACGCCGGTCTGGCCTACAGCGAGGCCGTCGACCGGGAGACCTCGCTGGTGGTCTGCAACGACCCCGCGCCCGAGCAGGGCAAGGGCTATCTGGCCCGGAAGTTGGGGGTGCCGGTGATCTCCGACGCGACCTTCATGGACTGCGTCCGAGCCGTCATCGGCGGCACCAGCATGGATGAATTCGCCGACACCACCAACTCCGACCCGCAGCTCGCGCTCTTCTGATCAGGCGCGAGTCTGATCAGGCGCGAGCCGCGCGGTTGACCGCCGACACGACCGCACGCAGCGACGCTGTGGTGATCGACGGCGCGATGCCGACACCCCACACCGTGCGAGCGCCCACCGGACCCGATGGGTGCCGACCCGCTTCGCCCGGCTCCGCCGCGCTCGCGATCGACACCGGATCCGATGGGTGCCGACCCGCTTCGCCCGGCTCCGCCGCGCTCGCGATCGACACCGAAGCCTCGACGTAGGCCGCGGCCTGCGCGTCGTCACCGGAACTCATCGCGTGCTCGGAGTAATCCAGCACGGCCACGTCGAATCCGACATCGCCCAGCGCGTGGACGAACGCGGCCAGCGGGCCGTTGCCGGACCCACTGATCTCGGTCTCCACCCCGTTGATCTTGACGGTCGCGGCGATGCTGGTGACGCCGCTGTCCTCCTCCGAAGCGTCGACCCGCTGCTTCACCCGCTCCAGCGGCCACACCGGGGCCAGATACTCCTCGGAGAACGCGTCCCACATCTCCTTCGGCGAGACCTCGCCGCCCTCGCCGTCGGTGATCTTCTGCACCACCTGGGAGAACTCGATCTGCAGCCGCCGCGGCAGGGCCAGGCCGTGATCGGCCTTCATGATGTAGGCCACCCCGCCCTTGCCGGACTGCGAGTTGACCCGGATCACCGCCTCGTAGGTGCGCCCGACATCCTTGGGGTCGATCGGCAGATACGGCACCTGCCAGAGCATGTCCTCGACGTCGGTGTCCGCGGCATCCGCGTCGACCTTCATCTGGTCCAGGCCCTTGTTGATGGCGTCCTGGTGGCTACCGGAGAACGCGGTGTAGACCAGGTCACCGCCGTAGGGGTGGCGCTCGTGGACCGGCAGCTGGTTGCAGTACTCCACCGTGCGGCGGATCTCGTCGATGTTGGAGAAGTCGATCTGCGGGTCCACGCCGCGCGAGAACAGGTTCAGCCCCAGCGTCACCAGGCAGACGTTGCCGGTGCGCTCACCGTTGCCGAACAGGCAGCCCTCGATCCGGTCGGCACCCGCCTGGTAGCCCAATTCCGCTGCGGCAACGGCGGTTCCGCGGTCGTTGTGAGGATGCAGGCTCAGGATGACCGATTCCCGGTTGGCCAGGTTGCGGCTCATCCACTCGATCGAATCGGCGTAGACGTTCGGGGTGGCCATCTCCACGGTGGCGGGCAGGTTGAAGATGATCGGGTTTTCCGGTGTGGGCCCGATGATTTCGCCGACGGCGTCGCACACCTGCTTGGCGTACTCCAGCTCGGTTCCGGTGTAGGACTCCGGCGAATACTCGAACCGCCACCGCGTGCCCGGGTACTTGGCGGCCTCCTCGACGCACTTGCGGGCGCCCGCGGTCGCGATGTCTTGCACCGCGGCCTTCTCGGCGCGAAATACGACGCGGCGCTGCAGGATTGACGTCGAGTTGTAGAAGTGCACGATGGCCTGCGGCGCGCCCTGGCACGCCTCGAACGTGCGCTCGATCAGTTCCGGCCGGCACTGGGTCAGCACCTGGATGGTGACGTCGTCGGGGATGGCGCCGTCGGTGATGATCTCGCGGACGAAGTCGAAGTCGGTTTGGCTGGCCGACGGGAACCCGACCTCGATCTCCTTGTAGCCCATGCGGACCAGCAGATCGAACATGCGGCGCTTGCGGGCCGGGCTCATCGGGTCGATCAGCGCCTGGTTGCCGTCGCGCAGGTCCACCGCGCACCACAGCGGCGCGCTGGTGATGACCCGGTCGGGCCAGGTGCGATCGGCGAGCCGGATCGGCTCGACCTCTTCGGCGAAGGGCCGGTACCGGCTGACCGGCATCGACGAGCCGCGCTGGGGGTTCCATGCGGGCTGCCCGGGCCCCGGCGGGCCCGCGGGTTTGACGATGCTGCGTGTCGAGCTGAATGCGTCGGAATTGGAAGTCACGGTAATTGCTCCGGGGATATCAGAAGGAACCTCAGACCGGCGCATCGCGAACACCCGCGACGGGAAGCCGGTCTGGATCAGACCCCGTCGCGGCGTCCGAGGAGGAGCACCCGCTGCACGTCCTGCACTTTACCGCTTTTAGCGCGTTGGTAAAAATGGCGCCGAGACCGCAGCGAATCCGCGCTCCGGGCGACCGGGTATCGCGACGTAAATCACCATGCGGCGGCACGTATTCTGTTGTGGACTTATCCCCGAAATTGCAGTGCCCAGGGCCGGAGAGGCAGGGAAAAACGTGGCGCTCGTCGTGCAGAAGTACGGCGGATCCTCAGTGGCGAACGCCGATCGGATCCGGCGCGTGGCCGAGCGCATCGTCGCTACCAAGAAGCAGGGCAACGACGTCGTCGTCGTCGTCTCCGCCATGGGTGATACCACCGACGACCTGATGGACCTGGCCCAGCAGGTGTGCCCGGCCCCGCCGCCGCGCGAACTCGACATGCTGCTGACCGCCGGTGAGCGCATCTCCAATGCCCTGGTCGCGATGGCCATCGAATCGCTCGGTGCGCAGGCCCGCTCGTTCACGGGTTCGCAGGCCGGCGTGATCACCACCGGTACCCACGGCAACGCCAAGATCATCGACGTCACGCCGGGGCGGCTGCAGGCCGCGCTCGACGAGGGACGCGTCGTGCTGGTGGCCGGGTTCCAGGGCGTCAGCCAGGACACCCGGGACGTCACCACGCTGGGCCGCGGCGGCTCGGACACCACCGCGGTGGCGCTGGCCGCGGCGCTGCGCGCCGACGTCTGCGAGATCTACACCGACGTCGACGGCATCTTCAGCGCCGACCCCAGGATCGTGCACAACGCCCGCAAGCTGGACACGGTCACCTTCGAAGAAATGCTCGAGATGGCGGCTTGCGGCGCCAAGGTTTTGATGCTGCGCTGCGTGGAATACGCGCGCCGCTACAACATTCCGGTGCACGTCCGATCCTCGTATTCGGAAAACCCAGGCACCGTCGTCGTCGGATCGATCAAGGACATAGCCATGGAAGACCCCATCCTGACCGGAGTCGCGCACGACCGCAGCGAGGCCAAGGTGACCGTCGTCGGCATCCCCGACATCCCCGGATATGCCGCCCGCGTCTTCCGGGCGCTCGCCGACGCCGACGTGAACATCGACATGGTGTTGCAGAACGTCTCCAAGGTCGAGGACGGCAAGACCGACATCACCTTCACCTGCTCGCGCGACAGCGGGCCCACCGCGGTGGCCAAGCTCGACGCGCTCAAGGACGAGATCGGGTTCAGCCAGCTGCTCTACGACGACCACGTCGGCAAGGTGTCGCTGATCGGGGCGGGCATGCGCAGCCACCCCGGGGTCACCGCCACCTTCTGCGAGTCCCTGGCCGAGGTGGGCGTCAACATCGAGCTGATCTCCACCTCCGAGATCCGCATCTCGGTGCTGTGCCGCGACACGGAACTGGACAAGGCCGTCGTGGCGTTGCACGAGGCGTTCGGGCTCGGCGGCGAGGAGTCGGCGACGGTGTATGCGGGGACGGGCAGATAGATGGTTGCCATCGGTGTGGTGGGCGCCACCGGCCAGGTCGGCCAGGTGATGCGCAGGTTGCTCGACGAGCGGGACTTCCCCGCGACGTCGGTGCGGTTCTTCGCGTCGGCGCGCTCGCAGGGCCGCAAGTTGGAGTTCCGCGGCCAGGAGATCGAGGTCGAAGACGCCGCGACGGCCGACCCCAGCGGGCTGGACATCGCGTTGTTCTCCGCCGGCAAGACGATGTCGCTGGTGCAGGCGCCGCGGTTCGCCGCGGCCGGGGTGACGGTGATCGACAACTCGTCGGCCTGGCGCAAGGACCCCGACGTGCCGCTGGTGGTCTCCGAGGTGAACTTCGCCCGCGATGCCGCCAACCGTCCGAAGGGCATCATCGCCAACCCGAACTGCACGACCATGGCCGCGATGCCGGTGCTGAAGGTGCTGCACGACGAGGCCGGCCTGCAACGGCTGGTGGTGTCGAGCTATCAGGCGGTCTCCGGCAGCGGGATCGCCGGAGTCCAGGAGCTGTCCACGCAGGCCCGCGCGGTCGTCGACGACGCCGAGCAGCTGGTGCAGGACGGCGGCGCCGTGCAGTTCCCGGCGCCCAAGACCTACGTGGCGCCCATCGCCTTCAACGTCGTGCCGCTGGCCGGATCGTTGGTGGACGACGGGTCCGGCGAGACCGACGAGGACCAGAAGCTGCGCCACGAGAGCCGCAAGATCCTCGGCATCCCCGACCTGGCGGTCAGCGGCACCTGCGTGCGGGTGCCGGTGTTCACCGGGCACTCGCTGTCGATCAACGCCGAGTTCGCGCGGCCGCTGTCGCCGCAGCGTGCCCGCGAGCTGCTCGACGGCGCGCCCGGCGTCAAGGTGGTCGACGTGCCGACCCCGTTGGCGGCCGCCGGCGCCGACGAATCCCTCGTCGGCAGGATCCGGCGGGATCCGGGGGTGCCCGACGGCCGCGGCCTGGCCCTGTTCGTCTCGGGAGACAACCTGCGCAAGGGGGCGGCGCTGAACACCATCCAGATCGCCGAGTTACTCGCCGCCGAGTTGTGAATCCGCGAGTGAGTTCCGCGACGCGGTTCTCGCTACTTGTGGCATCTTTGCTTGCGCCGCAATGGTTTTGGGCCGCGCATGCCGATCCGCCGGCGCCCGCCCCGGAACCGATCCTGCAGCCGCTGGCGCCCGGTCAGGTGCTGCGGATCGGTCCGACCGCCGGAACCGGAACTCCCACAGGCGATTACGGCATCGGCGCGACCGACCTGTGTGAATTCGTCGAATTCCCCACCGAACTGCTGCAGGTCTGCGGCGACAGCTTCGCCGGCCAGGGCGTCGGGTTCGGCGGCTGGTATGCGCCCGTCGCGCTGCGCGTCGACACCGCGTCGGTCGACGACCCGGCCGGGGTGCGCTACACCGGCGTCACCGGGATCGCCCACCCGCTGCTGGCCGACCCCGCTCCGCCGGATTCCTCGCAACTGCCCGCCGGGGTGGTGCAGATCAACCGGCGCAACTACCTGATGGTGACGACGACGAAGGACCTGGAGCCGCAGAGCTCCCGGCTGGTGACCGCCGAACCGGCGCGCGCGGGCTGGCAGACGATCCCGGGTTCGAAGCGGCCCGCCTCGTATCAAGGCGGCTCGCAGACGCAGATCAGCGGGTATTACGACCCGATCCCGACCCCGGAATCGCCGAGCGGGTGGGTGTACATCGTGGCCGACAGCTTCACCCGTCGGGACCCCGTGGTCCTGTATCGCGCCACACCGCAAACGTTCACCGACCGGTCCCGCTGGCAGGGCTGGGCGGCCGGCGCGAGCGGGGGGTGGGGCAAGCCGCCGACACCGCTGTGGCCGGACGCGGTGGGCGAGATGTGCATCAGGCAGATCGACGGCAAGGCCGTGTTGTCCTACTTCAATGCCGTCACGGGCAACATGGAGGTCCGGGTGGCCGACGACCCGACGGCGCTGGGTGACGCGCCGGTCACCACGGTGGTGCAGCACGACGAGTGGCCGGAGCCCGCGGAAAGCCTGCCGCCGCCGTACGACAACCGGCTCGCGCAACCGTACGGCGGCTACATCTCGCCCGGTTCCACGCTGGACGAGCTGCGAATCTTCGTGAGCCAGTGGGACACCCGCGCGCGAGTGGCCGCGCCGTACCGGGTCATCCAGTTCGCGGTCAATCCGTTCAAGCCCGAGTAGGCGCTTCGCCCGCTGAGCGGCGGCGATGGTTCACAGCTCCTACATAAGTAGCGCATAGCCGCCACTACTGTTAACGGCTTCATCATTTGTCTCATGAGTGAAACACCTGAAACCCCCACCGTGCGGACCTCCACCGCAACTGCACCGGCCGCCGCTGCAGCGGCCTATCGGGCCCCGCGGGTCTTCCAACTCGCCGCGTGGGTCGCCATCGTCGCCGGGATCGTGTTCATCGTCGCGGTCATCTTCTTCACCGGCTTCATCCTCGGCCACCGCGGCGGCCATCACGGCCATCACCACCACAAGCACCACCACCACGCGATGCTGCATCACCGCGGCCCCGGCGGGCCCGGTGGACCGGGCGGCGGCACCCAGGGCGGCCCGGGCGCACCCACGGGCCCGGGCGCGACCACCGCGCCCGCCAGTCCGTCGCCCGTGCGGCCCAGCGGCATGGCCCCGGGACAGCTCCCGGCGTCGATCTTCCACTCCGCGGCGGCCTCGCACGCAGCGCCGGGGCAGGCCCCCAGCGTCATTGTGCTGACCAACTAAAACCCCCAACCCACTCGTGGCCCGGCGCTCTCATCGAGCGTCGGGCCACGTCTCGATTCCAGGCAATTTGCCGCCGGGGCCTGTTCCGGACATCGCGTGCGGGGCAATATGGCATGGCATGAGCGAGACACCCGAACCGCAAGCCGAGCCGACCCCCGCCGCCGCGACCACTCCGCCCGCGCCGCCACCGCCGCCGCGGGTCAAGCCGCCGCGGCTCTACACGGCGGCAGCCTGGGTGGTGATCGTCGCGGGCATCGTGTTCATCCTCTCCTCGGTGTTCTTCGTCGGCGCCTTCATTTGGAAGCACCACTACCACTGCCACCATCACCACGGCATGTTTCACCCGGGCGGCCCCGGCCCGGGCAACGGGCCGTGGGGACCCGGCCCCGGGCCGGGCAATGGCCCCTGGGGACCCGGTCCCGGTGGTCCCGGATCGTGGTACGGCGGCCCCGGTGGTCCCGGGCCCGACAATGGGCCCTGGGGGCCCGGTCCCGGCGGCCCCGGTTTGATCGTTCCGATGCCCCCGGGCGGCCCGGGCGGGCCCGGCGGTCCCGTCTCCGGCCCCGGCATCAGCGGACCCGGTCAGCCGACGGCCGTCAGCCCGGCTCCCGGCTCGCCGGCGCCGCGCCCCTGACGCGGTCGCGAAACGCTTGGCGCACAAGGTCGGCGCTTGACGGGGGCTGACCGAACGTCGTGGCGTTTGGCATGATCGCCTCATGACCATGCGGGCCACGCAGGTGCACCGCGCCGTACTCACCGTCGGGTTCGCGGTGGCGGGCACCGTCGCGCCCGCAGTCGCCGCCGCGCACCCGTCGGAGCCGGGCGTGGTGAACTACGCCGTCCTGGGCAAGGGGTCGGTCGGCAACATCGTCGGCGGACCCATGGGCTGGGAGTCGGTGTTCACCCAGCCCGGACAGGGCCCCTGGGTGGACCTCCCGGAGTGCAACAACTGGGCGGACATCGGGCTGTCCGAGGTCTACGACGATCCCGATCTGGCGTCGTTCAACGGGGCCGTCACGCAGACGTCGGCGAATGATCAAACGCACCTGGTCAAGCAGGCGGTCGGGGTGTTCGCCACCCCGGACGCCGCGGCCCGGGCATTTCATCGGGTGGTGGATCGAACGGTCGGCTGTTCGGGTCAGACGACCGCGATACACCTGGACAACGGCAGCACGCAGGTGTGGTCCTTCGACGGCGGGCCGGCCGGGCCCGCCGACGAGAACTGGACCAAGCAGGAGGCGGGCACCGATCGGCGCTGCTTCGATCAAACCAGGCTGCGCGAAAACGTGTTGCTGCAGGCGAAAGTGTGTCAGTCCGGCAACGCCGGGCCCGCCGTGAACGTGCTAGCTGGGGCGATGCAGAACGCGCTGGGTCAGTAGCGCAGCGATCGGGTATCCGTCCTTGCCGTCTGGCCATCAGCGCGGGAGGGGAATATGTCGGGGGCGTCTGATAGATGAAGCACTAGACGAAGTAGTGCCGGATATCGTTCGATTAGCTGCGCAGGGAAGCGGTCCGCAGGTGCGTGTTCAGCCTTCGCCGGGCCCGAAGGGATCGTGATATGACGTTCGCCCCGATCACTGCGGCGGCTCCGCGGTCGACCGGCGCCGACCCCGCCCCGGAGCTGAAAATCGCCGAGCTCACCGACTCCACGGCCGTCGCGCAATACATCGCCGACGGCTGCCTGGTGGACGCCCCGCTGGGACGGGTGGGTCTGGAACTCGAGGCCCACTGCCACGACCCGGCCGCCCCGCACCGCAGGCCCGGCTGGGACGAAATCGCCGCGGTGCTCGACGGGCTCCCCGCCCTGCCGGGCGGCAGCAGGATCACCGTGGAACCCGGTGGCGCGGTCGAACTCTCCGGGCCGCCGGCCGACGGCGTCCTGCCCGCGATCGAGGCCATGCGACGGGACCAGGCCGTGCTCCAGCCGGCGTTTGCCGAGGCCGGCCTGGGCCTGGTCTTCCTCGGCGCCGACCCGCTGCGACCCCCCCAGCGCATCAACCCCGGCGCCCGCTACCGCGCCATGGAAAGGTTCTTCGCCACCAGCCGCTCCGGGGAAGCGGGCGCGGCGATGATGACGTCCACCGCATCGATCCAGGTCAACGTCGACGCCGGGCCGCGCGAGGGCTGGGCGGCTCGGGTTCGGCTGGCGCATGCCTTGGGGCCCACCATGATTGCGATCACGGCCAACTCGCCGATGCTGGGCGGCGACTTCACCGGCTGGGTCTCCAGCCGGCAGCGGGTGTGGGGGCAGATGGATTCCGCGCGCTGCGGACCCATCCTGGGCGCCAGCGGCGATGACCCGGGCACCGACTGGGGGCGCTACGCGCTCAAGGCCCCGGTGATGCTGGTGCACACGCCGGGCGCCGAGGCGGTCACGCAGTGGGTGCCCTTTGCCGACTGGGTCGACGGCCGGGTATTGCTCGGTAATCGCCGCCCCAGCGTCGCCGATCTCGAATACCACCTGACGACCTTGTTCCCGCCGGTCCGCCCCCGGCAGTGGCTGGAAATCCGCTACCTGGACAGCGTCCCGGACGCGTTGTGGCCCGCGGTGGTGTTCACCCTGGTGGCGCTGCTCGACGACCCGACCGCGGCCGACGCCGCGGCCGAGGCCGTCGCACCGGTGGCCACCGCCTGGGACATCGCGGCCCGGCTCGGGCTGCGTGACCGGCGGCTCTACGCGGCCGCCAACGCGTGCGTGGCCATCGCGGCCGAAAGGGCGCCGGCCGAAGTCGGCGACGCGATGCAGCGGCTGGTCGACCTCGTCGAACAGGGCCGGTGTCCCGGCGACGATTTCGCCGACCGGGTGATCGAACACGGCGTCGCCGCCGAGGTGTCGCGGGCGGCGCGAGGGGGACTGTGACGGTGACGTCACGCCAGGCGCTTGCCGACCAGTTGACGCGGACGCGGACGCGGACGCTGCGGCTGGTCGACTTCGACGATGCCGAACTGTGCCGGCAGTACGACCCGCTGATGAGCCCGCTGGTGTGGGATCTGGCGCACATCGGCCAGCAGGAAGAGCTGTGGCTGCTGCGGGGCGGGGATCTTGCCCGGCCGTCGATGCTGTCGCCGGCCGTCGAGGGTCTCTACGACGCCTTCGTGCACTCGCGCGCCAGTCGGGTCGACCTGCCGCTGTTGTCGCCGGACGAGGCGCGCGCGTACTGCCGGACGGTGCGGTCCGCCGTGTTCGACGCCCTGGACGCGCTGCCCGACGACCCGGCGGGCGACGAGGCGGCGTTCGCGTACGCGATGGTGGTCAGCCACGAAAACCAGCACGACGAAACCATGCTGCAGGCATTGAATCTGCGCAGCGGCCCGCCGCTCCTGCGCGGCACGTCGATGCTGCCGCCCGCCCGCCCGGGCCTGGCCGGCACCTCGGTGCTGGTGCCCGGCGGCGAGTTTGTGCTCGGCGTTGACCCCGCCGCCGAGCCATTTTCGCTGGACAACGAGCGTCCCGGCCACGTCGTCGACCTGCCCGCGTTCCGGATCGGCCGGGTTCCGGTCACCAACGGCGAATGGCGGCACTTCATCGACGACGGCGGCTACGACCAGCCGCGGTGGTGGTCGGAGCGGGGCTGGCGGCATCGCCAGGCCGCCGGCCTGACCGCACCGCAGTTCTGGAATCCTGACGCCGCCACCCGCACCCGGTTCGGCCACGTCGAAGACATCCCCGCCGACGAACCCGTCCAGCACGTCAGCTATTTCGAGGCCGAGGCGTACGCGGCCTGGGCCGGCGCGCGGCTGCCCACCGAGATGGAATGGGAGAAGGCCTGCGCATGGGACCCCTCCGCCGGCGCCCGGCGCCGCTACCCATGGGGCGCCCAGGAGCCGTGCGACGCGCTGGCCAACCTCGGCGGCACCGCGCTACGGCCCGCACCCGTCGGGGCCTACCCCGCCGGCGCTTCCGCGTACGGGGCCGAGCAGATGCTCGGCGATGTGTGGGAGTGGACGAGCAGCCCGCTGCGGCCCTGGCCCGGGTTCGTCCCGATGCTCTACGAGCGCTATTCACAGCCGTTCTTCGACGGCGATTACCGGGTGCTGCGCGGCGGATCGTGGGCCGTGGAGCCGAGCATCCTGCGCCCGAGTTTTCGCAACTGGGATCACCCGTACCGGCGCCAGATCTTCTCCGGCGTCCGGTTGGCCTGGGACGTGCCGAAGGAGATCGCCTGATGTGCCGGCATCTGGGGTGGCTCGGGGCCGACGTCACGGTCTCCTCGCTGGTGCTCGACCCACCGTTCGGGCTGCGGGTGCAGGCCTACGCGCCGCGCCGCCAGAAGCATTGTCTGTTGAACGCGGACGGCTGGGGCGTCGGGTTTTTCGATGCTGCGTCGGATGGCGCCGCGCCCCGGCGCTGGCGCAGCCAGCTGCCGCTGTGGGGCGACGTGTCCTTCGAGTCCGTCGCGCCGGCGCTGCGCAGCCACTGCGTGGTGGCCGCGGTGCGCTCGGCGACCGTCGGCATGCCGATCGAAGTCAGCGCGACCGCGCCGTTCACCGACGGGCAATGGTTGTTGTCGCACAACGGAATCGTCGACCGGGCGGCGCTGCCGGCGACGTCGCAGGCCGAATCGGTCTGCGACAGCGCGATGCTGGCGGCCGTCATCTTCGAGCGCGGCCTCGATGCGCTGGGCGACACCATCGCCGAGATCGCGGCGGCCGACCCGCGCGCCCGGCTGAACATATTGGCCGCCAACGGTTCTCGCATGCTGGCGACGGTGTGGGGGGACACGCTGTCCATCCTGCGCCGCCCGGATGGTGTGGTCCTGGCCAGCGAACCCTATGACAACGACTCCGACTGGGAGGACGTGCCGGACCGCCACCTCGTCGAAGTCACCGCCGGCGGAGTCACGATGACCCCGCTGGATCATCCGAAAGGGTCTTGATGACGCTGTCGCTGTCGAACCACCTCGCCGCCGACTCGGCCTACCACGCGTTGCGCCGTGACGTGTTCGAAGGCCTGCAGAAGACGCCGAAGTCGTTGCCGCCCAAGTGGTTCTATGACGCCGTGGGCAGTGACCTGTTCGACCAGATCACCCGGCTGCCCGAGTACTACCCGACCCGCGCCGAGGCCGAGATCCTGCGTGCGCGGGCGGCCGAAATCGCGTCGGCCAGCGAGGCCGACACCCTGGTGGAACTGGGCAGCGGCACCTCGGAGAAGACGCGGCTGCTGCTCGACGCCCTGCGCGCGCGCGGTTCGCTGCGCCGGTTCGTCCCCTTCGACGTCGACGCCAGCATCCTGTCGACGGCCGCCGCGGCCATTGCGCAGGAATACTCGGGAGTCGAAATCAAGGCCGTCTGCGGCGATTTCGAAGAACACCTGACCGAGATCCCGGCGGACGGGCGGCGGCTGTTCGTGTTCTTGGGGTCGACGATCGGCAACCTCACGCCCGGGCCGCGCGCGGACTTCCTCGCCGCGCTGTCCGCCCAGATGCGGCCCGGCGACAGCCTGCTGCTGGGCACCGACCTGGTCAAGGACCTCGAGCGGCTGGTGCGCGCCTACGACGATTCCGCCGGGGTGACGGCGGCGTTCAACCGCAATGTTCTTGCGGTGGTAAACCGGGAACTGGACGCCGATTTCGACGTCGATACTTTCGCGCACGTCGCGCGGTGGAACCCGGCCGAGGAACGTATCGAGATGTGGTTGCGGGCCGATCGCGGCCAGCGGGTGCGTGTCGGTGCGCTCGAGCTGATCGTGGACTTCGAGGCCGGCGAGGAGATGCTGACCGAGGTGTCGTGCAAGTTCCGCCCGGAAAAGGTGAGTGCCGAACTGGCCGCCGTGGGACTGCGTCGCACGCAATGGTGGACCGACGGCGCGGGTGACTTCGGGTTGTCGTTGGCCGTGAAGTGACCGCCGGCGACTCGCTGGCCGACCGATGGCGGGCGGCACGCTTGCCCATGGCCGGCCTGCATCTGGACAACGCCGCCTGCTCGCGGCAGAGCGTCGCGGTGATCGACGCCGCCGCGCAGCACGCCCGCAACGAGTCCGAAGTCGGCGGGTATGTCGCGGCCGAGGCGGCCGCCCCGGTGCTCGACGCCGGACGTGTCGCGTTCGCCGCGCTGACCGGGATGACCGACGCCGAGGTGGTGTTCACCACCGGCTCGCTTCACGCCTTGGATCTGCTGTTGGGCGCCTGGCCGACCAAGCACCGAACGGTAGCGTGCCTGCCCGGCGAATACGGGCCCAACCTGGCCGTGATGGCCGCCCACGGGTTCGACCGCCGGCTGCTGCCGACCATGGATGACGGCCGCGTCGCGCTCGACGACGCGGCGCGGGCCCTCGACACCGACCGGCCGGACCTGGTGCACCTGACCGCGGTGGCCAGCCATAGCGGTGTGGTGCAACCGGTTTCGATGGTCGCCCAGCTCTGCCGGGAGCTCGGGCTGCCACTGGTGATCGACGCGGCGCAGGCGCTGGGGCAGGTGGATTGCGCGGCCGGGGCCGACGCGACGTATTCCTCGTCGCGCAAGTGGGTCGCCGGCCCGCGCGGTGTCGGGATACTGGCGGTGCGCCGGGAGCTGATGGAGAGCCTGCGCCCCAGGCTGGCGGCACCGCAGTGGGCGCGCGCATCGGGGTCGCCGACGGTGGCCCAGCAGCTCGAATTCGGCGAAGCCAATATCGCTGCGCGGGTGGGGTTTTCGCTGGCGCTGGGGGAGCACCTGGCCTACGGGCCGGCGGCCGTCTGTGCACGCCTGGCCGAGCTGGGCGGCCTGAGCCGCACGGTGCTGGCCGACGTCGCCGGGTGGGCCGTCGTCGAGGAGGTCGAAGAACCCAGCGCCATCACGACTTTGGCGCCGACCGACGGCGCCGACCCGCAGACGGTGCGGGACTGGTTGCTCGCCGAGCGACGGATCCTGACCACCTTCGTCGGCGTGCAGCGGGCACCGCTGGAGCTCCCGGGGCCGCTGCTGCGGATCTCGCCGCACCTGGACACCACTGCCGAGGACCTGGAGACCTTCGCCGAGGCGCTCATCGCCGCGACGGCGGCGACCGCAACCGGCTAGCCGGCCTTGTGCGCCGTCAGCAAGTAGGCCGGCATCTTGATCCGGCCTTGCTCGTCGCGATCGTGCGGCGGGAATTCGAAAGGCGCGTCGGCGATGTTGATCGCGTTCGACAGGATGAAGGAGGGGCGAATCTCGTCGATTTCCCAGTACGTGCTGACCGCGGCGCGTAGTTCGTCTTCGTCGACCTCGTTGGGCTTGGGTTCCATCTCGGCCGGGAAGGCGCCCTTGGCGAACACCAGCACGAAGTAGCTGGCGCCCGGTGCCGCGGCGCGGTGGACCGAGCGCAGGTAGCCGTCGCGGCCCTCCACGGGCAGCGAGTGAAACAGCGTGCTGTCGACGACGGTGGCGAACCGTCCGTCATACCCGCTCAGCGACGTGATGTCGGCCTGCACGAAGCTGGCCGTGGTCAAGCCGCGCTCCTGGGCGGACTTGGTGGCCGCCGCGACGGCGGTCGGCGTGAGGTCGACGCCGACCACAGTGTAACCCTGGGCGGCCAGGCTCAGTGAGAGCTCGGCGACTCCGCAGCCGGCGTCCAGGACGTCGCTGTGGAACTTGCCGGCCGCGGCCAGCGCCGCCAGTTCGGGTTGCGGCTCACCGATATTCCACGGGGGCGGACCCTCGAAATGGGCCTGCTCGCGGTAGGCGCTGTCCCAGTCCATCACTTGATCAGACGACATGGTTGTCAACCTACTCCCAGGTGTGCACCGGCTCGTTGGCGTGCATGTACTCGCAGTAGCGGCGCAGCATCTCGGCCAGCGCGGCGGCCCGGCCCATGCCCGCGTCCTGCAGGGCCCGTACGGTGGAAACCTGCCAGGTGGCGCCGTTGCGGCCAGCGCGGGCGCGGCCCTCGATGACCCCCAGGAACCGGTCGCGGACCTCGGGGTCGACGCCCCAGCGCCGCAACCCGTCGTCGGCCATCGGCAGCAACGTGTCGAGCACCAGCTCGCGTGCGCTCACCTCCCCGAGCCCGGGCCAGTGCAGCCGGGCGTCGATGCCGTGGCGCGCCGCCGCCAAAAAGTTGGCCTCCGCCACCGCGAAATCCATGCGGTCCCACAACGGGCTGTCCGCCTCGGACAAGCTGCGCAGCATCCCGTAGAAGAAGGACGAATTCGCCAGCATGTCAACGACTGTCGGTCCGGCCGGCAACACCCGATTCTCCAGTCGCAGATGCGGGCGCCCGTCGACCACGTCGTACACCGGGCGATTCCACCGGTACACGGTGCCGTTGTGCAGCCGCAACTCGGACAGCTGCGGGGTGCGCCCGGCGGCCAGCTCGGCGACCAGATCCTCCTCGGACACCTCGGGCAACAGGGACGGGAAGTACCGGATGTTCTCGCGGTACAGGTCGAGGACCGAGGTGATCCACTGTTCACCGAACCACACTCGCGGGCGCACGCCTTGGGTTTTCAGCTCTTCGGGTCGGGTGTCGGTGGATTGGGTGAACAGCTCGATGCGGGTTTCCGCCCAGAGTTGGTGGGAGAAGAAGAACGGCGAGTTGGCGCCCAGCGCCAGCTGCGGACCGGCGACAATCTGCGCGGCGTTCCAGTTGGCGGCGAACGTCTCCGGGGCCAATTGCAGGTGCAATTGCATGCTGGTGCAAGCGGATTCGGGCGCTATCGTCGCGGCGTGCCAGTTCAGCGGTTCGGGGCCGTCGATGTCGATGGGCAGGTCCTCGCCGCGGGCGGTGAAGATCGAGTCGTTGAGGGCGGCATACCGCGTCGACTCGCTCATCCAGGCGTGATCGAGGTGTTCGGGCATCAGCGTGGGCAGGATGCCGATCATGACGATGTGCGCACCGTCGGCGGCGCCGGCCTTGATCTCGGCCTCGTTCAGGCTGGCCCGCACCTCGGCCTCGAGATCCAGCCCCGTGTGTCCGGGCAGCGCGTGCGGCGGGACGTTGAATTCGATGTTGTAGGCGCCCAATTCGGTCTGGTACGCGGGATCGCCGATGGCGTCCAGGACGTGGCGATTGGACATGGCCGGCTGGTAGTCGGCGTCGACCAGGTTGCACTCGATCTCCATGCCGGTGAGCGGCTGGTCGGAATCGAAGCATGACTGGGCGAGCATCGTCTCGAACACGTTCAGACACGCCTGAACCTTGCGCCGGTATTCGCGGCGGTGTGCGCTGTCGTACGTGGTGCGCTTGACCTCTTCGCCCACACCGCAGATGCAACAGGGTTACCGCCCGTAACGCAAGCTCTCCGGCGGCGCGGTTGTGGCCTCGCCCGCCGGGCGGGTAGACCATGATGGACTTTTGCCGCAAAAGTGTCAGAGCTCACGGGTGGAGGAGAGCAGTTGGCCGAGTTCGCCGAATTCGTGGCCGCTATCGACCAGGGGACGACCAGCACGCGCTGCATGATCTTCGATCACGAGGGTGCCGAGGTGGCCCGCCACCAGCTCGAGCACGAACAGATCCTGCCCCAGGCGGGCTGGGTCGAGCACGACCCGGTGGAGATCTGGGAACGTACCTCCTCGGTGCTGACCTCCGTGCTCAACCGTGCCAACCTGGCGCCGAAAAACATTGCCGCGCTGGGTATCACGAACCAGCGCGAGACGACGCTGGTCTGGAACCGCAAGACCGGACGGCCCTATTACAACGCGATCGTCTGGCAGGACACCCGCACCGACCGGATCGCGTCGGCGCTGGGAGCCGACGGCCGGGGCGAGGTGATCCGCCGCAAGGCGGGACTTCCCCCGGCGACGTACTTCTCCGGCGCAAAGCTGCGATGGATCTTGGAGAATGTCGACGGGGTGCGCGACGCCGCCGAGCGTGGCGACGCGTTGTTCGGCACCCCGGACACCTGGGTGTTGTGGAACCTGACCGGGGGTCCGCGGGGCGGCGTGCACGTCACCGACGTGACCAACGCCAGCCGGACCATGCTGATGAACCTCGAGACCCTGGACTGGGACGACGAGTTGCTGTCATTCTTTGCGATCCCGCGCGCGATGCTGCCGCGGATCGGGCCGTCGTCGTCGCCGCAGCCCTACGGGGTGACGGCCGAGACCGGCCCGGCGGGCGGAGAGATTGCGATCACGGGCGTGCTGGGTGACCAGCACGCGGCGATGGTGGGGCAGGTGTGTCTGGCCGAGGGGGAGGCGAAAAACACCTATGGCACCGGCAATTTCCTGCTACTGAACACCGGCGAGACGATCGTGCGGTCCGACAACGGGCTGCTGACCACCGTCTGCTACCAGTTCGGGGACGCCAAACCCGTTTACGCACTTGAGGGTTCGATCGCGGTGACGGGCGCGGCCGTGCAATGGCTGCGCGATCAGCTGGGCATCATAAGCGGGGCCGCGCAAAGCGAGGCGCTGGCCCGCCAGGTCGACGACAACGGCGGCGTCTATTTCGTCCCGGCGTTTTCCGGGTTGTTCGCCCCCTACTGGCGATCCGATGCCCGGGGCGCGATCGTGGGGCTGTCCCGATTCAACACCAACGCGCATCTGGCCCGGGCCACCCTGGAGGCGATCTGCTACCAGAGCCGCGACGTGGTAGACGCGATGGCCGCGGATTCCGGTGTGCGCCTTGAGGTTTTGAAGGTCGACGGTGGTATCACCGGCAATGACCTGTGCATGCAGATCCAGGCCGACGTGCTGGGCGTGGACGTGGTGCGTCCGGTGGTCGCCGAGACGACGGCGCTGGGCGCCGCGTACGCGGCCGGCCTGGCCGTGGGGTTCTGGGCCGACCCGGCGGACCTGCGCGCCAACTGGCAGGAGGGCCGGCGTTGGTCGCCGACCTGGAACGACGAGCAGCGCGCCGAGGGGTACGCGGGCTGGCGCAAGGCCGTGCAGCGGACCCTGGATTGGGTCTCCATCACCTGAGGTGACCTGATCCAGGGTCCGCTGGCTCGGAATCAGTCTTCGCCGAGGATGCCGTAGATCTCGCGCCGCGCGTTGTTGAGAATGTCGACGATGCGCTGCTGCTGCTCGGCGGAAGCGGTGTGGGCGGACTGCCCGACCGCGCCGAACAACTGGCCGACGGCCGCCCTCAGGCTCATGTGACCGGGGTCCGCACCTTCGGTGATCTCGTCCCACGGCGGGGTCTCGATCTTCTCGGCCGCCCCGCGGCCCTGCTCGGTCAGCTCGAAAAGCTTCTTGCTGCCCGCGGATTCGCTCGCGGTGATCAGGCCTTCGTCGTCGAGCAGCTGCAGGGTCGGATACACCGAGCCAGGGCTCGGCTTCCACAGCCCGTTGCTGCGTTCGGCGATCTGCTGGATCATCTCGTAGCCGTGCATCGGCCGCTCGGCGAGCAGCGTCAGGATGGCCGCCCGCACGTCACCGCGCTTGCCGCGGCCCGGGCCGCCACGGCGCCAGGCGCCGCGCCGTCCGCCGGGACCGAAACCGAAACCGGGGCCGAAGCCCGGCCCGAATCCGGGACCGAACCCGAACGGGCCTTCGTAGCCACCCGGGTGGCCGCCGCCGGCGTGGTCGCGGAGATGTTCGCGGAAGTCCCGCCTGGCCTGGCGCCGCGCCTCGTGCAGGGCGCGCCGGTCGACCGGGCCGGAGCCGAACCCGAATCCGAAACCGGGCCGGCCGCCGAATGGTCCCTCGGGGGGAGTGAATGGGTTGCTCATTTGTGTCCTTACGTTGGTGGATCGCGCACCCGACGTGCGCTTCGGAATATCACGATATATCGGGAACTAACGCGATGCAACTGGATATGTTGAAAGATATCGACTAGCGAAGCTGACCTGCGGAAATCCACGCCCATCCGCGCCGCCCAAACCCGCGGGCCGGTTTGCAGAGGCCAGACGGCGGGTAGGAACTGTGGGATGGACGCTGACAACGACGTGACGGTCGATCGCACGGCCGCCGGTGCGGCCCCATCCGGGGACCCCGGTGGTGCCCCGCGCCGGAACGTCTGGCCCTGGGTCAACTGGGGGTTGGCGCTGGCGACGGTGCCCGCCGCGGCGATCGTCATGCTGTTCGCGCTCGGTGGCGTGCTGAGCACCGCCGGTTGCAGCGACACCAGCTGCCCCAACCTGGGCCACGGCGGCATCGACTTCGGCGTCGCCTTCTACGGCGCGCCCGCGGTGGCCGTCGTCGTCATCGTCATCTCGGTTTTCACCGCCAAACACCGCGGCGGCATCGCGGTCCCGCTGCTGGGGTGGGCGCTGCTGATCGCCGACGTCGTCCTCATGGCGGCGAGCGTCGCCCGCTAGCCGCGCTGCGTCAGTGCGGCGGTGCGAAACCGTCCGGAGGCGCGCCGTAGCCCGGTCCCGGGGCGGGTCGGCCCGGCTCCGGCCACGGCTCCGGGTACCGCGGCGGCGCGCCCGGTGGCATGGGCGGCCAGCCCGGCGCCTGGGCGGTCGGGCGCAGCCGGGCCAGTTCGCGACGGTGCCGCTCGGCGAGGACCGCGGCCAGCACCAGTTCCGGCGGGGCCCCGGGGGGCGGGGGCGGCGCAATGCGCGCCACGACATCACCGGCGATGCGGTACGCCATCTGAGTGCGCAGCTGGCGGTCGAGTTGCGGTGCGCGGGAAAGGAATTGGCGCGCCACTTCGGCTTGACCGACGGACAGTCCCGACAGCTGCAGCGACGCCGCCCACCAGGCCAGCGCCGGAGGCATCGTCGGCGGGGGCCCCAGCCGGGGTCCGCGTTCGTTGACCACCACCGTGCCGGCGAAGATATCGCCGATCCGTTTGGCTTTGGGTGACAGGATGCTGCAGATGATGGCGGGGCTGCCGAAGAGCATCCAGATTTCCACCAGCGAGGCCAGGGCGCGAAACAGCGCCTGGCGGAAGCGTTCTGGGCCGCCGTCGTCGGACACGACGCGCAGACCCAGGGCGATCTTGCCCACCGAGCGTCCCCGCGTCGCGGTCTCGAGGATCAACGGGTAGCCCACAATTACCAGAACCGTAAATATAAGCAGGATGGCGTTGCTCAGCGCGGTGTCGAACTCGGTCAGGGTGGCGGCCCACAGCATCAGCCCGAGCAGGTAGCCGATCACCATGACGGCGATATCGATCAGCGCGCTCAACGTCCGCACCGGCAGCTGGGCGATCTGCACGTCCAGCACCACGGCGTCCCCGGTCACCACCGACATAACTTCGAACGGTACAGGCCGGGCGGGTGCGGGCGACCGCACTTGGTCATGCCCGCGGCGCCGCGCCCGCGGGGTGATTAGGCTGCCCAGGGTGGACGTCGACGCATTCGTGCTGGCCCATCGAGGCACGTGGGACCGCCTCGATCGACTGATCGGGCGCCGCCGGTCGCTCAGCGGCGCCGAGATCGACGAACTCGTCGAGCTCTATCAGCGGGTGTCCACCCATTTGTCGATGCTGCGCTCGGCGTCGTCGGATTCGATGCTGGTCGGCCGGCTCTCGAGCCTGGTCGCGCGGGCCCGTTCCGCGGTGACCGGCGCCCACGCGCCGCTAAGCAGTACGTTCACCCGGTTCTGGACGGTGTCCTTCCCGGTCGTCGCGTACCGCACGTGGCGGTGGTGGCTGGCCACGGCGGCGGCGTTTTTCGCGGTGGTCGTGGTCATTGCGCTGTGGGTCGCCGGCAGTCCCGAGGTGCAGTCAGCGCTCGGAACCCCTAGTGACATCGAGCAATTGGTCAATCACGACGTCGAGTCGTACTACAGCGAACATCCCGCCGCCGCCTTCGCGCTGCAGATCTGGGTGAACAATTCCTGGGTTTCCGCTCAATGCATCGCGCTGTCCGTCGTGCTGGGGCTGCCCATTCCCTTTGTGCTGTTCGAGAATGCCGCCAATGTGGGCGTGATCGCCGGCCTGATGTTCCCCGCCGGCAAGGGCGGCCTGCTGCTGGGATTGCTTGCCCCCCATGGGCTGTTGGAGCTCACCGCGGTCTTCCTCTCGGGGGCGGCGGGAATGCGGCTGGGATGGTCGGTGATGTCGCCCGGCGACCGGCCCCGCGGACAGGTGCTCGCCGAACAGGGCCGTGCCATCGTCTCGGTGGCCGTGGGCCTGGTGGCCGTGCTCGCCGTCTCCGGGTTGATCGAGGCGCTGGTGACGCCGTCGCCGTTACCGACGGTCGTACGGGTCGGCATCGGCGTCATCGCCGAGGCGGCGTTCTTGTCCTACATCGTCTACTTCGGTCGCCGCGGGGTCAGAGCCGGGGAAAGCGGCGACATCGAAGACGCGCCGGATGTGGTCCCCACCGGCTGAGCTTCGCGAGACTGCAACTGCGGACGGCCCTACTCGGGAAATGCGTCGGTGGTTACAGTTTCGCGGTGCCGATCACAGGCGCCCGGTCGCTTTCATCGCCAGGTAGTGGTCGGCGAGCGCGGGCGCCAGTTCGGCGGGCGGGGCGTCGACGACCTCCACGCCGGTGCGGCGCAATCGTGTGGCCATGGCGCCGCGGTCGTTGCGGGATCGCTCGGCCGCGGCGGCGTCGTACACCGCCGCGGCATCCGATCGGCCGGCGGCCATCTGGTCGACCCGCGGGTCGGAAACCGCGGCCAGCAGCAGGTGATGCTTGGCCGACAGCTGCGGCAGCACGGGCAGCAGGCCCTCGTCGAGGGCGGTCGGATTGAGGTCGGTCAGCAGCACCACCAGCGAGCGCCGGCGGGCCCGCAGCGCGATGGCCGAAGCCATTGCCCGCCAATCGGATTCGACGAGCGTGGGCTGCAGGGGGGCCATCGCGTCGACGAGCTGGGCGAGCAGCTCGGTGCGCGACGCGCCGAAGACGCCGGCCCGGCTCGCCCGGTCGTGGGCGAGGAAGTCGACGTTGTCGCCCGCCCGCGACGCGAGCGCGGCCAGCAGCAGCGCGGCATCCATCGACCAGTCCAGCCGCGGCCAGCCCGCGGGATCGGAGGTGGTGGGGTCGACGCCCACCCGGCCCGCCGCGGTGCGGCCCGTGTCGAGCACGATCACCACGCGCCGGTCGCGTTCGGGGCGCCAGGTGCGCACCACCACGTCGGCGCGCCGCGCGGTCGCGCGCCAATCGATCGAGCGCACGTCGTCACCGACGACATACTCTCGCAGCGAATCGAATTCGGTGCCCTGCCCGCGCACCAGGGTGGGCAGTAGGCCGTCGATCTCGCGCAGCCTGGCCAGGCGCGACGGCAGGTGCTTGCGCGACAGGAACGGCGGCAGCACCCGGAGCTGGCCGGGCACCGATTGCGAACCCTGCCGTCCCGCCAAGCCCAGGGGCCCGATCGATCGCGCGGTGATCACCGTCGCGCGCTGATCGCCGCGGCGCTTTGGCTCCAGCCGGGTCGCGACGTGCTGATCGCCCCCGGCCGGGATGTCCACCGCATGGGTGCGCGGCCGCGCGCGGGCGCTGGGCGGCCAGGCGTCGCGGACCTGGCCGCGGAACCGCCGCCGGCCGTCGTTGTGGATGGACAGCTCACAATCCACCTGTTGACCGAGCCGGGCGGAGCGATCCGGGGAGCGCACGTAGCGCAGGGCGGTGGTGCGGGCCGCCAACCCGACGTCGACGGCAACGGCGATGGCCAGCGCCACCAGCAGGGCCACGAAAGCCGTTGCCGGCCAAGGCGAGACAGCGATGGGCAGGACGCAGATCAGCGCGACCAGTCCCGTGCGTCCGGTCAGGATCACTAGCGGGGCACCGGAACCGACGCCAGAATCCCGTCGAGCACGCCATCGGACGTGGCCCCCTCGAGTTCGGCTTCGGGCCGCAGCATCACCCGGTGCCGCAGCGTCGGGCGGGCCATGGCCTTCACGTCGTCGGGGGTGACGTAGTTGCGGCCCGACAGCCAGGACCAGGAGCGCGCGGTGGCCAACAGGGCGGTCGCCCCGCGGGGGGACACGCCCAGCTGCAGCGCGGGGGAGGATCGGGTGGCCCCGACGATGTCGACGATGTAGCCGAGCACCTCGTCGGCGACCAGCACGTGTCGCACGGCGTCGCGGCCGGCGGCCAGGTCGGCCGGCCCCGCCACCGGCTTGATCGCCGACAGATCGCGGGGATCGAAACCGTGCGCGTGCCGGTGCAGGATGGCGATCTCGGCGTCCCGCGGGGGCAGCGTCACATTCAGTTTGAGGAGAAAGCGATCCAGCTGGGCCTCGGGCAGCTGGTAGGTGCCCTCGTATTCGACCGGGTTCTGGGTCGCGGCGACGATGAACGGGTCCGGCAGCGGCTGGGGTTCGCCCTCGACGCTGACCTGGCGCTCCTCCATCGCCTCGAGCAGCGCGGCCTGGGTCTTGGGTGGGGTGCGGTTGATCTCGTCGGCGAGCAGCAGGTTGGTGAACACCGGACCGGGCCGGAACACGAACGCGGCGGTGCGCGCGTCGTACACCAGGGAACCCGTCACGTCGCCGGGCATCAGGTCCGGCGTGAACTGCACCCGCTTGAACTCCAGCTGCAGCGCCGCGGACAGCGCCCGGACCAGCAGCGTCTTCGCCACTCCCGGAACGCCTTCCAGCAGCACATGCCCGCGGCACAGCAGCGCGATCACCAGGCCGCTGACCACGCCCTCCTGCCCGACGACGGCCTTGGCGAGCTCGGCGCGCAACGCCAGCAGCGCCTCGCGAGCGGATTCGGCGGTGGGGGACGAGGCGGTATCGGCTTGTGGACCGGAAGGGGACTGTGTCACGGGCGTGCGACCTGCCTTTCGATGTCGTCGAGCGCACGGGCAAGTTGTAACAGGTCGTGGTCGGTCGTCGGGGGCGGACCGAACAGATGGTAGGAGACGAACCCCGGATCCGAACCGGTGCGCTGGGCCGCGGTGGACACCACGGTCGCCGGGTCGGCGCCGGCGCCCAGGCCGAGCCGCGGCAGCAGCCGCTGCAGTGTCGCCGTGCGCAGCGCCGCGGCCGCGCGATCGCGTGCCCGCCGGGACCGATACAGCCGGCCGCGACCCTCGACGGTCTCCGACGCGCGCACCACGACGGGCAACTCCTCGGCCACCAGCGGGCCGGGGCGGCGGCCCTTCCACGCGGCGACCAGCAGCACCACCAGCGCCAGCTGCCACACGATCCAGCTCACGTTGGGTGGAATCAGGTCGAAAAGTGATGCCTTGGTGGAGGTTTCACCCTCGACGTGATGGGGCGCGTACCACACGAGCCGGGGGCGGTCGCCGGCCAGGTTCATCGCGAGCGCCGCGTTGCCAGCGTGCAACAGGCCGCCGTTGGTCATGAAGTCGGTGCTGCCGACGGCGGTGACGACCCGTCCGCCGTCCCGGAAGCGGATCAGCGCGCCGTCGTAGCAGCGGGTCATCGTCCGGCCGTCCTTGGCCTTGAAGGTGTTGGTCGGGCCGAACCGCACCGAGCCGGACCGAACGGCTTCGCGCAGCGTGCAATTCGGGTCGCTGTCGAAGCCGCTGGCGCCGGACACCTCCACGCCCGGCAGCAGCGCCTCGCGGGCCCGCGTCGTCGGTTCCACCAGCAGCAGGTCCGAACGGATCCTCGCCAGCCGGTCGGTCACCGCGTCGGTCAGGTACTGGCTCTGTGCCACCAGGATCAGCGCGTCCGGGCGCGCCGCCCGTTCGACGTCGGCGATGGTGTCGGCCACGACGACGTCCACACCGGCGTCGCGGAGCAACTCCACCAGCGCGTGGGCGCCGTCCGGGCCGGTCGACGCGGGGTCCATCCGCGCGCCGGGGCGCGGCGCGGTCAGGTAGGCATCGACGCCGGCGATGACGGCCAGCACCAGCAGGATGACGACCACCCAGCGCCACGAGCGCCGGCGCCGGGGCGCGGTCTGGGTGCGGGCATCGCTGATCGTGGCCATCACCGCACCTGCGCCCACGACTCGGGGACGGCGGGTCGCCCGGCCTCGGCCGGGGCGCCCTGCCAGCGGGACCGCAGGTGATCGTCGAGGTCGGCGATCATCTGGTAGGCGGCCCGGGTTCCGGGCTGCTCGCCATAGGTGACGTCGTTGAAAGCCGTTGCCGCTTCGGACAGTTCGTCGGCCAGATGGGGCAGCGCGGTGCCGGCGTCGCGAGCCAGCTCGTTGGCCGTGCGGCCGGGGGCCGCCGCCAGCACACCGGTCTCCTCGAGCTGGCGGGCGACAGCGCGCAGCCGGTGGCGTATGGCCGCCGCCCAATCACCTTCGGCCGCATAGCTTTCGGCCGTCGCTCGATGCTGGGCGGCCGTCAATTGCGCGGCTTCGAACAGCAGCTGGTCACCGCCGCGGCGGGCGCGCATGGTGCGCCGCGCGACGTGGAAGGCAACAAACACCGCGATCGCCAGCAGGATCAAAAGCACTGTCGCCGTGAACCATCCGCCTGGCACCGTGGCGGTCTTCTGCAGCATCCGGTAGATCAGGTCGTTGAGCCAGTCGAGGAACTGGTCGGCCGACGACCCCTTGGAATAGATCGGCTTGTTGAGTTCGTCCTGCGCGGCGCGGTGCGCGGCATCGCGGTCGATGTCGATGGAAGGCATGCTCAGCTAGTCCTCGCTCGGCCGTTACAGCGGCCGCGTGAGCCAGAGGTGGTCGGTGGACGCGGCCGCGTAGGGCCCCTGGGCGGCTCCGGTCTGCAAGACGAGGTCGAACGCCTCGGCGCGCATCCGGCGGTCGGTGTAGAGCAGGACGATCACTCCGGCGTTGAACGGTGCGGTGATGATCTCGCCGATCGCCGCCCCGACGGAGAGGATCGCGGTGCTGATCAAAAAGGCGGTGCCGGACGAGGTGATCTGGAAAAACTGACCGACGATGCTGAACGGCACCGCGACGGCGTTGGCGACGATCGAGGCCACCAGGAAGGTGAGCGTGCGGATGCCCAGCACTCGCCAGAAGCCGTTGCGGATCAGCTTGAACGATCGGGTGATCGCGTCGAGCACGGGCAGCCGTTCCAGCACGATCAGCACCGGGGCGAACAGCACCACGGTGTACAGGTACACCAGCGCCGCGAGGACGACCAGCACCAGCGGGATGCCGAGCACCACGGCCGCCGCGGCGCTGCCGATCGCCGCCAGCACCCCGATGATCACCGCGACCAGCCCGGCCAGGGCCGCCACCACGACGGCCTCGACCAGGGCCAGGCCGAGCAAGGCCGGCAGCCGCCCGCGGATCCTGGTCCAGGTTTCACCGATGGTGATCGGCGACCCGAACACCGCCCGCCCGACGATGACGGTGAGCATTCCGGACAGCAGCATGCCGCCCAACCAGCCGACGAGGAGGCCGGCCCCCACCGACGCCGTCCAGGCGCCCAGGACCCCCGCGGTCAGGGTGTCGGGCTCGCCGGTGGTGGTGAACCGGTCGTGGGCGGCCAGCGGGCCGAAGAAGGCGACCTTGGTGATGATCTGCATGACCACGACGACGATGGCGGTCAGACCCAGCGTCGCTTTCGGATTGGCGCGCACGTAGCCGACCGCGCCGTTGAAGATGTCGCCGAGGGTCAGCGGGCGCAGCGGGATGATGCCGGGCTTGACCGTTCCGTAGCCCGGCGGCGCGCCGAAGGCGGGTGGGGTGCCGTAGCCCGGCGGCCGCCCGTAGCCGGGTGGGACGCCGTGGCCGGGTGGGGGCGGATAGCCCGGCGGGGGACCATAGGTCGGGTAGACCGGGGGCGGGCCGTATTGAGGTGGCGGGCCGTATTGAGGCGGCGGGCCGTATGCGGGCGGCGGGCCAACCGGATGACCAGGCGGCGGCGCGGTCACCGAACGCCGAGGCCTTGCAAACTAGCTCCGCGGCCGGGCGCGTCGTTCGTCATGGGCTCCATCCTGTCGGCGGTCGTGGCATTTCACAATGTTGACCGGCATTGACCGGCATTGACCGCGTTGTCCCCCGCGCCCGCGCGTAGCGTCTCACACATGGCGGAACTCAAATCCCGGCTCCGGGCGGACCTGACCGCGGCGATGAAGGCCCAGGACAAGCTGCGAACGGCCACGCTGCGGATGCTGCTGGCCGCGATCCAAACCGAGGAAGTGTCCGGCAAGCAGGCCAAAGACCTCACCGACGAGGAGGTCATCAAGGTGCTGGCCAAGGAATCGCGCAAACGCGGCGAATCCGCCGAGATCTACACCCAGAACGGGCGCGGAGACCTGGCCGCCAACGAGCACGCCGAGGCCAGGATCATCGACGAATACCTGCCCACCCCGCTCACCGAGGCCGAGGTGGCCGACGTTGCCGACACGGCGATCGCGCAGGTGGCCGAGGAAATCGGCGAGCGCCCCGGCATGAAACAGATGGGCCTGGTGATGAAGGCCGCCACCCCGATCGCGGCCGGCAAGGCCGACGGCGCCCGATTGTCGGCCGCCGTCAAAGAGCGCCTGTAGCCCGACCGGTTCGGTGGACTCGTTTGCCCTCGGGGCAGCCGGGTACCCAACTGCGCATGACCAATTTTGGCTACACTTTGATGACCGAGCAGAGTGGACCCAAAGAGCTTGTCCAGTACGCCATTTCGGCCGAACAGCGCGGTTTCGACTTCCACGTCTGCAGTGACCACTTTTCACCGTGGCTCAGCTCGCAGGGGCACGCGCCCAACGCCTGGGCGGTCCTGGGTGCGGTGGCACAGGCCACCGAACGGGTAGACCTCTACACCTACGTGACGTGCCCGACGATGCGGTATCACCCGGCCATCGTCGCCCAGCAGGCCGCCACCGTGCAGATCCTATCCGACGGCCGGTTCACGCTGGGCCTGGGCAGCGGCGAAAACCTCAACGAGCACGTCGTGGGCAGGGGCTGGCCGGCCGTCACCCGCCGCCAGGACATGCTGCGTGAGGCCATCAAGATCATCCGGGAACTGTTCGGCGGGCAGCTGGTGGACTTCACCGGCGACTATTTCCAGGTCGACTCCGCGCGGCTGTGGGACGTCCCCGACGTCCCGGTCGGCATCGGGGTGGCCATCGGGGGCACCAAGGCGATCGACAAGTTCGCCAAGCTGGCCGACCACCTGATCGCGACGGAGCCCAAGGCCGAACTCGTCCACGGCTGGCACGGCGCCCGGCAGGCCGCGAACCTCGCCGGTGGCGGCCGGGTGATCGGCCAGATACCGGTGTGCTGGGACCCCGACCGCGACACGGCCGTCAAGCGCGCGCACGACCAGTTCCGCTGGTTTGCCGGCGGCTGGAAGGTGAACGCCGACCTGCCGACCCCGGCCGGTTTCGCCGGCGCGACCCAATTCGTCCGCCCCGAAGACGTCGCCGGCACCATTCCCTGCGGGCCCGACCTCGACGCGATCGTCGAGAGCGTCCGGCCCTACTGGGAAGCCGGATTCACCGACATCGCGCTCATCCAGGTCGGCGGGGACACCCAGGAGAGGTTCCTCAAAGAGGCCGCCGAGCCGCTGCTCGCCGCGCTGCGCGAGGCAGCGAACTGATCGGCGGACGGGCGATGACGAGCGACCAATCGGACAACACCACAGCCACATTGGTCTCCGCGCTCGGCGGTGCCAGCTTCGCCCTGGGCATCAGCGAACTGGTGGCGCCGAGTCGGGTCGCCGCGATCGCGGGCGTCGACGACACCGCCCGGTCGCGCCGGGTGATCCGCGCGCTCGGCGTGCGCGAATGCGGCCACGGCGCGGCGCTGTTCGGGGGCCCCGACAAGCTGGTGTGGACCCGTGTGGCCGGGGATGTCCTGGATATGGCCCTGTTGATCGCGGGTGTGGCCGCCCGCGGTCCCGGCCGGCGGCGCCAGGGCATCGTCTGTGCCGCCGCCCTGTCCGGGATCGCCGGCCTGGACCTCTACACGGCGATGCGAACTCTTTGATCCGACGCGAATCGTCGATCGCAGGAAGGAAAACGGCGATGTCAAACGAATTGCAAGGAAAGAGAATAGCTTTTCTCGCGGCCGACGGCGTGGAAAAGGTTGAGCTCGAACAGCCGCGCGCGGCGCTGCAAGAGGCCGGGGCCAAGGTCGAGGTGCTCTCGCTCAAGGACGGCGAAATCCAGGCCCGCAACCACGATCTCGAGCCCGCCGGGACCTTCGCCGTCGATCGGAAAGTGTCCGAGGCGTCGGTGGGCGAATTCGACGGCCTGGTGCTGCCGGGCGGCACGGTGAACCCGGACAAGCTGCGCATGGACGACGACGCCGTCTCGTTCGTCCGCGATTTCGTCAGCTCGGGCAAACCGGTGGCCGCCATCTGTCACGGACCCTGGACCCTGGTGGAAGCCGGTGTGGCGGTGGGCCGGACGCTGACGTCCTACCCGAGCATTCGCACGGATCTTCGCAACGCGGGCGCCCAGGTGGAAGACGACGAGGTCGTCATCGACGGCAATTTGATCTCCAGCCGGTCACCGTCGGACCTCCCCGCGTTCTGCGCGGCGATCCTCAAACAGTTTGCCCAGGCGACGGCCGGTTAGCCGCGGCGATGCCGGGCCGGTCGGTTTGAATGCCCCGGTTTGCGGGCATCATCCCGCCAAGCCGTGATCAGCGGCTATCCGTATAGGGTTCTCGAAAGGCCAACCGTGACGACCACATATCCCGAGCCCGCCGTCTTGCCCACCCAGAACGTGTATCGGCCGCAGGAGGACTCCAGACTGCTGGTCGATGTGATGCACGAGACCGGTCTGATCCCGGGACGGCGCGTTCTGGACCTGTGCACCGGCAGCGGTTTCGTCGCGATAGCGGCGGCGGAGATGGGTTGCGCCGACGCGACCGCCTTCGACATCTGCCCGCAGGCCGTTCGCTGCGCCCGGGAGAACGCCGCGGCTGCCGGAATCGACATCGACGTTCGCGAGGGGTCGTGGATAACCGCGGTGGAGTGCGCGCCGTTCGACGTGGTGGTGTCGAATCCGCCCTACGTGCCGACCCCGCCCGGTGCCGAGCTGGAAGAGATCTGCCCGGAAGCCGGACCGTCGTGGGCCTGGAATGCCGGCCGAGACGGACGCCTGATCCTCGACCCGCTGTGCGAGTCGGCTCCGAAGTTGTTGCGCGACGGTGGATCCCTGCTGATGGTGCACTCGGCACTCGCCGGTGTCCAGCAGTCGCTGGATTCCCTCAAGTGGGCCGGTATGGACGCGGCAGTGGTTGCCTCGAAATGGATTCCGTTCGGCCCGGTGATGACATCCCGGGCGCAGTGGTTGGAAGACGTCGGCCTGATACCGCGCGGACGCCGGGAAGAGGAACTGATCGTGATTCGGGCCGAAAAGCGATGAGTCCCACCAGGGTTCAGGTGGTGCCCAACGGCCCGGTGCTGGTTTCGGGTCCGGTGCGCATCGAGATGCCCGGCGGCGAGGTCGTTCAGTCCGACCGGTTCATGGTGGCGATCTGCACCTGCCGTCGCAGCGGCAGGTACCCCTTGTGCGACACCAGCCACCGCAGATGCAAGCGCCTGAGCAAGACGACCGCTACGTCAGCGGCCGCCGCAACGACGTCCGATCCTGCTTCCACGACGCCATAATCGTTTCCGCCAAGCGGTTTTCGACCGCGGCGTGCGCGCGGATCCCGAAGATGACGTCCTGCTCGAGCTGCGGCTCCCGGGCGACGAGATCGCCGACCACATCCGCGCGCACGACGTGTTCGTGTACCGCGTCGGCCTCGACGTGCTCGCTGTAGAAATTGATGCAGGCCGCGGGCGCCTGCAAGCGCTCCAACGCCCGCACCATGCGCTGGGATCCGGGCGGCGAGGTGATCTCGGTCGACGCGAAGTGCCCGATCGCGGCGCCGCGCAACGAGCGGTGCAACCCGAACAGCGACATCAGATTGACCACCGCCAGCGATTCGGGGGGAACCGCGTCGACGTAACCCCAATACGTCGCGTCCAGCCCGGCCGCGGTCAGCAGATCGGCGAACAGTTGCTGGTGCAGTCGGGGGCCCTGCCCGGCGCCGTACTCGTCGAACTCCACCGCCACGAAGGCCGCTTTGGCGGTGCCCATCAGGCGCGGGATGGCCCAGGCGTGCGGATCGCCCTCTTTGAGGTGATACAGCGAGCGGTGCACGAAGTATTCGCACATCTGCTGCCACGTCCCGGTGTCACGCAGGTAGTACGACGGGCCGGTGCCGTCGACGGGTTCGATCGAAATCGCTTCCATCTCAGCCGCGGCCGTCTGCTCGGGTTCGATCGGCCCGACGTCGCGGCGCACACCGGCCAAGAACACGCGCTCCAGCTCGGCGCGCAGCGCCAGCAGCGCCGGGTTCCACTCCCACGCGGGGTCGACACCGGCGAAACCGCGGTAGTGCAGCTCGTAGCAGACGGACAGCGCCAGCTGCAGATCCAGACCGTACGGGTCGGAATCGCGCACGGATGCGCCGATGCGCGCGAAATGGTCAACCGACGGCGGGCCCGCCAGCGCGCAACGAACGGCTGTCGACAGGGGCCCGTGTGCCTCGGGCAGGACGGGTTCAGTCATGGTCGATGAGCGGGTCACGCCGGTGACTACCCGTAACCGGGGCCCGGCAAACGGCGCCGCAACACTTTTCGACGCCCACTAGCCGGATTCAGCCGGCAGTCTGAAGGTGATGTCGAGGGTGGTGCCGGTGGCCGCGGTGTCGAGCTGCGTCGCATCGCTGAGCGCCCTGATCAGGGGCAAGCCGCGCCCACTGTTGACCGGGTCGGCGGCCGGCGCCTTCCACGAACCGTAATCGGTGATACGGGTGCGCACTTCGCCGTCGCCGAGGCTGGCCTCGACCACCATCGTCCCCGCGACGAATCCGCGGTAGGCGTGTTCGACGCAATTGGTGCAGGCCTCGTTGACCACCAGCACGATGTCGGCGGCCAGGTCCCCCGTGATGTGGGCGGCGCGCAGCCAGTCCGCGAGGCGGTGCCGGATGCGAACCAATTGGTCTGCGGTGGCGTCACTTTCGATGCGTAGCGGCGTCTGGTGGTGGCGGTAGATCACCATCGCGACGTCGTCGTCATAGCCACCCGCCGGCGCCAGTTCACGAAGCATCTCGTCGGCGACGGTGTCCAGCGGTAATGTCATCGTCTGCGCCAGAACGTCTGCCGCGCGGGCGATTCCGTCGTCGATCGACTCGTGTTTGCGTTCCACCAGCCCGTCGGTGAACAACATCAGGGTCGAGCCGGGCGGCAGCACCCGGGTGGCCTGCGGGCGCGGTTCATCGCGGCGGACCGCGAGCGGCACCGAAGCGGCGTCGGTCAACAGGGTCGTCGTGCCCGGCTCGGGGCCGGTGAGCACGGCTGGCATGTGCCCGGCGTTGCTGTATTGCAACAGCCCGGTTTCGGTGTCCAGGATCGCGAGAAACACGGTGGTGCAGTAGGCGTTCGGGATGAGCGACGCCGCCGAGTCCAGCTGATCGAGCAGCACCGCCGGCTCGGCGCCGTTGATCAACAACGCTCGCGCGGAACTGCGCAGCTGGCCCATGATGGCGGCGGCGGGCAGGCCGCGTCCCACGCAGTCGCCGACGACGATGCCGATGCGGTGCTCGCCGATCGGCAGCACGTCGTACCAGTCACCGCCGATCTCCAAGGGCAGCACCGCGGGTTCGTAGCGCACCGTGAAACCCGGCGGGGGCTGGATGGGCGGGAGCATGGCACGCTGCAGCGTCAGCGACGTCTCGCGGGCGCTCTCGAACTGACGAACGTGCTGCATCGCCAGACTGAGGTGGCTGATCAGCACGGTGACCAGCAGGCGGTCTTCGCCACTGACCCAGCGGGGTGTGCGCAGCTCCAGCCACAACGCCAGGTCCCCGGTGCCGGAGAGCACCGCGACCAACCCCTGGGCCTTACCGGGATGATCAGGTGACTCAACGGTTTTCGCGGTCAGCGGTAGTTGCTGGCGCGCGTCGGAGAAGGTGTGACGCAACCACGGATCCAGCTTGCGCCACGACGTCGCCGCGGGCTCGCCCGCGGTGTGGACGGTCGGGTCGCCCTCGCCGCTGGGCCACATGACCGCGACCACCCGCTGCACGTCGATCGCCGCGCGGCACTCGTCGAGCGTGATCGACAGCAACTCATCCACGCTCCTGGCCACCGCCACCGCCGTGGCCAGGCGCAACACCGCGCTCTCCCGCGCCGCGAATGCGCGTTCCGCGGTGATATCACGAACGGTCCCGACGTAGGCGTCGCGATCGCTGCCGGATTCCTTGACCGCGTTGATGCTCACCTTCACCCAGGCGAGATGCCCGTCGCCGTGGCGGATCGGCGTTTCGTAGTCGGCCCTGCCGTGGTTCAGCACCAGGCCGATCTGCTCGGCCGCCGTCTTGGTGTCGACCAGCCACGGGTGCGGCCACCGATAGGGCAAACCCTCGCTGGGAAAGCCGATGATGTCGATGAAGGCGCTGTTCATCTCGATCACGGAGCCCTCGTGGTCGGCGACGAAGAACCCCTCCTGCAGCGAATTCACCAGCGCGTTGCGGAATTTGTCGCGATCTGCCAGCCAATCCGCGCGATCCCGCTGTTCCGCGTAGCGCCTGTTGCCGTCGATGAATCCGCGCATGGCCACGTCGAGGGGAGCCAGCAGTTGCAGCAGGAACTCCAGCGCGATCGGCCCGTCGATGCGCACGTCCTTCGCGATCTCGAAAACCAGGCGGACGTGGTTCTCGACGATTTCGAGCAGGCTGATCTGATTCTGCAGGGCCGTGCGACCGAGCTCATTTCCGATCGACAAGTTGGCGTCATCGGGTGAGTCCAGATAGTTGCGCAACGCGGCGGCGTAGCGATCGTGGAAGTCTTCGTTGCCGCTCATGTCGAGGTCCCCCTGTGCCGCGCCGTCAGCACCATCGCGTCATCGGTTTCCTTGGCGCCCTTACCGAGAATCTCTTCCGCGATGGCGACAGCGTGCGCCGAGAAGTCGACGTGACCCAGGTAATCTTCCCCGATCCCGTCGGTGCTCATCACGAGAAGATCACCGGGGCGGATCGAAATAGCCTGTGCCGGAAGGATTTCCGGTATCCGGTAGCCGACGATGCCCCCGGTGAGACGGGCACTGGACCGGACATGGACACCGCTGGGCGCCTTGGCCACCAGATCGGCGGTGACGTTGCCGACCCCCGTCCACGTCAGCGTGTTCGCGGCGAAATCCACCCGCGCCAACGTCATTGCCACCCCTCTGGTTCCGGTGAGCAGCCGGTGGCAAAGCTGGATCAGGACTTCGAGCCGCTCGGAACTGTTGTTCTTGACCGCATCGATCGCGCGCAGCGCAGCCTCCGCGGCGGCCGGCCCGTGACCGAGGCCATCCACCAGACCGAACAGCGCGGCCTCGCCGCCGATGGCGACCGAGATGCCCCGGTCGCCGGAGGTGTACTCGCTGGGCAAGGGCCGGCCCGCCCTGGCCCATTCGATGGGTCCGAACCGGCCGCTTTCATGCACGGGGCGGGACCCATTTCCACATCTCGATGACGGTCCCCTGACCGACCGTGGACTCGACGACCAACCGGTCCATCAGGCGGCGCGCGCCCGGCAATCCCATCCCCAGCCCGCGGCCGGTCGAATATCCGTCTTCCATCGCGCGTTCGATGTCGGCGATCCCGGGCCCCTGATCCTCCGCGCGCACCACCAGGGCCTTGCGCCCCTCCCGGTCGGCCACCCCGACCCGGACGGAGCCGCGGCCGGCGTAGCTGGTGATGTTGCGCGCGATTTCGGAGATCGCCGTCGCGATCATGGTGACGTCCGTCAGCGAGAATCCCAGATCGAGGGCGAGCTGGTGTCCCGCCTTGCGGGCGTCGACGATGTCGTCGGGATGGTCGATGGCGACGACGATATCAGCCGCCACCATCGCGCCCGATCGTCGGTTTGCGCTGCGCCAGTTGACGATTCAGAAGGGACAGGCCCTCTTCCAGGTCCAGCGCGGTGTTCATGTCGTCGAACGCCAGGCCAAGCTGGACCATCGCGAACGCCACCTCGGGCTGCAGGCCGACGATCACCGCGTCCGCGCCACGCAGCCGGGTCATGTGCGCGATCGTGCGCAGCGAGCGGGCCGCGAAGGAATCCATGACGTCGATGGCGGTGACGTCGACGATGATGCCCTGCGCGCGGAACCGGCTGACGCGCTCCATGAGGTCGTAGCGCAGCCGTTCGGCGTCGGAGTCTGAGAGCGCGGCCTGCACCGAGGCGATGAGGATCGAACCCTGTTTCAGGATCGGTACTGGCATGCGGCGCTCGCGTTCCTAACCGTCACCCGGTCTGCTCGCCGGTGCGAGTCACCTCGTAACCCAGCAGCCGCTCGGCTTCCTCGATGCCGCCCTGCAGGTCGCCGACCGCGTTCATCTTCGACAGGTCCAGGCCGATCGTCACCAGCGTCAGCGCGATCTCCGAGGACAGACCGGTGATGATCACGCTGGCACCCATCAGCCCCGACGCGTCGACGGTCTGCACCAGGTGGTTGGCCACGGTCGAGTCGATGGTCGGCACACCGGTGATGTCGATGACCACCACTTTCGCGCGGTTGGCGCGGATGGCGCGCAACAGCTGCTCGGTGACCTGGCGGGCGCGCTGGCTGTCCAGCACACCGATGATCGGCAGGATCAGCAACTGCTCACGCACCTGCAGCACCGGCGTCGAGAGCTCCCGGATCGCCTCCTGCTGCTGGCGGATGATGCGCTCACGTTCCTGGACGAAGCTGACCGCCACGGTGTTGGCGATCCGGTTGGCCGCCGGCTCGTAGGCGTCCAGCACCCGGTTGAGCATCTCGAACTCGGTCTGGTACTTCTCGAACAGCGAGCGGGCCAGCACGTCGCGGAGCAGCAGGACGATGCCGACGACCTCGTCGGTTTCCACGCCCCGTGGAATGATGCGTTCGGACAGGTCGCGGGCGTAGGCCTGCAGCGCCTCGACGCTACCGGTCTCGAGCACCTCGACATAGTTGTCGTAGACGGCCGTGGCCTCGGAGAAGAGCTCTTCGGGCGTCATCGCGGTGAGCAGCTCGGCCTCGGTGATGCGGCGGGCCCATTCCTCCCGCAAAACGGTCCGATTCTGCCGCAGGTGCTGAACGAGCTGAGGCAACAGCCCCTCGCTGGAAATGCCGACGACTTGCGCTGCGGTGCCGGTACTGGTGAAATCCGACGTCGAATCTGACATATGGCCTCCCCAGGCCTCCCGAGTACACGTCACGCACTGCGGTCTGCAGTTCCTTTTTGCGAGACTAGCCTGGGTTGTCGCGGGCCACGTGTAGAGGGCATATTCTTCTCGCAGTTCATAACGCAGGCTAGGGTTGAACCACGCTCGAGGCATTCAAGGCCCAGGACAAAGGATTGCCATTGTCAGCTCCTGATTCGATTACCACGTTGGTTGAGGACCACGACGGCGTTTCCGTGGTCAGTGTCAGCGGCGAAATCGATTTGGTCACGGCTCCTGCCCTGGAACAGGCCATCGGCGCGGTCGTCGCGGAGAGTCCCACCGCACTGGTCATCGATCTCTCGGCGGTGGAGTTCCTGGGCTCGGTGGGGCTGAAGATCCTGGCCGCGACGTACGAGAAGCTGGGCAAGGACACCGGGTTCGGCGTGGTCGCGCGCGGCCCGGCCACCCGGCGGCCGATTCATCTGACCGGTCTGGACAAGACCTTCCCGCTGTATCCGACGCTCGACGACGCGCTGACCGCGGTGCGGGACGGCAAACTCAACGGCTAGCAACCGGGGCGCCGGCAGCCATGGGTGTCGATCATCCGGAAGACGACCAGCAATGGGACCGCAGCCAGCGCGGTGAAACCGAAATCGAACGGCTGGACCGCAATTGGAACAGCCTGCTGCAGGAGTTGCGCGTGGTGCAGACCGGCGTGCAGCTGCTCACCGGGTTCTTGTTGACGCTGCCGTTCCAGCAGCGCTTCGACGTGCTCGGCGGACCGATGCGGATCGTGTACCTGGTGACGGTGGGGTGTTCGGTGGGCGCAACCGTGCTGCTGATCGCCCCGGTCGCCATTCACCGGCTGCTGTTCCGGCGGCACCGCCTCCAGGCGCTGGTGTCGGCCGCGCACCGGTGTGCCTACGCCGGGCTGGCGTTGCTGGGCACGGCGCTGACCGGGGTCACGGCAATCGTCTTTGTCGCGGTGGCCGGGGCGACGGTGGGGTTCATCGCCGGAGCCTGCGCCCTGGCGCTGTTTGCCATCTTCTGGTGGGCGTTACCCCTGACGCTGCGCACGCACGGAATGTAGTCAGCGGCCGGGCGACAACTCCGCGATCCGGGTGGTTTCCAGATGGTCGAGCAGGTCCTGCGGATCGGCGAAGATCGGGGCGGCCCCGGCCTCCTGCAACTCCGCGCGGGAGATGCCGCCGCTGAGCAGCCCGATGCAGGGCACTCCCGCGGCCGCCGCGGCGTGCGCGTCCCAGACGGCGTCCCCGACGAAGACGGCGTGCCGGGCATCCACCCGGGCCCGGTCCAGCGCCACGTGCACGATGCCCGGTTCGGGTTTGGCGGTGTCGACGTCACGGGACGAGGTCGTCTCGGAGATGACGTCATCGCAATCGAGCACCTTGCGCAAGATCGCCAATTCGTCCTCGGGCGCCGAGCTGGCGAGCACGACCTGCAGTCCCAGGTCCGCGACGCGGCGCAGCAGGGCGCGGGCCCCGGGCAGCGGTTCTGACAACGCGGTGATCTCGCGGTAGTACTGGCTGTGCTTGTCGCTGAGCCGCTCCTGCACGTCGTCGGGCGCGTCGTCGGACAGCGTCCGCACCAGCGTTGAGCCGTCCATGCCGATGCAGCGGTGGATCTGCCACGACGCCACCACGATGCCTTCGGCGTCGAACGCGCGCCGCCACGCGTGGACGTGCAGGTAGTTGGAATCCACCAGGGTGCCGTCGACGTCGAACAGGACGGCGGGGGCGCCCGCATCGGGTCGCAACGTCATGTGGTGGGCATACCCACGCCGGGCCGGGCTGACACCGGCCGGCGGCTGCGGCGTGGCGGCGGCGACCCTCGCCGCCGCTCCGTTGCGAATAACGCTGGCATTCAACGGATCTCGCGAGCGACCGCGTTGGGTTGCCCCGGCGGCGTCCGGTCGGCGACGCCGGGACGCCGGGGGGACCCGCTGGCGCGTAAGCGGATGCGTGCGGCGGCCGAAATTTCTTGCCCCAGATCGGTGTAGGGCGCGCGTGAACGGGGTACTGCCTGCGCCACGGGTGAGTACAGCAAAGTGCGTCAGCCCGTCTGAGAGCAGGGAGGAACTCCGATGGCGACCACCACTGACTACGACGCACGCCGTGTATCCGACAACGACACCCAGGACAAGTCCTCGCTGCGCGAGCTGGCACCGACCCTGCACGGGGCCGGCACCACCGTGGTCGACGAGGACCCCAACGATGTCCACTTCTTCGAGCTGCCCGGCGCCGACCTGTCCGGGGAGGAGCTGACGGTGACCGTGATTCCCCAGCGGGCCGACGAGTTCACCTGCTCGAGTTGCTTTTTGGTGCAGCACCGCAGCCGGTTGCGTCGCTCCAGCTCCGGCCTGCCGGTCTGCGCCGACTGCGCGTAACGCGCCGATAGCGCCCCGGCCGCGGCGTGGCGCCGTCTCGCGCCTGCGCCGAAATGTCACAGGCTTGAACTAGGTTCATCGGACAAGTCTGCGTCGGCGCGAACGGCACGTTGAGGAGTCATGGAGAAGGTTCTCGGGTCGCTCCTCCTGCTGGGGTTAGCTCTCCCTTGGTATTTCACGCAGCAGGCCACCGGCAGCCCGCCGGCGGGGTTTTTGGCCGGCCTCGGCGGGCTCGCGCTCGCGGTCGCCGTGCTGTGGTGGCTTTCGGTGCAGCGGGACCGCCGTCAGGCCGACGCCCACCGCCGCCGCGACCTCAAACACGCGAAATCCCGGCTGCGGGCCATCGACCGCATGTCCGGTACCGAATTCGAGGAATTCGTCGCCGCCCAGCTGCGCGTCGCGGGTTACACCGTCACGCCGACCGCGAGCACCGGCGACTACGGGGTGGACCTCATCGCCAAAAGGGGCGGCGTCCGCATGGCGGTGCAGTGCAAAAGGCTGGCCAAGGCCGTCGGCGTCGCCGCGGTGCAACAGGTCGTTTCCGGGTCGCGCCACCACGGCTGCAATCGGGCGGTCGTGGTGACCAACCAGACGTTCACGAAGGCGGCCCGCCAATTGGCCGGCACCCATCAATGCCGGCTGGTCGGGCGCACCCAGCTGCAGAACTGGACGCGGGTGGCGCCCCTTCCCGTGCGGGGGAACTAACGGCCGCGAGATGCCCTGGGCCGCAGCGCGTTCGGACGGCGCGCCTCAGCGCCGGGTGGTGTCCTCGATGACCCGGCGCGCGATCTCGCGCAGCGGGGTGTTCGTGCTCTGCGACAGTTTGATCAGCGTGTTGAACGCCGTGTGGTCATCGAGGTCGTAGCGCTCCATCAGAATGCCTTTGGCCTGCCCGATGGTGTCGCGGGTGCTCAGGGCCTCCCTGAACTGTTGGGTGCGGACGACGTTGCTCCACGCCAGGGCGCCCAGCGCGGCGAAGACGGCGGCCACCCGGCGGGAATCGTCGGAAAAGGCGTGCGGGCGTTCGGCATAGAAGTTCAGCGCCCCCATGCTGAGCTCGTCGGCGTACATCGGCAGTGACAGGACGCTGCGCACCGGCGTGTACGCGAGGGCGTCGGCCTGATACTTCGGCCAGCGCGAGTCGCTCCCGAGGTCGTCGATGACGACGACTTTCCGGGTCCACGCGGCGTGCACGCACGGCCCCTCGAGGTGGCGTTGCTGGAACTCGTCGAGCAACCTGGCGCAGTCGTCGGTGACCGAGGGGGTGCTGACCTCGTTCTGCCGGCTGGTGACCGTGATCCCCGCCTCCTGCGCCCCGGGCACCCAGCGCGCCGCCGCCCTGGTCAGCTCGTCCAGCACCCGAGGGAAGTCGGCCGCGTCCGCCGAATAGATGGCCCGCAGAACGTCGGTGAGCAGGGTGAGATCGTCGAAATTGGTCACTGAATGTCGCCTTCGTGCGTCGAGACCGGTTCCAGGCAAAACCCGCGCCGTTTTCTCCCAGCCTGCGGTCTCGCGAGGCGATCATTTGTCAGTTATGACGGCGACGAATGTCAATGCTGTCTGCTCAGCATTACGGTGAGATCCACTATATCGGCCGGGTTTTGGGTGATTGCGACCGACACCGGACGAGCAAAACCTAAGTGGTCGGGGTGGCGGGATTCGAACCCACGGCCTCTTCGTCCCGAACGAAGCGCGCTACCAAGCTGCGCCACACCCCGCCTGAAGCTCCGACAGCCTATCGCACCGGGCCAGCGGCTCGCCAAACCGCGGTGCGCCACGTCACTCCCACGAGCAAGAACGCTCGAACTCGACCAGCGCCCGGGCCGGGCCCGTTGGGTCCAGTCCCTGCGCCGCGACCCACTCGTCGCTGAAGTAGGTGTCGCGGTAGCGGTCGCCGCTGTCGGCGAGCAGCGTCACCACCGAACCGCTGCGGCCTTCGGCGACCATCTCGGCGAGCAGGCCGAACGCGCCCCACACGTTGGTGCCCGTGGACGGTCCCACCCGGCGCCCCAACACGGCGCTGACGTGGCGCGCGGCGGCGATCGACGCCGCGTCCGGGACGGCCACCATGCGGTCGACCACGCCGGGGAGAAACGACGGCTCCACCCGCGGGCGGCCGATGCCCTCGATGCGCGACGAGGTGGGCATCAGAACGTCGTCGCGGTCCTCGGCGTAGGCGGGAAAGAAGGCGGAGTTCTCCGGGTCGACGACGCACAACCGGGTGGCGTGGCGGCGATAGCGGATGTAGCGCCCGATCGTGGCGCTGGTCCCGCCGGTGCCGGCGCCGACCACGATCCATTCCGGGACGGGGAAGCGCTCCTCGCGCATCTGCTCGAAGATCGACTCGGCGATGTTGTTGTTGCCCCGCCAGTCGGTGGCGCGTTCGGCGTTGGTGAACTGGTCCAGGTAGTGCCCGCCGGTTTCGCGGGCGACGCGCTCGGCTTCGGCATACACCTCGCTGGAACTCTGCACGAAATGGCAACGGCCGCCGTGGGCTTCGATCAGCGCGACCTTCGATGCGCTCGTCGCCGCCGGCATCACCGCGACGAACGGTAGCCCCAGCAGGGCCGCGAAATAGGCCTCCGACACCGCCGTCGAACCCGACGACGCCTCGACCACCGTGGTGCCCTCGTCGATCCAGCCGTTGCACAGGGCGTAGAGGAACAACGAGCGGGCCAGCCGGTGCTTGAGGCTGCCGGTGATGTGGGTGGTCTCGTCCTTGAGGTACAGCGCGACGTCGACGTCGGTGCTCCACGCCGACGGCAGCGGATAGCGCAGCAGGTGGGTGTCGGCGCTGCGGCGGGCGTCGGCGTGGATCAACCGGATCGCGTTGTCGGTCCAGCACCGTGAGCGGCTGCGGACCGCGATCCGGGTCCGGTCGGTCAACGCACCGAAGCTGTTGGCTGCGAACGGCTCAGGTCGCTGGCCGCGTCGCGGTCGCCCATCGGGGTGGAGATCAGCGTCAGCATGGTCGCCTCGGGCCGGCAGCAGAATCGCACCGGCGCGAACGGCGAGGTGCCCATCCCCGCGGAGACGTGCAACTGCATGTGCGCGCCCCACCGCGACGGCCCCTTCGCGCGCGAGCGGTCCAGGCCGCAGTTGGTCACCAGGGCGCCGTAGAACGGCAGGCAGACCTGTCCGCCGTGGGTGTGCCCGGCCATCACCAGTTGATAGCCGTCGGCGGCGAAGCGGTCCAGCACCCTGGGCTCCGGGGAGTGGGTCAGTCCCAGCCGCAGGTTCGCCGCGGGGCTGGCCGGGCCCGCGATGGTGTCGTAGCGGTCCCGGTCGAGGTGCGGGTCGTCCACGCCCGCGGCGGCGACGTGCAGACCCGCCACCTCGAACTCGCGCCGGGTGTGGGTGAGGTCGAGCCAGCCGCGCTCGGTGAACGCCGCCCGCAGGTCCTGCCAGGGCAGCGGCTCGCCGCGGACCCGGTGCGACGGGTTGGTCACGTAGTTCAGCGGGTTCTTCAGGCGCGGCCCGAAGTAGTCGTTGCTGCCGAACACGAAGACACCCGGCCGCGACAGCAGGTCGCCCAGGGCCTGGACGACCGCCGGGACGGCCTTCGGGTGGGCCAGGTTGTCGCCGGTGTTGACCACCAGGTCCGGCTCCCAGCCGGCCAGCTCCCGCAGCCACGCCTGCTTGCGCCGCTGGCCGGGCGTCATGTGGAGATCGCTGATGTGGAGCACGCGCAACGGTGTGGAACCCGGGCTCAACACGGGCATGGTGATCTCGCGCAGGACGAAGGCGTTGCGCTCGATGATCGCGGCATAGCCGAGGCCGGCGACGCTCGAACCGAGCGCCGCGGCACCGGCACGTATCAGGACGGGCATAACGTTCGCCATGATGGCAGCCTACTGCCGGTCGCGGACGGGCAGCGTATCTCGTGCGTCACGACGCAATCAGATTTACGGGGGCGGCGCACCGGGCGGGGCCGGCGGTGGCGGCGCCATCAACGGGATGGTGATCGGCGGCAGCCCCGGAATCTCGACGACCTGCGAGCCGACCGGCACCGGCGCCCCTTCGGGCGGCGGCGGCGGGGCGGGCGGGATGCCGTTGCTGACCTGAATGGTGATGATCGAGCCCGGAATCGTCGCGCCGCTCGGTGTCGTGCCGACCACCTCGCCCTGCTTCGCGCTGCTGTTGACGAAGTTGTTCTGGTCGGCGACCTGGAAGCCGGCCTCCTTGATGCGCGCGCGTGCCGCGTCGATGTCCAGGCCCGCCACGCTCGGCACCCGCGACCCGGGGGAGCCGTCGACGTAGCGCGGGTCGGTGGGCGGCAGTTGCACCGGGCCGAAGTTGGTGGCGATCGGTTTCATCGCGGTGAACCACGTGCGCGCGGGCTCGTTACCGCCGTAGAGGTCGCCCTCGCCGCAGTGCCGCAACGGGGACGAACACAAGTCCGTGGGGTTGGTGGAGTCATCGTAGATGTAGTTGGCCGCCGCGTAGTGGTTGGTGAATCCGACGAAGCCCGAGGAGCGGTGGGCTTCGGTGGTGCCCGTCTTACCGGACATCGGCAGGTCCCAGCCCGCCGCGCCGGCCGAACCGGACGCCGTGCCGCCGCCCAACGCGTCCTTGCTCATCGCGTTGGCCAGTGTGTTGGCCAGCCCCTCGGGGACCACCTGATCGCAGGTCTCGGTCGTCACCGCGACTTCGTTGCCCTTGCGGTCGACCACCTTGTCGATCGGGTTCGGCGGGCACCAGGTGCCCCCCGAGGCGAGCGTGGCCGCGACGTTGGACAGCTCCAGCGCGTTCACCTCGATCGGGCCCAGGGTGAACGATCCGATGTTCTGCCGTTTGACGAAGTCGGCGAGGCTCTCGTTGCTGTCGGGGTTGTAGTCGCGGGCGGTGCCGGGGTCGGCGTAGGACCGCAGCCCGAGTTTGATCGCCATGTCCACCGTGCGCGTCACCCCGACCTGCTGGATCAGCTTGGCGAACGCGGTGTTGGGTGAGGTGGCCAACGCGTCGGTCACGTTCATCGACCCGCGGTAGTTACCGGCGTTGACCACGCACCAGTTGTCCTTCGGGCAGCCCTTGGCCCCGCCGCTACCCATGCCCTTGGCCTGGAACCGGCCGGGCACCTCGAGGGTGGCGTTGATGCCCATCCCCATGTCCAGGGCCGCGGCCGTGGTGAAGATCTTGAAGACGGATCCCGCGCCGTCGCCGACCAGGGAGAAGGGTTGCGGGCGCATGGTCTGACCGGCGTCGACGTCCAGCCCGTAGGTGCGGTTGCTGGCCATCGCCATCACCTTGTGCGACGTCTTGCCGGGCTGGATCACGCTCATCACGCTCGAGATGCCCGGCAGCGTCGGGCTGGCGAACTTGTCGATCGCCGCCTTGACCGGCAGCTGCACGTCCGGGTCCAACGTCGTCTTGATCAGGTAGCCGCCCCGGGCCACCTGTTCCTTGCTGATCCCGGCCCGGGAGAGGTACTCCTGCACGTAGTCGCAGAAGAACGCCCGATCGCCCGCCGCGATGCAGCCGCGGGGCAACTCGTTGGGCTGCGGCAGGATGCCCAGCGGCGCGGCCTTGGCGGCCTGCAGCGCCTCGGCCTCCTGCGGGATGTTCTCGATCATGGTGTCCAGCACCAGGTTCCGCCGCGCGAGAGCGCCCTCGGGGTTGGTGTACGGGTTGAGCGCGCTGGTCGATTGCACCATGCCCGCCAGCAGCGCCGCCTGCTGCCAGTTCAGGTCGGAGGCGTTGATGCCGAAGTAGGTCTGGGCGGCGTCCTGCACGCCGAACGAGTTGTTGCCGAACGAGACCAGGTTCAAATACCGCGTCAGGATCTCGGGCTTGGTGAAGGTCTTGTCCAGCGTCAGCGCCATCCGGATCTCGCGCAGCTTGCGCGCCGGGGTGGTTTCCACCGCCGCGCGCTTCTCCGCGTCGGTCTTCGCGGTGACCAGCAGCTGGTAGTTCTTGATGTACTGCTGCTCGATGGTCGACCCGCCGCGCGTGTCCACGTCACCGCGCGCGTAGCCCGCCAGCCCGGTCAGGGTGCCCTTCCAGTCCACCCCGTTGTGGTCGGCGAACCGCTTGTCCTCGATGGAGACGATCGCCAGCTTCATCGTGTTGGCGATCTTGTCGCTGGGCACCTCGAACCGGCGCTGCGAATACAGCCACGCGATGGTGTTGCCCTTGGCGTCGACCATCGTCGTCACCGCCGGCACCTCGCCCTCGAGCAGCTGCGCGGAGCCGTTGGCGACCACTTCGGAGGCCCGATTGGACACCAGCCCTATGCCGCCGGCGACGGGAAACAGGAGTGCGGTGGCGACGACGCTGGCCAACAAACAGAACCCCGCGAGCTTCAAGATCGTGAGCGCGGCCGGGGGGCGGTCTGACATGGCTACTACAGTAGCGGCCCCCAGTCACGCCGCCACGCTGCAACTTCGCCCAAAAATTTCGGCGCCCGGGCCCCTCGGGTGCGCACCCAGAATTTGCGATTGCGTCACAGGTCAGACGGGTAGCCCAGTGTGCAAGATCACTTTCCCGCCGGATTTTTTGGACGAGACGGCACGCTCGTCCCAAAAAAAGCGTTATCGGACTGTTGCGCAATTGGCACCTGACCACCTAACTTAGACACACGGTGAGATTCAGGTAACACCGATGTACATGGTGAGGCGTAGATCGCAGGGTTGGATCTGCACCCAAGGAGGGCGGCCGTGACGGGCGGCCGGTAGGGAAAGGGAACGATTCGTGTCACCAATACGGCCGGCGGCGCGTAGGACAAACATCGCAGCCGCACAAGGTGTACTCCGCAGCGTCGATGCTGAAGAACGGATCGCTTGGGTCTCGAAGGCGCTCTGCCGCACGACCGATCCCGACGAACTGTTTGTCCGTGGCGCGGCCCAGCGCAAGGCGGCAGTGATCTGCCGGCACTGCCCGGTGATGCAGGAATGCGCGGCAGACGCGCTGGACAACAAGGTCGAGTTCGGGGTGTGGGGCGGCATGACCGAGCGGCAACGCCGCGCGCTGCTCAAGCAGCACCCCGAGGTGGTGTCCTGGGCGGACTTCTTCGACAAGAGCAGAAGCCGCACCGCGGGCTGACCGAGTGGGGCCCTAGGCGACCGACGTGATCTGGTCGGCGAGGGCCCGCAGCGCTTCCAGATCCGACACGTCAAACGGCAGCGAAGGAACGCCGATGACCGGCACGTGCGGATTGGCTCCGGTGAATCGGGAGAGCAATCTGACTTCCCGCTTGGCGGTCTGCGCGCGGTCGGCATGAATCCGCAGCACGGCCGCGGCCAGCGACGCGGCTTCGGAATCGGTGTCGTGCTCCAGCATCTCGGTGGCGTCGATCGCCCGCTCGGCCGGTAGCGAGCACAACGTCGGATGCGTGCGGTTCAAGACCAGCCCGGCGAGCGGCATGCCTTCCTGCGACAGCCGGTCGACGAAGAAGGACGCCTCGCGCAACGCGTCGGGCTCGGCCGCCGACACCACGACGAATTGCGTGCCACGCCTTTTCAGCAGCGCGTACGTGCGGTCCGCCTTTTCCCGGAAGCCGCCGAAGGTGGCGTCCAGCGATTGCACGAACGCGGCGGCGTCGCCGAGCATCTGTGAGCCCAGGATGGTCGACATTGCCTTCATGGCCAAACCCATTGCGCCGGTGACCAACCGGCCGATGCCGCGGCCCGGCGCCAGCAGCAGCCGCCACAACCGGCTGTCCATGAAGCTGCCCAGCCGCTTCGGCGCGTCCAGGAAGTCCAGCGCGTTGCGCGACGGCGGGGTGTCGACGACCACCAGGTCCCAGCGATCCTCGGCCAGCAGCTGGCCCAGCTTCTCCATCGCCATGTATTCCTGCGTGCCCGCAAGCGAACTGGCGACGGTCTGATAGAACTGGTTGTCCAGAATCGCTTGTGCGCGACCGGGTCCGGAGTATTGGACCACCATTTCGTCGAAGGTGCGACGCATGTCGAGCATCATCGCGTGCAGCTCGCCTTCAACCTCCGCCGCCAGCGGGACGCGCTGCGGCGTGTTGCCGAGGTCGTTGACCCCCAGCGCCTGGGCCAGCCGCTTGGCCGGATCGATCGTCAAGACGCAGACGTTGCGGCCGTATTCGGCGGCGCGCAGGGCGATCGCGGCCGCGGTGGTCGTCTTGCCCACGCCGCCCGCGCCGCAGCACACCACCACCCGGTTCGACGTGTCGGCCAGGATAGCGGCCATATCAAGCGGTTTCGGCGTGGTGCTCATCGAACTCCTTGCTGTGCAAGCGATTCCGACAGTTCGTAAAGGCTGCCCAAATCGACCCCGTCGGAGATCGCCGGAAGTTGTAGCCGCGGGACTTTCAGCGCGTCGAGCTGTTGCGCGATCTCGGAGCGGGTGGCGATCACGGTCGCGTGCTCGATGGTCTCGGTCAACAGGCCGGCGAAGTCGTTGTCGTTCAACGTGATTCCGGACTTTTCCAGCCCGGCCCGCACCGAGTCGGCGTCGACGTCCCCCTCGGCGGCCTTCGCCAGATCGGCCGGTTGCAGGTAGGAGGGGATGTTGCGGTTGACGATCACGCTGCCGATCGGCAGCTGCATGTCGGCGAGCTCCTCGATGGCCTCGAGCGTTTCCTGGACGGGCAGCGCCTCCAGCAGGGTGACCAGGTGAATGGCGGTCTGCTCGGAGTGCAGCAGCTTCACGACGCCGTCGGCCTGCGAGTGCACGGGGCCGCCCTTGGCCAGATCGGAGACGGCCTTGGTGACATCGAGAAACCGCGCGATCCGTCCCGTCGGGGGCGCGTCGACGACGATCGCGTCATACACCGGGAGCCGGTTCTTGTCGACGCGGATCACCGTCTCTTTGATCTTCCCGGTGAGCAGCACGTCGCGCAGGCCGGGCGCGATGGTCGTCGCGAACTCGATCGCACCGATGCGGCGCATCGCGCGGCCGGCGATGCCCAAGTTGTAGAACATGTCGAGGTATTCCAGGAATGCGGCCTCGATGTCGATCGCCAGGGCGTTGACCTGGCCGCCGCGTTCGGCGGTCGCGATCTTCACCTCCTGATAGGGCAGGGGTGGGACGTCGAAGAGTTGCGCAATCCCTTGGCGGCCCTCGACTTCCACGAGGAGGACTTTGCGGCCGCCGGCCGCCAGCGTGAGCGCCAGCGCCGCCGCGATCGTCGACTTGCCGGTACCGCCTTTGCCGGTCACAAAATGCAAGCGGGCCTTGGTCAGGCGCGCCGGCCAGCCGACGGCGCTGCCGCCGCTCGAAGTGGTTGCCACCTTCGCATGCTAGCCCGGCCGGGCTGGCCGGAGCGGTTCACCTCCGACCGATAAGCTCGCCGCATGAGCCAACCGACCGCCTGGGAGTACGTCACCGTCCCGTTGCTGACGCACGCCACCAAACAGATCCTCGACCAGTGGGGCGCCGACGGCTGGGAGCTGGTGTCCGTGCTGAACGGCCCGACCGGCGAACAGCACGTCGCCTACCTCAAGCGCCCCAAGTAGAGATGAGCGCCCAGCCTTCCTGGAAGGCCCGACTGGCCGAGCTCGATCTCGCGCTGCCGGAGGTGGTCGCGCCCCTGGCCTCTTATGTGCCGGCGGTGCGCACGGGCGACCTGGTCTACACCGCCGGCCAGCTGCCGATGCGGGCCGGGAAGCTGGCGGGCACCGGCAAGCTCGGCGCGGAGGTCACCCCGGACGAGGGCAAGGCGCTGGCGCGGATCTGCGCGCTCAACGCGTTGGCGGCGGTCGATTCCCTGGTGGGCATCGACTCGGTGACCCGAGTGGTGAAGGTGGTCGGCTTCGTCGCATCGGCTCCCGGGTTCAACGGCCAGCCCAGCGTCATCAACGGCGCCTCCGACCTGCTCGGCGAGGTCTTCGGCGACCGGGGCGCGCACGCGCGCTCGGCGGTCGGCGTCTCCGAGCTGCCACTGGACGCGCCGGTGGAAGTGGAGCTGATCGTCGAGGTCGGCTGACGGTCGTGACCGAGGTTGCCGAGCCGCCGACTCACCCCGCATACGGCAGGTTGCGGGCGGTCACCGACACGGTCTCGGTCCTGTTGGCCGACAACCCGGGCCTGATGACGCTGGAGGGCACCAACACCTGGGTGCTGCGCGGGCCGCGGAGCGACGAGCTGGTCATCGTGGATCCCGGCCCCGACGACGACGAGCACATCGCGCGGGTCGCCGCGCTGGGGCGCATCGGTTTGGTGCTGATCAGCCACCGGCACGGCGACCACACCGACGGCATCGACAAGCTCGTCGAGCGCACCGGCGCGACGGTCCGGTCGGCGGGCAGTGGCTTTCTGCGTGGGCTGGGCGGCGAGCTGGTCGACGGCGAGGTCATCGATGCGGCCGGACTCAGGATCAAGGTCATGGCCACCCCCGGCCACACCGCCGATTCGCTGTCCTTCGTCCTCGACGATGCCGTGCTGACCGCCGATACGATCCTGGGCCGCGGCACCACGGTGATGGACTCCGAAGACGGCAGTCTCACCGACTATTTGGAATCGCTGCACCGGTTGCGGGGGCTGGGCCGCCGCGCCGTGCTGCCCGGGCACGGGCCGGAGCTGTCCGACCTGGAGGCCGTCGCGCGCGGATACATTGCGCACCGGCATGAGCGGCTGGAGCAGGTGCGATCCGCGCTGCGCGAGCTCGGCGAGGACGCGGGGGCCCGCCAGATCGTCGAGCACGTCTACGTCGACGTCGACGAGAAGCTGTGGGATGCCGCCGAATGGTCGGTGCAGGTGCAGCTGAACCACCTGCGCGGCTAGCGCGGAGTCGCCCCGGCGAGCGTTCGCGAGCGTAACGCCATTGCGAAATTGAGCGCCGCAAATTGCAGCCACGAAGCGCTCGCAGACCAGGATTGCGCGCGCGCTTCGCGCGCGCTTACCTCGCTCGGGGTGGGATTCTCGCTCGGTTGCGCCCGCGCTTCGCGCGCGCTTACCTCGCTCGGCGCGCGAGCCTCTCGGAGTCGGAGATCAGCACGCTCTTGCCCTCGAGGCGGATCCAGCCGCGGTGGGCGAAGTCGGCCAGCGCCTTGTTCACCGTCTCGCGGGAAGCCCCCACCAGCTGGGCGATCTCCTCCTGCGTCAGGTCGTGGGTGACCCGCATGGCGCCACCTTCCTGGGTGCCGAAACGCTGGGCGAGCTGCAGCAGCTGCTTGGCCACCCGGCCGGGCACGTCGGTGAAGATGAGGTCGGCCAGGTTGTTGTTGGTGCGGCGCAGCCGTCGGGCCAGCACCCGCAACAACTGCTCGGCGATCTCGGGGCGATCGGCGATCCACGCCCGCAGCGCGTCGCGGTCCATCGACACCGCACGCACCTCGGTGATGGTGGTGGCGCTGGAAGTCCGCGGACCCGGGTCGAAGATCGACAATTCGCCGAACATGTCCGACGGGCCCATGATCGTCAGCAGGTTCTCGCGTCCATCGGGCGAGCGGCGACCGATCTTCACCTTCCCCGCGACGATGATGTAGAGCCGATCCCCCGGTTCCCCCTCAGCGAAGACTGTGTGTCCGCGGGGGAAGTCGACGGGTTGCAGCTGCTTGGTCAGCGCCGTGACCGCGCCGGGCTCAACCCCTTGGAAGATTCCTGCCCTTGCCAGGATCTCGTCCACGTTGCCTCTTCAACTTTCCCAGAAAATTAATGTATACGGGCAGGCTGATCCCTTGCTCGCGTGACGAGTCTAGAGGAACGCCATTGTGTCTAACGTGCCAACGCTACACACGATTGGCGTGTCGAGGTGCCCTAAATTGCGGATTGACGTGCGAATGGCCGTGGATTCGCGTCGGCAGAGTCATCTCGTCGCGGTCGACGAAGCCGACGGCGAATGACGGCGCGGCGTGGCGCGGCCCGTCGTTGCGCGCCGTCAACGCGGGGCCGGGCAGCTGCCTTGCCTCGCGTCGATGCAGGTATTCGAGCGCCTCGGGCATGCCCTCGGAGGCCAGCGTCCGCATGTCGACACCGCCCGCGCGCTCGAGAAACTCGTCGACATCGGCCACCGCCAGGGGGGCACGGGTGAGCTCGGATTCGAGCCGCCCCAGACCCAGCGCCGCGAGCATCAGCAGCACCGGAACCCCGGCCACCAGCAACCATGACACACGAAGAGTAAACATGGCCTTGCATCAACACGAGGTCTCGGCGAGATCACGAAATCAGTACTCTGTCGTAGGTGACAGTGGCAAAGTCGTCCGGGCGTTCGAAGTCGACGCCGGCCCAGCCCGATGGCGTCGACGCGGGGCGCTGGTCGCAGGAATCCCGAGTGGCCCTGGTGCGGCGGGCGCGGCGGATGAATCGTGCGCTGGCACAAGCGTTTCCCGATGCGCACTGCGAGCTTGACTTCACCACGCCGCTGGAACTGACCGTCGCCACCATCCTGTCCGCGCAGAGCACCGACAAGCGGGTCAATCTGACGACGCCGGCGCTGTTCAAGCGGTATCCGTCGGCGCTGGATTACGCCCAAGCCGACCGCGCCGAACTGGAAAACCTGATCCGCCCGACCGGGTTCTTCCGCAATAAGGCGTCCTCGCTGATCGGGCTGGGGCAGGCCCTGGTCGAACGGTTCGACGGCGAGGTGCCGCCGACGATGGCCGAACTGGTCACCCTGCCCGGCGTGGGCCGCAAGACCGCCAACGTCATCCTGGGCAACGCCTTCGGGATCCCCGGCATCACCGTCGACACCCACTTCGCGCGGCTCGTGCACCGGTGGCGCTGGACCACGGACAAGGACCCGGTCAAAATCGAGCACTCGGTCGGCGAGCTCATCGAGCGCAGCGAGTGGACGATGCTGAGCCACCGGGTGATCTTCCACGGCCGCCGGGTGTGCCACGCGCGCAAACCCGCATGCGGCGTCTGCCTGATCGCCAAGGATTGCCCCTCCTTCGGGCTGGGTCCCACCGAGGCGCCGCTGGCCGCGCCGCTGGTGAAGGGCCCGGAAACCGAGCACCTGCTGGCGCTGGCCGGGCTCTAAGCACCCGGGGCAGGAGACGTTGAGCCGGACGACCCGCTGGACCATCGCGATTCTGGCGGTGGTGGTGGCGCTGATCGCGGCGCTGGTGGCCCAGCTGCGCGACAACTCCGCCACGCCGGGGACGCCGGCGACCGATCGTGCGGCGGCGAACCGGGAACACCGCGACGCCGACACCCCCGCCGCGCTGGCGGGTCCGCGGCAACGCGCCGGCCTGGCGCCCTGTCCTGCCGCCGCAAGCGGTCCCGGTCCCGAGGCGCTGCGCGGCGTGACCGCCGAATGCGCCGCCGACGGTTCGGTTGTCGACGTCGCGCGCGCGGTCGCCGGGCGCCGGGTGGTCCTCAACTTGTGGGCATATTGGTGCGCGCCGTGCGCCGCCGAACTGCCCGCGATGGCCGAGTATCAACGACGGGTCGGTTCGGACGTGACGGTGGTGACGGTGCATCAAGACGAGAACGAGACCGCCGCGTTGCTGCGGCTGGCCGAGCTCGGCGTTCGGCTGCCGACCCTGCAGGACGGCCGGCGCCGGGTCGCGGCCGCGCTGCGGGTGGTAAATGTGATGCCCGCGACGGTGGTCCTGCGGCCGGACGGTAGCGTTGCGCAGACGCTGCCGCGCGCTTTCACCACTGCCGACGAGATCGCCGCGGCGATCGGAACCGACAGGGGATAAGCGGAAAAATTGAACCGACTGGAGGGGCCGTGAGTGCTGGGGGTTCGCCCCTGCGGAATGGGGACCCCGCCCCCGCGCGCGGGACCGTTCCGCTGACACCTGACGCCTGCCCGTCCTGGCTGCGTCCGCTGGTCGACCACGTCGACGACGTCCCCGACGCGGCCCGGCGCCGCCTGCCGGCCGACGTGCTGGCGATGATCACCACCAAGGCCGCGTCGGCGGTCACCACCCTGCGCGGAGCCGCCCGCGACGCCGCGGTCCTGGTGTTGTTCTCCGGCCCGCAATCCGGCCCGCCCGGTGGCGGCCCGCCCGACGACGCCGACCTGTTGCTCACCGTGCGGGCGTCGACCTTGCGCCACCACGCCGGCCAGGCGGCATTCCCCGGCGGCGCCGCCGATCCCACCGACGACGGCCCCGTGGCCACCGCCCTGCGCGAGGCCCATGAGGAAACCGGAATTGACGTCAGCAGGCTTCATCCCCTGGCCACCATGGAGCGGATGTTCATCGCGCCCTCGCAGTTTCACGTCGTGCCGGTGTTGGCGTACTCGCCGGACCCCGGTTCGGTGGCCGTCGTCAACGAGGCCGAGACGGCGATCGTCGCGCGAGTTCCGGTGCGCGCCTTCATCAATCCGGAAAACCGGTTGATGGTGTACCGCGGCGACCTCGGCCGCCGATGGGCCGGCCCGGCGTTTCTGCTGAACGAGATGCTGGTCTGGGGATTCACTGGCCAGGTGATCTCCGCACTGCTCGACGTCGCCGGCTGGGCGCAGCCATGGGACACCGCCGACGAGCGGGAGTTGGACGCGGCGATGGCGCTGGTCGGTGACCGGGGTGAGCCCCGCCGATGAACATGAATTCGATGACCCCGTCGCAGTGGTTGGATATCGCCGTGCTGGCGGTCGCCTTCATCGCGGCGGTCTCGGGCTGGCGGTCCGGGGCGTTGGGGTCGCTGCTGTCGTTCGTGGGGGTGTTGCTCGGTGCCATCGCGGGGGTGTTGCTGGCGCCCCACCTCGTCAGCCACATCGCCGCGCCGCGCGCGAAATTGTTTGCGGCACTGTTCTTGATCCTCGCGCTGGTCGTCATCGGCGAGGTCGCCGGCGTGGTGTTGGGACGCGCCGTCCGGGGCGCGATCCGCAGCCGCTCGATCCGAACCCTCGACTCGGTGATCGGCGTTGGGGTGCAGCTCGTCGTGGTGCTGACGGCCGCGTGGCTGTTGGCGACGCCGCTGACCCAGTCGAAGGACCAGCCCGAGCTGGCCGCAGCGGTCCGGGGTTCGCGAGTGTTGGCTCAGGTCAACGAGGTAGCGCCGCCGTGGCTCAAGACGGTGCCCAAGCGGCTGTCCGCGCTGCTGAACACCTCCGGGTTGCCCGCGGTGTTGGAGCCGTTCAGCCGCACTCCGGTCATCCCGGTCGCCTCGCCCGACCCCGAGCTGGCCCGCAACCCGGTGGTGCAGGCCACCGCTCCGAGCGTGGTCAAGGTGCGCAGCCTGGCCCCCAGCTGCCAGAAGGTGTTGGAGGGCAGCGGATTCGTGATCGCGCCCGACCGGGTGATGACCAATGCGCACGTGGTGGCCGGCTCCAACAGCGTTCAGATCTACGCCAGCGGCAATCCCCTCGACGCCACCGTGGTGTCCTACGATCCGTCGGTCGACGTCGCGATCCTGGCGGTTCCCAACCTGCCGCCGCCACCGTTGCCGTTCGCGCAGACCGAGGCGAAGACGGGTGCCAGCGTCGTCGTGCTGGGTTATCCGGGCGGGGGCAACTTCACCGCGACCCCGGCCAGGATCCGGGAGCTGATCAAGTTGAGCGGGCCCGACATCTACCGGGACCCGGCGCCGGTCACCCGCGACGTCTACACGATCAGAGCCGGTGTGGAGCAAGGCAATTCGGGCGGACCGTTGATCGACCTCGACGGCCACGTGCTCGGGGTGGTGTTCGGCGCGGCCGTCGACGACCCCGACACCGGCTTTGTGCTGACCGCCGATGAGGTGGCCGGTCAGCTCGCCAAAATCGGTGACACGCAGACGGTGGGCACCGGGTCCTGCGTCAGTTGATGCCGGCCCGGGAGCCGTGCACCTGTTCGAGGAACCTCATCAGGTGCCTGTTGACTTCCTCGGGGGCCTCTTCGTGGCTGAAATGCCCTGCGCCCGCGATGGATACATAGCGCCCCTGCGGCGCGTAACGTCGCGTCCGATCGACCGGGTCGGCCAGCACATAGGGATCCGCCTCACCGCGTAGGTGCAACAGCGGCACACTGAGCCGCTGGCACATCGATTTCATGAACCGCCTGCCTTCGTCGCGCAGCTGGCTGCGCGCCGCCCAGCGCTGGTATTCCAGCGCGCAGTGCGCGGCGCCCGGGATCTGTATCACCGTCCGCAGGTGGCCGATGGTCTCGGAAAAGTCCTCGGATGCAAGCCATTTCGCGCAGCTGCGGCTTCGGACCAGGCGTTCGATCTCGGCCGCGTCGTCGCGGGTCAGCAGGCGCTCGGGCCACAACGGCACCTGGTAGGGGAGCAGGGTCTGCAACAGCGCATAACCCTGGTCGCGGCGCGTCAACGTGGAGCGCCGCAATGCCGCCGGGTGCGGCGAGCTGATCAGCGCGATGGCCGACACCAGCCGCGAATGCAGCAGCGCGGTGGCCCAGCAGGCCAATCCGCCGTCGGCGTGGCCCACCAACGTCGCCGAGGAGTGCCCCAGCGCCCGGATGAGCCCGGCCGTGTCCCCGGCCAGCGTCCACCCGTCGTAGCCACGGGGCGGCTTGTCGCTGCCGCCGTAGCCGCGCAGGTCGACGGCCACCACGCGGGCGCCGGTCAGGCCGCGCAGCTGATGACGCCAGGACCACCAGAACGAGCCGAATCCGTGCAAGAGCATCACCAACGGCCGCGCCGTCGGCGGCAGTCCACCGGCGTCGCGGGCGCTGACAGCCTCGACGACGTGAAAGCGGATGCCGTTGGCGTGCACATCCAGGTGGCGCCACGGCCCGTCGATGCGGGTTACCGACGGATCGGGCGGCGGCATCTACCCACCCGAGGGATCGCCGGCGGCGTCGCGCTTCGCGTGCCTGCCGTGGCTCCCGGTGAGTTGCTTGTCATGGCCCGGGGTGAGCGCGGTGCGGGTCTCCTTGACCGATTCGATCGTCTCGCGCGGCCCCCGAATCCGGCGGACCTTGAGGAAGCCCAGCAGGGCCAGCACGGCGCCGACCACCACCATGATCCCGAAGACGATCAGATACGCCACCCAGCGCCACAGCCAGGTGTCGAGCAGTTCGGCGACGAAGAAGAAGAAAAAGAAGGTGGAGTAAAACAGCACCACCAGCGCGGCGATGAAGAAGACGCTACCGGTGAGGCCCTTTTTGACGTCGCGGGTAATTTCGGCGCGGGCCAGTTCGACTTCGGCGCGCACCAGCGTGGAGACCTGGGTCGTCGCGTCCTTGATCAGGTCGCCGATCGACGACTCGGCGGGCTTGGCGTGCGGGTCGGTCAACGGGATCGTGGTCAGCGTGCTGGGCACGCCGTTCTTGCCATCGGCTTTGCTCACAGACCGTCCTCTTTCGTCGTCGCCAGGCTCGCTGTCGTCGCGGTTTATGTTGCCATGTGGCGCCTGGACAGGAGAAGGCAGACGAGGCCGGCCGAACCCCGTGACCGCCCGGTGGCCAGTTGGGTTCGGCCAGAACGCGGTCCGCACAGACGCGCGGCAGGAGCGAACCTGGCTGCCCGGCCGATTACACTCGTCCACGCCGGTCGCGATGTCCGGCCGACCGATGGGAGTGAGGCTGTGCGGAGGGCGCACCGGTGCTTCTTGGTGGCGATGGTTTCCCTGCTGGTGGCCGTGCTCGGTTCACATGCCCACGCCGCCGCCGCTGATGTCAGGATCCCGCTGGGGGGCGGCGCGGGCATCGTTGTCAACGGCGACACCATGTGCACGCTGACCACCATCGGCGGGGACGCCGCGGGTGAGCTCATCGGTTTCACCTCCGCGCACTGCGGGGGTCCGGGCGCTCAGGTCGCCGCCGAGGGCGCGGAAAACGCGGGCGTCTTGGGCACCATGGTCGCCGGCAACGACAACCTCGACTACGCGGTGATCAAGTTCGATCCGGCCAAGGTGACCCCGGTGGCGAACTTCAACGGCTTTTTGATCAGCGGCATCGGTCCGGACCCGGCCTTCGGTGAGATCGCCTGCAAACAGGGCCGCACCACCGGCAATTCGTGCGGCGTCACCTGGGGGGCGGGCCAGACGCCGGGCACCATCGTGATGCAGGTCTGCGGCCAGCCCGGCGATTCCGGCGCGCCGGTGACCGTCAACAACGAACTGGTCGGGATGATCCACGGCGCGTTCAGCGACAACTTGCCGACGTGCATCGTCAAGTACATCCCGTTGCACACCCCGGCGGTGGTCCAGTCCTTCAACGCGATCCTGGGCGACATCAACGCCAAGCACCGCCCCGGTGCGGGGTTCAGCCCGCTGCCGGCCTGATCGTCACCGGCTACTTCGCCGCCCTGATCGCGTCGAACACGCCGGGATCGAGCAGCGTTGACGTGTCGCCCAATTCGCGGTTTTCGGCGATGTCCCGCAACAGCCTGCGCATGATCTTGCCGCTGCGGGTCTTGGGTAGCTCGGGCACCACGTGCACCTCGCGCGGGCGGGCGATGGGGGAGATCTCCCGGGCCACCTCGACGCGCAGGTCGTCGACGATCCCGTCATGCACCTCGAAATCCGCGCACAAGACGACGAACGCGCAGATGGCCTGGCCTGTCGTCTCGTCGGTCGCGCCGACCACCGCCGCCTCGGCCACCGCGGCGTGGCCGACCAGCGCCGACTCCACCTCGGCCGTGGAGAGCCGATGCCCCGACACGTTCATCACGTCGTCGATGCGGCCGACCACCCAGATGTCGCCCTCGGTGTCGTAATAGGCGCTGTCACCGGCGAAATACCAGCCTTGCTCGGCGAATCGGGACCAGTAGGTCTCGACATAACGTTGCGGATCGCCCCAAATGCCGCGCAGCATCGACGGCCACGGCTGGTCCAGCACCAGGTAGCCGGTGACGTGCTCGCCCTTGTCCTCGCCCGGTGGGGGCAGCTCCTCGCCGTGGTCGTCGACGATCTTCGCCGAGACACCCGGCAGCGGCCGCATCGCCGAACCCGGTTTGGCCGCAGCGATTCCGGGCAACGGGGAGATCATCGTGGCGCCGGTCTCGGTCTGCCACCAGGTGTCGACGATCGGAAGGCTGTCGGCGCCGATCACCTTGCGGTACCAGCGCCATGCTTCGGGGTTGATCGGCTCGCCGACCGATCCCAGCAGCCGCAGGCTGGTCAGGTCGTGGGCGTCGGGAATCTCGCGGCCCCACTTCATGAACGTGCGGATCAGCGTGGGCGCGGTGTAATAGATTGTCACGCCGTATTTTTCGATGATCTCGAAATGCCGGTGCTGCGACGGGCTGTCGGGTGTGCCTTCGTAGAGAACCTCGGTGACGCCGTTGGCCAGCGGGCCGTAGACGCCGTAGGTGTGTCCGGTGACCCAGCCGATGTCGGCGGTGCACCAGAACACGTCGCTGTCGGCCTTGATGTCGAAGACGTAGTGGTGCGTGTAGGCGGCGTGGGTCAGGTAGCCGCCGCTGGTGTGCACGATGCCCTTGGGCTTGCCGGTGGTTCCCGAGGTGTACAGCAGGAACAACGGTTGTTCGGCGTCGAACGGTTGCGGGGTGTGTTCGGGGGAGGCTGCGTCGACGACGTCGTGCCACCACAGATCGCGGTCGTCGTTCCAGGACACGTCAATTCCGGTGCGCCGCACCACAACAACGTGCTCGATGGGGCTGTCCGGGTCCGAGACCGCCTCGTCGGCGGCGTCCTTGAGGGGCGCGGGCTTGCCGCGGCGGAACTGCCCGTCGCTGGTGATCAGCAGCTTGGCATCGGCGTCGGCGATGCGGGCCTGCAGCGCTTTGGCGGTGAAGCCGGCGAACACCACGCTGTGCATGATGCCGAGGCGCGCGCAGGCCAGCATCGCGATCACGGCCTCCGGGATCAGCGGCAGGTAGATGGCGACGCGGTCACCGGCCACCAGGCCGAGATCGGTCAGCGCGTTGGCGGCCTTGCAGACCTCGGTTTGCAGCTGCGAGTAGGTCAGGCTGCGGTGGTCACCGACGGGCTCGCCCTCCCAATGGATTGCGACCCGATCCCCGTGGCCCGCCTCCACGTGGCGGTCCACGCAGTTGTATGCGACGTTGAGCTTGCCGTCGCCGAACCATTTGGCGAACGGCGCGTCAGACCAGTCCAGCACCTCGGTGAACGGCGTCGCCCAGGACAACCGGTTGGCCTGCTCGGCCCAAAAGGCCAGCCGGTCCCGCTCGGCGTCGCGGTACAGCTCCTCGCCCGCATTGGCTTGTTCGGCGAATCGCGCCGACGGGGGATACGACGAGGGGCCCGCAGAGTTGGTGGCGGTCACTGGCTTCTCTCCTGTGTCGAGGCTGCGCCGTTCGGTGGCGAGCCTAGCCCGGCGACGGCGAGCGCCGCATGGCGCGAGTGAGGAGCCGGGCAATCGGGCCTAGCCGGGCGACGGCGAGCGCCGCATGGCGCGAGTGAGGAGCCGGGCAATCAGGGCTAGCGGTGTGCGGCCCGGCCGTCTGCGGCGTAGCTGTGCGAGCGGGAATTGCGCGGCCGAATCCGGGGTCAAAGGGTGCCCTCGGGGCGGATAATCACCGTGTGCCGGGTCATGGGCGGAGCATCCGCCGACTAGCCCCCAGCTTTGCCGCGGCCGCAACGACTTACGCCGCCGCCACAGTGCTGGGGTGGCCCGCGTCGGCCATGCCGGCCGACACCGTCGACGCGCCGACACCGTGCTGGTCGGACCAGATCGCCGTATCCGCCTCCCCGACGGAGGGTGCGGTGGGGCACCGCGCGGTGACCCTGATCTTCACCCTCGCCGGCGGCGCGGAGCCCTGCACCATCGCCGGATACGCCGGGGTCGACTCCGGCGCCGGCGGCCCATTGGTGCACGCCCGGCCCACCCCGCGCGGATATCTGGGCGGCCTGCCGGCCGGCGTCAACGTCGCGCCCGCCGTCATCCTGTCCATCTCGACCCAGGGCCAGGCGATCGTCGAGGGCATCGCCGTCGACGGCGAGGGAAAGCCGTGCCCCACCTACACGGACCTGCTCGTCAATCCGCCCGGCACCACCAACGTCGTGACGGTGTCGGCCACCATCGAGGCCTGCGAGTTGCAGGTGCATCCCGTCACCGCGGTCTGAGCGACTCAGCCGGCCCTGGCCAGGCAGTAGACCCGCGCGGGGCTGGGGTAGGAATTCGCCTTAGTCCCTGCAGGGCACTGGGTTTCGTCCACGCTGCCGTCGATGCGCTTGAAAACCTTGAACGTGGCTAAGCGCGGGTTGTCACAGTCGGCCGGCGTCCAGGTGGCCGTCGTGGTGGGATCCGTCTGCAGGTAACAGTGCCCTTCGATGAGGTTGGCGATGAAACACAACGTGTGGGCGTTGTTGGTGAGGCGTGAATAGACGGAGCCATCGCGCTTGCCGTCCGGGCAGGTCGCCGTCGGTCCCTCGCCGGCGGCGAGCTCGAACGTCGCCACGGGGTTGGCGCAGTCAGACGGTGACTTCAACGAACCCATGCGCACCTCGAACTCCGAGAAGCACTGGCCGATCTTGGGCACCGCGGCCGAGCCCGACGTTGATGCCTGGCCGATGGTGTGCGATCCCCGCCGGTCGTCGTGCGACGCGAACCGGGCGATTTTCCCCAGAATGGCCAGGCCGCTCAGCGCCAGCAGGACGGCGCCGACGGCGATCGGCGCGGTGCCCGACTTCCCCGCCGCCGGCCGTGGCGGGTAGCCCGGATACGGCGGCGGGGTCGGGTACGGGCCCGGATATCCGGGCGGGGGCGGCGGATAGGGATAGCCGGGGTGATAGGGCGGCGGGAGCTGCGGGGTCTGCCGACGGGCGCGGGAGCGCCGCCCAAGTCCGATGATGAGAAGCGTCAAGCCCGTCGCGGGAAGCCCGAGCAAGAACATCAGCCGGCCGACCAGCACGGCGGGGGATTCGTCGAGGGCCAGGTACGCGACGACCACCCGAGGATTCTAGGTCGCAGACGCGGCCACGGCACTTCACCGCCCGCACGACTTCAGGCCCTAGGGTCGGGTGTCATGCGTGCGATGCGGACCCCGCCGGCCTTGCTGGCCCCGGTCGTCGCCGCGATGCTCGTGGTCGCTTCGCTTGCCGGATGCGGCGGCGGTGTGCTGAGCCCGGATCTGGTGGTGGTCAACGGCGGCGAACCGCCCAACCCGCTGATCCCCACCGGCACCAATGACAGCCAAGGCGGGCGAATCCTCGACCGGCTCTTCGCCGGGCTGATGTCCTACGATGCCACCGGCCATCCGTCGCCCGAGGTCGCCCAGTCGATCGACACCACCGACAACGTCAACTACCGCGTCGTCCTCAAACCCGGCTGGACGTTCACCGACGGATCGCCGGTGACGGCCCATTCGTTCGTCGACGCCTGGAACTATGGGGCGCTGAGCACCAATGGCCAACTGCAGCAAAGCTTCTTCAGCCCGATCGACGGATTCGACGCGGTCGCCGGCCTCACCGGCGACGGCAAGCCGACCGCCACCACGATGTCGGGGCTGCGGGTGATCAACGACCTGGAGTTCACCGTCCGGCTCAAGGCGCCGACCATCGACTTCAGGATGCGGTTGGGACACAGCGCCTTCTATCCGCTGCCGCGGGCCGCCTTTCGGGACAGGAGCGCGTTCGGGCAGCACCCGATCGGCAACGGGCCGTACCAGCTCGCCGAGGGCCCCGACGGGCCGGCGTGGGAGCACAACGTCCGAATCGACTTGCGGCCCAACCCCGGATATCGCGGCAACCGCCGACCACACAACAAGGGCTTGAGGTTCGAGTTCTACGCCAACCTGGACACCGCCTACGCCGACCTGCTGTCGGGCAACCTCGACGTGCTGGACACCATCCCGCCCAGCGCCCTTCCGGTCTACAAGCGCGACCTCGGCGACAAGGTCACCAGCGGTCCGGCCGCGATAAACCTGAGCCTGGACACCCCGTTGCGGCTACCGCACTTCGGCGGTGAGGAAGGACGGCTGCGCCGTCTGGCGCTATCGGCCGCCATCAACCGGGCGCAGATCTCGCGGCAGATCTTCGTCGACACCCGCAGTCCCGCACGCGATTTCACCGCCCGATCGCTCCCGGGTTTCGACCCGAACATCGCCGGTAACGACGCGTTGGACTTCAATCCCGGGCGAGCGCGGCAGCTCTGGGCGCAAGCCGATGCGATCTCGGCGTGGAGCGGACGCTACGCGATCGCCTACAACGCCGATGCGGGACACCAGGACTGGGTGGACGCGGTGGCCAACAGCATCAAGAACGTGCTGGGCATCGACGCGGCCGGAGCGCCGCAGCCCACCTTCGCGGGCTTTCGCACCCAGATCACCAACCGCAGCATCGCCACCGCCTTCCGCGCCGGATGGCAGGGGGACTACCCGTCGATGATCGAATTCCTCGCGCCCCTTTTCGCCACCGGCGCGGGATCCAACGACGTCGGCTACTCCAGCCGGGAGTTCGACGCCGCGCTGGCGACCGCCGAAGCCGCGGCCGACATTGCGCAGGCCACCAGGCTGGCCAACGACGCCCAGCGAATCCTGTTCCACGACATGCCCGTTGTTCCGCTGTGGAACTACATCAGTGTCCTCGGATGGTCGGCTGAGGTCAGCAACGTCACGGTCACCTGGAACGGGCTGCCCGACTACGAGAACATCGTGAAGGCTTGAGATGGGTTGGTATATCGCGCGCCGGATCGCCGTCATAGTGCCCGTGTTCCTGGGCGCCACGTTGCTGATCTACGGCATGGTCTTCCTGCTGCCCGGCGACCCGTTGGCCGCGATCGCCGGCGATCGCCCGCTGACGCCGGCGGTCGCCGCGCAGCTGCGGGCCCGCTATCAACTCGACGACCCGTTCATCGTGCAGTATCTGCACTACCTCGGCGGCGTTCTGCATGGCGACCTGGGCCGCGCCTATTCCGGGCTATCTGTCAGCGACGTTCTCGCACATGCGTTTCCGGTCACCCTGCGGTTGTCGTTGATCGCGCTCGCGGTCGAGGCGGTGCTGGGCATCGGATTCGGGCTGATCGCGGGCCTGCGCGCGGGTGGCCTCTTCGATTCCACGGTGTTGATCACCGGCCTGGTCATCATCGCGATCCCCATCTTCGTGCTGGGATTCCTGGCGCAGTTCGTGTTCGGGGTCCGGCTCGGCATCGCCCCGGTGACCGTGGGGCAAAGAGCCACCTTCACCCGCCTCCTGTTACCCGGAATCGTGCTGGGCTCGGTGTCTTTCGCCTACGTGGTGCGGCTGACCCGGTCGGCGGTGGCCGCCAACGCGCACGCCGACTACGTGCGCACCGCCACCGCCAAGGGATTGTCGCGACCCCGCGTCGTGACGGTGCACATCCTGCGCAACTCGCTCATCCCGGTGGTGACGTTTCTGGGAGCGGACCTGGGTGCGCTGATGGGCGGGGCCATCGTGACCGAAGGCATCTTCAACATTCACGGGATCGGCGGTGTGCTCTATCAAGCCGTCACCCGGCAAGAGGCTCCCACCGTGGTCTCGATCGTGACCGTCCTGGTGCTGATCTACCTGCTCACCAATCTGATGGTCGACCTGCTGTACGCCGCGCTGGATCCCCGGATCCGTTATGGCTGAGCGGATCCCCGGACGGGGCGGATTCTGGCGCGACACCTGGCGGCGGCTGCACCGGCGCCCGAAGTTCATCGGTGCGGCCCTGCTGATCGCGTTCATCGTCGCCGTCGCGATGTTTCCGGCGCTGTTCACCACCGTCGACCCGACCTACGCCGACCCCGGTCAGAGCCTGCTGCCCGCGTCGCGCGCGCACTGGTTCGGAACCGACTTGCAGGGCCACGACGTGTACGCCCGCACGGTGTACGGCGCGCGCGCCTCGGTCACGGTGGGCCTGGGGGCCGCCGCGATCGTGTTCGTCGTGGGCGGTGCGCTGGGTGCGCTGGCCGGCTTCTACGGCGGCTGGATCGACGCGGTGGTCTCCCGCGTCACCGACGTGTTCTTCGGGCTGCCGTTGCTGCTGGCCGCCATCGTCCTCATGCAGGTCCTGCACCATCGCACCGTCTGGACGGTCATCGCGATCCTCGCGTTGTTCGGGTGGCCGCAGGTGGCCAGGATCGCGCGTGGTGCGGTGCTCGCGGTGCGCGCCAGCGACTACGTGCTCGCCGCTAAAGCGTTGGGGATGAGCAGGTTTCAGATCCTCCTGCGGCACGCGCTGCCCAACGCCTTGGGACCGGTCATCGCGGTGGCCACCATCGCCCTCGGCCTCTTCATCGTCACCGAGGCCACGTTGTCGTACCTCGGTGTGGGATTGCCGACGTCGGTGGTGTCGTGGGGCGGCGACATCAATCTCGCCCAGACGCGGCTGCGGGCGGGCTCACCCATCCTGTTCTATCCCGCCGGCGCCCTGGCCATGACCGTGCTGGCCTTCATGATGATGGGCGACGCGCTTCGCGATGCGCTGGATCCGGCGTCGAGGGCGTGGCGGGCATGAGCGCGGACGCCTCGCCACTGTTGTCGGTGGACGGCCTGGACGTCAGTTTCGGCGGCCAGGCCGCGGTGCGCGGCCTGGACCTGTCGGTGTTGCCGGGGCAGACCGTCGCCGTCGTGGGCGAATCGGGATCGGGGAAATCCACCACCGCCGCCGCGATCCTCGGACTCCTTCCCCCCGGCGGGCGAATCACCGGCGGGCGCATCGTGTTCGACGGCGTCGACATCTCGGCCGCCGACCGCCGAGCGATGCGTGCGATCCGGGGCCGGCAGATCGGCTACATTCCGCAGGACCCGATGACCAACCTGAACCCGGTGTGGAAGGTCGGCTTTCAGATCCGGGAAGCGTTGCGGGCCAACACCTCCGACTCGCGCACCCGGCAGCGCGCGGTGGAGCTGCTCGCCGCGGCGGGGATGCCGGACCCGGCGAAACAAGCCGGGCGCTACCCGCATCAGCTGTCCGGCGGCATGTGCCAGCGTGCGCTGATCGCGATCGGGTTGGCGGGCCGGCCGCGGTTGTTGATCGCCGACGAGCCGACCTCCGCGCTGGATGTCACGGTGCAGCGGCAGGTGCTCGATCACTTGCAGCGGCTCACCGCCGAACTGGGCACCGCGCTACTGCTCATCACGCACGATCTGGCGCTGGCCGCCGAGCGCGCCGAGTCCGTCGTCGTCGTCCACCGGGGGACCGTCGTGGAATCCGGTGCGGCACGGGCGATCTTGCGGAGCCCGCAACACGAATACACGCGGAGGCTGGTCGCCGCCGCGCCGGCGCTGACGGTCCGGGGTGGCGCGCGGTCGCGTCCCGCAGCGGTGCGTCCGGACGAGGCGGCCGACGACATCCTCGTCGCCTCCGGGTTGACCAAGATCTACCGCGAGCCCCGCGGTGTTCCGTGGCGGCGCAGCGAATTTCGCGCGGTCGACGCGGTGTCGTTTCGGCTGCGCCGGGGAAGCACACTGGCGATCGCCGGGGAGTCGGGGTCGGGTAAGTCCACCCTGGCGCGGATGGTGCTCGGCCTCCTGGCTCCCACGGCGGGCACGGTGGCGTTCGACGGCACCCGGATCGACGACGCGATGCCCCGGGACGCGCAGCTGGCTTTCCGCCGGCGGGTGCAGCCGGTGTTTCAAAACCCTTACAGCAGCCTGGATCCCATGTATTCGGTGTTTCGCGCCATCGAGGAGCCGTTGCGGATTCATCGGGTCGGCGACCGCAGGCAGCGCGCACAAGCGGTGCGCCGGCTGGTCGACCAGGTGGCGCTGCCGTCGTCGGTGTTGGACCGCCTGCCCCGCGAACTGTCCGGCGGTCAACGCCAGCGCGTGGCGATCGCTCGAGCGCTGGCGTTGCGTCCCGCGGTGCTGGTCTGCGACGAGGCGGTCTCAGCCCTCGACGTCCTGGTCCAGGCGCAGATCCTTGATCTGCTGGCCGACCTGCAGACCGAACTGGGCCTGGCCTACCTGTTCATCAGCCATGACCTCGCGGTGATCCGGCAGATCGCGGACGACGTCTTGGTCATGCGCGCGGGCCGCGTGGTGGAGCAGGCGCCCACCGAGGAACTGTTCACTCGCCCCGGCCACGAGTACACGCGGCAGCTGTTGGATGCCATCCCGCACGCGCGGTGAATCCGGCGGAGATAGGTTGTCAAGCTGTGACGGCTGATCCTCTGGCGCCCCTGATGGAACTGCCCGGCGTCGCCGAGGCAAGCGACCGCGCCCGCGAGGCGCTGGGGCGCGCCCATCGCCACCGGGCCAACTTGCGCGGTTGGCCCGTGACCGCCGCCGAGGCCGCGCTGCGGGCGGCCCGCGCGTCGTCGGTCCTCGACGGTGGTCCCATCCGGCTCGAGGACCTCGCCGACGCCGGCAAGGTCAGCGATCCGGTGTTCGCGGGCGCGCTTCGGGTGGCGCAGGCGCTCGAGGGCGGCGAAGGCCCCGTCGTCGGCATCTGGCGGCGAGCACCCCTGCAGGCGCTTGCCCGCCTGCACATGCTGGCCGCGGCCGACCAGGTCGACGCCGAGCATCTGGGTCGCCCGCGCGGCGATTCCGGCGTGGGTCCGCGGCTCGAGTTGTTGGCGGAGCTGGTGAACGGCCGCACCCAGGCGCCGGCCCCGGTGATCGCCGCGGTCGCGCACGGTGAGTTGTTGACGTTGAAGCCATTCGGCAGTTCCGACGGCGTGGTCGCGCGCGCGGTGTCGAGGTTGGTGACCATCGCCAGCGGGCTGGACCCGCACGGGTTGGGCGTGCCCGAGGTCAGCTGGATGCGCCAACCCGCGGCGTATCGCGACGCGGCACAGGGTTTCGCCGAGGGCACGCGCGAGGGCGTGGGCGCGTGGCTGGTGCTGTGCTGCCGGGCGATGCAAGCCGGGGCGAAAGAGGCTCTGGCGATCGCCGACTCGATGTCGAATCGGTAGCTGGCGCAGTAGCCCGAACGCGGGGAAATCGGGCCCGGAAACGTGTAGAGCGGGCGACGTTCCGAATGATCGGTCCGCCGCCCGCTAGCACGGGACTCGGTTACCAAGCGTGCATTTCTGGGCTGCGTGGGTTGGCCTCGGCGATCTCGCGACGCTTCTGGCTGCAGCCCCACCCAAAGGGCCGTCGACGCTTCCGCTCTTCGCAATTACGCAGGCCCGCAACACTTCTGCCATTTTCGCGGCTATGACTCCGCGTGGGTGCCGGGCACCGTGCTGGGCGCCCGGGTCGGGAGATCGAACCTTCTCTTCCGGATCGACCTAGGCCTCACCGGGCTTCCGTGGTTCCTTTGTACTACTAGACCCCTAGCACAGCAAGAGCCAATTCGCGAAATGGCGCCGAATACGTTTTGTATTGCGCGTGTAACGCGTTTGCTGCCGCCGCCGGCTCAGAACGCGTAGCGGCGCAGCAGCGAATAGGTGACCGCGCCGGCGGCCAGCGCGCTGATGCCCACCGCGGCGGTGGTGGCGATCGCCGCGCCCGACGGGGCCGGGATGCGGTCGCGCAAGGACACCGGGCGGGAGAACGACATGACCGGCCAACCGCGCTCGAGGGCTTCCCTGCGCAACCCGCGGTCGGGATTGACGACGCTGGGGTGGCCGACCGACTCGAGCATCGGCAGGTCGGTGATCGAGTCGGAGTAGGCGTAGCAGTGTTCCAACGGATAGCCCTCGCGAGCGGCCAGCTCGCGGATCGCTTGGACCTTGCCCTCGCCGTAGCAGTAGAACGCGATCTCGCCGGTGTACCGGCCGTCCTCGACGACCATGCGGGTCGCCATCGCGTGGGTGGCGCCCAGGGCGCGGGCGATCGGCGCGACGATCTCCTCGCCAGAGGCCGACACGACCACGACGTCGCGCCCGCACAATTTGTGGGCGGCGATCAGATCGGCGGCCTCGGCGAACACCAACGGGGTCACGATGTCGTGCAGCGTCTCGTTGACGATCGACTTGACCTGTTCCACGTCCCAGCCGGTGCACATGTTGGTCATGTGCGCCCGCATCCGATCCATCTGGTCATGATCGGCACCGGAGAGCAGGTAGATGAACTGGGCGTAGCTGGACTTGAGCACGGCGCGGCGATTGAGCAGGCCCTGGGCGAAAAACGGTTTGCTGAAAGCCAGCGTGCTGGACTTCGCAATGATCGTCTTGTCCAGATCGAAGAAGGCCGCCGTGCGGGCGTGGGTAGTGGTGCCTGCCGCTGATTGCCCCGCGGCTGACTGCTCCGCAGCCGGGTCGAAGACGGTCACGGACCCAGCATAGGTCGGCGGTGACGTCGGGCCGCGATCCCGCACCGGAAATGGCCGCTCAGGGCCGTGCGAGGGTCGGGTGACGCCGTGTTTACGCGGCTCAAGGTCATTTTTCAGTAAATGATCTATTGCGTTATTGCGGACTGTCATGTGTATAGTAAGCATTACTCGGCCTGAGCCGAGGGTGTATCAGCCCGACCCCCCGGGGCTGATGCACGACGACCCTCGCCTCCTCCCCCCCTGGCGGGGGTCGTCCCTTTTCTCGGGTCTTTTTGGGCGGTTTCCCCCCGATTTCGGGCGCGTGGGCCGGCCCTCGACGCGTTGCGGGGAATCCGTCCGTCGTCGCTGGCGCACCGCCGCCGCACGTGGTTTGTGCACACTCGCGTCTCTATCCCCAAATCCGCGTTTGGGACTGGTGTGCCAGGTTGGGGCGCTGCACAGTGGGCGGATGACTGGCACTTCCGGAGCACAAGGCGCCCATCACGCGGGTGTGTTGGCGATGCTGGCGGAGCCCGAACTGCGCGCCGAGGTGGAGCGGGTGGCGGCCGCGGCCGGGGTGCGGTTGGTGCATGCCGGCGGCGCGGCGCCGGTGAGTCGCAAGACCTGGACGGCGGCGGCGGCCGTCGTGCTGGACGCGCGGGCGGCCGCGCGGTGTGAGCGCTGGGCGCTGCCACGCCGCGATCACGTGACCGTGCTGACGGTGGGCGAGCCCGAGTCGACGACGTGGGCGGCCGCCGTGGGCGTCGGCGCCGAGCACGTGCTGCGACTGCCCGGGCAAGCGGCCGACCTGGTTGGCGCGTTCGCCGAAGCCGCCGAGTCGTCGCGCGACGACGGGTCGCGCGGCCACGCCGTGGCCGTCATCGGAGGCTGCGGCGGGGCCGGCGCCTCGTCGCTCGCGGTCGCCCTTGCTCAGGCCGCCGCCGACGCGCTGCTGGTGGACCTCGACCCGTGGGGTGGCGGCATCGAATTGTTGCTCGGCGGCGAAAACGCGCCGGGCTTGCGCTGGCCGGACCTGGCCCTGCAGGCTGGGCGGCTCACCTGGTCGGCGGTGCGCGATGCGTTGCCGCGACACCGCGGCATCAGCGTGCTGTCCGGAACGCGGCGCGGGTACGAGGTGGACGCCGGGCCGGTGCACGCCATCGTCGAGGCCGGGCGTCGCGGGGCGGTCACCGTGATCTGCGACCTGCCCCGCCGCTTCACCGACGCGACCCAGGCCGCCCTGAGCGCCGCCGATCTGGTCGTGGTCGTCAGCCGCTGTGACGTGCGTGCGTGCGCGGCGACCACCGCGATGGCGCCGGTCCTGGCCGCCACCAATCCCAACGTCGGCCTGGTGGTGCGGGGCCCGTCGCCGGGCGGACTGCGCGCGGTCGAGATCGCCGAGATCGCGGGAATGCCGCTGCTGGCGGCGATCAAGGCGCAGCCGCAACTCGGCGAGCAGGTCGAACGCGGCGGCCTGCGGTATCGGCGTCGGTCCGCGCTGGCGGTGGCGGCCCGCGAGGTGCTCGGGGTGCTGCCGCCCGCGCGGGCGGCGCGGAACGGGCGGGCGGCGTGAGCGGTTCACTGATCGAACGCGTCCGCGAGCGGCTGGCCGGCGAAGCCGGCCCGCTGGGTCCGTCGGTGGTGGCCGCCGCGATCCGGGCCGAGTCCGGCGGGATGCTCGGCGACACCGAGGTGCTGGCCAATCTCCGCGTGCTGCAGACCGAACTCACCGGCGCGGGCATTCTCGAACCGCTGCTCTGCGCGGACGGTACGACCGACGTCTTGGTGACGGCACCGGACGCGGTATGGGTCGACGACGGCAACGGTTTGCGGCGCACCGGGATTCGCTTCCCCGACGAGCCCGCGGTGCGGCGCTTGGCGCAGCGGCTGGCGCTGGCCGCCGGCCGGCGGCTGGACGACGCGCAGCCCTGGGTCGACGGCGAGCTGTCCGGCATCGGAGCCGGGGGATTCGCGGTGCGGCTACACGCGGTGCTGCCGCCCGTGGCCGCCGCGGGCACCTGTTTGTCGCTGCGGGTGCTGCGGCCGGCCAGCCAGGACTTGGCGGCCCTGACCGCCGCGGGCGCGATCGACCCCGTGGCCGCCGCGCTGGTCGCCGACATCATCGCCGCCCGCCTGGCGTTTCTGGTGAGCGGCGGAACCGGCGCGGGCAAGACGACATTGCTGGCCGCGATGTTGGGCGCCGTACCGCCGGCCGAACGGATCGTCTGCGTCGAGGACGCCGCCGAATTGGCGCCGCGGCACCCGCATCTGGTGAAGCTCGTCGCGCGGTGCGCCAACGTCGAGGGCGTCGGCGAAGTCCCGGTGCGCCAACTGGTCCGGCAAGCGCTCCGGATGCGGCCCGACCGCATCGTGGTCGGCGAGGTCAGGGGCGCCGAAGTGGTGGACCTGCTGGCCGCGCTGAACACCGGGCACGACGGCGGCGCGGGCACCGTGCACGCCAACAGCCCCGGCGAGGTTCCCGCCCGCCTGGAGGCGCTGGGCGCGCTCGGCGGCCTCGATCGTGCGGCGCTGCACAGCCAACTCGCCGCGGCCGTGCAGGTGCTGCTGCATGTCGAACGCGATCGCACCGGCCGGCGGCGACTCGGCGAGATCGCCGTGCTGCAACCGGTTCAGGGGCAGGTCCGGGCGGTCACGGTGTGGCACGCGGATCGGGGGATGACGGACGACGCGCCCCGGCTGCGGCGCGTCCTGCAAAGCCGGATGCCGGCGTGAACGGCCCGCAGGCCGGCGCGCTGCTCTTGGCGCTCGCGCTGGTCATCGGCCGGCCCTCGCCGCGGCGACGGCTGCGCGCGACGGCGCAACCGAGGTGGCGGCTCCCCTCGCGCGGGCTCCGCGGGGTGGCGTGGCTGGCCGTGGGCCTCGGCTGCGCGGGCGTGGCCCTGCTGCCGCCGACGACCGTTCTGTGCGGCGCGGTCGTGGGCGCGACCGTGAGCGTGCGTTACCTCCGTCGGCGCCGCATTCGGCGCGCGACCCGCGAGGGCCACGCGCTGGAAACCGCGCTCGACGTGCTCGTCGGTGAACTGCGGGCCGGCTCCCACCCGGTGCGCGCGTTCGGCGTGGCCGCCGACGAGACCGCCGGCGCGGTCGCGGCGTCACTGCGATCGGTGGCGGCGCGGGCCCGGCTGGGAGCCGATGTCGCCGCCGGGCTGGCCGCCGCGTCGCGCTCCTCGGCACTGCCCGCGCAGTGGGAGCGGCTCGCGCTGTGCTGGCGGCTGGCCAGTGACAACGGGTTGGGGGTTGCGACCCTGATGCGGGCGGCCCAGTGCGATATCGCTGAGCGGCAACGGTTCTCGGCGCGTGTCGCGTCGAGCCTGGCGGGTGCGCGCGCGACCGCGACGATACTGGCCGCCCTGCCGGTGCTGGGCGTGCTACTCGGCCAACTGGTCGGGGCCCGCCCGCTGACCTTCCTGCTGGGCGGGCAGGTGGGCGGGTGGCTCTTGCTGATCGGGTCAACGCTGGCCTGCGGCGGGCTGCTGTGGTCGGACCGCATCGCCGATCGGGTGGCGTGAGGTGGAGACGCGCGAGTGGGTGTAGCGGCAATGTTGCTGGCCACGGCGCTGTGGATGGCTCCCGGTCCGTCGCTGACGCGACTGCGTGCCGGCATGCCGTCGCGTGGCGGCCGGGCGCTCGCGACGGCCCGGCGAACGGATGGCCCGGATCCGTTGGCGGTCGCGTCCTGTCTCGACGTGCTGGCCGTGTGCCTGCGGGCCGGGATGGCGGTGTCGGCCGCCGCGGCCGCCGCTGCGCCATCCGCCCCGCCGCACCTGGCCCGCGTCCTGCGCCGCGCCGCCGACCTGCTGGCGCTGGGCGCCGATCCCGCTGTGGCATGGGCGATTCCGTCGGACCACTCCGCGCGGCCGGACGACACGCACATCGAAGCGCTGCTGCGGTTGGCCCGGCGTTCGGCGTCCTCGGGCGCGGCGCTGGCCGATGGCGTCGCCGAGTTGGCCGACCAGTCCCGTCACGACGCCGCACACGCGGCCACGGCCGCCGCCGAGCGGGCGGGGGTGCTCATCGCCGGGCCGCTGGGCCTATGTTTCTTGCCGGCATTCGTCTGCCTGGGCATCGTCCCGGTGGTGGCCGGCTTGGCCGGTGACGTGCTGCAGTCGGGTCTACTGTGAAACGAAAGGAAGTCCTTGATGATCAACAAGTTTCGCGAATTCGCCGCGCGCGTGGCCGTGCTGGCGGCCGACGAGTCGGGCATGTCGACGGTCGAGTACGCCATCGGCACCATCGCGGCGGCGGCGTTCGGCGCGGTGCTGTACGCGGTGGTCACCGGCGATTCCATCGTGTCGGCGCTGACCAACATCATCGGCCGTGCGCTCAACACCAAGGTGTAGCCGGCAGTGCCGGCGCGAGCACCGTTGAGGCGGCGCTGGGCATCGCCTCGCTCGTCGTCGTGCTGGTGCTGTGCCTGGCCGGTGTCAGCGCCGTCTCGATGCAGGTGCGCTGCATCGACGCCGCCCGCGAGGCCGCCCGGCTGGCCGCCCGCGGCGACGAACGCTCCGCGGTGGCCGCCGCGGTCCGGCTCGCCCCCGCCGGCGCCCGGGTCGACCTGCACCGCGACGGCGACTTCCTGGTCGCCACCGTCGCCGCGCATTCGAAGTTCCTGCCCGCCTTGGATATTGGCGCGAACGCGGTCGCCGCGGCCGAGCGGCCATGACGATCGGGGGTCGGCCACGGTGGTCGCCGCCTGGATGGTCGTGGTGCTGCTCTGGGCGACCGGCGTCGCCGGCTACCTGGGCTCGGCGGTGGTGGCGCGTCACCGCGCACAGGCGGTGGCCGACCTGGCCGCCCTGGCCGCTGCGGCGCGGCTGACGTCGGGATCCGCCGCGGCCTGCATCCAGGCCGCGGCCGTCGCCCGCGCGATGCGGGTCGACGACATCGGCTGCGTGGTCGACGGTCTCGATGTCGTCATCACGGCGCGGGTGCCGGTCGTCATCGCCGGTACGGCACGTGCCACCGCGCGGGCGGGGCCCGCCGGCGGGCGAAATGGCTAGGGCGTCTGCGGCAGCCCCGCGGCCGCCAGCTCGTCGTCGGTGGGCAATCGCAGGGAGACCAGCCCCGCGTATGTGTCCGGCTCCAGTTCGACCCGGTTGACGGTGACGTGCACGGGCACCCAATCCGCGTCGTGGCCGGGCAACCGCAACACCCGACTGGTGGCGCCCCCGCCGAATTCCCTTGTCATGGTGGACATCACGTCCTGATCGTCGGGATGGACCCGCGGTTTTCCGGTCTCGCTGCTGCGCCAGTCATAAAACGTGCAGGGCTCGTCGAGCCATTTCAACAGGGTCCAGTTGTTGAGGTCGATCAGCGCGCGGTGCACCCCGGCCTGGGCGAGGCCGCTGAGGATCCGTTGGGCCAGATCATCGGTCGACACCGCCGGGCCCTTGAGTTCGGATTGCCAATTGATCGCCCGCGCCACCAAGTGCTCCCGGCCGTCGGGCCCCGGCTCCAAGATCGTGCGCGCGACGAAACCTATCCGGATGGCCTTGCCTCGCCAGTCGGTGAGATCCCAGGTGCTGCATAGCGTTTGGTCGGGCTTGGCCTTGACCGCCATGGCGAGCACCTTGGTTTCGTTCGGGTTGAGTTCGCGGGACGGAAGGTCCTCGGCGAAAGCCCTGCCGAAGGTGACTTCGACTTCGGGATTCTTGCCGCTATTGATCAGCGATTCGCGGGTGTCGGTCGCCACCCCCATGGTCAGGTCCCACTTCAGCGGCCCCGGAATCGGACGCTCGGGTGGGTCGATGTCCGACGGCCCGGTCCACACGTGCACGCCGTGGATGAGCCCGTCGGACATCACCACGGGTTCGGTGCGAATGATGCGATCGCGCTTGGGCGTGATGCTGGTCAGGGCCTGTCCGGTCTGGACCGATTCGGCGATCGCCGTTCGCACCGCGGCGAGATAGGGGCTGCGGCGCAGGAAGGTGGTGATCGGGACGAGATTCTTCAGTTGGCGCCCCTGCGCCACGACGGTGGGATCACCCCCGAGTGTCTCCACGAGCAACCAGTCGTGGGCCATGCGGCTGAGTTTACGGCGACGGGACGGATCCGTGGGAGCGGGTGAACCGGCGGGCGACCTCGCCGCTGTGCTCAGCGCGACTCCCGGGGCAGCTCCGCGAGTACCAGCCGCAGCACCTGCACCGCGCCGGCCTTGTCGAGCGGGTCGTTGCCGTTGCCGCACTTGGGGGACTGCACGCACGACGGGCACCCGCGGGGGCATTCGCACGCCTCGATGGCGGCGGCCGTCGCGGCGAGCCACGTGCGGGCCCGGCGGAAGCCCCGTTCGGCGAATCCCGCGCCGCCCGGATACCCGTCGTAGACGAAGACGCTGGGCAGCCCGTCGGGACCCGGTCCCACCGCGGTGGACAAGCCGCCGATGTCGCCGCGGTCGCAGCTGGCGACCAACGGCAGCAGCCCGATGGCGGCATGCTCGGCCGCATGCAATGACCCGGGAATCCGCGTGCCGTCAATACCCTTGCGCAGCAACGCATCCTCGGTGATGGTGTACATCACGGAGGTGGTGGCCAAGGTGTGCTCCGGCATGTCCAACTCGATGAAGTCGATCACCTCCCCGGAGAGCAGGCGGCGCAGGTAGCCGACCACCCCGTGGGTGACCCGGACCGGGACCAGCCCGAGCGTGACCGGCCCGAAGGCCAGACGCTCACCGGTGCCGGTGACGACGATGTCGGTGAGCTCCCGCGCGAACGTCGCATAACCGGGGTCCTCGGCGTGGACGAAGGCGATGCCCTCCTCGGTGTCCAGCGAGTCCACCACGTAGCTCTCGCCCTGATGCAGGTACACCGCGCCCGGGTGCACCGAAGCCGGTGCCCGGCCGACGTCGGTGCTGCCCAACAGCCGCCCGGTGTCGGCCTCGATGATGACGATCTGCCCGCCCGTTGAGCCCCGGATGTCCACCGCGGCATGCGGTTCCAGGCCGGGCGCCGGAAAGTACTTTCCGCTTCGCCGCCGCAGCAGCCCGTCATCGACCAGGCCGTCAGCGACGTCGGTGGCGCCGAGTTCGCGCACCTCCGGCTCGTCCAGCGGCAGTTCGGTTGCCGCGCAGAGCAGTTGCGGCCCCAGGATGTACGGGTTCGTCGGGTCGATGACGACCCCCTCGACCGGCTTGTCCAGCAGCGCGGCCGGATTGTGCACCAGATACGTGTCCAGCGGATCGTCCCGGGCGATCAACACCACCAGCGCGCCCTGGCCGCGCCGCCCGGAGCGGCCGGCCTGCTGCCAGAACGAGGCGACGGTGCCCGGAAAACCGGCGAGCACCACCGCGTCCAGCCCGGCGATGTCGACGCCCAACTCCAGCGCATTGGTGGTGGCCAGCCCGCGCAACCGGCCCTCGGCCAGTGCGCGCTCCAGCGCGGTGCGGTCCTCGGCGAGATACCCGGCCCGATACGACGCCACCGTCCGGGACAGCTCGGGGGCGATGTCGTCCAGCCGCGCCTGGGCGCCCAGCGCGGTCAATTCCGCGGCGCGGCGCGACCGCACGAAGGTCAGGGTCTGCGCTCCCTCGGCGATCAGGTCGGCCATGACGCGCGCCGCCTCCGCGCCCGCCGAGCGGCGCACCGGTGCACCGTTCTCGCCGACCAGGTCGGTCCGCAGCGCGGGTTCCCACAGGGCCACGGTCCGCGCCCCCTGGGGTGAACCGTCTTTGGTGACCTCCTGCACCGGCAGCCCGATGAGCTCGGTGGCCGTCGCACCCGGGGAATCCGTTGTCGCGCTGGCGAAGATCACCGTCGGCGCGCTCGAATAGCGGGCGCACAACCGCAACAAGCGGCGCAGCACCATCGCCACATTGGAGCCGAACACCCCACGGTAGTAATGACATTCGTCGACAACCACGAAGCGAAGACCCCGCAACAGCACCGCCCAGCGGGCGTGATTGCGCAGGATCGACAAGTGGATCATGTCGGGGTTGGAGAACAACCAGCGGGAGCGCTCCCGCGCGAAGCGGCGCACCTCGGCGGGACTGTCGCCGTCGTAGGCGGTGGGAGCCACCGCAAAACCGGGTTCATGCAGCCGCGGAATCGCCGCGGTCAGGGCGTGCGCGGCCCGCAGCTGGTCATGCCCCAGCGCCTTGGTCGGCGACAGGTAGAGCACCCGGGCCCGCGGATCGGTCGCCAGCGCGTTGAGGACGGGAAGCTGATAGGCCAGCGACTTGCCCGAGGCGGTGCCGGTGCTCACCACCACGTGGCGGCCCGCGTAGGCCAACTCCGCGGCCGCGAACTGATGCGACCAGGGTGCGGCGATCCCGCGGTCGGCGAACGCCTTGACCACGTCGGGCTCGGCCCACGCCGGCCAATCGTGCGGCCGGCCACTGCGCGGTGGCAATTCGGCGACGTGGCGCAACGGCCGTTCGTCCGTCGCGGTTCCGGCGAGCGCGGCGGCAAGCAGCTCACTGCCGAAGCTCGCCATCTCACCCCGCTCGGAATCGCTGTTCGAATCGGGCAAACACACAAGTCTGTCGCCGACGCGATGAACATGGTTGACTAATTGCGGTCGCAGCTTCTGTGTTCGTGTCAAACTTTCGCAGGATCGACGTTGCGGCCGCGGTTCCTGCGAGGTTAATCGGTCGGGTGAAGTTCCGGCGACTCAGCGAGGTATGGCGGTCGTACCAGGCCCGGGGCATCGAAAGGCGATGCCCCGCACCCAGAAGAAAAGGAAAGATCGAGAGATGCCACAGGGAACTGTGAAGTGGTTCAACGCGGAGAAGGGCTTCGGGTTCATTGCCCCCGAAGACGGCTCCGCGGATGTGTTTGTCCACTACACGGAGATCCAGGGTTCGGGCTTCCGCACCCTCGAAGAGAACCAGAAGGTCGAGTTCGAAATCGGCCACAGCCCGAAGGGCCCCCAGGCCACCGGAGTCCGCTCCCTGTAGGGAAGAGCAGACCTAACGGACACCCCCCGTGCAGCCCCGCCCAGCGGGCCCAGCCGGGGGGTTTCCTTTTTCTATCGGTTCTATCGGTTCTATCGGTTTCTATCGGCACGGCGCCGCCGCGCCGGTTGCCTCAAGACGCGGATGGGCGAGAGGGCCTACTGTCGGATGGCGTGAGCCAGCTTTCCTTCTTTACCGCGGAGTCGGTGCCGCCCGCGGTCGCCGATCTTTCGGGGGTGCTGGCGGCGTCCGGGCAGATCGTCACCGTCGGCGGTGCGGAGGCCCAGGGCGCTCGGCTTTCGGTGGTCGTGGACGCGCCCTGGCGGGCCGCCGCGCTGGCGGACATGATCCGCGAGGCCGGTCTGGCCGCCGAGATCGGCCGGACCGACGAAGACACCCCGCTGGTGCGGACGGCGGTGGACCCGTCGTTGAGCACGCTGGCAGCCGAATGGACGCGCGGCGCGGTCAAGACCGTGCCGCCGCGCTGGCTGCCCGGACCGCGCGAGCTGCGGGCGTGGACGCTGGCGGCCGGCAACCCCGAGGGCGAGCACTACCTGCTGGCGCTGGACCCCCACGCGCCCGACACCCACTCGCCGCTGGCGTCGGCGTTGATGCGCGTCGGGATCGCGCCCACGCTGATCGGCACCCGCGGCGGCCGGCCGGCGCTGCGCATCAGCGGCCGCCGCAGGCTATCGCGCCTGGTAGAGAACGTGGGGGAGCCGCCCGACGGCGCCGAGGCGCTGTCCCGGTGGCCGCGGGTCTAGCCACCGGACGACGCGCGAATTCGCGCCGCGTTCTCGAGCGTCGGTTTGCGTAGGCCCGCCCGAGGGTGCGAAATTGTCAGGTGCCGCAGGGCGAAGGAACGGTCGCGTACCTGAATTTCACCGGAATTTTCGAAGCCGACCTGTCATTCTTCCTGCAGGTGGTCTCGCAGGGGGGACCAATCAGGGATGGAGCGTAAGGGCAGTTGGCTGACCCGAAACTGAAGGACAGCGCCGGCGGCGGCAACGGAAGCCGACGGCGACTCGTGATTGTCGAGTCGCCCACCAAGGCGCGCAAACTGGCCGGGTACCTGGGCTCCAGCTACATCGTCGAGTCGTCGCGCGGCCACATCCGCGACCTGCCCCGGGCCGCCGCCGACGTGCCCGCCAAGTACAAGTCGGAGCCGTGGGCCAGGCTGGGCGTGAACGTCGACCACGACTTCGAACCGCTCTACATCATCAGCCCGGAGAAGAAGAGCACCGTCACCGAGCTCAAGGGCCTGCTCAAGGACGTCGACGAGCTCTATCTCGCCACGGATGGCGACCGCGAGGGCGAAGCCATCGCCTGGCACCTGCTGGAGACCCTCAAGCCCAACATCCCGGTCAAGCGGATGGTGTTCCACGAGATCACCGAGCCGGCGATCCTGGAGGCCGCCGAAAATCCCCGCGACCTCGACATCGATCTCGTCGACGCGCAGGAGACCCGCCGGATCCTGGACCGCCTGTACGGCTACGAGGTCAGCCCGGTGCTGTGGAAGAAGGTCGCGCCCAAGCTGTCGGCGGGCCGGGTCCAGTCGGTGGCCACCCGGATCATCGTGCAGCGCGAGCGCGACCGCATGGCGTTTCGCAGCGCGTCCTACTGGGACATCGTGGCCCAGCTCGACGCCAGCGTGTCCGACCCGCAGGCGTCGCCGCCCACCTTCTCCGCCCGGCTGACCAACGTCGACGGCCTGCGCGTCGCCACCGGACGCGACTTCGACTCGCTGGGACAGCTGCGCAAGGCCGACGAGGTCACCATCCTCGACGAACCAAGCGCGACCGAGTTGGCCGCCGGGCTGCGCGGCGCCCAGCTGTCCGTCGCCTCGGTCGAGGAGAAGCCCTACACGCGCCGGCCGTACGCGCCGTTCATGACGTCGACGCTGCAGCAGGAGGCCGGCCGCAAGCTGCGGTTCTCCTCCGAGCGCACCATGAGCATCGCCCAGCGGCTCTACGAAAACGGCTACATCACCTATATGCGTACCGACTCGACCACGCTGTCGCAGTCGGCGATCAACGCCGCCCGCAACCAGGCGCGTCAGCTCTACGGCGAGGAGTACGTCTCGCCGTCCCCGCGGCAGTACACCCGCAAGGTGAAGAACGCCCAGGAGGCGCACGAGGCGATCCGGCCCGCCGGCGAGACCTTCGCCACCCCGGACGCAGTGCGACGCGAACTCGATGGCGACGAATTCCGGCTCTACGAGCTGATCTGGCAACGCACGGTGGCCTCGCAGATGGCCGACGCGCGCGGCACCACGCTGAGCCTGCGGATCGGGGGCCGCTCCGGCGAGCGTCAAGTGGTGTTCTCCGCCAGCGGTCGCACCATCACGTTCCCCGGCTTCCTGAAGGCCTACGTGGAGACGGTGGACGAGTTGGCCGGCGGCGAGGCCGACGACGCCGAGAGCCGGCTGCCGCAGCTCACCCAGGGCCAGCGGCTGGACGCCATCGAACTCACGCCCGACGGCCACGCCACCAACCCGCCGGCCCGCTACACCGAGGCGTCGTTGGTCAAGGCGCTCGAGGAACTGGGCATCGGCCGCCCGTCGACCTATTCGTCCATCATCAAGACCATCCAGGACCGTGGCTACGTGCACAAGAAGGGCAGCGCCCTGGTGCCCTCCTGGGTCGCGTTCGCCGTAACCGGTTTGCTGGAGCAGCATTTCGGCCGGCTGGTCGACTACGACTTCACCGCCGCGATGGAGGACGAGCTCGACGCGATCGCCTCGGGCCAGGAGCGGCGCACCGACTGGCTCAACAACTTCTACTTCGGCGGCGAGCACGGGGTGGCCGATTCGGTGGCCCGGTCCGGCGGCCTGAAGAAGCTCGTCGGCGTTAACCTGGAAGGCATCGACGCCCGAGAAGTCAACTCCATCAAGCTCTTTGACGACGAGCAGGGCCGTCCCGTCTACGTCCGGGTGGGCAAGAACGGGCCGTACCTGGAGCGCATGGTGACCGGCGACCCCGATGATCCCAGCGGCGAGCCGAAGCCGCAGCGGGCCAACCTCAACGACTCGCTGACCCCCGACGAATTGACCCTCGAGCTGGCCGAGCAGCTGTTCGCCACGCCGCAGGAGGGACGGGTGCTGGGCGTGGACCCGGCGACGGGCCACGAAATCGTCGCCAAGGACGGCAGATACGGCCCGTACGTGGCCGAGGTCCTGCCGGAGCCGCCACCCGGCGACGACGACGGCGGCGCCGCACCCGCGAAGAAGGGCAAGAAGCCCACCGGTCCCAAACCCCGCACCGGGTCGCTGCTGCGCACCATGGATTTGCAGACGGTCACGCTCGAGGACGCGCTGCGGCTGCTGTCGCTGCCCCGGGTGGTCGGTGTCGACCCCGAATCCGGCGAGGAGATCACCGCGCAGAACGGCCGCTACGGCCCATACCTGAAGCGCGGCACCGATTCTCGCTCGCTGGCCACCGAGGAGCAGATGTTCGACATCACCCTCGAGGAAGCGTTGAAGATCTACGCCGAGCCCAAACGCCGCGGCCGCCAGGGCGCCGCCGCGCCGCCGCTGCGTGAGCTGGGCGCCGACCCCGCGACCGGCAAGCCGATGGTGATCAAGGACGGCCGGTTCGGGCCGTACGTCACCGACGGCGAGACCAACGCGAGCCTGCGCAAGGGCGACGACGTGCTGTCGATCACCGACGAGCGGGCCGCCGACCTGCTGGCCGACCGCCGGGCCCGCGGCCCGGCGAAGCGTCCCGCCAAGAAGGCCGCCCGCAAGTCACCGGCCAAGAAGTCGGCTGCCAAGAAGACCGCCAAGCGCAGCTAGCCGCGCGCGTCGCTGGAAACCTCTTGCGGCGCAACCTCTTCCGGGGCGGCCAGCTTCACCGGCCGGGCCAGCTGGGTGGGCGCCCTGCGGCCGCGCAGCTCGACCACCTCGCCGACATCCCAGCACAGGGCCTCGGCATCCAGCGCGCCGCTGACGGCGATCGCCGACGCGAGCACGTGGCCGGGCTCGAGCTTGGCCAGCTCGGTCAGCCGGGCGGCCTCGTTGACCGGGTCGCCGATCACGGTGTACTCGAAGCGGGCCTGCGCGCCGATGTGGCCGGCGATGGCCCGCCCGGACGACACCCCGATGCCGAACTCCGCCGAACCGATCACCGGGAGCAGCTCGTCGTGCAATTCCCGGGCGGCGGCCAGCGCCCCGCCCGGTGAGTCGGGGTGCTCGATCGGCGCGCCGAAGATGGCCAGCGCGGCGTCGCCCTGGAACTTGTTGACGAAACCGCCGTGGCGGCCAACGGTTTCCACCACTACCCGGAAGAACTCGTTGAGCAGGTGGACCACCTCGGCGGGCGGGCGGGTCGAGGCCAGCTGGGTGGAGCCGACCAGGTCCACGAACAGCACCGCGACGTCGCGCTCCTGCCCACCCAGCTCGGTGCCACGCTCCAGCGCCCGGCGGGCGACGTCCTCCCCGACGTAGCGGCCGAACAGGTCGCGCAGCCGCTGCCGCTCGGACAGGTCGCGCACCATGTCGTTGAAGCCCGCCTGCAGCAGGCCGAGCTCGCTGGCGTCGTAGATCTGCATGTGCGCGTTGTAGTTTCCGCGCTGCACCTCGCTCAAGGCCCAGCGCAGCTGGCGCAGCGGGTCGGCGATCGACATGGCCACCAGCAGGGTGCTGATCAGCCCGACGCCCAGCGCGGTCAGCGCCAGCAACAGGATGGGGTTGAACAGGCTCTCCGGTGCGGCGTGCAGCAGCGAGGCCTTGTCCGCCACCACGGCCAGCACGATCGCCATCAGCGGCACCGCCGTGGACAGCATCCAGGTCAGGATCTGGCGCAGGATGACGCCGGGCGCCTTGACGTTCTCCGGGACCCCGCTGCGCAGGGCGGCGACCGCGACCGGCCGCAACACCCGTTCGGATTGCAGGTAGCCGATGATCGCGGTGGCCGCGGCGCCCAGCGCGGTGGCGACCGAGACGACGGGCGCCGCGAACTTGGCCACCGACCAGCTGGCCACGATGAACACCACGCCGCCGATGCACCAGTACGCGACCGTGCTCAGGGTGCGGTAGTACGGCATGCGCAGCGCGCGGCTGCGGGCGAGTTCGGTGGCGACCGGATCGGTCTCGGCGAGCATGTTGTCGCGGCGCTGCCAGCGGAAGACCGGCATCAGCAGCTTGAGGTTGACCACCACGCCGACGAGGAACAGGACGACCAACGAGCTCGAGAAGATCGCCAGGTTGAGCGTCGGCAGGTCCTGCAATTCGATGCGATCCTGCGGCGGCAACCCGTAGCGCAGGAAGCCGAGCACGAACAGCGCGCCGATGATGTCGGCCTGCAACATGCTCAGCGCGAACAGCGGCCACGGGGTGCGCACCACCCACCGGACGAATGCGCTGATCCGCCCCGGTAGTGCCGCCGCCGTAGTCACCAACCCACCGTATCGGGCGGCGGCGACGTCCCGGAAACTTAATAACCATCTCGGCAGGTCGCGCGGGGGGCCCCGACGACCGCAAAGATCACGGAATGGTCGCGGTACGGTAGCCGATCGGTATCTGTCGGCCTGGCTGTCTACTGTTACCGATGATGTCCGGGGTGTTTGCGCGGCTGGTAGGCCAAGACGCGGTGACGGCCGAGCTGCTCGCCGCCGCCAGAGCCTCCCGCGGTGACCCAGCCCACAGCGAGGCGGGCGCCGGGACTATGACACATGCCTGGCTGATCACCGGTCCGCCCGGCTCGGGGCGCTCGGTGGCCGCGCTGTGCTTCGCGGCCGCGCTGCAATGCACCTCCACCGTCGAAGACGGGGGCCCGGGCTGCGGGCGCTGCCACGCGTGCACGACGACCATGGCCGGCACGCACTCCGACGTGCGCCGGGTGATCCCCGAGGGCCTGTCCATCGGCGTCGACGAGATGCGCGCGATCGTGCAGATCGCGTCGCGGCGCCCGGCCACCGGGCATCGCCAGATCGTGGTGATCGAAGACGCCGACCGGTTGACCGAGGGCGCCGCCAACGCGCTGCTGAAGGTCGTCGAGGAGCCGCCGCCGTCGACGGTGTTCCTGCTGTGCGCGCCGTCGGTGGATCCCGAGGACATCGCCATCACGCTGCGGTCGCGGTGCCGGCACGTGGCGCTGGTGACGCCGTCGACCGAGGCGATCGCCCGGGTGCTGGTGGACAGCGACGGCCTGAGTCCCGAAACCGCGGACTGGGCGGCGTCGGTCAGCGGCGGCCACGTGGGCCGGGCGCGCCGGCTGGCCACCGACCCGGAGGCCCGCGCGCGCCGGGAGCGGGCGCTGGGACTGGTACGCGACGCCGCGACCCCGTCGCGGGCCTACGCCGCCGCCGAGGAGTTGGTGGCCGCGGCCGAGGCCGAGGCGGTGGTGCTGACCGCGGACCGCGCCGAGGCCGAGACCGAGGAGCTGCGCACGGCCCTCGGCGCCGGCGGGACCGGCAAGGGCACCGCGGGCGCGATGCGCGGCGCGGCCGGGGCGATCAAAGACCTTGAGCGGCGGCAGAAGTCGCGCCAGACGCGGGCCTCGCGCGACGCGCTGGACCGGGCGCTGATCGACCTGGCGACCTATTTCCGGGATGCGCTCCTGGCCGCCGCGAACGGCGGGGCGGTGCGGGCCAACCATCCGGACATGGCCGAGAAGGTCGCGGCGCTGGCCGCGCATGCCCCGCCCGACCGGCTGCTGCGCTGCATCGAGGCGGTTCTCGAGTGCCGCGAGGCGCTGGCGATCAACGTCAAGCCGAAGTTCGCCGTCGACGCCATGGTCGCCACGATCGGCCAGCAACTGCGCGCCCAGGAACCGCGCGACTGATTTCGTGGTGCCCGCCCGCCTGCCGTAGACTCGTGCCGCCCGGCGTGTGGGCACCAGCCGCCTTAGCTCAGTCGGTAGAGCGATTCACTCGTAATGAATAGGTCAGGAGTTCGATTCTCCTAGGCGGCTCCATTTCTTCCCGGTCAGGCCGGGGCCAGAAAACCCACCGGACCCGACGCGATGCACAACGCCAGCGCGGCGGTGTTGGCCCGCACGGTGATCGCGTCCCCGGCGCCCGGCAGGCGCGCGAAGACCCGGTTGAGTCCGGGATGCACCGGCACTTTGACCTCGGGCCCCTGCGTCATCGACAGCGTCATCGACCCGTCGCTGTTGGCCAGGTAGTTCAGCTCGACGGTCCAGTCGGCGGGCAACAGCGGTCCGTCGAGGGCCAGGCGCGCGGGTTTGTCCGGCTGCGCGAAATAGCCGCATCGCGGCATCGGTCCCGGCGCGATGGTGCGGACCCAGGTCACCCGCGCCTTGATCAGGTGGCCGGAGCTGTCCAGCATGCGCAATTGCGTTGTGGCGGGCGCGAATTCGGGCCTGTCGCGCAGCAGGGCGAACATGTGGCTGGCCAGATTCTCCGGTGCGGCCACCCGTTGCAGCACCAGCGGATCGACCTCCTGGTCCAGCAGCGGCGCGTCGGAGGCGGCATGGGCCGCGGCCAGCGACGCCTGGGCGTTGCGCAGATAGGGCTGGGCCGGGTTGTCGCGCCAGCTGGTCAAGAACGTGGCCGTCGAGTACAGGCTGCTGACCGTGAACAACGCCGCCAAACCCGCGGTTACCGCGGCGCGTTTCGGCGACGCGTCGAGCCAGCCCGGGCCGGCCGGGCGGTTCGGGGCGCACAGCGCGACGGCGGCCAGCAGCGCCAGCACGACGACGAGATCCGGGAAATACCGCAGCGTCTGGGCGAGCTCCAGCGCGGTCTGCTTCGACGAGCGCATCAGATAGATGGGCACCTGGCAGGCCACGGCGTAGCCGGCGGCGGTCGCCCACACCGGCCCGATGCGCCGCTTGCGCGCCAGCGACACCGCCAGCGCACCGCCCAGCGCCACCCAGCCGAGCGCCATCACCGACGGCGGGGGCGTGGCCCACGGCGAGGCCGGCGCCCATCGGTCCCAGTGCCAGGGGCCGCCGGCCAGCCCCGGCACGATGCCGTGCGTGATCGATCGCGCCAGCAGCCGCCCCGTCATCGACAGGTCGGAACTCCACCGCCGCTGATTGACCACGGCCAGGTAGAGCACCACCCAGGCGGCGGTGAGCGCCAGCGCCGCGACCCATAACCGCGCGCCGGCCCGCCACACCGCCGCCAGCGCCGATCCCAGCCCCCCGTCACCGGTCACGTGGCGCAGCAGCGCGGCGACCGCGAACGCGACGAACGGGATCACCGCGGCCTTTTCGAAGAACAGCAGCCCGCCGAAGTAGACCAGCACCCCGGTGACCGCGTAGCGCCGGTTGCCGGTGCGCACCAGCAGGACGGCGTCGGCGCACACCCAGGCCAGCGCCGCCAGCATCGGCAGCGAGTTCAGCGCCGCCGCCCACCAGGCGAACCCGGGCACGCCGAGCGGGGTGAACAACGCGAACGTCAACGGGATCAGCAACACCGGTCGCCAGCCCAAGATCACGTGCAGCGCGCGCAGCAACGCCAGCGACGCCAGCAGCTGCAGCGCCACCAGGCTGACCGCCGGCCAGGTCCAGTCCAGCGGCGCCAGCCGGATGATGGTGCCCGCGAGCAGGAATGCCGCCGGCATGACGTGGCCGTCGTGATCGTGGAACAGGTACGACGGCGCGAGCAGGTTATGCGTGCCGGCCTTGCCGATCAGAATCAGGTCGTCCCAATAGAAATAGCCCCCGAACGCCAGCGCCGCGCGGACCGCCAGCTGCACCGCGATGAGCGCCGCGGCCGCCGCCGCTATGTATGGTGGGCCGGTGCGTGCACTGGTTACCGGGGCAGCCGGATTCATCGGCTCGACGCTAGTCGACCGCCTGTTGGGCGACGGCCACACGGTCGTGGGGCTGGACAACTTCGCGTCCGGCCGCGCGAGCAACCTCGAGCACCTGGCCGACAACCCGGCACACGTCTTCGTCGAGGCCGACATCGTGACCGCGGATCTGGAGGCCATCCTCGACGAGCACCGCCCGGAGGTGGTGTTTCACCTCGCCGCCCAGATCGACGTGCGGCACTCGGTGGCCGACCCGCAGTTCGACGCCTCGGTCAACGTGATCGGCACGGTGCGCCTGGCCGAGGCCGCGCGCCGGGCGGGGGTGCGCAAGGTCGTGCACACCTCCTCGGGCGGCTCGATCTACGGCGTCCCGCCGCGGTACCCGACGCCCGAGACGGTGCCGACCGATCCGGCTTCGCCGTATGCCGCCGGGAAGGTGGCCGGCGAGATCTACCTGAACACCTTCCGCCACCTCTACGGCCTGGACTGCTCACACATCGCGCCGGCCAATGTCTACGGCCCCCGCCAGGACCCGCACGGGGAGGCCGGCGTGGTGGCCATCTTCGCCCAGGCGCTGTTATCGGGTAAGCCCACCAAGGTTTTCGGTGACGGCGGCAACACTCGCGACTACGTTTTCGTCGACGACGTGGTGGACGCGTTCGTCAAGGCGTCCGGGGACGCCGGCGGCGGGCGGCGTTTCAACATCGGCACCGGCGTCGAAACCTCGGACCGGCAACTGCATACGGCGGTGGCCGCGGCCGTCGGGGGGCCCGACGACCCGGAGTTCGCGCCGCCCAGGCTCGGTGACCTCAAGCGATCCTGCCTCGACATCGGTTCGGCCGCAGAGGTTTTGGGTTGGCGACCGAAGGTCGAGCTGACCGAGGGTGTGCGCCGCACGGTGGATTACTTCCGGCGGACGCACGCCGGCTAGCTAGCCTCGGGCGCCTGCGCGGAATCCAACGCGATCGCCCGGGCCAGCCGCGCGTAGCGCAACTCCAAGTCCTTGAACCGCATGTAGGTGCTGAGCGTGGTGAAACAGAAGGCCATGACCAGCGCGTACAGCATCAGGTCGGTGCCGCGGCGCACCCCGAACCACTGCGCCACGACGGTGGTGTCGTCGGGCCGCAGCACGGCGTAGATGCCGGCCAGCACGAACACCACATAGCCGACCTTGACCCAGGCCCGGGACCGCGCGTTGCGGCGCGACCGCAGCAGATAGACCAACAGCGCGACGATCGATCCGATCAGCAGCACCTGGATCCAGTTCATGGTGTCCTCCCTCGCAGGAACCCGTCGAAGATGATGTTGACGCCGTTGAGCAGCGGCTGCCCCTTCGACTTCGAGTATTCGGTGTAGAGCACCTCGACCGGTTCTTCGGCGACGCGCCAATGGTTTTCGTCGATCAGCATGATGAACTCGTTGGCGTGGCTCATGCCGCTCATCGTGATGTCCAGCCCGTCGGCGACCTTCTTGTTGAACACCCGGAGGCCGTTGTTGGTGTCGGTCAGCCCGAGCCGGCGACCGCGCCGGCTCAACCGCGCTGCCGTCTGCAGCACGATCCGTTTCAGCAGCGGCGGCCGCGCGACCTGCTGGGTGCCGAACCGGGTCCCGATGACCACGTCGACGTCCCCGACGCGCAGCCGGTCGACCATGGCGGCGAGGTCCTTGACGCGATGCTGGCCGTCGGCGTCGAACGTGGCGAAAACCTCGGCCCCGGGCTGCTTGCGGGCGTACTCGACGCCGGTCTGGATGGCCGCCCCCTGCCCGAGGTTGATGGGATGGCGAACCAGGTGAGCGCCCGCGCGCCGGGCGATCTCACCGGTGCCGTCGGCGCTGCCGTCGTCCACGCAGACGACGTGGTCGAATACCGAGCGCACGTCGGCTATCACCTCGGCGATGACAGCTGCTTCGTTGAAGGCGGGAATGACGACCCAGACGACCGAATATTGCGTTTCCGTACCCATCTAAGCCCACAAGGTACACGCTGGTGCAGGCCAGATCAGCCCGTTGCGCGTCCGGCGCGCGACAGCGCCACTAGATGGACACCGATGCCCACCAGCGGCCCGCACAGCAATCCGACCACGGTTCGGGTCTGCAGGGACAGCGGCAGCAACAGCAGCAAACCCGACGCGACCGTGGCGCCGACCCAGCCCAGCGAGTAGGCGCGGTGCAGCGCGGCGGCCACCGCGGCGGCGCCGGTCAGCGTCAGCATGGCGATCGCCACCGCGGCCGCGGTCAGCCACGCCAGCAGGGCGCTGCTGGCGTGGTACTGCGGCCCGAAGGCGAATCGCAACAGCCACGGGCCCACGGCGCCCGCGGCCAGCACCCCGACCGCGCCGATGCCCGCGACGATGCCGGCCGGGGCGATCAGCGCGCGCACCCGGTCGCTGCGCTCGTCGACGAAATGCGCAATCAGGTTGCCCTGCATGGCCGTCAGTGGCACCAGCAGCGGCGCGCGGGTCAACGTGACGGCCAGGATGATCACCCCGCCCTCGGCGCCGAGCTCGGCGCTGGTGAGCTTCAGCAGCACGGGAAAACCCATCACCAGGATGGCGCTGGCGCCGGCCGCGGTGATCGAATGCGCCGCGCCCCGCAGGAAGGTCGCGGTGCCGCCCGGGGTGAGCAGCCGCGCGGCCGCGCGGGTGGCCGGCGAGGCCACCAGCAGGATCAGCCAGGCGATCGCGCCGCCGACCGTCGCCCACAGGAAGCCGGTCAGATGCCAGCCCAGCACCACGGTGGCCGCCGCGATCGCGACGCGGATGACCGCGTCGGTCACCATCAGCGCCCCGTACTGGGTCCACTGATTGATGCCGGCCAGCATGCCCAGCAGCGTGGTGTGCACGCAGAAGCCGGCCAGCCCCGCGCACAGCAGCGCCACCGACAACCAGCGCTCCTCGACGAAAACCCGACCGCTCCACAGCGGCGCGGTCCCCGCGATCACGACGGCCGCGGCGACCCCGAGCAGCGCGCCGACCCGCAGCGGGTGGGTGCGCTTGGTCGGCGCGACGTCGAGGTAGGCGCACGCGCGGACCTCGCGGGTGGTCTCTTGGAGCAGCCCGAAGGCGGCGCCGCTGACCAACCCGAAGGCCCCCCAGAAGACCCCGAACACCGAGAAGCCGCTGGGCGCGAGGTCGCGGGCCGCCAGGTAGATCACGCCGTAGCCGCACAGGGCGGTCACGGCGGTGGCGGTGCCGACGCGGGCCATGCTGCCGCGCGCCACCGGCCCCTGCGAGGCGCTGATTTCGGTCATCGGGGCAGCGCTTTCAGCGGACCGCACCGATGTATCGCCACAATTTGAAAATAGTAAGTGTCCGCACCGCTCGCCCGGCGCGGCGCTCGGGTTCGCTAATGTGAGCCGCTGTCGGAAAGGACCCATGGCCGCCTACCGCGTCTTCGGTGTTTCGCTGTTGCTCACCGTGGTGGCCCTCGTGCTGGGGTACGCCCACGGTGGCCTCGAGGATCTCTTCCTGCTGCTGGTGTTGGCCGTCCTCGAGGTGTCGCTGTCGTTCGACAACGCCATCATCAACGCCGCGATCCTGAAGCGGATGAGCCCGTTTTGGCGGCAGATGTTCTTGACCGTCGGGATCGTCATCGCCGTGTTCGGGATGCGTTTGTTGTTCCCGTTGGTCATCGTGTGGGCGACCGCGGGGATCGGTCCCGTGCGGGCGATGGAACTGGCGCTGCATCCGCCGCCGAACGGCGCGCTGGAGTTCGCGGACGGCTCGCCGAGCTACGAGAAGATGATCCTGTCCGCCCATCCGCAGATCGCGGCCTTCGGTGGGATGTTCCTGTTGATGCTGTTCCTGGACTTCGTCTTCCACGACCGAGATATCAAGTGGCTCAAGTGGATTGAGGTTCCGTTCGCCCGCATCGGGCGACTCGGCCAGGTGTCGGTGGTGGTGGCCGGCGCCACGCTGGTGCTCGTCGGCTCGCGGCTGACGCATTCGGCCGACGAGCGTGCCACGGTGTTGACCGCCGGGGTGCTGGGCCTGGTGACCTACCTGGTGGTCAACGGGTTGAGCCGCGCGTTCCGGCCGGCCAACGTCGAGGGCATGACGGTCGGCGAGGCGGTCGGCAGGGCGGGTTTCACCCTGTTCCTCTATCTGGAGGTGCTCGACGCCGCGTTCTCGTTCGACGGGGTCACCGGCGCCTTCGCGATCACCTCGGACCCGATCGTCATCGCGCTGGGGCTCGGGTTGATCGGCTCGATGTTCGTGCGGTCCATCACCATCTACCTGGTCAAGCAGGAAACCCTGGACCGGTACGTCTACCTGGAACACGGCGCGCACTGGGCGATCGGCGCGCTGGCCGTGATCATGCTGGGATCCATCGATCCGGGTTTGCAGGTGCCCGAGGCGGTCACCGCCTCGGTGGGTGTGGTCTTCATCGGGGCGGCGCTGGGCTGGAGCCTGCTGCGCAACCGGCGCAGGGCGCGGGCGAGCTAGTGGCGATCGCAAGCGCGGCGAAGCCGGGCGCGGCGGGTCGCCACCATCGGGCTAGTGGCGATCGCAAGCGCGGCGAAGCCGGGCGCGGCGGGTCGCCACCATCGGGCTAGACGGTATGAGGAGGCTGGGGCCTCGCCACATGTGAACGTGGGTTGCTGTCAGGAAGTTGGTCCTGGCCAGTAGAGCCACAGATGTGGATGGAGGCCCCAGTGAAGATTCAGCGTACGAGTGTTGGGTTGGATGTGCACGCCCGATCGGTGGTCGGGTGTGGGTTGGATGGGGATACCGGGGAGGTATTCGAGCGGCGGTTGACCCCCGACCGTGGTGAGATCGCAGCATGGCTAAGGGATCTTCCGGGCCCGGTGGCGGTGACCTATGAGGCGGGTCCGACCGGGTTCGGGTTAGCCCGGGCGTTGGATGCCGCGGGCATCGCCTGTGTGGTGGCTGCGCCATCGAAGTTGATTCGCCCGACGGGTGACCGAGTCAAAACCGATGCCCGCGACGCCGCGCATCTGGCGCGGTTGTTGCATCTGGGCCAGATCACCGAAGTGACGGTTCCCAGCATCGAGCAGGAAGCGGCGCGGGATTTGGTGCGGGCCCGCGAGGATGTCCGTGGGGATTTGATGTCTGCTCGGCATCGACTGTCGAAACTGTTGTTGCGCCAGGGGATCGTCTATTGCGGTGGACGAGCCTGGATCCGTGAGCATCAGCGGTGGTTGCGTCGGCAGCGGTTCGACAGTGCCGCGCTGCAGCTGGCCTACGACACCGCTTTCGACGCGATGCTGGCCACCCTCGAGCGCCGGGAGCGCCTCGATACCGCGATCGCCGAGATGGCCGCTGATTCGCGGTTCACCCCGGTGGTGACCCGGCTGGGGTGTCTGCGCGGGGTGTCCACGCTGACCGCGTTCGGGCTGGCCGTCGAGATCGGGGACTGGTCTCGGCTGACCGGGCGCAGTATCGGCGCCTATCTGGGGCTGGTGCCAAGCGAGTACTCCTCAGGAGCGACGCGAACCCAGGGCGCGGTGACCAAGACCGGCAATGGTCATGCCCGCCGCCTGCTCATCGAAGCCGCCTGGCATCACCGAGCCCCCTACCGGCCCGGCGCGGTGATGCGCCGCCGCTGGGATGCCGCATCCCCAGCCGCCCGCGCCCGCGGCCAGGCCGGCAACCGGCGCCTGCATGAACGCTGGATGCGATTCGATGAGCGCAAGAAACGCTCCGTGGTGGCCAACGCCGCGATCGCGCGTGAGCTGGCCGGATGGTGCTGGTCGCTGGCCGTCCTCGAGGACTAAGCGGCCCACAAACGTCCAGATGAGCAAGCAGATGTCGGCAAGCGTCTTGGAGTGACCCGCGTCGCCGCTATGAGCAATCACGTTGCACCACAACCGATCACGCTCGACATCTAGACAAGCGGACCGCTCCGACTCGAAAGTCCCGTCCTGCGGTAACCAACCCGCGTATATCAGACTGACACGCGTCGACACGACACGCTCGACACCTCAACGCTCATCTGGTCAACGAAGCGGCGGCCTCGACGACGGTTGCGGCCGCCGCTTCACCCTGCCCCTTGACAAAATGACTCACATATCAGTGGCGATCGCAAGCGCGGCGAAGCCGGGCGCGGCGGGTCGCCACCATCGGGCTAGTGGCGATCGCAAGCGCGGCGAAGCCGGGCGCGGCGGGTCGCCACCATCGGGCTAGTGCCCCTCGGCCTTGAACCGGTCCACCGAGCGCTGAATCTCGGCCTCGGCCTCCGCACGGCCGACCCAGTCCGCCGCCTTGACGAACTTGCCCGGCTCCAGGTCCTTGTAGTGCACGAAGAAGTGCTTGATCACGTCCAGCTCGAACTCGGGCACGTCGCCGATGTCCTGGATGTGGTCCCAGCGGTGGTCGCCGGCCGGCACGCACAAAACCTTGTCGTCGCCGCCCTTTTCGTCGGTCATCCGGAACATGCCCACCGGGCGGGCCTCGACGATCACCCCGGGAAACACCGATTGCGGCAACAGCACCATGGCGTCCAGCGGGTCGCCGTCCTCGCCGAGGGTGTCCTCGATGTAGCCGTAGTCGGTCGGGTAGCCCATCGCGGTGTACAGGTAGCGGTCCAGACGCACCCGTCCGGTCTCGTGGTCGATTTCGTATTTGTTCCGCTGGCCCTTGAGGATCTCGATGGTCACGTCGAATTCCACCGCGTCGGCTCCTTGTCTGGGTGTCTGCATGGGCAGGCCAATTTTGCTCTGCTACACCCTAGTCGAGCCCATCGGCGCCGATTCGGCAGAATGGGTTCAGACAGTCAGGAGAGTGATGGCCCGTACTCGCTGGCAAAAATCCACCCCAGTGTTGATCGGGTTGGGCGTGCTGGCGTTCGTTGCTGCCGTGGTGGTGGCGGCGACGTTTTTCACCACGACCGGGCACGGCGCGGGCAGCGCGCGCGCCCCGATCCCGCCTCCGCACGCGCCCACGGTCAAGCCCGGCATGGTCCCGGTGAGCGACACCGCCGAGTTACCCAGCGGGCCCGGCGTGGGCGCCGCGCTGGCACCGGTGGCGGGCGATCCCAACCTGGGCAGGCTCGGCGGCCGGATCACCGACGCCCTCACCGGAAAAGAGCTGTGGCAGGTGGCCGACGACATGCCGCTGGTGCCGGCGTCGACCAACAAGGTGCTGACGGCCGCCGCCGCCCTGCTGACGTTGGACCGCCAGGCCCGGATCAGCACCCGGGTGGTCGCGGGCAGCCAGAACGCCCAGGGCCCCGTCGTGCTGGTGGGCGCCGGCGATCCGGTGCTCTCGGCGGCGCCGCCCGGGCAGGACACCTGGTACCGCGGCGCGGCCCGCATCAGCGACCTCGTCGAACAGATCCGGCGCAGCGGGGTGACCCCGACCGCGGTGCAGGTGGACACCTCGGCGTTCAGCGGCCCGACGATGGCGCAGGGCTGGGATCCCGCCGACGTCGACAACGGCGACATCGCGCCGATCGAGTCGGTGATGATCGACGCCGGGCGCATCCAGCCGACCACGGTCAACTCCCGGCGGTCCCGGACGCCGGCGCTGGACGCCGGCCGCGAGCTGGCCAAGGCGCTGAACCTCGATCCCGCCGCGGTGACGATCGCGACGGCGCCGTCCGGGGCGCGGCAGCTGGCCGTCGTGCAGTCGGCGCCGTTGGTCCAGCGACTCTCGGAGATGATGGACCACTCCGACAACGTGCTGGCCGAATGCATCGCCCGTGAGGTGGCGGCCGCGATCAACCGGCCGCGCAGCTTCGCCGGCGCGGCCGACGCGGTGACCAACCGGTTGAGCACCGCCCACGTCGACACCGCGGGCGCGGCGCTGCTGGACTCCAGCGGGCTTTCGGTCGACGACCGGCTCACGGCGAAGACGCTCGACGGGGTGCTGCAGGCCGCCGCCGGGCCCGACCAGCCGTCGCTGCGGGCGCTGCTGGACCTGCTTCCGATCGCCGCCGGCAGCGGGACGCTGGGCGACCGGTTCCTCGACGCCTCGACCAGCCAGGGCCCCGCCGGCTGGCTGCGGGCCAAGACAGGCTCGCTGACGAACATCAACGCGCTGGCCGGGGTGCTCACCGACCGCAGCGGCCGGGTGCTCACCTTCGCGTTCATCTCCAACGACGCGGGCCCCAACGGCCGCAACGTGATGGACGCGCTGGCGACCCGGCTCTGGTTCTGCGGGTGCTCATGACGCCGGCGTCGGAACTGACGCTGGGCACCGCCGTCGACTGGCAATTCGCGGCCACGGTCGGCCGGCGGCTGGCCCGGCCCGGGCCACCGTCCAGCGACTACACCCGGCGCCAGGTGATGGACGAACTGGTGGACGCGGCCGCCAAGGCCGAACCCCTGGTCCGTGACGTCACCGGCCTGGTCGCGGATGGTGCCGTGCCCGCCGCGCGCATCGTCGACCGCCCGGAATGGGTCGCCGCCGCGGCCGAGTCGATGCGGGTGATGATGAACGGCGCGGAGAAGCCGCGCGGGTTTCTCACGGGCCGGGTCACCGGCGCGCAGACCGGCGCCGTCCTGGCCTACGTCTCGTCGGGGATCCTCGGCCAATACGACCCCTTCGCCACCGATAACGGGGCCAGGGCCGGCTGCCTGCTGCTGGTGTACCCGAACGTCATCGCCGTCGAGCGGCAGCTTCGGATCGAGCCGTCCGATTTCCGGCTGTGGGTGTGCCTGCACGAGGTCACCCATCGCGTGCAGTTCACCGCCAACCCGTGGCTGCCCGACTACATGTCGCAGGCGCTGGGCCTGCTGACCCGCGACGCCGGTGACGACCTCGGGGAGGTGGTGAGCCGGCTCGCCGACTACGCCCGCAATCGCGGCAATCAGAACTCCGACGCCAACTCGGCGGGCATCCTCGGTCTGGTGCGGGCGGTGCAGTCCGAGCCCCAGCGCCACGCCCTGGATCAGCTGCTCGTGCTGGGCACGCTGCTGGAGGGCCACGCCGACCACGTCATGGATGCCGTCGGGCCGATCGCCGTGCCGTCGGTGGCCACCATCCGCCGCCGCTTCGACGAGCGCCGCCACCGCAAGCAACCGCCCCTGCAGCGCTTGCTGCGCGCACTGCTGGGACTCGACGCCAAGCTCAGCCAATACACGCGCGGCAAGGCGTTCGTCGACCACGTCGTGGGCCAGGTGGGCATGGCGCGATTCAACGCCATCTGGGCGGGGCCCGAAACGCTGCCGCTGCCCATCGAGATCGAAGAGCCCCAGCGATGGATCGACAGGGTGCTGTAGGCCGGCTGCGCGCGGCGGTCGAGGCGTTCGTCAAGACGCACCTCGCCGCCGTCGACCAATGGTGCGTGGCCCTGTCCGGTGGCCCGGATTCGTTGGCGCTGACCGCGGTGGCGGCCCAGCTGCGGCCCACCACCGCGGTGGTGGTGGACCACGGCCTGCAACCCGGCTCGGCCGACGTCGCCGAAGCCGCCCGGGCGCAGGCCGTCGCACTGGGATGTGTTGCGGCGCAAGTGATTCGGGTGCAGGTCGGCACGGAGGGTGGTCCCGAAGCCGCGGCCCGCGCGGCCCGCTACGCCGCGCTGGCCGCCTACCACGACGGCCCGGTGCTGCTCGGCCACACGCTCGACGACCAGGCCGAGACGGTGCTGCTCGGGCTGGGCCGGGGGTCCGGCGTGCGCTCGATCGCCGGGATGCGCCCCTACGATCCGCCGTGGTGCCGGCCGTTGTTGGGGGTCCGGCGTGCGGTGACGCACGACGCGTGCCGGGAGCTGGGCCTGACCGCATGGCGCGATCCGCACAACAGCGACCCCCGCTTCACCCGGACCCGGTTGCGTGCCGAGGTGTTGCCGCTGCTCGAAGACGTGCTCGGCGGGGGCGTCGCCGAGGCGCTGGCCCGCACCGCGACCGCGCTGCGGGAGGACGGCGAGTTGATCGACACGCTCGCCGCCCGGGCGCTGCCCGGCGCCAAGGCGGGCGATGGGCTACGGGTCTCGGCGCTGGCGACGCTGGACGCGCCCGTGCGGCGGCGCGTGATCCGGGCCTGGCTGCTGGCGGGCGGCGCAACGGGGCTGACCGACAAGCAGATTCGGGGGGTCGACACCCTGATCACCGCGTGGCGCGGCCAGGGCGGCGTGGCGGTGGGGTCGTCCGTGCCCGACGAGCGGTTGTTCGCGGGCCGCCGCGACGGCGTTTTGACGCTGTGGCGCGAACCGGTCGGCTGACCGCAATATCGGGGCCGCCGTTGGTTATCCGCCCGCCGGCGTGGCACTCTGTGGGCGTGGCCCAGATCTCCTCGGCGATCACCCCCGCCCAGCCCGCGGAGCTCTACCCCGGGGATATCAAGTCTGTCCTGCTGACGGCGGAGCAGATTCAGGCGCGAATCGCCGAACTCGGCCGCGAAATCGGGGAGCACTACCGCGACGCCGCGAGCGAGACCGGCCAGGACCTGCTGTTGATCACCGTGCTCAAGGGCGCCGTGATCTTCGTCACCGACCTGGCCCGCGCGATCCCGGTGCCGACGCAGTTCGAATTCATGGCCGTCAGCTCGTACGGATCATCGACGTCCTCGTCGGGTGTGGTGCGCATCCTCAAGGACCTGGACCGCGACATCCAAGGCCGCGATGTCCTGATCGTCGAGGACGTCGTGGACTCGGGCCTGACCCTGTCGTGGCTGCTGCGCAACCTCAAAACGCGGCATCCGCGGTCGCTGAAGGTGTGCACGCTGCTGCGCAAGCCGGACGCGAAGGGAGCCCACGTCGACATCGCCTACGTGGGCTTCGACATCCCGAACGACTTCGTCGTCGGCTACGGCCTCGATTACGACGAGCGCTACCGCGACCTGTCCTACATCGGCACCCTGGACCCCAGGGTCTACCAGCAGTAGCTCGCGGCGATCGCAAGCGCGGCGAAGCCGGGCGCGGCAGGTCGCCGCCATCCGGCCGGCTCAGTCCAGCTCCCACACGGCGGTGACCGAGAAGTTCACGGTCTGCTGGCCGGGCTCGAGCGGGACCATCGACGGCATGGCCCGCGGCGTCGGCGTCCCGACCGGCGGGGGGTTGCCGGTGGCCTCCGAGATGGACAGCACCCGGCCCAGCCGGAGCCCGGACAGCTGGGCGTACTGCTCGGCGCGGCCCTTGGCGTCGTTGAACGCCCGCGTGCGGGCGTCCTTGACCAGCTGCGAATCGTCGGCGATTGAATAGCGGACCGACCTGATCCGGGTGGCGTCGCCCCCCGTGCCGACGACGAGGGCCAGCAACCGCGACGCGGCGTCGGGTGGGTGGATCTTGACGGCGACGGCGTTGGTGGCGCGGTATCCGCTGATGTCGGCCGTGCCGCTGGGGCCGGGATTGTTGTACTGCGGCGCCAGGGTGACCTCGGTGGTGCTGATGTCCTTGTGGTCCACGCCGGCGCCGAGCAGCGCGTTGATGACCGCCTGCTGACGGTCGTTGGTCTGGTTCATCGCGGTGGTGACGTCGGGGGCGGTGAATTCGATACCGACGTCGGCGGTCAGCGTGTCCGGGACGCCTTGCACCTGCCCGGTTCCCAAAACCGTTACCTGGCGCGGGTTGGCGCCCGGGTGCGACGGGCTGGGCTCGTCGCATGCCGACGCCGCCGCGACGGTCAGGCCGGCCGCGGCCACCGCGATCGATCGGCGGACAAGGTTCGAGGCGTTGGTTGCGACCGGCATGCCTGGCACCCTAGCCCCTGGCCCCGCCGTCCGTGTTGTGGATTTCCGGTCAAGTGGTCGGTGCCGTGGCCCGGTTCCCGGCTCAGCCCGGCTCGTGGATGCGAATAATGATGTGCGAGAGCCAGTTTGACACCAGCACCATGGCGACGAGCAGGACGATGACCACCACCAGGGGCAGCTCCAGGGCCAGGCTGAGCCATATCAGGGCGGGTGTTGCCACCGGACCCGCCATGAACCCGGCCAGCACCGCGACCAGTTCCATTGCGCCGGGATGCGTTTCGGGTGTTGCTTGCGTCATGTCAGGACAGCCGGACGGGAAGTATGGCTCATGCGTCAAATGTTGCGGCGGCCGAGCGCTTGCATCCAGGACGCGTTGTTCCTGGTAGTGCCACACCCAGGCTCAGTCGGCGCCCAGGCGCAGCATGGCGGCCTCCGATGGCGAGCCGGATTCGGCCCAGTAAGCCACCAGCACGTGACCGGTCCCCGGCAGCACCATTTGCTGGTAGTTGAGCCGCAGCGCGCCGACCTCCGGGTGGTTGATGCCCAACCCTCCGGCGACTTCGTGCCTGACATCGTGGCGGGCCCACTGCTGGCGAAACCGCGGGCTGTGCTCGATCAACTCGTCGACCAGGTTGATCAGGGCCGGATCGGGACGCTGGCCGTACGTCGCGCGGAGCAGCCGGACCGCCCACGCGGTCAGCAACTTCCAGTCGCGGTACAACTGCGGCGAGCGCGGATCGAGAAACAGTTCCCGCACGGCGTTGGACCCGACCCGCAAGTGCGGTGACAACGCCGCCGCCGCCCGGTTCGCGACGACGACCGTCATGCCGGGGTCGACGACGATCGCGGCCGCCCGTGGAAAACCGTCGAGCAGATCACGGAGGCCCGGATTCAATTGCTGCAGTGGCGCAATGCGCTCGGCCGATCCATGGCGCATGAGGTTTCGCATGTACACCACGGCGTCGTCGTCCAGTCGCAGCGCCCGGGCGATCGAAGTGAGCACCTGATCGGAGGGGTTGGTTTCGCGGCCCTGCTCGAGGCGGAGGTAGTAGTCGGTGCTGATGCCGGCGAGCACCGCGACTTCCTCCCGGCGCAGGCCGGCGACCCTGCGGCGTTCGCCCTCAGGCAGGCCGACCTCGCTGGGCCGGACCAGGCTGCGGCGCGCGCGCAAGAACTGCGCCAGAGCGGAACCATTGGCGGCCAAGGCAGTCAGCCGGTGAATGCGTCGCGCGCCAGCATCGGTGTTCCGTCCCGTCAAGCTGCGGATACCTGCGTGGGCAGCATAGCCAGCGGGCGGATCCTGTCGGGAGGGGGGTCGTCCGGCGCGGGCTCACCGGTACCCCTAGCAAAGCAAAATCGGCGCTGCGGTGCGCTCATATACGAACATATATGACTCCAATCATATTGGATTACCGCGATATTCATGCCGAACCCAAAGAGTCGCAGCGGACGCGTCCAGCTAAATGAATAGTTGTCCAACCGGTTATGAAATAGCCGGCCGCAGGCTGTCATCACCCGAGGTCACCGGCCTAACGTGACGAGCGTCGGACTCGGCGCCGGTGATCGTCGCTGAAAGCTGGTTAATTGAAAGGGTTTTGAGGACTCACCATGTCTTTTCTGATGGCAAGGCCGGAAATTCTCGATGCGGCTTCGCGTGAGCTGCACGGCATCAATGCCGCAGTGCAGGAAAACAATTCGGCGCTCGCCGTGGCGACGACGGCGGTGGCGCCCGCCGCCGCCGATGCGGTGTCGATCCTGACGGCCGCCCGGTTCTCCCGGCATGGACAGCTCTTCCAGGAGATCAGTGCGCAGGCGGCGGCGGTTCGCGAGCAGTTGGCGACGACGCTTGGCATCAGCGCCGGTTCGTATGCCGCCACGGAACTCGCCAACGCCGCCGCGGTCGGTTAGGCGAGGACACGATGCTGGATTTTGCGCAGTTGCCGCCGGAGATCAATTCCGCGCTGATCTATTCGGGGCCGGGTTCGGGGCCGTTGCTGCTCGCCGGCGCGGCGTGGGGCGGCCTGGCCGCCGGCCTGCATTCCGCGGCTTCGTCCTACGGGTCGGTGATCGCGGGCATCGAGGGCGGCCCGTGGCAGGGGCCGGCCGCGACGTCCATGCTCACCGCGGCCGTGCCGCAAGTGGCGTGGCTGAGCGCCACGGCCGGACAGGCCGAACAGGCGGCGAACCAAGCGGTGGCGGCGGCGGGTGCTTACGAGGCGGCATTCGCCGAAACGGTGCCGCCGCCGGTGATCGCGGCGAACCGGGCGTTGCTGATGGAGTTGCTGGCGACGAACTTCCTCGGGCAGAACACCCCGGCGATCGCGGCCACCGAGGCGCAATACGGCGAGATGTGGGCCCAGGACGCCGCCGCGATGTACGAATATGCCGGCGCGTCGGCGGCGGCCGCGACCTTGCCCGCGTTCGAACCGGCGGCGCCCACCACGGATCCGGCCGGCGTCGCCGGTCAGGCCGCCGCGGTGGCCCGGGCCGCCGGTACGAGCGGGAGCGACAGCGCGCAGGGGCTCGACGCGGTGCCCCAGACCCTGTCGGCGCTGGCCGGGCCGACCAACACGTCCCCGTCGCCGGCCAATCCCACACTGTCGTTCGGCGGGATCGGCATGAACCCCGAGGGCGACGGCATTGTCGTGGGGGGCCCGTTGGGGGATCTGTTGGAGGGCCTGACCGGGTCGCAAACCCTCGATGCCAGCACGCCTTTCGACGCATTCATCCGGTTGATTTCGCCGACGCGGTTGTTCACCACGGCGTTCAAGGACATCCAAAGTCTCGCGCAGGGCTTCATGCCCGCCGCGAAGTCCGCCGCCGAGGGCGTCGCCAAGGCCGCGGAAGCGGCCCTTCCCGCCGTTTCGGGTGCGGGCCTGGGCTCGATCGGCGCGATCGGCGGGGCCGTCGGCAAGGCGGCATCGATCGGCGGATTGGCGGTGCCCGCCGCCTGGGCGAGTGCGGCCCCGGCACCGCCGATCGCCGTGGCGCTCAATGGTGCCACCGCCGCGGGAGCCGTCGAACGTGCCACGAACGCGGTGGGCGGGGTGCCGATGGTGCCCGCCGCTGGGGCGGGGCGCGGCGTCGCGGCCCACTTCGTCACTCCCCGATACGGTTTCAAGCCCACGGTCATCGCGCAGCCCCCCGCGGGTGGGTGACGCGTCAGAAGGGTGGTTCGTCGGGTAGGGGCTGCAGGGTGGGTTGGTCGGGTTCCCAGTCCGGGGGCAGTTCTTCCGGTTCTCGGGGGTCGTTGACCCAGGTGCAGTAGGGGCTGGTGCTCGGTGTTCCCTTGAACAGGAACAGCATGTCGCGCATGTGGTTTCGGAACTTGCGGGCCGCGATCTCGTCTTTGCGATCCTGTTCGAGCCGGCGGCGGGCCGCGTTGATCGGGCGCTGCTCGCGATTGTGGGTGCGCGCCTGGGTGATCCGCGCGCTGCGCTGCCGTGATCGGCTGCGTCGCCTCGGCTCGGGGGCGGCGCAGGCCGGGGCGCGCCCCGCCGGAAACAGATCCGCACCCGCCGGCGAGGTCCGGTAGATGTTGCCGGTCGGCGAAGTCCAGACCACGGTTCCATCGGCCAACTGTTTGTCGCGCCAGCCCCCGAAGGTTTTGAGCCGATGATGCTGGCGGCACAGGCATTTCAGGTTCTCCGCGACGGTGCGCCCACCCGCCCGCGGATCTTGATGGTTGAACGGAATGGTGTGGTCGATATCGCAGATCATCGCCGGGCGGGAGCATCCGGGAAAGCGGCAGGTCAGATCACGGCAGCGCACGAACCGTTCCAGCCCCGCCGGCGGTTGATAGCGCAAGGCCTCGACCGGACTGGTCACCGGGTTGGCCACCAGCACCGACGCGGCGGCCGCCAACCGGCGCACCTGCTCGGCATCGATGACCCCATAGCCCTCCAGATAGCCGGGCCCGGCGCCGACGGCGTAGACGGTCTGTTCGCCGGCCATCACGCTGACGACCACCCGCGCCCCGGTCGGCTCACCTTCGCGAGCGTGCTCGCCGGCCCGGGTGGGGCAGTCGGCTTGCCCACACGCACAGCCCAACCGGCGGCCCTCGGCCAGCGCCGACAGTGCGTCGGCGCGGCGCTGATCCATCGTCCGTGGATCGGCCGGGCACACCTGCTTGGCGAGTTGGGACAGCCGGCGATCAAAGGCCGTCGCGGCGGCGGCGGCCACCGAACCGCGGATCTCGGCCATCCCGTTGTCCGCGGCGCTGATGGCGACGTAACGGTCCTCCTCGGCGGCCACCCGACGCTCCCGGGCGGCGTCGGGATCGGCGACCCGCACCGCGGCATCGACGGCGTTGACGATCCGCTGCCGCGACCAACCGTGCCAATTCCCGATCCGGGCGGCCAACGACTCATCGAGCTGGGCGATCACCTCCCGGTCGGTGACCAGATCGGTGCGGGTGATGACCAAACGCACCGTGCGCCAATCCGTTCGCCCCTCGGCCAACAGCGCCGCCACCCGCGGCAGGCGGGTATCGAGCGCCTCGGCGTGCGACACCAGAAAACTGGCACCCATCGCAGACAGGTTCATCACCGCGGCGACCTCGGCGGCGGTCTGCTCGAAACCGTCGATCTCGGCGTACTCCCGATCGGCCCCGTCGGCAGTGGCCACCCGATGCCGCAGCAGCGCCGCCACCGCCGCCAACCGCCGCGCCACCAGCATCGACTCCTCCCGATGCGTGGACTCGATCACCGCCACCAGAGCGGCGGGATCCGACGGTACTTCGAACATGCGTTCGATTATAGGCGGGGCCCCTGACAAGTTTCAGGGCGTGACGAGAACCTTGCAGTGCCGCTCGGGGTCGGCCAGGTCGTCGAACGCCGCCCCGACCGCATCCAAGCCCACCTCGCCGGTGATCAGCGGGCTGACGTCGATGTCGCCGTCGGCCAGCGCGCGCAACGAGTCGCCGAACTCGTCGGGGGTGTAGGCGAGCACGAACTGCACGTTGATCTCTTTGGCGATCGCGAAGAAGGGATGCACTGTGTCGGGTTGCATGCACACCCCGGCAACCACCAGTCGGGTGCCCGGCCGCGCGCGGAGCAGCACGTCGTCGATGATGCCGGGCACCCCGACGGCCTCGAACACCACCGCGGGCTTGACACTGTCGAAGGGCGAGCCCTGCGCCGGATCCAGCGTCTGGTGAGCTCCCATCGCGGTGGCGAGTTCCCGTCGCTTCGGCGAAAAGTCCGCCGCCACAATGGTTTCGACGCCCTTGGACCGAAGGGCTGCGACGATGGCGATCCCGATCGGGCCGCAGCCCAGTACCAGGGCCGTCTCCCCGGGCGCGACGTTGGACTTGTTGACGGCATGCAATCCCACCGCCATGGGTTCGGTCAGTGCTGCGTGTTTGAAGTCCAGGCCATTGGGGACGGGCAGCAGTAGCGGCGCGGACAACAGCATCCGTTCGGAGTAGCCGCCGATTGTGCTGTTGCTGTACACAATTGGCTCGACGCCCTTGGCGGACAACAGCACCGGCAGCGAGGTGACCAGGGTGCCCGGTGGATGGGTCTCGGTGTCGGGGCCGGCTTCGAGTATCTCGGCGCTGAATTCGTGACCCATGAAGATGTCGTGGTCCAGGTCGACGTGCATGCCACCGCCGCCACCGGCCGCCCGTTCGGTCATTTCCAGCACCTGGGCGCCGTGGGCGGCGAAATGCAGGTCGCTGCCGCAGATTCCGCATGCCCGCACGCCGACGAGCACCTGCCCGGCTTCGGGGATCGGGTCGGGCACGTCGTCGCGGTAGACCATGCGACCGTCGCGCAACACCGAGGCGCGCATCAGTGCACCGCGTCTTTCTGTTCGTCGACGTGCTCGGTGATGGCCTTGACCACGGCCTCGCCGGCCCGGCCGATCAACTGGTCACGTTTGCCTCTGGCCCAGTCGTGCGATGCGCGGGACGCTTCGAGTTGACGTTTGAAGTGGGGAATCACCTTGCGCGCCATCAGGTCATAGCAGCGGTACGTCGCCTCGGGCGATGCCCAGTCATGGCCGAGCATCAGCAGGGTGCCGAAGCCGCCGGAGCGGTCGAGCAGGTCTTCGATGTGGGCGATGGCGTCCTCGGGCGTGCCGATGCAGCAATTCCCCTTGGCCGCGTAGTCCGCGACGAACTCGTGTGGCGTCTGGGTGCCTTCCACGCTGTTGGCCAGCGGGACGAATCCGGCGGCGCCGAAGTAATTCGCGAAATCCTGCAGCCCGTAAGTGCAATCGTCGATGGCCTGCTCGCGGCTGTCGGCGATGTGCATGATGCTCAGGACGCGCCAGTTGCCGCGGTCGGGCTCGTCCCGTCCGGCCTTTTCGGCCTGCTCGCGCACCACGTCCCAGGTGGTTTCCAGCGCCGCGTAGCCGCCGGGCACCGACATCGACAGCGACAGCAGCGAGGTGCCCAGCGCGCCGGCCAGCCGCGGACCGGACGGCGAAATCATTGCCGCCGTGGAGATTTCGGGGTAAGGCCAGGTGTAGGGCCGGATGTGCAACTGCGCGTCGCGCAGGGTGAACCAATCGGAGTGGCGGTCGATCCGTTCGGTGGGTGCGGCCCGGAACAGCGCCAAAATGGCCTCGAGGGATTCCTGCATCATCGGTCGCTGTTCGACGGGATCGATGCCCATCATGTAGGCGTCCGACGGCAGCGCACCCGGGCCGGTACCGAACATGACCCGGCCGCGGGTCAGGTGATCCAGCAGCACCCAGCGATCGGCGACCATCAGCGGGTGGTGATAGGGCAGCGAGACCACTCCCGTGCCCAGCCGGATGTGTTTGGTCCGCTCGGCCGCCGCGGCGATGAATACCTCCGGACAGGCGATCAGCTCGTAGCCGCCCGAGTGGTGTTCGCCGAACCACGCTTCATCGAACCCGAGGCGATCCAGCGCGACGACGCGTTCCATGTCGTACTCGAGTGCGACCGTTGGGGATTGGCCGACGGGGTGAAACGGCGTGATAAAGACACCGAAACGCAGGGGCGCGCTCATCAAAGCTCCAATCCGTTGAGGAATTCCAGTAAGGCCGCATTCACCTCGCCGGGGCGCTCCTGCTGCAGCCAATGCCCGGCGCCGTCGATCATCACCTGTCGGTACGGACCGGAAATCGCCTCCGCGGCGCGGTCGGCGCGGGTGAACGACAGGACCGGATCGGCCGTCCCGCCGATGAACAGACACGGGACCGAAATCTTGACGCCGTCGAGTTCGGGCGTGGTCTCCCAGTTGCGGTCGAAATTGCGATACCAGTTCAGCCCGCCGGTGAAGCCGGTCCGCGAGAATTCGGCGACGTAGTGGTCGAGCTCGTCCTGGCTTATCCAGTCCGGCAGGCCGTCCGGTTCGCCAAGGCGTTCGACGAAACCCGCCGGACCGGGGCTGGCCATCCGCACCAGCGCATCCTTGCCGTCGGTTCCCAGGCTGCCCATCATGCGACGGATCACCCGGGCGGGATCGGCGTTCAATTCGGCGTCGGCGACACCGGGCTCCTGAAAGTAGAGGATGTAGAAGAAGTTCTCGCCGAACATCTTTCGCCACGCCTTCGTCGGCGCTACGCGCGGGCGCGGCGTCACGGGCACGCTGAGCGCGGCGACGGCCGCGACCCGGTCGGGGTGCAGCAGCGGGGCGTTCCACACCACGGCGGCACCCCAGTCGTGCCCGATCCACACGGCACGCTCGGCGCCGACGTCGTCGAGCAAACCGACCAGGTCTCCCGTCAACTGGTGAATGTCGTACGCCTCGACGGCATCCGGGCGATCCGAACCGCCGTAGCCGCGCTGATCGGGCGCCAGCACGTGGTAGCCGGCTTGCGCGAGGACGTCTATCTGGTGGCGCCAGGAGTAGGCCAGTTCGGGAAAGCCGTGGGCCAGGATCACCACGGGTGCGCCGCGGTCGCCCGCTTCGGTCACCCGCAGCCGCACACCATTGGTATCTACTAACCGTTGGGTTGGGGGCACCGTCTCACCAAAGCACAACGGTTGCGCACTGAGAAGGGTCTCTTTGGCCCCGCGCAGCATAATTTGTGCATGCGATTGGACCACGTAGTTCTGTGGACGAAGGATCCGCGCGCGGCGATGGACTTCTACTCGAGGGTGGTCGGGCTGGCACCGGTGCGGTTCGCCGAGTTCGAGGCCGCCGAGGCGCCTTTCCCCAGCGTGCGGGTGTCCGAGGATTCGATCATCGACCTGATGCCACTCGAGATGGCTTCCGGTGCGGTGTCGTCCGCGGTGGCCGAAGGAAGCGCCGGCCAACCGGTTAACCACGTCTGCCTTGCCCTGTCGAAGGCCGAATACGACGCGCTCGACACGCGCCTGCAGGCCGAGGGCGTGGACACCAGTGCCCGGCTGAACCACAGCTTCGGCGCGCGGGGCTGGGCGCCGCAGGGATTCTATTTCGCCGATCCCGACGGGAATGTGGTCGAGGCGCGCTACTACGAGTGACGCGACGCGGGAACCGCCCGTCGTTAACTGAACAGGGTGGTGGCGACCCGCTGCGCCCCGGCGCTGCCGGAGCTGGCGATCGCCGCGGAGCAGATGGTGGCGACCCGCTGCGCCCCGGCGCTGCCGGAGCTGGCGATCGCCACAGGCGGTAGCCTGGACTTTTCCAGCTGCGTGTATATCGGGGAAGGACCTGGCCGGCAAGGCCGATGATTGATGAACCGGAAAAACGTTATTCGCACCATCACGGCGATTGCTGTCGTGGTGCTGCTCGGCTGGTCGTTCTTCTATTTCAGCGACGACACTCGCGGCTATAAGCCCGTCGACACGTCCGTGGCGATGTCCCAGATCAACGGCGACAACGTCAAAAGCGCGCAAATCGACGATCGCGAGCAGCAGCTGCGCCTGACCCTGAAGAAGGGCAATGGCGACACGGACAACTCCGACAAGGTCATCACCAAATACCCGAGCGGGTATGCGGTCGACCTCTTCAACGCGCTGACCGCCAAGAACGCGAAGGTCAGCACCGTCGTCAACCAGGGCAGCATCCTGGGCGAGCTGCTGGTCTACGTCCTGCCGCTGCTGCTGCTGGTCGGGCTGTTCGTGATGTTCTCCCGCATGCAGGGCGGCGCCCGGATGGGCTTCGGGTTCGGCAAATCGCGCGCCAAGCAGCTCTCCAAGGACATGCGCAAGACCACGTTCGCCGACGTCGCCGGCGTCGACGAGGCGGTCGAGGAGCTTTACGAGATCAAGGACTTCCTGCAGAACCCCGGTCGCTATCAGGCGCTGGGCGCCAAGATCCCCCGGGGCGTGCTGCTCTACGGTCCGCCCGGGACCGGCAAGACGCTGCTCGCCCGCGCGGTGGCGGGCGAGGCCGGCGTCCCGTTCTTCACCATCTCCGGCTCAGACTTCGTCGAGATGTTCGTCGGTGTCGGTGCGTCCCGGGTACGCGACCTGTTCGACCAGGCCAAACAGAACAACCCGTGCATCATCTTCGTCGACGAGATCGACGCCGTTGGCCGCCAGCGCGGCGCGGGCCTGGGCGGCGGGCACGACGAGCGCGAGCAGACGCTGAACCAGTTGCTGGTCGAAATGGACGGGTTCGACCCGCGGGCCGGCGTGATCCTGATCGCGGCCACCAACCGGCCCGACATCCTGGACCCGGCGCTGCTGCGGCCCGGCCGCTTCGACCGGCAGATCCCGGTGTCCAACCCGGACCTGGCGGGCCGCAAGGCGGTGCTGGAGGTGCACTCCAAGGGCAAGCCGATCGGCCCGGATGCCGACCTCGCCGGGCTGGCCAAGCGGACCGTCGGCATGACCGGCGCCGACCTGGCCAACGTCATCAACGAGGCGGCGTTGCTCACGGCCCGGGAGAACGGCACCGTCATCACCAGCGCCGCCCTGGAAGAGGCGGTGGACCGGGTGATCGGCGGCCCGCGCCGCAAGGGCCGCATCATCAGCGAGCAGGAAAAGAAGATCACCGCCTACCACGAAGGCGGCCACACCCTGGCGGCCTGGGCGATGCCCGACATCGAGCCGATCTACAAGGTGACGATCCTGGCGCGAGGCCGCACCGGCGGGCACGCGGTGGCGGTGCCGGAGGAAGACAAGGGGCTGCGGACCCGCTCGGAGATGATCGCGCAGTTGGTGTTTGCCATGGGCGGGCGCGCCGCGGAGGAGCTGGTCTTCCGGGAGCCGACCACCGGCGCGGTGTCGGACATCGAGCAGGCCACCAAGATCGCGCGTGCCATGGTCACCGAATTCGGGATGAGCTCCAAACTCGGTGCGGTCAAATACGGTTCGGAACACGGCGACCCGTTCCTGGGCCGCACCATGGGAACGCAGGCGGACTATTCGCACGAGGTCGCCCGCGACATCGACGACGAGATCCGCAAGCTGATCGAGGCCGCGCACACCGAGGCGTGGGAAATCCTCACCGAATACCGCGACATCCTCGACACCCTCGCCGGCGAGCTGCTGGAAAAGGAAACCCTGCACCGGGCCGAACTGGAAAGCATCTTCTCGGGCGTCGAAAAGCGCCCGCGGCTCACCATGTTCGACGATTTCGGTGGCCGCATCCCGTCGGACAAGCCGCCCATCAAGACCCCCGGCGAGCTGGCCATCGAGCGTGGCGAGCCGTGGCCGCCGCCCACCCCCGAGCCGGCGTTCAAGGCGGCCATCGCGCGGGCCAGCGAAGCGGCACGGCTGGAGGCCGACCGAAACGCCAACGGCGGCAACGGTTCTCACGGCGGTCAGGCCAGCGGTAAGGGTGCGCCGCACGGGCCCACCCAGCCGGACTACGGCGCGCCGGCGGGCTGGCGCGCGCCGGGATGGCCGCCGCAAGCGCAGCAACCGCAGCAGCAGCCGAACTATTGGCATCCGCCGGCGCAGCCGCCACAGCAGCCCTATTGGCAGCAACCGGCGCCCAGTTATCCGGGCCCGCAGCCCTATCCCGGTCAGCAGGGCCACGCCGGCCACCAGCAGGGCTATCCGGGCGGGCAGGGTCGTTCCGGCCAGCAGGGCCAGGCGCAGCCGTCGTACCCGCCGTACCCGCCGTATCCCCCACCGGGACAGCCCTCCCAGGAGGGTGGCTCGCCCGACCGGCAGGATGACGACGTGAGCCGGTCCAATCCGCCGGCCCACGGCTGAGCAAACGGAGGATTCGATGGCACTGCCGGACACCGCGATGTCCAAGATGCGGGTCTTCGACCAGGACCGTGCCGAGGCCGCGGTCCGCGAGTTGCTGTGCGCGATCGGCGAAGACCCGGACCGGCACGGGCTGCGGGAAACCCCGGCCCGCGTCGCCCGCGCCTACCGGGAGATGTTCGCCGGGCTCTACACCGATCCGGACAGCGTGTTGAACACCATGTTCGACGAGGATCACGACGAGTTGGTGCTGGTCAAGGAAATCCCGCTGTACTCCACGTGCGAACACCACCTGGTGTCGTTCCACGGGGTGGCCCACGTCGGCTACATCCCGGGCAACGACGGCAGGGTCACCGGCCTGTCGAAGATCGCGCGACTGGTCGATCTGTACGCCAAGCGGCCCCAGGTGCAGGAACGGCTCACCAGCCAAATCGCCGACGCCCTTGTGAAAAAGCTCAATCCGCGCGGTGTGATCGTCGTGGTCGAGGCCGAGCACCTGTGCATGGCGATGCGCGGTGTCCGCAAGCCCGGAGCGACGACCACGACCTCGGCGGTGCGCGGAATATTCAAAACGAACGCCGCTTCTCGAGCCGAGGCGCTCGACCTCATCCTGCGGAAGTGAGCCTGGCGCCTGTGCAGGTAATGGGAGTTCTGAACGTCACTGACGATTCGTTCTCCGACGGCGGCCGCTATCTCGACCCCGACAAAGCCGTGGCACACGGATTGGCGCTGGCCGCCGACGGCGCCGACATCGTCGACGTCGGGGGAGAATCCACCCGTCCCGGTGCCACGCGCGTCGACGCCCGTGTCGAGGCCTCCCGGGTCGTCCCCGTGGTCAAAGAGCTTTCCTCGCAAGGCATTACGGTGAGCATCGATACCATGCACGCCGACGTCGCGCGGGCGGCGCTGTGCAGCGGCGCGCGGATCGTCAACGACGTGTCCGGCGGCCGGGCCGATCCCGCCATGGCGCCGCTGCTGGCCGAGGCGAAAGTGCCTTGGGTGCTGATGCATTGGCGCTCCGTGTCGGCGCAGCGTCCGCACGCGGCCCCGGACTATCGTGACGTGGTCGCCGAGGTGCGCGCCGAGTTGCTTGCCAGTGTCGACGCCGCGGTGTCCGCCGGTGTCGATCCCGCTCAGCTGATGATCGATCCGGGGCTGGGATTCGCCAAGACGGGACAACACAATTGGGCGCTGCTGCATGCGCTGCCGCGATTGGTCGCCACCGGGATCCCGGTGCTGCTGGGCGCGTCGCGCAAACGGTTCCTCGGTACGTTGCTGGCCGGGCCCGACGGTTCGCCGCGGCCCCCCGACGGGCGTGAGACGGCGACCGCGGTGATTTCCGCGCTCGCCGCGCTGCACGGGGCCTGGGGGGTACGGGTGCACGATGTGCGCGCCACGGTCGATGCGCTCAAGGTCGTGGCGGCGTGGAACGACGAGACGCACACTGGGCTGGCTGAACACGATGGCTGATCGAATCGAGTTGCGCGGGTTGAAGGTTCGCGGGCAACACGGGGTTTTCGACCACGAACGCGCGAGCGGGCAGGACTTCGTCGTCGACGTCACCGTGTGGATCGATCTGGCGTCGGCCGCCGCCACCGACGACCTGACCGACACCTACGACTACGGCGCGCTGGCCCGGCTGGCGGCCGACGTCGTGGCGGGACCCGCGCGAAACCTGATCGAGACCGTCGCCGCCCAGATCGCCGATGAGGTGATGGACGACGAACGCGTGCACGCCGTCGAGGTGGTGGTGCACAAGCCGCAGGCCCCGATCCCGCAGCAGTTCGCCGACGTCTCGGTGGTGGTGCGGCGGTCCCGGCGCGGTGGCCGGGGTTCGGTGGTGCCGTTATGACGCGTGTTGACGACGATGATGCCGGCTCGGTCCTGTGCGGAGCCGGGATCGAGGAGTGGCGCGGATGACCAGAGTGGTGTTGTCCATCGGGTCCAACCTGGGGGACCGGCTGGCGCGGTTGCAGTCGGTCGTCGACGGGCTGGGGGACGCGGTGCTCGCCGTGTCACCGGTGTACGAGACCGACCCCTGGGGCCGGGTCGATCAGGCGCCGTTCCTGAACGCGGTGCTGATCGCCGACGACCCGGCCTGCGACGGGCAGGGCTGGCTGGCCCGGGCGCAGGAGTTCGAGCGCGCGGCGGGCAGGGTCCGCGGCGAGCGCTGGGGGCCGCGCACCCTCGACGTCGACCTGATCGCCTGTTACGGGCAAGCTGAGGTGACCTCGCGGGAGAACAACCTGACGCTCCCGCATCCGCTGGCCCATTTGCGGGCCTTCGTGCTGATCCCCTGGCTGGCGGTCGACCCGGACGCTCGGCTGACGGTCGCCGAAGGGCCGCGTCCCGTCGCGCAGTTGCTGGCCGAACTGGAGCCCGCCGACCGTGCCGCCGTACGGCGCTCCGACCTGACGCTCGAGCTCACAACCTGATGGGGCCCACCCGCAAGCGTGACCTGACGGCCGCGGTGGTCGGCGCCGCCGTGCTGGGTTACCTGCTGGTCAACGGCCTGTACCGGTGGTTTCCCCCGATCACGGTGTTGACCGGCCTGTCGTTGCTGGCGGTGGCCATCGGCGAGGCGCTGTGGGCGCGCTACGTGCGCGCCAAGATCGCCGACGGCGAAATCGGCCCCGGTCGGGGCAGGTTGCATCCGCTTGCGGTGGCACGCAGCCTGATGGTCGCCAAGGCGTCGGCCTGGGTGGGGGCGTTGATGCTGGGCTGGTGGGTGGGACTGCTGGTGTACTTCCTGCCGCGCCGGTCCTGGCTGCGGGCCGCCGCCGAGGACACCACCGGAACGGTGGTGGCGGCCATCAGCGCGCTGGCATTGGTGGTCGCCGCGCTGTGGCTGCAACATTGCTGCAAGTCCCCGTACGACCCGACCGAGCGCGGCGAGGGCGCCGAAACCTAGCGCCGATCGATCGGCGGATCAACCCAGGTGAGAATCGCCGGAGTAGGGCGACACGCGGATTGACCTCGCGCAGGTACAGTCAGGCCATGACCGTTCTGTCCCGCGGCGCCCGGGTGCGGCGCGGCGGCCGCAGGCCGGGGTGGGTGCTCTTGACCGCGTTGCTGGTCCTCGCGATAGGTGCCAGTTCCGCATTGGTTTTCACCAATCGGGTGGAACTCCTCAAGCTCGCTGTAATCCTGGCGCTGTGGGCCGCAGTCGCCGGCGCCTTCGTTTCCGTGCTCTATCGCCGCCAAAGCGACGCCGATCAAGCCCGCGTCCGCGATCTCAAGCTGGTCTACGACCTCCAGCTCGACCGGGAGATCTCGGCCAGGCGCGAATACGAACTGACCGTGGAGTCCCAGCTGCGTCGCGAGCTGGCCTCCGAGTTGCGCGCCCAGGCCGCCGACGATCTGGCCGAACTGCGCGCCGAGCTGAGCGCCTTGCGCACCAGCCTGGAAATCCTGTTCGACACCGACCTCGCGCACCGCCCCGCGCTCGGGACCGTCGAGAGCGAGCCGCAACCGGAGCGCGCCTACAGCGAGTGGGATCGCAACGGCGAGACCCCCCGCGACAACCCCGTCGATTGGGTGCCCAGCGATCGGGTCACTTCGGTGCCCCAGGACAACCCGCGCGGCCGCGCCGACGAGACGGCCATCATCGACGTCCCCGAAGAACCCCTACTGCCGCCCCGCCAACCGCCGCCACCCCGTCGGGAACGGCCCCGCTACCAGTACGAACCGCCCCAAGAACCCGCGTATCCGGCGCCGGAGCCGGCCTACGCCCCACCGCCGCCGGAGCCCCGGTTCGAACCCCGCCAGCAACCGCCACCGCAACCCGAACCCGAACCGCAGGCTCCGCCGGAGCCCGAACCACAGCCTGCGCCCCGGGCGGAGCGGCACCGCCAGGACTGGCAGCCGACGGCCGCGGAAGGCCAGTGGTTGCCACCCGGGACACCGGGCAGCAACTGGACCGGCGCCGACGCCCCCGGGGAACCGGCGGGCGGGCGGCGGCGCGCCCGGCATTCGGGCCCCGACGAGTCCCGAGACGAACCTCGGGACGAAGCCCGGGACGAATACCGAGACGAAGCCTGGGACGGCCTGCCCGTCGAGCCCCTGCCCCAACCGCCCTACGCCGAGTCCGGCCGCCGGGCACGGTCACGCCATTCGGCGGAGTACCGCGACTACGGGGTGCGCAGTTTCGCCCCCGGCACCGAGCCACCGGCCCCGGCGCCGCCCCCGCCGCCCGAGCCCCCGGTGCAGCAGGGCCCGCCCGCCGGCGCGCCCCCGCCGCCGCGGCTGGCGCCGCCGCCGGCACCGGAGCACACGCCCCGGCACGGCGGTGATCCCCAGCGCGAGGACGCCGGCGCCGCCGGAGAGACCACCGCCACGGGCGGCCAGTCGGTGGCCGACCTGCTGGCCCGCCTGCAGGTGCAGCCCTCCGAGGGCGGCCGGCGTCGCCGCCGCGAAGGCTGAGCTGGGAGCTTCCTCACATTGGGAAACGCCTGGTGATCGACTAGAGTCTTGGTGACCGAACGGTACCCACCTGGTGGGACCGGAACGAACAAGAAATCTGTGAGGTCGTCTGCGATGGTGCAGTTCGACGGTCTGCGCCCGGCCAGGCTCAAGGTGGGAATCATCTCCGCCGGCCGGGTGGGCACCGCGCTCGGTGTCGCGCTGGAGCGCGCGGACCACGTCGTGGTGGCGTGCAGCGCCATCTCCCATGCGTCGCGGCAGCGGGCGCAGCGCCGCCTGCCCGACACCCCGGTGGCGACGCCGCCCGACGTCGCCGCCGGCGCCGAGCTGTTACTGCTCGCGGTTCCCGACAGCGAACTCGCCGGCCTGGTATCCGGGCTGGCCGCGACGTCGGCCGTGCGGCCCGGGACCATCGTGGTCCACACGTCCGGCGCCAACGGGGTGAGCGTCCTGGCGCCGCTGGCCGCGCAGGGCTGCATCCCGCTGGCGATCCACCCGGCCATGACGTTCACCGGCTCCGACGAGGACATCAGCAGGCTGCCGGACACCTGCTTCGGCATCACGGCGGCCGACGAGGTCGGGTACGCGATCGGTCAATCGCTCGTCCTGGAGATGGGCGGGGAGCCGTTCTGCGTCGCCGAGGACGCCCGCGTCCTCTACCACGCGGCGCTGGCCCACGCGGGCAACCACATCGTGACCGTGCTCGCCGACGCCCTGGAGGCGCTGCGCGCCGCGCTGCGGGGCAGCGAGCTGCTCGGCCAACAGTCCGTCGACGACCAGCCGGGCGGCATCGCCGAACGCATCGTCGGCCCGCTGGCCCGGGCGGCGCTGGAGAACACCCTGCAACGCGGGCAGGCCGCGCTCACCGGCCCGGTCGCGCGCGGCGACGCCGCCGCGGTCGCCGGGCATCTGGCGGCCCTGGCCGGGGTCGGACCCGAACTGGCGCAGGCGTATCGGGTGAACGCCCTGCGAACCGCGCAGCGCGCGCACGCCCCCCAGGACGTCGTGGAGGTGCTGGCGCCATGACCCGAGCAAAACCCCCGGCCTTCAAGGCGGGCGAACTCAACCTGTACCCGAACCCGCGTGATGTCACCGACGTCAGCCGCGCCCTGCGCCACACCGGCCGCCGGGTGATGCTGGTGCCCACCATGGGCGCGCTGCACGACGGCCATCTGGCGTTGGTGCGGGCGGCCAAGCGGGTGCCCGGCTCGGTGGTCGTGGTCTCGATCTTCGTCAACCCCCTGCAATTCGGCGCCGGTGAGGATCTCGACGCCTATCCCCGCACCATGGACGACGACCTCGCGCTGCTGCGCGCAGAAGGCGTCGAAATCGTCTTCGCCCCAACGGCCGCCGCGATGTATCCCGACGGGCTGCGCACCACGGTGCAGCCCGGACCGCTGGCCGCCGAGCTCGAGGGCCGCCACCGGCCCACCCATTTCGCGGGCGTGCTCACCGTCGTGTGCAAGCTGCTGCAGATCGTGCGCCCGGACCGGATCTTCTTCGGCGAGAAGGACTATCAGCAGCTGGTGATGATCCGCCAGATGGTCGCCGACCTCAACATCGACGCCCAGGTCGTCGGGGTGCCGACCGTCCGGGAATCCGACGGCCTGGCGATGTCGTCGCGCAACCGCTACCTCGACCCCACGCAACGCGAACTGGCGGTGACGCTTTCGGCCGCGCTGACTGCTGGCGCCCACGCCGCGCACCACGGCGGCGCGGCCGCGCTGGACGCGGCGCGCGCGGTGCTCGACGCCGTCCCCGCGCTCACGGTCGACTACCTCGAGCTGCGCGACGCCGGGCTCGGGCCGGCGCCCGCCCACGGTTCGGCCCGGCTGCTGGTCGCCGCCCGGCTGGGCACCACCAGGCTGCTGGACAACATCGAAATGCAGATCGAAACACCCGCCGGCACCTCAGGGCCGGACGGCAATCACGAATACGCCCAATCACCTTGGAGGAATTGATGCTACGGACGATGCTCAGGTCGAAGATCCACCGGGCCACCGTCACGCAGGCCGACCTGCACTACGTGGGCTCGGTGACCATCGACGCCGATCTGATGGACGCGGCGGACCTGCTCGAAGGCGAACAGGTGACCATCGTCGACATCGACAACGGCGCCCGCCTCGTCACCTACGCCATCACCGGCGAACGCGGCAGCGGCGTGATCGGGATCAACGGTGCCGCAGCGCATCTCGTCCACCCGGGCGACCTGGTGATCCTGATCGCGTACGGGACCATGGAGGAGGCGGAGGCCCGGGCGTATCGGCCGCGGATCGTCTTCGTCGACGCCGACAACAAACCGGTCGACCTCGGCCACGACCCGGCGTTCGTGCCCGAAGACGCGGCCGAGCTGCTGGATCCCCGGATCGTTGCGCGGTAGCCGTGCTGCTGGCGATCGACGTCCGTAACACCCACACCGTCGTCGGGCTCATATCGGGCGCCAAGGAGCACGCAAACGTCGTGCAGCAGTGGCGGATCCGCACCGAATCGGAGATCACCGCGGATGAATTGGCGCTGACCATCGACGGATTGATCGGCGACGACTCCGAGCGGCTCACCGGCGCCGCCGCGCTGTCGACCGTCCCCTCGGTGCTGCACGAGGTGCGGCTCATGCTCGACCAGTACTGGCCGTCGGTGCCCCACGTGCTGATCGAGCCCGGGGTGCGCACCGGCATCCCGCTGCTGGTGGACAACCCCAAAGAGGTGGGCGCCGACCGAATCGTCAACTGCCTGGCGGCCTTTCACAAGTTCGGTCAGGCCGCCATCGTCATCGACTTCGGGTCCTCGATCTGCGTGGACGTCGTGTCGGCCAAGGGCGAATTCCTCGGCGGCGCGATCGCGCCCGGGCTGCAGGTTTCCTCCGATGCCGCGGCGGCCCGCTCGGCCGCGCTGCGCCGCGTCGAGCTGACCCGGCCCCGTTCGGTGATCGGCAAGAACACGGTCGAGTGCATGCAGGCCGGTGCGGTGTTCGGGTTCGCCGGTCTGGTCGACGGCCTGGTCGGACGCATCCGTGACGACGTGGACGGCTTTGCCGGTGACGACGTCGCCATCGTGGCCACCGGACACACCGCGCCCCTGCTGCTGCCCGAGCTGCAGACCGTCAGCCATTACGAACAGCACCTGACCCTGCACGGCCTGCGGCTGGTCTTCGAACGCAACCGCGACGCCCAGCGCGGCCGGCTGAAGACCGCCCGCTAGGGCGCCCGCCGGTCAAGGGCACCACGAGAGTTGATTTAAGCTGGCACGTCGTGAGTGCCGACGAGCCAGATATTCCCGAGCAGTACCGGATCCGCCGGGACAAGCGCGCTCGGCTGCTCGCCGAGGGGCGCGACCCCTACCCGGTCGCCGTCGAACGCACCCACACGTTGGCGCAGGTCCGCGCCGCCCACCCCGACCTGCCGGTCGACACCGCGACCGACGACGTCGTCGGCGTCGCCGGCCGGGTGATCTTCGCCCGCAACTCGGGAAAGCTCTGCTTCGCCACGCTGCAGGAGGGCGACGGCACCACGCTGCAGGTGATGGTCAGCCTCGACAAGGTGGGCCGCGAATCCCTCGACGCGTGGAAGGCCGACGTCGACCTGGGCGACATCGTCTACGTGCACGGCAACGTGATCAGCTCACGGCGCGGCGAATTGTCCGTGCTGGCCGATTCGTGGCGGATGGCGTCGAAGTCGTTGCGTCCGCTACCGGTCGCGCACAAGGAGATGAGTGAAGAGGCGCGGGTGCGGCAGCGCTACGTCGACCTGATCGTCCGCCCGCAGGCGCGCACGGTCGCCCGGCAGCGGATCGCGGTCATCCGCGCCATCCGCAACGCATTGGAGCGCCGCGGCTTTCTCGAAGTCGAAACCCCGATGTTGCAGACGCTCGCCGGCGGCGCGGCCGCGCGGCCCTTCATCACACATTCCAATGCGCTGGACATCGATCTCTACTTGAGGATCGCACCGGAACTGTTCCTCAAGCGGTGCGTGGTCGGCGGTTTCGACAGAGTTTTCGAACTAAATCGCGTGTTTCGAAACGAAGGTGCGGATTCCACGCATTCTCCCGAATTCTCCATGCTCGAGACCTACCAGGCGTACGGAACGTATGACGATTCGGCGGTTGTGACGCGCGAGCTTATTCAAGAGGTCGCCGACGAGGCGATCGGAACCCGACAACTACCGCTGCCCGACGGCAGTGTCTACGACATAGACGGAGAATGGGCTTCGATCGAAATGTACCCGTCGTTGTCGTCGGCGCTCGGTGAAGAGATCACGCCGGAGGCGACGGTGGAAAAGCTGCTCGGCATCGCCGATCGCCTCGGCGTCGAGATCCCGCGCGACCGTGGTTACGGACACGGAAAGATCGTCGAGGAGCTGTGGGAGCACACGGTGGGCAACGCGCTCGTCGCACCCACGTTCGTGCGGGACTTCCCGGTCGAGACAACACCTTTGACGCGCCAGCACCGCAGCATCGCCGGCGTCACCGAGAAGTGGGACCTGTATGTGCGCGGGGTCGAGCTGGCCACCGGTTACTCGGAATTGAACGACCCGGTCGTGCAGCGGGAGAGGTTCGCCGCCCAAGCGCGCGCGGCGGCCGCCGGCGACGACGAGGCCATGGTGCTCGACGAGGATTTTCTTGCCGCACTCGAGTATGCGATGCCGCCATGTACCGGAACGGGAATGGGTATCGACCGGTTGTTGATGACATTGACCGGACTGTCAATTCGGGAGACAGTTTTGTTCCCCATTGTTCGGCCACACTCGTAGTCGAAAAGCTCAACCCTGCAACGCCCGTACAGATTGAGTATGCTGCGTTGTTATGGCAGATTGGTGACCGGGGAGGTCGATCCAATCTGCTCAGCAACTGCTCAGGACGAAATGCGAGGGTGAGCCAATGGCAAAAAAAGTGACCGTCACCTTGGTCGATGATTTCGACGGTGCCGGCGCAGCCGACGAAACGGTCGAATTCGGGCTTGACGGGGTGACCTATGAGATTGATCTTTCGTCCAAGAATGCCGCGAAACTTCGCGGGGATCTGAAGCAGTGGGTGGAAGCCGGTCGCCGCGTCGGCGGCCGCCGGCGGGGGCGGTCCGGCTCGGGACGCGGGCGCGGCGCCATCGACCGTGAGCAGAGCGCGGCGATCCGCGAATGGGCTCGCCGGAACGGGCACAACGTGTCGACGCGCGGCCGCATCCCGGCCGACGTCATCGACGCGTTCCACGCCGCAACCTGACAGTCTTCAAACCGGCGCCCGGGCCCCAAGCCCGGGCGCCGGTTTGTCATTTCGCTCGGCGCGAAACGATGGTCGGGCGTCCCGGGAAACGAATTGGGACATTGCAACGTTTCTTGGGATACGGCGGGTAAAGCCCCAGGCAGTCGCAAGTGAGATCAGGGCCGGAACGACCGAGTTGCGTCGACAGCGAACGAGGCCGCACAAGGTTAGGTCCGCCGGCAAGCCGACCATTACAGTGGATGGCAGGTACGCGATTCCGGCCACAGGGGACCGGCAGGGTTGTTCGAAGGGCCGCTAACTAGTTTGTACCGATGTTGAGGGAGAGCAGGTAACCCGATGTTTGAAAGATTTACCGACCGTGCCCGCAGGGTCGTCGTCCTGGCGCAAGAAGAGGCCCGGATGCTCAACCACAACTACATCGGCACCGAGCACATCCTGCTGGGTTTGATTCACGAGGGCGAAGGCGTCGCGGCGAAGTCGCTGGAGTCGCTGGGCATCTCGCTCGAGGGCGTTCGCAGCCAGGTCGAGGAGATCATCGGCCAGGGCCAGCAGGCGCCGTCGGGCCACATCCCGTTCACCCCGCGCGCCAAGAAGGTTCTCGAGCTGAGCCTGCGCGAGGCGCTGCAGCTCGGCCACAACTACATCGGCACCGAGCACATCCTGCTGGGCCTGATCCGTGAGGGTGAGGGCGTGGCCGCGCAGGTGCTGGTGAAGCTGGGCGCGGAGCTGACCCGGGTGCGCCAGCAGGTCATCCAGCTGCTGAGTGGCTACCAGGGCAAGGAGGCCGCCGAGGCGGGCACCGGTGGCCGCGGTGGCGAGTCCGGCAGCCCCTCGACGTCGTTGGTGCTCGACCAGTTCGGCCGCAACCTGACGGCCGCCGCGATGGAAGGCAAGCTGGACCCGGTCATCGGCCGCGAGAAGGAAATCGAGCGGGTGATGCAGGTGCTGAGCCGGCGCACCAAGAACAACCCGGTGCTGATCGGCGAGCCCGGCGTCGGCAAGACGGCCGTCGTCGAGGGCCTGGCGCAGGCCATCGTGCACGGCGAGGTCCCGGAGACACTCAAGGACAAGCAGCTCTACACGCTGGACCTGGGCTCGCTGGTCGCGGGCTCGCGCTACCGCGGTGACTTCGAGGAACGCCTCAAGAAGGTGCTCAAGGAGATCAACACCCGCGGCGACATCATCCTGTTCATCGACGAGCTGCACACCCTGGTGGGTGCGGGCGCCGCCGAGGGCGCGATCGACGCCGCGTCGATCCTCAAGCCCAAGCTGGCCCGCGGCGAGCTGCAGACGATCGGCGCCACCACGCTCGACGAGTACCGCAAGTACATCGAGAAGGACGCCGCCCTGGAGCGCCGCTTCCAGCCGGTGCAGGTCGGGGAGCCGACGGTGGAGCACACCATCGAGATCCTCAAGGGCCTGCGCGACCGCTACGAGGCGCACCACCGGGTCTCGATCACCGACCCGGCGCTGGTCGCGGCGGCCACCCTGGCCGACCGCTACATCAACGACCGGTTCCTGCCGGACAAGGCGATCGACCTGATCGACGAGGCGGGCGCCCGGATGCGGATCCGCCGGATGACCGCGCCGCCAGACCTGCGCGAGTTCGACGAGAAGATCGCCGACGCGCGCCGGGAGAAGGAATCGGCGATCGACGCCCAGGACTTCGAGAAGGCGGCCAGCCTGCGGGATCGGGAGAAGCAGCTGGTGGCCCAGCGCGCCGAGCGCGAAAAGCAGTGGCGCTCCGGCGATCTCGACGTGGTCGCCGAGGTCGACGACGAGCAGATCGCCGAGGTGCTGGGCAACTGGACGGGCATCCCGGTGTTCAAGCTCACCGAGGCCGAGACCACGCGGTTGCTGCGCATGGAGGACGAGCTGCACAAGCGGATCATCGGCCAGGAGGACGCCGTCAAGGCCGTCTCCAAGGCGATCCGCCGCACCCGCGCCGGGCTGAAAGACCCCAAGCGCCCGTCGGGTTCGTTCATCTTCGCCGGCCCGTCCGGTGTCGGTAAGACCGAGCTGTCCAAGGCGCTGGCGAACTTCCTGTTCGGCGACGACGACGCGCTCATCCAGATCGACATGGGCGAGTTCCACGACCGGTTCACCGCGTCGCGGTTGTTCGGCGCCCCGCCGGGATACGTCGGCTATGAGGAGGGCGGCCAGCTCACCGAGAAGGTGCGCCGCAAGCCGTTCTCCGTGGTGCTGTTCGACGAGATCGAGAAGGCGCACCAGGAGATCTACAACAGCCTGCTGCAGGTCCTCGAGGACGGTCGGCTCACCGACGGTCAGGGACGCACGGTGGACTTCAAGAACACCGTGCTGATCTTCACCTCGAACCTCGGCACGTCCGACATCTCCAAGCCGGTCGGCCTGGGCTTCACCCAGGGTGGCGGTGAGAACAACTACGAGCGGATGAAGCAGAAGGTCAACGACGAGCTGAAGAAGCACTTCCGCCCGGAGTTCCTCAACCGCATCGACGACATCATCGTCTTCCACCAGCTGACCCGCGACGAGATCATCCGGATGGTCGATCTGATGATCCAGCGCGTCGGCAACCAGCTCAAGAGCAAGGACATGGCGATGGAGCTGACCGACAAGGCCAAGGCATTGCTGGCCAAGCGCGGCTTCGACCCCGTGCTGGGTGCCCGTCCGCTGCGGCGCACCATCCAGCGCGAGATCGAGGACCAGCTCTCGGAGAAGATCCTCTTCGAGGAGGTCGGTCCCGGCCAGGTTGTCACGGTCGACGTCGACAACTGGGACGGCGAGAGCGCCGGCGAGGACGCGAAGTTCACCTTCACCGGCACCCGCAAGCCGCCGGCCGAGCCGGACCTGGCCAAGGCCGGGGCGCACGCCGCGCCGCAGGGGCCGGACCCGCAGTAGCGAGCGGTTCTCGCGGCGCCGGCGCTATCGCGGCGCGATCAACGCGAAGGCCTGCTTGGCGACCTGCAGCATCCAGCCGGTCACGGTCGGCCCGTGGTCGCGCGGCCAGGTCAGCTGGAAGCTGACCACCCAGGGCTGCCGCGTCTTGTCGACGGCATACCAGCTGAACGTCAAATCACCCGGCAGGCCACCGGCTTTCGCGCCGATGTAGGGCCACACGTTGCGGTCCAGCTGGATACCCGCCACCGCGGAGAGGATTTCGCGCACCGGCGCGGCCTCGCCGACGGCGTCGGCCTGCAGCGCCGCGTGGACCCGGCAGATGTCCTCGGCGTTGCCGTACCACTCCGCGCCGTACGAGGACGCGGGTGAGTGGGCGCGCATCGGATCCGGGTCGTACGGCGTGGAATTCGCCTGCTGAAGCAGTTGGGCCCGCACTTGGGGGGACCCGTGCTCCCATTGGCCGCGCAGGTCGGGTCTGCCCCAGCCGACCGAGAAAAGCTCGTACATGGTGGGGAAGGGCGTCATGCTGGCCGGGTCGTGATGGCCGGCCGTGGCGAGCGCTTCGGAGATGGCCTGCGTGCCCAACTTTCCGATCAGCAGATCGGTGGCCATGTTGTCGCTGGTGGCGATCATCTTCTCGGCGGCCTTGCGAACCGAGACGTGGGCCCCGGCGGGCAGCGCCAAACCCGACGAGCCGACGGCCCGGCTCTTGTCGGTGACGGTCAGTTGGTCATCCCAGGACACCGTGCCGTTCTTGATGGCGCCGGCCAGGGCATGCAACACGTACAGCTTGAAAATCGATGCCAGCGGCAGGGATTCGCGGGCGTTGGTGCCCGCCACCGGGTTGCAGTGGCCGTCGTCGACCTTGGCGACCTGATAGGAGTAGCGCGCGCCGGTCTTGCTCAGCACCGCGTCGATGTCCTGCCACGACTTGACCGTCGGCGCCCGGGTGTCCAGGTCGAACCGGTCCACCCACCCGCCGTCGTCGGTGTGGATCCGGATGTCTTGGCGGGCACCGTAGGACGACGTCAGGTGCAGGGTGGCCACGCTCGCACCGATGTCGACGCCGTCGAGGGCGAACGGGCGATCCCACCACAGCGCCTCCATGGTGGTCTGCACCGACTCGACCTTGTCGGCGGCGGCCAGCGTGCCGACCCCGACCGGCCCGATGGGCCAGTCCGAGTTGAGCATGTCCAACGTCTGCTGGGCCCGAATGCCGGGCGGGGTCCGGGTGTCGATCTGCCGTCCCGAATTTGCCGCGTTCGCCTGCGGTGAGGGGGAGGGGGCGCAGCCGGGCGCCGAGGTGACGATCAGTGTGGTGGCGGCGCTCAGCGCCAGCGCGCGGCGCCAGGCCGACCGCCCGCTAGCCAGCCTGCTTGTTTGCGGCAACGTCCAGCACAACCTCGAATTCCAGCAGGGACGCCCCGGTCGCCACCGGGTTGGCCCGATGGCCGGCGTGGGCCTCGATGGCCGGACCCTTCGCCCACGTCTGGAACGCCTCGTCGGACTCCCAGTGCGTCACCACGAAGTAGCGGTCCTCGCCCTGGACCGGGCGCAGCAACTGGAAGCCGAGGAAACCGGGCTGATTCTCCACCGCGTGCGCGCGGTGGGCGAACCGCTTCTCCAGTTCGGGGCCGGCGTCGGCGGGAACTTCGATTGCGTTGATCTTCACCACAGGCGGCATGCCGCTAGGCTACCCCGCCCCCCGCGCCGTTCAACTAGGGCGGTCCACGCAAGATGGTGACATGCCCGGCGATTTGTTGACGCGTCACGGGGGACGCGGCGAGCCGTTGGTGCTGGTGCACGGCCTGATGGGGCGCGGGACCACGTGGACGCGTCAACTGCCGTGGCTGACCCGCCTGGGCACCGTCTACAGCTACGACGCGCCATGGCATCGGGGGCGCGACGTCGACGATCCGCACCCGATCAGCACCGAGCGGTTCGTGGCCGACCTGGGTGACGCGGTGGACGAGTTGGGCGCGCGGGTCAGGATCGTCGGGCATTCGATGGGTGCCCTGCACGCGTGGTGCCTGGCCGCGCAGCGCCCCGAACTGGTTTCCGCTCTGGTGCTCGAGGACATGGCTCCAGACTTTCGCGGCCGCACCACCGGCCCGTGGGAGCCTTGGCTGCACGCGCTTCCGGTCGAATTCGATTCCGCGGAGCAGGTATTCGCCGAATTCGGGCCCGTCGCCGGGAAGTATTTCCTGGAGGCGTTCGACCGCACCGAAACCGGGTGGCGGCTGCACGGTCACACCTCGCGATGGATCGAGATCGCCGCGGAGTGGGGTACCCGCGACTACTGGGCGCAGTGGCGGGCGGTGCGTGCCCCGTCGCTGCTCATCGAGGCCGGCAACTCGGTCACGCCGCCGGGCCAGATGCGACAGATGGCCGAAAGCGGCCATGCCGCAACGTATTTGCGTGTTCCGCAAGCGGGTCACCTGATCCACGACGAAGCGCCCGGCCAATACCGCGAAGCGGTGCAGGCTTTCCTGGCCGCGCCGCATCCGCGGGCGTGATCCGCTACCCCTCGCCGGCCAACGCGAACCGGCCGTCGCGGGTCTGTGTCACCAGGCCGTCGGCGAGCAGCGAATACAGCGCCCGGTCGCGCTGCGCGGTGTCGGTCAGCCACGCCACATCCAGCTCGGCCCGACTGGCCGGGGAATCCTTGGCGCGCAACACATCCAGCAGGCGGCCGCGAACCTGGCGGTCGGTGCCGGCATAGGTCTGGACGCGTCGCGGCGGTCCTTGCGCGGCGGGATAACCCGCGCGCCGCCAGGCGCATTGGCCCAGCGGACACAGCCCGCATCGCGGGGCGCGCGCGGTGCACACCGTCGCTCCCAGCTCCATCAGCGCGACCGAGAACTGCGGTGCGGTCGCGTCGTCGGGTAGCAGCGCCGACACGTCGGCGTGGTCGCGGGTCGCGGACGGCGCGCCCGCGTCGGCCAGGCCGTGCACGACGCGCGCCACCACCCGGCGCACGTTGGTGTCGACCACCGGCACCCGCCGGCGATAGGCGAAGCAGGCGACGGCGCGCGCGGTGTAGCTGCCGACGCCGGGCAGCGTCAGCAGGGTGTCGACGTCATCGGGGACGACGTCGTCGTGATCGCGCGCGATCACGGTGGCGCACTCGTGTAATCGCTTGGCCCGCCGCGGATAACCGAGCTTGCCCCAGGCGCGCAACACATCCGCGGCGCTGGCCGCGGCCGTCGCCGACGGGGTCGGCCAGCGCCGCACCCAATCCGACCAGATCGGCAACACCCGGGCCACCGGCGTCTGCTGCAACATGAACTCGCTGACCAGGATCTGCCAGGCGCTCACCCCGGGTTCGCGCCAGGGCAGGTCGCGGCGTGAGGTTTCGTACCAGGCCAAAAGATTGGTAACTGATATGTATGCCGGACCCGGCGTTGGTTGTTCCGGCATGATGGCAGCCATGCCTAACACCAGTCCGGTAACAGCGTGGAAGTCACTCAAAGAGGGTAACGAGCGATTCGTCGCCGGTAAGCCGCAGCATCCCAGCCAAAGTGTTGAGCATCGAGCCAGCCTGGCCGCCGGGCAGAGTCCCACCGCGGTCGTGTTCGGCTGCTCGGACAGCCGGGTCGCCGCCGAGCTCATCTTCGACCAGGGCCTGGGCGACATGTTCGTGGTGCGCACCGCCGGGCAGGCCATCGACACCGCGGTCCTGGGTTCCATCGAGTTCGCGGTGAGCGTGCTCAACGTGCCCCTCATCGTCGTCCTGGGTCACGACAGCTGCGGCGCGATCAAGGCCGCCCTGGGCGCGATCGAAGAGGGATCCATCCCGGGCGGTTTCGTGCGCGACGTGGTGGAGCGGGTCGCGCCGTCGATCCTGATGGGCCGCCGTGACGGCCTCAACCGCGTCGAGGAGTTCGTGGAGCGACACGTACGCGAAACCGTGGCGCAGCTGGTGTCGCGGTCCACCGCGATCGCCGAGCGGATCGCCGACGGCACGGTCGCGGTGGCCGGTGTCACCTACCACCTTGCCGACGGGCGCGCGGCGTTGTGCGACCACGTCGGCGACATCGGCGAATAGCGCGCCGAGTAGCGGGGCCGATCGCGGGCGAATGGGCCGCGCGGTCGGCCGCCACTAACACGGCGATTGGCCGGCAAACCTAGCGACACGCCGAGGCGGGTCAACCGAATCGGCGTGACCTGGGCCTACGCTGCGAACGTGCTCGATCTGGAACCGCGTGGCCCGCTACCCACCGAGATCTATTGGCGGCGCAGAGGCCTGGCCGTGGGCATCGCGGTCGTCGTGATCGGGATCGTGGCCGCCACCGTCATCGCGTTCATGGGGCACAGCTCGGGAGCCAAGCCCGCCACCGCCGACAAGCCGAACTCAGCGCAGAGCAAGCCCGGATCGCCCGCGCCCCAGGCGCCGCCACCGGCGGGGCCCGAAAGCCCCGCCCCCGGGGCGCCGCCGGCGCAGGGCCAGAACCCCGAGACGCCCACCCCCACCGCCGCGGTGCAGCCGCCGCCGGTGCTGAAGGAGGGTGACGACTGCCCCGACTCGACGCTGGCGGTCAAGGGCCTGACCAACGCTCCCCAGTACTTCATCGGTGACCAGCCGAAGTTCACCATGGTCGTCACCAACATCGGGCTGGTCGCGTGCAAGCGCGACGTCGGGGCCGCGGTGCTGGCGGCCTACGTCTACTCGCTGGACAACAAGCGGCTGTGGTCGAACCTGGACTGCGCGCCGTCCAACGAGACGCTGATCAAGACCTTCACGCCGGGCGAGCAGGTGACCACCGCGGTGACGTGGACCGGCATGGGATCGGCGCCGCACTGCCCGCTGCCCCGGCCGGCGATCGGGCCGGGCACCTACAACCTGGTCGTCCAGCTGGGCAATCTGCGCTCGATGCCGGTGCCGTTCATCATGAATCAGCCCCCGCCGCCGCCGGGCCCGGTGCCCGGACCGGGCCAGCCCGGCGCCGTGCCGCAGCCGGAGGCGCCGCCGATGCCCCCGGCCGGCTGACCTCAACGAGCATTAGCTCAGTGAGTCGGTGATCGTCGACTCCGCCAGCTGCGACAGCCCCTCCCGCACGTGGCGCGCCCACATCGCGCCGATGCCGTCGACCGATTGCAGGTCGCTGGCGCTGGCCGCCAACACGTTCTGCAGCGTCCCGAACGAGCGGACCAGCAGATCGGCGTGGGCGAACTGCAGCCGGGGGATGCCGGCCAGCGCGCGGTAGCCGCGCGGGCTGACCGCCGAATCCTGCGCCTCCGTCGTCGTCGGGTAGCCGAAAACCTTTGCCAGAGCGGTGAAGTCGAGCAGCTCGGTGTCCGAGAGCGCGTCCAGCTCGTCCAGCGTCGCGGTCAGCTGCGCCTCGGACAGCGGCTCCGGGCTGGCGTGGTAGTCCCGCACGATCAGCTCCCGGGCGATGTCGTTGCCGCCGAGCAGCTCGTCGAGCTGCAGCCGCAGCTGGCGCCCGTCGGTGCCGAGTTCGACGACGTCGTTGTCGATCACCTGGCCGATCCGCCGGACCAGCTCGAGGCGCTGCACCACCGTCAGGACGTCGCGCAGGGTGACGAAGTCCTCGATCTCGGCCCGCGACAGCTGCCGGCTGACCTCGTCGAGCCTGATCTTGTACCGCTCCAGGGTGGCGATGGCCTGATTGGCCCGCGACAGGATCGTCGCGGAATCGGCGACCACGTGGCGCTCCCCGCCCACGTAGACCGTCACGATGTTCATCGAGTGGCTCACCGAGATCACCGGGTATCCGGTCTGGATCGCCGCCCGCTCCGCCGACCGGTGTCGAGTCCCCGATTCGTCGGTGGCGATCGACGGGTCCGGCACCAACTGCACGTTGGCGCGCACGATGCGGCTGCCGTCGGTGGACAGCACCACGGCGCCGTCCATCTTTGCCAGCTCGCGCAGCCGGGTCGGCGCGTAGCGCACGTCCAGCGCGAAGCCGCCGTCGCAGATGGCTTCGACGTTTTCGTCGTTGCCGAGCACGATCAGCGCGCCGGTGCGGCCGCGCAGGATGCGTTCCAGGCCGTCACGCAGCCCGGTCCCCGGCGCCAGGCGGGCAACGGTGTCACGCAACGTCGGTCGGGTCACAGCGTGCATTCTGCGGCCCATCGCGTCACGCGTCCAGCCGGTACGGGTTTGCGGGGCCGCCGCGGCGCTCGGCGATGTCGATCATGTGCTGGAGCGCCGCGACGATGGTGGGCGCACGCAGCGCGCGCATCCCGCGGGGCACGATATCGCGCCGGGGGTCGTCGCCGTCCGGGATGAGCGCGACGGTGAATCCCTGGCGCGCGGCCTCGGACAGGCGCCGCTCCATGCCGCTGACCCGCCGGAGGTCGCCGGCCAGGCCCACCTCCCCGATCATCACCGCCGTGGTGGGCAGGGGCAGATCGGCGAGCGCGGACGCCAGCGCGACCGCGACCGCCAGATCCGATGACGGATCGGTCAGCCGCATGCCGCCGACGGTGGACAGGTAGATGTCGTGGGCGGCGACGGGCAACTTGGCGTGCTTTTCCAGCACGGCGGTGATCATGGCGGCCCGCGAATGGTCGATGCCGCTGACGGCGCGGCGCGGCGAACCGCCCGACGGCGAGGCCAGCAGGGCCTGCACCTCGCCGATGAGCGGACGTTTGCCGTCGAGGGTCACCGTGATCGCGGTGCCGGGAACCGGCGCGGGGCGCTGGTCCAAGAACAGGTTCGACGGGTCGGCGACCCCTTCGATCCCGTTGTCGTGCAACAGGAAACACCCGACCTCGTCGGCGGCGCCGAACCGGTTCTTGATGCCCCGGACCATCCGCAGCGAGCCGTTGCGGTCACCCTCGAAGTGCAGGACCACGTCGACGAGGTGCTCGAGGGAACGCGGCCCGGCGATGGCCCCGTCCTTGGTGACGTGCCCGACCAGGATCAGCGCGACCCCGTTGGTCTTGGCCGCCGCGGTCAGCGCCGACGTCACCGCCCGCACCTGCGTGACGCCGCCGGCGACGCCGTCGGCCTCGGTGGTGGACATGGTTTGCACCGAGTCCACGATCACCAGCGCGGGCTTGACCGTGGCGATGTGCTCGAGCACGGTGTGCAGGTCGGATTCGGCGGCCAGGTACAGCTCGTCGCCGCCGCAGCCGATGCGGTCGGCGCGCAACCGGATCTGGCCGGCGGACTCCTCGCCGGAGATGTACAGCGCGCGGCGGCCGGATTCCGCCCAGCGGTGGGCGACCTCGAGCAACAGCGTCGACTTCCCCACGCCCGGATCGCCCGCCAGCAGCGTGACCGAACCGGGCACCACGCCGCCGCCGAGCACCCGGTCGAGTTCGCCTACGCCCGTCGTGCGGTGCTGGCTGGCGCCCGGCTCGATGGACGTGATCGGCACGGCCTGCGACGCCGCGGCACGAACGGCGCGGCGCCCGGCGACGGTACTGAGCACCGGGACCTCGTCAACGGTGCCCCAGGTGCCGCACTCGAGGCAGCGGCCGACCCATTTCGCGGTGACGTGCCGGCATTCCGAGCAGCGGTATTGCGAGCGCGCGGTTGCCACGTGATGACGGTATCGAGCCGCTACGACAAGCCCCCGTCACGACAGGCGGTTACCCCGCGTGATTTTGGTGCGGCGGGGTCACTCCGGCCGAAATCGGGACCAGCACGGTGGCCTGCCCGGCCTTCTCGAAGTTGAACGTGAAGTTGTAGGTCAGGCCGTTCGAGATGGGCTTGGCCAAGGTGACGGTCGCCTTGGCCGCGGTGCTGGAATCGATCGGTCCCGGCGCCACCTTCTGGCCCTCGGGCGTGCCGATGAACAGCATCCCGCCGGCGGGCAGGCGGGTGTCGCCGCTGATCGCCACGGCGCCGACGTCGCTGGTGATGCCGACGAGCCTGTCCGGGGTGGTCGGCGACTGGTTGACGGCCACCAGCACCAGGTCGACCGCCCGGCCGGGCTGCAGGAAGTCACCCGTCTGCGTGGCCTGGAGGTGGATGTTGCGCAACGCCACGTTGTTGAAGGTGACCTTGTTCCCGTTGATGGCGGGCTCCTGCACCGCCATCTGCGAAACCTGACCGGCCCCGCAACCGCTGAGCAGCGCGGCCAGCACGGCCAGCACGCCGGCCACGGCGATCGCGGGAAGGCCGAGGCGGATCTTGAAGCGGTTCACTCTCTACAGCCTCCTGCTCGGCCGGTTCGACTAATGCAACTATGCACAGTAGTAGGGACGCTGTGCACGCGGTAGCGCGGGGCGCCAGACCAGCGCAGGAGCTGTTTTAAAGGCCGCCAACCGCCCGGTCCGGGGGCGTTGGTAATGTGCTGCACTGCACGACTTGGTCCCCATGTCAACCCCTAATCTGCGCGTGTTGTGCCCCTGACCTGCATCGTTGCTTCGCGCGTGGTTAGGCGGGCGTGTTAGGATGAAGTAACGAAAGGGGCTCGAATCAGATGATCTTCAAGGTCGGCGACACCGTTGTTTATCCGCATCACGGTGCTGCGTTAGTCGAGGCGATCGAAACCCGGACGATCAAAGGGGAACAAAAAGAATATCTCGTCTTGAAGGTGGCGCAGGGAGACCTGACCGTTCGAGTTCCCGCGGAGAACGCCGAGTACGTCGGCGTCCGCGACGTCGTCGGACAGGAAGGCCTCGACAAGGTGTTCCAGGTGCTGCGCGCCCCGCACACCGAGGAGCCGACGAACTGGTCGCGCCGCTACAAGGCCAATCTCGAAAAGCTTGCCTCCGGCGACGTCAACAAGGTGGCCGAGGTGGTGCGCGACCTGTGGCGCCGCGACCAGGAGCGCGGACTGTCGGCCGGTGAGAAGCGCATGCTGGCCAAGGCCCGCCAGATCCTCGTCGGTGAACTGGCGTTGGCGGAGAGCACCGACGACGCCAAGGCGGAGACCATCCTCGACGAGGTTCTGGCCGCCGCTTCCTGAAGGTCCTGACGCTTCGGTGGCCCGACAGACGGGCACCTCGGGCAACGTAATCGCCGTCGTCCCGGCCGCAGGTTCGGGCGAACGACTGGCGGCGGGAATCCCCAAGGCATTCTGCGAGATTGCCGGCCGCACCCTGCTGGAGCGCGCCGTCGCGGGTCTACTGGAATCCGGCGTGGTCGATCACGTCGTGGTGGCCGTGCCCGCCGACCGGATCGACGAGGCCAAGCGCGTCCTCGCCGGCCGGGCCACCGTCGTCGCCGGCGGGCCCGACCGCACCCGATCCGTCGACCTGGCCTTGGCCGCCCTCCCCGTGGCCGCCGCGTACGTGCTGGTGCACGACGCGGCGCGCGCGCTGACCCCTCCGACGCTGATCACCCGCGTGGTCGACGCCCTGCGGGCCGGCCACGACGCCGTGGTGCCCGCGTTGCGGCTGCACGACACCATCAAGGCCGTGGACGCCAACGGGGTGGTCCTGGGGACGCCGGAGCGCGACGGGCTACGGGCGGTGCAGACGCCCCAGGGGTTCGCCACCGACCTGCTGCAGCGCGCCTACCGGGCCGGCGCCGGCGCGGCCGGTTTCACCGATGACGCGTCGCTGGTCGAGCACGTCGGCGGGCAGGTCCAGGTGGTCGACGGCGATCCGCTGGCGTTCAAGATCACCACTCAGCTCGATTTGTTGCTGGCCGAAGCGATCGTGCGCCGATGAGCGAGCCCCTTCCCGTCCCCAGGGTCGGCCTGGGCGTCGACGTGCACCCGATCGAACCCGGGCGGCCGTGCTGGCTGCTGGGTCTGCTGTTCGCCGACGCCGACGGCTGCGCCGGCCACTCCGACGGCGACGTGGGGGCGCACGCGCTGTGCGACGCGGTGCTCTCGGCGGCGGGCCTCGGCGACGTGGGCGCCATGTTCGGGGTAGACGATCCGCGCTTCGAGGGCATCAGCGGCGCGGACATGCTGCGCCACGTCGCCGCACTGGCGTCGGGCGCAGGCTTCCGGGTCTCCAACGCCGCCGTGCAGGTCATCGGGAACCGGCCGAAGGTCGGTCCCCGCCGCGCCGAGGCGCAGCGCGTGCTGTCGGAATTATTGGGAGCGCCGGTGTCGGTGTCGGCGACCACGACCGACGGGTTAGGGCTGACCGGACGCGGTGAGGGGCTGGCTGCCATCGCCACCGCGCTGGTGGTCCCCGCGGGCTAAGCCCGCGCAGCGCCGGGCGCCGGGGAACTACCCGGTAAGCTGGCACGTCGTGACCGATCGCGCCCGCTTGCGGCTACACGACACGGCAGCCGGTGCTGTGCGTGATTTCGTGCCGCTGCGCGAGGGCCACGTCTCCATCTACCTTTGCGGCGCCACCGTGCAGGGCCTGCCGCACATCGGCCACGTCCGCAGCGGGGTGGCCTTCGACATCCTGCGCCGCTGGCTGATCGCCCGCGGGTGCGACGTCGCCTTCATCCGCAACGTCACCGACATCGACGACAAGATCCTCAACAAGGCCGCCGCGGCGGGCAGGCCGTGGTGGGAGTGGGCGGCCACCTACGAACGCGCCTTCTCCGCCGCCTACGACGCCCTGGACGTGCTGCCGCCGTCGGCCGAGCCGCGGGCCACCGGCCACATCACCCAGATGATCGAGTTGATGCACCGCCTGATCGAAACCGACCACGCGTACGCCGCCGGCGGCGACGTCTACTTCGACGTGCTCAGCTACCCGGAGTACGGGCAACTGTCCGGCCACAAGATCGACGACGTCCATCAGGGCGAGGGCGCGGCCACCTGCAAACGCGACCAGCGCGACTTCACCCTGTGGAAGGCCGCCAAGCCCGGCGAGCCGTCCTGGCCCACGCCGTGGGGCCGCGGCCGCCCGGGCTGGCACCTGGAATGCTCGGCGATGGCCCGCACCTACCTGGGCGCCGAATTCGACATCCATTGCGGCGGAATGGATTTGGTCTTCCCGCATCACGAGAACGAGATCGCCCAGAGCCGCGCCGCCGGCGACGGTTTCGCCCGCTACTGGCTGCACAACGGCTGGGTGACGATGGGCGGCGAGAAGATGAGCAAGTCGCTGGGCAACGTGCTGGCCATCCCGGCGCTGCTGCAGCGGGTCCGGCCCGCCGAGTTGCGCTACTACCTGGGCAGCGCCCACTACCGGTCGATGCTGGAATTCTCCGAGACCGCCCTGCAGGACGCGGTGAAAGCCTATGTGGGCGTTGAGGAATTCCTGCACCGGGTGCGGGTTCGGGTCGGCGGCGTCGAGCCCGGCCAGTGGACGCCGAAGTTCGCCGACGCGCTCAACGACGACCTGGCGGTGCCGGCGGCGCTGGCCGAGGTGCACTCCGCCCGCGCCGAGGGCAACCGGGCGCTGGACTCCGGCGATCACGACGGCGCGCTGCGCCACGCCCGGGCGATCCGCGCAATGATGGGCATCCTGGGCTGCGACCCCCTCGACGAGCGCTGGGAGACCCGCGACGAGACGTCGGCGGCGCTGGCCGCCGTCGACGTGCTGGTGCACGCGGAGCTGGAGAACCGGGAGAAGGCGCGCGAGCAGCGCAACTGGGCGCTCGCCGACGAGATCCGGGACCGGCTCAAGCACGCCGGCATCGAGGTCACCGACACCGCCGACGGGCCGCAGTGGTCGCTGCAGGCCGGCCCGGATCAGTAGGGGCCACGCACATGGCCGGCAATTCGCGACGCCGCGGCGCAATCCGTAAGGCGGGCACCAAGAAGGGCCCGACCGTCGGTTCGGGCGGCCAGCGTCGCCGCGGGCTGGAGGGCCGCGGCCCCACGCCTCCCGCGCACATGCGCCCCAACCACCCCGCCGCCAAGCGCGCCCAGTCGCCGTCGCGCCGCCCCGCGCGGGGTAAGACCGACGAGACCGAGACGGTGCTGGGCCGCAACCCGGTGCTGGAGTGCCTGCGCGCCGGCGTTCCGGCGACCGCGCTCTACGTGGCGCTGGGCAGCGAAGCCGACGAGCGGCTCACCGAATCCGTCTCCCGCGCCGCCGATTTGGGCATCGCGATCCTGGAGGTGCCGCGCACCGACCTGGACCGGATGACCAACAACCATCTGCACCAGGGCATCGCGTTGCAGGTGCCGCCCTACAACTACGCCCACCCCGACGACCTGGTGGAGGCGGGGACCGGTTCGCCGCCCGCGCTGCTGGTCGCGCTCGACAACATCTCCGACCCCCGCAACCTGGGCGCCATCGTGCGTTCGGTCGCCGCGTTCGGCGGCCACGGCGTGCTCATCCCGCAGCGGCGGTCGGCCTCGGTGACGGCGGTGGCATGGCGCACCAGCGCCGGGGCCGCGGCCCGCGTCCCGGTGGCCCGGGCCACCAATCTCACCAGGACACTGACGGATTGGGCGGATCGCGGCCTGCGGGTGATCGGGCTGGACGCCGGCGGCGACACCACGCTCGACGACCTCGACGGCACCGACCCGATCGTGGTCGTCGTCGGGTCGGAAGGCAAGGGGCTGTCGCGGCTGGTGCGGCAGAACTGCGACGAGGTGGTGTCCATCCCGATGGCCGGCAATGCCGAATCGCTGAACGCCTCGGTGGCCGCCGGGGTGGTGCTCGCCGAAATCTCGCGCCAGCGCAGGGGTTAGGTGATCGCCCGCCTCGTTGCCGCGCTGCTGGCATCGGCGGTGCTTGTGGCGGCGCCGGCCGCCGCGCAGGCACCCGACTTCGACCTGCAGGCCCACCGCGGCGGCCGCGGGGAGGCCACCGAGCAGTCGTTGCGGGCCTTCGCCAGGTCGCTCGAATTGGGGGTCAGCACACTGGAACTCGACGTCGTGCTCACCCGGGACCGCCAACCGCTGGTGTGGCACGACTCGACGATCGCGGCCGAGAAATGCGCCGACACCGCACCCGCATTCGCCGGCGACCCGCAGTACCCCTACGTCGGCAAACTCGTGCACGAGCTCACGCTGGCCCAGATCCGCACCCTGGACTGCGGGCGCCGGCTGGACGACTTCCCGAACGCCGAAGTGGCGCCGGGCAACAGGATCGCCACGCTGCCTCAGGTTTTCGCACTCGCCGACTCCTACCGCGCCGACGCCGTGCGCTACAACATCGAAACCAAGGTGGACGCCGATGAACCCGAGCCGCAGGAGTTCGTCGACGTGATACTGGCCGCGGTCAGGGCCGCGGGCAAGGTCGAGCGGGTGGACATACAGAGCTTCGACTGGCGCACGCTGCCGTTGGTCCACCGGGCCGAACCGTCAATCCCGTTGGTGGCCCTCTATGACGAGCAGACTCCCGGCGATCCGCTGATCGGCGCGCTGACGGTGGGCGCCGACGCCGTCTCACCGGACTACCGGCTGGTCGCCGGCAAGCCGTACGTCGACCGCGCGCATGCGTTGGGGCTCAAGGTCATTCCGTGGACGGTCGACGACGTCGACGCCATGCGCCGGCAGATCGGGTACGGGGTCGACGGCATCATCACCGACTATCCGACGGCGCTGCGGGGTGTGCTGGCCGAGCTGTCCATGCCGTTGCCGCGGGCATACCGTCGGGGCTAGAGGCCGAGCGCCCCCGCCGACGCCCACAGCGCCAGCACCGCCACCGCCAGCGACGCGGGCACGGTGCACACCCCGAGGCGGGTGTATTCGCCGACCCCGGCGTCGACGTCGTGCTGGCGAAGCACCCGCCGCCACAACAGGTTTGACAATGACCCGACGTAGGTCAGGTTGGGGCCGATGTTGACCCCGATCAGCACCGCCAGCACCGCCACCGGCCCGGCCGGGGCGACCAGCGGCAGCAACACCAGGGTGGCGGGCAGGTTGTTGACGACGTTGGCCAGCACGGCCGCGATCGCGGCGATCGCCAGCAAGGCGGGCAGGCCCGAGCCCGACGGCAGCACCGCCGACATCGCCCGGTCCATCCCGCCCAGCATGACCGCCCGCACCACGACCCCCAACGCCAGCACGAAAACCAGGAAGGACACGTTGGCCGAGCGCACGATCTCCGACACCGACGTATGGCGGCGGCGCAGGCTGCGCGCCGCCAGCGCCGCGGCGCCGCACAACGCCACCCAGGCCGGCGCCACCCCCACCGACTGGGCGACCGCGAACCCGGCCAGCGTCAGCGCGACGACCACCAACACGAACACCGGCGGGCGTGGTGGCGCGCCGCGTTGCTCCGGGTTCGGCTGCACCCGTAGGTCCTTGGCGAAGAACCAGCGGAAGACCACGTAGAGGGTGGCCACCGCGCCGAGCCACGGCAGCGCCATCACCAGCGTGAACTTGGTGAACGAGATGTCGGCAGTGTGGAAGGCCAGCAGGTTGGTCAGGTTGGACACCGGCAGTAGCAGCGAGGCGCCATTGGCCAGATGGGCGGTGGCGTAGGCGTAGGGCCGCACCCGCGTGCGCTGCCGCCGCACGGCGGCGAGCACCACCGGGGTCAGCAGCACCACGGCGGCGTCCAGGCTCAGCACGGCGGTGATCCCCGACGCGATCGCGAACACCCGCCGCAGCAGCGTGCCCGACCCGACGCGTCCGCGCGCGATCGCCGCGCCGGCGGCCTCGAACAGGCCCTCGTCGTCGCACAGCTTGGCCAGCACCAGCACCGCCCCGAGGAAGGCGACCACCTCGGACAGGTCGGCGATCTCCGTGGCCGCCTGCTGGACCGAGACCGCCCCGATCCCGACCAGGATGAGCGCGGCCGGGATCGCGGCAAGCGCCTCGGGCCAGCCCCGTGGGCGCGCGACGGCGAACCCCAGGACGACGGCGAGCAGCAACAGCGCGACGGTCAGTGCCAACGTCTAGACCGCTTCGCTCCACGGGTCCTCGCGCCGCCACACCGTCGGCAGGTGCAGCGCGACACCGTCCTGTGCGGCCAGCTCATCGAGGACGCGGATGGAGACGTCGAGGTCGTCGCCCGCATAGGGCAAGGCGCGCAACGGCTTTGTCAGCGGGCGGAAGAAGTCGTCCCAGTGGATGAGGATCACCCGGCGAGCGCCCACCGCGCGGACGGTCTCGGCCCAATAGTCGACCAGATACGACCGCGGCTGCAGCCCCAGCTGCCCGACGGACAGGTAGACGGCATCGGCGCGGTGGCCGGCCAGCGCCCCCTTGACGAAACCGGCGCTGCCCTGGATCAGCAGCCGCCGGCCCGTCGGCCGGTGGGCCACCAGCGTCGACCACGACTCGCCGCAGCGGTACGCCGACGCCTTCACCGGGGTGATCAGCGGTTCGTCGATCACGCCGGGATACCGGTCGGGTGGGCAGTGGTGGGAGTTTACCAACGTTATCTCGTAGTCGCCCAACCGAATTGGCTGCCCGTCGACCGCGACGACGATCCGGTTCTCCGGGAGGCCGTAGCCGCGCCCGACGTTGGCCGCGGACTGGCCGCCGATCAGCTGCGCGCCGGTGCGGTCGGCGACCAGCGCGGAGTCCAGCACGTGGTCGATGTGGGTGTGCACCGGGATGACGGCGGCCAGTCGCGACACCTTGGCGCGGGCCAGGCATCCGTCGACGCGGGCCGGCGACGGCGCCACCCTGCCGGCCGCGATCTTGGCCAGGCCCGGCCGGGAGAAGTAGCCGTCGGTCATCAACGCCGACGAGCCGTCGTCGATCAGCAGCGTCGCCACGCCCATCCAGGTCACCGAGAGCCCGTCGGGTCCGGCCGCGGGGGCGTCGAATCGGTCCGCGTACCGGGCGATGTCGGGGCGCCCGAGCTTGAGCCGCATCAGCAGAACGCCCGAAGGTCGGCGCCGGCCGCCGTGAGGCGATCGCGGACCGCGGTGGCAATCCGCACCGCCCCCGGCGAATCACCATGCACGCAAACCGATTCCACGCTCACCTCGATGTGGCTCCCGTCGATCGCGGTGACCTGGCCCGCGGTCACCATGGCGGTGACGCGCTCGGCGATCGCGCCCGGATCGTGCAATACCGCGCCGGGTTCGCGGCGGGAGACCAGCCGCCCGTCCGGGCGGTAGGCCCGGTCGGCGAACGCCTCGGCCACGGTCCGCAGACCGCGTCGGGCGGCCTCGTCGAAGAACGCCGACCCGGCCATGCCCAGCACCGGCAGGCCGTCGTCGACGAGCCGCACCGCCTCGGCGACCGCGGCGGCCTGCTCGCTGTTGGTCACGATCGTGTTGTACAGCGCCCCATGCGGTTTCACGTAGGACACGACAGAACCGCACGCGTGCGCGATCGCCTGCAGCGCGCCGATCTGATACACCACGTCGGCGATCAGGTCGTCGGCGGCGACGTCGATGAAGCGCCTGCCGAACCCGGCCAGGTCGCGGTAGCTCACCTGCGCCCCGATGCGCACCCCGCGCCGCGCGGCCGAGGTGCATACCCGCACCAGTCCGGCGGGGTCCCCCGCGTGGAAACCGCACGCCACGTTGGCGCTGGTGACGATGTCGAGCATGGCGTCGTCGTCACCGAGGCGCCAGACGCCGAAGCCCTCGCCCAGGTCGGCGTTGAGGTCGATACCGGCCACCCGCCCAGCTTATGGGGGCGGGCTATTGCCCGGCGACCTTGGCCGCGATCTGCTGGGCAATGTCGGCGGCGGACCCGCCGGCCAGGAAGGACGCGCACGTGGCGACGTCGATGGCGATGTTGTTACGAACGGTCAGCGCCCGCTGGCACGTCCAGCCGTCGCCGCCGTCCTGAGCTGTCGACGTGCTGAGTGTGCCGCCGACTTTGTGGGCGTCGCCCGCGGTCCACACGATTTCGGGCTTGCCCGGGGGACGGTCGACGAACTTGCGGTTGGCGCAGGCGAACCACCGCCGCACCGAGGCGTCGTAGAAGGTGTTGGCCTGGCGCGCGGTTGGATAGGCGATCACGGCCTCGGCGGCGGAGTCATTGCGGACGGTGGGGTCGTCGTAGTTGTCGTCCAGTTGTTGGCCGCGCATCGCGGTCCAGCCGGTGTCCGCATACACGGCTTCCTGGGCGGGACCGTCCACCGCCAGGCAGCTCTTGTCGCTGAAAGTCGCGCTGGAGTCCCACATCGCCTGTGTGCGGTTGCGGACCCGCATCCCCGCGGTGAGCACGGAGTTGATCTGGCCCTGGTCGAGCAGCAGTCCGTCGAGGGCGGCGACGGCCACGGGGGGCTGCGGCAGCGGGCCGGGGGTGTCTGCGGGCGCGGCGCTTCCGTCGACGACGGTGGTGCAGCCGACCGCGAGGGTGGACACCGCCGCCTGCACCAGGACCGCGATTCGCCTGCGCGCCATGGCCTCCGAGCCTTCCCCGACGTGGGCCGATCTGTGCGACCAGCTTAGGCGGACGCCTCGCGCCGGCGCCCCACCAGCCAGCAGACCAGGTAGATCAGAAATGAGATGCTCGCGACGAAGACCGACACCGGCACGCCCGGCGCAAGCGATAACACGATCCCGCCGACCGCGGCCACCTCGGCGAACACCACCGAGGTCAGCATGGCCGCCGCCGGCGAGGTGACCACCCGGGCCGCCGCGGCCGCCGGCGTGATCAGCAGCGACATCACCAGCAGCGCCCCGACGATCTGCACCGCCTGGGCGGCCACCACCCCGACCAGCGCGGCGAACACGATCCCGAGCGCGTGAACCGGCACGCCGCGGGCGGCGGCGACGTCGGGGTCGACGGTGGCGAACAGCAGCGGGCGGTAACACGTTGCCAGCACGGCGATGACGAGGAGGCAAACCAGCGCCAGCATCGTCAGCCCCGTGTAGCCGACCCCGACGATCTGGCCGGTCAGCAGCGCGAAGCTGGTCGCCGTCCGGCCCGGGTAGAGGTGGATGAACAACACCGCCAGGCCCAGGCCGAACGCGAGGACCACCCCGATCACCGAATCGCGTTCCCGGGCGCGCCGGCCCAGCACGCCGAACAGCGCCGCCGCGAGGGCGCTGCCGATCAGCGCGCCCAGACCCACCCCGAATCCGACGAGCAGCGCGAAAGCGGCTCCGGTCAACGACAATTCGCTGGACCCGTGCACGGCGAACGACATTTGCCGCATCACGATGAACGGCCCGATCAGCCCGGCCACCAAACCCAGCAGCGCGGCCGCCACCAGCGCCTGCTGCACGAAGTCGTGGCTGAGCAGATGCGCGGTGATGTCGAAGGAGAACAGGTGGTGTCCCACGTCGGCGAGCCGGTGCTCCATCAGCCGTGGCCGTCGGTGCGCTCGCCGGCCACCACGTAGCCGTCCCTGACCTTCACCACCTGGATGTCGGATCGATACAGCGCCGAGAGCGTCTCGCTGGTCATCACTTCGTCGACGGTGCCGATCCTGAACCGGCCGTCGACCAGGTACAGCACCCGGTCCACATACGGCAGGATCGGGTTGATCTCGTGGGTGACGACGATGACCGTGGTCCCCGCCTCCCGGCGGCGCCGGTCGATCAGCGCCGACACCAGCTTCGCGTTCGCCGGGTCCAGCGTCAGCAGCGGTTCGTCGCACAGCAGCAGGGTCGGGTCGCTGACGAGTGCCTGGGCGATGCGTACCCGCTGCAGCTCGCCGCCGGACATCACGCCGACCCGGACGTCCGCCAGGCGTTCGCCGTTTACCTGGCTCAGGGCGTGGGCGACGGTCGCGCGCCGCCGGGCACGGTCGCGGGACCGCAGCGGGACGGCGCCCCAGCGCCCGCCGTCGACACCCAGCCGAACCAGGTCCCGTCCCCGCAGCATCACGTCGCGGTCCAGCGGGCGATGTTGCGGCACATAGCCGATGCGGCCGCTACCCGAGGTGATCGGCCTGCCTTCCACCAACCCGACGCCGGCGCTCAGCGGCAGCTGCCCCAGGAGCACGTTGAGGAGCGACGTCTTGCCGCTGCCGTTGGGGCCGAGCACCGCGATGAACTCGCCGCGCGACACCGACAGGTCCAGGTGGTCCCACAGCACCCGGTCGCCGAACGCCAGGCGGGCGCCGCGCAGTGACACGGTGTCCGGGTGCCGATCGACGGCGGGTGCCGTGTCGATGCTCACGGCTGGACGGGCCGGCTCGACTGCAGCGCGGCCAGCAGCCGTTCGACCGTATTGCGTTGCCAGCTCAGGTAATCCGCCCCGTCGGGCAGGGTCTCGGCCACCTCGGTGACGGGCACACCCGCGTGACGCGCGGCGTCGCGCAGGCCGGTGATTGCGGCCGCCGAGGTCTGCGGGTTGACCACCAGCGCCGACACCTGAGCCCGGTCGATGAGGTCGAGGACCGACGCCAGATCGGCCGGCGCCGGGTCGGTCTCGTTCTCGATCGCCGCGGCGAACGAGGGCGGGGTGCGGTTCAGCAGGCCCGTCGCCTTCAGCAGGTAGAAGGCGACCGGTTCGGTCGCCACGACCGAGGTGTGGGGGTAGGCGGCGGCGATGCCGTGTTCGGTGCCGGCGATGGCGTCGGCGCCGCGCCCGAACGTGGCGGCACTGGCCCGGTAGTCCGCGGCGTTGCCCGGGTCGATCGTCGCGAGCCGGTCGGCGATCGTGGCGGCCACCGCCTTGGCGACGCTCAGGTCGTAGAAGACGTGCTCGTTGCGCGGTTGCCCGTCGTTCTCGAGGAACGAGTAGGCGTTGACCGGCCTGGCGCCGGGCTGGCGGGCCAGCACGTCGTCGACCCATCCGTCGTAGCCGCCGCCGTTGTAGACGACCAGGGCGGCGTCGGCGATGGCGGCGGCGTCCGAGGGGCTGGCCTCGTAGGAGTGCGGGTCGGTTTCCGCGCCGCTCAGGATGGACTTGACCGCCACATGGCTGCCGGCGACGGCGCGCGCGACGCTGCCCCACACGTCGGTGGACGCGACGACGGCAGACGCGTGCGGGTGCGCGGGGTGCCCGCCGCAGCCGGACAGCACCGCCGAGCCGGCCACGGCCAATGCGGCCGCCAGCCCACGCGTCAGTGCCATGCGCACGTCCGATTTCCTCCCGCCCGCCAGCAAGCCGATCCACAATACTAATGAAAATCGTTTCCATTACAAAGCCGCGGTCGGAAGCGCATGGGCCGCGCACCGATCCGCTGTAGCGTCACCGAACGTGAGCCCCACACCGCGCCGGCGTGCGACCCTGGCGTCGGTCGCGGACGAGCTCAACGTTTCGCGCACCACGATCTCGAACGCCTTCAACCGCCCCGATCAACTCTCCGCCGACCTGCGTGAACGCGTGCTCGCGACGGCCAAGCGGCTCGGCTACGCCGGCCCCGACCCGGTGGCGCGCTCGTTGCGGACCCGCAAGGCCGGCGCGGTCGGTCTGGTGATGGCCGAGCCGCTGACCTATTTCTTCAGCGACCCCGCCGCCCGGGATTTCGTCACCGGGGTGGCGCAGTCCTGCGAGGCGGCCGGGCAGGGGCTGCTGTTGGTGGCCGTGGGGCCCAGCCGCAGCCTGAAAGAGGGAACCGACGCGGTGCTGTCGGCGGGCGTGGACGGTTTCGTGGTGTATTCGGTGTGCGATGACGATCCCTACCTGCAGGTGGTGCTGCAGCGACGGCTGCCGGTCGTGGTGGTCGATCAGCCGAAGGATCTCGCCGGCGCCTCGCGGGTGGGCATCGACGACCGCGCGGCGATGCGTGAGCTCGCCGACTACGTGCTCGGGCTGGGGCATCGCGAGATCGGGCTGCTGACCATGCGGCTGGGCCGGGACCGGCGCCACGGCCTGGTGGACGCCGAGCGGTTGCGCTCGCCCGCCTTCGACGTGCAACGCGAGCGCATCATCGGCGTGTGGGAGGCGATGACGGCCGCCGGCATCGACCCGGATTCGCTGACCGTGGTGGAAAGCTACGAGCACCTGGCCGAATCGGGCGGCGCGGCCGCCAAGGTGGCGCTGGAAACCAATCCGCGCATCACCGCGCTGCTGTGCACCGCGGACATCCTGGCCCTGTCCGCCATGGATTACCTACGGGCGCATGGCATTTACGTGCCCGGCCAGCTGACCGTCACCGGATTCGACGGCGTGCCCGAGGCCATCAGCCGCGGGCTGACCACGGTGTCGCAGCCGAGCCTGCACAAGGGGCGCCGCGCGGGCGAGCTGTTGTTGAAGCCACCGCGGTCCGGTCTGCCGGTCACCGAACTCCTCGACACCGAGCTGATCCGCGGACGCACCGCCGGCCCGCCCGGGTGAGCGCCGCTATTTGGAGTCTTGGTCGCCGATCAGCAACCGCACGGCCAGATCCAGCCGCTTGCTGACGTCGGTGGCCGAGGCGCGGCGGGTGAGCCAGGCGAGCAGGTTCGACAGCCACACGTCGGAGATCACCCGGGCGATGTGGTACTGGTCCTCGGTCGGTTCGCCGTCGGCCATCGCGCGCGCGAACATGGAGTCGATGAGCTTTTCGACCTGGTCGACCTCGCTGGCCGCCGACGCGTCGGCGAAGACGTAGGCGCGCGTCATCGCCTCGGTCAGCAGCGGGTTGCGTTGCATCGCGCGGTTGAGCTTGCCCACCATGAAGTTCAGCCGCTGAAAGGGTGTGCCGCCGGTCATCGCCGAGCGGTCGGTTTTGGCGTCGATGCGGCCGAACTCGCGGCCCAGCGCCGATACCAGCAGGTGCACCTTCGACGGGAAATACCGGTACAGCGTCCCCACCGCCACGTCGGCGCGATCCGCGACCGCACGCATCTGAACGGCCTCGTAGCCGCCCTTGGACGCGATGGCCATGGTGGCATCCAGGATGCGCTTGCGGCGTTCCCGCTGCGCCTCAGACCCGAGTTCGGACTCCGCCAGAACCGCCACGTTTATGACCTCACGCGGCTGCGAGTCGGAAACGCGGCCCGAACTAGCCTTGGAAGTGGCCTTGGCATTGGCGCTGGCTGGCATGTGATGGTTTGCTCCTGTTCCGGGCGGTTCGTTTGCAAACGATACGCATTCTGCGTGTGAATTTCCCACCTCCATACCGCCGGGGACAAGCGCATGTGCTGCTGCAATGGCGTTCGACTTGACGGTCGATCACTGGCACTATTAGAACACGTTCTAGTCTTCGGTGAGCGGGTTGCGCGCCAACTGGTGGTGGGGATGTCCCCGCTCGCGCAAAGATCGGACAATCAGGACACGGGCGCCGGCCGGCCCCGTGTCACGTCGAGCCAAGGACGCGGAGGTCCTCTCAGGTGGTAGCGACCGTCACCGATGAGCAGTTTGCCGCGCGCGCCCTGGTGCGCGACTGGGCCCGCAATGCGACGTCGGGACCGGGTGGCACCGCGGCGATCCGCGAGGTCGAGCAGGGCAAGCCCGACGCGTGGCGGCCGGTGTTCTCCCGGCTGGCCGAACTGGGAATCTTCGGCGTCGCGATCCCGGAGGAATCCGGCGGGGCGGGTGGGTCCATCGAAGACCTGTGCGCGATGGTCGAGGAGGCGGCCAAAGCGCTGGTCCCCGGCCCGGTCGCGACCACCGCGCTCGCGACGCTCGTCGTCACCGACCCCGGACTGCTGGAGGCGCTGGCCGCCGGGGAGCGCTTCGCCGGGCTGGCGCTCGAAGGCGACGTCCGACTCGACGGCGCGACCTCGACGGCGTCGGGCACACTTCCGTTCGCGCTGGGCGCCGCCGACGATAGCGTGCTGCTGGCGCCCGCCGACGGCAAGTGGCTGCTGATCGACGCTGCCGGCGAGGGCGTGCGGGTCGAGCCGCTGCAGGCCACCGACTTCTCCCGGCCGCTGGCCCGGGTGGTGCTCAGCTCCGCCCCGGCCACGGTGCTGTCCGAAACCGGCACGCGCGTCGAGGAACTGGCCGCCACCGTCCTGGCCGCCGAGGCCGCCGGCATCACCCGATGGGCGCTCGAGACCGCCGTCGACTACGCCAAGGTCCGCGAGCAGTTCGGCAAGCCGATCGGCAGCTTCCAGGCCATCAAACACCTGTGCGCCGAGATGCTGTGCCGCGCCGAGCAGGCCGAGGTGGCCGCCTCGGACGCGGCTCGCGCCGCCGGCGACGGCGACGCGTCCCAGTTCTCCATCGCGGCCGCGCTGGCCGCCAGCACCTGCATCACCACCGTGAAGGCCAACGTCAAGGACTGCATCCAGGTGCTCGGCGGCATCGGCTGCACCTGGGAGCACGACGCGCACCTGTACCTGCGCCGGGCGCACGCCATCGGCCGCTTCCTGGGCGGCCCCGAGCGCTGGCAGCGGCGCATCACCGCGCTCACCCAGGACGGCGTGCGCCGGCGGCTGGGCATCGACCTCACCGAGGTCGAGGGCCGGCGCGCCGAGATCGCCGCGGCCGTCGCCGAGATCGCCGAACTGCCGGCCGAGAAGCGACAGGTGGGTCTGGCCGAGGCGGGCCTGCAGGCGCCGCACTGGCCCAAGCCGTACGGGCGCGCCGCATCCCCGGCGGAGCAGCTGCTGATCGATCAGGAGCTCGCCGCGGCCGGCGTCGAACGGCCGGACCTGGTGATCGGCTGGTGGGCGGCGCCGACCATCCTCGAGCACGGCACACCGGAGCAGATCGAGCAATTCGTGCCGGGCACGTTGCGCGGTGAATTCCTGTGGTGCCAACTGTTTTCCGAGCCCGGCGCGGGCTCCGACCTGGCGTCGCTGCGCACCAAGGCGGTCCGCGGTGACGGCGGCTGGCTGCTGACCGGCCAGAAGGTGTGGACGTCCGCGGCGCACAAGGCGCGCTGGGGCGTGTGCCTGGCGCGCACCGACCCCGATGCCCCGAAACACAAAGGCATCACCTACTTCCTGGTCGACATGAAATCGCCCGGCATCGACATCCGGCCGCTGCGCGAGATCACCGGCGACTCGCTGTTCAACGAGGTGTTCCTGGACAACGTGTTCGTGCCCGACGAGATGGTGGTCGGTGAGGTCAACGACGGCTGGCGGCTGGCCCGCACCACGCTGGCCAACGAGCGGGTGGCGATGGCCAACGGCACGGCGCTGGGCAACCCGATGGAAGAGCTGTTAACCCTCTTGGCGGCAAGGGAACTCGACGTCGCCGAGCAGGACCGGCTGGCGCGCCTGATCATCCTGGCCCAGACCGGCGCGCTGCTGGACCAGCGCATCGCCCAGCTCGCGGTGGGCGGCCAGGACCCCGGCGCCCAATCGAGTGTGCGCAAGCTGATCGGCGTCCGCTACCGCCAGGCGCTGGCCGAATTCACCATGGATGCCGCCGAAGGCGGCGGCCTCGTCGACCGCCGGGCCGACGGCGACCGGGCGGTGTTCGATTTCCTCAACACCCGCTGCCTGACGATCGCGGGCGGCACGGAGCAGATCCTGCTGACCGTGGCGGCCGAACGCCTGCTCGGTCTGCCGCGCTAGCCGAGATCGGCCGCGGCGGCGTGTAATTCGTGCAGCGCGTCGCATGCCATGGCGCCCAGGTCTCGGTCGTCGCCCGGTTCGCTCCAGCGTGCGTAGGCCGTCTTGAATGCCAGCGCACCGAGTTCGGCGGCCAATACCGCCGTCGGCTCGGGTATGCCGCGCGCCTGGAGTGCCTCGGCCACCGCGCGCGCCAGCCCGATTTGTTTGAGCGCGTTGCGCTCCTGGAGTTCGGTGCTGGCGGCGATCGCGGCCTTGAGCCTGGGCGCGAGCTCCCGGTTGAACGACGTGAACGCGGCCGCGGCCGATTTCAGGCCGGAGCACACGGCGGCCAGCGGCGTCGCGTCGGCCGGCGCCGTGGCGATGCCCTCGCGCAGTAGTTGCGCGATCGCGTCCTGGCCGGCCGCCAGCACGTCCCGCTTGTCCGGGAAGTGCCGAAAGAACGTGCTTTTCGTCAGGCCGGCGCGCTTGGCGATCTGCGTGACGGTCGTCTCGTCGTAGCCCCGTTCGTTGAACAGGTCCAGTGCGGCGGCGACCAGGCGTTCGCGCGCATCGGGTTCCCACCGGGCCATGGCCCCAGCCTAGTGATGCGACCATAGTCCCGTCACGGGTGTAGGGTGATGGGACAAATGTCTCATCACGTGGAAGGAGCTGCTCGTGCGCGTATTCGTCACCGGCGCCAGCGGAGGAATCGGCTCGGCCGTCGTCACGGAACTGCTCGCCGCCGGCCATCAGGTCGTGGGCCTGGCCCGCTCGGAGGCCGCGGCGGCGACCATCGGCGGACTCGGGGGCGAGCCGCTGCGCGGCGACGTCACCGACCTCGACGTGTTGCGGGAGGCGGCCGGCGACGCCGACGGCGTTGCCTACCTGGCGTTCTCGCACGACTTCGTCGGTACCGGCGACGTGATCGGAGACGCGATCGGGGACGAGGCCCGCGCGGTCGCCGCGCTCGGCGACGCGCTCGTCGACACCGGCAAGCCGCTGGTGCTCGCCAGCGGCGGCCCCGCGGTGGCCGGTCGCGCCAGCACCGAGGACGACCCGTTCAACACCGAGGGGCCGATGGCCGGGCGTGGCCGCACCGGACAAGCCGTCATCAACCTGGCCGAGCGCGGTGTCAGATCGGCCGTGGTGCGGCTGCCGCGGTCGGTCCATGATGCCGGCGGACGCTACGGCTTCGCCGGCATGCTGATTCAGCTCGCGCGCCGGCGCGGGGTGTCGGCCTTCATCGGCGACGGCGCGCAACGCTGGCCCGCGGTGCACCGCGACGACGCGGCGTCGTTGTTCCGGCTGGCCCTCGAGCAGGCCCCGCCCGGCTCGGTACTGCACGCGGTGGGTGACGAAGGCGACCCGATGCGGGCGATCGCCGAGGTGATCGGCCGCCGGCTCGGGGTGCCCGTCGAATCCGCCCCGGTCGAGGCCTTCGGCCCGCTCGGCGCCATCTTCGCCGCCGACCAGCCCTCGTCCAGCGCGCTGACCCGCCAACGATTCGACTGGAAACCCACGGGCCCAAGCCTTCTCGACGACCTCGAGACCGGCGACTACCCGGACTGAGAGATCAGGAGAAGGTGGTCTGCGCGCAGGTGCTGGGCGAGGTGATGTTGACCCCGGAGTAGACGACCTGGATGTGGGTGCAGGCGATGACGTTGTTGTCGGTCTTGGGTTGCCCCGTCTGCCAATCGGTGGAGTCGATGCGCCCGTTGGTCTGATACTTCTCCGGGGGACCCTCGCCCATGTAGATCGTGGTGATCTCGTCGGAACCCATCGACTTGTGCACCCGCTCGTACTGGCCGTCGGCGTGCGCGTCGAGGTAGGCCAGCCGGTTCGAGGAGCGGATCTCGGTGGTCTGACGGGCCCACAGGCCGGGCGGGAAACCGGTCACCCCGTCGGGCGTCAGCATGTCCGCGCCGGCGGTGAAGTCGCAGTGGCCGTCGGATTTGAAGCAGTTGAGGATCACCCGCGTCTCGAGCTGGTTGGGCCCGTCCAGCGGGAACAGCGTGGTGGCCGTGTTGCTCGCCGCCGCGCACACCCCGGCGGGCAGCAACATCGGCAGCGCCGCGACCACCGCGAATCCCGACACCAGCCGCATCATCGACGCCATCCCTTCCCCGTTGCTGACCCCAAGGGTGAACCTAACCCGCGACTACTCGTCGTAGGTCACTTCTACCGAATCAGATTCGGGGTGGGATTGACAGGCCAGGATCAGGCCCTCGTCGAGGTCCTGCTGCTCGAGCACGTCGTTGACCTCCATGTTCACCTTGCCGCTGCGCAGGGTGCAGGCGCACGCGCCGCAGTGACCCTCGCGGCAGGAGAACGGCGCGTCGAGGCCCTTGGCCAGCAGCACGTCGAGCAACTTGGCGTTGCGCGGCCATGACACCGTGTGGGTCTCGCCGTCGAGCTCCACCACCGCGGTGGCCGGCGGCAGGTCACCCTCGGGGGTGTCCTCGATCTTCACCGCGGCGAACGGATCCGATTCCAGCGACTTGAACACCTCGATATGTATTTGTGGCGCAGGCACTTTCAGCGTCTCCAGCGCCTCCTTGGCGGACTCCATGAACGCGCCCGGGCCGCAGATGTAGACGGGCCGGTCGGTGTAGGGGGCCGCCAGCTTGGCCAGCGCGGCCACGCTGGGCAGGCCCTGCAGCGATTCCAGCCAGTGCACGACGGTGAGCCGGTCAGGGTATTTGGCCGACAGCTCGCGCAGCGCCTCGGCGAAGATCACCGAATCCTCGTCGCGGTTGGCGTAGACCAACGTCACCTGTCCGCCGCCGTCGGCCAGCGCCGACTTGCAGATCGACATGATCGGGGTGATCCCGCTGCCCGCGGCCATCAGCAGGAAGTCGTCGCCGAGCGTCTTCGGCACGAAATTGCCCGACGGGGCCAGCACGTGGATACGCATGCCCGCCCGCGCGTTGTCGCACAGCCAGTTGGAGGCGTACCCGTCGGCGGTCCGTTTGACCGTGACGGCCAGGGCGTCGTCGGTGAACGGCGAGCTGCACAGCGAATAGCAGCGCGCCACCGACCCGGTGCGCTCGCTGGGGACGCGCAACGTCAAGAACTGGCCCGGCGAGTAACGCAGGCGCTCGGGCGGGATGCCGGGGTCCCCTTCGTCGTCGGGCACCGCGAACACCAGCGACCGCGCATCGTCGGTCTCCGCGATGACCTCGGCGATCTGCAGTTCGAGGACGTGGTCACCGAGTGGCTCGTCGGGTACTTGGTCCAGATCCGCCTCGGTCAAGGCCCGTGCCTTCCTGTCGTTGCAACTAGAACATGTTACAGAAAAGTGGATTCGTATCGCTACCAGCCGCAGGAATACCCTGCTCGACACAAATCGGAACGTGTTCTAGTCTCTGGTGTAAGTCCGCTGTGTAAGTCTGGCCCAGGAGGCAAACTTAAGTGACGTCCATTCAACAGCGTGATGCGCAGTCGGTTCTGGCTGGCATCGATGATCTGCTCCCGCATATCCGGGAGCGCGCTCAGGCGACGGAGGATCTGCGGCGGCTGCCCGACGAGACCGTTCAGGACCTGCAAGACGTGGGCTTCTTCACGCTGTTGCAGCCCGAGCAGTGGGGCGGACTGCAGTGCGATCCGACGCTGTTCTACGAGGCGGTCCGCCGGCTGGCCAGCGCCTGCGGCTCCACCGGCTGGGTCAGCTCCATCATCGGCGTGCACAACTGGCACCTGGCGTTGTTCGACCAGCAGGCCCAGGAGGAGGTCTGGGGCGAGGACCCCAAGACCCGGGTTTCCTCGTCGTACGCCCCGATGGGCGCGGGCGTGGTGACCGACGGCGGCTACCTGGTCAACGGCGCGTGGAACTGGTCCTCGGGCTGTGACCACGCGACGTGGGCGTTCCTGGGTGGCCCGGTGATCAAGGACGGCCGCCCGGTCGACTTCGGCAGCTTCCTGATCCCGCGCAGCGAGTACCGCATCGACGACGTGTGGCACGTCGTCGGCCTGCGCGGCACCGGCAGCAACACCGTCGTCGTCAAGGACGTCTTCGTGCCGCGGCACCGGTTTTTGTCCTACAAGGCGATGAACGACGGCACCGCCGGGGGTTATGAGACCAACACCGCGCCCGTCTACAAGATGCCTTGGGGCACAATGCATCCCACCACCATCTCGGCGCCGATCGTCGGCATGGCCTACGGCGCCTACGCCGCGCACGTCGAGCACCAGGGCAAGCGGGTGCGCGCGGCGTTCGCCGGCGAGAAGGCCAAGGACGACCCGTTCGCCAAGGTCCGCATCGCCGAGGCGGCCAGCGACATCGACGCGGCGTGGCGCCAGCTGAGCGGCAACGTCGCCGACGAGTACGCGCTGCTGTCGGCCGGCAAGGAGATCCCGTTCGAGCTGCGCGCCCGCGCCCGTCGCGACCAGGTGCGCGCCACCGGCCGGGCCATCGCCTCCATCGACCGGTTGTTCGAGGCGTCCGGTGCCACCGCCCTGGCCAACGACCAACCGGTGCAACGGTTCTGGCGCGACGCCCACGCCGGCCGGGTGCACGCGGCGAACGACCCCGAGCGGGCCTACCAGATCTTCGGGAACAACGAGTTCGGGCTGCCACCCGGCGACACGATGGTCTAAACCATGCGCGCCGACGACGATGCAGAGCGAATCGATGAGGAGGAGCGGCGCTAAGTGACCGCGACAGAGGAACTCACTTTCGAGTCGACCTCGCGGTTCGTGGAGGTGGACGTCGACGGACCGCTGAAGCTGCACTACCACGAGGCGGGGGTCGGCAACGACCAGACCATCGTGCTGCTGCACGGCGGCGGACCCGGGGCGGCGAGCTGGACGAACTGGTCGCGCAACATCCCGGTGCTCGCCGAGCGGTTCCACGTGCTCGCCGTCGATCAGCCCGGTTACGGGCATTCGGACAAGCGCGCCGAGCACGGGCAGTTCAACCACTACGCGGCCAGGGCGCTCAAGGGCCTCTTCGACCACCTGGGCCTGGGACGCGTTCCGCTGGTGGGCAATTCGCTGGGCGGGGGCACCGCGGTCCGGTTCGCCCTGGACTACCCCGACCTGGCCGGGCGCCTGGTCCTGATGGGGCCCGGCGGGCTGAGCATCAACCTGTTCGCCCCGGACCCCACCGAGGGCGTCAAGCGGCTGGGCAAGTTCTCGGCCGAGCCCACCCGGGAAAACCTCGAGGCGTTCCTGCGGGTGATGGTCTACGACCAGAAGCTGATCACCGACGAATTGATCGACGAGCGGTTCGCGTTGGCCAGCACGCCGGAATCGCTGACCGCGACGCGGGCGATGGGAATGTCGTTCGCGGGCGCCGATTTCGAGCTCGGCATGATGTGGCGCGAGGTGCACCGCCTGCGCCAGCCCGTGCTGCTGATCTGGGGGCGTGAGGACCGCGTCAATCCCTTGGACGGGTCGCTGGTCGCGCTCAAGACCATCAAGCGTGCGCAGCTGCACGTTTTCGGGCAGTGTGGGCACTGGGCGCAGGTGGAGAAGTTCGACGAGTTCAACAAGCTCACCATCGATTTCCTGGGAGGTGCGTGATGAGCATCCGTTCGCTGGGCTATCTGCGCATCGAGGCCACCGACATGGCGGCCTGGCGTGAGTACGGCCTGAAGGTTCTCGGCATGGTCGAGGGCAGCGGCAACACCGAGGGCGCCCTGTATCTGCGGATGGACGACTTCCCCGCGCGGCTGGTGATCGTGCCCGGCGAGCGCGACCACCTCATGGAGGCCGGCTGGGAGTGCGCGAACGCCGAAGGCCTGCAAGAGATCCGGGACCGCCTCGACGTCGAGGGCGTCCCCTACAAGGAAGCCACCGCCGCGCAACTGGCGGACCGCCGGGTCGTCGAGATGATCCGGTTCTCCGACCCGTCGGGCAATTGCCTGGAGGTCTTCCACGGCGTCGCCCTGGAACACCGCCGGGTGGTCAGCCCCTACGGGCACAAGTTCGTCACCGGTGAGCAGGGCCTGGGGCACGTGGTGTTGTCCACCCGCGACGACGACGAGGCGCTGCACTTCTACCGCGACGTGCTGGGGTTCAAGCTGCGCGACTCGATGCGGATGCCGCCGCAGGTGGTGGGCCGGCCCGCCGACGGGGCCCCCGCCTGGTTGCGTTTCTTCGGCTGCAACCCGCGCCATCACAGCCTGGCCTTCCTGCCGCTGCCCACACCGAGCGGCATCGTGCACCTGATGATGGAGGTCGAGAACGCCGACGACGTGGGGCTGTGCCTGGACCGGGCGCTGCGCCGCAAGGTGCCCATGTCGGCCACCCTGGGCCGTCACGTCAACGACCTCATGCTGTCGTTCTACATGAAGACACCCGGCGGATTCGACATCGAATTCGGTTGCGAGGGAAGGCAAGTCGAAGACGACGACTGGGTCGCCCGGGAAAGCACCGCGGTCAGCCTGTGGGGCCACGACTTCACGGTCGGCATGCGCGGCTGACCATGTCGGCGCCCATCGATCCGCGGACCTTCCGGCAGGTGCTGGGGCAGTTCTGCACCGGCATCACCATCATCACCACCGTGCACGACGACGTCCCCGTCGGCTTCGCCTGCCAGTCGTTTGCGGCGCTGTCGCTGGACCCGCCGCTGGTGCTGTTCTGCCCGACCAAGGTGTCGCGGTCCTGGAAGGCCATCGAGGCCTCCGGCCGGTTCTGCGTCAACATGCTGACCGAGAACCAGAAGCACGTCTCGGCCCGGTTCGGCTCCAAGGAGCCCGACAAATTCGCCGGCATCGACTGGCACCTTTCCGATCTCGGTTCACCGATCATCGACGGGTCGCTGGCCTACATCGACTGCACCGTGGCCTCCGCGCACGACGGCGGCGACCACTTCGTGGTGTTCGGTGCGGTGCAATCGCTTTCGGAGGCCCCCAAGATCAAGCCGCGGCCGCTGCTGTTCTATCGCGGTGAATACACCGGCATCGAGCCGGACAAGACGACGCCGGCGCAGTGGCGCGACGACCTGGAAGCGTTCCTCACCACGACCACCCAGGACACCTGGCTGTAGGGGTTCTCTTCGCCGTAACGCCACGGCGACTTCGCGTGCGTTTTTCCGCCGTGGCGTTACGCCCGCGGGACACCCGGCCGCCGTAACGCCCCACGTTGGGCCCAGAATGGTTTCATGACGCTGGATCTGGGCGCGTACTTCGACCGCATCGACTATCGCGGCGCCGCCGAGCCGAATCTCGAGGTGCTGCAGGATCTGATGACCGCGCACACCGGGTCGATCCCGTTCGAGAACCTCGATCCGCTGATGGGGGTACCGGTCGACGACCTGAGCCCCGAAGCCCTCACCGACAAGCTGGTGTACCGGCGCCGGGGCGGCTACTGCTACGAGCAGAACGGCCTGATGGGTTACGTGCTGGCCGAGATCGGGTTCCGGGTGCGCCGCCTGGCCGGGCGGGTGGTCTGGATGCAGCCGCCCGACGCGCCGCTGGGAGCCCAGACGCACACGGCGCTGGCTGTGACGTTCCCGGGCTCGCAGGGCTCCTATCTGGTCGACGTCGGTTTCGGTGGTCAGACGCTGACGTCCCCCATCCGCTTCGAGACCGGAAACGCCCAGCAGACAACGCACGAGCCGTACCGGCTCAATGACCGCGGCGACGGCCTGGTGCTGCAAGCCCTGGTCCGCGACGAGTGGAAACCGCTGTACGTGTTCGGCACCCAGACCGTGCCGCAGATCGATCTGCGGGTGGGCAGCTGGTACGTGTCCACGCACCCCGAGTCGCACTTCGTGACCGGGTTGATGGCCGCCCTGACGACCGCCGACGCCCGCTACAACCTGGCCGGCCGCCACCTGACCGTCCACCGCGCCGACGGCAGCGAGAAGATCCGCCTGGACGACGCGGCGGCGGTCGTCGACGTGCTCGGCGAGCGATTCGGCATCGATGTGGCCGGCATCGGCGAGCGCAGTGCGCTCGAGGCGCGCATCGGGCAGGTGTTGGACGCGTAGGCGCGGCGCGGCTAGCGGGCTGAAAGCCACGGGCCGAGCCGTCGCACCGCTTCCTCGATGTCGGCGGTGGGCCCGGCGAAGGACAGCCGGACGAACGAATTGCCGCGGGTGGTGTCGAAGTCGATGCCGGGCGCGATGGCGATGCCGGTCTCTTCCAACAGTTTCGAGCAGAACTCCATCGAGTTGTCGGTGAAGTCCGAGACGTCGGCGTACACGTAGAAGGCGCCGTCGGTGGGGGCCAGGCGCTCGACACCGATGCCGCGCAGCCCGTCGAGCAGCAGCGAGCGGTTGGTCGCGTAGTGGTGCAGGTGGCCGTCGGCTTCGGCGGTGGCTTCCGGGGTGAAGGCCGCCACCGCGGCCAGCTGCGAGAGCACGGGCGGGCAGATGGTGAAGTTGCCGGTGAGGCGATCCACCGCGCGGCGTAACTCGGCCGGCACCAGCAGCCAGCCCAGCCGCCAGCCCGTCATCGCGTAGTACTTCGAAAAGCTGTTGACCACCACGGCATTTCGCGATGTCTGCCACGCGCAGCTGGTCTGTGGCGCGCCCTCGTAGACCAGCCCGTGGTACACCTCGTCGCTGATCAGCCGCGCCCCGGAGGCGTCGCACCAGGCGGCGATCGCGGCCAGCTCCTCCGGCGCGATGACCGTTCCGGTGGGGTTGGCGGGGCTCGCCACGATGACGCCCTGCACCGGGGGGTCGAGCTCGGCGAGCATCCGCGCGGTGGGCTGGAAGCGGGTCTGGGGCCCGCAGGGGATCTCCACGACCTCACATCCCAAGGCCGACAAGATGTTTCGGTAGCACGGATAGCCGGGGCTGGCCAGGGCCACGCGGTCGCCGGCGTCGAAGCAGGCCAGAAAGGTGAGCAGGAAGCCGCCGGAGGAGCCCGTGGTGATCACCACGGCGTCGGGTTCGACGTCGAGGCCGTGCTGGCGCCGGTAATCCGCGGCGATCGCGGCTCGCAGCTCGGGGGTGCCCAGCGACACCGAATAGCCCAGCTGGTTGGAATGCACGGCCTCCGCGGCGGCCGCGCGCACCGGCGCGGGCGCCCCGACGCTGGGTTGGCCCGCCGACAGGTTGACCAGATCGCCGTGGCTGCGCTGGCGTTCGGCGGCCGCCAACCAGACATCCATCACGTAGAACGGTGGGATGCCCGCGCGCAGCGAGACACGATCGGTCACGGCGTGTTGAGTACCTCGGATTCAAGCCGGTTAAGCAGCTCCTGCGGCGTGTCCAGCAGGTGCGCGCTGCCGTGGGCGCGTTTGAGGTACAGGTGCATGTCGTGTTCCCACGTGATCGCGATGCCGCCGTGCAACTGGATGCCCTCGGCGGCCACCGTGTTCAGCGCCTCGGTGGCGGCCAGCCGTGCGGCGGCGGCGTTGGTGGGTGAGGGCTCGTCACACGCGTCGGACACGACGGCCTTCGCCGCGGCGACCGTGACATACAGGTCGGCCATCCGATGCTTGAGCGCCTGAAAGCTGCCGATCGGCCGGCCGAATTGCACTCGGTCCTTGGCGTATTCGACGGTCAGCTCCAGACAGCGTTCGGCGGCGCCGATCTGCTCGGCGGCCAGCAGGACGGCAGCCTTGTCCGCCAGGCCGGGGTCCGCGCCGATCGCCTCGGCCTCCTGCGGTTGCACCCGGGCCAGGCGCCGGGTCGGGTCCATGGTGGTGACGGCCTGCGCGCTGAAGCGGGTCCACCTGCTCAGCCGGCCGTCCTCGACGGCGACCACGACGTCGGCGATGTCGCCGTTGACCACGTAGTCGGGATCGAGCACCAGCGCGCCGATCGCGGTGCCCTCGGCCAGGCCCTCCAGCGTCGCGGCGTCGGGCTCGGGGGCGCTCAGCAGCGCCAGCTCGGCCAGCGTGGTGCCCAGCAGCGGGGAGGGCACCAGGGCGCGGCCCAGCTCCTGCAAAACCGCTGCGGCGTCGGCCAATTCACCGCCGGCGCCGCCCAGTTCCTCCGGTATCACCAGGGCCGCGGCGCCGACCTGCTCGCACAGCAGCCGCCAGAGCGATTCGTCGTAGCCGCGATCGGACTCCATGGCGGCGCGCACCGCCGCCGGGCCGGCGTGCTTGGCGACCAGCGCGGCGACGGTCTCGCGGAGCAGCTCGCGTTCCTCAGTCATGGGCGCCGCTCCTTCTCATCGCTACGCTCTGCATCGTCGCGGCGCGAGTCATGGGCGCCGCTCCTTCTCATCGCTAGGCTCTGCATCGTCGCGGCGCGAGTCATGGGCGCCGCTCCTTCTCATCGCTAGGCTCTGCATCGTCGCGGCGCGAGTCATGGGTGCCGCTCCTTCTCATCGCTAGGCTCTGCATCGTCGCGGCGCGAGTCATGGGTGCCGCTCCTTCTCATCGCTAGGCTCTGCATCGTCGCGGCGCGAGTCATGGGTGCCGCTCCTTCTCATCGCTACGCTCTGCATCGTCGCGGCGCGAGTCATGGGTGCCGCTCCTTCTCATCGCTAGGCTCTGCATCGTCGCGGTGCGAGTCACAGCGCCTCCAGCACTCGTCGCCGATGTTCTTCCAGTGTGCCCCAGGCGGATCGCAGCGCCTGCACCCGCAGCAGCAACAGCGACAGGTCGTGTTCCTGGGTGAACCCGATCGCGCCGTGGGTCTGCAGCGCCGACCGCGCGGCCAGCAGGCCCGCGTCGGAGGCCGCCGCCTTGGCCGCGCTCACGTCCCGGGGGTCCAGCGTCAGCGCCGCGCCGTGCACCAGCGGCCGGGCCAGTTCGATGGCGATGTGCACGTCGGCGAGCTTGTGCTTGATCGCCTGATACGAGCCGATCACCCGGCCGAACTGGGTGCGTTGCTTGGCGTAGTCGACGGCGGCGTCGCGCAGCGCCTCGGCGGCGCCGACCAGTTGCGCGGCGGTACCCAGCGTGCCGAACTCGTAGGCGCGCTTGCCGTCTGCTTCCCAAGCGGAGCCGGTCGGGGTCACGTCATACAGGTGGCGGCTGGGGTCGACGGACTCGTGCTCTTCCCCCGCGGTGGCTTCGGTGACCCCCTCGTCACCGGCCAGCAGCACCAGGTTCGCCACGTCGGCGTCGACGGCCCGCGGCACCCGCGGCGGCAGCGCGACCGTGGCGATCAGCTCGCCGGCAGCGAGGCCGGCGCACCGCTCGGCGTGATCGTCGGAGTCGAGCAATACCGGTGCCACGGCGATGGATTCGACCACCGGGCCGGGCACGCACCAGCGCCCTAGGCGTTCGAGGGCGAGGACGAGGTCGATCGGGTCCGCCCCGATGCCGTCGAATTTCTCCGGCACGGCCAAGGCGGTGACACCCAAGTTGGCCAGCTGTTCCCACACCTTGCGGCCCGGCGCGGTGTCGCCCGCCGCCCACGCCCGCACGGCGCTGGGCAGGTCCGCCGAGCCGAGCGCGGCGTCGATGCTGGCCGCGAAGTCACGCTGCTGTTCGTCTAGCGCAAATCTCACTTCTTGCCCCCGGACTTCTCGCGCGGCAGGCCCAGCAACCGCTCGGAGATGATGTTGCGCTGAATTTCGTTGGTGCCGGCATAGATCGGGCCGCCCAGCGCGAACAGCAGACCTTCGGTCCACGGGCCGGCGAGTTCCCCGTCCGCGGCCAGGATGTCGAGCGCGGTCTGGTGCAGTTCGACGTCGAGGTCGGACCAGAACACTTTGGTCACCGACGATTCGGCCCCCAGCTCACCACCGAGTGCCAGCCTGGTCACCGTGCCGAAGGTCTGCAGCCGGTAGGCCTGCGCCTTGATCCAGCCGTCGGCGACCCGGTCGGCGAACGCGGCCGGTGCGCCGGCCTCCTTCCAAAGCTGCACCAACCGTTCCGCCGTCGCCAGGAAGCGGGCCGGGCTGCGCAGCGACATGCCGCGTTCGTTGCTCGACGTGCTCATCGCCGCCCGCCAGCCCTCGTGCGGGGTGCCGATCACGTCCTCGTCGGGGACGAAGACGTCGTCGAGGAAGATCTCGCCGAATCCGGTGTCGCCGCCCAGTTGGACGATCGGCCGCACGGTCACGCCCTTGGCCTTCAGGTCGAACATGAAGTAGGTCAGCCCGTTGTGGCGCTCGGCGCCGGGGTCGGAGCGGAACAGCCCGAATCCCCGCTCGGCGAACGGCGCCCGTGAGCTCCAGATCTTCTGCCCGTTGAGCAGCCAGCCGCCGTCGGTCGCCGTCGCGGTGGACCGCAGCGACGCCAGGTCGCTGCCCGATTCGGGCTCGGACCACGCCTGCGCCCAGATCTCCTCGCCGCTGGCCATTTTGGGCAGGATCCGGTCGCGCTGCTCTTCGGTGCCGTGCGCAAACAGCGTCGGGGCCAGCATCGAGGTGCCGTTGGCGCTGGCCCGGCCGGGCGCCCCGGCACGGAAGTACTCCTCTTCGAACACCACCCAGTGCAGCAGCGGCGCGTCGCGGCCGCCGTAGCGCTTCGGCCAGGTGATCACCGAAAGCCCGGCGTCGAACAGCACCCGGTCCCAATGCCGGTGCTGCTCAAAGCCTTCGGCGTTGTCGTATGACTTCGTCGGGATCGACTCGGCATTGGCCGACAAGAATTCCCGGACCTCGGCCTGGAAAGCCAAGGTGTCGTCGTCTAGATCCAGATCCATCAGTCCAGCTCTCGCAGTTGTGGTTTGAGCACCTTGCCGCCGGCATTGCGCGGCAACGCGTCGACGAACCGCACCGACCTCGGTGTCTTGAAGTTCGCCAAATGCTCACGGGTGTATGCGATCACAGATTGTTCGTCGAGTTGTGCCCCCGGGCGGGTGACCAGAAACGCCCGGCCGACTTCGCCGAGTCGCTCGTCGGGAACCCCGATCACCGCCGCATCGGCCACACCGTCGAGCCGGGCCAGCACCTGCTCGATCTCGGCGGGGTACACGTTGAATCCCCCGCAGATGTACATGTCCTTGAGCCGGTCGGTGATGCGCAGGTTGCCGGCCGCGTCCAGCACACCGATGTCACCGGTGTGCAGCCAACCGTCGGCATCGATGGCGGCGGCGGTGGCCGCCGGGTCGTCGAGGTAGCCCAGCATCACGTTGGGCCCACGCAGCAACACCTCTCCCGATTCGCCGGATTCCCCGGAGTCGATGCGCAATTCGAAGTCGGCGAACGGGCGCCCGCAGGTGGTGGCGACGGTGACCGCGTCGTCGTCGGCGCGGCACATGGTTCCCATGCCGTTGGCCTCGGTGAGGCCGTAAGCCGTCAGCACGATGTCGATGTCGAGTTCGGACTGCATGCGCTCGACCAACACGACCGGCACGGTGGCCGCCCCCGTCACCGCGAAGCGCAGCGAGCTCAGGTCGTAATCGCCACGAGCCGGATGATCGAGCAGGGTCTGGTAAATCGTTGGCGGACCGGGCAATACGGTGATGCGGTGTTGCTCGATCGCCCGCAGCGCGCGCAGCGGGTCGAAGGTGAGGTGGGGGATCAGCGTCGCGCCGGTCTGCAGGCACGCCAGGATGCCGGCCTTGTAGCCGAAGTTGTGAAAGAACGGGTTGATGCACAGGTAGCGGTCGTCGGCGGTGATCTTGCCGTTGGCGGCCCACGACGCCGAGGCCGACAGCGACTGCCGGTGCGCGCACAGCACGCCCTTGCTGCGGCCGGTGGTGCCCGACGTGAACAGGATGTCGCTGACGTCGTCGGGTGTGACCGCCGCGGCCCGGGCGGCCACCGCGTCGAGATCGGTGCCGCCGGCGATGAATTCGTCCCAGGTGCCATCCGCGGCATCGATCGGTATCCGCACAATGTGCCGCAGCGCGGGCAGCGCCGCCCGATCCAGGTCGGCGACGCGGTCGTTGCCCAGGAACTCGCCCATGCCGAACAGCACCGGCGCCTCGACGCGGGCCAGGATGTCACCGGCCTCCGCGGCGGTGTAGCGGGTGTTCAGCGGGACCATCGCGGCGCCGGCGTGGTGGATCGCCAGGCAGGCCACCACCCAATGCCAGGTGTTGGGGGACCAGATCGCCACCCGGTCGCCGGGCTGCACGCCCAGCGCGATCAGCGCCGCCGCCGACCGGTGCACCTCGTCGCGCAACGCCGCGGCGGTGAACGACCGGTCCTCGGTGACCAACGCGTCGTGATCGGGGAGTTGGCGCGCGAAACGATCCAGCGCCGCGGGCACGGTGCGGGGATCGGTGGTCATCGGCGCTTCTCCTACGGCGGCCTAACGAAGCAAGTGCTTGGTAGGTTAGCCTACAAGGCATGCAGGACGTCGAGGAGTTCCGGGCCGAGGTCCGCTCTTGGCTCGCCGACAATCTGGTCGGTGAATTCGCAGCTCTCAAGGGTCTCGGGGGCCCCGGCCGCGAGCACGAGGCCTTCGAGGAACGCCGGGCCTGGAACCAGCATCTCGCCAAGGCCGGACTGACCTGCCTGGGCTGGCCGGTCGAACACGGCGGCCGCGGCCTGTCCACCGCGCACCGGGTGGCGTTCTACGAGGAGTACGCCCGCGCCGACGCCCCGGACAAGGTCAACCACTTCGGCGAGGAGCTGCTGGGGCCGACGCTGATCGCGTTCGGGACACCCGAGCAGCAGCAGCGTTTCCTGCCCAAGATCCTCGATGTCACCGAGCTGTGGTGCCAGGGCTATTCGGAACCCGGCGCCGGCAGCGACCTGGCCAACGTGGCGACCACCGCCGAACTCGACGGCGACCACTGGGTGATCAACGGCCAGAAGGTCTGGACGTCGCTGGCGCATTGGGCGCAGTGGTGCTTCGTGGTCGCGCGCACCGAGAAGGGCTCCAAGCGGCACGCTGGGTTGTCGTATCTGCTGGTGCCGCTGGACCAGCCGGGCGTGGAAGTGCGGCCGATCATCCAGCTGACCGGCGACTCGGAATTCAACGAGGTGTTCTTCGACGACGCCCGCACCGAGGCCAACCTGGTGGTCGGCGAGCCCGGTGACGGCTGGCGGGTCGCGATGGGCACGCTGACGTTCGAGCGCGGCGTCTCGACGCTCGGGCAACAAATCCGTTACGCCCGTGAGCTTTCCAACCTCGCCGAGCTCGCCCAGCGGACCGGCGCGGCTGACGACCCGTTCATCCGCGAGCGGCTGACCCGGGCGTGGACGGGCCTGCGGGCCATGCGTTCGTACGCGCTGGCCACGATGGACGTCGAGCAGCCGGGCCAGGACAACGTGTCGAAGCTGTTGTGGGCCAACTGGCATCGCGATCTGGGCGAGCTGGCGATGGACGTCGTCGGCAAGCCGGGCCTGACCCTGGCCGACGGCGAGTTCGACGAGTGGCAGCGGCTGTTCCTGTTCAGCCGCGCCGACACCATCTACGGCGGGTCCAACGAGATCCAGCGCAACATCATCGCCGAGCGGGTGCTCGGCCTACCCCGAGAGGTTAAGGGATGAGTCTGTCCGAAGCTCCCAAAGAGATTGCCGGACATGGACTTCTGCAGGGCAAGGTGGTGGTCGTGACGGCCGCCGCCGGCACCGGGATCGGCGCGGCGACCGCGCGGCGGGCGTTGGCCGAGGGTGCCGACGTGGTGATCTCCGACCACCACGAACGGCGCCTGGGGGAGACGGCCGAGCAGCTCGCCGCGCTGGGGCAGGGCCGCGTCGAGCACGTGGTCTGCGACGTGACCTCGACCGCTCAAGTCGACGCCCTCATCGCGTCGACCACCGCTCGGATGGGCCGGATCGACGTGCTGGTCAACAACGCCGGGCTCGGCGGACAGACGCCGGTCGTCGACATGACCGACGAGGAATGGGATCGCGTCCTCAACGTGACGTTGACGTCGGTGCTGCGTGCCACGCGCGCGGCGCTGCGCTACTTCCGCGAGGCACCACACGGCGGCGTCATCGTCAACAACGCCAGCGTCCTGGGCTGGCGGGCCCAGCACTCGCAGTCGCACTACGCGGCCGCCAAGGCCGGCGTGATGGCCCTGACCCGGTGCAGCGCAATCGAAGCCGCCGAGTATGGGGTACGGATCAACGCGGTGTCGCCGAGCATCGCGCGGCACAAGTTTCTGGAGAAAACGTCGTCGGCCGATCTGCTCGACCGACTGTCGGCGGGCGAGGCCTTCGGCCGCGCCGCCGAGCCGTGGGAGGTCGCGGCCACCATCGCCTTCCTCGCCAGCGACTACTCCAGCTACCTGACCGGCGAGGTCATCTCGGTATCCAGTCAGCACCCGTGAGAGCCGGCCCGCTGGCCAAGCAAGCGCTTGGTTGATACTCTGGTCGGGTGGACCGAGTGACCGGTCAGGCCAACAGCCGGCGAGACGAGTTGCTGGAGCTTGCCGCGACCATGTTCGCCGAGCGCGGGCTGCGCGCCACCACGGTGCGCGACATCGCCGACAGCGCCGGCATCCTGTCGGGCAGCCTGTACCACCACTTCTCGTCCAAAGAGGAGATGGTCGACGAGCTCTTGCGCAGCTTCCTGGACTGGTTGTTCGCCCGGTACCGCGAGATCGTGGACGGCGAGGCCAACCCGCTGGAGCGGCTCAAGGGGCTGTTCATGGCGTCGTTCGAGGCGATCGAGCACCGGCACGCGCAGGTCGTCATCTACCAGGACGAAGCCCAGCGGCTGTTGTCACAGCCCCGGTTCTCCTACATCGAGGACATGAACCGGCAACAGCGCAAGATGTGGCTCGAGCTGCTCCATCAGGGCGTCGACGAGGGCTACTTCCGTCCCGATCTCGACGTCGACCTTGTCTACCGCTTCATCCGTGACACCACGTGGGTGTCGGTGCGCTGGTATCAGCCCGGCGGTCCGCTCACCGCGCAGCAGGTGGGTCAGCAATACCTCGCCATCGTTCTTGGCGGGATCACCAAAGAAGGAGTCTGAAATGCCAGAGGCCTACGTCATCGACGCCGTGCGTACTGCGGTCGGCAAGCGCGGCGGATCGCTGGCCGGAGTGCATCCGGTCGACCTGGGTGCGCTGGGATGGCGCGGACTGCTCGACCGGGTCGACGTCGACCCCGCCGCAGTCGACGACGTGATCGCCGGCTGCGTCGATGCCATCGGGGCGCAGGCCGGCAACATCGCGCGCCTCTCCTGGCTGGCCGCGGGCTACCCCGAAGAGGTGCCCGGCGTTACCGTCGACCGCCAGTGCGGCTCCAGTCAGCAGGCCATTTCCTTTGGCGCACAGGCGATTATGTCCGGCACCGCCGACCTCATCGTCGCCGGGGGCGTGCAGAACATGAGCCAGATCCCGATCTCGTCGGCCATGACCGTCGGCGAGCAGTTCGGCTTCACCTCCCCGACCAACGAGTCCAAGCAGTGGCTGCATCGCTACGGCGACCAGGAGATCTCGCAGTTTCGCGGCTCGGAGCTGATCGCCGAGAAGTGGAACCTGTCGCGCGAAGAGATGGAGCGATACGCGCTGACCAGTCACGAGCGCGCGTTCGCGGCGATCCGGGGCGGCCACTTCGACAACGAAATCATCACCGTGGAAACCGAATCCGGGCCGTTCCGGGTCGACGAGGGCCCGCGCGAATCGTCGCTGGAGAAGATGGCCGGCCTCAAGCCTCTGGTCGAGGGCGGCCGGCTGACGGCGGCCATGGCCAGCCAGATCTCCGACGGGGCCAGCGCGGTGCTGCTGGCGTCCGAGCGGGCCGTCAAGGAGCACAACCTGACACCGCGGGCCCGCATCCACCACATCAGCGCACGCGCGGCCGACCCGGTCTTCATGCTGACCGGGCCGATTCCGGCGACCCGCTACGCGCTGGACAAGACCGGGCTGTCGATCGACGACATCGACACGGTCGAGATCAACGAGGCGTTCGCCCCGGTGGTCTTGGCCTGGCTCAAGGAAGTCAAGGCCGACCCGGAGAAGGTCAACCCCAACGGCGGGGCGATCGCGCTCGGGCACCCGCTGGGCGCCACCGGCGCCAAGCTGTTCACCACCATGCTCAACGAGCTCGAGCGCACCGGCGGCCGTTACGGCCTGCAGACGATGTGCGAGGGCGGGGGCACCGCCAACGTCACCATCATCGAGCGGCTGTAGCTCGCTCGGCCTTCTCGCCGCTCGGCTACGGGGTCGCCAGAACGAGCCCGATGCCGCCCAGGGCGAGCAGCCAACTGGTGAAGCTGCCGACGAGGAAGTACTCGGTCACCTCGTCGATGCCGACGTCGCCGTTACCGCCCTTCTGCGCGTTCAACTCCGGGAAGCGGATGATCCCCTTGGCGGCGACGACGGCGCTCGCCGCGGCGACCTGCCCGCCGACACCGAGGCTCAGGATCAGCAGGCGTTCCATCGGTCCCAGCAGTCTGCCGCCCTTGAGCCGGTCCGACGGCTGCGGCTGACCTTCCGGGCGCATCGCGCCCACCGAGGCAAGAACCAAGCGCACCAACTGATTTGCGGTGGCGAACTGGGCCAGGACGACGCCGACGATCATCAGCAGCCGGGTGGGCGTGACGTGGGTGAGCGGCAGGTGCACCCAGGACGACCATCGAGCGATCGCGCCGTTGGTCGGCGACGACCACCCGGACAGCAGCATCAGCAGTGCGAGCGCGGCGCCGAACACCGCCAGGGCCGCGCCTTGCCGGCTACCGCTGTGTTCGCTTCGCGCGCACAGCCATTCCCAGGCCACTACCGCCGCGGCGGCCAGCACCAGCAAGGGGATGTCGCCGGCATGCCAGAGGGCTCCCGCTGCGGCGCACGCCACCACCACGACCGGCCCGATCACGAGCGACGGCCATACCGTGCGGAGCGCTCGCCGACCGAGATCGGCGACTGCGAGCGCCGTGAGGAATACCGCGACGGCGCTCACGGCAGACTCCGAAGATAGTGGCTGGCAAGGACAATCAGATCCAAACCATCGCGGCTCGCGCGCTGAGACACCGCGGATGGACTGATGCCCTCGTCCGCGGCGAGCTCCTTTTTGGTTCGGCCCGTCATCAAGCCCCTCACGATCCGCAACGATCTTTCGTCGAGCGATCCAAGCAGATGGTCCCGACAAATCAGCGCCGCGTTGACCGCCGCGGCGTCGGTGCGTGTGTCACCGTCCGCCCGGAACGTCGTGCGTACCAACGCGAAGCCGGGTTGCCGCTGGGCCTCTGCGGTCTGCTGGATGGCCGCCCGTGCGCTCCACCAACCGGGCCCGTCCTGAATTCCCGCGTCGGCATCGAGGATGGTGACCGCGCCCCATCCGATGCCGAAACGGACGTCGATGTCCGGGGCGAGCAGCAGGCGGACGGTCAATGCCGCGTCGATGGCGGCCCCGACGGTGGGGTAGCTGCCCTGGAACTCGTCGCCGACGGTGAAGGCGGGCGGGTCGATCGCGCCGTCGCCCACTTCCCGCAGAGCCGCGGACAGGGCGCGGTGCAACCCGGGGCGATCGGTGGCATGCCGGGAACCGACGACATCACCGATCAGCGTCGCGCGAGATGAAGGCTGTGGCTTCATCCGATCCATTTGAAGAGTATAGCTTAATTACATCAAGATTCAGCAAATAGCTTCACAAGCGGCGCGTGGCTACTCGTGCACCAGGGCGGATGCCGCCCGCAGGTGCTCGATGGCGTCCCGCACGATCGAATCGATCAGCTCGGCGCACGACGGCAGATCCTCGAGGATGCCCGCCACCTGCCCGGAGGCCAGCACCCCGGCCTCCGTATTGCCGTCCACCAGACCGGCTTTCAACAGCATCGGGGTGTTGGCCGCCATGACGACCTGCGACCAGGTCAGCTCCTTGCCGTGCCGCATCGCCAGGCCGTCGCTGATCATCGACCGCCACGTCATCCGTGACATGTGCTTGAACTTGGCCGCGTTGCGCACCGCGGCGGTCAGACCCCGCACCGGCGAACCGTTTTCCAGCTTCTCGACCAGGCCGGTGCGCAGGACCCGGTGCGGCATGCCGTCGACGCGGGTGGTGACGACGGTGCCGTCCAGCGCCGCCTCCAGGTAGCGCCGCTTGACCGCGTCGGGCACGGTCGAATCCGAGGTCAGCAGGAAACGCGTGCCCATCGCGACACCGGCGGCGCCGTAGCTCAGGGCGGCCGCCAACCCGCGCCCGTCGAAGAATCCGCCCGCGGCGATGACGGGAATGCCGGTGCCTCGCACGGCGTCCAGCACCGAGGGCAGCAGCAGCGTGGTGGCGACGGGACCGGTGTGCCCGCCACCCTCGCCGCCCTGCACGATCATCGCGTCCGCACCCCACCCGGCGACCTTGCGGGCGTGCTTGGCCGCGCCGATCGACGGAATCACCACCGCGCCGGCCTCTTTGAGCCGGGCGATGAGCTCCTGCTTGGGCGCCAGGGCAAAGGACGCCACCTTGACGCCTTCGCGGATCATCAGATCGACCCGGTCGCCGGCATCGGCCGCGTCGGCGCGGATGTTCACGCCGAACGGCTTGTCCGTGGCGGCCTTGACCTTGGCGATGGCCGTCGCCAATTCGTCCAGCGTCATGGTGGCCGACGCCAAAATGCCCAGCCCGCCCGCGTTCGCGGTGGCCGACACCAGGCGCGCCCCGGCCACCCAACCCATCCCGGTTTGCACCACCGGGTGCTCGACACCGACCAGCTCGGTCAGCGGCGTGCGCAACCTGGTCATCAACGTATCTCTCGGTCGCGCAACGACTTCGGATCGATCGTTTCGCGGATGAGGCGCAGTTCGTCCGCGGTGGGCAGCCGGGTCTCCTCGGCGTCCTCGAGCCCATGGATCTCGAACGAGGTGGCCTCGCGGACCTCGTCCGGCGAGACCCCTGGGTGCAGGCTCAGCGCCCGCATGGTCCGGTCGGGCCCGCCGAAGTCGAAGACGCCGAGGTTCGACACGACCCGGTAGGTGTTGGCGAACCGAAACGCCGGATTGTCGGCATCGACGTTGTCCCAACCGATCCCGCAGACCACGTCCACCTTCTCGCTGAACACCCGCTTGGAATGGTTGCCCACCCAATAGCTGGTCGCGTGGTTGATGGCGTTGCCCGGGGCGCCGCGCACGCCGAACATCTGGCGTTTGGGTTGCTGCAACGGGCCGAACGCCGAGATGTTCTGATTGCCAAACCGGTCAACCTGATTGGCGCCCATCACCACGTGGCGGCGCCCCCAGGCCAGCGTCTCGAACACCCGGCCGAACGGCATCCAGCCCTCGACGGTACCGGTCGCGCCGAGCGCCGGGGTGTCGGCCAGCAGTTGGGCCTCGCCGTCGGTCAGCAAGATATCGGGGGAGAAGGTCAAGCGGGCTAGCCGCGCCCCGACGGAGGCCATGTTGGTCATCGGGCTGACCATGATCTCGCCCGCGTCCCTGAACAATTCGGCACAGGCGACTGCGCACACTTCGGCGCGGGTGCTGCTCACTTTCAGGCCTCCTCTGCGAATGCGCGAACCGCCGCCTGGTAGTCGTCTTCGGTGCCCGACAGGTAGGTCTGGGTGAACTTCTGCCAGCCCTCGTCGGTCGACGCCGCCTCGGCGTAGTGCCGCTGGAACTTCTCGTCGCGCCCGTAATCCGGTGCGGCGGTGGTGAAGTGGGCACCGTTGGGCGCCTCCACGACGCTGTCGACCATCATCCGGTTGACCAGCAGCGCCTGCGGCGGCACCGCCTTGATCAGTTCGTCGGTGGATACGATGCGCTCGACCGACAGGTGGCGCCTGTCGGCGGCCATCAGGAACAGATCGTCGAAGTAGGGGTCGATCCCGGTGTAGGCGGCGTTGCCCCGGCTGTCGCCGAGGTTGAGGTGGACGAATGCGGCGTCCAGGCGCAGCGCGGGCATGGCGATCAGCGTTTCGTGGCCGCCGTCCGTGGGGTACGGCGAAGTGACGGTCTGCAGTTCACCCTCCCAGAAGTCGGGCACCGAACTGCCCAGCCCGGCCCGGATCGGCAGGAACGGCAGGCGTTGCGCGGCGGCCTGTAACCCGCAGCGCAGCATGCCCTCGTCCATTTCGCGGGCCTCGATCGCCCCGGCCGCCCGGGCCTTGGCGAACCACGGGTCGTAGAACGGCGGGGAGTCCAGCGAGACGAACCCGTAGTAGACGCGCTTCACCTTGCCGGCCGAGCACAGCAGCCCCAGGTCGGGCCCGCCGTAGGTGACCACGGTCAGGTCGGTGACATCGGTGCGCAGCAGGGCGCGCACGAATGCCATTGGCTTGCGCCGAGATCCCCATCCGCCGATGCCGATGGTCATGCCGCTGCGCACCTGCGCGACGGCCTCGTCGAGGGTGGTTCTCTTGTCGCTCACGCGTCCTTGCCCTTCGTCGTGCCGGCGAACGCGTCGCGGTGCTCGTCGGCCACCCCGGCGAGATTGAGCTCGAACGTAAAGCCTTGCTCCATCCGGTAACTCGAGTTGACGCGTTGCACGTCGATGAGGTTCAGTGCCTCCTTGGCCGCCCGGATGACCCGGGTGTCCTTGGCGGCGATGTCGCGCGCGACCCGCAATGCGGCCTCGTCCAGCTGATCCCGCGGCACGATCTCGTGCACCGAACCGAAGTGGTGCAGGGTGGCGGCGTCGACGGTGGCGGCGGTGAAGAACAGCCGTCGCATCAGGTGCTGGGGCACCAGCCGGGACAGGTGGGTGGCCGCGCCGAGCGCGCCGCGCTCCACCTCGGGGAGCCCGAAGGTGGCGTCCTCGGAGGCGACGATGACGTCGGAGTTGCCGACCAGGCCGATGCCGCCGCCGACGCAGAATCCGTTCACGGCCGCGACGACGGGCACCGCGCACTCATAGACGGCGCGGAACGCGGCGAAGCAGCCGCGGTTGGCGTCGATCAGCGAATTGAATCCCTCGGTGCGCTGCATCTCCTTGATGTCGACCCCGGCGTTGAAGCCGCGGCCCTCGGCCCGCAGGATGACGACGTGGGTTTGCGGGTCCTGGCCGGCCGCGGTGACGGCGTCGGCCAGTTCGAACCAGCCGCGCGACGGGATGGCGTTGACGGGCGGGTAGTCGACGGTAACCGCGACGATGCCCGGTTCGGTGGTTGTGGATGTGATGGTCAAGGTGCCACTTCCTTGTGGGGTAACTACCTAAGCAAGCACTTGCTTGGTACGCTAGCACAGTGACTCGCGCCGAAGCATGCCCCCCGTTTGCAGAAGCCATGAACTTGGGGCTGGCCGGGCGGGTGGTTCTCGTCACCGGCGGCGTTCGCGGGGTGGGCGCCGGAATTAGCGCGGTTTTCGCCGCGCAGGGCGCCACCGTCGTCACCTGCGCGCGACGGCCGGTCGAGGGATCGCCCTATGAGTTCCACTCCTGCGACGTCCGCGATGACGACGCGGTCAGTGAATTGATCGACACCGTCGCGGACCGGCACGGGGGCCTCGATGTCGTCGTCAACAACGCCGGGGGATCGCCCTACGTGCTGACCGCGGAGTCCAGCGCCAAGTTCAACCGCAAGATCATCGAGCTCAATCTCATTGGCGCGCTGTCTGTTTCGCAGCACGCGAACGACAAGATGCAAGCCCAGCCGCGCGGCGGGTCGATCATCAACATCTGCAGCCTGTCGGGGCGTCGACCCTCCCCGGGTACCGGCGCGTACGGGGCGGCCAAGGCGGGGCTGGAGAGCCTCACCCAGACCTTGGCCGTGGAATGGGGACCCAAGGTCCGGGTCAACGCCTGTGTGGTCGGCATGGTGGAGACCGAACAATCGGAACTGTTCTACGGCGACGCAGAATCGATCGCCGCGATCTCGAAGAACGTGCCGCTCGGCCGGCTGGCCAAACCGGACGACATCGGCTGGGCCGCGGCGTTTCTGGCCTCGGACGCGGCCTCCTACATCAGCGGCGCCTCGCTAGAGGTGCACGGCGGCGGCGAGCCCCCGCACTACCTGGCCACCACGAACGCGAACGCGATCAAGTAGAGGAGAAAACAACTATGGGAGTGGTTGACGGCCGCGTCGTCATCGTCACCGGAGCCGGCGGGGGTATCGGTCGCGCGCACGCGCTGGCCTTCGCCGCCGAGGGTGCGCGGGTGGTGGTCAACGACATCGGGGTGGGCCTGGACGGTTCACCGGCGGGCGGCGGCAGCGCCGCCCAGGGGGTGGTCGACGAGATCATCGCCGCCGGGGGCGAAGCCGTCGCCAATGGTTCCAACGTCGCCGACTGGGACCAGGCTGCCGAACTGATTCGGACCGCCGTCGAAACATTCGGCGGCCTGGACGTTTTGGTGAACAACGCCGGCATCGTGCGCGACAGGATGATGGCCAACACCAGCGAGGAGGAGTTCGACGCCGTCGTCGCCGTGCACCTCAAGGGCCACTTCGCCACGATGCGGCACGCCGCGTCGTATTGGCGTGGGTTGTCCAAAGAGGGCAAAACCGTTGACGCGCGGATCATCAACACGAGCTCGGGCGCCGGCCTGCAGGGCAGTGTCGGGCAGGGCAACTACAGCGCCGCCAAGGCGGGCATCGCGGCGATGACGCTCGTCGGCGCGGCCGAGATGGGCCGCTACGGCGTCACCGTCAACGCCATCGCTCCCTCGGCGCGCACCCGCATGACCGAGACCGTCTTCGCCGAGATGATGTCCACCCAGGATCAGGATTTCGACGCGATGGCCCCGGAAAACATTTCCCCCCTGGTGGTTTGGCTGGGTAGCGCCGAATCGCGCGACGTGACCGGCAAGGTGTTCGAGGTCGAGGGCGGCAAGATTCGCGTCGCCGAGGGCTGGGCGCACGGGCCGGAGATCGACAAGGGGGCGCGGTGGGATCCCGCGGAGCTGGGACGCGTCGTCGCCGACCTGCTCGCCAAGGCGCGCCCGCCGGTCCCGGTCTACGGCGCCTGACGCGGCGCCCGCGCCGAACGTGCACTCACGGCGATGATTTCGCCGATTCTTCGCCGTCGGTGCACGCTCGCCGAGGGGGTTCGCACACCACGAGCGGGATGACCCGGTCGGCGGCTTCGCGGTACTTGCGGTAGGGCGGGTACATCCGCATCAGCGGCGGCCAATAGCGTTCGCGCTCGGCGTCGGTCGCGTCGCGCGCGATCAATTCCAGGCGCTGAGCCCGGATCTGCACCCGCACCTCGGGATTCTCCCGAAGGTTCAGATACCACACCGGGTCTTCGTCGCGGCCGCCGAACGACGCGGGCAAAATCACCCGTTCACCGTCGCGCAGGTAGAGCGTCGCGGTGGTCCGCGGCCGGTTGGACTTGCGTCCGGTCGTGGTCAGCAGCGCCGCCGGGAATCGCAGCAATTTCGCGCCGATCCTGCCGTTGGTTCGACGGTACACCCAGATGTGCAGGCACGCGAAGTACTTGAGCAGCAGCGCAATCGGGCGCGAGTTGCGGATCCAGCGACGCTCGGACATCTTGCCCAGGATGGTTCCCCATCCGGGCGATTTGAAACTCTAGGGGTCGCAGATGACGACCGGGATCACCCGATCGGTCCAGGACCGGTAATCGTCGAACGAGGGATACATGGCGTCCAACTTCGGCCAGTACTTGGCCCGTTCCGCCTCGGTGGCGTCGCGGGCCTGCAGGTGAAGCACCTCGTCCTTGATCTGCACGGACACTTTGGGATTGGCCTTGAGGTTGAGGTACCACAGCGGGTGCTTGTCGCTGCCGCCCTTCGATGCGACCAGTACCACCCGATCGCCCTCGCGCAGGTAAAGCAGCGGGCTCACCCGCGGTTCGCCGGTCTTGCGTCCCGTCGTGGTGAGCAGCGCGACGGGGGCCTTCTGGAAAGTGCCGCCGAATTTTCCATTGCTGCGTCGGTATATCCATGCGTTGCCCTTGGCCATCCACTTGATGATGAAGGCGACCCAGGGTGAGTTCAGTGCGCGTGGCTTCGGTTTCGGCATGATGTTCCTCGACGTCCCTAACGCTGGATGAAGGGGTGGAAGCGAACCTTGATGTGGTGGATTTCGGCTTTCCCGTTTGCGCTTTCGGCCGGAATGACGAAGGTCTCGGTGACGTGCGCCGCGAGCCGACGCCCGCCCAACGCCGCCTTGGTCAGCACCTGGTACGCGGCGTGCACGTCGTCGCCGTCGATGCGGTACTCCGGCGTCGTCGTGTGCGCCAGCAACCGATACTGCGGCCCGCGATTCAGGCTGCGCCGCAGGTGATTTCCGGAGAACCCGTTCTTGATGCCCTGCTCGATGCGGGTGCAGCCGGCCGCGAACGGGACGGTGTCGCCGTCATGGCTGACCAGCGCGTCGATGTAGGACTGCGCCGCGGCGATGCGGCTCTCTTCGGAGACGAGCAAGGGGGAACTAGATGCGCTCGATGATGGTGCCGGTGGACAGGGCGCCGCCCGCGCACATCGTGATCAATGCGGTGGTCTGGTCGGTGCGCTCCAATTCGTGCAGCGCGGTGGTGATCAGCCGGCTGCCGGTCGACCCGACCGGGTGGCCGAGCGCGATGGCGCCGCCGTTGACGTTGACCCTGGCCATGTCCGGCTCGTGCACCCGAGCCCAGGACAACACCACCGAGGCGAACGCCTCGTTGATCTCGACGAGGTCGATGTCCCCCATCTTCATGCCGGCCTTCTCCAGCACCTTGGCCGTCGACTGCACCGGCCCGTCGAGGTGGTAGTAGGGCTCGGCGCCGACCAACGCCTGACTGACGATGCGGGCGCGCGGCCGCAGGCCCAAAGCCTTGGCCTTGTCCTCGTCCATCCACAGCACGGCCGCCGCGCCGTCGGAGATCTGCGACGACGTTCCCGCCGTGTGGATCCCGCCTTCGAGGACCGGCTTCAGCGCGCTCAGACCCGACAGGGTCGTCTCGCGCAGGCCCTGGTCGCGAGAGATGGTGACGCGCTCCGACGTCGGCTGCTTGTTCTCGTCGAGCGCCGGGGCCTCGATGGGGGAGATCTCACGGTCGAAGCGGCCCTCGTCCCAGGCCTGCTTGGCCCTGGCCTGCGAGTTGAAGCCGAACTCGTCGATCTCCTCGCGGGTGATGCCGCGCCGCTTGGCGATCCGCTCGGCGGCGGTGAACTGGTCGGGCAGGTCGATGTCCCACGACGCGGGCCGCAGGATGCTGCGGTCGGGGCCCGCGTTGGCGCCGAGGCCGACGCGGCTCATGGCCTCGATGCCACACGCGATACCGATGTCGATGGCGCCGGCGGCGATCAGCCCGGCGACCAGGCCGTTGGCCTGCTGGCCGCTGCCGCACTGGCAGTCCACGGTCATGGCGCCGACGTGCTCGGGCAGACCGGCCACCAGCCAGCTGACCCGGCTGATGTTGTTGGACTGTTCGCCGTACTGCGTGACGCAGCCGCCGATGACCTGTTCGACGTCGCCGGCTTCGATGCCTGCCTTCTCAACCAGCGCCTTCTGCACCGCACCCAACAGCTCGGTGGCGTGCAGCCCTGACAACCAGCCATTGCGCTTGCCGATCGGGCTGCGAGTGGCTTCGACGATTACCGGGTTACCCATGACGCCAGGCTAGAACACGTTTCATTACTATGACAAGCGAGGATGCGTCGCCGCCTTTTGTCTGCGGTGGAGGCATGTTTTACTGGCACCAGAGCATCACTAGGACAACTAGTGTCCTGGGATCGCAAGTCATCGAGGACTGTAGTTAGGAGAAGTAGCGTGCCCAGTCCGAATCTTCCGCCCGGGTTTGATTTTCTCGATCCGGACGTCAGTGTCAAAGGCCTCCCGGTCGCGGAGTTGGCCGAAGTGCGCAAGTCCGAGCCGATCTTCTGGGTAGACGTCCCGGGCGGCACGGGCGGTTTTGGCGACAAAGGCTATTGGGCCATCACCAAGCACAAGGACGTCAAAGAGATCTCTGTGCGCAGTGACATCTTCTCGTCTCAGCAGGACTGCGCCATCCCGGTGTGGCCGCAGGAGATGACGCGCGAGCAGATCGACCTGCAGCGCAACGTCATGCTCAACATGGACGCCCCGCACCACACGCGGCTGCGCAAGATCATCTCGCGCGGCTTCACCCCGCGGGCCATCGGACGGCTGCGCGACGAGTTGGACGCCCGCGCGCAAAACATCGCGAAGACGGCCGCCTCGTCGGGCTCCGGCGACTTCGTCGAGCAGGTCTCCTGTGAGCTGCCGCTGCAGGCCATCGCGGGTCTGCTGGGTGTTCCGCAGGAGGATCGGGACAAGATCTTCCGCTGGTCCAACGAGATGACCGGCAACGAAGACCCCGAGTACGCGCACATCGATCCCGCGATGTCCTCGGCCGAGCTGATCATGTACGCGATGAAGATGGCCGAGGAGCGCGCCAAGAACCCCGGCGACGACATCGTCACCCAGCTGATCCAGGCCGACATCGACGGCGAGAAGCTCTCCGACGACGAATTCGGGTTCTTCGTGGTCATGCTGGCCGTCGCGGGCAACGAAACCACCCGGAACTCGATCACGCACGGCATGATCGCGTTCGCGGACAACCCCGACCAGTGGGAGTTGTTCAAGAAGGAGCGCCCGGACACCGCGCCCGACGAAATCGTCCGGTGGGCAACGCCGGTCACGGCGTTCCAGCGGACCGCGCTGGAGGACTACGAGCTGTCCGGTGTGCAGATCAAGAAGGGCCAGCGGGTCGTGATGTTCTACCGCTCGGCCAACTTCGACGAAGAGGTCTTCGAGGACCCGCACAGCTTCAACATCATGCGAAACCCCAACCCGCACGTGGGCTTTGGCGGCACCGGTGCCCACTACTGCATCGGCGCCAACCTGGCCCGGATGACGATCAGCCTGATCTTCAACGCCGTGGCCGACCACATGCCGGACCTCAAGCCGATCTCCGCGCCCGAGCGGCTGCGGTCGGGGTGGCTCAACGGCATCAAGCACTGGCAGGTCGACTACACCGGCAAGTGCCCGGTGGCGCACTGATATGGCGGCCGAAGCCACGATGGATTTCGATCTCACCGCGACACAACAGGCGGTCGCCGACGTCGTGACGTCGGTGTTCGAGCGCGAATTGAGTTGGGAGGCTTTGGTCAACGGCGGCGTGACGGCGCTGCCGGTGCCCGAGCGCCTCGGCGGTGACGGGGTGGGATTGCCCGAGGTCGCCACCGTGCTGACGGAGATCGGTCGCCACGGCACGATCACGCCGGCCCTGGCCACCCTGGGTTTCGGTGTGCTCCCCCTGGTTGACCTGGCTTCCGAGGACCAGCAGGACCGGTTTTTGGCGGGCGTCGCCAAGGGCGGCGTGCTGACCGCGGCGCTCAACGAGCCCGGCGCCGCGTTGCCGGACCGGCCGTCGACCACGTTCGCGGGCGGCCGGCTGTCGGGCACCAAGGTCGGCGTCGGCTATGCCGGACAAGCGGATTGGATGATCGTCACCGCCGACAGCGCGGTGGTCGTGGTGTCGCCGAAGGCCGGCGGCGTCGAGGTGGTCCAGACGCCGACCTCGAACGACTCCGACGAGTACACGGTCACGTTCACCGATGTCGCCGTCGAGGACGCCGACGTCTTGGCCGGCGCCACCGCGCAGCGCGTCAACCAGCTGGTGCTGGCTTCCATCGGCGCCTACGCCGACGGGCTGGTGGCCGGGGCGCTGCGGCTGACCGCCGACTACGTGGCCAACCGCAAGCAATTCGGCAAGCCGCTGTCGACCTTCCAGACCGTGGCCGCACAGCTCGCCGAGGTCTACATCGCCTCGCGCACCATCGATTTGGTGGCGAAATCGGTCGTGTGGCGGCTGTCGGAGGGGCGGGATGCCGACGACGACCTCGATGTCCTGGGGTATTGGGTCACCTCACAGGCGCCGCCGGTGATGCAGCTCTGCCATCACCTGCACGGCGGCATGGGCATGGACATCACCTATCCGATGCACCGGTACTACTCCACGATCAAGGACCTGACCCGGTTGCTGGGCGGTCCTTCTCATCGTCTCGATCTGGTGGGAGCGCAATGTTCATAGACCTGACCCCGGAGCAGCGCCAGCTGCAGGCGGAATTGCGGGAATACTTCTCGAACCTGATCTCGTCCGACGAGATGAAGGCGATGGAGCAGGACCGTCACAACGAGGCCTACCGCGCGGTGATCCGCCGGATGGGCCAGGACGGCAAGCTCGGCGTCGGGTGGCCAAAGGAGTTCGGCGGCTTGGGTTTCGGCCCGATCGAGCAGTCGATCTTCGTCAACGAGGCGCATCGCGCCGACGTGCCGCTGCCCGCGGTCACGCTGCAGACGGTCGGTCCGACCCTGCAGCAGTTCGGCAGCGAGATGCAGAAGAAGAAGTTCCTGCCGGCGATCCTGGCCGGCGAGGTGCACTTCGCGATCGGCTACACCGAGCCCGAGGCCGGTACGGACCTGGCCTCGCTGCGGACCACCGCCGTGCGTCACGGCGACGAGTACATCGTCAACGGGCAGAAGGTCTTCACCACCGGAGCCCACGACGCCGACTACATCTGGCTGGCCTGCCGCACGGACCCCGAAGCCGTGAAACACAAGGGCATTTCGATCCTGATCGTCGACACCAAGGATCCCGGTTACTCCTGGACGCCGATCATCCTGTCCGACGGCGCCCACCACACCAACGCCACGTATTACAACGATGTGCGGGTGCCCGCCGACATGCTGGTCGGCGAGGAGAACGGCGGGTGGCGGCTGATCACCACCCAGCTCAACAACGAACGCGTCATGCTCGGCCCGGCCGGGCGTACCGCGGGCATCTACGACCGGGTCCACGCCTGGGCGTCCAAGCCGGGAAGTGACGGGGTCACCCCGATCGACCACGCCGACGTCAAGCGCGCGCTCGGCGAGATTCACGCGATGTGGCGGATCAACGAGCTGCTCAACTGGCAGGTGGCCGCCGCCGGGGAGGACATCAACGTCGCCGACGCGGCGTCGACCAAAGTCTTTGGTACCGAGAAGATTCAGTACATCGGCCGGCTCGCCGAGGAAATCGTCGGCAAGTACGGTAACCCCGCCGACTCGGACACCGCCGACCTGCTCAACTGGCTGGACTCCCAGACCAAGCGCAACCTGGTCATCACCTTCGGGGGCGGCGTGAACGAGGTGATGCGCGAGATGATCGCCGCGGCCGGACTCAAAGTGCCGAGGGTGCCTCGATGACCGATATCAAGGAAGCGGTTGCGGAGATCACCGCCACCGTCGTCGCTGCACCGCGCGAGGCCCGGGATCCGGTGAACCAGCCGACGATCAACAACTGGGTCGAGGCGCTGGGCGACCGCAACCCGATCTACGTCGACGAGGCCGCGGCCAGGGCCGCCGGTCATCCCGGAATTGTCGCCCCGCCGGCCATGATTCAGGTGTGGACGATGTTCGGCCTGGGCGGGGAACGCCCGACCGACGACCCCATGGGCCCGATCATGCAGCTGTTCGACGAGGCCGGCTACATCGGCGTGGTCGCCACCAACTGCGAGCAGACCTACCACCGGTATCTGCGTCCCGGCGAGCAGGTCACCGTCGTGTCCGAGATGCGCGACGTGGTCGGCCCCAAGCAGACCGGGCTCGGCGAGGGCTGGTTCATCAACCAGCACATCACGTGGCGGGTCGGCGACGAGGATGTCGCCGAGATGGCCTGGCGAATCCTGAAATTCAGGCCCCGCGAGGATTCCGGCGCGACCGCATCGGTCCCTCAGGACCTGGACGCCGACGCCATGATGCGTCCGGCGGTCTCACGCGACACCGCCTTCTTCTGGGAGGGTGTGGCGGCGCACGAGCTGCGTATCCAGCGCCTCCCCGACGGCACCCTGCAGCACCCGCCGGTGCCCGCGGTGTGGCAAAACAAGGCCGAGCCGATCGATTTCGCGGTCGCCAGCGGCCGCGGCACGGTGTTCAGCTACGTGGTGCACCACGCACCGAAGGTGCCCGGGCGCACGCTGCCGTTCGTGATCGCACTGGTCGAACTGGAAGAGGGCGTCCGGATGCTCGGCGAGCTGCGCAACGTCGACCACGCCGAGGTCAAGATCGGAATGCCGGTCCGCGCAACCTATATCGACTTCCCGGCCGGTGAATCCGGGCCCGAGTGGAGCCTCTACGCCTGGGAGCCCATGGGAGACGAAGCATGAGCGCACCCGTTGTCGAAGTGGGCACCACCCTGCCCGAACTCAAGCTGCATGGCACGCCGACGTTCATCATCTCGACGGCCCTGGCCACCAGGGACTTTCAGGACGTGCACCACGACCGGGACCTGGCGCAGGCCAAGGGTTCCAAGGACATCTTCGTCAACATCCTCACCGACACCGGGCTGGTGCAGCGCTACGTCACCGACTGGGCAGGTCCGACGGCGCTGATCAAGTCGATCGGCCTGCGCCTGGGTGTGCCGTGGTACGCCTACGACACCGTGACGTTCTCCGGTGAGGTGACGGCCGTCGACGACGGCCTGATCACGCTGAAGGTGTTCGGGCGCAACAGCCTTGGCGATCACGTCATCGCGAACGTGACGCTGACGATCGGGGGCGCATAGATGTCAGCGGGCTTATTGAACGGCCGAGCCGCGATCGCCGGGATCGGCGCTACCGACTTCTCCAAGGACTCCGGCCGCAGCGAGCTGCGGTTGGCCGCCGAGGCGGTCCTGGATGCCCTGGACGACGCCGGGCTGAGCCCGTCCGATGTCGACGGGTTGACCACCTTCACGATGGACACCAACAACGAGACCGCTGTGGCACGCGCGGTCGGCATCGGTGATCTGAAGTTCTTCTCGCAGATCGGTTACGGCGGCGGCGCCGCCTGCGCGACCGTTCAGCAGGCGGCGCTCGCCGTGGCCACCGGCGTGGCCGACGTCGTCGTCGCGTACCGGGCGTTCAACGAGCGATCCGGCATGCGGTTCGGTCAGGTGCAGACCCGATTGGTGGGAAACGCCGGCGTGCAGGCTGATTCGACGGCGGCGGACAACTCGTTCTCCTACCCGCACGGGCTGTCCACGCCCGCCGCACAGGTCGCGATGATCGCCCAGCGCTACATGCACCTGTCCGGGGCGACCAGCCGGGACTTCGGCGCGATCTCGGTGGCCGACCGCAAGCACGCGGCCAAGAATCCGAAGGCCTATTTCTACGAGAAGCCGATAACCATTGAGGATCACCAGAATTCGCGGTGGATCGCCGAGCCGCTGCGGCTGCTGGACTGCTGCCAGGAGACCGACGGGGCGGTGGCGATCGTGGTGACGTCGCCCGAGCGGGCAAAGGACCTCAAGCAGCGGCCGGCGATCATCGAGGCGGCGGCGCAGGGCTCCAGCCCCGACCAGTACACGATGGTCAGCTACTACCGGCCCGAGCTCGGCCTGCCGGAGATGGGGGTCGTCGGTCAGCAGTTGTGGGCGCAGTCGGGGCTCAAACCGAGCGACATCCAGACCGCCGTGCTGTATGACCACTTCACTCCGTTCACGCTGATTCAGTTGGAGGAGTTGGGATTCTGCGGTCGCGGAGAGGCCAAGGACTTCATCGCCGACGGGGCGATCGAGATCGGCGGCCGGCTGCCCATCAACACCCATGGTGGCCAACTCGGCGAGGCCTACATCCACGGCATGAACGGCATCGCCGAGGGTGTGCGGCAGCTGCGGGGCACCTCGGTGAATCCGGTGCCCGACGTCGAGCACGTGCTCGTCACCGCGGGTACGGGCGTGCCCACCTCGGGCCTCATTCTCGGCTAGGTCTCCTTCCCCCGCCTTTTCCGCCTTTTTCGCGAATGCGCGGCCAGCCGCACATTCGCGCGTCGGAGTGCGGCCAGCCGCACACTCGGCGAGTGTGGATAGCCGAAGTGACGAGCTGAGTGCTCTCTGCGACGCTGCCTTCGTGCGGGAGCCATTCATCGGCAGCGAGGCCATAGCCGCGGGCGTCTGGACTAAGACCCAACTGGCTACCCGGTGTCGCCGTCTGTTTCCCGATGTATATACGGAACGTGATATTGAAGTTGATGCCGCTTTACGTGCGAAAGCAGGGTGGCTTTGGACCGGACGCCGAGGTGTTGTCGCGGGGTTTTCCGCCGCAGCTCTACATGGCAGTAATTGGGCGAACGACTTCCAGGCAGTGGAGTTGATTCACGATAATCGGCGGAGTCCACCTGGAATCCAAACACATCGAGACCGTATCGAGGCCGACGAGATAGAGACGGTTGCGGCCATGCCGGTTACTTCGCCGACCAGAACGGCCCTGGATTTGGGCTGCTGGTATCCCATCACGACCGCCGTGGCAGCTATCGACGCGCTTGCCCGCGCCACTAACGTCAAAGCGGCTGATGTTGAGCTGCTGGCTCGCAGATATGCTGGACGGCGAGGGATCGCGCGAGCGCGTGAAGCGGTGGACCTATTCGATGCCGGCGCGCAGTCACCGAAAGAGTCCTGGCTACGCCTCGTGCTGATCCAAGCGGGCTTGCCCAGGCCACAGACTCAGATTCCAGTTGTCAACGAATTCGGCAGCGCCATTGCATATTTGGATATGGGCTGGGAGGACGTCAAAGTCGCGGTCGAGTATGACGGCGAGCAACACCGCAGCGATCGACACCAGTACAGGTGGGATCTCCGTAGATCAGAGATATTGCAGCGGCGTGGCTGGATCGTTGTGCGAGTGGTCGCCGGTGACCGCCCGGCCGAGGTCGTCAGGCGTGTTCGCGACGCGTTGGCCGGCCGAGTGTGCGCATAGCCGCACAGTCGAGACCGAATGCGCGGCTAGCCGCACACTGACGCGAAGCAAAAGAGGAAGCGCGCCGGAAGCCGCTAGGCCGGGACGAGTTCGACCCCGGAGAGCACGACGGCGTTGTCGCGCGAGGGCGCGACAACGCTGGCCAAAAAGCGGCCGCCCTCCTTCCAGATGCCGACCTTGAGCGTTTCGCCGGGGAATGCCACCCCGGCGAAACGCGCACCGTAGGCGGCCACCGCGGCGGCGTCACCGTCGAGCAGTGCGTCGGTGATCGCCTTGCAGGTCATGCCGTACGTGCACAGCCCGTGCAGGATCGGCTGCGAAAAGCCTGCGGCAGCGGCGAATTCGGGATCGGAGTGGAGCGGGTTGCGGTCGCCACACAGCCGGTAGAGCAGCGCCTGCTGCGGCAGGATCGGCACGTCGACCTCCAGGTCGGGGGCCCGCTCCGGTGCGGCGTCACCCCCCGACGGGCCGCGCTCGCCGCCGAAGCCGCCTTCGCCGCGGGCGAAGATGGACCGCCGCTGCGTCCACAACAGCGTGCCGTCCGGCGCGGTCACCGTCGTCTCGCTCCAGATCACCGCGGCCTTGCCCTTGTCCCAGATGTCGGTGAACCGGGTGACGGCCTTGGCCGAGCCCGACGGCGGCAGCGGCCCGGGCACCTCGACCCGCTCGCTGGCGTGCAGCACCTTGCTCAGCTCGATGTCGATGCCCGGGAACTGCACGGTCGGCGGCTTCGTGGCGTGGAACGTGGCGGCCACGTTGCCGAACGTGGGCAGCACCTGCGGGGTGTCGTCGACTAGGTAGCGCAGCTCGCGCGGATCCATCGGGTCGGCGCCCGCGCCGAGCCCGAGGTGGTAGAGCTGCACATCGCTGCTGGCCCAAGAGAATTCGATGGGATCCAGCTCGGCGTTCAGCGCGACGTCTACGTCGATGGGCATCGCGGTTACCTTTCCCCGGCTCCGCCGGCAATGTGCAATGCCGCCAGGTAGCCGAACGTCATGGCCGGGCCGATGGTGCCACCCGGACCGGGGTACGTGTGGCCCATCACCGGCGCGCTGACATTGCCCGCGGCGTAAAGGCCTTCGATGATACTGCCGTCGTCGCGCAGCGCCCGCCCGTGGACATCGGTCCGGATGCCGCCCTTGGTGCCCAGGTCGCCGGGCACCATCTTGGCGGCGTAGTACGGCGCGTGGCTGATCTCGCCGAGGTTGGGGTTCGGCTTGTTGGTCGGGTCGCCGTAGTACCTGTCGTAGGCGCTCTCGCCGCGGTGGAAGTCCGCGTCGACGCCGGAGCGCGCGAAACCGTTGAAACGTTCCACGGTGGCGGTGAATTCGTTCACCGGAAGGCCGGCCTTCTGGGCCAGCTCCGCCAGCGTGTCGGCCGTGATGATGACGCCCGATTCCAGCCACTTGCGCGGAATGCGTTGTCCGGGCTGCAATCCCGCAAAGATGTAGCGGTCGCGGTACTGCTGGTCGAAGACCAGCCACGCGGGGATGTTCTCGCCCGGCCCGGGTCCCTGGCCATATTCGCCGCCGTACATGTGGTGGCAGGCCTCGACGTAGGGCATCGACTCGTTCATGAATCGCTTGCCGGACATGTTGACGATGATCGATCCCGGCGAGTTGCGCTCCGACAGCGCGAACCACGGCGCGCCGACCAGCGGGACGGTCGGGCCCCACCAGGCGTCTTCCATCAATTCCAGTCCGGCGCCCAACTTTTCGGCGGCGACGATGCCGTCGCCGGTGTTCGCCACCGCGCCCACCGTCCATTCGGTGGTGATCGGGGCGCGCTGGTATTTCACCCGCATTTGTTCGTTGTGCTCGAACCCTCCCGACGCCAGGATCACCCCGCGCCGGGCCCGGATCAGCCTGGGCTCACCCGATTCGGCATCAGCGGCGCCGCGCACATAGACCCCGCGCACGACGCCGTCTTCGACGTACAGGTCGGTCAGCGCGGTGTTGAGCACCACCGGAACGCCGGCGCGTTGCAAGCCGATCCGCAGCGGTCCGATCAGCGCCCGTCCCATGCCGACGAGGTTCTTGCCGGTCGCCTTGGCCCACATCGTGCGCGCGCCGACCTTCAGGCTGCGCAGCACGCCGCGCGGGTGACGCTTCAGTTGATTCAACCGCACGTAATCCTGTTGCATCACCACAACGTTGAGCGGCACTTTGCCGTACGCGGGCTCCAGGCCGGACTCGTCGGCGCCGAGCTTGCGGGCATCGAACGGCTTCGGCTCGATCGACCGGCCTTCGGCGCGCCCGCCGGGCGACTCGGGGTAGTAGTCGGAATACCGCGGAACCCAGCACATCTTCAGCGGTGTGTGCTTGAGCACGAACGACAACATCTCGGGCCCGCGCTCGAGGTAGGTGTCGATGCGTTCGGGCTCGACGACGCTGCCGACGATCCCGTGCAGATAGGTGCGGGCCGCCTCGGCGGTGTCCTTGACCCCGTCACGCTTGAGCACTTCGTTATTTGGGATCCAAACGCCGCCGCCCGACCGCGCGGTCGAGCCGCCGAAGTGCGGGGCCTTTTCGATGACTATGGTGGAAAGACCCCGGTGAGCGGCGGTAAGGGCGGCCACCATGCCGGCCCCGCCGCTCCCGACCACGACGACGTCGTACTCCTGCGCTGACATGTAGAACACGTTATAGAATTGCCCAGGGCGGCCGCTACTGGCCCGGGTCGACCGTACGAGGAGACGTAGAAAAATGCTCAGTGTTGCTACCCGCGACGAGCTGGCTGCGGACTTGGCGCAGGCCGAGCGGAGCGGTGAGCCGATCGCCCCGCTGACCGCGGCCTACCCGGACATCGACGTCGTCGACGCCTACGAGATCCAGCTGATCAATATCCGGCAGCGGGTCGCCGAGGGGGCGCGGGTGCTGGGCCACAAGGTGGGGCTGTCGTCGAAAGCCATCCAGCAGATGATGGGCGTCGACGAGCCGGACTACGGGCATTTGCTCGACGAGATGCAGTTGTTCGAAGACACCCCCGTCAAGGCGAACCGCTACCTGTATCCGCGGGTGGAGGTCGAGGTCGGCTTCATATTGAACGCCGACCTGCCGGGAGCCGGCTGCACCGAGGACGACGTGCTGGCGGCGACCGAGGCCTTGGTCCCGTCCATCGAGTTGATCGACACCCGGATCACCGACTGGAAGATCGAGCTGTGCGACACCATCGCCGACAACGCGTCGTCGGCCGGTTTCGTGCTCGGCGAGGCCCGGGTTTCCCCCCGCGACATCGACGTCAAGGGGATCGACGCGGTGCTGCGCTGCAACGGCGAGGTCGTCGCGGAGGGCCGCACCGACGCGGTGCTGGGCAACCCCGTCACCGCGGTGGCGTGGCTGGCCCGCAAGGTCGACGGGTTCGGTGTGCGGTTGCGCAAGGGCGACGTGGTGCTGCCCGGATCGTGCACGCGAGCCATCGACGCGCACCCGGGCGACGAGTTCGTCGCCGACTTCGCGGGCCTCGGTTCTGTGCGTTTATCGTTCGAATAGGCTCGAATTAAATCGACTAACTTAAATCTCAGCAGTTCGAAAAGGGGCATCATGCCGTCTAAGGCGAGTGTGGCCATTGTCGGGTCGGGCAACATCAGCACTGACCTGCTTTACAAGTTGTTGCGATCGGACTGGCTGGAGCCGCGCTGGATGGTCGGCATCGACCCCGAAAGCGAGGGTCTGGCGCGGGCCCGCAAGCTGGGTTTGGAGACCACCCACGAGGGCGTGGACTGGTTGCTGGCGCAGTCGGACAAGCCCGATCTGGTGTTCGAGGCGACCAGCGCCTATGTGCATCGCGACGCCGCGCCCAAGTACGCGGCTGCCGGCATCCGGGCCGTCGACCTGACGCCCGCCGCGGTGGGTCCCGCGGTGATCCCGCCGGCCAACCTGCGCCAGCACCTGGATGCGCCCAACGTCAACATGATCACCTGCGGCGGGCAGGCCACCATCCCGATCGTGTACGCGGTGTCGCGCGCCGTCGCCGACCTCGGTGGGGTGCCGTACGCCGAGATCGTCGCCTCGGTCGCCTCGCTGTCGGCGGGGCCGGGAACCCGGGCCAACATCGACGAGTTCACCAAGACCACCAGCAAGGGCGTGGAGACCATCGGTGGCGCCAAGCGCGGCAAGGCGATCATCATCTTGAACCCCGCCGATCCGCCGATGATCATGCGCGACACCATCTTTTGCGCCATTCCCGAGGACGCCGACCGCGACGCGATCGCCAAGTCCATCCACGACGTGGTGGCCGAGGTGCAGACCTACGTTCCCGGCTACCGGCTGCTCAACGACCCGCAGTTCGACGACCCGTCGATCAACTCTGGCGGCCAGGCGCTGGTCACCACGTTCGTCGAGGTCGAGGGGGCCGGCGATTACCTGCCCCCCTATGCGGGCAACCTGGACATCATGACCGCCGCGGCGACCAAGGTCGGCGAGGAGATCGCCAAGGAATCCTTGACCGCGACGGCCGGAGGAGCGCAATCATGACTACCGACATCTTCTTCAACCCGGTCTGGGACGTGCGGATGACGGACACGTCGCTGCGCGACGGCTCACACCACAAGCGCCACCAGTTCACCAAGGACGAGGTCGGTGCGATCGTGGCCGCCCTGGACGCCGCGGGTGTGCCCGTCATCGAGGTCACCCACGGCGACGGACTGGGCGGCTCGAGCTTCAACTACGGGTTCTCCAAGACCCCCGAGCAGGAGCTGATCAAGCTCGCCGCCGAGACCGCCAAAGAGGCCAAGATCGCCTTCTTGATGCTGCCCGGCGTGGGCACCAAGGAAGACATCAAAGAGGCCCAGAACAACGGCGGCTCGATCTGCCGGATCGCCACGCACTGCACCGAGGCCGACGTCTCGATCCAGCACTTCGGCCTGGCCCGCGAACTCGGCCTGGAAACCGTCGGCTTCTTGATGATGAGCCACACCATTTCGCCGGAGAAGCTGGCCGCCCAGGCCCGCATCATGGCCGACGCGGGCTGCCAGTGCGTCTACGTGGTCGACTCGGCCGGGGCGCTGGTCCTCGAGGGCGTGCGCGACCGCGTCGCCGCGCTCGTCGCCGAACTCGGTGACGACGCCCAGGTCGGCTTCCACGGGCACGAAAACCTCGGACTCGGGGTGGCAAACAGCGTCGAGGCCGTGCGCGCCGGCGCTAAGCAGATCGACGGCTCGTGCCGCCGCTTCGGGGCCGGGGCGGGCAACGCCCCCGTCGAGGCGCTGATCGGGGTGTTCGACAAGATCGGCGTCAAGACCGGCATCGACTTCTTCGACATCGCCGACGCCGCCGAGGAGGTCGTCGCCCCAGCCATGCCCGCCGAGTGCCTGCTCGACCGCAACGCCCTGATCATGGGCTACTCCGGGGTGTACTCCAGCTTCCTCAAGCACGCCATCCGCCAGGGTGAGCGCTATGGCGTCCCGCCGCATGAGCTGTTGCACCGGGCCGGCCAGCGCAAGCTCATCGGCGGCCAGGAGGACCAACTGATCGACATCGCGCTGGAGATCAAGCGCGAGCGAGAAAGCGGCGCCGCCGCCGCGCGCTGACCTGCCGCTTCACCCAGAGCGCGCACAGGCTACGCAAAGGTAGCGCGCGTAGCCTGGTGGGCATGAGCACATCCAAGACAGTCGGTACTCGTGGCCGCGGACTCTTCGGCCTGCTCGCCGGGGGGTTACTGACCGCGACCGCCGCGACGATGATCGCGCTGCCAGTGGCCAGCGCGGATCCCGGGTGCAATCAGGACGTGGGCAGTTCCATCGACTCCTACCTGCAGCGGCACCCCGACCTCCATCAGCAGCTGATCGACAAGTCAAAGGGCGAGGGGGGCAACGGCAGCGTGATCGACTACCTGAACCGGCATCCCGACGTACGCCAGCACCTGATTCAGCTGTCCCACGCGTGCCCGCCCTAGCGAACCCGCATCGTCGTGCAACCCCGCAGCCGACGCGCGGGAATGTTCGCCATTGACGAAAAAGTAGAACACGTTCTAGCGTCTAGGCGTGTCCGTAACTTCCTTTTCCGGCCCGCTCACCCACGCGATCGCTGAGGCCGAGGAGCTGGTGGCCGCCGCGCCGCACATCGAGTCCGAAGCCGACTTGCTCGAAGGGCTCCAATATCTGGCCGGCTGTATCGCGGCCTGCACGCATCTGGCCTTCGACTACGACCGCGACCACCCCTTCCTGCAGTCGGGGACCGGGCCGTTCACCAAGATGGGCCTGGACAACCCCGACACGCTGTACTTCGGCACCCGGGTGCACGCCAACCACGATTACGTCGTCACCGGCAGGCGCGGCACCACCACCGACCTGAGCTTCCAGCTGCTCGGCGGCGAGTACACCGACGACAACGTGCCCGTCAGCCAGGCCGCCTTCGACGACCGGGAGCTACAGATCGCCCCCGACGGCAGCTTCGAATGGCGGTTTCGGCCGACCGACCCCGGACAGCTGGTCATCCGCGAGGTGTACGGCGACTGGGCCGCGCAGCGCGGCACGCTGGCCATCTCCCGGCTGGACACCGCGGGCACCGCGCCGCCGCCGCTGAGTCGCGAAACCATCGAAAAGCGTTTTGCCACAGCGGGAAAGCAGCTGGTTAACCGGGTGAAGACGTGGCTGCAGTTCCCGCAGTGGTTCTACTTCAACATCCCGGTCAACACGATGGTCGCGCCACGGTTGACGCCCGGCGGCCTGGCGACCCAGTATTCGTCGGTGGGGCACTACGAGCTGCGGCCCGACCAGGCGCTGGTGATCACCATCCCGGTCACCGACGCCCCCTACCTGGGCTTCCAGCTGGGCAGCCTGTGGTACATCTCGCTGGACTACATCAACCACCAGACCTCGCTGAACAACACTCAGGCGCAAGCGGATCCGGACGGCAAGGTGCGCATCGTCGTCGCCGACCAGAACCCCGGCGTGACCAACTGGGTGGAGACCCTCGGGCATCGGAAGGGCATCTTGCAGTTCCGCTGGCAGCGGGTGTCGCGACAACTCACCGACGCCGACGGCCCCACCGTAGAGCTGGTCGACATCGACGCCGTGCCGGCGGCGCTGCCGTATTTCGAGCACAACAAGATTTCCGAGGACGACTGGCGTGCGCGGATTGCGCTGCGCCACCAGCAGATTCAGGCAAGGATGTTGGGATGACGAAGTTGCTCGACGGCAAGGTGGTGGTGATCAGCGGCGTCGGCCCGGGTCTGGGCACGACGCTGGCGCACCGATGCACACGGGAAGGCGCCGACCTGGTGCTGGCCGCCCGCACGCCGGAACGCCTGGACGACGTCGCCAAACAGATCGCCGACCTCGGAGGCCGGGCGACCACGGTGCGCACCGACATCACCGAGGACGATCAGGTGAGCAACCTGGTCGATGCCACCTTGGAGGCCTACGGCAAGGTCGACGTGTTGATCAACAACGCGTTCCGCGTACCGTCGCTGAAGCCTTTCTCGGGCACCAGCTTTCAGCACATCCGCGACGCGATCGAACTCAGCGCGCTGGGCGCCCTGCGGCTCATCCAGGGATTCACGCCGGCGCTGGCCGAGTCGAAGGGCTCGATCGTCAACGTCAACTCCATGGTGCTGCGGCACTCGCAGGCGAAGTACGGCGCCTATAAGATGGCCAAGTCCGCGCTGCTGTCCATATCTCATTCGCTGGCCACCGAGCTGGGCGAGCAGGGAATCCGGGTCAATTCCGTTGCACCCGGCTATATCTGGGGCGAGACGCTGCAGGGCTACTTCAACCACCAGGCCGGCAAGTACGGCACCACGGCCGAGCAGATCTACCAGGCCACCGCGGCGGGCTCCGACCTGAAGCGGCTGCCGACCGAGGACGAGGTGGCCTCGGCGATCTTGTTCATGGCGAGCGACCTGTCCAGTGGCATCACCGGGCAGACCCTCGACGTCAATTGCGGGGAGTACCACACCTGATGGCTGAGCGTACCGACGTCGGCACCGTTGACGACCTGAAGGCGTCGGCCAGCAAGATGATCGGGCTGGACGATTTCGGCAGCAACGACGACAACTACCTCGAAGCGCTGGAAGTGCTGCTCGACTCCTATCGCCGCGACGCCGACTTGACGCCGTTGGGCAGCAAGATGAATCGGTTCTTTTTGCGCGGTGCGCTGGTGGCCCGGCTGCTGTCCGAAGCGGCGTGGAAGCAATACCCGCAGCACGCGGACGTCGTCATCGAGCGGCCGATCTTCGTCACGGGACTGGTGCGCACCGGCACCACCGCCTTGCATCGGCTGCTGGGCGCCGATCCCGCGCACCAGGGCCTGCATCTGTGGTTGGCCGAATTCCCGCAGCCGCGCCCGCCTCGTGAAACCTGGGATTCCAACCCGTATTACAGCCAACTGAACGCGCAGTTCGAGAAGCATCATGCCGAAAACCCGGACTACACCGGTCTGCATTTCATGGCGGCGTACGAGCTGGAGGAGTGCTGGCAGCTGCTGCGGCAGTCGCTGCATTCGGCGTCCTACGAGACGCTGGCGCACCTGCCCACCTACTCGCAGTGGCTCTCGCGGCAGGACTGGACGCCGTCGTACCAGCGGCACCGCCGCAACCTTCAGCTGATCGGACTCAACGACGCGGACAAGCGGTGGGTGCTGAAGAATCCCAGCCACCTGTTCGCGCTGGACGCGCTGATGGCGACCTATCCCGACGCGTTGGTGATCCAGACCCATCGTCCGGTCGAGACGATCATGGCCTCGATGTGCTCGCTGGCGCAGCACACCGCCGAGGGATGGTCGACGTCGTTCACCGGCGCCCAGATCGGCGCTGACGCAATGGAAACGTGGTCGCGGGGCCTGGAGCGGTTCAACACCGCGCGGGCCAAATACAGCCCGTCGCAGTTCTACGACGTGGACTACAAGGAGCTGATCGCCGACCCGATGGGCACGGTGGCCGACATCTACCGGCACTTCGGGATGACGTTGACCGAAGAGGCCAAGGCGGCCATGGAAAAGACCCACGCCGACAGCCAGTCCGGCGCGCGGGCGCCCAAGCACTCGTACTCGCTGGCCGACTACGGCCTGAGTGTCGAGACGGTCAAGGAGCGGTTCGCGGGGCTGTAGAAATCACAGGCGCCACAGGAGTTTCCGGTCCGATGGACGCGCCTTTTGCCCACCTCCGAGCGACAAAGCCGCGAATCCATCCGCGCCAATCCATCCGCGCCCCCTGCCGGTTGTCGCTCGGAGGTGGGCACGACGCCCATGGCTTCCGGCTCGGGTCCGACGGGCCGCTATGACGAACGAGACCGTCGCTCAGTTCTCGTCGGGATCGTCGTCGAGGTAGCCCTCGGCGACCGCATGCTCGATGCTGTCGCTCAGTTTGGGGCAGGACCGGGTGCGCGCGGTGTCGCCGCCGGACTCGCGCACCTCGGTGAAGTGCGCGCAACGCTGCCAGGCCTCGGTATTCCATTGCACCGCAGTGTGTCCCGGCCCGAGCCTGCGCACCGTGACGCGGACGTGGCAGAAACGGCAGTCCACCGGCAACAGACCCGAGTTGAGGTAGCGCTCGCGGTCAGCGCGGCTGGCTTCGGCCACGGTGGCCGCGCGCTGCGGATCGTTGGCGAAATCCCTTGACTTCGACCACGATCGGGACCCCCCGCCGTTGCCGGCGGGCTTCTCCTCGTGGTCGTGATGATCGCCGTGCAGCTGCAACATCGACCGCGCGAGCCGATCGACGTCAGGTACCTGCGGCTGATCGTCGGCCATGATGCCTAGTGCTGCTCGGCCGGAACGTCCTCGGATTCCTTGGCCTTGAGGTTCTCGGAGACCTCGGAATTCCAGTACTCGTTGGCGCGGGTGGTGTCGACCTCGATCTCGAAGCGTTCCACCATTTCCGGCTCGATGTCGGCGACGTCGACATAGAACTGCTGATACCAGCGGCGTAGCTGGTAGACGGCGCCGTCCTCTTCGACCAGCAGCGGATTGTCGATGCGGGTCTTGTGCTTCCAGATCTCGACGTCCTGCAAAAAGCCCTTGCTGACGCCCTCGGTGAACACCTTCGACAGCTTGTCGGTCATCTTTTCGTCCATGCCCTTGGGCTTTTCGACGATGACACCCCACTGCAGCACGAACGAGTTCTGGGTCACCGGGTAGTGGCAGTTGATCAGGATCGACTCGGCCTTGTAGCCGCCGTAGCTGTTGTGCAACCAGTTGATCATGAAGGAGGGCCCGAAGTAGGACGCCTCGGAATCCAGGTGCGCCTCACCGTAAGACGTGCCGAGGTCGTTCACGTCGGGCCGGCCCACGTTGTGCAGGTACTGCGAGGCGATGTGTCCCTCGAAGACGTTCTTGAAGTACGTCGGCAACCCGAAATGGATGTAGAAGAAGTGCGCCATGTCGGTGACGTTGTCGATGATGTCGCGGCAGTTGGACCCCTCGATGAGGATGCTGTTCCACCGCCAATCGGTCCACTCGTCGCTGTGGGCCTCCGGGATCTCCGGGATCCGCACGGCGGGGTCCGGCGGATTGTTTTCGTGGTCGTGCCAGACGAACAGCAGGCCGCCGCGGACGTCGGTCGTCCACGACCGGGTGCGGGCCGTCTTGGGCGTGCGCTTGGCGTACGGCACCAGCTTGCAGCGGCCGTCGCCGCCCCAGCGCCAGTCGTGGAAGGGGCAGGCCACCTCGTCGCCCTTGATGGTGCCCTCCGACAGATCACCGCCCATGTGCCGGCAATAGCCGTCGAGGACCTTGATGTCCCCGTGGGAGTCGGCGAAGACCACCAGCTTGGTGCCGAAAGCCTCGATCGAATGCGGCTTACCGTCCTGGAAGTCCTTTGCGACGCCCAGGCAGTGCCAGCCGCGGGCGTACCTGGTCGGCAAGGCGCCGGGATCGATCTCCCGGATGCCGACCGCCTTGGTGTCGGTACTCACCTGTCCACCTCCAACTAATAGCCCTCTAACTAGAACACGTTACAGTTTTGCGGCGGGGGCGCGCAACGACGGCGAGCCTGGCTGGGACATATGCGTGTTGGGGTATACGTAGACGATGCCGCTGTTTGCATTCGAGGGCCGCGCACCACGGGTCGATCCCACCGCTTTCGTCGCCCCGACCGCCACTTTGATCGGTGACGTCGTCGTGGAGGCGGGGGCCTCGATCTGGTTCAACGCCGTGCTGCGCGGCGACTACGGGCCCATCGTGGTGCGGGAGGGCGCCAATGTGCAGGACGGGTCCGTGCTGCACGCGCCTCCCGGCATCCCGGTGGACATCGGTCCGGGCGCGACGGTCGCGCATCTGTGCGTCGTCCACGGGGCGCACGTGGGACCGGAGGCGTTGATCGCCAATCACGCCACCGTTTTGGACGGGGCGGTGATCGGGGCGCGCAGCCTGGTCGCCGCGCACTCGCTGGTCACCGCCGGCACCCAGATCCCGGCCGGGATGCTCGCGGTCGGCGCCCCGGCTCAAATCAAGGGCCCGGTGGCCGGCACCGGCGCCGAGATGTGGCTCAAGCTCAATCCGCAGGCCTACCGCGACCTCGCCCAGCGGCATCTGGCCGGGCTGGAGCCGATCTAGACCTTGCGGGTGTTGGCCGCCGCGCGGTCCATCTCCCAATACGCGCGCAGGGCCACCAGCTTGCCCTCGTCGTTGGCCTTGTAGGTGAACACGCCCTCGGCGGTCGTCTGGTATTCACCCGTCGTGATGAGGATGTGCCCGACGTTGGCTTCCTCGTTGCCGCACTGATAGGTATCGCGGAAAACGAACTCGATCTTGGTGGTCGGGGCGATCGCCTTGTCCCAGAAGGCCGAAATCGCGTCGCGGCCCCGATGCCCTTTGCCCTCGGGGTCGAACGCGGAGGGGCCGATCGGGTCCTCGACGATGGCGTCGTCGGCGAACACCGCCAGCCAGGCATCCTTGTCCCGGGCCGCCACCGCCTCGCGGGAGCGGCGGCCGGCCTCGTGCGCGGGATGCTTGGTCATCGCGTGCTCACGCGTCGACTTTTTGGGGCGTCGGCTTGTCGGCGCCGACCACCCACATGGAGTAGTACTGCGAGCCGCCGCCGTAGGCGTGTCCCAACGCCTTTCGCGCGTTGGGCACCTGGTGGTCGCCGCCCTTGCCCATGACCTGGATCGCCGCCTCGGCGAAGCGGATCAGGCCCGAGGCGCCGATCGGGTTCGACGACAGCACGCCGCCCGACGGGTTCACCGGTAGCCGGCCGCCGATCTTGGTCTCGCCCGCTTCGGTGAGCTTCCAGCCTTCGCCTTCGGGCGCAAACCCGAGGTTTTCCAACCACATCGGCTCGAACCAGGAGAACGGCACGTAGATCTCCGCGGCGTCGATCTCGTCGATGGGGCTCGTGATGCCGGCGGCCTTCCACAGCGCGGCGGCCGCGTCGCGGCCGGCCTGCGGGCTGACCTGGTCGCGCCCGGAGAACTGCAGCGGTTCGGTGCGCAGCGCCGTGGCGTGGATCCATGCCACCGGATTGCCCTGCGCCAGGCGGGCTTCGGCGGCCTCCTCGTTGCCGATCACGACCGCCGCCGCGCCGTCGGAGGACGGGCAGGTCTCGTCGTAGCGGATCGGGTCCCACAGCATCGGCGACGCCATCACCTTCTCCACGGTGATGTCGGGCTGGTGCAGGTGCGCCAGGGGGTTGCGGGCGCCGTTGAGCCGGTCCTTGACCGCGACGATGGCACCGATGTTGGTGGGCGCCCCGGAACGACGGATGTACGAGCGCACGTGCGGGGCGAAGTAGCCGCCCGCGCCGGCGCCCACCGGCTTGATGAAGGGAATCGGGATTGACAACGCCCACATGGCGTTTGACTCCGACTGCTTCTCCCAGGCCATCGCCAGCACGCGCCGGTACTTGCCGGACTGCACCAGACTGGCGGCCACCACGCCGGTGGAGCCACCGACCGATCCCGCGGTGTGCACCCGGATCAGCGGCTTGCCCGTGGCGCCCATGGCGTCGGCCATGAACAGCTCGGGCATCATGACGCCCTCGAAGAAGTCCGGCGCCTTGCCGACCACGACGGCATCGATGTCGTCGAACGTGCAACCCGAGTCGGCCAGCGCCCGATCGATCGCCTCGCGCACCAGGCCGTTCATCGAAACGTCCTGGCGCTTGGCGACGTACTTCGTCTGTCCGGTACCCAGTACCGCAGCGATGTTTGGCCCTGCACCGGCCATTAGTTCTTCCCTTCCATGACCGCGACCAGGTTCTGTTGTAGCGCAGGCCCGCTGGTGGCGTGCGCGAGCACCCGCTCAGCCGAACCATTCCAGATGTGTTGTGCTGCAAAGCCGATGCGCTCGAGGCCGGCGACGAACATGGGATTGGCCGCCAGCGCGCCACCGGACGGATTGACCTTGGTCGGTCCCGGTATCCGGATGGCTTCCTCGATGATCAGGTGCTGGTGGGTGAAGGGCGCGCAGATCTCCGCCACGTCCAGGTTGTCGGTCCTGCCGCCGGTGGCCACGTGGGCCGCGGCCTTGGTCGACGGGGATTCGGTGAGGTCGCGCGCGCCCAGCGACGGGGTCTCGATGCGGTGCTCGATTCCCGTGATCCAGGCGGGGTTTTCGCGCAGTTCGCGTGCCCGGTCGCCGGCAGCGAGCACGATCGCCGCGGCGCCGTCGGTGATCGGCGCGATGTCGTGGCGCCGCAGCGGGTCGGCGAAAAACGGCCGTTCGAGCAGTTCGGCCACGCTGATCGACCCCTCGACCTTGTCCACCCGCCGCGCGTTCGCGAAGGAGTCGAAGGCCACGCGCGCCATCTGCTCCTCGGTCCACTTGCCGCTGTCGAGCCCGATGCGGGCCTGCAGCCCGGCCATCGAGATCGAATCGGGCCACAACGGCGCGACGGTGTAAGGGTCGGTCTGCCGCGACAGGATCTGGCGCAGGACCCCGGCCGAGGACTTGCCGAAGCCGTACACCAGCGCGGTGTCGACCTCACCGGTCAACAGCTTGATGTAGGCCTCGTAGAGGGCCCAGGCCGCGTCCATCTCGACGTGCGATTCGTTGATCGGCGGAACGGCGCCGATGGAGTCGATCGCCGAGATGAACGAAAAGGCCCGTCCGGCAAGGTAATCGGACGATCCGGAGCACCAGAAGCCGATGTCAGTCCGCTCGATGCCCAGCTCCTCGTAGAGCTGGGCGAAGCACGGTATCAACATCTCGACGCCGTTGGTGGTGCCGTCGGTGCGGCGGACGTGTGGTGCGTGGGCGAAGCCGACGACCGCAACGTTGCGAGCGCTCATAGGTAGGTAAGCCCTTTACAGGTGGTGCTTGTAGGTGTCGTAGTCGGCGTCGGGTTCCCCGGTCGGCCGGAAGTACTCGATGTTGTCGATGCCAAAACCCCACTCCTCGCGGGGTTTCCACACCGCTTCCACGCGCATGCCCATCCGTACCTCGTGCGCGTCGATGTCGGCGACGAGATGCAGGAACGGGATGTCGGCCCCATCGAGCAGCACATAGGCGGCCACGTAGGGCGGCTTGATGCGCTGGCCCTGGAACGGGATGTTGATGATCGCGAACGTCGTCACGGTGCCCTTGTCCGGCAGCTCGACGAAGTCGGTGGTCGGCTGGCCGGTCGCCGGGTCGGCGCCGTGGGGCGGGAAGTACACCTTGCCGTTCTCGCCCGTCTTCGCGCCCAGCAGCTTGCCCTGGGCGATGGCCCGCAGGTAGGCGCTCTCCTCGTGCGAGGCGCTGTGCTGGATGGTCAGCGAGACGGGCGTGACGATCATGGTCACGGGGTCCTTGTCGCCGTCCGACTGCTCCGCGACGGCTTCGGCTTCCTCCCCCAGCTCGAAATAGGCGATGTCGGTGATGGCGCCCACCGGTTCGTCCACCCAGTGCACGTGCACGCGGGAGCCGGTCTTGATGGCCTTGGGCTCGCCCGCATCCACCGCATGGATCAGCGGGGTGTCGGCGCCGTCGAGCTTGATCAGCGCCCAGGCGAACGGCCGGTCGAGCGGCTGGCCCTCGATCGGTTCGGGCTGCCAGGTCCACGAGACGACGGTGCCGACACTGGATACCGGTACCATCTCGCCCAGCGGCTCGTAGGTGACCGGGTCATATTCCGGCGGCGGCACGTGCACCCGGCCATCCGACCCGCGCACCCCGAGGACGTGGCGGTCACGCAGTGCGGTGAAGAACTTGCTCAGCGTGGGGCCGACCGAACGGGTGTAGTCGAAGGCCAACGTCAGTGGCGCGGAGAGCGGTGGCTCAGGGTGATCCATCAGGGGCGGGCTACTCGAGCTGGCTGTCACGCCATCGAGTAGAACAGGTTCTAAGAACGGATTCAACATCGGGTCTGCGGAAGGGTGACGACGATGAAGCTGGGACTGCAGCTGGGATATTGGGGCGCGCAGCCGCCGCAGAACCACGGTGAGCTCGTCGCCGCGGCAGAGGAGGCCGGCTACGACGCCGTCTTCACCGCCGAGGCGTGGGGATCCGACGCCTACACGCCGCTGGCCTGGTTGGGTTCGTCGACGTCCCGGGTGCGGCTGGGCACCTCGGTGGTTCAGCTGTCCGCGCGGACCCCGACGGCCTGCGCGATGGCGGCTCTGACGCTGGACCACCTGTCCGGCGGCCGGCACGTGCTCGGCCTCGGCGTCTCGGGGCCGCAGGTGGTCGAGGGCTGGTATGGCCAGTCGTTCCCCAAGCCGCTGGCCCGCACCCGGGAATACATCGACATCGTCCGGCAGGTGTGGGCGCGGGAGGCGCCGGTGACCAGCGCCGGTCCGCACTACCCGCTGCCGCTGACGGGCGAGCGCGCAACGGGTCTGGGCAAGCCGCTCAAGCCGATCACTCATCCGCTGCGGGCCGACATCCCGATCATGCTGGGCGCCGAGGGGCCGAAGAACGTCGCGCTGGCCGCCGAGATCTGCGACGGCTGGCTGCCGATCTTCTACACGCCGCGCATGGCCGATACCTACAACGAGTGGCTGGACGAGGGGTTCGCCCGCCCGGGCGCGCGCCGCAGCCGCGAGGACTTCGAGATCTGCGCGACGGCCAACATCGTCATCACCGAGGACCGCAGCGCCGCGTTCGCGGCCATGAAGCCCTATATCGCGCTCTACATGGGCGGCATGGGCGCCGAGGACACCAACTTCCACGCCGACGTCTACCGCCGGATGGGTTACGCCGAGGTGGTCGACGACGTGACGAAGCTGTTCCGCAGCAACCAGAAGGACAAGGCCGCCGAGATCATCCCGGACGAGGTGATCGACGACGCCGCGATCGTCGGCGACATCGACTACGTGCGTAAGCAGATCAAGGCCTGGGAGGCCGCCGGCGTGACCATGATGGTGGTGTCCGGGCGCAGTACAGAGCAGGTCCGCGAGCTGGCGAGCCTGATCTGACCCGTGCCCACCACGGACTAGAACACGTTCTACTTTTCTTGCCAGCGGCTGAGAACGCGTTCTAGATTGTCCGGATGGCGCGCCCGACGACGATGCAGAGCGGAGGGGAGGAGCCGGGCGATCGACACCGGTCCGGCCGGTCAGCCGAGCGGGTGGGCGTCGCCGAATGTCATCTCGACGTGGCCGACGGATCCAGAGATCATCGCCCGCTTCGGCAGGCCCAGCGACGCCAGCTCCTTGGCGTAGGCGTGATCGCCCAGTCGCAGCGTCGCGCCGCCGAGCTGACCGCGCAGCCCGCGCACCCGCATCTCCCAGGGCACCTCCCGGGTTGTGCCGTCGGCGTAGGTGTAGGTCTTGAGGACCTGCGGACGCGAGGTGAACACCGATGGCACCGGCAATCCCCGGGCGAAGTCGATGCCCGCGATGTGCGCGCCGTCGGCGCTGACGTCGAATCCGAACCGGCCCTGCTCGCGAACGGTGAAGTCGGCCATGATCTTCGGGAAGCCCCAGATGGACCGTCCCGCCTCCAGGGTGAAGCTCTGGTCGACCGGCAGGTGGTGGATGAACGCGGCCGCGTCGCCCAGCGCCCGCCAGCCGCTTGCCGTCGAGCCGGGGGGATTGACCATCACGCAGGTGCCGAATTCGTGGTACTGCCCCAGGTCGCCGTCGATGTAGCGGGCCAGCATCAGGTTGACCACCGCCCGGCCCGGGCGGTGCTGGCAGACTTTCAGACCGCTGTAGTCGATAAGGCGTTGGGCCGCTTGCGCATCCACCGAAAACATCGCGGTGTGCACGTCCGCTTTACGTATCCGCACCGGCATGGTGAGGACTGTCCCCGCAACGATGTGTTGTGACTCAGCCATGCCGGTTACTGTAATCCGTTCGTCAACACTTGGAGGCTGTAGATGACTTCGACCATCCCGGAAGCAATCTCGAACATCGACCTGACCGACGGCAATTTCTACGCCGATCGTCACACCTCGCGTGAGGCCTATCGCTGGATGCGCGCCAACCAGCCGGTGTTTCGCGATCGCAACGGGCTGGCCGGCGCGACCACTTATCAGGCCATCCTCGACGCGGAACGCAATCCGGAGCTGTTCTCCAGCACCGGCGGCATCCGTCCCGACCAGCCCGGCATGCCCTACATGATCGACATGGACGATCCCGCACATCTGTTGCGGCGCAAGCTCGTCAACGCGGGCTTCACCCGCAAGCGGGTCAAGGAGAAGGAGCCGTCGATCGCGAAGCTGTGCGACACCCTCATCGATGCCGTGTGTGAGCGCGGCGAGTGTGACTTCGTCCGCGATATCGCCGCCCCGCTGCCGATGGCGGTGATCGGCGACATGCTGGGCGTGCTGCCCACCGAACGCAGCATGCTGTTGAAGTGGTCCGACGATCTGGTCTGCGGGCTGAGTTCGCACATCGACCCGACGTCGGAAACGGCCCAGGCGGTGATGGCCGCATTCGCGGCGTACACCGAATTCACCACGAGCATCATCACCAAGCGGCGCGCCGAACCCACCGACGACCTGTTCTCCATCCTGGTGAACGCCGAGGTGGAGGGGCAGCGGATGTCCGACGACGAGATCGTCATGGAGACACTGCTCATCCTCATCGGCGGCGACGAGACCACCAGGCACACGTTGAGCGGGGGGACCGAACAGCTGGTGCGCCACCGCGATCAGTGGGATGCCCTGGTGCGCGACCCCTCGTTGCTTCCGGGTGCGATCGAGGAGATGCTGCGCTGGACGTCGCCGGTCAAGAACATGTGCAGAACCCTGACCGCCGACACCGAATTCCACGGCACCTCGCTGCGCGAGGGCGAGAAGATCATGCTGCTGTTCGAGTCGGGCAACTTCGACGAGTCGGTGTTCGAGGATCCGGACAGCTTCGACATCCGGCGAAACCCGAACAGCCACATGGCTTTCGGCTTCGGAACGCATTTCTGCCTGGGCAACCAGCTGGCCCGCCTCGAGCTGTCGATGATGACCGAGCGGGTGCTCAAGCGACTGCCGGACCTCAGGCTGGCCGACGACGACTCGACCCTGCCGCTGCGACCGGCGAACTTCGTCAGTGGCCTGGAGGCCATGCCGGTGGTGTTCACGCCGAGCGCGCCGCTGCTGGGTTGATCGCGTTAGAGCCATCTTTCGCCGAGCGTGCACACATGGCGAGATTTCGTTTGATTTCCCGCCCTGAGATCACGTTCGGCGCGCCCACGCCGCTGCCACCCTGGCGATGACGCCGCCCGGCGTGTCTTCGATCGTGACGCGAACGACCGTCCAACCAATCTCCGCCAGGGTCTTCGCGCGTCGAATGTCCTTGTTGAATTGCCGCTGATCGGTGCGGTGATGGTCGCCTTCGTACTCGACGGCCACTTTGATGTCCTGCCAACCCATATCGAGACAGGCGATCAGAGCGCCGTAGTCATAAACCGGTATTTGAGTCTGCGGCCGCGGGAAACCCGCGCGGATCAGCAGCAGCCGCAGCCATGTCTCGCGGGGAGATTCGGCGCCCTTGTCGACAAGCGGCAGCGCGACGCGCGCACGCGCGATGCCCCGTCGGCCTCGGTACCGCTCGCCGAGTGAGTCGACCTCGCTCACCTTGAGATCGGTTGCGCGCGCGAGCGCGTCGATGGCTGCGACCGCCCGATCGACGGGATATCGGCAGGCGAGGTCGAGAGCCGTCCGCGCGGGCGTCGTCACCCGTAGGCCGGCGATCGTTTGTATCTCGTGCTCAAACAGCGAATCCGACCACGTGTCAATACCGGCCGGCGGGCGGCGGTGTTGATAGACCAACTGCGCGGGCGCCCGGTGGTCGACCCATTTGGCCCCATGCAGTGCCGAGGCGGAGCGCCCTGCGACGATGCCCCGTCGCCGCGACCACAGCCACGCGGCGCATGCGCGTCTTGTGGCGGTCAGTTCCGTGGCGGGGTCCACGTAGACGTCGGGGTGCAACGCGACGAACCGGCTCCGCAGCCGGTACCGGGTCAGGGTGCCGGCTGCGAGCGCCTCGCTGCCGATGAAGGGTTCGCGCACGCAAGCAGTGTGGCGTCAAGGACTGACAGCGACGCCGAGCGTGACGGCAGGGCGAAAAATCGGCCGAAAAGTCGCCGTGACGTCACGTTCGGCGGAGAGGGGACCTAGCGGTTTTGGAAGTTGGGCTTGCGCTTCTCGGCGAACGCCCGGGGGCCCTCCTTGGAGTCCTCGGACAGGAACACCGGTATCCCGTTTGCGGTATCGGGCTTGAAGGCCTCTTCCTCGTGCATCCCCTCGGTCTCGCGGATCGTCTTGAGGATCGCCTGGACGGCCAGCGGGCCGTTGTTCTCGATGACCTCGGCGATTTCGAGGGCCTTGGTCAGCGCCTGCCCGTCGGGAACGACGTGGCCGATCAGGCCCATGTCCTTGGCCTCGGCGGCGGTGATGTGCCGTCCGGTCAGCAGCAGGTCGCACGCCACGGTGTAGGGAATCTGGCGCACCAGTCGCACCGCGGACCCGCCCATCGGGTACAGGCTCCACTTGGCCTCGGAGATGCCGAATTTGGCGCTCTCGCCGGCCACCCGGATGTCGGTGCCCTGCAGGATCTCCGTACCCCCGGCGATGGCCGGGCCCTCGACGGCGGCGATCAGCGGCTTTTTGAGCCGCCGGCCCTTGAGGAGGGCGTCGATCCGCGACGGGTCGTAGCTGCCGTCCTTGAATGACTCACCCGGCGGCTTCTGGGTCGCGGCCTTGAGGTCCATGCCCGCGCAGAAGTAGCCACCGGCACCGGTCAGGATGCAGCATCGGATGTCGGGATCGTTGTCGACGCGGTCCCAGGCCTGGACCATGATTTCCATCATTTCCGTGCTCAGGGCGTTGCGGCGGTGCGGCCGGTTCATGGTCACGATGAGGGTGTGACCACGCTGTTCCACGAGCGCGTCAGGACCGGTTTCCTCGTTTGCTGGCGCCTCGGTCACGGTTACCGCCTTTCCCTCGACAATGGACACGAGCTTGCCTCGAAATGTAACACGTTCTAATTTGGTGGCCGTGGCCTTGAATATTGCCGATCTAGCAGAGCACGCCATCGACGCTGTGCCCGAGCGTGTCGCCCTGATCTGCGGCGACGAGAAGTTGACCTACGCCCAACTGGAGGAGAAGGCCAACCGCCTTGCTCACTATCTGCTCGAGCAGGGGGTGAAAAAGGACGACAAGGTGGGCCTCTACTGCCGAAACCGCATCGAGATCGTCATCGCGATGCTCGGCATCGTCAAGGCGGGTGCCATCCTGGTGAACGTCAACTACCGCTACGTCGAGGGCGAGCTGCGCTACCTGTTCGACAACTCCGACATGGTCGCGCTGGTCCACGAGCGCCAGTACTCCGACCGGGTGGCCAACGTGCTGCCCGAGACTCCCAACGTCAAGACGATCCTGGTCGTCGAGGACGGCAGCGACAACGACTACCAGCGCTACGGCGGCGTCGAGTTCTACTCCGCGATCGCCCAGAGCTCACCCGAGCGCGACTTCGGCCCGCGCAGCGCCGACGACATCTACCTGCTCTACACGGGCGGCACCACCGGATTCCCGAAGGGCGTGATGTGGCGCCACGAGGACATCTACCGCGTGCTGTTCGGCGGAACCGACTTCGCCACAGGCGAATTCGTCAAGGACGAGTACGACCTGGCCAAAGCCGCCGCGGCCAATCCGCCGATGGTCCGCCACCCGATTCCGCCGATGATCCACGGCGCCACCCAGTCGGCGACCTGGATGTCGATCTTCTCGGGTCAAACCACGGTGCTGGCACCGGAATTCAACGCCGACGAGGTCTGGCGCACGATTCACGAGCACAAGGTGAACCTGCTGTTCTTCACCGGCGACGCGATGGCGCGGCCGCTGCTGGACGCGCTGCTGGCGCACCAGGAGAAGGGTAACGAGTACGACCTGTCGTCCCTGTTTTTGCTCGCCTCCACCGCGGCGCTGTTCTCGCCGAGCATCAAGGAGAAGTTCCTCGAGCTGCTGCCCAACCGGGTCATCACCGACTCGATCGGATCGTCGGAAACCGGATTCGGCGGCACCAGCGTCGTCGCCAAGGACGCGCCGCACAGCGGCGGCCCGCGCGTGACGATCGACCACCGCACCGTCGTCCTCGACGAGGACGGCAACGAGGTCAAGCCCGGCTCCGGCGTGCGCGGCTTTATCGCGAAGAAGGGCAACATTCCCGTCGGCTACTACAAGGACGAGAAGAAGACCGCCGAGACGTTCAAGACCATCAACGGCGTGCGCTACGCCATTCCCGGCGACTACGCGACGGTCGAGGAGGACGGCACCGTCACGATGCTGGGCCGCGGCTCGGTGTCGATCAACAGCGGCGGCGAGAAGATCTACCCCGAGGAGGTCGAGGCCGCGCTCAAGGGGCACCCCGACGTCTTCGACGCCCTGGTGGTCGGTGTGCCCGACGCCCGCTACGGCCAGCACGTCGCGGCCGTCGTCCAGCCGCGGCCGGGAACGCGGCCCCCGCTGTCGGAGCTGGACGCCTTCGTGCGTTCCGAGATCGCGGGATACAAAGTGCCGCGCAGCCTGTGGCTGGTCGACGAGGTCAAGCGCTCGCCCGCCGGCAAGCCCGACTACCGCTGGGCCAAGGAGCAGACCGAGGCGCGCCCGGCCGACGACGTGCACGCCGCTCACGTAACTGCATGACGCGCTCCAAGCGCTAGGACCGCGCGAGGCGTGACCGACTTCGTCAAGCACAACCCGGACGCGCCCGCCCGGTTCTTCGCCGCGGAAGCCGCTGGCCTGCAATGGCTTTCCGGCGCCGACGGCGGCGTGCCCTGCGCGCAAGTCGTCTCCGTCACGATGACGAGCCTGACGCTGCGCCGCCTCGGCTCGGTGTACCCGACCCCCGAGGCGGCGCGTGAGTTCGGTGGCCGACTCGCCGCCACGCACGACGCCGGCGCCGCCGGCTTTGGCGCCGGCCCCGACGGGTGGGACGGGCCCGGCTTCTTCGGACCCCTGTCGCAGCCCCTGCCGATGTCGCTGCGACCGCACCGACGCTGGGGCGAGTTCTATGCGCAGGAGCGGCTGGCCCCGATGGCCGAACTCGCCGCCGCGCGGCTCGACTCGTCGACCCGCGAGGTCGTCGACGCCGTCGCGGCGCGTTGCCGTGCGGGTGATTTCGACGACGACGACCCGCCGGCCCGCCTGCACGGCGACCTGTGGAGCGGCAACGTGATGTGGACGCCCGCCGGGGTGGTGCTGATCGACCCGGCCGCGCACGGCGGTCACCGCGAGACCGACCTGGCGATGCTCGCGCTGTTCGGCTGCCCGCATCTCGACGCCGTCATCGACGGTTACCGGCGGGTGCGGCCGCTGCGACCCGGCTGGCGCGACCGTGTCGGGCTGCATCAGCTCTTCCCGCTGCTCGCCCATGTCGTGCTGTTCGGCGGCGGGTACGCGCGGCAGACCGACGCCGCCGCCCGCGCCGCGCTGGCCGCCTGAGCACCGCCCGCGGCGGCCGGGCTACTGTCGATCCCGATGACGATCGACGTCTGGATGCAACACCCGACGCAGCGGTTCCTGCGCAGCGACATGCTGGCGTCCCTGCGCCGCTGGACGGGCGGGTCGATCCCCGACACCGAGATCCCGATCGAGGTGACGCTGGCGTCGATGGATGCCGCCGGCGTGCAACTGGGCATACTCAGCGCCTGGCGCGGCCCGAACGGCCAAGACCTCGTCTCCAACGACGAGGTGGCGCAATGGATTGCCGCGCATCCGGACCGGTTCGCCGGGCTCGCCACCGTCGACCTCGACCGCCCGATGGAAGCGGTCCGGGAGTTGAGACGGCGCGTCGCAGAAGGATTCGTCGGCCTGCGGGTGGTGCCGTGGCTGTGGAACGCCCCGCCCACCGATCGCCGCTACTATCCGCTGTTCGCCCAGTGCGTCGAATCCGGCGTGCCGTTTTGCACCCAGGTCGGCCACACCGGCCCGCTGCGCCCCTCGGAGACCGGGCGCCCGATTCCCTACATCGACCAGGTCGCCCTCGACTTCCCGGAACTGGTGATCGTCTGCGGCCACGTCGGCTACCCGTGGACCGAGGAGATGGTCGCGGTGGCCCGCAAGCACGAAAACGTCTACATCGACACCTCGGCGTACACGATCGCGCGCCTGCCCGAAGAACTCATCATGTTCATGAAAACCCGTACCGGACAACGGAAGGTGTTGTTCGGCACCAATTACCCGATGATCGGCCACGAGCACGCGTTGGCGGGGCTGGACGACCTCGGGCTGTCCGACGAGGCCCGCCGAGACTTCTTGCGCGGCAATGCCGAACGACTGTTTCGACTGGAGGCAACCACGTGAATGGCGCCCAGGCCCTGATCAACACCCTGGTCGACGGCGGCGTCGACGTGTGTTTCGCCAACCCCGGCACGTCGGAGATGCACTTCGTCGCGGCCCTGGACAGTGTCCCGCGGATGCGCGGCGTGCTGGCCTTGTTCGAGGGGGTCGCCACCGGCGCGGCCGACGGTTATGCCCGCATCGCCGATCGGCCCGCGGCCGTGCTGCTGCACCTGGGCCCCGGATTGGGCAACGGCCTGGCCAATCTGCACAACGCGCGCCGCGCCCGGGTCCCGATGGTGGTGGTGGTCGGTGACCACGCCACCTATCACAAAAAGTACGACGCCCCACTGGAATCCGACATCGACGCCCTCGCCGGCACCGTCTCGGGTTGGGTGCGCCGAACGGGTGACGCCTCCCAGGTCTCGGCCGACGCCGTCGAGGGCATCGCGGCCAGCCGGTGGGGTTCACAGATCTCGACGCTGATCCTGCCCGCCGACGTGTCCTGGTCCGACGGCGCCCAGCTGTTCTCCAACCTGGACGCACAGCCGGCGGGCGCCGACCCGTTGCTGGCCCCGGAAGTGGCCGAGGTGCTCGGCTCCGGAGAACCGACGGTGATCATGGTCGGCGGCGACGCCACCCGCCACGCCGGCCTGGCCGCGGCCACCCGGATCGCCGCGGCCACCGGCGCGCGGGTGCTGTGCGAGACCTTCCCCACCCGGCTCGAGCGCGGCGCCGGGATCCCCGCCGTCGACCGGCTGGCGTACTTCGCCGAGGCCGCCACGGCCCAGCTGGACGGCGCCAAACATCTGGTGCTGGCCGGCGCCAAGTCGCCGGTGTCGTTCTTCGCCTACCCCGGCATGCCCAGCGACCTGGTGCCCGCCGGTTGCGAGGTGCACGTGCTCGCCGAACACAGCGGCGCGGCGGATGCGTTGACCGCCTTGGCGGATCAGGTGGCGCCGGGAACGGTGGCGCCGGTGGCGGCCGCGTCGCGTCCCACGCTGCCGACCGGCGCACTGACGTCCGCGTCGGCGGCCGACGTGATCGGGGCGCTGCTGCCGGAACGGGCGATCGTGGTCGACGAGTCGAACACCTCCGGCCTGCTGCTCGCCCAGGCCACCGCCGGGGCGCCGGCGCATGACTGGCTGACCCTGACCGGCGGGGCGATCGGCTACGGCATTCCCGCGGCGGTCGGTGCGGCGATCGCCGCCCCGGATCGCCCGGTGCTGTGCCTGGAATCCGACGGCTCCGCCATGTACACCATTGCGGGGTTGTGGACCCAGGCGCGGGAGAACCTCGACGTCACCACCGTGCTGTACAACAACAGGGCCTACGACATCCTGCGCATCGAGCTGCAACGGGTCGGCGCCGGCTCGGCGCCCGGGCCCGAAGCACTGTCCCTGCTCGACTTAGCCGATCCCACAATGGATTTCGTCAAGATCAGCGAGGGCATGGGGGTGCCGGCCCGGCGCGTCACCACCGCTGAGGAGTTCGCCGACGCGCTGCGCGCCGCGTTCGCAGAAGCCGGACCGCACCTGATCGACGCCGTGGTGCCGTCAATAACGGGCTAGGGTCGGCAGCCGGCTCAGCAACCAGTCCGTCATCGTATTGACCACGTCGACGCCGGTCTCGAACGCGCCGTCGTGCGCGTCCGCCGCCAGTGCCACACCCCACTGCCCGGACGGGGTGGGGACGATCCCGAATTGCCGGACCAGGTACTCGCCGTGCACTCCGGGCCCCCAACCCCCTTTCGCGGCAATCCCTTTGGCGGCCAGCCCCCATTGGTCACCGCTGCTGAGTCGTTGCATCAGGTCGATCACCTCGGCGGCGTCGGGGATGGTCGGCAGCTCCGCGGCGAACCGCGCCTGGCGCTGCAGGTTCCACTGGGTTTGGCCGAAAGCGGTGAAACCACGGCGAAGTCGGCGCGATTCGACCACCGTCGCGGTGTCACCGCCCTCGGCCACCACCGCCTGAACCTGCCGTGCCGCGTCGGCCGGCTCGCCCAACTGCGACCACAACTGCTCGGATGCGCGATTGTCGGATTCGGTGATTGCCTTCACGGCAAAATCGCGGGCGCCCAGCCAATCGTTGCGCAGCGCCGCCACCGCCAGGGGCACTTTGATCGTCGACCATGCCACACCCGACCACCAGCTCCCCAGCGAAAATGTCCGGTCCGGCCGGGCGATCGCGATGCCGACGTTCGCCGGCGCCGCGGCGGAAAGCTGTTCGAAGCTGGCTTCCAGCGCGAGCTCGAGAGGCCGAGCCGTCATGCGCCGGTTCCGCTATCGGCGCGAATGACCGCGGCGCCGGGACGGGGGACCGGCGCATCAACCATCGCGTCTCCTTGTCGTTGCGGCATGTTCAGCGCGGCGGTAGCGGCGCGCCCTCCTCCGGCGGGGGAGGAGCTTCCCACGGTTCGGGGTCCGGCGTCGGCGGTGACCACACCAGCGGCGGGGGTGGCGGTGGCAGGGGAGGCGGCGGGGGCGGGTCCGCCGCGGCGACACCGGCACCCAGCCCGAGCGCGGCCCCAGCCAGCGACCCGACCAGGAGCGAGCGGGCGATCATTTCGCGGATTTTCATCGAGCGCTGAGTTTACTGCCTGGACGCCCACATCCCGCGATAACGCCCGTCCCGGGGCCCTAGCGGTGGATCTTCCAGACCGGATCGCCGCAGTCGACGCCCTGAGCGGCCAGTTGCCGCTTGAGCACCTTGAAGGTCACCGTGCGCGGGAGTTCGGTGCTGACCCGTACGTATGACGGCCATTGCTTGGGTCCCAAGTCCGGTTGCTCGGCCAAGAAGGTGCGGAACTTCTCGTCGTCGAACTCGGTGCCCGGCGCCATCACCACCGCGGCCATGACTTGGTCGCCGACGATCGCGTCGGGCACCGGGTACACCGCGACCTCGGTCAGGTCGGGGTGGCGCAGCAACACCCGCTCGATCGGCGCGGCGCCGAGGTTTTCGCCGTCGACGCGCATCCAATCACCCAGCCGCCCAGCGAAATACGCATAACCGGCGTCGTCACGGTAGGCGAGATCGCCGCTGTGGTAGACCCCGCCGGCCATCCGCTCGGCCTCGGCGGCGGCGTCGTTGTAATAACCCTCGAAACGGCCCGGCCCGGCGACGTTCACCAGTTCGCCGACCACGCCCGGTGGGCATGACGCGCCGGTGTCGGGATCGACGATGTCGATGCCCGGCGGGAGGGGGCCCAATGAACCCGGCGGTGTGTCCGGCGTGCGCGCGATGGCCACGCCGCCCTCGGTGGAACCGAACCCGTCCTGCACGACACACCCGAATCGGCGGGCGAAGCGCTCGATGTCATCGGGCACGCCTTCGTTGCCGTACACCGCGCGCAGCGGGTTGTCCGCATCGTCGGGCCGCTCGGGCGTGGCCAGTACATACGACAACGGCTTGCCGACGTAGTTCGCGTACGTGGCGCCGTAGCGGCGGACGTCGACGATGAAGTTCGAGGCGGAGAACTTGCGCCGCAAGGCCATTGAGCCCGCACACGCCGCCGCCACCGCCCAGCCGACCAGCACCGCGTTGGAATGAAACAGCGGCATCGACACGTAGCAGACGTCGTCGGGGCCGAGGCCGAAGCGCTGCGACATCGTCACGCCCGCGATCGCGACCTTGCCGTGGCTGCACTTGACCGCCTTGGGCTCGCCGCTGGTACCCGACGTGAAGATCAACATGAACAGATCCGCCGGCGCGGCGTCCTGAAAAACGATCGGGGCGTCGCGGTGCGCGGCCAGTTCGTCGGCCCACGCGACGGAGTCGGCGTTCAGGTGCTCGATATCACCCAGCGTCTCAGACGATTTGGAGTCGGCGAGCACCAATTGGCAGTCGGCCCGGGCGATGTCGCGCTGCAGCGCCTCGCCGCGGCGCACCGGGTTGAGCCCGACCGGCACGATCCCCGACATTCCCGCCGCGACCAGCATCGCCGAGAAGAAGGGCGTGTTCTCCAGCAGCACTCCGACGTGGGGTGGCCGGGTGGGGTCGAGCCGCTTACGCAGCGCCGCGGCGATCGCGGCACCCTGCTGCAGGTGATCGCGCCAGCTGGTGAACGAGTCCTCGAAGTAGATACCCCGGTCGTCGATCTCGGTCAGCGGCGCCAGCAGCTTGGTGACCGTCAGGTCGTCGGTGAGCTCCATTTCGCCTAGGCGGGCGTCTCCGCCAGCTCGCGCCCGATGCGGCGCAGCTGCCCGGTGGCACCGCCCAGCGCGAACTCAATCTCCTTGGCGGCCAGGAAGTATCGGTGCGCGGGGTGATCGGTGTCGACGCCGACGCCGCCGTGCACGTGCACGATGGTGTGCGCCACCCGGTGACCGGCGTCGGCGGCCCAAAACGCCGCGCTGGCGACGTCGATCTCCGCCGGAATGTCCTCGGAGACTCGCCAGGCCGCCTGGGTGAGCGTCAGCCGCAACCCCTTGACGTCGATGTAGCCGTCGGCCAGCCGCTGCGAGACCGCCTGGAAGCTGCCGATCGGCCGGTCGAACTGCTCACGTTCGCGCGCGTATTCGGCGGTCATCTGCAGGCCACGCTCGAGCACCCCGAGCTGGAAAGCGCTGCGGCCCAACGTGCCCAGCGTGCCGAGCCAGGTCGCCACCTCGGCGCCGCCGACCCTGCGGCCGCCGTCCACCTCGGTGCCGTCCAGTGCGAGGTGCCCGACGCTGCCCAGGCCGGTGGTCTGCAGGGCCGTCACCGTGACGCCGGGATCGTCGGCGGCAACCAGGAAAACCGCCGTGCCGGCATCCGTTTCGGCGGGGACCAGGAACGCGTCGGCCACCGGGCCGAAACCGACCTGGGTGCGCGTGCCGGTCAGCCGGTAACCGGCGCCGGCGCTTAGCGCCTGCACCGGGCCCTCGCCCATCTCGCCGTCGAGCGCGATGCTCAGGGTCTTCTCGCCGTTGACCGCCGGCACGCCCCAGTTCTGCTGCAGCTCTTCGGAGCCGAACCGGGCCAGCGCCCCGGCGCCCAGCACCACCGACTCCAGGTAGGGCACCGCGGCCAGCTGATGGCCCAGCGCGACCAGGATCGCGATCTGCTCGAGCGCGCCGAAACCGTCGCCGCCCAGCGATGACGCCGACGCGCTGGACAGGATGCCGGCGTCGATCAGCTTTCGCCACAGGTCGCGATCGAACCGCTGATCGAGCCCGTCCAGCTCGCGCTGGTGTTCGGGGGTGCACACCGAGTCCACGATCGTGTCGACCAGGTTGCCGAGGTCGTTCGCCGCTTCGGTTGTCGTGAAATCCATGAACGTCCGTCCTTCTATTACGTAGCGGCTCAGCGGTTGCGGGGCAGACCGAGGGCGACCATGCCGATGATGTCGCGCTGAACTTCGTTGGTGCCGCCTCCGAAGGTCAGGATCAGGCAGGCCCGGTGCATCCGCTCGACCCGGCCCCGCAGCAACGAGCCCGGCGAATTCTGGCGCAGCGTCGCCGCGGTACCCAGCACCTCCATCAGCAGCCGGTAGGCCTCGGTGGCCAGCTCGGTGCCGTAGACCTTGGCCGCCGACGCGTCGGCGGGTGACAGGTCCTCACTCGCGGCCGAGGCCAGCTCCCAGTTGATCAGCTTGAGGACCTCGGCCTTGGCGTGCACCCGGGCCAGGTTGAGCTGCACCCACTCCGAGTCGATGAGCCGGGCGCCCCCGTCGTCCTTGGTGTTCTGCGCCCATTCGCGAACCTCGCGCAGGGCCAGGAAGATCGGTTGCGGCGACACCAGGGCGACGCGCTCGTGGTTGAGCTGGTTGGTCACCAGCTTCCAGCCGCCGTTCTCCTCGCCGATCAGGTTGGTCACCGGGACGCGGACGTCGGAGTAATAGGTGGCGCTGGTGTCCACACCGGCCATCGTGTGCACCGGGGTCCAGGAGAAACCCTCCGCGGTGGTCGGCACGGTCAGCATCGAAATCCCGCGGTGCTTCTTGGCGTCGGGGTTGGTGCGCACCGCCAACCACACCCAGTCGGCGTAGGCGATCAGGCTGGTCCACATCTTCTGGCCGTTGATGACGTAGTCGTCGCCGTCGCGCACCGCGGTCGTGCGCAGGTTGGCGAGGTCGGTGCCGGCGCCGGGCTCGGAGTAGCCGATCGAGAAGTGCAGCTCGCCCGCGGCGATCTTGGGCAGGAAGAACTTCTTCTGTTCCTCGGTGCCGAACGCCATGATGGTCGGCGCGACGCTGTTGATCGTCAGGAACGGCACCGGCACGCCGGCGATGGCGGCCTCGTCGGTGAAGATCAGCGAGTCCATCGGCGAGCGGTCCTGGCCGCCGTACTCCTTGGGCCAGTTCAGGGTGAGCCACCCGTCTTTGCCCATCTGCGCGACGGTGTCGCGATACGCCGTGCCGGTACCGACCTCGCCGCCCCCCGAGGAGGTCAGCGCCTCGCGACGCTCCGGGGTCATCAGGTTGGTGAAGTACGACCGCAGCTCGCGACGCAGCTCTTCTTGCTCAGGGGTGTAACTGATGCGCATTTCAGCCGTCCTTCAAGTCAACGACGTTTCCGAATACAACCCGCGTCACAGGCTGCAGCTCGACCAACGGCTACCCATTCGTCTTCCCGGTTGTAACACGTTCTAGTCTGGGAATCCAGCGACCGTTTCCCCAGCGGTGTCGGGGTCTTATGGTGGACCTACATACTGATGAGGCGAGTCCTGCGGTGAAGGCCAGGTTCAAGGAGGGTGCTGTGCGGGTGATCGTGGACCGTGACCGGTGCGAAGGTAACGCAGTGTGCTTGGGAATTGCCCCCGATATCTTCGACCTCGACGACGAGGATTACGCCGTGGTGAAGCTCGACCCGATTCCCGCCGATCAGGAGCAGTTGGCCGAGCAGGCGATCGCCGAATGCCCGCGCGCCGCGCTGTCCCGCGGCGACTGATCCGAGCCTAGAGCGCGCAACCCGAAACTAGAGGTATTCATAAATTGACTAGCAGCACGAACGCGACCGATCTCTCCGGAAAGGTCGCGGTGGTCACCGGTGCGGCCGCGGGCCTGGGACGGGCCGAGGCGCTCGGCCTGGCACGCCTCGGAGCGACCGTCGTCGTCAACGACATCGCCGCCGCGTTGGACGCCTCCGACGTCATCGACGAGATCAACTCCTCCGGTTCGAAGGCCGTTGCCGTGGCGGGCGACATCAGCGAACGCTCCACCGCCGACGAATTGGTCGCCCAGGCCGACGGGCTGGGTGGGCTCGACATCGTGGTCAACAACGCCGGCATCACGCGCGACCGGATGCTGTTCAACATGTCCGACGAGGAGTGGGACCAGGTCATCGCCGTGCACCTGCGCGGCCATTTCCTGCTGACCCGCAACGCCGCCACCTACTGGCGCTCCAAGGCCAAGGAGGCGGACGGCAAGGTCTTCGGCCGGATCGTCAACACCGCATCGGAGGCCGGCCTGGTCGGCCCCGTCGGGCAGGCGAACTACGGCGCCGCCAAGGCGGGCATCATCTCGCTCACCCTGACCGCCGCGCGGGCGCTCGGCCGCTACGGCGTGTGCGCCAACGCCATCTGCCCCCGCGCGCGCACGGCGATGACGGCCGACGTGTTCGGCGATGCACCGGAGGTGGAGGCCGGCGGGGTCGATCCGCTGTCGCCAGAGCACGTCGTCAATCTGGTCAAGTTCCTGTCCTCGCCGGCGGCTGCGGAAGTCAACGGCCAGGTGTTCATCGTCTACGGTCCGCAGGTGACACTGGTCGCTGCCCCGACGGTCGAGCGCAAATTCAGCGCCGACGGCGCCGCTTGGGACCCTGCACAGCTGAGTGCGACGCTGCAGGAATACTTTGCTGGACGTGATCCTGAGCACAATTTTTCGGCGAGCGCACTGATGGATCAATAGCCATTTGGGGCTAGTCGATCGGGGGGAATCGGCAGGTAGAACGTGTGTCAGTTTGACACGTGACAAGTGCGTCTGACCTGGCGAATTAACGGTTGGGATAAGAAATGCTGTTCATTGACATGGTGAACTTGTTCTGAGTTAATATGATCCGGCTCACACCGAGCCCCATGCGACCGTAGACAACGCAAAGGCCAGCCATAGACTTCGCCGAGACCAGCCGAGGGGGGACACCGAGGTGAGGGAGCAACTTGCCGTTCCCGCCCGCGCCGTCGGCGGATTCTTCGAAATGATGATGGACACCGGCCGGGCAGCTTTTCGCCGGCCGTTCCAGTTTGGCGAGTTTCTCGATCAGACGTGGATGATCGCCCGCGTGTCGCTGGTCCCGACGCTGCTGGTGTCCATCCCCTTCACGGTGCTGGTGGCCTTCACCCTCAACATCCTGCTGCGCGAGATCGGCGCCGCCGACCTGTCCGGCGCCGGGACGGCGTTCGGCACCATCACCCAGCTGGGTCCGGTGGTGACCGTGCTCGTCGTCGCCGGTGCCGGCGCCACCGCGATCTGCGCCGACCTGGGCGCGCGCACCATCCGCGAGGAGATCGACGCGATGCGCGTGCTCGGCATCGACCCGATCCAGCGGCTGGTGGTCCCCCGTGTGCTGGCGTCCACGGTGGTGGCGCTGCTGCTCAACGGCTTGGTATGCGCCATCGGGCTTTCCGGTGGCTATGTGTTCTCCGTCTTCCTGCAGGGCGTCAACCCAGGCGCGTTCATCAACGGCTTGACCGTGCTGACCGGACTGCGCGAGCTGGTACTCGCCGAAGTCAAGGCGCTGCTGTTCGGTGTGATGGCCGGGATGGTGGGCTGTTACCGCGGCCTGACTGTCAAGGGCGGGCCCAAGGGCGTCGGCAACGCGGTCAACGAAACCGTGGTCTACGCCTTCATCTGTCTGTTCGTGATCAACGTGGTGATGACCGCCATCGGCGTGCGAATTTCGGCGAAGTGATGAGACGGGTGAGCACGCGATGAGTTACGACGCCACACTGCGGTTTCGTCGCCTCTTCTCGCGGCTGCAGGAGCCGGTCGACGACTTCGGCGAGCAGGCGTTGTTCTACGGGCAGACCGTGCGCTACGTCCCCAACGCGCTCACCCGATACCGCAAGGAGACGGTCCGGCTGATCGCCGAGATGACCATGGGCGCGGGGGCTCTCGTGATGATCGGCGGCACGGTCGGTGTCGCGGCGTTTTTGACCCTGGCCTCCGGCGGTGTCATTGCCGTGCAAGGGTATTCGTCGCTGGGCAACATCGGCATCGAGGCGCTGACGGGATTCCTGTCGGCCTTCCTGAACGTCCGGGTGGTCGCCCCGGTGATCGCCGGCATCGCGCTGGCGGCCACCATCGGCGCCGGCGCCACCGCCCAATTGGGCGCCATGCGGGTGTCCGAGGAGATCGACGCCGTCGAGTGCATGGCGGTGCACTCGGTGTCCTACCTGGTGTCGACCCGCCTGATCGCCGGCCTGATCGCGATCATCCCGCTGTACTCGCTGTCCGTGCTGGCCGCGTTCTTCGCCGCCCGCTTCACCACGGTGTACATCAACGGGCAGTCAAAAGGCCTCTACGACCACTACTTCAATACGTTCCTGATCCCGTCGGACCTGTTGTGGTCGTTCCTGCAGGCGATCGTGATGTCCATCGCGGTCATGTTGGTGCACACCTATTACGGCTACAACGCCAGCGGTGGTCCCGTCGGCGTCGGCATCGCAGTCGGCCAGGCGGTGCGGACGTCGTTGATCGTCGTGGTCGTCATCACTTTGTTCATCTCGCTCGCTGTGTATGGGGCGTCCGGTAACTTCAACCTCTCCGGCTAAGAGGACCGCTTAAAAGGACATGGCAGAAACAGGCGCGCGACGCACGACCGTCCGGCTGGCAGCAGCAGTGCTGGCCGGCCTCATGGTGGCTTTCGCTGTGCTGACTTACCTTTCCTACACGGCCGCCTTCGCGTCGATCGACACCGTCACCGTGTCGGCGCCCCGGGCGGGGCTGGTGATGGAGAAGGGCGCCAAGGTCAAATACCGGGGCATCCAGATCGGCAAGGTCGAGACCATCGACTATTCCGGCGACCAGGCGCGCCTGACGCTGGGCATCAACAGCGACGACATGCATTTCATCCCGTCCAACGCGGCGGTGCACATCGCGGGTAACACCATCTTCGGTGCGAAGGCGGTGGAATTCATTCCGCCGCAAACGCCGTCGCCGACCTCGCTGCGTCCGGACGCGCACGTCGCGGCCTCGTCGGTGCAGCTCGAAGTCAACACCTTGTTCCAGTCGCTGATCGACCTGTTGCACAAGGTCGACCCCGTCGAACTCAACGGGACGTTGAGCGCGTTCGCCGAAGGCCTGCGTGGCCACGGCGATGACCTGGGCGGCATCCTTTCGGGACTGAATACGCTGACGCGCCAAGCGAATCCGAAGCTGCCCGCCTTGCAGGAAGACCTCCGCAAGACCGCGGTCGTGGCGAACGTCTACGCCGACTCCGCCCCCAATCTGAACACCGTCTTCGACAACCTGCCGACGATCAACAAGACCGTCGTGGACCAGCAGAAGAATCTCGACAAGACCCTGTTGGCCACCATCGGCCTGTCGAACAACGCCTATGACACGTTGGCGCCGGCCGAGCAGGACTTCATCGACGCCATCAACCGGCTGCGGGCCCCGCTCAAGGTGGCCGCCGACTACTCACCGGAATTCGGCTGCCTGTTCGCCGGAATCGAGCGCGGCATCAAGGAATTCGCCCCGCTGCTCGGCGTCCGCAAGGCCGGCCTGTTCACGTCGTCGAGCTTCGTGCTGGGCGCGCCGTCGTACACGTACCCGGAGTCGTTGCCGATCGTGAACGCCTCCGGCGGCCCGAATTGCCGTGGGCTGCCCGACATCCCGACCAAGCAGACCGGCGGCTCGTTCTACCGGGCGCCGTTCCTGGTCACCGACAACGCCAACATCCCGTACGAGCCGTTCACCGAGCTGCAGTTCGACGCGCCCTCGACGCTGCAGTTCTTGTTCCACGGCGCCTTCGCGGAACGGGACGATTTCTGATGCCGGACAGTTCGGGCATGCCGTCGCACCGCGAGATGATGATCAAGGTCAGCATCTTCGCCGTGGCCATGCTGCTGGTGTCGGCCGGGCTGGTGGTGGTGTTCGGCGACTTCCGGTTCGGACCCGAAAGCACCTACCACGCAACGTTTACCGACGTCTCGCGGTTGAAGGCCGGTCAAAAGGTGCGCATCGCCGGGGTGCCGGTCGGTGCGGTGTCCGACATCAAGCTCAATCGCGACAACACCATCGACGTGAAGTTCGGGGTCGACAAGCGCTACACGCTCTACTCGTCGACGCGCGCGGTGATCCGCTACGAAAACCTCGTCGGTGACCGATATCTGGAGATCACGTCCGGCCCTGGAGAGCTGCGAAAACTCCCCGCCGGCGCGACGATCAACAGCCAACACACCCAGCCCGCACTGGATCTCGACGCGCTGCTGGGCGGGCTGCGGCCGGTCCTCAAAGGCCTCGACGCCGACAAGGTCAACACCATCAGCAGCGCGGTCATCCAGCTGCTGCAGGGCCAGGGCGGCGCGTTGTCGAACGTGCTGGCCGACACGAGCGCGTTCTCCTCGGCGCTGGGCCAGCGCGACCAGCTCATCGGCGACGTGATCAACAACCTCAACACGGTGCTGACGACCGTGGACCAACGCAGCGCGCAGTTTTCGACAAGCGTGGACCAGTTGCAACAACTGATCACCGGGCTGGCCGAACACAAGGACGACATCGCGGGTGCCATCCCCCCGCTGGCCTCCACGACGACGGATTTGACCCAGCTGCTGAAGAATTCGCGCCGCCCGCTGCAAGGCGTCCTGGAGAACACCCGTCCGCTGGCCACCGAGCTGGACAACCGCAAGGCCGAGGTGAACAACGACATCGAACAGCTGGGCGAGGACTATCTGCGGCTGGCGGCCCTCGGCGCTTACGGCTCGTTCTTCAACATCTATTTCTGCTCCGTGACGATCAAGATCAACGGCCCCGCCGGTGGCGACATCCTCCTGCCGCTTGGTGGCCAGGTGGATCCCAGCAAGGGGAGGTGCGCGTTTGCCAAGTAACGCAACACATGAGCGCGATCCGCTGCGCACCGGAATCTTCGGCGTGGTGCTCGTGGTCTGCGTCGTGCTCATCGCATTCGGGTATTCCGGTTTACCGTTCTGGCCGCAGGGCAAGATCTACGACGCCTACTTCAGCGACGCGGGTGGAATCAATCCCGGCAATGCCGTTTACGTCTCGGGCTTCAAAGTCGGCAAGGTGACCTCCGTGGGTCTGGCCGGCGACAGCGCCAAGATCAGCTTCAGCGTCGACCGCCACGTCGCCGTCGGCGACCAGTCGCTGGCCGCGATCCGCACCGACACCATCCTCGGTGAGCGCTCCATCTCGGTGACCCCGGCCGGTGGCGGCAAGGCAACCACCATCCCGCTCAGTCGCACCACGACGCCGTACACGCTGGCCGGCGCGCTCGAGGACTTGGGTTCCAATGCCAGCAACCTGAACAAGCCGCAGTTCGAAAAGGCGCTGAACGTGTTGACCGACACGCTGCACGACGCCACCCCCGAGCTGCGCGGTGCGCTGGACGGCGTGACGTCGCTGTCTCGCACCCTGGACCGACGCGACGAGGCGTTGCAAAGCCTACTGGCGCACGCGAAGTCGGTCACCGGCGTGTTGTCACAGCGCGCCGAGCAGGTCAACAAGCTGGTCGACGACGGTAACGAGTTGTTCGCCGCGCTCGACGAACGCCACCGCGCGCTGGGTCAGCTGATCTCGGGCATCCAGGAGCTCTCGGCGCAGATATCCGGCTTCGTCGCCGACAACCGCAGGGAATTCGGGCCCGCGCTCAACAAGCTCAACGATGTGCTGTCCAACCTCAACGAGCGCCGCGACTACATCACCGAGGCCCTCAAGCGGCTGCCCACCTACGCCACCGAGTTGGGCGAGGTGGTCGGCTCGGGTCCCGGCTTCAACGTGAACGTCTACGGCGTCATCCCGGCGCCGCTGCTCGCGACGATGTTCGACTTCTTCTATCAGCCCGGCAAGATGCCGGCCAGCCTGGCCGACTATCTGCGCGGGTTGATTCAGGAACGCTGGATCATCAGGCCGAAGTCGCCATGATGCAGCGGATCATCCGCAGCAGGGGGCTGCGCTACGCCACCATCATCGCGCTGGTCGCGGTGCTGGTGGGCGGCGTGTATGTGCTGTCGTCGCAAGGGAATAACCGCAAGATCGTCGGCCACTTCGCGTCGGCGGTCGGGTTGTATCCCGGCGACCAGGTGCGCATCCTGGGTGTCCCGGTCGGCACCATCGACACGATCGAGCCGCGACCCTCCGACGTCAAGATCACGATGTCGGTGTCCAAGGACGTGAAGGTCCCCAAGGACGCCAAGGCCATCATCATGTCGCCAAACCTGGTGGCGGCCAGGTTCATCCAGTTGACGCCGGCCTACACCGGCGGGCCGGAGATGGCCGACGGCGCCAGCATCGGCCCGGACCGCACCGCGGTCCCGGTGGAGTGGGACGAGGTCAAAGAGTCGCTGACCCAGCTGGCGGTCCAGCTCGGCCCGACGGCCGGGTCGCTGCAGGGTCCGTTGGGCGCGGCGATCAACCAGGCCGCCGACACCTTCGACGGCAAGGGCCAGTCGTTCCACAGCGCCCTGCGCGAGCTCTCGCAAGCCGCTGGGCGACTTGGGGATTCGCGCGGCGACATCTTCGGCACGGTCAAAAACCTCCAGGTCGTGGTCAACGCCCCGTCGTCCAGCAACGAACAGATCGTCCAATTCGCCGGTAGCGTCGCGTCGGTGTCGCAGGTGCTCGCCGACAGCTCGCGCCATCTCGACAGCACCCTGGGGACCCTCAACACGGCGCTGTCGGACATCCGTGGGTTCCTCCACGAACACAACTCGACCATCGTCGACACGGTCAACAACCTCAACGATCTCGCGAAGACACTGAGCGACGAGAGCGACGACATCGAGCAGGTGCTGCACGTGGCGGGCCCGGGTATCGCCAACTTCTACAACATCTACGATCCCGCGCAGGGCACGCTCAACGGTCTGCTGTCGATACCGGAATTCGCCAACCCCGTGCAGTTCATCTGCGGGGGATCCTTCGAGACCGCGGCCGGGCCCAGGGCGCCGGACTACTTCAAGCGCGCCGAGCTCTGTCGCGAGCGGCTGGGGCCGGTGCTGCGCCGGCTCACCGTGAACTACCCGCCGCTGATGTTCCACCCGCTCAACACGATCACGGCGTACAAGGGGCAGATCATCTACGACACCCCGCAGACTCAGGCCAAGGCGGCGACCCCGGTCCCGGAGCTGACGTGGGTGCCGGCCAAGGGCGCCCAGACGCCGGCCACGCAGAACCCGGCGGATCTGCAGGCGCTGCTCGTCCCGCCGGCCCCGCAGGCCGGTCCGGGACCCGGCCCCGCACCGGCCGGCGCCGCTCCCGCCCCCGGAAGCGCGTTCGGGCCGCGGCCGGGGCCTGCTCCGGCCCAACCCGCGCCCAACGGGCCCGCGGCCGGCTTGGGCGGTGGCGGATGAACCGAATGTGGTTGCGCGCCAGCGGATTGGCCGCGGGGAGCGTGCTGCTGGCCGGTTGCCAATTCAACGGCCTGAACTCGTTGGCGATGCCGGGCACCGCTGGCCACGGCAGCGGCGCCTACTCGGTGACCGTCGAGCTGCCCGACGTGGCGACGCTGCCGCAAAACTCGCCCGTAATGGTCGACGACGTCACCGTCGGAAGCGTTGCCGGCATCGCGGCCGAACAGCGCGCCGACGGATCGTTCTATGCGGCAGTCAAATTGGCGCTTAACAAAAACGTCGTCCTGCCCGCCAACTCGACCGCGACCGTCGCCCAGACGTCGCTGCTGGGTTCGATGCACATCGACCTGGCCCGGCCGAAGAACAAGCCGGCCGTGGGCCGGCTGACCGACGGGTCGAAGATCACGGAGGCCAACACCGGCCGCTATCCCACCACCGAAGAGGTGCTCTCGGCGCTCGGCGTTGTGGTGAACAAGGGCAATGTCGGTGCGCTGGAAGAGATCACCGACGAGACCTATCGGGCCGTCGCGGGCCGGCAGGACCAGTTCGTCGACCTGATCCCCCGGCTGGCGGAATTGACCTCGGGGCTCAACCGCCAGGTCAACGACATCATCGACGCGGTCGACGGATTGAACCGCTTCTCGGGCGCACTGGCGCGCGACAAGGACAACCTGGGCCGGGCGCTGGACACGCTGCCCGAGGCGATTCGCGTGCTCAACAAGAACCGCGACCACATCGTGGAGGCCTTCGGCGCGCTGCACAAACTGGCCAACGTCACCTCGCACGTGCTGGCCAAGACCAAGGTGGACTTCGCCGCCGACATGAAAGACCTGTACTCGGTCGTGAAGACCCTCAACGACAACCGAAAGAATTTCGTCACCTCACTACAGCTGTTGCTGACGTTTCCGTTCCCCAACTTCGGGATCAAGCAGGCGGTCCGGGGTGACTATCTCAACGTGTTCACCACCTTCGACCTCACCCTGCGCCGGCTCGGTGAAACGTTCTTCACGACGGCCTATTTCGACCCGAACATGGCTCACATGGACGAGATCCTCAACCCGCCGGACTTCTTGACCGGCGAATTGGCCAACCTGTCCGGACAGGCCGCGGATCCGTTCAAGATTCCGCCCGGCACGGCTTCGGGACAGTAGGGCGGGCGCACATGCATGACAGACTGACCAGGATCCAGCTGGCGATCTTCGCCGTGATCACGGCGATCACCCTGACCGTGATGGCGATCTTCTACCTGCGGCTGCCCGCGACCTTCGGCATCGGAACCTACAGTGTGAGCGCCGATTTCGTTGCCGGCGGCGGCCTGTACAAGAACGCCAACGTCACCTACCGCGGCGTTGCCGTCGGCCGCGTCGAGTCGGTCGGGCTGAGCCCCAACGGCGTCATCGCCCAGATGCGGCTGAACAGCGAGACGGCCATCCCGTCGAACGTCACCGCCACCGTCAAGAGTGTGTCGGCGGTCGGCGAGCAGTACATCGACCTGGTGCCCCCGAGCTCGCCCGCGTCGAGCAAGCTGACCAACGGTGCCCGCATCGAGCGGCAGAACACCCGGATCGGCCAGGACGTCGCCGATCTGTTGAAGCGGGCGGAGACACTGGTCAACAGCCTGGGTGACACCCGGTTGCGTGAACTGTTGCACGAGACGTTCATTGCGGCCAACGGGTCAGGCCCCGAGCTCGCCCGGCTGTTCGAGTCGGCCCGGCTGCTGGTGGACGAGGCCAACGCCAACTATCCCCAGGTGTCGCAGCTGATCGATCAGGCCGGGCCGTTCCTGCAGGCCCAGATCCGCGCCGGTGGCGACATCAAGTCGCTCTCGGATGGGCTGGCGCGGTTCACCTCCGAGGTCCGTCAGGCCGATCCCCGGCTCCGCGACACCCTGGCCACGGCCCCCGGCGCCACCGACGAGGCCAGCACCGCGTTCTCGGGCATCCGCCCCAACTTCCCGACCCTGGCCGCCAGCCTGGCCAACCTCGGCCGGGTGGGCGTGATCTACAACAAGTCGATCGAACAGCTGCTCGTCGTGTTGCCGGCGTTGTTCGCGGCCATCACCACCGCCGCGGGCGGCGGGCCGCAAGACGAGGGCGCCAAGCTGGACTTCAAGCTCGACCTCAACGACCCGCCGCCGTGCGCCGTCGGCTTCCTGCCGCCGCCGCTGATGCGCACCCCGGCCGACGAGACGGTGCGCGAGCTTCCGAGGGACATGTACTGCAAGACCGCGCAGAACGATCCCAGCACCGTGCGCGGCGCGCGTAACTACCCGTGCCAGGAGTTCCCCGGGAAGCGCGCCCCCACGATTCAGCTCTGCCGCGACCCTAAGGGCTACGTGCCGATCGGTCGCAACCCGTGGCGCGGCCCGCCGGTGCCCTACGACACCCCGATGACCAACGGGCTGAACGTGTTGCCGCCCAACCACTTCCCGTACATCCCGCCGGACGCCGACCCGGATCCGGGCACTCCGATGGTCGGGCCGCCCCCGCCGGGTGTGGTCCCTGGACCCGGTCCGGCGCCGCACCAGCCGGCCTTCGCCCCGCCGCCACCCAACGACAACGGGCCGCCCCCGCCGTTCACGTCGTGGCAGCCGCCGGGGGTGCCGCCGGTACCGCCGCAGCTTCCGTACCCGAAGTGGCTGCCCCCGCCGGCGCCGCCGCTGGGGATCAACCCGCCGCCGCCGGGCCCCGGCCCGGAGAAGCCGTGGGGCCCGCCGCCCGGCGGGCAGCCGCAGGCCAGCGGGCCGGCGTATGCCACGTATGACGAGAAGACCGGCGCGTTTGTCGATCCGGCGGGAGGCACTGGTATCTTCGCCGCCGGCGCCACCGGAACCTCCGGCGCCGAGAATTGGGTGGACCTCATGCTTGATCCAAGGCCTCTGTGATGGACGCTGCCATGGCAGACGAACAGACAACCAAGCCGCGCGCTCGTCGTAAAGCCTCGCGCGCGGCGGGTCCTGCCAAGAGCGAGTCGACACACGACGTCACGGTCCAGACGGAGGTGCCGGCCGCGCCGAAGCCGCCGGCGAAACCCGTCAAGACCCTCAAGTCGATCAAGCCGCCACCGCGACGCCAGCCGCACCGCGCCCTGGTGGCGTGGATCTCCTTCGCGGCGGCACTGGTGGCGGTGGGGGTGTTGGCCGGGTGCGTGGCCCTCCTGGCCGTCCAGCACCGCCACGCCGCCGCGGCGCAGGCGCGCGACCAACGGTTCGTCGACACCGCGACGCAGACGGTGGTCAACATGTTCAGCTACAAGCAGGACAACATCGACGAGAGCGTCAACCGATTCGTCAACGGGACCAGCGGTCCGCTGCGCGGGATGCTCAGCGCCAACAACAATGTCGAGAATCTCAAGGGCCTGTTCCGCTCCACCAACGCGACATCGGAAGCCGTCGTCAACGGCGCCGCGCTGGAAGGCATTGACGCCGTTACCGATAACGCGTCCGTGTTGGTGTCGGTGCGCGTCACGGTCGCCGACATCGACGGCGTCAACAAGCCGTCCATGCCCTACCGGTTGCGCGTCATCGTGCACGAAGACGACTCCGGACGCATGAGCGGCTACGACCTGAAGTATCCAGACGGGGGTAATTGATGCGATGGCGGCGTTGGCTGCTCATCGTCGCGGGTTACCTTCTGGCCGTGGCGTTCGTCGGGTTGTCCGCGGCGGCCGGCTGGATGTATTGGGATCGGGTCGAGGTTCGCGGTGAGCAGGCGGCGCGTGCCGTGTTGCCCGGTTTGGCGGCCAAGGAAATCCCCGAGGTCTTCGCCTACGACTACCAAACGGTCGAACGCAGCCTGTCGGCGGCGTACCCGCTACTGACCCCCGACTATCGCGCGGAGTTCCAGAAGAGCGCCAACACCCAGATCATCCCCGAAGCCAAGAAGCGCGAAGTCGTGGTGCAGGCCAACGTCGTGGGCGTGGGAGTCATGTCCGCCCAACGGAATTCGGCGTCGGTGATGGTCTACATGAACCGGACGGTCACCGACAAGTCACGGCAGCCGCTGTATGACGGCAGCCGATTGCGGGTCGACTTCAAAAAGATCGGCAAGCAGTGGCTGATCGCCTACATCACGCCGATCTAGCTCAGTAGCACATCGCAATGCCGTTGCAGTACAACGGGTAACGCTCGATCGGGCTGGGCGGCGGCCCGGTCATCGCCAGCGAAAAGGGCTGCTTCTTCATCTCCGGCTGCAGCCCGCATACCGGCCCGTGCAGCGTGGTGTGGGTGCCGCTCATCGTTTCGTCGCTGAACGCGAAGGTTTCGGTGGACGGCGCGGTGCCCCCGCCCGGGCAGGCCACGCCGTTGTCCTTTTGCACCTTGAACGTCCACAGCATGCTGGACATGCGAGCCCGGCCGCTGAAGTTCTGCAGCTTGTCGGCGGCGCTGATCTGCTCGTTCGTAGAGCTCACGATGTTCAGCGCGCAGTTCATCGCGAAGACGATCGGGTCGGAATAGTCGTTCATGTTCCGGGTCCCGGACGGCTGGTCACACAGTGCGGAGATGGTCCAGGTAACCCCGGAGACGCCCGCCTCGTTGTAGGCGTAGGTGCCGTCCGCCGGCGGCCCGAGCGCCTTGGCCGGTTCGCCGGATTGCAGCGCGATTCCCGTTGCGACAGCCGTGAAGACGGCGGCACCCGCGGCCAGTCCGTGACGGAGCTTCATGTGACTCTTTCTCCTTCGCGTGCGACGCTGCACCCGAGTATCACAGCGTTGGCGCGCCAACACCATGGGTTCCCGGGGCATCCGCGCTAATCGGCGTCATGGGGCCGCGCCTCGGCGAGCGCATCGAGGAATGACCGCGCCCAGCGATCGACGTCGTGGGCGAGCACCTGGCGGCGCAGCGACCGCATGCGCCGCCGTCCTTCCTCGACGGGCTGGTTGAGGGCGGCCTCGATGGCGTCCTTGACCCCCTCGAGGTCGTGCGGGTTGACCAGGTACGCCTGGCGCAGTTCGGCGGCGGCGCCGGTGAATTCGGACAGCACGAGCGCGCCGCCGAGATCGCTGCGGCAGGCGACGTACTCCTTGGCGACCAGGTTCATCCCGTCGCGCAGCGGGGTGACCAGCATGACGTCGGCGGCCACGAAGAACGCGATGAGTTCGTCGCGGGGGACCGGCCGATGCAGGTAGTGCACCATCGGATGCCCGACTTCGCCGTATTCGCCGTTGATGTGGCCGACCTGGCGTTCGATGTCGTTGCGCAGCTGCTGGTAACTGTCCACCCGCTCGCGGCTGGGCGTCGCCAGCTGGATCAGCACCGTGTCGTCGCGTTTGGCGCGGCCCTCGGCGAGCAGCTCCGAAAAGGCTTTCAGCCGAACGTCGATGCCCTTGGTGTAGTCGAGCCGGTCGACGCCGAGCAGCACTTTGCGGGGGTTGCCGAGCTCGGCCCGAATCTCCTTGGCGCGGCGCCTGATATCGCGGTGCCGGGCCGTTTGGTCGAGGGCACTGGAATCGATGGAGATGGGGAAGGCGCCGACCCGGACGACGCGGGATTCCAGCTCCACCTCGCCGTACCGCGACCGCACCCCGACCGCCCCGCGCGTGGTGTTGGCTCCGATCAGCCGCCGGGAAAGGAACAGGAAATTCTGCGCGCCGCCGGGCAGGTGGAATCCGACGAGGTCGGCGCCCAGCAGGCCCTCGACGATCTCGGTCCGCCACGGCATCTGCATGAACAGCTCCACCGGCGGGAAGGGGATGTGCAGGAAGAAGCCGATGGTCAGGTCGGGCCGCATCTCGCGCAGCATCGCCGGGACCAGTTGCAGCTGATAGTCCTGCACCCATACGGTCGCGCCCCGCGCGGCGGCACGCGAGGTGGCTTCGGCGAAGCGGCGGTTGACGACGACGTAGCGGTCCCACCATTCGCGGTGGTACAGCGGCTTGACGATGACATCGTGATACAGCGGCCACAGCGTGGCGTTCGAGAAGCCCTCGTAATACTCGGCGACGTCGTCCGCACTCAGCTTGACCGGCCGCAGTTCCAGGTCCTCCTGGACGATCGGCTCGTCTTCGTGGTCGACGTCCTCGTCGACCACACCGGGCCAGCCGACCCACGCGCCGCGCCGACGGCGCAGTAGCGGCTCCAGGGCGGTGACCAGTCCCCCGGGGCTGCGCTTCCAGGCCGTGCTGCCGTCGGGAAGCAGCTCCCGATCTACCGGCAACCGGTTGGCGACGACGACGAAGTCGGAATCCCCGAATTTGGCCGCCTTGGAGCCTCGCCCTCCCCCGGGAGCCATTTACGCGTCGAGTTTCGCCGGCCCAATACCGAGCATGGACAGGAAGACCCGGCATTCGTCGGCGTCGTTGGCGTACGCCGCGACGACCCGCCTGGCCTGGCTCGCAGTGCTGTCCGCCACCGGCTCGACGTCGCCGATTTCGCCAGGATCAGATTTCGTAGGCATGACTTAACTGTAGGCGACGCGCGTGATCGGCCGCAGCCCGTCTCACCAGCTAACGGGCGTCGGGCGTATTTATGGCTGGTTTGCAGGGACTCGTCGCGCCGCTCGCGAAGACACGACCGGCCGGGGCGTGCCGCCGATCAAGGGCTCGCGGCGCGTCCCCCCGACGCGGCCCGGTTACACACTGGCCGTAATCTGTAAACAAGGCCAAATCAACGACGAACGAGGTGGGCGGAATGACAGTCTCCGAGCAAGCCGACACCGGGGCGGCCGACGCCAACACCCCGGAGCTCGTGGCCTACGAAACCCTCGACGAGGGCCGCATCGCGCGGATCTGGCTCAACCGGCCCGAGGCCCACAATGCGCAAAGCCGCGGCCTGCTGGTCCAGCTCGACGAGGCCTTCGGCCGCGCCGAGGCCGACGACACCGTTCGCGTGGTGATCCTGGCGGCGCGCGGCAGGAACTTTTCCGCCGGCCACGACCTGGGTTCCGAGCAGGCACTGGCCGAGCGCGCACCGGGGCCCGGGCAGCATCCGAGCTTCCGCTCGCGCGGGGCCACGCTCGAGCCGATCATGGAGAAGCTGTACCACCAGGAATGGCACTACTTTTTCGAAAACACCTGCCGCTGGCGCGATTTGCGCAAGATCACGATCGCCCAGGTGCAGGGCAACGCGATCTCGGCCGGGCTGATGTTGATCTGGGCCTGCGACCTGATCGTCGCCGCCGACAACGCGAAGTTCAGCGACGTCGTCGCGGTCCGGTTGGGCATGCCGGGTGTCGAATATTACGCTCACCCTTGGGAATTCGGTCCGCGTAAGGCCAAAGAACTGCTACTGACCGGTGATTCGATCGACGCGGACGAGGCGCACCGGCTGGGCATGGTGTCCAAGGTTTTCGCTGTCGACGAATTAGAGGAAAAGACACTCGAATTCGCGCGACGCATCGCCGAGCGGCCCACGATGGCGTCGCTGCTCATCAAGGATTCGGTCAACGCCGCCTCCGACGCGATGGGTTACACCGAGGCGCTGCGGCACGCCTTCCACGTGCACCTGCTGGGGCATGCGCATTGGGCGGCGTTCAACGAGAACCGGTGGCCGGTCGGCCAGCCTCCGCACGTCGAGGATTGGCGGGACGCGAAGCCGACGAAGGTGGCGCGCCGCGATACGCCGTAGCGCCGCGCAGCCGAGGACCTAACGAGACCGGGGGTAGCGATATTCCCCCCGAGGGCACATGCTTCTATAGCTAGAACCTGTTCCAGTTTGAAAGGGCCTCGCGTGCAGCTTTCTTTCCAAGACCGGACATACCTGATCACCGGCGGGGGTAGCGGGATCGGCAAAGGCGTGGCCGCCGGGCTGGTCGCGGCCGGCGCCTCGGTCATGATCGTCGGCCGCAACGCCGATCGACTCGCTGGGGCCGTCAAGGAGATCGAAGCCCTGCCCGGCGAGGGCTCGATTCGTTATGAGCCCGCCGACGTCACGAACGAGGACGAGGTGGCCCGCGCGGTCGACGCCGCGACGGCCTGGCACGGCCGGTTGCACGGCGCGGTGCATTGCGCGGGTGGCTCGTTGACCGTGGGGCCGATCACCCACACCGACTCGGAGGCGTGGCGAAACACCGTCGACCTCAACGTCAACGGCACCATGTACGTGCTCAAGCATGTGGGGCGCGAGCTTGTCCGCGGCGGGGGCGGCTCGTTCATCGGGATCTCGTCGATCGCGGCCAGCAACACCCACCGGTGGTTCGGGCCGTACGGGGTCACCAAGTCGGCGATCGACCACATGATGATGCTGGCCGCCGACGAACTCGGCCCGTCCTGGGTGCGGGTCAACAGCATCCGGCCGGGCCTGATCCGCACCGATCTGGTCGACGCGAGCGTGATCCAGTCACCCGAGATCAGCGGCGACTACGCGCTGTGCACTCCGCTGCCGCGGGTCGGTGAGGTCGAGGACGTGGCCAACCTGGCCATGTTCCTGCTCAGCGACGCGGCGGCCTGGATCACCGGCCAGTGCATCAACGTCGACGGGGGACACATTCTGCGCCGCGGCCCGGATTACTCCTCGATGATGGTGCAGATGTACGGCGAGGAAGCGCTGCGCGGGGTCGTGGCACCCTGACCCGTCGCCGCGCCTAGTGAACGGGAGAAGCGATGAAGCGTCTCGAGGGCAAGCGGATCCTGGTGACCGGCGCCGCGTCGGGGATCGGGCAGGCGACCGCGCTGCGCCTGCTCGACGAGGGCGCCGCCGTCGCGGCCTCCGACGTCGCGGCTGAGGGCCTGGACACCACGCGTGCGCGGGCACAAGAGGCCGGCATCGCCGACCGGCTGAGCATCGTGCCGATGGATGTCGGCAGCGAGGATTCGGTGGTCGACGGGGTGCGCCTGGCCGTCGAGCGGCTGGGTGGGCTTGACTCGCTGGTCAACGCGGCGGGCATCCTGCGGGCCGCGCACACCCACGACACCACCCTCGAACTCTGGAACCGAATCGTCGGCGTCAACCTGACCGGAACGTTTCTGGTGGTGCGCGAGGCGCTACCGGCCTTGTTGGCGAACCCGCGCAGCGCGATCGTGAACTTCAGCTCCACGTCGGCCTCGTTCGCCCATCCCTACATGGCCGCCTACGCCGCGAGCAAGGGCGGCATCCAGGCCTTCACCCACTCGCTGGCGCTGGAATACGCCAAGCAGGGCCTGCGCGCGGCGTGCGTCGCGCCGGGCAGCATCAAGTCCGGGATCACCGATGCCACCGGCGGATACATCCCGCCGGACGCCGACTGGGCGCTGTTCTCGCGGCTCATGCCGGTCCTGCCGACCACGACGGAGTCCAGCGGTACGGGAATGGCCGGACCCGAAGCGGTCGCCGGGGTGGTCGCCATGCTGGTATCCGACGATGGCGCCTGGATCACGGGCACCGAGATCCGCATGGACGGCGGCACGCACAGCTGATGGCGGCCTAGTTGACGCAGGGCACGCCGCCGCCGTCGATCGGCTTCCCCTGATCGGGCGTCGGGTACGTCGTGGTGGTGCCGTTGTAGTAGTAGGTCTTGGCCTTGGTCGACGTGGTGGTGCTGGTGCTCGTGACGTCGTCCATCTGGGTCTCGTCCGGTGTGGGAATCGAGAAGTTGGTGTCCACCGTCACCCGGATGTGGCCGGGCTGGACGCCGGGGCTGGGCTGGCTGGGAGCGTCGAGGCCCAGCATGGTGGCCAGGTTGCGCGCATCGCTCTGCGCGCCGGCGCCGTACGCGATCGAGCTGGTGGTCGGCTCGCCGGACTCGCGGTCGCGGACCTGGCCCGGGGTGTAGCCCTTCTTCTTCAGCGCGCGTGATACCTCGGTGGCGAGCCCGCTCATGCTGCCCGAGTTGACCACGTCGACGACGGTGGACGGGTCGGGCTTTACGGCCGTGGTGGTGGGCGCGGTGGTCGGTGCGTCGGTGCCGATCGCCGCCGCCACCTCGGCCTTGATCGCGGCCGGGTCGACGATGTTGACGTCCTGGCCATCGATGTTGTCGTAGCGCACCACCGGTAGCGTCCGGAATTCCAGGTTGCCCCCGGCGAGCCCGCCGAGCCGTTGGATCATGTCGTCATTCCAGCCGGAGGAGAGCACCACGTCCTTGCGCGCCACCGCCATCAGGTTCTTGAGCTTGTCGATGTTGGTGAAGGTGCCCGCGGCCTGCAGCTCCTGCATGACCGACGAGATGAACGCCTGCTGCCGATGGGTGCGGTCCAGGTCGCCGTTCTCCAGGCCGTGCCGCTGCCGGACGAACGACAGCGCCTCGGACGCGTCCAGTCGCTGGCGCCCGGCCGGGAAGTCGGCGCCGGAATACGAGTCGTAGACGGCGTGGTTCAGGCACACCTCGACGCCACCCAGCGTCTGCGCCAGATCGTAGAAACCTGCCAGGTTGACCTCGGCGAAATAGTCGATCGGCACCCCGGTCAGGCTGCGCACCGCGCGCAGGGTCGCCGCCCGCCCGGCCTCGCGGCCCTTGGTCTCGAGCTCCTTCTGACTGCTCGTCCCCTGGTTGGCCAGCTTTTGCGCGACGTACTGCTTGGTCAGCCCGTAGGCCTCTTTGATCTTGATGTGGTTGTATCCCGGGACCCCGGTGAACGGCACCCAGTCGTCGCGCGGGATCGAGAACGCGACCACTTTGTTGTCGGCGCTGACGTGCACGAGGATCAGCGTGTTGGTGTTGTAGCCGCCGTCATCGGAATCACCCGCGTGCAGGTGCTTGAGGATCGAATACGGCAGGTCGTTGCCGTCCTGATCTTTGCGCGAGTCCAGGCCGATCAGCAGGATGTTCATGTTGTCGCCGCTGGACCGCGGATCGTCGGGCTGCAGGGCGTTGGAAACGGTGATGCCGCCCAGCGCGCCGTGCGCCACGTAGTACCCGGCGCCGGTCAGCCCGACCGCCGCCACGGAAACCAGCGCACCCAGGGTGCGCGTCAGCCCTTTGCGGAATCGAGAGGGCTGACGGACGGCTCGATGACGGCGATGGGCGCCGCCCGAGCGGGCCATCACAAACCTCTGCCCGCACCCAGCGCATCACCGGGCCCCGCAACGGCGATTAGCGGCGATGTCGCTTCGAGCATGGTGACAAGTATGCGTTAGCCAGCTGTGAAGGCCCCAATCGAGAGCGCCCGCCGGCGGCCGCCGTCACCGGAATCAGCGGGCCCGCTCGGCGCGATTCGCGGCCGCGATCGCCGATCTACCTGCCTGTTTTGGTCGGGCGGTCCCGGTGTGCGCCCCGGATGACCCCCGCCCGGTCTCGTACGCGAGACGGATCGAGCCGAACTTGTGACCGCACGGATACCCGGCACCGCACCGACCGCCCGGGACCGGCAGCAAACCGTCGCCGTCAGCAGTACAGGTACTCGATGCGCCATCGACCGTCGACGTAGTCGGCGCGGTATTGGCCGCCCAGCGCCGAGTTGGCATCGTGGATGAGGCCAGAGCCGCCGACCCCCGGCGTGAAGCCCGGCGGATCCCACGCGATGGACACCGGGTGGGGCGGCATGGTCGGCGTGCATCCGACCTGCTTCTTGAGTAGCCGTCGATGATCGCACGCTCGGCGGCGGCCTGGTCACCGCCGTCGGCCGCGGGGGCGTTGGCGCACAACGCATTTGCGCTACAGGGGCGTTGGCCCACGGCGGCGAGTGCCGGCGCGTTTGGGTGCAGCATGGCCGCTGCGAGCACCCCGACGGCCGCCGTGATCCGGGCAGTTGCGCCGATGCGCATGTCGTCTCCCTGCAGTGCTATCGGGCTTTGACCAGGTCCTCGCCCGAGGAGTAAAAGAGCGTGATGTTGGAGCCCGTGACGATTTCAGCGAGGTAGACGCCCGCCGGTTCGACCTCGTAGTAGTAGTGGGTGTTGCCCTCGTTGTCCAGCGTCGACGCGCACGGGTAGCCCGGCGCCCCGCACCGTTGCTTGATCGGTATCGCGAAGACGGCGAGCAACACGAGGACGGCGATTCCGATGCCGAGCGGGACTTTCTTCACTGCCGACCTCGTTTGCGCCAGATCTACCACGGTTGGAGTGTAAGCGGCCGGGCCGCCCCCGGCACCCGGTGCGCAGCGGGGCGTTTTTCCAGCCCGGCAGCGTTTGGAGGCCCCGGTGCGGCGGGTACGCGGGTTTGAGCCGATCGAAGGACTGAGCATGGGCGATACGGACCTCAGGCCGCCTTCGGCGAAGCGGCCAGGCGATTCAGAGCCACCCGAGCCGGGGACACCGGGCGAGACGCCGGAGCGGCTCACGCCCACCGAACCGCCCGAACGGCTCACGCCAACCGAACCGCCGGAGCGCTTGACGCCATCGGAACCGCCCGAGCGTCAAACTCCGGAATGACAAACGCGACCGAGCAGGATCGGAGGTCAGACATGCGCGCCGAGGAAGGCGACGAATCGGTCAAGGACTACGCGAAGGAAGGCCGGGAAACCTTGGGCCGCATCAAAGCTTCCCAACATGCGGGGGGCCGGCTGGGTGACATCGCCCGTCGGTTTGCCGGGTTGTGGCGGGGCCAGCGCGGCAAGCAGGGCACCGAGCCGCCAGCTGAAACGACTGACGGCGGCGGCTAATTCGTGCCCGGGGCCGGGTATCGGTGAGCCCATGGGTTCGCCTCTTCGAGTTGGGCGGCCAACTGGAGGAGCTCGCCGTCGGCGCCCAGCTTCCCCACGAACTGAACACCGAGCGGAAGGCCGTTCTGCGTCCAATCCAGTGGGACGCTGATCGCCGGGCGCCCGGTGAGGTTGGCCAGCTGCGTGTAGGGCACCCAGCCCAGGCTCTCCTGGATGAGGTCGTCGAGAATTCCGCTGAGCCCCATGAGTTTTCCCGCGCGTAGCCTGCTGATCACTCGGGCCGCGCGCTGCAACACCGCCGACGTCGCGGTGGCGCCAACCTCCAGGGGCGGGGTCGCCAAAGTGGGGGTCAGGAAGTAGTCGTAGGCGCCGTGAAACTCGGCCAGGGACTGGATGTAGTTGTTCCTGTTTTCCAGCGCGGACATGACCGCCAGGACACCACCGGATCGGCCGAGTTCGCTGACGGCCAACGTGTCGGCCTCAAAGTCGCTGTCGCGGGCGCCGGTTCGCTGCTTGATGTCGGCGACCTGGTGGTGAAGCTGTGCGAACCAGATGGTCAGGAAGTCACGGCCCAGTGCGGCGTCATCGTACGGCGGCGCGACCTCGTCGACCTGATGGCCCAATTCGCCCAGTAGCACCGCCGTCTTCTCGACCGCGGCGACGGCCTCGGCGCTGGGCCGCGGGTTGATCGCCGAGCGCGCCGAGTACCCGATTTTCAACCGCTCCGGACGACGTTTCACGAGCTCGCTGAATGGCTTGTCGGGCAACGCAACTCGGTAAGCGGAACCCGGATGGTGCCCGACGATCGCGTCGTAGAGCGCGGCACTGTCGCGCACGGTGCGCGACACCACCCCCTGGGTCGCCATCCCCAACAGCATCTCGCCGGTCTGCGGGCCGTAGGGAGCCAAGCCCCGGCTGGGCTTGAGGCCGACGAGTCCGTTGCAGGCGGCGGGGATTCGGATCGACCCGCCACCGTCGTTGGCCCCGGCGGCCGGAACGATGCCGGCGGCCACCGCCGCACCGGATCCGCCCGACGAGCCGCCTGGCGTGTGCCGGATGTTCCACGGGTTGCGGGCCGGGCCCCAATAGTCGGGTTCCGTGACACCCTTGGCGCCGAATTCGGGCGTATTGGTCATCCCGAAAATCACCAGGCCCGCGTCCAGAAACCGCTGCGTGATCAGCGCGTGCCGGTCGGCCACCTCATTGGCCAGCGAGCGCGACCCGCACGACGTGGGAAAGCCGCGGTACTCCTGGCCGAGGTCTTTGAGCAGGAAGGGAACACCGGCGAACGGGCCCTTCAGACCCGGAGCGGCGGCCCGGGCGTCGGCGACACCGTCGAGGCGACGGACGATGGCGTTCAAGTGCGGGTTCACCGCGTCCGATCGTTCTCGTGCCAACGCGAGTAGTTCGGCCGGGGTGACCTGCTTGCGCTCGACCAGCTCGGCCAAGGAGGTCGCATCCAGCGACATGTACTCGTCGAGATGCATGCCTTCTCCTTCGCTTCGGCCCGTCGCTGCGGCGCCGCCCGCCCTCTAAATTGACGCCGCTGCACACCATTGGCGTCAAGCGAACGCGGGCGCCGGTTGGGGGCGCCTTAGTATCACCTAGTGCCCACGGCAGCTGAACCGTTTACGATCCGGGGTCGCGGTGGGGTCCAGATCGTCGCCGACCGACTCGGGGATCCTCATGCGCGCGCGGTGGTGTTCCTGCATGGCGGCGGTCAGACGCGCCGTTCGTGGGGCAAGGCCGCTGCCGCGGTCGCCGCGCGGGGGTGGCAGGCCGTCACCGTCGACCTGCGCGGCCACGGCGAATCGGACTGGTCGGACGACGGCGACTATCGCGTCGTGAGTTTCGCCGGCGACGTCCAAGAGGTGCTGCGCACGCTGCCTCCGCGACCGGTCCTGGTCGGTGCCTCGCTGGGCGGGTTCACGTCGATGCTGCTCGCCGGGGAGCTGTCCCCGGGCATCGCGAGCGCGGTCGTGTTGGTCGACATTGTCCCGAACATGGACCAGTCCGGGGCGAACCGGATCCATGCCTTCATGGCCGAGCGGGTGGAATCGGGGTTCGGCTCACTGGACGAAGTCGCCGACGCAATCGCCGAGTACAACCCGCATCGGCCGCGACCGACCGATCTGGACGGCCTGACCACCAACCTGCGTCGCCGCGGCGACCGCTGGTATTGGCACTGGGATCCGCAATTCATCAGCGGCACAGCCGCATTCCCGCCGTTCGAGGTCACCGACCCCGATCGGATGTACGCGGCCGTGGAGGCTATCCTGCGCGGCGGGGTGCCGATGCTCCTGGTGCGCGGGCAGATGAGCGACCTCGTCAGCCAGGAGCGCGCCGACGAATTCCTGGCGCGTTTTCCCCAAGTCGAATTCACCGATGTCCGCGGCGCGGGACACATGGTCGCCGGTGATCGCAACGACATCTTCGCCGGCGCCGTGCTGGACTTCCTTGCCCGGCACGTCGACGCCGGATGAACCGGCCGCGCGGAACCGGCTGGCCGCCAGCGCATTCGAGGCGAGTGGCGCTGCTACTATCTGCCCGGCACAAACGGAGGGGGACGGCGTGAACATGCCGTGGTTGCGGGGGCTGGGACTCGTTGGGGCCGTGCTGGTGGCCGCGACGACGCTGGCGAAAACCGCTGCGGCGGCGCCGCCGCCGGCCCTGCCGTCGCCGCCCCCGGCACCGGGCATGGGAGTCGATCATGAATCCGGCAGGTGCACAGCGGGTTTCGCGGCACAGGGCGCCGACGGCAGCTACTACCTGATGACCAGCGGGCACTGCGACTCGCACGATGGCGCGGAGTGGACGTACGGCAACGATGCTCCGCTCGGCAAGATCTCGGCCAGCGAGCATGAAGGGGCCAAGCGCGACGCCGCGATCATCCGCCTCGAGCCGAGCATCGGCATGCCGGTGGGCGACATAGCCGGCAGGTATCAGGTTCGGGATGTGTTGAGCCACGCGCAGATTCAACCCGGCATGCCGTTCTGCAAGATCGGTGCGGTGACGGGTGAGACGTGCGGCGCCATCAAAGGCATCGACGGTGACGTGGTCGAAGCAAGCGTGTTCAGCCTGGACGGCGACAGCGGCAGTCCCGGCTTCGTGATGAACCCCGACGGCACCGTGAGCGCCGTCGGTCTGTTGATGTCCTCGCCCGACGGTGACGACTACACGACCTATTTCATGCTGATCAATCCGCTGCTGGACAGGTGGGGCCTGCGCGTTCTCCCGTGAGTGTCGTAGCGTTTGCAATTCTGACGTACCGGGTACCGACGCCATGGTGAAGCAGCGGAACCGGCGACACGAAGGGGAAGCAGTAGTGAAGCGTGGGATCGTAGCCGGCGTTGCCGGTGTGGCCCTGGTGATCGCGGCCGGCGCGGGGTGTTCGAGCAACAAGTCCGGTACGTCGCCGTCCGGCTCGTCTTCGCCGGCGGGTGCGGCAGGTCCGCTGGTGATCGTCGACGGCCAGAACCAGAACGTCAGCGGGCAGGTCACCTGCACCGCCGCGGGGGACAACACCAACATCGGCATCGGCGACCCCACCGCCGGGCTCGGCGCCGTGGTCAGCAATGGCAATCCGCCCCTGGTCCATTCGGTCGGGCTGGGCACTGTAAACGGGGTCGCGCTCGGTTTCTCCGACGCCGCGCCCAACCAGGGCGGCAGTGCCGGGGCCGCGGTCAACGGCAAGACGTGGGCGATCAAGGGCACCGCTACGGGTGTCGACATGAGCAACCCGCAGCAACCGCAGCAGGTAACCAAGTCATTCGAGTTGGACGTCACCTGCCCGTAGCGCAGGCCATCGACACCCGAGGGGAACGCAGCTATGTCTATGAAACGTGTCGTCGGCGCTGCCGCGGTGGCCGCCGGCCTGAGCATCTCCATGGCCACCCTGAACGCTGGGACGGCCTACTCCGCGCCACTTGACCCGCCTCCGCCCTGCCCGGGCTGCCACGGCGGTGGCGGTGGTGGCGGCGGCGGGGGCGGCAACCCCGGCGGCCCGGGCGGCGCGCCGGGCGGCCCGGGTGGACAGCCCGGCGGCCACGGCGGTCAGCAGGGCGGGGGGAACACCCCGCCGCAGGGTGGCCAGAACGGTCCGCCAGCGCAGGGTGGGCAGAATGGTCCGCCGGCGCAGGGTGGGCAGAATGGTCCGCCGGCGCAGGGCGGGCAGAACGGTCCGCCGGCGCAGGGCGGGCAGAACGGTCCGCCGGCGCAGGGTGGCCAGAACGGTCCGCCGGCGCAGGGCGGCCAGAACGGCCCGCCGCAGGGCGGGCAGAACGGCCCGCAGCCGAATGAGCGCGGTCAATACCCGCCGCAGCCGGGGCAGAACACCCCGCCGAATGAGCCCGGTCAGAACCCGCCGCAGGGCGGGCAGACCAACGCCCCGGCGAACACGCAGAATCCGCCGGGGAACGAGCGGCAGCGGTACGCCTCGCTCAACCCCCCGAGCACGCAGCCGCCGCACCCGCCGTACATTCCGCCGCGCGGGGTGTATGCCAGCGGCAACGCCGAGATCGGCGGGCCGGTGGGTCTCGACACCGGCTTCAGCGTCGTGGGCCACGGGGCACCCCCGCCGCCGCGCCCGCACAACTACGGCTGGAACGACGGCCCGGCGCCGGGCCACCCTCCGCCGCACTGGGTGGGCCCGCCGCCCCCGGGGGGCTGGAACGGTCCGCCGCCTCCGGGTGGGTGGAACCGGCCGTGGGCCGGACCGCCGCGTGACGTGCTGGTGGCCCGGGCGGACTTCGGACCGTTCAACTACAACACCTTTACCGTCGTCCCGGTCTTCAACTGGCAGTACGGCGGTTGGGGTTACTGGTTCTTCGGTGTCTGGGTGCCCCTGTACTGAGCGCGTATTACTGCGGGTGGGCCGCCACGTAGTCCGCGGCCGGGATCGGTGACGACGCGTCGTAGCCGATGGGCAGCACGACGTCGCCCGCGGTGGTGCGGCAATAGACGTCCCACCGGTAGTACGCGGTGAACGTGGCCGGATCGGCCGCGATCAGCGCCGCGTATTGGTCGACCGCGCGCACGTATTCGCCGGCGTGGTTGTAGCCGTAGATGGCGCGATCCCGATCGTTGGCAAAGCCGTTGGCGGCCAGGTAGCGGCCCGCCGCCAGGATGCTGTCGCGCGGGGAGTGGATATCGCCGCCCTGTCCGTAACCGGCGAACGTCGACGGCAAGAACTGCATGGGGCCCTGTGCCCCGGCGGTGCTCGCGCCCACGATGCTGCCGAAACGGGTCTCGATGAAGTTGATTGCGGCCAGGTAGTTCCAGCCGACGCCGGATTCGGACTCCGCCTGGTGGTAGTCGCTGAGCAGCTCGTCGGCCGGGGCCGGCGGCTCGATGCGCCACGCCGGCAGGGTGTCTCGCACCGGGGTCAGCGCGATGAGTTGCCGACGGGCGTCGACGTTGCGGTCGTACACCTCGGCCAGCTCTGCCGGGATGCGCGGGCGCGTCGTCGCGTCCCATTCGGGATGGCGTGCGATGGCCCGGTAGGCCGCCTGCTCGCGGTGTGCCGCCGCCGTCAGCGTCGGCTCCGCGGTCCCCGGGTCGCGCAGGGCGCGCTCGTCGGCGACGAGGTCGTCGGCCAGCTGCACGGGATCCGCCGCCAGCGGCGGCTGCGCGCCGCCGGGCGTCCCGGAATCCACGGGCACCACCCGGGTCGGCGCCGCGGTGGCGGACGTCGTCGTGGCCGCCGGGGAGGCATTTTTGGGATGCGACGCCGAACAACCGGCGAGCGCGACCATGATCGCGGCGAGGACGAGCGGCGCGGCGCGTCGGTTACGGCCCACAGTGATCACATCCGTCCATCGCCTCGATCCCCCACGGCTCCGGCTGGTTCGCCTCACAGCGAGTCTGTCGCATCCGAGCGCGTGACATCAATGCCGATGAAGGCTCAAACTGGTTGATATGCGCGACCGCGAGACGATCGACTCAGAACTGCGGCGCATCGCCCTTGGGCGACGATCGATCCGCGAGCAGGGTGGCCAGCCGTCGTCCCAAGAGGTCGACGAACTGCTCGACGAGCTCCTGGCCCACAGCACCGGGGCGACGCTCGTGAACGCGCCCAGCGCCCCCGAAACCCCGGCGGTCGCCGCCGCCCGGCGCCGGCACGACACGGTCACGCTCCTGAGGCCCAGCGGCGTGCTGCGCCGGCTGGGCCTGGTGGCGGCGTTGCCGCTGTCACTGGTGGCGATCGCCGCCGCCGCGATCGCCATATTCGCCGTCCGCCACCAAGATTCATCGGCGCAGTCGACGGAAGCCCCGCCGCCGGCCGCGTCGTCACCCAGTCGACCGGTCGCGTCGCCACCCGCTCGCATGGCTCCCCCCGCACCCGCCCCGCGGATTGGCGTAGCCGACACGGCGTTCATCGCCGCGTTGAAGCACGAAGGCGTGCCGATTCCCAGCCAGGATTACGTGATGGCCCAGGGGCACGCCGTCTGCGACTTCCTGGCGCACCAACACAACTTTTCCGACGCGGTCGGGTTCGTGCAGCGATCGTCGATCTGGGACGCCGATCAAAGCACCCATGTCACCGCGGGCGCCATCGTCGCGTACTGCCCCCAGTCCCTACCCTCTGCCTCAAACGAGATGCAGCCGTCCTATCAGGATGCCCTCTCCGATTTGCAGGCCATCGAAGGAAAACTGCGGGACATCCAGGGAGATCTGGACAACCTTCCGGGCCACCCGTGAGCCGGACGGGACGCCATCCCGCGTCGGATCGAGACCCGTTGCCCTGCAGGGTGTTACCTCAACGCAGTGTGGAGCGCATGCAACCGTGACCCTGCTATTTCTGGTTCTGAAAGTCGCCCTGATCGCCTTCGTCGTCGGAGGCACCGTCGCTGTGATCACCCGCGGGGTCAGACGTTCACGCGCGAACAGACTGGATCCGCGGTGGAAGGGACCCGGTGGTCAACCCGGGTATGAGGCATCCGCTTTGGGCGCCATGCCCAACACGCCGCTTCCCGAATGGGCCTACTGGGGCGACGAGGAGGACGACGACCACGGCGATGGCAGGGCGTGTTGAGCGCGCCAACGCAGGATTGAGCGCTTACCAAAGCGCTCCGTTTCGCGGGCTCCCGCCCTACACCCGCACCTCCGCCGGCTCGAGTCGACGCGTAGCTCGGACGGCATCACCCCTGCCGTAGAATCGTCGTGGCTTGTCGAGCCACCCAGGCCGCGTTAGCTCAGTTGGTAGAGCGTCGCTCTTGTAAAGCGGATGTCGAGAGTTCGAGTCTCTCACGCGGCTCCATTCCTGTCGGTACTCACCGATAGCGTCGCCTTATGTCCACGGTTTGTCGCAGGTGCGGAGTCGATTTCGACGGCCGTCGGCGAAAGGTGTTCTGCACCAACGCATGCCAACAATCACACCGCCGACACTTACGGCGTAAAGGCCTAACCGGTCACTGGTCGGTGTCGATCACGCGCGCCGAGCGCACCGCCCGTGACGAGGGCCGCCGGCGCCCCGGCAGCGGGATCCGATCCGCGATGTTGCTCAGCGGGTTGACCACCATGGTGAGCGCGATGACGGCGTCTTGCAGGGTGGCGATGGCGGGCTCGAGCGCCTCCATCCCCGGGGTGAGCCGCGCCAGGGTGTCGGCGACGTCGGCGAGCTGGTCCAGCGGCCCGTGTTTGGCGGTCAGCTTGTCGACCAGGCCGCCTTCGCTGAGCAGGCGGTCGGCCAGCCCGTCCTCGGCCAGCAGGCGTTCGATCAATCCGTCCTCGGCGACCAGCTGATCGGCAAGCCCGCCCGGCTGCAGCGTGCGCTGCAAGGCGCCGCCCTCGGCGGTCAGCCGGTCGAGCAGGCCGCCCTCCGAGGTCAGCATGTCGACGACCCCACCCGGGCGGAGCAACCGATCGAGCGGCCCGTCCGGGGCCACCGCCCGACCCAGCGGGGCGTCGTCGTCGAGCAGCCTGGCCAGCCGGTTGGCGCGCACGAGCGCGTCGTCGAGACCCAGCATCGACGTCATCGGGTTGGTGCCGGCGGACCCGTTCTCGCCCAAAGCCCGCTTCGCCACGCCAACGGCCGCGCTTGCCACGCCCAGACCCGCATCCGCCGCGGCCAGACCGACCCGCGCGGGAGCGGTCGCCGCCGACACGATGCTTTTGGCGAGGTTCATTCTTCGAGTCTATGCACGGCGCGGCCTGCGAAAAGGCCGATCCGTCTCAAGGCAACGCGCCGATGCCTGGCAGACTACTAACAGACGGTTGACACTGAGCTTTCAGGAATCACACAATTTTTCCATAGGTAACTTCAAGTAAGGGACAGCAGCACCTGATGACATCGCCAACTCCCAGCGACACCAAACCGGAGGCCCGCGTCCTCGTGGTCGACGACGAGGCCAACATCGTCGAACTGCTCTCGGTCAGCTTGAAGTTCCAGGGCTTCGAGGTCTACACGGCAACCAATGGCGCCCAGGCGCTGGACCGGGCGCGCGAAGCCCGTCCCGATGCCGTCATCCTCGACGTGATGATGCCCGGCATGGACGGGTTCGGGGTGTTGCGACGGTTGCGGGCCGACGGCATCGACGCCCCCGCGCTGTTTTTGACGGCGCGGGATTCCTTGCAGGACAAGATCGCCGGCCTGACGCTGGGGGGCGACGACTATGTGACGAAGCCGTTCAGCCTCGAAGAGGTCGTCGCGCGGTTGCGGGTCATCCTGCGGCGCGCCGGCAAGGGCGGGGCCGAACCACGCAGCGCCCGACTGACTTTCGCCGATATCGAACTCGACGAAGAAACGCACGAGGTGTGGAAGGCCGGTCAGCCCGTGTCGCTGTCGCCGACCGAATTCACGCTGCTGCGTTACTTCGTGATCAACGCGGGCACGGTGTTGAGCAAACCGAAGATCCTCGACCACGTATGGCGCTACGACTTCGGGGGCGACGTGAACGTCGTCGAGTCCTACGTGTCGTACCTGCGGCGCAAAATCGACACCGGCGAGAAGCGCCTGCTGCACACGCTGCGCGGCGTGGGTTATGTGTTGCGGGAACCGCGCTGAGCGCGTGCGCGGTCGTCAACGGTAGCGAAGAATTGGGTAGATGGTCACTCAGCCTCGACGCGGATTGCCGCTCCGAATAGGGCTCGTCGCCGCCACCTTGTTGCTGGTCGCGTGCGGCCTGGCCGTTTCCGGTGTCGCGGTGACGTCGATCCTGCGGCACAGTCAGATCAGCCGCATCGACCAGACGCTGCTCGACGCATCCCACAGCTGGGCGCTGGCCCCGCGTCGTCAGTCACCGCCGCCGTACGAGGGCCCCGACCCGGGCCGGCCACCGTCGAAGTTCTACGTGCGCGGCGTCGGCACGGACGGCATCCCCTTCACCGCCATCAACGACCGCAACGCCGAACCGGCGCTCCCGGCCAACAACGACGTGGGTCCCAACCCGACGACGCTGCCCTCGGTGAATGGCTCGAACATCCATTGGCGGGCTGTATCGGTGCGCGGGCCACAGGGTTTGACGACCGTCGCGATCGACCTGTCCGACCTCCAGCACACTCTCCGCTCACTGGTCTGGCTGCAGGTCGCCATCGGGGTGGGGGTGCTGGTCCTGGTCGGGATCGCCAGCTTCGCCGTCGTCCAGCGCAGCCTGCGGCCGTTGGCCGAAGTCGAACGAACGGCCGCGGCCATCGCGTCCGGCCAGTTGGATCGCCGTGTCCCAGAACGGGATCCGCGCACCGAGGTGGGCCGGCTCTCGCTCGCCCTCAACGGAATGCTGGCGCAGATTCAGCAAGCGCTGGCGTCCTCGGAGTCCTCGGCCGAGAAGGCCCGCGGCTCCGAGGACCGGATGCGCCGCTTCATCACCGACGCCAGCCACGAGCTGCGCACCCCGCTGACCACCATCCGCGGTTTCGCCGAACTGTATCGCCAAGGCGCCGCCCGCGACGTCGCCATGTTGTTGTCGCGGATCGAGAGCGAGGCCTCCCGGATGGGTCTGCTGGTCGACGATCTGCTGCTGCTGGCCCGCCTCGACGTGCAACGACCGCTCGAGCACAACCGGGTGGACCTGCTGGCGCTGGCCAGCGACGCCGTGCACGACGCGCAGGCGATCGATCCGGGGCGAACCATCACCATGAAGGTCCTCGACGGCCCCGGCACGCCGGAGGTGCTCGGCGACGAAGCGCGCATCCGGCAGGTGCTGAGCAATCTGATCGCCAACGCCTTGCAGCACACCCCGGAAAGCGCCGACGTGACGGTGCGGGTCGGCACCGACGGCGACGACGCGGTCCTCGAGGTGGCGGACAAGGGCCCCGGCATGAGCGAGCAGGACGCGTCGCGGGTGTTCGAGCGTTTCTATCGCACCGACTCGTCGCGGGCGCGCGCGAGCGGCGGGACCGGCCTGGGCCTATCCATCGTGGAGTCGCTGGTGCGGGCGCACGGCGGTGTCGTCAGCGTGACCACCGCGCCGGGCGAGGGCTGCTGCTTCCGGGTGACGTTGCCGCGCATCAGTGACGTCCACGCGCAGCACGCGGTTCACGCCAACTGAGCCAGGGCCGCCTTGATCTTGGCCTGGGCCTCGTCCAGCGATTCCGGTGAGGGGTTGCGGTCCACGTTGGCGAAGCCGAAGTCGCTGAGGCTGCGGGTCGGGAAGACGTGCACATGCAGATGCGGCACCTCCAGTCCGGCGATGATCAGGCCGGACCGTTCGGTCCTGAAGGCCTTGCAGACGGCCTTGCCGATCAACTGGCTGACGGTCATCACCCGGGCGAAGGCCGCGCCGTCGACGTCCTGCCAATTGTCGATCTCTTCGCGCGGCACGACGAGGGTGTGTCCCTGCGTCATCGGCTCGATCGTCAGGAACGCCACGACGTCGTCGTCCTCGTAGACGAAGCGGCCGGGCAGTTCGCGGTTGATGATCTTGGAGAAGATCGACGCCATGGGCACTCAGTCCTCCTTGCCGAACTGCATCATGTCGAGGTTCCAGTAGCCACGCATGTTGGTGATCAACCCGGCGTCGTTGACCTTGTAGGTGAACACCCCACGCACCGAGCTGGTCAGGCCGCCCTCGAACTTGCTGTTGAGCACCAAGATGTGGGCGATCTCGTCGGGGGAGCTCGACGGGAAAGTCTCCTCGCAGGTGATGGAGAGCTGATTGGCCGCGATGTTGGTGTCGAAGAACGCTCCGACGGCCTCCTTGCCACGGACACCGGTGCCGTCGGGGTTGGTGACGGACTTGCCGATCGGGTCCTCGATGACGACGTCATCGGACATCAGCGCCAACCAGCCCGCCCGGTCGTGCGCCTGCACGCACCGCCACGAGGACTGCGACGCGGCCAGGGCCGGGGATGCCTGGGATTCTTGCGCGGCTGCGGCTTCGGTCATTTCTTCTCCTGTCACTAGTTTGCGCACCCAGTGCCTCGGAACGAGTCAACCCGATGGGCGTCCGTGAGCCGATTACGTTGTGGCACAAGGAGGGAGCTCGACAGCACACCGCCATGGCGCCGGTTCGCCCCGGCGCCATGAGGTGGCACAAAGCCGGTCACAGCAGACGCGGCTGATGACGGGTCGTTTACCGGTCGGCGTCGGTGTAGCGGATGACTCCGCGAATGTTCTTGCCGTCCAGCATGTCCTGATAGCCGTCGTTGATCTGCTCGAGCCGGTATTGGCGGGTGATCATGTCGTCCAGGTTCAGCTTGCCGGCCTTGTACATCGACAGCAGCTGCGGGATGTCGTACTGCGGGTTGCCGCCACCGAAGATGGTGCCCTGCAGGTTCTTCTGCATCAGGGTCAGCATCGCCAGGTTGAGGTTGACGTTGGTGTCCAGCAGGCTGCCGATGGCGGTCAGCACGCAGGTCCCGCCCTTTTGGGTGATGTTGAGGTAGTTGTCGACGTCGGCGCCCTGCAGCTCGCCCACGGTGACGACGACCTTGTGGGCCATCAGGCCGTAGGTGACCTCGGCCATGCCGGCCATCGCGGCCATGATGTCGGGGTAGACGTGGGTGGCACCGAACTTCAGCGCCTGGTCGCGCTTCCACTCCACCGGGTCGATCGCGAAGATGTAGCGCGCGCCCGCGTTGACCGCGCCCTGCAGCGCGGCCATGCCGACCCCGCCGACGCCGACGATGGCGACGTCTTGGCCCGGCCGGATGTCAGCGGTGCGGACCGACGACCCGTAGCCGGTGGTGACACCGCAGCCGACCAGCGCGGCGACCTCGAACGGGACCGACGGGTCGATCTTCACCACCGAGCTGCGGTGCACGACCATGTAGGGGGAGAACGTACCCAGCAGCGTCATGGGGAAGACGTTCTGGCCGCGGGCCTGGATGCGGAACGTCCCGTCGGACACCGCGGCGCCGCCCAGCAGGCCGGCTCCCAGGTCGCAGAGGTTGCGCATGCCGGCCTGACAGGTCGGACACTGCCCGCAGGACGGGATGAACGACAGCACCACGTGGTCACCCGGCGCGATGTCTTCCACGCCCGGCCCGACCTCGGTGACGATGCCGGCGCCCTCGTGACCGCCCAGCACCGGGAAACCGGCCATCGGGATACCCCCGGTGACCAGGTGATGGTCGGAGTGGCACATGCCCGCCGCTTCCATCTGGATCTTGACCTCATGCGCTTGCGGGTCGCCGATCTCGATTTCCTCGATGGACCAGGGCTGGTTGAACTCCCAGATCAGTGCGCCTTTTGTCTTCACGATGGTCCTGACCCCATTTCGCCTTTGGAATTGATCAGCGCTGACCGGCCCTTCATGCCGGCCAGCTAGGTGACGGATGCCACAGGCACCCTCGTCGCGTCAGCATAGCGCGTGCAACAAATCAAATGCTTGGTTGGCTCCCGCGGCGATCGCAAGCGCGGCGTAGCCGGGCGCAGCGGGTCGCCGCCATTGCTTCGGTCACCAGATGGGGACCGGTGCTTCGCCGAGCGGGTAGTAGCCGGGCAGCTTCTCGCCGGCGATGCTGCGTTCGATGCGCCGCTGCATGCCCTCGCTCAGGTCGCCGGACTCGATGAGCTTGCCGTACATGTACGCGACGTGTCCGAAGTCGAAGAAGTCGCGCTGCCACTCGATCAACAGGTCGTCGTTGAGCCGGAACCAGCTGCCGCCGATGCCGTAGATCTCGCCCTGGGTGCCGTCGGCCTTGTTGACGATCTGCTTCCAAAAGCCGACGATCTCGCCCTGCTTCTCGTCGATGAGCACCTTCTGGTACTCATACACCCAGTTCTCCAGGCCTTCCATCTCCAAACCCAAAGCGATGTCGCGGATCTCGTCGACGCCGACGCACATCACGTCTTCTTTGGGGCCGATGTTCCACCCGTAGGTCGCGTCTTTGGTGTAGAAGTCCGCCAATGGGCGCCAGTCACCGGCCTTTTCGCAGTCCTTGTTGGCCTGCAGCCAGCGGTCGACCCATGCCTCGAGCTCTTCGCGTGACGCCACTGTCAATCTTCTTTCTCTTTGATGAGTAGTGCTTGTGTTGGGCACATCTCGACCGCGCGTTCGACTTCGTCGCGGGCGTCTTCGGGGGGCTCGGGGTCGAGGATCTCGACCTTGCCCCGCTTGGGCACCTGGAAGTAGTCGGGCGCCTCCAGTTCGCACATGGCGTGGCCCTGACACAAATCCAGATCGGCTTCGATTCGGAATCCGCCCATCGGACTTACTCCTTACGCCTTGCGCTTGCGGTAGCGGACCTTGGCCGGCCGGGCGAGCTGCACGACCATCTTCGAGTGATCGTTGTGATAGCTCTCCGCCGGTTGCGCCATCTCGAAGTCGTACTCGCGCAACAGGACCGAGAAGATCGCCTTGATCTGCATCTGGGCGAACGCTGCGCCGACGCAGCGGTGCCGGCCCGCACCGAACGGGATCCAGGTCCACCGGTTGACGATGTCGGCCTGCTCGGGCTTGTTGTAGCGGTCCGGTTTGAACGCATCCGGGTCGGGAAAGTCCTCGGGAATCCGGTTGGAGATCGCCGGAGAAGCCGCGACGTAGTCGCCGTTGTGAATCGGGAAGCCCTCGACCTCGAACTCGCCCTGGGCCACCCGCATCAGAATGATGAGCGGTGGGTGCAGCCGCAGCGTCTCCTTGACCACGTTGTCCAGCTTCGGAATCGAGCGCAGCGCATGGAAACTCACCTCCTGGCCGTCGGCGTAGAGCTCCTCGAGCTCGGCCAGCACCTCGGCGTACACCTCGGGATGGCGGATCAACTCGATCAGGGTCCACGCCGAGGTCCCCGAACTGGTGTGGTGCCCGGCGAACATGAGCGAGATGAACATCCCGGTGACCTCGTCGGCGGAGAACCGCGGATTGCCATCCTCGTCGTTGATCGACACGAGCACGTCGAGCATGTCGCGGTCGCTCTTGTCCTTCGGCGGGTTGGCCAGCCGCTCGTTCATGATCTCCTGCACCAGCGCAACGAGTTTGACGCGGGCCTCGTCGCGGCGCCGGAAACTGTCGATCGGCAGGTACGGATCGACGTAGCACAACGGGTCGGTGCCGCGTTCCAGCTCGTGGTAGTACTCCGCGAACCGGTGGTCGAGCTGGTTACGGAATTTCACGCCGATCAGACACGCCGTCGAGGTGTAGATCGTCAGCTCGGAGAAGAAGTCGAGCAGCTCGATCTCGCCCTCGTCGCCCCAGTCGGCGATCATCCCCTTCACTTGAGCCTCGATGGTGGCGGCGTGGCCCTTCATCTGCTCCCCGCGCAGCGCCGAGTTGTGCAGCATTTCCTTGCGCCGCTCCGGGCTTGCGTCGAACACCACGCCCTTGCCGAAGATCGGCGCCATGAACGGGTACGCCGCGGCCTGGTCGAGGTCCTCGTCGGCGGACCGGAAGAAGAACTCGTTGGCACCCGCGCCGGAGAGCAGGATGACGTGCTTGTCCACCAGCTGGAACCACCCGACGTCGCCGCACTCGTCGCGGACCCGCTTCATCAAACCGATTGGGTCGGTACGGAATTCCTCGAGGTGGCCGTGCTCTTCTTCGCCACCGGAAACCCGGGGCACGATAGCTGTGCTGGTCATTGTCCTGGCATCCCCTCTTCGCCGAGTGCGAGCTTCTGGCGATCTTTGTTATTGGCCAGCGGGGCTTCGGGCTGAAGCTCCATGTTGGCAACGAAGCCGCCGCGCGGCGTCTCGGCGACGAACGTGATGGCGCGTGCCAAATCCGCTGCGCGCAAGAAGTAGTCGTGACGGGCCTGGCCCCACTTGGCCCAGTCTTCCAGTGCGGGACCGATCTTTTCGGCGGGCAGGCTCCACCCCATCGACGTCTTCGTCGGGCCCGGATGCACGATCGAGGCCCGCACGCCGGTGCCCTCGAGCTCCATCTGAAAGTTGGTGACCATCGCGACCAGGGCGGCCTTGGCGGCGCCGTAGGCGCCCATGTGCGGTCGCTGGCGCAGGGCGACGTCGGAGCCGACGAAGATCAAGTCACCCCGCTGCCGCTCCAGCATGCCGGGCAGCACCGCGGCGGCCAGCCGGTTGGCGCCGACGAGATGGATCTGCAGCTGGGACTCGAATTCGTCGGTGGTGATCTCGGCGAGCTTGCCGAAGTAGGTGTCGCCCGCGCCGGCGACCAGTACCTCGATGTCGCCGAGCGCGTCGACCGACTGGGCCACAAAGGATTTCACCGAATTCGGGTCGGTGACGTCCAGGTGGAACCCGACCGCTTCGCCGCCCTCGGCGTTGATCTTGCCGACAATGTCGTCGAGCTTCTCGACCCGGCGTGCGCCCAGGGCGACCGGGAAGCCGTGCGCCGCGAGTTCGATGGCGGTGGCCTCCCCGATACCGGAGGACGCTCCGGCCACGATGGCGGGCCGGCGTTCGGGCAGGGGCTCAAAGCGGGGCATTCAGCGGACCTCCACGCTCATTGGTAGGTGGGCGAATCCGCGGACATTGCTGGAGTGGACGCGGACGGCGTTGGCCTCGTCCACTTCGTAGCCGCGGATTCGCTTGAACAACTCGGTGAGCGCCACCCGGGCTTCCATCCGCGCCAAATGCGCGCCCAGGCAGAAGTGTGCGCCGCTACCGAAACTCAATAGCTTGGGCCCGATTTCGCGCCCGATCACATAATCGTCGGGCTTGTCGAACACCCGCTCGTCACGATGGCCCGAACCGGGCAACAGCAGCAGGACGTCGCCGTCGGGAATGGTGGTGTCATAAAGGGTGAGCTCACCGGACACGGTGCGGGCCAGTATCTGGCTGGAGGTGTCGTAGCGCAGGGTCTCCTCGACCCACAGCGGCACCCGGGACAGATCGTCGTAGACCGGGGTCAGCTGATCGGGGTTCTTATGACCCCAAAAGGCGGCGTTGGCAAGCAGTTTGGTGGTGGTCTCGTTTCCCGCGATCACCATGAGGAACATGAAGCCGAGCACCTCGTCGTCGGTGAGCCGGTCGCCGTCGATCTCGGCTTCCAGCAGCGCCGACGTCAGATCGCCCGTCAATTGCTCGCGTCGCTCGGCCACCATCTGTTGGTAGTAGACGATGAGGTTGAGGGAGGCCTCGACGGCCTCGGGCGGCACGTCGGTAACTCCCTCGTCGCGGTGCATCACCCCGTCGGCCCAGGCGCGGACCTGGTCTCGGTCCGGCTCGGGCACACCCATCAACTCGGAGATGACGTCCATGGGCAGCTTGCCCGCGAACTCGTCGACATAGTCGACGGTGCCGTTCGCTGAAGACTTAGCCTTGGCCAGCATCGTGTCGAGGTGCTGCGTGGCGATCTCGGTGACCCGGGGTTCGAGTTCGCGAATCCGGCGCGGCGTGAAGCCTTTTGAGACCAGCGTGCGCAGCCGCAGGTGGGCCGGATCGTCCATCGCGAGAAAGCTCATCGTCTTACTTGCGTGCGGGCCGCGCGACGCCGGATCCAGCGACACGCCGTACTTGTTGGACAGCGTGGTGCTGTTGCGGAAACCCTGCAGCACGTCCTGGTGCCGGGACAGCGCCCAGAACTTCAGTTCTTCATTGCGATACAGCGGGGCGTCGTCGCGGAGACGCTTGTAGTACGGGTACGGATCCTCGTGGAAGTCGTAATCGTAGGGATCGAGGACCAGCTCGTGGTCGCCAACGTGGACGGTCATCGCTTAGGTTCCTGCCTTACGTCTCGGGGCTTGTGTCTTTGGCGCCGGTCAGGATCAGCCGCACCACGTAGGCCAGCCGGTCGGCGATCTCGCGGTAGCTGAATTCGCCACTGCCGCCCTGGACCAGCGCGCCGAAAAAGGACATCTCCAGTGCGGACACGGTCGTGGGATCGGCGTTGGGGCCCATCGCGGATGTGATCCTGCGGTGGATCTCCACGCCGATGCGGTCGCGGGCGGCGCGCACCGCGGGGTCCGCCCCGCCGCTGAGCAAGGCCGTCGTGCAGGCGGCGCTGACTTCGGGCTCGTCGGCGACCACCAGGGCCAGATGGCGCAGCACCTGTTCCACCCTGCTGGGCATCGGGTCGTTGACGTCGGTGAAGTAGGGGACCTGCCGCACCAGGTCCAGGTAGACCTCGGCGATCAGGTGATTCTTCGACGAAAAGTAGGTGTAGGCGGTGGCGGGCGCCACCTTGGCGCGGGCCGCCACCGCGCGCACGGTCAGGTCGGCATAGGACTTCTCGCGCAACGTTTCGATGCCGGCGGCCAACACCTTGCGGAAGGTCTCCTCTTGACGCCGATTGCGCGGCGTCTGACCGGTCTGACGGTCGGCGTCGGAGGTGATCGCCAGTGCATCGCTGGACACATGTCCAAGCTAATCGATGTTGTCGGCGCGAAGCAAGTCCGTCCCGGAAACATTGTGGTTAATCTGCGGTTTTGGGGCGAGTATTCGAGTCGAACGGGATCCGCCCTTGCACCGCCGCTGGCCAGGAGACTATGGTTCGATCGGACGATATCGGACAACTGTCCACTAGATTGGCGTGGCGGGTTGGCCGCGCACAGACAGGAGCGGGACATGGCCTTGCTGGCCGACGGCGTGAGCGAACTCTTCATCGACGGCAAGATGTCGGCCGGCAGCGCTGGCACCTTTCCCACGGTCAATCCGGCGACCGAGGAAGTGCTGGGTGTCGCCGCCAACGCCGACGCCGCCGACATGGAACGCGCGATCGATGCCGCGCGGCGCGCCTTCGATGAGACGGACTGGTCGCGCAACACCGAATTGCGGGTGCGCTGCGTCCGGCAACTGCGCGAGGCGATGCAGCAGCACCTCGAAGAGCTGCGCGACCTGACCATCGCCGAAGTCGGGGCGCCGCGAATGCTCACCAGCATCGCCCAGCTCGAAGTCCCGGTCAACGACCTGGCGTTCGCCGCGGACACCGCCGAATCCTACGAATACAACCAGGATCTCGGCGAGGCGTCGCCGATGGGCATCCCCACCAGGCGCACCATCGCGCGCGAGGCCGTCGGCGTCGTCGGCGCCATCACCCCGTGGAACTTTCCCCACCAGATCAACCTCGCCAAGATCGGGCCCGCCCTGGCCGCCGGAAACAGCGTCGTCCTCAAGCCGGCACCCGACACCCCCTGGTGCGCCGCCGTGCTGGGGGAACTCATCGCCGAGCACACCGACTTTCCGCCCGGCGTCATCAACATCGTCACCTCCGACGACCACGGTGTCGGGGCGTTGCTATCGAAAGACCCACGGGTGGACATGATTTCGTTCACCGGGTCGACGGCGACCGGGCGCGCCGTGATGGCCGACGGCGCGGCGACCATCAAGAAGGTCTTCCTCGAGCTGGGCGGCAAGTCGGCATTCATCGTCCTCGACGATGCCGACCTCGGCGGCGCGGTCGGCGTGGCCGCGTTCTCGGTGTGTATGCACGCGGGGCAAGGCTGCGCGATCACCACCCGGCTGGTGGTGCCGCGGGCGAAGTACGACGAGGCCGTCTCCATCGCGGCCGCGACGATGGGCGGCATCAAGGCCGGCGACCCCACCGACCCCGGAACCATCTGCGGGCCAGTGATTTCGGCGCGCCAGCGTGACCGGATACAGGGCTACCTCGACTCGGCGATCGCCGATGGCGGGACGTTCGCCTGCGGAGGCGGCCGGCCGGCCGACCGCGAAGTCGGCTTCTTCATCGAGCCCACGGTGATCGCGGGACTGGGCAACGACGCGCGCTGCGCGCGCGAGGAGATCTTCGGCCCGGTCCTGACGGTGATCCCGCACGACGGCGACGACGACGCCGTCCGCATCGCCAACGACTCGCCATATGGCCTGTCGGGCACCGTGTTCGGCGCTGACCCCGACCGGGCGGCCCGGGTCGCCGCGCGCGTCCGCGCGGGCACGATCAATGTCAACGGCGGCGTGTGGTACTCGGCCGACGCGCCCTTCGGCGGTTACAAGCAGTCCGGAAACGGACGCGAGATGGGCCTGGCCGGTTTCGAGGAGTACCTGGAAATCAAAACCATTGCGACAGCAGTTAATTAGAGGAGCTTGCGAACATGCGATTCGAGAACAAAGTCGGCATCGTCACCGGTTCCGGGGGCGGGATCGGGCAGGCCTATGCCGAGGCGCTGGCCCGCGAGGGGGCCGCGGTGGTGGTCGCCGACATCAACGCCGAGGCGGCCGAGGCGGTCGCCAAGCAGATCGTGGCTGACGGTGGAACCGCGATCAGTATTCCGGTCGACGTGTCCGACCCGGCGTCGGCCAAGGCGATGGCCGATCGCACGCTGGCCGAATTCGGCGGCATCGACTACCTGGTCAACAACGCCGCGATCTTCGGGGGCATGAAGTTGGACTTCTTGCTCACCATCGACCCGGAGTACTACAAGAAGTTCATGAGCGTGAACCTCGACGGGGCGTTGTGGTGCACGCGCGCGGTCTACAAGAAGATGGCCAAGCGCGGTGGCGGGGCGATCGTCAACCAGTCCTCCACCGCGGCATGGCTTTACTCGAACTTCTACGGGTTGGCCAAGGTTGGGATCAACGGACTCACCCAGCAGCTGGCCACCGAACTCGGGGGTCAGAACATCCGGATCAACGCGATCGCGCCGGGCCCCATCGACACCGAGGCCAACCGGACCACCACCCCTCAAGAGATCGTCGCCGACATCGTCAAGGGCCTGCCGCTGTCGCGAATGGGCACGCCGGCGGACCTGGTCGGCATGTGCCTGTTCCTGCTGTCCGACGAGGCGTCGTGGATCACCGGGCAGATCTTCAACGTCGACGGCGGACAGATTTTCCGGTCATAGCCGCCGGCGACGATGCAGAGCGAAGCGATGAGGAGGAGCGGCGCAGATGACACCGCCGGCGACGATGCAGAGCGAAGCGATGAGGAGGAGCGGCGCAGATGACACCGCCGGCGACGATGCAGAGCGTAGCGATGAGGAGGAGCGGCGCAGATGACTGATCAGCTCAAGCTGGGCTATATCGGGCTGGGCAATATGGGCGCCCCGATGGCCACCAAGATGACCGAATGGCCGGGCGGGGTAACGGTTTTCGACATTCGGACCGATGCGATGACCCCACTGGCCGAAAAGGGCGCCCGCCTGGCCGACAGCGTCGCCGACGTCGCCGCCGCCGACATCATCCACATTACCGTGCTCAACGACGCCCAGGTCCGTGAGGTGGTCGGCGAGCTGGCGGCGCACGCCAAGCCCGGGACGGTCATCGCCATCCACTCGACCATCAGCGACACCACGGCCGCCGAACTGGCCCGCGAGCTCAAAGACCGGGGCATCCACATCGTCGACGCCCCGGTCAGCGGCGGCGCCGCTGCCGCCGCGAAGGGCGAGCTGGCCACCATGGTGGGCGCCGACCGCGAGGTGTACGAGCGAATCAAGCCGGCGTTCAAACACTGGGCAGCGGTGGTCATCCACGCCGGTGAGCCGGGTGCGGGCACCCGAATGAAGTTGGCCCGCAACATGTTGACGTTCACCTCGTATGCCGCCGCGTGCGAGGCCATGAAACTCGCCGAGGCGGCCGGGCTGGATCTGCAGGCGCTCGGACGGGTGGTGCGTCATACCGACGCTCTCACCGGTGGCCCGGGGGCGATCATGGTGCGTGAGGACATGAAAGACCTCGAGCCGGACAACTTCCTGTACCAGCCGTTCCTGCACACCCGGGGGCTGGGGGAGAAGGATCTGAGCCTGGCATTGGCTCTCGGCGAGTCGGTGTCGGTCGATCTACCGCTCGCGCAGTTGGCCTACGAGCGATTGGCCGCCGGCCTCGGGGTGCCGCACACGAAGAAAGAGGCGTAATGGACGAGCTGCGCAGCAAGGGTCTCGCGAAGATGAACGAGGTCTACGGCTGGGAGATGCCCAACGTTGAAGGCGACGGGTACTTCGACCTGACCGTCGATCACCTGTTCGGCAGCATCTGGACGCGGCCGGGATTGTCGATGCGCGACAAGCGCATCATGACGCTGACGGCCGTGACCGCGATCGGGAACCGCGACCTGGCCGAGATCCAGATCAACGCCGCGCTCCTCAACGGCGAACTCTCCGAGACCGAACTGAAGGAGATGGCCGTCTTCCTCACCCACTATCTCGGCTTCCCGCTGGGTTCGGCGCTCAACGGCGCGGTCGACGCCGTGGTGGCCAAGCGCAAGAAGGCCGCGGCAAAGGGGGCCGGCGAGGACAAGAAGGGCAACGTCGACGCCGCGCTCAAGATGCACTCGGGCGAAAAGTCGTGACCGCCGGCTGACGCACGTTCGTGCTCCCTGCGCCGGATAGCTGTTCCGGCGCGGGTTTTCGTGAACCCCTCCGAACTCATGGGTGTACAGGGACGGCAACGCAGAATATCCTCGATCGCGGTGTTTGGCGCGTCACCGCTGATTCCCGGTGCGTGGCGCACATGAGCGGGGCCGGTCTGCAGAAGGACCAAAGGGAGCTGAGGAGCAGGATGGCAAAGGAAAACCCGGACGAAGGTGAAGCGCCGATCATCGTCGGCATGGCGGAGGCGGCGATGCACATGTACGTCACCGCCATCACCGCGTTGCCCGATGCTGGCGATGACGAATTTCGGCCCCGGGTCGAGGTAATTCTCGCTGGCTTGCGCAAGCTCCGAAAATCGCTGACCGACGGCGCGGCCCGCAGCAGGCTGACTCCCGGCGTGATCGTTGCGCTCAGCGAAGCTCGTCGGTGTTACGACGACCTGATGGAACGCGCCGCGGCCGCACCCGCGGCCACGCTGGGCCAGCAACTGTACGTGGCCCGGTTGCGCGCCAAACTCTCGGCGAAAGAGGCGGCGAACGGGGTCGGACTGCGCGCGGAGCTGCTGGACCAACTGGAAGCCGGTGAAATGCCAACCGAGGATGAGGCGATCAAAGTCAAAGCGCTGATCGAGGCCCTCGGCCGCGGGGTGCCGGCGACGAACAGCAACTGCGAGCACGGACGATTGCCCATCGAGTCGCTCGACGAATCAGTGGCGTGAAATTTGGTCGGCCGCGGTTCGTGCATCGGCGCGCTCCCCGGCTAGTCTGACGTGTCGTGCGCGTCCTGGTGATCGGTTCCGGTGCCCGTGAGCATGCGCTGCTGCTGGCGCTGCGCAAAGACCCGCAGGTCACGGGGCTGGCCATCGCTCCGGGCAACGCCGGCACCGCCAGGCTGGCCGAGCAGCACGACGTCGATGTCACCTCGACGGAAGATGTCGTCGCCATGGCCCGAGCGGTCCGCGCCGACCTGGTGGTCATCGGTCCCGAGGTGCCGCTGGTCCTCGGGGTGGCCGACGCGCTGCGGTCCGCGGGCATCGTCTGCTTCGGCCCCGGCAAGGACGCCGCCCGCATCGAGGGCTCCAAGGCGTTCGCCAAAGAGGTCATGGCCGCGGCCGGCGTGCGCACCGCGGCCACCGAAATCGTCGACAGCCCCGCACTTTTGGACGCCGCCCTGGACCGCTTCGGCCCGCCGGCCGGCGATGCGGCCTGGGTGGTGAAGGACGACCGCCTGGCCGCCGGCAAGGGCGTGGTGGTGACCGCGGATCGCGGTGCGGCGCGAGCGCACGCCGCCGGGCTGCTCGAAGCCGGCCACCCGGTGCTGCTGGAGTCGTATCTGGACGGTCCCGAGGTGTCGCTGTTCTGCGTCGTCGACGGCGCGACCGTGGTGCCGCTGCTGCCGGCGCAGGACTTCAAGCGCGTCGGCGACGGCGACAACGGACCCAACACCGGCGGCATGGGCGCCTACGCGCCGGTCCCGTGGCTTCCCGACGAGGTCTATCGCGACATCGTCGGCAACATCGTCGAACCCGTTGCGGCCGAGATGGTTGCGCGTGGCTGCCCGTTCAGCGGATTGCTGTATGCCGGGCTCGCGATCACCGCAAACGGGCCAGCGGTGGTCGAATTCAACTGTCGCTTCGGCGATCCCGAGACCCAAGCGGTGCTGGCCCTGCTGGAATCACCACTCGGCCAACTCCTGTACGCGGCGGCCAGCGGCACGTTGGCGGAGTTCGGCGAGCTGCGCTGGCACGACGGTGCCGCGGTGACGGTGGTGCTGGCGGCGGAGAACTATCCCGGGCGTCCTCGGGTGGGCGACGTCATCGTCGGCTCCGAGGCCGACGGGGTGCTGCACGCCGGAACGGCGCGACGCGAGGACGGCGAAATCGTCTCCTCGGGTGGCCGCGTGCTGTCGGTGGTGGGAACCGGCGCCGACCTGTCGGCCGCGCGAAGTCACGCGTATGACGTCATGCGTTCGATTCGACTGCCCGGCAGTCATTTCCGCAGCGACATCGCCCAGCTGGCGGCCGAAGGCCAGATCCGCGTCTAAAAGGCGTTAGAAGGCGGCCGCCTGTCCGTCGCGGCGCGGATCGCTGGCCGCGAAATAGCCGCCGTGGAGTCGCCAGATCGCCTGGCAACTGCCGAATTGGTTGTAGTCGTCGACGGCGACCAGGTCGTGCCCGCGCCGGCGTAATTCGTCGAGTGTCGCAGCCGGGAAACCCTTTTCGCAGCTGACCTGCGTCCCCTCCACCCACCGGAACCGCGGGCCGTCACACGCCGCCTGCGGGTTCTGCCCGTGGTCGGCGATGCGCACCATCACCTGCACATGTCCCTGCGGCTGCATCATTCCGCCCATCACCCCGAAGCTCATCACCGGGGCCCCATCCTTGGACACGAAGGCCGGAATGATGGTGTGGAAGGGGCGCTTGTTCGGGCCCACGACGTTCGGATGGCCGTTCGTCGCAAGGAAATTCGCGCCGCGGTTTTGCAGCGAGATGCCGGTGCCGGGCACCACCACGCCGGAACCGAATCCCATGTAGTTCGACTGGATCATCGACACCATCATCCCCGCGGCGTCGGCCGCGGTCAGGTAGACGGTTCCGCCCGTCGGGGCGCCCGCGGAGGCCGGCTTCGCCCTCGCGCGGTCGATCAGCGCGGCGCGCTGCGCCAGGTAGTCCGTGTCCAACAGGTGTTCGGGCCGCAGCGGCATGTGCTCGATGTCGGCGACATACGCCTGGGCGTCGGCGAACGCGAGCTTCACCGCTTCGATCTGCAGGTGCACGCTGTCGGCGGAATCCGGTGGCAGCGACGCCATGTCGAAGCGCTCCAGGATGCCCAGGGCGATCAGCGCGACGATCCCCTGCCCGTTGGGCGGAATCTCGTGCACGGTGTATCCGCGGTAGCCGCCGTCGACCGTGCCCACCCAGTCGGCGCGGTGAGCCGCGAGGTCGCTGCCCCGCATGACACCGCCGTGGGCCGACGCGTGCGCCTCGAGTTTGGCGGCCAGTGCCCCGCGGTAGAACGCCTCGCCGCGGGTGGTGGCGATCGCCTCGAGTGTGGCCGCGTGATCGGGCAGGCTGAATCGCTCGCCGGGTTTCGGCGCCCGCCCGCCCGGCAGAAACGCCTCGGCGAAACCCGGCTGCCTCTCGAAGAGCGGCACCTGGGCCGCCCACTGCTCGGCCACCGTCGGCGAAACCAGAAAGCCGTTGCGGCCGTAGGAGATCGCGGGCTCGAAGAGCCGCTCGAACGGCAGCTTGCCGAACTTGGCGTGCAGTTCGGTCCACGCCGACACCGCGCCCGGCACGGTCACCGAATTCCACCCGAAGAGGGGAACGGATTGCCCGCCAAAGTATTCCGGAGTCCAGCCCGCCGGGGAGCGGCCCGATGCGTTCAGCCCGTGCAATTGCTTGCCATCCCACACGATGGCAAAGGCGTCCGAGCCGATGCCGTTGGAAACCGGCTCCACGATCGTCAGCGTGATGGCGGTGGCGATGGCCGCGTCGACCGCGCTGCCGCCCTCGGCGAGCATCCGCAGGCCCGCCTGGGCGGCGAGCGGTTGCGATGTGCACACAACGTTTTCCGCCACGACGGGCTTGCGGGGCCAGGCGTAGGGGAGGTTCCAGTCGAACGGTGCGCTCATCTCCGCGAGCGTAACGCCATGGCGATTTCGGACGCGATGCTTCGCCGTGGCGTTACGCCCGCGGGGCGGCGGCGCAGACCCCTCACGCCGTCAGCAGCGGTGCCATCCAGGTCAGCTCGGCGGGCAACTGCGAGCTCCAGAATCCCCCGTCGTGCCCACCGGGCGAGAAGCCACCTGCCGGCGGATTGGGCAGTTGCGCGATGAACTGCTTTGTCGCGCTGTAAAACGGATCGCTGTCGCCGCAATCGATCCGAATGGGGATCGAGGCCAGGGCGGGCATGCCGAACACCGAGTTCGCGGCGAAGTCGTCGGGGCCGTCGAAAGCGCCGGGTGCGGCCGCGCCCGACGACATCCACAGTGCGGGGCTCACCGCGCAGATCGCCGCAGTGCGGCCCGGTCCCAATCGACCGCCCAGCAGCAATGCGCCGTAGCCGCCCATCGACCAACCCAGGAACGCCACCCGTGAGGTGTCCAGATTCTGGTTGCCCAGCATCGGGATGAGCTCGTCGAGCACCATGGCGCCGCTGTCCTCGCCGGAAGACCGTTTGTGCCAATAGCTGCCGCCGCCGTCGACGGCGACCACCGCGAACGGCGGTAGTCCGGCGTCGACGGCCTGCGCCAGACCGTGTTCGACGCCGCCCGCCATCACGGTGGACGCGTCACTGCCCTTGCCGTGCAGCGCGATCACGGGTCGCAGCGGCTTCGTCTGGCCCGGCGGACGCGCGATGGCCCAATTCGTGTTCACACCGCCACGCGCGGCGGAGACGAAGGAACCGGTCACCATGGTGGGCGCGGCCGCCGCCGGGGGAGCCGGATCGCGAGGCGGGCTCGGCGCCAAAGGCACCTGGGTGCCGGCCGTCGACACCGGCGTGGCATGAGATGTGCGTGGCTGTAACAGGATGTCGAGTCCGTACGCGCCGACTGCGCCGAGGGCCGCGCCGGCGCCGAGACCGAGCACGGCGCGGCGGCTCAAGTCGGGCATGCGGGCCATCATGCCATGTTCGTTCGGCGGGCCGTTTGGCCGAAATGGCAATGCAGTACCACTTTGGCTGGCACGATGGCTACTCGTGACTGCAGCGGTTACTCCGAAAGGAGAACGTCGACGGTACGCGCTCATCAGCGCCGCCGCCGAGCTGCTCGCCGAGGGCGGGTTCGAAGCGGTGCGCCATCGGGCGGTCGCCGGGCGGGCCGGATTGCCGTTGGCGTCGACCACCTATTACTTCTCCTCCCTCGACGATCTGATCGCACGCGCGGTCGAGCACATCGCGATGATCGAGGTGGCGCAGCTTCGCTCGCGGGTCACCGCGTTGTCCCGGCGGCGCCGCGGGCCGGAGACCATCGCCGAGGTGTTGGCGGACCTGCTCGTCGGGGACGTGTCGGGCCCGGGACTCACCGAGCAGCTGATCTCGCGCTATGAGCGACACATCGCGTGCACCCGCCTGCCCGCGTTGCAGGAAACCATGCGACGCAGCCTGCGGCAGCGCGCCGAGGCCGTCGCGGAGGCCATCGAGCGCTCGGGCCGCTCCGTGCACATCGAATTGGTGTGCACGCTGATCTGCGCGGTCGACGGGTGTGTGGTGTCGGCCCTGGTCGAGGGCCGGGATCCGCGCGCGGCGGCGCAGGGCGCGGTGGTCGATCTCATCGAGGTGCTCGCCCCCATCGATCAGCGCCCCGTGCAGATCTGACCCGGCAGCGACGGCGTCACGATGCACCCGCTGTCAACGTCGCCGTAGATCGTCATCCCGGCCGGGCGGCGCTGGGCGTACAACGCCACGTAGGCACAGACGACCGCGTCGACCGGATCCTCGGCGCGGCGCAGCTCGCATTTGCGGTGCGCGGCGGCCACGGCCGTCCGCAACGCGACCCAGCCCTCGTGCGCGGCGACGCGCAGCGGGATCGGGGCATGCGCGAGCCGTTCGAGCCCGTCCATCAGTAACAGCAGCTCGGACTTGAGCCGGTCGACGCTACGGCCCGGCTTGGCCTTGTACTTCAGGGTTCGCTCCAACCCGAACAGCGCGACCGTCGCCGCATGCGGGTAGACCTCGACGGCGCGACGGCCGACCGATGACCGAGGATCCAGGTCGAGGCCGAGCGCCGCGGCCAGGCGTCCGCCGCGCGGGCCGTTGGCGAATTCGGGCTTTCCGGTGTTGCAGGGGTGGGCGCCGGCCTCGAACCTGCGGAAGTCGCGGTTGAGCGCGGTCTCGGCCGGACGCTGGCCGGTCGGGTTGTTCACCACCAGAGGCGCGTCGAAGGCGACGACGCAATCACCCCGCACGTAGGGCCGCAACGCGGCCAGGATCTCGTCGTCGTCGCGGGCCGCGCCCACGCTCACCAACTCGCCGTCGGAGTCGACGACGGCGACGCCGGTCGGGTTGCGACCCGCCCAGGCGAGGTCGACACCGGCGAAGTACATCCGCACAGGGTATGACCGCGACGCAACGAGGGTATGGCGGCATCGAATGTAACGCCACGGTGATTTTCGGCCGGCAGATTCATACGGTCAATGCAATTTCCACGTTTGAGGAGGTTGCAGGTGTCAGTTGCTTATCCGCGTTCGATGCGGCGAGAGTTCTTTGATCGGGTGTGTGCAGGGGAATCATTGCGTGAAGCCGGCCGTCAGGTCGGTGTGTCGATCCAGACCGGATGGAGCTGGTGGCATGACGCTGGATCAATGCAATTACGAAGTGGTACGGGCTCTGATACCGGCCTTGCCGAACCAGGTGATCTGACCCGGCCGGGCGCGCGGGGACACCGGCTCAGTTTCGATGAACGCCTGGTGATTATGCGGGGTCTGGACAAGGGCCTCACCCAGGTCGAGATCGCCGACGAGCTCGACCGCGACGCCAGCGTCATCTCCCGTGAGCTCAAACGCAATCGCAATCCCGACGGGGATTACCACGCTGGTCTTGCCCATGCCCGCGCCGCCAAGAAAGCCAAGCGTCCCAAAGCATTCAAACTCCAAGACCGCGCGCTATGCGAGGCCATAGAGGACTGGATGGATCAGGGATGGAGTCCCAAACTGATCGCCGATGTCTTGGCGCGCGATCACCCCGATGACAGGCTGGCACGGGTGAGCCACGAAACCATCTACCAGTGCCTCTACGTCCAAACTCGTGGTCAACTGCGCGCCGACCTGAGTAAGCGTTTGTCGACGAAACGCGCGGCCCGCAAATCCCGGGACCACACCGAACGGCGGGGGAAATTCCACGATGTGTTCACCATCAGCGACCGGCCCGCCGAGGCCGCCGACCGCGCGGTGCCCGGCCACTGGGAAGGTGATCTGATCGTCGGCCCCAACAGCGCCATCGGCACCCTGGTCGAGCGGTCCACCCGCTTTACGATGCTGCTGCATTTGCCCGGCGATCACACCGCCGAGACGGTGGCCGGCGCGATGATCGAAGCGATGCGCCAGTTACCCGAACACCTTCGTCGATCAATCACCTGGGACCGTGGCAGCGAAATGGCCCGCTGGCGCGACATTCACCTGCAACTCAACACCCCGGTCTATTTCTGCAATCCGCACTCGCCCTGGCAACGCGGCACCAACGAAAACACCAACCGCCTCCTGCGCTTCTGGTTCGAAAAGGGCAGCGACCTCAGCGGTTACACCCCAGCAGACCTCAAACGCATCCAAGACACCCTCAACCGACGACCGCGCCCAACCCTTGACCTCGACACCCCCGCCCAACGCCTGGCCGCCCTCCTCGACCAAGCCGCCTAACAAAAATGCATTAGCCACTTGACTTTGAGGCCCGATTTTTCGCCGCCACGTTACGCCCGGTGATGAGAAGACCCGGGCGCGACGACCGTAAGCTGTGTGTTCGTGAGGACCAATTGAGCATTCCGAATGTGCTGGCCACCCGGTACGCCAGCGCCGAGATGGTCGCGATCTGGTCGCCGGAGGCCAAGATCGTCGCGGAGCGGCGGCTGTGGCTCGCGGTGCTGCGCGCGCAGGCGGAGCTGGGCGTCGCGGTGCCCCCACAGGCGATCGCCGACTACGAGCGGGTGCTCGAGGACGTCGACCTGTCGTCGATCGCGGACCGTGAACGGGTCCTGCGCCACGACGTCAAGGCCCGCATCGAGGAATTCAACGCGCTGGCCGGTCACGAGCATGTGCACAAAGGCATGACCAGCCGCGACCTGACCGAGAACGTGGAGCAGCTGCAGATCCGGCGGTCGCTGGAGCTCGTCTTCGCGCACGGGGTTGCGGTCGCGGCGCGGCTCGCCGAGCGGGCCGTCGCCTATCGCGACCTGGTGATGGCCGGACGCAGCCACAATGTCGCCGCCCAGGCCACCACGCTCGGCAAGCGATTCGCCTCGGCGGCCCAAGAGACGCTGATCGCGTTGACCAGGCTGCGCGAGTTGATCGACCGGTATCCGCTGCGCGGCATCAAGGGACCGATGGGCACGTCGCAGGACATGCTCGACCTGCTGGACGGCGACGCGGCCAAGCTCGCCGAACTCGAGCGGCGCATCGCCCAATTCTTGGGTTTCGCAACGGTTTTGACCAGCGTCGGGCAGGTGTATCCGAGATCGCTGGATCACGACGTGATTTCGGCGCTGGTGCAGCTGGGCGCGGGGGCGTCGTCGATGGCGCACACCATTCGGCTGATGGCCGGCCACGAGCTGGTCACCGAGGGATTCGCGCCGGGCCAGGTCGGCTCGTCGGCGATGCCGCACAAGATGAACACCCGCAGCTGCGAACGGGTCAACGGCCTGCAGGTGGTGCTGCGCGGATACGCGTCGATGGCCGCCGAGCTGGCGGGTGCGCAGTGGAACGAGGGCGACGTCTTCTGCTCGGTGGTGCGCCGAGTGGCATTGCCGGACAGCTTTTTTGCCATCGACGGGCAGATCGAGACCTTCCTGACGGTGCTCGACGAGTTCGGCGCCTATCCGGCGGTGATCGCTCGCGAACTGGACCGCTACCTGCCGTTTTTGGCCACCACCAAGGTGTTGATCGCCGCGGTGCGCGCCGGCATGGGCCGCGAGGCGGCGCATCACGTGATCCGCGAACACGCGGTCGCGACGGCGCTGGCCATGCGGGAACGCGGGGCCGAGCCCGATCTGCTGGACCGGCTGGCCGCCGACGACCGGCTGCCGTTGGACCGGGCGGCCCTGGACGCCGCGCTGGCGGACAAGAAGGCCTTCACGGGCGCGGCCGGTGACCAGGTGGACGAGGTGGCGGCCCTGGTGGACGCGCTGGTGAGCCGCTACCCGGACGCCGCGAAGTACGCCCCGGGTGCGATCCTGTGACCCTGGCCGGCGCACTCGCGGAGATCGATTTCACCGATCTCGACAACTTCGCCAACGGATTTCCGCACGACCTGTTCGCCATCCATCGCCGCGAGGCGCCGGTGTACTGGCACCCACCGACCGACAACACCCCGGACAACGAGGGCTTCTGGTCGGTCGCCACCTACGCGGAAACGCTTGAGGTTCTCAAGGATCCGGTGACGTACTCGTCGGTCACCGGGGGCGAACGGCCCTACGGCGGCACGCTGTTACAGGACCTGGCGATCGCCGGGCAGGTGCTCAACATGATGGACGACCCGCGGCATTCGCAAATCCGGCGACTGGTCAGCTCCGGGCTGACGCCGCGCATGATCCGTTTAGTGGAAGACGATCTGCGGGCCAGGGCGCGCCGGCTGCTCGACGCCGTGGTGCCGGGCGAGCCGTTCGACTTCCTGGTCGACATCGCCGCCGAGCTACCGATGCAGATGATCTGCATCCTGCTGGGAGTGCCCGAATCCGAACGGCATTGGCTGTTCGAGGCGATCGAGCCGCAGTTCGATTTCGGGGGTTCGCGCAAAGCGTCGCTCTCGCAGCTGTCGGTGGAAGAGGCCGGATCGCGCATGTATGACTACGGCCGGCAATTGATCGCGTCCAAGCGTGAGAACCCGACCGATGACATGTTGTCGGTCGTGGCGAACGCGATGCTCGACGATTCGGAGGCGTCGGCCCTCTCCGACCTCGAGCTGTATCTGTTCTTCAGCCTGCTGTTCAGCGCCGGCGCGGAGACCACCCGCAACGCGGTCGCGGGCGGGCTGCTGGCGCTGGCCAACCATCCGTCGCAATTACGTTCCCTGCGTGAGGATCTCGGTGCGCTGCCCACCGCCGTGGAGGAGATGGTGCGGTGGACCTCACCCTCGCCGTCGAAGCGGCGCACCGCCACCCGCGACGTCACGCTGGGCGGCCGGCCGATCGAGGCCGGACAGAAAATACAGATCTGGGAGGGTTCGGCGAATCGCGACGCCAGCGTGTTCGACCACGCCGACACATTCGATATCGCCCGGAAACCCAACCCGCACCTGGGATTCGGTCAGGGTGTGCACTACTGCCTGGGCGCCAACCTGGCCCGGCTGGAACTGCGGGTGCTGTTCGAGGAGTTGCTCTCCAGGTTCGGTGCCGTGCAGGTGGTCCGGCCGGTCGAATGGGCCCGCAGCAACCGGCATACCGGCATCCGGCACCTCGTCGTGGAGCTACGCGAAGACCAGTGACGATCCGGTTCGCCGATATCGAGCCCTCACCCGATGTGTTCGCTGCGGTGATGGCAACCGGCATCTTGTCGATCGGTGCGAAAAATCACGGGTACCGGTTGATCAGCGACACGATGGGTGTCATCGCCACCCTGGGTCTGGTCCTCCTGGTTGCCCTCGTCGTCGCGAAGGGTTGCGCCACCGGACACAAGCTGCGCTGGGATCTGACCGATCCCGACGTCACGCTGCGGATGATCACCTTCGTCGCCGCCTGCGCGGTGATCGACACGCGCCTGTCGTCGAATGTGTGGGTGGCGCGGGTGCTCGGTGCCGTCGGGCTGGCGTCGTGGCTGGTGCTGATCCTGCTCAGCGCGCGAAACATGTTGGCGCACCGCTGGTCCGCGCTGCGCGACCGCGCCCACGGCGCCTGGCAGCTGGGCAGCGTCGGAACATCGGGTTTGGCGATCGTGATCGCCCGGGCGGCCCGTCACACCGGTCATCACTGGTGGCTCGCGGTGGCGGTGGCCGCGTGGGTGGCGGCGCTGTGCATCTACGGCCTGATGACCTGGCTGACCCTGTGGCGCGTGGTCAATGAACGACAGGACCGCGACGGCTTCGAACCGGATACCTGGATCCTGATGGGCGGCATGGCGATTGCGACGCTGGCCGGCGACAACATCCACGCCGTGGCCCCCGCCTGGCTGGCCGGCCCGGTGCGCGTGGTCACCATCGTGACCTGGGTGACGGCCACCCTATGGATACCGCCGCTGATCTACTTCGCGCTGCACCGCATCCGGCGGTATCCGAACATGCTGCGGTTTGCCGGCGTGTGGTGGGCGTTCGTGTTCCCGCTGGGCATGTATTCGGCGGCCAGCTTCGCCATGGCGATCGAGATCGGTCAGCGATCGCTGCTCACCGTCTCGCTGGTGTTCTTCTGGGACGCGTTGGCGGCCTGGCTGATTGTGGTCGCCGCGGGCCTGCTCCTGTTGTCGCGGGCGCTGCTGCTAAGCCCCGCGGATCGCGATACCCGCCGAGCGTAATTCAAGCGCGGCCAGGGTCCCGATGGTGACCGGGTCCTCACGGCGCCACCCGCCGACCGGGTCCGCGCTGACGGCCATCAACTTGCGTGGTGGGCGGTTGGTCAACGCGCGCAGCGCGAGCAACTGCGCACCGGCCGGGGTTGCGGCCAACGCGGTCACCGTCAGCTTGCGCCGAAAGAAGCGAACCCGCAGAAACAACCACGGGATCACCGCGACGAGGATCGGGAGCGCGACGACCGCCATCGCCAGCAGCACCGCGAGCCAGCTCGCCGCGGTGTCCAGGTCGTGGCCCGCACCCGCGATGTCCAGCGCGGCCTGGCTGGCGGAGTTGAGCGGCTTGCTGACCGTGTCGCCCACCACCGGGATGTGCTGGGCGCCGTGGCCGGCGGACGCGAGGTTGCCGGCGATGCCGTCCGCGCCGCTCTCGACCTGGCGGCCCGCGTCGGCGATGGTCGCGATGGCGTCGTAAACCGCCAGGCCGACGAGGAGCCACAGCGCCGTCCACACGACGACGGCGAAGTCGCTGAACAGCTGGGCGGCCAGCCGGCCGGGCCTGGTGGAGTAGGGCAGAAACCGCGGTGTCATAGCCCGATCCCAGCACAAGCCGCGTCGTCAGGTGCCCGATAGGCTGACCGGATGCCCGCACTGTCCGACTACCAGCATCTGGCCAGCGGCAAGGTCCGTGAGCTGTATCGCGTCGACGACGAACACCTCCTACTGGTCGCCACCGACCGCATCTCGGCGTACGACTTCGTCCTGGACAGCACCATCCCGGACAAGGGCCGCATCCTGACGGCGATGAGCGTCTTCTTCTTCGGTCTCGTGGACGCCCCCAATCATTTGGCCGGGCCGCCGGATGACCCGCGCATCCCCGACGAGGTGCTGGGCCGGGCCCTGGTGGTGCGGCGGCTGGACATGCTTCCGGTCGAATGCGTCGCGCGCGGTTACCTGACCGGCTCGGGGCTCCTGGACTACCAGGCGACCGGCAAGGTCTGCGGCATCACCTTGCCCCCGGGACTGGTCGAAGCCAGCCGGTTCGCCGAACCGCTGTTCACCCCGGCGACCAAGGCCGCGTTGGGGGACCACGACGAGAACGTCTCGTTCGCCCGGGTGATCGAGATGGTGGGCGGTGTGCGCGCCAACCAGCTGCGCGACCGCACGTTGCAGATCTACGTTCAGGCCGCCGACCATGCGCTGAGGAAAGGAATCATCATCGCGGACACCAAGTTCGAGTTCGGCACCGACCGCGACGGCAACCTGCTGCTGGCCGACGAGATCTTCACCCCGGATTCGTCACGGTACTGGCCGGCCGACGAGTACCAGGTCGGCGTGGTCCAGAACAGTTTCGACAAACAGTTCGTCCGCAACTGGCTCACCAGCCCCGAGTCCGGGTGGGACCGCCACGGCACGCTACCCCCGCCGCCGCTCCCGGACGGCATCATCGAGGCGACCCGCGCCCGCTATATCGAGGCCTACGAACGCATTTCCGGCCTGAGCTTCGGCGACTGGATCGGCCCCGCCGCATGAGCGAGTCGCACCTTGCCGGTCCCGTGCCTCCCGTCGCCAAGCGGGTGGACAGCCGGCGCGAGCACCACGGTGACGTCTTCATCGACCCCTATGAGTGGCTGCGCGAGAAGACGAACCCCGACGTGATCGCCTACCTCGAGGCGGAGAACAGCTACGTCGACCAGATGACCGCCCACCTCGAGCCGCTGCGGCAACAGATCTTCGACGAGATCAAGGCGCGTACCAAGGAAACCGACCTGTCGGTACCGACGCGGCAGGGCCAGTGGTGGTACTACGCCCGCACGTTCGAAGGCAAGCAGTATCGCGTCCAGTGCCGTTGCCCGGTAAGTGATCCCGACGACTGGAACCCGCCGACGCTGGACGAGAACACCGACATTCCCGGCGAACAAATCTTGCTCGATTCGAACGTCGAAGCCGAGGGCCACGAATTCTTCTCCCTGGGCGCCGCAACCGTCAGTCTCGACGGAAACCTGCTGGCGTACTCCGTCGACACCCTCGGCGATGAACGCTATACGTTGCGGTTCAAGGATTTACGCACCGGCGAGCTGTATCCGGACGAGATCGCCGACATCGGCGCGGGTGCGACCTGGGCCGCCGACAACCGCACCGTGTACTACCTCACCCTGGACGCGGCCCATCGCCCCGACAAGGTGTGGCGGTATCGGGTGGGCTCCGGTGCGGAATCGGAGCTGGTGTACCACGAAGCCGACGAGAAGTTTTGGCTCGGCGTGGGACTCACCCGAAGTGAGGCCTACGTCTTCATCGCCTCCGGTTCCTCGATCACCTCCGAATTCCGCTACGCCGACGCCGCGGATCCGCAGGCGCAGTTCACCGTCGTGCTGCCGCGCCGCGAAGGCGTCGAATATTCGGTCGAACATGCGGTGGTAGGCGGGCAGGACCGGTTCTTGATCCTGCATAACGACGACGCGGTCAACTTCACGCTGACCGAGGCGCCGGTCAGCGATCCCACCCAGCAGCGCACGCTGATCCCGCACCGCGACGATGTCCGACTCGACGGGGTGGACGCCTTCGCCGGCCATCTCGTGGTCAGCTACCGGCGTGAGGCGCTGCCGCGGCTCGCGCTGTGGCGCGTCAACTCCGACGGCACATACGCGGAGCCCGAAGAGGTTTCGTTCGATTCCGAACTGATGTCGGCCGGCCTGGCCGGCAACCCGAATTGGGGCGCGCCCAAGCTGCGGATCCGGGCGGGGTCTCTGGTCATTCCGGCACGGGTCTACGACATCGACTTCGTCACCGGCGAACGCACCCTGCTGCGCGAGCAACCCGTACTCGGCGATTATCGCCCGGACGATTACGTCGAACGGCGCGACTGGGCGGTCGCCGAGGACGGCGCCCGGATCCCGGTCTCGGTCGTGCACCGCTCAGGAATCGAATTCCCAGCGCCCGCGCTGGTTTACGGCTACGGAGCCTACGAGATCTGCACCGATCCGAGTTTCTCCATCGCCCGGTTGTCGCTGTTGGATCGGGGAATGGTGTTCGCGATCGCCCACGTCCGCGGCGGCGGCGAGATGGGCCGGCTGTGGTATGAGCACGGCAAGCTCTTGGAGAAGAAGAACACCTTCACCGACTTCGTCGCGGTGGCAAGGCATTTGGTGGATTCCGGAGTAACCCGCCCGCGCCGGCTGGTGGCGTTGGGGGGCAGTGCCGGCGGACTGTTGATGGGAGCGGTGGCCAACCTGGCGCCGGAACTCTTTGCCGGCATCCTCGCGCAGGTACCGTTCGTCGACCCGCTGACCACCATTTTGGATCCCTCCTTGCCGCTGACCGTCACCGAGTGGGACGAATGGGGAAACCCGTTGGCGGACATGGACGTCTACTCCTACATGAAGTCCTATTCCCCGTATGAGAACGTCGAGGCAAAGCCCTATCCGGCGATCCTGGCGATGACGTCGCTCAACGACACGCGGGTCTACTACGTGGAACCCGCAAAATGGGTCGCGGCCCTGCGACACGTCAACGCGAACGGCAGCCCGGTCCTGCTGAAGACTCAGATGAATGCCGGGCATGGCGGCGTCAGCGGTCGCTACAAGGGTTGGGAGGAAGCCGCGTTCCAGTATGCGTGGCTGCTGGCCACCGCCGATGGCGACCGTTATGGCGGCGGCCGGGACGGCTAGCTCGAGGATCAGCCGGGCCCGGCGCTAGTCGTCGCCGACGGGCGGGGTCGCCAGCTTCCTGGGCAGGAAGGATGCCGGGACGACGGTGAACGCCACCAGCACGACCGCCAGCACGAACACCGTCGTATAGGCGTGCGCCAGGTGGTGCGACACGTGGCTGGCCAGATCGGGCGTCATCGTCTGCCCGGGAAGGGCCGACGGGTCAACGCTTCGCTTGCCGGCGGGCGGGCGCACCCCGGCCATCTCGTTCGCCGCCATCAGGGCTTCGTTGCGATTGAACTGATTGGTCAGGATCACCGCCATGAGCGCGGCCCCGATCGACCCGCCCACTTGCTGATTCACGCTGATCAACGTCGTCCCGCGGGCCACCTGACGCGGGGTAAGCGCCTGCATGAGCGCCGCGGAAAGCGGCGTGGTGGTCAAGCCGGCACCCAGGCCCATGATCGCGAGCCCGAACACCAAGACCGGCGAGTACTCGGCCTGCGTGGCGACGCCGTAGGTGAACACGCCCAGACCCGCTGCCATCAGGGGCAGTCCGATCAACACGATGTTGCCGGGACCGTGCTTGTCCATGAAGGCCCCGCCGATCGGCATGGTCAATACGGCCCCGATTCCGATCGGCAGCATGTGCAGCCCGGACTGCATCGGCGTCTCGTGGCTGACGATCTGGAAGTAGCTCGGGATCAGCAGGCCTACGCCGACTGAGGCGGCCCCGAACACCAGCATCGTCACGTTGACCTCGGTGACCACGGGGTTGCGGAACAGCCGCAGGTCGATCAGGGGGTGATCGGTGCGATGCCACGCATGCACGATGAACGCGCCGATCAATGCCAGGCCGAGCAGCGCCGGCCCCAGCACGTAAGGGTCGGTGATCGTGTGCCGACCGGGGATGGAGCACACCCCGCACAGGAAGATCGCCACCCCGGGGGAGAGCAACAGCGCGCCGGTGATGTCGAGGGCCTCCGAGGGGGCCGAGCGATCCTTCGCGAACATGATCGCGGCCAGCGCGAACGCGGTCAGCCCGATCGGCAGGTTGATCAGGAAGATCCACTTCCAGCCATACGCACCGATCAGCCAACCCCCCAGGATGGGCCCGCCGATGGGGCCGAGGAGGATCGGGATTCCCCCCACCGCCATGAGGCGGCCGACCCGTTTGGGCCCGGCCTCACGCGTCAAGATGACGAAGCTGAGCGGCAGCAGCATGCCGCCGCCCACCCCTTGCACCACCCGGAACAAAATCAGCAGCAAGATGTTTGGTGCCACCGCGCACAGCAGCGACCCCAGCGTGAAGATCAGGACCGAACCCATGAAAAGCCGCTTGGTGCCGAACCGATCCGCCGCCCATCCGGTGATCGGGATCACGGTCGCAAACGCGAGCATGTAGCCGGCGATGGTCCACGAGACGACCGCCTGAGTGGACCCGAACTGATCGATGAAGGTGCGTTGCGCGACGGCGACGACGGTGCTGTCCAGGACGGCCATGATGCAGGCCAGGCCGCAGACTCCGGCGATCCGGAACAGCGCTGCGTCGAGCTTGTCCGGGTACTCGTCTGGGTGCCGCGACGGACCCGGCTCGATGGGCAACGGAACGGTGAAAGATGCGGAACGGGTGTTCTCCATGGCGCCGCTGAGCATATCCACCCGGCTAGCCGTGCTGAGGCGTTTTTACTCGTATTCGCCGCTATTCCCACGCGTGTAATTCCTGCCGTGCAGAGGCGGCGCGGACGGCAGTTTAAAGCGAAAAAATCGGCTTTTCGCGGGCGAGAGGGCGCGAATGCGTTATTCGCCGGCAGTTTCGCTTGCCGGCTTTTTCGGCAAAAAGGACGCCGGAATGATCGTGCAAACCACCAGCACGACGGCAATCACGAATACTGCGGTATACGCGTGGGAAAGATCATGCACCACATTCCCCCAAAAACCCGGGACAAGGGCCTGCCGGGGGATTGCGGATTGGTCCACCGGCACCCCGTCGACGGTCGCACGCTGATGCAGGGCAGCAACCTTGTTTGCCGCGACGATATTTTGGCTCCGATTGAACTGATTGGTCAGGATCATCGACATCAGCGCGGTCCCCATCGAGCCGCCCACCTGGTGGTTGACGCTCATCAAGGTGGTTCCCCGGGCGATTTGATGCGGTGCCAGCGCCTGCACGGCGGCGACCGACAACGGCATCATCGTGCAGCCCATGCCCAGGCCCGTGACCGCCAGCGCCACCAGCAGCACAGGTAGATAGTGCGCCTGCTTGGCCACCCCGAACGCGAAGGCCCCCAGCCCGGCCGTGATCAGCACAATCCCGACCAGCACGATTTTGCCCGGCCCTTGCCTGTCCACCAGCGGCCCGGTCAGCCGCATGGTCAGCATGGCGCCGAGCCCCTGCGGGATCAGGTGCACGCCCGCCTGCATCGGCGTTTGGTGCAGCACCTGCTGGAAGTAGCTCGGAAGCAGCAGGCCGGCGCCGAAAAAGGCGGTCGCGAAGACCAGCATCGTCACATTGGCGTGGGTCAGCACCGGATTGCGGAAGAGCCGCAGATCGATCAACGGATGATCCGCCCGGTGCCAGGCGTGCGCGACGAACCCCGCGATCAATGCCAGCCCGATCGTCGCCGGGATCACCACATGGCGGTCGGCCACGGTGCCGCGGCCCGGGACGGACGACACTGCGAACAGGAACATGGCCAGGCCGGGGGAGAGCAGCAGCACGCCGACGGCGTCGAACGTTTCCGACCGGACCGGATGGTCGCGGGGGAACACGATCGCCGCGAGAACAATGGTGAGCAGTCCGATCGGCACGTTGATCAGGAAGATCCATCGCCAGCTCGAGGTGTCGATCAGCCAGCCGCCCAGGATCGGGCCGCCGATCGGGGCGAGCAGCATCGGGATGCTCAGGATCGACATCAGGCGCCCGAGCCGGGCGGGGCCGGCCTCACGGGTCAAGATCATGAACCCCAACGGCAGCAGCATGCCGCCGCCGACACCCTGAACCACCCGAAAGATGATGAGCTGCAAGATGTTTGCGGCAATCGCGCACAGCAGTGATCCGAGCATGAAGGCCAGCACGGAGCCTATGAAGAGCCGCTTGGTGCCGAACCGGTCGGCGGCCCATCCGGTTATCGGGATCACTGTCGCCAGGGCGAGCGTGTAGCCCGTCATCGTCCAGGCCACGACCGCCTGCGAGGACGCGAACTGGTCGATGAAGGTGCGTTGCGCGACGCTGACCACCGTGACATCCAGGATCGCCATGACCGTGGCCAAGATGCACACGCCGGAGATCCGCAACAGCTCGGCGTCCAACTTGTCGGGATACTCCCGTGTGTCGGCGCCCGGCTGCCCCGCGGGGGCATGGGGCAGCGGCGCTCCGGCCGCTGCGTAGGAGGCCTCGTCCATGGCGTTGCTTAGCATATCGAACAGATCGTGTCCGCCGGCGCCGGTGGCCGTTTGCTGGACCGCCCCTGAAACTCCGGTCGCCGAACCCAGTTATCGCTTTTGGGTGAGTGCATATACGCCTGCTGTCTGCGTGTCCTTCACCGTTCCGACACTTGCGGTCGGCAAACTGCTGGTGTGTCTGGAAAATTGATCGTTTCGGTCTCGGGGATCGGGGAACGCACCCTGCCCGACGTCGAGGCGTTCTGCGCGCAAATGGATGCCCGTGAGGTACCGGTGTCGCTGTTGGTGGCTCCCCGCCTGTCCGGCGGCTACCGACTCGACAGCGACCCGAAAACCGTTGACTGGCTGACCGCCCGCCGCGCCGGTGGCGACGCGATCGTGTTGCACGGCTACGACGATGCCCTCACCAGGAAGCGGCGCGGTGAGTTCGCGATTTTGCGGGCGCATGAGGCCAATCTGCGCTTGATGGCCGCCGACCGGGTCCTCGAGCACCTCGGGTTGCGCACGCGGCTGTTCGCGGCTCCCGGCTGCGTGGTCTCGCCCGGTGTCGTCAAAGCATTGCCGGGCAACGGTTTTCGGATGCTGGCCGATCTGCATGGGATCACCGACCTGGTGCGGCACACCACCGTGCGGGCGCGGGTTCTCGGCATCGGCGAGGGTGTTCTCGCCGAGCCGTGGTGGTGTCGCACGGTCGTGCTGTCCGCCGAGCGGATCGCGCGGCGCGGCGGCATCGTGCGGGTGGCGGTCGCCGCGCGGCATCTCCGCAAACCCGGACCGTTGCAGGCGATGCTGGACGCGGTCGACCTGGCGTTGATGCACGACTGCACACCGACGGTGTATCGCTGGCGTCGTGACAAGGCCTTGCTCGACGCCGCCTGACGAATCGACCGCCTGACCTGCTGTCCGGGGCACTACCCTGGACCGACATGAGCGTTTCTTCGGTTGGCGGGTTCGGCGCTGATGTCATCGTCGTCGGGGCGGGGCTGTCCGGCCTGGTCGCCGCCTGCGAACTGGTGGATCGCGGCCTGCGGGTGCTGATCATCGACCAGGAGAACAGCGCCAACCTGGGCGGGCAGGCGTTCTGGTCCTTCGGCGGTCTGTTCTTCGTCGACAGCCCCGAGCAGCGCCGGTTGGGCATTCGCGACAGCCACGAGCTCGCGCTGCAGGACTGGCTGGGTACGGCGGCGTTCGACCGGCCCGAGGACTACTGGCCGCGCCAATGGGCCCATGCCTACGTCGATTTCGCCGCGGGGGAGAAGCGCAGCTGGCTGCGCGCCCGCGGGCTCAAGCTTTTCCCGTTGGTGGGGTGGGCCGAGCGCGGCGGGTATGACGCGCAGGGGCACGGCAATTCGGTTCCGCGCTTCCACATCACCTGGGGCACCGGGCCCGCGCTGGTCGAGATCTTCGCCCGTCAATTGCGCGACCGCTCCACGGTGCGCTTCGCGCACCGCCATCAGGTCGACCAGTTGATCGTCGAGAATGACGCGGTGACGGGCGTCCGGGGGACGGTGCTGGAGTCCTCAACCGCGCCGCGCGGCGTCGCCTCGTCACGAAAGGCCGTCGGGGAGTTCGAGTTCCGCACCGCTGCGGTGATCGTGACGAGTGGTGGCATCGGGGGGAACCACGAGCTGGTGCGCAAGAATTGGCCGAAGCGGATGGGCCGCGTGCCCGAGCAATTGCTCAGCGGCGTGCCGGCACACGTCGACGGCCGGATGATCGGCATCACGCAGAAGGCCGGCGCGCGCGTGATCAACCCGGACCGGATGTGGCACTACACCGAGGGCATCACCAACTACGACCCGATCTGGCCGCTGCACGGAATTCGCATCATCCCGGGCCCGTCGTCGCTGTGGCTGGATGCGAACGGCAAGCGGTTGCCGGTTCCCCTGTATCCCGGTTTCGACACACTTGGCACGCTCGAGTACATCACCCGATCCGGGTTCGACTACACGTGGTTTGTGTTGAACGCCAAGATCATTGAGAAGGAATTCGCGCTTTCCGGGCAGGAACAGAATCCCGATCTGACCGGGCAGAGCGTGCGCGAGCTGCTGCGGAACCGGGCACGCTCCGGACCGCCGGGGCCCGTGCAGGCGTTCGTCGATCGGGGCGTGGACTTCGTCAGTGCGGATTCGTTGCGCGACCTGGTGTCCGCGATGAACAAGCTGCCCGACGTGCAACCGCTGGACTACGCCACGGTGGAGGCCGAGGTCACCGCGCGGGACCGGGAGGTCGCCAACAGGTTCAGCAAGGACGGCCAGATCACCGCGATCCGTGCGGCCCGCGGCTATCTGGGCGACCGGCTGGGCCGGGTCGTGGCGCCGCACCGGTTGACCGATCCGAAGGCCGGGCCGATGATCGCGGTCAAGCTGCACATCTTGACGCGAAAGACGCTGGGCGGCATCGAAACCGATCTTGCCGCACGGGTGTTGACCTCCGACGGCACTCCGCTGAGCGGGCTGTACGCCGCCGGCGATGCGGCCGGCTTCGGCGGCGGGGGCGTGCACGGCTACCGCGCGCTGGAGGGCACATTCCTGGGTGGATGCATCTTCTCGGGCCGCGCCGCCGGCCGCGGCGCCGCCGACGACATCACCTAGCTGCTCGCGCTAGAAGGTGACGGCGTCCTCTTCGGGCAGCACCTGGAAGTCGGTGCTGGTCATCTCGGTGAGCCGGCCGTAGTAGATGCCACGCGCATCGGGGGCGATGATCCCCTGGTGGATGGGGACGGCGCGCGCTGGTGCCACCGCGCGAAGGTAATCGACCGCTTCCGAAACCTTCATCCACGGGGCCGCCGCCGGGGTGGCCAAAACGTCCACCGGCTCGTCGGGCACGAACAGCGCGTCGCCGGGATGCATCAACCGGGCGGGATGCTCGCCGTCGCCGATGAGAAACGAAATGTTCTCGATCACAGGGATTTCCGGGTGGATGACGGCGTGCTTGCCCCCCGAGGCCCGCACGGTCAGCTCACCGATCTGCAGCTCGTCGCCGACGTGTACCTCGCGGCAGGGCGCGCCGAGTTGCGCGGTGGTCTGTGGGTCGGCATACAACGCGACGTCCGGGTTACCCTCGAGCAGTGCCGGCAACCGTTTCCCGTCGACGTGGTCGGGGTGCTGATGAGTGATCAAGATGGCGGTTAAGCCGGTGATTCCCTCGAAACCGTGGGCGAAGGTACCGGGATCAAACAGCACGCGTGTCTGGTCGAACTCGGCGAGTAGGCACGAATGACCGAAATGCGTCAGTTGCATATCTACGATTGTGCCTTGATGGACAAGCTGCCGCTGCGCGTGATCCTGGCCACGATGCTGGTCGCCGGCGGCCTCGCGGTCGCGCTGGTCGTCGTCATCCCTGCGCACGGCGAGCCCGAGACCTGCCCCGCCATGTGCGACCGGATCCCCAACACCGCGTGGATCGATCAGCGTGCCGTGCCGCTGGACGCGGTGTACCACTGGCCCGCGCTCGCCGGTCGGGCGGTCCAGACGACGGGCTCGGCGCCCGGCCCCCGGTTTCGGTTCGAGGAGCTGTGCGCCACGCCGGCCACCGCTCGGGACCCCCGCGACTCGGCGGTCTCCGCCCGCTTGACGGTGCAGCATCCGGACGGTCAGTGGCAGTTGCAGGCCCAGATCCTGCATTGGCGCGGTGATACGGCCCGCGGTGGTGAGATCGCGGCCGAGGCGTTCCGTAGCGCCGTCGCCGCGTTGCGGAGTTGCCAGCAGCGTGCGCCGCAGCAATCGCCGTCGTTGACCAGCGACGACACCAACCGCATGGCCGCCGTGATCAGCGGCCCGGTGGTGATGCACACCTACCTTTTCGCCCACCCGGCCAGCAGCACGGTCAGCGAGGTCACGCTCTGGTCGACGTCCCCGCCGCAGACGCCCTGGCCGGCGATGGCCGACGACCCGGTGCTGGGCGCCATGGGCGCGCCGCTGTGCGAGGCCTACATTGCCTCGTGCCCGTGAGGGCGAGCTGCGGTTTCGCCGGTAGAGTTGGCGGCGAAACGCCAACTGAGGAGGAGCGCCGGTGGCCCGGGTGATCGTGAGCGTGATGCCCAAAGCGGAGATCCTGGACCCGCAGGGTCAGGCGATCGTCGGCGCGCTGGGCCGCCTCGGTCACCCGGGGATATCAGATGTCCGGCAGGGCAAGAGGTTTGAGCTCGAAGTGGACGACAGCGTGGACGACTCGGCGCTGGCCGAGATCGCCGAATCGCTGTTGGCGAACACCGTGATCGAGGACTGGACGATCAGCCGGGAGACGACGTGACCGCACGCATCGGGATCATCACGTTTCCCGGCACGCTCGACGACGTGGACGCCGCCCGGGCGGCGCGCCGCGTCGGCGCGGAGCCGGTCAACCTGTGGCACGCCGACGCCGATTTGAAAAGCGTCGACGCCGTGGTGGTTCCGGGCGGCTTCTCCTACGGTGACTACCTGCGGGCGGGGGCGATCGCCAGGTTCGCCCCGGTGATGACCGAAGTGGTGGACGCCGCGCGGCGCGGGATGCCGGTCTTGGGTATCTGCAACGGTTTTCAGGTGCTCTGCGAGGCCGGCCTGCTGCCCGGTGCCCTGACCCGCAACGTGGGTTTGCATTTCATCTGCCGCGACGTGTGGCTGCGGGTGGCGTCGACGTCGACGGCGTGGACGTCGCGTTTCGAACCGGACGCCGATCTGCTGGTGCCGCTGAAGTCCGGCGAGGGCCGCTACGTGGCGCCCGCCGAGGTGCTCGAGGAGCTCGAGGGCGAGGGGCGGGTGGTGTTCCGGTACCACGAGAACGCCAACGGTTCGCAACATGACATCGCCGGCGTCAGCTCCGCCGACGGCCGCGTGGTGGGCCTGATGCCGCATCCCGAGCATGCCATCGAGGCGCTGACCGGGCCCTCCGACGACGGCTTGGGCCTGTTCTACTCGGTGCTGGACGGGGTCCTCGCCGGCTGATCGGAAATGCCTGCGGCACAGCATAATTCGTCGAAGGCCGCGCTGATGGCGTCCGTCGCCTCATGCGGGTCGTCGAACGTCTGATCGTCGGTCAGCACGGCGACGCCGAGCCGGTCGACGTAGCTCCACACGGTGATGTTGACCGGGGCGCCCGGCGAGAGCACACCCGTGGAATAGATCTCGCTGACGGCCGCGCCGCCGAAGTGGCCGCGTTCGCGCGGTCCGACCACGCTGGATACGGCGACGTTCATCAGCTTGTTGGGCACCTCGCGCAGACCCAGCCAGCGAAATGCCGCCGGGGCGAAGGCGGTCGGCAGGTAGGCCATCATCTTCCCGTACAGCTGCGGGCCGAGGATCTCGTGGTCTTCCTTGGCGATCCGGGTGGCCACCGAGATCAGCCGGGCCCGTTCGATCGGGTCGTCGACATGCACCGGCAGCGAAATCATCAGCCCGCTGATCTCGTTGCCGGTGATCCGGTCCGACTTGTCGGTGGCGGTCGGCACCGACGCGATGATCGGGCGGTCGGCCGCGCCGTCGTAGGCCAGCAAGAGCGTTCGCAGCCCGCCGGCCGCCGTCGCCAGCACCAGATCGGTCATGGTGATGCCCAACGCTTTTGCCGTCGCCTTGGCCTGCGGCAGCGGTAACGACGTGCTGGCGAACCAGCGCCGGGGTGAGACCACATGGTTGAGAAACGTCGGGGGCGCGTCAAAAGCATCGGCGAGATCGGGGTGGTCTCCGCGCTCGCGGGAGCGACGCCGCACCCGCATCAGCCCCACGGCCGCGTCTTTGAGCAGCCGTGGCAGTTGCGCGAGTTGCCGGACGTGGTCGCGCGCGGCGGCGCGCAGCAGGTCGGCATCGGAAACCGTGACACCGGCTTCGTCGTTGTCGCGCTCGTCGGTGAGCCCGTCCCGCAGATCCATCGCGCGCGCCAGGAGGTTGACCGACGCGACACCGTCGGCCAACGCGTGGTGCACCTTGCCGATCAAGGCGAACCGGCCGTCGGCCAGTCCCTCGGCGAAGTGAAATTCCCACAGCGGCCGGGTGCGGTCCAACGGGGTCGACGCCACCTCGCCGATGACCCGATCGAGCTCTCGCCGCCCGCCCGGCGCGGGCACCCGGACGCGACGGAGGTGATAGTCCAGGTCGACCTCACAGTTTTCCTGCCACATCGGGTGATGCAGGTGCCACGGGATGTCAACGAGCTTGTAGCGCAACGGTTCCAGCAGGTGAAGCCGCCGGCGCACGTGGCGGCGGAACGCGTCGAACCCGAACTCGCCGTCGCAGTCGGCCGGGTCGATGATCGCCACCTTCAGCGTGTGCGTGTGCAGGTTGGGCGTCTCGCTGTAGAGCAGCATGGCGTCCATGCCGTTGAGTCTTTTCACACGTCACCTCGCCCTGCCGACGCGACCAGGCCAACAACTATGCCGCAGGGCGCCGGCCGCCGGCGCGGATTGGCGGCATCCTCAGCCGAGGATCGGAAACCGGCGCTGCTCGGCCAACCGCTTCAGCGCGTCCTCCATGACGGCGCGGACATGGGCGTCGACCTCGTCGATGTCGGGGTCCTCACCGAAGCGCGCGGTGACGTCGATCGGCTCGAGCACCTCGGTGACGACCTTTGCCGGCAGCGGCAGGTTGGGCGGGAAGATCACGCTGAGCCCGAACGGGAACCCGACGCTGACCGGCAGGATGTCCATGCGGGCCTTCGTTAGCCCCAGCTTGCGGGCCAGCCAGTTGCCCCGGGTCAAAAACAGCTGGGTCTCCTGGGCGCCGATCGACACTGTCGGCACGATCGGCACGCCGGCTTCGATCGCCGTTCGCACGTAGCCGGTGCGCCCGTTGAAGTCGATGGTGTTGGCGCTGAACGTCGGGCGGTACGAGTCGTAGTCGCCGCCGGGAAACACCAGCACCACCGCGCCCGAATGCAGGGCGGCGGCGGCGTTTTCGCGGCTGGCCTCGATCACCCCGAGGCGGCGCAGCCAGCCGTCCAAGGGCCCCATGAAGATCCCGTAATGGCCGAGCGTGTAGACGGGGCGGTCGTAGCCGAACCTTTCGTAGAAGGCCGGGGAAAAGATCAACACGTCCGGTGTCAGCATGCCGCCGGAGTGGTTGGAGACCACCAGCGCCCCACCGGACGGCGGGACGTTGTCGATGTTTCGCACCTCGGCCCGGTAATACCGTTTGATGGCCGGCCCGAGCGCGTTGGCGACCCGTTCGGTGAAGGCCGGATCCCATTTGGCGGTCTCGTGATTGTCCGCCGCGCCCGCACCGCTGCCCTTCATGGCTCCCCGCTGTCGTGATCGTGCCATTTGCTATTGGTTGCCGGTGTGACGCCGGTCTCAAACCTCAGGCCATGGATGACATATGATACTTTCGAATTTGGAGAATGTCATATTCGTTTGCTGGGGGCGACCCGGCGCTGGGGGATCATGTCCGAGAAGGTTCTTGTCACCGGGGGTTTCGGGCTCGTCGGCTCACAAACGGTGCGTCGGCTGGTCGCCGACGGCCACCGCGTGGTCGCGACGGATCTGGGCACCCCCACCCAGCGCAAGGCGGCGAGGACGCTGCCCGACGGCGTCGAGGCGCACTGGGCCGATCTGACCGACCCGGGCCATGTCGACCGCCTGCTCGCCGCGACCTCACCCACCGCCATCGTCCACCTGGCCGCGGTGATCCCGCCCGGGATCTACCGCAGTCCCGCCCTCGGGCGCCGCGTCAACGTCGACGCGACCCTCACGCTGCTGCGCGCCGCGCAGGCCCGGCCGCACCCGGTGCGGTTCATCCAGGCGTCGAGCAACGCCGTGTACGGGGCGCGTAACCCGCACCGCAACGCCGAGCTGTTGCGCGCCGATTCCCCGATGAACCCGGCTGATCTCTACGGCGCGCACAAAGCCGAAGCGGAACAGCACATCCGGTCCTCGAACCTCGAATGGGTGATCTTGCGCCTGGGCGGGGTGATAAGCGTCGACCCGGAGGCCATGCCGTTCAGCGTTGACGCACTGTTCTTCGAAAGCGCCCTGCCGACGGACGGGCGCATCCACACCGTCGATGTGCGCGACGTCGCCCGTGCGTTCGCCGCGGCGACCACGGCCGACGTCGTCGGTGAGACCCTGCTGATCGCAGGCGACGAGTCGCACCGGATTCGGCAGGGCGAGGTCGGCAAGGCGCTGGCCGCCGCCCGGGGTCTCGTCGACGTCCTGCCCGGGGGACGTCCGGGTGATCCCGACAGCGACGACGACTGGTTCGTCACCGACTGGATGGATACCGCTCGCTCCCAACAAGTCCTGCGATTCCAGCACCACTCGTGGCCGGACATGCTCGACGAGATGCGCGCGACGGCGGGGTGGCGGCGCTACCCGATGCGGTTGATCTCGCCGCTGGCGCGGCGGTTTCTCAAAAGCCGTGCGGCCTACCGGGATACGCCCGGGCGCTACGCCGATCCGTGGGGCGCCATCCGGGCGAAGCTGGGTGAGCCGCGCCCCGATGCCCCGGGTGCCGCGAGCGGCGCCTAGACCGGGCGGGCGTCAGCCGGCGTGACGCAGCAAGGACCGCTCGGCGGGCGGCAGGCCGGCGGCGGGGTCCAGCTCCTCGAAGAGCTCGGTGGCGTCCGCGATCGTCAGGTCGACGAGGGACGCGAATTCGGCGAAGGAGACTTTGCTTCGGATCCATTGCGACTTGCGGGCCACCACGCCGATGCGCTGCGGATCGCACGAGCCGTGCACGATCGCGGTGACGTGGCGGTCCTGGCGGTTCCACGTGTCGGCGAAGTGCGTCAGCCAGGGGCGGTCGGCGGCCGGAAAGTAGCACCCCGGAGTGACCCGGATGATCAACACGTCGTCGTGCGCGGGCGAGATCTCGAAATGAACGTGCAGCCGTCGCGGAGCGCCGGTGACGAAGAAGTGTTCGCCGTCGCGGTGCCCGCGAAAGTATTGCCGTCCGCGGGTGCGCAAATAGCGTTCGACAAGGTTCGCGCACATCTGCTCGTTCGTCATAGACGTATGGTGTCGCCGGCGACTTTGCGGACGCTGGGAGCCAAGCGATGTGGCGCCGAAGAATCTGTTGAGAATTCGCTGAGTGGCCCGCTGCCCGTTTATCGAGGCCCGTCGAGCGGATACAGGGCGGGAAGATTGATCACGATCGCTTCCTGGGTGCTGCGGGCGATCACGACCTCGGCCGCGGTGTCGGGATCGGGGTTTTCTTCCCGGTGCGGAAGATACGGCGGAATGAAGACGTAGTCACCGGGTTCGGTGGCAATACGTACCTCTTGGGTGCCGTCGTGAAACACGAACTCCGGGTGGCCGCTTCGCACATAGATCGCGGTCTCCGAGTCACCGTGGTGATGGTTGTCCGAGGCGGATTTCGGCGACGCGTGCGTCTCACCCATCCAGAGCTTTTCCGCTCCGACCGACGCGCCCGATAGGGCGGCGAAGCGCCGCAGCCCCTCCGACTGTGCCGTGTCCGAGCTGATCTCGGACGCCTTGATGTGGCGCACTCGGTTGCGGGCGACCGGTGCGGCCGTGTCGTCGAAGTCGGGATGGAATCCGTCGGAGGTGGCCATGGGTCAATTATCGTCCCGGCCATCCCGATACGCTTCGAGCAATCTCAGCCACAGCTCGCTGATCGTCGGGAAGCACGGCACGGCGTGCCACAAGCGGTCGACGGTCACGTGGCCGGCGACGGCGATGGTCGCCGAGTGCAACAGCTCGGTCACGCCGGGGCCGACCATGGTGACGCCCAGCAGCCGCCCGCTCTCCTGGTCGACCACCATTCGTGCGCGGCCGGTATAACCGTCGGCGTAGAGTTTCGCCCCCATCACCACGTCCCCGATCTCGATATCGACGGCTCGGACCCGGTAGCCGGCGTCCCGGGCTTGTTGGCTTGTCAGTCCGACCGCGGCCGATTCGGGATCGGTGAAGAAGGCTTGTGGCACCGCGTAGTGGTCGGCGGTGGTCGCGTGTGCACCCCACGGGCTGGTGTCCAACGGTCTTCCGGTTGCGCGTGCTCCGATGGCCGCGCCGGCGATGCGGCCCTGATACTTGCCTTGATGCGTGAGCAGGGCGCGGTGGTTGACGTCGCCGGCGGCGTAGAGCCAGCCGTCCTCGACCGCGCCGCGCACGAGGCAGGTGTCGTCCACCTCGAGCCAGCTGCCCGGCTCCAATCCCACTGTCTCCAAGCCGATATCGTCGGTCAGCGGTGCCCGACCGGTGGCGAACAGCACCTCAGTCACGGTCAGCTCGCTGCCATCGTCCAATTCGAGGACAACGCTCGTGTCGTCCTGGCGCCGCAGCGCGCGCACCGTGACACCTACCCGCACATCGACGCCGGCGTCGCTGAGCCCGCGGGCGATCAGCTCGCCCACGAACGGTTCCATGCGGGGTAACAACCTCGACCCCCGCGACAGGAGCGTCACTTGGGAGCCCAATCCCTGCCAGGCCGTAGCCATTTCGACACCCACGCCGCCGGCGCCCACGACGGCCAGCCGCTCCGGGACCGCGCTGCTGTCGGTGGCGCGCCGGTTGGTCCACGGCTTGGCCTCTGCCATTCCGGGCAAATCGGGCAGGGCGGGACGGCTTCCGGTGCACACGACCACCGCATGCCGCGCGGTGAGCCCGACACGCTCGTCGCCGGTGGTGACGACGACTCGCCGGGGGCCGTCCAACCTTCCATGACCGCGTACCAACGTCGCGCCGATTCCGCTCACCCAATCGGCCTGGCCGCTGTCATCCCAGTCGGTCACATACCGGTTGCGGCGGCCGAAGACACCGTCGGCGCTGATGGATCCGGTGATCGCTTCCCGAGCACCGTCGACGCGTCGCGCGTCGGCGAGGGCAATGACGGGACGCAGCAACGCTTTACTGGGCACGCACGCCCAGTAGGAGCACTCGCCCCCGACGAGTTCGCGTTCGATAATGGCGACGCGCAGGCCCGCGGCGCGGGCGCGTTCGGCGGCGTTCTGCCCGATCGGTCCGGCGCCGAGCACGATGACGTCGAAGTCTCGTTCGCTAGCTATTGCCACTCTTGGCGATCCCTTCGGTTTGGGTTAGGCGCTCGGCCAGCTCGCGAAGGTTGCCGGCGACGATGTTCGGCTGCGGCAGGCTGCGGACCGGTAACGGCGCGTTGCCGCGCCGGGTGATCAGAGCCCCACTGAACCCGACGCTCTGCGCGCCGAGGGTGTCCCACACGTGTGCGGCCACCATCATGCAATCACCGGGTGTCACACGGAGCTCGTCGCACACGTACCGATAGACGGCGGGCGACGGTTTGAAGGCGCGGCGGGCATCGACGCTCAGTTGGCGCTCGAAAAAGCCGGCCAGCCCCGAATTCTGTAGCGCCGTCGGGCCGTCCGGGTTGGGTGGGGAGTTCGTCAGGGTTACCAACCGAAAACCGTTGTCGCGCAATGTGGCGAGGCCCTCGGCGGCATCGGGGTGTGCCGGCATGGTGAGCAACCCGGTCGTCAGGCGATCGAGGTGGTCATCGGTGACGTCCACCCGGTGGACGTCACCCAGCATGCGCAGCACCGCCTGAGCGAGAACGGGGAACGGCACGTACTTGCCGGCCAGTGTGATGGTCATCGAGTACTGAATGAGCTGACCGAACCACTCGCGCAGCACGCGTTCGTCGCCGAACAAGTCCGCGAAAAGCGGTGCGAGGGACTCGATGTCGATCAGCGTCTCGTTGACATCGAAAACGAGGACGGAGGGTGTCGTCATGCTAGGGCTCGACCTTTTTAACGTTGGGCACATCCGGCCGCAGATACCCCGCCAGACACATGCAAATCAATACCATTCCGACGGCCGGCCACCACAATGCGACGACTGCCGCCGCCGCGAAGACGCCGATCGTGATGAACGACCGCATGCGTAGCAGTCGGCGCACTCGCTGGGTGAGGTCCTCGTGGGCGGGCCGATCGACCACTTCCTGGCACAGCGCCAAGTAGGTGATGTTGACGAGCACGAACACCGAGGCATACAGAACCACCGGTGCGGCGGCCAGCCTGCTGTCGGCGATCCACTCGGTGGTGATCGGAATCAGCGACACCGAGAACAAGTGCGCAAAGTTCGACCACACCAATCGTGGCGTCGCCACTTGCGCGTAGCCGAACAGGTGGTGGTGATTCACCCAGACGATGGCGATGAACACGTAGCTGACCACATAGCTCAGTCCGGTGGGCCATTCCGGTAATAACGCGTTGAAGGTGTAGGACTTCGGCGGCTTGAGCTCGAGGACGAGGATCGTGATGAGGACCGCAAACACTCCGTCTGAGAATGCGCCCACCCGGTCTGGACTCGTTTTCCGCGCGGCCACGACGCCTCCTCAACCCCGCTGGTGGTTTCGTTCCTGCAAGACCCAGGCGTTCCCGTCGGGATCGCGAAAGTCGGCGAAGCTCGCGTAGTCACCGCGATCGGGGTCGGTACCCGGGAGGAACCCGCCTCTCCAGCCGCCGTCGGTGTCCTTGTGGCGGATCTCGCCGACGGTTACGCCGCGACCGATCAACTCGGCGCGGCAGGCTTCGATGTCCGGGACCACGAGGTATAGGCCCCGCACCGAGCCGGCCGGCGCGTCGGTCAATCCCACGCCGAATTGGATTGAGGCGTGCGATCCCTCGGGCGTCAATTGGATGACCCGGAACCCGGGCGCGGGCGCGTAATCGACATCGAGGGCGAAGCCGACCTGGTCGCGGTAAAACCGTAGTGACCGGTCGGGATCGGCGACGGGCAGGATGACGACTTCGATGGACATCCTCATGACGTGCCCCTTACCGGATTCCTTCCTAAGACCTCGTCGGTGTCCAACCCGCGGTCGACACCGTGCGCGATGACGGTTTGGCCTGGTTCCAGCCGAAGTTGCTTGCCGTCGAGGTACACATTGATTTTGTCCGGTTCGAAGGACACCAGGTTGCGGACGCGCGACACTTCGGTCCACGCATCGACGTAAGACCACGCTGCGTGCTGGTGGCCGCCGATGTCATAGTACGAGCAGATTCCTTTGTATGGGCAAAAGGTCTGGATAGCAACGGGTTTGAGGGCGGACTCGTCGATATCGTCGCGCTCGACGTACCATCTGGGCGCGAAGCGGGATTCATACAGGGCCACGGGTCGGTGAGTCTCGGCGATCACGCGCTCTCCATCGCGGACGACGAGATGCCGTGCCGTGGAACGGATGTCGATGCGGTGGTAAGCGTCCGCGGCGTGCCCGACGATCCGTTCCTCTTCTTCATAGAAGGCATCCATGGCGCGCCAGGCAAAAGCCACCCGGCCCTGCAGGACCGTCGCATGCGCGGGCAGACCGGTATGTTCCCAGGCGCTGTGGGCGGCCTCCCGCCCCGGTGCCTTGACGGTGAACCACTGCGTGTCGCCGAGGTCGCGGTGCTGCGTCACCCGATCCTCGGCGGTCAACGTCCCCACTTCGATATCCCCTGACGGAAAGTAGGCCACCGGGTAACGGCCGGGCTCGTGTAACAGGAGCACGTCCTCGCTGTCGGCGATCCACCGTTCCGCGAAGCGCACCCGCATCCGACGGCGCAACGGCTCGGCAAAGAGCAGCCGCGACGGCATCGGCTGCTCGGTGAGGAAGTGCCCGATCGACCCGGTTGCCAGCGGGCCCTGCTGCCATGCCAGTCCCATGTGGACACCTACCTTTCCTGAATCCCCCGCGTGCCACGGTGTTTCGACAACACGTCACTCCAGCACGACGACCATCTTGCCGCCGGCCTCTCCGGCCTCCATCAGCCGGTGCGCCTCATGAATCTGGTCGAAGGAGAAGACCCGAGACGGTTTCGCCTCCAGCGTGCCGTCGGCGACCTGTCCGGCGATGTCCCCCAGCGGGACGTCGGACAGCGGGAAGCCAGGCGTGCCAAAGACGAAGCTGCCGAAGAAGTTCCAGTTCACACCGGATGCCATGCGCAACAACGGGTTGAAATCCCCGATGGGCTCCAGCCCGCCCAGCCAACCGGCCAGGCAGGCCGTGCCGCCGCGGCGCAGCATGTCCAGGGAGTCGAGGATGGTGCTGTTGCCGACGAGATCGAGGACGGCGTCGATCCGGCCGCTCTCGGGAAGGTGGCCTGCCAGGTCGCGCCGCTCCAGCTCGATTCGCGACGCGCTCAATTGCTCGAGCATCGCGAAGCGTCCCCTGCTGCGCGCGGTCGCGATGACTCGTGCGCCGGCGGCCACCGCCATCTTGAGTGCGGCCTGCCCCAGGGACGACGTGGCCCCGCGTAATACCAGTGTCTGCCCGGCCTTCAGATCCAGATTGCGGAAGAGGCATGTCCAGGCCACCGCGAACGTTTCGGGCAATGCCGCCAACGCCGCCCACGACAGCTCGGAGTCGATGAGGGCGACGTTGGCCGCGCGCACGCGCGTGTATTGCGCATAGCTGCCGTTGATGGTTCGGCCGAGGCCACCCATCAGCGCGGCCACCTTGGCGCCGACCGGGAACTCACCGCCCGGGCACGAGTCCACGATGCCGACGCATTCGATGCCGCTCACCTCCGCGGCCTCGGCCCACTCGCCCCGACGCATGTGCATCTCGGCGTGGTTGATCCCGAAGCCCTTCACCGCGATGACGACTTCGCCGTCTTTCGGCAGCGGCTTGGGGAGGTCGTCGTAAACCAGGTTGTCCAGCCCGCCGAATCCCTTCAGGATGATCGCCCGCATGGTTTCCCCGCCGGGGCGCTCGCGCACGACGGCCGGTGCGGTGGGCAGCTCTGGTGAATCCGTGACGGACATGGACTGCCTCTTTCGACATCGTTGGCAGCGCGATACGCCGGTGCCTGCCGCACAATAATGGGCCAACTGACCCAGTATTATGTTCGAACGTTTCCGCCATGTCCAGGGCGGGCGGTCAGGAGTTGCGCTGACCGCGAGGCGCGCGGGGTCCGCCCTTGCGCGGCGAAACCGCGAACGAACGCACATAGTCGACGGCGGCGGTGACGGCGGCCCGCAGCGGCTGCGGATCGCCGGTGGCGTGCGTGAGCAGTGCGCCACCCTGGTGCGCGGCAACCAGTGGCACCGCCAGGTGGCGCGGATCGGCGTCGGGGCGCAGGTCGCCACGGTCACACATCGCCTGCAGGCCCGTGCGGAACAGTTCGATCCATTGGTCGTATCCGGCGGCCAGGTCGTCGTGGATTTCGTCGTCGGCCTCGATCAGCTCGCCCGCCAAGGACCCATATACGCAGCCTCCGACCCGGTACACCGGATCGATGTCGGAGACGCAGGCATCGGCCCACGCCTGCAGCGCATCGAGGCTGTCGAGCGCGGCGAACTTCGCTTGAGTGTGGAAGTCCCGCACATTGTTTCGGCGTACGTCGACGACGTGCCGGGTCAGGTCGCGCTTGTCGTGGAAGTAGTGGGAGATCTGGGATCCGCCGACTTCGGCGGCGCGCCGCACCTGGTCGATGCTGGTGTTGGCGACGCCGCGCTCGAACATCAGCCGGGCCGCGGCCTCGATGATGCGCGCACGGGTCGCCAGACCCTTGTGGGTGTACCGCGGCGAGGGATGTTCAGTCACCTGGTGGCCTTGGGCGCGCACGGATCCGCCGGCTTTGCGCGGGCGGCGGCTCCGCGCCCGGCGCGGGGGCCGCCGCGGAATCCGTTCGGCACTGTCGGTGGCGAACATCCGCAAGTAGTTCACCGCGAAACGAATCGCATCGGCGTGCGGCCATTCCTCTTGGTAGGTGAAGGCCAAGATTCCGCCTCCTTGATGCGCGGTGATGATCACCAACGCCAGCTGCCGCGGGTCGGCATCCGCAACCAGCAGCCCGTCGTCTTTCATCCGCTGGATTGCCTTCTCCACCAAATCGATCCACCGGCTGTAGCCGGCCGCCAACGCGTCGCGCGTGGCATCGTCCGACTTGGCGAGCTGGCCGGCCAGCGCGTGATAGGTGGGGGTGCCGACGTATCCGATGCGCCGCAGGTAGCGCATGTTCATCTCGATCCATTTTTCGAAGTCGTCGAACGTACTCAGGCCTCGAAGCGTGGGTTGGCGGTGAAAGTCCAAGACGACGCCGATTTGGCGTCGGATCACCGCGCGAATCAGCGCGCCCTTGTCGGCGAAGTAGTGGGCGAGCTGCGAGCCGCTGACCGAGGCGGCGCGCCGCACGTTCTCCATGTTGGCCGCGGACAGGCCGTCGGTGACGATCAACTGCGCCGCCGCTTGCACGATTCGGTCGCGGGTGGCACGCCCCTTGGCGGTCAACCGTTGTTCGTCACGAACGTCGGGATGGGCCATCGCGTCAGGCTAACCCGTGGGTGCCCCCGTTTATGGGATCTCCAACCCAGACGGCCGGATCGTCACGGGTCGGTTGCGGCGCGCCCGGCGGCCGGGCATCACGCCCCGAGCTGCTTGGCGAGGAAGTTCCGGATCAGGGGAATGACGTCATCGAGCGCGGACTCCAACAGAAAATGCCCGCCGTCGAGCAGGTGGATCTCGGCGTCGGGCAGGTCGTCGGCGAAGGCCTCGGCCCCGGCCGGTCCGAAAATTTCGTCGCCGCGACCCCAGACCGCCAGCAACGGCACCCCGCTGGCCCGGAAGTACTCGTGTAAGCGCGGATACAGGGGCGCGTTGGTGGCATAGTCGCGAAACAGCTTGAGCTGCATCAAGTCATTGCCGGGCCGGGAGAGCAGCGCGTAGTCGTGATGCCACGACTCGGGATCGACCAGGGTCTCGTCGGCCACGCCGGTCACGTACTGCCACCGGGTGGCGTCCAGCGTGAGGAACTGGCGCACCGCGGCCTCGGTGTCCGCGGTGGGCTCACGCTGGTAGGCGTGTACGACCTTCCAGAAGCTCTCGACGAATCCCGCGTCATACCCGTTGCCGTTCTGGGTGATGATCGCGGTGATCGCCGACGGGTCGCGCAGCGCCAGCCGCCAGCCGATCGGCGCGCCGTAGTCCTGGACGTACATGGCGTACCTGTCGACGCCGAGGGTTCGCAACAGGCCCGCCGTGAGGTCGGTCAGCGCGTCGAAGGTGTAATCGAACTCCTCGACGGGCGGCGCGTCGGACAGCCCGAATCCGAGATGGTCCGGCGCGATGACGTGGTAGCGGTCCGCCAGGGCCGGTATCAGACCGCGAAACATGTAGGAGCTGGTGGGAAACCCGTGCAGCAACAGCGCCGCGGGAGCCCTCGGGTCGCCGGCTTCCCGGTAGAAGAGTCGGTGGCCGTCGACCGTGGCGTATCGATGATGAACAGCCGGCATGACATTCCTCCTCAGCCAACGCTTTTCGCACGCGAGCGCCGCGACCGCGTTCGGTAGACATCGACAGACCAGCTCGTCGCATTTTTGGGTTGTATGACCCAGTATGCACCAAACCGGACCCGGGCAACAGCCCCGTGCGGCCGAAGTGTTGCCGTGCGGATCGCGCTGCCATATTCTGGGCCAACCATCCCAGTTGGGTGACTGGTGCCATGGCGAGCTGGTTCGAGGTGACACGGTGGGCAAGCTTGTTTCGGTGAACGTGGGTATGCCCAAGAACGTCCGATGGCGAGACAAAACGGTCTACACCGGCATCTGGAAGACCCCGGTGCACGGGCCGGTCATGGTGCGTCGACTCAACGTCGACGGCGACGGGCAGGGTGACCTCGCCGGCCATGGCGGGGAACAACGGGCCGTGATGGTGTACCAGAGCGAGTCCTACGACTTCTGGAAGACGTACCTGGGCCGCACCGACCTGCGGCCCGGGCATTTCGGCGAAAACTTCACCGTCACCGGGCTCGCCGACAACGAGGTGTGCATCGGTGACCGTTATCGCATCGGCGACGCCGAATTCGAGGTCACTCAACCGCGAGTCACGTGCTTTCGGGTCGGTCTTCGCCTCGACGAGCCCGACATGCCCAATCTACTTGTCTCCCAGCACCGTCCGGGCTTCTACTTCCGGGTCATCACCGAAGGCCGGGTGCGGGCCGGGGACGACATCGTGCGGACCCGCCGCGGCCGCCACCGGCTCAGCGTTGCCGAGGTCGACGCGTTGCTCTACCTACCGGACCGCAACGTCGAGCGGCTGCGCGAGGCCGTCGATGTTCCGGGGCTGAGCCCGGGATGGCAGCAGTCTTTTCGCGACATGCTGGCCGCACCCGATGGTGCGGCCGCGGCCTCGCCCATCCCGGTCGAACCCGGATGGAAGGGATTCCGTAACCTACGGGTTGTCGAGACGCGTCGGGAGAGCCCGCAAGTGCTCTCGATTCGGCTGCAGGCCGACGACTCCGACCCGCTGCCGCCCGCGCTACCGGGTCAGTACCTCACGGTGAAGATTCCCGGGGCCGGTGAGCCGGCGCCGTTGCGCAGCTATTCCCTGTCGGGCGATCCGTCGGCCGGGTACTACCGCATCAGCGTCAAGCGGGAAGATCACGGATTGGTCAGCGGCTGGCTGCACACCCACATCCGGCCGGGGATGGTGATAACGGCGGCCGCCCCGCGCGGCGACTTCTGCCTCACCGAGGACCGGCGCCCCGTCGTGCTCTTTTCCGCCGGAATCGGGGCGACGCCGGTGCTGGCGATGTTGCATGCACTCGCGGGGGCGGGCAGCGAGCGAGACATCTGGTGGGTGCACGCCGCTCGCAATCGCCAAACCCAGCCCTTTGCCGCGGAAGTCGCAACGCTGATCGAGTCGTTGCCCCACGCCCGTCAGCATGTTTTTTACTCCGAAACGCAGGGACGGCTGAACCGTGATGCCATCGAGGGATTGGGATTGCCGACCGATGGCGTCGTTTACCTCTGCGGGCCAACGCAATTCATGGCGGACATCCGCGAATACCTGGTCGGCATCGGATTCGACCCCGCGTTGATCCACAGCGAACTATTTGGTGCGCTGCCCGCGATCAACCCCGGCGTCGTCGAAACGGGACCGCACAGGCCGCCCCATCAGCCCGCCGGGCCGCCGGGCACGGGGCCGTCGATCACGTTCGCGCGCAGCGGGTTGACGGCCCACTGGTCGCCGGACTACCGCAGCATCCTCGGGCTCGCCGAAGCCTGCGATGTGCCCACCCGCTTCTCCTGTCGGAGCGGCGTCTGTCATGTGTGCGTCACCGGGGTCGTCGCCGGGACGACCACCTACGTCCAGCGGCCGCTGGAGCCACCGGCCGACGGGTCGGTGTTGATCTGCTCGGCGGCTCCCGAAACCGATGTGGTGCTGGACCTTTAGCGACAGAGCGAGGGGTGTGTTGCTATGCGGTCAGCGGGACGGATGCCTCCGCCGTGTAGCACAGGAAGGTGAGCGTCTCCTGCAGATACAGCTGCACGGTGTCCGCGTCGTGGCTGGTGTAGCCGATCGTGACGTCGGTCCCGAGCTGCAGGTCGAAATCGCCGCCGCGGGTGGTCAGCACGAAGGCGCCGTCGATGGCCGGGGCCCAGATGATGTCTCCGGGAACCAGCCGGTCGATGTGTTCGAGGATCGGATATCCATGTTGGGTCGTCTCGCTGACCTTCGTGTAGACGTCGGCGGACAGCAGCACCGAGTACGGGCCGTCGACGCCGGCCAGGCGGAGCTCGGAAATCGCCTGGGTGATGACGTCGGGAATCTCGCTGGGGTCCGCCGGCAGCGTCAGCGTCTTGTTGGAGCTGGCGGAACGGATGCCTTCGATCGACGCCGCGGCGTAGCCCTCGAAGATCGCCCGGTCTTCCACGAACGCGAGCTTCTTCGCCGCCGCCTTGACCGGGTCCCAGTCGGAGTCGTTGGCGCCGCGCTCGACGTTGTCGATCTCGTAGCGCGACAGGGTGAACGGAACGCGAAGCCGCACAAGCGGTTTGCTCTCACGCAGGTGCGCCTCCACGCCCTCGGTGGGTGACGCCACGTTGGCCAGCCGTCCGGTGCTGACGGCGGCGGCGACGGGACCGCCGGGCTCGCTGACGTCGACGACCCGGCGCCCGGCGATGTGGCGCTTGAATGTCCGGGTCGCCTCCAATTCGATTTCTTTCCAGGCGGCTTCGGTGACCGGTGCCAGGTCGCGGTAGAGGTTGTTCATGAAGTGGTTCCTTTCAGGCTTCCGATCGAAAGTGAGCCGTCCTGTGCAACAGACGTTTCCGCCGCCGCCGGCGTTGCGGGCAGGGGCGGGGGATCATCGAGAAAGTCGACGGTGGGGGAGAAGAACAACCCGCCGGTGATGGCGGTGGAGAAGTCGAGGATGCGGTCGGTGTTGCCGGGCGGGTCGCCGAGGAACATGTTGCGCAGCATCTGTTCGGTGACTCGCGGTGTGCGCGAATAGCCGATGAAGTACGTGCCGTACTCGCCCTTGCCGAGCTCGCCGAATGGCATGTTGTGCCGGACGATTTTCAGTTCGGTGCCGTCGTCGTCGGTGATGACGTTGAGGGCGATGTGGGAGTCATCCGGCTTGACGTCGTCGTCGAGTTCGATGTCCTCGAGCTTGGTGCGGCCGATCACTCGCTCCTGTTCGGTGACCGAGATCGCGTTCCACGCGGACATGTCGTGCACGTATTTCTGGACGTGCACATAGCAGGAGCCGGCGAAGTCGGGGTCCTCGTCGCCGATCGCGGTGGCGCTGACGGCAAGTGGGCCGTCCGGGTTCTCGGTGCCGTCGACGAACCCGAGCAAGTCGCGGTTGTCGAAATACCGGAAGCCGTGCACCTCGTCGACGACGGTGACCCCGCCGGCCATCGATTTCAAGATCCGGTCGGCCAGTTCGAAACAGACGTCCAGACTCTCGGCCCGGATGTGGAACAACAGGTCCCCGGGCGTGGCGGGAGCGTTGTGACGCGGGCCGTTCAGTTCGATGAACCGGTGCAGTTCGACGGGACGCGGCCCGGAAAACAAGCGGTCCCAGGCGTCCGAGCCGATCGAGGCGATCGCCGACAACCGCTTCTGCGGCTCGCGGAAACCGATCGCGCGCACCAGTCCGGATACGTCCTGCAGCGCGTCGTGGACGGTTGCCTCTCCACCGTCGTCGATGGTCACCACGAGGAAGATCGCCGCGGGCGTCAGCGGCGCGAGGACGGGTTGCGGCTGGACGGGGGGCACTCTGGTGACCCTAGCGTGGCGACGGTGAGCGCCGGAAGCGGCGCGAGCAAGGAGCGCGCAATCGACCCTAGCGTGGCGACGGTGAGCGCCGGAAGCGGCGCGAGCAAGGAGCGCGCAATCGACCCTAGCGTGGCGACGGTGAGCGCCGGAAGCGGCGCGAGCAAGGAGCGCGCAATCGACCCTAGCGTGAACGCCGCGGGCTCGGACAGCCATGATGTCAACATGTCCGGCGGGCCTCGAAACCAGACGAAGTCCTCGGCGAGCGCACAAGGACTCTGCGAGTTCATCGACGCGTCGCCGTCGCCGTTTCACGTCTGCGCCACGGTGGCCGCCCGGCTGAACGCCGCCGGGTACACCGAACTGAGCGAGGCCCAACGCTGGCCGTCGGTGCCCGGGCGCTACTTCACGGTGCGGGCGGGTTCGCTGGTCGCCTGGAATTCGGCGGGAGCCGATGGGCCGTTCCGGATCGTCGGAGCGCACACCGACAGCCCCAACCTCAGGGTCAAGCAGCACCCCGATCGGGTGGTCGCCGGCTGGCGGGTGGTGGCGCTCGAGCCGTACGGGGGCGCGTGGCTCAACTCCTGGCTGGACCGCGATCTGGGAATCAGCGGGCGCCTGTCGGTGCGGGCGAAGGATCAAAGCACCGGGATCGCGCACCGCCTGATCCGGATCGACGAGCCGATCCTTCGCGTGCCGCAGCTGGCCATCCACCTGGCCGAGGATCGCAAGTCGCTGACGCTGGACCCACAGCGACACCTCAACGCGGTGTGGGGCGTCGGCGAGACGGCGCGGTCCTTCGTCGATTATGTCGCCGAGCGCGCCGAAGTGGCGCCCACCGACGTGCTGGCCGCAGACCTGATGACGCACGACCTGACTCCCTCGACGGTGATCGGCGCCTCGGACAACGGGATCGCGGACCTGCTGAGCGCGCCCCGGCTGGACAACCAGGCCAGCTGCTACGCGGGACTGGAAGCGCTGCTGGCATGGGAGCAGGGCGCGGGCTACCTGCCGGTGTTGGTGCTCTTTGATCACGAGGAGGTCGGCTCGTCCTCGGACCACGGCGCGCAATCGGACTTGTTGGGCACCGTCCTGGAACGAATTGTGCTGGCGGCGGGCGGCACCCGGGAGGACTACCTGCGCCGGCTGCCCGCGTCGCTGCTGGCCTCCGCGGACATGGCGCATGCCACCCACCCCAATTACCCGGAGCGGCACGAGCCCGGCCACCCGATCGCCGTCAACGCGGGGCCGGTGCTCAAGGTGCACCCGAACCTGCGCTACGCCACCGACGGCCGCACCGCCGCGGCCTTCGCGCTGGCCTGTCGGCAGGCCGGGGTGCCGTTGCAGCGCTACGAGCACCGGGCCGACCTGCCGTGCGGATCGACGATCGGGCCGTTGACCTCTGCGCGCACCGGCATCCCGACCGTCGACGTCGGCGCCGCGCAGTTGGCGATGCACTCCGCCCGCGAGCTGATGGGCGCGCACGACGTGGCCGCCTATTCGGCGGCGATGCACGCGTTCTTGTCGCCGGCCTGACGGCCTAATCGGGCTTGGTCGTGGCCGCGCCGTGCAGGATCGCGTCGAGCAGCCCATCGAAAGTTCGCGGTCCCTCCGCAGCGAAATCGGTTGCGCCCCCGTGGGTTAACGCGCGAAACAGCATGGTGCCGATCAGCGCCTCGGCGATCGCGTCGAGGTCGGCGGCGGCGCTCAGTTCCTCGTCCCGGACGGCCCGGCGAAGTCGCGTCGTCAACCCGTCCAGCTGGGGCGCGCTGAGCTGCTGGTAGAGATCGTCGCCATCGGCCGGGCGGGCGGCCGCCGCGGCGATGAGCGCCCGCACCAACGCGGCGTTCGACGGCTGCGCCAGGAAGTCGGCGTGCTCGCGCAGCCACGCCTGTAGGTCGGCGCGCAGGTCCCCGGTCTCGGCGACGGGAAATGATCCGGTTCCGCCGTACGCCTCCAGGACGGCCTCGGCGACGAGCGGGGCTTTCGATGCCCAGCGCCGGTAGAGGGTCTTCTTCCCCACGCCGGCGCGCGCCGCGACGCTTTCCATCGACAACTCGGCGTAGCCGCCGGTGGTCAGGAGCTCGCGGGTGGCATCGAGGATCGCGTGATGCAGCCGGGTGTCACGGGGCCGGCCGGCCCGCTCGTCTGACATGTGGGCCGAGCCTAGGTGCGCCCGGTTGCGGGGGCGAACCGATTCGGGACTGGCGGGCGGGCGTGCGCTCGGGTTACCTTCACCGGGACAAGTGTAGGAAACGATACGTGTCGTTTCTATGCCGGTGATCCGTGACGAAGGAGTCCACCCATGAATGCCCCCGCGTTGTCGGTGCCCACGACCTGGGATGACATCTCGCCGCAGTGGATGTCTGCGGCGCTGGCCGCCGCGCATCCCGGCGTCGAGGTGGACACGGTCACCGTGGAGGTTCGCGACGACGGCACCAACCGGCGCGCCCGCCTGGGGGTGACCTACCGCAACGGCAGCGGACCGGCGTCGGTGTTCGTCAAGGCCGCCGACCCCGACCACAAGGAACTGATCCGCATGACCAGCGGCATGTTTCACGAGCCGCGGCTGTTCACCTGCGGGGTCGATCTGCCCCTCGAGCACCCCCGCGTCTACACCGCGTTGATCGACGAGGACGCCTACGACTTCGTGATGGTCATGGAAGACCTCACCGCGCGCGGCGCCGGTCCCCGCGACGCCACCAGGCCGATGACCGTCGAGCAGGTCGCCACCGGCGTGCGCGGCCTGGCCCGCATGCACGGACGGTACTGGGGCCAACGGGTTCTGACCGAGCCGGCGCTCGATTGGCTCGAGCCGTTCCTGCCCTGGGACGGCATGGAAATGGCGCCGCTGCCGGCCGCGCTGGAACGCCTCGGCCCGGACGCCCCCGAGCAGGTGACCTCGCTGACCATCGACGCGCTGATCGAATCGATCTGGAAGCCCTACATCAGAACGCTGACCGCGTCGCCGCAGACCCTGCTGCACGGCGATCCGCACATCGGCAACACCTATCTGCTGCCCAGCGACGAGGTGGGGTTCCTCGACTGGCAGGTGGCCCGGCGCGGCAACTGGTCACTCGACCTGGGCTACTTCCTGCAGGGCGCCCTGACCGTCGAGGATCGCCGCCGCAGCGAGCGCGATCTCCTCGAGGAGTACCGCGGTGCGCTCGGCCTGCCGAAAGCGGAGATGCCGAGCCCCGATGAGGTCTGGCTGCGGTACCGGGCCTCGGTGGCGCACGGGCTGACCCTGTGGCTGTGCACCGCCAGCGCCGGGGAGCTCTGGCAGCGCCCCGACATCGCGCTCGCGCTGGCCCAACGGTATTCGTTCGCCTACGCCGACCTGGATACGGCCGCGGCGCTGGCCGAGATCGCCGGCTAGAGGCGCTTGGCCAGCAGCTGTTCCGCCATCTCGGCGCCCTTGCGGCTGTCTGATTGCGCCTTGCGGAACAACTCGGCCACGTCCTTGTCCCTGGCGCGCTCGGCGTCCTGGATGTAGGTCTCTAACCGCAACGCGTTGTCGAGGCACTTCTCGGTGTACCAAATCAGGTTGTAGTTCTTGTCTTTGGTGCCGGTGATGTGTCCGGTTTCAACTGTCATTTCGTACTCCGGTTGATTGATCTTCGGACACTGTGCGGCTACCCGCCGACTACAGGTGCAAACGTTCGTCGCGCCCGGTAGGGCGGCGAGAGCGCCTTGCCGATGTCCAGCCCTAGACTGTGTCCCGTGACTGTCTCCGGGACGAGTGCGCGCACCCACGCGATCGACACCGTCGAGCACGCCGCCTCCACCCCCGACGAGCCGCAGCCGTTCGGTGAGCTGGGCCTCAAAGACGACGAATACCAGCGCATTCGCGAGATCCTGGGGCGTCGCCCCACCGACACCGAACTGGCGATGTACTCGGTGATGTGGAGCGAGCACTGCTCGTACAAGTCGTCCAAGGTGCACCTGCGCTACTTCGGCGAGACCACCACCGACGAGATGCGCGCCGGCATGCTGGCCGGAATCGGCGAGAACGCGGGCGTCGTCGACATCGGCGACGGCTGGGCAGTCACCTTCAAGGTGGAATCGCACAACCATCCCTCCTACGTCGAGCCGTACCAGGGCGCGGCCACCGGTGTCGGCGGCATCGTCCGCGACATCATGGCGATGGGCGCGCGGCCGGTCGCGGTGATGGACCAGCTTCGGTTCGGCGCGGCCGACGCGCCGGACACCCGCCGCGTGGTCGACGGCGTGGTCCGCGGCATCGGCGGCTACGGCAACTCGTTGGGTCTGCCCAACATCGGCGGTGAGACCGTCTTCGACGCGTGCTACGCCGGCAACCCGTTGGTGAACGCCATGTGCGTCGGGGTGTTGCGCCAGGAGGACCTGCATCTGGCGTTCGCCTCGGGCGCCGGCAACAAGATCATCCTGTTCGGGGCGCGCACGGGGCTGGACGGCATCGGCGGCGTGTCGGTGCTGGCGTCGGACACCTTCGACGCCGAGAACTCGCGCAAGAAACTGCCGTCGGTCCAAGTGGGCGACCCGTTCATGGAGAAGGTGCTCATCGAGTGCTGCCTCGAGCTGTACGCCGGGCACCTGGTGGTCGGCATACAGGACCTGGGTGGTGCCGGATTATCCTGTGCCACTTCGGAATTAGCGTCGGCTGGCGACGGTGGCATGGCGATCCAGCTCGAGAACGTGCCGCTGCGCACCACCGGCATGACGCCCGCGGAGATCCTGTGCAGCGAGTCCCAGGAGCGGATGTGTGCGGTGGTCACCCCGGAGAACGTCGACGCCTTCCTGGCGGTATGCCGCAAGTGGGACGTGCTGGCCACCGTGATCGGCGAGGTGACCGACGGCGACCGGCTGCGGATCACCTGGCACGGTCAGACCGTGGTCGACGTGCCGCCGCGCACGGTCGCCCACGAGGGCCCCGTCTACCAGCGTCCGGTCGCTCGCCCCGACACCCAGGACGCCCTGAACGCCGACGCCTCGACGCGGCTGCCGCGGCCCGCCACCGGCGACGAGCTGCGCGCGACTTTGCTTGCCCTGCTGGGCAGCCCGCATCTGTGCAGCCGCGCGTTCATCACCGAGCAGTACGACCGGTACGTGCGGGGCAACACCGTGCTGGCCGAGCACGCCGATGGCGGCATGCTCCGCGTCGACGAGGTCACCGGCCGCGGTATCGCGCTGTCGACCGACGCGTCCGGCCGCTACACCAAGCTGGATCCCTACGCCGGCGCCCAACTCGCCCTGGCCGAGGCCTACCGCAACGTCTCCGTCACCGGCGCCACCCCGGTCGCGGTGACCAACTGCCTCAACTTCGGGTCGCCCGAAGACCCCGGCGTGATGTGGCAGTTCTCCCAGGCGGTGCGGGGCCTGGCCGAAGGCTGTGCGGCCCTGGGGATTCCGGTCACCGGCGGCAACGTCAGCTTCTACAACCAGACCGGGTCGACGGCGATCCTGCCCACCCCGGTGGTCGGGGTCCTCGGCGTCATCGACGACGTCGGTCGCCGCATCCCCACCGGCCTGGGCACCGAGCCGGGCGAAACGCTGATGCTGCTGGGCGATACGCGCGACGAGTTCGACGGATCGGTGTGGGCGCAGGTGACCGCCGATCACCTGGGCGGGTTACCGCCCAAGGTCGACCTGGACCGCGAAAGGCTGCTGGCCGAGGTGTTGCGCTCGGCGTCGCGCGACGGCCTGGTGTCCGCGGCGCACGACCTGTCCGAAGGCGGCCTCGCCCAAGCCGTCGTCGAGGCCGCCCTGGCCGGTGAAACCGGTTGTCGCATCGTGCTTCCCGAGGGTGCCGATCCGTTCGTGCAGTTGTTCTCCGAGTCGGCCGGCCGCGTGCTGGTGGCGGTGCCGCGCACCGAGGAGAGCCGGTTCCGTTCGATGTGCGAGGCGCGCGGTCTGCCGGCGGTGCGCATCGGCGTCGTCGACCAGGCCTCCGACGAGGTGGAGGTCCAGGGACTGTTCACGGTTTCCCTCGCCGAACTGCGCGAGACCTCCGAGTCGGTGCTGCCGCGGCTCTTCGGATGAGCGCCAGCATCGAATCCTGATGCCTGCCAGGCGTTCTCGTCAAGCTTACGCCCTGTCTTTGGCCGCCGCCCTGGTCGGTTGGAGCTTCGCCGGCCCGCGGCTGCCGGCCCGGTGGCGGGTGGCGCTGCAGGCCGGCCTGGGGGGCGCGCTGGTGCTGGTGACGCGGGCCCCGCTGGGCCTGGGGCCGCCACGGTTGTGGGCCGGGCTGCGGCTGGGGTCGGCGGTCGCGTTCTCGGCGGCGAGCACGGTGGCCGCGACCACCCGCCTGCCACCGGTGCGCCAATCGATGGCCGTCCGGGAAACGCCCGCCTCCGCGCCGGACTGGCTGCTGGTGCGGATACCCGTGGGCACGGTGTGGTCCGAGGAGTCCGCCTTCCGCGCGGCGCTGGCCACCGCCGGCTCCGCGGCGTTCGGCAGACGCGGCGGAAGGGTGCTGCAAGCCATCGCTTTCGGCCTCTCGCACATCCCCGATGCCCGCGCGACCGGTGAGCCCGTGGCGGCCACCGTGCTGGTCACCGGCATCGGCGGTTGGCTGTTCGGTTGGCTGGCCGATCGCACCGGCAGCCTCGCCGCACCGATGCTGGCCCACCTTGCCATCAACGAGGCCGGCGCCCTCGCGGTGTTGGCCGCGAGGTCTCGGGGCGCCGTCAGGGGTTGATGGTGTAGTCACCCAGTTGGCGGCCCCACACGAAGTCGACCGCGAGCGGTGAACCGACCTCGAAGTGGTTGTAGGGAGCCATGCTCGCGCCGGTGTCCATGACCAGGAACGGGGCGGGCCACAGTTCTCGCGTGATCTTCTGCCAGCACCCCGGTGTCCCACCCGGTCCGCCGCGGGCGTTGGTTCGGGGCAGGTTCTCCGGCCAGATGTACGGATTGGGTGCGCCGGCGATAGCGCCCGAGGCGTGGGCGCCCAGCGAGTACCCGTTGTCGCCGAGCGCGTTGTGGACCCTGGGCGCGACTTCGTCGAAATTGTGGATGGTGCAATAGATTTCGGGGCTGTACTCGTCGAGCAGCTGGCTGCTTCCCACCAAATCCGCGGCACCGCGCGCGAAGTACGGCCCCGCGTGACCGAGAACATCCGCGCCGGCGTTGCCCAATCCCGCGGCCGCCAGCAGCGCTTGATCCAGATCGCGTTGCTGGCGGTTGAGCGTGCGCGCTGCGGTCACCGCGTGGTCCAGCGCGTCCCATAGGTCGGGGGAGGCGTGCGCATAAGTGTCGCCGAGGGCCGCCAGCTGCGCTATGTCGGTGCGCAGCGCCGGCATCCGGGGGTTCACGTCGTCGAGGATGGCGTTGCCGTCGATCAGCGACCGGCCGAGCTTTTCACCCAGTCCGGTCAACGCCTGCGCGGCCGCGCTGAGCGTCAGGTTCACTTTGACCGGATCGACCTTCTCGGCGATCGAGGTGACCGTTTCGAACAAGGTGTTGAACTCGGTTGTCACCGAAGTCGCGTCGATCACGATGGATGGCGTGATCGAATGCGCCGCAGGGTGATTCGGCGCGCTGAGCGCAACGTACTTGTTGCCGAACACCGTGGTCGCTTTGATGTCGGCGGCGACGTTGGCCGGAATCCGCTTGACGTACTTCGGGGTGATGTCCAGCACCACTTTCGCGGCCGGCTTGCCGCGATGGGTGACCTCCGAAAGGCTCGACACGCGGCCGATCTGGACCCCGTTGTAGGTGACCTTGGACCCGGGGTCCATCACCAGCCCCGCCCGCGGGGCCACCATCGTCAATTGCGTAATGGGCGTGAGGTCGCCCCGGAACTGCCCATACAGCAGCAACACGATCAGCGCCATGACCACGATCGTCACCAGGCCGACGGTCTTGTACGGTGGCCGCTCCCGCAAGCGACGGGGCTCCATGGTTTTGAGACCCTAGGGTATGGCGCCGCGCGACAAGGCCGATCCGGCCAAGACCCGGCAGGCCGTGTTGGCCGTGGCGCAATGGTTGGCTGACGAAACCACTCCGGCACCGAGCCGTGACGAATTGGCGGCGGCCGTGCGGCTCACCGCCCGCACCCTGGCCGCGGTGGCGCCGGGACGAAGCGTGGAGCTGCGGATCCCGCCGTTCGCGGCGGTGCAATGCGTCGCCGGCCCCACGCACACCCGCGGCACTCCGCCGAATGTGGTGGAGACCGATCCGCGGACCTGGCTGCTGCTGGCCACCGGCAAGTTGTCGTTCGCCGAGGCGAAGGGCACCGGTACGCTGCGTCTTTCCGGCTCCCGAGCCGGTGAGATTGACCACTGCCTGCCGTTGTTCGATGTGGGCTGAATGCAACCCTGAACTGCATCTTTAGGGTTTGGTGCGGGTATTTCGTCGCTCAACACGCCTGGTGGATTCGGCGGCTCGGCCCCGGTGCCCGTAGACTCCCTAGCGTCACCAACCGTTCCCCGGGGAGCCGCCGAATCGTGACCGCCCAAGAGCCCGACGAGGACTTCAACGCACCCCGTGAGGAATGCGGCGTATTCGGGGTCTGGGCCCCGGGCGAGGACGTCGCCAAACTCACCTATTACGGCTTGTACGCGCTGCAGCATCGCGGGCAGGAAGCCGCCGGTATCGCCGTCGCCGACGGGTCGCAGGTGCTGGTCTTCAAGGACTTGGGTTTGGTCAGCCAGGTGTTCGACGAGCAGACGCTGGGCGCCATGCCGGGCCACGTCGCCATCGGGCACTGCCGGTACTCCACCACCGGCGACACCACCTGGGAGAACGCGCAGCCGGTGTTCCGCAACACCGCGGCCGGCACCGGGGTTGCGTTGGGGCACAACGGGAATCTGGTCAACACCGCCGAACTCGCCGCCCGCGCCCGCGATGAGGGCCTGATCGCCAAACGCGCCCCGGCCCCGGCGACGACGGACTCCGACATCCTGGGCGCGCTGCTGGCCCACGGCGCCGCCGACTCCACGTTGGAGCAGGCGGCGCTGGACCTGCTGCCGACCGTGCGCGGCGCGTTCTGTTTGACCTTCATGGACGAGAACACCCTGTACGCGTGCCGCGATCCGCATGGGGTGCGGCCCCTTTCGCTCGGACGGCTGGACCGCGGCTGGGTGGTGGCCTCCGAAACGGCCGCGCTCGACATCGTCGGCGCCTCGTTCGTGCGCGACATCGAGCCGGGTGAATTGCTGGCGATCGACGCCGACGGCGTCCGCTCCACGCGTTTCGCCAACCCCACCCCCAAGGGCTGCGTCTTCGAGTACGTGTACCTGGCCCGGCCCGACAGCACGATCGCCGGCCGGTCCGTGCACGCGACCCGGGTGGAAATCGGCCGCCGGTTGGCCCGTGAACGCCCCGTGGAGGCCGACCTGGTGATCGGCGTGCCCGAGTCCGGCACCCCGGCGGCCGTCGGCTACGCGCAGGAGTCGGGCATCCCCTACGGCCAGGGCCTGATGAAGAACGCCTACGTCGGGCGCACCTTCATCCAGCCGTCCCAGACCATCCGCCAACTCGGTATCCGGCTGAAGCTCAACCCGCTTCGCGAGGTGATCCGCGGCAAGCGGCTCATCGTCGTCGACGACTCCATTGTGCGCGGCAACACCCAGCGCGCGCTGTTGCGGATGCTGCGCGAGGCCGGCGCCGTCGAGGTGCACGTGCGCATCGCGTCGCCCCCGGTCAAGTGGCCCTGCTTCTACGGCATCGACTTCCCGTCGCCGGCCGAATTGATCGCGAACGCGGTCGAAGACAAAAAGGAGATGCTCGAGGCGGTGCGACACGCCATCGGTGCCGACTCGCTGGGCTATATCTCGCTGCGCGGCCTGGTCGCGGCCTCCGAACAGCCGGCCTCGCGGTTGTGCACCGCCTGCTTCGACGGCCAGTATCCGATCGAGCTGCCCGAGGAGACCGCGCTGGGCAAGAACGTCATCGAGCACATGCTCGCCAACGCCGCGCGCGGTGCCGGGCTCGACGATCTCGCGGCCGACGAAGTGCCGGTGGTGCACTGACTCGGTTGCGCTCCTTCGCCGACGTTTGATACCGGCGGTCAGCGCCGCCCGGTAGCCTTTATCGCGATGACGGATCCCGGAAAGAGCCCCGCGCGCCACGCAGGCAGTCAGGGCATCACCTACGCGTCGGCCGGGGTGGATATCGAAGCCGGCGATCGCGCCGTCGAACTGTTCAAGCCGCTGGCGACGAAGGCCACGCGACCCGAGGTGCGGGGCGGCTTGGGCGGATTCGCCGGCTTGTTCGCGTTACGCGGCGACTACCGCGAGCCGTTGCTCGCGGCCTCCACCGATGGCGTCGGAACCAAGCTGGCGGTCGCGCAGGCGATGGACAAGCACGACACCGTCGGGCTGGACCTGGTGGCGATGGTGGTCGACGACCTCGTGGTGTGCGGCGCGGAGCCGCTGTTCCTGCAGGACTACATCGCCGTCGGCCGCACCGTGCCGGAACGGTTGAGCGCCATCGTCAGTGGCATCGCCGAAGGGTGCGTGCGGGCCGGCTGCGCGTTGCTCGGCGGTGAGACGGCCGAACACCCCGGCCTGATGGAACCGGACCACTACGACATCTCGGCCACCGGCATCGGGGTCGTCGAGGCCGACGACGTGCTGGGGCCCGATCGGGTCAAACCCGGCGACGTCATCATCGCGATGGGATCGTCGGGCCTGCACTCCAACGGGTATTCGCTGGCCCGCACGGTGCTCCTCGAGATCGACCGGATGAACCTGGAAGGCTACGTCGAAGAGTTCGGCCGCACCCTGGGGGAAGAGCTGCTCGAGCCCACGCGCATCTACGCCAAGGACTGTCTCGCGCTGTGTGCCGAAACCCACGTCCGCACCTTCTGCCACGTCACCGGCGGTGGACTGGCCGGAAACCTGGCGCGCGTCATCCCGCACGGGCTGGTCGCCGAAATGGACCGCGGCACCTGGACACCCGCGCCGGTGTTCGCCATGATCGCTCAGCGCGGCCGGGTGACACGCGAAGAGATGGAGAAGACGTTCAACATGGGCGTCGGCATGATCGCCGTCGTGGCCCCGGAAGACACCGACCGCGCGTTGGCCATCCTGACCGCACGGCACCTGGATTGCTGGGTGTTGGGCACGGTCGGCAAAGGTGGAAAGGCGGGCCCGCGGGCCAAGCTCGTCGGTCAGCACCCGAGATTCTGAGGGCCCCGGACTTCAGCTGAACTGATGCGGCGCCGGTGCTCGAGGCATCGGCGCCGAGGCGTTGGTTCTAGCGCCGCCAGCTGTCCTGGTCGTCCCAGGATCCGTCGGCGCCGTCGGTGTCCAGTTCCGTGGGCTCGTCGGAGCCAGTCCCGGACAGCTCTTGCTGAAGCCGCTGGAAGTCGGTCTGCGGAGAACTGTATTTGAGTTCTCGAGCAACCTTGGTCTGCTTTGCCTTAGCCCGGCCGCGGCCCATGGGGGAACCCCCTCGCGCAATAACGGAGCGGCCTAACGAGTAGGCGGCTCCGATCTCCTGGTGTCGTATTGTCCTGCCAACAGTTTACCGTGCCCCGCCAGTGGGCGTCGGTGCCCCCTGCTCGCTGTGGCGGACGTTACCGTTCATTATCCCGCACCGCCCCGCAACCGTTCAACGGCCAGTCGCCCGGCGCCGATCTGTTCGGTGGGAGGCAGGGAATCGACGTCGATCACGGCGGCGACCGCGGCCTCCGGACCGGTCGCCAATTCCGTCTCGGCGGGCAATCCGCGCTTGAGCAGCGCCAGCGCGATCGGTCCGAGGTCGACGTGATCGACCACGGTGCCGAGGCGGCCGACGGCACGTCCACCGGCCAGCACCGGGTCGCCCGTTGACGGCCGTTCCACCGAGCCGTCCAGGTGCAGCAACACCAGCATCCGGGGTGGCCTGCCCAGGTTGTGCACCCGCGCGACGGTCTCTTGCCCGCGGTAACAGCCTTTGTCCAGATGAACGGCGCCCTCGCCGGGGCCGCCGATCCAACCAACCTCGTGCGGGATCGTGCGTTCATCGGTGTCGACGCCGAGCCGTGGCCGCACTGCCGCGACCCGGTGGGCTTCGTAGGCCCACACGCCGCCGGGCCGCACCCCGGCCTGCGACAACCGGTTTCGCCAGTCACCGGCGTCGCCGCGCGGAACCACCAGGTCCAGTTCGACCGACCCGGCAGGCGTGCCGGGCATCCGTCGCACGAACCCGCCGTCGAGGGGAACCGCGGACAGCTCGGCGGGCAGCGCATCCACTCCGAGCGCGTCGAGGATCGTTTGGTCGGCCAACCGCGGGCCCAGCAACGAGAGCACGGCCAGATCGGCGTCGCTCGGGGTGACCTCGGACCAGAACACCATCTTGCGCAGGTATTCCAAAAGCGGCTCGGCGCGCCACGGTTCGGTGTCGAGGTAGGTGGTGCCCCCGAGCTCGGTCTGGATCCAGTGGTCCTCGACGCGGCCCTGACCGTCCAGGCTCAGATTCTGCGTGCTGGCGCCCTCGGGCAGGTTGCTGACGTGCTGCGTCGAAATGCTGTGCAACCACGTCTGGCGATCGTTACCGGTCAAGGTGAGCACACCGCGGTGGGAGCGGTCGACCACGATCGCGTCGGTTTCGGCCGCGCGTTGCTCGCCCAGCGGGTCACCGTAATGCCAGACGGCGCCGGCGTCGGGTCCGGAATCGGGTGCGGGGACGGGGTGGCTCACACGTCAACTCTACGGCCGTCGAGTGTGCGCCCAACGAGTGTGCAGCTCGCCGCACGTTCGTTGACGACTGTGCGGCCGGCTTCACATTCGGCCCGGGAGCGTTGAGCCGATAGGCTTTTCCACCATGGCTGGCCCGAACGGTGTGATCGTCACGCTGGACGGCGAAATCCATTCGCCGGACGCGCCGCTGTTGCACGCCGACGACCTGGCGGCGGTGCGCGGCGACGGCGTCTTCGAGACGCTGTTGGTGCGCGACGGCCGGGCCTGTCTGATCGAATCGCATCTGCAGCGGCTGACCCAGTCGGCCGTGCTGACCGATCTGCCCGCCCCGGATCTGCCGCGCTGGCGTAGTGCGATCGAGGCGGCCACGCGGCGGTGGTGCGCGGGCACCGCGGACGAAGGCGCGATGCGGCTGATCTACAGCCGTGGCCGGGAGGGCGGTTCGACGCCGACGGCCTACGTCATGGTCAACGGCGTTCCCGAACGCGTCACCGCGGTCCGACGCAACGGACTGGCGGCCATCACCCTCGATCGCGGACTGCCCGCCACGGGCGTCGACGCGATGCCGTGGCTGCTGGCCGGCGCCAAGACGCTGTCCTACGCGGTGAACATGGCCGCCCTGCGCCACGCCGGCCGCCAGGATGCCGGTGACGTCATCTTCGTCAGCACGGACGGTTACATCCTGGAGGGCCCACGCTCGACCGTGGTGGTCGCCACCGACTCCGATGCACCCGAGGGCACGCCGTGCCTGCTGACGCCCCCGCCGTGGTATCCGATTCTGCGCGGCACCACCCAGCAGGCCCTGTTCGAGGTGGCCCGGGCAAAGGGGTACGACTGCGACTACCGGGCGCTGCGCGTCGCGGATCTGGTTGCTGCGCAAGGTGTTTGGCTGATCTCGAGCATGACGTTGGCCGCCCGGGTGCATACCCTCAACGGATTGCCGCTGCCGCGGTCGCCGATGGCGGCGGACTTCGCCGAATTGGTCGACGCCGCCATCGTCAGCGATCGCTGAGCGCTGAATCCTGTTGTCGCCTCTGGGATTCGCGGGTACGGTCGGCCGTACACAAGGAAGGAGGTGGTCCGAGAAATTGATAGCTTCATGGACATGTGAGGTGGCTGCGCGCTAGCTGCATCGGCTCGGAAGAGCTGGCGATACAGATGCGCTGGCGAATTCCCCGCAGTCACCCGGCCCCCGAGCTTCCGGTTTTGTCCGACCTGGAATACGGCTCGGGGGCCGCTCCATGCCGGCGGCCGCTACCGAGCCGCTAGCCGGCGAACCGGGACAACCGCGCCGAAAGATGCGGCACCAGGCCGCCGTCGGCGTCGACCCGCTCCTCGACATAGGCCAGATCGCCGCCCTCGACGATGCCGTAGAGCCGTTTGGCGCCGCCGACCAGCACGCCGGATCTGCTGCGGGCCAGCGCATCGGTCACCAGCTCCCACGACGACTGGGTGCGCGGGCGCCCGTAGAACAGTTCGACATAGCCCGCCGAATGGGCCAACAGGAGCTCGATCGCCTGGGATTCGCTGGGGTCGTCGGGATCGTTGACGAAGCGCCAGAAACCGGTCTCACGCAGGTCGCGCTCCTGGTAATCGCCCGTCGCGCTCAGCCGCCAGGATCGCGATTCCCAGTTGAGATAGTCGCCGCCGTCGTGAGAGACCACGATCTGCTGGCCGAACCGGTAGTCGCCGTCGTGGCCGCGGCCCTCGCCTTCGCCGCGCCACACGCCGACCAGCGGCAGCAACGCCAGCAGCGCGTCATTGAGATTCGCGCCCTCGCGCAGGTTGGCGGTGTCGGCGGGTAGGGGCAGGTCATCGAAGGACTGGATGTTGCGGCCGGCGGTCACCTTGGCGCGCTCAGCGGCGGCGGCCACCGCCCGGTCGCCGGAACTAGCCGCACTCAACGGTTCGTCGGAGGTCATGGTCGCTCCTCCCCATCGCTGCGCTCTGGATCGTCGCCGGCGCGGGTCACGACTCGTCAGTGATGAGCCGGTAGAGGGTGTAGAGGGCGAACCATGAAATCACCACGACCGCCACAACCAGCATGATCTCGAAGAACAGCACCACGGGGACAAGTCTATTCGTCCCGTCGCGGCACAGTCGCGGGCAGCTGGCCGATCAGGCGATCTTGACGTCGACCTCGTGGATGCCGGCGCCCGACGGCGTCACGACGGCGTTCCCGTTGCCGGCCGCCGACAGTGCGCGCAGCGTCCAGGATCCGGGAGCGGCGAAGAACCGGAAGTCACCGGTGGCCGAGGCCACCACCTCGGCGGTGAACTCGTCCGACGAGTCCAGCAAGCGGACGAACGCGCCACCCACTGCCTGGCCATCGCCGTCCACGACGCGGCCGGTGATCACCGTTTCCTTTTCCAGGTCGACGCTGGCGGGCAACGTCAGTCCTTGCTTCGGTGCAGAGCACATATCAGCTTCCCAACTCGATCGGGGCCCCCACCAGGGAACCGTATTCCGTCCAACTGCCGTCGTAGTTCTTGACATTCCTGTGCCCGAGCAATTCGTAGAGAACGAACCAGGTGTGCGACGACCGCTCGCCGATGCGGCAGTAGGCGATCGTTTCTTTGTCGCCGTCCAGGCCGGCCGCGGCGTACAGCTCGGCCAGCTCCTCGTCGGACTTGAAGGTGCCGTCCTCGTTGGCGGCCTTGCTCCAAGGCACGTTGATGGCGCCCGGGATGTGGCCGGGCCGCTGGCTTTGTTCCTGCGGCAAATGCGCGGGCGCCAGGATCTTGCCGGAAAACTCGTCGGGGGAACGCACGTCGACGAGGTTCTTGACGTTGATGGCCGCGATGACGTCGTCGCGGAACGCCCGGATGCTGTTGTCCGGTGCGGCCGCCGTGTACGACGTCGCGGGCCTGCTGACGGTATCGCTGGACAGTGCGCGGCCGTCGAGCTCCCACTTCTTGCGGCCGCCGTCGAGCAGCTTGACCTTCTCGTGGCCGTACAGCTTGAAGTACCAGTACGCGTAGGCGGCGAACCAGTTGTTGTTGCCGCCGTAGAGGATCACGGTGTCGTCATTGGAGATGCCGCGCTCGCTGAGCAGTTTCGAGAACTGCTGGGCGTCGACGAAGTCGCGCTTGACCGGGTCCTGCAAATCGGAGCGCCAGTCCAGCTTGATCGCGCCGGGGATGTGACCGGCGTCGTAAGCGCTGGTGTCCTCGTCGACTTCGACAAAGACGACGCCGGACGCGTCGAGATTGCTCTCAGCCCAGTCGGTCGAGACCAGGACGTCGGAGCGTGCCATGGAGTGGGTCCTTTCGATCACTTTTGGTTACAGCAGGTCAGGTGGGGCGCGCGCCGCCTCGCAAGCGGGCCACCAGTGGGTAGAGCTGGCAGCCCACGCAGATTCCGAAGGCCGCGTTGAGGAACGCGGCCGCCAGGGCGGCCGCGGTGGCGATGACGCCGACCAGGACGGCACCGGCGGCGAAACCGGCCGTACCCAGCACGGCGAAGATCAGGCCGACGAGTTGGGCGAACTTCAGCGGCGCGGCGGGTTCGCGGTCCTGCACCGGGTCCAGCCGGGGCGCGACGACGGCGGCGAATATCCGGCCGTAGGGGTGCTGGCGGGGCCCGGCGACGGCGCCGATGGCGAAGATGACGGCCTGGATGGCAAGGATCGCCGCCGCGGCGGCTGGGCTGACCGCCGACACGACCAGCGTCAGGATCAAGACCCCGGTGGTCACCCACGCGGCAAATCGTGGTCCACGCACGTCGACGAGGTCGGGCTGCGTGGCGGTGTTGCTGCTCGGCAAGGTGTTACTCCTCGAATACCCCTGTTGCTGACGGAAACGACGATGGGAGAGGTGCCACGGTCGGGATCCGGGCCCGCTCCGAGTGCTACGCGAAGGCGCGGCTACTCAGCAGCAACAGCAACAACAACAGCCCGCGGTGCGGCACAGCGCAACTGCGCGGCGCTTGGTGAGCATGGGCTCGAGGCGGGCTAACACGTCGGTCAGCTTACCCAATGACACCGTGGTCAAGCCAACAGCGGTTTCAGGGCGGACCGCAGGTCGGCGGCGCTGGGCACTCCCGAGGTCCGGTAGCGCTGCCGCCCGTCGATGTCGAAGATCAACGTGGTGGGCAGGGACAGCACCGAATAACGGCGCGCGGTCTCGGGATTGGCGTCCAGGTCGACCTCGACGTGGGCTATCGGAGATCCCGGGTCGCCCAGGTCGTCGCAGACCTGGGTGACGACCCGGCGCACCCGGTCGCACGGCCCGCACCACGGGGCACTGAAATGCACGACGGTCGGGCCGCCGCGGGAAAGTCCCAGGGCTGCGACGTCGGCGGCGGGGTCGCGATCCGGCCCGGGATCGATTTCCCGGATGCTGCCGGAGCGGCGGGTCAACAGCCAGCCGAGCAGCGTCGCGACGGCGAGCGCGGCGACGGTCACCACGATCACCGTCATCATGCGCGCCACCCCTGGCCATCGCCGCGTTCGGCGGCATCGTCAGCGTGCGTCATGACCGTTTAAACCCATCGAGGGACACCGTTACTCCATAGGTGATGCCCTCGATGATGACGTCGGAGCCGCGCGCGCCCTCGGTGGTGGGCGCGACGCCGAAGGGAAGTCGCTGATCGGGAAGCCTGCCCGCAAAGGCGTGCAGCACCGCGTCGTGCTTGTCGGCCGGGACGGTCTGGTCGGCGGTGTCCGGCCCGGTCAGCACGCCGGTGGGGATGAAGACCAACGTCGCCGGGTCATCGGGGGCGATGGACAGGTCGACCGAGACGCTGACGCGGTGATCGAAGCCGGAGGATTTGGGCGTGCCGGTGAACACCAGCCCATGGCTGTCGGAGATGCCCGACGCGGTGACGCCGCCGGTCGAGGTGTTGGTTTCCTTGGGCGGGGCCTCGACCATCAGGTCGCTGATGCCCAGGTAGCGGCCCAGGTGGGTCGAGTCGATGATGATGCGGCTTTCCAGCTTGTGCACGGCGAGCTTCGCGTCGGGCGTGATCAGCCACGCCGCATGCGCGAGATCCACCGAGTACATCGTGGCCTCGAGGGTGGCTTTGCCGGTCATCGCGTGTTCGACGGCGTTGGCCTTGATCTCCACCTGGTCGTAGTTGCCGCGCATGGCCTGCGGAATGAAGGGAAACGCCACGATGGCCACGAACGGGTCGCTGCCCAGGTTGGCCGCCTTGCGCACGCTGGCCGACAGCCGGTATTCGGCATAGATGCTGGTGCCGTAGTCGACTCCGATCGCGCCGAGGGCGACCACGGCCAGCAGGATCGCGGTCGCGGTCACGGCAATCAGCACCTTGCGCACCCGCATATTGTGGCGTAACCCCCGGCGGGGCCGGATCGCCCGTGGCGGGGCTCACAGTGGCTCGTCCGCCACGCGAAAAAACCAGGTAACACGTTATCGTTAGATGACCTGGTAACTAACGCGTGATGGCGTTGTGAATTTGGGAGATGCCGTTCCCCCGAGCTGGAGGGACTAGTTGGAGCTTTTACTGCTGACCTCGGAGCTGCATCCCGATCCGGTCCTGCCCTCGTTGTCGCTGCTTCCGCATCCCGTGCGGACGGCGCCGCCGGAACCAGCTTCGCTGCTCGAGGCCGGGACGGCGGACGCCGTGATTGTGGATGCGCGCACCGATTTGTCGTCCGCGCGTGGGCTGTGCCGCCTGCTGAGCACCGCCGGCCGGTCGGTTCCCGTGTTGGCGGTGGTGAGCGAAGGCGGGCTGGTGGCCATCAGCGCGGACTGGGGTCTGGACGAGATCTTGCTGCCCACCACCGGACCGGCCGAGATCGACGCGAGGCTGCGGCTGGTGGTCGGCCGCCGCGGCGGGCTCGCGGACCAGGAAAGCGCCGGCAAGGTGAGCCTGGGCGAGTTGGTGATCGACGAAGGCACCTACACCGCCCGGCTGCGTGGCCGCCCCCTCGATCTCACCTACAAGGAATTCGAGTTGCTCAAGTACCTGGCTCAGCACGCCGGGCGGGTATTCACGCGGGCGCAGTTGCTGCATGAGGTGTGGGGGTACGACTTCTTCGGCGGCACCCGCACCGTCGATGTGCACGTGCGTCGGCTGCGGGCCAAACTCGGTTCCGAGCACGAGGCGTTGATCGGCACGGTCCGCAACGTGGGTTACAAGGCGGTCCGCCCGGCCCGCGGCCGCACTCCGGCGGCCGACTCGTCCGACCCCGACGGCACGGATGGCGGCGAATCCAATGCGGAATCCGACTCCGAGGATGTCAAAGATCCGTTGGTCGATCCCTTGCACACTCAGTGATCCCGCCCGACTGGCGCCGGACGCTGACCGACGACGAACAGCGGGGCGTGCGCGAACTTGTCGGTGCTGCAACGGAATTCGATGGGGTGGCGCCCGTCGGCGAGCAGGTACTGCGCGAACTCGGACACGACCGCACCGAGCACCTGCGGATCACCTCGGACGACGCCGGCGCAATCGTCGGTTATCTCAATCTCAGCCCGGCCCGCGAGGGCGAGACGGCCATGGCCGAACTCGTCGTGCACCCACGGGCGCGTCGGCGCGGGATCGGGGCCGCGCTGATTCGCGCGGCGTTGTCCAAAACGGGTGCGAGCAACCGGTTTTGGGCGCACGGCACGCTCGAGCCCGCCCGCGCGACCGCGTCCGCGCTGCGCCTGGCGCCCGTGCGGGAACTGATGCAGATGCGACGCTCGCTGCGCGATCTCCCCGACACCGCGCCGTCGGTGCCCGGGGTGCAGATCCGCACCTATTCGGGCACGGCCGACGACGCCGAGCTGCTGCGCGTCAACAACGCCGCGTTTGCCTACCACCCCGAGCAGGGCGGCTGGACCGACGTCGAACTGGCGGAGCGGCGCGACGAACCGTGGTTCGACCCGGCCGGCTTATTTCTGGCGTTCGATGACTCCGCCGGCGATCAGGGCGGCAGGCTGCTGGGTTTTCACTGGACGAAGGTGCACCTCGATCGGCCCGGGTTGGGGGAGGTGTACGTCGTGGGCGTCGATCCGTCGGCCCAGGGCCGCGGACTGGGCCAGGCGTTGACCGCCGTCGGCATCGAATGGTTGGCCCGCCGCCTGGCCGACGCCGCCGATCCCACCGTCATGCTCTACGTCGAGTCGGACAACGTCGCCGCCGTGCGCACCTACCAGCGCTTGGGGTTCACCACCTACAGCGTCGACACCGCATACGCGGTCACACCCGCGGCCAACTGACCGCGGGTACGCGGGGCGTCGAGCCGGATCGTTAACCTGGTCCTTGCTACCGAGGCGTTGCTGTGCGCCGGGGCGGCGCATACTTTCGCCGCGACGGGCAACCTGGCAGGGGATGACCAGCGGCGCCCACATGCGTCTTGAACGGTGTCATGAAAGCGAGATCGGTGAAGCTCGACAGGCAGGGCAGGGCGGCGGCCGCGGTGGTGCTGGCGACGGCACTCGGCGTCGCGGCGCTGACCGCCTGCGGCAGCGACGAGAACCGTCCCAAAGCCGCGGCGCCCAGCGTCACCGCCCCCGCGGGCACCGCGGGGTGTGGCGGCAAGAACAACCTGACGGCGGAAGGCTCGACCGCGCAAGCGAACGCCATCACAGTCTTCAACCAGGTGTGGGGCCAGTACTGCCCGGGCAAGGGTCTGGCCTACAACCCGACCGGGTCGGGCGCCGGTCGCGAGCAGTTCATCGCCGGGCACGTGGACTTTGCGGGGGCCGACTCTCCGTTGGTCGCCGAACAGATCGGACCGGCCGCCAGCCGGTGCGGCGGGAACCCGGCGTGGGACCTGCCCCTGGTGTTCGGCCCGATCGCGCTCGCCTACAACCTGCCGGGGAATCCGGCCCTGGTGGTCAGCAGTGACGCGGTGGCCAAAATTTTCACCGGCAAGATCACCACCTGGAACGACCCCATCCTCGTCGGGCTCAACCCGGGAGTGGCCCTGCCCGACACCAGGATCACGCCGATCTACCGGTCCGACTCGTCGGGAACCACCGACAACGTGCAGAAGTATCTGACCGCCGCCGCCCCGCAGAGCTGGGCCAAAGGGGTCGGTACGGAATTCCAGGGCGGCGTCGGCGAGGGCGCGGCGAAGTCGTCCGGGGTCATCCAGGCCGTCCAGACCATTCCGGGCGCCATCGGATACGTCCAGAAGGGCTTCGCCGACCAGGCGCGCATGTCCTACGCCAAAATCGCCACCCGCGGCGGGGTGGTCCCGCTCACCAACGACACGGCCGGAAACGCCATCAAGGCGGCCAAATTCCTCGGCGAGGGAAACGACCTGTTGCTCGACCTCAACGCCATGTACGGCTCGCAGGAGCCGGGCGTCTATCCGCTGGTGCTCGTCACCTACGAGATCGTCTGCTCCAAGGGCTACGACGCCGAGACCGCCGGGGCAATCAAATCGTTCCTCTCCATCGCCGCCACCAGCGGGCAGGCCGAACTTTCCTCGGCCGGTTACATTCCGCTGCCCGATAAGGTCAAGGAACGACTGGTCGCCGCGATCGATGCGCTGCAGTGACCAGGTGAGATCGCAGTGACGGAGTTTTCGGGGCCAAACCCAATCGACTCGGGCGCGGGCGCGGTCCTCGCCACGTCCATTCCCGAGTCGCCGACGATACCCACCAGCCCGTGGGGCGAGGCCAGACCGCATGTGGGAGACCGGATATTCCGGCGGCTCGCGCAGACCTCGGGCGTGCTGATCATCGTCGTGATCGCCGCGATCGCCGTCTTCCTGCTCGGGCGCGCGGCACCGGCGTTGCAGCGCAACCGCGAGAACTTCTTCAGCTACGGCGGTAACTGGGTCACCACCGACCCGTCGGCGATGCACTTCGGGATCGCCAGCCTGTTGCCGGTGACCGTGTTCGTGTCGCTGTTCGCGTTGACCTTGGCCATGCCCGTCGCGCTGGGCGTCGCCCTCTTCATCACCCAGTACGCGCCGCGGCGCGTGGCGACGCCGCTGGCGTACGCGGTCGATCTGCTGGCCGCGGTTCCCTCGATCATCTACGGCGCCTGGGGTCTATACGTGTTGGCGCCACAACTGCGGCCCATCGCCACCTGGCTCAACCGCTCCATGGGCTGGTGCTTTCTGTTCGCCGACGGCAACGCGTCGGCCGCAGGCGGCGGCACCATCTTCACCGGCGGCATCGTCTTGGCGGTGATGATCCTGCCCATCGTCACCGCCGTCGCCCGCGAGGTCTTCGTCCAGACACCGCAGGACCAGATCGAAGCCGCGCTGGCGCTGGGCGCCACCCGATGGGAAGTGGTCAAGACCGTCACCCTGCCGTTCGGGCGGTCCGGCTACATCAGCGGCGGGATGCTGGGGCTGGGGCGCGCGCTGGGTGAAACAGTCGCGCTGCTGATCATCTTGCGGGGCACCCAGTCGGCGTTCGGCTGGTCGCTGTTCGACGGCGGCTCCACCTTCGCCACCAAGATCGCGGGCGCCGCGGCCGAGTTCGACGACCGGTTCAAGTCGGGCGCCTACATCGCCGCGGGCCTGACACTCTTCGCGCTCACCTTCCTCGTCGACGCCCTGGCCCGGGGCGCCGTCGCCGGGGCCGGCCGAAAGGCCGCGCGATGACGTCGATGCTGGACCGCCCGCTCAAGTCGCGGACGTTCTCACCGCTGTCCCGGCGCCGCCGTACCGCGAATCGTGTTGCGACCGTACTGGTTTCACTGGCATTGCTGGTCGCCGTGGCGCCGCTGGTGATGGTGCTGTGGTCGGTGACCGTCAAGGGAGTCAAGGCGATCACGTCGACCGTTTGGTGGTCGCACTCGCAAGCCGGGATGACGGCCTTCGTGACCGGCGGCGGCGCCTACCACGCGCTGGTCGGCACCGTGCTGCAGGGATTGGTGTGCGCCGCCATCTCCATTCCGATCGGTCTGATGGTCGCGATCTATCTGGTCGAATACGGCGGCGGCACCGCGCTGGGCCGGTTGGCCTCGTTCATGGTGGACATCCTGAGCGGGGTGCCCTCGATCGTGGCGGCGTTGTTCGTCTACGCGTTGTGTGTGGCCACGCTGGGCCTGCCCCGCTCGGAGTTCGCGGTATCGCTGGCGCTGGTGTTGCTGATGCTGCCGGTGATCGTGCGGGCGACCGAGGAAATGCTGCGGGTGGTTCCGGTGGATCTGCGCGAGGCCAGCTACGCCCTGGGCATCACCAAGTGGAAGACCATCGTCCGGGTGGTCATTCCCACCGGGCTGTCCGGCATCGTCACCGGGATCTTGCTGGCGATGGCACGGGTGATGGGGGAGACGGCGCCGCTGTTGATCCTCGTCGGCTATGCGCAATCGATGAACTTCAACATCTTCAGCGACTTCATGGGGACGCTGCCAGGCATGATGTACAACCAGACGTCGGTCGGCGCGGGCCTCAACCCCATCCCCACGGATCGGTTGTGGGGTGCCGCGTTAACCCTCATCCTGGTGATCGCCGCGATCAATATCGTGGCTCGAGTGATAGCGAAATTCCTTGGCGCCAGAAAGTCATAGGCAGGAGCAGTAGTGGCCAAACGGTTGGACCTCAAGGGCGTCAACATCTACTACGGGTCGTTTCACGCCGTCGCGGAGGTGACGCTGACGGTGTTGCCGCGCAGCGTCACCGCGTTCATCGGCCCGTCGGGGTGCGGCAAGACGACGGTGCTGCGCACCCTCAACCGCATGCATGAGGTGGTGCCCGGCGGGCGCGTCGAGGGCAGCGTGCTGCTCGACGACGAGGACATCTACGGCGCCGGTGTCGACCCGGTCGGTGTGCGCCGGGCCATCGGGATGGTGTTCCAGCGTCCGAACCCGTTCCCCGCCATGTCAATTCGCGACAACGTGGTGGCCGGCCTGAAGCTGCAAGGGGTGCGCAATCGCAAGGTGCTCGATGAGACGGCCGAATACTCGCTGCGCGGCGCGAACCTGTGGGACGAGGTCAAGGATCGGTTGGACCGGCCCGGTGGTGGTCTGTCCGGCGGGCAGCAGCAGCGGCTGTGCATCGCCAGGGCCATCGCCGTGCAGCCCGACGTGCTGCTCATGGACGAGCCGTGCTCGGCGCTGGACCCGATCTCGACGATGGCCATCGAGGAGCTGATCAGCGAGCTGAAGCAGGACTACACGATCGTCATCGTCACCCACAACATGCAGCAGGCGGCCCGGGTCAGCGACTACACCGCGTTTTTCAACCTGGAAGCCGTCGGGAAACCGGGGCGGCTGATCGAGGTCGACGACACCGAGAAGATCTTTTCCAACCCGAATCAAAAGGCGACCGAGGACTACATCTCGGGCCGTTTCGGCTAGCTGGACGGCGGTTTCGCCTCTTCCTCGGGCAGTCTGCCGGTCGCCTGGAAAATGACGCGCCTGGCCACCTCGACGGCGTGGTCGGCGAAACGCTCGTAGAAGCGGCCCAGCAACGTCACGTCGACGGCCGCCGCCACGCCGTGCTTCCATTCCCGGTCCATCAGCACCGAGAACAGGTGCCGGTGCAGATCGTCCATCGCGTCGTCTTCTTCGCGGATCCGGGCCGCCTTCTCCGGGTCGCGCGACAACACCACCTCTTGGGCGCTGTTTCCCAATTCGACTGCGATGCTGCCCATTTCGGCAAAGTAGCCGTTGACCTCTTCGGGCAGGGCGTGCTGGGGATGCCGCCGTCGGGCGATCTTGGCGACGTGCAACGCCAGCGCACCCATGCGGTCGATGTCCGCCACCATCTGAATGGCGCTCACGATCGAGCGCAGATCACCGGCCACCGGCGCCTGCAATGCCAGCAGCACAAAGGCGCTTTCCTCGGCGCGTGCGCTCATCGCGGCGATCGCTTCGTGGTCGGAGATCACTTGTTCGGCCAGCACCAAGTCGGCCTGCAGCAGGGCTTGGGTGGCCCGCTCCATGGCGATTCCTGCCAAGCCGCACATCTCGCCGAGCCGCTCGGATAACTCCGAGAGTTGCTCGTGGTAGGCGGTTCGCATGTCGTCAAGGATACGTTCCCCGCGTCCCAGACAGGCCGCGGAGCGCCGTCAAAACGGCTTATTCGCAGGTGGTGTCGGCCGCGTTGGTGACGGTCAGGTCCTCGGGGAGCTTGGCCGGCGCGTTGCTCGAGCCGCGTTCGATCTGCAAACTCATCGGCGAGCCGCTCGGCGAGGGGGCGGTGACCGACTTGAAGTCGGGGCCCAGAACCACCTGCACGACCTGCCCGTAGCCGGACACCCGCTGGACCTTGGCGTTGGCGAACGAGGACGCCACGGTGGCCGCGGCCTCTTCGTTGCCGGGCGAGAACAGCACCGTCGTCGCGGTCACCGAACTCGGATAGTCGTCGGGGGCCATCACGTTGAAGCCGTCCCGCTTGAGCTGGGTGGTCGCGGTCGCCGCCAGCCCGGTCTGCGTGGTGGCGTTGGAAACCCGCACGGTCACACCGCTCGGCGAGGTCGTGGTGACCTGTTCGTGTTGGGCCTCCGGCGTCGGGGACGGTTTCCTGGTGGTCGGGGCCTTCGACGCGCCCGTCGTGCCCGAGCCGGACGATGCGCCCAAATTCTTTGCGTTCTGGTCGTTTTCCTCCGGCAGCGGATCGTCGTTGATGATGGCGTCGAACAGCGCCCGCATGTCGGACATGCGGGGCGGCTCGTCGCCGTTCTGGTCGGTGACGCCGGTGGGCACCGTCACGAACGTGACGTGGCCGGCCGCCATCCCCTGCAACGACTGACCGAGCTGCACCAGGTCCTTGGACTTCACGTTGTCGACGACGGTGTCGCTGATGAACATGTTGACGACGTTGTTGAGCTTGTTGAGGTCAAGCAGCGTGTCCGCCGAGATCAACGACCTCAGCAGCGACGACAAGAACAGCTGCTGGCGCTTGATGCGGCCGTAGTCCCCGTTGATCTCCGTGGTGACCTGGCGGGCCCGTACGTAATTCAACGCGGTGGAACCGTCGAGAACCTGGCGCCCGCCGTGTTCAAGGACGGTGCCCAGCTCGTAGTCGTGCAGCGGGGTGCTCGAGCACACCTCGACGCCGCCGAGGGCATCCACCATTTTCGCGAAGCCTGAGAAGTCGACGGCGATGAAGCGGTTGATGCTCAATCCGGACAGCTTCTGGATTTCCTTCACCAGACACTTCGGGCCGCCGAAGGCGAACGCGGAGTTCAGTTTGGTCTCGGTGTAGACCATCTTCGGTCCCCACGTCTGCGTCTTCGCGTCGTAGAGCGGGCCGTACTTGCCGGTGGTGGGGTCCCAGGCCTCGCACTGCATCGGGGTGATCGCCAGGTCGCGCGGGAACGACACCGCCACCACGCGTTTGCGATTGGCCGGGATGTTCACCAGCATGACGGTGTCCGAGCGGGCGCCGTCGGCGTCGTCGGTGTCGCCGGCGCCCATGTTGGCGTTGTCCCCGGCGCGCGAGTCGAGGCCGACGATCAAGAAGTCTTCGTCGCCGTATTGCCCGTTCGCGTCGCGGATGTCGTCCGAGTGCGGGTCGAGTGCGTTGATCGTGTTGAGCCGGGCGTTCTTCGACGTGCTCCACTGCCAGGCCCCGCCGGTCATCACCAGCGCCAGCACGGCGGCCAGCGCCGCCACCGAGCGGCCGGCCAGCAGCATCGGGCGCCGGCGTTTGGGCTCCTCGGCGGCGGTGTCGACGGCGCCGGATGCCGGCTCGTCGGGCTCGTCCTCGTTCGGGTAGTCGGCGTCCATGAGCTCGCGAAGCTCGGAGACCGCGTCGAACGAGTAGGCGAGGTCGTCGATGACCTGTGTTTTCTGCAGCTCGAGCGGCGGTTCGGGCTCGGGCCGGAAGGCTTGGGGGCGGGGCTCGAAGAATTCGGGTTCGGGGAATTCGGGCTCGGGGAATTCGGGCTCGGAAGGCTCGACCTCCGGGGCCGCGCGTCTGTGGATGGGCCGGTCGGGGGCACCGATTTTGGCGATCAGATCGGCGACGCTGACCCCGCCCCCGGCGTGGCTTCCGGTGTGCTCGGTGTCGTCGACTTCCTGCGGCGCGGCGGGCTCGACGGCCGTTTCGGGCTGCCAGCGATGGATGTTGTCGTCGGGCGGCGGTTCGAAGAATCGCTCCCAGGGAGCGGCGCCCAGGCTCGGCGACGGGCCCGTCGGGATCGGTTGGGCGTGAACCTCGCCCGGTGCATGCCGACCGTTACGAGTGGCGTCGCGCTCGCCGTCACTCATGTCCTACCGGCCTCCGAAGCTCTGATGCAGACGTCAGCGTGTCCGTGCGTGGTGGCAGCGCGGCGCCGCTCGTGTCGGCGCGACGGCTCGTGCCATCCGTTTTCGTCGCGCCCGTGCGGCGGCACAAAATCATCCGCCGTCCAAGCGCATGCAACAAAGCCCACATCGTACTGAGTTATCGGTCCGGAAGCGATTTCGAGCCGGTGGACTCAGCCGCCGGAGTGCATGACGTCGGCGCCGGCCGGCACCGTGCAGTCGTCGGGGTCGTCCAGCCAGCCTTCCGGGAGCACGACCCGGGCGGGTGAACCCTGCCGGCCCCGGGGCCCGCTCGCCTCGTCCGGGAAGGGCACGTTGGCGTCCAATCGGTCGAGAAGGCGGTCCAGCTCGTCGAGCGTCTTGACCATTGCCAGCGCTCGGCGCAGCTCGGAGCCGGCGGGAAAGCCGTGCAGGTACCACGCGATGTGCTTGCGGATGTCGCGCATGCCCTTGTCCTCGCCGAAGTGCGCGGCCAGCAGCTGGCCGTGCCGGCGGACGATGTCGGCGACCTCGCCCAGCGTCGGTGGTGTGGGCGGAGGGCTGCCGGTGAAAGCCGCCGACAGCTCGGCGAAGAGCCACGGGCGGCCCAGGCAGCCGCGGCCGATGACCACGCCGTCGCATCCGGTGGCGGCCATCATCGTCAGGGCGTCGCTGGCGTCGTAGATGTCGCCGTTGCCGAGCACCGGGATCGTGCGCACATGCTGCTTCAGCCGGGCGATCTCGTCCCAATCGGCGGTGCCGGAGTAGCGTTGCGCCGCCGTGCGGGCGTGCAGCGCGACCGCGGCGGCGCCCTCGGCTTCGGCGATACGTCCGGCGTCGAGGTGCGTGTGGTGCTCGTCGTCTATGCCGATGCGGAACTTGACGGTCACCGGTATCTGGGTGCCCTCGGTGGCGCGCACGGCCGCGGCGACGATCTGGCCGAACAGCCGCCGCTTGTAGGGCAGCGCCGACCCGCCGCCGCGCTTGGTCACCTTGGGCACCGGGCAGCCGAAATTCATGTCGATGTGATCGGCCAGGCCTTCGTCGGCGATCATCTTGGCGGCCGCGTAGGTGGTCGCGGGGTCGACGGTGTAGAGCTGCAGCGACCGGGGCGACTCGTCGGGGGCGAACGTGGTCATGTGCATGGTGACCGGGTGACGCTCGACGAGCGCGCGGGCCGTCACCATCTCGCAGACGTAGAGGCCGCTGACGGTGCCGACCTTGGATCGCTCCAACTCACGGCACAGCGTCCGGAAGGCGACGTTGGTGACGCCAGCCATCGGTGCCAGAACCACCGGGCTCGCGAGCGCGATGGAACCGATGCGCACCGCTTGGTTACCGCCGGCTCATGGTCAGCGTGCCCGCCGTCCGATGCAGCTCGACGGCTGTGGTCCTCTTGCCGGTGCGGGCTTCCCGGTCGAGCTGGCGCTGCTTGGAGACCTCGAACTTGTCGCAGGTCTGCTCCAGCTCCTTGATCAGCACCCCCAGGTCGTCGCGCAAGGCGGCGGCCTCACCCGAGAAGTCCTCACGCTCGAAGATGCGCCATTTCCTCAACACCGGCATGACGACCTCGTCGAGGTGGATGCGCGGGTCGTACACGCCGCCCACGGCGATCATCACGGCCTTGCGCCGGAACTCGGGCACCTGGTAGCCGGGCATCTGGAAGTTGCGCAACACCTTGTGCAGCGACTTCATCGCCTGATTGGGCGCGATCTCGAACCCGGCCTCGGTGACGTCGCGGTAGAAGATCATGTGCAGGTTCTCGTCGGCTGAGATCTTGGCCAACAACTGATCGGCGATCGTGTCGTTGCACGCCTTACCGGTGTTGCGGTGCGAGATCCGCGTCGCCAACTCCTGGAAGGTCACGTAGGTGACCGAATCGAACAGGCTCTCGGCGAACAGGTCTTCGCGAACCTGGTGGTTCTGGCCGGGGCTGAAGCCGCGGTTGACCACCTCGATGCGCAGCTTCTCCAATTCGTACGGGTCGACCGCGCGCGTGACCACCAAGTAGTCGCGCAGCGCGATCCCGTGCCGGTTCTCCTCCGCGGTCCACCGGTTGACCCATTGGCCCCAGGGGCCGTCCATGCTGAAGTTCATCGCGATCTCGCGGTGATAGGACGGCAGGTTGTCCTCGGTCATTAGGTTCTGCACCATCGCCACCTGGGCGACGTCCGAGAGCTTGGATTGTCCCGGCTCCCAGTCCTGCCCACCGAGCGCATAGAAGTTCTTTCCGTCCGACCACGGGATGTAGTCGTGCGGGTTCCAGTTCTTGTGCATGCTCTCGTGCCGGTTCAGGTACTTCTCGACGACCGGCTGGAGTTCGTGCAGCAGCTGTAGGTTTGTCAGCTCGGCTGACATAGTGCCTCCAGTTATCTGTGTCGATGGGTAGCAGTCAATATATCTGTGTACTTCGGTAGCAGCAAGTTCCTCGTCGGGCGTGGTCGATAACGGTTTGACATCGCGATCAACCCCCAGTTTTACGGCTTGCCGATCCGGCCCGAATGAAAACCCGCTACTGCGACTTGCCGAGCTCTCCGGCGGGGACGTACGGCGCCGCGGTGATGTAGAGCATGTTGATGCAGTAGTCGATGAACTGTCTGCGGGTCGCCCCGAGTTGCCCGTGCAGGTAGGCGGTGAACAGGCTCGACAGGCCACCGACCAGGCTGGTGGCGATCATTTTCTGCAGCACGGCATCGCCGATCCGGGACAGCTTGCGCTGCAGCAGGTCGATGAAATTGGGCATCCACTCCGCGCCCGACCGCACCAGCACCGGCTCCACCGCCGGCGCCAGCAACAGCACGCGCCCGCGGACCGGGTCGTCCACCATCAGCTCGACGAACCGCTCGACGGCCTCTCGCGGGGTCGTCGCCGACGTCAGGGTGTTCATTGCCCGCGTGCAGACGTCGTCATAGACCGCGCGCACGAATTCGTCACGGTCGGCGAAGCTTTCGTAGAAGTAGCGTTCGGTCAGCGCGGCCTTGCGGCACACCGCGCGCACGGTCAGCGCCGGCCCCCCGGAACCGCCGAGCAGCTGCACCCCGGCGCTGATCAGATTGTCACGGCGAAGCGCGAGGCGACTCTCCAAGGGGACGCCGGTCCAGCGGCCCCGTCGTTGACCCGTCTGCACATCGCTCCTAAGCTGAAAATGACAACGGCTGTAGTCAAAAATTCAGATACCTACAGGAATCCAATAGTGACTCAAGATACGTCCGCATCGCACCCCCTGACCAGCGACGCGACCGGCGCCCCTGATCAGTCTGGCGGGCCGGCCGACGGCTCCAACGGTGTCGCGGGCGGCTGTCCCGTATCGCCACTGGGCTACGACGCGCCGCCAACACCGCTGGGACCCGATTCCCTGACCTGGCGTTATTTCGGGGACTGGCGGGGCATGCTGCAGGGCCCATGGGCCGGATCGATGCAGAACATGCACCCCCAACTGGGCGCGGCGGTGCTCGACCACTCCACCTTCTTCCGCGAGCGGTGGCCGCGTCTGCTGCGTTCGCTGTACCCCATCGGCGGGGTCGTCTTCGACGGTGAGCGCGCCCCGGTGACCGGCGCCGAAGTCCGCGACTACCACACCGACATCAAGGGCGTCGACGACCAGGGCCGCCGCTACCACGCCCTGAACCCCGACGTCTTCTACTGGGCGCATTCCACCTTCTTTATGGGCACCATTCACGTGGCCGAACGGTTTTGCGGTGGGATCACCGAGGCGCAAAAGCGTCAACTGTTCGACGAACATGTCGAGTGGTACCGCATGTACGGCATGAGCATGCGTCCCGTGCCGAAGTCGTGGGAGGAGTTCCAGGCCTACTGGGACCACATGTGCCGCAACGTGCTGGAAAGCAACGAGGCGGCACGGGCCGTGCTCGATCTCAGCGAGTTGCCCAAACCGCCTTTCGCGCAATGGATTCCGGAACCCTTGTGGGCCTTGCAGCGCAAACTGCTGGCACCGTTCTTCGTCTGGCTGACCGTCGGCCTCTACGACCCCCCGGTGCGGGAGCTGATGGGCTACCGGTGGTCGCGCCGCGACGAGTGGTTGCACCGGCGTTTTGGCGACCTGGTTCGTTTCGTATTCGCCCTGGTGCCAAGCAGATTCCGCAAGCACCCGCGGGCGCGTGCCGGGTTGGACCGCGCCAGCGGGCGAATTCCGCTCGATACCCCGCTGGTGCAAACGCCGGCGCGCAATCTGCCGCCGATCGACGAACGCGGGGACCCCAAGCACTACTGTCCGATGGTGTCTTGAGCCGTACGACGATGCAGCCCGCGAAGCGGGGTGAGGAGGAGTGCGGCAAGGGTCTGCCCCCGGTTTGGTTGACTCCTGACCTGTGAGGATTCGTCCTTGCTGGAAGGATCAACCTCGTGCCGAGACCGTTTCCCGCCGAGTTCCGAGCCGATGTCATCGCTGTGGCCCGCAAGGGTGAGGCGCCGTTGCGCCAGATCGCGAAGGACTTCGGGATTTCGGAGGCCTGCCTGCATCGCTGGCTTAAGATCGCCGACCGCGAGGACGGTGCCAACCGGCTGTCGCCTGCGGCGGTCTCTGAGGATGTGTCGGCGCAGCTGCGCGAGGCGCATAAGCGGATCAAGCTCCTCGAGCAGGAGGCTGAAGTGATGCGTCGCGCGGTCGGCTACTTGTCCCGGGATGCCAACGCAAAATGATGTACCCGCTGGTCCTCGACCTTGCCGATGACGGCGTGCCCGTCACGGTGACCTGCCGGGTCCTCGGATTTTCCACCCAGGCGTTCTACAAATGGCGCAAAGCACCTCTATCGCAGCGAGATTGGGATGATGCGCACCTGATCAACGCCGCCCGCGACATCCATGCCGACGACCCCGCATTCGGCTACCGATTCATCGCCGACGAACTTCCCGGACGCGGTATCTTCGCCAGCGAGAACCGTGTCGCACGGTTGTGTTCCCAGGAGCGCATCTGGTCGGTCTTCGCCAAGAAGCGAGGACTGAACCGCAGATCCGGGCCGCCAGTTCACGACGACCTCGTGCAGCGTCAGTTCAGCGCCCAGGCCGCCAACCAGGTCTGGCTGGCCGACATCACCGAACACCGCACCGATGAAGGCAAGCTCTACCTCTGCGCGATCAAAGACGTCTATTCCAACCGGATCGTGGGTTACTCGATGGACTCGCGGATGAAGTCCTCGCTGGCAGTGGCCGCCCTCGATCACGCCGTGGCGTTGCGTTCACCTGCCGCGACGATCGTTCATTCGGACAGGGGTAGCCAATTTCGCTCACGAAAGTTCGTCCATGCACTGTCGCACAACGGATTACACGGATCGATGGGTCGTGTCGGCGCGTGCGGTGACAACGCTGCCATGGAGTCGTTCTTCGCCCTTCTGCAACGCAACGTGCTCGACCGGCGACGCTGGTCCACCCGAGCCGAACTACGCCTGGCGATCGTGTCGTGGATCGAGCGGACCTACCACCGACGCCGCCGGCAACGCGCACTCGGCAGACTCACCCCGATAGAGTTCGAACTGCTCCACACACAAGCCGCAACCGCGGCCTGAAAATCCCACCCCGCGAGTCAACTGAATGCGGGGCAGTCCCCAATTCGGTCTAGCCGTACGGTCGTCGTCCGCGCTAGGCGTGGGCGTGGCTGTGAACGTCCTCCAGCCCGGCCTGGTGCACGTGCCGATGGGTGTGTTCGGTCCCGTCGTCGTGCGCGTGGGAGTGTTCGTGCTCCACGTGGTCGTGCTCGTGGGACGTGTGTGCATGTGCGTGCGTCACGTCGCCGTGCCGATGCTCGTGGTCGTGCGGTGCGTCGTGGGTGTGCTCTTCGCTCATCGGTGATGCCTCCTTGCGTGAAATGCCTTGTGCTTCCGGCCGACTCAGCGGCCGCTGCTGCGGTGTCGGTTCGACGATTCGGCTACCGCCTTTAGCCCGTCGTCGCCGCGGTGGTGGCCGGGGACCCCGGGTCCGGCGTGCTCGGCGTTGAAAACGGCGTCGATGACGAGCTGGCGGACGTGGTCGTTCTCCAGGCTGTAGAAGATCGTCGTGCCCTCCCGGCGGGTGCGGACCAGACGTGCCATCCGCAACTTCGCGAGGTGCTGGGAAACCGACGGCGCCGGCTTGCCCACGTGCTCGGCGAGTTCGTTGACCGACATCTCTTGGTCGGTCAACGACCAGAGCACCTGCACGCGGGTGGCATCGGCCAGCATCCGGAAGACCTCGACCACCAGGCCGGCCTGGTCGTCGGGAAGACGCCCTTTGCTATTACCTGCATGCATACGCAAATACTAGCGAAGGTCGGCGGGACTTGCCAAGGGGGCGGCTCAGGACGGCGGGACGACCGTCGTCTGGCGTCGGCCGCCGTTGTGCTCGTTCCACAGCCGGTAGACCTCTATCGCCCCCTCGTGCGGCTCGTAGCGCATCGGCAGGCGCCGCCGGTCCCAGTCCTTGGCGAATTCGTCATAGAACGTGGACAACTCGAAGTACTTGCGGTCATCGGCGTAGTACTGCTCGTAGCTTTCGCGCGTGGTCAGGAACACGACCTGCCGGGGCGAGCAGTAATACAGCGAGCCCAGGCACATCGGGCACGGGTGGGCCAGCACGTAGATAGTGGTATCGACGAGGTGCTCGGTGCCCAGCTTCACGCAGGCCTCGCGGATGGCGAGGATCTCGGCGTGGGCGGTGGGGTCGTTCGTCTGGGCCACCCGGTTGGCGCTCTCGGCGAGCACCTCGCCGCCCCGGACGATCACCGTGGCGAACGGCCGACCGCCTTCGGCCACGTTGCGGCGAGCCAGTTCGATCGTTCGTTGAGCGAAATCGGTCACGGGTCCTCCGGAGTGGGACGGCAGCAGATAGGTCGGAGAGTAGCCCCGTCGGCCGCCACACCGAGTCCGTGATGTTAACTAGATTATCTATCTTTTTCCGAGCCGACTGAAGGGGCATCATGGCGCGCACCGATCGTGATCGTTGGGACCTGGCGACAAGCGTGGGGGCGACGGCGACCATGGTGGCCGCCCAGCGGGCGCTGTCCTCCGAGGCGAAGTTGATCGACGACCCCTATGCCGCGCCGCTGGTGCGGGCGGTCGGCATCGACGTCTACGTCCGCCTGGTGAACGGCGAAATCGAGGCCGGCGGGAACACGGAGTTCGATCCCCGGCGAATGGCGCAGGGAATGGCCTGCCGAACCCGGTTCTATGACCAATTCTTTCTGGATGCCACCCGCGGCGGCATCGGCCAGGTGGTGATCCTCGCGTCGGGCCTGGATTCCCGCGCCTACCGGCTGCCCTGGCCGGCCGGCACCGTCGTCTATGAGGTCGACATGCCGGAGGTCATCGAGTTCAAGACCCTGACCCTGGGCGATCTGGGCGCCGAGCCGACCGCGCAGCGGCGCACCGTCGCGATCGATCTGCGCGACGACTGGGCCTCGGCCCTGCGGGCCGCGGGATTCGATCCCCAGGCCCCCTCCGCGTGGAGCGCCGAAGGCCTGGTGGTCTATCTGCCGGACGACGCTCAGGATGCGCTGTTCGACAACGTCACCTCGCTGAGCGCCCCCGGCAGTCGTCTCGCTTTCGAATTCGTGCCCGACACCGCGGTTTTCGCCGACCCGCGGTGGCGTGCTCACCACGACCGGATGAGCGAACTCGGCTTCGAGATCGACTTCAACGACCTCGTGTACCACGGCCAGCGCAGCCACATCGTCGATCACCTGAACCAGCGCGGCTGGCAGACGTCGTCGACGACGGTCGCGGATCTGCACGCGGCGAACGGTTTCGTCTACGCCGACGACGACGTCGCCGCGGCCTTCGCCGACGTGACGTACTGCAGCGCTGTGCTCGGGCGATGAGCGGTCATCGGTCGCGCACGGCCCACGCGATGCGCGATGTGGTGCCCCCACTAGGACTCGAACCTAGGACCTGCGGATTAAAAGTCCGTAGCTCTACCAACTGAGCTATAGGGGCCGCGAAGATTCAGGATACTTGGACCGAAAACCCGGCTCGTTTGAGGATTGGGCACACCGTGACCTAAGCTGACGTGGCTCCCAACGAAACCACGTTGCGAGTACCCCGGAGTGATTCGGTTCTGGCCCCCATCGTCTAGTGGCCTAGGACGCCGCCCTTTCACGGCGGTAGCACGGGTTCGAATCCCGTTGGGGGTACGCGACGCGGTGACGCGGAGCAGCAGCAAGGCCCTGTGGCGCAGTTGGTTAGCGCGCCGCCCTGTCACGGCGGAGGTCGCGGGTTCGAGTCCCGTCAGGGTCGCCAAGCGCGGCGAGGCACTCGCTGCCTTCCGGCCAGGTAGCTCAGTCGGTACGAGCGTCCGCCTGAAAAGCGGAAGGTCGGCGGTTCGATCCCGCCCCTGGCCACCAGTCTTGAACTGCACGGACGCGGTGACAGCACTCTATGGATATTTCGGTGTGTCCGGTTCCTGTCCGTTCGCCTGGTCTTTGGCGACGTCATTGAGCCGGTCGAGATTCGTAGCGACGTGGTCGAGTTCGTCTGAGTAGAGGTCGCTGTAGATGTTGGCGGTGACAGTCGGCGTCGAGTGCCCCATGGTCTTCTGGACGTAGCGGAGGTCGGCCCCGGATTTGCGGGCGAGGCTCGCGTAGGTGTGGCGCAGGTCGTGGATCGTCAACGGCGCCAAGCCGGTTTGCTTGAGGGCTTTGTTCCAGTGGGTGTGTCTGCGCCAGTTGTTTGATCTGAGAAAGCCGCCGTTTGGTGAAGTGATCGCTTGTTCTTTAGGTGAGCGGTTTTCGATTCGTGGCTCGAGCGCGTCGATGACGATTTGGGGGAGTGGGACGGTTCGGACGGCGGCGCGAGTTTTCGGTGGCCCGACGATAATTCGGCCCTCCACGTCCGGGGCGGCTTGGCGGACGTAGAGGCGGCGTGCTTTGAGGTCGATGTCGCCGACGCGCAGGCCGACGAGTTCGGACCAGCGCAGACCGGTAAAGGCCAGGATTGTGACGATGTCGCCTTGGCCGCCGCAGGCGGTTGCTAGGGCGGCGACTTCCGTAGCGGAGAGGTAGCGGTGACGTTCCCGCGCCGGCATCCGACCGGATGACACACCTTGGGCCGGGTTGATGTGAATTCGGCCGTCCTCGCGAGCCATGTCGAGAATCGAGCGCAGCAGCCGGAGCGTGGCGAGTCTGGCCCACGGGCCCACGGTGAGGCCGCCGATGAACTGCTGCACATCCTTCCGGCTGACCTCGTCGACCGGGACATGGCCGAAGCGCGGGCTGATACGCAGTTCCCAATGCTGCACGTAGCCGCTCCACGTCTTGGGGGAAACGGCCGGCTGCTTCGACGCGCTGTATTGCGTCCAGATAGCGGAGAGGCTGGCGCGGCCAAGTCTGGGGTCGAATCGTCGGGCGCCGATCGCCGACTCGCCGTCGCGATCCGCCTTGAACGCGCGCGCTTCCCGCATGGTGGCAAACGTCGATGATGTCTCGACCCATCCTGACGGGGAGTTTGGATCGCGCACCAGGTAGCGCACTTGGTAGCGCGCCTGGCCGGCTGAATTGGTCCGCTTTCGGATGCCGCGCGGTACTGATCCGGCCACTTAGCGGTGCACCTGCTTGAGCCACGCGCGGACTTCCGCTGCGTCCCAACGTCTTACGCGATCAGATAGCGTGTAGCAGGGCGGCCCCACATCTGCGCCGTGTTCCCGTAGCGCGCCCCATCGGCTCACGGTGGCAGTGGACACGCCAAGCAGCTCCGCCACCTGTTCCGCTGTCAGAAGCTCTGGAAAGGTCGCTATCTTGGTGGTGGCGTTGATGCCAAGAGTTGCCATGCCGCTGTCCTCAGTTCTCTGCGGGACCAGTAGATCTTTGGCTCTTGAACCCGTATTCTTGTGCAACAGAACGGATTAACGAATCTGGCCAGTAGTCGGCACGTACTCGCATCGTTGATCCGTCTTCTGCGATGACGTATCCGGTCCCAGGTTCACTCGGGTTGATGCGGTGCGCGGGTGCGGCATCAGCGAGGCCATCACCCAGAACCATCGCGACTTCGTCGCGTGAACGCAGCCGCAATGCAACGGTCTGGGTGAACAACCCGCGCATGGGCAGAATCTCCTTGCGGGGGTCCTGCATGAAGGCGGTGGCCACGAGGCCTACGGCCCTGCCCTTTGTCAGGATGCGTGAGAGCGAGGCTGCAACTTGCTTCTTGAGGGCGACGTCTGTCATGTAAGCGGTCAAGCCCGCCAATTCATCGATGAGCAGCACCACGAGCGGTTCGGCGGTGCTCGGTGTGTGCGAACGCGCTTGGCCGGCCATCCTGCGGCCACGGCAATCCAGCAGCTCCTCCAACTTGTTGAGCAGGCTCGCGGCCTCGACCTCGGTCGTCGCGATCTTGCTGAATAGGGCGGAGCCGACTGACACTTCGATCCCGTACTTGAGGTCGACGGCGAAAAGCCGCACGGTTCCTGACCTGATGGCCGGGCCTAAGCCGCCTGCAATGCCCCAAAAAATGGAGCCCTTGCCCGCTCCTGAGCACCCGACAGTGAGGGTGTGGAGGCCAGCGACGCGGAGAATCCAAGCCGAGCCGTTCTCCCGTCGGCCAATCTTAACGGCAGTTGCCTCGGTGCAGGCTGGCCGTCTAGCAGTCTTGATGGCCGACAGCTGTTGTCGCATAACAAATTCCATGCGAACCGTCCCGGGTGCTACCACCGTGGAACGGGCGGAATGTGCCCCGACAGCGTCGCGGATCGCGGGGACCGCGTTTTCGAGGTCATCGACTGTCTGGCCCGTTCGTGTGCGGACGGTCATGTGCAGGCAGTGATCGGAGATGCTCACCCCGAGAAGGCGAGGGTGGGTCCAGACTGTCTTCGTCGTGGTCTTGCCCTGCGAGTCCGTACGTGCGACGCGCTCGGAAGTCGACAGCCCGCAGGCCTTGGCAACTCGCGGCCAAGAGGTCAACGCCCATAGCAGCCATCGGATCCGCCGCGCAGGGGTTGCGACATAGCGCCCAAATGTGGCGGGCGAACGCAGTCTCCAAACGACGAGCGAAAGGGTGACCACGCCGGTCACCGCGGTGAGCCATGTGGCGCCGACCGTCAGTAGGTGCGTGAGGTCAAAGAGGTCCGTCCCGGCGTCGGGATCTGGAATCGAATACGGATCGCTAGGTACTACGGGGTCGTACGGACTCATGCTGACGCCCGGTCTGCCGCTGAGGACCCCGCCTTGCCAGTGTCCGCGGTCATGCTCGAGGCCCGAAACGACCACGCAATGCGGCCGGATTCGCTCGAACGGTCCACGTACGGCAACACGCACAACTCTTCGAAAATCACTGGTGTAAAAGGCATTCCGGCAGTGTTCTGTGGGCACACAGGCTGCTTGGGCGTTGCGAACTTGACGGTCAGGGTGCGTGCCCGCTTGCTCGCGGCCGGATCACCGTCGAGGACTTCCACCTGCCACAACGGCAGGCCTGATTCTCGATCAGTCGCCTGAACCTTGTTGTCTTTCGTTGACCGCTCGTAATCGATCACCGGCGTCACATCTGACACCACGAACGCTTTGTGTGGGAAAACCTGCTGGTGGGACAGCTTGAGCCACTTCGGCACAGACACTTTGTCGACCTTTCGTAGAACTGCTCTAGACAAGTTGAGGGTACATAGTCGTCTAGAGGAGTGCAACGGGCGACGCGTGATTCGTGTGAGACTTTGCGCTCAGCGGGCCGGGAACTCGTATTCGAGCAGGTAGGCGGAGGCCACCTTCACGGTGTCGCAGACCTCCACCGCCACGTCATCGGTGTCGTAAGCGGTTCGCAACACCGTAAGCACCGGAACTCCTGAGTCAAGCTCCAGCTGCCGCCGTTCTTCAGGAGTGGGCATCCGAGCGGCGACTTCTTCAGTGAAGCGAGCAAGCACATGACCGTGCTCTTCTAAGCGCGCGTAGATACCACCGGGTCCGGTATCCAGCTGCTCGATCCTCGTGCCTTCGGCAAATGCCGCCGGAATGTACGAGACGGCCGTCTCGACGGGTCGCCCATTCGCCAGGTAACGCCTCGATCTCACGACAATGTCATCGCCGTCTGAAACTCGAAGGCGCTCAGCCACAAACGAATTCGGCCTCTCTCGGCTCACAACGATGTTGTCCACCTGCGGCGCGAAATCGGATTTCTCCGCCTCGACGGTAAATGCAGCCTTGCCCTCGGCGCGGTGCTGTCGTGCGAATCGATCAGACGCTAGTCTGCGGATTCGAGGTTCCGGGCGGACGAACACCCCGCGGCCGTGTTGTGAGATGACCAATCCGTCGGAACGAAGCTCCTGCACCGCTTGTCTTACAGTCATGCGCGCTACACCGAAATGTTCGATCAGTTCCGCCTCGGACGGCAGTCGCTCCCCGGGTGCGAGCCGATTGGAACTGATCGCCTCTCGCAGTATGCCCGCGATTTGCCGATATGGCGGTTTGTCATCGCCTCGATCGATTTGTCCAAGTTGCAGCACCCGCGAGCCTTCCATTACATGTCTAGACGACTAGTCTAGGAAGCCAGTCAACCCGTGTCACCTCCGACGGCATCGAACAATGGAGACCGAACGATGGGAACCACTCCTAAACACTCAGTCAGTGTCGCCGGCATCGTCGTACGTGGCGATGATCGCATTCTCGTGATCCGGCGAGATGACAACGGCCACTGGGAAGCCCCCGGTGGCGTACTCGAACTGGACGAATCCTTCGAGGATGGTGTGCGGCGGGAAGTCCTCGAGGAAACTGGATTGAAGGTCACGGTGCAACGTCTTACCGGCGTCTACAAGAACCTCAAGCAGGGGATTGTCGCGTTGGTCTACCGCTGCAGTCCTGCCGCTGGCGACACGCACCCGACTGCCGAAGCCCGGGAAGTCCGTTGGATGGCGAAAGAAGAAGTTCAGTCTGAGATGAGCCCTGCTTTCGCCGTGCGCGTTCTGGACGCATTCGACGAATATCCGCACTCGCGTGCCCACGATGGAGCCAACGTTCTTTCAGAGTAGAGACTGTGACGGGGCCACATTGCGTTTAGCCGGCCAACCGTATGCCCCGAGTTCAAAGCGGTCTACTTTCAATCGAATCCAGCCAACGTGACTCTCAAAGCTTCTTTCAACTGAACGTGCAGCGGTGGCTTCGTTTCAGTGTCTGAGCTCAGCCAGCGCCGAAGTATGAATTGTGCGGTGGCCAAACCCGTGTGGACCAGCAGCGAGGGACGGATGTCGGATGCCGCATCGACGCCCATCCTTGTGGCGACGAGTTCGACGAGCTTGCGGTCATCGTTGTCGCTGATCAGTACCGATTCGCTCAGTAGGTGGGGGGCGGTCAGTATGGCTCGTTGCCAGTAGTGCGGGTTCGGATTGGTTTTGTCCCAGGCGGTTTCGGCAAACAACGCGATCAGCGCCTCGGCTGCCGATTGGTCCGACGGCTGAGCGCCGTAGGCACCAACGATTTCGGCGACCGCCTGCCGCAACGGCGCGACAAGAAGGTCGTCCTTCGTAGGCGCGTAACGGAAGTAAGTACTGATGGATATCCCGGCACTGGCAGCGATGTCCTCAGTGGTCACAGCAGCAAATCCACGTTCGGCAAAAAGTTGGTGCGCGGTGCCCTGGATCTGCGAGAGCAACTCGGCACGGCGTCGGTCCCTTAACGAGCCAGTATTTGCGGAGGGCATGACATCGCCTTCGTCAATCCGACATTCCCAGATGCTTCCTGAGTTATGGTACGAACAGTAGCGTAGCGAAACCAACAGTACTAGGGGGGTTCACTTGCTGGTCTCGCAGTGTTGGGGGCCCAGCAGGCGACGCGGGTTTCACGGGAAAAGACCGTCTCACAAAAATACGCGGCGGTCGAGGAAGTCGGTGACAGCGCTGGTGAAGGCGTCGTTGTCGTCGCCGGCAACCATATGACCTGTGCCCGTCACGTCAGTTGTTTCGGCGTGCGGGACGAGTTCGAGGAATTCGTTGACCGTTTCCTCGGAGACGACGTCTGAAAGCGCGCCCCGCACTAACAGCGTCGGGGCCGTGATTCGACGTGCTCCTTCGGCGAGAAACCCGCTGATCGCCTCGAACTCCTCGGTGTCGGTCATGAGTTCGCCTTGCAGGACATCGAAGTTGGAGCTGATGAAGGCTGGGTCCCAGCGCCAGACCCATCGACCGTCGCTACGTTGGCGCAGAACTTTGTGCAGACCGTCGAGATTTTCGGGTCGCGGTCGGCGCGGGTTGTATTCGGCGATGATGTCGGCGGCATCGGTGAGTGTGCCGAAGCCGTCGGGGTGGGCGGCCATGAACGACACGATGCGACGGGCCCCGTGGAACTCCATCCTCGGGGTGATGTCGACGAGAATAACGGCTGCCCACAGCCCGGCTGGGGCCAGCAGGTGGGTTGCCAGGATGGTTAGCCCACCCAGCGACGCGCCAACGAGGGCAGGGGGACTCTCGGTGCCGACGTGTTCTCGAACCGAGAGCAGATCGGCGACGAACTTTTCGACGTCGTATTGTCCGCTCGGGTCCCAGTCGCTGTCGCCGTGGCCGCGGGTGTCGTACGCGATGACGGTGTAGCCATGGGCGTGGAGGCGACGAGCTGTGGTGGCCCAGGCGTGGCGGTTTTGGCCGCCGCCATGGAGGAGCAACACCACGGGACCAGTCGTGGGGTGCCGGTAGCAATCCGCCACGAGAGTGATGCCGTCGCGCGTGTGGATGCGCTCCTGAGTAAGTGTCATGTAATCCGCGCCCCTTTGGGCGCAAGGTCCACGCCCGTCACGCTGCGTTGTCCCTCAGGTGACATGTCATCGTCAGCGTGCTCTGGCGCGCGGGGCCAAGGGCTTCCGTTGAGGCCACCAGCTGGCCTCACCGAGCAATGTGGCGATCGCGGGAACCGTGAGGGTGCGGACCACGAAGGTGTCCAGGAGTAGGCCGCAGCCGATGATGAGTCCGGCTTGGAGCATGATCGCGACGGACCCGACCATAAGGCCGAACATGCTGGCCGCGAAGATGAGCCCGGCCGAGGTGATGACTGAGCCGGTGTTCGCGACCGTGCGCAGCACGCCGACGCGAATGTTGTGAGCGGATTCCTCGCGTAGCCGCGAGATCAGCAGCATGTTGTAGTCGGCGCCCACCGCGACCAGGATGATGAACGCCAAAAGCGGAACGGGCCAAGCGATTTGCTTGCCCAGGCCGTATTGGAAGACCAGTGTGCCGATGCCCAGTGCGGCTGCGTAGTTGAGTACGACCGTACCGAGCAGGTAGAGCGGGGCCACCACGGCACGTAGCAGAACGACGAGGGTCAACCCGACGATGACGAGTGTGGCGATGGCCAGTAGGTGAAAGTCGGCCGACAGGAGGCGCTGGATATCGGAATTGACGGCGGGGAAGCCGGCCATCGATATCCGGGCGTGAGCCAGCGAGGTGTTGGGGCGTGCGGCATCGGCAACGTGCGTGATCTTCTGCGCGAGATCCATCGCTTCGCTGCTGTAGGGGTTGTAGCTAGATTCGATGGCGAAGCGCGCGGTCTTGCCGTCAGCGGATAGAAAGTGCTTTGCCACATCGGAGAACTGGCGATTCTCGAAGGCGTTAGCGGGAAGGTAGAAGCCGCTGGAGTTGTCCGAACCGGCGCTGGATCGCGCGGAATTCTGTAGCTGGGTGGCGATCTGACTCATGCCGGACAACATTTCGATGTTGCTGTCGGCGAGGGTGTGCACACCGGTGGCTAGGGCTTGTGCTCCCGACGCGAGCTGGCTGATGCCGTTTTGAAGGCGGCCGATGTTGCCGGCCATGTCGGCGGGATCGCCAAGCGCTCCGAAGGCCTTGTCCAGCGAAGTGACTGTGCGCTGCAGGTCTGCCACGGTGCCGCCTGCATTATTGGCATCGGGCTGGTACAAATCGCCGAGGTCGGCGAGCTGGCTGAAAAAGCCGCCATCGCGCAAAGTCACCAAGATCCGTACCTGGTCGCGGATCTGGGCACACTCGGGGGTGGTGGCACACCAGGGGGAGGTGTTGAGCGCACCGACCAGCGGGTCGATGGTGGCGATCGCTTGTTGGGCTTGTTGAGCTTCTTGGCGTAGCCCGGGCCCGGTTCGAATAGCTTGGTCGACGGTCGGTGTGGTAGCCGAAAGCTGCTGCAGCAGCTGGCGAAAGCGCTGAAATTGTGGCCCGCTGGACTGGGCTTGGGTAAGGATCCCGGTCAGCGGAGTCAGCGCCGTGCGCAGGGTGGTGTCAAGTTGCGCCAGGCCGCCCGCGAGTTGGTCGGCGCCACCGGTGAGTTTGGTGAGATCGGTCTTGTGGGCGTCTCCTTTGGCGACGGCATCGGCCATCTTGGTGCCGATCTGGCCGTTCTGCCAAGAAAGCTGTGCCTGGTCCAGTCGCGCCCCGGTAGGCCGGGTGACGCCGGAAACTTTGGTGACACCTGGCAATTGCGACACGCGAGACGCCATTTCGTCCAGGTCGGCCAGGCTTTTACCGGTGCGCATATCGGTCGGTGATTCGACGACCATGAACTGCGTGATAACGATATCTTTGCGAAAGTGCCTGTCCAGCAGATGATAACCCTCGTTGCTGGCGGTCGTTTCCGGCTGGCCTTGACGGTCGTCATAGCTCATGCGCATGGTCAGCGCCACAGCAGCTAGCCCTAACACGAGAGCCAGGCTGGCGGCCAGCAATGGGCCGGGCCGGCGGACTACGGCCACCGCGATCCAGTTCCAGTAGCGGCGTGTGCGGTCGGCTTTGGGCTCGCCGATGCCGCGTTTAGCGGCCAGCGCCAACACCGGTGGGAACAACGTCACGGTGGCCGCGACTCCGACGAAGACGGCTATCGCACACGCTGGGCCCAGCGCGCCAAAAACGCTCAGCTTTGCAAACACCATGGCCAAAAATGCAAACGCCACAGTCGCCGCGGAGGCCAGGATTACGCGCCCGATGGTGGCGGTCGCATTGATCACCGCGAGGTCGGGCGAGACCCCCTGGCGGCGTTGCTCGTGATACCGGCTGATCAAAAACACCGAATAATCGGTGCCGGCGCCCAACAGAATCGCCGTCATGAACGCGATGGTGAATTGCGACACCGGCATCCCCGCTTCGCCCAGCCCCGAGAGCACTCCGCGCCCTACCCCAAGACTGACGCCGATAACCACCAGTGGCAGCAACGCGGTAAACAATGACCTATAGATGACCAGCAAAATCAGCGCAATCAGCCCCGCGGTCACCACAGAAATGACAATCAAATCCTGCTCAGCCGAATCAATTTGATCGCTGAACGTCGCGGGAGGGCCGGTTACGCGAACCGTCGTGGACGTACCGTTAAACGACTGGGCGGCGATAGCGCGCACCACCTGGACGGATTCTGCCGCCTTCGGATCGCCGAGTGTGCCCGCCACCCCGACCGGCAGATACCATGCCTTGCCGTCCTGGCTCACCGCCTGACCGGCAGTAACCGGGTCGGCCAACAGATCCTGAACCAGTCGCACATGCTTGGAATCGGCACGCAACCGCGAAACCATCGCGTTGTAACGCTGACGCACCGGCGCAGTCAGGCCCGTCGGGTCCTCTACCGCGACGAAGACGGTTGTCTTGGATCCCTGCTCGCCGAATGCGATCCCCATCCGGTCCACGGTTTGCAGCGAGGGCGCATCAGGAGGGATGAGATTCACCGACTGCTGCTTTACGACGATCTCCAATTGCGGGAACAGCACGGCTAAGACGCCGGCAGCCACCACCCACGCGGCGATGACCAGAACCTTGTGCCGGATACTGAACCGCGCTAAGCGGGCAAGCCGGTCGCTGTAAACGCCCTCACCAGCGGTGACCTTGCGGAGTTGTTCCCGGACCGGCCGACTCAAGGTCGCCACGCCCGACGAAACCCACCCGGTATCTACCATCCCCCGTCTCCGCTACGTTGAAAGAAACTAACGGTATCGCAACAGTACTACCGGTACCCTTTCATGGTGTCGGTGAAACTGCTACCGACAGGCGTGCCCATTCCACTGCGGCGGCACCGATCGGCCCTGGCGCTCGACCTCGATGTCCTGTCGCCGGTTCCGTACCTCGGATACGTCAGTACGTAATCCATTGGTATGCAGATCATTTGACGTTGGGCATGGGTCATCGCTGGCTGCTGACAAGCTCACGAACGCCGTAGGCGAAATGCCAGCCGGGAACTCAGCCTGATCGGCTCATCGCGAACATGATCGTGCATTTCCCGACTCATCAGATCGTCGTCCAGGTACGAGCAAGTGCGAGGGGGATAGTGACGTGGACGAACGCGGCCCTGGTCGACCGGGCGTCCTTGGTGTGTGCGCTTGGCAATACCGCGACTGGCCAGCCGGATATCCCGAACCGCACGCCTCCAGAGGTGGGTTTTCGTCAGCGAAATCGGCACATTCATCAGGATTTGACGTCTTTCGTCCGTGAGGTCGCCGCGCCGAGGCAGAAGCTGGATCCTTCGATAGCCACGCGGCCGGCCGACTGGGGGCAGCACCGTCGACTCCCCCGGGTCCCGAACCGCTCGACCGGTTGCCTGATCACCAATCCTCCTTCGGTGCTTGGCCTACACCGCCAAAGTGTACTCATAGTATCGCTACGATACTACTAGTATCGTTCGACGGATTGAATGGCTTCCCCGGTGCAATTCGCTGCGGGCCAGGTTCGTGGGGGGTTTACGGTGACTACGTGGAGCGTGACGCCGAAACCTCGGTAGATGAAGACGACGACGTCGACCCACGCCGCCTTCGGTCACGGACCCGATTGCTGGATGCGGCGACTAAACTCCTCAATGCCGGTGGCATCGAAGCCGTCACCATCGACGCGGTCACCAAAGCCTCCAAGGTCGCACGCACCACGCTGTATCGGCACTTCACCAGCTCCACCCAACTGCTGGCCGCCACATTTGAACGGCTGCTACCGCAGGTCACCCCACCACCTGCTACGGGATCATTACGCGACCAACTGATCGAGCTGTTGAGCCGACAGGCGACCCTCTTTCAAGAAGCGCCGCTGCACGTCACCACGCTGGCCTGGGTCGCGCTCGGGCCAACACCGGACGGCACAGAGGAAACCTACGATCGCAACGCGCTCCGAACACGGATCATCGACCACTACCGCCAACCGTTCAACAGCCTCCTAGAAGGCCCTGAAGCCCGAGCCGGCCTCGACGACTTCGATCTAGAACTGATCCTGTGCCAACTCGTCGGCCCGGTGGCGTTCGCTCGACTCACCGGGCTGCGCGCAGTCGATCGCCGAGATTGTGAACGTATAGTCGACGATTTCCTCACCGCGCACCGCCGCCCGGCAGACACACCCCCTTCGCGGCCCTCGGCCCGGAAATCCTCGTCCGGCATAAGCCATTCCGATCAAGGCGGCAACTAGCTCGGCAGACGGTCGACGATGCATAGCCCGGATCGGGCTCGCGCACACTGCGCAACTAAAAAGTGTCAACGGCAAGCGAAAACTGATCAGCTTGCCGCGCAGTGGTCAGTATTCAGTTGCCGCCGACAAAAAGTCGATTCCCAGTCGGTATGCGGGCCCGCAGGGCACGAAACGCTATCCGCGCCAGCGACGCATCGAGACAGAAGTGAACGACCCGATCGAAGTGCGGCGTGACGGTAGGTGTTCACCCCGATGTCAACCACAGGACCGGGAACACGCGTTCGCCACGATCGGACAAGCCGGAAGGCAGCAGCACCGAATCACCGGGATACATCATGCTGTCATGCACATCGCATCACACCGGCGTTGGGGGACATCCACCCTCAGCGACCCACGTGTCTTTCGTGGCCAGCTTAAGAGCAGACTCATTGCCTCAGTCAGCATCAGTAACACGTTCGGCGCCAGCGGCTTTTAGCAGCTGGTCGCGCGCTTCATGAAGCCTATCGAGGGCGCTCTTCAAGTCGAGAGCGGCGTCGGCCAATTCAGAGCGGGCCGCCGGGTCGCCGTGTGAAGCAAGGCTCGCGGTCGCCGACGTGAGCGCCCTAACGTGGCGCATGACATCAATGGTGTAGCGAGCGGTCCGCATCGCGGTGGCACCCTCGGTTCGCTGGAGATGATCTCTCATGAGACCTAGCCAATCATCGATCGTGTATCGATCGAAGTTGTACATCGCGTTGAGCACCCAGCGTTGCCAGGCCGGTGGGCGTTGTGATGACGTCCGGAGCAGGACCGGAGGAGTAACCATGATCGAAATTTTAGGGCGCGAAACCGGCGTTTTCGACGGTCAGAATAAAGAATGTATGACGTGACGAACCCGAGTGCGCATTGTGGCAATGGATGAGTTCGGCTGCTTTATCTAGGTGACGCCCCCGACACTGCGGCAGCTAGGTTGGACGCAAAAGCCGGACCGTCATTCACTAGTGCGTATCCGCCCGCGAGGCCTCCTTGGCTGCAGAAGGCTCGTCGTCGGCGCACCCTCCGGAAGGTCACGACGCCCGTGTACTGACCAACGCGGGGGACCAGGCGAGTGGCCGTGCGCGGCACGACGGCGGTGGGGAAGCTGCTGCCGGGATTGCCGTATATCGCTTGGCTACGTGACCAGCGTCGCACGATCCGGCGCGCAGCCAGGTATGCGTCCTGAGCTACCTCTACAACCGCAATGGCCTTCTTGAGTCCGCAGACACCCCAGAATCGGCCGGGTCCGCGCCCAGGTTGCTGCCACAAATTGGGCACGATATGCTGATATTCCTTGTCGCCGTTGATGTTTGGCGATGAGTGTTTGGTGAAGTAGATAGCCAGGCGTTTCGGGTCACACGCACGTAATCCGTTGCGAACATCGATGGCCGTGCCAGCGAGCAAATGGCGCTCGCGCTGCTCGGGATCCGGATGGCCGACGATCTCCGCCCATTCGCGCGAGAGCCAGTCGCGGAATTTGACGCCGGATCGGCCTACCGCATGCGGCGGAGCCATCCAGAGGTGAATGTGCGGAGCGCCGCGGCGTTGAAATTCCAGCTTCCAGATGTAGCGGGCCGGTTCACCCCATTCCCGTTGAAAACGTTTGCGCCACAGCATCATATGCCGCTTTACGCTAGCCCCATCAGGTGCTACAGATTCCCAGTCGCCGGGGTAGGTCAAGGTGACCATTGCAGGGACACGGTCGCACTCCACCAGTGGCGTGTAGTCGAGCTCGGCGAAGGTGCGACACATTGCCGCGCGCGACTTGCGAGACCATTCGGTGATCGCACGGGCTGCCGAGTCGGGAATGTTGCGACCGGCCTCAATGCGATCAACCTCTGCCGTCACATCGAGGCGGTGTCGTTTGACTGCACGCTCAGATGCCTTTTCCGGACGCACCGGGTTGGTCCAGCCGAGTCGGACTACACCGGGGCCGATCGTGATCCGAAATCGGCCGGACTCAGGTTCTACGCCCAGCCGGCCCCGCCCTCGCGCCCACGGCCCCGCCGGTTCAAAGAGTGCTGCCGCCGAGGCCACCAGCTCGGGCCTTGGGAACCGCAGTCCGAGGGCATCTGCCGCCGATAACTGCGCATCAACACCGCCCTCGGCGGCATCGCGGACACTTTTGGCACATATAACAAGCCCGTTGGTCCCAGCCGGAACACGGCCTACGCCGCTCCCGCCGTCCGACCGACCGCTACCGCTCTCGCGCCCTGCGGCCCTGGCGGCCTCGGGCACTCGCGGCCTCCCGGCGTCCGCGGCTCCGTCCGTGTTCCGGCTGGCCGTTCGGCTTGTGTCCGGCCGAAGAGTGGGTCGCTCCGCGGTCGTGCTCGTTGGACGGGCGGTCGACCTCGTGATGCTGGGCATCGCGCATCTGCTCCCCGGGAGCCCTCGGCGCGCATCACTGAGTGAAGGGCGATGAAGGGGTCCCTGTCGGGAGTGCTGTCACCGTGTCCGGTTTGTGTCCGATCGTCGGACGGGCAGCCTGCGTCAGACGCGCTCAGCGCGCCGCATTTGACGCATGAACGACGTTAAACCGCAGGCCAGTGGCCATTCCGTCCGCCTGAAAAGCGGAAGGTCGGCGGTTCGATCCCGCCCCTGGCCACCACGATGGTGATCACCAATCGATCGTTTGACCCGTCGGCTGCATGGACGGTCGCCAAGTGCCAGCAGGCCCCGTGGGCGCTGCTGGCGGGCGGTCGACGACCACGGCGGGCTGGGCCGCCATTGATGGGCGAAGCCCTTACTTGAGCATGCTCCCGGCATCGACGGTGACCGGAAGACCTGTGATGTAACGCGATTCGTCGGAAGCCAGGAACAGCACCGCGTTGCTGATGTCCACCGGCTCGACCCAGCCGACCGGCAGCACGTGCATGAACTGCGCGGCCACCTTGAGGTCATCCGGGCCGGGATTCTTCAGGTCGGGCCGGAACAGCTTCATCGTCCCCTCGTTCATGAACATGGGCGTGTTCACGTTGGTGGGGTGCACCGAGTTCACCCGAATGAAGTGCTCGCCGAGTTCGACGGCGAAGGTGCGCATCAGGCCGACTACGCCGTGCTTGGCGGCGATGTAGTGACCGGTGTGCGGGTAGGCCTTGAGGCCGCCGACCGAGCTGGTCAGAATGATCGAGCCGCCCTGGCCCTGGGAAATCAGGTGCGGCACACCGGCTTTGACGGTTTTCCAGACGCCGGAAAGGTTGACGTCGATCATGTCGCGCCAGTCATCTTCGCTGGTTTTGTCCAAAGTCTGGCCGCCGTTGCCGATTCCGGCGTTGGCGCAGATGATGTCCAACCGGCCCAGCTGCTCGACGCCGCTGTCCACCGCCGCTTTCAGCGCGTCGTAATCGCGAACGTCGACCTCGGCGGTCACGATGCGGCGGTTCAGGCCCTTGATGAGGTCGGCCGTCTCGGCCAGGTCATCGGGCGTCGACGGCGGGATCTCGCTGCTGCTACTGATCGGCGTGCAGATGTCGACCGCGATGATGTCGGCACCTTCCTGCGCCAGGCGCACCGCGTGGCTGCGGCCCTGGCCGCGAGCCGCCCCGGTGATGAACGCGACCTTGCCCTCAACTCTTCCACCCATGACTGCACCTCACCTAGACGTGGCCGACAATTCTTTGTCGATCGATCAGGAAGGTTGGCATCATTCGTGCGCAGTGTCAACAGACGTGTGCCCGACCGCCCGCTCGGTGGCCGGGATGCGGAAACGGTCCTGTCGCCGCTGCGGTGGCGCCGGCCGGTGCTAGCGGCCGGGCGTGGACGCGGCCGCGGGCGCCGTCAGCAGGCTCATCTGGCGTTCGGCGAACGCGCGCAGCTCGTCGTGTCCCTGGGTGACGCCGACGGCGCTCTCGTTGCACAGGCTGCGGGCCACCTGCGCGATCAGCATCGAGATCGCGACCGGGGGATATTCCTCGAGATCGACTCCGTTGGCGCGTAGCACCATGGTGACGGCCGCGGTCTCGATGTCACGAACGCGCTCGGCGTAGGCCTTGAGTTCGGCGCCAATTGCCTTGCGGTGGTTGGCCAATGCCATGAACTCGGCGTTGAGTGCGGTCACCGCCGTGTCGCTGTTCATCGCCCACAGCGCTCGCAGCGGGTCGTCCTCGGATAGCAGGGCGCGCATGCGCGTCAGCGCGGTCTCGGCACCGGCGCGCAGCACCTCGACGAACAGGTCGTCCATCGTGGGGAAGTAGTAATAGACCAGTGCCTGCTTGACGCCGGCCTCGGCGGCGACCCGCCGGGAGGTGGCCGCGGCATAGCCTTCCTCGCGCATGATGCGGGCGGTGGCCTCGATCAGCTTGCTGCGCGCGCCGGCGTCGGGGTTCCGCTTGGGTTGGCGCGCCGCCGCGCGGTTGGGTGCGCCGGCTTTGCTTGACCGGCCCGCGCGATCCGTGGTAGGCATACCGCATCCTAACAATTTGGTCGATCGATCAGTTTGTGGAGCGGCAAACAAGGGATTGGAGGGCCGGTGACGACGGCTCGCATGCATGTGCGGGTGGATCCGCGCCTGTGTGAGGCGCATGCCCTCTGCGTGGAGATTGCCCCCGAGGTTTTCGAGCTGGGTGACGACGTCGCGACCTGCGACGAGCAACCGGCTGAAGCGTTGCGCCACAGCGTGGAGGCGGCCGTGGCCGCCTGTCCGCGCCAGGCCATCAGCGCCGTCGCCGGCGACACATCAGCGTGATGCACTGCGCTTTCCGGTGCCAGGAAAAGGAATTGGACTCATGACCGATCTCGCCAACGTCGACTACTTCACCGACGCCGACGTCGCGCAAGACCCCTATGACTACTGGGATTACCTGCGCAACCAGGGACCGGTGTTCCGCGAACCGCACTACGGGGTCGTGGCCGTCACCGGCTACCAGGAGGTGCAGGCGGCCTTCAAAGACGTCGATTCGTTTTCCGCGGTCAACGCGATCGGTGGTCCGTTCCCGCCGTTGCCGTTCACCCCGGAAGGCGACGACATCAGTGAGCAGATCGAGGCGCATCGCCACGAGTTCCCGATCTTCGAGCACATGGTCGTCATGGACCCGCCCGAGCACGACAAGGCGCGCTCACTACTCGGCCGGCTGCTGACCCCGCGCCGTCTGCAGGAAAACAAGGACTACATCTGGCAATTGGCCGACCGGCAATTCGACGAGTTCATCGCCAACGGCCACTGCGAGTTCCTCAGCGAGTACGCGAAGCCGTTCGCCACCCTGGCGATCGCCGATCTGCTCGGGGTTCCCGACGAGGACCGCCCGGAGATCCGCCGCAATCTCGGGGCCGGCAACGCGCCGGGCGCCCGAGTGGGCGCGCTGGATCACGAACCGGTGGGCAGCAACCCATTGCAGTACCTCGACGACCTGTTCAGCGCCTACATCACCGACCGGCGACGGCGACCCCGCGAAGACGTGCTGACCGGCCTGGCCACCGCCACGTACCCCGACGGCTCGGTCCCGCCGCTGTTGGAGGTCGTCCGGCCGGCGACGTTCCTGTTCGCGGCCGGGCAGGAGACCGTGACCAAACTGCTCAGCTCGGCGGTGCAGGTCCTCGGCGACGACCCCGAGCTGCAAGAGCGGCTGCGTTCAGATCGAAGCTTGATCGGCACGTTCATCGAGGAGGCACTGCGCATGCAGAGCCCCACCAAGGTGGACTTCCGGCTGGCACGGAAGACCACCACCCTGGGCGGGGTGCACATCCCGGCTGGCACCGTCCTCATGCTCTGTCTGGGTGCGGCCAACCGCGATCCGCGAAAGTTCGACAATCCCAACGAGTTCCGGCCCGATCGGAAGAACGTGCGCGAGCACATCGCATTCGGTCGCGGCATTCACACGTGCGCGGGCGCGCCGCTGGCGCGGGTGGAGGGACAGATCACCATCAACCGCCTCCTGGACCGCACGCGCAAATTCAGGATCAGCGAGGCCAAGCACGGATCGCCCAGTGGCCGTCAGTACCACTACGAGCCGACGTTCCTGCTGCGCGGCCTGACGGAGTTGCACATCGACTTCATCCCGGCCGACTGACGCCCGAGACGGCGGACATCAACTCTCCCAAACGGGCCAGGGCGGTGGTGTATTCGTGTTCGGGCGGTGTCCCGTACCCGATGATGATTCCGTCTCTGCGGCGGCCCGTGCCGTGCCAGAACCGGGTCAGCCCGGTGAGGGCGATGTCGCGTCCGCGCGCCGCGCTCAACACCTCGGCCTCCGAAATGCCCTCGGGCAGCGCGACAACGGCGTGCAGGCCGGCCGAGATGCCCAACACCGGCATCCCGGGGGCGCAGCGGCCGAGGGTAACGACGAGGGCGTCGCGGCGGTTGCGGTAACGCCGCCGCATCCGCCGGATGTGCCGGTCGAGCGCTCCGGATTCGATCAACTCCGCGAATGTCAGCTGCGCGAGCACGTCGGTTCCGCGATCGGCGCGGCGCTTGGCTTCGACCACCCCGTCGACCAACGCGGCGGGTAACGCGAGCCAGCCGAGGCGGAGGCCGGGCGCCAGGCTCTTGCTGGCGCTGCCGGCGTAGACGACGTGTTCGGGCGCCAGGCCCTGCAGCGCGCCCACGGGGTGCCGGTCGTAACGAAATTCCCCGTCGTAGTCGTCCTCGATCAGATACGCGCCCCGGGTCGCGGCGATGTGCGCGAACTCGGTGCGCCGGTTGGCGTCGAGCGTCGCCCCGAGCGGAGCCTGGTGTGCCGGGGTGAGCACCGCCGCGGCGACGGCCGTATTGAATCCCTCGGGCCGCGCACCCCCGTGGTCGACGTCGAGGGGCTCGACGGTGAGCCCGCTCGCCGCCACCGTCGCGCGATGGTCGGGCAGGCAGGGATTCTCGAGCGCGATCGACCGGGCTCCGCCGTTGGCCAGCGCCTCGCACACCAGGCGGAGCCCCTGGGTGAACCCGCTGCAGACGACGATGTGCTCGCCGGTGGTGAGCACCCCCCGCACTCGACCCAGGTAGTTGGCCAGCGCCGCGCGCAAGCGTGGTGACCCGCGCGGGTCCGCCGGCCCCAGTTCGGCGTGGGGGGTGGCCTCGAGGACTCGGCGCAACGCGCGTAACCATTCGGCGCGCGGGAACATGCTGAGGTCCGGGCGGCCGAGGCGAAAATCGGCCGCGTAGCGCTGGGTAACCCGCATCGATTCGATCGGTGCCTGAACGTGCGGTCCGCCCGCCACCTGGGTGGCCGCGCCTGGACGGGTCCGGAGGTATCCCTCGGCCGCCAGTTGCGTGTAGACCTCGACGACGGTGCCGCGGGCAAGCCCGAGCTGTGTGGCGAGGGCACGCGAGGACGGCAGCGCCTCGCCCGCGGCGAGGCGTCCACCCCGGATGGCTTGTCGCAGAGCGGCTTCGAGCGCCGCACGCCGGCCCCGACCCGGGGGAAGTTCGAGGTGCAGGTCCACTCCGGTATCGCGACTGGTCCACGAATTCGGCATCGAATTGGACCTTACCGATGGGCCGGTGGGGTGGATAGCGTCAACACCGGGTGTTTGGTGCAAAGGGGAGACGATGGTTGATGTGGGCGCTCGGCGCCTCGATCGCGCGGCGAGTTGGACCGCCGAAGTCAATGCGTTTCAACGCGCTGCGGAAACGCTGCGGCCACCGGGGCGGCGGCTCGTGGAGGACACGTACTCCCGACATTTCGTCAAACACCCCGCATTGCGCGCCATGTTGGTTCATCGGTGCGCCGCCGACGCCGCTCTTCGGATATTTGACCACCTGTGGGGAGGCCTGCACGCCCACATCGCGCTTCGGGTGCGCTACGTCGACGACGCATGTGAGGCTGCGATCGCCGCGGGGATCGGCCAACTCGTGCTGCTGGGCGCGGGCTTCGACACCACCAGCCTTCGCCGCGCGGGGACCCCGGTGACGATCTTCGAGGTCGACGCGCCAACCACTCAAGCGCACAAGCGCCCGGTCGTCGAGCGGCTGTTGGCGCCGCGGCACAGCTGCCGAATCCATTGGGTCGCCTGCGATTTGGAACGGGACGCGCTGCGCGAAGCACTACTGGCCGCCGGCTTCGACCCCAACCAGCCCGCCCTCGTGGTGTGGCTCGGCGTCACTCCCTACCTGACCCGCGGCGCCATCGACGCGACCCTCGCCGACCTCGCCGGCCTCTGCACCCCGGGGAGTCGCCTCGTCCTGGACCACATCGCCGCGGGCGTCGTCACCGCCGACACCCCGTGGAAGAGCGCGGGCCGGATCACCCGGATGGTGGCCCGGCGCGGCGAACCGTATCGCAGCGACTTCACCGAGGCCGACCTGACCGCCACATTGGCAGCGCACGGATTCGAGCTGCGCGACCACGCGACCGTGCCCGCGCTGTTGCGCCGCTACGACCCGTCGCGCGCAAGCCGGCTCGCGGACGACGACTGGCTCGCCGTCGCGACGGCAGAACGCGAATGAGGCGCGCCCCGAGGGCCAGATAACCCGACGCGGACCGATCAACCGGGACAATGGCCCAATGCGTCGCGCAGGGGTGCTCAGGCTGGCCGCTTTCGCACTCATCCTGGGGTGCGGCCAGGCCTGGGGCACCCCTCGCGCCTCGGCGGGCCCCGACGTGCCGCCGGTCAGCGACGCCGCGCGGGCGGCCGGCTTCGTCGACGTCCGCACCGTCGTTCCCGACGCCGTGCTCGATCTGCGCTACGCGACGACCAACAACTTCACCCACACGCAGCTGTATCCGTCCGACGCCAGATGCCTTGTGCACCAATCGATGGCCCCCGGGCTCGCCGCCGCGGCCGGCGCGCTGCGACCGCAGGGCCACCTCCTGGTCTTCTGGGACTGCTATCGGCCGCATGACGTCCAGGTCAAGATGTTCAGCCTGGTCCCCAACCCCGCCTGGGTGGCACGACCTGGCCAATATGCGCGCAGCCATGAGTCGGGACGCTCGGTCGACGTGACGTTCACGACGCCGCAACAGCCCTGCACGTCGGGACTACACGCGGGTGGGCTGTGCCTGGCCGACATGGGCACCGACTTCGACGACTTCACCTCTCGGGCAACGGCGTTCAACACGCAGGGCATCAGCGCCGACGCGACGGCGAATCGAGCCGCGCTGCGCAACGCCATGAACTATGGCGGCCTGAAGGTGTATTCGGGCGAATGGTGGCATTTCGACGGTCCGGGCGCGGGTCTCGACCTCCCGATTCTCAACGTCCCCGTCGACTAGCTGTCTCATATAGCGAGACACATGTTTCATCATGTGGCTCGTCGACGTACGCTGGCGAGATGAACGACCGGGCCAGTTATACGCACGGCCACCACGAGTCGGTGCTGCGCAGCCACCGCCGCCGCGCCGCCGAAGACTCGGCGGCCTACCTGCTGCCCCACCTGAAGCCGGGCCAGTCGGTGCTGGACATCGGCTGCGGTCCCGGCACCATCACCGCTGACCTCGCCGCGCGCGTCGCACCCGGACCCGTCACCGCCGTCGACCAAGTCGCCGACGTCCTGGGCGTGGCCCGCACCGAAGCCCGACAACGCAACCTGTCCAACGTCTCTTTCGGCACCGCCGACGTGCACGACCTCGACTTTGCCGACGGCACATTCGATGTCGTCCACGCCCATCAGGTGCTACAGCACGTCGCCGACCCGGTGCGCGCCCTGCGTGAGATGCGGCGAGTGTGCGCGCCGGGCGGCATCGTGGCGGTCCGCGACGCCGACTATGCGGGGTTCATCTGGTACCCGCAGCTACCCGCCCTCGAGTTGTGGCGCGAGCTCTACCAACGCGTCGCTCGCGCCAACCGGGGCGAGCCGGACGCGGGCCGGCGGCTGCTGTCCTGGGCACAGCAGGCGGGATTCGACGACATCACGCCCACCGGCAGCCTGTGGTGCTACGCCACACCCGAGACGCGCGAATGGTGGGGCGGCATGTGGGCCGAGCGGATCCTTCATTCGACCGTGGCCAGTGACCTGGTGACCCTTGAGCTGGCCACCCCGGCGCAGCTCGAGGAGATCTCCGCCGCCTGGCGAGAATGGGCCGTCGCCGAAGACGGCTGGATCGCCATCCCGCACGGCGAAATCCTCTGCCGTGCTTAGGTATTCAGTCCAGGAATAGGTCCGGGATCGGCTGCTCGCCGCCGCCGTATCGGGACAGATCCGCAACCCCGGCCGATCGCAGCACCTCGGCGTCGATGTGGCACTGGCCCGTGGCTTCCCGGGCGGGTCGAGAGACGATCTCGACGGCGGCGTCGCCCATGATCTCCGGGCTGCGCGACGACGCGGCCAGCCGGTCGCCATCGGCCATGTTGGTGACGGCCGCGGTGGCGATGTAGGTCTCCGGCCACAGGCAGTTCACGCTGATCCCGTCGTCCGCGAACTCGGCCGCCCAGCCCAGCGACAGCAGCGTCATCCCGTACTTGGACAGCGTGTAGGCCGGGTGGGCGCCCAGCCAGCGGGGGTTCATGTTGAGCGGTGGCGAGATGGTCAGCACGTGCGGGTTGGCCGACTTCTGGAGGTGGGGCACGCACGCCTTGGTCAGCAGGAACGTGCCGCGCAGGTTGATCTCCTGCATGAGGTCGTATTTCTTGGCCGACAGCACGGCCGTCGGGTCGGTGGCGATGGCGCTGGCGTTGTTGACGCAGATGTCGATGCCGCCGAACCGCTGCACGGCCGCGTCGACCACGCGCTGCACGTCCTCTTCGCGGCGCACGTCGCCCACGACGGCCAGCGCCTTGCCGCCGGCGGACTCGACGTCGGCCGCCGCGGTGTGCACCGTCCCGGGCAGGCGCGGATGGGGTGTGTCGGTCTTGGCCAGCAGCACCACGTTGGCGCCGTGCCTGGCAGCGGCGATGCCAATCGCGAGTCCGATCCCGCGGCTCCCGCCGGAGATCACCACCGTGCGATCGGTGAGCACGTTGTCAGCCATTCGTCTCCTTTGACCTGGTCAAGCATGTGGTATTGGCATTCTCTTTTTTTGCAAGTACGTTATTCACCGATGGATAATACGGCCCACACTCCCTCCGGCATCCCGCTGCAGCCCGTATATGGGCCGGCGGATAGAGGCGCTGAGCCTCCCCAGCCCGGGGAGTTTCCCTTCACTCGCGGCAACTTCGCGTCGGGCTACCGCGGCAAGCTGTGGACCTTCCGCCAATATTCGGGGTTCGGCACCGCCGAGGAGTCCAATCGTCGGTACCGCTACCTGCTGGATCAGGGCGGGACCGGGTTGTCGGTGGCGCTCGACCTGCCGACGCAGTGCGGATACGACTCCGACGACCCAGAGTTCGGTGAGGAGGTCGGCCGGGTCGGCGTCGCGGTGGATACCCTGGCCGACTTCGAGATCCTCTTCGATGGCATCCCGCTGGACAAGCTCAGCACCAGCATGACCATCAACGGCACGGCGGCGATCCTGCTGGCCTTCTACGTCGCCGCGGCCGAGAAAAAGGGCATCCCGCGCTCGAAGCTCACCGGGACCATCCAGAACGACATCCTCAAGGAGTACGCCTCGCGCGGGACCTGGATCTGGCCGCCGGAGCCGTCTTTGCGGTTGATCGCGGACACCATCGAGTTCTGCGCCGCCGAGGTGCCCAGGTTCAACGCAATCTCGGTCGCCGGTGCGCATTTCCGCGACGCCGGGGCCAACGCCGTGCAGGAGATGGCGTTCACCCTCGCCGACGGCGTCACCTACTGCGACACTGTGGTGGAACGCGGCCGCATGACGATCGACCAGTTCGCGCCGCAGATCTCGTTCTTCTTCTACACCCACGGGGACTTCTTCGAAGAGATCGCCAAATACCGTGCGGGACGGCGGCGTTGGGCGACGATCGTGCGGGAGCGCTACGGGGCGACGAAGGACAAGGCGGCGATGTTCCGCTTCGGCTGCGTCTGCGGCGGGGCGTCGCTGTATGCCCCGCAGGCCCACAACAACATCGTCCGGGTGGCCTACGAAGCCATGGCCGCCGTATTGGGCGGCGTCCAGTCGATGTTCACGGCGGCCTGGGACGAACCATTCGCGCTGCCCACCGAGGAGACCACCACGCTGGCGTTGCGCACCCAGCAGATCCTCGCGCACGAAACCGGCGTGGCCAGTGTGGCCGACCCGCTGGGCGGCTCGTACTTCGTGGAGGCGCTGACCGACGCGACCGAGGAGCGCATCATCGAGATCATGTCCGACCTCGAGCGGCACGGAGGAATGGTCCATGCCATCGAGGACGGTTACCTACAGGGCCTGATCGCCGACGAGGCATTCAAGATCCACCAGGACATCGAGTCCGGCGACCGCCCGGTCGTCGGCGTCAACCGCTTCGTGACCGAGGAACCCGAACACGATGTCGTCACCTATGAGCTCGACGCCGAAGGGCGTGATCTTCAGCTCAAGCGGCTCTCCAAGGTAAAATCCGAAAGGGATTCGGCCGCAGTGAAATCCAGCCTCGCCGCCCTGTCGCGTTCCGCCGAAGGAGACGACAACCTGATGCACAAGTTGATCGACTGTGCCAACGCCTACTGCACGGTCGGGGAGATGGTCTCCGCGCTCAAAGCAGTGTGGGGCGAGTTCCAGCAGCCGGTGGTGTTCTAAGTGGCCGTTCGCGTTCTCGTTGCCAAACCCGGCCTGGACGGACACGACCGCGGCGCCAAGATCGTCGCCCGCACCCTGCGCGACGCCGGATTCGAGGTCATCTACACCGGCATCCGCCAGCGTATCGAGGACATCGCCTCGATCGCGGTGCAGGAAGACGTCGCCGTGGTCGGCCTGAGCATCCTGTCCGGTGCGCACCTGGCGCTCACCGCGCGCACCGTCGAGGCGCTGCGCGCCGCCGACGCCGCCGACATCTCGGTCGTCGTCGGCGGGACCATCCCGCACGCCGACGTCCCCAAACTGCTCTCCGCCGGGGCCGCGGCCGTATTCCCCACCGGGACACCGCTGGACAACCTGGTGCGCGACATCCGCGCGCTGACCGGGACCCCCGAGCCCGCTTCGGAAGAAAAAGAGGAACAGTGCGCGTCGGAGTAATGATCGGTGCCGAGCGTGGCGACATGGCCCGCAAGGTGCACAAGCTGGCCTCCGATATCGAATGGGCCGAATCCGCGGGGCTGGACACCGCGTGGATGCCGCAGGTGCCCAACGACTTCGACTGCCTGACCATGGTGTCGCTGATGGCCGCGCACAGCTCGCGCATCGAACTGGGTACCGCGGTGGTGCCGCTGCAGGCCCAGCATCCGATCGCGCTTGCCCGCCAAGCGCTTTCGACGCACGCGGTGGCAGGCGGACGGCTGGCTCTCGGTGTCGGGCCGTCGCACCACTGGATCATCCGGGACATGCTCGGCCTGCCGTACGAGAAGCCGGCCGCCTACACCCGCGATTACCTGCAGGTGCTCAACGCCGCCGTCGCCGGGCCGGGACCGGTCGACGTCGAGAACGATTCGTTCACCGTGCACAACCCGCTGGCGATCGGGGCCGATGTTCCGATGCCGGTGCTGGTCGCCGCGCTGGGACCGGTGATGCTGCAGCTCGCCGGTGAACTCGCCGACGGCACCGTGTTGTGGATGGCCGACGAGCGCGCGATCGGTGACCACATCGCGCCGAAGATCACCAAGGCCGCCGCCGATGCCGGGCGACCCCCGCCGCGGATCGTCGCGGGCATCCCGGTATGTCTGTGTGCGCCTTCGCAAGTCGAGGAGGCCAAGGAGCGGGCCAACCGCATCCTGGGGGAGGCCGAGGTGTCGCCCAACTACCAGCGCCTGCTCGACCGCGGCGATGCCCGCGACGTCGGCGACCTGTGCGCGGCCGGCGACTCCGAACAGATTCTGGCCAGGATGCGCCGATTCGCTGATGCCGGCGTGACCGATCTCTCGGTGCGGCTGCTGCCCATCGGTGACAGCCGGGACGAGCTGGTCGCGTCCAAGCGTCGTACCCGCGAAATGATCGCCTCGCTCGCCGCGGAATTGCGTTGACTCCCAGCAACACCGGGCCGCTGGCGGGGATCCGCATCCTTGAGGTCGGCACCATGCTGGCCGGCCCGTATGCCACCATGTTGCTCGCCGACCTCGGGGCCGAGGTCACCAAGATCGAGCCCGCCGGCGGCGAGATCTCCCGCAGCGTCGGCGCCACGTACTTCGCCAGCCTCAATCGGAACAAGTCCAGCATCTGCCTGGATTTGAATTCGGATGCGGGACAACAGCGCCTGGGCGACCTGGTCGGCGAATCCCACGCGCTGCTGGTGAACTTGAAGCCGTCGGCCATCCGCCGGTTGGGGCTCACCTACGAGCAGCTGCGAGGGCACAACGAGCGGATCGTCTGCGTGGCGATCACCGGCTTCGGTCTGTACGGCGGCGACGACCCTGCGTTCGACTACGTGGTGCAGGCCGGCGTCGGCACCGCGGCGCTGACCGGTGACCCCGACGGTCCGCCGACGCTGCCCGGCTACTCGTCGGCCGACAACTCCACCGGAATGTCGGCGGCGTTGGGGCTGTTGGCCAAGATCATCTCCGGCACCGGCGGGCAGGTGGACGTGTCGCTGCGCGACGTCATGTTGTCGCAGCTCAACTACCACGCCTCCGCCTACCTCAACAGCGGGGTGGAGCCGCAGCGGCGCCCCCACGGGGCGCACTCGTATTACGTTCCGGCTCAGCTGTTTCCGACCGCGGATGGCTATCTGGCGCTGTTCATCACCCATGACGGGTTCTGGAAGTCGTTCGCCGCGGAGGCAGGCATCGGTGGTTTCGAGACGATGGCCGAGCGGGTCGCCCGCCGCGACGAAGTGCTCGCCGTCGTCACGGCGATGCTGGCGACCGACAGCGCGGCCGGGTGGGAACGCCGGCTGCGCCCGCTCGGGGTTCCGGCCGCGGCCGTCAGGACCCTGCCCGAGGCCCTCGAGGCCACCCCGGAAGTGGTTGTGACAGCGGGTGATTTCCGTCTGGTGGGCAGCCCGATTCACGTCTCCGGCTACGAACCCGAGTACCGTCCACCGCCGGAACTGCCGAGCGTCGAGTAGTTGCGCCAGGATCGGCAATTTCGCGCAACAAGTCGACGTTGGACGCAAAGGCGCTGGCTACGTCTCGCTGGTGAAAGGGGAATTCTCATGGGGCGCATCGGGATCCTGCGACGTTACCTGCGAAAGGCCGGGGTGCGGGCGTGAATGCCTTGCCAACGGTCGAGGATGTCATCGACTCGTACACTGGCCGATCGCACGTGGTGCTGCAATACGGCGCCACCACGAAGCGCCTCGTCGGCCAAGCGAAGAAACCGGGCTTCTCGGCGGACAGTTGGAGACCGCTGGCCGAGCTGGTCGCCGTGGGCGAATTCGAGCGAATCGGTGCGTTCAAAGAGGTGATGAAGTGGCCGGACTATGTCGAATTCCTCACCAATTGGGCGACATCGTCGGAATGGGAGTGTTCTTTCAAGCACATCACCGAGGCCGGCGGCCGCGTGTTTCTCGAACTCGAGGAACGGAGCGAGGTGGGCGAATTCCGTAGCGTGGTCAATTCGCTGACCGTCTATGAGTTCACCGATGATGACCGCATCCGCCACATAGACGTTTATCTCCAGATGACGCCGCCGCGGCCCGAGATGCTCAAAAGTTTTGAGGGAGTGGAACTGCCGCAAGGCTGGTCCGTCCGCCGAACGTCGAGTTATGGCGCCAGAATTGCCGATTTCGCGCAACAAGTCGACGTTGGACGCAAAGGGATATGAGGTGCAACGATGGATCTACAGCGGGTCGTCGACGAACTCGAAATCGCCGCGCTACTCAACAGATACGCCCGCGCCGTTGATGCCAAGGATTGGCAGCTGTACCGCTCGGTCTTCACCGACGACGCGCATATCGACTACTCGTCGGCGGGCGCGGCGGCGGGCCCGCCGACGAGGTGGCCGCATGGCTGGAGCAGGGCTTCGGCGCGATCCCGATGTCGATGCACTACATCACCAACGTGGAAATCCTGGCGCTGCACGGCGATTCCGCGACGGTGCGCGCCATGTTCTACAACCCCATGCAGTTGCCGGGCATGGCGGAGTTGAGCTACTGCGGCGGCTACTACCACCACGAGCTGACGCGCACCGACGACGGTTGGCGCAGCCGCAGCCTGCGCGAGGAGAACGTGTGGTTCGTCAACCCGCCAACGGGCTGACGATGCCCCGAGCGTCGAGTTGTGGCGCAGAAATCGGCGATTTCGCCCAACAAGTCGACGTTCGGCGTCAGGACGTCGCCAGCTGCTTTTCCTGATAGCGCCGCGCCCACTCGGCACGCGACCGGATCGACACATCCACGTCGGTTGCCTTGGCGCGCAGGGCCTTGACGGTCGCCTGCTCGCGGGGCGTGCGGGCGAACGGGTCCCAGCCGAAGAACCGGCAGGCGTTGGCCCAGGTGATCTTGTCGATGTCGGAGTAGTCGGCGCCGGCGGCGTTCAGTTCGGCCAGCACCTGCTCGGGCGCGTCGGGCCAGAAGCAGTCCGAGTGCGGGTAGTCGCACTCCCAGGCGATGATGTCGATGCCGATCTCATGGCGCAGCTTCAGCGACGTCTTGTCGGTGACGTAGCAGGCCAGCGAATGCTCGCGGAAGACGTCGCTGGGCAGCTTGTCGCCGAAGTCGCGGCGTAGCCACTTCTGGTTGGTGTAGTGGCGGTCGCTGCGGTCGAGGTAGAAGGGGATCCAGCCGATACCGCCTTCGGAGAAGGCGAATTTCAGGTCGGGGTAGTTGCGCATCGCCGGGCCCCACAGCAGGTCCTGGGCGCACATCGCCGAGACCTGGGTGGCCAGGATGATCATGTTGTCGATCGGGGCGTCGGGCGCCATGCTGATCGCCCCGAAGCCGGTGCCGATGTGCAGACACATCACCACGTTCTCCTCGGACAACGTGCGAAACACCGGCCCCCAGTAGTCCTCGTCGTGGTAGCTCGGAAGTCCTTCCAGATGCGGCAATTCCGGCATGGTGACCGCTCGGCAGCCCTTCGCGGCGACCCTACGGATCTCGGCGCACATGCCCTCTGGAGTCCAGGTCGGCAGGATCGCGATGGGGATGAACCGGTCCGGGTAGGAGCCGGCCCATTCGTCGATGTGCCAGTCGTTGTAGGCCGACACCATCACTAAGGTGACGTCCTCGCGCGTCATGTTGAGGTGCCGGGCCGAAAAGCCGGTGAACGTCGGGAAGCACATCGACGCGAGGATGCCGTTGCGGTTCATGTCACGGACGCGCTCGTGGACGTCGTAGACGCCCGGACGCATCTCGGCGAAGCCGGCGGGGTCGCGGCCCCACTCCTCGGCAGGCCACGACACCACGGCGTTGAGTCCGCTCACGCCCTGTGGCCGGCCCTGGTACATCCACTGGTCGACGCCCTTGTCATCGGTCACGACGATCGGTGCCTCGTCCCGGTACTTGGCGGGCACGTGGCGCAGGAACATGTCCGGCGGTTCGACCACGTGGTCGTCAATGCTCACCAGGATCAGGTCATCGGCCTTCATCAATGGGCTCCTCATGTGTGCGCGACGCGAGCTCGGTCAGCCGCTGCACTCGGTGGTGGTTTCGAGCAGTCGTGGAATCGGCGGCGGGTCCAGCTGCAGGGCGTCGGACATGTGCAGCTGCGGCCCGTTGGCGATCATGTTGTCCAGGATTGCCTGCAGATCGTCGCCTTCGATCTCGTAGATGGCCATGTAGGGGCCGTCGCCGTCGACGGGTCGCAGTCGACGTGCCGAGACGAATCCGTCCAGCGCCACCAGCTCACCCAGGTGCACCTCGTCGTACCAGGTGTTGTACTCGTCTTCCCGGTCGGGCGAGCTGGGCCGACTTTCCACGAGGATGATGCCCTTGGCCATCGCAATCTCTCCTGGCTGCTACTCGTAGCGCACCGTGATCGAGTCCGTATCCGGAACGCCCTGGCACGTCAGAATGTAGCCCTCTTCGACCTCGTCGGGTTCGAGAGCGTCGTTGACCCGCATGGTGGCGTGCCCCTCTTCGAGCTTGGCCATGCACGTCCCGCAGTTGCCGGCCTCGCAACTGAATGGCGGCTCCAGCCCGGCGCGCCGCGCGGTCTCCAGGAGCGTCTCGCCCGGCACCCTGGGCACCGAGACCTTTTTGCGGTCGAGATGAATCGTCACGGTTCCGGCGCCGGAGCCGTTTGTGGCCGGATCTGTCACCCGTGGGGTCTCCTCGATGATCCGGGTGACCGTCACGTAGACCGCCCCCTTCCGTACTTGCATTCTTCAGTATAGAGAATACTATTCTCACGAAGCGATAGCATCTTCTCAAGACTTGTATGGATGTCGGGTCAGCCCGGTCTGTCAGGGAAGGACGGGACGTGACCGAGCCGGCGGCGCTCGTGTTCGAGGAACGGCGATTCAGCGCGCCCGAACTCCACGCGTTGGCCGACGGATGGGCCGCGGCCCTGGCGAAAGACGGCGTCACAGCAGGTCAGCGGGTCGCGGTCATGGCGTCCAACCGGCCGGAGTTCCTCGCCGTGGTGCTCGCGATCTGGCGGCTGGCCGCCACGGCCGTCCTCATCAGCCCGGCCTGGAAACGCGACGAGGTCGACCACGCGCTCGCGCTGACGGGTCCCGCGCACGCCGTCGGCGACCACCCCGTGCTGGCCGGCCTGATGCCGATGCTGCACCTGGACGAGCCCGTCCCACCGGCCGACCTGGCCACCGGTCCTGCGCCGCCGGCTGAGGCCGACGCGGCGCTGGTGTTCAGCTCCGGCACCACCGGCCTGCCCAAGGCCGTCCGCCACACCCACGCCTCGCTGGACGAGGCCGTGCGGCACTGGCGCCACGCGCTGCAACTGACGCACCATGACCGGATCCAAGTTGCCACGCCACCGTCACACATCCTCGGGCTGCTGAACCTGCTGACCGCGTGGGAGACGGGCGCCTGCGTGCGGCTGCACCGCCGGTTCGACATCGACCGGGTGCTGCACCACATCGAAAGTGACCGCATCACAGTGGAAATGGCGGTCGCACCCATCGCGCTCGCCATCGCCTCGCACCCTGGCCTGGAATCCTATGACCTGTCGTCGCTGCGCTACATCATGTGGGGAGCCACACCGGTCAACGCCAACGTCGCGCAGACCGTGACCCGGCGCACCGGCGTGAGCTGGCTTCCGGCCTACGGGACCACGGAATTGCCTGTCATCGCCTGTAATCCGATCGAGGACGCGCGACTCGACACCGTCGGTCGCGCGGTACCCGGTGTGGACCTGCGGGTCGTCTCGCTGGAGACGGGCGAGCCGGTCGGCCCCGGTGAGGTCGGTGAGATTCAGGCCCGGTCGGCGTCGCTCATGGCCGGCTACCTGCCGGCCGAAGCGACCGGCGAGGCGATCCGGGATGGCTGGTATCGGACCGGAGACGTCGGGTGGCTGGATACCGGCGGCTGGCTGCGGATCTCCGACCGCCTCAAGGAGATGATCAAAGTCCGCGGCTTCCAGGTCGCCCCCGCCGAGATCGAGGCGGTGTTGCACGGTCATCCGGCGGTGAAAGACTGTGCGGTGTTCGGGATTCCCGACGGAACCAACGGCGAGGCGATCGTCGCCGCGGTCGCGACGTCCGCGCCCGTCGACGCGTCCCAGCTGACCGCCCTGGTGGACGAGAAGTTGGCGTCCTATAAACATCTGGGCCGAGTGGTGTTTGTGCCTGAAATTCCCCGCCTGCCCTCGGGCAAGGTGCTGCGCCGAGTGCTGAAGGAGCGCCATGGATGTACGTCTGACAACTGAACAACAGCAATTGCGCGACGCCGCCGCCAAGCTGGCCGACGATCTGGGACCGGCAACGGTCCAGGATCTCGACGACCAGAACCGAATCACGCGCCTGGACAAGCAGATCGAGTCCACGGGCTGGCGCTCGTTGCGCTCCGATGGGGCCTCGGGCGTCGAAGTGGCCATCGTGGCAGAGGAATTGGGGCGTCGTCTGGTTGACACGCCGTTTCTCGGCCCGGTGCTTGCCGACGATCTCGGCCGTCACATCGGGGAAGACGCCTCGGGGACAACGGTCGCGGTCGACGATCGGGTGATCGACGCTCGCGGCGCGCGGCGTGCGTTAGCGCTCTCGGGCGGCGCGGTCTCGGCCGTCGATGTGCAGGCGTTGACCGATGGCGTCGACCTCACGCGGGCCGAGGCGACGATCGTGGGTTCGCCGGTGGCGCTGGGCGAGGTGTCCCCTGAGGTTGCCGAGCAGTGGCGGGCACTGGCTCTGGTCACGACGACGGCGGACCTGGTCGGCGTCGCGCGCGGCGCGCACGCCGTCGCCTGCGACTACGCCAAGATCCGCGAACAATACGGCAAGCAGATCGGGTCGTACCAAGCCATCGCGCATCTGCTGGCCGAAAGCCTTGCGCTGATTGAAGGTTCGGTCAGCGTGTTGCGCCACGCCGCGTGGGCCGTCGACGAGTTGGCACCCGCCGAAGCCATTCGGGCCGCCCAGATCGCCAAGGTCTATTGCGCGCGCGCCACCCGAACCGTCTGTGAGACGGCCATTCAGGTGCACGGCGGCATCGGCAACACCTGGGAATGCGTGGCGCACGTCTACCTGCGCCGCGCCCTGACCTCGACCGAGCTGTGGCCGGTCGCGTTGAAGGAGATCGATCTTGGACTTTCGTGACTCACCCGACGAGGCCGCCTTCCGAGAGCGGCTGCGCACCTGGCTTTCCGCGCACGCCAAGGAGTTCTCCGGCACCGGGGACGAGTATTGGGCGCGCATGGCCGACTGGCATCGCGCCCTGTACGACAACGGCTTTTTCGGCCTGTCCTGGCCCCGCGAGTGGGGCGGGCAGGACCTGGCGCCGGTCTACGACGTCATCGTCGACGAGGAGCTGGTGCGTGCGGGCGCACCGCCGCGGCCCAGCGTCGGCTATCTGGTGTACGGCATCGGCGAGCACGCCAACGACGAGGTGCGCAAGCGCTTCCTGCCCGGCATCATCAACGGCAGCGAGCGGTGGTGCCAGGGCTTCAGCGAGCCGGGCGCCGGTTCGGATCTGGCCTCGCTGACCACCACCGCCCGCCTCGAGGGCGACAAGTACGTGGTGAACGGGCACAAGATCTGGACCAGCTATTCCGACGTGGCCGACTGGTGCCTGCTGCTCGCGCGCACCGATCCCGCGGCCAAGCGTCACCGCGGCCTGTCGGCGTTCGTCCTGGAGATGAAACAGCCTGGCGTGCAACAGCGCCCGCTGCAGATGATCAACGGCGTGACCAACGAATTCGGCCAGGTGTTCTTCGACGATGCCACGGTCCCGGCGGACCGGATGGTCGGTGCTCCCGGGGACGGCTGGGCGGTGGCCATGACCGTCGTCGGGCACGAACGCGAGCCCTCCACACTGGGATACGCCGCCCGCTACGGCAAGCTCGTCCGAGAGTTGTTGTCGCGGAACGACGGTGATGTGCCCGAGGAGCTGGCGTGGGCCGCGGTCCAGTCGGACATGCTGACCCATCACGTGCGGCGGCGGTTGTCCGAACAGCTCGACGGGGTTTCGCACGGCTCGGAAGGCTCGCTGGACAAGCTGCTGATGACCTGGGTGGAACAATCCGTCGGGCACGCCGCCCTGGCCGTCGCGGGCACGCGTGATCCCGATCTGCTCAGCGCCTACCTGTACAGCCGGGCGCAGAGCGTCATGGGCGGGACATCACAAATACAGAAGAACATCATCGCCTCACGAATCTTGGGATTGTAGGAGTGATCGCGAACGCGGGCGAAGCCCGGGTGAAGCGGGTCACGATCATCGAAGGAGTCTGACGTGTACGACATGCCTACCGAAATCGATGTCCAGGCCGACGGCGCGCTGCGCATCATCACCCTCAACCGGCCGGAGTCGCTCAACTCGGTCAACGACAACCTGCACGTCGGGCTCGCGCGGCTGTGGCAGCGGTTGACCGACGACCCCACCGCCCGCGCCGCGGTCATCACCGGCGCCGGCAGGGCATTCTCGGCCGGCGGCGATTTCACCTACCTGGAAGAGCTGGCGAACGACGCCGAGCTGCGCGCGAAAACCATCCGGGACGGGCGCGAGATCGTGCTGGGCATGGCACGGTGCCGAATTCCCGTGGTGGCGGCCGTCAATGGCCCCGCCGTCGGGCTGGGCTGCAGCCTGGTCGCGCTCAGCGACATCGTGTACATCGCCGAGGACGCCTATCTGGCCGACCCGCACGTGCAGGTGGGCCTGGTGGCCGCCGACGGCGGCCCGCTGACCTGGCCGCTGCACATCAGCCTGCTGCTGGCCAAGGAGTTCGCGCTGACCGGAACCCGCATCAAGGCGCCGCGCGCCGTCGAACTCGGACTGGCCAACCACGTGGTGGCCGACCCGGTCTCGGAGGCGATCGCCTGTGCGAAAAAGATTCTGGAACTGCCCCAGCAGGCGGTGGAGAGCACCAAGCGGGTGCTCAACATCCACCTGGAGCGCGCCGTGCTGGCCAGCCTGGACTACGCGCTGTCGGCCGAGAGCCAGTCCTTTGTCACCGAGGACTTCCGGGCCAACGTCGCGAAATTCAACGCGGCCAAGAAAAACTGAGGCTGTCGGCCCGCGGTGGCCTCAGGCGTCGTGGCGGTGCAGGAAGTCACGCATCACCGCGTCGAACTTGTCCGGCTCTTCGATGAACGGCATGTGGGCGCTGGACTCGAACAGCTCGAACCGGGAGCCCGCTATGCGCTGGTGCATCGCAAACATGTGTTCCGGCACGCATTCGTCGTAGCGGCCCGCGAGCAGCATTGTGGGCGAGGAGATTTCGGGCAGGCGCTCGAACACGTCCCAATCCCGGATCGTCCCGACGATGTGAAAATCGCTGGGGCCGAACATCGTCTCGAAGATTTCCGCACCCATGCCTCTGAACGCGTCCTCGAGCTCACGTGGCCAGGGTCGCACCCGGCACAGGTAGGTTTCGTTCCAGGTGCGTATCGCGGCCTGGTATTCGGGCGCATAGGTGGTGCCGGCGGCTTCATGCCGGTCGATGGCCGCCTGGGTGGCCGGATCCAGCTCGGACTTCAAGCGCGCCACCATCTTCGCGAACTCCGGAATGGACGCGATGCTGTTCGAGATGGTGAGGCTGGCGACGCCCGAGGGGGTCGCGTCGAGCATGTATTGCTGGGCCAACATCCCACCCCAGGAATTGCCGAAAAGATGGAAACGATCCAGCCCCAGGGCCCGCACCACGGCGTCCACCTCGGCCACCGAGCGATCCATCGTCCAAAGCTTGTGGTTTGGCGGGCATTTGGATTTCCCGCAACCCAGCTGATCCCAGAAGATGACTTCGCGCTGCGTGGCCAAGCGCCCCAGCGACCGCAGGTAGCCGTGCGGTAGGCCGGGGCCGCCGTGTATGACGAGCAGCGGCAGACCCGTGCCGCCTCCGGTCCGTTCGAACCACACTTCGCCGCCCGGGACCGCGATCCTTCCCTCAGCCATTTATCCACCATCGCAGACCTGCGCGCTTTCCGCAGGGCCACCGCTCACGCCGGCGGGCGCATCGGTGTAAGCCTGCTGTGCTGTATGAGCGGCGCGGCGTCCCTGGCAGGATCATCACCGTGGCAGCCAGTACGGCCGAGACCCACAGGAGGAACGGCAATGACCAGCGTCGCAAACCCGATTCCACCGCAAGACTTTTCGGGAATCGTCGGGCACCGCTTTATCTACACCTACGCCAACGGATGGCAGTACGAGATGTACGTCAAGAACGCCACCACAATCGACTACCGCATTCACTCCGGGCATGTCGGTGGCCGCTGGGTCAAGGGCCAGGAGGTCAACCTCGTCCAGCTCGACGACGACAGTTTCAAGATCTCCTGGACCGAACCCACCGGAACCTGTGTGGCGGTCAACGTTCTGCCGTCCAAGCGGCGCATCCACGGCGTCATCTTCTTCCCCCAGTGGATCCGCGTGCACGGCGAGCGCACTGTCTGTTACCAGAATGAACACCTTGATGAGATGCGGGCCTACCGAGATCAAGGCCCGACCTACCCGATCTACGAAGTCCCCGAATTCGCCTACATCACCCTGTTCGAATACGTCGGAACCGACGACGAGAGCGTCATCGACACCGGCCCCGACCGCCTCCCGCCGGGATGGTCCGACCGCACCAACTGATCGGCCTTCGGCCGCTTGTTGCAACGCGTACTCTCGTGTTGAGAGAATAGTATTCTCGTGATTGCGCGGGTGGCTTTCACCGCCGCGCACCCACCGGCCGAACTGGAGAAGACCCGTGCCTGAAGCCGTCATCGTGTCCGCCCTGCGCACCCCCATCGGCACGGCCCGCAAGGGGACCCTGCGCGACACCAGCGCGTTCGATCTGGCGCACCACGTCGTCACCGAAGCGGCAGCGGATCTCGACCCGGCGCAGGTCGACGACGTGATCCTGGGCGAAGGCCTCTACGGCGGCGGTGTGCTGGCGCGCCACGCGGCCCTCACCGTGGGCCTGACCCAGGTGCCCGGCTTGGCCAACAATCGCCACTGCGCGGCGGGCCAGGCGGCCGTGCAGAGCGCGGCGGCGAGCGTGCGCGCGGGAATGGACCAACTCGTCATCGCCGGCGGCGTGAACTCGGCATCCACGTCGCCGCGGTCCCGGATGCAGGTGGACGGCGACTGGGTCGACTGGTTCCCGCCGACCCACCCGGACCGCCCCGACGCGCCCAACATGGACATGTCGATCACCGTCGGCTGGAACGCCGCCGTCAAGGCCGGCGTGACCCGCGAGGAGATGGACGCCTGGGCGCTGCGCTCGCACCGCAACGCCATCGCCGCCATCGACGAAGGCCGCTTCAAAGAGGAGATCGTCCCCATCGACACCCCACACGGGTTGTTCTCGGTCGACGAACACCCGCGACGCGACACCAGCATGGAGAAGCTGGCCGCGCTCAAGCCGCTGCACCCCGAAATCGAGGGCTTTTCCATCACCGCGGGCAACGCCTGCGGCGCCAACGACGGAGCCGCGGCGTTGACGATCGCCAGCGACCGACTCGGGCTGCCGGCGCTGGCCACCATCCGGTCCTGGGCGTCGGTCGGCGTCGACCCGGCGATCACCGGTTTGGCGCCGGTCGAGGCGATCCCGAAAGCTCTTGGCCGCGCTGGCCTTTCGGTCGCAGACGTGAACCTGTTTGAAATCAACGAGGCCTTCGCGGCGATGTGCGTGGCCACCATCAAGCTCCTCGACCTTGACCCCGAAAAGGTCAACGTCAGCGGCAGTGGCTGCTCGCTGGGGCATCCCGTCGCGGCGACCGGAGCCCGGATGCTCGTCACACTGGTGCACGAATTGCGCCGCCGCGGCGGCGGGATCGGCGTCGCGGCGATGTGCGCCGGCGGCGGGATGGGCTCGGCGACGGTGATCGAGGTCGCGGCTCCATAATGCGTACATGATCATCGCTGAGCTGATCGACCGCGCGCGCAACGGATCTCCCCGCGCGGCGGGACGGCTGCTCAGCCTCGTCGAGGGGGAGCAGCGCGACGAGGTCCTGGCGGCGATCGGCCCCGCGCCCGAGCGCGTGGGGCCCGTCATCGGCATCACCGGGCCGCCGGGCGCGGGCAAGTCGACGACGGTCGCCGCCCTGGTCGGCGCCTACCGCGCGCGGGGTTGCCGGGTGGCGGTGCTGGCCGTGGACCCGTCGTCCCCGTTCAGCGGCGGCGCGCTCCTGGGGGATCGCATTCGAATGGCCGCGCATATCAACGACTCCGACGTCCTCATCCGCTCGGTGGCGACCCGGGGCCATCTCGGCGGGCTGGCGGCCGCGGTTCCGGCGGCCATCCGCCTGGTGGGGGCGATCGGCTACGACGTCGTCCTGCTCGAGACCGTCGGGGTGGGGCAGTCCGAGATCGAGATCGCCGCCGTCGCCGACCCGACCGTCGTCATTCTCAATCCCGGTGCGGGCGACGCCGTCCAGGCCGCCAAGGCCGGGGTGCTGGAGGTCGCCGACATCGTGGCGGTCAACAAGGCGGACCGGGACGGCGCCAAGCAGACGGTCCGAGACCTTCGGGCCGAGACCAGCGCCCCGATCGTGTCGTTGATCGCCGCCAAGGGCGAGGGCATCGACGAGCTCATGGGCGTCATCGAGGACCACCGCCGCACCGACAGCCGCGCCCGCCGGCTGGCCCGCGCCCGTGCACAGATCCTGTCGCTGGCCCAGACCCGGCTGCGGACCCAACCTGACCTCGACCGGCTCGCCGAGGCCGTCGTCGACGGCGATCAGGACCCCTACACGGCGGCCGACCGGCTGCTCGCGCCGCGCACACCTCAGGCGGACTGACGACCCGTTTGTCCCCCAATCGGGGGAACGGGCATTCATCACCTTTGCGGACCGATCGGCGGAGGTATGCCGCGCGCGACCGTCCTACGTTGAGCGTCGAGCAGATCGCTTGAGACGGAGGAGGTCCGGCACATGACTCACACAGCTGCGCTGCCGACAGTGTCTGGGCACGACGACCGGCTGGAGCCGTATCGCCGGATGTGGGTCTTGCGGCTGCTCGACATGGCGCTGGAAGAGGCACGCGGCGACGGCCTGGTCGACGAGGCCGTGCGGATGGAATTCGGGCAAGAGGCGGTGGCCGTCGGCACGGCTGCGGCGCTTCGCCCCGGTGACATCGTCAATGCCACCGCGCCGCATATCCGGCACGCCCAGCACGTCGGCCTGGCCCTGCCACTGGGTCCGGTCATCGCCGAGACGATCGGCAAAGCCCGCGGCGCGTCGCGCAAAACCGGCGCTGCCGATTGGAAGCAAGCGCTGGCCAACGAAAGCGTTCTGGGGCAGTCGACCCTGTTCGCCCTCGGCGACGCCAATGCGCAGCGGATGACCGGCGAAGGCAAGGTCACGCTGTGTGTCGTCGGCGGTCGTGACGCGCACTCCGTCGAATTCACCACGGCCGCAAAGATCGCCGTGACCTGGCGGCTGCCGGTGGTGTTCGTCGTGGAGAACATCCGTGGCGGGCCCGATGCGCGCCGCCGCGCTTATGAGACCGACGGGATGCCCATGCGGTCGGTCGACGGCAGGGACGTCGCCGCCGTGAGCGCCTCGGTCGCCGAAGCGGTGCAACGAGCGAGTGCCGGCGGCGGGCCCACCCTCGTCGAGGCGATCACCTACCGGACCAACCACCCCGTGGCGATGGATCCGCTGGTGTTTGCGCGACGGCAGCTGATTGCCGAGGGCGTCGACGCCGACCGGCTCTACGAGGTGGAACGCGGCGCCCGCCACCTGGTGGCCGAGGCGATCGCGTCCGCAAAAGCGTTGGTGGGGGCCGAGGCTGAGCGGGCGCCAAACCCCTGGTCGGCGGCTAGTTGAGCAGACCTTGTCGCATCGCCTCGGCGACCGCGGCCGCGCGATCGCTGACGCCGAGCTTCTCGTAGAGGCGCTGCACATGCGTTTTGACCGTCGACGGGGCCACGTAGAGCTCGCCCGCGATCGTCGGGATGCTTTGACCGCGCGCGATTCGGTTGAGCACCTCGCGCTCTCGCGCACTCAGCACGGGCGCCGACGGTTCCGCGCGCTGGCGGATTTCCGCGGCGAGGCCGCCGACGAGTGCGGGGGCCACGACGTCGCGGCCCTGCGCGCAGTCGAGGACGGCTTTGACGATCTCGCCGCGCGTCGAGTCCTTCAGCACGAACCCGGCGGCCCCCTGCTGCAGCGCCTGATACACGATCGCCGACTCGTCGTGCGCCGAGATCAGCAACACTCGGGTGGCCAAACCCTGGGTTCGCACTGCCGCCGCCACTTGCGCGCCGTCCATGCCCGGCATCCGGTAGTCGAGCAGCGCGACGTCGGGTTCGTGCACCTTGATCAATTCCAGTGCCGCAGAGCCGTCTTCCGCCTCGGCGACGACGTTGACCGAGCCGCTCGACGACAGTGCGCGCACCACGCCCTCACGAAAGAGCGGATGGTCATCGGCCACGACCACCCGCACCGTTTCGGGGGCAGTCGCGCCAACCATGGCCGACAGTGTAGCGGTTTGCCAAGCAACGGCGTTCGCCTTTTCTGTGTCGGCCGATGAGTCATTTTTCAGTTTGCCCCGAGGCGGCGTGCCTTGATGAGTACGGTGATCGGGTGGCAGGGGCCGGTGACGCGGAACTGGAACGGGTGCGCACGATTCATCAATTGCGCTCGTATCGAATCGGCTCGGTGCTTCGGATCGGTGTCGTGGGACTGATGGTCGCGGCCATGATCATCGGCACCGACCGGCACGAGTGGCCGCAAGAAACCGTGCTGATCGTCCTGTACGCGTGCGTCGCGGCCTGCGCCGCGGCGTTGGCCTTCGCGCCTTTCCGGCGATGGATCGGGATGGGCCGATTGGTAGCGATCGGGCGACTGGAGCCGTTCGCGTTCACCGTCATCGACATCGTCGCGCTGACGGTCTTTCAGCTGCTGTCCACCGACGGGGTCTACCCGCTGCTGATCATGGCCATGTTGCCGGTCCTGCTGGGGCTCGATGTCTCTTCGCGCCGCGCGGCGGTGGTGCTCATCTTCTCCATGCTCGGGTTCGCGATCGCCGTGCTGCAAGATCCGGTGATGACGAGCGCGGTCCGATTGCCGGAGGCGGGATTTCGGTTCCTGCTCTATGCGTTCCTGTGCTGCGCGGCCTTCCTGGTGGTGCGGATCGAGGAGCGGCATACGCGCTCGGTGGCCGGGCTGAGCGCCTTACGGGAGGAACTGCTTGCCCAGACGATGACCGCCTCGGACGAGGCGGCGCGCCGGATCTCGGAGTTCATTCACGACGGACCGCTGCAAGACATCCTGGCGGTGCGCCAAGAGCTGGACGAACTGGATACCGCATTCCCGGGCGATGAGCGCATCGTGCGGGCATCGGCCGGACTGCAGCAGGCCTCGGAACGGTTGCGGCAGGCCACGTTTGAGCTCCATCCGGCGGTTCTCGAGCAGGTCGGGCTCGGCGCCGCGGTCCAGCAGCTTGCGGAGTTCACCGCCGAGCGTTCGGGCATCGAGATCGCCACGGACATCGACTATTCGGCGCGCAATGCCATCGATCCCGTGGTGTTCGCGATGGTGCGTGAGTTGCTGTCCAACGTCGTGCGACATTCCGCGGCGCGCAACGCGTCGGTCAGGCTCGGGATCACCGATGGGACCTGCGTTTTGCATGTGGTCGACGACGGCGTCGGGTTCAGCCCCGAGACCGTCACGCATCGCCTGGGGGAGGGGCACATCGGCCTGGCGTCACACCGCGCCAGGGTGGAGGCCGCCGGGGGAGCAACGGTCTTTTTCGATGTCCCGGTGGGCACGCACGTCTGCGTCGAAGTGCCGCTGAAGGACTGACGGCGCTCGCGCCATCCGGTGGACCCGCTTCGTCGGTCACACCAGTCACGCGGGCACCAGTCTGGTTGGCATGAAATCTGTTTGGCTTGCGCTATCGCCGCCGCTAGCACCGCCGAGGCTCTCCTATTGATCCTTAGCCGCAATCGCTGATGAGCAGGCGGTAGCCGGCGTCGAGCTGTTGTTGTTCAAGGAGTTCCGCGTGTCGTCGTTGCCATCGTCTCGAGCGCAGGTCGGCCGCGAGCCGGCCCAGCCCGTCGGCCAAGGCGCCTTCATCGGCGTAGGCCAGCATCGAGATGCCGGCGCGGACGGTGGCGTCGAGGTAGGCCTCGGGCCGGCGCCAAAAGGCGGCGCCGAATCCGTCGGTGCAGTCATGCGGTATCGGTACGGTGTGCACCTGCGCGCCGCCCAGCAGCTCCACCAGTCGTTCAATCGGTACGTGCAGCGCCTTATTGATGCGAGCGGCGTCGGGCAGATACTCACGCAGCAACCAGAAGTCGTCGATCACTGCTTGATCCCAGGTGAATATCACGATTCGGTGGCGGCTGACCCGGCGCAGCTCGGCGATCCCGGCGGAGAGATCGCCCCAATGATGCACGGTCAACAACGCCATTGCGGCGTCAACGCACTTGTCCCGCAGGGGCAATGCCTCCGCCACGGCCTGGACACACTGCGCCGAGCCGGGAGGGCGCTGGGCGATCATCACCATGCTGGGCTCGATCGCGGCGACGGTCTGGCCCGGCTCGTATGAACCGGTTCCCGCCCCGACGTTGACGACGGTGCCCATCGTGGCGAGCGCGTCGCGCACCTGCGAAGCGATCCGCGGGTCGGGCCGGCGGGTGCTGCGATAGGTAGCACCGATCCGGTCGTAGGCCACCATCAGCTCAGAATGACGCAGGTCGGACCAATTGTGCCAGCATCACTGTGAGTTACGTTTCGAATCTCGTACCAAAAAGGATTGGTGTGTAGCGAGGCAAGCTGCCACGCTGGGAGGGCCTTCGAACGAAAGAGCCCCAATGACCGAGCCGTTAAGCATTACGGTGGTTGGCGACTTCGACAGTTCCTATGGTCCTCATATCGCGACCAACAGGGCGATAAGCCACTCAGCGACATTGCTGGGTCTGCACGCCTCGATTACATGGCTGGCAACCGAATCGCTGGAAGCCGACCTCCGGCCGATCGTTGCCGCCGATGCGCTGTGGTGTGCTCCCGGTAGTCCATACCGCAGTTTGCGCGGAGCCCTTGCTGCTTTACGTTTTGGGCGCGAAAACCATGTGCCAACGTTGGGTACCTGTGGCGGATACCAGCACATCGTTCTTGAATTTGCCCGCAATGTCCTCGGCTTCAAAGATGCGGAGCACGCCGAATACGATCCGTACGGATCGGTGTTGTTCATCTCTTCATTGACGTGTTCCCTGGCGGGCCGAACCATGCCGGTCAACCTCCAGCCTGGATCACTGGCTGCGCAGTGCTATGGGAAGCGACGGATTTATGAAAATTACTATTGCAACTTCGGATTGAATGAAACCTATCGACCAGCGCTGGAAGCAGCCGGATTGCGCGTCACCGGAGTCGACGACCACGAGGAAGCTCGCGTCCTGGAGTTAGCGGACCACCCGTACTACATCGCCACGTTGTTCGTTCCGCAGAGTCGCTCCACCGTCGAGGAACCTCATCCGCTCGTGACACAACTGTTGTCCGCGGCCGCCCGTAAACGCGCCGCGCAGCATGGTCAGCGACGAGCTGGGCTACGACGAGCGATCCCCCAGTAACGCCGAGCGTGGGGCTTGTGAACGAACCCGCGGCGGCTTTCGTACCTAGAGCCCACTTTCGGCGCCAAAACGCTATTTAAGGTCGACGGACTTTCCGGTCGCGGCCGCGTGACCCGCACGGTAGCCGAAAACCATTGCCGGACTCAGTGTTCCGCCCGCGCCCCCGTAGGCTCGCCCGGTCACTCCGCCCATCGCGTTGCCGGCGGCGAAAAGCCCCGGTATCGGCTCGCCACCGACGTGCAGGACGCGGGCGTCGTGATCGGTGCGCGGGCCACCCTTGGTGCCCATCGCACCGATGCTCACCGGCACCGCGTAGTACGGGGCGGTGTCGATCGGTCCCAGCGTCTTGCCGGCCTGCGTCGTCGCGCTGTCGTCACCCCAGTAGCCGTCGTAGGCGCTGGAACCACGCCCGAAGTCGGGGTCTTCCCCGTCGGCCACGTGACGGTTCCAGCTCTCGACGGTGCGAGCCAATCCACCGGGGTCGATGCCGGTCTTGGCGGCCAACTCGGCCAGGTCCGCCGACTCGCAGAACCAATCCGGGACGGGCTGTCCCGGCTCCACACCAAGAAATCCGTAGCGCTGCAGATGAACCGAGTCGAACACCATCCATCCGCGATCGTTGACGTACCCGCCGCGAGGATCCAGATAATGGAACGCGCCGGCCATCGAGTTGTAGTCGCACGCTTCGTTGACGAAGCGCTGCCCCGCGGAATTGACGATGATGCTGCGCGGTCGCGTTCTTTCCAGACGCACGCTGCGGCTGCGTGGCTTGCCTTCGATGGTGTCGCCCGGGATCTGGACGATCGGCACCCACCACGCCTCGCCCATGTTGGCCAGGTCGGCCCCGTGGGCCATGGCCATGCGCAGCCCGTCGCCGGTGTTGTTGGGTGGAGAGACCGCGCCGTGCATGGGGCCGCGCAGAAAGGCTTGTGTCAGAGCCGGATCCCACTCGAAGCCGCCGGTGCCCAGGATGACCCCGCGTCGCGCGCGAACTCTGATCGTCCGTTCCGGCAGGGCGACGCGCACCCCGGTCACCTCTGAACCGTCGGCAATGAGTTCCTCGGCCCGCGCATTGGTATGGGGGGTCACCCCGGCATCCAGCAGGCCCTTCAGCAGACCCGCGATCAGCGCCGTGCCGGCGACACACAGGTGGCCGGTCCGTTCGTCGATCGCCGCGTGCAGGCGTGCCCTGGTCTCGGCATCGAAACCCACGTTGGACCAGTCGGCCGGGAAAGACGTGATCCGCGTTGCCCATTCGCCCAGCTGCGCGAGATCGAACGGGGCCGCGCTCAGCGATCGGCCGCCCGTCGGTTGTCCGCCCGGCAACTCCGGCCGATAGTCGGGGAAGCCGGTCGCGATCTCGAACTGCAGGCCGCTGTGCGCCTCGATGAAGTCGAGCATCGCCGGACCCGTGCGCACGAACGTCTCGACCAGCTCGTCGTCCATCGAGCCGAGCGACTGGGCGCGCAGGTATTGCAACGCGTCGGCGGGCGTCAATTCGCCGTCGGGAGAACGGTTATGGGCGGGGATCCACACGATGCCGCCCGACACGGCGGTGGTCCCGCCGACCGTCGCGGCCTTTTCGTAAACCTCCACCGACGCGCCCGCCACGACCGCGGTCAGTGCGGCGGTGAGCCCCGCGCCGCCACTGCCGAGCACGACGACGTCGATCTCGTGGTCCCATGACATGGACTGCTATCCCTTCAGCTCAACGGCTAGCTCAGTAGCTCCGACAACTCCTTGGCGGCTTTGACGACCGCGTCTTTCCCGCGCATCACCACGTCTTCTCGGTGCGAGATGAGGTTGATGCACGTCGGTGGGGACGGCGCCGGGCGGCGCACCCCCACGGCCAGCCCGTAGGTATTCGGTTCGATCTCGCCGTAGGTCGTCACCCATCCGCGCTCGCGCGCCCGCGCCACCAGCTCCCGCTCGCCCGGGCGCGGTGGCATGCACGCGAGCAAGGCGATCCCGGCGGCGCCGCGGTCGAGCGGGTACCGACTGCCCTCGTGAAAGGAGAGCTGGTAGGCGACGTGGCTGGGCACGATGACCGCGATCGCCACCTGCTGGTCGCCCTCGGCGATGAGCAACGACACCGTCGTGCCGAGGTCGTCGGCCAGCGCGCGCAACGTCGGCAGACTCAGCTGGCGCACGTTGCGGTCGAACGACGCGCCCAGCACGGCGAGACCGGCCGCGGGGCGGTAACGCCCGTCCTCACCTTTGGCCACCAGCCGAAACTCCGCCAGCGTCGTCAGCAACCGGTAGGCGATCGTGCGGTGCACCCCGACCTGATCGGCGAGCTGCTGCACGGTGAGCCCGGCGGGGGAATCGGCCACCATCTGCAGGGCGGTGAGGCCCCTGGCCAGGGTTTGCGACCCGGTACCGGAACCAGTCACAGCCTTGACAGACCTTCCAGCGAGAGCGAAGCTCTATATATAACGCACATTAGTGTGCGATATTAGCACACGAAGTACGTCGAAAACGAGAACGAGATTTCCCCGATCTGGAGGTCGGACAGGACCGTGGCGGAGTTCGAGAGCATCTGGAGCGATCTCCAGGGCGTCGCGTTTGAGCAGGGCTACCTCGACGCCGGAGGAATACGGACCCGCTACCTGCGGGCCGGGGACCCCGGCAAGCCGGTGCTGATTCTGCTGCACGGATCCGGCGGTCACGCCGAGGCCTACGTGCGCAACCTGGCCGCCCATGCGGATCATTTCTGGACCTGGTCGATCGACATGCTGGGTCACGGCTACACCGACAAGCCGGGCCACCCACTGGAGGTCCACCACTACGTCGAGCACCTGATGGCCGTGCTGCGCACCATCGGTGTCGATCGGGCGTGCATCAGCGGCGAATCCCTGGGCGGCTGGGTGGCCGCGCGCGCCGCCGTCGACCACCCCGACGTGGTCGACCGCCTGGTGCTCAACACCGCTGGCGGCTCGCAGGCCGACCCCGCCGTGATGCAGCGGATCATCACCCTGTCCATGGCGGCCGCCGAGGACCCCACCTGGGAAACGGTGCAGGCGCGGATCAAATGGTTGATGGCCGACAAGTCCCAGGACTACGACGACCTGGTCGCCAGCCGCCAACGCGTCTATCGCCAACCGGGATTCGTCTCCGCCATGCGCGACATCATGGCGTTGCAGGATCCCGAGATTCGGGCACGCAACATCCTCGGTCCGGCCGAGTACGGCTCGATCATCGCCCCGACGCTGGTGCTGTGGACCAGCGACGACCCTACCGCCGACGTCAGCGAAGGCCGGCGCATCGCGTCGATGATCCCCGGCGCGCGCTTCGAGGTGATGCCCGGATGCGGTCACTGGCCGCAGTACGAGGACGCCAAGACCTTCAACCGCCTGCATCTCGATTTCCTGCTGGGTCGCTGATGGCGACTCCGGGGCAAGAGACACCTGACACCGAGACCGACGTCCTCGTCGTCGGGGCGGGCCCGGTCGGGCTGACTCTGGCCAACATCCTTGGCCTGCAAGGGATCCGCGCGGTGGTGGTCGAAGAGCGGGACACCCTCATCGACTACCCGCGCGGGGTCGGTCTCGACGACGAGGCGCTGCGCACCTTCCAGTCGATCGGCCTTGCCGACCGGGTGCTGCCGCACACGGTGCCCAACCAGATCCTGCGCTTCATGGACGCCAAGCGCCGCGTGCTTGCCGAAATGGCCCCGCCCGACGCGCGTTTCGGTTGGCCGAAGCGAAATGGGTTCGTGCAACCGCTCGTCGATGCCGAGCTGCTGGCCGGCCTGGACCGATTCGACCACGTCCAGGTCCGGTGGGGCAGCCCGATGGCGGGCTGCCGGGAAGACGCCGACGGGGTCACCGTCGAGCTCGGCGGCGGCGTCGAGAACAACGGCGACACAACGAGACTGCGGGCACGGTACGTCGTCGGGTGCGACGGCGGTCGCAGCATGACCCGCCGCGTGATGGGGGTGTCGTTCGACGGGACGACGTCCTCGACGCGGTGGCTGGTGGTCGACATCGCCAACGACCCGCTCGGGCACCCCAACAGCGAGGTCGGCGCCGACCCCGAGCGCCCGTACGCCTCGATCTCGATCGCCCACGGTATTCGCCGCTTCGAGTTCATGATTCACGCCGACGAGACCGACGAACAGGCGGAAGACCCGGCCTTCCTGCAACAGATGCTGGCCCGGATGGTGCCCCACCCCGACCGGGTCGACGTGATCCGGCGCCGCGTCTACACGCACCACTCGCGGATCGCCGGCGCTTTCCGCCGGGGCCGGCTGCTGCTGGCCGGCGACGCCGCGCACTTGATGCCGGTGTGGCAGGGGCAGGGCTACAACAGCGGGATTCGCGACGCCGCCAACCTGGGCTGGAAGCTCGCGGCGGTGGTGAGCGGCCGCGCTGACGACAAGCTGCTGGACACCTACGACGTGGAGCGCCGCAAGCATGCGCGCGCGATGATCGACCTGTCCACCATGGTGGGCCGCGTGATCTCGCCGACCAACCGACGGGTGGCCGGCGCGCGCGACCTGCTCGTGCGGTCGGCGTCAATCGTGCCGTCGCTCAAGCGATATGTGCTGGAAATGCGGTTCAAGCCCATGCCGCGCTACGAGCACGGCGCCGTCGTGCACGCCGAGTCTGGCCGCAGTGAATCGCCGGTCGGGACGCTGTTCATCCAGCCGCGAGTCGACACCCGAGACCGGCAGGACGTGCTGCTCGACGACGTGCTGGGCACCTGGTTCGCGGTGCTGTGCTGGAACAACAACCCCCGCACACTCCTCGGCGAAGCCGCCTTCGCAAGCTGGAAAGCGCTGGGCGCGCGCTTCTTTGCGCTGCGGCCGGTGACGCAGTTGCACTGGACCGGGCACGATGACCCCGACGTCGTGATCGTCGGCGATCGGCGTGGTGACCTCAAAGCGTGGTTCGACACCCATTCCGATTCGGTGTTGTTCCTGCGCCCCGACCGATGCATCGCGGGCGCCTGCATCGCTCAGCGCACTCCCGACCTGAGCGCCGCGCTCCTTGACGCGCTGACCCTGACGCCGCAAGGGGGTGATTTGCAAAGTGGCACTGGCTCTGTGCTGTATGTCGCACAGCCCGCTCCTGAGTCTTCCGGGGCCGTCGCGGGACCTGCTTGACGACATCGAGGGCGCGATCGCCGAGGCGCGAGGATTTGTCGAGGATTTCGATCCCGAACTCGTCGTCACCTTTTCGCCGGATCACTACAACGGGTTCTTCTACAAGGTGATGCCGCCGTTCTGTATTGGCATGAGCGCCACCGGAGTCGGGGACTACGGCACCCACGCCGGCCCACTGGACGTGCCGGAGGACCTCGCCGGCGACTGCGCACGGGCCATCCTCGACGCGGGTGTCGACATCGCGGTGTCGGCCAGCATGGACGTGGATCACGGCACGGTCCAGCCGCTCGAAAAGCTGTTCGGCGACGCCATCTCGCGTCCCGTGATCCCGATCTTCGTCAACGCGATCGGGGTGCCGCTGGGCCCGATGCACCGTTGCCGAGCGCTCGGCGCCGCCGTCGGTGGCTATCTCGCCACCCTGGACAAGCGCGTCCTGGTGCTGGGCTCGGGTGGGCTCTCCCACAGTCCGCCCGTGCCGACGCTGGCCACCGCGGGCCCACCCGTGCTGGAGCGCATCGTGCACGGGCGACCGATGACCTCCGAGCAGCGCCAGGCACGGCAGGCGGCCGTCGTCGATGCGGCCAAGAGCTTCGCCGCCGGCGACAGTGACCTGCAACCCCTCAACCCGGCGTGGGACCACCGATTCCTGGAGATCATCGACGGCGGATGGCTCAGCGAACTGGATCAGTGGTCGAACGCGTTCGTGGCCCATGAGGGCGGCAGCTCCGCGCAGGAAATCCGCACCTGGGTAGCGGCTTTCGCGGCGCTGGAGGCCGCGGGACCCTACGAAACCACGGGACGCTTTTACAAGCCCGCCCCCGAGCTGATCGCCGGTTTCGCCATCAGAACGGCACTTCCGAAATGACGGACGCAGTGGACGATTTCGATCACGTTGTCGACGTACTCATCGTCGGGTCGGGCGGGGGAGGCATGACGGCGGCCCTGACCGCCGAGGCCTCCGGACTCGACACCCTGGTGGTCGAAAAGTCCTCGCACTTCGGGGGTTCGACCGCGTTGTCCGGCGGCGGCATCTGGGTTCCGGGCGCGCCCGCCCAGCGCCGGGAGGGCTACGCGCCCGAGCCCGAGGGCGTGGTGGGGTATCTCAAGCTGATCACCGACGGCCTGGTCAGCGAGGCGCGCATTCGCCAATACGTCGAGACGGCACCGCAGATGCTCCAATTCCTGGAGCGGCTGTCCGGCTGGTTCGAATTCGTCTGGAAGCCCGGGTATGCCGACTACTACCCCGAGCTCCCGGGCGGCTCCGAACTCGGCAGCACCATCAACGTGCCGCCGATCGACCTGCGCAAGCTGGGCGACGACGAGCAGCGGCTGCTCCAGCCGCTGGCGCTGGCGCCCAGAGGAATCTGGTTGGGCCCCAAGGAGTTGCGCACCTTTTACAGGATCCGCCAATCCTGGGCCGGCAAAGCCGTGTTGCTCAAGCTGATCGCGAGGATGGTGAGGGCCAGGGTGTTCGGCGAGCGGATGGCCGCGATCGGGCAGTCACTGGCGGCCCGGCTCCGGCTGGCGCTGAGGGAACGCGGCATCCCCCTGTGGCTGGACTCCCCGATGGTCGAGCTGCTCATCGACGCCGACGGAGCGGTGACCGGCGCGGTGGTGGAAACCGGCGGCAAGTCAAAGCGGATCGGCGCGCGGCTGGGTGTGATCCTGGCGTCGGGTGGGTTCGACCACGACCTCGGCTGGCGCAAGGAGCTGCTGCCCGAGGTGGACCGGGACTGGAGCTTCGGCAACCCGGCGGCGATGGGCGACGGTATCCGCGCGGCGCAAAAGGTCGGCGCCGCCACGGACCTGCTCGACGAAGCCTGGTGGTTCCCTGCGATCCAATGGCCGGACGGCCGCATGCAATTCATGCTCAACGAACGGATGATGCCCGCGCAGTTCATCGTCAACGGCGCCGGCAAACGGTTCATCAACGAAGCGGCCCCGTACATGGATTTCGGCCACGCCATGATCGAGGGCCAGAGATCCGGCGTCACCCACATCCCGTGCTGGCTCATCACCGACCACCGGTCGTTCAACCGCTACGTCGTCGGCGGACACCTACCGATACCGAAGATCCCATTCGCCCCCGTACCGACCGGGCGCAAGATTCCTCCGGCCTGGCTGGAATCGGGTGTGGTGAAGCAGGCCATGACGTGGGAAGAAATGGCGGCCAAGATCGGCGTGCCCGCGGTCCAGCTCGCCGAAACCGCCGGGCGCTTCAACGAACTCGCACGCAACGGCCACGACGACGACTTCAACCGCGGCGACAGCGTGTACGACAACTACTACGGCGATCACACGTTGCCCAACCCGAACTTGCATCCGCTGGGCGATCCGCCGTACTACGCGTTCCGGATCGTACTCGGGGACCTAGGGACTTCCGGCGGCCTGCGCACCGACGAGCACGCCCGCGTCCTGCGGGCCGATGACAGCGTGGTGCCCGGGCTCTACGCGGTGGGCAACACCTCCGCGCCGGTGATGGGCCGCAGCTATGCCGGCGCCGGCGCGACCATCGGCCCCGCGATGACCTTCGGCTATGTCGCGGCGAAACACGTTGCGGCACAAGCAGCCAATCGAGCCGTTAATACTCATAGGAGGTAGCAATGAAAATCTCGCTGTTCTACGAATTCGCCCTGCCGCGGCCGTGGGCGCCCGACGACGAGCACATCATGATGCAGGACTGCCTCGACGAGGTCGAGGCCGCCGACAAGGCGGGCTTCTCCACCGTGTGGCTGACCGAGCACCACTTCCTCGAGGAGTACTGCCACTCGACGGCGCCGGAGATCTTCTTGGCCGCGGCCAGCCAGCGCACCAGGAACATTCGCCTCGGCTTCGGCATCATGCACCTGCCGCCCGTGGTCAACCACCCCGCCCGGGTCGCCGAACGCATCGCCACCCTCGACCTGCTCTCCAACGGCCGCGTCGAGTTCGGCACCGGGGAATCGTCGTCGGTCGGCGAACTCGGAGGATTCAACATCGACCCCGCCGACAAGCGCGCTCAGTGGGAGGAGGCCCTCGAGGTCTCGATCCGGTGCATGATCGAGGAGCCGTTCACCGGCTTCCACGGCGAGCACGTCCAGATGCCGGCGCGCAACGTCGTGCCCAAGCCGCTGCAAAAGCCGCATCCGCCGGTCTGGGTCGCCTGCACACGCCCCGCCAGCGTGCAGATGGCGGCCCAAAAGGCCATCGGCGCCTTGAGTTTCGCCTACACCGGGCCCGGCCCGCTGACCGAGCGGGTCAACGGCTACTACAAGGAGTTCGAAGAGAACGGCGTCCCGGTCACCCCGCGGATCAACCCGAACATCCTCGCCATCGGCGGTGACCTGTCGATGATGGTGGCCAAGACCGACGAGCAGGCGCTGCAGCGGCTCGGGCAGGGCGGCGGGTTCTTCTCGTTCGGCATCATGCACTACTACATGACCGGGGTGCACACACCCGGGCGGACCGGAGTGTGGCAGCGGTATCTCGAAGAGGTCGACAAGGATCCGACGCTGGCGTACGGGCCGGGCCGCGGCGCGATCGGGTCCCCCGCCACGGTGCGCGAATTCCTGCGCGGCTACGAAGAAAGCGGCGTCGACGAAATCATCCTGCTGCTGAACCCGCGCAGCCACGAGGGCACCATGGAATCCATCGAGTTGATGGGCAAGGAGGTGCTCCCGGAATTCATCGAGCGCGACGCGAAGGCCGTGGCGGAAAAGGCGAAGCGGCTCGAGCCCGTCATCGAAAAGGTGGAGGCGCGTCGGCCGAAATCGACCGCACCGCAGTTCGATGAGGATTACTCGTTCGGTGGACTGCCCACCGGCCGCGGCGGTAAGTTCACCGCCAGCGAGATCCCCGAAGCCATGGCGGAGATCAACGAAGGCCGGGTGCAGGCGGCGCAGCGGGCGAAGGACCAGCAGAAGAAGTAGAGCCTGAGCAATACCAAGATGTCGGGGCGAGCCTTGGGAGCAATCGACGAGCTGTGGCGCTACGACGGCCGCCGGGCGGTGGTGACCGGATGCGCCTCGGGCATCGGGGAATACGTGGTGCGTCAGCTCACCGATCTGGGGGCCGACGTCGTCGGGCTGGATAAGCGCCGGCCCGACTTCGGGATCGGCGGTTTCCACGAGATCGACCTGGCCGATCCCGCGTCGATCGATCGCGCGGTGGCATCCATCGACGGGCCGGTCGACGCGCTGTTCAACATCGCCGGGGTCTCCTCGGGTGTGGGCAACCCGCCGTTGATCGTCACGATCAACTTCTTGGGGTTACGCCATCTCACCGAGGCGCTCATCCCGAAGATGACCGCGGGATCGTCCATCGTCAGCGTGTCCTCGCTCGCGGCGGCCGCCTATCGTGAGCACCTGCGCGAGGTGGCGCCGTTGCTCGACACGGCGACCATGCAGGAGGGGATCGACTGGTGCGATCGACATCGCGAAGCGCTGGGCAACGGCTACCAACTGTCCAAGGAAGCCATCATCCTGTACACCATGCGCAGCGCCACGCCGCTGGGCGGCAGGGGGATCCGTATCAACTGCACCGGGCCGGGGGTCACCGAGACACCGATCCTGGACCAGCTTCGTACGGCATACGGGCAGGGCTTCCTCGACGACATCCCCAAGCCGCTGGGACGCGTGTCCGAACCGGCGGAGCAGGCGGCGGTGCTGCTCTTCCTGAATAGCCGTGCGGCCAGTTATATTTCGGGTCAGGTTGTGTGGGTAGACGGCGGAAACGTGGGCGCCGCGATAGCTCGTGAACTCGAGGAAGGGCGTGCTTCGTGGCCAGTGTGACCGACTTTCGCCGGGCTGCGCGCGATGTCAGCAACTGGGGCCGCTGGGGTGACGATGACGAGCTTGGCACGCTGAACTTCATCACCGAGGAAAAGATCGCCCAGGCCGCAAGCCTGGTCCGGCGCGGCAGGGTCTTTCCTCTCGGGGTGGACTTCGGTGCGTCGGGCCCGCAGGGCGCCTTCGAATATCGGCACAACCCGGTCCATATCATGACCATCGATGGCGGAGACGCGAAGACGCTTGCCCGGTACGGACCGGGGTGGGCGAGCAACCCAATAGCCCAACAGCTCAGCAGTTACCTGGGTGATGACAATCCGTTCCGCTTCAACGACGACCTGATCATCATGCCGCTACAGGCGGCAAGTCAGTGGGACGCGCTGTCGCACGTCTACTACGACGAGCAGCTCTACAACGGCTTCCGAGCGGATTCGGTGACCAGCATGGGCGCCGTGCATTGCGGAATCGACAAGGTCGACGGCAAGGGCATTACTTCGCGAGGCGTGCTGCTGGATATGGTCCGCCACCGGAATGCGGAAGTCTTTCTCGAGCAGGGGAATCCGATCACACCCGAAGAATTAGACGATGCCGCTCGCGCGCAGGGCGTGCGGATCGAACGCGGTGACATCGTGCTGATCCGGACCGGCTGGTGGACGAGGTTCGCGCAGACCGGGGACAAGACCGAACCCTTCTCCGGACTGGACTGGAGTTGCGCCTCGTGGCTGCACGACCACGAGGCCGCCGCGGTCGCGGCCGACAACCTCCAGGTCGAGGACCTGGTCTCGGGAGTAGAGGGCGTGTTCCTGCCCCTGCATCTGCTCTGCCTGCGCGACATGGGAATGATGTTCGGCGAGTACTGGGATCTCACCGCGCTGGCCGAGGACTGCGCAGCCGATGGCGTCTACGAATTCCAGCTCATCGCCCCGCCGCTGAGAGTCGTTGGGGCAGTGGGATCGCCGGTCAACCCGATCGCGATCAAATGATGGACGTTCAGCGCAAAACCTTGTCGGTGGACGGCCTTTCCACCGGTTACCTGGAAGCCGGCGAGGGCGAGCCGGTGGTGCTCCTGCACGGCGGTGAGTTCGGCGCGAGTGCCGAACTCGGTTGGGAACGCAACATTTCCGCGCTCGCCGCACGCTACCGGGTGCTGGCCCCGGACATGCTGGGGTACGGAAGTTCGGCCAAGGTGATCGACTTCGTCGACGGGCGCGGCATGCGGATCCGGCACGTCGCCCGGTTTTGCGAATTGCTCGGCGTCGGCTCGGCGCACTTCGTCGGCAATTCGATGGGCGCCATCAACCTGCTCACCGACAGCACGTCGGAGACGCCGCTGCTGCCGGTCCGGAGCCTGGTGATCATCTGCGGCGGCGGCGAAATCCAGCAGAACCAGCATTTCGAGGCGCTGCAGAACTATGACGCCACGTTGCCGGCCATGCGCCGCATCGTCGAAGCCCTGTTTTCCGACCCCGCCTATGCCGACGACGAGGACTACGTGCGGCGCCGTCACGAGTCGAGCACCGCGCCGGGGGCATGGGAGGCCATCGCCGCGGCCAGGTTCCGCCGCCCCGGCGCCACGCCGTCCTCCGCCCCGTCCAGCGCGCGGGCCTACGAACGCATCGGCGTGCCAACGCTTGTCGTCGAGGGCGGCGACGACAAGCTCCTGCCCAGCGGCTGGGCGGCCCAGATCGCCAAGCAGATCGACGGAGCCCGTTCGGTGGTGGTCGACGACGCCGGGCACTGCCCGCAGATCGAGCAATCGTCGGTGGTCAACCGGTTGCTGACCGAATTCTTGGGCAGCCTCTGAATCGTCAGAAGACGTAGTCCAGGCGCGTCTCCATCCCGGCGACCTGGTGATAGGTGTTGTGGCAGTGCATCAGCCACGTGCCGGGGTTATCGGCAACGAGAACGGCGGCGAGCTTCTGTTTGGGCAGCACGATGACGGTGTCCTTGCGGGCGCCCGGGCTGCCGTCGGGCTTGATCACCTGGAACGTGTGCCCGTGCAGGTGAATCGGGTGATACATCGTCGTGGTGTTGTCGAAGGTGATGGTGGGCCGCTGGCCCTGTTGCACGCGCAGCGGGCTCGTCTTGCCGAAGGGCTGCCCGTTGATCGTCCAGTTGTACTGCATCATGTTGCCGCCCAGCACGACCGGGAGATTGAGGTTCGGGTCGGGGCGCCCAAGGTTGACCGGTGTTGTGGCGGTGAACATTTCGACGGTGCCCACGCGCTTGGTGAGTTCGCCGGGCTGCAGTTGCGGGTCGGGCGCGCTGCCCGCCCCCGTGGCCAGCAATGCCCGCGCCAGGCCGTTTTTGCCCTCCGCGACGGCGACCAGTGGGAAGACACCGTCCGCGGCGGTCACCAGGACGTCGTAGCGTTCGGCCATGCCGATGAGCAGGGCGTCGACCGCAGCGGGCACCACGGGGTAGCCGTCGGTGTGGGTCACCGTCATCGAATGGCCGGCCAGCGCGACCCGGAAGGTGGTGTCGGAGGCGGCGTTGATGAAGCGGATCCGTATCCGCTGGCCAGCCTTCGCGTTGAACGTCATGGGGGAGGCGGGAATTCGGCCGTTGATCAGGTAGTGGGGGTAGGTGATGTCTCCGGCGCCACCACCGAGGAGGTCGCTGCTGCCGGCACTTCCCGCCGTGGGCCCGGGCCCGCCGGGCGCCGGGCTCGTCGAAGTCGTCGGGCTGGTCTCGCTCGTACTCGCTTCGCTCGCCGGCGTGGTGGTCGGGGTCGTCTCGGATGTGGCGGGCATGGGCGACTTGTTCGGGTTGCTCAGATCGCCGTAGAGCTGCTGGGGGCTCTTGCCGACGCCGTCGGTCCAATCGTCGAGGACGACAATCCATTCGGCGTCGTAGTTGCCCTCGGTCGGGTCGTCGACGATGACCGGCAGGTACAGCCCGGTGTCCTCGTCCAGGCCGGTGTGCGGATGTGCCCAGTAGGTGCCCGAGTTGGGCACGGAGAACCGGTAAGTGAAGTCGTGGCCGGCCGCGATGTTGGGCGTGGCGGGCTCGGCGCCGTCCATGTCGTTGCGCACGGCGATACCGTGCCAATGCACCGACGTCGGATGATCGAGCCGGTTTTTCACCGTCACCACGACTTGGTCACCGATGCTGGCGCGGAGCACCGGACCGGGGATGGAATCGCCGAAGGCCAGCGTGCGGACGACCGGTCCGCCCAGGTCGATCTGCACCTGCTGGGACGTCAGGGTGGCGGTGACGGTCCGGCCGCTGTGCGGCCGGGCGGCCTCGGCCGCATCGACGGCGGCGGCCATCCTGGCACTGCCCGACGGCTCGGGTTTGGTTTGGCTGCACGCCGTCAGCGCCAACCCGCCGGCGATGCCCGCGGCCATGAAACCGCGCCTGGTGAGCCGGGTTCGGTCGAAGGTTACGTCGCTGGTGGGTTGCCCGGGCAATGAATGCTCCTCGTCGTTGCGCAACTACCCACCGTAGAGCGAACGCCGGCGAAAAGTCCGCAACAACTCGACGTTGACCGCCGCGGCGGTCAAACCGCGGCGCCGCCGCCGTCGACGTGCAGGGTCGAGCCGGTGATGAAGCTGGAGCGAGGGGAGCTCAGGAAGAGCACCGCTTCGGCGATCTCGGACGGGAAGGCGGTGCGCCCCAGTGGCAGGGCCCGCCCGAGCTCCTCGTTGACGTCGCCCCATTCCGCCGCCACCCCGGGGGTGCGGGTGGGCCCCGGCGCCACGCTGTTCACCCGCACCCCGGCCCCTCCGAATTCGGCGGCCCAGGTGCGGGTGAGCGATTCCACCGCGGCCTTGGAGGCGCTGTAGCCCGACGCACCGGGAATTCCCTTGAAGGCGGCCATGGTCGTGATGTTGACGATGCTGCCGCGGCCGCGGTTGAGCATTCCCGGGACCAGGCCGGCAACCAGAAAGTACGCGCCGCGCACGTTGGTGTCGAACATCGTCTCGAACGCCGACATCCCCTGCTCCACCGTCAATGCCGACGGAAAGCTGCCGGCGTTGTTGACGATGATGTCGACCTCACCGCACTGCTGCACAAGCGAATTCACCGAATCGATATCGGCCATGTCGGTCTGGATGAACCGTGCCTTCGGGCCGATGACCTCCACCGCGTGCGCTCCCCTGGCCGGATCGCGGCCCGAGACGATGACGGTGGCGCCTTCGCTGGCGAACAGCCGAGCCGATTCCAGTCCAATGCCCGCCGTCCCGCCGGTGATCACCGCGGTGTGGTCCATCAGCTCCATCGGACCGCCTCCTCCAGCCGTTACTCGGCGTTGCTGGGCGCCTGCGAGGCCAGCCAGTCGCCGAACCGGGTGGGGTAGATGGTCACTTCTTCGCCCTCGACGGGAACGATCATGCGCTCGTCGAGGACCGCGCCGTAATACTGCGCATTCGGGTCGGTCACCACGCGGCGGGCATCGCCGGTCGCGGCGAACCGGGTCCGGATGAAGTCGTCCATGCCCTGCTTTTCGGGTCCGGCGATGTTGGTCACCCCGTTGACCGGCTCACCGATCGCGGCGCGGGCGACGGCCGTGGCCACATCCGCGGCGGCGATCGGCTGGAACGCCCCATGCGGCGCCCGGACCGTGTCACCCTCGGTCATCGAATCCGCAATGCCCGCAACGAATTCGAAGAACTGAGTGGCCCGCACGATGGTGTAGGGGGCTCCGGATTCCACGATCACCTTTTCCTGAGCGATCTTGGCCCGCATGTAGCCGCTTGCGGCCGCGCGGTCGGCTCCCACGATCGAGAGCGCGACGTGGTGCTGCACGCCCGCGGCCCGCTCCGCCTCGAGGAGGTTGCGGGTGGAGGTGGTGAAGAAGTTCAGCACGTCGTCATCTGCCCACGACGGCGAGTTGGAGACGTCCACCACCGCCTGGACACCGGCGACGGCCTCGGCGACCCCCTCACCGGTCACGGTGTTGACGCCCGTGCTCGGTGACGCCGGGACGGCTTCGTGTCCCTGCTCGGTGAGCAGGGTGACAACCTGTGATCCGATCAACCCACTGCCACCGATTACCAAAACCTTCATGACCACGCCTTTCACGCTTCCCGACGAACTGGCCTCTTCAGCATGGCCCGCGCGCCGGTCCGGGGGAACCCTGGAAAGTCCGTAGTCATGCCGAACTCAGGGGGCCGAACTCCTTGGCCAAGCCGCGCAGTTGCCGGCGGGAGGTGATGCCGAGCTTGGCGAACACCTTGCGCAGGTGCCATTCGACGGTGTGGCTGCTGATGAACAACTGCGCGGCGATCTCGGGGTTGGTCAGGCCCTCACCGGCCAGCCGGGCGATCTGGGCCTCCTGCGCCGTCAGCTCGCCGCCGGAGGCGTTTCCCGTTTTCCCGGACCGCTTGTTCACTTTCTCGCCGGTGGCCAGCAGCTCGCGGTGGGCTCGCGCGGCGAACGCGTCGGCACCCATCCGGGTGAACATCTCGTGGGCGGTACCCAACTGGGAGCGCGCGTCGATCCGGCGGTTGCAACGGCGCAGCCACTCCCCGTAGGACAGGTGCGCGCGGGCCAGCTGGACGGCGATGCGCGTCCGCGCGAGCTTGTCGATCGCCTCGAGGTGGCAGGCCTCCGCGTCGCGGTCGGAGGCCAGCAGCGCCTTGGACCGAAGGTAAACGCCGTCGGCCCAATCTGTTCGGGCGCTGAGCGCCCGGACTTCCAGTTGGCGCAGGGCGTCGCGGGCCGCGTCCTTTTGGCCGCTTCGCGCGGCGGCTTCGACGAGTTCGATCAGGCACCATCCGAACAGGCCCAGGTCCTCGTATTCGCATGCCCTGCGGGCCGCCGCGAAGGCGTCGTCATAGCGGCACAGGCCGTTGTAGAGGACGGCGCCGCAATACCCGGTCAATCCGACGACTCGCCCTTCGCCCCTTGCCATCCCGTCCGCGGCGGCCTGCTCGATCAGGGCGGTCGCGACGTCCTCGTTGCCGCGCCACGCGGCCAACAGGACCGAGTGGTATTTGACCGGGACATAACCGGTGGCGGCCGAGATCGCCTTGGCCTCCTCGATGAGTTGAGACGCCGTCGCGAATTCGCCCGCCTGCACGTGCACTCCGGCGCGGTAGACCAGGGCGTGCGGTAACACGGCGAGTGCGCCCGCGCCGCGCGCGAGCCGAACGGCGTGGGTGGCCAGACGGTGCCATACCTCGTCGTCCCACAGCTCGTGGACGGCGGATTCCTGGACGACGGGGAAGGCTTGCCAGAACCAGTGCAGCACATCGTCGCCCCGCTCGGCTTCGTCCTGGATGCGGGCTAGCGCGTCGCGCAGCGCCGTCACGCTCGGGACTTGCCCGGCCGTGGCCCGCAACGCGATGCCGTCCAGCAGAAGGTCGACCGGACGCGCGGGTTGCGGTCCGGGCGGCGCGGCGCGGGCCGCTTCGGCGACCAGGTGAATGCCGCCGTGCGGGCAGAGCCGGCCGCCGAACATCGCCGCCCCCAAGGCTTCTAGGTACGTTTCGCGGGAATGCGCGTCGTCAAGTCTCTCCAGCCCGCGGGCGGCATCGAGCAAACCGATGGCGGCGTCGGAGACCGTTGGCGCGTCGGCGGCACCGCTGCGGCTTCGGGCGAAGACGATCTGCGCGCGCAACCGGGCGGCACGGGCCTGCTGCAACTCATCCAGCGACGCGCCCTCGGCGACCGTGATCAGCTCGTCCGCCGCGTCGAAGGCTGCCGCGTCGCGTTTGGCCTGAGCGGCCGCGAGCGCCCGCGTTCCCCGGCGGGACGGCTCGGCGCTCAATTGGGTCGCCCGTTCCAAGAAGGCGGCCGCGGCGGCGACGCCGCCCCGGGCCTGGGCGCGGTCGGCGGAGCGCTCCAGCGCGGCGGCAACGGATTCGTCCGGGCCGTGGGCCGCGATGGCCAGATGCCATGCGCGGCGGTCGGGATCACTTCGCCTGTCGGTCGCCTCGGCCAGCGCGCGATGGATCCGTCGGCGCTCGATCAGGTCCGCCGTGCGGTATGCGGCCGAGCGCACCAGGGGATGCCGGAACCGCACCCGGGTCCCCACGTCGATCAACCCGGCCGCTTCCGCATCGGCCGCCGCGTCCGGCGGAAGGCCCAAATGCTCGGCGGCGCGCAGCAATAGCGCGGCGTCGCCCACCGGTTCCGCGGCGGCGGTCGTCAACAGGCGCTGGGTGTGGTCGGGAAGCGAGCGGATCCGCCGCAGGAATGTCTGCTCGATCTGTCCCGTCAGCGGTCGCACGTCCGGGCGCTGGAAGCCGCCCGCCAGCTCCGCGCCGGTCAGGCCCCGGGGCAGCTCCAGCAGAGCCAACGGATTGCCCCGCGTTTCCGCCACGATGCGATCGCGCACCTGGTCGTCCAGCCGGCCGAGGATGACCGAATCCAGCAACGCGCGGGCGTCGCCCGGTTCGAGCCCGCCGAGCGCCAATTCGGGCAGCCCGCTCAGCTCATCGGTGTCCAACGCCACGGCACCGTCGCGCATCGCGAAGACCATCGCCGCCGGCTCGGCGATCAGGCGGCGGGCGACAAACGCCAACGTCTGGGCCGAGATACGGTCAATCCACTGCGCATCGTCGACCAGGACGATCAAGGGCTGCGATTCCGTCGCCGCGCCGATCAAACTGAGCACCGCCAACCCGACCAGGAAGCGCTCCGGTGCCCGTCCGGCGCTTCGCCCGAAGGCGATCTCCAGGGCGTCGCGTTGCGGAGCCGGTAAGCGGTCGGAGAATTCGAGCAGCGGCACGCAGAGTTGCTGCAGCGCGGCGAACGGGAGCTCCATCTCGGACTCCACGCCCGCCACCCGCGCCACGCGAAATCCCGAAGCACGCTCGGAAACGAAGTCCAACAATGCGGTCTTGCCGATGCCCGCTTCCCCCCGCAACACCAGGACCCGGCTTTGGCCGGCGCGGGCGTCCGACACCAGGCGTTCGAGCGCCGCGCATTCCGCGCTCCGGCCGCGCAAAGGTTGCGCCTGCTGAACTTTCACCCACACCGCCGCGTCCGAAGGATTTGCTGTACGACCTTACCGATGGCGCGCGTCGCCGGGGCGACGAGCACCCGGCCCGCGCAGTCTTAAATCAACTGCTTGACTTAACGCTGAGGGCCCCGATTAACTCGTCAGGTGGTTAACGAACTTGATGGCAAGGTCGCCATCGTCACCGGCGGCGCGTCCGGCATTGGCCGGGGCCTCGTGGAGCGGTTTGTGGCCGAGGGCGCACGCGTCGTCATCGCCGACGTCGAGACCGACCGGGGCAAGGCGCTGGCGGCATCGCTGGGCGACAATGCGCTCTTCCAGCCGACGGATGTCTCCGACCTCGAGCAGGTCGGCGCGCTGGTCTCCGCTGCCGTCGCGAAGTTCGGCGGCCTGCACGTGATGGTCAACAACGCCGGAATCTCGAGCCCCCTGCGGAAGTTGCTCGACGACGACCTGACCGATTTCCACAGGGTGATGGGGGTCAACGTGCTGGGCGTCATGGCGGGCACCCGAGATGCCGCGCGGCACATGGCCGAACATGGCGGCGGATCCATTATCAACATCACCTCGATCGGCGGGATCCAGGCCGGCGGCGGCGTGATGATCTACCGCGCGTCCAAGGCGGCGGTCATCCAGTTCACCAAGTCCGCCGCAATCGAGTTGGCGTATCACGAGATTCGGGTCAACGCCATCGCGCCGGGCAGCATCCCCACGCCGATCTTGGGGAAGTCGGCGGCCGGCATGGACCCCGAACAGCTCGAGCGGTTCGAGGCGCGGATTCGCCAGGGGATGCGCGATGACCGCCCGCTGAAGCGCGACGGCACGCCCGATGACGTCGCCGAGGCCGCGCTGTATTTCGCCACCGACCGGTCGCGATACGTCACCGGGACCGTGCTGCCCGTCGACGGCGGAACGGTGGCGGGCAAGGTCATTCGGCCCAAGAAGGGTGGGGGATAGGGCGGGGACGCCCGTCGGCGTCGCGACGGATCAGGCCTTGGTCCGCGAAGGAGGACAGCCAGCCCTCCATCGGCCACCAACCCCAACGCCCATAGAAGATCTCGGCGTTGCGCAGTATGTCCTCGAGGTGGTCGACGGGGGGATCGGCGACCGCATGGTGCTGGTGGAATGCGTGGGCCCCGCCGACCCAGCGCATCGGAACTTGGCGTGCCGCCGCGCATTGCGCGAAGTCCGTGTCCTCTCCGCCGTAGCCGCGGTACCGCTCGCAGAATCCCCCGATCCGCTGCCACGTAGGGACTTTCACCGCGAAAGACAGCGACCAGAACAGCGCATAGTCCGTCGTGGACAGGACAGCGCCGTCCCGCGGCGCGGGCCGAGCACGATGCGGATCGGGATTCGACCGCACCTCGGAGATCACGTAGCCGCCCGGCCCGGGTGGTGGCAGATACGTGACCGGGCCGTTCAGGATCGCGTCCGCGTGCTCGGATCTGCCTGCGACCCCGTGGTAGCGGTCGAGCAACTCCGCGCCGGGAATGCAATCGACGTCGAGAAAAACCAAGAGCTCGGCGGCATTTCGTATCGCCGCGGCGGCTCCCACGTTGCGTCCCATCGCCACCGGCAGCGGGCGGGCGGCCTCGTACTCAACCACCAGCGCCGGCGCCTTCAGCTCGCTTACCAGGGCGGCGACGGTGGGGTCACCGAGCGCGACCACGATGTGCAGGTCCGGCCGCAGTGTGCTGGTGGCGAGGCCTTCGAGCTGCCGCCGCAGGTGGGCGCCCCTGCCGTGCACGATGGTGATGACGGCGGTGCGCACTACGTGCCTTGCCTGCAACGGCGGGCCGTCGACTCGATGGCTTCGGCGGCACGGTCGGCCGCCCCATCCACTTCCCACCGTCGCCACCGTCGCGGGTCGGTCGCCGCGGTGGCGGTCAGCAGCGCCGGCCACGCCCGTGGGTCGGGCATGCCGTGCGCGACCACCGCAAGCTGATGGCGCTTGAGCATCCGGGCCGTCGCGTGTTGCTCATCGAAGGGCCGCGGCTGCGGGAGGACCAACGCGGGGCGCCTCGCCGCGGCGACATCAGCAATACAGCTCTGACCCGCGTGGGTGACGACGACATCCGCCCCGCGGATCTCGGGCCACGGATCATCTCTCCACGCACCGACCTTGCCGCCGAGCGTCGTCCATGACCGGACCGAATCCGCTGCGGCACAATCCTGTAGCGAGGTTCCGAAGGCGTCGCCGGCCCCGCCCAATACGACGACGCGCGTCTCCTTCAACGGTCGTGCCGATGACTCGGGCTCGTCGCCGCGACGGTCACGGCCCTCGAAGCGGCTGATGCCACCGACGTAGCTGGTCTTGTCCTCCCATTGCCGCAGCCATGACGGCACACACAACGCGCGCGGCCAGGCCGCCACGATGTGATCGGCGAGGCGATGCACCAGCACATGCGGGGCGTCCACGCGGGTGCCGGGCAACGCCACGACGATCACCGGTACGCCGAGCAACCGGATGAACAGCGCCACTTCCACCGATACGTCGACAACGACGGCCTCGGGCCGCGCGTCGGACACCCACTCCGCGATCTGATTCATTCGGGCGCTCAGCCCGGCGTCGTGGTGGGGCGCCCAGTGCAGCGCGCCGTGTGCGGTGGCCTCGCGTGGCCGCGGTCCCTCGTCGTCACACGGTAGCCTCATGACCGCCGAAAACGGCTGGGGCTCCGGCACATCGAGCGATGTCATGGCGGTCACCGGGCGGCGCATCCGTGCGCAGACGCTCATGGCCCGAGCCAGATGCCCGAACCCGTGGTGGTGAATGTAGTACCCGATCATGTTGCCTGCCCGCGAAGTCGTCGATCATTTCTCGGTACACATTGGTGTAGGCGGTCACCATCGCTTCGGCCGAACACTGGCGAATGGCGTGCTCGCGCACCCGCTTTCGCGGTAGCGCGAGCACCGTGCCTATGGCGTCCGCCATGGCGGCGACGTCACCGGCGACGATGAGTCGCCCCGACGCCGCGCTGATGAGTTCGGGGATGCCACCGAGGGCGAACGCAACGACGGGGGTGCCGCACGACATCGCTTCGGCGACGACAAGCCCGTACGGCTCGTCCCAGCTCGGGGTGACAAGCGCCGCTGCGGCGTGGCTGACCACGTGGGCCAGACGCCGGTGGTCCAGATGGCCCGCATACCGGATGTCGCCCCGAAGGTGGGGCTCGACGTGGCGAACAAAGTACTGCTGGTCGGAGATCGGACCGGCGAGGACCAGCGGTCGGCGCGCCCGTTGGGCCGCGGCGATCGCCAGATGGGGTGCCTTTTCCGGTGTGATCCGACCAAACCACACCAGGGACGGCCCACCCGGGCCGAGGGGCCACTGGCCCGTATGGATGCCGTTGGGAACCACGGTGATATCTCCGGTGAGGCTTCGCCACGCCGCAGCGGTGTGCCGGGAGACCGCCGCAAAGCGGGTGCCCTTCCCGGTGGCGGCACCGATCGCCGACTCGAGCCAGGGCGTCGGCGGCGTGTGCACCGTGGTGAGCATCGGAGTGGACAACGCCGAGGCCATCGCCACCGGAAGGTAATGCAGGCTGTGGTTGTGGATGACGTCGAACTGTTGGCTCCCGGGCCCCGCCAGCCACAACATCAACGACAGGTACGCGTGGTGATCGGCCATGAAATCTGCCGGCGGCATCGACACGTCGTGGCGCGCCGCCTCCGACAGATCCAACGGGCGCACGTCGAGCGTCTGACAGTTCAAACCGGGATCCGAACCCGCCGCGGCGAACAGCGACACCCGATAGCCGCGGGATGCGAGCGCGCCGGTCAGGTGGCAGACGTGCGCTTCGAGCCCCCCGGCGAACGGTTGCCGGATCGGATGGCGGGTCGAGGCGATCAGCGCCACGCGCAGTGGCTCCGTCATCGCAGGACGCTCGCGTAGATGGCACGATGCGCCGCGGCGAGCTCTCGCCTTTCGGCGAGCCGCGCCACCCAGTCGGCCCGGGGGGCGGGGCAGCCGGCGGCCCAACGCGCGTGTGCCCGGTGGATCGCACCGCACAGCGACACGGGATCGAAGCCCCGGTCGCCGAAACCGAAAACGCCGCACGGGCGTTGCTGGCGATAGAAGCCGCAGCTGGGGGCCACCACGGCGGTTCCGAGATCGTAGCTCGCCTCGAGCCAGCCCGAATGGGTGCCGAACCGGTAGGGCAGTACGGAAACCGTCAGCGAAGCGAGGTAGTCCCAGAATTCGTCGTCCGAGAAGTACGGGTGCACCCGGACCTGCACATGCTCGTGGGAGTCGTAGGCCAGCAGTGCCGCGCCGGTCGACGGTGCGAACCAGTGATTGTCGGGATCGAAGATCTCGTCGTGGACGTCGACCTGCAGGATCGCGTCGGGCAGGGACGACACGATCGCCGCGAGCGCGTCCACGACGGGCAACGGGTCCATGTTGGCGCGCAGACTTTTGGCGTGCAGGCCGACGACGAATCGCTCGCCGCGGCCGCGGGGCCTCTCGATCCACTCCTTTTCGAGCACGTGCGGGTGCGGCAATACGCGGGCCCGCCGCCGCCAGTTTCGCCAAATCAGCTGTGCGGCACCGGGTGTCAGCGTAATCAGCTCGTCGGCGGCGGAAATCAGGACGTCCTGCTGCGCGGCGTGGGCCTCGGGTTCCGGGTGATGTGGATTGCGCAGATCGTGCACCGTGTACACCAGCGGCTTGTTGTGCTCCTTGAGCTCCTGGACGACTCCGGCCAAATCCTCCGGAGTGATGGCGTCGAACCCGAAGTGGATGTGGAACACGTCGAATCGTGAGTGGTTGTCGCTGACCCAGCCCGGCTCCAACATCAGCGGCGGCCACCAGCCTCCCGGCACGGTGCGGCCATCCGCCGGCGCCGGATCATCCAGGCGCACAACGCAATCCGAGTGCGGATTGCCGAGGTGACGGACGTAGACGTGCGACGCCGGCACCGAAGCTACGCGCAACAAACTCAAGGCCCCTTCTCAAAATCTGTAGGGGCAGCCGCGCGTCCTGGCGGCACCGTCCCGTCTGTCGAGAAGCAGAACCGTCCCTGTTGACTGAAGGACGCTGCGAAGCTGCAATACCCGCAACCCGCGGGGCCAAACTCGGATACGCGACCGTAAGCCCGCGCCCGGGCCGCCTGTGCCGGCGGCCTCCCGCTCCAAGGTCGGTCTGTGGATTAAATCAAGCGCTTGACTTAACGGCTTGCGGCGGGTTGACTGGGCCGATGACCACCGTCGGCCGGACCGTGCGCACCGAGCGGGCCAGCTCCACCCAAGAGGCGATCTTGGTGGCCGCCGAGCGGCTCTACGCCGAGCACGGCATGTTCGCGGTGTCCAACCGACAAGTCAGCGAGGCCGCCGGCCAGGGCAACAACGCCGCGGTCGGCTACCACTTCGGCACCAAGGCCGACCTGGTGCGCGCCATCGAGCACAAGCACCGCGGACCCGTCGAGCAGCTCCGCGAGCGGATGGTCGACGAGTTGTTGGCCTCCGCCACCGCCGACGGCCGGGACGCCGAACTGCGCAACTGGGTGGCCTGCCTGGTGCGCCCGCTCACCGATCACCTCGAGGAGCTCGGAAATCCGACGTGGTACGCGCGGTTCGCGGCGCAGGCGATGACCGACCCCGCCTACTACAACATCATCGTCAAGGGCGCGCTCAGCTCGCCCTCGCTGGTTCAGGTCGTGGAGGGCATCAACCGGTGTCTGCCCGAGCTGCCGGCCGAGGTGCACTTCGAACGCAACATCATGGCCCGAAACCTGTTGATGCACACCTGCGCCGACCGTGAACGCGCGCTTGTCGCGGGAACGTTGACGTCCCATCGTTCCTGGCGCGCTGCGGCGTCCGGGCTCATCGACGCGATCGTGGGCCTGTGGCTGGCGCCCGTGACGGCGTACGAGTGAGGGGGTTTGAAGATGAAAGTGACTGTTGACCAAGATGTTTGCGCCTCGTCCGGGAACTGCGTCATGAATGCGCCCGAAGTGTTCGACCAGCGCGATGACGACGGCGTGGTCGTCCTACTCAATCCCAGTCCTACGGCCGACCAGGCCGAAGGTGCGAGGCGGGCGGCGGCCGCCTGTCCCGCCCTGGCCATCCACATCGAGGAATAGAGATGTCAGACATTCTGACGAGTGCCACCACAGAGCAGACCGCCGACATTCCGGACTATCCGATGGCCAGGGAGCCGCGCTGCCCGTTCGCCCCGCCGCCGGACGTCATGGCGCTGGCCGAGTCCCGGCCGCTGTCTCGGGTGCGGATCTGGGATGGCAGTACGCCGTGGCTCATCACCGGCTACGAGCAAGTGCGCGAGCTGTTCTCGGATTCGCGGGTCAGCGTCGACGACCGGGTGCCCGGCTTCCCGCACTGGAACGAAGGCATGTTGTCGACCGTGCACAAGCGGCCCCGGTCGGTGTTCACCTCCGATGGTGAGGAGCACACCCGGTTCCGGCGGATGCTGTCCAAGCCCTTCACGTTCCGGCGGGTGGAGGGTCTGCGCCCGACGATCCAGCAGATCACCGACGACCACATCGACACGATGCTGGCCGGCCCGCAGCCCGCGGATGTCGTTGCCGCCATTGCGCTTCCGGTTCCGTCGCTGGTGATCAGCCAATTGCTGGGCGTGCCTTACGAGGACGCCGAGATGTTCCAGCACCACGCCAACGTCGGCCTCGCGCGCTTTGCCGCCGCCGAGGACACCATGAAGGGCGCGATGAGCCTGCACAAGTACCTGGCTCAGCTGGTGGAAGCCAAGATGGAAAACCCTGCGGAAGACGCGGTTTCCGACCTCGCCGAGCGGGTCAAGGCCGGCGAGCTCAGTGTCAAGGAAGCCGCGCAGCTGGGCACCGGATTGCTGATCGCCGGGCACGAGACGACCGCGAACATGATCGGGCTCGGAGTGCTTGCGCTGCTGGAGAATCCGGACCAGGCCGCCGTCATCCGCGATGCCGAGGACCCGAAGATTCTCGCCAACGCGGTGGAGGAATTGCTGCGCTACCTCAGCATCATCCAAAACGGACAGCGCCGCGTCGCCGTGGAAGACATTCATATCGGTGGCGAGACCATTCGTGCCAACGAGGGCATCATCATCGACCTGGCACCGGCCAACTGGGACGCGCAGGCCTTCGCCGAACCCGATCGCCTGTACCTGCATCGCTCGGGAGCCGATCGCAATGTGGCCTTCGGATACGGCCGCCACCAGTGCGTGGGCCAGCAGTTGGCGCGGGCGGAACTGCAGATCGTGTTCCAGACCCTGCTGCGCCGCGTCCCGACGATGGAACTGGCCGTGCCGATCGAAGAAGTCCCGTTCAAGCACGACCGCCTCGCCTACGGCGTCTACGAACTGCCGGTGACCTGGTAGCCCAGCTCGCTGCCTTTGAAAAACTGCCGACAACAGCGGATCCGAATGGAGGGTCAACGATGACGACTCAAGCAAGCACGCTCTACCCGCCCGGAGGCTATGGCGCTCCGAAGGACCGGCGCGGCCACGCCGCCGGCAGCGATGTGGGCCTGCCCGCGGGGACCGTGGTCTTCTCGGCGGACAACCACATCTCGCTCGCCGATGACATCTTCTACCAACGCTTCCCGGAAGACCTGAAGGACAAGGCACCGCGGATCTGGTACGAGGAGGGCGCCTACCAGGTCGGCCGCAAGGGACAGTCGTTCCTGCCGGGTGATTTCAGCGCGGTCCTGATGCAGTACGACGACCTGCCCGGCGCCGCCAGCACCAACATCGAGGCCCGGATTCAGGAATTGCATGACGACGGGGTCGAGAAGGAACTGGCTTTTCCCAACGCGGTGCTGGCGCTGTTCCACTACCCGGACAAGCAACTTCGCGAGCTCGCCTTCCGCATCTACAACGAATACATCGCTGAGTTGCAGGAGCGCTCCGGCGGCCACTTCTACGGTGCGGGCCTGATCAACTGGTGGGACCCTCGGGGGACCCGCAAGACCCTCGAAGAGCTGAAGTCCCTGGGACTCAAGACGTTCCTACTGCCGCTCAACCCGGGCAAGGACGACGAGGGCAACATCATCGACTACGGCAGTACCGCGATGAAACCGGTCTGGGACGAGATCGAGGCCGCCGGCCTGCCGGTGACCCACCACATCGGCGAGACCCCGCCGAAGACCCCGTGTCAGTTCAACAGCGTGGTGGTCGGCATGATGATCAACGTCGACGGCTTCCGCGAGCAGTTCGCCAAGTATCTCTTCACCGGAATTCTCGACGATCATCCCGGGCTGCGGATCGGCTGGTTCGAGGGCGGAATCGCCTGGGTGCCATGGGCTTTGCAGGACGCCGAGCACCTGGTCGCGTCCTATCAGCACATGTTCAACCGGCCGCTGCAGCACGATGTGCGCTACTACTGGGACACCCACATGAGCGCGTCGTTCATGGTCGACCCCCTGGGCCTGCAGCTGATCGACCAGATCGGGGTGGACAGGGTGATGTGGTCCAGCGACTACCCGCACAACGAAAGCACCTATGGCTACTCGGAGAAGTCGCTGAAGGCCGTTGTCGACGCCGTCGGTCCGGCGAACGCGAAGAAGATCGTCAGCGACAACATCACAACGTTCTTGGGCCTGTAGTGAAGACGCTCGCGGACCTGGGCACCAGCAGAGGCAACGGACTGGTGATTCCCGAAACACCCGACCTGGCGCGCCTGCGCCGCGAGACGGGAGCGCGGCTGCGGTCGGCGATGACCGAACGCGGCGTCGACGCGATGATCCTGCTCGGCAACAACGCCGTCGTCTACGCCACCGGCGCCAGTTGGCCACTGGGCGACGCCGGACTGTCCTATGTCGAGCGCCCGGTGGCCGTGGTGCTCGCCGACGACGAGTGGCCGCACCTGTTCCTCCCGTTCCGGGAGGGGGCCGCACAGGAGTCGGATCTGCCCGCCGACCACCTGCACGGGCCGGTCTATCTCGAATTCGACGAGGGCGTGGCCCATTTCGCGCGGACACTCGCCGAGCTGATCCCGGCCAAATCGGTGGTCGCTGTCGACGAATGCACGGGGGCGATGTCGCGCGCCGCGAACGTCCTGTTCCCGAACGGGGCCCCCGTCGACGCCGCGGCCGTCGTCAGCGCGGCCAAGTCGGTCAAGACCCCGGACGAATTGTCGTGCATGCGCACCGCCATCCGGATCACCGACGAGGCCATGGTCGAGGTGCAGAAGCGGCTGGCGCCCGGGATACGTCAGATCGATTTGTCGGCAAGCTTTTTGCGACGCGCCTTCGAGCTGGGCGCCACGGCCAGCATGCTCGAACCGATCTGGCAGGTGATGCCGCCCAGCAAGGCCGAGGGCGTGTGGACCACGCACGGCGACCTGGCGTTGCCGCTGCTGAGCACCGAGCGCGAGCTGGCCGAGGGCGACGTGCTGTGGACCGACGTCAGCATCACCTACCAGGGCTACTGCTCGGACTTCGGACGCACCTGGATCGTCGGGCGGGACCCCTCCCCGCGCCAACAGGCGCAGTTCGACAGCTGGTTCGAGATCATGACCGCCGTCCTGGGTGTCGCCAAGGCCGGCGCCACCGCGGCGGACCTCGGCCGGGCCGCGATCAAGGCCAACGGCGGCACCAAGCCCTGGCTGCCGCACTTCTACCTGGGCCACGGCATCGGCGTCAATGCCGCCGAAATGCCGATGATCGGAACGGATCTCGGCCAGGAGTTCGACGAGAATTTCGTCCTTCAATCCGGGATGGTGCTGGTTTTGGAGCCCGTGGTGTGGGAGGACGGCACCGGCGGCTACCGCAGCGAAGAGGTCCTGGTGATCACCGAGGAAGGCTGGATCCGTTTGACCGACTACCCCTATGACCCCTATGGGAACTGAAGTCCTGCCCGACGAGCGCGCGCTGCGCTCGGGGCGTCGCCAGCGGGCGCTCGACCAGATGGCCGCGCACGACCTCGATGTCCTGGTCCTCGGCCGGCAAGCCAATGTCCGTTACGTCACCGGCGCGCCGCAGCTTTGGGTCGCCGGCACCCGGCCGTTCGGTCCGACCTGTGTGGTGGTGCGGGAGACAGGTGCCGTGCACCTCCTCAGCACGTGGGACGAGGGCGTGCCCGACGACATCCCCCACGAGAACCTCTACGGCATCTCGTGGAACCCGGTGAACACCATGTCGGCGCTGCAGCGCATCGACGGCGCGGCCGATGCACAGCGGGTCGGAACCGACGCGCTCTCACCGGTTTTCGCGCAGCTGCTGCCGACCGCATTCCCCAACGCCCAGCTGATCGACGGCGAGCTCGCGATGCGGGCCGCACGCCGCGTCAAGACGGCGGAAGAGATCGCCGCGGTGCGGGAGTCCGTCGCGGTGGCCGAATCGGCCCTGGCGGCCGCGGTCGCGGAATTGCGGCCCGGGGTGAGCGAACAAGCGCTGGCCGGCGTCGTGTTGGAGGCCTCGGCGGCCGGCGGCGTGAGCACGCCGTCGAATCAAGACGTCGCGTGGGCGACCTCGCGCACGCACCCGTGGCGGCGCGCCGACGGCGGTGACCGTGTTCAAGGCCGCATCCAGGACGGCGATCTGGTGGCGTTCTCCGCGGGAGTCCTGGCCGGCGGGTACGTCGGCGAGGTGGGACGCACCTGGCCGGCCGGCAAGAAGCAGGTTCCCGGCGGTGCCGCGGCCCTCTATCGGCGCTGGGACAGCCTGTGGGACAGGCTGATCGGGGCCTGTCGGCCCGGCGCCGGCGCGGCCGAGCTGATGGCCGCGTACCACGCCGCGGGGGAGCCGGACCCACCGATGCCGGTCGCCCGTGGCCTGGGCATGGGGTTCGACCCACCCGTCGTCTCCAAGCATCTGCCCGCCACCGCGGCCGGCGAACGTCTGGAACCGGGGATGGTGCTCGCCGTGACGGGTTATGTCTGGGAAGAAGGAGTCGGCGCGGTATTCGGGCGAGAAGCGGTCCTGATCACCGCCGACGGTCCGGAAGTGCTCACCGCCAGCCCGTTCTGGCAGCCCTAGCCATGACCGATCCCGCAGAGCCACCGGCCGACGAGATCATCCGGTACGACAAAGACGCCGAGACGCGGATCGCCACGATCACGTTCGACCGCCCGGATTACCTCAACGCGCCGACGATCGCCGCGCGCCTGCGCTACGCGGATTTGTTGCACCGCGCCGGCATTGACGACGACGTCAAGGTCCTGGTGGTCCGCGGAGCCGGCGACGACCTCGGCTCGGGTGCGGACCTGGTCGAGGTGATGCGGGTCCGTGCCGCGGCCGACCAAGGGCCGCGGCTCGCCGAATACCGGATCGGTGCCCAGGAGGTCAGGCACCCGCCGGAGGGCTCGTTTCGCAACGGCGCCACGCTCGGTCAGTGGTATGCCAATCCGAATTCCGGCATCCGCGGCCTGCAGGATTTCAAGAAGATCAGCATCCTCGAAGCCAAGGGCTACTGCTACGGCTGGCACTTCTACCAGGCCGCCGACGCGGACCTGGTGATCGCCAGCGACGACGCCCTGTTCGGGCATCCGTCGTTCCGGTATTACGGCTGGGGTCCCCGCATGTGGTGGTGGGCGCAGACCATGGGCATCCGCAAATTCCAGGAAATGGTGTTCACCGGACGGGCTTTCACCGCCGCCGAGATGTACGACTGCAACTTCCTCAACAGCGTGGTGCCCAGGGACCAACTCGAGGCGGAGGTCGAGAAGTACGCCTTGGCCTGCGCCCGCAACCGCCCCACCGACACCGTCTTCATGCAGAAGGTCTTCTTCGAGATCATGAAGCAGTTCCAGGGCGAGTATCTGGGCAGCATGCTCAGCGGTGTCTTCGAGTCGATGGGCGCCATGGTGCGCCCGGATGTCGGTGACGAACTGACGCTCGCTGACGCCATGGAACAGGGGCTGGGCGATGCGGTCAAAGACAACGACGGCAAGTTTCCCGCCGAGTGGCGCCTGAGCAAGAAAGCCCGCAAAAAAGCCAAAGCGAAGAAAAAGAACTCGTGACGCCATCCCGGGTCGAACCGCCACTGAACGGCTATACGGTGATCGATCTGTCCACCGGCATAGCGGGCGCCTACTGCACCAAGTTGCTCTGCGACGGTGGCGCCGATGTCGTGAAAGTCGAGCCGCCGCAAGGAGATCCGCTGCGCAAATGGTCTGCCTCGGGAGTGCCCATCGCGCCCGGCGACGACGGCGCGTTGTTCGGCTTCCTGGCCGGTGCAAAACACAGCGTCATCGCCGACCCCTCCGACGAGGACGACGCCGAGCTGGTGAACCGGCTCCTGGCCTCCGCGGACGCGGTGGTCTGGTCCGCCGGTTCGAACGTGGCCGAGCACCCGGCCTTCGCGCCGCGCGCCATCCACCGGCGGCACCCGCAGCTGACCGTCACGGCGATCACGCCGTTCGGGCTGGAAGGCCCCTGGCGTGACCGCGCCGCAACGGAATTCACGCTGCAGGCGTGGTCGGGAGGAATCGTCGGGCTCGGCCGCGGCGAGCAGGAACGCCCGCCCGTCTTCGTCGGCGGTCAGGTCGGCGAGTACCTGGCCGGAGCCTACGCGAGCGCGGCCACCCTGGCGTCGCGATGGCGCCGCTTCGACGGCGGGCCAGGGGAACTGCTGGACCTGTCGATGCTCGAGACGCAGATCCTGTGTCTCACCTATTACCCGGTGTCGTACTTCGAGGTGCTCGGGCGGCCGTGGCGGGACATGCGACGGCCGACGATTCCGGGCGTGGCTCAGGCGAAAGACGGACTGGTGGACCTCGGCTGCGGGACCGCGCAGCAGTGGTTCGACTTGTGCGCGATGGTGGGCCACCCGGAGTGGATCGACGAGGAATCGCCGCTGTCGATCACGGAGCAGGCCAACATCCACGCCGAGGAGCTCTTCGACTGGCTGGCCCACACCACGGTCGCCGAAATCCGGGAACTCGCTTCGGCGTTCCGCATTCCCAACGCGCCGGTAGCCAACGGCGCCAACGTCACGTCGTTCGATCAGTTCGTGGAACGCGGTTCGTTCGTCCGCAATCCGCGCGACGGCTACCAGCAGCCGGGTCACCCCTACCGGATGCGGCCGGCGCAGTTGCGCGGACCGCGCCCGGCGCCGCGGTTGGGGGCGCACACCGAGCATTACCGGGCCGCGAACCTCCCCGCCCGGCCTACTCCGACGGGCGTAGCAAAAGCACTGCCACTCAGCGGCATTCGAGTGCTGGACATGACGACATTCTGGGCGGGACCCTGCGCCACGCACTTTCTGGCGATGCTCGGCGCCGAGGTCATCCACGTCGAATCGACGCGACGGCCGGACGGCACGCGGCTGATCGCCGGCGTGCCGGTCACCGAGGAGCAATGGTGGGAGAAGTCGCCGATCTTCGAGGCGCTGAACACCAACAAGAAGGGTCTGACGCTGGACCTGCAGAGCCCGCGCGGCAGGGAGTTGTTGCGCCGGCTCATCGCCACCTGCGACGTCGTCGTGGAAAACTTCACCCCCCGGGTGCTGGACCAGATCGGGCTGGATTTCGCCACCGTTCAATCGATTCGGCCCGACGTGGTGATGGTGCGGATGCCCGGCTTCGGCCTCGAAGGGCCATGGCGTGACAATCCCGCCTTCGCCTACGTCATCGAAGCCGCCTCCGGAGTCAGTTGGCTCACCGGCTACCCGGACCGCACACCCTATGACCCGTATTCGATCGGTGACCCCAATGCCGGTGTGCACGCGGCCAACGCCCTGCTACTGGCGCTGGAGCATCGCCGCCGAACGGGCGAGGGCGTGTTCGTCGAAGCGGCAATGGTCGATGCGGCCCTGAGCATCTCGGCCGAGCAGGTCCTCGAGTACTCGGCGTACGGGGCGCTGCTCGAGCGCGCCGGCAACCGTGGACCGGCGGCCGCACCGCAGAACCTCTACCTCAGCGCGGATATCGACGAATTCGGCCGGCTCGACAGCTGGGTCGCCATCGCCGTGGCCACCGACGATCAGTGGGCGAAGCTGTGTCGCGCCATCGGATCACCCTCCTGGGCAACGGATCCCGGGCTGACGACGCACGCCGGCCGCAGTGAGCACCACGATCTGATCGACGAACAACTCGCAGCCTGGTGCCAACGGCGCAGCCGCGACGAGATCGTCGCAACCCTCTGGGACGCCGGAGTGCCGGTGGCCAAGGTCATGCAACCGCATCGTCAAACCGAGCTGGAGCAGTTGGCGTTCCGCGGCTTCTTCGAAGAGGTCGACCACCCGGTCAACGGTCCGGCTAGGCTCAGCACCGTGCCGATGAGATGCTCAGCAGGGCCCGACAAGTTCCACACCGAGCACGCGCCGCTGCTCGGGCAGCACAACCGCGAGCTGCTGGCCGGGCTCGGGTTGTCCGACGCCGAGATCGCCGGCCTGGAATCCGACGGTGTCATCGGCCGCGCGCCGGCGATGCACGGCTGATCGACGATGGCGATCGACCCCTCGAACATCCTGCTGACCGGCCGCGTCGCGGTGGTGACCGGCGGGGGCGCGGGCATCGGCCGCGGCATCGCGGCCGGAATGACGGCTTTCGGCGCTCGGGTGGCGATCTGGGAGCGCGACCCCCAAACCTGCGCACAGGCAGCCGAATCCATCGGCGGCCTGGGGATCGTCACCGATGTCCGAGACGGCGGCCAGGTGGATGCCGCGCTGGAACGCACCATCGCGGAACTGGGCACGCCGACGATCCTGGTGAACAACGCCGGCGGCGTGTTCTCCTCGCCGTTGCTGGAAACGAGCGAAAACGGTTGGGACGCGCTCTATCGCGCCAACCTGCGCCACGTGCTGCTGTGCAGCCAGCGCGTCGCCCGGAAGATGGTGTCCGAGGGCCTGTCCGGCAGCATCGTCTCGCTGACCTCGATCGAGGGCGTGCGCGCGGCGCCGGGCTACGCCGCCTACGCGGCCGCCAAGGCCGGTGTCATCAACTACACCAAGACCGCGGCGCTGGAGTTGGCGCCGCACGGGATCCGGGTCAACGCGATAGCCCCGGACATCACGCTCACCGAGGGGCTCGCGCAGCTCGGCGGCGAGGCCGCGACGAGCGCCATGCGCGACATGGTGCCGCTGGGCCGTCCCGGCCATGTCGACGAAATCGCCAGCGCGGCAGTATTTCTGGCCTCCGACATGGCGGCCTATCTGACCGGCCAGACGCTGCACATCGACGGCGGCACCCAGGCCTCCAGCGGGTGGTATCACGACCCGCGGACCGGCGACTACCGGCTGGGCCCGTCGACCTAGTGCGTCCAGCCCTCGGCGGCCTGTTCGTCGAAGGTCCGGTCGATGCGCTCGAACCTGCGGCGGATGGACGCCCGGGCCGCCGCGTGCGGCAGGATGTACAGCCGGTTGGCCAGGATCGCATCGGCGGTCAGCCGCGCGACATCGTCGGCGCTGACGCTCTCGTCCTGGGTGGGCAACGTCCCGAACGCGCCCTCGGGACTGGCCGACAGCCCGTAGTCCGCGCCCCGGATTCGCTCGGAATTGGAGACCAGCTTGGTTTCCACGACCATCGGGCACAACACCGATACGCCAATGCCATTGGCCTTGACCTCACGCGCCAGTGTCTCGGCGAGTCCGACGACACCGTATTTGGCGACGCCGTACGTCCCCAGACCGGCGTTGGGCACCAACCCGGCGAAGGACGCGGTGAAGGCGATGTGCCCGCCGCTGCCCTGTTCGATCAACCTGGGCACGAAGGCCTCGACGGCATGGATCGATCCCCATAGGTCGATGTCGATCACCCAGCGCCAGTCGTCGTGGTTCATCTGGCCGATCGGCCCCGCGACGACGATGCCGGCATTGCTGAAAACGACGTCGACGCTGCCGAGCAACCGGAAGGCTTCGTCGGCGAGGTGAACCATCTCGTCGAGATTCCGGACGTCGCAGACCACTCCGTGCGCGTCGAAACCCTCGCCGCGCAGCCGGTTCACCGCCTGTTCCAGCGCGGGTTGATCGACGTCGGAGAGCACCAGGCGGGCGCCGCGATGGGCGAATTCGGTGGCCGTGGCCAGGCCGATGCCGCTGGCACCGCCGGTGACCACGGCCCCGCGGCCGTCGAAGCCAGACAGAAATCCGTCCATGGGACGGAACTCTATTTCAGGCAGCTACCCGCGTCGATCGGCAGGGTCACACCGGTGATGTAGCGCGCCTCGTCCGAGGCGAAGAACAGCACGGCGTTGCTGATGTCGATCGGCTCGACCCACGGGATCGGCAGCGTGTGGAACAGCTGACAGATCGGTGCCATGTCGTCGGGGCCCGGGTTCTCCAGGTCCGGCCGGAACATCTTGAACGTGCCCTCGTTGTGCAGCATGGGGGTCTTGACGTGCGTGGGGTGCACGGAGTTGACGCGAATCATGTGCTGTCCCAATTCAACTCCGAAGGCGCGCATGAGCCCGACGACACCGTGTTTGGCCGCGACGTAGTGGCCGGTGTGGGGGTAGGCCTTGAGCCCTCCGACCGAGCTGGTCAGGATGATGGATCCGCCGCGACCGCCGGCCAGAAGATGGGGCACACCGGCTTTCACGGTTTTCCACACCCCGGCCAGGTTGATGTCGATCATCTCGGTCCAGTCTTCTTCGCTGGTCTTGTCCAAAGTCTCTCCGCCGTTGCCGATTCCGGCGTTGGCCACGATGATGTCGAGCCGGCCGAGTTGCTCGACGCCGCTGTCGACCGCCGCCTTGAGCGCGTCGTAATCGCGCACGTCGACTTCGGCCGTGAAGATCCTGCGGTTGTGCCCCTTGACCAGGTCGGCGGTCTCGGCGAGGTCCTCGGGCGTCGACGCCGGGATCGCGGTGTCCAGCACGCCCTCGCGGATGGGCTTGCAGATGTCGACGGCGATGATGTCGGCGCCCTCCTCCGCCAATCGCACCGCATGGCTGCGGCCCTGACCGCGCGCCGCTCCGGTGACCAAGGCGACTTTGCCCTCAACACGTCCGGTCATGGCTACCTCAACTCCTGACTTGATCTGATCGGCTCGCCTGCGCGGAGAACAATCGCGTCCCCGGATCGTGGGTCTTGCCGCTTTTGAACTCTGTCATTCGGCCAACACGGGTGTCAATGGCGAATCCGTTTCGGCCATTTGTGGTTCTAGATATTAGAGAATCTCATTCTCCCGGGCAAACGGCGTGCGCTATCTGCTCAGCTCCGGAGTGAGGAAGATTACGGCCCGTGGGGGCGTGCTACGCGACGAAACCGCGCGAGCAGAAGTCCCATACCTCTTCTGCGGTGATGGGGTGGGTCGTCGCGTCGTCGGGGCCGCCGCTGGACTGCGCGATGAACATCACCGTCTGCATGGTCATGGCGGCCACGCGCTTGGGATTGATGGTGTTACGCAACTTGCCGGCATCGTGAGCCGCGTCCATCAGTTCCGTCAGCAACGCCAGGAGCGGAGCATGCGCGACCTTGACCTCGGCCGGATGCGTCACCAGCAGCCGCGGAGCAAAGTCGGTGAACAGCGGGCGCTTGGCGGTCGGATCCGGGCGCGAGGCCTCGTACAGCAGTTGCACGGCGACCTGCAGCCGCTCCAGCGGATCCGTGTGGCTTTCCGTGGCGGCGCGGATCTGGTCGGCCGAGCGGCTCAGCGCGTCTTCGAACAGCGCCAGCAACAGCTCGTGCTTGCCGTCGAACTGCAGGTAGAAGCTGCGCAGCGACTGACGGGAGCGGTCGACGACCTCCTGGACGGTAAAGTCGGTGCTGCCCTTTTCGATGATGATGGCCTGGGCGGCGTCGAGGAAGCGCTGAACACGTTGCGCCGCACGCAGTTTCGCCGTCTTGATGGACCGCTCGACAGCGCGTTGCTTCCAGGCCGGCTCTTCGCTGGGACTGGTCACGGCCGACTCAGGTGATTGCCGCGCTGGGAGAACATGGTTGGACTCTACCGGAGAACGCCGTGACATCGCTGCGCTCGACCCCCTCACGGATCACGTGTCGGAGATTGTAACTTTCTTACCACGAGAATACTATTCTCTTAGACGTGTGTATGGAAGCGTAATCGCAAGAGTGAACCGCGCCGCTGGCGGAAAGCGTGATCTACCGGCGGCGCGATTGCGCTCAGGACCATTTCGGGAAGTGCCGTGCAGCTGACGTTTGACGCCGACGTGGAGGCGTTCCGCGCCGAATTCATCGCGTTCCTCGATGAACATCTGCCTTCCGAGGCCGAGGCACTCGACCGGCCGCGGTCGAGTTCGGACATCCCTACGTGGGCCCGCCGTTGGCAACGCCTGCTGTTCGACAGCGGATGGCTACTGCCCGGCAACCCGCCCGAGTTCGGCGGGCGCAACGCGACGCTGCTGCAGCAATACGTGTACCAAGAAGAGTTGTCACGACGGCGGATCTATCAAAGCTTCAACCCGCAGGGCGTGGGCATCATCGCGGCGTCGTTGTTGACGTTCGGCACCCCCGAACAGAAGCAGCGCTGGGCGGTGCCGATCCTGCGGGCGGAGATCACCGCGTCACTGGGCATGAGCGAACCGGGCGCGGGATCCGACCTCGCGTCGCTGAAAACCCGTGCGGTGCTTGACGGCGACCACTTCGTCGTCAACGGGCAGAAGGTGTGGACATCGGGCGCCCATCACGCCGACGTGCTGTTGACGTTCGTGCGCACCGATCCGGGCGCCCCAAAGCACAAGGGCATCAGCGCGTTACTGATTCCGACCGACACCCCCGGTGTGGTCCGCCGTCCATTCGCGTCGATGGGCGACATCGAAGACGTCGACTTCAACGAGGTCTTCTTCACCGACGCGCGGGTGCCGGCCGAGAACCTGGTGGGGGAGCTCGACGCGGGCTGGCGCGTGGCGACCGGTTCGCTCGGTCACGAACGCGCGATGCTGTGGCTGGATTACGCAGACATGTTGCACGCGCTGACCGTCGAGTCCAGGCCCGCGGGGCCCGTCCAGCGGGATCGCTACGCGACGCTGGTGATGGATTTCTACGCGATGCGACTGCTCGGGTCGGCGACGCTGGCCAAAGCCGCGCGCGGCGAAGAGGACGTGCCGGCCCAGTCGGTGCTCAAACTGCTGGGATCGGAGGCAATGCAACGCGCCTGCGAAGACGCGCTGGGCGCCAAGGGCGGGGAGGGACTGGCGTTGCACGGGGTCACCGCCCCGTTCGCCCCACTCAACCTGGACAGCCACTACGGCGCCTGGTTCGACCGGTACGCGCGCACGTTCGCCGCGACCATCGCCGGCGGCACCTCGGAAATTCAGCGCAACATCATCGCCGAACGCGTGCTGGGGCTCCCGCGGAATTGATCCGCGCGTCAGTGCCTGGCGACGTCCAGCCTGGCGTAATAGCCGATGGCGACGAGACCGACCAGTATCGCGATCACGCCTAAAACCATTCCCGCCAACGCGGTTCGGGGATTGTTCGCCTCCCCGCGGGCGACGCGCCGCCGGGCGACGTCGCCCGTCACCACCGCCGCGATACCGAACGGCACCCCCAGCATCATCCAACACGTGATGAGCCCGACCAGGCCCAGCAGCAGCGAGGCGACGCCGGCCTCGTTGCGCGGTGCGTCGGGGTGACTCATTGCGTCCCATCCTTATGGTGTCGGGACGAGTCTACGTGGACGCCGCCGAGAAGAGGCCCGCCGATCGGCACCGCGCGGGCCGATCCGTCACAGCTGGGCAAGCCGTGGGGCGGAACCCGTTGTCACCAAAGCTCTTCCGGCCTCGCGGGTGAGTTCTCGCGCGCTTCCCAGCAGTCCGTCGAGAATGAGCGAACGCTTGATGTGGTGGTGCAGCGGGTGTTCGGCCGTGAATCCGACACCGCCGAGCACCTGCTGGCAGTGCCGCGCGGCGGTCAGCGCCGCCTGGCCGGCCGCGGCTTTGGCCAGCAGTGCGGCCAGCCCCTCGTCGTCGCACTCGGTGGCCGCCTGCAGCGTCGCCTCGGCGCCCTCGATGGCCACCAGCGTCTCGGCCAGACGGTGTCGGATCGCCTGGAAGGAGCTGATGTGGCGACCGAACTGAACGCGGTCCAGGGCATGTTGACGGGCCAGCGAGAGCATGGCGCGGCTGGTGCCGACCAGCCACCAGCCAAGGGCGCGCCATCCCGCGTGCAGCGCGGCCGACGGCAATGGATCGCCTTGCGGCACAGGGTGTATGGGAAGCAGCTCGTCGATCGCAGCGTCGGACTCGTCGCGACGCTCCCACAGCACCCAGGACCCGCCGGCGAACGGCAGCGGAAGCGCGCCCCCGGGCGCATCACCGGCCGCGCACAGCAGCACATCGTTGAGCACGGGCGCGTGCGAGCCGGTCTCGCCGAGCAGCCTGAAGACCAACGGTATTGCGGCGTCGGGCATTTCCTCGAGCATGTCGCGCCAGCCGAGGTCGGTCAGTGCGGCGTCGAGCTTGGCTCCGGAGGCGGCGCCCATCGTCGTCCGCAGCGAGTCGGCCAGCAGCCGCAGCGATTCGGGGTCTGACTCGGTGTCCGGCGAAGGCGTCACGGTCACTCCTTCCCGAGGTCGAGCAATCGGCGGGCGATGATATTGCGCTGGATCTCGGCGGTACCGCCATAGATCGTCGCCGCGCGCGAGTACAGGTACTCCGAACGCCACGGTGTGTCTTCGAGTTCGAGCTTCCCCGGCAACAGGTCATGGACGGTGTCGTAGAGCCGCTGCTCGGCGGCGGCCAACAACACCTTGTCGATGGAGGTGTCCGGGCCCAGGCGGGCCCCGTCGCGCATCCGGTGCTGGGTGGCGCGCGAACGGCAGCGCAGGGTGTGCAGCGCCAGATAGGCTCCGCCCAGCGCGGATTCGTCGGGCTCACCGATCTCGGATGCCTCGGCGATCAGGTCGTCGAACCGGGAGTAGAGGTAGGCGATTCGCTGCCAGAAGCACGAGGAACGCTCATAGGGCAGCAGGTCCATGGCGAGCCGCCAGCCGTCCCCGGGCCGGCCGAGCATCCTGCTCGCCGGAATCACCACGTCGTCGTAGTACACCTCGCAGAATTCGTCGACGCCGTGCATCGTGCGCAGTGGCCGGATGGTGATGCCGGGGGTGTCGAGGTCGACGAAGAAGGCGGTGATGCCGTCGTGGCCGGGCGCGGTGCGGGTGAGCAGGACGCACCGCGTCGAAAACTGCGCGAAGCTGGTCCACACCTTTTGTCCGTTGACGATCCAGTTGTCGCCCTGCTGGGTTGCGCGAGTGGTCAGCGACGCGAGGTCACTGCCGGATCCCGGTTCGGAAAAGCCCTGACACCATTGCTCTTCGCCGCTCAGCAGCCGCGGCACCATCTCCGCGGCGAGCTCCGGGGGCGCGTAGTCGATCATGGTGGGTGCCAGCACCTCGAGCATCGAGTACGGGCCGGGTTCGGCCAGCCGACGGCCCACCACTTCTTCGCCGACGACCGCCCGCAGCACCGCCGGACCGCCCAATCCGCCGACTTTCTCCGGCCAGCCGTAGCGCATCCAATCGGCGTCGTAGAGCGCGCGACTGACCCGGGCGAACTGCTGCATATGGCCCTGCAGCGAGTGGTCGGGCCCGGGTGTCAGATCGTTGTCGTCGAGCCACGCGCGCAGGTCCGCCCGGAACTGCTCGACATTCACCGCACTGTCGATTGGTTGGCTCCTTAGGTCGTTGCCTGGGACGCCGAGTCACCGGCGGGACGCCCGATGGCGTGCGGGCGCCCGGAATCGTGCACACCGCTGCGGCGGATGAACGTCATCGCGCGGGTCTTGAGGCGCCATCCGTCGGCGGTTCGCACATAGGTGTCGCGATAGTAGCCGATCCGCATGTCGTGACTGGAGTGGTCGATGAAGCACAGCGGTTGGGTCCCGCTGGCCGCGTCACCGTCGAGATCGACCACCGCAGTCCCGGTGAGGAACAAGCCCTTTGGGGCCGCCGCCACCAGCTCCGGGAATCGACTCAGGCTGTAGGTTTCGCCGAACGCGCTATAGGTTCCGTCCGGGGTGAAGACAGCGACGAGACCGTCGATGTCTTGCTGGGTGATGGTCACCGCATAGCGGCCGAGCAGTTGCTGGATCTCGACGAGGTCGTCGGTTTTGGTTGGGCCGCCTTCAGGCTGACCGGGGGTCGACATAGACCTTGCCACCTTTCATCACGAAGCTGACGTTTTGGGTAACGGTGATGTCCTCCAACGGATTTCCCGGCACCGCGATGATATCGGCGAGCTGGCCCGTCGCGAGGCGCCCCCGGTCGGTCTTGTTGATAAGCTCGGCCGCGGTGGTGGTGGCCGCGCGCAGCACCGCCAAAGGCGGCAAACCCCACTCCACCAGCGTGACGAGTTCGTCGGCGTTCTTGCCGTGCGGTATCGCCGGCGCGTCGGTGCCGACCGCGATCTTCACGCCGGCCTCATAGGCGGCCCTGACCGACGTCTTCGCCTTCGGGAACATCTCGGCGGCCTTGTCCTGCAACTCCTTCGGCGCGCGGGACACGTCCATCGCCTCGGCGAGCCTGCGGGTGGTCACCAGGAACCGGTCGTTGTCGACCAGCATCTGGATGGCCTCGTCGTCCATGAGGAAGCCGTGTTCGATGCAGTCGATACCGCACGCGACCGCGTGCTTGACCGCTTCCGCCCCGTGCGTGTGCGCGGCGACGCGCAGCCCGCGCCGGTGCGCCTCGTCGACGATCGCGCACAGTTCCTCGTCCGAATAGTGTTGTGCGCCGGCCTCGCCGGTCAACGACATCACGCCGCCCGAAACGCACACCTTGATCAATGCGGCGCCGTGTTTGATCTGGTATCGCACCGCCTTGCGGATCTCGTCGATGCCGTTGGCGATGCCCTCTTCGACCGTGAGCTCGAGTGCGCCCGGCATGAACGCGGCGAACATCGTCGGGTCCAGGTGCCCGCCGGTGGGCGTGATCGCGTGACCGGCCGGGACGATTCGGGGCCCCTCGATCCAGCCCGCGTCAATCGCCCTGCCCAGCGCGACATCCAGCAGGTATCCGCCGGTCTTGACGAACAGGCCGAGGTTGCGCACGGTGGTGAACCCGGCGCGCAGCGTGCGTCGGGCGTTGCCGACCGCGCGCAGCACCCGCGTCGGTGGGTCGTCCTGCACTTGGGACAGCCCGGGCGTCTCGCCGCGCCCGCCCATCAAGAGGTTGACCTCCATGTCCATCAACCCGGGCAGCAGTATCTGGTCGCCGAGATCGATGAGCTCGCCTTCCGGCTCGCCCCCCACACCGACGATCCGGCCACCCTCGATCCGCACGATGCCGGGCCGAAGGATCTCGCCGCTGTCAACGTCGAGAAGCCCGGCGGCCTTGAGGGTCAGCACGAGTCAGATCACCGGTTCCCGAAGCACTTCAACCCACGCCGCGCCGCTGTCCGGGACGCGCGGCTGCTTCCACGCCTCGATCGGGAACGACACCATCACCAACGATTGCATCATGTGCATCAGGGTCTTTGCGTCATCCGGCAGGTCGTCCAGCGGAAACTTGTCGCAGTACGCGATCACGTCGTTCAGCAACGGGAACGCGACGTCGTAGAACTCCTGCATCTCAGCCATCGTCGAGGCCAGCCGTTTGGCGTAGCGCTCGGGCTCGGTGGCCAGGTCCCAATCCAAATAGGGCTCGAGGGCGGCGAATTCAGACGGTAGCGCCATTGCGCTGGTACTCCTTCACGTAGTCATTGGTCGTCTTGTGCAGATGACGGATCAAGACTTCCTGGTCGCACAACAGGAACTCCTTGACGGCCCGGGTGCCGATCATGGTCTGGGTCGCTTCCAGGGTGTTGGCGTCCTGCAGCGCATACTCCTTGAACGTCACGGCCGCCAACTCCTGGGCGAGGCGTTCCCGCGCGTTGCGCGGCGGGACGAAATACAGGGTGGACTCGAAGATGTGCTTGTCCACCGCGGTCGGCCAGTAGTGGTAGGTCAGGTACCAGCCGGGCTCCCAGATCAGCAGCATGAAGTTCGGGTAGAAGAGCCACGAGTCGATGCCCCACTGCGGCACCCGCTTGACGTTGACACCCGCAGGCAGCTCGAGCTTTTCGATGATCTCCGGCTTGTCCCATGGACCGAACAACCCGCTGCGCAACACCTGGTCCATCGGCTTGACCATGGACATGTCCTCCGGCGGTGCCTGACCACCCCACGTCGACTGCAGGTTGTGCGGGCCGGCCAATTCGTAGTGCAGCGCCTCGTAGCCGAACTTCTGGATCTTGGCGGCTTCTTCCTTGGTGTACTGACCCTGGTGCAGGATCGGCGCGTGGTAGAACTCGACGAACGCGTCGATGAACAGCTTCCAGTTGCTGCCGACTTCGGCCCGGTACGAGTAGGTCTCGGTCATCTCGCCGAAGGGGTAGCCCTCGATGCTCTTGGCCAGCGGCCCGAGGTAGTCGGTGAGCGGCGCCGCGTTGTCATCGAAGTTGATGAAGATGAAACCTTCCCACACCTCGCAGCGGACGGGCGCCAGCCCGTAGTCGCCCTTGTCGACGTTGAAGAACTCTTCTTCCTGCTGGATGAAGGTCAGGTCACCGTCGAGGTTGTAACGCCAGGCGTGGTACTTGCAGGTGAACTGCCGGCAGGTGCCGGACGTCTCCTCGTTCGGAAAGTCGTTCCACACCAGTTTGTTTCCGCGGTGGCGGCAGACGTTGTGGTAGGCCTTGACCGACCCGTCCTTGGTCTTGACGATGATCACCGACGTCCCCTTGCCGGCCGACGGCAGTTCCCTGGTGAAGTAGCTGCCGGTGCGGGGGAGCCGGTTGACCCTTCCGACGTTGAGCCACATTCGCCGGAAGACCGCGTCGCGCTCGGCTTCGAAGAATGCGGGATCGATCGAGTCGGTGTAGTCGACCGGTTCGGTGCCCAGATCGGGGTAGTTTTCTGTCCAGCTGCCGGCGGCTGGCTTGGGGAAGTGCGGCAACGTTCTTACTCCTCTTATTCGACGTTGTTAGCGGCTGTGGTGGCGTGTTCGGGCTGGACGCCAAAAGTGTTGAAGGCCATGGCCAGCAGCGCATAGCAGCCGACCGTGAAGACAAAGTCCATGCGTTGCTGGTCGTTGAGGCGCTCGCCCAACGTCGCCCACGTGTGGTCGGACAATTCCGATTTCTCGTCGAGCTCGTCGACCCCGATGATGACCGCTTGGTCGAACGCGTCGAGTCCCTCCCCACGCTGCACCGCCGCGATCTGGTCCTCGGTGACCCCTTCTTCCTTGGCCATGCGTACGTGGTGGGACCACTCGTAGGCGGACTGTCGGCGATGGGCCACCCGCAGGATGGCCAGTTCGCGGATGCGAGGCGGCAGCGTGGACGACGTCAGCAGGTGGACATTGAAGCGAAGGAACGCCTTGGCCAGGGCCGGGTGGTGGGCCAGCGTCGACAGCGCGTTGTTGGTGTCCGCTTCACGCATGGCCGAGAGTGCCTGCTGGGTAGCCTCGTCCCACTGATCGGCGGGGAGCGGCCGCAAGCGCATTAGCAGTGTCCTCTCGGTGAAAGAGAATCATATTCTCATTTGCAACTAACAGACTGGCACGAAACGTGCGCCCGGTCAATGCCGGCGTGTCGCCCGAGTACAGGTGCGGTCATCGCCTGGTCTACGCGGTGGTCGGGATGGCCGCCGTACCGAACAACGGGCGGCGCGGCCCGCCGCGGCGTCAGGCCGGGTCCTACCTCATGGCATCGCCGGTCGGCGGCGGGAAATTCCTCCCTTTCCTTCGGTCGCTGGTCAGGCGGGTGCGGGCCGGCTCAGCAACCGATGGATGTTGATTCTCGCCTGGCGAGAAGATAGTTTTCATTTTAGTGATCTTGGCACGGGACAGCGATTCGCCGAGTCCGTGATCGATTCGGTGGAACCGACGGAAGGGACGGCCATGAACAAAGAGGACATGATCCTGATCAGCGTCGACGACCACACGGTCGAGCCGCCCGACATGTTCAAGAACCATCTGTCGAAGAAGTACCAGGACGATGCGCCCCGGCTGGTGCACAACGCCGACGGCTCGGACATGTGGAAGTTCCGCGACACCGTGATCCCCAACGTGGCCCTCAACGCGGTGGCCGGCCGGCCGAAGGAGGAGTACGGCATCGAGCCGACCGGGCTCGACGAGATCCGGCCAGGTTGTTACAACGTGGACGAGCGCGTCAAGGACATGAACGCCGGCGGCATCCTGGCCTCGATCTGCTTCCCGTCGTTCCCCGGCTTTGCCGGGCGCCTGTTCGCCACCGACGACAACGACTTCTCGATCGCGCTGGTGCAGGCCTACAACGACTGGCACATCGACGAGTGGTGCGGCGCCTACCCGGCGCGGTTCATCCCGATGGCGATACCGGTCATCTGGGACGCCGAGGCGTGCGCCGCCGAGGTGCGCCGGGTGTCCAAGAAGGGTGTGCACGCGCTGACCTTCACCGAGAACCCCGCCGCGATGGGCTATCCCAGCTTCCATGACGAATACTGGAACCCCCTGTGGAAAGCCTTGGTGGACACGGACACCGTGATGAACGTGCACATCGGTTCCTCAGGGCGGCTGGCCATCACCGCGCCGGACGCGCCGATGGACGTGATGATCACGCTGCAGCCGATGAACATCGTGCAGGCCGCCGCCGACCTGCTGTGGTCCAGGCCGATCAAGGAATACCCGGACCTCAAGATCGCGCTGTCCGAGGGCGGAACGGGCTGGATTCCCTACTTCCTGGAGCGCGCGGACCGCACCTTCGAGATGCACTCCGCCTGGACGCACCAGGACTTCAAGGGCAAGCTGCCCAGCGAGGTGTTCCGCGACCACTTCCTGACCTGCTTCATCAGCGACAAGGTCGGCGTGGCGCTGCGCAACATGATCGGCATCGACAACATCTGCTGGGAGGCCGACTACCCGCACAGCGACTCGATGTGGCCGGGTGCGCCCGAAGAGCTGTGGGATGTCTTGTCCCTCAACAACGTTCCCGACGACGAGATCAACAAGATGACCTACGAGAACGCCATGCGCTGGTACTCGTTCGACCCGTTCACCCACATTTCGCGGGAGCAGGCGACCGTCGGTGCGTTGCGCAAAGCCGCCGAGGGGCACGACGTGTCAATCAAGGCCCAGGGCCACGATAAGGACAGCCGAGGCGGCTCGTCCTTCGCGGATTTCGCGGCCAACGCCAAAGCCCTTTCCGGCAACAAGGACTGACCTGGCGAGCGGACGCAGAATCGCACTGTTCGGGCGGAATTCGTGCGATTCTGCGTCTTCTCGCGCTGAGGACGAGGAGTGCCACCAGTGGGTGGAATGAACTTTGAATTGACCGAGGACCAGGAACTGATACGTCGGTCGGTCGCGGAGTTGGCGCGCAAGTTCGACGACCAGTACTGGATGGAAAAGGACCAGGCGCACGAATTCCCGACCGAGTTCTACCGCGCCATCGCCGATGGCGGCTGGCTGGGAATGACCATCCCCACCGAATACGGCGGCCACGGCCTCGGGATCACCGAAGCGACCATCCTGCTCGAGGAAGTCGCCAAGTCCGGCGGCGCCATGAACGCCGCCAGCTCGATCCACCTGTCCATCTTCGGCATGCAGCCCGTGGTGGTGCACGGCTCCGATGACCTCAAGGCCCGGACGCTGCCCGCGGTCGCGACCGGAGAGGTACACGTGTGCTTCGGCGTGACCGAACCCGGTGCGGGGCTTGATACTTCCCGCATCACCACGTTCGCCAAGCGCGATGGCGATCGCTATATCGTCAACGGTCGCAAGGTGTGGATCTCCAAAGCGATGGAATCCGACAAGATCCTGTTGCTGACCCGGACCCAAAGCTATGACGAGGTCACCAAGAAGACCGACGGGATGACGCTGTTCCTCACCGACCTCGACCGGAGCCGGGTCGACATCCGTCCGATCCGCAAGATGGGCCGCAACGCCGTCAGCTCCAACGAGCTGTTCATCGACAACCTCGAGGTGCCGGTCGAGGACCGGGTGGGTGAGGAGGGCAAGGGATTTCAGTACATCCTCGATGGCTTGAACCCGGAGCGGATGCTGATCGCCGCCGAGGCCCTCGGTATCGGCCGGGTGGCGCTCGAGAAGGCGGTGAAATACGGCAACGAGCGCGAGGTCTTCGGCCGGCCGATCGGGATGAACCAGGGCCTGCAGTTCCCGCTCGCCGATTCCCTGGCCCGGCTCGATGCCGCCGAGCTGATGCTGCGCAAGGCCACCTGGCTGTACGACAACGGCAAACCCTGTGGGCGCGAGGCCAATACGGCCAAGTACCTGTGCGCCGATGCCGGCTTCACCGCCGCGGACCGCGCGCTGCAAACCCACGGCGGCATGGGTTACGCCGAGGAGTACCACATCACCCGCTACTTCCGTGAGGCCCGGCTGATGAAGATCGCGCCGGTCAGCCAGGAGATGATCCTGAATTTCCTGGGAGCCAACGTTTTGAAGCTGCCGAGGAGCTACTGATGCCGGTCGGCTGCCGCCGGTTGACGGCGGCGTGGTGATGTGACGCGCGTTCGACACCGATGACCACGAACGACGAACCGTTGTTGCTGTCGCAAGACCGCGACGGCGTGCGCACATTCACCCTCAACCGGCCACGGCGCAAGAACGCGATCAACCCGCAATTGTGGGTCGCCCTGCGCGACGCGCTCGACGCCGCCGGTCACGATCCTGGCGTGCGCACGCTCGTGCTCACCGGTTCCGGGGGCAGCTTCTGCTCGGGGGCCGACATCTCGGTGCCCGATGACATCCATCCGAAATACAAGTTGCAGCGCCTGACCGACGTGGCGCTGGCGTTGCACGAGCTATCGATTCCGACGATCGCCAAGGTGACCGGTGTGGCCGTCGGGGCCGGTTGGAATCTCGCGCTGGGCTGCGACCTGGTGGTCGCGACCCCGGAATCGACGTTCTGTCAGATCTTTTCGAAGCGTGGTCTGTCGATCGACCTCGGTGGCTCCTGGCTGCTGCCCAAAATCGTTGGCCTGCAACAGGCGAAGCGCCTCGCATTGCTCGCGGACACGATCGATGCCGAGGAGGCGTGCGCGCTGAACCTGGTGACCTGGGTGGTGTCGGCCGCGGAGATCGACGCCTTCGTCACGGATCTCGCCGATCGGCTGGCCGCCGGCCCCCCGATCGCGCTCGCCCACACCAAGGCGCTGCTGAACGAGGGCGCCGACCGCACCTTGCGCGACGCGCTGGCCAGCGAGGCCCGCGCGCAGGGAGTCAACTTCGCCACCGCGGACACCGCGGCGGCCTATGCCGCTTTCGCGCAGCGGCGGGAGCCGTCGTTTACTGGTCGATGGGCCCTAACAAAATCCGGGGTGGAACCGGATTCGGGCGAGAAACAATCGGAGTAGAGATATGCGTGAAACAGTCATCGTCGAGGCCGTGCGCACCCCGGTCGGGAAGCGTAACGGCGCACTTGCGGGCATGCACGCCGCCGACCTGTCCGCGATCGTCCTCAACGAACTCGCCGAACGCACCGGCATCGGGCCCGAGATCATCGACGACGTGGTGTGGGGCTGTGTCTCCCAGGTGGGCGACCAGTCCAGCAACATCGGCCGCTACGCGGTGCTGGCCGCCGGCTGGCCGGAAAGCATCCCCGGGACCACCGTCAACCGCGCCTGCGGCTCCAGCCAGCAGGCGCTGGACTTCGCCGTGCAGGCGGTGATGTCGGGCCAGCAGGATGTCGTGGTGGCCGGCGGTGTCGAGGTCATGAGCCGCGTCCCCCTCGGCTCGGCGCGCGCCTCGGGCATGCCTTATGGCCCGAAAGTGCTTGCCCGCTATGACGATTTCTCCTTCAACCAAGGCCTCTCGGCGGAGATGATCGCCAAAAAGTGGGGCTTCTCCCGCACCCGCCTCGACGAGTACAGCGCCGAGTCCCACGAGCGGGCGGCCGCGGCCCAGGACGGCGGCGCGTTCACCGACCAGATCGTGCCGGTGTTCGTCGACGGCGCCGAGAACAACGTCGTGGCCGCCGACGAGGGGGTGCGGCGCGGAAGCAGCGCGGAGAAGCTCGCCGCGCTCAAGCCGGCCTTCACCGAGGACGGCGTGATCCATGCCGGCAATTCCTCGCAGATCTCCGACGGTGCGGCCGCGTTGCTGGTGACCACCGCCGAGATGGCCGTCGAACTGGGTCTGACCCCGATTGTGCGGTACGTGGCGGGCGCGGTCACCGGGGCGGACCCGGTGCTCATGCTCACCGGCCCCATTCCCGCGACCGAGAAGGTGCTGAGCAAGGCCGGCGTCGCGCTGTCCGACGTCGGTGTGTTCGAGGTCAACGAGGCGTTCGCGCCGGTCCCGCTGGCGTGGCTGGCGGAAACCGGGGCGGACCCAGCCCGGATGAATCCGCTGGGCGGCGCGATCGCGCTGGGGCACCCGCTGGGCGCTTCGGGAGCCGTGCTGATGACCCGCATGACGCATCACATGCGCGACAACGGGATTCGGTACGGGCTGCAGACCATGTGCGAGGGCGGCGGGACCGCCAACGCGACGCTGGTCGAGCTCGTCGGCTAGCGGCGACCCGGCTCACGAAAAAGACACCCCGGTGACCCTTGTCACAGCGGCCCAACTAACCTACTGTGTGTTCACTAGGTTGGTTCAGCCGCCAATCGCACCCGTTTGCTCCAGGGAGTCCAGTTGGCCGTCGCACGGCGCTACGACACGCTTCTCGCCAAGGGGGAGGACCGCAAACAGCGGATCCTCGACGTCGCCCAACGCCTCCTGACCCGTAACGGCTGGCGCAGCACGACGCTCGCGCAGATCGCCGGCGAGGCCGGGGTGACCCCCGCGGGCCTGCTGCATCACTTCGAATCGAAGGAGCAGCTGCTGCACGCCGTGCTCGATGCGCGCGACCTCGACGACGACACCCACGCCGACCGAACCGGCGACCTGTTCGACCAGATCACCCAGGTCGCCGACCGGTTCCACCGCGCCCCCGAGCTGGTGGGCACCTTCACGGTGCTCCTGGTGGAGAACATCCTCCCCGAGGCGCCGCTGCACGACCGGATGCTGGCCCGGCACCGCGCCGCGACCGACATCGTCGCCGATCTCATCCGTCGCGGTCAGGCCGATGGCCGGTACCGCGACGACATCGACCCCGCCGTCAAGGCAGTGGAAATCCTCGCCTTCGTCCACGGAATGGAAACCACATGGTTGCTCGATCCTTCGATACCGCTCCCCGAGGTGTTCAAGCAGTACGCCGAGACACTGGCGCGGGACTTCGCGCCCACGAAGAAACCCGCGACGCCATGAGATACCGGCTCGACGTCGTCGCCGCCACCGTCATCGACGTGGTGCGCTTCGCCGGCGGCTGGATCTTCGACCGGTCGATGGCGGGATGGGACGTCACCGTGCTGGTCGCGGACCACCCCGACGTCCGGCCCTTGCAGATCGTCGGCGCCCGGGTGCTCGACCTCGAGGACGCCCTGACGTCGGTGCAGTCGCGTCCCCGACCGCAGGCCCTGGCCGCCGCGGCCGACCTGTTCGGCTGCGATCCGCGGGTGCGTCAGGGCGTGCTGCAGGCCCTCGATCACGGCGTCACCGAGGTCACGCTGTGGGGGGAGAACTGGCCGTCCGAACTCGACGAAAGCGTCGGACTGGTGCAACACCAGCTGAGCATGGCCGCCCAGACGTTCAAGGCGCAGGCCCTGGCGGCCGCGTCGAATGCCGCGGGTGCCCCGCAGCTTCCCGTGGGGCACGTCGAGACCTTTCGGAGCGGTCTTTTGGCGTGGCCGTCGGTCGCCGCCGATCTGGTGCCCGCCAGCTGATTCGGCGTGCCGGGGCCCGCACGACGGCTCGACGTGCCGCCCGTCTCGGCGCGCGGACGGGACCCCGCGTTGACGACCACCGCGCCCTATGGAAATGTAATGCTCATCTGCGAGAGGCACGTTCTCACTAGCCGAGATTCAAGGAGCAGGAGATGACGAAGGAATTCTCCGAGTTGGACTTCTTCCGCGGCAGCGAGCTCATCGCGGACCCGTACCCCTACTACGAGGCGCTGCGCCAGCGGTGCCCCGTCACGCGGGAAAGCCATCACGACGTCACGATGATCACCGGCTGGGACGAGGCGTGCGCGGTGCTCAACGACGCCGAGACGTGGTCGTCGTGCATCTCCGTGACCGGGCCGTTCCCCGGCTTTCCGGTGCCGCTCGAGGGCGACGACGTCACCGAGCTCATCGAGCGGCACCGCGACGAACTGCCCTTCAGCGACCAGCTGCCCACGCTCGACCCGCCGACCCACACCAACCACCGCTCCCTGCTGATGCGGCTGATCACCCCCAAGCGCCTCAAGGAGAACGAGGACGCGATGTGGGCGCTGGCCGACCAGGCGCTCGACGAGTTCCTGGCGCCCGGTCACGGCGAATGGATCAAGGGCTTCGCCGGCCCCTTCACGCTGTTGGTGATCGCCGACCTGCTGGGCGTGCCCATGGAAGACCGCGACAAATTCGTCAAGGGCATCCGCGAGCACTCGGGTGGCGGCGTCGGCGGCACCGGCAAGGAATCGCTGGCCCACAGCCCGCTGGAATTCCTCTACGGCCTGTTCTCCGACTACGTGCGGGACCGTCGCCGCGAGCCCCGCGACGACGTGCTGACCGGCCTGGCGACCGCCACCTTCCCCGACGGCTCGATCCCCGAGGTCGAGGACGTGGCGCGCGTGGCGGCCAACGTCTTCTCGGCGGGCCAGGAGACCACCGTGCGGCTGCTCGGTGCCGCGCTGCAGACGCTGGGGGAGCGGCCCGACGTCCAGGCGCAGTTGCGCAAGGACCGCAGCCTGATCCCCAACTTCATCGAAGAGTCCCTGCGCCACGAGAGCCCGGTCAAGGGCGACTTCCGGATGAACCGGGTGCCGGCCAATGTCGGTGGGGTCGACCTGCCCGCGGGTAGCACCGTGATGATCGTGCAGGCGGCCGCCAACCGCGACCCGCGTCGCTTCGAGGACCCCGCCACGTTCGACCCGGCCCGCAAGAACGCCCGACAGCACATCTCCTTCGGCCGCGGAATTCACAGCTGCCCGGGCGCGCCGCTGGCGCGGGCCGAAACGCGGGTGGCGCTCGAGCGGCTGCTCGACCGCACGACCGACATCAGGATCAACGAGGACAAGCACGGCCCGGCGAATAACCGTCGCTACCAATATGTTCCGACGTATATCCTGCGCGGTCTGACCGAACTGCACCTGGAGTTCACGCTCGCATGAAGGTCTGGGTGGACGATCAGCGGTGCCGCGGTCATGGGATGTGCTTGACGCTGTGTCCCGACGTGTTCAGCCTGACCGACGACGGCTACGCCGAAGCGATAGATTCCGACGTCCCAACGGAATTGGAGGCCGACGCCCGGGAAGCCATCCAGTGTTGTCCCGAGCAGGCGATCAGCGAGAAGTAACTAATCCACAGGCAGGCAAGGAGATTCGGCGTGGCAAAAGGTTATGTCATCCTGACCGAGGCGATCAAGGATCCGGAGGGCATGAAGGCGTACGCCCAGGCGGCCGGATCGGCGATGAGCGGGGCCACCATTCTCGCGGTGGACACCGCGCCCAAAGTCATTGAGGGTGACTGGCACGGCGACCAGACCGTCGTCCTGGAATTCGAATCGGTGGATGCCGCCCGGGCCTGGTACGAATCCGAGGGCTACCAAAAGGCAGCGAAACTGCGCCAGCAGGCCGCCGACTGCAACGCGGTCATCCTCTCCGGATTCTGATCGCTACTCACCGACGATGGAGATTGCCTGCCGAGGGCATTGACGGACGGCCTCGCGCACGTCCGCCTCGTTCTCCGGGGTGACTTCCTCTTGGTGGACGGTCAGCATGTCGTCGTCGCCGAGCTCGAAGATGTCCGGGTTGATGCCCATGCAGACACCGTTGCTCTCGCAGAGTCCCCAGTCGACTTCGATCTTCTTCGTCATCGTGGCCCCCTTTTAACGAAGCACCTTGACGGGCACGTTCTTCCAGCCCGCCACGTTTTGCATGGTCACCCGTTTGCACCCGGCCAAGTCGACCTCGTAGCGCGGCATGAAGTCGAGCAGCCGCTCCAGCGCGATCCTGCTCTCCAGGCGGGCCAACGCGGCGCCCAGGCAACTGTGGATGCCGTACCCGAGTCCGAGGTGCTGCGCCTCGGTGTGATCGCGCTCGATGTCGAACGTGTCGGCGTTGGTGAAGGCATCCGGGTCGCGGTTGGCCGCGGCTCCGCACAGGAACACGGGTTTGCCCGCCGGAATGACGCCGCCGCTGACGTGGGCCTCTTTGAGGGTGTAGCGGACGTTGTATTGCACCGGCCCCTCGTAGCGCAGGAGTTCTTCGACCGCCCCGGGGATCTTGTCGCGGTCCTCCTGCAGCTTCTGCCACTGGTCGGGGTGATTGGCGAAGATCACCGCGGCGTTGCCCATCAGTTTGGTGACGGTCTCCGCGCCCGCGCCGCCCAGAAGGGTTGCGAACCCGCAGATCTCGATGTCGTCGAGCTTGCGCAGCTGCCCGCCTTCGCCGGGAATCTCGGCGGCGATCAGCCGGCTGATCATGTCGTCCTGCGGCTCCTGGCGCCGTTCCTGGACCAGGCTGAAGTAGTACATCGCCGTGTCGATGTTGGCCTGCACGCCGGCCTCGCTGACCTCGATCTGGCCCGGCTCGTGGTGCAGGCTGGTGTCGATCCAGTGCCGGACCTGCTGGCGGTATTCCTCGGGCACACCGGCCATCCGGGTGATGACCTCCACCGGGAACGGCCCGGAGAAGTCCTGCACGACGTCGAAGTTGTCGGGGTCGACCGCGCCCAGATACTTGTCGATCACCTCGATGATCGTCTCGCGCTGCGATTGGATCGCCCGGGGGGTGAACGCCTTGTTGAGCAGGCTGCGCATGTGGCGGTGCTCTGGTGGGTCCATGAAGATGATCGACTTCTGCTCGGGGGCAATGCCCCGCCGCACCATCGCCAGGTCGCAGCCGCGTGCCGACGAGTACGTCTCGAAGTCTTTGAACGCGGCCGCCACGTCTTCATGGCGGGTCAACGCGTAGAAGTCCTCTTTTTCGTCGTAATACAGGGGCGCGTCCTCGCGCATCCGCCGGTAGATGTCGTACGGGTTGTTGAAGTAGTCCTCGGAGTATGGATCGAAGACGACTTTCGCTTTTGTCACTGAATCCTCCTCAGCGGCGAGGTCGGGCTGAAACCTTTACAGCGGAGTCCCCGACTGTAACGCTAACGGTAATACCTTCGTGACGAACCGGAAAGACCAAAACGCTGGCATCTCAAACCATCTTCGCGGTGTCGATCGCCGTGATGACGTCATCCAGCGCGCCCAGGTCGCTGCCCAGTTCCGCCGCGACATCGCGCACCACGGCCACGTCCTTGCCGACGAAGTCGCCGGTTACCTCGATGAACTCCGCGACGGACCCGCCCGCCGCGACGAGGTCCAGCACGCGACTGGTCGCGCTGCCATGGCCCAGGGCGCTCAGCAACGTCGATTCGGGCACGCCGAGGCGTTCGCCCAGCCGGATGGCCTCCGCGAGCAGCCCGATCTGTGCGGCGAAGAGGGCGTTGTTGACCAGCTTCACCTTCTGGCCGGCGCCGGCGGGCCCGACGTGCAGGACCGGATCGCCGTAGCAACCCAGCAGCGGTCGTACCCGGTCCACCGCTGGCTCGGCCCCGCCCACGAACAGGGTGAGCCGGCCGGTCGCGATGTCGTGCGGGCCACCGCTGACCGCGGCGTCGACGACGTCGACGTGATCGGCGCGCGCGGCGATGGCCTCGATGGTGTTGGGGCTGACGGTGGTGTGCACCACCAGCGTCGATCCCGACGGCATGGCCGGTAGCAATCCGCCGTCCAGGCACACGCGGCGCACCTGTTCGTCGGTGAACACGCAGAGCACCACCACGTCGGCGTGCGCGCCGACGTCGGCGGCCTCCGCGACGACGCGCGCGCCCAGTTGCTCGAGCTCGCGGCGCTTTTCGGCGGTGCGGCCCAGGGCGTGGACGTCGTGACCGGCCGCGACCAGACGACCGACCATGGGGCCACCCATCCGCCCCGCGCCGACGAATCCGACCCTCAACGGGGGTGCTCCATCAGCGTCAGTGCCGCATCGGCCGCCGCGAGCACGGCGCCGCCGTCGGCCCCGGCCTGGTCGGCAAGGTCGACGACCAGCCGGACGTCCTTCTGCAGCAGCCCCCCGGCGACACCGGCCAGCCGATCCAGCCCGCCGATGCCGCCAAGAGCATTGAGCGCAAAGCTGTTTCCACTGCTGCGGGAGACGACCTCGGTGAGACGCTCCGGGGTGACACCCAGCGCGTCCGCCAGCGACAAGGCCGTCGCCGCCGTGGCGAGGTTGGCGGTGAACAGCAAGTTGTTGAGCAGCTTGGTGGTCTGCCCCGAACCCAGCTCGCCCAGATGAACCACCGGATCGGCATAGGTTTCGAAGACCGGGCGGCAGCGCTCGACGGCCTCGGTGTCACCGCCGGCCATCACCAGCAGGCGGCCTTCCGCCGCCGCTCCGCCGCCCCCGCTCACCGGCGCATCGACGATCGAAACACCGACCGACCCAGCCCGCTTCGCCAGTTCTCGGCACGTCTCGGGGTGCACCGTGCTGTGCACCGCGATGATGCCGCCCGGCTTCATCGCCGAGAGCAATCCGCCTTCGCCGCCGGTGAGTTCGTCGATGTCGGCGTCGCCGACGACACAGAGGCAGACCAGGTCACTGGCCGCGGCGAGTTCGGCCGGCGAACCGGCGATCTGGGCCGGGGTGTCGGCGAACGCCTCGAGCGTCGCGGGCCGGCGCGCCCACAGCGTGGTGGCGTAGCCGCCCTCGGCGATGCGCCGCGCCATGGGCCCGCCCTGACTGCCCAACCCGATGAACCCGACGCGCATCAACCGGCCTCCAAATCGGCTTCGTCATCGGCCGACCGTGACACCTCAGTCACGTTCGGGCCCGACGGTGACTGTGCTGTCACGTTCGGCGAGTCGGACGAATCCGACCGGGCCCTCACGCATTCGTCCGCGAACGCCAGAACCGTGGCGTGGTAAGCGGGCGCCGTGTGCCCGAGGCTGATGTTGTGTCCCGCATCGGGTTGCCGATGAACGCTGAACCGCGGTGTCGTGGAGAACAGCTCCGCAATCTCGTCCATCGCCGAAGTGTCGTTCTGCCACACCTTTTCGTGCTCGGCGATGCTGAACCGCACCGGCACGCGTATGGCGGGGGCGAGCGCCGGGAAATCCTGGCGCGCCCAGTTCGACACCATCTGGTCCTCGTAGGACGGGGCGCTCGGGGAGACCGTCGCGCCGTTGAGAACCTCGGGCGGATAAAGGCTTTCGGGCTGCCACAACAGGTCACGCAGTCCCGCGGGACGACGTTCGCGCGTCGCCGTCTTCAGGATGTCGCGGGCCGCGGGGTGATAGTGCCGGCCGGTCCCGGCCAATTCGATCCCGAGCAGATCCGCGCCGCGCCCGTCGGCCGCCATCCGCATGACGAGTTCGCAGCCGCCCGAATGGCCCATCAGAAACAGCCCGGCGCCGCGCGGCTTCTGCGCGAGGATGCGATCCACCGCCCCGTACGCGAGGTCGACTCGTTGCTCGGGCCGCGCCATCGCCTCCGGATAGGGGGCCGAGCTGCCATAGCCGGGCCGGTCGAGCGCGACGACGGTGAATCCCGCTGCGGCGCCGCTGCGTAACAGTGAGGACGACGGGTGGCCGGGGCAATCGAAGTAGACGGCGGTGGTGCCGCCGCCGTGGATGGCCACGATCACGGCCTTCGGGTCGGCGGCTTCGGCGACAATGGCCGACATCGGCACCCCGTCGACGATGACGAGTCGAGGGCGGGGCTGGGCACTCATGCGCCGCTCCTCCTCATCGCTTCGCTCTGCATCGTCGCCGGCGGGCACTCATGCGCCGCTCCTCCTCGTCGCTTCGCTCTGCATCGTCGCCGGCGGTGCCCATCGCGCCGCTCCTCCTCATCGCTTCGCTTTGCATCGTCGCCGGCGGTGCCCATCGCGCCGCTCCTCCTCATCGCTTCGCTCTGCATCGTCGCCGGCGCGGCGGGACTCACCGGTCCGCTCGCAGCAGGATCACGCCGCTGGGAGTGAGGCCGCCGCTGCTGACGACGCCGACGCGGGCATCGGCGACCTGCCGGTCACCACCTTCCCCGCGCAGCTGGGTGACGGCCTCATGCAGCAGACCCATGCCGTGGGTGCGGCCGTGCGAAAGCTGGCCGCCGTGCGTGTTGAGCGGAAGCTGGCCGTCGCGGGCGATGTTCTTGCCGCCGTCCAGGAATTCCTTGGCCTCACCGATCCCGCAGAATCCGAGCGCCTCGATCCAGGACAGGCAGTTCATGGTGAACCCGTCATACAGCTCGGCCACGTCCACGTCGGCGGGACGCAGCGAGGTCCGCGTCCAGACGTGCGCCGCCTGGCCCAATACCTGCGGTTCGTGCGTGAGAGTGCTTTGGTCCCAGTCGATTCGCTCGACGATCTGGGTTCCCACGGCCTCCACGAGCACGGGCGGCTTGGCCAGGTCGCGGGCGGCGTCGGCGGCGGAGACGATGACGGCGATCGCGCCGTCGCACGGCACGTCGCAGTCGTAGAGGCCGAAGGGAGTAGTGATCGGCCGCGCGTCGAGGTAGTCCTCCATCGTGATCGGGGAGCGGTAGATCGCGGTCGGGTTGAGTTCGGCGTTGGCTCGCTGGTTCAACGCGATCCAGCCCAGCGTCTCCTTGGTGGTGCCGTAACGCTGAAAATGCCGCTGCGCGTTCATCGCCAGGGTGTGTGCCGCAGAGGTCGCGCCGAATGGCATCTGCCAGCCCGACATTCGGCCCATGGACGGGGCGATCTTGCCCTGCTTCATCAGCTCACCGTGGGTGGCTTCCCACAGCGTCCGGAAGCACAGCACGTGACGCGCCAACCCGCACGCGACGGCGAGCATCGCGGCGATCACCGAGCCACCCGGGCCGAACGTCTCCATGGCGCCGTTGTGCCATGTCGGCCGGATGCCCAACGCGGCCTCCAGGGCGGTGACGCCGCCCTCCCCGAAGCCGCCGACGTTGATCGCGCCGGGGTAGGTGGACAGGCCGTCGATGTCGGCGAACGTCAGGCCGGCGTCGGCGATCGCCGCCTCACAGGCCTGCACGGTCAGCGCCAGCGGCGGCTGCATCAGCCGACGCCCGATGGGCGACATGCCGATTCCGGTGAGCGCGACCTTGTCTTCGAACTTCTCCGTGGTGAGCATGGGCCGGACGTATTCGCCGAAGCGCTCGGGCGCGATCTCGTCGACCGGCAGCCGGCCGGGCTCGGCGCCGGAGACGGGCCGGAACAGCGGAAACCACACGTCCTCGGCCTGCTCGAACACGACCTCGACCTGTTGGCCGAGTTCGAGCTCGTCGGGATCGCATTCCACAATGTTGGTGGTCAGCCGAACCCGGGGGTCTTCATCGATCGCGACCTGGGCGATCACGTACGGCGCCGGCAAGCCGGGCAGGCTGAACCGGCGGTTGATGGTGAATCCCGCGAGGGTCGCCCTGCCCGAGACGGCCCGGACCCCGACATCCAATGAGCGGCAGTACCGGCATACCGGCGCGGGCGGGTGGATCAGCGATTCGCAGCTCTTGCATTCCTGCAGCCGTAGCTTTCCGTCGGCACCCGAGGTCCAGAAGAACTCGTTCTCGGGCGTGACCAGGGGCAATGGTCGGCCGGGTGCTGCTGACACGTCACCTCCGGTGCGTCGCACGACCAATTCGGTAGGGCCGTTATACGAATCGGAGAATCACGTTATCACTTGCGCGCAGGCACGATCTAGACCGCACGTATCGCACCGGTGCCGTCAGTACGGGACCCAGGTGCCGGTGAAATAGGTACCCCATTGGTGAAAGCCGGCATTCCACATCGGTTCGTTCGGTGACCACCATGGCCGCGGCGGAGGCGGCGGTGGCACGTCCTGCGCCGCAAACTCCGGCGCGTAGTCCGGCGGAGCGGTGTACCAGTCCGGCAGTGGCGGCGGCGGTTTGCACTCTTCGGTCGTCCGATTCCACGACATGTTGCGATCGCACTCCGCGGAGGCGATCGCCGGAGTCGCGATCACCCCGACCGCCATCGCCGCGACGGCGAGCGCGATGCCGGTGGTCAAACGACGAACAAACCACTGCATGGTGGGCCTCCTGTTGGGGCCTTTCCGACGTTGGCGGGTTTCAGCTTATTGCGTCGGGCGCTATGCTCCAAGCGCGATATCAAGTACTTAACATTCGGAGGCCTGGTTGCTCGTAGCGGAGAAGATCCTGATCACCGGGGCGACGGGCAAGATCGCGTTTCCCATCGCGCGCGCCCTGGTGGCAGCGGGAAACGAGGTGTGGGGCGCCGCGCGCCTGAAAGATGCGACGGCGCGGGGAAAACTCGTCGAGGCCGGCATCAAACCCGTCGCGCTGGACGTCGGCGCCGGCGAGTTCTCCGGTCTCCCCGAGGATTTCAGCTACGTCTTTCACGCGGCAGTCGACCCCGGCGCGGACGACTGGGGCCGCTGCGTCGAAACCAATGCGCAGATGTCGGGCGAATTGCTGTATCACTGCCGCGCCGCCAAGGGATTCGTGTTGTGCTCGACCGGCTCGATTTACGCGTACCAGGGACAGCGCCCATTGACCGAGGCCGACCCGCCTGGGGTGCCGCTGCGCGCCAACTACAGCTTCTCCAAGGTTGCGGCAGAGGCGGTCTGCACGTGGATCGCCAGGCATTTTCGCATTCCGCTGACCATCATCCGGATCTGTTCGACGTACGGGCCGCAGGGCGGTGCGCCCGCCGACCGCCTCGATGCGATGCTGGCGGGCAAGCCCATTCGACTGCATCCCGACAAGCCGAACAACTACAACCCGATCTATGAGGACGACTACGTGGAACTCGGCATCCGCGCCATGGAAGTGGCCGCGACGCCGCCGGTCGTGGTGAACTGGGCCGGCAGTGAAACGGTCAGCGTCGAGGATTACTGCACGTTCATGGGTGAGCTGATCGGTGTCGAGCCCACCTTCGAATACACGCCCGACGCGCACACGCCGCTGTGGCCGGACGTCACCCACATGCACGAGGTGCTCGGCCGCACGAAGGTGCCGTGGCGCGAGGGCTTCCGCCGCATGATTGCAGCCCGTCATCCCGAAATAGCGCTGCCCCAGCACGATTCGACGCGAGGGTGAGGACGAACGCGATGCATCTACCCGGCACACCCTCGGACGAGGTCCCCGAGGTCCTCGCCACCGGCGACGGCGGGATCACCACCCTGTTCGTGTCCATGGCCACGCGCCACCCCGAGGGCAAGGACGCCGAATACCTGCGCTGGCACACCCTCGACCACCGCCCCGAACAACACCGGCTGGCCGCGGTGCGCGCCTCGTTGCGCCTGGTGTCCACGCCGGCCTGCCGCACCGCACGCGCGCTCACCGAGGGGCCGTTGAACGCGGTCGACCACGTGATGACCTACTTCTTCACCGACGTCGCCGGACTGCACGATTTCAACGAATTGTCCACCGCGCTCGGCAACGCCGGCCGCAAGCTTGCCTTGCTGCCACCCGTGGAGCGCGGCGTGTACGACGTGCAGCACAAGGCGGCGGCGCCCGGGATCAAGGCCGGGTCGGACGTCCTGCCATGGTTGCCCGCGCGGGGCGTGTACCTGTTGGTCGAACGCGGGTCGGCATCGCCGGACCCGCTGCTCGAAGTCGACGGTGTGACCGGTGTCTGGTCCGCACTATCGCGCCGGGTCGACGCCAAACTGGCCAGCGCTCAGGGCAATCAGTCGATCACGTACTGCTTCCTGGCTGACGACCCGGTCGACACCGCGGAGCGGATGCGACCGGTGCTGACCGACCGCTGGGCCGATCACCGCGTCGAACCCTTGTTCGCCGCACCGTTTTTCGCGGTGGTGCCCTATGAATGGGATCGATATGTCCCGTAGACGGCGAGAGTCGAGGGTCGCGTGCGCATCGGCTTGATGGTTGGCTCCGACAAGGAGCGCGCGCGGGCGGACCGGCTGGCCGGGCTGATCGACGACGGGACGGGCGCCGAAAGCGCCGGCTTCGCCGCGTTCTGGATTCCCCAGGTTCCCGGCTACCTCGACGCGATGACCGCCGTGACGCTCATCGGGCAGGCGACCGATCGCATCGAGATCGGGACCGCGGTCGTGCCGATCCAGACGCGCCACCCGATGATCATGGCGCAGCAAGCCTTGACGACGCAGATCGCGTGCGGCGGGCGGTTCACGCTCGGCATCGGTCCGTCGCATCATTGGATCGTCAACGGTCAACTGGGGCTGGCCTACGACCGCCCGGCGCGCCTGATGGGCGACTACCTCGACGTGCTGAACGCGTCCTTCGCGGGACCGGGCAGCGTCGACGTCGACAACGAAAGCTATTGCGTCCATTCGCCGGTGGATGTCACGGACGCCTACGGCGTGCCCATCTTGTTGTCGGCGCTGGGACCGGCGATGCTGCGGCTCGCGGGCGAGCGGGCCGGCGGCACCATCTTGTGGATGGCCGACGAGCGCGCGATCGCGGACCACGTCGTCCCGCGCATCACCTCGGCGGCGACCGGGGCCGGGCGGCAGGCGCCACGAATCGTCGCCGGTGTTCCTGTCGCCCTGTGCTCGGCCAACGAGGTCGGCGATGCCCGCGCCTACGCCAGCGAGGTGCTCGGACACGCGGATTTCTCGCCGAACTACGTGCGGCTGCTGGAACACGGCGACGCCGAGGACGTCGGCGACACCATGGCGGCCGGCGATGAACGGGCCATCCTCGCCCGGTTGTCCCGCTACCGTGACGCGGGCGTGACCGACCTGGCGGCGCGAATTGTGCCGCTGGGCAAGGATGTTGGCGAGCGGGCCGACTCGCGGCGCCGGACCCAGGACTTCCTGTCGTCGCTGTGTCCGGAGTTGTGATCAGCGCGCCGGCAGGCCGAGGACCCGCTGGGCGATGATGTTGCGCTGAATCTCCGACGTGCCACCGGCGATGGTGCCCGCGTAGCTGCTGATGTAGCGGGCGAACCAGCCGGCGGTGAAAAGGTCGGGGGCGTAAGGGTTGTACGGGGCCGTCAGCCCCTTGGCGCGCAACCCGTCGGCGCCGGCCGCGTCCAGCGCGTGCCGCAGCGCGCTCTGCTCGGCCTCCGAACCGAAGACCTTCAGCACCGACAAGGCGGCGACGTCGACGTCGCCGCGGGCCGCGCGCCCCAGCGCCGCCGAACCGAGCAGCCGCAGCGCGTAGTAGTCCATCACAATGGTGGCGTAGTGGTCTGCGTTCAACTCGTCGGCCGGCCGGTAGTCCTCGAGCAGTTGCTCGAGCCGGTTCGCGAACGCCATCCACATCAGGGTGCGTTCGTGGCCGAGCGACCCGTTGGCCACCCGCCATCCGCCGTTGAGCGGGCCGACCAGGTTGTCCGCGGGCACCCGGACGTCGTTGAAGAACACCTCGTTGAAGTCCAGCTCGTCGGGGTCATAGACCGAGGCGAAGGGGCGGCGCTGAACCCCGGGGGTTTCGGTGGGGATGAGCAGGGCGCTGATCCCCTTGTGCCGCGGCGCATCTGGGTCGGTGCGAACGAAGGTCAGGATGACGTCGGCGTCATGGGCGCCCGACGTCCATACCTTCTGCCCGTTGACCACGAAGTGATCGCCCACCAACTCGGCCTTCGTCCGCAACCCGGCCAGGTCGGAGCCGGCGCCGGGTTCACTCATTCCCAGTGAGGCGGTCTTGTCGGCCCGCAGAATCGGGACGGCCCAGCGCTGCTTTTGCTCCTCGGTCCCGAAGGACAGCAGCGACGCGGCGATAATGCCGACGCCTTGGGGGTTGAAGCAGTGATAGATCCGGCGCCGCGAGAGTTCTTCGCGGTGCACGAACTGCTGCAGGATGTTGGCGTTGCGGCCGCCGAATTCGGGTGGGTTTCCGGGCAGCAGCCACCCGTGGTCGAACTGGAGCCGCTGCCAGCGGCGCGACCACTCGGGCACATGCGAGGTCGACGAGGGGCGCTCCGCGGCCTGGGCCTCCACCGGCAGATGTTCGTCGAGAAAGGCGACGAATTCCGCGCGGAAGGTTTCAACGTCGGCGTCAAAGGTGAGTTGCATGGTCGCTAAAATTCAGGCCCGCAGAAGTTCAACGGGTGAATCCCCATTCGGCTTCGTTCTCTTCGGTTTTGAGGTTTTCCGCCGGATCCTCCGCATCGGCGAGTGGCGGCTGGGGGGCGCGAGCGGTGCGCTGACCGATTTCGGTGATCGCGTGCACGGGGCAGTCCAGCAGCGCCCGCATGACCGCATCGCGGTCCGCTTCGGCGACCGTGCCATCGCCGATCAGGGATGCATACCCCCAGTCGTCCAGCGAGAAGTATCCTGGCGCGTGTTTGGCGCAGATGCCGAAGCCGTCGCAAATGGTGCGGTCCAGACGGATTTTCATGCGTGCCTCACAGCTTCCGCCTCGTAGGGGCGCTCGGCGTGGAACGCGCCGCGGGCGCAGTCCGGGCACGCGCCATCGACGTGCGCGCCGACTTCGTCCGGGAACTGATCGAGCAGGCTGGCGGCCACGTTGGTGGCGGCATCCAGGGTCGCGCAGGCCCCGCGCCCGCGCAGCACCACCGACCAGCGTCGCAGCCGCTCGACGTCCTCTGGGGTTGCGGCGCCGTCACGTAGGGCACCGGCCGCCGCGGCCATCGCCGCCGTCCCGTTGAAGCACGAGCCGCACTGTCCGGCGTTCTCGCGGTCGAAATAGGCCAGCACCGACGCCGCCACGGCGACGGGGCAGTCGTCCGTGATGACCGAGATCGCGCCGCAGCCCAGCCCGCTGCCGACCCGTCGCATCGTCTCGTGGTCCAGCGTCGTCTCCAGCACAGAGCGGTTGAGCAGGCCGGCGAAGTAGCCGCCCATCAATGCGCCGCGCACTTGGTCGGCCGGAACGCCGTGCAGGGCAAGCAATTCGGTGAACGGCAGGCCGTGGGGAAGCTCGTAGAGGACCGGCGGTCGCCCGGCCCCGGTGATGGTGGCCAGGAAGGTACCCGGCGACAGCGGCGTGCCCTGCGCGCGGAACGCCGCCGAGCCATGCCGCTGCAGGTAAGGCAGGTTGGCCAAGGTCTCGACGTTGCTCACCAAGGTCGGCCGGTCGTCGACGCCCGCCTCGAATGGGCGGGGCGGCTTGTCCGTTGGCTTGGCCGGGCCGCCGTTGATCGCGCGGACGGCCGCGGTCTCCTCGCCGGCCACGTAGCCGGCCGGCACGGCCAGCATGGTGATCGGCACGCCGAGCGTGTCGGGGCCCAGTTCGCCCAGCGCGGTCTCGACGCTGTGCGCCGACTCCGCGTCCGACACATAGAGGTAGGCGCGGTCGGCGGCAACAATCGTTGCGGCCAACCGCAGCCCGTCCAAGACCAGGTGCGGACGGTTGCGCAGCAGCCAGCGGTCCTTGATCGACGCCGGTTCTCCCTCTTCGCCGTTCGCGACCACGACGGGGCCCCCGGTGTCCACCATCAGGCGCCCGTTCTCGCGCACCGTCCGCAGTTTCACCGCAAGCGGGAACGCCGCGCCGCCCCGGCCCACCAGTCCGCCGGCCTCCACCTCGCCCAGCAACGCATCGGTGTCGGTCAGCGGGTGATAGCCGCCGGCCTGCCGATAGGCGGCCAGGTCTTCCCGGCCGCCCTGCTCGGACAGCAGCCGCGGCGAGCACCCGGCGGGGACGGCGGTGGTGGTTGCGGACTGGGTGGTGTTCAAAGCTGGCCTGCCATCGTCTTAGTTAGGCTTGCACACATGCGAACTGCCGTGGTGCGTGTCAACGTCGACCCGGAAAGCGGGCTCACACCCGCACAACTACGTGTCGGCATGGCAGCTCTCCACGAGCTCGCGACCGCGGTGGGCGCCGACGTGGTCAAAAACGACCTCGCCACGATGCCGGTGCGCCGCCGCGAGGTCGAATTGCTCATCGCGGCCGAAGACAGCGCCGCCGCGCAGAACACCGCAATCAATGTGTGCGCCAAAGCTTTCGGCACGACCCCGCGCCCGGGCGTGATCACCTTCGTCAGCCGGGGGACCAACGACGACGCACACGGGGTGCTGTCCGCCTTCGGGCTGACCGGTGACATCGAGCGAACCCCGGGCGACGACGGCTTCGACATCGTGCACGTGACGCTTCGGGAGAAAGACCTCGAACGGATTCCGGAAAGCCGTGTGCACACGGCGCTGGAGGCGTCGCTCAATTGCGAGGTCCACATTCGCACCCGGTAGGAACCACAAAAGACGACGTAGGGACATTACGAGCCCAGGAATTCCAGGATCGCGGGCGCCGCCTGCACCCACGTGTCGAACATGTTGAAATGCTGCACCCTGCCGGCGGCGCGGTCTTCGGACGCGCGCTCCCAGGCGTCCTCGGGCCAGGGCGGATCAATGAGCTTTGACCCCTTGATCAAGCAACTGACCTCCAGCGACGTCCGCTTGGGGTGATCCATGTCGTTCTCGCCGCCGCGAATGATCAAGGTGGGGACCTTGATCCGGTCGAACATCTCATCCTCGACGCCGGGAATCGTCTGCCCCGGCTTGGAAACGAACGCGTTGAGCCAGCGCAGCATCACCTTGAGGAATTCGTCTTTGTCGACGTCGAGGAATCGCTGCTTGTTGTCCGGGTTCTCCTCGATGCGCTCCCGCCATTCCTGCACCTTCACCACGCCGTCCATGCCGGTGCCGCGCACCGCGAGGATGCTGGGAACGATGTAGAAGGAACCGAGCACGAAGGTGCCGTAGATGCCGCCGACGATGTTCCACACCACGAGCTTGGTGACCATCTCGGGGTAGAGCATCGTGGTGAGCATCGAATCCCTCGCCCCGCCAGAGCCTCCGGCGAGAATGCAGCGCTCGAAGCCCAGGCCGGTCACCAGCTTGTGCAGCGTCTCGGCGCGCATATGGGACTCGCTCTGCCCGTAGAACTGCACGTCCGAGGCGCCGCAGTTGGGGCGGTCCCACAGCAGCACCCGATAGCCGCCCGCGGCCAGCGCGTCGGCCAGTGGGCGCAGGCCGGGGATCTCCTTGCTGAACCGGCCGCCCGGCGTCAGGGCAATGAGATCGCCCGAGTCACCGAGGATTTCGTAGACGACATTTCCCCCGTTGATCTCGATAGAAGGCACCCGATTCTCCTGTTGTTAGGCCTGTACCAAAACGTCTTGGCCGACGACGCGCACCGGATAGGTGCGGATGCTCCACTCCGGCTTGACCGCGGTGGTGCCGGTCGCCAGCTCGAAACCCCATTGGTGCCACGGGCAGTAGATGTATTCCAGGTCGCGCACCATGACCGAGTCACCGGGCGCGGTCTCGTCGACGATCGTGCGTCCTCGGGCACGTCCCGAACACAGCGGCCCGCCTTGGTGGGGGCAGTAATTCGCGATGGCGTAGAAGGTGCCGTTGACGTTGTAGACACCGACACCATGACGTCCGATCGGCACCAGTTTGTGTGTGCCCGGCGGGATTTCGTCCACGGTGGCGACTACATGTTCGCGGCCCTGGGCGAGACGGGGCTCGGGGCGCCTGGTGGTTGCCCCTTCCTCTTGGGTCGTCAATTCAGAGCACCCGGGTCTGACCCTCGAGAACCGGAACGGTCTCGGGCAGGTGGTAAGTCGCGATGCCGTTCTTGTACATCACCGCGTCCCGCGCGTGCTTGGGCAGGTGCTTGACCAGCCAGCGCGGGTCGTCGAACGTCCAGTGCGGGTAGTCCGAGGAGAAGAGCAGGATCTTCTCGCACTCCATCCACTCCAGCGCGCGGGTCAGCTCGGTCTTGTCCTCGGGGTAGTCCAGCGGTTGGGTGGTGAACTTGATGTGGTCCTTGACGTATTCCGAGGGCTTGCGCTTGATGTCCACCCACGACTTGCGGGCGTCGTAGATCGCATCCATGCGCCACATCAACGGCAGGATCCAGCTGAACGCGTGCTCGACGAACACGATCCGCAGCGTCGGGAACCGATCGAAGACGCCGTCGAAGATCAGGCTCATCACCTGGTTGGCGGCCAGGAGCGAGTAGGTCACCATGAAATCGTGGTTGTAGCTGGGGTACCCCACCGGCGGCATCGGCAGCTCGTCGAAGTGGCTGCGCGACAGGTGACAACTCACCGTGATGTCGTGCTTGGTTGCGGCCGCCCAGATCGGGTCGTACTTGGGATGGCCCCATGACGGCCGCGGCTCGGCCTTGATCAGGATCTGCGCCATGTACGGGTGTCCGGCCCAGCGCTCGATCTCGCGCACCGACTCTTCCGGCTCCTCGATGGCCAGGCAGATCGAACCGCGCCAGCGCTCGTGCCAGTTGTTGTGGCTGTCCAGCCAGTGATTGGCCTGCCAGTCGTTGAGCGCGGCCGACATCGCGTGTTGCGCTTCGGGAATGCGCGCCGGGTACGCCGCCGGTTCCAGGATCGCGATGTCGGAGCCGGCCTCCATGATCAGCTGGCGAAACGCCAAGTCCGGGTCGCTGCAAGGGAACTCGCCGTTGGCGGGGAAGGAGTCCACCCGCATCGCATACGAGTGCGCGTAGTCCGGGGCGTCGTAGTAGATCTGCTCACCCACGTTGCGGGTGAGGAAGTACTTACTGCGCCAGGGCTCGGGGATGTACGGGAGGAGCTCTCCGCGCTTGGGTGCCGGGTGGACGTCCGAGTCGACGCACCGGACGGCGATGCGCTCGGCAGCGGGAAGCCGCTCCTGAGAATGGGTCAAACTCATCTGAAACTCCTCGTCTTTCTCGGTCCGCCCGCGTCCACTTCTACTGTGCGCCCACCCCGGCGGGAATGTCTATGCCGTAGAGCTGCGCGGCGTTTCGCCAGCACAACTTCTCGCGCTGCTCGGCGGACAGGGCGCGGGGCAGCTTCGTGATATCGCCGCACTGCCAGTGCGGATAGCTGGAGCCGAACATCACCATGTCGTCCTTGCCGGTGAAGCCGAACCATTCGCCGGCGAACTCGACGTCGCCGGGGCCGTCGAGGCTGCCCTGGACGAAATACACGTGGCCGGGCAGATAATCGCTGGGGATCCGCGGGGACCACGGCGTCTGCTCCAGGTGCGGCCGGCCGAAGGTGTCCATCCGCCAGATGAACGGCGTCACGAAGTCGGCGGCGCCGTCGCCCCACACGAACTTGAGGCCGTCGAACCGCTCGAAGACCCCCTCGGCGATCATGTTCATCAGGTGATACAGGTAGTTCAGCGCCATGAAGCTGACGTACTGCTCGTAGGTTCGGGTGTTCCCTGATGGCGTCGGCGCAAACGCGATGCCCGACCCCACCTCGATGTGCGCGGCGACGGGCAGGCCGGCGTCGACCGCGGCTTCCCAGATCGGCCAGAACTGCGGTTTGCCATACAGCTCGCGGGACTGCAGCGGGACGCCGATCTGAACCACGCGCGGATGGGAACGCCATCTCTCGATCTCCCGCAACGCGCCGGGGATGTCGTCGGGGTTCACCCGGATGGTGCCGCGGAACCGCTCGCCGAACTCGCTGGACTCGAGCCAGTTCGACACCATCATTTCGTTGTGCGCGGCGTGCAGCGCGCTGCCCAGATGCCGGTCCGGCATGATGCCACGGCCCATCGGATGCAGGACCGCCACGTCGACCCCGCGCTTCGTAAAGAGTTCGGCGGCAACGAAATCCGGATCCGACCCGGGGTACTGCCGGTCCGGCCCCTCGGTGTTGGGCGCGTACTCCCCGCCGGGGGCGCCGTACCAGTCCATCTCGTAATCGGGGAAGCCGCGACTCTTGAACGGCTCCCGCAGGGTCTTCCGCAGCGCCTTGTTGGACGGGAAGAAGATGTGCACGCTCGCGTCGATCAGCGGTGTGCTTGTCCCGTCAGCGTGTGTGATCACGAGAGCCACCCTTCGGCTCCGGCGGCCAACAACGAGCCGTGCGAGGTCATGTGAATAGCCAATCTAACATTTTGCTGAGCGCTCAATCAATAGGTTTTCGGTAAGCGTTCCGTTTAGTCGTTATAGCTGGTAGCGGGCATTTTGCGGGTTACTGAGCAAGTGTCGTTCTTCATTACGGATAATACCATTCTCCGGGTTGTCCAGGGATACGATCCGCGTGGCCCGCGCCGCGCGCACTCCTCACAAACTTGCTGTGGCCCCCGCGCGAGCTAGGCCGGGGACGGGCCCACCGTGACGCCGGCGGCCCTCTCGAGCGGTTTGATCACCGTCGTGAAATCGGAATCGGGCCCCTCGTCGCGGGCGACGGCCTCCCACAGCCGGGCGGTCGCCTCCGCGACCTCGGCGGGCACGCCGAGCGCCTTGGCCTCGTCGAGGTAAAGATGCACATCCTTGACCATCAGGCCGGTGGCAAAGCCGTAGTCGAAGGTGCGCGGCAGGATCGCGCGGGGAAACTTGTCGCGGCTCGCGCTCGTCGCGCCCGACCCCGCGTTGAGCACCTCGATCATCACGCCCGGGTCGAGCCCGGCCTTGACCCCCATGACGACCACTTCGGCCGTCGCGGCCAAGACGTTGGCCGCCAGGATGTTGTTGGCCAGCTTCATCGTCTGCGCCGAACCGGGGGTGTCCCCGACATACACGGGCCGGCCGAGGGCGTCGAGCACCGTTCGGATGGCCTCGAATTCGCCGCCGGGCCCGGACACCATGAGCGCCAGCGTCCCCTTCTCCGCGCCGCCCACACCTCCGCTGACCGGGCTGTCGATCCGCGCGATGTTCCGTTCGGCGAGCAGGCCGTGGATCCGCATCGCCATTTGGCTACCGACCGTGGACAAGTCGACGTAGCGCTTGATCCGTTCGCCCTCGATCACGCCCGCCGGGCCGGTGGCCACCTCCAGCGACACCCCGGGTGTGGGCAGGCTGGCCAGCACCGTGTCGGCGCGATCGGCGACCTCGTGGGGTGACGACGCCGGGCGTGCCCCCAGCGCCACGACGCGCGCGAGTGCGGTGCTGCGCGTGTCGAAGGCGACGACGTCGTGCTTTTCCTGAATGAGGCGGCAGGCCATGGGAAAGCCCATGTTTCCCAACCCGATGAAGCCGATCTCCATGATGCGCCCCTAGTCCCGGTCCAGCTCGGCGAACGCCTCGCGGGCGATGCGAAAGCTGTCGACCGCGGCCGGCACGCCGCCGTAGATGGCCACCTGCAGAAAGATCTCGCGAATCTCCTCGCGGGTGACACCGTTGGTCAGCGCCGCCTTGACGTGCATCCGCAATTCGTTGGGCCGATTGAGCACTGCGATCATCGCGAGGTTGAGCATGCTGCGGGTCTTGCGCGGCAGTTCGTCGCGACCCCACACGGCGCCCCAGCAGTACTCGGTGACGAGATCCTGCAGGGGCCCGGTGAAGTCGTCCGCTCCGGCCAGCGCGCGCTCGACGTAGTCCGCCCCCAGTACCTCGGAGCGGATTTGCAGCCCCCGCTCATAGGTTTCGCGATCCAATGTCTTCCTCCTCCACTCCGGGTGCGGCGGCCGCGGTGGTTGCCGCTGAGCTCGAACTGCCTGAGCGCAGTCTTGCACCGCGCCAAAACCGCGAGGTCTACAGTCGAGGTTCACATGGACCTTCCCGCTCACCTCGTCGTTCCCCACGGAACGTCACCGCGTCCCAATTCGCCTGCGGTGAACAAGAATACGAGCGAAACGAACCTCGACGTGGAGGAGACGCGATGACCGGAGCAAGCGCCGACGTCTGGGAAGTCATGGCGACCGCCCGAACGATCCGGCGCTTCACCGACCAACCGGCGGACGACGCGACCCTGACGCGGTGCCTCGAGGCGGCGCGATGGGCCCCCTCCGGCGCCAATGCCCAGGGCTGGCGTTTCGTGGTGCTGCGGTCGCCCGAGCAGCGCGCCGTGGTGGCCAAGGCCGCCGCCCACGCACTGCAGGTGATCGAGCCGGTCTACGGAATGAGCCGGCCCGCCGACGGCGACAACAGCCGTCGCGCCCGCACCTACCGCGCGACCTACGAATTGCACGACCGCGCCGGTGAATTCACGTCGGTGCTGTTCGCGCAGGCGCACTACCCGACGGCATCGGAACTGCTGCTGGGCGGTTCGATCTTCCCCGCCATGCAGAACTTTCTGCTCGCCGCTCGTGCACAGGGGCTCGGCGCCTGCATGACCAGCTGGGCCTCGTACGGCGGTGAGCAGCTGCTGCGCGATGCCGTCGGTATCCCCGACGGCTGGATGGTCGCCGGGCACATCGTGGTCGGATGGCCCAAGGGCAAACACGGGCCGCTGCGCCGCCGTCCGCTTGCCGAGTTCGTGAACCTCGACCGCTGGGATGGAGCCGCCGACGGGCTGCTGACCAGCGACTAGGTGGCCTCAGCGATCCGGCTCGTCACGCACCGTTCGGTGAACCCATGCCCGGATTCAGAGATTATTACTTCCGGAACCGAGAATGATATTCTCGCCGTGACAGTCACGACGAGAGGCGGCGCGGATGCTGTTGGAGTTCGATGCTGATCAGCGACTGTGGCAGGACACGGTGCGCGATGCCGTCACCAAGCAGTGCCCGCCCTCGCTGGTGCGCAGCGTGGCCGAAGAAGGCGTCGACCCGAGCCCGCTGTGGAAGTCCTATGTGGATCAGGGCTGGACCGAGCTGAACGACCCGGAGAGCACGGTCGAGCTCGCCATCGTTCTCGAAGAGCTGGGCCGCGCCACCGATCCCACACCGTTCCTGGCGACGATGAGCCAGTTCGCGCCGCTGGTGGCGGATCGCTTCGACCCGCACGAGTCGGGCACGGCCGTGTACGGCGGGGTGGTGGCATACCGCGACGCCGAAGGCTGGGTGTTGGACGGCACCGCGCGCCATGTGCTCGACGGCGATCGCGTCGACCGCCTCGCGGTGGTGACCGACGCGGGCGTGTTCATCGCGCCGTCCAGCCAGGTGTCGGCCCGCCGCACGGCGGTCTTCGACCCCGTCCTGCACGTGGCCGACCTGTCGTTCGGCGAGGTCCGGGTCCCCGACACCGCCCGTATCAGCGTGGACGACGAGCGCGCGCACCATATTGCGTTGACGGGCATGGCAATCACCATGGTCGGCGCCTGCCAACGCATCCTCGACCTGGTGCTCGAGCACGTGAGTAGCCGCCAGCAGTTCGGTGTGCCGATCGGCTCGTTCCAGGCCGTGCAGCACAAGGCCGCCGACATGCACGTCGCGGTGCAACGGGCGAGGGCGTTGGCGTACTTCGCGGCATTGACGATCGCGGCGGACGATCCGCGCCGCCGGCTGGCGGCCGCGATGGCCAAGGCGTCGGCGGGGGAGTGCCAGTCGCTGGTCTTCCGTCACGGCTTGCAGCTGCACGGCGCGATGGGATTCACGTGGGAGAACGACCTGCAGTTCGCGCTCAAGCGCGCGAAGGCGGGCGAACTCATGCTGGGCGGCGCGGCGGAGCATCGGGCGAGGATCGCCGAGGAATATCGTGCAGCTGACTTTTGATCCCGACGTCGAGGCGTTCCGGTCCGAGTTTGCGGCCTTCCTCGACGAAAACCTGCCTCCCGCAAGCGAAACGAGCGAGCGCCCGCGGTCGGTGTCGCATATGCCGCAGTGGGCGCGACGTTGGCAACGGCTCCTCTTCGACAACGGCTGGTTGTTGCCGAACCAGCCACCGGAATACGGTGGCCGCAACGCGACCGTGCTGCAGCAGTTCGTCTACCTGGAGGAACTGAGCCGCCGCCGCATCTATCACAGCTTCAACCCGCAGGGCGTCAATATCGTTGCGGCATCGCTGTTGTCGTTCGGCAGCGATGAGCAGAAACAACGCTGGGCCGTGCCCGTCCTGCGCGCCGAGATGACCGCGTCGCTGGGGATGAGCGAGCCCAGCGCGGGTTCTGACCTGGCGTCGCTACGCACCCGCGCGGTGCTTGATGGCGATCACTTCGTCGTCAACGGGCAGAAGGTGTGGACCTCCGGGGCCCACGACGCCGACTTCTTGTTGACCTTCGTGCGGACGGATCCAGATGCGCCGAAGCACAAGGGAATCAGCGCGCTGGTCATTCCCACCGACACCCCCGGCGTCGTCCGCAGGCCCTTCCCGTCGATCTGCTCGATCGACGATTTGGACTTCAACGAGGTGTTCTTCACCGACGTGCGGGTGCCGGCGGAAAACCTGGTCGGTGAACTCAACCAGGGATGGATGGTGGCCAACGGTTCGTTGGGCCACGAGCGCACCATGATGTGGCTGGGCTTTGCGGACCGTCTCGAGAACATGATCGACGACTTCCACCCCACCACCGATGTCGAGCGCGACCAGTACGCCACGACGATCATGGACCGGCAGGCGCTGCGCCTGCTGGGCTCGGCCGCCCTGGCCCGCACCGCCCGTGGCGAAGACGACGTGGCCGCGATCTCGGTGCTCAAGCTGCTCGGCTCCGAAGCGGAGTTGCGCGGGATGGAACTGGCGCTGACCTCCGCGGGCGCCGACGGGCTCGTCCAGCCCGGGCAGACCGGGCCGTATGCGCACATGAATCTCGACCACTACTTCGCCAGTTGGTTTGAGCGCTTTGCCCGCAGCTTCTCGGGGACCATCGCCGGCGGCACGTCGGAAATCCAGCGCAACATCATCGCCCAGCGGGTGCTCGGACTCCCGCGCGCCTAGCGCGTGTCAAAGCGCCTGTCCAGAGAACTTGCTGGGCAACGGGATCCGGACCACGTCCGGAGTTGCCAGCTGGCCGGCAAGCACGGCAACGCGGTGGGGAGGCCATGTGCTCAGCATGGCGACGGGCCGCCGCGCAGCGTGAAGCCACGGCTTTGAGCGTGAAGCCACGGTGGCAGCCACCGGCGTGTCGTCGCCCTCAGCGCACAGTCAAAGCCGCGGATTCACACTCGATGACGATGCGACCCGGCGACACCTAACGTGTTTTTAGACAGGGTCGAATTTGGTGATCAGCCACTTGCCGTTGACCCGGGTGAGGCTCACCAGCACGCTGCTGGACGCCATCGCTGGGTCTGGGTTGTCCTTGCTCGTGGTGCTCTGATCGACCAGCACCAGCACGACTGCCGAATTCGGATGCAACTCCTGGACCGCGGCCCCCAACACTCGAGCGGTGGTCTTCAGTGACTTCTGTTTGGCCGCCGGAGCCACGATCTGCTCGGTGAACTGGTTGTAGTACGACAAGAAGTCGCCGGACAGGTGCGACTTGGCGGTGGCGAAATCTTTGTCGAGAGAGTCGGGCGAGTAGGAGAGCAGCGCGACCGTTCCGTCGGAGGCGGCATTGACGACCGCGGTCGCGACGCTGGCGTCTGTCTGCTTATCGGGCCGGTACTGCTTGAAGTACAGCCACGTCGCCCCACCACCGGAAAGCAGCAGCAGCGCAATCAGAATCGCGGGAACGACTTTCACCCTGCGCCGCGCCGGTGGGGCACTTGTTTCGCCGCCCTCGGTTCGGTCGGCAGACTCGTCGGCGGTGTCGATGCTGGGCTCGTCCTCACTCATGGGATGAACTCCACGTTGGACATCTTGTATTGCCCGCCGTCATTTTTGACGGTCACCTTGAGCCGCCAATTGCGCGGTTCGTCTTTGGCGCCCGCGGCGTTGGTGATGCGCGACGTCGCGGCGACGAGAACCAACGCGAAATCGCCGTTGATGGATTGCACGGCCGCCGCGTTCACGGTTCCTTTGGTCACCACCTTGGACTGCTCGACGACGGTCGTGAAATCTTTTGCGCGGGCCTGGAAGTCGTCGTGGAACTGGCCGGTCGAGCTGTCGATCACCCGCTGGACGTCCTCCTTGGCCTTATTGCAGTCCATGGAAGTCAAGTTGACGACACCTTGTCTGGCTCCCGCGACGAAGTTCGCGATCCGCTGGCTGCGCTCGTTGACTTCATGGCGGTTCCACATCATGTATCCGCCGGCCGCGACGAAGGCGCAGATGAGCAGGATGACGGCCACTTTCCACGTCACGGACAGCGGCGGCATTCGCAAGCGCCGCCGGCTGCGGGCCGGCTCGGTTTCCGGTTCCGCGTCTTCGGAGGTTTCGTCGGAGACTTCTTCTTTCTCGGTCTCCGCCTCGTCGGCGTCGGTTGCCTCGTCGGTGTCGGCGACGTCGTCGTCGGCCTTCGGCCCGTCGGTGTCGGTTGCTTCCTCGGCGGCCTTCTCCTCGGCGGCCTTGTCCTCGGCGGCCTTTGCCTCGGCCTCTTTTCGGGCTTCGTCCAGCGCTTCGCGCCGGAGCCTGGCGGCGCGGGCGCGGGCGCGCGCCGCTGCGGCAAGCGCTTCGGCTTCGGCTGCTTCGGCCTCGGCTTCCTCGAGCAATGCCCTGGCATCGGCTTTCGACGTGGCCGAATCGCGCGGCGGTTCTTTGGCCTCAGCCATCGTGCTTACCGACTCCTGTACCTCTCACGCGGCTAGAATCGCACGAGCGTGAACGGCCAACTGTTGGTGCCCCCCGGTCCGCCACCGCAACCGGTGTCGAACGTCGAGTCGACCTGACCCGCCAGCGTCACCGCATCCCACGAGTAAACATCATGCGAGGGAAAGAACTGGACCACGCAGCGCACACCATCGGGCACGTCGACGGCCATGGTGTAGCGGCCGTTGGACAGGCGGGCCTCTCCCCGGTAGACCGTCGCCTGCCCGTTGGGCTGCGGAGTCGCGTAGATCTGCAGGCATCCCGGCTGATTAGGGAAGCACGGGTTGATCGACCAAACCCAGAAATGGCCGGGATCCCGGTCCGAGTTCACACTGTAGTTGGAATACAGCATGTCCGCGTGGGCGGTCGGCGCGACGGTCAGCGCGGTCATGGCAACCGCAAGGCTCACTGCGAATCGCTTCACCGTTGCGTCTCCCATCTCTGCACACGCGCTTGCGCCCAAATATAGGGGGCGGTCACGCTGAACAGGCCTACTCGGAAAAATTGCGGCCGTCAACGATTGGTCCGTCCAGGCCTACCTAGTCGATGACCGCGGCTTCCTTGCGTTCGGTGATCGGCCGGGCGAGCTCTTGTTCGTCGCAAATGCGTTGGAGCTTTTCGAGCGTCTCGTCCAGGCCGGCTCCGATCCTGCGGCCGGGCGTGAAGGTCGCCGGCAGCTTACGCATGCCCTGGATGACACCGATGGTCTCGTAATGGACGGTCCCCTCGGGATCGCACTTGTAGTCGGGCATCCGGTCGAGAACCGCGGTCAGCATGGATTTGAACACCGTGCGTGCCACATTCGACCCGATGCATCGGTGGACCCCGAGCCCAAAGCTGAAGTGCCGGTTACCCTTACGGTCGAGGATGATCTCGTCCGGGTCGTGGAACACCGCGGGGTCTCGGTTGGCCATCGCCCACGAAATCCACAGCCGCTCGCCCTCTTTGAACCGGGTGCCGTCGAGTTCGGTGTCTTCGGCGAAGGTCCTGCCGTCCCCGGGTGCCGGGGTGAAGTAGCGCAGGAACTCTTCGGTCGCCGGGTCGAGCAGGGTTTTGCGCTCGTCGCTGAGCAGCTGCCGTTGCTCCGGGTGCTCCGAAAGCCACTCCAGCGAGTGCGCGGTGAGTGCGGTCGTGGTGTCGAAGCCACCGCCGATGACCAACCCGAGGTTGCCGAGGATCTCCAGTTCCGGGGCGGGCTCGCCGTCGATGCGCATCTGGAGCAGACCGTTCACGATTCCTGGCCGCGGGTTGGCGCGGATCTCGATCATGTTGTTGACCATGTCGAGTCCCATTTCCCGGTGCATCGCGGTGACCCGCTCGATGTCGGGGGAGTGCTCGGGTGTGTAGACCGCGGCATGCACCGGCTCGCTGTACATGTTCCACTTCTTCAGCGGGATGCCGAGCATGGCCAGGGTGAAGACGGCGGGCACGATGTTGGCGAGGTCGTCGACGAAGTCGATGCTGCCGCCCTCGATCTTCTCGTCGAGGCAGGCGCGCGTCACGTCGTCGATGAACGGCTCCCAGCGCTTGATCGCGGCCGGGGACAGATAAGGGTTGAGCACGGTCCGGTAGGTGCGGTGCTCGGGGTCGTCCATCTCCAGGATGCCGCCGCGGACGGCGCTGACGCGGCTGGCCGTGGGGATCGAAATGCCTTTATAGCCACGGCGTTCGCCGTGGATGTCGTGGTCGTTGGAGACCGCCGGGCAGCGCGCCAGCTCGAAGACCTCGTGGCTGCCGGCCGCCACCCAGTGGCCGCCGTAGGTATCCGTCCAGGCCATGGGGCACTTGGCGTGCATCTCTTCGGTGATGGCCTTGAACTGCGACCGATACTCGGAAGAATGCCGATCGAAGTGGTATCGGTTCTTCTTCCGGTCACCGTCATTGACGACGTCGTCGACACTCAACGCTCTGTCTCCCTCAGTGTTTCGCTTCTACGACTTCGGTGCCGGCTCAGTCTTCGGTGATCATGATGGCCTGCTCCGGACAGGACTGCGCCGCCTCACGAACCTGGTCCTCCCGATCGGCGGGCACCACTTCGTCGATCGCCGACGAGCTGCCGTCGATGTCGCTGAGCTGAAACGAATCCGGAGCGATCATCGCGCACAGGGTATGGCCCTGGCATCGCTGCGAATCCACCCAAACCTTCACGGCTGTCTCCTCTCACCTGATGCTGGTTGCCGGGCACTGTCGACGAATCGCCACCGCTCAGGTGTTGCGACCGCCGTTGACGCCCAAGATCTGACCGGTGATGTAGCCGGCTTCCTCGGACACCAGAAACGCGCACGCCGCGGCGATGTCCTCGGGTGTGCCGATGCGACGGACCGGGGTGCGGGCGATGGTCTCGTCGATGTCGCCGAGGAAGCCGTTCTTCTCGGCGGCGCGCAGCATCGGGGTGTCGATGAAGCCGGGCGGCACGGCGTTGACCGTGATGCCCTTGGGCCCGTATTCGAGTGCCAGCGATTTCGTGAGGCCGTTGACCGCCGACTTGGCCGCCACGTAGTGGCTCATGTAGGGCGCGCCGGAATGTGTGCTCGACGAAGAGATATTGACGATGCGTCCCCAGCCGGCCTCGACCATGTCGGGCAGCACCGCCTGGACGGTGTGGAAGACGCCGTTGAGGTTGACGTCGATCACCCGCCGCCAGTCCTCGAAGGTGATGTTGTGGAACTTCTTGAAGCCGTCCAGCCCGGCGGCGTTGACCAGCACCGTCACCGGGCCGAGTTGGGCGCGGATCGCCGAGAGCGCGGCGTCCACTTGCGACCGGTCGGTCACGTCGGCGGTGAAGGTGAATTCGGCGTCCGACGGCCGCAGGTCGATGGTGGCGACGTTCAAGCCGTCGGCGCGTAGGCGCTGCACGACGGCAAGGCCGATGCCGGATCCGCCACCGGTGACCACCGCAGTCTTCATCTTGAGGCCTCTACTTTGACGGGGGCCATTTCAGCCACAAAGAATCTCCCTTACAATTATGAGAACCCTACTCTCCACGCGGAGTGGCGTGCAACACGCCCGCGAAACCGCGTTCGGCCTGCGTCGAGAGGGGCTCGGGGGCAACTTCTGGCCGTTTGCGCCGCTGGTCAGCACCTCGATCTCATTCCTGAGACTTTCTTGAATTATCGAAACTCGAATGTAAGATTCGCCGGGGAAGAGAATGAAATTATCGTGATCGTCACCACACCAGGGGGTACCGGCATGCCTGCCCAGGACACGGCAGAACCCGCCGTTGGGTCCACAGCGACCATCGCGGAAGCCGCGCCTGAGCCGGGCCCGGGGTCAGGCGCAGACCGCCGCCTGTTGATCGACGGCCGCCTCGTCGCCGCCGGCAAGACGTTCGCTTCGATCAATCCCGCGACGGGCGCTGTCATCGGGCACGCGCCGGACGCCGGCGCCGAGGAGGCCGAAGCGGCGATCGCGGCGGCGCGTCGCGCGTTCGACAGCACCGACTGGCCCACCGATGTCGAGTTGCGCATTCGCTGCCTCGACCAGCTGCACCGGGCGCTCGTCGAGCACGCCGACGAGTTGCGTGAGCTCACCATCGCCGAGGTCGGCGCCACCCGCGCGCTGACCCAGGGCGCGCAGCTCGACGAGCCGATCGGCATCGTGCGCTTCTACGCGGACCTGCTGCGCACCTATCAGTTCTCCGAGGACCTCGGGGAACGGGAATCGCGGGGCATGCTGCACCACCGCTGGGTGGAAAAGGAAGCCGCCGGGGTGGTCGGCGCCATCATCGCCTACAACTATCCGAACCAGCTCGCGCTCGCCAAGCTGGCGCCGGCGCTTGCCGCGGGATGCACGGTCGTGCTCAAGGGCGCCCCGGACACGCCGCTGGTCACCTTGGCGCTCGGCGAGCTGATCGCCAACCACACCGACATTCCCGCCGGCGTGGTCAACGTGCTCAGTTCGTCGGATCCCGTGTCCGGGGTCGCGCTGACCACCAGCCCGGACGTCGACGTCATCACCTTCACCGGATCGACCGAGGTCGGGCGCAAGATCATGGCCGCCGCCAGCCAGACCGTCAAGCGCGTCTTTTTGGAGCTGGGCGGCAAGTCGGCGGCGATCATGCTCGACGACGCCGACTTCGCCAACGCGGCGCTGTTCGCAGCCTTCAGCATGGTGACCCACGCCGGCCAGGGGTGCGCGCTCACGTCGCGGCTCCTGGTGCCCCGATCGCACCACGACGAAATCGTCGACCTCATCGCGCAGAACTTCGCCAAGGTGAGCCACGGCGACCCGGCCGACCCCAAGACCTACATGGGCCCGCTGATCAACGAACGGCAGCGGGACAAGGTCGACGGCATGGTCCAGCGCGCCGTCGCCGCCGGGGCAACCCTGGTCACGGGCGGCAAGCGGCTCGATCCCGGCTATTTCTATGCGCCGACGCTGCTCACCAACGTCGATCCCGACAGCGAGATCGCCCAGGACGAGGTCTTCGGGCCGGTGCTCGCGGTGATCGCGTTCGACGATGACGACGATGCGGTGCGCATCGCGAACAACTCGATCTACGGCCTGGCGGGCGCGGTGTTCAGCCGCGACCAGGACCGGGCGCTGGCCGTGGCGCGCCGGATCCGGGCCGGATCGTTTTCGATCAACGGCGGCAACTATTTCGGCGCCGACAGCCCGTTCGGGGGCTTCAAGCAGTCGGGCGTCGGCCGCGAGATGGGGGTGGCCGGGTTGGAGGAGTTCCTGGAGCGCAAGACGTTCGCCGTTCCCGCGGTGCCGACCAAGGGGGCGGGCGCGTGAGGCCGCTGGAGGGCATCCGGGTGCTGGAAGTCGCCATGTACGGGTTCGTCCCGTCGGCGGGCGCGGTGCTCGCCGAATGGGGCGCCGACGTGGTCAAGGTCGAGCACGCGGTGACCGGCGACCCGCAGCGCGGGCTGCGCCAGACCGGGATGTTGCGCGTCGAAGGCGATCCCAACCCCAACATCGAGCACGCCAACCGCGGCAAGCGCAGCATCGGGCTGGACATGTCGGTGCCCGAGGGCAAGGAAGTGCTCTACGAGCTGGCCCGTCGCTCCGACGTGTTCCTGACCAGCTTCCTTCCCGCTCATCGGAACAAGTTCGGCATCGACGTCGACGACATTCGTACGGTCAACCCGAACATCATCTACGCCCGCGGCAGCGCACTCGGCCCGCGCGGCGGCGAGGCGGAGAAGGGTGGCTACGACATGACCGCCTTCTGGTGCCGGGCGGGAACCGCGGCGACCATCACCCCCGCCGGGATGCCGGGGATGATCGCCCCGCCCGGACCCGCCTACGGCGACACCATCTCGGGAACCAACCTCGCCGGCGGCATCGCGGCCGCGCTGCTCAAACGTGAGCGCACCGGCGAACCGTCCGTCGTCGACGTGTCACTGCTGGGCAGTGGGCTGTGGTCGATGGGGCACACCGTCGCGCTGACCAAGCATCTGGGGCAGCGGCTCGAAGCGCCCCCGCCCGGCGTGCACGGCGCGCCCAACAATCCGTTGGTGGGGCTGTACACGACGTCCGACGGCCGCTACATCTCCTTTGTGATGATGCAGCCCACCAAGTTCTGGGCTGACGTGTGCCGCCACGTCGACCTGCCGGAGCTGGCCGACGATCCGCGCTTCGCCACGGTGGAGGAGATTGCCGCCAACACGGCGGAAGCGGTGGAGCTTTTGAGCAAGGCCATCGCAACCCGCACCCTGGCCGAGTGGAGCGAACGCTTCGCGACGCTGTCCGGGCCGTGGGCGCCGGTGCAGGACACCCTGCAAGCCGTCGACGACGCGCAGATCCGCTCGAACGAGTACATGGTGCGAGCGGGTGAGCTCGAATTGGTTGCCAACCCGGTACAGTTCGACGTCGCAGCGCCACAGACCGGACCGGCCCCCGGGTTCGCTGAGCAGACCGACGAAATTCTGATGGAACTCGGACTCGATTGGGACCGCATCATCGAGCTCAAGACGGCCGGCGCCGTCACCTAGGACTGGAGTTTGCCTGATGCCGAACATGTTTGTTGCGACCCACCCGTGCCGCGTCGCCGTTCCGGCGTTGCGGAGTCCGATAACGGTTATGCCTTTTTCGCTCCGCCGGGACGGCGCATGAGTCATAATCTCCGGACGCTTCAAGACGTGGGGCCACCCGTTTTGCAGCGCCGACTCCCGCAGCAGAACGGAGGACTGGCGTGACCGAGGTCGCGGCTGTCGTACCGGATGTCGACTCCGAAATGCGGCCGCCCGCTGCGCATTTCGCCATCGGCGGCACGGCTTCGCGGGCGCCGGTTCTGCCGAATCTACCGCAGGCCTTGCGCCGGAACAAGACTGGCAGTCTCGTAATGCCGAAAGGGTGTTGTTCCCATGGCGAATAAAGGGGCTGACCGCTGGTCACCCGGGATCATGTTGGGGCGCGGCTCCAAGCCGGCACAGGCGATCGGTGGGTTGTTCGCGATGTCGGCGGACGCGGTCAAGTTCTTGTTCCAGCGCCCGTTCCAGTGGCGTGAGTTTCTCGAGCAGTCGTGGTTCATCGCGCGGGTCGCGATTGCGCCGACATTGTTGGTGGCCATCCCGTTCACCGTTCTGGTCAGCTTCACCCTGAACATCTTGCTGCGGGAACTCGGTGCCGCGGACCTTTCCGGCGCGGGCGCGGCGTTCGGTGCCGTCACTCAGATCGGCCCCATGGTGACCGTGTTGATCGTGGCCGGCGCCGGCTCCACGGCGATGTGCGCGGACTTGGGGTCGCGAACCATCCGAGAAGAGATCGACGCGATGGAGGTGCTCGGCATCAATCCGGTGCAGCGCCTGGTGACTCCGCGCATGCTGGCCGCGGGGCTGGTGGCCCTGTTGCTGAACAGTCTGGTCGTCATCATCGGCATCGTCGGTGGCTACGCCTTCTCGGTGTTCATTCAAGACGTCAACCCAGGCGCGTTCGCTGCGGGCATCACCTTGCTCACCGGCGTGCCGGAAGTGATCATTTCTTGCGTCAAGGCAGCGCTTTTCGGCCTTATTGCCGGATTGGTCGCGTGCTATCGCGGGTTGACGATCACCGGCGGTGGCGCCAAGGCCGTCGGCAACGCCGTCAACGAAACCGTGGTGTATGCGTTCATGTCCCTGATGGTCGTCAACGTGGTTGTCACCGCCATCGGCATCCGATTTTCGGCCAAGTAGCGGCCAAGTAGTGACGAAGGAGGTGTAAGGACAGATCGTGATAGCCCTACGCGCTACCTACCCGCGTCTGACGCGGCAGCTTGAGAAGCCCGTCAGCACGTTGAGTCGGATCGGCGATCACACGCTGTTCTACGCCAGGGCGCTGGCCGGGGTGCCGTTCGCGACGGCCCACTACCGCCGCGAGATTATTCGCCTCATTGCCGAAATCAGCATGGGGGCGGGCACATTGGCGATGATCGGCGGCACGCTGGGAATCGTCGGCTTCATGACACTCGCCGCCGGTGGCGTGCTGGCCGTCCAGGGCTATAGCTCGCTGGGCAATATCGGCATCGAGGCGCTGACCGGATTCCTATCGGCCTTCATCAACGTGCGGATTGCCGCGCCGATCGTCGCAGGCATCGGTTTGGCGGCCACGTTCGGCGCCGGCGTGACCGCGCAGCTGGGCGCCATGCGGATCAACGAAGAAATCGACGCCCTGGAATCCATGGCTATCCGGCCGGTTTCGTATCTGGTCAGCACCCGGATCGTCGCCGGGATGCTCGCGGTGACCCCGCTCTATTCCATCGCCGTCATCTTGTCGTTCGTGGCCAGTCAGTTCATCACGGTGTTCATGTTCGGTCAGTCAAGCGGTTTGTATCAGCACTACTTCACCACGTTCCTCAACCCCATCGACTTGTTGTGGTCATTCCTGCAAGCCGTTTTGATGGCGCTGACCGTCTTGTTGATCCATACCTACTTCGGTTACTTTGCCTCCGGCGGCCCGGCCGGCGTCGGCGTCGCGACCGGCAACGCGGTGCGCACCTCGCTGGTCGTGGTGGTATCCGTGACGCTGCTGGTCTCGCTGTCGATCTACGGCTCCAACGGCAACTTCAACTTGTCCGGGTAGGGGAGGAGACCTGACGTGACGGACCGCCTCGGACCCGGCCCTATCGACCGTTCGGAAACAGCCAGCAGCGCAGCGCCTGTCGCGGCGTCACCCGGTGGCAACTTCGGCGCGCAATCGTATGCGCGCCCCCTGGCCGGTTTGGCGACCGTCGCCGTGGTCGCCGTGATCGTCGCCGTTGCCGTTGGCCTGTTTCGGGGCTCTTTCACCGAAACCGTGCCGGTGACCGTGATTTCGCAACGAGCCGGCCTGGTCATGAACCCGGACGCCAAGGTCAAGATGCGCGGCGTGCAGGTGGGCAAGGTCGCCTCGATCGACCCGCTGCCCAACGGCCAAGCGGCCATCCACTTGGCGATGGACCCGTCCCAGTTGCACTTCATCCCCGGCAACGTGCTCGTCGACATCGCGTCCTCGACGGTGTTCGGCGCCAAGTCCGTCCTGCTCGTAGAACCGGCCCAACCCTCGGCGCAGCGGCTACACAGCGGCCAGACGCTGCAGGGCCAGCACGTCATGGTCGAAATCAACACGGTGTTCCAGCAACTGGTGTCGGTCCTGAGCCACATCGATCCGCCCAAGCTCAACGAGTCGCTGGGTGCGCTGGCACAGGCGTTCAGTGGGCGGGGTCCACAGCTTGGCCAATCGCTGAGCGACCTGGATTCCTTTCTCGCCAGGCTGGAGCCGAGCCTGCCCGCTTTCCGGCATGACCTCTCGGTCTTACCGGTGGTGTCCAACGCCTACGCCGACGCGGCGCCCGACCTGATGAAGACCGCCTCGAACGCGACGCGGATCAGCAAGACGATCGTCGACGAGCAACGCAACCTGGATGCGTTGCTGATCAGCGCGATCGGCCTGGCCGACATCGGCAACGACGTCTTGTCGACGAACCGTCAACCGCTGACGGACGTGGTGCATCTGCTGGCACCGACCACGGATCTGACCAATGAGTACGCCCCGGCGCTCAACTGTGCTTTCGCCGGGCTCGTACAGATAACGCACGGGGCGCCGTTGTCGGAACCGAGCATCAACATCTCGGCGAGCCTCACGTGGGGCGCCGAACGTTATCGGTATCCGACGAACCTGCCCAAGGTCGCGGCGACGGGCGGCCCGCAATGTGTGGGCCTGCCGAAGCTGCCGTTCAATACCGCCCCGCCGCAGTTGATTGCCGACATCGGCGCCAACCCGGTGAACTACGGAAACCCGCAGCTGTTGCTCAACTTCGACGGGCTGAAGCAGCTGTTGTACGGGCCGATCGCCGGCCCGCCGCGCAACCCCGCCCAGATCGGACAACAGGGATGAGAACGCGCGCAACGCTCATCAAGTTCGCGACCTTTGCGGTCGTGATGGCGGTGCTGACCGCCTTCCTGTTCTTCATCTTCGGCCAGTACCGGACGGGCGCGACGACCGGGTACTCGGCGGTGTTCAACGACGTGTCGCGGCTGAAACCGGGCGAGTCGGTGCGCGTCGCCGGGATTCGCGTCGGCACCGTCGACAGCGTTTCGTTGCGGCCCGACAAAAAAGTCGTGGTGAAGTTCGATGCCGACCGCAACGTCGTCCTCACCGAGGGCAGCAGGGCGGCGGTCCGCTACCTGAACCTGGTGGGCGACCGCTACCTCGAACTGCTCGATGGTCCGGGCTCGCCCAAACGGCTGCCCGCCGGCGGTCAGATTCCCGTCAGCCGCACCGCGCCCGCGCTTGACCTCGACCTCCTCCTCGGCGGACTGAAACCCGTTACGCAGGGGCTGAATCCGCACGATGTCAACGCGTTGACCGCAGGGCTGCTGCAGGTCTTCCAGGGTCAGGGTGGGACGATCGAGTCGCTATTCACTAAGACGACGTCGTTTTCGAACGCCTTGGCCGACAACGATCAAACCGTGCAGCAGCTGATCGACAACCTCAACACGGTGATCGGCACGATCGCCAAGGACGGCAAACAGTTCTCCGGCGCAATCGATCGCCTCGAGCAGCTTGTCAGCGGGCTGTCGAATGACCGCGACACGATCGGGTCCGCGATTGACGCCCTGGACAGGGGAACCGCCTCGCTGGCGGACCTGCTTGCCGAGGCTCGCCCGCCGCTGTCGGGGACCATCGCTCAGCTGAATCGACTGGCACCCATTCTCGACAACGACAAGGACCGCATCGACACCGCAATTCAGAAGGCGCCCAGGAACTACCGCAAGCTGGTTCGACTCGGCGTGAACGGCGCCACCATCCCGTACTACATCTGCCAGTTCGGGCTCCGCGGTACGGATCTCAACGGCAAGACCGTGCGCGCCAATATCTTCAGGTCAGATGCAGGAAGGTGCACGGAACCCTAATGCTCAAGTATCGCGGAGCCGGGCTGGTCAAAGCCGGACTCATCGGCACCGTCCTGGCGGTGATGGTCATCCTGGTGGGGCTGTCGCCCGACCGATTCGTCGCATGGGCGACGATGGTCAGGTACCAGGCGCTGTTCACCGAAGCCGGGGGCCTTGCGGCGGGCAACCCCGTCATCGTGTCGGGGATGAAGGTCGGCACGGTGTCGGATGTGAAGCTGCGCCATGGCGATGCGCTGGTGACGTTCGCGATGAAGGGCAACGTCCTGCTCGGCTCGGAGACCTCCGCGCACATCCGCACGGGCACGCTGCTGGGCGAGCGGATGCTCGCTGTGGAGTCCGCCGGCAGCGGCACGATGCACCCGATGGCCCTCATCCCCGTCTCGCGCACGTCCTCGCCGTATTCGTTGACCGAAGCGGTCAGCGACCTGACCACCGACACCGCGGGAACCAATACCGCGGCGCTGAATCAGTCGCTGGACACGCTGGCGGCGACGCTGGATCAGATTGCGCCCCAAATGGGCCCGGCCTTCGACGCGCTCACTCGGTTATCGCGCACCCTCAACAGTCGCAACAAGAACCTGGGAGACCTTTTCAAGAGCGCCGGCGACGTCACCGGGGTTCTTTCCGAACGCAGCCAGCAGGTCAACAAGCTCATCCTCAATTCCGACTCCCTGCTCCAAGTCCTGGTGGCGCGGCGTCAAGAGATCGTCGACCTGCTGGCCAACACGTCGGCGGTGGCCAAGCAGCTGACGGCATTGGTGCACGACAACGAAAGCACGTTGGCGCCGACGCTGGAGAGACTGAATTCGGTGACCGCGATGCTGGAAAAGAACCGCGACAACATCGCCAAGTCGCTGGCGGGCCTCAAGAAATTTCAGATCACGGTCGGTGAGGCCATCGCCGGTATGTACGCCTACCAGGCGTTCGCCCCGAACTTCCTTATCCCGCAACTCTTCCAGGAGTTGTTCGACTACCTCTGGGGATTCCGCACCTTCGATACGTCGAAGGGTCCCGGCTTCCCATCGCCGGTGCCTCGGGCGCTGACCCCCTGGCCCTACAACTCCATTCCAATGTGCCCTGGCTGCACGTTGGGCGGACGGGTCGGAGGGTCACAGTGACCTCCTGGACCTCTCGGATCCCGCGCAAGCGGCTCGCGGCCGTGACGGCGGTTGCCTTGGTCGGGCTCCTGCTTGCCGGAGCCGCCGTGGTCGTCCGCAATACGTTCTTCGGGCAGAAGACGATCACGGCCTATTTCACCACCGCCACCGCAATCTATCCCCACGACGAGGTGCGGGTTTCGGGTGTCAAAGTCGGCACCATCAAATCCATTCAGCCGCAGGGCACCCAGGCCAAGATGATCCTCAAGGTCGACCATGACGTGCCGATTCCGGCGGACGCGAAGGCGGTGATCGTCGCCTCGAACCTGGTGTCCGCCCGCTACGTTCAGCTCGCCCCGGCCTATCGAGACAGCGGGCCGGTCATGCGGGACGGCGCGGTCATACCGGTCGAACGGACCGCCGTGCCGGTCGAGTGGGACGAGGTCAAAACCCAGTTGATGCGGCTGGCAACGGATTTGGGACCCAAAAGCGGGGTATCGGGCACATCCGTCGGCCGGTTCATCGACAGCGCCGCCAACGCCCTCGACGGCAACGGCGACAAGCTGCGGCAAACGCTCGGTCAGCTCTCGGGCGTCGGCCGGATCCTCGCCAACGGCAGCGGCAACATCGTCGACATCATCAAAAACCTGCAGACGTTCATCGGCGCGCTGCGCGACAGCAACGTGCAGATCGAGCAGTTCAACGGTCGCCTGGCCACGCTCACAAGCGTCGTCAACGACAGCAAATCCGACCTGGACGCGGCGCTGACCGATCTGTCGACGGCGGTCGGCGAGGTACAGCGCTTCATCGCCGGCACGCGCAACCAGACCAGCGAACAGATCGCCCGATTGGCCGACGTCACGCAGAACCTGGTCGATCACCACCTGGACCTGGAGAACATCCTGCACGCAGCGCCGAACGCGTTCGGCAACTTCTTCAACGACTACAACGCCGACACCGGAACCATCGTCGGAGGATTCGGGCTCATGAACATGTCGAATCCCACATGGGGCGGTCAGGTTCTGTTATCCGTACCCGGCTGCACACAAATCGGCGCCATCGGGAACATCACCTCGGTCGAAACGGGCAAGCTCTGCTCCCTGTTCATTGGTCCTGGATTGCGGCAGACCAGCTGGAATAACTCGCCCCTTCCGCTAAACCCGTTCATATCCAAGTCGATTGACCCGGCGAGGGTTCTCTACACCGAACCGCGCCTGGCACCCGGCGGGGAGGGCCCGAAGCCCACGGCACCCGAGATCCCGCCCGCGGTATCGGCCTACACCGGCCTGCCGGGTGACCCGGTGGGACCGCCGGGGGCGGTGCCACCGGCGCGGATACCGGGCGCGGCGATGCCGCTGCCGCCCCCACCGTCGACACCGGCGCCACCACCGCCGGCGCCGAGTGCCTCGGAGATGCTGTTGCCGACAGACGGGCCGCAACAATGATCGCCCGGGTGGCGGCACGGCGGGTGTTCACCGTCGGCTGTTGCGTGGTGTTGACGGCGACGGGATGCGCGTTCCACGGCCTGAATTCACTACCCCTGCCGGGCGCGGTCGGACGCGGGCCGGGGGCCAACATCTACCACGTCGAACTCCCCAATGTCGGTACGATGGAGTCGAATTCGCCGGTGATGATCAACGACGTCGTGGTCGGCAGTGTCGGCACGATGAGGGTGCATGGCTGGCACGCCGACGTCGAGATCTCCGTCAAGCGCGACGTGGTGGTCCCGGCCAATGTGGTGGCCACCGTCGGTCAGACCAGCCTGCTGGGCTCGATGCATGTGGAGCTCAATACCCCGCTGGGCCAGCAGGGCAGCGGACGGCTGCAGCCGGGCGCCACCATCCCGCTGAGCCGGTCCTCGGCCTACCCGTCGACCGAGCAGACGCTGTCATCGCTGGGCGCGGTCGTCAACGGCGGTGGACTGGGTCAGATCGGGGAGGTCATCCACAATTTCTCGGCCGCCCTGTCCGGGCACGAGGGTGCGGTGCGTGATCTGATCACCCGCCTGGACACGTTCGTGGGAACTCTGGACGACCAGCAGGACAACATCATTGCCTCCATCCAGGCGCTGAATCGGCTGTCGGCCACCTTCGCCGACCAGCGCGACGTTGTCACCGACGCGCTGCGCAAGATACCGCCGGCGCTCGAGGTGTTGATCAAGGAGCGGCCGCGTCTGACGGCGGCGCTGGATCACCTCCGCGTGTTCAGCAACACCGCCAACCGGCTGGTCAACGACGCCCAGGCCGACCTGGTGAGGAACCTCAAAAACTTGGAGCCGACCATCAAAGCGCTCGCCGACGTCGGACCGGATTTCGGCGCGGCCATCGCGGCGTCGTTCGTGTTCCCGTTCACCCAGAACTTCGTCGACCGAGCCGTCCGAGGCGACTTCTTCAACCTGCATTTCGATTTCGACCTGACGATCCCAAGGCTCAAGAAGGGATTGTTCCTGGGAACCCACTGGGGGCAACTCGATATGCCGGTGCCGCCGGTGCCCGGGGATCCGTATCGCATGAATTACACGCTCGATCCCTTGCATAACCCGCTGAGGCCACCGTGGGTCGATCCCGACGCGTTGCCGTTGCCCCCGCCACCGCCGGGTGCGGTGCCGGGACCGGGGAACTATGGACCTCGTCCGGGGCCTGCTCCGGCTGAGGCGCCGATGCCTGACGCGAATCTGGGTCAAACGCCACCGCCGGCGGAGGCACCTTCGACGGGAGCGGGTGGATAGATGCTGACGCGCTTCGTTCGTATTCAGCTGGGGATTTTTTTGGTCGCCGGGATCATCGGCGTGGTCGCGATGGTGCTCTTCTACATTCAGGCGCCGACCCTGCTCGGCATCGGCCGGATGACGGTGACGCTGGAGTTGCCGGCCACCGGCGGGCTGTACCGGTTTTCCAACGTGACCTACCGCGGTGTTCAGCTCGGCAAGGTCACCGCGGTGGGTTTGACGCCGACGGGCGCGAAAGCGACGCTGTCGCTGAGCACTTCACCAAAAGTCCCCGCGGACCTGACCGCCGAGGTGCTCAGTGTCTCCGCGGTGGGTGAGCAGTACGTGGACCTGCGGCCCAAAACCAATTCGCCGCCCTACCTGCACGACGGCTCGGTAATCTCCGTGCGCGACACCACGATTCCGCAGCCGGTCGCCCCGATGCTCGAGCAGGTCAATGCCATGGTTCAAAGCATCCCGAAGGCCAAACTCGGCCAATTGCTCGACGAGTCCTTCGAGGGCTTCAACGGCACCGGTTACGACCTGGGCTCACTGATCGATTCCTCGAAGACCCTGTCGCGCGACGCCAACGGCGTCGTCGATCGCACCCGGGCCCTCACCGAAGACACCGGGCCGCTGCTGGATACCCAGGCGCACACCACCGACTCGATCAGAACGTGGGCGCGCAGCTTCGCCGGCATCTCGGATGTGTTGGTGAACAACGATTCCCACTTCCGGACCATCCTGGAGAAGGGTCCGGACACCGCGAACGAAGCATCCCGGCTTCTCGAACAGATCAAGCCGACGCTGCCGGTGTTGCTCGCCAACCTGACCACCATCGGGCAGATCGGCATCACCTACCACCCCTCGATCGAGCAGCTGCTGGTGCTGCTGCCCTCGGGGGTCGCAATCGAGCAGGCCGCTACGGGTGAAAACCACCCCGACGGTAGGGCTTACGGCGACTTCGCGGCCACGGTCGACGATCCGCCGATCTGCACCGTCGGCTTCATGCCGCCCAACACCTGGCGATCCCCGGACGACCTCAGCGACATCGACACACCGGACGGGTTGTATTGCAAACTCCCGCAGGATTCGCCGATCGCGGTTCGCGGTGCCCGCAACTATCCCTGCATGGGTCACCCGGGGAAGCGCGCGCCCACCGTCGAAATCTGCAACAGCGACAAGCCGTACATGCCGCTGGCGATGCGCCAACACACCACGGGGCCCTACCCATTGGATCCGAACCTGATTTCCCAGGGCGTCCCGCCCGATGACCGGATTACCGTCAACGACAGGATCTTCGGCCCGGTCGAGGGCACGCCGCTGCCCCCGGGGGCGGTGCCTCGCGGCGACGCGGCGGGGCCGCGGGGAGAAAATCCACCGCCGGGCACGGCGGGGGCAGCTGTGCCCCCCATGCCGTCGTCGGGACCAACGCTGGCGCCGATGACGAGAATGTCGGCTGACATCCCGGCTTTTGCGCCGCTCGATGTCGCTGCCCCGGGCGAGCTTCCGACGCCACCGCCGCCACCACCGGTGCCCGCACTAGCGCCTGCACCGCTGGATCAGGTCGACGGTGGACAGCCCCAGGCCGCGCCAAGCTCGTTCGGCGCCAACACATCTAAGCCCGCGCCCTCGGTCGTGGTGGCGAAGTACGATCCGCACACCGGTCGTTATGTCGGGCCGGACGGAAAGTTGTACCAGCAGTCGGATCTCGTCGCTCAGAAGGCGCCCAAGACGTGGAAGGACATGCTCCCCACCTGAATCCACCCGGAGGCGAAGCGCGGGAACGACGTTATGGCCGCCCGGTCAGGACAGCTGGTCCAGGCGCAACGGCATCGCAACATCAAGCCACTGGTTCTGCCCGCAGGCACCGCTGGGGCCGACCGTCTTGTCCTTGCCCGAGAAGACTCGAGACCCGAGTTGCCATCCGCCGTTGTCGTTTACGGGGTAGAAAAAGTAGGTCTGCACTCCGGTGAATGTGGTGCCGTCTTCACACCGTTCCCAGTTCGGCACTTCGCGTCTCACCTTCCACATCTCCCCATCGTTCATGTACAGGGGGGCGGTCCAACCCTGGTCGCTCGTCACCTGGCCATGGCATTCCTGGGTTGAGTCGCACGTGGAAGTGATGGTCCATACCTGGTAGACCGTCGGCTCACCCTTGTACTGATCGTTGGTCTGGGCATAATCGCCAATGGACGTGGCCCGGAAAGTTCCGTTGATCGCCACGTCTTCTTTGGTTATTGCCCGGGCCGTGGGGGCAGCGCTCAAACCGCCGAATGCAGTGGCGGCCACCAGCGTTGCGGTGGTGAGTGTTTTGACTGAACGCATCAGGTGCTCCTCGAAGCGCGTAATCCGAGAGTGCCTGTGGCACCTTTCCGCCGTCGGTTGCGGCGTCCTCGAGCGATGACGTTACACCGCTTCGGTCGGCCCGGTAACGGTTAGGACAAGATCCGCTGGGCTCACCCGGCCGGGTCGAATTTCGAGATCAGCCAGGAACCGTCGACTTTTGTCATCGTGACCAGGATGCTGCTCTGCGTCTTCTCGGGATCTTTCTTTTTCACGCTTGCCGTGGTCTGGTCGATGAAAACCAGCACGGTGGCCGAATTGGGATGCAATTCCGAGACCGCGGCCCGAATCACCTTGGCGCTGGCCGTCAGTTGCCCCTTCTGCGCCGTCGGCGCCACCACCTCCTCGGCGAATTTGCTGTAGTAGGTGAGAAAGTCGCCGGTGAGATGGGACTTCGCGTTGTTGAAATCGCGGTTCAAATGCTCGTACGAATACGACAACGCCGCCGTGGCACCATCCGACGCCGCCTGGATTGCCCGGCGCGCCGCCGCGTCGCCGACCTGCTGATCGGGCCGATACAGAAAGAAGTACACGCCGGCAGCGACTCCCACCGCGGCAATGACCAACGTCGTCGCGACCATCGAACGCCACCGTGCCAAATACCGGTGCGCGCGACGCCGAATCGCTGCCAGCCGACCCGAGCGTGCCGCACCCTCGCCGGCGGGTGAAGTCTCCGCGTCGTCAACCGGCTTGGCGGTGCCGTTCGGCGACGAGCCATGTTCCTCGGTCATCGCAAGAAATCAACTTTCGACATCTTGAGTTGGCCGTCGTCGCGGTCCATGTTGACGCTGAGCCGAAACAAGGCCGGTGGCGGTTTGGCGTTATCCGGTCCGGTGGGAATGGTTTTCGCCGCCACCAGCACGACGCCGGAATTGTCGCTCAGCGACTCGACGGCGACGGCTTCGATGGTGACCTTGGTGCCGACCTTCGTTTCCTGGGCCTTGTTGACGATCAGGGGCGACAGCACAGATAGCTGGTTCTTCTGGTCGCCCGTCGAGGCATCGATCGAGCGCTGAACATCCTCCCGGGCATGATCGGGGTCAATCGACATCAGTGCCGTGACCCCTTGCCGGGCGGCCGCACTGAACTCCGCGGCGAGGTGGTGGTTATGCACCGCGATGCGGTGCTGCCACAGCATGTAGCCGCTCGCGGCGAGCGACGTGAAGGCGAGCACGATGCCGACGCCGGCGGCTATCGTTTTCCGCCCTGGGCGCCGGAGCCACCCCGGACGTCGAAGCCGCCCCAACCGTAGCCGTTTCCGGGTCCACTTGGCGGGGCGCTGCTCGGCATCTTCGCTGTCGTCCGCGCCCGCGGTTTCGGTTGCCCCGCGCAGCTTCAGCAGGCGTGCCAGGGCCGCCTCGGCGCGCGCTTCGGCCTTGGCAACTTCGTCTTCTACGTCCGATTCTGAGGGGGCCGCTACGTCGTCGCTGTCGGCCCCTGCGCCCGACTGTGGTGCGTCAGGATCGACTGCGTCCCTCGGGTCATTACGATCGTCGACGTTAGGTCCCTCCGGGTCGTGCACGGAGAAGCAGCTTATCACTGGAACCTGGGCTCAACGCCGTCGCCGGACGGCCGCCTTCATGGCTCTTACGTGCGGAAATGCGCGCTGGCCGGGGGACGGGGCTTCCATGTGTTCGGGAGGGCCCGGCGCCACCACCGTTCGGTAATGGAGATCTTCTCCAACCAGGAGAATTTTCTTTTCAGGTGTGGCAGAGTAATCGGGTGCGATCAATCGTGCCTCTGGTTGCCGCGTTGCTGGGCGCCGGTGTGGTGGCGGCGCCGCCAGCCTCGGCAGGACCGACCGTCTGCGACTACCCCGCCTGCACCCCGGGCATCATGCCCCATCAGGTTCTCGGCGCGCCGTGTGACAACACCACCTACTACGCCTTCGGTGTCGCCGACGGCTACGTCTCCTTCGCCTCGGAACCCGGACGGTTGATGTTCTGCGGGTCGCCAAGGCGATACCAGCCTCGATGGTTCCGCTCCCCGCCCATGGCTGGGGTCAAGGAAGAAAACGCCGACTGCACGAACTATCTGAACTATGTCGCGCAGGCGCCCGATGGCCTGTTCCTGATCTGTATTGCTCACGACGGCATATCGAGCTGGGTCCGCGCCGACACGTAGCTTCGTCAGTCGCGGGTCTGCCGAGGCAGACCCAGCAGTCGGCGGCTCAGATCGGTAACCCGGTCGAGCAGTGTGTCGTCGTCGATGTCGGCGACCAGCGGATGCATGACCGCGGTGCTCAGCGCGCCGGAGAACATCGCCGCCTCGATCCGGCCGTCGAGGCCCGCATCGCTCAGTAGCACCCGGTACAGGCGGTCCATGAAAAGCTGAAACGGCTTGTGCTCGGCCAGCAGCCGGACGACGACGGGGTCGAATTGCAGCGTGCGCACCAACCGGCGGTCGCGAACGGCCATCTCAATGACGCCCACCAGCAAGGCATCTCGTGCTTGAGGGCCGTCGTCGTAGGCTTCGGCCGCCTCGAGCGCGGGCGCGAGGCGGCCGAGTTCGCGCTCGGTCACGGCGATGACGATCTGCTCTTTGGTGCGGAACTGATGGTAGACAGCAGCTTTCGTGATGCCGACGGCGTCGGCGATCATCTGCAGCGACGTACCGCTGACCCCGTGGGTGGCGATCAGGTCCAAGGCGGCGTCGAGCACGCGCGTCCGGGCCGCGCTGTGCGCGATCAGCCAGAATTGCTCTCCGGCGACCGGCTGGCGTGCTGTTCCCACGCACCGAGACTAGACGACGCTATTGACCGAGGCTAGCCGATCGGCTAGCTTCGCTCACGAGCCGAGCTCGTGCGGTGATCTCGTGCGGGGAAGGAGTATCGATGTCCGACGTCGGACGAAACGATGCAGGCCGTCGCCGGCTTGCGCGCACCGCGCCCCGGCGGACGGACGGCGAGGTGATCCTGCTCTGGACGTTGCCGGTGGCGCTGATCCTGTGGATCGCCTCCTTCTTCCTGTTTCCCGGCTTCAACCCGCCGATGTCGCCCACCATGCCGGCGGATCAGGTTGCCGCGTTCTATCGCGATCCGGCCCACCTCCCAGAGATCCGCTACAGCATGATCCTGTTCAACTGGTTCGGCGTGTGCCTGGTCCCGATCCTGGCCCTGATCGTGCTGCAGATCCGCCGCATGGCGCATCGGACGCCGATCTTCTCGTACGCGATGCTGGGTTGCGCGGCCGGCGGTCCGACACTGTTTCTCGTCGCCAACGTCTGCTGGTTACTGGCCGCTTTTCGCCCGGAACGCAGCCCGGCGCTGACCCAGCTGCTCAACGACCTGGGCTGGATGACCTTCACCATCCTCGTCCCGTTCCTGATCGGCCAAAGCGTAATCCTGGCCTTGGCAATCTATTTCGACGATCAGCCGCGTCCGGTATTCCGCCACTGGGTGGCCCACTTCAATCTCGTGGTGGCGGCCGCGCTGGTTCCCGCCGCTTTCGTCGGCGTGTCGTTGACCGGCCCGCTGGCCTGGGACGGGCTCTTGTCCTTCTGGGTCAAAAACGTGGCGATCGCCGTCTGGATCGTCGTGACGGGCGTGGTGTTGGGGCAAGCCGTCTACCGGGAGCGCGCCGAGAACGCCAGGCGCGCAGAGGAACTGGTCGGCGCATGAGCGCGGTGATCACACCGCCGCCCGTTCCGGTCACGCCGCCCGCCGGACCGCTGCACCAGCGATTCGCCTGGCACCTGCGCCACAACCCCAAACGCGAACTCTGGTTGGCGTGGTGGACGCTCGTGGTGTTCTACAACATCTTCTTTCCGATGTTCTTCATCGTGGCCCAAGTCCAGCCGCCGCCGCAGCCCACCTGGGATCTGGCGACGCAAGCCCATTGGTTCTCGGAGCGCCACCTCGGCATACCGTTTGGCTTCGGCGTCATCTTCGCCATCAGCGGCATGATCGCGATCAACAACGCCCTCATCGCGTATTCCATGCGGCGCATGTCCGTCAGTCCCGCGTTCGGCTACAGCTATCTGATCATCTACTCGCTCAGCGCGGTTCCCGGCATGCTGCTGCTCAACATCGCGCTCATCGTGGGGACGCTGCGACCCGAGCGAGACCCCGAAGCGCTGGGCTGGCTCTACGACTTCGCGTTCCTGTCTTTCGACGGGACCATGGGGGTGTTCCTGATCGGATCGCTGATCTGGATGGTCGCGATCCTGCTCGACAGGAATCGCGTGTTCCCCAAGTGGTTCGGCTATCTCAACCTGTGCAACGCGCTGACCGAGGTCGTCGTGGCTCCGTGCTGGATCTTTCGGCGGGGTATCTTGGCCTGGAACGGCCAGATCGCCTGGTGGCTGGACATGGTGGTGTTCGGCATCTACCAGGTCACGTTCATCGTCATGCTGTTCCAGATGATCCGGCGCGAAGACTTCGGCACCGGGCCGCTGCCCGACCGTCCCCGCAAGGAGGCGGCCACACGATGACGGACCTCGCCGATTCGAACAAGCGCGCCGTGCCGGGCCAGCCGGACATGTGGGCCTTCGTGCTGTTCGAAACGCTGGTCTTCACAGCGTATTTCGGGTTCTACTTGTTCTACCGCGCCCACAATCCCGAGCTCTTCTTGCACTCGCAGGCGCAGCTGGATTTGCGGATCGGGGTCTTCAACACGCTCGTCTTGTTGCTGAGCTCCTGGTCGGTGGCGCGCTGCGTCCAGTCGGCCCGGGCCGGCGCCTACCGGGCGGCGCTCAAGGACGTGTACATCACGGCCGCCTTCGCCGCAATGTTCCTCTTTTTCAAGGTGTTGGAGTGGGCCCGGCTGGTCGGCATCGGGCACGGGTTCGACAGCGACGACTTCTTCACCTATTACTTCTTTCTCACCGGTATCCACTTCGTGCACCTGCTGATCGGCTTCGTCGCGCTCGGCGTCATCGTCTACCAAATCCGCAGGGCGGCGCGAAAAGCGCAGGGGCCCGTCCAAGCCCAGCAACTCGTCGAAACCTGCGCTACCTATTGGCACACCGTTGATTTCCTGTGGGTGCTCATCTTTGCGCTGCTGTACGTGGTGAGGTGATCGCAATCAAATTCAACAAGCGGCTGATGTTCGTATGGCTCGTCCTCTCGGCGCTGACGCTGGCCTACCTATGGATAGATCACTCCGCCGGCGGATTGCTGAAGTCCAGCGCGGTGGTGACGTCGAGCGTCATCGTGATCGCACTCATCAAGGTGCGCATCATTTTTCGCGAGTTCATGGAGGTGCGAAACGCTCCGGTCCTGCTGTGCCGACTCACCGATGCGTGGGTGGCGCTGGTCGGCGCCGTCTTGCTCGGCTGTTACTTCGTCGGCATGCAGGTCTGACTCAGGCCACGGGTGCGACGGCGTCGGCGGTCGTGAACGTCAGGTGCAGCTCGCTCAGACCCCGCAGGATGTACGTCGGCTCGTAGGTGTAACGACGCTCGGTGGCCGGCCCGTGGTGGGCCTCGTTGATTTCGATGTGCGGCATGCGATCCAGGATCCGCTCGATCGACACGCGTCCCTCGACGCGGGCCAGGGGGCCACCGGGGCAGGAGTGCACGCCGCGCGCGAACGCCATGTGTTCGCGGACGTTCTTGCGGCGCAGGTCGAACTCGTGCGGGTTGTCGAATCGGCGCGGGTCGCGGTTGGCGGCGCCCGGCAGGATCATGACCACGGTGCCGGCGGGGATGTCGACTCCGCCGATGCTGGTCGACTTGCGGGCCAGGCGTGAGTCGCTCTTCACCGGGCTGTCCATCCGCAGCGACTCCTCGATGAAGCCCGGAATCAGGCTGCGGTCCTCACGCAGCTGCTGCTGGATGTCCGGCCGATCGCCGAGCACCTGCAGGGCGGCACTGAGCAGTTTGGCCGTGGTTTCCTGGCCGGCGGCGAAGAGGAACGTCGCCGAGCGGACGACCTCGATCACCGGGGGCGTCGAGCCGTCCGGGTACTTCGCTTCGGCGAGGAAGGTCAGGACGTCGCCGCGCGGCTCGCGACGCCGATCCTCGATGTAGTGACAAAACTTGTCGTCGAGCCACTCCAGCGGGTTGATGCCGACCGACTCGTGGTCCAGGGCGCCCACCCGCGCGCCAGGACGATCGGCACCCAACACGGTGCGGAACTCCTTGTGGTCCTCCTCCGGCACACCGAGCAGGTCCGCGATCACCAAGGTGGCGAACGGCTTTGAGTATTCGGCGATGAACTCGCACTCACCGAGGCCGAGGAACTCGTCGAGCTGACGGTCGGCGAGGCGCCACATGAACTCCTCGTTCTGCTTGAGTCGGCTCGGGGTCAGCAGCTTGGCGAGCACCGACCGGGCCTTGGTGTGGTCCGGCGGATCCATGGTGACCATGTGCTCGAACATCGGGAACGAACTGCGGTGCGCGTCGATCTGTGCGCTGATGTCGTCGCCTTCGGGGGTGAACGGCAGCGGAGGGAACGGCCCGCCGAGCGCGACGATGTTCGAGAACGTCTCGGGATCCTTGTAGACCTCGCAGGCTTCGTCGTAGCCGGTGATCGCAACGACGCCGTAGTGCGGCAGCCGCAGCACTGGGTTCTGGCTGCGCAGATAGTCGAAGTAAGGGTGCGGATCTGGGACCAGAGACGGATCGGTGAAGAAGTCGATCGACTCGAAGGTGCTCATCGGATTGCGTCTCCCTGGGCTGGGTTTACCGGTGGTATCGGCGGCAAGCGGTACCGCCGCGGTGAATTCGAAATCGGAAATGTGCTGAGCACCTGCTTAGCATGGCGGTAATGTCAGGGTCAAGATCGAGGGTGCCGCGCCACGATACGATCCGTGTGGTCGGCACGGGATGGCACACAGTACGGAGCAGGGACATGACATCTGCCCGCAGGATCGGGGCGCCGGACGCGAAAAATCGCGGGTTGTTGCTCGACGCCGCCGAGCAATTGATGCTCGAAGAGGGCTATGCCGCGGTGACCTCGCGCCGCCTCGCGAACAAGGCGGGGCTGAAGCCTCAGCTCGTGCACTACTACTTCCGCACCATGGAGGAGTTGTTCCTCGAGGTCTTCCGCCGCCGCGCCGAGGAAGCGCTCGACGTGCATGCGCGACTGCTGCAATCGCCGCAGCCGCTGTGGGCGTTGTGGCGGTTCGGCACCGACCCCGCGTTCACCCGGATCTCCATGGAATTCATGGCGCTGGCAAACCACCGCAAGGAGATGCGTGCCGAAATCGCCTATTACGCCCAGCGCCTCCGCGAGGACCAGCGCCAGGCGGTGACGGCCGCGTTGGAGCGGTACGGGGAAGTCAGGGAAGACATGCCGCCGGTGGTGTGGACGGTCCTGATGAGCAGCCTGTCGTGGTTCCTGGTGCTCGAGCAGGCGGTGGGCATTCATGGTGGCCACGCCGAAACCGTGGCACTGGTCGAAAGTTATCTGCGTCGCCTGGAAGGCGAACCGCGCCCCATGGAAGATATCCCGCAAACCTGGGTGGTTCACCAATGCCGCAGCGAGCAGAGCACACCCTTGGGACCGTCCTTGGATACGACGACAGCGCCGTCGACCGCCAAGTCGCAGTGAAGGTTTGGCGTTCCGGGTTCGGTACCGGTGCTTGCCACGACCATCGCATACACGTCGGGTTTTGACAGGTCCAGCTCGTAACTCCACGGCTTGCCCGGTGCGAGGTCGACGTCGACGTGCGGCGTGAACGAGTAAGGGTTGTGGCTGTAGTCGGCGAAAATGGCCGGCTCATGGTCCAGGTAATAGATGCTGGTGTAGATCGGGTTCTGCGTGGAGACCGTGTACTTGACGTGGTGCATGACGAGGTCGTCGGCATGTGCCCGGCCGCTTCCCGCCAGCACACCCGCTGCGACCAAGAGGGAAGCCGACGACAGGACCGACCCGACGCGCATCGCCGTCCTCACTTTGATCGTCATGACGCTCCTCCGGCCGCCGGGCGAGGTTTGCTGTTGCGGGTCATGACCCGTTCCGCAGCCTGCCAGTGCGGGTCGGCAACCCATAACCGTGCAAAGGATGCTATCGCCTCCTCGGGGGAAACTCCGCGGATCACCCGCTTTATCTCGGTCGCCGGGAGGCGGGCGAGCGACCGCGCCACAGAACGCCACCCCTCGTCGGGCGAGTCGAAGACGGCGCGAGGCAACACCTTGTCCACCAGGCCGAGTCGCTCGGCGTCCGCCGCGCTCAGCGCGGTTCCCGAGCCGGCCAACAAGAGTGCCTTGCTCTTTCCGACCAGCGCGGCCAACCGCTCGGCCCCGCCCCACGCGGGCATGATCTCGAGCTGCACCTGGTTGAAGGCGATCTTGATGTCGTCGGCGGCCACCCGGATGTCGGCGGCGACGGCGACCTCGGCACCCCCACCGAAGGCATGACCGTTGAGCGCGGCGACGACGGGAGCGGGGAAGTCCGCCAACTGATCGCAGATGGACCGCATGCGCCGGGCCATCGCCGCCGCGTCTTCTTCGGTCCGCAGCGCGCTCAGTTCCTTGAGGTCACCGCCGGAGACGAAAGCGTGCTCTCCGGCGCCCTTGATCACCAGCGCCTGGGCGCCCGCCGCCGCATCGAGCGCCTTCTCCAGCTGGTCCATGGTGTCCAGGCCGATCGCGTTGCGCGCGTGCGGACGGTCGATGGTGACCACCGCCAGCCCGCCGTCGATCTCCAGGTCCACCATGCGTCATCGCTCCTCGACACCAACCCGATATTGGCATTCTCTTTTCGCGAGAATAACATCATCGCTGCAGGCAAAAGAATTTTCGCTGGGAGGATGGAGGTGACTCGGTGCGGAACCGAACAGTGGCCGCCGGCGCGGTCCTCACCGCTGCCTTGCTCGGGGCATGCACTTCGCATCCACCGACCCACATCTCCAGCACGGCATCAGTGACCGTGAACGGTCACGATCGAACCTTCCACATCGTCAAGTGTGGTCAGGTGCAGTGGACTCGGATGATCGACATCGGCAGCGAATTCTCCGGCGCCAAGGTCGTCGTCGACGAGAACGCGCAGCCGGCGACGACCCAGTCCGTGCGCATCCGGAACGTGGGTGGGTTCAGCGGGATGTACTCGCAGGGCGGCGACGGCAACGCCGACATGAGCATGACCGGCGACAAATTCACCGTCAGCGGCACCGCCAACGGCTACCAGACCGACAAACCCAGTGAACCCGCCGCCGCCACGTTCAAAATCGTCGTGACGTGCTGACATCGCGCCGAACCGGGCTCGGCGGGGCCCACACGTTGCGGTTGGGCACCTGTAGAGAATAGTATTCTCACAAATCAAGAAGGAGGATTCCATGGGCCAGTTGTCCCACAAGGTGGACGTTCCGTTCCCGATCTTCGACGCGGATAACCACCTCTACGAGCCGCCGGAGGCGCTGACCAAGTTCCTGCCTAAGGAGTACAAGGACTACGTCCAGTACGTGCAGGTCAACGGTCGCACCAAGATCGCCATCCGCGGCCAGATCAGCAACTACATTCCCAACCCGACCTTCGAGGTCGTCGCCCGGCCGGGCGCCTGGGAGGAGTACTTCAAGTACGGCAACCCGGACGGCAAGAGCAAGCGTGAGCTGTTCGGCGAGCCGATGCGCGCCATCCCGGCGTTCTTCGAGCCCGGCCCGCGCCTGGAGACGATGAACGAGCTGGGCCTGGACAAGACGCTGATGTTCCCGACGTTGGCCAGCCTCCTGGAGGAGCGTCTGCGTGACGACCCGGTCGCCATCCACGTCCTGGTGCACGCGCTGAACCAGTGGCTGGACGAGGTCTGGGGCTTCAACTACCAGAACCGAATCTTCACCACACCCGTCATCACGTTGCCGATCGTCGAGAAGGCGATCGAGGAGCTGGAGTGGGCGGTCAAGCGTGGCGCTCGCGCCATCCTCATCCGCCCGGCTCCGGTCCCCGGCTTCCGTGGTCCGCGGTCGTTCGCGGTGCCCGAGTTCGACCCGTTCTGGGAGCGGGTCGTCGAGCACGACGTGCTGGTCGGCATGCACTCGTCCGACAGCGGCTACTCCCGGTACACCTCCGAGTGGGACGGTGCCGACCAGGAGATGCTGCCGTTCCAGACCAACGCGATGGGCATCCTCAACGAGTGGCGGCCGATCCAGGACTCGGTGGGGTCGTGGGTGATTCACGGCGCGCTCTACCGGCATCCCAAGCTGAAGGTCGCGATCGTCGAGGCCGGCTCGAAGTGGATGACCCCGCTGCTGGACGGCCTGGCGGAGGTCTTCCGCAAGGCCCCGGAGGCGTTCCCGAGCGACCCGGTCGAGATGGTCAAGAGCCGGATTCACGTCAGCCCGTTCTTCGAGGACGGCATCGACGATCTGGTCAACCTGGTCGGTGTGGACCAGGTGCTCTACGGGTCGGACTGGCCGCACCCGGAGGGGCTGGCGGAGCCGACCTATTACATCGAGGCGCTGTCGCACCTGTCCACTGAAGACCAGGCAAAGATCATGGGCGGCAACCTCGGTCGACTCGTCACGGTGTGAGGCCCGGTCGGCGACGATGCAGAGCGCGCAGCGCGATGAGGAGGAGCTGACCAATCGAGCCCCGGTCGGCGACGATGCAGAGCGCGCAGCGCGATGAGGAGGAGCCGGCCAATCGAGCCCCGGTCGGCGACGATGCAGAGCGCGCAGCGCGATGAGGAGGAGCTGACCAATCGAGCCCCGGTCGGCGACGATGCAGAGCGCGCAGCGCGATGAGGAGGAGCTGACCAATCGAGCCTGAGTGGCGGACCATCCCCGAGATGGTCTTGAGCGCGGCGGACCGCTTCGGCGACGCGGAAGCAGTCGTCGACGGTCCGCTGCGCCTCACCTTCACCGAAGTCGTCGAGCGGATACGCTGTGCCGCAGGCGCTTTCGCGGAACTTGGCATCGACAAGGGCGACCGGGTCGCGATCTGGGCGCCCAACTCGGCCGAGTGGATCATCGCGGCGTTCGGGTTGCTCACGGCCGGCGGCGTGCTTGTCCCGGTCAACACCCGGTTCAAGACCGAGGAAGCCGGCGACATCATCGTCCGCAGCAAGGTGAAGGCCGTCCTGGTCCAAAAGGGCTTTCTGGACCAGGATTACACCGCGCCGGCCGGGACACCGGTCATCGATCTGAAGTCCGACTTCTTGTCCAGCGGTTCGCCCTTCGAGCGGCCGGTCAGCGGCACCGACATCTCCGACATCATCTTCACCTCGGGCACGACGGGCCGCCCCAAGGGGGCGATGCTGAACCACGGCCAAACGCTGCGGATGTACGAGGAGTGGGCGTCGCTTGCGGATCTGCGCGAGGGCGATCGCTACCTGCAGATCAACCCGTACTTCCACACGTTCGGCCTGAAGGCGGGGCTGGTGACGTCCTTCCTGCGCGGCGCGACGATGCTGCCGGTCGCGGTCTTCGACATCGACACCGTGGTGGAACTCATTGAACGCGAACGCATCACGATGCTTCCGGGGCCGCCGACGCTGTACCACTCATTGCTGAGCGTCGGCGACAAGTCCAAGCTGTCGACGCTGCGGGCGGCGGTGACCGGCGCCGCCGACATCCCGGTCGAACTCGTCCGTCGCATCCACGGCGAATTGCCGTTCGAGACGTTGATGACCGGCTACGGACTCACCGAGGCCGGCAACGTGACGCTGTCGCGGCCCGGGGATTCCTTCGAGGATGTCGCCACCACCGCCGGCCTGCCCTGCGACGGAGTCGAGGTGCGCATCGCCGACGACGGCGAAGTGGTGGTCCGCGGCTACGGCGTCATGCAGGGCTACCTCGACGACCCGGCCGCCACGGCCCAGGCGATCGACGCCGAGGGGTGGCTGCACACCGGGGACCTGGGAAGTTTCGACGACGCCGGGCGGCTGCGCATCGTCGGCCGCAAGAAGGACATGTTCATCGTCGGCGGCTTCAACGCCTATCCCGCCGAGATCGAAGGTTTCCTGCTCAACCACCCCGCCGTCGCGCAGGCCGCCGTCATCGGTATCCCCGACGAACGGATGGGCCAGGTGGGCAAGGCGTTCGTGGTCCGCAAGGGCGAGGTCAGCGCCGACGAATTGATCGGCTGGTGCCGCGACCGCATGGCCGGGTTCAAGGTGCCGCGCGCGGTACAGTTCCTTGATTCACTCCCACTCAACGCGACGGGGAAAGTGATGAAGGACCAACTTCGATGAATAACGGCGATATTCATTCGATGGTGATCGCGTCGGACTACCGCGTCCCCGATCCGTCGCGAGTATGGCCGCTGCTGGAACGCAACAAGGCGGCCCTGGCCGACATCGGCGCGCACCACGTGCTCGTCTACACCTCGACCCACGACTACGGCCGGGTCCTGGTGATGATCGGGGTCCACAGCCGTGAGCCGATCGTCGAGCTGCTGCGCTCGCGGGTCTTCTTCGATTGGTTCGACGAAGCCGGTGTCGACGACATCCCCGCGGTGTTCGCCGGCGAGATCATCGACCGGTTCATTGCCCAGCCGCCGCAAACCCCGGCAGCGCCGGGCGTCGTGGTGGCCGCCATCGCGTCGGTCAACGACGTGACCCTGCTGACCTCCGAAGTCAGCACGGCGATCGACAGGTTCACCACGGCCGGCATCCGAAAGACCTGGGTGTTCCAGGCTTTCGACGACGACCACGAGGTGCTGATCCTGCAGGAGTTCCCCGACGAAGAACGCGCGCGAGAGTGGATCGACCACCCGGACGCCGCGGCGCAGTGGATGTCGGGAGCGGGCATCGGCGCCTACCCCCCGCTGTTCGTCGGCCGGTTCTCCGACATGATGCGCATCGAGGCGGACTGAGGTTCGCCGGTGTTCGTGTGCCTGTGTAACGGGGTCACCAGCCAGACCGTGACCGAGGCCGTCGAGTGCGGGGCGTCGACCACCAACGAAGTCGCCCAGGCGTGCGGAGCGGGCACCGACTGCGGTCGCTGCCGGCGGACGGTGCAAGCCATCCTGCGATCATCGTCCCCGGAGCGGACGCCGAATCCGCGCTAGAACTTCAGCGGCGCGGACTGCCGTCCGGTGACGTCGGTTGCACGAGTTCGACCAGCAGGTGGGGAATCTCGAGCCGCGGCAGCACCACCTCGACGAAAACCATGCGGTCTTTGTGTTCGGCGGCGGCGGTCAGCGCGTCGTCGAGCTCCCCGTAGGTCTGGACCCGGAACGCCAGGTGGTCGGTGACGCCCAGCGCGTGCGGGACGTCCGTCCACTTCCAACTGACGATGTCGTTGTAGGGCGCTGTCTCGCCGTGGATGGCGCGCTCGACGGTGTAGCCGTCGTTGTTGACCACCACGATGACGGGGGAGAGCCCCTCGCGTGAGAAGGTGCCGAGCTCCTGGACGGTCAGTTGCGCGGCGCCGTCCCCGATCAGCAACACCGTGCGGCGGTCGGGATGCGCGACGGCGGCCCCCAGCGCGGCGGGCAACGTGTAACCGATTGAGCCCCAAAGAGGTTGGCCGATGAAGGTGACACCGTGCGGCAGCCGGTGATCGGCCATGCCGTAGAAGGAGGTGCCCTGGTCGGCCAGCACCACGTTGCCCGGTGTGAGGGCCCGGCAAACCCGATCCCACAGCATTTTTTGGGTCAGGGGTTGATCGCGGGGCGGGGGCGGCGGGAGCGGTGCGGCCGGCGGCGACGCCACCGGTGGCGACGCGGTCCCGCGACGGGCCAGGATGGTGGCCAGCGCCTCGAGCGCGGCGCCCATCTCCAACGGCGCGAAGACTTCTCCGGCGACGCTGCTTTGGTATTGCCCGACGTCGATGGTCCGGGCCGGGTCGATCCGCTGGCTGAAGAAGCCGCTCACCATGTCGGTGAACACCACCCCGGCGGTGACCAGCACGGGTGCCTCTTCGATCGCGGTGCGCACCGCCGGCGCGCTGGCCGATCCCGCGTAGATCCCCAGGAAATTCGGTGAGCTCTCGTCGAGCAGGCTCTTCCCCCACATCAGCGTGGCGTGCGGCACGACGTCCGCGGCCAACAACGCCTCGAGTTCTTTGATCGCCTGCAGGCGGTGGACCAGCAGGTCGGCGAGGACGGTCAACCGGTGGCCGCCGATGAGCTCGGTCGCGGCCTCGACGAACATCGCCAGCGCGCGCGGGCTGGTGCCGCCGCTGTAGCGGGGCAGCGGAGCTTCGGGCGGCTCGGTGGGGAAGCGGGCCACGTCGGTGGACAGCAGGATGTATCCGGGTCGCTTCTGCTCGCGCACCTCGCACAGCACCCGGTCGATCTCCCGTCGGGCCGTTGCGGGCATGAGATTGGCCTGGGCGCAGGTGATTTCGCGGCTGACCCGGAAGAAGTGTTCGAAGTCCCCGTCGCCGAGGGAGTGGTGCAGCGCCCGGCGGGTGCCCTGCGCGTCCTTGGACGGGCCGCCGACGATGTGCACGACGGGCACCTGCTCGGCGTAACTGCCCGCGATCGCGTTGGCCGCGGACAGCTCACCGACGCCGAATGTCGTTACCAACGCCGACATTCCGCGCAGCCGTCCATACCCGTCGGCGGCGTAGCCGGCGTTCAGCTCGTTGGCGTTGCCGACCCAGCGCAGGCTGGGGTGGGCGATGATGTGGTCGAGGAACTCCAGGTTGTAATCACCGGGAACGCCGAAGATCTCGGACACGCCGAGTTCGGCGAGACGGTCCAACAGGTAGTCACCGACGGTGTAAGCGGGATCGGTCGCGGCATCTGTCACAGGCACGACGGTACGCTCGGCCGAATCCATTCCGGGCGGGACGCCGGGCCAGTATCGTGCGGGCCATGGCACTCAAAGAATCCCGCGACATCGTGATCGAAGCCAGTCCCGAGGAGATTCTGGACGTCATCGCCGATTTCGAATCGATGCCCGAATGGTCGGAACCGCACCAGAGCGCGGAGGTCCTCGAGACCGGCGACGACGGGCGGCCCCGCCAAGTCAGGATGAGGGTCAAGGTCGCCGGGATCACCGACGAACAGGTGGTCGCCTACACCTGGGCGGACAACGCCGTGAGTTGGACGCTGGTGAGTTCCTCGCAGCAGAAGGCGCAGGACGGGAAGTACACCCTGATACCGCAGGGCGACAAGACCCTGGTGAAGTTCGAGCTGCTGGCGGACCCGAACGTGCCGCTGCCCGGCTTCGTGCTGAAGCGTGCCGTGAAGGGGACGATCGACTCCGCCACCAAGGCCCTGCGCGAGCGGGTGCTCACGGTCAAGAAGGGCAAGTAGTCACGGTGGGCGGCGGCCCGCTGGCCGGGGTGCGGGTCATCGAACTCGGCGGCATCGGACCGGGGCCGCACGCGGGAATGCTGCTGGCGGACCTGGGCGCCGACGTGGTGCGGGTGCGGCGGCCGTCGGGCGGCCTCGAAATGCCGGCCGAGGGCCGGGACTTGTTGCATCGCGGCAAGCGGATCGTCGACCTCGACGTCAAGACGCAACCGCAGGCCCTGCTCGAGCTGGCCACCAAGGCCGACGTGTTGCTGGACTGCTTTCGCCCCGGCACGTGCGAGCGGCTCGGAATCGGTCCCGACGACTGCGCGGCGGCCAATCCGCGCCTGATCTTCGCGCGGATCACCGGCTGGGGGCAGGACGGGCCGCTGGCGCGCACGGCGGGTCACGACATCAACTACCTGTCGCAGACCGGCGCGCTCTCGGCGCTCGGCTACGCCGACCGTCCGCCGATTCCGCCGCTGAACCTGGTCGCCGACTTCGGTGGCGGCTCGATGCTGGTGGTGTTCGGCATCGCCGTCGCCCTCTACGAACGGGAACGGTCGGGCAAGGGTCAGGTCATCGACGCGGCGATGGTCGACGGGGTGAGTCTGTTGGCCCAGATGATGTGGACGATGAAGTCCACTGGCGCACTCCGCGACCGACGCCAATCCTTCCTGCTCGACGGCGGCGCCCCGTTCTACGGCTGCTACGAGACCGCCGATGGCGGATACGTGGCCGTCGGCGCCATCGAGCCGCAATTCTTCGCGGCGTTGCTCGACGGGCTCGGCCTGTCACCCGAGGACGTGCCCGGCCAGCTCGACAAGGATTCCTACCCACGGATGCGCGAGATCTTCACGAAACGGTTCGCGAGCCGAACCCGCGACGAATGGGCGCGCACGTTCGCCGGCACCGATGCGTGCGTCACCCCGGTGCTGACATGGACCGAAGCCGCGACCGACGACCACCTGCGGACGCGGTCCACCGTCATCACCGCCCACGGCGTCGACCAGGCCGCACCCGCCCCGCGCTTTTCGCGAACACCCACCGGGCCGGTCGAGCGACCCCCGGCGGCGACGACACCGCTTGACGAAATCAACTGGTAGGCCATCGATTACGACGAACCGATCCATGCCCGGGCCGGCGTTGCTAAATTTGATCCCAGTGGCCGTAAAAGCATCACGCGAATTTGTCGTCAACGCGCCGCCAGAAGTGGTCATGGAGGCGCTGACAGATGTCGGCGTCCTCTCGTCCTGGTCACCGCTGCACAAGAACATCGAGGTGATCGACCGGTATCCCGACGGCCGGCCCCACCACGTCAAGACCACCATCAAGATCCTGGGGCTCGTCGACAAGGAGATCCTGGAATATCACTGGGGCCCGGACTGGGTCTGCTACGACGCCAAAGGAACCTCCCAGCAGCACGGTCAGCACGTCGAATACAACCTCAAACCCGAAGGCGTGGGCCGGACCCGAGTGCGTTTCGACATCACCGTCGAACCGGGCCGGCCCATGCCCGCGTTCATCGTCCGGCGGGCCAGCGAAAGCGCCCTCGACGGGGCGGAAAAGGGATTGCGTGAAATGGTGATGCGCGGCACCCGTCCCGCCGAGCCCGAATAGCCGGCGTCTGTGGTTTTCGGCCCTCGCCGGCCGCGGCGCTGTAGTTAACTTGTTAGCAGTGGCTGTACAAGCATCGTCGGAAATCGTGATCGATGCGCCTCCGGAGGTCATCATGGAGGCGCTCGCCGATATGGACGCGGTGCCGTCATGGTCGTCGGTGCACAAGCGGGTCGAGGTCATCGACAAGCACCCCGACGGGCGACCGCACCACGTGAAGGTCACGATCGCGGTGACCGGCATCCACGACACCGAACTGCTCGAATACCACTGGGGGCCCGACTGGATGGTGTGGGACGCCCACAAGACGGCCCAGCAACACGGCCAGCACGGGGAGTACAACCTGAGCCGGCTGGGCGACGACCGGACCAGGGTGCGGTTCACCATCACCGTCGAACCGTGGGCCCCGCTGCCGGAGTTCTGGGTCGCGCGGGCCCGCAAGAAGATCCTGCACTCCGCGCTGGAGGGCCTGCGCAAGCGAGTGATGGGGCCTCGGGGCTTCGGCCCGGCTAGGTAGCGTCGCGCAGTGCGGCCAGTCGCTTGATCGCCTCGTCCAGGGTGTCGTCGCGTTTACAGAAGGTGAAGCGCACCAAGTGATTCCACACGTCGGCCGGCCCGCGTGCCGTGTCCGGGTCGCAGAAGGCCGACATCGGGATGGCGGCGACCCCCACCTTTTCGGGTAGCGCCGCGCAGAACGCGGCGCTGTCGTCGTAGCCCAGCGGGCGGGGATCGGCGCACAAGAAGTACGTGCCGGCGCTGTCGTGCACCTCGAACCCGACGTCGATCAGCCCGGCGGCCAGCCGATTGCGCCTGGCCTGCAACGTGGCGCGCAGGTCGTCCACCCAGGCGCCCTCCTGCTCGAGCGCCAAGGCCACGGCCGGCTGGAACGGCGCGCCGCCGACATAGCTCAGATACTGTTTGGCCGCGCGCATCCCGGCGATGAGTTGCGCTGGGCCGCAAGCCCATCCGATCTTCCAGCCGGTGCAGTTGAACATCTTGGCCGCGCTGGAGATCGTGATGGTCCGCTCGGCCATGCCGTCGAAGCCGGCCAGCGGCACGTGTTGGCGCCCGTCAAACACCAGGTGTTCGTACACCTCATCGGTGATCACCAACAGGTCGGCCGCGACGGCGATCTCGGCGATGGTGGCCAGCTCGGCCGCGCTGAGCACCGTGCCGGTCGGGTTGTGCGGCGAGTTGACGATCAGCGCGCGGGTCCGTGGCGTCACCGCCCGGCGCAGCGCGTCGGCGTCCAGGGCGAAGCCGCGACCGTGGGGGACCAGCGGCACGGCGACCCGCCGCGCGGAGGCCATCGCCACCACGGGCGAATAGGAGTCGTAGAACGGCTCGATGAGCAGGACCTCCGAGCCGGGTTCGATCAGGCCGATCACCGCCGAGGCGATGGCCTCGGTCGCCCCGACCGTCACCAGCACCTCGGTGTCGGGGTCGTACTCGATGCCGTACTGGCGGTGGCGCTGGGCGGCGATCGCGTGTCGCAGCGGCGCGATGCCGATCCCCGGCGGGTACTGGTTGACGCCGTCGGCGATGGCCTCCTGGGCGGCCTTCAGCATGGCCGGCGGCCCGTCCTCGTCGGGAAACCCCTGGCCGAGGTTCACCGCTCCGATCCGCGTGGCCAGCGCCGACATCTCGGCGAACACCGTGGTCGCGTACGGGCGCAGTCGCGAGACCGTCATGGTCGTCGAGCTTAACTTCCTGCGCCCAGCGTGACTGCACCGTCACGTTCGGCGCCGAACGTGACTGTCGCGTCACGCTCGAGGCTCTGACCAGCGCCAACCTGCTCAACCAACAGGTTGGCCGGGCCTGCTGTTAGGGTGGTGCGGGACCTAGTCTTGAAGACGGGATTCGAACCCTATTCGCGAACAAGGAAGTCGTCATGTCCGAAGAAGCTTTCATTTATGAGGCCATCCGCACACCGCGGGGCAAGCAGCGTAACGGCTCGCTCAACGAGGTAAAGCCGCTCAACCTGGTCGTCGGCCTGGTCGACGAGCTCCGGCGGCGTTTCCCCGACCTGGACGAGAACCTGATCAGCGACATGATCCTCGGCGTCGTGTCCCCGGTCGGCGACCAGGGCGGCGACATCGCCCGCACCGCAGTGCTGGCCGCGGGCCTGCCCGAGACCACCGGGGGTGTGCAGCTCAACCGGTTCTGCGCCTCCGGTCTGGAGGCCGTCAACACCGCCGCTCAGAAGGTTCGTTCCGGCTGGGACGACCTGGTGCTGGCCGGCGGCGTCGAGTCGATGAGCCGCGTCCCGATGGGCTCCGACGGCGGCGCCTGGGCGACCGACCCCGAGACCAACTACCAGATCGGCTTCGTGCCGCAGGGCATCGGCGCCGACCTCATCGCCACCATCGAGGGCTTCTCCCGCGACGACGTCGACGCCTACGCGCTGCGCAGCCAGCAGAAGGCCGCCGCGGCGTGGTCGGGCGGCTACTTCGCCAAGTCGGTCGTGCCGGTGCGCGACCAGAACGGCCTGGTCATCCTCGACCACGACGAGCACATGCGGCCCGACACCACGCTCGAGGGCCTGGGCAAACTCAAGACCGCGTTCGACGGCATCGGCGAGATGGGCGGCTTCGACGACGTCGCGCTCACCAAGTACCACTGGGTCGAAAAGATCAACCACGTCCACACCGGTGGCAACAGCTCGGGCATCGTCGACGGCGCCGCGCTGGTGCTGGTCGGTTCGGAGGCCGCCGGCAAGTCGCAGGGCCTGACGCCGCGGGCCCGCATCGTGGCCACGGCGACCAGCGGCTCCGACCCGGTCATCATGCTGACCGGCCCGACCCCGGCCACGCGCAAGGTCCTCGACCGCGCGGGCCTGACGATCGACGACATCGACCTGTTCGAGCTCAACGAGGCGTTCGCGTCGGTGGTGCTGAAGTTCCAGAAGGACCTCAACATTCCCGACGAGAAGCTCAACGTCAACGGCGGCGCCATCGCGATGGGCCACCCGCTGGGCGCCACCGGCGCCATGATCACCGGCACCATGGTCGACGAGCTCGAGCGCCGCAACGCGCGTCGCGCCCTGATCACGCTGTGCATCGGCGGCGGCATGGGTGTCGCCACCATCATCGAGAGGGTTTAAGACCATGGCAGAGAACACCATTGCGTGGGATAAGGACGCCGACGGCATCGTCACCCTGACGCTTGACGACCCCACCGGGTCGGCCAACGTGATGAACGAGCACTACAGCGAGTCCATGCACAACGCTGTGGAACGCCTTGCCGCCGAGAAGGATTCGATCGCCGGCGTGGTGATCACCAGCGCGAAGAAGACCTTCTTCGCCGGTGGTGACCTGAAGGGCATGATCAACCTCGGCCCCGAGAACGCCGGCGAGGCGTTCGACACCGTCGAGTCGGTCAAGCGCGACCTGCGTGCGCTGGAGACCCTGGGCAAGCCGGTGGTGGCCGCCATCAACGGCGCCGCGCTGGGCGGCGGCCTGGAGATCGCGCTGGCCTGCCACCACCGGATCGCCGCCGACGTCAAGGGCAGCGTCCTCGGTCTGCCCGAGGTGACGCTGGGCCTGCTGCCGGGCGGCGGCGGGGTGACCCGCACCGTGCGGATGTTCGGCATCCAGAAGGCATTCATGGAGGTGTTGAGCCAGGGCACCCGCTTCAAGCCGGCGAAAGCCAAGGAGATCGGCCTGGTCGACGAGCTCGTCGGCTCGGTCGACGAACTGGTGCCCGCCGCCAAGGCGTGGATCAAGGCCAACCCCGATTCGCACGAACAGCCCTGGGACAAAAAGGGTTACAAGATGCCCGGCGGCACCCCGTCCAGCCCCGCGCTGGCCGGCATCCTGCCGTCGTTCCCGGCGCTGCTCAAGAAGCAACTCAAGGGCGCCCCGATGCCGGCGCCGCGGGCCATCCTGGACGCGGCCGTCGAGGGCGCGCAGGTGGACTTCGACACGGCCAGCCGCATCGAAAGCCGTTACTTCACCCAGCTGGTCACCGGCCAGGTCGCCAAGAACATGATCCAGGCGTTCTTCTTCGACCTGCAGCACATCAACGGCGGCGGTTCGCGCCCCGACGGCATCGAGCCGGTCAAGATCAACAAGATCGGTGTGCTGGGCGCGGGCATGATGGGCGCCGGCATCGCCTACGTGTCGGCCAAGGCCGGCTTCGACGTGGTGCTCAAGGACGTCGACATCGAGGCCGCCCAGAAGGGCAAGGGTTACTCGGAAAAGCTTGAGGCCAAGGCACTTCAGCGTGGCAAGACCACCGAGGAGAAGAGCAAGGCGCTGCTGGACCGCATCACGCCGACTGCCGACCCCGCCGAGCTGGCGGGCGTCGACTTCGTGATCGAGGCGGTGTTCGAGAACCAGGAACTCAAGCACAAGGTGTTCCAGGAGATCGAGGACATCGTCGAACCCAACGCGCTGCTCGGGTCGAACACCTCAACCCTGCCGATCACCGGTCTGGCGACCGGCGTCAAGCGGCAGGAGGACTTCATCGGAATCCACTTCTTCTCGCCGGTCGACAAGATGCCGCTGGTGGAAATCATCAAGGGCGAGAAGACTTCCGACGAGGCCCTGGCCCGGGTGTTCGACTACACGCTGGCGATCGGCAAGACGCCGATCGTGGTCAACGACAGCCGCGGGTTTTTCACCAGCCGCGTGATCGGCACGTTCGTGAACGAGGCGCTGGCGATGCTCGGCGAGGGCGTGGCCCCGGCCAGCATCGAGCACGCCGGTTCGCAGGCCGGCTACCCGGCGCCGCCGCTGCAGCTGTCCGACGAGCTCAACCTGGAGCTGATGCACAAGATCGCCGCGGCCACCCGCAAGGGCGTCGAGGACGCGGGCGGCACCTACGAGCCGCACCCGGCCGAGGCCGTCGTCGACAAGATGATCGAAATCGGACGGCCCAGCCGCTTGAAGGGCGCCGGCTTCTACGAGTACGTGGACGGCAAGCGGACCCGCCTGTGGCCCGGCCTGCAGGAGACGTTCAAGTCGGGCAGCGCGGAGATTCCGTTGCAGGACATGATCGATCGCATGCTGTTCGCCGAGGCGCTCGAGACGCAGAAGTGTCTGGACGAGGGCGTGCTGACCTCGACCGCCGACGCCAACATCGGCTCGATCATGGGCATCGGCTTCCCGCCGTACACCGGTGGTAGCGCACAGTTCATCGTCGGTTACTCCGGTGCCGGCGGCACGGGCAAGGATGCGTTCGTGGCCCGCGCCAAGGAACTGGCGGCCAAGTACGGCGAGCGGTTCCTGCCGCCGAAGTCACTGAGTTAAGTCCTGCCACGAGCGGACGTAAAAACCCTCGCACGCACGGCGTGTCGGGGGTTTTTACGTCTGCTCGCCGGTCAGGTGCGCCGTTGGAACAGGTAGTACCGAGCCGGGGTCTTCTCGGCGCGGTCCAGTTCGCGTTCCGCGCCCGCGGACAGCAACGTCCAGTTGGGAGTGAAGCGCCGTTCCATCTCGGCGTGGTCGATGCCGCGCACCCCGACGCGGCCGCCGGGCACGAACGCGATGATGAGCAGCCGGGCATGCGGGGCCGCCACGGCGCTGACCTCGCGGACGTAGGCGTCGCGATCCGCGTCGCTCATGTTGTGCAGGCAGGCGTTGTCGACGATCAGCTCGAAGTTCGCGCCGATTCCGGCCCGGCTCAGCTGGGTGACGTCGGCCTGGACGAAGTCGACGGCCGCGCCGGCCTTGGTGGCCTTGGCCCGCGCCCGCTCCAGGGGTTTGGCCACGAAATCCACCGCGGTGACGCGCCAGCCGTGCTGAGCGAGGTAGATCGAGCAGTCACCGGTACCGCATCCGAGTTCGAGGGCGGACCCGGCGGCAAGCGGGGCCGTGTCGCCGGTTCCCTCGACCAGGTCCCGCACACTGCGGGCCAGCGGGTGACCGTCCCATGGGGTGAAACCGATGCGGTAGAAGATCCGAAACAGCATCTGTTTGGAAGCCATAGCTCACCCTATGCCGCGCGGCGGATCACCTGCTATCGGCAGGCGGCGGCGATTCGGCGCCATTCCTCGCGCGGGAAGGCTCTCGGATCGGCCCGCAACACCTGGACGCAGACGTGATCGGCGCCGGCGGAACGATGTTCGGCGACCCTGCCCATGATGGCGTCTTCGTCACCCCAGGCGATGATCGCGTTGAACAGTCGATCGCTCACCTGCGCCACATCGTCTTCGGAGAAGCCGCTGCGCAGCAGGTTGTTCGCGTAGTTGGGCAACGCCAAATAGGACCGCAGCCACTCGGTTCCGATCTGACGCGCCTCGTCGGCGCTGTCGGTCAGGATGACCGTCTGCTCCGGCAGGAGCAGGGGGCCCTGGCCCAAAGTCGAACGGGCAGAAGCGGTGTGGTCGGGGGTGACCAGGTAGGGGTGGGCGCCCGCGGCGCGGCTCGCGGACAGCTTCAGCATCTTCGGTCCGAGCGCGGCAAGAACCCGGCGCCCGGTGGGAACCGGCCGCGGCGCGGCGTCCAACCCGTCCAGGAACGACGCCGTGGCCGCGAGCGGTTTGCGGTAGCGTCCGGGCTGGCCGGCGTCGATCAGCGGTGCGTGGCTGACGCCGATTCCGAGCAGGAAGCGGTCGCCGTGCTCAGCGGTGAGCGTCGCATAGGATTCGGCGACGTCGCCGGGCCCATGCATCCATAGATTCAGGATGCCGGTGGCGATCACGGTCCGCTTGGTCGCGGCGAGCAGATGACCGACCGAGTCGAACACCGGCCCACCGACGTCGGGAATCCACAGCGCGGGGAAGCCGAGTTCATCGAGTTCGGCTGCGGCGTCGGCGGATTCGGCCGGGTCGCCGTAGCGCAGTTGACTGCTCCAGATCCCAACACCGGTCAGTTCCATCTGAGGCCTTCCCTTCGTGGCACGCGCGCGGCCGCTCGGGTCCGCGGCCTACTGGACATGCTGTCAGACGTCGCTTCCGGCGTAGTCGGGGACCGGCATCGAGTCGTGCATGCGGACGCCCTTGGTGTTCAGCTTGGCCAGCGACCGGGACAGCGACCCCGGCATCGCCGAGATCAGTTGGGCTCCACGGGTTAACGCCCAGACTCCGGCGCGGGAACCGGGGATGATGCCCTTGGCCGCGCCGCGGGCGAAGGACCGGCTGCGATGCACCGGTTCGCGCATCTGCAGTTCGTAGGCGGCGAAGGCGCGCAGGTGGTCGCCGTCGGCGCGGGCGAGTTCTCCGGCGAGCACGTAGGCGCCGAGGACGGCGAGGCTGGTGCTGCCGCCCACCGCCGGCCCGGGGCAGTATCCGGCATCGCCGACCAGGGTGACGCGGCGGCGCGACCACCTGTCCGTGCGGAGCTGGGTGATGGAGTCGAAGTAGAAGGTGGGCGTGCGCTCGATTTCGGCCAGCCAGCCGTCCACCTGGTCATGCATCCCGGTGAACGCGTCGCGCAGTAACTCCTTCTGCCGCAACACATCGCGGTGGTCGTAGTCGGGTTCTTCCCGGCGGCGAAACAGAAACACCACCCGCGCGTCGTCCAGGTGGTCCGCAGTGTAGATACCGGCGAAGCGGCCGACGCCGACGTGGCCGACCATCTCGCCGGCCCGCACCAGCGCCTTGGGCGCCGACAGCACCGACAGGTATCCCCCGAGGAAGCGCGTCAGGCCGGCTTCCTCGCCGAAGGTCAGGCGCCGAACGTTGGAGTGCAGGCCGTCGGCGCCGACGATGACGTCGAAGGTGCGTGCCTCGGAGCGCTCGAACGCCACGGTGCCGTCGTGCTCGATCTCGGTGATCGAGTCGCCGAACAGGTACTCGACGTCGTCGCGGGCGGCGTCGTAGTAGATCTCGCTGAGGTCGTCGCGCATGATCTCCACGTGCCGGTCGGAGCTGGCGGCGTAGATCTTGGTGAGGTCGATGTCGGTGGCCCGCGGCCGGCCTTCTCGGTACAGCGCCAGGCGGGTGGTTCCGGTGGCCAGGGCCTCGATGCGGGGCAGGACGCCCATCTTCGCCGAGATCTCCATCGCCGGACGGAACAAGTCGACGGCGTGGCCGCCGGTTTTGCGCAGCGTCGGGGCGCGCTCGACGACGGTGACGTCGAAGCCGTAGCGGGACAGCCAGTACGCCAGCACCGGGCCGGCGACGCTGGCGCCGGAAATGAGTATCCGCACGATCCACCTCCCGCACTTACTTAACGTTCGGTAAGCATAGCATCCCACTTACCGATCGGTAAGTCAGATAAACTCGGGCGGGTGAGCAGGCCCCGGTCAGACACGCGCGAGCGGATTCAGGAGGTCGCTCGCGAGCTGTTTTTGCAGCGCGGCGTGCAGCGCACCAGCCTGCAGGACATCGCCAACCAGCTGGGCATCACCAAACCCGCGCTGTACTACCACTTTCCGTCACGCGAGGACCTGGTGCGCAGCATCCTGGTGCCGCTGATCGACGAGGGCGAGCGGTTCGTCGCCGACCACGAGGGCCGCGGCGCCGTCGATGTTCGCGAGTTGTTGGAGGGCTATTTCGATTTCCACTACCGGCACCGCCGGGACCTGGTGCTGTTGCTGACCGAGTTGTCGACGCTGATCGACCTGGACCTCATCGACACCGTGCTGGCGTGGCGAGAGCGGTTGGCGCGGCTGGTGTTCGGTGAGACGCCGACGCTCGCACAGTCCACCCGCGCGGTCGTCGCGTTCGGCGGCTTGCAGGACTGCTGCGTGCAGTTCGTCGACGCGCCGCAGGAGGAACTGCGCGAGAAGTCGGTCGCGGCCGCGTTCGACGCGCTGAATGGCTGAATAGTGGCGGGGCTAAAGTCCGTTGGTATGCGCTTCGGTCTCTTCATTCCGCAAGGCTGGCGGATGGATCTGGTCGGCATCGAACCCGACAAACACTGGGCGGTGATGCGCGATCTGGCCGATCACGCGGACCGCGGCCGGTGGGACTCGTTGTGGGTCTACGACCACTTCCACACCGTCCCGGTGCCCACCGGGGAAGCCACCCACGAGGCGTGGTCGCTCATGTCCGCGTACGCGGCCACCACGTCGCGCATCAAGCTCGGCCAGATGTGCACGGCCATGAGCTACCGCAACCCGGTCTACCTCGCCAAGGTGGCCGCGACGGCCGACATCATCTCCGGTGGCCGGATTCAGATGGGGATCGGCGGCGGCTGGTACGAACATGAATGGCGCGCTTACGGTTACGGATTCCCGTCGGCGGGCGTCCGGTTGGGTCGCCTCGACGAAGGCGTCCAGATCATGCGCGACGCCTGGCGCGACGGCAAGGTCAGCTTCGACGGCAAGCACTACCAGGTGGACGGCGCGATCGTCGCCCCTAAGCCACTGCAGGACAACGGGATTCCGCTGTGGATCGCCGGCGGCGGCGAGAAGGTGACCTTGCGTATCGCCGCCCGGTACGCGCAGTACACCAACTTCACGCCCGAGCCGGCCGCGTTCGCCCACAAGTCGCAGGTGCTGGCCGGGCACTGCCGCGAAGTGGGCACCGACTTCGACGCCATCGTGCGTTCGGTCAACGTCAACGCCGTCGTCGGCCCGTCGGAGGCCGACGTCAAAGACCGGCTGCAACGGGTCCGCGGACGCATGGCCGATTACGTCGGGGAGGCCGCCGCGGACGCGATGATCGCCGGCACCAGCGGGCCGGACTCGGCCACCGGCACGCCGGAACAGGTCGTCGAGCGTCTGACGAAGCTCCGAGATCTCGGATGCGACTACGCCATCTGCTATTTCCCCGAGGCCGCCTACGACCGTTCCGGCATCGAGCTGTTCGAACGAGAGGTCATTCCCGCACTGAGCTAGCGGCAGCGCAGCCCGACCAGCATCAGTGCGGCGCCGAGGAACGCGGTGACGGTGCGGACATGGTTCCATGCCGTCCACGTGGAGAAGTACGTCTGCCATTCGCGCGCGGCGTCGGCGGCCGACAGCCCCACCGGGTCTACGCCGTCGAGACGGTTGTTCAGCGGCACGTTGAACACCACCGTGATGATCGCGGCGAGGATCGCGAAAACCGCTCCCGCCAACAGCCACCAGCTGCCGGGTTGGGGCAACTGCGTCACCGCAACGACGCCGACCGCCAAGGCGAGGATCGCCGCACCAAAATACGCGAGCAGAAACGCGGGACTGGAATTCGCTGCGACGTTGATACCGCGCATCGCGGCAATCGCCTCGCGCGAATCGATGCCATTCAGGCCGCGCATCACGAATGTGGAGAACACGTACATCATTCCGCCGGCGGCGGCGCCGACGATCGTGGCGATGGAGGTCAGGATGACAACCGGACTTGCGTTCATGGCCTGAAGTCAACCGCGGGCCGGCTGAGACCATCCATCGCTATCCGTCCCGATTACATATGCGCCCGTCTACGATCCGGTTGTGGACGCCGTGGTGGGATTGCTCGACGGCGTTCGGGCGCGCGGGGCATTTGTGTTGCGCATGATGATGGACCCGCCGTGGTCGCTGCGCATCCAGGACGACGCGCCGCTGGCGATCATCTGCCAGACGCATGGCAGCGCCGTCATCGTCGGCGACGACAGCGGCACCGATTGGCTACGTCCCGGGGACATTGCGCTCACCCGCGGCACCCAGCATTACGTCTTCGCGGACGACCCGGGGACCGCCCCGACGGCGGTGATCCATCCGGGTCAACGGTGCACCACGCAGACCGGGGACGACTTGCACTTCGAAATGTCGTTGGGCGTGCGGACGTGGGGTAACAGTCCCTCGGGTGCGACCCGCTCCATCGTCTGCGCGTACGAGGGACGCAGCGAGGTCAGCGCCCGGTTGCTCGACGCGCTGCCCGCCGTGCTGGTGTTGCGCGCGGACGAATGGGACAGTCCGCTGGTTCCGCTGTTGGCCAGCGAGGCCGGCCGTGGCGGCCCCGGCCAAGAGGCGTATCTGGATCGGCTGCTCGACTTGCTGCTCATCGGGGTGCTGCGCATCTGGTTCGACAACGACGTCAACGCGCCCGCCTGGTGGCACGCCGAACGCGACGCGGTGGTGGGGCCGGCCTTGAAGCTGATCTACAGCAACCCCGCGCACCCCTGGACCGTCGCGAATCTCGCTGCGGCAGTTGGCGCGTCACGCGCAGCGTTCGCCCGCCGGTTCACCGAGCAGGTGGGCGAGCCGCCGATCGCTTTCCTGACCGGTTGGCGGCTTGCGTTGGCCGCCGATCTGCTGCGGTCCAGCCAGGCGACCATCGCCGCCGTCGCCCGAGAGGTCGGCTACGCCACCCCGTTCGCGTTGAGTACCGCCTTCAAACGCGCCTACGGGGTGAGCCCGAATACCCACCGCGCCGGCGCGGGCTGATCGGCCGGCGCGAGCTACACGTCGCTGGTGAGATACCTGGTCTTGGCCGGGGGCGCGGCCAGCAGCGGGGGAAGCTGCGTCAGCTTGCCCTCGCCCGCGCGGAACGCGCGGTAAGCCTCGTCGTGCTCGACCGTCTCCCAAATTTCGTAAATCAGCCAGTGCGCTTCATCGTCTTCGTCGACGAGCACGTCGGTGCGGACATTCCCGTCGAACGCGCGGGTGTCCTGCAGCGCCCGGCCCATCAGCTCGCGCCCCGCGGCGACCTCGTCGGGCTTGAACCTGAGCTCGAGTATCACGGTGACCGTCATGGCGCCAACATATCTTCCCCGCGCCCGACGCCAGTCCTCGCCCATTGCGCGGAGGCGAGAATGCGGTTTCCACTTTTCGGAAAGCTGTTATACGGTTCAGTGAGTTCTGTTGGCGGATTGTCGACGTTCCTGGAGGACCCCCCGATGCAGAAGGCACTTGCCCCGGAGATCTCTACCTGGCCCGATGAGAGCCCGCAGCTCATCGGCAGCCGATGCGGCAGCTGCGAGGCGACCACCTTCCCGGTGCAGCAGTGGTGCCCGCGCTGCAGCGGTGGCGAGATGTCCGACGTGCTGTTGCCCCGGCGCGGAACGCTGGTGGCGTGGACGACCCAGGGCTTTCCCCCTGGAGCCCCTTACATCGGCCCGGCCGGTAAGGACTTCGTGCCCTTCGGAGTGGGACTGGTCCAGCTCGGTGATGTGATCCGGGTCGAAGGCCGCCTGACCGAGAACGACCCGGCCAAGTTGAAGTTCGGCCAGGAAGTCGAACTCACCATGGTGCCGTTCGCCACCGACGACGAGGGCGCCGAAATCATCACCTTCGCGTTCCAGCCCGTCGCCTGAGTCAGGAGGATCGAGATGACCAACGACGTCGCCATCATCGGCGTGGGCCTGCACCCGTTCGGCAGGTTCGACAAGACGGCGATGCAGATGGGCGCCGAGGCCGTCCAGCTCGCGCTCAAAGACGCCGGAGTGGACTGGAAAGACATCCAATTCGGATTCGGCGGCAGCTACGAGGTCTCCAACCCCGACGCCGTGACCCGCCTGGTCGGCCTGACCGGCATCACGTTCACCAACGTGTTCAACGCCTGCGCCACCGCGGCCAGCGCCATCCAGCAGACCGCCGACACCATCCGGTTGGGCAAGTACGACATCGGTATTGCCATCGGCCTCGACAAGCATCCGCGCGGTGCCTTCACCGACGACCCCGCCAAGCTGGCGCTGCCGCAGTGGTACGCCAACAACGGGCAGTTCGTCACCACCAAGTTCTTCGGCATGAAGGCCAACAAGTACATCCACGACCACAACATCTCCCAGGAGACGCTGGCGCGGGTGGCCAACAAGAACTTCCGCAACGGTGCGCTGAACCCGAATGCCTTCCGGCGCAAGGAGATCTCCGTCGAGGAGATCCTCGCCTCGCCCGCGCTGAACTACCCGTTGACGCAGTACATGTTCTGCGCGCCCGACGAGGGGGCGGCCGCGGTCATCATGTGTCGCGCCGACATGGCCGAGAAATTCACCGACAAGCCGGTCTATGTGCGCGCCTGCGAGATTCGCACCCGGCGCTTCGGCGCCTACGAGGTGCACGCCACGTCGGCGCCGCTGGACGAGGACGCGTCACCGACCGTGTACGCGGCCAAGGCCGCCTACGAGGCGGCCGGCATCGGACCCGAAGACGTCGACGTCGCGCAGTTGCAGGACACCGACGCCGGCGCCGAGGTGATCCACATGGCCGAGACCGGATTGTGCGCGGACGGCGAACAGGAGAAGCTGCTGGCCGACGGCGCCACCGAGATCCACGGCTCGATTCCCGTCAACACCGACGGCGGGCTGATCGCCAACGGCGAGCCGATCGGTGCGTCGGGGCTGCGGCAGATGCACGAACTGGTGCGCCAGTTGCGCGGCGAGGCGGGGGAGCGTCAGGTCCCCGGCGATCCGCGCGTCGGCCTGGCCCAGGTGTACGGCGCGCCCGGCACCGCCTCGGCGACCATCCTGTCTCGGTAGCGCCGCCAGACACAAAAGCCCCCGAAACAACGGAGTTTCGGGGGCTTTTGCGTTCGCTCGCTAGATGGCCGGACCCAGGAGGTCGTCGGCGTCGCGGATGATGTAGCCGTAACCCTGCTCGGCCAGGAAACGCTGCCGGTGGGCGGCGTATTCGGCGTCCAGGCTGTCGCGCGCCACCACGGAATAGAAGATGGCGCCGCCGCCGTCGGCCTTGGGCCGCAGCAACCGGCCCAGCCGCTGCGCCTCTTCCTGGCGCGAGCCGAAGGTTCCCGAAACCTGCACGGCCACCGCGGCTTCCGGCAAGTCGATGGAGAAGTTGGCGACCTTGGAAACCACCAGCGTGTTCACCTCGCCGCGGCGGAAGCCGTCGAACAGCTCCTCGCGTTCCTTGGTCCGCGTGGAGCCCTGGATCACCGGGGCGCCCAGCTCGGCGCCCAGCTCGTCGAGCTGATCGAGGTACGCGCCGATCACCAGGGTCTGCTCACCCGGATGCTTCGCCAGAATCGATTTGACCACAGCGATTTTGGTGTGCACCGTCGAGCACAGCTTGTAGCGCTCTTCGGGCTCGGCGGTGGCGTACATCATCCGCTCGTTGTCGGTCATGGTGACCCGCACCTCGACGCACTCCGCCGGTGCGATCCACCCCTGCGCCTCGATGTCCTTCCACGGCGCGTCATAGCGTTTCGGGCCGATCAGGGAGAACACGTCGCCCTCGCGGCCGTCCTCGCGGACCAGCGTGGCGGTCAGCCCCAGGCGCCGCTTGGATTGCAGATCGGCGGTCATCCGAAACACCGGCGCCGGCAACAAGTGGACCTCGTCGTAGATGATCAGCCCCCAGTCGCGGCTGTCGAAGAGCTCGAGGTGGCGGTACTCGCCCTTGGTGCGGCGAGTGATCATCTGGTACGTCGAGATGGTCACCGGCCGAATCTCCTTGCGCTCACCGGAGTATTCGCCGATCTCGTCCTCGGTGAGCGAGGTGCGGGCGATCAGCTCACGCTTCCACTGCCGCGCCGCGACGATGTTGGTGACCAAAATCAGCGTTGTCGCACCGGCTTTCGCCATCGCGGCGGCGCCCACCAAGGTCTTGCCGGCGCCACAGGGAAGCACCACCACGCCGGAGCCACCCGACCAGAACGAGTCGGTGGCCATCTGCTGGTAGTCGCGCAGGTGCCAGCCGTCCTGGGCCAGGCTGATCGGATGCGCCTCGCCGTCGACGTAGCCAGCGAGATCCTCTGCGGGCCAACCGATCTTGAGTAGCATTTGCTTGACCCGGCCGCGCTCGCTCGGGTGGACGATGACCGTGTCGTCGTCGATCCGGGCGCCGAGCATCGGGGCGATCTTCTTGTTGCGCAACACTTCCTCGAGCACCGCGCGGTCCAGGCTCACCAGCGTCAGGCCGTGCGCCGGGTTTTTCACCAGCTGTAAGCGGCCGTAGCGGGCCATGGTGTCGACGATGTCGACCAGCAGCGGCTGCGGCACCGCGTAGCGGGAGAAGGAGACCAGCGCGTCGACGACCTGTTCGGCGTCGTGCCCGGCGGCGCGGGCGTTCCACAGTGCCAGCGGTGTGATGCGGTAGGTGTGCACGTGCTCGGGTGCGCGTTCCAGCTCGGCGAACGGCGCGATCGCGGCCCGCGCCGCGCCGGCCTGTTCGTGCTCCACCTCGAGCAGCACCGTCTTGTCTGACTGCACGATCAACGGTCCGTCAGACATAGATGGCGCCACTCCTCATCGCTTCGCCCTGCATAAGCTCCGGCATGCCGTCCATTATCGGCCCGAGCCCGACACCACCGACGTGATGCGGTGGATGGCGAAGTCGCGCAGCCTGCCCGATGCCGAATCAAAGGCCACCAGCTGACCGCCCCGGACGGTGATCGGCGACACGACGCGCTGGGTGGCCACGCCGGCCGCGTCTAGATAACCGATCACCAGGGTGTCTTGTTCCCGGGCGGCGCGCTGCAACAGCGTCATGGTGGCCGCCGGATCGACGCGAACGTTGCCGAACGGTGCGGCGGTGACCTTGCGCAGCACCGCGACCACCGCGTGGAGACTGTCGCTGTTGGGACGGCGCAGCGGGCGATAGGGACGGCGTTGTTGCGGTGTGGCCACCCGGGCGCCCCGGGGCCGGACGTCGACGATGGCGCCGGTCGAGTCCTCGGCCGCCGGAGCGAAGCCCGCGGCTCGCAGCGCGGCGAGCACCTCGCCGATCGGCGCCGGCGACACCGCCACCGTGGGGGCCAGGGCGCGCAACTGCACCTCTTCGGTCGCGGGAGCGGCCACGGCCTGGGCCAGCAGCGCCGGATCCTCGCACCGCACGAACGCCGCGGCCATGCCGATCCGCAGCTGCCCGTGCCTGCGCGCGACGTCGTCGATGAGATAGGTAAGCCCTTGGGGCACTGGCGTTTTGGAGTGCTTGGCGAACAGGGCATGCATCCAGTCGCTGGTCTTGCCGACGTCGAGCGCATGCCGGATCGACTGCTCGCTGACGCGGTACACCATCGCCGTGCCCGCCGATTCGACGGTGGCCACGGTGGCGAGTTGCTCGGCCAGGTCGCGCTGCAGCGGACCCGGCACGACAACCGTCAGGTCCGCCTGCACCAGGAAGTGATCGACCGGTTCGGGCAGCGCCCTGGTCATGGCGTCGATCGCGGCCTGCGGATCGTTGTCCTCGTCCAGCAGCGCCCGGCCGGGCGTGCTGATCGCCCCGCGCCCCACCAGCCCCATGGCGTGGCCTTCGGCGAGCAGATCCCCGACGGGCCCCGGCTGTAACCGCTTGGCCCACCGCGGACGCCGCCAGATCAGCGCGGCCGATGCTTCCGCCGCGTCGACGCCGGCCCCGGGCGGGAGCCCGGACAGCATGCCGAGCAACAGGCGGCGATCCAGCGGCGCGGCGGTGGAATACAGGGCATCGGTAAGGGCCCCATAGGGTTTGGCGTCGGGACCGCGCGTGCCGATCAGCGCCGGCCGGCTGGGCAGGTCGAGCCAGCTGCTGGCCAACAGGCGCCAACGCTCGGCGGCGGACAGCGCGGCGAACCGATCGGTGGCGACCGTCGGCGCCCAGTACGGTGCCTCGCCGGCCGCCGGTTCGGGGTCGGGCATGCCGCTGGCGATCAACCCGGCCGCGGCGGCGACTTCGAGGATCAAACCCAGCCGTGACTCGTCGATCCCGGTCACCTTGCTCAGCCGCTTGACGTCCCGGATTCCCAGGCCCCCGCTGCGCAACTCGGAAACCGGTGCGGCGGAAAGCGTTTCGAGCAGAACGTCGAGCTCCCGCAGCAGGTCGATGGCGGCTCCGGCGGCCGTCGCGTCGACGTCGTCGGCGGTGGTGGTCGACACCACCGGGTTCGGCGCGGTCAGTTGCATCGGGCCGGGCCGCTCGCCGCGCAGCACCTGTCCCACGTGGCGGGGCAGGATCACGGTCTCGGCGTCGATGCGCCGCAACAGGCCCATGGCCAGCAGCTGGGGCACCGGGCGGTCCGCCGCCGCGCCCGGCGCCGCGTCGCGGGTGCGGCCCATCGGGGAGCCTTCGAGAAGTTTCTCCAGCACCTCGAGCTGCGCCCGGTCGAGGTCGTCGATCAGGGCCGCGATCTGCTCGGCGTCGCGCGAGGTGTCCTCGAGCATGACCTGCCCCGGATGCCACGGCATTCCCGTCCCGGCGTCGGGGGCGACCCGCAGCGCGGTCTCGCCCCAGACCAGGACGCGTTGCCGGAGGTCGTCGACCGCGTCGAGGACGTCGCCTTCGGGGGCGCGATCACCGATCAGCGCCAGCAGCTTCGCGGTCGGCACCGGTTCCGCGTCGGCCCGCAGCACCAGCAGCGCGTCGAGCACCGCCAGCCGCAGGAAGTCGAGGTCGTCGGTGGCGGCCTTGATCGACTGGCGGGCCTGGGCTCGGGCCGCCAGTGCGGCGATGCTGCCGGGCGGGGGCTGGGCGAGGTCCCGCCGCAATTCCAGCAGTCGGATCAGGCGCTCATCGGACAACTCGGCCAGCCACGACCCCAGCGGGATATCCGGGGTGTTGTCGGTCATCGCTGACCAGCGTAAAGCAGGTCGTGGATGCCGAGCAGATCGCGAAGGGGCGGCGCGAACCTACGGTCTTGCGCCACGCGCTCCTGGGTCACCTGTCAGAATGGACCTCGTGGCTGACACTGCTGAGGGCAAAGCTCGCAAAACCAAGTACGTCGACAACGGCTGGCCGACGACGGACCCCGACGACCACGCGGTCAGTGAACTCGTCACCGACCGGACGGGTGCGCTGTCGCCCTTCGGCGAGCTGACGTTCCCGCTGCCCTCCACCGAGCTGCCCTACCTGCACCCGGTCACCGTCGTCAATCGGTAGGTCTTTCCATGGCTAGGGCCTCTGAGGCCTCGAAAGCCTCGGCGACCTGGGCGTCGGGAGAATCCCGCTCGGGTGCGCTGTCACACGTGGACGACCAGGGGGCGGCCCACATGGTCGACGTCAGCGAGAAGGTAGCCACCAAGCGGACCGCCGTCGCCGCGGGCGCCCTGCGCACGTCGGCACACGTGGTGGAGCTGATCTCGACCGGGGGCCTGCCCAAGGGCGACGCGCTTGCCACCGCCCGGGTAGCGGGTATCCAAGCGGCGAAGCGCACCAGCGAGCTCATCCCGCTCTGCCATCAGCTGGCGCTGACCGGGGTCGACATCGACTTCGACGTGGCGGAGTCGGACATCGAGATCACCGCGACGGTGCGCAGCACCGACCGCACGGGGGTGGAGATGGAAGCGCTGAGCGCCGTCAGCGTCGCGGCCCTGACGCTCTACGACATGATCAAAGCGGTCGACCCGGCCGCGCGGATCGATGACATTCGAGTCCTGCGCAAGGAAGGCGGCAAAACCGGAATGTGGACGCGGTCATGAGCACCCGATCGGCCCGCGTCATCATCGCCTCGACCCGGGCGTCGGCCGGACAGTACGAAGACCGATGCGGGCCGATCATCACCGAATGGCTGACCCAGCGGGGCTTTTCGGCCGGGGAGCCGGAGGTGGTCGCCGACGGGTCGCCGGTCGGTGATGCGCTGCGCAACGCGATCGATGACGACGTCGACGTCATCCTCACCTCCGGCGGCACCGGCATCTCACCCAGTGACAGCACCCCGGACCAGACCGTGGCCGTCATCGATTACCTCATCCCCGGCTTGGCAGAGGCGATCCGCCAGTCGGGCCTGCCCAAGGTGCCGACGTCGGTGTTGTCCCGCAGCGTGTGCGGGGTGGCCGGACGGACCCTGATCGTCAACCTGCCGGGTTCACCCGGTGGGGTGCGCGACGGGCTCGGGGTGCTCGCCGACGTGCTCGACCACGCGCTCGATCAACTCGCCGGTAAAGACCATCAGCGATGACGCTGGTCGTGCGCGCAGCCATGACCGAGCAGCCGATTCTTCTGGCTGAGCACGAAGAGCTGGTGGGCCATCAGTCGGCGGGGGCCATCGTCGGGTTCGTCGGCATGATCCGCGACCACGACGTGGGGCGCCGGGTGGTGCGGCTGGAGTACTCGGCGCACCCCTCGGCCGCCCAGGTCATGGCCGACGTGGTGGCCGATGTGGCGGCGCAGTCCAGCGGTGTCCGCGCCGTCGCCGCCAGCCACCGCGTCGGTGTGCTGCACATCGGAGAGGCGGCATTGGTCGCGGCCGTCGCCGCCGACCATCGCCAGGCGGCGTTCACCACCTGTGCGCGACTCGTCGACACCATCAAGGCGCGGCTACCGGTGTGGAAGCACCAGTTCTTCGCCGACGGCACCGAGGAGTGGGTGGGCTCGGCCTGATGCCGTGGCCAGCTGAGTCCGGGAGTTGGTGCGCCGTGCCCAACACGCCCCGAACAGGAGGGTTTTCGGGGCGTGCGGGGAATCTGGTGGCGCTAGAGCCTCAGGCGTTGGGCGACGGCTGCGCCAGGGCGTCCAGCGCGTCGTTCCCCTGAACATCCTGTGCCCGAATCGCTTCCCACAGCTGCTGGGTGTAGCTGGCGTCGGAGGCGACCTCCGGCATGCCGACCGGGACGAAACCGTGGAAGTCCGCGTCCGCTACGGGTACGGGCGGCATCGCGTCGGCGGGCGGGGCGGGGGGCAGATCGGCCGGGGGAGCGGCGTCCGCGGGGGGAGCGGGCGGCAGCTCCTCAGGGGGCGCCGGCAGGTCTGCGGGCGGAGCCTCCGGCGGTGCCGGACGGTCGAAGGAGGCCAGCTGTACTGGAGCGGGCGGCGGGGCGTCCTGCGGTGGAGCGTCGGGCGCCGGGGCGCCGTTGACGCCGGGCGCATCCAGCGGGGCGTCCAGGCCGGCCGGGGCGGGCACTTCGCGCGGGCTGGGACCCGACAGCGGGCCGCCGCAGACGGGCCACGCGCCGCGACCCTGGGTCGCCAGCACCCGCTCGGCGACGGCGATCTGCTGTTCCTTGGTCGCAAGCTCGGCCGACGGGGCGTATTGGCCGCCACCGTGCGAGGACCACGTGCTGGCGCTGAATTGCACCCCGCCGTGGTAGCCGTTGCCGGTATTGATGGCCCAGTTGCCGCCGGACTCGCAACGGGCTACCTGGTCCCATTCGCCGTCGGTGGCCGCGGCCGCCTGGCCGGCTAGGGCGATACTGCCGCCACCGAGCACTGCGCCGGTAAAGGCGATCTTGGCGACGTTGACACTGGATGCGGTGGGCTTACGGTGACGTCCGCTCATGCGCGCCGATGTATTCCTCTCTCGTCACGCGCCTGCGAGGTCAGCTGTCGGGTTCGGGTTGGAGAGGCCACCCGGCCGGCGCGGCCGTCGAGGACGACGCCGGCTTCACCCCTAGGGGCCGCGAACGGCCCCAGTCCGATCACGGTGGACCGGTGGGTCCCCCGTCTCCATCCATGAGTTGGTGGCCCCCGCCTATTGGATGGAGCTCGGCGCGATAGGGAGGGGAGGTCCGCCAATCGGGATGGCTGGCGAGCCTTCGGAGACCGTAACGGTTTCTGTTGGTCTCGTCACGTGTCGCGAAACCTGGCGTTTCGCTCTCGGTCATCTGCGAAAACCGCAGCAACACACGGTGTTTGCGCAGGTCATTACACTCGAGATTGGAGCGTGACCGCGCCGTTATCGTTCCGTTATGTGAGATGTTTCACAGTTTCAGCCGCCGGAAAATGGCGGCAAGACATCGATCGTGTCACCGGATCGCAACGCGGTGGTCTCGTCGCGCACGGCGACCCCGTCGCAAAGGTACGAGCATCGGCTCAAGACGGTGGCAAGGCGTGATCCGCGCGCGGCCAGCCGCTCGACCAGCTCGCCGACCGTGGTGCCGGGGCGCACCACCAGCGTCTCGGCTTCGACGCCCGCGGCCGCCTGGGCGGCCGCGAAGTAGCGCACCGTCACTCCGATGCCGGTCTCCTGGGCGGGGGACTGCCCCATGGGGCTAGCCACCGATCGCGCTCATCGGGCGGTCGGGCTGGATGAAGTTCGGGTCGTTGATGCCGTGGCCGGCGGGCTTGCCCCACATCGCGGTGCGCCACGCCGCCTCGATCGCCTCGTCGGGTGCGCCGTTGCGCAGCAGCGCCCGAAGGTCCGTCTCTTCCTTGGCGAACAGGCAGCTGCGGATCTGGCCGTCGGCCGTCAACCGGGTGCGGTCACATGTCGAGCAAAACGCGTGCGAGACCGACGCGATGACACCCACCTTGCCGGCCGGCGTGCCGGGGCCCTCGTCGACCAGCCACAGCTCGGCGGGAGCGGATCCTCGCGGCGCCGGGTCCGGTCGCAGCCGGAAATGCGGGCGCAGCGCGGCCAGCACGTCCTCGGCGCTCAACGCCGCGTCGCGCCGCCATTGGTGCCCGGCGTCGAGCGGCATCTGCTCGATGACACGCAACTGGTAGCCGTGCTCGAGGCAGAACCGCAACAGGTCCACCACGTCCTCGCGTCCCGTCGCGGGGTCGAGCACGGCGTTCACCTTCACCGGCGCCAGGCCGGCCTCGTGGGCGGCGGCCAGCCCGGCCAGCACGTCGTCGAGCCGATCACGGCGGGTGATGGCCGCGAAATGCTGCCGATCCACGCTGTCCAGCGAGACGTTGACGCGGTCCAGGCCCGCCCGGGCGAGCCCGGCGGCCCGCCGTGCCAGCCCGACGCCGTTGGTCGTCAGGGAGATCTCGGGGCGGGGCCGTAGCCCGGCCGCCGCGGCGATCACCTCTTCGAGGTGGCGCGCCAGCAACGGCTCACCGCCGGTGAACCGGACGTTGGTGACCCCCAGCCGGGTGACCGCGATGTCCATCAGCCTGGCCAGCTCGCCGGCAGTCAGCAGCTGCTCGCCCGGCAACCAGTCCAGGCCCTCGGCGGGCATGCAGTAGGTGCAGCGCAGGTTGCAGCGATCGGTGAGCGAGATCCGCAGATCCGTGGCGACCCGCCCGTAGGTGTCCACCAATGGGCCCGCGGACGGCGCCGTCCCGGCAACGGCACGCCCGCCGGGCGGGCCGTCAGGGCGGCTCCGCACCGTCGGGAAACCCAACGCCGTCAGGGTCATGCGGCCACCGGCGGCGCGTAATGAACCGGCGAGTCGACGGGAACGATCTCCTTGCCCAGCGGCATCAGCGACACCGGAATCAGTTTGAGATTGGCCAGCGCCAGCGGAATGCCGACGATCGTCAGCGCCATCGTCACCGCACTGATCAGATGACCGATCGCGAGCCAGAGCCCGAACAGCACCACCCAGACGATGTTTCCGATCAAGGCGCCCGACCCCGAGGTCGGCTTGTCGACGATCGTGCGGCCGAACGGCCACAGCGCGTACGAGGCGATGCGCAGCGACGCGAAGCCGAACGGGATGGTGATGATCAGCAGAAAGCTGACGAGCGCCGCGACGAGGTATCCGGCGGCCATCCATAGGCCGCCGAACAGAAGCCAGATGATGTTCAGGATCAGGCGCATATCACCTCCGCGGGTAATACCAAGCGTACCGAGTGACCAATAACGGGGGTGCTCGTTAGGGCCGCATCCGAGTAGGATCAGACTCTTAATACGGCGTCCTGCGCAGGCGGGACGCTTATTGTGTTGCCTATTTCTATTGATCCGTAAGACAAGCAGGTGAGACCAGTGCCGACCGGCAAGGTTAAGTGGTACGACGCTGACAAGGGCTTCGGCTTCCTGTCGCAAGAGGACGGCGAAGACGTCTACGTCCGCTCGTCGGCGCTGCCCGCTGGGGTCGAGGGGCTCAAGGCGGGCCAGCGGGTGGAATTCGGTATCGCTTCGGGACGGCGCGGACCGCAGGCGTTGAGCCTCAAGCTGATTGAGCCGCCGCCCAGCCTGACCAAGGCGCGGCGCGACGCGCCCGCCGAACACAAGCACAACCCCGACGAACTGCACGGCATGGTCGAGGACATGATCACGCTGCTGGAGAGCACCGTGCAGCCCGAGCTGCGCAAGGGTCGCTACCCGGACCGCAAGACCGCGCGCCGGGTGTCCGAGGTCGTCAAGGCCGTGGCGCGGGAGCTCGACGCCTAACGCGCGAAACGCAGCCAATTCGCAGGCGACGGCTCGGTGGCGAGCCGCAGATGGGGTACTCCACACCCCATGACGGTCGTCTAGCAAGGAGGCTGCGATGGCACAGCAAGCGCAGGTCACCGAGGAACAGGCGAGAGCGCTCGCCGAGGAGTCTCGCGAAACAGGTTGGGATAAACCGTCCTTCGCGAAAGAACTATTTCTCGGTCGTTTTCCGCTGGAGCTGATACACCCGTTCCCCACTCCCACGGAAGCCGACGAGACCCGCACCCGCGCGTTTCTCGACAGCGTGCGCGAATTCCTGGAGACCGTCGATGGCAGCGTCATCGAACGCGACGCCCAAATTCCCGACGAGTACGTGAAGGGTTTGGCCGACCTGGGCTGCTTCGGGATGAAGATTCCCACCGAATACGGCGGCCTGGGGATGTCGCAGGTCGCCTACAACCGGGCGCTGATGATGGTGACGAGCGTTCATCCCAGTCTGGGCGCACTGCTGTCGGCCCATCAATCCATCGGGGTGCCCGAGCCGCTCAAACTCGCCGGGACCCCCGAGCAGAAAAAGAAGTTTTTGCCGCGCTGCGCCGCTGGCGCCATATCGGCGTTTTTGCTGACCGAACCCGACGTCGGCTCCGATCCCGCCCGGTTGGCGTCGACGGCGACCCCCATCGACGACGGGCAGGCCTACGAGCTCGACGGCGTGAAGCTGTGGACTACCAACGGCGTGGTCGCCGAACTGCTGGTGATCATGGCGCGGGTGCCGAAGAGCGAAGGGCGCCGCGGCGGCATCAGCGCCTTTGTCGTCGAGGCCGATTCACCCGGAATCACCGTGGAGCGGCGCAACAAGTTCATGGGCCTGCGCGGCATCGAAAACGGCGTGACCCGGCTGCACCGCGTTCGGGTCCCGCGCGAAAACCTGATCGGCTCCGAGGGAGACGGTTTGAAGATCGCGTTGACCACGCTCAACGCCGGACGGTTGTCGATCCCCGCGAGCGCAACGGGCTCGTCGAAGTGGGCGTTGAAGATCGCGCGCGAATGGTCCGGCGAGCGTGTGCAGTGGGGCAAGCCGCTGGCCGAGCACGAAGCGGTGGCCCGCAAGCTCTCGTTCATCGCCGCGACCGTCTATGCGCTCGACGCCGTGCTCGAGCTGTCCGCGCAGATGGCCGACGAAGGGCGCAACGACATCCGGATCGAGGCGGCGTTGGCCAAGCTGTGGTCCAGCGAGATGGCCTGCGTGATCGCCGACGAGGTCATGCAGATCCGGGGCGGGCGGGGCTACGAGACCGCGGAGTCTCTGGCCGCACGCGGCGAACGCGCCGTGCCCGTCGAGCAGGCGTTGCGGGACCTGCGGATCAACCGCATCTTCGAGGGGTCCAGCGAGATCATGAGGTTGCTCATCGCGCGCGAGGCGGTCGACGCGCACCTTGCCGCGGCCGGCGACCTCGCCAAGCCCGACACGGGGTTGCGGCAGAAGGCCGCCGCGGCGGTCGGTGCGAGCGGATTCTATGCAAAGTGGTTGCCGCAGTTGGTGTTCGGTGAAGGACAGCGGCCGCGGGCCTACCACGAGTTCGGTCCGCTGGCGGCGCACCTGCGGTTCATCGAACGCTCCAGCCGCAAGCTCGCACGAAACACCTTCTATGGCATGGCGCGCTGGCAGGCCAAGCTGGAGCAGCGGCAGGGGTTCCTCGGGCGCGTCGTCGACATCGGTGCCGAGCTGTTCGCGATGTCCGCGGCGTGCGTGCACGCGGAGTCGCAACGCGCCGCCGATCCGGTGGTGGGGCAACAGGCCTACGAGCTGGCCGAGGCGTTCTGCGCCCAGGCGACCCTGCGGGTGGAGGCGCTGTTTCGCGGGTTGTGGGACAACACTGACGCAAGCGATGTGCAGCTGACGCGCAACCTGCTGCAGGGCCGGTACGGCTGGCTCGAGGCCGGCATCATCGATCAGTCCGAGGGCACCGGGCCGTGGATCGCCCACTGGGAAGAGGGTGAGTCGACCGAGGCCAATCTGGCCCGGCGGTTCTCATCCGGCGACCGTTCGGCAACGAGCCGGCGTTGAGCCACGATGGAACACATGGCTTCCTACATCGCCCAAGAAGGCGAGTTCAATCGCGACACCGACTACATCACCACCCGCATCACCGCCGATGGCCGTGACGGCTACCCGGTCGAGCCCGACCGGTACCGGCTCGTCGTGGCGCGCGCGTGCCCGTGGGCCAACCGCGCCATCATCGTCCGCCGGTTGTTGGGCCTCGAAGGCGTTCTCTCCATTGGCTTTTGCGGCCCGACGCACGACGAGCGCAGTTGGACGTTCGATCTCGATCCCGGTGGTGTGGACCCGGTCTTGAAGATCCCGCGGCTGCAGGACGCCTACTTCAAGCGGTTCCCCGATTACCCCAAGGGCATCACGGTTCCCGCGATCGTCGATGTGCCGAGTGGGGCGGTGGTCACCAACGACTTCGCGCAGATGACGTTGGACCTGTCGACGGAGTGGTCGGCCTTTCATCGCGACGGCGCGCCCGAGCTCTACCCGGAGCGGCTGCGCGCGGAGATCGACGAGGTCAACAAGCGGGTCTACACCGAAATCAACAACGGCGTATACCGGTGCGGCTTCGCCGGCTCGCAGGAGGCCTACGAGTCCGCCTACGACCGGCTGTTCGCCGCGCTGGATTGGGTGAGCGATCGGCTGGGCGGCCAGCGCTATCTGGTGGGCGACACCATCACCGAGGCCGACGTGCGGTTGTTCACCACGTTGGCCCGCTTCGACCCGGTGTATCACGGGCATTTCAAGTGCAATCGCAGCAAATTGAGCGAGATGCCGGTGCTGTGGGCTTACGCGCGCGACCTGTTCCAGACGCCGGGTTTCGGGGACACCGTCGACTTCGTCCAGATCAAGCAGCACTACTACATCGTCCACGCCGACATCAACCCCACCCGCATCGTGCCCAAGGGTCCCGACCTGTCCGGGTGGCTATCGCCGCACGGGCGAGAGAGCTTGGGCGGCAAGCCCTTCGGGGAGGGGACGCCCCCGGGTCCGCCCGTCGAAGGCGAACGGGTACCGCCCGGCCACGGTGCGTGACCCACCCTACCGCCGAACGTGGCCCACCCTCTACCGCCGAGCGTGGCCCACCCCCAACCGCCGAACGTGGCCCACCCTCTACCGCCGAACGTGGCCCACCCCCTACCACCGAACGTGGCCCACCCGCTACCGCCGAACGTGGAGTTGTGGCGGGAAATCGCGGCGTTTTGGCCCAACAAGTCCACGCTCGGCGGCTGAGACCGGGCAACCCGCCGCGACCAAAGCGCCGCGGGCGCGCTCCACGACGACGTACGGCCGGTACCGCAGCATCTCGGCGCTCACCTGGATGATTGACCAGCCCTGGGCTTCGAGTTCTGCCAGGCGATCGATGTCTCGGGCCCGCTGCGCCGGGTCGGTCCAGTGATGCGCGCCTTCGAATTCCACACCGGCCTTCCATTCCTCCCAGCCCATATCGATGCGCGCCAGCACCGCGCCCCATTCGTTGAGCACTTCGATCTGGGTTTGTGGCCGCGGCAATCCGCTGCCGGCGAGTAGTAACCGGGTCCTCGTCTCGTACGGCGATTCAGCGCCCCCGTCGACCATGGTCAGAGCAGTTCGCAACTGCACCAGGCCGCGGGCGCCACGATGGCGGTCGGCCAGCAGTTCGACGTCGGCTGGCTTCAAGTCTGTTGCATGCATGAGGGCATCGAGCCGAATCACCGCTGTGGTCAAGCCCTTTCGCCTACCAAGGTCGAACGCCGTGCGCGCCGGCGTGGTCAGGCGCATCCCGTCGCGCGTGCATATTTCGTCGTCGTCCAAGGTGTCGCTGTGCACGATGATGCCCCGTGCTTTGTCGCGGCCGGCACGGTTGAGCTCGGCCGGCAGCCAGTCGTCGATCCACTTGGTGCGGTGTAGCGCCGCCGCGGATAGCCCCGCCAGCGTTGCGGTCCTTCCAGACCACAGCCAGGCGGCGACCGCTCGGGTCACCGGCGTCAACAGTTGTCCACGGCGGATGTAGACGTTGCGATGAACCATCTCGAATTCGGTTCGCAATCGGTGCCGAGTAATAACTCCAGCGGCCAGTGCGTCGGTGCCTCGAAATGGCCAGTCCGGGATTTCCATGGGGACACGGTGCCGGTCGGCACCGACACGTCTGGTCGAACGTGGGGTTGTGGCGGGAATTTGCGGCGTGTCGTCGCAACAAGTCGACGCTGGGCGCGGAGGGTGGCGACGCTGGGCGCGGAGGGTAACGACGCTGGGCGCGGAGGGTGTCGAACGTGGGCGCGGAGGGCGGCGAACGTTGGACGGAAAAGACCTAGAAGACGAGCCGCACAGACCATTCCGCGTGCGGGACATCGCGGAGTTCGCCGGCCGGGTCCACCGCCAAAGTCAGTAACTGCACGACGATCCCGGCGAGGCGACCGCGATGCGGGTCCACCGGCGGAATGGTCACGGCGAGTCGGGTGCCCGGCCGAAAGATGGTGCTGGTGCTGTTCGTTGGATCCTCATACACCTGCACAAGGCGCCACGGCGCCCGATAGATGGCATCGGGCACCGAGAGCTGAATCGGATACCGCTCGCTGACCTGTAGCTCGCCCTGCGTCTGCGGCGTCGCACAGTCTTCGAGGTTGAGCACGTTGCAATAGAGGTAGGGCCCCACCCGGGTCAGGTGTCCATGTGAGTACGCACTGATCTCCGGGCGTTGCGGACCGGAGCGGCCCACCAGCAGCCAGGTGCCGACCCCGACGCCCACACAAAGCAGGGCCATCAGGCAGGCCAGCAACACGGACATGCCGCGGTTGATTCGGGGTTTCACTCGGCGACCACCGCCGGGCTGCCGACACGGCGACGCGCGCCCTCCTGCTCGACCATGATGGGCCTATTACCTCCCAGGCCGGGAATCAGCGAGTTGCCGCGGAAGCTGACGAGCGTCTGCGCCAGGCCCAGGATGAGCAGCGCAGTGACCGCGGTGAAACCGACCCACAGTTCGGTGTACACCAACACACCCACGGCGCCGCCGAGGACCCAGGCCAACTGCAGCGTCGACTCCGAGCGCCCGAACCCCGATGCCCGGGATTCCTCGGGCAGATCGTTCTGCAACGAGGCGTCCAGGGACGCCTTTGCGATCGCGCTGGCCCCCGACGTCACCAGCGTGGCGATCGCGGCCAGCACCAGGTTGCCGCCCACCGAGGCCGCCAATGCGACCGCGCTCACCGCCAGCGTGCAGCGCACCACCAGCACGGCGGGCCGGCCCAGTTTCAGGCGCGCGCTGGTGAAGTTGCCGACGAAGTTGCCGATGCCGGCCGCTGCGCCGATCACCCCGAGTATGGCGACCTGCGCCCACCCGCTAGCGTCATGCGCCTTGGCGACGAATGCCGGATACAAGAACAGAAACCCCACCATGACCTTGATGGTGCAGTTACCCCACAGCGAAGTAATGATGTTGCGGCCCAACGGTTGCCGAAGTGCCCCGCTGACCTCCCTGTGCCAGCTTCGGCGCAGGGGTTCGCTGTCGTGGCGGTAGCTCAAGGTGGCGGGCACCTCCCCGGCGGTCACCTCGACCCAGCGCGGAATCCGCATGGACAGCGACGCCCCGGCGACGGTGACGGCCACGACGACGAACAATGCGCCGGGCAGCTTGAACAGGTGGGTACAGACGAATTCGACGCCCCCGGCGATGGCGCCCCCGGCGATGGTGCCGCCCAGTAGACCGAACATGGTCAGCCGCGAGTTGACCCGCACCAGGTCGATGGTCGGCGGCATCACCCTGGGCGTCACCGCGCTGCGCAGCACGCTGAACGACTTCGAGAACACCATCATGGCCAGCGCGCACGGGTACAGCACCATCGACGGGTAGCTCCCGCTGGCGCCGTCGTAGTTCAGGATCAGCACCAGCGCCAACGCCGTGCGCAGGGCGAACGACGCGGCGAGCGCGACGCGGCGGCCGTGCTGCAGCCGGTCCAGCGCCGGACCGATGAGGGGCGCGATCACCGCGAACGGCGCGATGGTGATCAGCAGATACAGCGCGACGCGGCCCTTGCTCTCCCCGGTCGCCGCGGCGAAGAACAACGTGTTGGCCAGCGCGACGGCCATCGCGGCGTCGACCGCGAAGTTGGCCACCGTGGGCCACGTCAGCGCCGTCAGGCCGGACTTGTCGGCGCCGTCGGCCGTCGCCGCGCGCTGCACCATCCAATACATCCGCGAACCCATCTCGCGGCTGCGCAGCGCCGCGGCGCGGGTGACGGTGATCCGCTCGCCCGAAGACGGCCCGCGAGGGGGCGCGCTGCTGCCACGGTCCGGCTCCGTCTGCTGGCCCAGCGGGGGCAGATAGCGGTTGGCGCTCGGCATCGGCGGCGGGCGGCGCGTTCGGCGCTGCGCACCGTCGCCGGCGGGGTAGTTGGCCGCGCCCGGATGTTGTGCGGCCACGCCATTAGGGGCCCGGCGGCCTGGCTTGGAGGCCACCCGGCCCGGATCGTGTTGCCGCCGCCCAGACACTCCCCGATTCTCCCCTATGCCGGCGACATGCGTCTGCAGGTAACGGGGCGTGGCTCGTCAACCTAGTATTGGAACCGCAATGCAGACAGAAGACAACGTGACCAGACCCACCGAAGGATCCTCCGTGGCGACCGTGGACGAGTGGCCCGAAGGGCTGGCGGCGGTGCTCACGGGCGCGGCCGACCAGGCCAGGGCGGCTGTTGCGGAGTTCAGCGGACCGGAGATGGTCGGCGACTACCTGGGCGTCGGCTACGAAGACCCCAACACCGCCACCCACCGGTTCCTGGCGCACCTACCCGGCTACCAGGGGTGGCAGTGGGCCGTGGTCGTGGCCGCCTATCCCGGCGCCGATCACGCCACCGTCAGCGAGGTGGTGCTGGTCCCGGGGCCGACGGCTTTGCTGGCGCCGGAATGGGTGCCGTGGGAACACCGGGTGCGCCCCGGGGACCTCAGTCCCGGGGATTTGTTGGCGCCCGCCGCCGACGATCCCCGCCTGGTTCCCGGCTACACCGCCAGCGGCGACCCGCAGGTCGACGAGACCGCCGCCGAGATCGGGCTGGGCCGTCGCTGGGTGATGAGCGGCGAGGGCCGCGCGGCAGCGGCCGAACGCTGGCACACCGGCGATTACGGCCCCGACTCGCCGATGGCACGATCCACCAAGCGCGTTTGCCGCGACTGCGGCTTCTTCCTGCCGCTATCGGGATCCCTCGGCGCGATGTTCGGCGTGTGCGGCAACGAGCTGTCGGCCGACGGGCACATCGTCGACAAGCAGTATGGCTGCGGTGCGCACTCGGACACCCCGGCGCCCGCGGGCACCGGGTCCCCCGCGTACGAGCCCTACGACGATGGCCTGCTGGACGTCACCCAGGCGCCGGTCGAGCCGACCGCGCCGTCCGAGCCGACGGAAGAGACGACCGAGACCACGGAGGAGGCGGCCGAGCCGACGCAGGAGACGTCGGAAGCCCAGCCGGAGTCGGTGATCCGAGCGCCGGAGGCGCAGTCCGAGACCGAGACTGCCGAATCCGAGCAGCAGTCCGCACCCGAGCCCCAGAGCGAGTCGCTGGACTAGCCCTTTTCTGCGGCGGCCTTGATGCGCGCCAGCGAGGCGTTCATGCCGTCGAGCAATTCGTGTTCGAAGTTGTCGGTGCCGCCGAAGAGCGCTTTGACCGACAGGTTCGAAAACGCGGTGACACCGTTTTCGGCGTGGCGGCTCTCGATCACCCGGGTGCCCTCGCCGGCCGGTTCGAGCTCATAGCTCCAGATTGTGTTGTTGGTGTCGACGCGGAACGCGAGTTTGCGGTCCGGGACGATCTCGACCACCGTGCAGGTGGTCGGCCAGAACATCCGGTTGCGGCGGTTGAGGTTCAGGGTGCGCGTGCCCTGACGCAGCGGGCCGAACGGCTTCATCCAGCGGCACTGCGGACTCCACTCCGGCATTCGCCGAAGGTCGGAAATCAATTCCCACACTTTGGCAACCGGTGCGTTGATGTCGACGTGCGCTTGCAATAGCGGGGCTACCATCGCTCCTCCAATGGGTCAGCGAATCATTTTTCGTCGAGGTAGTTTTCGAGTCCGGCCTGGGCGCCGCGGGCGCCGCGGCGTGCCGCCGCGAGTTGGAGCAGGAAAATGGTCGTACCGAGCAGCCCCACGCCCAGACCGGCCAGCGTCACCGGGCGCCAGCTCGTCAGGGCGGGCACCAGGAACGCCGCGGCCGCCGCGGCGACCCAACCCAGCGCCCCGAGCGCGATGAACGCCCACGCGTGCACCAGTACCGCCGGCAGCGGCGGCGGTGCGCGGTGGTGATCAGGTTCGGCGGACATCGCGAATAACATAGCCCGCCGCCGGTCCCCGCCGGGCGCTCACCTACTTGCCGAAACTAAGCGCTTCGATGAAATTCCGCGGCATTTGGCGGAACGAATCAAGAGCCGGTTGGTGTCCCGGTTTCTCAGGCTTGCGTGTAACCTCGCGCCATGCCTGACAGCGATGCGCGGCTCGCCAGCGACCTGTCACTGGCTGTCATGCGGCTGGCCCGCCAGCTGCGGTTCCGCAACCCGTCGTCGCCGGTGTCACTGTCGCAGCTGTCGGCGCTGGCGATGCTGGCCAACGAAGGTCCGATGACGCCGGGCGCCCTGGCGATTCGCGAACGGGTTCGGCCGCCGTCGATGACGCGGGTGATCGCGTCGCTGGCCGAGATGGGTTTGGTGGACCGCGTGCCGCATCCCGTCGACGGCCGGCAGGTGCTCGTCTCGGTGTCCGAATCCGGGGCCGAGTTGGTCAAGGCCAACCGTCGCGCCCGTCAGGAATGGCTGGCCAAGCGGCTGTCGACGTTGGACACCGAGCAGCGCGACATCCTGCGCAGCGCCGCCGATTTGATGTTGGCGCTGGTCGACGAAAGCCCGTGAGCGCCGATGCCGGCAACGTCCAGGACGTCGAGGATCCCGATGACCCGAGGCTCGACGACTTCCGGGACCTGAACAGTGTCGATCGCCGTCCCGACCTGCCGTCGGGCAAGGGGCTGGTGATCGCCGAAGGCGTGCTGGTGGTTCAGCGCATGCTCGCGTCCCGGTTCCACCCGCATGCCCTGCTCGGCACCGACCGCCGGCTCACCGAGCTCAAAGACGACCTCGCCGGCAGCGCCGTCCCCTTCTACCGGACGTCCGCCGACGTCATGGCGCGCGTGGTCGGCTTCCACCTCAATCGCGGCGTGCTGGCGGCCGCCCGGCGGGTGGGGGAGCCCAGCGTGGCCGAGGTGATCGCCGGCGCTCGCACCGTCGCCGTGCTCGAAGGGGTCAACGATCACGAGAACCTGGGCTCGATTTTCCGCAACGCGGCCGGGCTCGGCGTCGACGCCGTGGTATTCGGCAGTGGGTGCGCCGACCCGTTGTACCGCCGCGCCGTCCGGGTGTCGATGGGACACGCACTGCTGGTGCCGTATGCGCGCGCAACCTGTTGGCCGGCCGAGCTGATGACGTTGAAGGAGAACGGGTTTCGGCTGCTGGCTATGACCCCGCACGAGTCGGCGTGCCCGCTGGCCGAGGCGATGACGGCCGCGCGCGGCGAACGCGTCGCGGTGCTGGTGGGCGCCGAGGGTCCCGGGCTGACGCCGGCCACCTTGCGGTGCAGCGATGTGCGGGTGCGCGTTCCGATGTCGCGCGGCACCGACTCGCTCAACGTCGCGACCGCGGCTGCGCTGGCGTTCTACGAGCGCTCGGTGACGAAAGGCGGCGATGAACGGTCAGGCTAGGCTTCGGCTGATGAAGGACGAGTCCGTGCCCTGGGCAACGGGTTTGACGGTGGCCGCGTTCGTCGCGGCGGTCACCGCCGCGGCGATCGTCGTGCTCACTCTGGGCTTGGTTCGCGTGCACCTGCTGCTGGCCGTCGGGCTCAACATCGTGGCCGCGGGGGGACTGGCGCCGACCCTGTGGGGGTGGCGGCGCACCCCGGTCCTGCGCTGGTTCGTGCTCGGCGCCGGAGTCGGCGTGACGGGAGCGTGGGTCGCGCTTCTCGCCCTGGCGGCCGCGGGCCGCGCCTAGTGGTGATCGCGAGCGCGGCGCAGCCGGGCGAAGCGGGCCGCGCCTAGCGGGCTAGCGCTGCCCTCCCGAGCGCACGCCGAGCAGCACGTCCTCCCACGCCGGGATGACCGGCTTGCCCCGGCGCGTGTGCACGGGTTTTTCTTCCGGCTCCGGGGCCGGCTCCTGCGTGACGGGCGGCTTCGCGGGCTCTTCGAAGTCGACGTGGGCCACCCGCGCCACCGGCCGCAGCGGACGCTCGAAGGTCGGGTCGATCAACGCGCTGGCCGCGTCGTCGATGGCGGTGACGGTCCCGCCGTGGGCGCCGGGCGTGAAGCAGAAATGCGCGAGGTTGTCCGAACGGCCGACCTTCCACGCGAGCTGGACCGTCCACCGGTTGTCTTCGTTGCGCCAGGCGTCCCAGCTGAGTTTGTCGTGATCGAGGCCGCGCGTCACCAAGGCGGTGCTGACGGTCTCCAGCAGGGTCAGCACGGCGGGACCGTCGGCCAGCATGGGATGGGCGGCGGTTGCCAGCTCCGCGGCCCGGAACCGTTCCAACAGCACCGGGTGGGCAAAGCGGCGGATCCGCGACACGTCCGACCCCGACGCCGCGGCGACCTGCTCGACGGACGCGCCGGCGCGGATCTTGGCCTGAATTTCTTTGGGGCTGAGCATGTTGGTGACTTCGATCTCGAGCTGCGGCTGCTCGGGGTGCTGGGCCGCGTCGCGCAGAACGGCCCGCAGGCGGTCGTCGGCCGCCAGCTTGAACTGCTCCGCGGGATCATCGCTCTCGCAGATGACATATTTGCTGTCGGCATCGAGCCCAACCACTTTGAGTTCCCGCATGGCTATCTCCTCGCAGGCTCCGTGCAGATCAGCGACGGACCCGTCACGGCGCACTTTAGTCCAGCAACCGCCCATCATCTGTGCTGACACGCTGGGCGGCGGCGCGCCGATTACCGGCTGTTCAAGGGCGCGCGACTAGAGCCGCTCAACGACCCAGTCGACGCACTCGGTGAGGGCGCTGACGTCGTCGGGATCCACGGCCGGGAACATCCCGACCCGCAGCTGGTTGCGGCCGAGCTTGCGGTACGGCTCGGTGTCGACGATGCCGTTTGCCCGCAGGACCTTCGCCACGGCCGCGGCGTCGACGTCGTCGGCGAAGTCGATGGTGCCCACCACCTGCGAGCGCAGCTTCGGGTCGCTGACGAACGGGGTGGTGTAGGGCCGCTCCTGTGCCCACGAGTACAGCCGTCCCGAGGAGTCCGCCGTGCGCTTGACGGCCCAGTCCAGCCCGCCGTTGCCCAGCATCCAGTCGACCTGCTCGGCCATCAGCGCCAGGGTGCCGACCGCGGGGGTGTTGTAGGTCTGGTCCTTCAGGCTGTTCTCCACCGCGATGGGCAGCGACAGGAAGTCGGGCACCCAGCGGCCCGAAGCGGCGACGGACTCGACGCGGGCCAGCGCGGCGGGGCTCATGACGGCCAGCCACAGCCCGCCGTCGCTGGCGAAGTTCTTCTGCGGCGAAAAGTAGTAGGCGTCGGTCTCGGCGATGTCGACGGGCAGGCCGCCGGCCCCGGACGTCGCGTCGATGACGACCAGCGCGTCACCGGAGTCGGTGGGTCGGCGCACGGGCACCGCGACCCCGGTCGAGGTCTCGTTGTGGGCCCACGCGATCACGTCCACCGACGGATCGCTCTGGGGTTCGGGGGCGCCGCCCGAATCCGACTTGATGACGACGGGGTCGCCGACGAAGGGGTTCTTGGCCACCGCGGAGGCGAACTTCGAGCTGAATTCCCCATAGGACAGGTGCAGCGAGCGCTTGTCGATCAGGCCGAACGCCGCGGCGTCCCAGAACGCCGTCGCCCCCCCGTTGCCCAGAATGACCTCGTAGCCGTCCGGCACCGAGAACAGCTGAGCGAGCCCCGACCGCAGTCGGCCCACCAGATTCTTGACCGGCGCCTGCCGGTGCGAGGTCCCGAACAGCGGCGCCGCCGTCGTGGTCAGCGCCTGCAGTTGCTCGGGCCGGACCTTGGACGGGCCGCACCCGAAGCGGCCGTCGCGGGGCTTGATGGCGTCGGGAATTTGAAGGGAATCTGCGAGCTGGTCAGCCATGCTCATCAGGGTAGTGAGCCACCCTGGCGGGCCGTTGCGGCGGGCCGACCGTCGGACCGGGCCGTCAACGCAAAACGCCTGCTCGGGGGGCCTCCGACGTTTCCTCCGTTGTGATCCAGGGCATACGAATTCGATGACCACTGGTCAGGTCACAGTGCCTCGGACGGGTCTAGGAAATATCCGGTACCTCCGGTACTGTCTGGACATAGCACGTCCAAATGTAAACCTCATTGAGGAGGCCTAGGTTATGGCTAGGACGCGATTGGTCCGGCGTTGGCGCCGCAACATGGAAGTGCGCGACGACGCTGACTACGTCAACATGCTTGCCACACTGTCCGAGGGGTCGGTGCGGCGCAACTTCAACCCGTACACCGACATCGATTGGGACTCACCGGAATTCGCTGTCACCGAGAACGACCCTCGGTGGATCCTGCCGGAGACCGACCCGTTGGGCCGTCATCCCTGGTACCTGGCGCAGTCCGACGAGCGCAAGATCAAGATCGGGATGTGGCGGCAGGCCAACGTGGCCAAGGTGGGACTGCACTTCGAATCCATCCTGATCCGCGGCCTGATGAACTACACGTTCTGGGTGCCCAACGGCTCGCCCGAATACCGGTACTGCCTGCACGAGTCGGTCGAAGAATGCAACCACACCATGATGTTCCAGGAGATGGTGAACCGGATCGGCGCCGACGTCCCGGGCATGCCGCGGATGCTCAAGTGGCTGTCGCCGTTGGTTCCGCTGGTGGCGGGGCCGCTGCCGGTAGCGTTCTTCATCGGCGTGCTCGCCGGCGAGGAGCCCATCGACCACACACAGAAAAATGTGCTGCGCGAAGGCAAGTCCCTGCACCCGATCATGGAACGGGTGATGGCGATCCACGTCGCCGAGGAAGCGCGCCACATCTCGTTCGCTCACGAGTTCCTGCGCAAGCGGGTGCCGGAATTGACCAAGAGGCAGCGGTTCTGGACCGCGTTGTACCTGCCGCTGACCATGAAGGTGCTCTGCCGCGCGATTGTGGTGCCGCCCAAGGCTTTCTGGCAGGAGTTCGACATCCCGCGCGAGGTCAAGAAGGAACTGTTCTTCCGCTCGCCGGAATCGCGTAAGTGGCTCAGCGACATGTTCGGCGACGTGCGGATGCTGGCCTATGACACCGGCCTGATGGAGATGCGCTCGGCGCGGCTGATGTGGCGGTTGTGCAAGATCAACGGCAAGCCGTCGCGCTACCGCAGCGAGCCGCAGCGCCAGCACCTGGCCTCGGTCCCGGCCGCGTAACGAGTCCGGTCTGTAGGTTTCATGCCGCACGTTATTACCCAGTCGTGCTGCAACGACGGGTCCTGTGTTTTCGCGTGTCCGGTGAATTGCATTCACCCCACGCCGGACGAGCCCGGCTTCGCCACCTCGGAGATGCTCTACATCGATCCGGCGGCCTGCGTGGACTGCGGCGCCTGCGTGAGCGCGTGCCCGGTCGGGGCCATCGCGCCCGACACCCGGTTGGACACCAACCAGCTGCCCTTCGTCGAAATCAACGCGTCGTTCTACCCGAAACGGCCCGAGGGTGAGAAGCTTCCGCCGACGTCGAAGCTGGCGCCGGTCATCCCGGCCGCCGAAGTGCGGGCCCGCCGCCGGCCGCTGACCGTGGCCATCGTCGGATCGGGTCCGGCGGCGATGTATGCCGCCGACGAGCTACTCACCCAGCATGGCGTGCGCGTCAACGTCTTTGAGAAGTTGCCCACCCCGTACGGGTTGGTGCGGGCCGGGGTGGCGCCCGATCACCAGAACACCAAGCGGGTCACCCGCCTCTTCGAGCGGGTCGCCGGCCACGAGCGCTTCCGCTTCTATCTCAACGTCGAGATCGGCGAACACCTCAGCCACGACGACCTGCTGGCTCACCACCACGCCGTGCTGTACGCCGTGGGTGCGCCCGAGGACCGTCGCCTGGACATCGAGGGCATGGGTTTGGCCGGCACCGGGACCGCGACCGAATTGGTGGCCTGGATCAACGGGCATCCCGACTTCGCCGACCTGCCAGTCGATCTCGGCCACGAGCGGGTGGTAATCATCGGCAACGGGAACGTCGCCCTCGATGTCGCCCGGGTGCTCACCGCGGACCCCGACGACCTGGCCCGCACCGACATCGCCGACCACGCCTTGGCGGCGCTGCGCGGCTCGGCTGTGCGTGAGGTGGTGATCGCCGCCCGGCGCGGCCCGGCCCAGTCGGCGTTCACGTTGCCCGAGCTGATCGGGCTCACGGGCAGCTCCGAGGTCGTCCTCAGCGCGGCCGACCACGAACTGGTCGCGGCCGACCTGGCGACGGCGTCGGATCCCTTGACGAAAAACAAGCTGGAAATCCTGAGCACGCTCGGCGACGATTCGGTGCCGGCGGCACGCCCGCGGATCAGGCTGGCATACCGGCTCACCCCGACCCGTGTGCTGGGGGAGCAGCGTGTCTCCGGTCTGGAGTTCTCGGTCACCGGCACCGATGAGGCGCGCCGCCTGAACACGGGCCTGGTGCTGACGTCGATCGGCTACCGCGGCAAGCCGATTCGTGGGCTTCCCTATGACGAATCGTCGGCCGTGGTGCCCAACGACGGCGGGCGCGTCGTCGATCCCGCCTCGCGCGCACCCGTGCCCGGCGCGTACGTCGCGGGCTGGATCAAGCGGGGACCGAGCGGGTTCATCGGGACCAACAAGTCGTGCTCGTTTGAGACCGTGCAGGCCCTGGTGGCCGATTTCAACGCCGGCAAGCTGACCGAACCGGCGGCCAAGCCCGAGGCGCTGGCCGCCCTGGTGCGCTCCCGTCGGCCTGAGGCCGTCGACGCGGCGGGATGGCGTGCCATCGACGCCGCCGAAATCGCGCGCGGCAGCGGTGACGGCCGGCCCCGCAACAAGTTCACCGACGTCGCCGCGATGCTCGCGGCCGCCGCGACCGCCGAGCCGGCGCCGCCACCGCGACGCCGGCTCTTGGACCGGCTGCTCGGTTAATGCCGATGGCGGCGACCCGCCGCGCCCGGCCGCGGCCGCGCTTGCGATCGCCGCTAGCCGGCGCCCTGCCCGGACATCGCCGCGGTGATCTCTTCCATGCTGACCTCGCGGACCGGCTGCCCCAGCGACCAGTGGTGGCCGAACGGGTCGGCGACCACGCCGTAGCGGTCGCCCCAGAACTGGTCCTCCAACGGGGCCACCACGGTGGCACCGGCGTCCAGCGCCCGCTGGAAGCTGGCGTCGACGTCGGTGACGGTGAGGTGGATCGTCACCGGGGTGCCTCCCAGCGAGGTCGGTGTCATCGACTTGCCGCCACACACCTCCGGGAAGTCGTCGTTGAGCATCACCGTGAAGCCGTTGATGCGCAGCGCGGCGTGCACCAGTTTGCCGTCCGGGCGCGGCACGCGCCCGATCTCCTCGGCCCCAAAAGCGTTGACGTAGAAGTCGATTGCCGCGGCGGCATCGTCGACCACGAGGTGGGGGGACAGTGCGGGTTCGATGTTGATCGCCATCCTGATTCTCCTTGCTGTCGGTTCCGTCGCCTGCCCACCGCGGACAGGCTCACGACGTATGACTGCGTCGGCGACGCAAAGTCATCGCGCGACAGCAACCATTAGATCGCCGGGCACCGACAACCAGGAAGGCCTCAGGCGTTGGTGAGGCTGCGGTCCCAACCCTCGACGGATTCCGGGCTGCGCGGGGCGGGGCCCACGTAGATGGCGGACGGCCGGACCAGCTTGCCCAGCCGCTTCTGCTCGAGGATGTGGGCGCACCACCCGGCGGTGCGTCCGCAGGTGAACATCGCCGGCATCATGTTGGCCGGCACCCGGGCGAAGTCCAGGATGACCGCGGCCCAGAACTCGACGTTGGTCTCGATGGCCCGGTCCGGGCGCCGCTCCCGCAGCTCGGCCAGCGCGGCCTGCTCCAGCGCCACGGCAACCTCGTGGCGCGGTGCGCCCAGCCGCTCGGCGGTGGCGCGCAGCACCCGCGCCCGCGGATCCTCGGCGCGGTACACCCGGTGCCCGAATCCCATCAGCTTGTCGCCGCTGTCCAAGATCTTCTTCACCAGGCCGCGCGCGTCGCCGGTGCGCTCGACCTCTTCGATCATCGGCAGCACCCGCGCCGGCGCGCCCCCGTGCAGGGGACCGCTCATCGCGCCGATCGCCCCGGACAGCGCCGCCGCCACGTCGGCGCCGGTGGAGGCGATCACGCGCGCGGTGAACGTCGAGGCGTTCATCCCGTGCTCGGCGGCCGAAACCCAGTAGGCGTCAATCGCTTCGACGTGGCGCGGGTCCGGCTCGCCCTGCCAGCGCGTCATGAAACGGGCAGTGACCGTTTCGCATTCGTCGATCACCCGCTGGGGCACCGCGGGCTGATAGATGCCGCGCGCGGACTGGGCAACGTAGGACAGCGCCATGACGGACGCCCGGGCCAGCTGGTTGCGGGCGGTGGCGTCATCGGTGTCCAGCAGCGGCTTGTACCCCCAGATCGGGGCGAGCATCGCCAGGCCGGCCTGCACGTCGACGCGCACGTCGCCGGTGTGGATGGGCAGCGGGAACGGCTCGGCGGGCGGCAGCCCGTGGCCGAACTTTCCGTCGACCAGCAACGCCCACACGTCGCCGAAAGTGACCTGCTGACCCACCAGGTCTTCGATATCGACACCGCGGTAGCGCAGCGCGCCGCCGTCTTTATCCGGCTCGGCGATTTCGGTGGTGAAGGCGACCACGCCTTCGAGGCCGGGGACAAAGTCTTCGGGGACCACAGTCATGCCGAAAATTCTCGCACCCCCCGCTCGGGCCGACGCTACCGGCCGGTAGCAAGCGCCGGTAGCGTTGACGCGATGGCACGACGGGACCCCGAGCCAGGAAAAGAGCACCTGCAAAGAATGCGTGTGGAATACGGATCGGCGGAGAAGGACGGCAGTCCCGATCTCGACGCGGACTGGCTCGGCGATGGTTGGGTTTCGTTGTTGCGCAAATGGATCGACGACGCCGAGCGATCGGGTGTCGCCGAGCCCAACGCGATGGTGCTGGCCACCGTCACCGCCGACGGGCGGCCGGCGAGCCGATCGGTGCTGTGCAAGGGCGTCGACGAGACCGGGATCACCTTTTTCACCAACTATGACTCGGCCAAGGGCGGCGATCTGGCCGCGACGCCGTACGCCGCGGTCACGTTTCCCTGGTACCAGCTCGGCCGCCAGGTCCACGTCCGCGGCCCGGTGAGCAAGGTCACTGCGGAGGCGACCCAGGAGTACTGGTCGAAACGACCGCGCGGATCACAGCTGGGCGCCTGGGCCTCGCATCAGTCGCAACCGATCGCGTCGCGGGCGGCCCTGCTGGGCCAGCTGGAGGAGGTGACCGCGCGCTTCGCCGACCGCGAGCAGGTTCCGGTGCCGCCGGGCTGGGGCGGCTATCTCATCGCGCCCGAGGTGGTCGAGTTCTGGCAGGGACGGGAAAACCGGTTGCATAACCGCATCCGGGTCAGCGGCGGTCGCATCGAGCGCCTCCAGCCGTAGCGTGCCCGCGCGGCGGCTAACTTGGCTGGCGATGGACGAAACGGAGTCGGTACGTCGGATCTGGACGGCGCTCGGGCTGCCCGGCATCGTCGACGTGCACACGCACTTCATGCCCAAATCCGTGATGGACAAGGTGTGGCGGTACTTCGATGACGCCGGCCCGCTGGTGGGACGGCATTGGCCGATCGCCTACCGCAGCGACGAACAACAGCGACTGCGAACCCTCCGCGGCTTTGGGGTCCGGGCGTTCACGGCGCTGATCTATCCGCACAAGCCGCACATGGCGGCCTGGTTGAACCAGTGGGGCCGATCGTTCGCGGCGACGACGCCCGACTGCCTGCACACCGCGACGCTGTACCCCGAACCCGGCGTCGAGGACTACGTCGGTCAGGCCATCGCGTCCGGCGCCCGCGTATTCAAGGCCCACATTCAGGTCGGCCGCTACAGCCCCACCGACCCGTTGCTCGACGGCGCCTGGGGCGTCATCGAAGACGCCGCGATCCCCGTGATCATCCACTGCGGCTCGGGTCCCGTCCCCGGCGAACACACCGGCGTCGGGCCCGTCGCGGCACTGCTCGCGCGCCATCCGCACCTGCGGTTGATCATCGCCCACCTGGGCATGCCCGAGTACACGGATTTCCTCGACCTGGCCGAGCGCTACGACGACGTGCGGCTCGACACCACGATGGCGTTCACCCCGTTCGTCGAGGAGGCCATGCCCTTCCCGCCCGCCGAGTACGGACGCCTCCGTGATCTCGCCGACCGCATACTTTTCGGGAGCGACTTTCCCAACATCCCGTACGGCTACGTCGACGCGGTCGAGGTCCTCACCCGGCTGCCCGGCATCGACGATGTGTGGCTGCGAAAGGTGTTACACGACAACGCCGCTCACGCCTTCGGGTTGGCCGGGCCGATGTCCACGGCGGGGTGATGGGCGCCGCTTTCCGGGACAATGGCGGTGCGCCGTACCTGTTGTGGCCCGCGCCACGGCAGATCCGCGCGGCACGCGTCGCCGACCGCCGGGCGCGCAGCGGCGAAAGACACGAGCTGCCGGGATCGTCACCGCGCTACCTGATGAAAGCTTAAGGAAGGTTCCCAGACCCGACCCCGGACGGGCGCCTCGTCGCGATAACGACTACCTTCAGCTGTAAGCACCAAGTCAGGGGCAGCCATATCAGCCGGAAGCACGAAGGGGTTCTCGTGGCCGACACCGACGACACCGCCACTCTGAAGTACCCGGGCGGTGAGACCGACCTGGAGATCGTCAGCGCCACCGAAGGCGCCGACGGCATCGCGCTGGGCTCGCTGTTGTCCAAGACCGGCTACACCACGTTCGACAACGGCTTCGTCAACACCGCGTCGTGCAAGAGCTCCATCACCTACATCGACGGCGACGCCGGAATCCTGCGTTACCGCGGCTACCCGATCGAGCAACTGGCCGAGAAGTCGACCTTCATCGAGGTGAGCTACCTCCTGATCTACGGTGAGCTGCCCAGCAAGGAGCAGCTGGCCGAGTTCACCAAGCGGATTCAGCTGCACACCATGCTGCACGAGGACCTGAAGCGGTTCTTCGACGGATTTCCGCGCAACGCCCACCCGATGCCGGTGCTGTCCAGCGCGGTCAACGCGCTCTCGGCGTACTACCCGGATTCCCTCGACCCGACCGACAACGAGCAGGTCGAGTTGTCCACCATCCGGCTGTTGGCCAAGCTGCCGACCATCGCCGCCTACGCGTACAAGAAGTCGGTCGGTCAGCCGTTCCTCTACCCGGACAACTCGCTGACCCTGGTGGAGAACTTCCTGCGCATGACGTTCGGCCTACCGGCCGAGCCGTACCAGGCGGACCCCGAGATCATCCGGGCGCTGGACATGCTGCTCATCCTGCACGCCGACCACGAACAGAACTGCTCGACGTCGACGGTGCGGCTGGTCGGGTCGTCGCAGGCGAACCTGTTCACCTCCGTTTCCGGTGGGATCAACGCGCTGTGGGGCCCGCTGCACGGCGGCGCCAACCAGGCGGTCCTCGAGATGCTCGAGCAGATTCGCGAAAGCGACGACAACGTCAGTGAATTCGTCCGCAAGGTGAAGAACCGCGAGGCCGGCGTCAAGCTGATGGGCTTCGGCCACCGCGTCTACAAGAACTACGACCCGCGGGCCCGCATCGTCAAGGAGCAGGCGGACAAGATCCTGGCCAAGCTCGGCGGCGACGACGACCTGCTCAGCATCGCCAAGGAGCTCGAAGAGGCGGCGCTGACCGACGACTACTTCGTCGAACGCAAGCTGTACCCCAACGTCGACTTCTACACCGGCCTGATCTACCGCGCCCTCGGGTTCCCGACCCGGATGTTCACCGTGCTGTTCGCGCTGGGCCGGATGCCCGGCTGGATCGCGCACTGGCGTGAGATGCACGACGAGGGCGACAGCAAGATCGGCCGTCCGCGCCAGATCTACACCGGCTACACCGAGCGCGACTACGCGACGATCGACGCGCGCTAGTTTCCTGCCGAGCAGACGCAGAATCGCCTGCGGGCGGCGGGATTTACGCGATTCTCTGCCTGGTCGCGAGGGAGGCGAGCACTGCCATCGCCGCGTTGTGCCCGCCGATGCCCGACACCGCCCCACCGCGGCGAGCGCCCGAGCCGCACAACATGATTCGTTCGTGAGCGGTGGCCACGCCCCACTGCCTCGCCGGGGTGTCCAGCGGATCGTCGTCATCGGCGAACGGCCACGACAGCCCGCCGTGGAAAATGTTGCCGCCGCTCATGCCGAGGGTGCGCTCGAGATCTGATGTGGTCGTCGTCTCGATGCACGGGCGCCCCTGCGCATCGTGCAGCAGCAGTTCTTGAATCGGTTCGGCCAGAACAGCATTCAGCGATCCCAGCACCTTGTCGGTGAGCCGATCGCGCAGCGCGTCCGGGTCGGCGTCGCCGAACAGCGCGTGCGGGGTGTGCAGGCCGAACACCGTCATCGTCTGGGCGCCCGAGCGGCGCTGGTCATCGGACAGGATGCTGGGATCGGTCAGGGAGTGGCAATACGCTTCGCACGGCAGGGGATTCGGCGGTTGCCCCGCGGCCGCCTGGGTATAGGCCGTATCCAGTTGCGTCCAGGTCTCGTTGACGTGGAACGTGCCGGCGAAGGCCTGGTCGGGTGTGACGCCCCGGTCGCGTAGGCGGGGCAGGCGCCGCAGCACCATGTTCACCTTGACCTGCGCGCCGCCGTCCGCCGGTGGCGGTTCGTCGCCGAGCAGCCCGGCCAGCACGGTGGGCGTGACGCCGGCGAGGACGAACCGGGCCCGGACCCGGCGCTCATGGCCGCCGCTGCGATAGCGCACTTCGCCGCTCGGGTCGAGCGCGTAAACCTCTGCGCCGCTGATAATTTCGGCACCGTGGCCGACGGCGGCCGCGGCCAGGGCGGTGGTCAGCGCGCCCATCCCGCCGATCGGGACGTCCCAGTCCCCGGTGCCGCCGCCGAGCACGTGGTACAGGAAGCAGACGTTCTGCGTCAACGACTCATCGTCGAGGCGCGCGAAGGTGCCGATGAGGGCGTCCGTGGCCATCACCCCGCGAACCAGGTCGTTGCCCACCGCGTCGGTGATGGCCTCGCCGACCGGTTCCTCGATCAGGGCTTCCCAGGCGGCCGCCGCGCGGCGGTCGTTGCTTTCCAGTACGTGGCGGCGGGCCTGCTCGCGGCTGCGCAGCGGTTCGAGCAGCGTCGGCCACAGCCGCTCGGTCACCAGCCGGCAGCGCTGGTAGAAGTCCGCGAAGCCCTGGGCGTCGTCGGCCGCGCCGATGGCGGCGAAGGTGTTACCGGGCGCCCCGATCAGCAGCCCGCTGCGGCCGCCGGTGGCGGGGTCGGGCGTGTACGACGAATAGGGACGCCGGGCCAGCCGAATCCCGGCGCCCAGGTCCTCGACGATGCGGCTCGGTAGCAGGCTGACCAGATAGGAGTAGCGCGACAGCCGGACGCCGACCCCGTCGAAGGGTTGCGCCGAGATCGCGGCCCCGCCGGTCTGTTCCAGCCGTTCCAGCAGGCGCACCCGCAGGCCGGCCCGCGCGAGGTAGGCCGCCGCGACGAGGCCGTTGTGCCCGCCCCCGACGACGGCGACGTCCACCGCGTCGTCGGCGTCCGCGTGGCCGCTCAGCTCAGGTAGCCCTCGACCTCGTCGGGCGGCCGCACCTCCGCCTCGCGCGGGTCGCCGCCGCTCTCGCGGAGCGCCCGGCGCTGCCGCAGCAGATCCCAGCACTGGTCGAGTTCGATCTCCATGCGCCGAAGGCGGTCATGTTCCTCCGACGTGTCGATGTCACCGCGCTGCAGTTGGGCCCGCAGCGCTTTTTCTTCGGCGACCAGTTCGCGGATGTGTGCCAGGGTGTCGTTGTCGGTGGGTTTGCTGCCGTTGGCCATCGCTCCAGTCTGCCCGACTCGGGAGGGGGCGGATAGCCGCCGACGGCCCGCGGCTAACTGGGTCCGGGTAGTCGCAGCACCAGCCGCGCACCGCCCAGCGGGCTGCTTTCCAGCTCGGCAGTCCCGCCGTGCAGCTCGGCCTGCTGGGCTACCAAGGCCAATCCCAGGCCCGACCCGGAATGCGAGGCCGTCGATCCGCGGGAGAACCGCGCGAACACCACCTGGCGCTCGTCCTCCGGGACGCCGCGCCCGTTGTCGTCGATGGCGATCTCCACGCCGGCGCGGGAGCTGACCGCCGACAGCTCGACGCGGGTGGCGCCGCCATGCTTGACGGCATTGGCGATCGCGTTGTCGACCGCGAGGCGCAACCCGGCCGGCAGCCCGACGATGATGCAGGTGGGCGAGGGCACCAGTGAGACGTCGACCCCGGGGTAGACGCGGGTGGCGTCGTGGGCGGCGCGGTCGAGCAGCTCGGTGATGTCGACCGGCACGTGATCGTCGGACGTCGACAGCTCGCCCTGGGCCAGGCGCTCGAGGGCGGTCAGCGTGGCCTCGATGCGCGACTGCGTGCGGATGACGTCGCCCAGCACCTCTTTGCGTTGTTCGTCCGGCATGTCCAGGGTGGAGAGCACTTCGAGGTTGGTGCGCATCGCGGTCAGGGGGGTGCGCAGCTCGTGCGAGGACACGGCGGCGAAGTCGCGCGCAGACGCGAGCGCATCCTTGGTCCGGTCCTGCTCGGTCCAGATGCGCTGCAGCATGCCCCGCATGGCCTCGGCGATCTCGACCGCCTCGGTGGCACCGCGCACCGCCACTTGCGGCCGTTCGTCGGCGTCGATCGAACGGGCTTGCTGGGCCAGGCGTTTGAACGGCCGCACCGCGAAAGCCGCCAGGAGCCAAGCGAACACCGCCGCCGCGCCGATCGACAGCGCACAGATCAGGATCACCCGGCGATGCAGGTTGTTGGTCTGGGCGATCGTGTCGTAGTACGTCGCGCCCACTGCCACCGTCGCCGGCTGCGGCGTGGCGACCTCCAAGGTTCGGACGCGATAGCGCACCCCGTTGATGTAGGTGTCTGCATACCCCACCTCCAGCGGCGGCAGTGTGACGTCCGAGTTGGACTTGACCTGGCCGTCGCGCCGGACGGTGATCACGGTGTCCTGGTCGTGGGGTGCGCGCGGGATGTCGTCGAGGCCCCGGGGCAGGAAGGGGATGGCGAAACCGGCCGCCTCGTCCAGGCGGCGGTCCAGCCGCTCCTTCCAGGCGCTGGTGATGCCGAACCACACGACCGCCCCCGCGATCACCACCACGATCGCGGTGCCGATCGCCGTCGCGACCGCGACCCGGGCCCGTAGCGACGGCGTACGGGTCAGGATCCGGGACAGGAAGTTCATGGCCGCTCGACCGGGTTACTGCATGCGCAGCACGAATCCCACTCCGCGCACGGTGTGCAGCAGCCGGGGCCCGCCGTGGGCCTCGAGCTTGCGGCGCAGGTATCCGATGAAGACGTCGACGACGTTGGTGTCGGCGGCAAAGTCATAGCCCCATACCAGCTCGAGTAGCTGCGCACGGGACAGGACCGCGGTCTTGTGTTCGGCCAGCACCGCCAGCAGGTCGAATTCCCGCTTGGTCAGGTCGACGTCGACGCCGTTGACGCGAGCCCGCCGGCCGGGGATGTCGACTTCCAGCGGTCCCACCGTGATGGTCTCCGACGAGGAGGTGGCGGTGGCGCCGCGGCGGCGCAGCAGCGCTTTGACCCGCGCGACCAGCTCGGCCAGCACGAACGGTTTGACCAGGTAATCGTCGGCGCCGGCCTCCAGGCCCGCCACCCGGTCGTCGACCGAGCTGCGGGCGGAGAGCACGCAGACCGGGACGTCGTTGTCCATGGCGCGCAGCGCGGTGACGACGCTGACCCCGTCCAGCACCGGCATGTTGATGTCGAGCACGATCGCGTCCGGCCGCGTTTCGGTGGCGCTGCGCAACGCCTCGGCGCCGTCGACCGCGGTCGACACCTCGAACCCGGACAGGCGCAGGCCACGTTCCAGCGACGCGAGCACATCGGAGTCGTCGTCGACGACCAAGACCCGAGGTGAGCTAGCTCCTGTGTCCATGCCGCCCATCTTGCCTGATTGCCGCCTATGGATGCGGGAGGCACCACCGTCGCGAGCGTTTCAGGGCAGACCGATGTTGCGGTAGCGCTGCAGCCGGGCGGCCAGCCGCTCGGAGGCGGGTATCCCGCGCAACGCCTGCACCTCGGCGGCGATGGCGCGTGAGAGTCGCCGCGAGAACTCGACGGGCTCGTCGGCGGCATCGGGATGTTCCGCGACGACGACGTCGACGATCCCGGACGCCAACAGGTCGGTCGACCGGATGCCTTGTGCGGCGGCAAGTTCGGCGGCGTGATCGGTGTCGCGGAAGACGATCGCGCTCGCGCCTTCCGGCGGTAGCGGCGCCAGCCAGCCGTGCAGCGCGGCCAACACCCGATCGGCCGGCACCATCGCCAGCGCCGGCCCGCCGCTGCCCTGGCCCAGCAGCACGGAGACCGTCGGGGTGTCCAGGGTCACCAGCTCGGCCAGGCACTGGGCGATCTGCCCGGCGAGCCCGCCCTGTTCGGCGTCGGCCGACAGCGCCGGTCCCGCCGTGTCGATCACCAGCACCAGCGGCAGGCGCAACTCGGCGGCCAGCGCCATGCCGCGCCGGACCTCGCGCAACGACGCGGGGCCCACGGTGCTCGCCCGGCCGCCCGCTATCCGCCGCTGGCCGAGCACCACCACCGGCTGACCGGCGAATCGGGCCAGCGCCAGCAGCGTCGTCGCCGCCTCTCCCCGGCCGGTCCCCGACAACAGCACCTGGTCGGTTGCGCCGTGCCGCAACAGAAGTCCGACGCCCGGCCGGTCCGGACGCCGCGATGCCACCACCGAATCCCACGCCGCGACGTCGGGTGTCGGTTCGGGTGGTGGCGGCGTGGGCAGCGGCCCGGGCGGGTCGGCGATGACGGTCATCGCTCGGTCCAGCGTCGGGCGCAGCTCGTCGAGCGGGATGACGTCGTCGATCACGCCGTGCCGCTGCAGGTTCTCCGCGGTCTGCACGCCCTCGGGGAACGGTTCGCCGTAGAGCAGCTGGTACACGCGAGGTCCGAGGAAGCCGATCAACGCGCCCGGTTCGGCGAGCGTGACGTGGCCCAGCGAGCCCCACGACGCGAAGACCCCACCGGTGGTCGGATTGCGCAGATAGACCAGGTAGGGCAGGTGAGCCCGGGTGTGCAGCCGGACGGCCGCGGCGATCTTCACCATCTGCAGGAACGCGACCGTGCCCTCTTGCATGCGGGTGCCGCCGGAGCTCGGCGAGGCCAGTAGCGGCAGCCCCTCGGCGGTCGCCCGCTGCACCGCCGCGGTGATCCGTTCGGCGGCGGCCACCCCGATCGAGCCACCCAGAAAGCCGAATTCGCAGACCACCACCGCGACCCGGCGCCCGAAGATGCGCCCTTCGCCGGTCAGCACGGATTCGTCCAGGCCCGTCGCGGCGCGGGCATTGGCCAGCTCTCGCGCATAGGCGGCGCTGGCCGGCACGGCGAGCGGCTCGCTGTCCCAGCGGATGAAGGAATTCTCGTCCAGGACCGCGTCGCGTAGTTGACCAGCCGTGATACGACTCACGTGACGAGGCTATATAGGGTGGCTGCCATGATCGGTGTCAGCCAGGCCGAAGCGGTTTTGACCATCGAGTTGCAGCGCCCCGAGCGCCGCAACGCCTTGAACTCCCAGCTCGTCGAGGAGCTGCGCGAGGCCGTGCTGAAGGCGGGCGACGGCTCCACCCGGGCGATCGTGCTGACCGGGCAGGGCACGGTGTTTTGCGCCGGCGCGGACCTGAGCGGTGACGCATTCGCCGCCGACTATCCCGACCGCCTCATCGAGCTGCACAGGGTCTTGGACGCCACCCTCATCCCGGTGATCGGCGCCATCAACGGCCCCGCCATCGGCGCGGGCCTGCAGCTGGCCATGCAATGCGATCTCCGGGTCGTCGCGCCGGACGCCTTCTTCCAATTCCCCACATCGAAATACGGTCTGGCCCTTGACAACTGGAGCATCCGGCGCCTGGCTTCACTGGTCGGTCACGGCCGGGCCCGCGCGATGCTGCTGGCCGCCGAAAAGCTGACGGCCGACGTGGCCCTGCAGACCGGGATGGCCAACCGCATCGGGACGCTGTCCGACGCCCAGGCCTGGGCCGCCGAGATCGCCGGCCTGGCCCCGTTGGCGATCCAGCACGCCAAGCGGGTGCTCAACGACGACGGCGCCATCGAGGAGGCCGACCCGGTGCACAAGGAGCTTTTCGACAAGGCGTGGGGCAGCCAGGACGTCATCGAGGCCCAGGTCGCGCGTATCGAGAAGCGGCCACCGAAGTTCCAGGGGGCCTGACGAGCCATGCGGGGGACGCTACGGCTGATCGCCGGCACGGCGTCGCTGGCGGGCGGGGGTTGGCTGCTGCGCGCGCTGCACGGCGCGCCGGACGCCCTCGGCGCCCACCCCGCATCGATCGCCGCGGCGACCGCGGGGTCCCCGAACTGTCGCGACGGCGTCTTCGTCAACCTCGAGCCCGCCTCGGAAACCAAGATGGACCGCGAGCAACTGCGGCTCATCGCGTGGGAGCTGGTGGGCAACCGGGGTGGAAGCCGGCCGCGCGGGCCGATCCCGCTGACGGCCCCCGGGGTCTTCCGCGCGGATCCGAGCGGGCTGGCCGTCAGCTGGTTCGGCCACTCCACGGCGCTGGTGGAAATCGACGGCTACCGGGTGCTCACCGATCCGGTGTGGAGCGACCGGTGTTCACCGTCGGACATCGTCGGGCCGCAGCGGCTCCATCCGCCGCCGATTCAACTCGAAGGGCTGCCCGCCGTCGACGCGGTGGTGATCAGCCACGACCACTACGACCATCTCGACCTCGACACGATCATGGCGTTGGCCCGCACTCAGCGGTCGCCGTTCGTCGTCCCGCTCGGCGTCGGCGCCCACCTGCGCAAGTGGGGCATCCCCGGGCACCGCATCGTCGAGCTCGATTGGCACCAGAGCGCAAAGGTCGACGAGCTCACGGTCGTTTGTGTACCGGCGCGGCACTTCTCGGGACGCTTTTTCGGGCGCAACAACACGCTCTGGGCATCCTGGGTCTTTCGTGGGCCGACCCATCGCGCGTACTTCGGCGGCGACACCGGCTACACCAAGAGCTTCGCGCAGATCGGCGCCGACCACGGGCCGTTCGACCTGACCCTGCTGCCCATCGGGGCCTACAACACGGCGTGGCCCGACGTGCACATGAACCCCGAGGAGGCGGTGCGGGCGCATCTGGACGTCACCGACGGGGGACTGCTGGTGCCGGTCCACTGGGGCACTTTCCGGTTGGCGCCGCACCCGTGGGCCGAACCGGTCGAGCGGCTGCTCGCCGCAGCGGAGCCCGAGCGGGTGAACGTGGCGGTGCCCGCGCCCGGTCAGCGCATTGATCTCGCGGCCCCGGTGAAATCGAACCCGTGGTGGCAGCTCTGATTCCTGCGGCGCGCATCGTCACCGGGCGGGGCTCGATTGCCCGCCTCCTCCTCGCGCCGCCTGCGGCGCGCATCGTCACCGGGCTAAGGTCGCGCCATGACCAAACGCGCGGCCGCGGCCGCTGTCACGGCGGCGCTGCTCGGGTTGACGGGATGCGGCTCGGCGCAGCCGACAGCCGCGCCGCCGTCCGCACTGTCTGACGTTCCGCCCAACCAGGTGTCCGGTGTGGCGATTCCCGCCGGCCGCGTCGACGACGCCGTCGCCAAGGTCGACGGCCTGGTCGGCGACCTGATGAAAAGCACCGGTGTCCCGGGAATGGCGGTAGCCATTGTCCACGGCGGGAAAGTGTTGTACGCCAAGGGCTTCGGCGTCAGGGACGCGAGCAAGGGGCAGGGGCGAGACAACAGGGTGGACGCCGACACGGTCTTCCAGTTGGCCTCGGTGTCCAAATCGGTCGGCGCGACGGTGATCGCGCACGAGGTCAGCGACAACGTCGTCGCGTGGGATACGCCCGTGCGCTCGAAGCTGCCGTGGTTCACGCTGAGCGATCCCTATGTCACCGGCCACGTGACCGTCGCCGACGTGTATTCGCACCGCTCCGGGCTGCCCGACCACGCCGGCGACAAGCTCGAAGACCTGGGCTATGACCGTCGTCAAACCCTCGAGCGGCTCAAGTACCTTCCGCTGGATCCCTTCCGGATCAGCTACGCCTACACCAACTATGGGGTCACCGCCGGCGCGGAGGCGGTGGCGGCCGCGGCGGGCAGATCATGGGAGGACCTGTCCGACGAGGTGCTCTACCGCCCCCTGGGAATGACGTCGACGAGTTCGCGCTTCGCCGACTTCATCGCCCGGCCCAACCGTGCGGTCAACCACATCAAGGTCGCCGACAAGTGGGAGGCCCGCTTCCAGCGTGACCCCGATCCCCAGTCACCCGCGGGCGGCGTGAGTTCCTCGGTGAACGACATGGCGCGCTGGCTGATGATGGTGCTGGGCAACGGAACGTACAACGGCCGGCGGATCGCCTCGCCGGAAGCCCTGCTGCCCGCCACCAGCCCGCAGATGGTGTCGGCGCCCGCGACGAACCCCAAGGCGCGCACGGGATTCTACGGATACGGCTTCAACGCGTCGGTCGACTCCTCGGGCCGCACCGAGTACAGCCATTCCGGCGCTTTCGATTTGGGGGCGGCGACGAACTTCGTGGCGATGCCGTCGGAGGACTTGGGCATCATCGCGCTGACCAACGGTGCGCCCTACGGCATCCCGGAAACGCTGACCGCCGAATTCATGGACCTCGTCCAGTACGGCCAGATCCGCGAGGATTGGGGCCCCTTGTACAAGAAGGCGATCGGCTGGCTGAACGATCCGGTGGGCTCGCTGGTCGGCAAGCAACCCCCCGCCAACGCCGCCCCGGCCAAGCCGCTCGGCGACTACACCGGCGTCTACGCCAGCGACTACTGGGGCCCGGCCATCGTGACCGAACACGACGGCGCCCTGCAATTGGCGATGGGCCCGAAAAACCGGACGGTCACCCTCACCCACTGGGACGGCGACACCTTCGCGTTCCCATTGACCGACGAAAACGCACCGCCCGGAACGATTTCCAAAGCTGTGTTCTCCGGCAACACCCTCAACCTGGAGTACTACGACTCGGAGAAGCTGGGGACCTTCGCCCGATGAGCCTATCGCTGATCCACGGCCTGACCGATGCCGAGGTGGCCCAGCGCGTTGCCGACGGCCAGAGCAACGCGGTACGGAAACGCGCGACGCGCAGCATCACCGATATCGTCCGGGCCAACGTGTTCACCCGGATCAACGCGATCCTGGGGGTGTTGCTGCTGATCGTGCTGTCGACGGGTTCGCTGATCAACGGGATGTTCGGCCTGCTGATCATCGCCAACAGCGTCGTCGGCATGGTTCAGGAGATCCGGGCCAAGCAGACACTGGACAAGCTCGCGATCGTCGGGCAAGCAAAACCATTGGTGCGCAGGCAATCCGGGACGCGGGCGGTGCCGCCCGAGGAGGTGGTGCTCGACGACATCATCGAGCTGGGGCCCGGTGATCAGGTCGTCGTCGACGGAGAGGTCGTCGAAGAGGCGAACCTGGAAGTCGACGAGTCGCTGCTGACCGGTGAGGCCGACCCGATCTCCAAGGCCGTCGGCGGCGCGGTGATGTCGGGCAGTTTCGTCGTCGCGGGCGCCGGCGCCTACCGGGCCACCAAGGTCGGGCCGGACGCCTACGCGGCCAAGCTCGCCGAGGAGGCCAGCAAGTTCACCCTGGTGAAATCCGAACTGCGCAACGGCATCAACCGCATCCTGCAGTTCATCACCTACCTGTTGGTGCCCGCCGGCCTGCTGACGATCTACACCCAGCTGTTCACCACGCACGCGGGCTGGCGGGAGTCCGTGCTGCGGACGGTGGGCGCGCTGGTGCCGATGGTGCCCGAAGGGCTCGTCCTGCTGACATCGGTCGCGTTCGCTGTCGGGGTGGTCCGGCTCGGTCAGCGCCGCTGCCTGGTGCAGGAGCTTCCCGCCATCGAGGGACTCGCGCGGGTCGACGTGGTCTGCGCGGACAAGACGGGCACCCTGACCGAAAGCGGCATGCGGGTCGCGCGGGTCGACGAGCTCGACGATGCCGAGGATCGGGATCGGATCGCCGACGTGCTGGCCGCGTTGGCCGCCGCCGACCCGCGGCCCAACGGCAGCATGCGGGCGATCGCCGAGACCTATCACGAGCCCCCCGGCTGGACCGCCACGGCGACAGCACCTTTCAAGTCGGCCACCAAATGGAGCGGCGTGTCCTTCGAAGGCCACGGCAACTGGGTGATGGGGGCGCCCGACGTGTTGCTCGAGCCTGCGTCCGCGGCGGCTGGACAGGCGGAGCGGATCGGGGCGCAAGGGCTGCGGGTGCTGCTTGTAGGCGCCGGGGAGGTGGCCGTCGACCACCCGAATGCACCCGGGCATGTCATCCCCGTCGCACTGGTGGTCCTCGAACAGAAGGTCCGCCCGGACGCGCGGGAGACGCTGGATTACTTTGCCGATCAAGGTGTTGTGGTCAAAGTGTTGTCCGGGGACAATGCCGTCTCGGTCGGCGCCGTCGCCGACAAGCTCGGGCTGCACGGCGAGACGATGGATGCGCGCCAACTATCCTCAGACCCGGTGCAATTGGCTGACGCGCTGGACACCCATACCACGTTCGGCCGGGTGCGGCCGGATCAGAAGCGCGCCGTTGTGCACGCCCTGCAATCGCACGGACACACCGTCGCGATGACCGGTGATGGCGTCAACGACGTGCTGGCCCTCAAGGACGCCGATATCGGTGTCGCGATGGGGGCCGGCAGCCCGGCTTCCCGTGCCGTCGCACAGATCGTCCTGCTGGACAACAGGTTTGCCACGCTACCGTACGTGGTCGGCGAGGGCCGACGCGTGATCGGCAACATCGAGCGGGTCGCCAACCTGTTCCTGACCAAGACGGTGTACTCGGTGCTGCTGGCGTTGTTGGTGGGCATCGAATGCCTGTTTTCCAAAGCGTTGAAAGCCGATCCGTTGCTGTATCCGTTCCAGCCGATCCACGTCACCATCGCGGCGTGGTTCACCATCGGAATACCGTCGTTCATCCTGTCCCTGGCGCCCAACATCGAGCGCGCCGAGCCCGGTTTCGTGCGCCGGGTGCTGAGCTCGGCGCTGCCGTCCGGGCTGATCGTCGGCACCGCGACCTTCGCGTCGTACCTGGCCGCCTACCCTGGCCGGCACGCCGGCTTCCAGCAACAGGATCAGGCGTCGACCGCGGCCCTGATCACCTTGCTCATGACGGCCCTGTGGGTGCTCGCGGTGGTCGCACGGCCCTACCAGTGGTGGCGGGTGGCGCTCGTAATCGTCTCGGGCCTGGCGTATGTGGTGATCTTCAGCCTCCCCCTGGCCCGCAAGCAGTTCCTGCTGGATCCGTCCAATGTCACGGTGACCGCGACCGCGCTGGGGATCGGTCTGCTGGGCGTAGCCGCGGTCGAGGCCATGTGGTGGATCCGCGCCAGGATGCTGGGCGTGCAGCCGCGGCTGTGGCGCTGAGCACAGCGAACTCGGCGCCGGCCGGTTTCACCGGGCAAGTACGATGCCGGAAAAAGGGAGGGCACATGGGATTCCTGGACAAGGCCAAGGATCTGTTGTGGCAGAACGCCGACAAGGTCGAGACGGCCATCGACAAGGCAGGCGAGTTCGTCGACGAAAAGACGCAGGGCAAATACTCCGACACCATTCACCAGGTGCAGGAGCAGGCGAAGAAGGCGGCCGGCGCCGCGGACACGGGCGACCAGCAGAACTGAGCCATGGCCAAGCTTTCCGGATCCATCGATGTCCCGCTGCCGCCCGAGGTGGCCTGGCAGCACGCCTCCGACCTGTCCCGGTACAAGGATTGGCTGACCATCCACCGGGTGTGGCGCAGCGCATTGCCCGACGAGATCGAGAAGGGCTCGGTCGTCGAGTCGATTGTCGAGGTCAAGGGCATGCCCAACCGGATCAAATGGACGGTCGTGCGCTACAAGCCACCCGAGGGCATGACGCTCAACGGCGACGGAGTCGGCGGGGTCAAGGTCAAGCTGATGGCCAAGATCCAGCCCAAAGGGGACGGCTCCCTCGTCAGTTTCGACGTGCACCTCGGTGGCCCCGCACTGTTCGGCCCCATCGGCATGATCGTCGCCGCCGCACTGCGCGGCGATATCGACCAGTCGCTGGAGAACTTCGTGACGGTGTTCACCCGGCCCGATCCGAGCAGCAACGGGCATCGCTGATCGCCCGCCGATGAGTTTTCGCCTCGGGCGCGGTCGATAGTGTGAACCCCCTTTCTTCCGGGGACACATCATCAGGAGGTCACCATGCCTATTCGTGACAGCGCCCCGCTGGGCGCCCCATGCTGGATCGATCTGACCACGTCCGACGTCGCCCGCGCCCAGGATTTCTACGGCACGGTCTTCGGCTGGACGTTCGAATCCGCCGGGCCCGAGTACGGCGGATATGTCAACGCAGCCAAGGGCGGCCACCCCGTCGCCGGGATCATGGCCAACCGGGCCGGGGCCGAGGCGCCGGACCGCTGGGTTACCTATTTCCACACCGCCGACATCCAGACCACGCTGGCCGCGGTGACCGGGGCGGGCGGTTCGGTCTGCATGGCGATGGAGGTGCCCGCCAAGGGCCATATGGGCCTGGCGACCGACCCCGCCGGCGCGACGTTCGGTTTGTGGCAGCCGCTGCAGCACCGCGGTTTCGAGATCATCGGAGCGGCCGGCGCCCCCGTCTGGCATCAGCTGACCACCCGCGACTACGGTGCGGCCCTCGACTTCTACCGCGACGTCCTCGGCTGGCGTACCGAATCCGAGTCCGATACCGACGAATTCCGCTACACCACAGCGTGGTTCGGCGACGAGCAATTGCTCGGCGTGATGGACGGCGCCTCGCTGCTACCCGAGGCCGTCCCGTCGAACTGGGTGACCTTCTTCGGCGCCGAGGACGTCGACAAGACCCTGCGAGTGATCGTCGACAACGGCGGCGCTGTGGTGCGCGACGCCGAGGACACCCCGTATGGACGGCTGGCCGCCGCGACCGATCCGACGGGCGCCCCGTTCAACCTGTCATCGCTGCAGGCCTAGCCGACGAGCGCCGCCACGCTAGGACGACGCTCGGTGCCGCGGACCGGCGGCGGAGTCGGTTAACCTCGCTACCATGACTCGCCGACTGCGCCCCGGTTGGCTGGTGGCGTTTTTCGCCGTGGTGGTTTCGGCCAGCGCGTGGCTGCCGTGGCTGAGGACGGCGGTCAACGGCGGGGGCTGGGCCAACGCCATCGGAGGCGCCCACGGCAACTTGGAACTGCCCCCGGGGTTCGGCGCCGGCCAGCTCATCGTGCTGCTGGCCTCGACCCTGCTGGTGGCCGGCGCAATGATGGGCCGAGGATTGTCGGTGAAGCTCGCTTCGGTTGCGGCGCTGCTGATTTCGCTGTTGATCGTGGCGCTGACGGTGTGGTACTACAAGCTCAACGTCAACCCGCCGGTGTCGGCCGAATACGGCCTCTACGTCGGTGCGGGCGGCGCGGTGTGCGCCGCAGCGTGCTCGATCGTGGCGGTGATCTCGGCGTTGGCCTCGGGACGGCCGCGGCGCTGAGCCCTCACGCCGACGGGAACTCGTGCTTCCCCGAAGCGGCGCTGGTGTCGGGCTCGTTGACGCCGAACACGAAGGGCGCGAATACGATCTCGCGCCCGTCGGGATCCCGATAGGTGATCGCGCCCGTGGCCGCCCAGTACGGGTGCTGGTCGACGGGTTCGACGCCCGCGTCGTGCAGGCGCGCGAGTGCGGCTCGTTGTGCTTGGGGGTTCGGAAAATAAAGACAGAGCTGTTCATGGGGGTCCACCGCGACGTCGTCGGCGGCCTGCACGATCTCCATGGTGAGGTTCCAGCTGGGGAGCCCGAAGATCGCGCCGTTGCTGCCGTAGCTGTCCTCGAACGTCTCGTAGAGCGGCAGGCCGACGAGGTCGCGGTAGAACCGCACCGTTTCCGCGAAGTGCGAGGAGCGGCGCGCGAAGCGGATGCCGCCGATGGGGGCCAACTGCGGCGGCCAGTGCGTCGTGCGGTGGTGCTTGTGCTGGTCGGTGCTCATCACAGTCCGATCGCGTCCGCGGCGGACTCGGCGGTGTCCCAGCGGCGCAGCTCGGAGCCGGGCGCCCAGGTCGAGTGGGTGCCGCTGGAAATCCGTTCCGGCAGTGGGAGTTTGCACACCGGCCCGTCGCCGGGGCGGGTGGCGTCGAACACGAGGCAATACGAGGCGTCGGTATTCATATCGGTGGTGAGCGTGATCAGGTAGCCGTCGTCTTCGCCGGTGCCGCCGACGCGCGGTGCCATCGCGGTCTCGCTGCCGTAGACGCCGTCCCCGAACGAGAACCGCTCCTCGGTTCCGGTGCGCAGGTCGTGTTTGACCAGGCCGTCGAACAGGAACCAACCCGGCTTGCCCGTGGCCGCATAGACGTAGCGGTAGTCGGCGGCCGCGTAGCCGGGGTTGATGGTGCCGAACTCGGTGACGGATTCGAAGAGCCGCTCTTCGCGCACCTCGCCGGTGACCAGGTTGAAACGCCACCGGTGCAGGCGTGCCTGCAGGCGATCCAGGGCTAAGAAGCGGAACAGTTTGTCCCACTTGGTTCCACCGGTATCGAGCGGGGACGGGTCGCCTTCGAAGAAGCCGTCGAGCACGATCTCGTCGCCATCCTCGTAGGCGTTGGTGAAGTGCAGCACGAACGTGGGGTCGGCCTCGAACCAGCGAATGTCCTCGGTCCCGCCGCGGCGCGGGATCACCGCGAACCGCGACGGGATGTCGGGGTGGAAGCGCGGCAGGTGCACGTCGTGCTCGAGCAGCTGAGGATCCCAGAACAACGGGAAATCGTTGAGAATGGCGTAGTTTTCGGTGAACGCCATGTCGTGGGGGAGGCGCGGACCGGGCAGCGGGATGTCGACGTAGTGAGTCAGTTCGTTGCGCTCGTCGACGACACCGTAATGCATGTACGGGTCTTGCTTGCTGTAGTTGAAGAACAGCAGTTCACCGGTTGCGTTGTCTACCTTGGGGTGTGCGGACACGCCCCACGCGGTCGGGAAGCGCCCGTTCCAGGACTCCTTGCCGAGCGTGTCACCCGAATACGGGTCGATTCGGTACAGGTCGCCGCACTGGTAGAAACTGCTCAGCGCGACGCCGCGATGCACGATGACGTCGGTGCTCGACGCGTCCTTCATCCGCGTTCGCGCGCCCCAGCCTTGCTGCGCCAGTTGCACGGGCTCGGCCAGCCCCGGCCACAGCGGCCCGCCGGCCTCGTTCTCGGCCAGGAATCCGTCGGTGCGGATAAAACGGTTGCGGTAGAAGGCCTTTCCGTCGCGGAAGCCGACCACGTGCAGCATGCCGTCGCCGTCGAAGGGGTGATAGGTCTTGAACGCGGGGTGCAGCGGGTTCTCGGTGTTGCGCAGATAGACGCCGTCCAGGTCGCCCGGGATCTCACCCTCGACCGCGGCCAGGTCGTCGGCGTCCCACTCGGTGGTCTGGGGACGCCACGGGCCCGTCCGGTAGGGGTGGTCGTCGTCCTCGGGAAGGGTGGACAGGAACTTGCCGACGATCGCTATATCTTTTGGCAAGTCCATCTCAACCGCCTTTGCTGACAACGAAACTCACGGTGGTGGCGGTGCTGCCGCCGAAATTGAGGGTCCCGAAGGTTTGCGCACCGTCGACCTGATAGTCGCCGGCGGCGCCGCTGACCTGCTTGGCCGCGTCGAGCAGCATCCGCACCCCGGAGGCGCCCACCGGATGCCCGCCACCGATCAACCCGCCGCTGGGATTGATCGGCAGCCTCCCCCCGATCTCGATCTCGCCGTTTTCGATCGCCTTCCATGACTCGCCCGGGCCGGTCAACCCGATGTGGTCGATGGCCAAGTACTCGCTGGGAGTGAAGCAGTCGTGCACCTCGAACCCGTCGATGTCGTCGAGGCCGCGCCCCGCCCGGCGCAGCGCGTCGAGCACCGCCGCCCGCACATGCGGCAACACGTAGAGATCGTCGCCGGCACGGTCCAGTTTCTGCTGCAGCCCCAGCCCGACGGTGCGATGACCCCAGCCCTCGATCCGGCCGATCGGGCGCGCGTCGGGGTGGTTGCGCAGGTAGGCGTCGTTGACGAGCACCAATCCCGCGCCGCCGTCGGTCATTTGGCTGCAGTCGAAGCGTCGCAGCCGGCCCTCGGTGATCGGGTTGGCGTCGTCGTCGTCGGTGATGGGATCGGCGACGGTCCACCCGCGGGTCTGGGCGTTGGGGTTGCGGCGGGCGTTGGCGAAGTTGAGCTGGGCGATGGCCCGCAGGTGCGCGTCGTCCAGTCCGTACCGGCGGTCGTACTCGTCGGCCACCCGGGCGAACATGGACGGCCACAGGTAGCGCGCGTCGGCCCCCTCGTGACCGGTCCATGCCGCGGCCCCCAGATGCTGCGCGGCGGTGTCGCCCGGGACCGTTTTCTCGAGCTCGATGCCCACTACCAGCGCGGTGTCGTAGGCGCCCGACCGCAGATCGGCCATCGCCGCCAGCGCCGCCACGCTGCCGGAAGCGCAGGCGGCTTCGTGGCGCGACGCCGGGGTGTCCCAGAGGCCGTCGCAGACCGTGGCGGGCATCGCCCCGAGGTGGCCCTGCCGGGCGAACATCTCGCCGAAGGCGTTGCCGACGTGCACCACTTCGATGCCGGCCGCGTCCAGCTTGGCCGTTGCCAGCGTCGCGTCGACGACCTCGGCGGTCAGCGCGGCGAAGTCGTGGCCTTCCCTGGTGAGGTTGCGAGCAAAATCGCTTTGGTAACCGCCGAGAATCCACACACCGGAGGAGCGATCCATACGCCGACGGTACTCCCGGGCGGGGCGGTTGTTGAGGGCCTATCGGCGGGCCGGCGCGGGTCCCTGGGCGGTCCAAAGAGGGCGGCCCCGTCGGCTCTCGGGCTGAACCGACGGGACCTAGGCGGGCGCGAAGGCCGGCCGACGCACTCGCCTACTGTTGGATCATTGCCCCCCAGCGGTGCCGACAAACATGCGGCCTCAATCTATTTGACGTCTCGTTGATGCCGGGCCGCCGACGGCGCCGGGTCCGGTTAACGTCGATTCACCTTTTCCGGGTGCGCGCGGGGCACTCGGGCAGGCGGTCGGCCGGAAGTCTGAGCTGCGGCGATGTGGTGGGGTTGCGCCGTCGTGCGGCCAGTCCCACCGCGAAGCGGCCACCCCGCATCGTGGCGTCGCGCGAGGCTGCGGTGTAAGCCGATATGCGCACCCGTCGGCCGTTCGTTTTGCGGCCGTCCCAGCAAAGTAGCCGCGACGTCCACCCCCGGCCGGCGACGACCCCGCGGGGGCAGGCGGCCACTTGTGAGGACGCGACCGGCTCATGGCGACCGGGTGGAAGGCCCGGGGCGGGCTCACCCCCCGGGGCGGGTCGGTCTGCGGTCCATCGTGACATCTTCCGGGTCGATACCTGACCCAGCCAGTGGCAGCGTTGGCAAAATCAGAAACGCCGATTAGCAGCTTACATATTGCTTCCAGCTAATGCCACGCGAGGGAAGTCGGGGCGGCGACTGCCGCGTTGCGACACGGTCACGGATGCATACCTATCGGTTCATCGTTGGTCACATATGCCCCGCAGATCACTATCGTCACATGAGCCAACTACGGACGTCAGCGCGGTGTCCTACCCCTCGAAAGGTGTTACATGTCGGCGATTCTTCGAAGTGTGTCGCTATCGATGGCGTCGGCGGCCGCTGTCGGATTCGTCCTCGTGGTGGGGCCCGCGCCTACCGCCCACGCCACGCCATGCGGTGCCCCCGAGGCAAACGTCGACCCTCCCGCCGCGCAGCCGGCGATGCCCGCGCCTCAGCCGGTCGTGCAGCCGCCGACCGGGCGCAGGCCCAGTCACACGAATGACCAGGCGCCGCTGCCGAGGCTGGGTCCGCTGATCTCCTCGTTGCTCAAGCCGGCGACGCCGGGGCAGCGCTACTCCGCGCCGGTCCATCCGCGAGCCGAGGGGCCGACGCCGGGACCCGGACCCTCCGCGCCGCTGCAACAGCAAGCCGAGGTCCTGCCTCCGGCTCCCAACCCGCCCGCGGTCCCGCAACTGCCGAACGCCAACCCGCTACGGCCGAACGCCGCCCCGGTGCCGCAGCCGCAACCCGAGCCGGGCCCGCCGCCTCCGTCGATCGCGGGCGCTCCGACGTCCCTCGTCGACTGGGTCACCGGGCCGGACGGCCCCAACAAAACGCTGCAACGGTTCGGCATCTCCGGCACCGACCTCGGGATTGCCTGGGACAACGGCGATCCCGTCAACCGCCAGGTGCTGATGGCCTTCGGTGACACCTTCGGCTACTGCAAGGTGCACGGCCAGCAGTGGCGCTACAACACCCTGTTCCGCAGCAACGATCGCGATCTGTCCAAGGGAATCCACATCGCCGACGGCGTGCCGAACGACAAGTATTCCGGCTCGCCGGTGTGGGCGCCCGGGCTCTCCAAACAGGTCGTCAACACCATCCACAAGGCCGCGCACGAGACGGGAATCATTCCGACCGGGGCGATGTCGATGGGCAGAACCCAGTACATGAGCTACATGTCCATCCGCCAGTGGGGCCGTGACGGCGAATGGACAACGAACTATTCGGCGATCGCGCGGTCCAACGACAACGGCCAGAACTGGGGGATCTTCCCCACCACGATCCGCACGGCGTCCGCGGATGCCATTCCGGGAGCCGGGTTTACGCCTGGAAACGAGAACTTCCAGATGGGCGCGTTCTTGAAGGGCAAGGACGGCTACATCTACCAGTTCGGGACGCCGTCGGGTCGCGGCGGCGCGGCCTTCCTCTCGCGGGTTCCACCGAACCAATTGCCGGACCTGACCAAGTACCAATACTGGAACGGCGACGAGGGCGGTCGTTGGGTCCCGAACAATCCGGGTGCGGCGACGCCGATCTTCCCGGCGCCGGTGGGCGAAATGTCGGCCCAGTACAACAGTTACCTCAAGCAATACCTGGTCCTCTACACCGACGGCGGCAGCAACGACGTCATCGCACGGACCGCGCCGGCGCCGCAGGGGCCGTGGAGTCCCCCGCAACCGCTGGTGTCCTCGTTCCAGATGCCCGGCGGCATCTATGCGCCGATGATCCATCCCTGGTCGTCGGGACGGGACCTGTACTTCAACCTGTCGCTGTGGTCGGCGTACGACGTGATGCTGATGCACACCGTGTTGCCGTAGGAAACGTCGCCGTCGAAGATACGATGGTCTGGTGAGAGGAGGGCGATGATGATCGCCTTGGAGTATCACGACAACTGTTGCGGTCTTGCTGATCCGCTCACTCCTCTCGCCGCGGCCGCGTTACCCGACGACGTGCCTGTCTCATCGGCGGGCGAACTGCGGGAGAGCGGTGACGGCGCGGACGATCACACGGTGTTCGATGGGCACCGCCCGGATTATTGGACCGTGGGCAGGCCGGGGCTCCGAGACATCGAGGTGTGCATCGAGAGCGCCCGCGCGGACGGCGCCATCAGTCTGGGCCTGGTGGTCAACGGTTTGGATTGCAGCGGGCTCCCGATTGACCAGGCGCTTTCGCTCGCAGACGCCCGGGGGGATGCGGGCGTCTGCGGCGTTAGCTGCCGGGGAGGCGGACACCTCAAGGCCAGTTAGTCAGCGGCTGAGGGAATTTCGCGGGGCGAGGTCACGCGGTATCGGCTACGGAGGCAGCGGAATCCACCGCTTGCCATCCGTTGTCCATCCGCACGGCAGGTAGTTCCAGTGCGCCGGCGGATTGGGATCGAAACTCAGGCACTTCGGTGCGTAGAACGAAGGGGCGGGAGGAGGCGGTGGCGGCTGGTCCTCAGCGTGTGCGATCGCCCCGCTGAGCATTAAAGCCCCAACGGCCATCTGTGTGGCGACTAGCTTCCGCATCGCAGGCCCGGCAAGTGCTATGCCCCAACGAAGCGACGGTCGCTACGTTTCTTCCCTTACGCGCACGGTATCGATGGTAGTCCGCATTCCTGCGCTTTGTGGGACTTGATTGCATTTGCTCTGGGCTTTTCGGGGTGCCGCTCTGGTGGGGGTCGTGAGCGGGTTTGCGCAGGTGCGGACGCGCGCCGACCTGCCGGTATGGCGTGAACGCAAACTGGACACGGCCTGACCGGAATAAGTACGATCGTGGTCTGTCATTTATCTGATATGCAAGCAGGAGCACCGCGATGAGATATGTCGATGAGGGTTCGCCGTCATCGACGGCGGTGAGCGCTTGTCCAATCGCCCCGCGCAGTTTTACCCCCTTGGCCGGCCGCCCGCTCGGGCGGATGCGGCTGTGCCTCGCCTCGGTCGCCCGTGAGCAAACACGCCAAGACAGCTGGCGCGCAATTGAAATCATCGCCAATACGCACAACCGCCGCGTCGAGTCCTATCTGCAGCGTCGGCGGCACCGCCCGTGGCGCAACCGGGGTTCCTAGCCTTCGGCTTTGACCGTCATGTCGACGACGGTTGGCGTCGCTTCGTCACGCCGATGATGCGCACACCGGTGTCCAGCTAGCAAGTTCACACCGCGGCAACGTATCTGGTCGCGGCATCGGTACTAGGCATGTCAGCTCTGCCGTGGGATGCATGTTCCCGTCGTTGAATCAGTCCGCGCTACAACGCTAACGGGACATCGCCGGGGCCGCAGCGGATAACCGCTCTCACGATCCGGCCGAGTCGCGCGTCTATAGGGCGCGGTTACAGAAGTTCATCAAATCATTCAGGCGATGCAGCGGTCGACTCACGTCGCCCTCGGGCGTCCCGCAACGAGTTATGAGGTATAGCAATGGATTTCGGAGTGATGCCGCCGGAGGTCAACTCCGGTCGAATGTACTCTGGCCCCGGGGCGGGGCCGATGCTGGCCGCCGCCGCGGCCTGGGAAGCGCTGGCAGCTCAGTTGCACGCCGCCGCAGCGTCTTACGAGTCGGTGATCTCGAACCTGACCGCCGGGTGGCGCGGTCCTTCATCGAGCATGATGGCCGCCGCGGCGGCGCCGTATGCGGCATGGATGAGTGCGACCGCCGCCCAGGCCGAGCAGACCGCCAGCCAGGCGAGGGCGGCGGTGGTCGCGTACGAGGCGGCGTTCCTCGCGACGGTGCCGCCACCGGTCATCGCGGCCAATCGGGCGCAGTTGATGGCGCTGATCGCGACCAATTTTCTGGGTCAGAACACCCCGGCGATCATGGCCACCGAGGCCCAGTACGCCGAGATGTGGGCCCAGGATGCCGCGGCGATGTACGGCTACGCCGGTGCCTCGGCGGCCGCCGCGCAGGTGACGCCATTCGCCCCGCCGCCGCGTAGCACCAATCCGGCCGGGACCGCGGGACAGGCCGCCGCCGTCGCGCAGGCCACCGGCGGCTCGGTCGCGACGAACACGGAATCGGCTCTCCCGCAACTGATGTCGTCCGTACCGCAATCGTTGCAGACCCTGACAACGCCTGCCGCCGCCGCCGATCCACCATCGCTGCTGTCAGCATTCGACTCGGCGCTCACGGGCCCGTTGGGTCCGGTGTCATTGTTCGGCATCGGCGGCAGCCCGTATCTGCTGGGCGTCGAAAACTACCTGGTGCCCCAAAACGTGGCGAATGTGAACAGTGCCCGGCAAAGGCTGGACCGGGACCGGTCGGCGCTGGGGCGGTTGGGTGGCGAGGTCAATTCGGGGACGCAAATGGTGAGCTCGCCGAGAGCCGCTGGAACCGGAATGTCGCCGGGCATCGGTCGTGCCGGCGTCGTCGGGCGCTTGTCGGTGCCGCCGGGATGGGCGGCGGCCGCCCCGGAGATCCGGTCGGTCGCCACGGTGATTCCACAAACCGCTTTTGCCGGCGCTCCTTCGGCCCTCGCGGCCGAAGGAGAGGGATCGCTGTTCTCCAGCATGGCCGCGTCGGGTCTGGTCGGGCGCGCCATGGCCGCCACCGGCGGTGGCTCCGCGCGGGCATCGGGCATCGGCGCCGGTTTCGGGCGCGCCGCGACCACGGCCACGATCATCGTCATCAACGCGGACGACCCGCAGGAATAGCACGGACTACTTATCGCGAAGAACAAGGAGTGACAATGGATTTCGGAGCATTTCCGCCGGAGATCAACTCTGGTCGAATGTACGCCGGTGAAGGCGCAGGCTCAATGTTGGCCGCGGCGTCGGCATGGGATGGGTTGGCCGCCCAACTGCACTCTGCGGCGACGTCGTATGAGTCGGTGATCTCGAACTTGACCAGCGGTTGGCAGGGGCCGTCCTCGCTGACCATGGCCGGTGCGGCCGCGCCGTATGCGGCGTGGATGAGCACGACCGCCGCTCAAGCCGAACAGGCCGCCTCTCGAGCCAGAGCGGCCGCGGCGGCGTACGAGGCCGCGTTCACCGCGACGGTGCCCCCGGTGGCGATCGCGGAGAACCGCGGCCGGCTGGCGTCGCTGGTGGCGACGAACCTTCTCGGGCAGAACACCGCCGCCATCGCGGCCACCGAGGCGGAGTACGCACAGATGTGGGCGCAAGACGCCGCCGCGATGTACGGCTACGCCGGATCTTCGGCGATCGCTGCGCAATTGGAGCCCTTCAACGCGCCACCGCAAACCACCAACCCAGCGGGAGGAGCCGGCCAATCGGGCGCGGTCGCCCAAGCCGCCGGTACGGCGCCCGCCAACGCGCAGTCGGCCTTGGCGCAGCTGATGTCGTCGACCCCGCGAACGCTGCAAAGCTTCGCGTCGCCTTCCGCATTGCCGGCGGCCGATCCGTCGTCATTGGCGACATGGTTGAACAACCTGAATTCCACGCCGTTGGCGAAGATCGCCGCGAACATCGAGTTCGTCACCAAAGGCATCCGCCCGGTCAACGACACGTTGCTGAGCCTCAGTTTGGGCCTGGTGGCAACGGCACGGACGTGGGGTGACACCGCCGTCGAACTCGAAGGGCCGCTGTTCGCTTCGCTGGGTTCGAGCACCCCGGCCGCAGGAGCCGTTGGCGCGTCTGCGGTGACCGCAGGTCTCGGCAATGCGGGTCTGGCGGGGGCGTTGTCAGTACCGCCGAGCTGGGCCGTGGCCAGTCCCGCGGTCAAGCTGGCCGCCACCGTGTTGGAGTACACCAGCGCGGGTGCCGCGCCGACGGTCGCGGCCGGCGCCGGTGCCCTCGGTCAGATGGGCCTGGCGGGCCTGGCCGGAGGAGCGCTGGGCGGTGCGGTGCCCCGCGCGGTCGCCGCAAGCCCCACCCGGGGATTGGGCCGCCGCTCGTCGGACAACGACGACAAGACCCCGGACAAACTGAAGACGGTCCTGGCGGAACTGCAGGAGGCGCCGGAGTCTGTTCAGCACTGGCACACCGACAAGGCGCACCTGGAAAGCCTTTTGGATCAGCTGTCGAAGAAGCCGGGTGTCCACGCGGTGCACTTGTCCTCGGCCGACAAGTCCAAGGTCACACCGCCACGGGCAACGTGGGGCTAGTGAGAAGGGGCCTAACTCACCACCGGCTTATCTTGTTGAAGCATTTGCGCGTTGTTGATTGGCCAACGCAGCAAGGCCTAAGCCAAGAAACAGCGCTGCGCCACCCCCGGTAACGAATGCGCCGGCTGGCGGCAAGGTCTGGCGTTGGACGCCGCGGAGTGCTGCAACGATGTCCAGTGCGTCGGTGAGCAGCCCCAATTGCAACGCCCGGGTGCGCAGCTGCTGTGACGGGTCCGTGACCGCGAGCGCCAGAGTCAGTTCGCGAGACCCGAACAACTGAGTAATGAATGGCTGCTGTCTCGCGGAAGCGAGCCCAAACAGACGCGCCGCCCTCGCCGGTACAGCCCATGCGGCGACACCGGTGGCGAATCGCAGTGCGGCGAATGTGGGGATGAGGGCGCTGTTCGGTGCAGTGGTCATAGGAACATCCTCGTCCTCAACTCCCTCATCTAGGGAGTGTCAAGGATCAGCCGAAGTAGCTGTCAAGCATCAGCCGAAACACCGTCAAGCATCACCCGAAGGCGAAACGACATGCATCAACCGACGTCATACAACAAAAGTGCCCCCGGCAGGATTCGAACCTGCGACACCGGCTTTAGGAGAGCCGTGCTCTATCCCCTGAGCTACGAGGGCGGACGGCCTGAGCTTACCGGGCTGGATCAAAAGCCGAGGGCCACGGCGTCAGCGCAGTTCGGCGATCACCTTCGAGAAGTTCTCGATGTTGTTGTCCTGCACGGTGAAGGATGAGACACCGTACTTGTCGCGGTACGCGATCAACGTCTCGGCGATTTCGCGGGGGGAACCGCTGAGCACCGAGGGCTGGGACAGGATCTCCTCATCGGACAGGTCCGGCGCGTAGCTGCGGGTCAGCTTCAGGTCCGGCTCGGTCTCGCCGACCCGCGGCATCGCCGTGATCGCCAGATTCAGCTCCAGGGCGTCGAAGCGATCCCCCGCGGCGTTGCGGACGAAATCGACACGTTCGGCGAACGGGTCCTCGACCGCGCGCACCTTGGAGCCGGTCAGGCCGATGATGTCGGCGTTGCGGGCGGCGATGGTCAGCACCCGGTCGCCGTTGCCGGCGATGATGAGCGGCGTCGACGGGTGGTGTTCCTTCAGGTACTTCGTCATGTGTTCGAGGTAGTCGACGCGGGCACCGGCGCTGGGATAGGGGATCTCGGCGGCTTCGAACTCTTCGCGGACGTAGCCGGTGCCCAGCCCGATTTCGAGGCGGCCGTCGCTGAGCAGATCGAGGGCCTGCATGTCCCGGCTGAGCAGGGCCGGCTTGTAGAAGGCGGAGTTGAGCACATACATGCTCAGCTTCAGCGTGGTGGTGACCATCGCGACCGCGGTCAGCGTCGGGAAGGGCGCCGCCGCGCCCAAATGGTCCGGCACACAAAGAATGTCGAAACCGGCGTCTTCAGCCCGCTTGGCCTTGTCGAGCAGCGCCTCGCGGGACTTAAAGAACCGCATGCTCATTCCGAAGCGAAAATCCTTGGCCACCAACAACCTCCGTTTTAGCGATCCGACGACATAGACCAACGACGAGCGGCCTCGGCCAGCCCTTGGATCAGCACGCTGGTGACCGACGACAAACCGTCATCGCCGGGCAGCGGGCTGCGCGGGCTGATCCCGCGGACCCGCGCCGAGAGCTCCAGCTGGGTTCCGCCCTGACGCACCCGGTTCACCGGGTTCCGCGGGTGCAGCCCGCGCAATTCCGGTGGCACGTCGTCGAGGTCGGTGATGACCTGATAGCCGGTCAGCCGGATGTGGCGGGCCAAATGGGCAGCCAGCTCCCGGTTGCGACCACCGGCCAGCAGCTGTGTGCTGCGCCCGTCGCGGCCATAGCCGTGCAGCGACACCGCGACGTCGACATGGTCGAGGAAAGCGGCGAGCCGTGGCGACTCGGCCGGATCGAACAGGGCCGACGGCAGGTGATGCGGGTAGTGGTCGGGATGACGCACCACATAGACGGACGCACCGGCGGCCTCGGCGGCGCGCTCGGCGATCACGTCGGTCATCTCTTCCAGTCCGCCGCCGTGGATCGCCAAAAATCCGAAACGCGAACGCAATTGGCAGCTCTCGGCCACCCCGGGCTCGCTCAGCAACGCCGAAAACGACTGCGGCCCAGGCCCGCACGCCGCCGACGATTTCGGGCGCGGCCAGCCGGCCGGATCCCAGCGGCGCAAGAACTCGAGCCAGCGTGGGGGCAGCCCGTGCTGCGCGGCACCGTCGATGATGGTGGGCAGGTAGCCCGGGCGGGGAGGGCCCGGCGTCACCCGGTGGTCGATGTAGACCCAGGCCGGTGACGGCCCGTCGTCGGTGTGCACGGTCAGCCGGTCGCGCCGGTAGCGCACCGGCACACCCTCGGCGCTGTCCAAGGTCGCCAGGTCGCCGTCGGAGATCTGCCAGAGCACCCCATGCACCTGGTTTCCGGCCAACGGCTCGACGGTGGCCACGCCTCGCTGGTTGATCAGCCAGTCGTGGTCGGCGAGGACCGCGGGGCGCGGATCGGCGGCGTCGGGACAGCGGCGCGCCATCTGCCGTACGCATAGGTTCGAGCCGTATGCGAAGTACAGATGACGCAGGGCCGGCATTCAGCCGGTCACCGTCAGCCAGACGAGCACCATGTTAAGCAGACTAATCAATATGCCGACGCCCCAGCCAAGAATCGTCGTGATGCGGTGGTTGGCGTCGTCGCCCATCAGCTCGCGGTTGCTCGTCAGCTTGATCAGAGGCAGCACCGCAAACGGAATGCCGAACGACAGCACCACCTGGGACAGCACCAACGCGCGGGTGGGGTCGAACCCGACCGCCAGGATCACCAGGGCGGGGCACAGGGTGATCAGGCGGCGCGCCACCATCGGGATCGACCGGTGCAGCAGCCCCTGCATGATCATGGCGCCGGCGTAGGCGCCCACCGACGAGGACGCCAGCCCGGACGCGAGGAGACCGATCGCGAACAGCACCGCGATGGTCGCCCCCAGCGTGTTGTGGATGGCGGAATAGGCGCCCTCGATGGAGGCGCTCACGTTGCGGTCCTGCAGGTTGATCGCGGCGACCAGCAGCATGGCGGCGTTCACCGTGCCGGCCACCGCCATCGCCAGGACGACGTCCCAGCGGGTGATCCGCAGCAGCAGGCGGCGATGCGACCCATGGTCGGGATGCCCGTGCCGGTCTAGCACCAGACCCGAATGCATGTACACCGCATGCGGCATCACGGTGGCCCCCAGGATCGCGGCGGCCAGCAGCACACTCTCGGTGCCGCGGAACCTCGGCACCAGGCCGCCCAGCACGTCGTGGGGCGGCGCGGTCTTGACGAAGAAGCTCGCCGCGAACCCGATCGCGATGACCAGCAGCAAGCCGGTGATGACCCGCTCGAAGATGATCTGTCCGCGCCGATCCTGAATGCCCAGCAACAGCAAGGCCACCACGCCGGTGATGAGCCCGCCGACCATCAGCGGCAAGCCGAACAGGATGTGTAGGGCGATGGCCCCGCCGACGACTTCGGCGGCGTCGGTGGCGATCGCCACGAGTTCGGCCTGCGCCCAATACACCAGCCGCAGTGGGCTGCTCATCCGCTTGCCCAGAGCGGCCGGCAACGATCGCCCGGTGACCAGCCCGAGCTTGGCCGACAGGTACTGCACCAGGCCCGCGAGGACGTTGGCCGCGACGATCACCCACAACAGCAGGTAGCCGTACTGTGAGCCGGCGCTGACGTTGGCCGCGACGTTTCCGGGGTCGACGTAGGCGATCGCGGCGACGAACGCGGGCCCGAGCAGATACCAGTTGCCCTTGAGCGAGCCCTGGGTGCGCTGCGCCAACGTGACCTCGATTCACTTCACCGAATAAGAAAGTGAGGTTAGTCGAACATCCCGTCGGGCTGCCCAGCGGCCGCGGTGTTTCGTGCCGTCCAGGCTCAGGCCGGACGGTAGAGCCCCTTGCCGGTGATCAGCGGCAAGTCGAGCGTGGTGACGATTCCCGGATCGGCGGCCACCACCGCGGGAATCGCGTTGACGACTCGCATCGCGGTGGCCACCAGCCCGGCGTGGTTGTGATCGCCCTTGCGGCTGCTCAGGCAGATGTCCATGGCGTACGACGGCTCGCCGGTGACCTCGATGCGGTAGGAGCCACCCTCCTGTGCGGGTTGCGGCCAGTCCGGGCACAGGTCCTCGCGCAGCCGGGTGACGTGTTCGAGGACGACGACGGGATCGCCGTTGACCATGCCGAACACCTCGAAGCGCAGCGCCGCGGCGGTGCCCTTGGCGATATGGCCCGAGGCGATGTCGAAGTCCTCCGGGGCGGGTACGCGCACGTGCGACTGGGTGACCTCGTCGAGCGAAATGCCAAGGCCCGCCGCCATTTGCCGGATCACCGAGCCCCACGCCAGGCTGAGCACACCGGGCTGCAGCAACATGGGAATTTCGTCGAGTGGCTTGCCGAATCCCATGACGTCGAACATGACCGCCGCACTGTCATAGGTGGCGTAGTCGACGATCTCCATGCACCGGATCTGCTGGATGCTCTGGCAGGTGCCGGCCAGCGCCAGGGGCAGCAGGTCGTTGGCGAAGCCCGGGTCGATGCCGTTGACGTAGAGGCTTGAATTGCCTTCGCGCGCTGCGTCTTCCAGCGGCTTGATCAGCTCCTCGGGGATCACCTGCCACGGATACTGCAAGAAGACGGGGCCGCTGCCGACGATATTGATCCCGGCCGCCAGCACGCGCCGGTAATCCTCGAGCGCCTCGGGCAACCGGTTGTCGGCCAGCGCGTTGTACACCGCGCACTGCGGCCCGGTGGCGAGCACGGCGTCCAGGTCGGTGCTGGCGAGCACCCCCGTCGCCTCCGCAAGCCCGGCGAGCTCGGCGGCGTCCTTGCCCGCCTTGGCGTCGGACGACACCCACACGCCTTTCAGGTCGAACTCCGGATTGGTGATGAGCGCGCGCAGCGCGTGGATACCGACGTTGCCGGTGCCCAGTTGGACGACGGGGATGGGCATGACGTGCTCCTTAGCGGTCGTGGGTCACAGGTCCGGGACGGGGATGTCGAGATTGGGGAAGGTGAGGCCGCCGTCGACCTCGAGGGTCTTGCCGGTCAGGAAGTTGCCGGCGGGAGACGCCAAATAGACTGCCGCAGCGGCAATGTCGACCGGATCGCCCAGCCGGCGCATCGGGGTGGCCTTCTCCATCGGCGACCGCAGCTCGTCGTTGGAGGCAACCACGTCCAGCGCGGAGGTGAGGATCGATCCCGGCGCGATCGCGTTGACCCGAATCCGTGGGCACAGGTCCAGGGCGGTCAGCCGGGTGTAATGGGACAGCGCGGCCTTGGCGGTGCCGTAGGCCGCGAAGCCACGTCCGGCCAGCCGGCCCATGGTCGAGGTGATGTTGATGATGCTGCCGCCGCCGGAGTGCTCGAGCATCAACGGCACCGCAGCCAGTGTGAGCGCGTGGGCGGTGCCGACGTTGAAGGTGAAGGCGTCTTTGAGATCCTTCGTCGAGGTCGTCAACAACGTGTTGGGCATGGATCCCCCGACGTTGTTGACGACGATGTCTAGTTTCCCGAATGCCTCGACGGCCTGGCCGGCCAGCTCGGCGGTGGATTCCGGATGCGCCAGGTCGGCGGCCACGACGTGGGCGCGGCGCCCGGCGGCGCGGACCTGTTCGGCGACGGCCTCTAGTTGGGATTCAGTTCGCGAGGCGATGAGGACGTCGGCGCCTGCCTCGGCGAACGCCAGCGCGATGGCCGCCCCGAGGCCACGGCCTGCACCGGTGATGACGGCGACTTTGTCGTCGAGACGGAACCTGTCAAGGATCATGGCGGCCTCTCTTCGTTTCGGTGTCAGGCGACACGGTAGCAAGCCGCGGCGGCGCGGATAAGGCATTTCTAGAACAAGTTCTATTTTTCTATCCGGGGGGCTTCCGATGCGGCCGTCGGGGCGGCGGCCCGGTGTCGGTGACGTTGCGCGCGTTGCCAGACCATTTGCCCGTCGTTCACCTTGGTGCGGTTAGCTCGGTGACGCCGATCTTTGTGGTCCTTACTGTGAGGAAGAGACTTGGGACGCAACCGTTTTGGTGCTGTGCTGGGCGTCCTGACAGCCGCTGCGCTGGTGTTGTCGGGATGCGGATTCCACGACAGCACGGCCCGGGGAAGCGGGGCGGGCGTGTCGGGCGTGGTCAATTGCGGCGGCAAGCAGGCCCTGACGGCGGCGGGCTCGAGCGCCCAGGCCAACGCGATGACCCGATTCTCCGGCGCCTTCGAGCACGCTTGCCCCGGTCAGACGCTGAATTACACACCCAATGGCTCCGGCGCGGGAATCGGCCAATTCACCGGAAACCAAATCGATTTCGCGGGTTCGGATTCACCGTTGGCCCCGATCGAATACTTCGCGGCGCGGACCCGATGCGGTTCGCCGGCGTGGAATCTGCCCGTGGTCTTCGGCCCGATCGCGATCACCTACAACGTCAGGGGCGTCAGCTCGCTGATCCTCGACGGGCCCACCGCCGCCAAAATCTTCAAGGGCGCCATCACTGCCTGGGACGACCCGGCGATCGCAGCGCTGAACCCGGGTACCGCGCTGCCCGCCGAGCCCATCCGTGTCGTGTTCCGCGGCGACGAGTCCGGCACCACCGACAATTTCCAGAAATACCTGGACTCCGCGTCCGACGGCGTGTGGGACAAGGGCATCGGCAAGACGTTCCACGGTGGGGTCGGGCAGGGCGCCGACGGCAACGGCGGTACGTCGGCGGCCGTCCGGGCGACCGAAGGATCGGTCACCTACAACGAATGGTCGTTCGGTCTGGCGCAGAAGCTGACGATGGCCAGGATCGTCACCTCGGCCGGGCCCGAGGCGGTGGGCATCAGCGCCGGATCGGTCGGGAAAACGATCTCCGGTGCCACCCTCACCGGGCAGGGCAACGACTTGGTGGTGGACACCTTCTCGTTCTACAAGCCGACCCGGCCCGGTTCCTACCCGATCGTGTTGGCGACCTACGAGATTGTGTGTTCGAAGTATCCCGACCCGCAGGTCGGCGCGGCCGTAAAGGCGTTCCTGCAAAGCACCATCGGTGCCGGCCAGAATGGCTTGGTGGACAACGGGTATATCCCGGTGCCGGAGTCGTTCAAGTCCCGGCTGTCGGATGCGATCAACGCCATCGCGTGATGTCAGCAACCAGTCGGCGGCCCCTCGGAGGGCCGGGTGGGGCCTTTGCTGACGAACACCGGCCAGGCGACGTCGCGGTGTGCTGCGGCCGACGTCGCGACCCCCCGCCGACGCGTTCAGCGGTGATCGCCGAAAAGTTTGCTCAACGTTCAATTGTTACTGTTACGTTCGTGGCCGCGATACCGGCTGGTCGGCGCGCTACGGTTAACTGACCGGCCGCGACCATGTTTCATCCCTACCGTGAGGAAGCGAATTGAAACTCAACCGATTTGGCGCCGTGCTGAGTGCCTTGAGCGTTACTGCGCTGGCGTTGTCGGGGTGCGGCAGCGACAACAACGGGTCCGGCGCCAGTGCGCCGACCGGCTCGTCGTCGGGCAAGGTGAATTGTGGCGGGAAGAAGGCCCTCAAGGCCAGCGGGTCGACGGCCCAGGCCAACGCGATGACCCGCTTTGTCAACGCGTTCGAGCAGGCCTGCCCCGGCCAGACGCTGAACTACACGGCCAACGGATCCGGTGCGGGAATCAGCGAATTTAACGGCAACCAAACGGATTTCGGTGGTTCTGACTCGCCGCTGGCGGCCAACGAATACGCCGCCGCGCAGCAGCGGTGCGGTTCGCCGGCCTGGAATCTGCCGGTCGTTTTCGGCCCGATCGCCATCACCTACAACGTGACGGGCCTGAACTCGCTCAGCCTCGACGGCCCCACGGCCGCCAAAATCTTCAACGGCTCGATCACAACGTGGAACGACCCCGCGATTCAGGCCCTCAACCCCGGTGCCACATTGCCCGACGTGCCGATTCACGTCGTCTTCCGCAACGACGAGTCCGGCACCACCGACAATTTCCAGAAATATCTCGACGCCGCCGCGGACGGAGCATGGGGCAAGGGCGCCGGAAAGACCTTCAAGGGCGGCGTCGGTGAGGGAGCCAAGGGCAACGACGGCACGTCGGCGGCGATCAAGGCCACCGAAGGATCCATCACCTATAACGAATGGTCGTTTGCCCAGGCACAGAAACTGAACATGGCCAAGATCATCACCTCGGCCGGCCCGGACGCGGTGTCGATCAGCGCCGAATCGGTGGGCAAGACGATTGCTGGGGCCAAAATCTCCGGCCAGGGCAACGACCTGGTGCTCGACACGCTGTCGTTCTACAAACCCAAGCAGGCCGGTTCCTACCCGATCGTGCTGGCGACCTACGAGATCGTGTGCTCGAAGTACCCCGACTCCGGGGTCGGTGCGGCGGTGAAGGGATTCCTGCAAAGCACCATCGGCGCCGGGCAAAATGGCCTGGCCGACAATGGCTACATTCCGATCCCCGACGCGTTCAAGGCGAGGCTGTCTTCTTCGATCAACGCCATCACATAACCTGAGGTGGTCGTGACACGAGGAACAGCAACCAGCCCGTCGACCGCGGAAAAACCGGCATCAACGGCGCTGAATGCACGCGTGTCGCGGCGGGGCGACCGGATCTTCAAGCTGGTCGCCGCGGCCGCTGGTTCCACGATCGTGGTCGCCATCCTGTTGATCGCGGTGTTCCTGTTGCTGCGCGCCCTGCCGTCGTTGCGCGTCAATCACGCAAACTTCTTCACCAGCGCCGAGTTCAGCACCAGCAACCCCCACAACCTGGCCTTCGGCATCCGTGACCTGCTCATGGTCACGGTGCTCAGTTCGCTCACCGCGCTGGTGCTGTCCGTGCCCATCGCGGTCGGTATCGCCGTGTTCCTCACCCAATACGCGCCGAAGCGGCTGGGGCGCCCGTTCGGCGCGGTGGTGGACCTGCTGGCCGCGGTGCCGTCGATCATCTTCGGGCTCTGGGGAATCTTCGTCCTGGCCCCCCGGCTCGAGCCGGTCGCGGCGTTTCTCAATCGGCACCTCGGATGGTTTTTCCTGTTCAAACAGGGCAACGTGTCGTTGGCCGGCGGCGGCACCATCTTCACCGCCGGCGTCGTGCTCTCGGTGATGATCCTGCCGATCGTCACGTCGGTCTCGCGCGAGGTGTTTCGGCAGACCCCCCACATCCAGATGGAAGCGGCGCAGGCGCTGGGCGCCACCAAGTGGGAGGTGGTGCGGATGACCGTGCTGCCGTTCGGCCGCAGCGGCGTCATCGCCGCCTCGATGCTGGGGTTGGGACGCGCGCTGGGCGAGACCGTGGCTGTGCTGATCATTCTGCGTTCGGCCGCCCGCCCGGGGAATTGGTCGCTGTTCGACGGTGGCTACACGTTTGCCTCCAAGATCGCGTCGGCGGCCGCGGAGTTCAGCGCACCGCTGCCCACCGGGGCGTACATTTCGGCGGGATTCGCCCTGTTCGTGCTGACGTTTATCGTCAACGCGCTGGCCCGCGCGATCGCCGGCGGCAAGGTCAACGGATGACGCGCGCCGCGACGATGCAGAGCGAAGCGATGAGGAGAAGCGGCGCTCATGACGGTTGACGCGCTCGACCGGCCGGTCAAGGCCGAGGTGTTCAGGCCGCTCAGCTTCCGGCGGCGGATCACCAACGGCGCCGCGACGATCTTCTTTCTCACCTCGTTCCTCATCGCGCTGGTGCCGCTGTTCTGGGTGCTGTCGATCGTGGTCGCACGGGGCTGGTACGCCGTGACCCGGTCGGGGTGGTGGACCCACTCGCTGCGCGGCGTGCTGCCCGAACAGTTCCTCGGCGGCGTCTATCACGCGCTGTACGGGACGCTGGTGCAGGCCGGGGTGGCCGCCGTGCTGGCCGTGCCGCTGGGCCTGATGACCGCGGTCTTCCTCGTCGAATACGGTTCTGGCCGCCTGGTGCGGCTGACCACCTTCATGGTCGACGTGCTGGCCGGGGTCCCCTCGATCGTCGCGGCCCTGTTCATCTTCAGCCTCTGGATCGCCACCCTGGGCTTCCAGCAGAGCTCTTTTGCGGTGTCGCTCGCGCTGGTCTTGCTGATGCTGCCGGTGGTGGTGCGCTCCGCCGAGGAAATGCTGCGGCTGGTGCCCGACGACCTGCGCGAGGCCAGCTACGCGCTGGGTGTGCCGAAATGGAAGACCATCGTTTCGATCGTCTTTCCGATCGCGATGCCCGGCATCGTCTCGGGCATCTTGTTGTCCATCGCGCGGGTGATCGGCGAAACCGCGCCGGTGCTGGTGCTGGTCGGCTACAGCAGGTCGATCAACTTCGACATCTTCCACGGCAACATGGCCTCGCTGCCGCTGCTGATCTACACCGAGCTCACCAACCCCGAACACGCCGGATTCCTGCGGATCTGGGGTGCGGCGCTGACGCTCATCATCATGGTCGCCGTGATCAACGTCGTCGCCGCGGCCACCCGATTTCTGGCGACCCGCAAACGCTGACCGAGGCGCGTCGGGTCAGGACTTCGAGGCCGCTTTCTTGGCCGGAGTCTTCTTGGCGGCGGTCTTTTTCGCGGGTGCCTTCTTGGCGGCGGTCTTCTTCGCTGCGCTCTTTTTCGCGAGCGCCTTTTTCTCCGCTGCCTTGCCGTTGCCTCCACCGGAGCGCGCCTTCACGCTGGCCTCCAGCTTGGCCAGCAGATCGGAGACGTCTTCGGTCTCATCCAGCTCCTTGGGCTGCTCCTCGGTGGTAAACGCCTCTCCGCCTTCGAGTTTGGCTTGGACCAGCTCGTGCAGCTGCTCCTGGTAGTCGTCGTGGTAGCGGTCGGGGTTGAACTCCTCGGCCATCGAATCAACCACCTGCCCCGCCATTTTGAGCTCGGCGGGTTTGACCTCAACCTTCTTGTCGAGGATCGGGAAGTCCGGATCACGAATCTCGTCGGGCCACAACAACGTATGGATGACCATCACGTCGCGCTTGCCGAAGTCCTTGACCCGCAACGCCGCCAGCCGGGTCTTGTTGCGCAGCGTGAAGTGCACGATCGCCATCCGGTCCGTCTCCGCAAGCGTCTTGGCCAGCAGCACATAGGATTTCGACGATTTGGAGTCGGGCTCCAAAAAATAGCTGCGGTCGAACAGCATCGGATCCACATCGCTGGCCGGCACGAACTCCAGCACTTCGATCTCGCGGCTGCGTTCCTCGGGCAGCGTGGCGATGTCGTCGTCGGTGATGATGACCATCTGGCCGTCATCGGATTCGTAGGCCCGGGCGATGTCACGGTATTCGACGACTTCGCCGTCCACCTCGCACACGCGCTGGTATCGGATGCGGCCGTTGTCCTTGGCGTGCACCTGGTGGAACTTGATGTCGTGGTCCTGGGTGGCGCTGTACACCTTGACCGGGACGTTCACCAGCCCGAACGCGATGGAACCCTTCCAGATGGAGCGCATGTAAGTCAGTATGCCCACACTGTTCGCTGCCTAACAGCACCCCCGCCGCCGCGCCGCTGTTCAAAAGCCCGCGCCCGTAACGCCACGGCGAGATTGTCCTCGAATTTTCGCCGTGGCGTTACATCCGCGAGCGAAAGGGCCGCGCTCGAAGACACTAGCGGCGACGGTTTGCTTGGGCCCGCAGCGCGGCGCGATCGGGGAGGTCGGCGCCGGACCGCGAGACCGTCACCGCCGACGCCAGGCTGGCGGCTTGTAGTGCCGCCGTGAGCGCGTCGAGCCCGACCCGGCTCAGGGCGGCGCGGCGGTCGGCGCCCAACAGACCCAATTCCCACAGCGCATCGAGCAAACCGGCCATGAAGGCGTCGCCGGCACCGACGGTGTCGACCACCCGGACCGGCCTGGCCGCCACCCGGACATCGCCGGCCGCGCAGAACGCCACGGCGCCCCGGGCGCCCAGCGTCAGGACGACGATCGCGGGTCCCGACGCCAGCCACCCCCGGGCCGTGCGCTGCGGCTCGCGGTCGGGATCGATCCACTTCAAGTCCTCGTCACTGACCTTGACGATGTCGCTGCGCTCGACCAGGTGTGCGATGCGGGCCTGCGCGGCGTCACGGTCGGGAATCAGCGACGGTCGCACGTTGGGATCGAAGCTCACGGTGGCCGAGACGCGGTAAGCCTCGAGCAGCGCGGCGACCGCCAGGCACCCCGGTTCGCGCACGGCGGCGATCGACCCGGTGTGCACCAGCAGCGGCGGTGCCACCTCGGGCGTACCGGAAAGCCGCCATTGCAGATCGAATGTGTAAGCGGCCGAGCCGTCGTCGGCGATCGTCGCGACCGCGGCCGGCGTGCGTTCGGCCGAGACACTTCCCGGAACGAGTTGCACACCAGAGGATTTCAGGTCCGCGGCGATGCGCTGGCCGGATTCGTCGTCCGCGATATGGGTCAAGAAGTCGACGTGACGACCCAGCCGGGCCAGCCCGACCGCGACGTTGAGGGGGCTGCCGCCGACGTGCTCGACGGCGCCGCGCCGTTCGACCCTGTCGATCAGCGCTTCACCGATGACCAGCGCGCCGCCCATAGACTCAGAGTATGAGTCCGACGGCGGGGCCACGGGTCAAGCTGACCAACGCCGAAAAAGTGCTGTATCCCGCCACCGGAACCACCAAGAGCGACATCTTCGACTACTACACGCGGATCGCCGAGGTGATGATCCCGCACATCGCCGGGCGTCCGGCCACGCGCAAACGCTGGCCCAACGGCGTCGAACAGGAATCCTTCTTCGAGAAGCAACTCGCCGCGTCGGCACCCGACTGGCTGCCGCGCGCCAGCGTGACCCATCGATCCGGAACGACGACCTATCCGATCATCGACGACCCCACCGGCCTGGCCTGGATCGCCCAACAGGCGGCGTTGGAGGTTCACGTTCCGCAGTGGCGGTTCGTCGCCGAGTGGACCCGCAGCCGGGCCGAAGAACTCAAGCCCGGGCCGGCGACGCGATTGGTGTTCGACCTCGACCCCGGCGAAGGCGTGACGATGGCGCAGATGTCCAAGGTGGCGCGCGCCGTGCGCGACCTGATCGCCGGGATCGGGCTGAGAACCTTCCCGCTCACCAGCGGCAGCAAGGGACTGCATCTGTATGCGCCGCTCGACGAGCCGGTGAGCAGCAAAGGCGCCACGGTGTTAGCCAAACGCGTTGCGCAACAGCTGGAAAAGACGATGCCCAAGCTTGTCACGTCGACCATGACCAAGAGCCTGCGGGCGGGGAAGATCTTTTTGGACTGGAGCCAGAACAACGGCTCCAAGACGACCATCGCACCGTATTCCCTGCGCGGACGCGAACATCCCACCGTCGCGGCGCCGCGCACCTGGGACGAACTCGACGACCCGTCGCTGCGCCAGCTGCGGTATGACGAAGTGCTGTCCCGGGTCGCGCGCGACGGCGACCTGCTTGCAGAGCTGGACGAGGACGCTCCGGTGCCGGATCGGTTGACCAAGTACCGCAGCATGCGCGACGCGTCGAAAACCCCCGAGCCGGTTCCGGCGGCGAAACCCGCTGTCGGCCAAGGAAATACCTTCGTCATCCAGGAACACCACGCGCGACGCCTGCACTACGACTTCCGGCTGGAGCGCGACGGCGTGCTGGTGTCCTGGGCGGTGCCCAAAAACCTGCCCGAAACCACGTCGGTGAACCACCTGGCGGTCCACACCGAGGACCATCCGCTGGAATACGGCGGGTTCGAAGGCGTCATCCCCAAGGGCGAATACGGCGCGGGCAAGGTGATCATCTGGGACTCCGGAACCTACGACGCCGAAAAGTTCCTTGACGACGAGGTCATCGTCAACCTGCACGGCAGCAAGATCTCCGGACGCTACGCGCTGATTCAAACCAATGGCGACCAGTGGTTGGCACATCGGATGAAGGACCAGAAGGTCTTCGAGTTCGACACCATCGCACCCATGCTGGCCACCCACGGTTCGGTGACGGCCCTGAAGGCAGGTCAGTGGGCGTTCGAGGGCAAATGGGACGGTTACCGGCTTCTGATCGAGGCCGACCACGGTGCCTTTCGGGTGCGGTCGCGACGCGGTCGCGAAGTCACCCAGGAATACCGCGAACTGCGTTGGCTGGCAGACGATCTCGCCGACCATCACGTGGTGCTCGACGGGGAGGCCGTCGTCCTGGACTCCTCCGGGGTGCCCAACTTTCACGAGATGCAAAACCGTGGACGGGGCTCACGGGTCGAATTCTGGGCGTTCGACCTGCTCTACCTCGACGGCCGCTCGTTGCTGCGGGCCCGCTACCGGGATCGGCGAAAACTGCTGGAAATGTTGGCCGCCGGCAGCAGGCTCATCGTCCCCGACCTACTGCCCGGCGACGGCAGGGAGGCGCTGGAGCACTCCGCGGAGCGCGGTTGGGAGGGGGTGATCGCCAAGAAGCGCGACTCCACCTATCAGCCGGGCCGCCGCTCGTCGTCGTGGATCAAGGACAAGCACTGGAACACCCAGGAAGTCGTCATCGGCGGTTGGAAAGCCGGGGAAGGCGGACGCAGCAGCGGCATCGGCTCGCTGCTGATGGGTATCCCAACCGCGGGCGGACTGCACTTCGCCGGGCGCGTCGGCACCGGGTTCACCGACCGCGACCTGGCAAACTTGAAGAAGACGCTGGCACCGCTGCACACCGACGAATCCCCCTTTGACCCACCGCTTCCCAGGAGCGAAGCGCGCGGCGTGACGTATGTGCGGCCGGAGCTGGTCGGGGAGGTGCGCTACAGCGAGTGGACCCCGGATGACCGGTTACGCCAATCGAGTTGGCGCGGACTACGACCGGACAAGGAGGCGAGTGAGGTGGTGCGCGAGTGAAATGGGTTACCTATCAAGATGTTTCGGGCGCGGAACACGTCGGCGTGGTCTCGGGCGACACGATCTATGCGATGCCACCGGGCGTGACGCTGCTCGATCTCGTCGCCCGCGGTTCCGAGGGATTGCGGCAGGCGGGGCAGGATGCGCAGCGATCCCCGGCGGCGGTGGCACCGCTGGCGGAGGTGCGATTGCTGGCGCCGATTCCACGCCCGCCGTCCATCCGTGATTCCCTGTGCTTCCTCGACCACATGCGCAACTGCCAGGCCGCGCTGGGCGCCGGGCGCACCCTCGGCGACTCCTGGTACCGCATACCGGCCTTCTACTTCGCCTGCCCGGCAACCGTTTTGGGTCCGTACGACGACGCCCCCACGGCGCCCGGAAGCGCGTGGCAGGACTTCGAATTGGAGATCGCTGCCGTGATCGGGACCGGGGGCAAAGATCTCACGGTCGAAGAGGCGGAGCAGGCGATCATCGGCTACACCATCTTCAACGACTGGTCCGCCCGCGATCTGCAGCAGATGGAGAGCCAACTGGGGATCGGGCAAGGCAAGGGCAAAGACAGCGGGGTCACGTTGGGCCCGTACCTGGTGACCCCCGACGAGCTCGAACCGTATCGCCACCCCTCCTATCCGGGCAGATTGGACCTGCGGGTCACCGCCCTGGTCAACGACGTCGTCATCGGTTCCGGGTCGACCGCCCAGATGGACTGGACCTTCGGCGAGGTCATCTCCTATGCCTCGCGCGGCGTCACCCTCTCGCCCGGCGACGTCATCGGCTCCGGGACCGTGCCGACCTGCACGCTGGTCGAGCACCTCAATCCGGCGGCCCTGGAATCGTTTCCGGGCTGGCTGCACGACGGCGACATCGTCACGCTCCAGGTCGAAGGGCTGGGAGAGACCCGGCAAACCGTGCGGGCCAGCGGTGCCCCGCACCCGCTGGCGGTGCGGCCGAATCCGGACGCCGCTCCCGCCCCGCCGCGAGTCAACCCGGCCCGCGCGCGGGTGCCCTACACCCGCGGGCTGCACGAGGTCGGCGGCCGGGTGTGGGCCTGGACCCTGCCCGACGGCGGCTACGGATGGAGCAACGCCGGGCTGATCGCCGGCGACGGGGCGTCGCTGCTGGTGGACACCTTGTTCGACCTGGCGTTGACCCGCGAAATGCTCACCGCGATGCGGCCGCTCACCGCGTCCGCGCCGATCACCGACGCGGTGATCACGCACTCCAACGGGGACCACACACACGGCAACCAACTGCTCGATCCCTCGGTGCGCATCATCGCCGCGCGCGGCACCGCCGAGGAAATCGAACATGGGATGGCCCCGGAGATGCTCGCCATGGCGCAGACCGCCAACCTCGGGCCGGTCGCCACGCCGTACACACGAGAACGCTTCGGGCACTTCGACTTCAGCAACATCAAGCTGCGCAATGCGGATCAGACGTTCGAGCGCAACCTTGCCGTCGAGGTAGGTGGGCGGCGCATCGATGTGCTGAATCTGGGTCCCGCGCACACCGCCGCCGACTCGGTGGTGCATGTACCGGACGCGGGGGTGTTGTTCGGCGGCGACCTGTTGTTCATCGGCTGCACGCCCATCGTGTGGGCCGGCCCGATCGCCAACTGGGTCGCCGCCTGTGACGCGATGATCGCGCTGGACGCGCCGACGGTGGTACCCGGCCACGGCCCGGTCACCGATCCGGATGGGATCCGTGCTGTGCGTGGCTATCTCATGCATGTCGCCGAACAGGCCGAGGCCGCCTACCACAAGGGGCTGTCGTGGGCGGAGGCCGCCGACACCATTGATCTCGGTGAGTACGCGTCCTGGCTGGACGCCGAGCGCGTCGTCGTCAACGTCTATCAGCGCTACCGCGAACTCGACCCGCAGACACCGCAATTGGAGGTCATGGGCCTGCTCGTGATGCAGGCTGAGTGGCTGGCCAAACGGGCTGTGTGACGCTTCAGGTCCGCACCGCGCGGACGAAGCTGATCGTGGCGGCGGGCGCCTGGTGCTCGGCTTCCCCCAAGTCCGGCAGGCCCGCCGCCGAAAACAGGTCGGAGAGCCGGAATTCGGTGGTCTCCCATCCGTTGGCCCGCAGATGCGCGGCCACGTCGGTGTGCTCCCCCGGATAGGTCAACGCGGTGATGTCCAGGTCGAGCCCCTGCCGTCGCCACCCCTCGGCCATGAGCCGGGATTTCTCCAGCGCCTCCGGCGACGTGCCGGCCACGGCCCCGAAATCGGCGGCGAACCGGCTGCCCTCGCTGGACAGCGGAATGATGGCATCCAGCAGCCGCACCTCGGCGTCGGGCGGAAGGAATCCGATCAGCACTCCCTCGGCCAGCCACGCCGTCGGCTTGCTCGGGTCAAAGCCCGACGCCTGCAGGGCCGCCGGCCAATCCTCGCGCAGATCGACACCCACGGTGCGCAGCTCGGCGGTTGGGGCCGCGCCGATCTCGGCCAGCGTGGCGGTCTTGAACGCGATCACCTCCGGCTGATCGATCTCGTACACCGTGGTCCCCGCGGGCCACGGCAGCCGGTAGGCGCGGGAATCCAGCCCCGACGCCACGATCACGACCTGGCGCAGGCCGGCCTGCCCGGCCGCGGCGAAATAGTCGTCGTAAAACAGCGCCCGGGCGGCGAAGGTGTCGACGAACCGCGAAAACCCGACCCCCTCTTCGATGTCGGAGGAATCGAGTTCGCCGGTCGCCAGCTTGGTGAACAGGTCCAGGCCGGCGGCGCGCACCAGCGGCTCGGCGAATTCATCGGTGATGACCGGTTGCGGCCGCCTGGTGGCGGCCGCCCGGGCCGCGGCCACCATGGTGGCGGTGGCGCCCACGCTGTTGGCCAGGTCCCAGGTGTCGCCCTCGCTTCGTGCCATGGCTGCTCCTTCGATGTGTGGCCCAACCACGGTATGCCCGATCGGTCGCCTACGGTCTCGGTATGCCTTCAGTGAACCTGGAAACCCTCGAGGACAACATCGCCTGCATCACCCTGAACCGGCCCGAACGCCTCAACGCGATCGATGGGTCGTTGATCGACGGCGTCGACGACGCGTTGGACGCGCTCAGCGCGGGCGAGTTCAGGGTGGCGATCCTGACGGGTGCCGGGCGGGGATTTTGCGCCGGTGCGGATTTGAGCGGCACCGGGCAGCCGTGGACGCAGAACAAGCCGACCACCCCGGCGTTCAAGGTCACCTACGACGCTCAGGTCCGGCTGGCCAACCTGTACACCCGGATCTACGAGCTGGACATCCCGGTGATCGCGGCGGTCAACGGTGTCGCCGTCGGGGGCGGCCTGGCGTTCACGTTGGTCAGCGACATCCGGGTCGCCTCGGATCAGGCCCGGTTCGGTTCGGTGTTCATCAAGGCCGGCTTCTCGTCGATGGACATGGGCACCAGCTACCTGCTGCCGAAGATCGTCGGCGCCGGCGTGGCACGCGAACTCATGCTCACCGGCCGCATCATCGACGCGGCCGAGGCCTATCGCATCAAGCTGGTGCATGAGGTGGTCGCGCCCGACGACCTGATGCCCGCCGCGCTGAGGCTAGCCCGCTCGATCGCCGAGAACAACGCTTATGGCGTGTGGCAGACCAAGATTGGGCTCAATGCCGCGCTGGACGCGCCCAGCCTCCGCCATGCCATCGAGATCGAGAACCGCACCCAGGTCCTCAGCGGTTTCACCAACAACCCGGTTGAGGCCGCCAAGGCTCACCAGGAGAAGCGCGCGCCCAGGTGGGATCCGCTGTGACGAGATAGCGCCCGGCTTGCGCCGCGCTTGCGACCACCGCTTGCCCGATGGCGGCGGCCCGCTGCGCCCGGCTTGCGCCGCGCTTGCGACCGCCGCTTGCCCGATGGCGGCGGCCCGCTGCGCCCGGCTTGCGCCGCGCTTGCGACCGCCGCTTGCCCGATGGCGGCGGCCCGCTGCGCCCGGCTTGCGCCGCGCTTGCGACCGCCGCTAAAGCTTCGCGATTACGTTCTCGGCGAACATCTCCAGGTTGCGGATCTTGTTCTCCAGCGGCTCCGTGTCCTTGCCCTTGACATAGGGGATGCGGAAGCCGACGATGACGTCGGTGACGCCCTTGTCCTCAAGCCGCTTGATGCCGTCGGGGGTGTAGGCGTCGGCGGAGATGACGTGGATCTCGAAAGGCCCGGTCTTGCCGGCTTCTTCGCGGAAACGCTTGAGCTTGGCGAGCAGCTGGTCGAGTTCTTCGGGGTCACCGCCGCCGTGCATCCAGCCGTCCAGGCGGGCCGCGCGCCGCAGCGCCGCGTCGGCGTGACCGCCGATCAGGATCGGGACGGGCTTGGTGGGCGCGGGCGTCATCTTGGTCTTGGGAATGTCGTAGAACTCGCCGTGAAATTCGAAGTACTCACCGGAGGTGAGACCCTGGATGATCTCGATGCATTCGTGCATCCGCTTGCCGCGCTTGGCGAACGGGACTCCCAGCAGTTCGTAGTCCTCGGGCCACGGGCTGGTGCCCACACCGAAACCCACCCGATTGTCGGTCATCGCGGCGAGCGACCCAATTTGCTTGGCCACCAACGCCGGTGGCCGGATGGGCAGCTTGAGGACGAAGAAATTGAACCGCAGCTTCGAGGTGACCGCCCCCAATGCCGATGTCAGCACGAAGGTTTCGATGAACTCCTTGCCGTCCAGGAACTCGCGGTTGCCGTCCGGGGTGTAGGGGTACTTCGAGTCGGATTCGAACGGGTAGGCGATGCTGTCGGCGATCGTCATGGCGTCGTAGCCGGCCGCCTCGGCCGCCTTGGCCAGCGGGACGTAGAACCGAAAGTCAGTCATCGCCTCTGCGTAGGTAAACCGCACGTCATCTGCCTTCCTGAAGGGGTCGTCCCACGACATTAGAACGTGTTCTAGTTTCAGCACAACCGCCAGATGGGTGTGGCTAGAACTGGTTGGAACGAGTCAGAGCTGGTTCTCGGGGCCGATGACCGCCCACACCGTTTTGCCGGACCCCGTCGGCGTGCTGCCCCACGTGCGGGACAACGCGTCGACGATCGCCAGGCCGGAGACGTCGATGCCCTTCGCTGGAGACGGAAGCCGCACGGCGGGCGTGTTGCTGGCATCGGAGACCGCGATGGTCGCCGTCGTGCCCTGCGCCTCGAGCCGCATCACCGGGACGCCGGCGGTGTGTTCCAGCACGTTCTCCACGAACACGTTGACGACCACCAACGCGACGGGGATGAGCTTGGCCTGCGACCACGTGGTGAGCCACTCGCGGACCAGCCGCCGCGACTCGCGCAGGCTGGTCAGGTCGGCGGGCAGCTGCGCGTCGGCGCGCCGCACGGCACGACGGCCGTTCTGCCCGAGCGACTTCATCGCCGCCTTCTGGCTCGAATACACCGGCATGAAGTGCGCGATCCCGCTGCGCGTAATCGCCTCGCGGGTCGCCCGATTGCTGCAGACGAAGACGATCGGAACGTGGGCCGCCCTGCCGATCTGCCAGTAGGCGCCCATAAAGGTCGACCATGCCGGTTCGGCGTTCAGCTTGAGGCCGGAGACGTCGAGGATGACGGCGGAAGCCGCGTCGGATGTCGCCTTGATGAGGCGGTCGCGCAGTGCGGTGGAATTGGCGGCGTCAAGCACGCCGTCGACGGTCAGAACGGCGATCGAATCATCCGTTCGCGTCGCGACGGCCAGTGAGCTGGCCGACTCAGCCACCGGGCTCATCCCAGCTCGATCGGGACGTCCGGTTTCATTTCCCGCTCCTTGTGTGTTCTGCCGGGCCGACTGCTTGAGTATCCGCCCTCAGCGGCAAAAGTCTAGTTCGCGGCGAGCCCGCTTCGATGCACCGAAAAGCGGCAGGCCGCGATCCCGATCCCCCCGGACTCATGCCGCAGCCCCGCATCGAATGAATCATGCGCCCCCCTCCGTGCCCGTCGCGGCGTCGGTCCGCACCGCCCCGCACGCACAATGGAGTTCATTGCCCAACACGCGCTGTTCCACGGGATTACCACATAGGGGGCGCGGCCAAACTTTCTGGTATGGCCTGAAAACAGGTCGTCTCCTGCAGAAATGCGCTGGCCTTCGTCAGCAGCCGCGGTGCCCGTTCACCCGTTGCTCAGCGCGTAGGGGGGAGCGCCCACGCCCGCAACCGAGTGCGTGCCCCAGGGTGTCCGTTCGACGATGCGCGCCGGCGCACTGCGCTCACCCACCGTCAGCGTGGCCGTCCGCGCCTGCTTGAGGTCGTCGGACGGCGAACCGAACACGGTTCCCTGCCAGTGGTAGCGACCGTCGATCGGGTCCAGATGGCCGGTGAGCCGGACTCGTACCGGATGACGGCTTCCGGCGATCTCCAGCATGGCGGTGCCGTCGTAGGCGTCGTCGCCGGCCGGCGCGCTGGCCGAAAGGTCGAAGGCGGACGCCGCCGGTGGCGGCTCGATCGGTCGCAGCTGGGCGCGTTCGTTGAAGACATGCTGGCTGCTGGCGCGCACCTCGATGCGGAGGCTGCCGGTGCGCTGCATGAGCTTCAGGCACTCCACGATGTAGCGGGCTTGCGCGTCCGGGTCGGGACCGGTGATGAAGAAGTAGTTGGGGAACCCGCGCACCGCCACCCCGCAAAACGGCTCCATGCCGTCGTGCCAGGCCTCTCGGATGGGCAGCCCTCCCGCGCCGGTCAGCGTCTCGTCGGCGACGTGATCGGCGATCGAGAATCCGGTGCCGTAGACGATGGCGTCGACGCTGTGGTGGACACCATCGCCGGTGCGCACCCCCAACGGGGTCACCGTCTCGACCGCCGACGAAGCGATCACCACCGACGGCCGCGACGCGCTCGGGCGGGTGTGGCGGCGCAGCCAGCGCGCGACGCGGGTAGACCACAGCGGCACCTCGGTGACCACACGGCGGGGTGCGCGGGCAAAGACGGTGACGGATGCCGCGGCTTCGACCAGCCGGCCGAGGTGGTAGCCGGCAGCGGCATCGGTGCCGATGACCGCGATGCGCTTGCCGGACGGATCAAACGCCGGCTCCCACGCCGCCGCGTGAAACGACTCGCCGCGAAACTCGTCACGCCCGGCAAGGTGCGGCACCCACGGAACGTAGACGTCTTCACCCGCGGCGACGACGACATCGGCCCGCACGATCTCGCCACCGGCCGTGGTCAACAGCCAAGTGTCGGAGGCGTCGTCGAACCGCGACCGGAGGACGTCCTGGCCGGGCCGGTCGAGCAGGACCAGGTCGGTGAAGCCGGCCCCCGACAACGCATCACAGGCGCTCTGACCGCCGACCCCCGCGCCGACAATGGCCGTGTGGCAACGTGATTCGCTGCCGGGACGCGAAGCCGTCACAGAAACCTGCTGCGCTTCCAGCCGCGGCGCGCGAAGCGGCCCATCAGGCCTACCTCGGTGAGAAACGCCGCCAGTGGAGCGAAGCCGGCGACCTGAACGTCACGGCGATGCGGGCTGGTGCGCGCGGTCTTTCGGGCCCGCTGCGGGTCGAGACCCGTTCGAGCATAGGGGACCGGGTTGCTGAACAGATAGTTGAAGAAGTAGCCGCCCAGCCCGTTGATGTTGGCCATGAACCAGCGGTTGAACCGAGGCATTTCGGCGACGCGTTTGCGCGCGCCATCGCGCGCGAATTGGATGTGACGCGCCTCTTCGGTCACGTGAATGCGCATGAGCCGCTGAATGATTGGCTGCAGCTCGGGGTCGTCCATCATCTGTCGCTGCAGCGAGTCGAAGATCTCCTCGCCGATCAGGGCGGCCACCCACAGCATCGACCCGCGCTGAAACGCCAGCGGAAGCATGTTGATGATCATCCGGTGAAACAGCCGGGGGCGCACCGGTTTTGCGCCGACGCGCTCGATGGCCTTGCCGAACATGACCATGTGACGGGTCTCGTCGCCCAGTTCGGTCAGCTTGTAATGCGTCGAGTTACTGGTCAGGTCTTCGTGCAGGATCGTGCGCAGCAACGACTGGTTGAGCATGTTCTCGAACCAGATCCCGGCCGAGAGGGTGTTGACCAATTCCTGGCGGGACAACTCGATCTGCTGTTCGCGGGTCATCTCGTCCCACATCGGGGTGCCGTACAGCGACACCAACCGCGGCGGCAGATAGAACTTGTCCGGGTCGAGCGGAGCGTCCCAGTCGATGTCGACGACGGGCTCATAGGACTTTTTGACCGAGCCCTTCAGCAAGCGCTCGGAGAACTCTTCACGGCTCGGCCCACCTGGCTTCAGCGACGTGGTCATCCCTGGCGTCCCTCCATTGGGTGCTTAGACGGTACCCATGGTACTGGGTACTTCAGGTCCCGACTAGGCCTATTCGGTATCGATTCGGCAATGTGGTTGAGCAGCGACGCGAGTCAGGAGAGTTCATTGGGCCGGCACATCCACGTCATCGGCATTGGCGCCGGCGATCCCGACTATGTGACCGTGCAGGCGATCGAGGCGCTCAACGACACGCAGGTGTTTTTCGCGATGGACAAGGGCGACCAGAAAAGCGACCTGGTGGCGCTGCGCCGCGAGATCTGCGCCCGGTTCATCCGCGAACCGGGCTACCGGTTCGTCGAGTTGGCCGACCCCAGGCGCGCAGATCACGCCGAGTACCGCGACGCCGTCGCGGAGTGGCATGCCGCGCGCGCGCAGATCTGGGCCGACGCCATCTCGGCCGAGCTGGGTCCGCACGGCGTCGGCGCATTCTTGGCCTGGGGCGACCCGTCGCTCTACGACAGCACCCTGCGCATCCTCGACGCTGTTGCCGCGCAGGTCGATTTCACGTTCGACGTGATCCCCGGCATCACCGCCATACAGGCGCTGACCGCCCGGCATCGCATCCCGCTCAACGGGGTCGGCGAACCCGTCCTGATCACCACCGGCCGGCAGCTGCGCGCGCACGGATTGGCCGGCGATGCGGTCGTAATGCTCGACGCGGACTGCTCGTTCAACACGTGCCCGCCTAACACCCGCATCTGGTGGGGCGCCTACCTGGGCACCGACGACGAACTGCTCATCGCCGGCACGGTCGGCGAAGTGGGACCCCGCATCGTTTCGCAGCGGGCCGAGGCGCGCGCCCGGCACGGCTGGATCATGGACACCTATTTGCTCCGACCGGCAGACTGAAACCGTGCCCGAACTGCCCGAGATCGAAGCGCTGGCCGATCATCTACGGCGCAACGCCGTGGGCCTGACGGTCGGCCGCGTCGACATCGCCGCCCTGTCCGTCCTGAAGACCTTCGACCCGCCGATCAGCGCGCTGCACGGCCAGACCGTGGTCGGGGCCGACCGCTGGGGCAAATACCTGGGGCTGCGGACGGACGACCTCTACCTGGTCGCCCACTTGTCCCGGGCGGGCTGGTTGCGGTGGTCCGACACGCTGGCCGCGGCGCCGCTGCGCCCCGGCAAGGGCCCGATCGCGCTGCGCGTGCACCTGGGCACGCCCGGTGAGGCGCCCGGCTTCGACCTCACCGAGGCCGGCACCCAGAAGCGGCTGGCGGTGTGGCTGGTAAGCGACCCGCAGCAGATCCCACAGATCGCCTCCCTCGGGCCGGACGCGCTGGACCTCGGCCCCGACGACCTGGCCCGCGTTCTGGCGGGCAACACCGGGCGGATCAAGACCGTCATCACCGACCAGAAGGTGATCGCCGGCATCGGCAACGCCTACAGCGACGAGATCTTGCACGTCGCGAAGATCTCGCCGTTCGCCACCGCCGGCAAGCTGTCCGAGAAGCAGCTCGCCGCATTGCACGACGCCATGGTCACCGTGCTCACCGACGCGGTGAGCCGCTCCGTCGGCCAGGGCGCGGCCACGCTCAAGGGCGAGAAGCGCTCCGGATTGCGCGTGCACGCCCGCACGGGACTGCCCTGCCCGGTGTGCGGGGACACCGTGCGCGAAGTGTCATTCGCGGACAAGTCTTTTCAGTATTGTCCGACGTGTCAGACCGGAGGCAAGGTCTTGGCCGACCGGCGGATGTCGCGTTTGCTGAAGTAGTCGCCCGTCCGGGACTTGACACCTGTCGATATGCTGCCCCGATGACTCGCCAGAAGATCCTCATCACCGGCGCCAGCTCCGGGCTGGGCGCCGGCATGGCGCGCGCCTTCGCCGCCAAGGGCCGCGACCTCGCCCTGTGCGCGCGTCGCACCGACCGGCTCGAGGAGCTCAAAGCCGAGCTGACGCAGAAGTATCCGGGCGTGACGATCGCCGTCGCCGCGCTGGACGTCAACGACCACGAGGCCGTCCCCAAAGTGTTTGCCGAACTCAGCGACGAGCTGGGCGGCATCGACCGCATCATCGTCAACGCCGGCATCGGCAAGGGCGCCAAACTCGGCTCCGGCAAGCTGTGGGCCAACAAGGCGACCCTCGAGACCAACCTGGTGGCCGCGCTGGTGCAGATCGAGACCGCGCTGGAGATGTTCAACAAGAACGGTTCGGGCCACCTGGTGCTGATTTCGTCGGTGCTCGGCAACAAGGGCGTGCCGGGCGTCAAGGCCGCGTACGCGGCCAGCAAGGCCGGCCTGAGCTCGCTGGGCGAATCGTTGCGCGCCGAATACGCCAAGGGACCCGTCAAGGTGTCGGTCATCGAACCCGGCTACATCGAGTCGGAGATGACGGCCAAGTCGAACAGCACAATGTTGATGGTGGACAACGAAACTGGCGTCAACGCGCTCGTCGCCGCCATGGAGCGGGAGCCCGGGCGGGCGGCGGTGCCGTGGTGGCCGTGGGCGCCGCTGGTGCAGCTGATGCGGGTGCTGCCGCCTCAGCTGACCAAGATGTTCGCCTGAGGACCGATCAGCTGGTCCGGCCTCGTTCGCTGCGGTAGCGGCGGACCAGGGCATCGGTCGAGCTGTCCGATTGCGGCGCCGGGGAGGCGTCCGCGGTGAGCACCGGCAGCAGGGCTTTGGCCTGAGTTTTGCCCAGCTCCACGCCCCACTGGTCGAACGAGTCGATTCCCCAGATGACGCCCTCGGTGAAAACCTGATGCTCGTAGAGCGCGATCAGCTGGCCCAGCACCGACGGGGTGAGCCGGTCGGCCAGGATCGAGGTCGACGGCCGGTTCCCCGGCATCACCTTGTGCGGCACGATATCGGCGGGCGTGCCTTCGGCGGCGATCTCCTCGGCGGTCTTGCCGAAGGCCAGCACCTGGGTCTGCGCGAAGAAGTTGCTCATCAACAGGTCGTGCATGCTGCCGTCGCCCTCGGCGGTGGGCAGGTCGTCGATGGGTTGGCTGAAACCGATGAAGTCGGCCGGCACCAACCGGGTGCCCTGATGCAGCAACTGATAGAAAGCGTGCTGGCCGTTGGTTCCCGGTTCGCCCCAAAAGATTTCACCGGTGTCGGTGGTGACCGGGCTGCCGTCCGCGCGGGTCGACTTGCCGTTGGACTCCATGGTCAGCTGCTGCAGGTAGGCCGCGAACCGCGCCAAGTCGTTGGAGTACGGCAGCACCGCGCGCGACTGCGCGCCCATGAAGTTGGAATACCACAGGCCGATAAGGCCAAGTAGCACAGGAGCATTGGACTCCAGCGGGGCGGTCTTGAAATGCCGGTCGACGATGTGGAATCCGGACAGGAAGTCCGCGAACGCTTCCCGGCCGATGGCGGCCATCACCGACAGGCCGATCGCCGAATCCACCGAGTAGCGGCCGCCGACCCAATCCCAGAACCCGAACATGTTGTCGGTGTTGATCCCGAAGTCGTCGACGAGGCGCTTGTTGGTGGAGACGGCCACAAAGTGCTGGGCCACCGCGGCGTCGCCGAGGGCGTCGGTGACCCAGCGGCGCGCTGCGGTGGCGTTGGTCAGGGTTTCCAGAGTCGAGAACGTCTTCGATGCCACAATGAAAAGCGTTGTGGCGGGGTCCAAGTCGGCCAGGGTGGCGATCAGGTCGGCGGGGTCGACGTTGGAGACGAAGCGCGCCGAGATGCCCGCATCCGCGTAGTGGCGCAGGGCCTGGTAGACCATCACCGGGCCGAGGTCCGATCCGCCGATGCCGATGTTGACCACGGTGCTGATCCGTTTGCCGGTCGCTCCGGTCCATTCACCGCTGCGCAACCGGTCGGTGAAGTCGCCCATCCGGTCCAGCACGGCATGCACGTCCTCGACGACGTTTTGACCGTCGACGGTCAGTTCGGCGTCCCGGGGTAGCCGCAGCGCGGTGTGCAGCACCGCCCGATCCTCCGAGGTGTTGATGTGGACACCGGCGAACATCTGGTCGCGGCGCTGTTCGAGGTTGGCGGTGCGGGCCAGATCGACCAAGAGCCGCAGCGTTTCTCGCGTGATCCGATGCTTGCTGTAGTCGATGTAGAGGTCGCCGACCGAGACGGTCAGCTCGCGGCCGCGGTCGGGGTCCTCGTCGAAGAACTGGCGCAGATGGGTGGCGCCGATGCGTTCATGGTGTCTGCGCAGGGCGTCCCACGCGGGGGTTGCGGTGATGTCGGGGAGGGTGTGCAGGGAAGTCATTGGCGTCGCTCCTCTTCATCGCTTCGCTCTGCATCGTCGCCGACGCGGGCCGTCATGCTTCGACCCTATGGGCTCTGACGTGAAGGAGCCAGGTGTGGGGGCGAGCGCCGGGCTCAGTGACCGAGCCGGCCCCTACCCAGCCGCAGCAACAGTATCGCCAGGTCCTTGCCGTCGGGGCCGAGCTCGCTGTAGCGCTCGATGACCTTCATCTCGCGGCTGTGGACAAGTCGCGTCCCGCCGGATGCCATCCGGGCCTTGCCGATCGCTTGTGATACCTCGGTGCGCCGTTTGACCGCGGCGAGGATCTCGGCGTCCAGCCGATCGATCTCGAGACGTAGGTCGTCGATGTCGGTGGCCCCTTGGGTCTCCACCGTCTCGATGTTCATCCCTGTTGCCTCCGCGCCTTCGTCGTGATGTGTGGGTTCTGGACTCATGCAGTATCGGGCCTCACTGAAGACGAGCCCCGGGCGCCGAAGGCGGGTCCGGGGCTCTGCGGAAGCAGTTAGACCACGGGCACCGCGGACCGGCACCCGTAGGGAAATCGGCGGCGCCACTCCGGGGTCGAGGAGCGTCGTCGACACTGCACATTGAGCACGAAATGAGTGTGCCATTAAAAACGGTGGGCGCGCAAAAAAACATGTTTAAGCTGCGCTTTTTGGACTTGGGTGCAATTACGGCACCGGCACGAGAACGGGGTCGAAGAATGCGTTCCGACACGCCCATTCTCCGGTGGCCCGCGGGGCGCGATCCAGGCCGGCCGAGCCACTAGCCTGGTTTGATGCCTGGGCGCTTTGTGTCACTGGGCGGCGGTAAGTTTGGACTGACATGAGTGTGCACGCAACAGATACCAAGCCGGCCTCGGAAGCCGATCAACTGCTCGAGGGGCTCAACCCGCAACAGCGCCAGGCGGTGGTGCACGAGGGCTCCCCGCTGCTGATCGTCGCCGGGGCGGGTTCGGGCAAGACCGCGGTGTTGACGCGTCGCATCGCCTACCTGATCGCGGCCCGCGGCGTGGGGGTCGGCCAGGTGCTGGCGATCACCTTCACCAACAAGGCCGCGGCCGAGATGCGGGAGCGGGTGGTGCGGCTGGTCGGTAACCGGGCCCGCGCCATGTGGGTGTCCACCTTTCACTCGACCTGCGTGCGCATCCTGCGCAACCAGGCGTCCCTGATCGAAGGCCTCAACTCCAACTTTTCGATCTACGACGCCGACGATTCGCGGCGGCTGTTGCAGATGATCGGGCGCGACATGGGCCTCGACATCAAGCGCTACTCGCCGCGGCTGTTGACCAACGCCATCTCCAACCTGAAGAACGAGCTGATCGACCCCGCCGACGCGGTCTCCAAGCTGACCGACGATTCCGACGAGTTGTCGCGCACGGTGGCGAGCGTCTACGGCGAGTATCAGCGCCGGCTGCGGGCGGCGAACGCGCTGGACTTCGACGACCTGATCGGGGAAACCGTGGCGGTGTTGCGGGCTTTCCCGCAGATCGCCCAGCATTACCGGCGGCGGTTCCGGCATGTGCTCGTCGACGAGTACCAGGACACCAACCACGCCCAGTACGTGCTGGTGCGGGAACTGGTGGGCCGCGGCGGCACAGAAGCACCGGCATCGTCCGACGATGTGCCGCCCGCCGAGTTGTGCGTGGTCGGCGACGCCGACCAGTCGATCTATGCGTTCCGCGGCGCCACCATCCGCAACATCGAGGACTTCGAACGCGACTACCCCGACGCGACAACCATTCTGCTGGAACAGAATTACCGGTCGACGCAGAACATTTTGTCGGCGGCCAACTCCGTGATCGCCCGCAATTCCGGGCGCCGGGACAAACGCCTGTGGACCGCCGAAGGCGCCGGCGAATTGATCGTCGGCTACGTCGCCGACAACGAGCACGACGAGGCCAGATTCGTCGCCGAGGAGATCGACGCACTCGCCGACAAGGGCGAGATCACCTACAACGACGTCGCCGTCTTCTATCGCACCAACAACTCGTCGCGGTCGTTGGAAGAGGTCTTCATCCGCGCCGGGATTCCGTACAAAGTCGTTGGGGGAGTGCGGTTTTACGAGCGCAAGGAGATTCGCGACATTGTCGCCTATCTGCGGGTGCTGGACAACCCCGGGGATGCGGTCAGCATGCGGCGCATCCTCAATACCCCGCGACGGGGCATCGGAGATCGCGCCGAGGCTTGCGTGGCGGTGTACGCCGAGAACACCGGGGCCAGCTTCGCCGACGCACTCGTCGCCGCGGCCGAAGGCAAAGTGCCGATGCTGAATTCCCGCGCGGAGAAGGCGATCGCGGGTTTCGTCGAGCTTCTCGACGAGCTGCGCGGCCGCCTGGATGACGATCTCGGGGATCTCGTCGAGTCTGTGCTCGAACGCACCGGGTACCGCAGGGAGCTGGAATCCTCCAGCGATCCCCAGGAACTGGCGCGGTTGGACAACCTCAACGAACTCGTCAGTGTCGCACACGAATTCAGTACCGACCGGGCGAACGCCGACGCGCTGGACGAGTCGCTGCACACGCCCGAAGACGAGGACGTGCCGGATACCGGTGTGCTGGCGGAGTTCTTGGAAAGGGTGTCGCTGGTTTCCGACAGCGACGAAATCCCCGAGGACGGCGCCGGCATGGTCACGCTGATGACCCTGCACACCGCGAAAGGCCTCGAGTTTCCGGTGGTGTTCGTCACCGGGTGGGAGGACGGGATGTTCCCCCACATGCGGTCATTGGACGACCCGACCGAACTGTCCGAGGAGCGGCGGCTGGCCTACGTGGGCATCACCCGGGCCCGCCGGCGGCTGTACCTGAGCAGGGCCATCGTCCGCTCCTCCTGGGGGCAGCCCATGCTCAACCCGGAATCCCGTTTCTTGCGGGAGATTCCGCAAGAACTGATCGATTGGCGCCGCACCGCGCCGGCGCCGTCGTTCAGCGCGCCGGTGAGCGGCGCCGGACGATTCGGCCCGCCGCGCGCGGCGCCCACTCGTTCCGGGATGAGCAAACGACCGCTGCTGGTGCTCGAACCCGGCGACCGGGTGACCCACGACAAGTACGGCCTGGGACGGGTCGAAGAAGTTTCCGGCGTCGGCGAATCGGCGATGTCGCTGATCGACTTCGGCAGCTCGGGACGGGTCAAGCTGATGCACAACCACGCCCCGATCAGCAAGCTCTAATCGGGCGAGAATACAGCGCGTCGAACGTGCACCCTGGGCGAGAAATCGGCGAAATCTTCGCCGCCAGAACACGTTCGGCGAAGGTCAGGCGTCCAGCCAGCGTTTGGTTTGCGGCAGCATCACCAGCACCGCCGTGGAGATCGGCAACAGCGGCAGCAGGTGCACGACCCACGCCACACGGGCGCCGGCGATGAACACGCCGATATAGGTGAGGAAAGCGACGAGCGCGCCGGCCAACAGGAGGTAGCGGCTGACCGGTCGGCGCTGCAGCAGCGCGATCACACCCGTCACCGTGGTGGCGCCGAACACCAGGGCGAGAAACGCCACCGCGATGCAGAACAGGCGATCGGTCCGCCACCAGCCGGCGATCAGATCGGTGGCCACCACCGACGTGGCCCATCCGCTGAGAATGCTGACCGCGCAGGCGGCGACAGCCGTGCGATCGCTGGGTTCCAGGGCCGGCACTCCGGCATAACCCGTCCGTCCCGCACGCGGGCCGCCCCGGGACGTCGGGGTCGGTGGAACGAATTGACTAGTAGGGGAGTCCGGCGTGGTGGGGATCGGTCCGGTCGGCGCGCGGCGGATGATCCGCGTCCGTGAATCGGAGGTAGATGAGGGCTCCGCAGTGGGCTCGGACGGAGGCGGACCGGAAGGTTGTTCGTTCGGCGCGGTCACCTCAACCAGCGTAGTTGCCGACCATAAGACCACGCTTAGCCAGCCACGGCACCGGATCGATCCGCTCGGTGCCGCCCTGCAGGACCTCGAAATGCAGGTGTGGGCCGGTCGAATTGCCCCGGTTGCCCATGGTGGCGATTTGATCGCCGGCCATCACGCGCTCGCCGACGCTGACGAGGGCGGTGTTGATGTGACCGTAGAGCGTGACCGTGCCGTCGGCGTGCCGCAGCTTGACCAGCATCCCGTAGCCGCCGGCCGGTCCGGCTTCGATGACGACGCCGTCGGACACGGCCAGGATCGGCGTGCCGATCGAGTTGGCCAGGTCGATGCCGGCGTGCAGCACGCCCCAGCGGTAACCGAAGTTGGAGGTGAAGATGCCCTTGGTCGGCATCACGTAGAGCGGTTGCTGCAAGCGCGCCTCGCGCTCGGCGCGGTCGTTGGCGAAGGCCACACCCCGGGCGAGTTCCTGGTTGTGCAGCGCCGCGGTGGCCGCGGGCTCCACCGCGATCACCTGGGGGCCTCGGACGGTGTTGCTGCCCGACCCGCCGGTGAGCGCGGACGCGTTGGCGGTCAGCACCGCCTCGGTCTTGGGGGTGTCGGCGTGGCTGGTGGCCGTGTGGGCGGCCGCGGCGGCGGCGCCGGCGGCCATCGCCGAGATCAGCAGGCGACCGCGGGCCGCGCTGGTGGGTTGCTTGCGGTGCTGTCCTCCGCGGCGGGCGGCGCCGACGACGTCGGTGGCGCGCGCGTGATCGAGGCGGCGCTCGGTGTGGGGCTCGACGGGGACCCGCGACAACGCCTCGGGGGCGGGGGCGGCCAGCCACCGAGGCCTCAGGTCGTCGACCTCGTGGAGGTCGTCGAGCTCCGGCGCTAGCAGGACCTGCGCTTCGTTGTCGAACGTCGAGTCGTTGCTGAAGTCCAGGCCGGCGTGATCGCCGACGTCGTCATAGGAATCGCTGAAATCAAGGTCATCGAAGTCGAAGCCGTCGAGCGGAAGGATCTCCGTGACTTCGGTGCGATGGGGCTCCGCCGACCGGGCGCCTGCCGCGCGACTCACCCTCAAGATGCCTGTTGTTACGGCAGCGGGCGTGGCAAAACGGTGCTGGGGCAACCTGAAATGTCCTCGTATCGTGACCATAACGTTATCTGGACCCTAGGAAGGTATCCGCTGACGCGCGGGACTGGCAACCTCGTCGCACAATCCGGCCGGAATTGTGATTTGGATCACGCGGGCCGTCTATCCATGTCCCGTGAGCTGTGCCACATCGGCGGACGCGGCGGTCAAAGCCATTTCGAGGGTGGATACAGTTCGTCCGTGCGAGTTGCCGGCTGCGGCACCGCCCACCAAGAGGCCTAAAAGTTGAGTCGAGCGAAGACAGAGAGTCCATGGACCTTTTCGAGTATCAAGCAAAAGAATTGTTCGCCAAGCACAACGTACCGACTACGCCGGGACGCGTGACCGACACCGCCGAGGGCGCCCGCGAGATCGCCACCGAGATCGGCCGTCCGGTGATGGTCAAGGCGCAGGTGAAGGTCGGCGGGCGCGGCAAGGCCGGCGGCGTCAAGTACGCGGCGACGCCCGACGACGCCTACGAGCACGCCAAGAACATCCTCGGTCTCGACATCAAGGGACACGTCGTCAAGAAGCTGCTGGTCGCCGAGGCCAGCGACATCGCCGAGGAGTACTACATCTCCTTCCTGCTGGACCGCGCCAACCGCACCTACCTGGCCATGTGCTCGGTCGAGGGCGGCATGGAAATCGAGGAGGTCGCCGCGACCAAGCCGGAGCGGCTGGCCAAGGTTCCGGTGGACGCCGTCAAGGGTGTCGACCTGGCGACCGCGCGTTCCATCGCCGAGCAGGGCCACCTGCCCGCCGAGGTGCTGGACGCCGCCGCCGTCACCATCAACAAGCTGTGGGAGGTCTTCGTCGCCGAGGACGCCACGCTGGTCGAGGTCAACCCGCTGGTGCGCGACCCCAAAGACCAAATCCTTGCGCTGGACGGCAAGGTCACCCTCGACGCCAACGCCGACTTCCGTCAGCCCGGCCACGCCGAGTTCGAGGACCGCGACGCCACCGACCCGCTGGAGCTCAAGGCCAAGGAGCACGACCTCAACTACGTCAAGCTGGACGGCTCGGTCGGCATCATCGGCAACGGCGCGGGCCTGGTGATGTCCACGCTGGACGTCGTCGCCTACGCGGGAGAGAAGCACGGCGGGGTCAAGCCGGCCAACTTCCTGGACATCGGTGGTGGCGCGTCGGCCGAGGTGATGGCCGCCGGCCTGGACGTCATCCTGAACGACAAGCAGGTCAAGAGCGTCTTCGTGAACGTGTTCGGTGGCATCACCTCCTGCGACGCCGTCGCCAACGGGATCGTGACCGCGCTGAACATGCTCGGCGACGAGGCGAACAAGCCGCTCGTGGTCCGGCTCGACGGCAACAACGTCGACGAAGGCCGGCGCATCCTGGCCCAAGCCAACCACCCGCTGGTGATCCAGGCCGAGACCATGGACGCCGGTGCCGACAAAGCCGCCGAGCTGGCGAACAAGTAAGGGACCCAAGCCATGTCGATCTTTTTGAACAAAGACTCCAAGGTCATCGTCCAGGGCATCACCGGTGGCGAGGGCACCAAGCACACCGCGCTGATGATGAAGGCCGGCACCCAGGTGGTGGGCGGCGTGAACGCCCGCAAGGCCGGCACCACCGTCTCGCACGTGGACCCGGTCGGCCGGGACGTCGAGCTGCCGGTGTTCGGCACCGTCGCCGAAGCGATGAAGGAAACCGGCGCCAACGTGTCGGTCGTCTTCGTCCCGCCGAAATTCGCCAAGGACGCGATCATCGAGGCCATCGACGCCGAGATCCCGCTGCTGGTCGTCATCACCGAGGGAATTCCGGTGCAGGACAGCGCCTATGCGTGGGCTTACAACGTCGACAAGGGGCAGAAGACCCGCATCATCGGGCCGAACTGCCCCGGCATCATCACCCCGGGCGAGGCGCTGGCCGGCATCACCCCCGCCAACATCAGCGGCCCCGGTCCGGTCGGCCTGGTGTCCAAGTCGGGCACCCTGACCTACCAGATGATGTACGAGCTGCGCGATTTCGGCTTTTCCACCTCGATCGGCATCGGTGGTGACCCGGTGATCGGCACCACGCACATCGACGCCATCGAGGCGTTCGAGAAGGACCCCGACACCAAGGTCATCGTGATGATCGGCGAGATCGGCGGCGACGCCGAGGAGCGCGCCGCCGACTACATCAAGGCGAACGTGTCCAAGCCGGTCGTCGGCTACGTCGCGGGATTCACTGCGCCGGAAGGCAAGACGATGGGCCACGCGGGCGCCATCGTGTCCGGCTCGTCGGGCACCGCGGCCGCCAAGAAGGAAGCGCTGGAAGCCGCGGGCGTCAAGGTCGGCAAGACCCCGTCGGAGACCGCGGCGCTCGCCCGGGAGATCCTGCAGAACCTGTAGGGGGCCGTGCCCGGCCGATGCCGCGAGGGGGCCCCGGATTTGGCCGTGGCCCGGCACACGGTAGATAGTGGGTCTATGAATCTCGACCCGAACACGCCCGTCATCGTCGGCGTGGGGCAGTTCACCGAGCGCATCGAGGACTCCGGCTACCGCGGAATGTCGTCGGTGGAGTTGGCGACGGCAGCGGCGCAGGCCGCGCTACATGACACCGGGGCCGACGTCACCGCCGTCGCCACGGCCATCGACACCGTCGCCGCCCTCCGGCAGTTCGAGATCTCCGGGCGCACCCCCGCGCCGATGGGCAAGTCCAACAACTACCCGCGGTCGGTGGCCCAGCGCATCGGCGCCGCGCCGGCCCGCGCGATCCTCGAGCCCATCGGCGGCCAGGGCCCCCAGCATCTGGTCACCGAGTTCGCCGGTGTCATCGCCTCGGGGGAGGCGGAGGTCGTGATGATCTTCGGCTCCGAAAACACGTCCAGCATCCGGTATTTCGCCGACCGGGATAAGCCGGATCATTCCGACACGGTCGAGGGTTCCCTCGAGGACCGCGGGTTCGGATACGACGGCTTGTTCGACGACTACACCGTCGCGCATGGGCTCATCGGAGCGCCGGCCCAGTACGGGCTGCTGGAGAACGCGCGCCGCGGCCGGCTGGGCTTGAGCGTCGCCGACTACCGGCGCGAAATGGGCGAGCTGTTCGCCCCGTTCACCAAGGTGGCGGCGAAGAACCCGTTCGCGTCCTCCCCGGTGGAGCGCAGCGTCGACGAGCTGATCACCGTCACCGAGTCCAACCGGATGATCTGCGATCCGTACCCGCGGCTGCTGGTGGCCCGCGATCAGGTCAATCAGGGCGCGGCCGCGTTGCTGATGTCGGTGGGCGCCGCCCGCCGGCTCGGTGTGCCCGAGGAGCGCTGGGTGTTTCTGCACGGCCACGCCGACATGGTGGACCAGCCACTGCTGGACCGCCTCGACCTGACCTACAACTCGGCCTCGGTGCTGGCGGTCCAGGAAGCGCTCGCCGTGGCCGGTGTCGGCATCGACGACGTCTCGACCTTCGACCTCTACAGCTGCTTCCCGGTGCCGGTGTTCAACTTCTGCGACGGGACTCAGCTGGCCACCGACGATCCGCGGGGGCTCACACTCACCGGCGGCCTGCCGTACTTCGGCGGACCGGGCAACAACTACTCACTGCACGGCATCGCCGAAACGGTCAGCGAAATGCGGGATCTGCCAGGGCAATTCGGCCTGGTCGCCGCCAACGGCGGGATCATGAGCAAGTACTCCGTTGGGGTGTACTCGACCACGCCGGTGAATTGGAAGCCCGACAACAGCGCCGCACTGCGCGCTGAGGTCGCGGCCCGCCCCAAGATGGCGGTGACCATCAAGGCCGACGGTCGCGCGACCATCGAGACCTACACCGTGCGCTACGACTGGCCGGTGCGCACCGGCCTCATCATCGGCCGCCTCGACGACGACGGCAGCCGCTTCCTGGCCCTGAGCGAGGACCCCGATCTGGTCGGGTTACTCAGCGACGGCGAGCCGCTGGGGGCTTCGATCGTGGTGCGGTCGACGGATAAGGACAACCGGGCCACGCTGGCCTGACCGCACCTACACGAGAGCCGCTAGTTTGCCGGCGAGTCGTTCGACGTAGGCGGCGACCTCGGCCTCGGGTTTGTCCGGCAGCCCGAACAGCACCTCGGTCACGCCCAGCTCGCTCCACTTGGCGAGCTTTTCGGGGACGGGCTTGAAGTCCAGTGCCACGATCTGCGGGGCGCCGTCGCGGCCCGCGGCCGCCCAGGTGTCCTGTAGCAGCTTGACCGGTTCGTCGATGTCGAAGTCGCGGGGGGTGGTGATCCAGCCGTCGGCGCTGCGCGCGATCCACTTGAAGTTCTTTTCGGTGCCCGCGGCGCCCACCAGCACCGGGATGTGCGACTGCACCGGCTTGGGCCAGGCCCAGCTGGGACCGAACTTGACGAATTCGCCGTCGTAGGAGGCTTCCTCCTCGGTCCACAGCGCCCGCATCGCTTCGAGGTACTCGCGCAGCATGGTGCGCCGGCGCCCGGGCGGCACGTTGTGGTCGGCGAGTTCGTCGGTGTTCCAACCGAATCCGACGCCGAGGCTGACCCGTCCGCCGGAGAGATGGTCAAGGGTGGCAATGCTTTTCGCCAGCGTGATCGGGTCGTGTTCGACCGGCAGCGCCACCGCGGTCGACAGTCGCACCCGCGACGTGACGGCACAGGCGGCGCCCAGGCTCACCCACGGGTCCAGCGTGCGCATGTAGCGGTCGTCGGGCAGCGACGCGTCGCCGGTCGTCGGGTGCGCGGCCTCTCGCTTGATCGGGATATGAGTGTGTTCTGGCACGTAGAAGGTTTGAAAGCCGTGGTCATCGGCAAGCTTCGCGGCCGTCGCCGGAGAGATGCCGCGGTCGCTGGTAAAAAGCACAAGCCCGTAATCCATGCAGAGAATTAGAACGTGTTCTACCTGTGCTGAGCAAGCTCCGGTGATACCGACCGTCTCGCCGGAGGGCCGCCGGGGGCCTCGCCGCCCAAGACAGTGGCGGCGCCACCGGTTCCCGCACGTGCGCTAGCGTGGGTGATCGACCGCGTCGCAATGCGGTGACGCGCCTGCAAGCACAGCGTCGCATCGCCACCGCGGCGCCCGCTCGGCACTTAAAGGCACTGGTAGCAACAGGAGGAGCAATGACCTACTCTCCCGGTAGCCCCGGATACCCACCGCCGCAGTCCGGCGGCACGTATGCAGGCGCCACACCCTCGTTCGCCAAAGAAGACGACGGCAAGAGCAAGCTGCCGCTGTATCTGAACATTGCGGTGGTGGTGCTCGGCTTGGTGGCTTACCTCCTGAACTTCGGGCCCACGTTCACCATCAGCGCCGACCTCGGGCCGGGCATCGGTGGCCGGGCCGGCGATGCCGGTACCGCGGTCGTGGTTGCCCTGCTGGCCGCGCTGCTCGCCGGCCTGAGCCTGCTCCCGAAAGCCAAGAGCTACGTGGGCGTTGTCGCGGTCATCGCGGTGCTGGGAGCGCTGCTGGCCATCACCGAGACGATCAACCTGCCCGCCGGTTTCGCCATCGGCTGGGCGATGTGGCCCCTGGTGGCGGCCATCGTGCTGCAGGCGATCGCCGCAGTCGTCGTCGTGTTGCTGGACTCCGGCGTGATCACGGCGCCGACGCCGCGCCCCAAGTACGACCCCTACTCGCAGTACGGCCAGTACGGGCAATACGGGCAGTACGGCCAGCAGCCCTACTACGGTCAGCCGGGCGGCCAGCAGCACGGCGGCCAGCAGGGATACGGATCGCAATACGGCGGTTATGGGGCCAGCGGTGCGCCGACCCAGGGCGGCGCACCGACCGGCGGTTTCGGCGCCCAGCCTTCGCCGCAGTCGGGCTCGCAGCCGTCCGCGCAGCACCAGGGCTCGTCGACGCCCCCCACCGGCTTCCCCAGCTTCAGCCCGCCGCCGAACGTCGGCGGCGGATCGGACGCCGGTTCACCCACCAACTACTCCGAGCAATCCGGCGGTCAATCCTTCGGCCAGGAGCAGCAGTCGCCGTCCTCACCGTCTGGCCCAGCGCCCGCTTAACCGTGCGCTGTCGCGCCTAGTCGGGGACGTGCCCAAGAGTGACACGGCTAGAGGACAACCGGGCAGCGGGCGCTCGCCAGGCGCGTGACCTCGTCAGGGTCGCGTTCGCCCCGGCCGTGGTGGCGTTGGTCATCATCGCCGCGGTCACGCTCATCCAACTGCTGATCGCCAACAGCGACATGACCGGCGCCCTGGGTGCCATCGCCAGCATGTGGCTCGGCGTGCACCAGGTGCCGATCTCCATCGGTGGCCGCGAACTCGGTGTGATGCCGCTGCTGCCGGTGCTGCTCATGGTCTGGGCCACCGCGCGCAGCACGGCGCGGGCCACCTCGCCGCACTCGTCGTGGCTGGTCGTTCGCTGGGTGGTGGCGTCGGCGCTGGGCGGACCCTTGCTGATGACGGCCATCGCCCTCGCCGTCATCCACGACGCGTCGTCGGTGATCACCGAGCTGCAAACCCCGAGCGCGCTGCGGGCGTTCCTCAGCGTGCTCGTGGTCCACGCAGCCGGCGCGGGAATCGGGGTGTGGTCCCGGGTCGGGCCACGCGTGCTGGCGGTGTCGTCGTTGCCCTATTGGCTGGGCGATTCGCTGCGCGCCGCGTCCGCCGGCCTGCTGGCGTTGCTCGGGCTCTCCGGGTTCGTGACGGCCGGGTCGCTCGTCGTGCACTGGGCGACCATGCAGGAGCTCTACGGCATCACCGATTCGATCTTCGGCGAGTTCAGCCTCACCCTGCTGTCAATGCTGTACGCGCCCAACGTGATTGTGGGCACCGCGGCGGTCGCCGTCGGCTCCAGCGCCCACATCGGTTTCGCGACGTTCAGCTCGTTCACCGTGTTCGGTGGCGATATTCCGGCCTTGCCGGTGTTGGCGGCGGTGCCCAGGCCGCCGCTGGGGCCGGTATGGGTTGCGCTGCTCATCATCGGTGCGTCGTCGGGCGTGGCGGTGGGACAGCAGTGCGCCCGGCGTGCGCTGCCGCCGGCCGCGGCGATGGTCAAGCTGTTGGTCGCCTCGGCCGCCGGGGCTTTGGTGATGTCGCTGCTCGCGTACGCCGGGAGCGGCCAGCTGGGTAACTTCGGCCATGTCGGCGTCGACCAGGGCGCGTTGCTGCTCGGTGTCTTCTTCTGGTTCACGGTGATCGGCGGGATCACCGTGGTGCTGAGTGGGGGGATCAGGCCCCGACCCAGGCGGTTGCGGGCCAAACCCGCGTCCGCCGCACCGGCCGAAGAGCCGGCCGATTTCACCGATGTTTTCGACGATCGGGTGGCGGAGGAGGACGTCTTCGAGGGTCCCGCGGGTGATCCGGGGGAGGGTGAGCCGGGGACTCCGGCGGTGGAGGGCGATGCCGGGGAAGGCGAGCCGGGGTCTCCCGCGGTGGAGGGCGATGCCGCGGAGGGCGAGCCGGGGTCTCCCGCCGCGGAGGGCGAGGCGGGGTCTCCCGCGGCGGAGGGCGAGCCGGGACCTACCGCTGCCGAACGCGATCCGGAGCAATAGGCAAATTGCCCACCTCCGAGCGACAACGGCCGTGGGAAATCGCGGGCGTCGGACGGTTGTCGCTCGGAGGTGGGCAATTGCCCTATTGGCCAGCTTGATCGTCAAACGCATGCCGCCGCCGTCTGCTCCTCAGCGCGCCCGTGCGGACGCGCATTGTCGCCCGCTGTGCCGATCGTCGGGCTCCTGAGCGCGCCCGTGAGGGCGCGCATCGTCGCCCGCTGTGCCGATCGTCGGGCTCCTCAGCGCGCCCGTAAGGGCGCGCATCGTCGCCCGACTAGGCTCGCCGATGTGGTCGAAGCCCTCCATGTGCCCCCCAACGCGTCGGCGCGGGTAGTGGTACTGGCCTCGGGCACCGGATCGCTGCTGAACTCCCTGATCGCCGCCGCGGTCGCGGACTATCCTGCCCGGATCGTCGCCGTCGGCGCCGACCGCGACTGCCTGGCCACCGAGATCGCCGCGGCCGCGTCCCTGCCCACCTTCACCGTCCGGCTCGGCGACCACCCCGACCGCGACGCCTGGGACACCGCTATCACCGAGGCCACCGCCGCTCACTCGCCCGACCTAGTGGTGTCCGCGGGATTCATGAAAATCCTTGGACCACAATTCCTTTCACGGTTCTACGGACGCGTCATCAACACGCATCCGGCGCTGCTGCCGGCGTTCCCGGGCGCGCATGGGGTGGCCGACGCGTTGGCCTACGGCGTGAAAATCACAGGCTGTACGGTGCACCTGGTGGACGCCGGGACGGACACCGGGCCGATCCTGGCGCAGCAATCCGTTCCCGTGCTCGACGGCGACAACGAAGAGACTTTGCATGAACGCATCAAGGTCACCGAACGCAAGCTGCTCGCGGACGTGGTGGCCGCGATCGCAACCGGCGGGCTGACCCTGGTCGGGAGAAAAGCGACGATCGGATGAAAGGCGACAACGGATGAGCACCGACGACTGGCGGGAGAACGCCAAAAGGCCGATCCGCCGCGCCTTGATCAGCGTGTACGACAAGACCGGGCTCATCGACCTGGCCCGGGGGCTGGCCGCGGCGGGAGTCGAGATCGTCTCCACGGGATCCACCGCGAAGAACATTGCCGAAAAAGGCATTCCGGTGACCCGGGTCGAGGAACTGACCGGGTTCCCCGAAGTGCTCGACGGCCGCGTCAAGACCCTGCACCCGCGCGTGCACGCGGGCCTGCTGGCGGATCTGCGCAAACCCGAGCACGCCGAGGCGCTCGAACAGCTCGGCATCGCGGCCTTCGAACTCGTCGTCGTCAACCTGTACCCGTTCAGCGAGACGGTGGACTCCGGCGCGAGCATCGACGATTGCGTCGAACAGATCGACATCGGGGGACCGTCGATGGTGCGGGCCGCCGCGAAGAACCATCCCAGCGTGGCGGTGATCACCGACCCGCAGGGCTATGACGGCGTGCTGGCCGCGGTCCGGCAGGGCGGGTTTACGCTCGCCGAGCGCAAAAGACTGGCGGCGCTGGCGTTTCAGCACACCGCCGAATACGACATCGCGGTGGCGAGTTGGATGGAGTCGACGCTGGCCCCCGAACATCCAGCGACCGCCTTCCCGAAGTGGCTGGGCCGCAGCTGGCGCCGCTCGGCGATGCTGCGCTACGGCGAGAACCCGCACCAGCAGGCCGCGCTCTACAACGACCCGAGCGCGTGGCCCGGGCTGGCCCAGGCCGAGCAGCTGCACGGAAAAGAGATGTCCTACAACAACTTCACCGACGCGGACGCGGCATGGCGGGCCGCCTTCGACCACGAAGAGACATGCGTGGCAATCATCAAGCACGCCAACCCATGTGGAATCGCGATTTCGTCGGCCTCGGTGGCGGACGCCCATCGCAAGGCCCACGAATGCGATCCGCTGAGCGCATTCGGCGGGGTCATCGCGGCCAACACCGAAGTCAGCGTCGAGATGGCCGAATACGTCAGCACGATTTTCACCGAAGTCATCATCGCGCCCGCCTACGATCCGGCCGCCCTGGACATCCTGACCCGCAAGAAGAACATCCGGGTGCTGGTCGCCTCCGAGCCGCTCACCGGCGGCACCGAACTGCGGCCCGTCAGTGGCGGGCTGTTGGTGCAGCAGCGCGACGAACTCGGCGCCCACGGGGACAACCCGGCGAATTGGACCCTTGCGACGGGGGACCCCGCCGACCCGGAAACGCTGGCGGACCTGGCTTTTGCCTGGCGGGTATGCCGCGCCGTCAAATCGAATGCGATCGTGATCGCCGCCGGTGGCGCCACCATCGGCGTCGGCATGGGTCAGGTGAACCGCGTCGACGCCGCGCGGCTGGCCGTCGAACGCGGCGGGGATCGGGTGCGCGGCGCGGTCGCGGCCTCGGACGCGTTCTTCCCCTTCCCCGACGGACTCGAGACGCTGACCGCTGCCGGGGTGAAGGCCATCGTGCATCCGGGCGGATCGGTGCGCGACGACGAGGTGACCGCGGCCGCGGCCAACGCCGGCATCACGCTGTATCTCACTGGGGCGCGCCACTTCGCCCACTGAAGATCGGCAATTGTCGATCCCAGTCCTTGCTCTATGGTCGCGAATGGAAATAGCATCACTTTGGGTCGGCAATAGCGGGGCGAACACAATTCGAGAGGAATTGATATGCGCGCGAACGCAATACGAACGGCCACAATTTCCGTCGCGATTGCGAGTGTCGCACTCGTCGGCGCAGGATGCTCGGCAAATAAATCGGGTGAAGCCGGCAGTTCAACAACTACACCCGCTTCGTCGGCCGCAACCTCGAGCTCAGCCGCCGCGGGAACATCAGCAGCAACGACTCCGAGTGCGCCAGGCAGCACGACGCAGATTCCGGGCGCAAACGGCACGCCGTACACCGTTCAGGGACCAATTTTGGCGAAGTACCAGTCCCTCGACGACAAGGCGCGCAAGGACTTAGGGGCCCCGAAGGATAATCAGCAAACGAATCCCGACGGTGGCACCTACCAGCAATTCGATGGCGGCGTCATCGTCAACAAGACGCAGGCCTACGTGGTGTGGGGCTTGATCCGCGACAAGTGGAATGAGCTCGGCGGTTCGCAGGGCAAGCTCGGGTATCCGACCAGTGACGAGGTCGACACCCCCGATGGCATGAAGAAGTCGACTTTCGAGCACGGCACGATCACGTGGAAGCCGGGTGACGCGCAGGCCGTCGTCAGCTACAGCTGAGCGGTGTTCGGGTGCAGCATCGCGCTGCGCTCGGGATCTCCGACCGGGTGCCGGGCAGTCGATCAGCCTGCCCGGCACCCGCGTACTTGGGGGAGGGCATAGTGTCCCATCGGCGGCATCGTCGTAGCGTGGAGTGGTGACGTCACCGAGCAACCTGCCCCGCACCGTCGGCGAACTGCGCGCCGCCGGTCACCGTGAACGGGGAGTCAAGCAGGAAATCCGCGAAAATCTGCTGACCGCACTGGCCGACGGGCCGGACAGCGCAGCCATCTGGCCTGGCATTCTGGGATTCGACGACACCGTCTTGCCCCAGCTCGAGCGGGCTTTGATCGCGGGTCACGACTTCGTGCTGCTCGGCGAGCGCGGCCAGGGCAAAACCCGGCTGCTGCGTGCGCTGGTCGGGTTGCTCGATGAGTGGACGCCGGTGATCGCCGGGGCCGAACTGGGGGAGCATCCGTTCTCGCCGATCACGCCGGAGTCGATCCGCAAGGCCGCCACCCTGGGCGACGACCTGCCGGTGGAGTGGAAGCACCGCAGCGAGCGCTACACCGAAAAGCTCGCCACGCCCGACACCAGCGTCGCCGACCTGGTTGGCGACATCGACCCGATCAAGGTCGCCGAGGGCCGCAGCCTGGGGGACCCCGAGACCATCGCCTACGGGCTGATTCCGCGCGCGCACCGCGGCATCGTCGCGGTCAACGAACTTCCCGACCTCGCCGAGCGCATCCAGGTGTCGATGCTCAACGTGATGGAGGAGCGCGACATCCAGGTCCGCGGCTACACGCTGCGCCTGCCGCTGGACGTGTTGGTGGTCGCCAGCGCCAACCCCGAGGACTACACCAACCGCGGGCGCATCATCACCCCGCTCAAGGACCGCTTCGGCGCGGAGATCCGGACCCACTATCCGCTCGAGCTCGACGCGGAAGTCGGGGTGATCGCGCAGGAGGCGCACCTGTCGGCGCAGGTGCCCGACTACCTCATGCAGATCATCGCCCGGTTCGCCCGCTACCTGCGGGAGTCGAATTCCGTCGACCAACGCTCGGGGGTGTCGGCGCGGTTCGCCATCGCCGCCGCCGAGACCGTCGCGGCCGCCGCCCGCCATCGCGGCGCGATCCTGGGGGAGACGGACCCGGTGGCACGGGTGGTCGATCTGGGCACCGTGATCGACGTCCTGCGCGGCAAGCTGGAATTCGAGTCCGGCGAGGAAGGCCGCGAACAGGCGGTGCTCGAACACCTGCTGCGCCGCGCGACCGCGGACACCGCGTCGCGGGTGCTGGGCGGCATCGACGTCGGATCGCTGGTGTCGGCGGTCGAGGGCGGGTCCGCGGTGACGACGGGCGAGCGGGTGTCGGCAAAGGACGTGCTGGCCGCCGTCCCGCGCCTGCCGGTGGTGGACAAGATCGCGGACAAGCTGGGCGCGCGGTCGGAGGGCGAACGCGCCGCCGCGCTCGAGCTGGCGCTCGAGGCTTTGTATCTGGCCAAGCGCATCGACAAGGTGTCCGAGGAGGGGCAAACCGTCTATGGCTAATAGAGGGCACTCATCGCGGTACTCGGCGTACACCGGCGGGCCCGACCCGCTGGCTCCGCCGGTGGATCTGCGCGAGGCGCTCGAACAGATCGGCCAGGACGTCATGGCCGGTACCTCGCCGCGACGCGCGCTCTCCGAGCTGCTGCGCCGCGGCACCAAGAACATGCCGGGCGCGGACCGGCTGGCGGCCGAGGCCAACCGACGGCGACGGGAGTTGTTGCGGCGCAACAACTTGGACGGCACGCTGCAGGAGATCAAGAAACTGCTGGACGAGGCGGTGCTGGCCGAACGCAAGGAGCTGGCCCGCGCGCTCGACGACGACGCCCGCTTCGGCGAACTCCAACTGGACGCGCTACCGGCGTCGCCGGCCAAGGCCGTCCAGGAGCTTTCCGAGTACAACTGGCGCAGCGGCGAGGCGCGCGAAAAGTACGACCAGATCAAGGATCTGCTCGGCCGCGAGATGCTCGACCAGCGCTTCGCGGGCATGAAGCAGGCGCTTCAGGGGGCCACCGACGAGGACCGCCAGCGCGTCAACGACATGCTGAACGACCTCAACGACCTGCTGGACAAGCACGCGCGCGGCGAGGACACCCAGGAAGACTTCGAAAACTTCATGGACTCCCACGGCGAGTTCTTCCCGGAGAACCCGCGCAACGTCGACGAGCTGCTGGACTCGCTGGCCAAGCGGGCCGCCGCCGCGCAGCGCTTCCGCAACAGCCTCAGCGCCGAGCAGCGCGCGGAGCTGGATGCCTTGGCGCAGCAGGCATTCGGCTCACCGGCCCTGATGGAGTCGCTGAGTCGGCTCGATGCGCACCTGCAGGCGGCGCGGCCCGGGGAGGACTGGACCGGATCCGAACAGTTCTCCGGTGACAACCCGTTCGGGATGGGTGAGGGCACCCAGGCGCTGTCCGACATCGCCGAGCTCGAGCAACTGGCCGAGCAGCTCTCGCAAAGCTATCCCGGCGCCACCATGGATGACGTCGACCTCGACGCGCTGGCACGCCAGCTCGGCGACGAGGCGGCCGTCGATGCCCGCACGCTCGCCGAATTGGAACGTGCGCTGGTGAATCAGGGCTTCCTGGACCGCGGTTCCGACGGCCAGTGGCGGCTGTCGCCGAAGGCGATGCGCAGGCTCGGCGAGACGGCGCTACGCGATGTGGCGCAACAACTTTCCGGGCGGCGCGGTGAGCGTGATCATCGGCGGGCGGGTGCGGCCGGCGAGCTCACGGGCGCCACCCGGCCCTGGCAGTTCGGTGACACCGAACCGTGGAACATTTCGCGCACGCTGACCAATGCCGTGCTGCGGCAGGCGGGAACGGCCACCCTCGATGGGCCGGACGCGCGGTTGAAGATCTCCGTCGACGACGTCGAGGTCTCCGAGACCGAGACCCGCACGCAGGCCGCGGTCGCGCTGCTGGTCGACACGTCGTTTTCCATGGTGATGGAGAACCGCTGGCTGCCGATGAAGCAGACAGCGCTGGCGCTCAACCACTTGGTGTGCACGCGTTTTCGCTCGGATGCCTTGCAGATCATCGCCTTTGGCCGCTACGCCCGGACGGTGACCGCCGCCGAACTCACCGGCCTGGAAGGTGTCTACGAGCAGGGGACCAACCTGCATCACGCGTTGGCGCTGGCGGGGCGTCATCTGCGCCGCCACCCCAATGCCCAGCCCGTCGTGCTGGTGGTGACCGACGGCGAGCCGACCGCCCACCTGGAGGACTTCGACGGTGATGGCACGACGGTCTTCTTCGACTACCCGCCGCACCCGCGGACCATCGCCCACACCGTGCGCGGCTTCGATGAAATGGCGCGCCTCGGTGCGCAAATCACGATCTTCCGGCTGGGCAGCGATCCCGGCCTGGCGCGCTTCATTGACCAGGTCGCCCGGCGCGTCGAGGGACGCGTCGTGGTGCCCGATCTCGACGGGCTGGGAGCGGCGGTGGTCGGCGACTACCTACGTTCCCGCCGCCGTCGATAGACCATAAAAGGAGAAATCCCGTGAGCAAGGTTCCCACGATCGAACTCAACGACGGTGTCGAGATCCCGCAGCTCGGTTTCGGGGTGTTCCAGATCAAGCCCGACGAGACGGCCGCGGCGGTCAAGACGGCGCTCGACATCGGATACCGGCACATCGACACCGCCGAAATGTACGGAAATGAAAAGGAAGTCCGCCAAGGCATCCGCGACGCCGGCCTTGAGCGCGGCGAGGTCTTCATCACCAGCAAGCTCAACAACGGCTTTCACAAGCCCGATGACGCGCGCCGCGCCTTCGACCAAACGCTGAAGGCGCTCGATTCGGACTACGTCGACCTGTTTCTCATCCACTGGCCGCTGCCCACGCTCTACGACGGCGACTTCGTCTCGACGTGGAAGGTCTTCGAAGAGTTCGCGCGGGACGGACGCGCGCGCAGCATCGGCGTGTCGAATTTCCAAGTCGCACATTTGAATCGGCTCGCCGACGAAACCGACACCGTGCCGTCGGTCAACCAGATCGAGGTTCATCCATACTTCGGCAACGACGAGGTGAGGGCGTACGGACGCGAGCACGGCATCGCCACGGAGGCGTGGGCACCCATCGCCCAGGGCAAGGTGCTCGACGATCCGGTGATCAACCGCATCGCCGGGTCCCGCGACAAAACGCCCGCACAGGTCGTGTTGCGCTGGCACATTCAGCGCGGCGACATCGTCTTCCCCAAATCGGTGACACCGGCACGGGTCAAATCCAACTTCGAGCTGTTCGACTTCGAACTGGACGATTCCGACATGGACGCGATCTCAGCGCTGAACAAGGGTGAGTCGGGACGCAACGGACCCAACCCTGACACCTTCGACTACGTGCCCCGCTGAGGCTCCGTCGCTGGGAAGCGGCTACCCGCCGCGGGGCCTGCGGGCCTTACGCGCGATCCCGACGGCTCCCCACAGCGAGAAGCCGCGAATGTGGACCGTCGGTGCCCCGGGAGTGCCCTGGCCGTGGACGCCGCGGTCGAAGTTTCCCATCACCCCGCGGCCGTGCACCTCCACGTTGACTTCGGGCGGCAGCAAAATGTTCTGCACGCCCATAATCGACATCGCGTGGATGTCAACCTCGGTCGAGGTGAAGTCGGCGTAGCGCAGATCGACCACCCCGCTGCCCCACAGGGTGAAGGTGGTCAGCTTCTTCGGCACGTTCCATCGGCCGCGCCGCTCGAAGCCACTCATCAACGCCAGCAGTAGCGTCGACGGCGCCGGATTGGGTTTGCCGCCGCGGCGCGGGCTGATCGGGGCGCCGGGCAGATCGGCCCTCAACCGGTCCAGTTCCTCATACGTCGTCGCGGCATAGGCCCTGGTCAAACGGTCTTCGTAGTCGTTGAGCTGCAGGCGGCCCTGCTCGGCCGCGTACGCCAGCAACTGCGCAGTCTGTATGCGATCGGTATCGGCCGCGCGCGACGGCTGGTCGCGCGTGTCCTCCGCATCCCGTTGCGTTGAGTTGCTCATCACCCACGAGCCTACGACGTCCAGGTTTTGCTGCAAGAGGATTGGCTAAACTGCAACCTTGCATCGGCTCGGGCCGGACCGCCGGCCGATTTGGCCGGACCACTCTTAGACATCTGGCTAACTTGTCGTTGGCTAACTCGTCCAGCGGGGTGGCCGCTTCTCCAGGAACGCCAACATGCCTTCGCGGGCCTCGTCGGACACGAAGAGCCGCGCCGATTCCTCGGCGAGCCGTTCGGCGTCACGGTCGAACCCTTCCAACACAGCGGCCGTCGTCAGCGCCTTGGAAGCCGCGAGCCCCTGCGGTGACCCACGGCCCACATCGGCGACCAGTTTCTCGGCCGCGGCGTCGACGTCCTCGGCGGCCATGGTGATCAGCCCGATTTCCGCCGCCGCGTCGGCGTCGAATGTTTCGCCGGTCAGGTAGTAGCGCGCCGCGGCGCGCGGCGACAATTTCGGCAGCAGAGTCAACGAGATGATCGCCGGGGCGACGCCGATGCGCGCCTCGGTCAGCGCGAACGTGCTGCGCGGCCCGGCGACCGCGATATCGCAGGCACCCACGAGGCCGAAGCCGCCGGCCCGGACATGGCCGTTGATGGCGGCGATCACCGGCAGTGGCGAGGCGACGATGGCCCGCATCAAAGCGGTCATCTCCCGGGCCCGGGCGACGGCCATGTCATAGGCAGGGGGTGGCGACCCGCTTCGCCCGGCTGCGCCGCCGCCCTCGCTCAGGTCCGCGCCGGCGCAGAAGGTGCCCCCGGCGTGGCCCAGCACCACCGCGCGCACGGCCGGATCCGACGAGGCGTCGCGCAGCCCCTGGTGCAACTGGGCGACCAGCGTGGTCGACAGCGCGTTGCGGTTGTGCGGTGAGTTCAGCGTCAGCCGCGCGTACGGCCCGCCCGTGTCGGCGGGTCCGGCGTATTCGACGAGGGTGTCCATTTAGTAGCTTCGCGGCAGGCCCAGTGACGTCTGCGCGACGAAGTTCAGCACCATCTCGCGGCTGACCGGGGCGATGCGGCCAAGCCGGGCCGAAGTCAGCATGGCGCCCACACCGTATTCCTTGGTGAGCCCGTTGCCGCCCATCGACTGCACGGCCTGGTCCACCGACCGGGTAGCAGCTTCGGCCGCAGCGTATTTGGCCATGTTCGCGGCCTCGGCCGCAGCCATGTCGTTGCCGGAGTCATACAGGGTCGCGGCCTTCTGCATCATCAGCTTGGCGAGTTCGACCTCGATGTGGCACTGCGCCAACGGATGTGACAGCCCTTGGTGCGAGCCGATCGGGGTTCCCCACACCTGGCGGGTCTTGACGTACTCGGCGGCCCGGTCCAGCGCGAACCGCCCCATCCCGACCGAGCTGGCCGCGCCCATGATGCGTTCGGGGTTCAGGCCGGCGAAAAGCTGTGCGATGGCGGCATCTTCGGCGCCGACGAGTGCGTCGCTGGGCAACCGGACATCGTCGAGGAAGACCTGGAATTGGCGTTCGGGGCTGATCAATTCCATTTCGATGGGCGTGTAGGTGAAGCCGGGCGCATCGGTGGGCACCACGAACAGCGCGGGGCGCAGCTTGCCCGTTTTGGCCTCCTCGGTGCGGGCCACCACGAGCACGGCCTGCGCCTGGTCGATGCCGGAGATGAACACCTTCTGGCCCTTGAGGACCCAGTCGCTGCCGTCGCGGCGGGCCGTGGTGGTGATCTTGTGCGAGTTGGATCCGGCGTCGGGCTCGGTGATGGCGAACGCCATGGTCAGTGTCCCGTCGGCGATACCGGGGAGCCAGCGCTTCTTCTGCTCCTCGGTGCCGAACTTGCTGATGATGGTGCCGTTGATGGCGGGCGAGACCACCATGAGCAGCAACGCGCTACCGGCGGCGGCCATCTCCTCCATCACCAGCGACAGCTCGTACATTCCGGCGCCGCCACCGCCGTACTCCTCGGGCAGATTCACGCCCAGGAAGCCGAGTTTTCCTGCCTCCGACCATAATTCGTCGGTGTGCTCGTGGGCGCGCGCCTTCTTCAGGTAGTACTCGCTGCCGTAGTTGGACGCCCATTCAGCCACCGCCTTGCGCAGGGCCTGACGCTCCTCGTTCTCGATGAAGCTGCTGTCGGTCACTGGGGATCTCCTTCTGATTGCGGCGCTTCGACTCTTGCCAGTACGGCGCCCACTTCGACTTGCTGACCGGTCTTGACGTCGAGTTCGGCGAGAACGCCGTCGACCGGTGCTGTGATGGTGTGTTCCATCTTCATGGCTTCCAACCAGATCAGTGGTTGACCGGCGGTGACGGTGTCGCCGATCGCAGCGCCGAGTCGGATGACGTTGCCGGGCATGGGGGCGACCAGCGATCCCTTTTCGACGGTCGAACCGGGCTCGGGGAAGCGCGGCAGCGCGATCAGGTGCACCGGTCCGCGCGCGGAGTCGACGTAGACGTCGGAATCGCTGGGGTCGTAGCGCCGCACCGAGAAGTGGTGGTCGACGCCGTCCGTCCTCAATACCACAGCTTTCGCCGTGGCCGACACCAATTGCACCGAAGGATCGTCGGGCAGGACCAACCGGGTTCTGTCGAACCGGTATTGAATGCGGTGTTCGTTGCCGTCATCGTCACCGTAGGTCTTGACCTGATAACCCGACCGCAGGTTTCGCCAGCCGCTGGGGATGGCACCCAACACCGGGGCGAGCGCTCGGTTGCGCGCGGCGTCGGCGAGGGCGGCGGCGATCGCCGACAGACGAACCGCTGCGGCGTCACCCAGCGGCGCCGATAGTTCGGCCAGGCCGTGCGTGTCGAAAAACGCTGTGTCGGTGGCGCCGTCGAGGAACGCTGGATGCCGTAACACATTCACCAGCAGGTCGCGGTTGGTGCGCAGCCCGTGCACCCGGGCTCGGGTCAGCGCGTCGGCGAGAACCAGCGCCGCCTGGCGGCGTGTCGGGGCGTAGGAGATGACCTTGGCCAGCATCGGGTCGTAGTGGATCGACACCGTGAATCCGTCGGCGATCCCCGAATCCAGCCGGATGCCGGTCCGTTGTCCCAGCGAGCCGAACTCGGCTCGCACGGAGGGCACCTCGAACGCGCGCATAACACCGGCCTGGGGCTGCCACTCGCGTGCGGGATCCTCCGCGTAGAGCCTGGCCTCGATCGAATGACCCTGGGCGGCAGGAGATTCGGCGTCGAGGCGGGCGCCGTCGGCCACCGCGAGCTGCAGTTCCACCAGGTCGAGCCCGGTCGTCTCTTCGGTGACCGGGTGCTCGACCTGTAGCCGCGTGTTCATCTCCAGGAAGTAGAACTCGCCATCGTCGTCGGCCAGGAACTCCACCGTCCCGGCGCCGGTGTAGCCGATCGCGCCGGCGGCCAGTCGCGCCGCGTCGAACAGCTTGGCGCGCATGCCCGGGGTGCGCTCCACCAGCGGGGAGGGGGCCTCCTCGATGATCTTCTGGTGGCGGCGCTGAATCGAGCACTCGCGTTCCCCGACGGCCCACACCGTGCCGTGGGTGTCGGCCATGACCTGAACCTCGATGTGGTGGCCGGTGGGCAGGTAGCGCTCGCAGAACACCGTCGGATCGCCGAACGCGGACTGCGCTTCGCGGCGCGCTGCCTCGACTTCTGCTGGCAGGGCGGACAATTCGCGCACCACCCGCATGCCCCGCCCGCCCCCGCCCGCGGAGGCCTTGACCAGCACCGGCAGCTGCGCCTGGGTGACCGTGTCGGGATCGAGCTCGTCGAGAACGGGCACGCCGGCGGAGGCCATCAGCTTCTTGGCCTCGATCTTGGAGCCCATCGCCCGCACCGCGTCCACCGGCGGGCCGATCCAGGTCAGTCCGGCGTGCTGGACGGCGGCCGCGAAATCGGCGTTCTCCGAGAGGAACCCGTAGCCGGGGTGGATCGCGTCGGCACCGGCGGCGCGGGCCGCGGCGATGATGGCCTCGGCGTTGAGATAGTCGTTGGTCTTGGGCAGCCGCACCCGGGCGTCGGCCTCGGCGACGTGCGGCGCGCCGGCGTCCGGGTCGGTGTAGACGGCGACGGTGCCCAGGCCCAGCCGGCGGCACGTGGCGAACACCCGGCGCGCGATCTCGCCACGGTTGGCAACCAGAACTCGAGTAATCATGGGGCTCACATCCGGAAGACGCCGAAGTTCGACGTCCCCTTGATCGGGCCATTGGCGATGGCGGACAAACAGATTCCCAGCACGGTCCGGGTGTCCCGTGGGTCGATCACCCCGTCGTCGTAGAGCATCCCGGACAACACCAGCGGCAGCGACTCCGCCTCGATCTGGCCCTCGACCGCGGCCCGCATCGCCGCGTCGGCCTCCTCGTCGACCTGCTGGCCGCGGGCTTCCGCGGCCGCGCGGGCCACGATCGACAGCACCCCCGAGAGCTGGGCGCCACCCATCACCGCGGACTTCGACGTCGGCCAGGCGAACAGGAACCGCGGATCGTAGGCACGGCCGCACATGCCGTAGTGGCCCGCGCCGTAGGAGGCGCCGATCAGCAGCGAGATGTGGGGGACGGTCGAATTGGACACGGCATTGATCATCATCGAGCCGTGCTTGATCATCCCGCCCTCCTCGTAGTCCTTGCCCACCATGTAGCCGGTGGTGTTGTGCAGGAACAGCAGTGGCGTGTTGGAGCGGTTGGCCAGCTGGATGAACTGCGTGGCCTTTTGCGACTCCTCGCTGAACAGCACGCCGCGCGCGTTGGCCAGGATCCCGATCGGGTAGCCGTGCAACTGGGCCCAGCCCGTCACCAGTGAGGAGCCGTACAGCGGCTTGAATTCGTCGAATTCGGATCCGTCGACAATCCGGGCGATCACTTCGCGGGGATCGAATGGGATGCGCAGATCCGCGGGGACGATGCCGATGAGCTCCTCGGTGTCGAATAACGGCTCGGTGATCGGCTTGGGTTTCGGGCCTTGCTTGGTCCAATTCAGCCGGGCGACGATGCGGCGGCCGATGCGGATGGCGTCGAGTTCGTCGACCGCGAAGTAGTCGGCCAAACCCGAGATCCGGGCGTGCATCTCGGCGCCGCCCAGCGATTCGTCGTCGGACTCCTCGCCGGTGGCCATCTTCACCAGTGGGGGACCGGCGAGGAACACCTTGGAGCGTTCCTTGATCATCACCACGTGATCGGACATCCCCGGGACGTAGGCGCCGCCCGCGGTGGAGTTACCGAACACCAAAGCGATGGTGGGGATCCCGGCCGCCGAAAGCCTGGTCAGGTCGCGGAACATCCGCCCGCCGGGGATGAAGATCTCCTTCTGGGTGGGCAGGTCGGCGCCGCCGGATTCCACCAGCGAAATCACCGGAAGCCGGTTCTCGAAGGCGATCTGGTTGGCCCGCAGGATCTTCTTCAGGGTCCATGGGTTGCTGGTGCCGCCTTTGACCGTCGGGTCGTTCGCGACGATCATGCATTCGACGCCCTCGACCACGCCGATGCCGGTGACGGTGCTGGCGCCGACCTTGAAGGCGCTGCCCCAGGCGGCCAGCGGGCTGAGCTCCAGGAACGGCGAGTCCGCGTCGACGAGCAACTCGATGCGCTCACGCGCGGTCAGTTTGCCGCGCTCGTGGTGACGCTCAACGTATTTGGGTCCGCCGCCCGCCAGCGCATTGGCCAGCTCGGCGTCGATCTCGTCGAGTTTCGCGATCGCCGCCGACGCGGCCTCGGTGAACTCGGCGTCGTCGTGGTTCAGCGTGGATTGCAGGGTGGTCATTTGGCGCCACTCCTCCTCATCGCTGCGATCATGACTGGAACCCCAGGAGTTTGGCGGACAGTGCGGTCAGGATTTCGGTGGTGCCGCCGCCGATGCCCAGGATCCTCATGTCCCGGTATTGGCGCTCGACCTCGGATTCGGTCATATAACCCATGCCACCGAACAGCTGGACGGCCTGGTTTGCCACCCATTCGCCGGCCTCGACGGCGGTGTTTTTGGCGAAACACACCTGCGGGATCAGATTCGTCTCGCCGGCGAGCTGGCGTTCCACCACGTGGCGCGAGTAGACGCGGGCCACGTCGATGCGTCGGGCCATCTCGGCCAGCGTGTTCTGCACCGACTGCCGCGAGATCAGCGGGCGGCCGAACGTCTCGCGGTCGCGGCACCATTGCACGGTCAGGTCCAGGCACCGCTGGGCGCTCGAATACGCTTGGGCGGCAAGGCCGATTCGCTCGGCGACGAAGGCCTGCGCGATCTGGGCGAACCCGCTGTTCTCGGCGCCGACCAGGTTGGCCGCCGGCACCCGGACGTCGGTGTAGGACAACTCGGCGGTGTCCGAGGATCGCCAGCCCATCTTGTCCAACTTGCGCGTCACCTCGAAGCCGGGAGTGCCCTTTTCGACCACCAGCAACGAAACCCCCGCCGCGCCAGGGCCTCCGGTGCGCACCGCGGTGACGACGTAGTCGGCGCGCACGCCGGAGGTGATGTAGGTCTTGGCGCCGTTGACGATGTAGTGATCACCGTCGCGCTCGGCGGAGGTCCGCAGGTGGCCGACGTCGGAACCGCCGCCCGGTTCGGTGATGGCCAGCGAACCGATCTTCTCGCCCGCCAGCGTCGGCCGGACGAACTCCTCGATGAGCCGCTCGTCGCCGGAGGCGATCATGTGCGGCACCGCGATGCCACAGGTGAACAGCGACGCGAAGACGCCCCCTGGGGCTCCGGCCTGATGCATCTCTTCGCAGATGATCACCGCGTCGGCGCCGTCGCCACCCCCGCCGCCGACCGATTCGGGGAAGCCCGCGCCCAGCAGCCCGGCGGCCCCGGCGCTGCGGTGCAATTCGCGCGGCAGCTCGCCGCTGCGTTCCCACTCGTCGACGTGGGGCAGGATCTCGCGTTCCGCGAAGGAGCGCACCGTCTTTCGTAGCTGCTCACGCTCGGGTGTGGTCCAAAGATTCATGACAACAGACTCTCCGGGATGTCGAGGTGGCGGCCGCGCAGCCATTCGCCCAACCCCTTGGCTTGAGGATCGAATCGGGCTTGGTAGGCGACGCCCTGGCCGAGGATGCCGTCGATGACGAAGTTGACCGCCCGCAGATTCGGCAACATGTGGCGGGTGACATCGAAGTCCGCCGCCTCGGGGAGTAGCTCCTTGAGCCGTTCGACGGTCAACGTGTGGGCCAGCCACCGCCATTGCTCGTCGGTGCGGACCCACACACCGACGTTGGCGGAGCCGCCCTTGTCGCCGCTGCGGGCACCGGCGATGCGGCCGAGTGGCGCCCTGCGCAGCAGGCCATCCGGAAGCGGCTCGGGCAGCGGCGGGGGATCGGCCGGAGCCAACACCAAAGTATCGGTGGCGCAGGGGATATCGATGCGCGTCCCGTCGGCGTGCACCGCGACGTGCGGCACCTGGTCGGCGTCGACGTAGCCGGGGGTGAACACGCCGTAGACCTGGCCGTCGCCCGGCGGTGCGGTCACGTGGAAGCCCGGATAGCTGGCTAGCGCCAACTCCACTGCGGCCGAAGAGAATTGGCGTCCGACATTAACGGGATCGGGGTCGCGCACGACGCAGTGCAGCAGCGCGCTGGCGGCCTCCTCGGTGTCGGCGTCGGCGTGGTCGGTGCGGGCCAGGGTCCACTGCAGTTCGGCGGGCTTGACGGTGAGCGCGGCGTCGAGTTGCCGGCGCACCAGCTCCGCCTTGGCCTCGATGTCCAGGCCGGTGAGCACGAAGGTCATCGAGTTGCGAAACCCGCCGATGCTGTTCAGCGACACCTTGTAGGTGGGCGGCGGGGCTTCGCCGCGCACGCCGCTGATGCGCACCCGGTCCGGACCGTCGGGCGCGAGCTCAACGGTGTCCATCCGAGCGGTGACGTCGGGGTTGGCGTAGCGCGCCCCGGTGATCTCGTACAGCAGCTGGGCGGTGACGGTGTCGACGCTGACCAAACCGCCGCTGCCGGGGTGCTTGGTGATCACCGAGGATCCGTCGGCATAGACCTCGGCCAGGGGAAAACCGGCGTGGGTGAGGTCGGCGATTTCGGTGAAGAACGCGTAGTTGCCGCCGGTGGCCTGGACCCCGCATTCGATGACGTGGCCGGCGACCATGGCGCCGGCGAGCTGGTCGTAGTCGGTGCGATGCCAGCCGAAATGCGCGGCGGCCGCCCCGACGATCACCGACGCGTCGGTGACCCGGCCGGTGACGACGACGTCGGCGCCGCCGGCCAGGCAGTCGACGATGCCCCAGGCGCCCAGGTAGGCGTTCGCGGTCAGCGGGCTGCCCAGGCCCAGTTCGGCGGCGCGGGGCAACAGGTCGTCGCCTTCCACGTGCGCGATCCGGGCGTCGATACCCAGGCGCTCGGCCAGCGCGCGGATCGCGTCGGCAAGCCCGGCCGGGTTGAGGCCGCCTGCGTTGGCCACGATGCGGACCCCGCGGTCGCGGGCCTCGCCCAGGCAGTCCTCGAGTTGCGTCAGGAAGGTCTTGGCGTAGCCGCGCTCGGGGTGCTTCATCCGGTCCCGGCCCAGGATGAGCATGGTGAGTTCGGCCAGGTAGTCGCCGGTGAGGTAGTCGACCTCGCCACCGGTGAGCATTTCGCGCATGGCCGACAGCCGGTCGCCGTAGAACCCGGAGCAGTTCGCGATCCGGACGCAAGCGCCGGAAGCAGAGGCCATGCCCGTCCTCCATTCAGGGATTCACCGGTGAGACCCAACCAACCAACCGGTAGGTTATCGGGTACCGCGGGTGTCACGTCAAGGATCCCACTTCGGGGCGGGTGCGCCAGGGCCGTGCTAGCGCAGGGTGCGATCCGGGGCGGCGGGCGTCGGTTTTGGCGACGAGCGGACCAGCGACTATCCTGATACCCGATCGTCGCCCGTTCGGCCTCCCGGCCCACGCCGCGCGACATGCCGAACCGCAAGCCACATTGAGGAGTCAGGCCCGACCATGGCCGTACCCAAGCGCAGAATGTCGCGCGCGAACACCCGTAGCCGGCGCGCGCAGTGGAAGGCCGAGAAGACCGAACTCGTCGGTGTCACGGTCGCAGGTCAGCGGCACAGAGTGCCGCGCAGGCTGCTCAAGGCCGCCCGCCTCGGCCTGATCGACCTCGACCGCCGCTGACCCGATGGCGGCGGCCCGCCGCTGACCTGATGGCGGCGGCCCGCTGCGCCCGGCTTCGCCGCACTTGCGACCGCCGCTAGAACCTCACCGGCGCGCCTCTCAGGTCAGTCTCAGGCGGTGGGACGAAACTAGGGGCCGTGCGAATACTGGTCGTCGACGACGATCGCGCCGTGCGCGAGTCGCTGCGTAGGTCGTTGTCCTTCAACGGCTACTCGGTCGAGTTGGCCCATGACGGGGTCGAAGCTCTCGAACTGATCGCAAGCGATCGCCCCGATGCGCTCGTCCTGGATGTGATGATGCCGAGGCTGGATGGCCTCGAGGTGTGCCGACAGCTCCGCAGCACCGGGGATGACCTGCCGATCCTGGTGCTCACGGCGCGCGATTCGGTCTCCGAGCGGGTCGCCGGCCTGGACGCCGGCGCCGACGACTACCTGCCCAAGCCGTTCGCCCTGGAAGAACTGTTGGCCCGGATGCGTGCGCTGCTGCGCCGGACCAAGCCGGAGGACGAGGCCGAATCGGTGGCGATGAAGTTCTCCGACCTCACCCTGGACCCGGTGACCCGCGAGGTCACCCGCGGGGAGCGCCGGATCAGCCTGACGCGCACCGAATTCGCGTTGCTCGAAATGCTGATCGCCAATCCCCGCCGCGTGCTCACCCGCAGCCGCATCCTCGAGGAGGTATGGGGGTTCGACTTCCCCACCTCGGGCAATGCGCTGGAGGTCTACGTGGGCTATCTGCGCCGCAAAACCGAAGCCGACGGTGAGTCCCGGCTGATCCACACCGTGCGCGGGGTGGGTTACGTCCTGCGGGAGACACCGCCGTGACGATGCAATCCCCACGATGATCAAGTTCCCCCGGCCTCCGCGCCCACCCATGCGCCCACCGCTGCGCGCGACCCCGTCGCTGTCGTTGCGGTGGCGGGTCATGCTGCTGGCGATGTCGATGGTCGCCATGGTCGTGGTGCTGATGGCGTTCGCCGTCTACGCCGTGATTTCGGCCGCGCTCTACAGCGACATCGACAACCAACTGCAAAGCCGGGCCCAGCTGCTGATCGCCAGCGGTTCCCTGGCCGCCGACCCCGGCAAGGCGATCGAAGGCACCGCCTATTCGGACGTCAACGCGATTTTGGTGAACCCGGGCCACGCCATCTACACCGCCCAGCAGCCCGGTCAGACCCTGCCGGTTGGTCCGGCGGAGAAGGCGGTCATCCACGGCGATCTGTTCATGTCGCGGCGCACCGCCGGCGATCAGCGGATCCTCGCCGTCCATCTGCAGAACGGCACCTCGCTGCTGATCTCCAAGAGCCTCAAGCCGACCGAGGCGGTGATGAACAAACTGCGCTGGGTGCTGCTGATCGTCGGCGGGGTCGGGGTGGCCGTCGCCGCGGTCGCGGGCGGCATGGTCACCCGGGCCGGCCTGCGCCCGGTGGGCCGCCTGACCGAAGCGGCCGAACGCGTCGCGCGCACCGACGACCTGCGACCCATCCCCGTGTTCGGCAGCGACGAATTGGCCCGGCTCACCGAGTCGTTCAACCTGATGCTGCGGGCGTTGGCCGAATCGCGGGAACGGCAGGCGCGGCTGGTCACCGACGCCGGGCATGAACTGCGCACCCCGCTGACGTCGCTGCGGACCAACGTCGAGCTGCTGATGGCGTCGATGGAACCCGGAGCGCCGCGGCTACCCGAACAGGAGATGGTCGACCTGCGCGCCGACGTGGTCGCTCAGATCGAGGAATTGTCCACGCTGGTAGGCGATTTGGTGGACCTCACCCGCGACGACGCCGGCCAGGTGGTGCACGAGCCGGTCGACATGTCCGACGTGGTCGACCGCAGCCTGGAGCGAGTCAGGCGGCGCCGCAACGACATTCACTTCGACGTCGACGTGACGCCGTGGCAGATGTACGGCGACGCCGCCGGCCTGTCGCGCGCGGTCCTGAACCTGTTGGACAACGCGGCCAAGTGGAGCCCGCCGGGCGGTCACGTCGGCGTCACCATGCGGCAACTCGACCCGTCGCACGCCGAGCTGGTGGTCGCCGACCACGGACCCGGGATTCCACCGCAAGAGCGCCGGCTGGTGTTCGAGCGGTTCTATCGTTCGACGACGGCACGGGCCATGCCCGGCTCCGGCCTCGGTCTGGCGATCGTCAAGAAGGTCGTGCTCAACCACGGCGGCTTGCTGCGCGTCGAGGACACCGTCCCGGGCGGCCAGCCCCCGGGTACCTCCTTCTATGTGCTGCTGCCCGGACGGCCACTGCCGCCGGCGACATACTCCGCGACCGAGCCGGAGGCCGGCCAGGTAGACGCCGCGACCGAGGCGGGCGGGCCGGCGGCCGGCGACGAGGCGAACTCTGGGGAATCGGCGAACGTTATCTCAGTGGACTCTCAGTCCGCGCGGGCAAGGTAGGTCTGCGGCTACTGTTGAACCCAGCCGTCGACTTGCCGAAACACTGAGATAGAGGAAGAGCGACTTAGCGACATGACGAATGACCCGAGGTATTCGCCACCGCCGCAGCAGCCGGGATACCCTCCCGCGCCGAATCAGACTGCGTCCGTCCCGAGCCACGCGGGGTCCTCGGGCTATGCCCAGGGACAGCAGCAGCCGTACAACCAGCAGTTCGACTGGCGCTATCGGTCGCAGCCGTCGCAGACGAGCCAGTTCCGTCCGCCCTACGAACCGTTCGGCAACACCGGCCCTGGCCGGATCCCCGGCACGGGTCCGATGCCCGGCATGCTGCCCGGTATGCCGGCCGCACCGGAACCGCGAAAGCGTTCTCGCGCAGGGCTTTTGACCGCTGGGGCGTTGGCCATCGCGGTGGTGTCGGCCGGTATCGGCGGCGCGGCGGCGACGGCGATCGAGCTCGGCGACCACGCCTCGGGCAACGGCGGCGGGCGGGTCGTGGGGGCGGCGCCCAGCGTCCCGGCCGCGAACATGCCACCGGGCAGCGTCGAACAGGTGGCCTCCAAGGTCGTGCCCAGCGTCGTGATGCTCGAGACCGATATCGGAAGGCAGTCCGAAGAAGGCTCCGGGATCGTCCTGTCGACCGACGGGCTGATCCTCACCAACAACCACGTCGTCGCGGCCGCGGCGGGATCGCCCAAGCCTCCTGCGGGTCTCCCCGGGGCCCCGGTGCCTCCCGTCGCGCCGGGCGGACCCGGCGGACCCACACCGAAAACCACGGTGACCTTCTCCGACGGTCGTACCGCCCCGTTCACCGTCGTCGGCACCGATCCCACCAGCGACATCGCCGTGATTCGCGTGCAGGGCATGTCCGGACTCACGCCCATCTCCCTGGGCTCCTCGTCGGATCTGCACGTCGGTCAGCCGGTGGTGGCGATCGGGTCGCCGTTGGGTCTGTCGGGCACGGTGACCACCGGGATCGTCAGCGCGCTCAACCGGCCGGTGTCCACGACGGGTGAGTCGGGCAACCAAAACACCGTGCTGGACGCCATTCAGACCGATGCCGCGATCAACCCCGGTAACTCCGGCGGCGCGTTGGTCAACATGAGCGGCCAGCTGGTGGGCGTCAACTCCGCGATCGCCACCCTCGGCGGCGAATCGCCGGACGCCCAGAGCGGCTCGATCGGGCTGGGCTTCGCGATCCCCGTCGACCAGGCCAAACGCATCGCCGACGAGTTGATCGCCACGGGCAAGGCGTCGCACGCCTCGCTCGGCGTCCAGGTGACCAGCGACAAGGGCACCCCGGGCGCCAAGGTCGTCGACGTCGTCGCGGGCGGCGCCGCCGCCGCCGCGGGCGTGCCGAAGAACGTGGTCGTCACCAAGGTCGACGACCGCCCGATCAACAGCGCAGACGCGTTGGTGGCCGCGGTGCGCTCCAAGGCGCCCGGCGACAAGATTTCGCTGACGTTCTCCGACCCCGCCGGCGGCGGGAGCCGGACTTTGCCGGTGACTCTCGGGAAGGCGGACCAGTAGTGAGAGTGGACGAACCCTCGACGACGGGGTTGTCGGAGCTCGGATATACGGTTGCACCCATGGAAACGGGGGCGGAATTGGTAGTTGGCCGGGCTCTGGTCGTGGTGGTCGACGACCGCACCGCGCACGGAGACGAGGACCACAGCGGCCCGTTGGTCACCGAGCTGCTGACCGAGGCGGGATTCGTCGTCGACGGTGTGGTGGCGGTCGCCGCCGACGAGGTCGAGATCCGCAATGCGCTGAACACCGCCGTGATCGGCGGGGTGGATCTGGTCGTCTCGGTCGGCGGCACGGGTGTCACCCCACGCGACGTCACCCCGGAGGCCACCCGCGAGATCCTCGATCGCGAGATCCTCGGTATCGCGGAGGCGATCCGCGGCTCGGGGCTGTCGGCGGGCATCATCGACGCCGGTTTGTCCCGCGGTCTGGCCGGGGTCTCCGGCAGTACGTTGGTGGTCAACCTGGCCGGCTCCCGCTATGCGGTGCGCGACGGAATGGCGACTCTTAATCCGTTGGCGGCCCAGATCATTGGGCAGCTGTCGAGCCTCGAGATCTGATTCGCGGTCCTGGGGTCGGTCCGGCGGTGACAAGACCTTCCGGTTTCGAGGCCGAATTCGTTTCACGAACCCAGGAGTCAACGGACGGGCTCGATTCCAACGCGTACGAGCACGAGCAGTGGTTGCGGGAGAACGTGCCCCCGCACCACCGTTGAGCAGCGGCTCGCGTGTAAAGACATCACGACGCGGTCAACCTTTGGTGACTAATCGTTCGGGAAATGTGTGATAGCGCACAACCTGGCATAGCGTTTTCTCCGGGCGGCAGCGCGCTGCCCCGATAGTCGGCGCTACGGGAGGTGTGCGCATGATAAAGGGATTCAAGAGTTTCGTGATGCGCGGTGACGTGATCACCGTGGCCATCGGTCTGGTCGTAGCCCTGGCCTTCTCCAACCTCGTCAAGGCCTTCACCGACAGCGTGATCAACCCGCTGGTCGCCGCCGTGCAGCCCGGTACGAAATTCGGATTGGGTTGGCAGCTCGGCGATGCGGGGAACAAGGCGACCTTCCTCGACATCGGATCGTTCATCTCGGCGATCATCTACTTCGTCGTCTTCATGACGGCCGTGTACTTCATGATCGTGGTGCCGTACAAGCACATCCAGGCCCGCCGCGGCGTCACCGTGTTCGTGGAGGAGCCGGCCACCAAGGCATGCGCGGAGTGCAAGTCCGACATCCCGGAGGCCGCGCGCAAGTGCAAGTACTGTGCCAGCCTCCAGACGGCCTGATCCAGCGAATACGGATGCGAGGCTGGGGCGACCCGCTCAGTGCAAGGTAAGCGTCACCGTCTGGCCCAACGCCGAGCCCGCCACCGTGTTCGCCACACGAGCCGGCAGCGCAACCAACACTACGCGGTCGGCATCGGCGGACTGGAGCTTTTCCTTGGCCGACACGAGGACCACGACGGCGTCGGTCGCCACCACCCTGGGGGCGGCATGGGCGGTTTCCGGCGCGCCGGTCGCCGGCGCCGCCAACACGTCGACCACATCCCCGGCGCGGACGAGGTCGATCAACGCGCCGTCCGCCAGATGCAGCGGCACGATGCGGGCCCCCGGTCCCGCCTTCGACCCGATCGCCGCCTCGGCCAGCCGGTTGCCCAGTAACCGGACGTCGGTGAGCACCTCGCCACGCCTGGCCGGGCCGGCCAGCGTCGAACCCACCACCGCGCCCACGTCGGCGCGAGCCCCGTCGGGAACTGTTGAGGCCAAACGCTTTTCGATTCGGACGTCGGCGGCGGTCAACGCGTTGCCGGGGCGCAGGTCGTGGTCGGCGACCACCACCTGCGTGTAGTCACCGGCGGGATTGGAGCGCAGCGTCGCGATGCCGGCCAGCACGACCAGCCCGCCCGCCGCGACGCGGCGCGCCAGCACGGTGCGGGTCCAGTCCGGTCGCAACCACAGCGACAGCCGGCTCAATACGCTTGGGTTCAGCGATGATTCGCCCACGGGGCAACGGTAGGCGCAACGCGGTGCCCGGGTCGCCGGTCAGCGACGCGCGTGTGGATAACGCTCAGTTGGTGGCCGCGGCGGCGGGGGAGGGTGTGGAGCTGCTGCTCGACTTCTCGCTCGAGGCGGACTTGTCATTGGAACCGGACTTCTCGCTGGAACCCGAGCTCGAACCCGAGTCGCTCGACGAGGAGCCGTTGGTGGAGGCGCTCGACTTCTTGCCGGACTCGCGGCTGTCGGTGCGGTAGAAGCCGCTGCCCTTGAACACCACTCCGACGGAGTTGAAGCGCTTGCGAAGCCGACCGGAGCAGCGTTTGCACGTGGTCAGCGCATCGTCGGTGAAGGCCTGCACGATGTCGAAGCGATCGTCGCACTCGGTGCATTGATAGCTGTAAGTCGGCACGAAAACCTCCGGATGATTGCAAACCTGGTTAGCACTCTAGCGTCTCAAGTGCTAGAACCGCCACGTGACATGTCTCATTCCCGACATGTCAGTGCGAATCGAGGGCGATCAGCCCTCGTTGCGGCGTAAGCGCGTGGGTCATCGGGACGTCGTGCGGACCGGCCGGGATCTCGTCCAGCAATTCCGCGTCGCGGACGAGCGCCACCAGCGGCGCGTGGGGGTCACGGCCGCCCAGCGAGCGGTCGTAGAACCCCCGCCCCCGGCCCAGCCGCACGCCGGCGCGGTCGACGGCCAGCGCCGGCACCAGCACCAGGGCGGCCTCCGCCAGGGCCGCCGCCGGCAGCCACGGCTGCGGGGGCTCGAGCAATCCCCACCGGCCGGTGGTCAGGGTGCCGGGCCGGTATTCGCCCCACGACAGCGGCAGCGGCGTGTTGTCGGCGGTGGTACGCGCAACCGGCAGCAGCACCCGGCCGGCGCGGCGCAGCAACATGTCCAGCAGCTCAATCGACCCCGGCTCGGTGCCCACCGGCACATAGGCGCAGACCGTGCTGTCGCTGGCCACAATGCTTTCCGGGGCTTCCAACTTTTCCCGCAGTAGGTCCGCCTCGGCGGCCCGAACGTCGTCGGCAACGCGGCGCCGGGCCGCGAGTAGCTGTTCGCGCAACGCGGCCTTGCCCGTGGTTGCCATGCGTCAACCATGACAGCCAGGACTTTGCCCGCGCCACATCGACTCGGCAAAGCGGATGCGGGTTATCGTGTGAACGATGTCATGCCCAAACGTGGTGGTGCCACGCACGGCTGTTGTGCCCGCCGCCGGTCTCGGTACCCGCTTCTTGCCGGCAACCAAAACGGTTCCCAAGGAACTGCTGCCGGTGGTCGATACCCCGGGCATAGAGCTGGTGGCCGCCGAAGCGGCCGAAGCCGGCGCCGAACGGCTGGTGATCATCACCTCCGAGGGCAAGGACGGCGTCGTCGCGCATTTCGTCGAAGACCTCGTACTGGAAAGCACGCTGGAGGAGCGCGGCAAGACCGCGATGCTCGACAAGGTCCGCCGCGCGCCGCGACTGATCAAGGTCGAGTCCGTCGTGCAGAGCGAACCGCTGGGGCTCGGCCATGCGATCGGGTGCGTGGAATCGCGGCTGTCCGACGACGAGAACGCGATCGCGGTGCTGCTGCCCGACGACCTGGTGTTACCGACCGGCGTGCTGGGCACGATGTCGAAGGTGCGGGCCCACCACGGCGGCACCGTGTTGTGCGCGATCGAGGTCACCCCCGAAGAGATCAGCGCGTACGGCGTTTTCGACGTCGAGCCGGTGCCCGACGATGAGAACCCCGACGTGCTGCGGGTCAAGAGCATGGTCGAGAAGCCCAAGGCCGAGGACGCGCCGTCGCTGTTCGCCGCGGCGGGCCGATATGTGCTCGACCGCGCCATCTTTGACGCGTTGCGCCGCACCGAGCGCGGGGCCGGTGGCGAAGTGCAACTCACCGACGGCATCGCCCTGCTGATCGCGGAGGGCCACCCGGTGCATGTGGTCGTGCACCGCGGATCTCGACACGACTTGGGAAATCCTGGCGGCTACCTCAAGGCTGCGGTTGACTTTGCATTGGATCGTGACGACTACGGCCCGGATTTGCGGCAATGGTTGGTGGCGCGATTGGGCCTGGCCGAGCAGTAGCCCGGCGGTAACCCGGCCGGCGGGCCGCCCGTCAGGCAGCGAGGGCAGAGAGGCGCGCTGTGCGTTCGGTGGAAGAGCAGCAGGCTCGGATCACGGCTGCCGCGGTGGCCCCGCGGCCGATACGTGTGGCGATCGCCGAGGCGCAGGGATTGATGTGCGCCGAGGAGGTGGTGACCGAACGCCCGATGCCCGGTTTCGATCAGGCCGCGATCGACGGCTACGCGGTGCGCAGCGTCGACGTCCTCGGCGTCGGCGAGGTGGGCCACGACAGCCTGCCCGAGCCGATCGACGACTCACCCGAGAGCGACGGGCGCGACGGGCTGGTGCTGCCGGTGATGGGCACCGTCGAGGCGGGTTCGCGCACGCCCAGCCGCTTGCAGCCACGCCAGGCCGTCCGCGTGCAGACCGGGGCCCCGCTGCCCACCCTGGCCGACGCGGTCCTGCCGATGCGGTGGACCGACGGCGGGACGTCGCGCGTGCGGATCTACCGCGGGGCGCCGTCGGGCGCCTACGTGCGCCGCGCCGGCGACGACGTCCAGCCCGGTGATGTCGCGGTGCGCGCCGGAACGGTCATCGGCGCGGCCCAGGTCGGGCTGCTGGCCGCGGTCGGCCGCGAACGGGTGCTGGTTCATCCCCGGCCGCGGGTCACGATCATGGCGCTGGGTGGAGAACTGGTCGACATTTCCCGCACCCCGGGGAACGGCCAGGTCTACGACGTCAACTCCTATGCACTGGCGGCCGCGGCCCGCGACGCCGGTGCCGAGGTCAACCGCGTCGGGATCGTCGGCGGCGGCGCCAAGGAGCTTCGCGACATCGTCGAGGGCCAGATCAATCGCGCCGAGGTCATCGTCATCGCCGGGGCCGTCGGCGGTGCGGCGGCCGAAGTGGTGCGTTCGGTGCTCTCCGAGCTCGGCGAGCTCGAGGTCGTCCGCGTCGCGATGCATCCCGGCTCCGTCCAGGGCTTTGGTCAGCTGGGCCGCGAGGGCGTCCCGACGTTCCTGTTGCCGGCCAATCCGGTGAGTGCGCTGGTGGTCTTCGAGGTGATGGTGCGCCCGCTGATCCGGCTGTCGCTGGGCAAGCGCCAGCCGATGCGCCGCATCGTGCAGGCCCGCACACTGTCGCCGATCACGTCGGTGGCCGGGCGCAAGGGTTTCCTGCGCGGCCAGCTGATGCGCGACCAGGAGAGTGGGGAGTATCTGGTGCAGGCGCTCGGCGGCGCCCCGGGCGCGTCGTCGCACCTGCTGGCCACCCTCGCCGAAGCCAACTGTCTGGTGGTGGTGCCCAGCGGCGCCGAGCAGATTCGGACCGGCGAGATCGTCGACGTCGCCTTCTTGGCTCAGCGCGGCTGAGCGGAACGACTGCGTCCACGGTGAACCTCTTGCGCTCCAATTCCCGTCATCCGGGTTGGCCCATGAGCGTTGGGCCGCTTCGGGTTCCGGCGGGCGTGGTCCGCCTGCGGGCGGTGCGGCTGCGCGATGGCGCGCAGTGGAGCCGGATCCGGCTGAGCGATCGTGCGCATCTGGAGCCGTGGGAGCCCAGCGCCGAGGGTGATTGGACGGTCCGGCATGCCGTGGCCGCGTGGCCGGCGTTGTGCTCCGGCCTGCGGGCGGAGGCGCGCCAGGGACGGATGCTGCCCTACGTCATCGAACTCGACGGGCAGTTCTGCGGCCAGCTGACCATCGGCAACGTCACCCACGGCGCGTTGCGGTCGGCGTGGATCGGCTACTGGGTGCCGCGGTCGGCCACCGGCGGCGGGGTGGCGACCGCGGCGTTGGCTCTGGGGCTAGATCACTGCTTCGGGCCGGTGATGCTGCACCGGGTGGAGGCCACCGTCCGCCCGGAAAACGCCGCGAGCCGGGCCGTGTTGGCAAAGGTGGGGTTCCGCCAGGAGGGCGTGCTGCAGCGCTACCTGGAAGTCGACAAGGCGTGGCGCGACCACCTGTTGATGGCCATCACCGTCGAAGAGGTCACGGGGTCGGTGGCATCGGCGCTGGTCCGCGCCGGTAACGCCAGCTGGGTATGACGACCACCTATTAATTGGGTCGGTCGGCGACGCTCCGACCGTGACCGGATTTTTGCCGATTTGGGACTGGCGCGACACGAGTGACTCGTGGTGCTTGTGGGAGGCAAATTACAGGTGTGTAATTGTCCTGGTCGTCATGACCCGGCCGCGTTGGCCACGAATGGGCTTCGCGGGGGATGAGAACCACAGAGAGCAGGTCATCATGCCAAGCATCCCGCAGTCATTGTTGTGGATATCGCTCGTGGTGCTGTGGCTGTTTGTCTTGGTGCCGATGCTCGTCAGCAAACGCGACGCGGTGCGCCGCACCAGCGATGTGGCGTTGGCGACGCGAGTCCTCAACGGCGGGGCCAACTCCCGGCTGATCAAGCGCAGCGGTCCGGCCGCCGGTCACCGCAGCGATCCCGACTGGCAACCGCCGGAAGACTCGGCCGGCACCGACCTCGACGAGGAGCACGACCTTGCCGAGAACGACGACGACCGCGAGACGGATGACGACGCCGACACCGACGAGCTGAGCCGCCGGCGCCCGGTGGTGATGAAAATGGCCGTGACCGAGCCCGCCGAGGCCGACGAGCCCGACTACCTCGACGTCGATGTCGTCGAGGATTCGGCCGCACTTCCGGTGGGGGCCAGCGATTCTGCGGCCGAGGACGTCGACGAGGAACCGGCCGAGGACGACGTCGACACCGAGGCCGTCGCCAAGCACGACGACGAGGACCGCTACGAGTACGTCGAGGACTCGTCCGGATTGGAGCCCCCCGCCGAAGACGCCGACGACGACGACGAGGTTCCAGCCCCGATGCCGCGCAGCGCTGCCCGCCGGCGCCGGCTCGACGCCAAGACGGCCGCCGCGGTCAGCGCCCGCAAGTACGCGTTCCGCAAGAAGGTCTTGATGGTGATGGCCCTCGTCCTGATCGGCTCGGCCACCGCGGCGTTCAAGATCTCGCCGAGCGCCTGGTGGGTATGCGGCAGCGCGATCGGCATCACCCTGCTGTACCTGGGCTATCTGCGCCGCCAGACGCGCATCGAGGAGAAGGTGCGCCGCCGCCGGGCGCAGCGGATGGCGCGGGCGCGCCTCGGTGTCGAGAACGCCTACGACCGGGAGTACGACGTGGTCCCGTCGCGGCTGCGCCGCCCGGGCGCGGTGGTGCTGGAAATCGACGACGAGGACCCGGTCTTCGAACACCTGGACTACGCGATGGCGATGAGGACCTACGGGTGGCCCCGGGACTTGCCGCGCGCCGTCGGCGAGTAGTGCTCGCGTTTCGGCGGTTGGTGCCGCGGCTGGTAGCCTGCTAGCGGTCAGGGGCTATGGCGCAGTTGGTAGCGCGACTCGTTCGCATCGAGTAGGTCAGGGGTTCGATTCCCCTTAGCTCCACAAAGTTTGAGCACGTAACAGCGCATTTCCCGGTTATTTGCGTTCACCGAATGGTGTCCGCCGCGCAGCGGGTACGCAGCGGATTCGATCGCGGCACCAAGTATGCGACGCCGCCGTCTCACCTACGAGGGCTCGTCGTCGGCTGGAGAGTCGTCTTTGGTCAGGTGGCGCAGGACTCGTTCGTTGAGGGCGGCGAGCATGTCGAGCTCAGCAGGGGTAAGCAGTTCGATGAAGTTCCGGCGGACGTCCTCCACGTGCCGGGGCGCCGCCTTCTCGATCGCGGCGCGGCCAGCCGGCAACAGGCAGACCATGGTGCTCCGGGCGTCGTCGGGGTTGGGCTCACGACAGATCAGCCCGCCCTTCTCCATGCGTCGCACCTGGTGGGAGACACGGCTCTTTTCCCAGCCCAGTGTGTTGCACAGGTCGCGGGCGGGCATGCGGTCCCGGTCGTGCTCCGAGAGCACCGCCAAGATCTGGTAGTCGGCCCCCGACAGGCCCATTTCCTGCAGCCCCCGGTTCAGGTGCACGTCGAGCTGATGATGCGCGTGCTGGAACGCCCGCCAGGCGCGGTCTTCACGAGGGTTCAGCCAGTTCGCATCCATTAGCCACTCATGCTACCCCGATTTGGTTGACGCGTCATCAAACCTCCCTTAAGGTAGACACATCAACCTTTTCGTTCATCTATTCGAGACAGGACTCACCTCATGAGCAGCATCAGCATCATCGGCACCGGGAACATGGCCCGAGCCATCGGCGAGCTGGCGGTAGCCGGTGGCAACACCGTCGAGGTCATCGGCCGCGATCAGTCCAAGGCAGCTGACCTGGCCAAGACGCTCGGCCGCAACGCCACGACCGGCGAGTTCGGCGCCGTTCCGGCCGGGGACATCGTCATCGTCGCCCTCTTGTACGCCCATGTCGTTCCGGTCGTCGCCCAATACGGAGACGCCCTCGCTGGCAAGGTCATCGTCGACATCAGCAACCCCTTCAATGCCGCGGCCGACGGGCTGGCCATCCCCGATGGCACCTCGGTCGCGCAGCAAGTTGCCAAGGCCGCGCCGGCCAGCGCCAGCGTGGTGAAGGCGTTCAACACCATCTTCGGCGTTGTCCTGGGCCAGGGCCGGCCGCTCGACGTCTTCCTCGCCGGCGACGACGTGCGCGCCAAGGCGGACGTGGCGGCGTTCATCGAGAGCCTCGACCTGCGCCCGCTGGACGTCGGCGCGTTGCACATGGCGCACTGGCTGGAAGGAATGGGCCTGGTCGTGATGGGCCTCGCCCGCCACGGCGTGGGGAATTTCGACTTTGCCCTCGGCGCCACCGTTCCCGCCTGAGGCGCACCGCCCCGGTCCGAGCCGTGGACGGACCGGGGCGCCGGGAGCCCAAACAATGGTTGATGGATCACCGAAAGGAATCCCAATGAAACTTGGTTTCGCACTTCCCATCGTCGGGCCCGCTGTCAGCAGCGCCGTTGGCTTGAGCGCGTTCTGCCGCGGACTCGAGGACCTTGGCTACGACACGCTGTGGGTCGGCGATCGCCTGGTCACGCCGGTCGATATGCACAGCACCTACCCGGGCAAAGAGCAGCCGTACCCGCCCCAGATGACCCGGTACCTCGATCCGGTGCTGCTGTGGACCGTTGCCGCGACGGCGACCAGCCGGGTGCGGCTGAACTCCAGCACGCTCAGCACGTTCTACTACGAGCCGGTGCACCTGGCCCGACTGCTGACCACGCTCGACGTGCTCAGCGACGGCCGTCTTGACGTAGGCGTGGGGGTCGGGTGGATGAAGGACGAACACGACATCGCCCGCGGCGCGGACTGGCACCGGCGCGGGCGGATGCTCGATGATCTGCTGGCGTTTCTGCACCAATGGTGGACGACCACCCCGGTGTCCTGGGAAAGCGAGTTCTTCTCGCTTCCGCCGGTCCATGCCGAACTGCGCCCGGTCCAGGCCGGCGGTCCACCCATCTGGATCGGCGGTGCCAGCGAGGCCGCGATGCGCCGGGTCGGCCGCAGCGGCACCGGCTGGCTCGGGGTCGAGGGGCTGCAGGACGAGGTCACCGACCACCTGTGGTCGATCGCGCGCGGCGCGGCCCAGGACGCCGGCCGCGATCCTGACGCGCTGAAGACGGCCATGCGGATCAACCTCGAACCGGGCACGCCCGTTGACTTCGTTGCCGACAAGCTCGAGCGCCTCGCCGAGTCAGGCGCCGACGAGGCGATCGTGGATGCCTTCGCAATGTTCCCCACCCTTGAGGAGTTGCTTGACTTCGCCGGTCAGGTAATTGCACGCACCACGCGAAAACTTGACGACAAGGTAGCGGTATCACGCGTGATCAACCGGTAGCGCCCTTGCGCAGGTGAAGCCCACGAAAGACGATGCAGCACATTGAAATTCAGACTACGTCCGACCGGGGCAAAGTGGGCCCGGGTTCAATGCTGCCAGTCCGATTAAGACAGAACTAGGTCAGAGGGGCGCGTGCAGTCGTTTTGACCACCGTCCGGTACACAGTGGTTGATCAGTAGATTCAGCAATAGTTTTCGTTATCGAGGTACAAACCGTCCGGATGCCGCAGCGTTGGTCGAGCTCGCACTCACACCGTGCAGATTCTTGGCTGTCGGGGAGGTCGGTACCGTCGACTGGTCCGGGTACGTGCCGAGCAGCCGGTCGGCGGTTCCGGTGGTGGTGACGGTGAACCAGTAGTGTTCGTTTTTGAAGTGATGCCGTCGATGGTTACGCCAAACCGACCGATACACACTGCTTTTGGGCTTGTAGTCGGTGTGGATGAGGTAATGCGTCCACTCGTAGGCCAGCCCGACGGCGGTCAAGACGACCAGGTACGTCAGCCCGAGGCCGAGCCGAGGAAAGGCCACGAACGCTACGGCGACGGCCGTCGGGATCACCCAGGGCAACGTCTGCCACGGGATGAAGATGAGCTCGACTTTCCGCGGCTCGCAGTGATGTTCGCGATGTTTGCGCGCCAGCAAGGGGTCCACGACGAAGCGACCGACACTGCGCGGCCGCCAGTGCAGGATGGCGACGTGGATGATCCACTCGAAGACCGGGAAGGCCGCGATCATGAGCGCCGGCAGCACGACGTCGGTGAGCCGCCAGTCACCGACGACGATCCGGGCCGTCAGCGCCCCGGCGAACGTCAGTGCGAGGCCCCAGGGAGAAGGGTGGCGCCAAAACTCCCGGCCCGCCGCGGACAGGGTGAGGTTGCTGCGTACGGGTGTTCTCATTGCTCGTCATCCAGGCTGGATAGGGCGGTGAGCAGGCCGCGGGTGGCCGGCTCGAGGAGTTCGGTCGCGGCACGTTTGGCCCCGACCGGATCGCCGGCGGTGATCGCCTGTGCCACTTGGCGGTACAGCTCCGGGCGATTGACCTCGGCGGCCATCGCGGTGTCGAGCGCCGGGAGTGCGGGTTCGTAGGTGGCCCGCAGGGTGTTGAACATCAGCCGGAACACGATGGAGTCCGCGGCGTCGACGACGTGGTCCCAGAACGTCAGCGCCGCGCGTTGACGTTCCGTCGGATCCTCTTCGGCGGCGAGCGCGTCCACGGCGGCCTCGAGCACGCCGGCCGCCTGCGGGCCGCCCCGTTCGGCGGCCAGTTCGGCGACTTTGGGACCGTTGTGCAGCCGGGTCTCCAGAATGCTGCGCACGACCGCCACGTCCAGCTCGTCGCCACGATCCCCACCGCGAAGCAGCAACTGGGGCAACAGGTCCAGGCCCGCGTGACGCTTGTAGTCCCGCACGGTGGTGGCGTCACCCTGCCGAACCTCGACCAGGCCGGCAGCGGTGAGGCGCTTGAGCGCCTCGCGAACCACCGGCCGGGACACCCCCAGCACCTCCGCGAGTCTTCGCTCACTGGGCAGCAGCTCCCCGGGCGCGAGTTCGCCACTGAGCACGTCGGACATGATCTGCTCGAAGACGTGGTCGGGTATCGACTGTCGGGTCACGGGGCGCAGGGCCATGCCCCCACCATGCCGGAGCCATTGGCCAGACGTCAAGTGGTCAGACCAGTGCGATAGGCGTATTACGCGTTTCGAGGCGCCGCTCGCGCCGCAGAGGCATGCCGTCGGCGAGTCTCTGGTGGCCGGCAGCCTCAGCACATAAAGTTGCCCAAGCTACCTAGCACGCGCCGTCCCCGTCGGGGGTGATCGATGGCTGCCGACACGCTGCCACCCGGTCCTCGAGCACCGGTGGCAGTACAAACTGCTGAATGGATCGCTCGTCCATGGGAGTTCATGGACCGCGCCGCCGCCCGATACGGCGACACGTTCACCATGAAGCTGGTCGGCGAGGGACCGATCGTGATGGTCTCGCATCCCGATGCGGTGCGGCAGATCTTCACCTCGCCTCCCGAATTGGTGCTCGCCGGGGAAGCAAACCGCATCCTGCAGCCCGTGGTGGGCCAGAACTCGGTGCTACTGCTCGACCGCGACGCACACAGAGAACAGCGTCGACTCCTCATGCCCGCGTTTCGCGGCAATCAGTTGCAGAGCTACATGAGCACGATGAGCGCCATTGCCGAGGCCGAGATTGCCCGCTGGCCCCGCGGTGTGCCGGTGCGGCTGCATCCCCGGATGCAAGCGTTGACGCTCGAAGTCATCCTGCACCTTGTGTTCGGACTCGAGCGCGGGCAGAGCATGGACCGGTTGCGCCAGGCGCTACAGCGGACGCTCGTTCTCACAACCAACGGCGCGGCGCAATTTTTCCTCTTGCTCGTAGGGCCCCAGAAGATGAGGACTGCGCTCACTCACAAGTTGCTGGCCGACGTAGATCGCCTGCTTCATGAAGAGATCGCCACGCGCCGTCGGCAAGCCGACCTCGATACCCGCACCGACGTCCTCTCGATGCTGTTGAAGGCCAGGCACGAAGACGGTAATCCGATGAGCGATCAAGAGATTCGCGACGAACTCATCACGTTGCTATTGGCAGGCCACGAAACAACGGCATCGGGACTGGCGTGGGCGGTCGAGCGGATCATCCGTCACCCGGACGCGCATTCGCGCCTTATCGAAGAGGCGCACGCCGACGACGGCCAGAGGTACGTCGATGCCGTGGTGAAGGAGACACTCCGGATGCGGCCCGTGCTCGCCCTGGTGAGCAGACGACTCACCGAACCCATGGAGGTCGACGGGTTTTCACTGCCCGCCGGCGTCAAGGTCGCGCCCTCGATCTATCTCATGCACCGCCGTCCCGACATCTACCCCGACCCGAAACAGTTTCGTCCCGAGCGGTTTCTCGACAACCGCGCGGGAACGTACACGTGGATTCCATTCGGAGGAGGCGTGCGCCGTTGCCTTGGAGCGACTTTCGCCGAATGCGAGATGCGGATTGTGCTCGGCGCGATGTTCACCACCATGCGGGTGCGCCCCGTCGACGCTAAATCCGAGCCGATACACCGCCGGTCGATCACCCAGGTGCCGGGTCGCGGAACCACCGTAGTGCTCGAATAACTCAGTCAAACGCATGTCCACGAAACCGCCACTCGGCACGCTTCGGCGTGTCGCGGTTTCACCGCCAGCCGGGTCTGAGACCGTTGGACGTACTCGCGGTGGAAGCAAGGGGGCGGGGTGAGTCCGGCTCAGATTTTTTTCGTGTCAGCTCTCGTCGTCATGCTGGTAGTCGGGATCGTGACGATCAAGTTCTCCGGGAAGCTGTTCCGCCCTGAAGCGACCCTGGCGGTTGTGTTGACGGTGGTTACCGTGGCGGGCTGGATCTGGCGGATGCCACGGGGGTGGTTCACGATTTCGCAAATCGCTTGGCGCTACCGGCTGAAGACTTGTCAGGTCCGGGAGGTCGCGGACAAGCTTGGTATGAGGCCCTTCAACCGCGGTGCGCTGGTCCCTCCCGCACAGCGGAAGAAGATGCATCCCGAGCTGATGCGTTTGAAGAAGCGCAAGGCGGTGCGCGAGCCGAGCGTAGCGAAAGGCGCGGGATTGGTCTACGAATCCTCGGCCGCACAGTCTGCTTTCCTGGATGAGGCCGAGCGCATGCAGTTCTCCGGTGAGGAGCTGTTGCGACATCTGCATCCGAGCGTCACCCATTTCGTGTCCGACGCCCAGGACGAGGCGGTATGACGAAATCGGCTGGGGGCCCGTGGTTTTCAGCGGGCCCCGCCTCGGACGAAGTCAGAGGCCGCGGGACTGTTTATGGCAATGACAAGCTGGGGTCACGGGTGGAATCGGCGATCTGTCAGCGCGAGTCGCCGGTCGCCGCCTGCGAGCGCCTTGCGAAATCAGTGGCCGATCCGCATCGCGAGGCCGCCGAAACCGTTAGGCGTCGAAGGCAATCGGCGGGGTCGCTGGACCGCTGCGTCCGACGACCGGCGGAAGCGGCCGCGCCATCGTGACACCCCCTCAGTTCCGCTGAGGACGGTGCTCTAAATTCGCTGATGATTCGCGGCGATGGCGCCGCGGGGCCTCAGGGGGAGCTCTACCGATGGTGAGATCAAGGACGACTCTGCGATCCAGGCGCAAACCTGCGCGACGCGTCCGCAAGACCAGTCCATCGCCGTTCGCGCCGGAGTGGACGCCGCCCCCGGCGACCTACGGCGTGGGCGTGCGACACAACGTCGCCGTGCCGATGAGCGACGGCGTCGAACTGCGCGCCGACATCCACTACCCGACGGTGCCCGAGACGGGGCAGGCCGCCGAAGGCCCGTTTCCCGTCTTGCTGTCGATCACGCCCTACGGCAAGAAAGCCCCGCCGCCGGCCGCACAAATCGGCGGCGGCGCGGCGCCCTACCTCATCAAGCGCGGCTACATCGAGGTGATGGTCGACGTCCGCGGCACCGGTTCGTCGGGCGGTTCGTTCGAGATGTGCGGCGACCGGCAGACGCAGGACGGCGTGGAGTTGGTGCAGTGGGCGACCACGCTGCCCAACGCCAACGGCCGCGTCGGCATGGTGGGGCTGTCCTACCTGGCGATCAACCAACTCTTCACCGCGGCCGCCGTCGGCCCGGACTCGCCCCTGAAGGCGATTTTCCCGGTGATGGCGGCCCGCGATTTCTATCGCGACGCCGCCACCATGGGCGGCGTGCCGCACCTGCACGCGGTCCGCGGATACGGGTCGGTCTACACGCTGCTCAACGTGGTCAATCCGACGCTGGAGTGGCTCGCCCGCGGCGGTCACGAGCGGCCGCGTTCGGGCGGTCTCGCCGCGGTTCGCCAGCGCGGACGCGATCAGCGGCGCTACTTCCGGCCACTGATCGCCGAGGTTGTCGCCGGCGGCGAGACCGCCTATGACGGCCCGTTTTGGGACGCGATGAGTCCGGGGCTGGTCCTGTCCAAGATCGCCGCCAACGGCGTCGCGACCTTCCTCGTCGGCGGATGGCACGACGCGTTTCAGCGCGGGGCGCCCCTGAACTACGCCGCGCTGCAGAACGCGGCCGCCGGCCGGCCCGACGACGCACCGATGGAACCCGGCCAACCCGTCTCGGACCGGATCCGATTGATGATGGGCCCGTGGTATCACGTGTCGGACCACGGCGGGCTGCACCTTCAGGCGCTGCAGTTGCGCTGGTTCGAGCACTGGCTCAAAGACGATGCGCGCGCGGCGATTGCGGGGAAGCCGCTGACGTTCCAGGCGATCGGAAGCTCGAACTGGTATCGCGCCGACGACTATCCGCTCGCCGAGGCGACGCCCACTCGTTTCTACCTGTCCGACGCGGGCCGGCTGAGTTCGGATGCCTCGCCCCACACCACTGTTGCGCCGCTGACCTATGTCCCGCGCGGACCCCTGTCGGGCCGCAGCCTGGAGCAGTGGTCGCTGGGGCTGAGCAGCTTTTTGTTCTCCCAACGCGGCCGCACCATCCGCTACGACCAGGACAACCGCCGCCTGCAGCGCGGCGCGCTGTCCTACACCACCGAGCCATTCGGGCAGGCGAAGCTGGTGGCCGGACCGATCGCGCTGATTATCCACGCGACGGCCACCACCACCGAGACGGTGTGGGTCGCCCACCTCGACGCCGTCGCCCCCGACGGTGCCAGCCGTCCGCTGTCCCAGGGCGCGCTACTCGGTTCGCACCGGAAGCTGGATCCCGACCGCACCTGGTACCTGCCCGACGGCACCGTTCTGCGCCCGCAGCACCTCAGCACCCGAGCGGCCGCGCAGCCCGTCGTGCCCGGGGAGCTCACCCGCTACGACATCGAAATCTTTCCGACGGCCGCGCTGATCGCCGCGGGCCACCGGCTGCGCCTGACGATCACCACCTATGACTTTCCGCATCTGGTGCCCAGCAAGCCGGCTCGCCGGGCCTTGGCCGGCGGGCGCTACCAATTGCATCAGGGCGGGCCGACACCGTCGCACCTCCTTGTTTCGTTGGCAGACCCGGACGCCGTGAGCTGAACCAGGCGTCGAAACCCCTGACGGCGTTGGCGTAGTCGCAGGACATCGCGGGTACTGGTCCTCTGAACCCGATGACGGAAGAGGATCCCATGGCGCACCCCGACCGCGACGCAGGCGACGACTTGCTGCAGGAACTCCTGTGGACCTATGGGCCGTGCGGGCAGGAGGACGAGGTCCGCGCCGTCATCGCCCGGGAGCTGCAACCCCTCGTCGACGACATGTGGACCGACGACGCCGGAAACCTGATCGGCTACGTCGCCGCCAATGCGTCGGCCAAAAACACCGGGGCGCCCGACCACCGCCAGCGGACTCAGGCTATCCCCGGCACCGCGACCCGGGTGATGGCGCACATGGACGAGCTGTCGATGATCGTCAAACGCGTGGAATCCGACGGCACGCTGCATCTGACGCAGCTGGGAACGATGTACCCGGGCAACTTCGGACTCGGACCGGTCGCGGTGCTCGGCGACAACGAAACCCTCACCGCCGTACTGGCTCTCGGCTCCGAGCACACCACCCAGGAAAGCTCGCGGATCTGGGAGACCAAGCCCGACAAGGGCGACCGGGCACTGGACTGGCATCACGTGTACGTCTTCACCGGCCGCAGCACCGAGGAGCTGGCCGCGGCGGGAGTGCACGCCGGCACCCGGGTGTGCGTCGACCGCAGCAAGCGATCCGTGGTCGAGATCGGAGACTACGTCGGCGCCTACTTCCTCGACGACCGCGCCGCGGTGACCGCGCTGCTGAACGCCGCCCGCCTGTTGCGCGAGCGCAACCAACGCCCGGCCGACGACGTCTACCTGGTCTTCACCACCAACGAGGAGATCGGCGGGGTGGGGGGCACCTACGCCAGCGCGACCCTGCCCGGCCACCTCACGCTCGCCCTGGAAGTCGGCCCCACCGAAGTCGAATACAACACCACGGTCAGCGGCGGGCCGATCATCGGCTACAGCGACGCGTTGTGCATTTACGACAAGGAAGTCGCCGACCGGCTGCTGAAAATCGCCACCGACCAGGGGTTGTCCCCACAGCCGGCCGCGCTGGGCGCATTCGAATCCGACGCGTCGCACGCCAAGGCCACCGGGCAGGCCGCGCGCGCCGGCCTGCTGTGCCTGCCCACGCTGAGCACCCACGGCTATGAGGTCATCGCGCGCCGCGCGATCGACGACATGGCCGCCATCATCGTCGATTTCGTGCTGCAGCCAAGCCAGCAGATCGCCTGAGCCGGGCCGGGAGCAGTCGGGCGAAAACCCGACAATCGCGCTGGTCAGCCTGTTAGTCTGGCGGCGCTTCCGGACGCAGAACGATGGGGTTGGCACGTGGCACGCGTGGTCTCGCAGCTGGGCGATCCGCTCGACAGAGAATCCCCATGACACGGCCACGAATTCGCGCGCGAGCGCCGCTGCGGATCTCCTTCGCCGGCGGCGGCACCGACGTGCCCCCGTTCCCGACGACCGAAGGCGGCTGTGTCCTGTCGGCGACCATCGACCGCTACGCCCAGGGATCGCTCGCCCCGCGCACCGACCGCCGGGTCAGCATCGAGTCGGTGGACTTCAAGACCACGCACGAGATGACGCTGGACAGCGAGATTCTCTACGACGGCAGCCTCGATCTGATCAAGGCCGCGGTGCGCCGGTTCGGCCGTGACGGCACGGACGGCTACGACCTGGTGCTGCGCTCCAGCGCCCCGCCGGGATCGGGGCTGGGCTCGTCGTCGACGATGATGGTCGCGCTCACCGGCCTGCTCGCCGAGCACTACCGGGTGCCCATGGGCGAATACGAGACGGCCCAACTGGCGTGTGCCATCGAACGCGACGACCTGGGCATCGCGGGCGGCATGCAGGACATGTACGCCGCGACGTTCGGCGGCTTCAACTTCATCGAGTTCACCGACCGCGTGATCGTCAATCCGCTGCGAATCCGCGACGAGACCGCCTTCGAGCTCGAGCTCAGCCTGCTGCTGTGCTACACGGGCATCACCCGCGACTCCGCGCGGGTGATCGAGGACCAAACCCGCCGCGCCACAACGGGTTCGGATGACACGCTGGAGGGCCTGCGGGCCCAGAAGGACTTGGCGGTCGCGATGAAGGCGGCGTTGCTGACAGGCAAGCTGAACGACTTCGGTGCGCTGCTGGGCGAGGCGTGGACCCAGAAGAAACGCATGTCGCCCTACATCACCAACGAGCGCATCGACGACCTCTACGAGCTGGCCCTGAAAAACGGGGCGCTGGGCGGAAAGCTCACCGGGGCCGGCGGTGGGGGATACATCCTGTTGTTCTGTGACTTCGCCAAGAAGCACCGGCTCATCGAAGCGCTCGAGGGCGCGGAGGCCAACGTCACCGAATTCGCGTTCGAGAGCAAGGGATTGACGACATGGCTGGCATGACCGGCTCGGACGCGGTCTCGCCGAGCGTGGAGCTGGTTCAGCAGCGCTTGGCCGAAACGATCGCGGTCAAGCAACAGATGCAGCAGGGCGATGTCGCCGCGCAGACCGTCGAGGTCGCGCGCGCGATCATCGACTCGCTGCGCGCCGGGGGCAAGGTGATCTTCTTCGGCAACGGGGGATCGGCGCAAGACGCGGGGCACCTGGCGGCAGAACTCATGGGCCGCTTTGCCTTTGACCGTCCCGGTCTGGCGGCGATCAGCCTGCCCGACGCGACGGCCGCGATCACGGCGATCTCCAACGACTACTCCTACGACGAGGTGTTCGCCCGCCAGGTTCTCGCCACCGGGCGCCCCGGGGACGTGGTGATCGGGCTGACCACGTCGGGCAACTCTCCCAACGTCGTTCGCGCGCTCGAGGTCGCCGGCCAGGCGGGAATGACGACCGTCACGCTCACGGGCGCAATCGGTGGCAAGGTGGCCGATGTGGCGAAATTCTGCATCCGAGTTCCCAGCGACGACACGGCCCGGGTTCAGGAGGCATGCCTGCACCTGGGCCATTCCATTTGCGAAATGGTCGAGGCGGCACTGTTTCCCGGGCCGTCCTGACATCGACGATGGCCGCAGCCGATCTGCGCGACGTGCGCACCGTCTTTCTGGACCGAGACGGCACCATCAACGTCAAGGCCGCCGAGGGTGAGTACATCCGGTCACCCGCGGAACTGGTGCTGCTACCGGGCGCCGCCGCGGCGCTGGCCGCCCTGAACGCCGCGGGACTGCGGACCGTACTGGTGACCAACCAGCGGTGGCTCTCCGAACCCGCTTCCGATCCAACACATTTCACTGCCGTCCAGAACCGCCTGCAACAACTGCTCGCGGACGACGGCGCCCGGATCGACGCCGCCTACCATTGCCCGCACGCCGCGAACAGTTGCGACTGCCGCAAACCCGGCACCGGCATGTTGGTGCGCGCCGCGGCCGAACACGGCATCGATCTGACCGCATCGGTGATGATCGGCGACAGCGACATCGACATGAGGGCGGGTCGGGCGGCGGGAGCGGCGACCATCCTGCTCCGCTCCGGCGGCGAGGCGTCCCCCGACGCCGACATCGTGGTGGACGACCTTGCCGCCGCGGTCGAGCTCATCCTGGCCGCCCGGGCCGCGCACTAGTTTCGGCTCATTAGACCCCAGCATCCTTGCCGCGGCCGCTACCTGCTCATAACCTGGGCAACATCCGACCGCGTCCAGGAGGCTCGGGCCTGGCGCACCAGACGACGGCAAGCAGGCGGGGCAGGTCATGGCACCATCGCGACGTGCACAGCGGTGTCGCGATGCTGCGGGCGGCGGTCCGTAGCGGTGGCCGGACTGACCGGCGCCCGGGTGGACGAGCTGGCGACGATGGACATCTTCAAGGGATGTCCCCCCGAAGACCTTGCGCCGTTGGCGGGCCGCCTGCAGCCGCTGCGCGCCGCGGCCGGCGAGGTGCTGATGCGCCAGGGGGAGCAAGCCGTCTCGTTCCTGCTGATCTCCTCGGGTACCGCCGAGATCAAACACGTCGGTGACGACGGCGTGGTGATCGTCGAGCATGCGTCCCCCGGCATGATCGTCGGCGAGATCGCCCTGCTGCGCGACATTCCCCGGACCGCGACGGTCAGCGCCGCCGAACCGCTGACCGGTTGGGTCGGTGACACCAGATCCTTCGCCAGCATGGTGCACATCCCGGGCATCACGCCGCGGCTGTTGCGCACCGCGCGCCAGCGGCTCGCCGCGTTCATCACGCCGATCCCGATTCGCGTGCGCGACGGCACGCTCCTGTTGCTGCGCCCGGTGCTGCCCGGCGACAGCGAGCGCACCGTGCACGGACACATCTACTTCTCCGGCGACACGCTGTATCGGCGCTTCATGACCCCGCGTCTTCCCACGCCTGCGTTGATGCACTACCTGTCGGAGGTCGACTACGTCGACCACTTCGTGTGGGTAGTCACCGACGGCAGCGACCCGGTGGCCGACGCGCGCTTCGTGCGCGACGAAAACGACCCGACGGTCGCCGAGATCGCGTTCACCGTCGCCGACGCCTATCAGGGCCGGGGCATCGGCACCTATTTGATCAGCGCACTGTCCATCGCCGCCGATGTCGACGGCGTCGAAAGGTTCTCCGCGCGAATGCTTTCCGACAATGGGCCGATGCGCGCGATCATGGACCGCTACGGTGCGGTGTGGCAGCGTGAAGACATCGGCGTGATCACCACCGTGATCGACGTGCCGCACCCGCGTCACCTGCCGTTCGGCCCCGACGAGGCCGAGCAGATCAGGCGCGTGGCCCGGCAGGTGATCGAGGCGGTCGGCTGAGACCGGCGCTGGCGTGGGGGCGCCGCTATGGCGGCGTCCTGTGCTATCAACTCCTCATGCGGCCGTTCGGGATTGGCCCGGCGGTGACTACCGCGCTCACGTTGGCCGTCGCCGGGTGCGCTCATCAACCCGCGCCCAAACCGCCGGCGGTTCCGGCGAAATCGCCGCCGAGCAACACCGCCGCCGTCAACCCCGCCAACATCAAACGGATCATTCGCGACATGCCGCCCGGTTACGAGGTGAGCACCGCAATCCCCAGCGCCGCCTCGCCGAGGGTGATCTGGGGCCTGGGCGACGACCCACACCCCAAGCCCGCCAAATGCGGGACGCTCGCCGACCCCGGGAACGGGCGCGACCAATCGGCGCAGGGCGTGTCGGGCTCGGGGAGCGGCGGCATCGTCAACGCGGTGGTGGTGGCTTTGCCGGGACCGGTGGATTTCCCGGAGGACCTGCTCACCGCGTGCGCCCACTGGTCGGAGACCGCCGGGAACACCGTGGCACACGTCCACCTCACCGATGCACCGCACGTCGACGGTGTCCAAACCATCGGCATGGTCGCCGACGTCAAGTCATCGGTCGAGTCGGGCACCGAAATAGATTCCCGCGTCTACACATTCACCGCGTATCTGGGCGACTTCTACGCGTTCACCACGCTGACCACCGATCCAGGTTCAGCGCTTCCGGTCCTGCCACCGCGATTCGCCGCGGATCTGCTCGCCAAAACGGTGTCCACGTTGCGCAGCTGAACTATCCGCTTGGGTAGATTGGCCACGATGTCCAAGATGTTGCTCGCGCTCGCGGCCGCCTGCGTCCTGGCCGGGTGCTCATCGGCCACTCCCGTGGCGAAGGTCGACATCAACAAGGTCGTCGACGTCAAGTCCAGCTTCGGACCCGATTTCAAGGTCAGCGACATCAGCGAACGGGGAATCGATCCCAAGCTGCTGGCCGGCCGAAAGCTGCCCGACGGATTGACGTTCGACCCGGCGAACTGCGCGAAAGTGGCGGCCGGGCCGGACATGCCGGCGGACCTGCAGGGCAACATGTCCGCGGTCACCGCCGAGGGCCGCGGCAACCGGTTCGTGGTGATCGCGCTGGAGACCTCAAAAGCGTTGCCCCTCAACGATCCCGGAAAAGACTGCCAAAAGGTGACCTTCGCCGGCCCGCAGCTGCGCGGCGGCGTCCAGGTGGTCGAGGCGCCGCGGATCGACAGCACCCGCACGCTCGGCGTGCATCGCGTCATGCAGGCGCTGACCCCGGGCGGTCCACGCACCGGCGAGTTGTTCGACTACTCGGCTTCATTCGGCGACTACCAGGTGATCGTCATCGCCAACCCGCTGGTGATTCCCGATCAGCCCGTCGCGCCGGTCGACACCCAACGCGCGCGCGACCTGCTCGTCAAAGCGGTGGCGTCGGTGCGTGCCTAGACGGCTTGACGGCGGCGGCCCGCCGCGCTTGCGACCGCCACTGGGCTTGATAGTGGCGACCCGCTTCGCCCGGCTTCGCCTCGCTCGCGACCGCCACGGCCGCGCTTGCGACCGCCGCTGGGCTTGATGGCGGCGGCCCGCTGCGCCCGGCTTATGTCGATAGTGGCGACCCGCTTCGCCCGGCTTCGCCGCGCTTGCGATCGCCACGGCCTCGCTTGCGACCGCCGCTGATATGTGAGTCATTTTGTCAAGGGGCAGGGTGAAGCGGCGGCCGCAACCGTCGTCGAGGCCGCCGCTTCGTTGACCAGATGAGCGTTGAGGTGTCGAGCGTGTCGTGTCGACGCGTGTCAGTCTGATATACGCGGGTTGGTTACCGCAGGACGGGACTTTCGAGTCGGAGCGGTCCGCTTGTCTAGATGTCGAGCGTGATCGGTTGTGGTGCAACGTGATTGCTCATAGCGGCGACGCGGGTCACTCCAAGACGCTTGCCGACATCTGCTTGCTCATCTGGACGTTTGTGGGCCGCTTAGTCCTCGAGGACGGCCAGCGACCAGCACCATCCGGCCAGCTCACGCGCGATCGCGGCGTTGGCCACCACGGAGCGTTTCTTGCGCTCATCGAATCGCATCCAGCGTTCATGCAGGCGCCGGTTGCCGGCCTGGCCGCGGGCGCGGGCGGCTGGGGATGCGGCATCCCAGCGGCGGCGCATCACCGCGCCGGGCCGGTAGGGGGCTCGGTGATGCCAGGCGGCTTCGATGAGCAGGCGGCGGGCATGACCATTGCCGGTCTTGGTCACCGCGCCCTGGGTTCGCGTCGCTCCTGAGGAGTACTCGCTTGGCACCAGCCCCAGATAGGCGCCGATACTGCGCCCGGTCAGCCGAGACCAGTCCCCGATCTCGACGGCCAGCCCGAACGCGGTCAGCGTGGACACCCCGCGCAGACACCCCAGCCGGGTCACCACCGGGGTGAACCGCGAATCAGCGGCCATCTCGGCGATCGCGGTATCGAGGCGCTCCCGGCGCTCGAGGGTGGCCAGCATCGCGTCGAAAGCGGTGTCGTAGGCCAGCTGCAGCGCGGCACTGTCGAACCGCTGCCGACGCAACCACCGCTGATGCTCACGGATCCAGGCTCGTCCACCGCAATAGACGATCCCCTGGCGCAACAACAGTTTCGACAGTCGATGCCGAGCAGACATCAAATCCCCACGGACATCCTCGCGGGCCCGCACCAAATCCCGCGCCGCTTCCTGCTCGATGCTGGGAACCGTCACTTCGGTGATCTGGCCCAGATGCAACAACCGCGCCAGATGCGCGGCGTCGCGGGCATCGGTTTTGACTCGGTCACCCGTCGGGCGAATCAACTTCGATGGCGCAGCCACCACACAGGCGATGCCCGCGGCATCCAACGCCCGGGCTAACCCGAACCCGGTCGGACCCGCCTCATAGGTCACCGCCACCGGGCCCGGAAGATCCCTTAGCCATGCTGCGATCTCACCACGGTCGGGGGTCAACCGCCGCTCGAATACCTCCCCGGTATCCCCATCCAACCCACACCCGACCACCGATCGGGCGTGCACATCCAACCCAACACTCGTACGCTGAATCTTCACTGGGGCCTCCATCCACATCTGTGGCTCTACTGGCCAGGACCAACTTCCTGACAGCAACCCACGTTCACATGTGGCGAGGCCCCAGCCTCCTCATACCGTCTAGCGCACGCCGCGCGGCCGGAACTGGATGCTCACCCGAGGACCGACCGGTGCGGCCGTCTTGGGCACGGCGTGCTCCCACGTCCGCTGGCATGACCCGCCCATCACCAGCAGATCCCCGTGCGCCTGCGGCAGCCGCAGCGACGGGCCGCCGCCGCGGCGCCGCATCGCGAACGCGCGGGTGGCGCCCAGGCTGACGATCGCCACCATGGTGTCCTCCGAACTGCTCCGGCCGATCGTGTCGCCGTGCCAGGCCACGCTGTCGGAGCCGTCGCGGTAGCAGCACAGCCCCACCGTGGTGAACGGCTCACCGAGCTCGCCGGCGTAGATGTCGTTGAGCCGCCGCCGCAGCCGGGTCAGCATCGGGTGCGGCGGATCGTCGGCCGTGAGGTCGTGGAAGCTGACCAGGCGAGGGACGTCGACCACCCGGTCGTACATCTGGCGGCGTTCCTCGCGCCACGGCACCGTCGACAACAAGGCGTCCAGCAGGTCGTCCGCGTCGGTCAGCCAGCCGGCGCGGATTTCGATGAACGCGCCGTCACCGAGCTGTCGGCGCTCGGTGTGCTGGAACAGGGAGCCTTGAACCGCAACCTCCACGCGACCCAGTTTATCGCACATTCGTTCGATGGCGGCGGGCCGCGCGGCGGGCGTGTGACGCGCCCGTCCGGCCCCCGCCGCCGCTACGGTTGAGTCGTGGGTGAGGTTGAGCTGGGCACCAAGTCCGAGGTCGGCGCGCTGCGCACGGTCATCGTGCACCGCCCGGGCGCCGAGTTGCTCCGCCTCAACCCGCGCAACGTCGACCAGCTCCTGTTCGACGGCCTCCCGTGGGTCGCGCGCGCGCAGGACGAGCACGACCAGTTCGCCGAGGTGCTGCGTTCCCGCGGGGTCGAAGTGCTGTTGCTGTCGGACCTGCTCACCGAGGCGCTGACGCACAGCGGGGCCGCGCGGATGCAGGGCGTGGCGGCCGCCGTGGACGCACGGAGGCTCGGAGTGCCACTGGCGCAAGAGCTTTCGGCGTACCTGCGGGGACTGGAGCCCGCCCGGCTGGCGCAGGTCCTGATGGCGGGCATGACGTTCAACGAGTTGCCCGCGGACACCCGCACCGACGTGTCGCTGGTGCTGCGCATGCACCACGGCGGCGATTTCGTCATCGAACCGCTGCCCAACCTGGTGTTCACCCGGGACTCGTCGATCTGGATCGGCCCGCGGGTGGTGATCCCGACGCTGGCGCTGCGGGCCCGGGTCCGTGAGGCGTCGTTGACCGATCTCATCTATGCCCATCACCCGCGGTTCACCGGGGTGCGACGCGCCTACGAGTCGCGTACTGCGCCCGTCGAGGGTGGTGACGTGCTGCTGCTCGCGCCCGGCGTGGTCGCGGTCGGGGTGGGGGAGCGCACCACCCCCGCCGGCGCGGAAGCGTTGGCCCGCAGCCTGTTTGACGACGATCTCGCGCACACGGTGCTCGCGGTGCCGATTGCGCAGCGGCGCGCGCAGATGCATCTGGACACGGTGTGCACGATGGTCGACACGGACACGGTGGTGATGTACGCCAACATCGTCGACACGTTGTCGGCGTTCACCATCCAGCGCACCCCCGGCGGGGTCGCCATCAGCGACGAGGTCCCCTTCCTGGAGGGCGCGGCCAAGGCGATGGAGATCGACAAGCTGCGGGTGATCGACACCGGGCTCGACCCCGTCATCGCCGAACGCGAGCAGTGGGACGACGGCAACAACACGCTGGCGCTGGCACCCGGCGTCGTCGTCGCCTATGAACGCAACGTGCAGACCAACATTCGCCTGCAGGAGGCCGGCATCGAAGTGCTGACCATCGCGGGATCCGAATTGGGCACCGGCCGCGGCGGCCCCCGCTGCATGTCGTGCCCCGTCAGCCGCGACGCGGTCTGACAACGCCGCGAAACTGTAAGTCCCAACGCATTTCCCGAGTGACGCCGCCGCTGGTTGCGGTCTCGCGGGAAAGAATCAGCGCCAGCTGGGCAGCCAGATCTCCATGTTCCACGTCTGCTGCGAAATCGGCAGACCGGTGAGCACCGGGAACAGCCAGGCGAAGTTGGTCACCACCAACGCCACATAGGCGCAGACGGCGATCAACCCCAGCGTGCGTCGCTCCGAGTTCACCCCGGGCCCCCGGGCGGGCGCCCCCGGGGTGTAGAGGATGTCGCCGCAAATCAGCGCGATGGCCATCACCAAAAACGGCGCCATCGTCGCCGCGTAGAAGAAGTACATCTGCCGATCGATGTTGGCGAACCACGGCAGCCAGCCCGCGCAATAGCCCACCAGCACAGCGGCGTAACGCCAATCGCGGCGCACCAGCATGCGCCACAGCGCGAAAATCAACACCGGCACCGCCACCCACCACATGGCCGGCGTACCCACCAGCATCTCGGCCTTGACGCAGGACTGCGCGCCACAGCCCGGCACGTTCTGCTCGTCGATCGCATAGAGCACCGGCCGCAACGACATCGGCCAGCTCCACGGTTTCGATTCCCACGGGTGATAGTTGCCCGCCGCATTCGTCAGGCTCGCGTGGAATTGAAAAGCCTTGGCCGAGTAGTGCCACAGCGACCGGATCGCATCGGGTAGCGGGATCAACGAATGCGGGCCGATCGTCTGGCCCACCTCGTGCCGATCGATGGCCGTCTCGGAGGCGAACCACGGGGCGTAGCTGGCCAGGTACACCAGCACCGGAATCAGGCCCAGCGCATAGCCGGTGGGGATGAGGTCGCGTGGCAGCGTCCCCATCCAGGGCCGGTCGACCTGGTACTGGCGGCGCGCGGCCACGTCGAACGCGAGCGACATCACGCCGAAAAACACCACGAAGTACAGGCCCGACCACTTTGTGCCGCATGCCAATCCGAGCAGCACCCCGGCGCCGAAGCGCCACCACCGCACACCCAGGCGTGGGCCCCACACCGTGTCGGCATTGCGGCCCTGCAGCAGCGCGACGTGCATTCGTTGCCGCACCTCGTCGCGGTCGACGATCAACGCGCCGAACGCGGCGACCACGAAAAACGTCAGAATGCCGTCGAGCAGCGCGGTCCGCGAGGCGACGAAGCTGACGCCGTCGCAGATGACCAGCACCCCGGCGATCGCGCCGACCAGCGTCGACCGGCTGATCCGCCGGACGATCCGCATCACCAGCGCGACCATGACCACGCCGAGCAATGCGCCGGTGAACCGCCAGCCGACGCCGCTGTAGCCGAAGATCGCCTCGCCGACCGCGATGAGCTGCTTGCCCACCGGCGGGTGGACAACCAGACCGAACCCCGGATTGTCCTCCACCCCGTGGTTGTGCAGCGCCTGCCAAGCCTGCGGGGCGTAGTGCTTCTCGTCGAAGACCGGCGTGCCGGCATCGGTGGGCGAGCCCAGGTTCAGGAAGCGGGTCACCGCGGCCGCCACGGTGATCACGCCGGTCACCACCCAGCCGCGGACGTGATCGGTCGGACCGAAATCGGCCACCGGAACCCGCGGGCCCGGGCTGACGACCGGGACCACGCGCTCCTTTTCGACACCCTGGGCGTTCAAGGGGGATTCGCGGGGCGGGGCAGTCATCGGTGTCGATCGTAGGCTGTCGACCATGACCACCGGCCGCCTGTTGCTGGGCGCGACCCCCTTGGGTCAGCCCTCGGACGCCTCGCCCCGCCTCCTGGACGCGCTGGCCACGGCCGACGTGGTGGCCGCCGAGGACACCCGCAGGGTCCGGACGTTGGCCGCCGCCCTCGAGGTGAAGATCACCGGCCGGGTGATCAGCATGTTCGACCGGGTCGAGGCCACCCGGGTGGACCCGGTGCTCGAGGCGATCAGGGCGGGCGCGACCGTGCTGGTGGTCAGCGACGCCGGGATGCCGCTGATCAACGACCCCGGCTTCCGGCTGGTGACGGCGTGCGTGGAAGCCGGCCTGCCGGTGGGATGCCTGCCGGGACCCTCGGCGGTGACCACCGCGCTGGCCGTGTCCGGCCTGCCGGCGGACAAATTCTGCTTCGAGGGGTTCGCGCCGCGCAAGAAGGCGGCCCGACGCACCTGGCTGGATTCGCTGGCCGACGAGCGACGCACCTGTGTGTTCTTCGAGTCGCCGCGCCGGTTGTCCGCCTGTTTGCAGGACGCGGTCGAGCGGCTCGGCGGCGCGCGGCGGGCCGCGGTCTGCCGGGAACTGACCAAGGTGCACGAAGAGGTGGTGCGCGGATCGCTCGACGAGTTGGCGAAGTGGGCGGCCGACGGTGTGCTCGGCGAGATCACCGTGGTGCTGGCCGGCGCGACGCCGCGCGCCGATCTGCCGTCGCTGGTCGTCGAGGTCGAGGAGCTGGTCGCGGGCGGTGCTCGCGTCAAGGACGCCTGCGGCGAGGTGGCGGCCGCGTATCCCGAGGTGCGGTCCCGCCAGCTCTACGACGCGGTGCTGCGGGCTCGCCGGGTTTAGCGGCCGTGGCGGTCGCAAGCGCGGCGAAGCCGGGCGCAGCGGGTCGCCGCCATCAGGACAAGCCGGCGGGGCCGGCGGCCGCGATCGACGGCAGCCCTACGATGGGCGAGGCCTTGTGCAGGCATTCGGCCCACTCGGCGTCGGGGTCGGAATCGGCGGTGATCCCGCCACCCACACCCAGCACGGCCCCTCCCGCGGCGTCGAATTCGACGGTGCGGATCGCGACGTTGAGTTCGCAGCCGGCTACGGGGGAGGCCAATCCGATTGTTCCGCAATAGATTCCGCGACGGTGCGGTTCCCATTGCGAGAGCAGTTGGCGGGCACGGTGTTTGGGTGTCCCGGTGACCGAGGCCGGCGGGAAGGTGGCGTCCAGCAGCGCCGACGTCGGCAACTCGACCGGAACCTGGGCGGCCACCGTGGACACCAGGTGCCACACGCCCGGCGCGCGCCGCACCACCAACAGCTCCGGCACCGTCACCGAACCGACGACCGCCACGCGGCCGAGATCGTTGCGGACCAGGTCGACGATCATGATGTTTTCGGCCACCTCCTTGGGCGAGGCGCGCAGCGCCGACGGCCAGGCGTCCAGCGGCAAGGTGCCCTTGATCGGGCTGGACATGACGGCCGTCCCGCGCCGGCGTAGGAAGAGCTCCGGCGACAGCGACGCCACCGCGCCCCACGCACCCGCGACGTAGGCCGCCCGGGCCGGGGAGGTGCGGGCGACGCCATCGACGAAGAAGTCCAGCGGGAAACCGGCGACCGTGCCGGTGAATTGGGTGCACACGCACGCCTGGTAGACCTCGCCGGCGCGGATGGCTTCCAGGCAGGCGAGCACCCCGTCGCGGTGCGCGGACCGGTCGGCGATGCCCCAGTCGATCCGGCTCTCGCGCGGCGGTGGCGCCGGCGCGGCCAGCGCGGCGGCGAGCCAGCCCGGCATCGGCGCGCCGGAGAGGCTTTCGTACCACCAGTGCCCGTCGCGGTCGCGGCGCAGCACGCAGTCCGTCCAGCCGCCGGCGGCCTCGGGGATCCGGTTCGGGTGCGCGTCGGCGCCGGGGTCGGGGTACGACAGGTAACCAATCCACCCGCCGCCCACCGCGTGCGGCTCGAGAGTCCGCGTGGCGTCGACGGCGAACACGCCGTCGACAGCCACCGGCCCCAGCGACACGCTCGGCGCGATCACCGCCAGGGCCCCGAACCACTCGCCGGTCAGCGCGGCCGGGGGCGGGAGACCCAACCGGGTCGTGGCGTCACCGAGGGCGCGCAGCACCTGGGGTGCGGCGCCGAGATCGCCGAGCCGGTCGATGCGCACCGACCCAGTGTGCCGCTCAGCCGCGGCTGATGTCGCGAGCGGTGGCCAGCGCCGCCAGTTTGCGCGGGTTGCGCATGACGTAGAAGTTGGTGATCTTGTCGTCGGCGATCTCCACCGTGATCACCCCTTCGAGCTGGTCGCCCAGGTAGAGCAGCACTGCCGGCGCGCCGTTGCAGGTCACCGTCTCCACCCGCAGCGCGGCCATCTCCGCGGCCCTGCGCATCAGCCCGGCGATCGCCCGGGCCACCTTGTCGGCGCCGACCACCGGCCGTCGGGCGGCGCTCACCACGCCGCCGCTGTCGGCCGTCCACGTGGCGTCCGGGGCCAGCATGGTCATCAGCGCTTCCACGTCGCCCCCCGCCGCCGCGGCCAGGAACTGCGCGGTGATCTCCGCGGTGCGCTCCGGGTCGGCCGCCTCGAACCGCTTGCGCCGGGCCCGCACGTGTTCACGGGCCCGGTGCGCCACCTGTCGCACCGTGGGCGCCGGCTTGCCCACCGCCTGGGCGATCTCGCCGTAGTCGAAGCCGAACACCTCGCGCAGCACGAACACGGCCCGCTCGTCGGGGCTCAGCGTCTCCAGCAGGACCAGCATTGCCATCGAAATCGACTCTGCGAGAACGACATCCGCGGACGGGTCCTGGTCTTCGAGGAGCAGCGGCTCGGGCAGCCACGGGCCCACGTACTCCTCGCGCCGGCGGGCGTCGGCCCGCAGCGCGTTGAGCGCCTGCCGGGTGACCAGCTGGGCCAGGTAGGACTTGGTGTCGCGCACCGTCGCCAGGTCGACGGCCGACCACCGCAGATAACTGTCCTGCAGCACGTCGTCGGCCTCGGTCGCCGAGCCCAGCATCTCGTAGGCGATGGTGAACAGCAGCGGCCGCAGCAGGGTGAAGCGTTCGGCGTGCTCGCTGCCGATCGGTGCCCGTGTCATCGCAGCGCGACCCGCTCGCCGGTCGGTGACTGCGCGGGGCGCTTGCCGCCCTTGAGCCAGAAATACGAACCGGGTTTGGCGGCCTCGCGGCGGATCGCCCACAGCGTGGCCTTGCAGATCGTCTCCTTGAGCGAAGCCGCGGCCCGGCCACCGAGGTACAGGTTCACCGGGGTGTCGTCGGTGCGCGCCACCTGGAAGGTGGCGTGCGCGCGACCGAGGCTGATGCACTGTCCGACGAACGCCTGGTTCAGCGCCGCGGGCGCGTCCCCGGCGATGCGGCTGAGCACGGTGTTGGCGGCCTGGGCGCCCATGGGCCCGGCGGCCTGGCAACTCATCCGCAACGGGTGACCGGACGGCGCGGCTGCGTCACCGGCGGCGACGATACGGTCGTCGTCGATGCTGGTCAGCGTTTCGTCGGTGAGCAGCCGGCCCATCGGGTCGGTGCGCAGCCCGCTGCGCGCGGCCAGATCGGGCACGGTGAATCCGGCCGTCCACACGGTGGCCGCGCTGGGCAACACGGTGCCGTCGTTGAGCACCACCTCATCCCAGCGCACCTCGGCCACGGCGACGGATTCCAGCACGGTGACACCGAGGCGGCGCAGCCTCTTGGCCACCGAGCGCCGGCCCCGCTTGCTCAGCGACGGGCCGAGAACGGGGTCGCAGACCAGGGTGACCGGGCGTCGTCGCTCGGCGAGCTCGGAGGCCATCTCGATGCCCGTGAGCCCGCCGCCGACCACGGTGACGGGTGCGGGCAGCGGCAGGTCGGTGAGCGCGTAGTGCAGTCGCTGCGCGCTTTCCAGGTCGGCGACCGAGTGGGCGAACTCGGCGAAGCCCGGCACCGTCGAAGGCGTCGCGCCGGTGCTGCCGACGGCGTAGATCAGGTAGTCGTAGTCCAGCTCGAAGCCCGAGCCCAGCAGCAGGCGCCGGCCCGGCGCGTCGATGCCTTCGACCGTGTCGATGATCAGCTCTATCCCGTCGCCGAGCAGCGTCGCGTAATCGGCGGTCGCGGCGCCGGTGTCGGCGACCAGCTGATGCAACCGGATGCGCTCCACGAAGACCGGCCGGGGGTTCACCAGCGTGATGTCGATGTCCGGGCGCTGCCGCAAATGGTTGGCCGCGAGCGTCCCGGCGTATCCGCCGCCGACAACGACGACATGAGTTCTCTGAGGCGCCACCTCGGTCATGGCAATATCTCCTACCTGTTCGTGAGGACCTGTGCCCTTGAGACACCGCAGACCGGCCGAGCGTGACATCGACACCGCTATTGTGACCCGTCTCACTGCGCGCCGGCGGGCGGAAGCGTGCCGTCAACGGACCGCACCCCCGCTGAGCTGCGGCGGAGCGTCGCCGGAACGCGCGTGATACGCTGCGCTACGCCAATTCGTGGCCCGCCCCGGTCGGATACACGCACCAGACAAACCGCGAAATATGGGGCCACTTGCACGCGCCATCGGTGTGTATTGGGAGAAGCAACCTTGACGACGACCATCTGCGCGAGCGGCCGCGGGCCCTCGCCGTCGGACGTGTCGTCGGGTGCGATCTGACGCGGTGACGATGTTGTGGTCATGGAGGACGCGCGCGCTTGCCGCTGTCGTGTGCGCGGCGCTGGTGTTGAGCGCGTGCGGTGGTAAAAGCGACCCCGGGCCGCTGTCCGCGATGGTCAGCCCGGCCATCCCACCCAGCGCGCAGGAGATCCCGAACCCGCTGCGCGGCCAGTACGAGGAAATGCTGAATCCGCTTTTCCCGCAAGGCAATTCGGCGCAGCAGCGGTACTCCTCCTGGCCCGCGTCGTATGACGCCAGCCTGCGTGTCTCGTGGCGGCAGCTGCAGCCGGTCGATCCGCGCACCCTGCCCCCCGACGCGCCCGACGACCGCAAGTTCGATTTCAGCGCGATCGACGACGCGCTGAACAAGCTCGGGGCCCGGAACATGCGCCTGGCCCTTGGCGTATTCGTCTACAAATCCTGTTGCAACGACACCTCTTCCGACAACACGAACATCGCGCTCCCGGACTGGGTGCGGCCGTACGCCGCCAGTTATCCCGCGCCGGCGAAGAGTTCGGCCCCGGGGGTCACCCAGGTGGTGCCGAATTTCAACGACCCCGACTACCTCAACGGGATCAGTCAACTGCTGGCCGCCCTCGGCCGTCGCTATGACGGCGACGAGCGACTCAGCGTGTTCGAGTTCTCCGGTTACGGCGACTTCGGCGAGAACCACGTCACGTACCTGCGCGATTCCCTGAGCGCGCCGGGGCCCGCGCCGGACGACAGCGTGGCAAAGCTGGGCTATTACAGCCAGTTCCGCGACCAGAGCATCACTAAGGCCTCCATCGCGCAGTTGGTCGCGGCGAACACGAATGCCTTCCCGCACACGCAATTGGTGGTGGCCCCCCAGAATCCGGAGATCGTCCGCGAATTGTTCGCCGACGACGTGACGAAGAAACTGGCCGCGCCCGTCGGCATCCGCGCGGACTGCCTGGGGGTGCAGGCGCCGTTGCCGGAATGGGCCGACGCCAGCGACTCGCACTACGTGCGCTCCAACGATGCCGTCGTCAACGCGATCAAGCAGCGGCTCACCTCGGCCCTGGTGATCAGCCAGTGGTGCCGGTTGCCCAGCGGCGCCGACCCCCGGTCGTACTACGAGAAGGGGCTGCACGACGTCATCAGGTACCACGTGTCGATGACCTCGAGTGCCGACTTCCCCGACCGGGATGCTGCCTCGGCGATGGATCCCAAGCTGTTTTTGCTGTGGGGCAAGGCCAATACCTCCGCGGGATACCGGTACTCGGTCGAGGCGCAGCCGGGATCGCAGTCGATCCAGGGCAAGGTGGCGACGATCTCGGTGGCCTGGACCAACTACGGTTCGGCGGCGGCCACCGAGCACTGGGAGCCCGGTTACAAGCTGGTCGACTTCTCGGGGGCGGTGGTTCGCAGCCTGCCGGCGACGGTGAACCTGGCGAAGCTGGTCCATGACGAGACCAGCCAATCGCGCGAGGAGCCGGTTCCCGAATCGTCGAGCGAGTCGGTCCACGTCGACGTGACGGGCCTGGCGCCCGGCCACTACACGCTGCGGGCGTCCGTCGAATGGCGGCAACACAAGCCGGGCGCCTCGCACGTCGTCAATTACGCACCCATGGCCCTGGCCCGGGACGGCCGCGACGGCTCGGGGCTGTACCCGATTGCCACGCTTGACATCCCGAGCGACTCGGCCTCGGCAAACGGCCAGTGACATCGTCCGGCCGCGGCGCTGCTTCGTTGGCTGCGAGCTTTTCGTAACCCCGGATGGGCGGGGCCGTGCGTGATACCGTTCTCGGACATATTTTGACTTCGGGACCCAGACGGGATAGTGCCCCGTATCGGAGGATTCCGTGCCGCGCAGCCTGAACCTGGTGGTCACCTCCGTCGCCACCGCGCTGATGGAGGCCACGGCGCCCACCGCGACCTCGGTCAGCGAAAAGGTACTCGCGCGGCTCGTCGAGCAGTTCGATGTGGACGCCAGCTTCCTGCGCCACCACGACAACGATGCCGCGGCGTCGACGTTGGTCGCCGAATGGCCGCGACGAACCGACAGCCCGGATCCGGATCTGGTGGCGGCGTTGCAGTTGGACGGCGTCGAGTCGGTGCTCGCTCAGTGTGAGCGCGACCGCAAGCCGGTGGTGACCCGTCCGGATCGGTCCGCCGGGTGGGTCCGCCGCGCGCTGAGGCCGGGCAAGGCGACGGCGTCGCCGTCGGTGGCGGCCGCGCCGCTGATGTCCAGCGACGCGTGCACCGGCGTGCTCGGCTTCGTGAAGTTCGGTGCCCGCAGGTGGAAGCAGGAGGAGATCAACACGCTCGAGGCGGTCGCCGCGCTGTTTGCCCAGCTTCACGCGCGCATCGCCGCCGAAGAGCGGCTCCGCTACCTCGCCGAGCACGACGACCTGACCGGTGTGTACAACCGGCGGGCGCTGGTCGCGCACCTGTCCGGACGCCTCGCGCCCGGCAGCCCCGGACCCGTCGCGGTGTTCTACCTCGATCTCGACCGGCTCAAGCCGATCAACGACTACCTCGGCCACAGCGCGGGCGACTGGTTCATCCGCGTCTTCGCGCAGCGCATCGAGGAGTGCGCGGGAACGCCGAGCATGATCGCCCGGCTCGGCGGCGACGAGTTCGTCGTCATCCCGGACGAGCCGATGTCGCCGGAGGTCGCCGAGGCGTTCGCGCGTCGCCTGTCGACGATGCTGTGCGATCGCCTGACCATCGGTGGCCACGTGGTCAGCCGGACCGTCAGCATCGGGCTGGCGGTGGGCACGCCCGGGGCGGACAACTGCGCCGATCTGCTCCGCCGGGCGGACGAGGCGGTGCTGACGGCCAAGCGTGCCGGCGGCAATCAGACGGCGGTGTCCACCGACGACATGTCGCTCAAGCGGGCCTTCCGCAACGACATCGAGTTGCACCTGCAGGGCGACATCGACAGCGAAGGCCTGCTCCTGCATTACCTGCCCGAGGTCGACTTGTGGACCGGGGCCATCGTGGGCGCGGAGGCCCTGGTGCGCTGGCGGCACCCGGTCTGGGGTCTGCTGCTGCCCGACTCGTTCATCGGGGTGGCCGAATCCACCAACCTCGCCGCGGAGCTGGGCGGGTGGGTGATGCGCAGCGCCTGCGCCGAGTTCAGCCAGTGGCGCGCCAATGGGGTCGGGCACGGCGCCATGCTGCGCATCAACGTGTCGCCCATCCAGCTGATCAGTCGCGGCTTCGTCGAAAGCGTCGCCGACACGATCGGCGAGTTCGGAATCGATGCCGCATCGGTGTGCCTCGAGATCACCGAACGCGCCGTGGTGCACGACATCGACACCACGCGAAAAACCTTGTCGGAGCTCAAGGAAGTCGGCGTGCAGGTCGCCATCGACGACTTCGGCACCGGCTATGCCGTTCTGTCCCACCTGAAATCCCTGCCGGTCGACATGCTCAAGATCGACGCCGGGTTCGTGCGCGATGTCGGCACCGACGCCGGCGACCTGGCCATCGTCCGCGCCATCATCGGGCTCGCCGAGGCGTTCGGGCTGGAAGTGGTCGCCGAAGGCGTCGAAACCCCCGCTGCCGCACTGACTTTGATGCAACACGGCTGCCACCGCGCGCAAGGCTTCCTGCTGTCGCGTCCCCTGCCCGGCGACGCGATGGAAGCGCTGCTGTCCGCGCGCTGGATGCCGATGCCGTTTCTCGCCGACCGCGAGTCATCGTCGCTGGGCTCGACGTAGCGGCGACGATCGCGGAGGCCGCTCAGCCTTCGGTGGGCAAGAAGACGAAGTTGTTGACGTAGGTGCCGTGGGCGGCCCAGCCGTCCTCCCGCCTGCCGACGTTGGCCGGGTCCTGATGCTGTGCCGGATCGAACTCGGCGATGGGCCGACGAGCGCCACCGAGATCGAAGTGACCCGCGTAACCGAGACCGGCCAGCAACGCCGTGATCTCGGCGACGGCGTCGGCGTGATGGCGTTCCTCGGCTTCCACCACAATCGCCGGCCGATTGCGGGTGAGCGTCTGCGTGGCGCCCCGTAACACTGCGAGTTCGTGGCCCTCGACGTCGATCTTGATCAGGCCGATGTCGTCAAGATGCAGGTCGTCGAGCCGCTTGACCGGCACGTCGATGCGGCGAATGTCATCCCCATTGACGTCGGTGAGTTCGTTGTCGGTGTCGATTGTGCTTCGGCCCGGCTCGGATTCGACCACCCGCATGGCGATCGTGCCGGGCCGGTCGGACAGCGCCACCGCCTCCACCCGGACGGGGGCGCCGACGGCGGCGAACATCGCTGCCAGATCGCGGGCCTGCGCCGGCCGGGGCTCGAACGCGGTCACCGAGCGCGAGGACGCCGCCATCGCAATCGTGAATTCGCCGAGGTCCGCTCCGATGTCCAGGGAGATCCGGTTCGGATCGCACAATGACGCCACCAGCTGGATGTCCGCGCGGCTCTGCCCCAAGCGGTGCAGGATTCGAAACTTCCGCCGCCAGAACAGGCGCGGTGCGAGTTTTTTTGCCGCCGGCGCGAGCCAAGTTTTGGCCGAGCGTGCGACCGACATCTGCTGTGACTCCTGTCCGATTTGCGGAGCCCCAGCTTAGTCGACGCGGCGATTTGACAATGGCCAAAGCGCGCCGGGAGGCCCCGCCAAGCCGGCGGGCTTTTCACCGGGCGCCCCGATTTCAGCCATCTGTCACGGGCCCGGGCTGTACCCTGTTGTCACCCTTGATATCCCGCGCATGTGACTAGTCGCGACCGCCAGAGAGGTAGCAGTAGATGCATTTGTCGGACACGGTTTAGCGCGAGCAATCATGGTCCGGACAATTAGGAACATTCTCCTTGTCGTCACCGTGTGCGTGACGTTGGTGCTCGACGGATGTGACGGCCGCAGCGACCTTGATCCGCTCGCCCTGATCAGCAGTCCGGCCATACCGTTGTCCGTGCAGGACGTGCCGAACCCCCTGCGCGGCCAGTACGAAGATCTCCTGCAACCGCTGTTCCCGCAGGGCAATCCGGCGCAGCGGCGCTACCCGGCGTGGCCGGCGTCCTACGACGCCAGTTTGCGTGTCCCCTGGCGCCAGTTGCAGCCCACCGATCCGAGCACACTGCCGCCGGACGCTCCCGACGATCGCAAATTCGATTTCAGCGTGATCGATGACGCCCTGACGAAATTGGCCGGTCGAAACATGCGCCTGACGCTTCGTGTGGTCGCCTACAACTCGTGTTGCGACACCGTCTATCCGAACAACACCAACATCGCGATGCCCGACTGGATGGGCGCCGCGGCAACCAACTACTCCGGTCCGCAACGATATTGGTGGATGCCCGGCGTCACGCAGGTCGTTCCGAACTGGAATGATCCGAACTACCTGAACGCATTCGGCCAGCTGTTGGCCGCGTTGGGCCGCCGTTACGACGGCGACGAACGGCTGAGCGTCTTCGAATTCTCCGGCTACGGCGATTTCAGCGAGAACCACATCTCGTATCTGCGTGACACACTCGGTGCGCCGGGGCCCGCACCCGATGAGAGCGTCGCGAAGCTGGGGTATTACAGCCAGTTTCGTGACCAGAACATCACCGCCGAGTCCATTCGGCAGCTGGTCGCGGCGACCGTAAACGCTTTTCCCCACACGCAATTGGTGACAACCGCACTGAACCCGGAGATCGTGCGCCAGTTGATCGCCGACGACGTGACGAAGAAACTGTCCGCGCCGGTGGGCATCCGCGCGGACTGCCTGGGCGTGCAGGATCCGCTGCCCGCGTGGGCCGAAAGAGATGGTTCCCACTATGTGCAGTCCAAGGACCCGCTGGTCGGAGCGCTGAGGAACCGGCTGGCGTCGGCGCCGATGATCACCGAATGGTGCCAGCTGCCCGAGAAAACCGATCCGCGGACCTACTACGAAAAAGGCCTGCAGGACGTCGTCAAGTACCACGTGTCGATGACATCGAGTTTCAACTTCCCGGCTGTGGATTCGTCGACACCGATGGACCCGGCGCTGTACTTGCTGTGGGCGCGGGCAAACGTCGTCGCAGGCTACCGGTATTCGGTGGAGGCGCGGCAGGAATCGCAATCGGTGAAAGACGGCAAGGCGACCCTGGCCGTCGCGTGGACCAATTACGGCGCGGCCGCCGCGACCGAAAACTGGGTCCCGGGCTACCGGCTCGTCGATTTCTCGGGGGCCGTGGTCCGCACGCTTCCCGCGACCGTGGCGCTGAAAACCCTGGTCCAAAGCCCATCCGGGGACGGCTCCGGCAAGGAGCCGTTGCCGGCGTCGACGACGGAGTCCATTCACATCGACTTGGCGGGCTTGGCGCCAGGGCACTACACGTTGTGCGCCTCGGTCGATTGGCAACAGCACAAGCCGGGCGCGAACCACGTGGTGAACTATCCGCCCATGCGGCTCGCGCGCGACGGGCGCGACGGCACCGGATGCTATCCGATCGCGACGGTGAATCTGTCCCGCGACGCGTTGACTCACGCCGCGTGACGATGACTGCGGGCGCCGCGTCGCCAATTACGCGGTAAATCAACCGGGGCAGCGGGACCGCGATTCCGCCAATGCCCGCCTGATGATGCTGCATAATCTGCAGTGGTATGCGCGGCTGGTGGGGCAAAACCGCAGAGTTTTCTTCCCGCCGAAGGCTTTTAGAAAGGTTAATAGCCGATGGATTTCCGTACCTTCGTCCGGATTCTCGGCGCGCACTGGAAACTCGCCTTGACCGCGCTGCTGGCGTGTACCGTCGGCGCCGCGTTCGTGACCGCATTGCAGACCAAGCACTACCAGTCGTCGGCCACGGTCCTCATCTCGTTTTCCGGTGCGACCGACCTCAACGAGGTGTACAGCGGCACGCAGGCCGCCCAGGAACGGCTGTCGTCGTACGCGCAAATCGCCGGTGGACACATCGTGGCCGAGCGCGCCATCCGCCAGCTCCAACTTCCCATGCGCGCCGATGATCTGCTGAGCCAAACCCAAGTCAAATACACCCCGAAATCGGTGCTGTTCACGATCAGCGTCAAAGACACCGACCCGGCGCGCGCCGCCGCGCTGGCGGGCGCCATGGCCGGTCAGTTCAGCGCGATGCTGCCGACGCTTGCCCCGAACCCGGCGTCGAACGGTGTGGCCGCGCCGGTCACCGCGGGACCGCGACCCGAGGCGGTCGAGACGACGCCGCCGCCGTCGGGTCAACCGTCCGACGTGCCGGCATCGGCGGGACCGACCGGCAAGCCGTGGCCTTTGGCGCGGGCGACGATGGTCGAGCCGCCCCGCGTTCCGAAGATTCCGGTGTCGCCGGTGCCGCTGCGAAACATGGCGATCGGGTTCATCGCCGGTCTGCTGTTGGCCATCGCGGTGGCGCTGACCCGCGAGGCCGGCGACCGCACCGTGCGCACCCGCGCCAAGCTGGAGGAACTCTCGGGCCTGCCGACCTTGGCGGAGCTGCCGGGAAAGCGCGGCGGGACTCCGCGGTTCGGCACCGACACCGCATTCGACGACGCGGTGCGCGGCATGCGCACCCGGCTGCTCAGGGCGATGGGACCCAATGCCCGTCAGGTGTTGGTGGCGGGCCCGTTCGGTGGCGAGGGAACGACGACGACGGCGATGAACCTGGCGCTCGCGCTCGCCGAGATGGGCGAAGACGCGTTGCTGGTCGAGGGCGACAGCCGCCGGCACGTGATCGCCGGTCTGCTCAGGGTCGAATCGGGGGAGGGGCTGGCCAACGCGCTCGCCAACCCCGCCGCGGCCGCCCAGGTGGTGAAGCCGACGCCGATTTCGAAGCTGCACATCCTCGCGTCGCGGTCCGCACGGCGCGAGAGTCTGCCCCCCAGCGCGTACCTGCCGGAAGTGATCGACCGAGTGGTGCAGGAATTGTCCTCACGGTTTGACCGCATCGTCATCGACGGCCCGCCGGTGCTGGCGACCGCCGACACCGGCCTGCTGGCCGGTGCCGTCCCCGCCACCGTGCTGGTGGTTCGCGCGAAGCGCACGACCGCGGACGAACTCAAGGACGCGTTGACCGCCCTGCGCGCCGCCGGCGCACAGGTGGTCGGCACGGTGTTGACCGACGCCCGCCAGTCGCTGCACATCAGGGCCGCCGACCGCGCCTACCGGTCAAAGGTCAGCAGGCCGGCGTGATCCCGTACCTGCGGGCCCGTCACCGCCTGGCCGTGGATGGCGCCCTGCTGGCGATCTTCGTGTTCGGATGCTTCGCGTTCGGCGTGCTGTCGGTGCGCCGAACCACCGAGGGTGTGCTGCTGACCGCCGCGTTGTTCTGCGTGGTCGTGTACTGGGTGAAACCCGAAGGGATGGTGGGGGTCACGCTGTTCGGTGCGTTCGCGGCACTGCCGGAAGGCTTACACGTGGGGAAAGTCTTTGGCCCGCTGACGATTTACGCGTACCACCTGGCGGCCATCCTCGCGATCTGCTACCTGATCCCCACCGCGAAACCGCGGTCGTCCGACTTCGTGCTGCCGGGGATCCTGGTGGTGGCGGTGCTGTGTTCCACGGCCACCGGATTCACCACGGGAAACCCCGACCTCACGGTGACCCGCGAAGCGACCACCATGATCGAAATGGCGATCGGCTTCGTCCTTGCGATGTTCGTCGTCTACAGCGGACACGTCCGATGGTCGATCCGGGTGATGATCGTGATCCTGTGGTTTTCGGCGGCGATGGCGATCATCAGCTCGCTGTACGCCATCCGGTTGGCCGGTCGGGCGGAAAGCCTGGAGGGGACGACGGGTGCCGGTCAGGCCGTGCGCATCATCCTGTCCACCCAGACGCCGGCCACCGCGGTGCTGAGCGCACTGGTCGCCGCCCCGATCGTGGGCCGGGTCCGACCCATGGCCTATCTCGCGTTGGGCGTTCCCGCGCTGAGCATTTCGCTGCTGTCCTTCTCCCGCAACACGCTGATCTCCATGGGGGTGGCGGCCGCGGTCGCACTGTTGGGCAGCCTGAGTTGGGCGGCCGTGCGGCGGGCGGTCGTGGCCGCGACGGTCGGCCTGGCCGTCGTCGCGGTGGCGGTGCCCGGGTCGCTGTTTTTGCTGCAGCGTTCGAAGACCGGGGCGTGGCTGGCCGATCAGTACGTTGCGTTCAATCAGCGGGTGCTGGGCGGGGTTACGTCGAGCGCGCTCGCGGTGGACGATTCGGCGCTGGAGCGACTGCGGGAAATCAATCTCCTCAAGGAGACCATCGCCCAGGCCCCGTTCTTCGGGCACGGCCTGGGCTACGTGTACCAGCCGCCGACCGGCGACGACGAATTCCATCGGTACCTCTATCCCGCCTACTCCCACAACTTCTACCTGTGGTGGCTGGCCAAGGCCGGGGCGGTGGGCATGGCCGCGTTCGTGCTGTTCGCGCTCACGCCGGTGATCCTCGCGCTGCGGTGCGCCCCGGCGCCCGCGAAAATCAGTGCGGCCGTCGCCGCGGGCCTGTTGGCGATATCCGCCGTGTGGCCGTTGCCGGAGATGCCGATGGACGCCTTGGGCTTGGGCATGGCGCTGGGGGCGGCGATGGGCTACGCCGGCTTGCGGCGCCGGGGCGCGGAGGGCAGCCGGACCGACCACAATCCGGCGCCGGCCGCCACGCCCGACCCGCCCCTCGATGCCACGGTTGGCGCGGTCACTTTCCCGTAGACGAGCCAGGCCGACATGATCTCAGTGACACACGTGGGGCCCGACATGTACAGCATCGGCGGGACGCAGTCCGTGATCCGGGTCTTGCGCGACAACAAGATCGGCGCCGACGACATCCGGGTCCTGTCGACCTGGAACGGGGACCGCCATCTGAGGAACCTGTTTCTCACCGCACGCGCGGGGATGTCACTGGCCCGGTCCCCTCGAGGCACCATCGTGCACTTCCATATCTCCAACGGCGGGGCCTGGCTGCGCGAAGGACCGTTGATCCGCTTGGCCAGGGCCAAGGGTTTCCGGGTGATCGTCACCCTCCATGGCCCCGACTTTCCCGAGTTCGCCAGGTCGCGCCCCCGCTTCGTGGGCGCGACGTTGAAGCGGGCGGACCATGTGATCCTGTTGTCGGAGGAAGCGCGCGCCGCGGTCGCCGAGGTGGCGCCGACGGTGCGGACCGCCATGGTGCCGAACCCGATCGTGGTCGACCGTGGTGCGCCCGGTGCGGCCTCCACGCCACCCGTGGCGCTGTTCGCGGGCACCGTTGGGCTTCGCAAAGGTGTCGACAGACTTGTGGCGGCCTGGCGGCTTCTTCTCGCCGAGGGCATCGAAGGCCGTTGTCGGATAATCGGTCCCATCGACGACTATGCCCCGCCGGAGACGGAGCGGCTGACCGTCGAAGGTCCGATGCACCCCGACGCGGTCCGTGGGCTGCTCCGCTCGGTCCGGGTGGTGGTGCTCCCGTCGTCTGCGGAGGGCATGCCGATGATCCTGACCGAAGCCCTGGCCGGCGCGCGCCCGTTCGTGGCGACGCCCGTCGGTGGGACGGCGGAGATCGCCCCCGACCCGGGCATGCTGGTCCCGGTCGGCGATGTGCCCGCGTTGGCCAACGCGATCGGCCGGTACCTGCGCGACCCCGAGCTGGCCGAGCGTGACGGGCTGAGGGGTCAAGCGCACGTCGTGGCGACACGGAGCCCCGACGTCATCGACGCCGAACTCCGCCGCATCTACCTGGGCTGCGACATTGCGACGGGTTGAACTTCAGGGACCGCAATTGGCGGTCAGCGCAATCGGTTTCGGATGCGGCGCACTGATGCAGTCGCCGTCGAAGAAGGAACGGATGGCCGTGCTCGCCGGCGCCATGGACAGCGGCATCACCCACTTCGACACCGCGCGGATGTACGGGCTGGGAATGGCCGAGGCTGAGCTCGGGGCCTTTTTGCGCACGGTCGACCGCGACAGCGTGACCATCGCCACCAAGTTCGGCATCGATGTCGGCGGCGCGGCGCGGCGGCTCGGCCGATTCCAGGCCCCGGCCCGGGCGCTGCTGAAAAAGGCTCCCGCGCTGCGCCGTATCGTCAAGCGGCAGCAGGCGCCGTCGGCGGGCGGCCGGGTGTACGACGCGGCCGTTGCGACACGCAGCCTCGACGAGAGCCTGGCGGCGCTCGGCGTCGACCATGTCGACATCCTCTTCGTCCACGCGCCGAGGCCTCAGGACACCGTTGCGAGCGACGAACTGCGCGAATTCTTTGAGCGGGCGCGCCAACAGGGAAAGATTCGCGCCTGGGGCGTCTCGCAGGACGAGGGGCTCGAGCTGGACTTCGTCCGCGCATTCGGGCCGCGGGCAGTCAGCCAACTCCGCAGCGACTTGCTCGATCCTTCGCCGAGACCGGCCGATATCGCATTCGGCGTACTCGAGCGGCCGCACCGCAAGCTCTCGGGTGCCTTGCTTGCCGACCCCGGAATGGCAAGCCGCTGGCGCGAAGCCCTGCAGGCCGATCCGCTGGCCCCCGGCGTGCTGGCCCGGCTGATCCTCGCCTCGTCGGTCACCGCAACGGGCTGTCGCGCAATCCTTTACAGCACCACAAGGCCGCAGCGGGTCACCGAAGCCGCCGACGCGGTCTCGTCGCCACCGGACGCCGAGACCGTGGCGCGGTTCCTCGCTCTCGTCCAGGAGTTCCGACAGGGTGCGGCCGCGTGATTCGCGACATGGAGGACTTCGCCCACGGCATGACGATCGAAACGGATGTGGTGGTCGTCGGGGCCGGCCCGATCGGCATCGCGACCGCGCTGGAACTCGCCGGGTCGGGCGTGCAGGTGGTCCTCGTCGAAAGCGGCCTCGAACGCAACGACCGTGCGGCCCAAGCGCTGTCGAGGTTCGATTCCCGGCACGACGACTACTTCCATTCGCGTAGCGAGCTGACGGTCCGCCGGCAGGTCGGTGGAACCTCGGCGCTCTGGGGGGGACGCTGCCTCGAGTTCGACCCCATCGATTTCGAGGACCGGCCCATTACCGCGCAGGCGCCGTGGCCCATCGGATACGACGACGTCGAGCCCTACCTTCAGCGGGCCTGCGACTGGGCGGTATGCGGTCGGGCGGCGTTCAATGCGCGCGAGATCCCCGAGATCGCGGAGCGCGACTTGGTCGCGGGGCTCCCCGACGGCGACGTGCGCACGACCGACCTCGAGCGCTGGGCGCTACCAACCCGTTTCGGGCGCCGCTACCGGGCGGCGTTGCGAGACGCTCCCCATCTCACGCTGTGGACCGGCCTCACCTGCACCGAGATCGTGACGACGGCGGCCGGCGACACCGTCGACCACCTGGTGGTCAAGTCCTTGAACGGCGGTGCGGGGCGAGTGGTTGCGACGGACTACGTCATCGCGACCGGGGGTTTGGAGGCCACCCGCCTGCTGCTGGCGTCGGATCGCCATCACCCCGGGGGGCTGGGGAACGCGAGCGGGCACCTGGGGCGCTGGTACATGGCGCACGTCGAGGCCCGGGTCGCGCGCGTGCAATTCACCACGGATGAGGTCATCCACGGATACGAGCGGGACGGGGAGGGGGTGTATGTTCGCCGGCGCTTCACCTTCGACCCGCAGCTGTTGCGCCAGAACGAAATGCCGAACGCCGCAATCTTCTTGGTGAATCCGCCGATCAGCGATCCGAGTCACGGAAGCGGGATCCTGTCCGGGGTGTACCTGACACTGATCTCGCCGATCGGACGATTCCTGCTCGCGGAGGCGATCCGTGAGGCCCACACCAAGACCGACGGTTCGCCACGAATCCTTGCGCATCTGGGCAACGTCGTGCGAGACCTGTTCGGTTCCCTCCGGTTCGCCGTCGCCTTCTGCTACGCACGGTTCCTCCGCTGGGGCCGCAAGGCGCCCGGGTTCTTCGTGAAGAGCGCCGACAATCGCTACCTGCTGCAGTACCACGGCGAGCACCTTCCGCACTGGGAGAGCCGGGTCGAGCTGACCGACGAACGAGACGCCCTCGGCATGAGGAGGATTCGCACCAGCATGCACTTCTCCGACGCCGATTACGCAAGCGTGCGCAAGGCCATCGCCGCCATCGATGACCACCTTCGCCGCCACGGCGTGGGATACGTGGAGTGGCTGACCGACGATGTCGAGGCCACGGTCCGTGCGTACATGAAGAAGCGGACCGGTTACCACCAGGCGGGAACCACCCGGATGTCGACATCGCCGGAAGGCGGCGTCGTAGATCCACACCTGCAAGTCCATGGGGTTCGCGGACTCTACGTCGCGAGCACCTCGGTGTTGCCGACATCGAGCCAGGCCAACCCGACGCTTCTCGGGATCGCGCTGGGCGTGCGGCTCGCGGAGCGTCTGGCGAAAGCCCGAATCACCTGCTCGTCAACGGATTCGAGCTAACCGGGGTCCGGGGATCACGTCGGAACCTGCCACAGCTCGTCGATCAGCGACTTCGTCTGCCGAATGTTCGCGCGGCTGGATGCGCCGAAGACGATCGAATGGATCTGCGGCTGGCCGCAGACGTAATCGATGGCCTCGCGGGGCGGGATCGCGCCCGAGGCGAGCACCGACATCGCGATCAGCCGGCAGCGGCGCTCGCGGATTGTCCTCTCGTAGAGCTCGATTCCGCCACACATCCGGAAGCCGATCTTGTTGAAATTGGCGCACACGATCGGATTCTCGATTCCCTGGCCGTCGAGGGCGTCGAGCAGGCGCGGGAGATTCATGGTGATGAACCCCGGCTCGGCACCGTACTTGAGCCTGACGTGGTCGGAGAAAAACCGGAACCCCTCGTCCATGCCCAGGCCGAGAAGCAAGTCGGTGACGACGTTTTGAATGAAGATGACGGGCGTGGACAGTCCGGCGAACATCTTCATCTCGGCGTCGACCAATAGCTGCATGATCGGCTCGATGTCCTTGCCCGCGAGGGCGACACCGCCCTTGAACATCGACTTGACGGCCCCATCGTCGGGCAGGAACCTGCGCAGCGCCTCGAGCATCCCGAACTCGGTCACGGCGTTGGCGTACTTGTGCGCGTACGGCATGCACGGGTAGAAGACGTAGTCGGGGTAGCGGGTCCGGTTGGCGCGGAAATGATCGCAGATTTCGCCGACCCGGTCGTGCGTCGTGCACACGAACGTGCGGATGCCTTCCTGGTACGCGGCGTCCAGCGTCCCCAGCACGGGCGGTAGGTGCTGAAACCGTATCGCCTGGGCGCGCGCTTTCTCCTCGGACATGTGGTTGACGCCGAAGAACTGGTTGTCGCCGAACAGCACACGGTCCATGGTCACGATGCCCTCGGGGACGTGAGTTTCCTGATGCGCGCGACGATCTCGCGGCGCCGCGAGCCGCGCGGGGAGCCATTCGCGGCCGCCTGGGGCAGGGGTGACGCGCCGGCTCCAGCGCCGGTGATCATGTCGACCACACGATCGACGTCGAGCGCCGAGCGAAAAGTGTTCTCGCCGTTCACCCGGTTGTTCTTGATGCTCTGCGCGAAATAGTCGATCTGCGCCGAATACTCTTCACCCCGAAGGTAATACCAGACCTCGTCGGTGAGATCGGTCGTGTACCGGATCGTCCATCCCGCCCCCAGGTCGGGGACCCCGGGGTGCGTCTCGCGGAGATAGATCTGGCATTCCTGCCGATCGGCGACGACGCGGCCGTTGGTTCCCCACACCGAAACCTTCGTCGACATCTTGCGAAAGCTCTCGTCGCTCCAGTTCACGCACAGCTGGCCGCTGGCGCCGTTGCCGTAGCGCATCGTGCAGTACACCTCGTCGTCGACGTCGCGCGAGAAAACGCTGTGGCGGACGACTCCGTCGACCGCTAGGGGCACGCCGGCGATGAAGTTCATCAAATCGATGGCGTGGCAGGCGTAGTCGTAGAGGGCGCCACCGCCTTCGGCTTTGACGCCACGCCACGTGCTTCCCTTCTGTCGAAGGACGACGGGGCCGTATGCCTCGGCACGCACGTGGTGTACCTGCCCGAGAGCCCCCGCCGCGACGATTCGTGCCGCCTCTTGGAAGGCGCCGATGAAGCGGCAGTGATAGCCGACCTGCGTGACGAGCCGATTACTCTCGGCGAGCGTCACCAGGCGCTCGCCGTCGCGGACATCGAGGACGAACGGTTTCTCGCAGAAGACGTGTGTGCCTCGGGCAAGGGCCTTTTCGACCATCGGCGCGTGCAGCCGCGACGGAACGGCGACGACAACCGCGTCCGCCTTCGTCTGCGCCAGCATCCGATCGAAATCGTCGTAGCAGTCCAGACCGGTGTATTTGGCCAGGATGTCGCGCAGATAGCCGGCGGAGTCACACACGCCGACCACCTCGAGGTCCGGGTGCGTGCGAAGGATCGCGAGGTGCGAAAGACCCATCTTGCCCAGGCCGACTATGGCCGTTCGAATCATGGTCCGCGCCTCTACTCACTCCGAGTGCCGCATCGGCAACGTGTACGGCCCGCCAACAAGGTGGACGTTAGCATCCGGTCAACGCATCATCGCGAAATCCGCTCGATCTGTTTGCCGTCGCAACCCGGGGACGGCCACGACGGGAGTTAGTCTTTGACATCGGGATCGCCGCGCCGCCAGAAGATCGGCGCGCCTCAACCGAGGGGAGACATGGGTCGGCTGCTCCTCATCGCGTCCTCCGGTGGGCACATCTACGAGATGTTCTGCCTGCGCGAGTTCTGGCAGGACAAGGATCGGTTTTGGGTGAGTTTCGGGACCGCCGACGCCCGTTACCTGTTGCGCGACGAGCGCGAGGTGTACTGGGCCGCGCACCCGACGGTCCGTAACGTGCCCAACCTGCTGCGCAATCTGGTGCTGGCCCTACGCCTTTTGATCCGCCACCGCCCCGCCATGATCTTGACGACCGGATCGGGCGTGGCCGCACCCTTCCTGTGGCTGGCCTGGCTGCTGCGGATTCCCACCGTGTTCGTCGAATCCATCACCCGCATCACCGAACTCTCGCTCACCGCCCGCATGGTGAAGCCGTTCGCCTCCCGCTTTCTGGTGCAGTGGCCCGAGTTGGCCGACCGGATTCCCCGCACCGAGTATCACGGGAGGATCGTGTGATCTTCGTGATCATGGGGATGGAGGTCCATCCCTTCGACCGGCTGGCGCGCGCGGTGGACGAGCTGGCGCGCACCGACGCGGTGGGGGAGGACTTTTTCGTACAACTCGGAACCTGCAAATTCGAGCCGCGCCACGCCGCGTTCGAGCGCTTCCTGTCCTTCGGGGACGTCTGCACGCACATCCGGCGGGCCTCTGTCGCCGTGACCCACGCGGGCGCCGGATCGACGCTGCTGTGCGTCGAGCAAGGGAAACATCCCGTGCTGGTGCCGCGTCGCTCGTCGCGCGGGGAGCACGTCGATGAGCACCAGCTGCCGTTCGCCGAGAAGATGGCGGGTGCCGGGCTGGCGACCGTGGCCCGGGAAACAGAGGAGCTCCCGGCGGCCATCGCGGCGACGCGGTCCCGATCGGCGCCGCCCGATGCGCTGGGCCGGGCCCGCGAACTCACCGCGTGGCTGGAGACGTTCTGGCGGGGCCTGGCCTGATCCTCACGTCACCGCCGGCGATCCAGCACCTGGGCGATGACGTCCAAAATGCGCACGGCGACAAGGTCAACCGCGCATCGGTGCGCGTAGTGGCGCGCCGCGTCGGCCCCCAGGCGGGCCGCGGTCACCGGATCGGCCAGGAGGTCGAAAGCGGCGGCGAGCCCGGCGACGTCGTCGACCCCGATCGGGGCCAAACCCGGCGGCTGGTATTCGGGCAACGCGCCGGCGGTCGACACGATCGGCATGACACCCAGCTGCATCGAGAGCGACTGCACGCCACTCTGTGAGGCGCGCCGATAGTGGGCGAGCGACCCTTTGGCGGCGGCCAGCGTGGGGATGACATCGGCGTAGCGGAAGCTGCCGTTGCGCCAGAGCGTGTGTTTGGGCAGGGCGTCGGCGTCCAGCGGCCCGTCGCCGACGAGCACCAGGTTGTCGCCTCGCCAGCCGCCGCCGATCACATGCCGCTGCCAGGCCGCCAGCACGACATCGACGTTCTTGTACGGGTTGAGCCGGCCGAACATGACGAAATCGCGGCGCCGTTCGGGCCCCACGAACGGCGGAACGCGGTCGAGATCGAGGTCGCTGGCCAACGGCACGACATGCACCGGCGTACCGGCGACATCGCGGCGCGCGGACACCGCGGCCGCGACATAGTCGCTGTAGGTGATGGTGGCGGCCGAGCGCGCGGCCCAGCGGTCGAACACGGCACGCTCGTAGGCCGGGGTCAGTTCGTCGGGGTCGTGCGGTCGATCGTCGTGTACCACCTGAATGCGCGGGGCTCGCCCGGCCAACGCGATCCAGCGCGGATCCCGCACCAGTTCGGCGATCACGATGTCGGGCCGGAAGCGGCGGACGCGGCGCCAGGCTTTCAGGGCCGGCAGCCAGGTCGCGGCCGTGCGAAAGCGCGGGTCGAGCACCAACTCGTAGTCGCGCGCGGCGTCCGATTCCGGATGCTGATCGGAGGTGACCAACAGCACGTCGGCACCGTGGCGCAGCAGCGCCTCGGCTTGCACCCGCACCGCCGGTCGCGTCCACGGCGAAAGCCACAGCACCCGAGGCGAATTCACAGCACAGCCCCGATCGCGCCCAGGTAGGCGTCGGCCATCGCCTCCACCGTGTAATGCTTGCGCATGCGCTCATAGCCGCGTCGTCCGACCGACGGCAGCGCGTCGGGCTCCGCCATGATCCGGGCCAAGTGTTCTCGCCACCCCAACGCGGAGACGGGCTCGACCAGGAACCCCGCCCCTCCGAAATCCAACATTTCCGGGACAGCACAAATCGCCGACGCCGCGACCGGCACCGCCCTGGCCATCGCCTCGAGGATCACCACCGGGAAGGCCTCGGAGCGGCTGGGAACACACAGCAGGTCCGCGTCGGCCAGCGCGGGGCCCGGCCCGGCCGACCAACCGCGCCACTGGACGCGATCGCCCAACCCGGCGGGTGTGCGTGCCTGCAGCCTCTCTCGATCGGGCCCGTCGCCGAAAATCGACAATCGCCAGGGCATCTCAGCGAGGCCGCTCAGCGCCTCGATCAGCAGATGCGGGTTCTTGTGCTCGACGATGCGTGAGAGCATGACCAGGTGCAGCGGTCGGCCGGCGCCGCGATGCCGGGGGCTCGGCTCCCCGAGGTCGGCGACGCCGTTGGGCGCGACGAAGTACCGTCCCCAAAGCCGATGCTGTTTGGTCAGCATGTCCCAATGGCGTTGTGCCAAAACGATGAATCCGTCCGCGCGGCGCATCGCCGCGGCCAGTGGCCGCGAGTAGATCGGCCGGTCCTCCTCGGGAGGGACGTGCGGTGCGACCAGCCATCGACGGCTCCGGCCGGCGGCGCGCCACAACGTGCCGAAGCCCACCTCGGTATTGGTGTCGCCGGTGATCAGCACCGCCGGGCCCTCGGCCATGTCGACCATCGGCGCCCACCACGGCTGGCGGATCACCCGCACCGTGTCCGGAATTTCGGCGATCAGCGGGCCGAACCGCTGCACGCAGACGACAGTGACCGAGTAGCCGCGGCGGTCCAATTCCGTTGCCAAGAGCGCCTTTTGCCGCTCGGCGCCCCCGTAGACCAGGCGGTTGGTGGCGATGACTATCGACGGCAGGCTGGTTCGCCGGCGCGCGCGATTGCCCCGCCGTAGCCGCTGCAGGGCGGCTGTGCCGGCCAGGTACACGTCCGCGTGGTGGACGCTGTTGTGATGTTCGAGCAACAGCGCGGTGTTGGTTCGCGCCAGGTCCCGGTCGCGGCGCTGTCGGGGGCCGTCGTCGCTCACCGGGTCGCGGCGCTCGACGCCGAGCTCGTCGGCGAGCAGGATGCGCCAGCCGGCGGCGCGGGCCCGGGCCTGCCAGTCGGCCACCTCGCCGTAGCCGAAGTACTCCTCGTCGAAGGGGCCGATGGTGTTCCAGGCCGCGCGGCTGATCGCCAGGCAGATCGGAGCCAAATCGCCGTCGATGCTTCGCGATTCGGGAGGCTGGTGAGAGTACCACCGTGCGGGCGTCGTGCGACGGTGCGGGCCGGCGCGCCCGCCCGCCGCGCGCAGCTCGCGGCTGACGGTGTGGCGGCGGGCGGCGACGTCCCACGGCGCCCGGTCCGGCGCGGCGGCGTCGCGTGCGAGCGGCGAAACCGCCGCCACCCTGGGCTGACCAAGTAACTCGCGGGTCCGGTTCAGCGGCCCCAGCAGGCGGGCATGGGGGTCCAGCAGCAGGAGGTCTGTATCGGCGGGCATGTGCTCCACCAGCGTGTTGCAGGCCGCGGCGAAACCGACGTTCGCCTGGCCCGAAAACCACCGGACCGCAGGGTATTTCGCGGCGAGTTCCGTTTGCCCCGAGCCGCTGCGGTCGTAGACGTGAACCGGCAGCTCGGGTAGATGCTCGGCGACGCTGTCGAGGCAGACCTCGAGCGACTCGTGGCCGCGTTGGCTCACGATCAGCACGGCCAGCGAGCGCGTGGGCGGCAGGCCGGCGGTGTCGCCGACTGGGCGCTTCAGATATGCCCGGTCCGTTTCACGGGTCATGCCGTCAGCTGCTCTTCGCGCAGCGTGGCCCGCAGAGAGGTCAGGGTCGACCAGGTGATCGGGCCGAAGGTCGCGCTGGTGGCCAGGTAGGCGACGGCTGCGGCGGACAGTACCAGGATTACGTGGTGACCCGAAAGCAGCAGTGTCACAACCACGCTCGCCCCCGTCGGAATCAGCAAGCGCAGCACGAACGGCACGGGCGTGCGGTAACCGCAGCGTCGGCGCAGCCACCAGCTCGAGATCGTCATGTTGAACAGTTCCGTGCACACCAGCGCCACACCGGGGCCGACGGCGCCGAACCGCCCGGCCAGGGCGAGGTTGAGCGCGACGTTGAGCGCGAGGGTCGCCACCGTCAGCCACAGCAGGACCTGTTGATGATGGGAAGCCACCAACCCCTGGCCCAGGGTGCCACCGACGAACCGCAGGGCCGCGGCGACGAACAGCAACGCCAGTGTGGGCGTCCCGCGTTCGATGAACGCGCTCTTGCCGAACAACCCGATCAGCGGTCCGGCCAGCAGCACGCCCACAACGGCGATCGGAACCGCAACGAAGTACATCAATTCGACGCTGCGGCGCAGAAAACGGGCGAACGCCGCCACGTCGCGCGAGAAGAGCTCGGTGGCCGTCGCCAGCGTCGACTTGTGGAAGATCAGCGAAACCACGATCGTGTTGAACGAGATCGTCAGGGCCAGCCCGTACACGCCCACCTCGGAGTGGGTGCTCAGCAGGGACAGGATCACGCCGTCGGCGCGGCAGTACAGGAGCCCGACGATCATAAATCCGATCAGCGGCAAGCTTTCCCGTAACAGGTCGGCTGCTTCCCGCGGGGCGAACAGCGGCCGTACCGAGATGTGCCGCATCGCGGCGGCGCCCTGGATCAGTAGCTGCACGGCCGGTGGGATCAGCTGTGCGACCGCGAACCAGATGACGTCCGAGTGCGCCGCGACCAGCCAGGCGACCATGGCCAGCGTGCTCACCCGGGCGGCGACGTCGGAGATGGCCACCGCGGAGAACCGGACGGTGGCAAGGAATACCGGTTCGAACCGTGTCGTCATGGTCTGCAGCAGCAGCCCGCCCGCCAGCACGACGAGCATCACCCGCACCTGGGTGTCGTGATAGATGAGCAGCCCCGACCCGGCCGCCAGCACCGCGAGGGGACCGCAGTAGAGAAGGGCCAGGCCGCTGTTGATGCGCACCAGGCGTTCGAGTTCGCCACGCCCGGAGGTCACCCGCCGCACGATGACGGTGGCGATGCCCAGATCGGCGAAGCTGGTCCACATCGCGACGAACGCCACCGCGATGGTGAGCTGGCCGTAGCGTCCGGGACCCAGATAGCGGGCGGTCATCGCCACCGAAACCACGGACGCGAGCATCCCCAGCGCCCGGCAGATCAGCTGGATCGAGAACGCGTGAGCCATCCGCGCGAGCGGCACCGTGGGCACCACCGCGGGGGGTGCCGTTGGCTCGGTCATGGCTCGCGAGCCTAGTAGGCTCCGTGGCTTGTCAGGACCGCTTTCACCGTCTTGGCGACGATCATCAGATCACCAGACATCGACCAGTTGTCGACGTAGGACAGATCCAGGCGCACCGACTCTTCCCAGGACAGGTCCGACCGGCCGCTCACCTGCCACAGCCCGCTGACGCCCGGTTTCACCAGCATGCGCCTCTTGACCTCGCCGTCGTAGTTGTCGACTTCGCGGCGCAACGGGGGCCGGGGCCCGACGACGCTCATGTCCCCCTTGAGGACGTTGATGAATTGCGGGAGCTCATCGATGCTGTACCGGCGGAGAATTCTGCCGATGGGGGTGACCCGGGGGTCCTGGCGCATCTTGAACAGCATGCCGCCGGCGCCCTCGTTGACGGCGAGCAGGTGCTCGAGTTGAGTGTCCGCACCGTCGACCATCGTGCGGAACTTCAGCATCGTAAAGGGCTTTCCGTCGGTGCCGATGCGTTCCGACGGGTAGAAGACGGGGCCCTTGCTGGTCAGCTTGATGGCGATGGCAGCGGCGACCAGCACCGGCGCTGTGGCGACCAGCGCCGCCAGCGAGAACACGAAGTCGAAGGCCTGCTTCTGAAAGCGGTGCGCCCCTTCGTATTGCGGCTTGTCGACGTGCAGCAGCGGCAGCCCGCCGGTCAGGCGCAGCGTCAACCGCGCCTCGGTGACGTCCATGACGCCGGGCGACACCACCAGGTCGACGTCCAGGGTCTCCAGCTGCCACAGCAGCTCCCTGATCCCGTGCATCCCAAAGTGATCCGTTTGGGTCACCGCGACGGTGTCCGCGCCGCAGCTGCCGATCGCCGTCGCCACCTGGGTTTGGTCGCCCAGGATCGGGACCTGACGGCCGCCGATCGTCAGGGTGTTGCCGCGCGCCGGCCCGTAACCGGGGATGCAGACGCCGACCACGACGCACCCGGCCACCGGATTACGGTCCAGTTCGTGTGCGAGGTGCGTGACCGATTGCCGGTCTCCGATCGCCAAGACGCGGGTCTGGCACTCACCCTGGACGCGCTTGTGGCAGATGTGCTTTCGCCACACGCTGCGGCTGGCCAGCAATCCCACGGTGCCGACGGGAAGCGCGATCGCCAGATAGCCGCGGGCCAGATCGACCTTGGCGAGCAACGTCACCATGGCGATGATCCCGAACGTCCAGAAGGAGGCGGTGCCGATCCGGCGGTACTCCTCGATCCCCGCGCCGATGATTCGCGTTGAGCGCGTTTGGAATATCGCGAGGGCCGACAGCCACAGCGCCGCGAACAGGAAGGAGAACAGCGTCATGGTCGGGTCCGAGTAACCCGAGGTGTTCGCGATCTCCCCGAAGCGGACGTACTGGGCGAGCATCACCGACGCGAAGACGATCACCGAGTCACTGATGCGCAGACCCTGCGAGTAGCGGTCCTGCCAGCGCTGTGCGGTATTCGCAGCAGCCGGAGCCGCGGCGGGGGCGATCACGGGCGGGCCCGCGGCCTCGCTGCGGTGCGACGCCGTCGTGCCCGCCGGCCAGGCCTTGAGCTGCCGCCAGCTGGGCGCCACGACATCCACTGTGTTGGGAACGATCACCGACTGACGCATGATGCCACCTGTTCGACTGGTGCCAATCTGGATTTGCGCGAGGGCCAGCTCGCGTCTTGCTCGGAGATGACGGTGACCGGTATCGGCCATGAGATTCCGAATTCGGGGTCGTCCCAGCGGATCCCCTGCTCGTCGGCCATCGCGTACTGGCCGCTGACGTGAAAGGTGACCTCGGTGTCGTCGACCTGCGTCTGGAAGCCATAAGCGACATACGGGGGCAAGAACAGCGTGCGTTGGTCGTCGGCGCTCAACTGCACCATCACGTGGTCGCCGTAGGTCAGCGAGTCGGGGCGGACGTCGACCGCGACGGCGGCGATGGCACCGCGCGTGCAACGGACCAGTTTCGCCTCGGCGTGCGGCGGCACCCGGCGGTACAGGCCACGCACGGTGCCGCGGGTGTAGTTGAAGTAGATATTCGTCTGCGCGACTTCGAAATCCAGCCCATGGTTGGCGAAGTCACGGGCGGAGAACGAACGTGAGGAGAACCCGCGATGGTCGTGGTTGAGTTCGAAGTCGATGATTGTCACCCCGGCGACCTTGGTGGGCGTGTACTTCACTTACCGCTCCTTCTCCTGCACCGGGCCTTTTAAAAAAACCTGTCCGCTCATGGCATGGCCTACGCGTATCCGGCGGACAGCGGGCGTGTCATCACGGTCGGGATCACGCCGTAACGTGGCCCGAGGTTCTTGCCCGAGGCGGCCGCGAGACGGGGCAGCGAGCCCATGACGCTGGGCGGCACGTTGGCGCCGGCGAGGTTGATCGCGGGTAGCGCCGACACGGCGCTGTGGGCGGCTGGAATCACGCTGGTCCAGCTCGCCGGCACCGCCAACGGACCCAGCATGGCCGCCTTGCCGAGGCTGCCGAAGATGCCGGATCCGAGCGATCCGATCGATCCGAGCGCTCCGGCACCCGAACTGGCCGCACTCGCCGCCCCCGAGGCAGCGGCCATGACGCCGTCGCCGGCGGCTTTTGCCAAGCCCTGCGCGGTCTGGGCTATGCCGAGGATGGAGGACATGCCGTAGAGGGGGGTCGCCGCCGCCGAGAATGCGCTGGGGATGGCGCCGGGGATGCCCGACGCGAGGCCGGTCATGATCGACGAATTGGCCGCATCGCCTGCGCCGGCCCCAGCGCCGGTAATGGCATCCCCGGCGCCAGAACTGGTATCGGTGACGACGTCGCTGAGGAGGGTGGTCCCGGTTTTCATCGGCGAGGACAGCTGGTGCAACGAGTTGGGCACCTTGGACACCACATTCGCCAGGTTCGCCTGCTCCGTCTCCGAGGTGGCCTTCCCGACCGCGGCGGCCTGCTGGGCCACCCCACTCTCGTTGGTCACGTTCGGCGCCGGGGTGAACGGTGTCACCTCGCACGCGGCCGCCGAACCCGCGGCGTACGCATACATCGCCGCGGCGTCCTGCGCCCACATCTCGCCGTATTCGGCCTCGGTGGCCGCGATGGCGGCGGTGTTCTGCCCGAAGAAGTTGGTCGCGACCAGCGTCGCGAGCTGCGCCCGGTTGGCCGCGACCGCGGGCGGCGGGACGGTCATCGCGAAGGCGGCCTCGAAAACCTCCACGGCGAGTCTGGCTTGACCGGCCGTCTCCGCGGCTCGCGCTCCGGCGCCGGCCATCCACGCCATGTATGGCGCGTACGCCGACGCCATGGTCAGCGACGACGGGCCCAGCCAGCGTCCGGTGGTCAACCCGGCGATCACCGAGCGGTAGCAACTCGCCGCGGCGTGCAGTTCGGCGGCCAAAGCGTCCCAGGCCACCGCCGCGGCCATCAGCGAGAAGGGGCCGGGGCCGGCGTACATCCGCGCGGAGTTGACCTCCGGGGGAAGCGCTCCGAAATCGATCACTTGACGGCCCTCCCGTCAGCGGATCGCGTCGCGGATCCGGCGAAAGCGCTCACGTCGCATGCTCCGAGACCAATAAAGCCGCCAAGTTCATACCTCAAGTATGGAAATAGGCCCGTTCGAGGGCTACGGGTCATTGGTCCCTCGCTAAAGGCCGTTAGTCCCCGGTCGCGCACGCTTTTGGGGCCCAGGACCGACGAGGGCGTGCGCGCGGCGTCCATGCCCCCTCCCACCACGCGGCCCGAATAAGGCGTGGTGAGAGGGGACATGTGCGTTCTCCTTCGTGCGATACGGACGGTCGAGACGGTCCGCGGGCCAAATCAGACTGACGTACGCACAATAGCGTATAAAACATACTATAGGTTTGACAACACGCTGTGACATAAACCTCAAGTATTTACAGGAGCGTCAACCGGGACAGCCGTATGACTGCTAACCTCAGAAGTGGGCTAGAAATCTTGAGCGGCGTGTTCGCTCTCAATCTGTGAAGAACCGAGGTGTGTGTGCCCTGCTTGAGCAAGGCGTCGGTCGACGCAAGGGTGGGCGATGCCGCCCGCGGCGTCAGCCTCGATGCCACGGCTTGCCGCACGGTCCCGGCCGCCAAGAACTGATTTCTCGATTGCGATGACGACACATTCGACTGACGGACGCGCCGACGCGACCCGGCAACAGATTCTGCGGGCCGCGTCGCACCAGTTCGCCCGTAGGCCCTACCACGACGTCGGGCTCGACGACATTCTCGCCGAGGCCGAACTGACCAAGGGCGCAATGTATTTCCACTTCAAGTCGAAGCACGCGCTGGCGGTCGCGATCATCGAAAGCCAGGTCGAGGACGGCGCGGCCGGCGTGCGTGACCTGCTGACGCGGGGGCTCTCGGGCCTCGAGACGCTCATCGACTTCTCGTATCTGATCGCCGTCCGGGACATCAAGATTGACCTCGTCAGGTCGGGACTGAACCTGATGGAGTCGGTCGGCCTGCCCGACGGGATGCAGGAAAAGTTGTTCGACCGCTGGATCAAAAACCTGGGCAAAGTCGCCGAGCAGGCCATGGCCGAGGGCGACATCAATGAACAATGCGACCCGCAGGACATCGGCCGCATGATGGTGTCCCTGCACATGGGACTGCGAAAGACCAGCAACCTGGACGACCCGGAACGGTTCCTGGGCGACTTGGAAAAGTGCTGGTCCTTGCTGCTCACCGGGATACTTCAACCGGACCGAATCGACTACTTCCGCCAATTCCTCAGGCGGCGTGCGACGCTCGCCATCAACACCAGTTCCACCGATGACGACGCGCAGTAAAAACGACGGGCGAGCGATCTGCGGATCCGACGAGACTGCAAAGGTGCAGCGGTAATGCCGCGCCAGGTTCGGTCTGAAGCCACTCGGCAAAAAATCCTCGACGCCGCGATCGAAGTCTTCGGCGAGGTCGGGTATGCGGCCGCCGGGTGGAGCACGATCATCGAGCGGACGGGCATGACCAAAGGCGCCCTCTATCACCACTTTGATTCGAAAGAATCGTTGGCCTCGAACATCATCGAGGAAGGGTCGGACGCGATCCTCAGCGCGTACCGAAATGTCTGCAAGTCGTCGTCGCCGGGGCTGGAAAACATTGTGCACGGCTCATTCACGATCGTCGACGTGTTGGGCTCCGACAAAATGGCCCGAGCGGCCGCGCAATTGGCCACGGCATTAAGCGGATTCAACGGGGCCGCCTCGCGCTTCTACGCCAACTTGGTGTTGGAGACGGCCCAGGAGGCGCGCCGCGCGGCCAAGGAAGGCGACCTTCGGAGCGACATCGACCCCGACGTGCTCAGCGCGTCGATCGTGGGCGCCATATCCGGGACGCGGTTGATCGCGACCGCGATATCCAGCCACGGCAGGATCGGGGACGTCACCGGTGACCCCTTCGCGCGGTTGCATCAGCTCTGGGAACTCCTGCTGCCCGGCGTTGTCGCGGAAGCGTCGCTGCCCTACTTCCAGCAATTTCTGCGCCGCGAAGTGATGCGCCATACCGCCGCCGAGGCTTCGGACGACGACGCCGCCGGGGAAACCGAAGCCGATTAGCTTTCGGTGAGAGCCGTTGCGGGACACGTTTTCGCGTTCGCCGCAACGGCGTTTCCGTTATTGGGGTTGAAGCGCTTTCAACAATGCATACTGTTCCGGTGATGTTCCGGAAAGCTCTCGGCCGTGCAATCGCACTCGCCGGTGTCGTCGGTTTCCTGGTGATAAATGCTCCGGCGGCGTCGTGGGGTACGCCCGCCGATCCGGTCACCGCGACGGACTCGACGACGACACTGACGCTGGCGGACCTTGGGTCTTCCTCCACCCTGGAATTCTGGGGCCTGACCAACAACGTGCCGCTGACTCTGCCGGTGCTGCACGGGCTGACCCCGACAGCTCTGAACGCGACCGTCGAACTGCCGATCAATCTGCGGTCGGGGTTGATCACCGTGACGCAAGGCGATCGCACCATCGCTCGGGTGAACCTACCGACCACCGATCAAGCCCCGATCGTCATTCCGCTCACCGGAGCGGAGCTCATCGACAACTTTCTGAGCGTGACGGTGCGTACGTACCTGGTGCCGCTGGACGGATTTTGCTTGTACCCGGAAAGCCCGCTTCGGCTCGCCAACGGAACGGTCACCTACACCGGGGCCGAGCTGCCGCCCACCACCGTGGCTCATTTCTTGCCGCCGGTGCTGCGAAAGCTGACCATCTATCTGCCGCAATCGCCGTCAACTGCCGAGTCCGACACGGCAATCCGACTGGCCACCTCCACGGCGTCGCATTACGGCAAACAGGCTCCCGAGATCGTCGTGGTCCCGCTACAGGAAGGACAGGCGGCGCCGCCGACGCCGCCGGCGCCGCTGGAACGCCAGGTCGTCGTCAAAGAGGGCCCGGATAACGGCCTTTCGCTGCAGGGCGCGACCGGTGTGCCGTGGCTTCTCGTCTCCGGGGCGCTGGGCCAAACGGACGAATCGAACACGGCCGTGCTGTTCAGCGACCTGTCGGAGCTGGCGTTTTCCTCCAGGGCCGCGGTGGAATCGCTGAAGCCCAAGGTGCAACTACCCGCAGACACCGCCACGCTGCGCGAACTGGGGCGCCCCTTCATCAACGCGACTTCCCTGCAACCGCGGGTGTCGATCGGAGTGGACCAGACCCGATTTGGCAGGTCGATCCGCGGGGTGCGCGTGCATCTGCTGGGTTCCTATACGCCGACGCCGAACAACATCGCCGGCCGGATTGCCGTCACGATCGGTCCCGAGACCATCGATCACTGGCCCACCGATGGGCAGGGCAGCATCGACCGCTGGATCGACGTGCCGGATCGGCTGCTGCAGCGCTACACCAACATCGAATTGGTGCTCGACGTCGCGAGCAACGTCGGGCATTGCGGCGACTTTTACACCGCCGGGCCGGGCAACCAGTTATTGACGTTGAACATCAACGGCGACAGCACCATTCAGAGCAGTGGCGCCGCGCCGCCGACCCCGGACGGCCTTCAGTCGGTGCCGCAGACACTGATGCCCCGCGTGCAGGTGGGCATCGCGGAGCACTCGTTGATCGACACGATGCGCGCACTCGACATCCTGGTGGGTCTGCAGCGAATGAGCGCGTTACCGATCGACACCACCGTCACCGGCGTCAAGCAAGCGGTGGATTCCTCGAATCCCGCCCTGCTGATTTCCGCCGACGGCTGGAATCAGTCCGACGTGACGCTCCCCGTGGCAGCCGGGCCCAGCGGGCCGATCACCGTCAACGCCGTCGGGTCCGGCGACAAGCCCACCAAGCTCACGCTGGACCCGATGCTGCGATTCGCCTCTCTCCAAACGGTTTTCAACCGCGGGCGCACACTGCTGATCGCGACGTCCAACGGGGCGCCCGGACAGCTTGACGAGCTGATCCGGTGGCTCAAGGGCGATGACAACAAGCACTGGCAGCGACTCAAAGGCGTTGCGGTGGTGTCTGTACCCGGACAAGAACCGGTGACCGTCGATCATCCGCCATTGCCGGCCGGCGCGGCCGCCGCGGGATCCGGAAGCCATTCGGATCTCGACTGGCTATGGTGGTTCGGCGCGGGTTGGGTCGCCGTGGCCATCGTCGGGGCAGGGGTGATCCTGTGGCGCGTCAGGCGCGAATCATGGCGGCGCCGATAGTGTTTGACTCCGCTTGCGCGCCGATAGCGATTGACTCCGCTTCGCGCCGCTGAGGGCACCCGCTAGCGCGCTTCCTCCCAGAGCTGCTCGGTCAGGTCCTGGAACGCGGCGAGGGCGAACTGGTCATCCACCCGTCGCACCGCGGACTTGCTCATCATGGCGCGCACGACCGAGCCGTCCTTGTGTGCCAGCTCGACGACCATGTTCGCGAGAGCATGGACGGTCGCCAGCAGCGATTCCGACGCCGGGGCCTGATGGAAGATCTGTTCGAACCGCAGCGACAGCGTTTCCTCCGGCTCGTAACCCATCATGTCGGCAAACGCGGTGTTGGCGAACAAAATACTGCCGTCGTCGCCGATGGCCAGCACCGGAACCGGGATCCGCTCCAGCACCACCAGTGCGGGCAGCTCCTTCAAGGTCGTCATCGGCGATTGGCTCTGTTGCCGGTTCTGGCGTCGTTCCACAGCCCGATTATGGGCTATAGCAGAGGATATGTTGGGGGCTTTCCCCGAAAGGGATTCGGCGGCGTGGTTGAAGTCGCTTGATCCGCAACCGAATTGTTCGGCTCTTTGAACGCTCACGTCGCCGGGGCGGCGGCGTCGCAGAACCCGCTGATCAGGATGTCGACGCGGGCGCCGTGGTGGTTCGGACGTAGCCGGCCGCTGCGGTCGAGGGTGACCAGCCCGTGCAGGGCCGCCCACAGCACCTCCGTCAGCGTGTCGGCATCCCGGGCGCCCGCGACCATGTCCACCGCGGTGCGCAGCTCGGCGAAGGCCGCCGTCAGCTCGGCGGGGGTTTCCGCGGCGGCGAACGGCAGCGTTGTCGCGCGGGTGAACATCGCATCGAAGAGCGCGGGGTTGTCACGAGCGAACGCGACGAAGGCGTGGGCGACCCGCGCCAGGGCGTCCCGGCCGTCGGTGGCGCCGCGGCGCGCGGTGCGCAGCGCGTCCGCGAGTTCGCCGAATCCCTCGACCGCCACCGATGCGGTGATGTCCTCCATGCCCGAGAAGTGTTTGTAGAGCACCGGCTGGCTGTATTCGATCTCGGCGGACAGCCGCCGGGTGGTGACGGCGTCCCAGCCCTCTTCCTCGGCCAGCTTGCGCGCGGTGGCGGTGATCAGCCGGCGCCGGGCGGCGCGTTCGCGTGCCCGGCGGTCTTCGATGGCCATCCACTCATGCTAGCGCCGATATAGAAGCTAGCGACGCTATTGACACGATCGGCTCATAGGGTTAGCATCGCTAACACCTGCAGACGAGGAGTGCGCATCATGATCGCCACGCTGTTCGCGGTCATCGCGGTGCTGGGTACCGCGGTGGTCTACGGCACCGACGTGTTCTGCGCGGTGGTGCAGCGGCCCGCGCTGGCCCGCGTCGACGACCGCGCCATGCTCGCGGTGATGGGCAACATCCATCGCTACGGAGACCGCCGGATGCCGGTGCCCGGGGTCCTCGGCCTGGTGGCCGCGGCGCTCAGCGCGGTATTCGCCGCGGTGTCCGGCCACTGGACGCAAGCCGGTGCCGCCGGCGCCTCCGTCGGCATGCTGCTGGTGTGGCTGTTGCTCTACCTACGAGTGAGCGCGCCGATCAACCACCAACTCATCGCCGCGGTCGATCGGCCCGAGCTGTCGACGAATGTTCGAGCGCTGCAACGTAACTGGGACAAGGTGATCACAACCAGGGCCACCCTGCAGGGCCTGGCGGTCGCCGGATTGTGCCTGGCGCTAGTGATCTGAACTCCGAAGGGATATCGAGACAATGACCATGGGCAAGAACATCGGACGGCTGTTGATGCGCGCGGCACCAGTGTTGAACAAACCGGTCGCGGCCATGGCGGCCTCGCCGCGCTTCGGCGCCGGCCTCAGGCGCAGCATCACGCTCGTCACCTACACGGGTCGACGTTCCGGGCGCACGTTTTCGATTCCGGTGGCCTACCGCCGCCGCGGCGACGATATCGAGATCGCCGCGAACATGCCCGAAGCCAAGACGTGGTGGCGCAACTTTGTCGGCGACGGCGCCCCGATGTCGCTGACGCTCGACGGCGCCGAACGGACCGGACATGCGATCGCACACAGGGACGCCAACGGGCGCGTCACCGTCCGCGTTCGCCTCGCCTAGTCGTTCTGGTAGCGGGGGAACACGCCCGTCGGGGGCGGCAGCACCGTGCCGGGAGTCAGCCGCGCGCCGAGGGCGGCAAATGTTCGCTGGTCTTGCGCCTGCCCCAGCAGATCGAGCAGCGTGCCGGCCGATTCGGGCATGACGGGCTGAACCAGCAGCGCCGCGATGCGAACCGCCTCGCAGGTGACGTACAAGACCGTGCGGAACCGCTGCTGATCGGCCTCCGACTCGCTCTTGCGCAAGACCCACGGCTGCTGCGCCGAAAAGTATCTGTTGGCCTCGCCGAGCATCAGCCAGATCGCTTCCAGCGCCAGGTGCATCGCCTGTGATTCGAAGCTGGCCCGCAGCCGCTCCAACAGGCCGTCGGCCGTCGCCAGCAGTTCGGTGTCGGCGGCGGTGAACTCACCGGGTTCGGGCAGCACGCCGCCCAGGTTCTTGGCGATCATCGACAGCGACCGCTGGGCCAGGTTGCCCAGTTCGTTGGCCAGGTCGGTGTTGATCCGGGTGATGATGGCCTCTTCGCTGAAGCTGCCGTCCTGGCCGAACGGGACCTCCCGCAACAGGAAATAACGCACCTGGTCCACGCCGAACTCCTCGATCAGGGCGACCGGGTCGACGACGTTGCCCACCGACTTGCTCATCTTCTCGCCGCGGTTGAGCAGGAAGCCGTGCGCGAAAACCCTTCGCGGCAACTCGATTCCGGCCGACATCAGAAACGCCGGCCAGTACACGGTGTGAAACCGGATGATGTCCTTGCCGATCATGTGCAGGTCGGCCGGCCAGTAGCGGCGGAACATCTCCGAGTCGGTGTCCGGGTAGCCCACCCCGGTCAGGTAGTTGGTCAGCGCGTCGACCCAGACGTACATCACGTGGTCGGGATGCTCGGGCACCTGCACGCCCCAGTCGAACGAGGTGCGCGAGATGGACAGGTCGCGCAAGCCGCCCGCCACGAAACTGACGACCTCGTTGCGGCGCACCTCGGGCGCGATGAAGTCCGGGTTCGCCTCGTAGTGGGCCAGCAGCTTGTCGGCATACGCCGAGAGCCGGAAGAAGTAGGTCTGTTCCTCGGTCCAGGTCACCGGGGCGCCGGTTTCCACCGCCACCCGGGTCCCGTCGTCGAGGAGTCTGGTTTCCGATTCGACGAAAAACCGTTCGTCGCGCACCGAGTACCAGCCCGAGTAGGTGTCCAGGTAGATGTCGCCGGCGGCGGCCATCCGGCGCCAGATCTCTTTGGACGCCTCGTGGTGGTCGGGGTCAGTGGTCCGAATGAAGCGGTCGAAGGAGATGTTCAACCGCTCCTGCAGGCGCTGGAACATATCCGAATTGCGGCGGGCCAGCTCGGCCGTGCCGATGCCCTCGGCGGCCGCCGTCTCCACCATCTTGAGGCCGTGCTCGTCGGTGCCGGTCAGAAACCGCACGTCGAACCCGTCAAGCCGCTTGAACCGGGCGATCGCGTCGGTCGCGACGTATTCGTACGCGTGCCCGATGTGCGGATCGCCGTTCGGATAGGTGATTGCGGTGGTGACGTAATACGGCCTCATCGCAGTTCACCCTATTGTGTGCGCGTGAGTTCCAAACGCCAGCCGCCCCCGGCTCCCGAGCCCTTGAGCCCGCTCGTGGATGCGCACACCCACCTCGACGCGTGCGGCGCCACCGACGCCGAGGGAGTGCGGGCCATCGTCGACCGCGCGGCGGCGGTCGGGGTCGGTGCGGTCGTCACCATCGCCGACGACCTGGAGTCGGCGGGCTGGGTCACCCGCGCCGCCGAATGGGACCGGCGGGTTTATGCCGCAGCGGCCTTGCACCCGACCCGCGCCGACGCGCTCACCGAGGCCGCCCGCGCCGAGATCGAGCGCCTGGTGGCCCACCCCCGGGTGGTGGCGGTCGGCGAGACCGGCATGGACATGTATTGGCCCGGGCGGCTGGACGGCTGTGCCGAGCCCGCCGTGCAGCGGGAGGCCTTCGCCTGGCACATCGATCTGGCGAAGCGGTGCGGCAAACCGCTGATGATCCACAATCGGGAGGCCGACGCCGAGGTGCTCGACGTGCTCGCCGCCGAGGGCGCCCCGGACGTCGTGATCTTCCACTGCTTTTCCTCGGACGCCGCCATGGCGCGGCGCTGCGTGGACGCCGGATGGCTGCTGAGTCTGTCGGGCACCGCCAGCTTCCGCAACGCGCGCGCCCTGCGCGAGGCCGTCCCGTTGATTCCGCCGGAGCAGCTGCTGGTGGAAACCGATGCCCCTTTTTTGACACCGCATCCTTACCGAGGGGCGGCCAATGAGCCGTATTGCCTTCCTTATACTGTTCGGGCGATCGCCGAACTGGTGGATCGTCGCCCCGAGGAGCTGGCTCACGTCACGACGAGTAACGCTCGACGGGTGTACGGATTGGCCGCCGATTGAGGCGACTGACCTGGCGATTCCGTTGACACGCCGTGTCGCAGCCGCGCCAGAGTTGCCCAACATTGGCCAGTTCGTTACCGTCTTGTGATCGAACGGTATGGGCCTGCGGGCCCTTAATTTATGACCTGCTGCTAAATGAGTGGTTGCTGAGGGTTGGGTAGCGCGCGTTGAGTGTATTGACAAAACTTCATCAGAATCCTTCGCCGATGTTGCGTCTCGTGGTCGGAGGGCTGCTGGTAGTCCTGGCATTCGCGGGCGGATATGCGATCTCGGTGTGCAAGACGGTGACGTTGACCGTCGACGGTGTCGCCATGCAGGTGAAGACCATGAAGTCGCGGGTCATCGACGTCGTCGAGGAGAACGGCTTCGTCATCGACGACCGTGACGATTTGTACCCCGCCGCCGATGTCGCGGTTCACGACGCCGGCAAGATCGTGCTCCGGCGCAGCCGCCCGTTGCAGATCTCGCTGGACGGCCATGACACCAAGCAGGTGTGGACCACGGCGTCCACCGTCGACGAGGCGCTGGCCCAGTTGGCGATGACCGACACCGCCCCCGCCGCGGCCAACCGCGGTAGCCGCGTCCCGCTGGCCGGGATGGCGCTGCCTGTCGTCAGCGCGAAGACGGTCCGCATCAACGACGGCGGCGCCGTGCGCACGGTACATCTGGCGGCCCCGAACGTCGCCGGTCTGCTCAGCGCCGCCGGCGCGCCGCTGCTCGAGAGCGACCAGGTGGTGCCCGCCGCGACGACGCCGATCGTCGACGGAATGGAAGTCCAGGTGACCCGCAACCGGATCCAGCAGGTCACCGAGCGGATCCCGTTGCCGCCCAACGCCCGCCGGATCGAAGATCCGGAAATGAACATGAGCCGCCAGGTGGTCGAGGACCCGGGTAGCCCCGGCACGCAGGACGTCACCTTCTCGGTGGCCACCGTCAACGGGGTCGAGACCGGCCGCCTGCCGATCGCCAACACGGTGATCACGCCCGCCCGCGAATCGGTGGTACGAGTCGGCACCAAGCCCGGCACCGAGGTGCCGCCGATCAGCGACGGCTCCATCTGGGATGCGATCGCCGGTTGTGAGGCCGGCGGAAACTGGGCGATCAACACCGGCAACGGGTATTACGGCGGTGTGCAGTTCGACCAGGGCACGTGGGAGCGCAACGGCGGGTTGCGGTTCGCCGCCCGCGCCGACCTCGCCACCCGCGAGGAGCAGATCACCGTCGCCGAGGTGACCCGAGAGCGCCAGGGTTGGGGTGCGTGGCCAGTGTGCAGCGGAAGAGCTGGTGCGCGCTGACCATCCGGCTACTCGGGCGCACGGAGATCAGGCGGCTGGCCAAAGAACTTGAGTTTCGGCCACGGAAATCGCTCGGCCAGAATTTCGTCCACGACGCCAACACGGTGCGCCGAGTGGTGTCGACCTCCGGGATCGGTCGGTCCGACCACGTCCTGGAAGTGGGCCCCGGCCTCGGTTCGTTGACGCTCGCGCTGCTGGACCGGGGCGCCCCCGTCACCGCCGTCGAAATCGATCCGGTGCTGGCCGAACGATTGCCGGACACCGTCGCCGAACACTCGCACAGCGAAATCCAGCGCCTGAGCGTGCTCAACCGCGATATCTTGACCCTTCGCCGTGACGAACTGGACGTCCAGCCGACCGCCGTGGTCGCGAACCTGCCCTACAACGTCGCGGTCCCGGCGCTGTTGCACCTGCTCGCCGAGTTCCCGTCCATTCGGGTCGTGACGGTCATGGTGCAGGCCGAGGTCGCCGAACGCCTTGCCGCCGAACCCGGCGGCAAGGAGTACGGCGTGCCCAGCGTGAAGGTTCGCTTCTTCGGCACGGTTCGCCGTTGCGGCACGGTCTCGCCGACCGTGTTCTGGCCGATTCCCCGCGTCTACTCCGGACTGGTTCGCATCGACCGGTACGCGACCTCGCCGTGGCCCACCGCCGACGCGTTCCGGCGTCAGGTGTTCGAGCTGGTGGACATCGCCTTCGCTCAGCGCCGCAAGACGTGTCGCAACGCGTTCCTGGACTGGGCCGGCTCGGGCAACGAGTCGGCGGATCGGTTGCTGGCTGCCAGCATCGATCCCGCGCGCCGCGGCGAGACGCTCTCCATCGACGACTTCGTGCGGTTGTTGCAGCGCTCCGCCGATCGCTCCCACAGCGCCGCCGCGACGAGCCCCCACACCACCTCGGCCGGCTGAACGCCGAAAGTCCGGGCGCCGCTACGTGCTCGGCCGGTCGCAGCGATAGTCTGCTGCGGTGTCCGCGTCTGACGGCAATACCGCTGCGGCTTGGGTGCCCACCGGGTCGGTCACCGTTCGGGTGCCCGGAAAAGTCAACCTCTACCTGGCGGTCGGTGACCGCCGCGAGGACGGCTATCACGAGCTGACGACGATATTCCAGGCCGTCTCGCTGCTCGACGAGGTGACCGTGCGCAATGCCGATGTGCTCTCGCTCCAGATCGTCGGCGAGGGCGCCGACAAACTGCCCACCGATGAACGCAACCTCGCCTGGCAGGCGGCGGAACTGATGGCCGAACACGTCGGCCGGGCACCGGACGTGTCGATCATGATCGACAAGTCGATACCGGTGGCCGGCGGCATGGCCGGCGGCAGCGCCGACGCGGCGGCGGTGCTGGTCGCCATGAACTCCCTGTGGGAACTCAACGTGCCTCGCCGCGACCTGCGCATGCTCGCCGCGCGGCTGGGCAGCGACGTGCCGTTCGCGCTGCACGGCGGCACCGCGTTGGGCACCGGGCGGGGTGAGGAGCTGGCGACGGTGTTGTCGCGCAACACCTTCCACTGGGTTTTGGCGTTCGCCGACAGCGAGCTGCTCACGCCGGCGGTCTTCACCGAACTGGACCGGCTCCGGGAGGCGGGGGACCCGCCGCGGCTGCCCGCGCCCGGGCCGGTGCTGGCCGCCCTGGCCGCCGGCGATGCCGAGCAGCTGGCCCCGCTGCTGGGCAACGAGATGCAGGCGGCCGCGGTCAGTCTGAATCCCGGTCTACGGCGCACGTTGCGGGCCGGCGTGGACGCCGGCGCGCTGGCGGGCATCGTCTCCGGCTCGGGCCCGACGTGTGCCTTCTTGTGCCCCTCGGCCACCGCGGCGGTCGACGTCGGCACCGAGGTGTCCGGAGCGGGGGTGTGCCGCACGGTGCGGGTCGCCAGCGGGCCGGTGGTCGGGGCGCGGGTGGTCCCCGCGCCCACCGAGGTGTGAATATTTTCCCATTTTGCGCATTAGTTTTGCGCTTCCCTAAGAGGAGCTTAAGATAATGCGCGGTGACGGGAAGCGTTGAGCAAGATCACTTAATTCCATCGTCCGCCGGGCGCGCCGGCGGGCGATTAATGCATACGGCCCGACAAGGTTTGTCGGGCCTGTTTCACGCATGCCGGGCGACCGGCCGCCGCCCTGGTGCGGCGGGCGGGGGCGCATCACCGATCCGAGACCTAACCGCCGCCCAACCGTGTTTGCGTGCTTGCAGCGAAGTATTACCCAGCGGGCGGAATATGAGATTTCGGGCGTTGGGACGAGGGCTGGAACCGAGGAGGTTTTTGTGAGCAGGTTTACCGAGAAGATGTACCGCAATGCCCGGTCCGTGACGACGGGCATGGTTACCGGTGAACCCCACGAACCAGTCCGCCACACCTGGGGCGAGGTCCACGAGCGCGCGCGTCGTATCGCGGGTGGCCTGGCCGCCGCGGGCATCGGGCCCGGCGACGCGGTCGGCGTGCTCGCCGGCTTCCCGGTGGAGATCGCGCCGACGGCGCAGGGCCTGTGGATGCGCGGCGCCAGCCTGACCATGCTGCACCAGCCCACACCGCGCACCGACCTGGCCGTGTGGGCCGAGGACACCATGAACGTCATCGGCATGATCGAGGCGAAGGCCGTCGTCGTGTCGGAGCCGTTCCTGGTGGCCATCCCGGTGCTCGAGGAGAAGGGCATCAAGGTCGTCACGGTGGCCGACCTGCTCACGGCGGAGCCGATCGACCCCGTCGAGGTCGGCGAGGACGCGCTGGCGCTGATGCAGCTGACGTCCGGCTCGACCGGTTCCCCCAAGGCGGTGCAGATCACCCACCGCAACATCTACTCCAACGCCGAGGCGATGTTCATCGGCGCCCAGTACGACGTCGACAAGGACGTCATGGTGAGCTGGCTGCCCTGCTTCCACGACATGGGCATGGTCGGCTTCCTCACCATCCCGATGTACTTCGGCGCCGAGCTGGTCAAGGTCACCCCGATGGACTTCCTGCGCGACACGCTGCTGTGGGCCAAGCTCATCGACAAGTACAAGGGCACCATGACCGCGGCGCCCAACTTCGCCTACGCGCTGCTGGCCAAGCGGCTGCGCCGGCAGGCCAAGCCCGGCGATTTCGACCTGTCGACGCTGCGCTTCGCGCTGTCCGGCGCCGAGCCCGTCGAACCCGCCGACGTCGAGGACCTGCTCGATGCCGGCAAGCCGTTCGGCCTGAATGCGTCGGCGATCCTGCCGGCCTACGGCATGGCCGAAACCACACTGGCCGTGTCGTTTTCGGAGTGCAACGCCGGTCTGGTCGTCGACGAGGTCGACGCCGACCTGCTGGCCGCCCTGCGTCGTGCCGTGCCCGCCACCAAGGGCAACACCCGCAGGCTGGCCACGCTCGGTCCGTTGCTGCAGGATCTCGAGGCGCGCATCATCGACGAGAACGGCGATGTGATGCCGCCCCGCGGGGTCGGCGTGATCGAGCTGCGCGGCGAGTCGCTGACGCCCGGCTACCTGACCATGGGCGGCTTCATCTCGGCCCAGGACGAGAACGGCTGGTATGACACCGGCGACCTCGGCTACCTGACCGAGGAGGGCCACGTGGTGGTGTGCGGCCGCGTCAAGGACGTCATCATCATGGCCGGCCGCAACATCTATCCGACCGACATCGAGCGCGCCGCCTGCCGCGTCGAGGGGGTGCGGCCCGGCTGCGCCGTCGCGGTGCGCCTGGACGCCGGCCACTCCCGCGAGACGTTCGCCGTGGCCGTGGAGTCCAACGCTTTCCAGGACCAGGCCGAGGTGCGTCGCATCGAGCACCAGGTCGCCCGCGAGGTGGTGGCGGAGGTCGACGTGCGGCCGCGCAACGTGGTGGTGCTCGGTCCCGGGACCATTCCGAAGACGCCGTCGGGCAAGTTGCGGCGATCCAACTCGGTCACCCTGGTCACCTAGGGTTTTGCGCTTACCAGGCGTGGACGCGGTTCTGCGCGGGCTCTAACCCCAGTTCGATCAGCAATTCGGTTGCGTCCGCGGCCTGTTCGCAGATCGTGGGGACTTCGGTGCGCTCGGCGGCATTGAAGTTTTCCAGCACGAACGCCGCCGGATCTTTGCGTCCCGGCGGACGGCCGATGCCGATGCGGACCCGCTGAAAGTCCTTGCTGCCCAGGGCGTTAGCCAACGAACGCAGCCCGTTGTGGCCGCCTTCGCCGCCGCCGATCTTGAGCCGGATGCGGCCAAAGTCCAAGTCGAGATCGTCGTGGATGACGATGATGTCGCCCGGCGTCACCGAGTAGAACTTCGCCAGCGGGCCGACCTGGCGGCCGGATTCGTTCATGTAGCAGCGCGGCTTGGCCACCACCACCGAGTGTCCGACGAGGCGGCCGCTGACGATTTCGGCGCCGGAACGCTTGTGCGCCTTGAACTTCGAACCCATCCGCGCCGCGAGCAGGTCGGCAACCATGAACCCGACATTGTGTCGGGTGCGGGCGTAGTTGTCTCCGGGATTGCCCAGGCCGACCACCAGCAACGGCTCGGCCATGTTGCGATCCGCCTACTCGGACTCGGCTTCGGAGGCCTCTTCTTCGCCGGCCTCTTCGGCTTCGCCCTCGGCCGGCGCGGCCTCCTCGGTGACCTCGCCCGCGCCCTCTTCGGCCAGCTCCTCGGCCGTCGGCGCGTTAACCACGTTGACCACAAGCATTTCCGGGTCGGAGATCAGGTTGACGCCCTTGGGTAGGGAGATCTGTCCGGCGGTGAACTGGGTGCCGGGCTCGGTGTCCTCGACCGACACCGTCAGCTGCTCGGGGATCGACATGGCGTCGGCCTCGACCTCGATGGTGCTGGTTTCCTGGGTCACCAGCGTGCCGGGCGCGGCGTCGCCCTCGATGACGACGCGGACTTCGACGACGACCTTCTCGCCGCGCCGCACGACCAGCAGGTCGGCGTGCTGAATGGTGCGGCGGATGGGGTGGATGTCGAGCGACTTGGTCAGCGCCAGCTGCTCCTTGCCCTCGATGTCGAGGGTCAGCACCGCGTTGGTGCCGGCGTGCCGCAGCACGGCCGCGAAGTCATGGCCGGGCAGTTCGAGGTGCTGAGGGTCGGCGCCGTGGCCGTAGAGGACGGCCGGGATCTTGCCGTCGCGGCGTGCTCGCCGGGACGCACCCTTGCCGGTCTCGGCGCGCACCGTGACCTTGAGCTGGTTGAGGGTTTTGGCAGCCATCGTGTCGCTCCTGTGTGTGCTCGGTGGTTCGGGGCACGGCCAGGTTCGCGACAGATCGTCGGTCTCCGTCGATAACGGTGCTGGCCAGCCAGCTACCCTCGCCGTGACGCCCGGTCAGGTTATCGCATGTGCACCTCAGAGGGGAAATTCGGCGCCGGGCGTGGTCTCGGCGCCCGGCGCGGAGGGCGTGGTCGGGCGCGGACGCCACGCTTGTCACTCCTGTCACTCCCGTCGCTCCTCCGGGAGATGTTGCAAGTGCCCACCTCCGAGCGACAAAGGGGCGCCGCGCGGACGGCGAGGCGCGGTTCGGACGGCGAGGCGCGGTGCGGACGGCGAGGCGCGCTGCGGACGGCGAGGCGCGGTGCCGCCGGGGTTGCGCGCCGGCCGACGCCGGGATTGCGCGCCGGGTGCGGTAAGGGTTGCGCGCCGGCCGACGCCGGGATTGCGCGCCGGGTGCGGTAAGGGTTGCGCACCGGGTGTCGCCGGGTCCGCCCGCCGGGTTGCGCGCCGGGCGGCCGCGGTTGTCGCTCGGAGGTGGGCAAAAGGCCCATCCCCTCGGCCAGGGACACCTGGGGCCAGCGTGACCCATGTGACTTCAGAGGGGGAATTGCGTCTTCGTGAGCTGCTCGGACAGCGCCCACAGCTCGGCGGCCATGGCCGCGTCCTTGGCCCGCCGGCTCCGCCCCACCGGTTGGGTGCGGCCCAGATAGCCGAATCGCGGGCCGACGAAGGTGTCGCCGGGCAAATCCTGCGACGCCGCGTACAGGGTCTGCCGCGCGCCGAAATCGGCGTCGGTGGCGACCACCCGGGTCGCGGCCGACATCAGCGCGTCACCCAACTTGCGGCCCGAGGCGCCCTGCAGGTTGGTGTGCGAGTAGCCGGGATGGACCGCGATCGCGCGCAGCGGGGATCCGGCCGCGGCCAGGCGTCGCTGTAACTCGCTGGTGAACAGCAGATTGGCGAGCTTGGACTGGCTGTAGGCCAGCCACGGCGAGTACCGGCGCGCCTGCCAGTTCAGGTCGTCGAGCCTGATGCGTCCCGGCCAGTGCGCCATCGACGACACGGTCACCACCCGGTCGCTCAGCTTGGGCAGCAGCAGGTTCGTCAGTGCGAAATGGCCCAGGTGGTTGGTGCCGATCTGGCTCTCGAAGCCGTCGACGGTCAAGGAGAACGGGGCCGCCATGATGCCGGCGTTGTTGATCAGCACGTCGGCGGTGCCCACCCCGTCGGCGAACCGGCGCACCGACGACAGGTCCTGTAGGTCGAGTTCACGCACCTCGACCTGGCCGGCCATGGTCCGGGCGGCGGTCTCGCCCTTGCGGATGTCGCGCACGGCCATGACGATCGTGGCCCCGCGGCGCGCCAGTTCGCGTGCGGTCACGGCGCCCAACCCGCTGTTGGCACCGGTGATGATGACGGTTCGTTCGGCGAACGACGGAAGGTCTGCGGCGGTCCAGTTCGTCATGGCTGAACAGTACCGACATCGAACGCCAGCGGCAGGGTCGTCGGTCCGGTGATGCCGCTGATGGCTTTCCACGGTGCCGGTCCGGTGCGGCGGGGGTTGGGCATGCGTCGGGTGATCACCCGCAGTGCCTCGGTCAATTCGAGGCGCGCGAGGTGGGCGCCGAGGCAAAAGTGCACGCCGCCACCGAAGGTGAGCATCGCCGGCGGGTCTTCACGCGTGATGTCGACGCGGTCGGGCCGGTCGTACACGCTCGCGTCGCGGTTGGCCGCGGCGGTATTGGCGAGCACCAGGGTGCCGGCGGGAATGCACACCCCGGCCAGCTCGACGTCTTCGACGGTTTCCCGGATGGTGCCGAAAACGATTGGGTAGTAACGCATCAGCTCGTGAACCGCGTTGGCGGCCAGCTCGGGATGCTGGGCGAGCAGCGCCCACTGATCGGGCTGGTCGGCCAACACCTGCACCGCCGCGGCGAGCTGGTTGCGGGTGGTGTCGGTTCCGGCACCGAGCAGCGTCGCGCACAGCATGAGCAGTTCGTCGTGGGTGAGCCGGTCTCCATCGTCTTCGCTCCGGATGAGCTCCGAAATCAGGTCGTCGGACAGCGACGCGCGCCGCCGCGCGATCAACTCCTCGAGGTAGGCGTCGAGTTGATCCCACGCGGCCAGGATCGCCGGGCCGTCTTCGGCGACGTTCCAATCGAAGATCTTCTTGATGTCATCGGTCCAGTCGCTGAACAGGTGCCAATCCTCCGGCGGCGCACCCAGCAACGCGCAGATGACCGGCGTCGGGTAGCGGCGAGCGATGTCGGCGACGACGTCGCAGTGCCCCGCCTCGGCGAGCGGGTCGACCAGGCCGTCGATGATCTGGATGACGAGGGCGCGCAGCCGCTCCGCGCCCCGCGGTGCGAAGGCCTTCGACACCAGGCGGCGCAGCCGGTGATGTGCGGCGCCGTCGAGTCCGAGGATGTTGCTGATGGCCCTGTCCCACAGCGGGCCGGAGGTAACGCCTTGCAGGCCGAGCCCGAGGCCGTGCGCGGTGACGAATCGGCTGTCGCGCAACACCGTCCGGACCAGCTCGTAACTCAACACCTCCGGTCCGTGCGGGCCGACGGCGATCGGTGACAGCTCGCGGGCGTCGTCGATGACGCGGTGCGCCGCGTCGGGATCGGTGAGGTGATCATAGGCAATGACGGGTAGGCCGGCGTCGAAAACGTTCGGGCATCCGCTGATGAGAGTGGTCATGGCAGTCGACTATCCGGCGCCGCGCTGCAAAGACCATCCGCCCTGGCGCGTAGATCTACGGCCCGGGGGTCGTAGATCCGCGCGCCGCGCGAAGGCGATCTGCGCGTATTGGCCGATGTTTTGCCTAGTCGGCGGAGGCGATGCTGACTAACATGAGCCAACATGCGGAAATACCGTCGCTAACCTGGGACGATTTGGGCGTGGTCGAGTTGCTGCCGACCGGAACGGTGACGTTGCTGCTGGCCGATGTCGAGGGCTCGACGCGGCTGTGGGAAACGCGACCCGAGGAGATGACGGCCGCGCTGGTCCAGCTGAACAAGACGGTGAACGAAGCGATCGCCTCGCACGACGGGGTGCGCCCGCTCGAACAGGGTGAGGGCGACAGCTTTGTGGCCGCCTTCGCGCGGGCGTCCGACGCGGTGGCATGTGCGCTGGAGTTGCAGCGGGCCCCGCTGGCCCCGATCCGGCTGCGCATCGGAATCCACACCGGCGAGATCCAGCTGCGCGACGACGCCAACTACGCCGGCCCGACGATCAATCGCACCGCGCGGCTGCGCGACTTGGCGCATGGTGGCCAGACCGTGTTGTCCGGGGTGACCGAATCGCTGGTCGTCGACCGCCTTCCCGAGGACGTCTGGCTGGCCGATCTGGGCAGCCATCCCTTGCGGGACCTCCCGCGTCCCGAACGGGTCGTGCAGGTGTGTCATCCGGACCTGCGCAACGAGTTCCCGCCGCTGCGCGTCCGCACAGCTGTTGTGGCGCAGAACCTTCCCGCCCAGTTGACGAGCTTTGTCGGCCGCCAAGCGCAACTGGGCGAATTGCGGGACATCGTCACCGCCAACCGGCTGGTGACGCTGACCGGAGCCGGCGGCGCGGGAAAGACCAGGCTGGCCGTCGAAAGCGCCGCACGAGTGGCCGCGGACTTCTCCGATGGGGTCTGGTACGTCGACCTCGCGCCGATCACCATCCCGGAAGTGGCGCCGGTGACCGTCGCCCGCACGCTGGGACTGCCCGATCAACCGGGCCGCTCCACCATGGATCTGCTCGTTCGGTTCTTCGGCGACAAGAAGATCTTGCTGCTGCTCGACAACTGTGAGCACCTGCTTGACGCGTGCGGCGCGATGGCCATCGAATTGCTGGCGGCCTGCCCACAATTGACGATCCTGGCCACCAGCCGCGAGCCGCTGGGCTTGCCCGGGGAGCTGAGCTGGCGGGTTCCGTCGCTGTCCCTTGCCGACGAGGCCATCGAATTGTTCACCGACCGGGCGCGGCGTGCCCGTCCCGAATTCGTTGTGACAGAGGAAAACCGGGCACTGCTCGAGCAGATCTGCGAGCGTCTGGACGGCATGCCATTGGCGATCGAGCTCGCCGCCGCGCGGGTTCGGGCGCTGTCGTTGCATCAGATCGTGGACAGCCTGCATGACCGGTTCCGGTTGCTCACCGGGGGTGCGCGCACCGCGGTGCGGCGCCAGCAGACGCTGCGAGCGTCGGTGGATTGGTCGCACGCGCTACTGACAGAACCGGAGCAGGTGCTGTTTCGGCGGCTGGCCGCGTTCGCCGGCGGTTTCGACCTGGATGCTGCCCAAGCCGTCGGCGCCGACAGCGATGTCGAAAGCTACCAGCTGCTGGATCAATTGAGCTTGCTGGTCGACAAATCTCTCGTCGTCGCCGACGACACCGCCGACGGGATGCGCTACCGCTTGCTGGAGACGGTGCGCCAGTACGCCCAGGAAAAGCTCGGCGAATCCGGTGAGGCCGACGAGGTTCGCACGCGCCACCGCGACTACTACACGGCCAGGGCCATTGACTTTGAGTCACATGGGTTGAGTGGCCTTGAGGCGCTGTTGAATTGGGCACAGAGCGAAATCGACAACCTGCGAGCCGCCTACAGCTGGAGCCTGGAGAAATCCGAGCCGGAGATTGCGCTGGAGCTGGTGTCCGCGGTACAGCAGGTCTGGATCCGCTGCGGGCGGTTCCGGGAAGGACTGGCGGGGTTCGACGCGCTCTTGACCGACGAAACGCGATCGCACGTCACGCCCGCGGCCTGGGTGCGCGGGGTCGCCTATCACGGTGTGCTGTGCGCGTGGGCGGGGGCCCGCGGGGATGTGGACCGTTCCCGCGAGGCGTTGGCGATCGCTCGTGAGCTCGACGTCCCGGCGTTGCTCGCCCTGGCCCTGGTCGGGCGGGGGGCATTGGCACTCTACGAGGTCGACAAACTGGAGTCCTACGTTGACGAGGCCATCGACCTGGTTCGTGCGATCGATGATCGGTGGAGTCTGTGTCAGACTCTTGCCTATCTGGCGGTGACGAATTGCTATGCAGGTGAACCAATTCCGATGCGGGCGGCGGCGGAAGAAGGACGTGAACTTGCCGACGCGCTCGGCGACCGGTTCTTCTCCCGGAACTGTCGGACGTGGTTGGGTCTCGCGCTGTGCATGCAGGGCCATCTCACCGAGGCGCAAGAGGTCCTGCATGCGTTGGCCGAGGAAGCAGAGGCTGCCCGCGATCTCCCGATGACGGTCTTCGGTCAAGTGGGCTATGGACAGGTGCTCGCCTTCCAGGGGCGGGCGGCCACCTTGTTAACCTCGGCGCGATCCGCCTTCAATGCCGCCGAGGCGATGGGTGGACTCTACGGAGACACCATGTATGCGATGTTTGCGCATGCGGCCCTGATTACCGGCGATGGCGCGGGCGCACGGCAGGCAGCCGAAGAGGCGTGGCGGCATACGGTTCCGGCGCGCGAGCTTTACGCGAGGTGTTTCAATCCGATGGCCGAGGCCGCGCTGGCATGCGGTGACGTCGCCGCCGCCCGCCGTTGGGTCGATGACACCGTCGCGATGGTCCCGGGTTGGCACCAAATGGGTGCGCGAACGGTGCGGGCGCACATCGCGTTAGCCCAAGGCGATCTCGACCAGGCCGAGCGCGACGCACACGAAGCCCTCGTGATCGCCGCCCGCACCCAGGGATATCTGCGGGTGGCCGACGCGTTGGAATGCCTCGTCCGATTGGCTGCCGGCGTCGGCACCCATTCATACGGGGCCCGCCTGCTCGGCGCGTCCGCCGCGATCCGCGAGCGCATGGGTCATGCCCGCTTTGCGTTGTATCGGGAGGGCTACGACTCGGCAGTGGCGGCCATACGAGAAGGATTGGGGCAGAATGCCTTTGACGCCGCCTGGGCGGAAGGGGCCGCGCTATCCACCGAAGAGGCGATCGCCTACGCGCAACGCGGGCGTGGCGAACGCAAACGCCCGAGTAGCGGCTGGGAATCGCTGACGCCCATGGAGAACGATGTGGTACGCCTGGTCCGTGAAGGCCTGGGCAACAAGGAGATCGGCGCGCGGCTTTTCATCTCGCCGCGCACCGTCCAGACGCACCTCACCCACGTCTACTCGAAGCTCGGCCTGACATCCCGGGTCCAGCTGGTGCAGGAAGCGGGCCGTCGCTCCTGAATTTACTTCGCCGCGACGACGAATCCGCGGATGATCGTGTCGATGTCCGTCGACTCCGCGGCGGCCTGGTTGGCCATGCTGGTGATGGTCAGCTGCACCAGGTAGCGCTTGTGGTCCGGCGGCGGCCCGGTGGGGATGACGATGCGGTTCCAACTGTGTAGCCGCATGCCGTCGAGGTCGTAGCTGCCCTGGATCATCGACGACGGGAAGCCGTTGTACGGCGTGCCCGAGGCGTCCAGCTGCTTGAAGTTCTCGAACAGGCGCGCATCGTCGTTGCCGTGCTTGATGACTTCGGCCGGGTCGAAATCCCCGTTCAGCTGGAAGACCACCAGCCGCGCCGTCGGAAATTTACCGCCCTTGGAGATGATCAAGGTTTGCGGTGTGATGTTGGGACTGGTGAACGGCGCCCAGCCCTGCGGCGTCGGGATCGAGATCGTCAGGCCGGGAACGGATTCCGGTGCCACGGGTTGGCCGGTCACCCCGATGCTTTGCAGATACTGCGACAGGGGGACCGGCTTTGCCGTCGGCGTGGTGGTAGAGGTCGTCGGCGTCTTCGACAAGATCGATTGATAGTCAGGAGCTTTCGGGGCGCAGCCGGCGGCCGACACGGCCAGTGCAACTATCGCGGCACCGGCCGCGCAGCTGCCGAACCGATTCACAGAATCTCGCGGACCGCGTCGATCGGGCGGGCCAGCCGAGTGCCCTTCGTCGTGACGACGAAGGGTCGTTCGATCAGGATCGGGTGTTCGACCATGGCGTCGAGCAATTGCTCATCGGTCGCGTCGGCGAGATTGAGCTCCTCATACAGCGATTCACGCTTGCGCACCGCCGTACGCACGTCGATGCCGGCGTCGCGAATCATCTTCACCAGCTCGGCACGCGACGGCGGGTTCTTCAGGTACTCGACGACTTCGGGCTCAAGGCCGCTGTCGCGCAACAGGTCCAGCGTCTTGCGGGAGGTGCTGCAGCGGGGGTTGTGGTAGATGACGGTGTCGGCCATTTAGGCGTCCCCGTCGAACAGCCCTGTGACCGAGCCGTTTTCGAACACGGCACGGATGGTGCTGGCCAGCAGTGGCGCGATGGACAGGACCGTCAGCTGCGGGAAACGCTTCTCCTCACCGATCGGCAAGGTGTTCGTCACGATCACCTCCCGGGCGCCGCAGCCGGCCAGCCGCTCGGCCGCCGGGTCGGAGAGCACACCGTGCGTCGCGGCGATCACCACGTCGGCCGCGCCGTCGTCGTGCAGCAGCTTGACCGCGCCGGCGATGGTGCCACCCGTGTCGATCATGTCGTCGATCAAGACGCAGGTGCGTCCCGCCACCTCACCGACGACGCGGTTGGACACCACCTGGTTGGGCACCCGCGGGTCGCGGGTCTTGTGGATGAACGCCAGCGGGACACCGCCCAGGGCGTCGGCCCATTTCTCGGCGATGCGCACCCGGCCGGAGTCGGGGGAGACGACCACCATGTTGCCGTCGGGGTAGTTGTCCCGGATGTAGCCGGTGAGCAGGTTCTGCCCGCGCATGTGATCGACGGGCCCGTCGAAGAAGCCCTGGATCTGATCGGTGTGCAGGTCGACGGTCACGATCCGGTCGGCGCCGGCGGTCTTGAGCAGGTCGGCGACCAGGCGCGCCGAGATCGGTTCGCGGCCGCGGTGCTTCTTGTCTTGGCGGGCGTAGGGGTAGAACGGCATGACGGCGGTGATCCGCTTGGCGCTGCCCCGCTTGAGCGCGTCGATCATGATGAGCTGTTCCATCAGCCAGTTGTTCACCGGCGCCGGCGCCGACTGCAACACGAAGGCGTCGCACCCGCGGACCGATTCGTGGAACCGGACGAAGATCTCGCCGTTGGCGAACTCGCGCGCGGTCTGCGCGGTGACGTGGACGTCGAGCTCCTTGGCCACCTGCTCGGCCAGCTCGGGGTGCGCCCGACCGGAGAAGAGCATCAAATTTTTGCGGTTATCGGTCCAGTCGTGGCTCACCGTGCTGCCCTTGCCGTTCGGATCCCAATGGAAGTGCCCATCGTACGAAGCGAATCGTACGGAAATGTGGCCGGGTTGCCAGCTACCGACGTCACGATGTCTGTTCGGTTTCTGCGGCGGGCGGCTGGCCGGTGGCCTTTTCGGCGGCCTCGGCCGCTTGCGCGGCGGCGCTGCCGGGGCGCTTGCGGTGCACCCAGCCCTCGATGTTGCGTTGCGGACCTGCGGAGACCGCCAGCGTTCCCGGCGGGACGTCGTTGCGCACCACGGTGCCCGCGCCGGTGTAGGCGCCGTCGCCGACCGTCACCGGAGCCACGAACATGGTGTCCGACCCGGTGCGGACGTGCGAACCGATGGTGGTCCGCCGCTTGGATTCGCCGTCGTAGTTGACGAACACGCTGGACGCGCCGATGTTGCTGTGCTCGCCGATGTCGGCGTCCCCGACATAGGTCAGGTGCGGCACTTTGGAGCCGGTGCCGATGGTGGAGTTCTTGGTCTCGACGAACGCGCCCAGCTTGCCGTCGTCGCCCAGCACGGTGCCGGGCCGCAGGTAGGTGAACGGGCCGACGGTGGCCCCGGCGCCGATGGACGACGAGGTGCCGTGGGTCCGCACCACCGAGGCGCCGTCGCCGACGCTGACGTCGGTCAGGGTGGTGTCCGGGCCAACGACGCAGTGCCCGCCGACCTGGGTGCGGCCCAGCAGCTGAGTCCCGGGGTGGATCACGGTGTCGCGGCCGATCGTCACGTCGACGTCGATCCAGGTGGTGGCCGGGTCGACGATGGTGACGCCGGCCATCTGGTGGGCGGCGACGATGCGCCGGTTGAGCTCGGCGCCCAGCTGCGCGAGCTGGACCCGGTTGTTGACGCCGGCCACCAGCGCGCTGTCGTCGACGTGGCGGGCGTGGATCGCCAGGCCGTCGCCGCGCAGGATGGCGATGACGTCGGTCAGATACAGCTCCTGCTGGGCGTTGTTGGAGCTCAACCGGTTCAGCGCCGAGCGCAACGCCGCGATGTCGAAGGCGTAGACGCCGGCGTTGACCTCGCGGATCTCGCGCTGGGATTCGGTGGCGTCGGCGTGCTCCACGATCGCCGTGACCTGGTTGTCCTGGGTGCGCAGGATGCGGCCGTAGCCGCTGGGGTCGCTCAACGTCGTGGTCAGCACCGTGGCCGCGGCCGGCGCCGCGCTATGGGCGGCGATGAGGTCGGCGAGGGTGTCGGCGTCCAGCAGCGGGGTGTCGCCCGAGGTGACGACGACCACCCCGGCGTAGTCCTCGGGCAGCGCGGACAGGCCGCACAGGACGGCGTCGCCGGTGCCCCGCGGCCGGTCCTGCAGGGCCACGTCGATGGGGCGTCCGAGGGCGTCGGCCCAGTCGGCGACGAGCGGGGCGATGCGCTCGTGATCGTGGCCCAGCACCACGGCCAGGTGCTGCGGCGCCACCTTGGCGATCGCGTGCAGGAGGTGGGACAGCATGCTGCGCCCGCCGATGGTGTGCAGCACCTTCGGGGTGTCCGACCGCATCCGGGTGCCGGGCCCGGCCGCGAGCACCACGACCGCGGTATCACCAGGAGACGACATCAACCCTCCTTTTCGGGTTCGTCCCGCGCGGGCTGCGCGCGGAAGCGCCGACACGCCGTCAAGCGTGTCACCTCATCTGCGGTGAAGGCAAAAAATCGAGCCGCGGGAGACCCGCGCTCGATTCGGAGGAAGCTCCGTCGCCAGGACTCGAACCTGAACTATCTGAACCAAAATCAGAGGTGCTGCCGATTACACCACGACGGATCGCCAAGAAGACTTTAGTCGGCTTAGTCGGATGACGATGCGGGGCGCTTGCGGCCCGAGGAGGAATCCGACAATCCGGGCCTAGTCGGATGACGATGCGGGGCGCTGGTCGCCCACCGAACCGCCCACCGCCCGATACGCTGATTGACGTGGCCGTGCTGGACCCCCAAACGCAAAAGGAACCGGACAAGGAGGTTCGGGCGCCGCGCGCGCGGATGACCGGCACCGAACGTCGCCAACAACTCATCGGCATCGCGCGTTCGCTGTTCGCCGAGCGCGGGTATGAAGGCACCTCGATCGAGGAGATCGCGCTGCGGGCCAACGTGTCCAAGCCGGTCGTCTACGAGCATTTCGGGGGCAAAGAGGGCCTCTATGCCGTCGTCGTCGACCGGGAGATGTCGGCGCTGCTGGACGGCATCACCTCGTCGCTGACCAACAACCGCTCCCGGGTGCGGGTCGAGCGGGTCGCCCTTGCCCTGCTCACCTACGTCGAAGAGCGCACCGACGGCTTCCGGATCATGATCCGCGACTCACCGGCCGCGATCAGCTCGGGCACCTACTCGAGCCTGCTCAACGACGCCGTCAACCAGGTCAGCTCCATCCTGGCCGGTGATTTCTCCCGTCGCGGCCTGGATCCGGGGCTGGCTCCTCTCTACGCCCAGGCGCTGGTGGGCTCGGTGTCGATGACCGCGCAGTGGTGGCTCGACACCCGCGAGCCCAAGAAGGAAGTGGTGGCCGCGCACCTGGTCAACCTCATGTGGAACGGGCTGATCGGGCTGGAGGCCGACCCCCGCCTGCAGGACGAGTAGACCGCGACGGGCTACCCGCAGTCGCGCGCCATCAGGTCGGCGACGGTCTCGCGGCGAACCAGTTCGCGGGCCCGGCCATCCTTGACGGCCACCAGCGACGGCCTGCCGACCATGTTGTAGTTGGACGCCATGCTGTGGTGGTAGGCGCCGGTGCACGCCACGGCCAGCAGGTCGCCGGGGCGCAGATCCGCCGGCAACTCGATGTCGCGGGCGATCTCGTCGCCCGATTCACAGTGCCGGCCGGCCACGGTGACGGTCTGCTTGAGCCCCAGCGGATGCCGGTTGGCCAGCGCGACGGCGTACTGCGCGCCGTACAGCGCCACCCGCGGGTTATCGCTCATGCCGCCGTCGACGGCGACGAAGGTGCGACCGCCGAATTGCGTCTTCACCGAGCGCACCCGATACAGGGTCACGCCGGCGCGGCCGCTGATGGCCCGGCCCGGTTCCACCACGATCTGCGGGCGGGGGAACTGCTCGGCGGCGCAGGCCTCGTCGAGGGCGTCCTCGATCGCCGCGGCCAGCTCGTCGAGATCCAGCTCGCGGTCGCCGGGAACGTACGGGATCGCATGTCCGCCACCGATGTTCAGCTCGGTGAGGATGACGCCGTGCCGGGCCCGGATGTCGGCCATCGCGGCGATCATCCGCCGAATGGCCTCGCCGTACAGGGCGGCGTCGCTGACCTGCGAGCCGATGTGGCAGTGCAGGCCGACCAGGTCGAGGATGGGGTGCGCCAGCACGCGGGCCACCGCGTCGGCGGCGTGGTCGCCGGCGAGCGTGAAGCCGAACTTCTGGTCGCTGACGCCGGTGGTGACGGCGCGGTGCCCGTGGATGTCGATGTCGGGCGTCACCCGGATGAGCACCCGCTGGCGCCGCCGCGCCAGGCCGGCGAGGTAGGCGATCTCCATGCAGGAGTCCAGCACGATGCGCCCCACCCCGGCGCGCACGGCGTCGCGCAGCTCGTCGGGCGATTTCGCGTTGCCGTGCATGACGAGGCGGGCCGGGTCCACGCCGCCGGCCAGGGCCGTGGCCAGTTCACCGGCCGAGCAGACGTCGACGCCGAGGCCCTCGTCGCGGGCCCAGCCTGCCACCGCGGTGCTCAGCAGCGACTTGCCGGCGTAGACGACCTCGACCCCGCGCAGGGTCCGGCGATAGCGGCGGGCGCGATGCCGGAAGTCGGCTTCGTCGATCACGTAGGCCGGGGTGTTGAACTCGTCGGCGATATCGGCCAACGCCACACCGCCGACGCACAGCCTGCCCTCCTCGTCGGGATGGGCGGTGAGGGGCCAGATCGCCGGGTCGAAGCGCGGCGGAGCCGCGTGGCCGAGCGACGGCAGAATGTCCAGCAATGTCATGAATCCAACGTGCGCCCGCGGGCGCACGCGTAGAGCTTTCTTGACGATCCCTTGACGACGCCGAGCCCGATATTGACGCGGATCGGCTTGTCCGGCGGTCCCCCGCCCGGCGACGGCGAGCGCCGCGTCGGCGGGAGGAAGGAGCCGGGCAAGCCGCCCTAGAATGGAATTCATCATGACCGCACCGGGGGCTGCTCGCCCAGAAACCCCGATCGCGGGGCTCGTTGAATTGGCGCTCACCGCGCCGACCTTCCAGCAGCTGATCGACAGCGCGGCCGCGTCGCCGGCCGAACTGCACCTGGTGGGTCCAGCCAGCGCACGGTTGTTCGTGGCCAGCGCGCTGGCGCGGTTGGGTCCTTTGCTGGTAGTCACCGCGACCGGGCGCGAAGCCGACGACCTGACCGCTGAACTGCGCGGCGTCTTCGGCGATGCCGTCGCGGTCTTCCCGTCCTGGGAGACGCTGCCGCACGAGCGGCTCTCGCCCGGCGTCGACACCGTCGGCGCCCGCCTGACCGTGCTGCGGCGCCTGGCCCACCCCGACGACGCGCGTCTGGGCCCTCCCCTTCAGGTCGTGGTCACCGCGGCCCGCTCGCTGCTGCAGCCGATGACACCGCAGCTCGGCCTAATCGAGCCGGTCACATTGAGCGTCGGTGCGGAAGTCGAATTCGAGGGCGTGATCGCCCGGCTGGTCGAACTGGCCTACACCCGGGTCGACATGGTGGGCCGGCGCGGCGAGTTCGCCGTGCGCGGCGGGATTCTCGACGTCTTCCCGCCGACGGCCGAGCACCCGGTGCGCATCGAGTTCTGGGGTGACGAGGTCAGCGAGATGCGCATGTTCTCCGTCGCCGATCAGCGGTCGATCCCGGAGATCGAGGTCGACACCCTGATCGCGGTGCCCTGCCGCGAGCTGCTGCTCACGGAGGAGGTGCGGCAACGGGCCGCCGAGCTGTCCGCGCGGCACCCGGCGACCGAGCCCGCGATCACGGGCAGCGTCACCGACATGCTGGCCAAGCTCGCCGAGGGCATCTCGGTCGACGGCATGGAGGCCCTGCTGCCCGTGCTGCGGCCCGGCGAGCACGTGCTGCTGACCGACCAACTGGCGCAGGGCACCCCGATCCTGTTGTGCGACCCCGAGAAGATCCGCACCCGCGCCGCCGACCTGATCAAGACCGGCAGCGAATTCCTCGAAGCCTCGTGGTCGGCGGCCGCCATGGGCACGGACGCCCCCGTCGATGTCGCGCAATTCGGCGGATCGGGATTCGCCGAGCTGGATGACGTGCGGGCCGCGGCCGCCAAAGGCGGGCATCCGTGGTGGACGTTGAGCCAGTTGTCCGACGAGTCGGCCGTCGAGCTGGACATCCGGGCGGCGCCCTCGGCGCGCGGCCATCAGCACGACATCGACGGCATCTTCGCGATGCTGCGCGCGCACGTCACCACCGGCGGCTACGCCGTCGTCGTCGCCCCCGGCGCCGGCACCGCGCACCGCGTGGTGGAACGGCTCGCCGAATGCGACACCCCGGCCGCCATGCTGGAATCCGGGGCCGCAGGCCAAGTTCGACCTAAAAAGGGGATAGTCGGCGTGCTCAAGGGCCCGCTGCACGACGGCGTCATCATCCCCGGCGCCACGCTGGTGGTGATCACCGAGACCGACCTCACGGGCAGCCGGGTCGCCGCCGTCGAGGGCAAGCGCCTGGCGGCCAAGCGGCGCAACACCGTTGACCCGTTGGCGCTGACCGCCGGTGATCTCGTCGTGCACGATCAGCACGGCATCGGCCGGTTCGTGGAGATGGTCGAGCGCACCGTCGGCGGCGCCCGGCGCGAGTATTTGGTGCTGGAGTACGCGTCCAGCAAGAACCGTGGTGGCGCGGCCAAAAATACAGACAAGCTTTATGTCCCAATGGATTCGCTGGATCAGCTGTCGCGGTACGTCGGTGGGCAGGCGCCGGCGCTGAGCAAGCTCGGCGGCAGCGACTGGGCCAACACCAAGACCAAGGCGCGCCGCGCGGTGCGCGAGATCGCCGGCGAGCTGGTGTCCCTGTACGCCAAGCGACAGGCCAGCCCCGGGCACGCGTTCGGCCCGGACACCCCGTGGCAGGCCGAGATGGAAGACGCGTTCGGGTACACCGAGACCGTCGACCAGCTGACCGCGATCACCGAGGTCAAGGGGGACATGGAAAAGCCGATCCCGATGGACCGGGTGATCTGCGGCGATGTGGGCTACGGCAAGACCGAGATCGCGGTGCGGGCGGCGTTCAAGGCGGTCCAGGACGGCAAGCAGGTGGCCGTGCTGGTGCCCACCACGCTGCTGGCAGACCAGCACCTGCAGACTTTCACCGACCGGATGACCGGGTTCCCGGTGACCGTCAAGGGCCTGTCCCGGTTCACCGACCCCGCGGAGTCCAAGGCCGTGATCGAGGGCCTGGCCGACGGGTCGGTGGACGTGGTGATCGGCACGCACCGGCTGTTGCAGACGGGGGTGCGCTGGAAGGACCTCGGCCTCGTCGTCGTCGACGAGGAGCAGCGGTTCGGCGTCGAGCACAAGGAGCACATCAAGTCGCTGCGCACCCACGTCGACGTGCTGACCATGAGCGCCACCCCGATCCCGCGCACGCTGGAGATGAGCCTGGCCGGGATCCGCGAGATGTCGACGATCCTGACCCCGCCCGAGGAGCGCTACCCGGTGCTGACCTACGTCGGCCCGCACGACGACAAGCAGGTCGCGGCCGCCTTGCGCCGCGAGCTGCTGCGCGACGGGCAGGTCTTCTACGTGCACAACCGGGTCAGCTCGATCGACCGGACAGCGGCGAAGATCCGGGAGCTGGTGCCCGAGGCGCGGGTGGTCGTCGCGCACGGTCAGATGCCCGAAGAACGGCTGGAACGCACGGTGCAGGGGTTCTGGAACCGCGAATACGACATCCTGGTGTGCACCACGATCGTGGAGACCGGGCTGGACATCTCCAACGCCAACACGCTGATCGTCGAGCGCGCCGACACCTTCGGCCTCTCGCAGCTGCACCAGCTGCGCGGCCGGGTCGGCCGCAGCCGGGAGCGCGGCTACGCCTACTTCCTGTATCCGCCGCATGCGCCGCTGACCGAGACCGCCTACGACCGGCTGGCCACCATCGCGCAGAACAACGAGCTCGGCGCGGGCATGGCGGTCGCGATGAAGGACCTCGAGATCCGCGGCGCCGGAAACGTGTTGGGCGTCGAGCAGTCCGGGCACGTCGCCGGCGTCGGCTTCGACCTGTACGTCCGCCTGGTGGGCGAGGCCGTGGAGGCCTACCGCGCGGCCGCCGACGGCCACACCGTCACGACGGCCGAGGAGCCGAAGGACGTGCGCATCGACCTGCCGGTCGATGCGCACCTGCCGCCGGACTACATCGCCAGCGACCGGCTGCGGCTCGAGGCGTACCGCCGGCTGGCCGCGGCGGCCTCCGACGGCGAGATCGACGCGGTCGTGGAGGAACTCGTCGACCGCTACGGCGCGCTGCCCGAGCCGGCCCTGCGGCTGGTGGCGGTGGCCCGGCTGCGGCTGCTGTGCCGCGCCGCGGGCATCACCGAGGTGTCGGCGCCCTCGGCGGCCACCGTGCGGCTCTCGCCGATGACGCTGCCGGATTCGGCGCAGGTGCGGCTCAAGCGGATGTATCCGGCGGCGGGCTACCGCGCCACGACCTCCACCGTGCAGGTTCCCATCCCGCGCGCCGGCGGCGTCGGCGCGCCGCGGCTGCGCGATGTCGAGCTGGTGCAGATGGTGGCCAACCTGGTGACGGCATTGCAGGGCAAGGCGCAGACGGATATTGGTATAACGAGTTCACCTGCGGCGATGACGAGTGAGGGGCGCTAAATGATCCGCGCCGGCGACGATGCAGAGCGCAGCGATGAGGAGGAGCGGCGCCAATGATCGTCGTGTTGTTCGACCCCCGCCGCCCTTCGCTGGTCCCCATCGAAGCCATCGAGCATCTCGCCGGTGAGGTGCAGTACACCGAGGAGATGCCCGTCGCGGTGCCCTGGTCGTTGTCGGCGGCGCGTCCGGTGCACTCCGGTGCGGACGCGCCGGTGCTGCTGTCGTCCGACCCCGACCACCCGGCCGTGACCGCCCGCCTGGCGGCCGGGGCCCGGCTGATCTCGGCGCCCGAGACGCCGCGCGGCGAACGGCTGGTCGACGCCGTGGCCATGATGGACAAACTGCGCACTGCCGGGCCGTGGGAGAGTGAGCAAACCCACGATTCGCTGCGCAGGTTTTTGTTGGAGGAAACCTACGAGCTGCTGGACGCGGTGGGCAGCGGCAACGCCGACCAGCTGCGCGACGAACTCGGCGACGTGCTGCTGCAAGTCCTCTTCCACGCCCGCATCGCCGAGGAGGCGCCGCAGTCCGCCTTCACCATCGATGACGTCGCCGCAGCCCTGATGCGCAAGCTGGGCAATCGGGTCCCGGGAGTGCTTGCTGGGCAATCGATTTCGCTCGAAGAGCAGTTGGCCCAGTGGGAAGAGCGCAAGGCGTCCGAAAAGCCGCGCAAGTCGGTGATGGACGACGTGCACACGGGGCAGCCCGCGCTGGCGCTTGCCCAGAAGGTGATTCAGCGCGCCGGCAAAGCCGGTGTGCCCGCCGACCTGATCCCCGACGAAATCACCTCGATCCGTGTGTCGGCCGATGTCGATGCCGAAAGCGCTCTGCGCACAGCGGTTCTGGACTTCGTCGACACGGTTCGCGGTGCGGAACGGGCGATCGCCACGGCGCGCCGCGGGGGAGACGTCCCCGACGAGTTCGACGTGGCCCCGCTCGGTGAAGTCTCCGAACAGGAGTGGCGCGAGCACTGGCCGACGGGTGACTCGGCCCCCAAGGGGGCCGCCACCGACGCCGTTGCCGACGAGGCCTGAGCGCGCGACGACGCCTCGCAGGCGGGCGCGCCACGGATATTTCCCGCCCGCCGTCATCGGCGAGAGCGATCGCCGCGGTGTTTGCCGGATTTGTCCTCGGCGCGTCGGTAATATCGCGGATGAGGTTGCGAATCCCCGTGGTCGGCGTTGGTCTGACCGCGCTAGCCAAGGCGGCCAGCAGCTAATCGGTAATTAGCTGAACCCGGCACGACGCCGGTGCGCCGAGGCCCGACGCGACCGAGCGGTCCCCGAACGCATGGGACGATGGTGTGGCGGAAGTTGGTGCAGGCGAGTTTAGGGGAGCTCAGGAAAGCATGGTGTCGCCGAGGCGTTGGATGCGCGCGGCCGCCGTGATCGGCGCGACCGCGATCGTTCTGGCCTCCAGTTGCACGTGGCAACTCAGCCTGTTCATCCCCGACGGCGTGCCGCCCCCCGCGGGTGACCCGGTGCCGCCGGTGGACACGCACGCCAGCGGTCGGCCCGCGGAACAGTTGCGCGACTGGGCCCAACCACGGTCGGCGGCCTTGGAGATCCCGCTGATCGCGCTCGAGGCCTACGCGTACGCGGCCCGGGTCGCCGAAGTCGAGAACCCGAAGTGCCACATCGCCTGGACCACGCTGGCGGGCATCGGACAGGTCGAGAGCCACCACGGCACCTACCGCGGCGCCACGCTGGCCCCCAACGGGGATGTCAGCCCGCCGATCCGCGGCGTCCGACTCGACGGCAGCGGCGGGACGCTGCGCATCGTCGACACCGACGAGGACCTCACCGACGGCGACGGCGTGACGCGTGCCATGGGGCCGATGCAGTTCATCCCCGAGACGTGGCGGCTCTATGGTGTCGACGCTCACAACGACGGCCGCGTCAGCCCCGACAACATCGACGACGCCGCGCTCGCCGCGGCGGGCTACCTGTGTTGGCGCGGAAAGGATCTCGCGACGCCGCGGGGCTGGATCACCGCGCTGCGGGCCTACAACAATTCCGGGGTCTACGCGCGGGCGGTCCGGGATTGGGCGACCGCTTACGCGAAAGGTCACCCGCTATAGCAGGATGTATCGCTGACCCAGGCCTTACGCGAACAAGGAGAACCCCAGTGCCGATTATCGAGCAGGTCGGGGCCCGCGAGATCCTCGATTCCCGCGGCAACCCGACAGTCGAGGTCGAGATAGCCCTGATCGACGGGACCTTTGCCCGCGCGGCGGTGCCGTCGGGCGCGTCGACGGGCGAGCACGAGGCCGTCGAGTTGCGCGACGGTGGCGAGCGCTACGCCGGCAAGGGTGTGCAGAAGGCCGTGCAGGCCGTGCTGGACGAGATCGGCCCGGCGGTGATCGGCCTCAACGCCGACGATCAGCGGCTGGTCGACCAGGCGCTGCTGGACCTGGACGGCACGCCCGACAAGTCGAGGCTGGGCGGCAACGCGATCCTGGGTGTGTCGCTGGCCGTGGCCAAGGCGGCCGCCGATTCCGCCGAGTTGCCGCTTTTCCGCTACCTCGGCGGCCCGAACGCGCACATCCTGCCGGTGCCGATGATGAACATTCTCAACGGCGGCGCGCACGCCGACACCGCCGTCGACATCCAGGAGTTCATGGTGGCGCCGATCGGTGCGCCCAGCTTCGCCGAGGCGCTGCGCTGGGGCGCCGAGGTGTATCACTCGCTGAAATCGGTGCTCAAGAAGCAGGGCTTGAGCACGGGCCTGGGCGACGAGGGCGGCTTCGCCCCCGACGTGGCGGGCACCACGGCCGCCCTGGACCTGATCAGCCGGGCCATCGACTCGGCCGGCTTCAAACTCGGCGCCGACGTGGCGCTGGCCCTCGACGCGGCGGCCACCGAGTTCTTCACCGACGGGACGGGTTACAAATTCGAGGGCAGCACCCGCACCGCGGAGCAGATGACCGAGTTCTACGCCGGGCTGCTCGGGTCTTATCCGCTGGTGTCCATCGAAGACCCACTGTCGGAAGACGATTGGGATGGCTGGGTAGCCCTGACCGCGGCCATCGGCGACCGGCTGCAGATCGTCGGCGACGACATCTTCGTCACCAATCCCGAACGCCTGGAAGAGGGTATCGACAAGGGTGTGGCAAACGCGTTGCTGGTCAAGGTGAATCAGATCGGCACGCTGACCGAGACGCTCGACGCCGTCGCGCTGGCCCATCACAGCGGCTACCGCACGATGATGAGCCATCGCAGCGGCGAGACCGAGGACACCACGATCGCCGACCTGGCGGTGGCGGTCGGCAGCGGGCAGATCAAGACCGGTGCGCCCGCCCGCAGCGAGCGCGTCGCCAAATACAACCAGCTGCTGCGGATCGAGGAGGCGCTCGGCGATGCCGCCCGCTACGCCGGCGATCTCGCCTTCCCGCGGTATACGCCGCCGGAGGCCAAATAGCTTGCCCGGCAAGCCGGATCCGAAGCGGCGTTCCCCGGCATCGCGCCCGGGGAAGGCCGGCGCTTCGGTTCGGCGCCCTCGGTCGGCCAAGCCGTCGTCGAAGCCGTCCGCGCGGACATCGCCCACGGCGAACCACGGCGGCCGCAACGCCACGCAGCAAGAGCATGTCGTCGAACCCATCGCCCGGCAGGCCGCCGAATCGGTTGAGCAGCGCTCCGAGCAACGGCTCGGGTTCACCGCGCGGCGCGCGGCGGTGCTGGCCGCGGTGATCTGCGTGCTGACGCTGACGATCGCCGGACCGGTGCGCACCTATTTCGCGCAGCGCACCGAGATGAATCAGCTGGCCGCCAGCGAGGCGGCGCTGCGCCGTCAGATCGCGGATTTGGAGCAGCGAAAGACCAAACTCGGTGACCCGGCCTACATTGCGGCGCAGGCCCGCGAGCGGCTCGGCTTCGTGAAGCCCGGCGACATCCCGTTCCAGGTTCAGCTTCCCCCGTCGGCGGCCGAGCCGACCCAGCCGGGGGCCCCGTCGGCGAAACCGGTCAACAACGACCCGTGGTACACGTCGCTGTGGCACACCATCGCCGACGCCCCGCACCTGCCGCCGGCCGCGCCGCCTCCCGCGCCGCCGCCCGCCGAAGCCCCGGCCCCGCCGGCCGAACCGGGTCCGTCCGCGCCGAACCCCCCCGGTCCCGGTGGTTGATCGTGCCGACCTGGACGCGGTGGCCCGCCAGCTCGGGCGGGAACCGCGCGGGGTGCTCGAAATCGCCTACCGGTGTCCCAACGGCGAACCCGGCGTGGTGAAGACCGCGCCGAAATTGCCTGACGGAACGCCGTTTCCGACGCTGTACTACCTGACACATCCGGCGCTGACGGCGGCGGCGAGCAGGCTCGAGACGACGGGATTGATGCGCGAGATGACCGAGCGACTGGGCCGCGACGCCGACCTGGCGGCAGCGTACCGGCGCGCGCACGAGTCCTATCTGGCCGAGCGTGACGCGATCGAATCGTTGGGGACGACCTTCACCGGCGGCGGGATGCCCGACCGGGTCAAGTGCTTGCACGTGCTGATCGCGCATTCGCTGGCCAAGGGGCCGGGCGTTAACCCGTTCGGCGACGAGGCGCTGGCGATCCTGGCCGGCGAGCCCGCGATGGCGGGCATTTTGGTGGAGGGCCAATGGTGAACGGCAGGCTCGCGGGAATCGACTGCGGTACCAACTCGATTCGCTTGTTGATCGCCGATGTTGAAGGGTCGGGGCGGCTGCGTGACGTGCATCGGGAGACGCGGATCGTGCGGCTCGGCCAGGGTGTCGACGCGACCGGCGAGTTCGCGGCCGAGGCCATAGCCCGCACCCGGGCGGCGTTAGCGGACTACGCCGCGCTGCTGAAAACGCATGGGGTGGAGCGGGTGCGGATGGTGGCGACCTCGGCGGCCCGCGATGTCGCCAACCGCGACGACTTCTTCGCGATGACGGCCGACGTGTTGGGCGCGGTGCTGCCCGGTGCGGTGGCCGAGGTCATCAGCGGCGCCGAGGAGGCCGAGCTGTCGTTCCGCGGCGCGGTCGGCGAATTGGACGGTGGGGCCGGACCTTTCGTCGTCGTCGACCTCGGTGGGGGCTCCACCGAAATCGTCGTGGGGGGCGAGGCGGTGGTGGCCAGCTACTCGGCCGACATCGGCTGCGTCCGGCTGACCGAGCGTTGCCTGCATTCGGACCCGCCGACGCCCGCGGAAGTGGCGGCGGCCCGGCAGGTGGTGCGCGAGCGGCTCGAGGTCGCGCTGGGCGTGGTGCCCGTCGAGGGCGCGCGGACGTGGGTCGGATTGGCCGGGACGATGACCACGCTGTCCGCGCTGGCGCACGACTTGCCGGCGTATGACTCTGCGGCCATTCATCTTTCACGCGTCGCCGGTGCGGATCTGTTGGCGGTGTGTGAACGGCTGATCGGGATGACGCGCGCCGAGCGCGCGGCGCTGCCGCCGATGCACGCGGGGCGGGCCGACGTGATCGGCGGTGGTGCGATCGTGGTGGAGGAGCTGGCCCGCGAGTTGCGCGCCCGTGCGGGCATCGAGGAGTTGACGGTGAGCGAGCACGACATTTTGGACGGCATCGTGCTGTCGATCGCCGAATAGGCCGGGTTTAGTCACACCCGCCACATGCGCCCCTCCGGAGGAGGACATGTCAATTGCCCACCTCCGAGCGACAACTTCGGCGGTGTCGTACCCCTGTGCGACCGTCCGGGAATGAACCATGCACTCAAAGGCATCGAGCTGCGTTACGTGCTCACGATGCAGCTGGCCGTTCACGGGCCGGCAACCATCGCCGAACTGATCGAAGCCTTGAACTGGCACCGCTTCTCGGTGCGCGGCAGGCCGTCGAAGGCGATTTCGGACGCGCTGCGATGGGAGATCGGTCGTGGGCGGGTACGGCGACTAGGGCGAGGAAGGTACGGCCCCGGCTACCTGCCGCGCAGCACCGAGCATCGAATCCATCAGCGCGTGCTGGCGTTGCGCGAGGCCGCGGGTTGTCGCTCGGAGGTGGGCAATTGACATGTCCTCCTCCGGAGGGACGCGTGTGGCGGATGGGACTATGTCGGTGGGCGCGGGCGTCATACCTCGAAGCGATAGCCCATGCCCGACTCGGTCAGCAGGTGTTTGGGGTTCGACGGGTCGTCTTCGAGCTTGCGGCGCAGCTGCGCGAGATACACACGCAGGTAATGGGTTTCGGTGGCATAGGCCGGGCCCCACACCTCCTTGAGTAGCTCCTCGCGGCCGACCAACTTGCCGCGATTGCGGACGAGGACCTCGAGCATTCCCCACTCGGTGGGGGTGAGATGGACCTCGCCGCCGTTCTTGCTGACCTTCTTGGCGGCCAAATCGACGGTGAACGATTCTGTTTCGATCACCGGCTGCTCGACTTCGGATGCTGCGGTGTTGCGGCGGACCGCCGCGCGCAGCCGGGCCAGGAACTCGTCCATCCCAAAGGGTTTGGTGACGTAATCGTCGGCGCCGGCGTCCAGCGCCTCCACTTTGTCCGACGAGTCGGTGCGCGCGGACAACACGATCACCGGTGCGGTGAGCCATCCGCGCAGACCCGCCAGGACGTCGATCCCGGAGATGTCGGGCAGGCCGAGGTCGAGGATCACCACGTCGGGCTTGTGCTCGGCGGCGGCGCGCAGCGCGCCCGCGCCGCTCGACGCGGTGACCACCTCATAGCCCCGCACGGACAGGTTGATGCGCAGCGCGCGCAGTATCTGCGGCTCGTCGTCGATCACCAATACGCGCGTCATGTGCGCCGCTCCTCCTCATCGCTGCGCTCTGCATCGTCGCCGGCGCGGGTCATGTGCGCCGCTCCTCCTCATCGCTGCGCTCTGCATCGTCGCCGGCGCGCGTCATGTGCGCCGGTCCTCTATCGATTGCGGCGCAGCCATTTCCACGATCACGGTCAGCCCGCCTCCCGGAGTGTCGGTGGCCGTTATGGTCCCGCCCATCGCCTCGACGAAGCCCCGCGCCACCGACATCCCCAGACCGACGCCGGTGGTGTTGTCGTGATCGCCCAGCCGCTGAAACGCTTCGAAGATCTGCTCCTCGGCCCCGTGGGGTATTCCGGGCCCCTCGTCGATGACGTTGATCAGCACCCGATCGCCCACTCGCCCGGCGTTGACCCGGACCAGGCAGTGGGGCGCGTAGCGCAGCGCGTTGTCGATCAGGTTGGCCAGCACGCGCTCCAGCAGCCCGGCGTCGGCCATCACCATGGCGTCGCCCACGTCCACCTTGACGCGGTCGATGGCGGACCGGAAATAGCCGGTGGCGCCCTTGCCGATGCTGACCAGCGCGCGTTGCACGGTTTCCTCGAGGTACACCCGGCTCAGGTCGGGGTGGATCACCCCGGCGGCCAGCCGCGAGGAATCGAGCAGGTTGCCGACCAGCGCGGTGAGTTGGTCGATGGACTCCTCGATCGTCGCCAGCAACTCCGCGGTGTCGGTGGCGGAGAAGGCGACGTCCTCGGCGCGCAGGCTGGATACCGCGACCTTGGCCGCCGCCAGCGGCGTGCGCAGGTCATGGCTGACCGCGGACAGCAGCGAGCGCCGCAGTTCGTCGGCCCGCACGACCGCCTCGGTTCGGCTGGCCTCCTCGGCGAGTTCCCGCTGCCTGATCAAACCGGCCGCCTGCCTGGCCACCGCGCTGAGCACCCGCCGGTCCCGCGCCGAGAGCTTTCGGCCCGCCAGCAGCATCCAGAATTCGTCGTCACCGACCTCGATCGCGGTGTCCGCGGAATCGACGGTGACGCAGGGATCCCTGCCCACGCAGGCGACGACGTCGCTCGTGGTGCCGCCGCCGCGCGCTTCCTCGCCGGCCCCGCGCAACATCGCGACCGCGCGCTGGGCGTACGTCTCACGCACCCGTTCGAGCAGCGTTTCGAGGTCGGCGCCGCGCAGCACCGAACCCGCGAACAGGGTCAGCAGCTCGGCCTCCTGCGACGCGCGGCGGGCTTCCCGGGTGCGTTTGGCCGCGAAATCGACCAGCACCGCCACCGCGACCGCGATCAGCAGCAGCACCAATTCGGTGATGGCGCTGTTGGGTTCGGCGATGGTGAAGCTGTGCCGCGGGGCAATCAAAAAGTAGTTCAGCAGCAGCCCGGACAGCATCGCCGAAAGCGCCGCGGGCGCAACGCCTCCGAACAACCCGACCAGCAGCACCCCCACAAAGAACAAGGCGCTCTCGCCGCCGGTGTCCAGGTAGGGATCCAGCGCCGTGACGGTGATCGCGCAGATGATCGACGGCACGATGAGCGCCGCCAGCCACGACGTCACCCGCCGTTCGCGCGGCGCGAGCGAGGCCGTGCGAAATCCGCGCTTGGCCTCCTCGTGGGTGACCAGATGCACGTCGATCTTGCCGGACAGCTCGACGATCCTCGGGCCGATACCCTCCTCGAACAGGCGCGCCCAGCGCGACCGCCGCGAGGTGCCGATCACCAGCTGCGTGGCGTTCATCTCGCGCGCGAACTCGAGTAGGGCCGTGGGCACGTCGTCGCCGACGACGGTGTGCAGCGAAGCGTCCAGGCTGGTCGCCAGCTCGCGGATCTTGGCCATCCGGGATTCCGACAGGCCGGCCAGGCCGTCGCCGCGGACGACGTGGACCACCATGAGCTCGGCGGTCGACTTCGACGCGATGCGGGACGCCCGTCGCACCAACGTCTCGGATTCGGGTCCACCGGTGACCGCGACGACAACCCGCTCGCGCGCCTCCCACATGTCGGTGATCTTGTTCTCGGCCCGGTATTTTGCCAGGGCCGTATCGACCTGGTCGGCGAGCCACAGCAGCGCCAGTTCCCTTAGCGCGGTGAGGTTTCCGCGACGGAAGTAGTTCGACAGCGCCGCATCGATGCGATCGGGAGCGTAGACATTGCCATGGGACAACCTGCGCCGCAACGCCTCTGGCGTGATATCGATGAGTTCGACCTGCGCGGCCTGCCGCACGATCAGGTCCGGGACGGTCTCCTTCTGCTCGATCCCGGTGATCTGGGCGACGACGTCGTTGAGGCTTTCCAGGTGCTGCACGTTGACCGTGGAGATCACCGTGATCCCGGCGTCGAGCAACTCCTCGACGTCCTGCCATCGCTTGGGGTTCTTGCTGCCCGGCGCGTTGGTGTGCGCGAGTTCGTCGACGAGGACGACCTGCGGGCGGCGCGCCAGCACGGCCGGCACGTCGAGCTCGGGGAAGCGGCCGCCGCGATACTCGATATAGCGCGGCGGAATGATCTCGATGCCCTCAAGCAGCTCAGCGGTTTTCGCACGCCCATGGGTTTCCACCACGCCCGCCACCAGATCGGTGCCACGCTCCAGCCGCCGATGCGCCTCACCCAGCATCGAATACGTCTTACCCACGCCCGGAGCGGCACCGAGGTAGATGCGTAGCTCCCCCCGCCTGGGTTGGCGGCCGTGGAGGTTGACGTCACTCACGCCAACCATCATCCCCCTTGGCGCTAACTCGTGACGGGATACCGGTGGTCGAGTTGCAGGTTGAGTTGCAGCACATCGACGCACGGCTCACCGAAAAACCCCAGCGCGCGGCCGCTCCGGTACTGCGCCACCACCGCACGGATCTGATCCGGGCTGACACTGCGGGCGTGGGCGACCCGTGCCACTTGGATGTCGGCGTAGGCCGTCGAGATGTTCGGATCGAGGCCGCTGCCGCTGGCGGTGACCGCGTCGGCCGGCACGGCCGGGCTGGCGGGCGCGGCGCCGCGGACGGGCACGGTCTGTCCGATCGAGTAGTCCTCTGCGGTTTGGGCGCATTCGACACGCACCCCCTGGTAGAGGGTGAGGAACGGCGCCGGCGTCGAGCCGCACGGCTCGTTGACGCTGATAACCCGGGTCGGGTGGACGACGTTTCCACGCGCGTCGCGCGGGCCTATCACCGACAGCACCGCGCCCACACCCCCGCCGGTGCAGAACGGCCGCGACCCGTCGACACCTTCCAGCCTGCCCACCGCGGCACTGCGCGCACACACCTGCGTCAGCAGGCTCGGCTTGCCGGGCGCGTCGACGATGCTTTCCGGCCCCAGGTTGCTGCCGCCCGACGAGGTCGGGTCGTAGCCGGCGCCGGCCGCCGAGGGTCGGCTCTGGAAGTATTGCGGCAACGGGTTGCCGCCGGAGTCGGTGAAGGACTGGCCGATCAACCTGCTGCCCACCGGCTTGCCGTCCGCGGTGAGGATCGACCCCTCGGCATGCTCCCGCAATCCCGGAAGCTGCGCGACGGCCCAGACGAATAGGGGATAGGCCAGACCGGTGATCGCGGTCAGCACCAGCAGCGCACGCAGTGCCGCCCAGTGCAGGCGGACGAAATTCGTCATATCAGGACATCCCCGGGATGAATTGGACGATCAGGTCGATGGCCTTGATTCCGGCGAACGGGGCGACGATGCCGCCCAGACCGTAGACATACAGGTTGCGGCTCAACAGTTTTGACGCGCTGCTCGGCGTGTACCGCACACCGCGCAGCGAGAGCGGGATCAGCAACACGATGACGATCGCGTTGAAGACCACCGCGGACAGGATCGCCGATTGCGGGCTGTGCAGCCGCATCACGTTGATCAGGTCCAGGCCGGGGAACAGCGCGACGAACATCGCCGGGATGATCGCGAAGTACTTCGCGATGTCGTTGGCGATCGAAAAGGTCGTCAGCGCCCCGCGGGTGATCAGCAGCTGCTTGCCGATCTCCACGATCTCGATGAGCTTGGTGGGATCGGAGTCGAGGTCGACCATGTTGCCGGCCTCTTTGGCGGCCGACGTGCCGGTGTTCATCGCCACACCCACGTCGGCCTGCGCCAAGGCGGGCGCGTCGTTGGTGCCGTCGCCGGTCATCGCCACCAGTTTGCCGCCGGCCTGCTCGCGCTTGATCAACGCGAGCTTGTCCTCCGGGGTGGCCTCGGCCAGGAAGTCGTCGACCCCGGCCTCGTCGGCAATCGCCTTGGCGGTCAACGGGTTATCGCCGGTGATCATCACCGTCCGGATGCCCATCCGGCGCATCTCGTCGAACCGATCCCGCATGCCCTGCTTGACGACGTCTTTGAGGTGGATGACACCGAGCACCCTCGCGTGCCCATCGACGCTTTCTCCGACGACCAGCGGCGTGCCGCCACCGGCGGAGACGCCGTCGACGATCTCGCCGAGCTGCGCGGGGACGTTGCCCCCTTGGCCGCGCACCCATTCCGCGACCGAGCTGGCCGCGCCCTTGCGCAGCAGGTGCGCGTCGAGGTCGACGCCCGACATCCGCGTGGTGGCCGAGAAGGCTACCCAGTGGGCCTGTGACAGCTCGCCCGGTGTGCGGGCACGCAATCCGAAGTGCTCCTTGGCGAACACGACAACCGAACGGCCCTCGGGTGTTTCGTCGGCGAGGCTGGACAATTGCGCGGCGTCGGCCAATTGTTCGGGCGACACCCCGTCGAGAGGGATGAAGGCGGCGGCCTGCCGGTTGCCCAGCGTGATGGTGCCCGTCTTGTCCAGCAGCAGGGTGTTGACGTCGCCGGCGGCCTCCACCGCCCGCCCGGACATGGCGAGCACGTTGCGCTGCACCAGCCGGTCCATGCCGGCGATGCCGATGGCCGACAGCAGCGCGCCGATGGTGGTCGGGATCAGGCACACCAGCAGCGACACCATCACGATGCCGGTCACGCCGCCGGCGTCCAGCGCCTGGCTATCCGGGACGCCGGGGTTGTTCGCCTTGGAGTAGATGGCCAGCGGCTGCAAGGTCACGACGGCGAAGACGAAGATGATCGTCAACGCGGCCAGCAGGATGTTCAGCGCGATCTCGTTCGGAGTCTTCTGCCGGTTGGCGCCCTCGACGAGCGCGATCATCCGGTCGATGAAGCTCTCGCCGGGCTTCTGGGTGATCTTGACGACGATCCGGTCGCTCAGCACGGTGGTGCCGCCGGTGACCGCCGATCGGTCGCCGCCGGACTCCCGGATCACCGGCGCCGACTCGCCCGTGATGGCCGATTCGTCCACGGAGGCAATGCCTTCCACCACGTCACCGTCGCCGGGGATCGCCTGGCCGGCCTCGACCACGACGATGTCGCCCTGTCGCAGTTGCGCCGCGGCGACCGCTTCCTCAACCGCAGCGGCCCCCGGTACCCAGTCCTTGAGCCGCCGGGCGACGGTTTGCGTTTTGGCTCGGCGCAGCGTTTCGGCCTGGGCCTTGCCCCGGCCCTCGGCAACCGCTTCGGCGAGATTGGCGAACAGCACGGTCAGCCACAACCAGATCACGGCCAGCCAGGCGAACCAGCTCGGCGCGGCGACCGCTAGGACGGTGCTCCAGGCGGCGCCGATTTCGACGATGAACATCACCGGGTTGCGCCACAGGGTGCGGGGATTGAGTTTGCGCAGCGCGTCCGGGGTCGAGCGCCACAGCGTCCTCGGGTCGAGCAGGCCACCCTGCACCCGTTTTCTGCCGGTGGACGCCGCCGGTCGCGTCTGCTCGGCCGGCTGGATCGCGGTGGCGGTCATCAGTGAATCCCTTCGGCGAGCGGCCCGAGCGCGAGCATGGGCAAGAACGTGAGGGCAACGACGATCAACGTGACGCCCGCGACCATGCCCACGAATTGCGGCCGGTGCGTGGGCAAGGTGCCCGCCGAGGCCGGTGTGCTGCCTTGGCGGGCCAACGATCCGGCCAGCGCCAGCACGAGCACGATGGGCAGGAACCGGCCGATGGCCATGGCCAGGCCGAGAGCGGTGTTGTACCAGTCGGTGTTGGCGCCCAGCCCGGCGAAGGCCGACCCGTTGTTGTTGGCCGCCGAGGTGAACGCGTAGAGGATCTCGGAGAGTCCGTGCGGTCCGCTGTTGAGCATGCCGGCGCGTTGGCCGGGCAATGCCATCGCGATCGCGGTGCCGGCCAGCACGATCAGCGGAGTGACCAGGAAATAGCTTGCGGCGAGCTTGATCTCGCGCGGGGTGATCTTCTTGCCGAGGTATTCCGGGGTGCGTCCGACCATCAGCCCGGCGACGAACACGGTGATCACCGCCAGCACCAGCATGCCGTACAGGCCGGAGCCGGTGCCGCCGGGCGCGACCTCACCCAGCTGCATGTTGAACATCGTGATCATGCCGCCCAGGCTGGTCAGCGAGTCGTGCGCGGAATCGACCGCGCCGGTGGACGTGAGCGTCGTCGCGGCGGCGAACACCCCCGAGTCGGCGACGCCGAAGCGCTGCTCGACCCCCTCCGTGGCCGCGCCGACGGCCGTCGGCACCGTGCCGTGGTGCTGCGTCTGGAACCACAGCATGAAGGTGGTGCTGATCATGTACAGCGTCGCCATCACGGCCGCAATCGCGAAGCCCTGCTTGGTGTTACCCACCATGCGCCCGAACGTGCGGGGCAGTGAGAACCCGATCACCAGGATGAGGAAGATCTCCAGCCAGTTGGTCCAGCCGGTCGGATTCTCAAACGGGTGCGCGGAATTCGCGTTGTAGAAGCCGCCGCCGTTGGTGCCGAGTTCCTTGATGACCTCCTGGCTGGCCACCGGCCCGCCGGTGATCGTCTGCTGGGCGCCGCCGACGGTGGTGACCACCTGGTCGTGCAGGTGGAAGTTCTGGATCGCCCCACCGGCGATCAGCAGGATCGCGCTGACGATGGCGACGGGCAACAGGATCCGCAGCGTCCCGCGCACCAGGTCGACCCAGAAGTTGCCGAGCTCGCCGGTGCGGGTGCGGGCGAACCCGCGCACCAGCGCCACGGCCACCGCCATCCCGACGGCGGCGGACACGAAGTTCTGCACCGCCAGGCCGGCCATCTGCACGAGATGTCCCTGTGTCGTCTCGCCGGAGTAGGCCTGCCAGTTGGTGTTGGTGACAAAGCTGACCGCGGTGTTCCACGCCAGCGAGGGCGTCAGCCTGGTGGCCGGATCATGCAGGTGCAGCGGCAACTTGCCCTGGACGAGTTGGAAGACGAACAAGAACAGAATGCTGATCGACGAGAACGCCAGCACGCTTCGGGCATAGGCCCCCCAGGTCTGTTCCGAGCGCGCGTCGACGCCGATCAGCCGATAGATCATCCGCTCGACAGAAGAATCCTTCTCCGAGGCGTATAGGCGAAACATGTAGTCCCCGAAGGGCACGTGGACAACCGCCACCGCCGCGACGAGGACAACGAGGAAAACGATCCCGGCCGTTGTCGTGCTCACTCAGAACCTCTCGGGGAACAGCAGGGCGCTACCCACGTAGAGCGCAACGAGGACGGAAAGCACCAAACCGACCGTGTTTTGGTAGTTCATAGCCGCTCGACCAGCTTCTGAGCCACGCCGAGTGCGGCGAACACCGCCACGGTCAGCACGACGTACACCGCCACGCCCATCTCGTCTCCGTTCCGCGCCAATCACGCGCATACGCAAGGGACTCCGAGTAGCCCCACCGTCGCGCGACAGCCGCGGGCCAACGTCCGATCGAAACTAACCGGGTGGCGTGCGGTCAGGGTGTGTGGTTGACGGTTTCCTAACGGGGCTACCGTGCACCTTTACGGTTTGTTAACGCCCCGTGGCGGCCCGTCGATCAGGGGGAGCCGTACCCGGAAAACCGTCTCGTCCTCCGTGGATTCGACGGTGACCGAACCATGATGGGCCTTGACGATCGAACTGACGATCGGCAGGCCCAGTCCGTGGCCCGAGCCGTCGGATCTCGATTTGTCTGCGCGGACGAACCGTTCGAACAGCCTGGGCAGCAGCTCTTCGTCGATTCCGGGCCCGTCGTCGGTGACGGTCAATTCCACGAACGGCGGTTCGGGACCGTCACGGTGGCAGGTGATTCCGGTCGTCACCGTCACCCCGGGCGGTGTGTGCACCCGGGCGTTGCCCAGCAGGTTGCTGACCAACTGGTGCAGCCGGGCGTGGTCGCCCCGCACCCAGACCGGATGGTCGGGCAGGTCTTTGACCCAGTGGTGGGTCAGCGCAGCCACCGTCGCGTCATTGACCGCGTTGTTGGCCACCGCGGCCAGGTCGACGTCCTCGGACTGCAGATCTTGCCCTTCGCCCAGCCGGGAAAGCAGCAGCAACTCGTCGACGAGCAACGCCATCCGCCGGGCCTCGGATTCGATGCGGGCCAGCGCGTATTCGGTGGTGGGCGGCAGCTCCGAACTGTCCTGGCGGGTGAGTTCGGCGTAGCCCTGAATCGCCGCCAAAGGTGTGCGCAGTTCGTGGCTGGCGTCGCTGATGAATTGCCGCATCCGCAAATCGGATTCGACCCGATGCGCCAGCGCGCCATCGACGTTGTCCAGCAAGCGGTTCAGCGTGTGGCCGACGATCCCGACCTCGTTTTGCGGGTCGGTGTCCTGCGGTTGTACCCGGATGCTGATGCGGTGGTCGTCGTCGGCGAGCGGCATGGCGGCGACGTTGGCCGCGATCGCGCCGAGCCGGCGCAGCGGACGAAGCGTGTATCCGACGACCCACCCGGTCAGAGCCGCGGTAAGGGCCAGCGCCCCGGCGGTCAGCGCGATCGTGGTGATCTGCTTGCGCGCGATGATCCGGTCGGCGAGGTTCTGCGACATCCCGACCACGAGCACGTCGGAGCCGTCCACGGTGCTGTCCAGGCGATAAGACCCGAGCCTGCCCAGTATTTCGGTCCGGGGTGGGCCGCCGGACCACGTCTGCCCTTCCAGCGCGCTGATGACGTCGGCAGGCGCGGGTTTCGGTTCGCCTTCGGAGAAGACAGCCGACCCGATCACCACGCCGTTGCGCAGCACGGCGATCAGGTTGCCCGGCGTCTGTCCGGTGAATTCGAGCATCGCCTGTCCGATCGGCGGTGTGCCCGGATGCGTCGAAGTGTGTTCGCCGTTGCGGTATTTCGTGTACTGGTGGCTGAACGCGTCGAGGGACTCGGCGATGTCGGCGTCGCTCATGGCGTTGACATAGCCGCGCAGGCTCAGCACGGAAACGATGCCGACGGTCACCAGCACCACGCTGACCACGGCCAGCACGCCCAACAGGAGCTGGCGGCGCAGCGACGAGGGAAACCACCGGGGAAAGATCCCGGATGTCGCGGCCTTGTCTTCGGTCATTCCGCCGGCCGCAGCATGTACCCCACGCCGCGGACCGTGTGAATCATCGGCTCCCGGCCGGAGTCGATCTTTTTCCTCAAGTACGAGATGTAGAGATCCACGATGCTGGTGCGCCCCGCGAAGTCGTAGTTCCACACCCGGTCCAGAATCTCGGTGCGGCTCAGCGCGCGCCGCGGGTTGCGCATGAGGAAGCGCAGCAGCTCGAACTCGGTGGAGGAAAGCGACACCGCGGTGTCACCGCGGGTGACTTCCCGGCTGGCGGTGTCGACCCGCAGGTCGCCGACGATGAGGGTTTCGGCCGTCGGCGTGGGCGGCTGGCCGGAGCGGCGGAGCAACCCGCGCAGCCGGGCGACCAATTCCTCCAGGCTGAACGGTTTGGTCATGTAGTCGTCGGCGCCCGCGGTCAGGCCGGTCACCCGGTCCATGACCGAGTCGCGCGCGGTCAGGAAAAGCGTCGGGGTGTAGACGTCGGATTGGCGCACCCGCTCGAGGATCCGCAACCCGTCGACGTCGGGAAGCATGATGTCGAGGACGAGCACGTCGGGGTTGACCCTCTCGAACTTGGCCATGGCCTCACGCCCGTTGTGGGCGATGTCGACCACCCAGCCCTCGTAGTGCAGGGCCATCTTCACCAGATTGGTCAGCGCCGGCTCGTCGTCGACCAGCAAAACCCTGATCGGTGAGCCATCGGCACGGTTGATCCGCGGCAGCTGCCCCAGGATGGCTTGGCGGGGCCGCTGCGAGCCTGAGTATCCGGCCGTTGCGGTCATATTCCTTCAATTCTGGCCGGTCACACACCGGATTGTCACGGAGTTCATAGAATTCTCAAATGTATGCGCGTCTCCCGACGCTTTCGAAAGGCGCTGTGCCTTGAGGCGTTACGGGCATTCGTCTTCCAAAACGACAGCGCCCGAGAGGGTTTCGTCGAGTGCACGGAAGATGCAAAACGGGGCCGCACACCGGTCGGTGCGCGGCCCCGTTTTCAAGAGACGAGGCGTCAGGCCCAGCTGGACCCGACGGCGCTGTCGGTGCTGGCCATGTTGTTGCCCGCGGACTGAACCTTCTGTCCGTGGGAGTTGGCCTGCTCGTAGATCACCTGGAAGTTGCGACCCAACTGGGTGATGAACTCCTGGCACGCGACCGAACCGGCACCGCCCCAAAAGTCGCCGGCAGCAAGCACATCGCGAATGATGGCCTGGTGCTCGGCCTCCAAGGACGCGGCCTGGGCGCGGATCAGGGCGCCGTGGGCGTCTACGTCGCCGAACTGGTAGTTAATGCTCATTACATGACTCCTTAAAAGTGTTGGGCAGCAGCAGTTCTGGGCTAGCTGCTGAGGATCTGCTGCGAGGCCTGCTCTTGCTGCTCGTAGTTGTTCGCGTCGCGGATCAGCCCGTCGCGCACCCCGTGGAGCATGTTGACGATGTTGCGGAAGGCCTGGTTGACCTGGCCCATGGTGTCATACGACGTCGCCTGCGCCTGGCCGCTCCAGCCCGCACCCGCGATGTTCATCGACGACGCCCACATCTTGCGAGCCTCGTCCTCGACGGTCTGGGCGTGGACCTCGAAACGGCCCGCCATCGCCCGCATCTCGTGCGGGTCGGTCATAAAACGTGTTGCCATCTCGGCTGTCTCCTATCTTGATAGCTTCAGTCGGCCGAAGTCTTAACAATGGAAATTGATGCGGCGGTGGCCGCGGTTCAACTAGATTACGGCCTGCCGGTTAATTGTTCGCCTTAAACGGGCGACATGTACCCCCTTGATTCCCGTATCAGCGTCCCTCCTCAGACGACAACCTGCTTGGGCATGACGATCGGCTTGAAGCCGTACCGGGGTCCGGCGCCGTAGGCGCCGGCGCCCTTGGCCGCCGCCGCCATGCCCGGCATGCCGGGCATCGCGGTGACGCCCTCCGCTTCGGCCGCGGCCGTCCAGCCCGAACCCTCGAGCGGAGCGGTGGCCGACGCCAACGACGACGCCGGGGCGGCCGCGTTCCAGCCGGCCGGCACCGAGAGGCGGCCCACGGTGGAGGCCTCGCCCAGCGCCGCCGATGCGCCCGCGCCCGACACCGAGCCCACCGTGGTGCCGGGCGTGATCGCGGCCGCGCCCGCCGCCGGCGCGACGGAGTCGGCCAGCGAGAACGGAATCGACGGCACCGATCCCAGCGTGTGCCCCAGCGACACCGCGTTCGGGATCGTGGCACACACCCACCACGCCGCGGTGTTGACGGCGCCGTTGGTGGCGTTCAGGAACGACGGGGTGCCCATCAAGTTGTCGATGGACTGCAGCAGGCCGCCACTGCTCGTTGGCGACGTGATGAGCGACGACAGGTCCAGGCCGGCCGCCTGCGACGTACTGTTCGCCGCGTCGAAGGCGACCGCGCCGTTGTCCACGGCCGCGGCTCGCGCCGGGTCGGTGGTCGACGTCAGCGGCGTCACCGGGGTGAGGACCCCGGCCGCCGCCGAGGAGGCCTGATAGGCGGCCATCATGGTGGCGTCTTGCACCCACATCTCGGCGTATTGCGCTTCGGTCGCGGCGATCGCGGCCGAATTGACGCCGAGGAAGTTGGTCGCGACGAGTGTGGCCAGCAACGTGCGATTGGCCGCGATCACCGGCGGGGGCACCGTCGCGGCGAACGCCGCCTCGTAGGCAGCCGCCGACGCGGTGGCCTGCGCGCTCGCCTGCTCGAGGGTGGTCGCCGTCTCCGTCAGGTAGGACACGATGGGCTGGGCGGCGGCCGCCGCCGCGGCCGACCCACCGCCGGTCCACTGTTCGGTGGTCAAAAGCGAGATGATCGACTCCCACTGCGTGGCGGTGGCGCTCACCTCGGCGGCCAGGTTGGCGTACGCCGTCGCGGCGGCCATGAGCGGAGCCGAGCCCGCACCCGCGTACATGAGCGAGGAGGTGATCTCCGGGGGCATCGCTGAAAAGTCAAGAACCATCTGGGTTTCCCGCTCCTTGTCTGTTCGGATTCGATGTCTGACGAGTGGCCGTGATCGCCTAGACGGCCGCCGGTTTCGGCATGACGATCGGCTTGACGCCGTAGCGCGGCGCGCCGAAGCCGGCGCTGTTGCGCCCCATCGCACCCACCCCGGGCATGCCGGGCACCACCGTGCCGGCACCGGTCTGCGGCGCGGCGGCGGTCCAGCCGACGGTCTGCAGCGGCGCGGCGCTCGAGGCGGCCACCGGGGTGGAGCCGGCCCAGCTCGGCGGCACCGAGAGCTTGTTGACCATGGTCGCCTGGCCCATCGCGGCGGCGGGCATCGCGCCCACGCCCGCCACGCCGCTCACCCCGGCGCCGGCCGGCGTGGTCGAGGTGGCCAGGTCCGCCGCGGCGGCCGCACCGGCGGCGTCACCGGATGTGTCCAGCAGGCCGCCACCGGCGAGGCCGAGGAGGTTCGACGTGGCCGACGCCCAGTTTCCGAAGCCGATGTTTCCGATGTTGGCGCCGTTGCTCGACAGGCCGAACATGCCACCGAGGCCGCCGCTGGACTGGCCGTTGAAGCCCAGGAGCCAGGCGAGGATGTCGATCGGGTTGGAACCCGTGGCAGCGCCGGTGCCGGAATCCGCGGCGTCCAAAGCCTGAACGGCGGCCTGGCTGGCGTTGACGGCCTCGGTGTCGCCGTAGCTGTTGGAGCTGATGCCCAGGGTCTGCGAGTACTTCTCCAGCTGCGCCTGCGCCTCGGCGGCGATCGCCTGGTACTGGGCGCCGTACGCCGAGAAGATCGCCGCCTGCTGGGCCGACACCGGGTCGGCGGCGGCGGGCGCGATGACGGTCGTCGCCGACGCGGCGCCCGTGTTTTGCGCCGCCAGGTTGCTGTTGATTCCGGACAGCAACGTCTCCGCGGCTAGCATTTCCTCGGTCTGTGTTGTCAGAAACGACATCTGTTGCTCCTATGCTGAACGAGCCGACCCCCGGTGTGGGTCGCTGTGTGTTCACGTAACGGCCGCTGTGCGTTGGCGTAACGCTAGCGAGCCACAACTCCACATTCCCCACCCAATGAGCTGGGGTTACAGTCGTTTACGGCTTCTTAACGACAAGGGCGGCAGTTTTAACAAGACCCTGTCGGACGACATCGGGACGTCATCTGATCGCGGGCGCGGACAGGGAGAAATCGCGCGCGGCGCGCGGATCCTAATCGATGGACACGGCCCCCGCATGTTGGACGTCTGGCAAATACCGGCCGGGATGCGATGCCCCGTGTTCGGGTTTCACGCGCTAGATTCGCCGCCGGGCCCCCATAGCCCAATTGGCAGAGGCAGCGGACTTAAAATCCGGAAAGTCTGGGTTCGAATCCCAGTGGGGGCACCATGAAAGCGCAAGTAGCCGCCCATAGGAGCCCTTCGATCGTGAGAGCCGTAGCGTTCACACCGGCGGACGGGCGTTCTTTGGGCGCACCACCGACGCGTTTCGGCTTTGGGTGTCGCGGGAACTGTTTGCTCCGCGCCGAAGCTGGGGTCGGTCACAGTCCACGCTGGCGTTAGGTGGTTCGGCGGTGGTGACCCTGGTTCAGCAGCGAGCCTGGCCCGTCAAACCGCCGCCCTTAAGCGCCCCTCGTCTATAACTCGTTGATCCAGCCGACGCGGTTCGAAGAGAGACGAATCGTCGGGTCGAAGAGGACGACGTAGGCGCCGCGGGGGTTGACTGTGGGGCTCTCGAAGCAGACATGCCCTGGGCGGTACCGCCCGGCGCAACTTTCCCCGCACCGAGCAAGTTTTCGGTGGTTGCACCCATCAGGGTTGCGTCTCTCGTCCTTCCCGGGGGGTCCTGCATCTTCCAGTCGAGCAGTGCGTTGAAGGCCGCCTGCTCGTTGCCGTTGTTCTGAACCGTTACCCGCGTACACAGGTTAGGTGTCATCCGTATATTCCTGCCGCCTTGGTTCCAACGGCGAAGACGTCGTCGTCACGTTGTCGGAAGTGACCGAGCCGCCAGCGACGACGGGTCGGGTCTGCTGCACGAATAGGTGACATCTGAGTTGGCTTGCCCGGGATGGGTGAGCTGGAAGGATGTCCTTGTGCCCAGGCCTACCCCCGAGAGTTCCGCGATGATGTCGTGCGGGTCGCCCGCAACCGCGACGACGGCGTGACGATCGAACAGATCGACACAGACTTCGGGGTGCACCCGATGACACTGCACAAGTGGATGCGCCAAGCCGATATCGACGAAGGCGCCAAGCCCGGCAGGAGCACCGGGGAGTCCGCTGAGCTGAGGGAGGCACGGCGACGGATCAAGTTATTGGAGCAGGAGAACGAAGTCCTGCGCCGGGCCACGGCCTGTCTGTCGCCGGCCAACCTGCCGGGAAAGGGCTCTCCCCGCTCGGGAAAGAGCTCGCCGCCGACGGGATCCCCGTCGCGGTGACTTGCCGGGTACTCAAGCTCGCCCGCCAACCGTGTTACCGCTGGCTGGCCAATCCCATCACCGATGCCGAAATCGTCGAGGCCTACCGCGCTAACGCCCTGTTCAACGCCCACGAAGACGACCCGGAGTTCGGCTACCGCTACCTGGTCGAGGAGGCCCGAGACGTCGGCGAATCGATGGCCGAGCGCACCGCCTGGCGGATCTGCACCAACAACGGTGGTGGAGTGTGTTCGGCAAGAAGCGCGGCAAGAACGGCAAAGTCGGGCCATCTGTGCACGACGACCTCGTCGAGCGTGACTTCACCGCAGATGCACCAAATCAGCTGTGGCTCAGCGACATAACAGAACATCACACCGAAGGAAAGCTCTACCTTTATGCGATCAAAGACGCTTTCTCTAACCCATCGTCGGGTACTCGATCGACTCTCGAATGAAGTCCCGGTTAGCGACCACGGCCTTAGGCAATGCCGTGGCACGCCGCGGCGCGGTGGCAGGCTGCATCCTGCACTCCGATCGCGGATCTCGATTCAGGGCAAAAAGCAGCAGACCCAATAGACCACGCTTGGGTTGTAGTCCATTTGTAATGCCTATATGGGTTGGCCAACCGGTGTGACACGGATTCTGGGGTCGGTGAGACGTCGCGCGATTGCATTGCAGTCCAGGATTGCAGCATGACCAAGATCGAATGCACTCACTGTGACAAGTCGCATACGACAACGCAGTACATCAGCTTTGCGTGCGGGGCGTCCCATCCTTCAGTGACCCCAAAGACATTGCGGCGCTTCGTCGCTGATCAGACAATTCTGTTCGCTGAGACGGATGGCGTGGGCAGCAGATCGTCGCCACCCCCGAAACGGCGGCGAAGGTTTCCCGGCGAACGGTCTTCGTGGCTCCGTCTCAAAGGTAAAGAGTCGAGACGGATTAGTTCTTGTCTCATAGGCGGGTGCGCGGCGCTGCAATTTGGGGTTAGTTGCGGCCGTGGTGCGCCCATATGGGGTCGGTGCTGAGTAGCGCCGCCGCGTCGGAGTCAGCGCTAGGGGTGTCGAGGTGGTGGGTCGTGGGTGGGTGTCGTAGGGCCTGTTGGATGGAGCCGCGGTAGGTGCTGAGCCCATGTGGTGGGGGGCCGATGACGTTGTCAATGTCACGGTCTTTCATTACTGCGTCGTGTCGCAGTGATTCCACAAGGGGGCGTATCAGGTCGGCTGGCATGGGCGTGAGGAAGGCGATGCCGCGGGCGCTCAGTGCTGGGGTAATGAATGGGACCGGGATGAACCGTCGGCGGGGTAGTCCGGCTTCTTCGGCGAAATCGCTCAGCATGTCTTGGTAACGAAGGACGTTGGGGCCGCCGATGTCCCAGCTGCGAGAACCGGGTAGGTCTACGGTGGCTGCGCCAAGGAGGTAGTGCAGGACGTCGTCGATGGCGATGGGTTGGACCAGATGGCGGGTCCAAGGGGGCACCGGAAGCACTGGGAGGGCAGTGGCGAGCAGGCGAATCATCTCGAATGATGCTGACCCAGCGCCTATGACAACCCCTGCCTGCAGGATCATGGTCTCGATCCCGGACCCAATGAGGGTGTCGCCGACGTCGGAGCGGGATCGGAGGTGCCGGGACAGTTCCCTGGTGCGAGGGTGCAGGCCCCCGAGGTAAATAAGTCTGCTGACATTCGCCCGTCGGGCAGCAGTGACGGTGTGGCGGGCCGATTCAGCTTCGGCGCTGCTGAAGTTGATCGAGCTGCCCATCGAGTGCACTAGGTAGAACACCACGTCAACCCCTGCGAACGCGTGCTCCAGGAATCTGGGGTCACTAAGGTCGGCGGCAACGACGTCCACCTGGCCGACCCAGGGCAGTGCATCGAGATCGCGAGGGTCGCGCGCCATCGCGCGGACTTGATGATCAGCAGCGAGTAGTCGTGGGATGAGTCGGCCACCCACGTAACCGGTGGAGCCGGTCACCAGACATTTCATGCGCTCCCCCTCTTCTTCCATACGGAACAAAATCGACGACACCGGTACTGGTTGGCCTGGCGCAACATGTTCACGGTGCGCGCGGCCTTGCTAGCAGTTACCCGCTGATGGGCGATCCACGCTCGATTCGGATTTGCGGGGCGGGGTGTTTGAGTTTCTGCCCAAGAGAGTTGGCAAAATTCCAGAGTGAGGTGCTCGACGCCGAATTGGCCACCCTGATTGAACTGGAGCCCGACCATGTCGCCGCACTAGCCCCTAGCGCTACAACACCGTGAAACGAACCGCCGCTACCTGAGTTGTGCGGTTCCCACAAAGAGCCCGTCTGTCTTGCTGCTAAAGATTTGCGACTACGTCTCTCGAGTCCCTGGTGCCAGATGCGCCACACCGTTGCGATACCGACCACCAGAGGCTAACCGGCTCGTCGCCTCTCTGACGTCAAGACCAGAAACGGCTACAGAAGGATCCGCTTTTCGCGACGATCGCTGCGTGGGGTGAATCAGTTCGCCTGGGCGTGAGCGTTCGTAACGCAGTGCGGTGGTCTTCGACACGCGGATCAATTCTCCGGTCAACGGATCGCAATCACGCAGTACGCCACCTGGTGGCGACGCAGGATTGCACTGACTCTGCGGGCCGGCACCGCGAGTTCGGCGCCGATCCAGTCCTGGCCGCGGCGTGAGGAGCGACGCAGTTCGACTACCGCAGTTTCCACCGCCGCCGAGGTACGGCACGGGCAGTGATGCGGGCGTGACGAGCGGTCGAGCAGTCCTTCCGGGCCTCCTGGAATTGACCGGGAGGAGGTGGTGCGGGCCCAGATTGCCTCCTATGCATACTCAACCCAGTCTTCCGACGCGCTTAGCCCTCGTGCTGCAGGAGACGGCGACGCGCCCCTCCTCGCGGACAATTTTGGAGACATCGACCCCAACCTGGAGAAGGTGCTCGACATAGAGACGGTTCGCCCGCTGATAGCGGCGCTGCCCGATAGGAACGGGCCGTGCTGCAGCTTCGATTCTTCGAGAACCTGACGTAGACGCAAATCGCCCAACGGCTCGGCATCTCCCAGATGCATGTGTCCCGATTGCTGAGTCGTTTACTCGCGACAGTACGGACCCGAGTTCTGATTGCATTGCTTGTGTGATCGCGCGGCAGGGGACCGAACCTCGTCAGTTTGTCCGCATCGACTGTCTCACAGCTTGTTTCAGATGGCGACTGAATCAACTTTTCACGCTCTTGAGCAAAATCAGGCGTGGACGCGGAGGAAAATGAACCGGTTCTAAATCACAGGCACGTCGGGTTTCCTTCCGCCTTTTGCGGGTAACCAATTCGCGAAGGTTCCGACGGCGATCGACCCACCTCGATACGGTGTCTGACAAAACACGGCCCGCCGGATCCGACTGTCTCAGGTTCCCAAACAGCGCGGAGCCGATCCATTCTTTTCGTTGTGCAGCCCCAGCGGCTGCAGAGTGCACTTAGGACGATCATGGCTGTAGCCGATGTTGCGCAGTTTGCGCATCTGACCAAGGATGATATGAAAACGCTCGGCGCTGAGCTGGACGCCATTCGCTACGACATCGAGGGCTCTCGGGGTGCGCGCGATGCGTCCTACATCCGTCGAACGATTGCCTTCCAGCGCACCCTGGAAGTCGGTGCGCGATTACTCATCGCCGTTGGCCGCTCCAAAGCAAGTTGGGGCACCGGCGTCGCGGCGCTGGCCTTCGCCAAGACGGTCGAGAACATGGAGATCGGCCACAACGTCGGTCATGGCCAATGGGACTGGATGAACGACCCAGAAATTCACTCCAACACCTGGGAATGGGACATGGCGGGCTTGTCGTCGCAGTGGCGCTACTCCCACAACTATCGCCACCACGTGTTTACCAACGTTCTTGACCTAGACGACGATCTCGGTTACGGCGTCATGCGAATGACCCGCGATCAACCGTGGGAACCTCGCTATCTGCTGCAGCCGTTGCGAAACCTATTGATGGCGGTGGGGTTCGAGTTCGGAATCGCCCGGCACGGCATGCATGCCGCGCAAGCGCGGGCCCAGACGGAGCCGGAGAAGGCCGCGCAGTCACGGGCCTTCGTCAGGAAGATCGTCAGGCAGACGACGAAGGATTACCTGGTCTTCCCCGCGCTGAGCCTCTCGCGTTGGCGCAGAACCCTTTACGCCAACGTGGCCGCCAACGTCCTGCGCAATCTGTGGGCATACGTCGTGATCTTCTGCGGGCACTTTCCCGACGGCGCCGAAAAGTTCACTCCCGCCGTTGTACAGGATGAAAGCAAGCCGGAATGGTACCTGCGCCAGATGCTGGGTACCGCGAACTTTCGGGCCGGCGCCCTGATGGCGTTCGCCAGCGGAAACCTTTGTTACCAGATTGAACATCACCTGTTCCCCGACCTGCCCAGTAACCGGTACGCCGAGATCGCCGTGCGGGTGCGGACGCTGTGCGAAAGGTTCGGCCTGCCCTACACAACCGGGTCACTATTGACGCAGTATCTGCAGACGCTGCGCACCATTCATCGGCTGGCGCTTCCGAACCGCTTCTCCAGCAGGTATTTCGACGAGGCGCACCTGAAGCTCGGGCAACGAAACAATTTCCTGCCTCGCCGACGCAGTGCTGACGCTGCGCAGATTGGTGGCACGGTTCGGTCCAATCTGCTTTCACGCTCACTCGCGGTGTCGCCATTGAACGCTCGGTGTACGGACGGTCGATCGGATGAGGTCGAGATGGCCGTGCAACGTAGCACGGACGGGTTCATATGGAGGGATGACCGGGCGGTCAGTTAAGGCGCCTGAAACTTCGGCCCGGCCGAATCCTCGGCGCGTTCAGTGATGCTGATCGGGCAACGAAGCGTTGCTTTCCATGCCGGCCAGGATGGTCCGACGTTCGTCTGAATCGCTAATCAGGCTCCGGGCGATTTCGGTGAGGTGCTCGCCATGCGACCGTGCGTGCTGTCGCAGCATCGTGAAGGCGTCTTCGATGGAAATGTTGAAGTGTTCACGCAGGTACCCTTTAGCCTGCTCGACGACGATCCGGCTGTTGAGCGCGGCGCGTAGTTGCGGAAGAACAGTGCTCGGAGTGGGGGCGTGGTCTTGGAGTATGGCCACGCACGCGACATGGACCAGGGTGTTGGCGACCAGTAGGTCGGCGTCGTTGAGGTCGCCAATCCGGGTTCCGAAGAGTCCGAGTGCACCTAGCACAGTGCCGGCGGCGCGCATGGGCACGGCGTGCACGGAAGCGTACCCGGCGTCGGTGGCGGCCGGCACGAACTGCGGCCACCGCTCGCGTTGGGTGGATAGGTCGGCCACGGTGACGGGTTGGCCAGTGGCATAGCAGTCCAGGCAGGGGCCTTCGTCAGCTTGCAGTTGAAGCAACTCCAGCTCGTGAGAGCGCTCCGAGGTCGCGGCCATCAAATGCAGGTGTTTGCGCGGGTCGGCTAGCAGAAGACCGGCGGCCTCGACGTCAAGCAGCGTGGCGCAGCGTTCGGTGAGGTCGGTAAGCAGTTCCACGACGTCGAAGTCGTCGAGCATGCTGTCAACCAGCGAGACGACCGCGTTCAGGACGCGGGTTTCTCGAGGAGTGTCACTCATCGGTGTGTCCCTTTCTGCACTGCTCGCTCGACGCCGGAGCGGTACCGCGACCGTGGCGCATCAGTGGGGGTCCAGTCGCAGGCGGCGCTCAAGAATGTCGCGGGCGATTTCGGTGGCACTGCGCCCGGTGGCATAGGCGTGTGCCCGCAGCCGGACCAGAGCCACGGGGGCGGCAAGATTGAGTTGCGCCATCAGCATGCCGGTGGCCTGGCTAACTTCGGAGCGCGTCAGGTTGTTGATCTCGTTCCAGGCGGTGCTGCCCGGTTTGGCAGCGGCGTCGTCCAGGTTCTGCTCGAGCAGGTCCAGCATCGGCATCTGGGCCAGTTCGGCGGCTACCGTGACTCCGGCGACCTGTTCTGCCGCGAGCATGGTGGGTGTGGTCTGAAAAAGGTCCAGGGCACCGACGTACTCGCCGGCCACCATGATCGGCATCGCGTACACCCCGCGGATCTCGCGGGCCAGCATCGCCGGACCGTAGGCGGGCCACCGAGTTTCGGCGGGATCGGCTAGATCGACGACAACCACCGGCGCCTTATAAGCCACCGCGTCCAGGCACGGGCCTTCGCCGTGGGTGAATTGTTCCTCGTCATATATGCGCGCCGCGGGGCCGCTGGCACCCAGGGTGCCGATATTGGCACCATCGAACACCAACGACACCGCGGCCGCATCGATGCCCAACAGACCTACGCACGCCTCACAAAGCCGATCGGCGGCACCGACACCCCGTTGCTCACCCATCGCGGCGAGCAGCTGCTCTTCGATCGCCGGCATCGTCAGTGTTCGAGCCGGATCGCGTGGATGTACCGCTTGCGTCTCATCATCGTTCCCATCCTTGGCCACGCCGACCAATGATTGGGCCGAATACCCGGTGTCGGGAGCCCGAAACGGGGCGTCATTGGACCGGCGTAACGCGATCGCCGCCCCAAATCCGATTCAGCAACGCTGTGGCGGTCATCCCCCCATGATGCCCACGCGATTTCGAAGACCGACGTCGAGTACGTCGAGATGGACGGCCCTGGACTCAGTCCTCCCGCCGAGAAGGAAGCCGCAGTCAGCGATCGAGAATGTGGGCCGCGATCGCTGAGCAGCTTTCGTCCTCGGACGATCAGCGCGCTCGGACAGTAGTCTGTAACGCAGGTCGCCGCCGAGTGGAAAGTTGTGGTCATGTCAGAGGGTGAGCACAACGAAATCGTTGCTCAACTCGCCGCGTTGGTCGGTAAGCAGCAGCGCAGTGATTCCCCGATGGCATCCGGGCTGGGCGAACTCGTCGCCAGTGCCGCTCAGCACGTCCCCGGCGCGCAGTTCGCCGGGATGACGGTGGCTAGCCGGACCCAGGGAATCAGCACCGCTGCAGCCACCAGTACCTACGCGAGGATTCTCGACGAAATTCAACAGCGTCACCAGGAAGGCCCCTGCCTCTCGGCGGCTTGGGAGCACCACACCGTCCGCATTGACGACGTGGAAACCGAGCGACGGTGGCCGCGCTACCGCATCGACGCCCTCGCCGAGACTCCAGTGCGCTCGGTGCTCGCGATCGAGGTTTTCGTAAGCGACGACAGCTTGGGGGCACTCAACTTCTACTCCGAGCATCCCCGAACGTTCGAGCAGGAATCCACCGAGCTCGGCGTCATCTTCGCCGCCCATATCGCGTTGGCGTGGAACATGTTTCGTCGGAACGCGCAATTCCGCAGCGCACTGGCTTCCCGTGACCTCATCGGCCAAGCCAAGGGCATCATCATGAACGAGTTCAACATCGATGCCGTCCGAGCATTCGAACTGCTCACCCGCCTATCACAAGAGTCCAACACGAAACTCGTCGACATCGCCCAACAAATCATTGACAACATCGACTAACCCCCAAATGGGCGGGCACCCCAGGGACATCGATGGAAAACACCAGCCCTGGCAGTCCGGTCGACTGTGAATCCGTCGGCGAATGACTGCCGCGTCGATCGACTCCAGTCACCGCTGATTGCTTATGGAGGGACCAGAGGGTCTGCACGGTTTCGGAGACTTTGCTCGCTGTCCGTCGGACGCGCCCGCGGGACACTTCGCCGTCCCGGATCGATTGCGGCGGCCGCCGTAGGTCCGAGGTTGCAGTCCGCAGGCAGTCCGCAGAGCACTCGACAGCAGCCAACAACAACCAAGTTTGTTCGTCGCTATTTACGCAGCGTATGCGAAGAAATTCATCTCAAGCCGTTGCTAACCGCTAACTATAAATCACCAGGTAGAGCACTCTTAAAATCCGTCAAGTGTCGGTTCGAGTCCGACTGGGGGCACCGCGAAACGCGTCCGAACACGCACGCGCGCCGTGTGGACGCCACGCCCGCATCCACCGGCTCGCGGCGCCGGTGCGGGTTTGCGGCTAGTGTCCAGGGATGGATGGACAGCCGTCGGTATTGCTCAGACCAACTATTCGTACGGCTTTCGATCCCGGCTCCCGGCAAGACGTTGACGCACTGCGCAGTGAGCTGGCCAGCGAAGGGCGCAACGTCACCCTCCGAATGCCCGATCCCGGCAAGTTCGCCGTGCAGACGCCGGAATCGGTCAGCGTCTACATCCTCGCCGGCGTCACAACCCAATTCCTGTCGCTGTTGCTGGCCGATATCTCCGACAGCATCAAACGGTGGCTGGTCAGGCGTTTCAACAAGGACGACAAGGCCAGCGCGCAGACCGTGACGATCTACGTGCACGGCAAGGCCGTCAAAAGCATTCTCGGCAGAAGCGCCGACGACATCGAGGACGTGTCCACGTACGTCGAGGGCTGGGACGCAACGGCGACCCGCCCTTGAACACCCCACTCGCGGTAAGTTGCTCGAGACCATTGTGCGAGCCGCCACCGCGAAGGAGCCAGCGCGAAGGTGTCCGAGGATCCGCGGGCTGACGGCGTCTCCCGCCAATACGATCGGTGGGAATATCCGCCCCCGGTAACCGATCTCGAGGCGTGGACCAAGAACCATTGGGATTGGTTCGATCCCTTCTATGCGCATCGCGTGTTGTGGCCGAACCGCGCATACAAGCCGGATCTCGACATCCTCATTGCGGGTTGCGGCACGTTCCAGGCGGCCGTTTTCGCCTTCATGAACCGCGCCGCAAGGGTCGTCGCGATCGACGTCAGCCGGTCCGCGTTGGATCACCAGCGGTACCTGAAGGACAAGCATCAGCTGACCAACCTGGAACTGCATTTGCTGGCCATCGAAGAGGTCTCGGCACTGTCCCGCGACTTCGACCTCATCGTCTCCACCGGCGTCTTGCACCACCTGGCGGATCCGTTGGCCGGGCTCAGCGCGCTCGGTGGATGCCTGCGCAGAGACGGCGCCCTGGGCGTCATGCTCTACGCCAAGTACGGCCGGTTCGGCGTGGAGCTGCTCGAATCGGCGTTTCGCGACCTCGGCCTGTCGCAGGACGACGCGTCGGTTCAGCTGGTCAAGGAGGCGGTTGCGGCGCTGCCGCCCGACCATCCCGTCCGTCCCTACCTGCACGGCGCGCGTGACCTGATGTCCGACGGCGCGCTGGTCGACACCTTCTTGCACGCCCGCCAACGCAGCTACACCGTCGAGGAATGCCTGGAGTTGGTCGGCGCCGCCGGGCTGACGTTCCAGGGCTGGCTGCGCAATTCGCCGTATTACCCCCACGACGGGCTCTTTGCGCAGACGGGTCCGTTTCAGTCGCTGTTGAACCGGTTGCCCGACGCCACGCTGTGGTCGGTGATGGAACGCCTGCAGCCGGCCAATGCCACCCACTTCTTCCTCGCCTGCCGCCCCGAACGCCCGACACGGGACTATGCGATCGACTTCTCGACGGCGTCGTCCCTCGATTACGTCCCCCTGCCGCGGACGGCATGCCTGCTGTCCGGCGACGAGATTCACCTTCCCGGCGCGAAGCTGACACTCACCGCGGCCCAGTTGGCATTTGTCCGGCGCGTCGACGGGCGGCGCACCATACGGGAAATCGTCGATGCGGTGGCCCAGGGCAGCCGGGAGGACGGCACGCGGGTGCGCGAGTTCGGGCACCAGCTGTTCCAGTCGCTGTGGCGCCTCGATTTCCTGGCGATGTCGCTGCACACGTCGTCGGATTAGCACCCCCGGCGACGTGGTTCAGCGTCGGACCAACATTTTGGGCCTGCCCACGCCGGAGCAAACCGTCACTCATACACTGACCCAGCATGGGCATGCTGTTCGGTCTCGCGCCGTGGATTGTGTATTGGGTCCTTGTCGGAAACGTTCCCTTCGCCGCTGCAGTACTGGTCGCGCTGGCGGTCGCCGCCGCCGGCCTGGGCCTGGGCGGCGCGACGGGCAGGCAGTGGCAGTTCTTTGACTTCGCTTCTGTCGCAGCGCTTTTGATCCTCGCCGTGCTGACTTTCACGCTCAGTCAGTCGTTCCTCGAGCGGTGGCTACTGACGCTCAGCAACGCCGGGATCTTGGTGGTGACACTGGTGGGGATGCTGGTCGGCAAGCCGTTCGTGGCCGAGTTCGCCGCCGCGGAGCACGCTCCCGACGTCGCCAAAACCGAGCTGTTCGGCCGCGTCGTCCAGGTCCTCGGCTGGGTCTGGGTCGCGACGTTCGCCGCCATGACGGTGTCCTCGGCCATCCCGTCGATCGTGCAACGGCCCGCGGCGAACGCCTCCGGCCTGATCCTGGACACCAAGACCCCGCTGTCCTTCCTCTGCTACTGGATCATCCCGTTCGGGCTGCTGGGCCTGGCCGCGGTGGCCTCGCGGCTGCTGCCCGACCGGATGCTGGTCGGAATCGACGATGTGGCGCGGGAAACCTCCTTCGTCGCCTACGACGAGGCCACCATCGACGAGCTGTACTTCCTCGCCCAGGAACACGCCAACCGAGAGGTGGGCCCGGGCAAGGAGGCCTACGCCGTCAAGGTCGGCGGGATGGGAACCCCGTTGACCGGAGACGAGTCCCGCAAGTCGTGGCCGTCGACGTACAAGGTGCGCGACAAGCGGCACTGAACCCCACAAGGAGTCGTGATGAACGCGTCCAGCCCGACGGAGGGCATCGTGTGGATTCACCACCTGCCCGGATACGACCGCCCATGACCGACTATCCGCAAATGGCCGCCGCCCGGGGCAGGATCGAGCCCGTGCCCCGGCGGGTCCGTGGCTTTCTCGGCGACGCGCTGGTCTTCGACACCACCGCCGCGCGCTACGTGTGGGAGGTCCCCTATTACCCGCAGTACTACATTCCGCTGGCCGACGTGCGTACCGAGTTCCTGCGCGACGAGAACCACGCGCAGACAGTGCAATTCGGCCCGTCGCGGCTGTACTCCCTGGTGGCCGCCGGCCAGACGCATGCATCCGCCGCACGGGTATTCGACGCCGACAGCGACAGCCCGCTGGCGGGCACCGTGCGGTTCGAATGGAATCCGTTGCGCTGGTTCGAAGAGGACGAGCCGGTCTACGGTCACCCGCGCAACCCCTATTCGCGTGTCGACGCCCTGCGCTCGCACCGCCATGTCCGGGTGGAGCTCGACGGAATCACCTTGGCGGACACCAAATCTCCCGTGTTGCTGTTCGAAACAGGCTTGCCCACAAGGTATTACATCGATCCTACCGACGTCGTCTTCGAGCACCTGCAACCCAGCACCACACAGACGTTGTGCCCGTACAAGGGAACGACGTCGGGATATTGGTCGGTGCGAGTGGGTGACATCGTGCACGAGGACCTGGCGTGGACCTACCACTATCCGCTGCCCGCGGTCGGTCAGATCGCCGGCCTGATCGCCTTCTACAACGAAAAGGTCGACATCGTCGTCGACGGGGCCCCATTGGCGCGGCCGCAGACGCAGTTCAGCTAGCGGCGGCGGCCGAATCGCGGCGGTGTGATATTCGCCTCGCTGACGGCAAATCCTGAGAATTCCTTACTAAAGCCTCGGTCGAGCGGAAACGCGAATCGTTAGCGGTGTAGGCAAAATCCGCCGGAAGAGGGTTTGCATGCGTTTCGCTACGGGTAAGCGATTGCGATACAGCGTGATTGAAAGTCTGAGCAGAACCTGAGTGCGCGGAGTGACGTAGCTAACGTCGAGCATTTTGAACTGCTTTAAGGCGAATTTTGGTCAGTAGACTACCGAAAACCAGTCTCGTCAGCGCCTTTCGGTGCTGAAAGCCGGTGGATCCGGAGGCCAAATCGTCGCGTGTGTGCGGCGGCGCCACTTGGCCACCAGGGCCGACGAACACAGCAAAGGCGGTACCAGCGTGAGTGATGCATACGACCCAACGGCGGCCGGGTTCTCGGTCGACGACACCGCGGTGGTTCGAGTCCCGGTGCACCACGGCCCGATCAGCGACATGGACCTCAGCGGCGACGGTCGCCGGCTGCTCGTCACGAACTATGCCCGCGACGCGGTAACGGTCATCGACGCCCACACCCTTCGGGTCTCGAGCACCCTCGCCGGCCTCAGCGAACCGTCCGCCGTCGCCATGAGCAGCGCGGACGCGAACTACGCCTACGTCAGCACCGCCACCGCCGCCTACGACGCCATCGAAGTCATCGACGTCGTCACGAACTGGCGGATCGCGACGCACCCGGTCGCGCACAGCGTGAGCGACCTGACGGTGAGTGCCGACGGAAAGCACCTGTACGCGAGCCGAAACGCCGTTCGCGGCGCCGACGTGACGGTCCTGGACACCACCACGGGCGAACTCGAGGTGATCGAACTGGCCACCGCACCCGGCACGACCACCGCATGCGTGCGGGCCAGCGCCGACGGCCGGCGCCTCTACGTCGGGGTCAACGGGCCGAACGGCGGCAGCCTTGCCGTCGTCGAAACCCGCACCCGATCCGATGGCGGCCGGGTGGGCGGCCGCTCGCGCGTGGTCGGCACGATCGAGCTCGGTCTGCCCGTCCGCGATGTGGCGCTGAGCAGCGACGGCGCCACGGCATACGTCGCCAGTTGCGGCCCGGTCGTGGGCTCGGTGCTCGACGTCATCGACACCCGCGCGAACAAACTCGTCAAGACGCACAAGATCAACGAGATCACCGGGCCGCTGGCGCGGATGACGCTTAGCCGCGACGGCGAGCGGGCCTACCTGGTCAGCGACGACCGCGTCACGGTGCTGGGCATGCGCGCGCTCGACGTCCTCGGCGAGGTCACGGTGACCAAGAACCCGTCCTGCGTGCTGGAAAGCCCCGACGGCAGCCACCTGTACGTCGCCGACTACTCCGGAGTGCTCACCGCGGCGCGCATCGACTCGGGCCAGACGCCACACAGCGGCGACGCGGATCACCCGGACGCGACCGCGGGCTGGCTGTTCGATGTGCCCCAGTGGGAGCCGGCGCTGGCCTAGCCGGCTGCATTGCGGGACGGCGCGGCGCCCGGAGTGTGTGAATCCTCGCCCTCGAGTGTGAATCCTGGGCCGGGGATCGTCGGCGTGTCGCCGCCCAGCGTTCACCCTCAAATCCCGGGACGCACACTCAACGGCACCGGGCGCGGGTCGTCGGCAGAGCACGCACACTCAACCGCAGAGTCATCCGAAAGGCCCGCCCGCCGAACGGGATCCACGTCGCGGGCGACCGGCACGGGTGGTTTCTGTCACGATCGCCGAAATCGGGCTTAGGGTGGAAGCGGCCGACGGCTCGTCGCCGTCGGCCCGGAATGCGGGCGCGGCATTTCGCGGCTTGGCACGGACGGTGCCGCGCGGAGAGTGAGGCGGTACATCGATGGACGGCACGATGCAGGACTATCCGTTGACGATCACCGCGATCATGCGCCATGGCTGCCGCGTTCACGGGGATCGCACCGTCACCACCGCCACCGGGGACGGCTACCGCACGACGAGCTATCGGGAACTGGGCTGCCGGGCCGCCCAGCTGGCGAATGCGTTGCGCCGGCTCGGGGTGACCGGTGACCAACGGGTCGCGACGTTCATGTGGAACAACTCCGAGCACCTGACGGCGTACCTGGCGGTGCCCTCGATGGGCGCCGTACTGCACACCCTCAACATCCGCCTGTTCCCCGAACAGATCGCCTACGTCGCCAACGAAGCCGAAGACCAGGTGGTGCTGGTCGACGCCTCCCTGATCAACGTGCTCGCCCCGGTGCTGCCCCGCCTCGAGACCGTGCACACCGTGATCGCCGTCGGCGAGGGCGACACCGAACCGCTGCGGGAATCGGGCAAGACCGTGCTGGACTACGCCGACGCCATCGCCGCGGAGCCGACCGAATTCGACTGGCCGCACATCGACGAGAAATCCGCGGCGGCGATGTGCTACACCAGCGGGACCACCGGCAACCCGAAAGGCGTGGTGTACAGCCATCGTTCGAGTTACCTGCACACCATGGCGGCGTGCACCACGAACGGCATCGGCGTCGGGGCCGTCGACAGCGTGCTGGCGATCGTGCCGATGTTCCACGCCAACGCCTGGGGACTGCCGTACGCGGCGCTGATGGCCGGCGCCGACTTGGTGCTGCCGGATCGCCACCTCGACCCGGCATCGGTGGTCGGCATGGTAGAAGACCTGCGCCCCACCGTGACCGGCGCGGTGCCGACGATCTGGAACGCCGTCCTGCACCACCTCGAGGACGACCCCGACCACGACCTGTCGTCGCTGCGGCTGGTGGTCTGCGGCGGCTCGGCCGTCCCGGTCTCGCTGATGCGCACCTTCGAGGAAAAGCACGACGTGCAGATCCGGCAGCTGTGGGGCATGACGGAGACGTCGCCGCTGGCGACCATGGCCTGGCCACCGCCGGGCACCCCCGAGGACCAGCACTGGGCCTTCCGCGGAACCCAGGGCCAACCGGTCTGCGGGGTGGAGATGCGGATCGTCGACGACGACGGCCAGGTGCTGCCCAACGACGGCGTCGCCGTGGGGGAGGTGGAGGTCCGCGGCCCGTGGATCGCCGGCTCCTACTACCTGGGCCACGACGAGTCGAAGTTCGACTCCGGCTGGCTGCGCACCGGCGACGTGGGCCGCATCGACGGCCGCGGTTTCGTCACGCTGACCGACCGGGCCAAGGACGTCATCAAATCCGGCGGGGAATGGATCTCCTCGGTGGAGCTGGAGAACGTCCTCATCGGCCACCCCGAGGTGGTCGAGGCCGCGGTGGTCGGCGTCCCCGACGAACGCTGGGAGGAACGCCCACTCGCGGTGATCGTGGCCAAGGAGGGCGCGTCGGTCAGCCCGGGGCAGCTGCGAAACTTCCTCGCGGACAAGGTCGCTCGGTGGTGGCTGCCCGAACGGTGGACGTTCGTCGACGAGATCCCCCGCACCAGCGTCGGCAAGTACGACAAGAAAGCCATTCGCTCGCGCTACGCCGAAGACGGCTACCAGGTGGCCGAAGCCCGCGACTGATCGACGCCGCAACGAGACCGGAAAGGCTTGAGGCAGTGACACATTCACTCGTCGTCGACCAATCCGTCGTCACACCGGTCGCGGTGCACGACGCGTTCGGCCGGACGCTGCCGATGCCACTGCCCACGCTGTTCAACCGCTGGTACGGCCCGTTCCCGCCGATCCGCGACGTGCGCGAGCAGACCGGCGCCTGGGACGCGGCGGGGCAGACCCGCATCGTGCACCTGGCCGGCGGCGCCACCATGCGCGAGGAGCTGACCAGTGTCGACCCGCCGCGCTCGTTCGGCTATCGGCTCTGCGAGGTCACCGGCCCGATGGCGTTGCTGGTCGATCACGTTGTGGGCGAATGGATTTTCACACCGGCGGCCGCCGGAACCGAGATCACCTGGCGCTGGGACATCCACCCGAAGTCGCCGCGCACGGCCTGGGCGGTCCCGCTGCTGGGCAGGATGTGGAAGGGCTACGCGCGGCGCGCGCTGGCCAACCTGTCGGGCTTGCTGACGAAGTGAGAGCCGCGAACCGTTACGGTGTGAAGGCATGTGCCGACTCTTTGGCCTGCACGCCGGGACGCACGCGTGCACCGCGACCTTCTGGCTGCTGGACGCGCCGGACAGCCTGTCCGAACAGAGCCGGCGAAACCCGGACGGCACCGGCCTGGGCATCTTCGACGAGCACGCCGCGCCGCACCTCTACAAGGAGCCGATAGCGGCCTGGCAGGACGCCGCATTCGCGACCGAGGCGCACCGGTTGACCGGCACCACCGTCATCGCCCACGTCCGCTACGCCACCACCGGCTCGCTCGACATCCGCAACACCCACCCGTTTATGCAGGACGACCGGATCTTCGCGCACAACGGCGTCCTCGAAGGGCTGGACATCATCGACGAGCGGCTGCGCGAGATCGGTACCGCCGATTTGGTATTGGGCGACACCGACTCCGAGCGCGTGTTCGGCTTGATCACCGGCTCGATCCGGGCCCGCGGCGGCGACATCACCGCGGGGCTCGTCGACGCCATGCGATGGCTCGCCGAGCACGTTCCGATCTACGCGGTCAACGTGCTGCTGAGCACGGCCACCGACATGTGGGCGCTGCGTTACCCGCAAACCCACGAGCTCTACGTCTTGGATCGATCCGACGGTGTGGCGTCCCAAGACCCCGAATTCGACTTGCACACCATACGAATTCACGCGCGCTCCGAGCACCTGTGCACGCGGCCGTCGGTGGTGTTCGCCACCGAACGCATGGACGCCGACCCGCGCTGGCGCCTTCTCGAGCCCGGCGAGCTGATTCACGTCGACGCCGGGTTGCGCTTCACCCGCAGCCTGGTGCTGCCCGACCCGCCCAACCAGCTGTTGCGCTGCGAGGACCTGCGCACGCCGGTGGAGGACTCGCAACACGCCCTGCCGAGCACCCGGCGGCTGGTCTGAGGACGTTTGGCAGAGTTGGTGAGCGTGACGAACAAACGCGCCCTGGTGCTGGCGGGTGGCGGGATCGCGGGAATCGCCTGGGAGACAGGTGTTCTGCGGGGCATCGCCGACGAGTCGCCGGCCGCGGCCCGGCTGTTGATCGAATCGGACGTGCTGGTGGGGACGTCGGCGGGCTCGGCCGTCGCCGCGCAGCTCGGCAGCGGCCACACGCTGGACGAGCTGTTCGACCGGCAAGTCTCCGAGTCGTCGGCCGAAATCGACTCCGGCGTCGACGTCGACACCATCACCGAACTGTTCCTGACCGCCCTGGCCGCGCCGTACGAGGAGCCGCTGGACAAGACCCGCCAACAAATGCAGCGGATCGGGGCCGTGGCCCTGGCGACCGAAACCGTTCCCGCGCCGGTGCGCCGCCAGGTGATCGCGCAGCGCCTGCCGTCGCACGAGTGGCCCGAGCGCGCGGTGCGGCTCACCGCCATCGACGTCGCCACCGGAGAACTGACCGTCTTCGACCGCGAATCGGGCGTCGACCTCGTCGATGCCGTGGCGGCCAGCTGCGCGGTGCCCGGGGCGTGGCCGCCGGTGGCGATCGCGGACCGCCACTACATGGACGGCGGGGTGGCCAGCTCGGTCAACCTCGTGGTGGCCGCCGACTGTGACGTCGCGGTGGTGCTGGTGCCCTCGGGCATCGACGTGCCGTCGCCGTTCGGCGCCGGGCCCGCCGCCGAGGTCTCATCGTTTCCCGGCGCGGCGTTCGCGGTGTTCGCCGACGCCGATTCGCTGGCCGCCTTCGGGCCCAACGCCTTGGATCCGGGCTGCCGCATCCCCTCGGCCCTGGCCGGGCGCGAGCAGGGTCGCCGCGAAGCCGCGGCCCTCGCCCGGTTCCTGGGCTTGTGACGGATTTGGTTGCCGCACACAACCTTTAGCGATCGATCGCGGGCGGGGCGGCGTCGTCGCGCCCGGCTTCCAGCGTGTCCAGGGCGTCATCCGCGAGCGCTCGGCCGGTGGCGATCACCTCCACCGCCCGGTGAAATTCCAGGGCCCGACACGTCGACCGCGGAACCTCGATGAGCAGGTCGGGCGGGTAGACCGCCAGCGTGTGACGCGCCAGGGCGGCCTGCGCGATGTCGATCGTCCGGTTCATCACCTCGAAGCTGCCCAACTTCGGCACGTCGGACACCGCGGCGGCCAGCTCGCCGGCGACAGCGTCGGCCGGTGACGGCTCTTCGTCGGGGTTGTCCGACCAGTCATCCGGCTCGCCGCCCGGCCCGCCCAGCCTGCTCAGTACCGCCCGGGCGGTCGGCCGGTCGAGCAACGAGCGGGCGGCGGCCGTGTCGAGCAGCGCGGAGGTGCTGCGCAGCATGCGGGTCAACCATTCGGCGGTGGCCCCCGGCTCCGCTTCCCGGGTGGTGATCGCCTCGCTGCCGGACAGGTTCACCGCGATGGTCAGGTCGGCGTTGACGGCCGACAGCGGGGCCATCGGCAGCGGGTCCAGGATGCCGCCGTCGGCCAACAGCCTCCCGTCGACCGCGTGCGGCGCGATCACCCCCGGGATGGCGATCGACGCCCGGATCGCCTCGTCGAGGGGGCCGCGCTGAAACCACACCGACTTTCCCGCCAGCAGGTCGGTCGCCACCGCGGTGTACGGGATCCGCAGGTCTTCGATGGCGACCGGGCCCAGGATGTCGCGCACCGCGTCCAGGATCTTTCCGGCTCGCATCACGCCGGCCGCGCTGATCGACGGGTCCAGCAGCCGCAGGATGGTGCGCTGGGTCAGGGACTTCGCCCACTCGGAGAACTCGTCGAGCCGCCCGGCCGCGTGCAGGCCGCCGACCAGCGCGCCCATCGACGAGCCGGAGACGCCGACGACGTCATAACCGCGTTCGCGCAGCGCCTCGATCACCCCGATGTGCGCGTAGCCGCGGGCGCCACCGCTGCCGAGCGCCAGTGCCACCCGAGTCGGTGCCGAGCGACGCGAAAGTTCGTCAGGCACCCCACCATTTTGCGCGGCGGGGGTCCTCAGCGGGCCGCGCGCGGACTTTTTTCAGCCGTGATCGTAATTACTCCGCGGGGGAGGGCGCCCGCGCGCGGCGCTACCCGCACTCGTCGTTGGCCGCCGCCCGCGCGGCGACGATCACGGCGGCCTGCCGGGCCGGGGTCAGCTTCGACCAGGGGGCGTTCCAGCTGCCCGCGGTGCCCGACGGCGACGCCTGCAGCATGGCCAGATAGGGCTCGAACAGCGACGCGCCGGTCCTGGGCTGGCCATCCATCCACACTTTTGCGGCGTGACAGGCCTGGTAGTACTCCTCCTCGGTCGAGTGTGCGGGGACGTCGACCCTGGTGGTCACGCCGCCGGGGGACACGCCGATGGCGCCCGCCGGCACCGAGCCCGGGCCGCCGGCGCTGTCCGATTGCGGCGCCGACGAGGGGGCCGGTGGGCCGTGCTGGCCGCCCTGCGAGCAGCCCGCGACCGCCAGCAGGACGCCCACTACAGGGGCCGCGGCAACCGCCGCGCCCCGCCGCCGGGGTCGACCACCGCGCCAGCGCACGGTCTCAATCTATGCAACACTGGCTGCCGTGATGGAGCGCTTCGGATTTTGCGAGTGTTGTCGGCCGTAACACGCCGCCGCCCGTTCGATCCTCTTTCGCTCTGGAGTTCCCCCCATGACTTTGTCCCTTGCCGGGGCAGCGCCCGTCACCGCCGCGGTCACGCGCCCACGAACCCTCTCGTCCCCGTCCGCGGGCCCGACCCCGCTGCGGGTGCCCGACCTGTTGCACGCGACCGACCAGGCCGCCGACGACGTGCTCAGCGGGCGCTGCGACCACCTGCTGCCCGAGGGCGGCATCCCGGAGTCGCAGCGCTGGTTCACCCGCATCCACGGCGACGAGGAACTCGACGTCTGGCTGATCAGCTGGGTGCCCGGCCATCCGACCGAGCTGCACGACCACGGCGGCTCGCTGGGTGCGTTGACCGTCGTTTCCGGCTCGCTCAATGAATACCGTTGGGACGGAAGGGCTTTGCGGCGCCGTCGGCTCGACGCCGGCGACCAGGCCGGGTTCCCGCTGGGCTGGGTGCACGACGTGGTCTGGGCGCCGCGGCCGGTCACCGTGCCGGTCACGGGGTTGCCGGGTGCGAGCGCCGGGCCGGCGCAGCCGACCCTGAGCGTGCACGCGTACTCGCCGCCCCTGACCGCCATGTCGTACTACGACATCACCGACCGCAACACGTTGCGCCGGCAACGCACCGAACTGACCGACCAGCCGGAAGGATCGCCGTGAGCCGCATCGACGTCGTCTTGAGGTCCGCCCGGCGCCGGTATCGCCGCCTGCCCGCCACCGAAGTGCCCGACGCGCTGCGGCGCGGCGCGGTGCTCGTCGACATCCGGCCCCAGGCCCAGCGGTTCCGCGAGGGGGAGGTGCCCGGGGCGCTGGTGATCGAACGCAACGTCCTGGAGTGGCGCTGCGACCCCACCAGCGACGCCAAACTGCCCGAAGCCGTCGGTGACGACGTCGAATGGGTGATCCTGTGCTCGGAGGGCTACACGTCCAGCCTGGCTGCGGCCGCGCTGCTGGACATCGGCCTGCACCGCGCCACCGACGTCATCGGCGGGTATCACGCGTTGGCCGGCGCGGGCGTGCTCACCCAGCTGGCCGGCGGTGCGTCCGACGCCCCGTTGGCCGACACGGCCGCCGGCGCCCGCCGCTGGATCTAGCCGCTAGTTAACTGCAACCCCGACGGGTGATTCGGCACTGGGAACGCACGCGGCCGCGGTGACGGCGGTGAGTGCGAGGACCGCCGCAACGACGAGTTTCGCGGCTAGACGTGACATGAGGACTCCGTTCGTCGGCCCCCCGGCGCAGAACTCTAGCGGGCCTACGAGCAAATTTCAATAACGATTGAATTAATCGCTAACCGTCGGCTGATTGCGACGTCGGGTCCAGCCCCAGCTCGTCGGCGGGTGCGGTCAAGAACCGATGCACCGCCGGCCCCACCAACCCGACCACCTCGTCGACCCCGAGCGACGACAGCGGAGGCACCCGCATGACGTAGCGCAGCATTCCGGTGCCGACGAGGTTGGTCGCGGCCAGCGTTGCGCGCAGCCGCGCCTCATCTCCACCGCCCAAAGCGCTGGACACCGCGGTGAGCAGGTAGTCGTGCAGGAATCCGCGAAACGCGTCGTTGGCGTCGCCGTTCGACGTCGCCGACCGCACCATCGACGCCATGCTCGAGGCCGTGTCGGGCTGCTCCCAGATACCCAGGTAGGCCCGCACTACGCGGCAGCCCAGATCGTCGTCGTTGCGTGCGATCTCGGTCGTCAGCAGGTCAGCGGGCAGCACCAGCTTCAGCGATTCGCGAAACAATGCCGCCTTCGAGCCGAAGAGATAGAGAACCATCGAAGGATCAACTCGCGCATCGTCGGCGATCGCGCGCAGCGTCGTCTTGTCGTAGCCATGGGCGGCGAACTGCCGCTTCGCCGCGCGAAGGACCGCGTCGCGCGATACCGGCTCGCCCTGGCGTCTACCGCGCCGCTTCTGAATCCCAGACGGGGACACCGGTTCCCGGCCCACCCGGCTAGCCTTCGGCGTGCAGGAGCGGCCGCAGCCGGGCCGTCTTCTCCGGTGTCCACCCGGGCGGCGACATCACCGCCGCCCAGCCGTCGGCGACGTCGGCGACGTAACGGTGACCGTGCCCGTCGGGGACGTCCACCGCGACGGCCATGTCCGCCGACACCTGAAGGAAGGTGACGACCGGGATCCAGCGCGTCTGCGGCAACACGTCATAGCCGCGCCGCTCCCGCAACCAGTCGGGCTTGCTGAACACCAGGTCCGGGGTCCACCAGGCGATCGGGTCCGAGGCGTGCTGCAGATAGACCACCCGCGGGTGATCCCACGGATCCTTCGGGCGCGCCAGGTTGCCCGCGCGGGCCACGAAGCGGACGTAGCGGCCGTCGTCGTAGATCGGCAGCCATTCGGGGGACCCGGGGTCGCGTGTCGTGGTGAGGTCGGTCCAGATGGTGTTCTGGAACGTCGGCCCGCTGAACAGGGCGCCGTCGGTGCGGGCGAGCACGTTGTTCAGGCTCATGAACGACGCCTCGCCGCCGAACGAGCCGAGGCTCTCACCGAACACGACCAGCTTGGGGCGTTGGGCTTCCGGCATCTGGCGGATCAGCCGGTCGACGGCCTCGAACAGCGCCTGGCCGGCGTGCCGGGCGTTCTCCTTGTCCACCAAAAACGACAGCCAGCTCGGCAGGAACGAATACTGCATGCTGACGATCGCGGTGTTGCCGTTGTACATGTACTCGAGCGCGGTGGCCTCCGCCTCGTTGATCCAGCCGGTGCCGGTGGTGGTCGCGACCGCGACGACCGCGCGCCGCAGCCCGCCCGTGCGCTGCAGCTCGCGCGCGGCGAGTTCGGCGGTCGCGGTGATGCCGTCGGCGGAGTTCAGCCCCGCATAGGCCCGGATCGGTTCGGTCGCCGGGGCGCCGTTGAATGCGGAAAGATCGCCGACCTTGGGACCGCCCTCGACGAAGACGCGCCCTTGGTGGCCAAGGGATTCCCACGACACCAGCGACTCCGGTCCGCCGGAGCGCAGCGCGGTCTTCGGCGGCGCGCTGTCGGGGTTCATCTCGTTGTTGGCCGACGCGAAGGTGTCGTTCATGGTGCGCATGGCGAACTTGAGCACGACGCCGTTGAGCACGGTGACGGTCAGGACCGCCAGCGTGACGACCACGATGGTCGCCGAGAGCCGAAACGGCACGAACCGGTCGACCTGACCGACCAGGAAGCGGACCAACCAGCGGGTGAACTGGCCGATTTCGACCACCGTGAACAGCACCACCAGCGAGAGGACTCCCGACAGCGGGTAGTCGTACCACTCCAAATGTGGCACGCCCATCAGGTCGCGCACGTCGTCCTGCCACACGTGGAACCAGATCGCCATCAGTACCTGGCCGACCACACCGATCGGGATCAGCACCTTCCAGGCCCAGCGTGGCGGCGGCGGGCTGTGATCCTTTTCCCGCATGAACCGCACCAACCAGACCGAAAAGACGCCCAGCCCATAGCCGATGGCGCCGGAGAGCCCGCTGACGAGTCCCTGGAACAACGGGCCGCGCGGCAGCAGCGAGGGCGTCAGCGAAAGCCAGATGAAGACCAGGCCGACCGTGGTACCGGTGAATGTGTAATGCCGCACCCACCAAGGCTTTTCGGTCCACGGCAGGGTGGGGGCGGCGCGCCCGGCCCGCGGGGCGGGCGGGGCCTGTGAAACGGCGACCGCGGATTCCTCGACGTCGTCCGCCGGCTTGTCGCCGGTGTCGACGTTGGTCGCGGAGCCGGGTTCGCTCATGGTGCGTCCTAGCGGTGGGTGAAGTTCGGCGCGCGCTTCTCGACGAAGGCCGCCATCCCCTCGGATTGGTCCTCGGTCGCGAAAGTGGAGTGAAACAGCCGGCGTTCGTAGAGCAGCCCCTCGGCCAGCGTGGATTCGAACGCGCGGTTGACGGCCTCTTTGGCCATCCGCGACGCCGACCGCGACATCTGCGAAATGGTGGTCGCGACTTTCTTCGCCTCGGTCAGTAGGTCGTCGGCGGGCACCACGCGCGAAACCAGCCCGCTCCGTTCGGCCTCCGCGGCGTCGATGGTGCGCCCGGTCAGGATGAGGTCCATGGCCTTGGCCTTGCCGATGGCGCGGGTCAGGCGCTGCGAGCCGCCCATGCCGGGCAGCACACCGAGTTTGATCTCGGGCTGGCCGAATTTCGCTGTGTCGGCGGCGATCAGCACGTCGCACATCATGGCCAGCTCGCAGCCGCCACCGAGCGCGTGCCCGGCCACCGCGGCGATCGTCGGGGTGCGGACCTCAGCGAGTCTGCCCCAGGGGGCGAAGAAGTCGGCGCCGAAGGCGTCGGCGAACGTCAGCTCGGCCATCTCCTTGATGTCGGCGCCGGCGGCGAACGCTTTGGCCGAGCCGGTGATGATGATCGCGCCGATGCCGGGGTCGTCGTCGAAATCCGCTGCCGCACTGGTGACCTCGTTCATCACCTGGGTGTTCAGCGCGTTGAGGGCCTTCGGCCGGTTCAGCGTGATGATGCCGACGCGCTCCTCGCGCTCGACGAGGATGGTCTCGTACTGCGTGTCTGTCATCTGGGCCGCCTTTCTAGAAACTCAGGTCGTCGTCGACCGGGGTGAAATACGCCTCGACATCGGCCGCCGTGACGGCGGCCAGCTGCGCCGGCGACCACTTGGGATCGCGATCCTTGTCGATCAGCTGCGCGCGAATTCCCTCGACCAGGTCGTGTGAGCGCAGCGACGCCGAGGACACCCGATAGTCCTGAACGAGAACGTCTTTGAGCGTTTCCAGTTCGGTCGCGCGGCGTACCGCCTCCAGCGTCACCGATAACGCGATGGGGGAGCGGGTGGCGATCAGGTTGGCGGCGTCGTTCGCCGGGCCCGCGCCGTGGCCCGCGAGGGCCGCGACGATGTCCTCGACCGTGTCGCGCGCGAAGCAGTCGTCGATCCAATCGCGTTGTGCGGCAAGTTCACTCGGTGGCGGTTCGACGGTGTATTTGGCGAGCGCGTTCTCGACGCCGTCCCCGACGATCGCCCGACGGAACGCCTCGATGTCGGCGTGCGGCACGTAGTGGTCGGCGAAGCCCATGGCGATGGCGTCGGCTCCCGAGAACGGCGCCCCGGTCAGCGCGGCGTGCAGGCCCAGGCCGCCGGGCGCGCGCGACAGCAGGTAAACCCCGCCGACGTCGGGGATGAAGCCGATTCCGACCTCGGGCATGGCGATCTTGGAGGTGTCGGTCACCACCCGGGTGTTCGCGTGCGCGCTGACGCCCACACCGCCACCCATCACGATGCCGTCCATCACCGCGACGTATGGCTTGGCGAAGTCGGCGATCTGGGCGTTGAGCAGATATTCGTCGCGCCAGAAGCGTCGCGCCTCCGCCCCGTCCTTGCGCGCGCTGTGGTAGATCGAGACCACGTCGCCGCCCGCGCACAGTCCGCGTTCACCGGCGCCGGAGAGCACCACCGCGCGCACCGCCTCGTCGCCGGCCCAGCGGGTGAGGATGGCGGTCAGATCGTCCACCATCCGTTGGTTCAGCGAGTTGATCGCCTTGGGCCGGTTGAGCGTGATCAAGCCGACGCTTCCGTCAACCTCGGTGAGAACCTCATCGGATCCGTCGGTCACGCCTTAGCCTCCCTCGCGCCGGTCCAGCCTCGAGGAAGAAATCTAGATCGTCACGACCGGCGCGGTATGCGCGGGTAAGGGTTATGTTTAACGCGACGACAACGGCTTAAGCCTTCCAAGGCTCGAGAACTCCGCAAAATGCCCAGTTCGGCTGGGAACCTGGGTGGACCGCTGATCGTTGAGATGGTGTTCGCACAGCTCGAAGCCAATAAGAGAGGATCCGACGGTGCGGGAGACAAGCAACCCGGTATTTCGTTCGCTGCCTAAGCAGAGGGGCGGATACGCGCAATTCGGCACTGGCGCGGCCCCGATGCAGGGCTACCAGGCCGACCCCTATGCGGCTCCCTACCAGGCCCCGTACCAGGAGGCCCGGCCTTCGCGCCCCCTGACCATCGACGACGTCGTGACCAAGACCGGCATCACGCTGGCCGTGCTGGCGGCCTCCGCCGTCGTCTCCTACTTCTTGGTGGTCTCGAACCTCGCGCTGGCGATGCCGCTGACCCTGATCGGCGCGCTCGGCGGCCTGGGCCTGGTGCTGGTCGCGACCTTCGGTCGCAAGCAGGACAGCCCGGCGATCGTGCTCAGCTACGCCGTACTCGAGGGTTTGTTCCTGGGAGCGCTTTCGTTCGTCTTCGCCCACTTCTCGGTGTCGAACGCCAACGCCGGCGTGTTGATCGGGGAGGCCGTGATGGGCACCTTCGGGGTGTTCTTCGGCATGCTGGTCGTCTACAAGACCGGCGCCATCCGGGTCACGCCCAAGTTCACCCGCATGGTGGTCGCCGCCCTGTTCGGCGTGCTGGCCCTGATGCTCGGCAACTTCGTGCTGGCCATGTTCGGTGTCGGCGGCGGCGCGGGCCTGGGCCTGCGCAGCGGCGGCCCGCTCGCGATCATCTTCTCGCTGGTGTGCATCGGCATCGCGGCGTTCAGCTTCCTGATCGACTTCGACGCGGCCGACCAGATGGTCCGCGCCGGTGCGCCGGAGAAGGCGGCGTGGGGCATCGCGCTGGGCCTGACCGTGACGCTGGTCTGGCTGTACATCGAGATCCTGCGCCTGCTCAGCTATCTACAAAACGATTAGCTCTGCCACACGAAAACCGGCACGCCGATGGGCGTGCCGGTTTTTTGTCTGCGGTCCTCGTGCACTGCCGTTGAGTGTGAAGCGCCGGCGTCGAGAGTGAACCAGCGGTGCGCTGGCTCGGCGTGTCGCCGCCCAGGCTTCACACTCAAAGCCCGGGTTTCACACGCAAAGCCGGGACGCACCCAACGACGAGCGGCTCAGCTGAGCCGCTCGATCACCATCGCCATGCCCTGCCCGCCGCCGACGCACATGGTCTCCAGGCCGAACGTCTTGTCGTGCGTCTGCAGGTTGTTGAGCAGCGTGGTGGCGATGCGGGCACCGGTCATGCCGAACGGGTGGCCCAGCGCGATCGCCCCGCCGGACACGTTCAGCTTGTCCTCGTCGATGCCCAGCTCGCGGGCCGAGCCCAGCACCTGGACGGCGAACGCCTCGTTGATCTCGAACAGGTCGATGTCGCTGACCGACAGCTTGGCCCGCGCCAGCGCCTTCTTGGTCGCCTCGATCGGGCCCAGGCCCATGATCTCCGGGGAGAGGCCGCTGACCCCGGTGGACACGATCCGCGCCAGCGGCGTCAGGCCGAGCTCCTTGGCCTTGGTGTCGCTGGTGATCACCACCGCGGCCGCGCCGTCGTTCAGCGGGCACGCGTTGCCCGCGGTCACCGTGCCGTTGGGCCGGAACACCGGCTTGAGCTGGCTGATCTTCTCGTAGGTGGTGCCGGGGCGGGGGCCGTCGTCGGTGCTCACCGTGGTGCCGTCGGGCAGGGTCACCGGGGTGATCTCCCGCTCGAAGAACCCGCTCTTGATCGCCTCCTCGGCGCGGTTCTGGCTGCGCACTCCCCAGTGGTCCTGGTCTTCGCGGCTGATGCCGGTCAGCAAGGCGACGTTCTCGGCGGTCTGCCCCATCGCGATGTACACGTCGGGCAGGTTGCCGTCGGCGCGGGGATCGTGCCACTCGTCGGCACCTTCGGCCGCGGCGGCCGAGCGCTCCTGAGCCTCACCGAACAGCGAGTTCTTGGTGTCCGGCCACGAGTCGGCGCTGCCCTTGGCGAACCGCGACACGGTTTCCACACCCGCCGAGATGAACGCGTCGCCCTCACCGGCCTTGATCGCGTGGAACGCCATCCGGGAGGTCTGCAGCGACGACGAGCAGTACCGGTTGACGGTGGTGCCCGGCAGGAAGTCGAAGCCGAGTTCGACGGCGATGACTCGCGCCAGGTTGTATCCGGATTCGCCGGCGGGCTGCCCGCAGCCCAGGATCAGGTCGTCGATCTGGTGCGGGTTCAGGGCGGGCACCTTGTCCAGCGCGGCCTTCACGATCTGGACGGTCAGGTCGTCGGGGCGCATGTTGACCAGCGACCCCTTCATCGCGCGGCCGATCGGCGAGCGAGCAGTTGAGACAATGACGGCTTCAGGCATGGTGGTTCCCTTCAGATCCCTGCAGATCCCACAGATGGGGCTGGCTCGCTTCATCATCGGGCGGTGGGCCCACGCCGACGGGCGAAGACAAATCTAGTCGCTGCCAACCTCGGGGCACGAAGACGGGGCAGGTCCGGGTGCCGGGCGCCGCCACAGCCGCGACATCACGCTGGCCCGCGTGTGGCGCTGCCCCAGGACCGGCTCCGCCGGCGGCACCGGTGGACTCAGCGGCGGGCGCTCCACCTTCTCGCCCAGCGCGTCGCACAGGGCCAGCAGCAGCGCGTCGGCGGCCAGCGCATAGGCGGGCGCCGACGGGTGGTAGCCGTCGGCGGAGAACATCGCGTCGGGCGTGGCCCGGAACTGCGGCGCCATCAGCTGCGCCAGCGGAACCGGCACGCCGCCGGCCGAGCGGACCGCCGCGGTCTGGGCGCGGGCGAGTTGCAGGCAACGCTCGTGCGCGAGCGACCGCAGCGGCTGCGGAATCGCGCTGATGAAGCCCAGATCCGGGCAGGTGCCGACGATCACCACGGCGCCCCGGGCGCGCAGCCTGCGGACGACCAACCCCAGCCGTTGCGCCGACTGGCTCACCCCGTTGAGCGCGGTGACGTCGTTGGCGCCGACCATGATCACCGCCACGTCCGGCGGGGGGCCGGCCACGAACATGGCGTCGACTTGGCCGCACAAGCCTTTCGAGGTGGCGCCCACAATGGCCTTGGTGCTCAGCCGGATTCGCTTGCCGGTCTGCTCGGCCAGGCCGCGCGCGATCCGCACCCCCGGCACCTCGTCGGCACTCATGCATCCGTATCCGGCGGCGGTCGAATCGCCGAAGATCATCAGGTGCAGGTCGGCCGCCATCCCGCGGCGCCACCGCTCCACGGGCCCACCGCCGCGCGTGTACACGCCGTCGGCGCGGGGCGGGATGTCCCATGCCTTGGGGATGACGGTGCGCGCGTGGGACGCCTGGCCGACCAACAGACTGCGTGCCCCCAGGTAGGCGGTTCCTGTCGAGGCCAGCGCGCCCGCTGTGGCCAGGGCGATCGCCGACCGGCGTGGCACCCGAATGGTCACGCACTCAAGTTTAGGGCCGCTGCGGAGTTTGCGCGGCCGGTGCGAAAAAACGAACTGATCACGGTGCGAAGCAAAACTGGTATCAACTCAGAGATTTCATACGTTGCACTAAGCGATGGCTGTCAAGCTGAGAACAAGGGGATGGCTGAGCGCTTTGGCAAACGGTCGAACCAGACGCTCAACAGCCTCGTCACATGCTGTATCGCACTACAACGGCGTAGGAAGTGTTGAGCATGACCGCACCTAGCAAGGTATCGGGGTCGCCTGAGGCCACCGTTCGTGCCCATGATGTCCTCAAAGCCCGTCGGGCCCAGACGCGCAAGTTCGCGATCAGCGACGGCGCGCCCGTCGAGGTCCTCGAATCCGGCCCCAGCGTTGCTGCGCGATTGGCCAACCTGACGTCACGGCTGACGATCCGACCGATTCTGACCGTCGGCAGCCACGTCCCCAACCTGCCGTGGCCGTGGGGCCTCATCGACCTCACCGCCCGGGTGCTGATCCCGGCGTCGGCCACCGTCCGCGAGACGGTGAAGTTGCCGCACGCCTCGGCGCAGCTGGTGCGCGCGCCCGGCGTGCTTCCCGCCGACGGCAGCCGCCGCGTGGTCGTCTACCTCCACGGCGGCGCGTTTTTGACCTGCGGGGCAAACTCGCACGGCCGGCTCGTCGAAGCCCTCTCCAAGTTCGCCGACGCGCCCATCTTGGTGGTCAATTACCGTCTGCTGCCCAAGAATTCGGTGGGCATGGCGATCGAGGATTGTCACGACGCCTACCGATGGCTGCGGCTGCGCGGCTACCAACCCGACCAGATCGTGCTGGCGGGCGATTCCGCGGGCGGCTACCTGGCGCTCACGCTCGCGCAACGCCTGCAGGAGGAAGGCGAGGAGCCCGCGGCGCTCGTGGCGATCTCGCCGCTGCTGCAGCTGGCGAAGGAACCCAAGCAGGCCCACCCCAACATCGACACGGACGCGATGTTCTCCGCCGGGGCGTTCGACGCCCTCGCCGAGCTGGTTGCCGCCGCGGCCGGAAAGAACAAGGTCGACGGCAAAGCCGAGGAGATCTACGAGCCGCTGGAACACATCAAGCCGGGCCTGCCGCGCACGCTGATTCACGTCTCGGGCTCCGAGGTGTTGCTGCACGACGCGCGGTTGGCGGCGAGCCGGCTGGCCGCAGTCGGCACCCCGGCCGAGGTGCGGGTGTGGCCCGGCCAGATCCACGACTTCCAGCTGGCCGCGCCGATGGTGCCGGAGGCCGTGCGCTCGCTGCGCCAGATCGGCGACTACATCCGCGAGGCCACCGAGTAGCGCGCCGCGCGAAACCGCCTGAGACGATGTGACGCATGCGGATCGCGCAGCACATCAGTGACCTCATCGGCGGCACGCCGCTGGTGCGCCTGAACTCCGTCGTTCCCGACGGTGCCGGCATCGTGGCGGCCAAGGTCGAATACCTCAACCCCGGCGGCAGCTCGAAGGACCGGATCGCGGTCAAGATGATCGACGCCGCCGAAGCCAGCGGACAGCTGCGGCCCGGCGGCACGATCGTCGAACCCACGTCGGGCAACACCGGCGTCGGGCTGGCGTTGGTCGCCCAGCACCGCGGGTACAAGTGTGTGTTCGTCTGCCCGGACAAGGTCAGCGAGGACAAGCGCAACGTGCTGATCGCGTACGGCGCCGAGGTGGTCGTGTGCCCGACGGCCGTGCCCCCCGACCACCCGGACAGCTACTACAGCGTCTCCGACCGGCTGGTCACCGAAATCGAGGGCGCGTGGAAACCGGACCAGTACGCCAACCCGGAAGGCCCGGCCAGCCACTACGCCACCACCGGCCCGGAGATCTGGGCCGACACCGACGGCAAGGTCACCCACTTCGTCGCCGGCATCGGCACCGGCGGCACGATCACCGGCGCCGGCCGCTACCTCAAGGAGATATCGAACGGGGCCGTGCGCATCATCGGCGCCGACCCCGAGGGCTCGGTGTATTCGGGCGGCACCGGCCGGCCCTATCTGGTGGAGGGCGTCGGCGAGGACTTCTGGCCGCAGGCCTATGACCGCACGGTGCCCGACGAGATCATCGCGGTGTCCGACTCCGACTCGTTCGACATGACCCGGCGCCTGGCCCGCGAGGAGGCGATGCTGGTCGGCGGGTCGTGCGGGATGGCGGTGGTCGCCGCGCTGCGCGTCGCCGAGCAAGCCGGACCCGACGCGCTCGTCGTGGTCCTGCTGCCCGACGGCGGCCGGGGCTACATGTCGAAGATCTTCAACGACGCCTGGATGTCGTCGTATGGGTTCCTGCGCAGCCGGCTCGACGGGTCCACCGAGCAGTCCAGGGTCGGCGACGTGTTGCGCCGCAAGTCCGGTGCGCTGCCCGACCTGGTGCACACCCACCCGTCGGAGACGGTGCGCGACGCCATCGGCATCCTGCGCGAGTACGGGGTGTCCCAGATGCCGGTGGTCGGCGCCGAGCCGCCGGTGATGGCGGGGGAGGTCGCCGGCAGCGTCTCCGAACGTGAATTGCTGTCGGCGGTGTTCGAGGGCCGGGCGAAACTGGCCGACGCGGTCGCCCAGCACATGAGCCCGCCGCTGCCGATGATCGGCGCGGGTGAGCTGATCAGCGCGGCGGGCACGGCGTTGCGGGACTGGGACGCGTTGATGGTGGTCGAGGAGGGCAAACCGGTCGGCGTGATCACCCGTTATGACCTGCTGGGCTTCCTCTCCGAGGCGCCCCGTGGACTGAGCGGACGCCGGTAGTTCGCCGCGCTCGGCGGGTGATGCGCGTCTCGCCCGTCCGTGAAACGCTCAGGTACGGTAATTCGGCTAATCCAGCGAGATGTCCGGCTGTTCCGCAGTGGAAGGTTGCCCATGACCGATCAACCGCCGCCCGGCGGCGCCTACCCGCCGCCCCCCTCGTCGCCCGGCCCATCCGGTGGGCAACAGCCGCCGTCCGGCGGTCAGGAGTTCCCGCCGCCTCCGTCGGCGCCCGGCGGCGGTTCCTACCCCCCGCCGCCACCGCCGCCCGGCGGGTCCTACCCGCCACCGCCGCCGTCGTCCGGGGGCTACGCGCCGCCGCCGCCGGGACCGGCGATCCGGACCCTGCCGACGCAGGAGTACACGCCGTGGCTCACCCGCGCGCTGGCGTTCGTCATCGACATCCTCCCGTACGTCGTCGTGCACGGCATCGGCACCGCGATCCTGCTCGCCACGCAGCAGACGGCCTGCATCACCGACGTCACCCAGTACGCCGTCAACCAGTACTGCGCCACCCAGAATTCGACCCTGGGCATGGTGGCGCAGTGGTTGGCGTCGATCGTCGGGCTGTTCTACCTGATCTGGAATTACGGCTACCAGCAGGGCACGACCGGGTCGAGCGTCGGCAAATCGGTGATGAAATTCAAAGTGGTCAGCGAGGTCACCGGCCAACCCCTGGGCTTCGGCCTGTCCGTGGTGCGGGCGCTGGCGCACTTCGTCGACGCGATCATCTGCTTCATCGGTTTCCTTTTCCCGCTGTGGGATTCGAAGCGTCAGACGCTGGCGGACAAGATCATGACGACCGTGTGCCTGCCGATCGACGGGACCGAAAGGCCGCCGGTCACCTAGGCTGATCGTCGATGAGCGACGACGGCAACCCACACCCCGAGTTCACCGGGCTGGCCACCAAAGCGATTCACGCCGGCTACCGGCCGGACCCGGCGACCGGAGCGGTCAACGCCCCGATCTACGCCAGCAGCACCTTCGCCCAGGACGGCGTCGGCGCATTGCGGGGCGGATTCGAATACGCGCGCACCGGCAACCCGACCCGCGCCGCGCTGGAGGCCGCGCTGGCCGCCGTCGAGGAAGGCAGCTACGGCCGGGCCTTCGCCTCGGGGATGGCCGCCACCGACTGCGCCCTTCGCACAGTGCTGCGGCCGGGTGACCACGTCGTGATCCCGAATGACGCCTACGGCGGCACGTTCCGGCTGATCGACAAGGTCTTCACCCAGTGGAACGTCGACTACACGCCCGTCGCGCTGCACGAGCTGGACGCCGTCGCCGCCGCGATCACGCCGCGCACCCGGATGATCTGGGTGGAAACCCCGACCAACCCGTTGCTGTCCATCGCCGATATCGCCGCCATCGCCGAGCTGGGCGAGCAGCATTCCGCGAAAGTGTTGGTGGACAACACCTTTGCCTCACCCGCGCTGCAGCAGCCGCTGACGCTGGGGGCAGACATCGTGCTGCACTCCACCACCAAGTACATCGGCGGCCATTCCGACGTGGTGGGCGGCGCGCTGGTCACCAACGACCAGGAACTCGACGACGCGTTCGGCTTCCTGCAGAACGGGGCCGGCGCGGTGCCCGGCCCGTTCGACGCCTACCTGACGATGCGCGGACTGAAGACCCTGGTGCTGCGCATGCAGCGGCACAGCGAAAACGCCATGGCCGTAGCGGAATTCCTCGCGGGCCATCGCGCGGTGAGCGCGGTGCTCTACCCCGGCCTGCCCAGCCACCCCGGGCACGAGGTCGCCGCGCGGCAGATGCGCGGGTTCGGCGGCATGGTCTCGGTGCGCATGAAAGGCGGCCGGGACGCCGCCCGGGATCTGTGCGCCAACACCAAGGTGTTCATCCTGGCCGAATCGCTGGGCGGGGTCGAGTCGCTGATCGAGCACCCCAGCGCGATGACGCATGCGTCGACGGCCGGGTCGCAATTGGAAGTGCCCGACGACCTGGTGCGGCTGTCGGTCGGCATCGAGGACGTCGCCGACCTGGTGGCCGATCTGCAGCAGGCCCTCGCCTAGCGCACCTCGCGCAAAGCGATCAGGAGTGGTACGGCTCCGCGCTGACCAGCGTGACCTCGACGGTGTTGCCGTTGGGCACCACGTAGCTGCGGGTCTCGCCCACCTTGGCGTCGATCAGGGCGCCGCCCAAAGGTGAATTCGGCGAGTACACCTCGAGCTTGCCGTCGTTGACGCCCTCCTGGCGGGTGGCGATGAGGAACGTCTCGGTGTCGGACTTGTCGCCGTTGTAGTAGACCTTCACCACCGAACCGGGCAGCGCGACGCCGGACTGCTTGGGCGCTTCGCCGACCTTGGCGTTGTTGAGCAGATCCTGCAGCTGGCGAATCCGGGCCTCCTGCTGGCCCTGCTCTTCGCGGGCGGCGTGGTAGCCGCCGTTTTCGCGCAGGTCGCCCTCTTCGCGGCGGTCGTTGATCTCCGCGGCGATGACCGGACGATTCGCGATCAACTGGTCGAGCTCGGCCTTGAGTCGGTCATGCGACTCCTGGGTCAGCCAGGTCACCGAAGTGTCCGTCATCTCGTCGTGCTCCTCGTATGTTGTTCCGCGAGTTCGCGTAAGTCCTGTTAACTCCGCCGTCGAAAGCGTGCGGGTCCATCCCCGTGTGCTGCGGCGCCGATCTGCTGACGGCCGCTAATGCAGCAACACGGTCCCAATCGGAACCGTGCATTCACCCATGTTACCACCGCGCGAACAACTGATGACTCCATCTTCGCTGTTCGGCGTCGATGGCGACGGTCAGGACGGGCGCAGGTAGGCGGGCACATCGGTGCCGCAGCCATAGATGTCGGCCACCGCCGGCGGCTGGGAGGATTTGACCGTCGTCGTCACCTGCACCGTGGCCGCGTCGGATGGCGGGACCAGCAGCTCACGTCGTCCCGTCTCGCTCCCGTCGGCGGAGCGGACCCGCACGATGCAGTCCACCGGGCGCGACGGATCCGATCGGGTCACGCTGATCGTTATCGACGCCGTCTGCTCGTCGATCACCCGGTACCCGGCCAGCGTCCCCTTGACATCACTGGTGCCGAAGCGGTGGTAGCCGACGGCGGCCACGGCCAGGCCGGCCGCGACGACCAGCACGCCCAGCGCGACGATCACCCATCGCCGGGGGATGCGCGACAGCCGGGAACGCCCGTAGCGGGCCTCCGGACGCGGAGTGGGGGTATCGGTCATGGCTGGTTATGCCTGGTTGTCGGCTGCCGGGCACCGGCCGACAGCATGCAACGATGTGGAACTGGAATTATAGGGTCAGACCGGGTGACCACCCGAGGTGACAAGGGAGCACGTGAGCGAATTGCGGTTGATGGCGGTGCACGCCCACCCCGACGACGAGTCCAGCAAGGGCGCGGCCACCCTGGCCCGCTACGCCGACGAGGGGCATCGGGTGCTGGTGGTGACGTTGACCGGCGGTGAGCGCGGCGACATCCTCAACCCCGCGATGGATCTGCCCGAGGTGCACGGGCACATCGCCGAAATCCGCCGCGACGAGATGGCGAAGGCCGCCGAGATCCTCGGGGTGGAGCACACCTGGCTCGGCTTCGTCGACTCCGGCCTGCCCAAGGGCGACCCCCCGCCCCCGCTGCCCGAGGGGTGTTTCGCGCTGGTGCCGCTGGAGGAGTCGATCGAGGCGCTGGTGCGCGTCGTACGCGAGTTCCGCCCGCACGTGATGACCACGTACGACGAGAACGGCGGCTACCCCCATCCCGATCACATTCGCTGCCACCAGGTTTCGGTCGGCGCCTTCGAGGCGGCCGGGGATTATCGGCGCTTCCCGGACGCCGGCGAACCGTGGACGGTGTCCAAGCTGTACTACAACCACGGCTTTCTGCGGGCCCGGATGCAGTTGCTGCACGACGAGGCCCTCAAGCACGGTCACGAACCGCCGTTCAAGAAGTGGCTCGAGCACTGGGACGCCGCGCACGACCCGTTCGAATCCCGGGTGACCACGCGCGTCGAGTGCTCGGCCTATTTCAGCCAGCGCGACGACGCGCTGCGGGCGCATACCACGCAGATCGACCCCGACCACGACTTCTTCGCGGCGCCCATCGAATGGCAGCAACGGCTTTGGCCCACCGAGGAATTCGAGTTGGCCCGCTCGCGGGTCCCGGCCCGGCTGCCCGAGGACGACCTGTTCGCCGGGATCGAGACGGACGCGTGAATCACCTCGTCCTCCTCGCGAGCGCCGCCGACTGGCAGGCCGACAACGCGCCGCAGCACACCGGGCCCGACTTCGGCAAGGCCAGCCCGGTCGGGCTGCTGATCGTCGTGTTGTTGTTGATCAGCACGCTGTTCTTGCTGCGCTCGATGAACCGGCAGCTGAAGAAGGTGCCGGAGTCGTTCGACCCCAAGCATCCCGAGCCGGACCAGGCCGCGGACGAGGGCACCGACGCGGTCGACCCGGGCGCCGGGCAGGCCCCGGATCGGGCGGACGGGTCGCCGCGACCCCCGGGATCCGGCGATGAGCCAGGCTGACTCGTCCGCCGCGAACACCCTGGGGCTGGCCACCAGCCCGTATCTGCGCCAGCACGCCGACAATCCGGTGCACTGGCAGCAGTGGACACCGGAGGCGCTGGCCGACGCCGCCGCCCGCGACGTGCCGATCCTGCTGTCGGTCGGCTACGCGGCCTGTCACTGGTGTCACGTCATGGCGCACGAGTCGTTCGAGGACGCCGACGTCGCCGCCGCGATGAACGCGGGATTCGTCTGCATCAAGGTCGACCGCGAGGAACGGCCCGACATCGACGCGGTGTACATGAACGCCACGGTGGCGCTCACCGGGCAGGGCGGCTGGCCGATGACCTGTTTCCTCACGCCGGACGGGCGGCCCTTCTTCTGCGGCACCTACTATCCGAAAGATAGCTTCCTGCAACTTCTTTCGGCCGTCTCGGCCACATGGCGGGAGCGTCGCGGTGAGGTCGAGGAGGCGTCCGACCACATCGCCGGCGAGCTGCGCAAGATGGCTTCCGGTGTAGCGCGTGGCGGCCCCGCGGTGGCGGCCGACCTGTGTGACCACGCCGTCGCCGCGCTGCTCGGGGACGAGGACACCGTGCACGGCGGGTTCGGCGGTGCGCCCAAATTCCCGCCCTCGGCGCTGCTCGAGGCGCTGCTGCGCAACTACGAGCGCACCGGATCGCCGGCGGCGCTCGACGCGGTGTCGCGCGCGGGCAGCGCGATGGCCCGCGGCGGCATCTACGACCAGCTCGGCGGCGGCTTCGCCCGGTACAGCGTCGACAACGCTTGGGTGGTACCGCATTTCGAGAAGATGCTGTACGACAACGCGCTGCTGCTGCGCGCCTACGCGCACTGGGCCCGGCGTACCGGCGATCCGCTGGCGCGCCGAATCGCCGACCAGACCGCCCGGTTCCTGCTCGACGACCTCGCCGACGGTGCCATGTTCACCTCATCGCTGGACGCCGACGCCGACGGCCGCGAGGGCTCGACCTATGTGTGGACGCCGGAACAGCTGAACGACGCGCTCGGGCCCGACGACGGTCGTTGGGCCGCACAGGTTTTCGCGGTCACCCCGGCCGGCACCTTCGAGCACGGCGCCTCGGTGCTGCAGCTCCCCGCCGATCCGGAGGATGCGCAGCGGGCCGAACGCGTGCGGGCCGCGTTGTTGAACGCCCGGCGCGCCCGCGTCCAGCCCGGCCGCGACGACAAGATCGTCACGTCCTGGAACGGGCTGGCGATCACCGCCTTGGCCGAGGCCGGCGTGGCGTTGGACGAGCCCGAGTTCGTCCACGCCGCAAGCCGCTGCGCGCGGGCGGTGCTCGACCTGCACGTGGTCGACGGCAGGCTGCGGCGCGCCAGCCTCGGCGGCGTGGTCGGCGACAGCGCCGCCATCCTTGAGGACCACGCGATGCTGTCCACCGGGCTGCTGGCGCTCTACCAGCTGACGGGCGAGGCGGCCTGGCTGACAAGGGCGACCGATCTGTTGGACACCGCGTTGGCGCACTTCGCCGATCGTGAGCAGCCCGGCCGCTGGTTCGACACCGCCGACGATGCCGAGCGGTTGATGCTGCGGCCCGCCGACCCGCTGGACGGGGCGACCCCGTCGGGCGCGTCGTCGATCACCGAGGCCCTGCTGACCGCGGCGCACGTGGTCGACGGGGAGCGCGCAGAGCGGTACCTGCGGGCGGCGGACGACGCGCTGCGCGCGCACTCGGTGCTGCTGGAGCGTGCGCCGCGGTCGGCCGGGCATTGGCTGGCCGTGGCGGAGGCCGCGGTCCGCGGGCCGCTGCAGATCGCGGTGGCCTGCGACCCGTCGTGGTCGCCGCTGCTGGCCGAGGCGCGACGGCTGGCGCCCGGCGGGGCGGTCGTCGTGGGCGGGGACGTCGATTCCTCGGCGCTGCTGGCGGGCCGCGACCGGGTGGGCGGCGCCGACGCCGCCTACGTGTGTCGTGGCCAGGTCTGCGACCTTCCGGTGACCACCGCGGCCGAACTGGCCGCCGCCCTGGCTGTTTCCAGCCACTGAGCCGAGGGTGGTGACCCGCTGCGCCCGGCTGCGCCGCGCTGGCGATCACCACTGAGCCGGGTTACCCTGCCTCCCATGCCGAATGCCGCCAAGACCGAAGCGATCAGAAGCACGGTCCACCGCTACATCGAGCTGGTCGCCAAGGGCAGCGCCGACGACTTGGTCGAGCTGTACGCCGACGACGCCACGGTCGAGGACCCCGTCGGCGGCGAGGTGCACATCGGGCGCCAAGCGATCCACGGCTTCTACTCCGCGGTCGACAACCTGCAGCGCGAATGCGAACTGAAGACGCTGCGCGTGGCCGGCAACGAGGCGGCCTTCCAGTTCCGGCTGACCGTGACCGCCGGCGAGCACCGGATGGTGATCGAGCCGATCGATGTCATGGTCTTCGACGGCAGCGGGAAGATCGCGGCGATGAAGGCGTACTGGTCACCCGACGACGACGTCGACCAGGGTTAGCCGGGCCATCAGGCTCCCAGCAGCCACGCGTGTTCTTCCGTGTAGAACACGGCGAACCACATGGCGATGTAATGCAGGATCGCCGCGATCGCGGTGAAGGCGTGGAAGAACTCGTGATAGCCGAACGTCCGCGGCCACAGGTCGGGCCAGCGTAGACCGTAGAAAATGCCACCGACGCTGTAGAACACACCGCCGACGGCCAGCAGCACCATCGCGGCCACCCCGGCCTGGTGCAGGATCGTCGGCGCGTACCAGATCGCTACCCAGCCCAACAGCAGATAGAGCGGTACGCCCAGCCAGCGCGGCGCCGTCGGCCAGCACACCTTCAGCGCGATGCCCGCGAGCGCGCCGCCCCACACGATGCACAGCACCACCACGCCGGTGTCCTGCGGCATGACCAGCCGCGCGAACGGCGTGTAGCTGCCGGCGATGAAGATGAAGATCATCGAATGATCGAGCCGCTTCATGCGAATCCGGGCCAGGTCCGACTTCCAGTGCACCCGGTGATAGGTCGCGCTGACCGCGAACAACGCCACCGTGCACGCGGCGTAGATCAGCGTCGAATGCCCGGCGCGGGGCGAGGACGCCGCCCACGACACCGACACCAGCGTGGCGCCGGCGATGATCGCCAGCCACGCCGAGTAGAAGTGGATCCAGCCGCGCATCCGGGGTCTGCCCAAAACATTGGCGGCCCCTTCGGCGAGTCGCTCGACGGTGTTGCCCGGGGCGATCGGCTCGGGTTCGCGCTCAGGATGCGGGACGGTGCTGGTCTGGCTGCTCATGTCTCCTGTGGAATGTCTCTACAACGGGGGACGCCGGTGGCCACGGTGCCATGGGCGGGGTGTAAGAGCCAGAGTAGCCAGAGATGGTTACGGCGCAGTGTCGACTTCTCGCCCGGCTGCTCGGATGACCGGCCGAAATCGGTAGCCGGAATCCATTGCGCCTGGCAGTAGGGTGTGTGTTCGTGGAAATCATCCCGCGGCGACTCAAAGAGCCGCTGTATCGGATCTACGAGATGCGGCTGCGGCAGGGCCTGACCGCTTCCAAGTCGGAACTGCCCCGCCACATCGCGGTGCTGTGCGACGGGAACCGCCGGTGGGCGCGCGACGCGGGATACGACGACGTGAGCTACGGCTACCGGATGGGCGCGGCCAAGATCGCGGAGATGCTGCGCTGGTGTCAGGAAGCCGGCATCGAGATGACCACCGTGTACCTGCTTTCCACGGAGAACCTGCAGCGCGATCCCGACGAGCTGGCCGGGCTCATCGAGATCATCACCGACGTCGTCGAGGAGATCTGCGCGCCGGCCAACCGCTGGAGCGTGCGCACCGTCGGCGACCTCGAGCTGCTCGGCGAGCAACCGGCCCGCCGGCTGCGCGGGGCGGTGGAGTCCACCCCGGTCGTGGCGCCCTTCCACGTCAACGTCGCCGTCGGCTACGGCGGTCGCCGCGAGATCGTCGACGCGGTGCGTTCGCTGCTGAGCAAGGAACTCGCCAACGGCGCGACCGCCGAAGAGCTGATCGACACCGTCACCGTCGATGCGATCTCGGAAAATCTCTACACCTCCGGTCAGCCCGATCCCGACCTGGTGATCCGCACCTCGGGCGAGCAACGGCTCTCCGGCTTCCTGCTGTGGCAAAGCGCGTACTCGGAGATGTGGTTCACCGAGGCGCACTGGCCCGCCTTCCGCCGCGTCGACTTCCTGCGCGCGCTGCGCGACTACAGCCAGCGCCATCGCCGCTACGGGAAGTAAATCCGCTGCGCCTGTGACTCGTGGGGCGGCTGATCCCGCCCGACTGGCGCGTGTCAAATATTTACAAAATAACGGGAATAGCCGGGTGAACCACCTCGTCGTTGTATCCGTGGCAATAGCCAACACCGCCATCGCGAGGAGTAATCACATGTTGCTTGTTTCTGGTGTATCCGGCCTCACCACGCGGCCGCTCTACGACGCGACCGACTCGCTGTTGCGCTTCGCCGTGCGCGCCGACGCCACCCTGACGGGACTCTTCGGCTTGGTCATCGCCTTCCTCGCCGACCCGCTCTCGTCGCTGACCGGCCTGACGTCCTTCGAGAATTACGCCATGGGGGCCTTCTTCGTGATCTACGGCCTCGTGGTGTTCAGCCTCGGGGCGATGCCGGACGTGCGCGGTGTCGGCATCGGCGTGATCGTGGCCAACATCTTTTTCACGCTGTCCTCGATCGTGGCAACCGAAGCATTGCCGCTGACCGTCACCGGGGCCGCGCTGACGCTGGCCAGCGGCGCCTACGCGGCCGCGTTCGCCGCGCTCCAATACCTGGGAGTGCGGCGCCTCGAGACGGCATAGTGGCGCCTAGAGCTTGCGCAGCCGCAGCCGATTGATCGAGTGGTCGGCGTCCTTGCGCAGCACCAGCGTGGCGCGCGGCCGGGTGGGCAGGATGTTCTCGACCAGGTTGGGCCGGTTGATGGAGCGCCAGATCTCGCGGGCGGCGGCGACGGCCTTGGTGTCGTTGAGCGCCGCGTAGTGGTGGAAGTGCGACTCGGGATCGGCGAAGGCCGTGCTGCGCATGGCCAAAAACCGCGAGATGTACCACTGCTCGATGTCCTCGATCCGCGCGTCCACATAGACGCCGAAGTCGAACAGGTCCGACACCATCAGGGTCGGACCGGTCTGCAAAACGTTGAGGCCCTCGAGGATCAGGATGTCGGGATGCCGCACCACGTGCTTGGCCCCGGGGATCACATCGTATTTCAAATGCGAATACACCGGCGCGCACGCGTAGTCCGAGCCCGACTTGACCGACGTAACGAACCGCATCAGCGCCCGACGGTTGTAGCTTTCCGGAAACCCCTTGCGATGCATCAGGTTTCGCCGGTCCAGCTCGGCATTGGGGTACAGGAATCCGTCGGTGGTCACCAGGTCCACCCGGGGATGATGGTCCCAGCGCGCCAAGAGCGCCTGCAGCACACGGGCGGTCGTCGACTTGCCGACCGCCACGCTGCCGGCGACCCCGATGATGAACGGCACCGGCCGGTCCGGGTTTTGCTGAGGTTCACCCAGGAACTCGGCGGTGGCGGCGAACAACCGCTGGCGCGCCGCGACCTGCAGGTGAATCAGCCGGGCCAGCGGCAGGTAAACCTCTTCGACTTCGAGCAAGTCGATCTGTTCACCCAGACCGCGCAGGCCGACCAGTTCCTCCTCGGTGAGGGCCAGCGGCGTCGACATACGAAGCGCACGCCATTGCTTTCGGTCGAACTCCACATAAGGGCTCGGCTCGCTAAGCCGCGGCATAGTGCAAGTGTTGCAGGAGCGCCGAAAAGCCCGACGGCTGGGCTGGCGAAAAGTCGGCGCTGGATAGACTGGCGCCGTGACTGCTGCACCTGACGCCCGCGCCACGACCTCCGTGATGTCCGCCCCGCTCGCCGAGGTCGATCCCGACATCGCCGGGCTGCTGGGCCAGGAGCTGGGCCGCCAGCGCGACATGCTGGAGATGATCGCGTCGGAGAACTTCGTCCCGCGCGCGGTGCTGCAGGCCCAGGGCAGCGTGCTGACCAACAAGTACGCCGAGGGCTTGCCGGGGCGCCGCTACTACGGCGGCTGCGAGTACGTCGACGTCGTGGAGAACATCGCCCGCGACCGGGCCAAGGCCCTCTTCGGCGCCGACTTCGCCAATGTGCAGCCGCATTCGGGCGCCCAGGCCAACGCCGCCGTCCTGCACGCGCTGATGACGCCGGGGGAGCGGCTGCTGGGTCTGGACCTGGCCAACGGCGGCCACCTGACGCACGGCATGAAGCTGAACTTCTCCGGCAAGCTCTACGAGAACGGTTTCTACGGTGTCGACCCGACGACGCATCTCGTCGACATGGACGCGGTGCGCGCCAAGGCGCTGGAATTTCGCCCCAAGGTCATCATCGCCGGTTGGTCGGCCTACCCGCGGATCCTCGACTTCGCGGCGTTCGCCTCGATCGCCGACGAGGTGGACGCCCAGCTCTGGGTGGACATGGCGCACTTCGCGGGCTTGGTCGCGGCCGGCCTGCACCCCTCGCCGGTGCCGCACGCCGACATCGTGTCGACGACCATTCACAAGACGCTCGGCGGCGGCCGCTCGGGCATGATCCTCGGCAAGCAGGAGTACGCCAAGGCGATCAACTCGGCGGTGTTCCCCGGCCAGCAGGGCGGACCGCTCATGCACGTCATCGCGGGCAAGGCCGTCGCGCTGAAGATCGCGAGCACCCCCGAATTCGTCGAGCGGCAGCAGCGCACCCTGTCGGGCGCGCGCATCCTCGCCGACCGGCTGTTGGCCGCCGACGTCGCCAAGGCCGGCGTATCGGTGGTCAGCGGCGGCACCGACGTGCACCTGGTGCTGGTGGATCTGCGCAACTCCCCGCTCGACGGCCAAGCCGCCGAGGACCTGCTGCACGAGGTCGGCATCACCGTCAACCGCAACGCCGTCCCCAACGACCCGCGGCCGCCGATGGTCACGTCGGGGCTGCGGATCGGCACGCCCGCCCTGGCCACCCGCGGCTTCGGCGACGCCGAGTTCAGCGAGGTCGCCGACGTCATCGCCACCGCCCTGGCCGCGGGCAGCTCGGCCGACGTGGCGGGGCTGCGCCAGCGCGTGACACGGCTGGCGCAGGAGTTCCCGCTGTACGACGGCCTGGAAGACTGGGCGCTGGTCGGCCGCTGACGCCCGTCTGGTCGGGTTCGAGGACCAACGTCACCACTTGCTCCGACACGACCCCGCCGATTTCATGAACCTGTGTACGCGGGTTACAGTTATCTCATGGCCGAAAGACCCGTCGCTAACGCGCTGACCCTGGAACTCGAGCCGGTCGTCGAAGCGAACGTCGACCGCCACCTGTCCACCGAAGAGCTCTGGTTCGCCCACGATTACGTGCCGTTCGATCGGGGCGAGAACTTCGCATTCCTCGGTGGGCGCGACTGGGACCCGTCGTCAATGACGTTGCCGAGACCGCTGACCGACGCCTGCGAGATCATGCTGCTGCTCAAGGACAACCTGGCCGCGCACCACCGCGAGCTGGTCGAGCACTTCATCCTCGAGGACTACTGGGGCCGCTGGCTGGGCCGGTGGACCGCCGAGGAACACCTGCACGCCATCGCGTTGCGCGAGTACCTGGTGGTGACCCGCGAGGTCGACCCGACCGCCAACGAAGAGGCCCGCGTCCAGTACGTCATGAAGGGCTACCGCGCCGACACCTACTCGCAGGTGGAGACCCTGGTGCACATGGCGTTCGTCGAACGCACCCACGCCGTGTTCTGCGAGAACCTGGCCGCCAAGCTCGAGGAGCCCATCCTGGCCGGCCTGATCGACCGGATCGCCCGCGACGAGCGGCGGCACGAACTGTTCTTCTCCAACCTCGTCGAGCACTGCCTGGGATACACCCGCGACGAGACGATCGCGGCGATCGCCGCCCGTGCGGCCGACCTGGATGTGCCCGGCGCCGACATCGACGCGTACCGCGACAAGGTGCAGAACGTCGAAAAGGCAGGCATTTTCGGTCCGGAGCAGCTGCGTCAGGCGATCTCCGACCGCATCGCCGCATGGGGGCTCGCGGACGAGCCCGCGCTGCGGCAATTCATCGTCGGCTGAGCCGCGGCCCCCTCCCCGCCGATCCCTTTGGGGCGTCGTCGCGGCTCGTCATGTCGGCGCGCCTGCACAGCGGGCACGCGACCACGGGAGTAGCGTCGTTCCCGATGGTCAGCGTCATGCTCTGCTGCCAGGGCGGCACCTCCCGTCACCACAACGGAAGGACCGGCCCCGGTCCTGGTGCTGCGGTTCCCGTCGACATGCCTGTGCGGGTCCGCGCGGGCTCATCCCGCTCGAGGAGCGCTACGTGACCGATATCCGGACCTACGTGATCGACACTTCCGTGCTGCTGTCCGACCCGTGGGCGTGCAGCCGGTTCGCCGAACACGAGGTGGTTGTTCCGTTGGTGGTGATCAGCGAGCTGGAGGCCAAACGCCACCACCACGAGCTGGGATGGTTCGCCCGCCAGGCGTTGCGCCTGTTCGACGATCTTCGGCTTGTGCACGGGCGCCTGGATCAACCCATTCCCGTTGGGATACAAGGCGGTACGCTCCACGTCGAACTCAACCACACCGACCCGGCGGTGCTGCCCGCCGGCTTCCGCAACGACAACAACGACTGCCGGATCCTGAGTTGCGCCGCCAACCTGGCCGCCGAAGGCAAACGAGTCACGTTGGTCAGCAAGGACATTCCGCTTCGGGTCAAGGCCGCCGCGGTGGGGCTGGCCGCCGACGAATACCACGCCCAAGACGTCGTGGCCTCCGGCTGGTCGGGCATGCGCGAGATCGAAACCGCCACCGAGGATATCGACGCCCTGTTCAGCGACGGCGAGATCGATCTGGCGGAAGCCCGAGACCTGCCCTGCCACACCGGCATTCGGCTGCTCGGTGGCAGCTCTCACGCGTTGGGCAGGGTCAACGCGGACAAGCGCGTTCAGCTGGTCCGCGGTGATCGCGAGGTGTTCGGATTGCGTGGGCGGTCCGCCGAACAGCGGGTCGCGCTGGACTTGCTGCTCGACGAGTCGGTCGGCATCGTGTCGCTGGGCGGCAAGGCCGGCACCGGCAAGTCGGCGCTGGCGCTGTGCGCCGGGCTGGAGGCCGTGCTGGAGCGGCGGACCCAGCGCAAGGTGGTGGTCTTCCGCCCGCTGTACGCCGTCGGCGGCCAGGAGCTGGGATACCTGCCCGGCAGCGAGAGCGAAAAGATGGGCCCGTGGGCGCAGGCCGTGTTCGACACCCTCGAGGGGCTGGCCAGCCCGGCGGTGCTCGAGGAAGTGCTGTCCCGCGGCATGCTCGAAGTGCTGCCGCTGACCCACATCCGGGGACGTTCGCTGCACGACTCGTTCGTCATCGTCGACGAGGCGCAGTCGCTGGAGCGCAACGTGTTGCTGACCGTGCTGTCCAGGCTGGGCACCGGGTCGCGGGTGGTCCTGACCCACGACATCGCCCAGCGCGACAACCTGCGGGTGGGCCGCCACGACGGGGTCGCGGCGGTGATCGAGAAGCTCAAGGGCCACCCGCTGTTCGCCCACATCACCCTGTTGCGCAGCGAGCGCTCGCCGATCGCCGCGCTGGTCACCGAGATGCTCGAGGAGATCGCCGGGCCGCACTGAGCGGTTTCGCCGCGAAGCTGTATTCCACGACAGCTCCACTCGCGATATGTGTCGCTGGTTGCAGTCTCGCGGTGAGTACGCTTTTACCGTGGCGAAACGACCCGACACCTTGGCCTGGCGCTACGGGCGCACGCTGGCCGGTGTCGTCGCCGCCGTCGCGGTGCTGGTGATCGGCGGGCTGACCGGTCACGTGACGCGCGCCGACGACCTGTCCTGCTCGGTCGTCAAATGCGTCGCGTTGACCTTCGATGACGGCCCCGGCCCCTTCGACGAGCGGCTGCTGCAGATCCTCAAGGGCAACGACGCGAAGGCCACCTTCTTTCTGATCGGCAACAAGGTGGCCGCCAACCCGGCGGGGGCCAAACGCATCGCCGACGCGGGGATGGAAATCGGCAGCCACACCTGGGAACACCCCAACATGACCACCATCCCGCGGGAGGACATCGCCGCGCAGTTCTCCAAGGCGAATGACGCGATCACCGCCGCGACCGGCCACACGCCGACGTTGTACCGGCCCGCGGGCGGCTTGTCCGACCCGGTGGTGCGCCAGACCGCCGGGCAATTCGGGCTGGCCGAAATCCTGTGGGACGTCATCCCTTTCGATTGGGCCAACGACTCGAACACGGCTGCGACGCGATCGATGCTGATGACCTACATCAAACCGGGCTCGGTGGTGCTGTTCCATAACACCTACTCGAGCACCGTCGATCTGGTCTATCAGTTCATCCCGGTGCTCAAGGCCAACGGCTACCGGATGGTGACGGTCAGCGAACTGCTGGGACCACGCGCGCCCGGCAGCAGTTATGGCGGCCGGGAGAACGGGCCACCCGTCAACGGTCTGCGCGACATTCCCGCCAGCGACATCCCCACGCTGCCCAACACGCCCTCACCCAAGCCGATGCCCAACTTCCCGATCACCGATATCCCCGGGCAGAATTCCGGCGGGCCGAACAACGGTGCCTAGCGCGACGAGCGGGCCCGCGACGAAAGGACGAAAGTCCGCTCGACGGTGGATGTTTCACTACGGCCTCGACTTGAGTCTGTCGTATGTGCTGGCGGTCGTCGAAGCGGCCGCCATCTTGATCCCGTTGCGCGGCCACACGTCCGTCGGGGCCAACGCCGACTTCGCGCGGCACAGCACGGGGCCGGTGGCGCTGCTCGTCGTGCTGGGCATCATCGGCGTCTCGGTGGCCGGCGCCTTGAGCCTGGCGCCCACACTGCGCTGGTTCGTGCCGGGCGACGAACCGACACCACAGCAACGCGAGGCCGTGATGAAGCTCGCCGGGCGCCAGTCGGCGATCCTGGTGACGGCCTGGGCGCTGAGCGGCGGGACCTTCATCCTGCTGAATCTTGGTGGCGGGGCCCGGCTTCTGCTACCCATCGTGCTCGGCGTGCTGCTCGGCGGGTCGGCCGCCGCCGGCACGGGGATGCTGCTCGCGCAACGCACCCTGCGCCCCATCATGCGTGCCGCCACACTGGGCGCCGAGCCACGGCTGGCCGTGCCGAGCGTGTACGCGCGACTGGTTCTGCTGTGGTTCCTCTGCAGCGCGTTTCCCATCGCGGTCATCGCGTCCCTGGTCGTTCTGCGCTCCTACGGGTGGCTGATCGAGAAGTCGGCATCGTTGGACGTGCCGATCCTGGTGGTGTCGTTGGCGGCGCTGGTGTTGGGACTGCCGACGATGATCCTGACCTCGCGGTCCATCTCGGACCCGATCGGGGAGGTCGTCGACGCCATGGCGGAGGTTGAACATGGCCGCATGGAAACCTACGTCGGCGCCTACGAACGTTCCCAGATCGGGCGGCTGCAAACGGGTTTCAACCGTATGGTGGCCGGGCTCGCCGAGCGCGACCGGCTGCGTGACCTGTTCGGCCGCCACGTCGGCGCCGACGTCGCGCAGCGCGCCGTCGAAGAGGGAGCCTCCCTGTCCGGCGACGTGGTCGAAGCGGCGGTGCTCTTCATCGACCTGGTGGGTTCCACGCAGCTCGCGGAAAGCCGCCCGCCGCAAGAAGTCGCCGAGGTGCTCAACGACTTCTTCCGGATCGTCGTCAACGCCGTCGACGACCACCACGGATTGATCAACAAATTCGCCGGAGACGCCGCGCTGGCCGTCTTCGGGGTGCCATTGCCGACCAGCGAGCCGGCGTCCGCAGCGCTGGCGACGGCCCGGGCGCTGGCCACTCAACTGCGCCGGCTGCCAGTCGATTTCGGCGTCGGCGTCTCCGCGGGGCGCGTGTTCGCCGGCAACGTCGGCGCCGAGAACCGGTACGAATACACCGTGATCGGCGACGCCGTCAACGAGGCCGCGCGGCTGGCCGACCTCGCCAAGACGTCCGATCGGCGAATCCTGTGTTCGGCGGCCGCCATCGATGCGGCCGGTGAGGCCGAACGCGGGCACTGGGCCGAATGCTATTCCACCGTATTGCGTGGGCGATCCGAGACGACCCACGTCTCGGCGCCGACCACCTAGGACCAGGGCCGCGTCAGGATTTCGCGACCTTCAGCGCGGCGATGATCTTGCCGACGAGGTCCGCCGACGCGGTGTCACCGACGGGTGTGCTGCCGATGAACACGGTGACCGGCTTGGTGTCGACCGCGATGATGCTGACCGAGTCGCCCTTGACGTTGCGGGTGGGATCGGCGATCGTGACGTCGGCGTCGGCCCGCACCGCCTTGGTCCCGTCCACGGTGATCGACGACGTCTTGACCGGTCCCAGCGTGGGTGTCGCGTTGGCATAGCCGGGCCCGTTGACCACGCACTGCATCAGTTTGGTGGCTTGCGCCGTGAGGTCCATGCTGGCAACGAAATTGGTGACGCCGACCTCGGCCGTCATCATCCACTGATTGGCCCCGGGCACGTCCTGGGCGACGCCGAGTCCGCCGATCAGGTTGGGGCCCTGGTCATCGGAGAACACCGTCCACCCGGACGGCGCCGCACTGGCCGGGAACGACAGCTTTCCGGCGGTGATCGAGTCGCCCCGGGGCATCTCACCGCCGGACACGTTCGGGGTGCAATCCGTGGCGTTCTGTGCCGAATTCTTCGGTTGCGAGACCGACGTGCTCGTCGACGGCGGCGCGGCGCTCGATCGCTTGTTGCCGTGGCCGCCCTTCATCACCACGAGGGTGGCCACCAGCGCGATCACGGCCAGCGCGACCAGGCCGGCGACGATCAGCCAGGGCAGCTTCGAGCCGCCTGGGGGAGGGCCGGGCGGGTAGGGCCCGCCGGGCGGAAATGGTTGTCCCGGCGGGGGATACTGCGGTGCCTGGTACGGATTGACGGCGGGACCACCCGGCGGCGGATACGGGTACTGACCGCCCGGCGGGTAGCCGTACGGACCCCCCTGCGGGTAAGGACCCTGCGGGTAAGCGCCGCCGGCCGGCGGCTGGCCACCCCAATTCGGTTCCTGCCCATAGGGATTGCTTCCGTAAGGCCCAGGGCCGTAGGGGCCGCCGCCGGGAGGAGCCGTCATGGAAAAACCACCCTTACACTCATCGACACCGTCGCCGCGTGACGGTCGGGCCTAGTCTTCCGGCTTGACCTTCGCCATGGCCAGCACGTCGAGCCGGCGGTCGAGCTCCTCGATCGACAGCTTGTCGCCGATCAGGCCGCGGTCGATCACGGTCTGGCGAATCGTCTTGCGCTCCTTGAGGGCCTGCTTGGCGACCGCGGCGGCCTCCTCGTATCCGATCGCCGAGTTCAGCGGCGTCACGATGGACGGCGACGACTCGGCGAGCTCGCGCAGGTGCTCGACGTTGGCCGCCAGGCCGGTGATGCAGCGCTCCGCGAACAGCTTCGAGACGTTGGTCAGCAGCTTGAACGACTCGAGGATGTTGCGGGCCATCATCGGGATGTACACGTTGAGCTCGAACGCACCGTTGCCGCCGCCCCACGCGACCGCGGCGTCGTTGCCGATCACCTGCGCGGCCACCTGCGTAACTGCTTCGGGGAGAACGGGATTCACCTTGCCGGGCATGATCGAGCTACCCGGTTGCAGGTCGGGCAGCTGAATCTCGGCCAGGCCGGTCAGCGGGCCCGAGCCCATCCAGCGGACGTCGTTGGCGATCTTGGTCAGCGACACGGCGATGGTGCGCAGCGCACCGGACGCCTCGACGAGGCCGTCGCGCGCGGCCTGGGCCTCGAAGGAGTTTGCCGCCGTGCGCAATTCGCTCAGGCCGGTGGAGGCAACCAACGTTTCGACGACCTTGGCGCCGAAGCCGTCGGGAGCGTTGAGGCCGGTGCCCACCGCGGTGCCGCCGATCGCCAACTCACCGAGCCGCGGCAGCGTGGCGCGCACCCGCTCGATGCCGGCCTCGATCTGGCGGGCGTACCCGCTGAATTCCTGGCCGAGCGTCACGGGCACGGCGTCCATCAGGTGGGTGCGGCCCGACTTGACCACAGTGTGCCATTCGCGGGCCTTGCTCGCCAGCGCGTCATGCAGCACCTCGAGCGCCGGGATGAGGTGGCGCACGGCGGCTTCGGTGGCCGCGATGTGGGTCGCGGTGGGGAAGGTGTCATTCGACGACTGCGACATGTTGACGTCGTCGTTCGGGTGCACCGTGACGCCGTTGGCCGCGGCGATGCTGGCGATCACCTCGTTGGTGTTCATGTTGGAGCTGGTGCCCGAACCGGTCTGGAAGACGTCGATCGGAAACTGGTCGTCGTGGCGGCCGTCGGCGATTTCGGCGGCCGCGGCGATGATCGCGTCGGCCTTCTCCGGGGCCAGCAGCCCGAGGTCCTTGTTGACCTGCGCGCACGCGCCCTTCAGCAGGCCCAGGGCGCGGATCTGGGTGCGCTCCAGCCCGCGGCCCGAGATCGGAAAGTTCTCGACCGCGCGCTGGGTTTGCGCGCGCCACAACGCTTTTGCGGGGACGCGGACCTCGCCCATGGTGTCGTGCTCGATGCGGTACTCGGTGTCATCCGTGGCCATAGAGTGCTGGCTTCCTCGTTCTTCGATCTGGCGGTCAGGGCAGGGGATAGGCGGCAGAACTGTCGCCGGTGAAGTCGATGGCGGAGTATTCGTTGAGCTTCGAAAGCCGGTGGTAGGCCTCGATCATGCGGACGGTGCCCGATTTCGACCGCATGACGATCGACTGGGTGGTGCAGCCGCCGGGGTAGTACTGCACGCCCTTGAGCAGGTCGCCGTTGGTGACCCCGGTGGCGCAGAAGAAGACGTTCTCGCCGGACACGAGGTCCTCGGTGGTCAAGATCTGATCGAGGTCATAGCCGGCGTCGATGGCCTTTTGGCGTTCCTCGTCGTCGGTGGGGGCCAGCTGCGCCTGGATGGCGCCACCCATGCACCGGATCGCGGCGGCCGCGATGATGCCTTCCGGCGTACCGCCGATCCCGGCCAGCATGTCGGTGCCCGAGTGCGGCCGGCAGGCCGAGATCGCGCCCGCGACGTCGCCGTCGGTGATCAGCCGGATGCGGGCCCCGGTGGCCCGGACGTCCTCGATCAGCTGGGCGTGCCGCGGCCGGTCGAGAATGCATACGGTCATGTCGCGCACCGACAACGCCTTCACCTTCGCGACGGCCTTGATGTTCTCGGCGATCGGCGCGGTGATGTCGAGCACGTGCGCCGCCTCGGGGCCGACGGCGATCTTGTTCATGTAGAAGACCGCCGACGGGTCGAACATCGCGCCGCGGTCGGCCACCGCCAGCACGGAGATGGCGTTGGGCATGCCCTTACTCATCAGTGTGGTGCCGTCGATCGGATCGACGGCGAAGTCGCACTCCGCGCCGTCCCCGTTGCCGACCTCTTCGCCGTTGTAGAGCATCGGCGCGTGGTCCTTCTCACCCTCGCCGATCACGACCACGCCGCGCATCGACACCGAGTTGACCAGCTCGCGCATCGCGTCGACGGCCGCGCCGTCACCGCCCTCTTTGTCGCCGCGGCCTACCCAGCGTCCGGCCGCCATGGCGCCGGCCTCGGTGACCCGGACCAGTTCCAAGGCCAGGTTGCGGTCTGGAGCCTCACCGCGCGGCCGCGCTTGCGCTGGAGCTCGGCCATTGGCGGTGGACGAGCGGTCGCCCTCAACTGTCATGGTTGCTGATTGTCCCAGAAGCGGATCGGTCCGCTGGAACTGGGATACTCGGGGGATGACCGAGAAGCCGCCGCTGAATGCCAGCTCGGACGGCTCTGTGGCCGACGAGCCGGCCCCGGCCGCCGGGCCCGCGCCCAGGCCGGCGAAGCCTCGGCTGCTGCAGGACGGCCGGGACATGTTCTGGTCCCTGATTCCGCTGGTCATTGGCTGCGTGGTGCTGGCCGGGCTGCTGGGCATGTGTTCGTTTCAGCTCGACAGCCGCAGGGGCCCCATCCCGTCCTATGACGCCGCGGCGGCCCTGCGGGCGGACGCGGCGACGCTCGGCTTTCCCATCCGCCAACCGCAGTTGCCCGGCGGCTGGCAGGCCAACTCCGGGCACCGCGGCGGCATCCCCAACGGGCGATCCGACCCCGCGACGGGTCAACGCGTGAACGCGCCCATCTCGGTGGTCGGATACATCAGCCCGAGCGGCATGTATCTGAGCCTGACCCAGAGCAACGCCGACGAGGACAAGCTGATCAACTCGATCCATCCGTCGGCGTATCCCACCGGGGCGGTCGACGTCAGCGGGACCAACTGGGTCGTCTATCAGGGGTCCGGCGAAAGCGGCGCGGACGCCGAAGCCGTGTGGACGACCCGGCTAAGCGGCCCGGGCGGCGCGACGCAGATCGCGATAACCGGCGCCGGAAGCAGCGATCAGTTTCGTACGCTGGCCTCGGCGACGCAATCGCAGCCGCCGCTGCCGACGAGCCGATAGAAGGGGACTCGCATGGGTGCACCGGAGGCCGATCTGTCCGGGTGGTCGGCGGCGCCGTTCAGCGGTGGCGGCTACACTCACGACGTCTACCGCAAGGGCGCCGGCCCCGGTGTGGTGCTGATCCCTGAGCTGCCCGGAATACATCCCGGCGTGCTGGGCTTGGGTAATCACCTGGTGGACAACGGTTTCACCGTCGCCATCCCGTCGCTGTTCGGCGAGCCGGGCCGTGCCAAGACGGCCGGTTACCTCGTCGGCGCCATCGGGCGAGCCTGTGTGGCAAGGGAATTCGCGGCGTTGGCGCTGAACAAGCAGCGGCCGGTGTCGGCGTTCCTGCGCGCGCTGGCGCGCGACCTCAACGCTTCGACTCCCGGCAAGGGCGTCGGCGTGATCGGCCAATGTTTCACCGGGGGATTCGCATTGGCCGCCGCGGTCGACGACAGCGTGCTGGCCCCGGTACTGTCGCAGCCGTCGGTGCCGTTCCCGCTCGGCGCCGCTCGGCGCCGCGACCCCGGCCTGAGCGAGTCCGAGCTGACCACCGTGGCCGACCGCTGCGCCACCGACGGCTTGTGCGCCATGGGATTACGATTCAGCGAGGACAAACTGTCGCCGGGCGAGCGGTTCGCGACGCTCAAGGAGCGCCTCGGGGACGCGTTCGAGGTGATCGACATCGATTCGGGCCCGACCAACCAGCACGGCTTCGGCAAGGCGGCGCATTCGGTGCTGACCGATGAGGTCCGTGAAATCGACGGACACCCCGCCTACGAGGCCCGTAAACGCGTGGTCCAATTCCTCACCGAGCGGCTCACCTAGCGGTCCGCTAGGCCGACCGCCTCGAACTGGCGAAATTCTCGGCGAGATCTGCTGCCTTGGCGACGCTTTCGGCGGGTGTCGTCATCCGGGCGGCAAGGTCGCGAGCTCGGATTGCGTACTCCGGCGCCAAGATTCGGCGCAGGTCTGCGACGAGCGATTCCCGGGTGGTGGCGGATAGGCGGCGGTGGGTGCCCACCTTGAGGCGGCGTTTCACCTGGGCTCCCCAGATGATCTGATTGCCGTCCACGGACAGGACCAGGGTGGGAATTCCGGCACGCAGACTTGCGGCGGTGGTGCCCGATCCGCCGTGGTGCACGGCGGCCCGGCACAGGGGAAAGATGGACGCGTAATTCAGCGCGCCGACCACCTTGACGTGATCGGAATGCGGGACGTCGTCGAAGTCGCTCCAGCCGGCGCAAATCAACGCCCGCTCGCCCAACTGCGCGCACGCCCCGCTGATCATCTCGATCGTGTCGGACGGAGATTCCACCGGCATGCTGCCGAAGCCGAAGAAAATCGGCGGTGTTCCCGCGGCAATCCACGATGCGGCCTCGTCGTCGGCGCCCGTCGCCAACTCCATCGTCAGCGCGCCCACGAAGGGCCGTTGGCGCCGCCATTTCGCCCATTCGGCCGCCAATCCCGGGAAGGCAACCTCGTCGTATGCCTGAATTTCCAAGGCTCTCAATGCGGCAATTCGTCGCGGTGAGGAAGACGTTGTCTTCGGCAGGCCGAGTTCGCCGCGCTGCGCGTCCTCGAGCTTTTTGCTCAGGCGCCACGTCAGCCAGTCGAACGCCCGCACCGCGAAGCGAGAGGCCGGTGCCGGCAAGATCGCCACAACCTGGCCGTTGGGACGCATCGGAACATGGTGCAGGGTAACCAACGGAAGACCATGGTATTCAGCCACATTGGCGGCGATTTCCTGATAGGTCTGCCCGGCGAGTACCACGTCGGCCCCCTCCGCCAACGACTTCAATGTCTCGTTCATGTGCGCCCAAGACTGGTCGGTGACCTTCTTGATTTCGAGCCCAGACCGCGATATGTCCCGAACCCTCCAGAACCTGCTGAACAGCGTCGTGGTGAAGGTGCGAAACGCGTCCATCCAGGCGTTCGTCTCCGCCCCGTAGGGCACCGCGGACAGGCCGGCCGATTGCGCGAAGCCGACCAAATCGGGCGGGACTGCGATGCACACATCATGCCCTCTGCGCTGCAGTTCGCGGCCGATAACAACAGCAGGCTCGATATCGCCTCGAGTTCCATAGCTTGCCAGCGCAAATCTCATGACGGATCTCAAACTTTCAATCGAGTGAAACCGGGACGGGTCACGTTATCTCTGAGTACAATTCGGACCATTTCACGATGTCGTCCAGGGGGCTGAGAAAATCAGTGTGCCTAATATCGCTGCACTCTATGGCAGCTCTCTCGGCGTGTGAACGGTGAAAATGGAATCTGATGGCGGCGCGTTACCGGCGGCCGCGGCGGCCGAACCGGCCAAGAGGTTGTTGTCGATCGACCTACTCGATGCCGATGAACACAGCCAGCTCGACGAATGGGGCAACCGAGCGGTGCTCGCACAGCCGGCCCGCACGCCGGTCTCGATTCCGCAATTGTTCGCGGCGCAGGTGGCCCGTGACGCGGAGGCGGTAGCGATCACGTGCGGGAGCCGCTCGATGAACTACGGCGAACTGGACGCGGCATCTAATCGATTGGCGCACCTGCTCGTTGACCGCGGCGCCGCCCCGGGCGAGCGTGTGGCGATGCTGCTGCCGCGCTGCGCCGAGGCGATCGTGGCGGTCCTGGCCGTGATCAAGACCGGGGCGGCCTACGTGCCGATGGATCCGGCGCACCCCGACGCGCGCCTCGGGATGGTCCTCGGTGACGCTGCCCCGATCGCCGTGATCACCACCGCGGACCTGCGTCTGCGGGTGGACACCTTGGACGTGCCCGTCATCGACATCAACAACTCCGCGATCGACGCCGGTGTTGCTGCCGCATTGCCGGCCCCCGCCGCCGACAACCTCGCCTACATCGTCTACACCTCGGGCACCACCGGCATGCCCAAGGGCGTGGCCGTCACGCACCACAATGTGACCCGGCTCCTCGAGTCACTCGACGCCGAACTGGCGCGGGGACAGGTGTGGACGCAATGCCATTCCCTGGCCTTCGACTACTCCGTCTGGGAAATCTGGGCTCCGCTTCTGTACGGCGCTCGGCTGCTGATCGTGCCCGACGGTGTCGTGCGTTCGTCGGAAGAATTCCACGCCCTGCTGGTGCGCGAACAGGTCAGCGTCTTGAGCCAGACCCCGTCGGCGTTCCACGCGCTGCAGACCGCCGACGCGCTGCACTCCGAGATGGGGCAGCTGAACCTCCAGACGGTGGTCTTCGGCGGCGAAGCGCTTGAACCGCAACGCCTTGCGTCGTGGTTCCGTAATCATCCGGGGTCGCCGCGGATGATCAACATGTACGGCATCACCGAGACGACGGTGCACGCCTCGTTCCGGGAGATCGCCGTCCGCGACGTCGAGAACAGCGTCAGCCCGATCGGCGTGCCGTTGGCGCATCTCGCCTTCTTCGTGCTCGATAAGTTCCTGCGTCGGGTGTCGGCGGGCGCCGTCGGTGAGCTGTATGTGGCCGGTGCGGGAGTGGCCTGCGGATACTGGGGCCGGTCCGGGTTGACGGCGTCGCGGTTCGTGGCGTGCCCGTTCGGCGATGCCCAGGCGCCCGGTCAATGTATGTATCGCACGGGCGATCTGGTGCGCTGGGACGCTGACGGTGAGCTGCAGTATGTGGGCCGCGCGGATGAGCAGGTGAAAATCCGCGGATATCGCATCGAGTTGGGCGAGGTCAGGGCGGCACTCGGCGCGCTGGACGGCGTCGAGCAGGCTGCCGTGATCGCCCGTGAGGACCGTCCCGGCGACAAGCGCCTGGTCGGCTACGTCACCGGGACCTCCGATCCGGTCAAGGTGCGCGCGCAACTGGCGGATCGATTGCCGGAATATATGGTGCCGGCCGCGGTCGTGGGGCTGCAGGCTCTGCCGCTGACGGTCAACGGCAAACTCGACACACGCGCCCTGCCGGCACCGGAGTACCGGGACGCCGACCGTTACCGCGCGCCGGGAGACGCGGTCGAGCAGGTCCTGGCCGACATCTATGCCCAGGTCCTCGGTGTCGATCGGGTCGGCGTGGACGACTCGTTCTTCGACCTGGGCGGGGACAGCGTGTTGTCGATGCAGGTGGTGGCCCGGGCGCGCGCGGCCGGTGTGGCGTGTCGACAGCGCGATGTCTTCGTCGAGCAGACGGTGGCCCGGCTTGCGCAGGTGGCCGTCTTGCTCGATGGCGAGGCGGCGGAGGTCGACGAGGGCGTCGGTGCGGTGGTGGCCACCCCAATCATGCGCTGGCTACACGATTTTGACGGTCCGGTCGATGAGTACAACCAGACGGTGGTGCTGCAAGCTCCCGCCGGAGTGACCGAGGCCGACGTCGTCGTCGTGCTGCAAGCCCTGCTGGACCGCCACGCCATGCTGCGGCTGCGCGCCGCGGACACCGGGAACGGGGATTGGTCGCTGTGGGTACCCGAGGTAGGGGCCGTGGACGCCCGCGCCTGCCTGCAGTCGCTGGATGCGCTGTCCGACGAGGCGCTCGTGGCCGCCCGGTCACGGTTGAATCCGGCGACCGGGGCGATGTTCACCGCGTTGTGGGTGCCGAACACGGGCCAGTTGGCGTTGATGATTCACCATCTGTCCGTGGATGTGCCGTCATGGCGAATCCTGTTCGAAGACTTGAACATTGCATGGGCGCAACATCACCACGGGCAGCCGGTCGAATTGCCCACTGGTGGAACGTCGTTCGCGCGGTGGGCGGCGATACTGAGTGAGCACGCGCGCAGCCCGGCGGTCGTGGAGCTGGCCGACGCATGGCGCCAATTGCTGGCGACGCCCGCCGCGTTGCCCGCGGTGCGACCGGCGGTCGACACCTACGCCCGCGCTGGTCACCTGTTGGCGACGCTGGATATCGAGACCACTCACCAGTTGCTGGGCGAGGTGTCGGCCGCGTTTCACGCTGGGGTGCAAGACGTTCTGTTGATCGCGTTCGGGTTGGCCTGGAACGAATTCCTCGGCGCCGCCGGCGCACCGATCGGTATCAGCGTCAAAGGTCACGGCCGCGCCGAAGAACTGCGGCGCGACGTCGACCTGTCGCGCACCGTGGGATGGTTCACCAGTAAGTACCCGGTGGCGCTGACGGTGGGTGAATTGCCGTGGGCGCACGTAGCCGCCGGCGGGGCCGCGCTGGGACCGTTGATCGCGGCCACTTTGGAACGGCTTCGCGCCATGCCTGACGGCCTGACCTACGGTCTCCTGCGCTATTTGAATCCCGAAGTGGGACTGGCTGGTTCGGAGCCGACCATCGAATTCAACTACCTCGGGCGGTTTGACGCCGATGCGGCCGTTCTGTCCGAACATCTCTGGCGGGTCGACGAGGACGCCATGGCGACCATCCCCGCGGCGTCGGCGATACCCACGCCGCTCGGCCACACCGTGGAATTCAACGCCGCCCTCCTGGATACCGGTACCGGCCAGCGCCTGCACACGACATGGACGTGGGCACCCTCGGCGCTGGACGAGGAACAGATCCAGCGGCTGAACCGGCTGTTGTTCGAGGCACTGACCGGCATCTGCGCGCATGTGCGGCACGGTGGCGGCGGTGAGCCGGCACCGTCGGCCTGATCGTCGACGATAATGGCGTAACGACCCTGTTGAGCTCACTCGGGAGATTGTGCACGCGCATGGCGATCGACGACCTGGTGGTCGAAACCAGCAACGGCCCGGTCCGCGGCGTCGACGACGGCCGCGTCAAGGCGTGGAAGGGCATCCGCTACGCGGCGGCGCCAGTGGGCGACTTACGTTTCCGGGCGCCGCAACCGCCCGAGCGTTGGACCGAGATCGCCGACGCCAGCGTGTTCGGGCCGGCCTGCCCGCAACCGGTGTTTCCCAACATGCCGCTGGATCTGGGCGCACCGCAGGGCGAGGACTGCCTGCGGCTCAACGTCTGGGCATCCTCTGAGACCCGGCCCGGGGACGCCAAACCGGTCCTGGTGTGGCTGCACGGCGGCGCCTACGTCCTGGGATCGAGCAGCCAGACGCTCTATGACGGCAGCAGGTTGGTCAGCCACGGCGACGTCGTCGTGGTGACGGTCAACTATCGGCTCGGCGTGCTCGGCTTCCTCGACCTGACGTCGTTGGACACCGCGGGGCGACGGTTCGACTCGAACGTCGGGCTGCGCGACGCGCTCGCGGCGCTGGAGTGGGTGCGCGACAACGTCGCCGCCTTCGGCGGCGATCCGCACCGGGTCACGCTGTTCGGTGAATCCGCCGGGGCGGGCATCGTCACGACGCTGCTGGCCAGCCCGGCGGCCGACGGCCTGTTCGCCGGCGCGATCGCGCAGAGCTCGCCGGCCACCTCGGTGTACGACCGCGACCGCGCGCACCGGGTCACCCAAGCCTTCCTCGGCAAACTGGGGATCGCCCCGTCGGAGGCGCAGCGGTTGGTCGACATGCCGATGGCGGCGATCCTGGCCGCGTCGCAAGAGGTGTTCGACGAAGTGCCGGCGCGCAACCCGGGAACGCTGGCGTTCGTGCCGATCGTCGATGGCGACGTGCTGGGCGATTACCCGGTCAAGCTGGCGCAGGAGGGCCGCACCCACCCGGTCCCGCTGATCATCGGCACCAACAAACACGAGGCGGCACTCTTCCGGCTGATGCGCTCGCCGCTGATGCCGATCACCCCGAGCGCGATCACCTCGATGTTCAACCAGATCGCCGCCGAGCAACCCGATTTGCAGTTGCCCACCGAGGAGGAGATCGGCTCGGCGTATTCGCGATTGCGGCGCAAGGCGCGGAGTTTGAGCATCGCCACCGACGTCGGCTTCCGGATGCCCTCGGTGTGGCTGGCCGAGGGACACGCCCACGCGGCACCGGTGTATCTGTACCGGTTCGACTACTCCACCCCGTTGTTGAGGCTGCTGACGGTCGGAGCCGCGCACGCCACCGAATTGCCTTACGTCTGGGGAACTCTCGGTGCGCCCAAGGATCCCACGCTGAAGCTCGGCGGCACCAGAACCGCCAAGGCGGTCTCCAAGAGGGTGCGCACCCGATGGATCAACTTCGCCGCGCACGGCGCGCCCGCGGGACCCGCCGGTGAGCCGGAATGGCCCCGCTACCGGGCGACCGACCGTGCCTGCCTGCTCATCGGCAAGAAGGACACCCTCGCCCATGACGTCGACGCGAACATCCGCGCCGCCTGGGGCAGCGAGATGGTGAGCTTTCGCTAACCGGATACCTTGGCCGTCAACGCGTCTCGCTTCATCTGCTCGAACATGCCCACGTAGTACGGCAGACATTCCGACAGCGCCTGCTCCGTGGTGAACAGCGGTTGATAGCCGAGGTCACGAGACGCTTTGGCGATCGAGAAGAAGTTGTCCAGGTACAGCCGCTCGACGGCCAGTGGCTCGAGCAGCGGCGCCGGTATCCCAAACCGGAAATGCAGCCGTTGCCAACCCGTCATCGCCGCGCGCACGACGGGGCCGTTCACCCGGACGCGGGGCCAATTCTCGCCGCAGGCCTCGATCACCGGCCGCGCGAACTCGAACATGTTGATCGGCTCGGCGTCGTTGATGAAGTACGCCTGACCGGGTGCGGTGCCGCCGGGTACCAGATGCTGGGCCGCCAAGATGAAACCGTGAATCAGGTTGTGCACGTAGGAGTTGTCCAACCTGGCCGATTTGCGGCCGATCAACACCTTGACGTGACCGGCGATCACGCTCTCGAACAGCTTGCGGAACATCGTCTGGTCGCCGCGGCCCCAGATGCCGCTGGGCCGGATCGCACACGTCAGTAGGCCGTCAACATTGTTCTGGCCCAATACAAATCGCTCGGCGATCACTTTGGTCTCGGTGTACAGATCGTTGAACCGGTCGGTGTAGGGCAGCGTCTCGTCGCCGCCCGCGATGTTCTGGCCGCCCATCACGACACTGTTCGACGAGGTGTAGACGAAGCGCTGCACCCCGGCCGCCTGCCCGGCGCGGACCAGGTTCTCGGTGCCCCCGACGTTGACCCCGAAGCTGCGCTGGCGGTACTCCTCGGTCACCGACGCGCCGCCCATCAGGTCGATGATCGCCGCGGTGTGAAACACCGTGTCGATGCCGTCGACCGCTCGGGCGCACACGGCCGTGTCGGTGATGTCTCCCTGCAGCACCTCCAACTGGGGATGCTCCGGTAGCGGCGAAGGGGCGCGGTCAAACGAGCGGACCTGATGCCCGCGGTCGAGCAGGGTGGTCACCAGGTTGGCGCCGACGAATCCGGACCCCCCGGTGACCAGGACGCGGCCGAGCTCGGCCGTCAGAGATGCATCACCCATGCGCGAAATCATAACTGAAACGTGTTCCAGTTCGGAAAAAATCTTTCAACGCAGCCCTCCGATGTTGCGGGTCTCAGGCGTCGTCGGCGTCGCCGGAGGCGAGCGCGTCCTCGATCCGCTTGCGGGCGCCAGCTAAATGCTCCTCGCAGCGTTTAGCCAGCTGTTCGCCTCGTTCCCATAGCTGCAGCGACGCATCGAGGTCCAGCCCGCCCTGCTCCAGCAGCCGCACGACCTCGATCAGTTCGTCCCGGCACGCTTCGTAGCCCAGCTGACTAATAGGTGTAATGGATTCGGTCCCCTCCGGCTCGGCGGGGCCCTCCCCGGCGTCATTCTTACGGGCCATCGGCCGGCCCCTCGCTGACGGCGGCCACGGCGCCGTCAGCCACCCGCACCCGCAAGCGGGTGCCCGCCGGCGCGTCGTCGACCGAACGCAGCACTCGGCTCTCGGCGGGACCGACCGATTGCACGACCGCATAGCCGCGCGCCAATGTGGCCGCCGGGCCCAGCGTCGCCAGCCGCGCGCTCAGATGGCCGATCCGTTCGGTTTCAGTGGCGGCCAGCCGGGTGATGTCGCGGCGAATCGCCGACCGGGCGCGGTGAATCTCCTCCGCGCGTGCCTTCAGCGCCGTCAGTGGCTCGGCGAGCACCGGGCGGCTGCGTATCTGGGCCAGGGCACGTTGCTCGCGAGATACCCAGTTGCGCAACGCCTGTGCGCTGCGCCGGCGCAGGTCGTCGATCAGCCGCTGTTCGGCCGCGGTGTCGGGAACCACCTTTTTGGCCGCGTCTGTCGGGGTGGCCGCACGCAGATCGGCGACCAGATCGCACAGCGGGTTGTCGGGTTCGTGGCCGACGGCGCTGATCACCGGGGTGCGGCACGCCGCGATCGCGCGGCACAGCGTCTCGTCGGAAAACGGCAACAGGTCCTCGACGCTGCCGCCGCCGCGGGCGAGGACGATGACGTCGACGTCGGCGTCGCGGTCGAGCTCACGTAGGGCGTCGACGATCTGCGCAACCGCGCTGGGCCCCTGGACCGCCGTGTTGCGCACCGCGAAACGGACCGCAGGCCAGCGGGCCGCCGCCACCGTTCTCACGTCGCGCTCGGCCGCGCTCGCCCGGCCGGTGATCAGGCCGATCATGTTGGGCAGGAAGGGGATTGGGCGCTTGAGCCGCGGATCGAAAAGCCCTTCGGCGTCCAACAGCCTGCGCAGCCGATCGATGCGTGCCAGCAGCTCTCCGACCCCCACCGCGCGAATCTCGCTGAGCCGCAACGAAAATGTGCCGCGACCGGTGTAGAACGAGGGCTTGCCGCACACCACCACCTGCGTGCCCTCCGCCAGCTTCACCGGCGCATTCAGCACCAGGTCGCGCGGGCACGTCACGCTCAGCGACATGTCGGCGGCGGGGTCACGCAGCACCATGAACACGGTCTTGGAATCGGGCCGCATCGAGACCTGGGCGAGCTGACCCTCCACCCAGACGGTGCCCAGCTTGTCGATCCAGCCGGCCACCCGGATCGCCACCGCGCGCACCGGAAAAGGGTTTTCCGCGGAATTCGGTTCGGACGTATTGGCTCGGGTCACTTCGCGTTCGCGCGGGTGATCCTGTTGGCGAGCAACGTCTGGAACGGGGCGCGGCCCTTGGTCGCCTGCTCGTAGGCCAGCAGGTCTTCGAGTTCATCCACGCTCAGCGATTGCAGACGGGCCCGCAGCTGGGCCAACGTCAGCGCCGAGTAGTCCAGCTCGGTGGCCACCGCCGGCTGCGAGACCGACGCGCCGGCCGCCGGCTTCTTCGATGGGCGGGCGGGTTTGGTCAGCGCGCTGGCATCTTCGTGCGCGTCGGCCACCGAGTACAGCGCGAACCGTCCCTCGGCCCGGCGTTCGCCCTCGCCGCCGTCGGTCACCGTGGCATAAGCCCCGTCGATCGCGTCGTCCACGTCCTCGTCGAACGTCGCCCATTCCGGCTTCTCGTCCTTGGGCGGGAAAATCGACTCGAGGGTGCTGTCCCCCTTGATCACCAGCTCGGCGAGGTTTTGCTGGAAGCGCATCACGATGTGCGCCGCCTGACTGGCCAGTGTCATCGGGTACATCAGGATGGTTTTCGGCAGCCTGATGGTCTCCTCAACGGCGACCGTCGCCGCGCCGACCAGCAGCCGAACCCCATACGGTGCAGTAGCCATGGGTCCAAGATTGCCTTAAGCGGCGGCTAACTCCAAGCCCGCCGCCGCGAGCTGGCAGCCCCGTGTCGGCAGAACGTACCCTGGGGGACATGCCCTCGACCGTCGACATGGGGATTCCCGGCGCAGCCAGCTCGGTCGCCGTCCCCCCGACCCGCAAGCGCGTGCTCCTGGCGGAGCCGCGCGGTTACTGCGCGGGCGTGGACAGGGCCGTCGAGACCGTGGAGCGCGCGCTGGAAAAGCACGGGCCGCCGGTCTATGTGCGTCACGAGATCGTGCACAACCGGCACGTGGTCAGCACGCTGGAAAAGGCCGGTGCGGTGTTCGTCGAGGAGACCGACGAGGTGCCCGAAGGCGCCATCGTGGTGTTCTCCGCGCACGGCGTCGCCCCCTCGGTGCACTCGGCGGCCGCCGAACGCAACCTGCACACCATCGACGCCACCTGCCCCCTGGTCACCAAGGTGCACAACGAGGCCCGGCGATTCGCCCGCAACGACTACGACATCCTGCTCATCGGCCACGAGGGCCACGAGGAGGTCGTCGGCACCGCCGGGGAGGCGCCCGACCATGTGCAGCTGGTCGACGGGGTCGCCGCCGTGGACAACGTGACGGTTCGCGACGAGGACAAGGTGGTGTGGCTCTCGCAGACCACGCTGTCGGTCGACGAGACCATGGAAATCGTCGAACGGCTGCGGCAACGATTCCCCAAGCTGCAGGACCCGCCCAGCGACGACATCTGCTATGCGACCCAAAACCGGCAGGTTGCGGTCAAGGCGATGGCGCCGGAGTGCGAGCTGGTGATCGTCGTCGGGTCGCGCAATTCGTCGAACTCGGTGCGCCTGGTGGAAGTGGCGCTGGGCGGCGGGGCCGCCGCGGCCCACCTGGTCGACTGGGCCGATGACATCGACCCGGCCTGGCTCGAGGGAGTCACCACGGTCGGCGTCACGTCCGGGGCGTCCGTTCCCGAGGTCTTGGTGCAAGGGGTGCTCGAGCGGCTCGCCGAGTGCGGCTTTGACCTGGTGCAACCGGTCACCACCGCGCAGGAGACCCTCGTGTTCGCGCTGCCGCGCGAGATCCGCTCAGCCCGCTGAGGGCCTTGGACCGCTGGCGGTGACTCGCCGCGCCCGGCTGCGCCGTTAGACGTCGTACTCCCAGGATTCCGCCGCGGGCCGCCCGTGCGCGCGACCCGGTGTGCGTGAGCGACTCCGGCGCTCGGTGTGCGGCTCCCGCGGTTGGTCCTGGGTGCCGCCGCGGTAGCGGACCTGCGAGATGGGGTGATGCGTGCCGCCGCTCCCGGTCGACGGGGGCCGCCGGCGCCGCGGCTCATAGGGCTCGCGGCTCTCCTCGTACCTGTCGCCGTAGGGCTCAAAGCCGTCGAAACGGCTGCCGCGGGGCGCGGGCCGGTCGTAGGGTCGCTCGTAGGGATTGCGGCGGGTGCGCGGCTCGCGGCGCGGCTCCCGGGGGGTTTGGCCGCGCAAGTCCGGGTCGCCCTCCGGCCTGGGCCGGCGCCGTGACCGGCGGGGCGGTTCGGCGTCGTAGTCGCGGGCGGCCGCAGCGTTGCGGCGGGTACTGCGCCGTGGACGCTCGGGCCGCTCGACCGACTCGTCGTCGAGGGACGGTCGCGCATGCCGGGAGCGGGAACGCGTGGAGGAGCGACCGTCGCGCGCCGTTCTGCGTGTCCTGGCCGACGAGCCCGACGTGCGGCCGCGGCGCGACTCGGTGGCCTCGTCGGTGTCATCGGCATCGGGCTGCAGCGCCGACTGCAGTTTGGCGCCGATGCTGTTGAAGAAGGACTTGACGTGCACGCCGGTGGCGCCGGCGGAATCGGTCGACGTGCTCGTCGCCTTCGTGCCCTGGGCGTTTCCGAAATACCAGCGGGCCAGTCCGATCGCCAGGACGGCGCCGGCGGTGCCCAGCATGAGCGGGAAGCGCTCGATGAGCGGATAGCCGCAATTGATCAGCAGGTCTTTGAGGCGGCCGATCTTGGCGTCGTGGAACAGCCAGTAGGCGCCGGGCACGGCGCAGAACAGGATCAGCGGCGGCTGGATGATGGTGGTGAAAATGCCGTCCTGGCGCACCGCGAGCACCGCCGCCACGCAACCCGCTATATAGAAGCCCGCGAAGACGTGGGTCAGTTCCTTGTGACCAGCGTCGATTCCGTAGCCGATAGCTGTCGCGGTGACGGCGATAAGCAGGGCTGCATACCAGGGGGCGCCTGGGATGTTGGGGTGGACCGAACGGTGAGCACCATCCACCGTCGCACTAGCCCGCTGTGCTGACACATGTAGACCGTACCGGGAATGGACCGAAAGGCTCGTAAATACCTCGTAGCGATCCTGTGGCGTGCCCCATTCCCGCGCACGCTCGGCCGCGGGGCGGTCCCGATCATCCGGCACGCCCGCGGCCCCTAGACTTGGCTCCCTGTGAGCCTGAGCCTGGGAATAGTCGGCCTGCCCAACGTCGGCAAGTCCACGTTGTTCAACGCGCTGACCCGGAACAACGTGGTGGCGGCCAACTACCCGTTCGCGACGATCGAACCCAACGAGGGCGTCGTCCCGCTGCCCGATCCGCGGCTGGACAAGCTGGCGGAGATGTTCGATTCCGAGAAAATCGTGCCGGCGCCGGTCACATTCGTCGACATCGCCGGGATCGTGAAGGGCGCGTCCGAGGGCGCCGGGCTGGGCAACAAGTTCCTGGCCAACATCCGCGAGTGTGACGCGATCTGTCAGGTGGTGCGGGTGTTCGCCGACGACGACGTCGTGCACGTCGACGGCAAGGTCGATCCGCGCTCGGACATCGAGGTGATCGAGACCGAGCTGATCCTCGCCGACATGCAGACCCTGGAGAAGGCCGTGCCGCGCCTGGAGAAGGAAGCCCGCAACAACAAGGAACGCAAGCCGGTGCACGAGGCGGCCGTCGCCGCGGAGGCGGTGCTGAACTCGGGCAAGACGCTGTTCGCGGCCGGCGTCGACGCGTCCCTGCTGCGCGAGCTGAACCTGATGACCACCAAGCCGTTTCTGTACGTGTTCAACGCCGACGAGTCCGTGCTGACCGACGATGCCCGCAAGGCCGAGCTGGCCGCGATGGTCGCCCCCGCCGACGCGGTGTTCCTGGACGCGAAGATCGAGGCCGAGCTGCAGGAGTTGGATGACGAATCCGCCGCCGAGCTGCTCGAGTCCATCGGGCAAACCGAGCGGGGGCTAGACGCGTTGGCGCGGGCCGGTTTTCACACCCTCAAGCTACAGACCTACCTGACGGCGGGCCCAAAAGAGGCGCGCGCCTGGGTGATTCACCAGGGAGACACCGCTCCCAAGGCCGCCGGGGTGATTCACACCGACTTCGAAAAGGGCTTCATCAAGGCCGAGATCGTGTCCTACGACGACCTGATCGCCGCGGGTTCGATGGCGGCGGCCAAGGCGGCCGGCAAGGTCCGCATGGAGGGCAAGGACTACGTCATGGCCGACGGCGACGTGGTGGAGTTCCGCTTCAACGTCTAAGCCATCAAAGTAGGGCGGTCGCTGGCGAACGAAGTCGAAAGTCTGCCTCGATCGATGTCCCGCACTCGTTCGCGACCTCTCACGCGACGCCGTGGGCGATCAGCAGGTGCCGTGCGTTGGCGTCTCCACTGATCTGGCGGTGTTCGACCGTGAGGCCGGTGCTGCGTAACGTGTCGATCACGTCCGGCACCGGACGGAGGTGAAAGCCGTGTTCCGTGAATGGCAGTTTTGCCATGACGTCGGGGTCGGCCAGTCCGATGACGAGTCGGCCCCGACCGTTTATCACCCTGGCAAGCTCTCTGAACGCTCTGTCGAGCTCGGCGACGAAGTAGATGGTGTTGACGGTGATGGCGCCGTCCAATGCCCCATCGGGAAAGGGCAACTGCGTCATGGACCCGGAATGCAACGACAGCCGCCCGGTTGCGATGTCACGGCGGTAGCGTCGCGCGGCTCGGCTGAGCATCGTCTCCGACACCTCGACACCGTGAACTCTGCCCGACGGACCGACACTGTCGAGCAGGAATTTCAGCCCCACTGCGCCACCGAATCCGACATCGGCCACCGCCGATGCTTCATCGGGTTGCAGCGCCCGCGCGGCGGCGCTCACGAAGCGCCGGTTGCCCCGATTGAGCGCCGCACCAACCAACCGCCCGCGCAGACCACTTGGATGGCCGAGCTGCTGAGCAATACCCGCCATGACCGCGTCCCGGACACCCATTTGACGACCGTAGAGCACGGACACTGATGCGGCACGGCTTATCGGATGAAGTGACTGGAGCCTGGGCAACGAAGGTGTCCGGTCGGCGGACGAATATCGTCCAGCACATCGTGACGACGCGCCGACGGCGACGTCGTGGAGTTCCGGTTCAACGTCTAGCTCCGTCCCAGACCAACGCCGGCCGCGTGATCATGGCCCGAAGGACTCGCCGGTCGACTTGTGGCATCATGGTATGCATCAAATGATGCGTATGGAGGTGTCGATGAGGACAACAGTGACCATCGACGATGCCTTACTGGCTCAGGCGGCGGAACTGACCGGCGTGACGGAGAGTGCGGCGCTTCTCCGTCAGGGATTGCAGACCCTCATTCGGGTAGAGAGCGCCCGCCGTCTCGCGGCGCTCGGCGGCACGGACCCCAAGGCGTCGGCCGCCCCGCGGCGGAGGCCGCCGACCCGTGATCCTCGTTGACACATCGATATGGATTGACCATCTGCACGTCGCCGAGCATCGCCTCGTCGGCCGCTTGACCAACGACGAAATCGGTTGCCACCAAATGGTGATCGAGGAGCTGGCACTCGGTATGATCAAGCAGCGCGACGACGTACTGAGATTGCTGTCCCATCTGCGCGAGTTTCCGTTGTTGACGCACGCGGAAATCCTCCATCTCGTTGACCGTCGCCGCTTGTGGGGAAGGGGATTGAGCGCAATCGACGCCCACCTTCTTGGGTCGGTTGCTGTCGTCGACGGTGCACGGCTTTGGACGAGGGACAAGAAGTTGAAAGCGGCGTGTAAAGAAGTGGGTGTTGCGATCGTCGATGAGTCGTGACGTTGTTTGGAGCAGCCGTCATCCAGCTCCGCTTCAACAGTCACACAAGGAGGCGCTATGCGGTGGCGGGGCGTGTGTCACGTCGAGTTCGCGGTGTTGGACTACGACGACTCGATCGCGTTCTACGACGCGTTGTTCGGCTGGCTCGGCTACAGCAGCTTCTCGTCGCTCAACATGGAATACCAGTCGACGTATTACATGACGCGTAATGTCAACCCGCACAGCTACATCGGCATCCAACCCGCCCGCACCGGCGACAAGTTGACGCACTCCGATCAGGCGGTCGGCATCAACCACATCGCGTTGTGGGCGCGCAGTAGGGCAGAGGTCGACCGCTTCCATCGTGAATTCTTGGTCGAACGTGCGATCCCGGTCACCGACGAGCCGAAGGAGTACCCGCAGTACTGGCCCGGCTACTACGCGGTGTTCTTCGACGACCCGATCAATGGGATTCACTGGGAATTGGCCTGGGTGCCGAAAGTCCCTACGCCTCGCCAACTTTGGGCGTTCTATCGCGCGATTCGTGCCTTCGCGAAGAGTCGGCCGGACCTGGCGAACACGGTCCCGGGCGTCACGATGCAGGCCAGGAGAACCCTGCCGGCCCGATGACCGCCGCCGTTGTCGGGGGTGGCGCTTAGCATCCTTCCCGCACGACACCCACACCGCCGGGGCCCGCAGGAGGACCGCATGAAGTTCGTATCGACCCGCATCATCACCGCCGACGTCAAGCGCCTGGTGGGTTTCTACGAGATGGTCACCCAGATCGCGGCCGTGTGGGGCAACGAGTTGTTCGCGGAGATTCCGACCCCGGCCGGCACGCTGGCCATTGGTAGCGACAAGACGGTGCCGCTGTTCGGGGCGGGATCGGCCGAGCCGGCGGCGAACCGGAGCGCAATCGTGGAATTCATCGTCGAGGACGTGGACGCCGAGTTCGAGCGGCTGCGCGAGCGTGTCACCGAGGTCGTGACGACGCCGACGACCATGCCCTGGGGCAACCGCGCGCTGTTGTTCCGGGATCCCGACGGAAACCTCGTCAACCTGTTCACTCCGGTCACCGACGAGGCGCGCGCGAAGTTCGGGCTCTGATCGCCGGGCGCCGCGATGAGGCGGTCGACGGACCTGCAGGTTGCAGATGATCCGCAGAACTACTTGCCCGGATCCCGGTCCAGGGAAATCCTGGGGAGATGACGATTGTCAAGCGAACGGGACCGTGGCCGCGGCGGGCTGCGCGCGTGCTGGTGAGCAGCGGGTTGGCATTGTCCGCGTTGGGGCTGGCCGGCGGCCCGGGCGCGCAGGCGGCGCCGGCGCCCACCGACCACTGGTGCCCGGGCGAGCCATGGAACCCGGCCTGGGGCAACGTCTTGGACTGGGACTGGAATCGCTGCCACGAGTGGCAACATCCGGGCGGCCCGACCGCCCCGTCGGGCTGGGGTCCCTGGGGCCCCCGCCGGCGTGGGCGCCGCCGCAGCCACCTCAACCGGCGTGGGCGCCGGGGGCTCAACTGATGTGGAACCCGACCGACGCCGATTGGGGCCTGTGGAACAACGGGATATGGACGCCCATCTGAGCAGGCACCGTCTCGGGCCAAGGCCGCTTTGATCAGACGCGATTGGCGGCGCTAACGGTCAACCCTCCCGGGGCTAGGGTGAACTGTGGCCGCAGACGACCGCGCCGAGCCGCCCGAGGGGCCGGAATGCGGGCCCGACGCGCTCGAGGAGCGCGAAAGGGCCCTGGTCCGGCAGGAGGCTGAGCTCCGAAAGCGTGAATTTCTTGCCGGCAAAAGGGACGGGATTGCCGACCAGCGCGACCAGATTGCCGACGAGCGCGAGCGGGCGGCGGACGAACGAGAGCAGCGCGCGGACGAACGCGAGGGCACGAGCGAAGAGCAGGAACGCGCGCGACTGCGGCGCGCCGATGAAGGGGTGCAGCGCGCACAGGCGCGCGCGGAGCGGGACCAGGCCGACGTTGACCGCGAGATTGCGCAAAGCGAACGGGGCCCTGACCCCGCCTGATGGGTGACGCGACCGAGGTACCCCTGGACGGCATCGCCTAAATGCGGGCAATTTGCCGCCAAAAATATACCCGTGTGTAATAAATTTGCTTTAGCTGCGGCACAGGTCATTGTTGGTTTACCGAATGACGTGCGCCACAAATTTTGGTTGGCAATATATGTTATTGCTAGCCTCGCTGCCCATGGTCGTTATTGCTACATTGATGTCGTTGATCAATCAGGTTTCCGGCACGCCGTATATCGCGGGCGGAGATTCTCCCGCCGGGACCGATTGTTCGGGACTCGCTTCGTGGATTGCGAATGCCGCAACCGATAGGCCAGTTTTTGGGGATCGATTTAATACCGGAAACGAAGAAGCGGCGTTGCTGGCGCGAGGGTTCCAATACGGGACCGCGCCCAACGCCTTGGTCATCGGATGGAACGGTGGCCACACCGCGGTGACGCTGCCCGACGGGACGTCGGTGGCCAGCGGTGAGCGCGGCGGCGTCCACGTGGGCGGCCCCGGCGCCTACCAGGCCGGATTCACGCATCACATGTTCCTTCCGATGGAGTTGGAGGACGCGTTGCCGCCGCCGCCGGACGCCGCTTTGCCGCCGGACGCGTTGCCGCCGCCGCCCGACGCCCCTCCGCCGGCGGACGCTTTGCCGCCTCCGCCCGACGCTCCTGCGCCGGCGGACGCGCCCGCGCCCCCGCCGGAAGAGCCCGCCGTTTTGATCGACGCTCCGGCACCGCCGATGGACACCCCGCCGGCACTTTAATTGTATTTGTCCGACAGCGCGGTAATTGCGGATTCATAACAAATGAAATGCGTGCCGTCGGCCATTTATCGGTTCTTTCCGACGATTGGCGGCGGCCATCCCGACGGGCCGGCACAATAGTGAAATGACACGATCGCCGAGTCGTGTGTGAGCTACGACACTGCCTTCGGAAAAGTGGCGGAAGTGCGCGCCGCGGCGAAAGTTTCTCATGGGTTGCTTGTGACTCGTGAGAACACTTTGCTGCCGCGTTCGCTGACCGGAAACGCGCCCGACACCCCGCCGCAACAGTGCCCGCCGCCAGATAGGCTGGCGCTGCCTGCGGTGCGGGCACACCGAAATCGGCGAACCGAGGCGGGGCCGCAATGATCTTCATCGTCGTCAAGTTCGAAACCAAACCCGAGTGGACGGACCGGTGGCCTGAACTCGTCGCCGCGTTCACGGCGGCGACTCGTGCCGAGGAGGGCAACCTGTGGTTCGAGTGGTCGCGCAGCCTGGACAACCCGGCGGAGTACGTCCTGGTGGAAGCGTTCCGCGACGATGAGGCGGGCGGTGTCCACGTCAACAGCGATCACTTCAAGCGGGCCATGCACGAACTTCCGCAGGCGTTGAAGTCGACGCCGAAGATCATCAACCAGACGCTCGATGCCACTGGGTGGTCCGAGATGGGCGAGATGTCGGTCGGCTAGCCGCCGGCCACGGATGTCGGCGGTCGGCCAGACACCCTTCCCCCCAAGCTAGCCGGCCACCACGATCTCGATTTCGTCGCCCAGCGCGTATCCCGGTGTGAGCGGCAGGCTCTCACCGCTCCAGAACGAGCCGGGGTCAAACCAGTTCGAGTACTTCTCCGTGGCCATCAAACCCATTTCCTCGTAGGTGATGGCCACCGTTTCCGCGCAGTAGGCGGCCTCCAGGCCGAGGCGCTGGCGCTCCTTGCGCCGCAGCGTCGACTCTCGAACTTTCCTGTCCACGACCGGGATTCCGCGCGCCCAGTCGTACGCGTTCGGCAGGCGGCCGCGCAACCACCGGCCGGTCAGGCGCATGGTGGTCGGAAACGCGGTGCCGTCCATGCGGGCGATGACGCGCAGCAGCTTGTTCTCTTGCTCGCGGTTGGCCGGCGGCGTCAGCTGGCGCAGCCAGCACCGCTGGTGGTAGCGCTGGGTCCACTGCAAGACGGACTGCTGCAGATCGTTGAGTTGCACGCCGCGGTGGTTCGTCCCCGTCCACAGGTCGGCGAGCTTGTCACCCAGTTCGGCGTGCCAGATCAGCGGCGGCAAGTCGTCGATGGCCACCGTCATTCCCACGTGGTTCACCGGGGCGTTCGTCAAGGTCTGGATGGCACGGTCGGGTCCCGAACCGCCGCGAAACAGCCAAAGATCGCCCGTACGGGTCTCCTCGAGCGCTTGGTTCAAGGTGAGCATGGTTGTGTAAGCCCGTTCGCCGCTGCGGCTTTCGCCGGTCTCCTCGTCTCCTGAGCCCGCCTGCGCGTCGCGGTGCCGTGCCTCGCGGGCACACCAGTCAATCACAACCAGCGCGCGACGACGGGGACTACGCATAGCCTGGTCTCATGCGCAGTGTGTGGAAGTGGCTGGGACTGGCCGGTGCCGCCGGCGTCGTCGCCGGGGGCGTGCTGGTGGCTCGCGACCAGCGCAAGCGGCGCGCCTACACCGCCGACGAGGTCCGCAATCGGTTGCATCAGCGGTTGGCCGAATACGAAGGGGGAGGCCTTCAGTCCGGGCCGGGATCGGCCGAGGGCTCAACGGCGAACAACCGATAGCTGCCCGAAAAACCCTTCAGCTCGACGTCGCGGCCGCCGTCGAAACGGATGCCCTCGGACTCCGAAAGCGCGTCCCGCACCGGCTGACTCACCAAGATCTCGCCACCGGCGGCTTGTGCCGCGACCCGCGCCGCCATGGCGACATTGCGGCCGAACAAGTCATCGCCGCGGCGCACCGACCGTCCCATATGGATGCCGATCCGAACGCGAATCTCCTCGTGCCGCTTGCGGTTTGCATCCCTGCGCAACGCGCGTTGCAGGTCGATCCCGCAGCGCACCGCCTCTTCGGCGCGCGCGAAGGCGATCATGAATCCGTCGCCCTGACTCTTCACCACGTGCCCGGACCGCCGCTGCACCAGATCCGAGACCAGCTTGTCGTGCGAGCTGATCAGTTTGACCCACGCCCGGTCCCCGATGCGCTCGTTCAGCGCGGTGGACTCCTCGATGTCGGAGAACAGGATCACCACCCGGCCGTCCGGCGTGACCCGCGCGAGGTCGGGCCGTTCGACCTCGGCCCAGTCCGCGAGGTCTTCGATCGAGCTGCGCACCGCCGCCCCGAAGCCCTCCTTGCGCACCAGGTTGGCGGTGTTCCACACCGTCTTCACGGCTTCGCGGCCGCCCGACAGCAACCAGCTGCGGGCGTCGTTTCGCTGGCGCAGCTCGTCGAGCTCGCGCTGACTGCGCGCGAGCAGCTGCCACAGCACCACCAACCCGATGGCCTCGATCGCAGCAAACCCGGCCAGAATGTAGACCGAGACATGCAGCGCGTCACCCATGCCGGTCATCCTTGCAAGGCCGCGGTCCGGCTAGGTTGTCGGCCCTGTGAGCAGTGTCTAGGGTTGAGGCCGCCGGCCGCGGGTAGTGATCTCAGGGGCGTCCCATCAGGTGACTTTCGGGAGGAGCGGTTTTGGCCGACGGCGACGGTGATTCATCCGACCTGCTGGTGATCTTCGGAATCACCGGCGACCTGGCGCGCAAGATGACGTTTCGCGCCCTGTATCGCCTCGAGCGTCGCGACGAGCTACACCACCCGATCATCGGCGTGGCCAGCGACGACATCACCACCGAGCAGCTGCTGGACCGGGCGCGCGACGCCATCCAGAAATCCGGCGAGAAGTTCGACGACGCGGTGTTCGACCGGCTGGCCGGCCGGATCTCCTACTTGCACGGCGACGTCACCGATGCCGATCTCTACAAGCAGCTCGCCAAGGAGATCGATTCGGACGCGCATCCGCTCTACTACCTCGAGATGCCGCCGGCGCTGTTCGCGCCCATCGTGGAGAACCTGGCGAAGGCCGACCTGCTGGAGCGGGCGCGGGTGGCGATCGAGAAGCCGTTCGGCCACGACCTGGAGTCGGCGCGCGACCTCAACGCCCGGCTGCGCGCGGTGCTCGACGAAGACCAAATCCTGCGCGTGGACCACTTTTTGGGCAAACAACCCGTCGAAGAACTGCAGTACCTGCGCTTCGCCAACAACGGCCTGGCGAAGCTGTGGGACCGCGAGAGCATCTCCGAGATCCACATCACCATGGCCGAGGACTTCGGGATCGAGGACCGCGGCAAGTTCTACGACGCGGTGGGAGCGCTGCGCGACGTCGTGCAAAACCATCTGCTGCAGGTGCTGGCGCTGGTCGCCATGGAGCCCCCGGTGGGCGCCGGCGCCGACGACCTCAACGACAAGAAGGCCGAGGTTTTCCGGGCCATGCCCGCGCTGGACCCGGAGCGCTGCGTGCGTGGGCAGTACCGCGGTTATACCGAAGTCGCCGGCGTGGCAAAGGATTCCACCACCGAGACCTACGTCGCGCTGCGCACCGAGATCGACAACTGGCGCTGGGCCGGCGTGCCGATCTTCCTGCGCGCCGGCAAGGCGCTGCCGGAAAAGGTCACCGAGGTCCGGATGTTCCTGCACCATGTCCCCGGGTTTTCGTTCCTGCCCAACCGTCGCCCACCCGATCCCAACCAGATCGTGCTGCGCATCGACCCCGACCCCGGGATGCGGCTGCAGCTGTCCGCTCAGGTCGGCGATTCGTGGCACGACGTTCACCTGGACTCGTCGTTCGCCGAGGATCTCGGCGAGCCGGTACGCCCCTACGAACGGCTGCTCTACGCCGCGTTCAACGGAGATCGCCAGCTGTTCGCCCGCGAGGACGCCATCGAAGAGACGTGGCGGATCGTGCAGCCGTTGCTGGACAAGCCGGGTCGAATCCACCACTACGACCAAGGCTCCTGGGGGCCGGAGGCCGCCGAAGCGCTGGTGCGTGGCCACCACGCCTGGCAGGAGCCGTGGCTGCCGCGCAGCACGGCCACGAAACAGTAAGGAGACCAGGGACAGCATGCAGCTTGGGATGATCGGCCTCGGCCGGATGGGCGCCAACATCGTCCGACGCGTGGTCGCGGGAGGACATGAATGCGTGGTGTACGACCACAACCCCGACGCGGTGGAGGCGATGGCGGGGGAGGACAAGACCACCGGGGTGTCCTCGCTGCAAGAGCTCGCCGAGAAGATGACCGCGCCGCGCGTCGTATGGGTGATGGTGCCGGCCGGGACGATCACCACCGGGGTGATCGACGAACTGGCCGAGACACTCGAGTCCGGCGACATCGTCATCGACGGCGGGAACTCCTACTACCGCGACGACATCAGCCACGCAAAGACGCTGTCGGAGAAGGGCATTCACTTCCTGGACTGCGGCACCAGCGGCGGGGTGTGGGGCCGCGAACGTGGGTACTGCCTGATGGTCGGCGGCGACGACGAAGCGTTCGCGCGCGCCGAGCCGATCTTCGCCACCGTCGCGCCGGGCGTCGACGCGGCACCCCGCACACCGGGCCGCGACGGCGAGGTCGCGACGTCGGAGCAGGGGTACTTGCATTGCGGGCCGGCCGGCGCCGGGCACTTCGTGAAGATGGTGCACAACGGCATCGAGTACGGCATGATGGCCTCGCTCGCCGAGGGGCTGAACATTTTGCGCAACGCCGACATCGGCAAGCACGTCCAGGAAGGTGACGCGGAAACGGCGCCGCTGTCGAATCCGGAGTTCTACCAGTACGACTTCGACATCCCCGAGGTCGCCGAGGTGTGGCGGCGCGGCAGCGTCATCGGGTCCTGGCTCTTGGATCTGACGGCGATCGCCCTGCACGAATCCCCGGAGCTGAAGGAATTCTCCGGGCGCGTCTCGGACTCCGGAGAGGGACGGTGGACGTCCATCGCCGCGATCGACGAGGGAGTCCCCTCGCCGGTGCTGACCACCGCGTTGCAGTCGCGCTTCGCCTCGCGTTCGCTCGACGACTTCGCCAACAAGGCGCTTTCGGCGATGCGTAAGCAATTCGGCGGGCACGCGGAGAAGCCGGCGAACTGACCGAACTGGTCAGTGGCGTTGGACGAATTTCACCACGGCGTCGCTGAACGCGTCGTTGTCGTCGCCGGCCGCGGTGTGCCCGGCGTTGGACAGCTCGACGAACTCCGCGCGCGGCACGGTGGCCAGGAAGTGCCGAACGCCCTCGGGGCTCACCACGTCGGAGAGCTTGCCGCGGATCAGCAGGACGGGAATCCTCAGGTTCTTGGCGGCCTGCTCGAAGCTCTCGGTGCGCAGTTCGGGATCGTCGCCGGGCTTGGTCATGAACGCCGGGTCCCAGTGCCAGTACCAGCGGCCGTCGCGCAGGCGCAGGTTCTTCTTCAGCCCCTCGGGGCTGCGGGGCTTGCTGCGGTAGGGCAGGTAGGCGGCGACGGCGTCGGCCGCTTCCTCCAGCGACTCGAACCCCTCGAGGCCGCTGAACATGAAATCGCGGATGCGGGCGCTGCCGCCCTTCTCGAAGCGGGGCACCACGTCGACCAGCACCAAGCGGGTCACCTTCGCCGGGCCGGCCCGGTGCGCGGCGAGGATGCCGGTCAACCCGCCCATGCTCGCCCCGATGATCGTCACCGGCCGCCCGATCGCGTCCAGCACCCGAAGGACGTCGGTCGTCAACGTCTCGATCTCGTAGTCGGCATCGGGTGAGCGATCGCTGTCACCGTGCCCGCGGGAGTCCAGGGCCACCACATGCAAACCCTCGTCGGCCAGCCTCTGACCGGTGTTCTTCCACGAAAACCGGTTCTGGCCGCCCCCGTGCAGCATCAGAATGCTCGGCCGGCCGGCGGCATCGGTGCCCCGATTCCATTCGTCGGCGATCAGGGTGATGCCCTTGGCGCCGGCAAACTCAACCGTCTGGGGGCTGCTGCTGACGGTGCTCATGCGTCCTGACGTTACATAGGTCGCATAAGCACTCTTGCGCGGGTCGACGGCGCGATGACTTTCCGTGTTCGCGGGGGTCTGTCTGTCGAACCCCCACGAGCGACCCAGGAGGCCATGCACATGCCATCGATCACCCCGTCGTTATGGTTCGACGACAACCTGGAGGAAGCCGCCGGCTTCTACACCTCGGTGTTTCCGAACTCCCACATTGAGGGGCTCAACCGGACCACCGACGCCGGACCTGGGGAGCCCGGCACCGTCCTGTCCGGCAGCTTCGTGCTCGACGGCGCCCGGTTCATCGGGATCAACGGCGGTCCGCACTTCCAGTTCAGCGAGGCGGTCTCCTTCACGGTCCACTGCAAGGACCAGGACGAGGTCGACTACTACTGGGACCGGTTGACCGACGGCGGCGAGGAATCGCGATGCGGCTGGCTCAAAGACCGCTTCGGCCTGAGCTGGCAAATCGTCCCCGATCGGCTCTACGAATTGATCGGCGATCCCGATCGCGCCCGGGCGGCGGCCGCCACCCAGGCGATGTACGGCATGCGCAAGATCATCATCGCCGAGCTGGAACGGGCCGCGGAGGCGTCCGGCGACCCCGCGCGGTGATGACTCACTCTGACCGCGAAACCCCCTGAGGCGGGCCATATTTGACGAATATCCCGCGCCGGTCGGTGCATCGCGGAGTCCCACGGGTTAGGTTTGTCCGTGCGGACGCGCCGAACAGGAGTGGATATGGCGGACAACGCGAGATGACCGAGCCGCGGTGGATCGACGTGCCGGGGCCGCCCGGGGATCTCAAGGCGCTGACCTGGGGACCCGCCGACGGTCCGATCGCCCTATGCCTGCACGGCTTTCCCGACACGGCCTACGGCTGGCGCAAGATGGCCCCGCTCCTCGCGGCGGCGGGCTGGCGGGTCATCGCGCCGTTCATGCGCGGATACGCGCCCTCGTCGATTCCCGAGGACGGCAGCTATCACGTCGGGGCGATCATGGACGACGCCCTGCGCGTGCGGGCGGCCGCGGGAGGAACCGACCGCGACGTGGTGATCGGTCACGACTGGGGTGCGCTGGCGGCCACCGGCCTGGCCGCGATGCCCAACAGCCCGTTCACCAAAGCCGTGATCATGTCGGTGCCGGTCTCGGCCGCGTTCCGGGGGCAGGTGAGCGAGCGGGGCCGGCTGGCCCGTCAGCTGCCGCGCCAGTTGTTGCGCAGCTGGTACATGTTTTATTTCCAATTGCCTTTGCTGCCAGAGCGTTCCGCGCGCTGGATCTTGCCGCTGCTGTGGCGGCGATGGTCGCCGGGCTATCGCGGTGCCGACGAGGATCTGCGGCACGTCGACGCCGCGATCGGCACACCGGAAAGTTGGCGCGCGGCCCTGGGGACCTACCGGGCCACCCTGCGCAACACCAAGCCCCCGCAGCGGTACGCCGAGCTGAACGAGCGCTGGACCGAGGCGCCCATCCTGCCGAGCTTGTATCTGCACGGCCTCGACGACGGTTGCATGACTCCGGCTTTCGCGCACTGGACGGAAAAGGTGCTGCCACCCGGAGGCGACGTGGCCATCATCGATCACGCCGGGCATTTCCTGCAGCTCGAACAGCCCGAGAAGGTGGCCGAGCGGGTGCTTGCGTTCGTTGGCCCACCCGGCTGACGCGATGACTGCGCGCCGGATGGCGGCCGTCGATGCGCAGTTCTACTGGATGTCGGCGAAAATCCCCAGCGACGAGTTCCTGCTGTACGCCTTCGCCGGCGAGCCCGCCGACCTCGGCCGTGCCGTCGAACAGGTTCGCCGCCGGGCGAATGGTTGCCCCGCCCTGTCGGTGCGGGTCCACGACCGGTCCTTACTGAGGTATCCGCAGTGGGTTCCCGCTCGGGTGGTGTCGGAGCAGATCGTGCGCCACGAGCTCGTCGAGCGCGGCTGGGGTGCGTGCCTGGCGGCGGTCGCCGGCCTCGCCGACAGCCAGCTGGACGTTCGCCGGATGCCGTGGCGGGTGCACCTGTTCACGCCGGTGGACGGCATCCCGGGCGTCGACGGCCCGGGCGCGGTCGCGGTCGTGCAGCTCGCGCATGCGCTGGCAGACGGGGGTCGCGGTGCGGCGATGGCGGCCTGGCTGTTCGGCCGGGACGTTCCGGTGCCCGAGGTGCGACGGTTGCCGGCGGGGTTCCTGCCGTGGCGGGCCGTGCAGGCGGCCCGCGCCGACCGCCGCCGGGTCCGCGATATCCGCGCGGGCGTGCTGACGCCTGGTGCCGGGCCCCGCCCGCTGTTGCCGACGAATGCCCGCCCGAACGGCGCGCGCTCGGTGCGCACGCTGGTGCGTCCCCGCGCGCAGCTTCGCGGGCCCACGGTGACCGTCGGGGCTCTCGCCGCCGTGTCGACCGCGCTGTATCGACTGCTGGGACCGGGATCCGAGACGTTAGGGGCCGAAGTCCCGATGGCCAAACCCGGTGTGCCTCATGCCAATAACCACTTCGGGAACGTGGTCGTCGGGCTGTACCCACAGCTTGATCTGGATGCGCGGCTGCGGCGGATCGCGGCCGAGTTGGCCGATGGCCGGCGCCGGTTCGAGCATCCGGCCACGCGGACCGCCGACCGGGCCTTCGCCGCGGTGCCCGCACCGCTGTTGCGTTGGGGGATCAACCAGTTCGACCTCGACCAGCGTCCGACGCAGGTGGCCGGCAACACCGTGGTGTCCAGCGTTTACCGCGGCGCCGCCGACCTGAGTTTCGGCGGCGCCCCGGTGGTGCTGACGGCCGGATATCCGGCGCTGTCGCCGATGATGGGTCTGACGCACGGCGTGCACGGCATCGGCGACACCATCGCGATCAGCGTGCACGCGGCGGCCTCGGCCATTCCCGATATCGACGCCTACACGGCGCTGCTCGACGAGGCCCTTTAGCTATTGCGCGTCGCCGGATCTGGCCGCTTCCTCGCGGGTCAGGCCGACGGCGACGATGAGTTCTTCGTGCAGCTCGAACCACACCGTGTGGTAGGAGTCGACCAGCGGCCTGGCCAGCCAGGAGGTCTCCCCGGCCTTGATTTTGTCCAATGCCGCAGCAAGTTTCGTCGCGTAGGCATTGAGCCGGGGCAGTTGGGCCGCGGCGGCCTCGACGATCGGCACGGCGCGGGCGTGCACGTCGTCGAGGCGGGCGAGCACGGCGGCGTCGTACTCGGCGTCGTCGTGGGTGTTGGGAACGCCGCCGGGGCCTCCCCTGAGCTGCCAATCCGTCACGAGGCGCTTGAAGTCGGCGTTGACGGCGCGAAAGTCGTGGTACACGGCGGCCATCGCGCCCGCATCGATGCCCTCGCGCTCCTCGGCCAGCAGCGTCGCCAACCGGTCGCTGCCGGCGCGGGTGATCTGCACGGTTGCGCCCTCGGCCAGCAGGCCCGCCGCGGTCAGTTGCTCGACGATGGTAGTGATGTCGCCGGGATCGGCCCCCAATGTCGCGGCCAGATCGGTTCTGCTCACCCGGCCCTTGAGCCGGACCCCTTGCAGCACATCCAGTTCGGTCATGGCGCCGCCCCCGCGGCCAGCCGCAGCGCGGTCAGCATGACGATCAACGGGGTGGCCGAGACCACGTCGGTGTGTCCGCGGTCGATGGCGGCACGCACGGCGGCCTCGGAGTTGTCGTCCAGCCGCGGATGGTCTCCGGTGACGTGGGCGCGCAGCGGGCTGACGCGTCGCGCGATGTCGGCCAGCTCGCGCAGCTCCGGCGAATCGTCTTCCGACCACGCGGACAAGGCCAAAAGGCCTTCGCGCACTTCACCTTCGGCGCCATCGACGGTGATCTGTCTGCCTGCCAGCGACGCCGCCACGCCCTGGCCGCAGCCCACCACCGCCACCCGGCCCAATTCGCGGCTGACCACCGCCGCATGACTGGCGGCGCCACCCACCTCGGTGACGACGCCCTGCGCCGCCAGCATCCCCGACACGTCTTCGGGCCGGGTGTGATCGCGCACCAGGATCACTCGTTCGCCACGGTCGGCGGCACGCAGCGCCTCGTCGACGTCGGTGTATGCCGTGCCCGACGCCACGCCCGGGCAGGCCGGCAGCCCCTTGGCCAAAAGCGGCGCCGCCAAGCGTATTTCGGGCTGAAGCGCGGGAAGCAGTAGGGTCTGCACGTGGGCCGGGGTCACCCGCCGCAGTGTTTCCGCGTCGTCGATGAGTCCCTCGTGCCGCAGCTGCAGCGCCGTGCGCACCGCGGCCTGCGCCGACCGCTCCGCCGCCCGGGTCTGCAGCAACCACAGTTTGCCGCTTTCGACGGTGAACTCGATCTCTTGGACGTCGGCATCCAGCCGCTCGAGGGTGCCGGCGGCGGCGACCAGCTCGTCGTAGACGGCCGCCTGCTCGTCGCGCAGCGCGGTGATCGGTTGCACCTCAACCGATCCCGACACCACGTCGTCGCCCTGGCCGCCGGGGAGCCACTCGCCGAACGGCTCGTTGTCGCCGGTTATCGGATTGCGTGAAATGAATGCCCCGGCACCGGAATTGGGGCCGTAATTCCCGAACACCATGGCCTGGACGACCACGGCGGTGCCGTGCTGATCACCGAAACCGTAGTGGGTGCGGTAGGCGACCGCGCGGGGCGAGTTCCACGAGGCGAACACGGCCTCCACGCCGGCGCGCAATTGAGCGTACGGGTCGGACGGAACGTCGTGCTGCTCACCGCCGCCCACGATGCGGCGGTACATGTCGCAGAACCGCCGGCGGGTGTCGCGGGCGAACGTCGGGTCGCCCGCCGCCAACGCCTGCTCGACGTCGTCGTTGATGCCCAGGTCCAAGATGGTGTCCATCATGCCCGGCATGGACTGGGTGGCGCCCGAGCGCACGCTGACCAGCAGGGGATTCGGTCCCCGTCCGAACGTGCGCGAGGTCTGGGTCTCCAGCCAGCCCATCCGGTCGAGCACGTCGTCCCAGATGGCGTCCATCGTCGCCGCGGGGTCGGCGAGGTACCGCAGCCCCACCGCGGTGGTGATGCAGAAGGCGGGCGGCACCGGCAGCTGGTGGCGGCGCATCGTCTGGATGCCGTGGCCCTTGTTGCCCAGCAGTTCGCGCGGGTGGTTCGATGCGCCGTCCAGTAACACCACGGGATGCTCGGCACGCGTGGCCCCGCTCGACGCATGGCGGTGGGCGCCGCTACCTGATGCGGTGCGAGCCGTGGTGCACCCCCTTTGTGGACTTAGCTACCGATGCCGACGTCGGAACGCCCGCTATGTTCCCACACGTACCAGCGGATAAAGCGCCGTAGCTGCTCGGCGGCTCTTGTCTTGCCACCCGCCCCATGATCTAGGTTTACAGTTATGACTTCATATGACACGTTCCATGACGTCGGAGTACTGATCCTGCGGCTGGTGTTGGGCGTGACGTTGGCCGCGCATGGCTACAACAAGTTCTTCGGCGGCGGCCGCATCCCGGGCACCGCACGGTGGTTCGAGAGCATCGGCATGAAACCCGGAAAGTTTCACGCCACGGTGGCGGCGACCACGGAAATGGCCGCTGGCCTGGGCCTGGCGGCGGGTTTGCTCACCCCCATCCCGGCCGCGGGCTTCGTCTCGCTGATGCTGGTCGCGGCCTGGACCGTGCACCGCGCCAACGGCTTCTTCATCGTCAAGGAGGGCTGGGAATACAACCTGGTGCTCGCCGTCAGCGCGGTCGTCGTGGCCACGCTGGGCGCCGGGAAGTACAGCCTGGACTACCTGGTCTTCGGGAAGAACTGGATGGACGGCTGGCACGGCCTGCTGATCTCGGTGGTGCTCGGCCTGGCCGGTGCCATCGGCCAGCTGGTCATCTTCTATCGGCCGCCGGCCAAGCAAGCCGGCTAGCCACGGCGCCCCCCGCGCCGAACGTCGAGTTGTCGGGCCGACACGCCGGCGACGCGCGCAACTAGTCGACGCTCGAGGCCGCCACGGTCGCCGTGTCGGCCGCGGTCACCTCGGCCGCGGCGCGCTCCCCGGAGCGGATCGCGCCGTCGACCCACCCGCACATGACGGCCGAGCTCTCGGTGCCGGCCCAGTGGATGCGGCCGCAGGGTTCGCGCAGGGTGTAACCGAATTCGGTCAGCACGCCGGTGGGCGCGTGGCTGATCATGCCGCCGCCGGAATAGCGCTCCACCGTCCAGTTCTGTTCGTGGAATTCGCGGTAATCGTTCGCCTTGCTCCCGAAGCGGTCGACCAGCTCGCCGATGATGACCGCGTGGCGTTCCGCCTCGCCGAGCCTGCCGAGCCGTCGCGCCGCGGGCCCCTCGCTGATGACGCACATGACCCCCGGATTGCCCGTGTCGGTGCAGGCGTCGATGGTCAGCGTCGCCGGGCCTCCCGGCGCGGCCGACTGGCCGGACAGCCCGTCGGCCCGCCAGAAGGGCTCGTCGTAGACGACCGAGATCTTGACGACCGCGCCGCTCGGCATGCGCCGGTGCAGAAACGCCCGATCCACCGGCAGGGCCGGTTCGTAGGCGATCGACGTGGCGATCGCCAGTGGGATCGCCACGATCACCCGCCGCGCCCGCACCGTCATGCCCTCCGCGCTGACGGTGACGCCGTCGGCGTCCTGCGCGACCTGCCGGACCGGCCGCGACAGGTGCACCGCATCACCGAGCTCGGCGGCGATCTGTCGGTAGATGGCGCCCATGCCGCCGACCGGGCGGGCGTCCTGGGAGCCGCCCTTGCCGGAAATGGCGAACGTCGGGCCGCCGGCCGATCCCGTCTGCAGCAGCGCCCACAGCAACGACGTCTCGGATCCCGCCGAGGTGTACAGGCCGGACAGGGCCATGTCCAGCATTTGCCGGGCCGCCTTGGACAGCGTGTGCTTCTCGATCCACTCGCCCAGGCTGATCCGGTCCCACGCGGCGGCTTGCGTTGCCTCCCAAGGGGCTTCGCGCGGGAGCGTTTTGCACATTCTCTCGAACGACATCAGGGCGAGGCCCAGGTTGGTGACGGCCCACGGGCTCATCGTCCAGGGGATGGGGCCGCCGTAGCGGTGCTTCTTGCCGCCGACGATCATCATCGCGTCGCCGTCGTTGTGCTGCTTGTACTCGGGCACGCCGAACTCGTTCATCAGCGCGTAGATCCGGTCCTGGCCCGGGCCGATCCACGCGCCGCCGCGGTCGATCCACGTCCCGTCCGGGCGGGTCTCGGTGAAGGTGCGCCCACCGACCCGGTCGCGCGCCTCCAGCAAGGCCACCGATCGGCCGGCCCGCTGGAGCCGCAAGGCGGCCGTCAGGCCCGCGAATCCCGCTCCGACCACGCAATAATCGACGTCGGACATGGCCGGCTCCTCACCGTAGTCCCGCCCCAGCAGCAAACTACACCGACGGCGGCGTCCGCGACAGCGAGTTCACCCGGATTTCCGAGACGACGGTGTGGTCGGCGGCTCACGGAACCACGGGCACATGCCGGTTTTCGGCGGGGCCGTTGTTACCGAACTCGCCCGGCGGCGGGGGCGAAGGCACCACCCGTGGCGACCGCTGCCGCCCACACTTGCCTTGACGAGGGAAGCAACCGCAGTTTAGGCCGATGATGCAGCCAGTGAATCCCGCACCGCCAGCACGACTTTCGGGCGAAGCCGGAAGCGGTTGTGCCGGCGCCCCGCCGAACGAAGCGGCCGTCGTGGTGATTGACGGGCCCGCCGACGTCGCGACGACGCCGTCGTCGCATCCGACCGCCGAGACAAGCAGCGCGGCACCACCGAGAATTGTGAGGGTCTTCGCGACCAAGAATGTGGACAAAATTTCTCCCTGAAATACAAGGTCCCGCGCGTACACCCGCCGATTGAGAGAGGTGTGCGGTGGCGCGTGAGCAGCAGGAGTTAACGTCGATGCGTCTGAGCGGCCGTCGCGCATGGCATGACGGCCGGTCCTGGCCGATCAGCGTCTGGAGACGCAGAGCCGGGTCAAAAGATCTTGGGCGCCAAGGGAAGTGCCGGGTGTGCACGGGTCGACGGCGTCGGCTCGCCAACTCGACATGGATGAAGCCGGCGACGGTGACCACGGCGGCGCCGGCGTCCAGCGCGGCGAATTCGCTTGCCGGCCATGAGGTGCGGCCGCGGTCGCGGGAGGCTTGTGGTACTCGGCGGACAAACCCTGGTCAGGAGCCGGGTGGTCGTCGTGGCCAATAGCGGCGACCACCGGATGCGGGGCCGCGGACGCGGGAGGCCCGGACCCCGCTGACTCCGAGCGCCACGGGCCGGATCCGACGACCGCGGCTAGCAACACCACCATGGCGGCGATCGCAATGACCGGGCGCGACCGTCGCGGTCTGGTTCCGTCGTTGAACCACACAATGATTGGATTCTAGCGACGGCGCGCTGGGCGCCGCCGAAACTCTGGCCGATCTCATATGTGCCGACCGTGGCCAGACAGGCGGCAGATCAGTCCGGTTCGCCGTACTCGTCGAACCAGTACGCCAGTTTGCCGCGGCGACTCACCGCGCGGAGCCTGCGCTCGGTGGGGGCGCGCGTCTTGGGTGTCGTGACGATCAGCAGCTCATCGCCGGCCTGGATGCGGGTGTGGGGCTGGGGGACGAAGGTGCGGCCTTTCCGGATGATGAGGGTGATGACGGCGGGGTCGGGTAGCCGCAACTCGAGCACCGAGACGTTGTGCAGCCGCGACGGTGGCGACACCGTCATCGTCAACAGTTCGGCCTCCAACACGTCCAGCGGCGCCGCTTCCACCTGGATCTCCCTCGTGGCTTCACGCGAGATCAGCCCGATCCTGTGCGCCAGCAGGCTCAATCCGGGGCCCTGGATCAGGGTGAAGACCACGACCAAAATGAACACGATGTTGAGCAGCCGGTAGCTGTCCGCGACCCCTTCGACGATGGGAAACGTCGCCAGCACGATGGGGACCGCGCCGCGCAACCCGGCCCACGAGAGGAACACCTGCTCGCGCCAGGGCACCCGGAACGGGGCCAGGGAGATCAAGACCGAGAGCGGCCGACCGAGCAACAGCAACACCGCGCCCACGACGATCGCCGGGATCAGTTCGCTGCCCAATTGGCTCGGGCTCACCAACAGGCCGAGGAGCACGAACAGCCCGATCTGGGCCAGCCAGCCGAGCCCCTCCGCGAAGGACCGGGTCGCCGAGCGATGGGGCAACCCGGAGTTCGCCAATATCACCGCCGACAGATACGCGGCGATGAACCCGCTGGCGTGGGCGCTGGCGGCCGCGGCGAACGCCACCATGCCCAGCGCAAACGTCGCCAACGGATAGAGGCCGGAGGCCGGCAGCGCCGCCCGTCGCATCGCGAAGGCGCCCAGCACGCCGCTGAACAGGCCGACCGCGACGCCGACGACCAGCTCGTACACCACGCCAGTCGCGGCGGTTCCCGGCGCCAGCGTCATGGGGGTCGTGCTGAACATGAGCACGAGAATCGCGGCGGGCGCGTCGTTGAATCCGGACTCGGCCTCGAGAAGACCGGCGAGGCGCCTGGGCAGCGGTAGGACGCGCAGGACCGAGAACACCGCGGCGGCATCGGTGGGCGAAACGATCGCCCCGAGCAACAACGAGAGCTGCCAGTTGATGCCGAGCAGCAGGTGCGCGCCCGCGGCGGTGATCACCATGCTGATGCCCACCCCGAGGGTGGCCAGCACACCCGCGGGTGCCAGCAGCTTGCGGATGTCGGCGAACCGCGTCGTCAATCCGCCTTCGACCAGAATGACGGCCAGCGCCGTGGTGCCGAGGTCGCTGGCGAGCTGGACGTCGTTGAATTCCAGCCCCAGCCCGTCGTTGCCGAGGGCCACGCCGACCGCGAGGAACAGCAGCAGGCTGGGCAACCCCACTTTGGCGGCCGCCCGGGTGGCGACGATGCTGGCCAGCAGCACGAGGCCCCCGACCAGCAGCGTCACGTACAGCTGCTGCAAGGTCATGTTGTTCATCGCCGTTCGGTCGCGGCTCAGGCCAGCGAAGTCGGGTTGTGTGCAAGTGAATCACTAGTAACACTAATGACTAGCTGGGGTACACGCCGACCAGCCGTCAGGAGAGTGGATAGTGCGCATCGGGATCGCCGGCGCGGGCGCGGTCGGTCGTTCGGTCGCACTCGAGCTACTCGAGGCCGGTCACCGCGTCTTGCTGATCGAGCGCAACGTCGACCATTACGTACCGCAGACGGTGCCCGACGCGGAGTGGTTACTCGCCGACGCGTGTGAGCTGGCGTCGCTCCAAGAGTCGGGACTGCAGCTGTGCGATGTCGTCATCGCGGCAACCGGCGACGACAAGGTGAACCTCGCGGCGGCGTTGTTGGCCAAGGCCGAGTTCGGGGTCGCCCGAGTGGTGGCGCGCGTCAACGACTTGAGAAACGAGTGGCTGTTCACCGAGGCGTGGGGCATCGACGTGGCGGTCTCCACGCCCCGCGCCATGGTGGCCGGGGTCGAGGGGGCCATCGACGTCGGCCACCTCGTGCAGCTGATGGGGCTCGCGCGCGGTCAGGTCGGCCTGTCGAAACTGACACTGCCGGTGGACAACCCGCTTGTCGGCCGCCGGATTAGTGACCTGCCGCTGCCGGATAACGCCGCGTTGATCACCGTGCTGCGCGCCGGCAGCGTCATCTTGCCGCAGCCCGACGACGTGCTCGAGGCCGGCGACGAAATGTTGTTCGTCGCAGGCAGTGCCGCCGAGAATCAGGTCCGCGCCCTCATCGTCCAGGGTGCCCCGGCCCGGGCGGCGCGCCGGCGTGAAATACCGGCCGGCCCGGTGAGAAACTTGCCCGCCTAGTTCGGGCCCAACGCGTGCCACCTACCTAGAACACGTTCTAGTCTGTGGAACCATGGGATTTCTGAAGCCCGAGCTACCGCAGCTCGACATGGCCGAATGGAACAAGGGCAGCCGCAGCGACAAGATCCGCCCGATGGCCAAGCACTGGGCCGAGGTCGGCTTCGGCACACCGGTCGCGCTGCACCTGTTCTACGTCGTCAAAATCCTGCTCTACATCCTCGGCGCGTGGGTGTTCGCCTCGGCCACCCGCGGCCTCGGCGGGTTCACACAGGTCGCGTCGTGGTGGTCGGAGCCGATCGTGTTCGAGAAGGTCGTGCTCTACACGATGCTGTTCGAGGTGATCGGATTGGGCTGCGGCTTCGGCCCGCTGAACAACCGGTTCTTCCCGCCGATGGGTTCGGTCCTGTACTGGATGCGCTTCGGCACCATCCGGCTGCCACCCTGGCCGGACCGCGTGCCACTGACCAAGGGCACCAAGCGCAAACCGGTCGACGTGGCCCTGTATGCGCTGTTCCTTCTGGTGACGTTCGCGGCGCTGTTCGCCGACGGCACCGGGCCGATCCCCGAACTGGGCACGACCATCGGGCTGCTGCCCGCATGGAAGGTCGTGCTGATCCTGGTGCTGCTCGCGGTGCTCGGCCTGCGCGACAAGGTGATCTTCCTGGCCGCGCGTGGCGAGGTCTACGCGACGATGGCGGTGACGTTCCTGTTCGCCGCGCCCGACATGATCGTCGGGTCCAAGGTGGTGTTCCTGGTGATCTGGATGGGCGCCGCGACATCCAAACTCAACAAACACTTTCCGTTCGTGATCTCCACGATGATGTCGAACAATCCGCTGGTGCGGCCCCGCTGGCTGAAAAGGCGCTTCTTCGAGAAGTTCCCGGACGACCTGCGGCCGGGGTGGCTGTCGCGGTGGCTGGCGCACCTGAGCACCGCCATCGAGATGCTGGTGCCGCTGCCACTGTTCTTCTGTCACGGCGGCTGGCCCGTCACGGTGGCCGCGGTGGTCATGGTGTGCTTCCACCTCGGCATCCTGGTCTCGATCCCGATGGGCGTGCCGCTGGAGTGGAACGTCTTCATGATCTTCGGGGTGCTGTCGCTGTTCGTCGCCCACACCCAGCTCGGTCTCGCGGATCTCAAGCACCCGGTGGTGGTGGCGATCCTGTTTGTCGTGATCGCGGGAATCGTTCTGCTGGGCAACATGTTTCCGCGCAAGATCTCGTTTCTGCCCGGGATGCGGTACTACGCGGGCAACTGGGACACCACGCTGTGGTGCATCAAGCCGTCCGCCAACGACAAGATCGGCAGGGGCATCGTGGCGATCGCCAGCATGCCGCAGGCCCAGCTGGAACGGTTCTATGGCAGCCCGGAGGCGGCGCAGATTCCGCTCTACATGGGATACGCGTTCCGCGGCTTCAACACTCACGGCCGGGCGCTGTTCACGCTGGCGCACCGCGCCATGGCCGGCCAGAACGAGGACGACTACGTCCTCACCGACGGCGAGCGGATCTGCAGCACCGCGATCGGCTGGAACTTCGGCGACGGCCACATGCACAACGAGCAGCTGATCAGCGCGCTGCAGGAGCGCTGCCACTTCGAACCGGGCGAGGTCCGCGTGGTTCTGCTTGACGCGCAACCGATTCACAAGCAAACGCAGGCGTATCGGTTGGTCGACGCCGCGACCGGTGAGTTCGAGCGCGGCATCGTCCGGGTCGCCGACATGGTCACCCGCCAGCCCTGGGCCGACGACGTTCCCGTCGAGGTGGTGTCGGGGTAGGCGCGGTTGTAACGCCACGGCGACATTTCCCGCCGGAAACCGCCGTGGCGTTACTCCCGCGATGCCTCAGACCCCCGCGCGCACTTCCTGCGCGGCGGCGACCATGTTCTTCAGCGACGCGGTCACCTCGTCGGAGTTGCGGGTCTTCAGTCCGCAGTCGGGGTTGACCCAAAGCCGTTCGGCCGGAACGGCTCGCAGCGCCGCGCGCAGCGACTCTGCCATCTCCTCGGTGCTCGGCACCCGGGGCGAGTGGATGTCGTAGACGCCCGGTCCGACGCTGTTGGAGAAGCCGATCGCGTTGAGGTCGTCGAGCACCTCCATGTGTGAGCGTGCCGCCTCGATCGACGTCACGTCGGCATCCAGATCGGCGATCGCGCCGATCACATCGCCGAATTCCGAGTAGCACAGGTGGGTGTGGATCTGCGTGGAGTCCGCGACACCCGACGTGGCCAGCCGGAAAGCCCCTACGGCCCAACGCAAGTAGTCGTCCTGGTCGGCGCGACGCAGCGGCAGCAGCTCACGCAGCGCCGGCTCGTCGACCTGGATCACCGCTATACCGGCGGACTGCAGGTCCACGGTCTCGTCGCGAATCGCGAGCGCCACCTGGTTGGCGGTGTCGGCCAGCGGCTGGTCGTCGCGCACGAACGACCACGCCAGGATCGTCACCGGACCGGTCAGCATGCCCTTCACCGGCTTGTCGGTCAGCGACTGCGCGTACTTGGCCCACTCCACCGTCATCGGGTGCTGGCGGATCACGTCGCCGTAGAGGATCGGCGGACGCACGCAGCGGCTGCCGTAGGACTGCACCCAGCCGTTCTTGGTGGCGAAAAAGCCCTCCAGCTGCTCGGCGAAGTACTGCACCATGTCGTTGCGCTCGGGCTCGCCGTGCACCAGCACGTCGATCCCGAGGTTCTCCTGCAGCTTGATGACGTCGGCGATCTCCTGCTTCATCCGCTTTTCGTACTCGGCCGCGTCGATCTCGCCGGCGACCAGCGCGGCGCGGGCCTTGCGGATCTGAACGGTCTGCGGAAACGACCCGATCGTCGTCGTCGGCAGCGGCGGCAGCTGCAGCCGCTCGTCCTGGCTGGCCCGGCGCCTCGCCGCGTCACCGCGGTGTGTGCCGGAGGCCACGATCGATTCGATGCGGGCACGGATGCGGTCGTTGTGCAGGCGCGGATCGCTCTTGCGGGAGGCCACCGCGGCGTTCGATGCCGCGATCTCCTCGGCGACCGCCTCGCGCCCCTCGCGCAGCGCGCGAGCGAGCGCCACCACCTCGCCGACCTTCTCCTGTCCGAAGGCCAGCCAGCTGCGCAGCGCCTCGTCGAGTCCGGTCTCCGGCTCCAACGAATACGGGACGTGCAGCGTTGAGCAGGATGTCGAGACGGCAACCGCGGCAGCCGAACCCAGCAGGCTCGCCAGCTTGTCCAGCGCCGCCTGCAGGTCGGTGCGCCAGATGTTGCGTCCGTCGACGACGCCGGCCACCAGTACCTTGTCGGCTAGTTCGGGGACCGCGGCGATCGCCGTGTCGGGACCGTAGACCAGGTCGACGCCGATGGCCTCGACGGGCGTGCGGGCCAGACCGGCCAACGCCGCGCCGGGGTCACCGAAGTAGGTGGCGACGTAGATCGACGGCCGGTTGCTCACCGCGCCGAGCTTGTTGTAGACGGCCTCGGCCAACGCGGGCGCGTCGGGGGAGGCGTCGGTCACCAGCGCCGGCTCGTCGAGCTGCACCCACTGCGCGCCGTTATCGGCGAGCAGCGACAGCAGCTCGGAATAGATCGGCACCAGTTCCTCGAGTCGTTCGATGGGTGCGCCCGCGCCGTCGACGCCCTTGCTGAGCAGCAGGAAGGTGATCGGCCCGATGACGACCGGCCGCGCGGGAATGCCCTGTGCCAGTGCTTCTTTCAGCTCCGAGAGCACCTTGTCGGGGTTCAGCGCGAACTTCGTGGTGGGGGCGATCTCGGGAACGATGTAGTGGTAGTTGGTGTCGAACCACTTGGTCATCTCCAGCGGCGCGACGTCGGAATTGCCGCGCGCGGCAGCGAAGTAGCGGTCGAGGTCGTCGGAGACGTGCGTGGCCCGCGCCGGCAGCGCGTCGAGCATCACCGCGGTGTCCAGCATCTGGTCGTAGTAGGAGAAGGTGTTCACGGGCACCGAGTCGAGGCCCGCGGCCGCCAGGCTCGCCCAGGTGTCGCGGCGCAGTGTCGCGGCGACGGATTCCAGTTCCGATCTGCTGGTGCGGCCGGCCCAGTAGCCCTCGGTGGCGCGCTTGAGTTCGCGTTTCGGGCCGATGCGCGGCGAGCCGGTAACCGTGGCGGTGAATGGTTGAGTGGTCACGTTTTTCGTCCTTTTATCAACGGTCTGGTCACCGCCGGCGGACGCGAGGCCGAACCGTCTCGCGGTGCGTGCCCGATTTTCTTTCAGGCACTTACCACTAACGGTTACGGTCAAACGCCCATTCCACGAGGCGATGAGCCCGCCGGACGCGGCGCGTCCGGCACAGCTGGCAGGTCTTCGGACTCGCAGGCGCGCACCAGGTGGTGCTCACGCCCGGCCGACGATGCGGCCCGGAAGGGCCGCTGAGGAGCCGGGCAGTTCCTAATGGCCGTCGCTTCCCAGTCTTTTCGCCAGACCAGTGCTCGTGACGGCGGTCGTTCCTGCATACCGCTGCGGGACAGTCCCGGACTCCCACCGGGTTCCCTCTTGCGAAGCATGTCTAACATGTCTCGCTCGATGCCGACGCCGCGTTGTGCGGTGACGGCAGACCAGCTGCGTAGCGCAGCTTACTCCGCTGGTGACGGGGTCAGCGAGCCAGTGCCTGGGCGATCGGGACGTCACCGTTGTTGAACTCGATGGTGCGGCCGATCGTGGAGTCGTCCGCCAGCGCGGCGGCGGCGACGTGCGCGACGTCGGCGCGCGAAACCGAGCCCTTGCCCTCGCCCAGCGCGATGCGCCCGGTCGCCGGCTCGAGGGTGAGCCGACCCGGGCCCAGCACCGTCCAGTCCAAGTCGCTGGCGCGCAGGTGGGCGTCCGCGGCCGCCTTGGCCTCCGCGTAGGCGAAGAACGGGTCGTCTTGCGGCACACCATGATCCGGGCCCGCGCCGAAGTAGGACACCATCACGAACCGCGTGACGCCCGCCTGGGCCGCGGCATCGATCACCCGGATGGCCGCGTCGCGGTCGACGGCATAGGTCCGTGCCGGGTTGCCGCCGCCGGCCCCGGCGGAGAACACGATCGCGTCATGCCCGGCCAGCAGGCCGGCCAGGGCGTCGGTGTCGAGCCGCTCGATGTCGGCCGTCACCGGTTCGGCGCCGGTGGCGGCGACATCGCCGGCGTGGTCCGGGTTGCGGAAGACCGAGCTCACGTCGTCGCCGCGTTCGGTCAGGATCCGGGCCAGTTGCAGGGCGACCTTGCCGTGGCCGCCGATGAGGGCGATGCGAGCCATGCCCCCACGCTACTTCCCGCCAAACTGCAACTCCCGACGCGAACGCCGGGTAAGCGGTAGGCGGTTACGGTCTCGCGGGAGAAAGGTTAGAGCTTCACCTTGCCCATGATGATGTCGATGATCGGCTTGCCCGGCGCGTAGGCGCCGGTCATCGAGGCCATGGTGTGGCCCGAGTCCACCAGCAGGGTGATCCCGCTGACGCCGCAGGCCGCCTCGCTGTTGAGGAAGGCCATCACGTCGCCCATCTGCTCGGGCGTGTGCACTTTGGAGCCGGTCTCGTCGCGGTAGTCCTGGGCGAAGGACAGCCACAGGTCGGCGTTGGCCTGGGCCAGCGGGGTGTCGGTCGGGCCGGGGCAGATCGCGTTGATGCGAATGCCCTTCTTCGCCAACGGGTAGCCCTGCGTCGCCACGTAGGTGTTGATCACCTTCTTGCTGGTGCCGTAGTGGTTGATCCCTTCGGCCTCGTGCGCCTGGCACCACGCCTCGGCCGCCGCGAAGTCCGGGGTGGCCAGGAATTCCAGCATCAGGTCCAGGTCGTTCTCCCAGCCCATGCCCGCGACCGAGGAGATGAAGCAGATGGCCGAGCCGTTGGGCAGTTGGTCCTTTTCCAGCAGGCGGTCGATCAGGTGGCGGTGGCCGATGAAGTTGATCTTCATCAGGTCGATCGTTCCGTCGGCGACGCCGGCGGCGGAGAACACCGCGTGGATGGGGCCGTCGACCTGCTCGAGGGCGGAATCGATGGACGCGGGGTCGCGCAGGTCCACCTGGACGGACTGGGCGACCTTGTAGTCCACCGGAGCGTAGTCCATCACGATCACTTCGGCGCCCAGTTCGGCCGCTGACTTGGCCGCGGCGGCGCCCATGCCAGTCGCGCCGCCGACCACCAGAGCGCGCTTGCCGTCGTAGCGCAACCGATCGACAATGGTCATGGAAATCCCCTTCTCGGATAATGCTAACGCGGTTCTAACTGCTCAACTGTATGGGTAACAGTTATTTGGTTCAATACCGGGGCGGGTTATTGCGGTTTTACTTGCCGCGCACGGCGACGCCGCGCAGCACGGTGTCGCGGGCGTGCACCAGTCCCGCGCGTTTGCCGACGTCTCGGAGGATGTTCTCCGGTATCCACTGCAGGCCGACCACGCAGCGTGCCAACATCGCGGTGGACGGCGCGTCGACGCCGATCTCCCCGGACCGGATCCCCTCGGAAAGCAGCGTTTTCATTTGCCGCAGCCGCGTGGCGTACAGCCAGCCCGGGTTGGGCGTGTCCGGGGGCGATTGACGCATCCAGGCGAGTTGGATCCTGAACTCGTCGGAAAACCGGTCGAGCGCGTTGACGTTGACCCAACTCAGCGCGTCCAGCTTTTCGATCGGGGTGGCATCCGAGCGCAGGACGTTGACCCAGCCCGCCTCTACCTTCTTGCCGAAGGACTCCATGATCGACGCGAGCAGCTCGTCCTTGGATCCGATCACCCGGTACACGGTCCCGGTGCCAAGCCCGGCGGCCGACGCGATGTCCCTGATGGTGGTGACCTCATAACCCCTGCGTCCGAATTCCGTTCGCGCCACCGCGCGCACGAGTGCCGCCTTGTCGCTAGGGTCGGCGTCGCTGTCGTCGGACCAGGTGGCGATGACGTCGTCGGCGGCGGCGAAGGCCTTCGAGCGGTCCAGCGCGGCGTCGGTCGGCGAGCGAGTTGCCAACCCTTGCAGGATGATTCGGCACAGCAGGCCGGCCACCTGATCCCCGGGAGATTTGTGGCGCATGACGTCGAGGCCGACCTGCAGCATGGTTTGGCAGATGCGGTCGGCCAGCGTGGGCAGGTCGATGTCGGGTTTGATGTAACCGCTCCAGCGGCCGGCGCGCAGCGTTTGCAGCATCGCCTGCTGAATCGCGACCGGCCGCTGCTGCGTCAGCTTGATCAGCTCCGGATCCGTGCTCGGCCCCTCGTAGAAGGACATCTGCAGGGCGGCGCGGTGTTCGACGGCGCAGTTGGCGATCGCCGCCCCGAGCTCGATGATCTGTTCGGCGACCGGACGGGAGTCCGGTTCGTCCAGCTTCGCCTGCGCGGACCGGCCGATCCGTTCCAGATCGTCTTGGTAGCGCCGGATCAGCTCGACGAGGATCGCCTCTTTGGACTCGAAGTGGTGATACAGGCTGCCGGGAAGAATGCCTGCGGCATCGGCGATTTCCTGTAGCGAGGTCCGCAATCCGGAGGACGCAATCAGTGATGCCGCCGTGGCAAGGATCTCGGCGCGGCGCGTGGGGGAGTCGGTGATTCCGCCGGACCGCAGTGACTCGGCTTTCGCCATGATCAGCGGTGTGGGAGTCCGGACGAGTGCGGGGTGGCGAGCATGCGCATTCGTCCTCTCGTGCCGAACCAAATCTTTGTTAGAGGCTATCAGACCCGGACCCGATGAATGCGCTGCACAAGCGGCGAAAACCCCATTCTAGAGCGCCGGGCCATCCCAGCGGTCGCGCGCGACCACGTCCTCGACCGGGCGCCGCGGGGCCGGCCGGAAGGTGCGGCCCGCGCGTAGGCGGCCCACCGGCAGCAGGCAGCCCTGAACGTAGGTTTGCGGAATCCCGAGCAACTTTCGGACTTCTTCCTCGTGGTGCAGGTGCAGCGTCGTGATGCAGGTCCCGTATCCGCGGGTGTGCAGGGCCAGCTGAAAATTCCACACCGGCGGGAAGATCGAACCGTACAGCGTTGCCAGGTGGAACGATTCGTCACCGTCGATGCGCGGCAAGTAGGCCTCATAGCAAGGGATCACCAGCAGCGGCACGCGCGCCATGTTCTCCACCAGCCACTCGGTGGACGACATGACCCGGCTCTCGGGTGTTCCCGCCGGCATCAGATCGGCAAGCAGCTGCCCGCCGACCCGCCGCAGGTAGGCCTCGCGATACAGCTCGGCGATCTTGGCGCGCAGCGCCGGATCGGCGATCACGAGCCAGCGCCACGACTGCGCGTTGGACCCGTTCGCGGCCTGCAGGCCGATCCGCAGGCACTCACGGATGTCGCCGAGATCGACGTCGGCGTCCAGGTCGAGCGACTTTCGCGCCGACGGGGTTGCGGTGAGCAGATAGTCGATCTCCATCAGTGACGGCCTCTCTTCGCAAGGCGCGCACCGATTTCGGTGAGGTACCGGTCGGGCCCGCCGAGAAACGCGCTCCAGCCCAGCAAGCGCTTGAGATAGAGGTGAGCGTCGTGCTCCCAGGTGTAGCCGATCCCGCCGAACACCTGGATGGCGGTGTCGGCCACGGTCGCCAGCCGCCCGGCGAACGCCTTGGCCCGCAGCGCGGCAACATGCCGCTCGCCGCCGTCGGTGCCGGGGTGCGCGTCGCTGGCCCACAGGGCGTGGATCACCCCGCTGCGGGCCAGCTCGACGGTCTCGTACATGTCGACGCACAGGTGCTGGATCGCCTGGAACGAGCCGATCGGTTGATCGAATTGCGTTCGGGCTTTGGCGTAGCCGACGGCGAGGTCCATGACTGCGCGCGCGGCGCCGAGCGCGTCGGCGGCGGACGCGATCAGCACGTCGTCGATCACCGCGGCGATCTGGTGCGCAGACACCGGGGCCAGGCGCCGGGCGGGGGCGGCGTCGAACGAGACGCGAAACTGCTTGCGGGTCGGGTCGATGCCGGGCTGGGCCGCAATTGACACCCCGGGCGAGCCGTTTCGCACCGCGAAAAGCCCGGTGTCGCCGGCATCGTCGGCGAGCACGAGCAGCTCGTCGGCGGCGGCGGCATCGGGTACGCCGGTGGCCTCGCCGCGGAGCGTTATGCCGTCGTCGCGGCGGCTGGCGGTGACGGACGCGTTGCCGAGGTCCAGGAAGCAGACGGCGGCGATCGTGGTGCCGTCCGCGATCCCGCGCAGCAGCTCTGCGGCGGTATCGTTGGCGCCCAACAGGTTCAGCGCCTGTGGGGCGGCCACCGCGGTCGACAACCACGGTCCCGGATGCAGTGCGGCCCCCAGCTCTTCGGCGACGATGCCGGCCTCGACCATCGTCATGCCGCAGCCGCCGCAGTCCTCCGGCACCAGCAGACCGGTGACGCCGAGACCGGCCAGGCCCCGCCACACCGACTCATCGGTGCCGGTCGGGTCGTCGAGTAGCGGGCGCACGTGGTCGGAGACGGAGGCCTTTTCGGCGAGGAAGCGCCGCGTGGTGTCGCGCAGCGCTGCCTGCTCGTCGCTGAGTTCGAGGTTCATTTTCGCGGCAGCCCCAGTACCCGTTGGGCGGTGATGTTCTTGTTGATCTGGCTGGTGCCGCCCGCGATGGTCAGCGCGCGCGACGTCAGGCGGTAGTCCGCCCACGGGGCACCGGTGTCGCGGCCGCCCAGCGCGTCAAAGGCCAGGGCGGCCAGGTCCTGCCCGATCTCGCCCCACACGGTCTTGGCGAGGCTGGCCGACCCCAATGCATCACCGCCGTGCATCGTGGCCGAGATCGATCGTTGACACAGGACTTCGAGATACTTGATGCGGACGGCGATTTCACCGAGGCGCCGCAGCGTGACCGGGTCGTCCAGCGCGCCGGTGTCCGCCGCGGCGAGATCGTCCACCAGCTCTTCGAGCCGCACCTGCATCTCGGCGTACAACCGGGCGGCCCCGGCACGCTCGTGGCTGAGCGTGGTGGTGGCCACCTGCCAGCCGGCATTGAGTGGCCCGAGCAAGGCGTCCGACGGCACCCGCACGTCGTGAAAGAACACCTCGGCGAAGTCGGCGTCGCCGTTGAGCGTGACCAGCGGGCGTGCCTCGATGCCGGGCAGGGTCATGTCGACGATCAGACAGGAGATCCCCTTGTGCTTGGGAGCGTCGGGATCGGTGCGCACGTAGAGCTGGCACCAGTCGGCCCGATGTCCCAGCGACGTCCAGATCTTTTGGCCGTTGACGATGAAGTCGTCGCCGTCACGCACGGCGCGGGTGCGCAACGCCGCGAGGTCCGAGCCCGCCTCGGGTTCCGACATGCCCTGACACCAGATGTCGTCGGCGCGCATCATGCGCGGGAGCAGGGTGCGCTTCTGGGACTCGGTGCCGTATTGCATGATCGCCGGCGCGATATTGTTCAGCCCAATGACGTTGAGCGGCACGGGCGCTCGGGCGCGGGTGGTTTCCTCGGTGTAGACCAGTTGCTCGAGCACCGACGCGCCGCGCCCGCCGTACTCACGCGGCCACGACACCGCGGCCCATCCCGCGTCGGCCATCGTCGCGTTCCACACGCGCAGCTTCTCGAACGCGGCGTCGTCGCGCCCGGTGGGCCGGCGGGCGGCCACCAGCTCGTCGGTCAGGTTTTCCGAAAGCCACTCACGCAGCTCGGTGCGGAACTGTTCCACTTCCGCCGGGTATGAGAAGTCCACTTTCCCGGACTTTACGGTTGGGCACATAGGGGGTCAATGACGCGACGCCAGAAGCGGACGATCACGGGGCGTGCGCGGCCCCGACCGCGCGCGCAGCGCTGCGCGCGGTCGTAGATCGCCGTGCGATCGACCGGGCGCCGGACCTGCTCGCGCAGTTGGTCATCCACGGTCAGCTCCCGTGGTGTTGGGGTGCGGGGAATTCGATGTCGGTCCCGCCCGGCATCGGGCTGACACCGCGCCGCGCGCACACTTCGAGCACCTCGTCGACGATCGATGCGGGGATGATGAACTTCTCCGTCGACGACATCTGCTCGAGGTGTGCCTCGATGTCCTCGGCGGTGGGCCGGCTGCCCGCGTCGGAGAGCCATCCTTGGGTGAGGCCCACGAACACCCGCGCGTAGCGGCCGGCGGATGCCGAATAGTTGCGATGGCTGAACGTGCAGGCCCTGCTGGCGAGAAAAATCACCAACGGCACGACGAGTTCGGGCCTGATGGCCTGCATGAACCCGGATTCGGCGAGGAACTTCTCGTCACCGACGGTTTCGGTGACCATGCGCGAGAAGCCGGTCGGCAGCACGGAATTGGCGAGTATCCCGTGTGCCTCGCCTTCGATCGCGATGACGTGCGTCAACCCGACCAGGCCGGCCTTGGCTGCGGCGTAGTGCGCCTCCATCGGCTGACCGAAGATCCCGGCGGATGACGAGATGAACACGAATCGGCCGCCTCCGTTCTTCTTCATCACGCGGTACGCGGGCTGCGACAGGTGAAAGCCGCCGTCGAGATGCACCCGCAGCATGCGCGCCCAGTCGTCGTGCGAGAGGTCCTCGAAGGGTGCACTGCCGAAGATGCCGGCGTTGCTGATCACCGCGTCCAGGCGCCCGTACGTGTCGACCGCGGTGTCGACGATCGCCTGACCACCGGCGGGGGTGTCGACCGAGTCGTAGGAAGCGATCGCGGTGCCGCCGGCCTTCGTGATCTCGTCGACCACGTCGTCGGCCACGCGGGCGTCGGCGGCTTCGTTTGGTAGGCCCCGCATTCCGCCGCCCAGGTCGTTGACCACCACTGTGGCGCCGCGGCGGGCCAGGTCGAGCGCGTACAGCCGACCGAGCCCGCGGCCGGCGCCGGTCACTACCGCCACCTGGCCGGTGAAGTCAATCATGATGTGCTCCCGACTAACTCGTGTCCACCCACGGTGGAGCTCCGACCCGTTGGGACAGACCAACCCGGGCGATTGACTGCGCTCAGGGCGGACTTTACGGTGGAACAGATATTTGGTCAACGACTGGTTCGGAGGTCCGGGGTGGCGGACGACGCGCGTGGCGACCGGGTGCGGGGGCTCGCGATGCTGGCCTCGGCGCTGGCGGGCCGCGCGGTGGCCGTCGCCGAACTGCAGCCGGGTGAACCGCCGTGGACGGACGGACAGACGATCTACGTCGACCCGGCCGCGCCAGACCGCGAGCGGCTCGCATCGGTTGCGGTGCAGGCCTCGATGATCGCGGCCGGCAGTCTGGATTCCGACGTGGTGCGCGCCCTGGTGCGCCACCCGCGGCTGGCCAGACGCTATCTGGCGGTGGAGGGTCATCGCGCACTGGTGAGTAACGCCGACGTGCTGCCGGGCATCCTCGCGTCGGTCGGTGATCGCGGCGTCGCCGGCCGCGGTGACTCGCCCGCGGCGTCGCTGCGCATCGCCTCCGCCCGGGGCGCCGTCGAGGACCCGCGACCGGAATTCGGCGTGATCCGTGCGGCGAAGGTGGTGGCGGCGGCCTCCCGCCTGGCACCGCAACGGAACCAGGCTGAGCCCCAACACGTTCCGCGAAACTCGAGCGATCAGAAGCGGGAACTCGAGGAGCTCGACGACGGTGACGTCGACGATTCCGACGACCCGGACTTGTTCACCAGCCCGGTGGGCGGGGGCGGCTTCATCGGCAAATGGCTGAAAAAGATGCTGTCGTCCGCGCGCAAGACCGGGAGCGGCGGGGGTCCGCCCGGCGCGGACGGCTTCACGCATCGCACCAACTCCACCAAGCGCGGCGCCTACGCCGTGGCGTCGCTGGCGTCGGCGCCCGGGGACGAGGGGAACGAGCAGTACCCCGTCGCGGACGGCGTGCGGTATCCGGAATGGGATGTGGCACGCAAGAGCTACCGGCCCGCGTGGTGCACCGTGCGCGAGATCCAACCCGAGATCAAGGCCACCGCGACACAGGCCATCGACGACGCCATCGGGGTGCGCCGGCCACTTTCGCGGCTCGGCATGGGGTTGCACCGCCGGCACCGGCAGTCGCAAGGCGACGACATCGACATCGATGCCGCCGTCGAAGCCCGGGTCGAAGTGCGGGCCGGCGCGGTGCCCGACGAGGCGGTGTACCTCGACAGCCTGCGGCGCCGGCGCGACCTGTCGGTGTTGCTGCTGCTCGACGTGTCGGGGTCGGCGGGCGAACCGGGAACGGTCGGGCGGACGGTCCACGAGCAACAGCGCGCCGCGGTCGCCAACCTCACCGTGGCCCTGCACTACCTGGGCGACCGCGTCTCGCTCTACGCCTACTACTCGCAGGGCCGGCGCGCGGTGAGCATGGTGCCCGTGAAGCGGTTCGACGACCAGCTGAACGCCCTGGTCATCCGGCGGCTCAACAGCCTGGAACCCGGCGCGTACTCGCGGCTCGGCGCGGCGATCCGGCACGGTTCGGCGGTCCTGGAGGCGCGCGGCGGAACGTCGCGGCGGCTGCTGGTGGTGCTGTCCGACGGGCTCGCCTACGACCACGGATACGAGCGCGCCTACGGTGCCGCCGACGCGCGCCGCGCCCTGACCGAGGCCCGCCGGCGGGGGACCGGCTGTGTGTGCCTGACCGTCGGCGCGGGCACCGACGTGCAATCGCTGCGCAGGGTGTTCGGCAGCGCCGCGCACGCGACGATCGCACGCCCCGATCAGCTGGCCGGCGTCGTCGGCCCCCTGTTTCGGTCTGCGCTGCGCTCGGCGGAGGTTCGCCGCAGAGTGTCGGTGATGTCAAGTCCCAGAACACAGTTGGCGCGCCAACTCACCGGCCCCGCACGTCACGACGCTTGAAAACAAACATCTGTTCCGGCTAGGCTCCAATCGCCGGACGATCTGAAGGGAAGCTATGGCCAACGAGTCCGGGCTTGCGTACTTCGACCGCGGTAAGTCCGAGGGGGACGAAAAGGGAGAAGTGCGGCCCTATTACCAGGCGGTGGGCAGCGAAGAGGCCGTCTTCAAGGCGGCGTACCGCCAGTGCCTGTCGCTGGTCCTCAAGGGTCCGACGGGCTGCGGAAAGACCCGATTCGTCGAGGCGATGGCCTACGACCTGGGCCGGCCGCTGATCACCGTCGCCTGTCATGACGACCTGACGACCGCGGACCTGGTCGGCCGCTATCTGCTGCGCGGTGACGAGACCGTCTGGGTGGACGGCCCGCTGACCCGGGCCGTGCGCGAGGGTGCCATCTGCTACCTCGACGAAGTGGTCGAAGCCCGGCAGGACACCACCGTGGTCCTGCATCCGCTCGCCGACCACCGCCGACAGCTGCCCATCGAGCGGCTCGGTGTCACGCTGGACGCCGCCCCCGGATTCGGCCTGGTGGTGTCGTACAACCCGGGGTATCAGAGCGTGCTCAAGGACCTCAAGGATTCGACCCGGCAGCGCATGGTCGCGATCGAATTCGACTTCCCCGCAGCCGATGTCGAAGAGGGAATCGTTGCGCACGAGGCCGGGGTGGACGCCGCCATCGCGGCCGAGTTGGTCCGTTTCGGCCAGGCGATCCGCCGGCTGGAGACCGGTGGGCTGCGTGAGGTCGCGTCGACGCGCGTGCTGATCGCGGCGGGCAGGCTGGTGGCCGAGGGGCTGAGCATGAAAGAGGCCGCCCGGGCCGCCATCGCGGGGCCGCTCACCGACGATGTGGCGGTGGGCAGGGCCCTGGGCGAGATGATCGAGATCTATCTGTGCGGGCCCGACGGGCCCGGTCATTGACGCTGCATACCGGCCCGGCTAGGGTCTGAACAAATATTAGGTTTTTGATTTGGGGCGCGCGCCTGAGTTCGTCACCCGGGAGGTCAGATGTCCTACGAGAGCAGCGCTGAGCCGATCAAGGTCGGTTACCTGATGGATTTCACGCTGCCGCCGGGCTTTCCGGAGGATCTTTTCGCGTCGTTCACCCAGACCTTCGACCTCATCTTCGAGGAGGCCGTCGCCCAGGGCCTGATGGACCGTCCGGTGCAGATGATCTATCGCGAGGTGGAGGGCCTGCCCAAGGGTTCGGTCAAGGCGGTGATCGATGCCTACGGCGAACTGGTCGACGAGGGCTGCCTGGTGGTCTTCGGCCCCAACATCACCGACAACTGTGTGCCGTTGCGCGAAGCGATCGAGGAGCGGTTCAAGGTGCCCGCGATCAGCGTGACCGGCACCGACGACTGGCTAGGCGAGTGGACCTTCGCGTTCCCCCAGGGATCGATGACCGACGAACCCATCTTCCTGGCCGACCTGATCGCCAAGCGGGGACTCGCCGAGGTCGGTGTCCTGGTCGAGCAGAGCCTCATCGGGGAGAGCTACCTGAAAAACCTGCGAAGTGCCTGTCGGCGCAAGGGCATTCGGATCGTGGCGGAGGCCGCGATCGCCCAGACGGCTCAGGACATCAACGCTGCGGTGCAGACGCTCCACGAGGCAAAGGCCGAGGCGATCGTGCACCTGGGATTCGGGTTCGGGATCGTCTTCATCAACCCGGCGCTCGAGGCTCTCGGCTGGGACCCACCCCGTTTCACCACCACCGCGTGGCAGAACGCCTGGGTGAACCCGATCATGTGGAACGCGTTCATGGGCTGGATCGGCGTCGACCAATACGACGAGGCCAACCGTATCGGCCAGGACTTCCTCGACAGCTACGCCAAGAAGTACAACGGCAGCCGCCCCGAGTTCTGCGTGACCGTGGTGAATCGCGACGTCGCCGCGACACTCGTGCGCGCATTCACCGACGCGCACCCGCTCAGCCCGCGCGGCGTCAAGGAGGCGCTGGAGCGGGTGAAGATGATGCCCGCCGCCTCGGGGGCGCCCGGAACCCGGGTCTCCTTCGGCAAGTGGACGCGCCGGGCATGGATGGGCGCCGGGTATCTCGTGGCCCGGACGTTGGATGCCGACGGCGTCAACTCGCACCTGGTTGATCGCTTCGGCGAGGAAGGGTGACGACGATGTCCACCGAACAGTCCACACCCCCTGCCGCGCAGCAGGAAACGGTTTCCCCGCCGCGAACCAACAGGCGCGGCTGGGGCGGTTGGATCTCCGGCGCCGCACTGGCCGCCTTCGTGTTGTTCTTCATCGCGAACTGCCGGGTGGCCCTCGACCCGCGCGTGGCCAATCCGAACGTGCAGGGGCGGCCGCGCCCGGTGAAGTTCATGTTCGGGCTGGACTACATCGACTTCCTGGACTGGGCCACCGTGGTGGCGCTGATCGTGCTGTTGATCGTCTTCATCAGGGGCTGGCGCCGCAACCCCGGCAGCCCGGCGATGCTGATGTTCTTGTGCACCACGCTGATCGTGTGGCAGGACCCGATCATGAACTGGTCGCCGTTCGCGGTCTACAACCCCGATCTGGTGCACTGGCCGGAATCCTGGCCGCTGGTTTCGCTGTCGCCGACGGTCGAGCCGTTCGTGGTCTTCGGTTACGTGATGTTCTACTTCGGCCCCTACTTCCCGGCCGTCTGGCTGCTGCGCAAGCTGCAGGCGAAATACGGGCCCGCGAGCTATGCGTCGCGGCACCCGTTGGTGTGCCTGGGTCTGATCACCCTGGTGATCGGTTTCGTTTTCGACGCCTTCCTGGAGAACACCCTCGTCCACTGGGGCATGTACATCTACTCGCAGGTCATTCCTTGGGGATCGGTGTTCACCGGCACGACATTCCAGTTCCCGTTGATCTGGGAGTCGTTCTCGGTGTGCTTCGTGATGGTGCCGGCCGCGATCCTGTGTTACCGCGACGACACGGGTAAGTCGGTCGCGGAAAAGCTTGCTGCAAAGGCGAAGTTGTTCCCGGGGCGACCGGTGCTGGGCACGTTCCTGGTGATGTTCGTCATCATCAACGTGTCCTACTTCGCGTACGGCGGCTGGTTCTGGGTCATCAAGGTCAGCCATGCCGCCACCTCGGTGGCGTGCCCGTGGCCGTACCCCGAGGCCAAAGTCTATGACCCGCAAGGCTTCTACGAGAAGGCGGGCGCGCAGGGTCCGTTCTCGGTCGGCATCTGGTCGACGTGGGCGAGCGGGGAGCCCAACGGTCGACCCCACGTCGAGCCGCCGCCGCCGGGCGAAGGCCCGTGTGCGACTCCCCCGTCGGGCAACCATGGCTGAGCCGCGCACGGTCGTCATCACCGGCGCGTCGCGCGGGTTGGGGTTCGCCTCGGCGGTGCGGCTGTATCGGGAGGGGTGGCGGGTCGTCGCGGCCATGCGCACACCCGACCGGGGAATGCCGCTGCTGCGTCGGGCGATTCAGGACCGAGGGCTGTCGCCCGACGACGAACGGTTGATCGGTGTGCAGCTCGACCTGACGGACACCGCGTCGATCACCGCGGCGGCCAAGGCCATCGAAGAGGCCGTGGGTGCACCGTATGCGCTGGTGCACAACGCGGGCATCTCCGCCGCCGGAATGGTGGAGGAGACCGACATGGCGTTGTGGCAGCGCATGTTCGCCACCAGCGTCCTGGGGCCCGTCGCGCTCACCCAGGCCCTGCTGCCGTCGATGCGCGCGGCCGGTGCGGGCCGAATTGTGTTGGTGTCCAGCGCCGCTGGAGTGCGCGGTCAGCCCGCCACCGCGCCGTACTCGGCGGCCAAGGGGGCGCTGGAGCGGTGGGGGGAATCGATGGCGTGCGAGATCGCGCCCTTCGGACTCGGGGTCACCGTGGTGGTCGCCGGCACCTATGACACCGAGATCATCACCGACGCCGGCACCACCGACGATCGCAACTTCGAGGGCCCGTACGCCCGGCTGCACAACACCATGAACAGCCGCGGTCGCTTGGCGATGAAGATGGCCCGGCCACCGGAGCGCTTCACCGATGGCCTGCTCAGGGCGCTCGAGGACCGCGCGCCGTTTCGCCGCCGCGGCATCGGCCCGGACGCGTCGATCTTGCTGGCGGCCAACAGGATCCTGCCCGCCTCGGGCATGCACCACATGTCGCGGACCGTGCTGGGCATACCCAAACAGGGGTCGATGCGGGGCGGGGCGTGGCCGTTGACGACAAGTCAAAAGGCGATGGTCTTCGTCGCCCGCGTTCTTCCGCAGCCGGTACTGCAGCGCTTGGCCGCGGTAGCGGGGCGGTCCTCGTCGCAAAAGAATGCGGCAACGCAAGGGGATTAGAGGGGCAACCATGGAACAACTTTTCGACGATCTAGCGGATTTCGGCGCCTTCGACGACGCGATATCCGGCGACGTGCGCGACCCGTACACCGAATTGGCGCGGCTGCGCCACGAGGAACCGGTGCAGCGACTCGAGACCTCGGGAGCGCTTCCGCACGAGGAAGGGCTGCCCATGTTCATCGTGTATCGCCACGAGGACATCCAGCAGATGCTGCGCGACAACGAGACGTTCTCCTCGGCCGCGGTCATCGCCGCGTTCGGTCCCGTGCTGGGCGAGGGCGTAATGCTGGGCATGGACGAGCCGATCCACGGACGGTTGCGTTCCTTGGTATCGAAGGCGTTCTCGCAGAAGTCGTTGGCGCGCTGGCAGGACGAGTTGGTCGGCCGCGTGGCGAACGGCTTGATCGACAAGTTCGCACCCAACGGTAAGGCGGATCTGGTCAAGGAATTCACCTTCGACTACCCGAGCCAGATCATCGCGGGGTTGCTGGGCTTGCCGGAGAAGGATTACCCACAGTTTCAGCGGTGGTCGATTTCGCTGCTGAGCTGGCTGATGAACCCCGAACGCGGGCTTGCGGCCTCAGCCGCTCTGTGCGAGTACTTCGCGCCGATACTCGAGGCCCGCCGGGCCGACCCGAAGGACGACTTGATCAGCGCCCTAGGTGCGGCCGAGATCGACGGGGAGAAGCTCGCGGACGAGGAGATCTTCTCGTTCCTTCGGCTGCTGCTGCCAGCGGGCGTCGAGACGACCTACCGCGCACTCGGCAGCCTGCTCTTGGCGCTGTTGTCGGATCCGGCGCAGCTGGATGCCATCCGCGCGGATCGATCGCTGCTGCCCCAGGCGATCGAGGAGGGCGTGCGCTGGGAATCACCGCTGTTGACCATCACCCGGGTGGCGACCCGCGACACCGAACTGGGCGGCGTGGCGATTCCGGCCGGGGCGACGGTGATGCCGATGCTCGGTTCGGCGAACCGGCAAGAGGATCGCTACCCCGATCCGAACAAGTTCGACATCCACCGGGAGGCTCGGGCGCACCTGGGCTGGGGGCACGGCGTACACGTCTGCCTCGGCATGCACCTGGCGCGCCTCGAGATGCGCACCGCCATCAACCTGCTGCTCGACCGCCTGCCGAATCTTCGGCTGGACCCCGACGGGGACGACCCGCACATCCGCGGTCAGGTCTTCCGGTCACCGACGTCGGTTCCGGTGCTGTTCGATCCGCAGTAACCAGCCCGGCAGCGGTTGCAACTTGCCAATCGGCTAGGTTGCGGTAAGGCTCTCAGTAGCCCTTCAACGACCCAGAAGAGAGTGACAGATATGACTGAGGCTGTAAAGGTCCGCTTCGAGCCGAAGATGATGATCGACGGCAAGCTCGTTGACGGGCAGGCCGGCACCTTCACGAACATCAATCCGGCGACCGAAGAGTCGCTCGGGGAGGTGGCCGACGCCTCCAAGGAGGACATGCACCGGGCCATCGACGCCGCCCGGCGCGCCTTCGACGAGACCGACTGGTCCACCAACAAGGAGTTGCGCAAACGCTGCCTGCTACAGCTGCACGAGGCGATCGAATCGGAGAAGGAAGAACTGCGCGAGGAGCTGATCCTTGAGGTCGGCTCGCCGCGGGCCATCACGTTCGGCCCCCAGCTGGACGCCCCGCTGGAAGACGGGCTGAAGTATCCCGCCCGGTTGATCGACGAGTATGCGTGGGAGACCGACCTGGGCGACAAGGTCATCAGCCTCACCGGCACGCTAACCACCCGCAAGGTCTGGCGGGAGCCGGTGGGTGTGGTCGGGGCGATCGTGCCGTGGAACTTCCCGTTCGAGGTCACCCTCAACAAGCTCGGCCAGGCGCTGGGCACCGGCAACACGGTGGTGCTCAAGCCGGCGCCGAACACGCCGTTCAACGCCACCCGGCTCGGCCGGTTGATCGCCGAGAAGACCGACATCCCCGCCGGTGTGGTCAACGTCGTCACCGCGTCCGACCACTTCGTGGGCGAGGAGCTCACGCTGTCGCCGAAGGTCGACCTGATCTCCTTCACCGGTTCGACGGTCGTCGGCAAGCGGATCATGGAAAAGGGTGCGGCCACCATGAAGCGGCTGTTTTTGGAGCTCGGCGGCAAGTCGGCGACCATCGTCCTGGAGGACGCGGACTTCGGGACGGCGTGCATGGTCGGCATCGCGCCGTGCATGCACGCCGGTCAGGGGTGCGCCAACCCGACCCGGCTGTTGTTGCCACGGTCCCGGTACGACGAGGGCGTGGAGATCCTGAAGAACATCTACGAGAACGTGACATGCGGCGACCCGCAGGACCCCGCAACGCTGTGCGGGCCGGTGATCTCGCAACGCCAGTTCGAGCGCGTCACCGGCTACATCCAGAAGGGTGTCGACGAGGGCGCCACCGCGCTGGTCGGCGGCCCCGGCGCGGAAACCGGCTTTGATAAGGGATACTTCATCCGGCCGACGCTTTTCACCAACGTCGACAACAAGATGACCATCGCGCAGGAGGAGATCTTCGGCCCGGTACTCTCGGTCATCCCGTTCGATGACGAAGAGGACGCGATCCGGATCGCCAACGAGAGCGTGTACGGGCTGGCCGGCAACGTCTTCGCCGGTTCCCTCGAGCGTGCGCTGTCGGTCACACGCCGCATCAAGGCCGGCTTCATGGGCGTCAACGGTGGCGCCCCGTACGGGGCCGACACGCCGTTCGGTGGCTACAAGGAAAGCGGTGTGGGGCGCCAGAACGGTGTGGCCGGGTTCGACCAGTACACCGAGATCAAGTCGGTCGCATACCCTGCCGGGTAGATCACCTTTCGACGGATTGCCGCCAGGGTCGCGGTTTCGGGCTTAGGCACGGCCGTGGTGACAATCTCGTTGCGGTAACCCATGCGTGTGGACCGCGAATTCGTCTTCGCCGCCGTCGCCGACGAGCGGCGTCGCATCGCATGTCTGCTGGACGGATTGAGCCCCGCACAATTGGCCACGCCGAGCCTGTGTGCGGGTTGGGATGTCAAGACAGTCGCCGCTCATGCGGTCAGCAGTGCCACGGATGGCACCCCCACATTCCTGCGGCTCGCGCTGCGCCGTAGGAGCATGGCTCGCGCGATCGACGAATTGGCCCGCCGCCGTGGCGAATTGCCGGCCGCTGAGATCGTAGCCAGTCTGCGCGAGTGCGCGGATCGCCGGATCGATCCGCCACTATTCGGACCGCTGGACCCACTGGCGGATGTCTTGGTGCATAGCGCTGACATCCGGATCCCACTCGGACTGCCCTTCCAACCCGATCCGCAGCGAGCAGCATTGGCCATGGACTTCTTGACCGGCCGGTGGCCGTTCGGCTTCGTTCCCCTCGGGCGATTACGCGGAATCCGCCTGTGCGCCGGTGATATTGACTGGGCTTGGGGCAGCGGTGCGGAAATCCGCGGACCGGTCGCCGCTCTGATGCTGGCTGTCACCGGCCGCACTGCGCTCCTAGGCATGCTCGACGGGCCCGGCCTGCCGATACTTGTCTCGCGGTTGTCGGTGCAGTCCGGTGACCCTCGCCGCAAAGCTTGACCTAATATTTGTTCAGCCCTAGATTGGCAGGTGAAGTCGCGTCGCCCGGGTTCACGCTGGTGGTGCGGTTACCTGGATGCCTAGGAGTCCTGTTGAGTGATCTCGAATCGGTCGATTTCTTCACTGACCTATCCCTGATTCCTGACCCGTACCCCTACTTCGACGACCTGCGCGCGCGTTGCCCGGTGTTGGAGCGACCCGAGCAGGGCGTGATGGCGGTAACGGGACACTCCGAGGCGCTCGCGGTCTACAAAGATCCGGCGTTCTCGTCGTGCGTCTCGGTCGCTGGCCCGTTTGCGGGATTGCCTTTCGAGCCCGAAGGCGACGACATCGGTCACTTGATCGAACAATATCGCTCGCAGATCCCAATGAGCGAACACATCGTGACTCAAGACCCACCGGAGCACGCCCGGACGCGGGGTCTGCTCAGTCGCCTGCTAACGCCCAAGCGGCTCAAGGAAAATGAAGACTTCATGTGGCGACTCGCCGATCAGCAGCTCGACGAGTTCCTGTCACGCGGGAGTTGTGAATTCCTCGACGAGTACGCGCGACCGTTCTCCGGCCTGGTGATCGCCGACCTCCTGGGGGTTCCAGTCGAGGACCACGAAGAGTTTCGGGACGTGTTTTCCGGCAAGTTCTCCGGTGGGGTCGAGGACGACTCGATGACCCGCGCGCACAATCCGCTGGAATACCTCGACGAGAAGTTCACCACCCACATCACAGAACGACGCCGACAACCACGCGAAGACGTGTTGACCGAGCTGTCCCAGGCGAAGTATCCCGACGGCTCGATACCGGAAGTCATCGACGTGGTCCGGCTGGCGACGTTTCTGTTCGCGGCCGGCCAGGAAACCACGACCAAGCTACTCAGCTTTGGCGTCCGCATCCTCGCCGAGAACCCGGACTTGCAAAAGCTGCTCCGCGAAGACCGCAGCCGGATATCGAATTTCGTCGAAGAGACGCTGCGTATGGAAAGTCCGGTCAAATGCCACTTCCGGATGGCACGCACGACGACCTCGATCGGTGGCATCGACGTGCCGGCAGGGAGCACCGTGATGCTGCTGCCCGGTGCGAGCAACCGGGATGCACGAAAGTTCGAGCGACCCGATGCGTTTCTCATCGACCGGCCGAATGTGCGCGAGCATGTGGCCTTCGGTCGTGGCAATCATTCGTGCCCGGGCGCGCCGCTGGCCCGCGCCGAGGGACGGATCTCGCTGAATCGCATACTCGACCGGATGGCGGACATCACCATTGCGGAGGCGAAGCACGGGCCGACGGACGCCCGTCGTTACACCTACGACCCGACTTGGCAGATGCGAGGTCTGTCCGAGCTGCACCTCGAATTCACCCCGATTCCGTGAGTGTCCATGATTTCGGCGGGTGGGATCCCGGCTTCACCCAGCGCTTTCTCGCCGCGACGGAACCATTGGCGCGGCGCTGGTTTCGCTTCGAAGTGCGGGGGCTGGAATCGATGCCGCCTGAAGGCGGTGCCCTGGTCGTCGGCAACCACTCGGGCGGCATACTCACGCCCGACGTGCTGATCTTCGGCGCGGCGTTCTATCGCAAGTTTGGCTACAAGCGTCCGCTGTACACCCTCGGTCACGACGGGATGTTCGCAGGGCCGGTGGCGGGATGGCTGGCTCGCCTTGGCCTCATTCGTGCCAACTCGAAAAACGCCGCGCGGGCCCTTCGGGCCGGTGGTGTGGTGCTGGTGTTTCCGGGCGGGATTTACGACGCCTATCGACCGACGGTGGCGGAGAACGTCATCGATTTCAACGGCCGGACCGGATACGTCAGGGCGGCGATCGAGGCGCAGGTGCCGATCGTGCCGGTGGTCTCGATCGGCGGGCAGGAGGGGCAATTGTTCCTCACGCGGGGCACATGGCTGGCGAAGCGCCTTGGCCTGTCGCGCTGGCGATCCGACATTCTGCCCGTCACGGTGGGTTTGCCGTTCGGGCTGAGCATGATCATGCCGCCCAATCTGCCGCTGCCCACGAAAATCGTCAGCCAGGTCTTGGAACCGATCGATGTCGTCACCCAATTCGGGGACACGCCTGACGCCGTCGAGGTCGACGAGCACGTCCGCGCGGCGATGCAGCAGGCCCTGGACGGGCTGGCCCGCGAGCGGCGCTTCCCGGTTCTGGGGTAGGGCCAGTTCGACGGAACTGTGCTAGCCCGTCGACTTGACAGCGGCGGGCGGCATGGCGCTCTGCACGACGGCTATGTCATCGGGAAAGCCTGCAGCAGTTCGAATTTCGCAGAACGCGCTGACCATGGCGTCGGTGAGTTCATGGGTATCGCGCAGGGTGCGGTCGTCGGCGATTGCTGATACGTTGAGCTGATCGACGTAGCTCCATACGGTGATATTGATGGCGCAGGCGGTGATGAGCGGACCCGCCGAATATATCTCGCTGACCGGGGCGCCTGCGAAACGGCCGCGTTCACGAGGCCCCATCACATTGGAAATCGGGATGTTGAACAGCCTGTTTCGGGTGTTTCGCCGGGCCAGCCATCTGAACGCAAGCGGGGCTGCGGCGCCCGGCAGGTAGCTGATCAATCTGCCATACAGCTCGGGGCCGAACAGCTCGTTGTTCTCCTTGGCGATTGCAGTGCTGATCGTCGTCAGCCGCACCCGCTCTAGCGGATCGGCGATGTGCGTCGGCAGCGACACCGCCATGCCACCCAGCTCGTTGCCGCTGATCCGCTGTGGTGACCTGTCCGTCGTGGCCGGGACCGAAGCTACCAGTGGTTGGTCCGCCGTGCCGTCATAGCGCAAGAGCAGTTCGCGCAACGCGCCCGCGGCGATTGCCATTACCATGTCGTTGATGGTGATCTGCAACTGTTTACCCGTCTCTTTAACCTGAGCCAAAGATAGGGTGGCGGTGGCGAAAGTCCTTGCAGGAGAGACCTTGTGGTTGATGAACGTCGGCGGCGCATGCAAGATGCGGGCAAGGTCCGGCTGCCTACTGCGCTGCCGTGCGCGTCGTCGCAGCCGTCGCGTCGCGGCGAGCGCCTCGGTGAGCACCCCGGGTAACCCGGCGGCCTGCCGGGCGTGATCCTCCGCGGCGGCGCGCAGCAGCTGCGCGGTTGAGGGCGTAGCGCACGTTGTGTCAGTGTCGCGGTCGTCCTGCACTGGACCGGGCAAGTCCATGATCCTGGCCAGCAGATTGGCGGAGGCGACGCCGTCGGCCAAGGCGTGGTGAATCTTGCCGATGATCGCGAATTTGTGATCGGCCATGCCTTCGGCGAAGTGGAACTCCCACAATGGACGGTCGCGATCCAGTGGAATACTGGCGATCTGCCCGATCACCTCGTCAAGCTCGCGGCGCCCACCCGGGGCGGGCACCGCAACGCGCCGCACATGATAGTCCATGTCGACGTCGCAGTTTTGCAGCCACATCGGATGATGCAACCGCCATGGGATTTCGATCAGCTTGTAGCGCAACGGATCCAGCCGATGCAAGCGCCGACGCAGCGTGTGCCGGAACAGGTCGAAGCTCAGCTCACCGTCAAAGTCGGCGGCATCGACGATTGCGATCTTCATCGTGTGCGTGTGCAGGTTCGGCGTCTCGCTGTACAACAGCATCGCGTCCATACCGTTGAGCCGCTTCACTCGACCATTATTGCCCCGCACCGCCTGCGATGAGAACAAAATTCTGGTTCGTGGGCGTTGACGTCGGCGGCTGGCCTAAAACCAACCCCCGGCCCTCGCCCTCCCAACCCCTTGGTTGACAATCGAGGCAAGACTCACTCGTTTTTCGAAGTCCACGTGTCAAAGGAGACAAGACCATGGCTGAAGCCGTCATCGTCGAGGCAGTGCGTTCACCGATCGGGAAGCGCAACGGCGGATTGTCCGGGGTGCACCCGGCGGATCTGTCCGCGCAGGTGCTCAACGGCCTGGTGGACAAGGCCGGCGTCGACCCGGGCATCGTCGACGACGTCATCTGGGGCTGCGTCATGCAGGCCGGGGAGCAGGCTCTCGACATCGGCCGCACCGCGCTGCTGACCGCCGGGTGGCCCGAGACCGTCCCCGGCGTGACCGTCGACCGTCAGTGCGGGTCGAGCCAGCAGTCGATCCACTTCGCGGCCGCCGGGGTGATCGCCGGGCACTACGACGTCGTCGTCGCCGGCGGCGTCGAGTCGATGTCGCGCACCCCGATGGGGGCGTCGCTGGCCAACGGCGGGCGGCCGTACTCGCAGGCGTTCCTGGACCGCTACCAGGGCCAGATCCCCAACCAGGGCATCGGGGCGGAAATGATCGCCGAGAAGTGGGGCTTCGACCGCACGGCGCTCGACGAGTTCTCGTTGGCCTCGCACGAAAAGGCCGCGGCCGCACAGGATTCCGGTGCCTTCGACGATCAGATTGTCGGCATCAAGGATCAGGACGGCAATGTGGTCCTCAAGGACGAGGGCATCCGCCGCGGCACGCCGATGGAGAAGATGGCCTCGCTGAAGCCGGCGTTCAAGGAGGACGGCGTGATCCACGCCGGCAACTCGTCGCAGATCTCCGACGGTTCGGCGGCGCTGCTTTTCATGTCGGCCGAGAAGGCCAAGGAGCTGGGCCTCAAGCCGATCGCCAAGGTGCACACCGCTTCGCTAGCCGGGGCCGACCCGGTGATCATGCTGACCGCCCCCATCCCGGCGACGCAGAAGGTGCTGAAGAAATCGGGGCTGTCCATCGACGACATCGGCGCCTACGAGGTCAACGAGGCGTTCGCGCCGGTCCCGCTGGCGTGGCTCAAGGACATCGGCGCCGACGAGAAGAAGCTCAACCCCAACGGCGGCGCCATCGCGCTGGGCCACCCGCTCGGCGGATCCGGCGCCCGGATCATGACCACCCTGCTGTATCACATGCGGGACAAGGGAATTCGCTACGGTCTGCAGACCATGTGCGAGGGTGGCGGCCAGGCCAACGCCACCATCGTGGAACTGTTGTGACCCAGGAGCCGGGCGCCCTGGCCGAACGCCGGGGCAACGTGATGGTGATAACCATCAACCGGCCGGAGGCCCGCAACGCGGTCAACGCCGCGGTCAGCATCGGTGTCGGGGATGCGCTGGAAGCGGCGCAACACGACCCCGAGGTGCGGGCGGTGGTGCTCACCGGCGCGGGCGACAAGTCGTTCTGCGCCGGTGCCGACCTCAAGGCGATCGCGCGCCGCGAAAACCTGTATCACCCCGACCATCCCGAATGGGGCTTCGCCGGCTACGTGCACCACTTCATCGACAAGCCGACCATCGCGGCGGTGAACGGGACCGCGTTGGGCGGCGGCACCGAGCTGGCGTTGGCCAGTGACCTGGTGGTGGCCGACGAGCGGGCCCAGTTCGGGCTCCCCGAGGTCAAGCGTGGGCTGATCGCCGCCGCCGGTGGCGTTTTCCGCATCGCGCAGCAGCTGCCGCGCAAGGTGGCGATGCAACTGCTGCTGACCGGCGAGCCGCTCACCGCGGCCGCCGCTTGCGAGTGGGGGCTGATCAACGAGGTCGCCCCGCAGGGCTCGGTGCTGGACGCAGCGCTGGCGCTGGCGGCGCGGGTCACCGTCAACGCGCCGCTGTCGGTGCAGGCCAGCAAGCGGGTCGCCTACGGCGTCGACGACGGGGTCGTCGTCGGCGACGAGCCGGGTTGGGACCGCACCGTGCGCGAGATGCGGGTTTTGCTCAAATCCGAGGACGCCAAGGAGGGGCCGCTGGCGTTCGCCGAGAAGCGGGAGCCGGTCTGGAAGGCGCGGTAACGCGCTGCTAGGCGGGCTAGTGCGCCAGGACGTTCACCCCGCGGCGGAACACCCCCGGTAGCAGCGTGCACGCCGGCACGACGGCGCGGCGCACCGCGGGCGGCGTGCTGGCCAGCACCAGCCCGCGGGTGAGCAGCCGGTAGTCGCGGGTGATCCGGTGCCAGGCCTGCTCGTAGGACGCGGGCGCCTCGGCGGCGATGGCATCGACGGCCGCGGCGGCCTGCTTGAGTGCCAGACTGATGCCCTCGCCGGTCAGGGCGTCCTCGTAACCGGCGGCGTCGCCGACCAGCAGGACGCGGCCCGCGACGCGCCGCGAGACCACCTGGCGGAGCGGGCCGCAGCCGCGCGGCTGCCCGCGGCTCGCGCCCTCCAGCTGCCGGGCCAGCCGCGGAAACCAGGCCAGGTCGGGCCGCCCGCGGGACAGAATCGCCACCCCGACCAGGTCGGGCTCAACCGGCGTCACGTACGCCTCGCCCCAGCGCGACCAGTGCACCTCGACGAAATCGGTCCACGCCGGCACCCGGTAGTGCCAACGCACGCCGTAGCGTCGCGGCGTTCCCGCCGTCGTCGCGATGCCGACGTCCCGCCGGACCTGTGAATGCAGGCCGTCGGCCGCCACCAACCATTTCGCGCGCACCCCCGCGGCCGAGACGCCGTGCGCGTCCTGCCGGACACCGGTCACCCGCGCTCGGATCCAGTCGGTGTCTTGCTCTTTGGCGCGCGCGGCCAGCGCCGCGTGCAGCGTGGTGCGACGCACGCCGCGCCCCGGCCCGCCGCGAAACCGCGCCTGGGCCCGCCGCCGTTCGCTCACATAGGCGATGCCATGGAACGGCATGCCGGCCGGGTCGACGCCCAGCGCGGTGAGCTCGGCCAGGCCGCCGGGCATCAGCCCCTCACCGCACGCCTTGTCGATGGGGCTCTCGCGCGGCTCGGCCACGATCACCGAAAGTCCAAGGCGTCGAGCGTGTAACGCCGTGGCCAGGCCGCCGGGGCCGCCGCCGACGATCAGCAGGTCCGCGTCGTAATCGCTCATGTGTAACCCAGAGCCGAGTTCTCCACCCGCAGCCGCACCCCGAGCAACGCGGCGTTGGCCAGCGTGAAGATGGCCGCGGTCAGCCACGCCGTGTGCACCAGCGGCAATGCCAACCCCTCAGCCACCACTGCAACATAGTTCGGATGGTGCAGCCAGCGGTAGGGACCCCGTCGCACCAGCGGGGCCTGCGGCAGCACGATCACCCGGGTGTTCCACCGCCGCCCCAGCGTCGCGATGCACCACCAGCGCAGCGCCTGGCTGGCCGCCACCACCGCCAGCATCGGCCAGCCCAGCCACGGAATGAACGGCCGGTGCAGCGCCCACGGTTCGACGAGGCAACCGACCAGCAGCCCGGTGTGGATGACCACCATCACCGGATAGTGCGATCGGCCAAATTCTTTGGCGCCCTGGGTAAACGACCATCGCGCGTTGCGGGTGGACACCACCAGCTCGGCGACGCGCTCGACCCCGACGGCCAGCACCAGCAGGTAATACATGGCTACAGTCTTTACCAGCGCTACCAGGCCAGCAGCACCAGTTCGGAGCAGAACGCCGGCCCCATCGCGATCATCAGGCCGATCGAGCCCGGCGCCGGCGGATCGGCCATGTTGGCCGCGAGCACGTCGAGCACCGAGACCGACGACAGATTGCCGTTCTCGCGCAACGACTTTCGGGTGCGGTCCAGGGCGTCCGCGGGCAGGTCCAACACGTGCTCGACGGCCTCGATCACCCGCGGGCCGCCCGGGTGGCACACCCAGGTCGTCACGTCGCGGGGGCGCAAACCGTAGTCGGCGAGGAAATCGCGGACGTCGTCGCCCAGGTATTTCTCGGCGATGGTGGCGATGTCGGCGGACAGCACGATGCGGAATCCGTCGCCGCCGATCTTCCAGCCCATGACGTCTTCGGTGTCGGGATAGATCCGGCTGCGGGTGGCCAGCACCCGGGGTCCGGTGTGTTCGGCGCCGGTGCGTTGGGCGCCCTCGCTGATCACCACGGCCGCGCCGTCGCCGAAGAGGCTGGTGGCGACCAGGTTGGCGACGGACGTGTCGTCGCGCTGGATGGTCAGCGAGCACAGTTCGACCGCGAGCAGCGCGGCCGTGTGGTCGGGGAAGGCACGTAAATAGTCGTGCATGCGCGCCACCCCGGCCGCGCCGGCGACGCAGCCCAGCCCGAACAGCGGGACGCGTTTGACGTCGGGCCGCAGCCCGACCCGCGTCGCCAAGCGCGCCTCCAGCGTCGGCACGGCGAGCCCGGTGACCGTCGTGGAAAACACGATGTCGAGCTCCGACGGCTTGACCTTGGCCTCGTCCAGGGCCGCCACCAGCGCCTGCTCGCCGAGCTCGAGCGCGACGTCGAGGTAGGCGTCGTTGGCCTCGGTGAAGCCGCTCAGCTCGCGGTAGCGGGGCAGCCGCAAGGCGGTGTTGCGGAACTCGACCCCGCTGCTGCCGCCGAACCGGCGGAAATCGGGGCCGGCGATGTCGGTCAGCGCGCGGATGGCCTCGTGTTGGGTGTAGCGATTGGGCGGGAACTTCACCGCCACGCCGGCGATGGACGGATATTTCACCGCGGTGTCCGCGGCGCCCCCAGTGAACTTCTTCATGCCCCCGGTCACGGTGCCGGTGCCGCACCGGTTCAAATTCGTCTTTGCGTCGCGCGGGCCACGGGCCAGATCGTCGGGCTAGGGTCGGGGTATGCGGGTTCTGGTCACCGGTGCCACCGGCTATGTGGGATCACGGCTGGTCACGGCGCTGCTGGAAAACCGGCACCAGGTGGTGGCCGCCACGCGAAACCCGTTGCGGCTCAAGCGCTTCGGCTGGTTCGACGACATCACACCGGTGACCCTCGACGCCGCCGACCCGGAGTCGCTGCGGGCGGCCTTCGCCGGCTGCGACCCCATTGACGTGGTGTATTACCTGGTGCACGCCATCGGTCAGCCCGGTTTCCGCGACGCGGACAAGTCCGCGGCCGCCAACCTCGCGACCGCGGCCCGCGACGCGGGGGTGCGCCGCATCGTCTACCTGGGCGGCTTCGTGCCCGCCGACGAGGCGTTATCCGAGCACCTGACCAGCCGGGCCGAGGTGGCCGAGGCGCTCGCTGTCCCCGACGGCCCGGAGCTGGTGTGGCTTGGCGCGGCGATGATCATCGGCGCCGGCTCGACGTCGTTCGAGATGATGCGCTACGTGGGGGACCGCTTCCCGGTCATCCCGATCCCGAGCTGGATGGACAACCCGATCGACCCGATCTCGATCCGCGACGTCCTGCACTATCTCGTCGCCGCGGCCGATCGTGACCGGGTGCCTGCGGGGGCCTACGACATCTCGGGGCCCGACACCACCTCCTACCGGCGGCTGCTGAAGACCTACGCCCGTATTTCCGGGCGCTGGCACACCGGCTTGCCGGTCGGCAGGGTCGACACGGGGCTGGCCTCGCTGATCACCGGCGTCGCCCTGCCGGTGCCCCCGGGCCTGGCTGGGGACCTGGTCGAGTCGCTGGACCACCCGATGGTGGCGTCGGTCAGCGACCTGCGCGACCGGGTACCCGATCCGCCCGGCGGCCTGCTCGGGATCGACGACGCCATCGCGCTGGCGCTGCGCGGCCTCTCCAATCAGCGGCCGCGCCCGGTCAACGCCCTGGCCGATCCGCACGACCTCGCCAACACCGACGCCGCCTGGGCCGGTGGCGACGCGCGGCGCCTCCGCCAACTCGCCCAGCGCGTCACACCGTCCATCGCGCGGCCGACCCTGGGGCTGGTGAACAGGGTCCCCGGTCCGGTTGCCGGAGCGCTTCGCACCGGCCTCGACATTTTGATCGCCCTGACCCCGAAGGTGCGTCCCGCATGAGCCAGTCAACGGCCCCCTACCACAGCAGCGTCTTCGCCGAGTTGCGGCGCGCGATCACCAATGTTGCTGTGCCCCATCATGAATCGCCGTCCGTCGTGCGGCGGCGCCGCGTCATCGTCGCGATCACGCTGGTGGTCGGCGCGGCGGTGCTGGGGTATTCGTTGCGGCGCCATCCGGGGGAGGCCAGCTTCTACTGGCTGACGCTGGCGCTCGCGGCGGTGTGGACCGCGGGCGCGTTGGTCTCCGGCCCGCTGCACCTGGGCGGCATCTGCTGGCGGGGCCGCAACCAGCGGCCGGTCATCACCGGGACGACCGTCGGCCTGCTCGTCGCTGGCGCGTTCGTGGTGGGTGGGCTGATCGCCCGAGAGATCCCGGCCGTCTCCGACCTGATCACCCGGGTCCTGCTCTTCGCCCATCAGGGGTCCTTCCTGCTGGTCGTGCTGATCACCGTCATCAACGGCGTCGCCGAGGAGCTGTTCTTCCGCGGCGCGCTTTACACCGCGCTGGGCCGCTATCACCCGGTGCTGATCTCCACGCTGCTCTACACCGCCGCCACCATGGCCAGCGGCAACCCCATGCTGGGATTCGCCGCGATCATCCTCGGGACGGTGTGCGCGCTGGAGCGCCGGGCCAGCGGCGGCGTGCTGGCGCCGGTGCTGACCCACGTCGGCTGGGGGCTGATCATGGTGCTGGTCCTGCCGCCGATGTTCGGGGTCTGAGTCACCCCGGCGTGACGACCTCGCGCGCCAGGCCCCGCAGCGCCGCGACGCGCAACGGCCACACCGTGCGCCGGTACATCCGGCCGAGGACGCCGCGCGGCACGAAGATCAGCCGTTGCGTGTACCGGCTGGCGCCGCCGTCGTGCGGCCGCGTCGTGATCTCCAGCCAGGCCCGGCCCACTCGACTCGGCGTGGAGTGCAGCCGCAGGCCGACGCCGGGATCGCTTTCCTCGACCGTCCAGCCGCTAAGCGGTAGGCGTCGCTGCCACCGGCGGGCGGTTGCCGCGGCGCGGGCCGCCGACCACACGTCACCGGGTGCGGCGCCGGCGATCGCGGTCCGCACGTCGGTGTAGACGATCTCACCGGCCCAGTCGGGGTCGCTGGGCAACGGCTCGGCCGGCTCGGACCGCAGCGAGGACCAGCTGGTCTCGGGGACGCCGCGGGCGGCTCGCCGCAGCGCCAACTCGACCGCGCGGCGGTATCCGGTGAGCCCGCCCGGCGGCGGGGCGATGATGTCGTCGATGTCGGAATCACGGGTCACCGCATCGCATTCCAGCGACTCGACCAGCGGCCGGGCCAGGCCGGACGGGATCGGGGTCACCAGACCCACCCACAGGCTGGCGATCGCCGGGGTGAGAAACGGCAGCACGAACAGGTAGCGGTTGCCCAGCCCGGCGACCTCGGCGTAGACGCGCATCATGTCGCCGTACTCCAACACGTCGGGGCCACCGATGTCCCAGGTCCGCGACTTCGGGACCGGGGTGGTCGCCGCGGCGGCCAGGTAGTGCAGCACGTCGCGCACCGCGATCGGCTGGATCCGGTTGTGCACCCACTTCGGTGTGGTCATCACCGGCAACCGGTCGGTGAGGTGCCGGATCATCTCGAACGACGCCGACCCCGACCCGATGACCACCCCGGCCTGCAGCACCACGGTCTCGACGCCGGAGTCGATGAGGGCCTCGCCGACGGCCTTGCGCGACGCGAGATGCGGTGAGAGATCAGCGTTTTCGGGATGCAAGCCACTGAGGTAGACGATCCGGCGCACCCCGGTGCGCCGGGCGGCCGTCACGACATTGCGGGCGGCGCGGGTCTCCTCGGCGGCGAAGTCCTTCGACGTTCCCATCGAGTGGACCAGGTAGTACACCACGTCGATCCCGTCGCAGGCGGCGATGAGCGAATCGACGTCACCGAGGTCGCCGCGCGCGACCTCCGCCCCTTGCCGCCACGGCACCTCGGCCAGCTTGTCCGGGTTGCGCGCCAAGGCCCGAACGTGATGTCCCGCGTCCAGCAGCCGGGGCACCAGGCGCCCGCCGATGTAGCCGGTCGCTCCGGTCACCAGGCACCGCACCTGTTCGGGCATCGATTCTCCGCTCGTCAGCCGTCGTTCTCCTGACGAGAGGGTTACCGCATCGGCGCGGGCTCAAGCGTCGCGGCGGGTGGGCGCGACGGCCGTCAGCGGTCGGTGAAGTTGGGCGTGCGGCGCTGTTGGAAGGCCGTGGCGCCCTCGACGAAGTCGGGGGACTTCAGCAGCACCGACTGCCCGTCGAACTCCCGCTGCAGGGCTGGATCCAGTTCGGTGAGCGTGGCCGCGTTGATCGCCAGCTTGGTCTTGGCGAAGGCGACGGTTGGGCCGCCCAACAACCGTGCGATCACCTTGTCCACCTCGGCCTCGAAGTCGTCGGCCGGATAGACCGCGGTGACCAGCCCCCAGGACAACGCGTCGGCGGCGGTCAACCGTTCGGGCAGCAAGGCCATCTGCATGGCCCGGATCCGCCCGATCGCGGCCGCGATCAACGCCGACGCGCCGCCGTCGGGCATCAAGCCGATCTTGGTGAAGGCGAGCATGAAAAACGCGCTCTCCGAAGCCAATACGACGTCACAGGCCAGGGCGATGGAAACGCCCACCCCGGCGGCGGGGCCCTGGACGACCGCGACCACCGGGTGGGGCAGCGCGGCGATCGCGCGCACCAGCCGGTTGATCTCGAGGATGATCTCGTCCGGCGGGACGCCGCCCCCGTCGGACACGTCGTCGGCGCTGATGCCCGCACCGGAGCTGAAGCCGCGTCCGGCGCCGCCGAGCCGCACCACCTTGACCTCGGGGTCGGTCGCCGCGTACTCCATCGCGTCGGCGATCCCGGTGATCACCGGAATGGTCAGGGAATTCAGGCTGTCGGGCCGGTTGATGGTCACCGAGAACACGCCGCCGGACAGCGTGACGTCGAGGCCGGCGACGGGGGCGAGGGTGGCGATCGCGGATGAAGGCATGGGCTCACCATAAGTGACCGGGCTGCGCGGGCCACGGGCACGGCTGCGAAGATGTCGAACGACCGGTTGTTTGAGCACGAACGGTCGGAGTCGTCAGAGCGGACGAAAGGTCGGTGGATCATGGCTGGACCGTTGAAGGGGTTGCGTGTCGTCGAGTTGGCCGGCATCGGGCCGGGCCCACACGCCGCGATGATCCTGGGGGATCTGGGTGCCGACGTGGTGCGCATCGATCGTCCCTCCTCGGGCCCCGGGGGTGTCGCCAAGGACGCCATGATGCGCAACCGCCGCGTGGTGACCGCCGATCTGAAGTCCGACGAAGGCCGCGGTCTCGTCCTCAAACTGATCGCCAAGGCCGATGTGCTGATCGAGGGCTACCGCCCAGGCGTCACCGAGCGGCTCGGCCTCGGCCCCGAGGACTGCGCGAAGGTCAACGACCGCCTCGTCTACGCGCGGATGACCGGCTGGGGTCAGACCGGCCCGCGCAGCCAGCAGGCCGGCCACGACATCAACTACATCTCGCTCAACGGCATCCTGCACTCCATCGGCCGGGTGAACGAACGGCCCGTCCCGCCGCTGAACCTCGTCGGGGACTTCGGCGGCGGCTCGATGTTCCTGCTGCTGGGCATCCTGTCGGCGCTGTGGGAGCGGCAGACGTCCGGCAAGGGGCAGGTCGTCGACGCGGCGATGGTGGACGGCTCGAGCGTGCTGGTCCAGATGATGTGGCAGATGCGCTCGTCGGGCATGTGGACCGACGCGCGCGGCACCAACCTGCTCGACGGCGGCGCCCCGTATTACGACACCTACGAATGCGCCGACGGGCGCTGCGTCGCGGTCGGCGCCATCGAGCCGCAGTTCTACGCCGCCATGCTCGCCGGGCTGGGGCTGGACGGCGCGGACCTGCCCGGGCAGAACGACGTCGGCCGCTGGCCGGAACTGCGGGCGGTGCTGACCGAGAAATTCGCCAGCCAGGACCGCGACCACTGGGCCAAGGTGTTCGCCGACTCCGACGCGTGCGTGACGCCGGTGCTGGCCTTCGGCGAGGTGCAGACCGAGCCGCACATCACCGAGCGGGACACCTTCTACGAGGTCGACGGCGGCCTGCAGCCGCGGCCGGCGCCAAGGTTCTCCCGCACGGCGCCCGAGACACCGCGCCCCGCGACGCCGGTGGCCGACGCCGAAGCCGTACTCAACGACTGGGTATAGTCCCAACCAACCAGTTGGCTGGAATCCAGGAAATCAGGGAAGGACTCGCATGGAGATCAAAGACGCCGTCGCCGTCGTCACCGGGGGCGCCTCAGGGCTGGGCCTGGCCACCACCAAGCGGCTACTCGACCGGGGCGCCCAGGTGGTGGTGATCGACCTGCGTGGCGAGGACGCCGTCCGCGAGCTGGGCGAGCGCGCCCGCTTCGTCGAGGCCGACGTCACCGACGAGGCCGCCGTCGGCAAGGCCTTGGACGCCGCGGAGTCGATGGGCACGCTGCGCATCAACGTCAACTGCGCCGGCATCGGCAACGCCATCAAGACGCTGTCCAAGGACGGCCCGTTCCCGCTGGACGGGTTCAAGAAGGTCATCGGCGTCAACCTGATCGGCACCTTCAACGTGCTGCGACTGGCCGCCGAGCGCATCGCCAGGACCGAGCCGCTCGGTGAGGAACGGGGCGTCATCATCAACACCGCCTCCGTCGCGGCGTTCGAGGGCCAGATCGGCCAGGCCGCCTACTCGGCATCCAAGGGCGGCGTGGTCGGCATGACGCTGCCGATCGCCCGCGACCTCTCGCGCGAGCTCATCCGCGTGGTGACCATCGCGCCCGGGCTGTTCAAGACCCCGCTTTTGGGTTCGCTGCCCGAGGAGGCGCAGGCCTCGCTGGGCAAGCAGGTGCCGCACCCGGCCCGGCTGGGCGACCCCGACGAGTACGGCGCGCTGGCCGTGCACATCGTCGAGAACCCGATGCTCAACGGCGAGGTCATCCGCCTGGACGGCGCCATTCGCATGGCGCCGCGCTAGGCGCGTGCCGCCGTCGGACAAAACGAAAGCCCCCCGCGTCGGCGGGGGGCTTTCGTGATGACCACGATCGATGGTTACTTGCGGAACCACCGACTGACGGAGGGTTCGGCCATTAACAGCCGTGCGAGCATGCTCATGGTCTGCCTCAGCTCGCCGCTTGCAGTTCGTCGAACTGCTCCGAGGTCTCGCCTTCCACCAGCACGTCGCCGTGGTAGAGGGCCTCGAAGTCGACCTTGATGACGTCGGCACTTGTGTCGTCGATCCACATGACACTGAGCGTATGGGCCACCCTTAAGGAAACTTTGAGTCACGATTCGGAAAATGGTGGCAATTTACCCGCGGGTAGGGTGGCCGTCATTTCCGCTGGGATTTGCGCCCTGAGCTGCTTATTTGCGACACAATTTTCTGGCCGGACTCTTACCGTTCTACCGGTTTAAAAAATGCGGCGTTGAACGATCCACCCGCCCGCCTGCGTGCTTAAGGACAACACTGTTCGACGCGTGGACATTAGCGTTTGTTACGTTGTCGCGGACTAGCCAGCCGCCAGCGCAACGGGGCACCGGCAGCGGAAGGGCTCACAATGCTGCAGAAAATCGCCCGAGTCGCTATCGCGGCGCCGCGCCGGATCATCGCGATCGGGGTGCTGGTTTTCATCGCCGCCGCCGTCTTCGGCGTTCCCGTCGCCAAGAGCTTGTCTCCCGGCGGCTTCCAGGATCCGGACTCGGAGTCCGCCCGCGCCATCGCCGTGTTGACCGACAAGTTCGGGCAGAGCGGTCAGCAGATGCTGATCCTGGTGACGGCCCCCGGCGGCACCAACAGCGAACAGGCCCGCGCGGTGGGCACCGACCTCGTCCACCAACTCCAAGGGTCCCCGCTGGTCTACAACGTGTCCTCGCCGTGGACCGGCGCGGCCCCAGCCGATCTCGTGAGCCGCGACGGCAAGTCGGGCCTCATCGTGGTCAACCTCAAAGGCGGCGAAAACTTCGTCCAGAACAACGCGCAGACCCTGTCGGACCAGTTCGTCCACGACCGCGACGGGGTGACCGTCCGCGCCGGCGGCGCGGCCATGCAGTACGCCCAGATCAACAAGCAGAACCAGGACGACCTGCTGGTGATGGAAATGATCGCGCTGCCGCTGAGCTTCGTGGTGCTGATCTGGGTGTTCGGTGGGCTGCTGGCCGCCGCGTTGCCGATGGCGCTGGGCGCGCTGGCCGTCGTCGGCTCGATGTCGGTGTTGCGGCTGATCACTTTCACCACCGAGGTGTCGATCTTCGCCCTCAACCTCAGCACCGCCCTGGGCCTGGCCCTGGCCATCGACTACACGCTGCTCATCGTCAGCCGCTACCGCGACGAACTGGCCGAGGGCCACGACCGCGACCAGGCGCTGATCCGGACGATGGCCACCTCCGGCCGCACGGTGCTGTTCTCCGCGGTCACCGTGGCGCTGTCGATGTCGGCGACGGTGGCCTTCCCGATGTACTTCCTCAAGTCGTTCGCCTACGCCGGGGTGGCCACGGTCGCCTTCGTCGCCACCGCCTCGATCGTGATCACCCCCGCCGCGATCGTGCTGTTGGGCGACCGGCTGGACGCGTTCAATGTGCGCCGGTTCTTGCGGCGGATGCTGCGGCGACCCGAGCCGGCGCCAAAGCCCGTCGAGCAACTGTTCTGGTATCGGTCGAGCAAGTTCGTGATGCGCCGCTGGGCGCCGGTCGGCCTGGCCGTCGTCGGCCTGCTCCTGCTGCTCGGGCTGCCGTTCTTCTCGGTGAAGTGGGGGTTCCCCGACGACCGGGTGCTGCCGCGCTCGGCGTCGGCGCACCAGGTCGGCGACCGGTTGCGCAACGACTTCGCCGACGATTCCGCGACGTCGGTGCCCGTCGTCGTCCCCGATGCCTCCGGCCTGAATCCCGGGGATTTCGACAGCTACGCCGCCGCGCTCTCACGCGTGCCCGACGTGGCGGCCGTGTCCGCGCCCGGGGGCACCTTCACGGGCGGAAATCGGGTGGGGCCACCGGCCGGGGCGACCGGGCTGGCCCAGGGCAGCGCCTTTTTGACCGTCAGCAGCACGGCGCCGCTGTTCTCCGCGGCGAACGACGCCCAGCTCGCACGGTTGCACGACGTCCCCGGACCGGCCGGGCGGGCCGTCGAGATGGGCGGGGTGGCGCAGGTCAACCGCGACAGCGTCGACGCCGTGACCGAACGGCTTCCGCTCGTCCTCGGGCTGATGGCCGCGATCACCTTCGTGCTGCTGTTCCTGCTCACCGGCAGCGTGCTGCTGCCGATCAAGGCGCTCGCGTGCAACTTCCTGTCGTTGACGGCGGCGTTCGGCGCGCTGGTGTGGATCTTCCAGGACGGCCATCTCGGTGCGCTGGGCACCACGCCGAGCGGGACATTGGTCGCCAACATGCCGGTGCTGCTGTTCTGCATCGCCTTCGGGCTGTCGATGGATTACGAGGTCTTCCTGCTCTCCCGGATCCGCGAATACTGGCTGGCGTCCGGCGCCGCCCGGCCCGCCCGGCCCACCCCGAAGCAGGCCCACGCCGCCAACGACGAGAGCGTGGCCCTCGGCGTCGCCCGCACCGGTCGGGTCATCACCGCGGCCGCGTTGGTGATGTCGATGTCGTTCGCCGCGCTGATCGCCGCGCACGTCTCGTTCATGCGGATGTTCGGTCTGGGCCTGGTGCTGGCCGTCTTCGCCGACGCCACCCTGGTGCGGATGGTGGTCGTCCCGGCCTTCATGCACGTGATGGGCCGCTGGAACTGGTGGGCGCCCCGGCCCCTGGCGTGGCTGCACGATCGGTTCGGGATCAGCGAAGGCGTCGACCCCGCGCCCCGCCCGCCCACCCCCGAGCCCGTCGCCGGGGCGGCGCTCGCGGAGCCGGTGCCCAATATCGGTTAACGTCCGGCCTGTCCCGGCGCCGAACCCTATTCTGGGCGTCATCCGAGTCGGAAGGTTCACACACGTATGACAACGGCGGTCGACAATCCCTTCTTCGCGCGCGTCTGGCCTTTCGTCGCCAACCATGAAGCCGAGGCGATCCGGGTCCTGCGCCGGGAGAACCTGGCCGGGTTGTCCGGCCGGGTGTTGGAGGTCGGCGCGGGGATCGGGACGAACTTTCCGCACTATCCGGCCTCGGTCGACGAGGTCATCGCGGTGGAGCCCGAACCGCGGCTGGCGGCGCGGGCCCGCGCCGCCGCCGACGCGGCCCCCGCCCGGGTGATCGTTTCCGGCGAGACGGCCGAAAGTCTCAGCGCCGGTGAGCCGTTCGACGCGGTGGTGTGCTCGCTGGTGTTGTGCTCGGTGCGTGACCCGGGCGCCGTGCTGCGGCGCCTGTACTCGTTGCTGCGACCGGGTGGGGAACTGCGCTACCTCGAGCACATCGCCAGTGCCGGCGCGCGGGGCCGCTTTCAGCGTTTCGTCGATGCGACGTTGTGGCCCCGGCTGTTTGGCAACTGCCACACCCATCGCGACACCGAACGCTCGATCCTCGACGCGGGATTCGAAGTTGACACCTCGCGGCGGGAGTGGACGCTGCCGGCCTGGGCGCCGATGCCGGTGTCCGAACTCCTGCTGGGCCGCGCGCGCCGGCCCGCCTAGTTCAGCAGGGCGGGCAGCCGCTGCAGCAGTCCCGGCAACGCCTGGCTCGCCGACTCGCGGATGCTGAGGGTGGCGTTGGCCGACAGCGGCGTGACTTCGGGATTGACCTCGATGACGGTGGCGCCGCGCGCCAGCGCCAGCTCCGCGAGCCCGGCCGCCGGATAGACGATCGCCGACGTCCCGACCACCACCATCACGTCGGCGGACTGGGTCGCCTCGACGGCGCGCCGCCACGGCTCGTCGGGCAACTGTTCACCGAACCACACGATGTCGGGCCGGATCAGGCCGCCGCAATGACACACCGGGGGCTCCACCTCGAGCGCCGGTTCGGGCATGTGCGGGAGCGCGCCGCTGTATGGCTCAGCGCAACGCGCACAACGGAATTCGAACAGGCTCCCGTGCAGGTGGTGGACGGAGCCGCTGCCGGCGCGCTCGTGCAGGTCGTCGACGTTCTGGGTGATGACGGTGACCCGGGCGTCGTCCTGCCAGGCGGCGATGGCGCGATGACCCGCATTGGGTTGCACGTCGGCGACCAGGTAATGTCGCCACAGGTACCAGCCCCAGACGCGCTGGGGGTTGTCGCGCCACCCTTGCGTGCTGGACAGCTCGTAGGGATCGAAGCGGGCCCACAACCCGTTCTTGTCGTCGCGGAACGTCGGCACACCGCTTTCCGCGGAGATCCCCGCGCCGCTGAGCACCGCTACGCGCATCCCACCAAGATAGCCGGAGGTGGGGGATACTGAACGGGTGGAGCTGGGTGACTGGTTGCGGGTCGACGTGAAGGCGGGCAAGCCGTTGTTCGACCAGCTCAGGACGCAGGTGATCGACGGGGTCCGCGAGGGCGCGCTGCCGCCTGGCACGCGCCTGCCCACCGTGCGGGACCTGGCCGGCCAGCTCGGGGTCGCGGTCAACACCGTGGCTCGCGCCTACCGCGAGCTGGAGACCGCCGCCATCATCGAAACCCGCGGCCGCTTCGGCACATTCGTCGCCCGCTACGACCCGACCGACGCCGCCATGGCCGCCGCCGCGCGCGAGTACGTCCGGGTAGCCCGCGGACTCGGGTTGGACAAAGCCGATGCCCTGCGCTACATCGAATCGGTGCCCGACGAGTAAGCGCTACCGTTGGGCATCGAAAAGCGTTGGCGCGCAGCCCATGCGGTAGTACCGCTCAGCGCAGCACCTTGTCGAGCGTGCGCAGGTTGCGCGTCGTGGTCGACGACTTGTAGCGCGCCTTGCCCATCGTCTTGCCGATGGTGCTGTCCAGGGTGCCGCCCTTGGGGACCTGCCAGTAGACCACGCCGTCACCGCGGCTGATCCGCTCGTCCGGGCCGGCCTCCTGACCCAGCGCGGCGAGCTCGTCGAGCACCGCCTTATCGGCGACGAACGTGACGTAGGACTGGTAGCCGTCGGCGTCGCGCTCGAACGGATAGGCGTCGACCACCTCGCGCACGGTGCCGATGTCATAGGCGAGCACCCAGGCGTCGTAGCCGAACCGTTCGCGCAACGCCGCCTCGGCCTTCCTGCGCACCGCCGCCACGCCGGCCGACGACTCCAGCACGACGTTGCCGCTGGCCAACACGGTTCGCACCTCGGTGAAGCCCGCGTCGGTCAGCGCGGCCGCCACCTCGGCCATCTTCAGATTGACGCCCCCGACGTTCACGCCACGCAGAAACGCCGCGTACTTGGTCATGCCCCGATTCCACCAGCCCGGCCGGGGGACGACCATCCCGGCCGCCCGGGCGGCGCGCGACGTAGGCTTTCGTCATGGGACGCCAAGTCTTCGACGACAAGCTGCTGGCCTTGATAAGCGGACATTCCCTCGGGGTGCTGGCCACCATCAAGCGCGACGGGCGACCGCAACTGTCGAACGTGAGCTACCACTTCGACCCGCGCAGCATGGCGATCCAGGTGTCGATCACCGAGCCGCGCGCCAAAACGCGCAACCTGCGCCGGGACCCGCGGGCGTCGATCCTGGTCGACGCCGACGACGGCTGGTCGTACGCCGTCGCCGAGGGCACCGCCGAACTGACCCCCCCGGCGGCCGCGCCCGGCGACAGCACCGTGGAGGCGTTGATTGCCTTGTACCGCAACATCGCCGGCGAACATCCCGATTGGGACGAATACCGGCAGGCGATGGTCACCGATCGGCGGGTGCTGCTGACGTTGCCGATCTCGCACCTGTACGGCATGCCGCCCGGCATGCGGTAGCCGCGCCGCCTGCGCGCCCGCCCGTCAAACCGGGGCTAAGCTGCCCGTATGGCCGCATCGAATGCCCGGCAGGGTTCACAGTCGTCCAAGGCTTCGGCGGCTTCTGAACCGCCCGGGTCGGACGAGGACACCAAGCGCAAGTTCCGCGAAGCGCTCGACCGCAAGATGGCGAAATCCTCGACCGGATCCGACCACAAGGACGGCGCCGGCAAGCAGTCCCGGGCGCACGGCGCGGCGGGGAACCGGCGCGAGTTCCGCCGCAAGAGCGGCTGACCCCCGAGACTCGTTGGTAGACGGCCCGATTCGCCTAGCCGCTGGATGGGCAGAACAGGCCGATCGAGGGGTCGTCTCGCCCCGGTTTGCCGCGCAGGCCTCGGGTGCTGGGATGTCCGAAGTCCAGTCGGGACGGGTCGTTCTGGTAGGCCCAGTCCGCCACGATGGTGCGGCGGCTGAACTTCCAACGGCCGTCGTGCCTGGTGTACTCGTCCAGGTACCGGCCGCCGATGATGACGTCGACGTCGTGGTCGGGACCGGCGAAGGTGTGAAACACCAGGCAGTAGACCTCACCGTGGGCCTTTTCGCCCGCGACCACAAAGTTCGTCGTGGTGATGTTGTGTTGGGAGACACGCACATACGGCTGCGCGGCCTGCAACTGCGCGATGAACTGTTCGACACCGCCGGTCGAGAACGAGCCGTGCGAGTCGGTCGCGTCGGGGTGATACATCTCCCGCAGGCCTTCGTAGTCGGCGCGGTCGACGGCGCGGCAGTAGGACGTGACGAGCGCGTGCAGTTCGTCGCGGGCCAGCATCAGCTCCAATCGGGCCTCATCCACCACCACGTCACGATAACTCGACGGTTAGGGTGCTGATCGTAGGCGCGGTTTCGGTGGTTGCTGTCGCACCAACCGGCCTCGGTCGTAGGGTGTTCACCGAAAGGAAGGTCGTTGACGGTGAAACTTTGGCTGGCTCAAGATCCCGAGGCCGACGCGCTGCTGGACGAGAATCCGTTGGCCCTGCTCATCGGGATGGTCCTCGATCAGCAGGTGCCGTTCGAGACCGCCTTTTCGGGACCGAAGAAGATCGCGGACCGCATGGGCGGTTTCGGCGCTCACGAGATCGCCGAGTACGACCCGGACAAGTTCGCCGCGCTGTGCTCGGAAAGACCTGCGATACACCGTTTTCCGGGATCGATGGCCAAACGTATCCAGACCCTGGCCCAGATCATCGTGGACCGCTACGACGGTGACGCCGCGGGCTTGTGGACCTCGGGTGACCCCGACGGCGAGGAGCTGCTGCGGCGCATCAAGGCGCTGCCCGGTTTCGGTGCGGTCAAGGCGCAGATCTTTCTGGCGCTGCTGGGCAAGCAGTACGGCGTGACGCCGAAGGGCTCTCGCGCGGCCGCCGGCGAGTTCGGCAAGGCGGGCACGCACATCTCCGTCGCCGATATCGTCGACGCCGAGTCGATGGGCGCGGTGCGTGCCTATAAGAAGCAGATGAAGGCGGCAGCCAAAGCGGCGAAGTAGTCGGTGCACAGAAGGGAAGGGCAGCAACGTGAAGACACACATAACGTGTCCGTGCGGCGAGGCCATTGTCGGCAAGGACGAGGACGAGCTGGTCGAACTGACCCAGGCTCATCTCGCCAGCGTTCATCCCGGCCTCGAATACGACCGTGACGCGATCCTGTTCATGGCGTACTAAAGCGAACGCGCGTGACCCCGGTGCGGGGACACGCGCGTTCGCAGGCGGCGAAACAGTGACGGCGCCGGTGTGTTACGGCACCACCGTCGATCCGATCGTGGGCATGAACTGGCACTGCTTTTCCTTGGTCGTGACCTGACCGAAGATCGTCGACATGATGCTGCCCGAGCCCGTGTCGGCAATCGCGCTCAGCGTCGTCGGCCCGTCCGGGTTGATGTCCGGTCGCGGCTTGAGGGCGACGGTGCCTGACTTGCCGGTGGTCAGGTTCACCCAGGTGACGTTCAACGGCAGCTTCTGCACCTCGGCGGGTCCGGGCGTGCCGACCGCGGTGAACACGTAGGCGGTCTGGCCGGGCCCCGGGCCGGGAAGCGGAATCTTGGCCGGGCCCGCGACCGACAGCGCGGTGGCGATGGCGCTGCTGCCATCCGCCAGGCAGTTGGTGCCGATCGAGGGATACATGAAGTCCTGCGTGGGCGGCGTGTCGGCGCCGAATCCCGGGGCGGCCGCGGTCGGGGCGGCGTCCGGCGCGGGTGCGGGCGCCGGGGCGGCCTCGGGTGCCGGGGGTGCGGCGGCGGGTGCTGGTGGTGCCGGAATCGGCGCCGCGACGGGCACATTCGCGGGCTGGGCGGGCGCGGGCGCCGGCGCGGCGGCGGGTGCGGGCCCGGCCGCGTGCGCCGGGTCGACGCCGGCCGGCAGGTGCGCCTCGGGTGCCGGCTGGGGTGCGGGACCCGCCGCGTGCACCGGGTTGATCCCGGCCGGCAGGTGCGCCTGCACACCGGGTTCCACCCCGGTCGCCGGAACGTGTTGCACCGGCGCGGTGGGCTCTTGGACGAACTGATTCACCGCCGCCGCCACGTTTTTGGACTCGCTGGGAGCGGTCGGGCTGTGGGCGAAGGCTTGCGCGGCGGCCATGAGCAGCTGTGTCGCCTGCTGCGGGTCGCCGGCCGCTTGCTGGATGAGCGGGCTGAGCTGCGACAGGGCAGGCAGCCCCGGCAGCTGTTGGGCCGCGCTGGATTGTGGTGTCGGCTGCGGCGCCGCCGGGTCGGCTGCCGCGCTCGGGCAAAGCCCGAGCGCGGCAACCGATGCCGTGACGACAGCGGCCAAACCTTTGGACAGATTCCAAGTGGTTGCCACGGTTGTCCTTCGGTTCTCAGTGGTGGGTTAGGCCGATGACGACGCTGCTCAAGGCAGTGCGGCGAGCAGCGGCGCTGCCGGTCCGGCCGGGCTGGCGGCCGGCGCGGGTGCGGCCGGAGCGGCTGGTGCCGCCGGGGTCTGGCCCGAGGCCAGCGCCGGCAGATCCTGCGGAAGCCGCACCTGCGGGGGCACGTTGACCGGAAGGCCCGCCGGCATCGCCGGCATGTTGACCTGCGCCTGCGGGATTTGCGGTGCGGGCGGGGTGGCCGGCGCGCTCGGCGCCGACAGCCCCGGGATCGCGGGCAGGCCCGGGATCGACGAGGCCGGCGCGGCCGGACTCGCGGCCGCCGGCTGTGCGCCGGTCAGGCCCTGAATCATCCCCGGAATGCCGCTCGCCGCGGAGGGTGACGCCGGCGCGGCGGGCGTCGCCGACTGCGCCAGCCCCGGAATGGACGGCACCGCCGCCGGAGATGACGCGGGAGCGGCGGGTGCCGCCGGCGTCAGGCCGGGGATCGACGGGATGCCCGCCGTGGTCGCCGAGGCCGGCGAGGCGGCCGAGGGAACACCCGGGAAGCTGATGCCCGGTGTGGCGGGCGCCGCGGGCGGCGTGGCGCCGAGCGCGGTCGCGAGGTTCTGCAGGATTTGCGGTGCGTTGGCCGCCGAGCTGATCAGCTGCTGCGGAATGTTCGGCACCGCCGGAGCCGGCACGGGGTCGGCGTGGGCGATACCGCCCGTCAATAGTGCTGCGGACGAACCGGCCAGGACGGCGGCTGCACGCAAGTAAGTCCAGATGGTTGGCATGACTCTCCCTGATTGATCGATTACAGGTCCCGGCGCTGAAGCTACTTTGATGCAGATGGGACTCAAGTGACACGTGTGGCATTTATTTATTCGTTACGGATACGAGTGGGAGCGGTGACCGAACGCGCGAAATGGCGCGCACTGCATAGATGTGCATGGGTCATCGGGGGACCGACGGGGCCGCGCCGCATGGTTTGATCGCTAAAGTCGGGCGGATAGACACCATCTCTGCCGCCGCGGCGGCACCCATCACCCAGCGGTTGGCGAATCGCCTCGTCGTGGCCGCGCCGATCCTGCTCATCGCGAGCGTCGCGGCGCGGCTGGCCTGGACGTACCTGGCCCCCAACGGCGCGAACTTCGTCGACCTGCACGTCTACCTCGGCGGAGCCGCCGCGATCGACCATCCCGGCACCCTGTACAGCTACGTCTACGCCGACCAGACGCCGGACTTCCCGCTGCCGTTCACCTACCCGCCCTTCGCGGCCGTCGTCTTCTACCCGCTGCACCTGCTGCCGTTCGGGCTCGTCGCATTCCTGTGGCAGATCGCGACCATGGCCGCCCTGTACGGCGCGATCCGGATCAGCCAGCGCCTGACGGCCGCGCCGGCCGGTCCCCGCGGCCGCCGACTGGCGATGGCGTGGACGGCGATCACGATCTGGATTGAGCCGCTGCGCAGCACATTCGACTACGGTCAGGTCAATGTTTTGCTCATGACCGCGGTGCTGTGGGCGGTCTACACCACGCGATGGTGGCTGTCGGGATTGCTGGTCGGCGCGGCCGCCGGAATCAAGTTGACCCCCGCGATCTCCGGGGTCTATCTGGCCGGCGCCCGGCGGTGGGGCGCGGCGGTGTTCTCGGCGGTCGTTTTCGTTGCCACCGTTGGGATTTCGGTCGTGGTCGTCGGCGACCAGACCCGCTACTACTTCACCGAACTACTGGGCGACGCTCACCGGGTGGGTCCCATCGCCACCTCGTTCAATCAATCGTGGCGCGGCGCCATCTCACGCATCCTGGGCCACGACGTCGGATTCGGGCCGCCGCTGGTGGTCGCGCTCGTCGTCACCGCGGTGCTGGCCGTCCTGGCCTGGCGCGCGCTGGACGCCGCCGATCAGCTGGGCAGGCTGATCGTGGTCGAGCTGTTCGGGCTGCTGCTGTCGCCGATCTCCTGGACCCACCACTGGGTGTGGCTGGTGCCGTTGATGATCTGGGCGATCCACGGCGCGGGGCGCACGCTGCGCGGGGCGCGAATCGCCGGCTGGGCGTGGTTGGCGCTCACCCTGATCGGCGTGCCGTGGTTGTTGAGCTTCGCTCAACCGACCATCTGGCAGATCGGCCGCCCGTGGTATCTGGCCTGGGCCGGGCTGATCTACACCGCGGCCGCGGTGGCGACGCTGATCTGGATCGCGGCCACCGGCAACCGCGGCCGAGACGCCGCGCCCGGGGTACGGGCCGCCGGCTAGCTGTCGACGATCCCGTTGATGTCGCGGGCCATGTCGATATCGTTTTGGGTGATGCCACCCTCGGAGTGGGTGACGAGAGCGAAAGTCACTGTCCGCCAGCGTATATCGATGTCGGGGTGGTGGTCCTTGCTTTCCGCGTGCTCGGCGACGCGGCGCACCGCATCGATGCCGGCCAGGAAGCTTCCGAATTTGATCGAGCGGCGCAGGGCGCCGTCGGCACGCTCCCATCCGTCCAGATCGGGCAATGCGGCGTCTACTTGCTCATCCGTTAACACAGCCATGACTCGTCACCGTTCTGTTGTCCAAAATCCTTGCTACCGAGAATGTTACGGAGATCCGGGACGTCAGGACCTAGACTCCCCGCCACTGGTCGGGCTTCTGTTTGTCGCTGAGATGGCGGACGCGGGCGACGAGGGGTGAATGGCCCTGCTGCTTCGCCCAGTCGATGGCCTCCTGCTGGGTTTGGCTCTGGTGGAGCTCGCTGTCGCCGTGGTCCTCGACGACGTAGTGCGTGATCGGGTCTCCGTCGCGGCCCTTTGGTCGCGGTTCGATGAACACGTTGGGCATGGCGCTTCTCCTCACTGAGTGCGATCGGCCGACCTAGTGCATACCCAGACAACGCCGGCCTTCACAGCGCGCCGCGAATGAGTGCGCCAACCTCGGTGCCAGCCGTGGTGGCCGCGCGATAACACAGCCAGGACGCGACGGTATACCGTCACTGGCCATGCCGAACCAGATCGTCGTCGCGGGCGCCCTCATCCGCGACGCGCGCGTCTTGGTGGCACAGCGGGTACGCCCGCCGGAGCTGGCCGGGCGCTGGGAGCTGCCCGGGGGCAAGGTCGCGCCCGGTGAGACCGAGCGCGACGCGCTGGCCCGCGAGCTGGCCGAGGAGCTCGGTTTGGCGGCGGGCGACGTCGCGGTGGGCGAGCGGCTCGGCGCGGACATCGCGGTGGACGGCGGGATCACGCTGCGCGCCTACCGGGTGCATCTGCTCGGCGGCCGTCCGGACGCGCGTGAGCACCGGGCCCTGCGCTGGATCACAGCCGCTGAGCTGCACGATCTCGACTGGGTGCCGGCCGACCGGGGCTGGCTTCCGGCCCTGGCCGGCGCCCTGTGAACGGGCCTGGCAACAAGTCCACAGACTTCCCGCAGCTGATGTACAGCCGCGTTGCAGGTCGCCACAGTGAACTGAAGGCAACAAAATGACTTGTAATAACGCCACACGAATCTGCCCTGGATGTGCGTGCCGATAACTAGCCAGATGGTTGTCCAGACCTTTGCCGTCCCGGCTCGGTGCCCGACCGGGAGGCCTTCGCGTGCGCGAAAACCGATGCTCATGACCCTGTTTCTCGCAGACTCACCGCGCGCGGCGAAGGTGATCGCCCCGCGCACATCGACCTATGCTGGTGCGGTATCGCCGCCCGGCCCGCGGGCCCGAAATGCCGATGGCTGAGCCGATCCGAGTTGGTGCGGACGGGCGGCTCACGGGGCTGATCGCCGAACACAACTCAACTGGGGCCACGCACAGGGCCGGGCGACGCGGCGCGACGCTACCGACGAGGAGGAGTACTTCTTGACTGCCACACCGCACATTGGTGGAGTGCTCGAGGAGCTCTTGGAGCGCAGCGGGCGGTTCTTCACGCCGGGCGAGATCTCGGCCGACCTGCGCACCGTGACGCGGCGGGGCGGCCGCGAGGCCGACGTGTTCTACCGCGACCGGTGGAGCCACGACAAGGTGGTTCGCTCCACGCACGGCGTGAACTGCACCGGGTCCTGCTCTTGGAAGATCTACGTCAAAGACGGGATCATCACCTGGGAAACCCAGCAGACCGACTATCCGTCGGTGGGTCCGGACCGCCCCGAGTACGAGCCGCGGGGTTGCCCCCGCGGTGCGTCGTTCTCCTGGTACAGCTACTCGCCCACCCGGGTGCGCTATCCCTACGCCCGCGGCGTGCTGGTCGAGATGTACCGGGAGGCCAAGGCGCGCCTGGGTGATCCCGTGCTGGCGTGGGCCGACATCCAGGCCGACCCCGAACGGCGCCGGCGCTATCAGCGGGCGCGCGGAAAGGGCGGACTGGTCCGCGTCACCTGGGCCGAGGCCACCGAGCTGATCGCCGCCGCCCACGTGCACACCATCAAGACCTACGGCCCGGATCGGGTCGCCGGATTCTCCCCGATCCCGGCGATGTCGATGGTGTCGTATGCCGCCGGCTCGCGATTCTTCGAGCTGATCGGCGCTCCGATGACGTCGTTCTACGACTGGTACGCCGACCTCCCGGTGGCCTCACCGCAGGTGTTCGGCGACCAGACCGACGTCCCCGAATCCGGAGATTGGTGGGACGCAGCGTATTTGATGATGTGGGGCTCCAACGTGCCGATCACCCGGACCCCCGACGCGCACTGGATGGCCGAGGCGCGTTACCGCGGCACCAAGGTCGTCACCGTCAGCCCCGACTACGCCGACAACACCAAGTTCGCCGACGAGTGGATGCCGTGCGCGGCGGGCACCGACGGGGCGCTGGCCATGGCGATGGGGCACGTCATTCTCTCGGAATCCTATGTGCGAAAGCAGGTTCCGTTCTTCGTCGACTATTCGCGTCGCTACACCGATCTGCCGTTCCTGATCAAGCTGGAAGAACGCGGCGACATGCTGGTGCCGGGCAAGAACCTGACGGCGGCGGACCTGGGCGAGGCGGTCGAGAACGCGGCACTCAAGCCCGCGGTGCTGGACGAAACGACCAATTCCGTTGTGGTGCCACACGGTTCGCTGGGATTTCGGTACGGCGAATCCGGTGTCGGGAAGTGGAACCTGGACCTCGGTGACCTGGTGCCGGCGCTCAGCGTGCGCGACGCGCACGGCTCCAACGGGGAGGGCAGCACCGCGCTGGTGCACATGCCCAGCTTCGACACCGTCGACGGCGAGGGCACCACCGTGGCGCGCGGTGTCCCGGTGCGCCGCATCGGCAAGCACATGGTGTGCACCGTCTTCGACCTGATGCTCGCGCAGTATGGCGTCGCCCGCGCGGGGTTGCCCGGCGAATGGCCCACCGGCTACGACGACGCGACGCAGCAGAACACCCCGGCGTGGCAGGAAGCGATCACCGGTGTGTCGGCCGCCCAAGCCATCCGCGTCGCGCGGGAATTCGCCCACAGCGCCGAGGAATCCGGCGGCCGCTCCATGATCATCATGGGCGGGGGCATCTGCCACTGGTTCCACGCCGACGCCATCTACCGCGCGGTGCTGGCGCTGCTGATGCTGACCGGGTCGATGGGCCGCAACGGGGGCGGCTGGGCCCATTACGTGGGCCAGGAAAAAGTGCGCCCGCTCACCGGATTCCACACGATGGCGATGGCCACCGACTGGGTGCGCCCGCCGCGCCAGGTGCCCGGCGCCTCGTACTGGTACGCGCACACCGACCAATGGCGCTATGACGGTTACGGCGCGGACAAGCTGTCCAGCCCGGTGGGCCGGGGGCGCTTCGCGGGCAAGCACACCATGGACCTGCTGGCGTCGTCGGTGGCCATGGGATGGAGCCCGTACTACCCGCAGTTCGACCGGTCGAGTTTGGACGTCGCCGACGAGGCGCGCGCCGCGGGTCGCGACGTCGCCGACTACGTGGCCGAGCAGCTCGGCCAGCGCGAACTCAAACTCGCGGTGACCGATCCCGACAACCCGGTCAACTGGCCCCGGGTGCTCACCGTGTGGCGCGCGAACCTGATCGGGTCGTCGGGCAAGGGGGGCGAATACTTCCTGCGCCACCTGCTGGGAACCGACTCCAACGCATCGGCGCTGCCGCCCGAGGACGGGGTGCGGCCCGTCGACGTGACGTGCGAGGGGGACATCCCCGAGGGCAAGCTCGACCTGATGATGTCGATCGACTTCCGGATGACGTCGACGACCCTGGTTTCGGACGTCGTGCTGCCGGCGGCGACCTGGTACGAAAAGTCCGACATCTCCAGCACCGACATGCACCCCTACGTGCACGCGTTCAGCGCCGCCACCGACCCGCCCTGGGAAACTCGTTCGGACTTCGACGCTTTCGGCGCCATCGCCCGCGCCTTCAGCGCCATGGCCAAGGAGCATCTGGGCACCCGCACCGACGTGGTGCTCAGCGCGCTGCAGCACGACACGCCCGACGCGATGGCCTATCCCGATGGCACCGAATCCGATTGGCTGCGCACCGGTGCGACGCCGGTGCCGGGCCGCACCATGGGCAAGCTCACCGTGGTGGAACGTGACTACGGCGCCATCTACGACAAGTGGCTGACGCTGGGGCCGCTGGTCGACAAGTTCGGGCTGACCACCAAGGGCATCACCGTGCACCCGTTCCGGGAGGTCGAGGAGCTCGCCGCCAAGTTCGGCGTGCTCAAATCCGGTGTGGCAGCGGGCCGCCCGGCCGTGACCACCGCCGCCCGGATGGCCGACGTACTGCTGCTGCTGTCGGGGACGACCAACGGGCGCCTGGCGGTCGAGGGTTTCCACGAGCTGGAAAAGCGCACGGGACAGCGGCTGGTGCACCTGGCCGAGGGCAGCGAGGACAAGCGCATCAGTTACGCCGACACCCAGGCGCGGCCCGTGCCCGTGGTCACCAGCCCGGAATGGTCGGGCAGCGAAACGGGCGGTCGCCGCTACGCACCATTCACCATCAACATCGAAAACCTCAAGCCGTTCCACACCCTGACCGGGCGGATGCATTTCTATCTCGCCCACGACTGGGTCGAGGAACTCGGCGAGCACCTGCCGGTCTTCCGCCCGCCGCTGGACATGGCGCGCTTGTTCGGCGCACCGACACTCGGGCCGACCGAGGACGGAATCGGGCTCACGGTGCGATACCTGACGCCGCACTCGAAGTGGTCCTTCCACTCCACCTACCAGGACAACCTCTACATGCTCTCGTTGTCCCGCGGCGGCCCGACGATGTGGATGAGCCCCGGCGACGCAGCGAAAATCCAAGTGCGCGATAACGATTGGGTCGAAGCGGTGAACGTCAACGGCATCTACGTGTGCCGGGCGATCGTCTCGCACCGGATGCCCGACGGGGTGGTGTACGTCTACCACGTCCAGGAGCGCACCATCGACACCCCGCGCACCGAAACCAACAACAAGCGGGGCGGCAACCACAACGCGCTCACCCGGGTGCGGATCAAGCCCAGCCACCTGGCCGGCGGCTACGGCCAGCACGCCTTCGCGTTCAACTACCTGGGGCCGACCGGCAACCAGCGCGACGAGGTGACCGTCGTGCGGCGCCGCAGCCAGGAGGTGACGTACTGATGAAGGTCATGGCGCAGTTGGCGATGGTGATGAACCTCGACAAGTGCATCGGTTGTCACACCTGCTCGGTGACCTGCAAGCAGGCGTGGACCAACCGGCCCGGCACCGAATACGTGTGGTTCAACAACGTCGAAACCCGTCCCGGCCAAGGCTATCCGCGCACCTACGAGGACCAGGAGCGCTGGCGGGGCGGCTGGATTCGCGACAAGAAGGGCCGGCTGCGGCTGCGCGACGGCGGCCGCATCCAGAAGCTGCTGCGCATCTTCGCCAACCCGAAGCTGCCCGTCCTCGGCGACTACTACGAACCGTGGACCTACGACTACGAGAACCTGACCACGGCACCCGCGGGTGACACGTTCCCGACCGCCGCGCCCCGAAGCGCGATCAGCGGTGAGCCGATGAAGGTTTCGTGGGGGCCGAACTGGGATGACAACCTGGCCGGCTCGTCGGAGATCCTGGCCGGGGACCCGATCCTGAAGAAGGTCAACGAGGAGATCAAGCTCAAGCTCGAAGAGACCTTCATGTTCTACCTGCCCCGGATCTGTGAGCACTGCCTCAACCCCTCCTGCGTGGCGTCGTGCCCGTCGGGCGCGATGTACAAGCGCAGCGAGGACGGCATCGTGCTGGTGGACCAGGACCGCTGCCGCGGCTGGCGGATGTGCGTGTCCGGATGTCCTTACAAGAAGGTCTATTTCAACCACAAGACGGGCAAAGCCGAGAAGTGCACGCTGTGCTATCCGCGCATGGAGGTCGGGCTGCCGACCATCTGCTCGGAGACCTGCGTGGGCCGGCTGCGCTACCTCGGCGTGGTGCTCTACGACGCCGACCGGGTGCTGGAAGCGGCGTCGGTGGAAAAAGACACCGATCTGTATCGGGCGCAGTGCGAGATCCTACTGGACCCTAACGATCCGAACGTCATCGCCGGTGCCCGGGCCGAGGGCATCCCCGACGAGTGGATCGAGGCCGCGCAGCGTTCCCCGATCTACGCGCTGATCCACACCTACCAGGTGGCGTTGCCGCTGCACCCGGAATACCGCACCATGCCGATGGTTTGGTACATCCCGCCGCTGTCGCCGGTGGTCGACGCGGTCAGCCGCGACGGGCACGACGGGGAGGACATCGGCAACCTGTTCGGCGCGCTGGACGCGCTGCGCATCCCGATGCAATATCTCGCCGAACTGTTCACCGCCGGCGATACCGCCGTGGTGGAAGGGGTGCTGCGGCGGCTGGCGGCGATGCGCTCCTACATGCGCGACATCAACCTCGGCCGCGACACCCAGCCACACATCCCGCATTCGGTCGGCATGACCGAAGAGCAGATCTACGAGATGTACCGGCTGCTCGCCATCGCGAAATACGAAGAGCGCTACGTGATTCCGACGGCGTTCGCCCCGCAGGCCCGCGAGCTCGAGGAGATGGGCTGTTCGTTGACGGGCGAGGGCGGCCCGGGCATGTACGAATCCGAACCGATACCGGTTTCGGTGGAAACCTTCCACGCGCTCCAGCGCGGCGGCTCCGCGGAAGCAGAACCCGCTCACGCCCGGCCGCGGGTGAACCTGCTCAATTGGGACGGCGGCCAGGTGCCCGCGGGAATGTTCCCCGAGGAGCAGAAGCGGTGAGGCTGCTGTCCGCGCTCCGGGACCGTTCCACCGGCCGGGCGATGCAGGACCGCCTGGTGTGGCAGGCGGCGTCGCTGCTGCTGGCCTACCCGGACGACGGGTTCACCGAACGCCTGGACGCCGTCGACGAAATCCTCGGCCACATCAGCGGTCCCGCGGCGACGCTCCTCGGGCAGACGGTCGCGGCGCTGCGTGCCCGTGAGCCGATGGCCGCGGCGATGGACTACGTCGCGACGTTCGATATGCGCCGGCGCGCCACCATGTATCTGACGTACTGGACCGCGGGGGACACCCGCAACCGCGGACGGGAGATGCTGGCGTTCGCCACCGCCTACCGCGAGGCGGGTGCGCAGCCACCGAGCGGCGAGGCCCCCGATCATCTGGCCGTGGTGCTCGAATTCGCCGCCACCGTCGACCCGGAGGCCGGACGGCGGCTGCTGACCCAGCACCGTGTGCCGATCGACGTGCTGCGCGGCGCCCTGGCCGAGGCCGAGTCACCGTACGAGCCGGTCGTGGCCGCGATCTGCGAGACCCTGCCGGCGGCCACCGATCAGGAGGTGCGCCGCGCCGAGCGACTGGCGCAGGCCGGGCCGCCCGCCGAAGCCGTTGGGCTGCAACCGTTTACCTTGACCGTGCCACCCCGCAAAGGAACGCCAGGTGTTTAGCAACGTCCTGTTCTGGGATATCGCCCCATACGTCACGCTGTCGGTCCTGATCGTCGGGACCTGGTGGCGCTACCGCTACGACAAGTTCGGCTGGACCTCACGGTCCTCGCAGATCTACGAGTCGCGACTGCTAAGCATCGCCAGCCCCATCTTCCATTTCGGCATCCTGGCGGTCTTCGCCGGACACGTGGTGGGGCTGTTCATCCCGCCGAAGGTCACGCAGCTGATGAAGATGAGCGACCACGTCTACCACATGCAGGCGGTCATCGCCGGCTCGATCGCCGGCGTCGCCACGCTCGTCGGGATCGGGCTGCTCGTCTACCGGCGGTTCACCCGTCCCGCCGTGTCCATGGCCACCACCCGCAGCGACAAGGTGATGTATCTGGTGCTGGTGCTGGCGATCGTGGTGGGCCTGTACTGCGACCTGATCGGCACCGGCCCACACGGCGGCGAATTCCACTACCGCTACACCGTCGGTTTGTGGTTCCGCCGGATCTGGATACTGCAGCCGCACGGCGAGGTGATGATCAACGCGCCGCTGGACTACCAGCTGCACGCGTTGATCGGCATGGTGCTGTTCACGCTGTGGCCGTTCACCCGGCTGGTGCACGTGTTCAGCGCCCCGGTCGTCTACCTGTTCCGGCCCTACATCGTCTATCGCAGCCGCGAGGCGACGGGCAAGGGCCAACAACTGGTGGGCACGGCGCCGCGCCGCCGGGGCTGGTAGCCGACGGCCAAGGCGCGAAGGCCCCGCTTCGCCGTTCGGTGTGCAACGTGGGCGTTGATTGTGAAGCCGCGCCGGCGACACGCCGATCCGCCGCGCCCCAGGCGCACACTCAACGCCGCTGATGCACACTCAAACGCCGCCCCCGGCGACCTGCCAGTTCGCTATCCACGGCCCCCGCTGCCACAATCTCCGACGTGTCATTTCGCAACGTCGCCATCGTCGCCCACGTCGACCACGGCAAGACCACCCTGGTTGACGCGATGCTGAGGCAGTCCGGCGCGCTGCACCACCGCGGTGACGACACCCAGGAACGCATCATGGACAGCGGTGACCTCGAGAAGGAAAAGGGCATCACCATCCTGGCCAAGAACACCGCGGTGCACCGTCATCACCCGGACGGCAGCGTCACGGTGATCAACGTGATCGACACCCCCGGCCACGCCGACTTCGGCGGGGAGGTCGAGCGCGGGCTGTCCATGGTGGACGGGGTGTTGCTGCTCGTCGACGCGTCCGAGGGCCCGTTGCCGCAGACGCGATTCGTGCTGCGCAAGGCGTTGGCCGCCCACCTGCCGGTGATCCTGGTCGTCAACAAGACCGACCGGCCCGACGCGCGCATCGCCGAGGTCGTCGAGGCCAGCCACGACCTGCTGCTCGACGTCGCGTCGGACCTGGACGACGAGGCCGCCGCGGCGGCCGAGCACGCGCTGGGCCTGCCGACGCTGTACGCGTCGGGGCGCGCGGGCATCGCCAGCACCGAGCAACCCGCCGACGGCGAGGTGCCCCCCGGCGAGAACCTCGACCCGCTCTTCGACGTGCTGATGGAACACATCCCGGCGCCGTCGGGCGACCCCGAGGCCCCGCTGCAGGCGCTGGTCACCAACCTCGACGCGTCGGCGTTCCTCGGCCGGCTCGCCCTGATCCGCATCTACAACGGCAAGCTGCGCAAGGGCCAGCAGGTCGCCTGGATGCGCGAGGTCGACGGGCTGCCCGTCATCACCAGCGCCAAGATCACCGAGCTGCTGGCGACCGAAGGCGTCGAGCGCAGCGCCACCGACGAGGCCGTCGCCGGCGACATCGTTGCGGTGGCAGGGATTCCCGAGATCATGATCGGCGACACCCTGGCCGATCCCGACCACGCCCATGCGCTGCCGCGCATCACCGTCGACGAGCCCGCGATCTCGGTGACGATCGGCACCAACACCTCGCCGCTGGCGGGCAAGGTCGCCGGGCACAAGCTGACCGCGCGCATGGTCCGCGGCCGGCTGGACGCCGAGCTGGTCGGCAACGTGTCGATCCGCGTCGTCGACATCGACCGGCCCGACGCCTGGGAGGTGCAGGGCCGCGGCGAACTCGCCCTGGCCGTGCTGGTCGAGCAGATGCGCCGGGAGGGCTTCGAACTCACGGTCGGCAAGCCGCAGGTGGTGACGCGCACGATCGACGGCAAGCTGCACGAGCCCTTCGAGGCGATGACGATCGACTGCCCCGACGAGTTCGTCGGCGCCATCACCCAGCTGATGGCCGCCCGCAAGGGCCGCATGGAGGAGATGACCAACCACGCGGCGGGCTGGGTCCGGATGGACTTCATCGTGCCCAGCCGCGGGCTGATCGGCTTCCGCACCGACTTCCTCACGCTGACCCGCGGCACCGGCATCGCCAACGCCGTGTTCGACGGGTACCGCCCCTGGGCGGGGGAGATCCGGGCCCGCCACACCGGGTCGCTGGTCTCCGACCGCGCGGGCACCATCACGCCGTTCGCGATGATCCAGCTCGCCGACCGGGGCCAGTTCTTCGTCGAGCCCGGCCAGGACACCTACGAGGGCATGGTCGTCGGAATCAATCCGCGCGCAGAGGATCTCGACATCAACGTCACCCGCGAGAAGAAGCTGACCAACATGCGGTCGTCCACCGCCGATGTCATCGAGACGTTGGCCAAGCCCCTCGAGCTCGACCTCGAGCAGGCCATGGAATTCTGCGCGCAAGACGAATGCGTCGAGGTGACCCCGGAGATCGTGCGGGTGCGCAAGGTCGAGCTGGACGCCACCGCCCGGGCGCGCAGCCGGTCGCGCGCCAAGGCCCGGAGCTGACCTTCGGTGGTCGGCCGGGCCGCCGCGCGGCTGCTCGCTACCCTGATCAGCGTGCCGAGACGCGTCCGCCGCTTGTTCATGGTGCTCGGCGGCCTCGTCTCGTTGGTCGGGCTGGTGGTTTCGGCGTGCACGGTCAACCCGCCGCCGGCGCCGCAGAGCACCGACACGCCGCACAACTCGGTGCCTCCGCCGCCCCGGGTCAGCGAGATCATCATGGGCATCGACTCGATCGGCGCGGGCTTCAATCCGCACCTGTTGTCCGACCTGTCCCCGGTGAACGCGGCGATCAGCGCGTTGGTGTTGCCCAGCGCCTTTCGGCCGGTTCCGGACACCGCCGCGCCGACGGGCTCGCGCTGGGAGATGGACCCGACGCTGTTGGTGTCCGCCGACGTGACCAGCCAGAACCCGTTCACGGTGACCTACAAGATCCGGCCGGAGGCGCAGTGGACCGACAACGCCCCCATCGCCGCCGACGACTTCTGGTACCTGTGGCGCCAGATGGTCAGCCAGCCCGGGGTCGTCGACCCGGCCGGGTATGACCTCATCACCGGCGTGCAGTCGCTGGAGGGCGGCAAGCAGGCGGTGGTGACCTTCGCCCAGCCGTATCCGGCGTGGAAGGAGTTGTTCAGCAACATCCTTCCGGCGCACATCGTCAAGGACGTGCCCGGCGGATTCGCGGCCGGGCTGGCCCGGGCCCTTCCGGTCACGGGCGGGCAGTTCCGGGTGGAGAGCATCGACCCGCAGCGCGACGAGATCCTGGTCGCCCGCAACGACCGCTACTGGGGGCCGCCGGCCAAACCCGCGCTCATCCTCTTCCGGCGCGCCGGGGCGCCCGCCGCCCTGGCCGACTCCGTGCGCAACGGCGACACCCAGGTGGCGCAGGTCCACGGCGGTTCGGCGGCCTTCGCGCAGTTGTCCGCCATTCCCGACGTCCGCACCGCCCGGATCGTGACGCCGCGGGTCATGCAGCTCACGCTGCGGGCCAACGAACCCAAACTGTCTGATACCCAAGTCCGTAAGGCGATCCTGGGGTTGCTCGACGTCGACCTGCTGGCCGCCGTCGGCGCGGGCAGCGACAACACGGTCACGCTGGATCAGGCCCAGATCCGCGCGCCGAGCGACCCCGGCTACGAGCCGACCGCGCCGCCGGCGATGACGACCGCGGCCGCGCTGACCCTGCTGCAGGGGGCCGGGTACCGGGTCGAACCCAACTCGTCCGCTTCCCCCGCGCCGACCCCGGCGAACACCGGGCCGCCCGAGGTCATCCGCGGCCGGATCAGCAAGGACGGCCAACAGCTGTCGCTGGCGATCGGGGTGGCGGCCAACGACCCGACCTCGGTGGCCGTCGCCAACACCGCCGCCGACCAGTTGCGCAACGTCGGCATCGCCGCGACCGTGCTGGCGCTGGACCCGGTCACCCTCTACCGCGACGCGCTGAACGACGGCCGCGTGGACGCGATCGTCGGCTGGCATCAGGCCGGCGGCAACCTGGCCACCCGGCTCGCCTCCCGCTACGGCTGTCCCGCGCTGCAATCGACCCAGGTCCCGTCCACCGGCGAGACGACGCCGGTCTCGTCCGCTCCCGCCGGGCCCCCACCGTCGACCGGGCCGGGCACCACGACCGCGACACCGACGTCGGCGCCCCCACCCAGCCGCCCCGCGGATCCCAACGCCCTGGTGCAGGCGCCGTCGAACCTCACCGGCATCTGCGATCGCAGCGTCCAGTCGAACATCGACGCCGCCCTCAACGGCACCAAGAGCATCAACGACGTCATCACCGCCGTCGAACCGCGGCTGTGGAACATGTCCACGGTGCTGCCGATCCTGCAGGACACCACGATCGTCGCGGCCGGACCGAGCGTGCAGAACGTCAGCCTGTCCGGAGCGGTTCCGGTCGGCATCGTCGGCGACGCCGGCCAGTGGATCAAGACCGGGCCGTAACCGCCCTCAGTCGGCGGGCGGGCGCGACGCCCGCGGCGGGATCACGGTGTCGACGATGAGGGCCAGCTCGCGCCGGTTCGGCGGCGACCCGTTCAGCAGGAAGTGCTGGTTGATCAGCGCCGAGCCGATCCGGGCGGTCAGCGGCGTGATGGCCGTCGGATCGAGGTCGCCGTCGTCCACGGCGGCCTGCAGGATCGATTCGACGATTTGCAGGCGCGGGCGCACCACGGCATCGGCGAAGATGGCCCGCATCTCGGGTTCGTGCAGGAGCTGATGGATGACGTCCAAACTGGGGAAGGCGGTCTTTCCGGCCAGCAGGTCACGCTGGGCGGTGAACATCGCCAGCAGGTTCTCCCGGGCCGAGCGGCCGGACCGCAGCTCGGGCACCGGTGGCAGCGCGAAAACCAAAGCGGCGTGCACCAGCTCGCACTTGGTGTCCCAGCGCCGGTAGAGCGCGGCCTTGCCGGTGTGGGCGCGCGCCGCGATCCCCTCCATGGTCAGGCTCCCGTACCCGACTTCGGTCAGTTCGGCCAGGGTGGCCTCGTAGAGGGCGCGTTCGAGGACCTCGCCTCGCCGGCGGCTCCGGCTGCCGGTCCGGTCTGCGTCCGTGAGCTGAGGCATTTCTTGATAGTAGCCGTGCGCGTTCCTATCTGCTGCTTGTCGGTAGGGTGCCGACCATGCCTGAGACGCCGCGGCTGCTGTTCGTCCACGCACATCCCGACGACGAAAGCCTCGGCACCGGCGCCACCATCGCCCACTACGCCGCCCGCGGCGCCGACGTCCGCGTGGTCACCTGCACGCTCGGCGAGGAGGGCGAGGTGATCGGCGATCGGTGGGCCGAACTCGCCGTCGATCGCGCCGACCAGCTCGGCGGCTACCGGATTGGCGAATTGACCGCCGCGTTGCGGGCGCTCGGGGTCGGTGGACCCCGCTATCTCGGCGGCGCGGGCCGGTGGCGCGATTCGGGCATGCGCGGCACCCCCACGCGGCACCGGCAACGATTCATCGACGCCGACGAGCGCGAGACCGTCGGCGCGCTGGTGGCCCTGATCCGCGAGCAGCGCCCCCACGTCGTCGTCACCTACGACCCGGCCGGCGGCTATGGCCATCCCGATCACGTGCACGCGCACACGGTGACGACGGCGGCCGTAGCGGCGGCCGGCTCGTCGGGCGGCGCTGCCACGTTTCCCGGCGAGCCGTGGGCCGTGCCGAAGTTCTACTGGTCGGTCTTTTCCACCCGGGCGTTCGAGGCCGGCCTGGCCGCGCTGACGCCCGAGGATCTGCGGCCGGAGTGGTCGCTCCCGTCCGAAGAGGAGTTCACGTTCGGATACGACGACGGCGACATCGACGCCGTCGTCGAGACCGATGAGGATGCGCTGGCCGCCAAGCGGGCGGCGCTCGCGGCGCACGCCACCCAAGTGGTGGTCGGGCCCACCGGTCGCGCCTGCGCCCTGTCCAACAACGTGGCCCTGCCGATCGTGGGGGAGGAGCACTACGTCCTGGCCGCCGGCGACGCGGGGGAGCGCGACGGGCGTGGCTGGGAGACGGATCTGCTCGCAGGGCTCGATCTGACCGCGACCCGTACGCGGTAGGCTGCCAAACAGGCAGCCACGGAAGGAATTCGCATGGACCCCGACCTGGACCCTAATCAGCAGCACTGGCAGGACCGGCTCGACAGCCTGCAGTGGGTTATCGGCTCGATACTCTCCAACATCGACAGCGTTCCGACCTGACCGACACCCAGCCTCGCGTCGCGTCCGTCGAGGACGGCGGCGCCACAGACCCCGCGATCCGTTTCGTTGTCCTGTCCCTCCTGGCGGTCGATGGGGTTCTGTCCGCACTAGCCGGGGCCCTGCTGCTGCCTTTCTATATCGGGACGGTTCCGTTTCCCCTCAGCGGATTGATTTCCGGGCTGGTCAACGCGGCCCTGGTGTGGGCCGCGGGGCGGTGGACCCGGTCACCCCGGTTGGCGGCGCTGCCGCTGTGGACGTGGTTGCTGACGGTGGCGGTGATCAGCATGGGCGGACCGGCCGACGACGTCATCCTGGGTGGCCGCGGCCTGATGGCCTACGGGGCCCTGCTGCTGTTGGTGCTCGGCGTCGTGCCGCCGGTCTGGGTGCTGTGGCGGCGCGGCCGCGGCGGTTGATCTCGGCCTGTGGCGAGTGGACATTTCGGCCGGGATGTCGCCCGCTTGCGCCTACGGGCGTGGGTCTACTGTTGACTGTTGCCCATACGGGACCCGCCATGGGTGTCACGAATTCACATGTTGGGACGCACGGATGAAATTCGATCGTGGGGAAGTTACACCAAGGTGCTGTTGACTCCGGGCGAGGAGCCTACCGCTTTGCCTGATCCACAGATTCCGGCGAAGGCCAGTGCGTCGAGGGCCGACGCGTCGGCGCTGCGACGGGTATTGCGGCGGGCCCGAGATGGCGTTGCACTCAACGTCGACGAGGCGGCGCTCGCGATGACCGCGCGCGGCGCGGATCTGGCCGACCTGTGCGCGAGTGCGGCGCGGGTGCGCGACGCGGGCCTGGAGTCGGCCGGACGGCGCGGCCCCGGCGGCGGGCTGCCGATCACGTACTCCCGCAAGGTCTTTATCCCGGTCACCCATCTGTGCCGCGACACCTGTCATTACTGCACCTTCGTCACCGTGCCCGGCAAGCTGCGCGCCCAGGGCGCCGGCATGTACCTCGAACCCGACGAGATCCTCGACATCGCCCGCCGCGGCGGCGAACTCGGTTGCAAGGAAGCGCTATTCACGCTGGGGGATCGGCCGGAGGATCGGTGGCCGGAGGCGCGTGAGTGGCTCGGTCAACGGGGCTACGATTCGACGCTGTCCTACGTGCGGGCGATGGCGATCCGGGTGCTCGAGGAAACCGGGTTGTTGCCACACTTGAACCCCGGCGTGATGAGTTGGTCGGAAATGGCGCGCCTCAAGCCGGTGGCGCCGTCGATGGGCATGATGCTCGAGACGACCTCGCGGCGGCTGTTCGAGACGAAAGGGCTTGCGCACTACGGCAGCCCGGACAAAGATCCGGCGGTCCGGTTGCGCGCCTTGACCGATGCGGGCCGACTGTCGATTCCGTTCACCACCGGCCTGCTGGTCGGCATCGGCGAGACACTCGCCGAACGCGCCGACACCTTGCATGCGATCCGCAAGTCGCACAAGGAGTTCGGCCATGTGCAAGAGGTGATCGTGCAGAACTTCCGGGCCAAGGAACACACCGCCATGGCCGCGGTCCCCGACGCCGGCATCGAGGATTACCTGGCGACGGTGGCGGTGGCGCGGCTGGTGCTCGGCCCGGGGATGCGTATCCAGGCGCCGCCGAACCTGGTCTCGCGCGAGCAGTGCCTGGCGCTGGTCGGCGCCGGAGTCGACGACTGGGGCGGTGTCTCGCCGCTGACGCCCGACCACGTCAACCCGGAGCGGCCGTGGCCGGCCCTGGACGAATTGGCCGCCGTCACCGCCGAAGCCGGTTACGAGCTGGTCCAGCGGCTGACCGCGCAACCCAAATACGTGCAGGGCGGCGCGGCCTGGATCGACCCGCGGGTGTCCGGACACGTGGCGGCGCTGGCCGACCCGGCGACCGGCCTGGCCCGTGACGTCAACCCGGTCGGGTTGCCGTGGCAGGAGCCCGACGACGTCGGTTCGGTGGGCCGGGTCGACCTCAACGCGGCGATCGACAGCGAGGGCCGCAACACCGAAACCCGCAGCGATATCGACAGCGCGTTCGGCGACTGGGAATCGATCCGGGCGCACGTCCACGAGCTGGCCGCGCAGGGCGCCAAAGCGCCAGAACGCCTGGACACCGACGTGCTTGCCGCGCTGCGCTCCGCGGAACGCGACCCCGCCGGGTGCAGCGACAACGAATACCTGTCACTGGCCACCGCCGACGGTCCCGCGCTGGAAGCGGTTGCCGCACTGGCGGATTCGTTACGCCGCGACACCGTCGGTGACGACGTGACGTTCGTGGTCAACCGCAACATCAACTTCACCAACATCTGCTACACCGGCTGCCGGTTCTGCGCGTTCGCGCAGCGCAAGGGCGACGCCGACGCGTATTCGCTGTCCACCGACGAGGTCGCCGACCGCGCCTGGGAGGCGCACGTCGAGGGCGCCACCGAGGTGTGCATGCAGGGCGGCATCGACCCCGAGCTGCCGGTCACCGGCTACGCCGACCTGGTCCGGGCCGTCAAGGCGCGGGTGCCGTCGATGCACGTGCACGCGTTCTCTCCGATGGAGATCGCCAACGGTGTGACCAAGAGCGGGTTGAGCGTTCGCGACTGGCTGACCAGCCTGCGCGAGGCGGGCCTGGACACCATCCCGGGCACCGCCGCCGAAATACTGGACGACGAGGTGCGCTGGGTGCTGACCAAGGGCAAGTTGCCGACGTCGATGTGGATCGAGATCGTCACCACCGCGCACGAGGTCGGGCTGCGGTCGTCGTCGACGATGATGTACGGCCACGTCGACAGCCCGCGCCACTGGGTGGGCCATCTCAACGTGCTGCGCGACATCCAGGACCGCACCGGCGGTTTCACCGAGTTCGTGCCGCTACCGTTCGTGCACCAGAGTTCGCCGCTGTATCTGGCCGGCGCGGCCCGGCCCGGACCCACCCACCGCGACAACCGAGCCGTACACGCGCTGGCGCGAATCATGTTGCACGGCCGCATTTCCCAGATCCAGACCAGCTGGGTCAAGCTCGGTGTCGAGCGCACGCAGGTGATGCTCAACGGCGGCGCCAACGACCTGGGCGGCACGCTGATGGAAGAAACCATCTCGCGCATGGCCGGTTCGGAACACGGGTCGGCCAAGACGGTCGCCGAGCTGACCGCGATCGCCGAGGGCATCGGGCGACCCGCGCGCCAGCGCACCACCGACTACACACCGTTGGCCGCCTGACCGCTTGCCGGCCGGGCGCGACGGGTATACCCGACACCGTGACGCGACGAGTTGACGACGACCGGTTCCCGGAGTGGCGGCCATTCGCGGATGCCGTGCAACGGCACGGCCCGGACGCCGGAACCTGGTGTGAGGCCTGGACGGTGCGCGACATCGTCGTCCATCAGGCCGGAAACGCCGAGGAACTCGCCCGGGTGCTCGGCGGCCACCTCGCCGGCCAGCCGGTGGCCACCCGCGGGTTCGAGGAGCGCGAGGGCCCGTTGCGCGCCTTGAACGACGCGGACCTGTGGGACGCGCTGCTGGACCGGATGGCCGCCCTCGGTGACGTCGCGGAGGCGGCCGAAGGGGTGCCCGCCGACACCGACGTCGCCTGGACCGGCCGCACCATGAAGGTGCCGTGGTTCGCCGAGCACATGCGCGAAGAGCTCGTCCTGCACAGCTGGGACATCACCGGCGACGAGCCCGCGGCCCAGGCGAGGCTGGCCGAACCGTGGATGACGACGCACAGCGTGCTCGCCGTTGGCAAGCCGCTGCTGGCCAAAGGCGCCAGACAGCTGGAGGTCGGCGAGCGGATCGACGCCCGGCTGCGGGCCGAGGGCACCGACGACATCGTTCTGACGGCCGGCGCGGATCAGGTTACCATCGGGTTCGCCGAGCCGGACGGCCCGGCGACCCTGGATACCGATGCGGCCGCGCGGGTGCTGCTGCTGTGGGGGCGCAGGCCCGCCGACCCGTCACGCATTCGCAGCCGCGTCGGACCGGAAACATTGGGACGCGTGCGCCGCCTGCTCGGCGGCTACTGAACCGCTTCGTGCGAAGCGGTCGGCTCAGTAGTTGTTACAGGTGACCGCGACCTGGTTGATCGTGTTGTAGTACTTCTGCGCCGCCGGCATGGCCTGGATCTGCTGGGCCATCTGCTCGCGCTTGGGCGGCGGCGCTGCCAGGAAGTTGCGGATGTAGGACTGCGCCACGGGCGACGAGTTCAACTGCTGGGCAGCTGCCGGGTCGGTCGCGTTGAGCGCCGCAATCACCTGTCCGTAGTTACAGGTGGTGTTGATGATCGCGTCCGTGGGGTCGGCGGAAGCGATCCCGGCCGCGGCGGTCAACGCCACTGCCGCGCTGCCAACCGCAACGCCCAATTTGCTCAACGACACCCTCATGTGTGGACACCTTCCCCAGTTAATGCACCGCTCTTACGGCGAGAAAATCTGCCCAGCGGTTGCCGTCCTTCCGATGAGATTACCAGGCCCCGCGAGCGTGCTTGCAACGCAACAGATACCGAAGCCTACCCCGGGGCCGAGACTCTGCGCAGGTCAGCGCGTTGGTCGTAGTGTTCGCCCTTGGCGAAACGGGGGCCGCGTGCGGGCCCCGAGACTGTCAGTCTTAAATCGGTATTCCGACAGGCGCGCCAAATGGTTGACCTGTATCTGCAACGTCTAGTATCAGTAACCGAAAGCTTCACCGGAAGAGGACGGACGCGCCGGTGCGAGCTGAACAGCAGCCCACATTGAGTAGTACATGGAGGAGACGTCTGTGACGTACACGATCGCCGAACCCTGTGTCGACATCAAGGACAAGGCCTGTATCGAGGAGTGCCCGGTCGACTGCATCTACGAAGGCGCCCGGATGCTCTACATCCACCCCGATGAATGCGTCGACTGCGGCGCGTGCGAGCCGGTCTGCCCCGTCGAAGCGATCTACTACGAAGACGACGTGCCGGACCAGTGGAGCCAGTACACGCAGATCAACGCCGACTTCTTCGCCGAGCTGGGATCGCCCGGCGGCGCCGCCAAGGTCGGCATGACCGAGAACGACCCGCAGGTGGTCAAGGACCTGCCACCGCAGGGCGAAGGCGACTGAGCGACCCGGTGCCACACCAGCTCAAAAAGCGGCGGCCCGCCGTGTCGGCGTCCCTGCCGGAATTCCCCTGGGACACGCTGGCCGACGCGAAAGCGCAGGCCAGCGCCCACCCCGACGGGATCGTCGACCTCTCCGTCGGCACCCCGGTCGACCCGGTCGCCCCGGTGATCTCCGACGCGCTGGCCGGGGCCGGCGCGGCGTCGGGGTATCCGGCCACCGCGGGCACCGCCCGGCTGCGCGAAGCGGCGGTCGCAGCCCTGGCCCGGCGGTTCGGTGTGACCGGGCTGGCCGAGGCCGACGTGCTGCCGGTGATCGGCAGCAAGGAGCTCATCGCCTGGCTGCCGACCTTGTTGGGCCTGGGCTCCGCGGACATGATCGTGGTGCCCGAGCTGGCATACCCGACCTATGACGTCGGAGCGCGGCTGGCCGGGGCGCGGGTGCTGCGCGCGGATTCGCTCACCCAGCTGGGCCCGCAATCGCCGGCGCTGTACTACCTGAACTCGCCGAGCAACCCGACCGGGCGGGTCCTGGGCGTCGACCACCTGCGCAAAGTCGTCGGATGGGCCCGCGACCGGGGTTGCCTGGTGGCCTCCGACGAGTGCTACCTCGGCTTGGGCTGGGACGCCCAACCGCTGTCGATCCTGCATCCGTCGGTCTGCGACGGCGACCACACCGGGCTGCTGGCGATCCATTCCCTGTCGAAGAGCTCGTCGCTGGCCGGGTACCGCGCCGGCTTCGTCGCCGGTGATTCCGACCTCGTCGCCGAGCTGCTCGCCGTGCGCAAGCACGCCGGGATGATGGTGCCGAGGCCGGTGCAGGCCGCCATGGTGGCCGCCCTGCAGGACGACGCGCACGAGCTGCAACAGCGGCAGCGCTACGAGCGGCGCCGGGCCGCCCTGTTGCCGGCCCTGCGCGCGGCCGGCTTCGCGGTCGACTATTCCGAAGCCGGCCTCTATCTCTGGGTCACCCGCGGCGAGTCCTGTCACGACAGCGTCGCCTGGCTGGCGCAGCGCGGCATCCTGGTGGCCCCCGGCGAGTTCTACGGCCCGCGCGGCGCACAGCATGTGCGCGTTGCCCTGACGGCCAGCGACGAGCGGATCGCTGCCGCGGTGCGCCGGCTCGCCTGACCGTCCGCAGTGCGCGCGCCGCCGCGGGCGGTCCGAACGTGCACAATGCTTCGGAGGCGTTTCACGTTCTTGAACCTCGGGTAAGGACGGTGCTTGTGACCAGTTCGACCGGCAAGCTGCGCATCCCGCTCTCGGTCGGGGACGTCGCCAGGCGTGTGTTTTTGGGAAAGCCACTGATCACCGAGGACATCGCGTCGGAGAAGTTGTCCAATGGCGTTGCGCTGGGAGCGCTTTCGCCGGACGCGGTGTCATCGGTCGCCTACGGTCCCGAGCAGATCCTGATCGAACTGTTGCCGCACGCCGGGTTGGCGGCGTTTCTCCTGTTGCTTCCGATCACCGGCGTCATCCTGCTCATCCTCGTGCTGGTGGCCGCCTCGTACCGGCAGGTGGTCATGGCCTACACCCGGGCCGGCGGCTCCTACATCGTGGCGCGCGACAACTTCGGGCCCCGCGTCGCTCAGATCGCCGCGGCGGCCCTGCTGATCGACTACGTGGTGACCGTCGCGGTGCAATCGGCGGCGGGGACGGTCGCGGTGGTCTCGGCGATCCCCGCGTTGGGTCCCTACAGCCTGGCGATCACGGTCGGCGTGGTGCTCATCATCTGCTACGCGAACCTGCGTGGATTGCGGGAAGCGGGAATGCCGTTCGCGGTGGCGACCTACTCGTTCATCGCCATGGTCGCGCTGACCATCCTGGTCGGAGTCGTCCGCGTAATCGGCGGGGGTTTACCGCTCTACGACCCGGCGCACACGGCAGGGGCCGTGCCGGTTCATCAGAGCAACGGGTTGGTGCTGGGCGCGACGATTCTGGTGTTGTTGCGCGCATTCGCCAACGGGGGTTCGTCGCTGACCGGCGTCGAGGCCATCTCCAACACGGTCGACTACTTCCGAAAGCCCCAGGGCCGCAACGCCCGTCGGGTGCTCACGGCGATGGCCTGCATACTGGGCTTCCTGCTCGCCGGGGTCGCCTACCTGGCCCACGTCACCCACGCCACCCCGTATTTGACCGAATATCCCTCGGTCTTGTCGCAGATCGGTCGTGCCGTCTACGGCAACGGCGTGGTCGGTGACGTGTTCTACGTCCTGGTCCAGGCCTCGACGGCGGCCATCTTGTTCACCGGCGCGAACACCAGCTTCAACGGCTTCCCGGCCCTGGCCAGCTTCGTCGCCGAAGACCGTTTCCTGCCACGGCAACTGACGAAACGCGGTCACCGCCTGGTGTTTTCGAACGGGATCATCACGCTCACCACGCTGTCGGTGGCGCTGCTGGTGGTGACCGGCGGCTCGGTCAACGCGCTGGTTCCCTTCTACGCGATCGGCGTGTTCACCGGATTCTCGATGGCCGGCTACGGCATGACCAAGCACCACTTGACGCATCGCGAACCGGGATGGCGGCACCGGCTGGCGATCAACCTGTCCGCGGCGATCCTGTCGACGATCGTGGTGGGCATCTTCGCGGTGGCGAAGTTCACCGAGGGCGCCTGGCTGGTGGTCGTCGTGTTCCCGCTGCTGGTGTTCGTCCTGACGCGGCTGAACCGCGAATACCGCGCCGAGGCCGCCATTCTCGAGATGTTCCGCACCGATCGCCCGGAACTGGTGAAGTACGCGCGGCACAAGGTGCTGGTGTTCGTCGACTCGGTCGACCTCGCGGTGATCGAAGCGTTGCGCTACGGCCGCGGACTGCGGGCCGACGAACTGGTTGCCGTGCACTTCATGGTCGACCCCGCCCACGCCACGCAACTGCGAAACCGTTGGGACCACTTCGGTCTCGACACACCGCTGCGAATCGTGGACTGCCCCGACCGGCGGATCAGCAGGTCGGCGCAGCTGCTGGTCGCCAAGGCGCGCGACGAGCAACCGGACACCAACGTGACGGTCCTCCTGCCGCGCCGGACATTCGCGCCACTGCTGGGGCGGCTGTTGCACGACCGGACCGCGGACAAGGTCGCCCAGGCCGTCAGCCTCATCCCCGACGCCGCGGCGACGATCGTGCCCTATGACGTGGAATCGCGGATCAGGGAGGCCTACCCGGACTCGTTCGAACAGCGCATCGCGCAGCAGATCGACAAGATCCAGGCCTGGGTCTCGCAGGACGAGGACGAGAAGGTCGAGGCCTACGAACACCCCGAACGGCCGTCGTCGGTGATCATGGTGGCCGGCCTGATCTCCGGGCAGCGCGCCACCATCGAAGGACGCGTCAGCGAGGTCGAAGACGTCGCCGAACGCGGGCGAACCCGGCGAGAGATCGTCGTCGGGGACAGCAGCGGGGAGATCACCGTGACGTTCCGCCCCGGGCGCGGGGGCGCCGACATCCAGCCCGGTCAACTGTTGCGGATCAGCGGCAAGGCCCGGCAGGCCGGCCAGCGTTCCCTGTCGATGGTCGATCCGACCTATCAGATCATCGAGGATCCGGCGAAGGAGGCCGAGTCCGGGGCCCCCGAACAAGCCGACCAGTCTTAGCGTCGGTGTGAAACGCACTGCGCAGCAAGGTATTTCGAACTTTCTGTCCCGGCGCTCCCGCCCGCCGCGGCGGCCCCCTGGTGCCGCGGACGAAATTGTTTAATCCCGCTAACTGACGTGGCTCCGGTGGGTAAACTGACGCCTGCACAATTACGCCCGACCGCGTGAGAAGCGATGGTGCGCCCGATGCTCACGGGTGGTCGGGCGAGAAGAGGGGACTGCGCTTTGCGTGCCGCGAACGCCACACCGGTGGCCGTCATCGGGATGGCCTGCCGACTTCCCGGGGGGATCGATTCCCCGCAGGGCCTTTGGGAAGCGTTGCTGCGCGGTGACGATTTCGTCGGCGAGATCCCCGCGGACCGGTGGGACGCGGACCTGTACTACGACCCCGAGCCCGGTGTGCCCGGCCGCTCGGTGACCCGGTGGGGGGCGTTCCTCGACGACGTCGGGGGCTTCGACTGCGACTTCTTCGGGATGACCGAGCGTGAGGCCATCGCGGTCGACCCGCAACACCGCCTGCTGCTGGAAACGTCGTGGGATGCCGTCGAGCACGCCGGCCTCGCCCCCGGGTCCCTGGCCCAGACGCAGACCGGCGTGTTCGTCGGCCTGACACACGGCGACTACGAACTCCTGTCCGCCGATTGCGGCGCCGCCGAAGGACCATACGGGTTCACCGGCACCAGCAACAGCTTCGCGTCCGGACGGGTCGCCTACGCACTGGGGTTGCACGGTCCGGCGGTCACGGTGGACACGGCGTGCTCGTCGGGGTTGATGGCCGTCCACCAGGCGTGCGGCAGCCTGGCCGCCGGCGAAAGTGACCTCGCTCTGGCCGGTGGCGTGGTGGTGACCCTGGAACCACGCAAGTCCGTTTCGGGTTCGCTGCAAGGCATGCTCTCCCCGACCGGCCGTTGCCACGCCTTCGACGTGCGGGCCGACGGCTTCGTCTCCGGCGAGGGCTGCGTCATGCTGCTACTCAAGCCGCTCGACGATGCGCAACGCGACGGCGACCGCATCCTGGCGGTGCTGCGCGGCACGGCCGCCAACCAGGACGGCCGCACCGTGAACATCGCGGCGCCCTCGGAAACGGCCCAGGTCGCCGTTTACCGAAAGGCGTTGGGCGTGGCGGACATCGACCCGAGGACAATCGGCTACGTCGAGGCGCACGGCACCGGCACCCCGGTCGGCGACCCGATCGAGTTCTCCAGCCTGGCAGCCGTGTACGGAACCGACGGGCCCTGTGTGCTGGGGTCGGTGAAGACCAACTTCGGCCACATGCAGTCGACGTCCGGGCCACTGGGGTTGATGAAGGCGATTCTCGCGCTGCAGCACGGCGTGGTGCCGCGGAATCTGCACTTCACCCGGCTTCCCGATGAGATGGCCCGGATCGAGACGGACCTGTTTGTGCCGCAGTCGAATACGCCGTGGCCCACCGGCTCCGCTCACCCGCGCCGCGCCGCGGTGTCGTCCTATGGAATGTCCGGCACCAACGTGCACGCCATCGTGGAGCAGGCGCCGGCAGACGCCCCCGCGCGGGCACCCGATGGTCCGGACACGCCCGGACCAGTTGGGCCACAACTATTTCCGTTGTCGTCCACCTCGGCCGAGCAGTTGCGCGTCACGGCCGCCCGGCTCGCGAGTTGGGTCGACGAGCAGCGCAGCGCCGGCCCCGACCGCGACACCGGCGCCGCCCTGTGGGATCTGGGCTACACGCTATCGCGCCGCCGCGCGCACCGACCGGTACGGACGGTGGTGTGCGCGAACACCTTTGACGAGTTGAGCGCGAGGCTACGCGCAGTCTCCGACAACGATTTTCCGTACGAGCCAGCCGTGGGCCACGACGACCGCGGACCGGTGTGGGTGTTCTCCGGGCAGGGTTCGCAATGGCCGCGGATGGGCGTCGAACTGCTGGCCACCGAACCGGTGTTCGCCTCCACGATCGCCGCCATCGAGCCGTTGATCGCCGGCGAATCTGGGTTTTCGGTCACCCAGGCCATGACGGCGCCGCAGACGGTGACCGGCATCGACAGGGTCCAGCCGACGATCTTCGCCATGCAGGTCGCGCTCGCCGAGACGATGAAGTCCTACGGGGTGCGCCCCGGTGCCGTCATCGGCCATTCGCTCGGCGAAGCCGCGGCGGCCGTGGTCGCCGGCGGGTTATCGCTCGACGACGGCGTCAAGGTGATCTGCCGCCGCTCGCGGCTGATGGGGCGGGTCGCCGGCAGCGGCGCCATGGCATCGGTGGAACTGCCGGGCCAGCAAGTCCTTTCGGAACTGTCCATCCGCGGAATCTCCGACGTCGTGCTCTCGGTGGTCGCCTCGCCGACGTCGACCGTCGTCGGCGGCGAGGCCCAGGCCATCCGCGACCTGGTCGCGGCATGGCAGGAGCAGGATGTGCTGGCACGCGAGGTGGCGGTGGACGTCGCCTCGCATTCACCGCAGGTGGAGCCGATCCTCGACGAGCTGGTCGAGGCGCTCGCGGACCTGCGGCCGGCGGCCCCCGAGGTCGCGTACTACTCCGCCACCCTGTGGGACCCACGCGAACGGCCGTCCTTCAGCGCCGGCTACTGGGCCGAAAACCTGAGGCACACCGTGCGATTCGCGGCCGCCGTGCAAGCCGCCCTCAAAGACGGCTTCCGCGTCTTTGGTGAGCTGTCGCCGCATCCGCTGCTCACCCACGCTGTCGAGCAGAACGCCGCCAGCCTGGACATGCCCATCGCCGCGCTCGCGGCCATGCGCAGAAGCGAGCCGGAGGCACCACCCGCTTGCGGGGGACAGCTCCCAGTTGGCTTGCGCGGTTTGGTCGCCAACGTGCACAGCGCCGGCGCGCTGGTGGACTTCTCCGTCCAATACCCCAGTGGGCGTTTGGTGGACGCACCGCTGCCGACGTGGACGCATCGCCGGCTGTTGCTGAGCCGCGAGTCGGTGGAGCGGGCGCACGGAGCCTCGCTGCGGGCCGTCCACCCGCTGCTCGGTGCGCACGTGCATCTGCGCGAGGAGCCCGAGCGCCACGTGTGGCAAGGGGAGGTCGGCACCGACGCCCACCCGTGGCTCGCCGACCACCAAATCCACGGAGTGGCAGCGTTTCCCGGCGCTGCCTACTGCGAAATGGCGCTCGCGGCCGCCGCCGCGGCGCTCGGCGAACGCGCCGAGGTGCGCGACGTCACGTTCGAGCGGACGCTGTTGCTGGCCGACCACACGTGGGCTTCTTCAACCGCCACGATCTCCGCGCCCGGGGCCCTCGACTTCACGGTGGACACGCACGAAGAAGGCGAACGCCTCCGCCGCGCCACCGCCGTCCTGCGCGTCGCCGCCGACGATGCGGGACCCGAGCCGCCCCCACACGACCTGGACACGCTGATCGCCAATCACCCGACCCGCATGGAGGGCGCCGAGTTGCGGAAGGCCTTCGACGCCATCGGCATTCAGTACGGGCCCGCGTTCTCGGGTCTGTCCGCGGTGCTGGTCGGCGACGCGGACACCACGACGGTGCTCGCGGAAGTCGCGCTGCCGGGGGCGATCCGCTCGCAGCAGTCGGCCTACTGCTCGCACCCGGCGCTGCTCGACGCCTGCTTCCAGTCCGTGGTCGTCGCACCGGAGGTGCAACAGGCCGGCGACGGCGCTCTGCTGTTGCCGGTGGGGGTGCGCCGGCTGCGCAACCACCACTCGACGCGCAACGCGCAATACTGCCTCACCCGGGTCACCTCCTCGCGCCCCGGCGAGTGCGAGGCCGACATCGACGTGCTGGACCAATCCGGGACGGTGCTGCTGACCGTCGAGGGGCTACGGCTGGCCGGCGGCACGTCGGAACGCGAACACGCCCACCGGCTGCTCAACGAGCGGTTGTTGACCATCGAATGGGAGCCCCGCGAACTGCCCGAGCCGGCGCACAGCGAGCGCGGATCCTGGCTGCTGCTCAGCACGTCCGACGCCGCCGAAGGCCACGACCGCCTGGCCGCACAACTCGCCGAAGCCCTGAATACCGATGGGGCGCAATGCGCGACGGCACCCGTCGGATCGGTGGACACCGCACAGTTGCGTTCGCTGCTGACCGGTGGCGGCCGGACCGCCCCCGACGGCCACGGGCCCCTCAAGGGGCTGGCCGGCGTCGTCGTGGTGACCGCGGCCCCCGGCGACCACCCGGACGACCCCCAGGGCCGCCGGCGCGGCCGCGACTACGTGTCGCACCTGGTGACCATCGCCCGCGAACTCTCGGATCTTCCCGGGGAATCGCCGCGGTTGTTCGTGGTGACCCGTAACGCGGCGAGCGTCACAGCCGGCGACGCGCCGAACCTGGCGCAGGGCGGCCTGCGCGGACTGATGCGGGTGATCGATTCGGAGCACCCGCATCTGAGCGCCACCCAGATCGACGTCGACGACGCCACCGGCCCGGAAAAGCTTGTGCTGCAACTGAAGAGCGGCTCCGAAGAGGACGAGACCGCCTGGCGCGACGGTCACTGGTACACCGCCCGGCTGCGGCCCGGTCCGCTGCGTGCGGCCGAACGGCGCACCACCGTCGTCGACCACGAGCGTGACGGCATGCGGCTAGAGATCCGCACCCCCGGCGACCTGGAATCGCTGGAATTCACCGCGTTCGACCGGGTTCCGCCCGGACCCGGCGAGATCGAGGTGGCGGTCACCTCGTCGACCATCAACTTCGCCGACGTGCTCGTGGCGTTCGGGCGCTATCCGACGTTCGAGGGCTACCGGCAGCAATTGGGCGGCGACTTCGCCGGCGTGGTCACCGCCGTCGGGCCGGGCGTCACCGAGCACGAGGTCGGCGACCGCGTCGGCGGGGTGTCCCGGCACGGCTGCTGGGGCACCTTCGTCATCGCCGACGCGCGGCACGCGGTGACACTGCCCGCCGGGGTGCCGCTGGAAGACGCCGCCGCGGTGGCGACCGCGTCGGCGACCGCGTGGTACGGCCTGCACGACCTGGCCCGGATCGCCCCGACGGACAAGGTGCTGATCCACTCCGGCACCGGCGGCGTCGGGCAGGCGGCCATCGCGATCGCCCGGGCCGTCGGTTGTGAGATCTTCGCGACCGCGGGCAGCCCGCAGCGGCGAGAACTGTTGCGCACCATGGGCATCGAACACGTCTACGACTCGCGCAGCACGGAATTCGCCGACCAGATTCGCCGCGACACCGACGGATACGGGGTCGACGTGGTGCTCAATTCGCTGCCCGGCGCCGCGCAGCGGGCGGGCATCGAACTGCTGGCCTTGGGTGGCCGCTTCATCGAACTGGGCAAGCGCGACATCTACGGCGACAGCCGTCTGGGGCTGTTCCCGTTCCGCCGCAACCTCTCGCTGTTCGCCGTCGACCTGGCGCTGCTGACCGTCAGCCACCCGCACACCGTTCGGCGCCTGCTGACCACGGTGTACCAGCGCACCGCGGCGGGCAAGTTGCCGTTGCCGCGCTGCACCCGCTATCCGATCCACGACGCCGCCGCCGCGGTGCGCCTGGTCGCCTCCGCCGGGCACACCGGCAAGGTGGTGCTCGACGTGCCGCGCGCGGGCACCAGCGTGGCGACGGTGCCCCCGGAAAAGGTCCGGCCGTTCCGCGCCGACGGCGCCTACATCATCACGGGCGGGATCGGTGGCCTGGGCCTGTTCCTGGCCGGGAAGATGGCTTCGCGTGGCGGCGCGGCGGGCTGCGGCCGGATCGTGCTCAACTCCCGCTCGCAACCCAACGAGCAAGCGCGCCAAGCCATCGAGCGCCTCCGCGCCGCCGGGGCCGATGTCGTGGTGGAGTGCGGTGACATCGCCGAGCCGCGGACCGCCGAACGGCTGGTGGCGTGCGCGACGGCCACCGGGCTACCGGTGCGGGGGGTGCTGCATGCGGCGGCCGTCGTCGAGGACGCCACGCTGGCGAACGTCACCGATGAACTCATCGACCGGTGCTGGGCGCCAAAGGTGCACGGCGCGTGGAACCTTCATCAAGCGACCGCGGGCGAACCGCTGGATTGGTTCTGTTCCTTCTCGTCGGCCGCCGCGCTGGTGGGTTCGCCGGGGCAGGGCGCCTACGCCGCGGCCAACAGCTGGCTGGACGCGTTCGCCTATTGGCGCCGCGCTCAGGGCCTGCCGACCACCGCGATCGCGTGGGGGGCATGGTCAGAGGTCGGCCGCGCGACGTCCCTCGCCGACGGCGCCGGGATGGCGGTCAAGCCGGCCGAGGGTTTTCGCGCATTCGAGACGCTGCTGCGCTACGACCGCCCCTACTCGGGCTACGCGCCGATCATGGGCACGCCGTGGCTGACCTCTTTCGCGCAACGCAGCCGCTTCGCCGAGGCGTTCGGGTCGGTGGGGCAGGGTAATCCGGACACGGGCAAGTTCCTCGCCGAGCTGCAGGCGTTGCCGCGCGAGGAATGGCCGTCGGCAATCCGACGGCTGGTATCCGGCCAAATCAGCCTCTTGCTGCGGCGCACAATCGATCCGGATCGCCCGCTATCCGACTACGGCCTGGATTCGCTGGGAAATCTGGAGCTGCGGACCCGCATCGAAACCGAGACGGGCGTGCGCATCAGCCCCACCAAGATCACCACCGTCCGCGGTTTGGCGGACCACCTGTGCGACGAGCTGGCGGGTTTGGAAGCGGCGCCGTCGGCGTCTTGACTCGCGGTGTCGCTACCCGCCGTACGCCGGGCGCGGCATCTTGAAGATGCGACGTCCGTTGCGTAACACCGGGACACCGGCCTGCCCCGCGGTGCGCGTCGCGGGCAGGGGTCCCGGGACGTTGGAAGGGTCCGCCGCGGACGCCGACGCTGCTCGAAACATGGTGTCCGGCAACGGTTTGAGTGCGATACCGGCGGTGGGCGCGGGACTCGCGACCGTCCAGGTCTGCGGGACGGACAGCTTGCCCACCAGTGCCGCCCGGCCCAGGCCACCCAGCACGGGACCGCGGACGCCCGCGACTTGCGGCACCGCGGGCGCGGGGATGTCCGGCACGATGGGCACCCCGCCCTCGGCGGCCTTGGCGGCCTGGATATCGGAAAGGTCTAGCCCGTAACCCAATTGCCCCCATCCCAGCAGTGTGCGGGCCCCGGCCAGAAACGTCTGTCCCGGTGTGGTGATGAGTGTGTTGAAGTTGTCGACCGAACCGATAAGGGACAGACCGGATCCGGCCGCCGGCGCCTCGCCAAGGCCGGCCGAGGAAGCGTTCGTGACCACGCCCGACGCCAGCGCCGCGCGGGCCTGACCCGCGGCCGTGCCCACGGCTTCGTTGACCGCGGCGGCCTGGGCCGATTGGCCGTGCGCATTCGTGGTGCGGGGCGGCTCGGTGAACGGCGTGAAAGCGGTGGCTGCCGACGACGTTGCGGCGTAGCCGTACATGGCGGTGGCATCCTGCGCCCACATCTCGGCGTAGGCGGTCTCGGTGGCCGCGATTGCCGCGGCGTTCTGTCCGAAGAAGTTGGTCGCGATCAGGGTGAGGAGCGCAAATCGGTTGGCGGCCACCACATGTGGCGGCACCGTTGCGGCGAAGGCCGCCTCATAGGCGGCGGCGGCTGCGCGTGCCTGTGCGGCGGTCTGGCCGGCCTGGGCCGCCGTGGTGGACGCCCACGCCACATACGGTTCGACCGCGGCGGCCATTGCCGTGGCAGCATCGCCGGACCACGCGCGTCCACGCAGTTCCGAAAGCGTGGCGGAGTAGCCGGCGGCGTGGGACTCCAGTTGCGCCGCCAGCGCGTCCCACGCCGAGGCGGCGGCCGACATCGGGGCCGAGCCCGGTCCGGCATACATTCTGGCCGAGTTGATCTCGGGCGGCAGCGCCCCGAAATCAAGCATCGGCGATCCTTTCTGAACAAGCGCACACGCGGTCGCTGCAGGTCCATGCCTGCACTGAAGAGTGGAAGTGGCGGCTATCCGCCCGCGGAAGGACGCGGCATCTTGAATTGGCGTGGGGCCACCCGCAAGACGTTGTTGACCGAGGGCCGCGACAGCAGCGCCGAGGATGCCCCCGCGCCCGCCGCCGGAGCCCCGCCCCACATATTGGTCGCCGGCCCTTCGTGCCATGACGGCCCACCGTCGAGCTCGGCATCCGACAGCCAATGCGACTCGGCGACCGTGGCGATCGTCGGGTTCGTCGCCGCCCAGCTCTGCGGGACCGACAGCCGCCCCACCGCGCTCGCGCTGCCCGTGCTCGCGAGGGTCGGCCCGGCGACGCCCGCCGTGCCGGTCGAGACACTCGCCGCCGCGGCGGGGGCGGCGGCGGCTTTGGCGGCTTCGCTCGCCGCCTGCAGGTTGGCGCGGAAGGCCCCGGTGCCGAAGGTGCCCGCCGACGTGACGGTGCGGCTCATGGCGTCGCCGAGATTCACCGGCGCCGTCAGCGTGTTGAAATCGTCGACGGCGTCGAGGGCCGAGCCTGTCGAAGTGCCGCCAGAAGGTGGCGTTTCGGAGAGGTTTTGCAACTTCTGCGGCACGGTCGACATCGTCCGGGACAACGCGGCATGAGATTGCGACGCGGCCGAGCCGTTCGTGGCCTGGGCGACCGCGGCGGCTTGCCCGGGCTGGCCGTCGGCGTTGGTGGTCCGCGGAGGCTCGTGGAACTGCGTCAGCGTCGTCGCGCCCGACGACGAGGCGGCGTAGCCGTACATGGCGGCGGCATCCTGGGCCCACATCTGTTCGTAGGCGCCCTCGGTCGCCCCGATCATCGCGGTGTTCTGTCCCAGGAGGTTGCTCGCGACCAGTTGCGCCAGGAGGGTGCGGTTGGCCGTGACCAGCGCGGGCGGCACCGTCGCGCCGAAGGCCGCCTCGTAGGCGGCCGCCGCGGCCCGCGCCTGGCTGGCCGCCTGTTCGGCCTGGGCCCCCGCGGCCGCCAGCCATGCCACGTACGGGGCCGCCGCGGTGGCCATCGCGGCCGAGGCGCTGCCGGTCCAGCTCTCACCTTCCAGCTGGGCGATCACCGCGGAGTACCCGCGCGACGCGGTCTCCAGCCCGTTGGCCAGCACGTCCCAGGCGGCCGCCGCGGCGACCATCGGCGCCGAGCCGGGGCCGGCATACATTCTGGTCGAGTTGATTTCTGGTGGCAGGGCCCCGAAATCGAGCATTGGTACTTCCTCTTCGTCGGTCGGCCCCGGGAGCATTCCGCCACCAGGCGGTAGAGCCGACCGGCGGTGAACCCGGGACCGTCGCTAGCTCTCGCGGGCGACGACGGCCTCGTGCGTTGCGGCCCAGGCGCGTCGACAAGCAGGCAATGGCAAGCGAGTCAAGGGACTTGATCATCGGAATGTTAAATGAAATTTACTTGGTGTTTACGGCCGCCCCGGCGTCGCCTCGTCTGCTGCAAATTTGCCGGCGACGTTGCGGCATGTTCGCCGGATTGTCGACGATCGAGGCTCACGCGCGGTTATGACGGGCTTGCGCGTCTGGCGTCCTGGCCCTTTGGCGCCCGGGGCGGCGCGAAAGCAAATTTTTCTCTGCTTGAGTAAAACCCAGCGACCCGCATTCGACGGCCAGAACCGGTTGACGCACAAGCGATCGACAGCCGGGGTCACCAGCGGGCCGAGTGTCGACGCGCTCGTCAGTTAATTGCGTCCCCGGGCCGGTGTTATAGCAAACACGGGTCGCCTCCCGCGTCACGGCGAAGACCGCGCCGGCCGGCGTCGCTCGACCCCTGGGGATTTCGTTTGCTGGCCGAACCCTGTGCGGGGACCGCGGGGGCGCGATCCCCGCCGCCAAAAACTCCGTAAGTTGACCATCTTTACTTGTAGGCTGGTTCTGATCGGGTTTGGTTGATAAGCAATATGGTGAAGGTGTGTGGCGGCGGCGCCGTAGCTGCGCATCGACTTCGTTGCGAACAGGATCGAGAAATGCCGAACAACATCACCTGGCACGAACACAAGATCAGCCGCGGCGAGCGCGAGGAACTCAACGGCCACCAGGGTTGCGTCATCTGGTTCACCGGGCTGAGCGGCAGCGGCAAGAGCACGGTCGCCAACATCGTCGAACAAAAGCTCTACGAGCGGGGCATCCGGAGCTATCTCCTGGACGGCGACAACGTCCGCTACGGGCTCAACGCCGGTCCGGAGCTGCTCGAGGAACGCCATGGGCCCGAGTTCGCCAAGCGGTTCGGGCTGGGATTTTCCGCCGAGGATCGTGAGGAGAACATCCGCCGCATCGGCGCGGTCGCGAAGCTGTTCTGCGAGGCCGGCGTCATCGCTTTGACGGCCTTCATCAGCCCTTACGTGCGTGATCGGGACGCGATCCGGGCCACGCTGGGTGACGGCGATTTCCAGGAGATCTTCATCGACACCCCGATCGAGGTGTGCGAGCAGCGCGATCCCAAGGGTCTCTACAAGAAGGCCCGGGCCGGTGAAATCAAGGGATTCACCGGGATCGACGACCCCTACGAAGCCCCGGCGCGCCCGGAGCTGCGCCTCGAGGGCGGAACGAAGGACGCGGACACGCTGGCCGACGAGGTGATCGCCCACCTCGAGAGGGCGGGCATCATCCGGGCCTTGCACCGAGTTCACGACGACCTGGAGAGCAGCGAGGTCACGGCATGAGCTACACGGGTCACAACGGGAAGCCGATCGTGGAGCGGGTGGCCACGGACGACGCGAGCGGCCGGATCGAGGGGTTGGCGCGCGTGCCGATCTCGAAGGCCACCGCGCACGAAGTCATCAGCCTTTCCTACGGTTTCTTCACCCCACTGACCGGCTTCATGGGCCGCCAAGAGGTCGACGGGACCCTGGACAACTTCGCGCTGCCGGACGGAACGTTGTGGAGCATTCCGATCGTCTTCGACATGTCCACCGACGACATCGCGGAACTCGATATCAAGGAAGGCGCCAGCGTCGTTCTCGACTATCTCGGGGCCCCCATGGCCGTCTTCGACGTCACCGAGATCTACGAATACGACCTCGAGCGCATGGCCGAAAAAACCTACGGCACAACCGATCCCCGACACCCCGGGGTGAAGAAGACCATGGGCTACGAAAACCGGTTCATCGGCGGGGATGTCACGCTGATCAACGAACCCGTTTTCAACGAGCCCTTCGCAGGCTTCTGGCTCACCCCCAAGCAGCACCAGGACGCGTTGGCCGAGCGGCATTGGCAGCGGGTGGTCGCCCACCAGACCAGGAACGTTCCGCACACCGGGCACGAGGCGTTGATGAAACAGGCGTGGCTGGCCGCGAACGAGGATCAGCCCGTCGACAACCTGAACACGGGCGTGCTGGTGAACGCGATCATCGGCCAGAAGCGGGTGGGCGATTACATCGACGAGGCAATACTGTTGGCGCAGAACGCCCTACGCACCAGCGGATATTTTCGCGAGAACGTGCACATGGTGTCCTTCACCCTCTGGGACATGCGGTATGCGGGGCCGCGCGAGGCCATCTTCCACGCGATCCTGCGGACGAACCTGGGCTGCACGCATCACATGTTCGGGCGAGACCACGCGGGTGTGGGCGATTTCTACCACCCGTACGATTCCCAGAACATCCTCAAGCAGTACCGGGACCAGCTGGGCATCAAGCCGGTGTTCCTGCGGGAGAACTGGTATTGCCCGGTGTGCCTGGAGGTCACCAACTCCGCCCTGTGCGGCCATGATTCACAAGCGCAAAGCTTCAGCGGCAGCCTGATCCGAAGCATCCTGACCGACGAAGTCAAGCCGACGCAGAAGGTGATGCGCCACGAGGTGTTCGAGGTCGTGATGGAGTGCGCCGCAAAGCACGGTCAGGGTTCGCCGTTCGTCACCGAGGAGTACTTGCGGGACAGGCTGCCGGTCTTCACGCTCAACCAATTGGAGGGTTCGTGAGCAGCGACGACAAACACTTCAAGGTCAACGTCTGGATCAACGAGGAGCGGCTGGAGGCGCTGGCGAACGCCGGGATGGCCGACCTGGCCAACGAGGCTTTCGCAGGCATGAAGCTGCTGGAGATATACACCACCGAAGAGCAGAAAAATATTGTCCTGCAACGCTATCCGGGATCCAAGTACGATTCCGCCACCACCCGCTCCATTGAGCTGCTGCCCAAGCAGGCCAAGGACAGGCTGTTGGAGCTGTCGATCGCGATGCATTCCACCGGTCCGGACGTGATGGGCCGCTTCCTCGAGGAAACGAAGCCCTGAGCCGACGGTAGTGCCGCCGCCGCTGTCAGAGATCGGCCAAGCCCGCCGCCAGCAGGACGAGCCCGACCGCGACGAGCAGCGCGGCGACCTCGATGCGACGCCGCGACCGTATCCAGTCCTGCAGCGCGGTCATCGCCGCGCGCGTCGCCGTCGGCGCCAACAGGTAAGCGACCAATGGAATCTCGACAAGTGAGAACGCGATGACGTTGAACATCAGCAGCGCACCCAATTGCGTCATGACCGGCGCTCCGGACGCCAGGATGACCGCCAGGGCGGCCAGGTAATCCACCGACGGCAGCGCGATGCCGAGGCCCGCGGCGGCGGCGACCCACAGGGAACGTCCGTCGAGCAGTCGTCGGAGCCGAGTCGTCAGCCAGGCGGGCCCGGCGCGGTCGCGGTCGGGAGGAACGCCCCGGGATCCCCGCCGCCGGTCCGCGACGATCTTCACCGCCAGTCCCGCGGCGGCCGCCAATGCCAGTGCGCCGATGAGGATCTGCACGCGGGGCAAGGTGAAGTATGTCGAGCGCAGCAGTACGCGCCGGAGGAGGAACAAGACGGTCGCACCCACCGTCAACCCCATCGCGAACCCGCCGGCCACAAATGCGAGCAATTGCAGCAGCGGCTTGGGGCGACTGAGCATCAGCACCGTCATGCCGATCCGGAACGGCTCCAGGCTCACGGCAAGGGCCATCACACCGATGGTGAACAACATCGCAGATACCGGACCGGTCAGGCGTCCAGCCGGGTGAACTGTTGCCGTCGGTACCGCTCGACGCACGCGGCCCGCCGGATCTTGCCGCTCGTCGTGGTGGGAATCGATCCGGGCGCCACCAGCACCAGGTCGGCCACGTTGAGCCCGTGCGAGTCCGAAATCGCCGCGGTCACATCGTTCTTGAGGGCGTCGAGGCCGCGCTGCCCGCGCTCGCCGGACTCGCCGCGGTTCTTCAGTTCGATGATGGTCACCAATTTCTCGGTCTCGTCCACCGGCACCGCGATCGCCGCGACGCGGCCGCCGGTGATCGCCTGCACGGTCGACTCGATGTCCTCCGGATAGTGGTTGCGCCCGTAGACGATCAGCAAATCCTTCATCCTGCCCACGATGAACAACTCGCCGTCGCAGAGAAAGCCGAGATCACCGGTGCGCAGCCACGGGCCCTCGGGGGTGCCCGGCGACGGGTCGGCCAGGACGGCGCCGAAGGTGCGCTGCGTTTCCTCCGGCTTTTGCCAATAGCCGTCGGCCACGTTGTCGCCGTGGACCCAGATTTCGCCGACCGTTCCGTGCGGGCACAGCGTGCCGGTGTCGGGGTCCACGATTCGTACCGTCGGTGATTGTGGCACGCCGTAGCTCAGCAGCGGCGAGCCGGTCCGTGTGGAGGACGGCTGGGCGTTGCCCTCGGCCAGCTTCTCCGGGTCGAAGTGAACGACTTTCGGGGCGCCGGCCTGTGCGCGGCTGGCCACGTAGACGGTCGCCTCCGCCAGGCCGTAGGAGGGTTGCATCATGTCTTCGCGAAAGTTGTACGGGGCGAACCGTTTACAGAACCGGTCGAGCGTTGCGGGATGAATCCGTTCGGCGCCGCTGACGATGCTGATGATGTTGCCCAGGTCGAGCCCGGCCAGGTCCGCGTCCGTCGACTTGCGCGCCGCCAGTTCGAAGGCGAAGTTCGGTGCGGCCGAGAAGACCGGAACGGCTTGGGCCATCGCCTGGATCCACCGTGCGGGCCGCTGCAGGAACGCGACCGGGCTCGTCAGCACACCGGGGTAACCGCCGAGGATCGGAGCGATGACGCCTTGCATCAGGCCCATGTCGTGGTAGAAGGGCAGCCACGACACGCACACGCTGTCGCGGGGGGCCACGCCGTTGAAATCCGGGAAGTAGGCGGCCATCAGCTGCTGGAAATTCACGTGCAGGTTCCGGTGCGAGACCATGACTCCGGCCGGAAGGCGGGTGGAGCCCGACGTGTACTGCAGGTACGCGATGCTCGGGGCGTCGCTGACGCGGATGCCCGGCGGATTCGGATCGTCGAGGCTCAGGGAGTCGACCTCGATGACGGCCGGGGTCGCACCGTGCGGCCGCTGCAGATATTCGTCCACGGCCGCGGCGGCCGTGGAGGTGGTGAGAACGACGGCCGGCCCGGTGTCGGCCAGGACGGCACTGACCCGCTCGTCGTGCGTGCCCGGCTGCGGAACCATCAGCGGTACCGCGATCAGCCCGGCCTGTATCGCGCCGAGGAACGCCACGATGTAGGGGAGGCCTTGGGGGGCAAGGATCACGGCCCGCTCCCCGCTGCTGGCGGTCCGCGTGACCTCGTGCGCAACGTGCAGGGTCCGCCGATACAGCTGCGCCCACGTCAGCGATTCGGTGACGCCCGCCCAGTCCTGCTCGTAATCGGTATAGAGAAAGGCTAACTCGTCGGGCTGCAGACCGGCGCGTTCCCGCAACAGGGAGACGACGGACGTATGTTGCATGCGGGCCAGGTTACCGCCTCGGCCCTTTCGCGTATGACGGTCGTGCGAGGCCCGGGGTGCGAGAAACCGTGGCGGGCCAAACGGCCTATGCGCCTTACGTTTTAGAACCCGTCGCGCCAGTGTCCCAGGTTCCCGGCATCATCGGCGTGCGGGGGCCGTCGTCGAACTCGTCGACGACGAGTGCGCTCAATCCCGCCGGTGCGGCGGCGGTCTTCGTGGGGACGGTTCCGGCGAACCCCATCGTCGGCGCGGGCCGGTCCGAGGCCGTCGTCGCCGGCTCGGGCTCGAGATCCATGTATTCGTAGCCCCGGCCGAGCTGGGAGACCTTGACCCGTTGCCGGCGCTTCTTCGTCGCGTCTTCCTCCGGCAGGGCCACGGCTTCGGCCTCGGCGGCGTCGGCCGCCGCCGCCCTTCGGGCGCGGGCGCTGGTGCTCGCGGCCCGGCGCGCGTCCGCGGCCAGGCCACCGACCATGTAGCCCAGGCCTTGCATCGCCGCGACCGGCGGTCCCGCCGGTGTGGGCGGCGGGGCGCCGGGCGCGGGCGACGCGGGAGCCGCGGCGGGTGTGGAGGCCGGCGTGGGCGCCGGAGATGGCGCCGGGGTCGGCGTGGGCGGCGGGGTGGGTGCCAGTGCCACGGGGACGAGTGCCGGGGCCGGGATGATCGGCACGATCGGGATGGCGTGCAGCCCGGCCAGGCCCGTCAGGCCCGCCAAGCTTCCGATCAGGGTGGGGACGACCAGCGGGACCACGGCGACGGTCAGCAGCGGCACGATGAGCGGAATCAGCACGATCATCTGCTCGAGCAACGTCTTGATCAGCGCGATGGTGTCGGTGATGACCGTGCCGATCACTTCGATGGTGGTGAACAGGATGGTCCACGCGATCGTCGCGGGGTTGCCCGAGGCGAATGCCGCCGCCAGGTCCGCCGCGACGAAGCTGAACATCTGCCCGAGATAGGCGAAGTACGAACCGAAGTCCATCGGGTAGCCCAGCGCGAACGCGATGTTGAACGGGTTCAAAAAGCTCAACGGGTTGCCCAGTGAAGGCAGCCACGGGTCGAAACCGGAGAACATGGACTGGAAGAACGGATTGTTCATCAGCTGGTCGATCAACGGCTGGATGAACCGGTTGTAGAAGTCGACGAACCCGGTCTTCTCCAGCCAGTCCATCCACTGGTCCTGCGTGTCGGGGGGATACGACGACGACTGCTCCGCCGTGGCGGCCAGCGCGGTGGCCTTCATGACCTCGGGAGCCGGCTCGGCCGGCGGCGCGGTGGCCACCGCGGCGGTCGCCACGCCCTCGTAGGTGCTCATCACCGTGGCCGCCTGAACCCACATCCGCGCGTAGTCGGCTTCGTTCACCGCGATCGGAATCGTGTTGATGCCAAAGAAATTCGTCGCCGTCAAGACGGCGTGGGCGGCGTGATTGGCGGCCAGCTCGGGCATCGTCGGCATGGCCGCGAGGGCCACGGTGTAGGCGGTGGCGGCGAGGTCCTGCTGGGCGGCCATGGTCGCGCTGTCGGCGCTGGCCTGCGCCAGCCAGGCGAGATACGGCGCGTGCGCGGCCGCGTACTCCGCGGCGCTCGGACCGTCCCAGCTGCCGGCCTGCACGGCGTCCAGCAGCGCGGTCAGCTCGTTGGCCGTTTCGGCATATTCCACGCTCAGCGAGCTCCAGGTCGCCGCGGACGCCAGCAGCGGGCCCGGCCCCGGTCCGCTGCTGAGCAGCGTCGAATGCACCTCGGGAGGGGAGGCCATCCAGATCGGGGCGGTCATCGCTCGCCGCCGCGCGGATCGGTGTGACGGGAGTGGGCGCGGCGGCACCGCGCCGCTGTGACGGCGGCATTGAAGGCCACCCATGCCGGACGAAACATGGACGTTGACAGCTCTCTCGGGGTACACCCGCCCCGGGTCGCAGTACGCGATGACGCGAGTGTCCTGGCTCTCGGATCGCCGCTCGCCTCGCCTTCCAGCTTTTCAGCCGTGGCCGTTGAGGTTCGCTCCCCGATGACAGTGGCGGGACCGCGCCGGATTCGCACCGGCTTCCTGCGTCGTCATCACCTTACGGGGTGACATTCTTGCATCCCCTCCGAGCAAATGTCGTCAAATCGTCCCAAGGCGGTCGGCGCGGACCGGCGTGCCCGTGTGTCGGCGCCGTTCCAGGATCCGCAGTCCCAGCGAGAACAGCAGCCGGACCTCGGGGTCGGCCAGCGAGGTCGACAGCAGCTTCTCGATTCGCCGCACGCGGTAGCGAACCGTATTCGGATGCACCCGCAATGCCTGTGCGGCCGCGGCGATGTCGCCGAAGGCGTCCAGGTAGGTCCGCAGCGTTTCCGCGAGCACCGGATCGTCTTCGCCCAGCTGCACGATCCGCGGATCGATCAGGCGCTCGTCGCTGCCGACCAGGGTCACGATCTCGTCGACCAGGACGGTGGTGCGCGCTTCGGCCAGCGAAGTCACCTGCCCGAACGAAATGGGATGGCGCTCAGCGCTGTCCAGCACGCGATCCACCTCGACGCGAGCCGCGGCGGCCCCGGCCAGGCCCGCGACCGGAGCCGCGATGGCCGCCCGCAGCTGCACCCCGAGCTCGGCGCGCATGGCGCCGATGGTGCCCCGCACCCAGGAGATGACCGACCGATGCTGCGTCTGGGTCCGGGCCACGGGAAGCAGCACGTACGTTCGTGAACCGTTCGAGGCCACCTGGGCGTCGCGGCGGAATGCGCTGGCGCTCAGCGCAATTATGTCGGCGAGCCGCGCCTGGCCGGCCGAAGCGTCGGCGGCGTCCCACCCGATCAGGGCTGCGGTGGTGTCGGCGGCCAGTCCGAGTTCGCCGGCGATGATCGCGGCGTCGACGGGTTCGTCGGCCAGGCCCAGCAATTGCTGGACCCGCCGGGCGTGGGTGGAGGGCCGGGCCGCCAGCCGCCACATGATGCGGGCGGCCAGCACGGCGGCGCCGCGCAACATCTCCTCGGCGTCGTCGGCCAGCGGTTGTGAGCCCTGCTGCACCCAGATGGTTCCGGCGAATTCGCGCGGGCGCCGCGCGTCGGTCGCGGGCTGGTGGATCCCGAGGGCCAGCCGCGGGCGCAGGCCCAGCTCGGGCCGCTCGTCGACGCGCACCACCTCGGTGCCCGATCGCAGGGCATCGAAGATGCCCCATTGGCCGATCCACTCCAGATGTTCGGGCGGGCCGGCCCTGCCCAGGATGGAAAGGCGCCGCAACTCGTCGGCTTCGTCGTTGGACGCCGAGTAGGCCAAGACATGGGATTGCGCGTCCTCGATGCTGACCATGCCGTGGATGCGGTCGGCGAGCGACTGCGCCAGCCCGAACAAGTCGGTGCCCGAGTCGTCCATCGCGTCGGCGCGGTCGCCGTGATGCTCGAGGACGTGATTGACCAATTGGTAGAGGCGTTCCCACCGGGCGCGCGGCTCGACGGCCACCACCGCCGCGCCCGCCGCGACGGCCGTGCTCACCAGCGCGGGGGAGGGCTCTTTGACGAAGATGGCCACCGGCACGCGCGCGCGCGCCTGCCTGCCCATCCATCGCATCGCCTCGTCGTCGGCGACCCCCAACAGGAAGAAGACGTCGGCGGCGCCCGCCGCGGCCGCGAGACCCAGGCGCACGTCGTCGGAGTCGATCAGCGCGGCCGAACCCACCGGCAGGTCCAGGCCACGGGGGGCATCGGCGAGGCTGACCAGGGTCGCGTCCAGCGCGAGCAACAGCTGACCCAGCCCCACACCGGCCATGTTGTCCGATTCTACTATGAATCCAGTCGTGTATTGTTCGATCAGCTAACTCCATGCGCGATCGCCGCGAGGATCCTGGCGTCATGGACGCCGTCACTCAGGTCCCGATGCCGGCCAACGAGCCGGTCCACGACTACGCGCCGCGTTCCCCGGAACGCACCCGACTGCGCGCCGAACTGACCGCGCTGGCCGAGCATCCGATCGACCTGCCGCACGTCATCGGCGGCGATCACCGGATGGGCGAGGGTGAGCGCATCGATGTCGTCCAGCCGCACCGGCACGCCGCGAAGCTGGGCACCCTGACCAACGCCGTGTACGCCGACGCGACGGCGGCGATCGACGCCGCGATGGCCGCCAAAAGCGGCTGGGCGGCAATGCCGTTCGACGAGCGGGCGGCGGTGTTCCTGCGCGCCGCCGACCTGCTGGCCGGGCCGTGGCGGGAGAAAATCGCCGCCGCGACGATGCTCGGCCAATCCAAGTCCGCCTATCAGGCCGAGATCGACTCGCCGTGCGAGCAGATCGACTTCTGGCGCTTCAACGTGGCGTTCGCGCAACAGATTCTGGCGCAGCAACCGATCAGCGGGCCGGGGGAGTGGAACCGCAGCGAGTACCGCCCGCTCGACGGCTTCGTGTACGCGATCACGCCGTTCAACTTCACCTCCATCGCGGGTAACCTGCCGACCGCCCCGGCGCTGATGGGTAACACCGTGATCTGGAAACCCTCGATCACCCAGACGTTGTCGGCCTATCTGACCATGCAGCTGCTCGAGGCCGCCGGCCTGCCGCCCGGGGTGATCAATCTGGTGGCCGGCGACGGCTTCGCGGTTTCCGATGTGGCGCTGGCCGATCGGCGGCTGGCCGGCATTCACTTCACCGGGTCGACGGCCACCTTCCAGCGGCTGTGGTATCAGGTCGGCACGAATATCGGCCACTACCACAGCTATCCGCGCCTGGTCGGCGAGACCGGCGGCAAGGACTTCGTGGTCGCGCACGCGTCCGCGCGCCCGGATGTGTTGTGCACGGCCCTGATTCGCGGGGCCTTCGACTACCAGGGGCAGAAATGCTCGGCGGCATCGCGGGCCTTCATCCCGCAGTCGGTGTGGCGCCGCATGGGTGACGACTTTTTGGGGGAGACGGCCGCGCTGCGCTACGGCGACGTCACCGATCTCGCCAACTTCGGCGGCGCGCTGATCGACCGGCGCGCCTTCATCAAGAACGTCGACGCCATCGAGCGGGCGAAGGGCGCGCCACACGTGACCATCGCCGTCGGCGGCGAATATGACGACCGCGAAGGCTATTTCGTACGCCCCACCGTCTTGCTGTCCGATGATCCGACCGATGAGTCGTTTTCCACCGAATACTTCGGGCCGCTGCTGTCGGTGCACGTCTATCCCGACGACGATTACGACAGGATCCTCGACGTCGTCGACCGCGGTTCCCGGTACGCGCTGACCGGCGCGGTGATCGCCGACGACCGGGACGCCGTGCTGACGGCCCAGCACCGGCTGCGGTTTGCCGCCGGCAACTTCTACATCAACGACAAGCCGACGGGCGCGGTCGTCGGGCGCCAGCCGTTCGGGGGCTCGCGCGGCTCGGGCACCAACGACAAGGCCGGATCGATGCTGAACCTGTTGCGCTGGACGTCGGCCCGCACCATCAAGGAGACGTTCGTCCCCGCCACCCGGCACACCTACCCGCACATGGGCGCCGAGTGATGCCCGGAGTCTTCGCGAGCACCCTGCGCCCGGCGATCCTGGCGGCGGCACGAGGCGACGTGGTGCGCCGCGCCGCCCAGCGGTTGCCGGTCACCCGTCGTGTGGTGCGCCGCTTCGTTCCCGGGGAGACGATCGGATCCGCGCTGAATGGCGTTGCGGCGCTGCGCTCGTCGGGCCGGCTCGTCAGCGTCGACTATCTGGGCGAGGACGTCCTGAGCACCGACGACGCCGACGCGGCGGTGCAGGTCTACCTGGAGCTGATCGACGGTCTGGGCGACCTCGATGCCGGGGGCGACGTGGTGCGGCCGCTGGAGGTCTCGATCAAGTTGTCCGCGCTGGGACAGACGCTGGGGCGCGACGGGCACAAGATCGCGCGGGAGAACGCGTGGTCGATCTGCGATGCGGCCCGGCGCGCGGGTGTGTGGGTGACGGTGGACGCGGAGAACCACACCACCACCGAGTCGACGCTGTCCATCGTGCGCGATCTGCGGGCCGAGTTCGCTTGGCTGGGCGTGGCTTTGCAGGCATATCTGCGGCGCACGCCGGGCGACTGCGAGGAGTTCGCGGCGTCCGGGGCCCGGGTCCGGCTGTGCAAGGGCGCCTACGACGAGCCCGCGTCGGTGGCGTATCGCGGGCGGGCCGAGGTGACGGAGGCGTACCTGGCCTGCCTGCGGGTGCTGATGACCGGGACTGGCTACCCGATGGTGGCCTCCCACGACCCGGCTGTGATCAACGCGGCCAGCGCCATTGCCCGCGAATCGGGCCGTGGCGCCGGCGAATTCGAATACCAGATGCTGTACGGCATCCGCGACGACGAGCAGCGCCGCCTCACCGGGGCCGGTAACCACGTGCGCGTGTATCTGCCGTTCGGCACGCAGTGGTACGGGTACTTCATGCGGCGACTGGCCGAGCGGCCCGCCAACCTGACGTTCTTCTTGCGGGCTTTGGTCGGGCGCTGAGCCGGTCGCGTTGAGTGTGCGCTCACGGCTTCGAGTGTGAGCCTACGGCGGCGACACGCCGATGATCCCAACCCAGGATTCACACGCAAAGCCGACGATTGACACGCAAAGCCGCTTCACTGAGCGCGGCGGGGCCGCGGTCGGTCGCTGGCGAAGCCGCGCACCACGTGGGCGCGCACGAACGCCGCCGCCACGTCGGGATCGTCCATGTCCAGGGTCGACGACGGAGTGCTGAAGAGCGAGAACAGGATCCGTGCGAACCACTCGCCGGCCGCCTCGACGTCGAGATCCTTGCGCACCTCACCCGTGAGCCTGGCAGCCGACAGGTACGGGGCGAAGAACTCGACGCATTCGCGCAGTAGCACGCGGGCGTCCTTGGTCAACAACAGACTGATCGCATCCTCGTCAAAATACTTCTCGGAGGCAATGGTCCGCCGCGCCTGGGTGACGAATACCGCTGCGCGACTGAGCTTGTCCTCCAGCGTGCTGCCGCGGCTCATCGCCTTGGTCATCTCGCGGTAGAACTGCTGCGACGCGTGCTCGGCGCACGCCTCGACAATCGCGGCCTTATCGGAAAAGTATTCATAGATCGTGCTGCGGGACACCCTCGCTTGCTTGGCGATGTCGACGATCGTCGCCTTGTCCAATCCCTGCCTGCCGAAACACGTGAACGCCGACTCGACGATGAGCTCGCGGGTATCGGCGGCCTGGGCCGGTTGAGTCGTCACGGGACCCTCAACCCGCCGGTGCGAGGATCAGCCCACTGGTGGGCACGCCGGTTCCGGAGGTGACCAGAACGTGCTCGACGTTGTCGACCTGGTTGTGCGACGTGCCGCGGACCTGGCGGACCCCCTCGGTGATGCCGTTCATCCCGTGGATGTACGCCTCGCCCAACAGGCCGCCGTTGGTGTTGATCGGAAGATCGCCGCCCAACGACAGCCGCTCGACGGTCGCGAAGTCCTTCGCCTCGCCGCGCCCGCAGAAGCCCAGCTCCTCGAGTTGGGTGAACACGAAGGGCGTGAAATGGTCGTAGATGAAGGCGGTTTGGATGTCCTGCGGCTTGAGGCCCGAATCGCGCCACAGCCGGCGGGCCACCACCCCCATCTCCGGCAGACCGGTGATGTCGTCGCGGTAGTAGCTCGTCATCATCTCGCCGTTGTAGGCCGCGCCCTGCGCGGCCGCGGTGATGACGGCCGGGGGCTGCCGCAGGTCGCGGGCGCGTTCGGCGCCGGTGATGACGAGCGCGACACCGCCGTCGCTCTCCTGGCAACAATCCAGCAACCGCAGCACCGGTTCGACGATCCAGCGCGAATTCTGGTGATCTTCCAACGTGATCGGACGCTGGTAGAACCAGGCGTCGGGGTTGGCCGCCGCATGCTTGCGGTCGACCACCGCGATCCGGCCGAAGTCCTCGTTGGTGACACCGTACGTCGACATGTACCGCTGGGCGTGCATCGCGACCCAGGCCGCGGGAGTGAGCAGCCCGAACGGCGCGTAATGCGCCATGAACAACGGGGTTTCGGCCATGCTGCGCCCGCTGCCGCCGAACCGGAACCCGGAGCGTTCGTTGAAGGCGCGCCAGCACACCACCACATCGGCGACGCCCGTGGCGACCGCCATCGCCGCGTGCACCACCGTGCCGGCGGCGGCGCCCCCGCCGTGGTGCACGCGGGAGAAGAAGCTCAGATCGCCGATGCCCACGTTGCGGGCGATGTCGATCTCGTCGCTGGAATCCATGGTGAACGTGACCATGCCGTCGACGTCGCCGGGGGTGAGGCCGGCGTCGTCCAGTGCGGCGCTGACCGCCTCGCACGCCAATTGGAGTTCGCTGCGCCCGGATTCCTTGGAGAACTCCGTCTGACCGATCCCGACGATGGCCGCCGCGCCCGGCAACCGGCTCATGCGCCCGGCCCGTCGAGCAGGCTGAGCACCGCGGTGCCGGAGACGTGATCGCCCAGACTGTTGGCGCCCGCGAAGGACACCTCGACGAAGTTCTCGCCCCCCGAGCCCTCACTCTTGCCGGTGACGCTGCCGGTGAACCGCAGCGGGTCGTCCGGAAAGCACGGCACGCCCAGGCGAATCGACAGGTTCTTGACCATCGCCTCGGGCCCGGCCCAGTCGGTGAGGAACCGCACGCAGTAACCGTTGGTGGTCAGGATGTTCATGAACAAGTTCGGCGAACCCTGCTGCTTGGCGTAGTCACGGTCGTGATGCACCGGCATGAAGTCACGGGTGGCGATCGCGCCGGCAACGATCATCGTGGTGGTGATGGGGATTTCAAGAGGGGTGACCTCGTCACCCACCGCAATGTCCCGCCATCGCAGGGTTGTGGTGCGGGCTGCGGTGGTCGTCATGCGTGTCCTTCGCGGGGCCGGAATTGATGCAACACGAGGCCGTCGTCGAACGTCTGGTAGTAGACCTGTACCGCCAATCCGGTTGTCACGTCGGGGGGATCGATGCCGGTCAGGTTGGACACCAGCCGCACCCCCTCCTCGAGTTCCACCAGCGCGACGACGTAGGGATAGTCGAAGAACGGAAACTTGGGTTCGTGTGGCATCACGTAGCTGTACACCGTGCCGAGGCCGGAAGCCTCGATCGTGTCCCACTCGAGAGAACGGCAATGCGGGCACATTGGCCGGGGCGGGTGCCGGAGCTGCCCGCAGCCACCGCATCGCTGAATCAGGAGTTTGTTCTCCCGCAATCCATTCCAGAAGAATTCGGTGTCCGGGGTGATCGCCGGCGCCAGACGGGCCGCCATCAGTTCGCCGGCCTGAATCGCAGCACCCGGAATCGCTGCCGCCCCAACACTTCGCCGTTCTGGTCGGTGTAGGTGGTCAGCCACGTCAGGAAGAAACCGGTGCCCAGCGCCGTCTTCTTCTCGTCGGAGACCGATTCGTAGACCGTCGTCGCGCTGATCACATCGCCCAGCCGAGGGTAACGTTCGATCTCGAACTCCGAATTGGTCGCCACCGTGCTGGTGTAGCCGGCCTCGTCGAGGAATTCCGTTGGGTTGCTTTTGATCTCGATCGGCGCCCCGCCCCGTTCGCCGATTCCCTCCAGTATCGGCGATGGCATCGTCCACGTCTGCAGCATCACCGGTGGCGACACGATGCCGCCGAACCGGGACGAGGCCGCGAACTCCGGGTCGAGGTACACCGGGTTCATGTCGGCCATCGCGTACGCCCAGTGCCGGATCATCGGCTGGTTCACCGGGTCCGGCGCCACCGAGGGCTTCCCGGTGCCGCCGGTCGGCTGCCCGACGAGGGCCCGCACCTTGGCGCTGACGGATTCTGGGTCGGTCACGTAGCAAGCCCCTCTCGCAGAACACCTTGATCCGACAGATTGATGCGATCTGTCTCGCGAGTTGTGTGTACTCTGCGCCGTCGCATGGTGTCAATACAACAGCAAAGTGCGCGAGGAGCTCCGGAATTCATGCAAATGACGATTGACGGCGGCCGCTGGGACGGGTACACCAAGTGATCAGATGACCGGAGGAAGCACATGGCCGATTCGCCCGCCCTTGTTCAGTCCTATCCGCTCTACATCGACGGCGACTGGGTCGAGCCGCAGGACGGCCGCTATGACGACATCTCTCCGTCCACCGAGGACGTGATCGCCACCGCGCCCGACGCCAGCATCGCCCAGGTCGGTGAGGCGATCGCCGCCGCGCGCCGCGCGTTCGACAGCGGACCCTGGCGCACCATGAGCGCCGAGGAGCGCGCCGGGTGCCTCAACCAGTTGGGTGAGGCGCTGAGCAAACACGCCGATGACTTCTTCGCGCTGTCCCAGGTGGAGTGGGGCTGCGTTGCGAACGAACGCCTCATGCAGATCGACGGCGCCGGCTTCATGTCGATGCACGCCGCCCAGCTGGCCACCCAGTTGAAGGACGAAGCGGTCACCGGGATGGGCGCCGGCACCACGTTGCTGCGCCATGAACCCCTGGGTGTCGTGTCGGTGTTGACCCCGTGGAACTTCCCGCACTGCCTCAACGTGATGAAGCTGAATCATGCTCTGGCCGCAGGCAATACCGTCGTGCTCAAGCCCTCGCCGCTGACCCCGCTGGCCGGGCTGGCGCTCGCGCGGATCATCGACGAACACACCGATATCCCGCCGGGCGTGGTCAATGTCGTCACCCCCTCCGGGGTCGAGGCGGCCAAGTTGCTGACCACCGATCCGCGGATCGACATGGTGAGCTTCACCGGCAGCTCGGTGGTCGGCCGCCAGGTCATGTCCGCCGCCGGCGACACGATGAAGCGGATCCTGCTCGAGCTCGGCGGCAAGTCCGCCAGCATCGTCCTGGACGACGCGCAGGTCACCGACGAGATGCTGCAGCAGATGCTGTTCGACTGCTGCTCGCTGCACGCCGGACAGGCCTGCATCCTGCACAGCCGGCTGCTGCTGCCGGACTCGCTACACGACGACGTCGTCGACCGGCTCGCCGCGCTGGCGCGCGAAGTCAAGGTGGGCGATCCCACCGATCCCGACGTTCAGATGGGCCCGCTGATCAGCGCGGCGCAGCGCGACCGGGTCGAGGCCCACGTCGCCGGTGCGCTCGACGACGGGGCGAAGCTGGTGACCGGCGGCGGCCGTCCGGCCGGCTTGGACATCGGGTTCTACTTCGAACCGACGATTCTGTCCGATGTCGAGCCGAATTCGACCATCGCGCAAGAGGAAGTGTTCGGTCCGGTGTTGACGGTGCTGCGCTACCGCGACGACGACGACGCCGTCGCCATCGCGAACAATTCGCAATACGGCCTCTCCGGGGCGGTGTGGGGCGGCGACGTCGACCGCGCCGTCGGCGTCGCACGCCGCATCCGCACCGGACAGATCGCGGTCAACGGCTGCGGCCCGGGCGGCGCGCCGTTCGGCGGCTTCAAACTCAGCGGGCTGGGCCGCGAGGGCGGCGGCATCGGCGGGCTACACCAGTACATGGAGCCGATGGCCGTCGGCGTCCCCGCGTGACGGGCTCCGCTCCACGAAATGCCCTGCGCCAGAGGCACATCCGACGCCGACATGATGCCTTAACGTCGGGCCCGCCGGGCGCCGGCCCGGTCCACCTTTGGTAAACCGTGCGTCCCATGCCAAGCTGCTGACATGGCCATCGAGATCGCCCGCCCCAAACTCGAAGGAAACGTCGCCGTCGGCGAAGACCGCCAGATCGGCTTCGCCGAATTCGGTGACCCGCAGGGCCGCGCGGTCTTCTGGCTGCACGGCACCCCCGGCGCGCGCCGCCAGATCCCCACCGAGGCCCGCCTGTACGCCGAGAACCACAAGATCCGGCTGATCGGCCTGGACCGCCCCGGGATCGGCTCGTCGACACCACATCGGTACGAGAACATTCGCGCGTTCGCCGAGGACCTGCGGACCATCGCGGACACGCTCGGCATCGACAAGATGGCCGTCATCGGCCTGTCCGGCGGCGGTCCGTACGCGCTCGCCTCGGGCGCGGTGTTGTCCGATCGCGTCGTCGCCGCCGGCATCCTCGGCGGCGTCGCGCCCTTCCTCGGCGACGAGGGGATCACCAGCGGCCTGATGAATCTGGGCAAGCGGGTGGCGCCGCTGCTGCGGCTGGGCGGTGACCCGCTGCGGATCGGTGCGAGCCTGGTGGTCCGGGCGATCCGCCCGGTCGCGAACCCCGCGCTGTTTTTGTATGCCGCGATATCGCCCGAGGGCGACCGGCGCCTGCTGACCCGGCCCGAGTTCGGGGCCATGTTCCTCGACGACCTGCTCAACGGCAGCCGCAAGCAGCTGGCGGCCCCGTTCAACGACATCATCCTGTTCACCCGGGACTGGGGATTCCGGCTCGACGAGGTCAAGGTCCCGGTGCGCTGGTGGCACGGCGACAGCGACCACATCGTGCCGTTCGCCCACGGCGAGCACGTCGTGGCCAGGCTGCCCGACTGCGAGCTGATCGTGCTCCCGGGCGAAAGCCACCTCGGCGGGCTGGGGCGCGGTGAGGAGATCCTGTCCACCCTGATGAAGATCTGGGACGAGCGGGGCTGACCTCGTCCGGCGCCGGGTAGCCTGCTGACGTGCTGCTGGCGTCCCTTGATCCCTCGGTCCTGACCGCCACCGATGTCGCCGACGCGGTGCGCATCGACGGCACCGTGCTCAGCCGCAGCGACCTCGCCGGAGCCGCGACGTCGGTGGCCGAACGGGTGGGCGGCGCGGGCCGCGTCGCCATCCTGGCCGCGCCGACCGCCGCGACGGTGCTGGCCGTCACCGGCTGCCTGATCGCGGGTGTGCCCTTCGTCCCGGTGCCCGCCGACGTCGGCGCCGCCGAACGCCGCCACATGCTCACGGACTCGGGAGCCCAGGCCTGGCTTGGGGCAGCGCCCCCAAAAGACTCGGCGCCCGAGGGGCTGCCGCACATCCCGGTGCGGCTGCACGCCCGCTCCTGGCACCGCTATCCCGAACCCTCGCCGGACGCCACCGCGATGATCATCTACACCTCGGGCACCACCGGGTTGCCCAAAGGGGTGGTGCTGAGCCGGCGCGCGATCGCCGCCGACCTCGACGCGCTGGCGCAAGCCTGGCAATGGACGGCCGACGACCTCCTGGTGCACGGCTTGCCGCTCTTTCACGTGCACGGCCTGGTGCTGGGCCTGCTCGGCTCGTTGCGGGTCGGGAACCGCTTCATCCACACCGGGAAGCCGACGCCGGAGGGCTACGCCCAGGCCCGCACCGACTTCGGCGGCACGCTGTTTTTCGGCGTGCCCACCGTGTGGTCGCGGGTCGGCGCCGACGAGGCGGCCGCCCGGGCGCTGGGCCCGGCGCGGCTGCTGGTCTCCGGAAGCGCACCGCTGCCGGTTCCGGTGTTCGACCGGTTGGCCGCCCTCACCGGGCACCAGCCCGTCGAACGCTACGGCGCCTCGGAATCGCTGATCACCATTTCGACGCGGGCCGACGGCGAGCGGCGACCGGGGTGGGTCGGCCTGCCGCTGGCCGGGGTGCAGACCCGGGTGCTCGACGACGACGGCGGCGCGGTGCCGCACGACGGCGAAACCGTGGGAAAGCTCCACGTTCGCGGTCCGATGATGTTCGACGGCTACCTGAACCGGCCGGACGCCACCGCCGAGGCGTTCGACGCCGACGGCTGGTACCGCACCGGTGACGTCGCCGTCATCGACGGCGGGGGGATGCACCGCATCGTGGGACGCGAGTCGGTCGACCTGATCAAGTCCGGCGGCTACCGCATCGGTGCGGGCGAGATCGAGACGGTGCTGCTCGGTCATCCGGGCGTGCAGGAGGCCGCGGTGGTCGGGATGCCCGACGCGGACCTCGGTCAGCGCATCGTCGCCTACATCGTCGGATCCGCCAACGGCGACGAACTGATCGACTATGTCGCGCAACAACTTTCGGTGCACAAGCGGCCACGCGAGGTGCGCGTCGTCGACACGCTGCCCCGCAACGCCATGGGTAAGGTCCTCAAAAAGGAGCTGCTGTCCGACGGCTGAGCGCCTTGCGCGCGAGCGCAACCCCACCGAAAATTTCGGCTCGATTCTTCGCAGTCCCGTTACGCCCGCGGTCCGAGCGGCGGCAGGTACCGTCGTAACGGTGCAAGGACGGAACGTACCCCCCGCCGGCGCCGCCGCGACCGTCGTAACCGCGCCCACGCCGATGCGGCGGATCGCCGTCGCCTGCCTCGTGGGCTCGGCGATCGAGTTCTACGACTTCATGATCTATGGCACCGCGGCGGCACTGGTGTTCCCGATGGTGTTCTTCCCGCACCTCAGCCCCTCCGGAGCCACGATCGCCTCGATGGGGACGTTCGCGACGGCTTTTCTGTCCCGGCCCCTCGGCGCGGCCGTGTTCGGATACTTCGGGGATCGGCTGGGGCGCAAGAAGACCCTGGTCGCCACGCTGCTGATCATGGGCGTGTCAACGGTGTGCGTCGGCCTGGTCCCCAGCTCCGGGGTGATCGGTGCCGCGGCGCCGCTGATCTTGGTCGCGCTTCGGCTGCTGCAAGGGTTCGCCGTCGGCGGCGAATGGGCGGGGTCGGCGTTGCTGAGCGCCGAATACGCCCCGGCCGACCGGCGCGGCCGATACGGCGTGTTCACCTTGATGGGCGGCGGCATCGCGGCCGTGCTGAGCAGTGCGACCTTTCTCGCGGTCAACCTCACCATCGGCGAGGGCAGTGCGGCGTTCCTGCAGTGGGGATGGCGGGTGCCGTTTTTGCTCAGCGCGGTGTTGGTCGGGCTCGCGCTGTATGTGCGCCTGAACATCGAGGAGACCCCGGTGTTCGCGGAGGAGAAGGCGCGCCAGCTGATCCCCAAAACCCCGCTCGCGGAGCTGCTGCGGCTGCAGCGCCGTGAGATCGCGCTGGCCGCGGGCAGCATCCTCGGCGCGTTGGGGTTCATTTACATGGCCCACACCTATCTGGCCATGTACGCGCACTCCCACCTGGGGTATTCGCGCAACTTCATCTGGTTCGTCGGCGCGCTGTGCGGGGTCGCGAGCATGGCGTTCATGGCGGTGTCGGCCACTCTGTGCGACCGGCTCGGGCGCCGTCGCATCATGCTGGTGGGGTGGAGCTGTTGTCTGCTGTGGTCGTTTCTGGTGATGCCGCTGCTGAACACCGGCAAACCCGTGGGGTACGCGGTGGCGATCGTCGGCATGTGCACGGCCGCGGCGATCGGCTCCGGCCCGACGGCGGCGTTCATCCCCGAACTGTTCGCCACCCGCTACCGCTACAGCGGAACGGCGCTGGCGCAAAACCTCGCCGGCATCGTCGGTAGCGCGTCGCCGCCGCTGATCGCCGGGACCCTGCAGGCGACATACGGCAGCTGGGCGATCGGCTTCATGCTGGCCGCCCTCACGGCGGTCAGCCTGGCGTGCACCTATCTGCTGCCCGAAACCAACGGCACGGCGCTCGGCGTCGGTTAGTTGGCGTGCAGGTCCTCGTTGAGGGCGATGCCCTGGCCGCCGCGCGCCACCACCTCCACGGCCCCGCTCAGCGAATTGCGCCGGAACAACAGGTTATTGCCGCCGGAGAACTCCCGCGCCTTCATCTGTTTGCCCTCGGGTGTGATGACCTTGGTGCCCGCCGTGACATAGAGGCCGGCTTCCACGACGCAGTCGTCGCCCAGTGAGATGCCCAGGCCGGCGTTGGCGCCGAGCAGGCACCGCTTGCCGATCGAAATGACCTCGGTGCCACCGCCGGACAGCGTGCCCATGATCGAGGCCCCACCGCCGACATCGGAGCCGTCGCCCACCACCACGCCGGCCGAGATGCGGCCCTCCACCATCGACGCTCCCAGCGTGCCGGCGTTGTAGTTGACGAAGCCTTCGTGCATCACCGTCGTCCCCGGGGCCAGGTGGGCGCCGAGCCGCACCCGGTCGGCGTCGGCGATGCGCACCCCGGTCGGCAACACGTAGTCGACCATCCGCGGGAACTTGTCGACGCCGTAGACCGTGACCGGTCCGTGGCGGCGCAGCCGGGCCCGCACGGCCTCGAACCCCTCGACGGCGCAGGGCCCGCGATTAGTCCAGACCACATTCGTCAATACCCCGAAGAAGCCGCCGGCGTTCAGCCCGTGCGGCGCCACCAGTCGGTGCGACAGCAGATGCAGCCGCAGGTAGGCGTCGTAGGCGTCGGCGGCCGCCTCGTCGAGCGAGCCGATCACCGTGCGCACGGCGACGGTCTCGGTGCCGCGGTCGTCGTCCCGGCCGATCAATGCGGTCAGCTCGGGGGGAACGTCGGACAGCGCGAGTCGCGACGTGGCACTCGCGCCCGACTCGGTCAGTTCCGGTGCGGGAAACCATGTGTCGAGGATCGATCCGTCGGCGGCCAGCGTTGCCAGCCCGATACCTGCAGCTCCAGTCACGGCGGTCAGGTTACTTCCTGGGTGGTTGCGTAGGTCCGTCCACCCTGCACGGCAACGCGGACCCGGGGCGCCGCGAAATACACGGAGTGCGCCGCCGCCTGTGAAACGCTGGCCCGCGCAACGTGATTCGGAGGCCCTCGCTGCGCAGCCGCTGCGCTGCGGGTGTCGAGGCCCACCGTCTTACCAGGTCAACCGCGTGAACTCGGCCGTTTCGGGGTACCTCGGTCCCGGGGATCGGCTGGTCACGTCCTGAGCCTGGTGGGGAGCCACCGGCGCGGGTCCGCAAGGGGCCGGCTCGTTTAGAGAAGGAGAACACCATGTCCTTTGTCACCACACGCCCCGAGGCGCTGATGGCCGCGGCGAGCATGCTCGAAGCGCTCGGCTCCTCGATGGACGCCCAAAACGCCGCCGCCGCGGCGCCCACCACGAGCATCGCCCCGGCGGCGGCCGACGAAGTGTCCGCGCTGCAGGCCGCGCAGTTTTCCGCCTACGGCGCCTGGTATCAGCAGGTCAGCGCCCAGGCGAAGGCGATCCACCAGACGATGGTCAACAACCTGGACACCAGCGCCGGTTCCTATGGCGAGACCGAAACCGCGAATCGGGTGACGACCGCCGCCTCGTCGCTGTCGCCGCTTGCCGCCTCACCGACTGCGGCGGCCGACCCCCCGCCCGCGGGGAGCACCACGCTCGGGACCGGGATCGGGTGGGGCCAGAACGTCGGTGCCGCCGCGTCGGACTTCATCACCCTGGGGGAGGGGCAATTCGCCCCCGTCACCGGCGCCGCGGGGATTCCCAACTTCACTCCCGGGCTCACCTCGGCGTCAGCGCCCGCGCCCGCGGCCCCCGCCGCAGTCGGTGCCGCGCCGGTGCTGGCGAGCATGGGCCGCGGGCCCGCGATCGGCGCGTTGTCGGTGCCGCCCAGCTGGGCGGCCGGCGGTGTCCCGTCGGTGAACGCCACCCCGACGCAGTTGGTCGGCGCGGGCTTTACCAGCGCCGCGCCCCACGCCGCGCCGGTGACGACCGTGCCGGGCGGCCTGCCGTCGATGGCCACGAGCGGACGCGGCGGCTATGGCCTCGGCGCGCCGCGCTACGGGGTCAAGCCGACCGTCATGCCCAAGCCAGCCATCTAGCACCCCACGAACCACAACCGAGAATAGGAGCGACGCAATGTCTTTCGACTTTGGAGCACTTCCCCCCGAGATCAACTCCCTCCGCATGTACACCGGGGCGGGGGCCGCGCCGATGATGGCCGCCGCGGCGGCCTTCAGCAGCCTCGCCGACGAATTGAGTACGACGGCCTCGGCCAGCCAGTCGGCGATCTCTAACCTGACCGGCGAGGAGTGGATCGGGCCCTCCTCATCCGCGATGGCCACCGCGGTCGAGCCCTACATCACGTGGATGCACACCACCGCGGCCCAGCTGCAGCAGGCGGCCTCCCAGGCCATGGCGTCGGCGGCGGCCTACGAGGCGGCATTTGCGATGACGGTCCCGCCCCCGCTGATCGCGGCGAACAGGGCCCAACTCGCGGCCCTGATCGCGACGAACGTCTTGGGTCAGAACACCGCGGCCATCGCGGCCACCGAGGCGCAGTACGGCGAAATGTGGTCCCAGGATGCCGCCGCCATGTATGGCTACGCGGCGGCGTCGGCGGCCGCGGCCAAGCTGAGCCCCCTGACCTCGCCGGCGCCGACGAACAACCCGGGCGGGCTGGGGGCGCAGGCCGCGGCCGTCTCCCAGGCCGCGGCAACGGGCGCGCAGACGAGCGGCCTCCAGCAGACCGTCACCAACGCGCCCAACGCGGTTCGGGCACTGGCGGCCCCGATGGCCGACCCGCCGTCGGCACTGAGCGGGCTGGACAGCTTCTTGGGCAACCCGGTGGTGAACAACGTCGGCAACGCCGGTTTCGACGTGGTCTCCTGGAACGTGTTCAACACCATGGTGTCCAACATCCTCTACAACCACACCCTCGACGTGGCGGCGGCCACCGGCACGGCCGGCGAGGTGGGGGGCGCGGTCGGCGGCGGCATGTTGGTAAGCGCGGCGGCCCCGGCGAGCACCGCGGGCGTCGGCGCCGCGCCGGTGCTGGCGAGCATGGCGTCGGCATCACCGGTCGGCGGCTTGTCGACGCCCGCCGCGTGGTCCGCGGCCACGCCCGCGCCTGCCGCCGCGACGCCTGTGAGTTCGGGGTGGACCGCGCCGGTTGAAGAGCCGCGCACGACGTGGGCGACGGGCATGCCGGCGGTGGCCTCGGCCGGGCGCGGCGGCTACGGCATGGGCCCGCGTTACGGGGTCAAGCCGACGGTGATGCCCACGCGGTTGCTCGTGTAGCCGCTGCGTCCGGCGGCTCGCCATCACGGTCACCCACGGGTGTTGATGGTGGCGACCCGCTGCGCCCGGCTCCGCCGCGCTTGCGATCGCCACTGGGTGTTGATGGTGGCGACCCGCTGCGCCCGGCTCCGCCGCGCTTGCGATCGCCACTGGGTGTTGATGGTGGCGACCCGCTGCGCCCGGCTCCGCCGCGCTTGCGATCGCCACTGGGTTAGATGGTGGCGACCCGCTGCGCCCGGCTCCGCCGCGCTTGCGATCGCCACTACCCTGAGACCGTGCTGGACTTACGCGGGGATCCGATCGCGCTGACCGCGGCGCTGGTCGACATCCCCAGCGAATCGAGGAACGAGGCGCGCCTGGCCGACGAGGTCGAGGCAGCGCTGCGCGCGCAGACCTCCGGCTTCGAGGTCGTCCGCAACGGCAACGCCGTGTTGGCGCGAACCCGACACCAGCGGCCGTCGCGGGTGCTGCTGGCCGGCCACCTGGACACCGTCCCGGTGGCCGGAAACCTGCCCAGCCGTCACGAGGGCGGCGAGCTGCACGGCTGCGGCACCGCCGACATGAAATCCGGGGACGCCGTGTTCCTCCATCTCGCCGCCACCGTCGCCGAACCCGTGCACGATCTGACGGTGGTGATGTACGACTGCGAGGAAATCGACGCGGCGGCAAACGGTTTGGGCCGCATCGAACGGGAACTGCCGGACTGGCTGGCCGCCGACGTGGCCATCCTGGGCGAACCGACGGGCGGCTACATCGAAGCCGGTTGCCAGGGCACCCTGCGCGTGGTCGTCAGCGCCGCCGGGACCCGCGCCCACTCGGCGCGATCCTGGTTGGGGGACAACGCTATTCACAAACTGGGTGCCGTGCTCGAACGGCTGGCCGCGTACGAGGCACGCAGCGTGGACATCGACGGCTGCACGTACCGCGAGGGCTTGTCGGCCGTGCGCATCGACGGCGGGGTGGCGGGCAACGTCATTCCCGATGCGGCCGCGGTGACGGTCAACTTCCGCTTTGCCCCGGACAGGTCGGTGCCCGACGCGCTGCAACACGTGCACGACGTGCTCGCCGGACTGGACGTGCACATCGAACAGACCGACGCCGCGGCCGGGGCGATGCCCGGGCTGTCCCAGCCCGCCGCCAAGGCGTTGGTTGAGGCGGCGGGCGGTAACGTGCGGGCCAAGTACGGCTGGACCGACGTCGCGCGGTTCGCCGCGCTGGGTATACCGGCGGTCAACTTCGGCCCCGGCGACCCGAATTTGGCGCACCGGCGCGACGAACGCGTGGCGGTCGCCAACATCACCGCGGCGGTGGACATGCTGCGCCGCTACCTGGGCGGCTAGCCGCCGCAGCGCCGAGCCTGCGCGGCGGCGTCGGCGGCGGCCGCGTGCATCCCGATCGACGTCAGCTCGTCCGACACCGCCCGCAACGCCTCGGCATCGCCCGCGGTGAGCGCGCGGGCGTGGGCCAACGCGATTCTGCCAACGACACAATCGATCTCGTCGCAGAGCCGGGCCAACGGATCGCCGGCACGGCTGTCGCCCAACCGCACGGCCTCGTGCCAGACGCGCACCGCCACGGCCCGCTGCCCGCCGCGCTCGGCCGCGCGGGCGGCCTCGCGCGCGGCGGCCACCGCGCCGTGCGAGTCGCGCAGCAACGCCAGCCGCCACGCGCGCGCCACCCCGAGCTCGGGGGCGAACAACGCCGACTTGGTTCCGTGCCGGGATTCGGCCCTGCTCAACGCTTTTGCCGCGGCAGCGGTATCTCCGAGCTGGGACAGCGCGGTGGCCAGCAGCGTCAGCGACAGCGGCCCCCACGAATAGCCGGTGCGCTCCAGAGTGGCGGTCGCCGGGATCAAAATGTCTGCTGCGGAGGCGAATTCGCCGCCGGCAAGCAGCACATGCGCCAGCAGCACCTCGCCGATCGCGCGGCCCGGCTGCTGCAGTTCGGCGAAATCGGTGAACTGCCGGGCCAATTGGCGGGCCTCCTCGAGCCTGCCCGCCATCAACAACGTGGTCGTCTGGCCCAGCCCGATGGTGAAGCGCAGCAACCCGGGATGTTCGGCTCCCAGGGCGCGCTGCGCCAACGGCTCGACGTCACCGAACCGGCCCTGCCGCGCCGCGCACAACGCGGCCGCGCTGCCGGCCCAGGCCACCGCCTGGTCGTCGGCCGACGCCGAGGCCAGCACCTCCTCGGCGACCTTGACCGCGTGCCCGACGTTGCCCGCGTTCATCGCGAAGGTCGCGCTAAGCGCGTCCAGCGTGGTCCGCGGCCCGGCATCTGCGACGCGATTGCGGACGGTCCGCAAGAACGCCGTCGCACGCTCGGGCTCGCTCAGAATCCAGAACTGGTTCGCCGCCCGCAGCAACGCCCACTCCATCAGGGCGGCTTCGGTCAACCCGGCGGAGTCGACGTCGGCCAACAGCGCATCGGCCTCGCGGCCGCGGCCCTGCCAGCCCAGCGCGTGCGCGAGCGCGAGCCGCGCGGCCAGCCCGCCGGAGCGCTCGAGCGCCGAGCGGGCCAGCCGCTCGCCCAGCGCCATGTCACCCAGCCTCAGCGCCTGCTGCGCGGCGGCGACGACGTCGGCGGGCCGTTGGCGCGCGTCGCTGTCTCGCGCCAACGACATCAGCCGCAGCCGGTCGCTGAGATGCTCGGATGGACGCTGCGACAGCAACGTGACCAGCTCGGTGCGCCGTTGTCGCGCGTCGTCGGGGTCCAGCGCGGCCAGCGTCCGCTCGGCGAACAGCGGGTGGGCCGTGTAGACGACGGGGTCCTCGGAGGCCCCGCCCCGCACCCGGGTCTCGGCGGCGCCCCACCTGACCGCCTCGGCCACCGCGCCGTCGCCGGCCAGGACGGTCAGGTCGGCGAGCGACAGCGGCTCGCACACGGCGAGATACTCCAGCACCGACCGGGCCGGCGCGGGCAACTCGGCGAGGAAGGCGTCGACCTCCGCGGGCGGCGTCGTCCCGCCGGGCGGCTCGATATCCATCCGGTCGAGCAGGCCGTCGCTCCACAGCGCGGCGATCGCATCGGGGGAGGCGTCGGCGCGGGCGGTCACGATCAGCCGCGCCGTCCCGGCCCGCGCCAGCTGGTAGACCAGCGTGGCCGACAGCACGTCCAGGTGTTGGGCATCGTCGACGACGAGCAGCAGGTCGTCGCCGCCCAGCGAGGCGCGCGCGGCCCGCAGCAGCGCGGCCGGCTTGCCGATGTCGGCGATCTGCACCAGGTGGCTGAAGGCCCCGAAGGGCACCGCGCGTTCGGTCGGGGTGCCGGTGACCCAGCGGACGAGCGTGTCGGGATGTTGACCGGCGAAGTGCTCGGCGGCCACGCGGGCCAAGGTGGATTTGCCGACGCCGTCGGGCCCCAACACCGCCGCTCCCCGGCCCCCCGCGGCCAACGCCGCATCCAGCCGCTCTGAGGCCGTCGCATGTTGGGGGACGTTCCATCGAATCGGCACTGCCGGATTTTATGGCGCGCGGGCCCGTCGGCACGGCGAAAGCCCCACATATGAGCGGTGATCGCAATTGGTCTACCTTTGGCGGATATGCCCGGGGAACGCGATTCAGCCCGCGAGTGGGCGGTGTGTGTGTACTGCGCGTCCGGTCCGCAGCATCCCGAATTGCTCGGTGTCGCTGCGGAACTCGGCGAGGCCATCGCGGAGCGCGGCTGGACGCTGGTGTGGGGCGGTGGCCGCGTTTCGGCGATGGGCGCGGTGGCGAGCGCGGCGCGGGCCCGCGGGGGCCGGACCGTCGGCGTCATCCCCCAGGTCTTGATGCGGCGCGAGATCGCCGACGCGGACGCCGACGAGCTGATCGTCAGCGACACCCTGCACGAGCGCAAGCAGATCATGGAAGACCGCGCCGACGCGTTCATCGCGCTGCCGGGCGGCATCGGCACCCTCGACGAGTTGCTCGACACCTGGACCACGGCCTACCTCGGTCTCCACGACAAACCCATCGTGCTGCTGGACCCCGTCGGCCACTACGAGGGGCTGTGGACGTGGTTGTGCGGCTTGCTCGACAGCGGTTACGTCTCCCAGGTGGCGATGGACCGATTGGTGCTGGTCGACAAGGTGGGCGCGGCGCTGGACGCGTGCGCGCCCGGCTGAGCCCGCCGGCCCGTCCCAGCCCCTACTAGGCTGTCCGCCGAGCTTGACTTTTACCAAACGAATCGAGGGGATCACGTGTCCGATCGTGACGGGGGAGCGCGCACGGCGGTCAAACTGACCGACATCGCATCTCGGGTGCCGGCCGTGCTGGCCGACCTGCCGGTGATCGCGCGCGGCGTGCTGACCGGGCTGGCGGCCCAGCCGGGGTCCAAGAAATCGATCGGCACGGTGTTCCAGGAGCGGGCCGCCCGCTACGGCGACCGGATCTTTTTGCGCTTCGGCGACCAGCAACTGACCTACCGCGACGCCAACGCGGCCGCCAACCGGTACGCCGCGGTGCTGGCCGCGCGCGGCGTCGGCCACGGCGACGTCGTCGCCATCATGCTGCGCAACTCGCCCAACGCCGTGCTGGCCATGCTGGCCGCGGTCAAGTGCGGTGCGGTCGCCGGCATGCTCAACTACCACCAGCGCGGCGAGGTCCTCGCGCACAGTCTCGGCCTGCTGGAGGCCAAGGTGCTCATCGCCGAGACCGATCTGGTCAGCGCCGTGGCGGAGTGCGGGGGCTCGGGCGGCACCCAGACGCTGACCGTCGAAGACCTCGAACGGTTCGCGGCGAGCGCCCCGGCCACCAACCCGGCGTCGGCGTCGGCCGTGCACGCCCGGGACACCGCGTTCTACATCTTCACCTCGGGCACAACCGGTTTCCCGAAGGCCAGCGTCATGACGCACCTGCGCTGGCTGAAGGCGCTCGCGGCGTTCGGCGGCATCGGGTTGCGGCTCAAGAGCTCGGACACCCTCTACTGCTGCCTGCCGCTGTACCACAACAACGCGCTGACGGTCGCGTTGTCGTCGGTGATCACGTCGGGAGCGACGCTGGCGCTCGGCAAGTCGTTCTCGGCGTCGAAGTTCTGGGACGAGGTCATCGCCAACGATGCGACGGCGTTCATCTACATCGGCGAGGTGTGCCGCTACCTGCTCAACCAACCGGCCAAGCCGACCGACCGAGCGCACAAGGTGAGGGTGATCGCCGGGAACGGCCTGCGCCCGGAGATCTGGGACGAGTTCACGAAACGGTTCGGGATCGCGCGCGTCTGCGAGTTCTACGCCTCCAGCGAGGGCAACGCCGCGTTCATCAACGTCTTCAACGTGCCCCGCTCCACCGGTGTCTTCCCGATGCCGTTGGCCTACGTCGAGTACGACCCCGACACCGGCGCCCCGCTGCGCGGCGACGACGGGCGCGTGCGCCGGGTGCCGGCCGGGGAGCCGGGCCTGTTGCTCAGCCCGGTCAACCGGCTGCAGCCGTTCGACGGCTACACCGATCCGGAGTCCAGCGAAAAAAAGTTGGTGCGCAACGCTTTTCGTGAGGGCGACTGCTGGTTCAACACCGGCGACGTGATGAGCCCGCAGGGCATGGGACACGCGGCGTTCGTCGACCGGCTGGGCGACACGTTCCGCTGGAAAGGCGAAAACGTGGCCACCACCCAGGTCGAGGCCGCACTGGCATCCGATGACTCCGTCGAGGACTGCACGGTCTTCGGGGTCGAGGTGCCGCGCACCGGCGGTCGCGCCGGGATGGCCGCTGTCAAGCTGCGCGACGGCGCCGAGTTCGACGGGCAGTCGTTGGCCCGCGCCGTCTACGAGCAGCTGCCCGGCTACGCGCTGCCGCTGTTCGTGCGGGTGGTGGAGTCGATCGAGCAGACCACGACCTTCAAGAGCCGCAAGGTGGAGTTGCGCGAGCAGGCCTACGGCCCCGACGTCGAGGACCCGCTCTACGTGCTGGCCGGACGCGACGAGGGCTACGTGCCGTTCTACGACGAGTACCCCGACGAGGTGGCCGAGGGTAAACGCCCGTAGGGCCGGCAGCGCCGATCGGCCGGTCGCGAGCGTAACCACACTGCGAGAGGGCGAGTCGGATTTCGCAGTGCCGTCACGCTCGCGACCTGGCACTGCACGCTGTTCGGCGACCAGGCACCATAGACGCGTGCAATCGTCGTTCTGCGGCCGTCCCGTGTCAGCCGATCGCGCGCTGATCATGGCGATCGTCAACCGCACCCCGGACTCGTTCTACGACAGGGGCGCGACCTTCAGCGACGAGGCCGCCCGGGCGGCCGTGCACCGGGCCGTGGCCGACGGCGCCGACGTCATCGACGTGGGCGGCGTCAAGGCCGGCCCGGGCCAAGAGGTCGACGCCGACACCGAGATCGCCCGGCTGGTGCCGTTCATCGAATGGTTGCGCGACGCCTATCCCGACCACGTGATCAGCGCCGATACCTGGCGCTCCGAGGTCGCCAAGGTGGCCTGCGCGGCCGGGGCGGACCTGATCAACGACACCTGGGCCGGCGTCGACCCCGCCCTACCGGAGGTGGCCGCGGAGTTCGGGGCGGGTCTGGTCTGTTCGCACACCGGCAACGCGCAGCCGCGCACGCGCCCGTTCCGGGTGAACTACGGAACCGCCACGCGCGGCGTCGTCGACGACGTGATCGCCCAGGTCACCGCCGCCGCCGAGCGGGCGGTCGCGTGCGGGGTGGCGCGCGACCGAGTACTGATCGACCCGACCCACGACTTCGGCAAGAACACCTTCCACGGGCTGCTGCTGTTGCGGCACGTCGGCGATCTCGTCGATACCGGGTGGCCGGTGCTGATGGCTTTGAGTAACAAGGACTTCGTCGGGGAGACTCTGGGTGTGGAATTGACGGAGCGGCTCGAGGGAACGTTGGCGGCCACCGCGCTGGCCGCGGCCGCCGGTGCGCGGATGTTTCGCGTGCACGAGGTCGCCGCCACCCGCCGGGTGCTGGAAATGGTGGCGTCGATCCAGGGGACGCGCCCGCCGACCCGCACGGTGAGGGGGCTCGCATGACGATGTCGGACCTGGTCGCCGGCGATCTGGCCAGCGACGGGATGCTCGCCGCGAGGCCGGGGGACACCTGGCTGGGCGACCGCAGCTGGAACCGTCCGAGCTGGACCGTCGCCGAGCTGGAGGCGGCCAAGGCCGGGCGGACCATCTCGGTGGTGCTGCCGGCCCTCGACGAGGAAGACACCATCGAGTCGGTGATCGACAGCATCTCACCGCTGGTTGATGGGCTGGTCGACGAGCTGATCGTGTTGGACTCCGGCTCCACCGACGACACCGAGATCCGGGCGGTCGCCGCCGGCGCCCGCGTGGTCAGCCGCGAGCAGGCGCTGCCCGAGGTGCCGATACGGCCCGGCAAGGGCGAGGCGTTGTGGCGGTCGCTGGCGGCCACCCGCGGCGACATCGTGGTGTTCGTCGACTCCGACCTGATCAACCCGCACCCGATGTTCGTGCCGTGGCTCGTCGGCCCCCTGCTCACCTGCCCACCCTCCCGCGGGATTCACCTGGTCAAGAGCTTCTACCGGCGGCCCCTCAACGTCGCCGACGTGGGCGGCAGCGCGGGCGCGACCGGCGGCGGGCGGGTCACCGAGCTGGTGGCCCGGCCGTTGCTCGCGGCGCTGCGCCCCGAGCTGGGCGCAGTGCTGCAGCCGCTGGGTGGCGAATACGCGGCCACCCGCGAATTGCTGACGTCGGTGCCGTTCGCCCCGGGCTACGGCGTGGAGATCGGACTGCTGGTGGACACCTTCGACCGGCTGGGGCTGGACGCGATCGCCCAGGTCAACCTGGGCGTGCGGGAGCACCGCAACCGGCCGCTGGCCGAGCTGGGCGCGATGAGCCGCCAGGTCATCGCGACCCTGCTGTCGCGCTGCGGGATCCCCGACTCCGGGGTCGGCCTGACCCAGTTCGTGGCCCACGGGCCCGACGGCGAGGGCTACACCCAGCACACCTCGCCGGTGTCACTGGCGGACCGGCCGCCGATGCAGGCGATCAGGCCCCGGTAGCCGCCGACGCGGTCACGCTGGGCATCGCCGTGTCGGCGGCATAGGGCAGTATCGATCCCGTGGCGTTGGTGTTGCTGTACCTGGTGGTCCTGGTGCTGGTGGCGATCGTCCTGTTCGGCGCGGCCAGCCTGTTGTTCGGTCGCGGCGAGCAGCTGCCGCCCCTGCCCCGGGGGACGACGGCGACCGTCCTGCCGGCCTACGGGGTGACCGGCTCCGACGTCGACGCCGTCAAGTTCACCCAGACGCTGCGTGGATACAAGACCAGCGAGGTGGACTGGGTGCTGGACCGCCTCGCCCGCGAGCTGGAGGCCCTGCGCGGCCAGCTGGCCGCGGTGCACGCCGCGCCCGCCGCCGACCAGGACCACGAGGACGATTCGGCGGAACCCGGCGAGGGCGAGGATCGTCAGGACTGAATGTGAGCGAAGACGAGCTGGTTCGGTGCAGCTGGGCGGCCATTCGGCCCGGGCCGGACTTCGAGATGTACCGCGATTACCACGACCAGGAATGGGGTCGCCCGCTGCACGACGGGGTGGCCCTGTTCGAACGGATGAGCCTGGAGGCCTTTCAGAGCGGCCTGTCGTGGCTGATCATCCTGCGCAAACGGGAGAATTTCCGGCGCGCGTTCTCCGGGTTCGACATCACGACGGTCGCCGAGTACGGCGACGACGACGTGCGGCGGCTGATGGCCGATCAGGGAATCGTGCGCAACCGCGCCAAGATTGACGCGACAATCGCCAACGCGCGCGCGGCCGCGGAGCTGGGTACTCCGGCGGACCTGGCGGAGCTGCTGTGGTCGTTTGCGCCGTCGCCGCGGTCACGCCCGGCCGACGCATCCCAAATTCCCTCGGCCACTGACGAATCGAAGGCCATGGCCCGTGAACTCAAGCGGCGCGGGTTCCGCTTCGTCGGTCCGACCACCGCCTACGCGTTGATGCAGGCAACCGGCATGGTCGACGACCATATCCGGGGTTGCTGGGTGCCCGCGACCGCCCGCTGAGCACACAGTTGTGGGTCTTTGTACGAGCGGTGACCTGGATAGGGAACAATGGAGGGGTGATAAGTCAGTTCGTGGCCGGGCATGGCTTGAAGTTCGCTGGCGGGGCGTGCTCGGTGCCGACCAGGTCCGCGCGGGCGGGCCAGCTCGAACCTGGAGGGAGCACTCGATGGCGGCGATGAAGCCCCGGACCGGAGACGGTCCTCTTGAAGCAACGAAGGAGGGGCGCGGCATCGTGATGCGGGTACCACTTGAAGGTGGAGGTCGACTGGTCGTCGAGCTGACGCCCGACGAAGCCGCTGCCCTCGGTGACGAACTCAAGGGCGTCACAAGCTCCAGCTAGGGCTTGCCGCCGAACGATTCGGCGGTGCTACGCACACACCTTCCGATAGATCTCCAGGGTCTGCTCGGCGACGTGGGCCCACGAGAACTCCTCGACGCAGCGTCGGCGTCCCGCCTTGCCGTAGCGCTGCGCTTTTGCGCGGTCGGCGACGAGCTCGTTGACCGCCTCGGCCAGTCCGGCCCGATAGCCCGCCACATCGCCGGGGTCGTAATGCACCAAAGTCCCGGTGACCCCGTCGGCGACCACCTCCGGGATCCCGCCCACATCCGAGGCCACCACAGCGGCCCCGCAGGCCATCGCCTCCAGATTCACGATGCCCAACGGCTCATACACCGACGGGCACACGAAAACCGCTGCGGCCGATAAGATTTCGCGCAACTCGCCGATGGGAAGCATTTCCCGGATCCAGAAGACGCCGGTGCGTCCGCGGGCCAGGCCGGCGACCGCATCCCGAATCTCCTCGGCGATCTCCGGGGTGTCGGGCGCCCCGGCGCACAGCAGCACCTGCGCCTCCGGGCTGAACCGGTGGGCGGCCGCCACCAGGTGCGCGACGCCCTTCTGCCGGGTGATGCGGCCCACGAACACCACCAGGGGACGGTCCGGATCGACACCCAGTGCGGCCAGCATCGACTCGCCCTGCGATGGGGCCGCCGGGCACCACACGTCGGTGTCGACACCGTTGCGGATGACGTGCACGGCCCCGGGATCCAGCGCGGGGTAGACGCGCAGGATGTCCTCGCGCATCGCGGAGCTCACCGCGATCACCGCGTCGGCGGCCAGCACTGCGGTGTGTTCGACCCAGGTCGAGATCCGGTAGCCCCCGCCGAGTTGTTCGGACTTCCACGGGCGCAGCGGCTCGAGCGAATGCGCGGTCAACACGTGCGGGACGGCATAGAGCAGCGCGGCCAGGTGCCCGGCCATGCCGGTGTACCAGGTGTGTGAATGCACCACGGTGGCCGCCGATGCCGCGTTGGCCATCAGCAGGTCCGCGGACAGCGTCGTCATCGCCGCGTTGGCGCCCTGCAACCGCGGGTCGGGCTGATGCACCTGCACGCCCTGGGCGCCCGGCCGGGGTGCCCCCATGCAATGCACGTCCACCGCGCACAGCCGGCGCAATTGGCTGACGAGTTCGGTGACGTGTACGCCCGCCCCTCCGTAGACCTCTGGGGGGTATTCCCGAGTCATCATCGCCACCCGCATACCCGCACGGTAGTTCCGCGACGGGGAGGGCCGCGAGCCGGGCGGCACCCTCGGTGCGCCCGCGCAGCCAAATACCTTGACAGACAGCCCCACAGAACGCGGGCAATAGCCCCTTCCCCCTGGCAGCGTTTCGCGGCGGCCGATAGGTTTGACACCATGAGGGAAGCACCACACGTGCTGGGCATCGTCCTGGCCGGCGGTGAGGGCAAGCGGCTGTATCCGCTGACCGCGGATCGCGCCAAGCCCGCGGTTCCCTTCGGCGGCGCCTATCGGCTGATCGACTTCGTGCTATCCAACCTCGTCAACGCCCGCTATTTGCGGATCTGCGTTCTGACGCAGTACAAGTCGCATTCACTGGACCGTCACATATCACAGAACTGGCGGTTGTCCGGCTTGGCCGGTGAGTACATCACCCCGGTGCCCGCGCAGCAACGGCTCGGTCCGCGCTGGTACACCGGTTCGGCCGACGCGATCTACCAGTCGCTCAATCTGATCTACGACGAAGACCCCGACTACATAGTGGTTTTCGGCGCCGACCACGTGTACCGGATGGATCCCGAGCAGATGGTCCGGTTCCACATCGACAGCGGGGCGGGCGCGACCGTCGCCGGCATCCGGGTGCCGCGCAGCGAGGCCACCGCGTTCGGGTGTATCGACTCCGACGAGTCCGGGCGCATCCGCCAATTCGTGGAGAAGCCACTGGATCCGCCCGGCACCCCGGACGACCCCGAGACGACGTTCGTGTCGATGGGCAATTACATCTTCACCACCAAGGTGCTCATCGACGCGATCCGCGCGGACGCCGACGACGACCATTCCGATCACGACATGGGTGGTGACATCATCCCGCGACTGGTCGACGACGGGATGGCCGCGGTGTACGACTTCAGCGACAACGAGGTGCCCGGCGCCACCGACCGTGACCGGGCCTACTGGCGTGACGTCGGGACGCTCGACGCGTTCTACGACGCACACATGGACCTGGTGTCGGTGCATCCGGTGTTCAACCTCTACAACAAGCGTTGGCCGATCCGCGGCGAGTCGGAGAACCTGGCGCCGGCAAAGTTCGTCAACGGCGGTTCCGCGCAGGAGTCGGTGGTGGGCGCCGGCAGCATCATCTCGGCGGCCTCGGTGCGCAACTCGGTGCTTTCGTCCAACGTCGTGGTCGACGACGGCGCGATCGTGGAGGGCAGCGTGATCATGCCCGGCGCTCGCGTCGGCCGTGGCGCGGTGGTGCGCCACGCGATCCTGGACAAGAACGTCGTCGTGGGGCCGGGCGAGATGGTCGGGGTGGACCTGGAGAAGGACCGCGAGCGCTTCGCGATCAGCGCCGGCGGTGTGGTCGCGGTGGGCAAGGGCGTCTGGATCTAGCTCGGTCAGGCACCGCGAACCGTGCTTCGGCGCCGACATTGCGAAAGTTGTTGATCCGCAACATCGTCGCGCCTGGTGGCGCCGACGCCGGGCTAATACCCTCGGCGCGCCGGCTACCAGAGGTAGGGAACCAACCGGTAGCGCACGCGCTCGGCGTATTCGCGGTACCCGGGCAATTCGTCGAAGAGGAGCTTCTCTTCGTCGAACATGCGCAGCGCGAGCACGATGGTGCCGGGGATGACGAAGAGCAGCCCCCAATACGAGTCGAGCGCCAGGGGGATACCGATCATCATGATCACGTTTCCGACGTACATCGGATGGCGCACGAATCGATACAGGCCACCGGACACCAAGGTCTGGTCCGCTTCCACCGTGACCGTGGCGCCGGCATAGTTGTTCTGGACGATCACCAGCATGGCGATGCCGAGCCCGGTCGCCACCAGCAGATCGCCGAGCAGCGACAGCCAGACCGGTACCGACGACCAGCCGAACCGATGATCGAGCGCGCTGAACACCATCGTCGCGAAGAGACCCAGGAACGAGGCGGTGATGATGAACTTCTGCGAGGTTCGGGGTTCGGCCCGCGGGCCGGCACGCATGCGCCGCTGCAGGGCCGCGGGGTTGGCCCTGCTCAGGTAGACCGTGGGCACGATGGTCGCCACCGTGAACACGGCGATGAAAACCCACGCCTGCCAGTAGTGCAGCGTGCCCGCCGGCAAGAGCAGGATCAACACCCACGAGAGAATGCCTCCGAGGGATGTCGTCGTCACGCGGATCCCGGTTTTCATCTCGCTCCTAGCAGCGTAGATCGCGGCGCCGAAAAGCCAGGGCGCCCAGAATTACCAACCCTACGTCGATGGCCAGTAGGCATAGCAAGGGCACGGCGGTGAAATCGGCGCCAATTCTCGGGATGTGCCCGAACGGTTCCAGGTCGAGCAACCACTGCGGGAACCGGGCCAACGATCCGATCAGGTACAGAGCGATGAAACCGATCAGCACGCCCCAGGCCACCGGTGTGAACCGCGGCGCGACGCCGAATACGCAGACCGTCACGGCCGACAACAGCCAGACGGCCGGGAGTTGGACCGCCGCGCTTGCGACGACCATCGCGAGTTTGCCGCCCACATCGCCGGCCGCGATGCCGTAGACAACTCCGGCGGTTACCCCGCAGGCCAGCATCGCGAGCGCGGATCCGCCCAGCGCGGTCACCAAATGGCTCGCGAGCCAACGAGTTCGCGACACCGCGCCGGCCAGCACCGTTTCGGCTCGCTGGCTGGATTCTTCCTGGTGCAACCGCAACGTGAGCGAAACGGCGAACGCGGCGGCCACCATGCCCATCATGGCGAAAGCCACGGCGATGAAGGCCTGCTCGAGGGCGCTGGTGCCGCCCATCCGCGCGACGATATCGCGGGCCGGACCGCTGTCGCCCAGCTCGTCACCGATGCCGTGCACCACGCTGCCCACCAGCAACCCGTATAGGCACAGTCCGACCGTCCACAACAGCAGCGCGGCCCGGTCGAGACGCCACGTCAGCCCGAACGCGTTGCCCAGCGCCGGCGCGGCGGTCGCGGGACCGGGCCGCTCCGCGATGAGCCCCGCGCCGACGTCACGGCCGGCGAGCAGCCAATACGCCACCATGGTCAACGCGGACGCCGTGACCAGGTGCAGCAGCAGCACCCACCAGCGATCACCCGCATACGGTTTGACCAGTAGCGACCACCCCAGCGGAGACAGCCACGACAGTGTGCCCGACCCGGCGTCGCCGACGGCGCGCAGCGTGAACGCGGTTCCCAGGACGGCGAACGCGGCACCGCGGGCGAACCTGGCGCTGGGCGACAACTGCGCGGTCACCGCGGCGACCGCGGTGAACACCAGGCCGGAGCAGGCCAGCGCCGCACCGAACGCCAGTGACCCGGCCGCCGGGACGTCGGTGCTCAGCAGGCCGGCCGCGCCGATCGCGCCGGTGCCGAGCGAGGCCCCGAAAGACAGCAGCAGCGCCGCGCTCAGGCTGGCGTAGCGACCGATCGCGGTCGAGTCCACCAACTCGGTCCGTCCGTTCTCCTCGTCGGCGCGGGTGTGCCGGATCATCGTGAGGATGACGGCCACCGCGATCAGCACGTGGAACATCCCGGCCTTCCAAATCCCCACGGCGCCAAGGCTGTCGCTGTAGACCTGGCCATACAGCGCACGCTGGGCCGGGCTGGCCATGATGGAGGCGGCGAACCCGGCACGGGCGGCCTCGGTGGGGTAGATCTTTTCGATGCTGCCGACGTACACCGTCGCCAGCGGCACCGACAGCAGAAACACCCACAGCGGCAACGAGAGCCGATCCCGGCGCAGGTATAGCCGCAACATCGCAAGCGTTCCGGAGAAGTTCGAACTGCGCTGGGGCGCAGGCGATGCCGACGCGTGAGGCCGGTCCAGTGTGGTCGCGCTCATGACAACGACACCTTTTGCGCATCGCGCCCGTGCCGGCCGTCGCCGCCGGACGCGTCTCCGGACGTGTCATAGTGGCGCAAGAAGAGCTCTTCGAGCGTCGGCGGCTGGCTGACGAGACTGCTCACGCCGGCGTCACCGAGCACGCGGATGAGCTCACCCAGGCTTTCGCTATCGACCTGGGCGCGCAGCGTATTACCCTCGACGCTGATGTCCTCGACGCCCTTGATCCGCCTGAGATCGCCCGGATCGCCGATCATTTCGGCCCTGATCGAGGTGCGGCTCAGATGCCGCATGGAGCTCAGCGAACCACTTTCGATGGTCTTGCCCGCCCGGATGATCGTCACGCGTTCGCACAACGCTTCCGTTTCGGCCAGGATGTGGCTGGACAACAACACCGTCGTGCCCCGGTCACGGGCCTGCGCCACGCACTGTTGAAACACGTTCTCCATCAGCGGGTCCAGTCCACTGCTGGGCTCGTCCAGGAGCAACAGCCTGGCATGGGACGAGAACGCCGAGATGAGGGAGACCTTCTGGCGGTTGCCCTTCGAATACGTGCGGGCCTTCTTGTGCGGGTCCAAATCGAAGCGCTCGATCAGCTCCGCGCGGCGCCGCTTGTCGATGCCGCCGCGCATGCGGGCCAGCAGGTCGATGGTCTCTCCACCTGTCAGCGACGGCCACAGCGTCACATCACCAGGAACGTAAGCGATTTGACGATGCAGCGCAACGGATTGGGTCCAGGGATCACCGCCCAGCAACCGCACGCTACCGCTGTCGGCCTTCACCAGGCCCAGCAGGATGCGGATCGTGGTGGACTTCCCGGCGCCGTTGGGGCCGAGGAATCCGTGGACCTCCCCCTCTCGCACAGTGAGATCGAGGCCGTCCAGCGCCTGCACCGCGCCGAATCTCTTGGTGAGGCCCCGGATTTCGACAGGGGCGGAGCCGACTGAATTTTCAGGTGCCATGGAATTCTCCTTGATCTTCGGCAGCCAGGAACGCGTCGTACATGGTCCGGTCGGTCAGCAGCCCTTCGGTATAGACCTCGAGGGCGGGCAGGATCATGTCGCGCGAGTAGTCGCGCAGCACCGCGCGCAGATCCGTTGGTGTGTCGTGCATTTGGATGTAGAGCAGGAATCCGCCGCCTCCGGTGATCGCCAGATACTTGGCCCGGGCCTGGGGATCGCGGCTGGGTTTGATCGTCCCTGCGCGCACGCCCTCTTCCATGTACCCTTCCGTGTTGTCAATCATCCTGCGCCACATCATGTTCGCTAGATCGCCGCCGGTCTGCATGCTGCGCACCAGGTATGCCATCAGTGGTGCGTAGTCCTCGATCTCTGCCAACTGGGCGAACCAGGTGGCCGGGTCGTTGGACTGGATAGCCTCGGACTTGGTGTTGCGGATCTTTTCGGCGATGTAGTCCTCGCAGGCCTTGCGCAGGCCCTCCTTGGAGCCGAAGTGGTGGATCACCAGCGCGGCACTCACGCCCGCCGCTTCGGCGATGGCGCGAAGCCCGACACCGAACCCGTGCTCGCCGAACTGCTCGATGGCCGCATCGCGGATCCGGGCGGCGGCCGTCAGGTCGGCTGAACGCATGTTCAGTACACTAAACATGCGTTCAGCCCGCGGTCAAGGACGACCCGCGTCAAGAATTCGTAAAAGTGCGAATCAGTCGCGAACGGCGGCCAGGATGCCGTCGCCGAGCGGCACCAGCGCCGGGGTGAGCCGCTCGTCCTCGGCGATGAGGCGGGCCGCCTCGCGCACCGCCACCACCTCGGCGTCGCGGGCGGTCGGATCGCCGGCCCGCCCGCCCAGTGCGGCCCGGTGCACCACGATCACGCCGCCCGGGCGCAGCAACCGGACGCCCTCGACGACGTAGTCCGGCTGATCGATCGGGTCGGCGTCGATGAACACCAGGTCATAGGACTCGTCGGCGAGCCGGGTGAGCACCTCTTGGGCGCGGCCGCCGATCAGCCGGCTGCGCGACGGTCCGATGCCCGCCTCGCTGAACGCCTGCTTGGCCAGCCGCAGGTATTCGGGCTCGATGTCGATCGTGGTCAAGACGCCGTCGTCGCTCATGCCCGACAGCAACCACAAGCCGCTGACGCCGGCGCCGGTGCCCACTTCGGCGACGGCCTTGCCGCCGCTCAGCTTCGTAAGCATGCTCAACAACGCCCCGACGGCCGGCGTCACCGCGCCCGCCCCGATGTCGACGGCCCGCTCCCGGGCGGCGGCCAGCAGCGCGTCCTCCGATATCGATCCCTCGGCGTGGGCAAACAGCGATTCGGCCCGGCTGGGCGCCGTGTGGCCAGGGGCTTCTGCGTCGGTGCCGTCCATGCCCGCAGCGTATTCCAATTCATCGCACGAACGGACAGGCGCGCCTGAACCGCACGCTGGCGACACGCCCAAGAGGCCCGGCGCGTTTAAGGTCACCGCGCGGTGGATATTTCCTGCACAACGCAGGGCAAGAAACGGTTTCTCAGGCGCAGCTCAGATTGTTCATATACCGCACATACGCCGATACGCGACGGTGTCCGTATGGATCGCGGAGCGCGTTGGACGGGGAATACCGAATGGCAGCTGCCTGTTGCCGTCAATGACGAAGTGCCACTGGGTGGCGCACCCGATTCGGAGGAATTGATTATCACCACTCTTCTCAGTCCGTCCAGCATGTCGCACGCGCAAGAGCGCCCCACCGACGAGTGGGTGGAGCCCTCGGACGTCCCGCAGGGGACCGCGGTTTTCGACGCGACCGGGGACAAGGCGGCCATGCCGTCGTGGGACGAGCTGGTACGCCAGCACGCCGACCGGGTGTACCGGCTGGCCTACCGGCTTTCCGGCAATCAGCACGACGCCGAGGACCTCACCCAGGAGACCTTCATCCGGGTCTTCCGGTCCGTGCAGAACTATCAGCCGGGAACGTTCGAAGGGTGGCTGCACCGCATCACCACCAACCTCTTCCTCGACATGGTGCGCCGACGCGCGCGCATCCGGATGGAGGCGCTGCCCGAGGATTACGAGCGGGTGCCCGCCGACGAGCCCAACCCCGAGCAGATCTATCACGATTCACGGCTGGGGCCCGATTTGCAGGCCGCGCTCGATTCGCTGCCGCCGGAATTTCGCGCGGCCGTCGTCCTGTGCGACATCGAAGGCCTGTCCTACGAGGAGATCGGTGCCACCCTGGGCGTGAAGCTCGGGACCGTCCGCAGCCGCATCCACCGCGGACGCCAAGCCTTGCGGGACTACCTGGCCGCCCACTCCGGTCGGCAGGAACTGCGCGCCCAGTCGGCGTAGGCAGCGTCGCCCGCCTGTTTCGGCAGCGGAGCGATCAGGTAGATATTCAGCGGCTTTGCGCCCGTAGCTGCGGTATTGCGCACCGGCTCGCGCTACATTCGAGAGGAGGCGGCAATGAGAATGAGTGGCAAGGAGCTGGTAATGCCCGATCGAGGACATGTGTTCCGCCGCGCGTTCTCCTGGCTTCCCGCCCAGTTCGCCTCCCAGAGCGACGCGCCCGTGGGCGCACCCCGCCAGTTCGGTTCCACCGAGCACCTGTCCGTCGAAGCAATCGCCGCGTTCGTCGACGGCGAGTTGCGGATGAACGCTCACCTGCGGGCCGCGCATCACCTGTCGATGTGCCCCCAGTGCGCGGCCGAGGTCGACGATCAGAGTCGGACGCGCGCGGCGCTGCGCGACTCCCACCCCATCCGCATCCCCAGCACGCTGCTCGGCATGCTGGCCGAAATTCCCTACGACTCGCGCGACGACTCGACCGCGCCGGCCTCCGACCCCTTCGCCGACCGCGAGGCCCGCGAGCGGCGCAAGCGCCGATAGTCGGACCCGCTGCGCACTCGCCCCACACGCTCGTTCATGTCGCCCTACGGCGCGCCGTGGATACTAGGGTGGACACGGACAACGCCGGTGCCGCGTATCTCGGCCGGTAAAGGCCCGTCTCGCGCGCTCAAGTAGAGGATCCAAAAGGGATAACGTGACGTCCGACCAAGGCTTCGACCGAAGCAATGACAGCGGCAACCGCCTGGCGCCGCGCCCCGTCTCGCGTCCGCCGGTCGACCCCGCATCGCGTCGGGAGTTCAGTCGTCCCGACGGGTTGCGCGGGTCGTTCGTGGCCGAGCGCGTCCGCCCGCAGAAGTACCGGGACCAGGCCGAATTCCGGCCGAGCGATCGTCCGGCCGACCCCGTCCTCGAGGAGGCGTTCCACCGGCCGGAGGGCAGCTCCGATTCGCTGCAACGCCACCCCGTGGACGTGGGCGCGCTGGCCGCCGAGAAAAACGGCGGGGAGCCCGACGAGCTGGACGACCCCTGGCGGGACCCGGGGGCCGCGGCGGCCCTAGGAACGCCGGCGGTCGCGCCATCGACGTCGCGCTCCGCCCTGGGCTACGGCGGCAAACTGGGCGTGCGCGACGTGCTGTTCGGCGGCCGGGTGTCCTACCTCGCGCTGCTCGTGTTGGCGCTCATCGCGTTGGTCATCGGCCTCGTCGGCGGGGTGGTGGGCCGCAAGACGGCCGAGGTCGCCGAGGCGTTCACCACCTCCAAGGTGACGCTGTCGACCAACGGCAACGGGGAAGGCCCGGCCGGGCGCTTCGCCAAGGTGGCGTCGGCGACCGCGAACTCCGTGGTGACCATCGAGTCCAAGAGTGACCAGGAGGGCATGCAGGGCTCCGGCGTCGTCATCGACGGGCGTGGCTACATCGTCACCAACAACCACGTCATCTCCGAAGCGGCGAACAACCCCAGCCAGTTCAAGACCACCGTGGTGTTCAACGACGGCAAGGAAGTGCACGCCAACCTGGTCGGGCGCGACCCCAAGACCGACCTGGCGGTGATCAAGGTCGACAACGTCGACAACCTGAGCGTGGCGCGCCTGGGCGATTCCGACAAGGTGCGGGTGGGTGACGAGGTCCTCGCCGCGGGTGCGCCGCTGGGGCTGCGCAGCACCGTGACGCACGGCATCATCAGCGCGCTGCACCGGCCGGTTCCGCTGTCCGGGGAGGGCTCGGACACCGACACGGTGATCGACGCCCTGCAGACCGACGCGTCGATCAACCACGGCAACTCGGGTGGCCCGCTGATCGACATGGATTCCCAGGTGATCGGCATCGACACCGCGGGTAAGTCGTTGTCGGACAGCGCAAGTGGGCTCGGCTTCGCGATCCCGATCAACGAGGCCAAGGAAGTCGCCCAGACCTTGATCCGGGACGGAAAGATCGTGCATCCGACGCTGGGCGTCAGCACCCGCTCGGTGAGCAACGCGATCGCCTCCGGCGCCCAGGTCGCCAACGTGAAGGCGGGAAGTCCGGCGCAGAAGGGCGGCGTCCTGGAAAACGACGTCGTCGTCAAGGTGGGTAACCGCAAGGTTGCCGACGCCGACGAGTTCGTGGTCGCGGTGCGGCAGCTGACCATCGGCCAGGATTCCCCGATCGAGGTGGTCCGCGATGGCCGCCACGTCACCCTGACGGTGAAACCGGACCCGGATAACGGCTAGATGTTCGCCAACGTCGGCTGGGGAGAGATGCTCGTCCTCGTCGTGGTCGGGTTGGTGGTCCTCGGCCCCGAACGGCTCCCCGGCGCCATCCGATGGTCGGCCAACGCGCTGCGTCAGGCGCGCGATTACCTCAGCGGTGTGACCAGTCAGCTGCGCGAGGACCTCGGGCCCGAGTTCGACGACCTGCGGGGCCCGCTCAGCGAATTGCAGAAGCTGCGCGGCATGACCCCCCGCGCCGCGCTCACCAAGCACCTGCTGGACGGCGACGACTCGTTTCTGACCGGAAACTTCGACAAGCCGGTGAACGGCGCCCCGCCGGAGACGCCGCCACCCGCGCCTCCCACGCCGGCGAACGGCCAGACGCTTGGGGCGGAACAGCAGACGGGCGACCGCACGCCGTTCGACACCGACGCGACCTGAACCGGTTTCAGCGGCCTTTGGGATCGAGCCCGAGCGATACGCCGGCCAGCCCGCGCCGACGTGAGGACAAACTGTCGGCCACCCCGCGCAGCGCCTTGCCCACCGGCGAATCCGGCGCACTCAGTACCAGCGGAACGCCGGAATCGCCCGCGGCCACCAGCTCGGGATCCAGCGGGATCTGGCCCAGCAGCGGCACATCGGCGCCGACCGCGCGCGACAACCGCTCGGCCACCTGCTCGCCGCCGCCCTCACCGAACACCTTCAGCGTCGAGCCGTCCGGCAACGTGAGCCCGGACATGTTCTCCACGACGCCGGCGAGGCGTTGGCGCGTCTGCAGCGCGATGCTGCCGGCCCGCTCGGCGACCTCGGCCGCCGCCAGCTGTGGCGTCGTCACCACCAGAATCTCCGCGTTGGGGATCAGCTGAGCCACCGAGATGGCGATGTCGCCGGTCCCCGGCGGCAGATCGAGCAGCAGCACGTCCAGGTCGCCCCAGTAGACGTCGGCCAGGAACTGCTGTAGCGCGCGGTGCAGCATCGGTCCGCGCCACACCACCGGAGTGTTGCCCTCGGTGAACTGAGCGATCGAGATGACCCGCACCTCGTGCGCGATGGGCGGCAGGATCATCGACTCGACCTGGGTGGGCCGGTCGGTGGTGCCCATCATCCGGGGGATGGAATGGCCGTGGATGTCGGCGTCCAGCAGCCCGACGGACAGGCCGCGGGCCGCCATCGCCGCGGCCAGGTTGACCGTGACGGTGGACTTGCCGACCCCGCCCTTCCCGGACGCCACCGCATAGACCCGCGTCAGCGAATTCGGTTGTGCGAACGGGATAATCGGCTCGCGGGCGTCACCGCGCAGCTGCTTGCGCAGCTCGGTGCGCTGTTCGTCGCTCATCACGTCCAGGGTGACCTTCACCGCGCCGGTGCCCGGGACGTCGGAGACCGCCTGGCTGACCCGGTCGCTGATCTCGTTCTTCTTCGGACAGCTGGCGGTGGTCAGATAGATCGCGACGTGAACCGAGCCGTCGGGTTCGGTGTCGATGCTTTTGACCATCCCGAGATCGGTGATGGGGCGCCGCAGTTCGGGGTCGATCACCTTCCCCAGTGCGGTGCGAATCGCCGCGCTCAGGTCGGCTGCGTCAGAAGAGTCGTGGCTGGACATCACCGCCGAGTGTAGGCGTGCGCGACGGAGCGGTTGGGCGGCGACCCGCTCAGGATCGTTTGGCGGCGACCCGCTGCGCCCGGCCTTGCCGCGCTTGCGATCGCCGCGGGGTCAGTTGGCGGCGACCCGCTGCGCCCGGCTTCGCCGCGCTTGCGATCGCCGCGCTTGCGATCGCCGCGTGTCAGTTGGCGGCGACCCGCTGCGCCCGGCTTCGCCGCGCTTGCGATCGCCGCGGGGTCAGTTGGCCGGGCCCGGCGTGGGCTTAAGCGGCGCTGACGCGTTCGGCGCCGCCGGGGGAGCGGCCGGCTTGGGCGACGGTGCGGCTTGCGGCGCAACCGGGGGTGCCGGCGGCGCGATCGGTGCCGGGGGCGTGACGACATCCGGGGGCGGCGGAGCGAACGGCGGCTGCGCGAAGGGCGCAGGCGGCGCGAACGGTGGCGGGGGCCCCGCGGGCGCCGCGCTTTGGGTGCTGATGCAGATCACGGTGCACCCGGGAAGTTGGGTCGGCGCCTGCTGAGGCGTGGGAGACATCCAGGGGAACATCGGCGGCGGACTGACCATCGCCGGGCTGCTCAGGTCGATCAGCGGCACGCGCGCCAGCGGGTCGTCCATCGGCAGGCCGTTGATGTTCATCGGCAGGTTGGGTCCGAGCCCCTCGGGATGCTCGAGGTGCGCGTCGCCCAGCGGCGGCGGCGGTCCGGTCATCGGCGGCAGGTCGACCGGGACGACGCCCGTGGCGTAGGCTGCCGCCCAGCCCAGCACGTTCTGCGCGTAGGGCATCGAGTTGTTGTAGCGCAGAATCGCGGCCAGCACCTGCGACTGATCACGCAGGTTCAGCCCGCCGCTGCACAAGTACCGGGCGGCCGCGAGCGTCGAGTCGAACAGGTTCTGCGGGTCGGCCACGCCGTCGCCCTTGCCGTCGGAGGCGTAGCGCGCCCAGGTCCCCGGCAAGAACTGCATCGGTCCCATCGCGCGGGCGTAGGTGACGCGACTGCCGGCGCTGCTCTGGATGATGACCTCGTTGCCGGGCAGCGTGCCGTCCAGCGACGGGCCGTAGATCGGGTTGATCGCGGTCCCGCGTGCATCCACCGCACCGCCGCCCGCGTGGCCCGATTCGATGCGCCCGATGCCGGCCAGCAAATTCCAGCTGACGCCGCAACCCGGGGCGGCGACGGCCATCTTCTGCTCCGCATTGCGGTAGGCGGCCAATGCGATGCTCGGAATGCCCAGTGCGCCACGCGCATTGACGATCATCGCCGGCGGCGGCGCGGACAGCGCGGGCTCGGCGACGTGAAAGGCGGTGGGGCTGCGGTCGATTGGGACGACGGCGGGCCCGGAGAGGTCCGGGAAGGAGGGCGAGACCGCGGCCACCGGAGTGACGGCGGCGTGGACCGGCGGCATGTGCGCCGGAAGTTCAGGAGCCGCCCCGCTGACGGCGCCCGCGAAGACCAATGGAGTAATCATGGCGACGCCGAATATCGGCTTGCGCGTGTTCCGAAGTGCTTGCTGCCGCACAGTCGCGGCGGCCGGGCTCGCACCCCGGCTTCCCCCTATGCGCACTCGACCGTCCTAGTGTGAGCTGGGCGTACTTTCTGTTAGCTCGGTGAACCAGATCACCATACATAACTCTTGTGACACGAGTGGCGCAATGGTTGAAGAGGTTCTCACCTGGATTTCTTAGCCGCGCGCTCCAAGTTGTCGCCCTGCCGCGGAGGCCCCGAGTCCGGGGTCCCGGGCTGCAGATTGGCCAGCCTTTCGCGCAGGTCATCCAGCTCGTGGCGCAGGTATTCACGCGTCACCACCTCGCCGACGGCCAGGCGTAACGCGGCCAGTTCGCGGGCCAGGTACTCGGTGTCGGCCTTGGTCTGGGCGGCGCGACGGCGGTCCTCTTCTAGCGTGACGCGGTCGCGGTTCTCCTGCCGGTTCTGCGCCAGCAGGATCAGCGGGGCCGCGTAGGCGGCCTGGGTTGAGAACGCCAGGTTCAGCAGGATGAACGGGTAGGGGTCCCAGCGCACCGTCACCGCGAACAGGTTCAACGCGATCCACACGAACACCACGACCGTCTGCAGCAAAAGGTAGCGGCCGGTGCCGAAGAACCGCGCGATGGACTCGGTGAATTGCCCGACGGTCTCGGGGTCCAGCCGCGGCGAGTATCTGCGCGATGTCCGCGGGGTGTACAGCCCTCGCGGAGCCGTGGATTTGCTCACGAGGATCCTCCCAGTCCTTCGAACCGGCCGGCGGTGTCGAGTTCCTGCATGTCCACGCGCCAGTCGTGCGGCAGCAGGTGATCGAGCAGGTCGTCCACCGTGACCGCGCCCAACAGGTGGTTCTGGTCGTCGACGACGGGACCGCACACCAGGTTGTACGCGGCGAGGTAGCGGGTCACGGCGACCAGCGGAGTCTCCGGTGTCAGCGTGAGCAACTCGCTGTCGACGATCCCGCCGACCAGCTCGGCCGGCGCCTCGCGCAGCAGCCGCTGCAAGTGCACGCAGCCCAGATAGCGGCCCGTCGGCGTCGCCGTTGGCGGCCGCGCGACAAAAACCATCGACGACAGGGCGGTGCTCAGGTCCGGATCGCGGACCCGTGCCAGCGCTTCCGCGACCGACGTGTCGGGGGTGAGCACCACCGGATTGGAGGTCATCAGGCCGCCCGCGGTGTCCGGCGAATGCGTCAGCAGCCGGCGCACGGGGGCGGACTCGTCGGGGTCCATCCGGGTCAGCAGCATCTCGGCGTCGGTGGGGTTCAGCATGCCGAGCAGGTCGGCGGCGTCGTCGGGATCCATCTCCTCGAGCACGTCGGCCGATCGCTCGGTGCCCAGCTGCGAGAGCACCTCGGCCTGATCCTGCTCCGGCAGCTCCTGCAGGATGTCGGCCAGCCGGTCGTCGTTGAGCGCCCTGAGCACCTCGTAGCGGCGCTTGGCCGGCAGCCCGCGGATCGCGTCGGCCACATCGACCGGCTTGCGCCCTTCGAACTGGCCCAGCAGCTGCGCCACGCCCTGCCCCGGCAAGGCCAGGGCCGACGGGGTCAAACCCTGCACGCTCTGCCAGTCCACGACGTGCACGGGACCGCGCCGTCCGAGCCGCCGGTGGGTGCGCACGGCGACCCGGCTCACCATCCAGTCGCGCGTCCGGTTCTGTTCGATGCCCAGGTCGGTGACCACCACGTCGAGGCCGGCCAGCTCCGGCAGTTCGGGGTCGTTGACCTTGACCTGAGTGTCCAGCACCTGGCCGATCGCCAGCACCTCCCCGGGTCGCTGCACGAAGTGGCGTAGGGACACGTTGCCGGTGCTCAGCGTCACGGCGTTGGGCTCGATGGACGCGACCCGCAGGATCGGGATGAAGATGCTGCGCCGGGTCGCGAGGTCGACGACCAGTCCCAGGACCCGCGGCTGCTGGCGGACGATGCTGATGCTGATCACCACGTCGCGGATCCGACCGACGGATTCCCCGAGTGGACCCAACACCAACATTCGCGCGAGCCGCGCGATGTACACCCTGTTGACCGATCCCATGGAAGTAGAGCCTAGGCAGCCGCCGGCCCGATGGCAGACCGGCCGGGGGCGGTCAGGCCGTTAATGCGTGCGCAGTGTGAAGAGCACGACCACCAAAATCACCACCAGCGTGGCGATCCCGATGACGATGCCGGCGACCGCCAGGCCGAAGCCCTCCTGCCGGGTCCGCTTGATCTGATCCAGGGCGATCGCGCCCAGCACTATGGCGACGATTGAGCCCAGCCCGCACAACAGGCCGGTGAACGACGCGATGAGCGAGGCGATCGCCAGCGCGTTGGTGCCGGGCACAGCGGCTTGAGTGGGATAGCCGCCCTGGTAGTCCGGCGGCGGGTAATAGCCCGGATATCCGTGCGCCCCGTAGGGGGGCGGGCCGCCGTACGGCGGCGGCGCCATCGGGTAGGGCGGTCCGAAGTAGCCGGGCGGTTGTTCGTACCCAGGGGGCGGGGGGACGGGCGGGGGATACGACGGCGGGTACCCGGGCGGGTGGTCGGTGGGACCCGGCGGCGGGTACGCCGGGGGCGCCGACTCGGCGGCGGGGGACTCCCAGGGGGCGGGCTCGGAGGCTTCGCCGCCGGTGGGGGGCGAGTCGGTGTTGTCGTCGTGGCCGCCCTCGCCGAAGCCGCCGCCGGGAGCTGTCATGGTGTTCAACCTAACCCATCCGCCGCCGGTGGCCGTGGGTGCGAAACGTCAGCGCGCCACGGGCGCCCGGGAGGGTTCCCGCCACCCCGTGCGCCGTGTTTTCGCAGGTGGAGGAAGGCCGGTGGTTAGGCTGGGGAGGGCCTGAGATGAAACCATCCCCAAGGCGGAGGACAATGAACGGCGATGACTAATCCTTACCAGCCTGGGCAGGTTCCCGGGGCGACACCAGGAAACGCGACGGGGCGTGGACGAGGCGCGCCCGGACTGCCGACACCGCCCAGGGGCTGGCCGGTCGGCTCCTATCCCACCTACGCCGAGGCGCAGCGTGCCGTCGACTATCTGTCCGAGCAGCAGTTCCCGGTCCAGCAGGTGACGATCGTCGGGGTCGACCTGATGCAGGTGGAGCGGGTCACCGGCCGGTTGACGTGGCCCAAGGTGCTCGGCGGAGGCGTGCTGAGCGGGGCGTGGCTGGGCCTGTTCATCGGCTTGGTGCTGGGTTTCTTCAGTCCCAATCCGTGGGGTGCGCTGATCACGGGCCTGGTCGCGGGTGTCTTCTTTGGGCTGATCACTTCGGCCGTTCCGTACTCAATGGCCCGTGGCACAAGGGATTTCAGCTCGACCATGCAGTTGGTGGCCGGGCGTTACGACGTGCTGTGTGACCCGCAAAACGCAGAGAAGGCGCGGGACCTGTTGGCGCGCTTGGCGATTTGAGGCGCGCACGAGAGGTGTGAGCGGTGGTGAGTCGTCGTGGGCGCGTACGCCGGGCAGGCGCAATCGCGCTGGCGACGCTCACCATCGCCGCGACGGTACCCGCGTGCGCTTCGGGAACCCACGGGCTGGTAATCAGCTTCTACACCACGGCCGCCGACGGCGCGACGTTCACCGCGGTCGCTCAGGATTGCACGAAGCAGTTCGATGGCCGCTTCGCCATTCAACAGATCAGTCTGCCCAGAGCCCCCGGCGAGCAGCGTTTGCAGCTGGCGCGGCGGCTGACCGGTCGCGACCGCACGCTGGACGTGATGTCGCTCGATGTGGTGTGGACGGCCGAGTTCGCCGAGGCGGGCTGGGCGCTACCGCTGTCCGACGATCCCGCGGGGCGCGCCGAACCCGACGCGACGGCCGACGTCCTGCCGGGCCCGCTGTCGACGGCGCGCTGGGAAGGCAAGTTGTTCGCGGCCCCCGTCACGACGAACACCCAATTACTTTGGTATCGGCCCGATTTGGTGCGTCAGCCGCCGAGAACCTGGGATGGGATGGTGCGCGAGGCCACCAGATTGCACGCCGCGGGGCAGCCCAGCTGGATCGCCGTGCAGGCCAATGAGGGCGAAGGCCTGGTGGTCTGGTTCAACACGCTGCTGGCCAGTGGGGGCGGCCAGGTCCTCTCGGAGGACGGCCGCCGCGTCACGTTGACCGACACGCCGGCGCACCGGGCCGCCACCGTCGATGCGCTGCGGACCCTCAAATCCGTGGCGACCGCGCCCGGGGCCGATCCGTCGATCACCCGCACCGACGAGGGCACCGCGCGGTTGGCGGTCGAACAGGGCCGGGCCGCACTCGCGGTCAACTGGCCGTATGCGCTGGCATCCATGCTGGAGAACGCGGTGAAAGGCGGTGTGCCCGTTCTGCCGCTCAACCAGGATCCGCGGCTGGCCGGCAGCATCAACGACGTCGGGACGTTCGTGCCCAGCGACGAGCAATTCCGCATCGCCTATCAGGCCAGCCAGAAGGTCTTCGGCTTCGCGCCGTATCCCGGTGTGGCGCCGGGTCATCCGGCCAAGGTGACCATCGGCGGGGCGAACCTGGCGGTGGCCAGCACCACCCGCCACCGCGCCGAGGCGTTCGAGGCCATCCGCTGCCTGCGCAGCCTGCAACATCAGAAGTACGTGTCGATCGCAGGCGGCCTACCCCCGGTGCGCACGTCGCTGTATTCCGATCCGCAGTTCCAGGCCAAGTATCCGATGTACACGATCATCCGGCGGCAACTCACCGACGCCGCGGTGCGTCCGGCCACGCCGGTCTACCAGGCGGTGGCCATCCGATTGGCCGCGACACTGAGCCCGATCACCGAGATCGACCCGGAGCGAACCGCCGACGAACTCAGCGCCGAGGTGCAGAAGGCGATCGACGGGAAGGGGCTGTTGCCGTGACGGCCACCGCCCCCGCAACGCGCGCCCGGCCGTCTTCCGTCGCACCGCGTTTGCGGACCCGAAACCGGCTCTCCGAACAGCGCTTGGCCTTGTTGCTCGTCGCCCCGGCGGCGCTTCTGATGCTGACGGTGACGGCCTATCCGATCGGTTACGCCGTGTGGTTGAGCCTGCAGCGCAACAACCTTGCCGTCCCCGACGACACCGCGTTCATCGGGCTGGGCAATTACGTGACGATCCTGACCGATCGGTATTGGTGGACCGCGCTGGCGGTCACGCTGGGCATCACCGTCGTGTCGGTGACCGTCGAATTCGTCCTGGGCCTGACACTGGCGCTGGTGATGCACCGCACCCTCGTCGGAAAAGGCATGGTGCGCACCGCGATCCTGATCCCGTACGGCATCGTCACCGTGGTCGCGTCGTACAGCTGGTACTACGCCTGGACGCCCGGGACGGGCTACCTGGCCAACCTGCTGCCGCATGGCAGCGCTCCGCTGACTTCGCAGATCCCGTCGCTGGCGATCGTCGTGGTCGCCGAGGTCTGGAAGACGACGCCGTTCATGTCGCTGCTGCTGTTGGCCGGGCTGGCACTGGTGCCAGAGGAGCTGCTGAAGGCCGCCCAGGTCGACGGCGCCGGCCCCTGGCGCCGGCTGACCGGCGTCACTCTGCCGATCATCAAGCCGGCCGTGGTGGTCGCCCTGCTGTTCCGAACCCTGGACGCGTTCCGCATTTTCGACAACATCTACGTCTTGACCAACGGCGCCAACAACACCGATTCGGTGTCGATCCTGGGCTACGACAACCTGTTCAAGGGGTTCAACGTCGGACTCGGCTCGGCGATCAGCGTGCTGATCTTCGTGTGCGTGGGCCTCATCGCCCTACTGTTCATCAAGGTCTTCGGGGCGGCGGCGCCCGGTGGTGACGTCGATGGCCGCTAACCGGCAGGACGCGCGGCGCACCACGATCTGGGTCGTCATCGACACGGTGGTCGTGGTGTACGCGCTGCTGCCGGTTTTGTGGATCTTCAGCCTCTCGCTGAAGCCGACGTCAACGGTCAAGGACGGCAAGCTGATTCCGTCGTCGGTATCCCTGGACAACTATCGCGGCATCTTTCGCGGCGACATCTTCAGCTCGGCGCTGATCAACTCCGTCGGGATCGGGTTGATCACCACCGCGATCGCGGTGACTCTCGGGGCGATGGCCGGCTACGCGATCGCGCGCCTGAATTTTCCGGGCAAGCGGGCGCTGGTCGGCGCCACGCTGCTGATCACGATGTTTCCCGCGATCTCGTTGGTCACACCGCTGTTCAACATCGAACGCTTCGTCGGCCTGTTCGACACCTGGCCGGGCCTGATCCTGCCCTACATCACGTTCGCGCTGCCGCTCGCGATCTACACGTTGTCGGCGTTTTTCCGCGAGATCCCCTGGGATTTGGAGAAGGCGGCGAAAATGGACGGCGCTTCCCCGGCGCAGGCGTTCCGTAAGGTGATCGTCCCCCTGTCGGCGCCGGGCGTGGTGACCGCCGCGATCCTGGTGTTCATCTTCGCCTGGAACGATCTGCTGCTGGCGCTGACCCTGACCGCTACCAAGGCGGCGATCACCGCGCCGGTGGCGATCGTGAACTTCAGTGGCAGTTCACAGTTCGAGGAGCCGACCGGATCGATCGCGGCCGGCGCCGTGGTGATCACCGTTCCCATCATCGCTTTTGTTCTAATCTTCCAACGACGAATCGTCGCCGGGTTGACCTCCGGCGCCGTGAAGGGATGACGCGATGGCCGAGATTGTGCTGGACCATGTCAGCAAGAGTTATCCCGACGGCGCCGTGGCGGTGCACGACCTGAACATCACCATCGCCGACGGCGAATTTCTGATCCTGGTCGGTCCGTCGGGCTGCGGTAAGACCACGACGCTGAACATGATTGCCGGGCTTGAAGATATCTCCTCGGGTGAGCTGCGCATCGGCGGCGAACGGGTGAACGAGAAGGCGCCCAAAGACCGCGACATCGCGATGGTGTTCCAGTCCTATGCGCTGTACCCGCACATGACGGTGCGGCAGAACATCGCGTTCCCGTTGACGCTGGCGAAGATGCCGAAGCCCGAGATCGCGCAAAAGGTCGCCGAGACCGCCAAAACCCTTGACCTGACCGACTTTCTGGACCGCAAGCCCTCCCAGCTGTCCGGGGGACAGCGGCAGCGGGTGGCGATGGGCCGCGCGATCGTGCGCCATCCCAAGGCGTTTCTGATGGACGAGCCCCTGTCCAACCTGGATGCCAAACTGCGCGTCCAGATGCGCGGCGAGATCGCCAGGCTGCAAAAGCGCCTGGGCACGACGACCGTTTACGTCACCCACGATCAGACCGAGGCCATGACACTGGGCGACCGGGTGGTGGTGATGCATTCGGGCGTCGCACAGCAAATAGGCACCCCCGATGAGCTTTACGAGCACCCGGCCAACCTGTTCGTCGCGGGCTTCATCGGCTCGCCGGCGATGAACTTCTTCCCGGCCACGTTGACGCCGATCGGGCTGACGGTGCCCTTCGGGGAGGTGATGCTGACACCGGACGTCCAAGAGGTGATCGCCCAGCACCCCACGCCGGGCAACGTCATCGTGGGGGTGCGGCCCGAGCATCTGTCCGACGCCGCGTTGATCGACGGTTACCAGCGCATCAGGGCGCTGACCTTCGAGGTGAAGGTCGACCTGGTCGAATCGCTGGGCGCCGACAAGTACGTGTACTTCTCCACCGCGGCATGGGCCGCGCACTCGGCGCAACTGGACGATCTGGCCGCCGAGGGAGACGCGCACGAAAACCAGTTCGTGGCACGGGTTCCCGCCGAATCCAAGGCGGTCATCGGGCAGTCGATCGAGTTGGCGTTCGACACGACACGGCTCGTGGTCTTCGACGCCGACTCCGGGGCCAACCTGACCATCGCGCCGTCGGACGCGCGGTGACACAGCCGTTGGAGCAGGTCCGTGCGCATGTACGCGCCCACTTCGGCGACCTCGAACCCGATTCGGCGAGCGTGACATTCCTGGGCACCGAAACCATCGAAGTGCTGCGATTCCGCGAGACAAGCGGGCTGGTGCACTACGTCTCCCTGGGCTGCTCGCGCCACCCCATGGCCGAACCGACCCTCGATATCGCCGACCCGGTGCGCGGCCCGCGGGCCGAAATCGTCCTCCAGTTGCGCGATCCCGGCCCGATCACCGGCATCGCCCGCAGCATCGCGATACTGGCGGCAACTCCCGCCGTCGAGGGCGCCGTGCTGAGTGCCGATGCGCTGATCGACCTCGGCTCGCCGCTGTGGGCGTCGCCGTCGCGGAAGGTGCCGTTCACCGCGGTGTTGCTGGGCCGCAGCGAGATCGCGGATCTGCCGCTGGAACCGCCGCGCGACCCGGTGCGCTTCCTGTTGGCGACCCCCATCACCGCGACCGAGGCGGCGTGGGTGCGGTTGAAAGGCGCCGAGGCGATGCGGCAAGCGTGGGATAACGACGGCGTCGATGTGCTGAACACGAATCGCCCCGCCGCACAACCCAACTGACCGTACTGAGCGCATCGCCGAACGTGCACTCGGGGCGAGAATTCTGCGATTTCGTCGCCGTGAGTACACGCTCGGCGAGGAAGCGTCAGAGCCAGTTGCGGTTGCGGAACTGGAAATACAGGACCAGGCAGACGACGACCATCACCGCCATCACCCCCGGGTAGCCCCACGTCCAAGTCAGCTCGGGCATGAAACGGAAGTTCATCCCGTAGATGGCGGCGACCATGGTGGGCACCGCCAGGATGCCGGCCCAGGCCGCCATCTTGCGCATGTCGTTGTTCTGCTGCATCCCGACGCGAGCCAACGCGGCCTGGATCAACGAGTTGAGGGTGTCGTCGTAGCTGGCGATCTGGTCGGCGGCCTCGGAGTGGTGGTCGGCGACGTCGCGCAGATAGCGCCGCAACTCCTTGGAGATCACGTCCTTGTTCTCCACCTGGATCCGGTGGAACGCGGCCGACAGCGGGTTGACGCACCGGCGGAGCTCGACGACCTCGCGTTTGAGCAGATAGATCGGCTCGACGTCGATCTTGCTGCCCGGCGCGAAGGCCAAACCCTCGATGCTGTCGATGTCGGACAACATCAAACTGCTCACCTCGAGGTAGTGGTCCACCACGTGGTCGGCGATCGCGTGCATCACCGCGAAGGGGCCCAGCCGCATCTGCTCGGGGTCGCCGTCCATCCGCTTGCGCACCTCGGACAGTCCGCCGTGTTCACCGTGGCGGACCGTGACCACGAAGTCGCGGCCGACGAAGACCATGATCTCGCCCGTCTCGACGATCTCACGGGCCAGCACAACCGATTCGTGCCGGACGTAATTGACGGTCTTGAGGACGAGGAACAGGGTGTCGTCGTACCGCTCCACCTTGGGCCGCTGATGGGCGCACACCGCGTCTTCCACGGCCAGCGGGTGCAGGCCGAAGACGTCGGCCACCTCCTGCATCTGGGCCTGGCTGGGTTCGCGCAGGCCCACCCAGACGAACCCTTCGTGCCCCTGCGCTTCGATCTCGCGCACCTTGTCCAGGGAGGCGGCGTAACCGATCTTGCCGGGCAGCCGGTGGCCGTCGGCGTAGACGGCGCAGTCGACGAGCGTCTCCTTGGCCGGTCGCGCGCCCGGCTGCGGTTCGGGTTCCTGCGCGAGGGGCCGAAGCGCTTCGGGCAGTGCGTCGAATCCTTGGAACACATCCACCTCCCTCGCAGCGCAGGTCCCGACCAGGCGGTGCTCCATGCTACGCGTCCCGGCTGTTCAAAGCCTGACGATCAGCCCTGGTAGCGGACCGGAGAATGCGATCGAAAAAGGGTGCGCTAGTTTCGAGCCGAAACCGGAATCCGCACGACCTTCTCCACAAGGAGTACATCGACGTGAGCGCAAGTCCTCTCAAGGTCGCCGTCACCGGCGCCGCCGGCCAGATCGGCTACAGCCTCTTGTTCCGCCTGGCCAGTGGCTCGCTGCTGGGCCCCGACCGCCCGATCGAGCTGCGTCTCCTGGAGATCGAGCCCGCGCTCAAGGCGCTCGAGGGCGTCGTGATGGAGCTCGACGACTGCGCCTTCCCGCTGCTGTCCGGCGTCGAGATCGGCGCGGACGCGAACAAGATCTTCGACGGCGTCAACCTGGCCCTGCTGGTCGGGGCGCGGCCGCGCGGCCCGGGCATGGAGCGCAGCGACCTGCTGGAGGCCAACGGCGCGATCTTCACCGCCCAGGGCAAGGCGCTCAACGAGGTTGCCGCCGACGACGTCCGCATCGGCGTGACCGGCAACCCGGCGAACACCAACGCGCTGATCGCGCTGAGCAACGCCCCCGACATCCCCAAGGAGCGGTTCTCGGCGCTGACCCGGCTGGACCACAACCGGGCTATCTCGCAGCTGGCCCGAAAGACCGGCGCCAAGGTCACCGACATCAAGAAGATGACGATCTGGGGCAACCACTCCGCGACCCAGTACCCCGACATCTTCCACGCCGAGATCGGCGGCAAGAATGCCGCCGAGGTGGTCAACGACCAGGCCTGGATCGAGAACGACTTCATCCCGACCGTCGCCAAGCGCGGCGCGGCCATCATCGACGCCCGCGGCGCGTCCTCGGCCGCGTCGGCCGCCTCGGCCACCGTCGACGCCGCCCGCTCCTGGCTGCTCGGCAGCCCGGAGGGCGACTGGGTGTCGATGGCCGTCTACTCCGACGGCTCCTACGGCGTGCCCGAAGGCATCGTGTCGTCGTTCCCGGTGACCACCAAGGACGGCAACTGGTCGATCGTGCAGGGCCTGGAGATCGACGAGTTCTCCCAGGGGCGCATCGACAAGACCACCGCCGAGCTGGTGGAGGAGCGCACCGCGGTCACCGAGCTCAAGCTGATCTAACGCCGGAGTATGACCCAGATCACCAATTAGGCCTACTAATGGGTAGGCCTTACCCTGAACCCCGTGTCCGAATTGCTTGAATCGATACAGACGCAGGCCGAGCATGGTGCGATCACCGATGCCGAGATCTTCGAGGCACACGTAGGCGGCAAGCTTTCGGTGAGCCTGACGTCCCCGCTGGACACCCAGCGCGCGCTGTCGATCGCCTACACCCCCGGCGTGGCGCAGGTCAGCCGCGCGATCGCCGCCGACCACGCTCAGGCGGCCCGCTACACCTGGGCGAACCGGCTGGTGGCCGTCGTCAGCGACGGCAGCGCGGTGCTCGGCCTGGGCGACATCGGGCCCGCGGCGTCGCTGCCGGTCATGGAGGGCAAGTGCGCCCTGTTTCAGGCGTACGGCGGGCTGAACGCCATCCCGATCGTGCTCGACACCAAGGATCCCGACGAGATCGTCGAAACCCTGGTGCGCCTGCGCCCGACGTTCGGCGCCGTCAACCTCGAGGACATCTCCGCGCCGCGCTGCTTCGAGATCGAACGCCGGGCCATCGAGGCCCTGGACTGCCCGGTGATGCACGACGACCAGCACGGCACGGCCATCGTGGTGCTGGCCGCGCTCATGGGCGCCAGCAAGCTGCTCGGCCGGGACATGAACTCGCTGAAGGTGGTGGTGTCCGGGGCCGGGGCCGCCGGTGTCGCGTGCACCAATCTCCTTATGGTGATGGGTGTTTCGGACATCACCGTCCTCGACTCGCGCGGAATCCTGCACACCGCTCGGGACGACATGAACGACGTCAAGGCGGCCCTGGCGCGGCGCACCAATCCCGACGGCCTGACCGGCAGCGCGGCGGAAGCCCTCCGCGGCGCGGACGTGTTCCTCGGCCTGTCGGGCGGCGTGGTCCCCGAAGAGATGATCGCCACGATGGCACCCAACGGAATCGTGTTCGCACTGTCCAACCCCGATCCGGAGATCCACCCCCAGATCGCGGCCAAGTACGCCTCGGTGGTGGCCACCGGCCGCAGCGACTTCCCGAACCAGATCAACAACGTGCTGGCATTCCCAGGGGTGTTCCGCGGCGCGCTAGAGGCGGGTGCCCGCCGGATCACCGAGAAGATGATGGTCGCCGCGGCCGAGGCGATCTTCTCCGTCGTCAGCGACGACCTTGCCCCCGACCGGATCGTCCCCAGCCCGCTGGACCTGCGCGTCGGGGAGGCGGTTGCCGCGGCCGTGGCGATCGCCGCCGACATTTCCGTCTCCGGGGGGTGAAAATCGGCAGGCTGGCGGCACCGCTGCTCGCCGCCATACTCGCCGTTTCCGGTTGCGCGACCGACACCGGCGGCGATCCTCGCGCCCGCGCGGAGGTCGTGGTCGGGTCCCGGTCTGATGCCGAATCGGCGCTGCTGGCCGGCATCTACGTGGCCGCCTTGCGGTCCTACGGATTCGGCGCGCGGTTCCAGCCGACCACCGACCCGAAGGCCGAATTGGATTCGGGCGCAATCACCGTCGTTCCCGCCTTCACCGGCCGGGTGTTGCAACGCCTGCAGCCAAGCGCCACAGCGATGTCCGACAAAGACGTCTACCGAGCGATGATCGCCGCCCTACCCGAGGGCATCGTGGCGGGCGACTACACGACGGCCGCCGAGGACAAACCCGTGCTGTTGGTGAGCCGGGCCACCGCCAAGTCATGGGGCGGCAGCGACGTCAGCGCGGACTTGAGCACGCTGCCGCGGCACTGCGCCGATCTCGTCCTCGGGACCGTCGCCGGCCACCGGGCGCCGTCGGCCATCGGCCCCTGCCGCCTTCCGGATCCGCGTGAATTCCCGGATGGCACAACGATGTTCGCGGCGGTCGCGTCCGGACGGCTGACCGCGGCATGGACGACCACCGCCGACCCGGGTGTCCCCGCCGACCTGGTCGCGCTGGCCGACACCAAGCCCACGCTGATCCGGGCCGAAAACGTGGTGCCGCTGTATCGGCGCAACGCGCTCAGCGAACGGCAAGTGTTGGCGATCAACGAAGTGGCCGGCGTGCTCGACACCGCGGCCCTGGTCGACATGCGCCGGCAAGTGCGTGCCGGCGCCGACCCGCAGGCGGTGGCGGCCGGCTGGTTAGCCGAGCACCCGCTGGGCCGCTGAACAAATCAGCGCTTGGGCAGCAGCCGGTGCACGACCTGCTGAAGCCGGCTCATCACCGGCCCGCCCAGCAGCAGCTCCGGCCGCGAACCCGTCAGCCGCACGACCAGGTCCATCGCCTTGACGTCCGGCCCAACCAGCACCCGGGCCTTGTTCTTGCGCACCCCTTCGAGGATGAGCTGAGCCGCACGCTGCGGGGTGGTCTTGGCCTGCTGTTCCTCGAACAGGTTGGCCAACTCGGCGTGGTCGAGCCCCTCGACGCCGGTGGCGTTGCGGGCGAACGCGGTTTTGATGCCGCCCGGATGCACTGTCGTCACCCGCACCGGGTGACCGGCGCGCGCCATCTCCTGGTGCAGCGCCTCGGTGAAGCCGCGGACGGCGAACTTGGCCGAGACGTACGCCGCCTGGCCGGGCGCGGAAAACAGGCCGAGCGCGCTCGAGATGTTGATGACGTGTCCGTCCCCGGAGGCGATCAGGTGCGGAAGGAACGCCTTGGTGCCGTTGACGACGCCCCAGTAGTCGACGTCGATGACGCGCTCGATGTCCTTGAACCGGCTGTCCTCGATGGATCCGATGAACGTGATGCCGGCGTTGTTGTAGACCTGGTTGACCGCGCCGAAGTGCTCGTTGACCGCGTCGGCGTAAGCGAGGAAGGCGCTGCGCTCGGTCACGTCGAGCTGGTCGGATTTGACCGGTGCGCCGATCGCCGCCAGTTGCTCTGCGGTCTGCGCCAGCCCTGCGGTGTCCACGTCGCTGATCGCGACCTTGGCGCCGGCGCGACCGAGCTCGACCGCCAGCGCCTGGCCGATGCCCGAGCCCGCGCCCGTGACCACGGCGACCTTGCCGGCGAACCCATCCATGCAACACTCCCTCGACCAGGCTTGACCGCGTTGAGGCTAATCGTTACCAGTGATGGTGGCTAGCGCAGGGCGAAACGGTGAACGCGCGCGCCCGTCACACTGAGAGATCGATCACTGCTTGGGCAGCAGCCGGCCCATGACGGGGCCGAACAGCTGCTGATACCCCGAACCCGTCAGGCGCACCAAGATGTCCAACACCTTGGCGTCCGCGCCGACGAGCACCCGCGCCTTCTTCTTGCGCACCGCGTCGAGGATGATCTGGGCCGCGCGCTGCGGGGTGGTCTTGGCCAGCCGCTTGTCGAACAACTTGGCCAGCTCGGCCTGATCGAGGCCCTCGGCGGTGGTGGCGTTGCGGGCGATCGCGGTCTTGATGCCGCCCGGGTGCACCGTGGTCACCGCCACCGGGTGGCCGGCGGCCACCATCTCCTGGCGCAGCGCCTCGGTGAAGCCGCGGACGGCGAACTTGGCCGAGTTGTAGGCCGCCTGCCCCGGCACCGAGAAGAGCCCGAACACGCTGGAGACGTTGATGACGTGCCCGTCGCCGGAGGCGATCAGGTGCGGGAGGAACGCCTTGGTGCCGTTGACCACGCCCCAGAAGTCGACGTCCATCACGCGTTCGATGTCCTTGAACTGGCTGACTTCGACGTCGCCGGTGAAGGCGATCCCGGCGTTGTTGTAGATCTGGTTGACCGTGCCGAAGTGCTCTTTGACCGCGTCGGCGTAGGCCAGGAACGCTTCGCGTTCGGTCACGTCGAGGCGATCCGCCTTGACCTGGGCGCCGATCGCCTTCAGCTGCTCCTCGGTCTGGGCCAGCCCTTCGAGGTCGACGTCGCTGATGGCCAGCTTGGCCCCCGAGCGCCCCAACTCGACGGCCAGCGCCTGCCCGATACCCGAACCCGCGCCCGTCACCACCGCGACCTTGCCGGCGAATCCTTGCATGAGCACCCTTCCTAGTCGGCCCGTTTGCGTCGAGGCTAGCCGGTACCGGCGGTCCCACTTTCTTCGGGTGTGAACGGCGAATCAGCCGAAGGCCGTGTCGATGATCTCCTGCTGCTCGACGGCGTGCACCTTCGACGAGCCCGACGACGGGGCCGACATCGCCCGGCGGGAAATCCGCTTGAGCCCGGTCAGCTTGTCGGGCAGCAGCTCGGGCAATTCCAGGCCGAAGCGCGGCCACGCGCCCTGGTTGGCCGGCTCTTCCTGAACCCAGAAGTACTCCTGGACGCTCGGGTAGCGGTCCAGCGTTTCGCCCAGCCGGCGCTTCGGCAGCGGGGCGAGCTGCTCGATCCGCACGATCGCCACGTCGTCCCGGTTGTCCTTGGCCTTGCGGGCCACCAACTCGTAGTAGAGCTTGCCGCTGGTCAGCAGGACCCTGCTGACCTTGCTGCGATCGCCGATGCCGTCCTCGTAGGTCGGCTCTTCGAGCACCGAGCGGAACTTGATCTCGGTGAAGTCCTTGACGTCGCTGACCACCGCCTTGTTGCGCAGCATCGACTTGGGCGTGAACACGATCAGCGGGCGCTGCACCCCGTCGAGGGCGTGCCGGCGCAACAAGTGGAAATAGTTGGACGGCGTGGAGGGCATCGCGATCGTCATCGAACCCTCTGCCCACAGCTGCAGGAAGCGCTCGATGCGGCCGGAGGTGTGGTCGGGGCCCTGGCCTTCGTGGCCGTGCGGCAGCAGCAGCACCACGTTGGACAGCTGGCCCCACTTGGCCTCGCCGGAGCTGATGAACTCGTCGATGATCGACTGCGCGCCGTTGACGAAGTCCCCGAATTGGGCTTCCCACAGGACGAGCGCGTCCGGGTTGCCCACGGTGTAGCCGTACTCGAAGCCGACGGCCGCGTATTCCGACAGCGGGGAGTCGTAGACCAGGAACTTGCCGCCGGTGGGGGTGCCGTCGGGGTTGGTCGCCAGCAGCTGCAGCGGCGTGAACTCCTCGCCGGTGTTGCGGTCGATGATCACCGAGTGGCGCTGCGAGAAGGTGCCGCGCCGGGTGTCTTGCCCCGATAGGCGCACCAGCTTGCCCTCGGCCACCAGCGAGCCGAGCGCCAGCAGTTCGGCGAAGGCCCAGTCGATCTTGCCCTCGTAGGCCATCTCCCGGCGCTTCTCCAGGACCGGCTGCACCCGCGGGTGCGCCGTGAAGCCCTCGGGTAGCGCCAGGAACGCGTCACCGATGCGGGCCAGCAACGCCTTGTCCACCGCGGTGGACAGGCCCGCGGGCAGCATCTGGTCGGCCTCCACCGATTCGCTGGGCAGCGCGCCGTGCTTCTCCAGCTCGCGGACCTCGTTGAACACCCGCTCGAGCTGGCCCTGGTAGTCGCGCAGGGCGTCCTCGGCTTCCTTCATCGAGATGTCGCCGCGGCCGATCAGGGCCTCGGTGTAGCTCTTCCGGACCCCGCGCTTGATGTCGACGACGTCGTACATGGCGGGGTTGGTCATCGACGGGTCATCGCCTTCGTTGTGCCCGCGCTTGCGGTAGCACAGCATGTCGATGACGACGTCCTTCTTGAACTCCTGCCGGAAGTCGACTGCCAGCTTGGCCACCCACGCGCACGCCTCCGGGTCGTCGCCGTTGACGTGGAAGATCGGCGCCCCGATCATCTTCGCGACGTCGGTGCAGTACTCGCTGGACCGTGAGTACTCCGGCGCGGTGGTGAAGCCAATCTGGTTGTTGGCGATGATGTGGATGGTGCCGCCGACGCGGTAACCGGGCAGGTGGGTCAGGTTGAGGGTCTCGGCGACCACGCCCTGACCGGCGAACGCCGCGTCGCCGTGCAGCATCATCGGCACCACCGAGAAGGCCTTGTCGTCCCCCTGGTCCTCGGCGCGCCGGTCCAGCAGGTCCTGCTTGGCGCGCACCAGGCCCTCCAGCACCGGGTCGACGGCTTCCAGGTGCGACGGGTTGGCGGTCAGCGACACCTGAATGTCGTTGTCGCCGAACATCTGTAGGTAAACGCCGGTGGCGCCCAGGTGGTATTTGACGTCGCCGGAGCCGTGCGCCTGCGCGGGGTTGAGGTTGCCCTCGAACTCCGAAAAGATCTGCGAGTACGGCTTGCCGACGATGTTGGCCAGCACGTTGAGCCGGCCACGGTGCGGCATCCCGATGACCACCTCGTCGAGCCCGTGCTCGGCGCACTGGTCGATCGCCGCGTCCATCATCGGAATGATGCTTTCCGCCCCCTCGAGTGAAAACCGTTTCTGCCCAACGTATTTGGTCTGCAGGAAGGTCTCGAAGGCCTCGGCCGCGTTCAGTTTGCTCAGGATGAACTTCTGCTCGGCCACCGTCGGTTTGACGTGCTTGGTCTCGACGCGCTGTTGCAGCCACTCCTGCTGCTCGGGATCGAGGATGTGGGTGTACTCCACGCCGATGTGCCGGCAGTAGGCATCGCGCAGCAGGCCCAGCACATCGCGCAGCTTCTTGTACTCGGAACCGGCGAAGCCGTTGACTTTGAACACCCGATCGAGATCCCACAGCGTCAGGCCGTGGTTGAGGATCTCGAGGTCGGGGTGGCTGCGGAACCGGCTGCCGTCCAAGCGCAGTGGGTCGATGTCGGCCATCAGGTGGCCGCGATTGCGGTAGGCCGCAATCAATTCCATAACCCGGGCGGTCTTGTCGACGATCGAGTCCGGGTTGTCGGTGCTCCAGCGCACCGGCAGATACGGGTTGCCCAGCTCGCGGAAGATCTCGTCCCAGAACGCATCCGAGAGCAGCATCTCGTGGATCGTGCGCAAGAAGTCGCCGGATTCCGCGCCCTGGATGATGCGGTGGTCATAGGTCGAGGTCAGCGTGATCAGCTTGCCGATCCCCAGCTCGGCGATGCGTTCCTCGCTGGCGCCCTGGAACTCGGCGGGGTACTCCATGGCGCCGACGCCGATGATGGCGCCCTGGCCGTTCATCAGCCGCGGCACCGAGTGCACGGTGCCGATGGTGCCCGGGTTGGTCAGCGAAATCGTCACGCCGGCAAAGTCTTCGGCGGTCAGCTTGCCGTCGCGGGCCCGCCGCACGATGTCTTCGTAGGCGGTGACGAACTGCGCGAACCGCATGGTCTCGCAGCCCTTGATGCCGGCCACCACCAAGGAACGCTTGCCGTCCTTGCCCTGCAGGTCGATCGCCAGGCCCAGGTTGGTGTGCGCCGGGGTGACGGCGGTGGGTTTGCCGTCGACCTCGGCGTAGTGCCGATTCATGTTCGGGAACTTCTTGATCGCCTGCACCAGCGCGTACCCGAGCAGGTGGGTGAACGAGATCTTGCCGCCGCGCGTGCGCTTGAGTTGGTTGTTGATGACGATCCGGTTGTCGATCAGCAGCTTGGCGGGAACGGCGCGCACGCTGGTCGCCGTCGGCACCTCCAGCGACGCCGACATGTTCTTGACGACGGCCGCCGCGGCGCCGCGCAGCGTCTGCAACTCGTCGCCTTCGGCCGGCGGGGGGGCGGCGGCCTTCGCCGGCGCGGGGCGCGCCGGGACCCCGTTGCCGGCGGCCGTGCTGGCGGGGGGCGCCGTGCTGGCGGGGGGCGCGGGCTTGGGGCTTTCGGGGGCCGCCGCGGCCGGCTTGGCGGGGGCCGCTGCGGCCGGCTTGGCGGGGGCCACGGCCGGCCGGCCATCGCCGCTGGTCGGGGTGGCCGTCGCCGCCTCGCCCGTCGGCTCGGGGTTGTAGTCGACGAGGAACTCGTGCCAGCTCGGATCCACCGACGAGGGGTCATCGCGGAACTTGCGGTACATCTCCTCGACCAGCCATTCGTTTTGACCGAATGGTGAACTTATGTTGCTCACGACCGCAGTTCGCCTCAATCCCTTTGTCCTACAGGGCCACCGCAGCTATCGCGCGGTGCCTGCACCCTCGTCTGCCCGGCGGGCCGAGCACCTCATATCCATGGCGGTACCCATTGCTGCCGCCCTATAAAGGCTAACCTCTCGCCACCAATCTGCCAGGCGGACCGGGGCCTCGGGGCGGGTCAGCCGGCTTCGTGGATCGGGGGCACCAGATGCAGCGCGCGGGGCCAGCGCCCGGGTGGGGGGCCGAACGCCCGGTTGGCGTTGCGGACCATCTTCTTGCCGGCGAGGTAGTTGCCGACCGCTCCCACCACGACCCCGATCCCGACCGGCAGCAGTTTGCCGAACAACAGGGCGCCCCGCCGCACCGTGTACTTCCTGACCCACGACTTGAGCAGCCGCGAGTTCAGTCCCGACATCGACGACAGCGGAAGCGCGGCCAGGCTCTCGGAGATCCAGCCGCCGTTGGTGCGCCGCGGACCGATCAACTGCGTGACGGCTTGCTCGCTGTTGTCACCGACAAGCACCGCCAGCACCAGGGCGCGGCGCCGTTCCCGGTGATCGGCCGGAATGTCGTGGACCACCGCGACCGCCAACACGAAGAACGCGGTGGCCTCGAGGAACGTCACCGTTTCCGCCGCCGCCGCGGACAGGGCACTCAACGTGCCGATTCCGGGGACGGTCGCCGCGGCTCCCACCGCAACACCGCCGGCCGTCACCATGGCCACGTAGCGCTTCTGCAGCTTGGCCAGGATCTCGGCCGGGCTGGCATCGGGATCGGCGTTGCGCAGCCGGGTCACATAGGCCTCGGCGGCGGGGCCCTGTATCCGCGAGCTGCGCTCGATGACCTGCGCCAACGCCCGCGCGGACATCTTGGGTCGACCGTTCTTGCCGGTCGGCGCCTCTCCCGCGTTGGCCATGGTGAATAACCGCTTCGGCGACCTGTTCCGTCGGGCCCGCATAGTGTCTCTCCTGCAAATGGGGTTCTTTCAGGCTAACGTGCCCGCGCCAAATCCTGACGCCGTTATCGACGCCCACCGGATCCGTGGCTGCCGGCCCTCTTGCGCCGCCGGGAATAATGCAGGCTGGATGTCTGCGACGGCCGTGCCGCCGGCCGGTCGTCGTGGTGAACGGTTCGCCGCGCGCGCGGTCGATGACCTGGGAGTTCAGGCCGATCGACCGGACGGGCCGATGCGGCGTAACGGCATCGTCGGGAGCGAAACGAGGTGGGGTGGATGACCACGGCTACGCCCCGCACGCCCGGGGGAGCGCGGCGCGCGAGATCCGGGCCGGCGCGGTCCGCCCACCGCTGGGATTTCTTCACCCAGAGCTCGCCGCAGTCGCAGAACCCCTGGAACCCGCTGTGGGCGATGATGATCGGCTTTTTCATGATCATGGTCGACTCGACCATCGTCGCCATTGCCAACCCGACCATCATGGCCAGCTTGCGCATCGGCTACGACACCGTGGTCTGGGTGACCAGCGCCTACCTGCTGGGCTATGCGGTCGTGTTGCTGGTGGCCGGGCGCCTGGGTGACCGGTTCGGTCCCAAGAATCTCTACCTTTTCGGCCTGGTGGTGTTCACCATCTCCTCGGTGTGGTGCGGGTTGGCCGGCAGCGCCACCATGCTGATCGCGGCCCGCGTCGTGCAGGGCGTCGGCGCCGGGCTGCTCACTCCGCAGACCTTGTCGACCATCACCCGAATCTTCCCGGCGCAGCGGCGTGGCGTCGCGGTCAGCCTGTGGGGCGCCACCGCCGGCGTCGCCAGCTTGGTCGGCCCGCTGGCCGGCGGGGTGCTGGTCGACGGCCTGGGGTGGCAGTGGATCTTCTTCGTCAACGTCCCCATCGGTGTCATCGGGCTGGGATTGGCTTATTGGCTGATTCCGGTGCTGCCCACCCAGTCGCACCGCTTCGACCTGATCGGGGTCGCGCTGTCCGGCATCGGCATCTTCCTGATCGTGTTCGGACTGCAACAGGGGCAGGCCGAACATTGGCAACCGTGGATTTGGGCGCTGATCGTCGCGGGCGTCGGATTCATGACGGCCTTCGCGTTCTGGCAGTCGCTGAACGCGCACGAGCCGCTGATTCCGTTGGTGATCTTCAGTGACCGCGATTTCAGCGTGTGCAACGTCGGGGTCGCCGTCATCTCCTTCGCCGCGACGGCAATGATGTTGCCGCTCACGTTCTACGCGCAGGCCGTGTGCGGGCTCTCGCCGACGCGCTCGGCTCTGCTGATCGCGCCCATGGCGATCGCCAACGGCGTTTTCGCCCCGTTCGTCGGCAAGATCGTCGACAAATACCATCCGCTGCCGGTGCTCGGTTTCGGGTTCTCGGTGCTGGCGATTGCGCTGACGTGGCTGACCTTCGAGATGTCGCCGACGACGCCGATTTGGCGGCTGGTGTTGCCGTTCTTTGCGACGGGTGTGGGGATGGCGTGCGTGTGGTCACCGCTGACCGCCACCGCGACGCGGAATTTGCCGCCGGAGCTGGCGGGCGCGGGTTCCGCGGTATACAACTCCGTGCGCCAGTTGGGCGCGGTGCTGGGCAGCGCCGGCATGGCCGCGTTCATGACCTGGCGGATTACTGTCGAGATGCCGCGGCAGCCGTCCGGCGGGGCCACCGACGAGGGTGCCTTGGCGTTGCAGCTGCCCGAATTCCTGCGCGAACCGTTCTCGGCCGCGATGTCGCAATCGGTGCTGTTGCCCGCATTCATCGCATTGTTCGGGATCATCGCCGCACTGTTCCTGGTCGGCTCTGCGCCGTGGACCGACAACGGTAGGGGCGGCGACGATCTGCTCGGGCCCGACGATGACGTCGTCGACGACGACTATGACGACGACGAGTACGTCGAATTGGTGCTGGTGCGCGAACCCGACGCCGGGCAGTCGAGCCAACCCGCGCCGCCGCGGCTCGATCCCCCGCAGCCACGGCGTAGCGAAGTGCCGCCTCGGGCCGATTCGTGGCACAACGCATTCGATGAACCAAAGGTCCAACCAATTGGCTATGCCCACAACGGTTCTCGTGTGGACAGCGGCAAACGCCTTCGCCAGGTGGCGGTGCGGCGCCCGCCCAAATCGATGCCACCGGGTGATCGGCTCACCCGGCCGCCGCGTCGCCACCACAATGGATCGGCGGGCCACTATTTCACCGAAGGCGAATCGCTGCGAGGTCAACACCACCGTCCCGATCCGGACGACGACCCCACCGGGTCGGGCCGGCACTCCTCGAGCGGTTAGCCGGTCTACCGCAGATCGGGTTGGGTCAGCGCCAGGAAGGCGCCCAGGTCGATCAGGCCCGCTGGTGTGGCGGGCAAGTATTCCGTCAGTGACGACGAGCGCACGATCACGGCTGCGTACTGAGCCCGGCTGACCGCGACGTTGAGCCGATTCCTGTTGAGTAGAAACGAGATTCCGCGTGGCACCACATCCATGGACGACACCGTCATCGAGATGAACACCACCGGCGCCTGTCCGCCCTGGAACTTGTCGACCGTCCCCACCCGGACCCCGCCGAGCGCCGCCGCGGTCAGGCGGCGGCGCAGCAGCGCCACCTGGGCGTTGTAAGGCGCCAGCACCAGCACGTCGGCGGCGGTCAAGGCTCGGGTGCCATGCTCGTCGGTCCACGCCGCGCCGAGCAGCTGTCCGATCGCGGCGACGATGGCGGCCGCCTCCTCGGGGCTCTCGGTCGAGTTCCCTTGGTGCTCTACCGAAAGTAGCTGCACGCCAGGTGAATACCCATCGAGGCGGCGGGCGGCCGTGCAGTCGTCGGACTGCAGCCTGTTCTCATAAGAGAGCGCCGAAACCGCGGCGCAGACGGCCGGATGCATTCGGTAGGAGCGGTCCAAGAAGTAACCACGTTCCTCGGGCAGGGTGCGCTGACCGTCGACCAGCCAATCCAGCGCCGAGGTGTCCACCGGCTCTGGATGGGTGCCCTGGCTGACTTGCGGCAACTGTTGCGGATCCCCGAGCAGCAGCAGGTTGTCAGCTGCCGGGGCCACCGCGATGGTGTTGGCCAGACAGAATTGGCCCGCTTCGTCGATCACCAGCAGGTCAAGGCTTTTCGGCGGTATCCGATTGGCGTTGGCGAAATCCCATGCGGTGCCGCCGATCACACATCCCGGTGTGTCAGCCAGGAAGGCGGCGTACGCGCCGCCATCGATCTCCCGCCAGCGCGGGGACTGGCGGTCGTAGCGCTTCTTTGCGATGCGCTGCGGATCCAGACCGGCGTCGATCACACAGTCCAACAGGTTCTCCACGGTGGCGTGCGATTGCGCGACAACACCGACGCGCCAGCCGTGTCGGGTAACCAGGTCGTGGATGACCCGGGCGGCGGTGTGCGTCTTGCCGGTTCCGGGCGGCCCATGAACCGCCAGGTACGACGAGTTCAGATCGAGTAGCGCGGCGGTGATGTCGGCGACGGTGTCACCGCCGTGCGGGAGGGGATCAGCGCTGCGCGTCCGGGGCGCTCGGCGCAGCAGCACGTCGACCACGGCGCTGTGCGGCAGCTGCGGCAATCCGGCGGCCACCGTGGTGGCGGTCGCCTCGATCGATTCCCGCAGGGCGGTGGTGGGGATGGGCGGGCCGGGAGTCAGCGCAAAAGGCAATTGGTCAAAGGTGTTGCCGTCACTGCCAACTCGTTCAACGACCACCACCTCGGTGGGCACCGCCGGATCGTCGGCCTCGATGACCGAGGCGCGTCCGGCCGCCCGCCGGTCCGGGTTGTCGGTCATGCCCGGCGGCGCCGGCGGGTTGTAGAGCGCGAATACGTCGCTTTTCAGGTCGCCACGCGCGAGTTCGCCGCGTAGCTGCAGCCGCCGCTGGGGTTTGCGCGCGCGGGGAGGTGTGTGCCAGTCGACGCTGACGGACGCGCGCTCAGCGACGAACACGTCGGTGTTATCCGCCCATTCGTCGACCGGGAAGTTCAACCGGTCGAAATGCGCCCACCAGAAGGGCTTGTCCTCGCGACGGTGGTAGCCGCGCGCGGCGGCCACCAGCGCCACCGCCGTCTGCTCCGGGGTGCGCTCGTCGATGCCGGCGGCCCCGGTGAACGCCGCCAGGGTCACCGCCAGTTCGTCGCGGTCCTCGACGGTGTTGCCGTCGCCGACGGGCTGGGCGCCGATCGGTACGACACCGGATTCGTAGGCGCGCAACATCAGCCAGTTACGCAGTTCCTGTGTCGACCGGCAGTCGTAGTGGTTGTAGTCCTCGATCTCCTTGAGCACGGAGGCGGCCTCGTCGCCGCGGCCCTCCGCGCGCAGTTCGCAATAGCGCGCGTAGGAGGTGATCGAACCGGTCGCCGTGGTCACGTCGCCCGCGCGCAGTTGTGACCCCATGTAGAGCGGTTCGAGCGCCTTGAGGCTGAATGACTCCGCGCCGACGCGAATGCTCCTGCGCACCAACGGATAAAGGTCGACCAGCGTGCCGCTGCGCAGCAGTTCGTCGACCTCGTCCTCGCCGACGCCGTAGCGCCCGGCGAGCCGCAGCAACGCGGTCTTCTCGTAGGGTGCGTAGTGGTAGATGTGCATGTTGGGGCGGCGCCTGCGCCGCTTGGCCACCATCGCCAAGAAATCGGTCAGCGCCTTGCGTTCGTCTGCCCGGTTGTGCGCCCACAGCGGGCGAAACCTGCCCGTAGGCCCGGCCTCCAAGACGCCGAACAGGTATTCCAGGCCCCACTCGCGGCCGTCGGCGGTCCACAGCGGGTCGCCTTCGAAGTCGAAGAACAAATCACCGGGGTCCGGCTCGGGGAGCAGCGCCAGTGGCTGCGCGTCGATGACCTGGACCTGCGGAACGCCCGTATCGCGTTGGCGCACTTGCAGTTTCGCCTGGGTGGTCAAGGCGGTGACGACACCCGCGGCCAGCTCGGGAACCGGCCCGCTGTGGGCGGCAAGTTCGGTGACGGTGGTGATGCCGGCCTTGAACAGCTTGTCCCGCTGGCTTACCCGCAGACCGGCGACCAACAGCACGTCGTCGGCGGCGCGCAGCTGCTCGATGCACGACGGGCAATGAAAACAGGCGGCCACGCTTTCGTCGTCCCATCGCACCGCGGCGCCGCTCGCATGGTGGTCGTCGAGCAGCCGCTGCAGCCGCACCCGCTGCAATCGGTAGACCGGGACCAGGTCGCTGACGCGGTGCCGCACGGCCGTTCCGTCGCCGAGCCGCAGTTCGGCCTCGGGCGCGACGGGCACACCCGAGGCCGCCAGCACGTCGGCGTAGGCGGCCAGTTGCAACAGCGCGGTCACCTTTTCGGAGCGGGCCAGCTTGGTGTCGACGACCCGATACTGCTCGCCGTCGCGGACCAGAAAGTCGGCGAATCCGAGGAAGCGGCCGTCGAACATCGCGGCCTGATACACCGCGGGGGCGTGGTCGGCGACGGCGCGCAGCGTCGCGTCGGTGGCCGCCGCCAGCCCCGCGGGTGTGTAGGCCGGGCGGCCGATGACCGCGACGGCATCGCCGAATCGCTCGCGCAATCGGGCGAGCTCGCGCCGCTCATGCTCGTCGCCGAGGGTGGCTGTCCGCGTGAGCAGTTCGTCCTCGATCGCGGTCGCCGGCCCGCGGCCGAGTTTGGCGTCGAAATCCCGCAGCAGCGCGAATTCGCAGCGGGCGGCGGCGGCAAGGTCCGACGCGCTGTAAACGATGCTGTCGCCGGTCACGAACACTGGAGCCACTGTAGGACAGGGCTCCGACACGATGGTCGCGCCGGGCGGGCGTGCCCGGGATCAGTGCGCGGGCGTATTGCCGATCAGTTCGACGGCGTTGCCGTTCCAATGAAACTTCACGTGGGTGTTGAGGCCCTGGATCCCGCCCGGATAGGTCAGCGCCACCGTGTCGCCCGTGGTTTGCGCCGGGTCGATGCCGTTGAAGCCGTAGGTGTCGGGGACGCCCTGCGGGATGAATTGACCGAGGTGGAACAGCACCGCGCGGGTGGTGGGGCTGACCGCATTGGTGTTGGCCTTGATGATCACCGCCGACAGCTGCGCGCACTGGTTGTAGTTGCCGGCCAGCGGCTCGGGATTCCACGGCTGCTGGCTGCGCGGGTCGCGTGGCAGTTCGGACACCACCTTCGCGATGGTGGGCGAGGCGAGGTTGACCGCACATGGATCGGCCGGTGGCGCGTTGCCCGGCTGGGCGGCCGGCAATGGCGTGGCCGGGGCCGTGATCGACGGGGTCTCAGAAGTCCTTGCCTGCGGTGTCTTTGCGACTGTGGAATCTCCTGAACCGCAGCCGGTCAAAGTGGCGGCGATCAATGCAACAGCGGCCGAGCAGGTCAGTGGCTCGGTACGACACGGTAGCGACCACACATCGACGCACCGTACCGTCATCGGCGCCGCGGGTGTGGCAGGCGTGGCCGAGGCCCGCTCGGCTGTGCTGATGATCACGCGGACCGCCGGACAGCCGGTCACCACTAGACTTCTTGGGCGATGACCCTCTCAGACAGCTCGACCGGGGCTGCCTCTACGACGTTTGCCGACCTGCAGATCCACCCCTCGGTGCTGCGGGCGGTTGCCGACGTCGGCTACGAATCACCCACCGGTATCCAGGCCGCGACGATCCCGGCGCTGATGGCGGGCTCCGACGTGGTCGGGCTGGCGCAGACCGGCACCGGCAAGACCGCCGCGTTCGCGATCCCGATCCTGTCCAAAATCGACGTCACCAGCACCGCCACCCAAGCCCTGGTGCTCGCCCCGACCCGGGAGCTGGCCCTGCAGGTCGCCGAGGCGTTCAGCCGGTACGGAGCCCACCTGCCCAAGATCAACGTGCTGCCGATCTACGGCGGCTCGTCCTACAGCGTGCAGCTGGCCGGGCTGCGGCGCGGGGCGCACGTGGTGGTCGGCACGCCCGGCCGGGTGATCGACCACCTCGAACGGGGGACGCTGGACCTGTCCCACGTCGACTACCTGGTGCTCGACGAGGCCGACGAGATGCTCACCATGGGCTTCGCCGAAGAGGTCGATCGCATCCTGTCGGAGACCCCGGAATACAAGCAGGTGGCACTGTTCTCCGCGACCATGCCGCCCGCGATCCGCAAGCTCACCACCAAGTACCTGCACGACCCGCTCGAGGTCAGCACCAAGGCGAAAACCGCGACCGCCGAGAACATCTCGCAGCGCTACATCCAGGTCGCCGGTCCCCGCAAGATGGACGCGCTGACCCGGGTGCTCGAGGTCGAGCCGTTCGAGGCGATGATCGTCTTCGTCAGAACCAAACAGGCCACCGAGGAAGTCGCCGAAAAGCTAAGGGCGCGAGGTTTCTCCGCCGCGGCCATCAACGGGGACATCCCGCAGGGCCAGCGCGAGCGGACCGTCGCCGCCTTAAAGGACGGCAGCATCGACATCCTGGTCGCCACCGACGTGGCCGCACGCGGACTCGACGTGGAGCGGATCTCGCACGTGCTCAACTACGACATCCCGCATGACACCGAGTCGTACGTGCACCGGATCGGGCGCACCGGCAGGGCCGGACGTTCGGGCACCGCGCTGCTGTTCGTTTCGCCGCGAGAGCGCCACCTGCTCAAGGCGATCGAAAAGGCCACGCGGCAAACGCTCACCGAAACCGCCTTGCCCACCGTCGAGGACGTCAACGCGCAACGGGTGGCCAAGTTCGCCGATTCGATCACCACCGCGCTCGGGGCCCCCGGCATCGACCTGTTCCGCAAGCTGGTCCAGGACTACGAACGCGAACACGACACCCCGATGGCCGATATCGCCGCCGCGCTGGCCCTGCAATCCCGCGACGGCGAGGAATTCCTGATGTCGCCCGAACCTCCGCCCGAGCGTCGCGAGCGGCGCACCGAGCGCCGCGACCGCCCCGAAAAGCCAAGGTCTACACGGCCGTTCGCCACGTATCGCATCGCGGTGGGCAAGCGCCACAAGATCGGTCCGGGCGCCATCGTGGGCGCCATCGCCAACGAGGGAGGGCTGCATCGCAGCGACTTCGGCCACATCGCGATCGGCCCGGACTTCTCGTTGGTGGAACTGCCGGCCAAGTTGCCCAAGTCGACGTTCAAAAGGCTTGAGCAGACCCGCATCTCGGGGGTGTTGATCAACCTTCAGCCGGACAGGTCCTCAGCCAAGGCCCGCGGCGGCCGGGACGGCGGGAAACCGCGCAGGAAACACGGCGAATGACGCTGTCCGAAGAACAGGACGCCCAGGGCGGACTCGAGCAGACCTCGCGCGTCGACCGCGTCGCCTCGCTGACGGGCGTCCGGGCCGTCGCCGCGCTGCTCGTCGTCGGCACCCACGCGGCCTACACCACCGGCAAATACACCCACGGCTATTGGGGCCTGGTCGGTTCCCGGATGGAGATCGGGGTGCCGATCTTCTTCGTGCTGTCCGGTTACCTGTTGTTCCGCCCGTGGGTGAAGTCCGCCGCAACCGGCGGCCCGCCGCCGTCGCTGAGTCGCTATGCGTGGCACCGGGTTCGGCGCATCATGCCCGCCTACGTCGTCACGGTGTTGTTCGCCTACGTGCTGTACCACTACCGCGAGGCGGGGCCCAACCCCGGGCACTCGTGGCTGGGGTTGGCGCGCAACCTGACGCTGACCCAGATCTACTGCAACGGCTACCTGGGCAAGTATCTGCACCAGGGGCTGACCCAGATGTGGAGCCTGGCCGTGGAGGCCTCGTTCTACGTCATCCTCCCGCTGCTGGCCTACCTGCTGCTGGTGTTGATATGCCGGCGTCAATGGCAGCCGAAGCTGGTGCTGGGCGCCCTCGCGGCGATGGCGTTGATCAGCCCGGCGTGGCTGGTTCTCGTGCACACCGACCACTGGTTCCCCGACGGCGCCCGGCTGTGGCTGCCCACCTATTTGGCCTGGTTCCTCGCCGGCATGATGCTCACCGTGTTGCAGGAGATGGGCGTGCGCGCGTACGGGTTTGTGGCCATCCCGCTGGCGATCATCAGCTATTTCATCGCGTCCACACCCATCGCCGGCGCGCCCACCACCTCCCCGGCGACGTTGAGCGAGGCGTTGTTCAAGACCTGTTTTTATGCCGTGATCGCCGCACTGGCGGTGGCGCCCTTGGCGCTGGGGGATCACGGATGGTATTCGCGGCTGTTGGCCAGCCGCCCCATGGTGTGGCTGGGGGAGATCTCCTACGAAATCTTCCTGATCCACCTGATCACCATGGAATTCGCGATGGACTACGTGGTGGGCGCGCGCGTCTACACCGGGCCGATGCTTTATCTGTTCGTCGCGACGCTGGCGCTGACGATCCCGTTGGCGTGGCTGTTGCACCGTTTCACGCGGGTTCGCGACTAGCGCCTTTGCCCGCCTCCCAGCGACAAGCGCATTGCTCAGCGCGCCGAGCCGACGTTGCTTGGAGGCGGGCGCTGAGGACATTGCTTCCGGCCCGGGAGCGCGACGAATCCGGCGGCCCTAGCCGCGGGCGGACACCGGCGCCACGATCGGCACGACGAATTCCTCGATCATCGCCCGCTCGTCGGCTTCGTCGTGGCCCGGGAACAGCAGCATCGACACGATCACCCGGACCACCCAGCGCGCCCGGCGCTCCACCACCGCGGGATCATCGGCTCCCAACGAGTTCAGGAACGCCGCCGCCAGGGCCGCGATCACGTCGGACTGGCCCGCCAACTCGCCGCCGACTGGCGGGCGCGTCGTGGCGAACCACGACGCCAGCGCGGGACTCTCGCGCACCATTTGCAAGGTGACCAGGATGCTCGCGACCAGTCTTTCGTGCGGGTCCTCGATGCCGCCGGTGCGCGCGAGGATGGCGCGGCCGAGCCGGTGGGTCTCGCGGTGCACGTACGCGGTGCGCAATGCCTCGCGATTCTCGAAATACCGGTACAGCGTCGCTCGGGAACACCCTGCGGCCCTGGCGATTTCGTTCATGCCGATCGAATCCGAGTCGCGCTGGGTATAGAGTTCCTCGGCCGCGTCGAGTATCCGGTCGGCGGCCGCTTCGCTGCGCCGCGCGGAAAGCCAGTCGTTTCCCGGCATCAGGACCCCACTCGAATCGGCACCGACAGCGGCCGCCGCACGTAATTGCCCCCGGCCCAGGCGATCCCTGATTCGTCGACCTCGAAGTCGGGGCATCGGGCCAGCAGCTCGGTGAGCGCCACCCGGGACTGCATCCGGGCCGCGGCGGCGCCCAGGCAGTGGTGCGCGCCGTGGCTGAACGTCAAAATGTTGCGCGGGCACCGGGTCACGTCGAGTTCGGCCGCGTCGGGCCCGTATTGGCGTTCGTCGCGGTTGGCCGACCCGTACAGCAGCAGCGCCCTGCGCCCGGCGGGAATGGTGGTGTCGCCGATCGTCACCTCGCGGGTGGTCGTGCGCGCCAACCCCTGGACCGGTGAGGTCATCCGCAGCAGCTCCTCGACAGCGTCGGTGATCAATTCGGGGTTGTCCACCAACAACTTTCGCTGATCGGGACGCTCGTGCAGCAGCGGCATCGAGCCGCCGAGCATGCCGGTGACGGTGTCGTTGCCGCCGGTCACCATCGTGAATGTGAACGCCAGGATCGACAGCGTGCCGGCGACGTCACCGTCGGCGCCCACCCCCGCGGTCACCAGGTGGGAGATCGTGTCGTCCTCGGGGTCGGTGCGACGACGTTCGATCAGGCCGGTGAAGTAGGCCATCATCGACCCGACCGCGTCGCCGACGGTCTCCAGTGCCCCCGCGACGCCGCCCTCGGCGGTGTTGGCCGCGACGATCGCCTGGGTCCAGCCGTCGAACTGCACCCAGTCCTCTTCGGGCACACCGAGATAATGCGCGACCACCATCGACGGCAGCGGTTTGAACAGCTCGGTGACGATGTCACCGCCGCCGGCCGCGCGCAACCCCTCGATGCGCTCGACGACGAATTCCCGCACCTTGGGTTCCACCGCCTCGACCTGCCGCGGCGTGAACCCGCGCGACACCAGCTTGCGGAACTGGGTGTGCACCGGTGGATCCTGCATCACGAACGGTGGATTGTCTTGCAGGCCAATCAGTTCCAGATCGTCATAGTTGACGGTCAGGCCCTTTGCCGAGGAGAAGGTTTCGTGGTCGCGGGCCGCCGCCCACACGTCGGCGTGCCGCGACAACACGTAGTAGTCATGCTCGGGAGAATTCGCCGGAACGACGTGGTGCACGGGGTCGTGGTCGCGCAGCGCGCGGTACATCGGCCACGGGTTCGACCAGGTGGCGGCGGTCGCGAGCTGGAAGGCGACCGGTGCGTTCTGAGACATAACAGCAGCCATGTCTTATTCGTACGACAGCAGCCGAGATATGTCAACCGCCCGGCGACGCCAGTGCTCGGCCAGCCGGGCAGTCGACATCGATTTCCCGGCCAGCCGGGCGCTCAGCAGCCAGAACTAAATGCCCGACCCGGGGTTGAGGATGCCCTTCGGATCCAACGCCTGCTTGATGCGCCGGTTGAGGTCCATCACCTCGGGCCCGAGATAGCCAGCCAGCCAGGGCCGCTTCAACCGGCCCACCCCGTGCTCGCCGGTGATCGTGCCGCCGAGACCGACGGCCAGGTCCATGATCTCGCCGAATGCCAGGTGGGCGCGTTCGGTCATGTCGGCATCGGCGGGGTCGTAGACGATCAACGGGTGGGTGTTGCCGTCGCCGGCGTGGGCGATCACCGAGATCATCAGGTCGCGTTCGGCGGCGATGCCGGCGATCCCGGTGACCAGCCGGCCCAGCGCCGGAAGCGGCACGCCGACGTCCTCGAGCAACAGCGATCCCTTGGCTTCGACGGCCGGGATGCAAAACCGCCGCGCGACGACGAATGCTTCGCCCTCGTCGGGATCGTCGGTCGAAAATACTTCCGTCGCAGCGTTTTCCGCCAAGACCTTGGCCATGATCTCGGCGTCCTCGCTACCGGCGCGGCCGCGCTCGTCGGACCCGGCCACCAGCATGGCCGCCGCCCCGCGGTCCAGGTCCATGCGCAGGGTGTCCTCGACGGCGTTGATCGCCACCGAGTCCATGAACTCCAGCATCGAGGGGCGAAGCCGGGCGGTGACCCCGAGCACCGCGTCGACCGCGTCCTGCACCGAGGCGAAGGTGGCGACGACGACGCTGGACGCGTTCTGCTTGGGTACCAGCCGCAGCGTCACCTCCGTGACGACGCCCAGCGTGCCTTCGCTGCCGACGAAGAGTTTGGTCAGCGACAGGCCCGCGACGTCCTTGAGCCGCGGCCCGCCCAGCCGGACCGCGGTCCCGTCGGCCAGCACCACCTGCATGCCCAGCACATAGTCGGTGGTGACGCCGTACTTCACGCAGCACAGCCCCCCGGCGTTGGTGGCGATGTTGCCGCCGATGCTGCAGATCTCGAACGAGGACGGATCCGGCGGATACCACAGGCCGTGTTCGGCTGCGGCCTTTTTCACCTCGGCGTTGAACAGCCCGGGCTGGCATACGGCGGTCCGCGTCACCGGGTCGACCGAGATGTCTCGCATCTTCTCGGTCGAGAGCACGATGCAGTTGTCCAGGGCGGTCGCCCCGCCGGACAGGCCGCTCCCGGCGCCCCGGGGCACGACGGGCACCCGATTAGCGGTGGCCCAGCGCAGCACGGTCTGCACCTCTTCGGTGCGCCGCGGTCGCACCACGGCCAGCGGTTTGCCGGCCGACGGGTCGAACGCGCGGTCTTGGCGATAGCCCTCGGTCACGGTGGGATCGGTGACGACCATCCCGTCGGGCAGGTCGGCGATCAGGCTGGCCAGGGCGTCAGAGCTCACGGCCCGATAGTAAGCCCGTGTCGCGGCCCCGGACGGTGCCCGGGTCTGCACGACGTGGCCACTGAATGCAGGATGTTCATGTGCTCGACCACCCGCGTACCGGCCAGCCGTTCGACTCTCCGGTTGGCGCGGGCACCGGATGGCCGGGTGACCCGGCCACGCCGCAGACCCCGGTGGCGGCCGATGCCGCTCGGGTCGTCGCCCTCGCGGAACAGGCCACCTCGATCCCCGAGCTCGACGCCCTGGTCAGCGTGTGCCGGGCCTGTCCGCGGCTGGTCGACTGGCGCGAGGAGGTGGCGAGGGTCAAACGGCGGGCCTTCGCCGACCAACCGTATTGGGGCCGGCCCGTACCCAGCTGGGGAGCGGCGCGGCCGCGGCTGCTCATCGTCGGGCTGGCGCCCGCCGCCCACGGCGCCAACCGCACCGGCCGGATGTTCACCGGCGACCGCTCGGGCGACCAGTTGTACGCGGCGCTGTACCGGGCCGGCCTGGTGAACCAACCGACCAGCGTCGACGCCGCGGATGGGTTGCGGACCAACCAGATTCGCATCGTCGCGCCGGTGCGGTGTGCGCCTCCGGCCAACGCCCCGACCCCCGCCGAGCGGGACACCTGCTGGCCCTGGCTGCAGGCCGAATGGCAGCTGGTGGCCGACCACGTCCGCGTGGTCGTGGCCCTCGGCGGATTCGGCTGGCAGATCGCGCTGCGACTGCCGGGCACCTCCGGTAGAGCCGCGAGACCCAAGCCCCGGTTCGGCCACGGCGCCGTTGCCGACCTCGCCCCCGGGGTGCGGTTGCTCGGCTGCTACCACCCGAGCCAGCAAAACATGTTCACCGGTAGGTTGACACCGGCAATGCTCGACGACATCTTCCGCGACGCGAAAGAACTGGCAGGGATCAAGTGAGCGAGATTCTCGTTTCCGGCGCCAGCGTGGCGGGCACGGCGGCCGCGTTTTGGCTTGGGCGGCACGGCCATTCGGTGACCGTGGTGGAGCGCCATACCGGGCCGCGGCCGGGCGGCCAGGCGATCGACGTTCGCGGCCCGGCGCTGACCGTGCTCGACCGCATGGGGCTGCTGGCCGCCGCCGAGAAGCGCAAGACGCAAATCCGCGGCTCCTCCGTGGTCGACCGTGACGGCAATGAACTGTCGCGCGACACCGAATCGACACCCACCGGCGGGCGCATCGACAGCCCCGACATCGAACTGCTGCGCGACGACTTGGTCGAATTGCTTTACGGCGCAAGCCAATGGACGACCGATTACCTATTCGACGACACCATCACCGCGTTGGAGGCCGATGGTGCGGCCGTTCGCGTCACCTTCGAGCGTGCCGCACCACGGGAATTCGACCTCGTCGTCGGCGCCGACGGATTGCATTCCAACGTGCGGCGATTGGTGTTCGGGCCGGAGGAGGATTTCATCGAACGGCTGGGCACGCACGCGGCGATCTTCACCGTGCCCAATTTCTTGGACCTGGACCACTGGCAGATGTGGCACTACGGCGACTCCACCATGGCGGGGATCTACAGCGCGCGTCACAACGCCGAGGCCCGGGCCATGTTGGGTTTCATGGACCCGGAGCTGCGGATCGACTACCGCGACACCGAAGCCCAGTTCGCCGAGCTGGAGCGGCGGATGGCCGGGGAAGGATGGGTTCGCCCCCAACTGCTGGAGTACATGCGGACCGCACCGGACTTCTACTTCGACGAGATGTCGCAGATCAAGATGGACCGCTGGTCGCACGGCCGCGTGGTACTGGTCGGGGACGCCGGGTACTGCTGCTCGCCGCTGTCAGGACAGGGCACCAGCGTCGCGCTGCTGGGCGCCTACATCCTCGCCGGCGAGCTTAAGTCCGCCACCTCGGACGGGACCGCCGACCACGAGCGCGGATTCGCCAACTACCACCGCGAATTCGCCGACTACGTGCAGCGCAATCAATGGCTGGTCGTGGACAACATTCCCGGCGGCGCACCGATACCGCAGGAGGTGTTCGACCGCATCGTCTCCTCGATCACCCTCAAGGACTACTAGGGCCGGGGTTCGGGAACGTTTGCCGGCCCGCGCACGTTGACGCCATCGTGCGTCTTTCCGTCCTTGATCTCATCCCGGTGCGCACCGACCAGACGACCGGCGACGCCCTGGCGGCCACCGTGCAGCTGGCGCAGGCCGCGGATCGGTTGGGTTTTACCCGCTACTGGGTCGCCGAGCACCACAACATGCCTTCCGTCGGTGCCACCAGCCCGCCGGTGGTCCTCGCCTATCTGGCACCACAGACCTCGCAGCTACGGCTCGGCTCGGGTGGGGTGATGCTGCCCAACCACGCGCCGCTCGCGGTGGCCGAACAGTTCGCGCTGCTGGAAGCGGCCGCCCCCGGACGCATCGACCTCGGCATCGGCCGGGCGCCGGGATCCGACCCCGTGACCTCCTACGCGCTGCGGGGCGGGCAGGACGGCCGGGACATCGAGAACTTCCCCGAATACCTCGACGACGTGGCGGCGCTGATGAGCGCGCGCGGCGTGCGGGTTCCGCTGCGCTCGGGCGACTACACGCTCAAAGCCACCCCGGCCGCCGCGACCGAACCGCGGCTGTGGCTGCTGGGTTCGTCGATGTATTCGGCGCATTTGGCCGCCGCCAAGGGGCTGCCGTACGTGTTCGCACATCACTTCTCCGGCAAGGGAACCGAAGAGGCGCTCGAGGTGTACCGCGCCCGATTCACGCCCAGCGCGTTTGCCGCCGAGCCGCGGACGTTTCTGACGGTCAACGCCGCGGTGGCCGAAACCCAGCAGGAGGCAACGGCGTTGATGCTGCCCAACCTGCAGATGATGGCCAGGCTGCGGACCGGGCAGCCACTCGGGCCGGTGCCGCTGGTGGAGGAGGCGGCGGTGGCCGAGTTGACCGGACAGCAGCAGGCGATCGTCGACAGTGGTCTGCGACGCGCCGTCCTGGGGACGCCGGCGGAGGCCGCCGAGCAGATCCGCGCGCTCGCCGAACACTTCGGCGTCGACGAGGTGATGGTGAACCCGGTGGCCTCGGCCCGCCGCGGCACCGACCCGGACACCGCACCGGCGCGCGTCGCGACGCTGGAGCTGTTGGCCAAAGAGCTGTTCTGAGTCCCGCTCACGCCCGCCGGTGGGACTGGCTGGTGTGGGGTTCGGGTGTGTGGTTGGCGATCCAGTTCCGCAACTCGTCCGGCGGCAACGGCGCGGTGTGCACGTAACCCTGGGTGATCATGCAGCCGTACCGGTGCAGCGCGTCCAGGGTGGCCTCGTTCTCGACACCCTCGGCGACGAGGTCAGCGCCCAGGTTGTGGGCGAGCGCCACCGTGGACCGCACGATCGCGACCGATCGTGCGTCGTGATCCAGGCGGGTTACGAAAATCCGGTCGAGTTTGAGCTCGTCGACCGAAACCTCTTGCAGCCGGGCCAATGACGACCAGCCGGTGCCGTAGTCGTCGAGCGATATGCGAATTCCCAAGCGTTGCAAGGCGGCGACGGTGTTGCGGGATCGCGCGGAATCCACCAGCGCGCTCTCGGTGATCTCGAGGATGAGCGCGTCCGCGGGCAGGTCATAATTCGCGAGCAGCCGCTCGACGGTGCCGACGAGCTCGATGTCGAGCAGGTTGGTCGTCGACAGGTTCACCGCGACGGTGAGCGTGATGCCCTGCTCACGCCAGCACCGGACCTGTTTCAGCGCCATGCTCAGGGTGCGGTTGGAGATCTTGCGCATCAGTCCGGCGCGCTCGGCGACGGGCAAGACCTCTTCCGGCAGCAGCGTTCCACGGGTGGGGTGCTGCCAGCGCAGCACCGCCTCGACGCTGTGAACGCTGCCGTCGCGCCCGTCGATCTTGGGCTGGTAGTGCAATTTCAGTTCGTCGGTGTCGAACAGTGCCGTACGCAGGTCCTCGATGAGGTTGGGGTCGTTGTTCCGATAAACCTCGAAGGACGAGTCGTAGACCGCGATCTTGCTGCGGGCGGATTCGGCGTGCGCCATCGCGGTTTCGGCGCGGCCCAGCAGCTCTTGCGGGTGGTCGCAGTGGTCGGGACACAGCGCGATGGCGATGCGGCCTTCGACCTGCACGGTGATCGGGTCCAACGCGATCGGCTCACTCAACGCTTCCAGCAGGCGGCCCGCCTGAGCGCTGGCGGCGGTCAGGTTGGCCCCGTCCGCGAGCAGCACGGCGAATTGGTCATCACCGACCCGCGCCAGCATGTCGTCGCGACGGACGCTGCCGGACAAGCGGTTTGCGATGTGGCACAGCAACTCATCGCCGAAGTGGCGACCGATCGAGTCGGTGATCTCGTGAAAATCGCTCAGGCTCAACAGCAACAGAGCCCGCCGCGCGCGCGCTCTGCCCGGAATCGACGTCGGCCCCGGCGCCGTAGTGGGCAACGCGGTGAGGGCGCTGGCCAGCGAGTGCCGGTTGGGCAGCGCGGTCAACTCGTCGGTCATGGCGTGCTTGGCGTTCGTGTGCAACAGGCTCACGTCCCGGAAGGTGAGCGAGAATCGCGCGGTCGCCACGACCAGGCTCAACGCCGCCAGGGTGGCGGCCGGCCGCGAATGATGAGCCAGGACGATGACTCCCAGCGCGACAACCGATGTCGTCACCGGGGTGACATACGGGCTGAATCGGTGTCTGGGCACTGGCGCCGTCGGCGACGAGGGGGACCAGCTGGCCATCGCGATGAGCAACGACGACGCCGGCCAGCAGGCATCCAGCAAGGTGCCGACCCGATAGGAGCCCGCCGTCGTCTGGAACAGGTACGCCACGTCCGCCACCGCAAACACGACCAGTCCGGTCATCAGCAGCGCCCAGCGAAAGTCATTGCGCCAACCGAGTATTGGCAGCATGCCGGCGGCCAGGGCCAGGAGCACCAGGTCAATCCAGGGGTAGACCAATCCCATCCACACCGTCGCGGGCGTGCGTGACGTCGCCGCCCGCATGGGGCCCTCCGTCACGGCCGCGGCCACCGCCGCCAGCGTCAGGGCGCACACCAGCGAGTCGAGCTGAATCGGGATCGGCAACCGCTTGAACCGTGCCCGCATGAGCAGCAGCAGCCCGGCGTACACCAGCGGGTAGTACGCCAGGTACACCGGGTCGGCCACCGACGGGGAGCGACCGTTGGGCACAAACAACGCGTAGACGATGTCGCCCGCGGCCGAGAACGCCATCCCGGCGGCGATCAGTGACCACGCCAACCGGTCCGCCGAGACGCGGTACGCGCGAAGGACAACCAGACCGGCGGCCAACACGGTCAGCGCCGAATACAGCGTTGTGGCCGAGAACATGCCGTGTCCCGCGTCCGGATGCGCGACGCTGGACGCGGCGAAGGCGATCACGCCGACCGCCAGCACCGCGAAGCCCACCCGGATACCCCTCGGTGGCCGAGGGGCATCGTCTGAGACATCGCCGGAGGGCGAGTTCGTGGTCGGTGTCGCGACGTCGGAAACGGGCGGTGACGCCTGCGGCGTCGCGACACCGCCGCCGCCATCGACCGGCGGCGCCACGTCGGATTCCCCGGAATCGGGAGACGCCGGGAACGCGTACGGCAACGGCAGGTCGGGCATGAAGCTGCGGATGCATTGCCCGCCTTCGCGTTTGGCGGCGTACATGGCGAGGTCGGCGTGCCTCAGCAGCTGGTCGACCGTGCAGGCCGATGCGCCGGTGCACACCGTGAATCCGATGCTGGGCCGGACCATGATCGGAATGCCGTCGATCAGGATGGCCCCGGTGAACGCGTCGAGGATCCGGTGCGCGGCCGCCTGCGATTCTTGGACGGAAGCCTCGATGACCGCCGCGAATTCGTCGCCGCCGAGCCGGGCGATGGTCCCGCTTTCCCCCAACGCCGCGGTGAGCCGCCCGGCCACCCTGACCAAAAGCTCGTCGCCGGCCGGATGGCCCAGGGCGTCGTTGACCGACTTGAAGTTGTCGAGGTCCAGGCACAGCACCGCGATGGGCATGCCGTTGGGATGCCGGCGCGCGACGGCCTGTTCCAGGCGCTGCAGGAACAGGGCGCGATTGGCCAGACCGGTCAGGTTGTCGCGAAACGCCTCGCGCGCGACCTCCGACAACAGATTCTGGTTGTCGACCAGGACGACGAATTGCCGGGCCAGCACGGCGGCCACCAGGATGCCCAGCGCGGCGAGCATGGGGTCGTGTATCGAATGGCCCGCCGCGTGCGCCCAGCCCGCCGCGGCGGCGAGGATCAGCGGCAAGTAGGGCAGCCACAGCCGGGCCCGGAACTCGGTCTCATCCGGCGGCGCGGGCGCGGGACGCTCGTGCGCGGCGGCCAGGGCCGCGAGCGCCAATAACGCCAGGCCCGCGACTCGGACCAGGTCGCCGACCCCGCCCGTGTGATAGCTGGCGATGCCGGTATAGAAGACCAGCGCCATGTCGGCGATGCAGATGGTCGCGACGCCGGCGGCGAGCAGGCTGCGGCTCGGCCGGTCGCCGGGACGAGCCCGGGAAAGCATCAGGATCGCCGTCGTCACCTGGACGATGTCGGCGAAGACCTCCGCCGAGGTCACCAGCCGCGCGCCGGAATGCTCCTGCAGCTGCGCTTCGACCACGAACACCCAGGCGATGACGAACAGCGACGTCGCCACGATGAGACCGTCGAGCAGCAGACGCCGGGGGCTCTTGCGAGACAATTGGGACAGCAGCACCAACGACGTCATGGCGCCGACCGGCCACAGCAGAAGGACGAACTCGGTTGCCGCAGGGTGGGTGGCGTGATCGAATTCCGGGCGCACGTCGTAGAACGCCCAGATGACCTCACCGGCCGCCCAGCCGAGCAGGGCCGTCACCAGCGCCAGCCATCCGTATCGTTGCCGCCGGGGCTTGAAGCGGGCCGCGCGCGCGGCGTATGCCGCCGCGATGGCAAGGCACATCGCGATGACGAACCCGTTGATGGGGTGCGTCCCGTACGGGCCGCGCCATCCCCAGAACGACGACAGCACGATCAGCACGCCGGCTACGCCGTACACGGAGACGAGGGACCACCCGGCGGGTGCCGGCACCCCCGACCGCCGCCACGGATTCACCGCCCGCCGTTTCGTCACGCTTGAGCTCCCCTGTTGTGTGGTGAAGAAACAACAGCATCACCACGAGTTACAGGGCATTAAACCGCTGCAGACGCGCGCTAAGTGTGGCTTTTGCCAGGTTGGTGCCGTTTCCGGTGCCGCCGAAGGACGGCCGCCACGGGCCTAATCCGGTTGACTTGCGTCGATACGGGCCAGTGCGTTGCGCAGAATCTGGCCGGTGGCGTCGCGGTCGGGGTCGCGGCGCAGCAGCATTCCTTTGGCCACCGACAGCTTGTCGCCGTTGCGGCGCGGCAAGACGTGCAGGTGGATGTGGAACACCGTCTGGAAGGCGGCGCTGCCGTCGTTGATGGCGATGTTGGTCGCGTCGGCCAATTCCGTCGTGCGCGCGGCCCGGGCGATGCGTTGGCCCAGGGTGACCATTCCGGCCAGCGTCTCCGGCGTGGTGTCGGTGAGGTCGACGCTGTGCCGCTTGGGCAGCACCAGCGTGTGGCCACGAGTGAACGGGCGGATGTCGAGGATCGCCAGGTAGTCGTCGTCTTCGTAGATCCGGATGGCCGGAGCTTCCCCGGCGACGACCGCACAGAACACGCAGGACATGTCGCCCACGGTACTTGTTGCCGCGCCGCGGCCCCGCCGACGCCAGCCCGGGCCCGGCCCAATTGCGGGGTTACGCTGCCGCAGTGAACGACGATCTCGCCTTCGCCGGCGCGGCGGCGCAAGCACGCATGCTGGCCGACGGTGAACTGACCGCACCGGAGCTGCTCGAGGTCTACCTGGAGCGGATCGCGCAGCTCGACAGCCAGCTGCGGTGCTACCGCGTGGTGCTCGCTGACAAAGCTCGCTACGAGGCCGCCGTGGCGCAGGACCGCCTGGACGCGGGCGAACGGCTGCCCCTGCTCGGCGTGCCGGTCGCGATCAAGGACGACGTCGATGTCGCCGGGGAGGTGACGACCTTCGGCAGCGGCGGGCACCGGCCCGCGGTGAGCTCCGACGCGGAGGTGGTGCGCCGGCTGCGCGCCGCGGGCGCCGTCATCGTCGGCAAGACCAATGTGCCCGAGCTGATGATGCTGCCGTACACCGAGTCGCTGACCTTCGGAGCTACCCGCAATCCCTGGGATCCCAGGCGCACGCCGGGCGGCAGCAGCGGCGGCAGCGCCGCCGCGGTCGCGGCCGGGCTGGGCCCGCTGGCGTTGGGCTCCGACGGGGGCGGGTCGATCCGCATCCCGGCGACCTGGTGCGGCGTGTTCGGCCTGAAGCCGCAACGCGACCGGGTATCGCTGGAACCCCACGACGACGCCTGGTACGGGCTGAGCGTCAACGGCCCGATCGCCCGCACGGTGATCGACGCTGCCGTGTTCCTGGACGCGACCTCGACGGTGCCCGGGCCCGAGGGCGAGTTCGTGTCCGCGGCGACCCGCAGTCCCGGGCGGCTACGAATTGCGTTGAGCACCAAGGTCCCAACCCCGCTGCCGGTTCGGGTCGGCAAGCGGGAGTTGGCCGCGGTCGACGAGGCCGGCGCGTTGCTTCGCGACCTCGGGCATGACGTCATTACGGCCGACCCGGAATATCCGGCCTCGGCGATCCTCACCAACTACCTGCCCCGCTACCTGCGCGGCATCTGCGACGACGCCGACGCCCTGGCCCATCCGGAACGCCTGGAACCGCGCACCCGCAACATGGCCCGCTTGGGGTCTTTCTTCTCGGACCGCCGGATGGAGTCCCTGCGGGCGGCCGAGGGGGCCGTGGTGTCGCGGATCCAGGCGATCTTCGACGATGTCGACGTCGTCGTCACGCCGGGAACGGCGACGGGCCCATCCCGTATCGGCGCCTACCAACGGCGCGGCGCCGTGTCGACCCTGCTGAGGGTGGGGCAATACGTTCCCTACCAACAGGTCTGGAACCTGACCGGACAGCCCGCCGCGGTGGTTCCCTGGGACCTCGACGCAGACGGGATGCCGATGTCGGTCCAACTCGTCGGCCGGCCTTATGACGAAGCGACGCTGTTGTCGCTGTCGGCGCAGATCGAAGCCGCTCGACCGTGGGCCCTTCGCCGGCCGCCGGTGTCATGAGAGCGGACGGGCCTCCGCAACCACTGCCCAAGCCGCGAGCTTGGCGCCCGGCGGCGCCGCGCTCGCGATCGGCTTGATCTACGCGCGCCGACCCGCTTCGCCCGGCGGCGCCGCGCTCGCGATCGGCGCCCACGCCGCGAGCTTGGCGCCCGGCCGCATCACGTGGGCCGGGCTGGTCGACGGCAGCCGGTGGCACTGGATCTCGTCGGGCGACACCACCCGCCGGCGGTAGAGCTCGGCGGCCTTGGCGCCGTTGAAGTACACCGCCGTGATGGCGGGGTAGTCGGCGAAGAACGCGCCAAAATCGTTGACCGTCAGGCTGGTTGGATCGATGGCCGAGTCGGAACTGCCGCGGCGGCGGCACGTGTGAAGAACATCCCAAAGCGCAATTCCGTGGGATTGCAGTCCCGCCAGGCGCCTGTCGTAGGGCGCGGCGGCGTCGAAGCCGAAAAGCTCACCGGTGATCGACCAGAACGCGTTGCGTGGATTGGCGTAGTACTGGTCCGCCACCAGTGATTGCGCACTGGGAAACGACCCCAGAATCAGCGTCCTGGCGCGCTCGTCGACGACCGGCGGGAATCCCCGCAGCAACGGTGTGCTCATCACCTCACATCATGCCGCGCCCGCGTTGTACGTTGGCGACGTGCACGACGGGGACGACCACACCATCGACGACCTGCTCGAAGGGCTCGAGGGAACCGCGCGCACGGAACGGGCCGAACTGGTGCGGTGGCTCTTCGAGCAGGGCATCACCGCCGAGGAGATCCGGGCGACCAACCCGCCTCTGTTGCTGGCCACCCGCCACATCATCGGCGACGACGGCACGTACGTGTCGACGCGGGAGATCAGCGAGACCCACGGCATCGACCTGGGACTGCTGCAGCGTGTGCAACGCGCCATCGGTCTGGTCCGCGTCGACGACCCCGACGCGGCCGTTCACATGCGCGCCGACGGCGAGGCCGCCGCCTTCACCCAGCGGTTCGTCGAGCTGGGCCTGGACCCCGAGCACGTGATTCTCGTGGTCCGGGTGCTCGCCGAAGGTCTGTCGCGGACCGCCGAGGTCATGCGGTACTCGGCGCTTTCGGCGATCATGCGCCCGGGCGCCAGCGAGCTCGAAATCGCCCAAGCCTCAAAGGCTTTGGTGACCAAAATCGCGCCCATGCTGGGCCCGATGATCCAGCACATGCTGTTCATGCAGCTGCGCCACATGATGGAGACCGAAGCGGTCAACGCCGCCGAGCGCGCCGCTGGCAAGCCGCTGCCGGGCGCGCGCCAAATCAGCGTCGCCTTCGCCGACCTGGTCGGCTTCACCCGGATCGGTGAGGCGGTCACGCCCGAAGAGCTGGGGCATCTGGCCAACCGGCTGGCCATCCTCGCCCGCGACATGACCGTTCCTCCGGTGCGTTTCATCAAGACCATCGGCGACGCGGTGATGTTCGTCTGCCCCGAGCCGCAACCGTTGCTCGACGTCGTCCTGAAACTGGTCGAAGCCGTCGACTCTGACAACGACTTCCCTCGGCTGCGGGCGGGCGTGGCCTCCGGCATGGCGGTGAGCCGTGCCGGCGATTGGTTCGGCAGTCCGGTCAACGTGGCGAGCCGTGTCACGAGCGTGGCGCGCCCGGGCACGGTCCTGGCGGCGGATTCGGTGTGGGAGGTCATCGGGGAGCGCGGTGAGTTTTCGGCATCGTTCGCGGGCTCCCGCCACCTCAAGGGCATCAAGGGCGAGGTCAAACTGTTCCGCATCCGGCGCGGCGATGCCGAGGACTGACGGCCGCCGGCCGCGGTGACATCAATATGGGCAGGCCCGGTGCGACTCCAGGGGGCGTCTGACTCCGTCTTACGCGTGTCCTACGCGGCCGGATTCCTACCCCGTGTTCCGGCGCTTCGAATTGGTCGCTTCCCGGGCCTGCTTCGCTACCCAAAATACGCCGCACAACAGCCCGGATCAACGGGTTTTCAGGCGTGGAGATGTGTTCGGCGACCGGCCCGTCTTTCGCCCCCGGCGAACGCTGTTCCGTTATACGTGCAACGGTGTAATCATGTAATCATGAAAGCGCATCACACCCATGGGCGGCGGTACGGTCGCCCCGGAGGCTGGCAGCAAGCCCAGCAACCCGACGCCGGCGACGCCGCGGAATGGTTCGCCGGACGCCTTCCCGAGAAGTGGTTCGACGGCGACCCCACGGTGATCGTCGACCGCGAAGAGATCACCGTCATGGGACGGCTCCCGGACACGGCGAGCGCCGAGAGCGGGGAGAGTGAGGCCCGCGCGGCGGGACGGGCGTCGCGATTCCGCGAGGAGACGCGATCCGAGAGAATGCACATCGCCGACGAAGCCCAGGATCGCTACGGACGCAAGGTTTCCTGGGGGGTCGAGGTCGGCTCGGAGCGAATCCTGTTCACCCACATCGCAGTACCTGTGATGACCCGGCTGAAGCAGCCCGAACGCCAGGTGCTCGACACGTTGGTGGATGCCGGCGTCGCGCGGTCGCGCGCCGACGCCCTGGCGTGGTCGGTGAAGCTGGTCGGCGAACATGCCGAGGAATGGCTGGCCAAATTGCGCGACGCGATGACGGCGGTCGACGACCTGCGTGCGCAGGGTCCCGATCTGCAGTCGTAGCAATGCCGTGACGCCCTAACGGCGTTGGCGCGTAACCGTCCGGCTACTCGTCGGCGATTCTGGCGGCGATCTTGTCCGCGATCTGGGCGCCCTGGTCGCTGATGTGATACCCGCACGCGTTGATGTCGACGATCACGTTGTTGGCCACGGTCAGTGCGCGCTGGCACTCCCAACCGTCGGCGCCTTCCTGGGTGTCCATCAGCGTGATCTTCGGCGGGCTCCCTTGAACCTGAGCGAACGTCCACCGATAGGTCTTGCTCTTGTTCGTGACCGTGACCGTCTTGCCGGCGCAGCCCTTCCACTTCTCCGCAGAGTTCTCCAGGAAGCTCTTGGCCTTGTCGGCGGACGGAAACAGCACCACCGCTTGGTTCACCCAGTGGTCGTAGTTGTCGCCCGGCTCCGAGGACACCAGTCCACTCACCGAGGTGTAACCGGTGCCCGCATATACCGGGTCTTGGGTCGTGTAGAGCGCGCCCTGGCAGTCGGGCGTCGACACCGTCACCGCCGAATGGTCCGTCGACGTAATGGGTTTGCCCGGCTGCATCGTCGACGAGCCCATCACGGTGTTGATATCGGACGGGCCGAGCAGCAGGGCGCTGAGACGGTCGGCCTCCAGCGGCGCGGGGGGTGGCGGTTCGGGATCGGGCCGCGTGACCAGCCAGATGCCCAACCCGCTCCCGAGGAGAACGAACACCACGGCGACGGCCGCGACGATGAGCCAGACGTTGCGGCGGGGCCTGGGCGGGGGCTGACCCCACGGCGTCGCATTGGCGAACTGCGGCGGCGGGCCGCCCCAATTGGCGCTGGCGCCTTGGTAATACGGCGCCGCGGACGGCGACGGCGGCGGGGTGTTGAACGCGGGCTGGTACGGCCGGGGAGGCGGCGCGGTGCTCAGCCGGGGATCGGGGTTGACGGCCGTGGGCAGTGCGGCTTCCTGGCTGCGGCGCAAGATGGTGGCGGCGCGGTCTTGATCGGGGTGGCTCAGCGCCTGCTTGGCGGCCAGCGCGAGGTCGCCCGCGCTCGCGTAGCGGTCCTCGGGCCTTTTGGCCATGCCGCGGGCGATCACCGCATCGAAGGCCTTGGGGATGTCCGGGCGCCGCTGACTGGGCGCGGGTATGGGGTCCATCATGTGGGCGGAGACCAGCATGCCGGCGCTGTCGGCCCGGTAGGGCGGCGCCCCGGTCAGGCACTCGAACAACACGCACGCCAACGCGTAGATGTCGGCGCGGTAGGTGACCTCGGCGTCGGAAAACCGTTCGGGCGCCATGTATTTCCAGGTGCCGACCGCGGTGCCCAGTTGGGTGAGTTTCTCGTCGGTGGTGGCGCTGGCGATGCCGAAGTCGACGAGGTAGGCGAAGTCGTCCGCGGTGACCAGGATGTTTTGCGGTTTGACGTCGCGGTGCATGACGCCGGCGGCGTGGGCGGCATCGAGCGCGGAGGCGATCTGGGTGATGACGGCGACCGCGCGTGGCGGGGTCAGCGGGCCGAAGCGTTTCAGCACGCTGTCCAGGTCGGTGCCCTCGACCAAGCGCATCTCCAAAAAGATCTGGCCGTCGATTTCGCCGTAGTCGTGCACGGGCACCACATGGGGTTCCTGCAAACGTCCGGCGGTGCGGGCCTCGCGTTTCATCCGCTCGCGGAAGACGGGGTCTCTGCTGAAGCTTTCGGAGAGAAGTTTGACCGCCACGGTCCACTCTTTGACGGTGTGTTCGGCCTCGTAGACCTCACCCATCCCACCGCGGCCCAGCAGCCGTTTCAGGTGGTAGGGGCCGAACATCGACCCCGCCCGTGAGGCCTGCTCGTCGCTCATTGCTCATCCTTCCAACCCGACCCCCGGCCCGCCGTCCCGTGGCAACGTTGCGGACGCACGCCCGATCGTCGACCCGTGACCGAGCAATCATGACGGTAAGCGCCCACCCGTCGCGCCGCATGATAACGCCGACAATCGGCGGGCCAGCATTTCGTGGCCGCGACGCCGGCCGCGGTTGTCATGCGCGGGTCATGGCGTAGTAGGCGCCGCGCCGGGCCAGCAGCTCGGCGTGGTTGCCTTGTTCGACGATCCGGCCCCCCTCGATCACCAGGATCCGATCGGCGTCGCGGATCGTCGAAAGACGATGCGCGATAATGAAACTCGTCCGATCCCGGCGCAGATCGCACATGGCGCGCTGGATAAGGGCCTCGGTGCGGGTATCGACCGAGCTGGTCGCCTCATCCAGGATCAGCAGCTGCGGGCGGGCAAGGAACGCGCGCGCGATGGTGATCAGTTGCTTTTCGCCGGCGCTGATGTTGGCGCCGTCGCCGCTGACCCGGGTTTGGTAGCCGTCCGGCAGCGACCGCACGAACGGGTCGACGTGGGCTGCCTCGGCTGCCGCCACCACCTCGCCGTCGCCGGCCTCGGGGCGCCCGTAGGCGATGTTCTGCGCGATCGTCCCGTCAAAGAGCCAGGTGTCCTGCAGCACCATGCCGATCCGCGACCGCAGCGAATGCCGGTCCAACGTGGCGATGTCCACCCCGTCGAGGAGGATCTGGCCGGAATCGACCTCATAGAACCGCATCAACAGGTTCACCAGCGTGGTCTTGCCCGCCCCGGTCGGTCCCACGATCGCCACCGTGCTACCCGGTTCGGCAACCAGCGACAGGTCGTCGATCACCGGGACGCCCGGCCGGTAGGCGAAGCTGACATGCGCGAATTCCACGCGGCCGGTCCAGCGTGGGGCGCCATCGGCAGGCGGGGGCGCCGCGGGCTGGGGATCCGGGGATTCTTCCGGTTCGTCGAGCAGGGCGAAGACGCGTTCGGCGCTGGCCACCCCCGACTGCAGGGTGTTGTACATCCCGGCCAGTTGGCTCAGGGGCGAATTGAATTGCCGCACATACTGAATGAACGCCTGGATGTCGCCCAGGGTGATGTGCCCGGTGGCCACCCGCAGGCCACCCACCACGGCGACGGCCACGTAGCCGACGTTGCCGATGAACGTGGTCGCGGGTGCCACCAGCCCGGAGAAGAACTGGGCGCCGAAACTGGACCGGTAGACGTCGCCGTTGAGGGCCCGAAACTGCTCGCGGGCCGCGGCCTGGTGGCCGAACGTCTTGACCACCGTGAATCCGCTGTAGGTCTCCTCGATGTGGGCGTTGAGGCGCCCGATGCTCGCCCATTGGGCGAGGAACAGCCGCTGGGAACGCCGCGCGATCGCCCGTGTCGCCAGCAGCGACAGCGGCACCGTCAGCACGGTGATCCCCACCAGCAGCGGCGAAATGGACAGCATCATCGCCAACACCGCCACCACTGTCAGGACCGAAGTCAGCAACTGGCTGATCGTCATCGACAGGGACGACTGGACGTTGTCGATGTCGTTGGTGACCCGGCTGAGCAGCTCGCCGCGCTGGCGCCCGTCGAAGTACGACAACGGCAACCGGTGGATCTTGTCCTCGACGTCGGAACGCAGCGCCACCATGGTGCGCTGCACGGTGAGGTTGAGCAGCCGGGCCTGCGCCCAAATCAGCACCGAGGAAACGAGATAGAGGGCCAGCGCCAGCGTCAGTGTCCGCGCGACCGCCCCGAAATCCACGCCGTGGCCCGGCACCACGTTCATTCCGGACAGCAGATCGGCGAAGGTGTTCTCGCCCCGGCCGCGAGCGGCCGAGACGGCCTGTGCCTTGCTGATGCCGGCGGGAAGCTGCCGCCCGATGACGCCGTTGAACAACAGATCGGTGGCATGGCCGAGGATCCGCGGGACGATCACGCCGATCACCGTGCCCGCGAGGCCCAGCGTGATCACCGCGATGCTCAGTCTGCGTTGCGGCGCAAGTCGTTTCACCAACCGGGCGGCCGAACCCCAGAAATCGCGGGATCGCCCGGCCGGCGGCGGGGCCACGCCCCGGGTCGCGGTGCTGGTCGACGAGGTCATTGCGCGCCCCCGACGTGGCCTGACGGCAAGGCGCCCACGGCTTGTGAGTCGGCGAATTCCGCGTAGGTGGCGCTGTCGGCGAGCAGCGACTCATGCGTGCCGGCGCCGACCAGCCTTCCGCCGTCGATGACGATCACCTGGTCGGCCTGGGCGGCGGTCGAAACCCGTTGGGTGACAACGATGACGGTGGCTTCCTTCGATATCTGCTTGAGGGCGGCGCGCACCCGCGCGTCGGTGTGCACGTCGAGGGCGCCGAAGGAGTCGTCGAACAGATAGACGGCGGGGCGGCGGATGACCGCCCGGGCGATGGCGAGTCGTTGCCGCTGCCCGCCGGAAAAGTTGATGCCGCCCTGGGCCACCCGCATCTGCAGCCCGTCTGGGTGCGCGCGCACGAACCCGTCGGCGTCGGCCACCCGCAACGCTTCCCACATCTCGTCGCCGGTGATGTCGTGCCCCGGGGCGGCGCCGTAACGCAGGTTGTCGGCGATCGTTCCGGAAAAGAGGTAGCCGCGCTGGGGGACCAGACCGATCGCCGACCACAGCAGCTCGGTGTGGTAATCGCGGACGTCGATGTCGTCGACCAGGACGGTTCCGCCGGTCACGTCGTAGAGCCGGCACATCAAGGAGATCAGTGTCGACTTTCCCGATCCCGTGCTGCCGACGATCGCGGTGGTGGTCCCGGGCCGGGCGATGAACGAAATGTCTTGTAGCACTGGGCGATCGGCGCCGGGATAGGTGAATGTTGCGCCGTCCAGGCGGACCACACCGGTGATTTTGCCCGGGGGAGACGCCGGGCCGGGCGGGTCGGTGACGGCGGGACGGGTGGTGAGCACCTCGGTGATCCGTTCGGCGCACACCGACGCCCGCGGCAACACCACCAGCGTCATCGTCGCCATCAGCACGGCCATCAGGATCTGCGTGAAGTACGCCAGGAAGGCGGTCAACGAGCCGACCTGCATCTGGCCGCGATCGATGCGCTGCCCCCCGAACCAGATCAGCGCGACGCTGGACACGTTGATGGTCAGCGTGGTCACCGGCAGCATCAGCGCCTGCCAGTTGCCCGCGGTCAATGCGGTGTTCGACAGCGCGGCGTTGGCGCGCGCGAAGCGGTCGCGCTCGAAACCTTCCCGGGCGAACGCGCGGACCACCCGCACGCCGGCCAGCTGGTCGCGCATCACGCGGTTGATGCCGTCGATCAGGCCCTGCATCCTGCGGAACAGCGGCAGCATGTGCGACATCACCCAGTAGTTGGCCACCGCCATGACCGGCACGCTGACCAGCAACAGCCACGTCAGCGCCGCCTCCTGGCGCAGGGCCATGACGATTCCGCCGAGGCACATGATCGGGGCGGTCACCAGCACGGTGGCCGTGATCTGGACCAGGTACTGGATTTGCCGCACGTCGTTGGTGCTGCGCGTCAGCAAGGTCGGCGCGCCGAATCGGGCGCTCTCGCGCTCGGAAAAGGTGAGGACGTGTTCGAACACCGCCGCGCGCAGGTCGCGGCCGAAGCCCATCCCGGTCCGGGAGCCGAAATAGACCGCGCCGACCGAGCACAACACCTGCAAGCCGGTGGCCCCGAGCATCACGATGCCCAGCCGGACGATCGCGGCGGTGTCGCCCTTGGCGACGCCCTCGTCGATGATGGCCGCGTTGACGGTCGGCAGGTACAGCGACGCGAGGTTGCTGATCAGCTGCAGCACCATCAGCATTGCGACCAGCCGGCGGTACGGCTGGATGTACTGGCGCAGCAGTGCCAGGAGCATGGGGTAACTGTCGCACACCGGCGGCCCGGGCGTCCCCGCCAACCGGCGACGGTCAACGCGCGCACGGCACTCGCCGGCGACATTGAAATACCTGCTCAGGCGCGTCGGTGGTTGACCCGCTGGGCTGCCGCTACAGTGCATCGTGTGGACGAGCAGCGGGCGGAACGGAAGCAGGGTAGCGGTGCGGCGTAGCGCGAGGGCGCTGGCTCTTGTGGCGTCAGCATTGACGATCCTGATTCCCGCCGTTGCCGCCTGCTCCGATTCCGGCGGCAACAAACCCGGGGCGACGGCGTCTTCGACGCCGCAGAAGGGGCAAGGCAACCACGGGCCGATGTTCCCGCAGTGCGGCGGCATCAGCGACCAGACGGTGGCCGAGCTGACCCGGGTGACAGGGTTGATCAACACCGCCCGCAACTCCGTCGGCTGCCAATGGCTCGCCGGGGGCGGCATCCTCGGGCCGCACTTCTCCTTCTCCTGGTATCGCGGCAGCCCGATCGGACGCGAACGCAAGACCGAGGAGCTCTCACGTGCCAGCGTCGACGACATCAACATCAACGGCCACGGCGGTTTCATCGCCGTCGGCAACGAGCCCAACCTGGGTGACTCGCTGTGCGAAGTAGGCATTCAGTTTCAGGACGACTTCATCGAGTGGTCGATCAGTTTCAGTCAGAAGCCGTTCCCGCCGCCGTGCGATATCGCGAAAGAGCTGGCTCGTCAGTCGATTGCGAACTCGAAATGAGGGCCCCGATGCGCGCCGCCGCCGTGGTTTTGCTGGCCGCGCTGCTGGTGCTGACGGGCTGCTCCAGGTCGATCGGTGGCAACGCGGTCAAGGCGGGCGGCAACGTGCCCCGCAACAACAACTCCCAGCAGCAGTACCCGAACCTGCTCAAGGAATGTGAGGTGTTGACCAGCGACATCCTGGCCAAGACCGTGGGGGCCGACCCGCTCGACATTCAGAGCACGTTCGTCGGCGCGATCTGCCGGTGGCAGGCGGCCAACCCGGCCGGCCTGATCGACATCACGCGGTTCTGGTTCGAGCAGGGCAGCCTGAGCAACGAGCGCAAGGTCGCGGAGTTCTTGAAGTACAAGATTGAGTCGCGGCCCATCGCCGGGATCGACTCGATCGTGATGCGTCCCGACGACGCCAACGGCGCGTGCGGCGTGGCCAGCGACGCGGCCGGGGTGGTCGGTTGGTGGGTCAACCCGCAGGCGCCGGGAATCGATGCGTGCGGGCAGGCCATCAAGCTGATGGAACTGACGCTGGCCACCAACTCCTAGCCGGAGGTTGCGCCACCACGCCGAACGTCGACTTGTTGTCGTCGATTTCGCGTTTTGAGCCCAACAAGTCGACGTTCGGCGAAGCGGTGTGCTCAGCGCGGAACGACGAAGTCGATCAGCGACGCACCCCCGAGTTCCAGTTCCTTCCACGCGCACGGCACCGCGAGGACCGCGATCGCCGACGTCGGGAACTTGGCCGAAATGCGTTCGGCCGCAGCGGCGTCGGTGCCGCCGGCGCGGCCCAGCCCCAGCGCAAGCGCCGACATCGTCGGCTCGTGTCCGATGACGAGCAGCGTGCCGATGCCGTCGTCCACCGTGTTGATCTCGTCGATCAGCGTGCCCGGGGTGCTGGCGTAGAGGCGTTCGCTGTATCGCACCGGCGCAGCGATACGGGTGTTCCGCAGTGTCTCGCGGGTCCTGGTCGCCGTGGAACACAGCACCCCGTCGACGGGGGGCACGTGGGCGCGCAGCCAGTCGCCGGCGAGCCCGGCTTGCCTGACGCCGCGGGGCGCCAACGGCCGGTCGTGGTCGCCGACCCCGGCCGGGTAGTCGGACTTCGCATGCCGCATCAACAGCAGGGTGCGCTCGGCAGTCACGAAGGATCAGATTAATCAGTGTGGCACCCCGCCGGCCACGCCCGCTGCGCCGGAATTTGCGCAGTGCCAAGACCTGCCGATCGAGGTCCCCCGTCTTGTCGGTGCGCAGACCTAAACTCGCGATGCCCCGGTAAACACGCAGTTCGAAAGGGGGTCGCCCGCATGCGATTCCTGCACACCGCCGACTGGCAACTGGGCATGACCCGGCACTTCCTCGCCGGCGACGCCCAGCCACGCTACTCGGCGGCCCGCCGCGACGCGGTTGCCGGTCTGGGGGCGCTCGCCGCGGAGGTAGGCGCCGAGTTCGTCGTCGTGTCGGGCGACGTCTTCGAGCACAACCAGCTCCCGCCGACGGTCATCGGACAGTCCCTGGAAGCCATGCGCGCCATCGGAATTCCGGTGTATCTGCTTCCGGGCAACCACGACCCCCTGGACGCCTCATCGGTGTACACCAGCGCGCTGTTCGCCGCCGAGCGTCCCGACAACGTCGTGGTGCTCGACCGTGCCGGCGTGCATCAGGTGCGCCCCGGCCTGGAGATCGTCGCCGCGCCGTGGCGGTCGAAGGTGCCGACCACCGACCTGGTCGCCGACGTCCTCGACGGCCTGCCCGCGGCCGCGGGCACCCGAATCCTCGTCGCGCACGGCGGGGTCGACGTCCTGGACCCCGACAAGGACAAGCCCTCGCTGATCCGGCTCGCCACCCTCGACGACGCGCTGTCCCGCGGCGCGGTGCACTATGTGGCGCTGGGGGACAAGCACTCTCTGACCCAGGTCGGCGACAGCGGCCGGGTCTGGTATTCCGGATCGCCGGAAGTCACCAACTTCGATGACGTGGAATCCGACCCGGGCCACGTCCTGGTCGTGGACGTCGACGAAACCGACCCGCGGGGCGCGGTCTCGGTGACCGCACGAGACGTCGGACGCTGGCGCTTCGTCACGCTGCACCGTCAGGTCGACACGAGCCGCGACATCGCCGACCTCGACGTGAACCTGGACCTGATGACCGACAAGGACCGAACCGTGGTGCGCCTGGCGCTCACCGGGTCGTTGACGGTCACCGACCGCGCCGCCCTGGACGCCTGCCTGGACAAATACGCGCGGTTGTTCGCCTGGCTGGGCCTGTGGGAACGGCGCACCGACCTGGCGGTGATCCCCGCCGACGGCGAGTTCAGCGATCTCGGGATCGGGGGATTCGCCGCCGCGGCGGTCGAGGAGCTGATGGCGACGGCGCGCGAGGAGGATTCCGCCACCGCCGGCGACGCCCAGGCGGCGCTGGCGCTGCTGCTGCGCCTCGCTGATCGGGGCGCGGCGTGAAGCTGCACCGGTTGATCCTGACGAACTACCGCGGCATCTCGCACCGGGAGATCGAATTCCCCGACCACGGCGTCGTGGTGGTGTGCGGCGCCAACGAGATCGGCAAGTCGTCGATGATCGAGGCGCTGGACCTGCTCCTGGAGTCCCGGGATCGGTCGACGAAGAAGGAAGTCAAGCAGGTCAAACCCACCCACAGCGACGTGGGCTCCGAGGTCTCCGCCGAAATCAGTTGCGGCCCCTACCGTTTCGTCTATCGCAAGCGGTTTCACAAGAAGTGCGAGACGGAGCTGACGATCATCACGCCGTGCCGCGAACAGCTGACCGGCGACGAAGCCCACGAACGGGTGCGGGCGATGCTGGCCGAGACGGTGGACAGCGACCTCTGGCATGCCCAGCGTGTGCTGCAGTCGGCGTCGACCGCCGCGGTGGACTTGTCCGGGTGCGACGCGCTGTCACGCGCGCTCGATGTGGCCGCCGGCGACAGCGGCGGGCTCTGTGGCACCGAGCCGTTGCTGATCGAGCGGATCGACACCGAATACGCGCGGTACTTCACCCCGACCGGGCGTCCGACGGGGCCGTGGGCCGCCGCGATCGCCCGGCTCGCCGACGCCGAGGCCGCGGTCGCCGAGTGCGCGGCCGCCGTCGCCGAGGTCGACGACCGGGTCGCTCGCCACGCCGTTTTGACCGAGCAGGTGGCCGACTTCTCCCAGCGGCGCATCGCCGCCGGCCCGCGCGTGGCGGCCGCCCGGGAAGCCGCCGACCGGATCGCCGAGCTCACCGCGCAGCAGCGCGAAGCCCAGTTGGTCGCCGAGGCCGCGGACGCCACCAGCGCCGCGGCGACCGCCGCCCACACCAGCCGTTTGCAGCTGCTCGCCGAAATCGACGCCCGCGCCGCCGCTGTCGCCGAAACGGAAGCCCAGGCGGACCAAGCCGCGTCCGCGCACGCGTCGGCGCGCGCCGAGGCCGAGGCGTGCGACGCCACGCTCCAGCGGGCCACGCAGGTCCTGGCCGACCTGCAGTGCCGGGTCGACGCCGCGCGCCGCGGCGTCGACCGGCTCGCCGACCTCGAGGAGGCCGACCGGTTGAGCACCCGGCTGGCCAAGGTCGACGCCATCGAGCGGGATCGTGAGCGAATCTGCGCCGAGCTCAGCACGATCGCCGTCACCGAGGAACTGCTGCGACGAATCGAGGACGCCTGCGCCGCGGTCGATCGCATCGGGGACCAGTTGGCGTCGACGTCGGCGGCGATCGAATTCACCGCCGCCGCGGACATTCACCTGGTGGTCGGCGGTGAGCGAATCTCGTTGTCGGCGGGGCAGAGCTGGTCGATCACCGCCGCCGGGTCCACCGTGGTCGAGGTGTCCGACGTCCTGACCGCCCGGGTCACCCCCGGCGCGACCACGCTGGATATCCACACGAAACATGCTGCGGCACAACAAGAAATGGCGGCGGCGCTGGCCGCCGCCGAGGTGGCCGATCTCGCCGCCGCGCGCTCGGCCGACCAGCGGCGCCGCGAGCTGGTGAGCGCCCGCGATCAGCTCGGCGCCACGCTGGCCGGTCTGTGCGGCGACGAGCAGATCGACGAGATGCGCTCGCGCCTGGCGCAGCTGCGGGCCCAGCACCCGGCCGAGCCGGCGCCCGGTGCCACGGACATCGGCGCCGCCCGCGCCGAACTCGACGCGGCCCAGCAGGGTCACGCGGCGGCGTCGACCGACTGCGAGGCTCACCGCCAGGCCGCCACCACCGCCGCCGCGGCGCTGGCCGAGTTATCCACCCGGGCAACCGTTCTGCAGAACACGTTGGAAGCCCAGCGGGCCGAGCTGCAGGCGACCGCGGGCCGGCTGGCCGCCGAGCGCGCCTCGGTCAGCGACGAGGAACTCGCGGCGTCGGCGGACTCGGCGTTGCGGGCCGCGCAGGCCGCGGACCAACGAGTCGGCGAGCTCGCCGCCGCCTTGGCCGCCGCGTCCCCCGATGCCGTTGCCGCCGAATTGGCCGAGGCCACAAAGGAAGCCGAGTCGCTGCGGGAGCGCTACGAAGAAGCCGCCCGCGCGTTGCGTGAGATCACCATCGAACTCTCGGTGTTCGGCAGTGAGGGGCGCCAGGGCAAGCTGGACGCCGCGGAAACGGAGCGCGAGCACGCCGCCACGGAGCACAGTCAGATCGGCGCGCGGGCCCGGGCCGCGAAACTGCTGCGCTCGGTCATGACGCGTCACCGCGACACCACGCGCAGACGCTACGTCGAGCCTTATCGCGCGGAGCTGCAGCGGCTCGGACGTCCCGTGTTCGGGCCGAGTTTCGAGGTCGACATCGACAGCGACCTGTGCATCCGTAGCCGCACGCTCAACGGCATCACGGTGCCCTATGAATCCTTGTCGGGCGGCGCCAAGGAGCAACTGGGCATCCTGGCCCGGCTCGCCGGTGCCGCCCTGGTCGCCAAGGAGGACGCCGTGCCGGTGGTCGTCGACGACGCACTGGGTTTCACCGACCCCGACCGGCTGGCCAAAATGGGTCAGTTGTTCGACAGCGTCGGCACTAACGGGCAGGTGATCGTGCTCACCTGCAGTCCCGACCGTTACGACGGTGTGCGGGGCGCGCATCGCATCGACCTCACCGCCTGAGGGCCGCTGACCTCAGCCGATACCGCCGGGTGTGACGACTCGGCGCGTGCCGGGATGCGCTGCCTGCAGAATGGGACCATGGCGGTCCGACACGAATGACGATGAACGCGAAGCGGAGCCGGGTGCAGCAGAAGCTGGCGGAATTGCCCGGCGTGCGCGCCGTGCGCCGGCCGATCTCGCCGCACAGCGCCGACGAGTTCGATCTGTACTACGTGCGCACGGGCCGCAAGTCCCGCCACCCGCTGGTCATCATCCCCGGCGGGCCGGGCGTGGCGTCGGTGCAGATGTACAAGGGACTGCGCAGACGCGCGGCGGCGGCCGGTCTCGACGTCATCATGATCGAACACCGCGGGGTGGGGATGTCGCGCCACGACGATTCGGGTGCCGACCTGCCCCCGCAGTCCATGACCGTGAATCAGGTCGTCGACGACGTGGCGGCGGTGCTCGACGACGCCCACGCCGACTCGGCCGACATCTATGGCGCGTCCTACGGCACCTATATCGCGGCCGGAGTGGGTGTGCGCCATCCCGACCGCGTGCATGCGATGGTGCTCGATTCGCCGCTGCTGTCGCGGCACGACATCGTCATCGTGCGCCGGGCGATTCGCCGGCTGCTACTCCGGGGCGACAGCCCCGAAACCGCCGCCTTGGCACCGAAAATGCGCAAACTGGTCGACGCCGGCGTCATGACCCCGGCGGCGACACACGTCGTCGCGACCATTTACGGCTACGGCGGCGCCGACCTGCTCGAGCGTCAACTCGATCTGTTACTGCAGCGCCGGAAACTATTGTGGTGGACGCTATCCCGGTTCACCACCCTGAGCAATCTGCCGTTCCGCTACGAGGAAGATCTGGTGAGCCGCATCGCGTTTCGCGAGCTGGACTACGCCGCCGAACCCGACGGCCTGCCGCTGGACCCCGCAGTGGCCGAAAGCGAAGCGCGCACGCAGCGAGTGACTTTCGAGGACGAGCCCTATGACCTGCCCACGGAAATGCCGAACTTCAACTGGCCCACCGCGGTGATTTCCGGCGGCCGTGACCTCATCACCCCGCCGGCGGTGGCCGAGCGCGTCGCGTCGCTGCTGCCCGATGCGGTGCTCTTGAGCCTGCCGAGCATGGCGCACAGCGCGCTGGATTTCCGCGAGCCCGTCGCGCTCGCCGCCGCCGAGGCGGTGGGGCGCGGCGACCTGAAAGGGCTTGCCGCCCAAGCGTCGGCGCTGGACGCGCTGCCGCCGCGCCCCGAGGTGCGGCTGCTGTGGAAGTTGATCGAAACGGCGGCCGCCGCCGAAGGCGCGCTGCCGGTCCCCACGCGGCTGCTGCGCCGGCTCAGCTGCGCGTGAATCCGATGGCGGTGTAGTCCAGGTCGCCGAGGCCGGCCGCGCCGAAGTTGGCCAGCGTGCTGCGCACCGCGACGTCCCCGGGCGACTGGGTGAGCGGCAGGCTGAACCCCTCCGCCCAGATCAGCCGGTCGAGGTCGTTGGCCAGCGCCCGCGCCCTGTCGGGGTCGAGTTCTTCCAGGGTCCGCTCGATGGCGGCGTCGATCTGCGGGCTGCCGATCTTGCCGAAGTTGCTTTCCCCGTCGGACTTGTAGATCTGGGTCAACGATGAGAGCGGGAAAGCGTCCCCGAGCCAACCGAATTGGGCGAGGTCGAAGTCTCCGACGTTGATGTAGTTGGTGAAAAAGCCGCTGCCCGCGCGGGCGACAAGCTCGAGCTTGACGCCGATTTGGGCGAGGCTGTGCTGGGTGATCTGCGCGAACTGTCGGCTGCCCTGGGCGTCGTAGAACAGATCACGAATGACCAGCGGGCGACCGTCCTTCTCCCGGAACTGGCCGACCTGCTTCCAGCCCAGGGCGTCGAGCTCGCGCTTGGCCGCGGCCGGGTCGTAGGGAACCACGGCGCTGTTGTCCTGGTAGCCCTTCTGGCCCGCGACGTAGATGTGATTGCCCAGCGCCACCGGGTCGCTGGTGAGGCCGTACTGGACGACCTTGGCGATGGTCTGGCGGTCGATGCCCTTGGACACCGCGACCCGCAACGCCTTGTCGGCCAGGATCGACCCCGGGGCGCCGTTGAAGGTGATGTGCGACCAGGCCGGGGCGGGGGCGCGCCGGATGGTGATTCCCTTGGTGCGCTGCGCGATGGTCAGTTGATCGATGGTGCCGACCCCGGTGGCGTCGATCGTGTTGTTCTGCAGGGCCGGCAGCCGCGCGGCGTCGTCGAGCACCAAGTAGGTGATGTTGTCCAGGCGCGGTCGCGGGCCCCACCATTTCGGGTTGCGGCTCAACACGATCCGCTGGGTCGTCCGATCCAACGAGGTGGCGATGAATGGGCCGGCCGACGGGCCCGGCCCGTCCAGCTGGCCCTTGTTGAACGCCTCGGGGGTAGCCGTCATGCTCTTGGGCAGCAGCATCCCGTTGCCGGCGAACATGCCGCGCCACTCGGCGTACGGCTTGGCGAAGGTCATGACGGCCTGCCGGTCGTCGACGCCGCGGGTCACCGAGGCGACGCGCTCGGCGCCGCTGGGCCCGGCGATCTCGAAATTCTTGTCGGCGCCACTCAGCGCGTGGACCTGGCTGGCGATGTCCTCCCAGGTGATCGGGGTGCCGTCCGACCACACCGCCTTGGGGTTGATCGTGTAGGTCACCACTTGCGGTGCGGTTCCGGTCAGTTCGATGCTGGTGAAGTAGTTGGTGTCGACCGTCGTCGAGCCGTCCGGCCCGATGACGAAGGCTCGCGGCAAGGTGGCCTTCATCATCGCGGCGACCTCGGCGGAATTGCCGTCGATGTGCAAAATGTTGAAGTTCGGCGGGAAGGCGGTGAGCGCGAGTCGCAGGTCACCGCCGTCTCGCAGGGTGGCCGGATCGCGCGGGTTGATGTCGCTGGACGTCCCGATCCGCGCGTTTTGCCCCGTTTCCGGAATCAGGTTGATGGCCGGCGAGCAGCCCGACAGCGCCAGCGCCATCGCGAAAAGCGCCGCCGCCAACCGGATGCCGACGCTAGCCACCTGCGCCCGGATCGGGTCGCGGCACCGCGTCCAGCAGCTGCCGGGTGTATTCGTGTTGCGGGTTGTCGAAGACCTGCCGGCTGTCGCCCCGCTCGACGACCGTTCCGGAACGCATCACGACCACCTCGTGGGCGAGGTGCTTGATCACCGAAAGATCGTGGGAGACGAACAGATAGGACAAGCCGAAGAGCGCTTGCAGGTCGAGCAGCAGGTTGATGATCCCGGCCTGGATGGAGACGTCGAGCGCGGAGACGGGTTCGTCGAGCGCCAGGATCTTCGGTTGCAGAGCCAGCGCACGGGCGATGCCGATGCGCTGCTTCTGCCCGCCGGAGAACTCGGCGGGGTAGCGGACCGCGTCGGCGCGGCGCAGGCCCACGATCTCGAGCAGCTCGGCGACGCGCGCGTTGGTGCCGCCCTTGTCGACCCCGTTGGCGCGCAGCGGTTCGGCGAGAAGCTCGAACACCGGCAGTCGCGGGTCCAGCGAGGCGACCGGGTCTTGGAACACGACCTGAATGTCGCGTCGCAGCGACCGCCTGCTCGCCGGGCTCAGCGTCGTGACATCGGTGCCCAGCACTTCGATCGATCCCGATTGGGGCCCGGTGAGTTCCAGGATCTCGTGCAACGTGGTCGATTTCCCCGAACCGGACTCGCCGACGATGCCGAGGGTACGGCCCTGCCGCAGCTCGAAACTGACGCCGTCGACCGCGCGCACCTCGCCGGCGCGGCGGCGCAGCACGCCCTTGGTCAGCCGGTAGGTCTTGGTCAGGTCACGCACCCGGACGACGACCGACGAGTCATCGGGTCTCACCGACTGTGCCGTGGTGCTGACGCCGTAGATGTCCGCGGCGCTGCGGCCGCCCACCTGATCGGTGCGGATGCAGGCCGCCCGATGGTCGGCACCGACGGGAAGCAGTTCCGGCTCCTCGAGCCGACATTCGTCGATGGCCAGCGGGCAGCGCGGGGCGAACGGACAGCCGGGATCCAGACCGGCCAACGACGGCGGTGCGCCGGGGATCGGCACCAACCGGGTGCCCTGTGCGGCGTCCAGCCGCGGAACCGAGCCCAACAGCCCGACGGTGTAGGGCATTCGGCGGTCCCGGTAAAGGTCGTGCACCTCGGCGGATTCGACGACCCGCCCCGCGTACATCACCAGCGCCCGGTCGGCGAACTCGGCGACCACACCGAGGTCGTGCGTGATGATCAGCACCCCGGCCCCGGTGACGTCGCGGGCGGTTTTGAGGACCTCGAGGATCTGCGCCTGCACGGTGACATCGAGTGCGGTGGTGGGCTCGTCGCAGATCAACAAGTCGGGGTCGTTGGCGATCGCGATCGCGATGACGACCCGTTGCCGTTCACCGCCGGAGAGCTCGTGCGGAAACGCGCGGGCGCGTCGCTCCGGCTGGGCGATGCCCACCAATTCGAGCAGTTCGACCGCGCGATGACGGGCCGCCCGCCGTCCCACCCGCGGCTGGTGGATCTCGATCGCCTCGGCGATCTGGTCGCCGACGGTGTACACCGGTGTCAGCGCCGACATCGGATCCTGGAACACCATGCCGACCGTCTTGCCGCGGAACCGCGACATCGCGTCGTCGTCCAGGCCCAGCAGCTCGGTGTCGTGCAGCCGGACCGAGCCGCGCACCCGCGCGTACTCGGGCAACAGGCCCACGACCGCCATCGCCGAAACGGACTTGCCCGAACCGGATTCGCCGACCATGGCGACGACTTCGCCCGGTTCGACGCGGTAGCTGACGCCGCGGACCGCGGTCACCGGATCGCCGCCGGTCGCGAAGGTCACGGCCAGGTCGGTCACCTCGAGCAGGGGGCTCATCGCGCACCGCCCCGCACCGGGGTGCTGCCCGGGTCGAGCGCGTCCCGCAGGCCGTCGCCGGTCAGGTTGGCGCACACCAGGATCAGCACCAGCACCCCGGCGGGAAAGAGGAACACCCACGGGAACGTGGTCGCCGACTGGGTGCCATTGGCGATCAAGGTGCCCAGCGACACATCCGGTGGCTGGATGCCGAAACCCAGGAAGCTCAAGCCGGTTTCGGCCAGAATGGCCGAGGCGACGTTGAGCGCTGCGTCGATGATCAGGATGGACGCCACGTTGGGCACCACATGCCCGACAATGATGCGGCGGCTGGATACGCCCATATACCGTGCGGCACGGATGAATTCGCGCTCGCGCAAACTCATGGTCATGCCCCGCACCATGCGGGAACTGACCATCCAGCCGAATCCCGCCAGCAGCAGAACGAGCATCACGATGTTCGCCGAGTCCTTGGTGCGCGGCGTCACGATGGCGATGAGGATGAAGCTGGGCACCACCAACAGCAGGTCGACCAGCCACATCAGCACACGGTCGCGCCAACCGCCGAAATAGCCCGAGACCGAACCGACGGTGGCGGCGATGCCGGTGGAGATGACCGCCACGCACACCCCGATCAGCATCGACTTCTGCATCCCCCGCAGGATCTGCGCCAGCAGATCTTGTCCCAGCGCGTTGGTGCCCAGCCAGTGGCGCGCGCTGGGCGGCTGCAGCAGCGCGGTGAAATCGAGGTCCTCGTAGGAATAGGGAAGCACCGCGGGCAGGGTGTAACAGCCCACGAACAGCAGCACCAACAAGATCAGCGACGCCACCGCGAACCGATTGCGCGCAAACCTGCGTAGCACCAGCGTGCGGCGCGAGGTGAAGTCCGCCACGTCGTGACTCGAAAACCCGTGGGCGCCATCGATATCCGCCGCGGAGGTCCATGAACGCCCCGGCGCCTCGTCGCTTCGCTCTGCATCGTCGGCGGCGCGGGTCATGACACCCTGACCCTCGGGTCGAGAGCCGCGTAAAACACATCGGAGAGCAGGCCGGCCAGCAACACCACCGCGCCGGAGAACACGGTGATGGCCGCGACGATGTTGGTGTCTTGCGTCGCGATGCCCTGCACCAGCCATTCGCCCATGCCGTGCCAGCCGAAGATCTTCTCCACGAACACCGCTCCGGTGACCAGCCCGGCCACCCCGTAGGCGAACAGGGTGGCCAGCGGGATCAGCGCGGTGCGCAACCCGTGCTTGACCAACGCGCGCCGGCGGGTCAGCCCCTTGGCCCGCGCGGTGCGGATGAAGTCCTGGCCCAGGACGTCGAGCATCGCGTTGCGCTGATAGCGGCTGTATCCCGCCGCGGCCGCCAGCGCCAGGGTCAACGACGGCAACACCAAATGCCGCAACCGGTCGAAGAAGTGCGCGCCGGCCCCGCCGGACACCCCCGGCGATGTCTCCCCGGTGTAGTCGAAAATCTGCAGACCCACGGCCCAGTTCACCCGCAGCGCGGCCAGGATCAGCAGGTTGGCGATGACGAACGTCGGGGTGCTCAACACGAGCAGGGCCATCATGGTGACGACGCGATCGCTGAGCCGATACTGCCGAATCGCGCCCCACGCCCCGGCCGCGATGCCCGCGACGGTGCCCACCAGCGACCCGATGACCAGCAGGCGCAGCGTCACTCCGACTCGGCGCCACAGTGACTCCCCGACGGACTGCCCGGTGACGGTCTTGCCGAAGTCACCGCGGACGGCGTGTGAAGCCCAGTGCGCGTAGCGGATCGGGATCGCCTCGTCGAGACCGAGCGCGTGGGCCTTGGCGTCGATGACGGCTTGTGGTGGTCGCGGGTTGCGCTGCAACAGGCTGTCCAGCGGTTTGAAGGCCACCGACGTCAGGCAGAACGTCAGAAACGATGCCAGCGCCAGCAGCACGACGTAGTTGAGCAAGCGGCGGGCGAGAAACCGGGTCATACCCGTCCGCACAGCACGCGTCGCATTGGGACAGGTTATCGAGCCGGCGGCACGGCGTCGCGCGTGCAGCGCCGGGCGCGTTCGGTGAGCTTCAGATCTGCTTGATTCTCATGCGTGAATCGCGTGTGATCGGTTGTTAACATGCACCGCGGTACCGAGCCGTGCGGCGATTGCGGCACGCCTCAGACCGCGACACTGTCGAGGAGGCTTGCGTGACGGTTACCGATGACTTGCTGGGCAACAACGCCGAATATGCGAAGACCTTCAACGGGCCGCTGCCGATGCCGCCGGGCAAGCATGTGGCGGTCGTCGCGTGCATGGATGCGCGGCTCGACGTGTATCGCCTCCTGGGCCTCAACGAGGGGGAGGCCCACGTCATCCGCAACGCCGGAGGGGTCGTCACCGACGACGTCATCCGCTCGCTGGCCATCAGCCAACGACTGCTGGGGACGCGAGAGATCATCCTGATTCACCACACCGATTGCGGGATGCTCACGTTCACCGACGACGACTTCAAGCGCACCATCCAGGAGGAGACCGGGGTCAAACCGCCGTGGGCGGCCGAGGCGTTCCCGGATGTCGCCGAGGACGTCCGGCAGTCGCTGCGGCGCATCGAGGGCAGTCCGTTCGTCACCAAGCACGTCTCCGCGCGTGGCTTCTTCTTCGACGTCGCCACCGGCAAGCTCAACGAGGTCACGCTCTAGAAGCGCGCGCCGAGCGTGTAGCCACGGCGAAAAATCGGCCCGATCCCCGCCATCAGTGCACGTTCGGTGGCCCTTCAGCCGACCTTGTAGGTCGCCAAGGCCTTGGCCACCAGCGTGCCCCCCGAGTCGACGATCTCGGCCTCGCAATTGACCAGCGATCGGCCGCGTCGCAGCACCCGGCCGATGCCGATCACGTCGGTGGCCCGAGCCGGGGCCATGTAGTCCAGCGCCATCGACACCGTCACGCCGCGTAGTTCCGGCGGGGCTGGGACGCCGCACCACGCCGCCGCCATGACGGTGAGGTCGGCCAGGGTGGCGATGGCCCCACCGTGAACCATGTCGCCGAGCGTCACGTTGGACGGGTCCCAGGGCAGCCGCAGCCGCACCTCGTCCTCCTCGAGCCGGTCGGCGACGATGCCCAGCTTGACGACGAACGGGGACTGGGGGAGGAACTGCGCGATGACGTCGCGGCCGCTGGGCGCGGGCGGGCGAGAAGGTCCGGGGTGAGAAGTCATTCGTCCATGTTTTCGCACCCCAGGTTGACAGGTCCAGCGCCAGCTGGTCTCATATATCGCTAAGATGCCAAATATGGTCAGTTATGCCAGGTTTTAGCCAGCGAAGGAAGCTATGACCAGTGATCTGAAGACGGCCCCCGCCGTCGGACAGTACGAATTGAGCCACCTGCGCTCGCTGGAGGCAGAGGCGATCCACATCATTCGGGAGGTGGCCGCCGAGTTCGAGCGGCCGGTGCTGCTGTTCTCGGGCGGCAAGGACTCCATCGTCATGCTGCATCTGGCGCTGCGGGCGTTCCGTCCGGGCCGATTGCCGTTCCCGGTGATGCACGTCGACACCGGACACAACTTCGACGAGGTGATCGCGACCCGCGACGAGCTGGTCAACGAGCACGGAGTGCGCTTGGTCGTCGCCTCGGTCCAGGAAGACATCGACGCCGGACGGGTGGTCGAGCCACGCCAGGGGCGCAACCCCATCCAGACCGTGACCCTGCTTCGCGCCATCCGGGAGAACAAGTTCGACGCGGCGTTCGGCGGGGCGCGCCGCGACGAGGAGAAGGCCCGCGCCAAGGAGCGTGTGTTCAGCTTCCGCGACGAGTTCGGTCAATGGGATCCGAAGGCGCAGCGGCCCGAGCTGTGGAACCTGTACAACGGCCGGCATCACAAGGGTGAGCACATCCGGGTCTTCCCGCTGTCCAACTGGACCGAGTTCGACATCTGGTCCTACATCGGCGCCGAGAACATCGCCCTTCCGTCGATCTATTACGCGCACCGGCGCAAGGTCTTTCGCCGTGACGGCATGTTGTTGGCGGTCGATAAGAACATGCAGCCCAACGCCGACGAGCCGGTGTTCGAGGCGACGGTGCGATTCCGCACCGTCGGGGATGTCACGTGCACCGGATGCGTGGAATCGCAAGCTGCCACCGTCGACGAGGTCATCGCCGAGACCGCGGTGTCCCGGCTCACCGAACGCGGGGCGACCAGGGCCGACGACCGGATCTCGGAGGCCGGCATGGAAGACCGCAAACGACAGGGATACTTCTGATGGCCACCTTGCTGAGGCTCGCAACGGCGGGTTCCGTCGACGACGGCAAGTCCACCCTGATCGGCCGCCTACTGTATGACTCCAAGGCCGTCATGGAGGACCAGTGGGCCGCGGTGGAGCAGACGTCCAAGGACCGCGGCCACGACTACACCGACCTGGCGCTGGTGACCGACGGCTTGCGGGCCGAACGCGAGCAGGGCATCACGATCGACGTCGCCTACCGCTACTTCGCCACTCCCAAGCGCAAATTCATCATCGCCGACACCCCCGGCCACATCCAGTACACCCGCAACATGGTGACCGGGGCGTCGACCGCCCAGCTCGTGATCGTGCTCGTCGACGCGCGGCACGGCCTCTTGGAGCAGTCACGCCGCCACGCCTTCCTGGCGTCCCTGCTGGGCATCCAGCACATCGTGCTCGCGGTCAACAAGATGGACCTGATCGGTTGGGACAAAGAGAAATTCGAGGCGATCCGCGACGAGTTCCACGCCTTCGCCGCTCGGTTGGACGTGCACGACGTGGCCACCATCCCGATCTCCGCGCTGCACGGCGACAACGTGGTGACGAAGTCGGACCAGACGCCGTGGTATGAAGGGCCGGCCTTGTTGTCGCACCTCGAAGAGGTGTACATCGCCGGTGATCGCAACATGGTCGACGTGCGGTTCCCGGTGCAGTACGTCATCCGGCCGCACACCCGCGAACATCAAGACCACCGCAGCTACGCCGGCACCGTCGCCAGCGGCGTCATGCGCGCCGGGGACGAGGTCGTGGTGCTGCCCGTCGGCAAGCACACCCGCATCACCGCGATCGAGGGCCCGAATGGTCCGGTGGAAGAAGCGTTCCCGCCGATGGCCGTGTCCGTCACCCTCGCCGACGAGATCGACATCTCGCGGGGAGATCTGATCGCCCGCACCCACAACCAGCCCCGGGTCGCGCAGGAGTTCGACGCGACGGTGTGCTGGATGGCCGACGGCGCGGCGCTCGAGCCCGGCCGCGATTACGTCATCAAGCACACCACCCGCACCACGCACGCCAAGGTGACCGCGCTCGACTACCGCCTCGACGTCAACACGCTGCACCGCGACAAGTCCGCGACGGCGTTGAAGCTCAACGAGCTTGGCCGCATTTCGCTGCGCACCCAGGTTCCGCTGCTCCTCGACGAGTACACCCGGAACCCGAGCACCGGGTCGTTCATCCTCATCGACCCGCACACCAACGGTACCGTGGCCGCCGGCATGGTGTTGCGCGACGCGTCGGCGCAGGCGGCGAGCCCAAACACGGTGCGGCACAAGCCCTCGGCGATCGCGCAGGCTCGGCCCCGCGGCAAGACGGTGTGGTTCACCGGTCTGTCCGGCTCCGGCAAGTCGTCGGTGGCCATGCTGGTCGAGCAAAAGCTGCTCGAAAAGGGGTCTCTGGCTTACGTTCTCGATGGGGACAACCTGCGGCACGGTTTGAACGCCGACCTGGGCTTTTCCATGGCCGACCGCGCCGAGAACCTGCGCCGGCTCGCGCATGTGGCGGCGCTGCTCGCCGACTGCGGCAACGTCGTGCTGGTGCCGGCGATCAGCCCGCTGGCCGAACAACGCGAATTGGCCCGCAAGGTGCACGCCGACGCCGGGTTCGAGTTCATCGAGGTCTTCTGCGACACCCCCATCGACGAATGCGAAAAGCGTGACCCCAAGGGGCTGTACGCGAAGGCGCGCGCCGGTGAGATCACCCAGTTCACCGGGATCGACAGTCCGTATCAGCCGCCGGCGAATCCCGATCTGCGGCTCACCCCGGACGGCACCATCGAGGAGCAGGCGCAGCGGGTCCTCGACCTGCTCGAATCGCGCGGGTAGCACGCCGGTGCCGCCCGGCTGCGCCGAAATGCCCGCACCGGATGGCACAATCCTGAGAGTGCGCATGTCAGCGAAGGCGGAGTACGCCGTGCGGGCGATGATCCAGCTCGCCACGGTGTCCGACGGGACGCTGGTGAAGACCGACGACTTGGCCCAGGCCCAGGGCATCCCGCCGCAATTTCTCGTCGACATCCTGACCAACCTGCGCACCGACCGGCTCGTGCGCAGCCATCGTGGCCGTGAGGGCGGCTACGAATTGGCCCGCTCCGGCAGCGACATCAGCATCGCCGACGTCCTGCGCTGCATCGATGGGCCACTGGCCAGCGTCCGCGACATCGGACTCGGGGACCTGCCGTATTCGGGACCGACCGCCGCGCTCACCGACGTCTGGCGGGCGCTGCGCGCCAGCATGCGGTCCGTGCTGGAACAAACCACCCTGGCCGACGTCGCGACCGGCGGCCTGCCCAAGCATGTGGCGCAACTGGCCGACGACTATCGGAAACAGGAGAGCCAGCGGCACGGCTCGGCGCGCACCGGCGACTAGGCAACGTGCACAACGGCTCAGCCGCCCGACCCGTAGGGGCGGGTGAGGATCTCCATGGCATGACCGGAGGGGTCGGTGAAATACACCCCGCGTCCGCCGTCATTGTGGTTGATCTCGCCGGGACGCGTGGCGCCCGGATCGGCCCAGTGCTGCATGCCACGAGCCCGGATCTTGTCGTAGATCGTGTCGAACTCCTGCTCGGACACCAAGAAGGCGTAGTGCTGACGCGGGATGTCCGCGCCGTCGGGGGCATCCGCGTAGTCCAGGGTGGCACCGTGCTCTAGTTCGACAACCATGAAGTGGCCGAACGGCTTTGGGCTGGGCAGCCCGAACAGCTCGGTGAGAAACTCGGCGGATTCTCGTTTGTCGCGCGACGCGACGATGGTGTGGTTGAAACTGATGCTCATAGTTCTGTCCAGTCAACCACCGCACGCCCCGCGCGACAACGCGCTACTTCGGCGCGGTCAGCTCCAGGGCGATGTTGTCGGGGTCGCGGAACTCCAGTATGTAAGACGGCCCGATGTCCTTGATCGGCTCGTGAGTGACGCCAAGGTCATCGAGATGCGCTGCCGCCGAATCCAATTCGTCCCTAGTGGTGAGCCGGAACGCGATGTGGTCCAGCCCGACGCGATTCTCGTCGAAGCGGCCCGCGGCGACGGGCCGCAGGCCGAGCAGCGTGCCGCCGAGGTCGTAGATGACACCGCCGAACAAAAAGCTCAACTGATTGCGGGTGGCTTCGTCGGCGTTGTCGGGGACCTCCAGCAACACCGGCCAGCCGAACACGCTCTCGTAGAACTGCCGGGATCGCTCGATATCGGTCACGGTCAGTCGGACATGCGCGATGGAAGTGCTGGTGAAGTCCATTCGGTCCATGGTTCCACTGATGGGTCGCATGTTAAACATGCCAGAATCGCCGTCGTGCAGATAGCGATGACGATGCCGGTGATGGAACCGGATCTGGATGCGACGGTGCTCGAGACCTGGGCGCGCACCATTGACGAGGGGCCGTTCTCGTCACTGTGCTGGGGTGAGCGCATCGCGTTCGACAATCCGGACAACCTGACGCTGCTGGGCGCGCTGGCCGCCTGGACCGATCGGGTGCGGCTGCTGACGACGGTGATCGTGCCGCAACTGCACGACCCGGTCATGCTCGCCAAGGGTCTGGCGACCGGCGACATGCTCAGCGGCGGCCGGTTGACCGTCGGCATCGGGGTGGGCGGCCGGCACGAGGATTACCACGCCGTCGGCGCCGACCCCGCCACACAGACCATGCGCGGCATGGCCGAACGGGTGGCGGTGATGAAGCGCGTCTGGGCGGGGGAGAAGACCACCGACTCGGTGCGGCCCGTCGGTCCGGCGCCGGTGCAGCCCGGCGGTCCACCGCTGTTCGTCGGCAGTATCGGTCCGAAGACCATCCGCAGCGCCGCGGCGTGGGCCGACGGGCTGGCGGGCACCACCCTGGACCTCGACGTCGCCAAGCAGAACGAGCTGTTCGACGTCACGCGAGACGCCTGGGCGCGGGCCGGCAAGCCCAAACCCCACCTCATCACCTCGTTTTGGTTCGCTTTCGGGTCCCCCGAGGAGTCCCGCGCCCAGGTGCACCGCCATCTACGTCGCTACATGAACTGGATACCGGCCGAATACGTCGACGCCATGGCGCCGATGACCGGGTGGGCCGGCAGCGAAGACGAGCTGCTGGACGTGCTGCGCCGGTTCGAGGAGATCGGCACCGACGAGGTTCAGCTCATCCCGACGAGCTCGGATGTCGATCAGCTGCGCCGCGCCGCGGAGGTCGCCGGGCGGCTGTAGTCCAGCTCGGGCCGAGCGGCGGCACAGGGTGAATTGCCGCATCGGCGCCGCGGGGTTTTCATTAGCGACATGACGCAGCAGGAGTTGCCCGCCCCGCTGGCCGAAATGACCGGGCTGATGGCGCAGTGCGCGAACAACGGCGATTTCGCCGGGGCCGCGCTGCAGGCGAACGAGCTGGTGACCCTGTGCCGGGCAACGCTGGGGGAGCGCGATCCCAACGTCCTCGAGCTCAAGGTGGCGCTGGCCACCGTGCAGCTGCGGGCGGGCGAGGACGCCGCCGTCTACGCCGACCTAAAGGAGTTGATACCCGATCTCGTCGAGGTGCTCGGTCGCGATCACCTGAGCACCTTGACCGCGCGCCACCTGCTGGCCGGTCGCCAACAAGCGCCGGTGTCGTCGCTGTCCGAATGGTCGCAGCTCGTCGCCGACGAACAGCGGATTCTGGGGCCCGACCACGAGAGCACGCTGATGGCCCGCGAGAGGGTCGCCGAGAAGCGTTGGGAGACCGGTGATTTCGCCGGAGCTATGACCGAGGGCCAACATGTGCTCGCCGCGCGGCGGCGGGTGCTCGGCGACGACCACGCCGACACCCTCGGGACGCGGTTGATGCTGGCGATCTGGCGAGGGCGGGCCGGTGACATCCCCGCGGCGATCACCGAACTCGAGTGGCTGATCGGCGAGCTGCGCGACAAGCTGGGCAGCGACCACGTTCATCTGCTCATGGCGCGGCACATGTTCACGCTGTGGGCCCCGAACCGGGCCGGCGTGACGGACGGGGTCACCGCATGGGAGGCGCTGGTCGAGGAGGAATCCCGCGTCCTCGGCGACGAGCATCCGGTGACAATCGCGGCCCGCCAGGAATTGGCCGGCTGGTGTGCCCGGCACCGCGCCCGCGCGGGCGAACCCGACACCCCGGTGGACTGGTCCGCCTCCTGACCTGGATGTGCGGGCGTCAGGTCGCCGCTTTGTCCGCCGGGCGCTCGTCGTCGACGGCAGGCTCCTGCGGTGGCTGCCCCTTGCGCAGCGTCTCCAGCAGCTCCCGGTACGGCCCGACCAGGTAGACGGTGTCGCCGCCGCGAAGCCAGGCGTCGCGGCGCGGGTGTAGCTCGACCGGGGCGTCCCGACGGGTGATGGCGATGACCCGGGTCTGGGTGGACATTTCGAACATCCGCAGCCCGTCGAGTTCGCTGCCGGCCGCCACGTGCATGGCGCCGACCATGAAGGATCGCTGCCCGACCGAGAACGTGCCCAGCACCTGCAAACCCATCGCGGCACCGATGAACCACGGGGCGGCCAGGTCGACCGTCGACCGGACGTTCTCGAACCCGAACCGCTTGGCCACCGCGTCGCCCAGCGTGCGGTCGTAGATGCGCAGCACGATCGGCACGTCGGGCCGGTTGACCTCGGGCATCACCCGGGGACCCAGCATCTCGCGCAGCACGATGCCGATCTCGATGTTGACCATGTCGTCCTGAGTCAGCACGGCCACGGCGCGGGCGCGGTCGACGCGGGCCGACTCCAGCGTCTGGCGCAGCGTGGCGTCCCCGAAGATCACCGGCACGTCGAGTTCGGCCGCGGTCGACAGGAACCGGTTGTTCTCGTCGCGTTCGATCACCGCGACGTCGTATCCGGCCGCGGTCAGATCGCCGACGACGCGGCTGCCGAAGGACCCCAGCCCCACCACGATGATGTGGTCGCGCAGGTGGCGCGCCCGCCGGACGCCGGCCGATTGCAGGACGCGGCGCGACAACAGCAAGTCCGCCACGAAGGCGACGAGCAGCGCGGTGGTGGTCACGCCGGCGAACATCAGGCCGACGGCGAAGATGCGTAGCCACGCGGATTGTTGGGCGAAGGTGAATTCGCCGTATCCCACAGTGGTGATGGTCTCCGCGGTGAAATACATTGCGTCAAGCCAGGACAGGCGCGGCTTCGTGTAGGAGAAGTGCACGACGATCGTCGACGCGAGCAGCAGGGTGAGCGCGAGCAGCATGGCGGGGAAGAGCAGGGGGTTGACGTCGTCGCGCATTGCGCGTGCGGCGTCCGAGGCCCGCCGCACCCACGAGCGGCGCGAGCGCGTCGCGGTCGGCCGGGGCGTCTTGATGCCGCGGGCGGCCAGTTCGTCGGCGCTGCCGATCATGGCGGTCCAATCACCGGCGCGCACCCGATGGTCGCGGCCCGGACAGGGCACCACCTCGCCGGGGGTGGCGGCGTCCTGGCCGTGGATCACGGCCACCGGTGCCAGGTCGCCGTAGATCTCTCGAAGGGTCGCGTCGCGTGGCGCCTCGGCGCCCGACACGACGAAGTTGATGCCGGCCGCCTCGACCGGGTGGGTGTTGCTCGCCAGGCACGCCTCGACGACCGACGGCGCCGCGAGGTCGGCGACATCGAGGATGGCCCCGGGGCCGTTGTCGGCGGCCACCGCTCCCCGCAGCACGTCGTTGCCCAACCGGGCGACCACGCGCAGATTCGGATTCGTTTTCCTTGCCAATAAAGCGTTTTCGAGATTCTTGGCGTCGTCACGCCCGGCGCAGACGATGGCGCTTGCTTGGGTGAGGTCCGCGCCGGTGAGGTCCTCGCTCGGCAGCTTGACGACTGTGGCGCCCGCGCGGTTCAGTTCCGTGGCGATCGTGGTCGCGAGCACGTCGTCGCCGCTGACGATGATGCCACCCATAAACCCCACCTCTGATGACATTGGCGCTCACGTGTTGCTATGACTATCGGGCACCGTGCCGGTTGACGCCAGTGCGACATGTGCTCAAGCGCGAATTGATTGGGCGGGCGGGCGGGCGGTGGGCCGCGGCCAAAGGCACTGCGATCGTGGGTGCGAATCCGAGTTAAGCCATATGCCAACGGGATTGGCGACCGGGCTACAACACCTGGACGTCAGCCGGTGACCAGAAGGCGCGCATCGACGTGATTTTGGCGTCCGCGTCGAACGACATCGTCGAGATGGGGGAGATTCGGGTGCGGCTGTCACCGGCGTCGAGCGTGAGGTGCCAGAAGAAGGCGGCTTCGCTGCCGGAGACCCGCAATTCGGCGAGTTCGGTGTCCTTCTTGGCGTCTTGGAATCCCGCATAGAACGCGCGGATGGCGTCATGCCCGCGGCGAATGTCGGCGCCGATCGGATCCTCGATGGTGGCATCGGCGGCGTAGAGGGTCACGATGTCGTCGGCGGTGCCCGTGGCGACGAGCGCGAGGTAGCGATTGACGGTCTCGGTGATGGCTTGCGGGGACGGCATGGATTCGGACGCTACTCCCTCGCCATGGCCACCGCTTCGGGTGCGGTGTGCACGGCAATACTGGCGGCGTGACGTTCATCGAATGCCTCGCGAGCCGCGAGATCTACCGGAATCCGTGGATGGTGCTGCGCGAGGATGACATCCGCCGCCCGGACGGCAGCACCGGCCTCTACGGCGTCGTCGACAAGCCGGGCTACGCGCTCGTGATGCCCTATGACGGGCGACGCTTCCGGTTGGTCGAGCAGTTTCGCTACCCCATCGGGGAGCGGCGTTGGGAGTTTCCCCAAGGCACCGCCCCGGACCTGGCCGACGCCGACCCGGCCGAGTTGGCCTCGCGTGAGCTGCGCGAGGAAACCGGATTGCGCGCAACGACGTTCGAGGCGCTCGGCGAGCTCGACGCGGCCCCGGGGATGACCAGTCAGCGCGGCTGGGTGTTTCTGGCCACGGGCATCATCGAGGGCGAAGCCGACCGCGAACACGAGGAACAGGACATGCGCAGCGCGTGGTTCGCCCGCGACGAGGTGGAGCGGATGATCCGCGAGGGCGTCATCGCCGACGCGCAGTCGATCGCCGCCTACGGACTGTTCCTGTTGCGCTGAAAACCGTGATCGTGTCCTCGCCGAGATCACACCGCGTCATCGGACGCTCACCATTGACCGATGCGACCGAGGCTTCGGGTAGTTGCGGTCCTCGCAGCCGTGACTGCCTCGGTCGCCGGCGCCCCCGCCGTCTGCGCCCATGCGGTGTCGCCGTCGTGGAACGGCAAATACTCACTGGTGCGGTATGCGGCCGGCAAAACCGGCACCAGCGTCGCCGCGACGCAGGCCGAAGCCACGTTCAGCGCCGACTACGTCTTCACCACCGCATGCTCGTCGGGCCGGTGTGTGGCCACCGCCACCGACGGGCCCACGCCCAAGAATCCGACCCTGCCCCAGCCGTCGCGCTACACCTGGGACGGGGCGAAATGGGTGGAGCGCTTCGACTTTCAGTGGGATTGCTATATGGGCGAGGGCGCGCCGAAGGTGTGGGCGCCCGCGCGGTCGTGGGCCTTCTACACGCCGCAGGCGGACGGATCGTTGCGCGGTGTCTGGCACACCGACATCAACGGCGGCCCGTGCCGCGGAACGGTCGAAATGCCGGTGGCGGCGTTTGCCGCCGGGACGGCCTGACGAAGGCGACGCCGATCAATCCGGCGCGCTGGTCATGGAGGCGATGTAATACACCTCGTGACCGGTCGGATAGCCGCCACCGTCGGTGGCGATGTGGACGTGGTCGTAATGGTTGGCGGTCTCCGAGCCCAGGTCGGCCGTCCAGTTGCCCCCGCCGACGCCCGGGTAGATCTTCTGGCGCCAGATCACGTGATTGATGCCCCAGCGCTTGGCGTTCGCCAGCGCATACCCGGCGATCTGGTTGCCGAGGTCGATGCCCTCGGGGGTGTGGAAGTTCGGGATCATCACGTCGATCGCCAACCCCTTGGGATGCCACGGCAGCGGGTCCTCCCGATACCCGTAGATCGTCTTGATCTGCGGAAAGAGCACTCCGATCGCGCGGGCCGCCCAGATGGTCTTGACCTGTAGCCGATCCTCGGACGCGACGCCGCGGGGCAACGCGAGCTGGAACTGCTGGCCGGCGGAGGGGGCGGGTGGTGCCAGGGCGGTGAGCGCCTCCACCTCCGCGGGACTGGCGGTGTGCGGTGGGCTGGGTGGCGGGGCCGCCGCCGCGGTGGCGCTGGTGGGGGCCGCCGCCGGCGTCTCGGCGCAACACCGCGGCTTGGTGCCCTGGGCGTGGATCATGGCGGCCGAGACGACGAGCGACGCCGCGACCGCCAGCCATCGGCCAGCGCCCTTGGCGAACACTCTCACGCCCACGGCCAGCAGCTTAATGTCGCCTGTGACCTGTGTGGCGGTGTTTTCAGAAGACGGGCGTGCGACGCGTCGTTCGAGCGAATGTGACCGTCTGGCCTACAGCAGAAGTGGGTAAACAACGCACTAGCGCGCGGCGCAGAAGTTCGAGAGCGAGTCACCGGTCGAAAGGCGGCAGCACATGGTTCGTCACGAGGGGGGCCGATGGGACGTCGGAATCAAGGCCGCCGCGGTCTACGTCGAGCGCATCTCGGACAGCGACGAGCGCCTTTTCGAGGATTCGTTGGCCGCCGAGGAGGCGCGCGACCTGGCGGGGCTGCTGACGAAGTATGCGGACAAGCTCGACGAGGCGACGTATTCCGATAAGGCCAAGGAGTCCGGCGAGGGCGAGGAGTCTGCCAAGGCCGAGGAGTCCGACGAGTCCGACGAGTCCGAAAAGGCGGAGAAGTCAGAGGACTCCGACGGGCCAGAGGACTCCGATGAGTCGGACAAGTCGTCGGATTAAGCGCAAAAGTACCATCTGACCTGCGGTAACACCGGTGCCCCCGGCAGGATTCGAAAATGCCGTATCCCTGGTTGCTCGCATCAGCAACTAGCTGGCAAGATGCCATCTAAGCTGCTGATATAGCGAGAATACGGTGGAAGCATAGGTGCGCGCAAGTAGGCGCAAATCAGCACGCTAACAACAGACAGATAACAGAGCGGGGCAACCATGGCGGGCACAAAAGGGCGGCGGTCGTGGGGCTGGATCCGAAAATCAGGCCGCACCACCTGGCACGCCTCCTACAAAGGCCCCGACATACTGCGCCACCACGCGCCCAAGACATTCAGCGCCAAGATGGACGCCGAGCACTGGCTCGCCAACGAACGCCGGCTCATCGAATTCGGCATCTGGACACCGCCGGCCCAACGCGAAGCCGAGAAACTCGCCGGATCCATCACCGTCGCCGACTACGCCGCCACCTGGATCGAGCAACGCTCACTGAAACCGCGAACCAAAATCGGCTACGAAGCGCTACTCGACAGCCGAATCAAGGGCTCCATCTTGGAGCAGGTGCCGCTGAAGAATCTCACCCCAGATGCCGTCCGGTCATGGCACGCGGGCATGAGTAACGAGAAGCCGACGGCCCGCGCGCACGCATACCAGCTGCTGCACGCCGTGTGCGCCACGGCCGTTGCCGACGGGCTGCTGCTCTCCAACCCGTGCAACATCCCGAAGGTGATGACACCGGCCACGAAAAAGCAGCCCGTCATCCTCACGCCCTCTGAGATCGCTGCGCTGGCCGACGCGATCCCGTTGCCCCGCTTCCGCGCCCTGGTGCTCATCGCGGCGTGGTGCGGAGTGCGGTGGGGCGAGGTATCGGAGCTTCGCCGGAAAGACGTCAGCGACGACCACAGCGTGATCACGGTGACCCGGGCGGTCACCCATCGTGAGGGCTGCCGTGTCGACACCACCAAGAGCGGAAAGGGACGCGCGGTAGTGGTTCCCCCGCATATACGCCCCGACATCGCCACCCACCTTGAGCAACACGTAGGCGACGGCGCCGAGGCGCTATTGTTCGTGCCCGTCCGCGGCGGATGCCACCTGAACGACAAGGCTTTCCGTGACAGCTATTTCATCCCGGCGCTGACCAAGATCGGCCGCGATGGCCAGAAGAAGCCGCGACCGACGATCCACGATTTGAGACATTTCGCCGGGACAACGACCGCCCGAGTCGGCAATCTGGTTGAGACGATGGGCCGGCTCGGTCACACGACCGTGAAGGCTTCGCTCCTGTATCAGCAGATCGTGTCCGGGCGTGACGCCGAGGTGGCTGAAGCGTTGTCGAAACTCGCTGAAACACAAGAAAAGTAGCAACAGGCGACACTTATTGGTTTCGAACTCCGGACCCGCTGATTTTTTGTACGGCACAACGTGCGCCAATGCTTCTAAGGTGCCCAAACTTTCGGGCCACACCAGGCGACACATTGCCCCCTTGGAGCCTGTCAGCGACCGCGGCGACCTGCGGAAACGGTTGATCAACTTCTCACGCTAGACATTGCGTCAAGCGGTATGTGTTCAAATTTGAAGCATGACAGAGCAATTGGTAACCGTGGCGGAGGCGGCAGAGATCCTCCGCGTGCATCCCTGCACCGTCAGGCGATATCTCGCTAGCGGCGTCATCAGAGGCGGCCGGCGCGTCGGCCCGCGCAACATTCGCATCCCCAAAGAGGAAGTCCTCGCGCTATACCTGGGCGTATCACTCGGCGGCGCAGCGTAACCATGGCAGGCGACCCCGAGCAGGATGACGACATCTCCTGGCTGTGGCGCCATATGGGCATCGCTGGCAACAAGAGCTTCGAGGCATTCAACGACAGCGCGCTCGCATTCGAATCCGGCGATGTCGATGCGGCACAGGCGTACCTGAGGTGCTCGGACCATTTTCGCGAGTCCGCGGAATACCTTCTGGCGGCGCTTGAACACGCCACTGATGCTGGGGTGGAAGACCCGTTCACCGAAGAGCTTATCGGGTGCTGGGTTGAAGCCGCGGTTGACGCGCAACTGTCAGCGCACGCCGAGCTATTGGTACTAGACGCAGGAGCTGCCTAACGCCCTAGCCCGCAAGGTAATTCATCCCAAACAGCTCCGCGGGGCCACCAGGCCAATTTGACGGGCCGCGAGCACCACCCGAAGGAGCAGCGCCATGGAGGCGCCCACAAAAGAAGAAGGCCCCGGCCGAGACCGGGGCACCTCAACATCACCAAGTAAAACTATTGTAGCACAGGATAAGTGGTCCGAAGACTGGCGCCGAAGAGTGCAACGCGCCATGATCGACGAACGCTATTTCGATATGTGTCCTCGGGGCGTTCAGGAAGCCGCACTGCTGAACCTAGGGCGCGACGGCGGTGCAGCATGAACGCGAACCCGGACTTCATGGCATGGATCGACTCCCTCGCGCCCCGTGTCCCCGAAATCCCCGATGGCGCAACCACACGCGATGTCGCGGTAATCCTGGCGGAACACGGCTGGGAGGTGTTCCCGCTCAACGGCAAGGTGCCAGCTATCCGCGGCGGCCGCGGCGTCCTCGACGCCACAACCGATCCCGCACAGATCGACGCTTGGTGGGGCCAGTACCGCGACGCCAACGTCGGCGTGCGGGTGCCCGAGGACATGCTCGTCCTCGACGTTGACGGCCCCAATAGGCGGCCGCACCCGGGTAGAGGGCTTGAGGCTCTCGCGCACGTCGAGGCTGAACACGGCCCCCTGCCGACGACACTGACACAGATCACAGGCTCGGGTGGTTTGCATCTCATCTTCAAACACCCGGGAGGAAAGCTGTCCAAGGTCGGATTGCCGTCCGGCCTCGAATACAAGGACCACGGTGGCTACATCGTTGGCGCGCAATCCATTCACCCCGATACGGGGGAGCGGTACACATTGTGCCCGCACGAAATCGTCGATATGCCCGCATGGTTGGCTGAGATGATCACCGCGCCAGTCCGCCGCAACACCGAAGCGGCATCGATCACGCACCTACCCACCACCTACACCGGCGAATCGGTCATCGACAAGTACAACGCCGATCACTCGTGGACGAATGTCCTTGGGCCGCAAGGCTGGACATGCCGCAGCGCCGACCCCGACGCCGACGGCGCGGTATGGCTGCACCCAACACACACGTCGGACTGCTCGGCCACAATCCGCGACGGAAGCCTTTACGTGTACTCGTCTAACACGCCGTTTGACCAGACATCTGCAGGCGATCCGCGCGGGTACGACAAGTTCGACGCGTACACCCTGCTGCATTACGGTGGGGACAAGAGCGCGGCGGCGAAAGCACTCAGGCCGCCGACCGACTACGGCCACACCGACTTCGGTCACGGGCCGATCCACGACGCGGAAGCCCAGGACGGTAACGAGCCGATTCGGTACACCGACTTCGGCGCGCTACTGGCCGGGGGGCTACCCGAACCACCGAAACCGTCTGTGCTGCACCGCACAGACGGGATTGCCATCTTCTACCACGGCAAGCGCAACGAGCTGTACGGCGACCCCGAAGACGGCAAGACCATGGTCCTACTGGCTGCAGCCGCAAAAGAACTGACCAAGCCCGTGGGCCGCGTCCTATTCCTCGACTTCGACAACAATGGGGCCGCGGAAACCGCGCAACGGCTGATCATGCTCGGCGTCGACAAAGCAGTTTTGGCCGACCGCGACCGCTTCCGCCACATCGAGCCCCTCGACGCGGACGAAGTGCTGCAGGTCGTCTCCGACTGCGCCGGCTGGGCAACACTGGTCGGCGGTGACTGCGTGGGCGAGCTGATGCCGCTGTTCCGCGCCAATTCCGACAACGCAGACGACTACACGCGCGTCATGCAGATGGTGTCCGCTCCGCTCGAGCGCGGCGGCGCCGCGGTCATCTGGCTCGACCACCAAGCGAAGGGAAGCGAGTCGCGCGCCTACGGTGCCGGCGGCACAATGGCGAAACGGCGGGCCGTCAGCGGCGTGTCCATCAACCTGGTTCGCAAACAGACCTTCGCGCCCGGCAAGGGCGGCATGGCCGAGCTGTGGGTGAACAAGGACCGCCCAGGCGGGCTACGCGCCCACTGCCCCAAGGGCGAGGGGCGCCGCCAGTTCGCCGGCACCTTCACCCTCGACCAGCCCGACCGAGAAACAGGCGTCGCGGAGTGGCGGGTTACGGCCGACCGTGCCGAGGCGCCAGCCGCGGTCATCGACCCCGTGACCGAGCGGCACTACCAGGCGGCGCAGAAGATCGCGGCGGCCGGCGGCGCGGTGACCATGCGCGCAGTCGGAGCGTCGGCGCACGGGCTTCCGCCGGACACGCCACTGACCGAAGCACAGAAGAAAGCAACCCAGCGGGCGCTGGCTCAACTGCAAGCCGAGGGTCGATTGATGCTGGCGTCGGGTGTCCGCCCGAAGCGGTGGGAGGTGGCCGCATGAGCGCGAACCTTCAAGCCGACGACGTTACAGAGTCAGCCGAAAGTGTAAGGGACACGCAAAGGGACATCGTTACTTCCGCTAACGACCGCAAACGAAGGGACATCGAAGGGACAAAGGGACAAACCGCAGGTCAAAGCAGGGACATTCGGGACATGAAGGGACATTGGGCACTACCGCTGAAGGGACAGGACACGGTCCCCCCTTATAGGGGGACCGATGTCCCTTCGAGCGCCGGAATCGAGGCCATCTCGAAGACGGGCGCATGGGCCGCAGCCCTGACCGAGCCGCTGTCGTGCGGGCACAACCCCGCCCACGCCCCGGCCGTTGTTTCCGCTCAAGGCCTGTGGAGCCGCGGCCGGTGCAGAGCCTGCCTCGACCAATCCAGCGATCGGAGCCAACGGTGACCGCCCGACTCCATCTAGCCCTCACCGCCCCGTGCCCGTGCCGTTCGTGCCGGGCTCGCCCGGGCGAGCTGTGCGGCCCGCTGCCCGGCCGCGGCTACCACGTCGCCAGATTCCGCGCCGCGCTGCGGGCATGGCCCACGGCAAGCGGTCGAGGCGTCCTGCCCAATCTGCCGGCGGCCTTCGGTGCTCGTTTTTGAACTGGACCGCTACGTCCACGCTGACGGCTCGCGCAACGCGCGCTGCTGGGCTCAGATCAGCTCGGAGGTCAACGGATGAACGCCGACCAGCTTGCCAATCTGCTCGGCGCGGCTGCGGCTGTGCCGCGGATGCCGGACGCCGCTTGCCGCGGCGAGACGTGGCTCGCGGACCTCGACGTCAGCTCGAGCAGGGAGCGGATCGACGCTGGCATCGAGATCTGCCTCGGCTGTACAGAATTCCAACGGTGCAGCGATTGGGTGGATTCGCCTCGGGCCGAGCAACAGGTGCGCGGTGTAGTGGCCGCCCGCCTCGTCGACCCTGACGCGCCGAGGACGGCGCGGGAGGCGATGCAGGCCGAGCGGAAACCACGCCCGCCGAGGCCACCGTCGAAGCCGCGGAATGGGCGGCTGCGGCTGCGGCTGCTGGCCGCGGTCGAGGCCGCCGGCGGAGACGGGCTGACGGTTGCGGAGGCCGCCAAGGCGGTTCACGGCAGCAATCCGGCGACCTCGCAGCTTGAACAAACACGCCAGGGATTGCAGCGACTAGTGGCCCGCGGCGCGTTGCAGCGGGTGGATCGTGACCGCCTGGCGAGGTATGCGGGCGCTGAGATCGCGGTGGCGTCGTGACCGCCGCCGAACGTTGCACGCACGGGCACGACATGTCCGATGCGTACACGCTGCGTGATGGTCGGCGTTGGCGGCGTCGGTGCCGGACATGTCAGCGAAAAGCCAACCGACGCAGTTATTACCGATACCGGGAACGGATCTCGGCGGAACGGAAGCGTCGGCGCGCTGACCTCAGGGCGGCGGCGTGAACGCGGCGGCCCGCGGCGGCGTGGTCCGCTGGTACGCACCCTCCCCGGCCGGCGCACCGACCGCGACATGGCATGCACCCTTGCCTTCCGCGCCGTGGCGCACGCACAGCGACGAATCGGGCCACAGCAATGGAATTGCCCGCCCCGGAGACCAATACAGCCCAGCGGGGCTCACAGCCCAGAGATCCTACGTACGGGAGAGCCGAAGTGACTGAATCGACTTACAGCGTCAGCGACGCGCTGTTGCACACCGCTGCGGGCGCCGAGCGGTTGACGAACATGGTGGCGCAGCTGCGCGATTATGCGCCGGAATCTATGACGCGCACCGAATTCGCCGACCAGGTGCTTGCCTGGCTGGACGAAATGAATCGAACAGTGGCGGAGCATTTGACTGCACACCGCACGCGAGCTGCTCACTATTCAACTGGGATCCCGGTCTCGTCGGTTGTCGACGTGACCGCGGCTGGGCATCGCTACGAAAAGGTGTGGCATCCCGTCCCGTCGCACGAGTCGAATCAGCCGCGCCGGCTCGCTAATGGGGCAGACTTCGGCGACGGGACCACGATTGACGTCCTCGTGTCCGCGCCCGGCGTTCTCGATGTGGTGCGCAGGTCGTTCCCGAATGTCGTCTAGCGTCCTAGTATTTCGCGTTTGTCGGTGTGTGTCGGTTATGCTGATGACGGGCCTGGGATGCAACCGAGTCGCGAGGATTTGTTGCAATGCCTGACCAGCTCACCGTTTCTGAAGCCGCTGCGTGCGCGCGCGTATCGCCCCGCACTATCGAGCGGTGGATACATGCCGGCATGTTACCCGCCCAACGCTTTGGACCGCGCCTGCTTCGCATTTCAGCCACCGACCTTGCCCACGTTGGCCGCCCGGTTGAGGTGGCGGCCCAGTGACCGCGACAACAGGACAAATCCTCACAGGCAGAAGCGAATTCGCACACCGCGCGGCGGTGTTCTGCATGACGTGCCGTCATCATCGGGACGCCCCCTGCAGCCGGCATTGCTGGTCTGACGACCGCGCATCGTGGGAGGACGAACGATGACCGAAGGCGTCAAGCTAGCTAGCGGATTTATTCAGCTCAGCGTCAAGACAGACGGCGCGATGAAGGAGCTCGCTGCTGAGATCACGGGCGTTGGTAAGCAGGCCGAGAAGGTCGGCAAGCAGGCCGGCGATGCTCTCAGCAAGGGCATCTCTCAGGGCGCCAAGTCCGCCGGCAAGGCGGTCAACGATGAATTTGTCACGGGCGCAACCAAAGCCGGCGAGTCGGCCGGTAAGGCCGCCGGCGATGCGCTCGAGCGGGGCGTCCGTCAAGGCGCCGAGAAGGCGGGAAAGTCTGCCGGTGATGCACTCGACAGGGGCATCGGTGACGCCGCGAAGCAGTCTGGGAAGAAGGCCGGCGATTCGATCGGTGGCTCGATCCTCGAGTCCGTCAACAAGGCCGCGACGTCGGCGGGTATCGATCTCAACAAGGTTCTGGTGGACGCCGCCGGCAGGGCCGGCGGGGCGGTCGGTCGCGCGATCGGCGACAGCCCGGTCGGACAGTGGCTGCAGGGCATCAGCGACAAAGTCGCCCCAGTGGTCGATGGCTTGCACAACATCGGTGACGCGATCACAGGTATCCGGGACCGGGATGCCGCCGGAACTCTGAACGGCGTTGCCGGGGCGCTCAACTCGATTGGGCAAAGCGGGGCCGGCGACGCTGTGAAAGATCTCGCCGGCAAGGTGGCGCCCGTACAGCAGTCGTTCACCGACCTGAAAACCCAGATCGACGGGTCCGGGCAGCTCCTGCGCGCGCTCGGGAACGACGCGCCTGGCATCGCGGGCAAGCTCGGCCAGATCGGCACCGCTGCCTCGGCGATGGCCGGGCCGTTGGCCGTGGCCGCCGCGGCAGCGCTGCAGATTGATCAGGCGCTACACATCGACTCAAACACGTTCGATCCGGGCCAGCATGGTTGGGGGCACGTGCTTTTCGGGAAGGTGCCGGACTGGCTCGGCCTCACAGACCCGTCGAACGGTTTGGATAAACACCTGACGCCCGCCGCGCCGGTGCCGGCGCCAGCCGGGCCGCCGGCGCCGCCGGCGGTTACGGCACCCGCGACGGATTACTCCTGGCTTCCGAAGCGCGCCAAGGGTGGTGTGACCCCGGCTGGCCGGATCTACGGCCCGGGCACCGGCGTTTCCGACTCGATCGTCGGCATCGGCGCCGACGGGATCCCCACTGCGCGGGTGTCCACCGGCGAGGGCGTCGTCAAGAAGTCCGCGATGGACCGCGGCGGCGCGGCGATCGTTGCCGCGCTCAACGGTGGGACGAAGCTGCCTGGGTATGACGATGGCACGAACAACGTTGGCGGGGCGCCTATCCCGATGCCGGCAATTCAGGTGCCGCAGGCGACGACGGGGGCGGCCGGCCAGCTCAACGACTTCTTGAACAGTTCGCAGGGGCATCCGTATCAGTACGCCACACTCTGGGACTGCTCGGGATACATGTCGCAGCTCTACAACCGGATCACTGGTAAGCAGATGCCGCGGTTCAACACCGAAAGCGACCTGGCCGCCTACGGTTTCGTCCGCGGCAGCAAGCCGGGCGAGTTCAATCTCGGTATCCACCATGGCGGCGGCGGCCCCAATAGCCACATGGCAGGCACGCTCCCTGATGGGCGGGCCGTCGAGTCGGCCGGTAACGGTGTGCAGATCGGCGCGGGTGCACACGGTGCGAATGACCCCCAGTTCGAGGACCATTGGTTCTTGCCGGGCAGCGGCGCAATGGCCGGGCTGGGTGCCTCGATTACCGGCGCCCCGGACAACCCGGCAGACCCGTTCGCCAGTGGGGCGCCCGGCGGCAAAGACCAACGGACGCAAGGCTATATCCCCGCGGGCGCGGGTGGCGGCGGCCAGGCAGGCACGAGCCTCTGGTCGGGTGCGATGCAGATGGGCGCCCAAGCCATCAACGGCCTGATCGAGCAGGCCGCGTCGGCGGCGTCGACCGCTATGTCCGCGGCTGCCACGGCGGGCAGCTTCGGCGCCGGCGGGCAGGCCGGCGGAGCCGCGTCGTCGTTCCTGATCGGTATCGGCACCAAGATGGCCGAACGTGGAGTGCAGTACGGGTTCCAGATGGCGGGTATCGGCGGCGATGCCCTCGCGGAAATCCTGATGCCGTTCGGCGTGCCGCGGTTCTTCCAAACAGATCCTTCGCAATTCATGCCGCAACTTCCCGGCCAAGCCGCAGCCGTGACCACAGGCGAGAAGGCGCAAGGGCAGCAGGACGGGCTGCAAACCCCGTCGCCTAGCGGCCCGGTGCAGCCCGGGCAGATGCCGGGCCAGCAGCCGGTCGGGGCGTCGGCGCCGATCGCGACCGCGGGTACGGGTGACTTCACACCGGCGCCGACACCGATGCAGGGGCTTGCTGGTTCGCAGCCGCAAGGGCCGGCCGCGCCCACGCCGCAACTTCCAGGATCACCCGCGCCGGTGCAGGGGCCGCAGCCTGTGCAGCCGAAGCCGCAACAGGCACCACCGGCAGGAACGCAGCCGCCGCTGCAGCCCACCGACCTGGCTGGGCTGCTCGGACTCGCTCACGGCGGCGTGGTGCCCGGGAAGTTCGACACCGGGGGCTGGTTGCAGCCGAACGGCATCGCGATCAACAAGACGAACCGACCGGAGCCGATCCTGTCACCGGGACAGTTCGACGATCTGCACGCTATCGCCAGCCAGGGCATGCCCGAATTGGATCCAAAGGCGGCCAGCGGCTACTCGCCGGACTACAGCGTCCGTATCGAGAATGTCACTGTGAGCGACGTTGAAGCCATGCGGCGCGAGATCGACAGCAGGCAACGCCTGCAGATGATGCGCCACGCCGGAAGGCCTTGACCCGCAACAGAACTTACAACCCAATAACCCGGGCGGCGGGAAGCGCTGCCACAAAACACAACCCAATCCGTAGAAAGCGAGACAACCAAATGACCACCGACTACTACTCCCAGCTCGAGGCCGACCGCACCGGCACGGCCCACGGCAACGCGCACTGGTCCGCGCCACGCTCCGAACACACTAACCCCGGAGCGATGAGCCCCAATGATCTTCCGAATCAGCCCGAGTTCTCACTGAAACCGCCAGCGGTGCAAGCACTCGCGCACCGAGCCGGGGCGACAGCCGCGCAACGGGCCTGGGCATCCAAGCAACACGCCTTCGATGCTTTCGCTGACTACCTCGACGCGACCGAAGCCGCCGTGCATGACCCTCGGTACACCCACGAACAGATCCGGGAACACGTCAACGCGTTCACATCAACCCAGGCGTACCGCGACGCTGAGCTACAGCACGAAGCGGTACACGCGAAAGTTGAAGAGGCACAACAGCTAGTCGACGCGCAACGTGCCACGTTGACGAAGCCAGGCGATGCAGCAGCAGAGTCCCGCGCACTGCGCTACTGGGCACGCACCGAACGGCTACTCGATTCGACCGACCCGGGCGACATGATCAACGTTGTCCGAGAGGCAATCGAGTCCGCCGACGGTGAGCAGTTGTCCGTCCTCGTCGAGGAGCTTCAGCCCTGGCTACGCGCCAAAGGCCATGTGCATGACTACCTCGACGGTTTGTTTGCCCAGAAGGTGCCGTCTCTCGGTGCGGCGCAGAAGATCCTGGTTGCAGCGCAGCAGGCCCAGACGGTCAGCGACGCCGACTGGCGTCGCCTCAACGACATGATCGCGCGGTCGGGACCGTCGCCGGATGGGCTGCGGCCGCAACGGATCCCCGCCATCGCATACGACCAGCGCTATGACCCAGAGGCGGAGTTGCGCCGCTACGAGGCGGAATTGTGACAGCCGCTGACGATAAGCCGCTGCCCGAACTGCGCATACCACCGGTGGTGAGTCACCGGTCGGATGGCCGCGGCAGCCCGCATTGGCCTACCCATCGGGGCAAGCGTCAGCTTGGGCAGCGCTTATCGGGTAGGGGCCGCTAACTAATGTCCACGCCAGCTAACACCAATAGGCCGCCAGCAAACGTTATCGGCGCTATCAAGATCGACACCGCGTTCGTGTCTAATAACGGAGCCGCCCGCCACTGCTCCGTTGGCGAGAGACGTCCTCAACTAAGCTCAGCGTTTCCGCAGGTCAGAAGGGGTGCGGGAGAGCCCCTGACCGGGGCAAAAGATTCACCGGCCGGGCGCAAGAACACATCTGAATGCACGCATCGTGTTTTGTTTTCGGGTGTCAATAGCGGGTGCGCGTCAATAAGGTGCAGCAAATAACCGGCTAACGCCAGCAAAGGACAGCAAACAATGGCCACCGCCCACTGCCAGGAGGCGCAAACACTCCTCGACGCTCTCGACGCCAAGCTCGCCAAAGCGGCCGAGCGCCAGGGGGTGTCGCTGGCATGGACCGCGGCTGAGCAACACACCCTCGATATCCTCGCGGACACCATCGACCGTCGCACCGCTCTGACCAGCGCATTTGATGCCGCCTCGGAAGCGAAAGTTCAGGTGAAGCTGTCCACCGAGATCCGGCAACTAGACCGGCTGGTGGTTCAGCTACTCGCGAAGATCGAAGTGGCGGCCCCGAAGCAGCCAGAATCGCTGCGCACGCTGAAGGCCCGCGAGGCCGCGAACGCCCGGTGGGGCAAGCATGCCTGAGCTGCTGGAAGAACCGGGCAGCGCTGGGGCGGTTGTCGTTGTCGTCGAAGGGGCCTACGCCGTGCTGGCGAGGCGGGAGGCGCAGCACCGGACCGAGGTTGACCCAAGGTTGCTGCTCGCCGACCCAAATGGCTTCTACCAGCAGAAACAGGCTGCAGTAGCCGCCTCTGAATTCGTTGAGATGGAGCTTCTGGCCGCGGCGCGCCCGCTCGCCGCGCCGGCGTGGGTGTTCGGCGGCAATTCGCTGCCGCTGCCGGCGCCGCTGCGCCCCATGTTCCGCGGCGGCGGACGTGTTGCTGATGAGTTTGAGGTCCGCCCCGATGATTCGGTGCGACCCACAGGAGGTTTTGAGAAATGAGCGCGTTGACCTGCGGAAACACCCCAGACGAGTGGGTTGATGGTGTCGCTGAGGTGGTCCGATTGGTCGGCCCCGAGGTATTCGTGCAGTGCCCGCATTGCGGTGGTGAGCATCGCCACGAGCGGCGGGCGATGGGCAGCAAAACGGTCTTGGCCGGTTGTCATCGCGGCCCTGGTTGTTGCCGCACGTATGCGATCCCGCGTGACCGGATACGCCCGTGGTGAGCTGGTTGCGGTGGTGGTCGGTGCGGCGCCGCCTGGCCGCCCTCGAGGCGCGGGTGGCGGCGTTGGAGGCCGGGAGGCCGCGGATCGTGCGGCTTGGCGCGACGAAACACGGGACCGCCGAACTATGCGGCCATGTGACCGAGCCGGAATGGAATCGCGATGGGGCGACTTCGGTCTGCCGCCGCATTCAAAGAAGGAGGTAGGCGCTACCGTGAACAGCATGCGAGACAGGGACGTCAGAGCCGCCCTGCATATGCAGCTACTTCAGGATCATGCCAACGACCTGGGGTCAACGTTATTCGTCGACGAACTATGCCTTTGTGGAGAGGCGCGCGTGGACGTCGCTGTCGTGAATGCCGCGCTGTCAGGTTTCGAGCTGAAGAGCGCGTCGGACACGCTCAAGCGGCTCCCTGCACAGGTCGAGGTGTATTCACGTGTACTCGATTTCTGCACCATTGTCGTTGCCGAGAATCACCTCGATCATGCGTTGCCTTTGATCCCCCCATGGTGGGGGTGCATCGCCGCCAGATGGGACGGCAAAGAAGCGGTGCTCGACGAAATCGCCAGTCCCCAGCGGAATTACGCTGTGGACGCGTACGCACTTGCCCAACTTCTATGGCGCGACGAAGCGTTAGCCGCCCTGGAAGAGGTAGACGCCGCAAGGGGATACCGGAGTAAGCCCAGAAGGGCGCTGTGGGAGCGCCTTACACAGGTCGTCGAGATTGACGTTTTGAGGGAGTTGGTGCGGGACGGCCTCAGGAGCCGGGAACGTTGGCGCCCTGGGAGTTTATCGATTCGATCTGGTCTAGAACTCTCAACAGGTGATGCTGCGTTCCAACCGTCACCCAGGTCCGTGGCATACCAGTAGGTCCGTCGCTTGCTGCGGCCGTGATCCAGGGTTCGCTGCCGCAGTGCGTTGCCGTGAATTCGTTGTGAGCCGAGATCGCGCGCGCTGCTGGACGGATGGCTTCGCCGCCTTCGCTCCGACCCTGAGTTCCTTTAAACAAGGTTCCCCTGCCGAAAAGCCATTTGCTATTACACGTGTATTTCAGCTTCCCGCTGATCTGCAGATATCGAGGATCGACTTCGGCGAATGGATCTGGGTGAGCGATGGCGTAGTCGCCAAACGTTGGTTGGCGTGCGCCGTACCGTTCGTTGTCGACCAATTGGCGGTAGTTCAGCCATTCCTGGCGGGGGATCTCGTGCAATCCCTGACCCAGCGGCAGGGTCTGGGGCATTGCCGTGGCGGTGGCGGTGACCGTTTTCCATTCCGCCGGCATTGAGAGTGACTGCAAAGCGGTGTTAAGCGCGAACAGGGACGAAGATCCCGTGTTGTCTCGAAGATCGATCATCAGGTGCGTGTTTGATTTTTTCGCGCCGAGGTGGTCCAGAAGCGCATCGATTTCCTGGCTTTGCGGCGGAACCGGCCAGTGCTCCGCCTCGAGCCGTAGGCAGACGTCTGCTGATGTACCACTGCCCAGGAGCGTCCGTGCAGCTTCCAAGGACTCAGCGGAGCGACTCGGTGAAACAACCGGCACCAGCTCTAACTGAATTTTCGATGCCTCTGTGACCATCCACTCAAGCGGATGGCGGCCGTCCGCCATGGTCTCTTCGTCAAGGTGGAGCACATCGATGAAGGCCGCCCGCTTGCCCCATGTTTTCTTGAGATCAGCGGGCAACTTCTTTAGGTGATCGTCGACCGTTTTCTTAGGTTGGTCTAGGTCGAAGTCCCAGTCAATCGGATGCGCGACGAACAACGGCGTAAATCGGCGCTTCTTGGCGTCATCGATTTGACCCAAGGCGTCTCGTTCGCCGGCCTTCGTGAAGAGGATAGGAACGTAATGGTCCCGGTTGAATGCGTCCATCGAGTCCTTCTGCAACTATTGCCTTTGCCTTGAAGCTGGCCAGCAGTGACCGTACACCCCGACAGCGACAGAGATGCAGATATTGCGATAGCTGCTCCCCGGCAATCCCAAGTCCACCCGGCTAGTACCCCCCACCCCGTAGGTCGGCGGCGAATTGGATGGCGATGTCGCGCCAGCCGTCCGCCTGTTCCCGCAGCTTGGTGATCTGTCGCTGGGCGGCGACTAGGAGTATCACGCATACCGCGCAGGCGATGAGCGCGATGACTGCGAGCTGGACGGCTGGGGTCATGTGGTTCTCCTGTTGACGCAATGGGCGGGTGTTGCGCCGATGGTGGCACGCGCCGGGCGTTCTCGGGTGGGTAATCCGCGAATCTCGGCGGAATCCGTTGTGGCAGGCCCTGAAATGGCAACCGCCCGCCGCTCCGTTCACATTTCAACGCTGTGTTAGCACTAATGGAGCAGGTGGGCGATTCCGGAGATTAGCAGTATCCCGCCGATCAGAACAGCGATAACCACAAGTGTGGCTTGGTTTTCGGACATCCGGCCGAGCCAGTTCGCGGTCGGCGACGTAGGTGCCCCCCTTGTGCGTCGCACGTGGCCGTTTTCGTCGACGCTGACGGTGGTGCGCTTCTCGCCACCGTCGATCGCGATGATGATCCACACCGGCAGCCATAGACCGAACAAGAGAACGGTTATCAGGAGGTGCAAAATGTGGTTGACGGGCTTGCCCGTTGACACGATTGCCGACGTCGGCGTACGCGCCTCGACGCGACCACCGCGCGCCAGCATCGCCATCAGCTCCTCGTCGAGCGCGCTCGAGCGCTGCGATTCGGACAGCATGTACGTCACCTCCGGTAGGCCGTGAAAAGCGGCTCACGGTACCAATCCGTGGCCGCGGTCCGGGTGTGAATCGTTCGGCCTCATATAAACGTCACAGAAAACGCCCCGCCGAGAGATTTCGACGGGGCGCTACTTCTGGCCAGTTAAGCGGGCTACATGTTGGGCGGTGGCGCCGGTGGTGTCCCGGCGGCACACATCTGCTGCAGGAACCAGCGGTACATGACCGCGCCCATCGGATTCTGCACGTCGAGCCGCGGGTCCGCCGGGATGAGCTGCCCGTTGCATTCCACGGATCCCGGTGGTGTTGGGGGCGGCGGTGGCGGGCCGGCGTGGGCTGCTCCCGCGGTCGTGATGGCCTTGAGGACGATGATCGCCACTACCGCCGCGAACGCGATCAGTGTGGCCCTACGGCGGGTCACCGGGCACCCCAGATGAGCACAACGGTGATGGCTGCGGCGATGAGGCCGCAGACCAGGAGGACGGCGGCCAAGTTGAACACGGCCCCCCATGACGCCGGCACCGGATCCTCGTGGTCGAGGTCGTCATCGGCCCACGCCAGCGAAGGGCTGTCCTGCGCCAGGGTGGGCAGCATGTCGGTCGGTTCGGCTGCGGACCCGACAGCGGTCTCCGCTGCGTCGCTGTCGGTCATCGCTTCCCGCCCAGGTGTTGGCCGAGAAGAATTGCGCCCCACAGCAGGGCGACTAACCCGCCCGCGACAAGGCCGCCGGCGACCCCCCGCCTGGGTGGCGCCGAAGTACGTCACGCCCAACGTCACCGCGACCGCCGCAGCGATGCGTTCCAGCCAACTGCGGCTACTCATCGGGCACCGCCCAACGCGGAACCGGCAGGGTGGTGCTGCATGGCCGCGAAGATCGCCCGCTGGTGTTCGGCCCGCGCCGCGTCCAGTTCGGCCACGACGAACGCCCACGCTCGGGCGGCGTCGGCGGCCTGCGTGGTGTCGTCGATCCAGTCCGCCGGCGTTGCGGCGTCAACGTGCCCGGTGAACGTGACGCCGCCGCCCGGGCCGACGTGGCGGCGGATGACGCCCGTGGCGTGCGGCAGGTTCAACACGGCCGTGTCGTGGACGATGAAACGGTCACCGCGGAGGTGCAGCGCGTGCAACGGGGGAACGGCCGGGCGGTCGATGTTGGCGCCGTGGGTGTTGGCTGGGTGGAGGGGCATTGTTGTGGCTCCTGTGTGTCGCGGGTGGGTGATCCGCGAGCAAACGGGAGCGGCGTGGCCGAATAACAGCCGGACAACAGTGGGGCCATCTGCTAGGGTCAAAAACCGTGTTTGACCTGCGTAGACCCTGGTGCCCCCGGCAGGATTCGAACCTGCGGCCTTCTGCTCCGGAGGCAGACGCTCTATCCCCTGAGCTACGGGGGCGCTACAACTTTGTTGTTGCACCATTGGGCTCCGACAGACTAGCGCATCCAGGCGGCCGCCCCGCCACCGCAACGGATTCGGGGCGCGGGCATGCGAGCCAATAGGATGGACGCTCGTGACCCCCGCTGACCTCGCTGAGCTGCTCAAAAACACCGCCGCCGCGGTGCTGGCCGAGCGCGGGCTGGACGCTGCCATGCTGCCGGCGACGGTGACCGTCGAGCGGCCCCGCAATCCCGAGCACGGCGATTACGCCAGCAACCTGGCGATGCAGCTGGGCAAAAAGGTCGGTGCCAACCCCCGCGAGCTCGCCGGATGGCTCGCCGAGGCACTCGCGCAGGCCGACGGCGTCGCTTCCGCGGAGGTGGCCGGACCGGGCTTCATCAACCTGCGCCTCGAGGCGTCGGCGCAGGCGGTCGTGGTCAACAACGTCATCGACGGCGGCGCTCGCTACGGCCATTCCGACGCGCTGGCCGGTCACCACATCAACCTGGAGTTCGTCTCGGCCAACCCGACCGGGCCGATCCACATCGGCGGAACCCGCTGGGCCGCGGTCGGCGACGCGCTGGGCCGGCTGCTGTCCACCCAGGGCGCCGACGTGGTGCGCGAATACTATTTCAACGACCACGGCGCCCAGATCGACCGCTTCGCCAGCTCGCTGATCGCCGCGGCCAAGGGCGAACCCACCCCGGAAGACAGCTACGCGGGCGCCTACATCAACGACATCGCCGCCCAGATCGTGCAGAAGGCCCCCGACGCGCTGAGCCTGCCCGCCCCCGAGATGCACGAGACCTTCCGCGCCATCGGCGTCGACCTGATGTTCACCCACATCAAGGAGTCGTTGCACGAATTCGGCACCGACTTCGACGTCTACACCCACGAAGACGCGATGCACACCAGCGGACGGGTCGACGAGGCCCTCGCCAAGCTGCGCGAGACCGGCAACATCTACGAGAAGGACGGCGCAACATGGTTGCGCGCCAGTGCCTTTGGTGATGACAAGGATCGCGTCGTGATCAAGAGCGACGGGAAGCCCGCCTACATCGCCGGGGACATCGCCTACTACCTGGACAAGCGGCAACGCGGCTTCGACCTGTGCATCTACATGCTCGGCGCCGACCACCACGGGTACATCGCCCGCCTCAAGGCGGTCGCCGCCGCCCTCGGCGAGGACCCGGCCACCGTCGAGGTGCTCATCGGCCAGATGGTCAACTTGGTCCGCGACGGCCAGCCGGTCCGGATGAGCAAGCGCGCCGGAACCGTGCTCACCCTCGACGATCTCGTCGAGGCGATCGGCGTCGACGCCGCCCGCTACAGCCTGATCCGGTCCTCGGTGGACACCCCGATCGACATCGACCTCGCGCTGTGGTCGTCGGCGTCCAACGAAAACCCGGTCTATTACGTGCAATACGCGCACGCCCGGCTCTCGGCGCTGGCCCGCAACGCCGCCGAACTCGGTCTCATCCCCGACACCGGGAACCTCGGGCTGCTCGACCACGACAAGGAGGGGACGCTGTTGCGCACCCTCGGCGAATTCCCGCGGGTGCTCACGACGGCGTCGTCGCTGCGCGAACCGCACCGGATCTGCCGCTACCTGGAAGACCTCGCCGGCGACTACCACCGGTTCTACGACTCCTGCCGGGTGCTGCCGCAGGGCGACGAGCAGCCCACCGATCTGCACACCGCGCGCCTGGCGCTGTGCCAGGCGACCCGCCAGGTGATCGCCAACGGCTTGGCGATACTCGGCGTCACTGCCCCGGAGCGAATGTGAACGTTCATCCCGCCGGTCCTCGGCACGCCGAAGAGACCCGCCACGCCGACAGCCCGCCGCGGCCGCAATCCGCCGAGGAGCTGCTGCTGTTGGCGCCAAACGTGTGGCCCCGCAACACGACTCGCGATGAAGGCGGAGTCGCCAGCATCGCGGGGGTAGCGGTGACCGACCTCGCCCAGGAGTACGGCACCCCGCTGTTCGTCGTCGACGAGGACGATTTCCGGTCCCGCTGCCGCGAGATCGCGTCGGCGTTCGGTGGGGGCAAGAACGTGCACTATGCCGCGAAAGCCTTTCTGTGCAGCGAGATCGCGCGCTGGATCGACGAGGAAGGCCTGTCGCTCGACGTGTGCACCGGCGGCGAGCTGGCCGTTGCGCTGCACGCCAACTTCCCGCCGGAGCGGATCACCTTCCACGGCAACAACAAGTCAGTCGCGGAATTGACCGCGGCGGTCAAAGCCGGTGTCGGCCACGTCGTTTTGGACTCGATGACCGAGATCGAGCGTCTGAATACCATTGCGGGCGAGGCGGGTATCGTCCAGGACGTCTTCGTCCGTCTCACGGTCGGTGTCGAAGCGCACACCCATGAGTTCATCTCGACCGCACACGAGGACCAGAAGTTCGGACTGTCCGTGGCCAGCGGCGCGGCGTTGGCCGCCGTCGGCCGGGTATTCGAAGCCGAACACCTGCGGGTGGTCGGTCTGCACAGCCACATCGGTTCGCAGATCTTCGACGTCGCCGGCTTCGAACTCGCCGCGCGCCGTGTCCTCGGCCTGCTGCACGAGGCCGTCGAGCAGTTCGGCGTCGACAAGACCGCGCAGATCTCGACCGTGGATCTCGGTGGCGGACTTGGTATCTCGTATCTGGCCGCGGACGACCCGCCGCCGATGGGCGAACTGGCCGCCAAGTTGAGCGCGATCGTGAAGAACGAGTCGGAGGCTGTCGGGCTGCCGACACCGCGGCTGGTCGTCGAGCCCGGACGAGCCATCGCCGGACCGGGCACCATCACCCTCTACGAGGTGGGCACCGTCAAGGACGTGGACGTCAGTGCCACGGCACACCGGCGCTATGTCAGCGTCGACGGCGGCATGAGCGACAACATCCGCACCGCCCTGTATGACGCCCAATACGACGCCAGGCTGGTCTCCCGGCTCAGCGATGCGCCCGCGGAGCTGGCGCGTGTTGTCGGAAAGCATTGCGAGAGCGGCGATATCGTCGTGCGCGACACGTGGGTGCCCGGCGACCTGCATCCCGGCGACCTGATCGGGGTGGCCGCCACCGGCGCCTACTGCTATTCGTTGTCGAGTCGGTACAACATGGTCTGCCGTCCCGCCGTCGTCGCGGTGCGTGACGGGCGCGCGCGCCTGCTCCTGCGCCGCGAGACGGTCGACGATCTGCTGAGTCTGGAAGTGAGGTGAACTGGTGCCGCGTGAGGAAAAGCCGGTCGGTGTAGCGGTACTCGGGTTGGGCAACGTCGGCAGCGAAGTCGTCCGAATCATCGAGGAAAGCGCCGATGACCTCGCGGCCCGCGTCGGCGCGCCCCTGGTGCTGCGCGGCGTCGGAGTGCGCCGCGTCGCCGACGACCGTGGCGTTCCCGCCGAGCTGCTCACCGACGACATCGAAGGGCTCGCCGCGCGCGATGACGTCGACATCGTCGTGGAGCTCATGGGACCGGTCGAGCCGTCCCGCAAGGCCATCCTGTGCGCCCTCGAACACGGCAAATCGGTCGTCACGGCGAACAAGGCGCTGCTGTCCATCTCCACCGGCGAGCTGGCGCAGGCGGCCGAAAGCGCGCATGTCGACCTGTATTTCGAGGCGGCGGTGGCGGGCGCGATTCCCGTCATCCGGCCGCTCACCCAGTCGCTTGCGGGCGACACGGTGTTGCGGGTCGCGGGCATCGTCAACGGCACCACGAACTACATCCTGTCCGCGATGGACAGCACCGGCGCCGACTACGACACCGCGCTGGCCGAGGCCAGCGCGCTCGGCTACGCCGAGGCCGACCCCACCGCCGACGTCGAGGGATACGACGCCGCCGCCAAGGCCGCGATCCTGGCGTCCATCGCGTTCCACACGCGGGTGATCGCCGACGACGTCTATCGCGAGGGCATCACCAAGGTCACGCCGGCCGACTTCGAGTCCGCCCGTGCGCTGGGCTGCACCATCAAGCTGCTGTCCATCTGCGAGCGCATCACGGACGGCGATGGCCAGGAGCGGGTCTCGGCCCGCGTCTATCCGGCTTTGGTGCCGCTGTCGCATCCTCTGGCCACGGTCAACGGGGCGTTCAACGCGGTCGTGGTCGAGGCCAAGGCCTCCGGAAGGCTGATGTTCTACGGCCAGGGCGCCGGCGGCGCGCCGACCGCGTCCGCCGTGGCCGGGGACCTGGTGATGGCCGCGCGCAACCGCGTGCTGGGCAGCCGCGGGCCGCGGGAATCCAAGTACGCCCAACTCCCCGTAGCCCCAATGGGTTTGATCTCCACGCGCTACTACGTCAGCATGAACGTGGCGGACAAGCCCGGCGTGTTGTCCTCGGTGGCAGCCGAATTCGCCAAACGCGAGGTCAGCATCGCCGAGGTGCGGCAGGAGGGCGTCGCGGACGAGGGCGGACGACGGGTGGGGGCACGGATCGTCGTGGTCACCCACCGCGCCACGGACGCCGCGCTGTCCGAAACCGTCGACGCGCTCGCCGACCTCGATGCCGTGCAGAGCGTGACGAGCGTGCTGCGACTGGAAGGGACCACCCTATGAGCGCGCCGCGCACCGCCGTCCACCAGCCCTGGCCCGGGCTCATCGAGGCCTACCGGGACCGGTTGCCGGTGGGCGACGACTGGACCCCGGTCACCCTGCTCGAGGGCGGCACCCCGCTGATCGCGGCGACCCGCCTGTCGGAAAAGACCGGCTGCACAGTCCATCTCAAGGTCGAGGGCCTCAATCCCACCGGCTCCTTCAAAGACCGGGGGATGACGATGGCGGTCACCGATGCGGTGGCGCGCGGCCAACAGGCCGTGTTGTGCGCCTCGACCGGCAACACCTCGGCGTCGGCGGCGGCCTATGCCGCCCGCGCCGGGATCACCTGCGCGGTGCTGATCCCGCAGGGCAAGATCGCGATGGGCAAGCTGGCGCAGGCGGTGATGCACGGCGCCAAGATCATCCAGATCGACGGCAACTTCGACGACTGCCTGGAACTGGCCCGAAAGATGGCCGCCGACTTCCCGACGATCTCCTTGGTCAATTCGGTCAACCCGGTGCGCATCGAGGGCCAGAAGACGGCCGCGTTCGAGATCGTCGACGCGCTCGGCGCAGCGCCGGACGTGCACGCCCTTCCGGTCGGCAACGCGGGCAACATCACCGCGTACTGGAAGGGATACACCGAGTATCACCACGAGGGCCTGATCGAAAAGCTGCCGCGGATGCTGGGCACCCAGGCGGCCGGCGCGGCCCCCCTGGTGAACGGTGCGCCGGTCAAGAACCCGGAAACGATTGCGACCGCGATCCGCATCGGCGCGCCCGCGTCGTGGACGGCCGCGGTCGACGCGCAGCGCCAATCCAACGGCCGCTTCCTGGCGGCCACCGACGAGGAGATCCTGGCCGCCTACCACCTGGTGGCCGAGTCCGAAGGTGTGTTCGTCGAACCCGCCTCGGCGGCCAGCATCGCGGGTCTGCTCAAGGCCGTCGACGACGGCTGGGTGGCCCGCGGGTCGACGGTCGTGTGCACGGTGACGGGCAACGGGCTCAAGGATCCCGACACGGCACTACGGGATATGCCCACCGTGACCGCGCTGCCGGTTGATCCGGTCCTGGTGGTCGAAAAACTGGGGCTGGCGTAGTGCGGTCACCGAGCGCGGGGCGTATGGACGAATTCCAGGCAGGCCACGTACATAGCGCCCACACTCGGCGGTCACGTTGGTGACCCCGATGCTGCCCGCCGGGCTGGTGGCCACCGCCGTGGTTTCGGCCTCCAGCGCAAACCTCGGGCCGGGCTTCGACAGCATCGGTCTGGCGTTGAGTCTGTGCGACGAAATCACCGTGGAGACAACTTCTTCCGGCTTGGTCGTCACGGTAGAGGGGGAAGGTGCCGGCCAACTGCCGGTGGACGCCGACCATCTGGTGGTGCGCGCCCTCGAGCGCGGCCTGCAAGCTGTCGGGGTCCGCGCCCCCGGGCTGGTGGTGCGGTGCCGCAACGCCATCCCGCATTCCCGCGGCCTGGGCTCGTCCGCGGCGGCGGTGGTGGGCGGGCTTGCGGCCGCGAACGGCCTTGTCGCGCAGACGGATTGGCAGACGCTCGACGACACCCAGCTGATTCAATTGTCCTCGGACTTCGAGGGTCATCCCGACAACGCGGCGGCGGCCGTGCTGGGCGGTGCGGTCGTGTCGTGGGTCGACCGCAGCGGTGATCACCCGCGGTACGCGGCGGTGCCGCTGCGGCTTCACCCCGACATCCACCTGTACTGCGCCGTTCCCGAGGAACGCTCCCTGACGGCCGAGACCCGCGTGCTGCTGCCGGCGCAGGTCAGCCATGATGACGCACGCTTCAACGTCAGCCGCACCGCGTTGCTGGTGGTCGCGCTGACCGAACGCCCGGACCTGCTCATGGCGGCCACCGAAGATGTGCTCCACCAGCCGCAGCGCGCACCGGCCATGCCCGCCTCGGCGGAATATTTGCGGCTGCTGCGGCGTCATAACGTGGCAGCGACGCTGTCCGGGGCTGGTCCATCGGTGATCGCGATGACCACGGCGGCGGGGTTGCCCCCGGAGGCGGTGGAGTACGCCGCCACAAGCGGATTTGCCCTCATCAAGATGGCTGCCGGCGAACGAGTTCGCTGGAGTCCGGGAGTCACCGTCGCGGGTTGATCAACAGCGTGGCCGGAGGGTTTGCTTGCTTCCAGCAGGGATGGGGGCTATCCTCGGAGCCGTCCAGCAATCGCAGCATCTGCATCTGCATCCATACTGCCTTGCCGCTAGGACAACACCAATTCTTCTTGTGGACGAGGTTCGCCGTTTACTCCGCCGATCCAGGCGATCACCGTTGCAGAGTCGATGATTGGGCGCACTCGGCAATTTGGCTGAATGCAACGAACCCCCCGTATGACGTGATCATTGGGGGAAGAAAGGAACTCCGTGACTGATACGGACCTGTTCACGGCTGGCGAAAACACTGACGCCAATCAACTGTCTAATGCCGTGACCACCGACACTCCCGACGCGAAGACGAGCGCTTCGGCCGGCGCCCTGTCCACCATGGTGCTGCCCGAGCTACGCGCGCTGGCTAACCAGGTCGGCGTCAAAGGGACGTCGGGAATGCGTAAGAACGAACTGATCGCCGCGATCAAAGAAGTCAGGGGACAGGCCAACGGCGTGCCCGCCAACGGCACGAAGTCCACTGAGGACAGCGGCAAGCCGGACACCAAAGACGACGACACCAAAGACACCAAGGACGACAACGGCGCTGACGCACCGGCGGCCAAGGAAGGCCAGAACGGCGCAGCCACCGAGGCGCCCCGCCGCGAACGACGCGGCGCTTCCCGCGACGCGGGATCGACCGACCGCGGCAACGAGGATGCCGATCGCGAGCGCACCGGCGGCCGAGTTGGCGGCGCCACCGGCGAGACCGACGGCCGCGAAGGCAAGCAGGACAAAGACAACCAGAACGAGAACCGCGGCCAGGGCGGCGGGAGCGAGGATCAACAGAGCTCCGGCGGCCAGCAGGGCCGTGGCGGGTCGAACCAGCAGGACGACGACGGCGAAGGACGCGGCGGCCGGCGGGGACGCCGCTTCCGCGACCGCCGGCGCCGGGGCGAGCGCTCCGGAGAGGGCGGCGACGCCGAACTGCGCGAGGACGACGTCGTTCAGCCGGTAGCCGGCATTCTTGACGTCCTCGACAATTACGCGTTCGTGCGCACTTCCGGGTACCTGGCCGGGCCCCATGACGTTTACGTGTCGATGAACATGGTGCGCAAGAACGGCCTGCGCCGCGGTGACGCCGTCACCGGCGCCGTCCGCGTGCCGAAGGAAGGCGAGCAGCCCAACCAGCGGCAGAAGTTCAATCCGCTGGTCCGCCTGGACAGCGTCAACGGCGGCTCGGTCGAGGACGCCAAGAAGCGCCCCGATTTCTCCAAGCTGACGCCGCTGTACCCCAACCAGCGTCTTCGCCTGGAAACCACGCCCGACCGGCTGACCACGCGGGTCATCGACCTGATCATGCCGATCGGGAAGGGCCAGCGTGCGCTGATCGTGTCGCCGCCCAAGGCGGGTAAGACGACGATCCTGCAGGACATCGCCAACGCGATCACCAAGAACAACCCGGAATGCCACCTCATGGTCGTGCTCGTCGACGAGCGGCCCGAGGAGGTCACCGACATGCAGCGTTCCGTCAAGGGTGAGGTCATCTCCTCGACCTTCGACCGGCCGCCGTCCGATCACACCCAGGCCGCCGAGCTGGCCATCGAGCGGGCCAAGCGGCTCGTCGAGCAGGGCAAGGACGTCGTCGTGCTGCTGGACTCGATCACCCGCCTCGGGCGCGCCTACAACAACGCCTCGCCGGCGTCGGGCCGCATCCTGTCCGGTGGTGTCGACTCCACCGCGCTGTACCCGCCCAAGCGCTTCCTGGGCGCCGCGCGCAACATCGAGGAGGGCGGCTCGCTGACCATCATCGCCACCGCGATGGTCGAGACGGGGTCCACCGGTGACACGGTCATCTTCGAGGAGTTCAAGGGCACCGGTAACGCCGAGCTCAAGCTGGACCGCAAGATCTCCGAACGCCGGGTCTTCCCCGCGGTCGACGTGAACCCCTCCGGCACCCGCAAGGACGAACTGCTGCTGTCGCCGGACGAGTTCGGCATCGTGCACAAGCTGCGCCGCGTGCTGTCGGGCCTGGATTCCCACCAGGCCATCGACCTGCTGATGTCGCAGCTGCGCAAGACGAAGACCAACTACGAGTTCCTGGTCCAGGTGTCCAAGACGACGCCTGGGATGGACAACGACTAGGGGGACCGTCGCTCCCGCTAAACCACGCACAAGACACGCCGGGCGCCAGCGCCGTAATTTAAGTTCGCGGCGACCGCCCCGGGAATGGCGAAGCCCATCCCGCTGTTTTGGGGCATGACGGTTGACCCGGCATAATCGGACGCTGAAACGATCGAAGAGGACACCATGAAAGCTGACATTCACCCCGCCTACGCGGAGACCACCGTGCTCTGCGGATGCGGCAACACCTTCCAGACGCGCAGCACCAAAGAGGGTGGCCACATCACCGTCGAGGTCTGCTCGCAGTGCCACCCCTTCTACACCGGCAAGCAGAAGATCCTGGACAGCGGTGGCCGGGTCGCCCGCTTCGAGAAGCGCTACGGCAAGCGCAAGGCCGGAGCTGCTGTCGACAAATAGCTCGGTTACCGACGCCCGAACTGTGCGTGCAGTCGCACAGGCCGGGCGTCGGTTTGCGTTTGCGGCAGTGACGGGCGACAACGGGGCAGGAGGTATGGCATGACGAAGCCGGTACAGACCATTGACGTGCTGCTGGCCGAGCACGCCGACCTCGAGCGACGGCTGGCCGACCCCGAACTGCACAGCAACCCCGACGAGGCCCGCAAGGCCGGACGGCGCTTCGCCCGGCTGGCCCCGATCGTCGGCACCTACCGCAAGCTGATGGCCGCCCGTGAAGACCTCGAGGCCGCGCGCGAACTGGCCGCCGACGACGATTCCTTCGCCGCCGAGGCGAGCGACCTGGAATCCCGGGTGGCCGAGTTGGACACCCAGCTCACCGACATGCTGGCCCCGCGCGACCCGCACGACGCCGACGACATCGTGCTCGAGGTCAAATCCGGTGAGGGCGGGGAAGAGTCGGCGCTGTTCGCCGCCGACCTGGCCCGGATGTACATTCGCTACGCCGAGCGGCACGGCTGGACCGTCACCGTGCTGGACGAAACCACCTCGGACCTCGGCGGTTACAAGGACGCGACGCTGTCCATCGCCAGCAAAGGTGATTCGGCCGACGGGGTCTGGTCGCGGATGAAGTTCGAGGGCGGGGTGCACCGGGTTCAACGCGTCCCAGTGACGGAATCCCAAGGCCGCGTTCACACTTCGGCGGCGGGTGTGCTCGTGTATCCCGAACCCGAAGAAATCGGCGAGGTGCAGATCGACGAGTCGGATCTGCGCATCGACGTCTACCGTTCGTCGGGCAAGGGCGGCCAGGGTGTCAACACCACCGACTCCGCGGTGCGGATCACGCACTTGCCCACCGGAATCGTGGTCACCTGTCAAAACGAGCGCTCGCAGCTACAGAACAAGGCGCGGGCGCTGCAGGTTCTGGCGGCGCGCCTGCAGTCCTTGGCCGAAGAACAGGCGCTGGCGGACGCGTCGGCGGACCGGGCCAGCCAGATCCGCACGGTGGACCGCAGCGAGCGCATCCGCACCTACAACTTCCCGGAGAACCGGATCGCCGACCACCGCATCAACTTCAAGTCGCACAATCTCGATCAAGTGCTCGACGGCGACCTGGATGCGTTGTTCGATGCCCTGGCTGCGGCCGACAAGCAAAGCCGGCTGCAACAAGCATGACGTCCCAGCGACGACGCGGAGCGAAGCGATGAGGAGCGGGACAAGCCAGCTCAGCCTGCGGCGCGCGATCGACGATGCGACGGCCACCCTCGCCGAAGCGGGAATCGATTCCGCGCGTTGGGATGCCGAGCAGCTGGCCGCGCACCTGGCTGGCATCGACCGCGGTCGCCTGGCGTTGCTCGATTCGCCCGGCGAGGACTTTCTCGGACGGTACCGCGACGCGGTGGCCGTTCGTTCGCGACGCGTGCCGCTGCAGCATCTGCTGGGGACGGCGGCATTCGGTCCCGTGCAGCTGCGCGTCGGTCCCGGCGTGTTCATACCCCGCCCCGAAACCGAGGCCCTGCTGGAATGGGCCCGCGCGCAACGACTTGCGCCACGGCCGGTCATCGTCGACCTGTGCACCGGGTCCGGCGCTTTGGCGGTGGCGCTGGCCCACCACCGGGCCGAACTGGGGCAGGAAGCACGAATCGTCGCTCTCGACAACTCCGACGCCGCCCTCGAGTACGCGCGCGGTAACGCTGAGGGCACGGCAGTCGAGATCGTGCGGGCCGACGTCACCGAACCCGGCCTGCTTCCGCAACTGGACGGAAGGGTCGACCTGATCGTGGCCAACCCGCCCTATGTTCCCGACGGCGCCGTGCTGGACCCTGAAGTCGCCCAACATGATCCGCGCCAGGCAGTGTTCGGCGGGCCGGACGGTCTGGCGGTGATTGCTCCGATAGTGCGCCTCGCCGGCCGTTGGCTGCGTCCCGGGGGGCTGATCGGCATTGAGCATGACGACACCACCTCGCGCGAGACCGTGGAATTGTTTGTTCGCACCGGGCTTTTCGAGGACGTCCGGGCGCGTCAGGACCTGACCGGCCGGCCGCGGTTCGTGACGGCGAGGAGGAGTGGCGCCAATGACCGACGTCTTTGACTGCGCCGATCCCGAGCAGCGCGCGCTCGGAATCGCCGCGGCGGCAGGAGCTCTCAAGGGCGGGCGGCTCGTGGTCATGCCGACCGACACGGTGTACGGCATCGGTGCCGACGCGTTCAACAGCGCCGCGGTCTCGGCGCTGCTCTCGGCGAAGGGGCGCGGGCGCGACATGCCGGTGGGCGTGCTGGTCGGCTCCTGGCACACCATCGAGGGGCTCGTCTACACCATGCCGGACGGCGCCCGCGACCTGATCCGCGCGTTCTGGCCGGGCGCGCTCAGCCTGGTGGTCACACAGGCGCCGTCGTTGCAGTGGGACCTCGGCGATGCCCGCGGCACCGTGATGCTGCGGATGCCGCTGCACCCGGTCGCCATCGAACTCCTGCGTGAAGTGGGACCGCTGGCGGTCTCGAGCGCCAACATCTCCGGCCATACGGCCGCCGTGGACGCCGGTGAGGCGCGAGATCAACTCGGCGATCTCGTCGACGTCTACCTGGAAGCGGGTCCGTCCGAGCAGGGCGCCGCCTCCACGATCGTGGACCTGACCGGACCCACGCCACGCATCCTGCGGCCGGGCCCGGTCAGCGCGGAGCGCATCGCCGAAGTCCTCGGTGTCGATCCTGAGGGCCTGACCGCCGAGGCCTGACTGGAGCGGTTGTCGCGAGCTCCCAGGTTTGTGCACTACGGTCTCGTTGGTGTCCAGCGACATGACCAACCTCGCCGGTGGTTTGCTCGCCCTTTCTGACCGCGGCGCCGGTGTTCCGCTACGCGAGCTGGCGCTGGTGGGACTCACCGCGGCGATCATCACCTATTTCGCCACCGGACCGGTCCGCGTGCTGGCGACCCGGCTGGGCGCCGTCGCCTATCCGCGGGAGCGCGACGTACATGTCACACCCACCCCGCGCATGGGCGGGCTGGCGATGTTTCTCGGCGTCGTCACCGCGGTGTTCCTGGCCTCCCAGCTTCCCGCGCTCACCCGCGGGTTCGTCTACTCCACGGGCATGCCAGCGGTCCTGGTGGCCGGCGCGGTCATCATGGGGATCGGGCTGATCGACGACCGGTGGGGCCTGGACGCCCTGACCAAGTTCGCCGGCCAGATCACCGCGGCCAGCGTGCTGGTCACCATGGGTGTGGCCTGGAGCGTCCTGTACATCCCCATGGGCGGGGTCGGCACCATCGTGCTCGACCAGGCGTCGTCGATCCTGCTGACGCTGGCGCTCACCGTATCGGTGGTCAACGCGATGAACTTCGTCGACGGGCTCGACGGTCTGGCCGCCGGGCTGGGCCTGATCACCGCGTTGGCGATCTGCATGTTCTCGGTCGGGCTGCTCCGCGACCACGGCGGCGACGTCCTCTTCTATCCGCCGGCGGTGATCTCGGTGGTGCTCGCGGGGGCGTGTCTGGGCTTTCTGCCGCACAACTTTCATCGCGCCAAGATCTTCATGGGCGACTCCGGCTCGATGCTGATCGGCTTGATGCTGGCCGCCGCCTCCACGACGGCGGCCGGCCCCGTTTCGCAAAACGCCTACGGCGCCCGCGACGTGTTCGCCCTGCTGTCACCGTTCCTGCTGGTCGCGGCCGTCATCTTCGTGCCGATGCTCGATTTGCTGCTGGCGATCGTGCGCCGCACCCGCGCGGGCCGCAGCGCGTTCAGCCCCGACAAGATGCATCTGCATCACCGGTTGCTGCAGATCGGCCATTCCCACCGCCGCGTGGTGTTGCTGATTTATCTGTGGGTCGGCATCGTCGCGTTCGGCGCGGCGAGCACGATCTTTTTCCGCCCCCGCGACACCGCCGCGGTGATGCTGGGCGCCATCTTGGTCGCCGGCGTCGCGACGGCGATCCCGCTCTTGCGCCGGGGCGACGACTACTACGACGAGGGGTAGTAGTAGGGGCGTGTTGTGTGGTACGGTCCAGGTAGAACCCCAAAAAGCCGCACAGGCGACCGGCCCCTCGGAGGCTCATCCGATCGGGCTGGTTCAAGACCGGCCTCGGGAGATACCCCTTGGGTGATTCAACTGTGACGTGCGATACGCTCGGCGGACCACCGATCAGTCGGTCGAGGGGTTCCCGTTCACCAACCTGGGATTGAGGTGCTGCAGTGACGACACCAGCGCAGGACGCGCCGTTGGTGTTTCCCTCTGTTGCTTTCCGTCCGGTTCGGCTCTTCGCGATCAGCATTGCCATCACGGCGGTGGCGGTGCTCGCAGCCGGGCTGTCCGGTCACCTGATGGTTGGCGTCTTCTTCGGGATCGGGCTGCTGCTGGGTTTGCTCAATGCGGTACTGGTGCGTCGCTCCGTTGAGTCGATCACCGCGAAGGATCACCCGCTGAAAAGGTCGATGGCCGTCAACTCGGCGTCTCGGCTGGCCATCATCACCGTCATCGGGCTGATCATCGCCTACGTCTTCCGGCCCGCCGGCCTGGGCGTGGTGTTCGGATTGGCGCTTTTCCAGATCCTCTTGGTGGCATCGACGGCGCTGCCGGTGTGGAAGAAGCTGCGCGCCGGCGACTGGGCGGAATCCGCGGACGGTGCCGGGGGCGGCGTCAACGCAGGATCGGAAGGTACGGAAGGAAGGAACACCACCGATGCCTGAGACGACGTTTCTGGCCGAAGGTGCGATCGAGGTCGGCGAACACAACCACGCCACCTGGCTCGGCATGACCGTCAACACCGACACCATCATGTCGACGGGGATCGCCGCGCTGATCGTGCTCGCGCTGGCCTTCTTCCTGCGGGCGAAGATCACCTCGACCGGTGTCCCCAGCGGTGTTCAGTTGTTCTGGGAAGCCATCACGGTCCAGATGCGCGACCAGATCGAGAGCGCGGTCGGCATGCGGATCGCGCCGTTCGTGTTGCCGCTGGCCGTCACCATCTTTGTGTTCATCCTGATCTCCAACTGGCTGTCGGTGCTCCCGCTGCAGTACACCGACGCCTCCGGGCACACCACCGAGCTGCTGAAGTCGGCGGCGGCGGACATCAATTACGTTCTGGCGCTGGCCCTTTTCGTCTTTGTCTGCTACCACGTGGCCGGCATCTGGCGCCGCGGCGTCGTCGGACACCCCCTCGCCGTGCTCAAGGGCCACGTGGCGTTCCTGGCGCCGATCAACGTCGTCGAGGAGCTGGCCAAGCCAATCTCGTTGTCGCTGCGACTTTTCGGCAACATCTTCGCCGGCGGCATCCTGGTCGCGCTGATCGCGCTGTTCCCGCCGTACATCATGTGGGCGCCCAACGCGATCTGGAAGGCCTTCGACCTGTTCGTCGGGGCGATCCAGGCCTTCATCTTCTCGATTCTGACCATCTTGTACTTCAGTCAAGCCATGGAGATCGAGGATCACCATGACTAAAGCCACCATGAATTGTTTTGTCCCACGCACCATTACAGAGGCCTGGTAGACCCCTACCAGATATCAAGGAGGATAAGAATGGCTCTGGACCCCCAAGTCGCTGCCGCTGCACTCATCGGCGGTGGACTCATCATGGGCGGCGGCGCGATCGGTGCCGGTATCGGTGACGGTATCGCCGGTAACGCGCTGGTTTCCGGGATCGCCCGGCAGCCCGAGGCGCAAGGTCGGCTGTTCACGCCGTTCTTCATCACCGTCGGTCTGGTTGAGGCGGCCTACTTCATCAACCTGGCCTTCATGGCGCTGTTCGTCTTCGCAACACCCGTCGGCACCTAGTTCGCTGTGATGGGTGACGCGAGCCTGAGCGTTCTGGCGTCCGGCCAGGTGGTGGCAGAGGGAGGCAACAACTTCCTCGTTCCCAACGGCACCTTCTTCTTCGTGCTGGCCATCTTCCTGATCGTGCTGGCCGTCATCGGCACGTTCGTCGTGCCGCCGGTCATGAAGGTGTTGCGCGAACGCGACGCCATGGTTGCCAAGACGGCCGCCGACACCAAGAAGGCGGCCGAGCAGTTCGAGGCCGCCCAGGCCGATTACGAAGAAGCCATGACCGAAGCCCGAGTGCAGGCGTCGTCGTTACGCGACAACGCGCGCGCCGAGGGCCGTAAGGTCGTGGAAGAGGCGCGGGCCCGGGCCGAGCAAGAGGTGTCCTCGACGTTGCAGCTGGCCGCCCAGCAACTGAAGCGGGAAAGGGACGCCGTGGAACTGGATCTGCGTGCCAACGTGGCGTCCATGGCGGCGACGTTGGCCAGTCGCATCCTCGGCGTCGACGTCGCCCCCGCTGCAGCGACCACATCCGCAACCAAGACATCCGGACGGTAATTACGTATGTCGACTTTCATCGGCCAGTTGGTGGGCTTTGCGGCCATCGTGTTCCTGGTGGTGCGTTATGTCGTGCCGCCGGTGCGTCGGTTGATGGCCGCGCGGCAGGCCACGGTGCGCCAGCAATTGAAGGACGCGGCCGCGGCGAGCGATCGGTTGACCGAGTCGACCACCGCCCACAGCAAGGCCGTGGAGGACGCCAAGGCAGAGTCGAAACGCGTTGTCGAAGAGGCGGAGTCGGACTCCAAGCGCATCACCGAGCAGTTGTCGGCCCAGGCCGGTGTCGAGGCGGAACGCATCAAGTCGCAGGGCGGCCGCCAGGTCGACCTGCTGCGTACCCAGCTGAGTCGTCAGCTGCGCCTGGAACTCGGTCACGAAGCGGTGCGCCAGGCCGGCGAGCTGGTGCGTAACTTCGTCGCCGACTCCGCACAGCAATCGGCCACCGTGGATCGATTCCTCGACGACCTCGACGCGATGGCGCCCGCCTCGGCGGATGTCCAGTATCCGCTGATGACCAAGATGCGCTCGTCGAGCCGTGTCGCGCTGACCAACCTCTCGGAGTGGTTCAGCACCATCACCAAAGACCTTGACAACAAGGGACTTTCCACCCTGTCCGGCGAACTCGTCTCCGTGGCGCAGATGCTGGACCGCGAAATCGTTGTCACCCGGTACCTCACCGTGCCCGCCGAGGACGCGGAACCCAGGACCCGGTTGATCGAGCGGTTGCTCGCCGGCCAGGTCGGCGACGCTACCCTCGACGTTCTGCGCTCGGCCGTATCGGAGCGCTGGTCGGCCAGTTCCGACCTCATCGACGCCCTCGAGCATGTCTCGCGGCAGGCGCTGCTCGAAGTCGCCGAACGTGAGGACAAGGTCGACGAGATCGAGGAACAACTGTTCCGGTTCTCGCGCATCCTGGACGCGCAACCACGACTGGCGATCTTGTTGGGCGACTACGCCGTTCCGGTGGAAGGCCGAGTTGCGTTGCTGCGCAAGGTGCTCGACAGCGCGAGCACCAAGGTTCATCCGATCGCGGCCGCGCTGCTGACCCAGACGGTCGAGTTGCTCAGGGGCCAGCCGGCCGAGGAGGCCATCCAGTTCCTCGCAGAGGTCGCGGTGGCGCGCCGCGGCGAAGTCGTCGCGCAGGTCAGCGCCGCGGCCGACCTGAGCGACGCCCAGCGCACCCGCCTGACCGAGGTGCTCAGCCGCATCTATGGTCACCCGGTGGCGGTGCAGCTGCAGATCGACAGCGAACTGCTGGGCGGGCTGCTCATCTCGGTGGCCGATGAAGTGATCGACGGAACGCTCGCGTCCCGTCTGACCGCGGCCGAGGCGCAGTTGCCCGACTGACCACCCCAGACCAACCACAAATCCATCCCGACGCACGCGTTACGAAGATCAAGTAGGAAGACGAAAAGCCATGGCCGAGTTGACAATCTCCGCTGGTGACATTCAGAGCGCCATCGAGGAGTACGTAGGCTCTTTCACCTCCGACACCGCCCGCGAAGAGGTCGGTACCGTCGTCGACGCCGGTGACGGCATCGCCCACGTCGAAGGCCTGCCGTCCGTGATGACCCAGGAACTTCTCGAGTTCCCCGGCGGCGTGCTCGGCGTCGCGCTCAACCTCGACGAGCACAACGTCGGCGCGGTGATCCTGGGTGACTTCGAGAAGATCGAAGAGGGCCAGCAGGTCAAGCGCACCGGCGAGGTCCTCTCGGTCCCCGTCGGCGACGCGTTCCTGGGCCGCGTGGTCAACCCGCTGGGCCAGCCGATCGACGGTCAGGGCGACATCGAAACCGACGTCCGGCGCGCCCTGGAGATCCAGGCGCCCTCGGTGGTTCAGCGGCAAAGCGTGAAAGAGCCCCTGCAGACCGGGATCAAGGCCATCGACGCGATGACGCCGATCGGCCGCGGCCAGCGCCAGCTGATCATCGGCGACCGCAAGACCGGCAAGACCGCCGTCTGCGTCGACACCATCCTCAACCAACGGCAGAACTGGGAGTCCGGCGACGAGCGCAAGCAGGTGCGCTGCGTCTACGTGGCCATCGGCCAGAAGGGCACCACGATCGCCTCGGTCCGGCGCGCGCTCGAAGAGGGTGGTGCGATGGACTACACCACCATCGTCGCGGCGCCGGCGTCCGACTCGGCCGGGTTCAAATGGCTTGCGCCCTACACCGGTTCGGCGATCGCCCAGCACTGGATGTACGACGGCAAGCACGTGCTGATCGTCTTCGACGACCTGAGCAAGCAGGCCGAGGCATACCGCGCGATCTCGCTGCTGCTGCGCCGCCCGCCCGGCCGCGAGGCCTACCCGGGTGACGTGTTCTACCTGCACTCAAGGCTTTTGGAGCGTTGCGCCAAGCTTTCCGACGAACTCGGTGGCGGCTCGCTGACCGGTCTGCCGATCATCGAGACCAAGGCCAACGACATTTCGGCCTACATCCCCACCAACGTCATCTCGATCACCGACGGGCAGTGCTTCCTCGAGTCCGACCTGTTCAACCAGGGTGTGCGGCCGGCCATCAACGTCGGTGTCTCGGTGTCCCGCGTGGGCGGCGCCGCCCAGATCAAGGCGATGAAGGAAGTGGCGGGCTCGCTGCGTTTGGACCTCTCGCAATTCCGCGAATTGGAATCGTTCGCGGCCTTCGCCTCCGACCTCGACGCGACGTCGAAGGCCCAGCTGGACCGTGGCGCGCGGCTGGTGGAGCTGCTCAAGCAGCCCCAGTACCAGCCCATGCCCGTCGAGGAGCAGGTGATCTCGATCTTCCTCGGCACCGGTGGCCACCTGGACTCGGTGCCCGTTGAGGACGTCCGGCGCTTCGAAACCGAATTGCTGGACCACATCCGGGCCTCCGAAGAGAAACTCCTGTCGGGGATCCGCGACACCCAGAAGCTCTCCGACGAGGCGGCCGAAGAACTCGAGAAGGTCATCAACAACTTCAAGAAGGGCTTCGCCGCCACCGGTGGTGGATCGGTGGTGCCCGACGAGCACGTCGAGGCGCTCGATGAGGGCGAGCTCGAAAAGGAATCGGTGAAGGTCACCAAGCCCGCACCCAAGAAGAAGGCAAAGAAGTAGCAACCTATGGCTGCCACACTTCGTGAATTGCGCGGACGCATCCGCTCGGCCGGGTCGATCAAAAAGATCACCAAGGCCCAGGAGCTGATCGCGACGTCGCGGATCGGTCGCGCTCAGGCGCGGCTGGACGCCGCCAGACCGTACGCCTTCCAGATCACCGCGATGCTCACCACGCTGGCCGCCGAGGCCGCCCTCGACCACCCGTTGCTCGTCGAGCGGCCCGAACCGAAGCGGGCGGGCGTGCTGGTGGTGACGTCGGACCGAGGTCTGTGCGGTGCCTACAACGCGAGCATCTTCCGCCGCGCCGAGGAGCTCTTCTCCTTGCTGCGGGAACAAGGCAAGACGCCGGTGCTGTACGCCGTCGGCCGTAAAGCGCTGAATTACTACAAGTTCCGCAACTGGGACATCAGCGGCTCCTGGACCGGCTTCTCCGAGCAGCCGCAGTACGAGAACGCCGCCGAGATCGGCGAGACGCTGGTCAACGCGTTCATGCTGGGCACCGGCGACGAGGACGAAGGCCAGTCCGACGTCGAGGGCGTCGACGAGTTGCACATCGTCTACAGCGAGTTCAAGTCGATGTTGTCGCAGGCGGCGGTCGCACACCGGATCGCCCCCATGGTGGTCGAATATGTCGAGGAACCGCCCGAAGTGCGAACGTTGTATTCGTTCGAGCCGGATGCGACAACGCTTTTCGAGTCGCTGTTGCCGCGGTACCTGACCACCCGTGTTTACGAGGCGCTGCTCGAATCGGCGGCATCGGAGCTGGCCTCGCGCCAACGCGCGATGAAGTCGGCCACCGACAACGCAGACGACCTCATCAAGGCCCTGACGCTGATGGCGAACCGCGAGCGGCAGGCCCAGATCACCCAGGAGATTAGCGAAATCGTCGGTGGCGCAAACGCGCTCGCCGACGCCCGCTAGGTAGCACCACTAGGAAGCGAAAGAAATTATGCCTGCTACGACAGCAACCGACGAGAAGTCCACGAAGTCGGCCAAGAGCGACACCAGCGGCCGGGTGGTAAGGGTCACCGGGCCCGTCGTCGACGTCGAGTTCCCCCGCGGTTCCGTGCCGGAACTGTTCAACGCGCTCAACGCGGAGATCACGTTCGAGGAACTGGCGAAGACCCTCACGCTCGAGGTCGCCCAGCACCTCGGGGACAACCTGGTGCGCACCATCTCGCTGCAGCCCACCGACGGCCTGGTGCGTGGGGTCGAGGTGACCGACACGGGTCGTTCCATCTCGGTGCCCGTCGGCCAGGAGGTCAAGGGCCACGTCTTCAACGTCCTGGGGCACTGCCTCGACAAGCCGGGCTACGGAGAAGAGCTCGAGCACTGGTCGATTCACCGCAAGCCACCGCCGTTCGAAGAGCTCGAGCCTCGCACCGAGATGCTCGAAACCGGCCTCAAGGTCGTCGACCTGCTCACCCCGTACGTGCGTGGTGGCAAGATCGCGCTGTTCGGTGGTGCGGGTGTCGGCAAGACGGTGCTCATCCAGGAGATGATCAACCGCATCGCCCGTAACTTCGGTGGTACGTCGGTGTTCGCCGGGGTGGGGGAGCGCACCCGCGAGGGCAACGACCTCTGGGTCGAACTGCAAGAGGCCGACGTGCTCAAGGACACCGCGCTGGTGTTCGGTCAGATGGACGAGCCGCCCGGTACCCGTATGCGAGTGGCGCTTTCCGCGCTGACCATGGCCGAGTGGTTCCGTGACGAGGCCGGCCAGGACGTGTTGTTGTTCATCGACAACATCTTCCGGTTCACCCAGGCCGGTTCGGAGGTGTCGACGCTGCTCGGTCGTATGCCCTCGGCGGTCGGCTACCAGCCCACGCTGGCCGACGAGATGGGGGAGCTGCAGGAGCGCATCACCTCGACGCGGGGCAAGTCGATTACGTCCATGCAGGCGGTCTACGTGCCCGCCGACGACTACACCGACCCGGCGCCGGCGACGACCTTCGCGCATCTGGATGCCACCACCGAGCTGTCGCGTTCGGTGTTCTCCAAGGGCATCTTCCCCGCAGTGGACCCGCTGGCCTCGAGCTCGACCATCCTCGACCCGAGCGTCGTCGGTGACGAGCACTACCGCGTGGCCCAGGAAGTCATCCGAATCCTGCAGCGGTACAAGGACCTTCAGGACATCATCGCGATCCTCGGTATCGACGAGCTGTCCGAAGAGGACAAGCAGCTGGTGCAGCGGGCGCGGCGCATCGAGCGGTTCCTGTCGCAGAACATGATGGCGGCCGAGCAGTTCACCGGTCAGCCGGGTTCGACGGTTCCGCTGAAGGAGACCATCGAGGCGTTCGACCGCGTGACCAAGGGCGAGTTCGACCACGTGCCCGAGCAGGCCTTCTTCTTGATCGGCGGTCTGGACGACCTGGCCAAGAAGGCAGAGAGCCTTGGCGCCAAGCTCTAACTTGCACCCGGGCCGAAACGGGCTCGCACGCTATCGAAGGGGTCTGTGGCATGGCCGAATTGAACGTTGAGATCGTCGCCGTCGACCGAAAGATCTGGTCGGGTGCGGCAACGTTTCTGTTCACCCGCACCACCGTCGGTGAGATCGGCATCATGCCGCGGCACATCCCGTTGGTAGCGCAATTGGTCGACGACGCAATGGTGCGCGTCGAACGAGAGGGCGACGACGATCTCCGGGTCGCGGTGGATGGCGGATTCTTGTCGGTCACCGAGGAGACGGTGACCATCCTGGCCGAATCCGCCGAGTTCGAGTCGGAGATCGACGAGAGCGCCGCGAGAGAGGCTTCTGAGTCGGACGATCCGCGTATCGCCGCCAGGGGGCGCGCCAGATTGCGCGCCGTCGGCGCGATCGACTAAGCGCCGATGAGCGCGCCCATGACCGCCATGGTCGTGCTCGTCGTCGTGCTGGCGGCCGCCGTCGTTGCGTTGAGTTATCGGCTGTGGAAGCTGCGCCAGGGCGGCACGGCGGGGATCATGCGCGACGTTCCCGCGGTGGGCGGTCACGGCTGGCGGCATGGTGTAATCCGTTACCGCGGCGGCGAAGCCGCGTTCTACCGGCTCTCCAGCCTGCGACTGTGGCCGGACCGGCGGCTGAGCCGGCGAGGCGTTGAGATCGTGGCCCGGCGCGCGCCGCGTGGCGACGAATTCGACATCATGACCGACGAGATCGTCGTCATCGAACTGCGCGACACGACCCAGGACCGCAGGTCTGGCTACGAGATCGCCTTCGACAAGGGTGCGCTGACCGCGTTCCTGTCGTGGCTGGAGTCGCGCCCGTCGCCGCGTTCCCGCCGGCGCAGCATCTAGCCCGCATCACCGAACGTCCTGCGGTGCCGGCTAACTTGTGGGGGCTTGCCCGCCGCCCGGCTTCCACAGCACATCGCCGTCCGGGTTGGCCACGCGCGACAGGATGAAGAGCAGATCCGACAGGCGGTTCAGGTATTTCGCGGGCAGGACGTTGACCTGCTGCGGGGCGGCGTCGACCGCCGCCCACGCCGAGCGCTCGGCTCGGCGCACCACGGTGCGCGCCACGTGCAAGTACGCCGACAGCGGCGAACCGCCCGGCAGCACAAAGGAATTCAGCTTCGGCAACGACTCGTTATATGTGTCACACCACTTTTCGAGCCGGTCGATGTAGGGCTGGGTGACCCGCAAGGGCGGGTACTCGGGGTTTTCCACCACAGGGGTGGACAGGTCCGCGCCGGCGTCGAAGAGGTCATTTTGGATCTGGCGTAACACGGCCTTGAGCTCGTCGTCGGGCTGACCGACGGCGACGGCGACGCCGATCGCCGAGTTGGCCTCATCGCAGTCGGCGTAGGCCACCAGGCGGGGGTCGGTTTTCGGGACCCGGGAGAAGTCACTCAATCCCGTGGTGCCGTCGTCGCCGGTCCGCGTGTAGATGCGGGTCAGGTGCACTGCCATGAGCAAAACGGTACTGCGGCGCGTGTAGGGGCCAAGACTTGGCTCGTTGGCATACGGGCTCGCTGGCAAGCCGGCCGACTGACAAGCCGATACCGCTTCACTAGACTGACCCGGGTGGCTGAGCGATTCGTGGTGACCGGCGGCAACCGGTTGTCCGGCGAAGTCGCGGTGGGGGGCGCAAAGAACAGCGTGCTCAAGCTGATGGCCGCGGCGTTGTTGGCCGAAGGCACCAGCACCATCACCAATTGCCCCGACATCCTCGACGTGCCGCTGATGGCCGAGGTGCTGCGCGGCCTCGGGGCAACCGTCGAACTCGACGGTGACGTCGCCCGGATCACCTCGCCCGACGAGCCGAAATACGATGCCGACTTCGCGGCGGTGCGCCAGTTCCGGGCTTCGGTGTGCGTACTTGGTCCACTGGTCGGTCGGTGTAAGCGGGCCCGCGTCGCCCTTCCCGGCGGAGACGCGATCGGCTCGCGGCCGCTGGACATGCACCAGGCCGGCCTGCGCCAGCTGGGCGCGCAATGCAACATCGAACACGGATGCGTCGTGGCGCAGGCTGATACGTTGCGCGGCGCGGAGATTCAGTTGGAGTTTCCGTCGGTGGGCGCCACCGAGAACATCCTGATGGCCGCGGTCGTGGCCGAAGGCGTGACCACGATCCACAACGCCGCGCGCGAACCCGACGTCGTCGACCTCTGCACGATGTTGAACCAGATGGGCGCGCAGGTCGAAGGCGCCGGTTCGCCGACGATGACCATCACCGGCGTCCCGCGGCTGCACCCGACCGAACACCGCGTCATCGGGGATCGCATCGTCGCCGCCACGTGGGGCATCGCCGCCGCGATGACCCGCGGAGACATCTCGGTCACCGGTGTCGACCCGGCGCACCTGCAGGTGGTGCTGCACAAGCTGCACGACGCCGGCGCCACCGTCACCCAAACGGAAAGCAGCTTCCGGGTGGCCCAGTACGAGCGCCCGAAGGCCGTCAATGTCGCGACCCTGCCGTTTCCCGGGTTTCCCACCGACCTGCAGCCCATGGCGATCGCGCTGGCGTCGATCGCCGATGGCACGTCGATGATCACCGAGAACGTATTCGAGGCGCGCTTTCGTTTCGTCGAGGAAATGATCCGGCTGGGCGCCGACGCCCGCACCGACGGGCACCATGCCGTCGTGCGTGGGCTGCCGCAATTGTCGAGCGCGCCGGTGTGGTGTTCGGACATCCGGGCCGGCGCCGGCCTGGTGTTGGCGGGGCTCGTCGCCGACGGCGACACCGAGGTTCACGACGTCTTCCACATCGATCGCGGCTACCCGTTGTTCGTGGAAAACCTGGCGATTTTGGGAGCGGAGATCGAGCGGGTAGAGTAACCAAAGTCAGTGCCCCACAAGCGCGATCACCGACGCGAAGGTGGACGAGAGCGGGGCCTTGACTCCCTCGCTGGATTGGTACTAGCCTGGCACGGCTGCTCCCGACTCGGTCTCTGGAAGACCAAAACTGGGAGTTGACTCCACTGCCGGACTTGTATTAAGCTGGCAGGGTTGCCCCAAAACGGGCGAAACAAGTGTTGTTTGAGAACTCAATAGTGTGTTTGGTCTTTTTATTTGTTGTTGTTTTTTTGGCCATACCTAGCACTCCCCGTGTGTGGGTATGGCAATTTTTGATGCCAGTTATTTGGTGTCTTGTCAGGTATCTCTGATTTGAAATTCACCTCGTTCATCGAGGAGTTTTTGTTTGGAGAGTTTGATCCTGGCTCAGGACGAACGCTGGCGGCGTGCTTAACACATGCAAGTCGAACGGAAAGGCCCCTTCGGGGGTACTCGAGTGGCGAACGGGTGAGTAACACGTGGGCAATCTGCCCTGCACTTCGGGATAAGCCTGGGAAACTGGGTCTAATACCGGATAGGACCTTTAGGCGCATGTCTTTAGGTGGAAAGCTTTTGCGGTGTGGGATGGGCCCGCGGCCTATCAGCTTGTTGGTGGGGTGATGGCCTACCAAGGCGACGACGGGTAGCCGGCCTGAGAGGGTGTCCGGCCACACTGGGACTGAGATACGGCCCAGACTCCTACGGGAGGCAGCAGTGGGGAATATTGCACAATGGGCGCAAGCCTGATGCAGCGACGCCGCGTGGGGGATGACGGCCTTCGGGTTGTAAACCTCTTTCACCATCGACGAAGGTCCGGGTTTTCTCGGATTGACGGTAGGTGGAGAAGAAGCACCGGCCAACTACGTGCCAGCAGCCGCGGTAATACGTAGGGTGCGAGCGTTGTCCGGAATTACTGGGCGTAAAGAGCTCGTAGGTGGTTTGTCGCGTTGTTCGTGAAATCTCACGGCTTAACTGTGAGCGTGCGGGCGATACGGGCAGACTAGAGTACTGCAGGGGAGACTGGAATTCCTGGTGTAGCGGTGGAATGCGCAGATATCAGGAGGAACACCGGTGGCGAAGGCGGGTCTCTGGGCAGTAACTGACGCTGAGGAGCGAAAGCGTGGGGAGCGAACAGGATTAGATACCCTGGTAGTCCACGCCGTAAACGGTGGGTACTAGGTGTGGGTTTCCTTCCTTGGGATCCGTGCCGTAGCTAACGCATTAAGTACCCCGCCTGGGGAGTACGGCCGCAAGGCTAAAACTCAAAGGAATTGACGGGGGCCCGCACAAGCGGCGGAGCATGTGGATTAATTCGATGCAACGCGAAGAACCTTACCTGGGTTTGACATGCACAGGACGCGTCTAGAGATAGGCGTTCCCTTGTGGCCTGTGTGCAGGTGGTGCATGGCTGTCGTCAGCTCGTGTCGTGAGATGTTGGGTTAAGTCCCGCAACGAGCGCAACCCTTGTCTCATGTTGCCAGCGGGTAATGCCGGGGACTCGTGAGAGACTGCCGGGGTCAACTCGGAGGAAGGTGGGGATGACGTCAAGTCATCATGCCCCTTATGTCCAGGGCTTCACACATGCTACAATGGCCGGTACAAAGGGCTGCGATGCCGCAAGGTTAAGCGAATCCTTTTAAAGCCGGTCTCAGTTCGGATTGGGGTCTGCAACTCGACCCCATGAAGTCGGAGTCGCTAGTAATCGCAGATCAGCAACGCTGCGGTGAATACGTTCCCGGGCCTTGTACACACCGCCCGTCACGTCATGAAAGTCGGTAACACCCGAAGCCAGTGGCCTAACCCTTGGGAGGGAGCTGTCGAAGGTGGGATCGGCGATTGGGACGAAGTCGTAACAAGGTAGCCGTACCGGAAGGTGCGGCTGGATCACCTCCTTTCTAAGGAGCACCACGAAAAGCACTCCAATTGGTGGGGTGCGAGCCGTGAGGGGTTCCCGTCTGTAGTGGACGGGGGCCGGGTGCACAACAGCAAATGATTGCCAGACACACTATTGGGCCCTGAGACAACACTCGGTCGATCCGTGTGGAGTCCCTCCATCTTGGTGGTGGGGTGTGGTGTTTGAGTATTGGATAGTGGTTGCGAGCATCTAGATGAGCGCATAGTCCTTAGGGCTGATGCGTTCGTCGAAATGTGTAATTTCTTCTTTAGTTTTTGTGTGTAAGTAAGTGTTTAAGGGCGCATGGTGGATGCCTTGGCATCGAGAGCCGATGAAGGACGTGGGAGGCTGCGATATGCCTCGGGGAGCTGTCAACCGAGCATTGATCCGAGGATTTCCGAATGGGGAAACCCAGCACGAGTGATGTCGTGTTACCCGCATCTGAATATATAGGGTGCGGGAGGGAACGCGGGGAAGTGAAACATCTCAGTACCCGTAGGAGAAGAAAACAATTGTGATTCCGTAAGTAGTGGCGAGCGAACGCGGAACAGGCTAAACCGCACGCATGTGATACCGGGTAGGGGTTGTGTGTGCGGGGTTGTGGGAGGATACATCTCAGCTCTACCTGGCTGAGGGGTAGTCAGAAAGTGTCGTGGTTAGCGGAAGTGGCCTGGGATGGTCTGCCGTAGACGGTGAGAGCCCGGTACGCGAAAACCCGTCACCTACCTTGTATCAATTCCCGAGTAGCAGCGGGCCCGTGGAATCTGCTGTGAATCTGCCGGGACCACCCGGTAAGCCTAAATACTTCTCGATGACCGATAGCGGATTAGTACCGTGAGGGAATGGTGAAAAGTACCCCGGGAGGGGAGTGAAATAGTACCTGAAACCGTGTGCCTACAATCCGTCAGAGCCTCCTTGTGGGGTGATGGCGTGCCTTTTGAAGAATGAGCCTGCGAGTCAGGGACACGTCGCGAGGTTAACCCGTGCGGGGTAGCCGCAGCGAAAGCGAGTCTGAATAGGGCGCATCCCCTTTGGGGTGTAGTGGCGTGTTCTGGACCCGAAGCGGAGTGATCTACCCATGGCCAGGGTGAAGCGCGGGTAAGACCGCGTGGAGGCCCGAACCCACTTAGGTTGAAGACTGAGGGGATGAGCTGTGGGTAGGGGTGAAAGGCCAATCAAACTCCGTGATAGCTGGTTCTCCCCGAAATGCATTTAGGTGCAGCGTTGCGTGGTTCACCACGGAGGTAGAGCTACTGGATGGCCGATGGGCCCTACTAGGTTACTGACGTCAGCCAAACTCCGAATGCCGTGGTGTAAAGCGTGGCAGTGAGACGGCGGGGGATAAGCTCCGTACGTCGAAAGGGAAACAGCCCAGATCGCCGGCTAAGGCCCCTAAGCGTGTGCTAAGTGGAAAAGGATGTGTAGTCGCAGAGACAACCAGGAGGTTGGCTTAGAAGCAGCCACCCTTGAAAGAGTGCGTAATAGCTCACTGGTCAAGTGATTATGCGCCGATAATGTAGCGGGGCTCAAGCACACCGCCGAAGCCGCGGCACATTCACGTTTACGTGGATGTGGGTAGGGGAGCGTCCCTCATTCAGCGAAGCCTCCGGGTGACCGGTGGTGGAGGGTGGGGGAGTGAGAATGCAGGCATGAGTAGCGATAAGGCAAGTGAGAACCTTGCCCGCCGTAAGACCAAGGGTTCCTGGGCCAGGCCAGTCCGCCCAGGGTGAGTCGGGACCTAAGGCGAGGCCGACAGGCGTAGTCGATGGACAACGGGTTGATATTCCCGTACCCGTGTATGGGCGTCCCTGATGAATCAGCGGTACTAACCACCCAAAACCGGATCGACCATTCCCCTTCGGGGGCATGGAGTTTCGGGGCTGCGTGGGACCTTCGCTGGTAGTAGTCAAGCGATGGGGTGACGCAGGAAGGTAGCCGTACCAGTCAGTGGTAATACTGGGGCAAGCCTGTAGGGAGAGCGATAGGCAAATCCGTCGCTCATTAATCCTGAGAGGTGATGCATAGCCGATTGAGGTGAATTCGGTGATCCTCTGCTGCCAAGAAAAGCCTCTAGCGAGCACATACACGGCCCGTACCCCAAACCAACACAGGTGGTCAGGTAGAGAATACCAAGGCGTACGAGATAACTATGGTTAAGGAACTCGGCAAAATGCCCCCGTAACTTCGGGAGAAGGGGGGCCGGAATACCGTGAACACCCTTGCGGTGGGAGCGGGATCCGGCCGCAGAAACCAGTGGGTAGCGACTGTTTACTAAAAACACAGGTCCGTGCGAAGTCGCAAGACGATGTATACGGACTGACGCCTGCCCGGTGCTGGAAGGTTAAGAGGACCCGTTAACCGTAAGGTGAAGCGGAGAATTTAAGCCCCAGTAAACGGCGGTGGTAACTATAACCATCCTAAGGTAGCGAAATTCCTTGTCGGGTAAGTTCCGACCTGCACGAATGGCGTAACGACTTCCCAACTGTCTCAACCATAGACTCGGCGAAATTGCACTACGAGTAAAGATGCTCGTTACGCGCGGCAGGACGAAGAGACCCCGGGACCTTCACTACAACTTGGTATTGGTGTTCGGTACGGTTTGTGTAGGATAGGTGGGAGACTGTGAAATACAGACGCCAGTTTGTATGGAGTCGTTGTTGAAATACCACTCTGATCGTATTGGACACCTAACGTCGAACCCTTATCGGGTTCACGGACAGTGCCTGGCGGGTAGTTTAACTGGGGCGGTTGCCTCCTAAAATGTAACGGAGGCGCCCAAAGGTTCCCTCAACCTGGACGGCAATCAGGTGACGAGTGTAAGTGCACAAGGGAGCTTGACTGCGAGACTTACAAGTCAAGCAGGGACGAAAGTCGGGACTAGTGATCCGGCACCCCCGAGTGGAAGGGGTGTCGCTCAACGGATAAAAGGTACCCCGGGGATAACAGGCTGATCTTCCCCAAGAGTCCATATCGACGGGATGGTTTGGCACCTCGATGTCGGCTCGTCGCATCCTGGGGCTGGAGCAGGTCCCAAGGGTTGGGCTGTTCGCCCATTAAAGCGGCACGCGAGCTGGGTTTAGAACGTCGTGAGACAGTTCGGTCTCTATCCGCCGCGCGCGTCAGAAACTTGAGGAAACCTGTCCCTAGTACGAGAGGACCGGGACGGACGAACCTCTGGTATACCAGTTGTTCCACCAGGAGCACGGCTGGATAGCCACGTTCGGACAGGATAACCGCTGAAAGCATCTAAGCGGGAAACCTTCTCCAAGATCAGGTTTCTCACCCTTTTAGAGGGATAAGGCCCCCCGCAGACCACGGGTTCGATAGGCCAGACCTGGAAGCTCAGCAATGAGTGCAGGGAACTGGCACTAACCGGCCGAAAACTTACCAACACACAATCGCAACCACAGTCCATTTCGGCGGCATTTTGCCGCTGGAAGCTTGAACACCGCACCCCCCACCAAACAAATTTAAATAGAGTTACGGCGGCCACAGCGACAGGGAAACGCCCGGTCCCATTCCGAACCCGGAAGCTAAGCCTGTCAGCGCCGATGATACTGCCCATACGGGTGGAAAAGTAGGACACCGCCGAACATACACAAAAACACCCCCGGCAACGGGGGTGTTTTTGCATTCGTAGCCAAAACCACTGGCGCACAGGGATTTACACCGGCATGCGGGATCGCAGCGTCCCGTGTCCGTAAGCCGGCGACGCGGTACGCGCGGTCGACGGGCCACGGCCGAGCCGGGTGCAGCGCCCTCCGCGATGCCAACGGCGGTGCGCTGAGCCGGATCTCGACCCGATTGCTCGGGACGTTGTTGCTCGGCTAGCCGGCAAACGGCGGGCGGGCCATCACCGTCGGGCGGATCCCGTAGCGCGGGCCGGCGCCGGTCGAACCCCCGCCGACACCCGCCAGCGGCATACCGCCCAACAGGTTTCCGGGTCCCGATGTCTCGGGAGTGGTGATGAAGCGGCTGACCGGAATCGACGAGGCTCCGGAGGCGACCGCCGGGCCCGCCGCGGAGGTCCAGGCGGGGGGCACGGAGAGGCCGCCGACCGGCGCCGCAGAAGCCAAAGTCGCCGATATGGCGCCGCCGCCACCGGCCAGCCCGCGCAGCGATGCGCCCACGGCGGGCAGGCTCGCGGCGGCCTTCGCTCCCTCACTGGCGGCCTTGGCTGCGGGAGCCAAACCCTTTGAGAGCGATAGGAAGTGGGTCGACATCCCGGTAACGCGATACATCATCGCGAGGGTGTTCTGGGCAGGGCTGGCGTATTCGGCCCACATGTCGAACACGGGGTTCTGTTCCAGCACGTCGGTGATCGGCGGCAGTTCCGTGTTCGCCGCCGCGGGCGACGAGAGTGCCTGCAGTGTGGGCGGTACCGAGGACAGCAACTGTGATTGTGCCGACTCCGCCCCGGCCGAGGTGCCGGCCGCCTGAGCGACCGAGGCCGCCTGCATGGCCTCGCCGGCCGGATTGGTGGTCTCCGCCGGCCGGGTGAACGGTGTCACCTGGGTGACCGGCGCGGCCTGACCCGCGTAGCCGTACATCGCCGTAGCGTCTTGCGCCCACATTTCGGCGTATTGCGTCTCGAGCTGAACGATCAGCGGCGTGTTTTGGCCCAGGACATTGGTCGACACCGCCTGGACGAGTTGGGCGCGGTTGGCTTCGATCAGCGGTGGGGGCACCGTGGCGGCAAACGCCGCTTCGTAGGCGCCCGCCGCGGCCCTGGCCGAAACGGCGGCCTGTTCGGCCTGCACGGCGGTGGTGCGCATCCACGCCACATAGGGTTTGGCGGCCTCGGCCATCTGGGCCGAGGCGGGGCCCATCCACTCTTCGCTCACCAGTTGCGTGATGATCCTGTCGTAGTCGTTGGCCGCGGAATCCAACTCCGCAGCCAGCAGATTCCAGGCCCACGCGGCGGCCATCATCGAGGCCGAGCCCGGGCCGGAATACATGCGCTCCGAATGGATCTCCGGGGGTAACGCTCCGAAATCCAGCACGTCGCACCCGCCTCAGCTGGACGCGGCGGCGTTGATGGCTTCGGTTGCCGCATATGAGCCGGCGCCGAAGTGCAGCATTCTCACGAAGCTGTCGTGAATCACCGTGGCCTGGGCGCAGACGGTCTGATACATCTGGGCGTGCGTGGCGAACTGCGCGGCAACCAGCACGGAGACCTCATCGGTTGCCGCGGGTACCACTCCCATCGTCGGCGCCGATGCCGCTGCATTCTGTGCGGCCAGCGCCGAGCCGATGGCAGCCAAGTTCTGGGCTGCGGCGGTTAACGCTTCGGGCTGGGTGGTCACGAACGACACGGTGATTCTCTCCTCGCTGGTTCCGATTCAACGGTGCTGAACGGCCGCTGAAAGCCGCTCCACCGCGAGGTTAAGGGCTGCGCGCCCAATAGTGTATTGCTAAAGACAAGTGTTCATTTTCAGCTAGATTCAGTTCATATCTGTGAACTCATATGTACATATATGTTCTTACGATCACATATGTGTACAAACGTCCACTCATAAGAGATGACCGCCGTGCCCGAGGATCGGCATCGCGTTCGTGATTCGACGGCCGACGCCGGCGGCTGCGCTGGACGGTACCCGCGCACAAGTATCTGACCACAGTTTCGGGGGGCGTCGGCGCGCGTGCGACAGCCGTCGCCGACAAGACGAGGGGACCACTTAGTGGATTACGGGGCGCTTCCGCCGGAGGTCAACTCCGGGCGGATGTACGTCGGTGCGGGTTCGGGGCCTATGCTGGCGGCCGCCGCAGCCTGGGACGGGTTGGCCATCGAGCTGTACACCACCGCAGCCTCCTACGGTTCGTTGATCGCCGAACTCACCGGCGCGTGGCTGGGTCCGGCGTCGGCGACGATGGCCGCCGCCTCGGCCCCCTACGTGGCGTGGCTCACCGCGACCGCCGCACAGGCCGAACAGACGGCGGTCCAGGCGAAGGCCGCCGCGGGGGCCTACGAGGCGGCGTTCGCGATGACGGTTCCGCCACCGGTGATCGCGGCCAACCGCGCCCAGTTGATGATGCTGATCGCAACGAATTTCTTCGGCCAGAACCTGCCCGCGATCGCGGCCACCGAGACCCACTACGCCGAGATGTGGGCCCAGGACGCGGCCGCGATGTATGGCTACGCCGCGGCGTCGGCCGGCGCCTCGGCGTTGCCCCCGTTCGACCAGCCGCCCTCCACCACCAACCCGGCGGGGGAGGGCGGTCAAGCGGCCGCGGTCGCCCATGCCGCCGACACGGCGGCCGAAACAAGCACGCAACCCGGTGCCTCCACCTCCGGATTAGCAAACCCAACGTTGGTCTCCAGCGCAGTGGTGGAAGGCTCGTCAGGGGCATCCGAATCGTCGGCATCGGAGTCCTGGAAAAAGTTGACCTCGTTGTATACCAACCACCTTGGTATGGCCTACAACCACGCGGGCGACTGGGAGCACATGATGAAGATCTGGGAAGGCGTGATGCCGGCCGCCGGTGACGGCAAAGCCGCGACGGCCGCGGCCACCTTGCGCGGTGTGGGAGGAACGCTCGGCGGTGGCCCGGTGTCCTCGGGTGCGTCCTCGCCCGTGACGGCGGGTCTGGGCAGGGCGGCCACGGTGGGTCACTTGTCGGTGCCGCAGAGTTGGGCCGCCGCGGCTCCGGCGACAAGCGCGGACACAGCCGCGCCGGCGGTCAGCACCGTCGGCGCCGGCGCCGAAGCCAAGGGAAGCGGGTTGCTCCGCGGCATCCCGCTGTCGGGCACGGGCCGGGGGGCCGGGGGCAAGATCGTCGGGCAGCGTTACGGGTTCCGCCCGATGGTGGTAGCCCGGCACGTGGTGGGCGGATAAACGCTCAGGTCGCCGAAGGCGCCGGATGGCCTACTTGCCGGACGTGAACCAGGCCACCTTGGCCTGCCACGATCGCGCGGATCCGTAGGCGAAGCCGATGGCGCTCAGGCAGGCGCACAACCAGACGGGCAAGGCGATGTCCGTGCCCGCCCAGGCGGTGCCGATTTGAATCACGCTCGCCGCCACCCCGAATCCCGCCGAGATCAGGTAGAGGTCGACGGTCGTCGTTGAGCGGGGATCCGTCCGCAGGATCAGCAGCACTCGCCCGGCGTAGGAGAGCAGGTAGATCATCAGGGCGCCCAGGACCAGCCAGTAAGCCAGCAGCCAGAAGTCGGCGGGGGCCGCGAAGAAGTCGAGGTGATGGCCCTCGTCGGCGATGACGAACAGAACCACCAGCAGCGGAACCGCGATGCGTAGCGGGCGCGTGACGTGCTTGCGCAACAGCTCGCTCTCGTGGGCTTCGTCGACCAGGCGGATGAGCCCATGGCGGATGATCGCCGTCACCGCGAAGATCCAGCAGATGTGTCCGAGCAGGTGTTGCACGTTCCACAGCCCGAAGACGCGGTGCAGCGGGGGTCCGAGCGCGGCCGCGGCCCAGTGCGACATCAGCAGCACCGCGCAGCCATGCAGTGCGATGTTGCGGGTGGCGCCGGCCTCCCATCGGGAGCGCCACGTGTAACGCCGGATCCACAGGCTGCACAGAAGGGCGGCCAAGGTGACGACGATGAGTGCGGTTTTGATCATCCAAACGGTCCGGCAGTGCCGCTCAGACGGGCGGACTGTTGGGATCGGGGCGAAGGTCGCGCAGCCTGGGCGGGCCGGTCTGGGACTCCAGGTACTCGGTGACCGAGTCAGGGTCGATCAGACCGTAGCGGACCTGCAGGTCGACCGGGTTCAACCCCAAATACTTGGCCGCCCTGATCAGGTTGTCGGCGGTGATCAGCCTGCCCTCGCGAGCCGCCTTGTAGTACGCGGACTTGCGGTAGCCGAACGCTTCGTAGACCTCGGTGGCCGCCAGGGGTCTCCCGACCAGATACGGCAGCACCACCGCCGGATCCTTCGCACTGTCGTCCACAAATATGGACGATAGCGTCGTACGACGGACCTCGCAAAAGAAACGCGACCACCGCCGGCGGTCAGTCGAACAGCGTTGCGCAACTGTGGGTCTTTTCCAGATCCAGCAGGGCGCGCTTGCGCTGCAGGCCGCCGCCGTAGCCGGTGAGGCTGCCGTTCGAGCCGATCACCCGGTGGCAGGGCACCACGATCGCGATCGGATTGTGCCCGTTGGCCAATCCCACGGCGCGCGCGGACCCCGGAGCGCCGATCTGCTCGGCGATCCATCCGTATGACCTCGTCTCCCCATAGGGAATCGTCAGCAACGCCTTCCATACGCGCCGCTGGAACTCGGAGCCGTGCAGGTCGAACTCGAAATCGAAGTCGGTGCGCTCGCCGGCGAAATAGGCGGCCAGCTGCTCGACGGCGGCGCCGAACGCCCGCGGGTTCGGCGACCAGCCGGCGCGGCTCGGCTCATAGGTCTGGTCGACCATCCGTAGGTTCGTCAATACGGAGCCGCGACCGGCCAGGGTCAGCAATCCGATGGGGCTGTCGATGGTGCGGTACTCGATCATGCGACCTCCTGTGGCGGCCAATGGTTTACGGGATGCTCGAGAGTGGTCCAAAGATATTGGGTGGCATAGGAACGCCAGGGGCGCCAACGGGCGCCGCGTTCCACGAGGGAGCGTTCGTCGGACGGCAATCCCAGCTGTTTGGCGGCCAGGCGCAGCCCGAGGTCGCTGGCGGGGAAGGCGTCGGGGTCGCCAAGGCCGCGCATCGCGATCACTTCCGCGGTCCAGGGGCCCACCCCGGGCAGCGCGAGCAACTGTCTGCGGGCACTGTCCCAGTCGCATCCGGTGTCCAGCACGATGCTGCCGTCGGCGAGGCCGGCAACCAATGCGCTCAGCGTGCGGCGGCGGGCCTTGGGCACCGCCAGATGGACGGGATCGATCTCGGCGAGCTCCTCGACCGAGGGGAAGGTGTGGGTCAACGTTCCCTCGGCGTCGTTGACCGGCCGTCCGTACGCGGCGACCAGCCGCCCGGCATGGGTGCTCGCGGCCCTGGTCGACACCTGCTGCCCGAGCACTGCGCGCACCGCGAGTTCGGCTTCGTCGACGGTGCGCGGAATGCGCTGCCCGGGCGCCTTGGCCACGACGGGTCGCAGTCCGGCGTCCGCGCCCAGCGCTTCGTCGACCGCCTCCGGGTCCGCGTCGAGGTCCAGCAGCCGCCGGCAGCGGGCGATCGCCGTGGTCAGATCGCGGAAATCGTCGAGCACGAGGACGCAACGGACATGGTCGACGGCGGGCGTCAGGTTCACGATGGCGTTGCCGAACGGAAGGCGCAAGCTGCGTCGGTACCCGCCATCGCGGACCTCCTCGCAACCGGGAACGGCGCCGGCCGCGAGATGGCCGAAGACGCCCTCGTAGGCGAAGGGTGTGCGCACCGGGAGCCGAAGGCACACGGTGCCAGGCGAATTGTCCTCGGACGCGGTACGGGCGGCCGCGCGCCGGCGCAGGGCGCTCGGTGTGCCTTCGAACACCGATCGCACGGTGTCGTTGAACTGACGGATGCTGGAAAAGCCCGCGGCGAATGCGACGTCGCCGAACGGCAGGTCCGTCGTCTCGATCAACACGCGGGCGGTCTGGGCGCGCTGCGCCCGGGCCAGTGCCAGCGGGCCGGCGCCGACCTCGGCCTGCAGGAGCCGTTCGAGCTGGCGAGTGGTGTAACCGAGGTGGGCGGCCAGACCACCCACACCGTCGCGGTCCACGGTGCCGTCGGCGATCAGCCGCATCGTGCGCGCCACCACGTCACCGCGCACGTTCCATTCGGGGGAACCCGGAGAGGCATCGGGACGGCACCGTTTGCAGGCCCGAAAGCCGGCCCGCTGGGCGCCCGCCGCGGTGGGGTAGAACCGCACGTTGCGGGCGAACGGCGGCCGCACCGGGCAGCTGGGCCGGCAGTAGATCCGGGTGGTCAGCACCGCGGTGACGAACCAGCCGTCGAACCGGGCGTCCTTGGACTGGACGGCGCGGTAGCAGCGGTCGAAATCGTCGTGCACGCTTCCAGACTTACACCCGGGCACCGACAAAACTAGCGGGAAAGCGACATCGTGGTGGGCGGGCACGCATCGGTGTCGGTTGGCCTCACGTCGGAGCGGCTTTCTTGTCGATTCGAGGTACTTCCCGCACGCGATGGTATTTACTGTGACCCAACTCGCCGGCTCTGACGGCGTGACCCGACGGGGTGAGTGAGTTCGGGGAAAGGCGAACCGATGAAGCGGCTGGCGACGTGGTGGGGGCAGGACGACCACTTCGATTGGCTGACAGGTTATTTGCAAGCGCACGGGCTGAGCACCAACACCCGCAGGGTGTTGGCTGTCGTGGCGTCCTCGTTGGTGCTGGTGCCCGTCAATGTGTACTGGGGCCCCGAGCCGTTGTATCCCCATGTGGCGCTGACGGTTTCGGTCGTGTCCGCCGTGATCGGACTGGGCATGGCGGTGCTGTGGTTGAGCGGATGGCCCACCCGGCGCCAGTCGATCTTCTACATCATGACCGGCTGCGTATCCATTGGCGGCGGCTGTCTGTGGCAGCCCCAGCCGCTCGTCGGGCTGATGTCCTGCTCGGCGCTCTCGGTGACCGGCGGCTACATCGCGTTCTTCCACACCACCAGGCTCATGGCGCTGAACCTCGGCGTGGCCAGCGCGATCGGGGCCTGGCAGGCGGTGCGTCTGGCCGCCGAGGGGCAAGCAGTGTTGGCCTTCACCGGCTACTTCCTGGTTCTGGAACTCAACGTGGTCGTTCCGCTCGCCATCCAGGTCGTGGTGCGCGCCCTGTGGGTTGATCTCTCGCGTGCCAACCGCGATCCGCTGACCGGCCTGCTGAACCGGCGAGCCTGCGACAGGGAGATAGTCGGCCGGATGCTCGCGGGCGCGCATCACATGTTCTTGGCGGTGGCCATGGTCGATCTGGACCGCTTCAAAGAGCTCAACGACACCCGCGGGCACGCGGCCGGCGATGAGGCGCTCATCGAGGTGGCCGGCACCCTGACGACCGCCTGCGGAGAGACCGCGATCGTCGGCCGCGTCGGCGGGGAGGAGTTCCTGGTCGCCGACATCGTCACCGCGGACCAGCTGCCAGAGTGGGGCCGACAGCTCTGTGACGCGATAGCCGCGATGAACGCATCGGTGACCGCCAGCGTCGGGATCGCCACCCTCGCGTTGCGCAGCGTCGTCTCGGACTATGCCGAGCACGCGTTCCACCAATTGGTCGCCCAGGCCGACACCGCGATGTATGAAGCCAAACGGTGCGGCGGCAACCAGAGTCGCCACCGCCAGGTGGCGGTCTGAGCCCGCCGAAGCCCTACTGAGCGGATGAAGGGGCGTCGACGAGCGACGCCAAACGGGTGGGGCGCTCGTGCCCGCGCAGGGTGACCGTTTCGCCCAATGACCAACGGGCCCGCTCGTTTTCGCTTGCGCCCTCGATGGCGTCGGCCGTCGCGAGCAGACGGTTGGTGTGTGACTTGGCGAGCTCGCACAGCCGCGCCGCCTCGTTGACCGGCTCCCCGATGACGGTGTATTCGAATCGTTCTTTGGCGCCGACATTTCCGGCGACGACCTGGCCCGCGGCCACGCCGATCCCGGCCTCGAGGTCGGACATCTCGTCCGCCAGGCGCTCGGCGATACACCGCGCGGCGGCCAGCGCCGCATCTTCGGGACTGTCCAGGCGGTTGGGCGCGCCGAAGATGGCCAGCGTCGCGTCGCCTTCGAATTTGTTGACCAGCCCGCAGTAGCGGTCGACCTCCTCGACGACGATCGCGAAGAAACGGTTCAGCACCGCAACGACTTCGGCCGGCGGCTGGCTCGTCACCAGCTGCGTCGACCCGACGATGTCGATGAAGACGACCGCGACGTGGCGTTCTTCGCCGCCCAGCTTCGGCCGTTCGCGTTCCGCGGCCAGCGCCACCTCACGCCCGACGTGGCGGCCGAAGAGGTCGCGGACGCGTTCCCGCTCCCGCAGGCCGTCGACCATCGTGTTGAAGCCGCGTTGCAGCTCACCGAGTTCGGTACCGTCGAACACCACGAGGTCCCCCCGCAGATCGCCGCGCTCGACGCGCGCCAGCGCCGCACGGACCACCCGCACCGGTGTCGCGGTGAGCCAGGCCAGGATCCACATCAGGACGCACCCGAAGATCAACGGAGCCATCGACACGATCAACACGGCCACCGCGAACTGCGTCTGGGTCAGATTGCGCAGCACGAGCTCGAACAGAGCGAGCATCATGATCCCGATGACGGGCACGGCCGAACCGAGGAACCAGACGACCATCGTGCGGCCCATGATGCCCGCCGCGAACCGTCGTGGCGGTGGACCGGCCTCGAGCGCCTGGGCGGCGACGGGCCGCAGCGCGAACTCCGCGAGCAGGTAACTAGCGGTGGCGACCACCACCCCGCCAAAGCTCACGACGAGCAGGAATCGCGGAATGAAGAGCGTGTTGACCATGCCGTACAGCGTCGTCAGCAGTATCGTCCCGACGCCCCACAAGACGAGGTCGACGAGGGCGATGCGCCACGGCGCGACAAAGGTGTTGCGCTCGTCCTCTGGAGTCGGCTCGCGCTCTTCGATCGCCCAGCGCAGGGCGATCACGGTCCGGCGGGTGATCCAGTACGTGCCCCACGCCGAGGCCGCCACGATGTAGGCCGGGGAGGCACCGAACGTGATCCACGCCGGCGCGTCGTCGAACACGCTCGGCACCGGGATGGCGACCGTCACCAAAAACAGCGCGACGGCGATGCCGATCAGGTTCGCGCCCAGCACCAGCACCGTCATGATGATCTGGATGCGCACCCGGCGGCGGCCCTGGCTTTCCGACACCCGACCGAGCAGCAGGGAGCCGTACGCCGGCGTCTCTGGCAGACGGCCGCTCTGACGGGTGACGCGCTCGAGCACCCGGCCTATTCGTTGTGCCAAGGACGTGTTGGCCGACATGGTGGCGTCAGCCTAATTTGTCGGCCACGCTCTAAGGTGAGTCGGGTGCGTCTAGTGATCGCTCAATGCACCGTGGACTACGTCGGCCGGCTCACCGCGCACCTGCCCTCCGCGCGCAGGCTGTTGCTGTTCAAGGCCGACGGATCGGTCAGTGTGCACGCCGACGACCGCGCCTACAAACCGCTGAATTGGATGAGCCCGCCGTGCTGGCTGAGCGAGCAGGCCGGTGACCCCCCGGTGTGGGTTGTCGAAAACAAGGCGGGCGAACAACTGCGCATCACCGTCGAGGAGATCGAACACGACTCCAGCCACGATCTCGGCGTGGACCCGGGGCTGGTCAAGGACGGCGTCGAAGCGCACCTGCAGGCGCTGCTCGCCGAGCACGTCCAGCTGCTCGGCGAGGGGTACACGCTGGTGCGTCGCGAGTACATGACCGCCATCGGCCCCGTCGATCTGCTGTGCCGCGACGAACGCGGCGGCTCGGTGGCGGTGGAGATCAAGCGGCGCGGCGAGATCGACGGCGTCGAGCAGCTCACCCGCTACCTCGAGCTGCTCAACCGGGACAGCCTGCTGGCGCCGGTGCAAGGGGTCTTCGCGGCGCAGCAGATCAAGCCGCAGGCGCGCACCCTGGCCGTCGATCGCGGGATCCGTTGTGTGACATTGGATTACGACAAGATGCGGGGCATGGACAACGACGAGTACCGGCTGTTCTGAAGCCCGTCACTAGACTGATCGCATGCCTCGGCGCCGCCCACCGCCACGCAGGCAGCGGCCGTCGGCGCCGCTGCTGCGCCGGGTGGAGGTCGGGCCCGACGGACACGAGTACGAGGTCCGTCCCGTCGCGGCGGCCCGAGCGGTCAAGACCTATCGCTGCCCGGGCTGTGATCACGAAATCCGCTCCGGCTCAGCTCATTTGGTGGTGTGGCCGATCGATTCGGTGTCCGGGACAGGCGCGGGTCACGTCGAGGACCGCCGGCATTGGCACACGCCGTGCTGGGCGCACCGCGCCACCCGCGGTCCCACCAGGAAGTGGTCTTGACTACCGGCTTTCAGGCGGCCGGTTCGACGAGCTCGATCAGCACTCCGCCGCCGTCCTTGGGGTGGATGAAGTTGATCCGGGAGTTTGCCGTGCCGCGCCGGGGCGCGTCGTAGATCAACCGCACGCCTTGCTCGCGGAGCCGCTCGACCATGGCGTCGAGGTCGCTGACCCGAACGGCCATCTGCTGAATGCCCGGCCCGCGCTTGTCGAGGAACTTCGCGATCGTCGAGGACTCGTCGATCGGGGCCATCAACTGGATCTGCGCGGTGCCCGCCGGGGCGCCCCGCACCGCCAGCATGGCTTCGCGGATTCCCTGCTCCTCGTTGACTTCCTCGTGCACCAGGATCATGCCGAGGTGGTCGTGGTACCAGTCGATGGCGGAGTCCAGGTCGGCGACTGCGATGCCGACGTGATCGATCGCCGTCACCAGTGAGGTGGCCAGGATCTGACGGGCGTCAACTTGATCGGTCGTCATCACATAACGGTAACCTGGCGGCAAAGATTGCGCTTCTCCGGGAGTCCGAATCGGCCGTCGGGGGAGCGCCCAGCAGGCCTTAGGAGAGAGTCATGACGACGTCGGTGATCGTTGCTGGAGCGCGCACACCCATCGGCAAGCTGATGGGTTCGCTGAAGGATTTCTCGGGCAGCGATCTGGGCGCCATCGCGATCGCCGGCGCGCTGGAGAAGGCCTTCCCAAATGTTCAAGAGCCGGGTTCGCTGGTCGACTACGTGATCATGGGCCAGGTGTTGACGGCCGGGGCGGGCCAGATGCCCGCACGCCAGGCGGCCGTGGCCGCCGGCATCGGCTGGGACGTTCCGGCGCTGACCATCAACAAGATGTGCCTGTCCGGAATCGACTCCATCGCGCTGGCCGACCAGCTCATTCGCGCCGGGGAGTTCGACGTGGTGGTCGCCGGCGGCCAGGAGTCCATGTCCAAGGCGCCGCACCTGCTGATGGACAGCCGCTCGGGCTACAAGTACGGCGACGTCACGGTCCTCGACCACATGGCCTACGACGGCCTGCATGACGTGTTCACCGACCAGCCCATGGGCGCGCTCACCGAACAGCGCAACGACGTCGACAAGTTCACCCGCCAGGAGCAGGACGAGTTCGCTGCCGGGTCGCATCAGAAGGCGGCCGCGGCGTGGAAGGACGGCGTCTTCACCGACGAGGTGGTGCCGGTCAACATCCCGCAACGCAAGGGTGATCCGCTGCAGTTCACCGAGGACGAAGGCATCCGCGCCAACACCACGGCCGAGTCGCTGGCCGGCCTCAAGCCGGCGTTTCGCCGCGATGGCACCATCACCGCCGGTTCGGCCTCCCAGATCTCCGATGGCGCCGCCGCGGTGGTGGTGATGAGCAAGGCCAAAGCGCAGGAGCTGGGGCTGAGCTGGCTGGCCGAGATCGGCGCGCACGGGGTGGTGGCCGGTCCGGACTCCACCCTGCAGTCGCAGCCGGCCAACGCGATCAAGAAGGCCATCAGCCGCGAGGGCATCTCCGTCGACCAGCTCGATGTCGTGGAGATCAACGAGGCGTTTGCCGCGGTCGCGCTGGCCTCGACCCGCGAACTCGGCGTGAATCCCGACATCGTCAACGTCAACGGCGGCGCGATCGCGGTCGGGCATCCGATCGGCATGTCGGGGGCGCGCATCACGCTGCATGCGGCCCTGGAATTGGCGCGGCGGGGGTCCGGATACGCCGTCGCGGCGCTCTGCGGGGCCGGAGGGCAGGGCGACGCCCTGGTTCTGCGGGCGGGTTAGCCAGGGATCGACGCTCCCCGCGACGTTGCTGGCGCCGTGCGGCGGCAAGAATTTTGTGATCTTCGTCATAGGGCCGATCACGCCCCTTTTTGAGGGGATTTTCGGCCCCGTCCCGGCCGTGCCCAAGCGGCGCCGCCACCGGGTGGATCGGTAGCCCGCGCGCATGACAAACTTGACGGCGTGACGCGTCCGCGACCTTCCATCGGCCCCGCACTGACCGGTGCTGTCGATCTGTCCGGTCTCAAGCAGCGCGCCCAGTCGCCCGGCGCCGCTCCGGGAGGGCCCACGCCCCCGACCACCGAGGGGGGTGGCATCACCGCGGTCACCGAGGCCAACTTCGAGGCCGAGGTTCTGCTGCGGTCCGAGGAAGTGCCGGTCGTCGTGTTGCTGTGGTCGCCGCGCAGCGACGCGTGCGTCCAGCTCCTCGACACGCTGTCCGGGCTGTCCGGCCAGGACAACGGCAAATGGTCGCTGACCTCCGTCAATGTCGATGTCGCGCCCAGGGTCGCCCAGATCTTCGGCGTCGACGCCGTCCCCACCGTGGTGGCCTTGGCGGCCGGGCAGCCGATCTCGAGTTTCCAAGGCGTGCAGCCGGCCGAGCAACTGCGCGGCTGGCTGGACCAAATCCTCTCCGCGACCGCCGGGAAGCTTAGGGGCGCAACGGGTTCCGCGGAACCCGACGTCGTCGACCCCGAGCTGGCCGCGGCGCGCCAGCAGCTGGAGGACGGTGACTTTGAGGCCGCCAAGGCGTCCTATCAGTCGATCCTGGATGCCAACCCGGCCAGCGCGGAGGCCAAGGGCGCGATCCGCCAGATCGAGTTCCTGACGCGCGCGACCGCCCAGCGCCCGGACGCCGTCGCGGTCGCCGACGCGGCGCCGACCGACATCGAAGCCGCCCTCGCGGCCGCCGACGTGCAGATCCTCAACCAAGAGGTCGCCGCCGCGTTCGAGCGACTGATCGCCTTGGTGCGCAGCACATCCGGCGATGATCGCGCGTTGGTGCGCACCCGCCTGGTGGAGCTGTTCGAACTGTTCGACCCGGCCGATCCCGAGGTCGTCGTCGGGCGACGCAACCTCGCCAACGCGCTGTACTGACGCGAAATCGGCTACGAAGGTCGAGTTGTTGGCGCCAACAGCGCCGAAATCGCGCAACTAGTCCACGTTCGGCGATGGGTTCAGGGGCCCTACTCCGGTTCCAGCCACAGCGCCGACGTGGGCGGCAACACCAGCACCGCCGAGGCCGGGCGCCCGTGCCACGGGTCTTCGGTGGCATCGACACCGCCCATGTTCCCGACCCCCGAACCGTTGTAGACGGTGGCGTCGGTGTTGAGCACCTCGCGCCACCGCCCCGCCGACGGCAGGCCCAGCCGGTAGCCGCCGTGCTCGGCACCGGCGAAATTGAACACGCACGCCATCACCGAGCCGTCCTTGCCGTAACGCAGGAAGCTCAAGACGTTGTTGCCCGAGTCGTTGGCGTCGATCCAGGAGTAGCCGTCGGGCACGGTGTCTTGGCTCCACAGCGCCGGGTGGCTGCGGTAGATGTTGTTGATGTCGCGCACCATGCGCAGGACGCCGTTGGAGAATCCCTGCTCGTCGAGCTGCCACCAATCCAGACCGCGCTCTTCGGACCACTCGGCGCGCTGGCCGAATTCCTGGCCCATGAACAGCAATTGCTTGCCCGGGTGCGCCCACTGGTAGGCGAGCAGGCTGCGCAGGCCGGCGGCCTTGACGTGATTGTTGCCCGGCATGCGTCCCCATAGCGTTCCCTTGCCGTGGACCACCTCGTCATGGCTGATCGGCAGCACGTAGTTCTCGCTGAACGCATAAAGCATCGAGAACGTCATCTCGTGGTGGTGATAGCTCCGATAGATCGGATCGCGGCTGATGTAGTCGAGCGTGTCATGCATCCAGCCCATGTTCCACTTCATTGAAAAGCCCAGGCCGCCAAGGTTTGTCGGCCGGGTGACCCCGGGCCAGGAGGTCGACTCCTCGGCGATGGTGACGATGCCCGGGGCGCTCTTGTGCGCCGTGGCGTTCATCTCCTGCAGGAACTGGACCGCCTCCAAGTTCTCCCGCCCGCCGTAGATGTTCGGCGTCCAGCCGCCTTCGGGGCGGGAGTAATCCAGGTACAGCATCGACGCGACCGCGTCCACACGTAGTCCATCGATGTGAAATTCTTCGAGCCAGAACAAGGCGTTGGCCACCAGGAAGTTGCGTACCTCACGGCGACCGAAGTCGAAAACGTAGGTGCCCCAGTCGAGTTGCTCACCGCGTTGCGGGTCGGAATGTTCGTAAAGCGGGGTGCCGTCGAAGCGGGCCAGCGCCCACGCGTCCTTCGGGAAGTGTGCCGGCACCCAGTCCACCAGCACGCCGATACCGGCCTGGTGCAGGGCGTCGACCAGGGCCCGGAATTCGTCCGGGGTGCCGAACCGGGACGTCGGGGCGTAGTACGACGTCACCTGGTATCCCCAGGATCCGGCGAAGGGATGTTCGGCGACCGGGAGCAGCTCGACGTGGGTGAATCCGTGCTCCACAACGTAATCCGTCAGCTCGCGGGCCAACTGGCGGTAGTTGAGCCCGGGTCGCCATGAACCCAGGTGAACCTCGTAGGTGCTCATCGGCTCGAACACCGGGTTGCGCCCGGCGCGCTGCGTCATCCAGTCCGCGTCTTCCCAGGTGTACTTGCTGCGCGTCACCCGGGAGGCCGTGTGCGGCGGCACCTCGGTGGCGAAGGCCATGGGGTCGGCGCGTTCGGTGACCACTCCGTCGGCGCCATGAACGCGAAACTTGTACAGCCCCTCGAGCGGGAAGCCGGGCCAGAACAGCTCCCACACGCCCGAGGAGCCCAACACCCGCATCGGGGCGTCGTTGCCGGTCCAGCCGTTGAACTCGCCGATCAGGCTGACGCCCTTGGCGTTGGGCGCCCACACTGCGAACGACACCCCGTTGACCACGCCGTCGGCCGTGGTGAACGAGCGAGGATGCGCGCCAAGGACTTCCCAGAGGCGCTCGTGGCGCCCTTCGGCGAATAGATGAAGGTCGACCTCGCCGAGGGTGGGCAGGAAACGGTAGGCGTCGGCGACGACGTAGGGGTCGGCGCCCTCGTAGGTGATCTGGAGCCGATAGTCGATCAGGTTGGTGAACGGCAGCGCCACGGCGAACAGCCCGGACTCGACGTGCTGCATCGGGAATCGGTCGTCGCCGACGATCGCGACGACCTCGACCGCGTGGGGCCGGTACGCCCGAATGACGGTGTGGTCGCCGTATTCGTGGGCCCCCAGCACGCCGTGCGGGTTGTGGTGCGTGCCGGCGACCAGGCGCGACAGGTCGGCGGGGTCGGGCGCCAGGTGCGTCCGAGCGAGTTGGTCGGCTTGGCTCATGTCCCTTTCGCCTCCGGTCCGTTTCATGTCTGGTGTCAATGCCTGCGCAGCAGCGTCATTCGAGCGTCATGCGGTACGCGCGGCATGTTGATGATGTGCGCGACCGCCTGCCCGGGATCGATGCGAACGTAATTGGCTTGTCCCCATTGGAATTCCTGGCCGGTGATCTCGTCGCGCACCCAAAAGCGCTCGTAGGGCTCCATACCCAGTGCGGCCATATCCAAAAACAGGGTCGCTTCCTCGGGGCCGAAGGCGTTGAGCGTCACCACCACCAACACGCAGTCGCCGGTGGCCGGGTCGAACTTGCTGTAGGCGAGCAGCGCGTCGTTGTCGACGCTGTGGAAATGGATGGTGCGCAGCTGCTCGAGGGCCGGGTGGAGTCGGCGAATCGCGTTGAGCTGCGTGATGAATGGCTCAAGCGAGCGTCCCTCGGCGAGCGCACCCGCGAAATCGCGAGGCCGCAACTCGTACTTCTCGGAGTCCAGGTACTCCTCGCTGCCTTCGCGCACCGCGCGATGCTCGAACAGCTCGTATCCCGAATACACGCCCCAGGCCGGTCCCATCGTCGCGGCCAGCACCGCACGGATGGCGAACATCCCGGGCCCGTTGTGCTGCAAGATGGCGTGCAGGATGTCGGGGGTGTTGACGAACAGGTTGGGCCGGCGGAAGTCGGCCAAAGCGGCGATCTCGTTACCGAATTCGGTCAGCTCCCACTTCGCCGTGCGCCAGGTGAAGTAGCTGTACGACTGCGTGAAGCCCAGTTTGGCCAGCCCGTACTGGCGGGCCGGCGGCGTGAAGGCCTCGGAGAGAAACAGCACGTCGGGGTCGATGGCCTTGACCGCGGCGATCAACCACGCCCAGAAGTCCGGCGGCTTGGTGTGCGGGTTGTCGACGCGAAAGACCTTGACGCCGTGGTCCATCCAGTGCCGGACCACGCGCAGCACCTCGTCGTAGAGGCCGGCCGGGTCGTTGTCGAAGTTGATCGGATAGATGTCCTGGTACTTCTTGGGCGGGTTCTCCGCGTAGGCGATGGTGCCGTCGGGCAATTCGGTGAACCAGTTGCGGTGGTTACGCGCCCAGGGATGGTCCGGCGCGCATTGCAGCGCCAGGTCCAGCGCCACCTCCATGCCCAATTCGCGTGTCGCGGCGACGAACGCGTCGAAGTCCTCGATGGTGCCCAAATCCGGGTGGACGGCGTCATGGCCCCCCTCATCGCTGCCGATCGCCCAGGGAGAACCCACATCTGTCGGAGCGGCGGTGGGGGAGTTGTTGCGCCCCTTGCGATGTACCTTGCCGATCGGATGGATCGGCGGCAGGTAGACGACGTCGAACCCCATCGCCGCGATGCGCCCGAGCGCGGCGGTTGCGGTGGCGAATGTGCCGTGCACGGGGTTGCCGTCGGCGTCCCATCCGCCGGTCGAGCGGGGAAACATCTCATACCAGGAGCCGAACCTGGCCAACGGCCGGTCCACCCAGACGCTGTACTGCTCGCCGCGCGTGACGAAGTCGCGCAGCGGGTGGTCCGCCAGGATTTCCTCGATCTCCGGCCCCAGCGCCAGCGCCGTTCGGGTGACCGGGTCGCCGGGGGTGCGCAGCGCCGCGGCGGCGGCCAGCAGCGGTTCGCGCCGGGCGCGCGGCACCTCACTCGCGGCGCGTTCGAACAACCCGGCGCCTACCAGAAGATCATTGGACAGTTCCTTCTCGCCCTGACCGGCGTCCAGTTTGGCGACCAGCCCGTGCCGCCAGGTGTGGATCGGATCGCCCCACCCCTCGACGCGGAAGGTCCACAGCCCCACCTGGTCGGGGGTGAACTGGCCGTGGAACACATAGGGTTCCAGACCCATCGTCATCGGCAGCGCCAGCGGCTTGACCTTTTGCTGGTCGACCTTGCCGTCGCGATCGGTCACCGGCTTTGCCGGAGCCTGAACCGCTTTGACCCGCCGGGTCTCGGTGACTTGCGGATAGCCCGGCCCGAGGTAGCGCACGACCAGGGTTGCGGCCACCGCTTCGTGGCCTTCCCGCCACACCGCGGCGCTGACCGGCACGACCTCGCCGACCACGGCTTTCGCGGGAAACGCGCCACAGGAAACGACCGGCTGGACGTTATCGATCTCGACACGACCGGGCACCACCACTCCGTTCCGATTTTCCCGCTTCCTCCGCGCCCCGCGCCGCGGGCCGCATCGTCACCGGGAGCGATCCAGATTGTGTGCGGCCAGTCCGGGGTGTGCTCCGCGCGGAACGCCGCTCGTCGGGAAACTTCCTGTCGTGGGGAACTTTCTATGCGGGGAAGCATCGTTGCGACCCCGATAACTAACCGATACCCACCCTAGTCTTCGGTCACACCCCGCCACGGAAAGCGAACGAAAAGCGGTCTTTCGCGCCGCCGTGCGCGGGCCGGAATCCTCAGTAAGGTAGGGACGCGTGAAAGCCCTCCGCCGGTTTACCGTCCGTGCTCACCTTCCCGAGCGTTTGACCGCGCTGGACCAGCTCTCGACCAACTTGCGATGGTCATGGGACACGCCGACCCAGGACCTTTTCGCGAGCATCGACCCGGACCTGTGGCAGCGATGCGGCTGCGATCCGGTGGCGTTGCTGGGGGCGGTCAAGCCGGCGCGACTCGACGAATTGGCGATCGACGAGACCTTCCTTCGCCGGCTCGACGAGCTGACCGCCGAATTGAACGATTACCTCAACCGCCCGCTGTGGTACCAGCAACAGCAGGACCACGGCGCCGAAATGCCGGCCGCCATCGCCTACTTCTCGATGGAGTTCGGCATCGCCGAGGTGCTGCCCAACTACTCCGGCGGCTTGGGCATCCTCGCCGGTGACCACCTGAAGTCCGCATCCGATCTGGGCGTGCCGTTGGTCGCGGTGGGGCTCTACTACCGGTCCGGCTACTTCCGGCAGTCGCTGACCGCCGACGGGTGGCAGCACGAGAACTACCCGTCGCTGGACCCGCAGGGGCTGCCGTTGCGGTTGCTGACCGATGCCACCGGCGACCCCGCCCTGGTTGAGCTGATGCTGCCGGACTCCGCGCAGCTGCACGCCCGGATCTGGGTCGCGCAGGTGGGCAGGGTCCCGCTGCTCCTGCTCGATTCCGACGTCCCCGAGAACGAGCACGATCTGCGGGGTGTCACCGACCGCCTGTACGGCGGCGATCAGGAACACCGGATGAGGCAGGAGATCCTGGCCGGCATCGGCGGCGTGCGGGCGATCCGCGCCTACACCGCCATCCACGGCCTGCCCGCGCCCGAGGTGTTCCACATGAACGAGGGGCACGCCGGGTTCCTGGGCGCGGAGCGCATTCGCGAGCTGATGACGGGCGCGGCGTTGGACTTCGACACCGCGCTGGCGGTCGTGCGCTCGAGCACCGTGTTCACCACCCACACCCCGGTGCCCGCGGGCATCGACCGTTTCCCCATCGACATGGTGCGGCTGTACTTCGACGACCATCTTGCCGACGAATCGGCATCCGGCGGCGACGGCACGGCGGCCGACGCGACGAGCGCGCCCGTGTTGCTGCCGGGGGTGCCGACGGCGCGCATCCTGGCGCTCGGCGCCGAGGACGACCCGACGAAATTCAACATGGCGCACATGGGTCTGCGCCTGGCCCAGCGGGCCAACGGGGTCTCGTCGCTGCACGGCCGGGTGAGCCGGGCGATGTTCAACGAGCTGTGGCCCGGATTCGACCCCGGGGAGGTGCCGATCGGGTCGATCACCAACGGGGTGCACGCGCGCACCTGGGCGGCGCCGCAGTGGCTGCAGCTGGGCTACGAGCTGGCCGGGTCGGATTCGTTCAGCGATCCGGGCGTGTGGTTGCGCCTGCAGCAGGTCGATGCGGGTCACCTGTGGTGGATTCGTTCGCAACTGAGGTCCCTGCTGGTCGACGACGTGCGGCGCCGGCTGCGGCGCTCGTGGTTGGAACGCGGCGCCTCGGACGCCGAATTGGGTTGGATAGCAACAGCTTTCGATCCGGAAGTGCTGACCATCGGGTTCGCCCGGCGGGTGCCGACGTACAAGCGGTTGACGCTGATGCTGCACGATCCGGATCGGCTGGAGCAGCTGCTGCTGGACAGCGAACGGCCGATCCAGCTGATCGTCGCCGGTAAGTCGCACCCGGCGGACGACGGCGGCAAGGCCTTGATCCAGCAGGTGGTGCGTTTTGCCGACCGGCCGCAGGTGCGCCACCGCATCGCGTTCTTGCCCGACTACGACATGTCCATGGCCAGGCTGCTCTATTGGGGCTGCGACGTCTGGTTGAACAACCCGCTGCGCCCGTTGGAGGCCTGCGGCACCTCGGGAATGAAGAGCGCACTCAACGGCGGGCTGAACCTGTCCATCCGCGATGGCTGGTGGGATGAATGGTACGACGGCGAAAACGGTTGGGAGATACCGTCTGCCGACGGCGTGGCCGACGCGGAGCGCCGCGACGACCTGGAATCCAGCGCGCTGTATCGGCTGCTGGAAGAAGCCGTGGCACCGAAGTTCTACGAGCGCGACCAGCACGGGGTACCGCCGCGCTGGATCGAAATGGTGCGCCACACCCTGCAGACGCTCGGCCCGAAGGTCCTGGCTTCCCGCATGGTGCGCGACTACGTCGAGCAGTACTACACGCCCGCGGCGCAATCGCTGCGCAAGACGCTCGCGCCCGCCGACGGCGGCGGCGAGTTCGGCGCCGCCCGCGAGCTGGCCGCCTATCGCCGGCGCGCCTACGAGGCCTGGCCGAAGATCGTGATCACCGACGTCGACAGCACCGGCCTGCCGGACAGTCCGGTGCTCGGCTCGAAGCTGACCCTGACTGCCACCGTGCAGCTGGCCGGGCTGGCGCCCGAGGAGGTCACGGTCCAGGCGGTGGTCGGCCGCGTCGACGCCGGCGATGCGCTGCTGGAGCCGATTACCGTCGAGATGTCGTACACCGGCACCGCCGAGGGCGGCAACCAGGTGTTCTCGACGACCACACCGCTGCCGCTGGCGGGATCGGTGGGATACACCGTGCGCGTGCTGCCCCGCCATCCGATGCTGGCCGCCAGCAACGAGCTCGGTCTGGTCACCCTGGCCCGGTAGCCGGAACGCTCAGGCGGACAGGCCTTCTTGCGAGTCCTCTGCTGTCCGCAGCCGCTGCAGCGCCTCACGCACCTGCGCCCCGTTGGTGGTCTGCCAGAACGGCGGCAGCGAGGCCCGCAGGTAGCCGCCGTAGCCGGCGGTGACCATGCGCGAGTCGAGCACCGCGACCACCCCGCGGTCGGTCACGCGGCGCAACAGCCGGCCGGAGCCCTGCGCCAGCAGCAGCGCCGCGTGGCTGGCCGCGACGGCCATGAAGCCGTTGCCGCCGCGCGCGGCGACCGCCCGCTGGCGCGCGCCCAGCAGGGGGTCGTCGGGGCGGGGGAACGGGATGCGGTCGATCAGCACCAGCGACAGCGACGGCCCGGGCACATCGACGCCCTGCCACAGCGACAGGGTGCCGAACAGCGAGGTCTGCGGGTCGGCGCTGAACTGCTCGACCAGTGCGGACGTGCTGTCGTCGCCCTGGCACAACACCGGTGTCGACAGCCGTTCGCGCATGGCCTCGGCGGCCGCGCGGGCCGCCCGCATCGACGAGAACAGGCCCAGGGTGCGCCCGTCGGCGGCGGTGATGAGCTCGGCGATCTCGGCCAGCTGCTCGGCCGAGCCGACGCCGTCGCGCCCGGGCGGCGGCAGGTGCGCGGCCACGTACAGGATGCCGGCCTTGGCGTGCTGAAACGGCGAGCCGACGTCGAGGCCGCGCCAGCGTGCGTCGCCGCCGTCGTCGCTCGTGGGAGCGGTCAGGCCCCACGCCGCGGCCATGGCGTCGAAGGAGCCGCCGATCGTCAGCGTCGCCGATGTCAACACCACGGTCGAACGCGAGAACACGCGTCGGCGAAGTAGCCCGGCGACCGAGAGCGGGGCCACCCGCAACACCGGGCGCGGTGCACCCCGGTTCTCCTCGTGTTCCAGCCACACCACGTCGGTGCGGTCGGGGATGGCCGGCCCGAACGAGGCGAGCACCCGCGACGCCGTCTCCGAAATCTCGCTGAGCGCGGCGACCGCTTCGGCGCGGGCCGCCGCCGCCTTGGCGTCGTTCGTGGTGTCGATCGCCGAACGCGCCGCGGTGGCGACGTCGCGCAGCGCGGTCAGGTACGTCGCCAGGTCCTCGTCGAGGCGGTCGATGCGCCCCGGCGTGCCGTCGTGGATCGCCGCCGCGAAGTTGGCGGTCGTCGCGTCGAGGCGCTGGACCAGTTCCGGGCTCACCAACCGGCTGATCCGCCGCGAGGCGACCCCGAGCGCGGCCGACGTCAACTCCGCGGTGGCCACGGACGTCACCCGGTCCACCAACTCGTGCGCCTCGTCGACCACCAGCAGCGCGTGCTCGGGCAGCACCGCGGATTCGGCGACCGCGTCGATGGCCAGCAGCGCGTGGTTGGTGACCACGACGTCGGCACGGCCGGCCAGGCCCCTGGCCCGCTCGGAGAAGCACTCGGTGCCGAACGGGCAGCGGGCCACCCCGAGGCATTCCCGCGCGGAAACGCTGACCTGAGACCAGGACCGGTCGGGCACGCCCGGCTTCAAATCGTCGCGGTCACCGGATTCGGTGGTCGACGCCCACTCGGTGAGCCGTTGCACGTCGCGGCCCAGGGCGCTGACCGCCATGGGGTTGAAGAGTTCCTCTTGCGGCCGCCCGTCGACGTCGTCACCGTCGGCCGCCCCGCCGTTGTGAATCTTGTTGAGACACAGATAGTTTCGTCGGCCTTTGAGCAGCGCGAACTGCGGGCGGCGCGGCAGGGCGTCGGCCAGCGCATCGATGAGCCGGGGCAGATCGCGATCGACGAGCTGGCGTTGCAGCGCGATGGTGGCCGTCGACACGACGACGGGGGAGTCGTCGTCCAGGGCGTGCACGATCGCGGGCACCAGATAGGCGAGCGACTTGCCGGTGCCGGTGCCGGCCTGTACGACGAGGTGTTCGTCGGTGGCGAAGGCCCGCGCCACCGCGTCGGCCATCTCCTGTTGGCCGCTGCGTTCACTGCCGCCGAGCGCGGCCACGGCGGTGGCCAGCAGCTCGTGCACGGACACGTCGGACGTGGTCACTCCCTTGCTCAGGCGCGGATCTGCGTCGTCGTGACCGCGGGTTCGCCGTGCGACAGGTTCAGCCCCTCCCACGGCAGACTGCGCAGCCCGGAAGCTACCAGCTCGCGCGCCGCGGCGAGGTTCGGTTTGGACACCAGCTCCCCGCCGCGGACCAGCGGGACGGTCAACACCCGGGCCGGTTCATCGACGTCGGGCTGACGACCGGCTGGGTACAGGATCTCCTCGGTGATGGTGCCGGAGCTGCGCGCGGTGCGCAGTGCCTCTTTGTGTCCGCCGTGGGATTCCTTGTGGCTGCTGCGCTTCTGCACCGGCAGGCCGTCCACTTCGATGAGCTTGTACACCATGTTCGCGGTGGGTGCGCCCGAGCCGGTCACCAGCGACGTGCCGACGCCGTAACTGTCCACCGGCTCGGCTGCCAATGCGGCGATGGAGAACTCGTCGAGGTCACCGGAGACCACGATGCGGGTCCCGGTGGCGCCCAGGTCGTCGAGCTGCTGGCGCACCTGGCGGGCCAGCACGCCCAGCTCGCCGGAGTCGATGCGCACGGCACCGAGCCCGGTGCCGGCGGCGGCCACCGCGTTGGCCACGCCGGCCGTCACGTCGTAGGTGTCCACCAGCAGGGTGGTGTCGACGCCGAGCGCCTCGACCTGCGCCCGAAAGGCCGCCAATTCGGTCGACTCCGCGGGGGTGTCGGCGCGCGCGTGCAGCATGGTGAACGCGTGCGCGGAGGTGCCCTCGGCCGGTATTCCGTAGCAGCGCTGAGCCTCCAGATTGGAGGACGCGGCGAAGCCGGCGATGTAGGCGGCGCGGGCCGCGGCGACCGCCGCCTGTTCGTGGGTTCGCCGTGACCCCATCTCGATCAGCGGTCGTCCCCTGGCCGCACTCACCATCCGCGCGGCGGCCGACGCGACCGCGGTGTCGTGGTTGAAAATTGACAGCGCCAGCGTTTCGAGCACCACGCACTCGGCGAACGTCCCGCTCACCGAGAGCACCGGGGATCCGGGGAAGTACAGCTCGCCCTCGGCGTAGCCGTCGATATCGCCGCCGAACCGAAAATCGCGCAAGTACCGCAACGTATCTGGATCGAGGAATTGCCCGAGCGACCGGCAGGCCTCGTCATCGAAGGTGAACTGCGGCAGCGCCTCGAGCAGCCGGCCGGTTCCGGCGACCACGCCGTAACGGCGTCCCTCGGGAAGACGGCGCGCAAAAAGCTCGAAGGTGGTGCGGCGATTGGCGCTGCCGTCCCGCAGCGCCGCCGCCAGCATCGTCAACTCGTACTTGTCGGTCAGCAGCCCGGTGACGACCGAGTCGTTCATTCCATAACGGTATCGGCTGCCCCGCGGGCTCGGAAACGTCGTGCATCCCTCGGTATCGTGTAGGCCATGGTTGTTATGTCAGCGCCCACTAAGCCGGGCACTACAGGACAACGCGAGTCCGCGCCGGTCGAGGTCACGGCGAGTCCCTGGGTCACGATCGTCTGGGATGACCCGGTCAACTTGATGACGTACGTGACATACGTGTTCCAGAAGTTGTTCGGCTACAGCGAGCCGCATGCCACCAAACTCATGCTGCAGGTGCACAACGAAGGAAAGGCCGTGGTGTCCGCCGGTAGCCGGGAGTCCATGGAAGCCGATGTGTCCAAGCTGCACGCCGCCGGTTTGTGGGCGACGCTGCAGCAGGACCGCTGACGATCGAGGCGCTGGCGATTCCCTGTGCGCAAATGGAAGCGCGTCGAGGCCGCGGACGGTCCCCGTTTCCGGTCGGCCCTGGCGTCCCATGAGGCGGCACTGCTGAAGAACCTCGCCACCGCGATGATCGGTTTACTCGACGAGCGTGAATCTTCTTCGCCGGCAGACGAACTCGAAGAAATCACCGGCATCAAGACCGGCAACGCCGAACCGCCCAAAGACCCCACCCTGCGCCGGCTGCTGCCGGACTTCTACCGAAACGACGACCAGGACACCGCGCCTGCAGATTCCGCGGACAGCCTGAACGCCGCGCTGCGCAGCCTGCACGAGCCGGGCATCGTCGACGCCAAACGCGTTGCGGCACAGCGGTTGCTGAGCACGGTCCCCGAGGACGGCGGCCGGTTCGAGCTGAGCGAGGAAGACGCGAACTGTTGGATCGGGGCGGTCAACGACATCCGGCTGACGTTGGGCGTCATGCTCGAGGTCGGACCCGAGGGCCCCGAGCGGCTGCCGGCCGATCATCCGCTGGCCGTGCACTTCGACGTCTACCAGTGGCTGACGGTCCTGCAGGAGTACCTGGTGTTGGTGCTGATGGGGTCCCGGTGACCGCGATGGGCGCGATCACCGACGTCGCTGGGATCCGCGTCGGCCACTACCAGCGATTGGACCCCGACGCCTCGTTGGGCGCGGGCTGGGCCTGCGGCGTCACCGTGGTGCTCCCGCCCCCGGGGACCGTCGGCGCGGTCGATTGCCGCGGCGGGGCGCCCGGAACCCGCGAGACCGATCTGCTCGACCCCGCCAACACGGTGCGGTTCGTGGACGCGGTGCTGCTCGCCGGGGGCAGCGCCTACGGCCTGGCGGCCGCCGACGGCGTCATGCGCTGGCTGGAAGAACAGGAACGCGGCGTGGCGATGGGTGGGGGCGTGGTGCCCATCGTGCCGGCAGCGGTGATCTTCGATCTGCCGGTCGGCGGCTGGCAGTGCCGCCCGACGGACGAGTTCGGCTACCTGGCCTGCGCGGCCGCCGTGCAAGAAGGTGCGGCGATGGGCGTGGGCAACGTCGGCGCCGGGGTGGGGGCCCGGGCCGGGGCGCTGAAGGGCGGGGTCGGCACCGCCTCGACGGCGCTGCCGAGCGGTGTGACCGTCGGCGCGCTGGCCGTGGTGAACGCCGCGGGCGAGGTCGCCGACCGGGCGACCGGGTTGCCGTGGATGGCCGACTTGGCCCACGAGTTCGGACTCTCTCCGCCGCCGCCCGAGCAGGTCGGCGCCTTCGCCCGGCTGCCGTCCCCGTCGGACCCGCTGGAGGAACCGCTCAATACCGTCATCGCGGTGGTGGCCACCGACGCCGCCCTGAGCCCGGCGGCGTGCCGTCGGGTGGCCATCTCGGCCCACGACGGCCTGGCCCGCAGCATCCGGCCGGCCCACACGCCGGTCGACGGGGACGCGGTGTTCGTCCTGGCCACCGGGGCGGTCGAGGTCGAGCCCCCGTCGCCCAGTTCAAAGCCGGTGCCGGCCGCGTTCTCCCCCGAGACGCGGCTGGTCACCGAGGTCGGCATCGCGGCCGCCGATTGCCTGGCGCGAGCGGTGCTGGGCGGGGTGCTGGCCGCCGAATCGATCGCCGGGATCCCGAGCTACCGCGACGTGCTGCCCGGCGCACTCGGCCGATGAGGAATCCGCCCGCCGCGCCGGTAGCCTGGACGATGCCGGAAACGCGCTGGAAGGGCAGCTATGGGTAAGACCGCTCCGAGGGCACCCGCCGCCCAGGAGAAGAAGCGGTCCACGCCGATGGTGGGCGCCGCCACGATCCTCACCTTCGTCGTGTTGCTCTACTTCGTCGAGCTGGTCGACCAGATGACCCGGCACTCGCTGGATGCCAACGGTATCCGGCCCCTCGAGCTCGACGGCCTGTGGGGCATCGTCTTCTCCCCGCTCTTGCACGCGAGCTGGGAGCACCTGATGGCCAACACGGTGCCGCTGCTCGTGCTGGGTTTCCTCATGACGCTGGCGGGGCTGTCCCGGTTCGTGTGGGCGACCGCCATCGTATGGATCCTCGGTGGTTTGGGCACCTGGCTCATCGGTGACGTCGGCAGCAGCTGCGGCCCCACCGACCACATCGGGGCTTCCGGCCTGATTTTCGGCTGGCTGGCCTTCTTGCTGGTGTTCGGGATATTCGTGCGCCGGGTGTCCAACATCGTCATCGGGCTGGTCGTGATGTTCGCCTACGGCGGCGTCCTGCTCGGCGCCATGCCGGTGCTCGGACTCTGCGGGGGCGTGTCCTGGCAAGCGCATCTGTGCGGTGCGATCGCCGGCGTCGTGGCCGCCTATTGGTTGTCCGCCCCGGAACGCAAGGCCCGGTCGAAAAGGACGGCCGGCACCGCGTCGCCGCGCCGGAAGACATGAGCGGACCACTGGCGCCCGTCGGGGTCTTCGACTCCGGCGTCGGGGGGCTCACCGTCGCGCGGGCGATCATCGATCAGCTGCCCGACGAGGACATCATCTACGTCGGCGACACCGGCCACGGGCCCTACGGCCCGCTGACGATCCCCGAAGTTCGGGCGCACGCGTTGGCCATCGGCGACGACCTCGTGGGCCGCGGCGTCAAGGCGTTGGTCATCGCCTGCAACACGGCATCCGCGGCCTGCCTGCGCGACGCCCGCGAACGCTACGACGTGCCCGTCGTCGAGGTGATCCTGCCCGCGGTGCGCCGCGCGGTCGCGACCACCCGCAACGGACGGATCGGCGTCATCGGCACCCAGGCGACCATCAACTCGCATGCCTATCAGGACGCGTTCGCGGCCGCCCGCGACACCGAGATCACCGCGGTGGCCTGCCCGCGGTTCGTCGACTTCGTCGAGCGCGGCGTGACCAGCGGGCGTCAGGTGCTCGGGTTGGCCGAGGGCTACCTGGAGCCGCTGCAGCGCGCGCAGGTGGACACGCTGGTGCTCGGATGCACGCACTACCCGTTGTTGTCGGGACTCATTCAACTGGCCATGGGTGAGCACGTGACGCTGGTGTCCAGCGCGGAGGAGACCGCCAAAGAGGTGCTGCGGGTGCTCACCGAGCGAGACCTGCTTCGCCCGCATGATGCGCCGCCCGCGACTCGCGTCTTCGAAGCCACCGGCGACCCCGACGCATTCACCAGATTGGCGGCGCGATTCCTCGGTCCCGCCGTGTCCGGAGTTCAGCCCGTTCATCAGGTGCGCGTTGATTGACGACCGGGCGAGATTCTCGTCACACCAAAGCGGCCATGTTTTCGTCATGGCCCTGTCGGGCATGGCACAGTAGTGTCCGTGCGAATAACCGTGCTCGGCTGCTCGGGCAGCGTGGTGGGTCCGGATTCGCCTGCGTCGGGTTATCTGCTCCGGGCACCGGACACTCCGCCATTGGTCATCGACTTCGGCGGGGGTGTTCTCGGCGCACTGCAGCGCTATGCCGACCCCGGTTCCGTGCACGTGCTGTTGTCGCACTTACACGCCGACCACTGTCTGGATTTGCCCGGATTGTTCGTATGGCGGCGCTATCACCCGACGCGCCCGCTCGGTAAGGCGTTGCTGTATGGCCCCGGCGACACCTGGTCGCGGCTGGGCGCGGCGTCCTCACCCTACGGCGGCGAGATCGACGACTGCTCGGACATCTTCGACGTTCGTCACTGGGTCGACGGCGAGCCGGTGACGATCGGTGAGCTGACGGTGACGCCGCGGGTAGTGGCCCACCCGACCGAGTCCTACGGATTGCGGATCACCGATTCCTCCGGCGCGTCGTTTGTCTACAGCGGTGACACCGGTGTCTGCGATCAGCTCGTCGAGCTGGCCCGCGGCGCCGACGTTTTTCTCTGCGAGGCGTCTTGGACGCATTCGGCGGACCGGCCGCCCGCGCTGCATCTGTCGGGGACCGAGGCCGGCCGGGCCGCGGCCGAGGCCGGCGTTCACGAATTGCTGCTGACGCACATCCCGCCGTGGACCTCGCGGGAGGACGTGATCAGCGAGGCCAAGGCCGAGTTCGATGGTCCCGTGCATGCGGTGGTGTGCGGTGAGACGTTCGATATCCGCCGCTCCGAGAGGGTCTGACACTCCACGTTAGGGTTGCGTCGTGACGAGACGAGAAGACGGCCGCCTCGACGACGAGCTTCGGCCCGTCGTCATCACCCGCGGTTTCACTGACCACCCAGCCGGTTCGGTGCTGATCGAATTCGGCCACACCAAGGTCATGTGCACCGCCAGCGTGACCGAGGGTGTGCCGCGCTGGCGCAAGGGTTCGGGGCTGGGGTGGCTGACGGCGGAGTACGCGATGTTGCCGTCGGCGACCCACACGCGCTCCGACCGCGAATCGGTGAAGGGGCGGCTGTCGGGGCGCACCCAGGAGATCAGCCGGCTGATCGGACGCTCGCTGCGGGCGTGCATCGACCTGGCGGCGTTGGGGGAGAACACAATTGCCGTCGATTGTGACGTGTTGCAGGCCGACGGGGGAACCCGCACCGCGGCCATCACGGGCGCATTCGTGGCGCTCGCCGATGCGGTGACGTATCTCGGGGCGGCGGGCAAGCTGTCGGATCCGCGCCCGTTGTCGTGCGCCATCGCGGCGGTCAGCGTCGGAGTGGTCGACGGCAGGGTCCGGGTGGACCTGCCCTATGAGGAGGACGCCCGCGCCGAGGTGGACATGAATGTCGTCGCCACCGACACCGGCACCCTCGTCGAGGTTCAGGGAACCGGTGAGGGCGCGACCTTCCCGCGTTCGACGCTGGACAAGCTGCTCGACGTGGCGCTGGCCGCCTGCGACAAGTTGTTCGCCGCCCAGCGCGAGGCGTTGGCGCAGCCATACCCCGGTGAGCTCCCCGAGGGGGCTCCGGCGCCGAAGGCGTTCGGCAGCTGACCGTGCCTGATGGTGACGACCCGCCGCGCTTGCACTCGTCACGCCTGCTGGTCGCCAGCCGCAACCCGAAGAAGCTGGCCGAGCTGCGCCGGGTGCTCGACGCCGCCGGTCTGACGGGCTTGACGTTGGTGTCGCTCGACGGCGTCGCCCCGTTCGAGGAAGCGCCGGAGACGGGCGCGACCTTCGAGGAGAACGCGTTGGCCAAGGCGCGCGACGCGTTCACCGCGAGCGGGTTGCCAAGCGTGGCAGACGATTCCGGACTAGAGGTGGCCGCGCTCAACGGCATGCCGGGGGTGCTGTCGGCGCGCTGGTCGGGCAGCCACGGCGACGACGCCGGCAACACCGCCTTGTTGCTGGCGCAAATGCGCGACGTGCAAGACGAACGGCGCGGCGCGGCGTTCGTGTCCGCCTGCGCGCTGGTGTCGGGGGCGGGCGAGGTCGTCGTCCGGGGCGAATGGCCCGGCAGCATCGCCCGGGAACCGCGCGGCGATGGCGGTTTCGGGTATGACCCCGTGTTCGTGCCCAACGGGTACGAGCGCACGGCGGCCGAGCTCAGCCCGAGCGAGAAGGACGCGGTCTCGCATCGCGGTCGCGCGCTGCAACTGCTGTTGCCGTCGCTTGAAACGCTGGCCCGGTCCGCGGGCTGAATCCCCGGCGTGCGAGGCATTCGCAACATTCGTCACACCAGTCGCGGCGCGGGGTGACAGGCGAAATGCCCACCTCCTAGCGACAACCCGTCGTGCGCGCGCGTTGTCGCTAGGAGGTGGGCATTGCGGGTCCCGTCCCCGGCAGGGACGGGTGTGGCGGATGTGGCTTACAAGCCGAATCGGGCTTTGACGTCCCGGGTTTGGAAGTGCTCGACGATGATCCCCAACAGCGGGATCGTCCCCGACAACAGCACACCGACCGTCTTGCCGATCGGCCAGCGCACCTTGATCGCCAGGTTGAAGGCGGTCAACACGTAGATGAAATACACCCAGCCGTGGACCACTTCGATCCACCGGATCTCGTGGTCGAACGCCAGGTGCGAGACGATCTCGTAGCACAGCGCGATGAGCCACAGACCCGTCGTCCAGGCCATGATCCGGTAGCCGAGCAAGGCGGTGCGGATCTTGTCGACGGGCACGGCGGGCACTGCCCCGCCCGGGGTCTCCGGTGTGGTCATGCGGTTGTCCTCTTTTGTTTTTCGGCGTCCTGCGCGGCCAGCTCGGCCAAGTATTTGTTGTACTCCCGCAGCGCCGGGTCATCGGGTGCCTGCGGCGGGGGCGTGGGCCGGTCGGGCAGCAGACCGGCGGGGATCTCCGTCACGGCCTCGGTGCTGCGCGGCGGGGGTGGTTCCTCTTCGTAGCGCACGAATTTGCGGTAGGCGTACACGCAGAACCACGCGAACAGCGGCCACTGCAACGCATAGCCGAGGTTCTGAAACGAGCCTGAGACCGATTGGAACCTGGTCCACTGCCACCAGCCCAGGGCCAGGCAGCCGCACGCCGCGATGATCACCAAAGCGATCAGCGCGGGTCTGCGACGGTGTGTAGTGGACACCCCTTGACCGTACCGCGCGTCAATGCGCGCCCGTCGCGGACAAGTTGGACATATCGCAGGCGATACGATTGCCGGGCGCGCGGGCGTGGCGAAATTGGCAGACGCGATGGTTTTAGGTGCCATTGCTCGAAAGAGCTTGAGGGTTCGAGTCCCTCCGCCCGCACTGGTCAACATTCGAAATGAAATCTTCAGCGGGCTAAGCGTCAAACCCGTCCTGGGGGGTACATCGAACTCACAGGACACAAGGGAGACGCCATGCCCACCGGACGCGAGCCGGCACCACCCGGCGAAAACGCTTTCACCGCAGAAGATGTCGAACTCGCCGAACGCAGAGTGGCCATGGCGCGCGAGCGCGCGGCTCGCGCGGGGCTGTCCGCGGCACGAAGCTTCGAGGAATCCGCGATCCAGCATGAGCGAGTCGCCAAAAGCCAAGACTGGGTCGTCCGACAAGGGGTGCCGCACCGCGACGTGCACCGCGAATCCGCGCTCAAGCACCGCGAAGCCGCGGCCGAGGACCGCAAGCTGGCCGAGCTCAAGCGCAGGGAATCCGAGGCGGACCTGGCGGCCGGCGCCGCCACGGACTGACGCGTTCTCAGTCCTCTACGAAGCGGGCGCGAACCTCCGGAGGCGGCAGCGGACAGCTGTCGTACTTGCCGAAGACCCGATAGCGGATGGCGGCGAACCTGTCGTAGAGCCAGTCGCGCACGGGGGTCGGAACGAGACGGGCGACCGCGAGCGCTTTCCACGGCCCGCCGAGATAATCCGCGACGCGCAACGCGGCGGCTGAGCGGACGGCCACGCGTTCCGAGGGCTGTCCGGGGTCGTCGACGAACACCACCGAGTCGACGTTGCCGATCTCGGGGTGCCGTTCGATGATCGCTTTGGCGAAGACGCTCTGCAGGGCCGCAAAGCGCAGCGGACCTGCGGGGTCGAAGCGAAGGATCGTGCGCACCGCCCGATTGCACACCCCGCAGACACCGTCGTACAGCAGGACCGGGGCCGCCGACTCACCGCTCATGTCTCCCAGGTTACTGACGCCGCGGAAGGTGGGCGGGCCCCAAGGTTGACCTATGGTAAGGCAACCCTTAGTTTGTGGGGGTAACGTACCAAGTCGTGACCGGGTGGCCGGTGATCCGCGGCGGGGTGCCGCCCGCGCGGGATCGTGGCAGGTGTCGAATTCACAGTTTGTGCGGCCCTCGCCGGCCGCACCGATCCGTGGCCTCGTGGCGGTGATCCCGCCGGATCGTCAGCTCCGTGCCGGCGCGGAGCGCCGCGAGAAAGGACCGCTAATGGCACGCGGATTCCAAGGTGTGATGTTGCGCAGCTTCGGCGCGCGCGATCACACCGCGACGGTCATCGAAACCGTCCGGATCGCACCGCACTTCGTGCGCGTGCGCATGACGTCGCCCACGCTGTTCGAAGACGTGGACGCCGAACCGGCCGCATGGCTGCGGTTCTGGTTCCCCGATCCGGACGGATCGAAGACCGAGTTTCAGCGCGCCTACACGATCTCGGAAGCCGACGTCGCGGCCGGACGCTTCGCGGTCGACATCGTGCTGCACGAGCCGGCCGGTCCGGCGTCGCAGTGGGCGCGCACCGTGCAGCCCGGCGCCACCATCGCCGTCATGGCACTGATGGGTTCGTCGCGGTTCGATATGCCCGGCGAGCAGCCGGCCGGGTATCTGCTCATCGGCGATTCGGCGTCCATCCCGGGGATGAACGGGATCATCGGCGTCGTCCCGGACGAGGTCCCGATCGAGATGTACCTCGAACAGCACGACGACAACGACACGCTGATCCCGATCGCACAGCATCCGCGGCTGCGGCTGCACTGGGTCGCCCGCCGCGACGAGAAATCGCTTGCGGCGGCGATCGAGAGCCGAGATTGGTCCGACTGGTATGCGTGGGCGACGCCGGAGGCCACGACGCTCAAGCAGGTGCGGACCCGGCTGCGCGACGAGTTCGGCTTTCCGAAATCCGAGGTGCACGCCCAGGCGTACTGGAGTGCCGGGCGGGCGATGGGCACCCGCCGCGGTGACGAGCCCGAGGGCTCCGAAAGCGTGGCGCCCACCGTCGCCCCGGAAGAGGTTGCGGCGCAACTGGAGTCGGCTCGGCAGGTTCCCGAGACGGCGCCCGCCCCGGTGTCGCGCGGAAACTGGCGCGCCCAGGCCGCGGGCCGATTGCTCGCGCCGCTGCGCTGGGCGCTGATCCTGTCGGGCCTGTTGCAGGCGGTCATCACGCTGGTGCAGCTGGCGCCGTTCGTGCTGCTGGTCGAACTCGCCCGCCTCCTGGTGTCCGGGGCGCCCGCGTCCCGGCTGTGGAACGTCGGCATCGCCGCGGTGTCGTTGCTGGGCCTGGCGGCGTTGCTGGGCGCGGCCCTCACCCTCTGGCTCCACGTCGTCGACGCGCGATTCGCCCGCGATTTGCGTACGGGATTGTTGCGCAAGCTGTCTCGGCTGCCGCTGGGCTGGTTCACCGCGCGCGGATCGGGTTCCATCAAGCAACTGCTCCAGGACGACACGCTGTCCCTGCACTACCTGGTCACCCATGCCATCCCGGACGCGGTGGCCGCGGCCGTCGCGCCGGTGGCGGTGCTCGTCTATCTGTTCGTGGTCGACTGGCGGGTGGCGCTGGTGTTGTTCGCGCCCGTCCTGGTCTACCTGGTGCTGACCTCGTCCCTGACGATTCAATCGGGCCCGCGCATCCCGCAGTCGCAGCGCTGGGCGGAGACGATGAGCGGCGAGGCCGGCGCCTACCTGGAGGGTCAGCCGGTGATCCGCGTCTTCGGTGGTGCCGCCGCATCGAGTTTCCGGCGCCGCCTGGACGAATACGTCGGCTTCCTGGTCGCCTGGCAGCGCCCACTGGCCGGCAAGAAGACCTTCATGGATCTGGTCACCCGGCCGTCGACCTTCCTGTGGCTCATCGCGACCACCGGCACCCTGCTGGTGGTCGGGGGCCGGATGGATCCGGTCAACCTGTTGCCATTCTTGTTGCTGGGAACTACCTTCGGCGCACGCCTGCTCGGGATCGCCTACGGCCTCGGCGGCATCCGCGCCGGCATGTTGGCCGCCCGGCGCCTGCAGAACACGCTCGACGAAGCCGAACTCGCCGTGCGCGATCACGGCCAAGCCCAGGGGGAGCCGACGAAGGCGGTGGTGTTCGACGACGTCAGTTTCGGCTACCGTCCGGGCGTTCCCGTGATCCACGACGTGTCGCTGACCCTGTGCCCCGGCACGGTCACAGCGCTGGTGGGGCCGTCGGGATCCGGCAAGTCGACGCTGGCCGCGTTGCTGGCACGGTTCCACGATGTCGATCAGGGCTCGATACGCGTTGGGGGACAAGATATCCGGTCGATGACCGCCGACGAGCTGTACGCCCAGGTCGGATTCGTGCTGCAGGAGACGCAGTTGGTGCACGGCACCGTGGCGGAAAACATCGCGCTGGCCGCTCCCGATGCCATCCCGGCGCAGATCGAACGGGCGGCGCGCGAGGCGCAGATCCACGACCGGATCATGCGGCTGCCGGACGGCTACGACACCATGCTGGGCGCCGGGAGCGGCCTGTCCGGCGGGGAGCGCCAGCGCCTCACCATCGCCCGCGCGATCCTGGCCGGCACCGGCGTTCTCATCCTCGACGAGGCCACCGCGTTCGCCGATCCGGAGTCGGAATACCTTGTGCAGCAAGCGCTCAACCGGTTGACACAGGACCGCACCGTGCTCGTGATCGCGCACCGGCTGCACACCATCACCCGGGCCCACCAGATCGTCGTGCTCGACCACGGCCGCGTCGTCGAGCGCGGCACCCACGACGAGTTGCTGGCCGCCGATGGCCGGTATCGGCGCCTGTGGGAGGGCGGCCAGCGCGATGAGGTGGCCGCCGGCGCGGCCGGGGAGGGTGCCCGATGATCCGTACGTGGTTGAGCCTGGTGCCGGCGGATCGGCGCACCCGGGTCGTCGCCTACACGGTGCTGGCGTTGATCTCCGTGGTGGTGCGGGCGGTGGCCACCGTGCTGCTGGTTCCCCTGGTGGGCGCGTTGTTCAGTGAGGCCCCACACCGCGCGATGGTGTGGCTGGGGTGGCTGACCGCCGCCACCGCGCTCGGCTGGGTGATCGACACCGCGACGGCGCGCATCGGCTTCAACTTGGGCTTCGCGGTGCTGGACCACAGCCAGCATGACGTGGCCGACCGACTGCCCGGTGTGCGGCTGGATTGGTTCACCGCCGAGCACACCGCGACGGCGCGGCAGGCGATCGCGGCGACGGGCCCCGAACTCGTCGGCCTCGTCGTCAACCTGCTCACGCCGTTGATCTCGGCCGTGCTGCTGCCGGCCGCCATCGCGGTCGTCCTGCTGCCGGTCTCCTGGCAACTCGGTCTGGCCGCGCTGGGCGGGCTGCCGCTGATGCTGGGCGCGCTGTGGGCGTCGGCGCGCCTGGCGCGTCGCGCCGATTCCACTGCGGCCGAGGCCAATAGCGCGCTCACCGAGCGGATCATCGAGTTCGCCCGGACCCAGCAGGCATTGCGCGCCGCGCGGCGCGTCGAACCGGCCAGGAGCATGGTCGGCGACGCGCTGGCCGCCCAACACGGCGCGACCATGCGGCTGCTCTCCATGCAGGTGCCGGGTCAGCTGCTGTACAGCCTCGCCAGCCAGCTGGCCCTGATCCTGCTGGCCGGGGCGACCACCGCGCTGACGGTGAACGGAACGCTCTCGGTGGCCGAGGCCATCGCACTGATCGTCGTCATCGTGCGCTACCTCGAGCCGTTCACCACGATCAGCGAGCTGGCGCCGGCGCTGGAGAGCACCCGCGCCACGCTCGACAACATTCGCTCGGTGCTCACCGCGCCGCTGATGAACGCGGGCGCCGCGACGCTGCCGGGCGCCACGGCCCCGCGTATCGAGTTCGACGACGTGACGTTCGGGTACCCAGCTGTCGGTGGCGCCACCGACCTGGTGCTCGACGGGGTGAGTTTCTCGTTGGAGCCGGGAAGCACAACGGCGATCGTCGGACCGTCCGGGTCGGGCAAGAGCACCATCCTGGCGCTGATCGCGGGGTTGCACGAGCCCACGCGCGGCCGGGTGCTGATCGATGGTGTCGACGCGGCGACGCTGGACGCCGAAGCCCGGCGGGCGGCGAGCAGCGTCGTGTTCCAGCATCCCTACCTGTTCCACGGGTCCATCCGCGACAACGTTTTCGCCGGGGACCCCGGCGCCGACGACGACCGGTTCGCGCGCGCGGTGGCGCTCGCCCGCGTCGACGAGCTCGTCGCACGGCTGCCCGACGGCGCCGACAGCGTCGTCGGCGAGGCCGGTTCGGCGCTCTCGGGCGGTGAACGCCAGCGGGTCAGCATCGCCCGCGCGTTGCTCAAACCCGCGCCGATACTGCTGGTAGACGAGGCGACCAGCGCTCTGGACACCGAGAACGAGGCCGCCGTGGTCGACGCGCTGACCGCCGACCCGCAATCGCGCACCCAGGTGATCGTCGCGCATCGGTTGGCGAGCATCAGCCACGCCGACCGCGTCCTGTTTCTCGACAGCGGCCAGGTGGTCGAGGATGGCACGGTCGACGAATTACTCGCTGCGGGGGGTCGTTTCGACGAATTCTGGCGCCAGCAGCACGAGGCCGCCGAATGGCGCATTCTGGCCGATTAGATCACCGCTGTTGACCGCAACTCTTGCGGTATGCCTTACAGTTGGTCAGTCGGATCGAGCTGTCCGCGGGCAGGAGGCGTGCTGGGAATGAGTGCTGTGCTGTCGTCGATACCGCGTTACCCCGGCGACGTGACCCCGGCATGGCTGTCGGCCGCGCTCAGTGGCCGCGGCGCGCCCGTCGAGGTCGCCGAGGTGGACGTGGTCGCGATCGGCACGGGACAGACCGGGGCGACCTACCGGGTGAGCGCCCGCTACGCGACGGATCCCGGTGACCTTCCGCAGACCTTCGTGATCAAGCTGCCCGCCCAGGACGACACCGTGCGCGACCGGGTGGTGATCGGCTACCGCAGCGAATGCGCGTTCTACTCCTCGGTGGTGGACCGGGTGCAGGTGCCGACCCCGCGGTGCTTCTACTCCGAGATCACCGAAGACGCAATGGATTTCGCCCTGCTGCTCGCGGATCAGGCGCCGGCGGTGCAGGGCGATCAGCTCATCGGTTGCGGCGAAGCCGAAGCGCGCCTGGCGGTTAACGCCCTCGCCGGCCTGCACGCGCCGACCTGGTGCGATCCCGCCTGGCTCGATTTCCCCGGCATCGCGTTCGGGCGCCCGGATGAGGCCGGCGCTGCCGGCATGGGCGAAGTGGCGAAGATGAGCGCCGATATCACGCTGGAGAAGCTGGGCGATCGGATGAGCGCCGAAGACCGCGATACCTTCAGCGCGGCAATGGGTGTGATCACACCGTGGCTGCTGTCCGAGTACGACCGGTTCGCCCTGCTGCACGGCGACTACCGGCTGGACAATCTGCTGTTCGACCCGGACCGGACCCGGGTCAGCGTGGTCGACTGGCAGACGCTCGGGGTGGGCCTGCCGACCCGGGATCTCGCGTACTTCACCGCAACCAGCCTCAATTCGCAGCTGCGCGCTGCCATCGAGGAGGAGCTGGTCGCCGACTACCATCGCGCGCTGACGGCCGGCGGCGTCAGCGACTACGACCGCGAAACATGTTGGCGCGATTACCGGCTCGGGGTGCTGCAGGCGCCGCTGATCTCGGCGCTGGGGTTCGCGTTCGCCGCCGCCACCGAGCGTGGCGACGACATGGTGCTGGCCATGCTCAGCCGCGGCTGCCAGGCGATCCGCGAGCTGGGCACGCTGGAGCTAGTCGAGCACTGATCGGCGGGCGGCTTCCTGAGCCAGCTGCATCCGCGACGTGAGCCCGAGTTTCGCGTAGACGTGGGTCAGGTGCGTCTGCACGGTGCGCGGGGAAATGAAGAGGCGTTCGCCGATGTCCTTGTTGCCCAGTCCCTCGGCGACGAGGCGCACGACGTCGCGTTCGGTCGGGGTCAGCGAGTCCCAGCCCGTGGGCGGGCGCTTGCGTTCACCTCGTCCGCGGCGGGCGTAGGCGATCGCCTCCTCGGTGGACAGCGCAGCGCCGGCGGCCCACGCGGCGTCGAACTCCTTGTCCGTCAAGGCGTTACGGGTCTGCTCCGATGACGCCTGGTAGTCCGCGTCGTACACCCGGAAGCGGACTATGCCGGTGCGCCGACGGACCGCATCCGCCGCGCCGAAGAGCCGTGCCGCCTCCGGGTGGCTCCCGGCAAGGTGTGCCAACTGGGCGAGGCACTCCAGCAGGTCTGGAACGAATAGGTGCGCCCGCAATTCGACCGCACGGGTCAGCGCGTCGTGGGTGTCGCGTTCGGCGTGGCCCGGTTCGTTTTCCGCCAGCGCCACACGCGCACGGGTCGTCAGCGCCTGCACCATGAACCACCCTGCACCGGACGCGATGTCCTCCTCGGCGAAGCGACGCGCGGATGTCAGGTCGCCGCGGGCCAGCGCGACCTGCGCCCAGGGCTTCGCGGTGGTGGACGCAAGCGGCCAGTCCCCGAACCGCTCGCGTGCGGTGTCGCCGGCCTCGGTGGCCGCGTCGATATCGCCGCCGGCCAGCGCCGCGTAGGCCAGCGACGAGTACACCACGCCCTCCATATACCGGCCGATCTCGGCGGCGCCGTCGAGGGCGTCACCCGCGAGGGCGCGACCTTCGTCCGGCTGTCCGGTGTGCGCCGAAACGTGGGCCAGACGCTCGCGGGCGGACACCTGCCAGATCAGGGCGTGCGTCGCGTCGGCTTCGTTCATCAATTCGCGGAGTCGCGCCGCGGCGCCTGTGACGTCACCGAACACCCATTGCGCAGCGATCAGACACCAACGGCATCCGCGTGAGTAGCCTTGGTCGCCGATCGCGTCCGCGAGGTCGCGCCCCTCGGTCGCTGCCGCCACGGCGGCGGCGGGATCACCCGTGCCGACTGTCGCCGTCAGGGCCTTGCTGTAGAGGATCTGGGCCAGTCTCCACCGGTCACCTATGGCCCGTGCCAAGTCTTCCGCCTCCGACAAATACGGTCGGGCGAGTTCCGCGTTCCACGCGGCGAGGCGACCGCAAGCCGTGAGAGTCCGCACCAGCAACGCCGGATCGTCCAGCTCGCGCGCGATCGCCAGCGAACGCTGAGCTCGCGCAAGGCTTTCCGGGTCGCGCATGTTGTCCAGGAATGCCTTGTCGGCCAGCGCCCTCGCCATCGCTCGGGGCGACACCTCGGCGCCCTGACGCTCGGCGTCCGCTAGACCCGCGTCGAGCCAGTCCGATCCCTCCCTGAGGCCGCCCCGGGTGAGCCACAGCGGCTGCAGCGACGTCGCCAGTTGCAGCGCGCCGTTGGTGTCGGAGTTCTCCCGGCTCCACGCGAAAGCGGCACGCAGGTTGTCGATCTCGGCCTGCGCTCGATCGAGGAGGAGTTCGAGCCTTTCGTCGCCCGGCGCGTCGACGGCCGCCGCCAGATCAGCGTAGTGCTCGCGGTGCCGGTCCCGAATGGCGACGACCTCGGGGCATTCGCCGAGCTTTTCCTGCGCGTACTGGCGGATCGTCTCCAGCAGCCGGTATCGCATGGGGCCGCCGGCAGATTCGGCCGTCACCAGCGACTTGTCAATGAGCAGCGCGAGCACGTCCAGCACCTGGTGAGACGCCAAATCCTGGTCGCAGACCACCTTTCGGCAAGCGTCGAGGTCGAACCCGCCCATGAAAACCCCCAGCCGGCGGAACAGGATCCGCTCGGGCTCGGTCAACAGCGCGTGTGACCAGTCCACCGAGGCGCGCAGCGTCTGCTGGCGGCGCACCGACGTCCGCGACCCGCCCGTCAGCAACCGGAACCGGTCCTGCAGGCCGGCCAGAATCTCGTGCGGCGACAGCGCACGGACGCGCGCCGCCGCCAGCTCGATCGCCAGCGGCATGCCGTCGAGGCGACGGCAGATCTCGTATACCGCGGTCGCGTTGTCGTCGTCGACGGTGAAGCCGGGGCGCGCATTGCTCGCGCGGTCGGCGAACAGCCGCGTGGCGTCGTCGTCGAACGACAGGGACGGCACCCGCCACGTCACCTCGCCGCTCACGCCGATCGGCTCGCGGCTCGTCGCCAGCACCGTCAGTCGCGGGCAACCCCCCAATAGCGCACCGGTAAGTCCCGCACTGGCGTCCAGCACGTGCTCGCAGTTGTCGAGCACCACGAGCATGTGGCGGTCGCCGACGAACTGCAGCAGGCATTTCTCCGGGGATCGCCCCGGCTGATCCGGCAGCCCCAGCGCCCGGGCGGTGGTAATGGGCACCAGGTCGGCGTCGGCGAGGGGAGCCAGGTCCACGTACCAGATTCCGTCGGCGTAGTCGGCGGCGACCGAGGCCGCGATCTGCACCGCCAGCCGGGTCTTGCCCGCACCGCCGGCGCCCGTCAACGTCACGAACCTGTGCTGCGCGAGAAGACCTCGCACCTCGCGCATTTCGGCGTCGCGACCCACAAAGCTGGTCAGTTGTGCGGGAAGGCGCTGAGAGACAACGGATTCGCGGTGTCGAAGGGGCGGAAATTCGTTGCGGAGGTCGGGATGGCACAGCTGCACAACCCGCTCCGGCCGCGGCAAATCCCGCAGCGCGTGGATGCCGAGGTCGTTCAACCACGCCCCGTCGGCGAGCGTGTCGGCAACCAGATCGCCGGTGGTACCCGATAACACCGTTTGGCCGCCATGCGCGAGCTCGCGGAGTCGCGCCGTCCGGTTGATGGCCGGCCCCACGTAGTTGTTCTCGTCGCGCAACTGAACCTCGCCGGTGTGCACCCCGATCCGCAGCCGCAGCGGCGCCAGCGGCGCCCGTTGCAATGCGAGCGCGCACGCCACCGCGTCCGACGCGCGGCTGAAGGCTATGACGAAGCTGTCACCCTCACCCTGCTCGACCGGACGGATTCCGTGATGCGCCCCGACCAACCGGGCGAGTGTTTGGTCCAGCTTCGCGATCGCCGCGGTCATCTCCCGCGGCTGGGAGTCCCATAGCTGCGTCGAACCCTGGACGTCGGCCAGCAGCAGTGTCACGGTGCCGGTCGGCAGGGGCTCGTTCATGCCTTCGCCTACGCCCAGGTCGCTCCATTCCAAGGGTGGCGTGCCCGCCCGAGGATCGATTTTGCTCATGCTAGCCAGCATGGGTTGGCCGCATGCGGCAAAACATCGGCGTATGCGCGTATATCTCCGCGCTTATAGGTCGCCGGTGAAGTCGGCGCTCAGCCAGCGGTCGGGCCGGATGGTGAACAGCACCTCCTCGACGCCCTCCATGCTGCGGACGAACGCGCGCCCACCTTCCTCGCCGAGGTAGCGAATGGCGATTGCTTCCTGCAAGTCGGCCGGGGCCGGCTTCGTGGTTTCGACGACGCTGCCCTCGACCACCACGTACTGGTACGGCGGCTCCTCGCGCTGGACGACGAGCGTCACCACCCCGGCCCGCTCGATGAGCCGCGCCTTGCGGCTGGACGCGCCGGTCATGATCCGGACGTTGCCGCCCGGCGTGTAGTCGTACCAGATCGGAACGCTGGCCGGCGGCCGGCCGTCGGTGGCCGCGACGGACAGGACGCCGACGTGCTTCGCGGCCAGGAACTCTTGGCGTTCGGTCTCGGTGAAGGCTTTCATGTGGCCTGAAAGCGCGGACGTCGGCGATCTATTCCCGCCGCGCTGAGCTCAATACTGCGTCGAGCCCTGATCGACCGGGATCTGCGCGGCGGTGACCTTGCGGGACTCGTCGCTGGCCAGCCAGCACACGGTGTCGGCGATCTCCTCGGGTTCGGCGACCCAGTCGGGCAGGAACGGCGTGAGGACGTGCGACAGCTGCGGGTTGGTTTCCATCGTCTTGCCCACCGCCGTGACCATGTCGCCCGAACCCATCGGGGTGTTCACCGGACCGGGGTGGACGCTGTTGACCCGGATGGAATGCTTACCCAACTCGGCGGCGAAGGCGCGCGCCAGGCCGGTGACGGCGTGCTTGCTGGCGGTGTAGTGAATCATGAACGGCTGCATCTTCATACCGGCCGCGGAACTGATCAGGATGATGGAGCCGCCGCGGCCGCCCTCGATGATCTTGTCCGCCCCGGCCATCACGGTGTTCCACGTTCCGGTGACGTTGATGTCCATGACGTCGCGAAAGTCTTCCGGTGTGATGTCGTCCCATGCCTGCGGCGCCGCAACCCCGGCGTTGGCGACGATGATGTCCAACCGGCCCAGCGCGGCGACACCGTCCGCGACGACCCTTCGCAGTCCGTCGAAGTCACGCGTGTCCACCACCGACGCGATGATGCGACGGTTCGTTTCCTCGACCAGGCGAACGGTCTCGCTCAGGTCGTCCGGGCTCGCCGGGTCGTAGGGAACGCAGGACGGAAGCTTGCCGGCGATATCGACGGCGATGATGTCCGCGCCTTCGGAGGCCATGCGCACCGCGTGCGCCCGGCCCTGGCCGCGCGCCGCGCCGGTAATCAATGCCACTTTTCCGGCAAGCCTGCCTGCCATTAACGCTCCTTCGTTGTGGTGGTCCGCGCCGCCGCCTTGACCAGATTCGATCCGATGATCAGGCGCTGAATCTCGCTGGTGCCCTCGTAGAGCCGCAGCAGGCGCACGTCGCGGTAAATGCGTTCGACCGCAACGCCTCGCATGTAGCCGCTGCCGCCGTGGATTTGCACCGCGAGATCTGCGACATTGCCGGCCATTTCGGTGCAAAACAGCTTGGCCGCCGACGGCGCGATCCTGCGGTCCTGATCGGTGACCCACAGCCGCGCGGCGTCCCGCACCAGCGCGCGGCCGGCCATCACGCCGGCCTGCTGGTCGGCGAGCATCGCCTGCACCAACTGGAAGCTTCCGATCTCCGCCCCGCCCTGCGTCGCCGTGGCGGCATACGCGACGGATTCGTCGAGCGCGCGTTGGGCGGCGCCCACGGCGAGCGCGGCGATGTGCACCCGGCCGCGGGCCAGTGAGGTCATGGCCGCGCGGTACCCGATGTCTTCGCTGCCGCCGATCAGTGCGGCGTCGTCCACCCGGACGTCGTCGAAGGCGACGTCGGCGGTCCACGCGCCTTCCTGGCCCATCTTGGCGTCCTTGGCGCCCACCTGCACGCCGGCGGCATCGGCCGGCACCAAAAAGACCGCGATCCCGGGTCCCTTGTCGTCGGCCGGCCGGGTGCGGGCGAACACCACGAAAAGGTTGGCGACGGGCGCGTTGGTGATGAAGCGCTTCTGCCCGGAGATCACCCAATTGTCGCCGTCGCGAACGGCTTTGGTGCGCAGGCCGGCGGGGTTGGATCCGGCGCCGGGTTCGGTCAGCGCGAAGGACGCGACGACGTCGCCGGACGCGATCGACTCCAACCAGCGCGATTTCTGTTCGTCGGTGCCGAACCCGACCAGAACCTGTCCGGCGATGCCGTTGTTGGTGCCGAACATCGACCGCAGTGCCAGCGACGTGTAGCCCAGCTCCATCGCCAACTCGACGTCTTGCATCAGGTTGAGGCCGAGGCCGCCCCACTCCTGGGGGATCGCGTAGCCGAACAGGCCCATCCGCTTGGCCTCGTCGCGCAGGTCGTCGGGGACACGATCCTCGTCGAGGATCTCCTGCTCGCGGGGGGCCACCGCGCTGCGCACGAATTGCCTTGTCTGAGCCAGGATCTCGCGGAAGTCCTCGTCGGAGACTTCGGCGATTTCGGCGGTGGCCATCGGCTCCACGCTCCTCTCCCGATCCGGGGCACCCCGGTTCAGGGGAGGATCCTATATCAAATATGATATTTGCCTGATGGGTGCCCGATGGCGGCGATAACAGAGAAGGATGTGTGATCCAGGTGGCGTTGTTGGCAGGTCAGACCGCAGTAATCACCGGCGGAGCGCAAGGACTCGGTCTGGCCATCGCGGAGCGCTTCGTCGCCGAGGGGGCGCGGGTCGTGCTCGGTGACGTCAATCTCGAGGAGACCCAGGTGGTGGCCAAGCAGCTGGGCGGTGACGACGTCGCGATCGCGGTCCGCTGCGATGTCACCCAGTCCTCCGACGTCGAGACGCTGATCCAGACCGCGGTCGAGCGGTTCGGCGGCCTGGACATCATGGTCAACAACGCCGGGATCACCCGGGACGCGACGATGCGCAAGATGACCGAGGAGCAGTTCGATCAGGTCATCAACGTCCACCTGAAGGGAACCTGGAACGGCACCCGGCTGGCCGCCGCCATCATGCGGGAAAACAAGCGCGGCGCCATCATCAACATGTCCTCGGTGTCGGGGAAGGTCGGCATGGTCGGCCAGACCAACTACTCGGCGGCCAAGGCCGGCATCGTCGGCATGACCAAGGCGGCCGCCAAAGAGCTGGCGTATCTGGGCGTCCGGGTCAACGCGATCGCCCCCGGTTTGATCCGGTCGGCGATGACGGAGGCCATGCCGCAGCGCATTTGGGATTCGAAGGTGGCCGAGGTGCCGATGGGCCGGGCCGGTGAGCCCAGCGAAGTCGCCAGCGTGGCCCTGTTCCTGGCTTCCGACCTGTCGTCGTATATGACCGGCACCGTCATGGAAATCACCGGCGGCCGACACCTGTGAGCGGGGTCCGTGAAACCGTCATCTGTGAGCCGGTGCGGACGCCGATCGGCCGCTACGGCGGAATGTTCAAGGCGCTCAGCGCCGTCGACCTCGGTGTCACCGCCCTGAAGGGTCTGCTCGAGCGAACCGGGCTGGCGGCCGACGCCGTGCAAGACGTCATCCTCGGCCACTGCTATCCCAACAGCGATGCGCCGGCGATCGGGCGCGTGGTCGCGCTGGATTCCGGCCTGCCGGTGACGGTTCCGGGCATGCAGGTCGACCGGCGTTGCGGGTCGGGCCTGCAGGCGGTGATCCAGGCCTGCCTGCAGGTCGGCCATGGCGACCACGATCTCGTCGTCGCCGGGGGTTGCGAGAGCATGAGCAACGTCGCCTTCTATTCGACCGATATGCGCTGGGGCGGGGCTCGCGGCGGCGTGCGGGTGCACGACGGGTTGGCGCGGGGACGCACGACCGCCGGCGGACGGCACTACCCGGTGCCGGGTGGAATGCTGGAGACGGCCGAGAATCTGCGCCGCCAGTACGGGATTTCGCGCGAGGAACAAGACGAGCTGGCGGTGCGGTCGCATCAGCGCGCGGTGGCCGCGCAGAAGGACGGCGTCCTCGCCGAGGAGATCGTTCCGGTTGCCGTCCCCACGCGCAGCGGCGAGGAAGTCATCGACGCCGACGAACACCCGCGCGCGGACACGTCGGTGGAGTCGCTGAGCAAGCTCAAACCCGTTCTGCTGAAAGACGACCCGGAGGCGACGGTCACGGCCGGCAACTCCAGCGGGCAGAACGACGCGGCGTCCATGTGCGTGGTGACCACGCCGGAGAGGGCCGACGCGTACGGCCTGAAGCCGTTGGTGCGCCTGGTGTCCTGGGGGGTGGCGGGGGTGGCGCCCAACGTCATGGGCATCGGGCCGGTCCCCGCGACGGAGGTGGCGCTGTCCAAGGCGGGCCTGCAGCTCTCCGACATCGACCTCATCGAGCTCAACGAAGCCTTTGCCGCGCAAGCGCTCGCGGTGATGCGGGAATGGAATTTCGGTGCGGCCGACCATGAGCGGACCAATGTGCACGGTTCGGGAATCTCGCTGGGCCACCCGGTGGGGGCGACGGGCGGACGGATGCTGGCCACGCTGGCGCGCGAGCTCAATCGGCGGCAGGCGCGCTACGGGCTGGAGACCATGTGCATCGGCGGCGGGCAGGGGCTTGCCGCCGTCTTCGAACGGGTCGCATCGAGATGACCGACCCCGGGCTGCCTCTGGACGGCCTCACCGTTGTCGAGGTGTCCAGCTTCGTCGCCGCGCCGCTGTGCGGAATGACCCTGAATCAGCTTGGCGCAGAGGTGATCCGGGTCGACCCTATCGGTGGTGCGTCCGACGTGCAACGCTGGCCGCTGTCGGCGGACGGTACGTCGATCTATTGGACGGGCCTGAACAAGGGAAAGCGTTCGGCCACCATCGATCTGCGCTCCGAAGGCGGCCAGGCACTGGTCCAGCGCCTGATCGTCGAGGGTGACGGCATCGTCGTGACCAACGCGGCCGGGCTGTCCTGGCTGAGCCACGACGTCCTGGCGGCCGAGCGCCCCGACGTCATCCACGTCCAGTTACTCGGGCGCGGTGACGGTTCCACCGGCGTGGATTACACGGTCAACGCCGGCCTGGGCTATCCACTCGTCACGGGCCCGGCCGATCATGCCGGTCCGATCAATCACGTCCTGCCGGCCTGGGACGTGTGCTGCGGACTGTACGCCGCGCTGTCCGTCGTCACCGCCGTCCATCGCCGCGACAAGTCCGGGGCGGGGACGCGGATCAGCCTGGCGTTGGAGGACGTCGCGCTGGCCACCGCCGCCAACCTGGGGTTGCTCACCGAACCTCAGGTCAACGGGACGCAACGCGAACGGCTGGGCAACGCCATCTACGGCCAGTACGGGCAGGACTTCACCAGTCGCGACGGCGGCCGGTTCATGGTCGTCGCCCTGACCAAGCGGCACTTCCGCGATCTGGTCGAGGTCACCGGCACCCAGGACGCTGTGTCGGCACTTGCCGAGGCGCTCGGGGTGGACTTCGGGTCCGAAGGCGACCGGTACCGGTACCAGGACGTGCTGACCGGGTTGTTCGCCACCTGGTTCAACGATCACAGCGCCGACGAGGTCACCGCCGCGCTGTCGAATACCACGGTGCTGTTCGAACGCTACCGCACCTTTGCCGAGGTCGCGGCGGGACCGAAAGTCACTGACAATCCGCTGTTTTCGCGGTTGCGGCAACCGGGCCTCGGCGACTACTTCGCGCCGGGCCTACCGGCGGCGTTCGACGGGATCCATCCCGCCAGCGCGCCGGCGCCCGCCTTGGGACAAGACACCGCCGAGATCCTTCAGCGGTTGCTGGGGCTGACCACCGCCGACGTCGAGCGCCTGACGGACGCCAAGACCATCGCGGGCTGAGCAGCCGGAAGGAAACACAGCACATGACCAAACTCGCCCAGACGCTCGGGCTGACCGAAGTCCAGACCGAAATCATCGCCACCGTCCGGCAATTCGTCGAAAAGGAAGTCATCCCCAACGCGGTTGAACTCGAACGCGCCGACACCTACCCGCAGGCCATCGTCGACCAGCTGCGCGACATGGGTCTGTTCGGGCTGATGATCCCCGAGGAATATGGCGGCCTGGGCGAATCACTGCTGACCTACGCCCTGTGCGTCGAAGAGCTTGCGCGCGGGTGGATGAGCGTGTCCGGGGTGCTCAACACCCATTTCATCGTGGCGTACATGCTGCGCCAGCACGGCACCGACGAGCAGAAGCAACGCTTCCTGCCGCGCATGGCGGCCGGCGAGACGCGTGGCGCCTTCTCGATGTCGGAGCCGGAGCTGGGCTCGGACGTCGCCGCGATCCGGACCCGGGCCCGACGCAACGACGACGGCACCTACACGATCGATGGCCAGAAGATGTGGCTGACCAACGGCGCCACCGCGACGCTGGTGGCAACGCTGGTGCGCACGGACGAGGGCTCGGACAAGCCGCACCGCAACCTGACCGCCTTCCTGGTCGAGAAGCCGGTCGGCTTCGGCGAAGTCGTTCCGGGCCTGCGTATTCCGGGCAAGATCGACAAGCTGGGCTACAAGGGCATCGAAACCACCGAGATGATTTTCGACGGCTACCAGGCCGGCGCCGATGACGTCCTCGGCGGGGCGACGGGGCAGGGCTTTTTCCAGATGATGGACGGCATCGAGGTCGGCCGCGTCAACGTGTCGGCGCGGGCTTGTGGCGTCGGGCTTCGCGCTTTCGAGCTTGCGGTGCGTTACGCGCAACAACGCGAGACGTTCGGCAAGCCGATCGCCGAGCATCAGGCCATCGCGTTCCAGCTGGCCGAGATGGCGACCAAAGTCGAAGCGGCGCACCTGATGATGGTGAACGCGGCGCGGCTGAAGGACTCGGGGGAGCGCAATGACGTCGCCGCCGGGATGGCCAAGTACCTGTGCAGCGAGTACTGCGCCGAGGTCACCCAGCAGAGCTTCCGGATCCACGGCGGCTATGGCTATTCCAAGGAATACGAGATCGAGCGGCTGATGCGCGACGCGCCGTTCCTGCTGATCGGCGAGGGCACCAGCGAAATCCAGAAGAACATCATCAGCAAGCGACTGCTCGCCGAATATCGGGTGTGACACGATGAGCGTTCCGGATTTCGCTGCGCGGCCGCAACTTTCCGAGGACGTTGCGCGCTTGATCCGCAGCAGGATATTCGATGGCACGTACGCCGCCGACTCGTACGTCCGGCTGGATCAATTGGCAGCGGAGTTGGGCATCAGTGTCACGCCGGTGCGCGAGGCGCTGTTCGCGCTGCGCGCCGAGGGTTTGATCGCCCAACAGCCGCGCCGGGGTTTCGTGGTGCTGCCGGTCACCGGACGCGATGTCACCGACGTGGCGAACGTGCAGGCGCACGTCGGCGGCGAGCTGGCCGCGCGGGCCGCGCTCAACATCACCGACGATCAGCTACGCGAGCTCAAAGAGATCCAGGCGCAGTTGGAGAATGCCTATGCCGGTGACGAGCATGAGCACACCGTCGGCCTGAACCACGAATTTCACCGGGCCATCAACATCGCCGCCGATTCGCCCAAGCTGGCGCAACTGATGTCGCAAATCACCCGCTACGCACCCGAATCGGTGTTTCCCGCCATCGAGGGCTGGCCCGAGCAGTCGATGAGGGACCATCGTCGGATCTTGTCCGCGCTGAAAAAGCGTGACGGCGAGCTGGCGCGCGCGGCGATGTCGGAGCATCTCGCCGCCGGCGCGGTCCCGTTGATCGACCACCTCATCGCGCGCGGGGTGGTGACTGGCGGGGACGGATCGCCCTAGCTGGTACCGTCGCCGCCATGGTGGCGAAAGGTGTGCCGATAACTCTGCGGCGGCACGCCGGCCACCCGGCGAAACTGCTCACGGAAATTCGTTGTCGACGCGAAACCCACTTGACGCGCGATCTTTTCGATGCTGTCGGAGGTTCTCTCCAACAGTTGCTGCGCGTGCCTGATCCGGACGTTGTTGACCCATTGCATCGGCGTCTGGCCCGTCTCGTGCTTGAACCGGCGATTGAGCGTCCGCTCGCTACTGGCCGCCCGGCGCGCAATGTCGCGCAACGCCAGCGGCCGCTGCGCGTTGTTCTCGATCCACACCAGTAACTCATCGAGTTCGGTGCTGGACATGCGGCGGTTTCGGATGATGAATTGCGCCTGGCCACCGCTGCGGTGCAGCGGGGTGACGGCCAGGCGGGCGGCATCGGCCGCCGCGGCCGACCCATAATCGCGGGCGACCAGGTGCAGGCACAGGTCAAGTCCCGCAGACGCTCCGGCCGAGGTGAGGATCTGGCCTTCGTCGATGTAGAGCGCGTCGGCGTCGACCCTTACGGCCGGGTAGGTCGCCGTCAGCAGTTCGGCCGCCAACCAGTGCGTGGCCGCCCGCTTGCCGTCCAGGATTCCCGCGGCGGCCAAGGTGAAGGCGCCGCTACAGATCGATGCGATCCGAATGCCCTTTTCGTACGCGGACTTCAGCGCGACGATCACGTCGTCGCGAACCGGTGCCGCGGCGTCGTTTCGGCCCGGCACCACGATGGTGTCGGCATCGCCGAGCTCAGCCAAGCCGTAGTCCGTCGCGATCCGGATCGGTCCCGCTGTAACGACGGGTTCGCAGCCACACACGCGCACTCGGTAGCCCGGCGCGCCGTCCTCGAAGAAGACCCGGCCGAACACCTCAATCGCAATGGCAAGGTCGAACGCGATGGCATCGGGCTCAGCCAGGATCGCGACAGCATGCATGGGTTGGCAATATACCGGCGCAACGTGGCAATCCAGCCACTGTTCTCCGGTGCGGCGATGGGTGACCATAGCCGGGTGCATGCGCAAATCGTGTTGTACGACGGGTTCGACCCGTTCGACGTCATCGCTCCGTTCGAAGTCCTGGCCGCCGGTGCCGAGATGGTCGCGGGCGACCTAGCGGTGACGTTGGTGGCGGCCGAGGGGCCCCGCGCCGTGATCAGCGGTACCCGCGGGCTGGCGCTGGCCGCCACCGCCGCGATCGATCCGGCTGATCGCGGCTGGGTGATCGTGCCCGGTGCCAGCGGACCGACCGTCGGGGATCCCGACGACGGTGTCGACACCATCCCGGTGGTCTTGGCCCGGGCGGCCCAGACCGCGCTGACCCCGCTGTTACACAAGGCCGCTGCCAACCCGGAGGTGATTCTGGCGGGGGTGTGTGGCGGCTCGATCATCATGGCGATGTCCGGACTGATCGAAGGCCGCCACGCGGTCACGCATCATCTGGGGTTGGAGCTACTCGAGGCCGCAGGTGTGCATCCGGTCGCGGCCCGTGTCGTCGACGATGGAGATCTGATTACGGCGGGGGGCGTGACGTCGGGCCTCGATCTCGCACTGCATCTGCTTGATCGTGGCTATGGTCCTCGAGTCGCGCACGCTGTCGAGCAACTCTTCGAATACGAACGGCGGGGCACGGTATGGCGACCGGTGGGCCGGGAACCGCTGGAGGTTTAGGGTGAGCATCCAGGGCGACTGGGACGTGACGATCGAGACCCCGATCGGCACGCTGGCAGTCCTGTACGCGTTCACCGAGTTGCGCGGTGGGCTGACGGGCACCGCGACGTACAGGGACGAAACGGTTGCGTTGCAAGACTTTACGAGCGAGTCGACCGAGGGTGGTACCCGGCTGCGGTGGCGACAGGCGGTGACCAAGCCGATGCGGCTGAATCTGGCCTTTGACGTGCTCGTCACGGGTGACGTTCTGAGCGGTCACTCGCGTGCCGGTCGGCTACCGAAGTCGGCGGTATCCGGAGCTCGTCGGTAGGCATCGCCTTCTCTTGTAGCAAAGCCCACTGAGGCATACGCTGCCATCAGGGTGGGCAACGAATGGAGAAGGAGATGGCTCCAACGCCTCGTGCCGTGGCCGGATTCGTTGCGTGCGTGACAGCGATCGCATTCGCGGCGCCCGCACGTGCCGACCTACTCGACCCGATTCCCGGCAACGGCGTGTTTGTCGTGGGGCCCGATATCGCGCCGGGGCTCTACCACACGGGCGGCTCGGGTTCGGCCTTCGGCGTGTGGATAAACAATGTGCCCACGCAGGACTCGATGTGCTCGTGGTTCACCTACAGCACGCCCGATGCGAACAAGGACCATGTGCTGCAGACGAATACCTCCATCGGTCCGATGTACGCGAACATCAATTCCGCGGTCAAGGCCTTCGAGTCGCAGAATTGTCAACCCTGGACGCGGGTCCCCTAGGGCTGATTCGCGTCGATCAACATCTGCCGCAGCCGGCGGATGTCGACCTTCCCGGTGCCGCCCCGTGGAACGTCGTCGCCGGAGTGGAGCAGCAGCCACACCGTGGGTACCTTGAAGGCGCTCAGCAACTTTCGCGCCGACGCATGAAGTTGGTCGCGGGTGAGCGCGTCGTTGCATACCACCGCCGCGCCGACCCGTTCGCCCGCGGCGCCGGGCACGCTGGTGACAAAGGCGTGGTCGACCCCGTCAATGGTGCGCAGCGCGCGCTCGACCTCGCTGGGGTAGACTGTCGCTCCGCTGACCTTGAACATGTCGTCGGATCGCCCGTGGTAGAACAGGAATCCCTGCTCGTCGAGGTGGCCGAGGTCACCGGTCGAATAGAAGCCGTCGGGGGTGAAGAGCTCTTCGCGCCGGCGCCCGCAGATGCCCCGCAGCGTGTGCGGTCCACGGATCTGGATCATGCCGGCGGTTCCCGTCGCGACGGGCATACCGCTTTCGGGGTCCACGACGCGGACTTCCATGCCGGGAAACGGCTTTCCGCAGCTGCCCCACGCCGTGGCGGGCATGTCCGTGTCGGCGGGGTAGCCGCAATACGGCCCGAATGCCTCGGTCATGCCGAACAGCGTCGCGCGCGCCCCGGGCCGAGCGCGCTGCTCGGGCGGCAACAGGGCTTCCAGGCTGCCGGGTCGCAGCGCCGAGAGATCCACGCCGACCGAGCCGGCGTGCCGCGCAAGCGCCTCGGCCTGATCGGGCCAGCCACGAAACAGGGTGACCCGTTCGCGCTCCAGCAGTCTCAGCGTGGTTTCGGGCCGGGGCAATTCTTCGGTCACCAGGGTGGCGCCGGCAAGCAGGACGGACAGGATTCCGCTGCCGAACCCGCCCACCCAGAAGAACGGCATCGGCAGATACAGGCGCGTTTCGCCGCTGATGCAGCGCGCGGCCAGCCCCGATTGCACGGCGCCCAGCGCGTTGCCGTGGGAATGCAGGACGCCCTTGGGTGATCCGCTGCTGCCCGAGGTGAACATGATGACCAGCGCGTCGGAGGGGGTGACCGTTTCGGTCATGGCATCGATGATCCGGCGGGCCCGGTCACTCGCGGGGTCGCTGTCGAGCTGATCGGTCGACCAAACCTGTTGCAACGCCGGAATTTCGGACTCGGGCACCGCCTTGAGGTCGTCGAGGTAGCGATGGCCGCGGAACTCTTCGACGCTCACCAGGAACTGGACGGCGGCGACCCGCAATTGCGCGACGAGTTCGCCGGCCTGCAGCAGCGTGCTCAGCGGCACCAGGACGGCGCCGATGCGTGTCAGGGCGACGGCGATCTGTACCCAGCGGGTGCCGTTGGGCATGATCAACCCGACCCGGCAGCCCTTGCCCACGCCCGCTTCCACAAACACGGCCGCCAGTTCCCTTGTGGTGGAGTCGAGTTCGCGGTAGCTGAGCCGCGACGTGGGATCGATCACCATCGGTGTATCCGCGTCGTGCCGGGCCCGAAACCGCACCAGTTGGTCGATGGTGCTAGGCATCGAAAAGCTTTCTCAGCCGCCGCGTGTCGACCTTGCCGCTGGACAACAGCGGGACATCGGCGCGGGACAGGGAGACAAACCGTTTGGGAATCTTGTACGACGACAGCTCCGCCTTGAGCCGTTCCCGCACGGCCGACTCGTCGAAATCCGGCTGCACGACCACCGCCGCGACCAGCTCGCCCCGTTGGGTATCGGGCACGCCCACCACGTAAGCCTCGGCGCCGGTGACCCGGGTGATCGCCTGCTCGACCTCGGCCGCCGAGACGTTCGCGCCTGCCGTCTTGACCATCGCGCTGAGCCTGCCGACGAAGTAGACGAATCCGTCGTCGTCGGTGCGCACCAGATCGCCGGTGTGAAACCAGCCGTCGGCGTCGAAGCACTCCTCGCGAGAGCGCTTGTAGTAGCCCTGCATCACGTACGGTCCGCGGATGCAGAGTTCCCCGACTCCGGAGGCGTCCTGATCGACGATCATCGTCTCGAAGCCGGGCGCGGGTTTGCCGAATGATCCCCGCCGCGTCTCGGGCTGGTCGGATTCGTCCTCGCTGATCAGGACGACGCTGCCGGCCTCGGTCATCCCGAGCATGTTGTGCCGCAGCTCCGGGTCGGCGGGGCGGGTGTCGGGGGCCATGATCGGGTAGAGGTTGCCGCGCCGCATCGACGACAGATCACGCTCGGCGTAGCTGGGGTGCTCGGCGAGGTGAGCGATGCCGGCCGCGAACCCGTTGGTCATGGTGGGTCGTTCGGCCTCCAACAGGTCGAGCGTGGCCCCGGCGTCGATGGCGTTGGAGCAGACCAGGGTTGATCCGGCCACCAGGGTGGCCAGCAGACCGAACGCGAACCCGCCGATCCAGAAGAACGGCGAATTGCAGAACAGCTTGTCCGAAGCGGTCAGGCCGCGGATCGCGTTGAGGTTCCGCTGATGTCCGAGCAGTGCGCTATGCGTATGCACTACCCCTTTGGGGGTACTGGTTGACCCGGACGTGTAGACGATCGCCAGCGGATCGCAGTCGTAGACAACGTCTTCGCTCGCCCGCAGCAGCGCCGCGTCGACGCTGCCGGCCAGCGCGCGTACCGCGTCGTGCGCAAACGCCGCGTGGCGCAGCTGCGGCACCGCGGCGCAAAACAAGCGGTCGCCGAAATCGAGGTCGGCCCGCGGAATCACCTCGGACAGTCGCTGCACATAGTTGTGAGACCGAAAAGACCTGGCGCTCAGCAGGATTTCGACGTCGCTGTCGACCAGCTGCTCGCGCAGTTCCCGGGCGGTGACGAACGTGGAGAACGGGACCACCACGGCACCGATTCGCGCCGCCGCCAGCATGCCGACGACGAAGTCGCTTCCGTTCGGGTGCAGGAGGCCCACATGGGTTCCCTTACCGGCGCCGAGGGCGATCAGGCCGCGGGCGAGCTCCGCCGACCGGTGATCGGCTTCGGCGTATCCGATGCGGTCGCCGTCGCAGACCAGCAGCGGGTGATCCCCGCGCGCCCGGGCCTGCTGTCGCAACGTCGCGGCGACCGTCACAGGATCAGCGCGCATGGTTGCGCGGCGCCGCGAGCTCGCGGAAGTGTTCCTGGATCGCGCCGAGATCGGGTTTGCCCGACGGCGTTCGCGGAATGGCGTCGACGATCGCGATCTCGGTCGGAATCTCATAGCGCGCCAAGCGCTCTCGCAGATGCACCACCAGCGCGTCGGCGTCGGCCGCACCCGGCTCGCGCAGTTCGACCATGGCGACCGGCGTCTCTCCGAGCCGCTCGTCGGGCCGGGCGATGACCGCCGCGCCGGCCACCGCGGGGTGGCTCTCCAGCGCGGCGCGAACGTCGTCGGGCATAACCTTGAAGCCGCCGCGGATGATCGCCTGGTCGGCGCGGCCGACAATCCAGAGGAACCCGTCGGCGTCGATGCGTGCCATGTCCGTGGTTCGCATCCATAACGCGGCCGGCCCCAGCTGGCCCGGCTTGACCTCCAGCAGGCCGACTTCGTCTGGGCCGAGCGGTGTTCCGTCGTCGGCTACCACCCTGAGCTGAGCGCCCGGATTGGCCCGGCCGACGCTGCCTCGTTTGGCTCGCCAGTACCGCTGATGGTCGGGAAGGGTCCAGCCCGCCACGCCGCCCCCGAACTCGGTTGCGGCATAGGAGGTCAGCACCGGGATGCCGTACTTATCGGTGAAGGCGTCGGCATCATCGGCCGACAGCGGCGCCGTGCCGCAGGTGACGGCCCGGACGCTGTCCAGGTCGGCCGGCGACACGTCCGAGTGCAAGACCGTGCGCAGGGCCGCCGGTACCAGCGATACGGCGCGGGGCCGGTGGGTGCGCACCGCCTCGACCCATGCGTTCAGCTCGAATCGCTCCAACAGCACGAACGGTCGGGCCTCGGCGATGCATTGCAGCACGCGGAATACCCCGCCGATGTGCACCAGCGGCGAGTTCACGATGGCGACGCCGCGCCGCAGCTCGGTGGGTGCCGGCGCGCGGTCGGGTTCGGAGCCCATCACGCTGCGCGCCAACATGTCGTAGGTCAGGTCGATTCGCTTGGGTGGACCCGTCGTGCCGCTGGTCAACATGCGCACCGCGACACCGGTCGACGGGCCTGGCTCGGCGCCGGGTTGCCCGGACACGTCGACGTCGTCGGCCGGTCCCGAGATCGCGACCGTCGGGATGCCCGGCGTCACCAGCGCCGTCAGATCGTCGCGCTCGCCGACGATCAATCGAAGCTGCAGCCTCGCGACATCGGCCTTGGTGCGCTCGTCGCCGCGCGACGGGTTGATGACCACAACGGTTCCGCCGCCCAGCAGCACACCCAGAAAGGCCGCCACGTGCCCCGGCCGGTTGCGCAGCAGCATCCCGACCTCGGCGCCGGCGCTCAGGCCGGCGATGCGCTGCGCCAGGGTGCCGACCTGCTCCCACGAGATCCATTGGCCGCCATACTCGATGGCGCGTGAGTCTGGTTCGAGGTCGAGCACATCGGCGATGCGTTGGATGAGCGAGTGACGCGGCATCAGCGGATCTTCGGTGTGCGTTTGGTGGCCCCGTCGCCGGGAGTCTTCTGCGCGGCCAGTTCCGCGGTGCCCAGCGGGTTTCCCAGCCGGGTGTAGATGAGGCCCTGTTCCAGCGCGGCGCGATACGGCTTGTCCAGCGACTCCCAAATCGCTTTGACCGTGCCCTGAGTCGCCGTTGGCGGCTTGGCGGCGATGGTCGACGCGATCTCGTGGGCGCGGTCCCAGAGCTGGCCGGAAGCGACGACCTCGGAGACCAATCCGATACGCAGCGCGGCGTCGGCGCTGACCCGCTCGTCGTTGCCCATCAGGGCGATGCGCAGCGTCTCGCCGAGGCCGACGCGGCGCATCAGGCCGATCGGCTCCAGCGCGCAAACCAGGCCGGCCGACACGTGGGAGTCGAAGAACGTGGCGTCTTCCGAGCAGATGACCACGTCGGATTCGTTGATGAAGTAGAACGCGCCGGCGGTGCACATCCCCTGGACCGCGCAGACCACCGGCTTCCACATTTTCTGCCATTTGGGACTCAGGGCTTCGCCGGGATCTTCGTGGTTCCAGATGTTTTCGGGCTGCCCATAGGGCGTCTTGATGTCCAGTCCCGCGCTGAACGCCCGGTCGCCGGCGGCGCGCAGCACCACCGCGTGCACGGACTCGTCGAGTTTGACCGTGTGCCAGGCGCGGGCCATCTCCTCACACATGGTGCGGTTGAACGCGTTCAGCTGCTCGGGCCGGTTCAGGGTGATGGTGGCGACGTGATCGGTGGCGTCGACCTCGAGCAGGATGGTTTCGAAACTCATCGGCCTGTTCACCGGCATTGCCAATTCGGCTTGCGCTTCTCGACGAAAGCCTTGGGCCCTTCGGCCGCGTCCTCGGTCCGCAGCACCCGCTCACGGAAGGTTTCGGCGAGTATCTCCGCCTCGTGCAGCGGCACATTCAGGCCCTTGAGGATCGCCAGGCGGGTGCCCCGGACGGCCAGGGGCGCATTGGAATTGACGATGTCGGCGATCTCGTGGGCCCGGTCCAGCAGGCGGTCGTGCTCGACGACCTCGCTGATCAGTCCCAGCTCATAGGCGCGCTCCGCGCTCATCCGCTCGTGCTTGCCCATCAGGGCCATCCGCAGGGCGATCGAGCGGGGCAGCACGCGGGATACCCGAACCAGTTCGCGGCCGGCGACCAGTCCGATGCTGACGTGCGGATCGAAAAAGGTTGCCTGCTCGGAGGCGATGACGATGTCTGTCGTGGTGACCCAATCCATACCGGCGCCACAACAGATTCCGTTCACCGCGGTCAGCACCGGCTTGGCCGTGGTGCGAAAGGGCGGCGTGCCCTCCTGCGGAGCCTCCCATTGGTCATACGTCGACAGGTACGGCCGCTCGTAGATCACCTTGCCGTCTTCGGGGATCTCCTTGACGTCGGCGCCGGTGCAGAACGCGCGGCCGGTGCCCGTGACGATGGTGAGCCAGACGTTGTCGTCGTTTTCGGCCTCGTCGTAGGCGGCCCGCAGTTCGGTGATCATGTGCGGGCTGAGCGCATTGAGGGCGTCCGGGCGATTGAGGGTGATCGTCGCGGTGTGCCCGTCGACCTCGTACTTGATGGTGTCGAACGAATCAGTGGGCATCGGTCATCCCTTCGCTTTGCAGAGAACGTCGAGTGTGGGGCGTATGGACGAATTCGAGGCAGTTCCCGTGCGTAGGTCCCGCGCTCGACGCCCGAGAGCTAGCGTCCACGAAAGTCCGGATCCCGCCGCTGCCGGAAGGCCTCCAGGCCCTCCTTGAAATCGCCTGTCCGGCAAGATAACTCCAGATTGAACAACTCCTGGTTCAGCGACTGGCCCAGCGTCGCATGCTGTCCGAAGTTCATGGCCTGCTTGGCCAGCCCGATCGCCGCCGTCGGACCGGAGGCCAGCCGGGCAACCAGCTCCTCGGCGGCGCGGTCGAGGTCGGGGCCGCTCACCGACTGGTGAATGAGCCCCCAGTCGGCCGCGTCGTTCCCGCTCACCTTCTCTCCGAGCAGCAGCATCCGCCGGGCCCGCGCCAGGCCGACGAGCCGCGGCACCAGCCAGGTGGACCCCGAGTCCGGGCTGAAGCCGCGGTCGAGGAACGGCTCCCAGAACACCGCGTCGTCGGCGGCCACGGTGAAGTCAGCGGCCAAGGCGAGATTGCAACCGAATCCCACGGCCCATCCGCGCACGCTGCACACCACCGGCAGCTGAATGCCGGCGACGAGTTCGATCACGCGGTGAGCGGCATGGGGAACCCGGCGCACCAGATCACCGGCGCGGGGACGTTGGCCGCCGGGATCGTTGGCGGCCACCCAGTCGGAGCCGGCGCAGAAATCGTCTCCGGCTCCGCGGAGGTGTACGGCGCGCAGCGAGTCGTCGGACGCGGCAGCGGTCAGCGACTCGACCAGAGTTCCGATCATCAACTGCGTCAACGAGTTACGCCGGGATGGGCGATCAAGCGTCACCCGTAACACCGCACCGTCTCGGTGCACTGTTACCGACCCCTCGGCTCCGGCCGAGCCGGCCCCTTGACTCACCGTCGATCCGGCCTTTCTCCGCCGATACGGTTACCCATACAGTAGGCAATACGATTGATACGCTGTATAAGTTAGCAAGGATACGCTGCCTGCGAAACTACCCAGGTGAAAGAGAGAATCATGGCCCGCGCCGATGACGATGCAGAGCGTAAGCGATGAGGAGGAGTGGCGCCGATGGTCGCGCCGACGACAACGCCAGATTCGGCGAGGCGCCGCTTGACCAGACCGTGGCCGCCGCCGCCGCCATGCGCCGCCTGAGCTCGCTGCTGGTGTCGCTGGAACATCCGCACCCGGCGGTGGATGCCATGTTGGAGAAGTTCACCGAGTGGGAGCGCGAGTTGTCGGCCGCCGCGCCGGCGGACAACGCACCGCGCATCGGCGAACTGCCCGACGATCCCCGGCGCGTCTACCTCAATCACGCCACCGACATCGGCGCCTACAACCCGTGTTTCCCCGAGTACCGGTTCACCGGATTCGATGCCGAGAAGGCAACGGGAGGAGTCGAATTCCCGGTGATCTACGAAGGGCCACCGGGACTGGTGCACGGCGGATTCCTGGGCGTCTTCTTCGACTGCGTGATCCAGCACCACAATTGCGTCACCGGCCTTTCCGGCAAAACCCGGTCCTTGGCCGTGACGTTCCGCAGACCGACACCGGTGTTGACGGAGCTGCGATTCGACATCGCGCGCTCGGAAGGCGAACGGGGTATCACGTCGACCGCGCGACTGTGGCTCGACGACGAAGTGCTGTGTACGGGCGAGGTCAACACGTTGGCGTCACGGCCCGAGAAGCTTGCCGGATCGCGGTTCGGCAGGCGCCGAAAGGAGTCCGATAAATGACCGCTTCGAGCACCTCTGACGATCGCGTGCTCTTCGACATCGATCAAGACCGGCGCATCGCGACGGTCACGCTGAACAATCCCCAACAGCGGAACTCCTATGACGCCAGCATGCGCGAGGCCGTCGCCCGTTGCCTGGACCGGGTGGCCGATGACGACGACCTCACGGTGGTGTTGTTGCGCGGAGCCGAGGGAGTCTTCTCCACCGGGGCCGACATGAACAATGCGTACGGGTGGTACGGCGACAAGGCCAAGGCGTCCGACGATGCGGCAGCCAAGCGTCGCCCGAGTCAGCGTCGCCGACTTGCCGTGGACCGCAAGTCTTTTGGCTTCTATCACAATTTCATGGGTTTCCCCAAGGTCACGGTGGGGGAGATCGCCGGCTACGCGCTGGGTGGCGGTTTCGAGATGGCCCTGATGACCGATATCTCCGTCATCGCGCGGGACACCAAGGTCGGCATGCCGGCAACCCGCTTCCTGGGCCCAGCGCTGGGCAGCTTGCACATGTTCTTCCACCGGCTCGGGCCGGTGCTGGCGCGGCGCCTGCTGTTGACCGGTGACATCATCGAGGCGGGCGCGATCGAACATCTCGGAATCTTCACGGACACCTGCGATCCCGGCGCGGTGACCGCCCGGGCGCGCTACTGGGCCGAGAAGGCGGCGAAGATGCCGGCCGACGGGGTCGTCATCGCCAAGGAGGCTTTCCGGCTTGTCGAGCAGAGCCAGGCGTATCAGGGTGAGGAGGTCGCCAGCTACCTGTTCCACGCCTTCGGCACCAACCTGCAGTTCGGGCCGGGCGAATTCAACTTCGTCAAGACCCGCGCCCAGCACGGCGCCAGGGAGGCCTTCCGGCTACGCGACGAGCACTTCTACGTGCCCGAACCCGAGGCGTGACAAGCGGTTTCGGTTAGGTCAGCGATTCGCCGGCACCTTGGACCGACCTCGCGCGGTCGACGACTTGCGCTGGCGGCTCGCCCCCGCCTTGCCTTTGGCTGCGTTGCTCTCGTCGATCAGCCTGCTGGCGTGATCGAGGATGCAGGTGAGGCCGTACTCGAAATTGGTCTCGTCCGGGGCGCCGATGCGGTGCCCGATTCGGGTGACTTGCGAAAGGAGCGGGGTCTTTTCGGGGTCGATGGCAACGGCGTCCTCGATGGCGCGGGGTCCGATATCCGACGACTGGTTTTTTTCGTACAGCCGTTGCAGCACCACTGATCCGCGGACGTGAACCGAAACCGCCGAATAGGTGTCGAACGCGTCCTCCGGCGACAAGCCGGCCTCGACCAGATTGGAAACTGCCTTTTCCATCTCCTGTGCGCCCATCCGTGCCGCTTTCGGAGACAGTGCCGCGCGAATCAGAATCAGGTCGCACAGAATTGGGTTGCCCATGAACGTCTTACGCATCAAGCGCGCGTGGTTGCGCAGGGTTTCCCGCCAGTCGCTGGCTTCGACATAGGGAGTGGCGAACACGTACTTGCTCAGGGCGCGGTCAGTCATCGCGTTGAGCAGGTCGTCCTTCTTGCGGAAGTACCAGTAGATGCTCGTCACACCCACGCCGAGATGTTTGCCGAGCAGCGGCATGCTCAGGTTGTCGATCGACACCTCCTCGGCGAGTTCGAATGCGCCGCTGATGATGTCGTCGGGATTGATGGACCCGCGTTCGCGTCGCTGACGCTTATCGGCGGTTGCCTGTTTTGCCACCTACGGGCACCTCCATCAAAATCTGTTTCGTGCATGAGGTCTGCCGGCCGTGTTGCCGGTAAAATCGAATTTACCGGCTCTTCGGTACTGACCTGCGTATACGCTTTCGTGTCGTAATTTCCCTCTGCTACTGTAATACCTATCGTAGGCTTTTTGGTAAATCGGCTGGACAGGCGAAAATGGCCAGGTTAGAGCTGCGGGTCAAGCAATGGATCTAGGGCTGGCAAACGCCGCCGCGGTGGTGGTCGGCGGTAGCCGCGGCATGGGTTTGGCCACCGCGCGCTGCCTTGCCGACGAGGGGGCCCGGGTAGCGGTCGTCGGGCGCAGCCGTGACGCGCTGGATTCCGCGGTGACCGATCTCACGCAACGGGGTAGCCCGGACGCCCTCGGGCTCGTCGCCGATATCGGCGACGACGCCGCCGTCGGCACGGCTTTCGGTGAGCTTTCCCAGCGCTGGGGCGGCGAACTCAACGCTCTGGTCATCACGGTGGGGCCGGGCGCCGCGGGTACCTTCGAGGATTTGACCGACGACCAATGGCGTCAGTCGGTTGAAGACGGGGTGCTGGGCATGGTGCGCTGTGTGCGGGCGGCGCTACCGCTGCTGCGTAAGGCGCAGTGGGCGCGGATCGTGAACTTCTCGGCGCACTCGACTCAGCGACAAAGTGTCATGCTGCCCGCGTACACGGCGGCGAAATCGATGCTGACGAGCGTATCGAAGAACCTGTCCCTGCTGCTGGCCAAGGACGAGATCTTGGTCAACGTGGTATCGCCGGGCAGCATCGCATCGGAATCACTGGTCGGCTGGGCGAATTCGGTCGGCGTCGACGGCCATGATCCCTATGCCCTGATGGAGGCCATCGGCAAGCATTTCGGTCATCCCGCGCACATGCCACGGGCGGGCCTCCCCGAGGAAATCGGCCCGGTCGCAGCGTTTCTCGCCTCGCGCCGCAACTCCTACATGACCGGAGCCAACATCAACGTCGACGGCGGTTCGGACTTCACCTGACTTCCCTGACCGTGGGTCGAAGAAATCGATTGGCAGACAGAAGGAGTCGACTGTGGCTACGGCAGCAGAGGCACGCGCGTGGGCGCCCGGCGCATTGCGGGGGATCGGTGACTCCCTCTACACCCCGTTCTGCGGGATCGACGGCGACGACATCGACTGGGACGCCTACCGGACACTGGTGCGCTACTGCGTCGGTGATCTCGGGCACCCGATGTTGTGGTGCACCAGCGGCATTGCCGAATTCTGGTCGCTGACCCTCGACGAGCGGAAACGCCTGCTGGAGGTTGCGGTAGAGGAGGCGCGCAGCATCAATCCCGGTGTGGTGGTGCAGGCCTGCACGGCGGCGATGTCGGCGAAGGACTGTTTGGATCTGACTCTGCACGCCCAGGAAGCGGGCGCCGACATCGTCTACATCCAGACGCCGATGATGGAGGCCCACGGCGGCGAAGGCGTGCTCCGCTTTTTCCAATACGTGGCTGCGCGCACGAATATCGCTCTGGGCATGTTCAATTCGCCGTCCTCGGGCTACGTGTTGACGCCGGCCGAGAGCGCACGCATCTACCACGAGGTGCCCGCGGTGTGCGCCACCAAGGAGGGCGCCTTCCGGCCGGCGGCCAGCCGCATGCTTCATCAGCTGGCGCCCGGTCTGGCCGTGTGGGAATGCGACAAAACGGTGTACCGGGCGGGGTGGCTGCGCGACGGGATCGTGTGCCCGGCGCAGCTGGGTACCTCGGGCTACCTGTTCGAGACGCCCGAGCGGCGATTGTTCTCCGAGTATTGGGATTTGGTGCAGAGCGACAAGCTCGTCGAGGCCATGGACTACGCCCGTGAATCCGGGTTGGATCAGTTCGACCTCGACGTCGGATCGTGGTGGACGTGCTATCCGGGGCGCGCGGAATACTTCACCCACTGGGGCGGCGCGTTCAAGTACGCCGCGTCGCTGCTGGGTTTGCCCATCGGCGCGTATCCACATTCCCGCCCGCCGCAGGCCGAATTACCCGCGGAGGCGAAGGCCCAGATCGAGCACGCCTACCAGCGCCTTGGTTTGATCCAAACGGTGTTGCAGTAGAAGGGATTACCACGCGAAGCGAGCCCGGTTAGGAACCGGGCCCGCTCGCTCAGTCCGACCGTTTACTGCTGTTCGGCCCGCTCGCGCTGCTCGTACGCCTTGGCCTTGCCGCGGGCCTTATCGGCGGCGGCTTCCTTTTTCCCGGCGCTGCGCTGCGCGTCCGCCTTGTCCTGCTGGGCCTTGCCCTCTTCGATCAGGTCGTTGTGGCCGATGATGATGCCGATGACCTGCTTGGTCCTCCCGAGGACGTCTTCCACGATGCCCCGGACGAGTTCGACCGGTCCGCTCTTGGTGTCAACCATTGCCTCTCCTTCCCCCATGTGATGATCGGCTCCTCTACGCGTTCCCGATCCCGGGGTCGACGCAAACATGGGTCAGCGTGTCGATCGCCACATCCCCGTCGCCGCCCCTCGGCCTAGGGGGTGATCACGGCGCCAAGCGGACGCCCAAAATCGCTGTTTAGTCGCCGTTCACGGGGGTGTGGACGCAGTTGTGGAATGCGGTACCGATAGGTATACAGTATGGGTACAAACTCGCCAGTTGGTCAGCTATGAGGGGACGGTCATATGGGCGCCGCCGACCGTGTGGTCACCGATGAGGCGGTGCTGTATGAAACCACCGAAACCGGTGTTGCGGTCGTGACCTTCAACCGTCCCGAGCGCCTCAACGCCTGGGGCCCCGACATCTCGAGGGGCTTCTACGCAAGCATCGACCGCGCCGAAGCCGACCCCGCGGTGCGGGTGATCGTGTTGACCGGTGCCGGCAAGGGATTCTGCGCGGGCGCGGACCTGGGTGGCGCGGGATCCATCGACGAAAAACTCGGCGACGGCGACACCGACGTCACCAAGCTGGTCGGCGACCGCCACCCGCATTTCCTCACCGAGCTGCGCAAGCCGATCATCGCCGCGGTCAACGGCGCCTGCGTCGGGATCGGCCTGACGCACGCCCTGATGTGTGACGTCCGGTTCGCGGCCGCCGGAGCCAAATTCGCCACCGCGTTCACTCGGCGGGGCTTGATCGCCGAGTACGGCATCTCCTGGATCCTGCCGCGGCTCGCCGGCTGGGGCGCGGCGATGGACTTGCTCTTGAGCGGGCGCACGTTCTTCGCCGAGGAGGCCGCGCAACTCGGACTGGTCAAGGACGTCGTCGCGCCCGAACAACTGATGTCGCGCGCCCTGGCATACGCCGACGACATCGCGCGCAATTGTTCACCGGCGTCGCTGGCGGTCATCAAGCGGCAGGCCTACGGCGACGCGCTGCGCGATGTCGCCGATGTCAGCGCCCGCGCCGAAACACTCATGCACGAGTCGCTGCTGCGGCCCGACGTTGTCGAAGGCATCACCAGCTTCCTGGAGAAGCGGCCACCGCGGTTCCCGCCATTGGCCACCTAACCAGCCGGAAAGGAACATCATGACCACCCTGAACTATCGAGCGATCGACGTCGACAATCACTACTACGAACCGTTGGATTCGTTTACCCGCCATTTGGACAAGCGGTTCAAACGGCGCGGTGTCCAGATCGTCAGCGACGGCAAACGCAGCTGGGCCTTGATGGGCGACCGCATCAACCACTTCATCCCGAACGTCACCTTCGACCCGATCATCGTGCCGGGCTGCCTCGACCTGTTGTTCCGCGGCGAGATCCCGGAAGGCGTCGACCCGGCCTCGTTGATGAAGGTCGAGCGGCTCGCCGAGCACCCGGAGTACCAGAACCGCAACGCCCGGATCGCGGTGATGGACACCCAGGACATCGAGACGGTGTTCATGCTGCCGACGTTCGCGTGCGGAGTTGAAGAGGCGCTCAAACACGACATCGAGGCGACGATGGCCTCGGTGCACGCATTCAACCTGTGGCTCGACGAGGACTGGGGCTTCGACCGTCCGGACCATCGCATCATCTCCGCCCCGATCATCTCGCTGGCCGATCCGGTCAAAGCCGTCGAAGAGGTCGAGTTCGTGTTGGCGCGCGGCGCCAAGCTGGTCCTGGTGCGGCCCGCGCCGGTGCCCGGGCTGGTCAAGCCGCGGTCGCTGGGCGATCCCAGCCACGATCCGGTGTGGGCCAGGCTGGCCGAAGCGGGAGTGCCGGTGGGATTCCACCTCTCCGACAGCGGTTACCTGGCGATCGCAGCGCTGTGGGGCGGGAAATCGACTTTCGAGGGCTTCGGCGCGAAGGATCCGCTGGATCAGGTGCTCCTGGACGACCGGGCCATTCACGACACCATGGCCTCGATGATCGTGCACGGCGTGTTCACCCGCCACCCGAAACTCAAGGCGGTCAGCATCGAAAACGGGTCCTACTTCGTGCATCGGCTGATCAAGCGCCTCAAGAAGGCGGCCAACACCCAGCCCCAGTATTTCCCCGAGGACCCGGTGGAGCAGCTGCGCAACAACGTGTGGATCGCCCCCTACTACGAGGACGATCTGCCGGAGCTGGCCGAGGTCATCGGCGTCGACAAGATCCTGTTCGGTTCCGACTGGCCGCACGGGGAAGGACTCGCATCGCCGGTGTCGTTCGCCGAGGAGCTGAAGGGCTTCAGCGAGTCCGATGTTCGAAAGATCATGCGAGACAACGCCCTAGACCTCCTAGGCGTCCAAGTCGGTTCGGCTGCTTGATTACCGGGGCGCGGTTACTTCCGTGAGCGAATGGACCATCGGCGCGGTGCTCGACGAGATCGCCGCCGTCATTGGCGACCGGACGATGACGGTGTGCGGCGACCGTCGCAGCACCTTCGCCGAGTCGGCGGACCGCACCCGCCGGCTGGCGAACTTCCTGGCGAGCAAGGGATTCGGCGCACACCGGGAGCGGGCGGAACTGCAGAACTGGGAATGCGGGCAGGACCGGGTCGCGCTGGTGATGCACAACGATCTGTACCCCGACATGGTCATCGGGTGCCTCAAGGCCCGGACCGTCCCGGTGAACATCAACTACTACTACACCCCGCGCGAGGTCGGTGAACTTCTCGATTACGTACAGCCCCGGGCGGTCATCTACCACCGGGCGCTGGGCGCCCAGTTCGCCGACGTCCTCGCCCGCGATGGCGCGGACTTGCTGATCGCGGTCGACGACGGCAGCGAGGCCCCGCACCTACCGGGTGCGGTGTCGCTGGAAGACGCCCTGGCGCAAGGGGATACCGACCAGCGCGTCGTCGGGTCGCCGGACGACCTGCTGATGATCTGCACCGGCGGCACGACCGGCCGGCCCAAGGGTGTGCTGTGGCGGCAGTCCGACATCTATGTGTCGTCGATGGTGGGGGCAGACCACGCCTGCGCTGAGGAGATTCACGACAAGGTGCGCGGGGCGGCCGGGGCGCCGTGGTTCGCCGTGTCGCCGCTGATGCACGCCGCCGGCATGTGGACGGCGTTCTCGGCGATCATGGCCGGCACGCCCGTGGTGATGTACGACACCGGCAAAAAGCTCGACCCCCGAACGGTTCTCGAAACGGCGCAGCGCGAGAAGGTCGGCTTGATGACCATGGTCGGCGACGCCTACGCGGCGCCGCTGGTGACCGAACTGCGCCGCGGCTCCTATGACCTGTCGTCGCTGTACGCGATCGGCACCGGCGGCGCCGCGACGAACCCGAAATACCAACGCGCCCTGGTGGAGTTGATCCCCCAGGTCACGGTGATCAACGGGTACGGCTCGTCGGAGACCGGGAACATGGGATTCGGCCACAGCCGGCGCGACACGCAAACCGACACGTTCACCCTGCGGGAGGGTGGACTGGTCCTCTCCGAGGACTACACCCGCTTTCTCCGTCCAGGCGAGGCCGAGGTGGGCTGGGTCGCCAGGGAGGGACGAATCCCGTTGGGGTACTTCAACGATCCCGACGCAACCCGCAAGACCTTTCCCGAGATCGACGGCAAGCGGGTGGTGATATCGGGCGACCGCGCCGCGCTGGAGGCCGACGGCACCCTGCGGCTGTTCGGCCGGGACTCGCTGGTGGTCAACACCGGCGGCGAGAAGGTCTTCGTCGAGGAAGTCGAAGAGGTGCTGCGCGCCCACCCGGCGATCGCCGACGCGCTGGTGGTCGGGCGCCCCAGCGAGCGCTGGGGAGAAGAACTCGTCGCCCTCGTCGAACTCCGGGCAGACGCCGCCGCGACGGCAGACGAGCTGCACACGCTGTGCACCACGCAACTGGCACGGTTCAAGGCGCCCAAGGAATTCCTGTTCGTCGAGCACGTCCAACGCTTGGGCAACGGCAAGGCCGATTACCGTTGGGCGAAACGTCACGCAACAGCAAAGGCGCCGATGTCCACATGAAAGCAATCGATTGCCTGGTCAACGTGCACTTCGGCGAGACCGAGAAGCAACCGACCTGGATGCTCAAGGTGCGTGACGACTACTTCAAGGGGCCGGAGTCCATGTTCGCGCCCGTCGAGCTGACCGAGTTGCTCGACGAAATGGACGCGCACGGCGTGCGCAAGGCCATCCTGATGGACAACCTCGCCAAGCCGTCGGTGACGGCGCGCAAATTCGTCGAGGACAAGCCCGAGCGGTTCGCCCTGGCCATGGGCGGGGTGAACCTGCTGCGGCCGATGCCCTCCCTGCGGGAGCTTACTGCCGTCGTCAACGACCTGCCCGTGGCGTATGCGGCTGTGGGGCCGAGCTTTTGGGGGGACGGCCAGTACCCGCCCAGCGACGCCGTCTACTACCCGCTCTACACCAAATGCGCCGAGCTCGAGCTTCCGCTGTGCATCAACACCGGCATCCCCGGGCCGCCCATCCCCGGGGAGGTGCAAAATCCGATCCACCTCGACCGGGTGTGCGTGCGGTTCCCGGAACTGAAACTGTGCATGATCCACGGCGCGGATCCCTGGTGGGACATCGCGATCAGGCTGCTGATCAAGTACGCCAACCTGCGCCTGATGACGTCGGCGTGGTCGCCGAAACGGTTACCGGAGAGCCTGCTGCACTACATGCGGACGCGCGGTAAGGGCAAGGTGATCTTCGGTTCCGACTGGCCCGTCCTGAAAATGCACCGCGTCGTGCCCGAGGCCGCCGCGTTGGACTTGCCCGCCGACGTCCTCGAAAACTATCTCTACAACAACGCCCAGGAATTCTTCTTCAGTGGCCAGGAGGAACGCTGAGTATGGACCGTTACGAACTACGTAGGCTCGACTACAGCCTGACGTCGGATCATGAGGCGTTGCAGGCCGCGTACCGCGATTTCTTCAAGACGCATTGCCCGATCGAGACCGTGCGCGCCGCGGAGGAGACCGGCTTCGACAAGAACCTCTGGGAGCGGTTGTGCGCCATGGGCGCAACCACGATGGCCGTGCCGGAATCCGCGGGCGGAGACGGCGCGACGCTCGTCGACCTGACGCTCGTGGCCGAGGAGATCGGCCGGTCGCTGGCGCCGGTGCCGTGGATCGACCAGGTCTGCGCCGCGCGCCTGCTGGCCCGACTCGGCGCGGCGGAACCCGATGTGGTCCAGGGCACGCGACTGGCCGCGTTCGATCCCCAGCACGACAGCGCCTCCGGGGCGCGGCTGCTGCCCACCGGGTCGATCGCCGACCAGATCGTCGTGCGCGACGGCGAGGACGTCGTCGCGCTGAGCTTCGGCACCCGCCCGGCGAAGGTGGACAACATCGGTCGGCTGCCGATGGCCTGGGTGGATCCGGCCACCGCCGACACCCGAACCGTCCTGGCCAGCGGCCCTGGGGCGGCGGCGGAATATCAACGCGCGCTGGATGAGTGGCGGGTGCTGTCGGCGGCCGCGTTGGTGGGCTTGGTGGAAGAGACCATGACCATCGCCGCCGAGTTCGCCAAGACCCGCTACACGCTGGGCGTGCCGATCTCGACGCTGCAGGGCATCTCCCATCCACTGGCCAACATCGCCATCACCGTGCAGGGCGGCCGCAATCTGGCGCGGCGCGCGGCCTGGTTCCTCGACAACGAGCCCGACGAACGCCCCGAGTTGGCGCCCTCGGCGTTCGTGTTCATGGCGGAAGAGGCGCCCAAGGCCGCGACCATGGCGGTGCATGTGCAAGGCGGTCTTGGTGTTTCGGCGGAGGCGGCCGCGACGGCCTATCTTGTGCGTGCCCGCGGTTGGGCACTGGCCGGTGGGGATCCCGGGGCCAGCGCGAAGTACATCGGCGAACTCGTCGCGGCGCGCGAAGGCAACTCGAGGAAGGGCGCATAGTGGATTTCTCACGTGTCACGCTGTCCGACGACGATCGGCGTTTCCTCGACGAAGCACGCGAATTCCTGCGCACCCATGTGACCGAGGACGTCAAGCGCCGGGACCGCGAGACCGGCGACAACTTCGACGAAGGGGTGCACCTGGCGCTGGGCGCCGCCGGATACCTGGAACGCGAATGGAAGCCGGAAGCCGAAGGCGGCTTCAGCCGCGTGCATCGCCGCATCTGGGAACTCGAGAAGCGGCGCGCCCACGTGCCCTGGGTGACCTGGGGCACCACCGCCATGGTGGCGCGTTCGGTCGCGCGGTTCGGGTCGAGCGAATTGCGGGACGAGGTGCTGCCGGGCGTCTTCAGCGGGCACGTTCGGCTGTGCCTGGGCTACACCGAACCCGAGGGCGGATCCGACATCGCCACCTGTAAGACCCGCGCGGTGCGGGACGGGAACGGCTGGATTATCAATGGCTCCAAGATGTTTACCACCGGTGCCCACAACTGCCGGTACGTTTTCCTCATCACCAACACGGACCCGACTGCCCCCAAGCACAAGAGCCTTACCATGTTCCTGGTCCCGCTGGACTCCCCGGGCATCGAGATCCAGGGCATCCGCACCGTCGATGGCGATCGCACCAACATCGTCTACTACAGCGACGTGCGCGTCGACGACAAGTACCGGCTGGGCGACGTGAACGCGGGCTGGACGGTGCTGCGCGAGCCGCTCAACGTCGAGCACGGCGCGGTGGCGGCCGCCCCCGACGGGCTACAGGACGTGTCGATCATGATGCATCAGGCCGGGTTCATGGCCGACGCGCTGGACAAGGCCGCGGGTAAGGTGTCAGAGCGGGATCCGAACGGGCGCAGGCTCATTGACGATGCGGCGGTGGCGTACCGGTTGGGGCGCAGCGCCGCGCGCATGGAAGCGGCGCTCAGTGCGCCCAGCATTTTCGGCCGTGTCGCCCTCGCGCAGACGATGCGTGACATCTCCCCGGACCTGATGGACATCCTCGGCACGGCGTCCGCGCTGCCGATCGGCACCGACGGCGCGGCCGACGACGGCGCCGCGGAGTACGTGTTCAGGTTCGCGCCGCTGGTCGGGATCTACGGCGGCACCCTCGAGGTGTTCCGCAACATGATCGCGCAGTACGTGCTGGGCCTGGGCAAGCCGGCCTACGCGCCGGTCGCGCAGAAGGCTTCCTAGCGCTCGGCGGGCTTAACCTGTGCCGGCGAGGGCGGGCGGGTTGACGGCGTCCGGGTCGGGGTTGGTGATCGGCAGGCCCATGAACCGGCGCGCGTTGTCGCCCATGAAGTCATAGGTGCGCCGCTCGTCCATGTTGTCGGCGTATTTCCAGAAGCCCTTGGGTTCGGCGAGGCCTTCGGGGTGCGGGTAGTCGGAGCCGAACAGCACCCGGTCCCATCCCACCGTGTCGACGACGTCGGCCACGCAACCCTCCCAGAACGGGCTCACCCAGATGTTGCGGCGGAACACGTCGTGGGGATGCTCCGGGAAATTCTGTGGCATCTTCTTGTATAGGTCTTCAAAGTCGTTGAACAACGGGAAGATCCACGAACTGCCGTTCTCGACGCTGGCGATGCGCAGCTTCGGGAACCGGGTCAGGGTCCCGTGGCAGATCAGGCTGGTGATCATGTCGGCAATTTCGCGGTGCCCCAGCACCATCCAGCGAAATGCGCTCATGGCCATGAAATTCTGGGTGTGGGGCGGTTCCCACGTGCCGACGTAATCGTCCAGCGGAGGGTAGCTGGCATGCAGCACGATCGGCAGGCCCGCGGCCTCGACATCGCGCCAGAACGGGTCGAATTCGGGCAGCGCCGGCGACCGCCAGCCGTGGACGCCGTTCACGGGACCCGGTTTGATCAGCGCGGCGCGGACGCCGTTGGCCAGAAGGTAGTCCAGTTCGCGCTGCGCGGCGTCCACCTCGGACAAGTTGATGATGGGTGTGGAGAAGACGCGGTCGGCGTAGTTGTAGGTCCAGTGTTCGGCCATCCACTGGTTCAACGCGTGGATGATCGCCAGTGTGAGCTCGGGGTCGTCGGCCGAGGAGTGCTCGACCAGGCTGGCCAGCGTGGGGTAGTTCAGCGCCTCGACGACACCCTGGCGGTCGAGTTCGGCCACCCGATCGACCGGGTTACGGGTCGCGGCCGGCGCCGCGATGGCCGGTCCCTGCATCTCGCGCAACGTGAGGCCCTCGGTGTTTTCCCCGGCGAAGAACTTCTCGTGCGCGCCGGGGGCGGCGACGCGTTCGAACGTCGGGTTGGGGATGAAGTCACTGACCTTGTTGTTGATCACGATGCGGGTTTGCCGCCCGATCTGGGCGAATTGGACGGCCCGCGAATACCTTTCCGGAAGGTACTTCGTCAGCGCTTCGGGCGTTTCGTACATGTGCTGGTCGGCGTCGAAGATCGGCGCTCCGGTGAATTGGGTGGATTGAGCCACGGGGATAGGTGCCCTTTCTTGCGTGAGCAGACACAAAAGCACGGAACACACCGGCGAGTCGGGTGCTTTGGTGTCTGCTCGCGCTAGGTGGTCAGGATGGTGGCCGCGGCGGTGCCGGGCGCACCGTAGAGCTGAGCGAATCCGACGCGTGGTTCACCGGCCACCTGACGATCGCCGGCTTCGCCGCGGAGTTGGCGCACCAGCTCGTGAATTTGCCGCAGGCCCGACGCCCCGATCGGTTCGCCGTTGGCGATCAGCCCGCCGTCGGTGTTGACCGGCATCGAGCCGGTGATCTCGGTGGCGCCGTCGGCCAGCAGCTTCTCCTGCTCGCCGTCGGCGCAGAAACCGCATTCGGCCATGTGGATGATCTCGGCGCCGGCGTCGGTGTCCTGCAGCTGAATGACGTCGACGTCTTCCGGTGCCACACCGGCCTTTTCGAACGCGGCCTTGGCGGCATACACAGTCGGCGCCACGTCCTCGTCGACCGGGGCGAAGGTGGTGTTCACCTCGTAGGCGCCGTAGCGACGGGTGCGTACCTCGACCGCCCGCACGAAGATCGGCTTGGCGGTGTAGCGGTGCGCGATGTCGGCGCGGCACATGACCACGGCGGCGGCGCCCTCGTCGGGCGCACAGAACATGTACTGGGTGAGCGGGTAATTCAGCATCGTCGAGTTGAGGATCTCGTCTTCGGGAATCGGTTTGCGCCGAAACGCGTTCGGGTTCCGCGCGCCGTTGCGGAAGTTCTTGGCCGCCACCTTGGCCAGCGTCTGCTGGGAGATGCCGTGCTCGTGCAGGTAGCGGTTGGCTTTCATGCCGAAGAACTGGGTGGTGAGGTACTGGCCGTTCTCGGCGTACCAGCGCGGCATCCCGACCAGGGCCGGGTCCTCGGTGAACGCGCCGCGCGGATGCTTGTCCAGGCCGATGGCGATTCCGATGTCGTAGTCGCCCAACCGGATTCCGTCGGCGCAGGCCTTGGCGGCGCTGGCAGCAGTCGCGCAGGCGTTGAACACGTTGGTGAAGGGGATGCCCGAGAGCCCGACCATGCCGACGATGGCATCGGGGTTGGCGACGGTCCAGCTGCCCCCGGTGGCGGCCTGGATGTCCTTCCACTGCACGCCCGCGTCGTCGACCGCGAGCCGAATCGCGTCGACGCCCATCTCCATCGCGGACTTGCCCTCGAAGCGACCGAAGGGGTGCAGGCCCACGCCGATGATCGCGACGTCATTCATGGCGCCACTCCTCCTCATCACTTCGTTTTGCATCGTCGTCGGCGCGATTCATGCGCGCCACTCCTCCTCATCACTTCGTTCTGCATCGTCGTCGGCGCGATTCATGTGCGCCACTCCTCCTCATCACTTCGTTTTGCATCGTCGTCGGCGCGATTCATGCGATGGCTCCTGAATCTTTGAGTTCGGCGATGCGGTCCCAGTCCATCCCGAGTTCCATCAGGACGATTTCGGTGTGCTCGGATGCTTGCGGGGCCCGGGTGGTGACGAGCGGTTCGTGGTTGAACTGCACCGGCCCACGGACGACCTTGAACGGTGCACCGCCGTCGTTGGACTCGACTTCGACGATCATGTCGTTGGCGATGGCTTGCTCGTCGTCGGCCAGATCGAGGAGGCTCTGAAACGGCGCCCACTGGCCTTTCATCGTTTTCAGGTGCTGTCGCCAGTAGTCGAAGGGCTTGCCGGCGAAGGCCTTTGCGATCAGCTCGGCGGCAGCGTCGGCGTTTTGGATCAACGGCAGCACGTCGCAGAAGCGGGGATCGTCGGCCGCCTCGGGGATGCCGAGGTGCTCGAAGGTGTCGCGAATGTAGCCCGTCGGGCTGACGATGCACAGGTTGATCGTGCCGCCATCGGAGGTTAAGTAATTGCCCAGGAAGGGATTCACCGATGCGGCCGCGGATCCGGGCATCGGGGTGCGCATGACCTCGCCGGTTTCCATGCCCTGCGTCACGCTCGCGCCCGCCGCCCACCACGCCGTGCTCAGCAACGACACGTCCAGCTCGAGCGCTTCGCCGGTCCGCTCGCGGTGCAGCAGCGCGGCCGAGATGCCACCGGCGATGAACATGCCGCCAATGGAGTCCCCGAACGCGGGAATGCCCTGTCCCAGTGCACCGCCCAACTCCTCGGGGGTCAGCGCGTACCCCACCCCGCTGCGCGTCCAGAACGCCGTCCCGTCATAGCCCCCGACGTCACGCTCGGCGCCCTTGTCGCCGTAGGCCGAGCCGCGCGCATACACGATGTTCGGGTTCACCGCGCGGATGTGCTCCACGTCGAACTTGTGCTTCTGCCGCTGCGCGGGCATGTAGTTGGTCAGGAACACATCGGCGGACTTGGCCAGTTCGTAGATCACATCCTGACCGCCCGGCGTGGAGACGTCGATCCCGACGCTGCGCTTGCCCCGATTGGGATGCTCTATCAGCGGATGCCGGTCGGGATTGAGCTGGAAGCCACCCATGTTGACGAAGCCACGCTGAGTATCGCCGCGCGCCGGATGCTCGACCTTAATGACGTCGGCACCCCAGTCGGCGAGGATCGCGCCGGCGGCGGGGACGAACGTGAACTGCGCAACCTCGAGGACCCGAAAGCCCTGCATTACCTTGACCATTCCCGGGACCCTACTTCGCGTCGAACGTAACCGGAAGCGCGGTCGGCGAACGGAACGGCTGACCGTGGACATGCGGATCGTCATCGGTGAGCAGCTTGATGTTGGTCACCCGATCCAGCAGGCATTCGAGCGCGACCCGGGTCTCCATGCGCGCGAGGTGCAGACCCAAGCAGGTGTGCTCCCCGGCGGCGAACGAGATGTGCGGCACGTGCGCACGGAAGATGTCGAACTCTTCCGGGCGCTCCCAGCGGTGTCCGTCGCGATTCGCCGAGCCGATGCAGAGGTCGACCACCGAGCGGGCCGGGATCGTGACCCCTTCCAGTTCGGTGTCTTCGGAGGTGAACCGCTGCACCGTGGTCAACGGCGTCTCGAAGCGCAGGCCCTCCTCGATCGCCGGTGCGATCAGGGTGCGATCGGCCTGCACCGCGGCGAGCTGCTCGGGGTGGGTGAGCAACAGGAACAGCAGGTTGCCCGAGGACCGATAGGTGGTTTCCAGCCCGGCGGGCAGCAGCAGGCGCAGGAACGAGTAGATGGCTTCGTCGCTGAGCTTTTCGCCGTCGATCTCGGCGGTGACCAGGTCGCCGATGATGTCCTCGGTCGGCTCGGCCCTGCGCGCTTCGATCTGCTCGAGGAAGTAGTCCTTCAACGCCGCCGACGCTTCGAAGGCGCGTTCGTATTTGACGGCGTAGCTGATCAGTTCGACCGCGCGTCGGTGAAACATGGGCAGGTCGTCTGCCGGCAGACCCAACAGGGTGGCGATGACCCGGGTGGGAAACTCGAAGGTGAATTGGCGGACCAGATCGGCCCGGCCGGAGTCGATGAACTCGTCGATGAGGGCGTTGCAGATCGGCCGGACGACGGTGGGTTCCCAGCGGGCCAGGGCCTTGGACTTGAACGCCGCGGACACCAGGTTGCGGTGGTCGCGGTGTTTTTTGCCCTCCATCGCCAGGATGGTCGGCCCCATGAACAGGCCGATGGTGGTGTCGTACATCGCCGAACTGAACACCCGGCCGTCACGAAACGCCTTGTTCACCGCGTCGAAGGACACCGCCGCGAAGGACCGCTTGGGTCGCAGCGACTCGGGGGTCTTGGAGTAGTCCATGACGGTGCCGTGGAAAACCCCGCCCTCGCTGCGCTTCCGCGCGAAGTAGGGGTACGGGTCGCGCAGGTAGTCGCCCGGCTTGTCGCCGGTGACGGCATCCTGAAGCTGACTTTCCACGGCTGCTCTCCGGCTCGGGTACACGGTCGTACTGTAAAGATTACAGTAGACTATATCGACGCGGCTACGGCTGCCGTAAGCTGTGCAGCCATGGGTTCAGTTGGCCAACAGGTTGACGGTCCGGCGGGGCGGCGGCAAGCCGATTTACGGGCGATGCTGGACCGGCAACGGCGCTCCTTTGTGGCCGAGGGGCCGCCCACCGCCGCGGTCCGGCGCAACCGTATCGATCGGCTGATGGCGCTGCTGCTGGACAACAGCGACGCGTTCATCGATGCCATGGCCGCCGACTACGGCACCCGGTCCAAGGCGGCCTCGTTGTTCACCGAGATCATCGGGATCACTTCTGTGGTCGAGCACACCAGATCCCATGTGGCGCAATGGATGCGTCCGGCCAAACTGATGCCCGCCGCGCGGCTGTGTGGCCTGCGGGCCGAAGTCGAGCCCACCCCGCTCGGCGTCGTCGGCGTGATCGGTCCGTGGAATTTCCCGGTCAACCTCGTGGTGCTGCCCGCGTCGGCGGCGTTCGCCGCCGGCAACCGGGTGATGATCAAGATGTCGGAGATCACCGCGCATACCGCGGATCTGATGGCGGCGACCGCGCCCAAGTACTTCGACCCGGCCGAGCTCGACGTGGTCACCGGTGGCGCCGACGTCGCGGCCGCCTTCGCGGCGTTGCCGTTCGATCATCTGTTCTTCACCGGCTCGCCGTCGGTGGGTGCGTTGGTCCAACGCGCGGCCGCCCAGAACCTCGTTCCGGTGACCCTGGAACTGGGCGGCAAGAACCCGGTGGTGGTTGCGCCGGGCGCCGACATTGCGCGATCGGCGGCGCGCATCGCGCGGGCCCGGATGGTCAACGGCGGACAGGTATGCGTCTGCCCCGATTACGTCATGGTGCCCGACGACCACCTCGACAGCTTCGTCGACACCGCCCGCGAAACGTTGCGCGGGATGTTCCCGACGGTGATCGCCAACGCCGACTACTGCTCCAGCGTCAACCAGGCCAATTTCGACCGAGTGGTACGACTGATCGACGACGCGCGGGCACACGGCGCCCGCGTGGAAACGATTGGCCCGGAGGGCGAGTCGCTGCCCGACCGCGCCAGCCGCAAAATTGCGCCCACCATTGTCCGCGACATCGACGACCGGATGCGGATCGCCGACGAAGAGGTCTTCGGCCCGGTGCTGACCGTCATGGGCTACTCCCGTCTGAACGAGGCAATCGACTACATCAACGGGCGGCCGGCGCCGCTGGTGGCGTACTGGTACGGTCCCGACGACGAGAATTTCCGCAGCTTTGTCCGCAACACCCGCAGCGGCGGCGTCGCCCGCAACGACTTTGCGGCGCAGATGATCCCGTCCGCGGCGCCGTTCGGGGGAGTGGGGCGCAGCGGGATGGGCGCCTATCACGGCAAGGCCGGGTTCGACACCTTCAGCCACTACCGCACCGTGGTCGGCAATGACCTGCCGTTCAGCATCACCGGAACCGCGGCGCCGCCGTTCGGCAGTTCGTTGCGGTTCTACGCCAACACCGCCCTGCGAATCGCGCGGGCCCGCACGCACCGCCGACTCAGGAAAGTTGCGAAATGACCGTCGCCGAACTGGAATTCGACCCGTTCTCGGAGGACTTCTTCAACGGGCCGTACGAAACCTACCGACGGATGCGTGAGGAAGCCCCCGTCTACTACAGCGAACGGTACGACTTCTACGCGCTGAGCCGCCACGTGGACGTCGCCGCGGCGTACAAGAACTTCGAGACGTACTCGTCGGCGCGCGGCGTGGACCTCGCGGCTGTGCGCTCCGAGGAACCGATGGGGCACAAGTCGATCATCATGATGGACCCGCCCGAGCACCGGCACATGCGCGGCCTGGTCAACAAGGTGTTCACGCCGCGCGCGATCGAAGCGATGCGCCCGCTGGTGACCGGACTGGTCGACCGCTATCTCGACGCCACCGACCCCGCGGGATTCGATGTCGTCCAGGATTTCTCGGCGTTGTTCCCCGTCGAGGTCATCACGACGATGCTCGGGGTGCCGGAAGAGGACCGTCAGCAGATCCGGCTGTGGCTCGACACGTTCCTGCACCGCGAGCCGGGCGAGGTCGAGATGTCGGAGGCCGGCGTGCAGGCCGCCACGCAGATGGCGATCGCCTACTACCAGTTGGTGAAGGAGCGCAGGGCCGCCCCGCGCGACGACATGATCAGCGCCCTGGTGGCGGCCCGCGTCGAGCGCGAGAACGGTGAGCTCACGGCCTTGGACAACATCGAAATCGCCCAGTTCGCCGTGCTATTGGGTGGGGCCGGCGCCGAGACGGTGACCAAGCTGGTGGCCAACGCGGTGGTGCTGTTTGCGCGCCATCCCGAGCAATGGCAGAAACTGCTCGACGACCGCAGCAAGGTCCCCGCGGCCGTCGAAGAGGTGCTGCGCTACGAATCCCCGAACCAGTACAACGTGCGCTGCTCGCGCGAAGACGTCACCCTGCACGGCGTCACCATCCCCGCCGGCAAGCCGGTGTTTTTGCTGCTGGGTTCGGCCAACCGTGATCCCGACGCGTGGACGAAGCCAGAGGTCTTCGACATCGAGCGTGACCGCACCGAGGCGCAGAACCTCGGATTCGGGTACGGGATCCACAGCTGCCTCGGGGCGGCGCTGGCACGCATGGAAAGCTCTGTCGCACTGCAGAAGCTGCTCGATCACATGCCCCGCTATGAGGTGGACTGGGCGGGCTGCCGTCGTGTCAACATGCAAAACGTCGCGGGCTGGAACAACGTCCCGGTGCGGGTATTGCCGTAGTCAGGCGCCGGCGCGCCCCGAACGCGAATTCGTCACCCTCGCGGCATAGGCCTGCACCGCGGCGTAGTGCGCGCCTAGCAGCCGGGGCATCGCCGCCATCACGCGCCCGTCAGGGCCGATGAGGATCCTCGCCCGGTTCTTCTCGGCCCCACGCAGAATGAGGCGGGCGGCCTTCTCGGGGGAGGTGATTGCCGCGCGCGCAAAGAGTTTGGCCGCCTGGTCGGGGTCCTCCGTCTCGGCGGCGCGCATGTTGGCCCCGAAGTTGGTTTTGACCACCCCGGGGTGCACGCAGTGGACGGTCACCGGGTGACGTTCGATGATCATCTCTTGGCGCAGCGCCTCGGTGAAACCGCGCACCGCGAACTTCGCGGTGCTGTAGGCGCCTTGGTAGGGCACCGCGATCAACCCGAAGGCACTGGACAGGTTCACCAACCGCGACGGGTGCTGGCCGGAACCGGCCTCGACGAGTTGCGGCAGGAAGGCCTTGGTGCCGTTGACGACCCCACCGATGTTGATGCCGATGAGCCAGTCGAAATCTTTCCACGACATGTCCGCCACGCTCGCGAACAGGTCGACTCCGGCGTTGTTGAACAACATCGAGGCGGGCCCGAGTTGCCGGTGCACGTCTTCGGCGAAGCCCAGCACCGCGTCCCGGTCCGCCACGTCGACCCGGTACGGCGTGACCTGGCCGGGTGGGCACGCTGCTTGCGTCTCGCTGAGGCCCTTTTCGTCGATGTCGGCGGCCGCGACATGCGCCCCGCCGCGAGTGAGGGCCTGCGTCAGTGCGCGGCCGATGCCGGAGCCGGCGCCCGTGACGACAGCGATGCGCCCGTGATAGTTCATGGATTCCCTGCCTCGACAATCGTGCGGATCCGGTCCACCGAAAGTTCGAGGTTCGCTTGAAGATCTTTACGACGATCCCGGATGAACAAGAAGAGGCGCTCGAACGCCACTGCGGCCCATGGCAATGGGACACACATCCGGACGACTTCGGTGAGGCGCGATGTGCCGGCGGTGGAGCCGGGTTCGATGAGATATGTCCACTGCGTCCAGTCCCCGCCCATGGCCTGAACGACGAACGAGAACCGTTGTCCCGGTGCGGCTTCGGCGACGACCGCTTCGGTCCGCCACCGCCCCAGCCGCCTTCGGTTCCAGGCCCGAAAACGGTCCGGAGCCAGCCGCTGGGCACGCACGGTCTCCGGGCTCCACTCCGGGATCCGCGTGACGTCGGAGACGACGGCGTACACCTGTTCCGCGGAGGCTCGCACCTCGGTCGATGCCGTCAGCGTCTCGTCCTTCTGCAGCAATGACATCGCTCAGCCACTCACCGCCTGCTCACGCGCCCACCGATAGTCGGCCTTGCCCGACGGGCTGCGCTCGATGACCGGACGGAACACGATCGCCTTGGGCAGTTTGTAGCGCGCCAACGTGTTTGAGGCGTGGGCCACCAGCTCGTCGGCCTCGGCGCGGGCGCCCTGGGCCAGCGCCACGACCGCGACAACCTCCTGGCCCCACCGTTCGCTCGGCCGCCCGGCGACCACCACGTCGGCCACGGCGGGATGCGACGCGATGGCCGTTTCGACCTCCTCGACGAAGATCTTCTCGCCGCCGGAGTTGATGGTCACCGAGTCGCGGCCGAGCAGTTCGACGGAGCCGTCGGCGCCGTGGCGCGCGCGGTCACCGGGGACGGCGTAGCGAACGCCGTCGATCACCGGAAAAGTCTTGGCGGTCTTGGCCGCATCGCCCTTGTAGCCGAGCGGAACGTAACCGCGTTGGGCCAGCCAGCCCATCCCCTCGTGCCCGGGTTCCAGGATCGCCGTCAGATCCTCGGCGGCCACGAACGTGTCCGGCCCGGCGTTGAACGTGCCGGTCGCGACCGCCCCCGAGGTCGACATGTGGTGCATCTGCGCCCCGGTCTCCGACGAGCCGACGCCGTCGACGACGACGGCGTTCGGCAGCACTTCGATCAAGCGCTGCTTGACGTACGGGGTCAACAGGGCGCCGCCGTTGGCGACGACCGCCAGCGACGACACGTCGGCGATCCCTTTCTCGATGGCGGTGACCAGGGAGCGGGCCATCGCGTCACCGACCACCGTCACCACCGCGACCTTTTCCCGCTCGATGGTGCGGACCACGTCGTCGGCGTCCAAATGATCGACGACCGTAGGGAAGACGACGGATTGGCCCGTGGTGATCGCGGTCATCACGCTCCACTGGGCCGCACCGTGGATCAGCGGGGGCAGGATCATCAACTTGGTGCCCGGCCCCGCGGCCGCGCGCTCCACGATCTCGTCGATGGACTGGGACGGCTCGCCGGTCATGAGGTTGCGCCCGCCGAAGGACGTCATGAAGATGTCGTGCTGGCGCCACAGCACGCCCTTCGGCATGCCGGTCGTGCCCCCGGTGTACAGGACGTACAGGTCGTCGGCGGAGTGCTGCACCGGCGGCGGTTCCGGGGACACGGATGCCAGGGCGGCCTCGTAATCGATTGCGCCGTTGAGCAGGTCGTTGCCCGAGGCGTCGGCGATCTGGATCAGTACGCGTAGCTGTGGCAGGTCCGGGAGGATCTCGGCGACCCGCGGTGCGAACGCGGCGTGGTAGAGCAGCGCGGTGGCCCCCGAGTCCGCCAGCAGATACTGCAGCTCGCTTTTCACATAGCGGAAGTTGACGTTGAACGGGGCGACCCGCGCCTGGAAGCTGCCCAGCAGCGCCTCGACGAATTCGTTCCCGTTGTAGGCGTAGAGGCCGAGCAGGTCTTGGCCCACCTCGTGGCCCGCCAGCGCGTCGCGCTCGGTGTGACACCCCAGCCCCTGCGAGTGCAGGTAGGCGGCCAGCCGGTTGGAGCGGTCGATCACCTGCGCGTAGGTGTACCGGCGATCCCCATGGATGATCAGCTCGCGGTCGGGGATGGCCGCCGCGACGGCCTTCGCGACGGCAGGCACCGTGAATGTTGTTGTGGTGTCGGACATCGTGCCTCTCACGGCTGGTGGGGTAGCAGGCGAACCATCAGGCCGTTGGCTTCGCTGAGCAACGTGCCGTCCGCGTCTGTCATAGTAGCGTCAATGAAAACTTTCCTGCCCTCGGCTTTGGTGATGCGCCCCTGAGCGCTCAGCGGATGGTCGATCGGGGTGATATTCCGGTAGTCGACATGCAGGTAGGCGGTGCGCGTCGGCCGGATATCCGCGGTGGACACCACCATGCCGAACAACCAGTCGTAGAACAGCGGGATCATGCCGCCGTGCACGGCCCGGTTCCCGCCGATGTGCGAGGCGGTGAAATGCCCGGCCATCCTCACACCGTCGGGGCCGGACTCGGTCACCATCCAGGGCGGCAGGAGGGGATGGGCCAACCCGGGCAGGGTCAGCACCCGGCCGGCCACCGCCTCGATCTCCGGGACCTGGTGGCCGTCCAGCAGCGCACAGGCGTTCTCCAGGTGCGCCGTCGCGGCGGCCCACAGCGCGGGGTCCGGCTTGGTGGACACGGTCAGGTCCTGCAGGCGACGCAGCGCGGCGACGAACGGGCCCAGCTCGGCGGGAGCGTCCTCGACGGGCTTGACGTCGGGGAACCCGCCGCGAACTTCCGGCGCGGTATCGGTCATCGGGCTCCCTTGTCCCAGGCCTGCAGCAGATCGTCGGTGCTGGTGACGGTGGCCAGCAGCGACAGCGTGTTGGCGATCATCGCTGCACCATAGTCGGCGGGGATGCCGGCCACCGCGTCGCGGGGCAGGACCACCCGGTAGGCGGCGTTGACCGCGTCCATGACGAGGTTGGGAATCGCGATGTTGAGCGAAACGCCCACCACGACAATGGTGGATACGCCGAGATTGCGTAACACCGAGTCCAGATCGGTGCCGCCCATCGGGCCCACGCCGTGCCAGCGGCGCAACACCAAATCCGAAGGCTCCGGCCCTAATTCGGGCAGCAACTCCGCACCCGGTGTGCCGGGCGTGATGTCCACCCGGTTGCCGCCGCCCATCGCGAAGATCTTCGCGTTGTGATTGGAGCCGAGCCCGTCGGGCCGCCGTTGCACCAGGCAATGCACAACGCGCACCCCGGCCGCCCGGGCCGCGGGCAGCAGGCGCGCGATGTTGGGCAGCGCCTCGCGGCGAGCCTCCTCGGCGAGCATGGCCAGGCCGGCATCGGGACCCATCACCGCGCCCTGGCACTCCTGGGTGACGATCGCGGTGTGCTCGGGTGCGGCCAGTCCGGCCAGCAGGTCCGTCATGCGGGGGCGCCCACCGGCGCGACGTCATAGAACTGCGTCGCCCACTTCCGCAGTGCCATATAGCCTTTCGCGTCGACTTTGGACAGCGGCGGACGCTCTACGTACTTTTGGTAGCGCCAGATCTGCAGGTCGTCGAACACGGTGGACAAGAACTGCTTCTCGATGACCTCCCGGAGTTTGCCCTCCGGTACGGGGGAGTCATCGCCGGGGATCCGCGGCCACCAGATCGAGTAGAACAGGTCCGAACACTCGTCGTCGACCGGTGTGCACGTGAAGATCAGCCGGTGATTCTGCGCGCCCTCGAAAACGCTGATGGCCCCGCCGAGGCCGAACAGGTGGCTGTGGAACCGCAACGCGAGGTCCTCGGGGTCGTCGCTGTTCGCATCAGGCCAGCCGGCGATGAACTGCCACTCGTGGTCGACGATCTTCCAGTCGAGGACTCGGGGTGTCACCGTGGCGTGGTGCACGTACTCGAAATGGGCGCTGTCGGGGGCGTTCTCGGCCACGATCTGCGGATGCACCGGCTCGCGCTCCGCGCGCCGGGAAAACTCCGGATATGCCCGGTAGTAGGCCGCCGGATCGGTCTCGAATTGGGGGAACTTCCTGAAGATGTCCGGCATTTCCCACTGCGGTTCCTTGCCGTCCGGGTGGTGCCAGATGAACACGCAGTCGTATTGCTCGCGGACGGGATACACCTTCAGGTGTAGCGCGCGGTTGGGTCGGTCCGGCTGATAGGGGATGTATTTGTTGCAGCCGTCCGGGCCCCAGCGCCAGCCGTGGAAGGGGCACTCGACGCAGTCGCCGACCACCTTGCCGCCGTGGCCGATGTGGGCGCCGAGGTGTTTGCAGTGCGCTTCCAGGACGTGCAGCTCGCCCGACTCGTCGCGGTAGGCGACCAGGTCCTCGCCGAAATAGTGCAGCGGCCGGACCTCGCCGACGGGAAACTCCGGGGACCAGCCGACCATGAACCAGCCGGTGACCTTCCAGGTGAAGGGGACTTTCACGTCGGCGCCTCCCGGCGATCGTTGATACTAAATCCATTACAGTATAGATTTCAGCAGTCCGGCCCGCGCGCGGCAAGGGAGTGAGATGACGACAGCGGCTGACGAGCTGGAAGCCATCCGGCAGCTCAAGGCGCGCTACTGCCGTTTCCTGGACACCAAAGACCTCGAGTCCTGGCGCGGAGTGTTCACCGCCGACGTCGTGGTGACGCTCGACATGGCGGTGTCCACCGCCGGTGCGGACCCCCAGACCGCGCCGCCGATCGAGCGCGTCGAGAACTTCGCACCGATGGTGATGGGCGGCCTCGAGGGCGTGGCCACCAAACATCACTGCCACACCCCCGAGATCACGCTCACCTCGGCCACCACCGCGACCGGCATCTGGGCGATGGAGGACCTGCTGATCTTCGGTGACGGCCGCGAGTTGTACGGCGCCGGGCACTACCACGAGACCTACGAGAAGCGGGACGGTCGTTGGCAGATCAAGTCCTTGCACCTGACGCGAACCATCTTGAAGATGACCGGCGGTGACGATGGCCGACGCTGATCCCTCGTTCGACGTTCTCGTCATCGGCGCCGGATTCTCCGGGCTGTACATGCTGCACCGGCTGCGGGAACTCGGGCTGCGCACCCGTGTGCTGGAGATGGCCGAAAACGTGGGCGGCACCTGGCTTTTCAACAGATACCCCGGCGCGCGGTGCGACATCGAGAGCATCGAATACTCCTACAGCTTCTCCGAAGAGATTCAGCAGGAGTGGGTGTGGACCGAGTCGATGCCGGCCCAGCCCGAGATCGAGGCCTACCTGAACTTCGTGGCCGACCGGCTCGACCTCCGCCGTGACATCCAATTCGGCACCAAGGTCGTCGCGATGACGTTCGACGACGAAGCCGCGACGTGGTCGGTGCGCACCGAAACCGGCGAAACCTTCCGCGTTCCCTTCGTCGTCGCCGCCTCCGGCATCCTGTCGGTGCCGTTGGAACCCGACATCCCCGGGATGGGCACGTTCGCCGGGCTGTCGCTGTTCACCAGCCGCTGGCCCGAGGGCGGCGTCGACCTCACCGGCAAGCGCGTCGGCGTCATCGGTACCGGCTCGACCGGCGTCCAGCTCATCCCCGTCGTCGCCCGAGAAGCCCTGCAGCTGTCGGTATTTCAGCGCTCACCCGCCTACACCCTGCCCTGGCGGGTGCATCGCTTCGCCCCGGGCGAGCTCGACGACATGAAGGCCCGGTATGGCGAGATCCGTGCGGCCCAGCGCGCCCACCCGATCGGCGCGGCCCGGCTGAGCGCCTTCTCCGTCCTGCTCGAAATGCTCGGCAGGCCGCCGCTGAAGTCGGCGACGCGCGAAGAACAACTGCGCGCCATCGAGGAGCACGGCGTCATGGGCGCATTGAACTGGGGCGACATCTTCTTCGACATCGAAGCCAACCGGATGGCCGCCAAGCTGTACGGCGAGGCGGTGGCGCGGATCGTCAAGGACCCGGAGACCGCCGCCTCCCTGGTGCCGGTGCATCCGTTCGCGTGTAAGCGACCGATCATCGACCAGGGCTACTACGAGACCTTCAACCGCGACAACGTCACCCTGGTCGACCTGCGCAAGTCGCCGATCCGCGAGGTCACGCCCGCCGGCATCCGCACCGAGGACCGGCTGCACGAGCTCGACGTCATCGTCTACGCCACCGGGTTCGACGCCATGACCGGCGCGCTCAGCCGGATCGACGTTCGCGGCCGCGGCGGCGTCTCGCTCGGCGAATTCTGGGCCACCGAAGGCCCGCTGTCGTATCTGGGTCTGGCGGTCGCCGGGTTCCCCAACCTCTTCACGGTTCAGGGCCCCGGCAGCCCGAGCGCCGCGACGAACTTCGTCGCCGCCCTCGAGCAGCACGTGGAGTGGATCGGCGACTGCATCGCGTACCTGCGCGCCCACGACATCCGCACCATCGAGGCATTGAGCACCGCTCAGCAGGAGTGGATCGACCACGCCACGGCGCTTGTTGCGCCGACGGTGCTGGTGCATCCGTCGTGCAACTCCTGGTACAACGGTGGCAACGTGCCCGGCAAGAAACGGATGTACATGGGCTATACCGGCGGAATCCCCGAATACCGGCGGCGCTGCGACGAGATCGCGGCAAGCGGATACACCGGGTTCAAACTGGCGTAGCTGTTGAAGGTGAGCGACATGGCGAAGGCATTGAACGGGCTGAGCCTGGCCAAAGACGCGGCCCGGGAACTCGGAATGCTGGTGCCGCGCACCGTGGCCGGCCTGCAGGAGTCCACTAATTGGTCCCCGTTGTCGCCGCGCGGTGCGCGCCAGTTCGGTGAGGTCATGCTCGATGAGCTTGTGCTGAGCGGCTTTTCGCTGCTCGGTGGGAGCCCCGCGGCGATGCGCCCGCTCGATGCCTGCATTGCGGCGGCCGAGGAGCTCTCGGCGCTCGGCATCGACCGCGCGCATGGCGACCCGAAACCGTTGCGGGAAGCCTCGATACGCCGGCACCGCATCGCCGGCCTGGCATACGAACGGGTGACTTTCGAACACGATCCCGCGCTGCCGCCGAGCTTGGAGGCCGACGGGTTGGGCGGCCCGGCACGGGCGGTGGTGCACGTGTGCCGGCACCGCGACGGCCCCCGACCCTGGCTGGTATGGGTGCACGGCGCCGGCCAGGGCGGCACCGAAGACCTGCTGATGTCCGGCATCGGCCGGATACATCGCAAGCTGGGCTTCAACATCGCGCTGCCGGTGCAGCCGGGTCACGGGTGCCGGCGCCGGCAATGGCCGGCGTACCCCGACATGGATCCGCTCGGCAACGTCGCGGGAATGATGCGGGTCGTCTCGGAGGTGCGCGCCGTGGTGCGCTGGGCACAGGCGCAAGGCACCGCCGTTGTGGTGGCAGGGATTTCGATGGGCAGCCCCGTGGCCGCACTGGTGTCGCATCTGGAAAAGCAGATCGATGCGGTGGCCCTGTACACGCCCATCCTGGGACTCAACGCGATGATCGCGCGGCACCTTCAGCGTTGGGGGCCCTCGCGCGACGGATTTCGCGAGCTGCTGGAATCTCCCGTCGTCACCCAGCTGACCTCGGTGATCGACCCCCTGGCCGTCACGCCGTCGCCGCCGCCGGAACGCCGGCTGATCGTCGGGGCGTGGCACGACCGGATGGCGATGCGCGAGCCCGCCAACGCGTTGCAGGAACGGTGGGGCGGCCAGTTGTACTGGTACGACGGCAGCCACGTCGGGCACATCTTCTCCCGGCGCGTGCAGCGCATCACCGACCGATTCCTGCGCGACGCGGTGCCCGGCTGATGGCGCCCACCTGGACGGCGCGCACCGTCGTCGAACTCTACAACCTGGTCGTGTGGAACGAACGCAACATCGAGCTGGCCGAGGAGTTGTTGGGCGACACCGTCATTCGGCACGAGGTCGGTTCCTCCCGCACGCTGACCCACGCCGAAGCGGTCCAGCGGGTGGTGGACATGTGGCAGGCGGCCGAATCGTTGCACTTCGACCTCAACGTCGTCATCGAGGGCGACGACGGCGAACACGTGGCGATCGTCTACGACTCGACGATCAAAACCAAGGACGGCACCGAAACCAACATCGCCAGCATCGAGGTGTTCCGCGTGGTCGATGGCAAAATTACCGAGGTTTGGAACTGCGGCTACCAGCAAGGGGTTTGGAATTGAGTGATCGTACGCTTGATGAACTGGGCTTCTATCTGCTGGCCGGCGCGGGCGGTGAGGGCCCGGCGACCTTGATGGACGAGGCCCGCCGTGGCGAGGAACTGGGCTTCGGCACCGGATTCATCTCCGAGCGCTGGAACGTCAAGGAGGCGTCGTCTCTGGTCGGGGCGGCGTGCGCGGTGACCACTCGCATGCAGATCGCCACCGCCGCAACCAATCACAACACCCGCCACCCGCTCATCACGGGATCGTGGGCGACCACCATGCATCGTCTCTCCGGCGGCCGGTTCACCCTGGGCGTCGGCCGGGGCATCGCAGCGATCTACGGGGCCTTCGGCATCCCGGCGGTGACGACGGCGCAAATGGAGGATTGGGCCCAAGTCATGCGCCGGCTCTGGCACGGCGAGCTGATCTTCAACCACGACGGCCCGATGGGCAAGTACCCCATCCTTTTTCTCGATCCGGACTTCAACGAAGACATCCGGCTGGCCCTGGTGGCCTTCGGACCCAACACGCTCGCGCTCGGCGGCCGCGTGTTCGACGACGTCATTTTGCACACCTACTTCACCCCGGAGACCTTGCAGCGCAGCGTCAAAACCGTGAAGTCCGCCGCGGAGAAGGCGGGCCGCGACCCCGACAGCGTGCGGGTGTGGTCGTGCTTCGCGACCGTCGGGGACCACCTGCCCGAAGAGCTGCGGCTGAAGAAGACCGTCGCGCGGCTGGCCACTTACCTGCAGGGCTACGGCGACCTGCTCGTCCGAACCAATGACTGGGATCCCGATGTGCTGCAGCGGTTCCGCGAAGACCCGGTGGTCACGTCGATCGCGGGCGGGATCGACCACAAGGGCACGCCCGAACAGATCGAGCACATTGCGACGCTGATTCCCGACGAATGGCTGGAGCCCTCGGCCACCGGGTCCGCCCAACAGTGCGTGGACCGCATCCGCAAGGAGTTCGACTACGGCGCCGACGCGGTCATCATGCACGGCGCCACGCCCGACGAGCTCGAGCCGATCGTCGCGGCGTATCGCGAATCGGTAGATGCAATCTCGCGGCAGTCTTAAGGCAGGATGACCGTCCGGGACACCGGCTCGGCGGCGGCCTGCCTGCTCGACAGGCCACGCTTCAAGGACGCGAGCAGAGCATCGCGCGTCTCGCGGGGATCGATGAGCTCGTCGAACCCCATGTGTTCGGCCGATCGATAGGACGCCTCCAGCTCGGCGTTGCGCAGCTTCGCCGAGAGGTCTTCGCCGGCGTGTGAGGCGCGGCTCAGCGCCGCGGCGCTCATGGCGCCCATCGTCGCGCCGGGGTAGGCGAAGGTCGCGACCTGATGATCGAAACCCAACAGCGACATGACCATCGAGCCGAACCCGTACGCCTTACGCAGCGTGAGGTGCAGCTTCAACGTGGTGGCGGCCGTCTGCGCGGCGAACATCCGCGCACCGGCGCGCAGCACGCCGGCGCGCTCGGATCGGCTGCCGGGCAGCATGCCCGGATTGTCGGCGAGGAACACGATCGGCAGGTGGAAGGAATCCGCCACCATGATGAAGTGGGCCGCCTTGTCCGCGGCGTCGGCGTCGATGGAGCCCGCGAGCACCTGGGGCTGATTGGCCACCACCGCGACCGGGTGGCCGCCGAGGTGGGCGAGTGCGCAGACGATCGCCCTGCCGAACTGGGGCTGCACCTCGAACCAGTCGGCGCTGTCGAAGACCACGTCGAGCACGGCCCGCATGTCGTACACGCGGCGGTTGTCCCGGGAGACGATGTCGAGCAGCTCCGGCGTCGCCCGCGGGTCGGCGGCCGCACCGGTCGGTTGCGGCGACGGGTACGACCAGGCGCTCGGCGGGAAGTACGACAGGTAGCGGCGGACGTCGTCGAGCACCGCTTCGTCGTCCTCGGCGACATTGTGGATCACGCCGCTGGGCAAAGCGACGTCCGGCCCGCCCAGGTCCTCCTTCGAAATGTCTTCTCCGGTCGACTCTTTGACGACGGGGGGGCCAGCGGTGAAGATCGCGCCCTGCCGGCTCATGATCCGGAAATCGCAAACCGGGGCCACCAGGGCGCCGTGCCCGGCCGAGGGGCCGAGGACGGCGGCGACGGTCGGGACGCGCCCCGAGCATTGCGCCTGCGCCAGCAGGTCGGTCGGGGTGCGCCCGTAGTGCCCGCCGGTGGGGCGAAAGCCGGCGCCTTCGAGCAGCATGACCAGCGGGATCTTGTCGCGCAGCGCCAGTTCGGCGATGCGGTACCGCTTGGAATTGCCGCCGGGACCGATGCTGCCGGCCAGCGTGGTGAAGTCCTCGGCGCCCAGCATCACCGGTGAGCCGTTGATCTCACCGGAGCCCACGACCAGCCCGTCGGCCGCGGTCTCACCTCCGACCAGGGTGCCGAGCTCACGGAACGTGCCCGGGTCGAGGAGGTACTCGATTCGCGCGCGGGCGTCGAGCTTGCCCTTGTTGCGGTGCTTGTCGAGCCGCTCCGGCCCGCCCATTTCGAACGCGTGCTGACGGCGGCGCTCGAGATCGTCGAGCGTTTCTCCCCAGTCCTGGGCTTTCGGCATGCCTATGTCCTACCTCATCGAGGATCCGTCGCGCGACGAATCTCAGCGGGGCGACCCGCTTGCGGTCACCACGGATTGCGGGGTCACATACTGGATTGCTTACTGTAAAGTTACCCGCATGCCTGACGCGCCCCGCCTCAAGGTCCGTCTTCGGCCGGCGGGGGCGCCCCGAATCGAGGAGTTTCACCCGTGAGCGCAACCACGATGGACGAGGCCGCCAACCTGCTGGCGGACCCGTTGGCCTACACCGACGAGCAGGGGCTGCACGCGGCGTTGACGCACCTGCGCGCCAACGCCCCGGTGTCGTGGGTGGAGGTCCCGAATTACCGACCGTTCTGGGCGATCACCAAACACGCCGACATCATGGACATCGAGCGTGAAAACATGCTCTTCACCAACTGGCCGCGTCCGGTGCTCACGACCGCCGAAGGCGACGAGATGCAGGCCGCCGCGGGTGTGCGCACGCTGATCCACATGGACGACCCGCAGCACCGGGTGGTACGCGCGATCGGCTCCGACTGGTTTCGCCCGAAGGCGATGCGGGCCTTGAAGGTTCGCGTCGACGAACTGGCCAAGATCTACGTCGACAAGATGATGGCAGCCGGTCCCGAATGCGACTTCGTTCAAGAGGTCGCGGTCAACTACCCGCTCTACGTGATCATGTCGCTGCTGGGCCTGCCCGAGGCAGACTTTCCCCGCATGCTCAAGCTGACCCAGGAACTGTTCGGCAGCGACGATTCCGAATTCAAGCGCGGCAGCTCCAACGAGGATCAGCTGCCGGCGTTGTTCGACATGTTCCAGTACTTCAACGGCGTGACGGCGTCCCGCCGCGAGCACCCGACCGAGGATCTCGCCTCGGCGATCGCCAACGCCCGCGTGGACGGCGAACCGCTGTCGGACATCGACACCGTCTCGTACTACCTGATCGTCGCCACCGCGGGCCACGACACCACCAGCGCCACCATCTCCGGCGGCCTGCAGGCGCTCATCGAGAACCCCGACCAGCTGCAACGCCTGCGCGACAACCTCGACCTGATGCCGCTGGCCACCGACGAGATGATCCGCTGGGTCACCCCGGTCAAGGAGTTCATGCGCACCGCCTCCAGCGACACCGTGGTGCGCGGAGTGCCCATCGCCGCAGGCGAATCCGTGCTGTTGTCCTACGTATCGGCCAACCGCGACGAGGAAGTCTTCGACGACCCGTTCCGCTTCGACGTCGGTCGCGACCCCAACAAGCACCTGGCCTTCGGCTACGGCGTGCACTTCTGCATGGGTGCGGCGCTGGCCCGCATGGAGGTCAGCAGCTTCTTCTCCGAGCTGCTGCCACGCCTGGAATCCATTGAACTGACCGGTGACCCGGAGCTGGTCGCTACGACCTTCGTCGGCGGGCTCAAGCACCTGCCGGTTCGTTACTCACTGCGGCGGTGATCGGGCTCCGCCCGTACTCCTAACGGCATGCTGGCACTTCCCCCGGCTCAGCTGAGTGCAGATGGTGGTGGGGCGTTGGCCGAACAGTGAACTCGTCGTTGAGCGGCGGCCCGCCTGTCGCGTGATCGCTACACTCCCCGTGGAGGTCTCGCCATGACGCGCAGGACGATTGTCATCACGGGTGCCAGCGACGGCATCGGCGCGGCTGCGGCGCGTCGCCTCTGCCGCACCGGCGACCAGATCGTCGTGGTGGGCCGCACCCCAACCAAGACCGCCGCGGTGGCCGCCGAATTGGACGCGGACCACTTCGTCGTCGATTACGCCGACCTGTCCCAGGTGCGGGCGCTGGCGGGCAAGATTCGTTCGCAACATCCGCGTATCGACGTGTTGCTCAACAATGCGGGCAGGATGGCCAGCAATATCGAGCTGACCCCCGACGGCTACGAACGCACCTATCAGGTCAACTACCTGGCGCCGTTCCTGTTGACCACCCAATTGCTGGATGTGCTGCTGGAGTCACGCGCCACGATCGTCAACACGTCCAGCTCGTCACAGCGGCTGCTGCGCAACGTCAAGCTCGCCGATTTCGACACGACGGCACGGCGCCGGCCCAGCACCGCCTACGCGGTGGCGAAGTTGGCAAACATCTTGTTCACCAAGGAATTAGATCGCCGGTATCGGGCCGATGGCCTTTCGGTGGCAGTGGTCCACCCCGGTTTCGTCAACACAAATATCGGTCATTCGTCCGGCTCGCGGTTTCTGACGACCATGCAACGCACGCCCGTCAGCCGAATGATCAAGTCCGCGGATGATGGCGCCGATCAGCTGGTGACCAGCGTGCCCGGCGTCGACTGGGCGGTCGGCGAATACTACGCGAAAGGCAAAGTCGCCAAAGCCAATCGGGCGGCCTACGATCCGATCCTCGCGCGCGAACTCTGGGATCACACCCTGGCCAAGCTTTCTTGGCGCCATCCTTTCGATACTCAATAGTATCCATTCGATACCGGGGAGTATGCTGCTGACCATGTCTCCTGTCAAGGCGCACCGAACCCGCCCCACCCGCGGCGAGGTTCGCGACCGCATCCTGGACGCGGCGTCGAAGGTTTTCGCCGCCGAAGGCTTCGCCGGGGCCACCATCGATGCCATCGGCCAGGCCGCGGGTTTCACCAAGGGAGCGGTCTACTCGAATTTCGAATCCAAAGATGAGCTGTTTTTGGCCCTGCTCGACCGCGAATTCGAGCTCCGCGGCGAGCAGATCGCCACAGCGCTGGACAGCAGCGGCGGCGACACCGGTGCGGCCGCACGGGAATTGAGCCGGTCATGGCTGGACGCGGTTCGCGACCATTCCGATTTCTACGTGCTGTTCGTCGAATACTGGCTGCGCGCCCAGCGCGACAACCAGCTGCGCGAGCGCCTCATCGAACGCCGCCGCGCCGCCGCCGCCCACCAAGCGGTGCACATCGTCAAATCGAGCCCGTCCGTGGCATCCGATCGAGAGCTCGCCGACCTCGCCCAGCTCGTCGTCACCATCAACCTCGGCGTGGCGATGGAAGAGGTCCTGCGTCCCGGGACCATCAACCCCGACCTGCTAGCGCAGCTGGTCACCGCGGTGCTGGGATCGATTCGGGCTTCCGCCGGTCAGGGAGGGCCTCACCATGGGTACGAATGACGGGCCGGACGCCGCAGCGCCGGTGATCATCGCCCGCGGATTGGGGGTCGACGGTGAGCACGGGCCGCTCTTCTCGGGGGTCGACCTAACCCTGACGTCGGGATTTCACGCGATTCAGATGCCCGGGGGCCCAGGGCAGACCACGCTGCTGCTGACGCTCGCGGGACGTTTCAGGCCGAGCCACGGCACGCTCACCGTACTCGGCGAAACAACCCCGCGCGCGATCCGCCGGCAGTGCTCGATCGCGGCCTTCGAAGGCATCGACGAGCTGGAGGATTCGGTGACCGTGGAGACCGTGCTCGCCGAGCAACGGCGGTGGCTGGCGCCGTGGTATTCGTCGGTGCCGCTTCAATCGGGTCCGGCCGAGCTGGCCGAGGTCTTCGGCGAGATGGCCCCGCCGTCCGGCGACGCCTACATCGTCGAACTGTCAGACCTCGAACTGTTTCTGCTGCGCATCACGCTGGCGTTGTTGTCGAATCGGCCGATCCTGGTGGTCGGCGACCTCGAGCAGGTTCGCGACAATTCCCGGCGAACGATCGCGGCCGACAGGCTCGGCGTGATCGCCGAGCAGCGCACCGTCGTCGTCGGGGTGACCAACCCGCTCGGCACGGAGGCGCCCGACCACGAACTACACGATCACCGCATCCTGACCGGAGAGGGCTGAACGATGTTGGCTGGACTCGCCTTTGGCTCGGAGATCAAACGTTTCGGCCGTAGCCGCTTGACGCGCGTGGCGATCGTCGTACTGATGCTGCTACCCCTGGTGTACGGGGCGCTGTACCTGTGGGCGTTCTGGGATCCGTTCGGCCACACCAACAAGATGCCCGTGGCGTTGGTCAACTCCGATCGTGGTGCCGTCGTATCCGGGCAACAGTTCAACGCCGGCGCGGAGATCGCCAAGAGCCTGACCGCGGACGGCGGCCTTGACTGGCACGTCGTGGACCTAGCGGAGGCACGCAACGGAGTCGACCACGGCAAGTACTACTTCATGGTCGAATTACCGCCCGATTTCAGCGCGGCCATTGCGTCGCCGGTGACCGGGCAACCCAAGAAGGCCAACCTGATCGCCGTCTACAACGACGCCAACAACTACATCTCGACGAGTATCGGTCGTACCGCCATCGGCCAGGTGCTCAACGCCGTGTCCAGCCGGATCTCGGGACAGGCCGTCAATCAGATGCTGTCGGTGGTGGTTTCGTCGGGATCGGGGATCAAGCAGGCCGCCGACGGCGCCGCGCAACTCGATGACGGCGCCGGTCAGCTGGTGTCCGGCCTGGACACCGCGCGGTCCGGCTCGGCAACGCTTGCCACGGGCGCCAAGCAACTGTCAGACGGAATCAACCAAGCCACCGACCCGCTGCTCGCGGTGACCAAGGCGGTGTCGCAAATCGGCGGCAGCACGCAGCAATTGCAACAGGGCGCGGCCGCACTTGCGCAGGCCAACGACCAACTCGGTGCCATCGCCGGGGCGCAGGATGCCGCCGCAAACTCGCTGTCATCGGTGATCGACCAGCTCTCCGCACGACAGGATCCGCTGGCGAACAACCTGCGCGGCATCCAGGATCAGCTCCGGGGTCACCAATTCACGCCCCAGATCCGCCAGCAGCTCACCGACGCGCAGAACGCGGCGATTGCCATGACATCGGGGTTGCGGAACCCGGGCAACCCCCTGGGGTCGGCGCTCGACCAGGTCGGCAGCAAGGGACAGGAGCTGACGAACAAGCTCACCCAGCTGCGCGACGGAGCCCAGCAAGTCGCCACCGGCAACGCCGAATTGGCCGGTGGCATCGCCAAGCTCGACGACGGCGCACGACAACTCAAGGCGGGATCGGCCGAGCTGGCGACCAAACTCGCCGACGGGGCCAAGCAGGTACCCAACTGGACAAGCCAGCAAAAGGATGCGGTCGCCGAAACCATTGGTGGTCCGGTGCAACTCGAGGCTTCACATGAGAACGCCGCGCCCAACTTCGGCACCGGGATGGCTCCGTTCTTCCTCACGCTCGCCTTGTTCTTCGGTGCGTTGGTGCTGTGGATGGTGCTGCGGCCCTTGCAGACTCGCCCGATCGCGGCGGAGGTGCTCGCATTCCGCGTGGTGCTCGCCAGCTACCTGCCCGCCGCCGCGATCGCGCTATTCCAAGCCGTCATTCTCTACTGCGTGGTCCGGTTCGCCCTCGGTATGCACGCCGTCCATCCGGCGGCCATGCTGGGGTTCATGGTGCTGATCTCCGGTGCGTTCGTAGCCGCGACGCAGGCGATCAACGCGCTTGTCGGTCCAGCGGTGGGCCGGGTGCTGATCATGGCTCTGCTCATGTTGCAGCTCGTCAGTGCGGGCGGCATGTACCCCGTGGAAACCACGTCACGGCCGTTCCAGATCCTGCACCGCTTCGACCCGATGACCTATGGCGTCAACGGGCTCCGGCAGCTCATCCTGGGCGGCATCGACGCCCGACTATGGCAGGCGATCATCGTGCTGGCCGCGATAACCGCTGTCGCACTGGCGATCTCCTGCCTGTCGGCGCGACGAGACCGGCTCTGGAATCTCAGTAGGCTGATCCCCGCGATCAAGATGTAAGCAGGATTTCAGGCTATCCCGAAATCGATGATGCCCCGGACGATTTTGCCGTTGAGCAGATCGTCGTAGGCGTCGTTGACCTCATCGAGGCGATAGCGCTTGGTGATCATCTCGTCGAGCTGTAACTGACCCGTCTCATACAGCCTCGCCAACCTGGCGACGTCCGCCTTCGGGTTACACGAGCCGAAGATGGTGCCCGCCAACGTCTTATTGGTCAAGATGAAGTCCTGCAGGTCGATCTTGACCGACCGGGTCAACTGCGACGTCATGCCGGTGAGCACACAGGTGCCGCCCTTGCGGGTGAGACGCACCGCATCGCGGACGTCCTCGGCGGTGATCAACGACGGTGAGACCACCACGGCGTCGGCCATCACCCCGTACGTCAGACCCCGCACCAGGTCCAGCGCCTCGGTCGTCGTCGCCACGCTGTGCGTGGCACCGAATTGCAAAGCCGATTTCTGTTTGAAGTCAACAGGATCGACGGCCACGATCTGCGCGGCGCCGTTGATCCGGGCTCCCTGGATGGCGCCCGTGCCGATCCCGCCGACGCCGATCACCACGAGGGTATCGCCGGCACGCATGTTGGACCGGTTGGCGACGGAACCGTATCCGGTCGGGATGGCGCACGACAGCAGCGCGCTCGAGGCCAGCGGCAGGTGTTGCTCGATCTTCACCAATGAATTCGTCGATACCACCGTGTGTTCGGCGAAGGCGCCGATCTTGGAGATGTGGCCCAGCTTCCGGCCGTCGGCCGTGTGGTGGCGGAACGTGCCGTCGGTGGGCATTCCCGGGACCATGGTGCCGATGCCCTGGTCGCAAAGGTACTCGATTCCGCTGGCGCACCAACGGCATTGGCCGCACACCGCGACGAACGACATCACCACGTGGTCGCCCGGCGCAAAGTCGGTGACGCCCGGGCCGACCTCACGCACGATCCCGGCGCCCTCGTGGCCGCCGATCGTCGGGAACATGGTGGGCAGGCCGAGGGATCGCATCACCTCATTGGGCGCCGACATGTCTCCTTTGAGGATGTGGTCGTCGGAGTGGCACAAGCCGGCGGCGGCCATCTGCACCAGGACCTCTCCGGCCTTGGGCGGATCCAGTTCGAATTCCTCGACCGACCACGGCCCTCCCACGTCGTGCAGGATCGCTGCGCGGCTTTTCATGCGGCGGGCGCGAAAGTGACCGGAAGCTTGTTGGGCGACCGGAAGGTGAGCCCGACGATCTTGGATTCCACGCCGGTGCCGTCGTCGGGGACGAACGCCAAATCCTCGACGCGATCGAACAGGCTGTTCAACATGACCCGCGTTTCCAGTCGCGCCAGATGCATGCCCAGGCACATGTGAATGCCGCCCGCGAAGGCGATGTGGGCCTGGCGCGGGCGGCAGATGTCGAACGTATCGGCATCGGTCCAGCGGGTCTCGTCGCGATTGGCCGAACCCATACACATGTCGATCTGGGCGTTGGCCGGGATTGTCTTACCGCCGATTTCGACCTCCTCGGTCGTGGTACGCATGACCGTGGTCAGTGGCGTTTCGAAGCGTAGGCCCTCCTCGATCGCCATCGGCAGCAAGGATCGGTCCCGACGGACCATCGCCAGCTGCTCGGGGTGCGTCAACAGCAGATACAGCAAATTGCCCGACGAACGGTACGTGGTTTCCAGCCCGGCCGGAAGAAGCAGCCGCAGGAAGGCGATGATGGCCTCGTCGGTGAGCTTCTCGCCGTCGATCTCCGCGGCGACCAGGTCTCCGATGATGTCGTCGGTGAGCTTGCGCCTGCGCTGCTCGACCTGTTTGAGGAAGTAGTCGTAGAGCTCGGTGGCGGCGTTCAACCCCGCCTCGATGTCGGTCGGGATCGAGATGAGGTCGAGCGACAGGCGTCGGAACAGGTCGAGATCTTCGGCGGGCAGACCGAGCAGCGTGGAGATGATCCGCGTCGGGAACTCGAAGGTCACCGCCTTCACCAGGTCCGCCTGGCCGTCGTTCTTGATTTCGTCGACGAGCTGATCGCACACCGGCCCGATGACCGAGGGCTCCCACCGCGCCAGCGCGGTCGCACGAAAGGCTTTGGCCACCAGGTTGCGGTGGTCGTGGTGCTCCCTGCCGCCCATCGCCAAAATGGTGTGTCCCATCACCAGCCCGATGGTCTTGTCGTAGGCGGCCGACGTGAACACCCGGTCGTCGCGGAAAGCCTGGGACACAGCGTCGTAATCGAACAGGACCCATTCGTCGTCGGGCCGCAATTCCTCGGGCAGCTGTCCGGAATCGGCCAGGGAACCATGCCAGACCGGGTCCGTGCGCCGCATGTACTCGAAGAACGGATAGGGGCTGGTTTCACCGGTGAAGTCGAGCGGGGGCACCACGGGCTGACCGTTCGGGTCAGTGCTGAGCGTCATCAGCGCTTCCTCCTGAAAACAACCGAGTCAGGCCGTTCGCGCGGACCGATCGTCGACCGCGAGTCCACGGCGGGTGTGTACCGAGCGGAATTTAGCTATCATAGTATAAATAGCAACGAATCCCAACGGCTCGCGCGATCGCCACACCCCGGTTAGGCAATGCCGCAACGCGTTCGGCACGGCCGGTCCCGTTCGCCGCGCCGCCCCGGGGCTTTTCGCGCCAATACCTACCTCGTCTGCCTCCGGCCAAACGCGCAGGTCTACCTTGAAGGTGGTTTAGCGTGCATGACGAGCCGGAGAAAACGAATAGGTATGACACAGACGAACCTGGCCCGCCCACACGGCCTCACCCGCATCGACCCGGTACTGCGCGACGCCGCCGTCGAGTTGGGCGCCTTCGAGTTCCGCGCCGAGACACTGGCCGCCGAACGGGAGCACGCCAACCTGCTGGCCGCCCAGCGCGCCGCGGCGGCCGACACCAGCGGCGTCTCGATCGACTCCCGATCCATCGCCGGGCCCGGCGGTCAGCTGGGGCTCCGTTTGTACCGCGGCGACACCGAATCCCCGGCGCCCCTGGTGGTGTACGCCCATGGCGGCGGGTTCGTCACCGGCAACCTGGAGACGGACCATGCGCACTGCGTGGAGTTGGCCCGCGACGGCGGCTGTCTGGTGGTTTCCGTCGACTACCGGCTGGCGCCGGAGAATCCGTGCCCGGCGGCGCTGGACGACGTCGAAGCGGCCTTCCGCTACGTGGTCGACAACAGTGAAGAACTGGACGCCGACGCCGGCCGCATCGCGGTCATGGGGCGCGACGCCGGCGCGGCGCTGGTCGCCGGCCTGACCCAGCGCATGTTCGACCAGGAAGGTCCGGCCATCCTGATGCAGATCCTGCACCAGCCGATGCTCGACTCCGACGCCACGCCGTCGCGTCGCGAGTTCCAGCGCACCCCGGGCCTCAACGGCCCGGCCGTGAGCCGGGCATGGAATCACTACCTCGGCCACGCCAGCGCCAGTGGGCAACACGTCCCGGCGCACCGGGCAAACCTCGAGGGGCTGCCACCCACGTTCGTCAGCTGCTCCGAGATCGATCCCTGTCGCGACGAGGCCATCGACTACGCCAATCGGCTGCTGCACGCTTACGTCCACACCGAATTGCATGTGATTGCAGCGACCTTCAATGGCTTCGACTCGATGGTGCCGGATTGGATTGTTTCCCGGGAGAACCGGGCGTTGCACGCCCAGGCGGTGCGCCGCGTGTTCGCCATGTAGGAACGGCTCGTCCGGGTAAACGCGACGGCCCGCGCTGTTCGCCGAGGCGGAAACCTCGTCACCGCTTTTACCGACTGAACTCCGGTATCTCTTACCGTATTGCCCGTTGCTAACATCAGAAATGCCAGCCAACCGAGGACCGATCGGGCGGATGATCAAACACCCAAACCGTTTCCGTTGCACCCGCAGCGATCGAATGTCAAGAAGGATTCCCTCGGCACCATGACCACCATCGACTCCCCCGAAAAGGTCCTCTTCACCTCGACGACCCAGGCCTTTCTCGAAAAGGAAGCGCCGCTGCGCCGGGTGCGGGAGCTACACGCCGAGGGGGCGTCGTTTGACCCAGCGTGGTGGCGGCGCGCCGCGGAGCTCGGCTGGACGGGGCTGCTCGTTCCGGAGGAGCTGGGCGGCGGGAGTGTGTCGGAGAGCGGCTTCGCCGACCTGGCGATGGTCGCCGAGCAGCTCGGAAAGACGGTCGCGCCCGGGCCGCTGTATCCGGTCAGCACCGTCCTGTCGACGCTCGCCGAGTGCTCCAACTCCGAAGCGCACGCCGATGCCATCGAGGCGCTGATCGCGGGTGAATCGGTGGCGTCGTGGGCGGTTTGTGAGCCCGGCCAGGGCTGGGCGCCACTGGCTCCCGCGGTGACGGCGACCGAAACCGACGCCGGCTACCGCATCGACGGCGTCAAGGACCGCGTCGAGGCGGGCGCCCAGAGCTCGGCGCTGCTGGTGGTGGCGCGCGGCGGCCCGAATGGCGCTGAGATTCGCCAGTTTCTGGTCCCGACGGACGCTCCGGGCGTCAGCATCGAGCCCCAGCAGTCGGTGGACTTGGTCAAGCAATACGCCCGCGTGCGCTTCGAGGGTGTCGTCGTGCCCCGGTCTGCGGCCGTCGGCACCGCCGGTGAGACACCCGCACTGGTCGATCGACAAAGCCAGATCGCCCAGGTGTTGCAGTGCGCCGAGGTCGTCGGCGTCCTGCAAACGGTGTTTGACTTCACCGCCCAGTGGGCGCTGGACCGGCACACATTCGGTCGCCCGCTGGCGTCGTATCAGGCCCTCAAACACAAGTTCGCCGACATGAAGCTGTGGCTGGAGGCCTGCCGGGCGACCACGTGGGCGGCGGTGGACAACGTGGCGGGTCGCGCGCCGCAGGCGGGATTGTCGGCCAGCATCGCGAAGTCCTACGTGGGGGAGATGGCCGGCCAGATCGTCCAGGCCTGCGTACAGATGCACGGCGGCATCGGTGTCACGTGGGAGCATGACCTGCACCTGTACCTTCGCCGGGTTACGTTGTACCGCAGCATGTTTGGTACGCCCGAGGAACACAACCTGCGGGTGTACGAGTTCGAAAAGGCGGGTCGTTCGGACAGATGACGCACACCGAATCTGTCGCAGAGTTCGCCGCCCGGGCCAGGGCATGGTTGGCCGACAACATGCCCGCCATCGACCGCGACGCCCCACCACCGGCCCCGCGCGACGACGAGCGGGCTTGGCTGCGGGCCCGAGAACTCCAAAAGCGCTTGTACGACGGCGGATTCGCCGGCATCTGCTTTCCCCGCGAGTATGGCGGTCTGGGGCTGGACTACGAATACCAAAAGGCATTCGACGCCGAAACCCTCGACTACGAAATGCCCCTGATCCTTAACACCCCGACGTTCACCATCTGCTGCGCAACGCTGCTCGACACCGGCAGCGAAGACCAGAAGAAGCAGCACATCGCCGCGGCGCTGCGCGGCGAAGAGGTGCTGGTGCAATTGTTGAGCGAACCCAGCGGCGGATCGGACCTGGCCGGCGTGCTCACCCGGGCCGAGCGCGATGGCGACCGTTGGATCATCAACGGCGCCAAGACGTGGAGCACGAGCGCGTTCGCCGCCGATTACGGCCTGTGCCTGGCCCGCACGAATTGGGATGTGCCCAAACACGAGGGCCTGACCATGTTCCTGGTGCCCATCTCTCATCCGGGAATCACGTTGCGGCACATCACCATGCTGAGCGGTTCCACCGAGTTCTGCGAGGAGTTCCTCGACGGAGTCGACGTTCCAGACGACGCCGTTGTCGGGGAGGTCAATGGCGGCTGGGCGGTGGCCTCGCGACAGCTGTACCACGAGCGCCGCGCAGTGGGGCAGGGCTCGGAGTTCGCCAGCGGCGGCGGCAGCGAGGGAGGCAACGCGATCCCGGTCGACTACGTCGGCCTCGTGGAGAAGACCGGACAGGCCGACGACCCACGCGTGCAGGAAAAGGCCGGCAGGGTCCTGGTGCACCGCGCGGTGGCCGAGCAGTTGATCGGCCATGTGTACCGCAGTGTCAGAGACGGCGTCCTGCCGCCGGCGGCCGGAACGCTCATCAGACTGTTCCACTCCGAAACCGTGACCACCGACGTCGACACGGCGCTGGAGATCGCGGGAAGCGCCGGCGTGGTGGGGGAGCCGGGCGCCGGCCTGGAGGCGGGGCTGCGCTACCTGTCGCGGCAGACGGTCGCGATCGGCGGCGGCACAACGGAAATGGCCCGCAACGTGATCGGCGAGCGGGTGCTGGGCTTCCCCCGCGAATATGCCGCCGACCGCGGGGTGCCGTTCAGCCAGGTACGGCACGGCGAGCGGTCCGAGCGGTCCTAGCCCTCGGCGACGACGTTCTCGGCCAGACCGCTGACCACCGGGATCTGCACCAGTGACAAGACGTGGTGCGCCGGGCTTCCCGGCGGGGCCACCAGCACGTACTCGCTGCCCTGTCGTTGTGCCCGCTCCCGCGCGGCGGCAAGGGCGCTGACGCCCGACGATCCGAGGTGGGTGACCGCGCTGAGATCGATGGTCAACGGTGCGACGCCGGAACGGCTTTCGACCGCGATCTGACGGTCCAGCGTGGACGCGGTGTTGGAATCGACGTCGCCGCTGACCACGATGCGGCCCGGTTCGGTGACCGCGGAGACGAATTCGGAGTTGACCGTCCGCTGACGGGTCGCGCGGCTGACCAGCGAGTCGGTAACGAAGTCCGCCGGCCGCGACAGGTGGTGCGTCACCCGCGCGGTCGTCCCATCGGGGCCGTGACTGACGTGCGCCTCCGACACCAAGGCTTCGGCCATGGCAAGGCCGCGGCCGCGGCCCGTTTCGCCTTCGCGGTGATTTTTCCACCGTCCGCGGTCGATCACCGAAATGTGCAGATCGCCATCGCCGGACAGCATCGCTTCGACGACAATGCCGTCGGAGACGTCGGTCGCGTACCCGTGCTCGACCGAGTTCTCGACGAACTCCGAGATCGCGTGCACGACATCGGAGATGTCGTCGGCGGTGGCGCCGATCTCCGCCAGCCACTGCCGGAGCCGAGTGCGTACCGCGCGGGCGGCGTGCAGGGTTGCGTCCAGCGTCATGTTCAGCGGCGCGGGTGGAGTGCGGCGTTGCGCCGCGAGCAGTGTCACGTCGTCGCTGTAGCCGGTCGAGCGCAGCAGCAGTTCCAGTGTCTCCGAACAGATTCGGTCGATCGCTCGCATCGATGATTCGATGACGAAGCCGCGTTGGCCGCCGGCGATATTCGCGGCCAGTTCGGCGAATTCGGCGGTGCTGGCGCCCAGTGGCCGGCCGGGCCGCTCGATCAGGCCGTCGGTGTACAGCAGGATCGAGTCGCCCACATCGAGGAACTCGGTGCGGACCGGAAACCCGGTGCCGCTGCCGAGCGGACCCGCGCCGGAAGGCTCGAGATAGCGCGAGGTCGCCTCGGACGTCACCAGCAGCGGCGGCGGGTGTCCGGCGGTGCAGTAACGGAATTCGCCGGTGCCGAAATCGAGCGCGCCGACGCAAATTGTGGCCGTGTTCGACCCGGGCACGTGCTTGCGGAACCGGTCGACGGCCTCGAGCGCCTCGGCGATCGGATATCCCGCCACGACCTGCATCCGCAGCGCGGTCCGCAGCTGCGACATCACCGCCGCCGCTTCGACACCATGGCCGACGACGTCACCGACGACGAGAACCAGCCTGTCCCCCAGGGGAATCGCATCGAACCAGTCGCCACCGGCCGCGGTGTCCTCCGCGGCGACGAGATACTGCGCCGTCACATCCGCGCCGGGAATGACGGGCACCGACGGCGCGAGCAACGCCTGCTGCATGACCGTGGCGGAATCGCGGACGTTGCGGTACCGCTCGGACAGCTCCTCGAGGCGCGCCTCGGCGGCCATCCGCGTTTGCACCCGGTCTGTGACGTCGGTGAACGCCAGCTGCACGCCCTCGATCGTGCCGTCCTCGGCGCGGCGTGCCGTGACGATGAAGTCGAAGAAGTGTTCCTGCGCCTGCCCCGCGCCGTCGAAGTCGGCTTGGACCCGCCACTCTGTTCCCGATTGCGGCTCGCCCGTTTGGTACACCCGGTCGAACATCTGGATGATTTCCTGGCTCACCAGTTCGGGATAGACCTCGCGCGTCAGCAGCCCGATCGAGTCGATGGGCGGACTGAGGACGCGGTACGCCGCGTTGACCGCGACGAATCGGTGCTCGGGCCCTTCGAGGCCGACCAACAGCATGGGGACATTCTCGAAGACGCGCCGCACGTCCTCGGCCGCGCCGACCGTTCGGTCCCAGTCCTTTTCGGCCACCATCTGGCCGTTCCTCCTCGCAGTTTTCGACGGGCCTGCGGGCTAATCAGAGTCGTAACCGGGTCAAATCAAGCGACCAATTTTGCACACGTAGATGTTCAGATTAGCAATGGTATTAGTTGCATATCGCAACGGTTTGATACCGGAGTGTTACATCCGGCGAATTCGGCGACGCGCAAAATTGACGTTGCCGAAAATCGAGATAGCCATCGGCGGTGGCGCGTGGGTGCGGAAACGCGTTGCACGAGTGCGCCATCGGCGGCGCCACGCGGACCCGTCACGTCATGCCCACACCCGCAATCAGGTGGATCGACTACGCGCTGCCGACGTGCGAGTGCGCGATGGCCGCCCAAAGCAACGGGCGCACATCATGTTTCGGCCGTCCAGCGGACTGCGCCCGGCGCGCGATCAGGCCGAGACGGGCTTCTTCGACGCCGGCGCGGAAACCTTCATCAGCTTCATCAGGTTGCCGCCCATGATCTTTGCCTTGTCCTCGTCGCTGAAATCGGCCAGCTCGTCGACGAACGTGATCGGGTCTTTCAGGCCCTCGGGGTGCGGCCAGTCGGATCCGAAGACCACCCGGTCGGTGCCCACCATGTTGACGATCTCGGTGAACCGGTCTTCCCAGAACGGGCTGACGTAGACGCACCGCTTGAACGTCTCGATCGGGTCCTCGGTGAACGCCTGCGGCATCTTCTTGTAGACGCCCTTGAGGCCCCGGAACAGGGTCGGCACCCAGTCCGCGCCGTTCTCGATGGACAGTATCCGCAGGTCAGGGTTGCGGGACAGCGCGCCATGGCAGATCAGGGCACCGAACGCATCCTCGATGGGGCGATGGCCCATGGCCAGGCTGCGGAAGGCGGTCGGCTTGAACGGCAGGAACTCGTCGCCCGGCTCCCAGATGTTGAGCAATTCGGAGTAGCCGCTGTCCGAGGCGTGCATCGAAACGGGGATCTCGGCCCGCACGCAGGCCTGCCAGAACGGGTCGAATTCTTCGAGCCCGAACGACCGGCTGCCGCGGTAGCCGGGCACCGGCGCGGGACGCACCAGCACCGTGCGGGCGCCGCGCTCCAGGCACCACTGCAGTTCCTCGAGCGCACGGTCCACGATCGGCAGGGTGATCACCGGGGTGGCAAAGATGCGGTCCTTATAGTTGAACGACCATTGCTCGTACATCCATTCGTTGAGGGCGTGGATGACGTCATGGGTCATCTCCGGGTCGTCCTTCATGCGCTCCTCGACCAGGCTGGCCAGTGTCGGGAACATCAGCGCGAAGTCGATGCCGAGCTCGTCCATGACCTCCAGGCGCGCGCCCGGTTCGCGGAAGGCCGGGATGGCTTTCATTGGCTCGCCGAGGATTTCGCGATAGCTCTTGCCCTGTGAGCCGTTGCGGAAGTAGTCCTCCTGGGCGCCCGGGCGTGCCACCACCTCGAACGTCGGGTTGGGGATGTATTCACTGATGTGGCCGCGCACCACGATCTTGGTGCGGCCGCGCACCTGGACGTAGTCGATGACGTTCTTGCGTTTGTCCGGCAGGAACTTGGTGAGCGCCTCCTGCGGCTCGTACATGTGGTTGTCCGCGTCGAAAACCGGGAAGGGAAGCTCGCGAGACGGCATGGCGATCTCCTTGCAAATGGTCTAAATTCTCATTGCGTGGTAACGACGTTACCACCGCTGGGCAGCGAGGGACACCCGCGTTATTCGTCGGCCCGCGGCCCGATCGTCGGCGTCGCGCCGTTGATGATGGCGAAGTTCACGGTGGCCGTGGCGAGCAATTCGTCGTCGTCGCCGTCTCCGTCGCCGAAGATGTCCACCTGCATCACCATCGCCCGTCGTCCGGATCGCAACACCTTGGGCACCGCGAACGCCGAGCCCTGGCGGACGGGCCGCAGGTAGCGCACAAACAGATCCGAGGTCGTCATCGTGGTGCCCGGCTCCAGGTAATCCAGCCCGAATTGGCCGCCCGCCACGTCCACCAGCGTCGCGATCAAGCCGCCCTGCAGGGCGCCGGACGTGTTGACGACTTGCGGGCTGACCGGCATGGTCATCGCGAACTCGCCGTTGCGGCTGCCCGGGCGCATGCCGATCTGAGCGAACAGCTCGGCCAGCGACGGGACCGTCGACTCTTCGTCCGTCTCGCGGATGCCGAGCGCGCGGCTGCAGAAGTCGTAGAGGTGGCCCGTATCCACGGGTGCGCCGTTCAATTCCGAACCCAGCCAACGCAATCGCTGCGCGCCCATCACCGTCTGCATGACGATGGCGGCGGCCGCACCAACGTCCAATCCGGGGTTGAAGACGCCCTCGGTGATGCCCTGCCCGACGATGTCGCGAGTCAGCCGGTGCAACGGTGTGAGCACCCGGGCGTAGTCACGGGGACGAGTCTCGGCCAAGTGCTGGTTGTAGAGGGTCAGCGCGCGATTCAGACTGTCCTGGGTGCTCGATTCCGGTTGCTCGCTGAGCCGATCGATCAGCAATTTCAGGGCCGACGTGCTGTCCAGTCCCGCGGTTTCGGCGCGCCAGGCCTGAACCGATTGAGCGATGGTTCTGTCGAACAGCGCCAGAAGTAGTTCGTCCTTGCTGGCGAAGTGTTGGTAGAAGGCCCGCAGCGACGTCTTGGAGCGGGCGACGACCTCCTGCACGGTGAAGTCGGTGCGTCCCGTCTCGCCCAGGATCGCGACGGCGGTCTTGATGAAGCGGTCGCCGCGCGTCACTTCGGCTTCGTCATTGGGGGCGGTCATCGGCGCTGTTCCCTTCCCTGGCGCAGTCCTTACGCTCTGAGAATGAGGTTACCGCGTCCTGGGGCCCATCCGCGAAGCCATACCTTCTGGGTCGTCGCGCCGACCGACGGTCGGACGCTCAGCCGCCCCGCGCCGCGATCATCGCCGAGCGGTTGACCTTGGTGGCCGCGGTGCGCGGTATCGCGTCGACGAATTCCACCGTCTTGGGCGCCTTGTAGGGGGCCAGGCGGCTCTTCGCGTAGTCGATCACGCCCTGCTCGGTGAGGGGCTCGGCGCCGTCGGCCTCGGCGCGCTGGATCACCGCGTGCACGCGGCGCCCCCACTGCGGATCGGCAAGCCCGATCACGACCACGTCGGCGATACCTGGGTGGCCGGCCAGCGCCGACTCGACCTCGGCGGGAAAGACATTGGCGCCGCCACTGACGATCATGTCGACGCGGCGGTCCACGATGTAGAGAAAGCCGTCCTCGTCGAGGTGGCCCATGTCCCCGGCGGAGCGGAAGCCGTCCTCGGTCGACGGCAGTGGGGGCGCCCCACCCAGGTAGCGATACCCCGCGCTCATCGGTGCCCGCAGATACACGTCCCCGTCCTCGCCGGGACCCAGCGGCCGCTTCTCTGCGTCCAGAATCCGGATCTCGGTGTCCCGGAATCCGCGGCCCACGCTGCCCGGGTGGGCGAGCCACTCGTCGCCGCGCAGCGCGGTGAGCCCCAGATTTTCCGTCATCCCGTACGCCGTCACGATCTGCTCCGGGCTGAGCAGTTCGAACCACGTATGCAGCAACGAGGGCGGCATCACCGCGGCGCCCTGCAGAATGAAGACGATGCTGGACAGGTCGCGCTCCCGGACGTCGGGCCGGGCCGCGATGCGCGCCAGCATGGTGGGCGTCGCGGTGAAGTTGGTGATCCGAAAGCGCTCGATCACATCGAGAGCCAATGCGGCGTCGAACTTTTCGAGTATCACCAGATGGTCGCCCGCCAGCAGCATGAGGAAGGTGGCGAAGCCGTTGGTGTGATACATCGGCGCGGGCACCATGATCGTCTGCGGCTGGGAAACCGGTGTCCAGTTCGACAGGAACGGCTCGCCCTGCTGGGGGATCCACAGTGAGGGCGCCAGGTTGAGGATCACCTTGGGCACGCCGGTCGAACCGCTGCTGCAGATCCCGTTGGCGGTGGGGGAGACGGCCACCGGCAGGGGGCCGTCGGACTCGGCGGCCGCGCGGGCGTCGAGGTCCCAGCGGCTCTTTTCATCGACGACGACGGCGGGATCGATCACCTCGCGCACCCGGTCGCGCTCCCACTCGGGAAGATCCCAGTGCATGGGCACCGGAACCGCGCCAATCTTCCAGCACCCCAGCGTCGCCAGCACCAGATGCTGGGAATTCGGAATAGCAAGCGCCACAAGGGAACCGATTGCGGCGCCGGCGGCGGCGAGGGCGCGGCCCCACTGGTTGGCGCGGGCGTCGAGCTCACCGAACGTCAGCGTCTGCGCGGTGCCGTCGAGCGCGACGATCGTGACGCCGGCATCGTTCCCACGTTGTTCGGCGAGCTCTCGCAGCTTGGTTCCGAAGGGAACCCCGTCGGCGAACGGGTTCGCCGCCGCTTCGGCCGCGACAGGTTCGCTACTCACCTGCGCCGCTCCTCCTCATCGCTTCGCTCTGCATCGTCGCCGGCGGTCACCTTCGCCGCTCCTCCTCATCGCTTCGCTCTGCATCGTCGCCGGCGGTCACCTTCGCCGTTCCTCCTCAATCGTCGTGCGGCGGCTCACGCAGATACCGGCTCGCTGAACAGCGTCTCCAGCGACCCGTCCGACACGCTGGGGATCAGGCGCAGGGCGAGTTCGTCGGTGCCCAGCGGCAACCGGATCAGCGGCTGGGTGTGCCGGTCGAGCACGCTGACGTCGGACTCGTCGCAGAAACCCAGGGCCCCGAGTAACTGGTGCGACGTGCGCATCACCTGGCGCGCGGTGTCGGCGGCTTTGAGCCGAAGCACCAGTGCGTCGGCCGAATGGATCGGCGCCGGCAGCGATTCGGGTCGGCAGATCGTGTACTTCGCGAGTTCGTGCAGCCCGCGCACCGCGACGGCGGCGTCCGCGACGGCAAACCTGACGGCCTGAAAGTCCGCGAGCGGCTTACCGAACTGGATCCGGGCGCGCACGTGCTCGGTGACGATCTGCAGCGACTGCTGCACCGCTCCCAGAATCCGCCATGATCCGAGCACGAGATGAAGGTTAACGTCGGGGGCTCCGACGCTTCCCTCGGGTGCGCCCAAGGTCGCCGGAACCAGGAACGGCCCCAGCTTGGCGCCGGTGCGCGCGGCCGGCCGCGGCCGGTACCGGTTGCCGTCCAGGTCCGCGGCGATCCAGTCGCCGGCCAAATCGCCGTGGTCGATGCGCGGGGCTTTCGGATTCACCAGGGCCAGCCGCGCGCCATCGATCGACAACAGCTCCTCCACAAGTGGATAGGGCAGCACCGTGGCGCCGGCGGCCTGGCACAGCACCGCGGCGGCCAGCAGATCGTCCGGGGACGAGCGCACGTCCAGGTCGAACGCGCCCACCTCGTTCAACGCGGCACGGGCCGCGTCCCGGACGGAGTCGTCGGCCTCGGCGCGCAGCGCGGCCGGCGGTCCGCCTAATCGGGTGAGCCGCTTGCCCGCGACGGCGGCGAAGTCGCTGATGTCTTGTGGCAGATCGGTTTTCACCGGCTTCCTCCCAACACGTCTCGTGCCACCAGCATCTTCTGCACTTCGATGGTGCCCGATGCGACGGTGGCCGCCTGTGCGTAACGCCAATGGTCTTCGATCGCCCCGTGCAGCGGCGCGGAACTGCCGCTGTCCAGCGCCGTGGGGCCCAGCACGTCGAACAGCAGCTCGGCCACCTGCTGATCGAGGGTCGTCGTGACGATGCGCGCGGCGCTGGCGGCCGCGCCCGCCGCCGGATCGTCCTGCAGTGACACGGCGCGATAGGCCAGCAGCCGGGCGACCCGCAGGTCGACCAGCGCCCGCACCCACCGCGTCCGAATCGTCTCGGGCAGCTCGTCCCACTCGTCGCCGAGCTGGCTGCGCATGCGTTCGAGCAGCGACTCGCACCGCGCGTAGCGGGCGATGCCCACCCGCTCGAAGGCCAGCGCCTCGCGCATCACCCGCCATCCGTCGCCGACCTCGCCGAGCACGTCGCCGGGAAACGCCTGCACGTCGTCCAGGAACATCTCGTTGAGATGGTGCGGCCCCAGCATCGACGGGATCGGCCGGACGGTGAAACCGGGACGGTCCATCGGGATCAGAAACAGGGTGAGCCGCTTGTGTTTTGGGGCGTCGGGGTCGGTGCACGCCGCCAGCACGCACCACGACGCCATCAGCGCGTACGAGGTCCACACCTTCTGCCCGGTGATGCGCCATCCGTCACCGTCGGCGACGGCGCGGGTACGCAACGACACCAGGTCGGTTCCGGCCTCGGGCTCCGAAAAGCCTTGGCACCAGATGACATCCCCGGCGGCGATGGCCGCCAGGTGCTTGGCTTTCTGTTCCTCGGTCCCGTACCGCATCAGCGCCGGCCCGACCCAGTTGATCCCCATGTACTGCGGACCGCGCGGCTCGTGTTGCGCCCACATCTCCTCGCGCAGCACCGTCTGCTGCCAGACCGAACCCCCGCCGCCGCCATGCTCTTTCGGCCACGCCAGCGCGAGCAGCCCCTCGGTGGCCAGCAGTTTGCAGAACGTCTCGGTGGTGGCGAGGTCCTGCGGGTTTTCGGTGCAGGCGCCGAGGAAGTCGGCGGGGATGTGGTTGGCGACCAGCTCGCGCAGGTGGCTTCGCAGTTGTCCGGCGTCGTCGCCGAGGTCGTAGTCCATCGTGGTCATCCCTTCGGCAGTCCGAGCAGCCGCTCGGCGATGATGTTGCGCTGCACCTCCGACGTTCCGCCGTAGATGGTCGCGGCCAGCGCGTCCTGACGTTCGAACAGCAGGTCCGGATCGGCGGCCGACTCCGGGCCCGCAGCGGCGGCGCTGAGTTCCCAAACACGCTGCAACGTAAGCGATCCGAGCAGCTTCATGGTGTCGGCTTCTGGGCTGGGCCGCCCCGCCAGCTCGTTGCCCAGCGCGCGATATCCGGTGGCCCGCAGGGCTTCGGCGTCGGCGATCAGCGAGCCGAGCTCGGTGTAGACGTCGTCGCCCGAGACCCCGGCGCCGGCGGTGCGCACCGCCTCGAGCCCGCGTTTGATCTCGACCCAGTTCATGATCCAGATCATCTGGCGTTCATGCTGCAGCGACGACAGGGCGACATTCCAGCCGCCGTTGAGCGGCCCCAGCAGGTTGTCGCCCGGCACCTCGACGTCGTCGAGGAAGACCTCGCAGAACGTCTCGTCGGAGATCGAGGCCATGCGGATCGGCTCGATCCTGACCCCGGGCGCGTGCAGATCCAGGATCAGGCATGAAATGCCGCGGTGTTTCGGCGCATCGGGATCCGTGCGGGCATACAGGGTGCACCACCGCGACTTGTGGGCCTGGGTGGTCCAGATCTTGTGGCCGTTGACCCGGAACACGTCGCCGTCGCGTTCGGCGCGCGTGCGCAGTCCGGCGAAATCGGACCCGGCTTCGGGTTCGGACATGCCCAGCGCCCACCATTCGTCACCACGTAACAGCGGGACGAGCAGGCGCTCGACCTGGGCGGCGGTGCCGAACTGACGAATGCCGGGCGCGGCGACGTTGGGACCGGCGATGTTGGGCAGTTTGGGCGCCGAGCGCAGCGCGGCCTCGAGCCGGACCTCCATGGCGTCGCGCAGACCGAGGGACCGTCCGCCGTGTTCGCGGGGCCAGGTCGGCTGGATCCATCCGGCCTCGAACGCGGCCCGCTGGTAATCGCGCCGCAGGCCCAGGTCCCACCGGTACTGCCGATACTTCTCGTAGTAGTCGTCGGGCAGGAACTCCGCCAACCACGCGCCGAATTCGTCCACCATGGGGCTCACGCGGCGCCCCCGCAGAATCGGCGGCCCACCTCGTGGTAGAGCGCGCGACTGTCGCCCAGCAGCGCGGCGCCCTGCCAGGCGCGCCTGACGTAGAGGTGGACGTCGTGCTCCCAGGTCTGGCCGAGCGCGCCGTGCACCTGGACCGCCGTGCGCGCACAGGCGGCGGCCGCGTCACCGGCCGCCGCTTTGGCGAGCGCGGCGGAGGTCCACGCGTCGCCGGGTGCCGCAGCCGGATCGGCGAGCCGGGCCGCGGCCGCATAGGTGAGACTGCGGGCGCGTTCCAGGCCGACGTAGTTGTCGGCCAACGCGTGTTTGATCCCCTGGTATGCGCCGATCGGTTGGCCGAACTGGCGCCGCGACTTCGCGTGTTCGACCGAGCGGCGCAACGCGGCGCTCGCGACGCCGATCAGGTCCGCGGCGCAGGCCACCCACGGCGCCGCCAATGCGGACTCGACGTCGGCGCTCGCGACGGCCACGGGCTCGGCGTCGATGTCGGCCGTCGCCAACGGTTCGGCGGGGTCGGTGGATTCAGCCGCGGGCACCACGGTGACACCGTCGCCGCAACGCGCGACCGCCGCGACGGTGTCACCGGCGTCGTCGCGGGCAAGGGTGACGACCAGCTCGGCGCGCGACAGGTGGGGGACCGCGACCGCACGACCGCGCAGCCGGCCGTCGCGCAGGGTCATCGGCGCCCCGGGCAGGCGCGACCCGGGCGCGTGGACGGCCAGCGTCGCCACGGTTCCACCGGCGATGTCGGCCAGGACCGAGTCGAGTCCGGCGTCACGCAGCACGCCCGCGGCCAGACCGACGCTGCTCAGCAAGGGGATCGGGGCGAGGGCGGCACCGCATTCCTCGAGAACCACGGCCAGCTCGACCGGCCCGTAGTCGCCCGCCTCTTCCTCGGAGGGGGCGGCGAGCTCGGTCCACCCGAGATCCACGACCGTCTTCCACAGGGCGCGCCAGCGCTCCGGATCCGTGAGCGCTTGGCGGGCGGCCTCAGGCGGGCACTCCGTACGTAATATGTCGCGTACGGCGTCGCGGAGCGACAACTGCTCCGAGTTCAGCCCTACATCCATAAGACCTCTAACATAGTAAAGATAATAAACTAGCCCTGCCGTCAATGACACGGGGTCGGACGCATAGGTGGCGCATGGCCGAGTGGTATCTGTTCCTGCCGCAGGTCCGGTTGTCGGCGGGCGACATCGCCGAGCGTGCGCGCCGGGCCGAGGCCAGCGGTTTCGACGGCATCGCTTTCATCGATCACCTCGAGGCGCCCGGCCTGCCCGACGAAAGCATCTGGGAGGCAATGGGGATCGCCACCTGGGTGGCCGCCAAGACCGAGCGGCTGCGGATCGGGCATCTGGTGCTCTGCGACGCCTTCCGGCATCCCGCGGTGCTGGCCAAACAGGCCGTCACCCTCTCAGAGGCGTCCGGCGGCCGATTCGAGCTCGGTCTGGGGGCGGGGTCGTGGCCCGCGGAGTTCGCCAGATTCGATGTCGGCCAGCAGGATCCGAAAGCACGGGTCGATCAGCTCGACCGCCACCTGAGACTGCTCAGGCAGTACTGGGGCGACGGGACGGACGAGGCCGAGGTGGCGCCGCAGGCCCCGCGTCGGTCCTACCCGATACCGCTGGTCCTGGGTGGCAGCGGACCCCGGATGATGGAACTCGTTCGCAGATACGCGGATTGGTGGAATCTGCCTGCCCATCAGCTCGACAAGCTGCCGACGCTGGCCGCGGCCGCGGGGAGGGCCCGGTTGTCCATCCAGCAGATGGTGGGCTTCGTCCGCTCCGGCGGCGATCCCGACACCGTGCGCGAGGTGAGCACCCGGCGATTCGGCAACCTGGGATCCGGACTGGTCTGCGGGGATGCCCACGAGCTGGTCGGGCACTTCAGCGGACTGGCCCGGCAGGGGGTCGAGCGGTTCTACGTCTGGTTCGCCGACTTCGCCGCACCGGACTCGTTGCACGAGTTCGGCGAATCGGTGATCAAGCCGTTCCCGGCGCCGTAGGCGTCAACCCCGTTGCGCGCGGCGGCGGGCCTCGGTGGGCACGACCGGCGGCCGCGCGTAGGGGCCGCGCTCCACCGCGGACAGGCGGATCTCCGGCAAATCGACCGACGGGTCGACGGTATCCAGCCAGACGACCGCCTCGGCGACGTCGGAGACCGCGATCGCGTACATCTCGAACGGAACGTCCTGCAGCATCTCGGTGGCCACCGGGCCGGGCGTGACGATATGCACGCTGATGCCGTCGCGATCGACTTCGAGCGCCAGGGCCCGCGCGAACGCGTTCATGCCGGCCTTTGAGGCGGAATACGCGGTGCGGGCCGGCATCGGCTCGTGTGCCGCCGACGACGAGATGAACACCAGCCGCGAGCCCGCCTTCATCCTGGGCAGCACCGCGGACGTCACCACGAAGCACGAATCCAGGTTGGCCGACATGATGGCCTGCCACTGCTCGAAGGTCTGCTTGCGCGCGTAGGTTCCGCCGAGCGCCCCCGCCGCGTGGACGACGAGGTCGATTTCCCCCAATGCGCTTATCGCGGCGGGGAATCCGATCGGATCGGAGGCGTCGGCCACCACATGGCGCGCACCGATCTCCTCGGCGGCGGCGCGCAACGGATCTTCCCGGCGCGCCGACAGCACCACCTCGTAGCCGCGCTCAACGAGCTTGCGGGCGCACCCTTTTCCGATCCCGCCGCTACCGCCGGTGACCAATGCGGTTCGCATGACCGTTGCAGGCCGCCCTTCAGGAGTGCCGGATGTCCCGCGACCGCGACAAGGCCTGCGGGGAGAGCGCATAGATGCGTTGATCGTGCTGACCGGACAGCACGTAGGTCTGGGTGTCGGCGAGGTGGCGTCCGGCGATACGACGGGCCCGGTCGACGTTGCCCTCCGCGATCGTCTCGGTCAGCTTGACGTGGGTGGTGAGCACCGCGCGGCGCTGAGCCAGCGACGGATAGGTGCCCCGCGACGCGCTCTCGTCGGCCCATTGCCGTTCGTGACTGGTCCACAGCGTCTCCAGGCTGCCCACGACCGCGATGATCGTGTGGTTGCCGCAGCCGCGGACGACGAGATCATGGAATTCACGGCCGATTTCGGTGAACCGGCGGCCGTCTTCGAGGTGTTCGGCCATCGACTCGTTGATCCGCGTGAGTTCGGGCACCAGCGTCTCGGCCCGGTCCGGGCGGCGGGCGGCCAGCGCCGCGCAGGCGGGCTCGAGTTCCTGCAACGCCATGCCGAGATCGGCCACCTCAACGGACTCGCTCTGCAGCAACAGGCCGAGCATGTAGGCGGCGCTGGTCTTCGCCGGGGCGTGCACGACGGCACCGCCGCGGTTGCCCCGCCGCACCGACACCAGCCCCTCGGTCTCCAGGATCCGCAACGCCTCGCGCAGCGACACCAGGCTCACGTTGAACTGCTCGACGAGCACCTCTTGGCGCGGCAGCAGATCGCCATCGGCGAGGTCGCCGTCGATGATCTGACGACGCAACTCATCGGCTACGATTTCGGCGATCCGCGGCGCCGACAACCGGCGCCGGGCGTCGGGGCCAATTCCCAAGGCGGTCATCCGATCCTCGAAACAAAAGCAACTCGCTGGCTTAGCTATTTTAGCAGTAATGATATAAATAGCTTCTCTGATCGCGCGTCGATCGGAAGGGCGGGTGCAATTGAGCGAGCGGTCCGACAGCCGGCCGACACCGCTACACGATTTGCGTGTCGTCGAGATCAGTGACCGCATAGCGGGCAGCTACTGCGGAAAGCTGCTGCTTGACGCCGGCGCGCAGGTCTACAAAATCGAACCGCCGCAAGGGGATTGGCTGCGCCGGTACACCGCCAGCTGTTCGCCGGTCGCCGAAGACGGCACCGCTCCTTTTTTCAGCTACCTCAACGCGGGCAAGCGCAGCATGACGTTCGCGCCCGGCGCCGAGGATTCGGCGCGCTTTCGCGCCACGCTGGGCGCTGCCGACGTCGTCGTCGTCACCGCGGGCCCGGCGCGGGCCGCGGCGATGGGGATCGACCCGCGGCAACTGCTGGAACACTCGCCGCGGGCCGTCATCGTGACGATCTCCGATTTCGGCTGGAGCGGACCCTACGCGGACCGCGCCGCCAGCGAGTTCACCTTGCAAGCGTGGGCGGGCTCACCCGGCTTCCGCGGCGATCCCGCCGGGCCCCCGATTTCCATCGGCGGCGATCTGGGCGAGTACATGGGCGGTGTGTTCGCGGCGTTCGGCGCGCTGGCCGTGCGCCGCCGCATCGAGCGCGGCGGGCCCGGCGAGCACCTCGACCTGTCCATGCTGGAAGCGCTCACCGCGATGCAGAGCAGCGAATGGCTGCATTCGCAACTGCTGCGCGTCCCGCCGATCCGCCGCACCACCGAAGTGCCGTCGATCGAGCCCGCCAAGGACGGCTACGTCGGGATCACCATGGTCACCGGGCAGCAGTGGCTCGACTTCGCCGCGATGGTCGAATGCCCGCAATTGGAGGAGATCGAACAGCTGCGGTTTCAGATCGGCCGGTGGCAATACCGCGACCTGATCCGCGAGCAGATCCATCCCTGGCTGGCCGAACGGACCGTCGCCGAAATCGTTGAGCTCGGACAGCTGTTCCGGCTGCCGATCGCCGCGCTGGGCAACGGCTCCACCATCCGGGATCTGGAATACGTGCGCCAGCGCGACGCCTTCATCCACAACCCCGCCGGTTTTCACCAGCCCCGCCCGCCGTGGTTGATGTCGGCCTGCGCGCCCGCACGCGTGGGTGCCACGCCCTCACTTGGCGAGGACGATGACGAATCGCCTTGGCGCCGTGACGAATCCGAATCCGAACCGGCGCTGGACGGGTTACCGCTGGCCGGTGTTCGCATCATCGACCTGACCGCGTTCTGGGCCGGGCCCGCCGCGACCCACCTGCTGGCCGCGTTCGGCGCCGACGTCGTCAAGATCGAATCCATCCAGCGGCCCGACGGCATCCGCTACTCGGGCGGAATGCGCACCGACGTGGACGACTGGTGGGAGTACGGCTGGGTGTTCCACGCGATGAACACCAACAAGCGTTCGGTGACACTGGATTTGGGATCCGAGGAGGGTCGTCGCCTGTTCGCCGAACTGGTCGCCGGCGCCGACGTCGTGATCGAGAATTTCTCGCCGCGGGTGATGGAGCACTTCGGCCTCACCGCCGAGGTGCTGCTTGGGGTCAACCCCAGACTGGTGTTCGCCCGGATGCCCGCGTTCGGCGTCGAGGGCCCGTGGCGGGATCGGGTCGGCTTCGCGCCCACCATGGAGCAGATCGCGGGCTTGGCCTGGGTGACCGGGCTGCCCGAGGCCCCGCCGGTGACCCCGCGCGGGGCCTGCGACCCGCTGGCCGGTGTGCACGCCGCGTTCGCCGTGCTCGCCGCGCTGAGCTTCGCCGAGCGCACCGGGAAGGGCCAGCTGGTCGAGTTGCCGATGCTGGAAACGGTGCTCAACGCCACCGCGATCCAGGCGATCGAGTCCGAGGTCTTCGGTGTGACGCTGAGCCGTCGGGGCAATCGCGGTCACGGCACGGCGATCCAGAACATCTACCGCTGCGCCGGCGACAAGGACGATTGGATCGCCGTGACCATTCGCGACGACGCGCAGTGGCACGCGCTGGTCGACGTGATGGACCGTCCCGCATGGTGCCGGGACGAGGTGCTGTCCACCGTTGCCGGTCGCCGGCAACGAGCCGACGAGATCGACGCCCGGCTGGCGGAGTGGTTCGCCCGCCAGACCCTTGAACCGACGGTGGAACGCCTGGCCGGTGCGGGAATTCCCGCCGCGCCGGTGGTATCGCCGTCGCTGGTCACCGACAATCCGCAGCTGCGCGAGCGCGGGTTTTTCGAGGCGCTGCACCATGGCAGCACCGGCCTCGGTCTCTACCCGTGCCCGCCGTTCGCCCTGCTCGACGGCCAGGACCACTGGCTGCTGCGGCCGCCGCCGAAGCTGGGCGAGCACAATGAAGAGATCCTGCGCGATCGGTGCGGGCTGACCGACGAAGAACTGACACGCCTCGCGGCCAGCGGGGTGATCGGGACCCGCCCCAAGGGTCTCTAAGAGAAGTGGAGGGCATCTGATGCGCGTGACGGTCGACGAAAACTTGTGCGAGGCCAACGGCTTTTGCGAATCGCTTGCGCCGGACGTGTTCGAGCTGGGGGACGCCGACGTGGTGCAGATCGCGGACGGCCCCGTGCCGGCGCGGCTGGAAATCGACGTGCGCGCCGCGGTGGACCAGTGCCCGAAGGCCGCGCTGCGGCTTGTCGAGGACTGACTCGCCCGACGACGGCGAGCGCCGGAACGGCGCGAGTGAGAAGTCGGGCAATCAGACTCGCCCGACGACGGCGAGCGCCGGAACGGCGCGAGTGAGAAGTCGGGCAATCAGACTCAGCGGCGCTCGCGTAGCGATATCGCCATCTCGTCGTAGATCGACATGTTGGTGGTCAGGTTGGGATGGGCGGCCTTGGCCGGGCCGATTTCGATGTCATCGCAGCGCAGCAGCAGTTCGTCGAAGACCGCGCGCAGTTCCGCACGGGCCAGCATGGCGCCCAGGCAGTGGTGCGGTCCGCCGCCCCCGAACGCCACGTGCGGGTTGGGCTGGCGGCCGATGTCGAAGACGAACGGTGAATCGAAGACTTCCTCGTCGCGGTTGGCCGAGCGCAGCATCGACACCACCCGCTCGCCCTTGGCGATGCGCTGGCCGTCCATCTCGACGTCGACCTTCGCGGTGCGCGTCCAGTACGCCACCGGCGACGCCCAGCGCAGCACCTCCTCGACCGCGCCGGGCCGCAACGCTTCCTGCGCGCGATACCGCTCGATTTGCTGTGGATTGCGCACGAACGCCTGCAGCCCGATGGCCAACGCGTTCTTGGTGGTGTCGCTGCCGGCGAACGCCAGCACGAAGAAGAAGAACTCGAGCTCGTTCTCGGGCAAGCTGAATCGCTCGCCGTCCTCGCCGGTGATCACCGCAGTCGCGAGCGTGCTCCAGATGTCGTCGGTGGGATTGCGCCGCTTTTCGGCCGTGAGCTCCATCGCGTACCTGAACACCGAAGCGAAGAGATCGAGTTCTACCCGCCCGCTCGGGTGTGCTTCGGGCGCAAGCGCTTTGAGGATCTGGTCGAAGATGCCGAAGATTCGCGGCCGATCCTCGTCCGGGATGCCGATGATGTCGCCGATCACCGACATCGGCAACGCGTCGGCGACGTCCTCGATCCAGTCCCCGCCGCCCGCGGCCAGCAAGTCGTCGATCATCCGTGCGGCACGCGCGCGGATCCCCTCCTCGAGTTTGGCTATGGCGCGCGGATTGAACGCGTTGGAGATGAGTTTGCGGCGTCTGTTCAGCTCCGGCGGGTCCAACGTGATGATCGTCGGGAACGACGAGAACATGGCGACCGGCTGGATGAGCGGGCCGTCGGCCGCGGTGAACGACTCGGTGTCGCGGTGCAGGCGGACCGCGTGCCGGTGTTTGGTCGCCATCCAGAAATCGCGGTGCACGGTCTGGGCCACTCCCGGCGTCAGCTCGTGCCGGAACAGTGGGCTGCTGCGTCGCAGCTCGGCGAACAGGTCGTCGGGAAAGCCGTTGCACCACAAAGACAGATCGGACAGGTCGACCGCTGCAGCCGTCATCGCCGGGCCCCATTCTGCGGCGACGCACCGGGAACCGGTGAGCGCCGCGTTGACGTTCTATGCCTAAGATAGTAAAAATAGAGCTAGTCGTCGAACTGGAGTGCTCGTGACGCGTACAGTTTCGGACCCGGCCCCGGAGTCGGCCGAGGACCCCTCAGAACGAGAGTTCGGGCAGGCCGGCATCGCCCTGTCGACCTACCGTTTCCCGACGGGCTGGTTCATCGTCGCCTTCGGCTCCGACCTGGCTCCCGGTCAGGTCAAGCGCGCGCACTACTTCGGTGAGGAGCTGGTGCTCTTTCGCACCGAGTCGGGCCAGGTTCATGTGATGGACGCCTACTGCCAGCACCTCGGCGCCAACCTCGCCGTCGGCGGCACCGTGGAGGGCGAGAACATCGTCTGTCCTTGGCACGGTTGGCAATGGCGCGGTGACGGCAGCAACGCGCTGATTCCCTACAGCAAGATCGGCTGCAAGAACAACGTCCGCATCCGGACCTATCCGAGCATGGAGTGGTACGGCTTCGTGCTGGCCTGGCACGAGCGGCACGGTCGGGCGCCGTACTGGCAGCCGCCGGTGTTGCCCGAGCTGGAGACCAACGAGTACTACCCCCTGCACCCGCACACCCAGATGCTCAACCGGGTCAAGGTGCACCCGCAGATGATCATCGAGAACGCCGCCGACCCGTACCACGTTCAGTACGTGCACAAGGCCGCCAATCCCGCCACCACCGCGTCGTTCGAGGTGTCCGGCTACCACCTACACGCCACGGTCAACGCCCATTTCGGCGGGGGCCGGGCGCAGACCTGGCTGACCCCGAACGGGCCGGTCGACGCCAAGATCATCTACGACAACTACTCGCTGGGGCTGGGCGTGGTGCGATTCCCCAGCGAGCTGGTGGCCACCGTTCAGGTCACCGGACAGACGCCGGTCGACGAGGACTACACAGACTACTTCTACACGCAGGCCTCCGTTCGTGAGCCGGGCGACACCGGTGACGTGCCGACCGGACGCGCCGCCCGGTTCCTCGCGCTGCAGCAAGAAGTCATCAAGCAGGACTTCTTCACCTGGGAGAACATGAAGTATCTCGAGAAGCCGAATCTGGCTCCCGAGGAGGCGCACGATTACGCGGCCCTTCGCCGCTGGGCGCACCGCTTCTACCCGGGAACGCAACCGTCGCCGTCCGATTTCGGCTACACCGCCGACGGCGCGCCGGACCCGGCGGCCGCGAAAGCCTGATGAAACCCTGATGCCCGGTCCCGCCGATTTCGGTGTCGACGGTTTCACCGTGCCGGCTGTGCTGGATCGGCGGGCCGAGCAGCATCCCGACCGGGTGATGATGTCGATCGCCGGTGTCGACGTGACCTTCGAGCAGATGCGGCGGCGGTCCCGCGCGGCGGCAAACATACTGTCCGGCTTGGGCGTCGGCCGCGGCGACTGCGTGGCGTTGTTCACCGCCACCTGCCCGGAATGGGTCTACTTCTGGTTGGGCGCGGCGCGCATCGGCGCGGTCAGCGCTGCCATCAATGCCGCGAACAAGGGTGAGTTTTTGCTGCACACCCTTCGGCTGTCATGCGCCAAGGTGATCCTCACCGATGCTGAGCGGCGGCCCCGCGTCGACGAGGTCGCGGGCGGACTGAATGCGGCGACCGACGTTGTGGTGCTGGATGTTTCGCTCACCGAGGCGTTGAGTAGCACGCCGGTTCACCCGGTGGGCGACAGCCCCGCCGGCGCGGCGGACGTGGGCGTGCTGTTCTACACCTCGGGCACGACCGGGCCCTCCAAAGCGGTTGCCACGACGTGGCATTACCTGTTCTCGGTGGCGGCGACCGTCGCTTCGGCGTGGGAGTTCGGCGCGGGGGAGGTGCTGTGGACGGCGATGCCGCTCTTCCATCTGAGTGCGGCGCCCAGCGTGCTGGCACCGATGCTGGTCGGTGGAACCACCGTGTTGGCGAAAGCCTTTCACCCGGCGCAGGTGTGGGATGAGATCCGCGCCCACGGCGCCGTCGGTTTCGCCGGCGCCGGCGCGATGGTCTCGATGCTGCAAAACCTGCCCGCCGATACGCGGGACGCGCAGCTGCCGCTCCGGTTCATCTCCGCCGCGCCCATCGACGCGGCCTCCTACCGTGACATCGAAAAGCGTTACGGCTGCCGCATCGTCACGATGTACGGATTGACCGAGGCGTTCCCGATCGCCCTCAAGGCCGTGGCCGACGAGGGTGTACCCGGAACCTCGGGCCGGCCCAACCCCGATTTCGACGTGCGCATCATCGACGAGCGCGGCGATCCGCTACCGGCCGGCGCCGTCGGAGAGATCGCGTGCCGGCCGAAGCGGGCCCACGTAATGAGCGAAGGCTATGTGGGCCAGGGGATGCGGGTGGACCCGCACCCGGAGTGGTTTCGCACCGGTGACCTGGGCCGGCTCGATGCCGATCAGAACCTGACCTATGTGGACCGCGTCAAAGACTCGTTGCGCAGGCGGGGCGAAAACGTCTCATCGGTCGAAGTGGAGACCGTCGTCATGCGTCACCCCGCCGTCGCCGAAGCAGCGGCCGTCGGAGTCCCCAGCGAGCTGGGCGAAGACGACATCCTGGTAGCCGTGACCCTGCGTCCCGGGGCCACACTGGACTGCGCCGAGTTGCTCGACTTCTGCGCGGCCCGGATGCCGTACTTCTGCGTGCCGCGATACGTCGAGACGGTGGACGAACTGCCAAAGAACATCATCGGCCGCATCCGCAAAGACCTGTTGCGCAACCGGGGCGTGAGTCCGGGCGCATGGGATCGGGAAAAAGAGGGGTATATCGTTGCCCGGTAACGTTGCCCGTCACTGTGAGAGAGGCTGCGAAGCACAATGACCATGACCTATCAGGAACAGCAGCTGCTCCATGCCGCCACCGGCCGCGCCGCCATCCTCAACCTGAACGCCCGGCACAATCGCGCCTATTCGGAGGGCGACCGCGAGCGCTGGATCGCCACCTTCCGCCATTCCGGCGCCAGCTATACCCGTGACGGCGAGGCGTTCACCGATCTGCGCGCGGCCTTCGACGGCGGCGACGGGCAACGGTTGATCACGGTCGACCACGAGATCGCCGTCGACGGGGTCAACGCCGACCAACATTGCGTCGCCGTGCTTTTCGCCGCGATGTTCGAGGACACCGCGCTGCGGGCCACCGGGGTCTTCCACGACACACTGGTCTACGAGCGCGGCGGATGGTACTTCACATCCCGTACGTTGCAGTGGGATTCGGTCCCGAGCCGGCATCCGCTCGTCATGTGAGCGGCATCGATACGTGGACCAGGATTTCAGTCAGCGGCTGGCCTTCGGCACCTACGAGGATGCGTTGCGGATGGTCGGCACGAAAAGCGAACCCCGCACCGCGGCCACCGCGGTCAGCGCCGCACGCATCCAATTGTTCGCCGCGATGGTCCGCGACGGGAACCGTTCCTATTGGGATTCCGAGTTCGCTCGTCGGCAATGGGGAGGCCTGCTCGCGCCACCCGCTTTGCTGATGGGCTGGTTGATCACGCCGCCCTGGCAGCCCGGAGGGAGGAGGTCCGGTTCATTGATCGCCCTGCGGGTGCCGCTACCGGGCACCACATTCATCAACGCGGCCAACGAGGTTGAGTTTCCCCAACCCATCGTGGAAGGCGACGTCCTGACCGTCGTCGACGAGCTGGTGTCGGTGTCGCCGGAAAAGCGGACCAGGCTGGGCGTCGGCCATTTCGTCGAGACGCTGGAGACCTATCGCCGCCAGGACGGCGCCGTGGTCGCCACCTCCCGCAACACCCTGTTCCGCTTCACCCCCGGGCCGCCCTCGTGACCGGCGACGGCCTGGACTTCGACCGGATCACCGTCCCGGTCGAGCTGCCCGAGGTGGTTGACCACATCAGCTACCAGCGCGTGGTGGAGAACGCCGGAGCGACGTGGGACTACTTCCCCGGCCACTTCGACCCGGATTACGCTCAAGCTCAAGGGAATCCGACGATCTACGTCAACACGATGCACCTCGCCGGCTTCGCCGACCGCGTCGCGACCGAGTGGGCGGGGCCGCGCAGCCGCGTGATGCGGCGCTCCATGCGGCTGACCGGGTCGGTGTACGCCGGCGACACCATGACCGGGCGCGGGCGGGCGGTGGCCAAACGGCGGGACACCTCGGTGGACCCGCCGCGCTGCCTGGTCGACCTCGAAATCCAGGTGACCAATCAGCATGGCGCGCTGTGCTGCCCGGTCGAGCTGACGCTGCAGGTGCCCGAGGACCCGCATCACGGCGATGGATGACAACGCCGAACTGCACCTGGCGGTGTGCCGCCGGTTCGGTGAGGCGGTTGCCGCGGCGACCGGCAGATGGGACCGTCCATCCCCGTGCGATGCCTGGGATGCCCGAGGAGTGCTCGAGCACGTCATCGGCTTTCACGACGTACTCCTGTTGCGTCCCTTGGGACTCAAGCCCGACCGCCCGCGTGAGGATCCCCTCGAGCGCTGGCGACTGACGTACCGCTCGCTGACCGAGGCCTTTACCTCGGGCGTAGCGACACGGCTCGATGCCTACCCGCTCATCCCGAATCTGACCCGCGATGTCCTGGTGCATACCTGGGACCTCGCGCGTGCGGCGGGGGCCGACGACAGCTTGGACCCCGAGTGGTGTGAACGGTTTTGCGTCGGGTTACCGACGGATTCCCAGACGCTGAGCTCGGGGGCGATGTTCAAGGCCCCGCTTGCCGTACCCGCCGAAAGTGACGCGCAGACAAGGCTTCTCGCCGGCCTGGGCCGCGACCCCCGGTGGAGGCCGCGCACCTCATAGGGGTGGCAACTGCCCTTTGCATATCAGCGTCTGCAGTTCGACATACTCGTGCAGACCCTCGGGGCCGAACTCGCGCCCGATGCCGGATTGCTTGAAACCGCCGAACGGTGCCCCGATGTCGAGGGTGTACATGTTGATGCCGTAGGTCCCCGTGCGGACGGCGGCCGCGACGTCGAGGCCGTGCCCGATGTCGGACGTCCACACCGAACCGGCCAGACCGTAGTCGGTTTCGTTGGCGATGCGGATCGCGTCGTCCTCGTCCCGGTAGCGCAGCACCGTGAGCACCGGCCCGAAAATCTCCTCCCGGGCGATGCGCATGTCATTGGTGGCGTCGGCGAACAGCGTCGGCTGCACGTACCAGCCGCGCTCGGACGGGCTCTGTTCGCCACCCAGGACGACGCGGGCCCCTTCGCGGCGGCCGGACTGGATGTAGTCCTGGACGCGGCGCTGTTGGCGTTGGGCGACAAGCGGTCCGATGTCCGTTGCCTCATCGGCCGGGTCACCGACGTGCAGCGCTGACATCATGCCGGCCAGGGCGTCGACGACCTCGTCGTGCTTGCGGTCGCTGACCAGGATGCGGGTCTGGGCGACGCAGGCCTGGCCATTGTTCATCAGGCCCGCGCTCTTCAACCCGGCCACGGTCTTGTCGATGTCGGCGTCGTCGAGGATGATCGCCGCCGATTTGCCGCCCAGCTCCAGGCTCACGCGTTTCAGTTGTTCCCCGCACAGCGCGGCGATCCGGCGCCCGACGGCGCTGGACCCGGTGAACGCGATCTTGTCCACGCCGGGGTGGCGCACCAGCGCCTCGCCGACGTCGGTGCCGCCGGGCAGCACCGAGACCACGCCCTCGGGCAGGTCAAGCTGCTCGATCATCTCGGCCAACCACAAAGCGTCCAAAGGCGTTTCGGGTGCGGGCTTGACGATCACCGTGCACCCCGCGATGAGCGCGGGGATCAGCTTGGGCATGATCAAAAACTGGGGCACGTTCCAGGGCACGATCGCGCCCACCACCCCAACCGGGGCCCGGCGCAGGTGCACTTCGCCGAGCACGCCCTGGCGGCGTTCGGTCCACGGAAAGTCGCGGGCGGCGGCCAGCGCGAGGTGGATCAGCGACGCGGCGGCCGCCCCCTGGCCCATCCGGCTGAAACTGCGCGGTGATCCCATCTCGTCGGTGATCAGGTCGGCCATGTCGTCGCTGTGGCGGGCGTAGATCGCGGCGAGCTGTTCGACTTTGGCCATCCGATCGGCGTGGCTCATCCGCGGCCACGGTCCGTGGTCGAAGGCGTGCCGAGCGGCGACAACGGCGGCGTCGACGTCCTCGGGGCCGGCCGCCTGGACGTGACCGACCGGCTCCTCGGAGTGCGGCGAGATCACTTCGAGCTGTTGGGGATTGGCGGGCTTGCGCCACTGCCCTCCGATGAACACTTCGTCGTAACAACGATGGTCGGAATTCTTCGTCATCGGGGCGCCTCCTCGAGGCAGCGGTGGGTGCAGTACGACCGTGACCGTAATTCGCTATTGACGCTAACATAGCGAAGAAAGAGCGAGGCGGGAAGCCGCGAGCGGATCATCAGCGACGATGTCGAGGCGGGCGCGATATGAAGAGCGACTGGCGCAGTTACCCATTCCAGTTGGTGCCCGGCGACGGCCAGCTCGAGTTTCCCGCCGCCGAAGGCGAACACCCCGACCAGGAGTCGGACACCTGGTTCATCGCTGGCCAGCTGGACGCCGCCGAGACAGACCGGTCCTTTGCCTTCCTGACGATTTTCAACAAGAACCGGCCCGGCGGGACGATCGTCGCCGATTTCTACACGATGGCGCTCTTCGACCTCGACACCGGCGATTACGGCACGTACACGGATTACGACATGCCGCCGGCCAACCTCGAACCGGGGGCGTCCCGCAAGCTGGAGCTGGCCACGGGTTATCTCGACATCAGCTACGCCGGCGGTGCGGGCACCGCGTCCTGGACCACGTGCCGCAACGGCGACGGGGGTCTACTGCCCTACACCTACCGCGTCAGCCTGGTGGGGGAGGACCATTCCGGCCGGCGGATGCGGCTGGACCTGGCCGTAACCCCCACGCGCGCACCGACTCCGGTGGGCGCCTCGACCTACAATGGCAAGATCGTCTGCTTCGGCCAAGACGACACCTACTCCTACTTCCAGACCGGTATGGCGATGACCGGCACCCTATGCTGGGGCGAGGAGATCCACCAGGTCTCCGGCAACAGTGGCCATGTCGATCGGCAATGGTTTCCAAAATACGCCGGCGGCGGGGGAACGGCGGGGGATCCGCGGGCCCGGTCGCACGAATGGCGCACCATCAACTTCGACAACGGCGTCGACTTGAGCATGTGGCGGCAGTTCGACCGGACGAACGGCAATGTCCTGCAGCCCTTCACCGGTGTCACCACGAGCTACCCCGATCCCGCCACGTCGCCGCAATGCGCCGAAGACATCGAGGTCACGATCAGCAGCTACGTTCGGTGGCCGGAGACGGTGCGGCCCCTGGTGCGCCCGCTTGCCCCGGCCCGGTACATGCCCGACCGTCACCGGATCACCTGTCCCACACTGGGACTCGACATCGTCGGTGAGCCGGTGGTGCCGGCGCCCGCGCATGGCCTGCCGATCGAATACATGGAGGGGCCCTACCGTTACCGCGGGATGCTGGGCGGGCAGCCGGTGACCGCGTTCGCCTTCAACGAACGATCGCTCGCCTTGTATCGGGATTGGGAGCTGGTCGAGGTGCTCACCACCACCGTCGCGAACATCGAACCTTCCGACCCCGACCTGCAGACAACAGCGGATCGTCTGGTGCCGTTGGTGGCCGCCGGGCGGCGGGGCGAGGCGGTCGAACTGCTGACCGCGGTGCGCCCCTCTCAAACCGGTGCGCTGGCAACGCTTCTGGACGATCTGGTCGCGGTGCTGTCGGCCGATGAGTCAGCGAGCTGAACTCGCCAGCGCCTGCGCCCACGTGATGTGTCGGTGCTGCAGCCCCGGCTCGTTGCGGCCGAACACCAGGTGGTCGCGGGCGCCCGACTCGAGGTTGGCCTGGAGCCCCTGCACCAACCGGTAGTCCTCGTCGCGCACGGTGGCGTGCGCGTATTCGAAGACGGCCTGAGCGCCGGCGGCCACCGATTCGTCGGACAGGTCCTGCGGTGTGGCGTTCTGGTGCACGGTGACCGAGCGGCCCGGCTGATCACCGGGGTAGACGCGGAACAGTTCGCCGTTGGCGATCGTCACCGACAGCACGATGTTGGGGAACAGCGCGTAGATCACGACCATGTTGTGGAACGGATTCCACTGTTCCTCGGGCAGCTCGTCGAGCTCCAGAATGGTGTTGAGCGGAAAGATCAGCCGGTGGTGCGGGCCGAAGGAGTCGAACACCGTGCAGTTGCTGCGCGCGATGGTGGCGAACGTCTGCTGGTGGACGGTGGCGAAGTGGTAGTTCTCGGCGAAGGTGTCGATCGCCAGCTTCCAGTTGATCGGGGTGTCGAGCACCTTCTCGCCCAACGGCGACCAGCGCCCGATGCCCCAGGAATCGAGTTCGTCGGCCAGCGGTCCCAGGTGCGCGGCCACGTCCAGCGCCGTACCGGGATCCAGTGAGACCCAGAGGAATCCGGCGAACTCGGTGGCCGGGAGTTCGGCCAGGCCGTCGGAGCGCAGCGTCATGTCCGGGAAACCCTCACGCCCCGGCAGGCCCACCAACCGCCCGGTGTTGTCGTACGTCCACGCGTGGTAGGGACAGGTGAACCGTTTGGCGGTGCCGCATCCCGTGACCACCTGCGACTGCCGATGCAGGCACACGTTGTCGAACGCCTTCACCGATCCATCGGCAGTCCGGGTCAACAGGATGGAGCGACCCATCACCGTCTTGGTGCAATACGCCCCCGGGGCGGGAAGTTCGGACACGTAGCCGACCAACTGCGGGCTGGCCAGCAGCATGGCCCGGTCGAGGTCGTGGCGTTCGGGACTGGTGTAGTCCCGCGCCTCGACCCGGTGCTCGCTCGGCGCGAGGTCTGTTGTCTTGTCGCGCGCCAACTTCAAGGCGCGGCGGGTCAGGTCGATGAGCTGGTCGCGTTCCATCTGAACTCCGGTGGCAGTCAAGCGCTCGCGGTAACTCTACTAACTTTATAGTGATAATAAATTAAGGTCCACGCGCTGACGCTAGCCGATGTAGGGAAGCAACTGCGGGTGCTGCTGAGCGATCGCGCGCAGCCTCCGATCACCGTCGAGACCGCGCAGGTAGTCGCCGGTCGCCGGGTCCGCGGGAAAGAACGACTCGATGATCAGGCTTTCCACGGAGATGTCGAGCGGACTGCCGAAGGTGGCGATGATGCTGACGAATCGGAGCTCGGTGCCGTCCAGCGTGAGCATCTGAAACGGCACGTAGAGCTCGCCGGTCCGCTCGCCGCGGTCGCCGCCCTTGGGCACCGGATAACTCGAGAGCTCCTCGTAAAGACGGCGGATGTCCGGGGCCGCGGTGGCCTGCGCGTGCCGGCGAACCCGGCCCAGGATGGCGGCGTGCACCTCGGCGCGGTTGAGCAACCGCTGCGCCAATCCCCGCGGGTGCAGGCACAACCTCATGACGTTGATCGGTGGGCGCAGCAGTTCGGCGTCGACCCCTTCGGCGAGCACGACGCACCCCACATTGCCCGCTATCAGGTTCCAGCAGGCATCGGTGACGATGGCCGGGTACGGGGCGTGGCCGGCCAGTACCGAGTCGACGGCCGCCTTCACCGGCCTCATGCGTTCGGCGTCCAGGGTGTGCTCGCCGAACATCGGTGCGTAGCCGCCGTCGAGCAGCAGTCGGTTGCGCGCGGCCAGCGGCAGGTCCAGGGACTCGCCGATGCGCAGCAACAACGCGCGGCTGGGATTGGCCCGGCCGGTCTCGACAAAACTGAGGTGGCGGGGCGACACACCTAGCTGATGCGCGAGTTCCATCTGGCTCAATCGCCGACGGGTGCGCCACTCGCGCACCGCCAGACCCGCTGTACTCCCAGGCATCGTGAAGAACCTAACGCCGTTGCGTGGAGCTAAACCACTACCTCGAAGGTAATCGACCTACTTACCTGCGCGGCGAAGACTGCATGCATGACCACAACAACGAAACCAGCCTCACCGCCGCAGCCCGCGGGCCTGCGCCGCGCGTTCGCCGCCGCCGCCGTCGGTCGGATCCTGTTGGGCGCCACGGCGTTTGCCTACCCGGCGTCCCAGACTCGCATGAACGGGGTGCCCGATCACATGCTGTCCACGGAGCTCAAGTATCTGATCCGCATTTTCGGGGCCCGGGCCCTGGCCCTGGGCATCGGTTATCTCGGCAGCGACGAACCCAACCGGCGGCGCTGGCAATACATCGGCCTGATGGTCGACACGCTGGACAACATCAACGCCCTGCTGGAGCTGAGACATCTCAAGCGCGGCGACCCCAGGGTCCGCTCGCTGCTGAGCCTCATGGCGGTGACCGGCCCCTACGCGACGTTGGGCGCGGCGGGCGCGCTGCAGCGCCGATACGGCACCGTGACGCACATGTGATCAGTGTGACCAATGTGTCACATGGGGTTTGTGTCGTACCCTGTGGCTTGTGTCATCGGTTTCGCGGCGCGACCTGTTCAAATACGCGGCCGCGGCGCCTGCCCTGCTGGGTCTGGGCGCCGCGGGTGCGTCATTGGATGCCGCGCCGGCCTCGGCGTCGCTGGGCACCCTGCTGGACTACGCGGCCGGGGTCATTCCGGCCAGCGAGATCCGCGCCGCGGGCGCCGTGGGATCGATCCGGTACGTCTCGGACCGACGGCCCGGCGGGAAGTGGATGCTCGGCAAGCCGATCCAGGTCGCCGAAGCGCGCGACCTCCACAGCAACGGACTCAAGATCGTCTCCTGCTACCAGTACGGCAAGGGCAACACCGCGGACTGGCTGGGCGGCGCCAACGCCGGCCTGCAGCACGCGCAACGCGGAATGCAGCTCCACGCCGCGGCCGGCGGCCCCGCCACGGCGCCCATCTATGCCTCGATCGACGACGACCCCTCCTATGAGCAGTACAAGAGCCAGATCGCGCCGTACCTGCGGTCGTGGGAGTCGGTCATCGGCCATCAGCGCACAGGCGTGTACGCCAATTCGAAGACCATCGACTGGGCACTGCACGACGGTTTGGGCTCTTACTTCTGGCAGCACAACTGGGGCTCGCCCAAGGGGTATGCCCATCCCGCCGCCCACTTGCACCAGGTTGAGATCGACAAACGCAGCGTCGGCGGGGTGGGCGTGGACATCAACGAGATCCTCAAGCCCCAATTCGGGCAGTGGGCCTAGCGGCCCCACATCGTCGTCCGGTCCGACCGGGATGCGGACTCTTAGAAAGCCCAGCAAACACTCGTTCGCTCATTTTCGCGTCGGGTCGGTGTGCCCGCCCGGCGGTCGGCATCGGTGATGCCGCTCAGACGGCGCTCCGCGGCCCCAAAAATTTATATAACGATTCGATAACAAAACTGCTTTGATCTGCGCAGTTATAGCTACTCGACCGTAACCACCTGCATGCAGCAGGTTTGGGAATCGCGTCCGCGCCGCCGGTCAAACCCCGTGTTACCCAGGACACGGTTACCCATGCGTAGAACTCGCCAGTAACCGATCACCACGCAAAACGGGGGTGGAATCTTATGACACTCTTAGTACAGCCGATGAAGTCCGTCGCACCGCTCAGCGCCATCCGGGCGGTCGCCGACAACGCACCGGCCGCCGTTTCCCGGCTGTGATTCGACGCTGAACCACGCCGCATCGAGGAGCACTGGCGAGTGCCCACCCTCTGGTGGTGACCGCCCATACGAACCGAGACGTAAAGACGCATACCAGGGGAGACAGAGAAGGTGACAATCCACGAGCATGACCGGGTGTCCGCCGAGCGCGACGGGCAGGGCCCGCAGGGAGGCAAGCACCCAGCCGGGGACACCCACGCTCTTGTCGACCGCCTGACGGCCGGTGAGCCCTACGCCGTGGCGTTCGGTGGCCAGGGCAGTGCCTGGCTGGAGACCCTCGAAGAACTGGTGTCGTCGGCCGGCATCGAATCGGATCTGGCGGGGCTGGTCGGTGAGGTCGAACTGCTCCTCGAGCCGGTGGCAAAAGAGCTGGTCGTGGTGCGTCCCATCGGCTTCGAGCCGCTGACGTGGGTCCGCGCGCTGGCCGCCGAGGACCCGATCCCGTCGAACAAGCACCTGACCTCGGCCGCGGTATCGATCCCGGGCGTGCTGCTCACCCAGATCGCGGCCGTGCGCGCGCTGGCGCGGCAAGGCATGGATCTGAGCGCGACGCCGCCGGTGGCCGTCGCCGGGCATTCCCAGGGCGTGCTCGCCGTCGAGGCGCTCAAGGGCGGGGGCGCTCGCGACGTCGAGCTGCTGGCGTTGGCCCAGCTGATCGGCGCGGCCGGGACGCTGGTGGCCCGTCGCCGCGGGATCTCCGTGCTGGGCGACCGGCCGCCGATGGTGTCGGTCACCAATGCGGACCCCGAGCGCATCAGCCGGCTGCTCGACGAGTTCGCGCAGGACGTGCGGACCGTCCTGCCGCCCGTGCTGTCCATCCGCAACGGCCGCCGTTCGGTCGTCATCACCGGCACCCCCGAACAGCTGTCCCGCTTCGAGCTCTATTGCCAGCAGATCTCGGAGAAGGAAGAGGCCGACCGGAAGAACAAGCTGCGCGGCGGCGACGTCTTCTCGCCGGTGTTCGATCCGGTGCAGGTCGAGGTGGGCTTCCACACCCCCCGCCTGGCCGACGGCATCGACATCGTCGGCGCCTGGGCCGAGAAGGTGGGCCTGGACGTCGCCCTGGCCCGGGAACTGACGGAATCCATCCTGGTGCGCCCGGTCGACTGGGTGCAGGAGATCACCCGCGTCAACGACGCCGGCGCCCGGTGGATCCTGGACCTGGGTCCCGGTGACATCCTGACCCGGCTGACCGCACCGGTGATCCGCGGCCTGGGTGTGGGCATCGTGCCCGCCGCCACCCGCGGGGGTCAGCGCAACCTCTTCACCGTCGGCGCCGTCCCCGAGGTGGCGCGGGCCTGGTCGAGCTACGCGCCGACGCTGGTTCGCCTGCCCGACGGCCGGGTCAAACTCTCGACCAAGTTCACCCGCCTGACCGGCCGTTCGCCGATTCTGCTCGCGGGCATGACCCCGACCACGGTCGACGCCAAGATCGTGGCCGCCGCGGCCAACGCCGGCCACTGGGCCGAGCTCGCCGGAGGCGGGCAGGTCACCGAGGAGATCTTCGCCAACCGGATCGACGAGCTCTCCGGGCTGCTGGAGGACGGTCGCACCTACCAGTTCAACGCGCTGTTCCTCGACCCCTACCTGTGGAAGCTGCAGGTCGGCGGAAAGCGGTTGGTGCAGAAGGCGCGTCAGTCCGGCGCGGCCATCGACGGGCTGGTCATCAGCGCCGGCATCCCCGAGCTCGAGGAAGCCGTCGAGCTGATCGAGGAGCTGGGCGACGTCGGCATCAGTCACGTCGTCTTCAAGCCCGGCACCGTCGAGCAGATCCGCTCGGTCATCCGCATCGCCACCGAGGTGTCCACCAAACCGGTGATCGCGCACATCGAGGGCGGCCGCGCCGGCGGCCACCACTCCTGGGAAGACCTCGACGACCTGCTGCTGGCGACCTACTCGGAACTGCGGTCGCGCTCCAACATCACCGTCTGCGTCGGCGGCGGCATCGGCACGCCCGAGCGGGCGGCCGACTACCTGTCCGGGCGCTGGGCGCAGGCCTACGGCTTCCCGCTGATGCCGATCGACGGCATCCTGGTCGGCACCGCGGCAATGGCGGCCAAGGAGGCCACGACCTCGCCGTCGGTCAAGCGGATGCTGGTGGAAACCCAGGGCACCGACCAGTGGATCGGCGCCGGGAAAGCCTCCGGTGGCATGGCATCCAGCCGCAGCCAGCTCGGCGCGGACATTCACGAGATCGACAACAGCGCCTCGCGGTGCGGACGGCTGCTCGACGAGGTCGCCGGTGACGCCGACGCCGTGGCTCAGCGCCGCGACGAGATCATCGCGGCGATGGCCACCACCGCCAAGCCGTACTTCGGCGACGCCGGCGAGATGACCTACCTGCAGTGGCTGCAGCGCTACGTCGAGCTGGCCATCGGGGACGGCGATTCCACCGCCGACACCGCCTCACCGGGCAGCCCGTGGCTGGCCGACACCTGGCGCGACCGTTTCCAGCAGATGTTGCAGCGCGCCGAAGCGCGTTTGCACCCAAAGGATTTCGGCCCCATCGAGACGCTCTTCAACGACGAGGCCCTGCTGGAGAACCCCGGGGCGGCGATCGATCTGCTGCTCGAGCGCTACCCCGACGCCGAGACCGTCCAACTGCACCCGGCCGACGTTCCGTTCTTCGTCACCCTGTGTAAGACGGTGGGCAAGCCGGTCAACTTCGTGCCGGTCATCGACAAGGATGTGCGGCGCTGGTGGCGCAGCGACTCGCTGTGGCAGGCCCACGATGCCCGCTACGACGCCGACCAGGTGTGCATCATTCCGGGCACCGCGGCCGTCGCGGGGATCACCCGAATGGACGAACCCGTCGGTGAACTGCTGGACCGCTTCGAGCAGGCGGCCGTCGACGAGGCGCTGGCCGCCGGGATCGAGCCGACGGCCGTCACGTCGCGCCGCACCGGCCGCGCGGATGTGACCGGGCCGTTGGCCGTCGTGCTGGATGCCCCGGACGTGCAGTGGGCCGGCCGCACCGCGATCAATCCGGTCCACCGGATCGCCGACCCCTCCGAGTGGCTGGTGCACGGAGACTCCGAAGGACCCGAAAGCCGCCGCGCCACGCACTCGTCGACCGGGGCGCGGCTGCAGGTCGAAGGCGACCGCGTCGTCCTCAGCGTCCCGGTGTCAGGGGTCTGGGTCGAGATTCCGTTCACCTTGCCCCCCAACACCGTTGACGGCGCGACGCCGGTGGTCTCCACCGACGACGCCGCCACGGCCATGCGGTCGGTGCTGGCGATCGCCGCCGGCGTCGACGGGCCGGAGTTCATGCCCCCGGTCACCGACGGAACGGCCACCGTCACGGTGGACTGGGACCCCGAGCGCGTCGCCGACCACACCGGTGTCACGGCCACCTTCGGGGAGCCGTTGGCGCCCAGCCTCACCACCGTGCCCGACGCCCTGGTCGGCCCGTGCTGGCCCGCGGTCTTCTCCGCAATCGGTTCGGCGGTCACCGACACCGGCATCCCGGTGGTGGAGGGGCTGCTGAGCCTGGTGCATCTCGACCACGCCGCGCACATGGTCGGCGCGCTGCCGAAGAACCCGGCCCAATTGACGATCACCGCAACGGCTTTGGCGGCCGCCGACACCGACATGGGGCGCGTCGTTCCCGTCTCGGTCACCATCGCCGGCGCCGACGGTGAGGTGATCGCGACCCTCGACGAGCGCTTTGCGATCCTCGGACGCACCGGTGCCGCAGAACTCGCCGACCCGGTGCGCGCCGGCGGCGCGGTCTCCGAAAACGCCACCGACACTCCGCGTCGGCGCCGCCGCGACGTCACCACCACCGCGCCCGTCGACATGCGACCGTTCGCGGTGGTGTCCGGCGACCACAACCCCATCCACACCGACCGGGCCGCCGCGCTGCTGGCCGGGCTGGAATCGCCCATCGTGCACGGCATGTGGCTGTCGGCCGCCGCCCAGCACGCGGTGACCGCCACCGACGGCCAGGCCCGCCCGCCGGCGCGACTGATCGGCTGGACCGCGCGCTTCCTGGGCATGGTGCGGCCCGGTGACGAGGTCGCCTTCCGCGTCGACCGCGTCGGAATCGACCAGGGCGCAGAGGTTTTGGAGGTCACCGCCAAGGTTAAATCCGACCTGGTGATGTCAGCGACGGCACGCCTGGCGGCCCCGCACACCGTCTACGCGTTCCCCGGTCAGGGAATTCAGCACAAGGGCATGGGCATGGACGTCCGCGCCCGGTCCAAGGCCGCCCGCAAGGTGTGGGACAAGGCGGACAAGTTCACCCGCGACACACTCGGCTTCTCGGTGTTGCACGTGGTGCGCGACAACCCGACCAGCATCATCGCCAGCGGGGTGCCCTACAACCACCCCGAGGGGGTGCTGTACCTGACGCAGTTCACCCAGGTCGCGATGGCCACGGTGGCGGCGGCGCAGGTCGCCGAGATGCGCGAGCAGGGCGCCTTCGTCGAAGACGCGATCGCCTGCGGGCACTCCGTCGGCGAGTACACCGCGCTGGCCTGCGTGACCGGCATCTATGAGCTGGAAGCGTTGCTGGAGACGGTGTTTCACCGTGGATCGAAGATGCACGACATCGTGCCCCGCGACGAGCTGGGCCGGTCCAACTACCGGCTGGCGGCGATCCGGCCGTCGCAGATCGACCTCCCCGATGACGAGGTCCCGGGGTTCGTCGCGGGAATCGCCGAGAGCACGGGCGAATTCCTCGAGATCGTCAACTTCAACCTGCGCGGCTCGCAGTATGCGATCGCCGGCACGGTCCGCGGGCTCGAGGCGCTGGAGGCCGAGGTGGAGCGGCGTCGCGAGATCACCGGCGGCAAGCGCTCATTCATCCTGGTTCCGGGCATCGACGTGCCGTTCCACTCGCGGGTGTTGCGGGTGGGAGTCGCGGAGTTCCGGCGCTCCCTCGACCGGGTCATGCCGCGCGACAAGGATCCCGACGTCATCATCGGGCGCTACATCCCCAACCTGGTGCCCCGCCCGTTCACCCTGGACCGCGACTTCATCCAGGAGATCCGCGACCTGGTGCCGGCCGAGCCGCTCGACCCCATCCTCGCCGACTACGACACCTGGCTCGCCGAGCGTCGCATCGAGATGGCGCGCACCGTCCTGATCGAGCTGCTGGCCTGGCAGTTCGCCAGCCCGGTGCGCTGGATCGAGACCCAGGACCTGCTGTTCACCGAGGAGGCCGCCGGCGGCCTGGGTGTGGAGCGGTTCGTCGAGATCGGCGTGAAGTCCGCGCCGACCGTCGCCGGGCTGGCCACCAACACGCTCAAGCTCCCCGAATATGCCCACAGCACAGTCGAAGTGCTCAACGCCGAGCGCGACGCCGCGGTGCTGTTCGCGACCGACACCGATCCCGAGCCGGAGCCCGAGGTCGACGAGGTCGCGGTCGAGGCGCCGGAGGCATCCGGTTCGCCGGTGGAGGCCGCCCCGGCCGCCCCCGCACCGGCGGCCGCCGCATCGGGCCCGCGCCCCGACGACATCGGATTCGACGCCGCCGACGCGACGTTGGCGTTGATCGCGTTGTCGGCCAAGATGCGCATCGACCAGATCGAGGAGCTGGACTCCATCGAATCCATCACCGACGGTGCCTCATCGCGGCGCAACCAGCTGCTGGTGGACCTGGGTTCGGAGCTGAACCTCGGCGCCATCGACGGCGCCGCCGAAGCCGACCTGGCCGGGCTGCGCGCCCAGGTGACCAAGCTGGCGCGCACCTACAAGCCTTACGGCCCAGTGCTTTCCGACGCGATCAACGACCAGCTGCGCACGGTGCTGGGGCCGTCGGGCAAGCGGCCCGCCGCCATCGCCGAGCGGGTCAAGAAGACCTGGGAGCTGGGCGAGGGTTGGGCCAAGCACGTCACGGTCGAAGTCGCGCTGGGAACCCGCGAGGGCACCAGCGTCCGCGGCGGCGCCATGGGTCATCTGCACGAGGGGGCCCTGGCCGACGCCGCCGCCGTCGACAAGGCCATCGACGCCGCGGTCGCGTCCGTCGCCGCGCGCCACGGCATCTCGGTCGCGCTGCCGTCGTCGAGCGGTGGCGGTGGCGGTGCGACCATCGACGCGGCCGCGCTGGGCGAATTCACCGCCCAGATCACCGGACGCGACGGCGTGCTGGCGTCGGCGGCCCGCCTGGTGCTGAACCAGCTGGGCCTCGACGACCCGGTCAGCGCGTCGCCGGCGGCCACCGATGCCGAGCTGATCGACCTGGTGACCGCCGAACTCGGCGCGGACTGGCCACGCCTGGTCGCGCCCGTGTTCGAGCCGAAGAAGGCGGTGCTGTTCGACGACCGGTGGGCCAGCGCCCGCGAGGACCTGGTCAAGCTGTGGCTGACCGACGAGGGCGACATCGACGCCCGGTGGGTGGAGCTGTCCGAAAGGTTCGAGGGCGCAGGCCATGTCGTGGCCACCCAGGCCACCTGGTGGCAGGGCAAGGCCCTGGCCGCGGGCCGGCAGATCCACGCGTCGCTGTTCGGCCGGATCGCGGCCGGCGCCGAGAATCCGGATCCCGGACCGTATGCACACGAAGTCGCCGTGGTGACGGGGGCCTCCAAGGGCTCGATCGCGGCGTCGGTCGTCGCGCGACTGCTCGACGGCGGCGCCACGGTCATCGCCACAACGTCGAAGCTCGACGACGAGCGGCTGGCGTTCTACCGGGGCCTGTATCGCGACCACGCTCGTTACGGCGCGGCGCTGTGGGTGGTCGCGGCCAACATGGCCTCCTACTCCGATATCGACGCCCTGGTCGAGTGGGTCGGCACCGAGCAGTCCGAAAGCCTTGGGCCGCAGTCGATTCACATCAAGGACGCGCAGACCCCGACGCTGCTGTTCCCGTTCGCGGCGCCGCGCGTCGTCGGCGACCTGTCGGAGGCTGGCTCCCGCTCCGAGATGGAGATGAAGGTGCTGCTGTGGGCGGTGCAGCGGTTGATCGGCGGGCTGTCGAAGATCGGTGCCGAGCGCGACATCGCGTCGCGGCTGCACGTCGTGCTGCCCGGTTCACCCAACCGCGGAATGTTCGGCGGTGACGGCGCCTACGGTGAGGCCAAGTCGGCGCTCGACGCGTTGGTGAGTCGTTGGCACGCCGAATCCTCGTGGGCGGCAAGGGTCAGCCTGGCGCACGCGCTGATCGGCTGGACCCGCGGCACCGGGCTGATGGGCCACAACGACGCCATCGTCGATGCGGTCGAGGAGGCCGGCGTCACCACGTACTCGACGGACGAGATGGCGGCAATGCTGTTGGCCCTCTGCGACATCGAGTCGAAGGTGGCGGCCGCCGCAGAGCCGATCAAGGCCGACCTGACCGGTGGACTCGGGGAGGCCAACCTCGACATGGCCGAGCTGGCCGCCAAGGCCCGCGAGCGATCCGCCTCGGGCGAGGACGACGACCCCGAGGCGCCCGAGGCCGAGGGCAGCATCGCCGCCTTGCCGTCCCCGCCGCGCGGCTACAGCCCCGCGCCGCCCCCCGAATGGGCGGACCTCGACGTCGACCTCAACGACCTGGTGGTCATCGTCGGCGGCGCGGAACTCGGGCCGTACGGTTCGTCGCGGACCCGCTTCGAGATGGAGGTGGCCGGCGAGCTGTCGGCGGCCGGTGTGCTCGAGCTGGCCTGGACCACCGGACTGGTCAAGTGGGAGGACGATCCCCAACCCGGTTGGTACGACACCGAATCCGGCGACTTGGTCGATGAGTCGGAGCTGGTCGATCGCTACCACGACGCCGTGGTCGAGCGGTGCGGCATCCGCGAATTCGTCGACGACGGTGCGATCGATCCCGATCACGCCTCACCGCTTCTGGTCAGTGTGTTCCTCGACAAGGACTTCTCGTTCGTGGTGTCCAGCGAGGCCGACGCGCGTGCGTTCGTCGAGTTCGATCCCGAGCACACCGTGGCCCGGCCGGTGCCGGACTCCAGCGACTGGGAGGTGATCCGCAAGGCGGGCACCGAGATCCGCGTTCCGAGGAAGACCAAGCTGTCGCGGACGGTCGGCGCGCAGATCCCCACCGGGTTCGACCCGACGGTGTGGGGCATCACCCCGGACATGGCCAATTCCATTGACCGGGTGGCGCTGTGGAACATCGTGGCGACCGTGGACGCGTTCCTGTCCTCGGGCTTCACCCCGACCGAGCTGCTGCGCTGGGTGCACCCCAGCCTGGTGGCCTCCACGCAGGGCACCGGCATGGGCGGCATGACCTCGATGCAGACCATGTACCACGGCAACCTGCTGGGCCGGGCCAAGCCGAACGACATCCTGCAGGAGGTCCTGCCGAATGTCGTTGCGGCCCACGTCATGCAGTCCTACGTCGGTGGTTACGGCGCGATGGTGCACCCGGTCGCGGCCTGCGCGACGGTCGCGGTGTCGGTCGAGGAGGGCGTGGACAAGATCCGGCTCGGCAAGGCCGAATTCGTGGTCGCCGGTGGGTTCGACGACCTGACCCTGGAGGCCATCATCGGCTTCGGTGACATGGCGGCCACCGCCGACACCGAGATGATGCGGGCCAAGGGCATCAGCGATTCGAAGTTCTCGCGCGCCAACGACCGGCGCCGCCTCGGGTTCCTGGAAGCCCAGGGCGGTGGCACCATCCTGCTGGCCAACGGTGCGCTGGCGGCCAAGATGGGATTGCCGGTGCTGGCCGTGGTCGGCTACGCACAGAGCTTCGCCGACGGTGTGCACACCTCGATCCCGGCGCCCGGGCTCGGAGGCCTCGGCGCCGGTCGCGGTGGCAAGGACTCGCAGCTGGCCCGCTCGCTGGCCAAGCTGGGCGTGGGAGCCGACGACATCGCGGTCGTGTCCAAGCACGACACCTCGACGCTGGCCAACGACCCCAACGAGACCGAGCTGCACGAGCGGTTGGCCGACTCGATGGGCCGGTCGCCCGGCAACCCGCTGTTCGTGGTGAGCCAGAAGACCCTCACCGGTCACAGCAAGGGTGGCGCGGCAGCGTTCCAGCTGATGGGCCTGTGCCAGATGCTGCGTGACGGCGTCATCCCGCCCAACCGCAGCCTGGATTGCGTCGACGACGAGCTGGCCACCGCCGGTCACTTCGTCTGGGTGCGTGAGGCTTTGGACCTGCGCGGCAAGTTCCCGCTCAAGGCCGGTCTGGTGACCAGCCTCGGCTTCGGCCACGTGTCGGGTCTGATCGCGCTGGTGCACCCGCAGGCGTTCATCGCCGCGCTGGACCCGGCCGATCGGGACGGCTACCGCAAGCGGGCCGAGCAGCGCCTGCTGGCCGGTCAGCGTCGGCTGGCCTCCGCGATCGCCGGCGGGCGTCCGATGTATGAGAAGCCGGCCGACCGGCGGTTCAACCACGACGAGCCGGAGAAGCGTCAGGAGGCGGCGATGTTGCTCAACGCCGACGCCCGCCTTGGCGAAGACGATCTTTACGTCGGCTAGGGTCGGTGCGTGGCGATCGTCGGAGTAGGCATCGATCTCGTCTCCATCCCTGATTTCGCCGAGCAGGTCGACCAGCCGGGAACTGTTTTCGCCGAGACGTTCACCCCGGGTGAGCGCCGCGACGCCTCGGACAAGAGTTCGTCGGCGGCGCGTCACCTGGCGGCTCGGTGGGCGGCCAAGGAGGCGGTGATCAAGGCATGGTCAGGGTCTCGCTTCGCGCAGCGGCCCGTGCTGCCCGAGGACATCCACCGCGACATCGAGGTGGTCACCGATATGTGGGGGCGGCCGCGGGTGCGGTTGAGCGGCGACATCGCCAAACACCTGGCCGATGTGATCATTCACGTGTCGTTGACGCACGAGGGGGACACCGCCGCCGCGGTGGCGATCCTGGAGACGACGTAGGCTCCTCCCTCTGTCTTTGAGTGTGGGTCCTCTGGGCGAATTCACGCCGGTCTTCGTACCTAGCCCCCACGCTCGACGGCGCGTGCGTAGGAGGAAGACATGAGCGATCTGGTTGACCGCGTCCGCGAGGTGCTGCCGTCGGTGCGGCGCGACCTGGAAGACCTGGTGCGCATCGAATCGGTGTGGGCCGATCCTGGCCGACGCTCCGAGGTGCACCGCAGCGCCCAGGCGGTGGCAGATCTGTTGTCGCAGGCCGGTTTCGGCGACGTGCAGATCGTCAGCGAGGGGGGAGCGCCCGCGGTCATCGCGCGCCATCCCGCGCCGCCGGGCGCGCCGACCGTGCTGCTGTATGCCCATCACGACGTGCAGCCCGAGGGCGACCGCGGCCAGTGGACGTCGCCGCCGTTCGAGCCCACCGAACGTGACGGGCGGCTCTACGGCCGCGGCAGCGCCGACGACAAGGCCGGTATCGCAACGCATTTGGCGGCCTTTCGGGCACATGGCGGCCGGCCGCCCGTCGGCGTGACGGTGTTCGTCGAGGGCGAAGAGGAATCCGGTTCGCCCTCGCTCGCCCGATTGCTTGCGGCCCACCGCGACACGTTGGCCGCCGACGTGATCGTCATCGCCGACTCGGACAACTGGAGCGCCGACACCCCGGCGCTGACGGTGTCGCTGCGGGGTCTGGTCGACTGCGTGGTCGAGGTCGCCACGCTCGACCACGGGCTGCACTCCGGCCTGTGGGGCGGGGTGGTGCCCGACGCGCTCAGCGTCCTGGTGCGGTTGCTGGCCAGCCTGCACGACGACGACGGCAACGTGGCCGTGGCGGGCCTGCACGAAACCGACACCGCCGCGCTGAACTACCCCGACTACCCGGCCGAGCGGGTCCGCACCGACTCCGGCCTGCTCGACGGCGTGTCCGAGATCGGCTCGGGCTCCGTGCCGCAGCGGCTGTGGGCGAAACCCGCGATCACGGTGATCGGCATCGACACCACCCCCATCGACAAGGCGTCGAACACGCTGATCCCGCGGGCGCGGGCCAAGATCAGCATGCGGGTGGCTCCCGGCGGCGACGCCGCCGCGCACCTGGACGCCCTGACCGCCCATTTGCAAAGCCACGCACCGTGGGGCGCGCACGTCAGCGTCACCCGCGGCGACCTCGGCGAGCCCTACGCCATCGAGGCCAGCGGCGACGTCTACGACGCGGCCCGCGCGGCGTTCCGGCGGGCGTGGGGGGCCGAGCCCATCGACATGGGCATGGGCGGCTCCATCCCGTTCATCGCGGAATTCGCCGCCGCCTTCCCGCAGGCAAAGATCCTCGTCACCGGCGTGGAAGACCCGGGTACCCAGGCGCACAGCATCAACGAGAGCCTGCACCTGGGGGTGCTGGAACGCGCCGCGATCAGCGAGGCGCTGCTTCTGGCCAATCTGGCCTGAGAGCGCGGCTGAGCGGGAAACTCGCCTGCCCGAATGCTTAACGAGACCGATAGTCTCGTCGCATACTGCTTCTACAGGCAGCAGCCACTCGTCCGCAGGAGACGCCACCGTGAGTACGGAAGACACCCTCACCGGCATCACGCGCACCAAGGCCGGCAAGACCCACCGTTACCACTTCGATCGCCACACCCCGGAGTACCGCGAGCGGTTCACCGCAATCACCGAGGAGATGCACGCCAAGTGCCCGGTGGCGTGGACCGACACCTACGACGGGCATTGGGTGGCGGCGGGCAGCCGGGAGGTCTTCGAGCTCGCGCGATGCCCGCACGTGTCCAACGACCATGACGTCACCGGCTACAAGGGCATCACCATTCCCACGATTCCGCAGGCCACCGGCGTACGTGGCGGCATGCTCGAGATGGATGAACCCGAGCACTCCGCCTACCGCAGCATCCTCAACCCCTACCTGTCGCCGGCGGCCATCAAACGCTGGAAACCATTCGTCGACGAGATCGTGCGGGCCAGCATCGACGAGAAGATCGAAACCGGGCGGATCGACTTCGTCGACGATCTCGCGAACGTCGTGCCGGCCGTCCTGACGCTGGCCCTGATGGGCGTTCCGCTGAAGAAGTGGCAGCTCTATTGCGAGCCGGCCCACGCCAACGTCTACACTCCCGCCGATTCCCCGGACGCCCCAAGGGTTTTGGAGCAGACGATGGCGATGGGCGCGGACCTGTTCAACCACCTCCTCGAGATCCGCGAGCACCCGCGCCCCGGCATCGTGGACGCGCTGGCACGACTGCGGATCGACGGCGAACCCGCCCCCGACGCCGAACTGCTCGGAATGCTCGGCCTGATCATCGGCGGAGGTTTCGACACGACGACGGCGTTGACCGCGCACGCGCTCGAATGGCTCGGCGAAAATCCCGAGCAGCGCGAACTGCTGAGGCGGGAATCGGACACGTTGCTCGCCTCGGCGACCGAGGAATTCCTGCGTTTCTTCACGCCCGCGCCGGGGGACGGCCGCACGATCGCCGCCGATCTCGAGATCGCGGGCATGCAGTTCAAGGAGGGCGATCGCCTGTGGCTGTCCTGGGCGATGGCCAACCGCGATCCCGCGGTGTTCCCCGATCCGAATCGATTGGACCTGGCGCGAAAGAACAACCGGCACTTCAGCTTTGGTCTAGGCATCCACCGCTGCATCGGCTCGAATGTCGCGCGGGTGGTGTTCAAGTCGATGCTCACGGCGGTCCTCGACCGGATGCCCGACTACCGCTGCGACCCCGAAGGCACCGTGCACTATCCGACCATCGGCGTGATCCAGGGCATGCAGCACCTTCCGGCGACCTTCACCCCCGGCAGGCGGCTTGGCCCGGGGATCGACGAGACGCTGGAGAAGCTGCAGCGGGTGTGCGACGAACAGGGGATCGCGCGGCCGATCACCGAGTACGCCGAGGCCGCCGTCATCGGCTAGACGGACAGGTCGCGGCGCAGCTTGGCGACGTGGCCGGTGGCCTTGACGTTGTACTGCGCGACGGCGATCTTGCCCTTCTCGTCGACCACGAACGTCGAGCGGATGACGCCCGTGACGGTCTTGCCGTACATCTGCTTTTCGCCGTAGGCGCCATAGGCCGTCAGCACTTTGCGGTCGGGATCGGACAGCAGCGGGAACGTCAGCCCCTCCGCGTCACGGAATTTGGCGAGCTTCTCCGGCTTGTCGGGGGAGATGCCGATGACGTCGAGGCCCGCGCCGTTGAGCTCGGCCAGGCTGTCCCGAAAGTCGCACGCCTGCTTGGTGCACCCGGGAGTCGACGCGGCCGGATAGAAGTAGACGATGACCCGGCGCCCCTTGTAGTCGGCCAGCGACACCTTGTTGCCGTCGGCGTCGGGCAGGTTGAAGGAGGGCGCTTTGTCGCCGGGTGCAAGCCGCGTGGTCTCGGTCAAGGTGGGGCCCTTTCTGTTCACCGGAGCGTCGGGGTTACCGCCAGCTGATCTAGGGTAGTTCGGGCAGGTGCATGAGCCGGATAGTGGGCGACTTGGAGGACACAGTGGCGGACCGCGACCCCGAAGCCATCAAGCGAGACATCGACGTCGCCCGTGACCAGCTGGCGGCCACCGTCGACTCCCTCGCCGAGCGGGCAAACCCGCGTCGCCTCGCCGACGACCTCAAGGCCCGGGTGATCGGGTTCGTGCAGAAGCCCGTGGTGCTGGCGTCGCTGGCCGGGGTCGGGGCGTTGGTCGTCGTGGTGGCGGTGCGCCGCGTCAGGAACCGCTGACGCGGTCGCTCTGGACGTACACCGGAATGTTGTCGGCCCAGGGCTGATTCACCACCATGTCGGCGACCTCGCAGTAGCCGCGTTCGAATTCCCCGGTCGCCGCGTCGACCAGCCGGTATTCCTGCCGTTGCCGGTGGATGGGCTGGGCGTCGAGGATCACGACTCGCACCTCGCCGGGCTCGAATCCGCACCGCTGCTGCAGCGCCTCGATGAGGCACTCGTTGTGCATGTGGCCGTCGCCGAAGTTCCAGCCGAGAACCATTGAGCACAGGACTTCACCCTCGCACAGGTTGTAGTCGTCCTCGTCGTAGTCGGCCATTGCCCGGTGCGCCAGGGTGAGCAGCGCGCGCCCGTGGGTGTTCATGCCGCGGAAGGCGAGCGCGAGGTGAAGCGGTACCAGGGTTTCCTCTTTGCTGCCGTACAACCGCTCGAGCTGCAGGTGCTGCATCGGGCCCAGGGCGCGCGAGCCGACGCGGAACTTCTCGTCGGCCGACGGGCGGACGCACCACAGGGTGGTGTCCCAGTTGCCGGCGTAGTAGCGCATGCCGGGCAGGAAGGAGACCTTGCGCGGGTAGAGGTTTCCCGCGGCGACGGTCCCGGCCATCACCGCGAACAGGAGGGCGATCGGCCACGGGTTGCCGGTGTCCGACAGGCCCAAGGGCGCGTGCGTGACGAACAGCCACAGCACGCCGAAGATCATGAACACGTTCCATTCCAGCGGCACGCCCATCGGAAAGGCCAGCAGGATGTTCAGGTGGAACACGATCATCACGAACGCCGCGAGCGCCGTCGGCCAACCGCCGTGTGAGAACAACAGCACCAACGGCACCAGCCCTTCGACCGCGGTCGAGAAGTGCGCGATGAAACCCGCCAGCGCGCTGGGCCGCAAATCGTCGGGATAGCGCTTGAACATCGACCGCTTGAGCGGTCCCGACGGGATGAACGGATTGTTCGCCAGCATCGTCGAGATCACGAACGGGAAGTGTTTGTTGAGTTTGGATGTCGCCGCGCCCAGCCAGATCACCATGAAGACGACCTTGGCACCGACGACGATGTCCGCCCCGGCGAACAGGAACGTCAGCGCCAGCGGCGCGTACACCTCGCCGCGCGCGGCCAGGAAGATCACCTTGTCGCGCAAGCTGATTAGGGCCAGGACCGCCAGGACGGCGACGGTCTGCCACCGCGGCAGCACGCCGATCGTGGTGTCCAGGGCGGGAATCGGGCCGGTGCCGTCGGACAGCAGCGCGAACACCAGCAGCGCCAGCAGGATGCCGTAGAGCAACGCGTCGACGGGAGTTCTGTTGCTGCCCTTGGTCAGTGGCACCCGGTCGGGCCAGGGCGGCAACCGGATGGTGCCGGGGCGCAGCCAGTACAGGATGGAACCCATCGGTGGGAAGTAGCGCCCGGCGAGCGGACCGAAACAGCATCCGAGGCCGACGACTTCGAACAGCATCGTGTACAGCACGGCCTTTTGGAACACGATCGGCTCCGCCCACCAGGCGCTGACCTGGGTGAAGCCACCGATGCCGCGCGTGGACCATGCGAACAGCCAGCCCCCGAGGATGTACAGCCCGATCTTCACGCCGTACATCACGTGCATCACCAGCGGGGTGCCGAACCCGTGCTGGGCGATGTGGCGGGCCATCGGCACGATGCGTTCGGCGCGTGGTCGTGCGCTCCAGTCGGCCACGTCGACGACGGGCAGATTGGGTCGGATGAACCCCATTGCAGCTCCTTCGACGCGGCAAGACCAATCGGTGCCAGCAAGAAATTACCTGTACGAAGGGGTTTCGCGGGGGGATACGACGGCAACTGGCCGGCGGAGGTCGATCGGCCGAACCGGCTACTCCCACCCGGGCGGGTCGTTCTCGGCCATGTACGTCTCCCACGCCGCGCGCCGCGTCGCCCGCGTGTGCAGGTCCTGGCAGATCGCCCGCGCTCCCGCGGCGTCGGTCGCCCGGCCGAGATCGTGGTGCACGAAGCCGTCGTCGACCCGTTCGGCGCGGAAGCCGCCCGTGGAGACCGCGTGGACGCGGTACTCGCTGCGGTCATCGATGTTGGCGTGGAAGTGGCCCTCGTGGGGTTCGACCCACTTCAGCTCGGTTTTCACAGGTCCCCTCTGGACGAACACCGTCGCAGCGATCGTAGGTCCCCCGCGGGGGCCATGAAAAGGGAGATCCGAGACGCTGGCGCCAGTCTGGAAGCAAAAGCCACCGAACGATGAGCTATCGGTGAGCTGTGCGCCGTCAGGGTTTCGAACCCCGGACCCGCTGATTAAGAGTCAGCTGCTCTACCAACTGAGCTAACGGCGCTTGTGGTCAGTCAGACCGCGTAGGCGACAATAACAGGCGTCTTGCCGCGGAGTGAAATCCCGACCATTTACCAGGATAGCGTGCCCGCGCACCCGGTTGGGCCTTGCCGGGCTGGGCCGTCGTCAACTGTTCGCCGCGCGATCTGCATGGAAGACGAAAGGTACTGTCGCGCAGTTTCATTCACAACACCGTGCCGCAGAAGGGCGCGCGGTCGGTGGCGAAGGCGGCGTCCAGTTCGGCCAGCGCGCCCGCGCGTGCTTCGGTGATGCGGCCGGCCCGGGCCAGCTGGGAAGCCCGGTGCGCCCCCATGTAGATGGTGGCCAGGTCGGCCAGGCCGATCTCGATGTCCGCGTTCCCGTCGTGGGGCGTGCACTTCCCGGCGCCACCGCGTGTTTGCAGCTGGAACCGTCCGCCCGCGAGCTGAAGCGGGTCGGTGACGTCGAGCACGATGTCGGTATCGGCGGTGTAGGTGCGCGCGCCCAGCACCTCGGGGACGTCGTTGATGCGCACCCACAGGAAGTCGCTCACGCCCTTGATCTCCGCGGCGCGTTGATCGGTGAGTTTGAGCGGAAGCGGATCGTCGCCCGGCACGTCGATCTCTACGCGATAGAACATCTCCAGGACCAACACCGTCTGCAGCAGCTCGGTGTGAGCCTCCTCGGTGATAGGGCAGAAGTCCTCGACGACCACCGTGCCCAGGGGCGGGCGAAATGCATGCTGTTGCGATCCGACGACCCGATACGTCAGGAAGCCGTCGGGATGGATCGTGTAATGCAGCGCCGACCCGTTGCCCCGCTGGGTTTCCCGGTCGTCCAGGTAGTCGGCCCACCACGCGTCGTCCCGGGTGATCGCGCCATTGGTTGCGGCACACCACCGTTCGTAGAGTTCTGGCAAGTGTCGTCTCGCCTCGGCGGCGTTGACCTCGCGTGCCCGGCTGCCGCTCGGTGCGGCCCGCAACTTCGCGAAGCGGCGGTCGATCGAATAGGTGTGGCTATAGCTGGCCACCCCGGCGCCGAAGCCGTCGTACATCGCGGTCTGCGTCGGGACGCCGCACACGATCGGATAGCCGCGGTCCAACAGAATCCCGAGTCCCTTCGCGCTGAGCTGCGCCCAGAGTCCCTTGCCCTGATGCGTTGACGCGACGGCGATCATCGTCAGCCACGCGGCTCGCAGGTTGGCGCCACCCGGAACGGTGAGCTGCGCTTGGTAGATGATCGACGTTCCCACCAGAAACGGATGCTCGGGATCGGAGACGTCCTCGGCGATGAGAATGTCGTTGAGGTTGACTCGGCGTTTCCACGCTTCGAGATCCTCTGGGCCCACCGGATCGCCGAACGTGCGGGCCTGATTTTCAAACACCGCCTGCCAGTCGTCTTCGCTTGGATGCCGAATGTTGGTGCCGTCGTCCGTCGTGTTCATTGCACATCCAATCCGCTTGTAGCCCAGGCAATCCGGCACTGCGCACACCGAATCCACGTGCTGAGTGTGCTTTTACGTTCGATACCCGAGTACCAGATGGTCAAACCTCGAGGGCGGCCGCCGGGTGACTGCTCGATGCGAACAATCGGCGCCGGGGCGGGTCAAAAGGCGTGGTTTCGGGTAGGCGATACGCCATGCTGCAGGTAATCACCCGGCTAGCCATTGCCGCCCCGCGCCGCATCGTCGGGATCGCCTTCCTGGTGCTGGTGGGGGCCGCAGTCTTCGGGCTTCCGGTGGTCAACAGCCTTTCCGGCGGTGGCTTTCAGGACCCGACCTCGGAGTCCGCGCGGGCAACCGAGGTCCTGCGCGACAGGTTCAACCAAACCGATCAGCAGATGCTGATCGTGGTGACGGCCCCGGACGGCGTCCGCAGCGAATCGGCGCGCCGGGTCGCCACCGACATCGTCGACCAGCTGAAACGGTCGCCGTGGGTGCTCAACGTGTCGTCGGCGTGGACCATGCCGCCCGATCGCCCCCAGGCCGCGTCTCAGCTGATCAGCAAGGACAACAAATCCGGGATGATCGTCGCCGGCCTGAAAGGCGGCGAGAACGACGCGCAGAAGTACGCCAGCACGCTCACCAGCGACCTGGTGCACGACCGCGACGGCGTGACCGTGCGCGCCGGCGGCATGGCCGTGGCATACGCGCAGATCAACGGGCAGAACCAGCGGGATCTGCTGTTGATGGAGTCCATCGCGATCCCGCTGAGCTTCGCGGTCCTGGTCTGGGTGCTCGGCGGTGTGGTGGCGGCGACGCTGCCGATCGTCCTTGGCCTCTTGGCCATCGTCGGCACCATGTCGGTGCTGCGGTTGATCACCTTCGCCACCGACGTGTCGACCTACGCCCTGGACCTGAGCATCGCCATGGGCCTGGCCCTGGCCATCGACTACAACCTGCTGATCATCACCCGCTACCGCGAGGAGCTGGCCCGGACCGAGGACCGCGACCGGGCGCTGTATCGCACCATGGCCACCGCCGGCCGGACCGTGCTGTTCTCGGCCACGACCGTCGGGCTGTCGATGGCGGTGATGGCGCTGTTCCCGATGTATTTCCTGAAGTCGTCGGCGTACACGATCGTGGTCACCGCGATCATCGTGGCCCTGGCCGCTGTCGTGGTCACGCCTGCCGCGATCGTGCTGCTGGGGCCGCGGTTGGACTCGCTGAACGCGCGCCGGGTGATGCATCGCGTGCTGCACGGGCAGCGTGCGTTCCGCGATCACGCACACCAACCGCTCGAGACACAGTTCTGGTATCGGTCGACCCGCTACGTGTTGCGCCACGCCATGTCGGTCGGTCTGAGTGTCGTGGTGTTGCTGCTGTTGCTCGGGGCGCCGTTCCTGGGGGTGAAATGGGGCTTCCCCGACGAGCGGGTGCTGCCCAGAGGGGCGTCGGCGCGTCAGGTGGCCGACATGTTGGACAACGATTTCGCTAACGGGCTGGGCACCGGGGTATCCGTCGTCGTCCCCGACGCCCGCGGCCTGAGCCCCGCCGACCTGCAGCATTACGCCGCCGAGCTGTCCCGCGTGCCTGACGTCTCCGCGGTGAGCGCGCCGACCGGCACGTTCGTGGGCGGAGAGCGGGTGGGCCCGCCGGCCGAGGCCACCGGCATGTCCAACGGCGCCGCGTTCTTGACGGTGTCGAGCACCGCCCCGCTCTATTCGAACGCCTCAAATACCCAGCTCGACCGATTGCATCAGGTCGCTGGACCCTCGGGGCGCTCGGTGCTGTTGACCGGTCTGGCGCAGATCAACCGCGACAGCGTCGACGCGATCACCCAGCGTCTGCCGATCGTGTTCGCCCTGATCGCCCTCATCACGTTCGCGCTGCTCTTCTTGCTGACTGGCAGCGCGGTGCTGCCGTTGCAGGCGCTGGTGTGCAACGTGCTGTCACTGACGGCGGCATTCGGCGCGATGGTGTGGATCTTTCAAGACGGCCACCTGGGCGCCCTGGGCACCACACCGAACGGCACGTTGAACGCCAACATCCCGGTGCTGTTGTTCTGCATCGCCTTTGGGCTGGCCATGGACTACGAGGTATTCCTGGTCTCGCGCATCCATGAGTATTGGCTGGCCTCGCAGGCCGACCGAGAGACGCCGCCGACCGCACTCGAGGCGCGCGCCGCCACCGACGAGAGCACGGCGCTGGGCATCGCCGGGATCGGGCGCGTCGTCACGACCGCCGCAGTGGTGATGTCGATTTCGTTCGCCGCGTTGATTCCCGCGCACGTGTCGTTCATGCGAATGCTGGGCCTGGGTCTCACCCTCGGCGTGCTGGTCGACGCCACCCTGGTCCGAATGGTTTTGGTGCCGGCCTTCATTCATCTGTTGGGCCGTTGGACGTGGTGGGCCCCAAGGCCGTTGGTGTGGCTGCGCGAGCGGTCCGCAACCGGTGAAGAGGGCGAGGTCGCGGTGGGGCGCGGCCGCTGGGCCCGCGACGCACCGAACGGGGGCCGGTCATTGACCAGAAGGTGGGCTGACAGGGCCACCGCCCATCGCAGCTGAACTTCCGATATGCGTCGTGCAGCAAGGGTTTTCCAACACTCCGGAGCTCGCACCACCGGATACCGACGGAGATTTTCATGTCGCACACACTGATCGCCGCTCTGCTCGCACTGAGTTCCGCGCTGTGCATTGCCACGGGCGACGTGCTGCAGCAACGCGCGGCGCAGCGCATCACCGACCGGGCGGTGGGCTCCGTCGAATTGTTCGCCAATTTGCTTCGCAGCCAACGCTGGTGGTGGGGCACGCTGTTGTTGGCGGCGAGCATCGCGTTGCAGGTCGCGGCCCTGGGTGAAGGATCGGTGCTGCTCGTCCAGGCGTTGCTGATGTCGTCGGTGCTGTTCGCCCTGCCCCTCAACGCCAGGTTGTCGCACCGCACCGTGACCGGCGGGGAATGGGTGTGGGCCGCGCTGTTGACGGCCGCGGTGGTCGTCGTCGTGGTCGTCGGCAATCCGCAGGCCGGCCATAGTGGCGCATTGCTGAGAACCTGGGCCGTGGTGGCGATCGTCCTGGGGCCGCTGCTCGTCGGCTGCGTGGTGGCCGGCCGCATCCGGGGTGGCGTGGTGGCCGCCGTGTTGTTCGCCTTCGTGTCGGGGGCGCTGTGGGGCGCCTTTGCGGCGCTCACCAAGGAGGTCGTCGCTCGGCTCGGCGACGGGCTAGGCGCCGTGACCCGCGCTCCAGAGCTCTACGCCTGCATCCTGGTCGCGCTGGGGGGCGTGGTGTGGAGCCAGGCCGCATTTCGGGCGGGCCCGCTGACCGCGTCGATGCCCACGCTGCAGGTGTCGCAGCCCGTGGTGGCGGCGGTCCTGGGCGTGGTCGTGCTCGGCGAGACGCTGAACACGGGTCGCGCCGGGATGATCGCCCTGGTGGCGGCCGCGTCGGTGATGACGGCGGCCATCATCAAACTCGCCCGCGTCGAGGCCGTCGCGACCCGCGACCGGGCCGAATCGCAGCTGCAGGAAGCCCGCGCAGATGTGGTGCCGCGAGGTCGCTGACCTCGCCCGAGTGACGAATTCATTGCGGCGGAGACACCGAACGGCCGCCCGCGCCGGTGTGGGCATGTCGGGTCGGCGAAACCCTTTAGAATGCGTGCAGCGAGGTCAGCGGTGACCAACTTCGAGAATTGAATGGAAGGTCACTGGATGACGCCTTTGCGTGGACGCAGATCGTGGCTGGCGGCCGCGATCGCCGCGGTTGCCGTGTTTGCCGTCGCCTGCGGTGGCAACCACGCGGCCGCGCCGGCGAAGGTGATCTTCGACAAGGGCACGCCCTTTGCCGACCTGCTGGTCCCCAAGCTCACCTCCTCGGTGACCGACGGCGCCGTCGGCGTGACGGTGGATGCGCCGGTGACGGTGAGCGTCGCCGACGGCGTGCTCGCGTCGGTCACCATGGTCAACGAAAACGGCAGGTCGATCAGCGGGAAGCTGAGCCCCGACGGGCTGCGCTGGTCCACCACCGAGCAGCTCGGCTACAACAGGCGCTACACGCTGAACGTCAAGGCGACCGGGCTGGGTGGCGCGGCCAGCAAGCAGATGACCTTCGCGACCAGCTCACCGGCCCACCTGACCATGCCGTACGTCAGTCCGGTCGACGGCGAGGTGGTGGGCATCGGCCAACCGGTGGCGATCCGCTTCGACGAGAACATCGCGGACCGGGCGGCGGCCCAGAAGGCCATCACCATCACCACGAACCCACCGGTGGAGGGTGCGTTCTACTGGCTCAACAATCGCGAAGTACATTGGCGCCCAGAGCATTTCTGGAAGTCGGGAACGACCATCGACGTGGCCGTCAACACCTACGGCGTGGATCTGGGCGACGGGATGTTCGGTGAGGACAACGTCAAGACGCACTTCACCATTGGCGACGAGGTGATTTCGACCGCCGACGACACCACGAAGACCGTGACCGTGCGGGTCAACGGTGAGGTCGTCAAGACCATGCCGACGTCGATGGGCAAGGACAGCACGCCAACGGCCAACGGCATCTACATCGTTGGCGCGCGGTTCAAACACATGATCATGGATTCGTCGACCTACGGGGTTCCGGTCAACTCGCCCAACGGATATCGCACCGAAGTCGACTGGGCCACCCAGATGTCCTACAGCGGAGTCTTTGTGCACTCCGCGCCGTGGTCGGTCGGCGCCCAGGGTCACACCAACACCAGCCACGGGTGCCTGAACGTCAGCCCCAGCAACGCCGAATGGTTCTACGACCACAGCAAGAGCGGTGACATCGTCGAGGTTGTGCACACGGTGGGCCCGACCTTGCCGGGCACCGAGGGGCTCGGCGACTGGAACATCCCGTGGCCGGAGTGGAAGGCGGGCAACGCCAACACCTGACCGGCTCGGTCAGTCGATCTTGTGCCAGCTTCCGCAGCTTCGGGTCATGAACGCGGTATCGGTCCGCATGATCCGAACCACCTGGGGGCCGTCGCCGACGTTGTTGTCGATGATGTCGTTGGTGTCGAAACTGCGCAGCCTTGCCCAATAGCAGCCGTATTTGCCGCCATCGGTCCGATAGGTGCCCGCCGCGATGTCCTTGTTGACGATGTAGGTGCCGTTGGCCTCGATGGACGTCTTCGGGCCCGGTGGGGGCGGCGGGGCGACGGTCTTCGTCACCGTTTTGGTCTCAGCCGGCGGGGTCGATATGACCGTCGTCGACGTGTGGCTCGAACCACCGCAGCCCGCGAGGAACAGCGCGGCGGCCGCGATGGCCGTTCGCATCATGGGCGAGGCAAGACGTTGTCGATTCACTGCATTCCACTCACCGGTGCAACAGCGGTGCGCGGAGTCGCTACCACCGTAAAAGGTCAGGGAGCGGCGATGCTCCCTGACCAATGGGGTGAGTGACGGGACTCGAACCCGCGACATTCAGGATCACAACCTGACGCTCTACCAACTGAACTACACCCACCATGGCTGTGTGCCGACCCGCAGGCCTGCACGAGCAGCGACTGTAGATACTAGCGGCTCGTCGGCGCGCTGGCCGAATCGCTTGGTCCCGGTGCGTCTCGTCCACCGTCAAGGGAGGTGACCACCGCCTCGATTTCGCTGGTAGACGGGCCCGGTGGGGAGACGAACGCGGTGCGCCGATAGAACTGCAATTCGCGGATCGACTCATGGATGTCGGCCAGTGCGCGGTGGGCGAGCCCCTTGGTGGGCTGGCCGAAGTAGATCCGCGGATACCAGCGGCGGCAGAGTTCTTTGATCGAGCTCACATCGATCATGCGGTAGTGCAGGTACGTGTCCAGCGCCGGCATGTCGCGCACGATGAACGCGCGATCGGTGGCGATCGAGTTTCCTGCCAGCGGCGCCGTCTTGGGTTGCTTGACGTGTTGGCCGATGTAGTCCAGCACCATCGCCTCGGCAGTCGCCAGGTCGACGGCGGACGCCCGCACCTCGTCGATCAACCCGGAGCGCGAATGCATTTCGGTCACCACGTCACCCATCGCCGAGAGGGCGGCGTCGTCGGCGTGGATCACCACGTCCACACCGTCGCCGAGGATGTTCAGATCGGCGTCGGTGACCAGGGCCGCGATCTCGATCAGCTTGTCCGAACCGAGATCGAGTCCGGTCATCTCGCAGTCGATCCACACCAATTCGTCACGCACAGCGCTCAGACTAGACGGTATGAGGAGGCTGGGGCCTCGCCACATGTGAACGTGGGTTGCTGTCAGGAAGTTGGTCCTGGCCAGTAGAGCCACAGATGTGGATGGAGGCCCCAGTGAAGATTCAGCGTACGAGTGTTGGGTTGGATGTGCACGCCCGATCGGTGGTCGGGTGTGGGTTGGATGGGGATACCGGGGAGGTATTCGAGCGGCGGTTGACCCCCGACCGTGGTGAGATCGCAGCATGGCTAAGGGATCTTCCGGGCCCGGTGGCGGTGACCTATGAGGCGGGTCCGACCGGGTTCGGGTTAGCCCGGGCGTTGGATGCCGCGGGCATCGCCTGTGTGGTGGCTGCGCCATCGAAGTTGATTCGCCCGACGGGTGACCGAGTCAAAACCGATGCCCGCGACGCCGCGCATCTGGCGCGGTTGTTGCATCTGGGCCAGATCACCGAAGTGACGGTTCCCAGCATCGAGCAGGAAGCGGCGCGGGATTTGGTGCGGGCCCGCGAGGATGTCCGTGGGGATTTGATGTCTGCTCGGCATCGACTGTCGAAACTGTTGTTGCGCCAGGGGATCGTCTATTGCGGTGGACGAGCCTGGATCCGTGAGCATCAGCGGTGGTTGCGTCGGCAGCGGTTCGACAGTGCCGCGCTGCAGCTGGCCTACGACACCGCTTTCGACGCGATGCTGGCCACCCTCGAGCGCCGGGAGCGCCTCGATACCGCGATCGCCGAGATGGCCGCTGATTCGCGGTTCACCCCGGTGGTGACCCGGCTGGGGTGTCTGCGCGGGGTGTCCACGCTGACCGCGTTCGGGCTGGCCGTCGAGATCGGGGACTGGTCTCGGCTGACCGGGCGCAGTATCGGCGCCTATCTGGGGCTGGTGCCAAGCGAGTACTCCTCAGGAGCGACGCGAACCCAGGGCGCGGTGACCAAGACCGGCAATGGTCATGCCCGCCGCCTGCTCATCGAAGCCGCCTGGCATCACCGAGCCCCCTACCGGCCCGGCGCGGTGATGCGCCGCCGCTGGGATGCCGCATCCCCAGCCGCCCGCGCCCGCGGCCAGGCCGGCAACCGGCGCCTGCATGAACGCTGGATGCGATTCGATGAGCGCAAGAAACGCTCCGTGGTGGCCAACGCCGCGATCGCGCGTGAGCTGGCCGGATGGTGCTGGTCGCTGGCCGTCCTCGAGGACTAAGCGGCCCACAAACGTCCAGATGAGCAAGCAGATGTCGGCAAGCGTCTTGGAGTGACCCGCGTCGCCGCTATGAGCAATCACGTTGCACCACAACCGATCACGCTCGACATCTAGACAAGCGGACCGCTCCGACTCGAAAGTCCCGTCCTGCGGTAACCAACCCGCGTATATCAGACTGACACGCGTCGACACGACACGCTCGACACCTCAACGCTCATCTGGTCAACGAAGCGGCGGCCTCGACGACGGTTGCGGCCGCCGCTTCACCCTGCCCCTTGACAAAATGACTCACATATCAGTGGCGATCGCAAGCGCGGCGAAGCCGGGCGCGGCGGGTCGCCACCATCGGACCCGTGGCGATCGCAAGCGCGGCGGAGCCGGGCGCGGCGGGTCGCCGTTGGGCCTCGCCCCCGGATCCGCCCGAGAAGTAGGGTGAGCGTTGTCGAACTGCATGCCGAATCACTGGGGAAGAGGGGGCGCAGCACGATGAGCACCGATTCAGCGGCAACGCCGGCGAGCCGGATCGCGGACGGCTACGCCGTCGACGGCCAGGCACTGGAATTGGGCACCGTCGTGGTCGACGGCGCCGCCGATCCGACGGCGCAGATCCGCATTCCGCTGGCGACCGTGAACAGGCACGGGCTGGTGGCCGGCGCCACCGGAACCGGCAAGACCAAGACGCTGCAGCTGATCGCCGAACAGCTCAGCGCCGCGGGTGTACCCGTGCTGATGGCCGACGTGAAGGGCGACCTGTCCGGGCTGTCCGCACCGGGGAAGGGCGACGACAAAACCGCCGCGCGTGCCCGCGACACGGGAGACGACTGGACTCCGACGGGCTTCCCGGTGGAGTTCCTGTCGCTGGGCACCGGTGGGCTCGGCGTGCCGGTTCGGGCCACCGTCGACAGCTTCGGCCCGGTGCTGCTGTCAAAGGTGTTGGGGCTCAACGCCACTCAAGAGTCCACTCTGGGCCTGATCTTCCACTGGGCCAAGGAAAAGAATTACCAGCTGGTCACCCTGGCCAACCTGCGTGATGCCATCACTCACCTGACCAGCGACGAGGGCAAGGCCGACCTGAAATCCCTTGGCGGTGTGTCGTCCACGACGGCCGGCGTCATCCTGCGCGCGCTGGTGAACCTCGAGGGCGAGGGCGGCGACACGTTCTTCGGCGAGCCGAAGCTCGACCCGAACGACCTGCTGCGCGTCGAGGGCGGCCGCGGCATCATCTCACTGTTGGAGTTCGGCGGACAGTCGTTGCGCCCGGTCATCTTCTCCACCTTCCTGATGTGGTTGCTGGCCGACCTGTTCACCGTCCTGGACGAGGTCGGCGACATCGACAAGCCCAAGCTGGTCTTCTTCTTCGACGAGGCGCACCTGTTGTTCGCCGACGCGTCCAAGGCCTTCCTCGAGCAGGTCGAGCAGACCGTCAAGCTGATCCGCTCGAAGGGCGTCGGGGTGTTTTTCTGCACCCAGTTGCCCACCGACCTGCCCAACGACGTGCTGTCCCAGTTGGGCGCGCGGATTCAGCACGCGCTGCGGGCGTTCACCCCCGACGACCAGAAGGCGCTGTCGAAGACCGTGCGCACCTACCCGAAAACCGATGTCTACGACCTGGAGTCGGCGTTGACGTCGCTCGGGATCGGCGAGGCCGTCGTGACCGTGCTCTCCGAGAAGGGCTCGCCCACCCCGGTCGCGTGGACCCGCATGCGGGTGCCCCGCTCGCTGATGGCGTCGATCGGCAACGAGGCCATCGGGGCCGCGGCCAAAGACAGTCCGCTGCAGGCAAAGTACGGCCACACGGCTGAGCCCCCGGCGCAACCCCAGCCGGCCCCCCAGGGTCCGCAGGCGCCCCAAGCCCAGTCCGACTACCCGCCCGTCCCCTCGAACGAACCCGTCCCGCCGATGCCGGAGCCGGCGGAACCCAAAGGGGAAAAGGGCCCGTCGATGTGGGAGGAAGTGCTGCAGAACCCGACGGTGAAAAGCGGCATCAACACGGCGATACGCGAAGCGGTGAGAAGCATTTTCGGCGGCACTGGTCGCCGCCGCCGGAAGTAGTGGGGTGCCTCCGTCGCCGTCGATCGCGGACGTAACGCCACGGCGAAGAATCGCGCGCAAAACCGCCGCTGCGTTACGACCGTGAGCGGAGGGGCCGGCCCGAACCGTGAGCGGAGGGCCAGCACGACCGTGAGAGGAGGGCTGCCCAACCCGCCCCGCGCCTAGCCGCCGAGCTTTTTGTAGAACGCGCCCACGATGGGCGCCACGATGGCGCGCGGGGCGTACCCGCTCGCCACCGACATGGCCTTGGACGTCAGGCCGGGAACGACGCGCATTTTGTTGCGGCCCAACGCATCCAGCGACACCCGGGCCGTGTGCTCCGTCGAGATCCACAGGAAGTCCGGCACCAGCCGCTCCACGATCGACGCTTCGGTGTCGGCCGGCAGGTCGGTGCGCACCGGGCCGGGCGCCAGCAGCGTCACGTTGACCCCCGACCCGCGCAACTCGCCGCGCAGCGATTCGGTGAAGGTATTCACGAACGCCTTGGTGGCGGCGTAGGTGGCGTTGTAGGGGATCGGCGAATTGCCCGCGGCCGAACCGGAAATCAGGATGCCCCCGGCCCTGCGTTCGACCATGCCGGGCAGCACCGCCAACGTAAGGTCATGCACCCCTAGGACATTCAGCTGCAATTGGGCCTTCTCGCCGGCCGGATCGAGCGTCGCCACCGGACCGAACGTCGCGGTGCCCGCATTGGCGCACAGGATCGAGATGGGGCGGGCGGCCAGCTCGTCGCACAGTTTCGCGCGGTCGCCCGGGTCGGCCAGGTCGGCGGGTCGCACGTCGACGGAGACGTGATACTGGTCGCTCAGGCGGGCGGCCAGATTCTTCAGCAGATCCTCGCGTCGCGCGGTGACGATCAGATTGTGTCCGCGGGCGGCGAGTTCGGTGGCCAGCGCTTCACCGATGTTCTGCGAAGCTCCGGTGACAACTGCGCGCGCCTCGGGGCTTGGAGCGGGTACCGGCATGCGCCAATCGTAGACAGCCGACGAAAGGCGATCCGCAGCCGATCGGTGGCGCCGCTAGAGTGCCGGGCATGAGTCAGCCGGAGTTACGTTCCGCCGCCCCCGTGCGATCTCGCGTCGTCGCGTGGGCGCTGTGGGACTGCGGCTCGACCGGCCTGAACGCGATCGTGGCCACCTTCGTCTTCGCCGTGTATCTGACCAGCAGCGTCGGGGTGGGCATCGGGGGCAGCACCACGCCGGCGAGCTGGCTGGGCCGGGCCGCGGCCATCGCCGGGCTGACCGTCGCGATATTGGCGCCCGCCGTCGGCGTGTGGGTGGAGTCACCGCATCGCAGGCGGGTCGCCCTGAGCGTGCTGACGGCCGCGGCGGTGACGCTGACCGCCTCGATGTTCTTCATCCGCGACCGGCCCGGCTACCTGTGGGCCGGCCTGGTGCTGCTGGGGGCGACGGCGGCCTGCGGCGACTTGGCCAGCGTCCCGTACAACGCCATGCTGCGCCAGCTTTCGACACCGCAGACCGCCGGCCGGATATCGGGATTCGGCTGGGCGGCGGGCTACGGCGGCAGCGTCCTGCTGTTGCTGGTGATCTACACCGGATTCATCTCGGGATCGGACTCGGGACCGGGCGCGACGCGCGGACTGCTGCGAATTCCCTTGCAGGACGGGCTTTATGTCCGCGAGGCGATGCTGGTGGCGGCGGCCTGGCTGGCGGTGTTCGCGCTGCCGTTGCTGTTCGTGGCGCAACGGCTGAGCGGGCCGGCCGAGCTGTATCAGCCCACGAGCATGCTGGGCGGTTACCGCAAGCTGTGGACCGAGGTTTCCGCGGAATGGCGCCGCGACCGCAACCTGGTGTACTTCCTGGTCGCCAGCGCGCTGTTCCGGGATGGGCTGGCGGCGATCTTCGCGTTCGGCGCGGTGCTCGGCGTCAACGTGTACGGCATCTCCCAGGCGGACGTGCTGATCTTCGGGGTGGCGGCGTGCGTCGTCGCCGCGGTGGGCGCCGTGCTGGGCGGGTTCGTCGACCACCGGGTCGGATCGAAGCCCGTCATCGTGGCCTCGCTGGCCGCGATCATCACCCTGGGACTGACCCTGATGGCGTCGGCGGGCCCGGCGGCCTTCTGGGTGTGCGGGCTGCTGCTGTGCATGTTCATCGGGCCGACGCAGTCGTCGTCGCGCGCCCTGCTGCTGCAGATGGCCAAACACGGCCGGGAAGGCGTCGCGTTCGGCCTCTACACCATGACCGGGCGGGCGGTGGCGTTCCTGGCGCCGTGGCTGTTCTCGGTGTTCGTCGACGTGTTCGGCGCCGTGCGCGCCGGCCTGGGCGGGATTTCGCTGGTCTTGATCGCCGGGTTGGTGGCGATGCTGGTGGTCCGCGTCCCGCAGCGCGGGGTCCCGGTCACCGAAGCCGTGTGACGGGTTCGCCTCGAGCGGGCCTCAGCCCCGAGCGTCGCAGATCGTCAGCCCCCCGCCGACGCGCTTGCTCACCTGAACCCCGTTGACGGTGACGGTGCAGGTGACGCTGTGCCCGATGTTGACGATCGTGACGTTGGCCGGGTGCGCGGCCGACTTCGCCAGGCTGACCTGCTTGCTCCACGGCAGCTCGACGTTGAATTCGGTCTGGATGAGGTCGCCGGTGTCGATGTACATGATGCTGATCGCGCGGCCTTCGCCCGTGACGGTGTAGACGACGTCTTGCATTGCCGCCGGACCCGTCGTCGAGGTGGGCAGCTCGGGGCTGCTCGTCGGGGGTATCGGCGCCGGGATGAGGGTCGGCGACTTACGCGCCGACGGGGTCGGGCTCTCCGGCGTCGTTTCTGGCATCGCCGGCAACGGCGGAACGGCGGTCTGGGTCTTGATCGCGTCGTTGGCGAGCGCCAGCGCAATCACCAAGGCGACGACCAGCAGCACCGCCGCGCCGGCGGCGATCCACAGCCAGCGCGGCGATTTCGGCCCCTCGGGGGGTGGGGGAGCCATGCCCCGCGAGTGCGGGTCGTCCGACGGCGGCAGGTCTTGCTGCCAATACGCCGGTAACCGCTTTGTCGTGTTCGTCTCGTTGGCGGTGGCCGCCCAGGGCGGCATCGTCCCGCCATAGGTGGGCGCGTACGGCGTCTGATCGGCGTACGCGGGGTCGGCGGGCGGCGCGTACCCGCGCTGTTGCGGCCCCGGTAGCGATGGACTAAACCGCTCGGTGGGACGTGAATCGTTCATGTCCACCTCATGGCTTGCAGGGTACCTGTGCGGGGCGCTGAAGCACTTACTCACCTTGTGGCGGGGAGCTCAGGGGCACTGGTTTCCGGCCTCGAGCGCGGCGATCGTCATCGCCCGCATGACTGCGCGCGATCGTGCGGCGCGCGCGCCCTTGCTGCGCGACGTATCGGGGGATTTCATGCTGTGCGGCGTCGAATTCAGCAGGCCGAACACGGCGTGCGCGGTCAGCCGGGCGTCGGCCTCGGCCAGCTCGGGGTTCAGTTCGCGGAGGACCCCCACCCAGACCTCGACGTATTGACGCTGCGCCTTGCGCACCTGCTTCTCGGCCGCCCCGGGCAGGTACGCCAGGTCGCGGTCCTGGATGCGGATCAGGTCGGGTTCGGTCAGGGCGAAGTCGAGGTGGAAGTCGATCAGGCCGTCCAGCGCGGCGGAAGCATCGGAGTTTCGGGCCCGCACCTGCCGGGCGCCGGCGAGCAGCCGGGTGCTGATGCCCACCAGCAATTCGACCAGAAGCGATTCCTTATTGGGGAAATGCCGGTAGATGGCGGGACCGCTGACGCCGGCCGCGGCGCCGATGTCCTCCAGTCGGACCGCGAGAAATCCGCGCTCGGCGAACAGCCGCTCGGCGGCGGACAGCAATTTTAGGCGGCGGTCGGATTTCAACTGGCTCCGACGATTTGGGGCCTCAGCGCCAGCGGCCTGGCCGTCGGAGGCAGACGCTGTCATGACGGACCTCCGTGTGGTGAATCGTCACCAACGTAGCACGAGTTATTCGCAATTAACTCGCGTTATTCGCCGGGCACGGTGCCCCCTGGACCGGCAACGCCGGCAATGGTATTCTCAGGCCCCGAGTTAATGATCATTAACTCAAAAGCTGGACCGCCCGACGGCAAGGAGGCTGCTGCGGCGATGGACAAGGTGATGACCTCGCCCGCGAAGGCTCCCGAGGCGTCGTTCGCCGATGAGCACCGCCGGCTGGTCGGCGAGCTGAACACCAGGCTGGCCGCGGCCGCGCTTGGCGGCAACGAGCGCGCGCGGGAACGCCACGTCAGCCGCGGGAAGCTGTTGCCGCGCGAACGGGTGGACCGGCTGCTCGACCCCGGCAGCCCGTTCTTGGAGCTCTCACCGCTGGCCGCCGACGGCATGTACGACGACGAATCTCCCGGCGCCGGCATCATCACCGGGATCGGCCGGGTGTCGGAGCGCGAGTGCGTGATCGTCGCCAACGACGCGACGGTCAAGGGCGGCACCTACTACCCGATGACCGTCAAGAAGCACCTGCGCGCGCAGGAGGTGGCGCTGCAGAACCGGCTGCCGTGCATCTACCTGGTGGACTCCGGCGGGGCCTTCCTGCCGCGCCAGGACGAGGTCTTTCCCGACCGCGAGCACTTCGGCCGCATCTTCTTCAACCAGGCGACCATGAGCGCCAAGGGAATTCCGCAAGTCGCCGCGGTGCTGGGTTCGTGCACCGCGGGCGGCGCCTACGTGCCGGCGATGAGCGACGAGGCCGTCATCGTGCGCGAGCAGGGCACGATCTTTTTGGGCGGCCCGCCACTGGTCAAGGCGGCGACCGGCGAGATCGTGTCGGCTGAGGAACTCGGCGGCGGCGACCTGCACTCCCGGGTGTCCGGTGTCACCGACCACCTCGCCGACGACGATGAACATGCGTTGCGGATCGTTCGCTCGATCGCGGCCACCTTCGGCCCGCGCGAGCCCAGCCCGTGGCAGGTGCGATCCCCGGTCCCGCCGCCGTGCGCGCAGACGGAGCTCTACGACGTGGTGCCGCCGGACCCGCGGGTGCCCTACGACGTGCATGAGGTCATCGTGCGCCTGGTCGACGGCGGCGAATTCAGCGAATTCAAGGCCAACTACGGCAAGACCCTGGTGACCGCGTTCGCCCACATCCACGGCCACCCGGTGGGGATCGTGGCCAACAACGGGGTGCTCTTCAGCGAATCCGCTTTGAAGGGCGCGCATTTCATCGAATTGTGCGACAAGCGCAAGATCCCGCTGCTGTTCCTGCAGAACATCGCCGGGTTCATGGTCGGCCGGGACTACGAGGCCGGCGGCATCGCCAAGCATGGCGCCAAGATGGTCACCGCCGTCGCCTGCGCCCGGGTGCCCAAACTGACCATCGTGATCGGCGGATCCTATGGGGCCGGCAACTATTCGATGTGCGGACGGGCGTACTCGCCGCGGTTCTTGTGGATGTGGCCCAACGCCCGGATCTCGGTCATGGGCGGCGAGCAGGCCGCCTCCGTGCTGGCCACCGTGCGCGGTGAGCAGCTCAGCGCGGCGGGCAAACCATGGTCGGCCGACGAGGAAGAGGCGTTCAAGGCGCCCATCCGCGGGCAGTACGAGGACCAGGGCAACCCGTACTATTCGACGGCCCGGCTGTGGGATGACGGGATCATCGACCCGGCCGACACGAGAACATTTGTCGGGCTTGCCCTTTCGGTGTGCGCCCAAGCACCGTTGGAACCCGTCTCCTACGGCGTCTTCCGGATGTGAGTGCAGTGTTCGAGACAGTATTAGTGGCCAACCGCGGCGAGATCGCCGTGCGGGTGATCCGGACGCTGCGCCGCCTGGGCATCCGTTCGGTGGCCATCTACAGCGATCCCGACGCCGGCGCGCGGCACGTCCTCGAGGCCGACGAGGCCGTCCGATTGGGACCGGCCGCGGCGCGCGAGAGCTACCTGAACATCGACAAGGTCGTCGAGGCGGCCGTGCGCACCGGATCTCAAGCGATCCACCCGGGGTACGGATTCCTCTCCGAGAACGCCGATTTCGCGGCCGCCTGCGAGCGGGCCGGTGTGGTGTTCCTGGGGCCTCCCGCCCAGGCGATTCAGGTGATGGGCGACAAGATCACCGCCAAGAACGCGGTCGCCGCCTTCGACGTGCCGGTGGTCCCCGGCGTGGCCAAACCGGGGCTGAACGACGACGCGCTGGTCGCGGCCGCCGACGACGTCGGATACCCGGTCTTGATCAAGCCCTCGGCGGGCGGCGGTGGCAAGGGCATGCGCCTGGTCGAGGAGCCGGCCAAGCTGCGCGAGGCACTCGTCAGCGCCCGCCGCGAGGCCGCCTCCGCGTTCGGCGACGACACCTTGTTTTTGGAGCGGTTCGTGTTGCGCCCCAGGCACATCGAAGTGCAGGTGCTCGCCGACACGCACGGCAACGTCGTGCACCTCGGCGAGCGGGAGTGCAGCCTGCAGCGGCGCCACCAAAAGGTCATCGAGGAGGCGCCCTCGCCGCTGCTCGACGAGGCCACCCGGGCGCGCATCGGCGCGGCCGCCTGTAACACCGCGCGCAGCGTCGACTACGTCGGCGCGGGCACGGTCGAGTTCATCGTCTCCGCAGAGCGTCCCGACGAGTTCTTCTTCATGGAGATGAACACCCGCCTGCAGGTGGAGCATCCGGTCACCGAGGCCGTCACCGGGCTGGACCTGGTGGAGTGGCAGTTGCGGGTCGCCGCCGGCGAGAAGCTGACGTTCGCCCAGGACGACATCGAACTGCGCGGGCACGCGATCGAGGCGCGGGTGTACGCCGAGGATCCGGCGCGCGGATTCCTGCCCACCGGAGGCCGGGTGCTGCGGGTCTTCGAACCCTCCGGCGACGGCGTGCGGGTCGACTCGTCGCTGCTGCCCGGCACGCTGGTCGGCAGCGACTACGACCCGATGCTGAGCAAGGTGATCGCCCACGGGGCCGACCGGGACGAGGCGCTGGCGATACTCGACCGGGCGCTGAGCCAAACCGCGATCCTGGGCGTGCAAACCAACATCGAATTTCTGCGGTTCCTGCTCGCCGACGAGCGGGTACGCGCCGGCGACCTGGACACCGCCCTGCTGGACGAGCGATTGGCGGACTTCGCGCCGCTGCCCGCCCCCGACGACGTGCTCGCGGCGGCCGGGCTCTATCGGCAATCGGCCCTGGCGTCGCGGGCGCGCCACTTCGCCGGCAATCCCTGGGCGGCGCCCACGGGATGGCGCGTGGGCGGCAGCGCGGCGCCGGTTCGCACCGACATGCGCACCCCGCTGCGCAGCGAGACCGTGTCGGTGTGGGGGCTTCCCGAGGCCGCCACGGTGCAGGTCGGCGACGGGGAAACCTGTTCGGCCGCTGTGCAAGTCGAGCCGGCACGAATGAGCGCGGTGATCGACGGCCTGCGCCGCGACTACCGGTGGGCCGAAGCCGACCGGCACCTGTGGATCGCCGACGAGCGGGGCACCTGGCACCTGCGCGAGGCCGAGGAGAACAAGATCCATCGCGCCGCGGGCGCGCAGCGGGCCGAGATCCTCAGTCCGATGCCGGGCAGCGTGATCGCCGTCCAAACCCCCTCCGGCACCGACGTTTCCGAAGGCGACGTGGTGGTCGTCGTCGAGGCGATGAAGATGGAACACTCGCTGGCCGCACCCGTTTCCGGGCAGGTGGAGGTGCTGGTCTCCGTGGGTGATCAGGTGACCGTGGATCAGGTGCTGGCCCGGCTGATCCCGGAAGAAGAAAGCAAGGACGAGACATGACCACATCCATAACCGCGGGGACCCTCCCCAAGGAATACGAGGACCTGCGCGACACGGTCGCCGAGTTCGCGCGCACCGTGGTGGCCCCGGTGTCGGCCAAACACGATGAGGAGCACAGCTTTCCGTACGAGGTCGTCGCGAAGATGGGGGAGATGGGCCTGTTTGGCCTGCCGTTCCCCGAGGAGTACGGCGGCATGGGCGGCGACTACTTCGCGCTGTCGCTGGCGCTCGAGGAACTCGGCAAGGTCGACCAGTCGGTGGCGATCACGCTCGAAGCCGGTGTGGGTTTGGGCTCGATGCCCATCTACCGGTTCGGTACCGAGGAGCAGAAGACCCGGTGGCTGCCGGACCTGACAGCCGGCCGGGCGCTGGCCGGCTTCGGGCTCACCGAGCCCGGCGCGGGCTCCGACGCGGGCGCGACCCGCACCACCGCCCGCCTCGAGGGCGGTGAGTGGGTGATCAACGGCAGCAAGCAGTTCATCACCAACTCGGGCACCGACATCACCTCACTGGTCACGGTCACCGCGGTCACCGGCAGCGTCGGGGGAGACAAGAAAGAGATCTCGACGATCATCGTGCCCAGCGGCACACCGGGTTTCACCGTCGAACCGGTCTATAGCAAGGTGGGCTGGAACGCGTCGGACACTCATCCGCTGAGCTTTGCCGACGCCCGGGTCCCGGAGGAGAACCTGCTGGGCGAGCGTGGACGGGGCTATGCGAACTTCCTGTCGATCCTGGACGAGGGCCGCATCGCGATCGCCGCGCTGGCGACGGGGGCGGCGCAGGGCTGCGTCGACGAGAGCGTCAAGTATTCCAAGGAACGTCAGTCGTTCGGCCAGCCGATCGGCTCGTACCAGGCGATCAGCTTCAAGATCGCGCGAATGGAAGCGCGTGCCCACGTCGCCCGCACGGCGTATTACGATGCCGCTGCAAAGATGTTGGCGGGCAAGCCCTTCAAGAAGGAGGCGGCCATCGCGAAGATGATCGCGTCGGAAGCGGCGATGGACAACGCCCGCGACGCAACGCAGATCCACGGAGGCTATGGCTTCATGAACGAGTACCCGGTGGCGCGTCACTACCGCGACAGCAAGATCCTCGAAATCGGTGAGGGCACCACCGAGGTGCAGCTGATGCTCATCGCGCGATCGCTCGGACTGTCATGACGGACGGCAACGAGGGCGGCAAGTCGGTTGTCCAGCGGGGCTTGTGGTTTGAAGAGTTCGAGATCGGCACCACGTACCTGCACCGCCCCGGCCGCACGGTCACCGAAGCCGACAACGTCTTGTTCACCACGCTGACCATGAACACCCAGTCGCTGCACCTCGACGCGGCCTGGGCGGCCGAGCAGCCGGGCTTTCGGGGCGAGCGCCTGGTGAACTCCATGTTCACCCTCTCCACCGTGGTCGGACTGTCGGTGTCGCAGCTGACGCTCGGCACCATCGTGGCCAATCTCGGCTTCTCCGAGGTGTCCTTCCCCAAACCCGTCTTCCACGGCGACACCCTGTACGCCGAAACCGTGTGCACGGCCAAGCGGGAATCGAAGAGCCGGCCCGGCGAGGGCATCGTCACCCTCGAGCACACCGGACGCAACCAGCACGGCGACGTCGTCGCGCGCGCCGCGCGCACCACGCTGGTCCAGAAACGCCCGTCCAACCAGGAGGCCAAGTGAACCTGCACGCCGCCGGCCCCGGATGGCTGTTCTGCCCGGCCGACCGGCCCGAACGTTTCGCGAAGGCCGCGGCCGCGGCCGACGTGGTGATCCTCGACCTCGAGGACGGGGTGGCCGAGGCGGACAAGCCCGCCGCCCGCAAGGCGTTGCAGGAGACGCCGCTGGACCCCGAGCGCACCGTTGTGCGCATCAACGCCGCCGACACCGACGAATACCCCCGCGACCTCGAGGCCCTGGCCGCGACCGCCTACACCACGGTGATGCTGTCCAAGACGGAATCGGCGGCGCAGGTGGAAGCGTTGGCGCCGCGCGAGGTGATCGCGCTGCTGGAGACGCCGCGCGGCGCGGTCTTCGCCACCGAAATCGCGGCGGCCCGGGGCACGGTTGCGCTGATGTGGGGCGCCGAAGACCTGGTCGCCACGCTCGGTGGTAGCTCCAGCCGCTGGGCCGACGGCACGTACCGGGACGTCGCCCACCATGTGCGGTCGACGGCGCTGCTCAACGCGTCCGCCTTCGGCCGGGTGGCGCTCGATGCGGTCCACCTGGATATCCGCGACCTCGACGGCTTGCGGGCCGAGGCCGAGGACGCCGTCGCGCTGGGGTTCGGCGGGACCGTGTGTATCCACCCGAGCCAGATCCCGGTGGTGCGCGAGGCGTATCGCCCCAGCGAGGACCGGCTGGACTGGGCGCGACGGGTGCTGGCGGCCGCGCGCAGCGAGCGCGGGGTCTTCGCCTTCGAAGGACAGATGGTCGACTCGCCGGTGCTCAAGCACGCGCAGATGACGTTGCGCAGGGCGGGTGAGACCGTCCCCGGCTGACCGTTTGATGGCTGTGCAGCGACACGTCGTTTGGGGCTCGCGCGACACGCTCCGCAGTCTTCGCAATCAACGCGGTGTCTTCTCATTTGAGGGCATAATGGGAAATACGCCAGTGTCGCGGCGAGCGAAGCCTTTCGTGTAGCTGGCGATCGACTTCCGCTCGCGGTAGGTCTCGGCTGACCGTTTGCTGTGACCCGCTGTGGCTCGCGGGGCCACGCGGCACCCAGCGAGGGAGGCGGTGTGGCGCAGATGTCTTCGATGCCCATGGCGGTCGACCTCGAGCCGGTCCAACTCGTGGCCGCCGATGGCTCGCCGACACCCGAACGCCGTTATGGCCGCGACCTTCCCGCGGAGACGCTGAGTTGGCTCTACGAGCTGATGGTGATCACCCGGGAACTCGACGCCGAATTCGTGAACCTCAAGCGCCAAGGCGAACTGGCGCTCTTTGCGTCGTGCCGCGGTCAGGAAGCCGCCCAGATCGGTGCGGCGGCGTGCCTGCGCAAAACCGACTGGTTGTTCCCCCAATATCGCGAGCTGGGCGCCTTTTTGGTGCGCGGCATCCCGCCCGGGCACGTCGGGGCCGTGTGGCGCGGAACCTGGCATGGCGGCCTGGAATTCACCAAGAAGTGCTGCGCCCCGCTCTCGATTCCGATCGGCACCCAGACCCTGCACGCCGTGGGCGCCGCGATGGCCGCGCAACGGCTGGGCGAAGATTCGGTGACGCTGGCCTTCCTCGGTGACGGCGCCACCAGCACGGGAGACGTGCACGAGGCGCTGAACTTCGCCGCCGTGTTCACCACGCCCTGCGTGTTCCTCGTGCAGAACAACCAGTGGGCGATCTCGACGCCGATCCACAAACAGACCGCCGCACCGTCGCTGGCGCACAAGGCGATTGGTTACGGCATGCCCGGAGTCCGAGTAGACGGAAATGACGTCTTGGCCTGCTACGCCGTGACGGCCGAGGCCGCCGCCCGTGCCCGCGCCGGCGGCGGCCCGACATTGATCGAGGCGATCACCTACCGGATGGGCCCACACACCACCTCCGATGACCCGAGTCGATACCGGACGCAGGACGAGGTCGATCACTGGGCGGCGCTGGACCCGATCGCGCGGTACCGCTGCTACCTGCGGGCCCAGGGCCTGTGGTCGGAACGCTTGGAGGAACGGGTCATTGGCCGCGCACAGCGGATGCGCACCGAATTGCGCGACGCGGTGGTCGATGCGCCCGATTTCGACATCGACGAGGTGTTCACCTCGGTGTACGCCGAAATCACGCCGGGACTGCAGGCACAGCGACAGCAGCTGCGAGCCGAACTCGACCGAAGCGATTGAGAGGCGTCAATGACTCAGCTCGCTGATCGTCCCACCGGCCACGACGAAACACTCACGGCGGCAGTGGAAAACGTTGCCCTCGGTGCGCAGTCGCTGACCATGGTCCAAGCGCTCAACCGGGCCCTGCACGACGCGATGGCGGCCGACGACCGGGTGTTGGTGTTCGGCGAGGACGTCTCCGTCGCCGGTGGGGTGTTCCGGGCAACCGAGGGACTGGCCGAGGCGTTCGGCGAGAGCCGCTGCTTCGACACGCCGCTGGCGGAGTCCGCCATCATCGGGATCGCGGTGGGGCTGGCGCTGCGCGGATTCGTGCCCGTGCCCGAGATTCAGTTCGACGGGTTTTCCTATGCGGCCTTCGACCAGGTGGTCAGCCACCTGGCCAAATACCGCACCCGCACCCGCGGCGAGATCAATATGCCGGTGACCGTCCGCATCCCGTCGTTCGGGGGGATCGGTGCCGCAGAGCATCATTCGGATTCCACCGAGTCGTACTGGGCGCACACCGCCGGATTGAAGGTGGTGGTGCCTTCCAGCCCCGCCGACGCGTATTGGCTGCTGCGCCACGCGATCGCCTGCCCGGATCCGGTCATGTACCTGGAACCGAAGCGACGCTACCAGGGCCGCGGCGTGGTCGACGCCTCCCGGCCCGCACCACCGATCGGGCGAGCGATGGTGCGCCGGCAGGGCACCGATGTCACCGTCGTGACCTACGGCAGCCTGGTCGGCACCGCCGTGGGCGCGGCGGAAGAGGCTCAGCGCCAACGCGGTTGGAGCCTGGAGGTCATCGACCTGCGCTCGTTGGTGCCCCTGGACTTCGACACCGTCGCCGCGTCGATCCACCGGACCGGGCGCTGCGTGGTGATGCACGAGGGACCCCGCAGCCTGGGGTTCGGCGCGGAGCTGGCCGCCCGCATCCAGGAGGAGATGTTCTACGAGCTGGAGGCGCCGGTGTTGCGCGCGTGCGGGTTTGACACCCCCTACCCGCCTGCGCGGTTGGAGAAGTGGTGGCTGCCCGGCCCCGACCGGCTGCTGGACTGCGCCGAGCGCGCCTTGGAACAGCCGTGAGCGCCCCGTCCGCGCAGGAGCGGGTCAAGCCGTTTCGGGTCCCCGACCTCGGCGAGGGGCTGGAAGAGGTGACGGTGACGCATTGGAACGTCGCGGTGGGTGACGACGTCGAGCTCAACCAGGTGTTGTGCACGGTGGAGACCGCCAAGGCCGAGGTCGAGATCCCCAGCCCGCACGCCGGACGGGTCGTCGAAACCAACGGCGCCGAAGGCGATGTGCTCAAGGTGGGGGAGGTGCTGGTGCAGATCGACACGACACCGCGCAGCGACGACCCACCGGCGGCTGAAACGGCGCCGCCCACACTGGTCGGCTATGGCGCCGATGCCGGCGTCGACAGCAGCCGGCGGAGCGGCCGCCCGCTGGCCGCCCCTCCGGTGCGCAAACTGGCCAAAGAATTGATGGTCGACCTGGCCTCGTTACCGCACCGCCCCGGTGCCGTCATCACCCGCGAGGACGTGCTGTCGGCGGCCGGCGGGACCGGGAACGGCGCCGATGTGCGATCGGTTCGTGGCGTGCAGGCCCGGATGGCAGAGAAAATGGCCCTGTCGCACAAGGAGATTCCAGCGGCGAACGTCACCGTCGAGGTGGACTGCACCGAGTTGGTGCGGCTGTCCGATCGACTCGGCGCGACGGACCAGAAGATCACACCCTTCGTGCTGACCTTGCGGCTGCTGGTCATCGCGTTGCGGCACAACGAGATCCTGAATTCGGCCTGGGTGGAGTCCCCGCAGGGTCCGCAGCTGCGCGTCGAACACCGAGTGCATTTGGGCATCGCCACGGCCACCGAACGCGGTCTGCTCGTCCCGGTCCTCGCCGACGCCCACGCCAAGACCACCCGCGAATTGGCCGCTCGCGCAGCAGAATTGATCGCCGGCGCACGTGCGGGTACCCTGACGCCGGGTGAGTTGCGGGGCTCGACGTTCACCGTCTCGAACTTTGGGGCGCTGGGTGTGGACGATGGCGTACCAATGATCAACCACCCCGAAGCGGCCATCCTCGGGATGGGAGCGATCAAGCCGCGACCGGTGGCCCTCGGCGCCGCGATCGTGGTGCGCCCGACGATGTCGCTGACCTGTGTGTTCGACCATCGCATCGCTGATGGCGCACAGGCGGCCCAATTCGTCTGTGAGTTACGGGATCTGATCGAGTCACCCGAAATCGCGCTGCTCGATTTGTGACCCGTCGGTCCGCCGGCTACCTGCGTTGCGCGGCGGCCAATCGCTGTGCGAATTCGGGTGATTGGATCGAGTGCGCCTGCGGCCCAAGCTCGGCGCGCATGGCTTGCTGGTGTTGCTCGTGGTCCAGCGAACCCGGACTGATGGTGGCGCGCATGGTCGCCTTGGTCGCCAGCACGACCTCGCGCGGCGCGCCCGCCGGCCCGGCGGCGAGCTCCAGCGCCGCGGCCACCGGATCGTCGGCGACACTGAGCGCCAGGCCATGGCGCACCGCGGCCTCGGCGTCGAAGCGCATGCCGAACAGCAGGGCCGCGCGGGCGGCCTGCGGCCCGACCGCGCGTTGCAACATCCACGTCGCACCGCCGCCCGGGTGGAGCCCCAGCTTCTGGAACCGCGCATCGAACAGCGCCGCGGGTCCGGCGATGCGCACGTCGGCGGCCAGGGCCAGATTCAGACCGGCGCCGACGGCCGCCCCGTTGACGGCGGCGATGGTGGGCAGCCGGCAACTACCGATGGCCATGAAGCCGTCGTACAGCTGCTGCAGGCCGGTTTCGGCCGCCCCGCCGCCGGCGGCGCCCAGGGCGCTGAGGTCGGCTCCCGCGCAGAACGCCTTGCCGGCCCCCGTGACCACCACCGCGTGCACGTCGTTATCGGCTTCGACCCGCTCGACGGCGTCGCGCAGCAGCCCCGACATCTCGGCGGTCACCGCGTTGCGCCGGTCGGGATCGTTGACCGTGATGAGCGCGACGCGGTTGTCGATATCGAGCAACACCAGATCGGACTGGGCCATGTCGGGCACCTCCGGCTTGGGGTTTGGTTTGCGGGACCGTCTGCCCGCCGGTTCGTTCGGCGGCGGAGTGACGGGCGAGGTAAGGGTACTGCGCGGCCGGTTGTCCGGCTCGGCCGGTGTGAGCGCGATTACCGACGGACGCGCGAGAAAGGGCGCTACGAAGAACATCGGCGATCGGTCGTATTGGACGTCTCGGCGGTTGGACGCCATTCACCGCCGAGCCGAGTTCGCCGGGCCCGAAGCGGTGCGCCGCGCCAATCTTTGCCGGTGCGACGGGGAAGTCGGAATCTACAATGCTGTGTTTATGAAAACGTTATTTGCAACTTCTGGGACTCTTCGTCCAATTTCCGGAATGACCTGCGCAAACGCATGACCTGCCCGGCCATTGGGCCCTGGGACCCGGGCGGACATGCGGGAGACTAGGACTCCGGTTTCGCCAACTTCTTGGCCAGCTCGTCGAGTTCGGCTTGACGCTCACGCACCGCACACGCCCGCTGATCGAAGCCCGCCCCCTGGAGGACGGTCCTCGGCGTGGCATTGCTACGCAACTTGATGTTGGCGTAATGGATTGCCGCATCGATCATTTCGATGTAGCGCTCCGCCTCATTCTCCGAGCAGGAGCCCTCGATCCGCTGGACTTCGTCCCAGCACGGATAGGAGGAATACCGCGCGTCGAGTTGCTGCTGTGATACCTGAGATCCGAAGTAACATCGCCAATCTCGGCTCAGCCAGCCCCTCGTTTTCACTTCGACTTTGATTCGACTTCCTACGCCGGCTATGAACCTCGGCTCTCCGACACGGACTACCGGCTGCCAGTCATTCGACGCCATATATCGCCAACCCCTCGAAGAGAAGACGCCCTAACTAATGATCTCCCCGAGGGCGTCAACTGCTCGTCACGACACGCTTCTCCCAGAATACTGAATCTGCAAACTTTGGATAGTCACTTTGACCAAGCCCGGTCGTCCGGTGGTATGCGGTCGGGCCGAATAGCCATTACCGCCGGTTCTAACGGTGCGTTCTGTGGCCGTTGATTTCCCCCCTAAATAGCGTCGTGACCTGCATCACCGCGCCAATCGACCGGGAATGTCCGACCGGTGCGGCGACGCATGACGCGTCCGGCTCCGCGCAATCCCGCTCTTACTTGAAAGCGAGAAGCTGGGCGGCAGTATGTCGCGGCCCACTGACCTCACAACGGCAAGTGGCGCAACAGGTTTTGGTCACGCCCGGCCGCCCCGCTCCGGCGGGATTTTCTGCCGTTTCTGCCAAACACCACCGCGGGGAATGCCGGCCGGGCATACGCTTTCCGGTTATGACCAGGGGGAAGAAAGTTCTGTTCGCGCTGGTCCTCGCATTCGCCGTCGCAACGACGTCGGTGAGCTGCTTACCCATTGACATACCCACCTGCCCGGCGGGCGGCGGTCCGGTCGGCTGCTGATCACCTGTGCTGTAAGGCCGGGGCCACCCCGTCGTCACGTGCTGCCGACGTAGCGGGATTCCCTGCGCCGCCCGCGGATTTGCCTGCCTGCGCCCCCGGCAGGATTCGAACCTGCGACCTAGGGATTAGAAGGCCCTTGCTCTATCCACCTGAGCTACGGAGGCAATGTGCAGGTCAGTCTATCCAACCGCACCCCCCGGCCCGATTCCCCGCCGCCACGCGCACGAAAAGCCTTCCCGCGCCGCGTTTATCGGTTATCGTGATGGACCTCGACACACGTACAACATCGGCCGGCAATCGGCCGTTAACCGCAGCGAGGCGTGTGCCTGACGTCGAGAGGTGACGTTGTCATGAGCGTGGCCAGTGACCTGACTTCGCGCTGTTCGTGGGCCGGCGCCCAGGCATCACGCCTGGCGGCCGACGCCAAAGTCGCCTATCGGGCCGGCAGCCTGCTGCTGCGAGGCGGCCCACTCGCGCTGGGCTTTTTCACCGGCTGGCTCTTCACCGAATTCCCGCCGCACGTCGTCACCGGTCATGCGCTGTCGCGGGTCGCGCATCCGTCGATCGGACGGGTCGGCAAGACGTTGGCCGCCCAGCGGGCGGATCAAACCCTCACCACCGCGCTCGAGGAGGCCTTCGGCCCCGGCTTCCGTGAACAGGTATGCCACCCGACCACCGTCGGGACCGTATGTGCCCCCCGCAGTGGCCTGTTGGGCAGGCCCGGGCCCCACCGCCGGTATGCGGCACAGACTTCCGACATCTCCTACGGCCCCCGCGGCCGCGACAACCTGCTCGACATCTGGCGGCGCGACGACCTGGCCCCCGGGTGCCGGGCGCCCGTGCTCATCCAGGTGCCGGGCGGGGCATGGGCGCTGAACGGCAGGCGCCCGCAGGCCTACACGCTGATGAGCCGCATGGTTCAACTCGGCTGGATCTGCGTGTCGATCGACTACAGCAAGAGCCCGCGCAGCGCCTTCCCCGCGCATCTCATCGACGTCAAGCGGGCGATCGCATGGGTCCGGGAGAACATCGCCGACTACGGCGGCGACCCCGACTTCATCGCGATCACCGGCGGGTCCGCGGGCGGGCACCTGGCCTCCCTGGCGGCGCTCACCCCGAACGACCCCGATTTTCAGCCCGGTTTCGAAGACGCCGACACCACCGTCCAAGCGGTCGCCCCCTACTACGGCGTCTACGACTTCACCGACTTCGACAACATGCACGAACTGATGCTGCCGTTCCTGGAGCAGTTCGTCGTGAAGGCCCGCTACGCCGACGAGCCGGAGCGGTTCACCGCGGCGTCGCCGATTTCCTATGTGCACCCCGACGCGCCGCCGTTCTTCGTGCTGCACGGTGAGAAAGACGAACTGGTTCCCAGTGGCCAGGCCCGCGCCTTCTGCGCGGCGCTGCGCGGGGCCGGTGCCGCCACGGTGGCGCACGCCGAACTCGCCAACGCGCATCACGCTTTCGACATCACCCCGACGGTTCGGTCGCGGCTGGCCGCCGACGCGGTCGCCGACTTCCTGGGTGTCGTCTACGGGCGGCGCGTCAGCTCGGTCCTGGATTCGCTGCCGCTGTCGGCCACTTCCGCCAGCTGACGGCCGGCTGAGCGCGCGCTGCAGTCCTCGCATCTCCTTTCACCAGCGGGGTAACCCGACTAGCGTTGTGGTGACCATCAGGGTTCGCGGACCAAGGCGGGAGCGTGATCGACGGTGACAAGGTTGGTTCGTCGAGTTGATGACCATGACTGAGTCCGTCGAGGCGATCAAACTGTCCGACGAGCTTGGGCCGGTCGACTACCTCATGCACCGGGGCGAAGCGAATCCCCGCACCCGCTCGGGGATCATGGCGCTGGAGCTGTTGGACACCACACCGGACTGGCAGCAGTTCCGGGCCCGGTTCGAGAACGCCTCCCGGCGGGTGCTGCGGCTGCGGCAGAAGGTCGTCGTCCCGACGTTGCCGACGGCCGCGCCGCGCTGGGTGGTCGATCCCGATTTCAACCTGGATTTCCATGTGCGCCGGGTGCGCGTGTCCGAACCCGGCACCCTGCGTGACGTCTTCGACCTCGCCGAGGTCAACCTGCAATCACCAATGGACATCTCCCGGCCGCTGTGGACGGCCACCCTGGTCGAGGGCTTGGCGGACGGGAAGGCGGCGACTCTGTTGCATGTCAGCCACGCCGTCACCGACGGCGTCGGCGGGGTCCAGATGTTCGCCGAGATCTATGACCTCGAGCGCGACCCGCCCGCGAAGCCGACGCTGCCGCTGCCCATCCCGCAAGACCTGACGTCGAATGACCTGATGCGCCAAGGCATTAACCACCTCCCGCTCGCTGTGGTCGGCGGCGTCCTGGGTGCGCTGTCGGGGGCGGTGTCAGCGGCCGGGCGCGCGGTGCTGGAACCGGCGGCCACCGTCTCGGGAATCGTCGGATACGCCATGTCGGGCATGCGGGTCCTCAACCGGGCCGCCGAGCCGTCGCCGCTGCTGCGTCGGCGCAGCCTGACCACCCGCACCGAGGCGATCGACATCCCGCTCTCCGACCTGCACAGGGCCGCCAAAGCCGGCGGCGGATCGATCAACGACGCCTACCTCGCCGGGCTGTGTGGAGCCTTGCGCCGGTACCACGAGGCGTTCGGCGTGCCGATCAGCACGCTGCCGATGGCGGTGCCGGTCAACCTTCGGGCCGAAGCGGACAACGCCGGCGGCAACCGGTTCACCGGTGTCAACCTGGCCGCGCCGATCGGCACCGTCGACCCGGTGTCCCGCATGAAGAAGATCCGCGCGCAGATGACCCAGCGCCGCGACGAGCCCGCGATGAACATCATCGGTTCTTTTGCGCCGGTGCTCAGCGTCTTGCCCACCGCCGTGCTGGAGGGCCTCACCGGCTCGGTGATCGGTTCGGACGTGCAGGCCAGCAATCTGCCCGTCTTTCCGGGAGACACCTACCTCGCGGGCGCAAAAGTCTTGCGGCAGTATGGTATCGGTCCGCTGCCGGGCGTGGCGATGATGGTGGTGTTGATCTCGCGTGGCGGGTGGTGCACCATCACCGTGCGCTACGACAGGGCCTCGGTACGCAACGACGCGCTGTTCGCCCAGTGCCTGCTCGACGGTTTCGACGAAATCCTGGCGCTGGCCGGTGATCCGCCGCCGCGCGCGGTCCCCGCCTCGTTCACCGAGTCGGCCGTGTCGTCTCGATCGGCGTCGGGCTCATGAGCGCATCCAAAGAGCGGGCCGACGACACCCCGGAAAGCGGGGCGGACATGCGACTGCCCGGCTCGGTGGCCGAGATCATGGCCAGCCCCGCCGGCGCGAAAATCGGCGCGTTCTTCGACCTGGACGGCACCTTGGTCGCCGGGTTCACCGCGGTCATCCTGACCCAGGAGCGGCTGCTGCGCCGCGACATGGGCGTGGGGGAACTGCTCGGCATGGTCCAGGCCGGCCTGAGCCACACCCTGGGGCGCATCGAGTTCGAGGACCTCATCGGCAAGGCCGCCGCGGCGCTGGCGGGCCGGTTGATCGATGACTTGGACGAGATCGGCGAGCGGCTGTTCGTCCAGCGCATCGAGTCGCGGATCTACCCCGAGATGCGCGAGCTGGTGCGCGCCCACATGGCCCGCGGGCACACCGTGGTGCTCAGCTCGTCGGCGCTGACGATCCAGGTCAATCCGGTCGCGCGGTTCCTCGGCATCCCCAACACGCTCACCAACAAATTCGAGACCACCGAAGACGGCATACTCACCGGCGGTGTCCAGAAGCCGATCCTGTGGGGTCCGGGCAAAGCCGCTGCGGTGCAACGCTTTGCGGCCGAGCACGACATCGATCTCAAGGACAGCTACTTCTACGCCGACGGCGACGAGGACGTCGCGCTGATGTATCTGGTCGGCAATCCGCGGCCGACGAATCCCGAAGGCAAGATGGCGGCGGTGGCCAAGCGCCGCGGCTGGCCGATCCTGCGGTTCAGCAGCCGCGGTCCGGTGGGCCTGCGGCGCCAGGTGCGCACGCTTGCCGGGCTCGGCTCGATCGTCCCCGTCGGGGCCGGGGCGGTGGCGATGGGTGTGCTGACCGGAAGCCGGCGGCGCGGCGCCAATTTCTTCACCTCCGTGTTCTCCCAAACGGTGCTCGCGACCACCGGAGTGCATCTCAATGTCGTCGGGAAAGAGAACCTGACCGCGCAGCGTCCGGCCGTCTTTATCTACAACCACCGCAACCAGGTTGACCCCGTCATCGCCGGAGCGCTGGTCAACGACAACTGGGTCGCCGTGGCCAAGAAGGAGCTGCAGAAGAACCCGATCATGGCCCTGCTCGGTAAGGCCCTGGACGGGGTGTTCATCGACCGGGACGACTCGGCCTCCGCGCTCGAGACGATGCGCACGGTCGAGGAGAGGGCCAAGAACGGGCTTTCCATTTTGATGGCCCCGGAGGGCACCCGGCTCGACACCACCGAGGTCGGTCCGTTCAAGAAGGGGCCGTTCCGCCTCGCGATGGCCGCGGGCATTCCGATCGTCCCGATCGTGATCCGCAATGCCGAGCTCGTTGCCGCCAGGAACTCGGCCATCATCAACCCCGGCACGGTCGACGTCGCGGTCTTTCCTCCGATCTCGGTGCAGGACTGGACAGTTGACACGCTCCCCGAGCGCATCGAAGAGGTGCGTCAGCTGTATCTGGACACGCTCGCCAACTGGCCCGTCGGCGAACTGCCCGAGGTCGACCTGTACGCCGAAAAGAAGGCGGCCGCCCAAGCCCGCAGCCGGGCCGCCAAGACCACCGCCAAGAAGCCCGGCGCCAAGAAGGCCGCCGCGAAAAAGGGCGCCGCGAAAAAGGCCCCGGCCAAAGCGGCGAGCAAGTCCCCCGCGAAAAAGGCTGCGCCCAAGGCGAATCCGAACGCATCCGAGGTTGCTCTCAAGGACGGTGAGGTGCAACAGCCCGCCGCGGACGGAACCGTCGGCGCCGAATCACCGGAATCGCCGCCCCGAGGGCATCCATGACCGAACCGGCGGCAGATACCAGCGCCATCCTCGCCGAAACCGACTCGCTGGTATTGGCGTCGATGGCCTCGCCGATCGAAATGGAACTGGTCACGACGTGGCTGGATCAACGGCGTGCCGCCCACCCGGGCGCGAACTTCGACCTGGTCACGCTGCCCGCGCTCGACGCGCCGCCCGAAGCGATGACATCTTTGGCCGAGCAGCTCGAGTCGGGGGAGGACCGTTCGATCGTGCCGGTGCGGGTGTTTTGGCTACCCCCGCCGGATCGCGGGCGTCTCGCGAGGCTGACCGGCCTGCTGCCCGGCCGGGATCCCTACCACCCCAACCAACGCATGCAGGCCCAGATCCTGCGCGACGCACCCCAGCGGGCGCGGGTGGTGGCCGGCGAATCGGCCACGGTCTCCGAACTCCGCCGGCAGTGGCGTGACACCACCGTCGGGGACGACAAGAGCGACTTCGCCCAATTCGTGATCCGCCGCGCGATCTTGGCGATGGAACGCGTCGAGTACCGGATCCTCGGGCCGCAGTACAAGTCGCCACGCCTGGTGAAGCCGGAGATCTTGGCGTCCAACCGGTTTCGCGCCGGCCTGGCAAAGATCCCGGGCGCTACCGTCGACGAGGCCGGGAAGATGCTCGACGAACTCGCCACCGGGTGGAGCAGGGCGTCGGTCGACCTGGTCTCGGTGCTCGGCAGGATGATCAGCCGCGGGTTCGATCCCGAGATCGACTACGACGAGTACCAGGTCGCCGCGATGCGCACCGGCCTGGAAGCCCACCCGGCGGTGCTGTTGTTTTCCCATCGGTCCTATATCGACGGCGCCGTGGTGCCGGTGGCCATGCAGGAGAACCGGTTACCGCCGGTGCATGTCTTCGCCGGGATCAACCTGTCGTTCGGGGCGATGGGGCCACTGCTGCGGCGTTCCGGTGTCATCTTCATCCGCCGCAACATCGGCAACGACCAGCTGTACAAGTACGTGCTGCGCGAATACGTCGGCTACATCGTCGAAAAGCGGTTCAACCTGAGCTGGTCCATCGAGGGCACCCGCTCGCGGACCGGAAAGATGCTGCCGCCCAAGCTCGGTCTGCTGGCCTACGTCGCCGACGCGTACCTGGATGGGCGCAGTGAAGACATTCTGCTGCAACCGGTTTCGATCAGCTTCGACCAGCTGCACGAGACCGCCGAATACGCCGCCTACGCCCGAGGTGGGGAGAAGACCCCCGAGGGTGTTGGCTGGTTGTACAACTTCATCAGGGCGCAGGGCGAACGCAACTACGGCAAGATTTACGTCCGGTTCCCCGAAGCGGTGTCGATGCGCCAGTACCTCGGCGCCCCGCACGGCCCGCTGACGCAGGACCCGGACGCCAAACGGCTTGCCCTGCAGAAGATGTCGTTCGAGGTCGCCTGGCGGATCCTGCAGGCGACGCCGGTGACGGCGACGGGTCTGGTGTGCGCCCTGCTGTTGACCACGCGCGGCGCGGCGCTGACGCTGGGCCAGCTGCACCACACGCTGCAGGACTCGCTGGACTATCTGGAACGCAAACAGAATCCGATGTCCACCAGCGCATTGCGCCTGCGCTCGCACGACGGTGTCCGGGCGGCGGTCGACGCCCTGTCCAACGGGCACCCCATCACCCGGGTCGACGGCGGCCGGGAGCCGGTGTGGCACATCGCGCCCGAACACCAGCACGCCGCCGCGTTCTACCGCAACTCGGTGATCCACGCCTTCCTGGAGACCTCGATCGTGGAGCTCGCGCTGGCCCACGCCAGGCACGCCGAGGGCGACCGCATGGCGGCGTTCTGGGCCCAGGCGACGCGGCTGCGCGATCTGCTGAAGTTCGACTTCTATTTCGCGGACTCGGCGACCTTCCGGGACCACATCGCCGAAGAGATGGCGTGGCACGACAACTGGCAAGCCCACGTCGCCGCCGGCGGCGAGGAGATCGACGCGCTGCTGTTCGCCAAGCGTCCGCTGATGGCCGACGCGATGCTGCGGGTGTTCTTCGAGGCCTACGAGATCGTCGCCGACGTGCTGCGCGACGCCCCGGCCGACATCGGCCACCAGGAACTGACCGACTTGGCGCTGGGCGTCGGCCGGCAATATGTGGCCCAGACCCGGGTCCGCAGCAGCGAATCGGTGTCGACGCTGTTGTTCGCCACCGCGCGCCAGGTTGTCGAGGATCAGGACCTGATCGGCCCCGCCCCGGACCTGGCCGAACGGCGAGCCGCCTTCCTGCGCGAATTGCGCGACATTCTCCGGGACTCCAACTACGTCGGACGCATTGCCCGGGATCAGTTCGTGGCCCGCGAGCTCAAGGCGCATCAGGACCGGCTGGGCAGCCGACCCGGGTAGCCGGCACCCGCGCCCATACCCTGGGTGTATGACCGTCGCTCCGCCGGCCGGCACGGCCACGACCGCGGCCTCGTCCCAGCGCCGCGCGCTGGTGTGGCCGGCGCTGGCCGGCGTCGCGGCCCTGGCGGGCTGCACGGCCGCCGGGATCGGGACGCTCTCGCTGGCAAGCGCGCTGACCGCGACGGGCCTGCCCGACCCGGGCCCGGTGACCACGCTGGGGTTGCCGTTCGTTCGTGCGGCGGGGGAGATCGCCGCGGTCCTGGCGGTCGGGTCGTTCCTGTTCGCCGCCTTCCTGGTGCCGCCGCAACGCAGCGGCGTCCTCGACGCCGACGGCTACCGCGCGCTGCGGTTGGGGACGGTGGCGTCGGGGGTGTGGGCGGTGTGTGCGGCCCTACTGGTCCCACTGACCATCTCCGACGTGTCCGGTCGCGCGGTCGTCGACATCGGCCCGGCGCGCATCTGGTCGTTGGCGGGCCTGATCGCCACCGCCTCGGCCTGGCGCTGGACCGCGATCCTGGCCGCCGTGATCACGGTGGCGAGCCTGTCGGTGCTGCGCTGGTCGTGGACGCCGGTGTTGCTCGCCGCGTCGGTGCTGACGCTGATCCCGCTCGGCCTGACCGGTCATTCGTCGGCCGGCGGCTCGCACGACCTGGCCACCAACGGCCTGCTGATCCACCTGGTCGCCGCCAGCCTGTGGGCCGGTGGCCTGCTCGCCTTGCTCGCCCACGCCCTGCGTGGCGGCGCCCACACCGGCCTGGCGGCGCGGCGCTTCTCGTCGATCGCGCTGTGGTGTTGGGTGGCGATGGCGTTGAGCGGACTGGTCAACGCCCTGGTGCGGGTCCAGCCCGGCGATTTGCTCACCACCGGTTATGGGCGCCTGGTGGTCGCCAAGTTCGTCGCGCTATGCCTGTTGGGTGGCGTCGGCTGGCGCCAGCGGCGCGTGAGTGTGGCTGCGCTGCAGGCGGATCCGAGCCCGTCGCGGGCACGCGCCGCGCTGGCCAGGCTGGCGCTGATCGAGGCCGCGCTCTTCGGCCTCACGTTCGGCATCGCCGTCGGGCTGAGCCGCACCGCGCCGCCGCCCCCGCCGGCCCGGCTGCCGTCGGTCCCCGAAGCCGAGATCGGTTACGACTTCGACGGGCCCCCGACCGTGGCACGCATTCTCTTCGACTGGCGCTTCGATCTGATCTTCGGCACCGCGGCCATCGTCCTCGCCGCGCTCTATGTGGCCGGCCTGGTGCGGCTGCGCCGGCGCGGCGACAGGTGGCCGCCGGGCCGGACCGTGTCCTGGCTGCTCGGCTGCGCGGCGTTGCTGTTCGTGACGTCCTCGGGAATCGGGCGCTACATGCCGGCGATGTTCAGCATGCACATGGTGGTCCACATGTGCCTGTCGATGCTGGTGCCGATCCTGCTGGCGCTGGGCGCCCCGGTCACCCTGGCGCTGCGGGCGCTGCCCGCGGCGGGGCGCGACGATCCGCCGGGCATGCGGGAGTGGCTGCTGGCCGGGCTGCACAGTCGTTTCTCGCGATTCCTCACCAACCCCGTGGTGGCCACGGTGCTGTTCGTCGCCGGGTTCTACGGGTTGTACCTGTCCAACCTCTTCGACATCACCGCGAGCAGTCACGCCGGGCACCTGGCGATGAACCTGCACTTCCTGCTGAGCGGCTACCTGTTCTATTGGGTGGTGATCGGGGTGGACCCGACGCCGCGACCGATCCCGCCGCTGGCCAAGGTGGCCGTGGTGTTCGCGTCGCTACCGCTGCACGCGTTCTTCGGGGTGGTGTTGATGGGCACCAAGAAGGTGCTCGGCGCCGACTACTACCGCTCGCTGGGTCTGAGCTGGCACACCGACCTGCTGGGTGACCAGCGGCTGGGCGGCGGCATCGCCTGGTCGGCGGGGGAATTTCCGCTGGTGATCGTGATGCTGGCGCTGCTGGTGCAGTGGGCGCGCAGCGACCGTCGCACCGCCAAACGATTGGACCGGGCCGCCGACCGCGACGATGACGCCGAGCTGGCGGCCTACAACGCGATGCTGAGCCGGCTGGCGCAGCGCGAGGGGTCGGGACCGGCGCGCGAGGAGTCCGCCACCGACTAGGTGTGGTGATACCGGACCTGGAGGGTCTGCAGGTCATCGCCGACGACCCGATAGACGAGCCGGTGTTCGTGGGTAATTCGCCGAGACCAGGCGCCGACGAGCCCGTATTTCAGCGGCTCAGGCTTGCCGATGCCCGCCTGCGGCGACCGGCAAGCCTCCGCGATGAGCCTGTTGATCCGCTTGGGCACGGCCCGGTCGGCCGTCTGCCAGTGCAGGTAGTCGTCCCACGCCTTCCAATCATCGGCGGATATCAGCATCGATCCACAGTCACGGTTTCGTCCACAGGGCGGGTGGGCCGGCGCCCGTTGTCCCGTCGAGCCGTCGGTGCCGCCGCGCTTACTGGCAGCCATAGCCACAAAAGCAATCGAAAGGGATCAACCCATGTTTGAAACACCGCTCACCGTCGTCGGCCACATCGTCAACAACCCGGAGCGACGGCAGGTCGGCACCCAGGAGGTCATGAAGTTCCGCGTGGCCAGCAATTCGCGCCGGCGCACGGCCGAGGGCGGCTGGGAGCCCGGCAACTCGCTGTTCATCAACGTCAATTGCTGGGGCAGGTTGGTCACCGGGGTGGGGGCCGCGCTGGGCAAGGGCGCACCGGTGATCGTGGTGGGCCACGTCTACACCAGCGAGTACGAGGACCGCGACGGCAACCGCCGCTCGTCACTGGAGATGCGGGCGACCTCCGTCGGGCCGGACGTGTCGCGCGCGATCGTCCGGATCGAGAAGCCCGGATACACCGGTCCGACCACCGCGGATGCCACCGCGGCGAGCGGACCGGCGGACGCCGACGGCGACACCACCGAGGCCGACGACGGCGCGGGCGGTGACGGACTGCCTCTCTCGGCTTAGCCGTCCCCCGGCGGTGCCTAGGATGGTCCGCGGGGATCCCCCCGATACCCGCAAGACCAGAAAGGCACAACCGCGGCATGGCTGAGTTCATCTACACGATGAAGAAGGTCCGCAAGGCGCACGGCGACAAGGTGATCCTGGACGACGTCACGTTGAGCTTCTATCCAGGCGCCAAGATCGGCGTCGTTGGGCCCAACGGCGCCGGCAAGTCGAGCGTCTTGCGGATCATGGCGGGCCTGGACAAGCCGAACAACGGTGACGCCTTCCTGGCCAACGACGCGACCGTCGGCATCCTGCTGCAGGAGCCGCCGCTGAACGAGGAGAAGACCGTTCGCGGCAACGTCGAAGAGGGCCTGGGCGAGATCAAGGTCAAGCTCGACCGCTTCAACGAGGTCGCCGAGCTGATGGCCACCGACTACTCCGACGAGCTGATGGAGGAGATGGGACGGCTGCAGGAGGAACTCGACCACGCCGACGCGTGGGACCTCGACTCGCAGCTGGAGCAGGCCATGGACGCGCTGCGCTGCCCGCCGCCCGACGAGCCGGTGACCAACCTGTCCGGTGGTGAGCGCCGCCGCGTCGCGCTGTGCAAGCTGCTCCTGTCCAAGCCCGACCTGCTGCTCCTCGACGAGCCCACCAACCACCTCGACGCCGAGAGCGTGCAGTGGCTCGAGCAGCACCTCGCCTCGTATGCGGGCGCGATCCTGGCGGTCACCCACGACCGGTACTTCCTGGACAACGTCGCCGAATGGATCCTGGAACTCGACCGCGGCCGCGCCTACCCGTACGAGGGCAACTACTCCACGTACCTGGAGAAGAAGGCCGAACGGCTCGCGGTGCAGGGGCGCAAGGACGCCAAGCTGCAGAAGCGGTTGACCGAGGAGCTGGCGTGGGTGCGCTCCGGGGCCAAGGCGCGCCAGGCCAAGAGCAAGGCACGGCTGCAGCGCTACGAGGAGATGGCCGCCGAGGCCGAGAAGACGCGCAAGCTCGACTTCGAGGAGATCCAGATCCCAGTCGGTCCGCGGCTGGGCAACGTGGTGGTCGAGGTCGAGCACCTCGACAAGGGCTACGGCGGACGCACCCTCATCAAGGACCTGTCGTTCACCCTGCCGCGCAACGGCATCGTCGGGGTCATCGGCCCCAACGGCGTCGGCAAGACCACGCTGTTCAAAACCATCGTCGGTCTCGAGGAGCCGGACAGCGGCACGGTCAAGGTCGGCGAGACGGTCAAGCTGAGCTACGTCGACCAGACCCGCGCGGGCATCGATCCGAAGAAGAACGTCTGGGAGGTCGTCTCAGACGGGCTGGACCACATCGTCGTCGGCCAGACCGAGGTGCCGTCGCGGGCCTACGTGTCGGCGTTCGGGTTCAAGGGCCCAGATCAGCAGAAGCCGGCCGGCGTTCTCTCGGGCGGCGAGCGCAACCGGCTCAACCTCGCGCTGACGCTCAAGCAGGGCGGAAACCTCATCCTGCTCGACGAGCCCACCAACGACCTCGACGTCGAAACCCTGAGCTCGCTGGAGAACGCCCTCGAGCAGTTCCCCGGCTGCGCGGTGGTGATTTCGCACGACCGGTGGTTCCTGGACCGCACCTGCACCCACATCCTTGCGTGGGAGGGTGACGACGACAACGAGGCCAAGTGGTTCTGGTTCGAGGGCAACTTCGGGGCATACGAGGAAAACAAGATCGAACGGCTGGGCGCCGAGGCGGCGCGACCGCACAGAGTGACCCACCGCAAGCTGACGCGCGACTAGTGTCGGCTCTGCCCCCCGCCGCGCGGGAACGGGGCGTTTGAGCGCAGTGACAACCGTCGCCAGTTGGGAGCAGTCGGCATGACGATCGATCCCGGAGCCAAACAGGACCTCGAGCCATGGACGACGTTCACCCAGCAGCAGGACATTCCCCAGTGGATCTCCAAAGCCTATGTGGAAAGCTATCGCGGTCCGCATAGCGACCAGTCCGGCGGCGCGGAGACCAGGCCCATCGACCTGACGGTCCCGGCGGCGATCGTCACCCCGGCCATGCTGAGCGCGCACTACCGGCTCGGCCAGCACCGCCCCGACGGCGAAAGCCGCGTCGCCGTCTACCCCGCGGAGGACCCCGCCGGGTTCGGGCCGGCGCTGCAGGTCGTCACCGACCACGGCGGCATGCTGATGGATTCGGTCACCGTGCTGCTGCATCGGCTCGGCGTTCCCTATACGGCGATCATGACGCCGGTGTTCGACGTGCACCGCAATCCCGCCGGCGATCTGCTCAGCGTCGAAGCGAAGCCCGAGGGGGCATCGCAATACGCCGGCGAGGCGTGGATCCACGTGCAGCTCCTGCCTTCCGTCGACAGCAAGGGGCTCACCGAGGTCGAGCGGCTGCTGCCCCGGGTTCTCGCCGACGTGCAACAGGTCGCCAGCGACGCGTCGGGCCTGATCGCCGCGCTGAACGACCTCGCCGCCCAGGTCGAAGCCAACGCGCAGGACCGCTTCTCGGCGCCGGACCGCGACGACGTCGCGGCCCTGCTGCGCTGGCTGGGCAACGGGAATTTCCTGCTGCTCGGCTATCAACGCTGCCACGTGCACGACGGCCGCGTCTCGGGTGACGGGACGCCCGGGCTCGGCGTGCTGCGCACCCGCACCGGCTCGCGCCCCCGGCTGACCGACGACGACCGGCTGCTGGTCCTGGCGCAATCCGTGGTGGGCAGCTACCTGCGCTACGGCGCCTACCCGTACGCCATCGCCGTTCGCGAATACGCCGACGGCGGCGTGCTCGAGCACCGCTTCGTCGGGCTGTTCACGGTTGCCGCCATGAACGCCGACGTCCTGGAGATCCCCACGATCTCGCGTCGGGTCCGCGAGGCGCTGGCGATGGCCGACAGCGACCCGATCCACCCCGGCCAGCTGCTGCTCGACGTCATCCAAACCGTTCCGCGCTCGGAACTGTTCACGCTCAGCGCCGAACGGTTGTTGGCGATGGCCAAAGCGGTGGTGGATCTGGGTCCGCAGCGAAATGCGTTGTTGTTCCTGCGCGCCGACAGCCTCCAGTACTTCGTTTCCTGCCTGGTGTATCTGCCCCGCGACCGCTACACCACGGCGGTGCGGCTGCAGATCGAAGACATCCTGGTACACGAATTCGGCGGCACCCGCCTGGAATTCACCGCGCGGGTCAGCGAATCACCGTGGGCGCTCATGCATTTCATGGTGCGCCTGCCTTCCGATGACCCCGGCGCCACGCCGGTCGACGTCTCCGAGGACAACCGGATCCGCATCCAGGGCATGCTGAGCGAAGCGGCGCGCACCTGGACCGACCGGCTGATCGCCGCCGCCGCCGAAGGCTCCGTCGGGCACGCCGACGCGGAGTACTACGCGGACGCCTTTCCCGAGGTCTACAAGCAGGCCGTCACACCGGCCGATGCCATCGATCACATCGCGATCATCAAAGAGCTGCACGACAATTCGGTCAAGCTGGTGTTCCTCGAAGGCGAGGACGGATCCGCCCAGCTGACCTGGTTCCTGGGCGGGCGCACCGCCTCGCTGAGCCAGCTGCTGCCGATGCTGCAGAGCATGGGCGTGGTGGTGCTCGAGGAGCGGCCGTTCACGGTCACCCGCTCCGACGGGCTGCCGGTGTGGATCTATCAGTTCAAGATATCCCCGCACCCGACCATCGAGTCGGCGTCGACGCAAGCCGAGCGCGACGAGATGGCCGAGCGATTCGCCGACGCCGTCACCGCGATCTGGCAGGGACGCCTCGAGATCGACCGCTTCAACGAGCTGGTGATGCGCGCGGGGCTGCGCTGGCAACAGGTCGTGCTCTTGCGCGCCTACGCAAAGTACTTGCGGCAGGCTAGCTTTCCCTACAGCCAGTCCTACATCGAATCGGTGCTCAACGAGCACCCGTCGACCGCGCGGTCCCTGGTCGCGCTGTTCGAGGCGCTGTTCGACCCGAACCCGAGTTCCTCGACCGGCCGTGACGCGCAGGCGGCCGCCGCCGCGGTCGCCGCCGACATCGACGCCCTGGTGGGTCTGGACACCGACCGCATCCTGCGCGCCTTCGCGTCGCTGGTGCAGGCGACGCTGCGCACCAATTACTTTGTGACACGCAAGGGTTCGGCCCGGGCCCGCAACGTGCTGGCGATCAAACTGGACGCTCAGCTGGTCGACGAGCTGCCGTTGCCGCGCCCCAAGTACGAGATCTTCGTCTATTCGCCGCGGGTCGAAGGCGTGCACCTGCGGTTCGGCCCGGTGGCCCGCGGCGGCCTGCGCTGGTCGGACCGTCGCGATGACTTCCGCACCGAAATCCTGGGTCTGGTCAAAGCGCAAGCGGTCAAGAACGCGGTCATCGTGCCCGTCGGGGCCAAGGGCGGATTCGTCGTCAAGCGGCCACCGTTGCCCACCGGCGACGCCGCGGCCGACCGGGACGCCACCCGCGCCGAAGGCGTCGCCTGCTATCAGCTGTTCATCTCCGGCCTGCTCGACGTCACCGACAACGTCGACCACGCGACCGGAAAGGTCAACCCGCCAACGGAAGTCATCCGTCGCGATGGTGACGACGCCTACCTGGTGGTGGCGGCGGACAAAGGCACCGCCACGTTCTCCGACATCGCCAACGACGTCGCCAAGTCCTACGGCTTCTGGCTGGGCGACGCGTTCGCGTCCGGCGGCTCGGTCGGCTACGACCACAAGGCCATGGGCATCACCGCCAAGGGCGCGTGGGAGGCCGTCAAGCGACACTTCCGGGAGATGGACGTCGACACCCAGACCGAGGACTTCACCGTGGTCGGCATCGGCGACATGAGCGGTGACGTCTTCGGCAACGGCATGCTGCTGAGCAAGCACATCCGCCTACTCGCCGCCTTCGACCACCGGCACATCTTCCTCGACCCCGACCCCGATGCCGCGGCCTCGTGGGAGGAACGCCGGCGGATGTTCGAGCTGCCGCGCTCCACCTGGGACGACTACGACACGTCGCTGATCAGCGAGGGCGGCGGGGTGTACAGCCGGGAGCACAAGTCCATTCCGGTCAGCCCCCAGGTCCGCGACGTGTTGGGCATCGGCGGTGACGTCACCGAGATGACCCCGCCCAACCTGATCAAGGCCATCCTGCAGGCGCCGGTGGACCTGTTGTTCAACGGGGGGATCGGCACCTACATCAAGGCCGAGTCCGAATCCGACTCCGACGTCGGTGACCGCGCCAACGATCCGGTGCGGGTCAACGGTTCTCAGGTTCGCGCCAAGGTGATCGGCGAGGGCGGCAACCTCGGGGTGACCGCCTTGGGCCGCGTCGAGTTCGACCTGGCCGGCGGCCGGATCAACACCGACGCGATGGACAACTCGGCCGGCGTGGACTGCTCCGACCACGAGGTCAACATCAAGATTCTGATCGACTCCCTGGTCACCGCCGGCAAGGTCAAGCCGGAGGAACGCAAGCCGCTGCTGGAGTCGATGACCGACGAGGTCGCCCAACTGGTGCTCACCGACAACGAGGACCAGAACGACCTGATCGGCACCAGCCGCGCGAACGCGGCCAGCCTGCTTCCGGTGCACGCCAGGCTGATCCAGTACCTGGTCGACGAGCGCGGCATCAACCGGGAACTCGAAGCGCTGCCGTCGGAAAAGGAGATTCAGCGGCGGTCCGAGGCCGGCATCGGGCTCACCTCACCGGAGATGTGCACCCTGATGGCGCACGTGAAGCTGGGGCTCAAAGAGGAGATGCTCGAAACCGAACTGACCGAACAGGACGTGTTCGCGTCCCGGTTGCCCCTGTACTTTCCGAAACCGTTGCGGGAACGGTTCACCGGCGAGATCCGCACCCACCAGCTGCGCCGCGAGATCGTGACCACCATGCTGATCAACGACCTGGTGGACGCCGCCGGCATCAGCTACGCCTTCCGGATCACCGAAGACGTCGGGGTCGGGTCGGTCGACGCGGTGCGCACCTACGTCGCCACCGACGCCATCTTCGGCGTGAGCGAGATCTGGCGCCGCATCCGCGCGGAGAATCTGCCGGTCGCCCTGTCGGATCGGCTCACCCTGGACACCCGACGCCTGATCGACCGCGCCGGACGCTGGCTGCTCAACTACCGCCCACAGCCATTGGCGGTCGGCGCCGAGATCAACCGGTTCGCCGCCAAAGTGAAGGCGCTGACGCCGCGGATGTCGGAATGGCTGCGCGGTGACGACAAGGCCATCGTGGAAAAGGAAGCCGCGGAATTCGCCTCCCAGGGCGCGCCCAAAGACCTGGCCTACACGGTGGCCGCCGGGCTCTACCACTTCAGCCTGCTCGACATCATCGACATCGGCGACATCAACGACATCGACGCCGCCGAGGTGGCCGACACCTATTTCGCCCTGATGGACCGGCTCGGCACCGACGGCCTGCTGACGGCGGTCTCCGAGCTGCCCCGCAGGGACCGCTGGCACTCGTTGGCGCGCTTGGCAATCCGTGACGACATCTACGCCTCGCTGCGGTCGCTGTGCTTCGATGTGCTCGCCGTGGGGGAGCCCGACGAAAGCGGTGAAGAGAAGATCGCCGAGTGGGAGCACCTGTCCGCGTCCAGGGTCGAGCGGGCCCGACGGACGCTCCTTGAGATCCAGGAAAACGGGGACAAGGATCTCGCGACGCTGTCCGTCGCCGCGCGACAAATCCGTCGCATGACCCGCACGAGCGGAAGAGGTTCATCGAGTTGAGCATCGGCTTCGTCGCGCCCGTGCTGGTGCGCTGGTCGGACATCGACATGTACCAGCACATCAACCACGCCACCATGGTCACCATCCTCGAAGAGGCGCGGGTGCAGTTCCTGCGCGAGGCGTTCGAGGTCGACATCTTGACGATCGGGTTGCTCATCGCCGAGGTCAAGGTCACCTACAAGGGTCAGCTTCGGCTGGCCGATTCTCCGCTGCAGGTGACGATGTGGACCAAGCGGTTGCGGGCGGTCGACTTCACGCTGGGCTACGAAGTGCGTTCGGTCAACGCGGATCCGGACTCGAAGCCCGCCGTCATCGCCGAGTCGCAACTGGCCGCCGTCCACATCGAGGAGGAGCGGCTGGTACGGCTCTCGCCGCAGCATCGGGAGTATCTGCAGCGGTGGATCAGGTAGCCGACCGCGGCCTGTGGCTGGGCGCGCAATTTCGGGCCGAGCACCGCCGGGATCTCGCCGCGTTCCTCGAGCGCGCGCTGCGACTCGACGATGCGGCGATCATTCGCTTGCGGACCCGATCCGAAGGGCTCCTGACCGCCTGGGTCGCAACGGGTTTCGACGTGCTGGCCAGCAGGGTGGTGCCGGGCGAGGTCCGGCCCTCGGACCTGTCCGTGGGTGCGGATGCGCTGGCGCGCGGCCTGGCCGCGATGGACGACTCGGGTTACGTCGATCCCGGATTCGCGATGGACTCGGCGTGGCGGGGCGCCCTGCCCCCGGAATCCGGATTCACCCACATCGAGGACATCCCGGCCAGGGTGGTGCTCGGTCTGGCCCAAAGCGGCGCGCGACTTGCCAAGGAGCACAGCAGCTCTCACGGCCCGCCGGTGTCGCTGCTCGACCAGGAGGTCATCCAGGTGAGTTCCGCCGACGTACACGTGGGGCTGCCGATGCGCTGCGTGTTCGCGCTGACCGCGATGGGTTTCCTGCCGCAGTCACCCGATGCCGTCGACGCCCAGGAATTGATCCGGGTCCGCATCACGCCGACGTGGCTGCGCCTGGACGCCCGGTTCGGTTCGGTGTATCGCCGCCGCGGCGACCCGGCGCTGCTGCTGGGCTGACGCCCGGGTTTGGGAACGAAATCAGGCTGAGTTTAAACGCGGCGTCGGCGGTCCAGCGGCGCGGAGATCAGGGGCCGTAACTCAGCCACAGCGGCAGCACGGCATCCAGGTAGTCCATGAACTTCTTGAGCCCCACCCGGAATTGCCCGTACCCGTAGCGGTCCTGCGCGTACTGCGGAAACGCGATCCCGACCCCGAACAGGCCGGGAGCAAGGATTCCGTTGGTGCGGTTGTAGTCCAGTTGCCCAAACTGCGGTGTCTCGGGCAATCGTCGGCGTTCGAAGCCGACGGTGTAGACCACCCGGTCACACCGGGCCAGCTGCCCGGAGAACTCCGGCGCCGATACCAGGCATCGCTCCAATCGTTCCGGCGGCACCCCGTCGATGTTTTCCCGCGCCCACACCGCCGCCTGGCCCTTGAGCCCGGTGTCATCGAACAGGATCCAATCCTCAAAGTACACAGCGTATTTCAGTGGGCTTCGGTAAAAGTTGATCACCCGCTCGACGGGATGGCGCAGCAGATTCGGCAGCACGATCATGGACGAGTGCGACGAGCCGAACACGCCGACCGTCGCACCCCGCAGCGGCTCACGCGCGAGCTTCTCGGGATCGAGGGCAACCTCCACCGGAATCTCGTCGAGCTCCGGGTAATGAAGCTTCTTGGCGACCGCCCCGACGGCCAGGATCACGTTGCTGGCCACGATGTCGTCCCGTTCGGTCTCGATGCGCCATCGCCGGTTTTCCAGGTACAGCGCGGTCGCGGTCGTCGTGAAGGTGGCGACCTGCTCACGAAGCTGCCCCGTGATCCACACCAGCGGCTCGGCGACCAGGCCCAGCGCGCACGTCTCCTGGGGGTCGATCTCGCGCAGCGGCAGGGGCGGCGCTTCGTCGAACCGAAATGACTTGGAGCCGTTGAAGTATTCGAGGAACAGACCCACGTGCGTGTTGCTCGACACCGACCGCCACTTTTGCCCGATGTCGCCGCCGGCGAAGGCGGGATCGATCCACGCGATCCTTTCGGCCGCGACGCAGTGATCCAGCAGCCTCCCCACCGCGGCGACGCCCGCCGGCCCGGCCCCGATCACTGCCCACGCGTAGGAAGTCATGCACCACATATAGAGCAGTGCGCGGCGAAACGCCCACCGGGACTCGGGCCGTGAGGCCCGAACCGGCTACGCCAGCCAGGCCGCGGAGTCCGGGGGGAGTTTCGCGTCGAGCAGCGGCGCGCTGGCCAGGACGAGTTCCCCCGGCGGCACGGGCACCGGCTGTGCGCCGCAGTTGAGCGCGCACACCAGGCCGCCGGGACGCCGGAAGATCACCGCGTCGCCGGAGGCGTCCAGCCATTCGACATCGTCGCCGTCGAACTCGACGCGACGCTTGCGCAATTCGAGCGCGCGCCGGAAAAACGACAGCGTCGAGTCGGGATCGGCGCTCTGCTTGTTAACGGTCAGCGCCGCCCACTCCTTCGGCATCGGCAACCAGGTCTCGGCGCAGGACGAGAACCCGAACGGGGGCTCATCGCCCGACCAGGGGATGGGCACCCGGCATTTGTCGCGGCCGCGCTCGGTGTGTCCCGAGCGTTCCCACGTCGGGTCCTGCAGCACCTCGTCGGGCAGCTCGACGTCGGGCAGCCCCAGTTCCTCGCCGTTGTAGATGAACACCGCGCCCGGCAGGGCGAGCATCACCATCGCCATCGCGCGGGCCCGGCGCAGGCCGAGGTCGCCGCCGCCGTAGCGGGTGACCTCCCGGCCGACGTCGTGGTTGGACAGCGTCCAGGTCGGGACGGCGTCTTGCAGGGCGGTGGCGGCGAGCGAGTTCTGGATCGCGTCGCGGATCTCGGCGCCGTCGAATTCGATCCTCGCCAGCCGGAAGTTGAACCCGAGGTGCAGCTCATCGGGCCGCAGGTACTCCGCCCAGCGGGCGTTGTCGGTCACCCACACCTCGCCGACGGTCACCGCCCCCGGGTAGTCGTCGATCACCCTGCGGATGTCGCGGTGGATGTCGTGCACGCTCGGGTTGTTGAAGCGCGGGTCGTCGTCGGTGTGGTGCAACACCTTGGACTCGACGTCGGGCGCATCCGGCAGGCCGGCCGGCTTGGCCATGCCGTGCGCCACGTCGATGCGGAAGCCGTCCACGCCGCGTTCCAGCCAGAAGCGCAGCGTCTTCTCGAAATCGTCGAAGACGTCCGGGTGCTCCCAATTCAGGTCCGGCTGCTCGGTGTCGAACAGGTGCAGGTACCACTGGCCGGGTTGACCGTCGGGTTCGACCACCCGGGTCCAGGCGGGGCCGCCGAAGACGGAGGTCCAGTTGTTGGGCGGCAGCTCCCCGTCGGCGCCGCGGCCGTCGCGGAAGAAATACCGCTCCCGCGCGTCGGTGCCCGGCCCGGCGGCCAGCGCCGCGGCGAACCACGGATGGGCCGAACTGGTGTGGTTGGGCACCACGTCCATGGTGATCTTCATGCCCCGGCGGTGCGCCGCGGCGATCAACCGTTCGATGGCCGCCATCCCGCCGAACAACGGGTCGATGTCGCGCGGATCGGCGACGTCATACCCGTGGTCGGCCATCGGGGAGACCGTGACCGGGTTGAGCCAGATCGCGTCCACGCCGAGCTGCTCGAGGTGGTCCAGGCGGGCCGTCACTCCGTCCAGGTCGCCGACGCCGTCGCCGTCGCTGTCGGCGAACGACCGCGGATACACCTGATAGAACACCGCGCTCGACCACCACGCTGCCGGGCTCATGCTGCTCCGTTCGGTTCGCTGGGCATCAGAACTGGGCATCAGAACGACGAGTTCACCAGCGAGTCGGCGGCCATCTCCAGATAGCTGAGCAACTCGCGGCGGTGCTCGTCGTCGAGTGTCGCCGAATCGATGGAGGCCACGGCCGTGTGCATGCAGCGCAGCCACGCGTCGCGCGCCAGGGGAGTGATCCGGAACGGGACGTGCCGCATCCGCAGCCGGGGGTGTCCGCGCCGGTCCGAGTAGGTGCGCGGGCCGCCCCAATACTGCTCGAGGAACATCCGCAAGCGCTCCTCGGCGCCCTCGAGGTCATCCAGGGGATACAGCTCGCTCAAAATCTCGTCCTCGGGCACCTGAGCGTAAAACCGCGACACGATCGCGTGGAAGGTCTCGGCACCGCCGACGGCGTCGTAGAAGGACTGTCCTACCTCATCCATCGCCGTCCATTGTGGGGCATCGTCGCGACGGCAAGCCGCGGCGGCCCGACGCCGCTCTCGCTGTTCACCGGTTGGACACGGCGTTTCACCTGCAATAGGGGTGCGATTGGCGGCGAATCATGGTGGACTGTTCGCGGAGGATCTATGGCGCAGGGCAAGAGACGCCGCAGCCACCGCAGTAGTCAGGTGGCCGCGGCAGGGTCAACCGGGCCCACAACCGTGTCATCGCTGCACAGTGTCGAGATCCATCCGCCGGCCCGCCCGGAGAGCGCTTCCATCTGGAGTCGCCGGCGGGTGTTGCTGCTGAATTCCACCTACGAGCCGCTGACCGCGCTGCCGATGCGGCGCGCGATCGTCATGGTGATCTGCGGCAAGGCCGACGTGGTGCATCACGACCCGGCCGGGCCCGTCATCCACTCGGCGACCCGCTCGATCGTCGTGCCCTCGGTGATCCAGCTGCGCTCGTATGTCCGCGTTCCCTACCGGGCGCGCGTTCCGATGACCCGCGCCGCGCTGATGCACCGCGACCGGTTCTGCTGCGCCTACTGCGGGGCGAAGGCGGACACCGTCGACCACGTGGTGCCCCGCAGCCGCGGCGGCGACCATTCCTGGGAGAACTGCGTCGCCTGCTGCTCGACCTGCAACCATCGCAAGGGCGACAAGCTGCTCAGCGAGCTCGGCTGGGCGCTGCGGCGGCCGCCGATGCCGCCGACCGGCCAGCACTGGCGGCTGTTGTCGACGGTCAAGGAGCTGGACCCGGCCTGGGCCCGATACCTCGGCGAAGGCGCGGCCTGAGCCACAATCTGGTGTCCGGTCGCGCCGGTGGATCGCTTGGTGGGATACGGTTTGCGTCGTGAGTCCTATGCATCTCCACCTGATCATCGTCGGTATACCCGTGTTGCTGGTGGTCGCGCTGTCGGTGCTGATCTGGTCCCGCAAGGGGCCGCACCCGGCGTCCTACAAGCTGGGCGAGAAGTGGACGCATCCGCCGATCCTGTGGGCCGCCATCGGCGAAGAGGTCGGCCACAGCCATGGGGGGCACGGCACGTCGGAATTCTCAGTCGGAGGTGGCGCCAGTGGCACGTGGTGAGGTAGCGACGAGGGAACCCGCCGAGCTGCCCTACGGCTCGGTGATCACCGCCAGCGGACGGATCTCCGGGGTCACCGAGCCCGGCGAACTCTCGGTGCAGTTCCCGTTCTCGACCAAAGATCTCGTCGCGGTGGACGACGCGCTGAAATTCGGGTCGCGGTCCTCCAAGACGCGTTTCGCGATCTACCTCGGCGACCTGGGCAACGACACCGCCGCGCGGGCCCGCGAGATCCTGGCCGACGTGCCGACGCCGGACAATGCGGTGCTGCTGGCCGTCTCGCCCGACCAGAAGGTCATCGAGGTGGTCTACGGTTCCGCTGTCCGCGGCCGCGGCGCCGAATCGGCCGCACCGCTGGGTGTGGCCGCCGCTTCCTCGGCATTCGAGCGCGGCGACCTGGTGGACGGGCTGGTCAGCGCGATCCGCGTGCTGAGCGCCGGCATTTCGCCGGCTTAGCTACTCGGCGTCGAAACGGCGCGCCCGCAACGATCGCTTCACCCCGGCCTGGCCCTCGAGCACCAGGCGGCGCAGCGCCGCCGGCACCTCGGGGTCGGACAGGAACTCGTCGGCTGCGGCGATGCCGTCCTCGCTGATGTCCCAGTGCGGGTACAGGCCGATCACCACCGTCTGCGCCACTTCGCTGGACCGGCGCGCCCACACCCCCGAGATCGCCTCGAAATACCGCGCGGTGAACGGTTTGAGCAGCTCATGCTGCGCCGGCGGGGCGATGCCCGCGATGATCGCGCGGGCGGTGATGTTGGCCAGGGTGTCGTCCTCGACCACCCTCGTCCACGCCTCCTCCTTGACCTGCAGTTGGGGCCGCGCCGTCGCGGCCTGGGCGCCGTGCCGCTTGCCGGCGGCGGTCGGATCCCGCTGAACCTCGGCGTCGATGAACGGCGTGGCGGGCCCGTCGGCGTCGATGTCGCCGGCGGTGGCCAGCGCGGTGACGATCCGCCACCGCAGGTCGGTGTCGATCTCGAGGCCCGGCAATCCCAGGTCTTCGGGGGAGCGGTCGAGCAGGTCGGCCAGCGTCACCACATGGCGAGTCGACAGGACCGACGAGCACAGCGTGTTGACGAAGGCGAGCTGGTGATCCGATCCGGGCTGCGCTGCGCGCGCCAATTCCAGCAGCCGGTCGGCGAACTGCGGCCAGCCCTCCTCGCGTGCCCAGCCGGGCTCGGCGTAGGACGTCAGCGCCGTCTGCGCCTGAAGCAGCAGCCGCTGCGCCACCCCGACCTCGGTTTCGGCGTGCACGCCGCCCGCCACCAGGGCCACGAAATCGCGGGCCCGCAGCTCGGCCTCGCGCGTCATCTCCCAGGCCGCCGACCAGACCAGCGAGCGGGGCAGTGGCTCGGCGATGTCGGCGATGCGACCCAGGGCGGTGCGCAGCGACTCGGCGTCCAGCCGCAACGAGCAGTACGTCAGGTCGTCGTCATTGACCAGAACCAGTTGTCCCCGCGAAGCCCCAACCAACGCAGGCACTTCCGTCACCGGGCCCTCGACGTCGAGCTCCTCGCGGCGCACCCGCACCAGCTTTCCCGACCCGTCATCGTCGTAGACGCCGATGGCCAGCCGGTGCACCCGGGTCTCGCCGGCGCCCGGGGCGGCTCCGCTCTGGGTCACCGCGAACCGCGTGAACCTGCCGTCACCGTCGACGTCGAAATCGGGCCGCAGCGTGTTGAGCCCGGTCGTCTTCAGCCACTGCTGCCCCCAATCGGACAGGTCGCGCCCCGACGCCTTCTCCAGCGCGGCGACCAGATCGTCGAACGTGGCGTTGCCGAACGCGTGGGTGCGGAAGTAGTCGCGCAGCCCGGCCAGGAAGTGCTCGAGCCCGACGTAGGCGACGAGCTGCTTGAGCACCGACGCGCCCTTGGCGTAGGTGATGCCGTCGAAGTTCACCTCGACCGCGGCCAGGTCCGGAATGTCGGCGGCGATCGGATGGGTCGAGGGCAACTGGTCCTGACGGTAGGCCCACGACTTTTCGACCGTCGCGAACGTGGTCCATGCCTCGGTGAATTCGGTTGCCTCGCTTTGGCATAGCACCGACGCGAACGTCGCGAAGGACTCGTTCAGCCACAGGTCGTCCCACCACGCCATGGTGACCAGATCCCCGAACCACATGTGGGCCATCTCATGCAGCACGGTCTCGGCGCGACGTTCGTAGGACGCCCTGGTGACCTTGCTGCGGAAGACGTAGTCCTCCAGGAAGGTCACCGCGCCGGCGTTTTCCATTGCGCCGGCGTTGAACTCGGGGACGAACAGCTGATCGTATTTCCCGAAGGCGTAGGGCAAGCCGAAGTTCTTGTGGTAGAAGCCGAATCCCTGCTTGGTCTGGGTGAAGAGCCGCTCGGCATCCATGTAGGGCGCCAGCGACGCCCGGCAGTAGATGCCCAGCGGAATTTCGCCGTGTTCGTCGGTGTAGGCGTCCTTCCACTCGGCGTACGGGCCGGCGATCAGGGCGACCAGGTAGGTGCTCATCCGCGGGGTGGTGGCGAAGGTGTGCAGGCCGTCGGTCACCGACACCGTCGCGCCGTTGGAGATCACCTTCCAGTGCCGGGGCGCGGTCACCCGCACGTCGAAGGTCGCCTTGAGGTCGGGCTGGTCGAAGCAGGCGAACATGCGCTTGGCGTCGGCGGTTTCGAATTGGGAGTACAGGTAGGTCTCGTTGTCGACCGGGTCGACGAACCGGTGCAGACCCTCACCGGTGTTGGAGTAGCGGCAGTCCGCGTCGACCACGACGACGTTGCGGTCGGCCAGGCCACGCAACTCGATGCCGGTGGATTCGTCGTATCCGGAGACGTCGAGGTCGCGACCGTTGAGCGTGGCGCCGCGCACCGTGTCGGCGGCGATGTCGATGACCGTGTCGGCGCCGGCGAGGGCGTCGAACACCACCGTGGTCACCGAGCGGAAGGTCCGTTCGCCGGGACCGCCGTGGGAGTCGGTGAGGTCGAGGTCGATCTGGTAGCTGGCGACGGTGATCAGCGAAGCGCGCTCGACGGCTTGTTCGCGGGTGAGGTTGGGGAGTGCCACGTGTCCAACTTACGGGTCGGGCGAACCGGGAACAGGAGCGAGAGGCCTACGGTTGTGCAGATCAGACTTTCAACCGACGAGAGGACAGGACATGCCCGACAACGCGCCCGCGAAGAACAAGGCCGATTTCTGGTTCGATCCGCTGTGCCCGTGGGCGTGGATCACCTCGCGCTGGATCCTCGAGGTGGAAAAGGTTCGCGACATCGAGGTGAACTTCCACGTGATGAGCCTGGCGGTGCTCAACGAAAACCGCGAGGGCCTGCCCGACGAATACCGCGAACGCTTGGCGAAGGCCTTCGGCCCGGTGCGGGTGGCGATCGCGGCCGAACAGGCCCACGGCGCCGAGGTGCTGGCGCCGCTGTACACCGCGATGGGAACCCGGATTCACAACGAGGACAACAAAGAACTGGACGACGTGATCAAGCAGTCGCTGGCCGAGGTGGGCCTGCCGGCCGAGTTGGCCGACGCCGCCGACAGCGACGCCTACGACGAGGCGCTGCGCAAGAGCCACCACGCCGGGATGGACGCGGTCGGCGATGATGTCGGCACGCCCACCATCCACGTCAACGATGTGGCGTTCTTCGGTCCGGTGCTCTCGAAGATTCCGCGCGGTGAGGAAGCGGGCAAGCTGTGGGACGCCTCGGTGGCCTTCGCGTCCTACCCGCACTTCTTCGAGCTCAAGCGCAGCCGCACCGAGAAGCCCGACTTCGCCTAGCGCGCTCGGGCCGTCGCGCGGCTGTGTAAGGATTGCGGGCATGCGCGTCTACCTCGGCTCTGACCACGCCGGATTCGAGCTCAAGCAGCAGATCATCGAGCACCTCGCAAAGTCCGGCCACGAGCCGATCGATTGCGGCGCCTTCACCTACGACGCCGACGACGATTACCCGGCCTTCTGCATCGCGACCGCGACGCGCACGGTGGCCGACCCGGACAGCCTGGGCATCGTGCTGGGCGGGTCGGGCAACGGCGAGCAGATCGCGGCCAACAAGGTGCCCGGCGCCCGGTGCGCGCTGGCCTGGAGCGTCGAAACCGCAAGCCTGGCCCGCGAACACAACAACGCGCAACTGATCGGCATCGGCGGTCGCATGCACACGGTGGCCGAGGCGCTCGCCATCGTCGACGCCTTCGTGACCACGCCATGGTCGAAAGCCGAACGCCACCAACGGCGTATCGACATCCTCGCCGAATACGAACGCACCCACCAAGCCCCGCCGGTACCCGGCGCGGCGGGCTGACGCTGGAAAGGTCCGCGCGTGCCCGAAGGGCATATCCTGCACCGGCTGGCCCGGCTGCACCAACGCCGCTACGCCGGCGCGCCGGTGTCAGTGTCCAGCCCGCAGGGCCGCTTCGCCGACGCGGCCGCGGCGGTCGACGGCCGGGTGTTGCAACGCACCAGCGCGTGGGGCAAACACCTGTTTCACCACTACGCCGGTGGCCCCATCGTGCACGTGCATCTCGGCCTGTACGGCGCCTTCACCGAATGGGAACGTCCCGACGACGGGTCGTTTCCCGAGGCGGTCGGGCAGGTGCGGATGCGCATGATCGGCGCCGACTACGGCACGGACCTGCGCGGCCCGACGGTGTGCGAGGTGATCGACGAAGGGCAGGTCAGCGACGTGTTGGCCCGGCTGGGTCCCGATCCGCTGCGCGGCGACGCCGATCCGTCGTGGGCGTGGAAGCGAATTGCCAAGTCGCGCAGGCCCATTGGGGCACTGTTGATGGATCAGACCGTCATGGCCGGCGTGGGCAACGTGTACCGCAGCGAGTTGCTGTACCGCCACGGCATCGACCCCTTCCGCCCCGGCCGCGACGTCGGCGAGGACGAATTCGATGCGGCCTGGATTGATCTGGTGGCACTGATGAAGGTCGGGTTGCGCCGGGGCAAGATCATCGTGGTGCGGCCCGAACACGACCACGGCGCGCCCTCGTATCGCCCCGACCGCCCCCGCTCCTACGTCTACCGGCGCTCCGGCGAACCGTGCCGCGTGTGCAAAGCCCCGATCCGCACGACCGTGCTGGAGGGCCGCAACGTGTTCTGGTGTCCGACCTGCCAAAAATAATGGCGAAACATCGCCGCCTCCGGTTTGAATTCAATCGGGGTGGGCATGTGTTGTCTCCATGAAGACTCTCGCTCGATCAGCAGCAACGATTTCCGCCATCGCGGGTCTGGGCTTGGCGGGGCTGGGCGTCGCGACCGACGCGCAGGCGCATCCCGCTCCGTTCCCGCAGTGGTGCCCCGGCGATTTCTGGGACCCCGGCTGGGGCGACAACTGGGACACCGGGAATTGCCACGACAATTGGCGCGGACCCGGGCCTAATCCGTACCTCAACCCCGGCGGACCCGGCGGTCCCGGTGGGTTGGGCGGTCCCGGTGGGCCCGGCGGACCGGGTGGGCCCGGCGGTCCCGGTGGCCCCGGCGGGGGTGGCCCCGGCGGTGGTGGACACGGCGGCGGTGGCGGCGGTGGCGGCGGCCATTAACGGCGCCGCTAGATGACACCCAGCACGGAGTAGACCGCGTTCGACAGGACCAGGCTGCGGGGGTCGGCGTTGGCCTTGGTGGGGTCGAAGTGATTCGCCACATAGGCGTAGCCGATGCGGTGCTCGAGATCGACGAACCCGAACGAGCCGCCCAGCCCGCCGTGGCCGAAGATCCGCGGGTTGGGTCCGTTGACGCAGCGTTGGTTGAGCATGTATCCGAGACCCCAGCCGTGGTCGGCGACCCGCGGCCCCAGCACCAGGTCGGTTTCCAGCCCGCCCTGACAGACCCGCACCAGGTCCATGTGCTCGCGGCTGAGCACCTTCTCCTGGGCGAGCGCGTTGTAGAAGGTCGCCAACCCCAGCGCCGACACCTGACCGTTGGTGCCGGGGAACTCGAGTTCGCGCCACAGGCCCAGATCGTGTGAGCCGAGCTCGTCGTCGGGGGCGAATCCCATCGAGACGGACAGGCCCGCCTTGGGGTGCTCGGCCAGGCTGGTCGGCCAGCCCGGCGCCTTCGCGTCGGCCAGCAGGTCCCGGGCGTGCGGCTTGTTGATCCGCTCGGCGCAGCGGTGCTGTTCGGCCAGCGGCAGCCCGATGTGGACGTCGGCGCCGAACGGTTCGGCGATCTCGGTCCGCAGGTACTGACCGATCGTGCGGCCCGTGACCCGGCGGAACACCTCGCCCATGATGAAGCCGAAGGTGGTCATGTGGTAGCCCTGCGCGGTGCCCGGCTCCCACCAGGGCTCGGCGGCGGCCAGCTGTTCGCAGACGTAGTCCCAATCCGCGACCTGCTCCCAGCGCATCCGGGTGCGCGGCCCGATCACGCCGGAGCGGTGGCTCATCACCATCGCCAGCGTGATGTCCTGTTTGCCCGCCTGAGCGAACTCGGGCCAGTAGTGGGCCACCGGCGCCTGCAGGTCCAGCTCGCCGCGGTCGGCCAGTTGGTGCACGCAGGTGGCCGACAGGCCCTTCGTGCCGGACAACACCGTGGTCAGGGTGTTCTGCTGCCAGGGCCGGGTGCGGGCCGCGTCGGCCCAGCCGCCCCACAGGTTGACGACGAGAGACCCGTCCACCCACACCGCGACGGCCGCACCGACCTCGTCGCGCAGGGTGAAATTGCGCTCGAACGCGTCGCGAACCCCGACGAAATCCGACGCGCATGAGCCATGGATCGACGGGTCCGTCGTCAGGTCGCTCATGGCGCCTCTCTATCGAGCAGATAGTTAGCCCCGAGCGGGCGACGGGAATCGAACCCGCGTAGCTAGTTTGGAAGACTAGGGCTCTACCATTGAGCTACGCCCGCATGTATTTAGTCGAGCGTGACTGTAGCTGGCGACGAAGATCAAATCTAATCGACGCGGCTTTGTGATCACTCCGTGAGGTCCGCGAGGTCGCCGCCCAAGCCTGTGACGGACCTGGCTTTGCGGGGCCTTAGGATCATCGAGGTCAGCGCGGGGTGTAGCGCAGCTTGGTAGCGCATCCGCTTTGGGAGCGGAAGGCCGCAGGTTCAAATCCTGTCACCCCGACCAGCACGACCGGCCGCACGCTGCGCGGCCCACCGACGACCAGGAACGAGCACCGAGGAGCACACCCGTGAAGAGCACCGTCGAGCAGTTGAGCCCCACCCGGGTGCGCATCAATGTGGAGGTCCCGTTCTCCGAACTCGAGCCGGACTTCCAGCGGGCCTACAAGGAGTTGGCCAGGCAGGTGCGCTTGCCCGGCTTCCGGCCCGGCAAGGCGCCGGCGAAGTTGCTGGAGGCCCGCTTCGGCCGCGAGGCGATGCTCGACCAGGTCGTCACCGACGCGCTGCCCGCGCGGTACGGACAGGCGGTCGCCGAGTCGGAGGTGCACCCGCTGGGCCAGCCCGAGATCGAGGTCACCAAGAAGGAGTACGGCGAGGAGCTGGCGTTCACCGCCGAGGTCGACATCCGGCCCAAGCTCACCCTGCCCGACCCGGGTTCGCTGACCATCTCGGTGGACCCGATCGAGGTCAGTGACGACGACGTCGACGCCGAACTGCAGTCCCTGCGGGCTCGATTCGGCACCCTGACCGGGGTGGACCGGCCGGTCGCCGACGGCGACTTCGTCTCCATCGACCTGTCGGCCACCATCGACGGCGAAGAGGTGCCGGGCGCCGCCGCGCAGGGGCTGTCCCACGAGGTCGGCTCCGGCCGGCTCATCGCGGGCCTCGACGAGGCGCTGGTCGGGTTGTCCGTCGACGAATCCAAGGAGTTCACCGCGCAGTTGGCCACCGGCGAGCACGCGGGCAAGGACGCGCAGGTGACCGTCACGGTCAAGTCGGTCAAACAGCGCGAGCTGCCCGAGCCCGACGACGAGTTCGCCCAATTGGCCAGCGAATTCGACACCATCGAGGAGCTGCGGTCCAACCTGCGCGAGCAGGTCGGCCGGACCAAGCGCGCGCAGCAGGCCGAAGCCATCCGCGACGCCGCGATCGACACGCTGCTCGAGCAGGTCGACATCCCGCTGCCCGAAGCGATCGTGAAGGCGCAGGTGGACAGCGCGCTGCACAACGCCCTGCACAGCCTCGACCACGACGAATCCAAGCTCGACGAGGTGCTCGCCCAGCAAGGGAAGTCGCGCGAGGAGTTCGAGACCGAGACGCGCACCGCCGCCGAGACCGACGTCAAACGGCAGCTGCTGCTCGACGCGCTCGCCGACGAGCTCGAGGTCCAGGTCGGCCAGGACGACCTGACCGAGCGGCTGGTGGCCACGTCGCGCCAGTACGGCATCGAGCCCCAGCAGCTCGTGGCCTACCTTCAGGAGAACAACCAGCTGCCGGCCATGTTCGCCGATGTGCGCCGGGCGCTGGCCATCGCCGAGGTGATCCGCGCGGCGACGGTCACCGACACCGCCGGAAACACCGTCGACACCGACGAGTTCTTCGGCAAGCGCGCGGGGGCGGACGAGGCCGCCGATGACGTCTCCGGTGACGCCGAAGAATCCACGAAGGCCGACGCCGAGGAGTGACCGCGCGATGACGCTGTGAGCGAACGCGCCCGTTTCAGGGGCGCGTGGCCGCGAAACGGCGGGCCCGGTTGGTTAGTGTCGGTGAAGACAGATCTGACAGAAAGCAGGTACCCCGGTCGTGACTGACATGCGTTCAAACTCGCAGGGTCTCAACCTCACGGACTCCGTCTATGAGCGCTTGCTGTCCGAGCGCATCATCTTCCTGGGTTCGGAGGTGAGCGACGAAATCGCCAATCGGCTGTGCGCGCAGATTCTGCTGCTCGCCGCCGAGGACTCCACCAAAGACATCTCGCTCTACATCAACTCGCCCGGCGGCTCGATCAGTGCCGGCATGGCGATCTACGACACCATGGTGCTGGCGCCGTGCGACATCGCCACCTACGCGATGGGCATGGCCGCCTCGATGGGCGAGTTCCTGTTGGCCGCGGGCACCAAGGGCAAGCGGTACGCGCTGCCGCACGCCCGCATCCTGATGCACCAGCCGCTGGGCGGGGTGACCGGGAGCGCGGCGGACATCGCCATTCAGGCCGAGCAGTTCCACGTCATCAAGAAGGAAATGTTCCGGCTGAACGCCGAATTCACCGGCCAGTCGATCGAACGCATCGAGGCGGATTCCGACCGCGACCGCTGGTTCACCGCGCAGGAAGCCCTGGAATACGGCTTCGTCGACCACATCATCACCCGCGCCGCCCACATCACCAATGGAGAAGCCCAGTGAACCCCGAAACCCAGCCCCAGGCGCGCTACATCCTCCCGTCGTTCATCGAGCACTCCAGCTTCGGTGTCAAGGAGTCGAATCCCTACAACAAGCTGTTCGAGGAACGCATCATCTTTCTCGGCGTCCAGGTGGACGACGCGTCGGCGAACGACATCATGGCGCAGTTGCTGGTGCTCGAGTCGCTGGACCCCGACCGCGACATCACCATGTACATCAACTCGCCCGGCGGCGGATTCACCTCGCTGATGGCGATTTACGACACCATGCAGTACGTGCGCGCCGACATCCAGACGGTGTGCCTGGGGCAGGCCGCCTCGGCGGCCGCGGTGCTGCTGGCCGCCGGGACCCCGGGCAAGCGGATGGCGCTGCCCAACGCCCGGGTGCTGATCCACCAGCCTTCGCTGCAGGGCGTCATCCAGGGGCAGTTCTCCGACCTGGAAATCCAGGCCGCCGAGATCGAGCGGATGCGCACCCTGATGGAGACCACGCTGGCCCGCCACACCGGCAAGGACGCCGCGACGGTCCGCAAGGACACCGACCGGGACAAGATCCTGACCGCCGAAGAGGCCAAGGACTACGGGATCATCGACACCGTGCTGGAGTACCGGAAGCTTTCCGCCCAGAGCGCGTAGCCCCTTTTCGCCGAGCGTGCACTCACGGCGAGTTTTCGGCTGATTTTTCGCCCTGATTGCACGCTCGGCGCAAGGGGGCTAGCTCGGCGATGTCCGCCGGGCCGACCCGGCAGCAGCCGCCGACAATGCGGGCGCCCGCCGAAACCCACTGCGCCGCAAGCTCCGTCGCGAACGTGCGCGGGCCGACCCACGCGCGACCGTCCCAGCGTTCGCCGCTGTTCGGATAGACGATGACGGGCTTGCCGATCTTTGATGCGCTCGCGATCGCGGGCAACACGTCGTCGGGCGCGCAGCAGTTGACCCCGACGGCCACGATCTCGTCGACGCCCGCGGCCACCGCGAAGGCCTCGGTCAGCGGTTGCCCGGCGCGGGTCCGGGCCCCGTCGATGGTGTAGCTCAGCCACGCCGGCATCCCGACCGAGCGCACCACGTCGACCAACGCTTCCGCCTCGTCGACGTCGGGAACGGTCTCGCAGGCGAGGACGTCGGCCCCGGCGTCCGCCAGGGTCTCCAGCCGGGGCCGATGCCAGCGCGCCAAGGCCCCGACCGACAGGCCGTAGCGTCCACGGTATTCCGAGCCGTCGGCCAGCGCCGCGCCGTACGGTCCGACCGAGGCCGCGACGAGCAGGCCCACCGCGCCGGCCTCGTCCCGCGCGGCCTTCGCGAGCTCGACGCTGCGGCGCAACAGCAGGTCGGTTTCCCGACGATCCAGTCCGCGCGCCGCGAAACCCTCGAACGACGCCTGGTAGCTGGCCGTCGTCGCGATCGTGGCCCCCGCGCGAAAGTAGGCGGCGTGGACGGCGACGATCTCGCGTGGGGCGTCCGCGAGCAGCCTGGCCGACCACAACCGGTCGGACAGGTCATGGCCGCGCGCTTCCAGCTCGGTGGCCAAGCCACCATCGAGCAGCACGGTTCCGCTGGGCCACCGCAAGCCCACGGCCAAACCCACGTGGCCACTGTAGGGTGATTTCTTGGGGGTTCACGCACGCCTCGTGTGATCGTTTCGGGGTCGGGTCGGCACCTCCGTCGGAGGCGGGATCGGGCGGCCGCCGGACTCGGTCGCATTACAACCGCGACACGCCAAAGACACGCAAAGCGCGTCTTTCGCGAGCGACGGGCACCGTCTGGCTATATCTTTCCTCCATACGGAAGCGGCATGAACTCCCGCAAATACCATGGGCGCGATTCGGCGTTTATGGTCGCGGCGGGCCCGATCAAGCGGGTAGCGTCGGTGAATACATGCGGGACAGGGAAGTCCAACGGCGAAGAGGAAGTAGGCACTGACGCACCATGGCACGCATCGGAGACGGCGGGGACCTGCTGAAGTGCTCGTTCTGCGGGAAGAGCCAGAAGCAGGTCAAGAAACTCATTGCTGGCCCCGGTGTGTACATCTGCGATGAGTGCATCGATCTGTGCAACGAGATCATCGAAGAGGAGCTTGCCGACGCCGACGACGTGAAGCTCGATGAGCTCCCCAAACCGATCGAGATCCGGGAGTTCCTCGAGGGCTACGTCATCGGGCAGGACACCGCCAAGCGGACGCTGGCGGTCGCGGTCTACAACCACTACAAGCGGATCCAGGCCGGGGAAAAGGGCCGGGACTCGCGCCACGAGCCGGTCGAGTTGACCAAGTCCAACATCTTGATGCTCGGTCCCACCGGCTGCGGCAAGACCTACCTGGCCCAGACGCTCGCCAAGATGCTCAACGTCCCGTTCGCCATCGCCGACGCGACCGCCCTGACCGAGGCCGGCTACGTCGGTGAGGACGTCGAGAACATCCTGCTCAAGCTCATCCAGGCCGCCGACTACGACGTGAAGCGCGCCGAGACGGGCATCATCTACATCGACGAGGTCGACAAGATCGCCCGCAAGAGCGAGAACCCGTCGATCACCCGCGACGTCTCCGGGGAGGGCGTGCAGCAGGCCCTGCTGAAGATCCTGGAGGGCACCCAGGCGTCGGTTCCCCCGCAGGGCGGCCGCAAGCACCCGCACCAAGAGTTCATCCAGATCGACACCACCAACGTGCTGTTCATCGTCGCGGGGGCGTTCGCCGGCCTGGAGAAGATCATCTACGAGCGCGTCGGCAAGCGGGGCCTGGGCTTCGGCGCCGAGGTCCGCTCGAAGGCCGAGATCGACACCACCGACCACTTCGCCGAGGTCATGCCCGAGGACTTGATCAAGTTCGGCCTGATCCCGGAGTTCATCGGCCGGCTGCCGGTGGTCGCCTCGGTCACCAACCTGGACCGCGAATCGCTGGTCAAGATCCTGTCCGAGCCGAAGAACGCGTTGGTCAAGCAGTACCTGCGGCTCTTCGAGATGGACGGCGTGGAGCTCGAGTTCACCGACGACGCCCTGGAGGCGATCGCGGATCAGGCGATCCACCGCGGCACCGGCGCGCGCGGCCTGCGCGCCATCATGGAAGAGGTCCTGCTGCCGGTGATGTACGACATCCCGAGCCGCGACGACGTCGCCAAGGTCGTGGTGACCAAGGAGACCGTGCAGGACAACGTGTTGCCGACGATCGTGCCGCGCAAGCCGTCGCGCACCGAGCGTCGCGACAAGAGCGCCTAACTAGCTCCTGGAGCTCCCCAGCACGCCCCGCCAAGGCCGATTCCTGGGGCCGCAAGCCGATCTTTTTGGCCGGGTTCGCCGTCCTGGGCGCCCGTGGCTTTCTCTACACGCTCTCGGACAATCCCTATTGGCTGGTGAGCGTGCAGATGCTGGACGGCGTCGGGGCCGGCGTGTTCGGCGCGCTGTTTCCCCTCGTCGTGCAGGACGTGACGCACGGGACCGGTCGCTTCAACGTCAGCCTGGGCGCGGTGACGGCCGCGACGGGCGTCGGCGCGGCGGTGTCGAACCTCGTCGCGGGCTCGATCGTGGTCGCGGCCGGCTACAACGTCGCCTTCGCGTTCTTGGGTGCTCTGGCGGGCGCCGGGTTCGTGTTGTATCTGGTTGCGATGCCGGAAACGGCGGCGGCCAAAAGCGGCGGCGGAGGCGCGGCATCCGGAAGCAGACACGGTATGAACGACGGTTGGGTAACGCGCAAGACGTGACCAACACCACAGTTTGCTGGGCTACTCGTCAGTAGACGGCGCTGACGTCGCCTTTTGCCCGAGAACGCGGCCGAGATGACGCGGCGGAGTCGGCCATGGCGATCGAAAATCAGTGCCATAATTGGTACCGCCAGTGACATAAAACCGTGATGGCCGGAGACTCCCTTCGCCGACGCGTAACCTGAAGCTGCGCGAACTGTCTGTCCGGTGAACAAATGGAGGGCAAAGACGTGGATCCGAACGGCAGCGGAGCCGGATCAGACTCACAGAACGGGGCTTCCCCGAACGGATCTGCCCGTCAGCGCCTCGAACAGGTCGTCATTCGCTTCGCCGGTGACTCCGGAGACGGCATGCAGCTCACCGGCGACCGGTTCACTTCCGAGGCAGCGCTTTTCGGCAACGACCTGGCGACCCAGCCGAACTATCCCGCCGAGATCCGCGCCCCCGCAGGCACCCTGCCCGGCGTCTCGTCCTTCCAGATTCAGATCGCCGACTACGACATCTTGACCGCCGGCGACCGGCCGGACGTGCTCGTCGCGATGAATCCGGCTGCGCTCAAGGCCAATATCGGCGACCTGCCCCGCGGCGGCATGGTGATCGCGAACTCCGACGAGTTCACCAAGCGCAACCTGACCAAGGTGGGTTACGTCACCAACCCGCTCGAGACCGACGAGTTGTCCGATTACGTCGTGCATTCCGTCGCGATGACGACGCTGACGCTCGGCGCGGTCGAGGCCATCGGCGCGACGAAGAAGGATGGCCAGCGCGCCAAGAACATGTTCGCGCTGGGCCTGCTGTCGTGGATGTACGGGCGGCCGATCGAAACCAGCGAGAAGTTCATCCGGGAGAAGTTCGCCCGCAAGCCCGAGGTCGCGGAGACCAACGTGCTGGCGCTGAAGGCCGGCTGGAACTACGGCGAGACGACCGAGGCGTTCGGCACCACCTACGAGGTGTCCCGCGCGACCCTGCCGTCGGGCGAATACCGCCAGATCTCGGGAAACACCGCACTGGCGTACGGCATCGTCGCGGCCGGCCAGCTCGCGGACATCCCGGTCCTGCTCGGCAGCTACCCGATCACGCCGGCCTCCGACATCCTGCACGAGCTGTCCAAGCACAAGAACTTCAACGTGCTGACGTTTCAGGCGGAGGACGAAATCGGCGGCATCTGCGCGGCGATCGGCGCCTCCTACGGCGGCGCGCTGGGCGTAACCACCACGTCGGGGCCGGGCATTTCGCTCAAGTCCGAGGCGCTCGGGCTGGCCGTGATGACCGAACTCCCGTTGCTCGTCGTCGACGTGCAGCGCGGCGGGCCCTCGACCGGGCTGCCCACCAAGACCGAACAGGCCGACCTGCTGCAGGCGCTGTACGGCCGCAACGGCGAGTCGCCGGTGGCGATCCTCGCGCCCCGGTCGCCGTCGGACTGCTTTGAAACCGCGCTCGAGGCCGCGCGCATCGCGGTCTCGTACCACACCCCGGTGATCGTGTTGTCCGACGGCGCGATCGCCAACGGCTCGGAGCCCTGGCGCATTCCGGACGTCAGCACGCTGCCGCGCATTACGCACGCCTTCGCCAAGCCCGACGAACCGTTCCAGCCCTACGCCCGTGACCCGGAGACGCTGGCCCGGCAGTTCGCCGTTCCCGGCACGCCGGGGCTCGAGCACCGCATCGGCGGTCTGGAAGCGGCGAACGGCTCGGGCAACATCTCCTACGAGCCGGTCAACCACGACCTCATGGTCCGGTTGCGGCAGGCCAAGATCGACGGCATCTCCGTTCCCGATCTCGAGGTCGACGATCCGACCGGCGACGCCGAGCTGCTGCTGATCGGATGGGGCAGCTCCTACGGCCCGATCGGCGAGGCCTGCCGGCGCGCCCGGCGCAAGGGCATCAAGGTGGCGCACGCGCACTTGCGCTACCTCAACCCCTTCCCGGCCAACCTGGGCGAGGTGCTGCGGCGCTACCCGCAGGTGGTGGCGCCCGAAATGAACCTGGGCCAACTGGCGTTGGTGCTGCGCGGCAAGTACCTGGTCGACGTGCAGTCGGTCAGCAAGGTGCAGGGTGTCGCGTTCCTGGCCGACGAGATCGGCCGCGTCATCCGCGCCGCGCTGGGCGGGACGTTGGCCGAAGTCGAGAACGACAAGACGATGGTCGCCAGAATGGCGGCGGCAACGGTTGGGGCGGGCGCATGATTCGCGCCGGCGCCGACGCAGAGCGAAGCGATGAGGAGGAGCGGCGCTCGTGACTGACCTGATCGGCAATCTGGCGGGCAAAGACCTCGGTGTGACCCCGAAGTTGACCAAGAACGACGGGGTCCCCACCTTGTCCGCCGAGGACCAGCCCCAGAAGTCCAAGGACTTCACCAGCGACCAGGAGGTGCGTTGGTGCCCGGGCTGCGGGGACTACGTCATCCTCAACACCATCCGCAACTTCCTGCCGGACCTCGGGTTGCGCCGCGAGAACATCGTGTTCATCAGCGGCATCGGCTGCTCGAGCCGCTTCCCCTACTACCTCGAGACCTACGGATTCCACTCGATCCACGGCCGTGCACCCGCCATCGCCACCGGCCTGGCGCTGGCCCGCGAGGACCTGTCGGTGTGGGTGGTCACGGGCGACGGCGACGCCCTGTCGATCGGCGGTAACCACCTGATCCACGCGCTGCGCCGCAACGTCAACATCACCATCCTGCTGTTCAACAACCGGATCTACGGGCTGACCAAGGGGCAGTACTCGCCCACCTCGGAGGTCGGCAAGGTCACGAAGTCGACCCCGATGGGGTCGCTGGACCACCCGTTCAACCCGGTGTCGCTGGCCCTGGGAGCCGAGGCGACCTTCGTGGGCCGCGCGCTGGACTCCGACCGCAACGGCCTGACCGAGGTGCTGCGCGCCGCCGCCGGGCACCGGGGCGCCGCCGTCGTCGAGATCCTGCAGGACTGCCCGATCTTCAACGACGGCTCCTTCGACGCGCTGCGCAAGGAAGGCGCCGAGGAGCGGGTCATCAACGTCCGTCACGGCGAGCCAATTGTGTTCGGCGCCAACGGCGAATACTGCGTGGTGAAGTCAGGCTTCGGCCTGGAGGTGGCCAAGACCGCCGACGTCTCCGTCGACGAGATCGTGGTGCACGACGCGCACAGCGACAACTCGGCCTACGCGTTCGCCCTGTCGCGGCTGTCGGATCAGAACCTCGAGCACACGGTGCTGGGCATCTTCCGCAACATCAACCGGCCCACCTACGACGACGCGGCACGCTCGCAGATTCAGGCGGCCCAGTCGGCGAAGCCGTTCGACTCCGCGGCACTGCAGTCGCTGCTGCGGGGCCGCGACACCTGGACCGTCGACTGACGTGGCCGAGCGGGTGCCGGACACCACAGTGTCCCTGGCTGGAATAGTGCTGGCCGGTGGCGAATCGCGGCGAATGGGCCGCGACAAGGCGACTCTGCCGGGTCCCGGCGGGGCCGCCACGCTGCTCGAGCACGTGGTCGGGGTGGTCTCCCAGCGCTGCGAGCCGATCTTCGTGATGGCCGCGCCGGGGCAACCGCTGCCCGAGGTGCCGGCGCGCGTGCTTCGCGACGAGGTGCGCGGCCAGGGGCCACTGCCGGCGACCGGGGGCGGCCTGCGCGCCGCGGCGGAAACGGGCGCACGCTTCGCCTTCGTCTGCGCCGTCGACATGCCGCTGCTGTCAGCGAGTTTGATCGACGACCTGATCGGGCTGGCCACCGAGACCAACGCCGAAATCGTGCTGCCGTGGGACGGCCGCAGTCACTACCTCGCCGCGGTGTATCGCACCGATCTGGCCGAGCGGATCGACGGCCTGGTCGCCGCCGGTGCCCGCTCGATGCGTGCCTTGATCGACGCCTCCGACGCCCAGCAGATCGTGCTGCCGGAATCGCGTTTCCTGGCCAACGTCAACTCGGAGAGTGACCTGCGCGCTCTGGCGCAGCTGCAGGCCTGACGCCGTCCGCTGCGCCGGTCTGTAAGCCGTCGTGATCCGTTGGGGCAGTGTCGATTTGAGGATTCCTCGCGGAAATGCCCGCGGCCGTCTTGACGTCGTCCGGGTGCATCCGCCCCAGGCGATCCCGGCCTGCGGCAACGTCGCCTCCATTCCTGAAAAATTTTGTCGCTGAACACATTTAGCGAAAGTTATTGCCAGAAGGCGCAATCCACGAGGTCTGACCGACCGACTCGGCTGGGTGGGACTGTGACGGACGAATATCTCTGTAAGACACCGCAATTCGGCGGCTCTGGACTTTTTCTTGCCTTTCCCCCGTGGCGACGTGAGAAGCGGTGCCGGCATGCGGTACGCTACGCCCCCTTCCGACGGGGACGGCAGATGCGTTGTCACTGCGGCGAATCGGCAATATCGACCCGAATAATCGTGCGCCAGCTCACAAAATACGCGTGATTAGGCTCACCATTTGTTTGCGGATCCGGCCGACGCGCCCGCGCCGAAAATCCGACCGTGACCTGCGTGAATGGGCCTGCTATCACCGCGTGATCGCGTCGTTATCGAAACGAGATCTGCGATTTCCGAAGATGACGAACGCGCCGGCGTTCTCTACGGTCCCTGTTAGCCCGCAACGGGTTACGGAAAAGTAATCAACAAAACTGAATCCACGGACCCGCGTGTGAGCGGCGCCACGGACGGCGAGAGCCCAACCGTGGTCGGCGGGTGACAACCCGCCGGGCATACCTGGCCCGCCGCTGTCGTGCCTGACCCAGACGGCACGTTCCAAAGCAGGCATTCAAGCCAACACCTTCAGCCCACCTGCGTGGGCTTGCTTTGGCGCGCGCGCAGCGAAAGGAAAGATATTGCAGAACGTCCGTAAGACGCTCATGCTTGCCGCGGTCACGGGCACGCTCGTGACCATCCCGTCGGCCACCGCCCACGCAGACGAAGCGGTGAGCTTCGACCCGAACATTCCTGCTGCCGCCCCGGACGCCCCCGCGCCGGACGCCCCGGCGCCAGACGCGCCTCCGGCCCCGGAAGCCCTGCCCCCGGCCCCGGACGCGCCTCCGCCCCCGGCTCCGGATGCCCCTCCGGCTCCGGATGCCCCGCCGGCGCCCGTGGGCTTCGACCCGAACGTTCCGCCGCCTCCTGGCCCGGACGTCCCGCCGCCCCTGCCCGTCAGGGCGTACAGCGTCAACTGGGACGCCATCGCGCAGTGCGAGTCGGGCGGTAACTGGAGCATCAGCACCGGCAACGGCTACGCGGGCGGCCTGCAGTTCACGCCCAGCACCTGGCGCGCGAACGGCGGTAGCGGTTCCCCGTCCGGCGCGAGCCGCGAGGAGCAGATCCGCGTCGCCGAGAACGTGCTGCATTCTCAGGGCATCGGCGCCTGGCCGGTGTGCGGACGCCGCGGCTGACCGACGGCTTCTGGCATACATATAAGCCGCACATATAAGGAGTGCCGGGCCCCGTGCCCGGCACTCCTTGTCTCCAGCGGTCGCCACCCCCGTAGTCGGGTAGCGTCGGGCCCGTGACCGCAACGCCGCGCGAATTCGACATTGTGCTGTACGGGGCGACCGGCTTCGTCGGGAAGCTCACCGCCGACTACCTGGCCCGCTCGGCACCGGACAAACGGATCGCCCTGGCCGGCCGGTCGCCCGACCGGCTGCGCGCCGTCCGCGACACGCTGAGCGAAACCGCGCGGTCGTGGCCCGTCCTGAACGCGGACGCCTCATCGCCCTCGACGCTGAACGAGATGGCGGCGCGCACCCAGGTCGTCATCACCACGGTCGGGCCCTACACGCGCTACGGGCTGCCGCTGGTGGCCGCCTGCGCCGCGGCGGGCACCGACTACGCCGACCTGACCGGGGAGGCGATGTTCGTCCGCGACAGCATCGACCAATTCCACAAGCAGGCCGCGGATACCGGCGCCCGCATCGTGCACGCGTGCGGATTCGATTCCGTGCCTTCGGACCTCAGTGTGTATGCGCTGTACCGCGCGGCGCGCGACGACGGCGCCGGCGAGCTCGCCGACACCGACCTGGTGGTCCGTTCCTTCTCGGGCGGGGTGTCCGGCGGCACCGTCGCGTCGATGCTGGAGGTGCTCGACACCGCGTCCCGCGATCCCGAGGCCCGCCGCCAACTCGCCGACCCGTACACGCTCAGCAGCGACCGCGGCGCCGAACCCGACATCGGTCCGCAGCCCGACCTGCCCTGGCGTCGCGGTCGTCGGATCGCGCCGGAACTGAGCGGGCTGTGGACCGCGGGCTTCGTCATGGCGCCCTACAACACCCGGATCGTGCGGCGCAGCAACGCACTGCTGGACTGGGCCTACGGCCGCCAGCTGCGCTACAGCGAAAGCATGAGCCTGGGCTCGTCGCCGATCGCGCCGGTGGCCTCCGCCGTGGTCGGCGGGGTGGGCGCCGCGACCTTCGGGTTGGGCAGCCGCTATTTCCGGCTCCTGCCGCGCCGGCTGGTGGAGCGCATCGTGCCCAAACCGGGCACCGGCCCGAGCGAGTCCGCCCGCGAGCGCGGCTACTACCGCATCGAGACCTACACCACCACCAGCACCGGGGCCCGCTACGTGGCGCGCATGGAGCAGCGCGGCGACCCGGGCTACAAGGCGACGTCGGTGCTGCTGGGGGAGTGCGGCATGGCGCTGGCATTCGACCGTGACAAGCTCCCGGACCTGCACGGCGTCCTCACGCCCGCCGCCGCGATGGGCGACGCGCTGCTGGACCGGTTCCCCGCCGCGGGTGTGTCCTTGCAGGTTGAACGGCTCGCGGGGTGACCCGGCTCACGGTTCGGGCACTTACACGAGGGTAAACGGCGCTCCCTAGAATTGACGGGTGACCGCCAGCCCCAGCCCCGCCACCGACCTGCCCAAGTCGTGGGATCCCGCTGCGGCCGAGGGCGCGATCTACCAGAAGTGGGTCGACGCCGGATACTTCGCGGCGGACCCGGCCAGCGCCAAGCCCGGCTACTCGATCGTGTTGCCGCCCCCGAACGTGACCGGCAGCCTGCACATGGGTCACGCGCTCGAACACACCATGATGGACGCCCTGACCCGCCGCAAGCGGATGCAGGGATATGAGGTGTTGTGGCAGCCGGGAATGGACCACGCCGGCATCGCCACCCAGAGCGTGGTGGAAAAGCAGCTCGCGGTCGACGGCAAGACCAAGGAGGACTTCGGCCGGGAGCTGTTCGTCGAGAAGGTCTGGGACTGGAAGCGCGAGTCCGGCGGCGCCATCGGCGGCCAGATGCGCCGGCTCGGCGACGGGGTCGACTGGAGCCGCGACCGGTTCACCATGGACGAGGGCCTGTCGCGGGCCGTCCGCACCATCTTCAAGCGGCTCTACGACGCCGGGCTGATCTATCGGGCCGAGCGGCTGGTCAACTGGTCGCCGGTGCTTCAGACCGCGATTTCCGACATCGAGGTCGACTACCTCGACGTCGAGGGCGAGCTGGTGTCGTTCCGCTACGGCTCGCTCGACGACTCGCAGCCGCACATCGTGGTCGCGACCACCCGGGTCGAGACGATGCTCGGCGACACCGCGATCGCCGTGCACCCCGACGACGCGCGATACCGCCACCTGGTCGGCACCACACTGGCGCATCCCTTCGTCGACCGTGAGCTGGTCGTCGTCGCCGACGAGCACGTGGACCCCGAATTCGGTACCGGCGCAGTCAAAGTCACGCCCGCACACGACCCGAACGACTTCGAGATCGGGCTGCGGCACGGGTTGCCGATGATCTCGATCCTGGACACCAAGGGCCGAATCGTCGATACCGGAACGCAATTCGACGGGATGGACCGCTTCGAGGCCCGCGTCGCGGTCCGCGAGGCGCTGGCCGCCGAGGGCCGCGTCGTCGAGGAGAAGCGACCATACCTGCACAGCGTCGGGCACTCCGAGCGTAGCGGTGAACCGATCGAACCGCGGCTGTCGCTGCAGTGGTTTGTCCGCGTCGAGTCGCTGGCCAAGGCGGCCGGCGACGCGGTGCGCAACGGCGACACCGTGATTCACCCCGCAAGCCTGGAGCCGCGTTGGTTCGCCTGGGTCGACGACATGCGCGATTGGACGATCTCGCGGCAGCTGTGGTGGGGCCACCGCATCCCGATCTGGTACGGGCCCAACGGGGAGCAGGTGTGCGTGGGTCCCGACGAGACGCCGCCGGAAGGCTGGGAACAGGACCCCGACGTGCTGGACACCTGGTTCTCCTCGGCGCTGTGGCCGTTTTCCACCCTGGGCTGGCCGGACAAGACCCCCGAGCTCGAAAAGTTCTACCCCACAAGCGTTCTGGTTACCGGCTACGACATCTTGTTCTTCTGGGTGGCCCGGATGATGATGTTCGGCACGTTCGTCGGCGACGACGACGCCATCACCCTGGACGGTCGCCGCGGCCCGCAGGTGCCGTTCACCGATGTCTTCCTGCACGGGCTGATCCGCGACGAATCCGGGCGCAAGATGAGCAAGTCCAAGGGCAACGTCATCGACCCGCTGGACTGGGTGGAACTCTTCGGCGCCGACGCCCTGCGGTTCACGCTGGCCCGCGGCGCCAGCCCGGGCGGTGACCTGGCGATCGGCGAGGACCACGTCCGGGCGTCGCGCAATTTCTGCACCAAGCTGTTCAACGCCACCCGCTTCGCGCTGCTCAACGGCGCGCAGCTGGCGCCCCTGCCCCCGCCGGCCGAACTCACCGACGCCGACCGATGGATCCTCGGGCGACTGGAAGAGGTTCGCGCGGAAGTCGATTCGGCGTTCGACAACTACGAGTTCAGCCGCGCCTGCGAAGCGCTCTACCACTTCGCCTGGGACGAATTCTGCGACTGGTACGTGGAATTGGCCAAGACGCAACTGGCCGAGGGGGTCGCGCACACGACGGCGGTGCTGGCGGCGACGCTGGACACCCTGCTGCGGCTGCTGCACCCGGTGATCCCGTTCATCACCGAGGCCCTCTGGCAGGCGCTGACCCACAACGAGACCCTGGTGATCGCCGACTGGCCGCAGCCGTCCGGGATAGCCCTGGATCAGGTTGCCGCGCAACGCGTTACCGACATGCAGAAGCTGGTGACCGAGGTGCGCCGGTTCCGCAGCGATCAGGGGCTGGCGGACCGCCAGAAGGTGCCGGCCCGGATGACGGGCGTCGAGGGAGCCGATCTGGGCACCCAGGTGAGCGCGGTGACGTCGCTGGCGTGGCTGACGGCCGCCGGGCCGGAATTCCGCCCGTCGGCGTCGGTGGAAGTCAGGCTGAGCGGCGGCACCGTCGTCGTCGAACTGGACACCTCGGGCACCATCGACGTCGCCGCCGAGCGTCGCCGGCTGGAAAAGGATCTGGCCGCGGCCCACAAGGAGCTGGCGTCGACCACCGCCAAATTGGCCAACGAGGACTTCCTGGGCAAGGCCCCCCAAAACGTCGTCGACAAGATCCGGGACCGTCAACGCCTGGCCCAGGAGGAAACCGAGCGGATCAACGCGCGGCTAGCCGGGCTGCAATGACCGAGCCGCCCGAGTGGGCCGAGGACCCCGAAGTTCCCGGCGCGGTTCCCACCCCGGACCCGACCCCGGACGAGATCGCTGCCCTGTTGCAGGTCGAGCACCTGCTGGACCAGCGCTGGCCCGAAACCAAGATCGAGCCGAGCCTGACCCGGATCAGCGCGCTGATGGACCTGCTGGGTTCACCGCAATTGGCCTACCCGTCGATCCACGTCGCGGGCACCAACGGCAAGACCTCGGTGGCCCGGATGATCGACGCGCTGATCACCGCGCTGCACCGGCGCACCGGGCGCACCACCAGCCCGCACCTGCAATCGGCGGTGGAACGCATCTCGATCGATGCCAAGCCGATCAGCCCCGCGCAGTACGTGGCGACCTACCGCGAGATCGAGCCGTTCGTGCAGATGGTCGACGCGCAATCGCAGGCCGCCGGCGGGCCCGCGATGAGCAAGTTCGAGGTGCTGACCGCGATGGCGTTCGCCGCGTTCGCCGACGCCCCCGTCGACGTCGCCGTGGTCGAGGTGGGGATGGGTGGGCGCTGGGACGCCACCAACGTGATCAACGCCCCGGTGGCGGCCATCACCCCGATCGCCCTCGACCACGTCGACTACCTGGGCGACGACCTCGCCGGCATCGCGGGGGAGAAGGCCGGCATCATCACCCGGGCGCCCGAGGGCGCACCCGACACCGTGGCGGTCATCGCGCGTCAGGCGCCCGAGGCGATGGAAGTGTTGTTGGCCCAAACCGTTCAAGCCGACGCCGCGGTGGCCCGCGAGGATTCGGAGTTCGCCGTGCTGGGCCGCCAGGTCGCCATCGGCGGGCAGGTGCTGCAGCTGCAGGGGCTGGGCGGGGTGTATTCCGACGTCTACCTGCCGCTGCACGGAGAACACCAGGCGCACAATGCGGCCCTGGCGCTGGCCGCCGTCGAGGCCTTCTTCGGCGCCGGCGCGCAGCGTCAGCTCGACGTCGAGGCGGTTCGCGCGGGTTTCGCCGCCGTCGTCAGCCCGGGCCGGCTGGAGCGGATGCGCAGCGCGCCCACTGTGTTCATCGACGCCGCGCACAACCCCGCCGGTGCCGCCGCGCTGGCGCAGACGCTGGCGGGCGAATTCGACTTCCGCTATCTGGTAGGGGTGCTCAGCGTGCTGGCCGACAAGGACGTCGACGGCATCCTCGCCGCCCTGCAACCGGTGTTCGACGCCGTCGTGGTCACCCACAACGGGTCCCCGCGGGCGGTCGATGTCGAATCGCTGGCCCTGGCGGCGCGCGAGACGTTCGGGCCCGACCGGGTGAGCACCGCCGAGAACCTGCGCGACGCCATCGACGTCGCGACCGCGCTGGTCGACTCCGAGGTGGAGGGGGCCGCGCTCGACGGCCACGCCGAGGACTTCTCCGGGACCGGGATCGTCATCACCGGCTCGGTCGTCACCGCCGGCGCGGCGCGCACCCTGTTCGGGCGTGATCCGCAGTGACCGACCAGAACCGGCCCGACCCCTGGCGCAGCTTCGGCGCGGTGATGGCCCTCACGCTGTTTCTGGAAGCGATCGTGGTGCTGCTCGCGATCCCGGTGGTGGGCGCGGTCGGCGGAGGCCTCACGACGGCGTCGCTGGCCTACCTGATCGGCCTGGCCGTACTGCTGATCCTGATGGGCGGGGTGCAGCGCAAACCCTGGGCCATCTGGGCCAACCTCGGAGTGCAGGTGATCCTGCTCGCCGGCTTCGCCGTGTATCCCGGCGTGGGGTTCATCGGCGTGTTGTTCACCGGGTTGTGGGGCTTGATCGCCTACTTCCGGGCCGAGGTCCGGCGCAGGCAGGGGTAGCCCGGCGGTACGCTGTCCGCCGTGACCGAACGGACATTGGTACTGATCAAGCCGGACGGCGTCCAGCGACAGCTGGTGGGGGAGATCATCGGCCGGATCGAGCGAAAAGGCCTCACCCTCGCCGCGCTGATACTCCGGCACGTCAGCCAAGACCTCGCCGCCCAGCACTACGCGGAACACGAGGGCAAGCCTTTCTTCGAGTCGTTGCTGGCATTCATCACCTCGGGGCCGGTGGTCGCGGCCATCGTGGAGGGACCGCGCGCGATCGCGGCGTTTCGGCAGCTCGCGGGCGGTACCGACCCGGTCGAGAAGGCGATCCCCGGCACGATCCGGGGCGATTTCGGGCTCGAGACGCAGTTCAATCTGGTGCACGGCTCGGATTCGATCGAGTCGGCCAAGCGAGAAATCGGGCTCTGGTTTCCCGACGCCTAGAGCTGCGACGATCGTCCCCGCGGCGCGTTGCGGACCGGGGTTCGTCCGACCGGGCTGCATCAGGTGTGGCTTGGGCGCCGACGTGATGTGGGATACTGATGTCGGGTGAACGTCGCCGGACCGGCGTCAGACACCCGAATGAAGACTTAGACAAGCGCGACCATAGCCCCGTCGCCTTGGTTCGCTGCATGTCAGGCCGTCATTCAGCACGGCGCCGAGTGGGTTCTAACCTGAGCCGCTCGGGGCGAGACCATCACAAGCCCGGGAGAAGTGACCCGGGCCCATAGCGAAGCCCTCGCGTGGCCGCGTCGCAACGACGCGCCCGGGGGCTTGAGGAGAATACGTGGTAGACGGTGCACCAACTGCAGACCCATCAGAAGAATCGGCCCGGTCCGGGGAGCTGCCCGACCGGTTGAGGGTCCATTCGTTGGCCCGGACGCTGGGAACCACCAGCAAACGGGTCCTGGACGCGCTCAGCGAGCTGGACGGGCGGATTCGCAGCGCACACTCCACCGTGGACCGCGCCGACGCGGTGCGGGTGCGTGACCTGCTGGCCGCCCAGGCCCAGGAATCCCCGGACGCCGCCACCGAACCCGTCGTGGATGCCGGCGAACCCGAATCCCGGCTGATGCTGGAAACCCCCGACAACGCCGCCGAGCGGCCGCATTACATGCCGCTCTTCGTCGCGCCGCAGCCACTGGACAGCGACGATGACACCGACACCGACACCGACACCGACACCGACGAGGGTGCCGACTCCGACGATTCCGACGGCGACGACGACGAGCAGGTCGACCGCCCGTCGAACCGGCGGCGCCGTCGCGGCCGCCGGGGCCGCGGCCGCGGGCGCGGCGAGCAGGGCGGACCCGAGGGCCAGAACGACGGCGACGACGACGACGAGCCGCAGGGCCGGGGCAAGAAGGGCGCCCAGTCCGACTCCGGCGATTCCGACGACGCCGACGACGAGGACTCCGACGACGGCGACGACTCCGAGGGCGGTGACGACGGTTCGGCGGATGGTGGCAGCCGTCGCCGCCGCCGGCGCCGGCGCCGCAAATCCGGATCGGGCGACGACAACGACGAAGGGCCTTCACCCGACGACCCGCCCAACACGGTCGTGCACGAGCGGCCGCCCCGCAATGGCAAGAACGGCGGCGACGGCGGCAGCGCGAGCAACGAGATCAAGGGCATCGACGGCTCGACTCGGCTGGAGGCCAAGCGCCAACGACGCCGCGACGGCCGCGACGCCGGGCGGCGCCGCCCCCCCGTGCTGACCGAGGCCGAATTCCTGGCCCGCCGCGAGGCCGTCGAACGCGTCATGGTCGTCCGGGACCGGGTCCGCAGCGAGCCGCCACACCAGGGTTCGCGGTATACCCAGATCGCCGTCCTCGAGGACGGCATCGTCGTTGAGCACTTCGTGACCTCGGCCGCGTCGGCGTCCCTGGTCGGCAACATCTACCTCGGCATCGTGCAGAACGTGCTGCCCTCGATGGAGGCGGCCTTCGTCGACATCGGCCGCGGCCGCAACGGCGTGCTCTACGCCGGCGAGGTCAACTGGGAGGCCGCCGGACTCGGCGGGTCCGACCGCAAGATCGAACAGGCGCTCAAGCCCGGCGACTATGTCGTCGTCCAGGTCAGCAAGGACCCGGTCGGGCACAAGGGGGCGCGGCTCACCACGCAGGTGTCGCTCGCGGGCCGCTACCTGGTCTACGTGCCGGGGGCGTCGTCGACCGGGATCAGCCGAAAGTTGCCCGACACCGAACGCCAGCGCCTCAAGGAGATCCTGCGCGAGGTGGTGCCGTCCGACGCGGGGGTGATCATCCGGACCGCGTCCGAGGGCGTCAAGGAAGACGACATCCGCAACGACGTCACCCGCCTGCAGGAGCGCTGGAAGCAAATCGAGGCCAAGGCCATCGAGATCAAGGAGAAGGCCGCCGGGGCCGCCGTGGCGCTCTACGAAGAGCCCGACGTGCTGGTCAAGGTCATCCGCGACCTGTTCAACGAAGACTTCGCGGGCTTGGTCGTCTCCGGGGACGAGGCCTGGAACACCATCAACGAATACGTGAATTCCGTTGCGCCCGACCTTGTTTCGAAGCTGAGCAAATACGAGCCGCCCGCCGGGCCGGACGGGTCGAGCGGGCCGGACGTGTTCGCCGTGCACCGCATCGACGAGCAGCTGGCCAAGGCGATGGACCGCAAGGTCTGGCTGCCCTCGGGCGGCACCCTGGTGATCGACCGGACCGAGGCGATGACGGTGGTCGACGTCAACACCGGCAAGTTCACTGGCTCCGGGGGGAACCTCGAGCAGACGGTCACCAAGAACAACCTCGAGGCGGCCGAGGAGATCGTGCGCCAACTGCGGCTGCGCGACATCGGCGGCATCGTCGTCATCGACTTCATCGACATGGTGCTGGAATCCAACCGCGATCTGGTGCTGCGCCGGCTCACCGAGGCGCTGGCCCGTGACCGCACCCGCCATCAGGTGTCCGAGGTGACGTCGCTCGGTTTGGTGCAGCTGACCCGCAAGCGGTTGGGCACCGGACTGGTCGAGGCCTTCTCGACGTCGTGCCCGAACTGTGGCGGCCGCGGCATCCTGCTGCACACCGACCCGGTGGATTCGGCCCCGTCGAACGGCCGCAAGTCCGAGTCCGGGGGCCGGCGCGGCCGGCGCAAGAAGAACAAGGCCGAGGAGCCGGTCGTGGCCAAGGTGCCCGTCCATTCGCCCGGCGAGCACCCGATGTTCAAAGCGATGGCGGCCGGCTCGTCCACGCAGACGGCATCCGAGGACGACGAATCCGACGAGGCCACCGAGGAAACCAGCGACGAGTTCGACGAGAAGAAGGCGCGGCGCGACGAGGACGTCTCCGACACCGACCAAGAGGACTTCGACGACACCGACGACGACTCGGACGACGATTCCGACGACGACTCGGACGACGACACCGACGACGACTCGGACGACGATTCCGACGACGACTCGGACGACGACTCGGATGACGACGACCTCGATGACGAGGAAGACCTGGGCGACGACGACGAGGACCTCGAACTCGACGACGACGACGACCTGGACACCGAGGACTCCGACGATTCCGACGATGACGACGGCGGTTCGGCCACGGCGGACCAGGGCGGCCCAACCCAGGGCCGCCCCCGGCGCCGACGCGCGGCGGGCAGGCCCGCCGGGCCGCCGATCCACGCGGACTGAGCCCCGACAGCCAGGTCGTGTCCGGTTTGACCCTGTAGCCGCTGGTCACGTACCCTTGGACAGTTGTCGTCAGGCCGGGCGACTAAGCTTTGGCCGGCGGCAGTGGGACTCCCGGGGAATCGGAGCAGGCCCGCAACCCAGACCCACCACGTGCACCGCGGCTGGTTCGCGCGCGACGCGCCGAGCAGCGGCTAGAAGAAGGAGCAGAGCAACGATGGCGACCTACGCAATCGTCAAGACGGGCGGCAAGCAGTACAAGGTCGCCGTCGGGGACGTGGTCAAGGTCGAGAAGCTCGACTCTGAGCCGGGTTCGAATGTGTCGCTGCCGGTCGCACTGGTGGTGGACGGCGCCAAGGTGACCACCGACGCGGCGGCGCTGGCCAAGGTCGCGGTCACCGGCGAGGTGCTCGAGCACACCAAGGGCCCCAAGATCCGCATCCACAAGTTCCGGAACAAGACCGGCTACCACAAGCGTCAGGGCCACCGTCAGCAGCTGACGGTCCTGAAGGTCACCGGCATCAAGTAGTAAAGGCGAAGGCATGGCACACAAGAAGGGCGCTTCTAGCTCGCGCAACGGTCGCGATTCCGCCGCACAGCGGCTGGGCGTGAAGCGATTCGGCGGCCAGGTCGTCAAGGCCGGCGAGATCATCGTTCGTCAGCGCGGCACCAAGTTCCACCCGGGCGTTGGTGTCGGGCGCGGCGGCGACGACACGTTGTTCGCCAAGGAAGCCGGCGCCGTCGAATTCGGAATCAAGCGCGGCCGCAAGACCGTCAACATCGTCGCGGCCGGACAAGCCACCGACTGAGCGCCGCGAGCGTGCACCCACTGCGATAATTCGAGGCAATTCTCGCAGTAGCCGCACGTTCGGCGAGCGAGACGGGTGAGAGGACCCACGATGCCTCGGTTCGTCGACCGCGTCGTCATCCATGCGCGCGCCGGTTCCGGGGGCAACGGCTGCGCCTCGGTCCATCGCGAGAAGTTCAAGCCACTCGGCGGCCCCGACGGCGGCAACGGCGGCCGCGGCGGCAGCATCGTCTTCGTCGTCGATCCCCAGGTCCACACCCTGCTCGACTTCCATTTCCATCCCCACGTCACCGCGCCGTCGGGCAAGCAGGGGATGGGCAGCAACCGCGACGGCGCCGCCGGCGCCGACCTGGAAGTCAAAGTCCCCGACGGAACCATCGTCCTCGACGACAACGGCCGGCTGCTGGCCGACCTGGTGGGCGCGGGCACCCGCTTCGAAGCCGCCGCCGGTGGTCGCGGCGGCCTGGGCAACGCCGCGCTCGCCTCCCGCGCGCGCAAGGCTCCCGGTTTTGCGCTGCTGGGTGAGCAGGGCGAGACCCGCGACCTGACGCTGGAACTCAAGACCGTCGCCGACGCCGGCCTGATCGGCTTCCCGTCGGCCGGCAAGTCGTCGCTGGTGTCCACCATCTCGGCGGCCAAACCCAAGATCGCCGACTACCCCTTCACCACGCTGGTCCCCAACCTCGGCGTCGTGTCGGCCGGCGAGCACACCTTCACCGTCGCCGACGTTCCCGGCCTGATCCCCGGCGCCTCGCAGGGCCGCGGCCTGGGCCTGGACTTCCTCCGGCACATCGAGCGATGCGCCGTGCTGGTGCACGTCGTCGACTGCGCCACCGCCGAGCCCGGCCGCGACCCGATCTCCGATATCGACGCGCTCGAGGCCGAACTCGCCGCGTATACGCCCACCCTGCGGGGGGACGCGACGCTGGGCGATCTCGCCGACCGGCCCCGCGCGGTGGTGCTCAACAAGATCGACGTCCCCGAGGCGCGCGAGCTCGCCGAATTCGTTTACGACGAGATCGCCGAGCGCGGATGGCCGGTGTTCTTGGTGTCGACCGTCGCGCGAGAAGGTCTGCAGCCATTGATCTTTGGGCTGTGGACGATGATCTCGGAATACAAGGCCGCCCAACCCGAGATCGTGCCGCGCCGCCCGGTGATCCGTCCGATCCCCGTCGACGACAGCGGCTTTCGCGTCGAGCCGGATCCGCAGCAGCCGGGCGCCTTCGTGGTCAGCGGCGCGCGGCCCGAACGCTGGGTGCGTCAGACCAACTTCGACAACGACGAGGCCGTGGGGTATCTCGGCGACCGCCTGGCGCGCCTCGGAGTCGAGGAGGAACTGCTGCGGCTGGGTGCGCGCGCGGGGTGCGAAGTGACCATCGGCGACATGACGTTCGATTGGGAGCCGCAAACGCCTGCGGGACAGCAGGTTACGTTGTCGGGCAGGGGAACCGACGCGCGGCTCGAGCGCAGCGAGCGGGTCGGGGCCGCGGAGCGCAAGGCCGCCCGGCGGCAGCGCCGCACCGGCGACGATGCAGAGCGCAGCGATGCGGAGGGGCGGCGCAGAACCAGAGGCGGCGGTGAGGAGTCATGACCCCGCAGCGCGACGCCATCCGGAACGCGCGCAGCCTGGTGGTCAAGGTGGGCACCAACGCGTTGACCACCGAAGCCGGCGTATTCGACGCCGGCCGGCTGGCCGGTCTCGCCGACGCGATCGAGACGCGGATGAAGGCGGGCACCGACGTCGTCATCGTGTCCTCGGGTGCCATCGCCGCCGGCATCGAACCTCTCGGATTGTCCCGTCGCCCACGGGATTTGGCGACGAAGCAGGCCGCGGCCAGCGTCGGTCAGGTCGCGCTGGTGAATTCGTGGAGTGCCGCGTTTGCCCGGTACGGCCGCACGGTCGGGCAGGTGCTGCTGAGCGCGCACGACATTTCGATGCGCGCCCAGCACACCAACGCTCAGCGCACCCTGGATCGGCTGCGGGCCCTGCATGCGGTGGCCATCGTCAACGAGAACGACACGGTGGCCACCAACGAGATCCGGTTCGGCGACAACGACCGGCTTTCGGCGCTGGTGGCGCACCTGGTCGGCGCCGAGGCGCTGGTGTTGTTGTCCGACATCGACGGGCTGTACGACTCCGATCCACGCAAAACCGAAGGCGCCCGGTTCATCCCGGAGGTATCGGGTTCGGCGGATCTGGTCGGTGTGATCGCCGGGCCCGGCAGTGATTTGGGCACCGGCGGCATGACCTCGAAGATGTCGTCGGCGCTGCTGGCCGCCGACGCCGGCGTCCCGGTGCTGCTGGCCGCGGCGTCCGATGCCTCGACCGCGCTCACCGACGCGTCGGTCGGCACTGTGTTCGCCGCGCGGCCGGCCCGGATGTCGGCGCGGCGGTTCTGGGTGCGTTACGCCGCCGAGGCCGCCGGCGCGCTGACCCTCGACGAGGGGGCGGTGCGCGCGGTCGTCGGGCAGCGCCGCTCGCTGCTGCCCGCGGGGATCACCGCGGTGTCCGGCCGGTTCTTCGGCGGCGACGTCGTCGAATTGCGCGGGCCGGACGCGGCGATGGTGGCCCGTGGCGTGGTCGCCTACGACGCGACGGAACTGCTCACCATGATGGGCCGCTCCACCAGCGAGCTGCCCGGCGAGCTGCGCCGGCCCGCGGTGCACGCCGACGATCTGGTGGCGGTGTAGCAGAGCCCGGCGCGGTCCGGACCGACGCGATCAATGCTCCGAGGCGGGCTTGAGATACAGTGCGCCCCAGACGATCTCGGCCAGGGTGGTGGCCAGCTCGGCGTCGTAGTCGGGCGGCTGCGCCGGCAGGTTCTGCTGGCAGGCGCGCTCGACCATCCAGGTCAGCGCGCTGGCCGTGGTGAGCGCCGCCAGCTCGGGGCGGATCGAGCCGTCGGCCTGGCCCTCTTCGATGACCCGGGTGAGCTGTTCGGAGATGCCGGTCAGCAGTTCGCGATACGCCTCCCCGGTCAGTGGGTCATAGGCGGCCATCTCGTTGAGCGCGACCAGCACCGCTTGGTGCCGTCGATAGATGGCGATGATGCTGCTCATCGCCGCGCGCACGTCGTCGGGGTCGTGCCGCCCGGCCACCGTCCACCAGCGCCGCGCGCCGTCGGCCAGGTCGCCGAACACCTGGCCCGCGAGCCGGCGAAGCAGATGGCCCTTGTCCTCGAAGTAGATGTAGAAGCTGGCGCGGGAGATGCCCGCCTCGCCGGAGAGCCGATCCACGCTGAGCTCGGTGAAGCTCGCGCCGTCGCGCATCAGCCGTTCGGTGGCGTCGAGCAGCCGGCGCTCCATTTGCTCGCGCCGCTGCTCGCGCCCCACGCTTCGATGGCCTGGCGGCTTGCGGGTGAGCGACGGCATGCGCCGAGCATAGCCGAGCTTTCGACATCTTGACTAGACATACTGTCTAGGCATATCGTCGCGTGGAGTTTGTGACCGGCGTCATACAGGAGGGGACAGCGCCATGGCCGTGATGACGGGTACACCCGGGGCCGAGAAGTCCGGCCGCGCCTACGACGAGATCGACCTGTCCTCGCGGGCGTTTTGGTCCACGACGGCGGCGGATCGCGAACGCTCCTTCGCCGTGCTGCGCGCCGAGCGCCCGGTCAGTTGGCATCCTCCGGTCGAAGACTCGCTGATGCCCGATCCCACCGATCCCGGCTTCTGGGCGGTCACCCGGCGCGCCGACATCGTCGCGGTCAGCCGCAACAACGACGCCTTCCTGTCCGGCCAGGGGGTGATGTTCGAGAGCATTCCCGTCGAGCTGCTCGAGGCGTCGCAGTCGTTCTTGGCGATGGATCCGCCGCGGCACACCAAGTTGCGCAAGCTGGCCCACGCCGCGCTGAGCCCGCGGCAGGTGCGCCGCATCGAAGACTCGATCAAGGCCAACGCCAAGACCATCGTCGAAGAACTGCGGACCGCCGGCAGCGGTGCGGATTTCGTCGACCACTGCGCCAAGGAGCTGCCCATCCGGACCCTCTCGGACATGACGGGAATCCCGGAATCCGAGCGCGAGCGCATGGCGCACGCCACCGACGCCCTGGTCTCCTGGGCCGACCCGGAATTCCTCAACGGACGTCCGGCGATGGAAGTCCTGGTCGAGAACCAGCTGTACCTTCACCAGGTCGTCGGCACCCTGGCCACGGAACGCCGCGAGCGCCCGGGCGACGACCTCATCAGCAGCCTGGTCACCGCCGAAGTCGATGGGGACCGCCTGGAAGACGCGGAGGTGGCCGCGTTCTTCGTGCTGCTCTCGGTGGCGGGCAACGACACCACCCGCCAGACCATCAGCCACACCCTGAAGGCGCTCACCGATTTTCCCGACGAAAAGGCTTGGCTTCTCCATGATTTCGACAACCGGATCGGTACCGCCGTCGAGGAGTTCATCCGGTGGGCGACCCCGGTCATGACCTTCCGCCGCACGGCGGCAACGGATATCGAGCTGGGCGGTCAGACCATTCTGGCGGGGGAGAAGGTGGTGATGTTCTACCCGTCCGGCAACTGGGACACCGACGCGTTCGACCATCCCGAACGCCTGAACCTGGCGCGCGACCCCAATCCGCACGTCGGTTTCGGCGGTGGCGGGCTGCACTTCTGCCTCGGGGCGCACGTCGCCCGCGCGCAGCTGCGCGCCATCTTTCACGAGCTGTTTCGTCAGCTGCCCGGCATCCAGGCGGGCGAGCCGACGTACCTGGCGGGCAACTTCGTGCACGCCGTGCGCAGCATGCCGTGCACCTTCTAATGCGTTGTCAGCGGCGATAACTCGTCGGCGAGCAGCGCGAGCAGTTCGGAGCAGCCGCCGTCGACCTTCACCGTGGCCAGGTCGTCGCCGCGGGTGCTGCCGCGGTTGATGATGGCGACCGGGATGCCCAGGGCGGCCGCGTGCCGCACGAATCGATAACCGGAGAACACCGTCAGCGACGACCCCGCGACCAGCAGCGCGTCGGCCTCGTCGACCATCCTATAGGCTGCTGCCACAACGTCTTTGGGAACGCTGTCGCCGAAATAGACGATGTCGGGTTTGAGCATGCCGGCGCAGCGCACGCAGTCGAGATAGCGGAACGACGCGGTATCGGCGACGACGGCGTCGGCGTCGGGAGCCACCGCCAGCCCGCCGATCGCCTCGGCGCGCTCGATGAATCCGGGGTTGAGCGCCTCCAGCTGCTCGGCCAGCGCCGCGCGGCTCACGGTGTGGCCGCAGCTCAGGCAGATCACCCGCGCGTAGGTGCCGTGCAGGTCGATGACGTTGCGGCTGCCGGCCTTGGTGTGCAGCAGGTCGACGTTCTGGGTGATGACGCCGGTGACCACCGACGCGTCCTCGAGCGCCGCCAGCGCCCGATGTCCCGCGTTGGGCAGCGTGTCGGCCATGTGCCGCCAACCGACGTGGTTGCGCGCCCAGTACCGCTGCCGAAACGCCGCGTCACCGGTGAACTGCTGGATGGTCATGGGGTTGCTGGGCGGGGAATCGGGCCCGCGGTAGTCGGGGATGCCGGAATCGGTCGATACGCCCGCGCCCGTCAGCACCGCGATCCGGCGCCCGGCCAGCAGCGTGACCAACTCGGGGGATTCTGCGCGGGAGACGGTCACCTGCCCAGGGTACGGATCAGGCCGGGTCCAGGCAGTCCGCCGCGGTCGTGAGCTCGGCGGACATGTTCTGCTCCATCATCTTGCAGGCCGCCGCGCCCAGGTCGGCGTCGATGTGGGCGACCGCATCGGTCGGGATCACGACGGGGAAGTGCCGCACGTACGCGTCCAGGGCCGTGTACAGGATGCATTGCTCGGTGACCTGGCCGGTGATGATCAACCGCTTGGTGTCCAGCCGGCTCAGCAGGTACGCCAGCGCGGTCGAATAAAAGGCGCTGTGGCGGACCTTGGTCATCAGCCGGCTGCCTTCGGCGGGCGCGATCGGCTTCACCAGATCGGGCCGCGCGCCGTCGAGCGCCGAGCGGACGATCCCGGAGAACTCGGCGGTGAAATCGCCGTAATTGTCGTTGACATAGATCAGGTCGACCTCGTCGGACGTGCGTGCCCGCCGGACCAAATCGGTCAAAGGCTCGATGATCTTCTCGACATTGGGTATTAGATCGTCAGCGTCGGGATGTTGATAGGTATTCATCATGTCGACGACCAGGACCGCAGTGTCGCTCATGGCGTTGGGGATACCCGGCGGCGAGGAGTTGACACCCCCGAGGCGACAATGGAAGGGCGATGGACTTTTACAACGCTTACAGCCAGGGCTTTGCCCGCGTCGCCGCGTGCACGCATCACACCGTCATCGGTGACCCCGCGGCGAACGCCGAGGCGGTCCTGCGGATGGCCCGGGAGTGCCACGACGACGGCGTAGCGCTGGCCGTTTTCCCGGAGCTGACGCTGTCCGGTTACTCCATTGAAGACATCGTCCTGCAGGACCTGTTGCTCGACGACGTCGACAGGGCCGTCGCGGACATCGTCGCGGCCTCCGCCGAGTTGTTGCCGGTCCTGGTGGTCGGCGCGCCCGTCCGCCACCGGCACCGCATCTACAACGCCGCCGTGGTCATCCACCGCGGCGAGGTGCTCGGCGTGGCGCCGAAGTCGTACCTGCCCACCTATCGGGAGTTCTACGAGCGCCGCCAGATCGCGCCCGGCGACGACGAGCGCGGCACCATCCGGCTCGCGGGGGTCGAGGCGCCGTTCGGTCCCGATCTGCTGTTCGCCGCCTCCGACGTGCCCGGCCTCGTGCTGCACGTGGAGATCTGCGAGGACATGTTCGTGCCGATTCCGCCCAGCGCCGAGGCCGCGCTCGCGGGTGCGACGGTGCTGGCCAACCTTTCCGGTAGCCCGATCACCATCGGCCGCGCCGAGGACCGCTGCCTGCTGGCTCGTTCGGCCTCCTCTCGTTGCCTGGCCGCCTACGTGTATTCGGCTGCGGGCGCGGGCGAATCGACGACCGATCTGGCCTGGGACGGGCAGACCATGGTGTTCGAAAACGGTGTCCTGCTGGCCATGTCCGAGCGCTTTCCGATGGGGGAGCGGCGCAGCGTCGCCGACGTCGACCTCGAATTGCTTCGCTCGGAACGGCTCCGGATGGGCACGTTCGACGACAACCGGCGCCACCACCGGACGACGGCGGAGTCGTTCCGGCGCATCGAGTTCCGGCTTGACCCGCCTGGCGGCGACATCGGGCTGTGGCGTGAGATCGAGCGGTTCCCCTTCGTGCCCGCCGACCCGCAACGGCTGGAACAGGATTGCTTCGAGGGCTACAACATCCAGGTAGCCGGCCTCGAACAGCGTTTGCGCGCGCTGGATTTCCCGAAGATCGTCATCGGGATATCCGGTGGGCTGGACTCGACGCACGCGTTGATCGTCGCCGCGCGGGCGATGGACCGCGAACAACGCCCGCGCAGCGACATTCTGGCGTTCACCCTGCCGGGCTTCGCCACCGGGGACCGCACCAAGCGCAACGCGATCGAGCTGTGCCGCGCCCTGGGTGTGACGTTCGCCGAGATCGACATTCGCGAGACCGCGCAGCTGATGCTCAAGGAGATCGATCACCCGTTCTCGCGCGGTGAGAAGGTTTACGACGTCACCTTCGAGAACGTCCAGGCCGGCTTGCGCACCGACTACCTGTTCCGGCTGGCCAACCAGCGCGGTGGCATCGTGCTGGGCACCGGCGACCTGTCCGAGCTGGGCCTGGGCTGGTCGACTTACGGTGTCGGCGACCAGATGTCGCACTACAACGTCAACGGCGGCGTGCCCAAGACGCTGATCCAGCACCTGATCCGCTGGGTGATTTCCTCGCAGCAGTTCGAGTCGAAGGTCAGCGAGGTGCTGCAGTCCGTGCTCGACACCGAGATCACGCCTGAGCTGGTTCCCAGCGGCGAAGAGGAAGAGCTGCAAAGCAGCGAGGCGAAAGTCGGCCCGTTTGCGCTGCAAGACTTTTCACTGTTCCACGTGCTGCGGTATGGATTCCGGCCGTCAAAGATCGCGTTTCTGGCCTGGCATGCGTGGAGCGATCCCGAGCAAGGCAACTGGCCGCCGGGATTTCCCGAAGACAAGCGTCCGTCGTACTCGCTCAAGGAAATCCGGCACTGGCTGCAGGTATTCGTGCAGCGGTTCTACTCGTTCAGCCAGTTCAAGCGTTCGGCATTGCCCAACGGGCCCAAGGTGTCGCACGGCGGCGCGCTGTCGCCGCGGGGTGACTGGCGCGCCCCCTCGGACATGTCCGCGCGCATCTGGCTCGACGAGATCGAACGCGAAATCCCCGAGGACTAGGGCGCGGCCGCCGCGGGCAAAGCGGCTAGGACGCGTTCTGAAGCGCCGTGTCGATCGCCTCGGCGTCCGGTGCGCAATCACCGGCGCCGGGAACCAGCGTCGCCAGCGCGCCGGCCGCGCAGGCGCGGCGTAGCGCGAGTCGCCGCTCACCCGCCGAGCCGGGATTGGGCGGCCAGTTCGCGGCCAGCACACCGGCGAACACGTCGCCGGCGCCGGTGGTGTCCACCGCGTCCACCGCGGGGGAGGGCACCGAGTACTCGCCGTCGGCGCCGGCGTAGCGCGCGCCGCGCGAACCCAGGGTGACCACCAGGTGTGCTGGGCGCCAAGGCCATTCGTTGGCCTCCTCTTCGTTGGTGATCACCACGTCGGCGGCGGCCGCCAGCTCGCCCAGCGAAGCGGGATCCTGGCCGGCCGGTGAGGCGTTCACGACGACGACCGCTCCGGCCGACCGGGCGTGTTGCGCCGCCGCGATCGCCGTGTCGACCGGAATCTCCAGCTGGGTCAACAGCACATCGCAGTCGGCGACCACGCCGCGCGCGCGGTCATCGGTCAGCGTGAACCGCCCGTTGGCTCCCGGCGCCACGACGATGGTGTTCTCGGCGTTGGCATCGACGACGACGACGGCGGTGCCGCTGGGCCCGGGGATTTCCACGGCCCCGTCGAGCCCGACACCGTTGGCCCGCAGGTGGGCGCGCAACTGCTCGGCGGCCGGGTCGTCGCCGACGGCCCCGACGAACTGCACGCGCGCGCCCGCGCGCGCGGCTGCCACCGCCTGGTTGCCGCCCTTGCCGCCGGGGGCTTGTGTCATCGACGACGCCAACACCGTTTCGCCGGGCCGCGGGAGGGCGCCGACGCCCAGCGACAGATCGATGTTCACGCTGCCCACTACGCATACCCCTGCCATGGGGCCCGACGTTAGTAGCGTCGCGATGGCGATGCACACGTGGGGCACCGGCGCTTTGACGCCCAATCGCGTCACGGCAAACGCATCAATATCTCGGCGTGCGCGCGCTAGTCTGCTGCGTGAGGAGCTGGATCCCGAGAAAAGGGGCAGGCAATTGACGACCAGCGAGCTAACCGATGCCGCACCCCGCATCGAACCCGGCCCGGCTCACCAGCCCGTCACGCGTACGCGCCAGCCGCGCAGCCGTTTCCGGTTCGGCATCCAATCCAAAATCCTGATCACCATGCTGCTCTCGAGCATTTTGGGCGTCGCGGTGATCGGTCTCATCGGAGCCGTGTCCGGCCGCACCGCATTGCGGGAAGTCGAATCCGAACGGCTCATCGAGATGCGCGAGTCCCAGAAGCGGGCAGTGCAGGCGTTGTTCAGGGAGCTGACGAGTTCGCTGATCGTGCAAAGTGGCGGTTTCGGCATCAACGAAGCGACGGCGAACCTCAGCACCGCCTTCGCCCAACTGGCCAACGCGAACATCACGCCGGCCGAAGAACAGACCCTGGTCAATTACTACGAAAACGACATGATCAAACCGATCAAACGGATCACCGGTAACGCGATCGATCTCAAGGCGGTGCTGCCGAGTTCCAACGCGCAGAAATACCTTCAGGCGCACTACACCGCGGCGCCCAGGCCGACGGCCGACTCGCCGCCCGCCGAGGACGCCGGCGACGGCAGCGCGTGGTCGGCCGCCAACGCCCGCTTCGACTTTTTCCTGCGCGGCATCGTCACGCGTTTCGATTACCGGGATGCGCTCCTGCTGGACATGCAGGGCAACGTCGTCTACAGCGTCATGAAGGGTCCGGATCTGGGGACCAACATTCTCACCGGTCCCTATCGCGGATCCAACCTGCGTGGCGCCTACCAAAAAGCCGTGGCGTCCAACGATGTCGACTTCGTCTGGATCACCGACTTTCAGCAGTATCAGCCGCAACTGGACACCCCCACCGCGTGGGTGGTGTCGCCGGTCGGCATGAACGGCAAATTCGAAGGGGTCATGGCCCTGCCGGTGCCGATCGGGAAGATCAACACGATCATGACCGCCAACAAGCATTGGGAAGCCGCGGGGATGGGTCCGGCCACCGAGACCTACCTGGCCGGCCCCGACGACCTGATGCGTTCCGACTCAAGGGTATTCATCGAAGACCCGAAACAATACCGGCACGAGGCCATCGAGGCCGGCACCCCGCCCGACGTCGTGGACCGGGCCCTGCGGCTGGGGGGCACCACGTTGGTCCAGCCGGTGCCGACCGCGGGTCTTCGCGCCGCGCAGCGCGGGGAAACCGGCGTCATGAGCGCCACCGACTACACGGGCAATCGAGAGTTGGAAGCCTACGCGCCGCTGGACATCCCCAACTCCGATCTGCACTGGTCGATCCTGGCGACCCGCGACAACTCCGACGCTTTTGCGCGGCTGGGCCGGTTCAGCAAGAACCTCGTGATCGCAGTCACGGCAATGATTTTCGCCATCTGTGTGGCCTCGATGTTCGTCGCCCAGGCGGCGGTGCGCCCGGTCCGGCGCCTCGAGGAGGGAACCCGAAAGATCAGCTCCGGCGACTACGACATCAACATCCCGGTGCGCACCCGCGACGAAATCGGCGATCTCACGGCGGCTTTCAACGAGATGAGCCGCAACCTCGCGATCAAGGAGGAGCTGCTCAACGAGCAGCGCCGCGAGAACGATCGCCTGATGCTGGCCCTGATGCCCGAGTCGGTGCTGCAGCGTTATCGCGAGGGCGAGGAGACCATCGCCCAAAAACATCAGGACGTCGCCATCATCTACGCCGACATCGTCGGCCTCGACGAAATGTTCACCGAGATGCCGGAAGACGAATTGGTGGGCACCGTCGACGAACTTTTCCGGCAGTTCGATTCGGCCGCAGAATCCCTTGGTGTCGAACGGATCCGCACGTTCCACAACGGTTATCTCGCCAGCTGTGGGGTCGTCACCCCGCGACTGGACAGCATCCACCGTGCCGTGGACTTCGCCCTCGAAATCGGCCGCATCATCGATCGGTTCAACAGCCAAAGCCGCCATCAGCTGGGCCTTCGCGTCGGCGTCAACACCGGCAACGTGGTCAGCGGATTGGTGGGCCGCTCCGGCCTGGTCTACGACATGTGGGGCGGCGCGGTGAGTCTGGCCTACCAAATGCACAGCGGCGCACCGCAGGCCGGCATTTATGTCAGCTCGCAGGTGTACGAAGCGATGCGCGATGTCCGGCAGTTCACTGCGGCGGGCACGATTTCGGTCGGCGGGACCGATCAGGCCATCTACCGGTTGCTGGAGCGGTGATGAACATCTTCGGCTCGTCATGGTTCTACTGGGCGGTCGGTATCGCGATCGGATTGCCGGTCGGGATGATCCTGCTGACCGAACTACACGATGCGCTGCTGCGCAGGCAAAGCCCCCTGGCCCGGCAGGTCGGATTGCTGCGCAACTACCTGCTGCCGCTCGCCGCGCTGTTGTTGCTCCTGGTTCAGGCCTCGGGGATTCCGGCCGGCGACATCCCGGTGCGCATCCTCACCACCGTGTTCGGCCTGCTGGTGGTGGTGCTGCTGTTGTCCGGGCTCAACGCGACCGTGTTCGAGCGGGCTCCCGAAAAGAGCTGGCGCAAAAGGCTTCCCACCATCTTCATCGACGTGGCCCGCATAGCGCTGATCTGCGTTGGCCTGGCGGTGATGTCGTCGTACATCTGGGGTGTGCGGATCGGCGGGGTGTTCACCGCGTTGGGCGTCACGTCGGTCGTCATCGGTCTGATGCTGCAGAACTCGGTCGGGCAGATCGTCTCGGGCCTGTTCATGCTGTTCGAGCAACCGTTCCGGATCGACGACTGGCTCGACACCGGCACCGCGCGCGGACGCGTCGTCGAGGTGAACTGGCGCGCCGTACACATCGACACCGGCAGCGGAATCCGGATCATGCCGAACGCGGCGCTGGCCACCACGTCGTTCACCAACCTCAGTCGCCCGCCCGGGCCGCACAAAGTGGCGATCACGACGACCTTCTCCGCCGCCGACGCGCCCGACCGGGTGTGCGCGGTGCTGTCGCGGGTGGCCCGGGCGCTGCCACAGCTCAAGCCCGGCAGCGTGCCTCGCTCGGTGCCCGTGGGCGCCGGCGAGTATCGCACGACGATCGGGTTGGACTCACCCGCCGACGCCGGCGCCGCGACGGCCACGTTCCTGCGGTGGGCCTGGTACGCCGCCCGACGGGAGAATCTGCACCTCGACGACGCCGATGACGACTTCTCGACGGTCGAACGCGTGGAGCACGCGCTGCACGAGGTGGTGGCGCCGGCGCTGCGGCTCAGCACCGAAGAACAGCGGTCATTGCGCTCCTCGGCGCGAATCGTCCGATACGGCACCGACGAGCTCGTGGAGGACGCCGGACAGGTGCCCACGGCGATGACGTTCCTGGTGGCCGGCCGGGTGCAGCTCACCGCCACCGCCGACGACGGGACGGTCGTGCCCATCAGCACCCTGTCCGAGGGGGCGTTCCTCGGACTGACGGCGTTGACCCGCCAACCCAACCTGGCCAGCGCGTATGCGGTCGAAGAGGTCACGGCGCTCGAAATCGACCGAGAACACATCGAGCATCTCGTGATGCGCGCACCGGCGCTGCTGCAGAACTTCGGCACCATCCTCGAGGAGCGGCGCAGCAAGGTGCGCACCGCCCGGCGCGGCGAGCGCGTCGGGTAGATCGGCCCGCGTCACCCGGGCTTTTGCGGCCGGATACCCTGGTTCAATGAGTCTGCAGGCACCATTGCGCAGCGGAGCGGCCCAACAGCGGGAGCCTGATTTGCGCCGGGAGGTGCACGACGCCGCCCGCCGCGCCCGCGTCGCCTCCCGTGTGCTGGCATTGTTGCCGACCGTCGCCAAAGACCAAGCGCTGCGCTCGGCGGCCGACGCCGTCACCGCCCACGCGGAATTGATCCTGTCCGCCAACGCCGAAGACGTCGAGGCCGCCCGCGCCGCCGGAACGCCGACCGCGATGCTCGACCGACTGGCCTTGGATACCAAGCGAGTTGAGGGCATCGCGGCGGGCCTGCGTCAGGTCGCCGGGCTCCCCGATCCCGTCGGGGAGGTGTTGCGCGGCTACACGCTGCCGAACGGGCTGCAGCTGCGCCAGCAGCGGGTCCCGCTCGGCGTCGTCGGAATGATCTACGAGGGCCGACCCAACGTGACCGTCGACGCGTTCGGCTTGGCGTTGAAGTCCGGCAACGCCGTGCTGTTACGCGGCAGCTCGTCGGCGACCCGGTCCAACCAGGCGCTGGTGCAGGTGTTGCGGGCGTCGCTGGTCAGCGAGGACCTGCCGGCCGATGCGGTGCAGCTGCTTTCGTCCGACGACCGCGCCACGGTGACGCATCTGATCCAGGCGCGTGGCCTGGTCGACGTGGTGATCCCGCGCGGCGGAGCCAACCTGATCAACGCAGTGGTCCGCGACGCGCAGGTGCCCACGATCGAAACCGGGGTCGGCAATTGTCACGTATACGTCCACGAGGGCGCCGATCTGGACGTCGCGGAGCGGATCCTGCTGAATTCCAAGACGCGTCGGCCGAGCGTCTGCAACGCCGCGGAGACGCTGCTCGTCGACGCCACGATCGCCGAGGAGGCGTTGCCGCGTCTGGTGACCGCCCTGCAAGACGCCGGCGTGACCGTGCATGGGGGCTTTTCCCAGGACGCACACGAGGACGATCTGCGGCGCGAGTACTTGTCGATGGACATCGCGGTGGCGGTGGTCGACGGTATCGACGCCGCGATCGCCCACATCAACGAGTACGGCACCGGCCACACCGAGGCCATCGTGACCACCAATATGGCTGCGGCGCAACGGTTTACCGACGCTATCGACGCCGCGGCGGTGATGGTGAACGCGTCCACGGCGTTCACCGACGGGGAGCAATTCGGTTTCGGAGCCGAAATCGGCATCTCCACCCAGAAATTGCACGCCCGCGGTCCCATGGGGCTGCCCGAACTGACCTCGACCAAATGGATCGCGTGGGGAGACGGACAGACGCGTCCGGCCTGAGATCCCCGTGCAGAAAGCGTTTTAGGAGAACCGATTGTGAGTGTGCCCGCCCGGTCAAAGCCGCTGTTCGAGGACATCGACGACGTCTCGCGGCGGTTGGCCGAGACCGGCTACCTGCCCGACACCGCCACCGCGACGGCCGTGTTCCTGGCCGACCGCCTCGGCAAGCCGTTGTTGGTGGAGGGCCCGGCCGGCGTGGGCAAGACCGAATTGGCCCGCGCCGTGGCCCAGGCCACGGGGTCGGGCCTGGTGCGCCTGCAGTGCTACGAGGGGGTCGACGAGGCCCGCGCGCTCTACGAATGGAACCACGCCAAGCAGATTTTGCGCATCCAGGCCGGCTCCGGGGACTGGGACCAGACCAAGGACGACGTGTTCAGCGAGGAGTTCCTGCTGCAGCGTCCGCTGCTGACCGCCATTCGGCGCACCGAGCCCACGGTGCTGCTCATCGACGAGACCGACAAGGCCGACATCGAGATCGAGGGCCTGCTGCTGGAGGTGTTGTCCGACTTCGCCGTGACCGTGCCCGAACTGGGCACGATCACCGCCGAGCGCACGCCCCTGGTGGTGCTGACCTCCAACGCGACCCGCGAACTGTCCGAGGCGCTCAAGCGTCGCTGCCTGTTCCTGCACATCGACTTTCCCAGCCCCGATTTGGAACGCCGCATCCTGTTGTCCCGCGTTCCCGAGCTGCCCGCACACCTGGCCGAGGAGCTGGTGCGCATCATCGGCGTGCTGCGCGGGATGCAACTCAAGAAGGTGCCGTCCATCGCCGAGACCATCGACTGGGGCCGCACGCTGCTCGCGCTGGGCCTGGACACCATCGACGACGCGGTCGTCGCCGCCACACTGGGCGTGGTGCTCAAGCATCAATCCGACCAACAGCGCGCGGCCGGCGAGCTGCGGCTTAACTAGGAACACCGCCATGGCCGCCCGCCGCATACGCCCCTCCCGGCCGCTCGCCCCGCACGGGCTGCCCGGGCACCTGGTCGGCTTCGTGGAAGCGCTTCGGGCAGCGGGGATTTCGGTCGGCCCGTCGGAGACGGTGGACGCCGGCCGGGTGATGGCCACCCTCGGTCTGGGCAACCGCGAGGTGCTGCGCGAGGGGATCGCGTGCGCGGTGTTGCGCCGGTCGGATCATCGCGAAACGTATGACGCCATGTTCGACCTGTGGTTCCCGGCGGCGCTGGGCGCGCGCGCGGTGGTCGCCGAGGACGAGGCCGACGACACCCCAGACGACAACGCGTTGCCACCCGACGACGTCGAGGCGATGCGCCAGATGCTGCTGGATCTGCTGGCCGACAACCCCGATCTGGCCGACATGGACGAGCGCCTGGTGGCGATGATCGCCCGCATCGTAGAGGCCTACGGGAAATACAGTTCCAGCCGGGGCCCGTCCTTCTCGTCCTACCAGGCGCTCAAGGCGATGGCCCTGGACGAACTCGAGGGCAAGCTGCTGGCCGGGCTGCTCGCCTCCTACGGCGACGAACCCACACCCACACAGGAGGAGATCGCCAAAGCCCTTGCGGCGCAGCGGATCACCCAGCTGCGCAAGATGGTCGACGCTGAGACCAAGCGGCGGACCGCGGAGCAACTGGGCCGCGATCACGTCCAGATGTACGGCATACCCCAGCTTTCCGAGAACGTCGAATTCCTGCGCGCCTCCGGCGAGCAGCTGCGCCAGATGCGCCGGGTGGTCGCGCCGTTGGCGCGGACCCTGGCGACCCGGCTGGCCGCGCGCCGGCGGCGCAGCCGCGCCGGGTCGATCGATCTCCGCAAGACGCTGCGCAAGTCGATGTCCACGGGCGGGGTGCCGATCGACGTGGTGCTGGCCAAGCCGCGCCCCGCCCGGCCCGAACTGGTGGTGCTGTGCGACGTCTCCGGCTCGGTCGCCGGCTTCAGTCACTTCACCCTGCTTCTGGTACACGCTCTGCGCCAACAGTTCTCGCGCGTTCGCGTGTTCGCGTTCATCGACACCACCGACGAAGTGACCCACATGTTCGGGCCCGAGGCCGACCTGGCCGTGGCCATCCAGCGGATCACCCGCGAGTCGGGCGTCTACAGCCGCGACGGCCATTCCGACTACGGCAACGCGTTTGCGTCTTTCGTGCAGGCGTTCCCGAACGTGCTCTCCCCGCGCACCTCGCTGTTGGTGCTGGGGGATGGCCGCACCAACTACCGCAACCCGGAAACCGAGCTGCTGTCGCACATGGTGACCGCCAGCCGGCACGCACACTGGCTGAACCCCGAGCCCAAGCATCTGTGGGGAAGCGGCGACTCGGCGGTGCCGCGCTATCAAGAGGTCATCGCCATGCACGAATGCCGGTCCGCCAAGCAGTTGGCCGCGGTGATCGACCAGCTGCTGCCCGTGTGAGGTCGCTGCTGCCCGTGTGAGGCCACGGCTGCCCGTGGGAGGTCCTGGCCGCACCTCTTGTCACACCAGTCACGGCAGTCTCCGTCCGAGACGACACTGCTTGCGCCCACCTCCGAGCGACAAGCCGGCCCGCCTCCGGTGTTGTCGCTCGGAGGTGGGCACAAGGCATGCGACCCCGAGCGGGGACTGATGGGGCGCATGTGACGACAGCTCGGACAGGCCCTGATCACCGCCTCAAGTAAGCTGGCACATCGTGCAAAAGCAGCTTCGCAGGTTAGGAGTGATGGGTGGGACGTTCGACCCCATCCATTACGGCCACCTGGTTGCCGCCAGTGAGGTCGCCGACCTGTTCGACCTCGACCAAGTCGTGTTCGTGCCCAGCGGCCAGCCCTGGCAGAAGGACCGCGACGTCTCCGCCGCCGAGGACCGCTATCTGATGACGGTGATCGCCACGGCGTCCAATCCCCGGTTCTCGGTGAGCCGGGTCGACATCGACCGCGCCGGCCCCACCTATACCAAGGACACGCTGCGCGACCTGCGCGCGCTGAACCCGGATTCCCAGCTGTTCTTCATCACCGGCGCCGACGCGCTGGAATCCATCCTGTCCTGGCAAGGCTGGGAGGAACTGTTCGACCTGGCCCGCTTCGTCGGCGTCAGCCGCCCCGGCTACGAGTTGAGCCACGACCACATCACCGGCGTCCTGGGCGAGCTCGCCGATGACGCGTTGACGCTCGTCGAGATTCCGGCGCTGGCGATTTCGTCGACCGACTGCCGCCGCCGCGCCGAGGAGCACCGTCCGCTGTGGTACCTGATGCCCGACGGCGTCGTGCAGTACGTCTCCAAGCGGCGGCTCTACAGCAAGCCGGGCGGCGAGGAGCCCAGGTGAGCGCCACGCGGGAAGCCATCGACATGGCGACGGTGGCCGCCGGCGCCGCCGCCGCGAAGCTCGCCGACGACGTCGTCGTCATCGACGTCTCCGCCCAGCTCGCCATCACCGACTGCTTCGTGATCGCCTCGGCGTCCAACGAGCGACAGGTCAACGCCATCGTCGACGAGGTCGAGGAGAAAATGCGCAAGGCGGGCTACAAACCCGCGCGGCGCGAGGGCACCCGCGAAGGCCGCTGGACGCTGCTGGACTATCGCGACATCGTCGTCCACATTCAGCACCAGGACGACCGCGACTTCTATGCCCTGGACCGGTTGTGGAGCGACTGCCCGGTGGTGCCGGTGGACCTGGACGAGCGCGGCGGGGACTCCGAAGACTCGAGCGCGCAATGAAGATTCGTCGGCTGATCATGTTGCGGCACGGGCAAACCGAGTTCAACGCCGGCAGCCGGATGCAGGGCCAGCTGGATTCCGAACTCAGCGAACTCGGACGGGCGCAGGCCATCGCCGCCGCCGAGGTGCTGGGCAAGGTGCAGCCGTTGCTGATCGTGTCGTCGGACCTGCATCGCGCCTACGACACCGCGGTCAGGCTGGGGGAGGTGACCGGCTTGGCGATCCGGGTGGATCAGCGGCTGCGGGAGACGCATCTGGGTGACTGGCAGGGATTGACCCATACCGAGGTCGACGCGCAGGCCCCCGGCGCCCGATTGGCCTGGCGCGAAGACGCCACCTGGGCCCCGCATGGCGGCGAAAGCCGGGTGGACGTCGCGGCGCGCAGCGTGCCGTTGGTCGCCGAACTGGCCGCCGCCGAGCCGGAATGGGGTGATCCCGACGGGCCGGACCGCCCGGTGGTGCTGGTGGCCCACGGCGGGCTGATCGCCGCGCTGTCGGCCGCGTTGTTGAAGCTTCCCGTCGGCAACTGGCCGGTTCTGGGTGGCATGGGCAACGCCAGCTGGGTTCAGCTTTCCGGCCATTCCGGCGACGAGGACGACGAATTCGAGAGCATCCGCTGGCGTCTGGACGTATGGAACGCCTCGGCACAGGTGTCCAACGATGTCCTCTGAACAACGTCCCACACTGCTGATCTTCGCCGACTCGCTGGCCTACTATGGCCCCACCGGCGGCCTACCAGCCGACGATCCCCGCATCTGGCCGAACATCGTTGCCGCCCAATTGGATTGGGATGTGGAACTGATCGGTCGCATCGGCTGGACGTGTCGGGACGTCTGGTGGGCGGCAACCCAGGACCCGCGGGCGTGGGCGGCGCTACCGCGCGCGGGAGCCGTCATCTTCGCCACCGGCGGCATGGATTCGCTGCCGTCGGTGCTGCCCACCGCGCTGCGTGAGCTGATCCGCTACGTGCGACCGCCGTGGCTGCGACGGTGGGTGCGCGACGGCTACGGGTGGCTGCAGCCCAGGCTCTCCCCGGTGGCCAGGCCCGCCCTGCCGCCGCACCTGAGCGCCGACTATCTCGAACAGACTCGTGGGGCAATCGATTTCAACCGCCCCGGGATCCCGATCGTGGCCTCGCTGCCGTCGGTGCACATCGCCGACACCTACGGCCGGGCCCACCACGGTCGGGCGGGGACCGTGGCCGCCATCACCGCGTGGGCGCAAAGCCACGATGTACCGCTGGTCGATCTCAAAGCCGCTGTCGCAGAACACGTGATGAACGGACGGGGAAACCCCGACGGAATCCATTGGAATTTCGAGGCCCACCAGGCGGTCGCGGAGCTGATGCTCAAGGCGCTCGCCGAGGCCGGCATCTCGAACGAGAAACCCCGCGGGTAGCGCTCGTGACTGTCGTGGTGGTGACCGACTCGTCGGCCCGTCTGCCGGCCGACCTGCTCGACAAGTGGGGGATACGTGTTGTGCCCCTGCACATCCTGCTCGACGGCACCGACCTGCGTGACGGCGTGGACGACATTCCGGGTGACATCCACAAGCTGGCGGCGACCACCGCGGCGGCGACCCCGGCCGAACTCGCCGACGCGTACCAACAGGCGCTGGCCGACAGCGGCGCCGATGGTGTGGTGGCCGTGCACATTTCGTCGGCGCTGTCGGGAACCTGCCGGGCCGCCGAGCGCACCGCGGCCGACCTGGATCCCAACGTGCGGGTCATCGACTCCAAATCGGCGGCGATGGGCACCGGATTCGTTGCCCTGGCCGCCGCCCGGGCGGCGGCCACGGGCGGTGACCTGAACACCGTCGCGGATGCTGCCCGCGAGGCCGTGGCCCGCGGACACGCCTTCATCGTGGTGCACCGGCTGGACAACCTGCGCCGCAGCGGCCGCATCGGGGGCGCCAAGGCCTGGCTGGGCACCGCGTTGGCGCTCAAACCGTTGTTGCGTATCGATGACGGGAAACTCGTTCTGGCCCAACGGGTCCGGACTATCAGTCACGCGACGGAGGCGATGATCGACCGGGTCTGCCAGGTCGTCGGCGACGGCACCGCAGCCCTGGCGGTGCACCACGTCAACAACCCGGACGGCGCCACCGAGGTGGCGACGGCGCTGGGCAAGCGGCTACCGGCGTGTGAGCCCGCGATCGTCACCGAGCTGGGACCGGTGCTGGCGCTGCACGTCGGCGCGGGCGCGGTCGCGGTGAGCGTGGCGCTCGCCGAAGCTTAGTGGCGATCGCAAGCGCGGCGTAGCCGGGCGCTGCGGGTCGCCACCATCGGCCTAGGCGCTGACCGGCCGTCGCGCGTTGTCGCCGCGCGGGTGAACAACCTGCGGCCACCAGAACCACCGCCCGAGCAGGGTAGCGATCGACGGCATCAGCAGTGTGCGCACGATCAGCGTGTCGAGCAGCAGACCGATGCAGACCGTCGACCCGAACTGACCGAGCACGCGCAGATCGCTCCCCAGCATGGACGCCATGGTGAACGCGAACACCAGACCCGCGGCCGTCACCACCCCACCGGTCCCGGCCATCGACCGAATGATCCCGGTCTTGAGGCCGTGATGGATCTCTTCCCTGAACCGGGACACCAGCAGCAGGTTGTAGTCGGATCCCACGGCCAACAGGATGATGACCGCCAGCGCCATCACGATCCAGTGGATATTGATGCCGAACAAATCCTGCCAAATCAGCACGGACAGACCGAAAGACGCCGCGATCGAGCTGGCAGCGGTGCCGACGATGACCAGCGCGGCCACCACGCTTCGGGTCAGCAGCAGCATGATCATGAAGATCAGCGTCAGTGACGCGATGACGGCGATCATCAGGTCGTACTTCTCACCGTCAGCCATGTCCTTGAACGTCGCGGCGGTTCCGCCGAGATACACCTTGGCGTCGGCCAGCGAGGATTGCTTCAGCGCCTCCTGCGCGGCGGTGCGTTCGGCCGCCACCCGTTCGATTCCCTCCGGCGTCATCGGATCGTCCTGGTGGGTGATGAAGAATCGCGCCGACTTACCGTCCGGCGACAAGAACATGCGCAGACCCGTCTGGAAGTCGGGGTTGTCAAAGGCTTCTGGTGGCAGGTAGAAGAAGTCGTCGTTCTTCGACTGATCAAAGCTCTGACCCATGACGATCCCGGTGTTGCTCATCGCCTCCATCTGGTCGATCATCGCCTTGAACGTCTGATAGAGCGTCAGCGTGATGCCTCTGGTCGTTTTCAAAGTGGCGATCAGCGTGGGAAACAGCTCGGTCAGGTCGCGTGACGCTTTGGCGGTGTGCGTGATGTCGGTCGTCAAATAGTGGAACTGCTCGGCCAATTGGTCGAACCCGTCGAACGTGTCGAACAAAGATCGCAGCCCGATGCACACGGGAATGTCGTAGCAGTGCTTCTCCCAGTAGAAGTACGTGCGGACCGGCCGGAACGTGTCGTCGAAATCGGCGATGTGGTCGCGCAGGCTGTCGGTGATCTGCGACGTCACCTGCGTGGTCTTGGCGCTGTCGTCGGCGGCGTTGGCCAAATCGAGCGACACCTCGTACTGGCGCTGCGTGGTGTCGATTTGGGTCTGCAAGTCATCAGCCATTTTGAGGATGTCGTTCATGCGCTCCTTGAGAAAGCCCATGTTCTGCATCGTCGTCTGGCTCTGGACGCTGTTCTGGAACGGAATCGAGCTGTGCTGAATCGGGATGCCCAGCGGCCTGGTGATGTCCTGAACCATGGCGATGCCGAGCGTGCGCATCTCGTTTTTCGCCACCCGGTCCAATACCAGCATGTCGGCCGGGTTTCGCATGTCATGGTTGGATTCGACCATCAACAAGTCGGGGTTCATCCGGGCCTCGGAGAAGTGCCGATTCGCGGCTTCTTGCCCTTGATTGGCGGGGGCTGACAACGGCAGGTAGTGACGGTCGTTGTAGCTGGGCTTGAAGCCCGGCAGTGCCACCATGCCGACCAGGACGATGGCGGCGCTGACGGCCAAAATCGGTGCGGGCCAACGCACTACCGCGGTGCCCACCCGGCGCCACAGTCGCCCTCGCTTCGCCTGCCTTTCGAAGAAGTGGAAGCGACTGCCGACGAAGACGACCGCGGGGCCGAGGGAAAGCCCGGCGAGCACCACGACCAGCATGCCGATCGCCACCGGCGCGCCCATGGTGTTGAACCAGGGCAGGCGGGTAAAACTCAGGCAGTAGGTCGCTCCCGCGATCGTCAGTCCGGAGCCCAGGACGACCGGGGCGACGCCCTTGAATGTGGTGTAGTAAGCCGTTTCTCGGTCCTCACCGGCGGCCAACGCTTCTTGATATCGCCCGACGAGGAAGATGCCGTAGTCAGTTCCCGCGGCGATCGCCAGCATGGTGAGGATGTTGGCGGCGAACGTGGTGAGCCCGAATGCGTTGTTATAGGCCAGAACCGCGACGACGCCCCGCGCACACGCCAGCGCCACGAAGGTCATGAAAAGCTGGATCAGCGTCGTGACGATCGACCGGTAGACCAGCAGCAGCATGATCGCGATCGCGCCCAGAGTGAACAGCGTGATCTTGGCCAGGCTGGCGTTACCGATGATGTGCATGTCGTCGGATAGCGCCGCGGGGCCGGTGACATAGGCCTTCACGCCGGGTGGCGCCTTGTTCTCATCGATCACCTTGCGGACGGCGTCCACGGAGTCGTTGGCCTGCGTGGTGCCCTGATTACCGGCGAGGTTCACCTGCACGTACGCGCCCTTGGCGTCGGCGCTCTGCGCTCCCGCAGCGGTCAGGCGGTCGCCCCAGAAGTCCTGGATGTGCTGGATGTGCGCGGGATCCTTGCGCAGGTCTCGGATCAGCTTGTCGTAGTACTTGTGCGCGTCCGGGCCCAGCGGCTGCTGACCCTCCAGGACGATCATCACGGTGCTGTTCGAGTTGAATTCGTGGAAGTTACTGCCCAGCCGCATCATCGCCTTCATCGACGGCGCGTCCAGGGGAGTCATCGGCGCCGAATGCGCCTCGCCGACCACTTCCAGGGAGGGGACCAGGACGTTCACCAAGACGGTGATCACTAACCAGCCCAGGATGATCGGGATCGCAAAGATGCGGATCGCGTGGGGGAGGTAGGGGCGGTGGCCGCGCTCGGCCTTCGACAGGCCGCGAGTGCTGATCGGGCCGGTGGCTGCGTCGTCTTCGGCGCTTCTGGCGCCGGAATCGGTCTCGTTGTTCACATTGCTCATGCGGACTTCACCAGGCAGAAGGTCTGGGCGTTATGGCCGTCGGAGTTCTGGTTGTCGCGGACGACGCCGTCCACGGTGATCTTGCAGTTGATCGTGGGGCCGTTGCTTTGCGCCATGATGTTGGCGCTCACCGAGGGCAACGTGGTCGAGATCGTCGTCGACCACGGCAGCGGCGCGTTGTCGACCTGATGCGTGTTGGCGTTCTCGTCCCAATAGTTGATGTTTGCCGTGGTGCCCGGGGCGCCGGAAATCTCGTAGACGACGACCTTCGGGTTGAACTGCACGATTTCGATCCCCTTGCCGGCGTTCGCGTTGAGATCTTCCGAGCCGAAGAGCTTGTGCAGCCGTGACACCACGAGTGCAGACAAAGCCAAAACGACCACCAGCAGCAGCGGGATCCACGCCTTTTGCAGCACGCGGGTCAAGACACCGGGGCGAGGACTTGATTTCGGATCAGCCATCACCCGACCGCCTTTCGCCCACCGCTTCGGGCCTCGCCGCAAAGCTCACCAACCATCGCCGACGACATCGATGTCAACGGAAAATTTGCTCAGCTAGGCATCCTAACCATAGTGCACGCAAGCGTTCCTCCTGGGGCGGCCGGCTGTGGCGAACGGCATAGGCCCTATCGGGCGAGCCGGCCGGTGACCGGCGGCAAATCCGCCAGCGTCACGATGCCCGGCCTGGCCGCCACCACCGCCGGGACGGCGTTGGTCACCGGCATCGCGGTGTAGATCATTCCCAATCCCATGAACCCGGGCTCCGTCCAGTCCTTGGGCGGCAGGCAGTGCAGAACCGTGCGCATGTTGGGCAGGCCGAACACCTGAATGACGTGCCCGTGCTCGAGTGGTTTGGGCGGGACGACATGGTTGCCCATGGTCCAGTTGAACCCGACGCTGACGACGTTGCGATCGCCGACCCAGCCGCGGTGGTAGCCGTAGACGCTGCCGACGGTTCCGGCGGGAATCTTCATGAACCCCAGATCCGAGTCGCCGGTCGCCGCGGTGAACGTGACGTCGAAGGTCATCTTGTCCAGCTTCGCGCCGATCTCGTCGGCCATCATCGCGGCCGACTCGGCGAAGACCTCGCTCTCCCGGCGCACACTGTCGGCCAGCCCCGGGGTGTCGGGGTCTTGCGAGAACCCCATGGCGGTTTGGGTTTCGGCCGATTCGTAGGTCGAGCAGTCCACCGACTCGGTGATGCGAATCTCGTCGACGCGCTCGCACGAGGCGGACAGCACCATGCCGACCATGTTGGTCATGCCCGGGTGCGCGCCGCTGCCGAAGATCGTCGAATTGCCGCGTCGGCAGGCGTCTTCGATTCGCTTGCGGTCCTGCGGCGTCTGCTTGCCGCCGGTGATCCAGGCCGCGCTGGTGCACACGTTGACCCCCGATTCCAGCAGCCGCACCAGCTCGTCGATGTCGGGCCACAACGGGTTGTAGCAACACGCGTCGGCGCCCAGGGCGATCAGCGCGTCGATGTCGTTGGTGGCCTGCACCCCGGTCGGCTCCGGCCAGCCCGCCAATTCGGCGGCGTCGACCCCGACCTTCTCCTCGCCGTGGGCGTACACGCCGACGAGTTCCATGTCGGGCCGCCCGATGATGGCGTGCAGCGAGCGCCGCCCGATGTTCCCGGTCGTCCACTGGATGACGCGTAGGGGACGGTCAGTGCTGGTTGCGCTCATCGTGGCTCCTTTGCCGCTGCGGGGGTGGAACCATTATGCGAAGCGCGCTACCGGCCGGCGCGCGCGCGTCCACCGGGCGGGCTCAGGCGTCCAAACGGGCGAATTGGTGTTGGCTGTACTGCTCCACGCAGGCGGCGCGCCGGATCTTGCCACTTGTCGTGGTCGGAATGGACCCGGGCGGTACCAGGACGAGGTCCCCGACATTCACGCCGTGGTTATTGGAAATCGCCGAGGTGACGTCGGTTTTGATGGAGGTGAGCCAGTGCCTGACGTCGTGGGTCTCCCCGCTGGAATCGCCACGCTTCTTCAGCTCGATGACCGTGACCAGCTTCTCGGTGCTGTTCACCGGCACCGAGATCGCCGCGACCCGACCACCCGTGATCTCTTGGACCGTCGCCTCGATGTCCTCGGGATAGTGGTTGCGCCCGCGGATGATCAGCAGGTCCTTCATGCGGCCGACAATGAACAGCTCGCCGGAGTGGATGAAACCCAGGTCGCCGGTCCTCAGCCAGGGACCGTCGGGCGTCCCCGGTGACGGGTCGACGAGCGTGGCGCCGAAGCATCGCTGCTCGGCCGGCGTTTTGCGCCAGTATCCGTCGGCGACGTTCTCGCCATGCACCCAGATCTCGCCGACCGCGTCGGGCGGGCATTCGCGGCTCGTCTCGCTGTCGACGATCCGGAGCATGGGCGACTGCGGCACCCGGTACTTGACGAGCGCCGTCGCTTTCGCGGTCGCCGTTCCCCTTCCGGGTGCGCACGGCCGAACGCGGCCCGCCCCGAGCTCTTCGGCGTCGAAGTGGCCCGCCGGCGCGGATTCACTCCAGGTGCCGGTCGCCACGAAGACGGTCGCCTCGGCCAAGCCGTATGAGGGACGCATCATGTGGTCCCGGAAATTGAAGTGCGCGAACCGATCCACGAAGCGGTGCAGGGTGGCCGCCTCGACACGCTCCGCGCCGCTGATGATGCCCAGCACGTCGCCGAGGTCCAGGCCGGCCAGGTCTTTGTCGGTGGTCTTGCGGGCGGCCAGGTCGAAGGCGAAGTTGGGCGCCGACGACCAGGTGTGCGGATGTTCGGCCAGCGTTCGCATCCACCTGGCCGGCCTCTCCAAGAACGCGACCGGACTCGTCAGCTCGGCGCGGTGGCCGCTCAGGATGGGCGCGCAGACGCCCAGCACCAGACCCATGTCGTGGTAGAAGGGCAACCACGACACGATCGTGGCCTCGGTCGGAAACTTGGTTCCGAAGTCCACGAAGAAGCTGCGCATCAGCTGTTCGAAATTGGCCTCGAGGTTTCGATGCGAAATCATCACCCCGGTCGGCGTTCGGGTCGAACCCGAGCTGTACTGCAAATACGCGACGGTCGGCAAATCATCCGTCGGAACGTTTGCTTCGCCCTCGACATCGAGGTTCATCGAATCGATTTCGACGATCTTGGGGACATCGTCCATGCGTGCCCGGTCGACGTATTCGGCGACATCCTCCGCGACGTCGGACGTCGTGAGAACCACCGACGGCGACGTGTCGGCGAGGACCGCGCTGACCCGCGCATCACTGGAACCGCGATGCGGCAGCGGCAGCGGCACGGCGATGAGCCCGGCCTGCATAGACCCCAGGAACGCCGCGATGTAATCCAGGCCCTGGGGCGCCAGGATCACCGCCCTGTCGCCGACCGACCCGTGCGGGCCGAGGTCCCGTGCCACATTGAGTGTGCGGCGCGAGACTTGCGACCACGTGAGCGTCTCGCGCACACCGTCCCAGTCGTGCTGGTAGTCGGTGAACGTGTAGGCAACGTCGTGGGGCCGCAGGCTGGCGCGTCCGTGCAGCATGGCGAGGATCGACGACTGAGACATAGGCGCGCTCAGTCGGTAACTTCGCTTGCGCCGTGCGAGAACACGGACGTGGCACCGGCGAGGATCTGCGAGAGCGGGTCGGCGTCGCCGCCGAAGGTCGCCTGGTTGGCCGGCGCGGTGACCTCCGCCGGGTCGAAGCCGTGCACCGGGTCCACCTGAACCGGGGCGGTCGACGGGTCGTCGTTTCGCGAGTAGCCCGCATTCACGCGGGGAATCAGGATCGCGTCGAGCTTGTTCAGCGTGTCCTCGTCAATCCCGACGTATTTCAGCGGCATGACCAGCGGAAGGTGCTTTTCCGGAACCATGATCGTCGTGTCTTTCGCGCCCCTGGAGTTGATCGTCGTCCTGATGTTCTGCGGCGGCACCATGCTCGGGTTCGTGAAGGCCACCGCCGTGTGACCGGTGGCGAGGCCGAGCAGCGTGTTGGCGAGCGCGAACATGTTGTCCGGCCGGTCGGGGAAGTCCGCGATCGAGTCGTACGCGGCCACGAACCTGTTTGTGTCGTACTGGCTCTCATACGGCGGCGGCATGGTGTAGTCGAGCGCGGGGACGACGCTGCCGACCGGGAACATGGCGGTCAGGAAACTCTGACCGAAGGCGTGACGCCCGATCGGATCGCCGAACGTGGCGAAGTTGAGCTTGTCGGGCGGGGGAGCGGTCGGGTCGTTCGCCAGCCGAGCCTGCACGCCGTCGACCACGAACGCGCCCTCCGACAAGCCGATCGCCGTACCCGGGCGGCCGGTGCGGATCGCCGCATCGAGGTTGTCGATTCCCACGTCCACCGACTCGCCGACGCTGGGGCCGTCCGCGCCCAGCCCCGGGAACTGCTCATCGAGCTTGCCGATGCCCGGGAAGAGCCGCTCCAGCACGTGCCCCTGAACCTGGCCCGCCGGGTAACGGACGATTTCGCGCTTCTGACCGGGGAACCATTGGGCGCCCTCCTGACGGATGTACTCGTCGTAGGGGATGCCCAGAACGTGAGCGCCGCCGAGCGCGAACGCAGTCTGGTCGCCCGGGGCCCCCGGAGTCGGCGGACCGCCGATGGGCGACTCGTCGGCGGTCGCGGTATTGACGCCGAAACACCCTGTGGCACCGACGGTTACCAGCGCCGTCACTCCCGCGAGTAGTTTCTTCATCCCTACTCCTGACCGCTCGAATTCGCCTCGTAGTCTCACATACATCATGTGCAGGTGCTAACCGGGCCGCGGCTCGGCGCGTCCATCCAGTGACGGTTTTGGCGACGGCACGCCCCCCTGTGACGGCCACCAGTTCGCCCGTCCGACCAGCGCGGCGATGGCGGGAACGGTGATGGTGCGCACCAAGAAGGTGTCCAGCAATATGCCCACCCCGATCACGAAACCGCCCTGGACCACGGTGCTGATGCTGGAGAACAAAAGGCCACACATCGAGGCCGCAAAGATCAGACCCGCCGCGGTGATCACGCCGCCCGTCGAGCCCAGCGTCCGGATGATGCCGTAACGCATGCTGTGTCCAGACTCCTCGCGCATTCGCGAGACGAGCAGCATGTTGTAGTCGGCCCCCACCGCGACCAACACCACGAATGCCAGCGGGGGCACACTCCAATGCAATTGCTGGCCCAATAGATATTGAAATACCAGCACGCCGATGCCCACCGCCGACAAATACGAAATGACCACGGAAGCAACCAGATACAGCGGCGCGACAACCGCGCGCAGCAGGGCGATCAAGGTTAAAAGGACGACGATGAGCGTCACCGCGATGATGAACCGGATATCGTGCTGGTAGTAGTCACGCGTGTCCTTCAGCGCGACGGTATATCCGGCCATCGACACGGTGGCGTCCGCCAACGCGGTATTCGGCTGCGCTCCACGAGCCGCCGCGATGATCGCGTTGACCTGATCCATGGCTTCCGTGCTGAACGGATTCAGTTTGGTTTGAACCAAATACCGCACCGAGTGGCCGTCCGGCGAAATGAAGACCTTGGCCGCCTTCTGAAACTGCTCCAATTGCAGCAGCTGGGGCGGGATATTGAACCCGGCCATTGCCGGATGTGCCGCATCGCGTTTCAGTGACAACAGAAACGCCGCCGACTCGTTGAGTCCGCTACCGAGCTGCTTGAGTTGGTCGACGAGTTGAGCAACGGCGTCGGCCACCTGGCGGCTGCCACCGGCCAATCGGTTCGCGCCGTCTTGCACAGTGTTCAGATTCGTTTGCATGCCACCGGGTTTGTCCAACCCCATGGAGTGCAACACCTTGGTGAGCTTGGCCAGCGAGGCGCGCACGCGGTCGGTCGACGCCTTGAGCGTCCGTTTGTCCGGGGACTCCTGCAGTCGATGGGCCAACTCGTTGATCGCATCGAGGTCCGCTTGGTTTTGCGGGCCGACCAGTTGCTCGAACGCCCCGCGGGTGTCGCTGCACGACGGATCGGCATCGCATCGCGGGTTGCCCTGCAGCGCCGCCAGCACCGGGCCTATCCAGGCGAAGACGTTCTTGGCCGCCGAGAAGTTCCAACCCATGGAATTGCTGATCGCGTTGACATGGTCGACGAGCTGGGCCGTGAGGTCGACCTGTTTCACCAGCGCGTCGCCGCTGTACTGGTTCTTCGCCGACGCGAAGGCGCTCTCCAGTTCCTGCACACTCGCGGCGAGCTGGACGACCTGGCCTCGCACGTTGCCGAGGTTGTCGGCCAGCGTGCCCGCGCCGGCGACCAACCGGTTGAGGTCGCCTGTGTGATCTTTGATCAGGGTGGACCCGTCCGCCAGCAGGGTGCCGATGGCACCGGCCTGATACGTCGCCCGGAATTGTTCCGGCACATTGCCGGTCGGGCGCGTGATGCCGCTGACGGCAGCAACATTCGGCAGTTGGCTGACCCGGTCCGCCATCTGTTCCAGGTCCGCGAGGGCCTTGGGCGTGCGCAGGTCATGCGGCGATTGGACCAGGATGTATTGCGGAATGGACTGATTCACCGGGAAATGGCGATCCAGCGCGGCGTACCCGATGGAGCTCGGCGCCGAAGTCCGCAGGGCCTTGCGATCGTCGTAGTTGTAGCGCACCAGGCCGGCGCAGCTGGCCAGGACGATCAACACCAGCACACTGGCAATCAGATTGACCTTCGGTCGGCGCACGATGCGGATGCCCGAACGCCGCCAGAATCGTGTGGTCAGTTCGCGCCGGGGTTTGACCCAGCCGCGTCGCCCCGCAAGCACCAGGATCGCCGGCAGTAACGTCACCGCGGCGAGGAATGCCACACCGATCCCGATCGCCGCCGACGCCCCGACCGTTTTGAACACGCCCATCCGGGCGAAGCTGATGAGGAGAAACGTGATGCCGACGGTGCCGGCGGATGCGGCGATCACTTTGCCGATCGAGAACATCGCACGCTGTACCGCCTCATCGGAATTCGCACCCGACCGCAAATAGTCGTGATACCGGCTGATGAGGAAGACCGCGTAATCCGTTCCGGCGCCGGCCATTATGGCGCTGAGGAAGACGACGGACTGGTTTGAGACGCCCGACCCGGTCAGTTGGGAGTAGCCCGCTACCACCGCCTGGGCGATGACCAGGGATGTGCCGATGCTCAGCAACGGCAGCAGCATGGTGACCGCGCTACGGTAGATCATCAGCAGGACGACGAGCACCAGAACCGCGATCGCCAGCTCGATGGGCATCCGATCCCGAGCGCCGGCGACCGTGAGGTCGGCGACGGTCGCCGCGGGGCCGGTCAGGTTGACCGTCAGCGGCGTGCCGCTGACGACGCGTTGGACGATGCCGTCGATCCGGTTGAACGCGGCATACGAGCTGGGAGTGCCCAGCTCGCCCGCAACGCCGACCGGGAGCACCCAGGCCTTGTGGTCTTTGCTGGTCACGGCCGAGCGCAGGGCCGGTGTGCTGACGAAATCCTGCAGCATCAACACATCTCGCGTGTCCTGCCGCAGCGTGTCCACCAGTGTGCGGTAGGTGGCTTCGTCGGCGGGGCCCAGACCCTTGTCGTTGGTCAGGACCACCAGCAGGAGGTTTTCCGAGCCCGCCTCGTGAAACGCCTCGGTCATCTTTCGGGCCGTGACGCTCGATGGCGCGTCGCTGGGCAGGATGGCGAGCGGGTGCTTCTCGGCCATCTCGCCGAGCGATGGGAAGGTCAGCGGCAGCGCGACCGCAATCGCGACCCAGATCCCGATCACTGCCCAGGGCCACCGCACCACAAAATCGGCTAGCCGTCGCATACCGCCCTCACCCCCGGTCGGCGGCAACTCAGCCGCCCTCGACCGGGCCCGGTCAAACCACGCGATTTCGCATCACGTGCCATCGAAGTGCTCCACGCTACGCGACGCGCCCCCAGCTCCCGCTGCCGGCGACCCGCACACAGACCGACTTCATCGCTTCCATATAGCGGACAACCGATTTCCGGGCGACCGGGTTGTCGGGATGCATAATCGCCATGACCGTGCCCTCGCCGTACCGGAATATGTAAATGGTCAGCTGATGTGAATACCGGCCGTCCGGGTAGATCCCGATATTGTTTGCGAGTCCCAGGTCGGCGGCGGCAAGAATGGCGTTGAGGGGGGCGGCGCCGCCGTGAAAGAAGTTCGACACCGGAAAGTTTGGCTGCGGCCAGCTCAGCCACGGCGCCAGTTCCAACACGCGGTAGTAGGGCACCTTTGCCATGTCCAGGCTGTTATCGAAAGAAGCCTGCGCCGCCCATGCGGCGTCGCCGAAAGAGGCGGCGGCTATCGGCACGGTGATCGGAATCAAGCCGGTAAACCAACCCTGCGTCATGAAATTGTCGGTGGCTTTGCGTGAATCCCGGGGAGTGAGACCGTAATACGTCAGGGCGCCGGTGAATTCGTGCTCCACCAGGGCGAGGCAGGCGAACAGGCCCCCGACAAAGCGCGCGCCGGCCGCCGCGCAGGCCGATTCGAATCGCTCCGTCTGCGCGTCGTCCATCAACAGTTCGGACGTCATGTCGCTCCTACTGGATTCCTGCGGGTTACCCAGCGGCAGCGGAAATTCGGGAAAGCCCCCATTATTGTTCTCGGCGAAGTCAATCCACGCGCGCACCTCAGGCGAATCAAGAGTCAACGTCGACGTGTATTCGCGTTCGCGGATGCAGAAATCGTCGAAGCTGCCGGCATCGGGAAGAGTAAGGGCCTCACCGCCCCCGCTCAACGCCGTGTACATGCCGTTGGCCTCCATCATCGTGGTGCCGATCAATGTCGCGTCCCCGTGGACATGATCCATGGCCGCAAAGAACGTGAAATGGTTCTCGCTCTGGATAATTCCGAACGTGAAGCAGCCCCATTCCAGCGGATTCGGTATGGCCACCACGTGAGCATGAATTTCCTCAGCCGTCATCTCGCCGTGTTCAACCGGCGCGAATTCGATGTCGGCGGGATCGCCGATGGTGTGCCTGATGAACTCCCCGTCACCGGTGTCCTCGAACCAACTGCGGAAGGTGTCGTGCCGGCGCAGGTAGGTGTTGACGGCGTGGTTCATGGCGGCGATGTCGCACGTCCCGGCGACCTCACAGGTGGCGATGATCTGCCGTGAGAAATTCAGCCCGGCGGCCGTGCGGTCGCGGTAGTTGCGAAGGTGTTGGCCCTGCATGTAACTGACCGGCACCGAGCTGACCGGGGCTTGTCGTGCCTTTTCGGCGGCCGCGGCGGTCGGGTGCCATGAGGTGACCGAGCCCGGCGTCAGCGTCCAATCATCGAGTGAGCCGATCGTTATCTTCCCGATGCGCAAAACTTCGTCCTCCTCGGTTTGAACTGCCGCGGCACGCTGGCGTCGCGACCAAGATAACCCTCGAAGTGATCGCCGTCGCAGCCGTGCGCGGGCCACCGCCTACACTCGCTCACGGATCCGACCGGTCTTTGGCGACCGAGTTGCGGCGATCGAGTTGTGGCGATCGTGCGGCCGGGCGGGGACGCAGGGCGGCGGCCGCGCCGGCTGTCGCTGCGCAGTGCGGCGCTGCACACGCGGTGCTGGCCTAAAGGACATGATTCTCCGAGTGCAACTGGGCCCCCGCGCGGATCGATCTTGACCGGCCAAGAGAGGACAAGCGCATGGCATCCGTCGAAGGTCTGGGGGAATCGGCATCGGGTTTTGCGATCGTGGGTTATGCGGCGCGATTTCCGGGCGCCGCCGACGCGGATGAGTTCTGGGACGTCTTGCGGCACGGCCGGGATGCGATATCCGAAGTGCCGCAGGACAGGTGGGATGCCGATGAATTCTTCGACCCCGAGCCTGGTGCGCCGGGCAAGGTCGTCACCCGCCGTGCGGGCTTCGTCGACGACGTAACGGGGTTTGACGCCCCGTTCTTCGGCTTGTCGACGCGCGAGGTCAGGTTGATGGACCCGCAGCACCGGATCTTGCTGGAAACGGCGTGGCGCGCGGTCGAGCATTCGGGCTACGCACCAACGGATCTCGCTGACAGCAACACCGGTGTCTTCGTCGGTTTGGCCACGCACGACTACCTCGGAATGGCCTCCGACGAGCTGACCTATCCCGAGATCGAGGCCTACATGGCCATCGGGACGTCCAACGCCGCCGCGGCCGGGCGGATCAGCTATCGGTTGGGGCTGCAGGGTCCCTCTGTCGCCGTCGACACCGCGTGCAGCTCGTCGCTGGTGGCCATCCATCAGGCGTGCCAGGCCCTGCGCCTCGGCGAATGTGACCTCGCGCTGGCCGGCGGCGCCAACGTCCTGCTCACCCCGGCCACCATGATCACGTTCTCCAGCGCACACATGCTCGCGCCCGACGGTCGGTGCAAGACATTCGATGCGGCCGCCGACGGCTACGTGCGCGGCGAGGGATGTGGCGTCATCGTGATCAAGCGCCTCGAGGACGCGTTGCGCGACGGGGACCGGATTCGGGCGGTGATCCGCGGCAGCGCGATCAACCAGGATGGCGCTTCGGGTGGGTTGACGGTTCCGAACGGGGTTGCCCAGCAACGGGTCATCGCCGACGCGCTCAAGCGTGCCGACCTCGAGCCCCGCGATGTCGGCTACCTGGAAGCGCACGGCACCGGGACATCGCTCGGCGACCCCATCGAGGCCCAGGCCGCGGGAGCGGTGCTGGGGGCCGGGCGCGAACCCGACCAGCCCCTGCTGATGGGGTCGGTGAAGACCAACATCGGACACCTGGAAGCGGCCGCGGGCATCGCGGGCGTGATCAAGGTGATCCTGTCCCTGGAGAACGAGCTGCTGCCCCAGCACCTCCACTTTCAGAACCCGTCGCCCCACATCCCCTGGGATCGGCTGGCGGTGGAAGTCGTCAAGGAGGCCACGCCCTGGAAACGCAACGGACAACGGCGCATTGCGGGGATCAGCTCATTCGGCTTCGCCGGGACGAACGCTCACGTCATTGTCGAGGAAGCGCCCGAACAGGCGGTATCGGCCCCCGCGGTACCGGCCCCGGTCGATGCGCCCGGGGGCCGGCGGTTCAGCATCCTTCCGCTGTCGGCCCGAACGCCCGCCGCATTGATGCGGCTCGCCGATGAATACCGCGCCTGGCTGGGCGCGAACCCGGAGGCCACCCTGGCGGACGTGTGCTTTACCGCCGGGGCGGGGCGGGCGCACCTGGAGCACCGGGCCGCGTTGGTGGTCAATTCGCGCGAATCCGCCATGGAGCTGCTGGGCGCGCTCGCCGAGGAGCGCCCGGCGCCCGGTTTGTATCGCGGAGAATCCCATGACACACCGAAGACGGCGTGGCTGTTCACCGGTCAGGGCAGCCAATACCCCGGCATGGCCCGGGAGTTGTTCGACACCGAGCCGGTGTTCGCCGAGACGCTGAATCGTTGCGCCGCTGCCGTCGCCGACATTCTCGAAAAGCCGTTGCTGGACGTCGTTTTCGATGTGGACAGCCCGGACAGCGAAGCGACGCTGCAGCAGACCTCCTACGCGCAGCCGGCCTTGTTCGCCGTGGAGCTGGGCCTGGCCCGGCTGTGGCAGTCGTGGGGCTTCGAGCCCGACGTGGTGCTGGGCCACAGCGTCGGCCAGTACTCTGCGGCCTGCGTCGCGGGCGTGCTCAGCCTCGAGGACGGCGCGCTGTTGATGGCCGAACGCGGCCGTCTGTTCGGCAGCTTGCCTTCCGGTGGCCGGATGGTCGCGGTGTTCACCGCGGCCGAGCGGGTCGAGCGGCTGACCGACGAGTCTCCCAGCCTGTCGGTGGCCGCCTACAACGGCGCCAACACCGTATTGTCCGGTCCGGCAGCCGATTTGGAACGCGCGGTGGCCGCATTGTCGGCCGATGGTGTCCGGTGCGACTGGCTCGACACCAGTCACGCGTTCCACTCGGCGCTCCTGGACCCCATCCTCGACGAATTCGAGGCGTATGCGGGAGGATTCGACTTCGCTGCGCCGCAACGGATTTTGATCGACAACCGCACCGGAACCGCGCTGGGTCGCAGCGTGAAGCTCGACGGTGCCTACTGGCGCCGGCACGCGCGCCAGCCGGTGCAATTCGCCAAGAGCGTGCGCACGCTTGCCGAGATGAACTGCAAACTGCTGCTCGAGATCGGCCCGCGACCGGTCCTTACCGCCGCGGCCCTCGGCGCGTGGCCCGACCCGGCCACCGCGCCCCGGGTGATCACGTCGCTGCGGCGCAATACCGCTGACCACCGCCAGATCACCGAAGCGGTCGCCGACGCGTATGTGCTGGGCCACCTGCCCGATTTCGCCGCCTTGCGGCGGCCGCACGCGCGAAAGCTCGACCTGCCCACCTATCCGTTCGAGCGCCGTCAATACTGGTTCCGGGACGCTCGCGAGCGCCCCGAGCAACCCCGGGACACCGGCGGACCGCGAACCGAAGCCGTCCGCCTGCTCGAGGACGGCCGAATCGAGGAACTCGCCGCCCTGCTCGGCGGTGCGAGCGACGACCAGCACACCCTGCAGGTGCTCACCAAGCTTGCGGCGCAACACAATCAACAGCGCACGACCCGGTCCATCGCGGACGACCGCTACGAGATCCGCTGGGACAGGTCAACCTCTCCGCTCTCCGGTGCCGACGTGGACCAGGCAGGCAGCTGGATCGTCGTCTCCGACGATGCCGACGCGGTCCCGCCGTTGGTCGACCTGCTGGCCGCGCGCAACGAACCGCACCAAGTGGTCGGGTTGCCGGCGTCCGACGCCGACGAGGAACGGCTCGCGGAAACGTTGCGCGCTGCGGCAACCGAGGATGCGACGTTACGCATCGTGCATGTCGCGGCCCTGGAAGCCGGGGCCACACCGTCGATGCGGTCACTGTTGCGGATGCAACACCGGATCCTGGGCGGAACGCGGCGGGTCTTTCGGGCGGCGGTGGCCGCCGAACTGCGCGGCCCCATCTGGATCGTGACCCGCGGCGCGCAGCGCGTCGCCGACACGGACACGGTGGCGCCGCATCAGAGTTGCCTGTGGGGATTCGGCCGAGCCGCCTCGCTGGAACTCCCGCACGTGTGGGGCGGACTCGCGGACCTGTCAGAGGGCGGCGACAACGCGGCCGACGAATGGTCTGCGCTCGTCGACCGGATCGCCGCGCCGCACGGCTCGGCCGTCCGGGAAGACCAGCTCGCGCTGCGTGATCGGGCGGTCTACACACCCCGGTTGGCGCGGCGCTCTGCGCCGCCGAGCGGGACACCGCTGCACCTGCGCGGCGACGCAACATATCTGGTGACCGGCGGGCTGGGCGCGATCGGACTGGAGATCGCCGGCCACCTGGCCGCGAATGGCGCCCGGCATCTGGTTCTGACCAGCCGGCGCGATCCCAGCGATGCCACGCAACAGCGCATCAACGCCCTGGGCGAACAGCACGGCTGCCAAATCCGCGTCGTGGCCGCCGATGTCGCCGACGCGCACGACGTGGCACGCCTGCTGGCAAGCGTTCAGGCCGAGCTGCCACCGCTGGCCGGCATCGTGCACGCCGCGGGCGAGATCGGCACCACGCCGCTGAGCGCGCTGCAGGACGCCGAGATCGATCGCGTCTTCGCCGGCAAGGTTTGGGGCGCTTGGCATCTGAGCGAGGCGGCGGCCGACCTCGATCTCGACTTCTTCATCAGCACCTCCTCGATCGCCTCGGTGTGGGGCGGATTCGGCCAGACCGCCTACGGCGCCGCGAACGCCTTCCTCGACGCGCTGGCCTGGCGCCTGCGCGGGCAGGGCATCTTCGCCGTCAGCGTCAACTTCGGGCCGTGGTCGGCGGGCATGGCCGACGCGGAATCCCGCGCCCGACTCGATCAGCGCGGAGTCCGGACGTTGTCTCCCGCCGATGCGCTCGCGGGTCTGGCCGATGCCGTGGCCGCTGCGGCGGGGCAGGGCCTCGTGCAGGGTGTGGTGGCCCGCATCGACTGGGCCCGCTTCTTGCCGCTCTATCAGCAGGCGGGCAGGCGGGCGTTCCTGGCGGAGTTGGAACGCGAGGTGCCCGGGCTGACGAGTACGGCGGGGCCGTCCGCGATCGTCGCGGGGAAGACCCCGTTGGTGGAGCGGCTCACCGGCGCCCCGGTGCAGCAGCGCAAGAAACTTCTGACCGACTACCTGCGGGACGCGGTGGCGGAGGTGACGCGCGTCGATGCCGCGGAGATCCGGGAGGACGCAGGCTTTTTCGATCTCGGCATGGATTCGCTGATGGCCGTCGAATTGCGGCGCCGCATCGAACAGGGCGTGGGCAAGGAGATCCCGGCCACCCTGGCGATGGACCACCCACGGCTGTCCGACGTGGCCGACTACCTGCTGCGCGACGTGCTCGAACTCGGCGACCCGGGGTCGCCGAAACCGAGACCGCAGCCGGCATCGGTCGTGACGACGCGCACGGATGAACCGATCGCGATCGTCGCGGTGTCCTGCCGCTTCCCCGGCGCACCCGACCCGGAAGCGTTCTGGGAGTTGCTGTCCGACGGGGTCGATGCGATCCGCGAGGTCCCCGAGGACCGCTTCGACATCGACGAGTTCTACGACCCCGATCCGGACGCAGCGGGCAAGACCTACACGCGGTTCGGCGGCTTCCTCGACGAAATCGACGGGTTCGATCCCGAATTCTTCGGCATCTCACCCCGCGAGGCCGTCTGGATCGAGCCGCAGCAGCGGCTGATGCTCGAAACGGTGTGGGAGGGCCTCGAAAGGGCGGGGTACGCGCCGGCCGCCTTGCGCGGCAGCCCAACCGGGATTTTCGTGGGCGTGGCGGCCAACGAATATGCGCACCTGTTGTCCTCGGAGTCGATCGACAAGATCGAACCCCACTTCATCACCGGCAACGCGCTCAACGCCATCTCCGGCCGGGTCGCCTTCGCGCTGGGATTGGAAGGACCGGCGGTGGCGATCGACACCGCATGCAGCTCGGCGTTGGTCGCCGTCCACCAGGCCTGCCAGGCGCTGCATTCCGGTGACTGCGACATGGCGCTGGCCGGCGGCGTGAACGTGTTGCTGAGTCCGGTGACGGTCGTCGCGGCCTCCCGCGCGCGGATGCTTTCGCCCGTCGGGCGCTGCAAGACCTTCGACGCCTCCGCCGACGGTTACGTGCGCAGCGAGGGCTGCGGGATTCTCGTACTGAAGAGGCTGAGCGACGCGGAGCGCGATGGCGACCGGATATGCGCGGTCATCCCCGCCAGCGCGGTCAACCAGGACGGGGCGTCCAGCGGCCTGACGGTGCCCAATGGCGGTGCGCAGCAACGGCTTATCGGCTCGGTGCTGGCTCGCGCCGGCCTGACGGGCGGGGACGTCGACTATCTCGAGGCGCACGGGACGGGCACCCCGCTCGGTGATCCGATCGAGGTACAGGCGGCCGCGGCCGCCTACGGGGATGCCCGCGACGCGGACCGGCCGCTGTTGATGGGCTCGGTGAAGACCAACATCGGGCACACCGAATCGGCTTCCGGCGCAGCCGGTTTGATCAAGGTCGTGTTGTCGCTGCAGCACGAGGTCCTGCCGCAAAGCCTGCACTTCGACGAGCCGTCGCCGCACATCCCGTGGGATTCGCTGCCGGTGCGGGTCGTGGACACGGCGATGCCGTGGCGGGCCAACGGCAGACCGCGGCGCGCCGGGGTGAGTTCCTTCGGGTTCACGGGCACCAACGCGCACGTGCTGGTCGAGGAGGCGCCGGCGAGAGCCGCCTCCGCCGACCGGCACCCTGTCGACGACGACGCGACGGAGTCGACGGACCGGGCCCGGGATGGACAGCCGAGCGTGCTGGCGCTGTCCGCGCGGTCACCGGAAGCGCTGGTGGCGTTGACGCGGCGCTACCAGAAGTGGCTGACCACCCACCCGGACGCGGATCTCGCCGAGGTGTGCCTCACCGCCGGAACGGGCCGCTCGCACTTTGAACACCGCGCCGCGCTGGTCGTGGACTCGGTCGAGGGTGCGCGCGAGGCGCTGGCCGAATTGGCCGAGAACCGCCTGCGACCCGGCGTCGTGCGGGGCGAGCACACCCACCACCCGACGACGGCCTGGTTGTTCACCGGCCAGGGCAGCCAGTACCCGGGGATGGCGCGTGAATTGTTCGACACCGAGCCGGTTTTCGCCGACACCGTGACACGTTGTGCCGACGCGGTCGGCGAGATCCTGCCGCATCCGTTGCTGGAGGTGCTGTTCGCCACCGATCGCGAAACGGGAGGCGAAGCCGGAGAAAGGCTGCGGCACACGTCCTTTGCGCAGCCGGCGCTGTTCGCCGTCGAGATGGGCCTGGCCCGGCTCTGGCAGTCGTGGGGGATCCAACCCGATGTGGTGCTGGGGCACAGCGTGGGCCAGTACGCGGCGGCATGTGTGGCTGGCGTGTTCAGCCTCGAGGACGGCGCCCGGCTGATGGCCGAGCGCGGCCGGATGTTCGGCAGCCTGCCCGAAGGTGGGCGCATGGTGGCGGTGTTCGCCGACGCCAAGCACGTCGAGCAGGCCGCCGGCGAATTCCCGCGAGTGTCGGTCGGGGCATACAACGGACCCAACACCGTGCTGTCTGGGCCGGGCGAGGACCTCGAGCAGATCGTCGCCAAGTGCGGTGACGAGGGGATCCGCTGCACGTGGCTGCAGACCAGCCACGCCTTCCACTCGGAACTGTTGGATCCGGTGCTCGACGAATTCGAGTCGTACGCGGCGCAATTCCGGTTCGCCGCCCCGACGATGCCGCTGGTGTGCAACCGCACCGGCGCCGTGCTGACGACCCAGACGCCGCTGGACGCGCAGTACTGGCGTCGGCATTCCCGGCAGCCGGTGCAGTTCGCCGAAAGTGTGCGCACGGTGGCGGCCCTGGGTTGCTCGGTGCTGATGGAGATCGGGCCGCAACCCGTACTGACGGGCGCCGCGGTGCAGGTCTGGCCGGAGCACCTGTCCGCGCCGCGCGCGATCGTCTCGCTGCGCAAGGGTATTGGCGATCGGCGCCAGATCGCCGACGCGCTGGCCGCGGCCTACGTCGGCGGGCTTCGCCCCGATTTCGCTGCGCTGCAGGGTCAGCCGCGTCGCAGGCTCGAGCTGCCCACCTATCCCTTCCAGCGCCGCCGCTTCTGGCCCAAGACGTCCGGCATCGCCGTCGACGGAGGGGCCGGTTCGTCCTCGGGCATCCTCGGCAACGCGAAGGACCTCGCCTCCGGCGACTCGGTCTACACCAGCAGACTGTCCGTCAAATCGCAGCCGTGGCTGTCCGATCACGTCATCTACGGGACCGTCGTCGTCCCTGGGGCTACCTACGCGGCGATGGCCCTCGCCGCGGTCGGCGCCCCGGCGCGGGTGAAGGACGTCTTCTTCTACGAGCCGATCATCCTGCCCGAGAAGAGCTCTCGCGAGGTGCAGCTCACCCTGCACCCGCTGCAGGACGGCGGTGGGTCCACGTTCCAAGTGCACAGCCGCCCGTACGGTGAACGCGGCGCCGAATGGTCGCTGAACGCCGAGGGCACCGTCGGCACCGGCGCGGATGACGAGCCGGTATCCGAGGGTGATCCGATCGACGAAACGATCGAGCGCCTGAACCGCATGCGCCCGCAGGAATTGTTCGAGACCTTCGCCGACCTGGAGCTGGCGTGGGGGCCGACCTGGTCGGGGTCGCTGAAGTCGCTGTGGCTCGGCGAGGGTGAGGCGATCGGCGACATCCTCGTCGGCGAAGAACTCGCCGAACAACTCGGCAGCGAACCGATGCATCCGGTGCTGATGGACCTGTGCACCGGTGTCGCATTCCCGGCCTTCCCCGCGCTGCTCGCGGCCGAACAGGGCGTCAACGATCTGTTCCTGCCGCTGCGCTACGGCCAAGTGGCGTTGCGGGAGAAGATGCCTCGGCGGTTCTACTGCCACGCGAGGTGGCACAGCAGCGAGCTCAACAGCGAAACCCAGGTCTTCGACCTCGATTTCGTGGACCGGGATGGCCGTCACCTGGGCGGAATTCGCGAATTCACGGTCAAGCGCGCACCGCGCGAGGCGTTGCTGCGGGGCCTGGGTGGGGACGCCACCCGGCTGCTCTACACCCTCGGCTGGCACGAGGTGCCGCCACCGGCGAGCGAAGAAGCCGGCGAGCCCGCCGGTACCTGGCTGATCGCCGGCTTCGACGAACTGGCCGCCAAGGTCCCCGGGTGCATCCCGCTCGACCGCGCCAACGATCCGGATCCGTTGGGGCAGGTGCTGACTGAAGCCCACGAGCGCGGGTTGCCATTCTCCGGTGTCGTCTGGCGCAGCACGGCGCCGAACGGGGAAGAGACGAGCGCGGACGTCACGGCGCGCCTCGAGACCGAGATCGCCAATCTGCTCAGCGCCGTGCACACCGTGCAACGCGGGGAGGTGAAGCTGCCCGGCGGATTGTGGATCGTCACCGAGCGTGCGGTGGCCACCGAATCCGGCGAGCCCGTCGAACCGGTGCAGGCGGCGCTGTGGGGCTTCGGCCGCACCACGATCAACGAGGAACCGGCGCTGCGCGCCAAGCTCGTCGATTGCGACGGCTCACCCGAGGCCGTGCACGCGCTGGCCGCGCTGCTTGGCACCCCGGTCGACGAACCGGAACTGGCCGTGCGGCAAGGAAAGCTGCTGGCCTCGCGGTTGTTGCCGTGGGCGCGCAGCGGTCATCTCACGGTGCCACGCGGGCGCGACTTTGCCCTGGCGCCCACCGAACGCGGCGCGATCGACAACCTGCGGCTGACCGAGGCGGAGGTGCCCGCGCCGGACGAGGGCTACGTGCAGGTCCGGGTCGAGGCCGCGGGCCTCAACTTCCGCGACGTGCTCAACGTCCTCGGCCTCTACCCGGGCGATCCCGGACCGATCGGCGGCGACTTCGCCGGCGTCGTCACCCAATTGGGCGCCGGCGTCACCGGAGTCGAAGTGGGACAACGTGTCTACGGCTCCATGCAGGGCGCGTTCTCCAGCCGGTTCAATGTGCCAGCCCAGTTCCTGGCGCCGATCCCCGATGGGGTGAGCGCGGTCGAGGCGGCCACCATTCCCGCCGCGGCGCTGACGGTGCGGCTGTCCTTCGACTGGGCGCAGCTGAAACCTGGTGACAAGGTCCTCATCCACGCCGCGAGCGGCGGTGTGGGCCTGGCGGCGGTGCAAATGGCGCAGCGGTTCGGTGCCGAAGTGTTCGCCACGGCGAGCACCTTCAAGCGTGCGACGCTGCGCAAGCTCGGCGTGAAGCGCGTCTACGACTCGCGGACAACGGATTTCGCCGATCAGATCCTGGCGGACACCGGCGGTGCCGGCGTGGACGTGGTCCTCAACTCCCTGACCAGCGAGGGGTTCATCGAGGCGACGCTGAAGGCCACCGCCCAGAACGGCCGCTTCGCCGAGATCGCCAAGCGCGACATCTGGACACCCGAGCAGATGGCCGAGGCGCGTCCCGATATCGCCTACGAGATCGTGGCATTGGACACGGTGATGTTCACCGAACCCGATCGCATTCGCGACTTGCTCACCGAGGTGTCGCAAGGCTTGGCCGACGGCGAGTGGACGCCGCTGCCCGCCGAGATCTATCCCCTGACCGAGGCGAGGGCCGCGTTCCGCCGCATGCAGCAGGCGCGGCACATCGGGAAGATCGTGGTCCAGATACCGAATCCGCTGCAGCCGCGGCCCGATCGGAGCTACCTGATCACCGGCGGGCTTGGCGCGATCGGTCTGCACACAGCGTCGCATCTGGCCCAACTCGGTGCCGGAGACATCGTGCTGACCAGCCGGCGCGAGCCCGGTGCGGACGCGCAACGGCTGATCGAGGAGATCACCGAGCGCTACAAGTGCCGCGTCCACGTCTTCGCCACCGACGTCGGCGACGAGTCCGCGGTGGCGGGTCTGCTGGAGCGCATCCGGTCGGAGTTGCCGCCGCTGGCCGGTGTGGTGCACCTGGCGGGCGTGCTCGACGATGCGCTGCTGTCGCAGCAGACCGTGGAGCGATTCCGAACGACGCTGTTGCCCAAGGCGATCGGCGCCTACCACCTCGACAGGCTGACGAAGGCCGACGAGCTGGACTTCTTCATCGTGTCGTCGTCGGTGTCGAGTTTGTTCGGTTCGCCCGGCCAGTCCAACTACGCGACTGCCAACGCGCTGCTCGACGGTCTGGTCGCGCAGCGCAGGGCGCAAGGCTTGCCCGCCACGGGGGTCAACTTCGGTCCCTGGGCCCAAGGGGGCATGGCGTCTTCGGACGCCGCGACCGCCAATATCAGTGCGCAGGGCCTGATTCCGCTGGAACCGTCGGCCGCGCTCGGCGCCCTCGCCGAGGTCGTGGCGAACGGCACCGGTCAGGCCACCGTCCTCAAGGCCAACTGGCAGCGTGCCGCGAAGGTGCTGGGCAGTTCGCGTCCGCCGATCCTCGATCTGGTGTTGCCCAGTGCCGCCGGGGAGGTGACCGGTGACAGCGAGTTGCTCAAGCAGCTGATGGAGATTCCGGTGCCCCAGCGTGCCGGTTTCGTGACCGAATTCCTGCAGCGCGAGGTGCAGAACTTCCTGCGGCTCGCGTCGCCGCCCGCCGCGAGCAGCCGGTTCTTGGACCTGGGCACGGATTCGCTCATGGCCATCGAGCTCCGCAACCGGCTGCACAGCCAGTTCGGCGGCAAGTTCACCATCAACGCGACGGCGGTCTTCGACTATCCGACCATCGGGGGGCTCGCCGAATATCTCGTGGCCCAGCTGCCCGATGCGGAACCGGAACCGGTCGAGGAGGCGTCGTAACATCCGGCGCCGGCGCGCCGGCGCGAACGTGGACTTGTGGCGCGGAAAGCCGGCGTGTCGGCCCAACAACTCGACGTTCGGCCGGTTACGCGCTCAGTCGCTGATGTCGAATCCCGCGTTGATCTTGGTCGGTCGCACCCGCACCACGAGCTCGCCGGGCGAGGAGTTGCGCCGGCCGAACTCCTCGGCGCGCTCGGCGCCCATGTACCGGGCGCCGGTTCGGGTGGCGATGTCCAGCACGTCCGCGGGGTCTTCGCTCACCGTCGCCACGCCCTGCACCTGGACGAACGAGTAGGGCGGGTGCGGGTCGTCGACGCAGATCACGACGCGTGAATCACGCGCTATCGCACGCCCTTTCGACGTGTCACGGCCGGTGTTGAAGGCCAGCTGACCCTCGTCGACGACGAACCACACCGGGGTGACCAGCGGCCGGCCGTCGGCGGCGACGTACCCCAGCATCCCGGTGCGGGTGCCGGCCGACAGAAACTCGATGACCCTGTCCGACAGCTCGGCCATGGGTCAGAGGCGGACCAGCTCGTAGTCGCCGAGCCGGTCGATCAGGTTGTGCAGGTGCTCGCCGGAGGTGCCCAGGGTGTGCTCGATGGCGGTGAGCCGGGCGGCGTAGTGGCTGATCGGATATTCCGCGGTGACGCCGATGCCGCCGTGCATCTGGATCGACTCCTGCGCGATGTGCCGGCCCGAGCGGCCGATCTGCAGCTTGGCCCGCGAGGCGATCACCGGATCGAGGTTGCCGTCGGCGATCGACATCGCCGCGTACAGGCTCATGCTGCGGGCCAGTTCCAGCGACACGTACATGTCGGCGGCCCGCTGTGTCAGCGCCTGGAATTTGTTGAGCGTGACACCGAACTGCTTGCGGGTCTTGAGGTAATCGGTCGTCAGGCGCAGCGATTCCTCCATCGCCCCGAGCGCCTCGGCGCACAGCGCCGACTGGATGCGGATGATGGCGTTGCGGATGGCGCCCGACGCGTCGGCCGCCTCACCCAGAGGTTCGGCGGCGGCGGAGTCGAGGTCGATCTGGGCGCCGCGCTGCCCGTCGAAGGTGCGGTACGGGTGCCGTGTCACAGTCTTTTCGACGCTCGCGTCGACCAGGAACAGGCCCGTGCCGCCGTCGGGCAGGGCGGCGCTGACCACCAGGGTGTCGGCGCAGTCCCCGGCGAGCACCGGGTTCTTACGGCCGCTCACCGTCCACGAATCACCTTGCTGCGCAGCCTTGGTGGTCAACGCGGCGGACGGCCTGCGTTGGCCCGGTTCGAGGTGGGCGAAGGCCAACAGCCGCTGCCCGGACGCGACCTCGTCGAGCAGCTGCTTCTGTTCCTGGCTGCCCAGCTCGGCGACCAGCGCGCCGGGTCCCAGCGCGGCGTGCAGGACGGGTTCGGGGGCCAGCCGGCGCCCGATCTCGGTCAGCACCACCGCGATCTCGATCTGGCCGGACTCGTCGGGCTCGAATCCCAGCCCGAGGATCCCGGTGTCGGCGAGCTGGCTCCAGACCTCGCGGCTCCAGCCCAGATCGGAGCCGATGACCTTGTTGCGGCTTTCCGGGTCATAGGTGCGCGCCAGTAGGTCGCGGGTGGTGTCTCGGAGCAGGGACTGCTCGTCGCTCAACTGAAAGTCCATGGCTGCCTCACAATCCCAGAATGGTGGACGCGATGATGTTGCGTTGCACTTCGCTGCTGCCGCCGTAGATCGACGTCTTGCGGTAGTTGAGGTAGTGCGGCGCACTGTGCTGCGCCCAGGACGGCGACGAGATGTCTTCGCCGTTGGCCGGTAGCGCATCCGGCCCGGCGACCTCGACGAGCAGTTCGGTGGCGATCTGCTGCAACTGGCTGCCGCGCAGTTTGAGCACCGACGAGGCCGGGTTGGGCTGCCCGTTGGCGGAGTCGGTGACTACACGCGACTGCGTGAGTTCCAGTGCGAGCAGCTCGTTTTCGGCTTCGGCCAGCCGCGCCGCGAACAACGGATCGTCGAGCACCCCGGTGGCCGCGGCGTGCTTCTTCACCTCGGCGAGGCGCACCTTGGTCCGGCCCACGCCGGCGATGCCGGTGCGCTCGTTGCCCAGCAGGAATTTCGCGTACGTCCAGCCCTTGTTCTCTTCTCCGACAAGCTGATTGGCCGGCACGCGGACGTCTTCGAAAAACACCTCGTTGATCTCGTGGCCGCCGTCGATCGTCTTGATGGGCCGCAGCGTGATGCCCGGCGTCTTCATGTCGAACAGCAGGAACGAGATGCCGGCCTGGCGCTTGGGCGCCTGGGGGTCGGTGCGGACCAGGCAGAAGATCCAATCCGCGTACTGGCCGAGGGTGGTCCAGGTCTTCTGGCCGTTGACGACGTAGCTGTCGCCGTCGCGGACCGCGGTGGTGCGCAGCGACGCCAGGTCCGACCCGGCCTCCGGCTCGGAAAACCCTTGGCACCACCAGATGTCGAGGCTGGCCGTCGGGGGCAGAAAGCGTTGTTTGACTTCCTCCGAACCGAATTCGGCGATCACCGGGCCCACCATCTTGGTGTTGAAGTTCAGCGGCTCCGGGACGCACGCCAGCTGCATCTCGTCGGCCCAGATCTGGTGCTGGGTCGGCGTCCAGTCCTTGCCGCCCCACTCGACCGGCCAGTTCGGTACCGCCAACCCGTGTTCGTGCAAGATTTTGTGGCTGGTGACGATGTCGTCGCGGTTCACTTCCGCCGAGCCCTGGCGCACCCGGTCGCGCAACTCCTGGGGGATCTTGGTCGTGTAGATGCTGCGGAGTTCGTCGCGGAACGCGGCTTCCTCGGGTGTGAGCGCCAGTTGCATGGCAGCCTCCTGTCGTGTCGGGGTGACCGTGGCGACCCATCACCCAGAGCCGATTTCTGGCGATGCTGGTCGTTCGCTCAACCTCCATCTTGACCCATCCCCTGCGGGCGCTGTGCACAGCCTCGGGTTAATCCACAGATCGGCCCCGAGGCGTCCTGCGCCGGGCCGGTTGCGGCGGCGGGCGGACCTACGGTCGGCCCATGCGAACAGAACTTCCGGCCGAGCGCCTGCAGCGGCGGCTCCGCGCCGAACCGGATGCCGATGCGGCCGCCGGGGATTCCGGGACGACGTCGGCCGAGGACTCCGCGAACGACGACCAGAACTCGCTGCTGCCGCGCTGGCTGCCCGACGCGTCCGACGATCGGGGCTGGGTGGCGAAGGTGCGCGCCGACCCGGGACGCGCGGGCGCCATCGGGCTGGCGATCGTGGCGGCGCTGGCGGTGCTGGTCACGGTGTTCACGTTGGTGCGCGACCGGCCGGCGCCGGTGATGTCGGCCAAGCTGCCGCCGGTCGAGAAGGTGGCGACGGCGAGCCCGCGCTCCTCGGCGAGCCCCGCCGCCGAACCGGACCACCCGGTGGTGGTCAGCGTCGTCGGCCTGGTGCACACCCCTGGGCTGGTGACGCTCGCGCCCGGCGCCCGCATCGCCGACGCGCTGCAGGCCGCCGGCGGCGCGGTGAACGGCGCCGACACCATCGGACTGAACATGGCCCGACCGCTCGGCGACGGTGAGCAGATCGTGGTCGGTCTCGCTCCCGCTCCGGGACAGCCGACGGCGCTGGGCAGTTCGGTGGCCTCCGGATCGCCGCCCACGTCCAAAGCGCCGCCCCCTCGGCCGGGGGCGGGGCCCGGGTCGGCCAAGCCGAAAGCGGGCGAGGCGGTCAACCTCAACACCGCGACCGTCCAGGAACTCGACGCGCTGCCGGGCGTCGGGCCGGTCACCGCCGCCGCGATCGTGGCGTGGCGGCAGGCCAATGGCAGGTTCACCAGCGTGGACCAGCTCGCCGATGTCGAGGGCATCGGGCCGGCGCGGCTGGAGAAGCTACGCGCCCTGGTCCGTGTCTGAGGGTGCATCACCCCGGGTTGGGTGCCCCGCCCGGCGCCCGAGTCGATGTGCGCCTGGTGCCGCCGGCGCTGACCTGCTGGGCGGTGACCGCCGGCGGGATCTGGTGGCCGATCGGGCGCGCCCTCGCTTGGTGCTGCGTCGTGTTGATCGGCGCCTCGGCAGCGCTGGCGTGGCGCGCGCGAGACCGTCCCGCTGCAGGGGCGCGGTTACGGGCGATCAGCGCCGCGCTCGCGGCGATCGGCGTCGTGGGGGCGGGTTTCGGGTTCGCGATCGCGTTGCGCGCCGACGCGGTCGATCGCCACCCGATCGCCGCGGTGTACGGCATGACCGCCGCGGTCACGGTCACCCCCACCGAGAGCCCGGTGTCGTTGGGTAGCGCCCGGTTGATGTTTCGGGCCACCCTGCAACGCCTGCGGGACGACGAGATCTCCGGGCGGGTGGTCGTTTTCGCGCGCGCCGCGGATTTCGGTGGGCTGATGGTGGGACAACCACTGCGGTTCAGCGCGCGCATCGGCCGCCCGATGCGGCGCGATTTGACGGTCGCGGTGCTCAACGCGTCGGGCCGGCCGACCATGGGCGCCGCGGGCGCCGTGCAACGTGTGGCGCACGGCGTGCGCAGCCGGTTCTCCGCGGCGGTCCGCGAGGCGTTGCCCGGCGAGCAGGCCGCGCTGCTGCCCGCGCTGGTGCTCGGCGACACCTCGGCGGTGTCCAGCGACACGGGCCGTGACTTCCGCGCGGCCGGCATGACGCACCTGATGGCGGTGTCGGGGGCCAACGTGACGATCGTGTGTGCCGCCGTGCTGTTCTCGGCCCGATTACTCGGCCCCCGGACGGCCGTCGTCCTTGCCGCGCTGGCTTTGGTGGCCTTCGTCATCGTCGTGCAACCGACCGCCAGCGTGTTGCGGGCCGCGGTGATGGGCGCCATCGCGTTGGCGGGAATGCTGTCTTCGCGTCGGCGCCAAGCCATTCCGGCCCTTGCCGCCGCGGTGCTGCTGTTGTTTGCCGTCGCCCCGCAGCTGGCCGTCGACGTCGGGTTCGCGTTGTCGGCGCTCGCCACGGCCGCGCTGATCGTCGTCGCACCGGTCTGGTCGCGGCGGCTGACGGCCCGAGGTTGCCCCAAGCCGCTGGCCGATGCGCTGGCCGTAGCCTGGGCCGCGCAGATCGTGACCGCGCCGCTGGTCGCGGCGATCTCCGGCCGGTTCAGCGTGGTCGCCGCCGCCGCCAACCTCGTCGTGGCGGCCGTGATCGCGCCGATCACGGTGTTGGGCACCGCGGCCGCGGCACTCTGCCCGGTATGGCCGGCCGCCGCGCGGCTGCTCATTCGCTTCACCGGCCCCGAGTTGTGGTGGGTGGCCGGCGTGGCCCGCTGGGCGGCCGGCCTGCCCGGGGCGACGGTGCCGGTCCCGGAGGGCACGCCCGGCACGATGCTCGTCGGCGGTGTGACCGTGCTGGCGATCGTGCTGTGGCGGTGGCGCCCGTTCCGCCTCGTCTCGGGGGTGGCCGCGCTGGCCGGGCTGGCCTGGGCGCTGTCCGGGATCGTCGGTCGGCCGTGACACCATCATGGGGTGAGCGAGGTTTCGCCGTTGCACCTGGTGCTGGGAGATGAGGAGCTGCTGGTCGAGCGGGCGGTGGCCGACGTGCTGCGGTCGGCGCGGAAACGGGCCGGCAACGACGCGGACATTCCGGTCAACCGGATGCGAGCGGGTGACGTCAGCACCTACGAGCTCGCCGAGCTGCTGAGCCCCTCGCTGTTCGCCGACGAACGCATCGTCGTGCTGGAGGCCGCCGGCGAAGCGGGCAAAGACGCTGCCGCAGTGATTGTTTCGGCCGCGACCGACATGCCGGCGGGCGTCGTGCTGGTGGTGGTGCACTCGGGCGGCGGGCGGGCCAAGGCGCTGGCCACCGACCTGCAGAAGCTCGGCGCCCAGGTGCACCCGTGCGCGCGGATCACCAAGCTCAGCGAACGCATCGACTTCGTCCGCAAGGAGTTCCGCGCCCTGCGCGTCAAGGCCGACGAGCAGACCGTGACCGCGATGCTGGACGCGGTCGGCTCCGACCTGCGCGAGTTGGCGTCCGCCTGCTCCCAATTGGTCGCCGACACCGGCGGCGCCGTCGACGCCGCCGCGGTGCGGCGCTATCACAGCGGCAAGGCCGAGGTGAAAGGCTTCGACATCGCCGACAAGGCGGTGGCCGGCGACATCGAGGGAGCAGCCGAGGCGCTGCGCTGGGCGATGATGCGAGGCGAGCCCCTCGTGGTGCTGGCGGACGCCCTGGCCGAGGCGATCCACACCATCGGCCGCGTCGGACCGCTGTCCGGCGATCCCTACCGGATGGCGTCGCAGCTGGGCATGCCGCCCTGGCGGGTGCAGAAGGCCCAGAAACAGGCCCGGCATTGGTCCCGCGACACGGTGGCCGCGGCGATGCAGGTTGTCGCGGCGCTCAACGCGAACGTCAAGGGGGCGGTGGCGGACGCCGACTACGCCCTGGAATCCGCGGTCAGGCAGGTTGCCGAGCTAGCCGCCCAGCGCAGCCGCTGAGGCCGGGCCTCAGAGCTTGTTGAGGGCCTGCGCCAGCGCCGACTTCTTGTTGGCGGCCTGGTTCTTGTGAATCACGCCCTTGCTGGCGGCCTTGTCCAGCTTGCGGTTGGTCGACACCAGCAACTCGGCGGCCTTCTCCTTGTCGCCGGCGCTGGTGGCCTCGCGGAACGCGCGGACGGCGGTGCGCAGCGACGACTTCACCGACTTGTTGCGCAGGCGAGCGCGCTCGTTCGTCTTGTTGCGCTTCTGCTGCGACTTGATGTTGGCCACGCTCGAGTTCCTTCTTCGATCAGACGTTTGGTTGGGGCGCCGGAAATCACCACAGCGATTGCCCAGGTTATCAGTGAGTTACGTTTTCTCCCAAAACGGGAACACGTCGGCTGCCAGAACATCGATTTGAGGCAGCATCTGAACAGTGAGTCTGACGAACCAGCTTGAGGAGACCAGGCGGGGTTTTCGCGCTGCGCGTTCTGAGCGGATTTTCGGTGGATACAACACATCCTCGGACGCCTACGACATGGCCTTCGACGAGATGTTCGACGCCCAGGGCGCCGTTCGTGGCCCCTACAAGGGCATCTACGCCGAACTTGCGCCGTCGGACGCCTCGGAGCTCAAGGCTCGCGCCGAAGCGCTCTCGCGCGCGTTCCTCGACCAGGGCATCACCTTCTCTTTGTCGGGCCAGGAGCGGCCCTTTCCGCTGGACTTGGTGCCGCGGGTCATCTCGGCCGCCGAGTGGGCCCGGCTCGAACGCGGCATCACCCAGCGGGTCAAGGCGCTCGAGATGTACCTCGACGACATCTACGGCGACCAGGAAATCCTCAACGACGGGGTGATCCCGCGCCGGTTGGTCACCTCGTGCGAGCATTTCCACCGCCAGGCGATGGGCATCGTCCCGCCCAACGGCGTCCGGATCCACGTCGCCGGCATCGATCTGATCCGCGACGAAAAGGGCAATTTCCGGGTCCTCGAGGACAATCTGCGCTCGCCGTCGGGCGTCTCCTATGTAATGGAGAACCGCCGCACCATGGCCCGCGTCTTCCCGAACCTGTTCGCCACGCATCGCGTGCGTTCCGTCGACGACTACGCCTCCCACCTGCTGCGGGCGCTGCGCAACTCCGCGGCCACCAACGAGGCCGACCCGACGGTGGTGGTGCTGACCCCGGGCGTCTACAACTCGGCGTATTTCGAGCATTCGCTGCTGGCCCGTCAGATGGGTGTCGAGCTGGTCGAAGGGCGCGACATGTTCTGTCGCGACAACCAGGTGTACATGCGCACCACCGAAGGGGAGCGCCAGGTCGACGTCATCTACCGGCGCATCGACGACGCCTTCCTGGACCCGCTGCAGTTCCGCGCCGACTCGGTGCTGGGGGTGGCCGGCCTGGTCAACGCCGCCCGCGCCGGAAACGTCGTCATCTCCAGCGCGATCGGCAACGGCGTCGGCGACGACAAACTCGTCTACACCTACGTGCCCACCATGATCGAGTACTACCTGGGCGAGAAGCCGCTGCTGGCCAACGTCGAGACGCTGCGCTGCTGGCTCGACGACGAACGCGAAGAGGTGCTCGACCGGATCGACGAGTTGGTCCTCAAGCCGGTCGAGGGATCCGGCGGCTACGGCATCGTGTTCGGCCCGGAGGCCTCCGACAAGGAGTTGGCCGCCGTCGCCAAAAAGATCCGCGACGATCCGCGCAGCTGGATCGCCCAGCCGATGATGGAGCTTTCGACGGTGCCGACACAGGTCGGCAGCGCGCTCGCCCCCCGCTACGTCGACTTGCGTCCGTTCGCGGTCAACGACGGCAACGACGTCTGGGTGCTGCCCGGTGGCCTGACCCGGACCGCGCTGGTCGAGGGATCACGGGTGGTCAACTCCAGCCAGGGCGGCGGCTCGAAGGACACCTGGGTGTTGGCGTCGCGGGCATCGGCCGGCGACCACGAGCTCGAGGCGGCGGAGGTGGTGCGGGCGCTGCCGACCTCCATGCCCGACCCCATGCTGGACGACTCGCCGCGGCTGGCCTCGCAACAGCCGCAACCCACCGAACGGCCCGTGCGCGAGCAGCTCGAACAGCAGCAGCAACAGCGGGCGGTGTTCGATGCTGGCACGTAACGCCGAGGCGCTCTACTGGATCGGGCGCTACGTCGAACGCGCCGACGACACCGCGCGGATTCTGGACGTTGTCCTGCACCAGTTGCTCGAGGATTCCAGCGTCGACCCCGATCAGGCTTCGCGCCTGCTGCTGCGGGTGCTCGGCATCGATCCACCGGATCATGAACTCGACGTGTGGTCGTTGACCGATTTGGTGGCCTACAGCAAAAACGCCCAGGGCGGCTGCTCGATCGTCGACGCCATCACCGCGGCCCGCGAAAACGCGAAGTCGGCGCGGGAGGTGACGTCCAGCGAGATCTGGGAGTGCCTCAACACCACCTACCACGCCCTGCCCGAACGCGAGCGCGCCGCCAAACGCCTTGGGCCGCATGACTTCCTGTCGTTCGTGGAACGGCGGGCGGCGATGTTCGCCGGGCTGGCCGACTCCACGCTGTCGCGCGACGACGGGTATCGCTTCATGGTCTTGGGTCGGGCGATCGAGCGCGTCGACATGACGGTGCGCCTGTTGCTGTCGCGGGTCGGAGACAGCGCCTCGTCCCCGGCCTGGGTGACGCTGCTGCGGTCGGCGGGCGCGCACGACACCTATCTGCGCACGTATCGCGGTGTGCTCGACGCGGGGCGGGTGGTCGAGTTCATGTTGCTCGACCGGCTGTTTCCGCGTTCGGTGTTCTACTCGCTGCGGCTGGCCGAACACAACCTCGATGAACTGGTCCGCAATCGGCAGAGCCGGATCGGGGCGACCGCCGAGGCCCAGCGGTTGCTGGGGCAGGCCCGCAGCGAGTTGGAGTTCGTCCAGCCGGGGGTGCTGCTCGAGACGCTGGAGGGCCGGCTGGCGGGCCTGCAGCGCACCTGCCGCGACGTCGGGGAAGCCTTGGCGCTGCAGTACTTTCACATCGCGCCGTGGGTGGCGTGGTCGGACGCCGGTCAGCGCCCCCGACTGGTCAGCAGGAAAGAGGACGGCTGATGTGGCGGCTGCGGGTGGTGCACACCACGGGGTACGCCTACCAGTCACCGGTGACCGCCTCCTACAACGAAGCCCGGCTGACGCCGCGGTCGAACAACCGCCAGAACGTCATCCTCAACCGCGTCGAAACCATCCCGGCAACCCGGTCCTACCGCTACATCGACTATTGGGGTACCGCGGTGACGGCGTTCGATTTGCACGCGCCGCACACCGATCTGACGGTGATGTCCTCTTCGGTCGTGGAGACCGAACGCGCCGAGGGGCCGGCCACCGAGGCGGGCTGGGACGACCTGCGCTCGGATGCCGTGATCGATCGCTTCGACGACCTGCTCCGCCCCACCGGGCACACCCCGGCCAGCAAGCGGGTGGCCTCGGTGGGCAAGAAGATCAGCAAAACCCACGCGCCGGCCGAAGCCGTTGTCGCCGCAGCCCATTGGGTGCGCGACGAACTGGACTACCTGCCGGGAACAACCAGCGTGCACTCGTCGGGGCTGGACGCGCTCAAGGCGGGCACGGGTGTCTGCCAGGACTTCGTACACCTGACGCTGATGTTGTTGCGGGGCATGGGGATTCCCGCGCACTACGTTTCGGGATACCTGCATCCCAAACGCGACGCCGTCGTCGGGGACACCGTGGAAGGGCGCAGTCACGCCTGGATCGAGGCGTGGACGGGGGCCTGGTGGAGTTATGACCCCACCAACGACACCGAGATCACCGAGCAGTACGTCGGCGTGGGTGCGGGTCGCGACTACGCCGATGTTTCCCCATTGAAGGGCATCTACTCCGGGGAGGGCGCCACCGATCTCGACGTGATTGTGGAGGTGACCCGGCTCGCCTAGGGGCCGGTATGCACCGCTACCGTGACGTGCGGTTGGCGTTGATCTCCTCGCGGTGCGCCATGGCCCATTGGGCCAACGAGATCACCAGCGGTAGCAATGTCCGCCCCAGTTCGGTCAATTCGTACTCGACTCGCGGTGGCACCTCGGCGTAGGCCGTGCGGTCGACCAGGCCATCCACGACAAGATGCTTGAGCGTCAGGGTGAGCATCCGCTGCGAGATGCCTTCCACGGCCGCCTCCAGCGCACCGAACCGCATTGGCCCGTCACGCAACGTGCCGATTACCAGCAGGCTCCACTTGTCGCCGATGCGATCCAGGACCTCCCGGACCGCCCCGCCCTCGGGTATCCGTGGCGTCTTTCGTGTGACGTTGGTCATAGCGAGGTCTCCGTCCTGGATACATACACCGATGTGCCTTATGCGGCCGCCCCAGCGCTGACACACGATGTGGCTACGCACAAATGGTAAGGATTGGGGATCATCGTGAACATTGCGCTGTGGGCCGTGCAGGGTCTACTCGCATTCGCCTATCTCGTCGCGGGCGGGCTCAAAGTCGTTCGGCCGCGCGAACAACTCGTAGCGTCGGGCCGGCTCGACTGGATGAAGGACCACTCGGACGCCGCGGTCAAGGCTGTCGGCGCGGTCGAGATCGTCGGCGCGCTCGGCGTGATCCTGCCCGGGGCCACCGGCATCGCCCGCATCCTGACCCCGATCGCTGCGGTGGGTCTGGTCATCGTGCAGATCGGCGCGATGCGCGTGCACCTGACGCGTAACGAGCGAGAACCTCTGCCCATCAACGTGATTCTCCTGCTGCTCGCGGCTTTCGTCGCCGTCGGCCGATCCGTGAGTTGAGCCCTCCGCGAGGGTGCCGCTGTCCTCTCGCCCGACGCGCTCGGTAGCCCGACGCAGAGGCGCCAACGGCGAACGGGTGCGCGATACCGTTTGGCAATGAACGGTATCCGCGAAACCGGGGCCCACCCCGAGGCGAACGGCCCCCACCGCGGGCCGCCCCTGACGCCGCTGTCTCTGCTGTGCGTCGGGCTGCTCTTCGGGGGGATCGCGATCGGCGTCGGGATCGGCGGTGTCATGCCGTTGCCGTACGGCCCCGTCGGCGCGGTGGCCGCGTACGTGCGGGCCCAGCCAACCGCCCTGCGCGTCATGGCCGTTGCGACGTTCGCGTCGGCCGTCCCGCTGGCGGTCTACGCGGCGACGGCCGCCGCGCGGCTGAGGCAACTCGGCGCCGGCCGCGCGGCGGCCGCGACCGCGCTTACGGCCGGCGCCTTGGCCGCCGGCGCGCTCGGCTTGGCCGGCGCGCTGGGTTGGGCGATGTCGTGGCCGGAAGTCAGCGCCGACACCCCCGTGGCGAGAGCGCTGTACTTGCTCGTCTTTCTCACCGGCGGCCCGGCCCACATCGTGGCGTTGGGCCTGTTGGTGGCCGCGATGGCGGCGCCCGGGGGAGTGCTGCCCGGCCCGCTCGCCCGGGCCGGCCTGGCGACCGCCGTCCTCGCCGAATCGGCGGCCGGCGTTTTGATCTGGCCCGCGCTGGGGGTGCTGTTGCCGGTCGCCCGGGTGGTGGCGCTGACCTGGCTGGTGGTGGCGGGTGTCGCGATTACCCGTGCGGCGCAACGCGATTCGTCGTCCCGGTAGGGCGTCAGGTGGGCGCGTCGACCTGAACCCGGTGCAGGTCGTCGCCGAGCTCGATGCGCCCACCGAACTGCTCGGCGGCCAGCGCCCGCCACTGCTCTTCCTGGCCGGGCACCAGCGCGGGCACGTAGTGCGTCATGACCAGGGTGCCGACGCCCGCGCGGGCGGCGGTCGCCGCCGCCTCTTCCACCGAGGAGTGGTAATCGCAGATGTCGACGAGCCGCTGCTGCGGGATGGCGGCGACGATGTCCTTGCGGATCACGGTGTGCACCAGGGCGCCGGCCGCGGCCGCGAGCTCGTCCAGGCTCGCGCACGGCACGGTGTCGCCGGCCAGCACCACCGATGCCCCCTTGTATTCGATGCGGAACCCGATGGTCGGGGCCACCGGCCGGTGATCGGTGGCGCCCACCCGGATCGATACGCCGTCGCGGTCCCACACCGGACCGTCGGTGTATTCGTGGACCTCGACGGCCGGCGGCGCATTCAGATCGGCGTGATGGGCGATGCGGTAGCCGATGTCGTGGTGAAACGCCTTCAGCGTCGCCTCCACCAGTTCCGCGGTGCCGGGCGGCCCGATGATGGGCAGCGGCGCGGGATCGGGGGTGAAGGTGCTGATCCACCGCGTGATGAGGACGTCTCCGAGGTCGCCGACGTGATCGCTGTGAAGGTGGGTGAGGAGCAGCGCCGACAAGCTGGCCGCACCCACCCCGACCGCCGCCGCCCGCTGCAGCACCCCGCGCCCGCAGTCCGCCAAAAACACCTGCCCGCCGGCCCGCACGAGGGTCGACGGCCCGGCCCGGTTCGGGTCGGGGATCGGACTTCCGGTGCCCAGCAGAGTGACCTCGATCATGGCCCTATCTTGCAGGTCCCCTCGGTTTGCGGTGGCCCGATCGAACGATCCGGCCGGCCGGCGGCGCTTGGACACGATCTGTGTGCAGGTTCTCGTGGTGGCTTTTCCGCCGCGCGAGTTAGCCGTAGCCTGATGTGAAGCGGATCACAAACCCGGCTGGAGGCCTTAATGCGGATTGCGGACGTCTTGCGGAACAAGGGCGCGGCGGTGGTGACCATCAACCCGGACGCGACGGTTCGTGAGCTGCTGGCGGGTCTGACCGAGCAGAACATCGGCGCCATGGTGGTGGTCGGCGACGAGGGGGTCGTCGGCATCGTGTCGGAGCGCGACGTCGTGCGCCAGCTCCACACTCATGGCGCCAGCGTGCTGTCACGCCCGGTCTCCAAGATCATGACCAGCATGCTGGCCACGTGCACGAAGGCCGACACCGTCGATGCGATCAGCGTGCTGATGACCAAGAACCGGGTGCGTCACGTGCCGGTGCTGGACGGGAAGAAGCTGATCGGCATCGTCAGCATTGGTGACGTGGTGAAGACCCGGATGGAAGAACTCGAGGCCGAGCAGCAGCAGCTGCAGTCCTACATCACCCAGGGCTGACTCGGCGGGGGCTTGCTCAACCCGCCGGCCCCGCTCGCCGAACGTGCAATCAGGGCGAAAATTCGGCGGTTTTCTCGCCGTGAGTGCACGCTCGGCGAAGTGCCAGGGCTCGGCGGAACGGCCGACTCAGCGCCACGAGTAGTCGGCGCGCAGCCGCGCCGCCACCACGTCGAAGATCTCGCGGTCCAGGATCGCGCCCTCGCGGCGGATGCCCTCTTCGGGCACGTCGAGCACGCGGTCCAGCCGAACCCAACTGGATCGTCCCTCGTAATCCCAACTGCCCGAGCCGATTCCAACCCACTCCGGATCGGCGGCGTGGCGCTCCTGGCTGGAGACCATCAAGCCCAGCAGGGTGCCGCGGTCGCGTCCGACGACCAGCACGGGCCGGTCCTTGCCCCGGCTGGGATCGTCCTCGTAAACCACCCACGTCCAGACGATCTCGCCGGGATCGGCCCGGCCGTCCAGGCTCGGCGCGTACACGAGTTTGCGGGCCCGCTGCGCGGTGGGCCGGCTGTTGCTGGTCACCGGCCGGCCCGCGACCGTCGTGTCGGACGGTGGCGGCGCCGCGGCGGCGATGACGTTCGCGGTGATCCGCACGGCCTGTTGCAACTCGCGCAGGACGGTCTGGGAATTCTGGACGTGCCGGGCCAGCCGCGGGGCCCCGTTGAACACCAGATTCTCGGCAAACCGCTGGAACGTCTTCCACTGCGATTTCCGGGCAGACGCCATATTCGCAGCATAGACGCGAGCAACCGGGGGCGACTGTGTCCAAGTAGGTCCGGGCGACGCTGCATAGATACGCTGGACATGCCCGCGAACCGCCAGTAAAACGGCCGCGCCGCGCCCATCACGTTTGAAGTAGACCAGGAGATTCCCATCAGCAGTTTCGCCGACAAGACCTTCACCGCGCCGGCGCAGATTCGGAATTTCTGCATCATCGCCCACATCGATCACGGCAAGTCGACGCTGGCCGACCGGATGCTGCAGCTCACCGGCGTCGTCGATGAGCGCTCGATGCGCGCCCAGTACCTGGACCGGATGGACATCGAGCGCGAGCGCGGCATCACCATCAAGGCGCAGAACGTCCGGCTCCCGTGGAAAGTCGACGACGAAGACCATGTCCTGCACCTGATCGACACCCCGGGCCACGTCGACTTCACCTACGAGGTGTCGCGCGCGCTGGAGGCCTGCGAGGGCGCGGTGCTGCTGGTCGACGCCGCCCAGGGCATCGAGGCGCAGACCCTGGCCAACCTCTACCTGGCGCTGGACCGTGACCTGACCATCATCCCGGTGCTCAACAAGATCGACCTGCCGGCGGCCGACCCGGACCGCTACGCCGGAGAGCTCGCCCACATCATCGGCTGCGGGCCCGACGACGTGCTGCGGGTGTCCGGCAAAACCGGCGAGGGAGTGGCCGAGCTGCTCGACGAGGTGGTGCGCCAGGTGCCGCCCCCGCAGGGCAAGGCCGACGCGCCCCTGCGGGCGATGATCTTCGACTCGGTCTACGACATCTACCGCGGCGTGGTGACCTACGTCCGGGTGGTCGACGGCAAGATCACACCGCGCGAACGCATCGCGATGATGTCCACGGGCGCCACGCACGAACTGCTCGAGGTCGGCATCGTCTCGCCCGAGCCGAAGGCCAGCGAGGGCCTGGGCGTGGGCGAGGTGGGTTACCTGATCACCGGGGTCAAGGACGTCCGCCAGTCCAAGGTGGGTGACACCGTGACGACGGCCAAGCGCGGCGCCGCCGAAGCGCTGACGGGATACCGCGAGCCCAGGCCGATGGTCTACTCGGGGCTGTATCCCGTGGACGGTTCGGACTATCCGGTTCTGCGCGACGCGCTGGACAGGCTGCAACTCAACGACGCGGCCCTGACCTACGAGCCGGAGACGTCGGTGGCGCTGGGCTTCGGATTCCGTTGTGGCTTCTTGGGTTTGCTGCACATGGAGATCACCCGGGAGCGCCTGGAGCGAGAGTTCGACCTGGACCTGATCTCGACGTCGCCCAACGTCGTCTATCGCGTGGTCAAAGAGGACAACACCGAAGTCGTCGTGACCAACCCGTCGGACTGGCCCGAAGGCAAGGTCCGCACCGTCTACGAGCCGGTGGTGAAGACCACCATCATCGCGCCCAGCGAATTCATCGGCACCATCATGGAACTGTGCCAGTCGCGCCGCGGCGAGCTCGGCGGGATGGACTACCTGTCACCCGAACGCGTGGAGCTGCGCTACACCATGCCGCTGGGCGAGATCATCTTCGACTTCTTCGACTCCCTGAAGTCACGCACCCGCGGCTACGCCAGCCTCGACTACGAGGAGGCCGGCGAGCAAGAGGCCCAGCTGGTCAAGGTCGACATCCTGTTGCAGGGCGAGGCGGTCGATGCGTTCAGCGCGATCGTGCACAAGGACGGCGCCTCGGCCTACGGCAACAAGATGACCACCAAGCTCAAAGAGCTGATCCCACGCCAGCAGTTCGAGGTGCCGGTCCAGGCGGCGATCGGATCGAAAATCATTGCGCGCGAAAACATCCGAGCCATCCGCAAGGACGTGCTATCCAAATGTTACGGCGGTGACATCACCCGCAAGCGCAAACTTCTGGAAAAGCAGAAGGAAGGCAAGAAGCGGATGAAGACCATCGGGCGGGTCGACGTACCGCAGGAGGCGTTCGTCGCGGCGCTGTCCGCGGACGCGGCGGGGGACAAGGGCAAGAAGTAGCCATGCGGATACTCAAAGCGGCGGCGACGCTCGCAGCGCTGGCCACGCTGGTGACAGGATGCGGCGCGGTCGTGAACGGAACGGCGAAGCCGGCACCGAACCTGAAGCTGCGTCCGCTGAGCGGCGCGACGGTCAGCAAGGTGCTGCTCGACGGCGCGATGCTGTCGCGGATGCTGGACCAGACGCTGATCTCCCGCGAGCCGGCGCAAGTCGGCGGCCCCGAGAAGCTCTACCAGGTCAAGCGGTCGACGTCGCAGGCCGGTTGCCTGGGCGTGACGGCGATGCTGCAAAAGAGCGTGTACCGCTCAGCCCAGGTCCAGGACGTCGCCTCGGTGTCGTGGTGGAACAACGGCGAACCGGCGCAGGTGATCACCGTGATGGAGGGCGTGGTCACGCTGCCTTCGGCCGCGCAGGCTCAGGCGTTGTTCGCGCAGTTCTCGCAGCAGTGGCAGCAATGCAACGGCATGACGACCTCGGAACAGACCGGCCCGATCAGCACGACGAACGTCATCAGCGATGTCCGCGGCACCGCTACCACCATCGCGGCGACCAAAACCGCCACCTCGGTGCTGCCCAACATGCCCGCCCTGCGGCCCACCCCCCAGGCGCGGGCCATCGGTATCCGGTCGAACTGCCTCGTGGAGGTCGAGGTGGTCTTCTTCGGCGGGCGGCGATCCACCGACCCGGGATCGGCCAACGTCAACAGCAGCGCGCTCGACATCGCGCGCGCCATGATGGACAGGGTCAACGCCCTGAGCTGAGGTCGGGAGGGGTGAAGTGAAAAGCACCTGGCACTCGCTGGCCGCTGTGGTCGCGGTGCTGCTGGTGAGCGGGTGCACCCAAACCATCTCCGGCACAGGCACTCTGGCGCCGAACGCGGGTCGGGTGCCGGCCATCAAGCGGGCCTTGTTCGACGGTACCGCGCTGGCGAAGCTGCTCGACCAGCCGTTCCAGCCATACCCGCATTACTCGTTGTTCGGGGGCGGCGACAAATTGGGAACCGCGTGGGATAAGGCGAAGCCCGCCGAGTGCATCGGCGTCGTCCATTTGATGCAGCGGGGCCCGTATGGCTCGGCGCCGATACTAGAAACGGCCGCCGAAATGTGGGTGGGCAAAAGGGATTCGGTGAAGATCGACATTGTCCAGCAAGGCATCGTCGCGTTGCGGACGGCCGCTGACGCCGACGCGCTCTTCGCCAGGTTCGTCGCGCGGTGGCAGAAGTGCGACGGGACCACGCTGATAGCGCCGCCGACCGATATCTACGGTACGGATGCCATCTCCGACGTGCGCGTCCTGAATTCGGTTGTCGCGGCTACGGTTTCGATGGGGTCCGCCCCGTACTCGGTTTTGAACGCAACACCCGTGGCCCGGGCCCTCGGCGTCAAGGGGCCTTACGTTGTCGAGGTGAGGGTCGACTTCATTCCCATTTATGGTCCGGGAGATCAGGGCAACGGCAACATCAACACCACCGCCATCGACCTCGCCCACGCGCTCATGGACAAACTCGGCGCCCGCAGCTGACGCGGGCTCCCTTCCGGCTACATCGGCGCGTTGGCGGGCTGGAACATCCCGGAGCCGTCGGCCTCCTCCTCGGCCCGGATGACGTGCACCACCGCGTTGATCAGCGCCAGGTGGGTGAACGCCTGCGGGAAGTTGCCCAGCTGGCGGCCGGTGCGCGGCTCGATCTCCTCCGCATACAGGTGCAGCGGGCTGGCGTAGGACAGCAACCGCTCGCACAGGCGTTTGGCGCGGCGCACCTCCCCGATCTCGACCAGCGCCGACACCAGCCAGAACGAGCAAATCGTGAACGTGCCCTCCTCGCCGGACAGCCCGTCGTCGGTCTCCTCGACCCGGTAGCGCAGCACCAGGCCCTCCTGGGTGAGTTCGTCGGCGATCGCCAGGACGGTGTTGCGCACCCGCGGGTCGTCCGGCGGCAGGAACCGTGTCAGCACCACCAGCAGCAGCGAGGCGTCCAGCGCGTCGCTGCCGTAGCGCTGGGTGAAGACCCCGCGGGAATCCACGCCGTGCGCCAGGATGTCGGCCTTGATCTCCTCGGCGATGGCCCGCCACTGCTGGGCGTAGCTCTTCTCGCCCTGCCGTTCGGCCAGCTTCGCCCCGCGGTCGAGCGCCACCCAGCACATGACCTTCGACGACGTGAAGTGCTGCGGCTCCCCGCGCACCTCCCAGATTCCGCGGTCGGGCTCGCGCCAGTGCTTGATCGCCTCTTCCACCTGCTTCTTCAGCACCGGCCACAACGTCTCCGGGACCTGTTCGCGCGACTTGGCGTGCAGGTAGAAGGAGTCGAGGATGGAGCCCCAGATGTCGTGCTGGACCTGGTCGAAGGCGCCGTTGCCGATGCGCACCGGCCGGGCCTGGTCGTAGCCGGACAGGTGATGCAATTCCTCCTCGACGAGGCTGCGCTCCCCGCCCACGCCGTACATCACCTGCAGCGGGTGCCGCTCGTTGTTGTTGGCCCCCGAGACGTCGGCGATGAACGCGAAGAAGTCGTCGGCCTCGCGGTCGAGCCCGAGCGTGTACAGGCCCCACAACGCGAACGTGGAGTCGCGCACCCAGGCGTAGCGGTAGTCCCAGTTGCGTTCGCCCTGCGGTGTTTCCGGCAGCGACGTGGTGCTGGCCGCCAGTAGCGCGCCGGTAGGCGAGTAGGTCAACCCCTTCAGCGTGAGCGCGCTGCGCTGCAGGTAGGCCCGCCACGGGTGGTCGGGGAAGTTACCGATGTTGATCCACTGCCGCCAGCACTCGGTGGTCTGCCACATCTTGTCGGCGGCCTCTTGGTAGGTCTGCGGCGCCGGGTGCTTGGTCCAGCTCAGGGCCACGAACACGTCGTCGCCCTCCTTCATCCGGGTGCGTGCGCGCGCTTCGCGGCCTTCCAGCCCGATCCGCAGGTTGGTGGTGAGTCGCAGCGTGGGGTGGGCGTCGGGCTGCCTGGTGGCGCGCGCGATGGCCTCGCCGTACGCGTTGGCGGAGTATTCCCAGGTGGCCCCGACGCGGTGGTAGTCGAACGCCGGCTCGCAGCTCATCATCAGTTCGACGGTGCCGCTGACGCAGCGCACGGTGCGCAGCAGGATGTGCTCGGCGTCCCAGTCCATCGGGGTGCGGCGATGCGTCCGCGACCGGCGGTCCAGGTCGTGCCAGGGCCCCATGACCAGCGCGTCACGCACGATCAGCCATCCGGTGTGCGTCTGCCAGGTGGTCTCCATGATGAGGCTGCCCGGCAGATACCGGCGGGCCGAGGGCACCGAGACGCCGTAGGGGCCCAGCCGGAAATGGCCGGCGCTGCGGTCCAGGATCGCCCCGAACACGCTCGGCGAGTCCGGCCGCGGCACACACAGCCATTCCACCGACCCGGCCGGCGAGATCAGGCAGGTGGTTTCCCAGTCCGACAGGAACGCGTAATCGGCGATCGGCGGAAACGGGTTACGCAGGGCCGCGCTGGGAGCGAGGGGCCCGGGAGTGCGCAGGTCGATGGACGACGACATCGACGTGGCGGACGCCGCTGGAAACGCTTCCTCGGGCATGTCTTCGTCCGGCTGGGCCGGTTGGTCGTCGGGCTGAACATGCAGAACCATCTGGACATCATCGACCGCACGGCGGCCCGGCGTCCAACGTTTCGCCGACGCGGCGTGGCGTACCCCTTCCCGGGCGCCGATGTTCACGCATTGGTTTTGTGTGGCGGCGCCACATAGGGTGAGCTCCGTGAACGCGTTCCTCAACTGGTGGGACGGCAACGAGCTGTGGCTTTCGGGGCTCCCTTTCGTGCTGCAGGCCATGGTGGTGATGCCGGTCGTGCTGGCGGTGGCCTACGTGACGGGGGCCCTGCTCGACGGCCTCCTCGGCAAGGGCATCGAGTTGATGCGCCGTGCCCGCCATGTCGGTGAGACCTCCGGGTGACGCGCATGCCTCGGTCACACGTGACGCTGGTTCTCCTCATCTTGGTGGCGCTGGTGATCGGCACGTGGCTGGTCACGCACCTGATGCACCGGTGAGGCGCCCGCCGCGGTGGCGTGCGCCGGCTGCGGTGGCGGCACCGTCAATTCCTGTTAGGCTTCCCGCCATGCGCGTGGCGATTGGCATCCCGGGGTGCTATGCCTTCGTGCACTGTTGTCGCTGACTCCCAAACCCGTGTGCGGTCTGGTTCTGGAGTTCTCGAATCCTCCTGAAGTTCTAGTTGCCTTTCCGCTGAGACGGGACCGAGATCCGATAAGTCCCCCACCGGAAGGCCTTCGATGGACATCAGGACCGCATTGCGTTGGCGGCCTGTACTTGCCCTGGTTTCGACAGCCGGCGTGGCCGCAAGTATCGCCGGCTGCCACGGGGGCGCTAGCGATGCCGTCGGCGGCGGCGGGCTGGCCGGCGCACGCACTTCCATCACGCTGGTCGCCTATTCGGTCCCAGAACCCGGGTGGAGCAAGATAATTCCGGCGTTCAATGCCTCCGAAGAAGGCAAGGGCGTGCAGGTGGTGACCTCGTATGGGGCCTCCGGTGACCAATCCCGCGGTGTCGTCGACGGCAAGCCGGCCGACGTCGTGAACTTCTCCGTCGAACCCGACATCGCGCGACTGGTCAAGGCCGGCAAGGTTTCCAAAGACTGGAACACCGACGCCACCAAGGGGATCCCGTTCGGCTCGGTGGTCACGCTGGTGGTGCGCAAGGGCAATCCGAAGCACATCAAGGACTGGGATGACCTACTGCGGCCCGGCATTGAGGTCATCACGCCCAGCCCGCTCAGTTCGGGGTCGGCCAAGTGGAATCTGCTGGCGCCGTACGCCGTCAAGAGCGAAGGCGGCGCCAACAGCGCCGCCGGCGTGGATTTCATCAAGAAGCTGGTGACCGAGCACGTCAAACTCCGTCCCGGATCGGGACGCGAAGCCACCGACGTCTTCATCCAGGGCAGCGGTGACGTGCTGATCAGCTACGAGAACGAGGCCATCGCGACCGAGCGGGCGGGCAAGCCCGTCGACCACGTCAACCCGCCGCAGACCTTCAAGATCGACAATCCGGTCGCCGTCGTCAACACCAGCCCCCACCTGCAGGCCGCCGTCGCGTTCAAGAACTTCCAGTACACGGCCGCGGCCCAAAAGGTTTGGGCGCAGGCCGGTTTCCGGCCGGTCGACCCGTCGGTCGCCGCCGACTTCCGCGCCCAATATCCGGTGCCGACGAAGCTGTGGACCATCGCCGACCTCGGCGGCTGGAGCGCGGCGGATCCGCAGCTGTTCGACAAGAGCACCGGCAGCATCACCAAGGTCTACACGCAGGCCACCGGATGACGGCCATCACGCCGGACCCGCTGGCAATCCGGCCCGAACTCAGCGGCGACCCCGGGCACGGGCCGCTGCCCGGGCGTGGCCGCGGGACCACCGCCCTGCGGGTCGGGGCGGCAACGGTGTGGCTTTCGGTGATCGTGTTGCTGCCGCTGGCGGCGATCGCCTGGCAGTCCGCCGGCGGCGGCTGGCACGCGTTCTGGCTCGCGGTCACCTCCAATGCCGCGCTGGAATCCTTCCGAGTGACCCTGACGATCTCGGCCGGGGTGACTGTGCTCAACCTGATTTTTGGTCTGGTGATCGCGTGGGTGCTGGTGCGCGACGACTTCGTCGGGAAGCGACTGGTCGACGCGATCATCGACCTGCCGTTCGCGCTGCCCACCATCGTCGCCAGCCTGGTCATGCTGGCGTTGTACGGCAACAACAGCCCGGTGGGTCTGCACCTGCAGCACACCGCGTGGGGTGTGACGGTGGCGTTGGCCTTCGTGACGCTGCCCTTCGTGGTCCGCGCGGTTCAGCCGGTGCTGCTGGAGTTGGATCGCGAAGTCGAGGAGGCGGCGGCGTCGCTGGGCGCCAGCGGCCCGAAGATCTTCACCTCGGTGGTGCTGCCGGCGCTGCTGCCCGCGCTGTTGTCCGGTGCGGGCCTGGCGTTCTCGCGCGCGATCGGCGAGTTCGGGTCGGTGGTGCTGATCGGCGGCGCGGTGCCGGGCAAAACCGAAGTGTCATCGCAGTGGATACGGACCCTGATCGAAAACGACGACCGCACCGGCGCCGCCGCGATATCCATTGTGCTGTTGGCGATTTCGTTCGTGGTCCTGCTCATCTTGCGGATCGTGGGTGGGCACGCGGCCAAACGCGAGGAGCTGGCCGCATGACGTCGTCCGCCGGAGTCCGCTATTCCCTGCGATTCGTGGCGCTCGGATACATCTTCGTGTTGCTGGTCGTGCCGGTGTCGTTGATCCTGTGGAGGACGTTTCGGCCCGGGTTCGGCCAGTTCTACGCCTGGGTCAGCACTCCCGCGGCGATATCGGCGCTGAACCTGACCCTGCTGGTGGTGGCCATCGTGGTGCCGCTCAACGTAACCTTCGGCATCCCGACGGCATTGGTGCTCGCGCGCAACAGGTTTCGCGGCAAGGGCGTGCTGCAGGCGATCATCGACCTGCCGTTCGCGGTCTCACCCGTCATCGTGGGTGTGGCGTTGATCGTGTTGTGGGGCTCGGCGGGTGCGCTGGGATTCGTCGAAAACGACCTCGGGTTCAAGATCATCTTCGGCCTGCCGGGCATCGTGCTCGCCAGCATCTTCGTCACCCTGCCGTTCGTGGTGCGTGAGGTGGAGCCGGTGCTGCACGAGCTGGGAACCGACCAGGAGGAGGCGGCGGCGACGCTGGGTTCGGGCTGGTGGCAGACGTTTTGGCGGATCACGCTGCCGTCCATCCGGTGGGGCCTGACGTACGGCATCGTGTTGACAATCGCACGTACCCTGGGGGAATACGGTGCGGTGCTCATCGTGTCGTCGAACCTGCCGGGAAAGTCGCAAACACTGACATTGCTTGTTTCGGACCGATACAACCGCGGCGTCGAGTACGGCGCCTATGCGCTGTCGACCTTGCTGATGGGGGTTGCGGTGCTGGTGCTGATTTTCCAGGTGGTTCTCGACGCCCGCCGCGCCCGAGCGGCGAAGCAGGCCTGACGAGGAGGATGACGTGACAGACACCGGTACCGGCCGGGACGACCTCGCCATCATCGTGCGCGACGCCTACAAGCACTATGGCGACTTCGTCGCGCTGGACCACGTGGACTTCGTCGTGCCGACCGGGTCGCTGACGGCGTTGTTGGGTCCCAGCGGTTCGGGCAAATCGACGCTGCTGCGCACCATCGCCGGTCTCGACCAGCCCGACAGCGGAACCGTCACGATCTACGGTCGCGACGTGACCCGGGTGCCACCGCAGCGCCGCGGCATCGGGTTCGTCTTCCAGCACTACGCGGCATTCAAGCACCTGACCGTCCGCGACAACGTGGCCTACGGGCTCAAGGTTCGCAAGCGGCCCAAAGCCGAAATCAAAGCCAAGGTCGACAACCTGCTGGAAGTGGTGGGGCTCAGCGGTTTTCAGAGCCGCTATCCCAATCAGCTCTCCGGTGGTCAGCGACAGCGGATGGCGCTGGCTCGAGCGCTGGCGGTCGACCCGCAGGTGCTGCTGCTCGACGAGCCGTTCGGTGCGCTGGACGCCAAGGTGCGTGAGGATTTGCGGGCGTGGTTGCGCCGCCTGCACGACGAGGTGCACGTGACCACGGTGCTGGTCACCCACGATCAGGCGGAGGCATTGGATGTCGCCGACCGGATTGCGGTGCTCAATCACGGTCGCATCGAGCAGATCGGATCCCCGACCGACGTCTATGACGCCCCGGCGAACGCGTTCGTGATGTCGTTCCTCGGCGCGGTGTCCACCCTCAACGGCGCCCTGGTGCGTCCGCACGACATCCGGGTGGGTCGCAACCCCGAGATGGCGATCGCCGGCGGCGACGGCACCGCGGAGTCGATCGGGGTGGTGCGGGCCACCGTTGACCGGGTGGTGGCGCTGGGTTTCGAGGTGCGGGTCGAATTGACCAGCGCGGCCACCGGCGGCTTCTTCACGGCGCAGATCACACGCGGCGACGCCGAGGCCCTGGCATTACGCGACGGCGACACCGTCTACGTGCGTGCCACCCGGGTCCCACCGATCGCCCCGACTGCGGCGGAGCCCGGTCACAAAGCGGACGAGGATGAGAACACGCTGACCTCAGCGTGATTCGTCACGAGGCGTGCAGACCGCACTCCGTCTTGGACAGCCCCTGCCAGCGCCCACTGCGCGGGTCGGCGCCCGCCAGCGGCTTGGCCGTGCACGGGGCGCAGCCGATCGACGAATAGCCGTCGTAGATAAGCGGATTGACCAGCACGCTGTGCTCGTCGATGTAGTTCTGCACGTCGTCGTCGGACCAGGTCGCCATCGGGTTGACCTTCACCAACTTGAAGCCCTCGTCGAAGCCGACCACCGGGGCGTTGGCGCGTGCGGCGGTTTCGCCCCGGCGCAGCCCGGTCACCCAGGCCGAGTAGCCGCGCAGCGCCTTGCCCAGCGGGGCGACCTTGCGCAGCCGGCAGCATTCACCGGGATCACGCGCGAACAGGTCCTTGCCCAGCAGTTTGTCCTGCTCGGCGACGGTCTGCTCGGGCGTGACGTTGAGCACCCGGATGTCGTAAACGGACTCGATGGCGTCGCGTGTACCGATGGTCTCCACGAAGTGGTAGCCGGTGTCCAGGAACACCACCGGCACACCCGGGCGCACCTTGGCGGCCAGATCGATCAACACCGCCTCTTGCATGCTGGAGGCCACCACGTAGTTGCAGGTCGCCCATCCGCGCGGTCCGTTGACGCCGCCGAACGTCTCGTCGGTCCAACGCAATACGTCGCTGGCGCTGGCGCCCTCGAGCTCGGCCGCTCCCCGGGCGGCGAGCTCGCGCAGCTCGGCCTCGGAATGTCTGGTTGTTCGTTCGCTCATCGCAAATCGTCCTCGTCTGCCCTCATGGCCCACTGTGCGAAACGTTCACCCTCGCCGCGATATTTCAGGAAGTTACGTGCGACCCGCTCGATGTAGTCGCCGAGCTCGTCGCTGGTGACCTTGTGCTGACGCAGTTTTCGGCCGAAGCCGCTGTCTTGACCCAGGCTGCCGCCCAGGTGTACCTGGAAAGCCTCGACCGAGCCGCCGTTTCCGTCGTCGACCATCTGGCCTTTCAACCCGATGTCGGCGACCTGAATGCGTGCGCACGAATTGGGGCAGCCGTTGAGGTTGACGGTGATCGGAACATCGAGCTGCAGGTTGATGTCCGCGAGCCGACTTTCCAGCTCGGGCACCAAAGACTGCGCCTTGACTCGTGTTTCGGCGAATGACAGCTTACAGAATTCAATTCCCGTGCAGGCCATCACATTCCGGCGCCAGTGTGACGGTTGGGACTGCAGGCCGAGCGCCTCCAAACCGGCGATCAGCTCCTCGAGCTTGTCGTCGGGGACGTCGAGGATCACCAGCTTTTGGTAGGGGGTCAACCGGATCCGGTTCGAGCCGGCCGCCTCGGCGAGGTCGGCCACCGCGGACAGGGTGGTGCCCGAGACCCGTCCCGCAATCGAGGCGACACCCACGGCGTTGAGCCCGTTCTTGAGCCGTTGCACACCGACGTGGTCGATCGGACGCGGGACCGGCTCCGGCGCCGGTCCGTCGATCAGCGGACGCTTGAGGTACTCGGTTTCGAGGACTTCACGGAACTTCTCGACGCCCCAGTCCTTGACCAGGAACTTCAGCCGCGCCTTGGAGCGCAGCCGCCGGTACCCGTAGTCACGGAAGATCGAGGTGACCGCGTGCCAAACCTCGGGCACTTCCTCGAGCGGCACCCAGGCACCCAGCCGTTGGGCCAGCATCGGGTTGGTCGACAGGCCGCCGCCCACCCACAGGTCCAGCCCGGGGCCGTGCTCGGGGTGGTTGACGCCGATGAACGCGATGTCATTGACCTCGTGCACCACGTCCTGCAGGCCCGAGATGGCGGTCTTGTACTTGCGCGGCAGGTCGGCGAAGTCGGGCTGGCCGATGTAGCGGCGGGCGATCTCGTCGATCGCCCAGGTCGGGTCGAGCACCTCGTCGAGCGACTCGCCGGCCAGCGGTGATCCCAGGATCACGCGGGGGCAGTCGCCGCACGCCTCGGCGGTCTGCAATCCGACGTCGGCCAGCCGCCGCCAGATTTCGGGGACGTTCTCGATCTCGATCCAGTGGTACTGGATGTTTTCCCGGTCGGTGATGTCGGCGGTGTCGCGTCCGAACTCGGTGGAGATCTGGCCGACGGTGCGCAGTGCGGCCGTCGACAGCGCACCGCCGTCGCAGCGCACCCGCATCATGAAGTACCTGGCCTCGAGCAGCTCGGCGTTGTCGTCGCCGGTGAAGGTGCCGTCGTAGCCCTGCTCACGCTGGGTGTACAGGCCCCACCAGCGGAAGCGCCCACGCAGGTCGCTCTTGTCGATGCTGTCGAAGCCGTTCTTGGCGTAGATGGTCTCGATGCGCTCGCGCACGTCCAGTGGGGCGCCGGCCTGCTTCATCTCTTCGTTCGGGTTCAGCGGCTCACGATTCCCCAGTGCCCATTGGCCCTCGTTACGGGCCTTCGCGGGTCGGGCGGTGGTCATCGGAAGTTCTCCTTCAAAAAGATCGCCAGCGCGGCCAGCACAGTTCACCGGCACTTATGGGCGGCACGAAACCGTCGGCCTGCTGGAGACACAGTGGGCTGGGTCTACCAAGTCAAGGCAGACAGATACAGCTGCAAACGCGCTTGAGATCGATGTGCCGTCGCGCCACGAGCACAATGTGCGGGCTGGGCTGGGCGACAGTCACGCCCCCATTGTGCCATGGATGCCGGGGGGCCGTGCGAGCAGGTCAAATCTGGGCTCACGATGATTAAAAGTGCCGCTGACGGGCCACCGCGGCATCAAGTCCGGGGGATCCACCGCGCGGCAACGCCGAGCGTGCACCCAGCGCGAAAATCCGGCCGGAATGTCGCAGCCGGCGCACGCTCGGCGCACGGGCAGCCCCCGGCAGCCGGGATCGACGGCGCCGGCGCCGGGCGTCTGCGTGGGATCATTTGGCATGGCCATTCGCGAGGAGCTGGTCGACCTGCCCGACGTGCGGGTGACCGCCGGGCAGCCGTTTGGCATCTACGTGCATGTCCCGTTCTGCGTAACGCGTTGCGGCTATTGCGATTTCAACACCTATACCCCAGCGGAGCTGGGGGGCGTCAATCCAGACGCCTGGTTGGGTGCGCTGCGGGCCGAATTGGAACTGGCGGCCGCGCGACTGGAAGCGCCGCCGGTGAGCACCGTGTTTGTCGGTGGTGGGACGCCCTCGTTGCTCGGCGGTGCGCGCCTGGTGACGCTGCTGGACATGGTGCGCGAGCACTTTCCGCTGGCAGCGGATGCCGAGATCACCACCGAGGCCAACCCCGAGTCGGCGTGGCCGGACCTCTTCGACGCCATCCGCGCGGCCGGCTACACCCGGGTGTCCCTGGGGATGCAATCGGTGGCGCCACGGGTGCTGGGTGTCCTCGACCGCATTCACACGCCGAACCGATCGGCCGATGCCGCCCGCGAGGCGCTGGCCGCGGGCTTCGAACACGTCAGCCTCGATCTGATCTATGGAACCCCGGGGGAGTCCGACGACGACCTGCTGCGATCGGTCGACACCGCGATCGAGACCGGCGTCGATCACGTCTCGGCCTATGCGCTGGTGGTCGAGGAAGGCACCGCCCTGGCCCGGCGGGTGCGTCGCGGCGAACTGGCCGCTCCCGACGACGACGTGCTGGCCCACCGCTACGAATTGGTCGACGCGCGCCTGAGCGAGGCGGGCATGTCGTGGTACGAGGTGTCCAACTGGTCGCGGCCAGGGGGTGAATGCCGGCACAACCTGGGCTACTGGGACGGCGGCCAGTGGTGGGGCGCGGGACCGGGCGCGCACGGATACGTCGGCACCACGCGCTGGTGGAATGTCAAGCATCCCAACGCATATGCCGAGAGGCTGGGCACGGCCGCGCTGCCGGTCGCGGGATTCGAGCGGCTCGACGCCGACACGTTGCACACCGAAGACGTGCTGTTGAAAGTCCGCCTGCGCCAAGGCCTTCCGGTTGGCCTGTTGAATTCCGAAGAGCGTGAACGCGCCGAGGGCGTCGTCTCCGACGGGTTGCTGGTGACAACCGGTGACAGGCTCGTCCTGACGGATCGGGGACGGCTGCTGGCCGACGCCGTGGTGCGGACGCTATTGGGGTAGCGGCCCGGTCAGACCCCGAACCATTGCTCGAAGACCCGGGCGATCTCGATGTAGAGCGGGATTCCGACGGTGACGTTGTAGGAGAACGTCAGACCCAGCGAGGCGGCCAGCGGCAACGTCGGGCTCGCCTCGGGGATGGCGAGCCGCTGCACCGCCGGGACGGCGATGTAGGACGCCGCGCCGCACAGGACCGCGAACAGCACATAGGTGCCCGTCTTGAAGTCGGTGTGGGTCAGCGAGGCGTAGCTGCAGGCGACGAAGATGCCCAGCGTTGCAAAGACATTCGGCGCCACGAGACCGAAGACGATGAATCCGGGGCCCGCCGTGCGCAGGTCTTTCAGCTTGCGCGACGCCGTCATGCCCATTTCGAGCAGGAACAGGCACAGCACGCCCTGGAACGCCAGCACGAAGAACTTGTCGTCGTCGGCGACGACCTTCTGGCCCTGCAGCCCGCTGACGAGACCGATGATGATGCCGCCCATCAGCAGGACTAGCCCCGGATTGAGGAACACCTCCTGAAACAGCTCGCGGGAGAGGATCGGCATCCGCTTGGCCTTGGCGTCGTCCGGGCTCTGCTCGGGCTCCCAGTCCTCCAGCTCGTGCTCCAGGCTTGCTTCCTGCCTCTCGAGGCTCTGGCCCTGCGGGGGCCGCGCGGCGCTGCCGGGGCCGACCCCGACCTTGACGGGCGGCGTGTAGCCGGGCTCGTCGGGCATGTATCCGCCGGCGTCCATGCCCCGGTGGCGCAGTCGGGCCACGAAGTACAGCGCGACCAGGCAGCCCGGGATCTCCATCACGGCCAGCATCACCGGCATGTAAGCGTTGAAGGCGATGTTCACGGCGGCCAGCACGGCCACACAGGTGGCAAAGGTCCCGGCCGAGTCCGACCCGTAATAGCCCGCGATCGTCGCGCGGTCCACCTTCCGCAGCGTTTTCAGTCGGCTCAGGCCCACGTAGGCCAAACCGCCGATGGCACAGTTCAACACGAAGCCCAGGACCATGAATCCGACGATGGCGCCGACGCTCGAGGCGCTGATCTTCGCGAGCTCTTCGCCGCCGTGCCAGCCGATGGCCAGCAGCAGATACATGGTCAACCCCTGATAGATGACATAGGGGAATTCGAAGCGCACCTTCAGGATGGGGATCAGAAAGCCGAAGTAGAAAAACAGCAAGAGCGGCTTGAAGAGGTTGTGGGTGAAGTTGTGCCAAAACTCTTGCAGCATCGATGCCTCCGTTGAGTAGACCCGCGATCAGGGGGAAGCACCGTCCGCAAACGCGGAGCAACCACGAAACATCCCGACGACCGTCAGAAATTTATCCCCGTGGCGGTCGACCTGCCACTCGAAAGCACGGCGGGAAGGACGGGCCTTCCAGACCCGCCTAGCGCCGCAAATGCGCTGGTCAGGCCCGATCTAGCGGAACGAAATCCGGTGCCGGCAGGCGTCCCATCAGCCGTGAGATTGGTGTGAAGATGCTGTCTATTTACTGTGTAGTCAAAATCTGAGTCAGTGGGGCGGCCAGTTGGGCGACGGCCTGACCCCGGCTCCCTTTTGCCGGTGGGTCACCGACAGCCAGGCCGAGGGCGAGTAGTGCGTCGTGATTTCCTCGAAGCCGTCGACCCGGGACACCGAAAGCACACCGGTCTCTTGATTGATTTCGAGCTCGTCGCCTGCGCTCGCCTGGACCTCCTCGCCACTGCTGAGGCGAATGCTGAACACGTCGTTCCTCCAATCAGCGAATCCGGGCGGACGGGCCAGTGCCACTAGGACGAGTCTCGCGGCCCACGCCGTTCGGTGCGCGACCACGACGTAAACGGTGGGAAAACGTTCCAGGTGGCGAGCCTCACACCGGATCGGCAGCGCCTGACCTTCCGCGCCGGCGGCGACCCCGACCTAGCTGCGCGAACGGAACGGCTGGAGCGACGAATCGGCGCGTTCCGGCGGGTAGCCTCGGGCGGGGCCGGGCTTTAACTCCGAGGGAGTTTTAGCCGAAGGCGCCCCGCGGGGGGCAACTCGATGGGATCGGTTGCGCACAGCTACATAGGTTAGGCTACATTTACTAACCGTGACCGAGGTCAGCGTCGAGACAAGTTCCGCCGGTTCTGCGTCGCCATCGATCCCGCTTCCCGCCCATATCGACCCGGCGGACCTGGCGGCCGAGTTGGCCGTGGTGCTCTCCGAACGCGTCGGGGAAGAGTATCTGCTCTACGAGCGCAGCGGGGAATGGGTGCTGGCCACCGGTGTGCACGCCATGATCGAGTTGGACAGCGACGAGCTGCGGGTGATCCGCGATGGGGTCACGCAGCGCCAGCAGTGGTCGGGGCGACCCGGGCCGGCGCTGGGCGAGGCCATCGACCGGCTGCTGCTGGAAACAGACCAACTCTTCGGCTGGATCGCCTTCGAATTCGGGGTCTATCGCTGCGGGCTGCAACAGCGCCTGGCGCCGGAAACCCCGCTGGCGCGGGTGTTTTGGCCGCGGGGCCGCATCGTGGTGTCCCGGGAGGCGATTCGTCTGTTCGACGCGTCGGCCGACCACCGCGACGTAGTGCTGGCTGTGCTCGGCGACGGCGTCTCCGGGCTGCGCGAGGCCTCCGCGATCGACGTCATCGCCGACACCTCCGACTACCGCAATCGTGTCGCGTCGGCCGTGGCGGAGATCGCGGCGGGCCGCTACCACAAGGTGATCCTTTCCCGTTCTCTCGAAGTGCCTTTCGCGCTCGATTTCCCGTCCACCTACCGGCTGGCGCGCCGGCACAACACCCCGGTGCGATCGTTTCTGTTGTCGCTGGGTGGGATTCGTGCCGTGGGCTACAGCCCCGAACTGGTCGCGGCGGTCCGGCGCGACGGTGTCGTGGTGACCGAGCCGCTGGCGGGCACCCGGGCGCTCGGTCGTGGCGAGGCGCGTGACCGTGAGGCGCGAGATGACCTGGAGTCGAACTCCAAAGAGATTGTCGAGCACGCGATTTCGGTGCGCAGCTCGCTGCAGGAGATGACCGAGATCGCCGAGCCCGGCACTGCGGTCGTCACCGATTTCATGACGGTGCGCGAGCGGGGGAGTGTCCAGCACCTCGGGTCCACGGTCAGCGGGCGCCTGGGCACGTCGAACGACCGGATGGACGCGCTCGAAGCGTTGTTCCCTGCGGTCACCGCCTCGGGCATCCCGAAAGCGGGCGGTGTCGAAGCGATCATGCGCCTCGACGAAGGACCCCGTGGCCTCTATTCGGGTGCGGTCGTGATGATTTCGGCTGACGGCGGGCTGGACGCGGCGCTGACGCTGCGCGCGGCCTACGAACGTGACGGCAGGACCTGGTTGCGGGCCGGTGCCGGCATCATCGAAGAGTCCACGCCCGAACGCGAATTCGAAGAGACGTGCGAGAAGCTGTCCACGCTCGCGCCCTATCTGATTGCGCGCGCCTAGGCGAGGAATTCGACGAGTCCAAGCGCCTCCGAAGGTGAGGCGCGAAGGGCCGAGAAGATCACCGCCAGCAAAGTCCTTCAAACAGAAGGAACACTGACACTGATTAACGTGATATGCAGCGCAAGCGGCGGCTATGGCCGCGCGACGGGTGAATTCTCAACGGCCGGTAAAGGGTTGACAGCGAATATCCGTCATTCTCAAGTTTTTTCGCGGTGTTGCGTTTAGCATCTGTCCCAACTTCAACGGGATGGAGTATTCGTGGCTGGTCTCAAGTCGAAAGTCGTTCTTGCCGTCATGCTGGCGCTCACTTTTCCCACGGCAGCGGCCTGCACGGGCACTTTTACGTGCCCAACCTGCACTGTCGTCCCTTTTTAGCGCTCCACCGTTAGGTCGCGCGCTCACGGCATGAGGCGGCCGAGGACAATCCCGAAAGCCACCGCCGCTCAGGCCGAAGAGCTCGACTCGGCGAGATAGTCCGCCAGAATGCGGCTCACGAGCGACTCGATATTGGATTCGATCGAGGACGCGAGCGTCGCGGTGACCGTGGCCACGGCTTGAGTCCGAAAGCGCACGAGCATGGTGATCAGCTCGGCGATCTCGGCGTCGGCCGGGAGCGGCTCGCCGGGCCTGATGCGGTCCAGCACGTGTTCGGCGCCGGCGCGCACGAGCATGTCGCTGATCTTGTCGATCTCGGGCACGATCTGCTCGTGCAGGTCGATGAGCTTGTCGAATTCGACACCGTAGCCGCGGATTTCATTGAACGCCTCGATCAGTTTCGGGCGGGTGATCGTCGCGTTGGACCCGTCAATCCGAATCACTTGAAGCGCGACGAGCCGCTCGAAGGCTTGCGGGTCGTCGACGAGTCGCTGGGCGTCGGCGAGCGGCATGGTTTCCGGCTTCTCGGTCGTCCACGGGCCCGCGATGGCGGTTTCGAGGCCCAGCACGTCACCGAGGTTCTTGCCTTCCTCCCACGCGCTGAGCATTTCTCGTACGTGCGCGATGGTGTAGCCGCGGTCGAGCATCGAGGTGATGAGCCGCAACCGGGTCAGGTGGGTGTCGTTGAACAGCGCGATGCGCCCGACGCGCAGCGGGGGCGGCAATAGCCCGCGGTCGCGGTAGACGCGGATGTTGCGGGTGGTGGTGCCGGCCAGCCGGGCCAGGTCGTCGATGCGGTACTCCCCGGAGTTCGCGGCGCCGTGCGGGTGTCGGACCGCCGCGTCGAACAGCTGGGACACCGCCGTTTCGATGAGTTGTCGATATTCCCGCGATTGGCGCCGCACGCGTTTGGGGGCGCGGCGCACGTTGTGCAGCACGCTGGCGATGGTGCCGGGTTCGGGCCGCGACGCACGCTCGGTTGCCATGTCAGGGCGCGATCTCAGGCGGATCGGCTGGCGCGCGCCCGGGCGTGCGCCACCGCCTGATAGTCCTCATACCGAAAATCCCTCATCTGGCGAAGATACTGCGTGGCGAATCCGGGATACATCGACCCGTTGAATCCGTCCTTGGTGAGGTACCAACTGCGGCATCCCGACATCCAGGTCGTCCTGGTCAGCCGGCGCTGGAGATCCTCGTTGTGGCGCCGCTGGACCTGTTCGCGGACATCGAGATAGCGCAGGTCCTCGTCGAGGATGGTGGTGATGCCGCGTACCACGTAGTCCAGCTGGCCCTCGATGTAGACCAGCAGCGAGTTGTGCCCCGGCCCGGAGTTGGGGCCGGTCATGACGAACAGGTTCGGATACCCGTGCACGTTGATGCTCTTGTAAGCCTGTGCGCCGTCGGCCCATTCGGCGGCCAGCGAGCGCCCACCGAGTCCGGTCACGGCGAAAGGCGGACCGGTCAGATGCACGTCGTAGCCGGTGGCGAACACGATGCAATCGAGGCGGTGCTCGATGCCATCACTGGTGCGGATGCCCGCCGGGCTCAACGTGGCGATCGGCCAGTCGATGAGCTTGCAGTTGTCCCGTTGCAGCGCCGGGTAGTAGTCGCTGGAGACCAGCATGCGCTTGCACCCCGGCCTGAAGTCGGGCGTCAGCTGGCGCCGCAGCCACGGATCCTTCACCTGAGCGCGCAGGTGGGCCCGCCCCAGCCGGGCGACCAACGACGTCAGCGGCGTGTCCCACACCAGCGCCGTGGCGCTGGCTTCATGCCCCCAGTACAGCGTCTGGCGCGCAAGCTGTTGGGTGGCAGGAACTTTGGCGAACAAGGCTTGCACGGCAGGTGGGGTGGCGACGTCCAAGCGCGGCAGCACCCAGCATGGGGTGCGCTGGAAAACCTTGACGAATTCGGCGCGTTTGACCAGCTCGGGGATGATCTGGATGGCGCTGGCACCGGTCCCGATGACCGCGACGCGCTTGCCCGCGAAGTCGTAATCGTGATCCCAGCGGGCGCTGTGGATCTTGTGCCCCTGGTAGCTGTCGAGGCCGCGGATGTCGGGGAAGCTGACGTCGGACAGGGGACCGGAAGCCAGCACGACGGTGCGGGCGCGAAATTTCTTGCGGTTCTTGGTGGTGGCGGTCCAGACGCCGGCGTCCTCGTCGAAGGACAAGCCCTTGACCTCGTGGCCGAACCTGATGCGGTTGCGGATGTCGAAGCGGTCCGCCATGTCCTCGAGGTGGCGATAGATTTCCGGGGCGGGGGAGTAGGTTCGCGACCAGGTCGGATTTTTGACGAATGAGTAGGAGTACAGCAGCGACGGGACGTCGCAGCTGGCACCCGGATATGTTGTGTCGCGCCAGGTTCCGCCGACGCGGTCCGCGCGCTCGAGTATCACGATGTCATCGACTCCGGCTTCGGCCAACCGGATTGCCGCGCCCAGTCCGGTGAAGCCGGCTCCGATGATGAGCGCCGCATGGGCGCCGTTGTTGTTCGCCATGCTCATGCCGCCGGCTCGTGGGTGAGTTCTCTGACCCACGTCGGTACCGACGGTAGCAGCGGCCGCGGATACCGGTCGGAAAGCCATACCATCGAATTCGCCAGCAGGTGGTACGGGTGGCGTGGATTCGTGACCACTCCGGCGTAGCGCCTTAGGAACCGGTAAGTCGGTACCCGGCTGGTGCGATCGCCGCGGTCGCCAAGCTCTCTAAAGCGTTTCACGGCCCGGTAAAGCCGCTCGTGCTCCATACCCATGGCGATGATCTCGTTGCGGATCCTGTTGATCAGCGGTGCACCCATGATCGCACCGATGATGAGACCCGGAGTGGCATTGTGACCGACGAAGTCGATCAGCAACCGCCGGATCTTCGCGTGCCCGATCATGTCGAGAACTTCGAAATCGACGACCAGGTGGCGCGATTCGTCGTTGTTGATCTTCTCGAAGACCTGGTGACAAACGGGATCGTGCACCTCGTCGAGGAGGAATTTCAACAGGGCGCCGTCCAGCGCGACTTCGAGCATCGGGATGACGGTGCCGAGCAGAGACAGCGGCATGTCGTCGGCCCAGCGGTCCAGCCAGTCGATGGCCAGTCGGATGTTCACGTTCGGCTCGGGAATCTCACCGTCGGTGAGCATGCCCCAGCGCTTCATCAGCGCCAGTTCGGCGTTGGCGTGGCGCTGCTCCTCGGCGTGGAAGTAGCGGTAGATCTCGGCGATGGTCGGTGTGGGGGCCTTCTTCGCCAGTGCCGCAAAGCCTCTGGCGCCGATGTTCTCGATCCAGCACAGGTCGGCCATGAACGCCTTGAGCTGGGGCCGCTGTTCGTCACTGATCATGTCGGCGCCGGGGGCGTCCCAGTCGATATCGGCGAGTGCCCACTGCCGGTCTTTGATCTTGGCGAGCATGACTTCCATGTCGATGGCCATCGGGAACTCCTTTGCGTCGACGTGTTCAGGGCAGGTTGATGCGGGAGAGCAAGCCGGCCGTGCGCGTATAGGCCTGCGGGGCCAGGCGTTTGATGTTCCAGCCGACCTTGGCGTCGAACTGCGGCATGCAGTAGAGCTCGCCGCGGTCGTGTGCGTCCAGGCAGGTTCGCGCGACCTTCTCCGCGGACAATCCGGTCCAGCGCATCAATTTGGTGGCGAGTTCGCTGGATTGTTCGCTGATGCGGCCGGACTCGAGAATGTTGGTCTTTACGAAGGTCGGGCACAGCACGGTGACCCGCACCGGGGTTCCGGCGAGTTCGGCGGCCAGGGTTTCCGAGAGTGAAAGGACGCCGGCCTTACTGACGTTATAGGCGGCCATACCCGGGGCGGCGCCGAACGCCGCCGCGGAGGCCACGTTGATGATGCCCCGCCTCGCACGCGACTCGGCGTCGCGCAGGATCGGGGTGAACACATGGCAGCCGTGAATGGGGCCCCAGAGGTTGATCCCCAACGTCCACGCCCAATCGTCGAGCGGCGCATCGCCGATCGCGGCGCCGCCGGCACCGACACCGGCGTTGTTGATCACCAACGTGGGTGCCGCCGGGAACCACGCCTGCGATTGCTCGGCCAACGCCTGCACCTCGTCGAATCGCGATACGTCGCAACGGATCGCGATCGCCTTGCCGCCCTGCTCGGTGATCGCGTCGGCGGTCTTTTGCGCCGCGGTTTGGTCGATATCACTGCACACGACCGCGCCGCCGCGACGGCCGAGTTCGACGGCGAAGGCGGCGCCGATGCCGCTTCCGGCACCGGTCACCACCGCCGAAGCGCCGCGGCTGATTTTGGGCTTATTGAGTCCGAACATCGTCAGCGGGCCCCTTCGGTGACGGCGCGCGCATCCTGCAGGGCGTGCGCGATGAAGCGCGCGACATAGGCCATCGCCTTGGCGGCTTCGGGTGTCATGCGTGGCAGCGCCTGAAAGACGTGCACCTGATGGGGCCAGATCTGCAGTTCGCATCTGCCACCGGCAGTTCGGATGTCGGCGGCGAGCTGGCGCGCGTCTTCTTGCAGCATCTCGGCGCCGCCGGCCTGGATCAGCGTGGGTGGAAGCGCGGGGCCGCCCGCGACGTCGAGTGTCAGCCGTTGATGGGTCAGCTCGACGCCGCTGTGGTAGAGGCCGACCAACCGCACCGCGTTCGCGGCGCTGGTGGCGGGATCGGGGCGAATCCGCTCACGAGCGAGCGCCAATTCGAACGAGAGGTCGTACAGCGGCGAGAACAGCACCATGGCGGCGGGGTGCTCGACCCCGGGTTGTAGCAGCAGATCGACGGACAGGTGACCGCCCGCCGAATCTCCGGCGATCACAATGTGTTTGGGCAGTAGGCCGCACGTGTCGACCAGCCAGTCCCAGCCCGCGCGGACATCGTCGGCCGCGGTGGGGAAGCGATGCTTTGGGGCGAGTCGGTAGTCGATGCAGAACACCGGAAGGCCGGTCAAGGACGAAAGCCAGGATGTCAACCGGCGGTGCGTCTTTGGCGAACACACGGCGTACCCGCTGCCGTGCACGTAGTAGATGGCTCCCGCGGTTGTCGATGAGCGCTCAGCTTCGCTGGTGGGGGTGCGCGGCCCGTAGACCCATTCCCCTTTGACGCGGCGGCCGTCGGGCAGCCTGGTGTCGACCGGTTCGACGCGCGTGCCCGCGAGCGAGGGTCCAAAGGTGCCCATGATCCTGGCGATGATCTGACGCGAGAGCCATAGCCCCCATGCCCGCTCGGGCGGGATCACGCTGGTGATCGGCCGCAAGGTGTAGGCACTTACCGCTGCCGCCCCGCGGGATCGCAGCGACCCGCGAGCCGGAACACCGTCCGTCATACAACGCAGTCAATACCAAATGGTGACATTCGTCAATGGCAGATTCGCGGTGGGGTGTCGAGCCGGTCGCCTACGAAAGTGTAGGTTCTCATCCAACGTGGCGGAATTCTCATCTTCGTGACGTCAAGATGGCGGATCCGCCACAAAGATGAGAATCTGGCTAGTGGGGCTAAGCTTCGAACCTCAGATTTGCAATTTACCGGTCCACCATCGGTATTAACCGAGCCGCGAAGTGCATTGCGCACCAAAAGCATTCGCGTCCCGAAACCGGGAGTCTCTAGTCTGGGGTAGGGCGATAGGGTGGTGTTCCCCGCTCAATGCCGCGACATTGTGAGAATCGAAGGCGTGCCCACGACCGAGCATTCTTGTGCACTAACCTGGTCCAGCACTAGCGCTGCGCACATCTGAGTGATCGCCGCATGCGGTGTTCATCGGTGGCCTTGCTGCCCACTGGGGCGGCGAACTGGGCCCCTCACCCAACTCTCCGCCTGATCGGTGACCTACTCTGCCGCTGACATCTGGTCGGTCTGCCGATTAACGGACTATGCCAGGACGCGTCGGTGTGTGCTATCCACCGCAGAGACTTTGCGCCACTTTGGTCACACGCCTGAGCTCACCCACGCCGCGCGCGCAGCTGTCAAGGTCGAATCGGTTCGTTATGGCCCCGTAGACCGCCTGTCGCACCCGTTGCCCGGCGTGGCGTGACGGCGGCAGTCGGCGGAGGTGTCAATGTGATCGGGGATCCGTAGCTGGCGATGTGCACGAGAAGATACGAGGAGATATACGGCAATTGCGAATGGTCAACGTCTTGGTGATCACCGTCTCCTTCGCTGGCGCGACGACGACCGCTCCCTACGCGGTTTGGTCGGCGGATGCAACGCGTCATCGCAGGCTTGAACGCCGAGATGCGGCACCGGCATGGTAGTGACCGTTGCACTTCCGCCAAGTCCTCTCCGGAAATGAGGGACGTCGATCGATCATGAGGCTCTCTCGTCTGTCACTATCGAACTTCCGCAGTTGTGAAGACGTCGAGGTGTGTTTCGCGGAGGACTTGACGGTACTCGTCGGGGAGAACGCCTCGGGCAAGAGTGCGGTCATTGACGCGATCCGGTTGGCGACGACGGCGGCCATCGAGGGCCCCGGTGTGAGTTTCTCCGCGGAAACCGACCCGACCCGAGGAACCGACAACACCGCTGAGGTGAAGATTGCCGCTTCCTATGACGAGCTGACATCGGCCGAAAAGGCAATCTACCTTGCCGAACTCGTCGATTCCGACGATGTGCTCACGTACAACGTGACCTACTCGCGCGACGTCGACCTGCCCCTGTGGCGTTCGGCTCGATACTCCACCGGACGATTAGGCGTCGAGGATCCCGAACCCGTGAATCGTAAACGGGTCGCGCACGTGTACCTGCCGCCGCTGCGTGACGCGATCCGAGAACTTGATTCCGGCAGCGGCGAGCGCATCGCTGACGTGCTCAAGGTGCTCACTTCGGCAGACGATGATAAGCCCAAGCGTGAGGAGTTCCGGCTCGCGGCCAATGCCGCGCTGCACTCCATTGCCATGCTTCCGCTGCCCGAAACCGCGCGCAGCCGGATCTCCGAGCACATGGATCAGATCACGCCGCCGTCGCGACGGCACGACCTGCAGCTCGTCGGCAAGGACCAGGACCTGCGCCGCCTGGCCGGCCTGCTGCGCATCCAACTCGCCGACGAGCACATCGACCCCATCCGCCTGGCATCTTCCGGACTGGGCTACGCGAACCTGGCCTACATCGCCACTATCATCGTGCAACTCGTCAACGCCAAGAACTACGACCTGACCCTGCTGTTGGTGGAGGAGCCCGAGGCCCACCTCCACCCGCAACTGCAATCAGTTCTTCTGAAATATCTCGAAGACCAAGCGGCTCAGTCACGAAGGGAAGCCGCCGCCGACGACAGCCTCAATCCCGCCGGCCGCGTGCAGGTGGTCGTGTCGACGCACTCACCGAACCTCGCCAGCAGCGTATCGGTGGACAAACTCGTCGTTTCTTCGCGCACGAAACGCGCCGTGGAAACCGGCGGGGCGGGCGACCGTGCAGGATGGCGCACCGAGGTCACCGCCCTTCGGAAAATCGGGTTGGCGCCGCCGGAAGTCCGCAAACTCGATCGCTACCTCTCCGTCACCCGATCGGCAGTGTTATTCGCGCGGCACGTCGTACTCGTCGAGGGGATCGCTGAGGCCATCGTTTTGCCTGAACTCGCGCGATTGGCGTGCGCTGGGGACCAGATCAGATTGCGCCATTTGGCCGCGGCGTCGTTCGTCGCCATCGACGGCGTCGACTTCGAACCCTACGTGAAGCTGCTCCTCAATGGGACGGCGCACCGCGTGGACAAGGTCATCGTCGTCACCGACGGTGATCCTGTCACCAAGCCGACGCAGCGGCGTCTGGGAGATCTGCGTAAGCAACGGTATCTGGAAATGTTCCCGGGCGAGCCCCGTCTGGAGGTATTCGTCGGTGGGACCACACTGGAAGCGGAGTTGTTCTCGATGGTCGGTAACGAGGAACTGCTCAAGCAGGTCTATCTCAAGATGCACCCACTATCGGAGGACAAATGGGACGGGCTATTTAGCGGGTTGACCACCGAGATACCAGCGCGTGCGGCGGCGTTCGCCAATGCGATCAAACGGAAGACCGGCGACATCGACTTGGGAAAGGGCGATTTCGCGCAACTCGTCTGCGAAGCCATCGCCGAACGACGCGGGCAGGACGGTTCGGCGACCTTCGACATTCCAGCTTACCTCCAACATGCCATCGACGCCCTAATGGCCGACGTCGTCGACCCCGAGAATGTGAATGCTGATGCACACGGACCTCAGTGAGGAACAGAAGGTAGTCCTGGCGGCCGACGTCCGGCTCGTCGAGGCATGCCCGGGCGCAGGCAAAACCCGTGCCATCGCCAAACGCTACATCACCGCGGCCACGTTGAAAGGCCAAGCAGCAGCGCTACTTTCGTTCACCAACGCTGCCGTCGACGAAGCAGCTCGGCGGTGTGCGAACGCTCCGCAGGCCCTCGAGGCCCCCAACTTCGTCGGCACCTTCGATCGATTCCTTCACCGGTACCTCGTTACTCCGGCCCTCGTGCGCGTAAACGGTCAACCGCCGCGCTACGTCGACTCGTACAATGACCTCCCGGCCGCATTCGACACCAGGGTGCGTCATCGCAAAGTGCCGGGCGCAGGACTTGCGTTGGGGCACTTCCACGCTGACGCCTCCGGTAACCTCCACTACCCCTCCGATGACCCCGCCGGCGCTCCATCCGCCGACCGCGCCTACGTTGCACAGCTGGGCAAGGCCGGCTTTACACCCAGCGCGCTGACCGACCTCGCGCAGCGCCGGATTAACGAGCTGACAACCTCGGGTATCTACGATTGCGAACAGTCCCGACTCAAAGCTCTGGGCATCCTGCGCAATGCCGATGCGGCCTGGCTGCATCTGCGTCTGACAGCACGGTTCGCCGAAATCATCGTTGATGAGTTCCAGGACTGCTCGGCGATCGAACACGAAATCCTGCGGTCACTGGAGACCCTGGGTATCCGCATCGTCGTCGTGGCCGACCCGGACCAGGCGATCTACGAATTCCGTCAAGCCGAACCGAGTTCCTACCTGAATTACCGTGCGTCGCTGCACGCCGACCAGATCGTCTACCTCGACGACAACTGGCGTTCCTCACCGGCGATCTGCGCCATCACTTCAAGCCTTCGTTCCATCAGCGTCCGGCCGATCGTGTCACGGCGCGATGCCTCTGAATCGCCACACGCTGAGACCGTCTACGTCGTGGCCGGAACACCGGCATACATTCGCGGTGAGTTCGACCGTTTGGCAACGGAATTGAACATTATCCCCTCCCAACGACTCATCCTGGCTGCCACCCGCAAAGCGGCCTACGACCTGTCGGGACGAGTACCGCGCGTCGGCGACTCAACCACCAACACCTCACGTCTGATCAGAAGTATCGCCATCCTGCGCTATTCGCCGGATGCGACCGAACGCAAAGCCGCGATCACAGTGGTCGAAGAGATCCTGCTGGGAACGATAAAGCTGCCAAGCGAGTTGCGCCGCGCACCACGCGACGAGCAACTCAACGCAGCCGGCATCGATCGATCGCAGCTGCGAATTATGGTCGCCCGGCTGACCGACGCATCCAACACCTGGGCCGATGCCGATTCAGCCACCGTATCCATCAGAACGACCGTGTCGGGCCTGCTCTCAAAAATTGAACTCGGTTACACCCCAACTGGGCAGCGGTTTCAGAAGGCAAAGAGTGCCGACTGGTCGGCCTGGAGCCGCGCGGGTGAGGCGACTGACCACTCGGAGGGACTCGCAAGTGCGCACATCCACGCGGTCAAGGGCGGCGAACGAGATGCCGTGCTCCTCGACATCGAGGACGAGCCAAAGGGGGCTCGACCCCACATTATCGAATTGTGGGCGGCGCCCGACACCCATGAGGCGCGCCGTGTTCTCTACGTTGGCGCCAGCAGGGCTCGCCGATTGCTCGTCTTGGCAGTCGCCCCGCATCGACTTGAGGCCCTCCGGGCAGTTCTAAATAGGTCCTCGGTGATTGCGGCGTACATCGTCGAATAAGGGTGACGAGCACCTCCACGGTCCGAAAGTTGACGAGCCAAATCTGTTGTCGCGCTTGATCCTGCTGTCTCGGTTCCGCGTCAGGTATTTGTCTCCGCGTGCTTCGATACCAGGAAGTCTTGTAATTCGCCACAAAGTCCTCGATGATTGCCAGAGAATGCCCGTGGCGGTGCCAAGTTGCATTTGGCAGTGCGTATGGTGTTCGGAGCATTACGGTGTCGCTCGAGCTTGCTGTCGACCTGAGTACCGCGACCATTGCCTATCGGCCTGCGGTGGGAGAAGAGCGGTCGGTATCTGCGGAGAAGGTGTCAGCCGCCGCGCTGTTTGACGCGGCTCCTTGGCGCACTTTCCGTTGGTATTTCGGGCAGCGCCATTACTCGGGAACGTATTGGTCTGCCACGCAGCATGACCACGTCATCTACGAGTCGCGGCTAGAGTTGGCGAATTTGCTGTTGGCTGACTTTGATCCCGCAGTACACCGCATTGTCGCCCAACCATTCATGTTGCGTGTCGAAGTGGAGGGGCAGGCACGCAAACACATTCCAGACTATCTGCTGGACAGCACGGGCGGACCGGTGGTGGTCGATGTCGTCCGCGGCGAGCGGATGACTGAACCGAAGGTTGTGCTGTTGTGCGCTTGGACACGCGAAATCGTCGAATCATTCGGCTGGTCGTATCTGGTGGTGAATGAACCACCCCGAATCCTGTTAGCGAACGTGCGCTTCCTTGCCGGTTATCGACGCGACTGGCTGATCAACCAATCCATCTTGGATGAGATCCGTTGTTGTCCTGGGCACTTCGCAGGCATGTCGATTGCTGACGCCGAACAAACGGTCCGGGGATACCCGCGGCAGCTGGTCCGCCCCGCGTTGATGCATCTGTTGTGGCGCCAAGAGTACCGCGCGGATCTCGACGTACCACTTCGTCCATCAACAGTATTGGAGGCGCCGCTATGAGACGAGCGGGTGTACGGGTAGGCGTAGGAACGCGATTCACTTACGACGGAGAAATCGTCGAAGTCGTCGAGATCAACCCTGTCGCCGGCGTGCCAGAAGTCATGACTCGAGACTTGCGGTCTCAGTCAGTCCGCCGGTTCGCGTTGGATGAGCTGATGTTCTCCGATCGCTCCCGTCTACTCAGCGAAGATCTCGTCGTCGAGGCCCCGGAGGCCGGCGGTGATGTTGCATCGGTGAAGTGGTCGGCTGTGCCCGAGTCGGCGCGTAGCCAAGCGCGTGAGCACGCCGCTCATGTGCGTGAGGCGCTCACAGGGTATCGATCTGGTTGTGCGCTAACGGCTTTACCGGGAGAGCCGCGGCGCCGTTACAGGATAGGGCTGTCCAAACGAGATCGTATGGCGGCCAAGGCGAAAGAGCTCGGCATCGGGTTGCGAACTTTCGAACGCTGGGTCGGTCGGTATGAGGCGGAGGGCGAAGTCGGATTGCTTTCGGCTAAAGCGATGCAACCTGCTTTGGGCAGCAGGGCTTTTGAGCTATTTGAACAAGCCGCGTTGGACGTCATGCGTGAGCATACCGATATGTCCAGGCCGACGCGGGGCTACGTGATTGCGCACGCGGCGGCACGCCTGGCCGCTACCTATGGCGCCGGGGCGGTGCGGCTACCATCACAAGCGACGGCGTATCGCATCCTCGACAAGCTGGACCGGCTGTATCCGCTTTTCTCCAACAGCACCAAACGCAACCGCGACATCGCGGCCCGTCCCGTGCTGCCTTACGGCAAGATGCATCCTGCCCGTCCCGGTGAGTACTTGTTGATGGACACGACCCATTTGGATGTGTTCGCGATGGATCCGCACACGTTGCGGTGGGTCGGCGTGGATCTCACCGTGGGGATGGATTGGTATTCCCGGTGCATCACCGGGTTGCGGCTGACCCCGGTATCGACCAAAGCAATCGATGCCGCATCGGTGCTCTACCAGTGTTTTCGCCCAATGCCAGCGGGCCGCGACTGGCCCGCTGAGGCGGTGTGGCCGCCACATGGCATACCGCGCTCGGTTTTGGTTGAGCAGCAGGCGGTGGATCCTCAGAGTGGGTTCGCGGCAAAGCCGGCGGTCGTTCCCGAGACCGTGGTGGTCGATCACGGCAAGATCTATGTCGGTGAGCAGTTGACCAGTGCGTGCCGGCAGATGGGGATTTCGATTCAACCCGCCCGGGTGCGTGTCGGTTACGACAAGGGCCCGGTGGAACGGTTTTTCCGGACAGTCCGTGAGGGCTTTCTACAGGAGCTTCCCGGGTACAAAGGGCCGGACCTGTATTCGCGCGGTGTGGCACCCGAGCAGGACGCCTTCTTCTTTATCGACGAGCTTGAAGCGCTGCTTCGAGAGTGGGTGGCCGCGGTTTATCACCTGCGGCCCCACGACGGGATCGGCGAGCCTGGCTTGTGGGCGCTCGGCATGTCCCCCTCGCAGATGTTCGAGCACGGTATCGCCCGCGCCGGCTACATCGAAGCCCCCCGTGATCCGCGCCTGGCCTATCACTTCCTGCGGGTCGAGTGGCGCACCATCCAGCACTATGGCTTTGAGATCGATCACCGCATCTACCGCGGTCCTGGACTCATCGGATATAAGGCTCGCGAGAAGAGCCCATATAAGGATCGCAAAGGGCAATGGCCAGTCCACGTCGATCCCGACGACCTGCGCCAGGTGTACTTCTTCGACCTCAAAAACACGCGTGACTGGCACGCATTGCGATGGACCGAGGCCGACGCCTGTGACGGCCCGATGAACGAGGACGGGCTCAAGTACGCCCGCAAACTTGCCGCAACCAAATATCGCTACTTCGACGACAAGCTGGCTCTGACCGAACTGTTGGAGCGGCGCAAGCTCAGCCAAGGCCACACCATGGCCGAGCGCCGTGCCGCCCTGCGGCTCTCACGACAACAATCCACTTTGGGCATTGACGTTCAAGCGGCGACCAGCGTTCCCGAATTGCCGACGGCACAGCGGCTTCTCCACACACCGGAATCTGCTCAAGCTGATGATGTCAGCACCTGCGTCGACGAACTCGACGAAGACGTCATGGTCGACGGCGGCCATTTCTACGATGAGGTCTTGGAGGACGTATGAGCACCGCACCCGCCTCATCTCCTGCTAGGCCCTCTAACCTCGACAATCTGACCTTATCGCGCAAGGAGGGCTGGCGCGACTATGTCGAAGCGCCGAAGCGGACCCGACCAGAGACGTTGTCACGAAGCCAGATTCGGCGGCTCAGCGAGCCCGCAGCCGATATCTACAACCGGCGGCGCGCCGACTGGCACAACAACATCGGACCGTTAAGAATGCCGCAGTTGGCGGCCCTGCATGAGGACCTCTGGGTCATCACGGATAGCAGCACTCAGGATGGCAACCACGCCAAAGGCGCTGTCGCGCTCGATGGCTACCCGGGCCTGGGCAAGACGTGGGCGGTCGAGGCCTTCGCCAAGGAATTTCACCGTCGGGAAGTACGGCGCCACGGCGAGTTCACCCGGGCGGGCGATGAACGATGGCCGGTATGCCGTATCGGGATGCGCGGCAACACCAGCATGAAGGACTTCAACGCCGCCTTGTGTGACTTCTACGCGCATCCGGGGGCTCGCCGCGGCACAGCCGAAGAACTGGGCCGGCGGGCGTTGGATTGTGTGCTCAGTTGCGAGACAAGGCTACTCATCATCGATGACCTCCATTTTCTGCACTGGCAGCGAAGCGGCGGAGTGGAGATCAGCAATCACTTCAAGTACATCGCTAACGAGTTTCCGTTGACGCTGCTGTCGATCGGTATCGGTTTGGGGGACCGCGGCCTATTGATGGAAGACCTGTGCTGCAATGTTGACAGCGCTGGCTATAAGGACATTGTTTTGGAACAGACGACGCGCCGCACGACCATGCTTGAAATGCTTCCCTACCAAGTCGATACCGAACAGGGACGCCGCCAGTGGCGCGGGTCTGCCCCCGGTTTGGTTGACTCCTGACCTGTGAGGATTCGTCCTTGCTGGAAGGATCAACCTCGTGCCGAGACCGTTTCCCGCCGAGTTCCGAGCCGATGTCATCGCTGTGGCCCGCAAGGGTGAGGCGCCGTTGCGCCAGATCGCGAAGGACTTCGGGATTTCGGAGGCCTGCCTGCATCGCTGGCTTAAGATCGCCGACCGCGAGGACGGTGCCAACCGGCTGTCGCCTGCGGCGGTCTCTGAGGATGTGTCGGCGCAGCTGCGCGAGGCGCATAAGCGGATCAAGCTCCTCGAGCAGGAGGCTGAAGTGATGCGTCGCGCGGTCGGCTACTTGTCCCGGGATGCCAACCCAAAATGATGTACCCGCTGGTCCTCGACCTTGCCGATGACGGCGTGCCCGTCACGGTGACCTGCCGGGTCCTGGGATTTTCCACCCAGGCGTTCTACAAATGGCGCAAAGCACCTCTATCGCAGCGAGATTGGGATGATGCGCACCTGATCAACGCCGCCCGCGACATCCATGCCGACGACCCCGCATTCGGCTACCGATTCATCGCCGACGAACTTCCCGGACGCGGTATCTTCGCCAGCGAGAACCGTGTCGCACGGTTGTGTTCCCAGGAGCGCATCTGGTCGGTCTTCGCCAAGAAGCGAGGACTGAACCGCAGATCCGGGCCGCCAGTTCACGACGACCTCGTGCAGCGTCAGTTCAGCGCCCAGGCCGCCAACCAGGTCTGGCTGGCCGACATCACCGAACACCGCACCGATGAAGGCAAGCTCTACCTCTGCGCGATCAAAGACGTCTATTCCAACCGGATCGTGGGTTACTCGATGGACTCGCGGATGAAGTCCTCGCTGGCAGTGGCCGCCCTCGATCACGCCGTGGCGTTGCGTTCACCTGCCGCGACGATCGTTCATTCGGACAGGGGTAGCCAATTTCGCTCACGAAAGTTCGTCCATGCACTGTCGCACAACGGATTACACGGATCGATGGGTCGTGTCGGCGCGTGCGGTGACAACGCTGCCATGGAGTCGTTCTTCGCCCTTCTGCAACGCAACGTGCTCGACCGGCGACGCTGGTCCACCCGAGCCGAACTACGCCTGGCGATCGTGTCGTGGATCGAGCGGACCTACCACCGACGCCGCCGGCAACGCGCACTCGGCAGACTCACCCCGATAGAGTTCGAACTGCTCCACACACAAGCCGCAACCGCGGCCTGAAAATCCCACCCCGCGAGTCAACTGAATGCGGGGCAGTCCCACATAAACCTATATTCATATAAGTAATAAAAACCTCTAGACGACTTCGCGGCGCCGTGAGTAGCCTATATGCATATCAGGTTCATTTCGGTCCTACATCGGCTAGGTTTCAGTCGATCCGATCGGCCCGGCCAGCTCTCGGTCGCAGAGCGTCCGGCGCCCAGCACCGCCGACCACCGCTCGGTGGCTGAGAAGGAGGACTTGGACATGCAGTATCGGCCGCAGCGCCTGCCGGCCTTGGTGGTTGCCACCGGCGCTCTGTTGAGCCTTCCCGTCGCGCATGCGGATAATGACAACAACACGCTCGTACCGAACAACAAGCGACTCAACGACGGTGTCGTCGCTAACGTCTTCACCGTGCAGCATCAAGCGGGCTGCACAAACGACGTGAGAATCAGCCCCCAGCTTCAAGCCGCTGCTCAGCGGCACACCCAGGATGTGTTGAACAACCGGGCCCTCGATGGTGATATCGGTTCGGACGGGTCTAGCCCCCAAGACCGCGCCAATGCGGCTGGTTTCCACGGCCCTGTGGCCGAGACGGTGGCGATCAATCAGTCAATCGCGATCAGCGGCAATGACTTAATCAACCGGTGGTACTACAACCCCGACTATTTCAAGATCATGTCCAACTGCGCCAACAGCCAAATGGGGGTGTGGTCGTTAAACAGTCCGGATCGGACCGTTGTGGTTGCGGTCTACGGCCAGCCACAAGCCGCTGCCAGGGGACAGGGCGGAGGAGCAACACCGCTGAACACCGACGGGCAGAACATTCCCCTCGATCCCAGTCCCGACTATGACGCCAGCGATGAACTCCAGTTCGGTCTCAACTGGTTCCCGTGGATCCTGAGGGGGGTGTATCCGCCGCCCGGCAATCCTCCCCAGTAGAGCGGGAGGCGTCCATCGTTGGCGAACGTGCGTCAGGCTTGGAACGTTCCGTCAGAGACGAACCTGCGGCGGCGTCGGCGCTGCTGCACGACTAGGTGACAATTTGACCTGTCTACCGGGCTTGTCAAGATAACTGTGTAAGGTGTTGCAGCCGTTCATCTTTGGGTCATAGTGGGAGTCGGTCGGGGAATTGGATGGCTAAGGTGTTGAGTGCTTCGGTCCAGTTGTAGGTTCCTTGTCCTTGGTTTCCTCGTTTCTGGTTGATGTTGCGGATGGCCAATAAAGCAGTGTCATCGCTGCGGCGTCGGAGGGGAATGATCCTCGGGCCTTGGTGACTCGGTGATGTCACGGGTGGACATGCCGCGCGCGTACAGCGACAAGATCATGTCTTCGACCTGGCCCAGGCGTTTGCGTTTGGGCACGATCGCCGGGCTAAACGTGGCGTTGCGGTCTCGGGGCACTTCGAGCTCGACCGGCCCAGCCGTGGTAAGCACCGTTTTGCGGCCATGGCCGTTGCGGGAGTTGCCGCCCCGGGCACATGGTGCACGTCGACATCAAGAAGGTCGGCCGCACCCCCGACGGTGGCGGGTGGCGGGTGCACGGCAAGAACAGCGCACAGGGCAGAGCCTCGCGAGCGGCCCGCGCCGGCTATGTCTATCTGCATTCCGCGGTCGATGGCTACTCCCGATTGACTTACACCGAAGCACTCACCGATGAAAAAGCCATCACAGCAATCGGATTCATGCACCGGGCCCGGGTCTGGTTCGCCGCACACGGGATCGACCGCATCCAACGGATCGTCACCGACAACGGTTCGTGCTACCGCGCGAAGGACTTCGCTCGCGTCCTGCATGGCGCACGCCACCAGCGCATCACGCCCTACACCCCACGCCACAACGGCAAAATAGAGAGATATCACCGCATCCTGGCCGAAGAGTTCCTCTACGCCCGAACCTGGACCTCAGAAGCCCAACGCAGCGAAGCGCTCAAGATCTGGAACATCCACTTCAACTACCATCGACCACACTCTGCCGCCGACGGCCAGCCACCAGCATCACGACTCACCACCGGCATCACCAACGTGGTGACCTCCTACAGCTGGCACGCCGGATTAGTCTCAACGCAGACCAGAACTTTGTCTCCACCTCGTCCCCAAAAGCCTTGCCGCGAGAAACCTCCGGTCGAGGCCGAGCCGGGTCTCGTTGGGTTCGTGCAAATGTCTCAGTAGTTGGCGGCTTGTCAACCGCGCGGCTAGTCCTCTACGGTAACCGCTAAACAAATAACGACTTTGCTCACAGAGCCGTGGTCAGTGTGATGACAATCGCACTGACCACGCCACGAACGTGCCAGCGGGACGAGCGTGCCAGAAGGGGAGGACGTTGGATGAAGGCGTGGCCTCAGATCGGGTCCGATGCTAAAAGGTTTGGCGCCAGGCAACCTATGTCTCCCCACGGATGGTCGGCGCCCGGCGTGGGCGCGTCAGCGCTGACGACCTCGGGCTCATCGGTGCAGGGCCAATGAGGGTGGTACTACCAAAGCGTCGCGAAGACGGTTCGGCCGTGCTGCGCAGTCTGGAGACCTACTCCTCACGCAAGGCTTTTGGCATGCCGGCTAGCCTGCTGCCGCTAGCGTCTATCGCTGTTGACCCGTGGGGGCGCGTGCGTTTTCACAAGTGTCCTGGCGGTGATTCATGACCACTCGCATCGACAACGACCTACCTCAGGACGCGTTGAGTCCGGGCTCCAGCAACGTGGGCCGATCACTGCTTATGGTTTACCCGCTCAGAGCTGCGCGCCACGTGGGCATGATTCCAAGGCGTACCGCGGCCACGACGGGTCGTGGTGTGCAGCTGTTTGCGGACGTGGTGCGCTACATCGTTGCCGACACCATTGCCATGAGGCTCCCAGTCGGCGAAGTCGTTGTGCAGGCATGGATCTTGCTCAAAGTGACGACCATACCCGCGCTGCTGATGGCTGTTCCGATCGGCGCAATCACAACTATTGTGACGTCGGGTCTTGTCAACCAACTGGGGGCAACCTCGCTGCTTGGCGCGGCCGCCGGGGTGGGTGTTGTTCGGCAGGGAGCGCCGATGACGGCGGGATTGTTGATGGGTGCCGCAGCAGCTTCGGCCATTGCGTCGGACTTTGGGGCACGCGCAATCCGTGAAGAACTTGACGCAATGCGGGTAATGGGTATTGATCCGGTCCGCCACCTGGTGGTCCCACGTTTTCTCGCACTGCTATTGATAGCCCCGATTTTATGCATATTTATTGTGGCGTCGGGAATGGCGTCCTCATTTTTGATGGCAGTGGGAGCGTCCGACGTGGCGCCGGGAAGTTTCTGGATGTCGTTCGGGACATTCTCGAAGGTGGTGGACGTATGGTTCGCCATCGGCAAAACGCTTGTCTTTGGGGCAATCGTGGGCTTAGTTTCATCGCTACGCGGAATGGAGGCGAAGGGTGGCCCGCGAGGCGTAGCAGACGCCGTGAACTCATCGGTTGTGGTCAATGTCGTTTGGATTGTTTTCGCAAACCTCGCGATAACGCAGTTGCAGTCGATGTTTGCTCCGCTGGAGGTAGCGTAATGACTCCCGGTAGCGGCGCAACAGTACCGAGTATGCATTTCAGTACTCGACTGGCAACAGCGGCAGTCGAGCCGATCGGCGGGATGTTCCATAACCTTGGGCAGTGGGTGGTGTTCATTGCCAAGACATTCAGCTCGGTGCCAGTAGCGGTCGTTAAGTATCGGCGACAAACATTGCAACAAATGAACAGCCTCGCTTGGGGTAGGGGTTCGCTGATCGTGGATGGTGGGGCGATAAGCGTATTATTGCTCCTCGGTATTGCGGTCGGTGCCTCGTTAGCTGTTGAGGCGTTTGCTGTCTTGAATATTATTGGCTTCGGTGGTTTGTCTGGGATTGTCGGCGGGATAGGAGGGGTGCGCGAGATCGGGCCGATAGTGAGCGCCGTCGCGTTCGCTGGACAAACGGGGTGCCGGATGACCGCCGAGATCGGTGCCATGCGCATCGCCGAAGAGATCGATGCCCTAGAAGCGATGGGGCTCAGGCCGATACCGTTTGTGGTCGGCACTCGCCTGGTCGGCGCGATGATATGTGTGGTGCCGGGATTTCTAGTGGCGCTGATAGCCAACTTCTTCGTCATGGACGCCGTCATCCGGGTATCTCACAATCAGCCCGGCGGAACATATGATCATTACTTTGCCGAGTTTTTGGTACCTAGGGATCTTGCATACTCTGTGATCAAAATAGCCGTCTACTGTGCGGCCGTGACTTTGATCCATTGCTATTACGGATACTTTGCTTCGGGTGGCCCGGTCGGCGTTGGTCAAGCGTCGGGTCGCGCCGTGCGGACCAGTCTGATCACGATCATTGTCTTGGATTTGATACTGACCGTGGCGCTGTGGGGCCTTCATCCAGTATTCGTGTTCAAAGGTTAGGTGAGCAGACATGCTACTGCACGCTTCTGCGGAATCTGAGAAGCGAACGCTGACCATCGTCGGCGCGGCGCTTGTGCTCTGCGTCGTTGCCGTGGGTGGCCTACTTATGGTTTTCAAGCCATTCGGCGGGAGACCAGCTAATGCAATTTCCATGGCGATCGATACGCCATATGTCGGTCCCGGGGTGGCCAAGGGTACGGAGTTGGTCATGCATGGGGTAAAGGTCGGCGAGGTCACGGCGGTGTCCAGATTGTCCGGGGGAGGTGTTCGGCTCAATGCTGATCTGCAAAAAACGCCAATAGCGGGATTAACTGATGCCATGGCTATTGATTTCCGGCCCGTCAACTATTTTGGCGTGACCGGTATCAATCTAATCGCAGGTGCGGGTGGGCGACCACTCCGCGATGGGACCCACCTGAAGATCACGCCGAAGGGCAACTTTACGCTTCAAGCCTTGCTATCTCGCCTTGGAAGACTTGCTACGGGAACATTAACCACGCGGCTGATCCAGGTGGTCGAGAAGGCCACTCGATACACTGATGCGTTGGATCCGCTGGCCGAGACCCTCTTGATTTCGGCTAATGCGCTTGCCAACACGCAAACAGTGAGTACCGCGCAACTATTAAGAAACGCGACGGGAGTGAGTGTTGCATTTCCGTCGTTTACCGACGCGATGCTCGATGCCGGCGCCGATTTAACGCACGGTACTAATAAATTGAACAAGGGTACATGGAACGCCAGCGATGACGAATACTCGCATACTATTCTACCGTTCATGCAATTCGTAGCGGATAACCTGTTTGGTGCGATCGGCAGGCTGGAGTACACGCATATCGACGATCTGGCGCCCATGGTTGACACTGTCAAGGCGCTGACCGATGTGGTGCCGCCACTGATCAGGCCTCAAGGCATTTCGGAGATGCTCGTGGAACTGCGTTCCCGGCTTGAGAAAATGTACGCGGGAACGCCTGAGCAACGTGCGCTTCAGGTTCGCATTGTTCTTGACAGCCTTCCGGGTGTCGCGGCGCCACTTGCCGCTTTGGGAGGTGCCCGATGAAGCCTAGAGCGGCGTTGTGGCGACTCGCGATCAGCGGGGTCGTCGCGATCGTTCTGTTTATTCTGGTTGCGAATGTCATTAGGCAGCCCATGGCGGCGGAAACGCGATCGTACGATGCCGAGTTCACTGACGCATCGGGATTGCATCAGGACGCCGACGTGCGGGTCCGCGGAGTCCGAGTCGGGAAGGTCCACTCAGTCGGCCTCGAGCGAAGGCACGGTCAAAGCATCGCCGTGGTCGGGTTTACGCTCGACAAGCGATATGGCGTGGTACCCGGAACCCGGCTTGCCATCAAGTTCGAGGCTCTTACCGGTTTGCGGTATTTAGATGTCGTGGACGCGACAGAGGGGTATTCGAAGGCCGCTCTTGTCACCCATGTGACCACCGCGATGACCCAACCGTCTTTCGACGTCACTACGTTATTCAACGGGCTACAACCCGTGATTGCCACTCTGAACCCTGACGAGGTAAACACCTTTACCGCCAATGCGGCAGCATATCTCTCCGGTGATGGCGGCGGCTTGGCGCCGATGCTGGAGAGCATCCGCAAGCTCACCAGGTTTGCATCGGACCGTCAACAAGTCATCGCAACGCTGATGCGCAATCTGAAGGAAATTTCCGATACTATGGGCGGACATGGAAAAGACCTGATCCAGATAGCGGACTGGCTTAATAAAGGGCCGGTAGCTGGCATCTTTGGAATATTGGACGAGTTTCGAAAAGCTTACCTCTACGGTGAGTTTACAGGTGATGTCGCGCAATTGGTGGCTAACTTAGGATTTCCACCTGGTGTGAATAATGGCGATTACTTCACCTACGGCCCGGCCGCCAACAAGAATGCCAGTGACATGGACCAGGGTCTGGACCGTGCGTTCACCGTCCTCGACGACTTTACGGACGCCTTCAAGCTCGTTCCGGTCATGTGGGAAAACATCCCACCACCGCCGGAGGCCGGCGCGCCCCTGGCCTGTTCCCGGGGCAAGGCCCAGTTACCTGAGCAAATGGACGTACTTCTCAACGGCCGAAAAGTGGTGTTGTGCAACCGATGAAAGCGTTACGTAATCCGACTCTGTGGGGTGCTGGTGCCCTTGCCCTAGTGACGATTGTGGCGCTCGCGACGGCGATGCTCTATATCAGCCCCCCCGGGCAGAAGATCGTCACCTTCTACACCGACGACGCGGCGGCGATCCGTCCAGGAGACCCGGTACGCATTGCCGGAATCAACGTGGGCAAGGTGAAGGATCTGGCACTGGAATCGAACCGAGTGCGCGTCCGAGCACGGGTTGACGGTAGTGCATTTGTCGGTGATCGCTCGCAGGTGCAAGTCCGCATGCTCACGGTGGTTGGGGGCTATTATGTGAGCATCGTGTCACTAGGTGACAGTTCTTTAGGCGCTAAGCCTATTCCGGTCGAACGCGTGACGATGCCTTACAGCTTGATACAGACTCTCACCGACGCGACGAAGATCACCGACAAGGTTGACCCAAAGCCGATAAATGAATCGCTCAACCAGGTGCAGCAGGGGCTTAACGGCACCAACGTGGAATCAATCTCGGCGGTTATCGATGCGGGCAACAAGCTTATGTCGACAATTGAGAAGCAACGTGGGCAAGTGAGTGCCATCCTAAATCTATCCAATGAGTATGTCGGAAAGCTGAACAATTACAGTGACGACCTCAAGGACATGGTCCGCAAATTGTCGATCATTGAACAGTCACTTACGCTCTACAGCGAGGGACTCGCCAGGGCGCTTAAAGGCATGGGCGACACCATGGATGGCCTATCACCAATCTTCATTTACTACGAGAATCATCGCGACACGGCTCTCGCTAGGATCCGTGACTGGGTGCAAAAAGCACGAATGTGGTCGGACCGCAACGGTGTAATAATCCGGGCGCTGCGCCTGGGGCGGAGAAAAATCGAACGGGTCCTGGGCGCACAGCAGGAGGCTCCGGAGCTATTGGCCACCGATCTGTGTATGCCGATACCGGGGAGTCCGTGCTAATGGCCGTGTCAGGTTCGCATCGCCTTGGTCGGCTCGGCGCGATCGCTTTGACAGCAGCGGCTGTGGTGACCTTTGTGGCCTCATGCGGGCGGCTGCATGAAAGACAGCCCCACGCCGAATACTGCGCAATGATGCCCGACAGCATCGGGCTATATGTCGGCAATCCGGTCACGCAGATGGGCTATCAGATCGGGAAAGTCACGAGCATCACCCCCGGTACAACGGACGTCCGTGTCGATTTCAGTGTGACTGAGCGGCGTCCGTTGCCAGCGGATGTCAAGGCAATAATCAGGTCGACATCGATCCTTGCTGACCGGTCGCTGGAGCTTGTCGGCAACCCTGGTGATGCGGCACCTCACCTCGGTGCCGGTGAGTGTATTCCGCTTACCCGTTCGTGGACGCCGAAGAGCCTGTCCGAAGTGATCGGCTCGGCGACCAATTTCCTCAACAAGATCAACCCGGGTGGGTCGACGAATGTCGGCGATGTCGTGCGTGAGCTCGATCAGGCGCTGCACAACAATGGAGCCGGCGTCAATCAGCTGCTGACCACGTCATCGGCGGTAGTCGATAGCCCTGATCAAACGATCAGCGACATCGGATCCGTGATCACGAACCTTGCTGAACTGAGTTCGGCGCTCACCGAGATCAGAGGCCCGCTGAAGGAGGTTCTGCTCAACGCGGAACAGAACATGTCGGACTTCGCCGTGACGGTGGATGGCGGCAACCATATGGTCGGAGGATTTATGGGCTTGGTCAAAGCGGGTGTCGACGTGGAAGACAACCTCGGTGACGAGCTTCAGTTCACGCTCGACTCGACGTCGGTTGCCCTGAGGAAGTTCAGTGCACACGCGCCGTGGCTGGCGAATCTCCTGAATCCGGTGCCTTGGTGGGTCAATACGCTAGCCAACCACTTCAATAACCGTGCGTTCCATATCACCTACCGTCCGCCGCTGTATCGCGTCCGTACCCCCAATGGACTTGCGCTGTGTGGCGTGATGAACGCTTCGATGCCCGGAAGCTGCGCGGATGTTGCTGGGCAACCGTACGCGGTTGATGTTGCGCTGCTTCAATACGTCCTCAACCAGGCGAACCGATGATCCGCCGGATGTGGCGGTTGGCCGCGGTCACTGCTGGTGTCGTCGCACTTTCATCGTGTGCATCGCTCAATGTGAGTTCGTTGCCTCAGCCTGGTAATAGCTATCGCGGTGGATATGACATCGTCATCGAATTTAACAACGCGCTCAACTTGCCGGATCGGGCAAAGGTGGTGTTGGACGGCACCACGGTCGGCGTCGTCACCAAGGTGGCACTATCCAGCCGTGCGGTCGACGTCACCTCGAGAATCGACCCCAACGTCGCGGTGCCGTCGAACATCCGAGCGGTCCTGCAGCAGGACACTGTCTTGGGCGACATCTATGTCGCCCTCGAGCGACCGCAAACCGACCAGGCTGCGGCACCACCGTTGAGGTCCGGCGACCGCATCCCGCTGGCGCAGACTACGTCTCCGCAACAACTGGAAGACACAATCGCGAACATGGCGAACTTCGTGTCGAGCGGATCCATCCAGCGCATACAGAACTCGATCATCCGTATCAACCGAGTCCAGCCGCCGGGAGGAGAAGGTGCGATTCGGAAGGTGGCTTCCCAAGTGGCAGCCGACCTCGGGGACCTGTCTGACAACATGAATCTGGTCGACCAATGGCTCAATGGCGTGTCCGAAACGGTCGATGTCATGCACAGGAGGATCCTGGTACTCCAGGAAATGTTCTCGAAGCAAGGCATGACAGCGATTAAACGGTTCTTGGAGATCTTTTCGTATGTGGGTACCATTCTTCCGTCTACCGGTAGTATCTACGCCGGTGGTTTCTGGCTGGTGCCGTTACTGCGATCATTGAGTGATGAGATGGGCGCTCTTCAGCATTCCAAATGGGAGTTTGAAAAGGAGTGGCCCGCATGGCGCCGGCTATTCACTGGCTTCTTCCTTCCGGAAGATAAATATCCAGCGATCAACATTACGTCGATAGTTGGACCCGACGGTCGGGAAATGTCGGGCAACGTGCAGGATGTGCTACGGATCTTAGGTGCGACACCATGAGGGTGCGAGCCATTTTGTCCTTCATTGCATTTGCCCTGATGATTGCGTTTGCCGTGAGCTACATTGGCTCGCTCGGCGTGCGGGTTAGAGCGCCTTCTGACCGTACCAATCTCTCCATGACGGTGGGAGATATCAATGGTCTCGTTGTCGATTCAAATATCCTGCTGCGTGGCGTGCCAGTCGGCAAAGTCAGCCGTATAGCATCGTCTCTCGACGGAGCTACTATCGACTTCTACGTTGACGGCCACCTGCGCATCCCCGCCGACTGCGATGTGCGACTCGAGAATCTGTCTGCCCTCGGTGAAACCTATATCGGCCTGTTCCCGCGGCGTCGGGACGGCCCAATGTTGCACGACGGCCAGCACATCGCAACCGAGTCGGTAATACAACCACCATCGATAACAGAGCTGGCGGTAAGTGTCACGCGGATACTCAATCAGCTCGATCCCGAAGCGGTCGAACGCATCATCCACGAGGGTGACGCTGCACTGCCTGATCCAAACTTGGTGCTGCCTAACCTGTCGCACGCTAGCGAGTTGCTGAGAAACACAGCAGCGGATATGCATGGCCATGGGCGAGTGCTGCTGAGCAACTTCCAGACCCTCTTACGCAACGCTGGGTGGGTCGGGCCCACGCTCGCTGGCCTGATACCCGGAATCCGGGATAGCGCCGACAATTCTAAAAAGATCCTGCAAGGCTTTTCGGTAGGTGCCCTCGAGATCGGTCCGGACGGTATGCGCAAATTCGGCCACCTGCTTAGCCGGGTCCAGAAGTTATTGGATCAGAATGGCGGTGACCTCAAAGTGCTGGGTGAAGCGCTTCGGCCACGGGTGAAGGCCATCGCCGGTGCGTTGTTGAACTTCGACCCCAGTCAGATCCTGTCCAACATCCTGGACACGGTGCCCGAAGATGGCGCGATTACGCTGCACGTCGCCATCCCCCAGAATTAAATAGGCAGGCATGGCCGTGCGAGACCACGAATTAAGGAATTTGCGTGATGATTGATACCGAAATAAACACCCCCGGACCGGACGCGGCCCAGGCCGATTCAGCCGAGTTTGAGCCAGCGGACGAGACACCCACTGAGGACACTTCGTCGACTACGGACGAGCCTCAGGGCAAGAAGTCCAGACGAGCGCAGCTCTCGGTTTCTCTTTCTAGCCTGGTGATCGCCGTCGCGATCGCCGTCCTTGTCGGCGGCGTCGCAGTGTTGGGCTGGCTATATGTTGGAGCGAAACACAAGCTGGACGAGCAGGCTCGGCAATCCGAAAACAAGGTGCACGCCGAAAACGTCGCTTTGCACTACGCGGTCGACGCGGCAGCGATGAACTACCAAGATCTCAACTCGTGGAAAAGCAAGCTTGTCGGCGGCACCAGTCCCGAACTGAAAGACAAGTTGACCAAGGCCGCAACGTCAATGGAACAGATTCTGGTGCCGCTGCAATGGAATTCAACGGCACGTCCGCTGGCGGCCAAGGTTCGCAAAGTAACCGGCGCTACCTACGTCGTCGACTCTTTTGTAATGGTGCTTACCAAGACCGCGCAAGCTCCGGAGCCACTGCAGTCGACGGCAACGTATAGCGTCACAATCGACAGCAGTAAGGATTGGCAAATTACCGAGGTTGGCGGAGTTGGCGACGCGTTAGAACAGAAATAGAACTCCCGAACAGGAGATTATGATGGCTCGAACTAGGTGGCCGGATCTGGATGGCTGCGTTCATAGCTGTCTCCGCATAGTAGGAGTGCCTGCTGTTAAAGCTATAGCGAGGCGAAGCGCGTTTGCCCGTCCGATTGTGGTCTTGACATCCGTCCTGATTACGTTGTCCGGTGTGACCGTCGCGACTGAGCCCGCTTCTCGAGCCGATCCGTCCGATTACGAGCGGCCTCCCGAGCCATTACCGGTGGTCACTCCGACGCCTTCAAACTGGGCGCCCAAATTTCCATTCCCTTATGACGAAACGAAAGGAAGCGTCACCGATGCGGACATCAATGCGGAACGGGAGATGTGCCAGTGGTTCAACGCTCAATATGACGAATTGACGCGCCAGATCAACAGGCTGCAATTCAACCGGATCACACCGAATGGACCGGGGGTCATCTCGGGCGCCGGTTCCGACTGGGACTACAGCATCGGCGACCTTCAACGGCAAGCTGACATCGTTACCGCAAATATCGACCAGTCGGTAGACTTCCTCGCCCCGCGCGTTCAGGCGCTTACTCAGTCCACGGACCCTGCGGGTGATGTCTACTTCCCGCTCTATGAAGGTAAGAGTTTCTACCTACTGTGGCAGCACCTGTCCAATGTCAGCGCAGGGATCAAAAGCCATCAACCCGACTGGTTCACAGGTCCATCGGTGCAAAGAGTATTGCGTTGGGGAACTCGAATCCGCCGTTCGCACGTATGTCAGTAGAACGTAGTCCGGTAACTGAGTGGATGCGCCGAGCGTGCGCTTCGTGTCAATTCACAGCGGACTCCGATCTCTGGGTTAAACCAGTCGCTGGTGAGGGTGAGCGGTGGCGGTGAGCTGGGCCGACGTGGTTGCCGTTCGCAGCTTGCGCGCTGCTCCAGAGGAGGAGAATCACAGAATGTATCGCTGTATTGGCAGTCGCCGGTGGTTGGCGACCACTGCCTCTGCGATCGGGTTGGTCTTGGGTACCGTCGCTCCGGCACACGCGGACCCGCCTGGCGGTGCTCCCGCGAATCCTTTTCCAGAGATGGCGCACATATCGGCGTGGTACGACCAATTCGAGCCAGACCGATTCTTCCTTGCTGACCATCCCGGTGTCTGGTTCTTGTCACCCTCTGGACTCAACTGCGGCATCTGGGATAGGGGAAGCTTTGGTTGCAGCGGCGTTATTCCGGGTGCACCCCCGGACAGCAATCACATCGCTTGGTTCAACGGAAACCGCTCCGTGCACCACGGCTGGACGGCGGCCATTCAGTTCCCTGCCGGACAAGCGGATCAAACCCTGCCGCCGCGCAGCTACGTAACGTACAACTCAACGACTTGTGCGATCGAGCCAGACGGCAGCACCTATTGCGGGCACGGCGAATTTAAGTTCTTGATAACCCACACAGAAACATGGTTCAAAGGCTACGACGAGGCCTCCACGCGGGTGTGCCTAAGCTACGGGTCTTGTTGACGGAAGGCTTCTCTGCTACCAGTGAGGCCGGCGAGTTCTAACCGCACGACGAGAAAAGCCACATGTTGTCCCGCACTTCAGTGGCTCGTAATTGATTTCCAGAGAAGGAGTTGTAAGTGCTAAGACAATCACTTGCGCCGCTCGGTGGCCGCAAGTCGGCGCCGATACTCCCGTGCCGGAGGACGGCGATCCGACTGGTAGTCGTGTTCATGCTGGCCTTTTCCGGTGCTATGGTGCTGACACCATCGGCTCTGGCGGATTCGGAAGACAACCTGAAAGACGCAATGGAGATCGCCCGTGGCGGAACGTCATGTCAGCCGTTGAGCTACAACCCAGTAGTCGAAAAGGCAGCGAGGATCATTAATCAGTCGACCGATGACTACCTTAGCCACAACTCAACACACCTCCCGATCACTGACCCGCTGCCCGGGCTAAAGGATCTCGGCTACGGCGGCGACAAGGCCGTCCTGCTTCAAGGTGCCCGCATGAACGAAGCTGATGCGATAAAGGGCGCGTTACTACAAGGCTCCACCGCCATCCCTGATTGCTCCTACACAGACTTAGGGATAGATGTGCGACGCAATGAAGCGACTGGTAATAGCTTGGTTTTGTTACTGTTAGCGGGGGCCCAGCAACCATGATTGCATCGGGTTTGGCATTGACAGGCGTCTCACTAGCTCGGTGCATTGTTGCTGTCCGGCCTGGTCAGCGTTGAGCTCGACAGTGATACCTGCCGGAGGGATTAATGATTCGTACCCAGCTGATAATTATTGCGCTGATTACCGGCATTTCTGCCGTCGCGGTGGCGCCGGACGCTCGCGCTGAGGACAGCGTTACATACGAGGTCGTTTCAAACGATGTCGCCGCAGCAAATCTCGAGTACTTCGACTCCTCTGAGCGAAAAGTACTGGACGGCGTGCCACTGCCATGGCGAACCACCGTGACGGTGATGAATGCTCTCAGTCCATCAGTAGACGGCGCGGAAGTTCGCGCCGACTGGCGCCCTCGCGTGTGTGATGGGCGAGCCTGGTGCCCAGAGGCTAGGCCTAATAATTGGGTAACGGTCCGGATCTATTTTCGCGGGAAGGTCATCTGCGAAAGCACCCTTGATGTGGGCAACGCGGCATGCTACGGCAGCACATCTTTTAAATCCTGACAGTCGATAACACCAAACCTCGTGGCACGCGCCACCTGTCGGGGTGGTGTGCGCATTATTCGAATTATTAAGCGGTCTTAAGTAAGTCGAGACATGCCGGCAGATGTCGCACGTTCCAACGGTGCCGGCTAACACTTGGAGTGTGCGCGACGATGGCCGCAAGCTCGATCACGGAGCTTCCCCCAGAGTGTGAAGGTGACGGGGTCTCAGCTTTCCGGGCCAGGATCTATGACAGTTGTTGGTGGGTAGTTTCGCAGTGCATTCGGAACCCCTGACCGCGCTCGCTGAAATTCCCCACTGACGCTCATTGAAATTCCCCACCCGTGTGGCTCCGCCGAGAAGGGCGGGCCTCCTTCGATGCTGCTGGTGTCTGACGCCTGCAGCACTGCCCGAAGGAGGCCCGCTTTCTCATGCTCACATGGGAGGACGATGTGGAAGTACATGCCCTGGCCAAGCGTGGTTGGACGATCTCGGCGATCGCCCGCCACACCGGCTTCGACCGCAAGACGGTCCGCAAGTATCTGGCCGGTGACGGCACGCCGGGAGTGCGTGCCCGCCCGGGCCCGGACCCTTTTGACCCATTCGTCGACTACGTCACCGCGCGGCTGACCGAGGACCCGCATCTGTGGGCCCGCACCCTGCTCGACGAATTGGAGGACCTGGGGTTCGGGTTGTCGTATCAGAGCCTGACTCGCAACATCCGGGCCCGGAATCTGCGCCCGGTCTGTGAGGCGTGCCGGACTGTGACGCAACGGCCGAACGCGGTGATCCAGCACCCGCCGGGTGAGGAAACCCAATGGGACTGGCTGGAATTGCCCGATCCGCCGGCATCGTGGGGCTGGGGCAAGACCGCGCACCTGTTGGTCGGCTCGCTGGCGCATTCCGGTAAGTGGCGCGGCTTCCTGGCACCGAGCGAGGATCAGCCGCACCTGGTCGCCGGCCTGGACCGCATCACCCGTGGCGTGGGCGGGTGCACCCGGGTGTGGCGCTTCGACCGGATGGCCACGGTCTGTGACCCCGGCAGCGGCCGGGTGACCGCGTCGTTTGCCGGGGTGGCCAAGCACTACGGAGTGGCGGTGGCGATCTGCCCGGCCCGGCGCGGTAACCGCAAGGGCGTGGTGGAGAAGGTCAACCACACCGCTGCCCAACGCTGGTGGCGCACCTTGGCCGACGAAGCCACCCCTGAGCAGGCTCAGGTGAGCCTGGATCGGTTCGCCCGCGTGCGGGGTGACACCCGACTGCGGGCCACCGCCAACGGCCGCTCCTCAGTCGCCGTGGTGGCCAAAACCGAGCCCCTGTCCTCGGTGCCGGCGCTGGCCTATCCAGTGATCGTCGCCGAGGCCCGCACCGCATCGAGGCAGGCGATGGTGTCCTACCGCGGCAATCGCTACTCGGTGCCCCCGGAACTGGCCGCCGCCCAGGTCGTGGTCAGCCATCCAGTCGGAGGTGACTTCCTCGATATCGCCACCACGGGCGGGATCGTGATCGCTCGGCATCGTATGGCCGCTGACGGGTTGGGGGTGATGGTGCGTGACAGCGGTCATGTCATCGCGCTGGACGCCGCCGCGATGGCCACCGCGGCGACCGGTCGCCCGCACCGCCGCAAGGAACGCATCCCACCGGGCCCGGCGGCCAAAGCCGCTGCCGCACAACTACTCCAGATCAAACACGCCGACAGCTCCGTGCATCAATCCTCAATTCCGTCAACCGTTTCCACCGTCATCGACCTGTCCGTCTACGAGCGGGCAGCCCAGAACAGGACCCTCCAATGACCTCCACACCCCGCACCCCCAAGACCGCCACTACGACCACGGAGTCGCCGTCGGCGGCGGCGTCCCGGTATCAGCAGCTGCGCTCACACCTGGCCGAACTCAAACTCGCCGCGGCCGCCGAAGCCCTACCCGCGGTGCTCGACCAGGCCACCGCCGAGGGACTGTCGCTGACCGTCGCGTTGGAGCGGCTGCTTGCCGTCGAGGTCGAGGCCAGCACTGCCCGACGGTTGGCGGGCCGGCTGCGGTTCGCCTGCCTGCCCACCCCGGCCACCCTCACCGACTTCGACGTCGATGCCGCCGCCGGCATCGACCGCAAGCTCATCGACGAGCTGGGCACCTGCCGCTACCTGGAAACCGCGACCAACATCCTGCTCATCGGACCACCAGGCACCGGCAAAACTCACCTCTCGGTCGGGTTGGCCCGGGCTGCAGCACATGCCGGCTACCGGACCTACTTCACCACCGCCGCCGATCTGGCCGCCCGCTGCCACCGCGCCGCGATCGAGGGCCGCTGGGCCACCACCATGCGGTTCTACGCCGGTCCCACCTTGCTGGTGATCGATGAACTGGGGTATCTACCGTTGCCCGCCGAGGCCGCTTCGGCGTTGTTTCAGGTTGTCTCCCAACGGTATTTGAAAACCAGCATCGTCATCACGACCAATCGCGGGGTGGGAGCCTGGGGTGAGATCCTCGGCGACACCACCGTCGCGGCTGCCATGCTCGACCGCCTGCTGCACCGCTCCGTGGTCATCAACCTCGACGGCGAGTCCTACCGGCTACGTGACCACCAGGCCGCCGCCGAAACCCTGCGCCGAACCACCACCGGCACCCGCCAACCACTACACTGACCGCTGCTCACAGGTGGGGAATTTCAACGAGCACACCTGGGGACATTCGATGAGCGCGATCACCCCTCGGGGGTGAGGTCGTTGAGTGCGCTGTGGGGTCGGTAGGTGTTGCATTCGGTGCGCCAGTCCTTAGCGAGGATTTGGGCTTCGAGCAGACTACCGAAGGTCTCGGTGGTCAGGAATTCGTCGCGAAAGCGTCCGTTGAAGGATTCGCAGTGCCCGTTTTCCCAGGGTGCGCCGGGCTCGATGAACACCGCGCCCACCGAACCCAAGGGTGCCCAATCCGCGAGGGCATGACTGGTCAGGTCGGGTCCGTTGTGCATGCGGATGTGTTCGGGCTTGCGGCCCGTGGTCATGATCAGCTCATCGAGGAGGCCGGTGGTCCGATCGGCATTCAATTATCGACGTGGCCGTGTCGCCAACGCCTTACGGGCGAACTCGTCGATGACGTTGCAGAAGCGCAGCGCACGGCCGTCGACGGTGAGGTCGTGCTGGTAGTCCAGCGCCCAGACGTGATCGGGCGGACCGCCGCCATGCGCCATGGCTTCGAACTGTGGCCCAGGCGCAGCCGCTTGCGGGCCTTCGACGGACGTTGCAGCCGTTCGTCTTTCCACAATCGGTGGGTGCGTCTGGGATTGACCACCAGACCTTCGGATTTGGCGATGGCATGCGCCTTGCGCCAGCCCCACCGCGGACGCCCGAAGGCGATCTCGCGCAATCGGGCGCGCAGCCGCGCTTCGTCGCCATCGGGTCGGCGCGGCCCATACTGCTGCACCGAACAGTGTTGGCCGACCCCCCGGCAGGCACGCCGGTGCGAGACCCCGAACCGCTCAACAAGCACAACCACCGCTCGCCGCCGACGGTCGGGGCTCACAAGTTTCCCCGGCTGATCTCCTTGAGCATGTCGATATCGAGGGCCTGCTCGGTGACAAACTTCTTAAGCCTCTGATTCTCCCGCTCAAGCTCCTTGATGACAGGATGCTCGATCTTCACCACATCGGCGCCCCAGTCGGCGAGCACCGCGCCTGCCGAGGGAACAAAGGTGAACTGGGCGACCTCCAGCACGCGAACTCCGGTGAGCGGTTTACGCATCAGAGGTCCTTCAAGTGAGGGTGGGCACGGGGCCCACTCAATGCATGATGTCTCGGACCTTTGTCTTCTCGTAGCCCTTGAGTAGCTCGGCGCTGGCGTTCTCCATGTGTCGCCGCCAATGCGCCTCGGCCTCAGCGCCATCCCGGGCGGCCACCAAGTCGGCGAGTCGGGTGTAGGACCGCATCAGCTTGGTGTACTGAACCTTGGGCACGACGTTCTGAACGCTGAGAAATGCTGCGGTGATGTGCCTTTCGAAGATTTCGTGCAGCATGCCGACGATCACGGTCAGTGTCGCGTTGCCCGACAGTTCGACTAGCCGGCGGTGCAATGCAGTGGACGCCACGCCCAGCTTGCCCGTCTCCCACGCAGCGGGGATCTCCTCGATGAGTTCGCGTAACTCGCGGTGGGCCGCAGCGGTGCCATCCTCTGCGAGCAGCCGGGCCGCATACGGTTCAATCCCCATCCGTGCCGTCATCACGTCCGCGAGCGTCGTTCCCGCCATCTCGAGCAGGAAGCCCGCCGGCCGCGCAACGATCTCGGGGCCCGGCACGCGAACCCGGGCCCCGGTGCGTGAGCCGCGCCGCACCTCCACGAGACGGTCGGACTCCAGGACTCGCACCGCTTCTCGCAGTGACGGCCGGCTGACCTGAAAGTGATCCATGAGTTCGGCCTCGTAGGGGAGGAAATCGCCGTCTTTGAGCTGTCCCTCGACGATCATCCGCCGCAACGTGTCCGCCACGATCTCGGCCGTCTTCGGCGACCGCACCGCGTCGTTATGCTGTGACGTGGTCATCGGCGCGAGCGGTTCCCGCTTGGCCATCGCGACCTCCTGAACTCGACATGTAGTACTCAGTACACCATGTAAGGCGCCCATCCGGCCCATCCGTGGCTGGCGTCAACGCAGTTGCGAAAGAACGCGCGTCGCGGCCGCACCATAGCCGGCACGTCGTCGGCGTCCGACCAGGAAGCTTGGCGGTGATGCAAATGCTAAGTCGGGCAGTCGTTTGCGAGTCGCCAGCATTTCGCGTGCCTGCGTGTCGTCGCCGCAGATCGCGATCGACCACAGCATATCGTCGGGGACGTGGTCGGCCATCTTCTCCGGATGGCCGCTGCGGAATGCCGATCGGATCCGGGCGACCTCGTCTGTCCAGCCGTGCAGTTCGACGAGTGAGTCGTAGGTCTTCACGGTGAGGTAGAAGGCGATCTGCAGCCGCGCGTCCCGGATGGCCCGGGCCGGGTCGTCGTTGTCGATCGCGGTGATCAGCCAGCCCCAGCGGCGTAGCTCGGCCGCGTCACGCCCACTTGATTCGGCGCCGCGGGCCAGTTCGTGCTCGACGAGTTCGGTCCACCAGCGATCGGTGAACAGGCCGTGCCCCAGTACGCCGTCGGCGGTGCGACCTACCGTCTGCAACATGATCTTGTTGAAGGCGCCGATCAAGATGGGCACGTCCAACCGGCCGAGCACGGGTGCCCGGATGTCGGCGTCGATCGTGTAGAACCGGCCCTCGTATCGAACGCGTTCGCCGTTCTCGACGTTCAGGAACGCCCTGATCACCTCGATCAGTTCGGCCATCCTGGGTGCGGGGTGGGTGGCGTCGACACCGAACCAGTCTTGGTTCATTCGCGAGGTGCCCGACCCAAGTCCCAAGAAGATTCTGCCCGGCGCGAGTGTCCAGAGATGTCGCACGGCCGCGGCATGCACGAAGGGGGACCGGGCGAATGCATATGCGATCCCCGGTCCGATGTAGGCCCGCGAAGTGTCGAGGGCCATCTCGGTCGCTGTGATGTACGCGTTGAGTTCGGCGAACTCACCGGCACAAAACGCCTGCGCGCCGGCGGTCTCCGCCTGTGTTGCCAGCGCAGGCCCCGGCCACGGCAGACCCCAGTCCATGCGTCCTCACATCCATCCATAGCACATCATTAACCTAGTAAGACAAGTGATTGTACGTCCTGATTGGTCGCCGCGGGGAATTTCGCCGGCCGGCACGCTCGTTTAGACAAAAGTGTCAAAAATGAGTAGCCTCGAAACACAGCTGTTTAGGTGTTCCGCGTGGAAAGGGCGTTCGGATAATGCAAACCCTGCCGAGCATGCTGCCCACCGGTTGGTTCCAGGTGGCCTGGAGCGCCGACATCGCCGTCGCCGAGGTCGTCCCACTGCACTACTTCGGCCGAGACATGGTCGCCTTCCGGCAGCTGGACGGGGTGGTGAAGGTGCTTGACGCGCACTGCCAACATCTTGGCGCGAGCCTGGCCTACGGCGGCTGCGTAGTCGAAGAAGGCATCCAGTGCCCTTTTCACGGCTGGGTGTGGAACGGCGCCGGACGCAATGTCCACATCCCGTACCAGGATCGGCCCAACAAGGCCCGACGAGTACGTTCCTATCCGGTCGCGGAGCTCAACGACTCGATCTTGATCTGGCACGACAGCGCAGGCCGGGAGCCGCTATGGGATGCGCCGGACGCTTTCGCGGTGCTCGGAGATCATGTCCGCTCGCGGCGGTTCCACCCCTTTGGCGCCGATTGCCGGACGCGGCATGAGCGGGTAAAGGTGCATCCCCAGGTGATCGCCGAGAACGCCGTCGATCCCCACCACTTCCAATTCGTCCATCGCACCCCGATCAGTCCCGTGGTACTGCGTGAAAGCACCGATAGCTCGACCTGGTCGGCCAAGGTCGGCTTTGGCCGGAGGTGGAGCGACGGCCTGGACCGCACCGGCGACACGATGAACACGATCGAAATCTATTGGTCAGGAATCGGGCTCAGCTACAACGGCGAACACGTCCGCGACGGAATCCGAGTCATCTCCATCTGCGCGACACCGGTGGACGACACCAGATCCGACATCTTCGCCGGCTACTGGATCAGCGAGGAAACGTCAGAAGGCCCGGGTGATTTCGAGGCGCGTCTGGCCGCAGCGAAACTCGCCCTGCCCGACGACATCCGGATCTGGGAGCACCAGAAGTACCTCGAACCTCCGGGTCTGGCGACCTCGGAGGCGGCAGGCTTTCGCGCGCTGCGTCGGTGGGCGAGCGGGTTTTATCCCGAACCGGAGGCCGCCGCCGAGCCGGTCACGCATGGTGTCTGAGGGCTCGCCCCCGCGGGTAACACGCAAGTCCGACCGCACCCGAGAGTCGATCCTGGACGCTGCGCGGACCGCGTTTGCGCGCAAGGGTTTCTCGGGCGTCACCATCAAGGACATCACTGACCTCGCGCCGGTCACCCGGGCGAACTTCTACTATTACTTCTCCGACAAGACCGAGCTTTTCATCGAGCTCGGCACCGACACCTACCGCGAAGCGCTGGCGGTTGTCGAGGGTTTCATGGAGCAGGGGAGCCCGCCCAGCCGGGAGGAAGTCGAGGCCTGGGTTGCCGGCTACTTCGACTACCTCGACCGCAACGGTGCGTTCGTCATCCGCTCCACGGAGGACATGCCTCCCGATCGCAAATTCCGCGCCGCGGTCGCCCGCTCGCACCGTCGAACCGCCGCCGCGCTCGGTGAGGGCATCGCAAAGATGGCGCCGACACCGCCCGACCTTGACCCCGTGGCTACCGGGCTGGTGATTATGGCGATGCTCGAACGCTCATGGCTGATGGTTCGCCACAACGAGGTCCCGTCGACGACGCGCCAAGCGGTGCTCATGGCGGCCACCGAGATGCTGTGGCGAACGGTCAACGGTCAGACCTGACCGATGTCCATTCGTCGATGAGCTTATCGATCGTGGTCAGCCGACCCAGCACGGCAATAGTGTTGTCCAGCACCTGTTCTGCATAGTCCTTGGGGGTGCCGCCGACGGCGTCGCGCGGGACGACGAGTTCGAAACCGGCCTGCGTAACATGCCCGGCAGTGTGGGTGATCGCCAGGTTCAGCGAAACGCCGGCAAGGACGATGGTGCTTACACCGAAGCCTTCGAGCACGGGCAGTAGTTCGGAATCGAGCGTTGGGAAAAGGCCGTGGTGGCGCGGTAAGACCAGATCGGTGGGTGCCAGTAGCTCGGGAAGCACTGTAGTGGAGGCGGTTCCGGGGGCCCAGTGAGCGGTTGCGGGGCCCAGGGCCCGCCAGATGCGCGCCGTCCCGGTCGGCCGGCCGCCGAGGTTGCCCTCGTAGGTCGCGTGCACAACCCGTGCGCCGAACTGGCGGGCGGAATCGAGAAGTCGGCGCACACTGGAGACGAGTTCAGAGCTGTCGGCGGCCAAAGCGGGCAAGACGGACTCGGGGCCCAGCACACCGTTCTGGCATTCCACACAGACAACGGCCGTGGTCTCGGGGTCCCATGGTGTTGGAGGCATGCCTGCACCCTAGTCGATTTTTTTGACACCTGTGACGAAAAATTCGGTAGATCCCTTACAAAATATGGAGTTTCGCCTTCTTCACCTCGGAAGACTCTAAAGTGAAGTCGTGGAGATCCGCGATCACATCTCATCCGGTAAACCTGCCCTGGTCCTCGCTCGGACTGGCACGGTGATCGACTTTGCCGAGCTGGAGAAGCGTGCCAATCGTCTGGCTCACTTCTGGTATGCCGCCGGACTTCGCGAGGGCGACACGGTTGCGGCAGTACTCGAGAACAATGAACACGTCCATGCCGTGATGTGGGCGGCGCGCCGAAGCGGTCTGTACTACACGTTGATCAACACTCACCTGACGGCCGCCGAGGCCGCCTACATCGTCGACAACAGTTCAGCAAAGGCGCTGATCGGGTCACGCGCGACACGCGACGTCTGCGAAGGCCTTGCCGAGCATTCCCCCAGGGGGTTACCTGAGCTGCTGCTGATCGCCGACGACGATCTGGACGGATGGTACCGCTACCCGGAATGTGTTGCCGACCAACCCGAGACGCCGATCCCCGACGAAAGCGAAGGCGATCTGCTGCAGTACTCGTCGGGAACCACTGGCAGACCCAAGGGGATCCGCCGTGAGCTTCCGCATCTACCACCAAGCGAAGCACCCAACATCCTGATGCCGTTGATGAATGCCGTCGGAATCACCAGCGAGTCGGTGTATCTGAGCCCGGCGCCGCTGTATCACACCGCGCCGTCGTTCTGGTCGATGGTGGTGCAGTCGCTGGGCGGCACCACCGTCGTGATGGAGAAGTTCGACCCGGAACACGCGCTCGAGTGCATCCAGCGCTACGGCATCACTCATGGCCAATTCGTCCCGGCGATGTTCGTGCGGATGCTCAAACTGCCCGAAGCGGTGCGCATGTCCTACGACGTTTCCAGCCTGCAGCGGGTGGTGCATGCGGCCGCGCCATGCCCGGTGGACATCAAGAAACAGATGATCGCATGGTGGGGGCCGATCATCGACGAGTACTACGCCGCTTCGGAGGCGGTGGGAGCCTCCTTCATCCGCGCCGAGGACTGGCTTACCCACCCCGGCTCGGTCGGCCGACCCTTGGTTGGGGTCCCACACATCCTCGACGAGAGCGGCCATGAGCTACCGCCCGGTGTGCCCGGCGAGATCTATTACGAGGGAGGGCATTCGTTCCAGTACCTCAAAGACGATGCGAAGACGGCGGCGGCCCACGACGCGCACGGCTGGGTGACCGTCGGTGACATCGGCTATCTCGACGTGGATGGCTACCTCTATCTCACTGATCGCCGTCATCACATGATCATTTCGGGTGGGGTGAACATCTACCCGCAAGAAGCCGAAGACCTGCTGATCACCCATCCCAAGGTGCTCGACGCCGCAGTCTTCGGTATTCCGGATGACGAGATGGGTCAGGCTGTCAAAGGCGTGGTGCAGACGGTAGATCCGGCTGATGCCAACGACGGCTTCGCGGCAGAGTTATTGGAGTGGCTGCGAAACCGGTTGGCGCACTATAAGTGTCCGCGGTCTCTCTCATTCGAGGCGCAGCTGCCCCGGACCGATGCCGGTAAGTTGTACAAGCAGCAGCTCGTCGGCAAGTATTCGGCGAAGGGATAGGTGATCAGCCCAGTTTCAGAGGCAAGCGCTCAAGTGAAAAGGTGCTCGCGGGGAACACAATCTGCGGTTCCTCACCGACTTTCACCGAAAACTCGGGAATGCGCCGGAGCCATTCGTCCACGATCAACTTCAGCTCGAGGCGGGCCAGGTGCGACCCCAGGCAGCGGTGTGGCCCGCCACCGAAGCCCCAGTGCCGGTGCACCTTTCCATCCATCACCACATTGTTGGTCGAGATCGCGTCGCTGTCGTCGCGATTGATGGCGGCGACACACAACCGCACCATGGTGTCGGCGGGCAGCGTGACGTCCCCGATGGTGACCTCGGTGGTGGTCACGCGGGGCAGCATCGGCGCCGGCGGCTCCAGCCGGACGATCTCCTCGACGAACACATCGATCTGGTCGGGATCGTCGTGGAGGGTGGCCCTCAGCTCCGGGTTGCGGGCGAGCTCGAGCAGGGCGGAACTCATCGCCGCGGTGACGGTGTCCAGCCCGGCCAGGACGAAAAGGAAGCTCAGGCCCATGATTTCGGCGTCGTCGAGTGGCTCCTCGCCATTGAGCAACTGCGACAGGATGTCCGGCCCGGGGTCGGCGCGCCGCGCGTTGATCGCCTCGGTGAGGTACGCGACCAATTCGAGTGCCGGCGTCAGGTCGGCATCCTCGAGTGACGGCGCTTCCGAGATCGCGATGACCGAGGTTTTCCACGCGACGAGCTTGTCGCGATCCTCCAGCGGAAGCCCAAACAAGGTCAGGAATACCTGTGAGGGATAGGGGATCGCCACGTCGGCCACGACTTCGCACTCGCCTTGTGCGGCTACCCGTTCGATGATCTCGATCGCCTGCTGCTGCAGCGAGGGCAGCATCTCTTTCAAGGTGTGCGGACTGAAGAAGGGCTGCAGGATCTTACGGAACCGGGTGTGTTCCGGCGGATCGAACGAGATGGGCACCAACGGCAGCGGGCTGCCGAGCACGTCGAAAGCCTTCTTCGAGGAGAACAATTCGGGATCGCGCAGCGCGGCCAGCACGTCCTCGCGGTGGGTCAGATAGAAGATTCCGTCGACGGACACCACCCGCCCTGCGTCACGCAGGACCTTCCACCCCACCCCGCGGTCTGCCGCCATCGGCAGGCTGGCGAAGGAAAGTTCGGGTGCGCCATGGGTTTCCACGTATGCTCCTAAAGGTTAGAATGCCGACCGGTGCAAGCCACCGTCGACTTCGATCCAACTACCGGTGAGGTAGCCGGCAGGTTCTGAGCAAAGATAGGCGATGAGCGAGGCAATCTCGCTCGGTTTGCCCATTCGCGCTGCCGGCACCCGAGCTTCGCGCAGCATGAACTCGCGTCGCTCCTGATCGGTGCTCGCGCCGAGGTGCTGCTCCAGGTAGGCCAGTGCGTTGTCAGTCTCAATCCAGCCGGGCGCGACGGTGTTGACCGTGATGCCGTACTGGGCGTACTCGTCGGAGACCGTCTTGAGCAGGCCGATCGTCGAGGGGCGACTGGTGTTGGCCACTGCGTGGTGGATGTTGCCCGCCGGCTCCTTGGCGGTGGCGGAGCCGATGTGCACGAATCGGCCCCAGCCGGCATCCTGCATGGCAGGCAGGACCGCGTGCAGCAGAAGGATCTGGCTCATCGTGTGCAGTTCGAAGGACTCACGGTAGACGTTCACATCGGTGATATCGGCGAAATCGCCGGGCCGCTGGTACTTGGCCTGCCCGACAACGATCAGCGGCGCCCCGTGCTGGGCCGCAATCTCGCGGACGGCGTCGGTGAGCTGCCCGTCGTTGGCCACGTCGGCAGTGACACCGATGGCAGTGCCCCCTTCAGTGCGGATTGCCTCGACCGCGGCGTCGACATCGGTCTTAGTCCGCGCCAGTATCGCAACCCGCGCACCTTCCGCGGCAAGCAGTTTGGCGACCTCGAAGCCGATTCCCTTGCTGCCGCCGACGACCAGCGCCGATCGGCCGTCGATTCCGTAATGCATCCGGTGCGCCGACTAGCCCCGCCGCACGTCCATGCCAGCGTCCACCTTGAGCATACTTCCGGTGAACGAACGGCCCGCGTCGCTGATCAAAAAGAGGATCGTGTTGCTGACGTCGCGTGGCTCGATCAGCGGCAAGTCCGGCAGCGCGGTCTGGACTGCATTGACCATGCGGGGGTTGTCCTCGATCACTTTGAACAGTGCCGGGTTGTCAGTGATCATCGGGGTCGCGCAATTCGTCGGCGCCACCGCATTGACGCGAATACGGTCGGGGGCAAGCATGGCTGCGTACGCGCGGACCAGGCCGACGACGGCGACCTTGGACATCAGGTAGGCGTCGCTGCCGCCGCGGCCGTCGGTGAGATCCAGTAGGGCGATCATCGAACTCGTCGCGATCAGATTGCCACCCTCGCCACGTTCCTTCATGTGGGGGATCGCTACTTGGAAGGCGTTCCACACCCCGATGAGCATGATGTCGAGCCCTAGCCTCAGCGCCTCTGAAGCGTCGCGCTCATCGGCGTTGGTGAGCACGACCCCGGCATTGGCGAGCACCGTGTCGACGTGGCCGAACTCGGTGACACCCGCGTCGAACGCTGCCTGCAGGGCAGGCTTGTCGCGGACGTCCGCCTTACGGAAAAGCATTTCCTGCCCAGTCTTTTCGACCAGGCGCGCTGTCTCCTCAAGGTCCTCGTAGGTGCCCAGCTTGTAGGGCACGACGTCAAGGTCTTCACAGATGTCGACTCCGACGATGTTCGCACCCTGCTCGGCGCACATGACCGCGTGCGAGCGGCCCTGCCCACGGGCGGCGCCGGTGATGAAGACGACCCGGCCGTCGAGTGAACCCATTCGTTTGCCTCCAGTAGCTCGCTAGTGGCCGCGCTCTGCGGGATGGAGCGGGCGCGGCGTAGTGACGTGCGCCACGTGGACGATGCTACGCCCCGAGGTTGGAATCATACAACTATTTCGCTACTTTGGGGGTCAGGCGAACGATCAATCTGTCTCGAAGGGAATCCCACATGTCTGAAGGCCTCAATGGTGGTCCCCGTCCTCCCGATGGTGACTGGTTGGGGAGCCCCTACCTGAGGTTCGAACGCGAAGGTGCATTCGCGATCTGCACTTTGGACCGTCCGCAGGCACGCAATGCGATGACGCCCGCCATGTATTTCGGGATCCGATACGCGGTCAGCCGCGTCAACGCCGATCCCGATCTCGCCGGCCTGCTCATCACCGGAACCGGCGACGTCTTCGCGCCGGGTGGAGATTTGGGACAGGCCGCCGAGGACAATTGGATGGACTTCGCCTCCACCATGGGAATGGACGTCACGCCTTTCGACGTCTTGCGACAGTCTCCGAAACCGGTCGTGTCCGCAGTCAATGGGCTGTGCCAAGGTGGCGGCCTGCAGATCGCCATGTGCAGTGACATCGCGGTGGTCAGCGAGCGGGCCACCTTCCGCGTGCCCGAGTTGTTTCGTGGCATCGCCGACACCTACTACAGCCAGGTGTTGGCACGCTTGATCGGCCCGGTCCGCACGAAGGACCTGATGTTCACCGGCCGCACGCTTTCCGCAGAGGAGGCCGTCGACTGGGGCATGGTGGCCAGGATGGTTCCCCACGACGACCTGCTGGACGTGGCCAAGGAGCTTCTCGCGCAATGCTGCCGGACCGCACCCGGGGCGCGGGGCGTGATCAAAGCGAGCCTGGACAACTACCTCGGGCTGTACGACCGGATCGGCATGACGACCAGTCTGTTCGGTCCTGAGGCGGCCGAAGGCTTTCGGGCGTTCAAGCAGAAGGACTCGCCGGACTGGGTGCACCCGGAACTCCGGGTCCAGGGCCGGTTGTAGCCCGCCGCTGCGGGCCGACGCGAGGTCGGCCCGCAGTCCGCGTCGGCTACTTCGGAGTGAAGCGCTGCGCGCCGTCTAGGCGCATCACCTCGCCGTTGACGTAGCCGTTGGACAGCAGAAACGTTGCTGCGTCGGCATACTCGGCAGGAGTGCCTAGTCGCTTGGGGAACGGGATGTTGGCGGCGAACTTTGCGATCGCCTCTTCGCCGACCGACTCCATGATCGGCGTCTTCATCGTTCCAGGTGCGATGGTGTTGACTCGGATACCCACCGAACTGAGGTCGCGAGCGGCAGCGATGGTCAACCCGATCACGCCGGCTTTCGCTGCGGCATAAGCGGTCTGGCCTATCTGGCCCTCATAGCCGGCAACCGAGGCCGTCATGACGATGGCACCGCGTTCGCCGTCCTCACGAGGTTCGGCGGCGGCTACCGCAGCCGCTACCAGCCGTGTCAGGTTGTAGGTGCCATTGAGATACAGGTTGATCGTCTTAGTGAATGCGGCCATGTCGGCGGGACTGCCGTCGCGCTGCACGATCCGTTGGGCCACCCCGAAGCCGCCGTGCGCAACGACCGCGTAGCGCAACCGACCGAGCTGGTTGGCCTGCTCGATGGCGCCCTGCACACTGTCGTCACTGGTTACATCGGTACTGACAAACAGTGCCCCGCTGCCCAGTTCGTCGGCCAGAGCCTTACCCTTGTCGGCGGCGAGATCGGCGATCACCACGCCGAGTCCGTCGGCATGGAGCCGACGGACCGTCGCCTCGCCCAGGCCACCCGCGCCGCCGCTGACAATCGCCGACGCTCCGTCGAATTTCGCTACAGTCACCAATTCTCCTTATTAACCATTGTTTTCCACTTCAGGCGGATCGCCCGTCACCAAGCTCCACGGATCCTCCGCGGCCAGCACCAGCCGGCCGAGTCGTCGTGCGTAGTTCGCGGTCGTGCCGTAATCCGCGGTCCAGCTCTGAGCGCGCAGGGTGAACAGCCACAGCGGGTGCTCACTGGTGACGCCGATCGCGCCGTGCAACTGATGGGCGACGCTGGTGACCGGGCCGACGGCGCGGCCGACTGCGACCTTCGCGACGGTGACGGCATAGTCGGTGTGGGGGGAGTTGAAGCCGTGCTCGGCCGCGGCTGCGACGGCTAATTCCGCAGCGGCACGGGCGGTTTCGATCTCTCCGGCCATGCCGGCCAGTGATTGCTGCACGGATTGGAAGGCGCTGAGCGGACGACCGAACTGGACGCGCTGCCGGGTGTGCTGCACCGACAGCGCTGCGGCGGCGTCCAGCACCCCGATGGTCTGCACACAGCGTGACCATGCGCCGCGCCGAGTCAGCTCGGCGCCGAGTGCCGGGTCGACGTCATGCAACTGGTCGGCCGGCACGTCGAACACGAGCGAATCGCGGGGCTCGCCTGCCAGGTTGTGGCCTTCCTGTAGATCACCAGAGGCCACGTCGATGACGCCGACCCGCAGGCCGGCGGGCGTGGTGACGGCCAGCAGGGCGGCGGCGCACGCTCGAGCCCATGGCACGCCGGTCGCGGTGCCGGTGACCCTGGCGCCGTCGGTTTCGGCATCGGCGACGGCAACGGTCAGCGGACAGTTGGGGAGCTCGATCCCGGCCTGCTGGCCCAGCCATCCGGCAAGCACGTCGGTTTCGGCCAACGGCACCGCGCCGGCGTGGCGGGCCACGCCGTAAAGCGCAATGGCCAACTCGTGCGGGCCGGCTCCCATGTCGGGCGTGCTCGTCAGCCTGGCCAGCCCGGTGTCCTCGAGGTTGCCCCACAGATCGGCGTCGAATTGGTCGGGGATGCCGCGGTGGCCCAGCCCGGCGTCGTAGGAGCGCTGCCCGAGGTCGTCGACGAGCTGACGCAGCTGCGTGTCGTCATTTTGAGAGCCGGTCACGGCGAATACCCCGCCAGCCAGCGCGCTCATCGTAGCCCCATTCCGCGGGCGATCACGCCGCGCAGCACCTCATTGGTACCGCCGCGCAGGGTGAACATGGGCTTGTGCAGCCACGCGGTGCTCAGCATCGTCTCCAGCTCGGAATTCGGCGGTACCGCCTCGAGCAGATCGGCGATCAATCCCACGGATTCGGCTTCGAAGCGGGTGCCGAGGTCCTTCACCAGCGCCGCCTGATTCGCCGCATCGCCGCCGTCGGTGAGCGTGCGGGCCACCGACAACGACAGCTGCCGCAGCGAGATCAACCGTGCCATCAGGTCGCCGATGTCGGCGGCGGTGCGGCCATCGGGCACCGGTCCACGACCGAGTGCGCGGATGGCGGCGAACAGTAGGGGGCCGGTGGACAGGATCCGCTCGGGCCCGCTGCGTTCGAACGACAACTCGGAGGTGACCTGGTGCCAGCCGTTGCCGACCTCGCCGAGCACATCGGCATCGGATACGAAGACCTGATCGAACAGCACCTCGTTGAAGTGATGTGCGCCCGACATCAAGATGATGGGCTCGATGCGGACGCCCTCGGCATCGCACGGCACCAGGAATTGGCTGAAGCCGGCGTGGCGGTGTTCTGAATCCGGCGGGCTGGTGCGGGCTAGCACGACGACCTGGTGCGCATGGTGGGCCCCGCTGGTCCAAACCTTGCTGCCGGAGAGTAACCAGCCGGCGTCGGCGCGGACAGCCTTGGTTTGCACAGCAGCAAGGTCGGACCCGGCGCCGTGCTCGCTCATGCCGATTGACGAAAAAAGCCGTCCTGCAACAATTTTGGGCAACAAATGTTCGCGCTGCTCCTCATTGCCGTAGGTCAGCAGGGCCGGTGCGACCTGACGGTCGGCCGTCCAGTGCGCGGCCACGGGCGCACCCGCCGCGATCAGCTCCTCGGTCACCACGTAGCGGTGCAGGTGCCCCAGCCCGTGGCCGCCGTAACGCTGCGGGATGGTCAGGCCGGTGAATCCGGCGGCGCCAAGCCGCGCTGAGAACTCCTCGTCCCACCCGGCCAGCCATGAATCGACGCCGGGCTGCCAGCCGAATTCAGCGCGGTCGGACTCCAAGAAGTCGCGCACGGCGTGCCGCAGCTTGACCAACTCGGGCTCACGGGCGCTCAACGCGTCGAACGAATTCACCACTGCCGCTTCCTAAACCGTAGGCACCGGGGCCGACGGGAGGTAAAAGTTGGGGGTCAGGTCATCCTCGTTGGCGGCCAGTAGGTACTCGGACAGGTCGGCGCGGCCCTCCTCGCGAAGGATCTCCTCGTCGGTGTAGAAGTGGCCGTTGCACGCCGCGGCGGGACGGGTGACCAGCGCGTGCACCGCCTCGGCCATGATCTGTGGGCTACGGGCCTGCGCACGCACCGTTTCCTCGCCCATTGCGACCATCATTCCCGTACTGGCGATCGTGGTGGCCGGCCACAGTGAATTCACCGCGATCGGCACCGAGGCGAACTCCTCGGCCCATCCCAAGGTAAGCAGGCTCTCGGCGTACTTGCCCACGGTGTGCGCGACATGGGCACCAACCCACCGGGGGTCCATGTTCAGCGGGGGAGAGACATTGACCACGTGCGCGTTGCCCGACCGGCGCAAGTACGGAAGTGCGGCCTGCACAACCGCGAACGGCCCTTCGACATTGACCTCCAGCAGCCGGCGCAGACTTTTGGGCGGTAGCTGCGCGGTCGGTCGTAGATCCAGGGCTCCGGCGTTGTTGACGACGACGTCGATGCCACCGAACGCGTCGGCTACCGCCTCGACTGCCGCTGCGACCGCTGCCGCGTCGCGCACATCGCAGGTCAGCGACAGCGCCCGCCCGCCGGCACGTTGCACGGCGTCCGCGGTCTCGGCAAGGGTGCCCGCGATCTTGGGATTCGGCATCTGAGTCTTAGCCAACAGGGCCACAGCAGCGCCATCGGCGGCGGCTCGCACGGCGACAGCGGCTCCGATGCCGCGGCTCGCGCCGGTGACCACGACCACGCGGTGCTTCAAGGTGCGAGAATCGGGACTACCCACGGTTTGTTGGCCTTCCGCCGTCGCTGCGGTGATTCGAAGAATGCTATAACTATATAGCTCATTAGTGGGAGGGATGAACCCGCCTGACCGAAGCGAGGCCACATGACTCAGGTTCTGTCGATCGGCACCTATCTGCCGCCATGGACGGTGCGCGACCGGCGGGTCAAGGGGCCCGACGAGGACGCGCTGACGATGGCCGTCGCCGCCGGCCGCGCTGCCGATCCCGACGCCACGGCGGAACGCGTGGTGCTGGTGTCGCGCGATTTTCCGTTACTGGAAGGCGGCAACGGTGCGGTGCTATTGGCCGCGTTGTCGCTGCCGGCCGACACAGCTGTGACTGAGGTGCTCGGCGGTGCACCCGCGGTGCTGGACCAAATCGGCAACGCCGGCGAAAGGACCCTCGTGATCGCCGCCGACGACAACAATCTCGCGGCGGGGGCGGGCGCGGTGCTCACGGGCGACGGCGGCGCCAGCGTGACCCCGCTGGCACGCCAGACCCGCAGTCTGCCGCTGACGGCCCGTGGTGCCGACGGTGCCCGCCACTCCTACGTCGACCCCCGGCTGCAACGTGAGGTCGGGGTGCGTTCCACACTCGCCCGATTGGGCCTGGCCCCAAATTCGGCGGTGGCAGCGGTCGCAGGCGTGCCGGTCGCGCAGGTCGGGGGTGACTTCGACACATCGCACGCCGTCGGCATCCCCACCGTCTCCGCCACGGCGATCATTCTGCTGTTGGCCGATGCGATCGAGGCTGGCGCACAAGGCTTGTTGATCGCCGTCGAGCAATCCAGTGTCAGCGCGGCCGATCTCGCGCAGGGGGGTACCACGCCCCGGATCGCCCGCGACGAGTTTCCGGCGCGGGAGCTACCCAAGACGCGCGTTGCCGACGGCGTCGGCATTCCGATTTCGATGCCCGCGTATGCGCGCGCTTTCGAGCCGAAGATCCGTTGGGAGGCGGCGGTTTTCGAAGAGAGCCCCGGCATCGATACCGCGCCGCAGTTTCCACCGCGGCTGCGAGTCGACAATGCCGGACGGTTGGCCACCGAGTACCGGCTCGAGTCGCTGCCGCGAACCGGCACCGTCTACACCCACACCACGGTGCGGATTCCGGTGCCCGACTTGCCCAGCCCGTACTCCCTGGCCGTCGTTCAACTCGACGACAGCCCGGTGCGGGTGCTGCTGAAAGTCACCGGTGTGCCCGCGGGCGAGGCGAGGATCGGACAGCCGGGGTCGGTGGTGCTGCGCAGGCTCGCCACTCGCACCGGCATTCCCGATTACGGCTACGCCTTCTGGCCCGGACGGACGCTGGAAGGAGCGGTTGCATGAGAAAAGTCGCCATCGTCGGCGCGGGGATGACGCCCTTCGCCGAACACTTCGAACTGGGTATCAAGGACCTGGTGCCGATGGCCTACGCCGAAGCGGTCGCCAACGTTGACAAGGGCATTCAGAAGTCTGAGCTCGAAGCCGCGTGGTTCGGCGAGCTAGCGACCACCGACGGGTTCCCGTCCGGCATTTTGGCCGACACCCTCGATCTGACCGAGATCCCGGTAACCCGCGTCGAAAATGCCTGCGCCACCGGCAATGACGCGATCCGGAACGGCACGCTGGCCATTGCCTCCGGCCTCTACGATGTGGTGCTCGTCGTCGGGGCCGACAAGGTCCGCGAGACCTCCTCGAACACCACGTTCTGGGACTGGGCGGCGATGACCCGCGACAACGCGTGGGACTACCCGCTGGGGCTGGTTGCGCCCGCCAACTTCGCGCTGCACGTGATGCGATATCTGCACGAGTCTCCGGCGACGAAGGAGCACATGGCGATGGTGGCGGTGAAGAACCATTTCCACGCGGTGAACAACCCGAAAGCTCAACTGCGCTATGAGATCACCGTCGAGCAGGCGCTGGCCGCGCCGATCGTGGTCGAACCCTTCGGGCTCTACGACTGCACCCCCCAGAGCGACGGCGCGGCCGCGGTGATCTTGGCTGCCGAGGACGTCGTCGACCGCTACACCGACCGTCCCGTCTGGGTTCGCGGCGTGGGGCTGGGTATGGACCGGGTGATGCACCAGCACAAGACGGACATGACGACGTTTCCGCCGACGGTGCGTGCCGCCAAGGCCGCGATGGCGATGGCCGGGGTGACGCCGCGCGACATCGACGTCGCCGAGGTGCATGACTGCTTCACCGGCGTCGAGCTGATCAGCTACGAAGATCTGGGGTTCGCACACCGTTTCGAGGCCTACAAATTGGTGGAAGGCCGCGAACACTATGTGGGCGGGTCGATTCCGATCAACCCGAGCGGCGGGTTGAAGGCGAAAGGGCACCCGCCGGGAGCTACCGGCGTGGCGCAGTGCTACGAACTGTTCAACCAGCTTCGCGGTGAAGCCGAGAATCAAGTCGACGGTGCGCGAATCGCGTTGGCCCACAACATCGGCGGGCCGACCGCGGTCTCCGCGGTCACTGTCCTTTCCAACGAGAAGAACTGACGGGACCATCACATGACCACATCCAAGATCGCCACGCTGCCCGGCTACGAAGAGTTTGCGCCGTGGCTGCTGGTGGAGAAGCGCGGCAACGTCCACGTCGTGAGCATCAACCGGCCCGAGGCGTTCAACGCCGTCAACGAACAGGTCCACCACGCGTTCGCCACGATCTGGCGGGTGCTGACTGCCGACGACGACGTACGGGCGGTGGTGACGACCGGTGTCGGTAAGGCGTTCTCGGCCGGCGGCGACATGGTGATGTTCGGACGCCTGATTGATGACGCGGTGGCGCGCCAGTTCCAGATCACCGAGGCCCGCACGGTGTTCCTGGAGGTGATCAACTTCCCCAAGCCGCTGGTGTCGGCGGTCAACGGCCCGGCTGTCGGGCTCGGCTGTTCGATCGCGTTGCTGAGTGACTTCCTCGTGATGGGGGAGAGCAGCTATCTAGCCGATCCGCACGTCGCGGTCGGGTTGGTGGCCGGGGACGGTGGCGCGGCGATGCTGCCGCTGCTGATCGGCCTGATGAAGGCCAAAGAGTATGTGCTGCTGGGGGATCGGATCACCCCGGCGATCGCAGACAAGCTGAACCTTGTCACCAAGGTGGCCACCGATGACACCGTGCTCGACGAGGCGCTCGCGATCGGGGAGCGACTCGCCGGTCTGCCGCCTCAAGCACTGCGCGCCAGCAAGGTTGCGATGAACATGCACCTGTCGCGGGCCGCGCTCGGCGTGCTGGAGTACGCGCTGGCCGAGGAATACACGTCGTTCTCGACCCCGGAGTTCAAGGAGCGGGTCGCCGCGTTCCGGGCGCGCTCGAAGAAGTAGCTCGAGGGGCCGGCGCGGGAATCAGTCAGCGGTAGGCGGTCACTCGCGCGGTGATCGCCACCTTGCCGTCGTCGCCGATGGCCTGCGCATCGCTCACACCGGTGTTGCGGCCTATCCGCATCGTGGTGCCCTCATAGCGGGATTCGGTGCCGGCGAAAAACGGACGAAGAAAATTCACTCGCAGCGAGCCGGTCTGCAGCAGACCGTCGGAGGGGTCCCGGTTTACCGCCGCCGAGGCCGCGAGCTCCAGGCCGGCGGCGGCGACACCCCCGTGCACGATATCGATGTCGTTGTTCAGGTTGCGGTCGACACGCTGCGCCAGCACCGTCGCCGGACCGTCCTGCGCAACGTGCACCGCCATCAGGTCGGCGAAAGAGGTCTCGCCCGACCGGCGCAGCGTCTCCGGCCGTTGCTGGGGGACGACGTCGCCGGCGTGGATGAAGAACGACCGCACTATGCCGGTGCCGATAACCATGCCGCGATAGGTCAGTGTGCAGATTCCCAGCGACGTGGCACCCAGTGGACCCGCCGAGTGCGCGCTGGCCAGCACCGTGCCGTCGAGGTCACCGACGTCGGGGCTGAGGTCCATCGACAGCTCGCTTGACACCGTCCACTGGCCCGGCCGTCTGCGGTAATGGTTGACGATCCCGGCAGCGGCGTCGACGAGGATCGCCAAGGGGCCCACAGTGGGAGCGCCGGTGTATGGATTGCGGAATCGGTGCATCGGCATCGACAGCACGGCGGTGGCCTTGGCCGGGTGTGATTCGACGTATTCGATACCGAACCGGACCTGAATCGAGTCGGGTGTCTCGAGATCGTGCTGGTTTACCTCTTCGTCGACGCCGGTCATTCGAGAAGGTCTACGACAGTGGACAATTCAGCCCCCGTCAGGACGAACTCCTCTGCCTTCTGCAGATGGCGCTTCCAGAGCTCGCCGGCCTTCTCGGCGTCGCCCTCCTTGATCATGTCCAGCACCATCCGGTGGGTTTTCGCCGAGCGGCGGACCGCCTGCTCGGCGCGCGTGCCCTTGGTGGGCTGCAGCGACCGGTTGGCCTTCTCGATGATGTGATGCAGCATGTCGCTGACGATTTGCAGGGTGCTGTTGCCGGACAACCGCGCGATTGCCGCGTGGAAGTCGGTGAGCTGATCGACGGCTTCGCTGCCGGGATTCAGCTGCGATTCGCGTTCGACGATCTGCTCGAGTTCGGCGATCACCTTGGGATTGCGGTCCTTGGCCAACTGCTCGACCATCGGAACCTCGAGCGTCACTCGTGCGTCGTAGACGTCCTTCACCGTGACGCCTTCGTATTCGAGGATCAAGCCGGCGTAGCGGGCGAGTGTTTCGCGCCGGGGGCGGGTGACGCGGGCCCCGCCGCGTACCCCGCGCTGAACCTGAATCAGCGACTCCGATTCGAGCACGCGGAACGCTTCCCGCAGTGTTGGCCGGGACACGCCGAAACGCTCCATCAGCTCCGATTCCGGCGGCAACATGGTGCCTTCGGTGATCTCGCCGCGGATGAACATCCGCCGCAGCACCGCGGCCACCCGATCGGCCATCTTCGGTTCTCGAAGACTGGTGACCTCCATTGCAACCTCCGCCGCTATGCGAATATGCGAATTAACTAACCATTTAGCAGGTTAGCCGAACTAGCCGGTTGAACCGGGAATTGGCGACGGTCAGTTAGCAACGTCACCCTTAATACCCCATCGCCCGTCCCATGAGGTCCTTCATGATCTCGGTGGTGCCCGCATAGAGCCGCTGCACCCGCGAGTCCCGCCAGAGCCTGGCCACTTCGTACTCGTTGATATAGCCGTAGCCGCCGTGCAGCTGCAGGCATCGGTCGATGATCTCCCACTGGACTTCGGAGGTCCACCATTTCAAGCCTGCGGCATCTTGATCGGACAATGTGCCGTCATTGACCGAGAGCACGCATTGATCGAGATAAGTTTGTGCGGCGTCGAGTTTGGTCTGCATTTCTGCGAGGAAGTGCCTATTGACCTGAAACTTACCGATTGGCTGCCCGAACGCGGTGCGCTCCGACGCGTAGGCCTTGGTCAGGTCGAGCGCACGGCGGGCGGCGGGCAGCGCGTAGCAGGCCACGCCGACCCGCTCGCTGGGCAGGTTGGAGACCAGATGATAGAAGCCGCGGTTGAGCTCTCCCACCAGGTTCTCCTTGGGCACCTTGACATCCTCGAAGAACAATTCGGCAGTGTCGGCGGAGTATTGGCCGATTTTGTCGAGCTTGCGGCCACGGGTGAAACCCTCCATCCCGTCCTCGATCATTAGCAGGCTGATGCCCTTGTGCCGCGCGGAAGGATCGGTCTTCACAGCCGTCAGCACCAGCTTGGACAGCAGCCCGTTGCTGATGAACGTCTTCTGGCCGTTGACCACCCAGTGGTCGCCCTCGTCGCGGGCGGTGGTCTTGATGCCGGCCAGGTCGGATCCGGCCGCGGGTTCGGACATCGCGATGGAACCGATGTACTCGCCGGCGACGAACTTGGGCAGCCAGCGTTCCTTCTGCTCCTCGGTGGTCAGATCATTGAGGTACGGCACCAGGATGTCGTTCTGCACGCCGAGGCCGATGCCGACCGAGCCGGTCAGGAACATTTCCTCGGAGATGATCTGGTTGAACCGGAAGTCCTTGACTCCGAGTCCGCCGTACTTTTCGTCGAACTCCCAACCGATCAATCCGTGTTCGCCCGCGGCCAGCCAGGCCTCGCGGCTCACCTTGCCGTCGCGTTCCCATTTCTCGACGTTCGGCACGCATTCGCGTTCGAAGAAGCTCCTGGCGGTGGCGCGGAACTCGTCGTGGATCTCGTCGAAGATGTTGCGGCGCATATGCTTCCTTCTACTCGGCCCACGTCACGACGGCGGGCAGCGCGCGGCCGGGTGCCCAGCCCTTGTCAGAGTCCTCGAAGAGCCGCTCGGCGAGCAGCCCTTCGAGCTGATCGTGCGACCCGCAGAGCGCGTCGACCTGGAATCCGCGAGTGACATAGCGGTGCAGGCCGTGCTCGGCGGTCAGTCCGATTGCCCCGCACACCTGCAGTGCCACGTCGCTGACGGCGCGGTGCGCCCGGCCCGCGGCGGCCTTGGCGGCCAGCGCCAACAGTTCGCCGCCGTCTCGCCATGACTCGCCTAGCAGCGCCCGCGCGCCCGCGAGCACCGCCGAGGCATCGGCCAGTGCATGCCGCGGCGATTGAAATGACCCGATCGGTGCGCCGAACTGGACGCGCACGCCGACGTGCTCGACCGCGATGCGCAGCGCCTGCTCGGCCAGTTCGACCAGTTCGGTGGCCAGACCCCGATGGGCCGCGGCGACGGCTTGCTTCCATTCGGTGGAGGCCTCGATTAGCGGGACGTCAAGTGATCCGCTCGCCCGGGTCCAGTGGGCCGACACATCAAAGGTGTCCAGCCGCTGTCCGTCGAGTCGCGCTGCGTCGACCACGCCTACCGACACCGTGCCCGTCGACCCGGACACCGGCACCACGATTCGACCCTCCAGCGGCCCCAGGACGATGCCTGAGACCCGGTCAGCATCGGAACCCGCCACACAACCGGTGGACAGGTCGGGCAGCAGCACGTGATCCGCGGGACCGTCGAGCACTGCGGCCAGTTCGGCCAACACGATGCGGTCCAAGCAGTCCGTCAGGGCCAGTGATCTGCCTTGCGCGCGGAACAACAGCTCACCCGCCTGTACGGGGTACTCGGCCTCGATCTCCGACCAGCCCAACTCGGCCAGCCGCCCACCGATTGCCAGGTGCTCACCGGCGTTCTTGCCCGCCAGCTCCTCGAAGAGGCGAAACACCGCCTCCTCGACCATCTGCCACGACTCGTCGGGCGCCGGCGCGTTCCTCATCGTTTCTCCTTGGGCAGCCCGAGCAGGTGGTCGGCGATGATGCCGCGCTGCACTTCGGCGGTGCCACCCATCACCGTGGCGGCCCGCGAGTACCACCACTCGGCCCGCGCGGTGTCCAGTTCCGCGCCGCCACGGCCCGTGCCGGCGATCAGGTGCTCTCGCTCGATTTCCAGGATGAGGTCGTTGACCTCCTTCTCGGCGCGGCCGAACAGCAGCTTGTCGATGCTGCTATCGGCACCGACCGCCTCGCCCGTGGCCAATCGGCGCACGGTGGTGGCGGTGCGTGCCTGGGCGGCCGCCACGTCGACATATACCCTGGCGAAGCGCTGGCGTTGCGCGTCGGTAGCGCCGGCGGTCACCATGTGCTCACGCAATCGACCCAATTCGGTGAGCACCTTGTTGAGCACCGCGTAGCCGTACATGCCGCGTTCGTACTGCATCAGATGCATCGCCACGGCCCAGCCGCCGCCGACGTCGCCGACGACCCGCTCACCGTCGACCCGGACGTCGTCGAAGAACACCTCGGCGAGTTCGCGGCGTCCGCTGGCCAGCGCGATCGGGCGAATGGTGACGCCCGGTGCGTCGGCGTCGACCATGATCATCGTCAGCCCGCGGTGTCGGCTCTCGGGTGTCCCGGTCCGCACCAACGCCAACAGGCGCGTGGCGGTGGGCCCTTGGCTGGTCCAGATCTTCTGGCCGTTGACGACGAACCCCCCGGCCCCGTCGTCGACCGCGCGGGTGCGCAGGCTGGCCAGGTCGCTGCCCGACTCGGGTTCTGAGAAACTTTGGCCCCACCACTCGACGCCGCTGAGGTAACCCGGCAGATACGCCGCGGCCAGACCGGGGGCGAACTTCAACAGAGCGGGGCCGAGCGTCTCCAGCGTCCAGTGTTGGGCCGGAATGGGCAGCATCGCGTGGCCGAGTTCCTCGTAGTACACCGCACGGTGAATCTCGTTGCCGCCCAACCCACCCGCGGCCTCCGGCCAGCCGTACCGGTTCCAGCCGTCGGCGTTCAGAGTGGCCATCACCGTGGCGTCGTGCGCAAGTCCGTCCTCGGCGCTGGTGAACGCGGCCGCGCGCCACTCGTCGGCTGTCTTCAAATCACGCAGGTAACGTCGGAAGTCCTCGCGGTACGCCGCGATGCCGGACAGGTATTCGGGGTGGCGACCGCTATGCAGGGCGCTATCGACAGGGGCGGACAACTGCTGCCCTTCCGTTGGTTCTCGCGTCTCGCCAGCCGGAGCTGAATCCGCTAAACAGTTATCTATAACAAGGTACACTAGCCCCACGCCGACAACTCTGCGAGAGGGAGCGCCAATGACGGCTTCACCGGTCGCCGCTACGACTGTCCAGTTCAATCCCGAGGCCAGGCTTTTTATCGACGGCCGGCTGCGGGATTCGTCGACCGGTAAGACCGTCGACAACATCAATCCGGCTAACGAAGAAGTGCTCGGGCTAGCCACCGACGCCAGCGCCGAAGACATGGAGGAGGCCATCGCCGCCGCCCGGCGTGCCTTCGACTCCACCGACTGGTCCACCAACCACGAGTTACGTCAACGCTGCCTGATGCAGTTGCACGACGCGCTGCAGGAGGAAGCCGAAGACATCCGCGCCGAGCTGATCGCCGAGGTCGGTGCGACGGTGGGGATGACCCACATCGCACAGATGGGATGGCCGCTGGCCGACGCCATCCGGTGGCCGGCCCAGCTGATCTCGACCTTCCAGTGGGAGCGGATGCTCGATCAGGACGCGAAGATGGGCGTGCCGTACAACCGCGTCGTGGTCAAGGAGCCGATGGGTGTCGTCGGCGCGATCACGCCGTGGAATTTCCCGTTCGAGATCATCAGCAACAAGGTGGGCCAGATCCTGGCCACCGGCAACACGATGGTGCTCAAGCCGGCCATGGAGACGCCGTGGAGCGCCCTGCGGTGGGGCCGGATCATCGCCGAGAAGACCGACATCCCGGCCGGCGTCGTCAACATCGTCCCGGCATCGGACAACGACATCGCCCAGGTGCTCGCCACCGACCCGCGGGTCGACATGGTGTCGTTCACCGGATCGACCGCGGTCGGCAAGCTCATCCAGCGGCTCTCGGCCGACACCATGAAGCGCAACATGCTCGAGCTCGGCGGCAAGTCGGCGTATCTGGTGCTCGACGACGCCGACATGAGCATGGCGCTGCCCGGCTGTATCGGCGCACTGATGCATTCCGGGCAGGGCTGTGCGCTGGCCACCCGGATGCTCGTCCCGCGTTCCCATTACGACCAGGCCGTCGAGGTCGCCTCCGCGACATTCGGCTCCCTGACCGTCGGCGACCCTGCGGATCCGAATACCTTCTGCGGGCCGCTGGTCTCGGCCAAGCAACAGGCCCGGGTGTTGAACTACATCGAGATAGCCAAGCGTGACGGAGGCCGCGTCACCGCCGGCGGCAAAGTCCCCGACGGCCTGGACCGCGGATACTTCGTGGCCCCGACCGTCGTTGCCGACGTCGCACCGGACCACACGATCTTCCAGGAGGAAGTGTTCGGGCCGGTGCTGTCCATCACGCCGTACGACGGGGGTGACGACGGCGCCGTCGAATTGGCCAACAACTCCACCTACGGCCTGGCCGGCGGCATCATGGGCTCCGACGAGCGCGCCATGGCCGTCGCCCGCCGCATCCGCACTGGCTCACTGATGATCAACAGCGGCATGTACTACGGCGCCGACGCCCCCTTCGGCGGCTACAAGATGAGCGGTATCGGCAGGCAGAACGGCATCGAGGGCTTCGAACAGCATCTACAGACCAAGACGATCGGATACCCCCTGTGAGCGACATCCTCAGCGGAATACGCGTCGTTGAGCTGGCGGCGTGGACATTCGTTCCGGCCGCCGGCGCCGTGCTCGCCGATTGGGGTGCCGACGTCATCAAAATCGAGCACCCCGAGACCGGTGACCCGCAGCGTGGCCTGATCAGCTCCGGGATCGTCACTGGCGCAGGGGGGGTGAATCACTTCATCGAGCAACCGAACCGCGGCAAGCGCAGCATCGGGCTGGACACCTCGACCCCGGACGGGCTCGAGCTGCTGATGAAGCTGCTCGAAACCGCCGACGTCTTTGTCACGAATCTGCTGCCGGATTCGCGCCAGCGGATGGGGATCGACGTCGAGCAGGTGCGGGCGCGCAACCCCAAGATCATCTATGCCCGCGGTCACGGCTACGGCACCCGTGGCGACCTCGCCTCGCAGGGCGGCTTCGACCTGGCCGCCTACTGGGCGCGCGGCGGCATCGGCGATGCCTATTCGGCCGGCGACGGCACCTACCCGCCGATTCAGCGACCGGCATTCGGCGACTCCTACGGCGGGCTGGCGATCGCGGGCGGAATCGCAGCGGCCCTGGTGAAGCGCGAGCGCACCGGCGAACCGTCGGTGGTCGACGTGTCGCTGCTCAACGCCGCGATCTGGCAGTTGGGTCCGGACATCGTCGGATCAGGCGTCACCGGTCAGGACATCCCGAAGTTCAACCTCGACGAGATGCCCAACCCGGTGGCCAGCATCTACAAGACCCGGGACAACCGGTTCATCGCCTTCGTGCTGCTGCAGGCCGACCGATTCTGGGCGGACTTCTGCACCCGGCTGGGCCGCACGGATCTGATCGAGGACGAGCGGTTCGCCAACGCGGTCGTGCGGTTCGGCAACCGTCAGGAGTGCATCGGCGAGTTGCGCAGCGCGTTCGAGTCCGAAGATCTCTCCCACTGGGAGAAGGCGTTTGCTGGTTTCGACGGGGTGTGGGACGTCATGCATACCGCTCACGAGGTGCACAGCGACCCGCAGGTGATCGCGAATGGGTATCTGCCAAGGGTCACCGATGCGAACGACAACGAGTTCGCGCTGGCGGCCAGCCCCGTGCAGTTCGACGAGGTCCCTCTGGACCTGACGTGTGCGCCGGGCCACGGTGAGCACACCGATGCGCTACTCGCTGAGCTCGGCTTCAGTGAGGAAGAAATCATCGAGTTCAAAATCAATTCGGTTGTGCTGTAGTGACTTCCGAGGAACTTGCGCGGCGGTTCCTGCACGTCAATCTCAACTGCGAATCGCTGGACGGTACCGAGGGGCTCTATGTCGGGCAGCTTGGACTGTCGGCGCGAATGCGCACCGATCCCAAAGTTCCGACCGACGGCAGCATCCTCGGCATCGATGGCGACGAAACATTCTGTGAGACATCGTTTCTCTATGATTCGCGAGGCGGCCGCGCCGGCTGCGCTTTGGAGGCCATCGAGTTTCACAGCCCGGCGCTGAAAGCCGACCCGAACAGTGACCCGACTCGTCCCGGCATTCGGTCGACGCTGCTGACAGTGGCCGATCTCGATGCAACCGTCAACGCGTTGCGTGAGGCCGGCATCACCGTGGGCGGGCCGGTCGACGGCCTGATCTCCGGCTCTAAGTCGGTTCTCGCGGTCGACCCCGACGGAGCGGTCATCGAGCTCACCGAAGCCCCGAGCGATAAGCCGGGGGCGGTGTTCGCCGGAATCCGCATCGCCGCCATCGACGCAGTGGCCACCGGAGAGTTCCTTGGCGCGATCGGTTTCACTCAGGTGCAGGCGCCGACTCAAGTCGAGGTGGCCGGCGACCAACTCACGCCTGGCGGGTCACCCGATGCCGTCAAATGCGCGGTGTCGCGCTACGCGCTTCCTGAGGACGCCCATCAGTTCAGCCTCACCGTTGTGGAACATCCCGACACCCGTGACGCGGACCCGGTGCCGTGGGGCGGGAACCATCAAGGGCTGTACCGCTGCGCGCTGCGGGTGGAAAACACCGAGGCGGCAATGGCGTTGGTACCGAATTCCGTTGAGGTCATGGGTGATGCGGTGTGGTGCCCGTTGCCGGGGACGAAGATCGAGGGGCTGTATATCTCCTTCCTGCGTTCGCCCGACGGGGTGGTATTCGAATTCGTCGAGCGGCCGCTGAAGCACTTCAGTCCGGCCGTGGAAAGGGGTTGAGCGTTGGACCTGGGAGTGCGCGGCAAGGGTTATGTCGTCGTCGGCGGGACGGCGGGTATGGGACTGGCGGCAGCACGGGCGCTGGCTCGCGAGGGTGCGTCGGTCGTCGTGGTCGGGCGCGACCCACAGCGGGGAAAGAACGCCGCGGAAGAAGTCGCCGCAGCGGGTGCGGCCTCGGCGCATGACCTGGTCTTCGACGTGAGTCAGCCCGGAGCGGCAGTGGCCGCGGTCGACGAGGCAATGCGGCTTCTCGGCAGGCTCGACGGCATCGCGGTCACTATGGGCACCGCCGGAATGATGCCGATCGACTCCGACGACGACGCCTGGGACACCGCGTTTCGCGACGTCTTGCTGGCCACCGTCCGCAGCGTGCAGGCGGCACTGCCGCACCTCGCGGTCAACGGCGGCGCGATCGTGACCACCGCCGCGTACTCGGCGCGCTCGCCGCACGAGCCCCGGCTGCCCTACGCCAGCCTCAAGGCGGCCGTTGCCACCTTCACCCGCGGCATCGCGCGCACCCACGGCAAATCGGGCATCCGGGCGAACAGCGTAGCCCCCGGCGCCGTGGAAACCGATGCGCTGCATGCCGTCCGGGGGTACGTCGCCGAAAGCAAGGGCTATCCCTACGACGAGGCCCTCGAGCGGGCACTGGTGGAGGATTTCGGGTTCGACGCCGCGCTCGGGCGCCCCGGACAGCCCGATGAGATCGGCGCGCTGATCGCCTTCCTGCTGTCGGACATCTGCGCGTTCGTCACCGGCCAGACCATCTACGCCGACGGTGGCGCGCCCTAGTAACGAACTCAGGCCGTCGGCAGCGGCCCGGCCAGCCCGCGGGGTGAAGTGCCGTAGAGCCAGCTGACGGCCTGTCCGATCTCCGAAAAGGTCAGGGAAGAACCGTCTTTGGCGTGGTAGGCGCCAGGAGCCTCGGTGAAGCCCTCGATGCGGGTGAGCTTGTCGCCGTTGATGCGCAGGATCTGCCCGGTGAGCCACGACGACTGCGCAGATTGCAGCCAGGCCACCACAGCGGAGCTGCGGGCGGGATCCAGCGCGGGATCGTCAGCCCGGGCGCCGAAGACATCGGCGGTCATTCGCGACATCGCCAGTGGCGAGATCGCGTTGACCGCAACACCGTAACGCTGTGCCTCCATCGCGGTGACGAGCGTCAGGTTGGCGATCGCGGCCTTGGCCGCGCCGTAAGCGCTCTGCCCGACGTTGCCCCACAAGCCCGCGCCGGACACCGTATTGACGATGTGCGCGTCAATCGGGTTGCCTGCCTTGAACTGAGCACGCCAGTATTCGCAGGCATGTCGGGTGACGGCGAAGGTACCTTTGAGATGTACGGCGATGACGGCGTCCCAATCGGCCTCGCTGGAGGCGGCCACCATGGAATCCCGCAGGATGCCCGCGTTGTTCACCACTCCGGTCAGGCAACCGAAAGTGTCGATGGCGGTGGAGATCATGTCAGCGACGTCGTCCCACGCCGACACCGAACCCGTGTGCGCGACGGCCTTGCCGCCGGACGCCTCGATCTCGGCGACGACGTCCGCCGCGGGACCTTCCTCGTCGCTGCTTGAGCCATCCCTGCCGACACCTGGATCGTTCACAACGACGGCCGCACCCTGCTTGGCCAACTCGAGGCAGTGGCCGCGGCCGATACCCCGTCCACCTCCGGTGACCAGGACGACCTTACCGGTCAGCGGACCTTCAGGCATTGCGCGTTATCTCCTTCATTTCGTGAATAATTCGGTGATGAGTTGCCGGCGTTGCGACCAGTCTGCCGCGCGCAGGTCGACGTGTCCGGCCTCGGTGACGATCAGGTCGACGTCGTGGGCGGGGGTGGAGGTGGGCCTGCTGAGCTGCTCGACCAGGGGTGATCGCCCGTTCACCCGCGTCGGAACGGCGATGATCGACAGTCCGCCGCTACTCACTCGGGCGGCGGCGCAATAGTCGGGATGTCCGCCGATTCCACCAACCACCTTGTCGCGCACGCCTTCGACATTGACCTGCCCGTATTGATCGATCTCGATGGCGGTGTTCACCGCGACCAGCGGTGCACCGCGCGACAGCCGGGTGAGGTCGTGGGTGTAGTCGAGTCCGCGCAGGATCCGGCGTCCATCGGCCCAGTCGTAGAGCACGTCGCTGCCCAGGAGATACGTCGCGGAGGGTGTACCCGCCAGCAGGCCGCGCTTGTCGAGGTCGACGACGGCGTCGGTGAGTAACCCGGTGTCGATATGCAACGGCACCTGTGCCCGGCGTAGCAGTGCGGTGCCGAGCTGGCCTGGCCCGTACTGTATCCGGGCATCTTCGGGGAGCAACTTCAGTACTGCGTCCGCGAGCTTGTCGTGTATCGGCTCGGGGTCGCGCTGCGGTACTCGCAGCGGTCCGGTCGCGACCGTGCCGATCACCTCGACACTCGACGGATCGAGTGCAGGCCCGGCAGCCGCTGCGGGCGCCGAGGTGTCGATGATCGCGAGAGTCCTTGTCCCGCTGTCGGTTACCGCGCGCTGCCAGGACACCTCGCTGCTGAAGTGCAGCAAGCCATCCCGGCGGACCAGTCGGGTGAGCAGCACGTCGGGCCGCAGCACATCGGCCAGCAGGGCGGGAATCGCCGCCAGCCGCGTCGGCAGGAACCGCGCCTTCGGGCTGCGCAGCACCTCACGCACACCCCACCCGGGCATCAACGCAACCACCTCACCGAACGCGTCTGCGTCGAGGCCGTCGATCGGGGCGGGCAGCCAGCCCAGTACCAGCCGCACCGAGCCGACCTCCCTGGCCGCGGCGCTCAGCGCCGCGCCAACCGACCCGCCGTCGTCGAGGCAGCCCAGCGCGCCAACTCCGTCGCCGACGGCAACCGTCGCTCCGGGGCGCAGCGCGCCGCGCAGCGCGGCAGTGAAGCCGGCCCTGCTCAAAGGGGTCAAACTGGTTGTCATCGCGGTTCTTTGGGAAGGCCGAGTACCCGCTCACCGAGGATGTTGCGCTGAATCTCGCTGGTACCGCCCAGAATGGTCTGCGCCCGCCCGACCAGCATGTGATGCACCAGCCCGTCGTCGGCCGGGTCGACGCAGGCGTCGATGCCCAGCACCTCAGTGGTCATATCACCCAGGTCCTGATCGGTTTCCGAGGTCATAAGCTTGAGTACCGAGAAAGCCGGCGACGTGAGGTCGCCGGTGTCGATGGCGCGCTGCCAGGTGTAGCGCAGCAGCCACATCCGGGCCCACAATCGGGTCATCGACCTCGAGAGCACCGGGTCGAGCAGGTCGCGGTCACGGGCAGCGTCGACCATGCGTTCGTGTAGGCGGAACATCGAGACCGCTTGCGAACCCAATGTCAGGCGCTCACGCCCCAGCGTCACCATCGCCACGGTCCAGCCCTGACCGACGTCACCGATCAGGGCGTCGTCGTCGAGTTCCGCGCCGTCGAAGAAGACTTCGTTGAACTTGCTCTCACCGTCCATCTGCGTCAGCGGACGGACCGTGACCCCCGGGATGTCCATGGGCACAACGAACATCGACAAGTCACGGTGCTTGTCTGGACCTGTGCGAGCGAGCAGTAGCCCGAATCGGGCCGAGGCGGCCGCCGAACTCCACACCTTCTGGCCATCGATCCGCCAACCGGTCGTGGTGCGTTCGGCTCGGGTGCGAACGCCGGCGAGGTCTGATCCTGCACCGGGTTCGGAGAACAACTGACACCAGACGTCGTCGCCCAACCGGATCGGCTCGAGGTAGCGGCCCTTCTGTTCCTGGCTGCCGAACTTGATCAGCACCGGACCGACCAGGTCGGCGCCGGTGATGTTGAGCTGGCGGGGCACGCCGGCGCGTGCGCACTCCTCGGCGAACACAGCCTGATAGGCCACCGTCGCTGCGGCACCGCCGAACTCGCGCGGCCAGTGCAGACATGCGTAGCCGTGGTCGGCGAGGTAGCGGTGCCAGATCCGTCCGGGCCCAACATCATCCGCGGTGGGCGTGGGCCCGTAGTTCCGCAGACCGGCCGGCCTCGGTGCGCTGTGCAGAAACGAGCGGATCTCCGCGCGTAGGGCGTCGACATCGTTGAGCTCTTTCGTCACTTCTGGCGAATCCGGCAGCTGAGTCGACGGGTCCAGCGTCGATAAACGGTCCCAGTGCTGGCCCGGGGTGCCGAGTATCACCTCGTCCGTGCGGGCGCGCCGGAAGTACAGGTGTGCGGAATCCTCCCAGGTAAAGCCGATGCCGCCGTGAATCTGGACGTTTGCCTTAGTCGCGTTGCGCAGCGCCTCTGAGCAGACCGCCTTCGCCATGCTCGCCCGCCAGCCCGCTTCGCCGGCGGCCGCGGAGTCCGGATCGTCGAGAGCTTCCAGGGCCGCCTGTGAGGCCGAGCGCGCCCACTCGAGATCGACCAGCATGTCGGCGCACTTGTGCTTGATGGCCTGAAAGCTGCCGATCTGCCGTCCGAACTGCTCACGCGTGCGGGCATAGTCGGTGGCGATCTCGAGCACCCGCTCGCAGGCGCCGACCTGTTCCGCCGACAACACCGCCAGCGCAATGTCGACGTTGCGGTCGACGACGTCGCCAAGGGGTGCGTCGCCGGACAGCCGCAGTGCCGGCGCCGAGCTCAGCGTGATGGTGGCCATCGGCCTGGTGCGGTCGAGCACGCGTTCGGCCTTCGCGACGACGCTGTCGATCGTCGGGTCGAGCAGGAACACCGCCGGCTCGCCATCTTCGTCGATGGCGACCACGACGAGGTCGTCGGCAACGGAGCCGCCCAGCACGTGGCGCACCGTGCCGTCGAGGTTCCAATCATCCCCGGCACGGGTGGCGCTCAGCGTCACCGCGGACCGTCGCCACAACCCGCCGTCGCCGGTAAGGGCGGCGGCGGCGGTGCGGCGACCTTCGATGAGCCCGGTGAGTCGCTTGTCGGCATCCGGGTCGCGCTCGGTCAGGTCGAGCAGCAGGCCGGTGGCCAGCACCGTGGAGCTGACGAAGGGCACCGGGGCCAGCGCGCGGCCGAGCTCGTGAGCGACCACGCCCAGCGCTGACGCGCCGTAACCGGCGCCGCCCAGGTGTTCGGGCAGTGCTATGGCGGCTATCCCCACCTGGTTGCACAGCACGTCCCACAGCACCGTGTCGAAGCCGGAATGTCCGGCTCCGCCGCCGCGGTCGCCCTCGCCGTATGCGACGGCGCGCACTCGGTCCTCGGATGCCAGTCGCTCACAGGCGGAGCGCACCGACTGCGCGAGTTCCTGACGTTCGTCAGCGGACAACGCCGTCATCGGGTTCCTCCTGCGATCTGCCGGGCCAGCTCGGACTTGGCGACCTTGCCGAGCCCCGTCAGCGGGAACTCGTCGACGAGGACGAGCCGCTCGGGCCACTTCTGCTTCATCAGCCCGCGTTCGTCGAGGAATGCGCAGAGCTCGTCGAGGGTGACGTCGCGATGGCGTGGCGAACGACGCACGACCGCGCACACGAGCTCGCCGCGCAGTTCGTCGGGCTGGCCGAGAACGGCGATTTCGTCGACCAGAGGGTGGGCCAGCAGTTCGTTCTCGATCTCGTCAGGGGCGACGTTCTCGCCCTTGCGAATGATCAAATCCTTGGTGCGACCGGTGACCACGATGCGGCCGTCCGGGCGAAGGTGTCCCCGGTCGCCGCTGCGGAACCACCCGTCCGCGGTGAGCGCGTCGGCCCACTGGTCGTACTGCAGATATCCCGGTGTCAGGTTGTCGCCGCGCAGCTCGATCTCGCCGCTCGCTGCGATCCGCACCTGTGATCCAGGGATGGGTCGGCCGGCACTGTTGGCCAGTTGTTCGTCGGTGTCGGTGGCCTCGCTGACGCAGATCATCGGCGCCTCGGTCATTCCGTAGGCATGCACGACCGGAACGCATAGGTGCTCACGCACCTGTCTGTGCACCTCGGGCGGACACGCGGCACCCCCGCCGATCAGCATCCGCAGCGACGGCATCAGCAATTCGCTTGTCGGCGCGGCCATTTGGGCCGCCAGCAGCATCTGGTAGAAGGCGGTGCTCGCTCCGGTCACCGTCACCTGGCGTTCGGCGAGCACCCGGGGCAGGTCGGCTGCGGAAACCTTAGGGATGAGCACCACCGGAAAGTCGCCGAACAGAGCGGTGGCGAGGTAGACCATGCCGCCGATGTGGGCGATGGGGAATGCGATGGTGCCGACTTCCCGCGGATGACTGCCCACACCAAGATGCGCGACATAACCGCGGGCCGCGCTGAGCAAGGTGGCGTCGGAGTGACGCACGGCTTTCGGGCGCCCGGTGGTGCCCGACGTGAAGTACACCCAGCGCGGCTCCGCTGCGGAGTGGAGCGCTTCGTACTCGGCGCTTGTGACCGGCGACGTCTGGAGTCGGCGGACAAGGTCGGCAGGCACCGTGATTGTCGGTAGCCCTGGTGCGGCATTGGCGGCCGTCGACTCATCAACCAGCAGGATGTCAGCGCGCGCGACGTCGACCGCCGCGCACACCTCGCGGCACCGATAGAGGTGCAACACCGGGGCCTGCACAACGGGCATGCGGGCCAGCGCCAGCATCACCACCGCCGCGTTGACGTGTGAGGGTAGCTGCCAGGCGACCGTCATGCCGGGACGTACACCGGCATCTGTCAGCCATCCCGCGGCAGCCGAAGCCAGTCCGGCGACCTGCGACACGGTGAGTGTCTCGCCGTCGACGTCGCGCAGCAGCGGGCGATCCGGCCGGCCGGCGGCGCACTCGTCCAGCAGCCCGGCGATGGTGCCAGCCGTCACCGCGTTCCTCCCGTCCCGGCCGGCCGTCAGCCCACCCGCGGCCCGGGCGTGAAACTGACCGGCAGTTCGCGCACGGCGTACACCTCGCCCGCGTCCTCGAACAGTTTCGCCTCACCGGCCAGCTCGAAGTCGGGTAGCCGCTTGAGCACCTGGGTGATCATCACGTCGAACATCAGCTTGGCATAGTGCGACCCAAGGCAGCGGTGCATGCCCACACCGAAAGCCATGTGCTTCTTGGCATTTGGGCGATCGAGGTCGAGTTCGTCGGGGTTCTCGAACATTGCGGGGTCACGGTTCGCCGCAGCCCACATCAGGATCGCCCGGTCGCCCTGGCACAGGTGTTGGCCGTGAAAGTCGGCGTCGCGCGAGACAGTGCGCGCCAGGCCGAGCGTCGGCGTGTACAGGCGCAGCAGCTCATCGGTGGACTTCTTCACCAGGCTCGGATCGGCGGTGAACTTGGCGCGCAGCTCGGCGTCCTTGCACAGCCGCAACAGCACATTGGCGGTGAAGCCACTGGTGGTGTCCATACCACCGAGCATCATCAGCACGGTGTACATGGTGATCTGGCCATCGTCGAGCGGTCCGCCGTTCAGCGTCCCGCGCAGGATGTCGCTGAACAGGTCATCGCCGAGTCCCTCGGCCCGACGCTGCTCCATGTGCTTGACGATCTCGCCGAACATCTCCATCCCCGCGATTCCGGCCTTCTCCGGGTCATGGGCACGGTCGTGCACGGTGGTGTGCACCCAGCCGACCCAGTCCATGAACCGCGACTCGTCGAAGTTCAACAGCCGCAAGATCAACCGCGCCGGCAGCGGCGTCGTGAGCTCGCCGACGAGGTCGCACTCACCCCGCTCGATGAAGGCATCGATCGCCTCATTGGTCATCTCGATGGCGGACTCACGAAACCGTTCCGCCGAACCCGGGGAGAATCGCTTGAGGGTGACCTCGCGCAACTCCTGCGTCTCGGGAGGATCCGACTCGATCGGCAGGATCGGCAATGGCAGCTCACTGGCGGGCACACCGACCGAGGGAAAAGAGTTGAACAGGTCGTCGTCGCGGGCCGCTTCGAAGACCGATGCGTAGTCGACCAACGCCCAGAAGCCTTCGTAGTGCTCGGAATATGCTACTGGACAGCCTGATTCGCGCATCTGACGGAACCGGCCGTAGGGGTCATCGCGAAACTCGGGTGAGTGGTGGTCGAGGTCGACCTCGGCGCGCGGGCGCGATTCCGCCTGGGTGTCGGTCATCGGCAGTACTCCCTTCGGGATGGCGGTTACTTGGACAAGATGGCGACGGCTGCGGTTCCGGGGGCCCCATACAGCTGGGCCAGCCCGACCTGCGGATCGTTCGGCACCTGACGGTCACCGGCGATACCGCGCAACTGCTGGACGAGCTCGTAGACCTGGCGAAGGCCGGACGCGCCGACCGGTTCGCCGTTAGCCAGCAGGCCGCCGTCGGTGTTGATAGGCAGCCGTCCGCCGATCTTGGTGGCGCCGTCAGCGAGCAGCGCCTCCTGTTCGCCGTCCTTGCACAGCCCCGTCTCGGCCATGTGGATGATCTCGGAACCCGAGTCGGTGTCCTGCAATTGCGCGACGTCGACGTCCTCGGGGCCTATCCCGGCCAACTCGTAGGCGGCGCGGGCGGCCTCCGCGGTGGTGCCGGGCACGATCGGCAGCTCGATCGACGTACGCAGCAGTTCGTAGGCGCCTTCGCGGCGGCTGCGCAGCGCGGTCGAGCGCAGGTAGATCGGGGTATCGGTGTACTGCTTGGCTTTATCTGCCCGGCACACCACGACGGCGGCAGCGCCTTCGTTCGGGTTGCAGTACATGTATTGACGCAGCGGTGCGTTCACGACCGGAGAGCTCAGGATCGCGTCGACGCTCATCGGCTTGCGGCGCCATGCGTGCGGCGCCAGCGCTCCGTTGTCGAAGTTCTTGGCGGCAACGCGGGCCAGGGTTTCCTCGGTGATGCCGTGATCGTGCATGTAGCGCATGATCTTGGTGCCGAAGTAATGCGTGGTCAGGAACATGCCCTGATCGCCGTACCACTGCGGCAACCCCGATACCGACGGGTCGGCGCCGAACGCGCCGCGCGGGTGCTTGTCCAGCCCGACGCCGACCGCAATGTCGGCTTCGCCGAGTTGGACGTCTCGCGCGGCCAGGGTCAACAGCGAGTTACCGGTCGCGCAGCCGCTCAACGTGGCTCGCGCCGGCAGGCCGGTCATCCCGGCCAACCCCGTCACCGCCTCGGGATTGGCCACCTCGAGGCTGCCCGCATACAGGCTGCCCACGTCGGACCACGCCACCCCGGCATCGCGCAGTGCCCTGCTGATCGCCACGGCGCCCATCTCCAGCGCCGACCGGTCCTCGTACCGCCCGAACGGGTGAAGTCCAACGCCGATGATGGCGATGTCGGGCGTGCTGCTCATCGTGTTCCTTCCGGCAGGCGTCACTGTCGAACCAGCCGTCGACGGGAGCGCGCGTTGACTCAGATACCACTAAGCCTATAACTATATATCTGATTAGTCGGTGCGGGTCTAGAATCGGATCACTGCGCACTAACGGCGTTAGGGCATCAACTCGCAGGTGAGGGCTGAGGGCGTTGAGTATTTCTTTGCTGCTGGAGATGGCGGCGTCGGGTGATCCCGACCGGGTTGCCGTGGTGGACGGCGACATTCGATTGACCACCGCCGACCTCAGCGAACTCGCCGACGGCGGTGCAGGGGTTATCGTCGCATCTGGGGCATCCCATGTCGCTTACGTCGGCACCGGCGGAGTACTACTCCCGCTGTTGTTGTTCTCTTCGGCGCGCGCGAACACGGCGTTCACGCCACTGAATTATCGGCTGAGTCCAGAGGCGCTGCGCGAACTCATCGATCGGCTGCCCTCACCGTTGGTCGTGGTTGACGCCGAGTACCGCGAGATCGTGGCCGGTTTCGGGCAGCAGCTGATGACGTCCGACGAGTTCATCGAGTCCGCACGATCCACCGAGCCCGTCTCGGTCTTCGCCGACCCCGACGACGTGGCGGTCGTGTTGTTCACCTCTGGTACCACGTCGCGGCCCAAAGCAGTTGAGCTGACTCACAACAACCTGACCAGTTATGTCACCGGCACTGTCGAATTCGGTTCCGCCGATCCCGCCGATGCGGCGCTGGTATGCGTCCCGCCTTATCACATCGCGGGGGTCGGGGCCGCGTTGTCAAACCTGTATGCCGGACGGGCGATCGTGTACCTGCGCCGGTTCGATCCGCACGAATGGGTTCGACTGGTCCGCGACGAGCGGGTCACCACCGCAACGGTGGTGCCGACCATGCTGTCCCGCATTGTGGCGGTCCTCGAGGAGCAGTCTGCCGAGCTTCCGACGCTGCGCAACTTCGCGTACGGCGGATCGAAGGTGGCGCGACCCCTGGTCCGAAGGGCGCTCGACCTGCTACCGCAGGTCGGCTTCGTCAACGCCTACGGGCTGACCGAGACCAGTTCGACCATTGCGGTGCTCACACCCGACGACCATCGCCTGGCCCACGAGGCGCGAGACGACGCCGTCGCCCGTCGACTGACTTCGGTCGGTCGACCGGTCCCCGGCATCGAGGTGCAGATTCGAGCGGGGGACGGCACCGTGCTAGGGCCGGGCGAGACGGGTGAGCTGTTCGTGCGCGGCCCCCAGGTGTCGGGCCGTTACACCGAGATCGGTTCGGTGCTCGATGACCACGGCTGGTTCCCGACCAGGGACGTCGCGATGCTGGACGAGGATGGCTACCTGTTCATCGGAGGGCGGTCCGACGACACCATCATCCGGGGCGGCGAGAATATCGCCCCGTCGGAGGTCGAGGACGTGCTGATTGAGCACCCCGACGTCCGGGAGGTCGTCGTCGTCGGGCTGGATGACGCCGAGTGGGGGCAGGCCATCGTAGCGGTGATCGTGCCCGAGGCGGGTGCCGCGCCGGCACCCGAGCAGTTGCGCGAGTTCGCCCGCAACAAGCTGCGCGGGTCCCGCACGCCGGACCGCATCGTGTTCCGGGATGAGCTGCCGACCACGCCGACCGGCAAGGTGCTGCGCCGGGAGATCCTCGAAGACCTCAAGCCGGCGGCAGCCGAGCACTGAATCCGTCTCCCAGACAACAACTCTCCCAGACAACAACAAGGAGTCCGACATGATCAAGAACGGCACGCGCCTGCGGAGCCAGGTGTGTGATACCCAGGTGATCGTGGTCAAAGCCGCTGAAAGCCTCGACGATCTGCATTGCGGAGGCCGGCCGATGCTGCCACTGGACGCCGAGCGGCCCGCCGACGCCACGCTCGACCCGGCCTTCGCCGACGGCACCACGATGGGCAAGCGCTACGTCGACGACGGCGACGCCGAGGTGCTGGTCACCAAGGCCGGCGCCGGTTCACTCAGCGTCGGGGGAAAGCCGTTGGCGCTCAAGGAAGCCAAGCCGCTGCCTGCCAGCGACTGACAGCGAATGGGGAGTGGCCGCTGTCTCGAGGCCAGGCCGTTTAGCATATCGGGCGGGTCGTTGGGGTCAGCGCAGCCGGCCTTCGACGAACACGCTTTCCGGGACGGCGGCATCGAGGGCCGCCGGGACGGCTCGGTTGCTTGCGGCCATCAGATCCTCTGCGCTCGTCGCAGCGGTGACAGTCCAGCCATGCGCTTGCAGCCAGTCGACGACCTCGGTTCGCTCTTCTTCATAGAGCAGGTTGCCAGACTCGGTGATGTCTTTGCCGCCCAGCTTGATTGCGGCCTGTCGGTAGCGTTCCGTTTGCTCCTCGCGGCGCGCGGAACTCTCTGGGCTGAAGAACTCGTTGGTGAACGCTTCGACCGCGACACGGCTCCCAGGAGCGCTGAGCGACTGGATTCGATCGAACAACAGGTCCTGGGCATCGGCTGTTAGATAAGGCAACAGCCCTTCCGCCGACCACGCCGTCGGGGCCGACGCGTCAAACCCAGCCTGCACCAGTGCCTTCGGCCAATCCAGACGGAGGTCGATGCCGACGCTGACATGAGAAGCGATCGAGTCGACCGCATGCGAATTCAAGGTGCCGGTCTTGAATTCCAGCACCTTCGGCTGATCGATCTCGTAGACCACACACCCTGCGGGCCAGGCGAGTCGCCAGGCGCGTGAGTCCAGACCGGCCGCCAGGATCACGATCTGCCGGATGCCTTCGCCGGCCGCCGCCAGAAAGTAGTCGTCGAAGAACTTCGTCCGGCACGCCGTATAGCCCAGCATCGCCTGCATCCGGTCCTCGAATTGTGGATCGGCACCGACCAATTCGGCCGGTAACTCATCGTCCAGATAAACCCGCCAGATGCCGTCGCCGGCAGCTTCGAGGAACAGTTTTGCGTAGGGATCGCTGATCAGCGGATCGGCGCTGTTGGTCTCCGCGGCCCGCCCGCCGGCAACCCCTAACGCGGTAGCGCCGACGCTCTCATTGATGTCCCACGTGTCATTATCGGTTCTGGCCATCACGGTCCCTTTCGTGGCTCTCGGCGAAACGAGCTATTCCGAGCCTACCCGAAAAGTTAGCCGTGCTTACTAAATGCCTGTTTGCGCTGCGTGTGGCCTCCTGCGCTATTGGCTGCTGTGGACTGTCGGTGACTCAGGCATTCGCCAATTGCGGGGGCTTGACGGCCTCCGGGTCGGGGTTGGCGATCGGCAGCCCCATGAAGCGACGGGCGTTGTCACCCATGAAGTCATAGGTGCGACGCTCGTCCATACCCTCGGCGTACTGCCAATAGCGCTTTGGCTCCGCCAAGCCTTCGGGATGCGGCCAATCCGAGCCGAACATCACCTTGTCCCATCCGACGGTCTGTACGACGTCGGCCACGGAACCCTCCCAGAACGGGCTGACCCAGATGTTGCGTCGGAACACGTCGTGCGGATGCTCGGGGAAGTTCTGCGGCATCTTGCCGTATGTCGATTGCAGGTCGTCGAACAGCGGCTTGATCCATGCGCTGCCGTTCTCCACGCTGGCGATGCGCAGCTTCGGGAACCGGGTCAACGTGCCGTGGCAGATCAGGCTGGTCAACATGTCGGCGATCTCGCGGTGGCCCAGCGCCGTCCACTTGAATGCCGACATCTCGAACGCGCTACTGGTCGACGGCGGCTCCCACCTGTCGATGTACTCCTGCAGCGGAGGTTGGCTGGCGTGCAACACGATTGGCAGCCCCGCGTCCTCGACGTCGCGCCAGAACGGGTCGAACTCGGGAAGCGCGGGGGAGCGCCACCCCTTGTAGCCATTCACCGGCGCCGGCTTGATCAGCGCGACCTTGGCGCCGTTGTCGAGGATGTACTCGAGCTCGCGCCGGGCCTCGTCGACGATGCCGAGGTTGAGCACCGGGGTCGAATAGATCCGATTGGCGTGGCTGAAGCCCCAGTGCTCCAGCATCCACTGGTTGAGGGCATGGATGATCGCTACCGTCAGGTCGGGATCCTCGGCCGCCGAATGCTCGACCAGATTGGCCAGCGTGGGGTAGTTCAGGCACGCGTCGACGCCCTGGCGGTCGAGTTCGGCGATCCGGTCTTCGGGGTTGCGCGCGCCCGGCGGGGTGTCGATGCCACGACCGGACATCTCTCGCATCGACAGGCCCTCGGGGTTTTGGCCCGAGTAGAACTTCTCGTGCGCGCCGGGGGCTGCGACCCGTTCGAACGTCGGGTTCGGCATGTAGTCGGTGATCTTGTTCAGGATCGCGATGCGGGTGTGCCTGCCGATCTGGACGAACTGCACCTTGGACTGGAACTCCTCCGGCAGATATTTCGTCAGCGCATCGGGGGTCTCATACATGTGCTGATCGGCATCGAAGATCGGTGCGTCGGTGAACTGCGTCATCGTGGTGCCTCTCGCTACTCGACTTTTGGGCTTGGCTATGAGCTTCGCCGAACTTGACACTTGTGTCAAGTTCGGATGATTCCATGCCATGATTTGTCGAATAGGTGTATTGATTGCAGTTGACGACACTGTCATATAAGGTCGCCGCATGACGGTGACCTCGGCTTCGGCCACCGAACGGGAATCGGACCCCACCCGCGGTGAGCGCACCCGCGCGGCGATCCTGAACGCCAGTCGCCGCCTGTTTCTGGAACGCGGCTACGCGGGCACGCCGGTCAATGCGATCACTGAGGCGTGTGGCATCTCTCGGGCCGGCTTCTACACCTACTTCAAAGACAAGCGCGAGATCTTCAACGTCCTCGGCAAAAACGCCTACCGCGAAGCCCTGGCCGTCATCGCGGAATGGGCCGAGGCCGACGCAGCGTTCGGCCCAGCCGACATCCGGGCCTGGGTCGGTCATTACTTCGACTACATGGATCACCACGGCGCGTTCGTACTCGCTTCGGCGCAGTCGGCGCCCGACGACGACGATTTCCGAAACTCCCGCAACCGCATGGTGACTCGGGCGTCGTGGAAGCTTGGCCAGGCGATTGCCGGAAACGGCACACACTCGCCAGACGTCATCGGCGTCGCGGTGATGGGGCTGCTGGACCGCGCCTGGCACACGGTGCACCGGCAGACCGTGGCCGTCGACCGCGACGAGATGATCGCGGTGGTCGCGGAGATGGTCGTCGCGATGGCGGTTACGTCCGGGCCGCTCGCGTCGTGACCCCGCTGTCGCTCGACGCGCCGGACGTCATCGAGCTCATCCGTGCCAACCACCGCGTGTTTCTCTTCTGCCGCGACGGCGCCGGACGGCCGATCGGCTACGCCATGCGTTCGGTCGCCTATCGCTCCGCCACCCGCTGCCTCTACTTCGCCACCTACGCCAAAAGCGCCAAGGTCCAACACCTGCGCTCGGCTCCCGAGGTCGCCTGCTTAGTCGGCGACGACGAGGGTTGGGTCTCTGTTTGTGGTCATGCGTCCGTCTACCAACCGTCCGCAGCCGAGGTCGACGAACTCATCGGCGAAAGCTCACCGGATCAACGCGTGCCGGAGGCGGTCGTGACGAACGTCCGCGACCGCCTCCTCAGCGGCAAGCGGTGCTTCATCGGCCTGACGCTCAACCAGATCCGCGCCGCAGATCTCCCCGATCGACGTGCCTAATCCGCGCAGCTCCGGCCCGATTGCGATGGCCGAGGACGAACTAGCCGAGTTCTTGGCGCAAGGACCGTCCGGCGCGATCTGTGTCGTCGACACCGACGGCCAGTTGCTGGCCCTACCGGCGCGGGTGGTCGACTTCGATTCCGCCACAATCGCCGTCGTCGTTGATGGTGTGAAGGGTGACGCCGCACAACGCGCTGAAATCCATGCGTGCGTGGTGGCTGACACCTTCACCGCCTATCGGGACATTCGCGGTGTGATCTCGCAGGGAACAGTGATCTGGCCACCCGCAACGAATCACGTGACCACGCTGACGGTTAGCCGCACACGTACGTTCTCGTTCGCCAACGCTTAGAGGATTGAACGCCGGGATTCTGGCTATTCAGTAGCCATGTCAGGATTCGATACCAGCCAACCGATCACCGACGAGGCGTCCCTCGAGGACATCGACGAGACTGACGGCGCGACCAGGCCGAAGTCCGCCACACCTCCCGCTCAACCCGACGAGCTGGGCGACGCGACGCCGGGCCCGCGCTGACGCGCTCAGGCTTCCTTCGTGAGGCGTATCAACGCCTCGGCATCGGCCATGCTACGCAGCAGGTCGTTGAGGTGGGTGCATGTGCTGGTGCCGCATAATTCTCGGCGCACACGAAAGTGAAGTTCCTGCAACGTCATTCCGGTGATTCGCGCAGCACTGGCGACGGCTCCGGGGCATTCCTGCCACGGCAGCACGCGCGGTGTGGCCCGCGAATCGACGATGACGCCGGTCTCGGTGTCCACGACGGCGTCCAGGGTGTACTCGTGGATGATCGTCTCCACCCCGTCGCTTCGCACGTAGGTGTCGCGGAACATCGCATCGATGCCGACTCGCCCGGCGCGTTCTTCGTAGACGTCGATGCGCCGCCTGCGGCGCATGGCGTGGCGCGGCAGCGCCGCCACTTCGTGCCAGGCCCAGGGGTCCCCAGGATCCTGGCCGTGGTCGAGGTCGGGAGCCTTTGGGCCGGTGACGATCGCGGGATCGCCCGCCTCGAACGAAGTCATTAGCAGACCCCCGGTCGCGAAGCCGGCGCACTGGTCAGCGACCGGCAGGTAGTACCCGGACTTCGCGACATCGCCGAGCAGGTTGGACGCCGACAGCGCGTGGCCGGAGATCAGCGTGGTGACGGGAACGTCATCGAGCAGGGTGTAGCGGAGGTCGCGGGCGAGCCGCAGCTCGGGAGCCACCACGTCGGCCGCGGCGCGGAACCCGCTCATCGCGGGTGCGCCCGCCAGTCGAGACATCGCGACGACGGCTGGCGTCACCTCGATGTGACGGACGACCCGGGCGACCAGCTCGATGGTGGCCGAGAGTGTCGCGGAGCCGAGTTCGGTCACCGTTTTGTCGCCGGCTGTCCACAGATCGCGCGCCCGCCCACTCAGATACACCGGGTCCAGCGAGCCCTCGTCGCGGGTCATGTCGATCGACGTGGTCCGGCGCGCGGATCGCGGCCGGCGCGGCGGATTGCCGGTCGTGGGTTCGTGCACGCCGTGCAGGGGATGAAGCCCGAATTGCGGAGAGCCCAGGTCCGTCACTGGATGGACTCTAACTCTCCTCGGCCGGTCGGAACGCGAAGGTCACCAGCGATTGACCGTCGGCGGTCTCCAGGGTGGTGGTGGTCGAGACCAGGCGCTGGCCGATCCGCAGTTCGTCGGCGGTCGCGTCGACGATCAGCGTCTCCACCAGCACGCCCTCGGCCAGCTCGACGAAGCCCACCACATACGGCTGGAACACCTTCGGATCCCGATTGCCCTTGTAGGGCAGCGGTGGCGGGAACTCCTGCGTCGTATACGTGTACAACGTTCCCGCGGTGGACAATTCGATCGGCTCGATGTCCTGCTGAATGTCGGAGTCGCCGTCGAACAGCTCGGGCCGCTCTGCCGGGAACTTCACCGCACCCGACGAACGCCTGCGCGAAGCGAACAGCACCGCACGGCCGCCGTCGACCCGGAACAGTCCCTCGGTGATCAGTGCGGTCATCTCAGGCCACCTCGATGACCATCGCGGCACCCATACCACCGCCGGCGCACATCGACAGCACGCCGATACCCCCACCGCGCCTGCGCAATTCGTAGATCGCCGAGGTGACCATGCGGGCGCCGGTTGCGGCGATCGGGTGGCCCAGGCTGATACCCGAGCCGTAGACGTTGACGATCTCCTCGTCGAGACCGAGTTCGCGCGCGCACGCCACCGCCTGGGCGGCGAACGCCTCGTTGATTTCGAATAGTGCGACATCCTCGAGCTTGCGGCCCGCCAACTCGAGCGCCTTCGGGATAGCTTTGATCGGCCCGCTGCCGGTCCGCGTCGGGTCCAGTCCGACCTGCGTCCAGGACAGCACGCTTGCCAGCACATCCTGCTGGGTGTCCGGGCTGGCCAGCGCGACCACTGCCGCGGCATCGTTGATCCCGGAGGAGTTTCCTGCCGTCACGGTGAAGCCGTCGATCTCAGGATGCAGCACCTTCAGCCCGGCAAGCGACTCCATCGAACTCCCGCGGCGTGGATGCTCGTCCTCGGCGAAGGTAATTACGCTGCCGTCGGCCTGGGGCACCTGGAGCGGGATGATCTCGTCGGTGAACGCCCCAGTGTCGATGGCCTTGATCGCACGCTGATGGCTGCGCAGCGCCCACTTGTCCTGGTCCTCGCGCGTGATCCCGTACTGAAGGTTGCAGTTGTGCGCGACGGTGATGGACATGTCCATGGCGGGCGCTTCCGCAGTCGGCGGATGCGACTCGGGGAACCACTGCGAGTAGTCCTCGGGCGACTTGCCTGTGGTGAAGAGCTTGCGCTTCTGCATGATTGGGCCGGTCGACAGCGACTCCATACCGCCGGCCAGGATGGCGCGGCTCATCCCGGACGCGATCTGCCCAGCGCCCACGGCGATGGCCGAAAGACTCGATGCGCACTGGCGGTTCACGGCGAGCCCGGGAATGTCGAGCATGCCGAGGGCCACCGCGATGTAGCGGGCACTGTCGCCGCCGCCCTGCATGCTCTCGGCCAGCACCAGGTCGTCGAAGTCCGCCGCGTCCAGTCCGGAGCGTTCGACGACGGCCTGCACGACGGGTTTGGCGAGCTCGATCGCGGGCATGTTGGCCAGCGTGCCCTTGCGCGCCGTTCCGATCGGTGTGCGGGCAGCGGCCACTATCGCTGCGCGGGACGTGGTGGTGGCCATGTGTCTCCCAAGTCGTCAGAGTTGACGGGCTGCTTGCCCGACGAGCGAGGCCAGTCTATACCGTTAAATAGATATCGGTATATCGGCGCAGGCGACGTTGGGAGCAGCGATGAAGGTGATCAGGTCCGTGGACGATGCACTCGCGACGATCGGTGAGGAACTGGGCGTCAGCCGGTGGGTGGAAATCGACCAGAGCCGGATCGACGCCTTCGCCGACGTCACGATGGATCATCAGTGGATCCACGTCGACGTCGAGAAGGCCAAGGCCGAAAGTCCTTACGGCGCAACGATCGCGCACGGCTTTCTCACGCTCTCGCTCATCCCCGGTGTGAGCAAGGACAACTACCGCGTCGAGAACGCCAAGATGGGCATCAACTACGGACTGAACAAGGTGCGATTCCTGTCCGCGGTCACCGCCGGTAGCCGCATCCGAGTCCGGTCTGACCTCGCCGACGCCACCAAGGTCGCCGACGACACCGTGAACCTGACCGTGCGACACACCGTCGAGATCGACGGAGTCGACAAACCGGCCGCCGTGGCCGAACTGATCGCTAGGTTCGTCTGGTGACCAGTGGCCCGTTCAACGGCAAAGCCGTCCTGACCGGAGCGGGTAAGTCGCAGGTCGGCCGCAGGCTGGGCCGGACGGGATTGGACCTCACCCTCGAGGCGGTGCTGCGGGCGATCGCCGACGCCGGGCTGAGCGTCGACGACGTAGACGGGATCGCCAGCTACCCGGGACCGGGTGTGCCGGACGCGGGATTCTCCGGTGCCACCGTCCAGGAGGTCCGCAACGCACTCGGACTGCGCTCCCGCTGGTACGTCTCGGCGATGGAGACAGCGGGGCAGATCGGGCCGGCAATCGAGGCCTGTATGGCGGTCACGCTCGGGCTGGCCAACCATGTCGTGGTGTATCGGTCGGTGTGGGAGTCCACCGCCGCGCAGCAGGCCGGCGGCGGCCGCGCCTCGGTGCTGTTCGGCGGCGGGGAATTGCCCCCGCACCTTGAGTGGATGGCGCCCTTTGGCGCACTGTCGGCGGCGAACTGGCTGGCGATGCCCGCTCAGCGCTATATGCACGACTTCGGTCTGACCCGCGAGCACCTCGGCCGCATCGCGATCAACGCCCGCACCAACGCCGGACTCAATCCCGATGCGGTCTATCGCGAACCGATGACGATGGACGACTACCTTGAAGCGCGGATGATTTCCGAGCCGCTGTGCCTCTACGACTGCGATGTGCCCTGCGACGGGGCCACCGCCGTGATCGTGTCGCGCCGCGACGCCGCCAATGGTCTGCCGCGACACCCGCTGACGGTGGAGTCCGTCGGGTCCGGGATGTTCGAGCGGGCGACCTGGGATCAGCGCTGCGACATCACCACGATGGCCGCGCACGATTCGGCGGCCACGCTGTGGGAGCACACCACCCTGACCCCCGCCGATGTCGACATGGCCCAGCTCTATGACGGCTTCTCCTTCCTGACCGTGATGTGGCTGGAAGCGATGGGCTTCTGCGAGCACGGCAAGGTCGGCGAGTTCGTCGGCGACGGTTCGGCTATCGCACTGGACGGTTCGCTGCCGATCAACACCAGTGGCGGGCAACTCTCCGGCGGTCGGCTGCACGGAATGGGCTTCCTGCATGAGGCGTGTGTCCAGCTGTGGGGCGAGGGCGGCGATCGGCAGGCGCCCCGCACCCCCGAGGTGGTGGCCGTCGGTGTGGGCGGCGGGCCGGTGGCCGGATCGATGCTGCTGAGTAGCCGGTAGCCCATGTCGAGGGCCGAAGTCGACGACATGACGCTCGGTGACATCGTGACCGACAACGCGGTCCGCTTTCCCGACGTCGTCGCCTACCGGTACGGCCAGCGCACCGTGACCCACGCACAATTACGGGACCGGGCAGCCCGATTGGTGTCGGCCATGGCCGCGAACAGGGTGAAGCGCCAGGACCGCATCGCGGTGTTGAGCCGCAACAGCATCGAGTTCGGCGAACTGAACGCGGCCGCCCAACTCGGCGGAATCATCATGGCCACCATCAACTTTCGGCTTTCGCCACCCGAGATGGATGATGCGCTGCGGCGCGTCGCCCCGTCGATCGTGTTCTGCGCCGCCGAGTTCGTGCCGGTGATCGGCGATCTCATCGCGGATATGCCGTCGCCGCCGATGTTGGTGGTCATCGGCGGACAGGCTTCGCAGGGGATCACGGGCTACGAACGATTTATGGAGGAAGGCCGCAGTGGGGAGCCCGACTTCGTAGCCCGGCCGGACGACACCGCGTATCTGCTGTTCACCAGCGGCACGACCGGCGCATCCAAGTGCTGCATCCTCGGACAGCGAGAGATGCGTAGGGTCGCATTCACCATGAACAACGAGATGCGTTGCGGCAGCGCCGATCGCGGGCTGATCAACATGCCGATGTTCCACTTCGGTGCGCTCGGGATTATCGGTGGACTGCATGCTCGAGGCGGAACCGTGGTGCTGCAGCAACAGTTCGACGCGGCCGATGCGGTGCGGCTGATCGCCGACGAGCGCATCACGGTGCTGCATCTGGCGCCGGTCATGCTCAGGGCGCTCCTCGATGAGGTGAGTGATCGCTTGGCGGTGGAATCGGTTCGAACGGTGGTCTATTCGGCTGCGCCGATGACCGCGGCTATCCTGCGGCGGGCACTCGCCGTTCTACCGGACGCGGGTTTCCTCAACCTTTACGGACAGACGGAAGCCATTGTCTCTGGACTGCCCCGCGAACTGCACATCCTGGACGACCCCAACGCTGCCGAGCGGCTGAGCTCGGTTGGCTTCCCATTTCCCGACACCCGGGTACGTGTGGTCGATGCGGACGGTGGCGTCCTGCCGGTGGGGCAGGCAGGTGAGATCGTCGTGCGGTCCGACTCGATGTTTCGCGGCTACTGGCAGGACGCGGCGGCGACGCAGGCGACGCTGCAGGATGGGTGGTGTCGCACCGGCGACATGGGTCGACTGGACGAGCGCGGGCTGCTCTATTTGATGGACCGCAAGAAGGACGTGATCATCAGCGGCGGGGAGAATATTTATTCGCCCGAGGTCGAGGATGCGGTCAGTGCGGTTGACGGAGTAGCCGCCTGCGCGGTCGTCGGGGTGCCCGACGACAAGTGGGGCGAGGCGGTCTGCGCCGTTGTGGTGCCGCGCGGCGGTGCGTCGCCGACGCTGGAAATGGTGCAAGAGGGCGTGCGGCAACGACTGGCGCGCTACAAGGTGCCTCGTCGACTGGTGTTGGTCGCCGATCTGCCTGTACTGGCCAGCGGCAAGGTGGACAAGAAGCGACTGCGCGCCGAGCTGAAGGGCGCCGCCGGCTGAGCTCCTATGTTCACGCTTTACGCAGGAGCGAACGGCGCAACAGCTTGACCATCAACTCAGCGGCCTGCTCGTCGCTGTTCGGTCCGCTAGCCCCCGTCGGCTCGGACATCCGGCCCAGGACCGCCACGAACACCGCGCCTGCCACGTCAGCGTCGATGCCGGGCGGCAGGTCGACGGTGGACAACAACGCGGCAACCGCCTGAAAAATCGCGCCGATACCGTGGTCCACATCGGCGTTGGAGAGCTGTTCTGCGACCGTGCCGTCGAACCACGCCCGGATCACGCCGCGGTAGGTGCGATGGAATCGGACGTAGCCACGCATCCATTCGGTCAGCGAATCCGCGGCCTTGGCAGGCAGGGCGGCGGCGTGCTTCTCGATCTCGGCGACTGCTCGGCGGGTCAGTTCGGCCAGGATCTTGTCCTTGGTGCTGAAGTACCGGTACAAGGTCGCGCGGCTGACATCGGCGGCGGCCGCGATCTCCTCCATGCCGATGGCGTAGTAGCCGCGTTCGGCGAACAACGCCGAACTGACCGACAGCACATCCTGCGGAATCGGCGATCCCGACGCCTCGACGGCCGCCGGTGTCGCCGCGGCATTGTCGAGGGCGCGGGGCGTGGTTCGCGCGCATCCGTCTCTTGCCGGTGCTACCACCTGCAACACGTCGGCTGGGGTCTCGGGGAACAGCATCAGCTGCAATGCACCGGTCAACGACCACGTCACGGTCGCGCGAGCGGGCAAAGGGAACATGTCCCGGTACCGGTAGAGGTGAACCATGTGGGGGATCCGCCCGAGTGCTGCGGCCGCATCGTCGGCTTCCAGATCCCGCAGGCGTGTCCGCCGCAGCCGATCGGTGACGGTCTGATGGAACTGGGCGGCGGCCGAGCTGGCATCGATGACGGCCAACCCGGTGGCCGTGCCGATGCCTGGAAACTCGGCGAACACCGCGGCGTGGGCGTCGTAGATATCCGCCCATGCGACGAGCCAACGGTGCAGCGCATCCACTCCGTCGACTGTCGGGCCGAGTTCACCGAGGTGTTCACCGTGTGCCAGCACGTCGCGTTCGGCCAGCGCACTCAGTTCGCGGAAGATCTCCTCCTTGCCCGCGAAGTATTGATACACGGTCGCACGAGAGGCGCCGGCCGTCTTCGCGATGGCGTCAAGTGAGGTGGCGTGAAATCCGTTGGCCAGGAACACTTCCGCGGCGGATCCGAGTATGCGCTCGCGGGTGTGCAGGCCGCGGCGTCCCACACCGTGATTGGCGGCGGGGGCATAGCCGGAGCGCCGCAACTTGTCGGGAGTGCGGGCCATGTGTGAATTATCCGTCAGCGCCGACACGCTCATCGGGCCGACGGCGCTCCGGGCAGGTTGCGCTTGGCTTTGCCCGGATAGCCGAAGAACTTCTCGAAGTTGGCGTCGTTTATGGGCTGCGCGCTGTTGCGGGCTGCAGCGGACCGCAGTGCATCGAGGCGGGCCTGGGCCTTCTCGAGCGCCTCGACCGGCCCGGATTGCTGCAGGCCTTGCACCTCTCGCGCAGCCGCGGCGATTTCGAGGCGCAGTCGTTCGCCCGCTTCGCCGAAGGTCAACAGATCGTGGTCGTCTTCATCGACCTTGTTCCGGCCTGCGTCTTCGGCGGGTCGGTCCGTGGATTCCATGTCGCGCCTCTCAACTGCTGGACGGATGTGGCGTGTGTCATATAGTCTGTGAGACGAACCGTCAGAAAACAAGACGATATGTCAGAAAAATACGACTGATCCTCAGATGCGAAGGAGCATCATGCCGCTTCAGGATGACCACCAGATCGTGTCCGTTGATGACCACTTGGTCGAGCACCCACGCGTGTGGCAGGACAGGTTGCCGCAGAAATACCTCGAACAGGGCCCGCGCATCGTCGAGGAAAACGGCATGCATCTGTGGCACTACGACGGTCAGGTCTTCCCGACTATCGGCCTGAACGCGGTCGCCGGCAAACCGCCCGAGGAGTGGGGCATGGATCCCGTCCGCTATGAGGACATGATTCCTGGCTGCTACGACCCGGTCGCGCGGGTCGCCGACATGGACCTCGACGGTGTGCAGTCGGCATTGTGCTTCCCGTCGTTCCCGGGATTCGGCGGCGGCACGTTCCAGCGTGCCGAGGACAAGGACCTGGCGCTGTTGTGCGTCAAGGCGTGGAACGACTTCTACATCGACGAGTGGTGCGCGGTGGCGCCCGAGCGCTACATCCCGCTGGCGATCCTGCCGACATGGGATATCGACGCATGTGTGGCCGAGGCAGAGCGCGTCGCCGCCAAGGGCGCGCGCACGATCTCGTTCCCGGACAGCCCGGTGCCGCTGGGTCTGCCGTCGTTCCACTCCGATCACTGGGACGGCTTGTGGCGGGTCTGCTCGGACGCCAAGATGCCGGTGTCGCTGCACTTCGGGTCCGGCTCGTTCGTGCCGGGTTTCTCGTTCTCGACGATCAAGCCGGTCCCGGGGCAGATGGCGGTGCCCGACGCACCGTTCGCGGTCGCGACGGCACTATTCTCCACGAACCTGATGTGGTCCACGGTCGACCTGCTGTTCTCCGGCAAGCTGCAGCAGTTCCCGGATCTGCAGATCTCGCTCGCTGAGGGCGGCATCGGTTGGGTGCCCTACATCCTCGAGCGAACCGACTACGTGTGGGAGCGGCACCGCTACTACCAGAAGATTGACTTCGACACCCGGCCTTCGGATCTGTTCCGCAAGCACTTCTGGGGATGCTTCATCGACGACGAGCACGGCCTGACGAACCGGCACAGCATCGGCATCGACCGGATCATGCTCGAGATCGACTTCCCGCACAGCGATTCCAACTGGCCGAACTCGCGCAAGCGGGCAGCCGAGGTCCTTGCCGACGTACCCGACGACGAGTGCAGGCTGATCGTCGAGGAGAACGCCCGCCGGATGCTCAACTTCCCGCGGGTGGGGGCGGTCGATCGGCAACTCGCCGGCGTCTAGAGTTTGCCCCGCGAGACCAGCTGTGCGGCAATCACGTTGCGCTGTATCTCGTTGGTGCCTTCGCCGACGATCATGAGAGGTGCGTCGCGGAAGTAGCGCTCGACGTCGTATTCGGTGGAATAGCCGTAGCCGCCGTGGATTCGGACGGCGTTGAGCGCGATTTCCATGGCGACCTCCGATGCGAATAGCTTGGCCATCCCGGCCTCCATGTCGCATCGCTCACCGCTGTCGTATTTCTCTGCGGCGTAGCGGGTGAGTTGGCGCGCCGCGGTGAGTTTGGTGGCCATGTCAGCCAGATAGTTGCCGACCGACTGGTGCTTCCAGATCGGTTGGCCGAAGCTCTCCCGCTCCTGCGCGTATTTCAGCGCGTCCTCGAGTGCTGCGCTTGCCACCCCCAGTGCCCGCGATGCAACCTGAATACGGCCCGTTTCAAGGCCTTTCATCATCTGGGCGAATCCTCTGCCCGGCTCGTCGCCGAGGACTGCCGAAGTCGGTACCCGGCAGTCGTCGAACGACAATTCGCAACTCTCCACGCCCTTGTAGCCCAGCTTGGGCAGGTCGCGCGAGACGGTCAGACCCTGACCGTGTTCGACCAGGACTATCGAGATGCCCTTATGGCGTGGCTGCGCTTGTGGATCGGTCTTGCACAGCAGTGCGATGAGGCCGGACCTACGCGCGTTACTGATCCAGGTCTTCGCGCCGTTGATCACCAGCTCGTTGCCCTCGGCTCGTGCGGTGGTCGTCATCGCCTGCAGGTCGGAGCCGCCACCAGGTTCGGTGAGCGCCATCGTGGCACGCATCTCCCCGCTCGCCATGCGTGGCAAGTACTTCTGTTTCTGTTCTTCGGTGCCGTACAACGAGATCAGCTTGGCGACCACGGTGTGTCCGCCCATCGCACCGGCCAGGCTCATCCAGCCACGGGCCAACTCCTCGGTCACTTTTACATAGCAGGGCATCGATACCGGTGAACCGCCGTATTCCTCGGGCACGGCAAGCCCGAAGATTCCGATCCGCTTCATCTGCTCGATCCACGCTTCCGGGTACTCGTTGGCGTGCTCGACTGCGCGGACCGTGGGCTTGACGTCGCGGTCGACGAAGGCCCGCACGGTTTCGACCAGCATGGTCTCTTCATCGCTGAGCGCGACTGTCATTGCAGCTCCTATCGAACATAGATGTCAGAACCAAGTGGAACATAGCCGGGTTGATCGCCACAAATGTGCACTGAATCTGCGATATAAGGCAGGAATATGTAGCGACACACGTGTCAGAACAAGTGTGGCCTAGCGGTGTGTCGAAATAGCTAAAGCTTTAGTCTTATGCTGAAAACTTGGATGAGACCGTACGCCTGGACGGTCGAGCGGAGGAGGTCTTATGAAGGTTCGGCTCGAGCAGTCGAAGTGCGTGGGCCATGCCCAGTGTTACGCCGTCGACCCGGATTTGTTCCCGATCGACGACTCCGGCTACTCCATCCTGGGGGAGCGTGAGGTGCGACCGGAAGACGAGCAGCTCACCCGCGACGGGGTAGCGGCATGCCCCGAGCTTGCCCTCATTCTCGAAGACGGCTGACGGGCGCGCTTGCCAAGCGGCTGCATTAACCGGCACACTGCAGACATAGTTAACCAGGTTGACTTTGTGGAGTGCCATGCAGACTGCTGATTGGCGGCCGCGTCTCGAGTTGCTACTCGCCGAGTTTCGTCGTCAGGCCGACGTCGCTCGGTCGGGCGTTGAACCCGACCGTATCGAGGTGGCCCGCGCTTGGCACGCCGAACTCGTCGACCACCAGCTGGCTGCGCCTGGGTGGCCCCGCGAGGTCGGTGGACTCGACCTATCGCTGGCGGATCAGCTGGACTACTACCGGATGACCACGGATGCGGGTGTGCCACCGCATCCGTGTCCGCTGTCGTTCATCCTCGCCCCCACGCTCATCGCGCACGGCACCCAGCAACAGAAGGATCGTTTCCTCACACCGCTGCTGCGCGCGGATGAGTTCTGGTGTCAAGGGTTTTCCGAGCCTGGGGCGGGCAGTGACCTGTCCTCGCTGTCCACCCGCGCGGTACGCGACGGCGACGTGTACCGGGTGACGGGGCAGAAGGTGTGGACCACGATGGCCGATCGCGCCGACTGGATGTTCGCGCTGGTGCGGACGGGGTCGGGGGACAAACCATCGGACGGGATCACCTATCTCTTGATCCCGATGAAGAGCCCCGGGATCACCGTGCGTCCCCTGCGCGACATCAGTGGCGCGGCGCATTTCGCCGAGGTCTTCCTCGACGATGTCGCGGTGCCCGTCGAGAATGTGGTCGGCGATGAGGGCGCGGGGTGGTCGATCATGCGCACATCGCTGGGCCACGAGCGGGCCACCGCCTTTCTGGCCGACGAGTTCAAGTACCGGCGCACGGCCGACCGGGTGATCGATCTTGTCGTCGCACAACAGCTCGACGACGACCCGCTGGTCCGCCAGGACGTTGCTCGCCTGGAATCCGGGGTCCGCACCATCGCCGCCAACAGCGCCCGCGCGCTGGCCGCGGTGTTGCGCGGCGAGGATCCCGGCGGTGTGGCGTCGGTGAACCGATTGGTGAAGTCGGAGTTTGAGCAGCACATGCACGCGCTCGCCCTGCGCGCGGCCGGTCCCTATGCGGCGCTGGGTAGCCGCGCATCTGACGCCGTCGACAAGGGGCGCTGGACGTTCGGCTATCTGATGAGCCGTGCGACCACGATCGGCGCGGGCACCGCGGAGATCCAACGCAATACCATCGCCGAGAGTGTGCTCGGGCTGCCGTCACACCGCGGCGAGGGCACCCGGGAAGCGGCCGTCACGCCCGGCGCCCCGCTCGCCGTGCCCGAGGAAGATGAACGCGAGCTGCGCGAGGTGCTGGCGGCGACATTGCGGGCCAAAGTGGACGAAGCAGCATTGCTCGACCGCAAGCGTCCCGTCGATGCGGCCGAGCCCGAAGTGTGGTCGGCGCTCGTCGAATTCGGCCTACCGGGCCTTGCCGTCGATGAAGCCTTGGGCGGCGCCGGCGCCCGACCGCGGTTGCTGTACACGGCCGTCGAAGAGGCCGCGAAGGCATTGGCCCCGGCGCCGCTAGTCCCGACCGTGATCGGGCTCGACGTCGCGTTACATTGCGGCGCAAAGGCTTTGGTCCAGCGAATCACGGGCGGTGCAACGGCGGCGTTCGCCGTACCCGTGAACGACAACGGCTGGGTGACCAGCGGCCCTGAGCTGCCCGAGTGGGACGGAACTGGTCTCTCCGGTGTGGTCCCGATCGTGGCGGGAGCACCACACGCCGAGGTGCTCGTGGCATTGGCTCGCGTCGCAACCGGGGTGGGTGAGGTATTGGTGGCCGTCGACGCATCCGCCGACGGCGCTGAGGTGACGGCCCAGCAGCCGCTCGACCTCACCGGCACCATCGGCGCGGTGACCTTCAGCGGGGCGGCGGGGGAGGTGCTGGCCGACGGAACCGATGTGCCTCGGATGTTGGCCGCGGCGCACCGCAGGGCGGCCCTGGCCGTGGCCGCGGATTCCGTTGGGGTTGCGTCGCGCGCGCTGGCGATGGCCGTTCAGTGGGCACGCGAACGGCATCAGTTCGGCCGCCCCATCGGCAGCTTCCAGGCCGTTTCGCACCGGTGCGCCGACATGCTGGTCGCACTCGAGGGCGCCCGCAGCCAGATCCTCGAGGCCGCCGAGTCCGACCTCGAGGAGTCGGGTTACCTGGCAGATTTGGCCGCCGCGGCCGCACTCGATGCCGGTGTCGCCGCCACCGAGGGTGCGCTGCAGATCCACGGCGGCATCGGCTTCACCTGGGAGCACCCGATCCATTTGCTGCTGCGCCGCGCTCGGGCCAACTCCGTGTTGGTCGGCCGTGCCGACGCGCTGCGAGACCGGGCGGCCGGCGAACTGTTGGCGCCAAACCGACAACAGCGCTCCGAATAACGTTGAGGCGCTGAGACGTTCGTATCGAACAGGAAGACGGAGACGTGGAATACGGAATGGGTCCCGAACTGGAGGTCTTTCGCGCGGAGGTGCGGGCTTTCATTGCGGAGCATGCACCGCCCATACCGCCGCGGGCGGGCGTGCGCAGCGCCGAGAATGAAGCCGAACTCAAGGCGCTTCAGGGTTGGACGGCGCGTCTGTTCGAAGCCGGCTACGTCGGCGCCGACTGGCCCGTGGAGTTCGGCGGCCGCGATGACCGCTCCGCTGAACACGCCATCGTGGTGGGCGAGGAGCTGGCCCGGGCCGCGGTGCCGGGCGTGCCGAGCGGTAACGCGCTGGCATCGCATGCGCTGATCCACCACGGCACCGATGACCAGCGCCGCCGGCATCTGCCCGAGATCCGCGCGGGTCGACAGCTGTGGTGCCAATTGTTCAGCGAGCCCGGTGCAGGAAGCGACCTGGCGTCGCTGCGTACCCGCGCTGTGCTCGACGGTGATACCTATACCGTCAACGGGCAGAAGGTGTGGACCACCGACGGACACTGGGCCGACTACGGATATCTGTTGGCGCGCACCAATTCCGACGTCCCCAAGCACAAAGGCATCAGTGCGTTTATCCTCGACATGTCCAGCCCGGGCATCACGGTGCGCCCGCTGCGCGAGCTGACCGGCACCTCGGACTTCAACGAGGTCTTCTTCGATTCCGTTGAGGTGCCGGCCGAGGCGATGATCGGAGAACCGGGACAGGGCTGGGCGATCGCAAACGCCACGTTGGGGCATGAACGTACCAGCGTGGGCGCTGCGGTCGTCAAGTTGAGGCTGGCCATTGAGGCACTGGTGCAACTCGCCTCGCACCTCACCGTCGACGGTCGCCTCGCGATCAACAACGACCGGATCCGTGATCGGATCGGCGAGTTCAGCGCCGAGGTGGAGGCGCTGTCCGCGCTGACGTACGCCAATCTCACGCGTTGGCTGCGTGGCACCGAGCGCCTGCACGACGGCGCGATGGCCAAGCTGATGTTCAGCGAGCTGAATCTCGAGATGGCACGCTTCGCAGTCGAACTCGGCGGCGAGGCAGGCGTTTTGGTGGAGGGCGACCCGGACGTTCTCGACGGCGGCCGCTGGCAGGACGAGTGGTTGTACGCTCGGGCCTACACCATCGCCGGCGGTAGTTCGGAGATCATGCGCAACCTGTGCGGCCCACAGCGTGGCCCGGCCGGCCTCCACCGCGACGGCCATGTCGGCGCAGTGATGCTTGACTGCCTGGAACGACCCGATCGGCGCGCCGAACTGCTCCCGCTGCTTGGCGTAAGACACCGTCATGTCGAGCAGTCGGGCCGCCGCGCCCAATGCGTCGAACGCCCGGTGCACCGCCAAAGCGTCGCGCAGCAGGGCCAGCGTGCCGGCAGGCAGCTGCGTCCAGTCGGCGATCGTCGCGTCGAGGTCCAGGCGTGCCCACGAACGGCTCAGGTCGAGCGTCGACATGCCCGGCAGCGTCGGGGCATTCAGGACCGCCAGGTACTCGCCGTCGTCCACGTGGCCTGCCACCGCGATGGAGTCCATATCGGCGGCCATCGGCACCGGGCGCGTGACACCGCTCAGCCGCAGCGCATCGCCATCGAGAATGGCGTCGGGACCGAGCGTCAATCCGGTCAGTTCGCCGTCTCCGGCGGGCGAGTCGACGTGGTCGAGCAGCCAGGCCGCGATATTGAGATCCGCAACCGGGAGCGAGCTGGCCGCGTATCCGTGCTCCTCGGTGAGGATGGCGAGATCCACATGGGTGCCGCCCATTTCGGCAGTGAGCAGCTCCAGAAGACCCGATTCCGCCGCATGCGCGACCGCCGCAGGATCGACGGTGACCGCAGCCGCGTCCAGCGTCGCGCGGACCCTGGCGATGGGGTCGTTTTTGGTGAGCCAGGCCCGCTCCGCCGCGGCGAGTTGATCCTGTTCGTCCGTCAAGCCGAAGTCCATCGCAAAACCTTTCACAAAGTTGACCTAGTAAACCATGTCCACTAGGTTCAGGAGAACGGCTATCCGCCGCGGAAGTCGATCCGGAAAGTCACGATGACGAGCATTGACGATGCGCTGGGACGGCTCTGGGACGCCGACGACGGCGACCGCATGTTGGAGTGCGACGGACGCTGGGCGTCTTGGGGTTCCGTTCGGTCACTCACCGAGCGGATCGACCAGGAACTGACCGCCGCTGGGTGTCAGACCGGCGGCCGAGTCGCCGTCGTGCTATCCAATCGAATGGAGTCTGTCGCGGCGCTCATCGCGATCTTTCGGGGCGGACGCACGTTGGTAACCATCAGCCCGCTCCAGCCGCCGGACCGGCTGAGCGACGACCTCGCGGCGTCCACCGCTCCCTTCGTCCTTGCGCCTGCCGCATTGTGGTCCGACGAGGTGTTCAACCGCGTCGTCGCCGATCTCGGGGCGACCGGCTGGAGGCTCGACGACGGCGAACTCGAGCTGCAGGTACGGGGAACGACGGAAGCGGTGAGCGGTGATCCAGCGGTAGCCATCGAGATGCTGACTTCGGGCACGACGGGTGTCCCGAAGCGCATCCCCCTGACCCGCGCGCAGCTCGAGGCCTCCCTGGCTTCGGCGTTGCGGCACAACGATCGTCCGGAAGTGAGAACCAAGCCGCCGCTGACCGGAGCGGTCGGCCTGGTGACGTTGCCGATCGTGCACATTGGCGGGCTCTGGTCGTTGTTGCAGTCTCTGGTCGCGGCCCGGCCGATCGCGATGCTCGATCGATTCACGGTGCCGGGTTGGCACGCCGTGGTGAAGCAGTATCGGCCCGCGGTGGCAGGGCTGCCCCCGGCGGCCATGCGATCGGTGCTCGACTCTGACATTCCGCGCGAGGATCTGGCGAGCATCCGCGCCATCAACGCGGGCACCAGCCACGTCGATCCCGAGCTGGTCGACGCGTTTTACCAGCGGTACCAGATCCCGATCCTGGTCGTCTATGGGGCGACCGAGTTTTCCGGCGCGGTGGCCGGATGGACGGTCAAGGACTTCCACGCGCGATGGACCGAGAAGCAGGGCAGCGTCGGACGCGCCTTTCCCGGTGTGCGGTTGCGGGTCGTCGACGACGATGGCGCTGCGGTCAGCCGGGGGGTCACCGGCAGGCTGCAGGTCGCCACACTGCAGGCCGGCGGCGCCGGAGACTGGATCACGACCAGTGACCTAGGGCATCTCGATGAAGATGGTTTCCTCTACATCGACGGCCGCGCGGACGACGTGATCGTGCGCGGCGGTTTCAAGGTGTCCCCGGAGACGGTCGTCCGCACATTGCGTGCGCACCCGGCGGTGGCAGATGCCGCCGTCGCGCCCATGCCGGATCAGCGGTTGGGCCAGATTCCGGTTGCCGCAGTTGAATTGCGCCCAGGCGCCGCCGCCGACGGCGAGGCGCTCCGGGAACACTGTCGGGCCACACTGACGCCCTATGAGGTGCCGGCCCGCATCTTCGTCGTCGACGAGTTGCCTCGTGGAGCGGCACTCAAGGTCGATCGTCGGCGTCTAATCGCACTGCTCGAGGACCTTGGCGTGCCGATCGGTCAACCGGCCGCCGCAGGCTGAACTCCGGCACTGCCAATCCAATCGGAAGGAGACATCGTGGCTGAAACCCTGACAGAGGTGACCCGCCAAGCCGCCGTCGTCGAGCGGCGGGGCAACGTCGCGCTCATCACCATCGACCGCCAGATGCGCGCAACGCCGTCAACGGCGCGGTCAGCACGGCCGTGGGTGACGCGCTCGAGGAGGCGCAGCGCGATCCCGGGGTGTGGGCCGTCGTCATCACCGGTGCCGGCGACAAGTCATTCTGTGCCGGCGCGGATCTCAAGGCCATCTCACGGGGTGAGAACCTCTACCACGCCGAGCACCCCGAATGGGGCTTCGCCGGTTACGTGCACCACTTCATCGACAAACCCACCATCGCCGCAGTGAACGGCACCGCGCTCGGCGGCGGCTCAGAGCTCGCCTTGGCCAGCGATCTGGTGATCGCCTGCGAGAGTGCGAGTTTCGGACTGCCTGAGGTGAAACGCGGCCTGATGGCGGGTGCGGGCGGCGTGTTCCGGATCGTCGAGCAGCTGCCACGCAAGGTCGCGTTGGAGTTGGTGTTGACAGGTGAGCCGATGACAGCCTCCGACGCCTTGCGGTGGGGCCTGATTAATGAGGTAGTGCCGGACGGCACCGTCGTGGAAGCCGCCCTGGCACTCGCCGAGCGGATCACGTGCAACGCGCCGTTGTCGGTGCAAGCCAGCAAGCGGGTCGCCTACGGTGCCGACGACGGGATCATCGGCGCGGAGGAACCCAAGTGGGAACGCACGCTTCGCGAATTCACCGAGTTGTTGAAGTCTGAGGACGCCAAGGAAGGTCCGTTGGCCTTCGCAGAGAAGCGTCAACCCGTATGGAAGGCACGCTGAAATGGGTCGAGTGCAGGACAAAGTGGTTCTGGTTACCGGAGGAGCCCGCGGTCAGGGCCGCAGCCACGCCGTCAAGCTGGCCGAGGAGGGCGCTGACGTCATCCTCTTCGACATCTGTCACGACATCGAGACCAACGAATACCCACTGGCGACATCGCGTGATCTCGAGGAAGCCGGTCTGGAGGTGGAGAAGACCGGCCGCAAGGCCTACACCGCCGAGGTCGACGTGCGAGACCGGGCGGCCGTGAGCCGCGAACTCGCCAACGCGGTCGCCGAATTCGGCAAACTCGACGTGGTAGTTGCCAATGCCGGCATCTGCCCGCTGGGCGCTCATCTGCCGGTTCAGGCCTTCGCCGATGCCTTCGACGTCGACTTCGTCGGCGTCATCAACACCGTCCACGCCGCGCTGCCGTACCTGACGTCCGGCGCGTCGATCATCACCACCGGATCGGCCGCCGGCCTCATCGCAGCCGCCCAGCCCCCCGGCGCCGGCGGCCCGCAGGGCCCGGGCGGCGCAGGCTACAGCTACGCCAAACAGCTGGTGGATTCCTACACCTTGCAGCTCGCCGCACAGCTCGCTCCACAATCCATCCGCGCCAACGTCATTCATCCGACGAACGTGAACACCGACATGCTCAACAGTGCGCCGATGTACCGGCAGTTCCGACCAGACCTCGAGGCGCCGAGCCGCGACGACGCCCTGCTGGCCTTCCCCGCCATGCAGGCGATGCCCACCCCCTACGTCGAAGCCTCGGATATTTCGAACGCAGTCTGTTTCTTGGCCTCTGACGAGTCCCGGTACGTAACGGGCCTGCAGTTCAAGGTCGACGCCGGCGCAATGCTGAAGTTCTAGGAGGACCGATGACCACCACAGACAAGCACACCGCCGACGCGGCCGCCGAAGAGGGCCGCATCACCGACGAGGACATCGAACGCGCCAAAGGGCAGATCGGAATTCCCGTTCACCAGCGCGACGAAGCGTGGAACAAGCTGCCGTCGGCCGACGCCATCACGCACTTCGCCTTCGGCTGCGGTGACGACAACCCGTTGTTCCACGACCCGACGTACGGGCCGTCGACACGCTGGCACGGACAGATCGCGTCGCCGACCTTCCCGATCGCGACGGGCCTGGATCAGACCCCCAAGTTCACCGATCCGGAGCGGAAGAAACTGTTCCGCGGTTTGTTTCGCGGGACCGGCAAGTACTACTCGGGGGTGAAGTGGACGTGGTACCGCCCGATCTACGCGGGCAGGCCGGTCTTAGCGGAGAACTACACCCTCGACGTCCAGGTGAAGGAAAGCGAATTCTCCGGTGGGCGTTCGGTCAAGGAAACCTACCGTTACCTCTACGTCGACGTCGACGGCAACCCGATCGCGACCCGCGACGAGTCCTACATCACCGCCGAGCGTCACGGCTCGAAGAAGTCCGGGAAGCTTAAGGACATCGCGCGCAAGCACTGGACTCCCGAGGAGTTCGCCCAGGTCGAGGAGGAGTACGAGGCAGAGCGACGGCGAGGCGCTGATCCCCAGTGGTGGGAGGACGTCTCGGTGGGCGACGAACTCCCCGGAATCATCAAGGGCCCGTTGACTGTCGTCGACATCATCTCGATGCACATGGGGTGGGGCTGGGGCGGCTACGGCGTGGGGCCGCTGAAATTCGCCCACCAATTACGCAGGCGGATGCCCGCTTTCTACCAGCAGGATGAGTATGGCGTCCCCGACGTCGTGCAACGACTGCACTGGGATGCCGAACGCGCTCAGGCACTTGGTATTCCGGCGCCGTACGACTATGGTCAGATGCGCGCGGCGTGGGTAAGCCACCTGCTGACCAACTGGATCGGTGACGACGGCTGGCTGGCTGAGATGGATCTGCAACTACGCGGCTTCAACTACCACGGAGACGTGCACCGCTGCACTGGTACGGTCACCTCAAAGGGAGAGGGGGCTGAAGACCCAGTGTCGCTGGACGTCTTCGCCACCAGCCAGCGGGGCGAAACCACCACGCGAGGCACCGCCAAGGTGTTGCTGCCGTCGAAGGCGACCGGTGCTGTTGTGCTGCCGATCCCGGATGCCGATCTGCGAAGGCGGGGAGCACAGGTCGTTTCGCGAGTTTCTGGCAAAGTCGGTGAAGAAATGCGACGACTGTATGGAGAGTGAGATCACCACATGAAAAGACTAGTTCTGGAGCCGGAGCACGAAGCATTCCGCGAGACGGTCCGGCAGTTCATCGAGCGTGAACTCGTGCCAAACGCCGAGCGTTGGGAAGCCGACCGCATCGTCGACCGCTCGGCGTTCGTCGCCGCCGGCAAATACGGGTTGATCGGGTTCAACATGCCCGAGCAGTACGGCGGCGGGGGAGTCGACGACTTCCGGTTCAACGCGGTCATCGACGAGGAGATCGCCCGATACGGAGGGCCGTCGCCGTCGTTGAGCCTGCAAAACGACGTTGTGGGCCCGTACTTCTCGTCGTTGGCCAACGATGAGCAGAAGGAGCGCTGGCTGCCGGGCATCATCAGCGGCGAACTGATCGTCGCCGTCGCGATGACCGAGCCTGGCGCGGGCAGCGACCTGGCCGGGATCCGCACCTCGGCCGTCCGCGACGGTGACGACTGGATCATCAACGGCGCCAAGACATTCATCTCGTCCGGCATCAACTGCGATCTGGTAGTGGTGGTATGCCGCACAGACCCCGAGGCCGGTCACAAGGGCTTCACATTGCTCGTGGTCGAGGCGGGCATGGAGGGCTTCAGTCGCGGCCGCAAGCTCGAAAAGATGGGGTTGCATTACCAGGACACCGCCGAGCTGGCCTTCGAGAACGTTCGGGTGCCATCGGCGAACCTCCTGGGCAAAGAGGGACGCGGCTTTTATCACCTGATGCACAACCTTCCGTCGGAACGGTTGTCCATCGCGATCTCAGCCATCGCCGGCGCACGCGAGACCTGGCGGCAGACCTTGCAGTACGCCAAGGACCGCAAGGCTTTCGGCCAGTCGATCGGCAGCTTCCAGCACAACCGATTCCTGTTAGCCGAGATGGAAACCGAGCTCGAGATCGGCGAGCAATACATCGACAGGTGCCTCCAGGCGGTAGTGGACGGGGAACTCACCGCAGTCGAGGCATCGAAGGCAAAATGGTGGTGCACCGAGACCGCCAAGAAGGTGATCGATGGCTGCGTACAGTTGCACGGCGGCTATGGCTATATGACGGAATACCGCGTCGCGCGCGACTATATGGACAATCGCATCATGACGATCTTCGGTGGCACCACCGAGATCATGAAGGACATCATCGGACGCGACCTCGGCCTATGATCCCGTTGCGATGAACGGCATCTCGGTCGAGCACGACGGCGCGGTGCTGCTCACCGGTGCCGGTCGAGCATTCTGTTCCGGCGGCGACCTGACCGGCGGTGACACTGCGGGCGCCGCTGATGCCGCCAACCGGGTGGTCCGGGCGATCACCTCGTTACCCAAGCCGGTGATCGCCGGTGTCCATGGAGCGGCCGTTGGCTTCGGGTGTGCGCTGGCGCTCGCCTGCGATCTGGTGGTGGCCGCGCCAGCGTCGTACTTTCAGTTGGCCTTTACCCGGGTCGGGCTGATGCCGGACGGGGGTGCGTCCGCGCTGCTGCCACTGCTGATTGGTCGAGCGCGCACCGCTCGCATGGCCATGGCCGCGGAAAAGATCTCCGCTGCAACCGCATTCGAATGGGGGATGATCTCGCACATCACTTCCGCGGACGAATACGAGTCGGTGCTGACCGACGTGCTGCGGTCGGTCTCCGGCGGTCCAACGTTGGCGTTCGGCTGGACGAAGCGTGCGCTGGCCGCAGCGACCCTGGCCGAGCTCGAGCCGGTGCAAGCTATCGAAGCCGAGGGGCAGTTGGCGTTGGTCGAGACCGCTGACTTCAGAGAAGGGGCACGCGCCTTCCGCGAGCGGCGCACCCCAAATTTTCGTGGCCACTGAACACAGGAGAGTCGACGTGACAACCCAGACAGTACGAGTAGACAACGTGGACATCGAATATACCGACAGCGGAACGGGCTCGACGATCCTTTTCGTCCACGGCGTCTATGTCACCGGCGCGGTGTGGAACGACGTCGTGGCTGAACTAGGGGAGGGCTTCCGCTGCATCGCGCCGACCTGGCCGCTGGGCGCCCACAGCACCCCCACCGGCGGCGCCGACCTGGGCGCTGAGGCGGCAGCGCGGCGCATCGTCCACTTCATGGAAGCCCTCGATCTGACCGACGTCACCGTGGTGGCCAACGACACCGGTGGTGGACTGGTGCTGGCATCGCTGGGCGATCCAGGTCTGGACACATCCCGCATCGCCCGTCTGGTACTCACCAATTGCGATAGCTACGAACACTTTCCGCCTGGCTCCTTCGCTCAGATCGTCAAGCTGTGCCGTCTCAGCTCCCGGGTGGGTGGAGGAATTGTCCGCCTGTTGGCCACTGGACCAGGGCAGAGCTTCTTCCTGAAGGCGGTGTCCAAGCACCCGCCCTCCCGCGAGCGGCAACGGGAGATCTTCGGTGCGTTCGCCACCAGTGGAGCGGCCCGTCGCGACGCAGTCATGGTGACCGCCTCACTGGATCCGGCGCTGACTCTGCGTGCCGCACCTGCGATCAAGGCGTTCGACAGACCAGTCACATTGACGTGGGGCACCGAGGATAAACTGTTCCCCCTCGACCATGCTCGCCGGCTACGCGACGCGTTTCCACATGCCGCGTTGATCGAGATCCCGGATTGCTCCGCCTTTGTCATGATCGATGCGCCCGGGAAACTCGCTGAGGCGATCCGCAACGGATGACCGGTTAAGCCCCCGAACGCGTAAGCGGCTGAACGCTTCTCCCGCATCGTCAGTGCGCCGACACGCCTGCTGGCCGAACCGGGCGCTGACGTGGTGCTCATCGAGTCGCCCGAGGGACTCGCCTCTCGACGCGCACACCCGCGACATGACGGTCTCGGACTGCCTTTTCTTACCGCACGCCAACAAACGGGGCGTCGTCCTTGACCTGACCACCAAAGAGGGTCGAGCGGAGCTGCTGTCACTCGTGGATCGCGCCGACACCGTCGTCGAATCCCTTTCCCCCGGAAGGCTGCCCGACCTGGGTGTCGGTCCCGCGGTCATGCGGCAGCGCCGCCCGGTACTGGTCGTGGTCTCCATCGCCGCCTTCGGGCACAGCGACCCCTACGCGATCGGATCGCGGACCTTCGACGAGTGCACGCGACTGCTGAGCATTCTCAAGGGCCAGTGGTCTCCGGTGCAGGACGCCTGGGAGGTCGCCCACGACGAGTCGTTGATCGCCAACGGGCGTATTGCCGACGTCAGGGATGCCCAGGGCAATCATCAACGGCTGGTGGCGAACCCGGTGAAGTTCGACGAAGCTGCCGCCCACATGAAGCGCGCGCCGATGTTCGCCGAACACACCGACGAGGTGCTGCGGGAACTCGGCATGGACGACCACGACTCGATCGAACTGAAGCTCGAAGGTGCCATCACCTGAGCTCCGGTCAGCTCACCACCATTGACGGTGGTGGCGTGAATCCCGGGTTCGACAACGCCGTTGCCATCCCGCTGCCGATCGGCCCGGTTTCGTCAAACAGGGTCGCCACCCCAGTGGCGACCCCCGCATGGCTGTAGTGGGTCACCGACGCCAATCCGATGTAGACACCTTCCGGCAGGCGACTGAGCGTGATCGTGTAGTCGGCGTTGATGAACTGCAATCCCTCAGTACCCCAATTGGTTAGCGAACTGGTGACGTCTCCGGCCATGACGGCGCGAGTGAAAGGCGATAATGGCTCGTCATCGACGAGAAACTTGGTCTCCCGCATCCACGCGAATTTCTGGCCGTGGTGTCGCCACTCTTTGATGCCGACACCCGGACTTCCCGCGACCGGGTCCCGGCCGAACGAGTGAAACACCATCGGGACATCGTCATTCAGCACGTCGGGCTCCGCCGGCACTGCGGGCATCGTGACGGGTGACGTCCACACGGTGTCCACGGCGTGCTCACTGCGGCGGAGGAACAATGCGCTGGCCCGCGCCACGATCACGTCGTTCTGAGTCATGACCGCGTCGACCAGTCGAAGTCGGCGGCCGTCACGCGCAACCGAGGAATGCATCTGCAGTGGTTGCAGCGCCACCGGCCTGAGCAGGTCGACGGTCAGCCGGGCGGGCTGAAGGTCGACATCGTCGACTTCTTGCTCGACCGCTCGCCCCAACAACCCACCGATGTAATTGCCGCTGAGCGACGGACCCCATGGCCCTCTCGCCAAAGGAGTAGGCACATAGTATTTTCCGTCGGTGACGAAGAAGCACGTCGGCGCAGGGCGGGCGGCCTTCGGCGATGAATCCGTCACCTGATCCCTACCCCCCGTAACCGGCATCGCTCGATCAGTATCTGTGCCAATCGTTCTGGATGGCTGAACATCACCTCGTGGCAGGCATCAACCGGGATGACGGTTTCCACGCCGCCGAGCGCGGCGATGCTCGCGTGCTGCGACGCCACCGAAAGGGCGCGGTCTCGGGTGGTCAATATCCAGGTGCGCGGCACATCGGCGGGCAGTCCGCTGCGATCCACCGGCTCCCCGGGCACCCGCGCGGATTCAGCATGCAACTTCGACATCGTCAGTCGGCGCTGCGCGGCGGTCATGCCGTTGCAGAACGCCCACCGCGCCGCCGGTGCCGGAATCTTCATGGGTCTGCCGATTCGGGCGGCGCGCCGCGCGAAGACCGCCAGCGGGCCACCGAGCGTGTCCGCGATGGCCGAACCCTGAGGCGGTACGAATGCCGTCGCGAGAACCATCTCACGGACGCGCGATGAACCGAGCTTGGCGACGACGCCGGGGACGGTCACACCCGCCATCGAGTGGCCCACGATCACGATGTCACCGAGACCCGCTTCCTCGATGTCCGCGACGACAGAGTCCACCCAATCGGCGATCGTGACGGTCGCGAGGTCGCCTGGCTTGTTGCCGTGTCCGGGCAGATCCACTGCGAGAGTGCGCAATTCGGGTTCCTGGCGGCGCAATTCGGCGACGACGAGATCCCAGCAGTCACCGGCGTGCTCGCCGCCGTGCACGAGCACGAGGTCGGGCAGGGACTTGGCGGCGCCGTTCATCGGGGGTTGATCAACTGGGAGCTCAGCATGTCGATGTCGGTCCGGAAGTCGGTGTAGCTCCTGCTGGCCGGCTCGATGGTGATCCACGTGACACCCGCCTCGGCGTAGGCGTCCAGCCGCGGCTGCACCGCGGCGCAGAATCCCGTGCAGTTGCCGCTGGCGAGCAGGTGCGCTTCGAACGGAACGAAGGCGACGTCAGCAGCGCCGCGGCCCGCTTCCGCCCGCTGCTTGTTCACCCTCGCGATCCAGTCACCAAGCGTGTCGATGTCCTCGAGTGGGCGGGCGCGGGTGATCGCGGCCATCTCGCCCGACGCGGCCATCGGCATCCAGCCGTCGGCGACCTCGACGACACGGCGTTGCGCGGCGGCGCCGTTGCCGCCGATCCAGATAGGGGGACCACCCGTCGTCAGCGGCGGCGGCAGCGCGACGTGACCGCTCACCCCGAACTCCGGCCCGTCATGATCGACGCCCGCCCACGTCGCCTTCCACGCCGCGATCGATTCGTCGAGCAGTGCGCCTCGCCGATCGAAATCGGCTCCTAGCGCTTCGAATTCGGCCTTGAGATACCCGGCTCCCGTGCCTAATGTGAACCGACCACCCGAGAGCAGATCGAAGCTCGCGGCCGCTTTGGCCGTCAGATACGGGTTGCGATAACCCGACACCAGAATGTAGGTCATCAATCGGATGCCTGTGGTGGCGGCCGCGGCGAAGCTCAGCGACACGAACGGATCGAAAGCGTGGTGGCCGCCGCGGGCCAGCCACTCCCGATCCGGATAGGGGTGTTCGGACATGGAAAAGCCATCGAAGCCGGCATCTTCCACCAGTCGGGCGATCTCACCGATGTCTACGCCCTCGCACCACCGGTTCCAGTGCTTGACGGCCCGCATCGGAAACATCAGGTTGTATTGCACTTCGGTCCCTTTCAGCTCCATTGTCGCCGCGGCTATCGCACCAGCGATCGCGCAATGATCTCGCGCTGGACTTCCGTCGCACCTTCGCCCAGACGCTTGACGCGCAGGTCGCGAAACCATCGCTCCAGCGGCAGTTCGGTAGAGATTCCCAGCGCGCCGTGAATCTGGATGCACCGGTCCAGAACTCGGTAGGCTGCTTCGGTTCCGAACATCTTGGCCACCGACGCATCCACCCGGACGTCGCGTCCGAGGTCGGCGTTCGATGCGGCCTGGTACATCAGCAGCCGTGCGGCCCGCAGGTCTACCTCACTGTCCACCAGCATCCACTGGATGCCCTGCTTGTCAGCCAGCCTGCCGCCGAACACGTCTCGGTCCCTGGCCCATCGGCAGGCCATGTCCAGCGCGCTCTGCGCAATGCCGATCGGCCCGGCGGCGTACACGATGCGGCCGTGCACCAGGAACTCCCCGGCTAACGAAAAGCCCTGTCCCTCGTCGCCGATCAGTTGTTCGGCCGGGAGCCGAACGTTGTCGAAGTGCAGCTCGTAAGGGGCGAAGGACGCCATCACGGGGATCCGGCTGAACGTGACTCCTGGGGTGTCCTTTTCGAGAATGAAAGCCGAGATACCCTGGCGCCCCTCGCCGGTGCGGGCATACACCACCCCCCAATCGGCGTCGGGAGCATGTGAAATCCACATCTTCGAGCCGTTGAGCAGGTAGCTGCTGCCGTCACGCGTCGCCTTGAGCTTGATCGCCCGCGCCGGATCCGACCCACCGGAACCCTCGGTGATCGCGGTGTACGCCTTGGACATGATCCCATCGATGACAGGTCGGGCGTACTTTTCGAACTGTTCGGGTGTCGCCTTGAACATAATGTTGGGGGGGTTGCCGCCGAAGGCTCCGAGGGCCGGAAAGAAGGCCCCCATCCGGCATTTCGCTGCCTCCTCGGCGACCACCACTTGGCCGAGGACACTGAGCCCGGCGCCGCCGTACTCCTCGGGCGTCTGCAGTGACCACAGTCCGGCCTCCCTGGCTTTTGCCTGCAGCGCGACGAGCTGTTCGCGGGGTAGCCCGACTGTGTCGTGGTCCAGCTTCTCCTCGACGGGATGCACATGCGCATCCATGAACCGCCGCACCGTATCGCGCAGCATCACCAATTCTTCCGGCAGCTGCCATGCGCCAGAAGGCCCTTCGGACATCAGACCCGTGCCGCAGCAGCAGCCCGCAGGTCGCGTGCACTCTGCAGCTGCGGCTCGTGGTTGGCCTCGTACTGCTCGATCCATTCGTGCGGCAACTTGCCCCATGCCTCACCGATCCGCAGCCGCTGCTCGGAGCTGAACACCTCCGCGGCGACGACATCACCCACAAAGATGGTGTTCTCGTCGTTGTCCAGCGACCCCGTGATGCGGCATTCCACGTAGCTGTGTGCGTCAAGCAGGATCGGCGCACCCGTGACGCCCGGCTTGGTCCGCAGCTTGGAGATCTTGTCGCCGTCCCGGCCCGAGCTGCCGCCGAGGGTCATCAGGATCTCCATCGACTTCTCGATCTCGTGCGGGCCGGCCGACAGCATGTGCATCACGAAAATGCCGGAGTTCACCAGCATGTCGTGGGTCTTGTTGTACTTGGTCAGGCTGACGGTCGCGCGTGGCAGCTCCGGCACGATGCTGGCCGAGCCGGCCGACAGCGACATCAGTCCGTTAGCGACTCCGTCGTCAATCGTGGTGACTGCCACCGGAAACGGCCGCAGTCCGGCCAGCACCTTGTCGGCGGCCGCGAGATTCAGCGTCATGTCTTTCCCTTTTGTCGATTCAGCCGAGCGTGAACGGGTCGCGAGTCTCTCCGGACAGCTCCACCCAGACCGCTTTGGTCTCGGTGAAGTCCTTCACGGCGTCGATGCCGTTCTCCCGTCCGATGCCGCTGTAGCCGATGCCACCGAACGGAACATGAGGCGCGACGACTCGATAAGCGTTGACCCACACCGTGCCGGCCCGCAGCTTGGCGGCCACCCGGTGCGCCCGGTGGACGTCCTTGGTCCACACCGCCGCGGCCAGTCCGAACTCGGTGCCGTTGGCCGCGGCGACGGCTTCGTCTTCGTCTTCGAAGGTCATCACCGCCAGCACGGGTCCGAAGATCTCCTCGGCGACGGCCCGCATCGACGGGTCGACGCCGGTCAGCACCGTTGGCTTGACGAAGAAGCCGCCGAGGTCGCTGGCGGGCTCCCCGCCGTAGGCGACGGTCGCACCCTGATCGCGGGCAGAAGCGAAGTGCGACAGCACCTTCTCGTACTGCAGCTGGTTTGATACCGGGCCCATCTCGGTCGACGGGTCCTTCGGGTCGCCCAGTCTGATGGTCGCCGCCCGCGCGACGATCTTGTCCACCAGTGCGTCGGCGACGCTGTGGTCCACGAGAAGGCGCGAGCCCGCCAGACATGTCTGGCCGGTGGCGGCGAACACGCCGGCGATCACGCCGTTGGCCGCCGCGTCGAGGTCGGCATCGGCGAACACAACCTGCGCCGACTTGCCGCCGAGTTCGAGTGAGAACCGGGTCATGTTCTCGATCGCGGCCTTGCCGACGTGAATGCCGGTGGCCGTCGATCCGGTAAACGCGACCTTGTCGACGCCTGGGTGCGACGCCAGCGCGGCGCCCGTCTCCGGACCCCAGCCGGTGACGACGTTGATCACGCCCGGCGGGAAACCGGCTTCGGCGAACAGCTTTGCGAACGCCAATGTCGACGTCGGGGTGTGATCGCTTGGCTTGACGACGAACGTGCAACCCGCGGCCAGCCCGGCGGCCAACTTCCAGGTCAACAGCAGCAGCGGTGAGTTCCAGGGCGTGATCGCGCCGACCACGCCGACGGGCTCATGGCGGGTGTAGACGAAGTAGTTGGGCTTGTCCACCGGTATGACGTCGCCCTGCAGCTTGTCTGCCAGCCCGCCATAGTAGAAGTAGTAATCCGGCAGCGACCGCATCTGGCCGACCATTTCGCGAACCAGCTTGCCACCGTCACGCACCTCGAGTTCGGCCAGCTGCTCGGCCTCGCGGGCGATGATCTCACCGAGTCGGTGCAGCAGCTTGCCGCGGGCGGTCGCAGTGAGCGCACCCCACGGTCCATTCAGCGCGGCACGGGCGGCGGCGACGGCGCGATCCACATCGGCCGCCCCGCCGTCGGGCACGCGTGCCCACGGCATACCGGTGAAGGGATCGACACTGTCGTAGGTCAATCCCGACTCGGCGGGCGATGATTCGCCCCCGATCAAGAGCTCGAAGTGGACCAACGTCTCCGTCGCGGTGTCAGTCATGCGTCCTCATCGAATGCGCGGTTTCTTCTTGTTGTTCAACGAGTCCGGGGTGGCCCCGGCGTTGCCAAGGTCGGTAAAGAACTTGCCGTGCCGGGCGGCGACACTGGGGGTCAGATCGCGGGCCTCCCACATCGCGCGAACGGTGCCCTGCACGCCATTGGGTCTGCGCGCGGCGATTTCGGAGGCCAGTTCGAAGGCGCGGACGCGTAGTTGATCGTCCGGTACCACCTCGGTCACGAGCCCAATCCGCAGAGCGGTCTGCGCCGACATCCGCTCCTCGCTGCCGAGCAGTGCCCAGCGCATCACCTCGCCGTACGGCACGCCGAGGGCCAGCATGCCCATCGGCTCCAGCGCCGAGACGATGCCCGCGTTGGCATGTGGGTCGAAGAACGTAGCCGTCTCGCTGCAGATCGAGAAGTCGCACTCGTTGACGAAGTACATGGCGCCGCCGGCCACGATCCCATGCAGTGCCGCGATGACCGGCTTCCACACCCTGTGTGCCTTCGGCCCCAGTAGTTCGCCCGGATCCTCCTGGTTGAAGATCGGTCGGTGCTTCCACCAAGTGCCTTCGGTCACGTCGATGCCGGTGCAGAAGGCACGTTCGCCGTTGGCGCACAGCACTGCGACCCGGATGTCCTCGTCGTCGCGGATTCGGGCCCAGACTGTTCCGAGTTCGGCGGCCATCTGTTCGGTGAAGCTGTTCAGTTTCTCGGGCCGGTTGAGCGCAACGGTGGCGACGTGGTCGGTGACCTGGAATTCAATAGTGGCAAGGTCGGTCTGCTCGATCATCGTCGCTCCTCGGTCGATCCGGTCGATACCGGCATCTTCCCACCCGACCCGACCGCATGGTTCACCTGGTTAGCGATCTCGCGTTTGAGTACCTTGCCCGCGGGGCCCAACGGGAACTCACGCCAGAACACGAATCGGCGCGGCTGCTTGTAGCCGGCCAATTCGGCGCGGCACAGCGCAGCCAGTTCCGCAGTCAGTGCGTCCTGATCGCCGACGTGGGATTTCGGAATCACGGCGGCGACCGGCGTCTCACCCCACTCAGGGTCAGGCACCCCGACCACCGCAACCATGTCGACATCGGAGTGCTGCGCGATCACCCGCTCGATCTCCGCCGGGTAGACATTGAAGCCGCCGGAGATGATCAGATCGGTCTTGCGACCGGTGATGTGCAGGTAGCCCTCCTCGTCGAGATAGCCCAAGTCACCGCTGCGTAACCCGTCGGGCCGGAACGTCTCCGCCGTCTGTTCGGGTCGGTTCCAGTAGCCGATCGCGTTGGCGGGGCTGGTGATCACAATTTCGCCGACGTCGCCGGGTGGGGCGTCGTTGCCGTCGACGTCGATGACGCGGATCACGCACATCGGGGTTTCCTGCCCGCATGAAGTCGCAATTGAGGTTTTACCGGCGACGATATCGCGGTGATCCTGCGGTGTGAGAATCGTTGCCTGTCCGCCGCATTCGGTGAGCCCGTAGCGCTGTTGCAGGTCGCAGCCGAGCAGGTCCATCGCCTTACGTGCCAGGCCCGGCGGCACTGGGGCCGAACCATAGGAGATGCGCCGTAGGCTCGACATGTCCCGCGGTGGGCCATCTTCGAGGATCGCCAGCGTCCGGTGCAGCATCGTCGGGATGAACGTCGTGAACGTGATCGCACTGCGTTCGATCTCGTCGATCACCGCCTGCGGGTCGAATCTCTGATGGATCACCATGGTCTGACCGAGATAGAGCCAAGACACCGTGCGGACCATGCCGCCTGCAGTGAAGAACGGTGTCGTCGCGAGCATGACGTCGGAGCGGTTGGCCTCGGTAACCAGGTTCGTGTCGGCCGCCTGGTAGAGCAGGGCGCGATGAGTGTGCATCACACCTTTGGCGCGACCGGTGGTACCGCTGGTGTACAAGATGAACGCCACGTCGTCCGGCGTGATGTCGCGGCGCTCGGCGCCGGGCTGCGCTTGTGCCAGCGCCGTCTCGTAGTCGGTGACCAACTCGCTCGTGCCGAGCATTGAGTGCGCGCCCACGCCCAGTATCAGTGCCAGCTCGGTTAATTCGCCCAGGAACTTGTCCAAGTGGTCGGCGTGGATGATCACCGCTCGTGCGCCGGAGTCGTCGCGGACGTGGGCGACTTCGTCGGGAGCCAGCCTGATGTTTACCGGCACCGTGATCAGCCCGGCTTTGGCCAGGCCGAACGAGATCTCAGGCCATTCGATGCAGTTGCGGGCGATCACCATCACCCGGTCGCCCGGTACCAGCCCCCGTCCGATCAGGAAGGCGGCGAGCCGCCGAGCTCTGTCGTCGACCTGCGACCAGGTAAGCGCCCGGTCGGCATCGACCAGCGCACGCTTGTCGGGGTAGCGGCGGGAGTTGTTGGTTGCGATGTCACCGATGAGCATCAGATGAAGTCCGTTCAAATTAGGAAAGCGAGTGTCTCGACAGGGCCGCTTGCGTCGATCAGGTGCACGATCTTGCGAATTAGCCGGGGGCCGTCCGGTGACAAGCGAATCGTGTGGATAACCCGGCCGGCCCAGAACCGTTGACGTAGACGGTATTCGAATAGAGCGAAGTTGGATTCCACCGTGACGGAGTCGGCGCCCGTTTCCACCACCTCGCTGTTGGAGACCACGCGCCGCATCACCGACGGCGGTGTCTGGGAGTGCCGGTTGCCGGTGTTGAGCTGAGCCACCCGGCTTTTGATCCGTCGCCGATTGTCGTTGATATAGGCCAGCGTGGTGCGCGGGTCATCGTCGGGGTGCATTGGGACGCGGTACTCGACCGTGTCGTCGTCATCGGCCCACAGTGCTTCCCACTCCGAGTAGCGGCCCTCGTCGGCCAGCCGCGCTTCCAGATAGAGAAACGACAGGATCTCGGGGGCGGGCAGCGCGCGTAGAGCGGGACGTGACTGGGCTTCGGAGTTGACGGTCATGCTTCGCTTCTCCCACCGACGACTGAGGCCCAGTGTGAGTAGAAACCGCGCTGGGGAGTCTCGGCGCTCTTGTCGCGGTTGATGATTCCGGTCGTGTCGTCGACATCGCTTTCTATGCCGCGGGCCAGCATCAGCCACTCCGGCAGCTCGGCAGCGAGCCCGGCCTGGTTGCGCATCCCGATCTCTCCGTCGTCGGCGATCAAGAACCCCGCAGGACCCATCGCCCCCTCGGAACGGCGCAGCGTGCGCTCGTTCAACGCATCCTGGCCGGGTATCAGGACCGCGGTGGTGTAGGCGATGGTCCGGTCGGGCGCCTGCGGTTCGACGAACATGACGTTCATCTCGGCGAGGAAGAGGTTGGGCCATATCAACGTGTGTGGTGGACCCACCACCAGTGCGTCGTGCGCCTGCTCGGGGCCGTACGCACCCTCCAGCGCGCTGACGTAGTCGGCGAGCTTGGCTCGCGGGATCCGGCCGTACCAGACGAATTCCTCGTCGAGTTTCCGGTATTCGTCGCTGTAGTCGATCTCGGAATGGCCGTTACCGAGGTCGCGGACCAGCACGTCGACCTTAGTCGGGACATGCGACACCTTGGCGGGCTTGATCGCGTCGTACACCGAGGCATGGGTGAACAGCGCGTGGTAACCGTCGACGTTGTTCTCCACCACCATCTTCCAGTTGGCGTGGTGCAAGTGCTTCATCCAGTTCGCCCGCAGGTCGATCTCGCGGGTGGGGGACAGGTTGAGCAGACGGTCGATGGCGCGTGTTGCCTTGCCAAGGTGCTCGGTTAACGAGATACCGTCTGGCGCCAATGATGCGAAGACGAATCCGCCGTAGCTGTCGACCCGAGGCGCCTGGGCAAGGCTCAGCTCCGAACGCACCTTGTTGAACTCCTCGCCGTAACCCTCACGCATCGGAACACCCTGCAGCGCACCGGTGTTGCCGAATGTCCAGCCGTGATACGGGCACCGGAACGAGTTGGCGTTGCCCTTCTCGGCGTTGCACAGCTTGTTGGCACGGTGAGTGCAGCGGTTGAGCATCACGCGAACCACGCCATCCTTACCGCGTGCGACGACGACCGGGTCGTGGCCGATCATTCGGGTGAGGTAGTCACCCGGCTCGCTGACCTCGCTCTCGTGGGCGACGTAGACCCATCCGGTCTTGAAGATAGTGTCCATTTCGCGTCGGAAGATCTCAGCGGACGTGTACACGGTCCCGTGCACGCGGTCGCTGCGTATGACGGTCCTGACGTCGAAGTCGTCGACGGCGGGAGCGGATTCAAGTGTCGTCACTGGTCCTCCAGGATGTCGATGGCCGGGATGGCGATGTCGCCGAGGTGGCGGAAACCGATGCGGACCGCCGTGCCGATGGGCGGTGCGGTGTCCGCGGGTTGCACGGTCGTCATCACAATCCGGTGCCCACTCGCCAGCTCGACGTCGACGATGGGGTAGGGCGCCACGCTGCGCACCAGGCCCGCCTCACGCCGGTGCATGAGCGTCGTGGCGTGTACGGTCCCGCGCGGATCAACTGTGCGCCAATCTTGTTCGGCGTTCCCGCATTGGTCGCAGACTTCTTGATCGAGCTCGAGTGGCAGGGCGCAAGCCGCGCAGAACGGCAATGCGAGCTCATTGCGTGCGGCCGCTCGGTACAGCGGCGCCAGCATGTCGTCATCTGCGGCGGGCGCCAGTGCGCTGTCCAGCAGCCAGTCCTCGACCGCGGTGGCGGTCATGCGGCACGCTCCAGCACCAACGCGGCATGGTGGTCCATTCGGCCGCCGATACCGCCGACCAGTGCCACCGTGGCCCCGGGAACCTGACGTTGCCCGCCGGTGCCACGCAGCTGAATCATCGCCTCCGCCAACGGCGTCATGCCCTGTAGGTAGAAACCGGACAGCTGACCACCGCCGGTGTTGATCGGCAGCGTGCCGCCCGGCCCGGTGTGGCCGTCACGCACGAACGCACCCGCCGGAACGTCACCGGTGAGACGGTATTCGTCGAGCAACACCAGGGTGACGATCGAGAACGGGTCGTACAGTTCGGCGACGTGCAGGTCTGATCGGGCCATGCCGGCTTGGTCGAGCGCGTCCTGCACCGCGCGGCCACCGCCACCGAACCACGACTCGCCTCCCGCGCGACGGCGGCGCACCGGATGTTCGCGCCCGGTGCCGCGAACCCGCAGTCGGGTGCCCCCGACCGAGGGCCGCCCGGTGAGCACTACGGCGACCGCCCCGTTCACCGGCCGAGCACAGTCGAGCAGTCGAAGTGGTTCGGCAACCATCGGGGAAGAGTCATAGCCGGCGTCGTCGAGCGGCTCGCGGTTGACCGCGTCGGGATTGCCGCACGCCCATGCCCTTGCCGTGGTGGCCACGGAGCGCAGCGCGTCGGTGCGGGTGCCGGTGACGTGCAGCCAGCGGTGGGTAAGCAGCGCATACGTCGGGACCGAGCCAAGCAGCCCCGAGGCCCGCTCCAGTCCGCGCACCCCAGCGTTGCCGCCACTGTGCGCGTAGGTCGAGCCCGCGCCGCGGCCGGCCACCAGGGGCGCGTCGGCGAACACGCACAGTATGGTTGCCGCCTCAGCGGTGACGATCGCGTGGCACGCGCGCTGGATCATGGCGATGGTCGTGGCGCCCTTGATCTCGACGTGCTCCAACAGGCGCAGATCCGAGAAGCCGGCCGCGGCGGCGAAGCCGACGCCCAGTCGTTCCGGCCGAACCCCCTGTGACGAGCCGACCAGGATCCCGTCGATGTCAGCCCGCTCGAGTCCGGCGTCGGCCAATGCGGCGGCGCTCGCCTTGACGGCCAGTTCGAGCGGCGTCGCGCCGGGACGCAGCGACATCGCGGTCATGCCCAGACCCACCAGGTCGGCGGCGGCGCTCACGGCCGCTCCGTTGAGCCGCGTTCGCCGCGGTAATTGCCCACCCTGATCCAATCCTCGCGGTCTTCGGCGGTGGCCATGGTGAAACTGGCCAACTCCAAGGGGCACAAGAAGACCTGCTCGCCGCCCTCCAGGTCCTCGACGAGCAGGCGGGGGCCGTTGCCGTTGACGTCGAGCGACAACCGCACGGCCGCGAACTCGTTGACCAGGTCGGCGAGGACGCGGCGTCCGGCCGGAGTGTTCACCTGCCCAGTATTACCGCATACAAGTGTCAGAATCAATGGAATGGAGCGGAATGACGCTAGGCGTATGACTTGCAGGCCGAGCGGCGGGAGCCATTCCCTACATGCGAACATAGAGCTTGTGCGACGATGAGGCGCATGCACGGCGACGCCAGCGCCAGATGACATGTATGTCAGATACGACGATTTGAGAAGGTGATGATGAGCCAAGCACCAGCACCAGCACCGGCCGACGCGGTCGATGTGAGTCGAGTCGACACCGAGAACTACCGCAGCATCTGGATGTACCTCAAGGAGCTCGAGTTCCGGCAGGGGTTCATTGACATCCCGGTCAACGGAGTCCTCGTCCCTACCCGCTATGCCGAGGCCGGCGGTCCGGACAAGCCGCACGCCATCCTGCTGCACGGCACCGGCGGGCACTGGGAGACGTTCGCGCCCAACCTCGCCGCACTGGCGCAGCACTTCCACTGCGTGGCGATCGACATGGTCGGCAACGGGTTCTCCGGAAAGCCGGACTACGACTATGAGATCGCGGTTTACGTCGAACACGTATTGGGGGTGATGGACCACTTCGGCATGGCGTCGGCTAACTTCATCGCCATGTCGCTGGGGGCGTTCGTGGCGTCCGCGGTCTGCGTCGGCCACGCCGATCGGGTGGAGAAAGTGATCCTGATGTCGCCGGCCGGACGGGAAGCCTCGGCGTCGAACATGGCGCGCATCCGCACGGAACGAACCAAGGCGGTCAACGAGCCGACGTGGGAATCGCTGCACGCCGTGTTCGCCCACCTGATCGCCGACGAAGCCAATCGGCTGCCCGATCTCATCGGCCTACGCCAGGCCGTGTATCGGCGCGAGGACACCCGCAACACCATCGACCGGCTGCTGATCCTGCAGGACGAGAAGGTGCGTCACCGCAACCTGATTCCCGACGACAACTGGCGCGGCATCGAGGCGCCGGTGATGATCGTGGCATCGGGCAAGGACCACGGCGTGTATCAGGACACGGCGCGCACCATCGCCGACCTGATCCCGAATTCGGAGTTGTTCGAGATGCCCTCGGTGCGGCACTGGCCGCATTTCGAGGATCCCGAGGCGTTCAACGCCGCGGCGATCGAGTTCCTTACGAGATGAGCAGACCCGCCGAGGACGAGCTGTCGGACATAGCCCGGCGGCTCTACGAGGCCGAGCAGACCCGCACGCCGATCCGGCAGTTGTCGTTGGACTATCCCGACATGACTATCGAGGACGCCTACGCGGTGCAGCGGGCATTCGTCGCGCTCAAGGTCGCCGACGGGCGAGAAGTCAAGGGTCGCAAGATCGGTCTGACCTCGAAGGTGATGCAGCGGGCGGTGTCAATCGACGAACCGGATTACGGCGCGCTGTTCGACGACATGTTCATCGAGGATGGCGGCCGCATACCGCTGGGCCGTTATATCCGTCCGCGCGTCGAGGTCGAGTTGGCGTTCGTAATGGGCGAGCAGCTATCCGGCCCAGGCGTCACGTTGTTCGACGTGCTGCGGGCCACCGAGTTCGTGACTCCCGCACTGGAGATCCTCGACGCCAGGGTGCAGATGTCGGACCCCGAAACCGGTCATCTGCGCACCATCGTGGACACCATCGCCGACAACGCCGCGGACGCCGGTCTGGTCCTGGGCGGGCGGGTGTTTCGCCCGTTGGACGTCGACTTGCGCTGGGTGGCGGCCCTACTGCTGCGCAACGGCACCATCGAGGAATCCGGGGTGGCCGCCGCGGTGCTCAACCATCCCGGCAATGGCGTGGCCTGGCTGGCCAATCGGCTTGCTCCGCACGGTGTTTGGCTGGAACGCGGCGAGGTCATCCTGTCCGGATCGTTCACCAAGCCGGTGTTCGCCGAACCGGGGGACACCTTTGTCGCCGACTATGGACCGCTGGGCACGGTGTCGGTGACGTTCGATTCGGAGGCATCGTGAAAAACGGGTGGACACAGCGCATCGGCGACGGCGACCCGCGCATCGGCATGTGGGTGGCCTCAGGCAGCGGTTACGTCACCGAAATCTGCGCGGGGTCCGGGATCGACTGGCTGCTGTTGGACCAGGAGCACGCGCCCAACGATGTGCGCACCACGCTCGAACAGCTGCAGGTGTTGGCCGGCTACCCGGACGTCGACGTGCTGGTGCGTCCGCCCTCGGCTGACCCGGTGTTCATCAAGCAATTGCTCGACATCGGGGCTCAGAACATCATCGTCCCGATGATCGATGGCCCCGGTGAGGCGGTCGCGGCGGTTTCCGCCACGCGTTATCCGCCCAACGGCATCCGCGGGGTCGGCAGCGCGTTGGCCCGAGCGTCTCGTTGGAACCGCATTTCTGACTATCTCGTCACCGCTGACACGGCCGTGTCGTTGACCGTCCAGGTGGAGAGTGTGGCCGGTCTGGCACAGCTCGCAGAGATCACCGACGTCGACGGAGTGGACGCCGTCTTCATCGGACCGGCCGACCTGGCAGCCTCGATGGGCAAGCTTGGGCAGCCGGAGCATCCAGACATCGTGAGCGCCATAGAAACCGCGCTGGCGACCATCGTGGAACACGGCAAGCGCGCCGGGGTTAATGCGTTCAGCGAGCCACTGGCGCGCCGCTACATGGCGGCCGGGGCGAGCTTCGTGCTCGTAGGAGCGGACGTGGCACTGCTGGCCCGTGGCACCGAGCAGCTGGCAGCGATGTATCGCCGCCAATGAACGACGCATTGTTTCTGACTGTCGTGTCACCTAGAATTCCGGATCATGGACCTCGACTTCACGCCTGACCAGCTCGAGTTCCGTGACCAGGTCCGCACATGGCTCGACGAGAACAAACCGGCTGAACCCCGCCCGCGCGACGACGCGGGGATCCGTGAATACGACCTTGCCTGGCAACGCACTCAGGCCGAGGGCGGCTGGGCCGGCATCGCTTGGCCCACCGAATACGGCGGCAAGGGGCTGACGCTGCTTCAGCAGTTGATCTGGTACGAGGAGTACGCCGCGCGGGGGTTCCCCGGCATCGATGCATGCTTCGTTGGTAACTCGCACGCCGGGCCAACCCTGATCACCAGGGCCACCGACGAACAGAAGTCTTTTCACTTGCCGAAAATACTTGGTGGTGAAGTGATTTGGTGTCAGGGCTTCTCCGAGCCCGACGCCGGATCGGACCTGGCGGCATTGCGCACCAAGGCGGTGGTGGACGGCGAGCACCTGGTGGTCTCGGGGCAGAAGCTGTGGACCAGCTTCGCCACCGTCGCCGATTATCAGGAGCTGCTGGTGCGCACCGACAACACCGGTAGCAAGCACAAGGGCATCACCTGGGTGATCTGTGACATGAACACGCCGGGCATCGACGTCCGCCCTATCGAGACCATCGAGGGCGGCTCGGAATTCTGCGAAGTGTTCTACGACGATGTGCGAATCCCGCTGAGCAACGTGGTCGGCGACGTCGGCGAAGGCTGGTCGGTTGCGATGGCCACCCTGTCCTTCGAGCGCGGCACCGCGTTCACCGCCAACCAGGTGCGGCTGGCGAAGATCATCGAGGACCTCATCGACTACGCCCGCGACCATGTCGGGCCGGACGGCCGCAGGCCCGCCATCGCCGACGACGACATCGCACGACGGCTGGCGCGGGCCCGCGCCTCGGTGGCGTCGCTGCGGGCGCTCACCTACACCAATATCTGCGAGGCCATGAAGACCGAGACGCCCGGCCCGCGGGGTTCGATCGTCAAGCTGATGTATGCCGAATTGGCCAAGGAGATCGGCAGATTGGCGATGGATGTTGTCGGTCCCGCCTCGATCCGGTATTCATCGCGCTGGGACGTCGACGGCTGGGTCGGTTACTACTACTACAGCTTCTCCCAAGCCATCGGCGGCGGAACGTCGGAGATTCAGCGCAACATCGTCGGCGAACGAGTGTTGGGGCTGCCGCGATGAGAGGAGATGACGGTGGACCTGCTGCCCGGACCTGAGCAACTCGAAATCATTACGGCAGCAGGAGAATTCCTCGCCGATCGGATGCCAGTGGACCGGATTCGCGCTAATCGTCACGCCGAAGCGCCGATTCCCGAGTCACTGTGGCGAGAATGCGCCGAGCTGGGCCTGCTCACACTCGGGCTCGACGAGGAGTCCGGTGGGTCGGGCCGGCGGTTGGACGACGAGGCTTTGCTGTTCGTCGAGCTCGGAAAGCGGCTCGCGCCGGGGCCGTTCCTGGCATGCACGTTGGGCGCCCGGGTGGCCGCCCGTTGCGGCGACGACGCGCTGGCGCAGCGGATCGGCTCCGGGGCGGCATCGGTGGCCCTCGCGGTATTGCGCGGCGACGGCGACGTGCGGCCGGTCAAAGGCACTTTCGATTTGTTCGACCCGGCGGGTGTCTCGCACGCCCTGCTGGTGGCCCGCAGCGGTGCCGCACTGGCCGGCATCGATTCCTTCGGACCGCTTAAATCCGTGACCGCCGCAGACCCGGGTACTCGAATATCCTCGGCCACGGTCGAATCCGCCGAACCCCTGCACTGGTTGCCCGCCGAGGACGAATGGATCTGGGGACGCGCCACGGTACTCGCGGCGGGCTACCTCACCGGACTGGCCGCGGCCGCGGCAGCGTCGGCGACCGAACACGCCAAGACTCGTGTGCAGTTCGGCAAGCCGATCGGGGTGCACCAGGCGATCAAGCACTCCTGCGTCAACATGGAGATCGCTGCCGAGGCCGCTCAGGCGCAAACGTTCTTCGCTGCGATCGCTGTCGGCAGTGGCCGCGCCGACGCCTTGATGCAGGTGCTGTCGGCCCTCACAGTGGCCGGGTCAGCGGCCGTCGAGAATGCCGCCGCGGGCATCCAAGTCTTCGGCGGGATGGGCTACACATTCGAGAACGACATGCACCTGTATCTGAAGCGCGCGCACGTGTTTCGGCACTTGTTCGGTGAGCCCACCGACGTGCTGGCCGAACTGCTGGCCCAGGACCGCGCCCAGTGAGCGGCGCCGCCAGGGCCGCAGCCATCGCGGGCGTCGCCCTGTCCGACGTCGGCCGGGTCGACGACAAGGGACCCTACGAGCTGATCGCCCAGGCCAGCCGACGCGCCCTGGCGGATGCCGGTCTGACCCCCGATGACGTCGACGGGTTGGCCTCCACCGGCCAGGGCACACTGCCCCCGGTCGATGTCGGCGAGTATCTCGGTCTGCGGCCCCGCTGGATCGACTCCACCGCGGTCGGGGGAGCGTCGTGGGAGGTGATGGCCGCCCACGCGGCTGATGCGATCGCCGCTGGGCACGCCGACGTGGTCCTGCTGACGTACGGCTCGACCGCCCGCTCGGATCTTCGAAAGGGATTGCGGGGGGCAAACATCAACTGGGGCGCACGCGGACCCCTACAGTGGGAAGCGCCCTACGGCCACACCCTGATCTCCAAGTACGCCATGGCCGCGCGGCGGCACATGTTCACTTATGGCACCACGATCGAGCAGCTGGCCGAGGTCGCCGTGTCCGCGCGGTTCAACGCAACCGACAATCCCGAGGCCTACTATCGCGAACCGATCACTATCGACGACGTGCTCGGCGGACCGATGATCGCTGACCCGTTCACCAAGCTGCACTGCTGCATTCGCAGCGACGGCGGGGCCGCGGCAGTGCTCGTCAGTGCGGAACGTGCGAAGGATCTACGTAGTAAGCCAGTGTGGGTGCTGGGTTCAGCGGAAACGACCTCGCACATGCTCACCTCCCAGTGGGACGACCTCACCGTTGGCCCGGCCGCGGTCAGCGGACCGCTGGCCTTCGCCCGCGCCGGGGTCTCGCCGTCCGACGTCGACGTCGCCGAAATCTACGACGCGTTTACCTACATGTTGCTGCTCACCATCGAAGACCTCGGCTTCTGCCCCAAGGGGGAGGGCGGTGCCTTCGTCGAGAAAGGCTCGCTGCGCCTGGGCGGCGCGCTTCCCACCAACACCGACGGTGGCGGGCTGTCGGCGTGCCACCCCGGTCAGCGGGGGTTGTTCCTGCTGGTCGAGGCTGCGCGACAGTTGCGCGGCGAATGCGGCCCCCGCCAAGTGCCCGATGCCAAGATCGCCTGTGTCAGCGGCACCGGCGGCTGGTTCTGCTCCAGCGGCACAATGATTCTCGGCGCCGAGGAGCCGTAGGTGGACCGCGCACCGCTGAGCTCCGACGTCGTGGATACCCGCGCGATGTTGGAGCTGGCGGCCGCCGTTCACGGCGATATCGAGGCCTACGTCGAGCCGGGGGCGCGAATCACGTTCGCGGAGTGGATCGCTCGGGCGCGTAGCGTCGCGACCCAGTTTGCCGACCTCGGCGTCGGCAAGGGCGATGTGGTCGTGCTGTGGCTGCCGTCGGGCATCGACTACGCGACATGCTATGCCGCGGCGGCCATGATCGGTGCGATCACCACCGGGCTGAACCCGCGACTGGGCCGCAGGGAGATCGAATCGATTCTGCAGCAGGCAGATCCGGCGTTGGTCGTCGCCGACGGACTGCTTGATGCGTTACCCGACACCGGGCATCGGCTGCTGTCGCGGGATGCGCTGTGCAGTGACACATCGCGCTCGGCGCCGCCTTCGGTGGAGTCGAATCGCCGGGACGTTGTTGCGTTGATCTTCACCAGTGGCACGACGGGGACGCCAAAAGGCGCAGCCTTCGACGCCGACCGGCTGGCCGCGGGCGCGGCCGCGTCAGGCGTGATGAGCGCGCCCTATGACCGGCGCCTCACGTCCACGCCGTTCGCCCACGCCGGCTACATGTTCAAGCTCTGGGATCAGTTGGTCTGGGGCAGCACGCTGGTGGTGCCCCCGGCACCGTGGTCGGCCCAGGGCATGTTCGACGTCCTTCGCGACGAGCGAGTCACCGTGGCGGGCGCGGTGCCGACCCAGTGGGCCAAGCTGCTCGACGTCGATGGGGTGACCTCGAAGGCATTGCCGCACTTGCGGATCGGAGTGGTGGCCACAGCGCCGGCGCCACCCGAACTGGTACGCAGGGTCGCCGAGGACATCGGGGTCCCGCTGGTCGTGCGGTACGCGATGACCGAGTGCCCGACCATCAGCGGCACCGAACCGGACGACGCCCCCGAGGTTCAATTCCGCACCGTGGGACGGCCTGCCGCGGGAATGGACGTGCGGATCGGATCGGACGGCGTACTTGAGGTGTGCGGCCCGTGTGTGATGCGCGGCTACTGGCGCAACCCGGAACTCACCGCCGAGGTGCTGCGCGACGGGTGGCTGCGCACCGGCGACGTCGGCGTGCTCGGCGACGACGGCAATATCACACTTGTCGGGCGCCGCGGTGACATGTACATCCGGGGTGGTTACAACGTGCATCCCGGCGAGGTGGAGCGGACGCTCACCGGACACCCGGGTGTGAAACAGGCTGCCGTGATTGGCCGTTCCGCACCGGTGATCGGGGAGCTCGGCGTCGCGTGCGTGGTACCCGCGGACGCCACCGCTCCGCCGACACTGGCTGAACTGCGCGCCCACGTGGCAAGTGAACTGGCCGACTACAAGGCCCCCGACGAGCTGCTCATTGTTGATGAGCTGCCCTTGACGGCGATGCTCAAGCCGGACCGGCTAACCCTGCGCGAATTGATCACCCAGCGTGACAGAGATATTCAGCGTCGACAACCGACACGATGAGAGGAATCTGGCTATGGGAAGACACGACGGACGGGTGGCGTTCATCACCGGCGCGGCGCGAGGGCAGGGCCGCGCTCATGCCGTTCGGCTCGCCGCCGAAGGCGCCGACATCGTGGCCGTGGACATCTGCCGCGACATCGACTCGATGGACTACCCCAACGCCACACCCGACGATCTCGATGAAACCATCAAGCTCGTCGAGAACCAAGGTCGGCGGATCATTGCCCACCAAGCCGACGTCCGCGACGCCGACGCCTTAAAACAGGCCGTCGACGAAGGCGTCCGCGAGTTCGGCCGCCTCGACATCGTCCTGGCCAACGCCGGCATCATCAGACTCGGCGGCGACGGAGACCGCAGCCAGATCTTCCGCGACATCGTCGACGTGAACCTCATCGGGGTCTGGAACACCGTCGAGGCCGCTATCCCCGCCCTCATCGACGGCGCCCGCGGCGGATCTATCGTGCTGACGAGTTCCAGTGCGGGATTGAAGGGCACCGGCACCGACCGGGCAGGCGGGCAGGCCTACACCGCCGCGAAGCGAGGATTGGTCGGGCTGATGCAGGTGTGGGCGAATGAGTTGGCGCAGTATTCGATTCGGGTCAATACCATCCACCCCACCGGCGTGGCGACCGGCATGGTGATGAACGAAACCATGGGCAAGCTGCTCGAGGCCAACGACACGGCAGTGGCCGCCATGCAGAACGCGCTGCCGATTCAGATCCTGATGCCCGAAGACATCGCCGGCGCAGTGGCGTGGCTGGTCTCCGACGAGGCGAAATTCATCACCGGGGTGGCGTGGCCGCTAGATGCCGGATTCGCGGTGCGCTGAGCGGACGGCTCAGGGCTGGTCGGGTCGCAGGACGATGAACAGTCCTTCTGCTTCGGCGCACAGAGTGTCACCGTGAGTGATCGTCGCCCGCAGAATCCGCTTACGTCCTTGCTCGCTGACGAACCAGGCGCGCACCGCGAGCTCCTCGCCGATCGGCGTGATCGATCGGTAGTCGGTGTGCAAGTAGGCGGTTCGCGACGGCGCCCGACCCCCGGAGTTGGCCAGCTGGCCCAACACCTCGTCGAAAAGCAGTGGAATCGCTCCACCATGCGCGGCGCCACCACCGCCGAGGAAATAGCGACCGAACGTGACCGTACCCTGGACGCTGTCCTGATCGCCCGAGATCGCAGCGAAGCTGGGCGCCATGGTTTGGCCGTGGCCGGGCAGGTCGAGGCGCCGCCCCCAGAGCTGCCGCCGTTCCGAGACCGCTACGTCGGCCAGCCGGTCGGTCCACGCTCGCAGGTCCTGCATCAACTCCACGGTCGTCGCGGAGTCCGGAACCGCGGCGGCGACAGCATCGAGGAAGTCCCGCAGCCCGGCGACCATTTCGCCGTACTCGACACCTCCGCCCGGATTGTGCAGGTTCGGCCCATGCCAGGCCCGAATCTGCGGGAAGCCGCCTCGTGGCGCAGGCTCGTTGGTCACCAGTCTGTCCGCGCCGTCATCGAACAAGAATAATGCATTGACATTAATCTCGGCCGCTGCGATGCTGGCGTGGCGCGCGTCACAAGCCCGTGTGAGTCCTTGAGCCATACCCGTAGGGAGAGAAAATGGCGGCAGTCGACCCAGCGTCCGACGGGCCGCTGGCCGGTCTCGTGGTGATTGACCTGTCGACCACCCTGCCCGGAGCGCAGGCGACGCAGTTCCTCGCCGATTGCGGCGCCGAGGTGATCATGGTCGAGCCGCCCGACGGTAGTCCACTGCGCGAGCTCGCCAGTTGGCCCGCCCTGCTGCGCGGCAAGCGCAGCGTGACATTGGACCTGCACGCCGACGCCGATCTGGAGCGCTTGCATGCTCTGTTGCGCCGCGCCGACGTCATGGTCAACACTATGCGGCCGACCACGGCCGAGCGCCTCGGTCTAAGTGCCGAGTCGCTGTCGCAGCGCTATCCCCGGTTGGTGGTCGCCAACGTCACCGGCTGGGGTTCGACCGGGCCGTTCCGCAATTACAAGGGCTGGGAGGCGCTGGTGATGGCCAAGACCGGCGTCATGCACGAGAAACGTGGGCTCGCGCTGCGACCGGGGCCGGCGTTCATCACCGCGGCCTACGCCTCCTGGGGTGCGGCCCACGCCGCCGTTCAGGGTGTGCTGGCGGCGCTCTTCGAGAGGGAGGCCAGCGGGCTCGGGCAGGTCGTCGAGACCAACATGGTGACCGGCATGGGATCGATGGATCCTTACAACTGGTTCTACGAGATGGTGCTGGAACGGTATCCGGGCGCCTTCGAACCGATGGACGCCGCCTACGACGACCAGGGCCGGCCCCAGGCCTACCTCATCTACGCACTCCTCGTGTGTCCGACGAAGGATGGTCGCTGGCTGCAGTTCGCTCAGGTGTCGCCGAAGTTGATCGGCGCCTGGCTCACGGAACTGGACCTGCTGGGGGAGCTCGCCGACCCGAAGTGGCAGGGCTTTCCGATGCTGCCGACCCCCGAACTGCGCACCGAGTGGTGGGACATGATGATCGAGCGGGTGGGGGCCCGCACGCTCGCCGAATGGCAGCGGGCCATGACCGAGAATCTCGACCTGAGCGGCGAACTGTTCCGAACTCCCGAGGAGTCGCTGGATCACCCGCAGACCACTCACGAAGGCCGCGCCGCCACCGTGATCGATCCCGATCTCGGGCCGGTACGGCAGCCGTCGACCCTCATTCACGCCGACGGCAAGCCGTTGACCCCGCTTCGGCCAGCCCCGCGAGTCGGCGAGCACAACGGCTCGGTCAACTTCGAGCAGGTCGGCCAAGTGCGCAGGGCCGCGCTACCCGCACGGAAAGGGGATCACGAGGCGCCACCGCTGAAGGGTGTGACGGTGCTGGAGTTCGGCAGCATGTTCGCCGGACCGTACGGCGCGACCCTGCTGGCAGACCTGGGCGCCCGCGTGATAAAGGTCGAGCCACTGGAGGGCGACAACATCCGCAACCTGGTTGCGTTCCCCGAGGCGGGCGGCGCAAAAGTGTTGCAGGGCAAGGAAAGTGTCGCGATCGACTTCACCAAGCCCGAGGGCCTCGGGCTGGTGTACGAACTGGCCAAGCGGTCCGACATCGTGCTGCAGTGCTTCCGGGGCAAGGCCGCAGAGCGGGCGAAGATCGACGAGGCCTCGCTTAAGGCGGTCAACCCGGAGCTGGCGTTCGTGACAACCTCGGGTTATGGCGTCGACGGACCGTTCGCACACCGTGCTGCCTATGCACCGTCGGTCGGTGCGGCGTCCGGCCTGGCACTGGTTGACAGCCACGACACGGGTGAACCACCCACTGACCTGGATGATCTGCACCGCAGAGCGGTCAAACTCCACGCGGGCGGGGCGGTGCCTGCCGTGCAGGCCGATGGGATCGCGGCGCACGGTGTCGGTTCGGCGCTAATGGTCGCGTTGTACGCCAAGCGGATGGGACGGCCGCTGTCCGACGTGGTCACCACGATGCTCGCCACCGCGCAGCAAGCGATGATCGCCTACAACGCGAGCTACGCGACGCGCCCGGCGACGAGGCCGGCCGACGACCAATTCTTCGGCATGAACGCGCTCTACCGGATGTACCGCGCGGCCGACGGCTACGTCTTCCTGGCCGCGCCGCTGCCCCACGAATGGCCCGCGTTGACGAAGGCGATGTCGCCCTATGTCGACCTTCACGCCGACGAGCGATTTGCCGACGCCGACTCCCGCGCCCAGCACGACGACGAGCTGATCGCCGCACTGACACCGGTTTTCGCGACGAAGACCAAGCTGGACTGGGAGCGCGAACTGTCCGCCCAGGATGTCGGCTGTGTTGAGGTGGTGGAGGCCAACTCCGAATTGGTGCTGCAGAGCGATCCGTACTACGAGGCAGGCTATGCCGTGGACGCCCACAGCCCGATTTTCGAGGAGCACCGTCGGCTCGCGCCGCTGTGCCGGTTCTCGCGCTCGCGGACACGGGCCGACGCGGGATGCACCATCGGCCAGCACACCGAGGCGGTGCTGCGCGAAATCGGACTGGACGAGGCGGCGATCGCCGACCTGAGAGCCAGAGAGATCGTCGGCGGCGGCTGAGCGTTCAGTTATCGTCGCGCTCAGCGATCAGCGCGCGGGTCTCGTAGGACACCGGCGCCGTCAGCATTCCGACCCAGGTGTCCACGTAATTGTGCAACTGCGCTTCGCTGAGTCCATGCCCCGCGCGGGCGGAGGCGGCCAGCACGTTGATCAGACTGATGTACAGCTGAAACGTACGGCCGCGCCGGATCCGCTCAGGCAGGTCCTGCAGCGCCGCGTCGACCAGTTTCTCCAGCTTCTCCTGCGTCCATTCGTCGTCGACGTGGTCCGGCCAGTAGTCGCTGCGGGCCCGCGGATCCTCCATGAGCCGGGCCAGGAACGGCGCGAACATCTCGCCCGCGGCGATGCTGTTGGCCAGTGGGCGCACCATCAGCCACACCACGGCGCGCGGGTCCGCCTCCTTTCCTTCCTCGCGCATGCTCGCGAGCATCTTCTGGCGATCGATCCCGAGGGACGCCTGGCGGTAGGAGATCAGGGCGCGGATCAGACCCTCGCGAGAGCCGAAGTGATAGCGAATCACCGACGTGTTGGACTGCCCGGCCGCTAGTTGAATCTCCCTCAACGTCACCGCCTCGATGCCGCGCGTGGCGAACAGCCGCTCGGCGACCTCCATCAACATCACCCGGGTCGACTCACCCGACGCGTTGCGCCTCCGCGCGCCCGCGGCCGACTCAGTTCGCAGCTCCGCCATGGGCCTCCTCCAGTCCGCCTCAGTCTTACCGGCGTCGCACCTGGAACCAAATAGTAATGGCTATGTATTAGAAATACTGGACTTGCGCGAGAGCAGCTGGCATCATTCGAAGGAGCGACGGATCCGTGGAGGGCCAATGAGCATGATCTGGACGAATTCGGGTGACTCCCACTTCCTGGAGCCCGACGACCTGTGGCAGTCCCGGTTGCCCAAGGCGCTCGCCGAGCTGACGCCGCACGCGGAGAAGGATCCCGACGGCGAGTACGAGACGGTCTCGGTCGACGGACAGATCTTCCGGCGCAAGCTGCCCTCCTCGGCGATGGAGGCCTTCATCGAGGAGAGCATGAAGCCGCAGGGCATCCGCGACGCGAAGGCGCGGTTGGCGGACTTGGACAAGGAGGGTGTCTGGGGTGAGGTGATCTTCCCGTCATTGGGCATGTGGGGATCTACTTTCCGCACCCCCGAACTGCTCAAGGCGTGCATGCGCGCCAGCAACGAGTGGGCTCTCGAAGAGATCTGCGCGGTGTCGCCGCGCTATGTGGTGACCGCACAGGTATCGACACTCATCGTGGAGGACGCGATCGAGGAACTGAACTGGGCGGCGGGCAAGGGCTTCAAGGCGGTGTTCTTGCCCACGACACCCCATCCGAGCGCTCCGGACTGGCACCGCAAGGAGTGGGAACCTTTCTGGGCGGCGGCCGAGGAAGCCGGCATGGTGATCGCGTTCCACATCGGCACCGACCCGGTCGACATGACGGTCGGTGGCGCGAGCGGCGGGGCGGGCATGGTGTACCGCGGGCCGGGCGGGGCGGTGATGAATTACGCCGAGACCACGTTCTCAGGACAGCGGGCGGCGATGAAGATGGTCGCCTCCGGCGCGTTGGACCGGCACCCCGGCCTTCGGGTGCTGATCTCTGAAGGCGGCGCCACCTGGGTGCCGTTCCTCGGCGACCGGATGGTCGAGGGCTACCGCCAACACCATATGGCCGTGCGGCCCAAGCTCAGTCGTAGTCCCAAGGAGATCCTCTACAGCCAGGTGTATGCGTCATTCCAGCACGACGAGACCGCGGTCGCTGCCTACGAGCACATGGGCTACAAGAACGTGATGTTCGGCAGCGACTACCCGCACATGGAAGGCACCTTCGGCCACACACAGGACACCCTGAAGGGGCTCTTCGACGGGGTGAGCGAGGAGACCCGGCTGCGCATCACCCAGGGCACGTTCTACGAACTCTTCCCCGACGTCCCGCCCATCCCGGCCGAAAAGTTCTGAGCGCGTGGCTACTTCGTCCGGACTGCGCGACGTTGCGATTGTGGGCGTCGGTGCCACGCCCTATTACAAGCGCGGCGGGTCATTACCCAAGTCGATCACCGAGTTGGCCGGCGAGGCCATCCTGGCGGCGTGTGAGGACGCCGGCCTTCCCGTGACCGACGTCGACGGCTTCGCCTACTACTCGGGCGCCAGTGCCGGCTACACGGAGAAGATGGACACCGCCGACTTTGTGGAAACGCTTGGCATTCCGGAAGTCCGGTTCACCGCCGCACTGACCTCCGGCGGCGGCGGCTCCGCGGGCGCAATCGGCCTGGCGCGGGCGGCCATCGTCGCCGGGGACGCCTCGGTGGTGGTGACGGTGATGGCGCTGCAACAGTCCAAACAACGCCTGGGCTCGGTGTTTTCGGCCATGGACCCCGATCCGATCAACTCGTTCCTCCAACCATCCGGCCTGTTCGGGCCCGGTCAGTTGATGTCGGTGCTGGCGCGCAGGCACATGCACCTCTACGGCACGCGCCGCGAGGCGTTCGCCGAGATCGCGATCTCCACGCGGGCCAATGCGTTGAATCGCCCAAAGGCCATGCATCGCCAACCGCTGACGTTAAACGACTACTTCAATGCGCGAATGATCGCAGAACCCTTGTGTCTCTACGACTTCTGTCAGGAGACCGATGGTGCTGTCGCGGTGATCACCACCAGCATGGACCGGGCCAAAGATCTGCGGCAGCCACCGGTACCGGTGGTTGCCGCTGCCCACGGTGGAGTCCGCGACTGGGGAAGGGCCTTCGCTTGGATGGGCATGCCCGACGAATACTTCGCCTCCTCGGGCAATGCGCCCATCGCCAAGCGGCTCTACGAGCAGGCCGCTGTCAGCGCCGCCGATATCGACGTCGCTCTGCTTTATGACCACTTCAGCCCGATGGTGCTCATGCAACTCGAGGACTACGGGTTCTGCGGCAAGGGGGAGGGCGGCGCGTTCGTCGAGAGCGGAGCAATCCGGTACGACGGCGGCTCGATTCCGGTCAATACCCACGGCGGCCAGCTCTCCGAGGCCTACATCATCGGAATGACCCACATCATGGAAGGAGTCGAGCAGATGCGGGGCACCGCCATCAACCAGGTCCGCGACGCCGAACTCGCTCTGGTCACCGGCGGGCCGGCAAGCCTCCCCGTGAGCGGGCTGATTCTGGGAAGCGCCGCATGAGCACCGCCGCGGTCACCCTGGCCACAACCATTCCGGGCGAGCACGTGCGGATCGCGGTCAACAAGGACACCGAGCCGTTCTGGATCGCCGCGAAGGAGCGGCGGCTGGTGGCCCCGCAGTGCGGCGACTGTCAGGCCTTCCGGCTGCCCCCGACACCGTTCTGCCCCAATTGCCAATCAAATGCGGTGAACTGGGTCGAACTCAGCGGCAATGCCGTCGTTTACAGCTTCGCCGTCGTGCATGGTTTCCCCGGCATGCCGGATCTGGTGTTGGTGCCGGCGGTCCTCGACCTGCCCGACGCACCCGGTGCGCGACTGGTCTCCAACATCGTCGACATCGCACCCGCTGACGTCACGATAGGAATGCCTGTCCACGTTGACTTCTCGCCGATCGCCGACGGCTGGCTGCTGCCTGTCTTTCGAGTCGGCGCTCGGGGCGAGGAGTAACGCCGTGTCCGACGACAGCTCTCTGCATGAGAAGCCCCTCGAGTTCCTCACCAGCATCGCCAACACCGGCGGATCCTGTGACGGTCAGGCGATCCTGCCCGTCAATGGTCATTTCCGCTGTAGGTGCTCGTGCGGTGACTGGGACGTCGAGGTCGATGATGCGCAGGAAGGCTTGCGGCAAGCAAGGATTCACACCGGCAGCGTGACTGGATAGATGCTGAGGAGCAAAGGCCCATGGGTAATCTGAACGGCAAAGTCGCCTTCATCACCGGAGCGGCCCGCGGCCAGGGTCGCGCACATGCGGTCCGACTTGCGGCGGACGGCGCGGACATCATCGCGCTCGACATCTGCCGCGATATCGACTCCATCGACTATCCCAACGCCAGTCCGGAGGATCTCGACGAGACCGTCAAGCTCGTCGAGAAGGAAGGCAGACGCGTCGTGGCCCGGCAGGCCGACGTGCGTGACGCCGACGCCGTCGAACAGGTGGTGGCAGACGGGCTCGCCGAGTTCGGCCGCCTCGACATCGTGATCGCGAATGCCGGCGTCATTCGACTGGGCCCCGGCGGCGACCGCAGGCAGACGTTTCGCGACATCATCGACGTCAACCTCATCGGCGTGTGGAACACCGTCGAGGCCACCAATCGCGCACTGATCGACGGCGGTCGCGGCGGGTCGATCGTGCTGACCTCATCGAGTGCTGGACTCAAAGGCACCGGCACGGATCGGGCTGGTGGACAGGCGTACACCGCGGCCAAGCGCGGCTTGGTCGGCCTGATGCAGGTATGGGCGAACGAGTTCGCGCAGTACTCGATCCGCGTCAACACCATCCATCCAACGGGTGTCGCGACCGGCATGGTGATGAACGAGACGATGGGCAAGCTGTTGGAGGCCAATGACACCGCGGTCGCGGCGATGCAGAACGCGCTGCCCATCCAGGTCCTGATGCCGGAGGATATCGCGAACGCGGTGGCGTTCCTGGTGTCTGATGAGGCGAATTTCATCACCGGCACCGCCTGGCCGCTCGACGCCGGCTTCGCCGTCCGTTGACGGTCCGGGCGGATGTCGAGGAGTATTGCGTTCGCCTCCCGACATAGTTAACCTAGTTCGACGAGTCCGCTTTGATCCGTCGTAGCAATTCGCGCTAGATTGGCAGTGGACTGTCGTAGTAGGCGAGCCGCGCGTGCCTGTAATCGCGCTCGTTCTCGGCGGTACGGAAGGACGTCATCATCCAGAACCAGCCAACGGCAACATGTCCCGTAAAGAGCGTCGATATGAACAAGCCGGACTCGCCTGCTCTGACGCACTTCCATCTGCTCGATGAGTGCCAGGACGACGCCCGGCCGGTCTTCCGCAACACCGAAGCTGGCATGGATTACTGGGTGTTCACCGAAAGCTCGGTGATCCTGGACGGACTCCAGCACCCGGAACTCTGGTCCAGCAGCGTCATCGTGCCCACCGAACCGGAGCCCCCGTACAAGTGGATTCCGATCATGGTCGACCCGCCCGACCACGCGAAATGGCGCCATGTGCTGGCGGAGTACTTCTCACCGGGCCGGGTGAAGGGCCTGCGCGACGCGCAGCAGAAGCTCGCCGCGGAACTGATCGACCAAGTCGCCGGCGAGGGCGAGTGCGACTTCGTGGCGCGGATCTCGCGGGTGTTCCCGTCGACGGTCTTCCTGACGATCATGGGCATGCCCGTCGAGGATCTCGAGAAGTTCCTGACCTGGGAGGACATGATCCTGCATCAGAGCGGGGTCGGCGACGAAGTCAACGCCGCCCGCCTCGAGGGCATGACGCATGTGATGGGCTACTTCTCGGGCCTGATTCAACAGCGACGTGAGAGCCGTGACCCGGACGCCGACGACATCGTCAGCAAGGCCATCGACTGGACTATCGACGGCGAACCGATCAACGACCTGGAGCTGCTCAACTGCCTGCTGCTGTTGTTCATGGCCGGGCTCGACACGGTGTCCAACCAGCTGTCCTACGCGATGCTGCATCTGGCCACCCATCCGGCCGACCGCGCCCGGGTCGTAGCCGAACCCGAGCTCATCCCAAGGGCGGTGGAGGAACTGCTGCGGGTCTATCCGATCGTGCAGACCGCGCGAAAGGCGACCCAGGACATGGACTTTCATGGATGCCCGGTCAAGGCGGGCGACATGGCGTCGTTCTCTCTGGCCTTCGCAGGCCGGGACGAATCGGCCCACCTCAATGCCCGCACGGTCGACTTCGACCGCGGCGTCACACGTCACTTGTCCTTCGGCGGTGGCCCGCACCGGTGCCTCGGTTCGCACCTCGCCCGACAGGAGCTGGCGGTGGTGCTGGAGGAATGGCACAAGCGCATACCGGATTACGAGGTTTCCGGGCAGCCTATCGAGCACGGCGGTCAGGTGTTTGGCGTGGATTCACTGAACATCACGTGGCGCTGACGTGAGTGTGCCGCTCGCCTTTGGTGCCGAAACGGTCGACGCAAAGGAAAGCACAATGCCCAACACCGTCGGATTCCTCGGTGCCGGACAACTCGGCGGGCAGATGGTCGAGCGGTTGCTCGGCGCCGGCCATGATGTCGTGGTGTATGCCCGCCGCGAGGAGGTTCGTCGCCGACTGGAGGTGAAGGGCGCGGCGATGGCCGATTCGGTGGCCGACCTGGCCCGCGGCAGTGACGTCCTCATTTCGTGCTTGTTCTCCGACGCGCAACTCCGCGAAACTGGGTTCGGCGCGGGCGGTTTCATCGCCAACGCGAAGCCGGGTGCCGTGTTCGTTTCTCATACGACGGGCACACTGTCCACCCTCGAGGCGTTGCGGGCTAGTTCTCCTTCGGCGCCGGTCATCCTCGATGCGCCGGTCAGTGGCACCGTCGAGAACATCGATGCGGGCACGCTGACCGTGTTGATCGGCGGGCCGAGTGACGCCGTCGCCTCGGTGACGCCGATCCTGGCCGCTTATGCCGACCCGGTGGTGGCGACCGGCGCACTGGGCAGCGCGTTGGCGCTCAAGTTGATCAACAATCTTCTATTCGCAGCCAATGCTCAACTTCTCTGTGCAGCGACGCAACTGGGCGTTCGGCTAGGTGTCGACCCGAGTGTGTTGCTGTCCACGCTGCAGGTGTGCAGCGCCGGGAGCCATGTGGCCGCCCACGCCCATCGCATCGGCGGGATGGATCGTTTCGAAGAACTGGCGGGGCCGTTCCTGCGGAAGGACATCGCGGCGTGCCGTGGGGCGGCGGCCGAGGCGGGTGTGGAGCTGGGACTGTTGGGCACCGCGGTGCGCGAGGGGCCGCTGGCCCTGGATGTCAACTCGGCGACCGCAGGGTCAGACCGATGACGGGTCGGCTCGCGGGGAAGGTGGCCTTCATTACCGGCGCCGCCAGGGGACAGGGCCGTGCACACGCGGTGCGGATGGCCGAAGAAGGGACCGACATCATCGCGGTCGACCTAGCGGGCCCATTACCTGACTCAGTGCGCTACCCGTCGGCCACCGCTGATGACCTCGCCGAGACGGTGGAGATGGTGAAAGCGACAGGTGGCCGAATCATGGCTACTGCCGCGGACATCCGCGATCTGGACGCGCTGCGGGCGGCCGTCGACGAGGGCGTCGAGGCCTACGGGCGACTGGACGTCATCGTGGCCAACGCTGGAATATGTGTCCCGGCGCCGTGGAACGAGATCACGCCCGAGTCGTTTCGCGACATCATCGACGTCAACGTGACTGGCACGTGGAACACGGTGATGGCCGGCACGCAGCGGATCATCGACGGAGGCCGCGGCGGGTCGATCATCCTGATCAGCTCCTACGCCGGTGTCAAGGTGCAGCCGTACATGGTGCACTACACCGCTAGCAAGCATGCCGTCACAGGGATGGCCCGGGCGTTCGCCGCGGAGCTGGGCAAGCACGACATCAGGGTCAACAGCGTGCATCCCGGTCCGGTCAACACCCCGATGGGCGGCGGCGACATGATTGCCGCGCTGTTCGCCGCGATCGAGACCAACCCCGCGCTGAACAACATGGGCACGCCATTCCTGCCGCAGTGGGCCTGCGAGCCGGGACGTTGCCGCCGCAGTGTGTTGGCTGGCGTCCGACGAGTCGCGCTATGTCACCGCCACCCGTTTGTCGGTCGACCAGGGCATGGCGCAGTTCTAGCGAATCGCCGGATCTGATGCCTTTCGACCACCGTCAGCTGCGCGACAAGTGGTATCGCGACGGTTGGTACTCCGACCGCACCTGCCTGGACGCCTTCGAAGCGGGGGCGGTCGAGCACAAGGATGTGCCGTTCACTTTCATCGTCGGCGATTCGGTGTGTAGTCCGACGGTCCGCGAAATCCACGACCGGGCCGTGGCGTCGGCGGCGTCGCTGCAGCGGCTTGGGGTGCGCGACGGGGACGCTGTCGCGGTACAGCTGACCAATCGTGTCGAATGTGCGGTCGCGTATCAGGCAGTGTTGCTATGCGCCGCGGTGCTGGTGCCGATCGTGCACATCTACGGTCTGACCGAGGTGGCCTTCATCGTCGGGCAGTCGGGCGCCAAGGTGCTGATCATGCCCGAGCGGCACGGTCCGATCGTATATAGCGAACGGCTGCAAGAACTTTCACAAATCGATTCGCTGCAGCATGTCGTCATGCTGGACGCCGAGCCGGGCGAGGGCTATCTCGCGTGGTCGCAACTGGACACACCCGCCGCCTGGTACCGGCGCCCCGTAGTGGCCGCCGACGATGTCTGTCTGCTGCTGTACACGTCGGGCACCACGTCGGCGCCTAAAGGCGTACAGCACACCCACAACACGGTTCTCGCCGAGCAGAGAACCATGCCGGCGCTGTTGGCCGGTAAGCCCGACGACGTGTCGCTGGTGACGTTTCCGCCGGGCCACATCGCAGGCGTCGGGTCGATGCTGCGGCCGTTGCTCAGCGGCGCCCGGACTGTCTTCATGGATGGTTGGGACCCGGCGCGGGCGGTCGAGGTGGTGCACCGTTTCGGCGTGACCTGCACTGCAGGCACACCATTTCACCTCGCGGGCATCCTTGATCTGGGTGACACCGGAGACAAGCTGGAAAGTCTGCGGGAGTTTCTGGTCGGCGCCGCACCGGTCGCCGAGGAGATGGGCCGGCGTGCTGCGCAAGCCGGGATCAGCACCTTCCGCAGTTACGGCGCCACCGAACATCCCACCGTCACCGGCGAACACGAGGGACAACCGCAGTGGGCCCGGCTGAGTACCGATGGAAAACCGCTCCCGGGCTCCGAGATTCGCATCGTCGGGTCCGACGGCGCGGACTGCCCGATCGGGATAGATGGCGAGGTTGTCGTGCGCGGTCCCGATCAATTCATCGGCTACCAGGATTACGCTTTGAGCGCTGAGGCGTTCACTGACGACGGTTGGTTTCGCACCGGCGATCTCGGGCACCTTGACGCCCACGGCAGATTGACCATCACCGACCGGATCAAGGACGTCATCATCCGCGGTGGCGAGACCATCTCCTCCGGTCAGGTCGACGAGGTGCTCAACGCACACCCTGCGGTCGCCGACGGTGTTGCCGTCGCGGCCCCGGATTCGCGTTACGGCGACGTGGTCGCCGCGGTCGTGGTGCTCAAACCGGGGTATGCGCTCAACCTCGACGACCTGCGGGCCCACTTCGCGGCATCCGGGCTGGCTAGGCAGAAGACCCCGGAACGCGTGGCCATCGTCGACGAATTACCCCGCACGTCGTTGGGCAAGGTACGCAAAGCGCAGCTGCGCGACGACCACTTCGGTGTCAGCGGCGGTTAACGATCAAGCGCAGCAACACATCACGGCGTCAGTGTGACCGGACCCCAAAGTCGATGTCCTGAATGCGAGAGAAAGCCTTGAAGCCGGCCTTGTTCAGCCACGACGGGGATGTTTGGTGTCCCGGTTCCGGATGCGCCCAATCCACCCACGAACCTCAATCGTCGCGACGGAGCTTCTGCTCCAGCGTCTGCGGGTGTGCGGCCTCGGCGGCCGCGTAGCGAAGGGAGAAGCCCTTCATCTCGGGCAGCAACCAGACGTCCTCCTCGGAACGCCACTTACCGCCGCCGGCATACTCGATGACTTGATACGAGGGGAAGTCGATGGGCGCCCCGCCCGGCTCCGGGTTGTCGGCACGGTTGACCACCTGGTACGCGACGCGGGCGCCGTCGAGGACGTACCAGACAAGCGGGCTGTAGACCTGCGGTGCCGCTCCCATCGTCCCCTCGAGGAACTTGGTGATCTCCGCCGGGCCGGTGAACGTTCCGTAGAAGTGGTCGAAGTACGTCGCGTCGTCGGTGAACAGGTGTGCCCAGGCGTGCCAGTCCTCGAGTACCCGGCCCGGTCATGAAGTACCGCCGGAACTCCCGCTCGACCTCTTCGACGTCCGCCGTGGTAGTCATCCTCCGAGCCGCAGGCCCGTGTTTCGGGTGCCAAACACGTCGGTGGCCATGATGGCGCCGAGTTTCTGTGCATCCCAGCGCTTTTCGCCATTCGAGACAGACGCGACGGGGTGCCAGCCCTTGAGGAGCTGGAGATGTTCGCCCATCGCACGGATCACTTGACCGCTGACGTGGCCGGCCTCGGGGCTGGCCAGCCAGGCCACCACCGGCGACCCCAGTGAGGGGTCCTTGGGGTCGAACTCGTCCTCCGCGCGCTCGTCGGGCTCGATCGGAGCCTGCGCGCCGGGCATGGAGGCCGACATCCGGGTGCGCCCGCCCGGGCTGATCGCGTTGACGGTGGCGCCGATCGACGCCAATTCCAGGCTCAGTGTCTGGGTCAGACCGACGATTGCGGCCTTGGCCGCGCTGTAATTCGTCTGCCCGAAGTGGCCGTGCAGACCGGCGCCGGAGGTGGTGTTGATGATTCGGCCGTAGACCTTGCCGCCGGATTCCTTCGATTCCGCGCGCCACTTGCGAGCGACCGCGCGGCTGGTGAGCCAGCTACCGCGAACGTGCACCCGCATCACCAGGTCGAAATCGTCGGCGGTCATGTTCCAGATCGCCTTGTCGCGAACGATTCCCGCGTTGTTGACGACGATGTCCAGCCGCCCCAACTGCGAGTAGGCACGCTCGACGGCGAGGTCGACCTGCTCCTCGTCGCCGACATCGCTGAAGTCGGAAACAGCGGTACCACCGCGGCTTTCGATGATCGCCACCACCTCGTCGGCTACCTTGCCGGTGCCCTCGCCGGACAGGCTGGTGCCGAGGTCGTTGATGATCACGGTGGCGCCGTGCTTGGCGAGTTCGAGAGCGTGGCCGCGGCCGATGCCGTGCCCCGCCCCGGTCACCAGGGCGACTTTGCCATCGAGCAGTCCGGTCATGGGTTCTCCTCGCTAGGTCTGAAGACCGTCAGATAGGGGCTGTCGGGATCGGTGTCGTCGACCGGGCGGAAGACGGCGGTGACCGGCATTCCGACCCGAAGGTCGTCGAAGTCCGCGACTTCGATCGTCGTCATCAGCCGAGGACCTTCGGTCAGTTCGACGAGCGCGGCGACATACGGCACTCGCTCCTTGAACGGCGCCAGATCGTTCACGTAGACAGTCGAATACGTGTAGAGGGTTCCAGTTCCGCTGGCCTTTACGGGCGCAACGTCCTCGCTCCAGCAGAACGGACAGAACGGGCGGGGGTAGTGATGGACCTTGCCGCACGCTGAGCATTCGGCGATCAGCAATTGACCCTGCCTGGCGGCCTCCCAGTAGGGAGCGCTTGCCGGGTCGATGGTCGGAATGTCAGCGCGAGCCACCTTCACCACCCGGTGAACTCGGTCGGTCGTTTCTCCACGAACGCCTGCACGCCCTCGGTGGAGTCGTGTGAATACGACTGGATCTCCTGTGCCATTGCCTCCGCGACGAATGCACCGGAGCGGTCGGTGTCGGGTGAGTCGTTGAGCAACCGTTTGGTGAACGCGATCGCGGAGGTCGGCGCACCGGCCAGCCGGCCGGCGAAGTCGGCGACCGTAGCGTCGAAGTCGGCGGCGCTGACCACCCGGTTCACCAGACCCAGCGTGAATGCTTCGGTGGCTGAGAGCTTTTCGCCGAAGAACGCCATCTCCTTGGCTTTCTGCATGCCAATGCGGCGGGGCAGTAGATAACAGCCGCCGCCGTCGACAACCAGCCCACGCTTGACGAATGACTCTGCGAAGTAGGCGTTTTCGGTAGCGATCACCAGGTCGGAGGCGTACACGACGTGGGCCCCGAGGCCCGTCGCCGCACCATGCACTGCGGCAATCACCGGTTTATTGCAGTCCAGCACGCTGGCCACCAGCTTCTGGGCGCCGTTCATGATGCGCCGGGTCGGCTCCAGCACTCGCTTCTCGTCCCGCGCGCGCCGTTCGGCGAGCGATTCAACGTCGGCGCCGGAGCAGAAGTGCTTGCCGTTGGCCCGCAACACCACCACACGTACCTTCTCGTCGGCGTCGGCGGCGGCCAGTAGCGCGATGAGGGCATCGCGGTCGTCGGGACGTACCGCGTTGGCGGCTTCGGGCCGGTTCAGGGTGATCGTCAAGACGCCGTCCGCGATGTCGGACAAAACTGCTGCCTGCGTGTTCATGGTGTGTACGTGGCCTTCAGGTGTTTGATGCCGTTAACGAAGTTCGACCTCAGCATGACCGGTTCGCCCGCGGCGGTGATGTCGGGGTAGCGCGCGTAGAGCATCTGGAATGCCACGTTCAGCTCAAGCCGGGCCAGGTGCGCACCCAGGCAATAGTGCGGTCCCGGGCCGCCGAAAGCGATGTGGTTGTTGGGTTTTCGCGCGATGTCGAAGCGCTCCGGCTGGTCGAAGACCGCGGGGTCGCGGTTGGCGGCGGGATACCAGACCACAACTTTGTCGCCGGCGTTGAAGGTGTGGGTGACCTCGCCGTGGGCGTCGGTCAGCGTCACGCCGTCGCGGGTCACCGTACGGCGAAAGTGGATCACCGGGCTGGCGTATCGCAGGATCTCCTCGACCGCGGTGGACGCCATATCGTGGTAGTTCGCCAACAGTCGGTCGCGCTGCTCGGGGTGGGCGCTGAGAATGAGCAGCCCGTGGGTCAGTGCATTGCGGGTGGTCTCGTTGCCCGCGCCGATCAGCAGGATGAAGAACTTCGCCAGCTCCTGGGGTGTGAGGTTTTCTTCGTCGGAGTTGACCAGTTTGCTGATCACGTCGTCGCGGGGATGGGCGATGCGGTCCTCCGCGATGCCCTTGAGCAACTCGATGAGCTGCTCGCTGACCTCGGTGACCGCGGCTCCGATGCCCGCGACGGTCTGGTCGGGTACGTATTCGGGGTCCGAGGCGCCGAGCACGATGTTGGTCGCCCGCAGGATGAACTGTTCGTGTTCGCGTGGAACGCCGAGCATGGTGTCGATAATGCGCAGCGGCAGCAGCGTGGCGAACGAAGAGACGAAGTCGCACTCACCCGTGCGCGGCATCTCCTCGAGGATCTCGGCGGTGGTCTCTTCGACCAGGCCACGCAGCTCGGAGAGTATGCGGGGGGTGAAGCCCCGCGAGACGATCTTGCGCAGCCGCATGTGTTCGGGATCGTCCATGTCGATGATGGAGCCACGGTATTCGCGCATCTCGGCGGTCTGGTCGAAGATCTGCGTGCCCTGCCCGGAACTGAAGTCGCCGGGACGGCGGCTGATGTCGACGACGTCGCGGTGGGCGCCGATCGCCCAGAACCCGCGGGGCCGCGGCGAGTCGGGTCGGTTGGTGCGGACGAACACGGGGCCGCCGGCCTCGCGAAGGCGCCGGTAGAGCTCGCTCCGTTCAGCCGGACGCTCCTGCCACCACCGCAGATCGATCAGTGGTGCGAACTGCTGCTCGTCGGTGTCGATCGCGCTCACAGCACCCGATTCTGGCACCCATGTCACTTATAGGCAATGCCGGGGTACTGGATCAGATCGGGCAATGTCTCAATATTCGTTCGCTCGCGGCACGAGTTATCTAACGTTAGTGTCACTGCAAACGGAGGAACGGAGAAGAGCACATGACTTTACGGGTCGGCATCATCGGCGTCGGGTGGGGCGCACGTGTGCAGGTGCCCGGTTTCCGGGCGGCCAAGGGCTTCGAGCCCGTCGCGCTCTGTGCGCGTACACCCGATCGGCTGGAGCGTGCGGCGGCCAAACTGGGCATCGAACAGACCTCCACCGATTGGCAGTCTTTCGTTACCCGCGACGACCTAGACGTCATCTCGGTCGTGACTCCCACCGTGCTGCACCACGAAATGACGATTGCCGCACTGGCGGCGGGTAAGCCGGTGTTGTGCGAGAAGCCGCTGGCGGGCGACCTGGAAACGGCCCGCCACATGGTGCGTGCCGCGACCGACTCCAAACTGCCCACTGCCTGTTGTTTCGAGAACCGGTGGAACCCGGACTGGTTGGCCGTCGGGGACCGGGTGCGCTCGGGCTTCCTCGGCTCGCAGTACCTTGCGCGGGTCAGTCGCAGCGCGTCGTACTGGCATCCGAGTCATCCACTGCAGGCACATTGGATGTACGACCGCGAGCAGGGCGGCGGCTATCTGGCCGGCATGCTGGTGCACGACCTGGACTTCTTGTGCAGCCTGCTGGGCCGCCCGGTGTCGGTGTGCGCGGAGGTGCGCACCAGCGATCCTGTCCGCGAACTGCCCGACGGAGGGACCCTACCCGTCACCGCCGACGACACCGCGGCACTGCTGATGCGCATGGAGTCCGGGGTCACCGTCATTTTGAGCCTCTCGGTAATGGGCGCCCACGCCGATCACTATCGCCTCGAATTGTTCGGTTCCGACGGCACCATCATCGGCGACGGCGACTTGCGTTCCGCGGCATACAGCCTCGGCGCCGCCACCGATACCGGATTGAGCCCCCTGACGGTGGATGAACGCGAGCCCGCGCACCCCGAGCGGTTGCCCGGGGGCCTTGCGGGTCACGCCAGCAGGGCGATGGCGCTGATGCTGGAGGACTGGCTGCCCGCATTCGACGGCGGCCCGAGCGGCGCGGCCACCTTCGAGGACGGGTTATTGTCGCTCGCGGTGATCGACGCCGCGCACCGCTCGTCCGAAGGCGGCGGCTGGGAGCAGGTGCGGGCTTGAGATGTGCACTGAAAATAGGCTTCACCTCGACGGTGGCGGGACGCGAATGAACTGCGTCAAGAGTGAACAACGGCGCGGCGTGCAACGTCGTGATCGCCTGCCGTTCGCTCCGACGATGTGATTGATCGTCAAACGCAGAGGGCTGTAGTCAAGACGTAATCACTAGCCGAAGGGAAGTGCCCAATGAGAGGCGGACCGTCGATCAAGCATCTCGACGACGTACCGGCTGAGGAGATGCTGCGTTATGAGTTCGCAGATGGCCGTACGGCGTCGATATGGGAGAAGTGGATTGAGCTGTCTCCCCGGTACTTCGCGTTCTGGAACAAGTGGGACCCGGGGGCCATCTCCTCGCAGCACGGTCACACCGGCGATCACAGCAATTTCATCCTGGCCGGCGAGATCCGCTGCGGCGACGTGGTCGCCCGCGCAGGCACGCACATCATGCTTGAGTGGGGGGACGTATTCGGACCTTGGGAGGCCGGCCCGCAGGGGTGTGAACTGTATGGGTTCATCGCCGGTGAGGGACAACCGTTCGGCGGCGATACCGCCGCGTACGAGGCACTGCTCGAGGCGCGTGGCGCCCGGTCGGTACCGTTACCGATGCCAAAAAATCTACCGCCGTGGATACTTGCCAAATTGGGCGCCTCATTCACCTCATCGATTACCAACTGGGTGGCGTCGACCTGAGCCGCGCGCGTGTAGCGCCCGGTCGTCGGGTTAGTTGAGGGACGAGCCGGCATCAACCGTCACGTGCCGGCCGGTTATCGCTCGCGATTCGTCCGCCGCCAAGAACGCCACCGCGGCGGACGCATCCGTGTCAGCCCAGGTCGTAACAGGCCACGACATGGTGGAAAGCGACGCCGCGCCAACGCGATCAACGTCGAGCATGACGGGCCGATACAGCCGTCCGGCGTAGCCAGAGTCGTAGCCGTTCTCCGAACCGCTGGCGGTATTCACCCGAATACCAAGTGGCGCAAGCTGTTTAGCTAGCATCTGCACATACTGCGAAACCATCGACTGCGCGAGTTCATACGCCGCCCCGCCGGGCCCCTGCAGCCGATCGTGGAGAGGTCCTTGCGCCGACGATGAGGGACCGGAAGCGATAAGAGACGCGCCTTCGCTCAATCGTGGCATCGCGGCGCTGAAACTGTTTACCACGCCGAGGAAGTCGACGTCGAACGTGTCGATGAAGGCGGCGATCGGGGCTTCCGCCCGAGTTGGGGCGATGGCGGCGCTCGCGACGACGACGTCGAGCCCGCCGAGTTGCCGTACCGCGGTGTCGACTGCGATCTCCATTTCGGTTCGATCGCAGACATCGCAGCGGTACACCGCCGCTCGTCGTTCGAGCTTCTCGATCATGCAAGCGGTGCGGTCGAGGTCTTCGCTAGTGGCAAGCGGATAATCACACGAAGGGATGTTGTCACACAGATCTACCAACATGATGTCTGCGCCTTCGCGGGCCAAACGTAGCGCGTGGCTTCGACCCCGTCCTCTGGCTGCACCAGTGACGAGCGCCACCTTGCCTGCCAGACGTCTGCTGATCACGTCACTCCTCCCCAGAGCCATCCCGCGGTCGCGAGCGTCCCGGCAGTGTCCACGCACTTCAGCCGAGCAGATGACATCTCGCTTCCTTTCTCACGCTGCACTCGGTCGATGTGCCGCCAGATCGTCCGGTCACGTGCCCAGCGGACCTCGTATGTGACACCGCATTGCCTCAGCCGAGTGATCCCTCGGCGGGCGGATAAATCAGTACGCCACGGATATTGGCGCCGGCGTGCATGTCGGCGTAGCCGTCGTTGACCTTCTCCAGGGGGTAGGTGCGGGTGACCATGGATTCGAGGTCGACCTGCCCGGCGCTGTACAACTCGAGGATCTTAGGGATGTCGGCACGCGGATTGCCCGAGCCGTAGAGGGTTCCGACAATCTGCTTCTCGGTCAGGGTGAGGTCCATCAGATTAGCCCGGATCTCCCGTTCCAGCATCGGGTGGATGTTGGTGACCACCAGCCGGCCACGCTTGGCCGTCATGGCCAGCGCCTGGCCGACTAGTTGGCCGTCACCGACTCCCATAGCACAGATGAACTTGTCTACGCCGCGGTTCCAGGTAGCTTCGGCGACAACGGCTTTCGCCTCGTTCCAGTCCGCCGCGGTATGAGTGGCTCCCATCTTGACCGCTTCGGCCCGTTTGTACTCCGAGGGGTCGATGACGGTGATGGTGCGGGCACCCGCGAGCCGCGCGCCCTGGACTGCCGCGGCGCCGATGCCACCGACCCCGGCGATGGCAACTGTGTCGCCCGGCCTGACGTTGGCGGCATAGACCGATGATCCCCAACCGGTGATGAAGCCGCAGCCCAGAAGGCAGGCCAGATCGAGGCGATAGTGGTCCGGGATCTTCACGCAACTGGCCTCGTGCACTACGGTGTGGTGGGCAAACGAGCCGACACCGCAGGCCAGCGCGAGGTCGTCGCCACCGAGATGGTGGCGAGCAGTGCCGTCGTGAATCTGCATGCCCGAGTAGATCTTTGCGCCGAGGTCGCACAGACTCTGGTGCCCCGTCGAGCATGACGGGCACCGTCCGCACGACGGGATGAAGCTGAACACCACGTGGTCGCCCGGCGACAGCCACGACACGTGCTCGCCGACGGCCTTGACCACGCCCGCGCCCTCGTGCCCGCCGATGCAGGGCAATCGGATCGGCATGTCGCCGGTGACGAGATGGTCGTCGGAGTGACACATGCCCGAAGCGTGTAGTTCGATCAGCGCCTCGGTCGCCTTCGGCGCGTCGAGCTCGATGGACTCGATGGACCAGGGTGTGTTGCGTTCGAACAAGACCGCTGCTTGAGTCTGCACTGGAATCCTTTCCGGCTCAACGAATGATGGCTTGATGCTCGACAAACCCGGCGATGCCCTCGGGGCCCCCCTCGCGGCCGATGCCGGACTGCTTGAATCCGCCGAACGGGCTGGCGAAGTCGAGCACGGCGGTCGAGTTGACGGCCACTGAACCCACCAGCAGCTGGGCCGCCACCGCCGCCGCCCGTTCCGCGTCGGCAGACCACACCGCGCCGACCAGCCCGTACCGGGAGTCGTTGGCGATGGCCACCGCCTCAGCGACGTCGTCGGCGCCGGTGTCGTCGTAGGCGATCACGACCGCGACCGGTCCGAAGACCTCTTCGCGGGCGATCTCCATGTCGTTGGTCGCGGCGACGACCGCGGGAGAGACGAACCACCCTGGGCGGTCGGGTCGCTCGCCGCCGACCAGCACGGTGGCGCCGTCCTGCCGCGCGCGCCGCAGGAACCCCTCGACCCTGTCGCGCGCAGCCTCGCTGATCAGCGGACCGATATCGGTGGCCCGGTCGGCGGGATCTCCGACAACCAGCCCGGCGACGGCGGCCGTCAGTGCGGCCACCAATTCGTCGTAGCGGCTGCGCGGCAACAAGATTCGCGTCAGAGCGGCGCACAGCTGACCATTGTTGCCCATCACGCCGGCGACCAGACCTGGCACCGTCGTCTCAAGCGGCGCATCGGGCAGCACGATGGCCGCGGACTTGCCGCCCAGTTCGGTGCTGCAGCGGCGGATTCGGGAGCCACACGACGCTGCGATCCTGGCACCGACGGCCGTCGAGCCGGTGAAGCTGACCTTGTCGACCCGCGGATGTTCGGTGAGCAGCTCGCCGGTTTCAGCGCCCCCGTTGACGACGTTGACGACTCCGTCGGGCAGTCCAGCTTCCTCGATCGCTTCCATCAGCACGCCGAATTCGAGTGGGGCATCGGGCGCCGGCTTGAGCACCACTGTGCACCCCGCCGCCAGGGCGGGACCGAGCTTTAACGCTGCGATGAACAGCGGTGTGTTCCATGGCACGATGGCGCCGACCACGCCGACGGGAAGCTGACGCACCTCGACGGTGCCGCCCGTCACCGATGGACGGGTGGTCGAGAAGGGATAGTGTGGGGTGATCGACGCGTAGGCGCGCAGGACGCCGACCGCGGTGATGACCTGACCGAAGGTGCTCCAGGATCGCGGCGAGCCGATCTCCGCGGTGGTCAGGTCGGCCAGTTCACCCTTGCGGGCGCTCAGCGCGTCGGCGAGTCGCCCCAATGCGGCACCGCGATCGGCAGGAGCGACCCGCCCCCACGACTGCAGGGCGCCGCGGGCGGCGGCGACCGCGGCGCCCACGTCGTCAGGGCCGGCAATACCGACGGTGCCCAGCAGCTCGCCGGTGGCCGGCGACGTCACATCCAGTGTTCCGGCGTGCGCACCCGACACCCATTTGCCTGCGACATAGCTTGCCGCCAACTCCACCATGGGCACCGATTCTGGCAGCAATGTCATCTTTCGACAAGCAGCCCATTGGCTACGAAGCGACGATTTAGTTCCAGGTCTTCACTTTTTCTGACAGTATTGGTCACTATGACTGCATCGTCCGATAACGACGCCGACGGTAATTCCGGACGGCCGTGGGACCTGGTCGTGGAGCAGGGCAAGGTCGCCGAGTTCGCTGAGGCCATGTTGTGCGACGATCCCGCCTACCGTGGTCCTGACGCGATCATCCCGCCGACATTCCTGACGACCGCAGGCCGCTGGGCCCCGGCCGGTGTCCGGGTTGACGTGGGTTTCGACCGCAAGCGCTTGCTGCACGGCGAACAGGAATACACCTTTCACTCCGCCCCGCCCGCGGCCGGTGACGTCCTGACTGCACGGGAGAGGGTCGTCGACCGGTACTCGAAACCGGGCAAACGTGGGGGCACGATGCGTTTCGCCACCGTGGTTACTGAGTACCGCGACGCCGGCGGAGCGCTCGTCGCTGAGGCCAAAGCCACCTTCATCGAGACGGCCGCCCGATGAGTCCCGGCGACGGCGCAGGCGGACAGACCACGACGACCACCGCATTGCGTGTCGGCCTGCAGGCGCCGGTCCGCGAGTTCGGACCACTGACTCGGCAGATGTTCGTCCGCTACGCAGGTGCGTCCGGTGATTTCAACCCCATGCATTACGACGATCAACTTGCGCGTTCCGCCGGCTACCCTTCGGTGTTCGCCCAGGGCATGTTCTCCGCGGCGCTGCTGGCCGGGTTCGCCACCGATTGGCTGGGCGCGGGCAGCGTGCGCCGTTTCGGCGTCCGCTTTCGCGAGCAGGTCTGGCCGGGTGACGTGCTGACCTGCTCGGGCACTGTGACCGCCGTGTCGGCGGAGCCTGATGCCGAACGGGTGATCGTGGAGTTGACCGCTACCCGGCAGACGGGCGGCGTCGCGATCACCGGCACCGCCGAGTTCGTCAATCCGCGAAACGCCGCTCGATGCGGCGCCGGTGACGCAAATCGGCCATAGGCTGGAAACACTATGTCGGAGGCCTCGATCGTCCGCCGGGCCAGCTATGGTCCCTCCAGCCCCGCAGTGGGCGCTCGTGGTGCCAACACCCGGGGCCGTATCGCTGAGGTCTCGCTGGAGCTATTCGGCCGGGTGGGCTACTTCGACACCTCGGTCGACGCGATAGCCAAAGCGGCCGGGGTGTCCCGGGCCACCCTGTACCAGTACTTCAAAGGCAAGGACGAGATCTTCCTGGAGCTGCTCAACGAATGCGGCAGCGCGTTGTTTCGGGTGGCGCGTCGCATCGGTCCGCTCGGCCCGGACGAGGTCGGCTTCGACAATCTGAACTGGTGGCTAGGCGAGTGGAGTTGGGTGTTCGAAAAATACTCCACGATGTTCGTGCAGTGGACGGCGATCGCCTCGTCTGACACCAAGGTGCGTCCCGAAATCACCCGGTTTGTGCGCGGTTATAACCACCGTCTCGCCGAGCGGCTCGCCGGGTCGGGGCTCAACGGCCTGGACCCGGAGGTCGCGGCCATGGCGATGACCGCGCTGGTGCACCGCATCAATCTGTTCGTACATACCGACCGCGCTTATGGCCGTAGCGCCAAGGATGCGGTCGACACGTTGTCGGTATTCCTGCAGCTGATGTTGTTCCCCGACACCCCACGATCGGTGCTGCGGTCACTGCCTTTGCACGCCAGCACGGATGCGGCGGCCGACATCAACGCCCTCAAGGTGCCTCCGGCCCCAGACGTCGCGGGGCTCTCGATCAGCGAGCGCACCACCAGCCTCAGCAAGCGCGCCGTCACCACCGTAAATGCTTTGGCCGACGCCGGCGCAGCCCAGTTCCGTGCCCGGGGCTATCGCAGCACCAGTGTCGATGACATTGTCGAAGCGGCCAACGTGGCGCGGGGCACGTTCTACAAGTACTTCAGCGACAAGCAGGATCTGCTTGCCGCCATGGCCGCCGAAATCTACGGGGCCGGAACGGCATTCGCCCACCGGATCGCCGACGTCGACCCAGTGGCCAAGAAGTCGATGCTGCGGCACTGGCTGCGTACCTACGTCGAGTTCTACGACCGGTACTCGGGATGCATCGAAGCGTGGGCCGAAGGTGCCACCGACGACCCCACCATCGTGAGCATCGGGGAGAACGGCCAGGTGCAGATGGATATCGGCACGGCCAGGATGCTGATCCGCGGACCGGGTCGGTATCCGTTCGACCCGGTGGTCTCCGCACTGATCCTGCGTGCGCTCGTCACCCGGGTGCCGCAGGCCGCTCTCGATCTGCCCGAACCGATTGACGACGACGAGCTCGTCAATGTCTTAATGACTTGCATCAACCGCGGATTCTTCGGACGCGCGAAGTAGATCGAGTCCTGGGCTATGCCGTCGTAATACCAGCGGCGATGAGTTCGTCGGTCGCCTGTGCAGAATATCCCAACTCGCGCAAGATCTTTCGGTTGTGCTCGCCCAGCGCGGGCACGTCGCCAATAACCGGATCGACGCCTGCCAGGCCCGCGGGCGGCGGCAGCGCGGCAGCCGGACCGCCGGGCGTCTGAATCTCGTGCCATCGATCCCGGCCGACGAGTACCGGATGTAGCCACAAGTGGTCAACACCGTTCATGCGCGCGTGCGCCACGCCTGCGCTCTGCAGGCGCCCTTCGAGTTCCTCAGCGCTCAGCCGCGCCGCCACGGTGGTGATAATCGACTCCAACTCGTCGCGGTGCGCTACCCGATCAGGGTTCGTAGCGAACCGCGGTTCGTCGACGAGATCTCTTCTTTCCAAGACGATTTCGCAGAACCGCAGCCATTCGGCTGAATTCTGCACGCCCAGCAACACGGTGCCGCCGTCGCCCGCGGTGACCGGGCCGTACGGGGCGATCGTCGGATGCCGCGCGCCGGTGCGTGGCGGCGCCTTTCCCCCGTAGCGGCCGTAGTAAAGGGGTTGGGACATCCATTCGACCAACGCGTCGAATAACGACACCGAGACCGGCCGCACCGCGCCGGAGGTGGCGCGGGTGTAAAGCGCGGTGAGGATTCCGGAGAAGGCGAACATGCCGGCGGCGATATCGGCGATCGATACACCGGTGCGCGCCACCTCCGCCGGCGAACCGGTCACCGACAACAACCCGGCCTCGGCTTGTACCAAAAGGTCGTAGGCCTTGCGGTCGCGCCAAGGTCCGTCCTGTCCATAGCCGCTGATGGTCGCCGTGATGGTCCGTGGGTGCGCGCGGGCCACCGATTCGGCATCCAATCCCATCCGAGCCGCGGCACCCGGCGCCAGGTTTTGCACCAGCACGTCGGCGCCCTCGAGCAGACGCTCAACGATGCGCCTGCCCTCGGGCTGCTTGAGGTCGACAGTCAACGACTCTTTGCCACGGTTGAGCCAGACGAAGTAGCTCGACTCCCCGTGCACTGTGCGGTCGTAGCCGCGGGCGAAATCGCCGCCCTGCGGACGCTCGACCTTGATTACCCGTGCGCCGAGGTCCGCCAGCTGTCGGGTGGCGTACGGCGCGGCGACCGCCTGCTCGAGGCTCACGACGGTTATGCCGGCCAGTGGCGCATTCGTCATGTCGCCGGCGAATTCCGGGCCGGCTGACCGGTCCAACCGCCTGCCTCGTATTCGGCTGTAATACCCGAACCGCGGACGCACACAGTGCAGCACCTCTGAGGATTAGATGACGGATACGTCAGAAAATCATATCAGGGTGACCTAGTAGCCCCCGGATGCATTGCGCAGACAGAAAACACCATATGTATGCGGTGTCAGATTAGATGGCTCGGCGCCGTTCTACCGCACCTACGAATGCGCGGACGGTGGCTACGTCGCCGTGGGTGCGCTTGAACCGGCCTTCTTCGCCGAGTTGCTGCGGCTGCTGGAGATCGACCCGGACACCCTGGGCCCGCAACGGGCGCGTGCCGGCTGGCCCGCGATGCGCGATGCCCTGTCGGACAAATTCTGGGAGGAAACTCGGGACCACTGGGCGCGGGTTTTCGCGGATAGCGACGCGTGCGTCACGCCGGTTCTGACCGCGACCGAGGCGATCGACGATCCGCATATGCGGGCATGCAACGTGTTCGTCGACGTCGACGGGATCCGTCAACCGGCGTCCGCGCCGCGCTTCTCCCGAACCCCGGCCGCGCAACCGCGGCCCACGCGCGTGGCGCCTCGGTCACGCTGACGCCGCGACGGCCATCCCGGTGATCCATTCCGGCACAGGCTCATAGACCATCGGGGTTACCGGCCGCCCACCGCCCGCGGCGCCCGCGGCAAGCCAGGTCCTGACCTCGTTGGCGCCCGCGCCCGCACGGGTGTGGGCGGTGTCGACGAGCCGAATCAGCGAAGCGACGTCCCAGTTCGACATGGCGTCCAACACTTCGGCGTCCCAATCGGGACGGATCTTGGTGCGCGCTGCCGCCATACCCTCGGCGATGATCCGAGCCCGGTCTTCGTCGCTGAGGTCGTAGGTGTCGACCTCCAGACTCGGCGGGGAATGCGACAACCCGCCGGTGCCGATCACCAGCACCCGCTCAGCGATCCCGTCCAGGAACCGGCCAACCTCCGCGCCGAATTCTGCGACCCGACGGCCCGTCGGCAGCGGAGCCGTGGCACAGTTCACCGGCACCGGGATGACCGGCTTGACCGCCAAGTCGCCGAGCAGATCCCGAACGGGCTGGGCGAACGCGTGATCCAGTCCGATGTCACGACATGCCGCGACATCGAACCCGGCCGACAGCAGGTGTTCGCACAATCCGCGTGCCACCGCGGACGGCACATCAAGGTTGCCGGCCGGGTGGCCGCCTTCGGCCAGAATCGATCCGGACAACGCGACCCCGAAGGCGGGTACAACGTGTCGAAACGCGCGGCGGTGGTCACCGCCGAACACGATCACCACGTCGGGATCGAAGCGTTGCGCGCGTTCGGCCGCTGACGTCAGCGCCGAGCGGAACCGGCGACCGAAGGCGTGTTCGACATCGCGTTCCTTACCCGGGCTGTGGCTCGCGCAGACGACCAGCCGGTCTGACGTCACGTCCATCACCTCTCCGCTAGAAATGACACTAATGTTAGATCAGTCGCCGGCCGACCACGGCATCACACCGTGATGACGATGCCTTGCGTCAACGCCACGATGACGCCGAGGATCACGATGAACGCCACGCATGCCGCGACAAGCCGGACGGTTTCTCGCTGCAGCGCGGCATTGGTCTGCGGAGGAAGAAAGAATTCAGCGGGCAGCTTGTTCATGCGTTCGCTTGCCACCAGGACTCCTTTCGGATCACGGAATGTAGGGGCTGTCGGCGCCGGTCACGGTGCGCAACACCACCAGCGGAATGATCAGGAACACAAAGAAGGTGACCTGGAAGACGATGAACCAGGCGCCCAGTCGCATGATTTCGAAGCGCCACCGCGGAATCGCCACGTCGTAGTTGAGGTAGTCGTCGAATTCTTGCTGTCTAGTCGAGACCAATTGGTTGGTGGCAACGGCTGTCCCGCCGCGACTTTCGGTGTCGGCAGGCGGATGCAACCTGGTCCGCGGGACGGTGAAACGATCTAACCGGCAGAATCGCTCAAAATGGTTGAGGCCGCGAATCGGTGGCTTGCCGGCCCAATAGGCGATCAGGTTGGGCCATACGCACATGATGCCGATGGTCCAGAGCAGTGTGATGCGACCGCCGTTGCCCCACTCCAGAACCGGCCCGATGCCGGGATCGTAGGTCCACCAACCCATCGCCGTCGCGGTGCCCTCGACGGCGAAGTCCCAGATGTAGTTGACCGGAATCGCCAGCACCAACATGGATTTGAGCATGCTCCAGCCGAACCGCGCGGACACCCATTGACTCAGCCACAACACCAGAAGCGCATGCACTCCCCAGTACACCGCGTAGGCGAACGGCATGAACAACGGATCGTTAGGGGTCTTGATCGGTAGCCATTCGAGCAGATGGTGCTGGGCGAACGCCGGGCTGTAGAAGAGCATCTGGCCCCAGTCGCCGATGGTCTCCATCCAATACACCGCGAGGCTGTTGAACAGGAAGAGGAATCCCCAGGTCAGGCGCCGCCGACGAATGACGTCGGCTATCGCCAGAACGATGAAGATGCTGCCGGCGATCGGTATCACCCAGTTGAAGAACCAGACGCCAGATGGGTTGAGGGTTGCTGGTGGTGCCAATTGTGATGTGGCGAAAAGCATCGTTGCCTCTCAGCGGGCAGGTGAGGGAGCGGACCTCATTTCGTTCAGCCGATCTTTCTACATATGTAACCTAGTTGACTATATTCGTTCGTCACCAGAATCTGTGATGGAGGGTGCCGCTGTATGACGGCTCGAATGCTGCGGCATACCGCTAGCAGCCCGGCATCCGATGACGGACGTTGACACTATGACAGTGAACTGTCATCTTTGGTAGGTCGTGCAAAAGGAGCTACCTAGTGACTGATCTGAAGTCCTCTAGCCGGGCAGAGTCATCTGCCATCGAGCCTCCGCAGATCAAGACGATTCGGCCGGTGTTGTTGTGGTCGAGCCTCGGCACGGTGTGCGTAGTAATCGCCGCCTACGTCTATATCTCGTGGATCGCGTCGGGGAATGCGACCCCGGTGAATCCCGGTCCCGACCCGATCCCCGCGGCCACCCACTGGGCGATGACCGCCTTCCAGATCGCCTGCCCCATACTGGCGATGGCTGCCATCGGCTACGTTATCCGCAAGAGCGTGCGCGAGCGTCAACTCTGCGTCGAAGCTGCCATCGTGATCGGATCGGCGATCGCATGGTGGCACGATCCCCTGATCAACTGGTTTCAGCCGGCACTGTTCTACAACGCCGGCTTGCTCAATTTCGGCAACTGGACGCAGAACATCCCGGGCTGGCTCAGCCCCGACGGTCGATTGATGGCCGAGCCGGTGCTGATGATCGGAATGATCTACATCTGGATGCCGCTGGCCATGGGCTCGTTCGCCCGGTGGACCATGGGGCAGGCGCGGCACCGATGGCCGACGCTGGGGCCCGTTCGCACGTTCTGCACCGGTTGGCTTGCGGTGTACGTCATCGAGTTTCCGCTCGAGATCTTTGCGGTGCGCCACGGCCTGCTCGGCTATCCGGCGTCGATTCCCGGCGTCACGCTCTGGGCGGGTCAGACGATGCAGATACCGCTCTACGGCCCCATCCTGTGGTCGCTGGTGCTCAGCTCCAGCGGAGCGCTGATGTTCTTTCGCAACCGCGCCGGCCAAATCAGGGTGGAGGCGGGTGTGGAGACGCTGGGGTGGGCAGGGCCATGGGCCAGAGGACTGCTGAGGGTGCTCGCGGTCACCGGGTTTCTGCACGTCGTGGCGATCGGCGTGTACGACCTGCCGGTGAACTTCGCGGGCCTTTACGCCGGGCCGACCCAGACCTACCCGAGCTATCTGCGCACGCAGTACTGCGGACCGGACACCCCGCGGGCGTGCCCCGACGGCACCCGTTTCGACGATCGCTAGCTCGCCCTACTTCAGTACCGCGGGCAGGGCGGCGAACTCCTGGCGGATCAGGTCGTCGAGTGAACGGCCTGGCGTCGAAAGCCACTGATTGAGGGCGCGCTCGACGAGCAGCATGCCAACGGCCGCCAAGAGCCGGCATTCGCTGTCGGGGGCGGGCATCCGGCGCCGTTCGGCGATCACGTGAGCGACGGTCTCGGCGTTGGCCTCGTGGTTTTTGCGTTCGCGGCCCAGCAACACGAGCGACGACGCGACGGCGTCGTGGTACTGCGCGATCCTTTTACGGATGCGCTTGAGTCCTGGTGCAAGCAACGCGAATGAATTCGCCAACGCCTCGAAGTCTGATGCCTCCTCCGGTTGAGCGAGGTAGACCCCGCTCACGGCGTCGATGAAGTCGTACTCGCCGAAGAAAAGCACCGACTCTTTGGTTGGGAAGTAGCGGAAGAAGGTCCTCGGCGAAACGCCCACGCTCTCGGCGATCTGGTCCGTGGTGGTCTCGTCGTAACCGTTGGTGCTGAACAGGTTCAGGGCCGCGTTCAGCAGAGCATTGCGGACCCGGTCCGCATGCGCGTCCCGCGGTGATCGGTCGCCCCGGGCCATCCGCCATCCCCTTTCCCGTCTGGGTATCCCGACAGTACAACGGCTCCGGGTGCCGGCACATCGTTGACACTCGTTGTGATACCGACGATACTTTCCAATATATGACAGTGAACTGTCATAGTGTTACTTGAGCGCCAGCCGGCGCGGGTAGGGAGGATCTCGTCTCAATGACCGAGCTTGGCATCACCGGAACGCTGAACATCAACGATCTGCCCTTCGCGGAGGACCGCACGCGCGCTTGGCGCGAGCTGCGGGAGGCCGGCGAGGCGGTGAGTTCTGGCGAGGAGGTCGTGCTCACCAGTGCCGAGGCCGTCGAGTTCGCGGCCAAGAAACCTGAGATCTTCTCGTCGGCGAGGGCTTTCGACCGGCTGGGAAGTCCGGTTCCGTTGGTACCGATCGCGATCGATCCGCCAGATCACACCCGCTTCCGCCGAATGCTTGACCCGTTCTTCGGCCCGAAGAAAATGGCCGAGCGTGAGCCCGAACTACGCAGGCAGGCAGGCGAATTGATCGATGCCATTGTCGCGAGGGGCGAGTGCGACGTGGTACCCGATCTCGCGACACCTTTTCCCTCCCAGGTGTTTTTGACGCTGTTCGGGCTGCCCATGGCCGACCGCGACCGGCTGGTCAAGTGGAAGGACGCGATCTTGCAGTTCACCGATCCGAGTAGCACCGAAGCGACCCCGGAGGTGATGGCTCATGCGCTGGAACTGTTCAGCTATTTGACCGAGCACATCGCCGAGCGGCGCGCCGATGCAACCGGTAACGACATGCTGACCCAGCTGATCCAAGATACCGACGAGGGCGGAATGTCGGACAACGAGATTTTGGGCCTGTGTTTCATGTTCGTGCTGGCCGGGCTCGACACCGTCACCTCTGCCGTCGGGTTCTCCTTGGCCAGGCTGGCGGCCGACGACGACATGCGTCGGCGTATTGCGCACGACTTCACGCTCATACCGGCGTTCATCGAAGAAATCTTGCGCGTCGACGGCCCGGTTCCGTTTGCGCCACGTGTCACCACGGAGGGGGTCGAAGTGGCGGGCAGGTTCGTGCCCAAGGACACCACGGTCATGCTCAGTTATGGCAGCGCCGACCGCGATCCGCGTCGATACCAGGATGCCGACCAGATTCATCTTGACAGCAAGGTCGTGCACTTCGCATTCGGGCGTGGACCGCACCGGTGTCTGGGTTCACATCTGGCGCGTCTCGAACTACGGCTCATCCTCGAGGAGTGGCACTCACGCATTCCCGAATACACTCTGGCGCTGGGCAAGCCGCCACAGATGCCCTGGCCGACCGGGACGATGTCGCTGCAATCGGTGCCGCTGAACATCAAGCCGTCGTCGAGGGGTCAATAGATCTCGCGGCTGTCGCGGAACGCTCAACCGACCTTGGGGATGATTTCCTCGGCTACCCACTGCATGTGGTCGAGGTAGGCGCTGAGCCCGTCCAGCGCAGGGGGATTCACCCAAGTGTCCGTGACGCCGCGCTCGGCCAGCATGTTGCAGTTGTCGATGACCTGCTGGGCGCTCTGGCCGAACTGCGCATCCGGATCGTCGACGATGGCGTGCTCCTGACCGACGGACAACACCGCCAGGCTGTAGAACACCGAAAACGGACGGTCGTCGAACCCGGGCTGCGAGCGTAGGTAATCCAATTTGGCCGGCAGCTCGTCGGGCTTGGTGAGCCATGGCGCCCAGCCGTCTCCGAACCGGGCCGCCCGGCGCAGTACCGCGTCGGCGTCTCCGCCCATCCACACCGTCGGGTGGGGTTTGGAAATTGGCTTGGGCCCGAACGCGATGTCGTCGAACTTGACGAATTCACCGTCGTAACTTGGCGAATCGCTATGCCACAACTCGAACATCGCCTCGAGATATTCGTCTGCCATGCGGCCGCGCTTGGTGAAGGGGACACCGATCGCGTCGTACTCCTCTTTAAGCCAGCCGACACCGACGGTGGTCTGAGCGCGACCGCCACTAAGCCAGTCGAACGTTGCGATCTGCTTCGCGGCGATGATCGGATTGTGCAGCGGCAGAATGGTGACCATCGAGCCGACGGTGATCGTCGAGGTGGCGCCTGCGACGAAGGCCTGGGCAGTGGTGGCGTCGAAGTAATGATCCCCGGACAACTCGAGATGAGCCGTCGGGGTGAGGAAGTGCTCTGGCAGAAATACCATCGAATAACCCAGCTGCTCGGCGTGTTGGGCGACTCGCGCAATGTCGGCACCGGAGAGCTGATGTTCCCAGGGCTGGGTGATGGCGGCGACGTGCATGCAATTGGGCAGGTAAACCGTGAATCTCATCTGGCGCCTTCCGATTTCGTGGTCCGGGGGCGGAGCGCCGACTGATGGTTCTCGCGCACCCGACCGTGGCCCGCCCATTATGGCAGTCTACTGACAAACGTCAAGGTTCCGGCGGCGGACCCAGTCGGTTCGGCGCCCGGTCAGGTCACGCCGTCGGCGAACCATGACTCTGACGTTGACTGTGGCAGTGGACTGTCATAGTGTGGGTCCAATCCCTGGCTGTTGCGAAAGGCGTGTCACGTGGCTCCGAACCTGTTCATAGCGCTCACCAACCCGATCGAGGGTGAAGATGATGCCTTCAACAAGTGGTATGACGCTCAGCATGTACCGGAGGTGCTCGACGTTCCGGGAGTGGTTGCGGCGCAGCGTTACGACATCACCGAACTGAAGGTGCCCGACGACGAGGATCTGCCGGCCCAGCTCCCGCCGCCGACCCACCGTTACATGGTGATCTACGAGCTGGACAACGAGCCCGATGTCGTCATGGCGGAATTTCTGAAACGTGTCATGGCCGGAACCCTCACGCTAGGGGAGTGGCTTGATCTGACCACGGTTTCGCTCACGGGATGGGCGCCGCGCGGCGAACGCGTGCCGGCGGACCGCTAGTGGGCGAGCTGCTCGCCGGTATTCGCGCCCAGCGGGCGTGTCGGCGATTTGACCCAGAAGGCAAAGTACCCGATTCCGACGTCGAGCAGATGTTGGCGGCCAGCGTGCACGCGCCGAGCGCGGAGAATTCTCAGCCCTGGACGTTCATCGTGGTTCGCGACGAGGGCAACCGTGCACTTCTCGCGTCTTGGTGGACGGAGACGTGGAATGCCGGCGGCGGCGACTTCGTCAAGCAAAGCGTCGAAGACAAGGTGCTGGTCGCCGACCTCGAATTCGGTTTCAGCAAAGGCGGCTTCGCCGCGGCGCCGGTCGTCATAGTGGTGTGCGCCGACACGGATCGCGTGCCGGAGATCTATGCACCGTCGTCGATCTACCCCGCCGTGCAGAACATGCTGCTTGCCGCTGCCGACCTGGGATATGGCTCGTGTCTGACCACCGGTCTGACCACCTTTGGTGTCGATCGTGTGCGGGAACTGCTGCAGCTGCCGCAGAACCTGATACCGATGGCCGCGGTCTACGTGGGCCTGCCCGCACGCAAGCTTTCACCACCGCGCCGCCGCCCGGCGACGTCGGTGACCTACCGCGAGGGTTTCGGTAACCCGTGGTGACGAGAACGGAGAGTTGCCAATGCCGTTGGCGATAACGGAGGATCACCGCGCGCTCGCCGAAGTTGCGGCCGCGATGGTAGCCGGGCGCGCGGGCACCGCGGGTGCGCGCCGTGTTCTGCTCGACCGCGACAAGACTGATCGGTGGTGGTCCACCGACGGACTCTGGAAAGAGATGGTCTCCACCGGGTGGCTTGGGCTGCATCTCGACGAACGGTTCGACGGTCAGGGTTACGGACTGCCTGAACTGACGATTGTGTTGGAGCAGCTCGGTCGCGCCGCGGTGGGCGGGCCATTTCTTCCCACGGTCGCGGTGTCCGCGGTGATCGCCGAAGTAGGGACCGACGAGCAGCGTGAGCGGTGGTTGCCGCGGCTGGTATCCGGTGACGTGGTCGCGGGTATCGGCACGAACAGCGATGTCGCCGTTCGTGATTCGACGGTCTCAGCCGCTGCGGTGCCCGCCCTGGCCGAGGCGGCCGCCGACCTTTTCTTGCTTCCTTCCGGCGACGACCTCGTCCTGGTGCAGGCCGGTGACGGGGTCAGCATCCGAACCATTGACTCAGTGGATCAGCTGCTCACACCGGTGATCGTGGCCAGCCTGGACTCCGTTCACGTCGCCGAGGTTTTCCCCGGCGCAGCCGGGGTGGCGGTGCGGATTCTTCGTCTGCTGGCCGCGGCCGAAGCCGTCGGCGGTTTGGGCGCCTGTACCGAGATGGCCACGGCGTACGCCGCCGGCCGTGAGCAGTTCGGTAGGCCCATCGGCTCGTTCCAGGCGATCAAACATCACTGCGCGAACATGCTTGTCGACACCGAGCTCGCCACTGCCGCGACATGGGACGCGGCGCGCGCCGTCGGTGCGGAGGCCGAACTGGCCGCCACGATGGCCGCCGGACACGCGCTGACCGCCTATCAGCGGGTGTCGCTGCAGAACGTACAAGTGCACGGCGGCATCGGCTATACGTGGGAGCACGACGCCCACCTCTACATCAGGCGGGCCACCGTCCTGCAGGCCTTCGCCGGTGATCAGGATGCACTGCGGGACAAGGTCATCGCGCTGCAGCTCGACGGCGTGCGCCGGCGTCGATCGGTGGACCTACCCGAGGGTGCCGAGCAATATCGGCAGGCCGCACTGGATTTCCGTTCCGAACTCGAGGCGTCCGACCCCGTCGAGCACCAACGGATCTGGGCGCGTAGCGGCTATCTGCAACCGCACTGGCCCGCGCCGTACGGACGGGCCGCTGACAGCGTCGAGCAGTTGATCATCGAGGACGCCCTGGATGGGTTGGACAAACCCAGCCTCGGACTCGGCGAATGGGTGGTTCCGACTCTGCTGCAGCACGGCAGCAAGGAGCAGGTAGACCGATTGATCTGGCCGAGCCTCGAGGGCGAGCTGCGGTGGTGCCAACTCTTTAGTGAGCCCGGCGCGGGCTCGGACGCGGCGGCAGTTGCCACCAAGGCCACGCGGGTCGCCGACGGCTGGGTGGTCAGCGGTCAAAAGGTGTGGACCAGTGATGCGGTGAATTGCCAACGCGGGCTGGCCACCGTGCGCACCGATCCGAACGTGCGTAAGCACAAGGGCATTACGGCGATGATCATTGACCTCTCAGATCCGGCCGTGCGGATCCGCCCGCTCACCGAGATCACTGGCGAGACGCTGTTCAACGAAGTCTTTTTCGACGACGTCTTCGTGCCCTATCGTGATGTGGTCGGCGCCGTGAACGACGGCTGGAGCGTGGCGATGGCGGCGTTCGGCAACGAGCGGGTGTCGATCGGCGGTGGCTCTGTCACCATGACCGCCGAAGCTTTGATCGATCTGTTGGAGCGGCACCGACCCGGCGACAGTGGCGTTGCCCGCGAGGTCGGTGCATTGCTGATCGAGTCCTACACCTTGGCCACGCTGAACCTGCGGCAGGCTGCCCGAGCCGTCTTCGACGCCGGGCCCGGGATCGAAGGCAACATCGCCAAGCTGTTCGGGGCTGAGCATGCTCAGCGGGTGGCAGAGTTGGCGCTGCGGATTGCCGACCGGGCCATTCTGGTCGGCGAGGAACAACAGGTCGTGCACGACTACCTGTTCAGCCGGTGCCTGACGATCGCTGGCGGTACGTCGGAAATCGTCAGAAACCTGATCGCGGAGCGCATTCTGGGCCTGCCCCGCGATCCGGCACCTAAGTAGATCGGAGAGCCACATGACCTGTGCCGTCGTCGGGATCGGTCGTACCGAGTACTCCCGCAACTCCGGCCGCACGACCCGCGGGATGGCTGTGGCTGCCTGCCGCGATGCCATCGCTGATGCAGGCCTGACGCCGGCCGACGTCGACGGCATCTGCACCTTCATGGCCAACGACTCCGAGCAGCCGATCTTTGTCGGGTGGGCGCTGGGCATCGACGAATTAGCTTGGGCCAACGCCATGTACGGCGGCGGCAATCTCGTGGCTGACCAAATCGCCACCGCCGCCGCGGTGATCGAGGCCGGCATGTGCAAGGCGGTGCTGGTGTACCGGTCGCTCAACGGCCGCTCGGGCTACCGGTTCGGCCATATCGAGGGACCGATGCAGGTGCAGCACCACGACCAGTTCGACACGGCGTCCGGTTTCATGGTGCCGCCGCAGTGGTTCGCGATGTGGGCCCGTCGCCATCAGCATGAGTATGGTTCCACCTGCGAGGATTTGGGACACATCGCGATCACTCAGCGCAATCATGCGGGGCCTAACGAACACGCTCTGAGACGCGAACCGCTGACCATGGACGACTATCTAGCGGCGCGCTGGATCAACGAGCCGTTCCGGGTACTGGACTGCACTTCGGAGGTCGACGGCGCGGTAGCGGTGTTGATCGTCGGGGAAGACATCGCCCGCAACACCAAGCAACCGCCGATGTGGCTGGTCGGATCGTCGAATTCGCAGGGTGGTGCCGGCTGGAGCGAGTGGGACGATCCCACCGAGATGTACTCGCGCACGGCAGGGCCGAAGATCTGGGAGAAGACGGGGCTTACCCCTGCCGACATGGATGTGGCCTGCATGTACGACTGTTTCACGTACACGGTGATGGCGACCATGGAGGGTTTCGGCTTCTGCGAGAAAGGCGAAGTGGGCAAGTTCTTCTCGACCGGACGCGCCACCTACGGCGGTGACGTGGTGGTCAACCCGCACGGTGGGCTGCTGTCCGAGGGCTACATCCACGGCCTCAACCACCACTACGAGGCAGCGCTGCAACTACGGCACGCGGCCGGTGTGCGTCAGGTCGAGGGCGCTCAACTGGCACTGGTGACCGCGGGCGGCGGGCCCTTCGGCGGTGCGAACGTCTACAGCAAGGAGCACCCGTGACGAATCCTGCACTGGTAGCCCCAATTCCGGTGCCCGACCCTGATTCGGCGCCGTATTGGGAGGGTCTGAAGAACGGTAAGTTGATGTTGTGCCGCTGTGACGACACCGGGAAATGGATCCATCCGCCGTTGGAACGCAGCCGGTACACCGGTGGTCCCGTGCACTTCGAGGAAGTCAGCGGTGACGGCACGATCTTCAGCTACATCGTTGCGCGACAGGCCCTCGTTCCCGGCCGGATGCCGCCGTATGTCGTCGGGCTGGTCGAACTTGCGGAACAGCCGGGCTTGCGGATCAACGCCGTCATCGACGTCGATCCCGCCGACGTCCGAGTCGGACAAGACGTTGAGCTACGCATCGTCGATCTCGGCGAAAGTGGTTATCGCATACCCGAATTCGTCATCAAGTAAAGCTGGGAGCAGCAGATGGGCAGAATGGACGGTCGCGTCGCCTTCATCACCGGAGCTGGCAAGGGCCAGGGACGGTCGCACGCTGTCCGGTTAGCCGAGGAAGGTGCGGATATCGTTGGTGTCGACATCTGTCGCCAACTCGACGGCGTGCTGTATGCGATGGCCACGCCGGACGACCTCGACGAGACCGTCAACTTGGTGGAGAAGACCGGTCAGCGGATGATCGCCCGTCAGGCTGATGTCCGCGACCGCAAAACACTACAGGCCGCCTTCGACGATGGCGTCGCAGAATTCGGCTACATAGATACGGTGGTGGCTAACGCGGGGATCGTATTGAACCGGGTCGACGAGCCCGATCCCGAGGCGGCGTGGGAACTCGGCATCGGCGTGCTGCTCACCGGTGTGTGGAACACCCTGCAGATCGCAAGCGCCCACATGATGAAGTCAGATCGCGGCGGTGCCATAGTCGCCACCAGCTCGATGGCTGGTCTGAAGGCACTGACTGACGGCAGCGGCGGCGCGGATGCGTACGCCGCGGCCAAAATCGGCGTCACTGGACTGGTACGGGCCTACGCACAGCGTATGGCAGCCAAAAACATCCGTGTCATGGCGATCGCACCGACCGGTGTCAACACCGCCATGATCGTGGAGAATCCGGCGCTGTTTGAGGTGATCGCCCAGAATGCGCATCTCGCTAAGGCGATGGCTAACGCCCTACCGGTAACGGTGATCGAACCGTTTGATGTCTCGGAGACGGTGTTGTTCCTCGTCTCGGACAGTGGCCGGTATTACACGGGCACAACGCTAATGCTCGACGCCGGCATGAACATGACCTGACGGCTGCTGCCGCACGGAGTCAGCTCAACAACGTGCCGGTGCCCAGGTCGTAATAGGCCTCCGCGAAGCGGCCAAGCACCGCGCCCACGACCTCGACCGAATACATCTGGTCGGGCGCGATCGCCCACATGCAGAAGCCCCAGGCCGGGCTCTCGCGATACGCGGTCCACATGGACTCGCGGTCGGGTAGCGAGGTGACGCCGGCATCGAGCAGCCGGCCGCGATAGTTGTCCAGCAACTCGCGCTCGTGGGCCCGCCGAAGCTCCGGGGATAGCGCGGCGATCAACGCATAGCCGACGTCGTGTGACCACGAGCCGCGCCGAATCAGCTGCCAGTCGAGGAGACCCACTCGGCCGTCGGGCAGCGCATACGTGTTGCGTGGGTGAGGATCCCCGTGCAGCACCGTGACCGGCTCGCGGGCCACCCGGTCCTGGAGTCTCCAGAAAGCGGCCTCCATACCGTCCATGTCAGTGCCGGCAGCATCGAGCAGCGCCTTCTTGTACGGGGCGTCGATGAGAGCGCGGATTATCGCGAACCCGTTGTCGCGCAGAAAGTGTGCGAACCCGCCGGTGACGGGATCCTGTAGCCAGGCCAGGTCGCCGCCGTTGGCCAGCCGTCGGCTGCCCCAGAACGGTGCGTGCAGCTGGCTCAACGTTGCGAGCAGCGCGTCGGCTTGCTCGACAGTTAGACCGGCTACCGCGTCGGGGACCTGCGCGCCGCGCAGTGTGATGTCCTCCCCGAGGATGAGAAATTGCGATGGACCGTCGAGATGGTCGGCGAAGTACGTTGTCATGGTCTCGACGTTCAGGTCCGGGCGCACGTCGCGGTAGAACCTTGTCTCGTCGTCATACAACACGGTCCCGCCGCCGCCTTCGGACAGCGATTCGTCGAACGCCTCCGGCAGGTCGTGGACCGTTGTCAATTGCGTTTTGATGAAGAGCCGCTGTGGAAGTCGGGTTTGCGGATCGGCGTAGGCCACGTCGAGGTGCAGATGCGAGGTAGTGCCCTGCCAGGTGTGCCCAATCGTGACGCGGGTGACCGTCGCCTTGGGATCGTGTCGGCGTAACAGCGACGTCAGAATCGCAGGCGTGATGTCCTCGGCGGACTGAAGCGTGACGTGCAGGGCTTGTCCGGTCATCACGATCCTCATCGGTGATTTCAATTATGACAGTTGACTGTCACGTTATCACCGAAGCCAAGGCATGAACTGGTTTTGGGACCCTTTGGATGGACGGACTAGCTACCTCGTCTTGGCCGGCCGGAACAGCGGCACCCACACCCGGCTGTCCTCTTCGCCCGAGAGCGCGGTCCAGTCTTCGAAGAAGACCTCGACGGCCATCCCGACGCTGATCGCGTCCGGGGCAACGTCGGCCACATTCGAAATCAACCGGGTGTCGGGTTCCTCGGCAAGCTCGACCATCGCGACGATGTAGGGCGGTTCGAAACCGGGAATCCAGTTCTGGCGGTTCACCGTATATGCGGCGACTGTTGCCCGGCCGGAGACGGGTTCTGGTCCAACGTCGGTGCTGCGGCAGCGCCAGCAGGCCGGCCCCGGCGGGTGAAAAAAGTGGCCGCAGCCGTGGCAGCGGGTGATCAGTAATTCGCCGTTGCGACCACCGGTCCAGAACGCAAGCGACTCGGCGGTAGGGCTGGGCGCCAATCGCAACTGGGGACGTTGGTAGTTCATGATCCGACCAACGATCGACCGATCACCAGCCGCTGAATCTGGTTGGTGCCCTCGAAGATCTGGGTGATCTTGGCTTCGCGCATGTAGCGCTCGACACGGTAATCCCTGGTGTAGCCGTAGCCGCCGAACACTTGCACGGCGTCGGTGGTGACCTTCATGGCGGCATCGGTGGCGATCAGCTTCGCCACGGAAGCGTTGCGTGAGTAAGGAAGTCCTGCGTCGCGGCGCCGCGCCGCGTCCAGGTACGTGGCACGCGCGGAGTCGACCGCGGCAGCCATGTCGGCCAGCAGGAAAGCCAGGCCCTGATGGTCAATGATCTTGCGACCGAACGTCGTCCGTTGCTGAGCGTAGGAAACGGCCTCGTCGAGGGCTGCCTGCGCCAGTCCGACGGCTACCGCGGCGATGCCCAGGCGTCCGGAATCCAATGCACTGAAGGCGATCTGCAGGCCCTGCCCTTCGGCGCCGATCCTGCGTTGGGCAGACACGAGCGCATTGTCATAGTGCGCCGTGGTAGTCGGAATGGCATGCAAGCCCATCTTCTCCTCGGGTTTGCCGAACGTGAGTCCTTCGGTGTTCTTATCGACCAGAAAGCACGAAATACCTTGTCCACCTTCACCAGTGCGGGCGAATAGGCTGTAGAAATCGGCTATGCCGCCGTGGGTGATCCAGGCCTTGGCGCCGTTGACGCGGTAACCACCGTCGGTCGCGGTGGCCTTACAGGTCAGGGCGGCGGCGTCGGAACCGGCCTGCGGCTCGGACAAGCTGTAGGCGCCGATCGTGTGACCACCCAGCATGGTCGGCAGCCACTCCTGTCGCTGTTCGTCGGTGCCGAATGCGATCAACGGATGGCAGGACAGGACGTGGACGCTGACTGCTACGGCGACTGCCGCCCACCGAGCCGCCAACTCCTCGAGGACCTGTAGGTACACCTCGTACGGTTGCCCGCCACCGCCCCACTGCTCCGGGTGCGGCAGTGTCAGCAGCCCGGTCTCACCCAGGGTGGCAAAGACTCCCTCGGGATAGGTCTCGTTCTTCTCATGCTCATCGACGATCGGGTCAAGCACCTTGTCCGCGACATCGGCCGCGAGTCGAACTAGCTCGCGTGCTTCGGGTGTCGGCAGCAGTCGGTCAACGGTCATGGACGGCTGTCCTGCCACTCGCAACCGGTCAATTCGGCAGAGATCTCCCAGAGTCGTCGCGCGCTGTCCGCGTCGCGGGCCTTGTCTCTGAGTGTGGTGGGCTTTGGTTTTCCCCACTGGTGCATCAGGCCGCGCGGCGCGATGTAGGTGCCGTTGGGCAGCGTCGTGGTGATCGCCTGAATGGTCGAGCGGGCACCGTCGGCCGGGTTCTGCGCGATATGTGGCGAGAGCACTCGGCCTGCCCACTGCAATACGCCCGAACCGTTGCGGGTGATCCCGGTGTCGGTCATGCCGGGATCGGAGGCGTAGGCGGTCTTGCCGCGGGCGACCAGTTCGCGCACGAACAACAGGTTCGCCAGCTTGGACTCCCCGTATGCGGACCACGGGTTGTAGCGGCGATGGTGGTAGTTGAGGTCGTCGAAGTGCATACGGGCGGTGTTGTAGTTGGTGCTGGCCACCGCCACGACCCGGTCGCGGATCCGGTCGCCGAGCAGGCACGTCAACGCGAAATGGCCGAGGTGGTTGATGCCCATATGAGCCTCGAAGCCGTCGGCCGTCCGAGTCAGTGGCAAGCCCAGCACACCGGCGTTGTTCACCAGCACGTCGACATAGTCGACGGTATCGGCGAACTTGCGCACGCTGGTGAGGTCGGCCAAGTCCAGCTCGCGCACCTCCACGTCGCCGGGCATGGACGCCGCGGCTTCGTTGGCCTTTGTCAGGGTGCGGCATGCGATGACCACATCGTGGCCGGCAGCGGCCATCGCGTGCGCGGTCGCTTTCCCGACGCCGCTGTTTCCGCCTGTGACGATGATCCGCACGTCGTCGCACCCTCCTTCGTGCCAAGTCACATAAACAGTAAACTATTTATCGTTTTGGTGAAACGGTGAGGAGAACGTTGAGAAGTCCCTTTTCAACCAGTTCGGTTCACCCGCTCGGATGACGTGGCTCGAGCGGATGTGCGCCGTCCACGAACGCAGTGAACGTCCCGCTGTCATCGGCGAAGCGGGCTCCGTCACTGGCCGCGAACTGATCGGAAAGGGCGTCACAGCTGCGGACCTGCTCGTCGATCTCGACGTGCAGCCAGGTCAGCCCATCCCAGGGTTGTTGACCACCAATGCCGACGCGCTGGCATTGCTGTTCGGCGGTGCCGCCGCAAACCGACCGCTCGCTCCGCTCGGACCGAGGCAGACCGTTGCGGAGTTGGCCGAAATGGTGCGTAGGAGCGGCTCATCGGTCCTTCTCGCCGAGGCCGCGTTCGCTGAGACGGCTCGGCAGGTCGCCGACGCGGTTGGGATACGGGCGGTGACATTACCTTTCCTGCCGGTGTCGGATCGGTCGTTGCATCCACACCGCGGTCCCACAGCGATCTGCCTGCACACCGCCGGGACCACCGGAGTCCCCAAGCGCGTATCGCTCACCGAGCGAGTGCTCGACGCCCGCGCCGAGCTATTGCGTCGCGTGATCGGCATCGGCCCTGACGATCGTTATGCCACCGGCTCACCGCTGCATCACATCGGGGGACTGGGCAACGTCCTGGTGGCGCTCACGGCCGGGGCGGCGGTTATCTGTACCAACAGATTCTCCTTCGATTGGTGGCACAGCCTGAAGCACCTCCGTGCCACCCACTGCTTGCTCGTTCCGACCATGATCGAGATGTTGCTCGGCAAGGGGCTTCTCGACGCGGTTCCGCTGAAGACATTGATCTACGGCGCCTCGCCGATCACCGTCGACACCCTGCGGCGCGTTCTTGACGTGTTGCCCGACGTCGCGATGGTCAGCCTCTACGGCCAAACCGAGGGCAGTCCGATCACCAGCTTGGGCCCAGCGGACCACCGGTTGGCCGCGGTCAAGGATCCCGACATTCTGTCTACCGTCGGCCGGCCGGTGGACGGGCTTCGGCTGCAGCTCGACGAGCCGGACCGGGATGGAATCGGCGAAGTGTTCGCCGCTGCGGCGCACCTTTCCGCCCATTCCGCCGATGGATGGTTGCACACCGGGGATTTGGGTGTAATGGATGCTGACGGATATCTCCGTCTTTGCGGTCGTCGGCACGACATGGTGGTTCGTGGTGGAGAGAACGTTTATCCGCTCGAAGTCGAGAATGTGCTCAGCGCCCACCCCGGGGTTGCCGCGGTCGGCGTCGTGGGCGTCCCAGAGACCCGACTCGGAGAAACCCTGGCGGCGTTCATAGTTCCGACAGACTTGGCTCATCCGCCACGGCCCGAGGAGCTAGGGTCTTTCGCCCGGGTCAAGCTCGCCGGCTTCAAAATTCCGCAGTATTGGTATTTGGTCACCGAGCTGCCGCTGAATAGTGCAGGCAAGGTCGTTCGTGCCACACTTCGGGCGTCACATCTTGAGCGTCAGCACGGCGCGTCAACTTGAGGTTAGGCAGTGGGTTCTGACTGGACTTGTATGGTGGCGGGCTTGGATCTCATCCGTTATTTAGTTTAACGTCTGAATCTATGTCGATAGCCATGCGGAGCTCGGTCGTCAACACGTCGGCCTTTCATTGGCCGACTGCGGGAACGCTGGCCCTTCATTCGAGCCGACAGCCATGAAGAGTTGGAAATCGCCGGTCCCTTTGATCGTCGGCGCAGTTGCCGTCGGCGGCGTCCTGTCGACGTCATCACCGCGGGCGCATGCCGCTCCGGCGCCCGAGGTCGAGTACGTGTACGACGTGGTGGTGCGGCGGCATTACGGATTTCCTGACAATGACGCGCTCAGCTACGGCCACGGGATTTGCGACAAGGTCGGCCGTGGCGAGGGCTACGGACAAGTCATGGCTGACGTCAAAGGTGACGTCACCCCCAACGACGAGTTCGCGGCTAATTACCTAGTTTCCTATGCGGTTAACTTGCTTTGCCCTGAGCTGATATGGCAGCTGCGGAACTCAGCCGCTGGCTACCAACCTCCGGGCGGAGCATCCGCGCCCGGTACCTATTACTGAGGCAACCTTTTCGTACTCACTCAGGGCCTGACTGCCCGCACTCGATGTTACGACAAGCGTTGGCTCGCAGGCAGTCTGCTGCACGATCAGGTCTACATGTCACCTATCCGTGCAGCAGACCCGTGTTGTGCACCAAGGATATTGGCGTCTGCGACTGAAGAATCGCGTGTGTCCACTAGACTGGCTGGTGTGCGGGTCACATTAGAACGGGGTAGATCGCGAGCGCCTTCCGGCACTTAGCCTTGATCCACCGATAAACGGGCTGGTTGTCGGGGTGTCGGAATGATGAAAGTGCCCTCTGAGCTGGAAAGATTGGTGTTCTCTACGCAACGATCTAACCGGTTCAAGAAAGGCACTTCCAGTGCAAGTGTCCCACAGGTTCGGCCCTGACTCTGCTGTGTTCGACGAGGACAATCTCGTGTCCTGCGCGGGCCTGGTCCCGGTGATGGCCCTGGCCGAGCAAGCAGGCCTGACACGGTTGTTGGACAACAAGATTCACATCGAGTCGACGCGGGTCAAGTCCGGGGCAGCCAACCCGGCCCCGAAACTGGCCACCCTGATCGCGGGCATGTGCGCCGGCGCGGACTACATCGACGATGTCGACTTGGTCCGCGCCGGCGGCATGAAGACCCTCTTCGGGCCGGTGTATGCCCCCTCCACCGTGGGAACCCTGCTGCGCGAGTTCACCTTCGGTCACGCCCGCCAACTTGACGCGGTACTGGCCGAGCATCTGGCCGGCCTGTGCGAGCAGGTGAGTCTGCTGCCCGGATCAGACGTGCGCGCCTTTGTCGACATCGATTCGCTGGTACGCCCGGTCTACGGACACGCCAAACAGGGCGCCTCCTACGGACACACCAAGATCGCCGGCAAACAGGTTCTCCGCAAAGGACTGTCCCCGCTGGTCACCACGCTGAGCACCGACACCACCGCACCGGTGATCACCGGCATCCGGCTACGAGCCGGCAAGGCTAACTCCGGTAAAGGGGCCGCCCGCATGGTCGCCCAAGCGCTGAGCACCGCGCGCGCGGCCGGAGTCAGCGGACAGATCATCGTCCGTGGTGACAGCGCCTACGGATCACGGGCGGTGATCCGGGTGTGCCGCCGCTACGGTGCGGTGTTCTCCCTGGTACTGACCCGCAACGCGGCGGTGCAACGCGCCATCGATGCCATCGACGAGCACGCCTGGACCCCCGTGCGCTACCCGGGTGCAGTCCGTGACCCCGAGACTGGGGCCTGGATCTCTGATGCCGAGGTCGCCGAAATCACCTACACCATCGCCGAATCCGGCACCCACCAGGCGCTCACCGCCCGCTTGATCGTGCGCCGCGTCAAAGACGCCACCCAACCCGAAGACGGCCTGTTCCCGATCTGGCGGTATCACCCGTTCTTCACCAACTCCACCGAGTCGGCCACCGACGCCGATATCACCCACCGCCGCCACGCCATCATCGAAACCACCTTCGCCGATCTCATCGACGGCCCCCTGGCCCACATACCTTCAGGACGCTTCGGCGCCAACAGCGCCTGGGCCGTCTGCGCGGCCATCGCCCACAATCTGCTGCGCGCCGCCGCAACGCTGGCCGGCGCCCGTCACCGCACCGCCCGAGGAGCCACCCTGCGCCGACACCTCGTCAACGTCCCGGCCCGCCTGGCCCGACCCCAACGCAAACCGATCCTGCACCTACCCACCCACTGGCCCTGGGAACCAGCATGGAACACCCTGTGGCACAACATCATCGGCTACCAATCCAGCGCCTGAACCACCATCCACCCGCCCCGCCAACCAGGACCCAACAGGAAACGCTGGGCAGACCAGCGGCCCTGCCACGCCCACCACCAGCCCAAATCAAGATCAACAGCTCAACCGCCGACCGCAGGGTCTATCGGTGGAATCAGGCTTAGTCATTATCGGCAAGCCTGCGTTACCCTGACCACTTATCGTCTAGATAGATCGTCATTGAATCCTCTTGTCTGCGAGAGGATGTCCCGTGTTCAGTGGAACTTCGGTGGCGGCTCAGTGAGCATCAGCGGTTAGTCCTGGTGGGTCCGGTCGTCGGCGTAAAGCCCTGACGGCAATCGTTCGTCGTCAGGCAGAGCGTCGCCGGTTTTCACCGTGATGTGCTTGGACAGTAGCCAGCGCCCATTTTCACGACGAAGGTGATCGTGATAGCGCCCTACAAACGACATCTCGGCGGGGCCCGCTTCAGGTACCAGCGACACGATCACATCGCTCCAGGCTCTGGCATCGTTTCCAAAGATCTCGATTACCGGTGCGTACACGAAATGTTTGATCCTGTGCGGGATCTTCGGTTGCGTCCCGGGCAGTCCCTCGATGATCTCTTTGCGCCCCCGAAACGTGTTTCCACCCCACGGCAGCACACCATCCGGGCAAAATAACGCCGCAAGTTCGGGCCATCGACGCTCATCGAGTAGCTGAGCGTGCAACGCGATAACGCGTCTGATCGCTTCGTAGTCGTTCACGACCATCCTCTCTGAAGGTGCACAAGCACCGATTTAGCCGACTAGGGCTGGCCCAGCAACAACTCGAAGATATCCCGAGCTCCGTGGAACTTCGGTGGCGGTCCGGTGAGCATCAGGTTGCGCCTGTTGGCGACGGTTGACCGCGCTCGCTGAAATTCCCCACTGACGCTCATTGAAATTCCCCACCCGTGTGGCTCCGCCGAGAAGGGCGGGCCTCCTTCGATGCTGCTGGTGTCTGACGCCTGCAGCACTGCCCGAAGGAGGCCCGCTTTCTCATGCTCACATGGGAGGACGATGTGGAAGTACATGCCCTGGCCAAGCGTGGTTGGACGATCTCGGCGATCGCCCGCCACACCGGCTTCGACCGCAAGACGGTCCGCAAGTATCTGGCCGGTGACGGCACGCCGGGAGTGCGTGCCCGCCCGGGCCCGGACCCTTTTGACCCATTCGTCGACTACGTCACCGCGCGGCTGACCGAGGACCCGCATCTGTGGGCCCGCACCCTGCTCGACGAATTGGAGGACCTGGGGTTCGGGTTGTCGTATCAGAGCCTGACTCGCAACATCCGGGCCCGGAATCTGCGCCCGGTCTGTGAGGCGTGCCGGACTGTGACGCAACGGCCGAACGCGGTGATCCAGCACCCGCCGGGTGAGGAAACCCAATGGGACTGGCTGGAATTGCCCGATCCGCCGGCATCGTGGGGCTGGGGCAAGACCGCGCACCTGTTGGTCGGCTCGCTGGCGCATTCCGGTAAGTGGCGCGGCTTCCTGGCACCGAGCGAGGATCAGCCGCACCTGGTCGCCGGCCTGGACCGCATCACCCGTGGCGTGGGCGGGTGCACCCGGGTGTGGCGCTTCGACCGGATGGCCACGGTCTGTGACCCCGGCAGCGGCCGGGTGACCGCGTCGTTTGCCGGGGTGGCCAAGCACTACGGAGTGGCGGTGGCGATCTGCCCGGCCCGGCGCGGTAACCGCAAGGGCGTGGTGGAGAAGGTCAACCACACCGCTGCCCAACGCTGGTGGCGCACCTTGGCCGACGAAGCCACCCCTGAGCAGGCTCAGGTGAGCCTGGATCGGTTCGCCCGCGTGCGGGGTGACACCCGACTGCGGGCCACCGCCAACGGCCGCTCCTCAGTCGCCGTGGTGGCCAAAACCGAGCCCCTGTCCTCGGTGCCGGCGCTGGCCTATCCAGTGATCGTCGCCGAGGCCCGCACCGCATCGAGGCAGGCGATGGTGTCCTACCGCGGCAATCGCTACTCGGTGCCCCCGGAACTGGCCGCCGCCCAGGTCGTGGTCAGCCATCCAGTCGGAGGTGACTTCCTCGATATCGCCACCACGGGCGGGATCGTGATCGCTCGGCATCGTATGGCCGCTGACGGGTTGGGGGTGATGGTGCGTGACAGCGGTCATGTCATCGCGCTGGACGCCGCCGCGATGGCCACCGCGGCGACCGGTCGCCCGCACCGCCGCAAGGAACGCATCCCACCGGGCCCGGCGGCCAAAGCCGCTGCCGCACAACTACTCCAGATCAAACACGCCGACAGCTCCGTGCATCAATCCTCAATTCCGTCAACCGTTTCCACCGTCATCGACCTGTCCGTCTACGAGCGGGCAGCCCAGAACAGGACCCTCCAATGACCTCCACACCCCGCACCCCCAAGACCGCCACTACGACCACGGAGTCGCCGTCGGCGGCGGCGTCCCGGTATCAGCAGCTGCGCTCACACCTGGCCGAACTCAAACTCGCCGCGGCCGCCGAAGCCCTACCCGCGGTGCTCGACCAGGCCACCGCCGAGGGACTGTCGCTGACCGTCGCGTTGGAGCGGCTGCTTGCCGTCGAGGTCGAGGCCAGCACTGCCCGACGGTTGGCGGGCCGGCTGCGGTTCGCCTGCCTGCCCACCCCGGCCACCCTCACCGACTTCGACGTCGATGCCGCCGCCGGCATCGACCGCAAGCTCATCGACGAGCTGGGCACCTGCCGCTACCTGGAAACCGCGACCAACATCCTGCTCATCGGACCACCAGGCACCGGCAAAACTCACCTCTCGGTCGGGTTGGCCCGGGCTGCAGCACATGCCGGCTACCGGACCTACTTCACCACCGCCGCCGATCTGGCCGCCCGCTGCCACCGCGCCGCGATCGAGGGCCGCTGGGCCACCACCATGCGGTTCTACGCCGGTCCCACCTTGCTGGTGATCGATGAACTGGGGTATCTACCGTTGCCCGCCGAGGCCGCTTCGGCGTTGTTTCAGGTTGTCTCCCAACGGTATTTGAAAACCAGCATCGTCATCACGACCAATCGCGGGGTGGGAGCCTGGGGTGAGATCCTCGGCGACACCACCGTCGCGGCTGCCATGCTCGACCGCCTGCTGCACCGCTCCGTGGTCATCAACCTCGACGGCGAGTCCTACCGGCTACGTGACCACCAGGCCGCCGCCGAAACCCTGCGCCGAACCACCACCGGCACCCGCCAACCACTACACTGACCGCTGCTCACAGGTGGGGAATTTCAACGAGCACACCTGGGGACATTCGATGAGCGCGATCACGGTTGAAGAGCCGGCCAGTTGCGACGGTTGAAAAGTAGGCCACCCAATCAGATTGGATGGGGTGATCTCTTGGAAGACTGGGCCTTGATCAGGCATCTTCACCGCAGCGAGGGTTTGTCGCAGCGGGCCATCGCACGACAACTTGGCATCGCGCGTGACACCGTGGCGGCCGCGGTGGCCAGCCATGGTCCGCCGAAGTACGAGCGGACCTCGGAGCCGTCGGCGATCGACGCAGTGGAGCCGCGGATCCGGGCCTTGTTGTCGACCTATCCGAAGCTGCCGGCCACGGTGCTCGCCGAGCGGGTCGGCTGGATATGCTGCCCTCGCGCCAGACCATGGATCTGGTCGCCGGGATGTGCAGCTGCTTGCGGGCAGTTTCACCGCGGTGCCTGATGAGTTGTGGTGGGACAACGAAGCCGGGATCGGCCGCCGGGGCCGGTTGACCGATCCGGTCACTGCCTTGATGGGCACTCTAGGATCGCGGTTGGTGCAACTCAAACCCTATGACCCCGAATCCAAGGGGATGGTGGAGCGAGCCAATCGATATCTGGAGACCTCGTTCGTGCCCGGGCGCACCTTCTCGTCACCTGCGGACTTCAATCATCAACTGCCGCAATGGCTTCCCACGGCCAACCATCGCCGGGTGCGAGTCCTCGGTGGTCTTCCGATCGACTTCCTCGATGCCGACCGAGTCCAGATCCTGACCCTGCCTCCGGTGGCGCCGGTCGTGCAGACGATGACCTCGGTGCGGCTGGGCCGCGACTACTACGTGCGGGCGGCCGGCAATTACTACTCGGTGGACCCGAGCGCGATCGGCCAGCTCGTCGAGGTGAGCACCACCCCGGCCCTGGTAACGGTAAGCCGAGCCGGGCACCTGCTGGCGGTCCACGACCGCTGCTGGGCTGCACGACAAACCCTCACCGACCCGTCCACGTGGCGGCTGCTGCAGCGTTGCGCCAGCTGTGCCAAGTCGGCCCACCGCCGACGGCGGGTGATCACCTGGTGCGTGATCTGGCCGACTGCGACCGCGCCTTCGGCGTCGACTTCACCACCGCCATAACCAGTTCCGGTGGGGAGGTGGCCTGATCATGGCCGAAGACCCCATCAAATCCGTCCTGCACTACGCCCAAGCACTCAAGGCCGCACAGGCCGGGCACCGAATCGCGTTCGCCACCGCGGTGGACTGGGTGGCCCGGCTCAAATCCGCCCACAACGCCGGGCGACTACCGGCCGAGCTGGCCAAGCTGCGCCGCATCGGGCTGCTCGTCGTCGACGGGGTCGGCTACATCCCCTTCGAACAGGACGCCGCGAACCTGTTCTTCCAACTGGTCTCCAGCCGCTACGAGCACGCCTCGCTGATCTTGACCTCCAACCTGCCCTTCGCCCGCTGGGGTGATGTGTTCGGAGATCAAGCGGTAGCCGCGGCCATGATCGACCGCATCGTCCACCACGCCGACGTCCTGACCCTCAAAGGCTCCAGCTACCGCCTCAAAGACACCGGAATCGACACCTTGCCCTCCGCCAGAGCCGACAACACGGCACAATAACCACGACCACGTGGCCTACTTTTCACCGTCGCTCCTGGCCTAGTTTTCGACCGTCGTCAACAGCGCCCACCTCGTCATCGTGCACGACAACTCCGACAGGTTCGGAGACCTCACGTTCCGGCGCGGCAGGAAGCGTCGGTCGGTGCGGGTGCTCACTTTTCGACCGGAACCGACAGACCGGCACCCGTCGTCCGCCCAGCGTCTTGACCGCGCTACTGGAAGCGGCTGAAGAAGCTGCTCGAGGGCGCATTGATTAAGGTGTCGGGCGGTGGCCAGTCGAAACTAGATACCGTCTCGGTGCGCGACATGCTTGCGGCGTCTGATCGCTGGCGAGCGCGACGCCCGACGACTCGCTGACTTGCCAGTGCCCGGATGCGGATCAAACACGGCGCCTTGATTGGCACCCTCTGAGCGCGCGGATCGACACCTTCACCACTGGCGAGGATGACCAACTGAGCGCCCTCACCGATGTGGCAGCCGAAGCCGCGACTCCACCGCCAGCGCGGCCGGCGGCGGGCCAGGCCAGATCGTCGTCGACGACACCATCGCCGCCCGGCCGACCGCAAAAGTCCTGCGGGCGTTCGCGCAGCGCGCTACGCTGCGCCAGGTTGTTGGAGTGCGGGTCGATACTGTTGTGGCCGCCTCGGCACTGCCAACCCGAGACGGAGATCGAGGATCGTTACCTGCCCCTAAGGATGAAGCCGCCGGCCTCGCCGTCGGCGACCGCGTCGGTATCGAGGCTCATGAATATCGAAAACATCTGCGGCGGCAGTATCAAACCGCCGACACCGCCCAGCCGTCCACGGCTCGACGACCAACATTGAGTCTAAGTTAGCCAGGAGGTTTTATCCTCCGGGCGAGCCGGTGGTCCAATCGCTTTAGCAAATGACAGAGGAGAGCAAATGGCTGTTGACCGCCAGCGATCCAATAGTGCCGTGCAGAAGATTCTGACAGGCACTATGAAGGCGCTTAACCGAAAGGGCACCCAGAAGCTCTCGGTGAGTGACATTTGCGCGGCGTCACAGGTAGCGCGTGGCACTTTCTATCGTTATTTCGACAGCAAAGACGACGTTTTGACGCGCCTGGGACGCCACTTCGAGGAGGGCGCCGCAGAGGCGTTCGCAAAAGCTATCGCGGCTACTCCCGATCCTTCATCGCGGGTCAAAGTCGTTATGGATACTCTGACCGGCTATAACGCCGCCGGAGCGGATCTGACTCGGATGCTTGACGTAGCACCAGAGTTCACGTTGTCGTTAATCCGTGACATATTCCCGAACTTGATTGACTTGGTCGTCGAAGCGCTTGGTCCGGCCACCCACGAGTCACCGCTGGTGATGAGTGGAGCATTGACGGAACGCCAACTTGCAGATCTCTTTCTGCGCAGTGTGATATCGACATTGCTCCTGCCGGGAAGCCAGCAGGATGAGGTTCCCGCGGTCGTGACGGCGCTGTTCGCCGCGAGCCCAAACAGCACTCAGGCAAGGCCGGCAGCTGCGACCTCTACCTGATCGGAGGACTCGGCGAGGCCGCCCGGCAGTCCCGTACCGGCACTTCGTCGGTGATGAGTAGGCAGGGCCAAGGCACCCGGCGAAGCCCGGTCATGCGGTATCTGTTTGAGTTGCGGATCACGCGGCGGTGCCGGTAATAACTGCTTTGCCGTCGCGGATGACGAGATGCTGACAGGTGTGGCTGTGGTGGTGCGCGAGCCACGTTGTTGCCTACTATGTGTGCTCACCGCCTTCGGCCACGCGAGTCGCCTGATGCTCGAAAGAATTCGGTTAGCCCCCCTGCGGTGTCTGGTCAGCGGTGACGGCCTTGACGGTGTGGTCCTCGCGCTTGATCTCCAGGGCGATGTCGATGAGCTGGTCTTCCTGGCCGCCGATGAGTTTGCGCTGGCCGGCCCGGTGCAACAGCTCGTGAGCGGGGACGCCGTAGCGCTCGCCCTGTCGGATGGCGTGCTTGAGGAAGCTCGAATACACGCCGGAATACCCCATGATCAGGGCGTTGCGGTCGAGCAGGCACTCGGCGGGCATCGCGGGGGCGACCACCTCTTCGGCGGCGTCGGCGATGTCGAAGAAGTCGATGCCGGTCTTCACGCCGATCTTGTCGAACACCCCGATCAGAGCCTCGACGGGCGCGTTGCCCGCCCCGGCGCCGAACCGGCGGCAGGAGCCGTCGATCTGCTTGGCGCCCGCGCGGACCGCCTCGACGCTGTTGGCCACGCCGAGCCCGAGGTTCTCGTGGCCATGGAAGCCGACCTGGGCGTCATCGCCGAGCTCGGCGACCAGCGCCGCGACCCGGTCACGCACGCCCTCGAGGACCAGCGCCCCGGCCGAATCGACCACGTAGACGCACTGGCAACCCGCGTCGGCCATGATGCGGGCCTGCGCGGCCAGCTTCTCGGGCGAGATGGTGTGGCTCATCATCAGGAACCCGACGGTTTCCAGTCCGAGTTCGCGGGCCAGGCCGAAGTGCTGGATCGACACGTCGGCCTCGGTGCAGTGCGTGGCGATCCGGCAGATCGAGCCGCCGTTGTTCTGGGCCTCTTTGATGTCTTCCTTGGTGCCCACGCCGGGCAGCATCAAGAAGGCGATCTTGGCCTCCTTGGCCGTCTCGGCGGCCAGCTTGATCAGCTCCTGCTCGGGGGTCTTGGAGAACCCGTAGTTGAAGCTCGAGCCGCCCAGGCCGTCGCCGTGGGTGACCTCGATGACGGGCACACCCGCGGCATCCAAGGCGGCCACGATCGCACCGACCTCATCCTTGGTGAACTGATGGCGCTTGTGGTGGGAGCCGTCCCGCAACGACGTGTCGGTCATCCGGACGTCCCAGACCGGGTTGAAGAAGATGTCAGAAGTCATAGCGCCGCTCCTCCGGCCGTCGCGCTCAAGGACTCCTTGGCGATCTCCTCGCCGACTTTCGTGGCCGCGGCGGTCATGATGTCCAGATTTCCAGCGTAAGGCGGCAGATAGTCGCCCGCACCCTCCACTTCGACGAACGTGGTGACCAGCGCCTGGCCGCCAGAGTTGATCGACGGGTCGTGGAACTGCGGCTCGTTGAGCAGCCGGTAACCCGGCACATAGGTCTGCACCTCGGCCACCACGTCGTGAATCGACTTGGCGATCGCATCCCGGTCGGCGTCCTCGGGAATGGCGCAGAAAATGGTGTCGCGCATGATCATCGGCGGGTCCGCCGGGTTCAAGATGATGATCGCCTTGCCGCGCTTGGCGCCACCGATGGTCTCCACACCCCGGCTGGTGGTCTTGGTGAACTCGTCGATGTTGGCGCGAGTGCCGGGGCCGGCCGACAGCGAGGCGACCGAGGCGACGATCTCGGCATACGGCACCCCACCGAGGTCGGCGACAGCGCGTGACACCGCGTACACGATCGGGATGGTCGCCTGCCCGCCGCAGGTGATCATGTTGACGTTCGGCGCATCCAGGTGCGCGCGCAGGTTGGCCGGCGGGATCACCGCGGGACCCACCGCGGCCGGCGTCAGGTCGACGGCCCGGATGCCGGCAGCCGCGTACTTGGGCGCCGCGTCGCGATGCACATAGGCGCTGGTCGCCTCGAACACCAGGTCGGGCTTCTCCGACTGCGCCAACAGCCAGTCCACACCCTCGTGGGTGGTCTCCAAACCCAGCTTGCGGGCCCGGGCCAAACCCTCGCTTTCCGGGTCAATGCCCACCATCCACCGCGGTTCCAGCCAATCCGATCGCAGCAGCTTGTAGAGCAGGTCAGTGCTGATATTCCCCGACCCGACAATGGCGATGGACGACTTAGACGGCATATGTGCTCCTCATAATGGCGTGCAGCGTTTGAAAAGAACTGGTTCAGCCAGCGCGACTGGAATCTCCGACTGAGCCCGAACTTCACCCGGCCGCCGTTGGCCGTGGTTTGAGGTCGACCCTGGCCACGTCTCCGATGGCGGCAACAGGTGGGCGCCCAGCACGAGACGACGGTGACCCAAGCAGGATTGGGCTCCAGCGTTGCAGTTCACGCCGAGCCCGCGGCGGATTAGCGCTTCATCGCACGGACTTCGGGGATGTGCGCGCGCACAGCAAGTTCCGGATCGGGTACCAGGGTTAGTCGGCGCAGCTGACCGGGATGCGGTCGGCGCGCCAGGATCATGCGGTGTGGTCGTGTTCCAGCACGCGGCCCCGGCTGCGCCAACAACAAGCCGCCCGTCGTCCGTCACGTGAGCGGCAGCGCGTCGGTAGCGATCCCAAGTTCGTCGAGACGTGCCAGATAGGCGCCGAGGTTACGCACCTTGACTTCCTCGTAGCCGCGAATGAGATCGGGGGCTGAGGCGACGGCCAGTGCCCATTCGTAGGAGTCGCGTGTGAGCGACCGCAGGAGGTCGTTGATGGTTGCTTCGTAGTGGGTGATCAACCGACGTTCGAGCCGTCTCATCTCGGTGTAGCCGAAGGGGTCCAGAGGCGTTCCCCTGAGACGTTTAGCCTTCGCCAGGAGCCGAAGCGCTACGTGGGTGCGCGGACCCATGCTGATCTTCTTCTTGCGACCGAGTGCCTTCAATATCGGTGGGTGCAGCTTGAAGGTCAGGTTTTCCCCGCCGGGGACCTGTGACCGCACCGATGCGAGGAACACCGGGTCGGTGAGCATGCGGGCGACCTCGTACTCGTCCTTGTATGCGATGAGCTTGAAGAAGTTTCGGGTTATGGCTTCAGACAGGTCGGTGCGGTCGGTGATTTCGCGCTCCTGATCCCACGCACGCTGTGTCAGGTTGATCAGCCGAGCAGCCGTGTGGTCGTCCTGGTATGCGACCAGGTCCGCCGCCCGCCGTTCCAAGAGTTCACGCACGGCGCCCGTGACCGTGCTCGTCGTGAAGAGATGGCTCGGCACCCGAGGCGTCGGGTCGTCGGCCGGGTCTGCGGTGGCGGTCCGGAATTCCGCGGGGTTGGCGACGGCGACCCGACCCCACCTGAAGGCCGCTTGATTCATCTGCACGGCGACCCCGTTGATCGAAATCGCGTCCTCGATCGCGGCGGCGGTCACCGGGAGCGCGCCGAGTTGATACGCGGCGCCGACCAAGAGAAAGTTCGCGGTGGTGGTGTTTCCGAAGAGGCGTTCGGCGGCGGCCAGCGCGTCAAAGGACACGAGCGACCGAGTCCGAACCTTCAACCGAGACAGCAGCGAGTCATCGCTCGGGTGCTCGACGGCGGCGTCGTAGACCATGTCGCCGGTGGGCGTCCTGCTGGTCGAGGCGACCGCGACGGTGCGAACCGGGTTGCTATAGCGGAGGTTCTGGGAATCGACGGCCGTGAGCAGGTCGAAGGCCAGTATGCAATCGGCCGCCCCGGCGCTGATTCGGTTGGATGAGGGGACGGCTTCGGTACTGAGCCGTAGGTGGGAGGTGACCGGTCCAGCCTTCTGGCTGAGGCCCGTCTGGTCCAGGCCCTCGGCGTAAAAGCCGGTGCGCAGGGCGGCCATCGCCAGCACCTGGTTGACGGTCACGATTCCCGTTCCCCCGATGCCGGCCAGAAAGACGTTGTAGACACCGGAGATCGGTGCCACCTCGGGGTCGGGCGCGTATGGCGGGATGGGTCGCTCGATCTCAGTGGATGGGCCCTTTGTCGCGGGCATTTCCACGGTCACGAATGACGGACAGTTGCCGTCCAGGCAGGAGTAGTCGGTGTTGCAGGTGCTCTGGTCGATTCGGGTCTTGCGGCCGAGTTCAGTTTCGACCGGCTGAACCGACAGACAGTTGCTCTTGACGCCGCAATCGCCGCAGCCTTCACAGACCGCCTCGTTGATCACCACCCGAGTGCGCCGGGGCGGCAGCATTCCGCGCTTACGCTTGCGGCGGGCTTCTGCCGCGCACTGCTGGTCGTAGATCAGTGCCGTGACGCCTTGGGTGTCACGCAACAGACGCTGTGCCTCGTCGAGGCGATCGCGGGGCCACAGCAGCACTCCGTCCGCGAACACCGCACCCTTGTGTCGCTCGGGCTCGTCGGCGCAGACGATCACTTTTGACACACCGTCGGCGATGAGTTTGTGGGTGAGTTCGGGAACCGTCAGTCCTGCCGCGACGTCCTGGGCTCCGGTCATCGCGACCGCGCTGTTGTAGAGGATCTTGTAGGTGATGTTCACACCGGCGGCGACACAGGCCTGCACCGCAAGCTGTCCAGAATGAAAATAGGTTCCGTCGCCGATGTTTTGGAAAATGTGTCGGACATCGGTGAACATCGCCTGGCCGATCCATTGCGCGCCCTCGCCTCCCATCTGGGTGAGGGCAGTGACCGCAGAATCTGTTCGCGAGGACATTGTGACTAGCGTGTGACAGCCGATTCCGCCGCCGGCCAGCGATCCGTCCGGCACCGCGGTGGAGCGGTTGTGTGGACAACCGGAGCAGAAGTAGGCGGTCCGGGTGGAGGGCAGCACCGTCAGGTCGAGCGTCGGCGGCGGGGCGGGCGCGAGTGCCACCCGTTCCTTCAACACCGCGCGAAGCGGTACGAGCAGGCGTGCGGTGGTGAGTTCGCCATCCGGGGGTATCAGCGTGCTCCCGTTGGACGCCTTCTTACCCAGGATCTCGGGCGCCGCGCGGCGGCCGTAGAGGATGTCCTTGACCTGCGTCTCGACGAACGCCGATTTGTCCTCGACCACCAGTATCCGCTCGACGCCGTCGGCCAGGCGGGAGACAATTTGTGGGTCAAGGGGATAGGGCATACCGATGCGCAGGATGCGGATGCCTGATCGGGTCAGGTCCGGGTCGGTCAACCCTAGATCGACTAGCGCCTCGCGCACCGTGTCGTAGGCCGTGCCGACGGCGACGATGCCCAGCCATGCCTGCGCGGGATCAACCTCGATACGGTCGAGGTCGTTGGCGGCGTTGAATGCTCGCACCATCGCCCAGCGGGGGCCGTATAGGTCCGCCTCGGCGAGCAGGCTGTCCGGCGGAGCGGCGCAGATGCGTTGGCGGTAGGTCCAGGGTCGGCCGTCCCATTCAATGGTGGGGACGGTGATGTCGAAGTCGGAGAAGTCGCGGTCCAGCGTCCAGAGTCCGTCTGCGACGTCGGCGACGATCTTCATGGCAGCCCAGCATCCCGAGGCGCGCGACAACGCGATGCCGTACATGCCGAACCTGATGACCTCTTCGGCATTGCGGGGGAACAGGATCGGCATCGATAGGGCCGCCAGGGATCGCTCACTGGCGACCGGGAGGCTCGAGGACTTCGCGCCGGGGTCGTCACCGACCAGGGCGAGCGCACCGCCTCCGGGGTTTGCCCCGTACATCGCTCCGTGGCGCAGGGCGTCGCTGGCGCGGTCGAGCCCAGGGCCCTTGCCGTACCAGACACCGATCACCCCGTCGTAGCTGCGGCTACCCCGGGGCAGGTCATTCTGGCTACCCCACACCGACGTGGCGGCGAGTTCTTCGTTGACTCCCGGCACAAGGTAGACATGATGCTCGGATTCGAGGTTGGGCAGGCTGGCTAGCAGCTGGTCCAGTCCGCCAAGCGGACTGCCCTGATACCCCGAGACGAAGGTGGCGACGTGGTGGCCATTGCGGGCGTCCCGTTCGTGCTGTTCGACCATCAATCGAGCGATTGCTTGCACTCCAGTCAGCAGGACTGGCCCGGAGGATGGCCGGTACCGCGCGTTGAGGTCGGGGTCAGGCCCGGCTGTATAAAGATCAGTCAAGGTGATGCGCCGTTCAGGGGTTAATGAGATGCGCGGGTGGCATGTGGTTCGAAAGTTCCTATCAGGTTGGTCTGGAATGGATTTCAGGTCAACTAATCTTGTTTCAACTGAGCGAATAGTTCAGTTGTACAGGTAAAACAACTGAGTGAGGTGACTCGAATGGTCAGCATTGATCGGCTCGACGTCGATCTGCTCGAGATGCTCGCGCGCGACGCGCGGGCCGGAGTCCTGGAACTGGCGTCCAGGCTGGGCATTTCGCGTAACACCGTGCAATCCCGCCTGAAGCGACTCGAAGAGGGCGGGCTGGTCGCCGGCTACCGCCCCGAACTCGACCTCGCACGGATCGGAATCGCCACGCAGGCCTTCATCGGACTGGAGGTGCAACAGGGCCGCCTCGGCCCAATCGTGGAAGCTCTCATCGGGATACCTCAGGTGCTGGAGATCCACGCGACCGCAGGGCGAGAAGATCTTCTGGTCCGCGTCGCTACCGAGACACAGGCCGGACTCCAACAGTTGATCGAGCAGGTGGTCGGTATTCCGGGGGTGGTGCACTCGACGACGACGTTGGCGCTGACGACTCCGCTGACCTTTCGGGCCGTGCCGCTGCTCAAGGACATGACGCGCAACGCTGGTTGGGGACGGTCGACGCCGAAGGATTGAGGGGTCGGCGGTCGGGGCCTGTTCGCTGTCAGCACCGTACGGGCGGGCAAGGGTTACCTATTGAACACATATTATGCAATCTGTACTATCCATAGTAGACGTTTCATCATCTGAGCTGACTTAATTCGTACCCGCGGGGCCAACGAACGGAGAGTTGCGACCAGGCATGGGTATCGATTCCGTCGTTGTGGGACAGGCGTTGTCCAACGTAGCCCCCGATCATAGGACCCAACTCATTTGCAGCTCATGTCTTCCAGCAGAGAGCGGTCCTGCCACCAAGGGGGCGTTGCCCCGTTGCAGAAGGAAGGTGTCATGACCGACCAGTCCGTGGTCTTCGATGAGGTTCGCCGAGGCATGATCCCGGCCCACATCTACAACGACCGGGAGATCTATGAGTTGGAGAAGCGGCACATCTTCGCCCGGGCGTGGATTTTCGTCGGCCACGAATCGGAGATCGCACAGCCGGGAGACTATGTCGTGCGGCGGATTCTCGAGGACTCGTTCATCATCACCCGCGACGAAAACGGCAATGTCTGTGCGCATTTCAACATGTGTCTGCACCGCGGCATGCAGGTATGCCGAGCGGAGATGGGCAACGCCTCGCACTTCCGGTGTCCGTATCACGGGTGGTCCTACCGCAATGACGGCAGGATCGTGGGATTACCCTTCCATCAGGATGCTTACGGCGGCGAGGAAGGATTTGCCCGCAAGGGACAACGGCTGCTGCCGGCTCCCAACGTTGCCGTCTACAACGGCATGATCTTTCTCAGCCTGAACGCCCAGGCGCCGCCACTGGAAGATTACCTGGGGGACTTCCGGTTCTACCTCGACTTCTACACGCGGCAGAGCTCGCGTGGCATTGAGCTGCACGGACCACAACGCTGGCGGATCAAGGCCAACTGGAAGATAGGCGCCGAGAACTTCGCCGGCGATATGTACCACACGCCCCAAACGCACACCTCGGTGGTCGAGATCGGGCTCTTTCGTGAGCCCAACGCGCAGAAGCGCAAAGAGGGCGCGCTGTACTGGGCCGGCAATGGTGGCGGAACCACCTACAAACTGCCTGACGGATCGTTGGAGGACCGGCTTCGGTACGTCGGCTATCCCGACCAGATGATCGAGCGGATGAAGCAGAGCTGGTCGCCGGAACAGATCGCCGTTATCGGTACCGACGGCTTCATGTTCAGTGCCGCAACGCTGTATCCCAACCTGTCATTCGTTCACAACTGGCCGAAGGTCGCCGACAGCGACGATGTGCTTCCGTTCATCACGCTGCGGCAGTGGCAGCCGATCAGCGAGGACGAGACCGAGGTGCTGTCATGGTTCGCCGTGGACGCCGACGCCCCGGAAGAGTTCAAGGCGCTGTCCTACAAGGCCTATCTCATGTGCTTCGGTAGTACCGGCATGTTCGAACAGGACGATGTCGAGAACTGGGTGTCGCTGACCAACACCGCGGCCGGCTCGATGGCGCGGCGATTACTGCTCAACAGCCGGATGGGTCTGCTCGCCGACGACTCGGAGGTAGCGCCTCCACTGCCTGCCGACCGATTCAGCGGACCGGGTATCGCCCGTCAAGGTTACAGCGAGTTCAATCAGCGAGAGTTCTTGCGGCGCTGGGCAAATGATCTACAAGCAGGTTCTGCTGAGACGGCACACCCGGAACCATCCAATGGTGTGACGGTCAACGGCGGCCCCGGGACGGTGACGCGAGTATGAGCACCGCCCCCGACACCCATTCCAGCCGGTCCCGCCTCGGAGGGTCGGCATCGCGCGTCACCCGGACAGGCAAGACACTGCGATTCGACGATGAGCGGCACCTGGTCGCCCACCAGTGGCTGGTGGACGAGTCCTATCTGCTGGACGCACAAGCGTATTCGCAGTGGCTCGAGGTTCTCTCTGAGGACATCCACTATCTGATGCCGGTCAGGGTCACGACGGCACTGGCCGCCGGCTACGACACTTCGCCTGGCATGGCACATTTCGATGAAGACAAGTACTCGTTGTCTCGCCGGGTAGCCCGCTTCCTCACCGAACACGCCTGGACCGAGGATCCGCCGTCCCGGCTGCGCCACCACCTGTCGAACGTGCGGACCTTCGCTACCGACGACCCGGACCACCTGATCGTCGAGTCCGCCACCCTGCTGTTCCGTAGTAGAGGCGACGTGCGGGAAGGTGCCTTTCTATCCGCGGGCCGGGAGGACCTGCTGCGGCTCGAGGGCGAGCAGTGGCGGCTGGCCCGTCGCATCATCTCGGTCGACGAATCCGTCATCCGGATGCAGAATCTGGCGGTGTTTCTGTGACGCCCCCCGAGCATGAGCAGACTGGCTCGGCGGGCGCGGCACGCAGTGAGCTGCTCAAACATGTTGTCGGCGAACCGATCACAATCGGTAACGAGTTCAGTGAGGTGCGCCTCACCCGGGTCGATACCCGCAACGGCTCGCGGCTGCTGATCGAATCGCAGAAGTCCGGGCAGTGGGTGGCGCTGTGTCCTCTCGAAGTCGAGGCCCTGACGTGGCAGTCGACCGCGACATTCTCGGCAATGATCGGACACCCCTTCGGGTCCCTGGTCGACGAGCGGTCGGGTCAGTCCGCTCCGGAGTCGTGGTGACCGGCTGGCTCACCGGTCGGCGGGCTCTTGTCGTGGGCGCCGGTTCGGGGATCGGCAGGGCGGTGGTCGACGCCTTCCTGGATGAAGGTGCGCGCGTGGCTGTTCTGGAACGCGATGAGGAGAAGTGCTCGGCGCTGAGCGCCCAGCATCCCGACGTCCCCGTGGTGTGTGGCGATGGGAGCTTGCGCGCCGCCAATGACGCGGCCGTCGACGCCGCTGTCGAGGCGTTCGGCGGTCTGGACGTGCTCGTCAACTGCGTTGGGGTGTTCGACTTTTACCGCAGCATTGAAGAAATCGACGTGGACGTGCTCGACGAGGCATTCGACGAGATCTTTCGCGTCAACGTCAGAAGCTACCTGCATTCGGTCAAGGCGGCGCTTCCCGCGCTGCGTGAATCCGAGCGGCCCGCCATCGTGCTGACCGAGTCAACGTCCGGGTACTACGCGGGGCGAGGTGGGGTGCTCTACGTGGCTTCCAAATTCGCCGTCCGCGGATTGGTCACCGCGCTATCTCATGACCTGGCGCCGCAGATCAGGGTCAACGGCGTTGCCCCCGGCGCCACCCTGGGTACCGACCTTCGCGGCCTGGCCGTTCTGGGCATGGCGGACCGCAGCATCTCGAAAGTGCCCGGTCGTGCCGAAGAGGTGTCGGCGCGCGTTCCCCTGCAGGTCGCCTTGTCCGCTGAGGACCACGCGTGGAGTTACGTTTTCCTGGCATCGCATCGCGCCCGTGGCATCACCGGCGACGTGATCCACCCCGACGGAGGCATGAGCGTTGCCGCGGCCCCGAGGAAGCGCAGTTGAGCACTCGCACCGCACGATCGGAAGAGAGGGGACAACTATGCCCAGACTCCACGCTGACTACCAGTCGTGCCAGGGTTATGGCAACTGCGTAACCGGCGCTGCCGACACCTTCGATGTCGACGACGACGGCGTGGTGGTGCTGTTGCGCGACACCTTCGCAGAGCCTGAGCGCTCACGAATCGAGGACGCGGTTGGCAGTTGCCCCGTGAACGCCTTGAGCATCGAGGCCGACTGATGTCCGGGCAGACCGTCGTCATCGTGGGGTCGTCCGTCGGCGGAGTGCGCACCGCAAAGGCGCTACGATCCCAGGGCTTCGGCGGCCGAATCGTGTTGATCGGCCGCGAGAGCAATCTGCCCTACGACAAGCCGCCCCTCTCTAAGCAGTTCCTCGCAGGCTCGTGGGATCAGAGCCGGCTGACGATGCTCACCGCCGAGCAAGCCGACGAGGCGGGTATCGAACTGCGCCTCGGCAACGCAGCTGAGCAACTTTATCTTGCTGATCGAGCGGTGGTCCTCGCCGACGGCGCCCGCGTCCCATTCGACATCCTGGTCGTCGCCACCGGCGCTGATGCGCGACCGGCCCCGTGGCCGGTGGCCTCCGGCGTTTATCTCGTGCGGACGCTCGACGACAGCCGTGGACTGGCTCGCGCGCTGGCGGCCGCCGGACCGGTGGTAGTCGTGGGCGGCGGGTTCATCGGCGCCGAGGTGGCCTCGACTGCGCACGCCGCGGGGCGGAACGTAACCATCGTCGATCCGCTCACCGCACCGATCGGCCGGATCGTCGGGGCTGAACTCGGCGCCATCCTCACCAGCGTGCACGCGAGGCACGGGGTGCAGACGCGATTCGGCGCCGGTGTCGAGTCGGTCGATGGTCGCGAGGGCGATCTTCGCGTCACCCTAACGAGCAACGAGACGCTGCGCGCGGCCATCGTGGTCGTCGGTATTGGCGCCATCCCCAACGACGCCTGGCTATCCTCCTCCGGACTGCTGATCGACGATGGCGTGGTGTGCGACGAATTCTCCCGCGCGGTAGGGCATCCGGGCGTCTTCGCGGTCGGTGACGTGGTGCGCTGGCGTCATCCTGGGCATCAGGAAGATGTACGCGTCGAGCACTGGACCAACGCCGCCGAGCAGGCCGCCTGTGTGGCCCACAACATCACCCACCCCGACGAACTGCGTTCCTACGCTCCGACCGAATACGTGTGGAGTGACCAGTACGACTGGAAGATACAAATCGCCGGGCGGCCGCACCGAGCGACGCTCGATCGGATCGTTGGCGACATGGACGTCGACCCGCCGCAGAGTGCAGCAGTGTTCGGCGATCAGGACGGGATGCTGACTGCGGCTGTCACCGTCAACTGGCCGAAGGCCTTGATGCTGTGCCGCAGAATGATTGGCGCGGGAACGACCGTCGCCGACTGCCTGGCGGAAGTGGAACGCTTACCGCAGCTCAACGTAGGCCAATCGGCCGGAGGGTGATCACCGGATGACTATGGAAGCAGAACCGATCGTTGCCCGGGCATACGGGCCGACACCCCAGTACCCCGTGGAATCGGTCGACAACGCCTTGCAGATCGTCATGCTCCTGGCGACCCGGAATGAACTCCGGCTTACCGATGTGAGCGCCTACCTCGGCGTGGCGAGTTCAACGGCGCACCGGCTACTCGCCATGCTGTCCTACCGCGGACTGATCCGCCAGGATCCGAAAACTAGGGCCTACCGTGTAGGACCGGGTCTGGATCTGCTCGCCTTCAGCGTGCTGCGCCAGCTGGATGTCCGCGACCGTGCCCGGCCGGTGTTGGAAAAACTGAACGCCGGTCTAAGGGAAACCGTGCATCTGGGAAGGCTGGAAGGCGCCGAGGTCGACTTCGTCGCGTCCATCGAGAGTCCGCAGGCGCTGCGGGTGTCTAACCGTCTGGGCGTGGCGATGCCCGCACACTGCACGTCGACCGGCAAGGCGTTGCTTTCCGCTCTTGGGCCCGGGGAGCTCGACCGGCTCTATCCCCACGCCGATCTGATCCAGATGACGCGGAATTCCATTGCATCGAGGGTGGCGCTCGATGCGGAGCTCGCCGAGGTGCGCAAGCGCGGGTATGCCATCAGTAATGAAGAGGGCGAGGTGGGCGTGATCTCCATCGCAGTAGCGCTGCGCGGCGGATCGTATGCCCTCAACGCCTCGGTGCCCGTCAGCCGAATGACTAAGCGCTTGCGCAGAACAGTGCTCAGTGAGCTGATTGCTGCTACCAATGAGATTGATGGACTGCTGCCATGAACCGGGCAGAGCGTCTCGAATTGACCTACGGTGGCGAACTTTATGACAGAACGCGTCGCCTGTACACGGGCGAGGTCGCACCTGAGGGTATACGGATGCGCTACCTGCACACCGCGATCGAAGACCTCTTCTGGCGCCAGGGCAAGTACGGCGAGTTCGACGTGGCCGAGTATTCGATGGGCGCATACCTGTCCACGGTTGACGATCCCGATCGGCCTTTCGTCGCCCTCCCGGTATTCCCGTCTCGGCTTTTCCGCCACTCCAGTGTCTACGTGCGCGACGACGCGAATGTGTCCGAGGCGGCCGACCTCAACGCCGGCGTCATCGGGACCCCCGAATGGAGCATGACCGCCTCGTTGTGGATGCGCGGCATACTGGGCGAGCACCACGGTGTCGATCTCGCGTCGGTCCGTTGGCGCACAGGTGGTCTCGAGGAGCCGGGTCGTCAGGAGAAGGCGCCGGTGACACCCCCTGCCTATTTCGACGTGTCCCGCATCGACGACGAGGACACCCTCAGCGAACAGCTGATCCGCGGTGAACTGGACGGACTGATCACAGCGCGTGCCCCACGGGCGTTCCTGCAAGGCGATCCGCGGATTCGACGGTTGTGGCCAGACTTCCGTGCCGTGGAGCGCGCCTATTTCGAGGCGACTCAAATTGTTCCGATCATGCATGTGGTGGTCGTCAAACGTTCGGTGTTGACCGCTCATCCATGGGTGGCCAACAACCTCGTCGATGCGTTCGAACGGGCCCGCAAACCCGTACAGCGGGAGCTTATCGACACCGCAGTCTGCACGACCAGCCTGATATGGGAGTCCTCCTACGCGGAAGCAGAAAAAGACATTCTCGGCGATCCCTTCCGCTGCGGCGTCGCTGAGAACCTCGCCGCCCTACAGGCATTGCTGGCCTACGCGCACGAGCAGGGGTTCAGCGAACGCCCGCTGCGACTCGAGGATGTGTTCGTACCGTCGACCGTCAGCGCAGCGCGCGTGTAGCCCCAACAAACCCGTTGTGACTCAAGCGAGTCCAAGGATCCTCTCGGCGGTCAGCACGCTGACCGCCGAAGTGACCGCGTCGGGGAGACCGGCGCCGAGCAGGGCCGCTCCTGCTGGTCGTTCGGCGATGGCGAACGGATAATCGGTGCCGACCACCACCCGATCTGCCCCGACCCGCCCGACCAGAGCCGCAACCGCGTCCTCGTCGAAGAGCAGCGAGTCGTAATAGAAGCGGCCGGCATAACTCGACGGACGGTCGCTGCAGTACGTCACTGCCGATGAGTTCTCCCAGAATCGCTCGATTCTCGGAAGCAGTGCCAGAAACGCACCTCCGCCGTGAGCGAGCAGAATGTCGAGGTTGGGATGGCGGTCAAGAACGCCGCCTATCACCAATGACGCTGCAGCCGTCGCCGTCTCAGCGCCCATTCCGATGGAATCGGCGAGACCGTACTTCGTGAGCCGATCCGAACCCAGCACCTGCCACGGGTGTACAAAGACCAGAGCGCTGTGATCGGCACAGGCCGCGAAGAAGGGATCCAGCGCGCGGTCGTCGAGATTAAGTCCGCGGATGTTCGAGCCGATCTCGACACCAGCGAGGCCGAGAACCTGCCGAATTTCGACGACCATCTCCGCGGCCCGGTCCGGGTCCTGCAGCGGAACTGTGCCCAGCCCGCTGAACCGCGCCGGATATGCGCGAACCGCGTCGGCGATCCATTCGTTCTGCACCCGCGCCATCTCGGCCACGCCATCGGCGCTCAGACCATAAGAGAAAGTTATCGGTATGGGTGAAATAACCTGTCTTGCAACGCCGTCAGTCTCCATGTCGGCGAGTCGTCGCTCCAGGTTCCAGCATTGGTCCGTGATCGAACGAAAGTGCCGGTCGCCGAGCATGATATCGGCGCTACACGGACCGGTTTCCACCAGTTCCAGCCAGGAACCCGCGAAGCGTCGGCCGAAGTTGGGTAGGGAGCGGGGCAGGCCATGGGTGTGGAGATCGATCACAATATCGCCTGAAAAGACGCCGGTAGTCTCATGACGACACCTGACCACGGAGCCTCGGGCGTGGGCGCTTGAGATCGGCGCCATTGGTGACGGTCTGGCAGTTCTGTTCGATCGAGTCGTAGAACTTGCCGAGCAACGTCTGCAGCTGACGCTTCTGCGGGGGTGTCAGATCGCTCATCAGGGTCTGTAGGTATGCCCAATGTCCGGGCAGAAACTTGCGTAGAAAGGCGCGGCCGGGTTTACCGATGCGGATCAGGAAGGACCGACGGTCATCGGGATTCGTTATGCGTTCGACGTAACCCCGCCGCGCCAACCCGTCCACGACACCGGTCAGGTTAGCCGGCAGCACGGAGACCGCCTGACCAAGAGCCCCCATCGTCAGCGGCTGCGAGGCGCGGTCGAGCACCGTGAGGATATTGAGCTGGCTGATGTTCAGGTCGTGCGGCAGTAGTTCGCTGACGTGAGCCCGCTCAAAGGCGGTCGCGGTACGGAACAGCGCCAACGTCAGTCCCAGGACTGCGGTGTCGAATCCCGGATCCTCCCGGTCGGCCGCCCTTGCGATCTCCTCGGCGATCGAGCGTGGGTTACGGGGCCGTCGCGGCATGGGATCGCCTCCCGATTTGATCACGATGGTGGATAGTTCCGGTTCTGTACAGTACCGACGTCAACAAATTTGTCGCGGTGTCGGGTGAAGGGTTTAACAACTCACGGGAGAGGAATGTTGACGGTCTTGGTCTGGAGGTAACTCTCCAATTCCTCGACTCCCTCTTCGGTACCTGTTCCGCTGTCCTTGCGCCCGCCGAACGGCGCACCCAGAAAGTGGCTGCCGCTGCCGTTAATCCACACATAGCCGGTGTCAAGCCTGTCTGCCACCGAGACTGCGGTCGTGATGTCGTTGCTCCAGATCGCGCCGGTTAGACCGAACGGTAGTGCGTTGGCCTGAGCGATGGCGGCGTCAAGATCTGTGAACCGCAGCACCGACAAGACCGGACCGAAAATCTCCTCACGCGCAACGGTCATCGACATGTCGACGTCGGCGAAGACCGTCGGCTCGACGTAGAAGCCCGCCTCGAATTGCTTCCCCGGCGGCCGTCCGCCGCCGGTGACCAAGCTAGCCCCTTCGCGTTTCGCGACGTCGATGTAGTGATTCACCTTGTCGAACTGCGCTTGGGATACCAGGCATCCCATCTCGGTGGCCGGATCCAGCGGATGACCGATCCTGATCGACTTCAATCGCTCGACCAGGCCGGAAACCACCTGGTCGTGAAGTGACTCGTGAAGAAAGAGCCGGGTCGTCGATCCGCAGGACTGTCCCTGGCTCCAATGACAGTTCATGCCGAAAGCCGCGCCCTCGACGACGGCGCTCGGGTCGGCGTCCGGGCAGACGATCATCGCGTTCTTGCCGCCGAGTTCCAGGGTGACGTGTTTGATGCCCGCCTCGGCTGCCGCGGCCATCACCTTCTGGCCAGTGGGGACGCTGCCGATGAGTGCGATGCGCTTGACGTCGCGGTGTCGGACCAGTGCGTCTCCCGCCACCGCACCGCTTCCCGAGATGATGTTGACAACGCCGGGCGGAAACGACTCGAGAACCACCTCGGCCATCAGCAGCGAGGACAGCGGAGCCTGATCGGGCACCTTGAGAATCAGTGTGTTGCCGGTGATCAGCGGAGCGCCTACTTTGGCGGCGGCGAACAGGATGGGGTGGTTAAAGGGAATTATCCGCCCGACCGCGCCGTACGGTTCTTTGCGGGTCATCAGCCAGCTGCGCGTCATCGACGGAAGGGTGTCGCCGGTGACGCTGAAGGCCACCGCCGCGTGGTAGTCGAGCCACCGGCTAGCCATAATGACGTCGCCGACCATGGCTGTCACGGGATTGCCGGTGTCGATAGCGTCGAGCAGACCGAAATCGGTTGCGCGGGCACGCAATCTCTGCGCGAACGACCTAATCATCTCCGATCGCTCAAGCAATGTGGTGTCGCGCCATTGCGGGAACGCCGCCACCGCCGCCGCGACAGCTGCGTCAACGTCGGGGAGGCCCGCGGCAGGAACGCGGGCGATGGTGGAGCCGTCATGCGGGGCGGTGATCTCCATCGCCGCGCCGTCAGCGGCGCTGACGCGGTCGCCCCCGATGAGCATCCGCCAGTCACGGTCGAGCAGCCTAGCGACGTCCGTCTTGTTGCTTTCGAGAGAGGATTGCACGTGCTATGCCCACTTTCTGGAGGACCACTCGTCGGCGTAAGCCGACTCTAGCGGTTAAACCTGCCGTTTAGCCTATATCCACAAATATTTCATAACTATAACTAATTCGGACGCTACCGCACGCCGCCACGTGGCCGCGACCATGTCACGTAATGGCCTGTTGCGCAGCGCGAATCTTGCGACTTCGACCCGACAGGGGTCATTGCGCTCGCCACCTCCCTAGGTGTGCAGGGACGGCTTTGACCCGAAGGGCAGTACGCAATATAGTTCACAAGCATAAGTAAAAACCGAGTGGCGCATCTGGGATGTCGCGGTGCGGGCTGAGTTGCCTCGTCAGGTTCAGGAAGGTCGGAGATGATCGAACTGCAGGACATTGCTTACGTGCGATCGGGGGTGACCGATCTCCAGCGTGCGACCCGCTTCGCGGTCGACATCGTAGGACTGGATCCGGTCGCGCAGGACCAAGGTGTCACCTATTTGCGGGCCGACGGCCGTCATCACTGCCTAGCGCTGATCGAAAGCAACCGGCCCGGCGTCCTCGCATCGGCGTTCTCGTTGCGAGACGATGCCGCGCTCGAGTCAGCCGAAGTCGAGTTGCAGCAGTACGGCTGCACAGTTTCGCGTGGCTCCGAACAGGAAGCGCGACACCGACATGTTCGCAATTTCATCGCTTTCGACGACCCCTTCGGCAATCACGTCGAACTGGTCACGGGCCAGAGCACCCTGGTGCGTCCGATCAACTTCGGTCGACCCGCCGCAGGTATCGCGGAGTTCGGCCACCTGTGCCTCGATGCCCCCGATGTACGGGCTGCGCACGCCTTCTGGTCTACGGTGTTCAGCGCCAAGGTGTCCGACTGGATCGGTGAGGGCGCTTGCCTGATGCGAATCGACCCCGTCCATCACAAGCTCGCGTTCTTCCAGAGCGACGCCGGACCAGGCTTCTGTCACATCAACTTCCAGGTCGAGACGCTCGACGATGTGATGCGCAATTGGCGATTCCTGCAACAGAACGATGTGCAGATTCTGCATGGGCCAGGCCGTCACCCGACGTCGACGGCCATCTTCGTCTACTTCCTCGGGCCCGACAACCTGACCTACGAGTACTCATTCGGGGTCCAGTTGATTGAAGACGAGGCGTGGACTCCCCGCATGTTCGAGCTCGGAGAGCCGGGCTCGATCGATATGTGGTTGGGTCCAACCCAGCGGACCGTCTCCCAGAGTCAACTCGTAGGCCGCTCGACAGCATCGCTTTCTGTCGTTGCGCCTGAGCTCAGCGTGTGATGCGTACCGAAGAGTGCCATCAGATGGCCGAGGAGCTGCTGGCTGCCTACCAGACGCGCAACCCGATCGCCCCGCTGACCGACCGATTCCCTGACTTGACCGTGGCGGAGGGCTTCGACATCCAGCGAGCACAGGTCGATCGGTGGATGGCCGAAGGCCGGATCATCAAGGGCCACAAAGTTGGCCTGACCTCTGCGGCCATGCAACGCCAAATGGGAGTGAATCAACCGGATTTCGGTGTCTTGCACGACCAGATGTTCCACCCAGAGTCCGATCCCATCCCGGTGACTGCTTTCCTGCAGCCGCGTGTAGAACCGGAGATCGCCCTAGTAATCAAGCGTGACCTTGCCGGTCCCGGCGTGACAGTCGCCGAGGCCCTGGCCGCGGTGGACTTCGTGCTGCCGGCACTGGAAATCATCGACAGCCGCATCGCCGACTGGCGTATCAGCGTCGCCGACACGGTTGCCGACAACGCCTCGTCAGGGGGAGTCGTGCTCGGCGGGCGTCCTGTTCGACCCACAGATGCGGACCTTCGGCTCCTCGGATGCAACCTGTACTGCAACGGCGAGGTGGTCGCGACGGGTGCCGGGGGAGCGGCGCTCGGCTCGCCGGTGATATCGCTGGCATGGCTGGCCAACACCCTGGGTCAGCAGAACGACTGCCTGAGAGCCGGTGATGTCGTGCTACCGGGTTCGGTGACCGCGGCACAACCGGTGCGACCAGGAGATGTCTGGACCGCGCAGTTTGCCCAACTCGGGCTCGTCACCGCACGTTTCGCCGCAGGAGAGTCGTGAATAAATGGACCGTTGATCGGGCGGCCTCCGCGCTGCTTGACGCAGAGGACACGCGAACCGCCCGCAACCCGATCACCGATGATTGGGCCGAGCTCGACCTAAGGACCGCCTATGCGGTTCAGGACGAGGCGTTGTGCCGCCGAGTCGAGCGTGGTGAAAGCGTCGTCGGTGTGAAGCTGGGCCTGACGTCTCGAGCCAAGCAGCAGCGAATGGGTATTTCGTCGCCGCTCGTTGCATGGCTGACCGATGCGATGACGCTGCCCGCCGGGGCGCCGTTGCCGGCGGGCGTGTTGATTCATCCGCGCGTCGAGCCGGAACTCGTCTTCGTCATGAAGGAGCGGTTGAGCGGTCCCGGTGTTACAGCGGCACAAGCGATGTCAGCGGTGGGGCACGTCTACGCGGGCATGGAGATCATTGACTCCCGCTATCGCGATTTTCGGTTCACCCTGCCTGACGTCGTCGCCGACAACGCCTCATCGGGTCGATATCTGACGGGCCCAATCGGATTGCGGCCGGAAGAACTGGACCTTTCACTGGAGGCGTGCTTGGTCGAAGTCGACGGCGTCATCGTCGACAGCGCCACCGGAGCCGCGGTTCAAGGTCACCCTGCGGAGGCGCTGGCGCTGGCGGCGAACGTGCTCGCCGACCGGGGGTTGGCGATCGAACGCGGTTGGATTGTGCTCACCGGCGGGATGACCGATGCGGTTGCGCTCGGTCCTAAAAGCGTTGTGAGAATGCATTTTTCGAACCTAGGCTCACTGGTCGTCCACGAAGGGAAGTAACGCGATGCCGTTAGTCGAAGTCACCCTGGTCCAGGGCCGGGCACAACACCAGTTACGCACGCTAATCAGCGAGTTGACCGACGCGGTCGAGACGGCGCTGGGCGTCTCACGTTCCGCCATCCGGGTGGTCCTGCGTGAAGTTCCCGATACCCATTGGGCCGCCGGTGACGTGACCATCGCCGAGCGCAACAAGAGTTCATGATGATGACCGAGCTCATACCTCACGTCATCGATGGTGAAGAGACCGAGTCGGCCAGTCAGGCGTGCTTCGACACCGTCGATCCGTGGACCCGCCAGCCGTGGGCCAGGGTGGCGCTCGGCGGCGCTGAGGAGGCCGCCCGGGCCGTAACCGCGGCGCGCCGGGCCTTCGACGAAGGCCCCTGGCCACGAATGGGTTTGGCTGAGCGGGGCGCGATTCTGCACCGGCTGGCCGATCTAATCATCGAGCATCGCGACGAGCTGGCCCTCGCGGACACCACCGATATGGGAAAGCCGATCACCGACACACGAGGCAACGACGTGCCGCGGTCTGCGCAGAACTTCCGTTTCTTCGCAGACCATGCGCGGCTCTCAGCCGGTGAAGCACTGCCGATGGACACCGGTCACCATGCCTACACCAGATTCGAGCCGGCGGGTGTCGTCGCCGCGATCGCGCCGTGGAATTTCCCGCTGATGCTCGAGACGTGGAAGGTCGCGCCGGCCCTCGCGTGGGGAAACACGGTCGTCCTCAAACCTGCCGAGGACACTCCCGCGTCGGCGACCATCCTGGCGAGACTTGCCCTGCAGGCCGGGATGCCCGATGGCGTCCTGAATGTCGTGCACGGATATGGTCCCGATTCTGTGGGATCCGCGCTCACCGGCGATCCCCGCGTTGACAGGATCACCTTCACCGGCGAAACCGGTACCGGCAGAACCATCGCGGCGGCGGCGGCGGCCCACCTGACCCCGGTGAGCCTGGAACTGGGCGGAAAGGGTGCCAACCTGGTCTTCGCCGACGCCGACCTCGACAGCGCGGTGAGCTGGTCGATCCGGGCCATCTTCTCCAATGCCGGGCAGGTGTGCCTCGCCGGTAGCCGCCTGTACGTCCAGCGGCAGGTCTACGACGAGTTCTTGGCACGTTTTGTGAGAGCCTCCGAATCGCTGATCGCTGGAGATCCGAAAGCCGTTGACACCCAGGTTGGACCACTGGCCTCGCAAGAACACTGGAAGAAGGTCCGCTCCTACGTCGAGGGGATCCCCGCCGAAGGGGGCACCATGCGCACGGGTGGTCCGGGCGAGGGGTGGCTCATCCACCCGACGGTCGTAACCGACCTGCCTGCAACCGCGCGCCTCTGCCGTGAAGAGATCTTCGGCCCCGTCGCGGTCGTCGCGCCGTTCGACACCGAGGCAGACGGCATTGCTGCAGCCAACGACACACCCTATGGGCTAAACGCGATGTTGTTCAGCGAGAACCTCTCGCGTGCCCACCGCGTGGCAGCAGCGCTGAACGCGGGCACCGTGTGGGTGAATTGCTTTTTCATTCGTGATTTGCGGGCGCCGTTCGGCGGGGTGGGTGATTCCGGAATCGGCCGTGAGGGTGGCACATTCAGCCGCGAATTCTTCACCGAGCCGAAGGCGGTGGTGATGGCGATCAGTGACGGTGGCACCGCCTAGGACGCCGCTGATGTAGTGACCTGCAGCGGTGCCGGAATTGGCGGTCCGTGCTCGCGACTTATGACCACGGGGGCTTGAAGGTGAACGGTGCAAATCAGCCGATCTCGGGCACCCGCCGCACGATCTGAAACACGCCGTCATGGCCCCACCGTGCTCGGCCGGCAGACGGATACTGCCCGCAGACAACCGATCGCCGACCAGCAGCAGCACTCCATCAAATCGACCCAGCTGATATCCGTCTAAGTGCCTTGCATGTGATCCTGGTGGCCCACCCGCGCCAAACCTGCTCCCGCCCACCGAAACTCAGTCACTACAACGGCACCGTCCTAGGTCACCTCAGCGCAAACCGCGGTGCTTCTGCTCCAGTTCTGCCCACCGGCGGCCGGTCTCCTCACCGCCGGCGACCATGTCGGGCGGAGCATCGGTGTAAGGCGGCCGGCTGGGCCCGCAGTCGATCAAGCCCGCTCCGCGGAACCGGCCACGCCCGACCGGAATGCTGTAATCCATGAAGCGCGACATGTCACCGCCGAACTGCGGGGCCAACGCCCAGTTCACCTGCTCGGAAATGCGATCCGCCTGTGCCCAGTCCTCGGACAGCACGGCGCGCGACAGCGCAGCCAACGGGGACGGTGCACAGGCCACGTTCCCCGACCAGCAAGCCATGGCCCTGGCGGGAAAGCGCTTGGCAACGCGGACCCAGTCGCTGTCGAGGGGCAGCACGGCAACCTTGTCGCCGAAGGCCTCGATGTCGCCCTCCAGTGTCGGTCCGCCTGCGTGCTTGGTCGCCACGATCTCGGGCGCATCGGCAAGTTGCCGGTACGCCTCGACGCTAATCTTTCCTTTGAACGCGGCGGGGTTGTCATAGATGACGACCGGTATCCCGGGCAACGCCTCGGTGATATCGCGATAGAAGCGCACGATGCCGGCGTCGTCGAGCGGCAGCCACATCGGACGACCGACGAACAGTCCGTCGGCGCCCACATCGATCGCTTCGCGACCTCGTGCGATGGTGTCGCGGGTGTTCAACGTCGTCACGCCGGCGAAGAAGGGCACCCGACCCCGGATCGTCTCGGCGACGCAGGACGAGAACTGAAGCCATTCTTGATGAGTCAGCGATGCGCACTCGCCGAAGGTTCCGGTGGACATCACGAGCTCGATCCCGGCCTCGACGACCTGCTCGACCATTTTCTCGGTCTCAGCGACATTGACGCTGTTCAGGCAGCGCCAGTCATCGGCGTCGCTGGTCGCAGGCGTCGGAACGATGCCCACGATCCCTCTGATGTCTGCACGGGTGATCGTCATGGTCATACCCTCTTCTTCGCCGGGGATGCCAGATCGCCAGGCACCGCGGGATACGGCTGAGTACCGAACGAGTGGCGCGGCTCCTCGCGGTACATTCCGAGCGCCTCGAGCATGGGAGCGTCGGTTGCGGAGAAGAGCACGGCGTCGACCTCGGAGGACCGGTTCATGTGCGCGTGCCACATCCAGTTGGGCACTACAAACGAGTCGCCGGCAGACCATTGAATTTCCCCGTCACCGACAACTGTGGTGCCTTCGCCTTCGACGACGTAGTAGACCGCACTGGAAGTGTGGCGGTGGCGTTCGGTGCACAGACCCGGACGGAGCAGCTGTGCGAAGCAGTCGATAGTGGGCAGTGTCGGGCCCCCGCTGATCGGGTGGGCGTAGTGCAGGATGACGCCGTCGAACGGGCTTCCGCTACTGGCGCGATGCGTGTCCAAGGTGGCCCGAACCTCGCTCCACGCGTAACGGAACGGAATCCGTTCACCCTGTCGAGCTTCCCACGCGGGGCGTATGTGGGAGGCGCGACTGCTGGTGAAGGCAGCAGCGTCTTCGTGCAACGGCTGCGTGCGCCCACCGAACGGTTCGAAGAACATCTGCCGCAGGTAACCCATGAGCGGCACGTCGAGGATGTCGACCCAGACGCCGCGTTTGTCGCTTTCATTGTGGTGATCGTGCCAGGAATAGGCCGGCGTGATGATCAGGTCACCGTCCTCCATCGCAAGTTTCTCCCCGTCGACCGCGGTGAACAGGTCGGGGCTACCGTCCACGACGAAGCGCAAGGCGTTGATGGAATGCCGGTGCGCCGGGGCGATCTCGCCAGGCAGGGTGATCTGCATACCCATCGCCAAGGTCTGCGTCGTGCCGTTGACGTCAGGAGCCGGGTTGATGAAAGTGAAGTTCCTGCGGGCGGTTTCGCCGGACACCGCCGTGCACATCTCGGTCAGGGCGCGATCCGCGAGTTCCCATGACCACCGGAACGGCACACCCGCCGGGACGGGACCGTCGGTGAGCTGGACCAGCTGCGCATCGTACTGCCACTGGCCACGGAGGTGCAGTTCGTCAAGCTTCCTGTCGAACTGTGCCAGATCTGAAGCGGGTTCCTGTGTAGTCGTCATAATCCCTTGTCCTCGTGAAGAAACCGTGGCTGTTAGAGACAGGTCGCGATCGACCGCGTCGCTGGTCAACCGAAGGGTCCCGGCGGGCTCGAGTGTCGATGCCTCGGGTCGGCGGGACCACTCCCGGTGATGATGACGCAGCGCTGACGCTAGCACCGGCCGCAGCCGTCCACAAGACACTTAGTATGGTTTGTGTCTAAACAGTACTTCTCGTACTACGCCTTTTATGCAGGCGGTAGCTTCTGGCAGGCCGTTGACCGGGGATCGTGATCCGTTTCAAAAAGAAACGCCTAATGCTGTGGATCCCACCTCTTCCTCTGCAGGGCGGGAATACACTCTGCGAAGCGGGAAGACGAGGAGGACCCTGATGGCGGCGAACGGCGACATGCTTGCGCGTATCTTCGATGCGACCACTACGACGTTGGCACGCGGTGGCGCCAAAGAGCTTTCGATGACCGACGTCAGCGCTGAAGCGGGGATCCCCCGCGGAACGCTGTATCACTATTTCGGTAGGAAGCAGGACCTACTGTATGCGGTCGGCGTACGAGTCGTGAAGCTGTTCGAAGGGGCGGTAGTCAACGCCGTCGAAGAGCGGCCCGAACTCGAGGTTCGTGTCCGGGCGGTCGTAGAGGCAATGATCGACGTCGGCCGGGCGCATCCGGAAATCATGCAGGTAATTGCCCTTGAACCGGGCTTCGGAGTGGACTTCTTGCAGCAGATCTTCCCGGAATTCGTCGGCGTGCTGGAAGAGCTACTGGCGCCGGCGCTGAGCTTGACCCTTGGCGTGCGGTCCATGGGTATGACCAGTGGTCAACTCTGTGAACTCATCCTTCGAATCGTAATGTCGGCGTACGTCTTTCCGACTCGCGATGTGGCCGACCTGCCGCGCGTGATCCTGGCAATGCCATATCTGGCCCGGTGGACTCCCGACCAGTACCTGGTTTGAAACCTGAGGCGACCCCAAGCGTCGCCACGTCATTCGCCCGCGTCGGCGCGGCGCACCGTGATGGCGCTGTCAGGGCACGCCTCCGCACCTCGGCAAGCCTGCGCCTCGAGTTCAGTCGGCACGCTCTCAGGTGCCACGGCGTATCCGGCGTCATCGATCGAGTAGACGTCGGGACCTTCGGCGGCACACAGGGTGTAGCCGCAGCACTTCGACCGGTCGACAGTGATCAGAAGGGGTAGCTGGCTGTCTGCCATGATGATCGGCTCCTCCGGTGGGCTGGGACGTGAAAACTACCCGAGGCAATTTCCAGCATTAGACATACTATACAGATAGTGTCTTAATCGCATATTGTCTCTCGCGTGGCGAGTGCGCGATCGCCATAGGAGCGCAGGCCAGCTGACCCGAAACAGCCTGCCACGGAATTGAATTCAGTGTCATCCGCCCCGGACCGCTACGTACGGATCTGGGTGCTTTCCCCGTGGAGTGACCGCTGTGTGCGGCGTCGGCGCAGAAGGCAACCCAGTCAGCATGGCGGTGACCTCGTTCGTGTCGCTGTCGCTGGATCCGCTGTGGATGGCAGTCTGCCTGCCGAGCGCGTCCTTCTCCGGAGGATGCCTGCGTTCGGTATCGGGCACGGGCGACCGCTTCAGCGACATCGACCGGGAGCCTACGGGCGATGGCGTCGCGTTCGTGCGAGGCGCCTGGGGTGGAATGGAGGCTGTTCCATGAGGTCGCGGCCGGCGACCCACACCGTCGCCATGTTGAAGATTCATCGGCTGCACATGAAGCCCGGCATGGCCCCACTGGTGTTACGCGGCAGCGAATTTCGTCGGTTCGAGGTGGCCGTGAGCACCAAGATCGCGTCGGGCCCACTCGGATGGTCCGATCAGATCACCGGTGCGCGGCGGCTCCCGTGCGAAGGAACTTCAGCCAAGACCTTGACCACACGGTGATGATGAACACATAATGCAAGTATTGTTCAAATAGAACTTTTCATTCAAGCAGGCCGACGCTCGAACAAGCAGGCTGGCGAAGCCCCAACCATTGGTCAATTGGAGGACCCCACATGACAGCCCTCGAGGCCGACACCACCACCGTGCTGGACGCCGTTCGGGCACTCGTCCCCGAGATCGCCCAGCGCGCGAATGAGATCGAGGCGGCCAAGCTGATCCCATCCGATTTAATCCAAAGGCTCACGGATGCAGGGGCTTTCAGGATGTTCGTGCCTCGCCAGTACGGCGGCGAAGAGATGACCCTCCTCGAGGGCATGGCTGTCATCGAAGAGGTCGCAAAGGCCGACGCCTCGGCCGGGTGGACCGTGATGATCGGTGCTGACTTCGCGCCGGTGTTCGGCCGTTTTCCCCAGAACGTCCTCGACGGGGAAATTTATCCAGAAGGACCCGACACCATGGCCCGCGGGGCGTTCGCGCCCAAAGGCGTGGCGATCCGCACCGACGGTGGCTATCTCGTCAACGGTCAGTGGCCCCTCGCCAGCGGTAGTTATGAGCACCAGTGGATGATGGGCAGCTGCATCGTGCTGCAGCAGGGCGCGCCGGTCATGACCGACGCGGGTGTGCCCGAGATGGTGCTCGCGATGGTGCCTGCAGAGCAGGCTGATTTCGTTCAGACATGGGATTCTGTTGGATTGCGCGGGACGAGCAGCAATGACTTTGTACTCAAGGATGTCTTCGTTCCCGATGAGCATATCGGTAACTTCTTTGGACCGGCCACCGTCGACACGACGCTGTTCCGGCTGCCTATCCGGTTGGCGCTCGGCCCGACCCATGTCGCGGTGGTCGTGGGAATCGCCGAGGGCGCTCTGAGCGACCTTCGTCAGTTGGCCAAGACGAAAAGACCCGCGTTCAACCCCACGATGCGGCTGGCTGAAGACCCCGTATTCCAGTACCGGCTAGGGCAACTCGACATCCGATTGGCTTCGGTTCGTGCACTGGCCGAGAAAGAGGTCCGGCTGATGTGGGACGCGGCGTCGGCAGGTGAACCCATCTCGCCGCTGCAGGCCACACGCCAGCGCGCAATGGTGGCACGGGCCCACACCGAGTGTGTCGAGATCGTCAATGAGGCGTTCGGACTGGCAGGCAGCAACGCCATGTACAACAGGTCGATGTTGCAGCGACGACTTCGCGACGTGCGGACAGCGGCGCAACACGCCGCCGCCAGTGGGGAGATCTACACGATCGTCGGGGCGCTGCTCGTCGGAGAGGGCGTCCCGCCGGCCGCCTTGGCCTAGCGGCGGGACAACCGACACGATGACAACAGACGCGCTGACGCCACAGGCCGTGACAGTCCACTGGGAGCTCTGCCGCCTGAACAACGCTTTCGCCTACTTCATGGACAATGGTGAATTCGATTCAATGATTGGGCTTTTCACCTCAGACGCCGTGTTTGACCGAGCCGGAATCGTCCATCACGGCCATGAGGAGATGCGCCAGGGGATGCGTGATCGGCCGAAGGTGACCACTCGTCACTTGTTGACCAACTTCTATTTGACCAAGGCCGACGACGACTCCGCGGAGGCGGTGGTATGCGCCATGGTTTATCACGGTCCGCTCGCGAAGGACGGCGGCCCGGTGGTCTACGCCACTGACAACGGACGAGTCATCGAGTTTCACGACACGTACGCCAAAACCTCAGAGGGCTGGCGCATCTCGTCGCGGATCGCGCGGCCCATCTTCACTCCCGAGGTATGGCCGTGACTGGCAGGACAACGGAAGCGAGTCCCATGGCTGAGAACCAGCATGATGTGTTGGCCACCGTCGAACGGTTCGTCGCGGCGCTGACGACTGGCGACACCGCCAATCTCGACGCGCTGTTCACGGACGACGCGGTGATTTGGCACAACTACGACCAGGTCGGACAGCCCGCCAGGCAGGCGCTTGCGGCATTGGCCGGGCTGGCGGCGCTTGCGCCCCGATACGAGATTGCAGGTCGCGACTTGGTCGACGACGCCTGCGTTCAACGCCACGTGGTCCACCTCACGCTGCCCGGAGGCCAGCCTGCCTCCATCCCCGCCATTCAGCGAATCTCCGTGGTACACGGCCAGATTCGGCGGATCGATGAATACATGGATTCGGCCCAAATCGCGGCCGCAGTGCAAGCAATACAACCCAGCCCCCAGACCCCGGTGTGACCGGACCGATATTCCCAACCACGAGAAGGACGCTCCTGATGCCCGCAATCACAGACAAGTTCACCGGTGAACCTGTCCTGAAGCTCCAGCGCCTGGGTCACGGCACCCTCGAGACCATGGATCTGGCCAGGGCACGCCGCTTCTATGAGGAAGTGCTCGGCCTGGAGGTGATTCAGCCGAGCAGCAGGTCGATGATGATCCGGCTCGGGACCAACCACGCCTACGCCGTGGTGGAGACCGGCAAGGCGAGCACGATGACCATGCTGGCCCACAACGGGCTCGACGTCGGCAGCGTGGAAGAAGTCCACGCCGCGCACGAAAAGCTGCTCGAGATCAAAGACCAGTGGGGAATCAAGCAGATCACCGAGCCCCGTCACATGCACGGCGACACATCCTTTTACTTCACCGATCCTGATGGTAACTGGTGGGAGATCGTGGCGGTTCGCGAGAATGGCTACGCTGCAGACTTCGCCGATCGCGACCGCGATCTCACCGGTTTGCACGAATTCGACGGCGAGACTGGAAACGTGAACTTCAGCCACACCCACGACCCCGACTTCCGCGCGCGGGTCCGTCAGATCGTCGAAGCCAAAGCCGCATCCGAGAGCACCGCATAATGGGCCGGTTGGACGGTAAGGTCGCCGTCGTCACGGGAGCCGGCAAGGGCATCGGCTGCGGTATCGCTCGCCGGTTTGCCCGCGAAGGCGCCAAAGTCGTGGTCGCCGAACTCGATTCGGATGCGGGCAAGCAGGTGGTCGGGGACCTTGGTGAGCTCGGTGGCGAAGGGTTGTTCGTGCAGACCGATGTGTCCCGGAAGACCGATATCGAGGGCGCCATCGCTGCCGCCCGGGAGTCCTTCGGCGGCTTGGACATTCTGGTGAACAACGCCATCGCGCTGACGCCGGACGTTCCGTTGGAGTGCAAGACGGACGAAATGCTCGAGCAGACGATGAAAGTCGGGCTGTGGAGTGTCTGGTGGGGCATGCAGACCGCGTTCCCACTGTTGAAGGACCGCGGCGGAGGCCGCATCATCAACTTCTATTCGATCGACGCCGACGACGGCCACTGGCTGCACGGTGATTACAACACCGCGAAAGGCGGCGTGCAGGCGCTGACACGGACCGCCGGGTTCCAATGGGCCCGGCACAACATCTGTGTCAACGCCATCGCTCCGATAGCCGCATCGGCCGCCTTCGAGAAGATGGTGGCCGACAACCCAGAACTGGGTGCGGCGATTCCAACGATGATTCCGATGGGACGCATGGGTGATCCAGAAGACGACATCGCCCCCGTGGTGGCTTTCCTGGCCAGCGAGGAAGCCCGCTTCATCACCGGGGCCACCATCCCGGTCGACGGCGGCCTGCACGTGCCTCGGGTGAACACCAAACCACCGGATCCCTCGGTGTTCGACTCTGCGCCCGCCAGCGGCAACAACTAAGGAATAGGAGCAAAAATGAGTATAGATGAGGTGAAACACGCTCCGACCGGACCTGTTCTTTCAGACGGGACCCCGCTGTCGGAGCTGATCGATAAAGACTTCCGGGAGGTATCGCTTCGGGTTCTGACCGACCCCGAGCTTTACCAGCTGGAGCTGAAACACCTGTTCGCCAAGGCGTGGACGGTGGTGGCGCACGAGGACGAAGTCCCAAATGTCGACGACTACGTACTGCGGTATGTGGGCGAAGACCAGGTAATCGTCAGCCGGGCGGCGGATAACACCTTCACGGTGGCGCTCAACGTGTGCGCACACCGGGCCGCCAAGGTGTGCCGGTTCGAGGCCGGCAACGCCAAGACATTCCAATGTGCCTACCACGGTTGGGTTTACAAGTCCGACGGCAGCTTCGTCGGCGCGCCCATCGCTCGGGAGGACATGCACGGTCTGTTGCGGCCCAAGTCTGAGCTAGGTCTGACCAAGGGGCGGGCAGAGACCTACTGCGGCATGATCTTCGTCACCTTCGACGAGAACGCCCCGACTCTGCGCGAATACCTCGGCCCGATGACCTGGTACTGGGACCTGATGTTTGACCGCACGGCCGGTGGCATGACGGTGCTCGGCCACCCGCAGCGGTTCATCATCAAGGCGAACTGGAAGAGCGCTGCCGAGCAGTTCGCCGGAGACATCTTCCACACGCTGTCGCTGCACCGTTCGATGCAGGAACTGCAACTGCTCTCCACCGAGGGCGAGTCACAGGAGCCCGCAATGGCCGGCGTCAGCGCCAGCCACAACGGCCATTTCGTGCGGTGCTTCGATCTGGCCAACGAGCACTACGTCAATGCCCTCAAGGGCAAGAATCTTGCGGACATGTCGCCGCTGGAGCGGCTGCACCTGGTTCCCCCGCCGGGAATGTCACCGGAGATGGTGAAGGGGCTGCCAGATCGATTCGACGATGGGCAACTGAAGATCCTTGCAGGGTACACCCCGCAGGTCGGTCAGCTGTGGCCGAATACGGCTGCGCTCTGCATGCCGTTCCAATTCCCCGACGGCACCCCGTCGGCCTTCCTCAGCTGGCGGGTCTGGGTGCCCAGGGGACCGGAACACTTCGAGCTGTTCCATTGGAGTTTGGTCGAACGCGACGCGCCTGAGGAGCTCCGCGACACCGTGAACCTGATGACGGCGGCCACCTTTGGTATCAGCGGTTTCGTCGAGGCCGACGACACCGACACGTGGCCCATGCAGACTTATGCCTCCAAGGGTGCGCTTGGAGCCCAGCAGAAGCTGCGTTACCAGGCGATCACCGGCGAAAACAAGCCCAGTGATTGGCCGGGTCCTGCGCACGTCTACGCCGGGTTCCCGAAGGATGACACGCAGTGGAATTTCTGGCTGCGCTACAGCGAGTTCATGGAAGGGAGAGCGTGGTGACCACGGAAGCAACTCGAGAACGGGCGGTGCCCGCCGCACGCGCAACAATGGGGACCGTCGACTACCCGACGCCTAAGGGCACGCGGATCAAGGTCACCGACCCGCGGCACCTTGAGATCGTCGCGTGGCTGGAAGACGAGTCGACCCTGCTCGACGAGGACGACCTGACCGGCTGGCTGGCGCTGCTCGCGCCCGACATCATCTACCGGGCACCGGTGCGGACCACCCGCGATCACCGGACCAAAGGGGTGTTCGAGGCGGAGATGTACCACTTCAACGAGAACATCATGACCCTGATGTTGAAGCTGATGCGATTGACCCAGACCGACAGCGCCTGGTCGGAGAATCCGCTGTCCCGGACGCAGCGGATCGTGCACAAGGTGCGGTCATACGAGACCGAAAAGGCAGACGAATACGAGGTCTTCAGCTCCATCGTGCTCATCCGGTCGCGCTATGACGAGCCGGCACTGGAGTTCCTGCCGGCCCGCCGGGTCGACACCATCCGAACGGGTGACGAGTGGAAGCTCGCAGCGCGGACGGTCTATTTCGAGCAGGCCACGCTGGGGGTGCAGAACCTGGCCGTCTATTTGTAGTCCGTTACCCGTATCCGGTCCTCAGTAAAGCTGACTACCTATCGAGATGTTGGCTGAGTGTCTACCCGCATGGCCGGCACTCTGACGTCAAAGGTGTGAATTGTCTTCTGCAACAGACGAGATGCCCGGTTATCTGCCTGGCATCTGGGCAATCGATCCAGCGCGGTCCGGTCTCACCTTCTCGGTCGGCCACCTCGGGGTGCACACCGTGCATGGGACGCTCAGCGTGTCAGGCCGGATCGTCATGGCCGAAGATCCGCTCGATTCGGCGGTTGACGCGACGATCGACCTCGGCTCGGTCAACACCGGAAGCAAGGGCCGGGACGAGGCGATCCGGTCGGCGCACCTACTCGACGTATCCAGCCGGCCCACGGCGACCTACCGGTCCCAGCGGCTTGATCTCGCCGAACCTCCCGGTGAATTCCTGCTACATGGAGATCTGGAATTGCTGGGTGTCACGCGGGAAGTACCGATGCGGATCCGGCTGCAGCGCTCCACCTCTGGTGGTTCGCACCAGCCGGTCATCACCGCGGCGGGTGAGTTCACCCGCCGCGACTTCGGGTTGATATATCAGGCCCGGCCGCGCTTCCTCGATCGCGCGATCTCGTCGAGTGTGGGCGTTAAGGTACGGCTCGAGGCGGCGTCAGCCGCCGCGACCGAAGGGATAGGACGCTGAAAATCGCAAGGATTCATCGAGGGGGCGCCGACGTCTGGGGTCTGGTGGACGTCGATGCCGGTACCGTGCAGCCGATTCGGGGTGGTATCGAGGAGTGGGGTTCGGCGGCTGCCGATGGTGCGGCGCATTTCGAGGAGGTCGGTCCTCCGTTAGCGATGACCGACGTTCGCTGGCGACCACCAATCACCCCTACGTCTACGATCATCGGGGTCGGCATGAACTACTGGTCGCACCTGGAGAAGCTGGGTGTCACCGAGCGTCCTAAGACCACCTTGGGGTTCCTCAAACCCCAAGTGGCGATCATCGGCCACGGAGACGTCCTGGCGAATCCTTCGATCACGGAGCAACTGGACTTCGAGGTCGAACTTGTTGCGGTGATGGCGAAGTCGATGAGTCGCCTCGGCGAGCAGCCGACCAGTGCGGTGCTCGGCTACACAGTCGGCAACGATGTCAGTGCCCGTGACGCGGCCACGCCTCTGAGTGGTGGGCTGGACCTGTTTTCCATCAAGGCACTCGGAGGGGCGACGCCGGTGGGGCCGTGGATCACCACCAGGGACGAGTTCGGCGGGTCAGGCCAGATTGATGTCGCCATATCGTTACGCGTCAATGGTGAACAGCGCCAGCATGACCGCACCGGCAAGATGATCTTCAGCATCGACGAATGCCTTGAGTACATCATCGAAAGGATGCCGCTCACCGCCGGTGATATCGTGTTTACTGGCACGACCGACGGGGTGGGGTTCGAGGACGGCCGATTCCTTCGTGAGGGCGACGTGGTTGAGGCGGAAATCGAAGGAGTCGGGGTACTGCGCAACGCCGTTGGCGCCAGATTAGGTTGAGATCTCAGCCCACGGCTCGTCGCTGTGAACGGAAGCGCGACTTTCTGGGTCTGAGTCCACCTGACTCACCGAGCACGACGAGAATGTCGCGGAACCTCCGATAGTCGCGCGAAGGCATGAAGTAGTGCGAAAACGCCATCCGCACGATTAAGTCCGCAATCTCATTCAGTTCGGCCGATCCATTGAGTACCGCAGGGCTGTCGACCAGTGCAGGCTCCAACGCATCGCTCAGAACACCGGAGAGCTGAGGCGCAACCCGCTTGATATAGTCCACAACGAATCCCGGTTCAAGTTCTCCGATCTGCATTGTGGCAGGGTTCTCCAACCAAAATCGCAGCATGACGTCAATGACGATCAGCAAGCGGTCAGCTGGCCGCGGGTTCGCCTCGATCGCGGCGTCGAGGACCGCCTGCAGCCGCGTTACGAAATGGTCGCCCAACGACCGAAGGAGTTCGTCCTTATTCTTGAAATACCGGTATAGCGTCCCAGTAGATACGCCGGCTTCGTGCGCGATATCGCTCATTGCTAGCTTCTTGGGGCCTTGCCGAGCAATCGCCTTCAGGGCACCGTCGAAGATACGGGCCTCGGTACCTGCCCTGGACGCCAAGGACAAAGCCTTTCAGGAATGAAGCAGCTGCCGCTGCCGACCAACATTTAAAAGATTATATCGCAGCTCGTCTTATGAAGCGGGTGTCACGGGCCAGTCCGTGAGCACCTCGCGCAGCCAGCGCAGCTCGATCAGGCCGAAGGCCGGCCGGCGGCGCTAGCCGTTGGACTGCGGACCAGCACCTGCACCCGCCACACGACGTCGCCGGCATAAGCGTTGGTGCCGGTGGAATGGGTCCAGTCTCGTTCCACATAACGGTGTAGTGACGGAACAAGCGCGTGATAGCGAGGTTGTCTTGCGCGCCAATGGTTTCACACACCGTTCAGGGTCGGCTCGGCGGACCGCGCGGGCCCCGTCGAGGTGACTGAGAAGGAGCCCGAACCGGCAACTGATCCAGCGGAGTTCGAACCTCATCGCGGCGTTGCAGTGCTAAGCGCAGCTCAAAGCCCACCAGCTGGGGCAGGCCACCAAGCGCGGCTGCTGGGCCGCAATCCGCGGCCTCTCGCGGACGACCGGGGAACCGGGACAGTGCTCGCCCAGGTGGCGTCCCCGGTAGTTACAGCCTCTATGGCTCGCCGCTTGTCCTCGGCCCCGCGCATGCAGTCAATTACGGTCGAGTCCAACGCACCTTGGCCAAAACCTGTTGTACACACCGAGATTCACCGCGGAGCACCCAGTTCCTGGCCGCCGTATGATGGCGGGACATATGCGCCCGTACCGCAAAGCCGCAGTCGGTGGCCAGCCGCGCAAAGCACCGCTATGTGCACGATTATGTGATCGGCGCACCCAGCGATTCTCGTGGTAGAGGGCGACGAACACCATGTCGCAGTCGGCGTCACCGAGGATCTCCATACGTTCGATCTGGTAGTCCGCGTACGTCGATAGCACCGCTTGGGTTGCCGGTACGGTGCGGGGAAACCGCGATTTCGCCAACGCGCCACTGGAATTGGGCCGGTGCGGCACATCTACCTGGGCGTCCAGCACCGCACAATCCCACCGCGCGGATTGGGAGGCAGTTCCAGAATCGGGTCGGCGAAATCCGAGCGTCTCCCCAATCCGTCGCCCCCTCACGCAGACAACCGGTCGGTGACGGCCTGCTCGAAAACCCCAGTCCTGGCGCAGAACCGCCAGACTGATCGAGGGCCACTCCACCCCCTGACGGATGCTTGACAAAGTTTTGTTATGAAAATAAAGTTCTGCTACCAGACTCTACGAATCGGGGAGGGTTCTCGTGGTCCCAAGCTCACTGCAGAGGCTGCCGATCGGCGGCATGAAGACGGTGCCGTCGGCCCCAAACATTTCAGCTTCTCGGCTTTGGTAGACCGCCATGTTCTGAGCGTGGCGGTGGGAATCAGGTTGGTAGGCGGTTTGCGGGTGGGGATGAGTCGGCTGCCGAACAGTCACCTTGGGGGCCTGCGGTCATCTTCAAGCACCGGCTGCCTACGACAAGTACGGCAAGTTGAACCTTGTGGATGTCATTGAAATGCGAGGGGACGGACGAGATCCGCTATGGCCGCCCGTCGGTACAGGTATCACCATGGCGTGTGATGTGAACGGAGGCCGGTGTTGATCTCGCCGAATACCTTCGCCAAACCGGTTCGCTCCGTGGGAGACTTTTTTGCCCTGGCGCTTGACACATTGTTGCAGATACCGCGGCGCCCGTTTGCTGGGCGCGAATTCCTTTTGCAAAGCTGGTTCGTTGCCAGAGTATCAATAGCGCCGACGATGATGTTGTCAATTCCTTTCACCGTGCTCACGGTATTCACAATAAATATTCTGTTGATCGAGTTCGGTGCTGGAGACTTTTCTGGCAGCGGCGCGGCACTGGCCACGGTCACGCAGATTGGCCCGCTTGTCACTGTGCTGGTGGTTGCCGGTGCCGGCGCAACAGCGATGTGCGCTGACCTGGGTGCACGCACTATTCGTGAGGAACTCGACGCGCTGCGCGTGCTCGGCATTAACCCGATCGGATCGTTGGTAGTGCCCCGCGTGCTCGCGGCCACCTTCGTCTCGTTGCTGTTATCCGGCGTGGTAATCGTAACCGGCCTCGTTGGTGGGTTCGAGTTCTCCGTCTTTGTCCAGCACGTTACGCCCGGGTCCTTCGCCGCAGGATTGACGTTGCTCACCGGCGCGCGGGAGTTGGTCATCGCGCTAGTCAAGGCTGGGCTGTTCGGTCTGACCGCCAGTCTCATCGCGTGCTACAAGGGCATCTCGGTGGGCAGGGGGGCGGCCGCCGTCGGTAATGCGGTGAACGAAACGGTGGTCTTTTCCTTTATGTCGTTATTCTTCATCGACGTCGTCGTGACCGCGGTGGGCGTGAAGGCGACATCATGAGTAGCCGCACGATTGCCAGCCAGCTATTTCCGCGATTGAGCTACACACTGGATGGCTGGGTTGCGGGCTGGCGGCGGGTCGGCGCGCAAGCGCGTTTTTACGCGAGAACTCTGGGCGCGATCCGGGACGCCTTGTCCTCCTATAAGCACGAGACTTTGCGCATGATCGCCGAGATGGGCTTAGGCGCCGGCGCGCTGGCGGTCATTGGCGGCACCGTGGGAATCGTTGGCTTTCTGACACTATCGGGGGGCTCCCTCGTCACGATTCAGGGCTACAGCTCATTGAGCGGTATTGGTGTGGAGGCGTTGACTGGTTTCGTTTCCGCCTACGTTAACGGCCGTATCGTCACGCCGCTGACCGCGGTAATCGGCCTGTCCGCCACCATCGGGGCCGGCACCACCGCGCAACTGGGTGCAATGCGGATTAACGAGGAAATCGACGCCCTCGAGGTGATGGGCATCCGCTCGATTGCTTATTTGGTTTCCACCCGGGTAATTGCCGGCGTGGTAGTAGTGATCCCGTTGTATTGCATAGGGCTCTGGATGTCCTTCTATGCTGCCCGGTTCGCCACAACCTCCGTGTACGGGCAACCGACGGGCGTCTACGACCACTATTTTTCGACATTTCTGCAGCCCACCGACATCATCTGGTCGCTTCTGCAGGCAGTCCTGATGGGCCTCGTGGTGATGCTGGTGCATACCTACTACGGCTATACCGCTTCCGGTGGGCCCGCCGGGGTGGGTGAAGCCGTGGGTAGAGCGGTGCGTAGCTCAATGGTCTCCGCAGTATTAGTAATTCTATTCTCCTCGCTTGCCATTTACGGCAAGACCGGCAATTTCCACTTCTCGGGTGGATAGCCCTGATTATGCCCAACATCGTTAAGGGATAGCGCAATGAAACCTTCGTCTTCAGCAGACGATGCTCACCTGGGGCGCTGGGCGACCATCTCTTGCGGAGTCATCGTTGCGCTGATCACCTTAGCGACCGCATTGTTCAACGGGACATTCCGTTCCTTCGTTCCGCTGACATTGACCTCTGATCGCTCCGGCCTTGTCATGGAGCCCGGCGGCAAGGTGATGCTACGTGGCGTACAAGTAGGCCGCGTCGCCTCGGTAACCGGTGGGACCGAACCAGTCAGTCTGCAGTTAGAGATCGACCCCGATCAGGTCAGAAATATTCCGGCAAATATCGAAGCCCAGATCAAAGCCTCAACGTTGTTTGGCTCCAAGTACGTCGATCTGGTCTACCCCGAGAATCCCAGCACCAAGCACATAGCCGCAGGAGCGCTTCTGCGATCCCGCAATGTCAGCACCGAGGTCAACACCGTTTTCCAGAACCTCGCCTTGGTGCTCAAACAAATCGACCCCGCCAAGCTCAACGCGACTCTGACCGCGTGGGCAATCGGTCTGCGCGGTGAGGGCCAGACCATCGGGCAGGCCATCACCGACGCCAATCAGGTGCTGCTGGCGCTGAATCCGCGCATGGGCACCGTGCAGCAAGACCTCCGATCGCTGAGCGGTTTCAGCGACGCATACAGCGCGGCCGGACAAGACATCCTGAGGACGCTCGCGGCCGTGAGTACCACGAGCGCGACCGTCACAAGCCATACATCGGCACTCGACGCCTTGCTGCTGAATGCGATTGGTCTGTCGCAGTCCGGTACCGATCTGATCGCGCCCAACCAGAGCAACTTCGTCCGTGGAATCAACCTGCTTGAACCAACGACAAACCTACTGATGAAATACAACCCCGAGTACACCCGCATGCTTCTCGGCGCCACCTGGTATGTAGACAACGGTGGCAGGGACGCGCTGGGTGGTTCCAATGGTTACTCGATGGTTGTGGATGCCGCCTTGCTGCTCGGCGACGACCCATACCAGTACCCGCAAAACCTGCCAATTGTGGCCGCAAAAGGCGGACCCGGCGGCAAGCCGAGTTGCGGGTCACTGCCCGACCCCAGCAAAAACTATCCGGTCCGTCAACTAATTACAGACACTGGTTGGGGTACCGGACTCGACATCCGGCCGAACCCCGGCATCGGCCATCCCTGCTATGCGGACTACCTGCCGGTGACGCGCGCCGTGCCGCAGCCGCCCAGCATTCGCGAGTGCATCCCGGGTCCGGCACCGGGGCCGATCCCGTACTCCGGCGCGCCACCATACGGTGCACCGCAATACGGACCGGACGGGACACCGATCAACCCACCGCCACCCGGGCCGCAACACAGTCCGTCCGACACGTCGGGAACACATCCATGAGAGACAACCTGGGAAGCGCCGTCTGGCGGCTCGCCATCTTCGCAACGGTTTGTCTGCTAAGCCTCTTTGCGCTCTTCGCGGTATTCGCGCAGCTGCGATTCCAGAAGGACAAGACCTATCATGCCGAGTTCACCAACGTGGCCGGCTTGAAAAGCGGCGACTTCGTGCGCATCGCCGGCGTCGAGGTCGGCAAGGTCAAAAACATTTCAATCGAGCAAAACGCGTTCGCAGTGGTCGAGTTCTCCGCCGACGAGTCGGTCGTGCTGACCCAGGGCACCAAAGCGGTGATCCGTTGGAGCAATCTAGTCGGCGACCGGTTCCTGGCTCTCGAAGAGGGTGCCGGCGACGTCAAACCACTCAAACCGGGGCAGACTATCCCGCTGGCGAGGACCGCCCCGGCGCTGGATCTCGACGCGCTGATTGGGGGCTTCCACCCGTTGTTCGAGGCGCTAGACCCCGCACAAGTCAATGCGCTTACCGGCCAGTTGATCTCGACTTTCCAGGGTCAGGGCGCGACTGTCAGCTCATTTCTGGCGCAGACTGCCACGCTGACGAGCACCCTTGCCGACCGCGACGAGCTGATCGGGCACGTGATCGCCAATCTCAACACCGTGCTGGCCTCCCTCGGCGATCAGCACGACCAGTTCGCTAAGGCGGTCGATTCCTTGCAAGAGCTCATGCAGGGGCTCGCGGCCCGCAAATCAGACATCAGTAACGGCGTGGCCCACATCAACGCAGCATCTGGTTCGATCGCCGACCTGCTTCGACAGGCTCGCCCGGCCCTGCAGAACACCATCCATCAGACTGACCGAGTCAGCGGGATCGTCCTCGCTGATCACGATTATTTCGACGACCTCCTCAACACACTCCCCGACGCCTACCAGGCGTTGGACAGGCAGGGGCTCTATGGCGACTACTTCTCCTTCTATCTGTGCGATCTGCTGCTCAAGGTCAACGGGAAAGGCGGCCAACCCGTCTACATCAAGCTGGCTGGCCAGTCCTCGGGAAGGTGCACGCCGAAATGAAATCCTTCGCCGAACGTAACTCCTTCGTCGTTGGTATCGTCGGCTGCGCCGTGACGGCTGCGGCGGTGCTGGCGGCAACCGAGTACGACAAGCTGCCGTTCTTCTCCGGCGGCGGCCAGTATGCGGCGTACCTTGCCGAGGCCGGCGGCCTCAAGACAGGGGCCGCCGTACAAGTCTTCGGTGCCCGGGTGGGTCAGGTGTCGCGCATCGACCTTGACGGACCCCGGGTGCTGGTGAAATTCACCGTTGCGAAAAACATCCGGCTTGGAGACCGCACCGAGGCAGCGGTCAAGACCAAAAGCGTCCTGGGCACCAAGGTCTTTGAGGTCACCCCCCGCGGGGACGGCCGGCTGTCTGAACCGATTCCCCTCAATCGGACAACTCCGGCCTATCAATTACCTGACGCGCTTGGTGATTTGGCAGACACGATCAGCGGCTTGAACACCAATCAGTTATCCGGTTCGATGGCAACGCTGGCGCAGACGTTCTCCGACACCCCCCCGGATCTCAAGGCAGCAGTTCAGGGCGTCGCCCAACTCTCACAAACCCTCGACATGCGGGACGGGCAGCTGCGCAACTTACTGGCCAACACCAACAAAGTGACGGGCGTGCTGGCCGACCGCGCCGCCCAGATAGCCAGTTTGATCGCCAACACCAACGCCTTGCTGATCGAGCTAAAGAACCAGAGCAGCGCACTGGATTCGATCTCCTACAACGTCTCAGCACTGTCAAAGCAGCTGTCTGAGTTCATCGCGGAGAACCACGCCCAGTTGCGCCCGGCGCTGGACAAGCTCAACGGCGTGCTGACGATTGTCGACAATCGCAAAGATCGGGTGCAGAAGTCGATTCGAATGCTTAACGCCTACGTGATGTCGTTGGGTGAGGCGGTCGCCTCGGGCCCATTCTTCAAAGGCTATGTGGTCAACCTGCTTCCGGGACAGTTCGTGCAACCATTCATCGACGCCGCATTCTCCGATCTTGGTCTGGACCCCAGCGTCTTGCTGCCTTCGCAGCGCACCGAGCCGCCGCTGGGCCAGCCGGGGACGCCTCCTCTGCCGGTTCCGTACCCGCGCACCGGCCAGGGCGGGGATCCCAAACTGACGCTGCCCGATGCGATCACGGGCAAACCTGGCGACCCTCGCTACCCCTACCGGCCGCCGTTGCCCCAGCCTCCCCCTGGGGGGCCGCCGCCCGGCCCGCCGGCTGGTTATGAGCCCGCGCCCGATCGTCCCTCTGCGCCGGTCCCGCGACCGTCCAGCGGAGGGCCAACAGGCGGACCATCGCCCGTGCCCGTGGGGCCGCCCGGGGAGACAGGACGGTGAGGGCACCGCGCAAGGCTAAGACGGGCCTGGCCGTCGTCCTGAGTCTGTTGCTCATCGGCGGCCTTGTGACCGTTCAGCGCGCGTCTGATCAGATCGACCGGACGAACGTCATCGGGTACTTCGCTAACAGCAACGGTGTGTTTGCCGGCGACGAGGTGCTGATCCTGGGTGTACCGGTAGGGAAAATAGCGAAAATCGAACCGCAACCCCAACGGGTGAAGATAACTTTCTGGTACGACCGCAAATACAAGGTGCCCGCGAACGTCAAGGCCGTGATCGTGTCCCCGGCGCTGGTTACTTCGCGGGCTATTCAGCTCACGCCTGCCTACACGGCGGGGCCGGCCCTGCGCAACAACGCGGTGATTCTGGAGGATCGCACCGCCGTCCCCGTTGAATGGGTCGACTTGCGCACACAGCTCGACAAGCTCACGCAGACGCTGCAGCCGACTCAACCAGGCGGCGTCGCTCCGCTGGGATCGTTAATCAATACAGCCGCGGACAACCTGCGCGGCCAGGGCACCGATATCCGCGACACGGTGATCAAATTATCGCAAGCCTTCTCGGTGCTCGGGGACCACAGCAGCGACATTTTCGGCACCGTAAAGAGCTTGGCGACAATCGTCTCGGCCCTTCAAAGCAGTTCGGATTCGATGAGCCAGCTGAATCGGAACCTGGCATTTGTGACCGGATTGCTTGCTAATGATCCCGATGAAGTAGCCGCGGCGATCAGGGACCTCGATACCGCCGCCGGGGACGTCCAGCGTTTCGTGGCAGAAAACCGCGCGGCCATCGGCGTTACGTCAGACAAACTGGCATCTCTTTCCGGGACGGTCACCGACAGCCTCGACGACATCAAGCAGACCCTGCACGTCCTGCCGACAGCACTGGCGAACTACACCAACATTTGGCAGCCCACGCAAGGGGCGATAACCGGTGCGCTGGCGGTCAACAACTTCGCCGATCCAATCTCCTTTCTGTGCGGAGCCGTACAGGCGGCGTCGCGGCTGAATAGTCAGCAGGCCGCGAAGCTATGCGTGCAGTACTTGGCCCCGATCATGAAGAACCGTCAGTACAATTTTCCCCCGCTGGGGGAGAACCTGTTCGTCGGCGAAAGCGCTCGTCCAAACGAGGTTACGTACAGCGAGGACCGCTTGCGTCCGGACTACGTGCCGCCAAGTCCGGATGCCCCGGAAACCACGGCGGCTCCGGCCGGGCAACCAGCGCCGGCCCACACCGCCCCGCCCTCGCCCGCCGAGGTGGTGGCAACCAACCCCGCCCAGGGGCTTTCCGGCATGATGGTCCCCCCAGAAGGGGGATCATGAGACGGTCCCGCTGGGTGGGCGTCACCGCAGGCCTGCTGGTGGCGCTCGCCGGCAGCCTATTATCGGGCTGCAGCTGGCGAGGCCTGAACTCCATCCCACTACCCGGCACTGCAGGCGGCGGCCCTGGCTCCTACGAGGTGAAGGCGCAAATGCCGGACGTCGTCAATGTCCAGCCGAACTCCCGCGTCCAGGTAGGCGACGTGACGGTCGGCACTGTCACTAACGTTGAACGTGAGGGCTGGCATGCACTGCTCACCATGCGGCTCGACGGCAACGTCAAACTCCCCGCCAACGCCACCGCCAAGATCGGTCAGACCAGCCTCCTCGGCTCGCTGGAGGTCGAACTCGCAGCGCCCACCAATGTCCCGGCCGAAGGCAGGCTGCGAAACGGGTCCCTAATTCCGCTCTCGGCCGCGGGCGAATACCCGACGACCGAGCAGACGCTGGCTGCATTGTCGCTAGTCCTCAACGGTGGGGGCCTGGGCCAGGTTCAAGACATCACCAAGACGTTAAGCACGGCGTTTGCGGGACGTGAGAAGGATCTGAAGAACCTGATCCAACAACTGGACCAGTTCATCGGTCATCTCAACGAGCAAACCGACGACATCATCAAAGCCACCGACAGCGTAAATAACCTCGCGGGACAGTTCGCCGAACAGAAACCCGTCGTTGACCGATTGCTAAGCACCCTTCCCGACGCGCTGGCGGTGCTCAAAGACGAGCGGGCAAAACTGGCCGACGCGGCCGACCAGCTGGGCAAGTTCAGCGCGCTGGCCGCCGACTCCGTCAATCAGACCAAAGATGCGCTCGTCCAGGAGTTGAAGGACCTCGGCCCGGTACTCGAATCGCTGGCTAACGCAGGTCCCTCCCTCACCCGCTCGCTGAGCTTTTTTACGGTGTTTCCATGGGTTAAAGAGCCGCTCACCAACTGGCTCCGGGGTGACTACGCCAACCTCACACTGATTGTTGACCTGACGCTGAGCCGGATTGATTCGGCGCTATTTACCGGCACCCGATTTGAGGGGAACTTGACCGAACTGGAATTGCAGTGGGGTCGCACCATTGGACAGCAGCCCAGTCCGTACACCAAGGGGAACCCACTCATCATTCCCTATCACCTGGATCAAGGACCGTAACATGCGTTTGGGCCTTCAAATCTGGATAAAGCTGAGCATTTTTGCTGCGGTGTCGGGTATCGCCGCCGCGGTGACAGTCTTCGGCTACATCAAGGTCGAGAATTTGATACCCGGTCTTGGGCAGTACAAGGTGACCGTCCAACTCTCACAAGCTGGGGGTCTATACAAGCGGGCGAACGTCACCTACCGCGGCACCTACGTCGGCCGGGTCAAGGACGTACGGATAACCCCCACCGGCGTCGACGCCGTGCTCCTCCTCAAATCAGGGCTCGACATCCCCTCCGATCTCGACGCGCAAGTCCACAGCCAATCGTCCGTCGGCGAACAATACGTTTCACTGCTGCCGCGCAACGGCAACTCCCGGCCACTGCGTGACGGTGACGTGATACCGGAGAACCACACGTCGGTGCCCCCGGACATCAACACACTGCTCAATGCGACCAACCGAGCCTTGGAGGCGATCCCGCGCGACAACCTGAAAACGGTGATCGACGAGAGCTACACCGCCGTCGGTGGACTCGGCCCGGAACTTTCCCGCATCGTCAAAGGATCCACCGCCCTGGCCACGGACGCGAGGAAAAACGTGGACTCTCTCACCGCCTTGATCGACCAATCACAGCCGGTGCTCGACTCGCAGGCCGGCACCTCGCCCTCGATCCTGGCATGGTCAAAGCATCTCGCCACCATCACCGACCAGCTGCAAAGCCATGACGCAGCCGTCGCCGGTGTACTCGAAAAGGGCGGCCCGGCCGCCAACGAAGTACGTCAACTTTTCGACCGGCTGCGGCCCACACTACCGATCATGCTCGCCAACTTGGTCAGCATCGGTCAGGTGGCCGTCACCTACCGGAACGACATCGAGCAGTTGTTAGTACTGCTGCCCCAGGCGACCGCGGTGCAGGCCGGCGGCGACGTACCCAATATGGGCACCAAACAGGCTTACCGGGGCTATTATCTCGACTTCAATCTGAACCTGAACCTGCCCCCACTATGCACCACCGGCTTCCTGCCGGCTCAGCAGCACCGAGTGCCCGAAACTGATTATCCCGATCGCCCGGCAGGTGACCTGTATTGCCGGGCCCCCCAGGACTCGCCCTTGGCCGTGCGCGGCGTGCGCAATGTGCCCTGCGAGACGGTTCCGGGTAAACGCGCACCCACGGTCAAGATGTGTGAAAGCAACGAACAGTATGTGCCGCTTAACGACGGCTTCAACTGGAAAGGTGACCCGAACGCCACCCTATCGGGCCAAGGCATCCCGCAGCTGCCACCCGGCTCACCGCCAGCGGTTGCGGGCCCCCCCGCCTCGGCGCCGTCGCCGATCGCCGCCGCCCAGTACGACCCGGCCACCGGCACCTACATCGGGCCCGACGGGCATCAATACACGCAATCCGATCTAGCCCAAACCGCGCCCAAGGATAAGACATGGCAAACAATGCTGATGCCGCCGGGCAGCTGACGAATATGACGCGCAGAATCACGACGACGGACGGAGCACGGTATGCGTGAGGCGGTTGACTTCCACGCGTCCCCGGGCGGCGACATCGTCGACGCGGATGGGGACACCATCGAGTCTGATATAGACCCCACGGAGAACGCATCTACACCACGCTCCGCAGAATCGGTGTTCCACCTGCGGCCGACAATTCGCGTCGGTCTGACTATCGTCGTTGCCTTGTCTGTGTTGGTTGGATGGTTGGGATTTCGCAGCTACCAGACGCACCAGGCGCAGATCCAACGAAACCAATTTCTGCAAGTGGCCAGGCAGGGCGCGCTGAACCTAACTACGATCGACTGGCGGCATGCTGACACCGATGTACAGCGCATCCTGGATGGGGCGACAGGACAGTTACACGACGATTTCGCCAAACGGTCGAAGCCGTTTATCGAGGTCGTCAAGCAAGCCAAAGCCATCACGGTCGGTACCATCAGCTCGGCAGGGCTGGAGTCGGAGACGGCCGACACCGCCCAGGTGCTGGTGGCCATGACTGTGCAAACGTCAGACGCCGCTGCGTCTGATCAGGCGCCACGAGCATGGCGAATGCGGATCTTCGTGCAGAAGACCGACGGTCAGGTCAAAGTCTCCAACGTCGAGTTCGTGCCATGAAGTTTCCGAAGTTGCTCCGCCGCGCGGACGATCACACCAATGTCGCCTCATCGGAGGAAGCACCTGCCACGCCGGGCCCGACGGCGATCGCCGGGGACAAGCCGGACACCGATGTTGCGACTACCGAGGTCGACGAGTCAGGCGACCGTCAAAGTTCGACACCTGCGAAGCATCACATCCGCTGGGCGCGGGCGATCGCGTACGCACTACTGCCCGGCCTCGCGCTGTCGCTGGCCGTGGCCGCAGGCTTCCTGAAGTGGCAGGACGGCTCCGCGCGCACCGCTCAGTTGGCCGCCACGGAATCCGTGCGCACCGCCACCGAAAGCACCATCGCTGTGCTGTCGTATCGGGCCAATAGCGTGGAAAAGGACCTCGAGGCCGCCCGGAGCAGACTCACCGGCAAGTTCCTTAACGCCTACACGTCACTGACCCACGACGTAGTCATCCCGGGAGCCAAGCAGAAGCACATCTCTGCGTCGGCCACGGTGCCGGCCGCAGCGCCGATAGAGGCGACCGGCAGCCATGCCGTTGTTTTGCTGTTCGTAAACCAGACCGTCACCATTGGCCAAGATTCGCCGACCAACAGCGCCTCCAGCGTCCGAGTCACGCTCGACAAAGTCGACGGTCGGTGGCTGATCGCTGAGTTCGATCCCATCTGAGCCCACGGTGATGCCGCACCAATCGTTTTCCTGCGGATCCGCCACCAATATGAGAATCTCATTAGTCGCGCTGGGCTCCCGAGCGAGGCTCCGTCAGGCCGCGGCGCGAGTCGCGAGCCAGTGGGTACAGGAGTCGCTGCGCCAGATCGGCTTCGCTATGTAGTGGTCCCAGGGGGCGAGGCACTCTACATCGACCGTCATGATTTTCCGAGCGGACGAATTTGGGAGCGAGGGGCGTCGGAGTCAGCGCAAACTACCGATAGTCTGACTCGGCCTCGGAGATGAGCGCCCGGGTCATTTACCCCCCTCGGGCCAAACTCGTTGATACGCAGTGTGTTAGGCCCCGGCTGACACCGACACGACGCGTAATGTCCTAAAGCGCTGTCACAGCGACACTTTCGTGTCACCCAACGTGTCATCTTAACAATTGGAATCCTTCGGCGGGCACGATTTAGCGAAATCGTTGTCCCGGCGGCCGTTGCGATACGAAACCAAGCCAGGTCGCGCATTGAAATTCAACACAACCCTCTGGTTTTAGGATCCGCCACGAAGATGAGAACAATATGTCCGCCATTTCCATGAGAATTCTAGAGACCTGCATGTCAGGGCATCGCCGGCCGCCACGCAGCTTGAGAACCTACAGAAAGCTGTAGGTTCTCAAATCCCGTTTCCAATTCTCAAATGAAATGTCCACTTGATGTCCAATTGGACATTTGAGTGAGACGGCTGAACCCGTGGATCGTCGTCTGGCCGTAAGACAAGTCAGCTCATGACTACTGGGGCGGAGGTTCTGCTGCGGCTTACGGCCTCAAATATCAGTACCTGGCGACGCTCGAGTATTTTCTGCGACACCTGCGCGAACACCCCGAGTTGATTCCGTGCGCGGGTCTGGTCGTGGAACCGATGCTCAAAGATACCGATGACGCGAACGACGACATCGTCGATTTCGCGATCGAATTGAATGATGTTGCGGTCCACCACGTTCAGGTCAAGGCCACGACTAAGCCCGACCAATACCCACTGCAACCGGCCGATGCTCGAGCCGGTCGTCGCTGATCATTCGTTGACCATGGACGACGACAACCTCGAACTGATGCGCATCGGCCAGCCGGCCGGTAGCTGGGCCGACCGATGTGAGACTATGGCGACAATGGGCAATTGCAATTATGAGAATGAATATATGCGCAGCTACCCGGCGCGGATGCCTCCCATAGCGCGGCGGCAACTCACGGAAGCTGACGGCCTTCGCGACCGGCGTGCGCCCGGGGGCAAGGCATGAGACCGCTGCCGCAGCTCACACCGTGGAATCAATGGTTCTGGACGTCCGGCCAGGACGGCAATCTGCGCATTCAGCGCTGCACCGAGTGTGAGACGTACGTGCACCCTCCAGTGCCGATTTGTCCCTCATGCCGGGCGACAACGGCCGAGCCCGAGGTGGTTTCCGGTCGGGGGACAGTGGTGGGCTATACCGTCAACGCGCACCCATGGCTGCCCGGATTCGAGCCGCCCTACGTCATTGCCGTCGTTGCGCTCGATGAGTGCGCCGAGGTGCGCCTGACCACCAACATCGTCGGCTGCTCACCCGAGGACGTGCACGTCGGTCAGCGCGTCTCCGTGCGATTCGAAAATGTCGACGACGTCTGGATCCCGCTGTTCGAACCCACGGGTGGCACCGATGAGCGGGACCTGCTGGGGCCGCCCGCTTCTCCCGTTCCGCGTCAGCCGGTAACGACGGAGCGGTTTGAGCATCGATCCGTGATATCGGGCATCGGCCGGTCAGCCACCGGCCGCCGGCTGATGGTCGATCCGTTGTCGCTCACGATGGACGCATGTCTTGCCGCGGTTGCCGATGCCGGTTTGGAACTGTCTGATATTGACGGTCTTTCGACGTACCCGGGACCCGTGGGCATGGGTATGAGCGAAGGCGGCATCGCTGCCGTCGAGGAGGCTTTGCGCATACATCCCACGTGGATCAACGGCGGCATGGATCTACCCGGCCAGGGTGGCGCGATCATAGCCGCGATGATGGCGGTGGCCGCGGGCCTTTGCCGACACGTCCTGTGCTTCCGGACGGTGTGGGAATCGACGTATGCCGCGCTTCGGCTACCCGGGGGCGGCGGGCGCGTACCGGGGCCCCAGCAATGGTCGTTGCCGTTTGGCGCCGCCTCGGCGGCCAATTGGATCGGTGTGAATGCCAACCAGTATCTGCATCGATACGGTGCGAATCGGGAACTCTTCGGCATGATCGCCGTGAACGCGCGGCGCAATGCCGCGCTCAACCCGTCGGCCATCTACCGCGAACCGATGACCATGGACGACTACCTCGCCGCGCGGCCCATCACGTCACCGTTCGGCCTCTACGACTGCGACGTTCCCTGTGACGGCTCGATCGCGGTGGTGGTGTCCGACGCGTCGATCGGCGGTGATCTGCCGCGACTGGCCATACGCTGCGACGCCGTCGGAACGCAAGTGGCCGAACGTATCTCGTGGGATCAGGGGACGCTCACTCACGAGCCCCAGGTCATCGGCCAGGCCGCGCATTTGTGGAGCAGAACTGATCTGCGGCCCGAGGACGTCGACCTTGCGTTGCTGTACGACGGCTTTACGTTCAACTGCGTGTCGTGGCTCGAGGCCCTCGGCTTCTGCGGCTTCGGCGAGGCCCAGGGATGGCTGGATGGCGGCCGGCGCATTGCGCTGGACGGCGAGCTTCCACTGAACACGCACGGCGGCCAGCTGTCCGAGGGACGCCTGCACGGATTCGGCTTCCTCTACGAAGCGGTGCTGCAATTGCGCCACCAGGCCGGTAACCGCCAAGTCAAAGACGCACGCACCGCCGTCGTCAGTACCGGTGGGGGAGTTCCATCCGGCGTCATGCTGTTGCACCGCGCGACGTGACGTCGCGACGCTATTCGAAGGCGATGACGCCCCGGATGTTCTTGCCCGCGCGCAGGTCTTTCATGGCCTCGTTGATGTCATCGAGCTTGTACTTCTGCGTGACCAGCTCATCGAGCTTGATCAGCCCCGCCTCATACATCGCCAATAGTTTCGGCATGGCCTCGCGGGGGTTCATTTCGCCGTAGAGCACCCCCTTGAACGTCTTGCACGAACTGACCATGTCAGTGAGGACGATCGGCACCATCAGGTCGGTGATCTTCGGCATCCCGGTCAGCACGCAGGTTCCGCCCTTGCGCAACAACATCATCGCCGTCATTATCATGTCCGCCGGCACGACCCCGGGCGTGAGAACGACCCGGTCGGCCATCACCCCCCAGGTGATCTCCTTGACCAGTTCCAGCGCGGCACCGATGTCGGCAGCGGCGTGGGTGGCCCCGAACGTCGGCGCGATCTCGCGTTTGAACTCGTTGGGGTCCACGGCGACGATGTGCTTGGCGCCGGCGACTTTCGCGCCCTGCACGGCGTTCATGCCGATTCCGCCGACACCGACCACGACGACGGTATCGCCGGCTTGGGTACCCGCCGCGACCGATCCCGACCCGAATCCTGTTGTCACCCCGCAGGACACCAGCGAGGCGGCCTCTAGGGGGATCCAGTCGTGGACTTTGACGAGCGAGCGCTCGGAGGCCACCACGTATTCGGAGAAGGTGCCGACCTGCATCATCGCCATCAGGTCTTCGCCGCCGAGGTGGCGACGGCGGGTGCCGTCGGTGGTCATCGCCTTGCTGTAGATGTCGGCGCCCACGTCGCACAGGTAGGTGTAGCCACTGGCGCACCATCGGCAATTGCCGCAGGCGGGCAGAAACGAAATGGCCACATGGTCTCCGGGCTTCAGTGATGTCACCCCGGGCCCGACCGCTTCGACCACACCGGAGCCCTCGTGTCCTCCGAGCATGGGGAACCATTCGGGCACCGGAAGGCCAGACGCCCGCATCATCTCTTCCATCTCCGCTGTCGGCACACTGTCGCCGGTATAGAAGTGTTCGTCGGAGTGACAGATGCCCGCATAGGCCATCTTGACCAGCACTTCGCCCGCGTGCGGCGGATCGAGCTCCACTTCGGTGACTTCCCAATCCACACCGACACCGCGCAACACCGCTGCTTTGGACTTCATTGCGTCTCTTTCGTTAGGGGTTTCACCATTGGCGGAGTTCCTTCACCGCGTCGGAGGCGCGCGGGGCCAGTGTCAGGTAAGGGATGAAACTGCTGTTGCCGCAGTGGATCACGGAATGGACGACCTCGGTCAGGTGTTCCGCGTCAACGAGGCCGCCCACCATGTACTTGTTCTCCATCCAGTACCTGATGGCCGCTTCCAGAGCGTCGGGGTCCCAGCTTTTGTTGAACTCGGTCTGCGCGTCGCCGGCGCCGCCGAGGCTGTCGCCCACGGCGAGACGGGTGAAGCCGATCTCCGGATGTTCGATACGCCAGGCCTCAACGAGCTTGTCTAAGGCGCTCTTGGTAACCGAGTAGGCCCCGAGCAGCGGCCAAGGCGTCGTGTAGGACGCACTCAGTGAGGACAGGTATACGGCAGAGCCGGCCGTCGCCGCCAAATGCGGGGCGGCGGCCGCGGTGACGAGCGCGGCGCCGGTGACATTGGTCGCGAACAACTGTGCCCATTGTTCCGCGGTCACCTCGCGCAGTGGAGCCAACACACCCATGCCGGTCGTGTACACCAAGGCGTCAAGACCGCCGAGCGCGCCGACAACCTCGGACATCGCGTTTTTGCAGCTGTCGGTGACGGTGACGTCGCACGCGATGGCGACCGCGCCGTTGCCGGCATCCTTGGCGGCCTCGACCAGCCGGTCGTATCGACGCGCCAGTAGCGCGACGTGCGCACCGCGTTGGGCGAGCCCGGTGCCGATGCATCGGCCGAGGCCCGCGGAGGCGCCGACGATGGCGACCCGCATCGGTTGATTTCCGTTGTCAGACATCGAGCTTGGCACTCACGGAGCCGAGGGTCGAGCCCACGGTGCGTTCGAACCGACCGTGGTCGAAGCTGCGGATCTCGACGTCGTGGTCACCGGCACCGGCACGCAGGGCGCCCACCGTGCACTGCTCTCGGGTGCGGTGTTCGAACGGGTCGAACGAATACCACCGACACGCATTCTCGTAGGTGATCTTGTTGATCTCGTCGTCGGGCAGCCCGGCCATGACGAGGGCGAGTTCCTCGGCCGCCGCGGGCCACGACGAGTCGGAATGCGGGTAGTCGCACTCCCAGGCAATGTTGTCGATGCCGACGTCATGGCGCAGCTTGACCCCGATCGGATCGGCGATGAAGCAGGTCAGGAAGCGCTCCCGGAAGACCTCACTGGGCAGTCTGTCGCCGAAGTCCTGGCCCGTCCACAGGTGATGCATTTCGTACGTGCGGTCGAGCCGGTCGACGAAATACGGGATCCACCCGGTGCCGCCCTCCGAGAGCGCGAACCGTACGTCGGGGAATTGCTTGATGACTCGCGACCACAACAGGTCTGCGGCCGCCGAGCAGACATTCATCGGCTGCAGCGTGATCATCACGTCGATGGGCGCGTTGTCGGCGGTCATCGTGATCTTGCCCGACGAGCCCAGGTGGACCGAGAGCACCGTGTTGGTGTCCGACAGCGCCCGCCACATCGGATCCCAATAGTCGTCGTGGAAGCTCGGGAAGCCGAGGGTGGCGGGGTTCTCGGTGAAGGTCACTGAGTGACAACCCTTCTCGGCATTGCGACGGATCTCCTTGGCGCACAACTCCGGATCCCAAAGTACGGGTAATCCCATGGGCAGGAAGCGTCCGGGATACGACCCACACCACTCGTCGATGTGCCAGTCGTTGTACGCCTGGGTGACGGCGAGCGCGAGGCTCTTATCGGGGTGGGTGGCGAACAGCCGGCCCGCGAAGCCGGGAAAGGACGGGAAGCACATCGACGCGAGCACACCGCCCGCGTCCATGTCCTTGATTCGCTCGTGGATGTCGTAGCACCCCGGGCGCATCTCGTCGAAGGCAGTGGGTTCGATGCCGTACTCCTCGCGCGGGCGGCCCGCCACGGCGTTGAGGCCGATGTTGGGGATGATCGCGCCGTTGAACGTCCAGACCTCCGAGCCGTCGGACTGCCGGATCACCCGGGGCGTCTCGTCGGCGTACTTGTTCACAACCCTGCCCTCGAACAGGTTCGGTGGTTCCACCAGATGGTCGTCGACGCTCACCAGGATCATCTCTTCGGGCTGCATGGGACTCCTTGTGCAGAGGTTGAGAGCGAGACTATCAGGTTGTAGAGGAACTATATTCAATTACGGAAATGTACATTTTCAGAACGGTAGCGTTTGACCATGAGCAAATCCAGAAACGCTACCGCCGCAATACTTTTCGGGGCGCTATGGCGAACGAGAGCAACAGCCGGTCGAGGACCTTGGCGGCTCGGCGGCGTGCCCTGGCGGGATTTGCGGCGTGCGCGACCAGACGTGAAGCCTCCTCGAGCGCCGCGACGAGCATGTGCGTCAGCTCCCCGACGGGCTGGTCGTCGATGATGCCCTCTGCGATCGCCTCGCGGACCAACTCGTTGATGAGGGCGATGCTGTTGCCCTCCTGGATTTCGCGCAGGGTCTGCCAGCCCAGCACCACCGGACCGTCGACGAGTATCACCCTCTGCACGGCGGGCTCCGTTGCGGCTTCGAGAAATCCGTGCAGACCGCTCGTGAGCCGTTCCCACGGGTCCGTGCCGGGCGGGGGAGTGGCGATGGACCGCAGCGTAAGGTCGTTCTCAACGTCTTCGAATACGGCCCGAAACAGCTCGGCCTTGTCCTTGAAGTGGTGGTAGAAGGCACCGCGCGTGCCGACGCCCGACTTCGCCACGAGGTCACCGATGCTCGTGTTGAAGAATCCGTGCTCCACGAACAGTTCCCGGCCCGCCTCGATCAGGTCGCGGCGAGTCTGCTCGCCACGGGCACGCCGTTCATCGTCCGCACCACCGCGCTGCGCCATGCCGATGATCGTAGCAACATTCAGTCTGCATGTTGAGGGGCGTGCCCAGGTGTTATCAGCGCACGATCCCGCGAACAGTCATGAGCCCAAGGTCGGCGTGGGACTTGAAACCCGGCGGGCCATCACAGATGGCGGGGATGGCGTTCACTGGTTCCATCGCGGTCCAGGCGTAGCCGATATAGCCGGGCTTCGCGTGGTCTCGTGCATCTTCGCTGCCCCGCAGGATCAGCTCGGTTCCCGGGTCGCCGTCAATCACCACGCGGTAGTGGTAGTAGGGCTCCCAATCAGGTTTCGGCTCGATGGCGTCGTGTTCAACAAACGAGTAGAGCTCGTGCAGCGTGATGAATGGCCTGCCGTCCACCCACGCCGTCCAGAGATGATGCTGGGACGCGACGGTGCCCGTCTTGATCACACCTTTGAGGCCGGGCATGTCCATGTCCGGGGATCCCTCGTACGGGATATCGCGGGTGGCCGTGCCGAGCTGCACGTCTGTCGTGAACTTCTCCACGGTTTTACCCAGCCCTTCGACAACCATCGTCAGCGACTGTGCGAACAACGACCACGCGTCTTGGAAGAGATTTCCCTTCGCAAATTCGACCGGGGTTTTTCCGAACCCCATCTCGTCCAAGTACTTCAGGGTGTCCTTATTGAAGTTCACCGCCTCGTAGATGTGGATGTGGTCGGTCTTGCCGACGATCCGGGCTAGCGTCAGAACGAGAAGGTCCGCGGCGTAGCCGGGGTGGATGCCACCTCCGTGGAACGAAGTACCGCCTTCTTGGCACGCCGCTTCGATCTTGTCGATGTCCGCGGTGTTGGTTTCGGTCCGATGCCACCACGCACCACCCGAGGCAACGACGCTCTTTCCTCCGCGGAGCAGTCGGCAGATCTCGTCGACGTCCGACCAGAGCGGCGCGTAGAACACGCAATCGGCGTCGAGTGTCTCCAAGGTGGCCTTATCGGTGGTTGCGTGTACCCCGATCGGTCCTACCCCGACGAGTTCACCGGCGTCCCTACCGACCTTCTCCGGGCGATTACAAAGCACTCCGACCACTTCGTAGAGAGGGTTGTGTGCGAAGTGGCGCAGTGCGATCGTGCCGACATTACCCATGCCCCACTGGATCACGCGGTACTTCTTCTGGATTGACGGCGCGTGGGACTCCTGCGTCGATGTGAGCGTCATTCCGTCTCCTCCGGATGTGATCCCCCGCTCGGAAAAACTAACATGCCGAAAGTTCGCTTTGCACTTTTCGTAAACCACCATTTTCGGCGGGTGCGAGTTTGCGGTGGCGCGGTGGGCCTCAACCTCCATACTGTATGTTGCCGCTATGGCAGACGATGAGGTTCGCGCGTACGGGTCGGTCGCTCCTCTGAAAGTCGGCTTGCTCAACGACTATCCGACCACAGGCGACACCGACAACGACAGCCTCGACGCGCTGCGGCTGGTGATGGACGAAGCCCTTTCCTCCGGGCTGCTCGACCGGCCGATCGAACTCGTCACCCGCAACGCGGTGGGCTTGCCCAACGGTACCTATCTTGCGGTCGAACGGGCCTTCGACGAGCTCGTGGCGGAGGGGTGTCTGGCCATTTTCGGCCCCTGGGTGTCCGACAACGTGGTGCCGCTGCGATCCCACGTCGAGGCCACCGCACGGGTTCCGATCGTCACCCTGTCGGGTTCGGAGGGGGCTCTCGGCGACTGGTGTTTCGCACTGAACAACGGCTCGATGCCCGAGGAGCCGGTGATGCTGGCCGCGGTGATGATCGGCGACGGTCGATCGCGCATCGCCATTGCCTACGAGGCATCGCTCATCGGTAAGGAGTACCTCGCCTTCGCCGAGAGAGCCTACGACGCCGCGGGTTTGAAGGTCGTTGCGACCGTGGCGATTCCCCAGGTCGAAGCCGACAAGTCCGAGACGGTCACTGCGTTGCGTGCGGCGGAACCCGACGCGCTGGTGCACGTCGGGTTCGGGCACGGGCTGTGGGGCTTCACGGATGCGCTGCGCGCCGCGGGCTGGGATCCGCCGCGATACACGACGACGGCGTTCGAAATGGCACACATCAGCGCGGAGTGGAGGCGGCACCTATCCGGATGGATCGGCCTGGACAGCTACGACGAGCGCAACACGGTCGGACAGGCCTTCCTCGACCGCTTCGAGGCGCGATACGGTCGCCGGCCCGGACACTCGATGCCGGGCCTGTCGCACGACGCGGCCACCGTGATCGTGCGTGGTCTCGCCGCGGCACGGCCGTTGACCGGGGAGGGTGTGAAGAACGGGATGGAGCAGGTGAAGCTCGTCCCGTCGGCCAGCGGCGCGCCGGGAACGTTCCTGCGATTCGGCCGGTTCATCCGACAGGGGTGGATGGGTTCCGATTATCTCGTGGCCCGAAGGGTTTTGCCCGACGGCAGCGCGCACGTTTTCCATGCGGCGCCCAGCGACCACATCGCCCGCGCGGTCGGTGGTGCCTCAGGCTAGTTGGATCGCGCCGAACACCGGTGCTGTCACGACACCGGGTGGCCGGGCCAGCACGTACGGTATGGCGCGAACCGCGCTCATCGCGATCATCAGGTGACCTGGCATGGCGTGCTGGCCCGTCGATGGCGCGCCGTCGAATGCCACGTCGAGCTGGAGTTCAAAGCTGGGCTCACCTTTGATGACCGCGCGGATCAGCGGCGCCTTTTCGCCGGGCGCCAATGGAGCCATGCCCCATTGTGGAAGGTCGCGGGTGAGCACCCACTCCTCGTGAATGGCCAGCAACGGGCGTCCCGACCAGTGGCCGACCCACGAGAATCGCTGCCCGACAACCGTTCCCGCCTCGATCGTGCCGGCCAGGACGTCGATGTCGTGGGGCAGTGTGGTGGCGTCGACCGCCACGTCGATGTGGGACAGGGTGATCCCGAGGACGTCGGCCGTCGCATTGAGGGCCTGGCGGTAGGCCATGTCGAGCTTCTTGATGATCGGGGAGTCAATGCTGACGTCTTCCGGCGGTCTGCCCATGCCCATCAGGTCGACGAGCATCGGCCGACTGTCCACGGCGGAGACGTCGGTGGCCTCGTAGAGGTCGATGCGGTCGATGGACTTACTCAGCCCCGTCACCGTCGCGACGAGCCGCTCGAACATGAAACCGGGGTTCTCACCCGCCGCGTGAAAGCGTGACCCGCCCGCTCGGCACGCCCTGGCGAACATTGCCTCGGTCTCTTCGCCGTAGGTGGGTAGGTGGTTGTACGACGTGGTGGTGATGACGGTGCTACCCGCCGCGAGCAGGCGGCAGATGTCCGCAGCGTTCGTCTCGACGGCGTGGGCCTTGCTGGCCGCGTGCACGACGACATCGGCGCCCAGGGCGATGATCTCGTCCTTGTCCGTCGTGGCGATCACACCCGTCGTCGGTGGCCGCCCGCAGAGCACACCCGCGTCGAGGCCGGCCTTCGCCGGGTCGTACACGAGCACGCCCACTAACTGATAACGCGGGTTTTCAATAAGCTCCTGCAGTGCGGCCCGGCCGACGGCGCCGGTCGCCCATTGCACGACTCGAATAACCAATCGAACGCTCCAGGTTGCTCTTTCGGACTTCCCCGAGTTCTGGTTGGTTCAACCTACATGATGTAGGTTTGCAACCGACAAGGTGTAGGTTGAACGGTCGTACGGGAGGTGGGCACGTGACGGAGCCTGCGGTTGCTGGCGACATCGAGCAGCGCATCCGTGATGCGCAGGAGAAGTTCAACGCCGGAATGGGCGCCGACGGCGCCGCGACCCCCTACCCGCTGCTGCGCGAGTTGCGGCGGAAGGCGGCCGTTCACCCCGGCTGGCCGGAGATGGGCGTCCCCGAGGACGGACCGGACGGCACGAAGACATTCACGGCGTACTCGTTCGACGCGGTCAAGGCCGTCTTCACCGACAACATCACGTTCAGCACCCGGATCTACGAGGACATGGTGCGACCGCTGCAAGGCCCGACGATCCTGGAAATGCAGGAACCCGAACACGCGACGTATCGCAGATTGCACGAATTCGCGTTCGCCAGGTCCTCGATGAAACGCTGGGACACCGAACTCGTTGGGCCCCTAGTGGACCGCACGATCGCGAAGTTCCGCGACAACAAGCGCGCCGACGTGGTCAATGCGGTGTTCATGCCGATCCCGGTCCGGATCATCGCCGCCCTGCTCGGCTTGCCCGAATCCGATGTCGGCGAGTTTCACCGGCTGGCCATCGACCTGCTGGGCTTTCGTGCCGACATGGAAACGGCGATGAAGGCCTCGGCTCAGATGAAGGAGTATTTCGTCGGAGTCCTCGCCGACCGGCGCAAGTCGCCGAAGGACGACATGGTGACCATCCTGTCTCGGGCCGAGATCGACGGCGTCAAAATGTCCGATGAACAAATCTACGGATTCATGCGCAATCTCTTGCCCGCGGGAGCAGAGACCACGTCGCGCTCGACGGCCAGCCTCGCGCTGGGTCTGTTGACCCACACCGACCAGCTCGATGCGCTGCGCGCCGATCGCAGCCTGTTGCCGCAGGCGATCGAGGAGGGCATCCGGTGGGAGACGCCGCTGCTCAACTTCATCCGAGAGGTCACTGCCGACATCGACTTTTTCGGGCTCCATATCCCGAAGGGTTCGACGATGATGGTCAACCTCGGCAGTGCCAACCATGACGAGACGCGATGGGAGGACGCCGAGTCCTTCGACATTTTCCGGGAGCGCAAGCCGCACATCGGGTTCGGTCATGGCGCGCACGTGTGCCTGGGAATGCACCTGGCGCGGTTGGAGAGCACCAAGATCTTCGACGCCTTGCTCGACGAACTCCCGGGGCTGCGGCTGGACCCCGACGCCCCGCCGCCCTACGTGACCGGCACCATGTTTCGATCACCGTCGCGCCTCGACGTGGTATGGGACTAGAGGAAGCCGCCTGACATGACTCGCGTGATCCAGTGGGCCACCGGGGTGACCGGAACGATGTCCTTGCGTCACGTCTTGAGCCGGCCGGACCTGGAACTGGTCGGCGTGCGGGTCTACGACGCGGGCAAAGCCGGGGTCGACGCGGGCGCGCTGTGCGGGGTCCCCGAAGCGGGAGTGTTGACGACCGCCGATCGCGACACCATCATCGGAACCGATGCCGACGTGGTGCTCTACATGGGAAAAGTCGAGACCGACACGCCGGGCTGCTTCGCCGATGTCTGTGATCTCTTGGCGTCGGGCAAAAATGTCGTAGCCACCGGCAGTCGGTTTGTTCATCCCCGCTCACTGCACGAATCGCTGGCCGACGCCATCGAAAAAGCTTGCCGCACCGGCGGTTCGTCGTTCCTGGGGCTGGGCCTGTATCCGGGCTTCGTCGGCGAGTCGCTCGCGCCGATCCTGTCCCGGCTGACCGAGCGCACCGACCGGATCAGTGTGCGGGAGGTGCTGAACTACTCGACCTACGCAAGCCGCGACCTGATCTTCAATGCGATGGGCTTCGGTCATGCGCCGGATGATCCCACCCCGTTGCTGACCAACACCGACTATGCCGCGAGCGCATGGATCGGCAGCGCGACGATTCTTGCGCAGGCGCTCGGACTCCATATCCGGTCCGTCGAGGGGTTCCGCGAGGTCGTGACGACGCCGAGGGCGCTGACGGTGGCCGCCGGGGAGATTCCGGCAGGGACCGTGGGCGCCATGCGCTTCGGCGTCGTGGTCGACTGCGGCGAGACCACACTCGCCGTCGAACACCTGACCCGGATGGCCGACGACCTGGCCCCCGATTGGCCGACGGAGATCGGTTATGCGGTGACCTTGGAGGGCAAGCCCACCGTGACCGTTCAACTGGTGATCGGCTCCCACGGGGAGGATCACGCCGAACAGGGCTGTCTGGCCACCGCGATGCACGCCATCAACGCCATCCCGGCCGTGATCGCGGCTGAGCCGGGGCTCTACGACTTGTCGACGATTACGCCGTTCGTCGCGCACTGGACTGAGCGCGGCGCCGTGCCCACGACGTAGGCGCTTACCCCTACATCCGCCGCGACCCAGCGAGGAGAGTTGAGTGGTCAAACCTATTGATTTCCAGGTCCTTCGCGAGGCACCGTCCCTGGCCCACTACCGGCGCGAATGGGTCCCGAGTCTCGGCATGGGACTGTCGGGAATCTGGCTCGGCGCAGTCGTCGCCGACGCATCCGGTCAGAACTACTGGGGGGTGCGGGGATGCGACGACTTTCTCACCGGAATGACTCACGTCGTGTCCCCGGTGTGCGGATTCCGATCACTGCCGAAAGACCTTGGCATCGACGCACCCCACCTATACCCCGAGTACTCGACGCTCGACTGGTTTGAACCGCTGCAATACGTCGATGACGGCAAGATTGTGAAGCTGTCGTATCCGAGCGGACGAATCGAGCGCGACACCAACGAGTTTCACTGGTATGACGCCAGCAATCGATGGGAGATACACGGACGGACCGTCAGCGACATCGTCCTCACGCACGTGCCCACGCAGGACGGTATCGACGACGATGTTTACTACCGTCACGAGTTGATGTACGCCACCGGCACGGTCGATGGTGTCGAGGTGTCCGGCTACGCACACCAGGACTTCGCGTATGGGCCGCCGCAAAAGGTGTACACCGAACTCCCCATCGCCCGTCATCTGCAAGGCATGTGGGTGTCCTGGCTGCATGAGTTCGACGATGGGCAGTTGGGTGGCGGCAGCTTCTGGCAGGGCCGCGAAGGTGTCGATTTCGGTCCGGGCTATCAGCTCAAAGACGGTGTCACCACGGTATATAAGGACATCGCCGCGGAGCCGACATTCAACCAGGCCGGAAGGATGACCGCGCTCGACGCGACCATCGGCGCCGATTCTTACACCTTCACCTTCGAATCCAGCGGGAGCCCGCTGCACGTCTTCGGTTCCGTGACACGCACCTCGTCGGGGATGCGGCCGGCGCGAAGCTGGTGCTGGGTCGAATACACCGGAACCCTGCTGACACCGGAGCTGCTCGACGCGGCCACCGCGATGTTCGCGCTGGCTCGCGTGCTCGACCGGTGATGTGGGTCAGATGAAGTCCGAACCTCCGTCGACGTTGACGGTGGCCCCCGTCACGTAGCCGTTTCGCCGTGAAGCCAGATACGCGGTGATGGACGCGATCTCTTCGGGCATCCCGGCACGACCGACGTCGCAGGGATGGCCGTAGGTCTTCTCGACCCAGGTCATCACATGTTTCGGATCCGATGAGTCGAGTCCGTCGGCGTCGAGCACATCCCGCAAGATCTCGGTGAAACTGGCCGTCACGATGGTACCGGGGCAGACGCAGTTGACCAGGATTCCCTCGGTGCCAAGGCTTTTAGACAGGTTCTTGGTGAAACTGGACAGGGCTGATTTGGTGGCCGTGTAAGCCACCAGGCGCGGGCTCTGGCGCTGGATCGAGTGCGCCGAGAGGGTGACGATGCGGGCCCACTCGGCGGCTCGCAACATCGGCAGTGCGGCCCGCACCGAGCGCACAGCAGAGAGCGTTCCCAGTTCGAACGCGGCGTGCCAGTCGTTGTCATCGAGATCCTCGAATGCGCCCGCGTTCGGTCCGACGGTGTGCACCAGGACGTTCAGGCTGTCCCAGGCATGACCAACGGACGCGAACGCCGATGCGATGGATTCGGTGTCGGACATGTCGACGCTGATCGTCAGCACTTCGGGAGCTCCCGCACTGCGGATTTGCCTCGCAGCCGAGTCCAAGGCGGCCTGGCCGCGCGCCATGATCGCCACGGAAGCGCCCTCGGCGCCGAGCCCCTCGGCGATCGCCAGCCCCATTCCCTTGCTGCCTCCGGTGACAACCGCGGTGGCGCCGTCGAAACCCAGGTCCATTGAGCCGTCCTCTGAGGTGCTGTGAAGGGCTACTGGCCCTTGATGATTCGGGGCGCCAGGTGAACGATCTCGCTGACCACTGTCGGGTTGGCGCGCGACATCGCGATCAGGGAAAGCATTGCGTTGGCCACGTCCTCCACCGTAGACATCTCGTCCGGGATCTGACCCCCGTGCGCCCAGGCGCGATATAGATCGGCCAGCAGGTCCCGGTCGGCTCCGCGCAGGATCTCGGTGTCACAAGTGGGGCCGACGCTGACCCGGATCACGGCGATCTCGGGATGTTCGGCCCGCCAGGAGCGCAAGATCTCGTCGAGCGCGGCCTTGCTCGCGTGATACGCGGCCACACCCGCGCGGGGGCGGCCTACATCGTGGCTCGACGCGATGACGACCGTCGCGCTGTCGGTCAAGTGGGGGAGGGCCGTCCGCAGTACGTGGGAGGCCCCTACGGCGTTGACGGCGTACGCGTGCAGCCAGGTCTCCACGTCGGTCTCTTCGATCAGCGCGAACGGCACCACGGCACTGGTGAAAACCACTGCGTCGAGCTTCCCGAAGTTGGCGGCAACGGCGCTGATGACGGATTCGATGGCGCGCGGATCGGACACGTCGAGTTCGTGGGCCGTTCCACCGAGCCGATCAGCTAGTTCCGAAAGGCGGTCTACCCGCCGAGCGGCGAGGGCCACCGCAGCACCCCTGGAGTGGGCGGCAAGGGCCAACGCCTGCCCGATGCCGGACGATGCCCCGATGATCAACATCCGCGTCCCCGCGATGCTGGAGTGCCGGTCGCTCATTGCCTGCTTCCTTTGGATGTTTTCATGATTGACGGCTGCGCCGACACTACCTTGATTCTCGCATATGAGAATCATTATTCTCAGGCGGGCCGGATCGGCCGCGCTCGACTCGGGCAAAACGGCCGGTTCCGGGGCAGCTGTGCTGCCTTTCGTCGATCGGCGCTGACATGTGCGGTGCGACGAACGGGACGCGTGTCCGTCAGCAAAAGAAACCGCCGGCAAACCCGCGGAGGTCACGGGCAAAGTCTGACCAAACTGGGCGGAAGGCTTGTTTGCGATTTGCGATAGCGAATACTCTCGACGAGACGACCTGCTCGGCGGGTAAGGAAGGACGACCGCGTGACGCAAACCGTGGGCGGCCAGCCGTACTTCCACCCGTCCGACTTCGAGATCGACGACGCCCCGTATCCGGTGTGGCAGCGCATGCGTGATGCCCTGCCCCTCTACCACCACGAGAAGTATGGATTCTGTGCGCTGAGCCGATCCGAGGGCGTCGCGCGCGATCTCACCAGTTGCGACGACTACCGCTCGGGCAAGGGCACCATCATCGAAGTCATCCTCAAGGCCTCCCTCCCTGCGAGGTCATGACGTGGCGAATACCGTTGACTCCAACACTGCTACGGGCTCCGTCGAACCGGTTGATGCCAGCGCGTCAACGCTGCTGACCAGGGCCGGGTGGGGGCTTTTCACCGTCGCTTACCTGGCCTTCGCGGTATTGACCGTCGCGACCGTTCAAACGGGCACTCACGGGGATCCCCGCACCACCAATCCCACCCCGGGCCCCGTGCCATATCCGCCCTTCCTCGGGTTCGATAACTGGCCGCTGGTAGTCGCCTTCAGTTCCATTCCGATGGCGCTCGGCCTGATCGGATCGTTGGTGTGGCTCTCGGTGCGACAGCGCAGGCTGCATTGGGCGGTGGTAATCGCGTTCGCAGGCCTGATCACCGGCGCACTGGATCCGTTGGCTAACTGGGCGACGTTCGCGATGTTCGACCCGCGCATGCTGCACTTCCCGCGGTCATGGCCGTATATGAACATCTCGCCCAACCTGGAGCCCGCGTTGTCATTCCTGGGGGGTTACGCGGCCTATTACCTACTCAATGGGCTGGGAATCCTGCAACTGCACGACCGCTTCTTGGATCCTATGGTCCGGAGAACCAGTTGGCTTGCGCGCCATCGGCTTGCCGCGGTTTTCTTCGGTGCGTTCGTGATCGCCATACCGCTCAACGGGTTCGTCCAGTTCAGCTGGTTGAGGTTCGGTATCTTCTACTACTCCGAGGCGGTGGGCCCGACGCTGCGGATCGGCCACATCCATTTCCCGCTCATCATGGCGGTGTACGACTCGTTCATCTTCGCGATGGTTGCCGTCATGTGTGTCCGCGACCAAGGGGGCGAGCTGGTGCTGATCAACCGGATCGCCCGCCGGCTTCCGGCGCGGTCGGGCCGCAAACAGGTCACGCTGACGCGCCAGCTCCTCGTTTCGGCTTCGGCGGGCCTCGTATCGTTCGGGGTACCGCTGGCGGTGTTGTCCGGGCTACGGGTCGCGGGGCTGTCCGCACCCGCATATGAGCAGAACCCGTATCCGAATGTCAAGGTATACGACCCGTATGGGCATCTCGAGGAATCGGGCAAGCCGGGGCCCTTCTACACATGAGCCCGATCCGAAGGGTCCCCCACCAGCGTGTCGAATCGATAATCGCAATTTCGTTGATCGGAGGCAGCGGTGATGACTGACCACGGTTTCGGCCGCCATCGAGTCGTCCACATCGGTACGGGTCTCACGGGAAGAGAAGCGTTGCGGGCCACGATTCTCGATCCGGCACTGGACCTTGTCGGGATAAAGGTGTCGACACCGAGCAAGGTCGGCACAGATGCGGGTCGGCTCTGCGGGGTGGCGGACGTGGGAGTGACGGCCACCGACGACATGGCGGAAATCATTGCGCTAAAGCCCGATTGTGTGTCCTACTGTGCGACGGCGGTGCGGCGGGAGGAGGACGCGATCGCGGATATTGCCGCGCTGCTGGAATCAGGGATCAACGTCGTTACAATCTCGACCATCCCGATGGTCTACCCGCCGGCTGCGCCGAAACACTGGCGTACCGCGCTCGATTCGGCCGCGAAGAAGGGCAATTCGACCCTTTACGCTACGGGTAGCGAACCCGGATTCATAAGCCTCAACCTTCCGACCGCCCTGCTCGCCGGCGCGGGCACCGTCGATTCGTATCGGATGGACGAGTACGCGGTGGACTTGGACAAGTCCTATCCGATCTGGGATGTGTTGCACGAGTCAATGGGTTTCGGCAAGCCGGATGGCCACGTACCCGCCCGGATAGCTTCGGGCAAGGTGAATCACGACTGGGAGGCGGTCGTGCGTTACCTTGCGGACGTACTTGGGATCGAACTCGACCGTGTGGAACTCGACTGGGAGACTCTGCTCGCTCCCGTTGATCTACCAACTGCTGTGGGCGTGGTGCCGTCGGGAACGATCTGCGGGCATCGCTGGCAGCTTTCCGGAGTCGCCAACGACCGGCCAGTAGTGGCAGTCCAATATTTCGCGACGGTGAGTTCGACACCGTGGCCCGAACACTGGCCGAAGCCCTCGCGCGTGGAACAGGGCGGAATGGTCTTTCGTGTCGAAGGAAATCCCAGCATGAGCCTGGAACTGTACCTCGAACCGTCCAAGGAAAATCACGTCAATCCGGGAATCACGGCCACCGCGATGGCCGCGGTGAATGCCATTCCTCGCGTGGTGGCCGCAGCGCCTGGCGTCATCGAATGGCCCCTGGCCGGACCCGAGATCGTTACTCGACTCTCCCGCACCGGACGGTGACCCTATTCGCGCTGTTACACGGCGGGCTGCATTACGGCTCCTGCTGGGATGCGGTCACCACGGAGCTGGCGCGGCGAGGCCATCGCGTGATCGCACCTGATCTCCCAGTCGACGACGACTCGGCCGGGGCGCTGAAGTGGGCGCAAGTGGCGATCGTTGCGATTGAGCGAGAAGCTGACGGCGCATCCGACGACGTTGTCGTTGTCGCGCACTCGATTTCGGGACTTTGCGCACCGGTCATCGCCACGCTGTACCCGGTGCGCCGAATGGTGTTTGTCGGTGGCCTCCTGCCCGTCCCGGGCCACTCGTTCGTCGAACACCTGGCCGCCAACCCCGATGCGATCACATTTCCCGAGCCGCAAGAACAAGGTACCGGACCGTTCGGTCTTACCTGGGAATCGGTGCGGGAAGGCTTTTACCATGATTGCCCGGAATCGATGGCACGTCATGCGTTCAGCGAACTACGGCACCAGGCGTTCACCGTGTTCACGGAGCGTTGCCCGATCAGCCGCTGGCCCGATACGCCGTCGACCTACGTGCTCATGCGGGACGACCGCGCCGTGGGGGAGTCGTGGGCTCGGCGCAACGCGGTCGGCAGGATCGGGGCACGGGTCGTCGAATTGGACGGCGGCCACTCGCCGTTCTTTGCCCGTCCGGCCGAGCTGAGTGCGGTGCTGCTAAGCTTGGACGACCCCGACGTCAGCTGAAATTGCAGCTGCGGTAACAAACTTCGACTCATCTGATGCCAGCCACGCAACCGCGTTCGCGACGTCCGCGGGCATCGTCGCCGCGTAGGCAGCAGTTGCTTGGTGAAGCCGTATTGTCGATGAGGGTAACGGCGCGGTCCGATGTTCACCGTCTCGCGAAATCCAGCGCGTTGCGGGGCGCGGTGATCGGCAGATCCAGTGATGTGGCGATGCCGGGAGCCGCATCGATGACGTACGGGATGGCGTTGACAACGCGCATGGCCGTCGCCTCCATGGCGTTGTCATTCGCCGATGCCGCGGTGCCTTCGGTACCGAAGCGAAGGTCACAGTGGATGTGCGGTTCACCCTCGATCACGATGCGGTAAGTGCCGTGTGGCGCCGACGCCCACTGCGGCGCCAGGTCGGGAGCCATGCGGTTGATGTGCTCGATGGTGATCACCGGATGGCCGGCGACTACCCCGGTGGTCTCGGCCCTCACTGCTCCGCAGGTGCCGGCCGGAATCAAGCCGCACGCCACGTGTAGGTCGCGTGGCGTGATCACGCGCTCGTAGCGTTCGGTGATCTCGTCGAGTTCGACGTCGAGGGCGCGGGCGACGAGACCGATCGGTGGTCCCCAGGCGAACTGCTGTGCGCCCTCGAGTTCGAGCATCGGTTTGAAATCCAGTGGGCGACCGAAACCCATGGCGTCGAACATCAGGTACTCGTTGGGATAGGCCGAGTAGTCAAAGATCTCTTGTGCACGGACCGAGCGGATCGTGTTAGACAGGGTGGACAGTATGACGGCGAACTGGTCGCCGGCGAAGCCGGGTTCGATACCGGACGTGTATATCGTGGCGCCGCCGGCGAGCGCCGCGGCCCGCACCTGATCGGCCAGGTTGGGAATCCACCGGTCGGGAAACATCATTCCGGGCGTGTTGGTCGTGACCACATTGATGCCGGCCCTCAAAATGCGGAGATAGTCGCGCACCGCGGCCGCATCCATTTCGTCGCTCATGGCCGCATACACCACGCAGTCGGGCTTGAGCTTGATGATGTCGTCGAGATCGGCGGTGGTCGTGACGCCGATGGGGCCGACCCCGACTACCTCACCGGCGTCGCGGCCCGCCTTCTCGGGACTGTGCACCCATACGCCGACCAGGTCGAGGTGTGCGCGGCGGTTGATCGCGCGCAAGGCGATGCTGCCCACTCCACCGGTGGATATGACTGCGACGCGTAAGATTTGGTCTACCACGTCAATTGCTCCTTCGTAGGGTGCTTTTGCGCTACAGGTCGGGAATTGGCAGGGACGAATTCGGCCCCTGGAGGCCACCGTCGACGATGAAGGTCGAATTGGTGGCATAGCAATCGCGGGTGGACAGATATAGCGTCAGTCGGCCGAGGTCCGCGACGTCGCCGATACGATGCAGGGGCGTCAGCTCCTTCAGCTTCCCCTCGGAGCCCGGCATGAGGTCGAAGCTTGACTGCAGTCCGGTCGTCATAAAGGCGCCCAGGGCGATGGCATTTACCCGGATCTTGGGGGCGAGCTCCTGCGCCATGGCTCGGGTCAGAGCTTCGAGCCCGCCCTTGGCCACGGAATAGGGCAACAATCCACGGATTCCGAATCGACCTGCACCGGAGGAGATGTTTACGATGGAGCCCCGTCCCACCTTCAACATGTGGGGCACCGCGAGCTGGCTCATGATGAAGGCAGAAGTGACGCAGTAGTCGAACGTCTGCCGAAGGTTGTCGTCGGTGAGGCTCAGAAATGGGCCATACGTTGCGAAACCAACGTTGTTGACAAGGATGTCGATTCGGCCGAACTTGTCGACGGCGGTTTGCACCACGCGTTCGCTGTCCGAACGTTTGAGTGCATCGGCAGTGAGCGCGAGGCCTGTACCGCCGGCTAGTTCGATATCCTTGACCGTCGCTTCCACCTCGGACGAAGTTCGTGCCGTGCCAACGATGGTGGCGCCCGCTTCTGCGAGTACCTTGGCGATGCCTTCGCCGACGCCGCGTCCGGCGCCGGTGACTATCGCCACCTGACCGTCCAGCTTGAATTGTTCGAGTGCCATGAGCGCCTCTCCGCACGGGTTTTGGGTTCGCAGCGGCGAATCTACCGTAATGAGAATCAATATTTCCGGTTATCGGAAAGCGCCCTTTAGGGTGTCGTAGAGTCGTTCGTATGCCGCAGCCACAGTTGCACCACGTCGTGTTCGCGATCGGCCTCGAGCGGCTCGACCGCGCTGCGGAGTACCTGAGCGCATTGGGCTTTCAGTTCGAGGCTTTCGAGCTCGAGCACCTCGGCCTGCAAATCCGACTCGACTGGGACCGCGGTTTCGAGCTCATCGCTCCCACCGCGGCTGCACCGACGGACGCGGGCACCGCGGCGGAGTTCTTGTCCCGCAACGGCGACGGCCTGTTCTCTGTCGTGATTCGTACCGCGGATTGTGATGCTGGCGAACACATCGCGGCGCGATACGGCGTCAAGCCCGACTTCCGGCAGCGGCACGAAGGTGACGGCTTCGAGCTGACCGAAGTCAAGCTGGAGCCGTTGTTCGGCATTCCGTTGACACTGATGACCACGAATATGGCAGACGGGCAGCCGGTCACCCCTTAGGGTGCGCCAACAGTTCGCTGAGCTGTTGCGCCAGCTCCGACTTCTTGACCTTTCCGCTCGCGGTGAAAGGGAGTTCTTGCTTCGCGGTGACCCAGATGAACTTCGGAACCTTGTACGCCGACAACCGGCCACGCAGTTGCGCCCGCAAGGACTCGCCGTCGAGCGCCGAGTCGCCGCGCGGTACCACCGCCGCCGCGACCACAGTGCCGTGCTCCTCGCTCTCGGCGCCCACCACGTATGCCTCCAGCACGCCGTCGCAGTCGGCCAGCGCCCGCTCGACCTCGCTGGGTGTGATGTTGGTGCCGCCACCCGTCTTGATCAGATCGCCCAACCGACCGGTGAACCTGATCCAACCGTCGTTGTACTCGACGCCGCAGTCGCCCGTCCGGTAGTAGCCGTCTGGCGTGAACACCTCTTCGCGCTCACGTTTGTGCAGGCGTTGCATCAACGAGTATCCGCGAACCCAGATTTCGCCCGGCGCGCCGACGGGCACCGGCCGCCCCGTGTCAGGGTCGACGATCAGATGGTGCAGCCCTTCGATGGATACGCCACCGGTTTCGGACCGCTCGGGCGGCTGCGGCACATAGGGGTCGACCCCAATGTGGTTGCCGCACAGTTCCGTCATCCCCAGCGCGTTAGGTCCCTTGGGTCGACGCGCGGGCGGCACCATCGCGGGCATGCTGGTCCGTTGCACCGAGCTCAGATCGCGTCCAGGAAAATCGGGATGCTCGGCCAGAGTCTTGCCCTGCTGGGGCCAGCCCAGCGTGATCGTCGCCCGGTGGCGCTCCATGAGTTCCAGGGCCTCGGCCGCGTCGAACGCGGGCTGGGTGACCAGCGTTGCGCCGTGGTGGATCACGGCATGCAATCCGGTGATCAGACCTCCCACCCAGAAGAAGGGCATGGCGGTGAACATCACGTCGTCGTGGGTGACCCCATAGGTGAACGTGAGGTTGTAGGTATGCCGCACCAGCGCGCCGTGGGTGTGGACGGGACCCTTCGGGTCTCCGGTACTGCCCGAGGTGTAGATGATCGTCGCGTCGTCGGCCGGCGTTACGCACAGTTCCACATCGACCAGGAAGTCGGTGTCGCTGGCCGACATGTTGCCATCGCCGTCGATCGTTGTCGTCCAGGCCTGATCGGATGGCCCCCACACGGCAACGGTCCGCAGGAACGGCGCTTTGGGTACGGCGATGCGGCCCGGCTCGCGCTGATCCGACAGCCCCGGCAGCGCCTCCCGGAGGCGGGCGAGGAAGTCGTGATTGCGGAACCGCGACCACGTCAGGATCGCGTGCAGGTCGGCATGGCGTGCGGTCCAGGCGAGTTCGGACGCCTGGTAAAAGGTGTTGAGCGGCACCGCGACCGCGCCGATGCGTGTGGTGGCGAACCAGGCCAGGGCCCAATCGACGCTGTTCGGCATCAAGATTCCGACGTGATCGCCCTTGCTTATACCCTCCGCCAGCAGGGCGATCGCCAGCGCAGCCGAGCGCCGGTCGAGGTCGATATAGGTCAATTCCTGACCATCGGCGATGAGGAACGGCTTGTCCCCGAAACGTGCCGCGCAGGATCTCACCAGAGCGGGAATCGTGGGCAAGATCTTCGGGAAGGGCATGAGCGCAGGATAGTAGCCTTTGCAGAAAACGAGAACAAAGGTTCTCATTCGTTGCTTTCGGTCTACAATTCCGCCATGGCCGCAGAAGCGGGGCGTCGGTCCACTGGCGATCGTTTGGACCGGGTCGAATCGAGTCTCGCGATCAGCCAGCTGCCCAGTAGATACGCGATGGCCCTCGACGCCCGGGATCTCAACGCGCTGGTGGCGTTGTTCGTCGACGACGTCGACGCCGGCGCGGAGGGCCACGGCAGGGATGCGCTGAAGCGTTGGTACGACCGGGTACTTCGGCGGTTCTACCGCAGCATCCACCTGATCTGCGGCCACCAGTTCGATTTCATCGACCCTGACCACGCGACCGGATCGGTGTATTGCCGCGCCGAACACGAGGACGGCGACGGGTGGTTTGTGATCACGATGCGTTACGACGACGTCTACGAGCGCCGCGGCGGCCAGTGGTGCTTCGTCAAGCGGCGGGAGCATCCTTGGTACTCGGTCGACGTGACGGAGCGCCCGGGTCCGGAATTCATGCGCTGGCCGACCGACGTTCGGTTGCGTGCGGCCATGCCCCAGCGCATGCCGACGTGGCGGGCCTTCTGGGCCGACGGAGATCCCGCGCTGCCCGAGCGGTTATCGGCGCGCCCATAGCCTCCGGCGCCGGTTGCCTCACGCGCCGACGCGGTTTACAAATCCGTTCGAAACTGACATTCTCACATAATGCAATCGTGCGTTTTCGCCGTTGCAAGCCTGCCGGTGCGCTCGCACCCGTACCACTGAGACCAATGGAGGCCGTCATTTCCGACGACAAAGTGCTCAGCGGCGTCCGCGTGTTGGAGGTCGCGGCGTGGACCTTCGTCCCGTCGGCCGGCGCCGTGCTCGCCGAGTGGGGCGCCGAGGTTATCAAGGTCGAGCCCCGCGAGGGCGGTGATCCACAGCGTGGCCTGGTCACGATGGGCATCGTGGACGAGGGCGGCGGCACGGTCAACTACATGATCGAGATACCGAATCGGGGGAAGAAGTCGATAGGCGTCGATCTGAGCACACCCGGCGGCCAGGACGTCATCCGTAAGCTCGCTGCCACGTGCGACGTATTCCTCACCAGCTATCTGCCGACTCGCCGCAAGAAGATGGGCATCGACGTCGACGACATCAGGGCAGCGAATCCCGGCATCGTGTACGTGCGCGGGTCAGGCCACGGCCCGAAGGGTCCCGATTCGGACAAGCCTGGCTACGACGGCGTCTCCTACTGGGCGCGCGGCGGCATCGCCGCCATGCTCACCGAAGACGGCGACGAGTTGGTGCGGTCGCGGCCCGCCTTCGGAGATCTCCTCGGGGGCATGGCGATCGCCGGCGGGATCGCGGCCGCTCTGTACAGGAAGGCGACCACCGGCCAGGGTTCGGTGGTGGATGTCTCCCTGCTCGGGCTGGCCGCGTGGAACCTCAGCCCCGACGTCGCGGTGAGCCAGATTCACGGTGGCAGCTCGATCCCGAAGTACAGCCACGCCGACGCACCCAACCCTCTGGTGGGGACCTACCGCACCAAGGACGACCGCTACGTCCAGCTGATGATGCTGCAACTCGACAAGTTCTACCCGGAAGCGATGCGCGCCATCGGCCTGCCCGAATTGGTCGAGGATGAGCGGTTTGCCAGTCCCGCAGCACGTTTCGCCAACCGCACGGAACTCATCTCGCTCATGGACGAGGTGTTCGCAAAACGCACACTCGCGCAATGGCGCGAACAGCTGGCCGAACTCTCTGGCGCCTGGGGGGTTGTCCAAACCCCCGGAGAACTCTGTGATGACCCGGCGGTGACCGCCAACGGCTATGTCGCGAACACCGCCACGATGAACGGCTCGCCATACTCGTTGCCCACAAACCCCGTCCAGTTCGACGAACGGGCCGTTGTCCCGCCGGGCGCACCCGAACACGGCCAGCACACCGAAGAGGTCTTGATGGAGGCAGGCTTGGACTGGGACACCATCGCGACCTACAAGGAAACCGGGGCGATCCTATGAGTGCAACGCCATCGCAGATCGCTTCTGAGAATCCTGTTGATTTCGACCCGTTCTCGGACGACTTCTTCAATGGAGCGTTCGACACGTACCGTCGGCTGCGCGACGAGGCTCCCGTTTATTACAACGCAAAGTGGGACTTCTGGGCCTTGACCCGTTACGACGACGTGGCGCCCGCTACCAAAGACTACGAAACCTTCTCGTCTGCCAAGGGCGCCACGCTGGACATGGTGCAGGCGCACGACGATGCGCTGCCGGTGCCCAAAGTGATCATCTCGATGGACCCGCCCGAACATCAGAAGATGCGCCGGCTGGTGAGCAACGTGTTCACCCCCCGCGCCATCGCCGCGCTGGAAGACATGGTGCGCGAGAAGGTCTACGAGCGCATTCATGCGCTCGACCCGTCCTCCTTCGACGTGGTAGCCGACTTCTCGGCCCTGTTTCCGAACGAGGTCATCACCACCATGCTGGGAGTGCCGAAGCAGGACCGCGACCAGATTCGTCTCTGGCTCGATCTGCTGCTTGAACGGCGCCCCGGTGAGATCGCCACCACCGCAGAGGGTTTCGAGGCCTCGACGAAGACGGGGATCTATTACTACAACCTGGTGCAGAAGCGCCGTGCCGAACCCTGCGACGACATGATCAGCCGGCTCATCGAGACCGAGATCGAGCGAGACGGGCAGGTCGAGAAGCTCACCGATGTGGATATCACCGGCTTCGCGACCATGCTCGGGGGAGCGGGCGCGGAGACCGTCACCAAGCTCATCGGCAATGCCATGGTCGCCTTCGCCGACTTTCCCGACCAGTGGCAGAAGTTGCAGAAGGACCGTAGCAAGATTCCGGCCGCGATCGAAGAGTTGCTGCGCTACGAAGCGCCGTCACAGTACCAGGTCCGCACCGCTACCCGCGATGTGACGTTGCACGGCAAGACAATTCCCGAGGGTAGCGCCGTCCTGCTCGTCACGGGTTCAGCGACGCGCGATGAGCGGATGTTCCCTGATCCTGACCGATTGGACATCGACAGGGAGCGCAAAATGGGCTTCAATCTCGCCTTTGGCTACGGCATACACAGTTGTTTGGGGGCCGCGTTGGCGAGGATGGAGAGCCGCATCGCCCTAGGCGCGCTGCTCGATCTCCTCCCCGAGTACGAAGTCGATCGCAGCGGGTTGCGGCGGGTGGCAATGTCCAATGTTTGCGGGTGGTCCAATGTCCCCGTGCGCAGAATTAGATGAAGTGTTGCGGACGCCGACATTGGCCAGGCGGTGATCGAATTGGCCGACCTCGCCGACGCCGGCGACGTGATCGCCGGAGAATTGCTGGCGTGGCTGTACGCGCGGCTGGCGAGATACAAGTGCCTCGGTCGATTTCATTCACGCGGTGCCTCCCGCGCACCGACGCGTGAAAGTTGAACAAGCATCAGCTCGCCCGAGAACTCGAATCGTGCAACAAGAGCCGGGGTCGGCGAGCGTGAATGGGCTGGAGTCGAGCTGACAGCACACAGTCGACGGAGGCCCAGGGCCGGCCGCTGCGATCCGACGCTAAACGCGATCGAATCCCAAAGATGATCGTGCGCGACGTCAGGGGAACGTCACGACGACCTTGTCCGCGGCGCCGGGGGTGGCCGCCAGCCGCAGTGCCTCCTCGACGTCATCGAACGGAATTGTGTGGCTGATGATGACGGCGTACTTCTGCCAGTTGGCCACCAGATCCTTTGTCACCTCGAAGATTTCGTCCGGGTATCCACAGGATCCGACGATCTCGATTTCGTTGCCCATCACGTTGAGCAGCTCCACGGACACGGGTTCCTTGTGGACGCCCACGATGGTCAATCGCGCGCCCCGCTTCGCCGCCGACAGGACGGTGTCGACGACGGCGTTCGCGCCAGCAGCGTCGAGGTAGACATCAGTCCCGACCCGACCGCCGAACATCGACTCGCCCTCGCCGTGCAGTTCCAAGAGCCGGGTGACGACGTCCTCCTCGGTGGGATCTATCACGGCGTTGGCGCCGACCTGCAGCGCCTTTTCGAGACGGCCCGAAATTGGGTCGACCACGACCACGTGGCCCACGCCGAGCGATTTGAACGCCAGTATTGCCCCGAGGCCCACCGGTCCGGCGCCGAAGACGACGACCTTGTCTCCGGTTCGAGGGTTGCAGCGATTGGCGCCGTGCAGGGCGACGGCCATGGGCTCGTTGAGCGCTGCGACCTCCCACGGTATGTGGTCGGGTATGACCTCGAGACTGCGTCCCCGCGCCGCGTTCTCGATGAGTAGGTACGGTGCCAACGCCCCTGTGGTGCCGCCGTTTCCGATGATGCCGCTCGGGGCGCTCATCGGGTTGACGACCACGTGATCGCCGACCTGGATCCCTACGACGTCCGCGCCCACCTCGACGACTTCACCGGCGGGTTCGTGGCCCAGAGGCATGCGACCCTGCATCGGTGGGACCCCGCCCATGGATATGTAAATCCCGTCGGACCCACACACGCCGCAGGCACGCATTCGCAACAGGACGTCGTTCGGTCCGGTTTGCGGCTTCGGAACATCGAGTAACCCCGTCTCGCCGACGGCAATGACTGTCGCTTGCTTCATGGCATCGGCCGATCGCCGTCAACGCGCGCAGGATCGGCCGCCCCCATGGCGAAGAAGCTCTCCATTACGGGCTGCATCACGCGGTTGACGAGTTCGATCCGGGGACCGATCGGTCCTTTGCAGTACGCCCAGAGCGTTTCGCCTTCGGGGGTTAGACCCCGCCCCTCGACAGCAAAGTGATTTGCTCGCAGCGCCGCGATGTCGTCATCGATGTCGTCGGACCAGTATCCGAGGTGGTGTAGGCCCGAGGTCGAAGGGGTCCACAGGGTGTTGGGAACGGCCTGGACGAGTTCCAGTCGTGGTTCGGTCAGTGAGAACGCCAGCCGTAGGGGGATGGTGTCGACCCGGCCGTCGAGTTCGACCGTCTGGTCCACCTCGAAAGCCTGAGTCCACCGGTGACCGACTACGTCGGTGAGGAAAGCCATCTCGGCGTCGAAGTCTTCGACGACGAGTCCGCAGTGGTACAGATCGTCTGCCTTCATTCTCGTTGCCCTTCTTCCATTTTCATTGCCTTTCTTCGTGCGCGTTGTGGGACGGCGTTCAGATGGACGCGAGTAGTTGCCGCGCCGCTTCGATGCCGGGACGCAGTCGCTCGGCTGCCCCGGTACCGGCGAGGGCCGCCTCGCGTTGCGGCATCTCCAGGCCGACGACGACGTCCCTGGGGAGCTCGGCCAGGTACTCCTTGAGGGGCACCTCACCGGCGCCGGGGACCAGTCGCTCGTTCATGGCCTCGAAGTTGTAGTCGTCGAATCGGCTGGTCATAGTGGTATCGGACAGCTGGATGTATCCGATGCAGGCCGCCGGAATTTCTGCGAGGTCTGCGGGTCGCGTGCCCAACCGGGCGATGTGCATGGTGTCGATCAGCAGGCGGAATTCGGGCCGGTCGACGTACTCGACCACCGTCATGCCCGTGCGGAGGTCTCCGATGGTGAAGCCCGGCACGACCTCCGTGACTGTACTCATTCCACGCTGGGCAGCCATCTCGGTGATCGCGGCGAACTCGTCGCAGCTTCGGCGTAGATCGGGTTCGAAGCTCACGACATTGACCTTCTGGGCGCCGAGCTCGGCCATCAGGTCGAGATCGGCTGCCAGACTGGCGGAGTCGCGTTCGGGCAGGATCAGCAGTCCCTCGCCCAACGAGATTTTCACACCGGTATCGGCCAGGGCGGCGATCACCTCGCGCCGCAGACGTGTGTCGTCCTTGAGCGAATACGTCGGGTAACCCAATTCGGGCAGCGGCACCCCGTACAGCGCCGTGGAGATGTAGTGGCAGCCCAACTCCGCAGTGAGAGAGATGAATTCGAGTGGCGGCATGCCGAAGATGCTCAGGAATTCGATGCCCAGCCGGTCCATGGTGTACTCCGATCGGTGTGATTTCTCAGGCGCCCAGCATGATGAGGCCGCCATCGACGGCGAGCAGTTGGCCGGTGATGAATCCAGACCCCTCGCCGGCTAGGAAAACCAGCAGCGGAGCAAGGTCTGTGGCCGGGTCGCCGAGGGCTCCGCGCAATGGGATGGCCAACTTCAGGTTCTCGTCCATGAACGCCGAACCTTCCGGACCGAGAAAGCTACGCAGGCGGTCGGCTCCGGGCGTCTGCATCGCCGGCGCGATCGCGTTCACGGTGATGCCTTCACTGCCCCAGGCCTTGGCGGCGGAGCGCGTCCACGCGTGTACCGCTCCCTTCGTGGCCGCGTAGACCGCCGAGATGGGACTGCCCATGACCGCTTCTGCGGAGCCGAAATTGATGATCCGGCCTCCTGAGCCCTGCATGATGCGGTGAGCGGCTTGATTGACGTGAATGGTCCCGCGCACATTGATCGACACGAGCCGATCGATGTCCGCGTCGGTAATCGTTCCCGCGATGCCCGGTAGCCACAGGCCGGCGGCATGAATGACGGCGTCCAAGCCCCCCATGGCTGCCGCCGCTGCGTCGACCGTCTCGTCCACGCTGTTGACACTGGTGACGTCGCAGCGAAGCCAGGAGGCTGGGGATCGCTCGGGAGCCGGCGCCTCATGGAAGGTGGCGACAACGTCGGCGCCGGAATTCACGAAGACGTCGACGATGGCCGCGCCGATGCCCGTGGCCGCGCCGGTAACCAAGACTCGTCTGCGACCGGATATGTTCGCACCTGTCCCGGGCATGTCACGGAGTCCCTTCAAGTTCGATGTCGAAGGCGGCTAAGTACTCGTCGAACACGGGCCGGATCCCGTCGACGGTCAAGCCGTACTGCTCCAATGAGTAGGCGGCAGAACCGAACCGATCTTGAGGATGTTCGGCAAGCCATCGACGCATCCGCTGAACGGTGTCATCGGTGAGTTCATCGCCGGCCCAGTCGTACAGACTGCGCATCACTGAAATCGGATCACGCATCATCTCCGAGTAGTACATGTCGAAGAAGCGGTCATCTCCGATGCGCTCGCGGACTCGAAGCGGGCGGGTGACGTGCGCGCGCATCTGATCCGTGGCCTTGCGGCCGAGCGCGCGGCGGTCGATGTCTGCTTCACGCATCACCACCTGCTGGGGCATCATCAGGAGGTTGCACAGCGAACCCGTGGCCTTGAACGGGTCACGATGGGCCCAAATCATACGCACGTCGGGGAATACGGTCAGCAGGGTTTCGATGTGCACCGCATGCGACGGCATTTTCAAGTTCCAGGTGCCAGGCGCCTTCGACTGCAGGATTTGCAGCACCAACTTCTGATACTCGTAAGTGCTCGTCATGTCCGCTTCGCCGATGAGCCACTCGGAGTATCGAGCAGTGGGCTGCCATGATTCCCACGACAGGGCCTTGAAATCGGCGGCGTGGATGAACATGTCCTCGGTCGGACCATCGGCGTCTTCCCAGTGCGGGATGGCAACTTTGGCCTTCCGCACCATCTTCAGCATCGCCTGCTGCTCTTCAAGGAGGGCCAAGCATCGCGGATCACTCTTCAAAGTTGCAGTGGTCGCGGGCGGCACCGGGTGGATGCACTCCCAGTGCAGCAGCGAGCGGCGTGCCGGGTCTTCGCCCAGTAAATAGCTGATCACGGTGGTACCTGTGCGCGGCATCCCAAGGGTGACGAGGGGCCGTTTGATCTCCTGCTCGCGCACTTCGGGGTGGCGCTTCGCGTAGTCGTGCACTTCCAGGCGGCTCGCGAGGACCCGCGCGAAGTTTCTGATCAGGTATTCGCGACCGGAGTCGGTGACCAGCGGCGAGGAGTGAATTTCGTCGAGCAGGATCGCCAATCCTTCGCGCCAGGAATCGGAATCGATTTCGTGTAAACCGCTGCGCTGCTGCGCGAGGCGCAGGACGTCATCGGGGCTGCGGACCGCACGGTAATCCACCGCGGACGGCGTGTCGGTGCTCATACCGTCAGGTACCCTCCGTCGACGGCGATGGTGGCCCCAGTGATGTACCGGGCCGGTTCACTGCACAGGAAAAGCACTGCCGCCCAACAGTCTTCAGGCTTTCCTGGACGCCCGAGCGGAGTATGGAATCCGATTTCAACATCGACGACTTGCGGGAGATTGATACCGGGGTCGCTCAGTCGCGTGTGGATGAGGCCAGGTGCGACGGCGTTGACGCGGATGCCGTCGTTGCACCAGCGTCGCGCGAGATTCCACGTCAGTGCGGTGAGTGCCGCTTTCGACGATCCATATCCCGGTGACAGGATCGCCGAGCGGAAGGCCGACATCGAGGTGGTGTTGACGACGTTGGCTCCGCCGGGTGCCGTGCTGCTCTTGAGCAGACCCTCGCATGCCATAGTCAAACGCATCGCTCCGAAGAGGTTCTGCGTCAGGGATAGGGCGAAGCCCTCGGGGGTCCATTCATCCTTCCACTCCGGGAATGGACCGCCCGCGTTGTTGACCAGGATGTCCAGTTCTCCAAGCGACGCGGCGAGGTCGTCGACTGATTTTTCGTCGCGGATCTGGCATTGCCGGTAGGTGAATGCGCTCAGGTCATCGTCATAGTCTTCGGTGGAGGCACGGGTCCCGGTGATGGTCACGGCGGCACCCGCTTTGGCGAATTGGGTGGCAATCTCCTGTCCGATGCCGCTCGTGCCACCGGTGACGAGAACCTTGGCGCCGGCGAAGTCGAAGGTGACCGCGTTCATGCCGATAATCCTTTGATGGAGTGCTGGATCCAGGCCTTCACCCAGAAGTTGTCTGCATCGCTGAGCAGACGCTCGTGTGCGGCAATGGCGACGTCCTTGGCGGCCGCGTTGGTGTCGTCGCCGGCCAGAATTAGATCGGTTAGGTGCAGCGCCTCGACCGCCTGGCCGGCGTCTAAACGCGAGCGGGCGGCCGCGACGAGCCGTTCGGCGCCAGCGGCCGCCACGACGTCCGGCGCGACCGACCACGGCGGGATGGGGAACAGCTCGGTGGTGGAGCGGTGGTGGAACCAGCCGCCGTAGAGCTCCCAGATGGCGCGGGAGTTCCACGTGGTCCGCCCATAACCCTCGCCGACGTCGAAACGTTCGGGCAGCCGGATTTCGTTCATCAGGCTGTAGATATCGGAGCCCGACACCATGGCATCGATGACGCGGTCGTGTACCCACTGCATGGCATCGCGCATGGCGGTGACCTCGGTCGCGATAAGGTCGGCACCTTCGATGGGGTCAAAGTGCCCGGTGATGAGGCGATCGGGCTGCAGGGACAGCACCAGATCGAGCGCCTCGATGTACTGGATCGGATCGCGATACCGATCACCGCGGATCGTCACGAGATTTGGCACGTGACCGAACAGCGGGCCAAACAGGTTACCGGTGAACAGGACTCGGCTGTCTGGTAACCATGCGACCAGTGCATCGGTGGTTTCGCCTCCGGGCGTCCAGTGCAGGTCCACTTGCCTCCCGCCGACGTTCAGACCCAGGTGACGATCGAACGTGATAGTCGGTTCAGGAAAAGACATGTCGAAGAGCGACATGTCGACGTCCTTGAGGTGTTCGAGGGTTGCCCTGGTGAATTTCTCGAAGGCGAAGGCGGTGTTGCGCACACGGGCCGGCATTAGTCGTTCGTTGTCGTCGCGCCAGTAGTAATAGTTGGCGTGCATCACCACCGCCGTGTCCGGGTCTCGGAGCGCGGCCGCTCCGCCCCAGTGATCAGCGTGGCCCTGCGTGACGATGATCGTGTGGGTCGGCCCCGGCACCGCCTGGTAGGCGTCGCGATGCAGTGGCCCCTCGTAGAAAACTCCGGTGTTGATGATGATCCGCCCGCTGCCGGTCTCTACGGCATAGGTGTTCGACACTCCCGGTGACATCCAGATGCCATCGCCCAGCGACGTCGCTGGCTGACCCGATGCGGCAGCAATCGCCTCGACGCCGGGTCGGCGGTGATGAATTGACCCCATACGCCGTACTTCCTCTCCGCCAGCCGCGCGGCGTGGTTCAGCCGGCCGGACTTTGCTATATCGAATATTCGATATAGCATCGATATCATGACACCGAGCGTAACCTTGGATTCCCAACCGCGTCAATCCGTTTCGCCACCCACCGATCGGGTGGTCGCCGTCATGAGCCTGCTGGGTGGTGCCCCCGACCGTTGCTTCACGGTGACCGAAGTCGGCCGAGCGTTGGAGATCAGCAGAGCGACCGCACACGCAGTGCTGAATGCATTGGCCGTTCACGACTGGGTAATCCGGGACCCCGAGACCGGTCAATTCAGTTGCGGCCCGGCCATCGCGGCATTGGCTCGTCCTTCCGGAGCAGGACGACGGCTCGTGCGGGCCCGCCTGGCCGAACTGGCGACTGAACTTCAGATGCAAGTTCTGCTGGTACGGCGCAACGGAACCGACATGACGGTGATCGAGACCGCCGGCCAGACGGCGACGGCTGCCCAGGTAGGCCTTGGCTTCCACATCCCGTTCCTGGCCCCTTTCGGCCGCGAGTTCGTCGCGTGGGCCGATGACCAAACGCATGGAGCTTGGCTCGCACGCTTGAAATCGGCGAGGCCCGAATTTCGTTCTCGCATGGACGAAGTACTGGCCGACGTACGCGACCGCGGCTACGCCATCGAGCGTCTGAGCCCTGAATGGCTGCGGGTGCACACTGCGCTTCAAGCGCTGAGCGGGCATGGTGACATCGACATCGTGACCACCAGCCTCGCCACTGCCATCGCCGACGGCACCGTGGTCGACTTCCTAACCGCGGAGCTTCCCCCTGGCCAATTGAATGAAGTGGCCATGGTGATGGCCCCGGTGCGGAACAGCGACGGCGCGGTCGTCATGTCGGTCTCGGCGATCCCCTTCGCGTCGCTGGAAGCGACCGCCGTGAAGGAGTTAGGTCAGCGAATGTGTCACGCCGCCGCCGAACTCGAAACGGTCATTGCTCGCTACGAGGCGACGTAAATGCGGCACCGGACAAATTCCCGTGTGAGCTGACCGTCTCGCCAGAATTTTCTAGTGTCGTGAGTCATCAATTCGCTTGCAGTAGTTCACGGCGGGTCCACGCCCTCAACTGCTCACGCTAGGCACTAGACAAAGCCACAGACGCAGCAACGGGGCCCGGCACACGCCAAGCCTACGATCCGAATGCGAGTTAACGACTCTCGACACTAGCGCCTCTTGAGTCCGTCACTCAGGAATCCCCGCACGACGTGGGCACGGACGAAGTCGGCGACCACGTCGTCGTCGCCCATGTCGAGATAGGGCGACGGGGTGGTGAACAACGAGAACAACATCCGCGCGAACCACTCGGTCGCCGACCGGATGTCAAGGTCACCGCGGACCTCGCCGGTCAGCCGCGCCGCGGAGACATACGGTGCGAGAAACTCGCTGCATTCCCGCAGGAGGGTCGACGCATTCTTGGTCAACATCAAGCTGACCTCGTCCTGGTCGAAATACGATTCGGGCTCCACGACTCGGCGCGCCTGAGCGACGAAAACGCCTGCACGCGTTAGCTTTTCCTCCAGCGTGCTGCCGCCGTGCCGATCGATCGCCGTGGCCAGCCTGCGATAGAAGCGCTGGGACGCCGCCTCCGCACAGCTTTCGACGATCGTCTCCTTGTCCCGGAAGTACTCGTAGAACGTGCTCCTGGACACATCCGCGACACGTGCGATGTCGACGATCGTCGTCTTCCGCAACCCGTGCGTGCGGAAACAGGCGAACGCAGCCGAGATGAGCACCTCGCGGGTGTCGACCGCCGTCGCGTACGTCATCTCGATTCCCGGCTTCCCCGCTCAGCGATCGGGCGCGAGGATCAGTCCGCTCGTCGGAACGCCTGTACCCGACGTGACCAGCACGTGTTCGACGTTGTCCACCTGATTGTGGGACGTGCCGCGCACCTGTCGGACGCCCTCGGTGATGCCGTTCATGCCGTGAATGTAAGCCTCGCCGAGCAACCCGCCGTTGGTGTTGATCGGCATCCGGCCGCCCAGCGACAGTTCTTCGACCGAGACGAAGTCCTTGGCTTCCCCGCGGCCGCAGAATCCGAGCTCCTCGAGTTGAGTGAAGACGAAAGGCGTGAAGTGGTCGTAGAGGAAAGCCGTCGAAATGTCTTGCGGTTTAAGACCGGAATCCCGCCACAGCTTGTCGCCAACGACTCCCATTTCGGGCAGGCCGGTGATCTCCTCGCGGTAGTAGCTGGTCATCACCTCGCCGTCGTAGGCGGCTCCTTGCGCGGCGGCCGTGATGACGGCGGGCGGCTTGGCCAGGTCGCGGGCGCGCTCGACGCTCGTCACCACCATGGCGACACCCCCGTCGCTTTCCTGACAACAGTCGAGCAGCCTCAGCACGGGCTCGATGATCCACCGCGATTGTTGGTGCTGCTCAAGGGTTATCGGCTTCTGGTAGAACCAGGCGTCGGGGTTGTTCGCGGCGTGCTTGCGGTCGATGACCGAGATCTTCCCGAAATCGGCGTTGGTGACGCCGTATGTGGTCATATAGCGCTGCGCGTGTAACGCGACCCAGGCGGCCGGCGTCATGAACCCGAACGGCGCATAGGGAGCCATCCACAGCGGCGTCACTCCCGGCTGACGGCCGGCGCCACCGAAGCGGAACCCGGAGCGCTCGTTGAACGCTCGGTAGCACACCACCGCCTCCGCCACGCCCGTCGCGACCGCCATCGCGGCCTGCATCACCGTTCCCGCGGCGGCGCCACCGCCGTGGGGGACCCTGGTGAAGAACGTCAGGTCCCGGATCCCGACATTGCGGGCGACCTCGATCTCCTCGTTGTCGTCGACGCTGAAGGTGACCATGCCGTCGATGTCGGCGGGACGAAGACCGGCGTCGCCTATGGCGGCTTTGACTGCCTCGCAGGCCAGTTGCATCTCGCTGCGGCCCGATTCCTTGGAGAACTCGGTTTGCCCGATCCCGACGAGCGCGGCCTTGCCGCCAATCCCGCAGGAGCCCCTGTTCATGCATCCACGCCTTCGAGCAGGCTGAGCACCGCGGTTCCCGAGACGTGGTCGCCGAGGCTGTTGGCGCCCCTGAACGTGACCTCGATGAATCCTTCGCCGTCGGCCGACGATTTGTCCGTGACCGATCCGGTGAAGCGCATCGGATCATTCGGGTAGGCCGGGACGCCGAGGCGAATGGACAACTTTTTGATCATCGCCTCGGGGCCCGCCCAGTCATGAAGGAACTTCACGCAAAGCCCATTAGTCGTCAGGATGTTCAAGAAAATGTCTTTGGATCCCTGGGAATTCGCAAAGTCGCGGTCATGGTGCACGGGCATGTAGTCGCGGGACGCGATGGCCCCGGCGACGATCAGTGTGGTGGTCACCGGGACGTCCATCGGGGTGACTTCCTCGCCCACGTTGATGGAATTCCATGCGCGCGTGGTGGTGCGGTCGACGGTGGAGGTCATGCGTTTCCTTCCGGGTATGTCGCGCCGAGCCGGGCGAGTTGTTGGGGGGCAGAGCCGAGCGAGAGCTCGATCTGCTTGGCCCACAGGAAATAGCGATGAAGCGGGTAGGTGACGTCGATGCCCATGCCGCCGTGGACCTGTTGGGCTGATGCGACGACCCGTGCACCCGCCTCGGCGGCCCAGAATTTGGCGATGGCGGCCTCGCGGGCGGCGGGTCGGCCTTCCGCGATCAGCCACGCCGCGTGCCAGGTGGTCCACCGAATCGCCTCGACGTCGATGAATGCATCGGCCAACCGCTGCTGCACGGCCTGAAATGAGCCGATCGGCCTGCCGAACTGCTCGCGCTCGCCGGTGTAGGACGCCGCGATCTTCAACGCGCGCTCGGTCACCCCGACCTGCATGGCGCACAGTCCGACGAGCGCCCTGGTGTACAGCGAGTCGACGGCATCCCGGCCACCGGCCTCGTTGAGTCGGAGCGCGACGGCCCCAGCGAACTCGACGTCGGCGTAGGGCTCACCGTTGGTGGTGATTGCCGGTGTGACGACGACGCCCTCGGTGGCCGTCTCGACGACGAACAGGCCCGGTCCGTCGTCCGCGCGTGCCGAAACCACGATGGCGTCGGCAAGCTGCGCTGCGGGCACGAGTTCCTTGACGCCGTCCAGGATCCAGGCGTCGCCATCGGGCCGTGCGGTGGTGCGTGGGGCGGCCGGGTCGGAGCTTCCCGGTTCGGCGAGCGCGGCGGTCAGTATCGTGCTTCCGTCCACCACCTTCGGTAGGTACCGTCGCTGAGTGGTCGAGTCACCGTGCCGCGCAATCGTATCCGCGCCGAGCACCAGGGTCGCATAGACCGGCACCGGCGCAACACTCCAGCCCACTTCCGCGAGCAGCACGCCGAGGTCGAGGAAGCTGCCACCGCTGCCGCCAACCGATTCGGGTAGCGCGATGCCCAGCAAGTCCGACGCCGCCAGCTCACGCCACAGTGCGGGGTCGAAACGAATCTCGCCCGATTCCAACTCGGTGAGGTGCTCGGTGGTGGCGCGGTGCTCGAAGAGCTGGCGGGCCACCTTGCCGACGGTCTCTTGTTCTTCGGTGAAGGAAAAATCCATGTTCGCCTGGTGCCTCGTGTTCAGCGGGCGGGCCGGAACTGGTGCAGCACCAGCTCGTCCCCGCTCGGGATTGCTTCGAACGTCTCGTAGAAGACCTCGACGGGCATACCGACGTCGATGGCCGCCGGTTCGATATCGCACAGGTTCGACACGATGCGCACACCTTCGTCGAGCTCGATCAGTGCCACGACGTAGGGGTATTGGAGGAAGGGGAGCGGCGGGTATTGCGGCATCACGAAGCTGTAAACCGTTCCGCGCCCGGTTGATTCGATGGAATCCCAGTTGAGCGACTGGCAATTTCCGCACATCGGGCGGGGCGGCACCCGCAACGTCTTGCAGTCGGCGCAGCGCTGGATCAGCAGCTTGTGGTCCTTGAGGCCCGACCAGAAGAATTCGGTGTCCGGGCTGATCGACGGAGCAAGTCTGGTCGCCATCAGCTTCCCGTCTTGAATCGCAGCGTGCGGAACCATTGGCGGCCGATGACTTCGCCGTTCTGATCGCGGTAGGTGGTCACCCACGTGACGAAGAATCCTTTGCCCATCGCGGTCGTCTTCTCGTCGGAGATCGAGTCGAACACCGTCTCACCGGTGATCTCGTCGCCGACGCGGGGATAGCGTTCGATCTCAAACTCAGAGTTCGTCGCGATGATGCCCGTGTAACCGGCGTCGGAGAGGAATTGCAGCGGGTTCGTCTTGATCTCGATCGGCACGCCGCCGCGCTCATGGATGCCGGCGAGCTTGGGCGGCGGCATCGTCCAGCTCTGCAGCATCACCGGCGGGGAAACCAGGCCACCGTAGCGGGAGTTCTCCGCGAACTCGGGATCAAGGTAGGCGGGATTCATGTCGTCCAACGCGTACGCCCAGTGCCGGATCATCGCGGCGTTCACCGGATCAGGGGCGCGGGAGGGTCTGCCGACTCCGTCGGTGGGCGTCCCGATCAACGCGTCGAGGCGCTCGCGCAGGTCGTCTTTGGCTAGCTCTGTCACGTGGATTTCTCCTTTCCGGAGGCCCGCACGTCTCGGGGTGCGCGGGGCATCCCGAGGCCGGCCATAGCGATGATGTCGCGTTGAAGTTCGTTGGCTCCGCCGCCGAATGTGTTGATGACCGCCAGCCTGTAGGCGCTCTCCAGCTCGCCCTTGAGCGGAGCCGCCGAGTCCTTGCGGACACCCGCCTGCCCGACGACTTCGAGCAGCTCGCGGGCGACCTGTTGAGTGAGTTCGGTGCCGAAAACCTTTGCCGCCGAGGCCTCGCCCATACCGAGGGCACCCGAGCTCATCGTCGCGTTCACGCGCAGGTTCAGCAGCCGGTAGGCGGCGACCTGCGCTTCCACCCGGGCCAGGGCCTGCTGCACCCAGGGCTGATCGATGACCATGCCGTCGTCGAGCGGTGTCGTCGACGCCCACTTGAGCGTCTTGGCGAAGAGCGGCTCCAGGGCACCGAGGTTGCCCAGGGCGGCGCGTTCGAGGTTGAGCTGGTTCGTCACCAGCGTCCAACCCTGGTTTTCGCCGAGCACGATGGCGCTCTCGGGTACCCGGACGTCATCGTAGAACGTGTAGTACGTGGACACCCCCGGCATGGTGTGTAGCGGCTTCCAGGAGAACCCGGGCGAGTCCGTCGGCACGATGAACAGGGTGATTCCCTTGTGTTTCTTGACGGTTGGGTCGGTGCGCGCCGCCAACCAGATGTAGTCGGCGAACTCCGCGCCGCTGGTGAACATCTTTGAACCATTGATGACGAACTCGTCGCCGTCCCTGACCGCGGTGGTCCGCAGCGAGGCGAGGTCGCTCCCGGCGCCGGGCTCCGAGTAACCGATCGCGAAATCAACGGTGCCCTTGAGGATCGCCGGGAGGAACTTGGCCTTCTGCTCCTCGGTGCCGTACTGAATGAGCGTGGGGCCCACAGTGTTTAGGGTGACAAACGGCAACGGTGCGTTGACCCTGCGCGCTTCCTCCGAGAAAATGTACTGCTCCAACGCGGTCAGCCCGCCGCCACCGTATTCGACCGGCCAGGCGACGCCGAGCAACCCGGCATCGCCGAGCGCCCGCCGGCACTCGGTCATCGCGGCGCCCCCCTCGGTGAGGTTGGCGACGGCGGCGCGGCGCTCCGGGGTCATCACCGCCTCCAGGCGCGTCCGGTAGTCCTTTCGGAGCTGCTCCTGTTCGGGCGTGTAGTCGAAGTCCATCAGTTGCCCGCCCCCAGTCGGATTGGCATGCGTTTCACGCCCGGCACCATGGTTGCGCGCAGCCGGGTCACGTCACCGGTGAGCTCGATCGTGGGAAAGGCGCCCAGTAGCACCTCAAACATCACCCTGGCTTCCAGGCGCGCGAGCTGGGCGCCAAGGCACGCGTGCTCCCCGGCCCCGAACGCGATGTGCGGGTTGGGATTACGGGTGATGTCGAACTCTTCGCAGGTGGGCCCAAAGATCTCTTCGTCGCGGTTGGCGGAGCCGTAGAGCATGACCACTGTGTCGCCCGCCCTGATCTGCTGGCCGCGGATCTCGACGTCCTCGGTCGCGCGGCGGGCCATGTGGGTGACCGGGCTGGTGAATCGCAGCATCTCCTCGACCGCGCTGGGCAGCAGCGACGGGTCCGATCGCAGCAGCGCGAACTGGTCGGGGTGGTCGATCAGCGCCAACGTGCCCAACGCGATCAGGTTGCGTGTGGTTTCGTTGCCGGCGACCAACAGCAGGAAGGAGAAGTTGAGCAGATCCGCGTCGGTGAGCCGCTCGCCGTCGACCTCGGCCGCGGCCAGGATGCTCAGCAGGTCGTCCTGCCCGCTGACCTCGCCGGACCGCCGCGCGGCGATGAGCTTGGTGAAGTATTCGTACAGCTCACCGAGGGCGACGATCGAGTCCAGTTCGATGTCCGGGTCGGCGGTGCCGACCGCCGCGTCCGACCACGCGCGGAACTGCTCCCAGTCTTCGGGAGGGGCACCGAGCATCTCGGCGATCATCCGGGTGGGAAGGGGCGCGGCGATCTCCTCGGCGAACTCGTACTCTCGCGACGGCTCGACACTGTCCACGATGCCCTTCACGATCTGGCGCACCTTGGGCTCGAGCAACTGCACCTGCCGGCGGGAAAAGCCGGAGTTGATGAGCTTGCGGAGCTGCCGGTGGCGGGGAGGGTCGGTGAAAATGAGGTTGCCTTCCTGAACGGGTTCAGGCTGGCTGGGATCCGGAATCGTGATGCCCTTCGTCGACGAGAAGGTCAGTGGGTGGCCCGAAACGTAGCGGACGTCCTCGTACTTCAACAGCGCCCAGAAGTTCGTGACGTCGTTCCACACCACTGGCGTCGTGTTGCGGAGTTCCCGGTAGACCGGGTAGGGATCGCCGGCGTAGAAGTCCGGAGAGTGCAAGGGAACAGTAGTAGTGGGCACCGCATGCCTTCCTTGGACACTGGGCTGGCCGGACAGATAACGCAAGAATGTCCGTTTCCATGCTGTCTACAGGAGAGCCAGATCATCTGTCAATCGCCGCATATTGGGCTAAAACTGGCTCAAATTAGCCGTTGACGGCGTCGCGGTCGGCGTGTACACACAGGTTGAGTATGTAAGTTATCTCGGTGGCGTCGCCCGCGCTGCTTCACGATCGTGCAGTCAGGAAGGCAGGCAGGATGGCTGGGTCGGGTTCGCTCCTCGAGGCCTACGGTCACTACATTGACGGCCAGTGGACCGACCCGGACTGCGGACGCTACGACGTCGTCAATCCCGCCACCGAGGTGGTGATCCAAACGGCGCCCGATGCGAGCGTGGCGCAGGTCCGGCAGGCGGTCGCAGCGGCCAGGTCCGCCTTCGACACGGGCCCGTGGCCCGCGGCAGAGCCCGCGGAACGGGCCCGATGCCTGCAACAACTCAGCGATGCGCTGATGGCCAGGAGCGAGGAGATCTACGCACTCGCGCTGGCCGAGTGGGGTTGTTCCGCGAACGAACGGCTGATTCACGTCGACGGACCGGCATTCATGGTCGGCCATGCCGCCGAGCTCGCGGCGGAGCCCGCCGAGGCACCGATGGATGCCTGGGGGGCCGCGGGCACCACACTGCTGCGCTACGAACCCCTCGGTGTGGTGGCGGCCATGACGCCGTGGAACTTCCCGCACACCCTCAACGTCATGAAGTTGGGCGCGGCACTGGCGGCGGGAAATACGCTGGTGCTCAAGCCTTCCCCGCTGACACCGCTGGCCGGGCTGGCGTTGGCGCGAATCATCGACGAGGACACGGACATTCCCCCTGGCGTCGTCAACGTGGTGACGCCGACCAGCGTCGAGGCCAGCAGGAGCCTGACCCTGGATCCCAGGGTCGACATGGTGAGCTTCACCGGTAGCTCTGTCGTCGGCCGCGACGTGATGGCGGGAGCGGCGACCACCATGAAGCGCGTTCTGCTGGAATGCGGGGGCAAGTCGGCGACCATCCTGCTGCCCGACGTCGACGTCACCGACGACCTGTTGGAACGGCTGTTGTTCGAGGGATGCACGATGCATGCTGGTCAAGCCTGCATTCTCAACAGCAGGTTGCTGCTGCCCGAGGCGATCCACGACGAGGTGGTGGACCGGCTCGCCGCACTGTCCCGCGAAGTCGTGATCGGCGATCCCGTCGATCCGGCGGTCACCATGGGTCCGTTGATCAGCCGCGAGCACCTCGACCGTGTCGAGGGCTTCGTCAAACGCGCCGAAGCCGACGGTGCGACCGTCGTGGCCGGGGGAGCCCGCCCGAAGGATCTGAACAGCGGTTTCTATTTCGAGCCAACGATACTCACCGATGCCGCCGCCGATTCGTATATCGCGCAGGAGGAGGTGTTCGGTCCCGTGCTGACCGTCTTGCGGTATCGCGACGACGATGACGCGGTGACCATCGCCAACAATTCGTCTTATGGCCTCGGCGGCGCGGTGTGGGGAAGCGACATCGACCGCGCGGTGGCCATCGCCCGGCGGATGAGGACCGGACAGGTATCGGTCAACGGCACAATCCCCGGAGACGCGCCGTTCGGAGGCTTCAAGCAGAGCGGCATCGGTCGGGAGGGCGGCGTGATGGGACTGCGGGCCTATATGGAGCCCAAGGCCATCGGGATACCCGCGTGAACCGACCCCTGGCGGGCTTGCGCGTCGTCGAGTTGGCCTCCGAGATCGCGGGTCCCTATTGCGCGAAGCTGCTGGTGGACCTGGGCGCCGACGTGCGCAAGGTCGAGCCCCCGTCAGGTGACCCACTGCGCCGTTGGGGTCCCTTTCCCCCAGAGGGCCCTCATCCGGAGCGAAGCGGGCTGTTCGAGTACCTGAACGCCGGAAAGTGCGGCGCCACGGTTGATTTCGCGCAGGAACGTGGCCTTGAGGTCCTGCGCGAGATGATCTCGCAGGCGGATGTCCTGGTCGAAGACTTACCGGGGGGCGCACCTGAGCGCCGGGCGTGGGGTCTGGACGCGCAAACCCTGGCCCGGGTCAACCCGGATCTCGTCGTGGTCCGGATCTCCAGCTTCGGCCAGGAGGGGCCACTGCGTGACCGGGTGACGACTCCGCTGACCCTGCAGGCGGCGGCGGGTTGGATCAACGTGCGCGAGCCCGGCCGGGCGCCGCTACAGGCCGGCGCCCGCATCCCGGAATACATCGCGGGCGGATACGCGGCCCTCGGCGCGCTGACGGCCCTACGCGTCGCCACGGCCGAAACGCACCGGCCGGTCGAGGTGGACGTGTCGATGTTCGAGTCGCTGTTGGCGACGCTGCCCTATCCCATGCTGATGGCCGCCCGCTTGAAAAGCCTTGGCTTGCCGACGAATTCCAAAGCCGCGCCGATGCTGGGTATTGTGCGTGCCTCCGACGGCTGGATCGGGATCAACTGCCTGACCGGTCAGCATTGGCTGGACGTCTGCGCGATGGTCGGGTTGCCCGAGTTCGGCGACCACCAGCTCGCGATCATGCTCGGCGGGCCCGAGCGCGACGAGTTCTTCGCCAAGGCCCAGCCGTTCCTGGAATCGATGTCCGTCGCCGATCTGGTCGAATTGAGCCAGGCCATGCGCATACCCGCGGCGCCGATCACCGACGGCGACACGATCCTGGGCTGCCCGCAGTATGCGGAGCGAGGGTTTTTCGTCGACGCGGCCACCGACGGATGGCGATTCACCAGGCCAGGCGCGCCGTTCCGGCTCTCGAAGACCCCGGTACCGCCGCCATTGCCCGCTCCCGCCCTCCGAACAAACGGAGCGCAGGCCAAGTGGAGCAAGCGCGACGCACCGCGCCCGACGGGTGACGTCGCCGACGTCTCTTTGCCGTTCGCCGGGTTGAAGGTCTTCGACTTGAGCACTTTCTGGGCGGGCGCGTATCTGACGTGCTACCTCGGTGCGTTCGGGGCGGACGTGATCAAGGTCGAATCCATTCAGCGGCCCGACGGACACCGCTACTCGGGCTCGCTGCTGCGCGAGGGCGACGACTGGTACGAGCGCGGGCCGCTGTGGCAGGGAACCAATCTCAACAAGCGCGACATCACGCTGGATCTCACCTCTGCCACCGGTCGAGAGTTGGCGCTGCGACTGGCTGCGGAGGCCGACGTGGTGGTGGAGAACTTCTCGCCGCGCGTCGTCGAACAATTCGGACTGGATTACGACTCCATCGCGCGGGTCAATCCCGGCGTGATCATGGTGCGGATGCCCGGGTTCGGGCTCCAGGGGCCGTGGCGCGACTACGTGGGCTGGGCGCTGAACATCGAACAGGTGTCAGGCATGTCGGCCGCGACCGGTTATGCGGACGGCCCGCCGTGCAATCTGCAGGGGCCCGCCGACCCGATCGCCGGCGTACACGCCTGCGTCGCGCTGCTGGCCGCCCTCGAGCACAGGCGGTCCACCGGCGAGGGGCAGCTGATCGAGGCGGCGCAAATCGAGGTCGGCGCGGCGGTGACAGCCGAACCCGTCATCGAATACTCGTTGACGGGATCGGTGCGCCCGCGTGAGGGAAACCGCCACCGCGAATACGCGCAGGGCGTCTATTCGACCGGCAATGTCGACGAGTGGGTCGCGCTCTCGGTGCGTCATGACGATGACTGGCGAGCGGTGCTGGACGCCATTGACCGCCCCGACCTGCGCGACGACCCGAGATTCGCCTCCGCTGCAGCGCGCCGGGAACACCACGACGAATTCGACGAGGTACTGGCGAATTGGACGTGCGAGCGAACCGCGGAGGAGGTCGTGGCGACGTTTGGCCGGCATGGTGTGCCCGCCGAGCGACTGTTGACGGCCGATCGGATGTATGACGTCGAGCAACTCGACGCGCGCGGCTTCTATCAGGACCTGGACCATTCGATCACCGGCCGACAGAGGTTTCCCGGCTGGCCTTTTCGCATCTCGCCGGGACCCATACACCAGCACAGGGCCGCCGCGCCGACACTCGGGCAGCACAACGCCGAGGTGCTTGGAGCGCTTGGACTTTCCGCTCAGGAGATTGCCGCGTTGCGGGAGCAACGAGTGATCGGGGAACGCGTTCTCAACGCATAGTCGATGAACTCGGCCCGTTCGGTCAGGCGTCGATCATCGCGGCGATCGTGTCGACGACGCACGCCGGGCGATCGCTGCCCTCCACTTCGACGGTGACGCGAACCGTGGCCCGGCCGCCTTTGTCGTTGCGCTCAACCTTGAGCAGTTCGGCGCCAGCCCTGATGCGGGAATCGACCGGTACCGGGGCGGGGAAGCGCAGCTTGTCGCTTCCGTAATTGACTTGCATCGCCAAGCCGGTTACCCGGTAGATCTGTTGCACGAGAATGGGTACCAGCGACAAGGTCAGATAGCCGTGGGCGATGGTCTTGCCGTAGGGACCGGCGGCCGCCTTCTCAGGGTCGACATGGATCCATTGATGGTCACCGGTCGCCTCGGCGAACAAGTCGATTTCCTTCTGCGTGACCTGGCGCCAGTCGCTGAAACCAAGGTGCTCGCCGACGTGAGCCTCGAAGTCGGCGATTCCGTCGTAAACCTTCGGGGATGTGCGCGCCCGGGTCATGCCGGAACCTTGAGCCCCAACTGCTCGATAGCGTTGCCTCCCATGATCTTCGCCTTGGCGGCCTCGGAGACACCGTCGAGCCGGTCGACAAAGCTCAGCGGATCACCGATGCCCTCGGGGTGCGGGAAATCGGAGCCGAACATCACGTGATCCTCGCCCATGATGTCGATAATCCCCTTGAGGTCGTCCTCGAGGAACGGATGGATGTAGATGTTTCGCTTGAACACCTCGACCGGGTGCTCGTCGAACTCCTTGGGCATGATCTTGTACGCGGTGTTGAGCTGCTCGAGCAGATTGCGGACCCACCCGCTGCCGTTCTCGACGCAGAAGATCTTCAGATCGGGGAAGCGCGACAACGCGCCGTGGCAGATCATCGCGGCCAGGGTGTCCTCGATGGCGCGGTGGCCCATCACGACTTCGCGTAACGCGCTCGGCTTGAAGGACAGATACTCGTCGCCGCCTTCCCACTCCATGAGGTGTTTTTGGTAGCCGCTGTCCGAGGCGTGCATGGTGACCGGCATGCCGGCGTTGACGACCTCTTCCCAGAACGGGTCGAACTCGGGGAGGCCCATGGAGCGCGAACCGCCGAACCGGCTGGGCACGGGTGCGGGCCGCACCAGGAATGTCTTCATGCCGCGCTCGAGGCCCCAGTGGAATTCCTTGATGGCTTCGTCCACCAGGGGCAGGCAGATCACGGGGGTGGCGAAGATCCGGTCGTGGTAGTTGAACGTCCAGTGCTCGTGCATCCACTCGTTGAGCGCATGAATGATCGCGTGCGTGAGGATGACGTCGTCGGTCGTGCGTTCCTCGATGAGACTGGCGAGCGTCGGATACATGACGCACTGATCGATGCCGAGTTCGTCCATCAGTTCCAGTCGCGGCGCGGGTGACTGGTATGCCGGGATGACATCCATTGCCTCGCCGATGAATTCGCGGAAGTTGAGGCCTTCGGGATTGTTGCCCAGGAAATAGTCCTCCGCGCTGCCCGGCCTGGCGACTCGCTCGAACGTCGGGTTGGGGATCATGTGGCTGATGTGGTCCTTGACGACGAGTTTGGGTCGGCCGTTGACCTCGACGTAGCCGACCTTTCCGCGGTGCTCCTTCGGCAGGTACTTGGTGAGCGCGTCCGTCGTCTCGTACATGTGGTTGTCGATGTCGAAAACCGGGTACGGCAGAGACCGGGGTGACATGAGGCTATCCCTCCTCCGAGCAGCGAATATGATCGTTTACGATAAGTGAGAACGACGTTATCACTTTGGCTTTTCAACATCCAGACGGGGTCAGGACGCCGGGATCCCTTTCCACGCGTCAATCACGGCATCGGTGGTGGTCACCGTGGCGAGCAGGGACAGCGTGTTATCGATGATGGACTCGGCGTACTCCCGTGGATACCCGCTCACCGCGTCACGCGGCAACACGAACTGATAGCTGCGGTTCACCGCGTCCATCGCGAAGTTCTGGATGGCGATGTTGACCGAAACGCCCACTCCCACAATGGTCTTGATGTTCATGTTCCGCAGCACCGAGTCAAGATCGGTACCCGTCATCGGTCCGACGCCGTGGGTGCGGGTCAGCACGAGGTCGCTGGGTACCGGACCGAGTTCGGGCAGGACCGATGCGCCGGGGCTGCCGGGAGTCAGGTCGGCGGCGAACGATTTTCCGGCCATGAACAGCCGGGCATTGCTGTTCGATCCCCGGTTGTCCGGGCGCTTCTCGATCAGGCAGTGCACGACCGCGACACCGGCCGCCCTGGCGGCGCCGAGCAGCCTGGCGATGTTGGGAATGGCTTCGCGCCGGGCCTCTTCGGCGAGCAATGGAAGGCCGGCCTGCGGCCCGATCACCCCGCCCTGGCACTCCTGGGTCACCAGCGCGGTGGTTGCGGGATCGAGCATGGCTTGAAGGCTGGGTTGTGGCATGAGAATAGACGTTATCGTGTGCTGGAACTCAATTTCCACGAGGAGGACCGATGGAGGCTTGGGAGCTTGAAGTGCGGGAGTCGGTACGGCAGACTTTGGCCGACTACACCGCCGCCACCGATCGATTCGATCTTCGTGCGCTGGCGGCGTGTTTCTGCGACGAGGGAGTGCTGGAATTCACCGGCGGTGCCGAGCGCTTGACGGGGCCCGCGCAAATCGAGGCCGGCCTCGGCGCCGCGGTGACCCGGCCTTCGACACCGGGCCAGCCGGCACGGCGCGCTCCGACCCACGTCCGCCACCATGTCTCCAGCATTCGGTTCGGGTCGGTGGCAAACACCAGGGTCGAGGTCAGCAGTTACTTCGCGGTCCACACCGACATCGGACTCGACCACTGGGGCCGCTACCGCGACGTTCTTGTGCCCCTGAATGGTCGGTGGCTGTTCGCCCATCGCCGGATCAGTGTGGACGCGTTCGCGGCCGACAGCCTGATGGCCTAAGGGTCATGCCGTGATGAACTCCTTGGCGAAAGCGCGCGAACGTTCGATGAGTTCGCTCCGGTCGGAGCCGGACGGGGCGATGGTCAACCAGGTGACCCCGGCGGCAGCGAGCCGCGCGATGATGGCGTGACGTTCGTCGGCCGATCTGCTGTCCTCCAAGAGGTTTCCCGCGGAGAAGCAGATGTCCAGCGGTGCGGTGCGGCCGATTTGGGCCGCGTACTGCTTGGCCCAGCCGATCGCGACCTCCAAATCCTCGATGGTCGAGATCTCCGCGGTGCGCGATGCGGCGGCGTAGCCGAACGTGTTGAACGGCGCCCACCCCTGAGCGCGCGATACCGCCCGGCGCACGGCCGGCTTGCTGTTGCCGCCGACCCATACCGGTGGGGGAGTCGTCGGCAGCGGGCGCAGCCGAACACCGCGGGCGGCGAATGACGTCCCCTGGTAGGCGATGTCCTCACCGGTGAGCACCTTGTCCAGCACGTCCAGCGCCTCATCGAGCAGAGCGCCGCGGTTGTCGAAATCGATTCCGAGCGCCTTGAATTCGGGTTTGAGATATCCGGCGGCAGTTCCGAGGATGAGGCGCCCGTTGGACAACGCCGCGAGGCTCTGGATCGATTTGGCGCCGAGAAACGGATTGCGGTAAGCGGCGATGTAGACATTGGTCAACAGCTTGACGTCGGTCGTTGCGGCGGCCGCGAAAGCCAACGCGACGAACGGATCAAGGGCGTGGTGGCCGCCGTGGTCGAGCCACTTCGCATCGGGTGCGGGGTGATCGGTGACGTGGACGGCTGCGAACCCGCTCTCCTCGGCCACTCGCGCGATTTCGGCGATCGCTTCAGCGGTTACGAACTCATCGACCGTTTCGACACGATGAGTCGGCAGTTCGAGGGAAAAGGAGACGGTCACGAGGATCCTTTCATTCAGAGACGAGCGTGGCCAGGCGCTGCGCGTGGTAGTCCGGGTCGCCGAAGATCAGCTGACTGGCCTTGGCGCGCCGGACGTACAAATGGGCGTCGTGTTCCCAGGTGAAGCCGATTCCGCCGTGGATGCGCATGTTGTCGAGCGCAACCTGCAGGAAGGCTTCCGAACACACCATCTTCGCGACCGACGCGGCGGTCGGGAGATCATCGGTGCCGGCCACTGCGGCCGCATGCGATTGGGCCGATCGCGCGCCCTCCACCTGAACCAACATGTCCGCGCACCGGTGCTTCACCGCTTGGAAACTACCGATCGGCCGACCGAACTGAATTCGATTCTTGGCGTAGTCGACGGCCATATCGAGGCACCGTTGCGCCGCGCCGACCTGTTCGGCCGTCAGCGCGACGAGCGCGAGGTCCGATGTGCGGGCAAGGAAGTTCGCGGCACCACCGTCTGTTCCGATCAGCTCCGCCGGTGCGCCGTCGAACTGCACCCGCGCCACCTTGCGGGTGCGGTCGAGTCCGGCCAACGGCGTGCGACAAAGCCCCTCTGGCCCGGCACGTACCGCGAACAACGACACGCCCGCGTCGGTGATGGCCGGCGCCAAGACGACGTCCGCGGTGTGACCGTCGATAACGAGCGGCGCCTCACCACGGATCCGATAACCGGCGCCCCGGCGGTCGGCCCGCAACGTCACGGCATCCGGGTCCCACGCGCCGAGTTGGCCGTTGAGGATCAGCGTCGCGGTGGTGGAACCGTCGACGAACCCAGGAACGAACCGCTCCACCGCCGCGTCGTCCTCGCTGGCGAGAATGGCCTGGGTCGCCAGCGCCACGGTGGCGAAGAAGGGGGAGCACACCAGCGCGCGTCCCATTTCCTCGAACACCACCGCAAGTTCGACCACACCGGCACCGGCCCCGCCCCATCGTTCCGGCACGACTATGCCCTGCAGTCCCAACTCGCCCGCCATCTGGCGCCACGACGCCTCGTCGTACCCGATGTCCGTCGCCATCAGCTTGCGAACGGTCTCGCTGGGCGATGTCGCGCTCAAGTAGTCGCGGACGACGCTGCGAAGTTCGTCGACCTCACTTGACGGCACGCCGGGCCTCCCGGTTCGGCCTCACCCGGGCTGCTGCGGGATCTGTGATGCGCAACGCGGCAGACCGAACGCTCAGCGGTGCCCACCCGATCATGTTGTCGTACAGCGGTTTTGATGGAGTCATGTCTTCCTTTGCGCGATCGCGGCTGACGCCGGCGTCCCTCACTCGGGCGCCTGGCCATCCCGCGCGAGATGGCCATTGTCGGATCAGGATAGTATGTTTTGTGAAAATAGAGAATAATCATTCTCGCGCTTAAGGAGCGAAGCGGTGACGACGAAACTCGACTACGGCATCTTTGACTGCGACACCCACTGCTACGAGACGCGGGACGCGTTCACCCGTTATCTGCCGGAGGAGTTTCGGGACCGGGCGATCACCACCGTGCGCGGAGCGGACGGCGTCGAGGTGATCCTTGCGGGACATCGGGTCGCCACGTTCAACAGCGAAGGGGGACTGGGCCTCGATGTCGCTTATCGGCCGGGCTCGCTCAAGGAGATGCTCAAGCAGATGGGATCGGGCAACCCCGAGGAGTCCTACGAGCCGCAACCCATGCAACCGGAATTCATCGAGCGCGGTGCACGCCTTGCCGTCATGGCGGAGCAGAACATCGAGCGTATGGTCATCTATCCCAGCGGTATGGCCCTGGCCGCCGAACACTACGTCGACGACACAGCGGCACTGTACGCCAACCTGCGCTCGTTCAACCGATGGTTCGACGAAGAGTGGGGTTTCAACTACGAAGACAAAATTTTCGCCACGGCGCTGATGTCGTTGCGCGACTTGGATTCTGCGATCGCCGAGACGGAGGCCATCATCGCGCAGGGCGCAAAGTTCGTGCTGTTGCCGACCGGGCCGGCTTACGGTCGATCGCCTGGCGACCCGTACTTCGACCCGATTTATGCACGCTTGCAGGAGGCCGGCTGCATCCTGGTGTTCCACATCATGCCGTTCTGGTACTTCAATGCGATCTCGCCCGCCTGGGGACAAAACTCCGACCCGGCTTCTTGGCACATGTCGGCGTGGCAGTGGATGAATGTCTACGGCCAGCGCCCGATCGAGGAGACGTTGTCCGCTCTCATCTTCGACAACCTCTTCGGTCGCTTCCCGGGCCTGAACGTCCTCGTCGCCGAGCACGGGGCGGAATGGGTGCCGTTCTTCGTCAAACACATGGACAAGAGCAGAGGGATGGGCCGCAACGGGCCTTGGATTGGTGGGAAGCTGACGGAGCGGCCTTCGGCGATCTTCCGCCGTCATGTCCGTGTCGTGCCGTACCCCGAGGACGACATCCCAGGAATCGTCGCGGGCTTGGGATACGACGACTGCTTGGTGATGGGCTCGGATTACCCGCACGCCGAAGGCCTGGCCGTGCCGGCCGAATTTGCCAAGCTGCTCGACCCGCTCGACGACGCCACCAAGCGGCGGATCATGCGTGACAACGCCGACCAGTTGCTCTCCCGGAGCTAACCGCCCGATGGCAGACGACGACGTCGACCTCGACCTGCTGCGCGGGTCTGCGCGGGAGTTTTTGGCCGAGCGCGGCGAAAAGGAATCCGTCAAGGACCTTGCCGCGATGGACTGGACCGCGCTGCTCGTCGGTGAGGAGGCGGGTGGCGCAGGCTGGCGTCCCGTCGAAACGTGCGTCATAGCCGAAGAACTCGGACGAGCGAACGACAGGTCGGCATGGTTCGGTACCACAATGTCGGCCGGCGCGCTTGCCTCGGCGCCCGCCGATGTGAGGGAACAGTTGCTCCCCGGTCTGCTCGCCGGCACGACGGTAGCGGGCTTCGCCGCCGCGGACGCCTCCGCACGGATCATTCGCGGCAATGAAGTCGACATCATTGTGCTTCTGGGACGCAACGGAATTCACCTGATTCGTGACCCGGATCCCGCGCGGACGGTGCTGGACGGCGACCTGCTTGACGTCACCAGAACGGTCTGGCGTATCGACCTCACCGACGCGCCCAGCACCCTGATCGGGCCGCCCGGCAGGGCCACAGAGCTGATGGCCGTGGCTCGGCTGCTCGTTTCCGCCGACTCCTTGGGCGCCGCCTCGATGACCCTTGAACGTCTGACGGCATACCTGCGGGAGCGCGTGGCGTTCGGGGCGCCGATCGCGAGCTTCCAAGCGATTCAGCACCGGCTCGTCGAGCTGCTGGTCTTCGAGGTCAAAGCCCGGGCCGTCATCATGAAAGCGGCGCGCGCCATAGCCTCCGGCGACGAAAGGGCGACCGCCCTGGCGGCGGCCGCGCACGCGTTCGTGGCGGCGAAAGCATCGGCCGCCGTGGACGAATGCATGCAACTGTCTGGCGGCATCGGATTCACTTGGGAGTACCCGCTGCACTACGAACTGCGTCGCGTCTTCACCAACTCTCACCTGATCGGCACGGCGCGGTCGAGTCGCGCGCTGCTGGCGGAGGTGTCCGGCTGGTGAGCGCTTTCGTCAACCGGCCCACCGAGGCGCAGCTGACCGAGTTCAGGCATCGCGTCAGGGCACACATCGCCGAACACGCACCGGCGATCGAGGCGCGCGAAGGCCACCGAGCGCCCGAGACCGCCGAGCAGGAAGCCCTGTTGCGCACGTGGTTCGCCGGCTTGTTCGAGGCGGGGTTTGCCGGTGCGGACTGGCCGGTCGAATACGGCGGTCGCGACGACTACCACCCGCTGCACGACCGCATCGTGAGCGAGGAGATCCTGCGCGCCCGCGCGCCGCGCCCGGTGGACCAGGTGAACCTGGCCGCCCATGTCCTTCTGCACTTCGGGTCCGACGAGCAGAAACGAATGCTGCTGCCATCGATTCGGCGCAGCGAACATGTCTGGTGCCAGTTGCTCAGCGAGCCCGACGCCGGCAGCGACATCGCCGGAGTGCGCAGCCGCGGTACGCGGCAAGACGACGGCAGCTGGCGCCTCGACGGGCAGAAGACCTGGATCACCGACGGCCACTGGGCCGACATGGGCCTCGCTCTGATGCGCACCGACCCGGCGTCGTCGCGCCACCACGGCCTGTCGGTCTTCGCCGTGCCGCTCTCGGCAGACGGCGTCGAGGTTCGTCCGATCCGCACGATCGGTGATGCGATCGAGGTCAATGAGGTCTTCCTCACCGGAGTCCGCGTCGGTGCCGAGAGCCTGATCGGCGCAGCGGGCGACGGCTGGTCAATCATCATGGCGGGCCTGGACTTTGAACGATTCGGCATCGGTGGAAACGTCGTTCTGCTGGAACTGTTGATCGATGATCTGGTCGTCGTGGCCCGCCACGCGCAGGTCGACGGCGCACCCGCGCTGGAGTCCGCCGACATACGCCAGAAGGTCGCCGAGTTGGCCGTGGAGGTCGAAGTGGCCAAGGCGTTCATCGACGATCACGTGGAGCGGCTGACATCGGGCGACGAACGACCGGGTGACGGCTCGATCGCGAAGTTGAGTTTTGCGGAGACATACCACCGCGTCGCGGCTTACGGCGCCCAGTTGGCGGCGTCCGCGACCGTCGCCGGGGTCGCGGACCCGGAGGTGCAGAACGCCAAACAACGGTTGCGGGAATGCTGGTTGTGGTCGCGCGCCTACACGATTTCGGGCGGCAGTTCGGAGATGATGCGCAACATTCTTGCCAAGCGCCGACTGCACCTGCCGAGCCGATGACCTCACGTCCTGCGGCGCAGACCTACTGGTCCCTGGTGGAGACCGCCGCGCGGGCGCACCCCGACTGGGTTGTCCTCGCGGACGACTATGGGCGCAGCCTGTCGTGCGCGCAGCTGCGGGACTCCGCACTGACTTGTGCGGCGGCGCTGGCGCAGCGGGGGATCGGTGCGGGCACGGTGGTGTCCTGGCAACTGCCGACCACGCTGGAGACGATGGTCGTCATGACGGCGCTGGCGCGCCTCGGTGCGGTGCAGAACCCGGTGCTGCCGATATGGCGGGAGAGCGAACTGCGGTTTGTGACAGCACAACTCGGGACCGAAGTCATCATCGTCCCGGGATTGTGGCGCGACTTCGACCACACCGCGCTCGCGTATCAGCTCGCCCGTGAACGTGCCGGTGAGCGGCCCATGTCCGTCGTGGTCGTCGACCACGACGCACCCGTCACCGGCGGGCTTCGGCTGCCGGTGGGGGAACCAAAAGAGCTGCCTCCACCGCCGCGCGGCGGCGAGGAACCGCGGTGGATCTACTATTCGTCGGGCACGACGGCGGCACCGAAAGGAGCGCGGCACTGCGACCGGTCGGTCATCGCCGGTTCGGCAGGGGTCATCGGGATCGTCGGGGCGTCCAGTCGCGACGTCAACCCCATCGCGTTTCCGGTTTCGCACATCGGAGGCGCCGCGATGCTCGCCGCGGCCCTGCTCACCGGGATGAAGCTGGTGCTGTTCGACGCCTTCGACCCCGTCGAGACCCCTGTCGCCATCGCGGCGCACCGCCCGACTCTGCTGGGCAGCGCGACGCCTTTCTTCGTCGCCTTCATGGCGGCGCAGGCGAAGCATGGCGACGAACCGCTCTACCCCGATCTGCGGGGCTGCGTCGGAGGGGGTGCGCCAATCACCGCCGAGCTCGGTCACCAAGTGCGACAAACGCTTTCGGTCGACGGCGTGGCCAATGCGTGGGGCTTGACCGAATTTCCGGTCGCCACCTCTCAGGCGCCGAACGGTCCGGCGGAGCTGCTGGATCACACCGTCGGCAAACCGGTGCCCGGCGTTGCGGTACGGGTCGTCGACGAAGCTGGACAGCAGGTGTCGCGTGGCACGGAGGGGGAGTTGCGGCTCAAGGGGCCGCAGTGCTTCCTCGGCTACGTCGACGCAACTCTGGATGCCCACGCGTTCGACGCCGAAGGATGGTTTCGCACAGGAGATCTGGGCCGCATCGACGACGACGGCAACGTCGTCGTCACCGGCCGGATCAAGGATGCGATCATCCGCAATGCGGAGAACATCTCGGCCTTGGAGGTCGAGGGTGTCCTGGCCAGCCACCCGGCGGTGGCCGACGTGGCGATCATCGGGGTGCCGGATGAGCGGACCGGCGAGCGTGTTTGCGCTGTCGTCGTCGCGCGCCCGGGTGTGGCGGTGACGCTTTCGTCGGTCTTCGATCACTGTCAAGCGCGGGGACTGAGCAAGCACAAAACGCCCGAACGACTCGAAATCGTGGATGCGCTGCCCCGGAATAGCACCGGCAAGGTCCTCAAGACCGAGCTGCGGGCGCGGTTCGGCTGAAGCACTTCATCGGGCCCGGCTAGACGCCGATGAGCTCCTTGAGGTTGCCGCCCATCACTCGTGCCCTGGTGTCCTCCGGAAGATCCTCGAGTTCCTTGACGAAATCCGCGGGCTCGGCCAGCCCCTCGGGGTGCGGGTAGTCCGAGCCGAACATCACCCGATCCGCACCCAGGATGTCGACGAGGTGCGACATGTCCTCCTCGTGGAACGGATTGATCCACACGTGTCTGCGGAAGACATCGCAGGGATGCTCGCTGAAGTCGTATGGCCTCTTGCGGTATACGCGGTCGAACACGTCCAACAGGCGGTGTGCCCACGAGCCGCCGTTCTCGACCACGCCGATGCGTACCCCGGGGAAGCGCTCGAACACCCCGTGCGCGATGAACGCCGCAAGAGTGTCGAAGATGTTTCGGCTCTCCTCGTAGATGAAACCACGCAGCTTGCTCAGCGCGAATCCGTTGAACTCCGTGGCTTCCTCCCAGTCGTCGACGTAGCGCTCATAGCCGGAGTCCGAGTTGTGCATCTGCACCGAGATACCCGAATTCTCGACCAGTCGCCAGAAATCGTCGAACTCCGGCAGCGCCGGTGACCGCGACGTGCCGTCCTCGCGCGGAACGGGTGCCGGCCGGATCAATACCGTCCGGGCGCCATTGTTCAGGCACCATTCGAGTTCCTGCACGCCCAGCGCGGGATCGTTCAGCGAGATCGCAGGAACGGGGAAGATCCGGTCCTGGTAGTTGAATGTCCAGTCGTCGAGTAACCACCGATTGAACGCATGCGTGACCGCGTGGGTGAGCTCGGTGTCGGATTTGGTCCGTTCTTCGAGCATGCCCGCTGTCGTCGGGAACATCACGGCGCCGTAGACGCCCTGCCGGTCCATCAGCGCCAGGCGTAGGTCGGGCCGCCTGAACTCATCGGGGCAGCGGATCGGTTCGGCGAGCTCCCGCAACGTCTTGCCCTCTGGGTTTATGCCCCGGAAGTAATCGGACCAGGCGCCGGGTGTGGGGATCACCTCGTATGTCGGGTTGGGGATGCACTCCGTGACCGTGCCCAAGATCTGCAACTTCTTGCGCCCGTTGACGTCGATGAATTTCAGCGCCTCGGAGTATTTCTCCGGCAGATATCGCGTGTAGGCGTCGATCGTCTCGTACATGTGGTTGTCGGCGTCCCAGACCTCAAACGCTTTGTCGTCGCTCACCAGCACCTCCAGCAGGCGTGAGAATATTGATTCTCAATCATAGCGAACGTTGGTATCTGCAGCGAACGGGCTCAGAGGTTCATGAAATGGCCGCCATCGACACCGAGGGTTTGCCCGGTGACGTAGCGAGCGGCGGGACCGATAAGGTATGCCACGGCTGAGCCGATATCGATTTCGGGGTCTCCGATGCGTCCCAGCGGGATTCGGCGTGCCAGCCTTTCCTCCATCGCCGGCTCGGCGCTTATCGCCAAGGTCATCGCGGGTGAATATGCCAGCGGTGAAACAACATTCACCGTGATGCCGTGAGGGGCCCATTCCCGCGCGAGGCTCTTGGCGAAACCGCGCAACGCGCCCTTCATTGTGGCGTAGAGCGGCAGGGTCGCGCTGCCTTCGCTGCCGGCGGGCGAGGTCATGACGAGGAAGGTGCCGCCCCGCTTCTTCAACGCGGGAAATGCTGAAACGGCGCAGAAGTGCGCTCCACGAAGTGACACCGAGTAGTGGTCGCCCCAAACGGAACGATCGACATCAGCCAGTTGGTGCGGCTGGCTCGAGGCGTTGCTCGTGGCGTTGTGCACCACGGCATCGAGCCGCCCGGTGGTCGCCAGGGACAGCTGTATCGCGCCCGCCACTGCGTCACCGTCGGTCACATCGCATCGTGCCCACGTCGCATCGTGGCCCCGCGCGGTGATTTCCTCGGCGACGGCCAACCCGGTCTCGGACCGGGTGGCGACGACGACGTGCGCCCCGGCCGAGGCGAGAGCCATGGCGATGCCGCGGCCAACCCCGGCGCCCGAACCAGTCACCAGCGCGGTGAGACCGTGCAGGCTCATGGCAGCATCACCGCCCCTCCGTCGGCGACGATCGTCTCGCCGACGAGGTGATCGATATCCGGCCGCAAGAGGAATTTCACCGCCTCGACGACGGTGTGGAGAAGCGTCGAATCGTCGTGGACCACAGCCGCGGTGAGGTGCGCGGTAAAAGAGTCCATTTCGGGCGTGAACAGTCGCAGAGGGGCCGCGACCAGGTTGACGGACACGCCTTCGCGCTTCCATTGCCGCGCAGCGGATTTCGCCATCGCGCGGATGCCTTCCACTGCGGTGGTGTACGCCACCAGTCGGGCCGCGCCCGCCATGCCGATTGTCGGCACGACAACGACGATTCGTCCCCCGTGCGGTGCTAACGCGGACCGTGCCCGCTGGAGCGCAGCGAGGGCGGGCCACATCATCCCGTCGACGATGTGATCCCATTCCTCGCCACTGAGGCCGGCCGCGTCGGACGGCCGCGGGGCCGGATCGGTACCGACGACTACGACCGCTCCGGTGATGCCCGATGCCAGCCCACGTCCGGGTACCGCGACGATGCCGTCGAGTCCGTCTGCCAGCTCGCGCGCCAGACCGTCGGCCGCGCCCAAGACGACTGTGGACGACGCCACGTCATCGACTCGGCTGGCGCGCTAGGCGGTCATCGTGAATTTTCACCAACTCCCTGAACCCGATACGTACGTACCGGGGTTTGGGTTGGATGCCCCAGTCGTCGCGGGCGGTGTGCTGGCCGGCCGCTTCGGGTGCTCCCCCGAACGGGGGCCCACCGAGTGGATAGGGCTGTTGGCACTGGAGACTGTCGTCGGAGAAGCGCACCTTCATGAGCTCACTGCAGATCTCGGTCAGCGATAGCGTCGGCCAGCCGTACCAGACCGCCATCACAGGTACGGTCAACGAGCCCTCGATGACCAGCCCGAACAGGCAGACGTACAGCCCGCGTTTGAGCCATTTGTGCATTCGCGCCCACGTCGGGGTGGTTCCGACCGGCAACGGCTCGACCGAATCCTCGGTCCCCACACTGGAATTAGACACGGCGGTCCCTCCTTCGGTGCTAGTCGGAAAAGATCTCTCGGTTGACGGTGTGCAGGTACGGGATCGCGAGGAACGGCGTCACGTAGAAGATGTTGAATGCCCACCACCCGAGAACCGGTAGCCCGACTGCCGTATAGCGGACGTCGGCGTACATCGTCATGTTGAGGATGTAGCCGGTCCACACGATCACTCCGAACCAGCACGTCACGATCGTCCACTGGTGGCCCCAGCGTCTCATTTGGAGCAGCCCGATGGCGGCGGCGATGCGCATGGGAAAGGCGATCAGCACGCAGACCATGACCCAGGCCTTCTCGCCTGGCGCAGCGGCTCCGCCGATCCAGAGTTCGTTGTAGTGCCAGAAGTAGCCGGCGTCGATGAGGTTGCCCCATGCGGTGAAGACCGTGCGGGTGATCAGGGCGTGGTTGGCGAATAAATCGAGCGCCCAGCCGATGCTGTTGAGCGCGGCGTCGAGGATGATGACGTATCCGATGAGCGTGACCATCATTGGCCGAACCGACAGCCCGTCGCGCTGCGCCTTTCTCAACAGATAGATCCCTCGGCAAAATATGGGCAGGCCGACGATGCCGAGGACGAGGGTGCCCATGAGCGCGGTGCCGGCGATGCACCATCGATCCGCGCGCCGTTGCATCTCACGCGTTTGTGCCTCGTGCTCGTCCATGGCGGTCGATCGGGTTGGACTCGTCATTGATCACCAATCCCTCGTGAGATACATCTGGAGCTGGATCGCGAACATCGCGATCAGCACTCCGTAGATGAAGACCTGGAACGCGATCAATCCACGTTTGCGTCGTCGATCCTGCTCGTCCACTGTGTCTCCTGCGTCTATCAGAAGGTGCCGATGTTGGCCAGCATCCAGTAGAAGAATGCGACAAGGCCACACATCACTGCCCAGGTCACAGCCAGTCTTACCAGTTCCTGCCACATGAGACCCTCCTAGCGGGGTGACGACTTGCCACCAAACGTTAACATCACTCTCAGAAATGAGAACAATCGTTTTCGTCGCGTAGGCGTTGGAGGGAAAGGGTCACACGTCCGCGAGCGCAGCGAGGTCGCGTTTGACCACCTTGCCGACATCGTTGCGGGGCAGCTGTTCGACGAACACGATGCGTACCGGAACCCGGTAGGGCGTCAGACGCTCTCGACACCACGACACGAGGCCGGCCTCGGAGACCGACTCATCGCCTCTGACGACGAACGCCCACGGCACCTCCCCGAGCCGCTCGTCCGGAACGCCGACGACGGCGGCTTCGCGCACCCCGTCGGCGGCCAGCAAGACGTCCTCTACCGTGCCGGGAAACACTTTGAGGCCACCACGATTGATCATGTCCGATACTCGGCCGTCGAGCCACAGAAAGCCGTCGTCGTCGAACCACCCGAGGTCGCCGGTGTGGAACCAGCCGTCGTCGGTCAGCCGGTCCAGGAAGGCTGGATCGATCTTCCGGGCGGCCGTCGTGGGCGTGCGGACCATCACCTCGTCGTCGGCGATTGTGACGTCGATGCCGGGCAGCGGCCTGCCGACCGAACCCAGTTTGGTCTCGCCCCACTCCCGGGCGTCGGCGGCCGACCAGCCCACCACCTCGCCCCCGAGTTCGGTCTGGCCGTAGGAGTTCAGCACGATCACCCCGAACTTGTCGCGGAACCGGCGCGCCTGCACGGGCGACAGGGGAGCGGTGATCGACCGCACGATCTTCAGTGGCGAGAGGTCGGCCAGCGAGTCGTCGTGCAGAACCATGGTCAGCGCCGGGGGCGGCAGCACCGTGGATCGCAGCTGGTGGCGCCGGACCAGCGCGGCGAAATCCGTCGGTGAGAACCGGTCCATCAGCACGACGCCCGAACCGGCCCGGAACGCGAACAGCACCTGGTAGATGCCGGCCCACAGCGACAACGACAAGGGCACCAGGTTCGGCATGGGGGGCCTCTTCGGTGGGGCCGACGCATTTTCCAAGCCAGGTTTCGTGCCGCGAAGTTTGGCCAGCAGCCGGTCGATCAGATCGAGCACCGTGCTGTGACGAAGCGGCACCGGCTTCGGCGGTCCCGTGGTGCCGGAAGTGAACTGCAGCAGCGCGACGTCGTCGTCGTAGCACGGCTCGCCGGCCGGATGGCCTGACGACGCGACCCTGGTCCACGACAGCGCCTCGCCGGTGATTACGGGCAGGTGATGAGTCGAGAAACGTTGTGCGAGTGCGGGGGTCGTGATGATGGCAACGGGGCGCAGCGTTTCCAGCTGGGCGAGGATCTCGGGATCGGCCGCCCTGGGGTTTAGCGGTGTGTACACGCCGCCGGCGTGCCACGTGCCGAACAGCGCGGCGATGGTGGTGGCGTCGTTGGGCAGCATCGCGGCGACGACCTGTCCCGTCGCCAGCCCGGACTCGGCGAGCAGCTTGCCGAGTCGCTGGGCACTGGCCGACAGCTCGTCACGGGATACCTCGGCGCCGACCGTGTGCACCGCGACGTCGGGTAGACCGTCCAGCAGCGTTGCGAGGTTCACGAATCAGCCTCCAGGGGAGCCCAGTTCGGAGTTCGCTTGTCCGCGAAGGCCAGAGGGCCCTCGTTCTGGTCCGGATGGCCCCACATCGATGTCAGGTGTTTCGCACCTTCGCGGCACGCATCGGTGAGGCCGTATTCGAGCGCGCCCCATAGTGCCCGTTTGGTGGCGCGCATCGCCGAGGGCGAATTCTTGGCGATCTTCTCGGCGAGCTCCTGGGCGGCGTCACGCAGCTTGTCGGGCGGGTCGATCACCTGGCTGATCATGCCGAGTTCGTAGGCGCGCTGGGCGGTGAGCCGTTCGTGACTGCCGACGAGTGCCATCCGTAACACCGCTTCGGCGGGCATCTTTCGCATCAGTGCGATGGTCTCCAGCGCGCTGACCTGACCGATCGAGACGTGGGGGTCGACGAAGGTCGCATCCGACGACGCGATGACGATGTCGGCGTCAGCCACCCAGTGCAGCCCGCCGCCCGCGCACACCCCATTGACGGCAGTGATGACCGGCTTCTCGACATTGCAGTGCCAGGCGCTCAGCTTCAGATCCAGTGTGCGCATGGTCTCCTGGAATTGCAGCACGGCCTCGCCGTCGAGGTCCTCGACATCGGCGCCCACCTGAAACGCCCGGCCGTTCCCGGTGTGCACGATGACGCGGACGTCGGGATCGGCGTTCAATTCCGCCCACGCCCTGGGAAATTCCTCGCGCATCACGGCGTCGTAGGCATTGAGACGGTCAGGGCGGTCGTTGATGATCCATCCGACGGGACCCCGTCGTTCAACGATGAGTCTGTGGTATGTCATGGAACCTCCGCTACGTCGGGCAGCGGTTGCCACTGCGGCGCACGCTTCTCGCGCCACGCCCGGACACCCTCGGCATGATCGGGGTGATTGCGGAGCCGCCAGATCTCCTCGGCGGCGTCGCTGCGCGCCTGCGTCATTCCGACTTCCAAACTGTGCCAGAGCGCCTTCTTCGTGGTGCGTATCGCGGTCGGCGAATTCGTGGCGATCGCGGCCGCGAGACGTCCCGCCGCCGCGCGGAGCTGATCGGCCGGCACCACCTCGGACACAATGCCCAACTGGTAGGCACGCTGCGCCGAGATGCGTTCACCCTTGCCGCTCAGTGTCATTCGCAGAACGGCCTCCATCGGCGACTTGCGCAGCAGCGTGATCGCCTCGTACGCGACGGCCTGCCCGATGGAGACGTGGGGGTCGGTGAAGGACGCCTGCTCGGCGGCGATGACGATGTCGGCGTCTGCGACCAGATGCAGGCCCCCTCCCGCGCACACCCCGTTGACCGCGGCGATCACCGGTTTCCACACGTCGCAGTGCCAGGACGAGATCTTCAGCTCGGCATCCCTGGTTCGGCGGGAGTGTCGTCGCATGGCCGCCTTGTCCCGCGCGACCTGGACCACGTCCATCCCGGTACAGAACGCCCTGCCGTTGGCGGCGTTGACGATCACCTTGACGTCCGGATCGGTATCGAGGTCGGCCCAGGCGGCCTCGAGCTCGTCGAGCATCAGCGCGTCGAAGGCGTTGCCCGCCTCGGGCCTGTCGAGGATCAACCAGCCGATCCCGTCGGCCTTGGACACGATCAAGCGTTCATAGGCGCTCACGAACGGGGAATGTCCTTCCAGGGCTTGCCCTTCCAGGGGTCCGGCTCCTTCGGCAAGCCGAGCACGCGTTCGCCGAGGATGTTCTTGTTGATGTCGGTGGTGCCGCCCTCGGTGCCGTTGGCGAGGCTGCGCATCATGCCCTGCACATCCCGCGGCAGAGCGTCCGGATCGTCGTGGGCAGGCCAGGCGATCGCATCCGTGCCCAGCAGATCGACCATGAGGTCCTGGATCTGCTGATTGATGGTGGCCTGGTGCACCTTGCCGATCGACGAGGCCGCGCCGGGGGACTGGCCGGCCGAAAGCGCTGCGCGCACGCGCTCATTGGTCCAGCCGCGTACCCGCTCTTGCGCCCACAAGCGCATCACCTTGTTCCTGATCACGGGATCTGCCCAGCGTCCGGTCTCCCTGGCGAGGATGATCAGTCGTTCGGCGCTCGACCCGCCGAGGCGGCCCATCCCACCCGAGCCCGAACCCGACACCATCTGTCGCTCGCTGGACAGCGTCGACGCACTCACGCGCCAGCCGTCGTTGACGGCGCCGACGCGGTGGACGTCGGGCACCCGCGCTCCGTCGAGGAAGACCTCGTTGAATTCGGCCTCGCCGGTGATCTGGCGAAGCGGTCGCACCTCGACGCCCGGCTGGTGCATGTCGAGCAGGAAGTACGTGATGCCCTTGTGCTTGGGCTGTTCGGGATCCGTCCGCGCCAACAGGATCGCAAAATCCGCCTGATCGGCCCACGTGGTCCACACCTTCTGACCGGAGATCACCCAGGAATCACCGTCGCGCACTGCGCGGGTGGCCAACGACGCGAGGTCGGAGCCAGCGCCAGGCTCGCTGAAGAGCTGGCACCACTTCTCCTCGTTGCGCACGATCGGCGGCAGGAAGCGCAGCCGCTGATCCTCGGTACCGTGGCTGAACAATGCTGCCGCCGCATTGTTGAGCCCCAAGGGATTCAGACGCGTCAGGCGAAGCGGGCGGAGCACCTCGTCGATCGCGCGCGCGACTTCGTTGCCAACACCCAGGCCGCCGTGTTCACGCGCCCACGTGGGTACGACTAGGCCGGATTCGGCGAAGGTCGGATACCACTGTTGGTAATCCGCAGGGCTGCGGACCGCCCGCAGGGTCGCGGGGTCCTTGGCCGCGGCCGAGCGCCAGGCGGCCGGAACCTCGGCCTCGATCCACTGCCGCACCGCCGCGACCGCATCGTCGACCGGCGTGTCAGGGCGGATCGGTAGTTGCGTCATGATCTCAACCTCTTCAGCGGCCCTTGAATGCTGCACCGCGTTTGTCGCGGAAGGCCGCCAAGCCTTCCTTGAAATCCTCACTACGACTCGACAATTCGAGTGCCAATGCCTCGTTCTGGAGATGGCGGTCAAGGTCGAGGCCGTTGGCGCTGTGCAGCAACCACTTGGTGAGTCCGAGCGAAACCGTGGGCGCTTCACCCAGTTCTCTGACGAGTTGTTCGGCCACCGAGGGCAATTCGTCGGATGCGCAGGCGCCGTGGATGATGCCCCACTCGGCGGCGCACGTTCCGTCGATTTCCCGGCCGAGCATCAGCAGCTGTCGGGTGCGTACCAATCCGATGAGTCGTGGCAGTAACCAGGCTGCGCCGCTGTCGGGGGTGAAGCCGCGCGCCATGAACGGCTCCCAGAACCGGGCGTCGTCGGCGGCGACGCAGAAGTCTGATGCCAGCGCGATGTGGAAGCCCAGGCCGATCGCCCAACCTCGGACCACGGCGACAATGGGCACCTGCGTCTGAAGCATCAACGGAATCAGCCGATTTGCCTTGTTCGGTAGGCGGCGCTGCGTGCTGCCCACGCGTGGTTTCCGTTCGGATTTTGCGTTGTTGGCGATCAGGTCCGCGCCCGCGCAGAAATCCGGTCCGGTGGCGTCGATCCTGATGACCCGCACCGATTCGTCGGTGCCGGCATCGACCAGATGACCGATCATCGCGTCCAGCATCGCGTCGTTGACGGCATTACGGCGTTCGGCGCGGTCGAGGGTCAGCCGCAGGGTCGGGCCCTGCTGTTCGGCCAGAAGGCCGGGAACACTGCGGTAACTCATGTGCTCAGCGCTCGGCGAACTGTTCCGTTACGGCGGTCAGCAATTCGCCGAGGTTCGTCGCGCCGCCCGGCGGGTCGGGCAGGCGCACGGGCCCTCGGTCGCGGCTGGGCAGCAGGATGGTCGCGTGTCCCGGCGCGGTGATCTGGCCGCGGTGGTTGGTCGCCGCGAGTTCGAGGTCGACGGCGGGGCGTTCACCGTCGGCGAGGTACTTGCGGACGACGGTACCGGTGACGGTGTGGACGTCGCCGACGTAATTGAACAGACGAAACTCGCAATCGAGCTTCCACAGCCAGGCGTCATCACCCATCCAGTCCGTGCACAAGTGGATCAACCACGTCTCGCGCATGCGCCCGTAGTCGAACGTGGTGGGATTGCCCGCGTTGCGCGCGGCGTCGGGCTCCCAGTGCACGCGTTGCTGGGCATCGGGGACGCCGTACTCGTTGGGCGTGTAGAAGCGGGGGATGCGCTGCCGGTTCCGCCACGCCAGTCTCAACGGACGCACACCGTACATGCCCATACCCATGCCGACGTGCCAGCAGACCATGTCGGTGACCGTCAGCGGGCCCTTTGTCAGCGACCCCAAATCGTCGCCTTCGTCGACGTCTTCCCACCACCGCGGCTCGGCGCCGCGCGGGCTTTCGCGCCCGTAGCGTTCGTCGAGCTCGGCGATCTCGTCAGCGGTCCACGTCTTGAGTTGGACGGCTTCGTATTTCTTCCGGCCCCGCGCCTTGCTGCGCTCGGTGCGAATCATGTTGCGGTACTGGCCGCCCAAGATCGTGCCCTCGTCGTCGCGGAACACCTGGGCGGACCATTCGTGGATGGCGCGGCCGGCAAACTCACTGCTCTTGTCGAGCGCGGCCACCAGGGCATTGCGCCTGAAGACGCGGTGGTTGGCGCGCAGCGGCGCCCACCATTCCCGAGCAGATGAGGCGTAGAAGGCATGCACCCCGCGCAGTGGATCGCCCTTGGTCAGTGCGCGGTCCTCGTCCGAGAGTGTCGTGACTTCGTCCTCCCCGATCAGCGTGTCGCCGCCGACGAGGGCCGGTGGGGCCACAGACTCTCCCCATACAGACTTCGCGGCGTATTCGGGATCGGCCCACAGCGGGTTGGCGTCACCGTAGCTTTCGGCGACGTGACGAAACGTGTCCTCGTTGGGGCGGTAGTAGTGCGGTGGCTGCGTGTGCGGGACGGCAATGCCGATGGTAGCCCGCAACCTGGCCAATCCCTCGTCGGTGATCCGCCCCGTCTGCCCCATCGGATTGCCTCCTCGTTGTGGCGGCCCGTGTCGTCGCCCGGACAAGGTGGAAATTAAGATACCCGAAAAACGGAAACGCCGTTAACGCAGGGGTGAACGAGATGTCAGAACAAGCATCCGGAATCGTGTGTGCGATCGGCGCCGACGGCGTCGCGCGGGTGACAATAGATCGCCAGGAAACGGGAAACTCGTTGTCTCCGTTGGCGCGTGACGAACTAACCGAAGCCTTCGTACGGGCCAATGACAACCCCGCCGTCCGCGCGGTGCTGTTGAGCGCCAGCGGCACCCGGCACTTCTGCGCCGGGGCCGGCCTCGCACCGCAACCGGCGGGCGCCGGGGCCGCCGTCGAGCCGGTGCAAAAGCGTCCGGGTGACATCGCGCGGATGCTTCAGCAGGGCTGGCAGCGGCTGGTCGCGTCCATTCTCGACTGTGACAAGCCGGTGGTCGCGGCGGTCAAGGGCACGGCCGCCGGGGCGGGCGCGAGCTTGGTTCTGGCTTCCGATCTCGTCGTGATGTCAACGGAGGCAAAGCTTGTCGAGGCGTTTGTGCATCGTGGAATCCTGCCGGATTCCGGCGCCATCCACCTCCTGACGAGGATCGTCGGCCTGCGCAAGGCGACCGAATTACTGATGCTCGGTGAGCCGGTCGACGCGGCCGCCTGCGAAAGGCTGGGACTGGTCAATCGGGTGACCGCGCCGGACGACACCGACGCGGTCGCCGAGGAACTCGCCGGACGGTTGGCCGCGGGCCCGACGGTGATGCTGACGCTGACCAAGCGGCTGCTGTCGGTGTCGTCGGAGTCGGATCGGCACCGCGCATTCGAGCAGGAGGCCTGGGCGCAGGAGGTGGTGTCGCGCACGGCGGACCTGCAAGAAGGCCTGGTGTCGTTCGCCGAACGCCGGAAGCCCAAGTTCCTCGGCCGCTGACCTTCCGCGTCAGCCCGCGATGGGTCCGCCCCGAATGGTGAACGCGGCGCTGTCGTCGATCTCGTCGATAGACGACGCCACCGACTCCGCGGTCAGCGCCGTGTCCTCGATTCCCTTGGTGACACCGATGAACACGCGTGACACTTTGCCCGCGCCCACCGAGTAGATGTGCGCGGTGCGGTCGCACGACCGATGACACAGATAGACCACGACGGGCGTGACGAGCTCGGGATGCATGGCCTTGCCGGCGTCACCCATGATGTTTTCCGTCATCCGGGTCCGCGCTATCGGGGCGATGGCGTTGACGGCGATGCCGTTGCGGGCGCCCTCGATCGCGAGAACGTGCATCATGCCGACCAGGCCCATCTTGGCGGCGCCGTAGTTGGCTTGACCGAAATTTCCGAAAAGGCCGGTGCCCGAGGTCGTCTGAACGATTCGGCCGTAATTCTGCGCCCGCATGATCGGCCACACCGCCCGCGTGACGTTGAATGCGCCGGAGAGGTGCACGGCAATGACGGTGTCGACCTGCTCGGCGGTCATGTTCTTGAACGCCGCGTCGCGCAGAATCCCCGCGTTGTTCACCAGCACATCGACCTGCCCGAAGGCCTCCAGCGCGGCGGCCACGATCGCCGCACCGCCCTCCTCGGTGGCCACCGAGTCACCGTTGGCGATCGCCGTACCCCCGGCCGCGGTGATCTCGTCGACCACGGCCTGGGCGGCTGATATCGACGCCCCGTCGCCGTCCACCGAACTGCCCAGGTCGTTGACCACGACCCGGGCGCCGCGGCGGGCGAGCTCGAGTGCATGGCAGCGACCCAGTCCGCCGCCGGCCCCCGTGACGATGGCTACCTGGTTGTCGAAAGTCATTGAATGCATGGGTGAGAGGTTACATTTACCTAACCGAGAACAACCATTTGCATCTGAGGCGTCGGAGGAGGCTCATGACTGGCCCGGCTGAGTTGCTACGACATGCGCGCCGCAGAGCCGAAGAATTGCGGCCCCGCTACCGAGCGGCCGGTTTCTGGACGGCGGAGCCGATCGACCTGGTGGGACCCACCGCGGCGCGGCACCCTGCCCGGGTTGCCGTCGCGGATCGCGGCGCCGAACTGACCTACGGCGAACTGGACAAGCGCATCGACTCGGCCGCCCGAGCGATGGTCGACGCCGGCCTTGCTCCGGGTGGCGCAATCGTCGCGGTAGTCGGTAACGACGTGGACTCGGTGGTGTCGGTCCACGCGGCGCTGCGGGTGGACGCGGTGGTTCTGCTCGTGCCGCGCAGTGCCGGGGCGACGCAGATCGCCGACATCCTCACCCGCACCGGTGCACGATTCGGCGTAGCGCCGAACTGGGCGACGATCGCCGACGCGGAGCTGTCCGGTCTCTGCGATTGGATCGAACTCGGTGACGATGGCCGAACGGGTACCACCCGGCCGCCGCGGCCGGTGCGGTCAGCCGATGAGCCGTGCTTTGTGCTTTACACCTCGGGCACAACCGCTCGGCCCAAGGGCGTGATTCATTCGCTGAGCACGCTGGCCAAGGCTTCGGCGAATTACATTGCGGCGGCGGGCCTGGGTTCCGACGACCGCATCTTCTTGATCAGCCCGCTCGCGTCGGTCACCGGGGTGTTGCAGGCGCTGTTCATCGGTCCGATGCTGGCGGCTCCAGTGATTCTGGAAGATCGCTGGGACCCGGCGGCGACCTGCGACCTCCTGGTCAGCTCGGGTGCGACGTGGTACGGGGGCCCGGACCGGTTGCTCGACCGGATGCTCGACCAGGCCGTGGCGCGCGGCGCCGTCGTCCCGTTACGCGCGGTGTATCTGGGCGGCACGATGCTGGACCGGCGGATCGTCGAACGCATCGAAGACGAGTTCGGCATCGTTGTGATGCGCGCCTATGGATCCTCGGAGACCCCGGTCAGCACGTCCGGTCTGCGGACCGAACCCCGAGACATCCGCCATGCCGACGACGGTGTGGCGCTCGGCGACGTCGACGTGCGCGTCGGATCCGAGTCCGAACCCACCGAGTGCTGCATCAAGGGTCCGCACACGTTTCTCGGTTACACCGACGCCGAGGACGACGAATACGCGTTCGAGGGGGAGTGGTTCCGAACCGGTGATGTGGCGGAGGTGGTCGGCGGCCGGGTTCGGATCGTCGGCCGGATCAAGGACATCGTGATTCGTAACGGGCTGAAGATCCCGGCCGCCGAAGTGGAGGAAGCGGTCTCGAGGATCGGTGGGATACGCGAATGCGCCGCTTATTCCGTTTCCGATCCCACCACCGGTGAGCGATTGGCTATGGCGGTCGTGCTCGAACCCGGCGTCGAGATCTCGCTCGCCGAGATCGCCCGGACCCTGGGCGCGGAGGGATTGCCGAAATACAAACTGCCCGAAGAACTTGTCTTCTGGGACGAGCCGCTGCCCGTCAACGCCAACGGCAAAGTCGACCGCTCCAAACTCGAAGCGCGGTCGGTCGGGCGGCAGCGGCTGCTCGCCGACCGTCTCGCCACTACCGGATGAGAGATCCCGCCGCCGAACCTAGTCGGCAGCGGGACGGAAGACCGGGACGACGAATCCGTCTTCGTCGTCGCGGAAGGCGATCACCAATTGCATGTCGGCGCGCAAATCTTCGACGCGGCAATTCTCCACGACCGTCATCAGCCGCGGTCCCTCCTCGAGGTCGACCATCGCCAGCACGTACGGCATGCGCACGTCGAAAGGTGCGGCGTTTTGGTGGATGACGCTCCACGTGTAGAGCCGCGCGCGACCGGTTGCCGGCGCCAACTCGACGTCCTCAGCCCAACAATGCGGACAGAACGGCCTGGCGTACAACGATTTGCGACCGCAGGACCGGCAGGCATTCACCAACAGCCGCCGGTCCTGCGTGGCTGACCACCACGCCTGACCATCGGCGTCGATCGTGGGGCGATCAGGAGCCGTCATCGCTACCTTCCGAGAATCATTGTGGCGCTGTGGGTGAAAAAGCCCCCCATCGCGTGGACGCATGCCAACCTGGCGTCGGCGACCTGACGCGCTCCGCATTCACCGCGCAACTGCCGCACCGCCTCCACCATGAGGAACATTCCTCGCATACCCGGGTGACACGACGCCAGGCCCCCGCCATCGGTGTTGGTCGGCAGCGAGCCGCCCGGGCGAAGCGCTCCGGACTCTATGAAGGGGCCGCCTTCTCCCTTGGCGCAGAAGCCGAGGTCCTCCACGGTCAGCAGGACGGTGGACGTGAAGGAGTCGTAGAGCTGACACACATCGATGTCGGCCGGGCTGACCCCCGCCCGCGCGAACGCGAGTGGCCCCGAGCGCGCCGCCGGCGACGTCGTGAAATCGGGCCACTGGCCCATGCTGACGTGCGACGCCGCGTCGGCCGTGCCAAGAATCCACACCGGATCCTTCGCGCAATCTCTGGCGACGCGCTCGCTGGCGAGCACGACGGCACCGCCACCGTCGGTGCGCAGGCACACATGCTTGGAGGTGAACGGGTCCGCCAGTAGCGGCGCGGCTGCGACGTCGGCAACGGTGATGCGGTCTCGCTCGAATGCGTTGTCGTTCATGGCTGCCCACTCGTGGGCCGCGACGGCGACTTCGGCCAGTTGGTCGACGGTGGTGCCGAATTGGATCATGTGGCGCCGGGCTGCCATGGCGTACTTGGCGATGAGGGTCGCGCCGTAGGGGGCCTCGTACTGCAGGGCACCGCCGGTTGCCATCGCGGCAGCCGACGCGCGCAGCTGTCGCTTGACGTCGGAGCGTGCGGTCGATCCGTAGGTCAACAGAGCGACCTCGATTTCGCCGGCCGCGATCGCGGCGGCGGCATGGCCGGCCATCACTTCCCAGGAGGATCCGCCGACATTGGTCGCATCGACCCAGGTAGGCCGCAGGCCGAGGTACTCGCTGACTTCCACGGGGGGAAGCAATGTTCCGTGCCCGCCGAAACCGTCGATGTCCTCCTTCGTGAGCCCCGCATCGGCGACCGCCCGCCGCGAGGACTGGGCCATCAGCGCCATGGCGGTCTTGTCGGGCACCCGGCCGCAGTCGGACAAGGCTGCGCCGACGATGGCGACGCGGTTCGATGACATAGCTCATGGTTATCACATCGACGTGGCGTCCGATAACGACCGTTGACAATATTGTGGAAACGTTATTCTCGGTCGGCTACCGTGAGCCTATGACGACGGCGCTGCGGGACGCCTTGCGGGCAGAGACGCTGGTGTTGTGCCTCGCGCTGCTCCACGCGCGCACGCCCGACGTTCCGGCGATCGCTGCGGCGTGTGGATACGACGCGGTATACGTCGATCTCGAACACACATCGACGTCCCTGGATACCGCGCAGATGCTGTGCGCGAGCGCGCTCGGCGCGGGGATCTCCGGCCTGGTGCGGGTGCCGTCTAACGATCCCAGTGTCATCGCCCGCGTCCTGGACGCCGGCGCGGTGGGAGTTATTGTGCCACATATAAATTCGAAACAAGAGGTCGAAGGAGTCGTGCAGGCCGCACGATTTCCACCGATCGGCAACCGGTCCATTTCGGGTCCCAACGCGGTCAGCGGATACGCACCGCGAACAGCGCCCCAATTGGTGGAGCTGCTCGAACGGCGCACGGTCGTGGCCGTGATGATCGAGACCCCGGAAGCCGTCGAGGCAGCCGACTCCATCGCGGCCGTCGACGGTGTCGACATGATTCTCATCGGACCGAGCGATCTGACCGCCGAAATGGGCATCCATGGACAGTATGAGAATGAGCATTTCCACAGTGCAGTAGAATCGGTCGCGGCGGCTTGTCGTAGTCACGGCGTGGCGCTCGGTATCGCCGGAATAAAGTCGGTTGACCTGCTGAATCGATTCGTGGGATTGGGATTGCGATTCATCTCGGCGGGGACCGATGTCGGGATGATGACCGAGGCGGCCTCAGCCCGTGCGCAAGCGCTTCGCGGACTGCAGAGCCACCGCGACGACTGACATCGACAACCGAAAGCGACGCCCACACACCAGGAGGACCGGATGCCGACAGCCATCTACACCGAACGCGTCACCGACCCAATGGCGTGGACCGGCGCGGACTTCACGAGCAAGGAAGACTTCGCCTTCGACCTGTCCGCCCGCAATGTGGCTGCGCTGGAATCGATCCTGGCCAAGACGGCGAACAAGGACCGCGATGACATCACGCCACAGGATGCTCGGCACCCCGACCTCGACGACGATCTGGCGCGACTCTACCACGATCTGATGTTCGGCAAGGGTCTGGCCTGCGTGCGCGGCTTCCCGGTCGAGCAGCATTCGATTGAGGACCTCGAGCGCATCTACTGGGCGTTCTGCACGCACCTCGGCTATCTGGTGTCGAACAACTCCTTTGGTCACCGCATGGTGCGCGTTCAGGAAGAGATCCTGCCGGGCGGCGTGCAGCCCGCTCGCGGCACGAAGTCTCGTGCCGAACTCGCGATGCACAACGACGCCGCCGACATCCTGTCGCTGCTGTGCGTCTACCCGGCGGCCCAAGGCGGCGAAAGCCAGTTCGCCAGCGGCCCGGCCGCGCACAATCGGATCCTGGCCGAACGCCCCGACCTGCTCGACGTGCTCTACGAGGGCTTTCCGCACCACCGACGCAGCGAACAACCCGATGACCAGCCCGATGTCACGCCCTACAACGTCCCGGTCTTCTCCCAGATCAACGGGCGAATCTGCATCAACTTCACCTACAGCAGCATCCTGCCGGCCATGAAGACGCTCGGGCGTGAATTCACCCCGAAGCAAGAGGAGGCCATCGAACTGCTGCGCAACATACTCGTCGACCAACAGGTCGAATTCCGTTTGGAGTCCGGGGAAGCGGCCGTGGCGAACAACTTCGCGATGTGCCACTCCCGGTCGGACTTTGTCAGCAGCGACGACCCCAAGAAGGCCCGCTGCTTCCTGCGCGCCTGGATGGAGGTCCCGCGCGAAGATCGTCGGCTGCCGATCGGTCGCGAGTACTTCCACATGGAAAACAAGGATCTGCGGCTCGGGTACGACGTGGTGCCCGGGCGCGACGGCGCGATCGCGCGCAACGACTACCGCAACGTCGACACGGCGCTGGCCGACATGTTCAAGGCGGCACAGGCCAAACCCAAGGCACGGCCATGAAAGGCGCACGACAAAGATGACCGGCGCGCTACGACCGCGGTTGGTCGTCGAGCGGTGGACTGACCCCGCCGCGGCGGACGTCCTGGAACTGTCCGGCATCGACATCGTCAAACTCGATCTGACCGCACCCGCCGAATCAGGCTGGGCGGCATTGGAGTCCGCGCACGGCTACCAAGTCGCCACGCGAACCGATGTTGCCTCCGTGGCCGACGGCGCACAGTGGCTGGCCGGTGAGGCATTGATCGCGCGCTGCCCGTGCCTGCTGGCCGTCTGCTCGGCAGGAGCCGGATATGACGTCATCGATGTCGATGCCTGCACCCGCGCGGGGATAGCGGTGTGTAACAACTCTGGGCCGGGAGCGGAGGCGGTGGCCGAGCACGCTCTGGGATTCATGCTCGACCTCGCCAAGAAGATCACCGTCTCCGACCGCGCGCTACGGAGCGGTCCGCTTCGCGATCGGCTGGCCCTGCGGGGAACTCAGCTGTTCGGCAAGACGCTCGGTGTCGTCGGGCTCGGTGCCATCGGGGGCCGCCTCGTCGAGTTGTGTGCGCCGTTCGGCATGGAGGTGCTGGTCTTCGATCCATACCTCGACGAGACGACCGCGCGGTCTCGCGGTGTGCAGCAAGTGACGCTCGCCGAGCTCGTCGAACGTTCGGACTTCGTGCAGGTTACGTGCCCTCTGACGAGCGAGACGCGCGGACTCATCGGCAGAACGCAATTCGCCGCGATGAAGCCGACCGCCTTCTTCATCACCACGGCGCGGGCCTGTCCATGACGAGGCGGCGCTGCTCGACGCGCTCGTCAGCGGCGGAATCGCCGGCGCGGGCCTCGATGTGTTCCACGAGGAGCCGCCCCGGCAGGACAACCCGCTGCTGCAACTCGACAACGTCGTTGCGACGCCGCACACAGCGGGCATCACGGTGGAGGCCGCGCGGGACATCGCCGTCGCCACCGCGACTCAGTGGCAGACGATCTTCGAAGGCCGCATGCCGCCTCGCTTGTTAAACCCGCAAGTCTGGCCTCGCTATTGCGAACGATTCCACGACATCCTTGGTGTTCACCCGACCGCGCGCGTCCCCGCGGCGGCGGAGTGAAACGACTACCCCCCAACGAGTGTGAGAGAAGGACCGTGACTTGGCGACACACTACGACACGATCGAGGTCGAGGTCAGGGGCCATGCCGCCTGCGTGACCCTCAACCGTCCTGAGGTGCTCAACGCGATCAACGACGAGATGATCGCCGAACTGGCCGTGGCTTATGCGGAAATCGAACGCTCGCAAGATATCTGGACCGTGATCATCACGGGTGCCGGCCGTGCGTTGTGCGTCGGAGCCGACGTCAACAAGGCCGCCGACCACGACATGGAGAACGCGGCAGGCATCGACAACCAGGGCGAACCCATCCTCAGCTCGATGCGGCAGTGGGACGCCCCGCAGGAGGCGACACCGCCGTGGCTGCAGATGACCAAGCCGATCATCTGCGCGGTGAACGGCATCGCCTGTGGGGCGGGAATGGACCTGGTGACCACGGCGGACATCACCATCGCGTCCGAGCGCGCGACGTTGATGGACCCGCATGTCAGCATCGGCGTGACATCCGGGCGCGAAGGGGTCAGGCTCGCCCGTGTGCTCCCGCTGCCCGTGGCGATGCGGCTGATCCTGATGGGCAAACACGAAAAGCTCAACGCGCAGCGCGCTTATGACTTGGGCGTCTTCACCGAAGTGGTCCCGCACGATGAGCTCATGGCGCGCGCCTGGGAGATCGCCGACATCGTGAATTCGAATGCACCGCTGGCGGTGCGTGGTTCACGTATGGCCGTGCGCAAAGGTCTGACGATGCCCATATACGAGGCGGAACTGCTCGCCGAGAATTACCGGATGAAGGTGGCGCTGACGAAGGATGCCATCGAGGGGCCGCGCGCCTTCCTCGAGAAGCGCCAGCCGCAGTGGAAGGCGCTGTAGGGCTCGACCGGCTGCGTTACACCATCCCGAAGAAGTTCTTTGCGTTGGTGGACAGCACCTTTCGCTTGGTCTCCTCGTCCAGGCCCTCCGTCGCCTTGTTTGCGACCTCGAGACTCCGCGGCCAGTTCGTGTCGTTGTGCGGGTAATCGGTCTCGAACATGAGTTGGTCCGGCCCGACCAGATCCAGGATGCGGAACGCGACCGGATCGCCGAAGGTGGAGAACCACACTCGTCCGGGCACCTGGCTGCTCGGCGGTTCGGTCAAGAGGGGGTGTATGCCGCCCCACGCGCGCCGGTCCTCCCAGACCTCGTCGACACGCTGCAGGTAGTAGGGGATCCAGCCCGCTTGCGCCTCGGCGAACGCGAGCTTGAGGCCGGGGAACTGCATGAGCTTGCCGGAGAACAGCCAGTCGACCATGGCGATGGTGCAGTTGACGGCCATCAGTGCGCTCGTCACGACATGCGGGGAGTCCGGAGAGGACTTGGTCAGCGAAGAACTCGATCCGATGTGGAGCATGATCCCCACCTGGTTTCGCTCGCACGCGGCGAAGAACGGGTCCCAATAGCCGCTGTGAATGGACGGCAGGTCCAGGCGAGAGGGCAGCTCGGAGAAGCACACCGCGCGCATCCCCCGGGCGGCCACCCTTTCGACCTCTTTCGCGGCGAGCTCGACGTCCCAGAGCGGGATGATGCCGAGCGGGATCAGCCGACCGTTCGAGCTGCCACCCCACTCGTCGATCTGGAAGTCGTTGTAGGCCTCGACACAGAGCCTGGCGAGCTCCTTGTCCTTGCCGTACAGGAAGCGTTGGCCGCAAAAGCGTACGAGGGTGTTGGGAAAGCAGGCCGAGGCTTCGATGCCGGCAATGTCCATGTCCGCGAGCCGATCCGCGGGACGGTAGCAGCCGGGGCGCATCTCGTCATAGGTGATCGGGTCGGTGGTGAGTTCGTCGATTTCATAGCCGGCGGCCGCGCTGATGAGCGGGATCGGGATAACCGCGTCCTCGTAGTGCCAGATGTCCGCGTCGCGGCCCTCGTCGTCCTCGACGAAAGCCACATCGGACGTGACGGATGGATCCATGCGCCCGCGCGTGCGAACGATCCGCGGGCCGATGTCGCGATAGCGCTCGGGCAGCCGGCTGGTCCACAAATCGGCCGGCTCCACCAGATGGTCGTCCGGCGAGACGATGAGGATGTCTGCGCTCAACGCTGCACTCCTTCGAAAACGGCCCATGGCTTCAGTGAGTGGCACACGGATTCAGAAATGAGAATGACCGTTTCCACGGTACCGCATCAGGCGGCCCGGCGCGCCGGGGCACCTCTGGACTGCCGTCGGACCAAGGCTCCTCGGAGGCGTACCGGCTCTGGGAGAACCGCCCCAGTGCGGGCCGCCGTCGAACCTTCGGGGCCGATGCCGGCAGTAATCACTTACCCGCAGTGAGAATCAACATGCACGTGTAGGTAGATCGCACATTTTCCGCGTCGGGCGGGTAGTCTTTCCGCATTATGCCTACGAAGAAGCCCGCCGGTCCCGAAACCGAAACCGGCTTGGAATTGGTCGACAACAACGTCGAGCTGCACGGCTCGTGGCAGCAACGCACGATCGAGCGGCGTCTGAGTTCTGCCAGAGCGCGTGCACTCGCGCGCAGTTCGCGGTTCCTGGCCACCGCGCTGGAATTGGTAGAGGAGTCGGGCAAGGCCGATTTCACGATCCAGACCCTCATCGACAGGTCGAATCTCAGCCTGCGAGCGTTCTACCAACACTTCGCGGGTAAAGAAGAACTGATGTTGGCGCTCTATGAGAACGTCACGAGTCAGTTCACCGAGGACATTCGCCACGATGTCGCGGCCGCCGACGGTCCGATGGAGCAACTCGAGGCTTTCTGCCGGGGCGTTCTGTCCCGCGCGGAGTCGTCGGAAGCCGTCGGGGGCCGGGTCATGACGATCTACAACCTGAGCCTGGAGATCGAGCGGCCGGACGACTTCGCAAAGGTCTGGGAGCCGCACCTGAAGCTGCTGACGAAGATCCTCACGTCGTGTGCTCGGGCCGGATTGGTACGCACGGATCTGACCCCCGCGCAGCTGACCACGTTGCTGAACACCACGCTGACGGCGCTCGCTCAAATCGGCGTTTTTCATCTGGGCGGCAAGGGTTCCAAGCTGACGGAGGACCAGTTGTGGGCGTGGTGCAAACAGGCCGTCACGCCGCCCGCGTCGGACGTCAAAGCCAAGCCGGCGCGCAAGGCGCCGCGTGCCGCAGCCGGCGGACGGGCCGGACGGCCGAAGAAACTAACGGGGTAGGCCGAGCCCGCGCTGGGCGATGATGCTGCGCTGGATCTCGCTGGTGCCCGCATAGATCGTCGTGCCCAACGAGAATCGCAGCGAGTGGTCAAACCGCCCGCGTTCGGGAGCGGTCGGCTCGAGGTAGCTGCGTAGACCGTCCGGGCCGACGAGTTCGAACACGTCCTGGCTGGCACGCTCGAGCGCCTCGGTGCTGAACACCTTGGACATTGACCCCTCGGCCACCGGTATGTCGCCCTGCTCGACCATCCACACGCACCGGCGCTGCAGCAGCATCGACACCTCGGCCTCCATCGCGACGCGGGCGAGCCGGCGCCGGACGTCGGTATTGGCGATCGGCAGTGAGCCGTCGCCGGACGCGCTGGTGGTTGCCCAATGCTCGGCATGGTGCAGCAGCCGGATCAGGTGGGGCCCCCATCCGGACGCGTGCTCGTCTTGCAGCGACAGGCTGAGCACCTGCCAGCCGCCATCGACTTCGCCGATGCGCCACTCGTCGCCGATCCGGACGTCGCTGTAGAAGGTGATGTTGGTGCGTTCCCCGGAAAGCGTCCATACGGCTTGTGCCGCAAAGCCATCAGAGTCGCCCGGCACCAGGAACATCGTCAGGCCTTTGTGTTTCGGCTTGTCCGGGTTCGTGCGCGCAAGCAGGAACACGAAGTCGGCGAGGTGACCGTTGGTGGTGAACATCTTGGAGCCGTTGATCACCCACCCGTCGCCGTCGCGCACGGCGCGGGTGGCGGCCGCCGCGACGTCCGACCCGCATTCGGGTTCGGTGAAGCCGAGCGCAATGGTGATGTCGCCGTTGATGGCTCCGGTGAGGATGCGGTCCTTCAAGAAGGGGGTGCCGATCTCACGGATGATCGCCGCAACCATCCTGGTTGTCTCGGAGAGGTACACCGGCGCGTCATACCGCATCAGTTCCTCTTTGACGACCTGATCGTCCCATGCGTTGCGGCTCTGTCCGCCGAACTCGACGGGCCAGGCCGGAGCGAAATAGCCCTTGTCGACGAGACTTTTGGCGAACTCGTCGTCGTGTGCGACCCCGCTGCGGTAGATGCGTTCCTCGAATTCGGGGGTCAACACGTCGTGCAAGTGGGCACGGAGTCCGTCGCGGTAGGTCTCGGTCTCCGTATCGAGCTGAAAGTGCATGTATGCACGCCAATCTGTCGTGGCACGCGGCCCAGGACGGTACGCATGGCAATGTTAATCTCAATTTTGAGAGTAACCATATCCGCACGTGACGGGGCGATAACGTGGACCTGAGCCTGACGGGCGAACAGAGACAGTTGGTGGATTCGTTCGCCGCGCTGTTTGCGCGCGAGTCGACATCCGAACGAGTCCGGGCGGCCGAGCCGTTGGGCTTCGACCTCAAGCTGTGGAAGGCCCTGCTGGAGACGGGGGCGGTGGAGATGGCGGTCGACGAGGCGGCCGGCGGATGGGGCGCGCCCGAACTGGAACTCGCGTTGATTGCCGAACAGTTCGGACGCGCGGTCGCGTCCGCTCCCGTCATCGAAGCGCAGGTTGCCGCGCGGCTGCTGGCGGCGTCCGGCGAGGCCGGTACCGGGCTTTTGAATGAGGTCCTCGCCGGTGAGCAGCTGGTCACGTTCGCGCCCCGCACCGGTCGCGGTGGTCGGTTGGGGTTGGTGCCCGGCGGGGCGGTGGCAGACCACGTCATCGCCCTGACCCAGGGGCGGCTGCTGGTGGTGCCGATCGGCGAGAACCGCACCATAGTGGAAAACCTTGGGTCAATGCCGCTGGCGGACATCATGATTGACGATGGTCCCGTCGTCCTTGCGGACGGGCCGCAGGCGCGCGGCCTATTCGATGGCGCCCTTGACCTGTGGCTCGCGCTGACCGCCGCGGCTTTGGCGGGCGCGGCCAAGAGGGCCGTGGAGATCGGCGTCGACTACGCCCAGCAACGTCATGCGTTCGGAACCGCGATCGGCTCGTTCCAGGCGGTGTCTCACCCGCTGGCCGACAGCGCCACCGCCGCCGATGGGGCGCGGCTGCTCGGGCTCAAGGCCGCGTGCGCATTCGCCGACGAGCCGGATTGCGTTCGCGAACTGGCTGCGATGGCGTTCGCATTCGCCTATGAGACGGCGCGCGACGCCACTCGGCGCAGCCTGCACATTCAGGGCGGATACGGGTTCGGCATGGAGGGCGACATCCAGCTTTACTATCGCCGGGTTCGGGGATGGGCAATGGTTTTCGGCGAACCCGCGGTCGCATTGGACCGGGTGGCCGATGCGCGCTATGGCGCCGCCGCGGAGTGAACAGAATCGCGACGCGCAAGGATCGCGAAGCTCAGCGTCGCACGCGCCGCGAGTCGGTCGCGGCCAACGTCGAAGACGTCGACGGCAACAACGATCATCCGTTTTCCCGCGCGCACCAACGTGGCGACCGCACGCGCGGGGCCATCGACGATCGGTGCCAGGAAATGGATGGACATGTCCGCGGTTCCCGCGCCGTCGCCGTCGCCGGCATATTTGACCGCAAGGCGCCCTGCGGCGACATCGATGAGAGTGGCTACCAGCCCACCCTGCAGCGCGCCGCGAATGTTCCTCAGGTCTCCTCGGTTGTGCAGGTCAACGACGACCGAGTCATCGGTGTCGACGACGTCGTAGAACGGCAGCTGGGCGAAAAGATGTCCCGGAACGGTGACGTCCATAGGGCGTGGCGCCGCGGGCGAGTTATTGGTCACCGGCACAACGTTAGACGCTGGACCGGACCTGATCTTTCACGGCCAAGACAACCGGGGGAGCGCTCCGCCAGTTCGGCACCCCTTGCGCCTCGCCGGCGGTGGGGAGCTTGTCCTCCCGGATCTGGGCCCAGTGCGAGTGATTCAATTGGTGCAACGCGAAACACGACTGCAGCGCGTTGTAAAAACCCATGTTGTCGACTGATTGGTTTACCGACTCTTTGATGAGCAGGGCCGCCATCGTGGGCACCTCCGCGATGCGTCGCGCCAACTCGAGAGTGCGTTCGGCCAGTTCGTCGCGCCGGAAGATCTTGCTCACCATGCCGAGCCGGTAGGCCTCTTCGATCCCGATCGCGTCACCGGTGAGCATGAGCTCCTTCGTGCGCCGCGGTCCGAATTCCCAGGGATGGCCGAAGTATTCCATGCCGCACATGCCCAGCCGCGTGCCTACCACATCGGCGAAGCGCACCTCTTCGCTGCCCACGATGAGGTCACAGGCCCAGATCAGCATGAGTCCCGCCGAGAACACGTCGCCGTGCACCTGGGCGATGGTGATCTTTCGTAGGTTGCGCCAGCGCAGGTTGTTTTGAAAGAAATAGTGCCATTCCTGCAGCATGGTCCGCTCCGCTCCATCGCGCGTACCGCCGTTGATGGTCACGGTGGGGTGCTGGCCGGGCCCGGGGCCGAACTCGGCACGCGCCTGCTTGGAGCCGATATCGTGGCCCGACGAAAACATCGGGCCCTCGCCGGCCAAGACGACGACGCGGACGTTGTCATCGGATTCGGCGCGGGCAAACGCCTCGTCGAGTTCGACCAGCATGCCGCGGTTTTGGGCGTTGCGCTGGTCGGGGCGGTTCAGCGAGATCCGAACGATCATGCCGTCGTCGAAGGTCTCCCACTTCAAGAATTCGTAATCGCTCACCGTTCGACCCTTCGTCCCGCATCCGGTAATGGTGTTATCTCTATATGAGAAGATATGTTCTCACAGGTCGGCGGGCGACGACCGGAAGGGGTGCCGATGGCGGACGGTCGAGGTAAGCCACGAGTGATCCTGTGGGGTCCTGGTCAGGTCGGCATCGGCGCGTTGCGTGCCCTCATCGCCCATCCCGGCCTGGAGCTGGCCGGCGTCGTGGTGCACGCGGAAGCCAAGGACGGCAAGGACGCCGGCGACCTGTGCGGGATGCCCGCGACCGGCGTCATCGCCACGCGGGACATCGGTGCCGCACTATCGGTGGACGCCGACGTGGTGGCCTACTTCGCGTCGGGTGACTATCGCTACCACGACGCGGCGGTGGACATCGCCCGCTGCCTGCGCGCTGGCAAGCACGTGGTGTGTACCTCGTTGGTGCCCATGTGTTATCCGCCCGCTGCCGACCAGGAAACCGTCGAACTGCTCGAGGCGGCCTGCGCGGAGGGCGGGACCAGCTTTTTCAACAGCGGTGTCGATCCGGGCTGGGCCAACGATGTGATCGCGCTGACGATGACGGGCTTCAGCAGCCGTGTCGACGGCATCACCATGCTCGAGATGCTCGATTACGGCCCGATCCGTCAACCCGACATCATGTTCGACTTCATGGGGTTCGGGCATACCCCCGATCATCCGGCGCCGCTCTTCGACCCCGACCGCCTCGCCGCGTTGTGGGGACCCACCGTGCATCTGGTCGCGGATGGTGTTGGCCTGCCACTCGATCGCGTCGAGACGACGATCGAGAAATGGTTGGCGACAGAGCGTTACGAAGTGGCGTCGGGGTGGATCGAACCGGGAACCATGGGAGGAATGCGATTCAAGCTCGCCGGAATGGCCGGTGGAGAGGAACGCGTTGTGCTGGAACACATCACCCGAATGGGCGACGGTGCCGCGCCGGATTGGCCGCGGCATCCATCACCGCTCGGTGGCTACCGGGTCATCGTGGACGGCCTGCCCACCTACACCGTCGACATCGAGATGCACGGCCGCGGGGACAACATGCGCGGCCTGACCTACGCGACGGTTATGCGCGAACTCAATGCCATCCCCGCGGTGATGGCCGCACCAGTTGGTTTGCTGTCCACCCTCGATCTGCCGTTGGTCACCGGTCCCGTGCGCGGTGGAACCTGGCGGGGCGTGCTGCCCGCAAAGGCGAAGCTGTGAGCGAACAACCGGTCCCGCCCGCATCGGTGGATCTATGGGAGGTCATGCGGACCGCGTCGGCGGTACGGCGCTATCGCGACGAACCCGTCTCCGACGAGGCCATCGACGCTTGTCTGCGTGCGGCGAGTTGGGCTCCGTCCGGCGGCAACCAGCAGCCGTGGAAGTTTGTGGTGCTGAGATCGAGCCCTCTGCGCGACGTGGTCACGGCGGCGGCTCACAAGACATGGGACGTCATGACCGAGTTCTATCGGCTTTCAATGCCCGAGGACGAGGCTGACGACCCCAAGTCGCGCGTGCTGCGCGCGATGGCTGAGCACATGAGCGTCGGAGGCGCGGCGCCCGTGCTGGTGCTGTTCTGTGTCCAGCCGCAGCGGGGAACCACCGAACTACAGCAGGGAGGGTCGATCTTTCCCGCCGTCCAGAACTTCCTGCTGGCGGCGCGGGCGCAAGGCCTGGGCGCGGCGATCACCCTGTGGCACGGGTCCTGCGAGGATCAGCTGCGGTCCATGGTCGCAATCCCTGACGACTGGCTCATCGCGACTCTGCTCACGGTGGGCTGGCCCAAGGGCGGGCACCACGCGGTGCGGCGCAAACCGCTTGATGAGGTGGCGTCGATCGATCGTTGGGATCAATCCTGGAGCAAGAGGATGGCGTGAGGCACCCAGCGGTAGAAAATCGCGCTGCTTCAACAGCATTCCTGTCGCCAATGTGCGGGCGGCCGCGTGGTCTGACGCGCCTCACCCGGTCGACGGGACGCGAGATGAGCCGCCCCACCTACTGCCCAGCGGGGGGTGAGTGAGCACGGCTGGCGTTACATTTGCCTGTGCTAGTGTAACTGCGTTGTCGCAACGGGCCGACGGGAAACTGATGACCGCTGAGCAAGTCATGCCTGCCGAGATCGCCGCAGGGAGCCACAACGACGTCGGCGAAGTCATGAGCACTTCGCTTACACCGCGACATTCGACATCGAAATCGTGCAGCCCGGCGCCGACGGCGTCGGTCCCATTCAGCTGAACAGCCCTGCAGCCCCGACGGAGTTCTGATGACCGTGCCCACCGCCCCCACCGAATCCGACCTGTACTACGACCCCTACAACATCGACCTCAACATGAACCCCTATCCGGTGTTCGCCCGGATTCGGGAAGAGGCGCCCCTGTACTACAACGAACAGCACGACTTCTACGCGCTGAGCCGCTACGACGACGTCAACAAGGCGGTCATCAACCACGAGACGTTCATCTCCGGGCGCGGAGCCCTGCTCGAGATCATCAAGTCGGGCATGGAAATACCGCCGGGCACACTGATTTTCGAGGATCCGCCGATCCACAACATTCACCGCAACCTGCTGTCGCGGGTGTTCACTCCGCGCAAGGTGCTCGCACTCGAGCCGCAGATCCGCGAGTTCACCGCACGGTGCCTGGATCCGCTGGTCGGGTCGGGTCGGTTCGACTTCGTCAACGACCTCGGCGAGCAGATGCCCATGCGCGTCATCGGCATGCTGCTGGGGCTCCCGGAAGACCGGCAGCGGCAGATCACCGACCACGGCGAGGAGACCCTGCAGGGGAAGACCGTCGACGCGCTGGCCACCGGCGAGGTCTTCGCGGAGTTCGTCGACTGGCGCGCCGAACACCCGTCCGACGACATCATGACCGACCTTCTCAACGCCGAGTTCGAGGACGAGACCGGCACGGTGCGCAAGCTGCGCCGCGACGAGCTGTTGATGTACCTGACGGTCATCGCCACGGCCGGTTCCGAGACCACCACCCGGCTGATCGGCTGGGCCGGTAAGACGCTGGCCGACTACCCGGATCAGCGCCGTGACCTGGTGGGGAACCCGAACCTGATCCCCCAGGCGATCGAGGAGATCCTGCGGTGGGAACCGCCGGCGCTACAGATGGCCCGCTACGTCACCCGCGACGTCGAGTACTACGGACAAACCGTGCCGGAGGGCTCGGCGATGCTCATGCTGGTCGGCGCGGCCAATCGCGACCACCGCCGCTTCGCACCGGACGGTGACGTCTTCGACATTCACCGGGAACAGCGCTCGCACATGACCTTTGGCGCCGGCACGCACTTCTGCATGGGCAACGCGCTGGCACGGCTGGAGGGCCGTATTGCGCTGGAGGAAATCCTCAAGCGCTTCCCGGCGTGGGAGGTCGACTGGGCCAACGCGGTGCCGTCGGAGACCGCCGCGGTCCGCGGCTGGGCGGCCATGCCTACGTTGGTTTCCCGTTCCTAACGCGCAGTGCACGTCGCTTGCACGTCTGACCACTGCACGACGTCTGACCACTGCACGACGTCGGAGAGCGCGCGCCGCGGCGTGGGCGGCAAGGCGGCCGCGCTGTCCGCGGCCCATCCCACCCGAAGCAGCATCTGCGGATAGCCCTGCGCACCCCACACGTCGTCGCGGACGGCGTCGCGCGTTTCCGGGATTTCCAGGGGCTCGGTGATCGGACAAGACGCCAGCCCCATCGCCGTCGCCGTCAACAGCAGCGCGCTGGTGGCCTCACCGGCGCGGAGTTGAGCCAGACGGTCATCGGCCTCGCTGCCGAGCACCAGGATGATGGCATTGTCCTCGGCGGGTGAGGTGCCCGGCGGCTGCGCCAGGCCCGGTCCGGCGAAGATGCGGCCGGGGATCGGTGCGCCGCAATCGTGTTCGGGGATGTTGCGGGCAGGCACGCCGGCCCGCGACCCGTATCGGCCGCTCCACTTGGCGAGTTCGACAAGGTAATCTCGGTCGGTCGCGTGGGACAGCGCGGCTCGCTTGACGATCTCGTGCAGCCTTTCCCGGGCGTCGACGACGCGCAGCGTCACTCCCATTCGAGCGGCCACGGCAGCCATCGCGGCGATATCGCGCGCCGCGACCGGGCGTGCGCTGTAGTTCCGCCGATCGGTTCGCCGCTGCGGGATTGCCGCCGCCAGGAGGAGGTCGTTGCGATCGGGTGTGGATGGGGACACCTCGATGGCGGCGAGCTGGCTGGGGTCGGCCGGATCGGGGAGGCGGCGCACGTCGGCGCACCAGCCCATCGCCGCCAGAGCGACAACGCAATGATGAAGTGCTGCACCGCAACTCAGGATCATGTCGCGGCCGTCCGGGTCGGTACTCGGTAACCGCATGCCCGGATCGGTGTAGAGGTGCAGGCTGGTGCGATCCACCCGCCACCGCCACGGCTGCGTGTTGTCGATCGAGGGTGCCCGGGTTGCCAGCGTGAGGACGGCGTCGACGACCTGCGCATCGGGAAAGGGCCGGGCGTTCTCGGCAAAGGCCTTCGTTTTCACCGTATCCAACACGACTGCCTCCGATCTCCGATGACCGAGCCCTGCTTGCGCAAAGTCTATATAAGTGAATAATATCCTCTAAATAGGCACACCTGCAAGCACGAAAGGCGCTTGGGTCGGATGTCCACCAGGACGGCAACACTCGCTGAAACTCACGGCACCGGGGGTTATCGGCGGCGCCGACACGCCTTTGAGTGGGGGATAACGCCGGTGCCGCCGCCCATCTGGGTGCATGAGCGCCCGGACTTGGGACTTTTGGCCCTGCTGTCGACGGTCCCGCGCAACGGATAATGGTGTTACGAACAGTTGCATATAAAGTTGGGAGGTGGCGGCCGTGGACCAATTGACCACTCTTGATGCCGGTTTTCTCAAGGCGGAAGACGCCGACCGGCACGTGAGTTTGGCAATCGGCGGTCTGGCCGTGATCGAGGGCCCGATCCCGGACCGGGACGAGTTGATGACGACCCTCGCGCTGCGGATCCGCGCGTGCCCCCGATTCGGGCAGCGCCTGCGCACGCGCCCGTTCGACCTCGGTGCGCCCGAATGGGTGGACGATCCAAACTTTGATCTCGGTCGTCACGTCCGGCACGTCGCCCTCCCGCGGCCCGGCGGCGACCGAGAGCTCTTCCAGCTTGCCGCCGACGTGATCTCCCGGCGCCTGGACCGCGATCGCCCGCTGTGGGAAATCTGGATCATCGAAGGCCTCAGTGACAACCGGTGGGCGATGCTCACCAAGATCCACCACTGCATGGCCGACGGAATTGCCGCCACCCACATGCTTGCCGGCCTGTGCGATGACGGCATCGGCGAGAGCTACGCAAGTCATATCCGTGCCATTAAAGAACCTGAAGCGCAAGGGGTTTCACGCAGCAGACCGGGACTCAATCCATTTAACATGCTGGGTGGCCTGTGGAATGCGTCGACGGCCATCACGGCGACCGCTGCCCGCACAGCGTTGGGCGCCGCGGAAATCGCCGTGGGCTTGCTGCGCCCTACGACGACGTCTCTGAACGGGCCGATCACCACGTTGCGCCGGTACGGCGTCGCGCGCGTGCCACTCGCCGACATAGCGCAGGTATGCCAGACCTTCGATGTCACCATCAATGACGTTGCGCTGGCCGCGATCACGGAGAGCTACCGCAACATCCTCGTTCAGCGAGGCGAGGCACCGCTACCGGATGCGCTTCGCGCGCTGGTGCCGGTGTCCATGCGGTCCGTCGACGCGTTGGACAAAACCGATAACCGGGTGTCGGTGATGCTGCCGTACCTACCGGTCGACGAGGAGCACCCGATCGAGCGGCTGCGGACAGTCCACTCCCGCTTGGACCGCACGAAGTCTCACGGTCAGCGCCAGGCGGGCCACGCCTTCGTGTCGTTGGCCAATCGCATTCCATTTCCCCTGACCGCGTGGGCGGTCCGGTTATTGACCCAGCTGCCGCAGCGTGGCGTCACCACCCTGGCAACGAATGTTCCGGGGCCCCGTCAGCCGTTGCAGCTCATGGGGCAACGGGTGCTCAGCGTGTTCCCGGTCCCGCCGATTGCGATGCAATTGCGAACCGGAGTGGCCATGCTGAGCTATGCCGAGGACCTGTTCTTCGGCGTCCTCGCCGACTACGAGGCGGTGGCCGACATCGACGCACTGGGCCGCGGAATCGAGCTGGCGGTGGCCCACCTGGTGGCGATCAGTAAGCAGCGCAAACGAATACATGGTCGCCGAGGGCTGACGCTCGTCGCCAACAGCTGACAGGACCCCACGATGACTGGTTGGTCGCCGCCGGTGCGCCGTCGCCGTGTGCCATGCTGTGCGACGAGAAAGGAGCCTGACCGATGGACAAGATCTCGCTCACAGCTCTCGCGCGCGAGCAGCTGGCGGCCGCGCACCGAGCGGCCAGCGGCCGCAGCGCGCATACGGTGTACGGCGGTCATCAACACACATTGCGGCAAACCATGGTCGCCCTGACCGCCGGATCGGCGCTGTCCGACCACGACAGCCCCGGCGAAGCCACGTTGCAGGTATTGCACGGACGCGTCCGCCTGACGTCACCGGAGACCAGCTGGGACGGGGCCCCGGGCGATCACCTGGTGATCCCACCGACCCGCCACGGGCTACAGGCCGTCGAAGACTCCGTCGTCCTGCTCACCGTCGCCAAACACGTTTAGCCTCGATCTTTCGTGAAGATGGGGTGGTGACGGGCGTGTGATGCACGGAAGTGCCTGTCCTGCTTGAGAAAATGTGACTTGTCTAGGGTCCATGTTCTGCAAGCGGGAAGGCACTCCGTAGGTGAAGCGTAGCCGTTGTGGTGGGTTTAGGGTCGAGGCTGGTCGCGAGTCGTTGATTTCCTCGACTGGTGCGGCGCTGCTCGTGCAGACTGCGCAGGTCAGCGGCTTGACGTCGGTTCTCTCGGATCAGCTGCGGTCGTGGCGGGCGCCGCGCTCGGTCCACGATCCGGGCAAAATGGTGCTGGATCTGGCGGTGGCGATCGCGCTCGGCGGTGACTGCTTGGCCGATGCGGCGCTGCTGCGTGCTCAGCCGGAGTTGTTCGGTGCGGTGGCCTCTGATCCCACGATCAGCCGGCTGCTGGAGACTCTCGGCGGGGATCCCGCCGCGGCGATCGCCGCGATCCGTCATGCGCGGGCGAGCGCGCGGGCGACGGTGTGGCAGCTGTGCTGCCCGGTTCCTGTAGCTGGGGAGGTCGTCGTCGATCTGGACGCCACCTTGATCGGGGCGCATTCGGATAAAGAAGGCGCGACCCCGAACTTCAAGCGGGGATACGGGTTTCATCCGATGATGGCGTTCGTTGATCACGGTGCCGGCGGTACCGGGGAGCCGTTGGCGGCGATGTTGCGTCCCGGGCGGGCCAACGCCAGCGACGCCGCCGATCAGATCGCGGTCCTTGATGCCGCGTTGGCCCAACTGCCCCAGGGGGTGCGCGATCGGGTGCTGGTGCGAGGCGACACCGGTTCGGGAGTCAAGGAATTCCTCTGGCACATCCACCACCTGGGTCTGTCCTACTCGGTCGGTGTCTACGGTCGCCAACCCGTGCTGGATGCCCTGGCCGCCCTGCCACGCCAGGCCTGGCGGCGCGCTAAGGACGCCGATGGGTGTCTGCGCGAGGGCGCTCAGGTTGCCGAACTGACCCGCTGGCTGCCGGCGACGTTCGTTGGCTGGCCGCCAGGGATGCGGGTGATCGCCCGCCGGGAACGCCCACATCCCGGTGCCCAACTGCGCATCACCGATGCCCACGGCTGGCGCATCACGATGTTCGCCACCAACACCACCGGCGGGCGACTCGCCGACCTCGAAGTACGCCACCGACTGCGGGCCCGCGCCGAGGACCGCATCCGCACCCTCAAAGACACCGGCCTGGCCAACCTGCCGCTGCAGGCCTTCGGCAAGAACGAGATCTGGCTCGAGCTGGCCGCTCTGGCCTACGAGCTGCTGACCTGGACCCAACTACTGGCCTGGCCCGATCACCCCGCCCGCAGCTGGGAACCCAAACGACTGCGCCTGCGCCTGCTTTCGGTGGCCGGCCGGGTCATCACCACCGGACGCCGTCGCATCCTGCGCCTGAGCAGACGATGGCCCTGGTCAGAACTACTGACCAGGGGTCAACGAAACCTCGCCGCACTCAATTGAATTCACCACAACATCCCTACGGCCCAGGACCCAGGAGAACCGGCGACCCAGCGCCGGGGACGCTCCACGCCCAACCCACCGCACCGGCAACAACCGACCAATCGACAACAACCAACCCACCTCAAGAAAGATCGAGGTTAGCGGTCGCCCGATCACCGCCCGGCCACCTCGATGATGCCGTGGGCGCCGCGTTCGGCGTCGACCATCGCATGTGACACGAACGGGTATCGACCCGGCTCGCCGAAGGTCAATTCGACGAATCCGCCTTGGGCCGCGAACAATCCGAGCGTCTGCGCGCCGCCCGCGCCCGGGCCTCCCTTACCGCCCAGCCGGTAGTCGCCCTCGGACCACACGGTGTCGAACTGCCCCCCGACGACGTGGAAGGACGTGCCCCGGTTCGGTCCCGCGGCGAGCACCCAGATGCGAACGCGCTCGCCCACCCGAGCGGTCAGCGGCGCGTGGTCGTATTGGCGGGCGTAGCCGTTGAACACCACCAGGTCGGGCGTGTCCTTGGCGACCTTGTCGGCGTCGGCCTCGCCTCCGGGCCGGCCGAGGTACATCTCCGACTGCTCGATCAGGTATTCGCGATCCACGCGCGGCAGGTCCGGCGGGTCGATGATCACCGCCCCGAACATGCCGTTGGCGATGTGCAGTGACATCGGCATCGTCGAGCAGTGATACAGCCAGATTCCCGCCCGCGTGGCGGTGAACCGATACACCAGGCGCTGGCCGGGTTGGATGGTGCGCATCGGTCGGTCGGGGGCCAGCGCCCCGGCGTGGAAGTCGATCGAATGCCCGGTGCTGCCGTCGTTGACGAGGGTGATTTCGAAGACGTCACCGATCTTGCCGCGCAACGTGGGTCCGGGGGCGGTGCCACCGAATGTCCAGAGCCGCTGGGTGATCCCGGGTGACACCTCCCGTTGGATCTCGGTCACCGGCAGCGTCAGGCGATGCTCGACCGTTGCCGGGGGCAGCGTGGCGTCACGCGGGGTGAAGCCCGGCCCGCGGTCGGCACCGAGGCTGCGGGCGATGTCGCCGGGAGGGATCGTCGCGCCGGGGGCCGGCCCGTGGTGACCGGGATGCACCGAATGCGTTGTGGGCATCGGCGCACCGGTCACCCGGACCGAAAAGACCATACCCATCTGTCGGTGTCCGGCCACGGCGCACCAGCCGTCGAGGTTGGAGCCGATCACCCCCGCATCCAGGACGGTCGACTCGCCCGGTGAGATCCGTCCGGTGCGAGTGCCGTTGGACAGCACCAGATCGTGTTGGTCGGTGCCGGTATTGGCAAGAGTGATCTGCAGCCGGTCACCGGCGGGAACCTCGACCGTGTCCGGCACGAAGCGCATCCCCTCGATTCGGAGCGACGCTGTGGTGGTGTGTCCGGTGGCGGCCACGGCCACCCGGGGTGAGGTGCCGATACCGAGCGACGACGCCGGGTCGGCCGCCACGCCGGCCGCGGTCGACAGCACGACAACCCCGAGTCCGGCGGCGGCGACGCCGCGGCGCCGGCGCGGGGGCACCCCCTCCGGCTGGCCCGGGGTCGTGGGCTTGTCGCGGTCCCGGTGCGCCCGCCACGCCGCCCGAACCAGCAGCGGCAGGAAGGCCGCGTAGGACACCAGCACCAGAATCGAAGCCGCGACCCGCACCAGGCTGGGAGCCGGAAGAACACAGAGCAGCAGCCCGGCGTTGGCGACGGTGAGCCGCCACGGCGCCCCGCGCTCGAGCTCTGCGCCGGCGGCCAGCGTCGACGCGCGCCCACCCATCACGACCGGCGCCAGATAGGTCAGCGAACCGAGCAGCACCTGCACCAGGAAGCCGGCCAGCACCGGCGCGGTGAGTTCAGCGGCTGCCGCGACCGCCGCCGGCCAGCTCGGCGCGATGGCCAGTGCGACGGCGGCGAAGGCCAGCGACCCGATCAGCCAGGCCACACCCGCCAATACCGAGAGGGTTGCAAAGTCGTTGGGGCGCTTGCGGCGGATCTCGTCGAGGTGCGGCCGCAGCACGATCCCGGCGGCACCGAGATACCCGAGGGCGCCCAGTCCGGTGATCGGCGGTGATCCCACCACCGCACCGCCGACGGTCACGGCCAGCGCGGTCAGCAGGGCCGGCAGGCCGTGGCGAGCGGCCACCTCGACCCCGGTGGCCATCCGGGTGCGCAGCATCGTCGGCCACAGCGTGACCAGCGTGCCCAGCACCGTGAGCCCCACCCAGCCGAACAAATTCACCGCCGCATGCGCGATGACGAATCGCTCGTGGACGCGGCCGGGGAGCGCCGAATTCGCCATCGCCACACCAAATCCCGCGCCGAGGGCCAGACACACCGTCGCGGCGACGTAGTAGCGCACGGTGACGCCGAAGCGGGCGGGTAGCGCGGTGCGCATCTGCTGCAGCAGTGTCGCGCCGTGCGCCAGGGCGGCGACGGCGACCACCACACCGCCCGCCAGCACCACCGGCCACCACCGGCCCAGCATGCCGGCGACCACCGTGACGGCACCGGCGTTAAAGGCCGTGATACGCAACACTTCCGCCGTCCGCGCCGGATCCGGCGGCCGGCGCAGCAGCGCATCAGCGAAATGGCGGCTCCAGATCAGGATCGCGTTGCCGGCGGCGCCCAGGGCCAGCAGATGGACCAACAGCCAGCCGGACAGCGGAATGAATCGATGCGCGGCCGCCACCACGACGAGCGCGGCGAGCCAGGCGAACACGACCGCACCGGCGCGCAGGTGCCATCCCGAACGATTCATGCCGGCACCCGACGGGCCGCGCGCAGGGCCGAATTGAGGGCGACGGCAACGAATGCGAGGACGGCGACGATGTTCAGCACGCCGCCCGCCTGCAGCGCCCAGTGGACGCCGCGTGCGTCACCGACCGCCAGTCGCAGCAGCAGCGACGCATGCAACACCGCGGCCGGGCCGTACATCAGGGGGGTGTAGGGCAGTGGGCGGCGCAACACGGCCGGCAGGATCACGGGTGCGTGCGCCATGATCATCGACAGCACAAAGCCCAGCATCACCGCGTGCACCACCGCGTCATAGCTTGCGCCGGCAGGTGTTTGGCCGACCAGCAGCCATGTCGACGCCGGTACCAGCAGCCATCCGTAGCCGGCGAGCAGGCACACCGCCATGTATCGGGGCAGCCCCGTCGCGCGCACGGTGCGGCGGGCGACATCGAACCGACCCAGCCACGCCACCGTCGCCAACAGCGTCGCCCCGAGCAGCGGATAGCCGAACGTCGGCCACAACAGCGCGGCGACGGTGGCCGCGACCATCGCCACGACGATCGCCGTGAGCAGCGCCTCGGCCCGGGTGCCGAGCATGGCGACGCGGGCGAGTTCGAGGCGCTCCCCGACGATCGTGAGGATCAAAAATCCCGACAGCCAGGGCAACAGATCGGGGATCGGCACGCCGCCCAGCCACAACAGTGCCGCGCCGGTCGCCAAAACGGCACCGCCGACCTGGACCAGAACCGACACATCGGCGGCCCGTCGCCACAGCGGCACGTACACCGCGACCAACATCGCGGATCCGGCGAGCAACAGGACGCCGCCGAGGTTGCGGGGTACCCGGGTGACCAGCAACACCGCGCCGGCGCCGAGAAACAGCGGGCTCAGGTAGGCCCACCAGTGCTGCGCGGCCACGGCGCGCTCCAGCGCAATCACCGTGCCGACGAACCCGAGCACCAGCAGGATGCCGTGCACCTCGGTCAGCCGGGTGGTTTCGATCGGTGCGGGGAGGCCAAGCAGCATCAGCGCCGCGTCAAGCCCGGCCAACAGCGCGAACCCGCCGGGCACCAGCAGCAGCGCCCGGGGCGGGAGGGCTCGGTCAGTCATCATGCCGCACAACGGGATCGGGTAAGAACAGCCGGCAGGCGCCGGGTTCGGCGAACGGGATGAGACCAAGCCCCGGTGTGTCGGCGGCGCCGAGCCGCTCCAGCATTCCCTCGACGATGCCGAGGTGGACCTGACAGACGATGGTCGGGTAGCGACGGGCCGCGTTCAGCAGAGGACAGCGGCGCAGCGCGATGCCTCGGTGCGCACTCAGCGCGTCTGGGTCGTCATCCGGCGCGAAGCCGAGGCGGGCCAGCGCCTCGAGCACGGACTGCCGCGCATCACCGCCGGTCTGGCTGTACTCGTCGATGAGTTCGCGGCCCCACTCGACGCCGGCGGCGCGCGCGTCGCGCTCCGGGTGAGCGCTGGTGCGAGCGAGCTGTCCGGCCAGCGCGGTCGCCAAGCCCGCGTAGTCACGTATCGCCACCGCGGGGTCGGCGGCCGACGCCCGATACAACGTGGCCGGACGTCCGCGCCCGGAAGTCCTGGCGATGGAGCGTTCGACGAGCCCGAGTTCGACGACCGCGTCGAGATGTTCGCGAACGGTGTTGGCGTGCAGGTCAAGCGCCGCGGCGGCCTCCGCGACCCGGACGGGGGAGTGGGCGCGCACGTACTCGAGCACCCGTAGCCGCTGCCCGGACAGCGCCACCGGCGCCTCCAGCACCGGCGTGGGGCGGGGGCCCAGGACGATAGGCTCTTTTTTCATGGAATTTACTGTAGTAAATTATTGGACGATGCACATAGGGCAATGAGTCACATTCGCTCAGCGGAGCGACCGGGCTCAACGGAAAGGAACCAAAACATGCCAGCCAACGATGTGATCGTGGCGTCCACAGCTGCCGACGCCGCGGCGGTCGAAGCCATCACCAACCACAACGCGCAGCTCGCGGGGCAGCTCGCGGTGCTGACCGATGCGATGGTGTCGGCGCTCGAGCGCGGTGCGGACTTCGAGTCGGCGCGATCCTCGACCCTGGCATTCCTGGCCGATCAGCTGCTGCCCATTGCCGCCGCCAAAGAGGAGCGGCTGTACTCGGCCGCCACCCACACCCAACGTGCGCGGCCCCTGATCGAATCGATGATCGCGGCGCACCGCATCATCGGCTCCCTCGTCGACGGCATCCGTACGGAACCGCCGGTGCGCGCGGCCGGTTCCGCCCACGCCCTGCGGGTGCTGTTCGACGCACATTTGGTTGACGAGAACGAGCGGATCCTGCCGATCGTCGCCGCCGACCCGGATATCTCCCTGATGGAGGTGGCCGAGGGCATTAACGAACTCCTCGGCTATGCCCCCTCCGCCAACGGCGACGAGCACTCACACAACTGCGGTTGCGGCGAGACCGATGTCGACGATCCCGTGCTCGACGTCCGCGAGGTGCCGCACTCGATCCGGCACGCCACCGTGTTCGGTGCGTTCGATGCCGTTCCGCCCGGCGGCGCCCTGGTGCTGGTGGCGCCCCACGACCCGATCCCATTGCTGCACCAGCTCAACGACCGCGCGTCGGGGCGGCTTGAGGTCTACTACGAGCAGCGCGGGCCGGAGGCGTGGCGGTTACGGCTGATCAAGGGGTGAGTGGCGACATGTTTGAGAAGCAGCCTGAATCCCGTTGGTTGTCAGGGTAATTCGTAAGGCTGCAGGCTCGACGAGTCAGGCCAGACCTCGTGGCTTCTAGTCTTCGCGCGATAGCGCCGCGCGAGGGCACGCGGCGATGGCCTGCTCGGCGAGTGCTTCCTGCTCAGCGGGGATGGGGTCGGTTTTGACCACGGCGTACTCGTCGTCGTCGAGCTCGAACACATCGGGTGCGATGTTCACACAGAAGGCATTGCCCTCACAGCGATCACGGTCCACTACCACGCGCATTGAGAATCTTCTTCGGTACTTCAGCGGGATGAAAGCCTCACGCACTGGCCTGCTGGCACACCCATCCTTCGGGAGTGCGTCCGGTCTCGATGAACCGGGTCAGTTCCGCGCTCGTGTGCGGCGGCAGGTCGGTGTCGGCGTTCGGATAAATGACCGGCTCTTCTTTGGAGTTGTGCTGGTGAAGCTGGTCCAACAGCTGCGTGCACGTATCCCTCAGCCGCTGACTGTCGCTCCCGTCAGCGAGCAGCTCGGCCAACTCGCCCATGGTGTGCCACAGCTGGCCGTGCTCACGCATCATCACGAAGATCGGCATCACGATCCCGGCCTCGCGCAGCGGCGGGAACAGGAAGACCTCCTCGAGGTAGATGTGCCGGCGCAGCGCCTCCAGCGTGTCGGTCATTAGTTCGCGCTGCACGCTGCCACAGTCGAGCTTTTCGATGAAAGCCTCTATCGCATCATCGATTTCGCGGTGTTCTCGCGTCAGCTCGGCGGATAATGTCAGGCTGGTCATTCGTGCCTCCTGTGCGTCAGCCCGCGGGACGGGCGGGTTACGTCTCGTCGAGCTTGGCGTCGACGCTGATCGTGGCGCCGGCGAACAATCGCGATACCGGGCACAGGGCGGCGGCCTGATCGACCACGGCGGCAAAGGATTCGGCGTCCAGCCCCGCAACGCTTGCGATGACTTTCAACTGCGATGTGGTGATGGTCGGCACGCCATCGACCGCGTCCAAGGTCACGGTGGCCGTGACGTCGAGCCGCTGTGGCGGCGTGTTGTTCTCACCCAGCTTCAAGGCCAACGCCATCGAGAAGCACGACGAGTGCGCCGCCGCGGCCAATTCTTCCGGGCTGGTCTTGCCGCCGGGCTGCTCGGTGCGCGAGGCCCAGGTCAGCGGCAACCCATCAAGGGCTCCACTGCTGCCCTGCGACAGCGTGCCTTCGCCGGATGCCAGCGGGCCTTCCCAGGTGGTCCGTGCGGCCCGTTCTGCGATGCTCATATCTTCGACCTCTTTCTGTTGCCTGCCATTTACACAAGTCCAATTGTGTAAACTCTAGACCGTTCCGTCGTGTGTTGGCCAGAGCGCCGTCATGGTGTCGTCTGCCGACGGTAAGCGCTGATGACGTCCGGGTCGGGGTCCATTCCCAGGCCCGGACCCTGCGGGACCGCAATCCGGCCCCCTTTCGGGCTCAGGGCATCGCCGTAGACGGACGCTTCCAGCTCGAACCAGCGCCACTCGATCATGGAGTCGACGTTGCCCAGCGCAGCGGTCGCATGAAGCGCCGCGAGCAACCCGGGGCCGTCGTAGAAGGAGTGCGTCATCACGGGAATGTTGTGGACGGCCGCGATGGGAAACACCTTGCACAACTCGCTGATGCCGCCCATCTTGGCCGGGCTCGGCTGCACAAAGTCCACCGCCCCCGCGCTGAGCATCCGCTCGAATTCCAGTAAGGTCGAAGCGTTCTCGCCGGACGAGATCGGAATGCCGGTTCTTCTTCGCAGTTCGGCCAGTCCGTCGAAGTTTTCCGGCGGCCACAGCGGCTCCTCGAGAAATTTGAGCCGAATCTGCCTGAGTTCGCCAGCGGCGGCACCGGCCTCGGCCAAGGTCCAGGGGCATCCGGCGTCCACGATCAGCTCGACGTCGGGGCCGGCTTCTTCACGGGCCGCGCGGATTGCCGGCATGCCCGCCTCGTGCAGCTTGAGCACGCGGAAGCCGGCGTCGATTGCTTGCCGGACCACGGCGCGCACCAGCGATGGGTCCGAATAGCAGGCCAGGCTCGCATAACACGGCATGGTGGCGGCTCCGCCACCGAGAAGCCGGCAGACGGAAGCGTTGGCGAGCTTACCGGCGATGTCCCACAGGGCGATGTCGACCGCCGAGAGCCCATAGGTCAACGCGCCGCCGCGCCCGAAAACGTGCAGCTTCTTTTGCGCCGCCAGCATCAGGGGCGCGATCCGCGCAGCGTCCTGGCCGATGCAGAGCGGTGAGATCAGTTGCTCGACAGCAAGTTTGGCCGAATCGACGGCGCGAAAGCCGAAGGCTTCCCCCCAACCCTCGACCCCGTCGCGGGTCGTCACCTTGACGAGCAGCGAGTCTGCGGCAGTCAGCGTGTCTCCCCACAGGGACGCTCCGGGTGTGCTGTCCACCTTGAGCGGGATGCGCAGTGGAACCGTCTCGACCTTGGCGATGACTGCGGCGCGGTCGCGGGCGATCGGAGGCATGCGACTATTTGGCGAGTGCCGTGAGGGCCAGGGTGGAGTGGGCGTAGGCGCCGCCGGCGCGCATTTCGGCGGCCACCCAGACGGCCTCCATGATCTCCTCGTCGCTGGCGCCTTTGCGGTGCGCGAGCTTGGTGTGGCCCTGAATGCAGTACGGGCACTCGGTGGTGTGTGCCACCGCGACGGCAATGAGCTGTTTGGTCTTCTCCGGCAGGGCGCCCTCGGCGAACACCGCGCGGGAAAACGCCTCGAAGGCCTCGTGGGTATGCGGGGCGAGTTCTTTGCGACGGTTGTAGACCTCCTGGGTGGCCTGTGGGTACATTCCGTCTGCCATGAGCATCTCCTTATCGAGTTGTGTTGTCCGGCGGGCAGTTTGGACTACTTTTTGCCCAGCAGTTTCCGCAGCACGTACTGCATGATGCCGCCGTGCCGGTAGTAGTCGGCTTCACCGGGGGTGTCGATCCTTACCTTGGCGTCGAACTCGATGTCGCCGGCCTTGACGTGCACGGTGTCGGGCAGCTCGTCGTTGAATGCACTCACACCGGTGATGTCGAAGGTTTCCTCACCGGTCAGTCCCAACGACTCGGCATCCTGTCCGTCCGGGAACTGCAGCGGCAACACTCCCATCCCGATCAGGTTGGAGCGGTGGATGCGCTCATAGGAAACCGCCAATACGGCGTGCACGCCCAGCAGCAGGGTACCCTTGGCCGCCCAGTCTCGCGACGAGCCCGAGCCATATTCCTTACCCGCCAGGATCACCAGCGGCGTGCCGGCTGCGATGTAGTTCACCGACGCGTCGTAAATGGTGGTAACCGGCCCGTCGGACTGGGTGAAGTCGCGGGTGAAACCGCCTTCAGTGTCCGGGGCAAGTTCGTTGCGCAGCCGGATGTTGGCGAACGTCCCGCGGATCATCACCTCGTGGTTGCCGCGCCGGGATCCGTAGGAGTTGAAGTCTTTGCGCTCAATGCCGTTCTCGGACAGATACTTTCCGGCCGGCGAATCGAACCTGATCGAGCCGGCCGGGCTGATGTGGTCGGTGGTGACCGAGTCGCCCAGCTTGGCCAGCACCCGAGCGGCGGTGATGTCAGCGACCGGCTGGGGTTCGGGGGTCATGCCGTCGAAGTAGGGCGGCTGTCGCACGTAGGTGGAGCCGGCATTCCATTGGAAGGTGTCGCTGTCCGGAACCGGAAGGGAACGCCAGTTCTCGTCGCCGGTGAACACGTCGGCGTAGCTGGCCGCGAACATCTCGGCCTGCAGGTTGTCGCCGACGACGGTGGCGACCTCGTCCGCCGACGGCCAGATATCGCGCAGGTACACCGACTCGCCGTCACTGCCGGTGCCGATCGGGTCGCTCAGCAGGTTGGTGTGCAAGGTACCGGCCAGCGCGTAGGCGACCACCAGCGGTGGGGAGGCCAAAAAATTCATCTTGGTCTCGGGGTGAATGCGGCCCTCGAAGTTGCGGTTGCCCGATAGCACCGAACATACCGTCAGGTCATTGTCGGTCACCGCTGTGCTCACCTCGGGGATCAGCGGGCCAGAGTTGCCGATGCACGTGGTGCAGCCATAGCCCACCAGGTTGAAGCCGAGCTTGTCCAAATACGGTGTCAGTCCCGACTTTTCGTAGTAGTCGGTGACCACCCGCGAACCCGGCGCCAGCGACGTCTTCACCCAGGGCTTGCGCGACAGCCCCTTCTCCACCGCCTTCTTGGCCAGTAGTGCGGCGCCTACCATCACCGACGGGTTGGAGGTGTTCGTGCACGACGTGATCGCCGCGATCACCACGTGACCGTTGTCGACTTCGGTGCGGGTGCCATCGGACAATTCGACGGCCACGGCGGTCGATAGCCACTCACCCTCGACGCAGTCGGTGTCCGGCGTACGCGGTCTGCCCGCAGGGCTGCTGGTGTTGCCGAACGCGATCGGGTCGCTGGCCGGGAACGAGTCTGCTGAAGCCTCATCGAGTTCGGACAAGGCCTCCTCGGTTGTCTTCGCCCCGCCGAGCAGCGCGCACACGGTCTGCGGCGCCAACCGCAGCGGGATGCGATCTTGCGGCCGTTTCGGCCCGGCGATCGACGGCTCGATGCTGCCCAGGTCCAACTCGAGGACTTGCGAGTACGTCGGCTCGCGGTCGGGGTCGTGCCACATGCCCTGCTCTTTGGTGTAAGCCTCGACCAGCTTGATCTGGTGTTCGGAGCGGCCGGTCAGCCGCAAGTAGTCGCACGTGACGGCGTCGACGGGGAAGATCGCGCAGGTGGCCCCGTACTCCGGGCTCATATTGCCGATGGTGGCCCGGTTGGCCAGCGGCACGTTGGCCACCCCGGGACCGAAGAATTCGACGAATTTGCCGACCACGCCGGTACGACGCAGCAGCTCGGCCACGGTCAACACCAGGTCGGTGGCCGTGGTGCCGGCCGGTAGTTCGCCGCTGAGTTTGAGGCCGACGACCGGCGGGAGCAGCATGCTCATCGGCTGGCCCAGCATCGCCGCCTCGGCCTCGATGCCGCCCACGCCCCAGCCCAGCACCCCCAGGCCGTTGACCATCGGGGTATGCGAGTCGGTGCCGACCAGGGTGTCGGGGTAGGCCAGCGGGCCGTCCGCGCTGTCGCGGGTGAACACCACTCGGGCCAGGTATTCCAGGTTGACCTGGTGGCAGATGCCGGTGTCTGGAGGCACTACCGAAAAGTCGTCGAATGACTGCTGCGCCCAGCGCAGCAGTTGGTAGCGCTCAGCGTTCCGCTGAAACTCCAGCTCCGCGTTGATCTTGAACGCGTCCGCGCGTCCGAAGACATCGGCGATCACCGAGTGGTCGATCACCAACTCGGTCGGGCACAGCGGGTTGATCCTCTTGGTGTCGCCGCCCAGATCGGTGATGGCGTCGCGCATCGCGACCAGGTCGACCACACATGGCACGCCCGTGAAGTCCTGCATCAAGACACGGGCGGGGGTGTAGGCGATCTCCCGCCCACGTTCGGCGGCCGGATCCCAATCTGCCAGTGCCTGGACTTGCTCGGCGGTCACCAGATGGCCGTCTTCGTTGCGCAGCAGATCTTCCAGCAGAACCTTCAGGCTGTACGGCAGCCGGGCCGAACCGTCGATTCGATCAAGGCGGTGGATGAGGTATGTCTGCTCGTCGACCGTAAGCCGGTCCAGGGTTCCAAAGCTGTTCAATGCCATCGCATTCACCTCACCGGTTGTGGGCGACCCCTTCACCACCGTAGTCAAAGAAGCGGATCAAAGGACAGTGGTCGCGGGGGCGAGACTCAACTCGTCAGCCGCAAGACGTCGGCGAGCGCGCGCCGCGGCGTGGGTGGTGGTGCCGCGTCGAGTGCCGGTGCGACACCCACTCGGATCAACACCTGGGGGAGGTCGGTGTGGCCCGTCAGTGCCGCGAGTAGTTCACGGCTGACCGATAGTTCGGTCAGTTGCGATACGGGGCAGGTGGCCAAACCGGCCATCGTGCATTCCAAAAGGACGCTCGACAGCACCTCGCCGCACGCCAGCGCGTTGGCGTGACTGTCATCTTCGGTGGACAACATCAGGATCTTCGAGAAATCCCGCGTCACCCCGCCGCGCCTGTCCAGATTGCGGGTGAAGGGAAAGTGGCGATTGACGCCTACCCGCTCCGACTCGGCGGCCGAAATCAACGAGCTGTAGGGGATCCCTTCCGATGCTTCGAACGGCGCTGTCCACCAGTCGAGTTCGATATGGTACGAGGAGTCATACAGGCGCAGCGACTCGGTGAACGCGGCGGCTTCGGCCAACCGCGGGCGCATCTCCTCCGGCAGTACATCCAATCGCACCGCGCCGGTGCCGAGCCGGCCGCGAAGCGCGGCCTCCAACGATTCCCAGTCGACGGGCGCGAGGAACGGCAGCCGATCGGTTCGGCGTCGCAGGATCGCGTCGGCGCGTCGCCGCTGCTCGTCCGTCACTGCGTCCGTGGGGACGAAGGTCACCCGGGCCAGGTGCGCGGGATTGTCCGGATCGGGAAACCGGTCGACCTCGGCGCTCCAGCCCGCGGCGGCCATCGCCACCCGAAGGTGTTCGAGCGCACCGCCGCAGCCGATGTGGGCCTCGCGCATCGATCGATCCGCGTGTACGACACGGGTCACATCGAGAAACAGGTCCAGCCGGGGGCCATCGGCCACCCACCGCCACGGTTGGGTGTTGTACAGGGACGGGGCGCGGCATGCCAACCGGACCGCGTTCTCGATGACCTGGGCTTCCACCATGGTGTCCAACACGGCGCACCTCCGGTTTCTCTGGTGTCCCAATGTCGTTCGCTACCGAAGACATGTGGGGCGTGTGGTGCTATTATTAATGAATAATATCATCGAAATAGCTGGAAGGCAACCGGACGAGAGGACGGACGGGGTGGGCGAGCAGCACGGAGACGAGGCCGGACGGCCGCACCGCGCGGCACAGAACCGGCAGCGCCAACGAGTTCTTGAACTGGTGCGCGAGCATGGCGAACCGGTCGATGCGGCCGAACTCGCCGCGCGGCTTGGGCTGCACACGACGACGGTGCGTTTTCATCTCGACGCGTTGTGCGCCGAGGGACTGGTCGAGCGGACCCGGATCACGAGGACCGGTGTGGGCCGGCCCCGCACCGGCTACCGCGCGGTGCGCGAGCGACTGGACTATCGAATCCTTGCCGAAATATTGGCCTTGGAGCTCGGTGACACCGCCGACAAGAGGCGCCGCCGCGCCGAAGCCGCCGGCCGGCGCTGGGCGGAACGGATCACCGACGACGGCCCGGACGAAGACGCTGCGGGACAACATGTTCGCGCCGACACCGCACCGAAGGAGGCCGTCGAGCAGCGGTCGGCGATGATCACGACGATGTTCGAACGGATGGGATTCGGTCCCGAACCGGTTCCCGCTCGACGATCGTCCCGTGGCGACCAGCGGACCATTCGCCTGCACAGCTGCCCGGTCCGTGATCTGGCTCGTGATCATCCCGAGGTGGCCTGCGCGTTGCACCGGGGCCTGCTGCAGGGCCTGGCGGGCCCGACGAAGCCGGTTGGTTCGGCGCCGGGGATGGAGGTCGAATTGGAGCCGTTCGTCGAACCCGAATTGTGTCTGGCCACGGTGATCGCGCATGACTGAGTTGTGTGTTCCCGTTGGCCAGGCGGACGCAGATCTGGTCGCCCGCGCGGACATCGAGGCGCTGTTGCGCCGGTTTTATGGCCGGGTGATGTTCGACGACACCCTCGCCGAACCCTTCTCGGAGTTGCGGAGCAAGGGCCTGGAGTCGCACATCCCGGTGATGGCCAACTTCTGGGAAACGGTGCTGTTCCGCGCCGGACTGTACCGCGGCAGCGCATTGCACGCCCACCGGCACGTCCACGAACGAATCCCGTTGGGCGACCGTCACTTTGTCCGCTGGCTGACCGTCTGGAACGACACCGTCGATGAGATGTTCCGGGGGCCCATCGCGGAGCGCGCCAAGATCCAGGGCGCCCGCATCGCCTGGGCGATGCACCGACGGCTGACGGGCGCGGACTCGCCGGAACTCGACAGCCTGGTCCCGCGCTGAACGCCGAGGGGCGTACTACCGGCGAAAGAATTTGCGCCCCAGCCAGGCCGCCGGGTCGTATCTGCGGCCGGCGACGCGTTCCTTCATGGGAATGATGGCGTTGTCGGTGATCTTGATGTTCTCCGGGCAGACCTCGGTGCAGCATTTGGTGATGTTGCACAGTCCCAGTCCCTGCTGATCGTGGGCGAGGTCTCGTCGATCGGCGGTATCGAGGGGATGCATCTCCAGTTCGGCGAGGCGAATGAACATGCGTGGTCCCGCATACGCTCGCTTGTTGTCCTCGTGGTCACGGATCACGTGGCAGACGTTCTGGCACAGGAAGCATTCGATGCACTTGCGGAACTCCTGCGAGCGCTGGATGTCGACCTGGGCCATCCGGTACTCACCGGGACCAAGATCCTTCGGCGGTGCAAAAGACGGTATCTCTCTGGCCTTTTCATAGTTGAACGAGACATCGGTGACGAGATCGCGAATTACCGGGAAGGCTCGCATCGGGGTGACGGTGACGGCTTCGTTCTCGGTGAAGCTCGACATGCGGGTCATGCACATCAACCGCGGGTAGCCGTTGATCTCCGCGGAGCACGACCCACATTTGCCCGCTTTGCAGTTCCAGCGCACTGCGAAGTCGGGAACTTGCGTGGCCTGCAGCCGGTGGATGATGTCAAGTACGACCTCGCCCTCGTTGACTTCGACGGAGAACTCGTGGAATTCGCCCCCGTGCTCGTCGCCGCGCCACACTCGAATATTCCCGTTGTAAGTCATCAAACGCCTCCGTCCCGTCAGTAGGCTATGCATCCAATCGGTCCCTGCCGCGCAGGAAATAGCCAGCGAGCCGACAACTTCCTTGAATCAAGGATTGTTGCCATCGCGTCCTTCAACTACGGCGGCAGGATTTTCCACTTGTGGTTCACCGTCAGGTAGCGAAGTCCGTCCGGGCCGGCGATGAACTGCGGACGCGCCCGACCTGGGAGCCATAACACGGCGCCGGGCGCCAGTTGGATCGTGTTCTTTGCGGTGGTGAGCCGGCCGCTACCGGACCGCACGTGGATCATGGCGTCGACTTCGGTTCCGGGGGCGTCGATTTCGCCGTCGGGCGGCAGCATGACAATGTTCCAGTCCAGGTGTTGTTCGCGCATGCCGGACCGCTTGGCCACTCGGGCGTTTTCGGGCAATCGGCCTGTCGGCAAGCCGGCATCGGCGGCCAGGACCGTCGATCGCGTGCCGGCCTTGGGCAGCCGCGCGGCGCCGAGTTCGTTGTCGGCCAGGGGTTTCGCGTTGTCGGTCATCGGCGCCCACTCCATCTGGTTTATACAACCGCACTTGTGTAAACTCTACAGCATGGCATATGTGATAGGGAAGCCATGCGTGGACGTGATGGATCGGGCCTGCGTCGAGGAGTGCCCGGTCGACTGCATCTACGAGGGTGGCCGCGCGCTGTACATTCATCCCGACGAGTGCGTGGATTGCGGGGCGTGCGAACCCGTTTGCCCCGTCGAGGCGATCTACTACGAGGATGACCTGCCCGAGGAGTTGCAGCCGTATCAGGCGGACAACGCGGCGTTCTTTTCCGACACGCTGGAGGGCCGTGACGGGCCTCTCGGGTCGCCGGGCGGGGCCGCCAAGATCGGCCCGCTCGGCGTCGACACACCGCTGGTGGCCAGCCTGCCCAAGCAGGAACCCGAGGAAGGGTGAGCGCGGTCGTCATGCCACGCGAGGCGCCGCGGGGAATCTCGGGGTGAATGTCGCGGGCGTGCCGCTGCTCGTCGCCTCGTGACGTGATCCTCGCCTCGCCCATCACATCCGCCCGTACGCGACGGCCATCAGAAGAAAGATCCCCGCGACCAGAAGAAACATCGTCGCCAGCGGGTCGATCACATCGAAAATCATGGGATCGCCGTCAGCTGAGGCCCGCGAGGTGAACGCCGTAGGGGACGGCCTTCAGGAGGGTGACGCTGAGTGCGACACCGCTGGGCAGGGTATAGCTTCGCTGCTCGCCTGGACGCGCACCGGCGATGGCGGCGCCCAGCGGTGATCGGATCGAATAGACCTCCATGCCACCGTATTCGGCGCCGCGCACGCTGAACAGAAAGGTTTCGACCTCGCCGGTGTCGTCGTAGCGGATGGTCAAAACCATGCCGGGCTCGGCGATCCCGTCGTCGGGTGGATCCTCACCGACGACCGCGTCGACCAACAACTCATGAATCCGTCGAATGCGGACCTGCCACGCGCGTTGGACAGCGATCGAGTTGTCGTCATTGGCACTGCCGACGGCGTTGGTGTCACACAACTCCCGCAGCGTCGCCAGTTCCCGTTGGAGCCGCTCATAGGCCTGCGGCGAAATCCATGCGGGTTGAGTGCTGGTCATATCTTTCCCTTTCTTCTGACAGCGTTCGAGTGCGCGAGAATGTGGGGTTGGTCCCGCCGGCGCGGGCGAGCCCTCGCCGAAGGTTTGACGTGGGGGTTATCGGGTGGCGTTGCGGAGGGTTCTGTTCCGCGGGTCGAACTCCGCGAGGGCCTGGGGCTGCTTGCCGGTGGTGATTTGTTCGGCCAACAGCCGCCCGGTCACCGGGCCATGCGCCAAACCCCAGATGCCGTGCCCGCCGGCGACGTAGACGCCACGCGCCAGCTCACCGATCAGTGGCCGGCCATCGGGGGTGACCGTGCACGCACCGACCCAAACATTGCTGCGCGCGGCCCAATCCACCCCGTCCAGCAGGGAACTGGCGGCGGTGGCGATGGCCTCCACCCGCTCGCGTGGGTGCGGCTGGTGGCGGCGACGGAATTCCAGCGCACCCGAAACACGCAGCGCGCCTTTGTAGGGCGTGCACGCCACCCGGATGTCCGGCAGGTAGATGGGCGCCAGTATCGGGCGTGCCACGGGCACGGTGAACGAATAGCCACTCTGGGCCTGGACCGGGACGCGCAGCCAGCGACCGGCCAACCGCGACAACCGATCACCGGTGGCGATGACCGCGGCATCGGCGGTCAGCGGGTCACCGCGGCGCGGCCGCACCACGGCACCGCCCGGGGAGCCGTGAACGTCCTCGATTTCCAGCCTGTGCATCGCCGCCCCGCGGGCCAGCACCGAGCGGCCCAGGGCTTCGACGAACCGTCGGGGATCGACGAATCGCTGGCCGTTGATGTTCAGCCCCGCGGTGACCGCCGGCGAGGCCAAGGGCACTTGCTCGCGCAACGCCGCGCCGGAGAGCGCGGTGACATACATTGGCTGTCCGGCGTTTTCGAGCTGCTGCAGCATTTGCAGCATGCGCTGCGCTTCTTTGGTGCTGCCAAACAGCGCGGTGATCGGCGCGTCGGTGACCGGTGTGTCGACGCCGTTGGCGATCAGCACATCGAAGGCTTCGATGCAGTCTTCGTTGAGCGCCACGCCGGCCCGCAGGGCCCGAAGCGGCGAAGAACGCCGATAAGACGGTGACAACTGCATGAAAAACGCCCCCAGCTGCGCGCCCACGGTCGACGGCGTCTGTGCCGGCGCTACCGGATCGCGAAGGGCGTGCAGCTCGTCGCGCAGCCCACCCGACGGCTGCAGCGGCAGGGTCAGCGCCGGGGCGATCCATCCCGCATTGCCCCACGACGCACCCGCGGCAACGCCGGTGCGATCGATCACCGTGACGTCGACGCCACGTTCCTGGAGGAACCATGCCGTGGACAATCCGACGATGCCGGCGCCCACGACGATCACCGATCGGGGTCCGCCGTCAATCGGTTCGACGCCACCCATCGCGCACCTCCGCAGCTGGTCTTCTGACTGGTGAGGTCCATGGTGGTGTGGGTGGCTGCCGCTAGGTTTGCCGGAATTCGACAACGCGGGCGTGAACCGTTGTTCCGAACCGACAACGCGTTTGCCGTCACCTCACCGATGCCCGACCAGGCTGTCGAAGTCCCGTTGCCATCGGGCATAGCGCGACCGGTCGAGCGCGACGCGGACGACGGCGAATAAGCCTGCCGCCAACAAACTCATGGTGGACCAGGTCGCCACGGCGAACGCCACACCCGCGTCGACAGCGGTCCGCACCGCTGGGCGCACCGGGGCGCCCTTGGCGTCGACCCAAATCTCAATCGCGTCACCGGTTTTCACGTTCAGGGGTGCGGCGACGTCGCCGGTGTGCTCGATCCCGTCGACCGACCATCGTGCGGGCACCGTCACCGTTGGGCTTTCGAGATCCCTGCGCGGGTGGCTGTCCCCGATGGACGTCGCGGTCAGCTGCCGGCGACCCTGCGCCTGTTCGGCGTGAACGCGGCTACTGGACTCGTGGACGGCGGTTCCGACGGCGGCCCCGATAGGTATCGCCAGCAGCGAGATTGCTATGACCAACACCAACATCAGCGCCTCGAGCCGGTCGCTGGCGCGTATCAGCGGGTTGTGCCCGAACAGCCGCGAGGACAGTCCCCGCGGCAACGGCACGGTGAAGCTCTCCATGGCGGCGCCATCGTCCGGGTCGCCTGCGGGCCGAAGATGATCGGGACGGTGGGTGCTCATCGGATGTTTCCTATCGACGGGTCGGCGCGGGCTTCGATCGCACACGGCAGCCGGAAACACGCCGCCACTGAAACCGGCCACGGGTGACAACCTCATGATGGCGGGCATGATCGCCAGAGGGTTTGCCGAGCCAAGACAACCGGGCCGCGGCGCTTTGTCGGATCCCGACAGCCCCGTCGGTCAGTCGGTGTCGGTTGCGGCGAGCTCGATCATCATCGCCAGCCGCTTTCTGGCGTCGTCCAACGACAGGTTGGTGAGCTCGGCCATTTTGCGCAGCCGGTAACGGACGGTGTTCTCGTGCACTCCCAGGCGTTCGCCGGCCTCGGTCGGGTCGCCCTGGGCCTGTAGCCACGCTCGCAGCGTGAGCACGTAGTCCGTGCCGTTGGCCTGGTCGTGGCGGCGCAGTTCGGCCACCGGTCCGCGGGTCGGGGCGCGCCCTGAGCGTGCCGCGGCTCGCAGCCGCTGCAGCAGGATGTCGTCCCACGACTCGTCGTAGGCCGGCGGCGCGCCGGTCGGCGACATCTCGTGCAATGCCAGGCATTCGTCGGCCTCCTGGCGGGCGGCGGCGAGGTCCGCCAGCTCGGCCACACCGCTGATCCCGGCGATCACCGTCACCCGCTCGGGCAGGGCCGCGTGCAAAGTCGTCACCCAGCGCCGCGCCGTCGCCGCGTCCTCGCCGGGGAGCACGGTGTAGACGATATTGCCCGCCAACGCGCTGCGCCCCGGCCGTGACCAGCCGAACCCCGTGGTGGCGCGCTCGAACGCCAACAGCAACGCCGCATCGCGGTCGGCCCCGACGAACGCCTGCACCGCGATCACGCGCAAACCGTTGTGCGCCAGGCCCAGCCTGCTCGCCACCGTGGACGCGTCGGCCGCGCCCTCCAGCAACCGGATCACCAGTTCGGACTCGACCTGGCGCTCCAGGTCGGCGCTCGCGCGTGACCGCAGCAGGTGCAGGGCCACGGTGTGCGCGCCATCGGCCAGGGCCCCGCGCGCCGCGTCGTCCAGCGGCGCCGGGCATGCCACCCACACCGACCCGATCAGTTCCGCGCCGGATCGCACCGCAACCACCATGCGTCCGGTCAGACCCTGGTCAGGGGCCTCGGCGATAAACAGCGGCTCGTCGGAGACCGCCAGGTGAGCCAGCACCCCACGCGCCTCGAACAGCGCGCGTAGTGGTTCCGGCGTCTGCCGTCCAAGGATCGTCTCGACCCGTGCCGGGTCTGCATGTTGCTGCAGCCTCGAGTACGCCAACACCCGCAACAGACGGTCGTGGATGACGACGGCGCTACCGATCGCGTCTGCCAAACTATCGGCCAGCGCGAACAGATCGGTTGGGCCGCGCCCGGATTCCGTCTCGCGACCTTCCAGCACCAGGCCGTAGACCACCGCCGCGACCGCGCTCCATGACACCGCCTCGTCGATGACCATCACCGCGCCGACACCGGCGTCGCTGTCAAAGGTCACCGGTGCGTCACGGTCGCGCAGCACCACCACGATCGCGCGGGCCGACGCCGCCCAGCGCACCGCCTCGTCGTGGGAGCCGGCGCCGATGGCCAGCAAAACGTCGCGGACGACCGGCCGTTCGGAGGGCGGCTCGTGGACGACCACGCTGCGCAGCTCGGTCGAGCGGGGCACCGACGACCAACGCAACCGGACGCCATACCCACCCAGGACGTTCACCAGGCGGTCCAGTGTGATCATGCGCCGGCTCCAACGGTGTGCAGAAACGAGAGGTAGGTGCCTTGTATTGTGCCCCGGATCGCGAGCGGTAAGCCGATTGTGGCTGCGGAGTCGGAATTCGCAGCGGTCTACCGCGGGTTTCGGCCGGACCGCCCTAGGCGGTCAGCCGCAGTGAGGCAAGCCATTACGCCGCGCCAGCCGTCCCATGCGGTCCGTTCTGGTCAACGCGCCCGACGACGTCTAGACTTTTCACAATTTCATTTGTAAAAACATAGGGCGGGCATGTGCCGCGCGGGCCGCGATCAGCCACCGGCCGGCGATGGGCATCTGCGAAGAAAGGGCAGCGGCGCAATGAGTTTTCGCGACGACGGCAAGGTGTACCTCGAAGTCGGGGTCAACGAAGACGCCAGCAAGGATGAAAACCCGAATGTGCCCTACGGCGCCGAAGAGACGGCGCGCGACGTGGTCGAGTGCATGCAGCGCGGAGCCACCGCCGTCCAATTCCATGCCCGCTACGACGACGGCCGGCAGGCGTGGGCCGACGACGAGGTCTCCCGCACCATCCTGGCTGCCGCGGCCCGCGACGTCGACCCGTTGGCCTACCCGGGCTACGCCGGTAGCCTCGACCACATCTGGGCGCTGGCCGAGCACCCACCCGCCGGTACGGGACTGCTGCTCGCGCCGTTCGACCCCGCCCAACACGTCAAGCGTGTGCTGTGGCAGGAGGACGAAAACCAGTTCAAGACGGTCGGTTTCGACGATTCGAACGGTTCGCAGCCGTCTTACCCGCCCGAACTCGACCGGTTCACCAAGCTGGGCCTGGTGCCCAGCATCGGTGTGTTCAACGACGTCGACTTGCGCTGGGTGATACTGGCGGCCCGCATCGGGATCTTGCGGCAACCGCTGAACATCAAGTTGTTCTTTTCCGATCGCTGGGTCTCCTATAACGATCCCGACCCCGATGTCCTCGATTACCTGGTCTCGCGCATCCCGAAGTGGATCGACCACGAGATCGTTGTCGTTCCGTATGCGATGAGCTCCGCCGAACGGCGCCAAGAGCTTTGGGAACATGCGCTCAACCGCGGGCTCGGCATCCGGGTGGGCATCGGGGATTGCCCGACGATATCGCGGACCACCACCAACGCCCAGCTGGTGGATCGCGCGGTCAACCTCGTGACCAAACGGGAACTCACGCCCGCCACGCAGGATGACGTACGCGCCCGCTTCGCCGCGGCCGAGGTGGATGAAAGCGAGTTGGTAAGGGTCGTCGTCAACCGGAACCGGTGTATGGGATGGGGCGTCTGCTACTCGCACGCGCCAGAGATCTACCAACCCGATGCCGAGGGCTACTGTGTCGTCGTGAAGCCCCACGTCGACCCCAGCCTGCTGGAGAAGGCCCTCGAGGGCGCAGCGAGCTGCCCGGAACGGGCGATCCGCGTCGAGGTGTGACATCGCCTCGCGGCCGGACGATGCCCAGCGAGGATCACGGCGGGGGTGTCACCGAGCGCTGCAGGAAAGGCGTGAGTATGTCGACGGGCAGTGGGAAAACCACGGTCGAATTCTGATCGGCGCCCAACTCCAAAAGTGTTTGCAGGTACCGGAGTTGAAGCGAGGCCGGATTCTTCGACAGGGTCTCGGCGGCCTGGCTCAGCTCGTCGGACGCCTGTAGTTCGCCGCGGGCGTTGATGACCTTGGCACGGCGTTCACGCTCGGCTTCGGCCTCCCGGGCCATCGCCCGCTGCATGGATTCGGGGATCTCGACGTCCTTGATTTCCACGACGCGGACCTCGATCCCCCAGGGCCGGGTCTGCGCCTCGATGATGGTCCGAAGATCGTTGTTGAGGTCCTCGCGTTGGGCCAGCAGGGTGTCGAGGTCCGCGCGGCCCAGCAGCGAGCGCAGGGTGGTTTGCGCGATCTGTGAGGTGGCCACCGCGTAGTTCTCCACGGCGAGAATCGCTTTGAGCGGGTCGACCACCTGAAACATCACCACCGCATTGACCCGGGCGGGCACGTTGTCGCGGGTGATCACCTCCTGCGGCGGGATGGTCAATGTCACCACCCGCTGATCGACCCGAATCATCTTGTCCACCAACGGAATCAACCACCGCAGGCCAGGCCCGTACAACGGGCGGGCATGGCCCATCCGGAACACCACGCCACGCTCGTACTCGCGCACCACCGCAAGCGAAAGAAATGTCAGCACGACCACCAGCACCGCGATTGTCACCCCGGCCACCCACAGCAGCGCGCTCACGTCGCCGCGTCCTTCTCCGGTCGGCCCGCGCCCCAGCGGGTCGAATAGCGGTCGACCGCGAGAGCCGCCTGGTCTTCCAGCGCGGAGCGGTGCGCCACGTGCCCGGGAGCGTTGGACGGGGTACGCCACAAATGGCCCGCCAGCGGCGTCCCCGCCGCCAGGGCGATGGCTATGACGCCGATCAGTACCAGCAGGTCGGCGGGGGAGTGCAGCCTGGCAAGCATCACCAGCGGCATCACCACCCCCAAAGCTGCTACGCAGCAAGCGATGCCGCGGTGAAAGCGTCCGGCTTCGGAATGCGGCCAGGGGTCGATCTCGCGGCTGATCTCGCGCCCGTGCTCCGAAGTCGTACAGGTCGATTTGATCGGGCAGCTGTTGCACACGCTGGGCTTGGCCCGGTAACGCATCACTCGGTGCTTCGGATCGAAGGAACTCGGCCACAGCCAGTGGTCCTCCGGGCACACCCACGCGTCATGGTCGGCGTGGTAACGGAATTGGCCGCTACGCCACTGCGCGGCGCGCTGCGACACGCGCCGTGCCATCGCGTCGACACCCCAGGCGGTGGCCACCAGTGCCAGTGCGTACCCGGCAACCAGCCATGCCGCGGCGGTGGGGGATGTCATCGTCAACCCTTCTGCGATGCAGCCGGAGTCGGGTCGAGTTCGGTGTAGAGCGGATGTTCGTGCAGCTCGTCCCTGGTCGGCGCGCGTCGGACGTTGCGTATCGCGGTCCACGCGATCCAGACGAACGGCAAGACACCGCCGAGGATGAAGACGAAATCGCCGGGCAGCCGCAGCCATTCGATCAGCGAGTTGCCGGGACGGGTGAGGTAGCCCAGCGACCGCGCCTCGAAATACCCCGTGCTCACGGAGTGGTACAGCTGCAACACCCCCAGCGGCAGCAAGGTGGCGAACACCATCCACGCCAGCCCGATGTTCATGCACCAGAAGGACAGCCGCGCCCACTTCTCCGGCCACTTGTCGGCCGGGATCGCGTAACGGAAGGCGAACATGGCCAGCCCGACGGCGAGCATGCCGTACACACCCATCATCGCTCCATGGGCGTGGTTGGCGGTCAGCGCGGTGCCGATCTGGTAGTAGGACACGATGGGCAGGTTGATCAGGAACCCGAAGATGCCCGCGCCCAAGAAGTTCCAGAATCCGACCGCCACCAGGAACATGACCGCCCAGCGATGCGGGAACGGTGTTTCGTGGCTTTGTTGGCGAGATCCCAGCTGGAGGAACGCCCAGGCCTCGACGGTCAGGAAGGTCAGCGGGATCACTTCGGCGGCGGAGAAGAACGCGCCCAGCGCCATGTGTTCCACGGGCGTGCCGGAGAAATACAGGTGGTGCATCGTCCCGATCACACCGCCGGCGGAGTACAGGATGATGTCGAGGAAGATCACTCCGAGCGCGATCCGCTCGCGCACCACCCCGAGCAGGACGAAGATGTAGGCCACCATCACGGTGGTGAACAGCTCGAGGAAGTCCTCCACCCACAGGTGGACCACCCAGAACCGCCAGAAGTCGGCCACCGAGTAGTGGGTGTCGTGGCCCGCCAACAGGCCCACGGCGTAGAAGGCCGGGATCGCCAGACCGGTGAAGAAGAACATCCACGGCAGGTTCATCTTCGACTCGCCCTTGAGCTTGCCGCGGATGCCGCGCCAGATGATCGCGATCCACAGGAACAGGCCGACCGTCAGCAGGATCTGCCACAGCCGCGGCAGGTCGAGGAATTCCCACTGCTGGGAGAACAAGCCACCCGCGGGAATCACCCCGTAGATCGAGAGGGCCTCGCAGATCAATGAGCCGCCCACCACCAAGACGAGCGCGCCCAGCAGCCCGTACACCAGCCAACTCTGCCGTCGCGGTTCCCGACGGCTGATGAAGGGCACCAGGAAGATTCCCCCCGCCAGAAACGCGGCCGCCGTCCAAAACAGCGACAACTGCACGTGCCAGGTGCGGGCGAGGTTGAAGGGCAACAGCTTGGCCAGATCCAGCCCGTAGAACGCCGACAGGTCGGCGCGGTAGTGCTCGACGGCGCCACCCATCAGGGTCTGCGCCAAGAACAGCACCGAGACGATCGCGAAGATCCAGATCGCGGCGCGCTGCGAGGCGGTCAGTCCCACCTCGCCGGGCTGGCGGAACGACAACGTGGATGCCTCCGCGCTGTGCCACCCGATCTTCTGGCTCCACCGCCCGTACACGGCGAACATGATGCCGGTCCCGCCCAGCAACGTGACCAGCGACAACACCGACCACACCACGATCGATGCGGTGGGACCGTTGTCGACGCGCGGCTCGGCCGGCCAGTTGTTGGTGTAGCTGTAGCTGTGACCCGGCCGCTCGGCCGCGGACGCCCAGGCCGTCCAGGCGAAAAACGCAGTGAGGTCATGGATGTCGGCCTTGCTGGTGATCATCCGCGGCAAGAGGCCGTACTTGGTGGAGTTCTCGCCGAAGTAATCGGCGTAATGCTGCTGGATGTGGTCGAACGCGGCCGCCTGCTTGTCGGTGAACACCAACGTCTTGGTGTCGGCGTTGTAACGGTTGGTGCGAAACTCGGCCACCACCCGTTCCTTCGCGTCGGCCGCCCCCTGCGCCCGCCATTGCTCGGCCACATCGTTGGTCGACATGCGCAGGTATTCCGCGGTGTAATCGGGTCCGAGGTAAGCGCCATGCCCCAGCACCGAGCCGTACTGCATTAGGCCGCGCGCCTGATAGAGCTCCTGGCCGCGGGTGATCTGGGCGCCGGTGAACAGCGTCTCACCCGACTCACTAACGACGTTGGCCGGCAACGGCATTGAGGCGGTGTAGGTCCGATACACCAAGATGCCCATCACCAGGAACCCGAAGATCATCACCAGGGCCACGCCTTGAGCCCAGCCCTTGCCGATCAATGACGTGGCGGGTGCCGGTGTCGACGTTCGTGACGGTGCTGATCGGATTGCCATGTGCCGGTGCGCTCCTCGGGCTGAAGGAAGGAGGGAAACGTGTCCGGGTAATTACACAATGGCGATTGTAGAAATTCACTATGAGCTGCATCACGCCCGAGTGCGGGGGCGCATGACCCCGGTTAGCCGGTTAGCGGACCGCGTTTCGTGCCCGCCTGCTGGCAAACCCATCCATCGGGTATGCGGCCCGTGACGACGAACCGGGTGAGCTGCGCGCTCGTCGGCGCCGGCAAATCGTAGTCGGCGTGCAGATACACCACCGGCTCCTCTTTGAAGTTGTGCCCGTGCAGTTGGTCCAGCAGCTGGTTGCAGGTGGCGTCGAGCAGTGGACCGCCTGTCCGGTCGGCGAGCAGTCGTGTCAGGGCTTCCATCGTCCGCCATAGCTCGCCGTGTTCACGCATCATCACGAAGACGGGCATCATGATCCCCGCCTTGCGGATCGGCGGGAACAGGAAGGTCTCCTCCAGGTAGATGTGCCGGCGCAGCGCGTCCATCGTCGCCCTCAGCAGCTCGGGTTGCCGGTCGCCGCCGTCGAGCTTTCCGACGAAACATTCGATTGCAGCGCCTATTTCGCGGTGTTGCCGCATGAGTTCGGCGGATAACACCCGGTCGGGCATCACGTGCTCCTCTACGTCAATGTGCAGATCGGGGCGGGCCAGTTCCTAGAAGGCGGCGGGTCAAGCCGGTGGTGTTGCCGGCGACGAGGCAAGGTTCGGTTCCCGCTGCCCGACAGCGAGTCCCTGCTGTAAGCCCCCGATGAGCTGCTGTCGCTGGGCGGGGGCGCCGGCAGGGCTGGTCTGTGCGCAGCTGCAGCTGAGGCCGCCAAAGGGATTGGGGCCGTCGTCACCCGGATCCGGGTCGGCGCCGGCGTGGATCGGCGTCGACGCCCCGAGCGCCACGATGACCGCGGCGCACATCGCCGCGTTTGTCAGGAGCGCCAAAGGTTTTCGGTTCGGCGGCCGGTGCGCAGACCGGTGTGGTGTGGGTGTGTCCATTGCGATTTCCGTCGGATTCGACGAGCTTGCGCCTCCCGTGACGGGCTGCGGACGGGGGCGCTGCATCATCCGGCCACCGGCGAATGCGGGATGAGCGAGACACGCAAACCGACGCGCTGAACCGCACCCTCGGACTCGCGACCGACCATGCCGCCCAGGGGCAGCTTGGACACGGTCGGGCCGGGGGACGGCGCCGCGGCCCATCCGCCCGGCATGGCGCTGGAGTGGAGGGCCTGCAGCGGCGTGACCGAGGAAACGGTGGCGGCCCAACTCGGGGGCACGGACAACGTGCTCAGCGAGCTGGCTTGGCCCACGCCCGCCGCAACTCCGTGACCCAATCCCGCGACCGGCGGGAGATTGCCCAGACCCGCGGCGGCGTCCATACCGCTGATGCCCTCCACGCCGCCGGCGCCCTCGGCCCCCAAAATGGAACCGGCGCCCGCGTAGTCCAGCGCCAACCCCTGGTAGTCCAAACCGAGCCCCTGGTAATCCAAATCGAGCCCGTAGAGGTCTATGCCGATTCCCCCGGTGTCGGCGATCAGGCCAGCGCCGTCGGCGCCGAAACCCGCCGCCTCTCCCGCCAGCGCGCCCGTACCGCCGTCGAGCGCCGGCGCGGCGGCGAGTGTGGAGGCCAGTCCCGTCGCGGCGCCCGCGCCCGTGCTCGCGCTCTTCGTCGCGCCCTTGCCGGAGGCGTTGGTCAGACCCGACAGCGCGCTGAGCGGGGCGGTGGCCCCCGACGATCCCAGCGAAGCGCCCGTGCCCATCGCCGCCTGCGACAGCCCCGTGCTCGAGGACGAGCCGGGTGTCGAAAGGCCTTGCAGGGTTTGCGGCACCGAGGAGGCCCACTGTGTCGCCGTCGCGTGGGCGGTGCTGCCGGATTGCAGCGCCGCGTGGGTGACGGCGCCGATGTGGCCGGCGACGGCGGTCGAAGTCGCCGTTTGGGGCGGCGGCGACGCCACGGGCGAAAGTGCCGAGGCCGACGCCGAACTGGCGGCGTAGCCGTACATCGCGGTCGCGTCTTGCGCCCACATTTCGCTGTACTCGGCTTCGGTCGCCATGATCGCCGGCGTGTTCTGTCCAAAGATGTTCGTTTGGATCAGCGCCAGCAGCCGAATGCGATTGGCCGCGACCAGCGGAGGGGGGACCGTCATCGCGTATGCGGTTTCGAAGGCCGCCGCGGCGGCCGTGGCCTGGGCGGCGGCCTGCTGGCATTGCTCGGCGGTCGCCGTCATCCACGCGATGTAGGGCATGACCGCGGCCACCATCGACATCGACGCCGGTCCCGACCAGGACTCGTCGGTGAGGACGGCGATCACGGCTTGGTAGCTGCCGGCGGCATCAGTCAGCTCGGCCGCCAGCGTCTCCCATCCCGCCGCGGCGGCCAGCAAACTTGCGGGACCGGGCCCCAAATACATCCGACCAGAGTTGATCTCCGGTGGTAACGCGCCAAAATCCATGCCTATCTCTGTCCCTTGTCAGTTCTCTGGGCGGACCGTCCTGACGCCGCGGCGGTCGCACACGACATCCGGTCACGCAATCGATGTGGTGATGAAAAGCCCAAGTCCCCAACGCATCACGCGACGCGACCTGGTGAGCCCGCATTACCCGGGTTCGTTGGATTGACCTCGCCATTGCGCGAATTTGGCACACCTGTTTCCCGGCAGCACCGGGGTGTGTGTGATGGCCACAACGCATCTGCTGAACGGCCCAGACGCGCCGATCAGCAGATGCCGGGGGCACCGGAGCTGATCGCGGCTAGTGTCTGATCCGCCGCGGGCGGGTATTGCGCGCCGGCGAGGTGACGCGCCCGATCAGCAACGGGCGACGCAGAACTGAATCAAAATATTGTGCCCGGCGGGGCTGGACGCCGGCGCGCGTGCCGGCGTATCGACGCGCTGCTGGGACCAAATTATGCCGAGGGTGGGTGGGGCGGACGATCCGGATTGCCGAGGCGTGGAAAGAGCGAAAGTGCTTCCACGATCACGCTTTAACGCGACGCTCTTGAACGCCTTGTCGTCGTTCACCGTGGATCCGACGCCGAGGCGACGTACCGGAACCGACTCGTGGTCGGAGTGCACGGGGTTGGAAAGCGGGCTGACCGACGAGGCGGCCGCCTCGGGCGGCGAGGCGTTGGCGGCCATTTCGGCTCGCAAAGCCCCGCAACCGAGTACAGCTGCAACGAGCGCCAGCGCAGCAACGATGGCCAACGCGGGTTGCCGTCGCGGCCACCGTGAAAGCAGTCCAACTCCGAAATTCACAGTGCCATGCACTCTACCAGCCGCGATACATCGACAGGCAACGCGTCACGTCCAGCAAAACCCGATCGGGCGCCCTCGTCAGACCATCCGTGGTCCGCCGAAACCCGGAACCGCGCCCACCGGGATCAGTGCCAGCGCGATGACGAGAAGGATGAACAGCCGCACCGTCTTTGGTGTAGGTCGCCGATCGATCTCGGGCCTGCGCGCCGCGAAAAGGAGGAAGACGATCGCGAAGTCGAACGCTACGATCGTCAGCCAACGGGTCCAGTCGAACCCGGTCAGAAAGACCGGGATGACCAGCAGCAGGCCGGCGATTACCCAGGCAGTTCGCCCGCGCAAGGCGTCGACGAACGCGCGCAGCGGGACGCCCGAAAGGGCGCTGAGACCCCACACCGTCACCGCGGCGGCACCGGCGCCGAAGAGCAGTGAGACGGTGAGGCCGAGTGCGCCGATGTGGCCGACGGTTCGGATTGCGTCCGCGATTCCGTTGGCGTAGTTGGGCATCACATTGCGGCACACCCAGTCGTGATAATCGGTTTGGCTCGGTTGTCCCGCAAGCACGTAGTGCATCAGCGTCGCGGGCGATGTGACCGTGGCAAAGGGGTTGGGCACCGGGTGATGTGGCACCGCCGCGCACAGTTGAGGGGCGATGTCGTGGCGACCGAACGCCGCCACGGCAGCCGTGGTGAGGACTCCCGGCAGCACGGCCAGGAGCATGCCACGGCGCCAGGTGGTTTCCAGGGCCCCGCCGAGGACGATGATTGCCAGGAATGCCCCCAATGCGAACTGCAGCCCTACCGCCTCGTGCACCAGCGTCAAGGCGGCGATGACGGCGCCGTAGGCGGCGCACCATACAGTCGCGACGGGCCGGGATCGTGTGAGCGCCAACGCCGAGCTGAACGCCGCGAGGGCCGCCCCACCGAACAGGTCCGGCCGAGCCGAGAACGCCGCGAACGGGACACCGAATGGCAACAGCGGCAACACCGCCGCGAGCATCAGTCTGCGTTCAGACCGATGGCGACCCGAGACCACCACACCGGCAACCGTTGCCAGCCCGCCCAAATAGACCAGCGTGGACAGCCAGCGCAGACCGAGCGTGGCCGCGAAGTAGTGGTTCGGGGCCAGCCGGACCAGTTCACCGGCGAGCCCGCGGCGGACGAAGCCATGCGTGTAGTCGGCCGTGTAATACGACATCCAGTACACGTCGAGGGGAACGACCTTGATCGCGAACCACAGCACGGCCGCCGCCCACGCCGCGATCGCGACGGCGACACCCACGTGAATGCGACGCGCGCGTTGATCGGCCTCGAGGGCGAGGTCCTCCACCGTCACGACCCGTCCCCATAGACCGTGGTGGCGGACAAACGCAGGTCGGCCAGCGCGTCGCATGCGAGCTCGCTCGTGGCCGCGGTGATGGGGTGGGCGGCGCTGTGGTAGCCGACGATGGTGAGAAACCGGCTGCCGTTGACCGTTCCTGTGCCGCAGAACAATTGGCCGTGTGTTTGCTCGATGCGCGACCGGGTGATGCCCTGCTCGGCCAGCCGCATCGAGAACTCGGTGGCGTCCGCACCGTCGATGCGGCCGACGGCGGCATCGAGGCTGCCGAGGTTTGAGCAGCCCACCGGCAGCTGGCCGGCCGACATGGCGATGCCTTCGGCGCGACGGACCAGCCATCGTGGCGTGAACGGAATGAGTGGCAATCCGGCGAGCATCTCGTTGGGTTGGCGAGCCAAAGACGCCAACAGCTCTTTGACATCCGCACGCACGCCGCTCAAGTCGCCAGCCACGGTGTGGGCGTCGACGGTGAGCGTGATCGAGGTCAGCGCGTTGGCGCGGTCGTCATCGGCGGTGCGATCGCTGACCGGAAGCACCACCGTCACGGAGTTTTCGCCGGGGAGCACCCTGCCCATCCGGTGCGCCAGGCGAGCGGCGAACGCGACGCACAGCGTGTTGCTGCTCCCGCCGAGGCTGCGCGCACGTGCCTCCCATGCCGCGGCATCGGTTTGAATCGTCACCGACCCGAATCCGTTCTGGCGCTGTCCCATTGGGCCGGACGCCCGAGGTGCGCGCGTTTGCGGCCGAGCCTGTCGATCCGCCGAGGCCTTGGCCAGTATCGCCAGCGTCGCGATCAGCGCCCGGACGGCCGCCGGCAGGCTGAGAACGGCGTGGGACAGGTCCTCACGAATCGCGCGCCACCGGCCACGCGAATTCGGCTGTGGGTAGCCGCGATTGAGCGGTTCTCCCTTGACCGCTTCGGTGACGGCCGCTGCCATCGCGAGGCCGTCGACAACGCAGTGTGACGCCACCAGGGTGACCGCCGCCCCACCGTCGTCCAACGGCAGCACGCCGAGGTGAAATGTCGGCCCGTGCTCGGGGTCGACGCGCACCCGCGCGCGCCTTTCGATCCACGCGCCGATCTCGCTCCGTGGGCGCGGCGGTTCGCACGCGATGTCCGGTGAGCGGCTGTCGGCCACCCAGCGATGGCGCCCGAACGGCAGCGGCGAACGCTCGATCCGGCGCCCGAGCAGACCGGCACCGAGACTGTCTCTGAAGGACCGCAATTCGTCGATATCGACGGCGCGGTCATAGACCCATGTGCATTGCACCGTGCTCCCTTGACCGGTGGCGCGCAGCCGCAGAAACGCGGCCTGGTCCAACAGTGCCAGCCTCGTCACTAGCACCCCGCCTCGGCCGCGGCGCGATATCCGCGCACCGCCACCGGCGCGAACACCGCGACCAGGACGCCGGCCCACAGGGCGGCCTGCCACAGCGGCGAGAGCACCGGCCCGCCCTCTGCGAGCGCGCGCATCGCCTCGATCGTCGGCGAAATGGGCGAAAAACGGACCACCGGTTGCAGCCAGCCTGGAAAGACCCCGGCGGGCGCGACACCGGTGTTGAGGAACAGCAGCAGCACGCATCCCGCACCCAGCCAGGTCACCATGGCTTTGCCGTCCGCGCGGGCGGCGATCGCGATCACCAACGTCGCCATCCCGGCCGAAATCGCCACGGGCACCAGCACAAAGGCCAGCGCCGCGATCCAGCCGTAGCTGAATCGCAGCCCCAGGGCGACACCGAAGATGGTGAGCACAACGGCGGACGCGGTGGTGCGGGCGGCCTCGGCGACCAGCCGGCCCGCCACCGTGCTGGCCCGATGCACCGGCTGCACCCACAACCTCGTCAGTACGCCCGACTCTCGTTCCGCCGGCAAAGCCAAACCGGCACCAAGGGTTCCGAACACGGCGCCCACCACCGCACACATTGGAACCAGCCCGTACAGGCTGTCGTGTCCGGTGACGGCCAGAACGGCTTTGCCGATCAGCAATTTGTAGACGATGAGGAGGAAGGCCGGGAACAACAGGGCCTGCACCGCGACGATCGGGTCGCGCCGCCAGCGGCGCAGGAGCCGGCCGGCCTCCGAAGCGCTGTGGCTGACGAAGGCCGTCAGTGACGGTGCATACGAAACCCGTTGCGTCGCACGGGTAGCCACCGCCCCCCGCGACGGCCGCGCGGACGCATCCCGCGCCTGCCGAGCGCCCTGAGACGGGATCCGGACCGTGCGGGGCGCGCGGGGGCGTCCGCCGCCGACGCGTCGCTGCATCCGCACCGCCAAAACACCGAACAACGCCAGCAGCCCCAGGCACCACGCCGATGCCGCCGCCAGATCCCTACCCGTTGCGTGACCGGCGGCGAGTCCGCGCAACGTGTCGGTGACCCGGGAGACCGGTTGGTGACGGACGAACGGGCCCAGCCATGCCGGAAACGACTCCGCGGGAGCGATACCCGTGGACAACAGGACCAGCACCAGCTGGGGCAGCAGCAGCAATTGGCTCGACGATTCGACGGAGCCGACCCGCGAGCCGAGGGCGTCGGCGCCGAGGCACACCGCCATCGCGAACGCCACGACGATGATCACGAACAGGCCCGTGTCGCCCGGACCGCCGGCCATCCGGAAGCCGAACGACCACCCGACGGCGACAGCGGCGACGAGCGCGACGACCGAGCGTATCAAGCAATAGAGCATCCGCGCGGCCAGCGGCACCGCCGCGGGAACCGGCAAAGTCTTGAGACGAGACCCGAAGCCGGAGAGCCGGTCTCGTGCGGCACGGTCCGCGGTCGTCATCGCCCCGAACAGCATCGCCTGCACGATGACCACCGGGAGGACATATTGCGGATAGGTCATCGAGCCGGGATGGATCAGGCTGCCCAACACCAAGGTGAATCCCAGGAAGCAGCCCACGGGCGCCAGCGCCGCGAACAGCAGGTCGGCATCGCGCCGGGAGCCGGATAGTGTGCGCAAGGTGAGTGCCGCCAAGGCACTCATGCCGAGACCTCGGTCGGCGGAGACAATTCCGCGTCACGCATCGGTGTTCAGCCCGGCGTCGGCCACCCGGGTGAACTCGGCGCGCATCGTCTCGACGTAGCGGGAGACCGACCTACGCGCGACGTCGGTGCCGGGGTAAGCGACCACCAGCTGCGTTTTGTCGTGCATGCGATTGACCCACATGCACACCGTCTCCGACAGCCTGTTGTCGCCCCACACCCCGGCACGCAGACCGTCGAAGTAGTCGCCGAACGGCAACTTGCGAATATCGATGTACGACAGCATCGGGACCGGACGGTCCGGAACCTCGATGGGGCCTGACGATCCGTCCGGCGACTCGAGCAAGTGGTAGTACGGCACGGCACCCAGGGCCGTGTTTGCATCGAACGATGCCTGGGCGGCGCTGACGACCTCGTCGAACGAAGCGCCGGCGGTCGGAATTGCCAACGGGACAAAACTGGCCAACCATCCGACCGCGGTGGCGTGGGCGGGATCCCGCCGGTTGTCGAATGGGGTGAGGCCGAAATACGTTGCGGCGCCCGTCAACCGGTGCTCGGTCAGGGCGGCGCAGGCGAACACGCCACCGCTGAAACGCGCGCCCGCGGCGCGGCACGCCGCTTCGAACCGCCGTCCCTGGTCGTCATCGATCAGGTCGAACACGTCGATGGCCCCCGGGGTATCGGCGGCCGCCTCGCCAAGTTCCAGCGGAAATTTCGGCAGCGCCCCGTTGTTCGCCGCGAGAAAGGCTCGCCACGAACGGATCTCGGGTGACTCTTCGGTCAGGCCCCTGGTGTACGCATGCTGATTCGCGCTGTATTCGCGATGGCTGGCGGCGGGTGCCAGCGGACACTGTGCCTGCTGCAACGCGCTGAAGTACATCGTCTGGATGTCGAGGAAGATCACCCCGGCCGACATACCGTCGGCGCGCAGGTGGTCGACGGCGATCAGGACCGTGAACCGGTCATCACCCTGGATGACGCCGAAGGTGAAGCAGTCCCATTGCAGGGGATCGGGCGTGTCGAGCAGGAGTTTGCGGATCTGCGGCGGTCCCATCTTTCCGAGATCCGTTGGCGCCAAAGTGATGACCTCCGGCTCGGCAATGACGTAGCGAAGGACCTCGTCGTCGTCACCGAAGGCGAACCGGTCGTGGTAGGTGTCGTGCCGCCGCAGGTGCGCATTCACCGCGTAGGTCATCGCATCGATATCACAGACACCGCTGATTTCCCAGGCCCCAATGCACAACCGTGGGATATCACGACCCCGGCTGACCTGGCGTCGGTAGTATCGAAGATGCTGCGACTGCTGATAACTCACCGGCGCCGGATGGTATTGCGCTTCGGCAACACGCCGGTAGGTGGTCGCGGTGGGGTACCAGGATACGACGGTGCCCTCGGCCGTCCAGTCCTCAACCGTTCCCAAGAACATGCGCTACCTTTCGTCCGTCAGCCGGTGACGCCAGTTCGGATGACCTTAATGGCACAGCGCATGAGTTGCTGAACAAGTTGAGGACCCGAGGAGCCCCGTTACGCGGGCCTCCCGATCGCCGCACCGCCGGATGCGTCGACCAATGCGCGCGAGGGAATAAGTTCACCGTGATGTGAGTTGGCGACCCGCATGTTGTCAAGCGGCGCAAAGTCATGACCCGCCGGCGCACCCGCGGCGCAATCATAGAATTCCCCTCTCGGGCCCGAGCAATCTCTCAGGAACTTCTGACAACCCATGGTGTGCCCGTGTGAGGTAGTCAACGACAGGGAGCCGAATTAAATCGCGCGGTTAACACAGAACCGTTGGCCGAACAAGCATTTCTCTCGACGCGATGACCCAATCTGTCGATTCCCACCCACAGAGCGGCGCTGTCTCGGCGAGGCCACCCGAGACGATGCTGGGCCTGCCGAAACGGCGCTTCGGTTACCATATCGTGATGTATGGCCGTATTGGAATAGTGTCAGCAAAACCTTTCTTGCACCGGTGAGTCGGGCAAACAATCACACGATCCGCATAAGTTCCGCGGCGCTGCATCACATGCTCCCGTTGATGCGAAGCCTCGCATGGGATTCGGGCCGATTCCCGACTCCGGCAGCAAACTGCGGCCAACTGGGAATCCGGTCAATAGGGGGCGTCGCGGGCTTCCTCACATCTGAGAACGCATCGTTCCCCTATGCCCCTCAAGGCATTCGACGAGCCCAGGCCCAGGTCGTTTTGGCAGCGCACTGACACTTTGACGGCTTTGGCGCCGGGTTACGCGCAGACAAACAGCCCGGGATCATCGATGATGGTTCGGACACTCCCTCGTTCCCCTCCCGCGAGATTCGTACAGAAGGGACGTTGACGATGCCCGATGAGCTCCGGGGGCCGGCCAGGTTGTTCGATGCCCTGACCACCAAGGGCACCGCCTTCACCGAGGACGAGCGACGGCGATTGGGCCTGATGGGTCTGCTGCCGACGACGGTCAAGACCCTCGAGCAACAGGCCGAGCACTGCTGGCACGAATTCTCCACGCGCCGCGACGATCTCGACAAACACATCTACCTGCGGGCGTTGCAGGACCGCAACGAGACGTTGTTCTACCGGGTTTTGCTCGACCACATCCCCGAGGCTCTGCCGATCGTCTACACGCCCACGGTGGGGGAGGCCTGTCAGCGTTTCAGCGAGATCTACCGCCGGCCGCGGGGATTATTCGTGTCCTACGCCGAGGGGGAGTGCCTGGACGAGGTGCTCAACAATCGGCCCCAGCGCGAGGTCGACGTGATCGTGGTGACCGACGGGCAGCGGATCCTCGGCCTGGGCGATCAGGGCATCGGCGGCATAGGCATCCCGATCGGAAAGCTGTCCCTCTACACCCTCATTGGCGGCATCGACCCCGCTCGCACACTGCCGATCGTGCTCGATGTGGGAACCGACAACAGCGAACTGCTTGATGACCCTCGGTACCTGGGATGGCGGCACCGACGCGTCGACGACGACGATTACTACGCGTTCATCGACAAGTTCGTCGCCGCGGTACGCAAGCAGCTACCCCATGTGCTGCTGCAGTGGGAGGACTTCGCGTCCACACATGCGCAGCCGATCCTCGCTCGCTACCGCGACGAACTCCTTACCTTCAATGACGACATCCAGGGGACCGCCGCCGTCACCGTTGGGGCGCTGCACGGTGCCGCCAAGGTCGCGGGACGCCCCCTGTCGCAGCAACAGGTTGTCATGCTCGGCGCCGGCTCGGCCGGCATCGGTGTGCTCGACATGATTCGCCGCCAAATGGTGAACGAGGGATTGTCCGAAGGCGCTGCCTCGGAGCGCATCTGGGTCGTCGACGTGGAAGGGCTCCTCACCGATGACCGCACCGATCTGTCCGCCGCGCAGCGCGGGTTTGCCCAGCCGGCCGCCCGGGTGGCGGGCTGGGGCGTGTCCGGGCGCGCCCGGCTCGCCGATGTCGTCCACCGTGTCGACGTCGGCGTGCTGCTCGGCTTGTCCACCGCCGCGGGCGCGTTCACCGAAGCGATCGTGCGGGAACTCGCGGGCAAGACTGACCGACCGATCATCTTCCCGCTGTCCAACCCGACGAGCCGGGCCGAGGCGCACCCGGCGGAGTTGGATCGGTGGACCGACGGGCGTGCCCTGATCGCCACCGGATCGCCGTTCGCGCCGCTGCGCCGCGACGGGGTGGAACGCCCTGTCGCCCAATGCAATAACGTCTATATTTTCCCCGCGATGGGTTTGGCCGTCACAGCTGCCCAGGCGACCCGGGTGACCGACGAGATGATGCGCGTCGCCGCGGAGACGTTGGGCGAGGCGTCGCCCGCCCTCGCGGACCCCGACCGGCCGTTGCTGCCCGCGTGGTCGGACGTGCCCGATGTCGCCGTCCGCATCGCGCACGCGGTCGCCATGCAGGCCGTGGTGGACGGCGTCGCCCCGACGCGCGGCGACGCGGAGCTCGCCGACCGTATCGCCGAGGTGCGTTGGCGCCCGGAATATCCCACCGCCGTGAGTCAGTGAACACCGGCCGTCAGTAGACGTCGCGCACGTACCGGTGATTCTTGATCAGCTCGTTGACATAGGCGTGGGCGGCCTCGGCCTCCATCGCGCCGGCGTGGGCCACCAGCGCTCGCAACGCCTCGTCGACGTCCTTGGCCATTCGCTCGGCGTCGCCACACACGTACACGTGCGCACCCTCTTCGAGCCAGCCGAAGATTTCCGCGGCGTTCTCCCACATGCGATGCTGCACATACTGTTTCGTGGCATCCTTGTTTCCGTCGCGGGAGAACGCCAGGTCGAGTCGCGTGAGCACGCCCGATTCCCGGAAGCCGTGCAGCTCGTCGGCGTAGAGGAAGTCCAGCGCCCGATTCCGCGCGCCGAAGAACAGCCACGCCCGACCCGGCGCCCCGGCCGCCTGCCGTTCCTGCAGAAAGCCGCGGAACGGCGCAATGCCGGTCCCCGGACCGACCATGATGATCGGGACGTCAGCGCCGGGCAGGCGGAAGGTGTGATTCGGTCGCAGGTGCACGCGTGCCGTCTCGCTGCGGTCGGCCAGGAAGGTCGAGGCCACCCCGCCATACCGGCGCCCACGGGCGGTGTACCGCACCGTCGCCACCGTCAAATGCGCGCGATCGGGATGGACCACCGGGCTCGACGCGATCGAATAGTCACGGAATTGCAAGGGACGCAAGGTGTCCACGAGTTCGTCCACACTCAGCTCGCCCAGCCTGATCAGGTCGAGCACGTCCCTGCCGTACAACCACGTGCCGGGCTTCGCGGTTCCGTCACCGGCGAGGGCGGCGACCGCGTCGGCATCCCCGGCGCGGGATGCCACCAGCGCCCGCAGCGCCCGCGACGGAGCCCGAATATCCAGGTGGTGGGTCAGCAGGACGCCGAGCGGCTCGTCGTAGCCGGCCACCGCATGGTCGGGGCCCGCATCGAGTTCGGCGAGCACTGCGTCGACCAAGTCGGGGTCGTTGGCGACATGCACCGCGATCGAATCGCCGGCGCTGTAGGCGATTCCGGCGCCGGTGAGGTCCAACTCGTAGTGACGAACCTCCTTCTCCGAACCCGGCGCGCTGAGCAGCCGGTTCACGACTATCGGTGCCTCGAAACGTTGATGGTGATCCCGGCTCGGCGGGGGAGGAGCGGCCGTTGCCTCCTTGGCAACCGTCGCGACACGCGGTCCCGCATGAGCGCGGTCGGCGGCCAGCAGCTTGACCAGGTCGCCCGTCCACGCCGTCGCGAGTTGCTGGTAGGCGCCGTCCACATCGACACGCGCGGTCAGCCTGACCGCTCCCAGCGCTTGCAGGCGCTCGTCGAGGAGCCGGCCGGCATTGCAGAACAGTTCGTAACTGCTGTCGCCGAGCGCCAGCACGGCGAACTTCAAATGGTCGAGCCGGTCGGCGCTTTCGGCGCTGATCGCCTCCCAGAACAACGCGGCGCTGTCGGGGAACTCGCCGTCGCCGAACGTCGAGGTGACCACGATGAAATGGCTCGCCGATTGCAGGTCGGCGATTTCGACCTGGTTGAGTTCCACCGCTTCCGATTCGATGCCCATGGCTTCCTGGACGGCCTCGGCGAACGACATGGCCGCGTCTTCGGCGTTACCCATGTCGGTGCCGTAGCCCACGATCAGTGAAAACTTCGGTTGGGCGGTCATGGTCGCTTCCTCTGTGTGCGCGGACCTGTGTCGCCGACCGGGCGGGAGCACCGCCCGACCCAGGCCTAGCATAGGGTAGCCTAACCTAACTGACATGGAGGTTGCTCACATGCGCACCGCGATTCACCATCCGCTGGTATCGGGGATGGACATCCGCCGGGAGCTTCCGGTGCATGAGTCCAGCCGTCGCCTGCGTGCACTCTTTCCCGGGGGTCCCTTGGTGTATGGCATCGCCGTGCTCGACGATGTCTCGCGGCAGCGCTGGTGGCCTCTCGATTCACAGCGGACCGACGCGTTGCTGCGGGCGATGTTCGACGATGCGGCGAAAAACATCGGTCCCCACGCCGCCGCGCGGCAACTGGTGGCCAGCTTCATCCACGAGATCATCGGTCGGATGCTGCCGCTGGTGCTGCTGGAAGGAAGAGCCTGGGACGTCGGCCTGGAGAATCTCTGGCTGCACCGCGATCGCGACGGTGCAATCGATTGGGCCGCGGTGGTGGACCCCACGCTGCGCGTGCTGCCCGACGATCCCTGCGCGGCCGCGCGCAGTGGCGATGCCTTCGGGCGGCGCCCGCGCCGAGAGGGCGTGCTCACGCTGCCGAACGAAGCGGCACTGGCGATTTGGGTGGCGCATCGCTGCCACCGGAGCCTGTCGCGGCTGTTCGACTCCGTGCACGCAATCAGCAACGGCGCCGTCGCGGTCACGGCGATGTGGCACATCGTGGGGTCGGCGATCATCGGGGTGGCCGCCCAGATCCCGCGCCCGGCGCCCGTGGACGACCATGTGATCACCCGCCGAAGCCAGGCCATCCTCGATGCGATGGTCGGATTCGGGCTGCCAGTACGCCGATCACGCCGCGCGACAGCGGCTTTGGTCGCCGCACACGCCGGCTCAATCTGACACGGGCGGCCCCCTACGAATGCGGGAAGGCCGACGTCTTTGGCCGGTCGATACCAACTTCGATGTTCCCCTTGAACCACATACATACCGTGTGTATGTTAATACATACTGTATGTATGTGGAGGTGGGATCATGAGTGCCGTGCTCGAGGCCATAGCGGAAGAACGTAGGACCGTTTTGGAGCTTTGCTCGCAGATGCCGGATTCGATGTGGGCCAAGGACAGTGGGTGTTCGGGTTGGTCGGTGCAGGATCTCGTGTCCCATATGGCGTGCAGCTTCTGGTTGGCGGTCGACCCATCGGCCCTGCCCGATCCCGGCGATTTGCCGGCCGAGCGCGCGGCGGACATCTATGTCGAGTCGCGACGCTCGATGACCCCCCAAGAGGTCGTGGCCGATTACGAATCGGTGAGCGCGCGGGGTCTAGAGGTGCTCGCCGCCATCGAAGGTCAGGACGTCGACATTCCGATAGGCGATGTCGGCACCTATCCGGCGTCGGTCGTGCCGACAACCTTCGTCTTCGAAGCCTTCGTCCACATCCGGTACGACCTTTTTTCTCCGGGTGGGCCGCTGCAAGGTGCACCGCCGCCCGTCGACCAGCTACGGCTCGCGCCCACCCTCGATTGGATCGAAGCGGCCCTGCCGCAGCAGAACACGAGTCTGCTCAACGAGTTACAGACAGGCGTGGAGCTTCGCCTCGACGGCCTGTGCGCTCGGATCCTCCGCATCGGCGACCACGACGATGTCGCCTCGCACATCACGTCTGATTCGCAAGCTTTCGTGCGGTGGGTTACCCAGCGCGGTACCTGGGAAAGCTTGGGCGTTCAAGCCGAAGGGGATCCATCGACTCTGAACGTGATTCGCCGGCTCAGGGTGTTTTGAGTCCACCGCGGACCTCGACGCTACGCCGTCGGGCGGGACATCCCACGACCTCCGCGCGGTATGTATGAGAATGCACACGTGAGAGGCGGGGATTGATGGCGAAGGGCGGTCGTCGCACACAGGCAGAGCGCGCGGCCGGCACGCGTGAAGCGCTGGTCGCTGCCGCCCGGCCGTTGTTTGCGTCGTTGGGGTTTGCCGACGCATCCCTGGAAACGATCGTTCGCAACGCGGGGGTGACCCGCGGCGCCCTGTATCACCATTTCGCCGACAAGACAGAGCTATTCGCGGCGGTGTTCGAGCAGGTGGAGGGGGAGATGGCCGCCCGAATGGGAGACGCCGTCGCGGCGGCGGGGCACGGCGATCCCGTCGAGATCATGCGGCTGTGCGCCGCCCTGTGGTTGGACGCGTGCGCCGATCCCGAGATTCAACGCATCGTTTTGCTCGAGGCGCTGGCGGTGCTGGGATGGGAACGCTGGAGCGCCATCGGGCACCGGTACAACATCGGATTCGTCACGGCGCTGCTGACCGAGGCCATTGAGTCGGGCAGCATCCCGCGCCAGCCGATCGAGGCGACGGCCCTGACGATCATGGGGGCGCTGCGCGAAGCGACGCTCTACATCGCGCGTGCGGACGATTACCACCAGGCGCGGGCGGACGCCGGCGTGGTGATGGACAGACTCCTTAGCGCGTTGCGCACCAACGCGATTGGCTAATCTGTCGCCACGTGCGGCGGGTCGTAGATGACCAGGAAAACGAGTTCGTCAGAACCGACGTTTTTCAGACTGTGCACGACGTAGGCGGGCACCTTGACGAAGGTGCCCGCCTTGGTCTCCCAGCAATGCTCGCCCAGCTGAACGAGGCCGGCCCCGCGCAGGAAACAGAAAGCATGGTTGTAATCGTGATGATGCGGCGAGGATCCCCCGCCGGGGCCGAACTTCGTCAACTGCGCACTGAAACGTGTGGAGTAGTTATCGCCGGCCAGCTCGTCACTGACCCAGAAACTCGGTCCCAGACCGGTCTCGTGCCAGACGATCTCCTCGGGTGCGATGACATTCTGTAACACGTTGTGGCTCATGGGATTCTCCTTCGCAGCGAAAGCCTTGGTGCCCCGGCATCGTCACGCGGCAATGCTGCCGCCGCCATCGGCGCGAATGATCTGACCGGTGATATAGCCGGCGTCCTCGTCCAGCAATGCGCAGATGGCGTGCGCGATCTCGCGCGGTGCGCCAAGCCGGCGCAGCGGAATGGTTTGCAGGAGACGCGCTTCGCGCTCGGATCCGGCCGGACTGAGCTCGCGGTACATCTCGGTTTCGATCGGCCCGGGCGCCACCGCGTTGACCGTGATGCCGGACTGCGCGAGCTCTCCCGCCCAGATCCGCGTGCACGCTTCCAGCGCCCCTTTGGTGGCGGCGTAGGGCGTGCGCTCCGCGGTGCCCAGTGTCGTCATGCTCGTGACATTGACGATGCGGCCCCACCCGGCCGACAGCATCCCGGGCAGCACCGCTTGCACGACCTGCACCGCGGTGCGCACGTTCAGGTCGTAGGTGGTGAACAGGTCATCCAACTCGATCGAACCGATCCGGCCGAACCGCGCGACGCCGACGTTGTTGACCACGGCGTCGACGCGCCCATCCCGCAGGGCTCGCTCGAGTACCGCGTCGGTGGCGGCGCGGTCGGTGAGGTCCACCGCGTAGAACTCACCCGGGAAGTCGTCCGGCCTGGCGCGCGCGAGGCCAACCGGCATGTCGCCCGACACCGCGAGACGGTCGGCGACGGCCCGGCCGATTCCCTTCGACGCCCCGGTGATCAGCACTCGCTTTGCGGTCATGGTGTCCTCCTTGGCACGTATTCCGATGATTACTTAAACATTTTGGAAAGCCAATCAGACATAACGTTGTTGATATGGCTGATGACTTTGGCCTTATGGAGGACGGATGACGACGTTGTCGCAGCTCAAGACGTTTATTGCGGTGGTCGACCAGGGCGGCTTCACGGCGGCGAGCCGACGGCTGGGGCTCTCGCAGCCGGCCGTCAGCCGCACGATCGCCACCCTCGAAAAAGAATTGGGGTTGCCGCTGTTCATGCGCCGCCGGGATGGCCTCGCGTTGACCGAAGCCGGAGCCGTTGCGCTGACACATGCGCGGGAAGCGGTGCGGCAGTTGACGTTGATGCGCACCGAAGTCGCCGGATTGGCGGGCGACATCACCGGGACGCTGAGTCTGGCCAGTCTGCCGACAGCGACCGCCACGCTCATCGCGCCGCAACTAAGGACCTTCGCCCGGCGGCATCCGGCCGTCACCATTCGGCTGCTGGAGGGGAGCAAGGAAGAAATCTTGGACTGGCTCGACCAAGGCGCAGCCGAAGCCGGTGTGGTCAGCTTGCCGAGCAAGGGCCTCGACGCGGCGGTACTCGGCGTGCAAGAAATGGTCGCGGTGGTGCCGGCCGACAGCCGGCTGGCGGCCAAGGACATCGTCACCTACGCCGACCTGGCCAAGGAGCCTTTTGTTCGCGGCACCGGCGGCTGCGCCGATGTGTTCATGCCGATTGCGCGGCGGCAGGGCATCGAATTCGACCTGGCCTTCGAAGCCCGCGAGATCGGGGCGACGCTCGAAATCGTGCGAGCCGGGTTGGGCGTGAGCATCCTGCCCAGCGCCGGCCTCCCCGAGCTGCCCGGTGTCGTAGTGCGGCCGCTGTTGCCCCTGACCGAACGGCGTCTGGGCATCGCGGTGTCCGCGAGTGCGTCGGCGCCCGCACGGGCTTTTCTCGACCAGATCGCCGCACTCGATCTGGATTAGGCTCGGTGACAACGGCTTTGCGGTCGCACATGGCTTCACGCCTGTCTGTTGCCCTCGGATGCCGTAACGGGCTGTCAAGTGGTCGAGCCCCACGTGGTATGTTCGCCGTCGTGAACATCGGCGTGCGCGCGTATTGGCGCTTTATCGAGGCTCCGGGCGGAGCCGGCGATGAGGCGTCTGGTTGACGCACCCGCACGACTGAGACCCGGAGCCCAGCAGTGACCACACGGTCGCTGCTTTTCGCTTTTCAGGGCATCGGGAACCAGCGGGCGTGCCCTGGCAGCCAACACAGAAAGACACACCCACCATGTCCCTCACCGACGTCACCACAGCTGTCGACACGTCCGACCATCGGATCGTCTCGTTCCGAGAACTCTCGGCTCCGGCCGCGATTCGCACCGAACTGCCACTGACACCCGCGCGCGCCGAGGCCGTCCAGCGCGACCGCGACGAGGTGTCGGCGATCCTGGCCGGCCACGACGACCGCCTGCTACTCGTGGTCGGCCCGTGCTCGGTGCACGATCCGGCCGCCGCGCTCGACTACGCACACAGGCTCGCCCCGCTTGCGGCCCGGTACGCCGAACGGCTGAAGATCGTGATGCGGGTCTACTTCGAAAAGCCGCGCACCACCGTCGGGTGGAAGGGGCTCATCAACGACCCCGCCATGGACGGCAGCTTCGACGTGGAACGTGGGATCCGCACCGCACGAGGGTTGTTGCTCGACATCATCGACGTCGGCCTCCCGGTGGGCTGCGAATTCTTGGAGCCCACCAGCCCGCAGTACATCGCCGACGCCGTCGCCTGGGGCGCCATCGGCGCGCGGACCACCGAGTCGCAGGTGCACCGCCAGTTGGCATCGGGGCTGTCGATGCCGATCGGATTCAAGAACGGCACCGATGGCAACATCCAAGTCGCCATCGACGGCGTCAAAGCTGCGGCGGCGCCCCACCATTTCTTCGGGACCGACGACGTGGGCCGCGCGGCCGTCGTCGAGACCATGGGCAATCCCGACTGCCACGTGATCCTGCGGGGCGGTACCGCCGGCCCGAATTACGATGCGGCTTCGGTGGTCACGGCCATCGAACGGCTGCGCAATGTCGGGCTGTCCGAGCTGGTCATGATCGACTGCTCACACGCCAACTCCGCCAAAGACCACGTGCGACAGGCCGAGGTCGCCGCCGAGGTGAGCGCGCGCATCGCGGCGGGCGAGCGCGGCATCGCCGGCCTGATGCTGGAGAGCTTTTTGGTGGCCGGCGCCCAATCGCTCAGCGGCGAACTGACATACGGCCAATCCGTCACCGACGCCTGCATGGACTTCGCGACCACGGCGGAATTGCTGGCGAAGCTTTACGCGGCGATGGGTGATCGCGGGTAGGTGGCCCTGAGGCGGACAGGGCCGCGCCGAGTGTGGGGCCTAGGCACGGATTTGGTTCATTTTTCGTCCATCCACTCGGTGAACCCAGCGCCCTTGCAAACCAACTAGTGATCGCGGCTACCATACGCACGGCGTGGTGCTAGCGCGCCGAAATCTGGCCGGCGATCGCCTTTTTGTCGATCTTGCCGATCGGCGTGGTGGGCAGCGTGGTCATCGGAACCAAGACGTCGGGACGCGCGTGCGCGGCCACGCCACGCCCGTCGAGGTAGCCGTTAAGCTCCGCGAGCGATAGCTCAGGGCCGTTGAAAACGATTGCTGCACAGATCTTCTCGCCCAGATAAGGGTCGGGGAGCGCCACCGCGGCCGCCGAGAAGATCGCCGGGTGGCTGTGCATCTGCTCCTCGAGGTCCGCCGCGGAGATGGTTTCGCCGCCGCGGCAGATGACGTCTTTGACGCGGCCGGTGACCACGACGTAGCCGTCGTCGGTGATCCGGACCAGGTCACCGCTGCGGAAGAAACCTTGCGCGTCAAAGCAGCGCTCGTTGTCGCGCTCGGCGCGAAAGTAGCCGTTGAACGTGTAGGGTCCGCGGACCAGCAATTCGCCTTCCTCGCCGGGGGGCATGGGCTCACCGGCCGCATTGACGACGCGCAGTTCGTCGGCGGCGGACAACGGCCGGCCCTGCGTGTGCTCGGTGAGTTCGGGCGGATCGTCGGGGCGCGTGTAGTTCAGCAGCCCCTCGGCCATCCCGAACACCTGCTGCAGGCCCGGCGTCAAGGCGGTGCGCACCAGGCGGGCGTCCTCGGGCTCCAGCTTGGCCCCACCGACTTGTAAGAGCCGCAAGGTTTTTGGAGTCACCGGTTCCCACTCGCAGGCCTGCGCCCACAGTTTGGCCAGGGCCGGCACCAGGGCGGTGACCGTGACGCCGTGGCGGTCGATGGCGGCGAAGGCCGCCTCGGGGCTGGGATCGGTGCCGAAGACGGTGGTGGCGCCCACCGTCATCGCGCCGAGCAGGCCGGGACAGGCGAGGGGAAAATTGTGACCGGCCGACAGCACCGCCAGATAGACGTCATCGCAGGTGAGCCGGCAGAGTTCGGCGCTGGCCGTCGCGTTGAACACGTAATCGTCGTGGGTGCGGGGGATGAGCTTGGGTGTGCCCGTGGTCCCGCCGGAAACCAGAAGCAGCGCAGGCGATCCCGGGTCGGCCGAGGACGGCGGGCCGGGCGCCTGCTCGCACAACTGCGCCCACGAGGTGAACGGCCCCGGATCGCCGTCGACGATGACGTGCCGCAGCGTTGGGTGTTCCTCGATGAGGCCGAGCGCCATCGTGCGATAGTCGAAACCCGCCGCGGTATCGGCGATCAACAGACCGGTGGCCGCGCTGACCGCGGCGAAATGCCCGAGCTCGGCGGCCCGGTGTCCCGGCAGGCACATCACCGGGACCGCCCCCGCCCGCAGCAACCCGAACAAGGCCACCGCGAACTGGCAGCTGTTCGGCAACTGCAGCAGCACCCGGTCGCCCGGCGCGATACCCAGTGCCCGCAGGCCGCCGGCCGCGCGGTTAGCCTGGTCGTCGAGGTCCGCATAACTGAAGCCGGTACCGCCCACGGCGTCGCGCACCGCGGTTCGATCGGGCCACTGCCGAGCCGCGTCGGTCAGGATCGTGTCCAGCGTCCGTCCAGCCCAATAGCCGGCCGCCCGATAGGCGGCGGCGCGATCAGCGGGGAAGGGCACGAACCCGTCGAGGACTCCGGCCGGCGGCGTTGTGTTCGGGGTCATGGCTCCTTAGACGGGGCTTAGTAGCGGGGATGCACGGAGTAAGGATAGGGTAACCAAAAAATTAGGGCAGCCTGTGCTAATTCAGGGAGGGTCTGTGGTGCACGCCCCGGCACGCTCGGAGGACATCCGGGCGGAGGTGGCCGAACTCCTCGGCGTCGACGTCGATGCAGTTCAGCCGGGTAGCAACCTCATCGGTCAGGGCCTGGACTCGATCCGGATCATGACCCTGGCCGGACGCTGGCGCCGCCAGGGCATCGCGGTCGACTTCGCCACGCTCGCCGAAACGCCGACGGTCGAGGCCTGGGCGGAATTGGTCAACGCCGGCAAGCCGAGCGCTGATCGGCCGGCCGAGCCCGCCGATGCACCCGCGGACGCTGGGCGGTCCGGGGAGGACGAGCCCTTTTCGCTGGCCCCGATGCAGCACGCGATGTGGGTCGGCCGCCAGGAAAACCAGCAGCTCGGCGGCGTCGCGGGACACCTCTACGTCGAATTCGACGGCGGAGGAATCGATCCGGAACGCCTGCGCGCCGCGGCCACCGCGCTGGCACGGCGCCATCCGATGCTGCGGGTGCGGTTCCTGCCCGACGGCACCCAGCGCATCGCCCCGGCCGACGAGTTCGGCCCCTTCCCGGTCCACGTCGAGGACCTGCGCGAGCGGAGCACCGGCGAGGCCGACCGGCGGCTCGCCGCCATCCGCGCCGCCAAATCACACCAGCAGCTCGACGGCGCGGTGTTCGAGCTCGCGGTGACGCTGCTGCCGGCCGAACGGTCGCGGCTGCACGTCGACCTGGACATGCAGGCCGCCGACGCGATGAGCTACCGCACCCTGATGGCCGACCTGGCGGCGCTCTACCTCGGCCGCGACCTGCCCGAACTTGGCTACACCTACCGGCAGTACCGCCACGCCATCGAGGCCGAGGACGCGCGGCCGCAACCGGCCCGCGACGCGGACCGCGCCTGGTGGGCGCGGCGCCTTCCCGAGCTGCCAGACCCGCCCGCCCTGCCGACCACCGGGGGCCGCGCCGAGAACCAAAGCACCCGGCGCTGGCACTGGCTGGACCCGCACACCCGCGATGCGCTCTTCGCCCGCGCCCAGGCCCGCGGGTTCACCCCGGCGATGGCGCTGGCCGCGGGGTTCGCCAACACCTTGGCGCGCTGGTCGACCACCTCGCGCTTCCTGCTGAACGTCCCGCTGTTCGGGCGCCAGGCGCTGCACCCGGATGTCGACTCCCTGGTCGGTGACTTCACCTCCTCGCTGCTGCTCGACGTCGACCTCACCCGCGCGAACACCGCGGCGGCACGGGCCCAGGTGGTGCAGGACGCGATGCGCACCGCCGCCGCCCATTCGGCCTATCCCGGTTTGGCGGTCCTTCGTGACCTCAGCCGTCATCGCGGCACCCAGGTGCTCGCGCCCGTCGTCTTCACCAGCGCGCTCGGACTCGGCGAGCTGTTCAGCTCCGACGTGACCGGCCAATTCGGCACACCGGGATGGATCATCTCCCAGGGGCCGCAGGTGCTGCTGGACGCGCAAGTCACCGAATTCGACGGCGGCGTCCTGGTGAATTGGGATGTGCGCGAAGGCGTCTTCCCCGCCGGCGTCATCGACGCGATGTTCGCGCATCACATCGACGAGCTGCTCCGGCTGGCCTCCGCCGACGAAGCCTGGGAGGCGCCGGGCCCCCCGGCGCTGCCCGAGGTTCAGCGCGCGGTACGCGAGGCGGCCAACGGCCGCACCGCCGAACCGAGCGGAGAAGCCTTGCACGACGGGTTCTTTCGGCAAGCCGAGCAGCGACCCGATGCGCCGGCGGTCTTCGCCAGTTCCGGTGACCTCAGCTACGCGCAGCTTCGCGACCAGGCGCTGGCCGTGGCGGCCGCGCTGCGTGCGGCCGGCGTCACCGCCGGGGACACCATCGCGGTGATGGGCCCCAAAACCGCCGAGCAGATTCCCGCGCTGCTGGGCATCCTGTCCGTCGGTGCCGTCTATCTGCCGATCGGCGTCGACCAGCCACGCGACCGCGCCGAGCGCATCCTCGAGTCCGGCGGGGTGAGCCTGGCCGTGGTGTGCGGAGGACAACGCCTGTCCATGCCGGTGCCCGAGGTGGTGCTCGCCGACATCCTCGGCGGCGCGCCCGCGAGCACCGAGATCACTTCAGCGAGAGTCGATCCCGCCGCGCTCGCCTACGTGTTGTTCACCTCCGGCTCCACCGGCGAACCCAAAGGCGTCGAGGTTACCCACGACGCGGCGATGAACACCGTGGAATTCATCGGCCGCCACTTCGACATCGGCCCCGCGGATCGATGCCTGGCCCTGTCGACCCTCGAGGGCGACATCTCGGTCATGGACGTGTTCGTCACCCTGCGCACCGGCGGCTCCATCGTCGTGGTCGACGAAGCCCAGCGACGCGATCCCGACGCCTGGGCCCGGCTCATCGACGCCCACCAGGTGACCGTGCTGCATTTCATGCCCGGATGGCTCGAGATGCTGGTCGAGGTCGGCCGCGGGCGGCTGTCCTCGGTGCGGGTGGTGCCCACCGGAGGCGACTGGGTGCGCCCCGAGGTGGTGCGCCGGCTGCGGGCCGAAGCCCCCAACCTCCGGTTCGCCGGCCTCGGGGGAGCTACCGAAACCCCGGTGCACAACAGCATTTTCGAGGTGACCGAGCCGATACCCGACGACTGGACGGCGCTGCCGTTCGGCGTCCCGCTGCCCAACAACGCCTGCCGCGTCGTCGACGACACCGGCGCCGACTGTCCCGACTGGGTGCCCGGCGAGTACTGGGTGTCCGGCCGCGGCATCGCGCGCGGCTACCGCGGACGCCCCGATCTCACCGCCGAACGCTTCGTCGAACACGACGGCCGAATCTGGTATCGCACCGGCGATCTGGTCCGCTACTGGCCCGACGGCACCCTCGAATTCGTCGGCCGAGCCGACCACCGCGTCAAGATCAGCGGGTACCGCGTCGAGCTCGGCGAGGTCGAGACCGCGTTGCGGCGCGTGCCGGGGGTGCGCACGGCGGTGGCCGCGTTGATCGCCGTGTCCGGCGAATCCGATGTGCTGGCCGCGCAGGTGTGCGCGGACGATGCCTCCGTGACCGCCGAGGGAATCCGGCAGGCTCTCGCCGACCTCGTTCCCGCGCACATGATTCCGCGCCACATCACGGTCGTGGAGCGGATCGGTTTCACCGATGCCGGAAAGCTCGACCGGCGCGCCGTGGCGCGCGAATTGGAAAGCGCCGTTTCGCAATCGCAGCGGCCGGGCCACCGCGCGCCGTCGACGCCACTTCAATCCGCGCTCGCCATGATCGTGGGCGACCTGCTCGGCCGCCAGAACATCGGTATCGACGACGACTTCTTCGCCCTCGGCGGTGACTCGGTGCTGGCCACACAGGCGGTGGCGCGAATTCGGGCCTGGCTGGACGCGCCGGACATCATGGTCGCCGACATCTTCGCCAACCGAACCGTGTCGGCGCTGGCCGCGGTCCTCGGGGCCGGTGAGCGCGACCCCGGCCGGCTTGACCAGGTCGCCGAGCTATATCTGGAGGTTATCGGCATGGACGCCGAATCGGTTCTGGCGGCCTCTCAGCAACCCGCGAAATCGTAAACGGTGCAATGACATTGAATAATCTGATCACCGTGTCTTCCACGTTCCCGTCCTGGATCAAGCTGACCCGGGGCCGCAACGACGGGTCGGCGGACCGCCGTGCGGGCGCCACGGTGGTATTTCCGCATGCCGGTGCGGCCGCCGCGAGCTATCGGGTGCTGGCGGCGGCGCTGGCCGCCGGTGGCGACACCTACGTCGTGCAGTATCCACAGCGGGCCGACCGCCTCAGCGAGCCCGCACACGAAAGCGTGCACGACCTGGCCGCCGGCCTCTTCCAGGCCGCACCATGGCCCAGCGTCGCACCGCTGACGTTGTTCGGCCACAGCATGGGTGCCGTCGTCGCCTTCGAATTCGCCCGCGTCGCCGAGACGCACGGTGCGGCCGTCCGCAAACTCTGGGTATCGGCGGGTCCGCCGCCGTGCGTCGTCGCCGACATGCCCGAACTGCCGACCAGCGACGACGGGCTGCTGGCGGACATCGCCGATTTGGGCGGCACCGACCCGGAACTGCTTGCCGACGAAGAGTTCTCGGAACTACTGACCACCGCGGTGCGCGCCGACTACGAGGCCTTCAACCGCTACGACCCGAGCCCCGACGTCCGCATCGGCGCCGACATCCACGTGTTGGGTGGACATGACGACCACCGCATCGGGACCGGTGTGCTGCGCCAGTGGGAAAAACACACCGCGGGATCCTTCGCCGTGTCGCTGTATGAGGGCGGGCACTTCTACGTCTACGACCATGTCGACGCGGTCGCCGCGCAGGTGAATGCCGGGTGATACCGATGTCGAACGATGCGTATGACGCCGAGAGCGTCGACCCCGTGGTGATCGTGGGAATGGGTGTCGAGGCGCCTGGCGGCATCGAAAACGCCGAAGGTTACTGGGATCTGCTGGTGCACGGCCGGGAGGCGCTGGGACCCTTTCCCACCGACCGCGGGTGGGCCGTGCGCGAACTGCTCGCCGGCTCGCGCCGCAGCGGTTTCAAGGAGATTCACGATCGCGGTGGATTCCTCAGCGGGGCAACCACATTCGACCCGGAATTCTTCGGCATCTCGCCCCGCGAGGCCGTGGTGATGGACCCGCAGCAGCGGGTGTCGCTCCGCGTGGCCTGGCGCGCCCTGGAAAACAGCGGCATCAATCCCGACGACCTTGCCGGCCACGACGTGGGGTGCTTCGTGGGCGCCTCCGCCACGGGCTACGGGCCCGAGATGGCCAGGTTCTCCGAACACAGCGGCCATCTGCTCGCCGGGACCGCCCTCAGCGTCATCTCGGGCCGCATCGCCTACACGCTGGGATTGGCCGGCCCGGCACTGACCCTGGATTCCTCGTGCGCGTCCGCGCTGGTGGCCTTCCACGTCGCGGTGCGTTCCCTGCAGAACGACGACTGCGGCATGGCCATCGCGGGCGGGGTCAATGTGCTCGGCTCACCGGGGTTCTTCGTCGAGTTTTCCAAACAACACGCCCTCTCCGATGACGGCTACTGCCGCCCCTACAGCGCGCAGGCCAGCGGAACCGTGTGGGCCGAGGGGGCGGCGATGTTCGTGCTGCAACGCAAATCGGCCGCGGTGCGCGCCGGCCGCCGGATCCTGGCCGAGGTGCGCGCCACCGCCATCAACCAGGACGGGCGCAGCGCCGGGCTCAGCGCCCCCAGTGGCGACGCCCAGGTCCGCCTCTTCCAACGGGCCATCACCCAGGCCGGGATCAAGCCCGCCGAGGTGGGCATGATCGAGGGGCACGGCACCGGCACCCGGCTCGGCGACCGCACCGAATTGCGCTCGCTGGCACAAACCTACGGCGACACCGAGGCCGGCGCCGGGGCGCTGCTGGGGTCGGTGAAGTCCAACGTGGGCCACTCGCTGGCCGCCGCCGGCGCGCTGGGACTGGCCAAGGTGCTCGTCTCCGCCGAACACGGGGCCGTCCCGCCCACGCTGCACGCCGACAACGCAAGCCCCGAAATCGACTGGGACAAACAGGGTTTGCGGCTGGCGCAGACCCTGACACCGTGGCCCGCGACCGACGGGCAGCGCATCGCCGCGGCGTCCGCGTTCGGGATCGCCGGCACCAACGCGCATCTGATCGTCTCCGTTCCCGAGGTCGCGTGATGCTCACCCATCATCTGCCGGACGGGCGCATCCCGGTGCTGCTCAGTTCCCACGACCCGGAGCTGATCCGCCGGGACGCCGCGGCGATCCTCGATTACCTGGGCCGCATCGACTCGCCGAACGCGACCGCCGCGATCGCATCCACCCTGCTGCGGCTGCGGCGCCCCCGCCGGCACCGCGCCGTGCTGCGCGCGGCCGACGCCGCCGAGCTGGCCGCCGGGCTGGCGGCGATCGCGCGGGGCGAGGAACACGAGCTGGTCACGCACTCCGCGAAGACCACGCCGCCGCGCATCGCGTTCGTGTTCCCCGGCCAGGGAAATCAATGGCAGGCGATGGGCGCCGGCGCCTACCGGGAGCTGCCCGCCTACCGGGAGGCGGCCGACCGGTGCGCCGAAGAGTTCGTCGTCGCCGGATTCGCCTCTCCGCTGCCATATCTGGTGGGGGAGGAAGAGCGTAGCTGGTCACGTCCCGAAATTCAGGGAGCGCAGTTCACCCACGCGGTCAGCCTGGCCGAGGCATGGCGATGCTGCGGTGTGCTGCCCGATATCGCCATCGGCCACAGCCTCGGCGAGGTGGCGGCGGCCTATGTGGCGGAGGCGATCTCGCTGCCCGACGCCGTCGCCCTCGTGGTCGCCCGCGCCACCGTGGTCGGCCGGCTGACGGGCCGCTACGCGATGGCTGTGCTGGGCGCCGGCCTCGACGTCGCCGAGTCGCTGCTGGCCGAGGCGCCCGGCTGGGTGGAGGTCTCGGCGGTCAACGGCCCGTCGTCGACCGTGGTCGCCGGCGATCACGACGCGGTGGCCGCCGCGGTGCGCCTGGCGCAACGGCGCGACGTGTTCACCCATCAACTGTCCGTCGACTATCCGGGCCACACCAGTGCGCTGCGGCCATTGCGTGCCAGCCTGGCCGAGCTGACGCCGCGGTCGGCGTTCCGGGACGGGCCGGTGCGCTTCGTCGGTTCCACCCGCGGTGCCGAGTTGGGCGAAGGGACCGATTTCTCGGACTATTGGTATGAAAACCTCTGCGGCACCGTGCGCTTCGATCTTGCCGTGCAGTACGCCCGCGCCTGCGGGGCCGACACGTTCGTGGAGCTCTCGGCGCACCCCTCACTGCTCTATCCGCTGGGCGACATCGTCGGCGACGAGTCGGTTGTCGTCGGCTCGGGCCACCGCGAGCGGCCGGTCACCGAGTCGCTCTCGGCGAGTATCGCCACGGTCGCGACCGCCGACCCCGGCTGCCGGTGGGCCGATGCCGTCCCGAACGCTGATCAGCCTCCGCTGCGGGGCTTCCCGAACGCGCCGATGCGCGCGGTGCACCTCTGGGCGGCGCCGGAACGAGTGACCGAAGCGGCCTCACCGTCCGCGCCGACCGTGGCCGTCGAGGACTGGCAGCACGCCACCTCGCACACCGTTGCGACACGTCCCGACATCGGCTTCTTCGGTACGGACGCTCTCGCCCGTTCGCTCGCCGATGCCGTTGCGGCGCAAGGCGACTGCCGCGTGGTGGCACCGAACGAGGCGGAGGTCCTGGCAATCGTGGCGCCGCGTCTCGACGAGCACGACGCCACGGCCGCCATCGAGCAGATCGCCGCCCGTCCCGATGCCGGCCTACCCGACTACCCCGCGCTCATCGGGCCGCGATGCCGGGCCGTCTGGCTACTGACCGTCGGCGCCGAACAGGTCGATCGAGACGACACCAACCTCTCGCCGGCGCAGGCGGCCCTGGCGGCGATGCATCGCAGCGTCGGGTTCGAATTCCCCGACCAGGCCTTCGGACATCTCGACCTCGAGCGGGCAGATGTGGACGCCGCGACCGCGCGGGCCGTCGCCGACGCGCTCTCGGGCGAGGCGGCCGAGGTGGCGTTGCGGGGCGGCGAGCCGCCGCTGAGCCATGTTCGAAGCCACGTACGGACATTCCGCGAATGCCGCGAATCGGCGACCAGCCGGGCCCTCGACGCCGCCGCCCTGGACGACGTGGTGATCACCGGCGGCAGCGGGGCGATCGGCCTGCAGTACGCGCGGTACTGCCTCGAACGCGGGGCGCGGACCGTCACCCTGTTGAGCCGCACCGGCGTGGACCCGGCCGCGCTGCGCGAGCTCGCCGACGGCCACGGCGCCGAAGTGCGTGCCCCGCAATGCGATATCACCGACCGCGCCGCGCTGGCCTCCGTGGCCGCGACGCACGCGGGTTCGGGGGCGTCGCTGCTGATCCACACCGCGGGCATCGCGCAGGCACGCTCGCGCGCCGACCTCACCGGTGTCGATGTCGCGGCCGTGTGCGACGCCAAGGTCCGCGGTTTGGCGCTGATGGCCGAGGTTTGGCCGCTGCGGCCGGACTGCCGAATCCTCGCCTGCTCGTCGGTGTTCGGGACCTGGGGCGGCTACGGCCACGCGGCCTACGCGGCGTCCAACCGGATGCTCGATGTGCTGGCCGCCCAGCTGCGGGCCGACGGCCGCGACTGCACGGCAATCCGGTGGGGGCTGTGGCAGGGCGCCGGTGTGGTGGTCGGCAACGAGATCACCCGCACCGAACGCTCGGGCCTGGTGGCGATGGAGCCGGAGGCGGCGATCGAGGCCAGCCTGCACCGCTACGACGGCGACCCGCTGATTTTCGACGGCGACTTCGACCGGCTGCAGGTGTTCTTCGAAAGCCAGGGAATGCCAATGCCGTTCAGTGCTTCGCACAGCGGTGACGGCGGCGCAAAAGAAGACGTCGCCGTCGCGAAGCCGCTCGCCGAGGTGGTACGGGCCGAATTGGCCGCGACGCTGCATCTGGGTGATTCGCTGTCGATCGACCCGGGCACCTCCCTGATCGACCTTGGGGTGGACTCGTTGCTCGCCCTCGATTTGCGTAAGCGGCTGCGGCGGACGGTCGGGAACTCGGTTCCGGTGGCGCGCATGCTCGGCGGCATCACCGTCAACGAGCTGATCGACGCGCTGCGCGCCGACTCACCCGGTGGCCCCACGCCGCCGCCCATCGAGCGCACCGGCGCCGCCAACGGTGCGCACCACTCAACGCTCGCGATGCTCGAAAGGTTGGACTCCTAGCGTGACAGACACCACCGGCGCCGGCACCCGTCTCGACGAGGAACGCTTGGAACTGCTGCGCCGCAAGCTCGCTGAACGCGGCCTGGCCAGGCCGACGGGCGCGGCTTCCGTGGCCACCTACGACGAGCCGCGCATGTCCGCCGGCCAGCACCGGATGTGGTTCGTGCAGTCGGTCGATCCCGACAGCGCGCTGCTCAACATCTGCGTCTCCTATCGCCTCCTCGGCGCCGTGGACGCCGCTCGGCTACATCGCGCCGTCGACGCCGTCGCCGCGCGTCACCCCGTACTGCATACGACGTATGACACCGACGGTGACGGCGACCCGCGGCCCGTCGTCCGCGACGACCTACACCCCGAATGGTCCGAGCACGACCTGTCCGGACTGGCCGATCAAGCCCGCCGGTTGCGGCTGGATGTGCTGGCGCAGCGGGACTTTCGCCGTCCGTTCGACCTGAGCAAGGATTCACCCCTGCGCGTCACCGTGGCGCACCTGGGCGCCGACGAGCTGATAATGCTGATCACCGCGCATCACATCGCCTGGGACGACGGCTCGTGGGCGCCGTTTTTCGCCGACCTGACCCGTGCGTACACCGACCCGGACGGCTTTGCCGCGGCGCCGGCGCTGCCGGATCTCGCCACCGACCCGACCGCGATCCGTCAGGCCGATCTGGACTACTGGCGGCCGCTGATGGCCGATCTCCCGGAGCCACTGGAACTTCCCGGCCCCAATGGGTCGGTGGTGCCCAGCACCTGGCGCGCGCAACGCGCGACCGCGCCACTGTCGGCGGACGTCGTCGACCGGGCGGCCGCGCTGGCCCGCGAGACGGGCGCCACGCCCTACATGGTGTTGATGGCCGCGTTCGGCGCCCTGGTGCACCGCTACACGCAGTCGACGGACTTCCTGTTCGCGGCCCCGGTGCTGAACCGCGGGGTGGGAACCGAGGATGTCATCGGGTACCACGGCAACACCGTGGTGGTCCGGCTGCGGCCGCGGCCACACCAGACGTTCCGCGAACTGCTGGCCCAGACCCGGGACGGCGCGGTGGGCGCCTTCGCTCATTCGCGCGCCGACCTGGATTGGCTGGTGCGTGAGTCGAATCCGGACCGCCGGCACGGCGCGGACCGGATGACCCGGGTCAGCTTCGGACAGCGGGAGCCCGACGGCGCCGGCTTTTGCCCGCCGGGCGTGCGCTGCGAGCGCGCCGAGTTGCGCGGTCATTTCAACCAGCTGCCGCTGAGTCTGATGGTCGAGTTGAACCGCACGCCGGATGGCCTGGGCGGCGGCGTCATCGAGGCCGAGTACCTCGTCGAGGTGCTGGATCAGCAGCTGGTGCAGCAACTGCTGCGCCACTACGCCGCCCTGCTGGACAGCGTGCTGTCCGACCCCGACGTGACGCTGTCGGCGTGCGCGCTGATGAACGACGAAGACGCCGAGTGGCTGCGGTCCGTGTCGACCGGTGAAGAATTCGTCACCCCGGCCAGCACCTTGTCCGAGCTGGTCAGCCGGCGAGCGGCGCGCACGCCCGACGCCGTTGCGGTCGTCTACGAAGGGCGCGCCTACACCTACCGCGAAATCGATGAAGAGTCGAACCGCGTGGCGCACTGGCTCATCGAGCAAGGAATCGGCACCGAGGATCGCGTCGCGGTCCTGCTGGACAAGTCACCCGAACTGGTCATCACCGCGCTGGGCGTGCTCAAAGCCGGTGGCGTCTACCTTCCGGTGGATCCCACCTACCCGGAGGACCGGCTGAGTTTCATTCTCGGGGATGCGGACGCCAAACTGGTGCTGCGCGAACCGGTTTCCGGATTGGAGAGCTATCCGACCACGGCGCCCACCGCGTTGCTGCGGCCGCTGAGCCCGCAGAACACCGCGTACCTGATCTACACCTCGGGTTCGACAGGACTGCCCAAGGGCGTGCCGGTGCCCCACGCGCCCATCGCCGAGTACTTCGTCTGGTTCGGCGACGAGTACCGGATCGACGAGACCGACCGGCTGCTGCAGGTCGCGTCGCCCAGTTTCGACGTGTCGATGGGCGAAATCTTCGGCACCCTGATCATGGGTGCCCGGCTGGTGATTCCGCGCCCGGACGGACTGCGCGACATCGGCTACCTCACCGATCTTCTGGCGCGCGAAGGCATTACGTCGATGCACTTCGTGCCGTCGCTGCTGGGACTCTTCCTGTCGTTACCCGGTGTCAGCCAGTGGCGCACGTTGCGGCGGGTGCCCATCGGCGGGGAGGCCCTGCCCGGCGAGATCGCCGACAAGTTCCACGCCACCTTCGACGCGTCGCTGCACAACTTCTACGGACCGACCGAGACGGTCGTGAACTGCACCAGCTACCCGGTGGAAGGCGCCCAGGGCACGCGCATAGTGCCGATCGGCCGGCCCAAGATCAACACCCAGGTGTACCTGCTCGACAACGCGCTGCGGCCCGTCCCTGCCGGGGTGATCGGTGAGATCTACATCGCCGGAACACATGTCGCGCACGGATACCACCGCAGGCCGCAGCTGACGGCCGAGCGCTTTGTCGCCGACCCGTTCACCCCGGGCGGGCGGATGTACCGCTCCGGCGACCTGGCCCGGCGTAACGCCAATGGCGACATCGAGTTCGTCGGCCGCGCCGACGAGCAGGTGAAGATCCGCGGCTTCCGCATCGAGCTGGGCGAGATCGCCGCCGCCATCTCGGTCGACCCCAGTGTCGGGCAAGCCGTCGTCCTGGCCATGGACCTGCCGCAGTTGGGCAAGAGCCTGGTGGGATACGTGACTCCGGCCGAGGGCGCCGGCACGGAAACCGTTGACGTCGAACGCATCCGCGCCCGGGTGGCCGCCGCGCTGCCGGACTATATGACCCCTGCCGCCTACGTGGTGCTCGACGAGATCCCCATCACCGCCCATCAAAAGATCGACCGCGCCGCGCTGCCGCAACCGCAACTGGCGGCCGGCACCGAGTACCGCGACCCGACGACCCCCACCGAAATCCGGGTCGCCCAGCTGTTCTCGGGGCTGCTCGGACACGAGCGGGTGGGCGTCGACGACTCGTTCTTCGATCTGGGCGGCCACTCGCTGGTCGCCACCAAGCTGGTCACCGCGATCCGCGCGGAGTGCGGTGTGGAACTCGGCATCCGCGACGTGTTCGAGCTCGCCACCGTGGGCCTGCTGGCGGAGCGGATCGACCAGCTGAGCTCGGGCCAACTGACGCAGTCGCGCCCCAGGCTGATCGCAACCGCACACGACGAGCCGATGCCGCTGTCGGCGTCGCAGCTGCGCAGCTGGTTCGCCTACCGCCTGGACGGGCCCAGCCCGGTCAACAACATTCCCTTCGCGGCCAAGCTGACCGGTCCGTGGGACGTCGACGCGCTGATCGCCGCCGTCGGCGATGTCCTCGCGCGGCACGAAATCCTGCGCACCAGCTACGTCGAGCTGGACGGCGTGCCCTATCAGGTTGTGGGCCCGGTCGGGGTCGAGGTTCCGGTGCGCCGCGCGGAGGGCGTCGGCGAGGCGTGGCTGCAAGAGCAGCTCGACATCGAGCGGCGCCATTGCTTCGAGCTGGACTCGGAACTGCCGATCCGGGTCGCGGTGCTGCGCACCGAGAACGCGGACGAGCACGTGCTGTCGGTGGTCGTGCACCACATCGCCTCTGACCATTGGTCGGCGGGTGTGCTGTTCTCCGACGTGATGACGGCCTACCGGGCCCGACGCGGTGGCGAAGCGCCGTCCTGGGCGCCGCTGCGCGTGCAGTACGCCGACTACGCGGCATGGCAGCGCACGTTTTTGGGGGACGCCAGCGGCCAGGAGTCCGCTATCGCCGCCGAGCAGCGGGAGTACTGGACCCGCAAGCTGGCCGGGCTGCCGGAGGACACCGGGTTGCGCCCGGACTTCCCCCGCCAGCCGGTGCCCAGCGGGGAGGGCGAATCCGTCGACTTCCAGATCGACTCGGCCACCCGCGCCAAGCTCGGCGAGCTGTGCCGCGAGCTGGGCATCACCGAATTCATGCTGCTGCAAACGGCTGTGGCAGTGGTGCTGCACAAGGCCGGTGGCGGCGTGGACATTCCGTTGGGCACCCCGGTCGCCGGCCGCACCGAAGCCGAATTGGACCAACTGATCGGCTTTTTCGTCAACATCCTGGTGCTGCGCAACGACATGGACGGCAATCCGACGCTGCGCGAACTGCTGAAACGGGCCCGCGAGACGGCCCTGGCCGCCTACGCCCACCAAGACCTGCCGTTCGACCGGGTGGTCGACAGTGTCAGCCCGGTGCGCTCGCTGTCGCGCAACCCGCTGTTCCAGGTCGTCGTGCACGTCCGGGATCACCTGTCCGCCACGCGGGTCATCGAAACCGCCCCCGCGGGCGGCGATGGACGCGACACCGTGTGCACGTCGCTGGACCCCATCTTCGACATGGCCCACGCCGACCTCAGCGTCAACTTCTTCGGCACCGACGGCACCGACGACGTCGGCTACAACTGCAATGTCATCTTCCGTACCGAGCTCTACGCCAGAACGACCATCGAGCGGTTGGCGCAATGGCTGTCGCGGGCGGTCGCCGCGTTCGCCGAGGATCTCGACTTGAGCCTGCGCGACGTTGCGCTGATCGATGCGGGAGAACAGCACCGCATCCTGCAGGACTGGAGCCGCGGCGCGCCGGCACCGCACGACAGGCCGCGCACCATACCCGAGCTGCTGGAACCGAGTCGGGCGTGGGACGCGGATCGGATCGCGGTGCGCTGCGGGGACGAGCGGATCGATTACCCTGCGCTGCACCGCCGTTCGGACAACCTGGCCGCGCTGCTCGCCAAGAACGGGGCGGGGCCGGGCGCGTTGGTCGGGCTGTCGACCCGCCGCAGCATCGACCTGGTCGTGACGCTGGTGGCCATCATGAAGGCCGGCGCCGGTTACTTCCCCATCGACCCCGGTTACCCCTTGGCGCGAAAGCAATTCATGCTCGACGACGTCGCGCCGCCGGTGGTGGTCGCAACGACCGAAGCGGTGGCGACCATGCCACACGTTGCGGGAGTCGAGTTGATTTCGCTGGACGATCCCCACGTGCGCGACCTGGTGGACCGCGATGACGTCGATCCCCAGTCGCGGGATTTGCCGCGGCCCCATCCCGACGACCCGATGTATCTGGTGTTCACCTCCGGATCGACCGGCAAGCCGAAAGGCGCGGTGGGCACCCATCGTTCGATGGCCGCCCGGCTGGATTGGCAGCTGCGGCACTACCCGCCGAGGACCGAGGATGTGCGGCTGGCGCAGGCGTCGATCACCTTCCTCGAAGGCGGGATGGAGATGCTGGCCGGCCTGGCCGCCGGTGCGACCATGATCCTGGCCGACGACGACGAGCACCGCGACCCCGAGGCCCTCGGGGAGTTGATGACCCGGTATTCGGTCGCCCAGGTGACCGCCGTGCCCAGCCTGGTCTCGGCGTTGGTGGACAGCCGGCCCGACGCCGTGCGCGCGCTGTCGCGGCTGGTGTGCGGTGGCGAGCCGGTCAGCACGTCGCTGCTGCAACGGCTGGTGTCGGTGTGCGCCGACGACGGTGCGACCGAGTTGCTGAACAACATCGGTTCCACCGAGACCTCCGGCGCGGTTTCCCGCGGGCCGTTGGGCCTGCCGAATCCGCTTGTCGGAAAGCCGGTCCCGGGCGCGCAGGCCTACCTCCTCGACGACGGGCTGCGTCCGGTGCCGGTCGGCGTGGTGGGCGAGCTGTACTACGCCGGTGACCAGCTGGCGCGCGGGTACTGGAAACGGCCCGCCCTGACCGCGACGCGGTTCGTCGCCAACCCCTATGGCGGGGAGCCCGGTTCGCGCTTGTACCGCAGCGGTGACCTGGCTCGGTGGACCGAGGACGGCCAACTGGAATTCGTCGGACGCTCCGACCACCAGGTGCAGGTCCGCGGCTTCCGGGTCGAGTTGGCCGAGGTCGAGGCGGCCCTCGCGGCGGCCGACGGCGTCGCCGCCGCGGCCGCGCGCACCTGGGAGGTGCACGGCGGCACGTCGCTGGCCGGATATGTTGTGCCCCAACGGCCCATCGTCGATGACGTCGACAAGGCGGCGTTCGCGGGGGAGGTGCGCGCCGCGATCGCCACGACCCTGCCGGGCTACATGATGCCGTCGTCGCTGACCGTTCTCGACGTCCTGCCCAAGACTGAGTCCGGCAAGTTGAACCGGCCCGGGCTGCCGCTCCCGGCGGTCAGCACCGGTGGCCTGACCGAACCGGCGCGCACGGACACCGAACGGGCGCTGGCCAAGGTGTTCGCCGAACTGCTTTCGACCCCCGAAGTGGGGCGCTTCGACGACTTCTTCGCCCTCGGCGGCGACAGCATCCTGTCCGTGCAGCTGGCCTCGCGGGCGCGCGCCGTCGGCCTGGCCGTGAGCCCGCGCATGATCTTCGAGAATCCGACGGTGCAGCAGCTGGCCGCCGCCGTGGACGCTCTGGGGAACGGGCAGGCTGACACCGAGCGGGACGACCAGGCGGCCGACGTCCGTTTCGAGCCGATGAGCACCTCCGGCCTCTCGTCCACGGATCTGGCTGCGGTGACCCAACTTTGGTCGTCGTCACGTGAGGGCACGACATGACGGCCGCCGACACCGACGTCGCGCCCGACATCGAGGACGTGATGGCGCTGAGCCCCCTGCAGGAGGGCTTGTACTCGCTGACCACGCTCGCCGAGTTCGCCGACGGCGAAGCCGCGGACGACCCGTACGTGATCGGCATGGCCGCCGACATCTCCGGCGCACTCGACGTCGCGCTGCTACGCGAGTGCGCGGAGAAGATGTTGGTGCGCCACCCGAACCTACGGGCCAGCTTCTTCAGCCGCGGCATCCCGCGGCCGGTGCAGATCGTGCCCTCCCGCGTCGAGTTGCCGTGGCGATCCGTCAGCGCCGCGCGCGAGGACGTGCCGGCGCTGGAAACCGGCGAACGCCGCCGGCCCTTCGACCTGGAACACGGGCCGGCCATCCGCTTCCTGCTGATCGAATTGCCCGGCGCGCAATGGCGTTTGGTGCTCACCGCCCACCACATCGTGATCGACGGCTGGTCGATGCCGGTGTTCATCAACGAGATGATGATCCTGTACCAGGCGGGCGGGCACCTGTCGGCGCTGCCCGTGGCGCCGCGGCCGTACCGCGATTACATCGGCTGGCTGGCCAGTCGCGAGCCGGAGGCCAGCCAGCAGGTCTGGCGCCGGCACCTCGCCGGCCTGCCCGGCCCCACCCTGCTGGCCGCCGCCCTGGGCTCGGTGGAGACGACGCAGGGACGGCAGACGGCGCTGCCGCGCACCACCGAACTGCGCCTGCCGGCCGAGGCCACCGCGCGGTTGGTCGACGAGGCCCGTTCGCGTGGCATCACCGTCAACACCCTGATGCAGATGGCGTGGGCGCTGGTGTTGTCCCGTCTCACCGACACCGACGACGTGGTTTTCGGGGTCACGGTGTCCGGCAGGCCGCCCGAACTGACCGGCGTCGAGACCATGGTGGGTCTGTTCATCAACACCGTGCCCCTGCGGGTGCGGCTGGACCCGGCCGCCAGCGCCGGCGAACAATGCCGCGCCGTGCAGCGCGACGCCGCCCTGCTGCGCGAGCACAGCTATCTCGGGCACGCCCAATTGCGTGCCCTCGGCGGGGTCGGGGAGATGTTCGACACCCTGCTGGTCTACGAGAACTTCCCGATGAACGGGCTGTCCTCCAGTGGCGAATTGACCGCCGGCGGTGCGACCTTCCGGCCATCCGCCCTGCAAACCCTGTCGCATTTCCCGATCGCCGTCGCCGCCCACATGGATGCCGGCGAGCTGGTGGTGCTGATCGAAGTGATCGACGGCGCGCTGGGCGCCATTCCCGCGGCCACGTTCGGTCGTCGGGTGCTGTCCACCGCCGAGCGGCTGCTGCGGGACTGGGCGCGGCCGCTGCGCGAGATCAGCGTCCTCTTCGACGACGAGGTTGCCCCGCTGCGTGCCGCCGGGGCGCCCGCCGCGACGTCACCGCGGAGCATTCACGCGCGGTTCGCCGACGTCGTGGCCAGCGCGGCCGACAGCCCGGCGGTCAGCTGGGCGGGTGGCACGCTGAGCTATCGCGAGCTGGATGACCGGTCCACCCGGCTGGCCGCCCAGCTCGTCCGCAAGGGCGTCGCGCCCGAAACACCGGTCGCCATAAGCCTTTTCCGCGATCCGCAGTACGTCGTCGCGATACTCGCGGTGCTCAAGGCCGGCGGCATGTGCGTGCCGCTGGTGCCGGGGATGCCCCCGGAGCGGGTCACCTCGATCCTGCGCCAATCCGGCGCGTCGATCGTCCTGGACGACGAGCTGACCGCACAGCTCCTCGAGGCCGGCCGGCCGCACGACGAATTCACGCCGGTCGACGTCGCGCCCGAACGGGCCGCGTATGTCGTGTTCACCTCGGGCACGACGGGAGAACCCAAGGGCGTCATCGGAACCCATGGCGCGGTGGGGGCGTACGCCGATGACCATCTGGACCGCGTGCTGCGGCCCGCGGCCGCAAGACTGGGCAGACCGCTGCGCATCGCCCACGCTTGGTCGTTCGCCTTCGACGCCGCCTGGCAGCCGTTGGTCGCCCTGCTCGACGGCCATGGCGTGCATGTGGTCGACGAGCAGACCCAGACCGATGCCGAGGCGCTGGTCGCGCTGATCGCCGAGCACGGCATCGACATGATCGACACCACCCCGTCGATGTTCGCCCAGCTGCAGGCGTTCGGCCTGCTGACCGACGTGCCGTTGACGGTGTTGGCGCTCGGGGGAGAGGCGCTCGGCAGCGCCGCCTGGGACCGAATCCGCGAGGCGTGCAACGCCACGTCGATGACGGCGTACAACTGCTACGGGCCGACCGAGACCACGGTCGAGGCGGTGGTCGCCGCGATCGCCGAGCACGACGAGCCCTGCATCGGCCGACCGACCCGGCACACCCGCGGATACGTGCTGGATTCCGGGCTGCGCCCGGTGCCGTGCGGCGCGACGGGCGAACTGTACCTGGGCGGCGCCCAGCTGGCTCGCGGCTACATCGGCCGCGCGGGGGAGACCGCGGCGCGCTTTGTCGCCGACCCCTTCGCGCCCGCGCAGCGGATGTACCGCACGGGCGACCTGGTGCGCCGATTGCCCGACGGCACAGTGCAATACATCGGTCGCGCCGACGCCCAGGTGAAGATCCGTGGCCACCGCGTCGAGCCCGGGGAGATCGCCGCCGCCCTCGAATCGCATCCCGCCGTCCGGCACGCCGGCGTGCTGGTACATCAGCACCGGGGAGCCCCGCGGCTGACCGCGTACGTGGCGACCACCGATACCGCGGGGGCCAAGCCGACGGCCACCGAACTGCGGGCCATGCTCGGCACCCGGTTGCCGCGCTACATGGTGCCGCAGCGCATCGTTTTGGTCGACGAAATCCCGTTGACCCCCAACGGGAAACTGGACGAATCCGCGTTGGCCGCCGCCGACGTCGCCGAATCAGCCGGCGGCGCGGCAACACCCGAGACCGCCACGGAATCCGCGCTGGCCGACCTGCTCGCCGAACTGCTCGGGCACCCGAGCGTCGACGTCACCGCGGACTTTTTGCAGCTGGGACTGGACAGCATCATGGCGTTGTCGGTGGTGCAGGCGGCCCGGGCGCGCGGAATGGCGCTGCGCGCCCGACTCATCCTCGACTGCACCAACATCCGCGAACTGGCCGAAGCGATCGACTCGGAAACCACTGCCGCGGCCCAGCAGGTGGACGAGGCAAGCGGGCCAATGCCGTTGCTGCCCAACGGCCGATGGCTCTACGAGCACGGCGACCCGCGCCGGCTCGCCCAGACCGAGGCCATCCGGCTGCCCGAGACGCTGCGCCGCGAACAGCTGGACGCCGCGCTGGCAAGCATCATCAACGGCCACGAGGTGCTGCGCACCCGGGTCGACCGCTCCACGATGACCTTGGTTCCGGTGCCCGACGCCGACGTCCTGGGGGCACTCGAAGAAGTTGAGGTGGACGCAGAGCTGGCCGCGGCGGTGCCGGCCCACGTCGCCCGGGCCGTCGACCGGTTGGACCCCGAACGGGGAACGCTGCTGGCCGCGGTGTGGCTCCGGCCCCCGGCCGGCGAGAGCGTGCTGTTGCTGGCCGCGCACGTCGTGGCGCTGGACCCGGCGTCGTGGCGGGTGATCCTCGGTGAACTCGGTGCCGCCCTGACTGCGGCGGCGACCGGTCACTCACCGGCCCCCGTACGGGAACACACCAGCTATCGGCGCTGGGCCGAGGCGCTCACCGCGCGGGCGCACGGCCTGGACACCACGCCGTACTGGGCGTCGGAGTTGGACGGCGACGACCCCGACCTCGGCGCCCGGCGGCTCGACCCTGACCGCGATCGGGCCCGCGATCTGATCGTCCGCAACGTCGCGACCGACGCCGACCTCACTCGCCGGCTGCTGAATTCGGGTCTGGCGTTGCCCACGCTGTTGGTCGCCGCCACCGCGGCGACGGTGACCAGCTGGCGCCGGCTACGCGGTCAGGCGACCCCGCCTCCGCTGCTGGCGCTCGAAACCCATGGCCGCGCGGACACTTTGGTCGACGGGCCCGGCGCGCACACCATCGACACCGGCGACACGGTCGGCCTGCTCAGCTCCATCTACCCGGTGCGGCTGGACTCCGACGACCCGCACAAGGTGGCGGAGAAGTTGGCCTCGATCCCCGGCGATGGCCTCGACTTCGGGTTGCTGCGCTACCTGCGGGACGACACCGCCGCGCGGCTCGCCGGCTTCCCGCCGCCGCAACTGCTGCTGAATTACCTTGGCGCCGCCCACACCGACGGCGGCACCGGGCTGACGCTCGAGCGCGAGCTGCTCGCCGGGGTGTCGCCCGTGCCCGAGCCCGAGCTGGCGGTGCGCCACGAGCTCACCATCGCGGCGATGGTGCTGACATACGGCGGGGAGCGGGTGCTGGCGGCCCAGTGGCGCGCGCTGCCCGACATTCTCACGGACGCGGACATCACCGCGCTGCAAGGACTTTGGATCGATTCACTGCGGGAGGTGGTGAAATGAGCACACTGGCGATCGTGGGCGCCGGCGCCAAGGCGGTGGCCGTCGCCGCCAAGGCGTCGGTATTGCGCGACATGGGCGTCGAGGTTCCGGACGTGGTCGCCGTGGAACGCATCGGCGTCGCGGCGAACTGGCAGGCCAGCGGCGGCTGGACGGACGGTGCGCACCGGCTGGGCACCAGCCCGGAAAAAGACGTCGGCTTTCCCTACCGCTCGGCGCTGGTGCCGCGCCGCAACGCCGAGCTGGACGAGCGGATGACCCGCTACAGCTGGCAGTCCTACCTGATCGCCACGGCGTCGTTCGCCGAGTGGATCGACCGCGGCAGGCCGGCGCCGCCGCATCGGCGGTGGAGCCAGTATCTGAGCTGGGTCGCCGACCACGTGGGCATGAATGTGGTGCACGGCGAGGTCGAACGGCTGGCCGTCACCGGGGACCGCTGGGCGATCCACACCCATGAGACCACCGTGCACGCCGACGCGTTGATGATCACCGGGCCCGGCCAGGCCGAAAAATCGTTGCTTCCGGGCAATCCGCGCGTGCTCTCGATCGCCCAGTTCTGGGACCGCGCCGCCAATCACGACCGGATCAGCGCGGAGCGGGTCGCGGTGATCGGCGGCGGTGAGACGGCCGCCGCGATGCTCAATGAGCTGTTCCGGCACCGGGTCTCGAGCATCACCGTCATCTCCCCGCAGGCGACGCTGTTCACGCGCGGCGAGGGGTATTTCGAGAACTCGCTGTTCTCCGATCCGACCAACTGGCCGGCCCTCACCCTGGCCGAACGTCGAGATGCCTTGGCCCGCACGGACCGGGGCGTGTTTTCGTCGAACGTGCAGGAGGCGTTGCTGGCCGATGACCGCATCCACCACCTGCGGGGCCGCGTCGCCCACGCGGTGGGCAGGCAGGGGCAGATCCGGCTGACGTTGTCCACCAACCGAGGAAGCGAGAACCTCGAGACGGTCCACGGGTTTGATCTCGTCATCGACGGCTCCGGCGCCGACTCGCTGTGGTTCGCACCGTTGTTCAGCCAGGACGCGCTTGATCTGCTCGAACTCGGTCTGGGTGGGCCCCTGACTTCGGAGCGGCTGCAGGAGGCGATAGGTTATGACCTGTCCGTCACAGACGTCACCCCTAAGTTGTTCCTGCCCAACCTGTCCGGACTCACCCAGGGCCCCGGATTCCCGAACCTGAGCTGCCTGGGGCTGCTATCCGATCGGGTGTTGGGTTCCACCGTCAGCCCGTCCGCGTATCCCCTGAGAAGGAGACATGATGAGCGCCAACCCCTTTGACGACGACAACGCCACCTTCGTGGTGCTCGCCAATGACGAGAACCAGCACAGCCTCTGGCCGACCTTCGCCGACACGCCGTCCGGCTGGCGGGTGGTCTTCGGTGAAGCAAGCCGCGCGGACTGCCTGGAGTACGTGGAGCAGAACTGGTCAGATATCCGCCCCAAGAGCCTGATTGAGGCGCTCGCGGGGGAGTAAAGGCCCACCGCGGGGTCCTTGCACTATGCAGGCAGGGACGATTTCCCAGCCGCTACACGCCTGCGGTACAAGGCTATTCGGGGTATGTCCCGCGTCGCCGCCGTAGCGTCGCCGTAACGTGACCAAGTTGAGACGCAAATTCCGGAGTCACAGGGCACACTTACACCATCTTCAACCATGAAGACGTGTGACCGTGTGCGGCGATCCCCAAGATTTCCGCCACGGTCCATGTGTATCGAAGGGGGACCTGTGAATTCCGTGAAGTCCATTGCCACGGGCGTGGCGGCGCTGACCGCCATTGGCGGCGCCGCCGCCGGTGTGGCTTCCATTGCAGCACCGATGGGTCTGGATCATGTGCAACTGGCTGCGGTCGGCGCGCCACTGCCGCAGGACCCGCCACCGCCTCCGCCCCCGCCGCCGGGTGCGCCGGGCCAGTTGCCGACCGCCGATCAGTTGGCCACTCTGTGCAACCAGGTAACCGACCCCGGCGTCAACTACAGGGAGAAGGCCAACTTCGTTGAAAACGGCGTCAGCCAAAACGAGGGCATGGTGGCCGACCATGACCTGCGAAAGGCCTACCGCAACGGGAACTTTCCCGAGCAGTTCAACGTGACGAACATCGCGCCGGCGGGTCCGAACATGGCCCAGGCCGACGTCGCCATCACGGGCCCGAAGTTCGCCGGCCCCGTGACCAAGCACCTCGCGTTCGTCAACCAGGGTGGGAACTGGGTCCTGCAGCACGACGCGGCGATCGCGCTGATACAGGCCGCGACCGCCACCAACTGATGACCGCGCGGTGCCTACCGCGCAAACCGAAGGCGGTCTGGCGCATTCGCCGGACGTTCCGATACTCGAGGACACCCCATGCGTCGCCTTCTGGCGGCGCATGGGGTTTGGCATCTGCGGCCACCGGCAAGGGCGCCCGCACAGCCGGCGCACAGGGTGCTCATGTCGTTCGCACAACGGGCGGCCGTAACGTATCGGTGCCGAGACACGAAGTACGAGACGCAACGGGCACGCTGACACCACCCGAGCGTCGAGATTCGTGCCCACCGAAGGGGGAACCATGAACACTGTCAAAACCCTTGCCACCAGCGTGGCAGCTCTGGCGATCGTCGGCGGCGCGGCCGCCGGCCTGACCTCGATGTCGGAGCCGAGCCCGCAGGTGGGGGTGCAGCTCGCCACGATCGGCGCGCCGCTTCCGCAGGATCCGCCGCCGGCGCAGCCAATCGCGGGCGCTAATGTCCCGACGCCCGATCAGCTGACCGGCCTGCTCAACAGCCTGGCCGACCCGAGCGTGTCGTTCAGCAACAAGAGCAACCTGGTGCAGGGCGGCATCAGCGGCATCGAGGCGCACGTCGCCGACAAGAAGCTGCAGAAGGCCGCGAAAAACGGTGACCTGCCGCTGTCGTTCGACGTGACGAACATCCAACCCACCGCCGCCGGCTCGGCGACCGCCGACGTGTCGGTCTCCGGTCCCAAGCTGACGTCCCCGGTCACCCAGAACGTCACCTTCGTCAACCAGGGCGGCTGGGTGCTGTCCCGGGCCTCGGCGATGGAGCTGCTGCAGGCCGCCGGTCAGTGATCGGCGCCGGGCGCGCGCAGGCCTAATTTCGCGATGCGTGCCGGATCCGCCAGCACATCGATCGCCCGGATCCGGCCGCCCCGCACCACGAATCCCATGACGGACGCCGCGCGTCCGGCGACGAAGATGACGGCGCCGGCGGCGCCGTTGACGGTCGCGGCGCGCACCTCGCGGTCGGGCCCGGCGTAGCTTCGGGCCAGCCTGGCCACCGAGGCCGCACCGTCGGCCCGGAACGCCGCCGCGGGCGGGCCGAAGTCACCCCGCAGCACCACCTCGGGATGCAGCACCGACACCAAACGCTCGAAGTCACCACTGCGGCCCGCCGCGAAGAAGGCGTCCACCACCTCGCGTTGGGCGGCGAGGTCGCCGTCGGGAACCGGATCGGCCCGCTCGATCCGCCGGCGCGCGCGGCTGGCCAGCTTGCGGGCCGACTCCGGCGTCCGATCGACGATGGTGGCGATCTGATCGAACGGCACGCTGAAGACGTCGTGCAGCACGAAGGCCAATCGCTCCGCCGGCGGCAGCGTGTCCAGCACCACGAACAGCGCCAGCCCCACCGCGTCGGCCAGCATGGCGCGGTGTTCGGGATCGAATTCCTCGTCGGCTTCCACGATCGGGTCGGGCAGGCGGACGCTCAGCTCCTCGCCGCCGTGAGTTCGGCGCTCGCGCAACATGTTCAGGCAGATGCGGGCGACCACGGTGGTCAGCCACGCGTCGGGGTTGACGATCTCCCCGGAGCTGCCGCTCAACCGCAGCCAGGCCTCCTGCACGGCGTCCTGGGCGTCCTCGAACGAGCCCAGCATGCGATAGGCGAGGGCGCCCAACCGCGGCCGGGCCGCCTCGAAGCGCGCCGTCAATGCCCGCAGTGACGGCGATGACGGCGCAGACGCATCGGGATTGGTCACGGGCGACCAGTCTCCGGCAGGGCGCACACGCGGTCGCCGGAAAAGCCTGACGACCCGATGTCGAGCGCGATGTTGAAGCGGGCGCGCAGATTGCCCAGCGTGATGACGTGGGTCAGGCCGACCAGTTGGGCGGTGTCGAAGTGCGCGCGCAGCGCCTCGAAAAGCTCATCGCTCACCTCGACGGGGGTGCGGCTGATCGCGGTCGCGTATTCGAGGATCAGTTTGTCGACGTCGGAAAAGCACGGCGCGTCCCGATAATTGGCCATCCCCAGCAGCTCTTCGTCGGTGATGCCCCATTGCCGGGCGATCTGCGAGCCGAGGTCGATGCAGTATTCGCAGCGCACCGTCGTCGCCGATTTCAGCTCCGCCAGCGCTCGGTGGCGCGGGCTGAGAACGTCCAGCTTCGATTCGGCCTGCTCCAACTTGCCGTAGGCGTTGAGCAGTCTCGGGATGTGCGCATACATCCGCAGCGGTTCCAGCATTCCCGCGGTTTCCAGCCCGGTCATCTGCGCGAGCTTGCGCCTGGTGAAGAAGAAGGCGATCTTGGCGCCCAGGCCGGCGTCGCGGTCGGAGACTCCCTGTAGCCGTGGCATGGCGATCCTCCCGGCAAGTTGTGGTCGTGAACCAACGTCCTCACTAGGTCGACACGCGGGAAGGCCCAAACGTGACCACTAACTCACCCGGGCTGGCCCAGGGGCATGTCCATGTCGAACACGCGGGCGTGAAGCACGGTGCGGTTCCGCAGCGCGGCGCGCACCGCGCGGTGCAGGCCGTCCTCGAGATAGGTGGTGCCCTTCCACCGCACCGCGTGCGGGAACAGGTCGCCGTAGAAGGTGGAGTCCTCCGAGAGCAGGCGGTCCAGCGCGAGCACCGTTGTGGTGGTGACCAATTCGTCGAGCCGGATCTGTTGCGGCGGTATCTGGGACCAATCCCGATAGGACAGGTTGTGCTCGGGATACGGTTTGCCGTCGCGCACGCCCTTGAAAATCATTGGCCGATCTCCCCCGACGCATAGCTGTGGCCCGACCGGTTCATGCTGGAAAGGCTAGCCGGACACCGGCCGTCCCGGCGAGCAGACGCTTGCGCTCCACCGGTGCGGGCGACGGCGCCCGAGACCGTAAAATGAACCGGGTCAAAGCGGTATCGAAGGAGGTGACGACCAGTGGGAACTGCCGATGACCGACGGTTCGAGGTGCTGCGGGCCATCGTCGCTGATTTCGTCGCCACCAAAGAGCCGATCGGTTCCAAGACGCTGGTGGAGCGCCACAACCTGGGTGTCTCGTCGGCCACCGTCCGCAACGACATGGCGGTGCTCGAGGCCGAGGGCTACATCACCCAGCCGCACACCAGTTCCGGGCGGGTGCCCACCGAGAAGGGCTACCGCGAATTCGTCGACCGGCTCGACGACGTCAAGCCGCTGTCCTCGGCCGAACGGCGCGCGATCCAGGGATTCCTGGAGTCCGGTGTCGACCTCGACGACGTCCTGCGCCGCGCCGTGCGGCTGCTCGCGCAACTGACCCGGCAGGTGGCCGTCGTGCAGTACCCGACGCTGTCGTCGTCGACCGTGCGCCACCTCGAGGTGATCGCCCTGACGCCCGCTCGGCTGCTGATGGTCGTCATCACCGACTCCGGCCGGGTGGACCAGCGCGTGGTCGAACTCGGCGACGTCATCGACGACCACGAACTCTCCCAGCTGCGGGAGATGCTCGGCCAGGCGCTGGTGGGCAAGAAACTGTCGGCCGCCTCGGTCGCGGTGGCCGACCTCGCCGGGCAGTTGAGCAGCCCGGAAGGGCTGGGCGACGCCGTGGGCCGATCGGCGACGGTGTTGCTGGAGTCACTCGTCGAGCACACCGAGGAACGCCTGCTGATGGGCGGCACCGCCAACCTGACCCGCAACGCCGCCGATTTCGGCGGCTCGCTGCGCTCCATCCTGGAAGCGCTCGAGGAGCAGGTGGTGGTGCTGCGGTTGCTGGCCGCCCAGCAGGAAGCCGGTAAGGTGACGGTTCGCATCGGCCACGAGACGGCCGCCGATCAGATACTGGGCACTTCCGTGGTGACCACCGCCTACGGCACCTCCGACACCGTGTACGGGGGAATGGGTGTGCTGGGGCCCACCCGGATGGACTATCCGGGAACTATCGCCAGCGTTGCCGCGGTTGCCCTATATATCGGCGAAGTCGTGGGTGCTCGATGAACGCGCACCCGCAGTGTGGGTAGGCGCGGAGAAGACCAGGTATAGGAGAGTCAGGCGTGGCACGCGATTATTACGGGCTGCTCGGCGTGAGCAGAAACGCCGGTGACGCGGAGATCAAGCGCGCGTACCGCAAGTTGGCGCGCGAACTGCATCCCGACGTCAATCCCGATGAGGCCGCGCAGGCGAAGTTCAAGGAAATCAGCGTCGCCTACGAGGTGCTGAGCGACCCCGAGAAGCGGCGGATCGTCGACCTGGGCGGCGATCCGATGGAGAACGCGGCCGCGGCCGGCGGCGGTTTCGGCGGCGGTTTCGGGGGCCTGGGCGACGTGTTCGAGGCCTTCTTCGGCGGCGGTTTCAGTGGCGGCGCGACCTCCCGAGGTCCCATCGGGCGGGTACGGCCCGGCTCGGATTCGCTGCTGCGGATGCGGCTCGATCTCGAAGAGTGCGCGACCGGCGTCACCAAGCAGGTCACCGTCGACACCGCAGTGCTGTGTGACCGCTGCCAGGGCAAGGGCACCAACGGCGACTCGGCTCCGGTGCCGTGCGACACGTGTGGTGGTCGCGGCGAGGTCCAGACCGTGCAGCGCTCCCTGCTGGGGCAGGTGATGACGTCGCGGCCGTGTCCGACCTGCCGCGGCGTCGGGGTCGTCATCCCCGACCCGTGCCACCAGTGCATGGGTGACGGCCGGGTGCGCGCCCGCCGGGAGATCAGCGTCAAGATCCCCGCCGGTGTCGGCGACGGCATGCGCGTGCGACTGGCCGCCCAGGGCGAGGTGGGACCCGGCGGCGGGCCGGCCGGTGACCTGTACGTCGAGGTGCACGAGCAGAGCCACGACGTCTTCGTCCGCGAAGGCGACGACCTGCACTGCACCGTGTCGGTGCCGATGGTCGACGCGGCGCTGGGCGCCACCGTCACCGTCGACGCCATCCTGGACGGCGTCAGCGAGATCACCATTCCGCCGGGCACCCAACCGGCTTCGGTCATCACACTGCGCGGCCACGGGATGCCGCACCTGCGCACCGGCACCCGCGGCGATCTGCATGTCCACGTCGAGGTGGTGGTCCCCGCCCGCCTGGACGCCCGCGACACCGAACTGCTGCGCGAACTGAAGGCCCGCCGCAGCCGCGACGTCCCCGAGGTGCGCTCGACCCACGCCGGCGGCGGCCTGTTCAGCCGCCTCCGCGAGACGTTCACCGGACGCTAGTCAAGGCGCGCCGATGGTCGCGACCCTGTTCTACGCCGACGCGCTGCCCGAGACCGGCGCGCTGGCCGTCCTGGGCGGTGACGAGGGGTTTCATGCCGCCAGCGTGCGGCGGATCCGCCCCGGTGAGCAACTGGTGCTCGGCGACGGCGCCGGCGGCCTGGCGCACTGCGAGGTGGAGCACGCCGGGCGTGACGGGCTGCGCGCGCGGGTGCTCAAGCGCTGGAACGTCGCGCCCGGAACCCCGCCGGTGACCGTGGCGCAGGCCCTGCCGAAGTCGGAGCGATCGGAGCTGGCCATCGAGCTGGCCACCGAGGCGGGGGCCGACGGGTTCCTGGCCTGGCAGGCCGCCCGCTGCGTGGCCAACTGGCACGGCCCCCGGGTCGAGAAAGGTCTGCGCCGCTGGCGTGCGGTCGCCCGTTCGGCGGCCCGGCAATCCCGCCGGGCCCACATCCCGCCGGTCGACGGAGTGCTGTCCACCCCGGCGCTGACCTCGCGCATCCGCGACGAGGTGGCCGGCGGCGCGACGGTGCTGGCCTTGCACGAGTCGGCCACCGAGCGGCTCGCCGACGCCGACCTCGCGGGAGCGACATCGGTGTTGTTGGTGGTCGGCCCCGAGGGCGGGATCGCCGACGACGAGATGGCGGCGTTGTCCGACGCGGGCGCGACGGCGGTGCGGCTGGGTCCGCAGGTGCTGCGGACGTCGACCGCCGCGGCCGTGGCGCTCGGTGCGCTGGGGGTGCTGACCCCGCGATGGGACCACCCGTCGAGCCTGTAAAGACTCGTCGCGCGCTGCACATTGGGGCCAGCGTCGACCCGGCGGTAGGATAAAAACGCTAGAAAACGCCGGAATCGGCGAGCACTTCACACAAGGCAGGCATCGAAAACCACGTGACGCCCCGCGAGACCAGCGCTGCTGACGCAGCCGGACCCCTCCAGGCCGACGCTCAAGTTCGCAGCAGCATCAACGTTCCGCCCCATTCCGTCATGGGCCTGCTGGGTTCGGCAGACGAGAACCTGCGCTCGCTGGAACGCACCCTGGACGCGGATCTGCACGTGCGCGGCAACACCGTCACCATCTCCGGTGAGCCCGCCGACGTCGCGCTCGCCGAACGGGTGATCTCCGAACTGATCGCGATCGTCGCCGGTGGGCAGCCGTTGACCCCGGAGGTGGTCCGGCACAGCGTCGCCATGCTGGCCGGCACCGACAACGAGTCACCGGCCGAAGTGCTCACGCTGGACATCCTGTCGCGACGCGGCAAGACGATCCGGCCCAAGACGCTCAACCAGAAGCGCTACGTCGACGCCATCGACGCCAACACCGTCGTCTTCGGGGTGGGCCCGGCCGGCACCGGCAAGACGTACCTCGCAATGGCCAAGGCGGTCAACGCTTTACAGACCAAACAGGTCAGCCGCATCATCCTGACCCGCCCGGCCGTGGAAGCCGGTGAGCGCCTTGGCTTTTTGCCGGGCACGCTCAGCGAGAAGATCGACCCGTACCTGCGGCCGCTGTACGACGCGCTCTACGACATGATGGACGCCGAACTGATCCCCAAGCTGATGTCGGCGGGGGTCATCGAGGTGGCGCCGCTGGCATACATGCGTGGTAGGACGTTGAACTCCGCGTTCATCGTGCTCGACGAGGCGCAGAACACCACCGCCGAGCAGATGAAGATGTTCCTTACCCGCTTGGGCTTCGGATCCAAGATCGTCGTCACCGGCGATATCACCCAGGTCGACCTTCCGGGCGGGGCCAGGTCGGGTCTGCGTTCGGCGATGGAGATCCTCGACAGCGTCGAGGACATCCACGTGGCGGAACTGACCAGCGTGGACGTGGTGCGCCACCGGCTGGTCTCGGAAATCGTCGACGCCTACGCCAAGTTCGAAGAGCCCGACCTGACGATGAACCGGGCGGCCCGGCGGGCGTCGGGCTCGCGCGGTCGCCGATGATGGTGCGGTGAGCGGGTTCCATGAGCATTGAGGTATCCAACGAGTCGGGCATCGACGTCTCCGAGGCCGAGTTGATCAGCGTCGCGCGGCATGTCATCGCCAAGATGGACGTCAATCCGGCGGCCGAGCTGTCGATGGTGCTGTTGGACACCGCGGCGATGGCCGACCTGCACATGCGCTGGATGGACCTGCCCGGGCCCACCGACGTGATGAGCTTCCCGATGGACGAGCTCGAACCGGGCGGGCGCCCGGACGCCCCCGAGCCCGGGCCCTCAATGTTGGGCGACATCGTGCTGTGCCCGGAATTCGCGGCCAGTCAGGCCGCCGCGGCGGGGCATAGCCTGGGGCACGAGCTGGCGCTGCTGACCATCCACGGTGTGCTGCACCTGATCGGCTACGACCACGGCGAGCCGGACGAGGAAAAGGAGATGTTCGCGCTGCAGGACCGGTTGCTCGAGGAGTGGGTCGCCGACCAGGTCGAGGCCTACCGCCAGGACCGCCAGGAAGAGCGCGACCGCCGATTGCTGGACAAGTCAAGGTATTTCGACAATTGAGCCGACTCTGGATCCTGGTGGCGGCAGCCATCGCGTTCGCGCCGATCTCGATGATCGTCGCCATCCCCGGCACGGTGGCGCAGGCGGCGCCCTGCGCCGGCGCGGGCTCGAACCCCGTGTCCTGCCAGCGCTGCATGTTCTACGTGAACGCCTATCACACGGCGAACGTGTGCAACGAGGACAAGCGCGGCGTCCAGGGGCCCGCGAGCAACGCGCCGACACCGGTTCCGCAGGTGCCCATCCCGGCGTACGAACCGCCCCCGCTTCCGCCGCCGGTGCAGCAACCGGTGGTCCTGCCGCCGCCCAACGCGGGCCAAAACACCGTCCCGGTGCTCGAGATCAATCCGCCCGGCCCCGATGCGCCGCGAAACGCCCCGGTGGTCGCGCCGCCGCGAGGGCTGGATGCGCCCTCGGTGGCGATCGCAGCGGCGAAGGCCGCGCCGGTAACCCGCGCCGACCCCGCCAACCCGCCGAAGCCGCCGACCGAGGTGGACTTCAACCAGCAGGTGCAAAACGTGGTGAATGCCCACCGGCAAAACGTCGACATCCTCAAGATCGACGAGCACCGGTTCGTGCGGCCGCGCCACTGGGACTACGTCGACTACGACGATGCCTACCGCCGCCCAACCCTCTACAACCCGCTCAATCAGGCGATGACGTTCCGTTACTTCTACAACGGCGCCTACCAGCAGCTGTACCTCCCGCGCGGAGCGCGGATGGTGCTCGACGCCGCGACCGTCGGCGTCGTCCCGTTCACCGCGGTCGGCGACAGCTATGTGGCCTCGGGCAGCTTCTACGGGGGTGGCTCGCTACCGCTCAACGGATACAACGGGCCACCGCCGCCGGACTACAAGCCGCCGGCGCCCCCGAAGCTGTACGACAACGTCGTCGTGTCCGTTCCCGCCAAGGGCGAGACCGTGGAAGTGGGCCACGTGGCGGTGGTGGGCCACGACGGTAGCCAATCCCCGGGGAGCCAGGACACGTTCCTGCTCGACGACTCCACCCTGGCCTGGGGCCAGATCGACAACTCCAGCAGCGCGCCCGCCCAGATCCGGGTGATCAAGACCCAGCCGACGCCGGGCGTCGGCCTCACCGACGACGGCGGCTTCTTGGTGCTGCTCGCCGTTCACCACCCGGAGCCCGGCCAACCCCACCAATCCGTGTGGACCATGGCGCTGCGCTTCGGTGGGTTCGCCGTGGTGGTGGGCCTGGTCGCCTGGCTGCTCAATCGCCGGAATCGCAGCGAGGACGACGCCGCTGAGTCCTCGTGATGCCACAGGGGAATAGTGACCACGTCGAGGGATGACCGTTGACCGGCTGGTCTGAGCTGTTCGCCGCGGTCGCGTTGATCGCGCTGGGCGGGCTTTTCGCCGCGATCGATGCGGCCATCAGCACGGTGTCGCTGGCCCGTGTTCAGGAAATGGTGCGCGACGAGCGGCCGGGCGCGGTGGCGCTGTCCAAGGTGATGTCGGAGCGTCCCCGCTACATCAACCTCGTTGTGCTGCTGCGGATCACCTGCGAGATCACCGCGACCGTGCTGCTGGTGGTGTTCCTCTATGACAACTTCGGACTGAAGTGGGGATTGTTCGGCGCCGCGGCCATCATGGTGGTGACCAGCTTCGTCGTCATGGGGGTGGGCCCGCGCACCCTCGGCCGCCAACACGCCTATTCCATCGCGTTGACGACGGTGCTTCCGCTGCAAGCGATCTCGTGGTTGTTGATGCCGATCAGCCGGCTCCTGGTGGTGCTGGGTAACGCGGTCACCCCGGGGCGCGGGTTGAGGAACGGGCCGTTCGCCTCGGAGATCGAGCTGCGCGAGGTCGTCGACCTGGCTCAGCAGCGTGGCGTGGTCGCCGCCGAGGAACGCCGGATGATCCAGTCGGTCTTCGAACTCGGCGACACCCCGGCCCGCGAGGTCATGGTCCCGCGCACCGAGATGATCTGGATCGAAAGCGACAAATTCGCCAGCCAGGCCATCAACCTGGCGGTGCGCAGCGGCCATTCCCGCATCCCGGTGATCGGCGAGAACGTCGACGACATCGTCGGCGTCGTGTACCTGAAAGACCTTGTCCAGCAGACGTTTTTGTCGGGCGGCGGCGGGCGCACCATCCCGGTGGCGCAGGTGATGCGGCCGGCGGTCTTCGTGCCGGACTCCAAGCCCTTGGACGCCCTGCTGCGCGAAATGCAGCGCGACCGCAACCACATGGCCCTGCTCGTCGACGAGTACGGCGCGATCGCCGGCCTGGTCAGCATCGAAGACGTGCTCGAAGAAATCGTCGGCGAGATCGCCGACGAGTACGACCAGGCGGAGACGGCGCCGATAGAAGACCTGGGCGACAAACGTTTTCGGGTGTCGGCTCGGCTGCCGATCGAGGACCTCGGCGAACTGTACGGCGTGCAGTTCGACGACGACCTCGACGTCGACACCGTCGGTGGCCTGCTCGCCCTGGAATTGGGCCGGGTGCCGCTGCCGGGCGCCGAGGTGATCTCCCACGGGTTGCGGCTGCACGCCGAGGGCGGCACGGATCACCGTGGGCGGGTACGCATCGGCACCGTCCTGCTCAGCCCCGTCGAATCCGACGGCTCACCCGATGGCGAGGAACCCCCGCAGCATGACTGAATTCCGTTCCGGCTTCGTATGTTTGGTCGGCCGGCCCAACACCGGGAAGTCGACCCTGACGAACGCGCTCGTCGGGACCAAGGTCGCGATCACCTCGAAACGGCCACAGACCACCCGGCACACCATCCGGGGGATCGTGCACCGGGACGACTTCCAGATCATCCTGGTCGACACGCCGGGTCTGCACCGCCCGCGCACCCTGCTGGGCAAGCGGCTCAACGACCTGGTGCGCGACACCTACGCCGAGGTGGACGTGATCGGGCTGTGCATCCCGGCCGACGAGGCGATCGGCCCGGGCGACCGGTGGATCGTCGAGCAGATTCGGGCGACCGCGCCCAAGGCGACACTGGTCGCCATCGTCACCAAGATCGACAAGGCGCCCAAGGACCGGGTCGCCGCGCAGTTGGTCGCGGTCAGCGCGCTGGTCGGCGAGCAGGCCGAGATCGTCCCGGTGTCGGCGGTGGCCGGGACGCAAATGGACGTCCTGATCGACGTGCTGGCCGGGGCGCTGCCGCCCGGGCCCGCCTACTACCCCGACGGGGAACTGACCGACGAACCCGAAGAGGTCTTGATGGCCGAGCTCATCCGTGAGGCGGCCCTCGAGGGGGTGCGCGACGAGCTGCCGCACTCGTTGGCCGTGGTCATCGACGAGGTCAACCCGCGGGAGGACCGCGACGACCTGATCGACGTGCACGCGCTGCTCTACGTCGAACGCGACAGCCAGAAGGGCATCATCATCGGCAAGGGCGGGGCCCGGCTGCGCGACGTCGGCACCGCCGCGCGCGCCCAGATCGAGAAGCTGCTGGGCACCAAGGTGTACCTCGACCTGCGCGTCAAGGTCGCCAAGAACTGGCAGAGCGACCCCAAACAGCTTGGCCGGCTGGGCTTTTAGCGGGCGTTCTGCGTGGCGAGCACCCGGATGGTGTTCAGCGACGGATCGGCCGCGTCGGGCAGGTTCATGCCGGCATTGACGCCCGAGCAAAGATAGTCCAGCACGGCATTGTTGAGACGCTCACCCGGCACGACGGCGGGGATGCCCGGGGGATAGGGGGTGATCTGCTCGGCGGCGATGCGGCCCGCGGCGCTGTCCGTGGACACCGTTTCCACCCGCCCGAAAAACGCGTCGCGCGGCAACTCGACGGACTCCAGTTGCAGCTCGTCGGGCGAGGGCAGCGCGATGCTCGGCGGCGGCTCGAAGTCGTCGGCCGCGGTGCGCCACGCGCGCAGCGCGTCGGTGAGACGCCCCAGGGTCTCCTTGTCGTCGGCCATCGACAGGGTGGCCAGGATGCGGCGGTGATCGCTCATCCCCACGTCGATGTGCGCGTGCGCCCGCAGCCAGTCGGCGGCCTGATAACCCGATGTGCCCGTTGCGGATACGTCGATCAGCACCTGCATCCGGTCCAGGTCGTGGGACGCCTGCGCGCCGAGCAACTCGTCGTCGAGAACCTCCACATCCGGGATGAGTTCGATCTCCTCACGCACGTGTCGCGTCAAATCGAGTGCGGCACCGAGCAATTCATGACCGTGCTGCACCATCTGCCGGCGCCAGCCGTCCATGGCGGCGTACAACAGGACGCTGGGACTGGTGGTCATCAGCTGATCCGCGCAGGCGGACAGGCGATCCCGATCGATCAGGTCGCCCTGCAGGTGAAACACCGAACCCTGCTCGAAACCGGCGCCCATCTTGTGCACGCTGACCACGCAGACGTCCGCGCCGGCGTCCATCGCCCAGGTCGGCAGGTCCTCGTGGAACGGCAGGTGTGCGCCCCACGCCTCGTCGAGGATCAGCGGCTTTCCGCGCCGGTGACACACCTCGGCGATCCCGGCGATGTCGGCGCAGGTGCCGTAGGGGCTGGGGCTGACGACGAGCGCGCCGGCGGCCTCGGGGTGCTTGTCCCAGGCCTGTTCGACCTGCTCCGGCGAGGGCGGATGAGAGAAGTGGTGCGCGGCGTCCCAGCGGGGGGTGATCCAGCGCGGCTGCACGCCGGAGAAGATCAGCCCCGCCACGATCGACTTGTGGCTGTCGCGGCTGACCAGCAGGCTGCCCTCGCCGCCGGCCACCGCCATCATCGCCGCCCGCACCGACAGGGAACTGCCGCAGGTGGAGAACCACGCGGTGTCCGCGCCCACTGCCTCGGCCATCAGGTCTTCGGCGTTCTTCAAGTACTTGTTGCTGGTCCGGCGGTCATCCAGGCCGCCGCTGGCCAGTACGTCGTCGAGGAAGGGTTCACGGCCCAGGACCGCGAGGACCCGCTCGTCGGTGCCGCGGCCCTGCCGGTGGCCGGGCGGCGTGAACCCGTATCGGTTCTTTTCCCGATAGTCGGCCAGCGCATCGAGCAGTGGGGCGTCGGATTGGTCCATGGCGAACGTGTACCCGCCTCGTCGGCAGTAAATTCACCGCGCCGACCTGCCCAGACGGGCGGGACGCGGCGGTGATCTCAGCCGCTGGGCGCGGGCGCCGGAGGGGTGTCCGCGCTCTGGTGCCACCAGGGTTGGGGTTGCTTGCTGGCCCATCCGCACACGGCTTCGAGCTCGGCGGCCAGCGAGATCAGCATGCCCTCGCTGTTGGCCGGGCCCATCAGCTGCACGCCGATCGGCAGGCCTTCGGAGGTGAAGCCCGCCGGAACGTTGATGGACGGCCACCCCAGGACGTTCCACGGGAACGTCAGCGGGCAGGCCGCGATCATGGCCCGGTCGGTGCCGAAGCCGCTCAACCGGTCGAAGGCCCGCGCCAGCGGCGGGGGCTGGGCGGTGGTCGGCGCCAACACCACGTCGACGATGTCGAAGATCGAACCGACCCGGCGCTGGTCGGCCGCCTCGTGGCGGCGGGCGCTGCGCAGGATCGCCTGCCCCAGCGCGGCGCCCATGCGCAGGTTGGACAGGGTCCGGGGGTCCAGCACGACGCCGTCGCCCAAGCGCTCCTCCCAATCCCGCAGGCCCGCGGTGGACCGGGCGAGAAAGTCCCACGACAACCGCATGCCGTAGTCGGGGTTGCCGGACACCACGGTGTGGCCCAGCAGTTCGAGTTGGTTACCCACGGCGCGCGTCGCCGCCAGGATCTCCGGGTGCAGCTTGGGCCGGAAACCGGTGTAGGGAAACCGGGTTGACAGCGCGATGTTCAGCGGGCCGGGCGCCTTGCCCACATAGTCGGAGGCGGTGATCGCGGGCGGTTTGTGACGGTCCCCCTCGACGTTGCCGGACGCGGCGTCGAGCACCAGCGCCGCGTCGGCGACCGTGCGGGCCAGCACGCCGTTGACCGTGATGCCGTTGAACGCCTCCGGCAGCGGCCAGGTCGAGATCCGTCCGCGCTGCGGCTTGATGCCCACCAGGTGCGTCCATGCCGCGGGGATGCGGATACTGCCGGCGCCGTCGGACCCGATGGCGGCCGTGACCAGGCCCGCGGCCACCGCCGCGGCGCTGCCGCCCGACGACCCGCCGGGGGTGTGCCGCCGCGACCAGGGGTTGCGGGTGTGCCCGAAACCGGGCCCGCTGGTGAACGGCCACTGGCCGAGCTCACAGGTGTTGGTCTTGCCCACGATCACCGCGCCGGCGGCCTTGAGGCGGCGCACCACCTCGGCGTCGTGCATCGCCGGCGGAACCGTCCCCTCGGTGCCGAACGCGGTGGGCACGCCGGCGATGTCGACGTCGTCCTTGACGGCGATCGGGATGCCCAGCAGCGGGGCGGTGTCCCCGGCCGCGCGGCGCCGGTCGGCCTCGGCCGCGTCGGCCAGCGCCGACTCGGTGAGCACCACCCGGAAGGCGTTCAGCGTGGGCTGGCTGGCGTGGATGGCGTGCAGCGAACGACCCACCAGGGTGGTGGACGTCACCGAGCGGCTGGCCAACTGATAGAGCAGGTCGGTCAGCGTGGGCAGGCGCTGGTTGCCGGACCCGGAAATGGACCCGACTCCCGACCCCGAAGCGCCAATCACGGGGTACGAGACTAGACGGCGCGGATACCCGCAATGTCGCGGCGGGGTGCAAAACTATTGGGATGCGGCTATACCGAGACCGAGCTGTTGTGCTGCGCCAGCACAAGCTCGGCGAAGCCGACCGGATCGTCACCCTGCTGACCCGTGATCACGGGCTGGTCCGCGCGGTGGCCAAGGGCGTTCGTCGTACCCGCAGCAAATTCGGTGCGCGGCTGGAGCCATTCGCGCACATCGACGCGCAGTTGCATCCCGGCCGCAACCTCGACATCGTCACCCAGGTCGTCTCGATCGACGCGTTCGCCACCGACATCGTCAGCGACTACGGCCGCTACACCTGCGGGTGCGCCATGCTGGAAACCGCCGAACGCCTCGCCGGTGAGGAGCGGGCGCCCGCCCCGGCCCTGCACGGGCTCACGGTGAGCGCCCTGCGGGCGGTGGCCGACGGCCGCCGGTCCCGGGGCCTGCTGCTGGACGCCTACCTGCTGCGGGCGATGGGCATCGCCGGTTGGGCGCCGGCGCTGAACGAGTGCGCCCGTTGCGCCACGCCCGGTCCCCATCGTGCGTTTCATGTCGGCGCCGGCGGCAGCGTCTGCACCCACTGCCGCCCGGCCGGTTCGACGACGCCGCCGCCGGGGGTGCTGGACCTGATGTCGGCGCTGCACGACGGCGATTGGGACTTCGCCGAGAAGACGCCGCAGTCGCACCGCAACTACGTCAGCGGTCTGGTGGCGGCGCACCTGCAATGGCATTTGGAGCGGCAGCTCAAGACGTTGCCGCTCGTCGAACGGACGTATCACGTCGACCGCACCATCGCCGATCAGCGCGCGACGCTGATCGGGCAGGATATGGACTGTGGCTAAAGTCTGGGCCGGCGGGCGGGCGGTGATCACATCCGTCACACCCGCATCCGCGTCAGCCGGCATGTGTTGTGCCCACCTCCGAGCGACAAAAGCGGGTCACCCGAACGTGTCGCTCGGAGGTGGGCACAAGACACACGCCGTCCGACCGAGGCCAGTGGGGCGCTAGTGACACACCGCGGTTTCCCGCAGCTGCCCGCCGCCCCCCACGACTATCCGGTCTTCCCCGACAAGTCGACCTGGCCCGTCGTGTTTCCGGAGCTGCCGCCGTCCGCCGACGGCGGCCCGTGCCGGCCGCCGCAGCACACCTCCAAGGCGGCCGCGCCCAGGATCGAGGCCGACCGGCTGCCCAACCATGTGGCCATCGTCATGGACGGCAACGGCCGCTGGGCCACCCAGCAGGGGCTGACCCGTACCGACGGTCATCGAGCCGGGGAGGCCGTCGTCATCGACATCGTCTGTGGTGCAATCGAAATCGGGATCAAGTGGCTCAGCCTGTACGCCTTCTCGACCGAGAACTGGAAGCGTTCGCCCGAAGAGGTCCGCTTCCTGATGGGCTTCAACCGCGACGTGGTGCGGATGCGCCGGGTGAACCTGAATGCGATCGGGGTCAAGATCCGGTGGGTCGGGTCGCGGCCCCGCCTGTGGCGCAGCGTGATCAATGAGCTGGCGATCGCAGAAGACCTGACGAAGGACAACGACGTCATCACCGTCAACTACTGTGTGAACTACGGTGGCCGCGCCGAAATCGCCGAAGCCACAAAGGAAATCGCACGGCTGGCCGCGGCCGGACGACTGAACCCGGAGCGCATCACCGAGTCGACGGTGGCGAACCACCTGCAGCGGCCCGACATCCCCGACGTGGACCTGTTCCTGCGGACCTCGGGGGAGCATCGATCCAGCAATTTCATGCTGTGGCAGGCCGCTTACGCCGAGTACGTCTTTCAGGACAAGCTGTGGCCCGACTACGACCGGCGCGACCTGTGGGCCGCCTGCGAGGAATACGCCTCCCGCGATCGCCGGTTCGGGAGCGCATAGTGCCCTCGCTGCAGGAGCGTCTGGCGTCGATCCTCCGCGATGTCCTTGCGCTGCAGGAGGAGACCGACGGCGCGCTGACCGTTCACCATGACGGCACCATCGCCTCGTTGCGGGTGGTGAACATCGCCGAGGGCCTCGACCTGGTATCGCTCACCCAGATATTGGCGTGGGATCTGCCGCTGACCAAGAAGCTGAGCGATCAGGTGGCCAAGCAGGCGCGCGACAGCAACTTCGGCAGCGTCAGCCTCATCGAGAAGGTCAATGACAAAGCCGTGCAGCGTAATTCGGGCAAGGGCGCGGCCAAGAACGCCGATGTGATGCTGCGCTACAACTTTCCCGGCGCCGGCCTCACCGACGATGCGCTGAGGACCTTGATCCTGCTGGTGCTCGACACCGGCGCCCAGGTACGCCGCACGCTGACGGCGTAATCGTCAGGGCATGCACTCCGAACAGGTGCCGAAGATCTCGATGGTGTGGCTGACGTCGGAGAAGCCGTGCTTGGCGGCCACGGCCGTCGCCCACTCCTCGACCTCGTGATCGCCCACCTCGATCGTGGATCCGCAACTGCGGCAGACCAAGTGGTGATGATGGTGTTCCGAACACCTGCGGTAGACCGACTCGCCGGTGTCGGTGCGCAGCGTGTCGATCATTCCCGCCGCGGCCATCGACTGCAGCGTCCGGTAGACGGTGGTCAGCCCGATGTTCTCGCCGCGCCGGCGCAGCTCGTCGTGCAGATCCTGCGCCGAGCGGAATTCGTCGAGTGTCTCCAACAGCGTCGAGATCGCCGCGCGCTGACGGGTCGAGCGAACGCTCGCTCCTGAGGTCACGGGGTGTCCTCGCTCGCGTGCGCGACGGCGTCCACCACGATGTGCGCGAGGTGATGATCGGCGAGCCGGTACAGCACCTCGCGCCCGGACCGCTCGCCGGCAACCACGCCCGCCGCCTTGAGGATCTTCAGGTGCTGGCTGACGAGCGGCTGGGGCACGCCGAGCGCGTCCACCAGCTCGTGCACGCAGCGATGCGACTCGCGCAGCTGCAGGACGATGGCGATGCGCACCGGCGCCGCCAGCGCCCGCAACAACTCGCCCGCGGCGTCGAGGATCTCCCGCGGGGGTGGGACGGGGTAATCGGCCAGTACGGAGTGCCCACCGGCGCCGAGTCCGCCGTGGTCGTGGGTGACCGCGTCCAGGTCCGTTCCCATGTCGCCGTCGGTGGCGGACGGCATCGACGCAGAACGTGAGGGGGACATCATGGGAGCGGCATCACCTCGAGAAGTGCCAGGTAGTGGGAAAGTATCCGCCGTATCGGCTGCACTCCACTGTCACATGCATGATGACGCATGTCAAAGACCGCGGCGCCGATCGCTACCATGACTGATGCTCTGCGCACGGCGGTCGGCCGCCAAGCGCGCCCACCCAACCCCGGAAAGGGAGTGCACCACCCCGTGGCGTCCGTCATCGACACCGTAGTGAACCTGGCCAAGCGGCGCGGCTTCGTTTTTCCCTCGGGAGAGATCTACGGCGGAACCCGGTCGGCGTGGGACTACGGCCCGTTGGGTGTGGAGTTCAAAGAGAACATCAAACGTCAGTGGTGGCGCGCGGTGGTCAGCGGGCGCGACGACGTCGTCGGCCTGGATTCGTCGATCATCTTGCCGCGGCAGGTGTGGGTGGCCTCGGGCCACGTCGAGGTCTTCCATGACCCGCTGGTCGAGTCGCTGATCACCCATAAGCGTTACCGCGCCGACCATCTCATCGAGGCCTACGAGGCCAAGCACGGCCACCCGCCGCCCAACGGACTGGCCGACATCCGCGACCCCGACACCGGCGAGCCCGGGCAGTGGACCGAGCCCCGCGAATTCAACATGATGCTCAAGACCTACCTGGGTCCGATCGAGACCGAGGAGGGCTTGCACTATCTGCGTCCGGAGACCGCGCAGGGCATCTTCGTCAACTTCGCCAACGTGGTGACGACCGCGCGCAGGAAACCGCCCTTCGGCATCGGCCAGATAGGCAAGAGCTTTCGCAACGAGATCACCCCGGGCAACTTCATTTTCCGCACGCGCGAGTTCGAGCAAATGGAAATGGAGTTCTTCGTCGAGCCCTCGACCGCGAAGGAATGGCATCAGTATTGGATCGACACCCGGCTGCAATGGTATGTCGAGTTGGGTATCGATCCGGAGAACCTGCGGTTGTTTGAACACCCGGCCGACAAACTGTCGCACTACTCCGATCGCACCGTCGACATCGAGTACAAATTCGGCTTCGCCGGTAACCCGTGGGGTGAGCTGGAGGGCGTCGCCAACCGCACCGATTTCGACTTGGCGACGCATTCAAAGCATTCCGGCGTCGACCTGTCCTTCTACGACCAGGCGACCGACGCACGCTACATCCCGTATGTCATCGAGCCCGCGGCGGGTTTGACGCGGTCGTTCATGGCGTTCCTGATCGACGCCTACGTCGAGGACGAGGCCCCGAACGCCAAGGGCAAGATGGAAAAGCGCACGGTGCTGCGGCTGGACCCGCGGCTGGCCCCGGTCAAGGCGGCGGTGCTGCCGCTGTCCCGGCACGCCGACCTGAGCCCCAAGGCCCGCGATCTGGCGGCCGAACTGCGCCAGTTTTGGAATATCGATTTCGACGATGCGGGCGCGATCGGGCGGCGCTATCGGCGCCAGGACGAGATCGGCACGCCGTTCTGTGTGACGGTGGATTTCGACTCACTCGAGGACAACGCCGTGACGGTGCGCCGGCGCGACGACATGACCCAGGAACGCGTCGCGATGAACACCGTGGCCGATTATCTGGCGGCACGGCTCAAAGGCTGCTAATCACCGGGCCGCCGTCGGCGGTGCCATATCGGGTCCCGTTGCGTCGGTGCGCGTCTGGCCGACTCGCGCCGCCGTGAATGATGCGCCGTCGCCGGTTCGCATTTGCGAAATAAGGTTTGCTTAAAAATCGGGCCGCGATGGTGGCGGTGCCCTAGGATCTGCCGTGGGGCATAAGTAGATAGCTAGTTGAGCCATGGGCGGATGTCGGGCGTCTGTCGCTGGAGCCGTTGACTCGGTCGGTTGGGGTGTGGATGATTCCCGCGTTTTTGTTCTTCCCTCCGGAAATCAACTCGGCCTTGATAGTCGGCGGCCCCGGTGCTGGACCTCTATTCGAGGCGGCCTCCGCGTGGGACGGACTGGCGGCGGAGCTGTCGTCCTCGGCGGCCTCGTTCAACACCGTGGTGACGGACCTGGCGGCGGGCCCCTGGACGGGTCCTTCGTCGGCATCGATGACGGCCGCCGCGGCGCCCTACGTGCAATGGCTGCTGATCGCCGCCGCGGAGGCGGAGGTGGCCGCGATCCGGGCCCGGCTGGCGGCGCTGGCGTTCGAGGGGGCGGTGGTCGCGACGGTGCCGCTGCCGGCGGTGCTGGCGAATCGTGCCCGGTTGCTGATCCTGATCGCGACCAACTTCTTCGGCCAGAACACGGCGGCGATCGCGCAGACCGAGCTGGAGTACGTCGAGATGTGGGCGCAGGATGTGGCCGCGATGGTGGGCTATCACGCGGGGGCCCAAACGCTGGTGGAGACGTTGCCGGCGTTCACCCCGCCGCCCGCGGGTCTCGGCGGCGGCGCGGCGTCCGCGGGCCTGGCGGGCCTGGCCGACCTGGTGACGGCGCCTCTGACGCTCGCGTCCCAGTTTTTCCAGGGCTTGTCCTCGCTGGGGACCGCGTTCGCGTCGCAGCTGCAGTCGGTGTTCATGGCGCTCTCCCCGGCGGTCTCGTCGCTGACGTCGTTGATGACCTCGACGCCGGTGGCGACCTTGACGACGGTGGCCCAGGCCGGCATGTACCCGGCCGGCGCGCTGATGCCGCCCATGGTGGCGCTGGCCCAGAGCACCGGCCCGGTGGCGGCCGCGGCGCCGGCGGCGCCGGCGCCGATATTGCTCAGCGCCACCAACGTGGCCGCCGCCGAGGCCCCGCGCAGCGCCCATAGCGTGCTGTCCGACCTGCAACCGCTGGCGGGCGGGGGGCTGGGCGCGCTGGGCGTCGCGTCGGCGGGCCTGGGGACCGCGCGGTTCGTCGGGGCGATGTCGGTGCCCGCGGCGTGGCAAGGGTCGATGCCGGCGTACGTGCCCGCACCGGCGGTGTCGGGTGTGGCCACCGGAGCGCCCGCGGCGACGTCGGCCGCGGCCGGGTCGGGTAACGGCGTGCCGATGACGGCCATGCCGGTGGGCGACAAGGGGCCCGAGGGGGACAAGCGCGGCACCAAGGCGGAGGTGGTGCGGTCACGGCCCAAAGTGGTGCCGCGAACCCGATAATCGCGGTGCCGCTGTTGCGGATGTGCATGGAGTGCACTGCGTGAGAAACCGGAAATTCCGACTAGGTTGGCCGGGGCGGCCAAGCAACGCCGTACCGCAATATGCGAATTCATATAATTCGTCCCGTAACAACGCGCGCTCGCATGCGTTGCCCCGAGCGGGAAGCGCGGAGCCGGACCCCCTGCGCACCCGCGGCCGACCGCTCGATCCGATCACGACGGTTTAACCTAACGTGCTGTGCGGCAAGGAGTTTGTCCGTAGGAATCGACGGCCGATCGTCCGGGATGGCGCCCGAGTTCCCCGGTGTCGCCGGCCCGCGTGGCCCGCGCGGCGGTCCCCTTACCGGTCGGCGAGAGGCCCGCGTGGTCCGATACACGCTCAAATTAAGGAAAATTGGCAATTCCCGCATATTTTCTTCGGTTTGTCTTACGATGTCACCGGTTGGTGTAAATAGGTTCGCCACAGCGCCCGAACGCTTAGATCGGCTGTGGAAGGGGGCAGGGGTGCTTTTGCCTCTCGGTTCGCCGTTACCCGATGACACGGTGGCGGCAGTACGCGGTGAGTGCGGTGTGCTCGGCGGTTTATCGGTCCCACTCAAGTGGGGGGTGGTCGTTCCGCCCGACGACTACGACCACTGGGCGCCGAAGTCGGACGCGAGCGCCGACACCACGGAGGAGACACTCGACGCGCCCCGCCCGACGGCGGTCGCCGACGGCGTCTGGAGCGGGTGGGAAGGCGAAGCCGGGGCACGGCCCGTGGGCGTGATCCCGCATTCCCCGGCCGCCGGCTGAAGACCGGTAGGTAGAGAACCGAAAGCCGCCGCGGTCACCGCGCGCGGCGCGTCAGAATCGGCCGCCACCACCCATGAACCCGCCGTCGGAAGAACCCGGCGAGCCACCGAACGACGTCGGGCTCCAGCCGCCGAATCCGCCCCGCATCCCCCCGCTGAGCAGGTCGCCGATGATGATGCCGCCGAGCATCGCGCCCATGTCACTGCCGCCGCCACGCGTGTAGGCGCGCTGCATCGCCTGCACGTCGTCGTTCGCCAGTGACTGAGCGTGAGCGGCCAGCGTCGACGCCGCATTGGCGTGGGCGATCGCTTCGTTCGGGTTCGTCGCGCCCTTGTCCTGCGCGGCCTGCAGGTGGCGCTTGGCCTCGGCCAGCCGGGTGCGGGCGTCGGGGCCGACGCTGCCGCGGCGCGTGTCGATGTAGTCGGACACCGCGCGCACCCGCGATTGCGCGGTGAACAAGGCCTGTTCCAGTGATCGGTTGAGTCGCTCGGCGGTGGCCTGTTCCTCGGCCAGGGTGGCCAGCAGCCCGTTGAGCGCGGCGTCGGCCTTGGTCACCTGTCCGAAGGCGGCCAGCGGATCTTCGGATCCGCCGGCGCGGGCGCTCTCGACGGCCCTGGTGGCCGCGTCGCGGGCCGCCACCAAATCGCCGCTGCGCGTGGGTTTTTTCTGCAGCAGTTCGTTGGCGCGTGCGATGTCATCCTTGGTGTCGGCGACGGCCGACGGCAGCCCGTCGATCGCGTGCTGAATGTCGCTGGCCGCGTTGTCCACCGCGTCGAGCAGCGCCCGCGCCTGCCCGAGGGCGGACTCGGCGGCCCGGACCGCATCGACCAAGCCGGCCTGCCCACCGGTGACGGCGTGGGCGGCCAGCTCACGGGCGGTGCCGATGTTGCGGTCGGCGAACGCCAGCCGCTCCTTGGCCGTCGTGACATTGCCGGACACCGAAGTCAGTGCGGCAGCGCTGAAGTCGTGGTGCAGCGCCGCCAGCCGTTGCTCCGCCGGCGCCAGACGGGTGGTGAGTTCCACGTACTGCCGCGTCAGCGCATCCAGCCGCGACGCGGCGTTGATCACGAGGTCGCGCAGCTTCTCGAAGGCCTCGGTCTGTGACTCCAGCTCGCGGTCGGCCCGCGCCGCCGAGACGATCACCTGGGTGAGCAGTTCGCGCCGCTGGGCGGGTGTTTCCGGTGTGGAGTCGTCGAGTTGTTGGCGCACCGTGAACGCTTGGGACAGAGCCGCTTTGGCGTTGGCCACCGCGCTCGTGAAGGGTCGGGTGCGCTCTTCGCCGAATTCGCCGACCGCCAGGTCCAATTCGTTGGCGCTGGTGCGTAGCGCGTTGTCGACGTCCACCACCAGCGCGCGGGACAGGTCGTCGAGCGTCTGCAGCGGCAGCGCGGCGAGCGCGTCGACGTCGGTGGGGTCGACGCGCCGCGCGGCCGCCAACGCCGCGGCCCGTCGGCGCTGCCCGCGATGACGCATCACCAGCAGCAGGCCGGCCAGCGCGATGAGAATGCCCGCCAGCGTGGCCAGCAGGATCACCCGCCCCGACGAACCGGGCGACGCGTCGAGCCCGTTCGCCGCGGCCACCGCGGCGCCGCTCCAGTCACCGTTGTGCAGGGCGGGTTCGATCTTGTTGCGCCGCAAGCTGTCGACCTGACCGGCGTTGACGCTCTTGATGGTGGACGGCACCAGGAAGGCGTAGGCGCGGCTGGTGGTCGCGACGGCCAGCAGCGCGTCGTAGCCGCCCAGGTCGCTGGCGCGCACGGTGCCTTGTGCCCACCCGGTCGGGCTCTGCCCGGAGAAGTCGTCGACGTAGACCACCCAGAGCCGGATGTGGCGGTCGGTGTAGAGCTTGTTGACGGCGGCGGTGACGGTGCTGCGACCGGAATCCGACAGGGCCCCCGCGTTGTCGGTGACGTAGTCGGCCAACCGGAATGATGGTTGCGCGCCGGCGGCCGGTGCCGACAGCAGCCCGCCGCCGAGGCCGACCGTCAGGAGCGTCGCGAGCACGGCGAGCAGGCGAGCGGTGCGCATAGGGCCAATCTAGCCCCGGCCGACACACGCCAGCGGGCCCGAGTCGAGCCGGACTTGGGCGGGCATTCCCTGGCAGACTGTGCGTCGGTGACCAGGAATCAGCGCGACCCCTACGACGACTTCGACCGTCAGCGACGGGTGACCGAAGCCGCGAAGACCGCGGGTCTGCCGGGCACCGAAGGTCAGCACCGCACCGACTTCGCCCGCGACCGCGCCCGGGTGCTGCACAGCGCCGCCCTGCGCCGGCTGGCCGACAAGACCCAGGTCGTCGGGCCGCGGGAAGGGGACACGCCGCGCACCCGGCTGACGCACTCCCTCGAGGTCGCCCAGATCGGGCGGGGAATGGCCGTCGGCCTGGGCTGCGACCTCGACCTGGTCGACCTGGCCGGCCTGGCCCACGACATCGGCCACCCGCCCTACGGCCACAACGGCGAGCGCGCCCTCGACGAGGTCGCGGCGAACTATGGCGGCTTCGAGGGCAACGCCCAGAATTTCCGAATCCTGACCAGCCTCGAGCCCAAAGTGCTTGACGCCCAAGGCAACAGCGCGGGTCTGAACCTGACTCGCGCGTCGCTGGACGCGGTCACCAAATACCCGTGGTTCCGCGGCGAAGGCCATGGGAGCGCGGCGCGCAAGTTCGGGTTCTACGACGCCGACCGCGAGGCGGCGGCCTGGATGCGCGCGGGCGGCCCGGAGGGCCGGATGTGCCTGGAGGCGCAGGTGATGGACTGGGCCGACGACGTGGCCTATTCGGTGCACGACGTGGAGGACGGCGTCGTCTCCCAACGCATCGACCTGCGGGTGCTGGCCGACGACGACGAGGCGGCCGCGCTGGCCAAACTCGGCGAGACCGAATTTTCCCGGGTGCGCGCCGACGATTTCATGGCGGCCGCGCGACGGCTGTCGGCGCTGCCGGTGGTCGCCGCCGTGGGCAAGTACGACGCCACGCTCGCGGCGTCGGTCGCGCTCAAGCGGCTGACCAGCGAGCTGGTCGGGAGGTTCGCCTCGGCCGCCATCGCCACCACCCGCGCGGCGGCCGGACCCGGACCGTTGGTGCGCTACCGGGCCGAGCTGCAGGTTCCCGATCTGGTGCGGGCCGAGGTCGCGCTGCTGAAAATCCTGGCGCTGCAGTTCATCATGTCCGACCCGCGCCATCAGGAAACCCAGGCCGGTCAGCGTGAGCGCATCCACCGGGTGGCCCACTGGCTGTACGCGGGAGCCCCCCGAACCCTCGACCCGGTCTTCGCTGCGGCCTTCAACACCGCGGCCGACGACGGCGCCCGGTGGCGGGTCATCGTCGATCAAATCGCCTCCTACACCGAGGGCCGGCTGGAACGGATCGACGCCCGCCAGGCCGGCCCGTAGCGGGTCGGGGGGCGCAACTCGTCCGGCCCGGGGATCGGCGCGGCCGCCGCGAGTTAGGCTGCCCGACATGAAGAAATTCAGCGGCTCGCCTTTGATGGCCTCCCTTCTGATGGGGCTTCCCGTCGTCGCCATGACCGCCTGCAGTTCACCGCAGCACGAGAGCAGCCAGCCGGGCACCACCCCGCCGGTGAAAACCGCCGCACCGACGTCCTCCGGGGAGGCGACGACCCCGGCACCCGCCGGCGGCTCGCTCAGCGCGGAGTTGAAGACACCCGACGGCCGGACGGCGGCCACCGCGACCTTCGACTTCACCGGCAACTATGTGACCGTCACCGTCAAGACGGTGGCGACCGGCATCCTGACCCCCGGCCTGCACGGCCTGCACGTCCACGAGATCGGCAAGTGCGAGCCGAACTCGGTGGCCCCCACCGGCGGTGCGCCGGGCAACTTCTTGTCCGCCGGCGGCCACTACCAGGCGCCCGGCCACACCGGCAAGCCCGAGAGCGGCGACCTGGCGACGCTCGAGGTGCGCCAGGACGGCGCGGCCTACCTGGTCACCACCACCGATTCGTTCACCCGGGACGACCTGCTGGCCGGTACCAAGACCGCGCTGATGCTGCACGGCGCCCAGGACACCGAGAACGCGATGGATCGCGTCGCGTGCGGCGTCATCGGAACGGGATAGCGTTCGCCGCCGCGCGCTTAGACTGAGCCGATGTCAAGCCCGGCAAGTTCACGGAGCGACGGCGACGCGCGCGCCCGGGGCCGCGGCCGGATTCCGGACCGCGACATCGCCGCCATCCGCGAGCGGGTGCGCATCGACGAAGTGGTCGGCGATTACGTGCAGTTGCGGCGCGCGGGCGCGGATTCGCTCAAGGGGCTGTGTCCGTTTCACGACGAGAAGTCGCCGTCGTTTCACGTCCGCCCCAACCACGGCCACTTCCACTGCTTCGGCTGCGGCGAGGGCGGCGACGTGTACGCCTTCATCCAGAAGATCGAGCACGTCAGCTTCGTCGAGGCGGTCGAGCTGCTCGCCGACCGGATCGGTCACACCATCACCTACTCCGGCCCGGCGACCAGCGTGCAGCGCGACCGCGGCAGCCGAAGCCGGCTCGTCGCGGCCAACGCGGCCGCGGCAGAGTTCTACGCCGCGGCGCTGGAATCCGACGAGGCGGCGCCGGCACGGCAGTATCTGACCGAGCGCAACTTCGATGCCGAGGCGGCCCGTCACTTCGGTTGCGGGTTCGCGCCGTCGGGATGGGACTCACTGACAAAGCACTTGGTGCGCAAGGGTTTCGAGTTCAAAGAGCTGGAAGCGGCGGGCCTGTCGCGGCAGGGGCGCCGCGGGCCGATGGACCGCTTCCACCGCCGCCTGCTGTGGCCCATCCGTTCCTCGGCCGGCGAGGTGATCGGTTTCGGCGCCCGGCGGCTCTTCGACGACGACCCGATGGAAGCCAAGTACATCAACACCCCGGAGACGCTGCTGTACAAGAAGTCGAACGTGATGTTCGGCATCGACTTGGCCAAACGCGACATCGCCAAGGGCCATCAGGCCGTCGTCGTGGAGGGCTACACCGACGTGATGGCGATGCATCTGGCCGGGGTCACCACCGCCGTGGCGTCGTGCGGCACCGCGTTCGGCGACGAGCACCTGGCGATGCTGCGCCGACTGATGATGGACGACAGCTTCTTTCGCGGCGAGCTGATCTACGTGTTCGACGGCGACGCGGCCGGGCGGGCCGCCGCCCTCAAGGCGTTCGGCGGCGAGCAGAACCTGGCGGGGCAGTCGTTCGTGGCCGTCGCGCCGGACGGCATGGACCCCTGCGATCTCCGGCTGAAGTCCGGCGACGGCGCCCTGCGCGACCTGGTGGCCCGGCGAACGCCGTTGTTCGAGTTCGCAATCCGGTCGGCGCTCGCCGAGATGGACCTGGACAGCGCCGAGGGCCGGGTGGCCGCGCTGCGGCGCTGCGTGCCCATGGTGGGCCAGATCAAGGACCCCACGCTGCGCGACGAGTACGCCCGCCAGCTCGCCGGGTGGGTCGGCTGGGACGACGTCGCGCAGGTCATCGACCGGGTGCGCGGCCAATCCAAGAACGCCAAAATCCCGGCCCGCGGCGGCGCCGGACCCAAGGCGTCGCGGCGCGCGGAGCAACCCGCCGCCGCGGCCCATGCCGCGGCCAGCCGTCCCGACCCCCGCGACCCCACCCTGTGGCCCCAACGGGAGGCACTCAAGTCGGCGTTGCAGTATCCGGCGCTGGCCGGCCCGGTCTTCGACACGCTGACCGTCGAGAGCTTCACCCACCCCGGCTACGCCGCCATCCGCGCGGCGATCGAGACCGCAGGCGGCACGTCGAGCGGGGTCACCGGGGCGCAGTGGCTCGAGGTGGTGCGCGATCGGGCGTCGTCGCCCTTGACGGCCGCGCTGATCAGCGAGCTGGGCGTCGAGGCCATCCAGGTCGACGAGGAGAAAATGCCGCGCTACATCGCCGGCGTGCTGGCCCGCCTGCAAGAGGTGTGGATGGGCCGGCAGATCGCCGAGGTGAAGTCGAAGTTGCAGCGCATGTCGCCGATCGAACAGGGCGACGAGTATCACGCGTTGTTCGGCGACCTGGTAGCGATGGAGGCCTACCGGCGCAGCCTGCTGGAGCAGGCTAGCGGCGACGAGTAGAGGTCTCGAGCTCCTCGTCGGGCAGCGGCTCGACGTCGCGTTCCATGATGGCGGTTTGGTCGTCGATCTGCGCCAGCGTGACAAAGCCGGCGTCCGGGGAGATCCGGTTCGCGATCTTGCGGCGTCCCCCCTCGATCATCGACTTGGCCACCGGGCTGCTGGTCAGCGCTCGATAGGTGCCGACGATCTGCTCGTATCGCCGACGACCGGCTTTCGAGCCCAGCACGTAACCCAATCCCAGCACCACGACATACCGGATCAAAGCGTTCCTCCCGACTATCGATGGCTCCATCCTGCCTCACCGGGTGGGGTGCGTGCGCGGTCGACCGGGTGAGACGGTGGCGACCCGCGCCAGTTGGGCGCGGTCGTGCCAGTACGCTAGAGTCGTCCCGCGATCGGGTTAGTCCCCTGTAGCTCAATTGGCAGAGCATTCGGCTGTTAACCGAAGGGTTCCTGGTTCGAGTCCAGGCGGGGGAGCAGCAAAATTCAGCGGGCCGCCCGGCCGTCACTGCCCGCTCGCGATACCGGCCGGATTTCCCGCCCATCCCGGCGTCGGCGACAAACCCAGATGCTCGCGCAGCGTGTGGCCGCGGTACTCGGTGCGGAAGCTGCCGCGCTCCTGCAGCAGCGGGACCACCTTGTCGACGAACTCGTCGAGGCCGTGCGGCGTCAGGTGCGGCACCAGGATGAAGCCGTCGCAGGCGTCCGACTGCACGTAGCGGTCGATCTCGGCGGCCACCTGCTGCGGCGTTCCGACGAACTGCTGGCGGCTGGTCACCTCGATGATCAGCTCCCGGATCGAGAGGTTTTCGGCCTCCGCTCGCGCCCGCCAGGTTTGGGCGACCGTCGTGGGATCGCCGTGCCGGACGCGTCCCCTCGTGATGTTCGGGTTCTCGACGGGGTCGACGTCGGGCAGGGGTCCGTCGGGATCGTAGGCCGACAGGTCCACGCCCCACACCTGCTCGAGAAACGCGATCGCGGTCGGACCGCTGACCTGCTGCTCGCGGATGTGGCGCGCGTTGTCCTGCGCCTCGTCGGGGGTGTCTCCCAGCGCGAACGTCGCGCCGGGCAGGACCTTGAGCTGGTCGGGGTCGCGCCCGTGGGCGGCGGCGCGGCCCTTCACGTCGGCGTAGTAGCGCTGCCCCGCCTCGAGCGAACCGTGCAGCGTGAACAGGGCGTCGGCGTGCCTGGCGCCGAAGTCGCGGCCGTCGCTGGAGTCACCGGCCTGCAACAGCACGGGGTGGCCTTGCGGCCCGGCGGGCAGCGCGGCCACGCCGTGGACGCCGAACTGCGGACCGAAATGGTCGACGACGTGGATGCGCGTCGGGTCGGCGTAGGTGCCGGCGTCGACGTCGGCGATCACGGCGTCGGGTGCCCAGCTGTCCCAGAACTTGCGCGCGACGCGGATGAACTCCTCGGCCCGGTGGTATCGGTCGGCGTGGGCGAGGAATCCGCCGCGGCGGAAGTTCTCCCCGGTGAACGCGTCGGAGGAGGTGACCATGTTCCACGCCGCACGCCCGTCGGACAGGTGGTCCAGCGTCGCGAATTGCCTTGCCACCTCGAAGGGTTCGTTGAAGGTGGTGTTGATGGTGCCGGCCAGGCCGAGTCGGTCGGTCACCGCGGCGAGCGCGGCCAGCACGGTGAACGTGTCGGGACGGCCGACGACGTCGAGATCGTGGATTTTGCCGCGGTGCTCGCGCAGCCGCAGCCCCTCGGCAAGGAAGAAGAAGTCGAACAGCCCCCGCTCGGCGGTCTGGGCAAGGTGCACAAACGATTCGAACGCGATCTGGCTGCCCGCGCTCGGATCCGACCACACCGTCGTGTTGTTCACCCCGGGGAAGTGGGCGCCCAGGTGTATCTGCTTGCGCTGTCCCGCATCTCGAACGGTCATCCGGTCAGCCCCCATCGTTTGGCGATCAGTTCATGCGAGCGCAGCCGGTCGGCGTGCCGGTGGGTGACGGACGTGATGACAAGTTCGTCGGCACCGGTGACCCGGCGCAGCAGCTCGAGCCGGTCGGCGACCTCATCGGGGTTGCCGACGAATTGTGTTGAAGTGCGGTCGGCCACCAATGCCTGCTGGGCCTCGGTCAGGGGTTCGCAGAAGTCGGGATCCGGGTAGGGGATCGCGCCCCGGCCGCTACGAATGGAATACACCCAGTGGCCGTAACTGGACGCGAGGTAGCGCGCGGTGGCGCTGTCCTCGGCGACCACGACGTCGGCCGACACCACCACGTACGGCCGCGCCAGCCGGGCGGAGGGGCGGAAGGCGTTGCGGTACGCGGTGATCGCGTCGAGCGCGGTGCCGGGGGTGATGTGGTAACTGGCGACGAACGGAAGCCCGCGGGCGCCGGCCACCTCGGCGCTCTGTCCCTTGGTGCTGCCGAAGATCCACGGTGTCAGCTGCGCGTGTTCGCCGGGAACCGCCCGCAGCTGATGGCCGTCGACGGCGTAGGTGCCGTCCAGCATCGCTTCGATGTCGGCGACCTGGTCGGCGAAATCCGCCGGCTGCGCGCACGGTTGGGCGAGCACCGACGCCTGCGCCCGCATCCGTTCGGATCTCATCAGCGGGGTTTGGTCGAACGGTGTGGGGACGAGCAGGCCGTCGACGTCCCGCCACGGCTCGGGCGCGCGGTCGGGCTGGGGGGCGCGCGAGGTCGCGGCCTCTTGCCGCCGCTGCCCGGAGCGGCCCAGGCCCATGTCGATGCGGCCGGGATGCAACGCGTCGAGGATGCCGAAGCTCTCCACCACGGCAAGCGCCGTCGTGTGGCCGACCTGCACGGCGGCCGATCCGACGTGAATGCGTTCGGTGGCCGCGGCGATCTGGCCGATCAGCGTCACCGGTGACGAGCTGGCCACCGCGACGAAGTGGTGCTCGGCGAGCCAGTAACGCTTGTAGCCCCATTGTTCGGCGTGCTGGGCCAGGTCGATGGTGTTGCGCAGCGCCGTCGCGGCGTCGCTGCCGGCGCTGATGGGTGCCAGGTCCAGGATCGACAGGGGAGTGAGGCTCATGACGGCGCCGTCGCGTAGCGGTTGGGGGCGGGCGCCAGGCCAAGGCGGTCGCGCAGCGTCTCGCCCTCGCGGTAGCGGGTGCGGAACCGCCCGGCGCGCTGCAGCAGCGGCACCAGGTCGTCGACGATCGCGGGCAGGTCGATCGCGTTGACCGCGGGCCGCAGCCGCACCCCGTCGACCCCGGCGTCCTGCCAGGCGAGCAGCAGCTCCGCCAAATCGCTTGCGCGGCCATGGAACACGTGCGCGTCGGAGGAGATGGCCGCGCCCGGCGTCAGCAGATCCTCACCCAGCGACACCACCAGATCGGCGTAGGCCTGGATCGTGCGGCCCGCCGCACGCTGCGCGTGGCCGACCTCGGCCAGGATCGCGCGCAGCGATTCCTCGTCGCGTGGGGTGACGAACACCAGGTCGGCGCTGGCGGCGGCGAATTCGTAGACGCGCGGCGCGTGCGCCAGCGCCGCCACCACCGGCTGGCCCTGGGGAGGGCGCGGGGTGATGGACGGTCCCTTGACCGAGAAGTGCTCGCCGGCGAAGTCGATGTAGTGCAGCTTGTCGCGATCGATGTAGCGGCCGGTCGCCACGTCGCGGATGACGGCGCCGTCCTCCCAGCTGTCCCAGAGGCGGCGCACCACCTCCACGGCGTCGGCGGCCTCGCGGAAAAGTTCGTCGCCGTCGGGGGCGGATCGCCGGCCGAACAGCGCCGCCTCGTGTGCCGTCGCGCTCACCCGCACCTGCCAGCCGGCCCGGCCGTGCGAAATATGGTCAAGCGTCGCAATCGCTTTCGAGACATGGAACGGCTCGGTGTGGGTGACCGTCGCGACGGGGATGAGTCCGATGTGTGCGGTGACCGGCGCGATGCGCGCGGCCACGAGCGTGGCGTCGGCGCGCCCCGCCAGGCGCCGCGGCGAGATCTCGGGCCGGCGGCCCGGCTGCGCATCCAGGCTGTCGTCGATGGTCAGGAAGTCCAGCAGGCCACGTTCGGCGGTGGCGGCCAGCGCGGCCCAGTATCGCCCGCTGAGTTGCCCGCCGCCGGTTGCGTTGTGCGCGAAGGCGTATCGCCACGCGTGGGGGTGCCACCCGTAGCCGTCGAGCCCCACGGCCAGATGCAGCTCGGTCATGACCGGGCCGCGGAATCTGCCGTCGGGACGCCGTCGTGCATCGTGTCCATAACCCACTGTGCAACGCTCAGCGCGGCAATGCATTCCGGGGCGGAGTTAACGTCAGCGTGAGTAATACTCTGCCGAGTTCATCGCCGAAGAATCAGATGGAGAAGTCCTCGCCGTACCAGACTCCGGCTTCGGGGGGCCGGATGACGTGGTTGGTCTGCGCGCCGTCCGCCCGGGCCTCGAGTTTGGTCACCCGGGTCAGCAGCGACTGCAGGCTGACACCGACGAGATCGGGCATCATCGAGTCATCCGGACTGCCGGGACGGCTACGGCTGATGACCTGTCCGGGCACCCCGATGACCACCGCGCTGGACGGAACCTCTTTGACCACCACGGCGTTGGCGCCGATGCGGCTGTCGTCGCCGATTTTTATCGCGCCCAAGACCTTTGCGCCCGCGCCGATGATCACCCGGTCGCCGATGGTGGGATGGCGCTTGCCGGTGTCCCTGCCGCTGCCGCCGAGGGTGACGCCGTGGTAGATCGTCACGTCCTCGCCGACCTCGGCGGTCTCGCCGATCACCACGCCGGTGGCGTGATCGATGAACAGCCCGGGCCCCAGGACGGCGCCGGGGTGAATCTCGACGCCGGTCAGGATCCTGGTGATCTCGGCGGTGATGCGCGCGATCAGCCTCGCCCCGCGCAGCCACAGCCAGTGGTTGATGCGGTGAAGCCAGATGGCGTGCACCCCGGGATAGGCGAAGATCACCTGCAGCGTGGTCGGGGCGGCGGGGTCTCGCTCCCTGGCGGCCCGGATGTCGGTGCGAATGGCGTCGAGCATGACTAATCGGCCAGGTCGGCGAACAGCGGCGTGCTCAGGTAGCGCTCGCCGAAGTCGGGCAGCACGACGACGATGAGCTTTCCGGCGTTTTCCGGGCGGCGGGCGACCTTCAGCGCGGCCGCCAGCGCGGCCCCCGAGGAGATGCCGACCAGCAGTCCCTCTTCGGCGGCCAGCCGCCGGGCCAACGTCATCGACTCTTCGTTGCCGACGGTGATGACCTCGTCCACCAGATCCATCGCCAGCACCGGCGGGACGAAACCGGCGCCGAGGCCCTGGATGGGGTGCGGCCCTTTCTGTCCACCGGAGAGCACCGGGGACCCCTCCGGCTCGACGGCGATGAATTGTGCGGAGGGCTTACGTTCTTTGATGACCTGAGCCACCCCGGTGAGGGTGCCGCCGGTCCCGACCCCGGCGACGAAGATGTCCACCTTGCCGTCGGTGTCGCGCCAGACTTCCTCCGCCGTTGTCTTACGGTGGATTTCGGGGTTGGCCGGGTTCTCGAACTGCTGCGGCACGAAGTACCGTTGGTCGCTCTTGGCCAATTCCTCGGCCTTGGCGATGGCGCCCGGCATGCCCTCCGGACCGGGTGTCAAGACGATCTCGGCGCCCAACGCGCGCAACAACATTCGCCGCTCGACGCTCATCGTCTCCGGCATGGTCAACACGCAGCGGTAGCCGCGTGCGGCCGCCACCAGCGCCAGCGCGATGCCGGTGTTCCCGCTCGTCGGTTCGAGAATGATCGTGTCCGGCTTGATCACGCCCGCCTTTTCGGCCGCGTCGATCATCGCGACCCCGATGCGGTCCTTGACGCTGTTTCCCGGGTTGAAGAATTCCAGCTTGGCGACGACGTCGGCGACCGCACCGTCGGTGACCCTGTTGAGCCGGACCAGCGGGGTGTTTCCGATCAGTTCCGTGACGTTCTCGGCGATGCTCATCTACCTTTTGTCTCCAACGATGTAGGACCAGGCCTCTCAGCCTGCCAGCTAATATCGAACTCTATGTTCATCTCGGTCGGGATGGCTAGCGCCGCATAATCGAGTCGAGCCTGATCAGGGCCGCTGCGGCTAGCTCCCGCCAGGGCGTGAATCGGCTCGGACGATACGGTCATCGGTCGCTAATTTTCCTGAAAATCTCCGTGAGCCCGCGTCTTGACGCCGCCGGACAAATACACCGAAACCGCCCTGACATGGGCTAGCGCGCGGATTTCTACAGTGTCAGAGGCGTGCGGATCAACAACAGCGACACGAACAGTCCGCGACGCGCGACGGGACAAAGCGCAGCTGTACGGAGTGTTGCATGCGTCCACTATAGGACAGGCGAGGTTTTCGCCCGTTGGGCTCAGCCGGGATCCGCGCCGTCTGGGCTGGTCATCGCTTCGATCGGCTCGGCGCGAGGGTCTCCGCATGTGTCGGCGCCGTGCCTAGGCGCTGACACCCCACCCGAGCAGCCGCGACGTCAGCAGCACGATGCCGAGGGAGACGGTGGCGACGACCGTCAGCCCGATGACCGCGACGACCAGCGGGCGCCAGCCGGTGCGCGCGATCTGACGGATATCGGTGTTGAGGCCCACGCCAGCAAAGGTCAGCAGGAACGCCCATTTCGACACGTTGGCGAGGTTGGCGGTTTGGCCTTTGGTCAGCCAGCCGGCGGTGGCGATCGCCGACACCGCCAGGAAGCCGAGCACGAATTTCGGGAATTTGTTCCAGACGAACGCGGCCTTGGCATTGGCGCCCCGCGCGATCTCGTCGGCCTGCCCGCGCGCGGCCCAATACAGCGCGAAGCCCAGCACGACGAAACCGATCAGCGCGTTGCGGGTCGACTTCACCAGCACCGCGATCTTGCCGGCGTGGTCGGAGTACAGGTAGCCCGTGGCGGTGGTTTCGGCGGTGTTGTCCACGGAAAGCCCTGCCCACAAACCGAATTCGTGATCGGTGAGCCCGATCGCGTGGCCCAGCGGCGGCAACACGAACAGTGACACCGCGCCCAGCGCCAGGATCGCCGCGATCGCGTAGCTGACATCGGAATTGCGGGCCCGGATCGCGCCCTTGGCCGCCACGATCGCCGACACCCCGCAGATCGACGTGCCGATCGCCAACAACGAGCCGAGCTTGCCCGACAACCCGAACGCGCGGGCCACGACGATGATGATCGTCCCCGCGATCGTCATGTCCACCAGGATCTGCACCAGGCTGATCCCGCCGAGCTTGGCGATGTCGCCCAGCACGAAACGCGAACCGAGCGCCACGATGCCGACCTTGAGCCAGAATTCGTAGGTCAGCACGCCGGAGCGAAAGATCGGGTGCAGGCCAACGGTATTGGTGATGAGCAGCCCAATCACGATCGCCCACAACACGTATTCGATGTCGGGCACCGTCCAGTGCTCGTGTTTGGCCAGCGCGTTCCACCAGATCTGGGCGTACTTGCCCAGCACCCCGACGCCGATCAGCAGCAGGATGCCCGGGACATAGTCGAGCGGACGGGTACTGGTGAACGTGGTTTCGGCAGATGCTTCGCCGGGCTCGACGCGCACCGTGCTCACGCCGGTCACCACGGAACCTTCGGAAGCACGTCGGCCACCGCCAGCGCGACGATCACGCCGGCCACCGCGGTCGCCCACCAGTCCACCGATATCGCGCCGAGCCTCGCGGTCCAGCGCGGTCCCCGCAGCGCGTCGTCCTCTGGCACGCCCTCACCCACGATGGCCACTCCTCACGCGACTCCCCGGGCGACAGTGGCGGCTTGCGCAGCCGCATCCCGTTGAGGGGAATCGTGGCCCGTGGGTCCGGCGCGTCCAAGTGATTGACTCGGGCAGAATTTAGCTCGCCGGGGCGGTCGATCAGGTTGGCAGGCCGCGCTTCTCGGCGTCGGCACGGTAGCGGTCCACCCACTCGTCGGAGCGATGGTCGGCCTGGCGTTCGAGCACCGGCTCCGGCGCCAGCTGCGGGTCGAGACCCAGCGCCTCGAGGATGGAGGCCACCACCTGGGTGAGGTTGCGCCACAACACCGGATACGGAATCTCCATGGGCGTGATGCCCTCCTGGGCGAACCAGTTCCGCCAGCCCTCTTCTTGCGCGCGCAGCATGGTGACCACGTGAGCGATCGCCCCGGCGTGGTAGGTGGCGCGCGCGTCGCGGGCCGGGTCGGGCCTGCCCCGCCAGACGCGGGTCTGCACCGCGCGCCAGAAGGACACCGCCTGCGAAATCACGTCGGGCCGGTAGACGTGAATCAGTAGCGGGTCTTCGCCCACCACGTCGCGGATGGCCGCGAGCAGGCCGTCGCCGCTTCGGTCCGGCAGGTTCTTGGCGCGGTCGAGCAGCAGCGGTGTCTGGTTCCACATCAGCTTGCCGCCCCACACCCCGTTCGGCGTCCGTCCGACCGTACGGATGTAGGCGCGCCAGATCTCGGGCGGCGCGAGGTCCGGGGTCCCGGCGTCCAGCGGGTCAAGCAGATTCAGGATCGACTCGTCGTCGACGCCGGCGAACCACTCCCGTGGCTGTGGCGACTGGCTGGTGGCCGGCAAATACTGAAAGAACTCCTGCGGCTCGCCGGCCACGCCGGTCGCGCGCAGCGATTCGACCAGCAGCGTGCTGCCGCTGCGCTGCGACGCCAACACCAGGTATGACGACGGCCTGTTTGTCACCCGCAGAGTCTAACCAGAATTTGAAATCCCAATCTGTCAAGCACGATTAGGGTCGGCGTGAATGAAAACCTTGCGTCGCCCCGATGTTGCCCTTATAGCTCCGGCGCGGACGGCCAGCCAAAGCCACGGTTTCGTGAACCCAAGGGATTCAGGAATATTCGAGGTTTTGTTTCGTCGCAGCCAAAGGAGCCTGCTCGGCGGCGATCTCGCAGACGCACAAGCGCCTGCGCATCAGGTGCTGGGCGTAAACCTTGTCGCGCTGATCGCGCGAGAACGCGAAGTCCAGGTTGACGGGCAGCCCCGCCCAATCCACCCGCTCCTCCGTCACGCCGACGCGTCGTAGGCGGCATCGCAGCGGGCAGCCGTTCTCGAGGACCCGATCGGGTCCATCACAGTCCCGAGTCATACGACGACCCCTTCAGGTGCGCGACCTTCTGAGTGCATGGTGCGACGCGGATGTTTCATCGGCGGATGCGCGATGTTTCCGCCGTATTACAAGTTCGATGTCAGCGGCGGATCGGCGCTAGTAGACGTCGCGGTGGTAGCGCTTGTCGGCGCTGAGCCCTTGCACGTACGCCTGCGCCGCGTCCGGGTCGAGGTTGCCGAATTCGGCCGCGATGTCGCACAGCGCGCGGTCGACGTCCTTGGCCATCGGGTCGGCGGTGCCGCAGACGTAGAGCTGGGCGCCGTCCTGCAACCAGCTCCACAGCTGCGCGCCGCGGTTGCGCATCAGGTGCTGCACGTAGACCTTTTGCTGCTGGTCCCGGGAGAACGCGAGGTCCAACTCGGTGAGAAAGCCGTCGTCACGCATCTGTTCGAGTTCGTCGCGGTAGTAGTAGTCGGTGGCGGCATGTTGCTCGCCGAAGAACAACCAGTTGGGTCCGGTGTGGCCGAGCGCGCGCCGCTCCTGCAGAAAGCCGCGGAAGGGCGCGATGCCGGTGCCCGGACCGATCATGATCATCGGCGTGTCCGGGTCGCTCGGCGGGCGGAAATTGCTCGACGACTGCAGGTACACGGCGACTCGATCGCCAGGGGAACGGTCGGCGAGGTAGGTCGAACACACCCCGCGGCGCGGGACGCCCTGGAAGTTGTAGCGCACCGGTGAGACCGTCAGGTGAACCTCGCCCGGGCACTCTTTCGGGCTCGATGAGATCGAGTACAGCCGCGGCTGAAGGCGTTTGAGCACTCGCAGCCACTCGTGGGCCGACGCGATGACCGGCAGCTGCGCCAGCAGGTCGATGGATTGCCGGCCCCACGACCAATCCGCCAGGGCGCGCTTGTTTTCCGGCTTCAGCAGCTCCGCGAGTTTCGCATCGCCCGTGCGCTCCTGCACGAACCGCACCAGGTCCCGGCTGATGTGGGCGATTTCGATGCGCTCGGTCAGCGCCGAGCGCAACGACATCAGCCCGTGCTCGCCGACCTCGACGGGTGTCTGCGCGTCCAGCCCGGTGACGGACAGCCATTCGTCGACCAGCTGGTCGCTGTTGCGCGGCCACACCCCGAGCGCGTCACCGGCCTCGTAGGTCACGGTTTCTTCCGGCAGGTCGAAAACCAAGTGCCGCACGTCTTTTGCCGATTTCGGCCGACTCAGCACGGTGTTGCGGACCATGCCGGTGATCAGCGGATGCTTCTTGCTGTACGTGCTCGGCGCGGGCGGGCCCGGGCGCGACGGCGCCACCACCGTGGAGGCGCGGGCCGGCGCCGCCGCCCTGCCGTCGCCACCGACGGAGGTGGGGGTCCGGGTCAGGGCGTCGATGATGTCGCCAAGCCACTTCGCCGCGGAGTCGTCGTAGTCGGGTTCGCAGTCGACCCGGCCGGTGAGGCGGGTCGCGCCCAGCTCGGCGAGCCGCGCGTCGAGATTGCGTCCGTGGCCGCAGAAGTCGTCGTAATTGGAGTCGCCCAGCGCGAGCACGGCGTAGCGGGTATCGGTGAATCGCGGCGCGGTCTCGGACGTCAGCGCCCGCCACAGGCCGGCACCGTTGTCGGGCGCGTCGCCGTCACCGGTGGTGCTGGTGATGAGCAATAGCTCCCGCGTTTTCGTCAGCTCGGCCACCGGGAAGTCGTCCATGCTGTGCAATGAGACCGGCAGCTTGGCGTCGGCCAGTCGGGCGGCGATGTCGGCGGCGAGCTCCTCCGCAGTCCCCGTCTGCGACGCCCACAGCACCACGACGGGAGCGCGCTCGGGCGCGGGTGGGGGGCCGGCCGGCGCGACGGGCGGCTGCCCAACGGCCGGCGCCGGAGCCGATGGGGGCGCCACGGGCAGCGCCACCGGCTTGGGTCCGTCGGCGCGCGAGAACAATCCCGCCAGTAGGCCGTCCACCCACAACCGGGTGCCGGAATCGAACGGCGCGCTCGGCGGCAAGGTCGGCACCCCGGCGGCGCGGCGGCCGGCGTCCGAGCGGAGCCCGGTCAGCATCCCGGCGAGGTAGGCGCGGCCGAGTTCGTTGAATTCCGGCTTGGGCAGTGTTGTGACGCCGAGCAATTCGCCCAGGGTGTCGAGTTGGGGCACGCTGATTTCTCGTACCTCCCTGGCCGCGGCGTCCGGTGCGTCGGTGTTCGCCGTCGTCGTGGTGTCCGGATCGGGTTGGGAGACAGCTACTTTCGTCAAGGTGACGGCGCACGCCTTGAATTCGGGCTGGTTCGAGATCGGGTCGACGGCGTCGTTGGTGACGGCGTTGATCGACAGGTACTCGCCGAAGGCATCGTTCCAGTGGAACGGCGCGAAGCAGTTGCCCGGACGCACCCGATCGCTGACGACCGCGGGCAGCACCGCGCGGCCGCGGCGAGAAGCGATTTCGATCGGATCGTCGTCGGCGATATCAAGCCTCGCGGCGTCGTCGGGGTGGATCTCGACGAACGGTCCGGGGTTGAGCTTGTTGAGCTTGGCGACCTTGCCGGTCTTGGTCATGGTGTGCCATTGGTGCGGCAGCCGGCCGGTGTTCAGCAGGAACGGGTAGTCGTCGTCCGGCATCTCCTCGGGCAGCAGGTGCGGGCGGGCGAAGAACGCCGCACGGCCGCTCGGGGTCGGAAAGGCCAGTCGCGGCACCGTGCCGTCGTCGCGGACCAACTGTGATTGGCTGACACCGTCGTTCAGATAGCGGATCGGGTTGCGATCGGCCTCGCTGTCCGGCGCGCACGGCCACTGCACCGGACTCCGGCGCAACCGCTCGTAGCTGATCCCGCGCAGGTCGTAACCGGTCTTCGGGTTCGAGAACCGCTTGATTTCCTCGAAGACCTCCTCGGCGGAGTCGTAACTGAACGCCTCCGAAAAGCCCATCTCGCAGGCGATCCGGGCGATGATTTGCCAGTCCGGCATCGCGTGACTCGGTGCGGGGACCGCCGGCTGGAACAGCGTCATGTTGCGCTCGGAATTGACCATCACCCCCTCAGACTCCGCCCACAGGGCCGCTGGCAATAACACGTCGGCGTATTCGGTGGTCTCCGTCTCGAGGAACGCGTCCTGGACCATCACCAATTCGGCGCGCTCCAGTCCGGCCAGCACCGTCTTGCGGTTGGCAACGGAGGCAACGGGATTGGTGCAGACGATCCAGCACGCCTTGATCTGTCCGGCGGCCATTCGGGAGAACATGTCGATGGTGCCGGTGCCGACCTCGGTGCGCAGCGTTCCGCGGGGGACGCCCCACAGGTCTTCGACGAACTCGCGGTCCTCGGCCGAGGCGACCGACCGCTGCCCCGGCAGGCCCGGTCCCATGTAACCCATCTCGCGGCCACCCATCGCGTTGGGCTGCCCGGTGAGGGAGAAGGGACCGCTGCCGGGCTTGCAGATGGCCCCAGTGGCCAGATGCAGGTTGCAGATGGCGTTGGTGTTCCAGGTGCCGTGGGTGCTCTGGTTGAGCCCCATCGTCCAGCAGCTCACGAAATTGTCGGCCTCGCCGATCATCTGGGCCGCGGCGCGGATGTCGTCTTCGGGGATGCCGGATATTTCGCTGACCTTGGCGGGGGTGTACTGCGCCAGGAAGCTGGGCATCACCTCCCAGCCCTCGGTGAACTCGGCGATGAATTCGGGGTCGGTGTGGCCGTTCTCGACGATCAGGTGCAGCAGGCCATTGAGCAGCGCCAGATCCGACCCCGGGGCGATCTGCAGGAAGAGGTCCGCCTTGTCGGCGGTCGCCGTGCGGCGCGGGTCGACGACGATCAGTTTTGCGCCGGCCTTGACGCGGTCCATCATGCGCAGGAAAAGGATCGGGTGGCAGTCCGCCATGTTGGCGCCGATGACGAAGAAGACGTCGGCGTGTTCGAAGTCCTGATACGAACCCGGGGGGCCGTCGGCGCCCAGCGAAAGCTTGTAGCCAGAACCCGCACTGGCCATGCACAGTCGCGAGTTCGACTCGATCTGGTTGGTGCCGATGAACCCCTTGGTCAGCTTGTTCGCCAGGTACTGCGCCTCGATGGACATCTGGCCGGACACGTACATCGCGAACGCGTCCGCGCCGTGTTCGTCGATGATCGCCCGTAACCGTCTCGCGCACTGGGTGATCGCCTGATCCGTGTCGATGGCCTGCAGCGGTTCGCCGCGATCGGTGCGCACGTACGCCGAGTCCATGCGGCCGGGGGCGCCCAGCATGTCCGCGGTGGTGGCGCCCTTGGTGCACAGCCGGCCGAAGTTGGCCGGATGTTCTTTGTTGCCAACCGACTTGGTGACGTGACCGCGACCCGTTTCCGGGTCCGTTGTGATCTGCAACACCATGCCGCAACCGACGCCGCAATACGCGCACATGGTGTTCACGGCGTTCTCCTCCGCCATGGACTCCGTGGCCACGCTCACGTCCCTCCGTCGAGTGCGTACGGGTTAGCTCCGTATCGAGTGAGTTCATTGTGGAGCAGGCATGTTTCGCCGCCGCTCCCCGAAATTTCCCCCCGTTTACTTTCTTCTCTCACCGGCCGACACGCCAATGTGAAATCGCCGGGGGAATTCGCGGCGGGGGATCGCGTTACCGCAGGTCACCGTTGACCACCCGCCCCGCACGAGGTTACGTCGCGCACCCCGCACGACGCTTCTCAGAACGGGCTTTCCGACCAAACCGACGGAACATTCACAGTCTTCGCTAAGCTCACCGCGTGCGTCGGCTCACTGTGATCGTGCTGGTTTTGCTGGCCTGTGGTTGCGGCGGCAAAGCGCCCACGCCACCGCAGGCCAAGCCCGACACCTGCAAGGCCTCCGACGGGCCGACCGCCGACACCGTGCGCCAGGCGATCACCGCGGTCCCCATCGCGATCCCCGGCACCATCTGGGTTGAAATCGGGCGCGGCCATACCCGCAACTGCCGGTTGTCGTGGGTGCAGATCATCCCCACGATCGCGAATGAGTCGACTCCCCAGCAGCTGCTCTTCTTCGACCACAACAGGCCGCTCGGGACCGCCACCCCGAACCCAAAGCCGTACATCACCGTGCTGCCGCCCTCGGATGACACCGTGACCGTTCAGTACCAGTGGCAGAAGGGAAATGATCAGCTGTGCTGTCCCAGCGGGATCGGGACGGTGAAGTTCCGGATCGGCCCGGACGGCAAGCTGCAAACCGTCGGCAAGGTTCCCAACCAATAACCCGTCGGGCCAAGGGCTTCGACGACGCCGATCGGCTTCGCCTGTCAGCTTGTGACGGCGTCCGCCAAGTTCTCCGGGTGCAGCATCTCGGCGTAACGCAGTTGCTCGGGAACCCCGAAGCCGTCGACCAGTGTCGCGGCGTGCGGGCGCAGCGCCCGGCAGCGGTCGTTGATTCCCCGCGTGACGGCCTTGGCGCGCTCGGTGGACAGGTACCGGTGCTCGATGTACCACGCCTTGTCGTCCTCGATCACCGACAACGCGTACAGGTCGCACAGGATCCCCAACAGCTCGCGGGCCTCCTCGTTCGCGCAGCCGTCGATCCCGGCGACGAACGCTTCGAGCACCACGCGGTCGATGTGGGCGCTCGCCGCGTGCAGCACGTGGTCCTGCACCGAGTTGAACGCGTCGAATTCCGACATCTCTTTGGATTTCGCCTGCAGCCGGCGCGCCACCGACGCCAGCAGGTATTCCTCGCGGTCTTCGAACATCTTGATCTGCGTGCCGCGATTGAACAGGCTGCCCTCTTCCTCGCTGTCCTGGCGGGAGTCCACGATCGTTTGGATAATCGCTTCCGCCGCAGTGCGTTTGATGACGCGTTCACCGACGGTGTTGGCGGCAAAGCGCACCCATTCGACCGGGCTCATGCTCTTGATGTCGTCGGCGTACGCGGTCAGCAGTTCCTTGGCCACCAGCTGGGTCAGCACGTGATTGTCGCCCTCGAACGTGGTGAAGACGTCGGTGTCACCGCGCAGCCCGATCAACCTGTTCTCGGCCATGTAGCCCGCGCCGCCGCACGCCTCGCGGGATTCCTGGATCGCGCGGCTGGCATGCCAGGTGTTGGCGGCCTTTAGCCCGGCCGCGCGGGCTTCGAGCTCGCGTTGCTCGTCGGCGTCGGGTGCGTCGGCGCTCTGGACGTCATGACATTTGCTGACCAGTTCGTTCTGCGCGAACTGCAGGGCGTAGGACTTCGCGATCAGCGGGAACAGCCGCCGCTGGTGCACCAGGTAGTCCATGATCAGCACCTCGGAACCGTCGTCGGGGGCGCTGAACTGCCTGCGCTGCAACGCATACCGGGTCGCGATGTCCAGCGCCACCCGGCCGGCGGCGCCGGCGCTGCCGCCCACGGTGATCCGGCCGCGCACCAAAGTGCCCAGCATGGTGAAGAACCGGCGGTTGGGGTTCTCGATCGGCGAGCTGTAGGTGCCGTCGGGGGCGACATCGCCGTACTTGTTCAACAGGTTCACCCGCGGGACGCGAACGTGGTCGAACACGATGCGGCCGTTGTCCACTCCGGGCAGCCCGCCCTTGTATTCGCAGTCCGACGTGGTGATCCCGGGCAGGTCGTTGCCGTCCTCGTCGCGGATCGGGACCAGCACGCAGTGCACGCCGTGATTGACCGGCTTGCCGTCCTCGGTGGTGATCAGTTGCGCGAAAACCGCTGCCATGGTTGCGGTTTCGGCCGCGCCCCCGATGTAGTCCTTGCGCGCCGACGGGGTGGCGGAGTCGATGACGAACTCCTGCGTCTCGGCGTCGTAGGTCGCGGTGGTCTCCAGCGACTGCACGTCGCTGCCGTGCCCGGTCTCGGTCATCGCGAAACAGCCGCGCAATTCCAGGCTGATGATCTTGGGCACGTAGGTCTCGTGGTGGCGCTCGGTGCCCAGGTTCTCCACGGCACCGCCGAACAGCCCCCACTGCACCCCGGCCTTCACCATCAGCGAGAGGTCCGACATCGCCAGCATCTCGATCATCGTGATCGCCGCGCCGACGTCGCCGGTGCCGCCATGTTCTTTGCGGAAGCTGTCGGCGGCCGCGCCGAACGCCGCCATGATCCTCATCTGCTCCGCCACCTTGGTGCGGGCGATCACCGTGTTGGGGGTGTAGTGCGGGCGGAACAGGTCCTCGGTCAGCGTCGTCCGCATCCGGTTTCTGACGTCACGCCACCGGCCGTCCAGCGCGTTGCGGAGATGTTCTGCGGTGCTTGTCTTTTGTGGCGCCATAAGCCGACAGTAATGCGCGGCTCGCGCCGCGGGGAACAAGAACGACGGTTCAGGTGCCGCGGACCGGTGGGCGGTGCTCGCCGGGCAGCGGCGAGCGCAGCCGGTAGAGCGTGAACCCGGCCGCGACGGCACCGAACAGGCCGAGCATCACCATGTCGAAGACCCACCAGCCGCTGTAGTGGGTCCACGTCAAGACGTTGGCGGCCAGCGCGTCGGTCCTGCGCAGATTCACCGTGGACGCCGAGGCCGCGAAGCCCCACTGGGCCGGGACGAACCAGCTGATCTGCTGCAACCCCCACAGGCTCACCAGCTGCACCAGGCTCCCGTTGAAGAGCGCGGACGCCAGGATCACCGGGACCACCAGCGGTAGGACTTGCCGGAGCGCGGTGCCCAGCGCCGAGAGGGTGAGGCCGATCACCGCGGACACGATCGCGGTGGCCGCCGCGGTGACGTAGAGCTCGACCGTGGCGTTGCGCAGCAACGCGGCGTCGCCCGCCGGTCCGCCCCGCACGGCGACGACGATCGCGAACATGACGGCGGTCCACAGGGCGGCGGCCAGCGCGTACACCGTGAGCTTGGCGGCCAGGTAGGCCAGCGCGGACAGTCCTACCTGTTGTTCCCGGCGGAAGACGCGGTGCTCGAGGACCAGGGCGCGGATGGTCAGGGCCGTGCCCAGGATCACCGCGCCGACGTTGAGGGCGGCGAGGATTTCGATGGCTTCGTGCCCGTTGGCGCCGCTCGGCCCGGGCCGCGTCAGGCCTGCGTCGCCCGGGATCAGCAGCGTCAGCCCCGCCAGCGCGAACGGCAGGATCGCCAGGAACGCGAAGTAGCTGCGATGGGCCAGGAGCAGGCGGACCTCCCGTCGGGCCAGCAACCGGATCTGGCGGTGCCGGGGCAGCCCGGCCGGCGGCGTCCACGGCGCGGCGACCTCGGGCGGGGCGGTCAACGGCTGCGGCCGCGCGCGGAATGCGGCGTGCGTTCCGTCGGGATCGGCGCCCACCCGGGCGAGGACCTGCGACCAGTCGGTGGCGCCCATGGCGGATCCGGCGTCGAGGGGTGTGCCCAGGTACGCGACCTTGCCCGTCCCGGTGAGTACCAGCACCTGATCGCACGTGTCGACGTCGGTGAGCGACGCGCGCGCCGAGATCGCGACGACGACGACACAGCCGATATTGGCCTGGCGCCGCAGCACCGCCATGACGTGGCGCTGTTGCGCCGGGTCCAGCCCGGCGGTGGGTTCGTCGACCACGAGCAGGCTCGGCCGCGTGATCAGCTCGATCGCCAGGGCGGCGCACCGGCGCACCTCGGGGGCGAGCTTGCGGATCCGGGTGGTGCGGTGCGGCGTCAGGTCGAGCTCGTCGAGCACCTGGCCGACAACCCGCTCGCGCTGCTCGGCCGAGGCCTCCGGTGGCAGCCGGAGTTCGGCGGCGTACTGCACGGCCTGTTCGACCGTGAGCTGGCGGTGCAGTTGGTCGTCACGCGCGACGATCCCGATGCGGCTGCGCATGGCTTGCAGTTCGGCGTGCACGTCGTGCCCATCGACGGTGGCGCGCCCGGAGCTGGGTGCCCTGGTGCCGGCCAGCACGGCCAGCAGCGCGGAATTGCGCGCGGCGGAGGGCCCGATGACGGCGGTCATGGTGCCCGGACGTGCCGCGAACGAGATGTCCGACAGGATCTGCCGCCCGTCGACGGCAAGGCCCACCTGGTACGCCGTCACCCCGGTGGTGCGCGCCGCGGTTCGCAGCGGCAGACGGAAGGTGGAGTTGGCCTCGTCGCTGCGAATGGAGGGGCGCTGGGCGCGCAGCTTCGAGGTGATCACCCGCTCGATCAGGCCCGGGCCTTTTGGTTGTTCGGGCGGTGCGACGGGCGGGTGCGTCGGTGCGACCGGCGGCTGAAAGGGAGGGGGCGCCGCGGGATGCGGCGTTACTGGCGGGGGTGGGGGCGCCGGCGTCGGTGGGGGCGCCACCACGGGCATGCGCTGGGTGGCGCTTTGGGTGGGGACCCGCGGATCGGGCCCGCCGGGCGGCGGGTGTCCCGGTGCGGCGGGGGCGGGCGCGAGCTGGAAAATCAGCCGCGGGCCGTGCTGGGGATCGCCGATGGTGATCCCCAGGCCGTCGCGGATCTCGACCGTCGGCACGCGAAATCCGTCGAGGAAGATGCCGCGGTGGCTCAGATCGATGGCCACCCACTGGGCCCCGGTGAACCGGAGCACCACATCCGGATGGGGCGCGGGTGGCGGCGCGGGACTTCCGAGGCGCTCCAGCGGGATGTCGCAGCCCGGGCCATAGCCGACGAGCACGTCGCGTCCCGGCGAAAAGACATACCTGCTCGGTCCGGCCCACACGGTCAGCGGGGAGGCCGGAACGGCCGAAGCCTCGGTCGGCATGGCCGCCACCTTTCGTCACCGGTCAGCTCGATTGGGTCTCGCCGTCAGGCGCCGGTCGCCCGTTCGGTTACGTGTCTACCCGCGCTCGCGGTCCGCTCTCCAGCATTGTGACGTTCACAGCGAGGTACGGCGGCCCGCGAGCGAGGTGGCCAGGGAGGCATCGTCGAGCAGGCGGCGCAACACGTCGACCGCTTGCATCAACACCTGGCGGTCACCGGCGTCGAGCAGCGCCAATTGGGGTTCGATCGCGGCGGCGCGGTCGGCCCGGACCGCGTTGAGGGTGCGCCTGCCCTCGGCGGTGATGCGGATGCGGACGGCGCGCGCGTCTCCGGGGTCGACCATGCGGGTCACCAGACCCGCTTCCTCGAGGCGACGCACCTGCGTGGTCATCGTCGGTTGCGAACAGTGATCGACGGCGGCGAGGTCACCGATTCGGGCTTCGCCGTGAACTTCGATGGTGGCCAGCAGCCTTGCCTGCGCGGCCGGCAGCGGCATCTGGATGCGCTGGGTGGCGAGGCGGTTGAGCCGCGCGACCACGGCGAGCAGATCGGCCCCCAGCCCCTGCGCTCCCTCGAGCTTTGCGGTGTCGACGACATTGTCCATGTATCCATGGTTGCATAGCTTTGCTAAGCGAGGGCGAAGCGACCAGGCGTGCCGCGCCAAAACCCTTCTTCAGCGGACACCCCCTCGCGGGACTGGCAGAATCGCCCAAGTGACCTTGCTGCGTATTCGGCAACCCGGGGAAGGGGCCCTGCGTCCGAATGAGTTGGCACAGGCCGCGGTCATGGGGGCCCTCTGCGCGGCGATCGAGATCCTCGCCGCGGTAATCCCATTCGCTCAGGGGTTGGGCGTGCTGGGCACCGTGCCCATGGGATTGCTGGCGTACCGCTACCGCCCCCGCGCCCTGATGGCCGCGACCGTAGCCGGCGGGGTGATCGCCTTTTTGATCGCCGGACTGGGCAGCCTGTTCATGCTCGTCGACTGCGCCTGGGTCGGCGGACTGTGCGGAATCGTCAAGCGCAAGGGCCGGGGCACGCCGACGGTCGCCTTCTTGTCGTTGATCGCCGGAGTCCTGTGGGGCGCCGGGTGGGTCGCGGTCCTGGCGGTGCTGACGCGGCTGCGGCAGCTGTTCTTCGACGTCATCACCGCCAATGCCAACGGGGTCGCGGCATTCCTGAATTGGGTACACCTGCCGGGCGTGGGCGACGCTTTGAAGCGATACGTCGCCAACGGGATACACCACTGGCAGCTACTGATTTTCCCGTACATGGTCTTGTTGGTCGTCATCGTTTCGTTCATCAGCTGGTCGGCGCTGTCTCGCCTCCTGGAGCGAATGCGCAAGATTCCCGACGTGCACAAGTTGGACGTCTCCGAGGGTGCTGGCAGTGCTCCGGTGGGGCCGGTGCCCGTGCGGCTTGACAAGGTGTCGTTCCGGTATCCCGGCGCCGACCGGGACGCGCTGCGCGAGATCAGCCTCGCCGTCCAGGCCGGCGAACACATCGCCGTGACCGGGGCCAACGGTTCGGGCAAGACCACGTTGATGTTGATGCTGGCCGGCCGGGAGCCGACGTCGGGAACCATCGACCGCCCCGGCGCGGTGGGGCTGGGCGAAATGGGCGGCACCGCAATTGTCTTGCAGCACCCCAAAAGTCAAGTTCTGGGCACGCGCGTCGCCGACGACGTGGTGTGGGGTTTGCCGCCGGGGGCGGAGATCGATGTGGGCGGATTGCTGCGCGAGGTCGGGCTCGAGGGACTTGCCGAGCGCGACACCGGCAGCCTGTCCGGCGGAGAGCTGCAGCGCCTTGCGCTCGCGGCGGCGCTGGCGCGCGATCCGGCGTTGCTCATCGCCGACGAGGTCACCACGATGGTCGACCAGCAGGGGCGAGATGCGTTGCTGGGCGTGCTCTCTGGTCTTGCGAAACGCCACCAGAGCGCCTTGGTGCACATCACCCACTACGACAACGAGGCCGCCTCCGCCGACCGCATCATCACGCTCAGCGATTCACCGGATAACACCGCCAAGGCCGAGACCCCGGCCACCCACGCCCAGACGCCTCACGTCGCGGCCCCGTCGCGCACGCCGGTGCTCGAGCTCGTCGACGTCAGCCACGAATACGCCAGCGGCACACCGTGGGCCAAGGTCGCCCTGCGCGATGTCAGCTTCGTGGTCGAGCAGGGTGACGGGGTGTTGATCCACGGCGGCAACGGGTCGGGCAAATCGACCTTGGCGTGGATCATGGCGGGGTTGACGACTCCGACCAGCGGTACCTGCCTGATCGACGGCGAGCCCACCCACGAACACGTCGGGGAGGTCGCGCTCTCGTTCCAGTCGGCCCGGTTGCAGCTGATGCGCGACCACGTCGACGCCGAAGTCGCTTCCGCAGCGGGCTTTTCGCATCATGACAAAGATCGGGTGGCCGAGGCGCTGATATCGGTCGGCCTGGACCCGGCGATGGGCACGCGGCGCATCGATCAACTCAGTGGCGGCCAGATGCGCCGTGTCGTGCTGGCCGGGCTGCTGGCCCGTTCCCCGCGGGCGCTCGTCCTCGACGAACCACTGGCGGGATTGGACGTCGGCAGTCAGCGGGGCCTGCTGCGGCTGCTGGAAAACCTGCGCAGGGAACGAGGTTTGACGCTGGTGGTCATCTCCCACGACATCGTCGGGCTGGAGGAGCTCTGCCCGCGATCCCTGTATCTGCGCAACGGCGTGCTCGAGACGGCGTCGACGGCGGCGGGGGGCATGCCATGACCGCGCCCGCGGACGCCAAGTCGGCGAAGGGAAAAACACGGCGCACTCCCCGGCCGGTCGTCCTGCTGGTGCCGGTGCCCGGAACGTCGAAAATTCACGAACTGTGGGCCGGCACCAAACTGTTGGTGGTGCTGGGCGTCTCGATACTGCTGACCTTCTACCCGGGTTGGGCGAGCGTCGGGCTGATGTTGGTGTTGCTGATCACGGCGGCCCGGCTCGCGCACATTCCCCGCGGCGCGCTGCCCTCGCCGCGGCGCTGGATATGGATCGTCCTCGCGGTGGGCGGCATCACCGCCGCTCTCGGCGCCGGAAGCCCCGTGGTCTCGATTGCCGGCGTGCATATCGGGCTGGGCGGCACGTTGCACTTCGTGCGGGTCACCGCGCTGTCGATCGTGTTGATCGGGTTGGGGGCGATGCTGTCCTGGACCACCAACGTCGCCGAAATGGGGCCGGCGCTGGCCGCTTTGGGCCGGCCCTTGCGGTGGTTGCGGATCCCGAGCGACGAATGGGCGGTTGCCCTGGCGCTCGCGCTGCGCGCCTTCCCGATGTTGATCGAAGAGTTCCAGGTGCTCTACGCCGCCCGGCGCCTGCGTCCCAACGAGACTCCGCGCAGCCGCCGGGCGCGCCGGCGCCAGCAGGCGCGGGACATGATCGACTTGCTCACCGCGGCAATCGTTGTGACGTTGCGGCGCGCCGACGAAATGGGCGATGCGATCACCGCCCGTGGCGGAATCGGTCAGCTCTCGGCCGCTCCCGGACGTCCGAAGCTCGCGGACTGGGTGACACTGGCGATCACCGCCGCGGCCGGCGCCGCCGGCGTGGTCGTCGACTCGATCCTCCAGCTTCACTAGGCGCGAAGCCGTGCGCGCCTTCGACGATCCGGGCACCTGGACCGAGCCCGGGGTGCGCCACCTGGCGGCCGACGGGCCCGGAGGGCTTCGCCGGCGCTGATCGCCGAACCGGAAACAGGAGGCGCAATTGGCAGCCACGTCGGTTGGCCTGAAGGAGCAGCTGCTGCGGCGCCGCCCCGTGGTGGGCGCGCACGTCGCGCCCGGTGCCGCGGAGGGCCTCAAGCGCGGCATCGGCACCTTTCAGCTGACCATGTTCGGGGTCGGCTCGACCATCGGCACCGGCATCTTCTTCGTCATGTCCGTGGCCGTGCCCGAGGCCGGGCCGGGAGTCATCGTCTCCTTCCTGCTGGCGGGCCTCGCCGCCGGCCTCGCGGCCGTGTGCTACGCCGAATTGGCCTCGGCGGTGCCGGTTTCGGGGTCGTCGTACTCGTACGCGTACACCACGCTCGGGGAGGTGGTGGCGATGGGTGTGGCGGCCTGCCTGCTGCTGGAATACGGGGTGGCCACCGCCGCGGTCGCGGTCAACTGGAGCGGCTACCTCAACAGGCTGCTGAGCAATGTGGTGGGATTTCAACTGCCACATGCCTTGTCGGCCGCGCCGTGGGACGCGCAGCCCGGCTATTTGAACGTGCCGGCGATCGCGCTGATCGGGATGTGCGCGTTGCTGCTCATCCGCGGCGCCAGCGAATCGGCGAAGGTCAACGCCATTATGGTGATGATCAAGCTCGGCGTGCTCGTCGTGTTCGCGATCGTCGCCTTCACCGCGTTCGACGCGCACCACCTGCGGGACTTCGCGCCGTTCGGCGTCGCGGGCATCGGGTCGGCCGCGGGCACCATCTTCTTCTCCTACATCGGCCTCGACGCCGTGTCCACCGCGGGTGACGAGGTGAACAACCCGCAGAAGACCATGCCGCGCGCGCTGATCGCCGCTCTGCTGACCGTCACCGGCGTCTACGTATTGGTTGCGGTGGCCGCACTGGGCGCGCAGCCCTGGCAAGCTTTCGCCGGACAGCAGGAGGCCGGGCTGGCAACGATTCTCGAGAACGTCACCCACGGCAGCTGGGCCGGCTCGATCCTCGCTGCGGGCGCGGTCATTTCGATCTTCAGCGTCACGCTGGTCACCATGTACGGCCTGACGCGCATCCTGTTCGCCATGGGGCGGGACGGCCTGCTGCCCGCGAGGTTCGCAAAAGTGAACCCGCGCACCATGACCCCGGTAAACAACACGGTGATCGTCGCGCTCGCGGCCTCGACGTTGGCCGCCTTCGTCCCGCTGCAAAAGCTCGCGGACATGGTGTCCATCGGCACCCTGACCGCGTTCGTGGTGGTTTCTGTCGGAGTGATCGTCTTACGGGTGCGCGAGCCCGACTTGCCGCGGGGCTTCAAGGTCCCGGGTTACCCTGTCACGCCGATCCTTTCGGTGGCGGCCTGCGGGTACATCCTCGCCAGCCTGCACTGGTACACCTGGGTCGCGTTCAGCGGCTGGGTCGTGCTGGCGTTGGTTTTCTATTTCGTCTGGGGCCGCCACCACAGCGCGCTCAACGACGAGACGGTCGGAGAGGTTTCGAGCGGCTCGCCGTGATCAGGCGCTCACTGACGCGCCGCGGCGGCGTTGGCCGCCGCCTGAGCGCGCCGTAACGTCGACGCGACATCGCCGCGGCCCAGGAACATTTCGTCGAAATACGGCTGCAGGGCGTCATTGCCCGCGGCAAACCCCGCGCCGCCGGGCGCCGCGATGCGCGGGCCGTTCAGCACGGTGAAGAAGGGCGTGACATCGACGCCCCGGGTGGCCCAGTAGTGAAAGTAGACCGGCTGGGCCGACGACACCGCGGGGATCGCCGCACCGTGGCGGCCCAGGTATTCGTTGCCCTGCCTGCTGCCCATCCAGGCCAGCACCCGGCGCACCGCGTCGGGATGCCGTGATGCCGCATTGCCCGCCGCGGCAATGCCGTTGGTGACGCTGACCCGGCCCGCCGGGCCCGACGGCATTAGCGCCACACCCCAATGGAAGCGGGCGTCGCGGGCCACCGGGGCCAAGTTGTAGGTACCGGACTGGAACAGCGCCATCCGGCCGGCCAGGAACTGGTTGCGGGAAAAGTCGCCGTTGTCGTTGGTGTCGGCGGCGGGAGGCGCGACGTGGTCGCGGTTGATCAGGTCGACCAGATATTGAAACGCGGTCACGGCCCCGGGATTGTCGAACGCGAACTCGTCGCCACGCTGAAACACACCGCCGGCCGACCCGATGTAGTTCAGGTAGATCCCCTGGGGGTCATTGGCCGCGTTGTATCCCCACTGCCGCACCCGCCCGGCGTCGAATCCCTTGCTATCGCCGCGGTTTCCGTCGGCATCGACGGTGAGCCGGGCGAGGACGGGCCGCAGCGTGTCCCGCTCGTCGGGACCCCATCGCAACGTGCTCAACTGGGCAGGGTCGACGCCGGCCGCGCCCAGCAGGTCGGCGTTGTAGTACAACGCGATCCCGGCGTCGGTCAGCTGCGGCACGCCCCAAAGCGTGCCGTTGCGGGTGAACTGCTCGACGACCGGTCGCTCCCAGGCCGACGCGGCGGTGGGGCCCAGCGCCGCACCGATATCCAGCAACCGGCCGCTGTCGGCGTAAGCCGCGAGGTAGGCGTTGGACAGCCAGAAGATGTCATCGGCGCTGCCGCCCGCCACGTCGGTGCGCAGGGTATTGAAGTAGGTCGAATACGCCACCAAGTTGACGTGCACTTCGATGTCGGGATGGGCGCGACTGAACTCCTGGAACGATTGCCGATAGGCCGCGGCGATCTGATCGCCCCAGATACGCACCGTCACAATGGTCTTGCCGCCGTGGGGCTGGCCCGAGTAATCCAGCAGCACCGCCGTCGCCGCCAGCAGCACCGCAACCGCCCCGAGCGCCGCGGCGACCAGCGTGGAAAACCGGGGCCGGGTCATTTGAGCCCCGAGACGACGATCGAGGCGACGATGTGGCGCTGGAAGGCCACGAACAGCACGATGAGCGGCGCGATGGCAATGGTGGTGGCCGCCATCACCAGCGTCCATTGGGAGTTGAACCGCGACTGCAGGTCGGCGGTCGCCACGGTGAGCACCCGCCACTTGTGGCCGCTCGTGATCACCAACGGCCACATGAAGTTGTTCCACTGCGAGACCACGGTGATCAGCGCCAGGGCGGCCAGGACAGGCCGGCTCGACGGGATCACCACGTGCACGATCTCGTCCAGCGTGTTGGCGCCGTCCAGGCGGGCGGCGTTGACCAAGTCGTTCGGGATCATGCGAAAGTGCTCGCGCAGCAAGAAGATCGCGTAGGGCGAGCCGAATATGAACGGCAGCACCAGCGCCCAGAACGTGTTGCGCAGGCCGAGCTGGGCCATCATGAGATACATCGGCACGATCGTGACCGTCGCCGGCACCATCAGCGTCGCGATGTAAACCCAGAACAGCGCGTCGCGCCCGGGAAACTGCAAGCGCGCGAAGGCGTACGCGGCCAGCACGGAAAATGTCAACTGGCCCACCAGAATCACCGCCGTCATCAACGCGGTGACCGCCGCCGCGCGGCCGAACCCGGCGCCGGCGAGGTCGGTGAAGTTTGCGAGCGTCGGTGGCCGCGGCAGCTGCAGCGGCGTACCCGTGACGAATTGGTGCGCCGAGGTGAACGCGGTCATCAAGCCAAGGGTGAACGGCGCCAACGTGATCAACGCGCCCAGGGTCAGCCCGGAATAGATCAGCGCGTTGCTGGCGCGGCTAGGTGAGGTCATAACTGATCCGTCGCCGAAAATACAGATGCTGAAGCAACGTGACGCCGATCAGGATCACGAACAGCACCACCGCCATGACCGACGCCCGGCCGATCGCCGCCGAACCGAACGCCTCGGCGTAGATGCGGTGGGCCACCAGGTCGGTGCTGCCCGCCGGCCCGCCGCCGGTCAGGGCGTACACCGTGTCGAAAACCTGTGCGGTGCTGACAATCCCGGTCACCAGCACAAAGAAGGTCGTCGGCCGCAACATGGGTATGGTGATGCGCCAGAACCGCTGCCACGCGTTGGCGCCGTCGGTGCGTGCGGCGGCGTGGACCTCGTCGGGGATGGCCAGCAGGCCCGCCAGGAACGACAGCGAGACGTATCCGACGTTGGTCCACACCACGACGGCCGACACGAGCGGCAGCGCGAAGCTGGGATCGGAAAGCCATTCGATGCTGTGTCCCAACACGGTGCTCACGGCGCCGTCGGTGGGAGCCAGGATCCACCGCCACAACACCGCAATCGCCAGTGGGGCGCAAATCCATGGCAGCACAAACACGGTGCGAAACAGGCCGGTGCCACGAAGCTGGCGGGCCAGCATCGACGCGGCCAGCAATCCCAGCGCCGTCTGCGCCGGCACCACGATCGCCACGAAGATCGCGGTGACGATCAGCGAATTGCCGAATGTGCCGTCGGTCAGCACCGACCGCCAACTGGACAGGCCCACAAAGCGCAGCGGTCCCAGCAGATCCCACCGGCACAGGCTCAGCCAGATCACGACCAGGATGGGCAACAGCAGAAAGGCGAGGACCCCGAACAGGCTTGGCGCCAGCAGCGCATAGCCCAGCGCGGTCGATCGAGGACGAATCCTGCGTGCGGCGCCGGCCATGGGGTAATTAAAGCGGGCGCTGCCGCGGTTTGGGGTGAGCGGCCGTTACGGTGTAGCCGTGACACCGAACCGGGGGATCGATGCCGACTTCCTCGGCCTGCCGCGCCACGAACTGGCCGACGCCGCGCTTGCAGCGGCCACCGCGGCCGGGGCCACGCACGCCGACCTGCGCGTTCATCGCATCACTACCGAGATCATCCAGCTGCGCGACGGCGCGCTCGAGACGTCGGTGATCAACCGCGAGGTCGGCCTGGCGGTGCGGGTGATCGTCGGCGGCACCTGGGGATTCGCCTCGCACGCCGAGTTGGTGCCGTCGGTCGCCGCCGAGACCGCGCGGCACGCGGTGCAGGTCGCCACCACGCTGGCGATGCTGAGCACCGAGCGCGTCGAGCTGGCGCCCGAACCCGTCTACACCGACGCGACCTGGGTGTCGAACTACCGTATCGACCCGTTCGACGTCTCCACCACCGACAAGATCGCCGTGCTCGAGGAGTACTCGGGGCGGCTGCTCAGCGCCGACGGCATCGATCACGTCTCAGCCGTGCTGACCGCGGTCAAGGAGCAGACGTTTTACGCCGACACGTTCGGATCCTCGATCACCCAGCAGCGCGTCCGCATCCAGCCCACCCTGGAGGCGGTGACCGTCGACCCCGGTGCGGGCAGCTTCGATTCGATGCGCACGCTGATCCCGCCGATGGGCCGGGGTTGGGAGGTCCTGACCGGCGACGAGGTCTGGAACTGGACCGACGAGCTGGCGCAGCTGCCGGCGCTGCTGGCCGAGAAGGTGAAGGCGCCCACCGTTGTCCCGGGTGCGACAGACCTGGTGATCGACCCGACCAACCTGTGGCTGACGATTCACGAATCCATCGGTCACGCAACCGAATACGACCGCGCGATCGGCTACGAGGCCGCCTACGCCGGAACGTCGTTCGCTACACCGGACAAACTGGGCACCATGCGGTACGGGTCGTCGGTGATGAACGTGACCGCGGACCGGACGGACGAATTCGGTTTGGCCACCATCGGTTACGACGACGAAGGAGTTGCCGCGCAGAGTTGGGATCTGGTGCGCGACGGGATCTTCACCGGCTATCAGCTCGACCGGGTGTTCGCGCGGCGCCTGGGGCATGAGCGCTCCAACGGCTGCTCGTACGCCGACTCGCCGCACCACGTGCCGATCCAACGCATGGCCAACGTGTCGCTCCAGCCGGCCCCCGAGGACATCAGCACCGACGAGCTCATCGGCCGGGTCGAGGACGGCATCTACATCGTCGGCGACAAATCCTGGTCGATCGACATGCAGCGCTACAACTTCCAGTTCACCGGCCAACGGTTCTTCCGCATTCGCGACGGCCGCCTCGACGGGCAATTGCGCGACGTCGCCTATCAGGCCACCACGACCGACTTCTGGAATTCGATGGAGGCCGTGGGGGGCCGGTCCACCTGGCGCCTGGGTGGGGCGTTCAACTGCGGCAAGGCCCAGCCGGGGCAGATCGCGGCGGTAAGCCACGGCTGTCCCTCGGCGCTGTTCCGCGGCGTCAACGTGCTGAACACCCGGACGGAGGGCGGGCGATGATCCGCCCGCAGCACGTCGTCAACATCGTGCTCGACGAGGCGACCAAGCTGGGCGGCGCCGACGAGACGATGGTGCTGGTCACCGACAAGGTCGAGGCGACCCTGCGCTGGGCGGGCAATTCGATGACCACCAACGGGGTTTCGGTGAGCCGCAGCGTATCGGTGATCTCCGTGGTGCGTCGGGGCGGCGGCGCGCGCATCGGCACGGTCGTGTCCGCCGAGGCGGATCCGCGGGTGCTCCCCGGCCTGGTGGCGGCCTCGCAGGAGGCCGCCGGCTCGGCGCCGGAGGCCGGCGATGCCGCGCCGCTGCTCGCCGATAGCGGGGTGCCCGCCGGCTGGGACGCGCCGGTGCCGGGGACCGGGCCGCTGGTCTTCGCCGACGCGGCCGACTCCCTGAGCCGCGGCTTCAAGGGCGCGGACCGGCTCTACGGCTTTGCGCACCATAGCGTTTCGACGACGTTCCTGGCATCGTCGACCGGATTGCGACGGCGTTTCAGCCAACCCACCGGAGCGGTGGAGATCAACGCCAAACGAGGCGACGCCAGCGCGTGGGCGGGCGTCGGGACACCCGACTTCGTCGATGTGCCAATCGATTCGCTGCTCGAGCAGCTGTCGACCAGGCTGGGCTGGGCGCAGCGCAGCGTCGAGCTGCCGGCGGGGCGCTACGAGACGATCATGCCGCCGTCGACCGTGGCCGAGATGATGATCTACATGGCGTGGTCGATGGCCGGCCGCGGCGCGCAGGAGGGTCGGACCGCGTTCTCGGCGCCCGGCGGTGGAACCCGGGTGGGGGAGCGGCTCACCGATCTGCCGCTGACCCTGTTCTCCGATCCGATGGCGCCCGGCCTTGTCTGCACGCCGTTCGTCGCGGCGAGCAGCTCCTCGGAGACGCTGTCGGTGTTCGACAACGGCATGGAGATCACCCAGGTGGACTGGATCCGCGACGGCGTGATCAACGCGCTGGCCTACCCGCGGGCCACCGCCGAGAAGTACGACGCCCCGGTCGCCGTCGCCGCCGATAACCTGGTGATGACCGGGGGGACGGCCACCCAGGACGAGATGATCGCGGCCACCGAGCGAGGCCTGCTGCTGACCACGCTGTGGTACATCCGGGTCGTCGACCCCACCACACTGTTGTTCACCGGACTCACCCGCGACGGCGTCTACCTCATCGAAGACGGACGCGTGACCGCCGCCGCCAACAATTTCCGGTTCAACGAAAGCCCGCTGGACCTGCTGCGACGGGCCACCGAGGCCGGTGCGAGCGAGAAGACGCTGCCGCGCGAATGGGGGGATTGGGCGACCCGCGCCGCGATGCCGTCGCTGCGGATCCCGGACTTCCACATGTCCTCGGTGAGCCAGGCCCAATAGTTCGATTGCCGCCGGGCGACACGCGCTCTAGCGTGTGACGAATGGCGGCCCCGGTTTCGGTTCGAGAAGACCAGCTCACGCGCCTGGTGGCGCTGTTTCCCGCGGCGCCCGCCGACGCGCGCATCGCGGCGTTGATCCGGCGGGTGTGCGCGCAGACGGTGTCCCTTCCGCCGCTGCCCTCGGCCGTCGAGGTGGGCGAGCCGGAATCCGACGCCGAGGCGGCCGTCGTCGACTTCGCCGAACAATTCAGCGCCGACGTCGCGGCGATCACCGCCGAGCAACGGTCCCGGTTGTCGAAACACCTCGGGGACCGCACCTTTGGGGTCGTCGTGCAGATGTACATCGCCGACTTCGTCCCGCGGGTGCGGGCCGGGCTGGAAGCGCTCGGGGTCGGCCCGCAGTACCTGGGCTGGGCGGCCGGACCGATCAATTGGGATCACACCACCGACCCGTCGGATCTGGTGTTCAACGACTTTTTAATCGCCGTGGCGCGAATGCGTGCGCTGGACCCGGTCACCTCCGAACTGGTGCGGTTGCGGGGCGCGGCGCAACACAATTGCCGGCTGTGCAACTCGCTACGCGAGGGCGGCGCGCTCGACGCCGGCGGTTCGGAAACGCTGTACGAGGAGATCGAGCGGTTCGAATCGTCGGGTTTGCTCGACGACCGCGCAAAAGCAGCGCTGCGCTATGCGGATGGGTTAATTTGGACCCCTGCGCACCTCGCCGCCGACGATGCCGCCGAGGTGCGCTCCCGCTTCTCCGAGGCGGAATCCGTCGAGCTCACCTTCGACATCATGCGCAATGCCAGCAACAAAGTCGCCGTGTCATTGGGCGCCGACGCCCCACGCGTCGAGAGCGGCACCGAGCGGTATCTGATCGACGCCGAGGGGCACACGGTATTTAGCTGACCGCGGCCGGTGTTAACCCGGTAGTCGATTGCCGCCCGCCGTTTAGCTGCGGGCACCGCGACGCCCGGCGGCAGGGCTCTGCGACGTTTGCGCCGCGACGTGGCCGGCGGGTGAGCCAGGAGCTCATCCGGGCGCGAGGGCACGAAATGTTAACCATTCGTACATCGACGCGCAAGCGTGCGTTTTCGCTGTGTGCGGGGGTCGTTGGATAACTTAAGCCCCGTCGCCGACACTGAAATGACCACTGAGACGTGACGGTAGCGAAATGGCAGCGTGGCCCCAGCCGGGTGGCCATGGGACGTACGTCATGAGCCGTCATGCCGATGGATTTCCCGGTTCGTTGTTTGCAGCATTCGTAGCTTGGGTTTGCGTCGGAGCCAATCGAGTTCCTGCGCAGAGGGAGGTTCGAACATGACAAGCACCCGTACCCGCTCGCGCATGCGGGTGTCGTCGGTCTGGGCTGCCGGTGTCGCGCTGGGGGCCTCGATGTTCGGCGGAGCGGTGCTTTCAGCGCCCGTGGCTTCGGCGACGTGCGACTTGAGCCCTGCGGATGACCAATACATCAACCTGCTCGCGCAGAACAACATGGTGCACACCGCCGAGTACAGCGACTGTCATGAGGCCGCCGAGGGCCGGTGGTTCGCCAACCAGGTGAAGAGCTCGTCCGATCCGTTCGGTCGGGCCAAAGAACTCGTCAACATGGTGACCAACACGACGCCGCTCAAGGCCGACAAAGCCGAGTGGGAAGTCGAGTCGGCGATCTATGTGTACGCGCCGGAAGTGATCCCGAAGATCAAGGACCAGGCCGCCAAGCAAAACTGGCCGACGGAGTCTTGATCCCCCGGGCCCGCGTCTGCCCTGCCTAACGAATATCGAACGGCCGCAACGGCTTTGAATTTCATCCGCTGTATTTGATGTTGTCAGCTAATTGAATAGCGGCACATTAAACCGCTGACGGCGATGCCGGAAGCCGCCGTGCCGGTGGAGAAGCTCGTCGATCCCTGAGCGGAGCGGTCGCTCAAATAGCTTCTCGCGCTAGTGTTTTCAACCTTCTTTGTTCATCCATTGTTTGTACTCCCGCCGTTTGTCGTGCTCTCTGTCCGTGTACCCATTGGTGTGCGACAGGTGGATCAGCAAATATCTACGCGAAGGAGTTCGAAAGATGACCATCAGACGTACACGCTCGCGCGGGCAGCTGCTGGCGTTGGGGGCGGCCGGCGCCGTCGTGGCGACGTCGATGCTGGGCGGAGCGCTGCTGTCGGCGCCGCAGGCAGCGGCCGCCTGCAATATGACCCCGAAGGACGACCAGTACATCAACCTGCTTGCGCAGAACAAGATGATCCACTCCGCCGAGTTCAACGACTGCAACATGACCGCCGAGGGCCGCTGGTTCGCCGACCAGGTCCGCAGCGCTGACAATCCGTTGGCCGCCGGGAAACGGCTCGTGAACATGGTGACCAACACGACCCCGCTGAAGCCGGAGCAGGCTGAGTGGGAGGTCGAGTCCGCGATCTTCGTCTACGCGCCGGAAATGATCCCCGCGATCAAGGGACAGGCGGCACAGGCGTCGTCGCCCGCCTGAGTGCGTTTTGTCGATGGGCGCCACCGCGACGTGGCGCCCATCGCTGTGTGACCTGCCATGTGGGCGCCTGCCGCCCGACGGACACTGACTCCGGTCTTCGGCTACGGTTTCCTACGGAACTACCCCGTCGGGGGCGGTAGCTCAGTTGGTTAGAGCCGCGGACTCATAATCCGTTGGTCGCGGGTTCGAGCCCCGCCCGCCCCACCGAATTAAGCATTTCAAAGCCTGTGCGGGGCTGTCTAGCCAACGCACCAGTGATCGCCAGTCCGCAGACAGTCCGCAGTAGGTTTTATGCTTGGGCCGTGGTCGTTAAGCGGAGTGTGCGTGTAGGCGTTGAAGATCGTTGGCACCGAGATCCACGACGTGGCGAGGAAGTCAGTTGGCCGGCGGATGGCATCGACGGTCCGGTCTGGTGCGTCGATTCGAAACACACGAAGACTCCCGGCGCGCTCGTTTGCACGGCGCGCCACGGCATCGGTAAGCGGTGGCTTTCGCGCTGGGTCGATAACAAAGGCAGGGAACAGAGCAAGTCATTCGTGCGCCGTGCCGATGCGCAGAAGCATGCCGAAGGCATCGCAACCGCGCTTAACACCGGCACTTATGCAGACCCCCGGCGGTCCACGATGACGTTCGCCACCGTCGCAGAAGAGTGGTTCGACGGCAAGCGCGGGGCACTCGAACCGAAGACCGTTGCCGGGAACAGGAGCTTGCTAGATGTGGTGGTTCTGCCGAAGTGGGCCGATACGCCCCTCCGCGACATCCAGCACCCAGACATACAAGATTGGGTGAACTGGCTGCGAGAGAGTCCTGATGCCCGAACACGTCCGGCGAGGTCCCACGATGATGACGATGACGAACCAAAGGGCTTGTCCGCCGCTCGCGTGATACACGCTTTCCAGGTTGTGGACCAAGTGCTTAACTACGCGATCCGTTCGCGGTACATCGCGGTTAATCCCGCCGATGGCGTTCACCTACCGCGCAAGGCTTCGCGTCGGGATAAAGCCTTAAGTCACGAACAAATCAGGTCGCTTGCCGACGCTGCGGGCGAGCTATCCACGGTTGTTTACGTGCTCGGCTACGGCGGGATGCGTTACGGAGAGCTGGCCGCGCTGCGAGTCAACAACGTTCAAGTGGGCCGCTCTCGGCTTTGGATAGCCCGCTCAATCACTCACGTCAGCGGCGTCGGGGACCGGGAAGGGCCGACAAAGACTCACCAGGAGCGATGGGTAACACTTCCCCGTTTCGTTATGGACAAGGTGGCCGACACGATTCGGGGCCACGATGAGTCAGAGTTCGTCTTTGCCCGCCAGGACGGCGAGGCGATGCCTCTCGACTACTTCCGTTGGCGGTTCGACAAAGCTTGTGCCGCAGCCGAGCTGGTTAATGTGACGCCAAAGACGTTGCGACACACAGCAGGATCGCTCGCTCTCGCCGCTGGCGCCACGATAGTCACGGTCTCCAAATTGATGGGCCATAAGGATGTCACAACGACGATGAACATCTATGCCCATGAGCTGCCTGATGACTTTGACAACCTGGCCTCCGCGATGGATAGCGCGGCTCGCAAGGCAGCCGGGGGCTAGGTCACGGTTTGGTAACGCCAGCGTGGCTAGATCGGGGCATCGAACATGCGTTCGGTACAGTCTCAAACTGTTAGGCGCGAGAAGTGATGAAAACCCCGACAGCTCAGAGATATCAACCACGTAAGGACAGTTGCCAGCGCCTAGCTCGTTGTTGAACCGCGCGGTTAGCGCATGTCCTTGAGGGGGTTTGGTATGTCTTCTGATCTGCTGACGCTTGAGCAATTCGCGGCGATGGTGAACACGCCGCTCAACAGCGTCCGATTCTGGCGTCAGATCGGGTACGGTCCGAGGTTCGCGCGCATTGGTCGCCGGGTCATGGTTCGTCGTGCGGATGCTGAGGCGTGGATTCAGGCGCAATTTGACGTCGCAGACGGCGCTGCGTAGGCGGGGCGGCGATGAGGGTCTGCCCCCGGTTTGGTTGACTCCTGACCTGTGAGGATTCGTCCTTGCTGGAAGGATCAACCTCGTGCCGAGACCGTTTCCCGCCGAGTTCCGAGCCGATGTCATCGCTGTGGCCCGCAAGGGTGAGGCGCCGTTGCGCCAGATCGCGAAGGACTTCGGGATTTCGGAGGCCTGCCTGCATCGCTGGCTTAAGATCGCCGACCGCGAGGACGGTGCCAACCGGCTGTCGCCTGCGGCGGTCTCTGAGGATGTGTCGGCGCAGCTGCGCGAGGCGCATAAGCGGATCAAGCTCCTCGAGCAGGAGGCTGAAGTGATGCGTCGCGCGGTCGGCTACTTGTCCCGGGATGCCAACCCAAAATGATGTACCCGCTGGTCCTCGACCTTGCCGATGACGGCGTGCCCGTCACGGTGACCTGCCGGGTCCTGGGATTTTCCACCCAGGCGTTCTACAAATGGCGCAAAGCACCTCTATCGCAGCGAGATTGGGATGATGCGCACCTGATCAACGCCGCCCGCGACATCCATGCCGACGACCCCGCATTCGGCTACCGATTCATCGCCGACGAACTTCCCGGACGCGGTATCTTCGCCAGCGAGAACCGTGTCGCACGGTTGTGTTCCCAGGAGCGCATCTGGTCGGTCTTCGCCAAGAAGCGAGGACTGAACCGCAGATCCGGGCCGCCAGTTCACGACGACCTCGTGCAGCGTCAGTTCAGCGCCCAGGCCGCCAACCAGGTCTGGCTGGCCGACATCACCGAACACCGCACCGATGAAGGCAAGCTCTACCTCTGCGCGATCAAAGACGTCTATTCCAACCGGATCGTGGGTTACTCGATGGACTCGCGGATGAAGTCCTCGCTGGCAGTGGCCGCCCTCGATCACGCCGTGGCGTTGCGTTCACCTGCCGCGACGATCGTTCATTCGGACAGGGGTAGCCAATTTCGCTCACGAAAGTTCGTCCATGCACTGTCGCACAACGGATTACACGGATCGATGGGTCGTGTCGGCGCGTGCGGTGACAACGCTGCCATGGAGTCGTTCTTCGCCCTTCTGCAACGCAACGTGCTCGACCGGCGACGCTGGTCCACCCGAGCCGAACTACGCCTGGCGATCGTGTCGTGGATCGAGCGGACCTACCACCGACGCCGCCGGCAACGCGCACTCGGCAGACTCACCCCGATAGAGTTCGAACTGCTCCACACACAAGCCGCAACCGCGGCCTGAAAATCCCACCCCGCGAGTCAACTGAATGCGGGGCAGTCCCCTCGTCGCTTCGGGCGTGGCATATTTCGGCATCCGGAAGAGCAATGTAACGAGCGAAGCCGCGATCACCGCCGCTGACAACCGCGAGATGACGAAGTGGCGCCGAGAGACGCTGTTGAGACTTGCCTCGGACGCGAATGTTGCCGCAGTCGAGTTATCGATAACCATGCGAAATGCGCGAGATAGGAAGTCGACCGAGACGGTCGATCCAAGTGACTTGGACACTTTGCGTAGCTCAATCAAGTTACTGCGAGACCTCGCCGACCACCTGTTGCTTATTGGCGCGACTCGTCTGAGCACGCTCGGCTCAGCGGTATTCGAGGCATCGCGGGCGGTAGTGGAGGCCTACGTCGAGATCAGTAGGGCGAAAGGCCAGATGGCGGTGAGGGGGACCCGATTGGTGGTCCAGTCGCTATGCGGCTTGGGGTTGGTGGGTCGTGGTCCACTGTAGAGCGAACTCGGCTGGGGTGAGTTCGCCGTGGGCGGAGTGGGGTCTGTTGGCGTTGTAGTCGCAGCGCCAGTCTTCGATGATTACGCGGGCTTCCAGCACCGAGTCGAAGCGCCAAGAGTTGAGCAGTTCGTCGCGTAGCCTGCCGTTGAACGATTCGATCCAGGCGTTCTGCCACGGCGAGCCGGGATCGATGAAAAGTGAACCGGCGCTGTTGAATCGGCACCAATCGTGCACGGCGTGCGCCACGAATTCGGGACCGTTGTCGAAGCGCACGTAGTGCGGCGCCCCGTGTTGCACAACCAGGCGGTCCAGGACATCGACGGAGCCTGTCACGAATTTTGTGTAAGTCAGAGGTGATTTGACTACGAATTGTAGTCTAACACAACGGAATTCGTCCCGGGAACAGTCTGGCGAGTGTGTTCAATGCCACAGTCCAGTTGTACGTTCCGGTGCCCGAGAATCCTCCTCTGTCGCTGGAGATGTTGCGCAATCCGAGATACAGCAACTTCATCGCGGCGTCCTTGTCGGGGAAATGGCCGCGGTTTTTGGTGATCTTGCGCAGCTGGAAGTTGATCGACTCGATGGCGTTGGTGGTGTAAACGATCTTGCGCAGCTCCACCGGATAATCCAGGAACGGCACGAACTCTGGCCAGGCGTTGCGCCAAACGTCGATTGCCCCAGGATATTGGGCCCCGTAGGCGGTGTCGAACTCTTTGAGCGCGAGCTCGGCGGCCTCGGTGGTCGACGCGCCATAGATCGCGCGCATCGAGGTCGCGACCTTCTTGCGGTCCTTGTAGGACACGAAGCGCATGGCGTTGCGGATGACGTGCACCACGCAGGTCTGCACCACGGTGTCGGGAAAGGTCGAGCGGATCGCATCAGGCAGCCCGGTCAGCCCGTCGCAGCAGGCGATCAGGATGTCGCGCACCCCGCGGTTGCGCAGGTCGATGACGACTTTCTGCCAGAATTTGGCGCCCTCGGAGTCTTGGATCCAGACCCCCAGGGCGTGTTTGCGGCCCTCCAGATCCACCCCGATGGCCAGATAGGCCACCTTGGTCGTGACCACCCCGTTGTCCTTGATGCGCAACCGCAGCCCGTCGATGTAGAGGATGGGATAGACCTCATCGAGCGGGCGGGACTGCCAGGCCTTGATCTCATCGACCACGACGTCGGTGACATTAGAGATCAGCTCGCGCGACACGGCAGCCCCGTACACCTCCTGCAGATGGGCTTCAATGTCGCGGGTGGTCATCCCGCGCGAATACAGCGACAACACAACGGAATTGATGTTATTGAGTCGGCGGGTCTTCTTGGGCACGATCGCCGGCTCGAACGATCCGTTGCGGTCGCGCGGCACGGAGATATCCACTGGACCGTTGACCGTGGACACCGTCTTCGAGCTGAACCCGTTGCGCGAATTGCCCGACCCGCGCCCGGCCAGATCCCCGGACTCATAGCCCAGATGATGAGTCATCTCGGTCTGCAGCGAGCGCTCCAGCACCGCCTTAGTCAACTCATTGAGCAAACCGTCCGCGCCGTCGATCGGAGTGCCCGACTTCACCGCATCCTTGATCAGCGAATCCAGCGTCTCCGCCGAAAACGTCTCGGCCAGCCGCCGCGCCGCCGACTTCTCCTCAGCCGACGACTGCGTGGTCTTCGTCACAAAACACTCCTTCTGTCCGCCCCAACGGCGGTCCGATCTTGGACCACCCCGGACTTACACAGATGGAATGACACGCCCACCCGCAGGCCCTCCTCCCGCCACAACCGGCGGATGCGCTTGTTGTTGACCAGCCAGCCCGCCCTGCGGGCCATCTTGGCTGCCCGTCGCCACCCCCAGCGCGGCCGGTCAGTGGAGAACCGGCGCAACCAGGCACGCAACTCGGCCTCCTCCGCTGTGATCGGCGGTGGCGTCAGGCGCATCGTGGAACGGTGCAGGCCCACCACCGCGCAGGCGCGGCGTTCAGATACCCCGAACCGGTCGCGCAGCACTTTAACGGCGCTGCGCTTGCGGTTCGGGGTCAGAAGTTTCCCGCCGAGATCTCCTTGAGCATGTCGATATCGAGAGCCTGGTTGGCGACCAGCCTCTTCAACCGGGCGTTCTCGGCCTCGAGTTCCTTGAGTCGTTTGGCCTCATTGGCCTTCATACCGCCGTACTGGGCAAGCCAGCGATGCCACGTCGACTCAGCGATCTCCAGGTGTCGGCACACCTCGCTGAGTTCCTGGCCGGCCCCGAGGTGCTTGTTGCCCTCGGCCAGCTTGCGGATGATCTGATCCGGCGTATGCCGCCGGCGCTTGTTCGACGCCATGTCGTTGTTTGATTCTTCCTTGCCCGAACACCGGGCAACAGAGTCCCACAACGACTGGACCACTACGACGGGCTCACCTCACCTGTGCGTCCCCTTGCGTCGATGAGAAATAGCGGGTATTCGATGTCGCGATAAATGTGCAAGAGCGCGGGTTCAGAAGCGATGATGCCGTTGCTCCACAGTGGAAGCTCGAAACTTCCCCTTAGGCCGTATGGATAGCCGACGACTGCAACTTGTTGGCTGACCCAAAGCTTGGAGGTCGGGTCGGACGCCGGTGCTGCTTCGTCCCAGGCGTCTATGAGAAGGTCTTCCCGATCCGTAGGCAAATTGAAAGGCATAGCTGCCACGTCGATGCTGCGGCCAAACCGGGGATGCTCTCTCCAAATCGGCTTCCATGAGTCATCGACGAGGTTGATCAGATATTGGTGGGCCGGTACTTGAAAGCCTGTTTTGTAGACCTGCGTTGGTGTGGTGGCGCGGAAGCTCACGGCGACATGCGTTGGCGCGACAGGGTAGGCGCTGTGCAGGTACTCATCTGTTTCCCAGTGCTTGCCTGAAAAGTTATGACGAGCCGTAACGAGATAAATTTGTTCATCGACCCTGTAGAGGAACCCAGTTCCTCTGGCAAGCGTGAACAGGTCGCTGTCCTTCGTGGCTTTGCGTCCGTCGGGCGAGTAGAGCATTTCGATATACACCACACGCAGCGACTCTGGCGGAAACATCGCTATGGGTAGCAGGGAACCGGCGTCAGTCATGTTGCTCAAGCCTACGAGGCTTGGCATGAAGTGATCAGGTCCGAAGGGGTGGGGGGTCACCCCTGATGGCTGCATGGCCCGCCTGACCGCGCTCGCTGAAATTCCCCACTGACGCTCATTGAAATTCCCCACCCGTGTGGCTCCGCCGAGAAGGGCGGGCCTCCTTCGATGCTGCTGGTGTCTGACGCCTGCAGCACTGCCCGAAGGAGGCCCGCTTTCTCATGCTCACATGGGAGGACGATGTGGAAGTACATGCCCTGGCCAAGCGTGGTTGGACGATCTCGGCGATCGCCCGCCACACCGGCTTCGACCGCAAGACGGTCCGCAAGTATCTGGCCGGTGACGGCACGCCGGGAGTGCGTGCCCGCCCGGGCCCGGACCCTTTTGACCCATTCGTCGACTACGTCACCGCGCGGCTGACCGAGGACCCGCATCTGTGGGCCCGCACCCTGCTCGACGAATTGGAGGACCTGGGGTTCGGGTTGTCGTATCAGAGCCTGACTCGCAACATCCGGGCCCGGAATCTGCGCCCGGTCTGTGAGGCGTGCCGGACTGTGACGCAACGGCCGAACGCGGTGATCCAGCACCCGCCGGGTGAGGAAACCCAATGGGACTGGCTGGAATTGCCCGATCCGCCGGCATCGTGGGGCTGGGGCAAGACCGCGCACCTGTTGGTCGGCTCGCTGGCGCATTCCGGTAAGTGGCGCGGCTTCCTGGCACCGAGCGAGGATCAGCCGCACCTGGTCGCCGGCCTGGACCGCATCACCCGTGGCGTGGGCGGGTGCACCCGGGTGTGGCGCTTCGACCGGATGGCCACGGTCTGTGACCCCGGCAGCGGCCGGGTGACCGCGTCGTTTGCCGGGGTGGCCAAGCACTACGGAGTGGCGGTGGCGATCTGCCCGGCCCGGCGCGGTAACCGCAAGGGCGTGGTGGAGAAGGTCAACCACACCGCTGCCCAACGCTGGTGGCGCACCTTGGCCGACGAAGCCACCCCTGAGCAGGCTCAGGTGAGCCTGGATCGGTTCGCCCGCGTGCGGGGTGACACCCGACTGCGGGCCACCGCCAACGGCCGCTCCTCAGTCGCCGTGGTGGCCAAAACCGAGCCCCTGTCCTCGGTGCCGGCGCTGGCCTATCCAGTGATCGTCGCCGAGGCCCGCACCGCATCGAGGCAGGCGATGGTGTCCTACCGCGGCAATCGCTACTCGGTGCCCCCGGAACTGGCCGCCGCCCAGGTCGTGGTCAGCCATCCAGTCGGAGGTGACTTCCTCGATATCGCCACCACGGGCGGGATCGTGATCGCTCGGCATCGTATGGCCGCTGACGGGTTGGGGGTGATGGTGCGTGACAGCGGTCATGTCATCGCGCTGGACGCCGCCGCGATGGCCACCGCGGCGACCGGTCGCCCGCACCGCCGCAAGGAACGCATCCCACCGGGCCCGGCGGCCAAAGCCGCTGCCGCACAACTACTCCAGATCAAACACGCCGACAGCTCCGTGCATCAATCCTCAATTCCGTCAACCGTTTCCACCGTCATCGACCTGTCCGTCTACGAGCGGGCAGCCCAGAACAGGACCCTCCAATGACCTCCACACCCCGCACCCCCAAGACCGCCACTACGACCACGGAGTCGCCGTCGGCGGCGGCGTCCCGGTATCAGCAGCTGCGCTCACACCTGGCCGAACTCAAACTCGCCGCGGCCGCCGAAGCCCTACCCGCGGTGCTCGACCAGGCCACCGCCGAGGGACTGTCGCTGACCGTCGCGTTGGAGCGGCTGCTTGCCGTCGAGGTCGAGGCCAGCACTGCCCGACGGTTGGCGGGCCGGCTGCGGTTCGCCTGCCTGCCCACCCCGGCCACCCTCACCGACTTCGACGTCGATGCCGCCGCCGGCATCGACCGCAAGCTCATCGACGAGCTGGGCACCTGCCGCTACCTGGAAACCGCGACCAACATCCTGCTCATCGGACCACCAGGCACCGGCAAAACTCACCTCTCGGTCGGGTTGGCCCGGGCTGCAGCACATGCCGGCTACCGGACCTACTTCACCACCGCCGCCGATCTGGCCGCCCGCTGCCACCGCGCCGCGATCGAGGGCCGCTGGGCCACCACCATGCGGTTCTACGCCGGTCCCACCTTGCTGGTGATCGATGAACTGGGGTATCTACCGTTGCCCGCCGAGGCCGCTTCGGCGTTGTTTCAGGTTGTCTCCCAACGGTATTTGAAAACCAGCATCGTCATCACGACCAATCGCGGGGTGGGAGCCTGGGGTGAGATCCTCGGCGACACCACCGTCGCGGCTGCCATGCTCGACCGCCTGCTGCACCGCTCCGTGGTCATCAACCTCGACGGCGAGTCCTACCGGCTACGTGACCACCAGGCCGCCGCCGAAACCCTGCGCCGAACCACCACCGGCACCCGCCAACCACTACACTGACCGCTGCTCACAGGTGGGGAATTTCAACGAGCACACCTGGGGACATTCGATGAGCGCGATCACGCCTTGAACAGCCAGCGCCTTCTCTCTCTCTGGCAAAGTAGCCACGCGGACTCCGGCTTCCCGCTGACTTGCCGCATTGACTACTAACGTTTATCGCATGCAGGTGTCAGGCCCACTCCGACAAGGTGAAGTGCCAGATTGGTGGCATCGGTCGACAATACGGGCTGAGAAGAAACGGGCACTTGAACGCGCGGTAAACCGTGATAGCGCCTTCATGAGAGAAAACGACAGGATTCGGCTCGGACCTGGGGAGCGCGTAAAGCTAGCCGCTACAGTGCTGGTTGAATGCTTTACGCCTTCCAACATTGCCGGCCTGTTTAGCGCAATTGATTTGTGGCCGATTCAGCCTTCCGAATATCGCGAAGGCTTGAAGCGAGATATTCGTGACTGGCGCAATTCTCAGTACGGCGGCGCTTGGAGCCATGTTGCTAACCTGGCGCGGCCAGGAGTCCAGCTCTTCGACGCATCCAGGGATTCTACGATCGCGAAGCCAATAAAAGCCGTCGAGCTGATCCTGATGAGCGCCGCTCCGTCGCTTACTTTGCTCGTCGCGATCTTCTACCCGGACGAGGATGAGTTCGATCTCTCTGATCGCTTGCGGGATGACTTCGCGATGCGTGTGGACACGTCACGCTTCACCGTCAGAGGGCGTTTCGCAAGACTAAGAGCACTGAACCCTTGGTCTCGCGCGAAGTCGGCTTCCTACGCGATCAACTTCTCCGTTCCATCCCACTTGCAGCGCGAGTGGTGCAGGGAGAAGTTCGATGAGTTCGACGCTTACTGCTGGCACTGGCTTAGCAAGAGAGCATTCGGCAAGTTCGCAGAGTTGCCCCCTGACCAACGCCCGTCCGTTCGTGTAATTTTCACTGAGGATATTGAGCCATTTGGGCCAATCGACGATGAGCCGGTCGTAATCTCCGCTGGTAAGCCCTTGAGTGAGCGCGACAAAGAGCGGATGAACCGTCGGCGTGGGCCTCTTGAGGCGCTCGGCTTGAACGGGGCCGATCATGTTTGGACATCGCCGCAGCGAGATGGCTTTTACTTTTCAATGGAGCGCGACGGGTCGCCCAAGAGCTCAATCCAGAACGGCATCATTTCAGCGCAAAGGTCTGCTGCTCAACGCTTAATTGACGGCGAAGGCGAATATTCTGACAACGCCATAATAAGCAACATAGCCCGAGACTTTCCTGACATTTTCAGAGTCTGGGCGACTGAGCAATTACTGGCTAAATACAAGGACGATGTTTCGGCGGTCCGTGATTCGAGTGTCGCTCCCCAGACCGCTTTGCGGACCGCACAACGTCTCTATGGATTTCTAACTTCTGACGGTCACGACGCTGCGGTCGTAGCCAAGGACGTTATTCGGATCGCTTCGACCGACTTCACTTACTCACACCTGCCGGTCTTCGCGGACTTGAACGAGATGAGGTTTCAAGAGCTCCAAGAGGATGGCGACGCGGGTCAGATTCGCACGCTGCCGCAGCACTATCGCGAGGCTCTGCGCGAGAACGCTGAGATCGTTGCCGCCGAACTGGAACTCACTACGCGGTCGATTGAGACATCGGCTCAACTATTGCAAGCGGTAAGCGCGATCCGACTCCAATGGGCTTCGCTTGTGGTCGCGGTCATCGCCGCAGCCATCGCTTTAATCGCCATCCTGTTGACCTAGTGACGTGCTGACGCCAAGAGGTGTTCCTGCGGGACCAGTCCGCAGACAGTCCGCACGGCGCTCACCAAGAGAAACTTCTAATCGTCATTCTCCATCTATCAAAGTCGTTGTGAGAGAGAGCCTTAACCTCATTAGCCGTCATCCGCCATGAACTGCCAGTAATTGCCAACGTCCAGGTCAGGCGTTCTCATAATCCGTTGGTCGCGGGTTCGAGCCCCGCCCGCCCCACTCAGTTCCGCCGGTAGCTATTCGTGGTGCTCCGGCTCGATCCGGGTACTCTGCCGGATCAGCGATCGCGCCTGATGCAGGTGCTTGGCCGCCCACCGGCGATACGTCCGTCGAGCCCAGGACAGCCGCTCCTGCGAGCGCTCCGTACGGCGCACCAGCTCGAGGTCGACATGGTCAAGCTCCTCGGCTCCGATTTCGATTCGGTCGCGACCGTGGATGAACTGCAACACCAGCGCATCGGGGTCCAGCAATTCGCGCTCCCACGCCTCGTGGTCATCGAGGTCGGCGATGCCCATCGTGTCGGCGGCGTCGCGAAGCACCTCGCCCAATTCGCCATCGAGCAGTTGGCGAAACGCATCGGCGCCCTGGCGCGGATTGGCGATCATCCACGAGTGATACGCGTCCGGCACCCTGTACAGCGTCGCGTCGGCCTCGTTGGCGATTTCGCGCGCGTGCGGGAACGGCACGATCATGTCTTTTTCGGCGTGCACCACCATCGTGGGCATCCCTTCGTCGCGCATGGTGTGCAGCATCGGCGTGTAATCACCGGACTCGACGATGGCCCTGATCGTCCGGACGGCTGCGAGTGGATCACGCAGGTTGGGCACCGCCACCGCGGCCAGCACGCGGAAGTATCCGAGTTGCTCGCTGGGTGAGAGCTGCGTCGGGTCGCCCAGTGTGTCGCGGACAGCGGTGTAGGCCGCGCCCAACGCCTTGGTTGGGGACCTCACCAATTTTGGGATGGTCGTGTCGAACCGCGCTCCGGCCGCCGGGTCGAACAGCACGGCGGCGAGTACCCGCTCAGGCGCGCGTGCGGCCAGCTGGATGGTCATTCGCCCGCCCATCGAATGGCCGACGAACAACGCCTGTCCGATGCCAAGGGCGTCCAGCGTGCGCAACACCGAATCGGCGCGATCGGTGAAGCCGCACGCGTTGCTGGGCAGTCGCCCGGTATCTCCGTGACCGGCGGCATCGACGGCGACGACCAGAAATCCCATTCCGGCGATCCGGCTGAGCATCCGCAGATAGGCCTTCCGACTCAGCAGGAGCCCGTGCATGAACAACAACGGCACTCCGCGGCCGCCGACTGAAAGCCCGATCCGCCGCCCGTCATCGAGTTCCACGACGTGATGGCTCAGGCGGATCCGGCTTGGTGATGTTTCCGTCATCGCCACGGCGGAATTCCCGGCCGGCGGGGGGTCAAAACGGATTGCCGACAGGCCCTCGCTGGTCGCTGCCGGGGAGCGCAGGCTTGTGCGGCCGCCACCGGGGGTACTCGGCTGAGCAAGATGACGCAAATCCCGTATCGACGCACCGACGAAATCGATCCTTCTGTGCGCGTTTACGGGGCGCGGGTGCACAATCTGCGGGGTGTCGACGTCGTCGCGCCGCGTGACGCGCTGGTCGCGTTCACCGGCATCTCCGGATCCGGCAAATCGTCGCTAGCCTTCGGGACCATCTATGCCGAGGCCCAGCGCCGCTACTTCGAATCGGTCGCTCCGTACGCCCGCCGCCTGCTATTGCCAACCGGCGCGCCAAAGGTCGATGACATCACCGGGCTACCGCCTGCCGTTGCACTGCAGCAGCGCAGGGGTTCGGCGACATCGCGGTCGACGGTCGGCACCGTCACCACCCTGTCGAACTTGTTGAGGATGCTGTTCTCCCGCGCCGGGACCTACCCGCGGGGGGCTACGGAACGACTGGACTCCGATGCGTTCTCGCCGAATACCGCGGTGGGGGCGTGCCCCGAATGTCACGGGCTGGGACGAATCCATCGGGTGACCGAAGAGACACTGGTGCCAGACCCCTCGCTGACCATCCGCGAAGGCGCCGTCGCCGCATGGCCCGGCGCGTGGCAGGGCCAAAACCTCCGCGACATCCTCGTCACGCTGGGCTACGACATCGACAAGCCATGGCGGAAACTGCCTAAGCGGCAACGCAATTGGATTCTGTTCACCGAGGAGCAACCGACCGTCGAAATCGATCCGAGCCAGCACCCCGTGCAAGCCGATTATTACTACAACGGCACGTTTTCCAGCGCCGAACGCCATGTCCGCCACACGTTGGCCAACTCCCATAGCGCGATGATGCGCCGCCGCGTACTGCAATTCGTCGACACCGTCGAATGCCCGGTATGCGACGGCTCTGGGTTGCGGCCGGAGGCGTTGCGGGTGACCTTCGCCGGCCGCACCATCGCCGACTACACGGCCATGCCTCTGGGCGACCTCGCGAACACGTTGCGCCCGACGGCTTCTCGGACCGACGCCGCCGCCGCGTACGAGTCCATGACATCCGGCGAGCTGACGGAAGTGGCGACCATGATCGCCGCCGACCTGGTCGCACGCCTGCAGGTACTCATTGATCTCGGCCTCGGCTATCTCACGCTCAGTCGCCGGACCCCGACCGTGTCACCCGGCGAACTGCAGCGGTTGCGGCTGGCCACCCAACTGCGCGCCGGCTTGTTCGGCGTGCTCTACGTGTTAGACGAACCGTCGGCCGGCCTGCACCCGGCCGACGCCGAGCCGCTGCTCGAGGTGCTCGATCGCCTGCGGCGCGCGGGCAATTCGTTATTCGTGGTCGAGCACGACATGGACGTCGTGCGCCGTGCCGACTGGATCGTCGACGTTGGGCCCGGGGCCGGAGAACTCGGTGGGGGCGTGCTCTACAGCGGGCCGGTGTCCGGCCTCGCCGACATCGAGGGGTCCGTCACTCGTCACTACCTTTTCGACGGTACCCGGCCGCCGCGTCGACAACCACGTACGCCGTCCGGGCAGCTGCGGATGCGCGGGATCTGCTTCCATAATTTGAAAGACCTCGACGTGGACCTGCCCCTCGGCGTGTACACCGCGGTCACCGGGGTGTCCGGTTCCGGCAAGTCGACACTCGTCGTCAAGGTCCTCGGCGATGTCGTCCACAGCCAGCTCGGCACCGGACGAGCGGTCGAGCCTGCCGAACCCGACGACGACGAAACCGACAGCGGGATAGTCGATCTCGATCATGACGCGAGTATCGGTGTGACGGCAGAGGGGGCCGAAAACATCAACCGGCTGGTATCGGTCGACCAGCGTGCGATCGGACGCACGCCGCGCTCGACGCTGGCGACCTACACCGGCTTGTTTGACGCCGTGCGCCGTGAATTCGCCGCGACCCCGAAGGCGCGCCGCCGCGGTTGGACGGCGGGCAGGTTCTCGTTCAACGTGGCCGACGGTCGCTGCCCCACCTGTCAGGGGGAGGGTTTCGTGTCGGTCGAATTATTGTTCCTGCCAGGCACATACGCCACCTGCCCGGCGTGTCAAGGAGCGCGGTACTCCGACGAGACACTCGAGGTTCGCTATCGCGACCGTACGATCGCCGATGTCCTCGCGATGACCGTCGATGAGGCTTCGGAGTTTCTTGCCGACGTCGCCAGCGCGGCGCGCAGCCTGACCACGCTGCAAGAGGTCGGGCTCGGATACCTCCGTCTCGGACAGCCCGCCACCGAGCTGTCGGGCGGCGAGGCACAGCGGATCAAGCTCGCGGCCGAACTGCAGCGACCCCGGCGCGGGCACACCCTCTACGTCCTCGACGAGCCGACCACCGGGCTGCACCCCGCCGATGTGGATCTGCTCGATCGTCAACTGCACCGCCTGGTCGACGCGGGCAACACCGTGGTGGTGGCCGAGCACTACATGCGGATGGTCGCGGGTGCAGATTGGGTGATCGACTTGGGACCGGGAGCCGGCAGCGATGGCGGCCGGGTCGTCGCGGCGGGGCCACCTGAGCAGGTGGCACGGGCCAAACAAAGCCGCACGGCGCCGTACCTGGCGAAGCGGTTGGCGCCGTCTGGCACCCAGTGAAGACGTTGTCTCACCGCGGGCTCGGCGCGGCGGGTGATCCTGGACGCCCGTAGCGAGTTGAGCGTGGAATCGGCGGCGTCGCCAAACTTTGAATGCCCCAAGAAGGGGATCTTCTCTCCGACAAGGAGTCCGACACGAAGCAGCGGGCGACCGACATCGCCTAGCCCCAGTGCGGCGGCACCTCGCTACCCGGGCAGTCCGCATACCGGCAGTTGACGTCCCGCACCCGCCTGCCGGTGACTTTGCCGTTGTTGTCGTAGCTGTATTCGACCGTGGCCTCCGCCGAGCGCCGGCAGTGCGGGCAGACTTCCATTTCGGTTTTGAAGCGCGCCATCATGTCCTCCTGGTCACAATGCTATTGAAGCGCGTCCCTCGCCACGTGTCCCCGATTAGCTCCGCGCCGAGCGCACTGAAGTGAATTGCAGCGCCTTTTCGGGTGGAATAGGGGGTCAGGGGAACCAGCGGAGGTAGCGTCAAAGCTGGTCAAAAGCACAAATGGGCGGGGCGATGCAGCTGAACTGGTTGAGCGTTGCCGATCTGATCGCCCAGGCCGGCGGCGATCCCTGGGCGGTCAATCGCAGTTTGCAGGCCGGTAACCCCTTTCAGATCTCCCAATTGGCGGAGGCCTTCCACGCGGCGGGCCGGTGCTCCACCGCCGCCCAAGAGGAGTTCGAGCAGGCCCGCAAGCGCTTCGATCAGGCCTGGAACCACCAGAACGGCGACCATCCGATCAACGGCTCAGAAGAAGTGCAGCGGCTGACCAAATCGCTTCGCCTGCAGACCGACCAGTTGCCCAAGATCGCCGCGGACCTGGAAAACATCGCCGCCATGCTGGCCGCCGCGCAAAAAGAGGGCTCCGCGGAGATCGCCACGCTGGAACGACAACTGCAGTTGCTGGACAAACTGATCGGCGCGGCCACCAAGGATCTGCAAGACCCCACCCTCGATGCGAAGAGCCGCCGGGCGCTCGAGACCTTGATCAAGGACGCCAAAGCCGACGCCGCCGATGACACGCGGGACGCCCTCAAGCAGATGAACTCGATCCGCGACACCTACACGAAATCGCTGCGTGAGGCACAGGCGAACGGACACCTCACCCCGCAGGATGCTGCCGCGGTCGCCGAGTTCAAGCCGGCGGGCTTCGGGGACGGGCAAGACGCTCCGCCCAGCGACCCCAGGATCACCGGACCGGCCGGCCCGCCCCAACACGAGCAAAACACGTACGACCTGCAAGACCAGTTCCAAGACGGCCAGGGCCCCACCTTTGGCGGCGACCCCCGAGACGGTTTTCCGCGCAGCCCGGCATCGGAGCTCGCGCAAGGGCCGCCGGGCACCCGCCCGCTGCCGACGGGGACCGCGCTGGGGCCCGACGGCCATCGCTACGCGTTTTTCAGCCACCCGGATGGGTCCGTGACGCCCGGGTTCAACGAATTCGCGACCAACGGGTCGGTCTGGGATTACACCGATCCCACCCATCCCGTGAAAGTCGGTGAGCTGCCGGGGATTTACCAGGCCAGCGGCGTTTACGATCCCGCCACCAACCAGATGGTGATCGTCGGCAACACCAGCAACCGGGTAGGCGACACCACCCGCGGCATGTGGGTGTCGGGACCCATCGATCCGGCCAAACCCAACAGCTGGATCAACAACTTGCAGCGCGTCGGCACCGTCAGCCTCCCCGGCGATCGTGAAAGCCAACTGGTCTCGCTCAAAGGTGGTGGATTCATGCTCGTCGGCGCGACCAATGGCGGCCCCGTGCAGGGCATCACCGCCGCCACACCGCAAGGGCTGATGGGGGCGACACCCCAAACGCTGGTGGCCCCCAACCAGCTTCCGACCGTCTACGGCCCCACCATCACGGGCACGACGCTCGACCCCGCGACCGGCCTTGAGACGATTCAGCTTCGAGTGAGCACCTGGCCGCCCGGGCCGACCTATGATCCCAACACGTGGACGACAACCTTTGGCGTCCAACACTAGGAAGGGGGACACCACATGCTGAGCAGGGTGACCCTAGCGGTGATCACCGCGAGCGTTGCGGTCCTGAGCCTGGCATGTTCCCGCAACGCCCCCGGCGTCGCGACGGCCACGCCGCCGCCGAAATTTCCCGATCTGAACGCATTTCAAGCGGTCGACGCCGCGCCCTATACCGCCGCGGCCCGCGCCGGCGGCGCGGCCTATTTCGCGACACCCGATGGGCTGCAGTGCATCCTCCCCAACCCGCCCAAGCCGGGCGATCACGTCAGCGCCAGCTGCGATGGGCCACTGCCTGGTCTGCCGGACAACGCCCCCGTCGGCAGCGACGGCTGCTCGGTGGTCGCCTCGCCGTCATCGCTTCCGACAGACCTCAACCCGTACAGCTTTCAAAAGGGCACCGGCTGCCCGATCATCACCTCGCCGCTGCTCAACGTCGGCCAAAAGCTCACCAAAGGCGACATCACATGCGTCGTGGGCGCTGACCGCCTGACCGCCTGCATCGATCCAATCCTCAACCGTGGCTTCGTACTTCAGTCCGCCGGCTCGTGGACGTTCTAACCCGCCGCCGTCCCCCGCGATCGAGGCGGATGTGCTGGCGGCAAAATCCACGTAAGATTGTCGGCGTGAGTCGCATGCGCGGGTTGACGTTGGCAGCGGTGCTTAGTGCCGCCGCCGTTGTCTTCGCGCCCGGCGCGGACGCCGACCCCGGGTCGCCCTCGTACAACCAAGGCAAACAGGCCATCGATGAGCAGATTCAGCACTATCACGTGCAGCTGAATGCTGACACCGATTGGAACCAGTACTGCCAGAGGGTCCTTCAGAGCGATCTGAAAAGCGGGAAGATCGCTCAAGTGGACTCGGCGCCTGACTTCATTGCCGGATGCACCGACGAGGGCCGTGCCCTCGTAGCGTCCCACTGAAAGCCGCTGTAGCCCAAAGTCTCCGGGATGGCCCGGGCGTAACGCCACGGCGAAAAATCGGCAATAGTTCCACCGTGGCGTTACGCGCGCGGCCGCCCGGGGCAGCAGGTTACAGACCGATGTAGACCGCCTTGGTGTTGAAGTAGGCCTCGATGCCCTTGCGGCCGCGCTCGCCGCCCCACCCGGACTGCTTGTGGCCGCTGATCGGCATCGACGGGTCGGCCGCGAGTGAGGAGTTCACCCAAACCTGGCCCGCCCGAAGCTCATTCACCATCCGGTGGGCGCGGGAGAGGTTCTCGGTCCAGATGGACCCGGCCAGCCCGTAGTGCGTGTCGTTCGCGGCGGCGATTACCTCGTCCTCGTCGTCGAACGGGATCACACAGCCGACCGGCCCGAAAATCTCCTCCTTGATGAGCCGCATGTCGGGCGTGGTGTTGGTGATGATTGTCGCCTCGTAGAAGTAGCCCTTGCGGTCCATCGGCTTGCCGCCGGTGATGATTTGCGCGCCGCCGGCCACGCCGTCATTGACGATGCCTTCTACCCGTTTGCGCTGCTTGTCGCTGATCAGCGGGCCCAACACCGAGTCGGGATCCTCGCTGCCACCCATCGGCAGCATCTGGGCGAACTCCGCCAGCCGCTGCACGACGTCGTCGTAGATGCCGCGCTGGACGTAGATGCGCGACGTGCACGAGCAGTTCTGCCCCGAACCGGCGAGCAGGCCCATGCCCGCCCCCAAGATCGCCTTGTCGAGGTTGGCGTCGTCGAACATGATCAGCGGGGACTTGCCGCCGAGCTCGAGCGTCAGCCGCTTGAGGTTGCCGGCGGCCGCCTTGACGATCAGCCGCCCGACCTCCGTCGACCCCGTGAACGAGATCTTGTCGACGTCGGGGTGCGCGGTGAGCGCGGCGCCCGTGGTCTCGCCGTAGCCGGTGATGACGTTCAGGACGCCGTCGGGCAGGCCCGCCTCGCGGAAGATCTCCTCGAGCTTCAGCGCGGTCAATGGCGTCTCCTCGGCGGGCTTGAGGACGGCGCTGCAGCCGGCCGCGAGGGCGGGCGCGACCTTGAGCATCGCGACGAAAAACGGGCCGTTCCAAGGGATGATGAGGCCGACGACGCCGACCGGCTCGAGCTGGGTGAAGGTGTGGTAGGTCTCCCAGGTGCCCAGCAGGCCGTCGGACACCAGATTGGCCGACTCACCGTGGATCTTGCCGACCCAGCCGGCGTAGTACTTCAGCATGTCGACCGACACCGGGATGATGTGCCGCGCGGCCGTCAGGTTCATGCCGTTGTCTTGGCCTTCGAGCGCGGCGAGCTCGTCGGTGCGCTCCTCGATGATGCGCGCCGCGCGGAAGAGGACATTGGCCCGGTGCGACGCCGGCGCCTTGCGCCACACGCCCGACTCGAAGGTCTCACGCGCGCGGGCCACCGCCGCGTCGACGGCCGCCTGGTCGGAGTCGGGGACCTCGGTGATCAGCTCCTCGGTGGACGGGTTGAAGACCTTAATGGCGTTACTCACGGTTCTCAGTGGCCTTTCGCTCGCGAGAATGCTGTCGTTGCGCGACAGAGGTTACGCGCGTAACCAGTGGGTGTCCAGTGCGTGCGGGGGTCGTGGTGGGCGGGGGTTCTGGGCGGATTCTGCTGGTCGCAGACGTGCGCAGAGCGATACGGGCCCCGTTGGCCGCGGATGCGGCGCCCTCCTGACCCAACGCGAATTGGCGGCTAAGTTACCTGTATGCGGGTTATTCGCCTGTTCGGTGCCGTCCTGACGATCCTCACCGCGGACTTGCTGCTGGTAAGCCCCGCCGCCGCGCAACCGCCGTCGAAGCTCACGGATCACGTCACCGACACCACGGGGGTGTTGACCGATTCCGGTCGCGCGGCGGTCAGCGAAGCGATCGATCGGCTGTACCGCGATCGTCACATCCAACTCTGGGTGGTCTACACCGACAACTTCTCTCGCTTCAAGCCCGACAACTGGGCCGATCGCACCCGCAGCGCCAGCGGGCTGGGCGGCCAGGATGCGCTGCTGGCCATAGCCACGAACACCAAGGCGTACTCGTTCACCGTGCCGCCGCAGGTGCAGGGGCCGACCGCTGCCGGGCTGGATAGCCTGCGGCGCAACCAGATTGAACCCATGCTGGGCGCCAAGGACTGGAGCGGAGCGGCGGTCGCCGCGGCCGACGGGTTGGATAAATTGGCGAGTTCGGCCAAGCCGGCGAGCTCGTCGAAGCCGATCTGGCCGCTGGTCGCGATCGGCGTCATCGTCGTCGTGGTTCTGCTGTTGCTGTTCGTGCTCTATCGCGCACGTCGGCGCCGGCGCGCGCCGGGCAGCGTTGCGGGGCACGGTGATTCGTTGCCGCAGGCGCTGTCCACCGCGGATGCGCGGGTGCGCCAAATCTCGGATTATGTGGCCCGGCATCGCGACAGCGTCGGCGCCGAGGCCCAGGCCCGGCTCGACGAGGCCCAGCGGCATTTGGCGGCGGCGCGCGGCAAGGAATCCACTAACGACGCCGAGGCGCTCGCGCACGCCAACAGGGCGTCGACGCTGGCCGCTCAGGCGCAGACGCTGGCCAACGCCGACGTGCTAGGACACCATGGCACGCGACGGCGCCGTTAGCGGTAGGAAGCGCGCAGCAGCGCCAGCGCCTGCTCGACGGTCTCCTCGCTGTCGCGCGTCGCATCGACCCGCAGAACGGACGGTTGCTCGTTGGGTGGCGTGAATGCGGCGCGCAGCTCGGGCCACAGCTCGATCCGCGCATCCGAGACAACGCCCTTCTCCGTGGCGCGCCGCTCGAGTCGCGCGATCAGGGTGGCGTCGTCGGCGTCGCACAGCACGACGCGGAGGTCGGCCCCGAGGCGGTGCGCCAGTTGCCGCATCTGGGCGCGCTCGCGCGGATTGCCGAACGTCGCATCGACGGCTACGCCCCGGCCGCGACGCAACCAGCGCGCGGCATCACGGCGCAGGGCGGCATACGTGCTGCGCGTCATCGCCGGATCGTAGAGCCCCGAACCGAATTCGTCGCTGCCGCGCTGGGTGGGCTCGATGCCCGCCATCCGCTTGCGCGCCATATCGGACGAGAGATGCACCAGCCCGAGTCGGCCGGCGAGCGCGCGCGCCAGGGTGGTCTTGCCGCTGGCCGGCAGACCCATGGTGACCACCATCGGGGGGCGGGGCAGCCCACCCCCGTGCGCCCAGGCCAGGTCGAAGTACGCGCGCGACTCGGCGATGAGCTCACGGTTGTCACCACCGGACGCCTGTTCCGTCTGGGCCAGGCGCAGGCTGCGGACCTTGCCGCGAACGTAGGCCCGGTAGCAGGCGTAGAAATCGAGCAGGTCGAGCAGACCGGCGTCGCCGCTGGCCCGCACGTAGGAATCGACGAACGCCCACGCCACATCCGCGCGACCGTGGTATTCGAGATCCATTGCCAGAAAGGCGACTTCGGAGGCGAGGTCGGCGCAACGATAACGCGGCGCGAATTGCAGGCTGTCGAACAGCAGAATCTGGCCGTCGTCGATGCAGATGCTGGCGGCGTGCAGGTCGCCGTGGCCATCGCGCACGTGCCCGTCGGCCACGCGTCGTTCGAGCACCGGCGCCCGCGTTCGCAGGAACTCGTCGACGTAGCGTCGGATGTGGTCGTTGACGTCGCTTGAGATGGTCCGGCCGACGAACGGAGAAATCTGATCGAAGTTCTCCTGCCAGTTCGCGGCCACGCTGGACGGGCTGCCGTACGCATCGATGTCGGGGCCGGTTTCGGTCCTGCCGTGAAGCTTGGCCAGGGTGCGGCCGATTCGTCGCGCGAGTCGAAGGTCGACCTCGCCGCGCGCGAGCTTGGCCGGCAGCATGCCCTCCTCCGGCAGGCGCCGCATCCACACCGCCGGCTCGCCCGACCCGGACTTGCCGCCGATGCGGTAGCGGCCGTCCTGCTCGGTGACTTCGACGACGCCCAAGTACATCTGGGGACTGAACCGCCGATTGAGGCGCAGCTCCTCGTCACAGTCGGCGCGACGCCGCTCGATACTGGTGAAGTCGAGAAACCCGAGGTCCACCGGCTTCTTGAGCTTGTAGGCATAGGGGCCGGCGAGCAGGACCCACGAGCTGTGCGTCTCATGGAGACGCACGTCGTGGGCCGGCGGGTCGTACGCGTCGGGCCGTAGCAAGTCGGCGACGATGCGCGGGTGGCCGTCGGGTCCGCTCGGGTCGAAGGCGTGTGTCATGCTCCCGCCGACGATTACAGGTGGGCTGGGTGGCCGTCAAGGAACGTCAGGTTCGCGCCGGTCGCGACAGTGAGTGCGTGACGGCGGTGCCGTCATAAGCGACTATGTGCGCGGGATGGCGCAAGGGTTCGATGCTGGCATCCGCGTGGACGACGACTCCGCCGCCCGTGGGGATGCCGAGCCCGGTCGCTTCTCCGTGCAGCGATTGGATTGTCCGCGTCAGCCGCGCCCACTCGGCGCGTTCGTCGTGCACGTCGATCACCATGGGGACGAGGCCGAACACGTCGAGCAGTTCGGTGCCTGGGAGCTCGAGGATTCCATAGCGTCCGAGCTGGACCGCGCCGGCCGAAATACCCACGAGGACAGTGCCTTTGGCGTAGCGGTTCAGGATCGTCTCCTTCATGCCGGTTTTCTCGAAGGTGTTCCAGCCGAGGCGGACATCGCCGCCTGCGAGGACGATCACCTGGGCGCCTTCGAGGAAGGCGCGGTCGGCCCGGCCGAACGACGAATGGATCATGCGACGGTCGGTGATCCCGACGGCGTCCACGGCCGCCTCGAAGATTTCGTAGAACTCCGGCCGGTCGCCATTGGAGGCCCCGATGTAGGCGGCGCTCAACGGTTTGTCTCGAGCCAATCCGTCGAGCGCCGTTTCCAGTAGCGGGCGGCCGTCGCGCTTCCAGAACAGCAGCTGACTATCCGCTAGCAGGTAGAGCGGTTGGCGTTGTGGCGCTGTCACTTCGGCTGGTCTCTGCAAGTAACCTGATCGAAGTGCGCAAGGGCCACCTCGAGATCTGACCCCTCGAAGACTTCGACGCGGCTAAGCAGGTTTCCCTCGACCACGATCACGTAGGTCAACCGCAATTCCGCGTCAAATCCATCTTGCGAGGTCATTTTCAGCACTTGAGTAGTGACGGTTCCGTCTTCGGTGAGCTGATGCACGGCTTCGATGTAGGCGCTGGTATCCGAAGTGAGGTCCCACAGGGCACCGACGGATGTGGCCAGATCAACCCCCTCGATCGATACGAGCGATCGATGATCGATGTAAACCGGATCCGGCGTCGTCGCGGGAAGCTCGTGACGATTGAATTTGGCGTTAGCCCTTGAAGTCACCGACCAAGTGTGCGCGTACGCGGCCGCTTCGCCGGCGAGGTAGCGCGCATCGAGTTCCTCGAAGGCAGCATCGATATCGTCGGCGTCGAAAAAGACGTGGGCGGCGATCCGCCCGTCGGTGTCAATTTCGGCGATTCCCAGCAGCTCTACCGCAAATCCCTCCCGCCGGGAGTCGGGATTGAACGAGCGGACGCGGGCGAGCGAGAGGCGCTTTCCACGAGTCGCGATCACCGTCAAGGACACCTGCGCAAGGCCCTCGGCCAGTGCTCGCATTTTTGCCATCACGGCATCGCGACCGTCCCAGAAGCCGACATTCACCACTCGACGTCGATCGTCGACGAAACTGTCCGGCGCCAAGATTTCGGCTATCGCCGCCCAATCGTGGGTGCTCGAGCGATCAAAGAGTCGGTGTTCTGCGCGGCTTGCCGCGTTTTCCAGCTTCCGCGTCTGGCCGTGCAGCTCATCGAACCTGGCGAGCGCGGTGTCTAGGTCGGACTCGTCGAAAAGCTCACAGCGGTTGATCCGATCGCCTTCGAAAGTCATGACGTCGATTACCTGCCACTCGGCGTCGAGCCCTTCGGGCGAAGTCCCAGCCGCGACATGAGTGATCACCGCGCCAAGGCTGCTCAGGCGGTGCACGGCGGCAACGTAGAGGTAGGACTGCGGCGAAAGTTCCCACGCGACGGAGAGATATGCCGCCAGATCACCCGTGCCGATCGGCACCAGTCGTCGGTGATCAATGTTTACCCAATCTGATGTCGTCGCAGGGATTTTCCGCTGGTTCAGCGCCACAAAGGCGTCCGTCACCAGCGTCCAGGTGTGGGAGTGGGTGGAGGCCTCCCCCGCGAGGTACCGCGCATCGAGTTCGGCGATGGCCGCGTCGAGTTCGTCCGCGTCGAATACGACCCGCGCGACGACTCGGTTTTCGGTGTCGATCTCGACGAGGCCGAGCACCTCGCTGTGGAACGTGTCGGGCCCTTGCTCAGGGCCGAAGAAACGGGTGCGGCCAAGGAAAAGGCGGTCGCCCCGGGTCGCGATGACGTGTGATGTCATGCTCGCAATCCCGACGTCGGCCCACGCCCTCATATTGTCGATATCGACATCTCGGCCTAGTTGGACTCCCGCGCCCACTACGCGACGACGATCGTCACTCGAAAAGTCGTCGGCCGTCATCTCGGCCATCGCACCCCAGTCGCGCGCCGCGAAGTGCGCCAGGAAGCGGTCGCTGACTTGGCTGGCCACATTGTGCAGCCGCGGTGCCTGCCGGTGCAGCTCATCGAACCTGGCGAGCGCGGCGTCGAGGTCGGGCTCGTCGAAGACCTCGACGCGGCGGTAGAGATCGCCGTCGGTTACGCCAACGACGACTGTCCGCCATTCGGCATCAAAGCCCTCCTCCGAAGTGCCGCGTGCGGTGTGGGTCATGACCGCTCCCAGCTCATTCAGCCGATGCACCGCTTCGACGTAGACTCTGACGTCTGGCGTGAGGTCCCACAGGGCGGGAAGATAGCCCGTCAGATCCTCCCGCTCGGCTGTTAAGACCGCTCGATGGTCTATGAACTCTGAATCCGGTGTCATGGCGGGCAGTTCGTTTCGATTGACCGCGGCATAGGCTCGCGTGATGAACGACCACGTTCGCGCGTAAGGAGCGGCTTCGCCCGCGAGATAGCGGGCGTCGAGTTCGGCGACGGCGGAGTCGAAGTCGCCGCGGTCGAACGTGACGTAGGCTGCCATCTGGTTGTCGGAGTTGATCTCGACGACTCCGAGTTCCTCAGTGAGGACGCCGTCGGAGGCGTGGTCTGGTCCCGAGGAACGGGTTTGGACGAGGGCGAGACGCGCGCCGCGGGTCGCGATGACTGTCGACGAAAAATCCGTGATACCGACCTCAGCGATAGCTTGCAGGTTCGCAATTTGCGTATCTCGACCGTGTAGGACCCCAGCGTTAACCACGTGCCGGCGATCGTCGTGCGAGACATTGTCGGCCAGTGTCGTCGCCAAGGAGTCCCAATCGCAGGCTGCGAAGTACGCAAAGAAGCGCTCCGCTATCTGGCTCGCAGCATTTTCCAGCCGCTGTGCCGGTCTGTTGAGGTGATCGAATCTCGCTAGCGCGACGTCGAGGTCTCCCTCATCGAAGACTTCGCAGTGGTTGACCACGCCGTCCACCGCCACCAGAAGTACCATCCGCCACTCGGCATCGAAGCCTTCCCGCGAGGTGGCACGCGTCGCATGGCTGATGACCGCCCCACGGTTGGTTAGCCGATGCACGGCCTCGATATAGATGCTGACATCTTGTTCGAGGTCCCATGCGGCATGGACGTAGTCAGTCAACTCGCCGGGGGCGACGGCTACCGCCCGCCGGTGGTCGATGTTGACCCAATCCGGCGTCGTCGCAATCCGTTCGCGCCGGTTGAAGGCACCGTAGCCCTGCGTGATGGCCGACCATGCGTCTGCGTAAGGTGCTGCCTCGTCGGCAAGATAGCGAGCGTCGAGTTCGCCTATGGCACTGTCGAAGTCGTCCAGGTCGTAGACGACGATCAACGTGAGTCGCTCGTCGGCGTCGATCTCGACGACATTGATCGCATCGTTTTGAATCGTTTCCGGGTCGCGGCCGGCCGCCCGCACCCGTGTGAGGGCGAGGCGCTCGCCGCGGATCGCCACGACGTCGGCCATCCCGATCGTGAACCCGAGGTCGGCGGCCACCTGCAGATCCTCGATCACGGATTCTCGGCTGCCTCGGTCCCCGGCATTCACGACCCGTCGGTGATCGGCGCCGGAAAGGCTTTCGGAGACAATGGTTCCTACGGCAGCCCAGTCGCGGGCGGCGAAGTGCGACCAGAAGCGTTCGTATACCCGCGTCGCGGCGTTCTCGAGCCGCGCCCGAGGATGTTCTGTCTCGAATCGGGCCTGCGTGGCATCGAGCTCGGCGAGTGCGGCGTCCATGTCTTCGAGGTCGAAAAACACATGCAGCGCAATTCGACCTTCCTGGTCGAGGCCGTATAGCTGAAGCCACTCGTCCCGCGGTGCCCCAGGGCTCTGGTCTGCAGGACCTACCTCTAACCGGGTGAGAGCCAGGCGCTCGCCACGCACGGCGACAACCACGTGGTGGTACCGCACTGGGGCCAATAATTCGCGGAGACGTCTGGCTTCGCATTCCCATTCGTCATAAGAAAGATCATCACGGCCGAGGCCAACTATCTTCCGGCGGCTTTCACAGGTGACGACGGCTGCGACGTGCTGCCCGATCTCGTCCCAGGCTTCGCGATCGTAGGCGGCGTCTATCTGGCGAATCGCTCGCACGCAGGCGTTGTCGAGTTCGACGCGTGGCGCTTCAGGTGCGGGCGCTATCGGTGGGGTAGGCACCTCGCGCCTGCCGAGGACTTCCCGCGCCCTCTCCGCAAGCGCCGCAGCGCCTTTGCGCTCATACAGGTCGACCGCTTGCTCGGCGGCGGCCCGGGCCCCGGCCACGTCGCCTGCGGCCCCCAACACCGTTGCCAGCGTGAAACATGCGTCGCCGTGATCGACCAGGGCGTCCGTGCGCTCGGCCAGAGCGACCGCCTCTGAGGCGATCCGCCGGGCCCCGTCGTGGTCGTTGCCCCGCGCCAGCAGATGCGCCCGAAGCGTACGCCACGCAATCGATGCCTTCAGCGCGTGCCCAGCGAGACGCTCGCTCACCGAACACAATTCGTCTGCCTCGGATTCGCGCCCGAGTGCAAGGTATGCGCGGCCCAACAACGCGGCGGTCTCGGCAGTGTCGGCGTCCAGGCCCATGCGACGAAAGCCGTTGTAAGCCTTGCGCAGATGCGACTCGGCTGCGGCCGGATCGTCGACGATGAGCTCGACGATCCCGGCGAACTGCTCAACTTCCAATAGCGCATGACGCAAGCCGAGCTCGCTCACCGTGCGCCGGGCCGAGTCGATCATCCGACGGGCCGCCGCGGCGCGGCCGCGAAAGGCCTCCAACACGGCCTGGCATCGTGTCGAGGTGGCTTCGACGGCGGGGGAGTCGGTCGTGATCCGCAGCAGCCGCACCACGTCGAGGCACCGCCCGCCCGCACGGGGCACCGGGTTGGGGCCCCACAGCGCCGCGAGGGGAGCGCCCGCCAAAACCGCGTTCACGCGGCGGTGTTCGCGCGCGCGACGCGCCGCGTTCAGCGCGTCGTCGAGGGCGCCCTCGCAGTCGGCGATCCGCCCGAGACGGGCGAGGCACCCCGCGCGGACGGTGTGCGCCGTGGCTTCTCCGGCGGCGTCGTCTTGTTCGGCGAGTTTGGCGGCGGCCGCGGCCAACGCGGCTTCGACCTCGTCCAACCGTTCGGGGTGGATCAGCATCGACAGCTGCCCGTCGAAGCAAGTCGCCCACGCCGCGAGCCGGGCCGAATCGACTGTCGCCGCCCGCAATTGGGAGACAGCGCCCGCGGCCGAGGACACATCGCCGGCGGCCAACAAGGCCTCGCAGCGCGCGACCAACAGCTCGGCGGTCTGGTCGTCGCGGTCGGGCAGCTCGTCGTCAAGTTCTTCCAGCGCGTGCAGGGCGCGGTGGTACAGGTCGGCCGCGCCCTCGTAGGCGAGACGTGACATCGCCTGGTCGGCCGCGCGCCGACAATAGAAAACCGCCTTGGCGGCGTTTCCGGCCCAGGCGCATTCGAAATAGTGGTGAGCAAGCTCGGCGAGCAACTCGTCGTCGGCGCCGGGCAGCGTCTCGAGCGTTGCGGCGATGCGCTGGTGTAATCGCATGCGCCGCACCGACGCCAGCTCGGCGAGCAGCGATTGCCGGACAATCGCGTGGTTGAACCGGTAGTTGCCATCGGGTTCTTCGATGACGATGCCGGCGTTGCGCGCTTCGTCGAACGCGTCGATGAGGTCGTTGCCGACCACCTGCTCGACCAGTTCAAGGGAGAACCGGCTGCCGACAACCGCCGCCGTGGCGAGGGCTTTGTTCGTCTCGGTCGGTAGCCGGGAAAGCCTGCGGCTCACGGCTTCTCGTACACCCTGAGGAAGGGTGCTCTGATCCCACACGCCGCCGCTCTCATCGACGTGGCGCAAGGCCTCGATGAGGAAGAAGGGGTTACCGCCGGTGACCGACGCCAGCGCGTGCGCGAGTTCCTCGTCGTCGTAGCCGGCTTCGGCGACGTAGGTGGTCACGTCGTCCTCGTCGAGGCCGCCGAGGTTGAGCCGGTTGGCCGTGCCGTCGCGGTGCAGGTCGGCGAGCATCGCCGCCAGGGGGTGGGAGCGGTCGAGGTCGGTGCTGCGGTAGGTGCCGACGATCTGCACGCGGGCGTGGTCGCCGAAGCGCAGCAGGTGCCGCAGCAGGAGCAGCGTCGGCTTGGCCGCCCAGTGCAGGTCGTCGAGGATCAAGAGCACCGGTGCGCTCGCGGAGGCGATTTCGAGCAGGGCAACGGCGGCATCGAAGAGTGCGTATCGCTCGGTGTCGGGATCCGCGTGCGCCGGGGGAGCGAGGTCGGGCACCACATCGGCCAGCCCGGGCGCGAGCGGCAGCAACGCTTCGACGCCACGCAGTCCCCGTAGCCGCTCAGCGCCCATACACGGCACGAGCGCACGCAGCGCTTCCGCGAACGGTTGATAGGGCGCTCCGAGGTCCTCGTCGCACCGGCCGTACAGCACGACCGCGCCCATTTCATAGGCCCGCTGCGACCACTCACCGGCCAGGCGGGTCTTGCCGACGCCGGGTTCGCCGGCGATCAGCACCGTGCGCACGCCCCCCGTCAGTGCGCCCTGCCACGCCGACAGCAGGCCTTCGAGTTCGCGGCCCCGCCCGACGAACGGCCCGGGGCCGACGAGCACCGCCGGAAGTCCGGGGCGCTCCATCGGGGTTTCGGCCGCCGCCGGCTGCGGACGCTGCTCAGCGGTTTCCAGTCGCAACTCGAAAACGTGCTCGGGCCGTGCGAGATTCCGCAACTGGCGCATCCCCAGGTCGGTGAGCACCACGTCGTCGGCGAGCGAGTCGATGACGAGCTCGGCGGTCGCGCCCGAGCACAGGATCTGGCCACCCTCGGCCAGCGACCGCAGCCGCGCGACCCGGTTGACGGCCCGGCCGAAGTAGTCGCCGTCGCGAAGCTCGACCTCGCCGGTATGCAGCGCCACCCGGACGCGGATGGGTTGCCGCAGCGCCCAGGGTTCATGCGCGATCGCGTCCTGCAACTCGACCGCTGCCGAGGCCGCCGCAGACGGCCGTTCGAAAACCGAGAAGGTGGCATCGCCCTCGCCGCGCGTCTTGATCAGCCGACCGCCACGCGACGTGACCACGTGTTCGATCAGCTCGTCGTGTCGGGCGAGGGCCGCCGCCATGGCCCCGGCCTCGGCCTCCCAGGCGGCCGTCGACCCCTCGATATCGGTGAGAAGGAACGTCACCGCGCGGGTCACCGACGGAACATGTTGTGCCACAGCAATGTCCAGGGAGGAGTCCTGCGCGACGATCAGGGCCTCGAGCCGGCGAAGTTCCGGTCCGGGATCGACGCCGAGCTCGTCGGCCAGCAGCGCCCTCGCGCGTTGGTACGCGCCGAGGGCTTCGCCTTGCCGGCCGGCGCGGTAGAGGGCGAGCATCAGCTGGCCCCACCGCCTTTCGCGCAGCGGAGCATCGGCAATCGCGGCCTCGAGATCGCCGATGACTTCCGCGGCGCGGCCCGTCGCCAGCAACGCGTCGGCTCGATCCTCCACCAGCGCGGCGTGGCCCTCCATCCACCGCGTTTTTTCGGACGTGCCGCGCCGGCCATCGGGAAGTTCGGGGATTCCGCGCCATAGGGCGAGGGCCTCGTCGAACCGGGCCACCGCTTGGCCGGTGTCGCCGGCGGCGGCGGCCGCGCGTCCCAGGCGGGTGGCCGTCTTGTACCGCGAGGCATCGACCTCGCTGTCGGCGAGGACCCAACCCGCCCCTTGCGTCAGGACGAAGCCGTCACCGAGCGTGCGGCGCAGCGAGGAGATGTGGGTCTGCAGGGCTTTGTCGGCGGTGCGCGGCGGGTCCTCGCCCCACAGCAACTCGACGAGCGTGTCGCCCGGCACAACGGAACCGTCGTGCAGTCCGAGCATGGTGAGGATGGCGCGAGGTTTCGCGCCCGGGATACCGACGGCCGCTCCGCCTCGCCGGACCTGGAGAGGGCCTAAAACCCCCAGTTCCACCGCTAAAAGGGTACTCACCTCGCCTATCGTCGGCGGGGCAATTCAATACCCGGTCAAGATTCAGTAAAGGCCGCAGCGCCCGCGCGCCGGCAACACCACGCACTACCTTGGTGCCTATGGACAGCGACCGGGATGACTCCGCCTTCACCTGGCAGGGCCGGCGCGAACTGGTGGGCCAGATGCACGACCAGCTCGATGAGCTGGTCGCGGCGCGCGACCAGATGGAACAACTGGTGCGGGTCATCGTCGAGCTCGGCTCCGATCTGGACCTGGACGTGACGCTGCACCGCGTCCTCAAAGCGGCCATGGAACTGACCGGCGCCCGCTACGCCGCCCTGGGCATCCGCGCCCCCGACGGCAGCCTCGTGTCCTTCGTGCACGCGGGCATCGACGGGGAGGCGGCGCGACGGCTCGGCGACCTCCCGGTTGGCGAAGGGCTGCGCGTCGACGATCTGAGCGCCGATCCGCAGACCGCCGGGCTGCCCACGCAGGACCCACCGTTGCGGGCGTTCCTGGGAATCCCGATCACCGTGCGGGCGGCCAACTTCGGCAACCTCTACCTGGCCGACGACCGGCCCGGGCACGTCTTCACCGACTCGCAAGAGGGTGCCGTACGAGCGATGGCCACGGCGGCCGCCGCCGCCATCGACAACGCACGACTCTTCGAGCGCGAGCGTGAAACGGCGAAATGGACGACGGCCAGCCGCGAGATCACGACCGCGCTGCTGTCCGGCGACCCGCAGACGGGGCCGCTGCAGCTCATCGTGAACCGGGCGCTGGAGTTGGCCGGCGCCGAGCAGGCGATCTTGCTGGTGCCCCGGGAGCCGGACTCGCCCGCCGACGAGGCCGACACCCTGGTCGTGGCCGCGACGGCGGGCCGCTATTCGTCGGAAGTGATCGGTCGGCAGGTCCCGATGGAGGGCTCGACCACGGGCGGTGTGGCGCGACGCGGTCTGCCGCTGATCACCGATTCCTTCCAATACCCGATCGAGGGCTTCACCGATGTCGGTGAACGCCCAGCGATCGTCATCCCGCTCATCGCGGACGGCGCGGTGCTCGGTGTCATCGCCGTCGCGCGCGACCCGCGCCAGCCCCCGTTCGGCAACGACTACCTCGACCTCGTCAGCGACTTCGCCCGGCACGCCGCGATCGCGTTGGCGCTGGCGGCGGGCCGCGAACACGCGCTCAATCAGGAACTGGCCCAAGCCGATACGGTCGAGGAAGCGGTCCAGACCGCCGCCGAAGAACTGCGCCGGCTGTGGCGGGCGCGCCGGGTCCTGGCCGTCACCTTTCCGACGTACGGCTCGTCTGCGGAGACGGCCTTCGGCGCGCCACACGTGGTGTCGGTGGGCGAGCCGGCGCAGTGGGCCGACCTGCCATCCCACACGCAAGAGGCGCTCAGCTCGTTGCGGGACGGCGACTTACTCACCCCGACGACGACGCAGCCGGGGACGGCGGGCATCGCGCTGCAGCACCCCGAGGGCGTGCTCGTCGTCTGGATCGACCTGGCCGAGCAACGCCCGTTCACCCTGGAGGACCAGACCTTGCTCACCGTGCTGGCCGGCCGCCTCGGTCAGGGTCTGCAACGGGTGCACCAAGTCGACCAGCAGCGCGAAACCGCTCTGGCCCTGCAGCACGCGATCCTCGGCCCGGCCGATCTGCCCACCGGATTCGCGGTGCGCTATCAGGCCGCCACAAGGCCCTTGCAGGTGGGCGGCGATTGGTACGACATCGTCGACCTCGAGGGCGGGCGCATCGCGTTGGTTGTCGGCGACTGCGTCGGCCATGGCCTCGCCGCCGCCGCGGTGATGGGTCAGGTGCGCAGCGCCTGTCGTGCGCTTTTGTTCGAAAACCCAAGCCCCGCTGCCGCTCTCGCGGGGTTGGATCGCTTCGCCGCGCGGCTGCCCGGCGCGCAATGCACCACCGCGGTGTGCGCGGTGCTGACCCCCGACACCGGTGAACTGGTCTACTCCAGCGCTGGGCACCCGCCGTCCATCCTGGTGCACGGCGACGGCAGCACCCAGTTGCTCGACGACGGCCACACCATCGCCTTGGGAATACGGGGCGACTGGTGGCGCCCGGAGGCCCGCGTGACCATACCGGCGCGCACGACCCTGCTGCTCTACACCGACGGGCTGGTCGAGCGTCGCCGCAGTCCGCTGGATCGGGGCATCTCCCGCGTCGCCGACGTCGCGCAGGACGCCCGAACGCTGGGCCTGGAAGATCTGGCCAACCAGGTCATGACCCGCGTCGCGCCGCGGGGCGGGTACCAGGACGACGTCGTCCTGCTGCTCTACCGTCATCCGGCGCCGTTGGAGCTGAACTTCCCCGCCGATGTCAGCCAGCTCGCGCCCACCCGCAACGCCTTGCGTAAGTGGTTGGCCCGCGTCCGGGTGGGCCCCGAGGAGGCCTTGAACGTGCTGGTTGCCGCCGGGGAAGCCGTCGCCAACGCGATCGAGCACGGCCACCGGCACAGACCGGAAGGTCTCATCCGCCTCGGCGCGACCGCGGTCGGCGACGAGGTGAAGTTGACGATCACGGACACCGGTTCGTGGAAGGCTCCGCAGCCGGCCTCCCGTCATCGTCGCGGCCGGGGCATCCCGCTGATGCGAAGCCTGATGCACGACGTCGACATCCGACCGGCGCACGACGGAACCACCGTTCACCTATCGGCGCGGATCACCTGATGACCACGCCGCTCACGCTCGACACCGCGCGCGGGCGCGACGGGAAACTCGTGCTGGTCGCTTCGGGGGAAATCGACCTGACCAATGTCGACGCCTTCACCCTGGCCCTGTCCACCGCCGCCACCGGCAGCGACGGGGCGCTGCTTGTCGATCTCAGCGCCGTGGAGTACCTCGACAGCGCCGCCATCAACGCCCTGGCCGCCCACGCCGACCGCATTGAGCTGGTCGCGCACCCGATCCTGATGCCCGTCCTCAAGGTCAGCGGCCTGACCGAGCTCACCGCCATCGTCCTCGCGCCGCCGACCGGGAAGCGCTAAGACTTTCTCGGTGTTGGATATCCTTGCGGCGCAACATATAACCTGTCATGGCTGGCCCATGTGCCTCCTGCGTGCCACGATGGCTTAATGGGTGAGGACGCGCTGAGCTCGGAACGGGAGTTCAACGAGCACAACATCGAAGAGTTTCGCCGCAATGGTGGCAAGGTCGGCGGACAGTTCGAGGGCTTCCCGCTGTTGTTGCTGACGTCAGAGGGTGCGCGCAGCGGCGCCCAACGCGTCAACCCGGTCGCCTACTTCGACATCGACGGCAAAATCTATATCGTCGGCTCGGCGGCGGGCCGGGACAAGCATCCCGCGTGGGTGCACAACATCCGCGCCATCCCCGACGTGACCGTCGAGATCGGCTCCGACGCTCCCAAGTCGGTGACCGCGCGCGAATTGCCGCGCGAGGAAAGGGATTTGATCTATCCCGTCATCGTCGAGCGCGCTCCCGGCTTCGGCGAATACCAGCAACGCACCGATCGCGTCATCCCGGTCTTCGAATTGATGACCGACTGAAGGCGCGAGCCGCCAACAACATTCAGGTCCGCCGATCCGGCACGCTAACGCGTCGATTACCGCACAATGATGTGCGCGGGTCCGGCCTGATGCGACGGGCCAACGCCGCGCGCCCTGCCCCGAAGGACGAAGTGAGGTCGGCGATGAGACGGTACCTGCGGCGCTCCCTGATCGGCGTGTTCGCCCTCGCGTTGGCGGGGTTGCCGGTGACGGTGCTCGGGACGTCCGCGATCGCCCGCGCCGACGGTGAATGCGCCCCGGGCTGGGGCTGGAGCGTCGAGCTGAATGAGTGCGTGTTCTTGCTTCCGGCCGCAAATGGACCGGGAGGCCCCGGCGGGCCCGGTGGACCGGGTGGACCCGGCGGGCCCGGCGGACCGGGCGGGCCCGGCGGACCGGGTGGGCCCGGTGGACCCGGGGCGCCCGGCCACCCAGGAGCGCACTAAAAGGCCCGCTTAGCTGCGGCAACGCCCGCCTGGAATCGGCGACATCGCCGGATGGTCGGCGCGCGGGAACTCCACCCGCCCGCCGGTCGTTATACCGGCTAAGTAATCCGATTCCGAGGGGGACAACAGCCGCATGCCACGCACAGACAACGACACCTGGGACCTCGCGACCAGTGTGGGCGCGACCGCCACGATGGTGGCGGCCGCCCGGGCGATCGCGACCAACGCCGACAACCCGCTGATCGAGGACCGATTCGCCGAGCCCCTGGTCCGTGCCGTCGGCGTGGACTTCTTCACGCGCTGGGTCTCCGGCGACCTGGTCGCCGCCGATGTCGACGACCACGAATCCGGCTGGAAGCTCGAACACATGCCCGCCGCGATGGCCGCCCGCACCCGCTTCTTCGACTCGTTCTTTCAGGCCGCGACGCAGGCCGGGATCCGGCAGGCGGTGATTTTGGCGTCCGGCCTGGACGCACGCGCCTACCGGTTGGCCTGGCCGGCCGACATGACGGTGTTCGAGATCGATCAGCCGCAGGTGATCGAATTCAAGGCCGCCACCCTTGCAGAGCTGGGCGCCGCCCCGCAGGCCGAGCTGCGCACGGTCCCCGTCGATCTGCGCAACGATTGGCCAAAAGCATTGGCGGACGCGGGCTTCGACAAGAGCCGGCCCACGGCATGGATCGCGGAAGGGCTCTTCGGTTATCTGCCGCCCGAGGCGCAGGACCGCCTCCTGGACAACGTCACCGCACTCAGCGCCGACGGCAGCCGGCTGGCGTGCGAAGCTATTCCGGACATGTCCGAGGTAGACACCGAGAAGGCTCAGGAAATGATGCGCAGGGCCACCGCGAAATGGCGTGAGCACGGCTTCGACCTGGAATTCGGCGATCTCGGCTACCATGGCGAGCGCAGCGACGTCGCCGCGTACCTCGACAACCTGGGCTGGCGCTCGGTCGGCGTCCAGATGAGTCAGCTGCTGGCGGACTTCGGCCTGGACTCGATCCCGCAGACCAACGACTCCGTCTCGGTGGCCGACACCGTCTACTTCAGCTCGGCGCTGGCCAAGTGACCGCACCGCAGCGCCGCGGGCTCAACGAAGCCGTCACCCGGATGTGGACCTTCCTCGCGCCGGCCTACGACCTGCCGTTCCTGCAACAGTGGGTATACCGGCCGCCGCACAACGAGGTGATCGCGCAGCTGCGCAACCACGGAGCGCGAAAGATCGCTGATATCGCCTGCGGCACAGGGATTCTCAGTGACCGGATCCAGCGTGAACTGAATCCCGACGAGATCTATGGCGTCGACATGTCCGACGGCATGCTCAACCAGGCCCGGGCCAAATCGGATCGGGTGCAGTGGTTGCGCGGCCCGGCCGAACAGCTTCCCTTCGACGACGGTGCGCTCGACGCGGTCGTGACGACCTCGGCGTTCCACTTCTTCGATCAGCCCGCGGCGCTGCGCGAATTCCATCGCGTGCTCGCGCCCGGCGGCCTGGTGGCCGTGTCGGCCCTGAGCACGCGGCAACCGCGGCTGCAGTCTTCCGCGCAGAACCGGTGGAAGCCGCAACACAACACGTCGGCGCCCGAGATGCGGGCGCTGTTCGAAGACGCCGGGTTCGTGATCAGCGATCAGCACCGGATCCCGCGGCCGGTCTGGACCCGCCTCGTGTCCGACCTGTTGACCGTCGGCACCAAACGCTGAAACTCGCGTCGAACCGCGGAAGCGTTCGCCGCCAACGCATTAAACGACGATGCCCGCCTCGCCGATCGGCGAGGCGGGCATCGCGTTCAGCGATCTTTACAGCGGAATCCAGACCCCGAAGAAGTCGAATCCCCACTGGTTGAAACGAGGGTTCCAGTACGGCGTTTCCTGGTAGCCCCAGTAGTCGATCGGGCCGTAAACCCAGTGACCGCCGGGCGGGGGGAGCGGTCGATCCCACGCCGGCCGCGGCGGCGCGCCCGGGCCCCACGGGCCGGGCCCGTCGCCCCACGGGGCGCCGTGGAAGTAGCCGCGCTGGTCATCGCCGTGCCACGGGCCACCCGGGCCACCGGGTCCGCCCGGACCACCGGGTCCACCCGGGTGATCGGGACCGGGGCCGCCGGGACCGCCCGGACCGCCGGGGTGATCGGGACCGGGACCGCCGGGTCCACCCGGCCTGCCAGGCCCGCCAGGCCCACCGGGATTACCGGGTCCACCCGGGCCCCCGGGCGGGCCACCAGGACCACCGGGACCACCAGGACCGCCAGGACCGCCAGGACCACCGGGTCCGCCGGGATCGTTGGGCCCGGTGGGGGCGTGGAAGCCCCCGGGTTGCGGTGCGCCATGACCACCGGGACCGGGCGGCGGACCGCCCGGCGCGGCGTTGGCAAACCCGGCGCCCATTCCCAGGGCCGCAGCGCTGAGCGCGCCGGCGATGGTCACCCCTCCGACAAGCTGCTTCAACTTCATGGTGCTTCACCTATCCACTAGGGACTTCTTCAACTAGGGATGTGCTCGGAACCTCCCCCTGACACAACCCAGACGCTAGATAGCTTCCCTATGGACTAGCTGTGTCTGGCCCATGCAATGCTTGGGCGGGGCATCGACACGCACCGGTTTGGCAAGGCTAGGTTGGCTAGTCGGCCAGGGTTTTCCTCTATATCGTTGCCGCCGTGTCGACTACGTCACATCCGGCCGAACCGCATGTCGGATCGGTGTCCTCGAAGCTGAATTGGCTGCGCGCGGGCGTGCTGGGCGCCAACGACGGGATCGTCTCCACCGCGGGCATCGTCGTCGGGGTTGCGGCGGCAACGACCCTGCGAGCGCCGATCTTGACCGCCGGAAGCGCCGCGCTGGTCGCCGGAGCGGTGTCGATGGCCCTCGGCGAATACGTATCCGTCAGCACCCAACGCGACACGGAAAGGGCGTTGCTGCGCCAGGAGCGTCGCGAATTGCGCGACGATCCGGCCGCTGAACTGGACGAGCTCGCCGAACTCTATGAAGCGAAAGGCCTGACGGCCGCCACCGCGCGCACCGTGGCAGAGGAACTCACCGATCAGAATCCGTTGCTGGCCCATGCCGAGGTCGAACTCGGCATCAATCCCGAGGAGCTGACGAATCCGTGGCAGGCGGCATCGTCGTCGGCCCTGTCCTTCGCGATCGGCGCCCTGCTGCCGTTGATCGCCATTCTGGCCCCGCCGACCACGTGGCGGATCCCCGTCACCATGGTGGCGGTGCTGATGGCGCTGGTGGTCACCGGAGCGGTCTCGGCCGGCCTGGGCGGGGCGCCAAAGCTTCGCGCGGTGCTCCGCAACGCCATCGGGGGCAGCCTCGCACTGACGGTCACCTACGTGATCGGTCACCTGGTGGGCGCCGCCATCGACTGACCGGCACGGTGCGCATCCAGCGACTGGAAGCGCAACTGTAACATTCACCGTTGCGGATCTCAGCAGGGTTCCGCGATCCCCTCACGCGAAGGGTCATGCAGTGGCCGAACCCAATTTCGTTCCGGATGAAGCCCAATGGGCGGAACCGGCGCCGTATTTCGTGCGCGACGAAAAACATTTCGTACCAACACAAATCGCGCGCGGCGGCTGGGGCCCATCGCTCAGCGGCCACGTCGTCGGCGGACTCTTGGCGTGGGCGGTCGAGCGGGCCGCGCCGGACGCGCACCTGCAACCCGCGCGGCTCACCGTCGACCTGCCCCGGCCGACGGCGCTCAAACCGCTCGAGGTGCACACCGAGGTGCGCCAGGACCGGCGGCGTTTGCGGCTGGTCGAGGCCGTCATCATCCAGGACGGCGCCCCCGTGGCACAGGCCAGCGCGCTGTTCGTGCGGCGCGGTCCCCAGCCCGACGGACACATCTGGTCACCGCCGGTACAGATGCCGCCGATGCCGCTGGGTGAGACTTCCCCGACGCTTTTCATGCGCACCTACGGCTGGGGCTCGGAGGTGCAGAACCCCGAGCCGGATTGGCCCCAGACCGATGGCCCGAAATACACCTGGTTGCACGAGAACCGCCCGTTGATCGACGACGAACCGCTGTCCGCCTTCACCCGCGCCGCGATGGCGGGCGACATCACGGCCTCGATCGCCAACTGGGGCACCAACTCCCTGGAATTCATCAACGTCGACTACACGCTGACGCTGACCCGGCTGCCCGAGGGACCGCACATCGGGCTGGCCTCCCTCATGCATCACAGCCACGACGGGGTGGCCAGCGGCTCCGCGGTACTCGTCGACGAGAAGGGCCCGATCGGCACCGGTGTGTCGGTCGCCGTCGCGCACTCGGGATTTCGCCCGCCCGCCACCGACCCGACGGTGCGCTGACGTTGGCTGGCGCCGGCACGTTCTGGGCGTTGATTGCCGATGCGGCGCAACGTGGATCGAACCGGCCGCTTCTCGCCGACGAGCACGGTCGCAGCCTGACCGCACGCCAGCTCCACGACGCCGCGTGCGCCACCGCCGCCGCCTTCGCCGAACGGGGTGTCCGCGCGGGGACCGTGGTGTCCTGGCAGCTGCCCACCACCCTGGAAACCCTGGTGGTGATGTCCGCGCTGGCCCGGCTGGGCGCGGTGCAAAACCCGATCATCCCGTTGCTGCGCGAGAGCGAAGTCGGCTTCATCACCGGCCAGTTGAACACCGAATTCCTTGTGGCACCGGATGTTTGGCGCGGCTTCGACCATGGCGGCCTGGCCCGCGAGTTGGCGCGGGACAAGGGTTTTGAGGTCATCACCCTCGACCTGGACACGCCTCCGTCCGGCGAGCTGCGGCTGCCCGGCGCCCACCACGGCTCCCTGCCCGCGCCCCCACGATCGGCCGACGACGCCCGCTGGGTCTACTACTCCTCCGGGACCACCGCGGACCCCAAAGGGATCCGCCACACCGATACCTCGGTCATCGCCGGCTCGGCGGGGGTGGTGGGCATGGTCGGGGCCACGAGCAGCGACGTGGACCCCATCGCCTTCCCGATCGCTCACATCGGCGGGGCGGCGATGCTGGCGACGGCCCTGCTGACCGGCATGCGGCTGGCGCTGTTCGCGTCGTTCGACCCCGCGACGACGCCGCTGGCCATCGCCGCCCACAACCCGACGTTCCTGGGCACCGCCACCCCGTTCTTCGTGGCGTTCCTGGAAGCCCAACGCGCCCACGGTGATCGGCCGTTGTTTCCGTCCGTGCGGGGTGGCCTGGCGGGAGGCGCGCCCATCACCGCCGAACTCGGACGGCAGGTCCGGGAGACCTTCGGCATCGCCGGGATCGCCAACGCGTGGGGGATGACCGAGTTTCCGTGTGCGACTTCGCCGCCCCTGACCGCCTCGCCGGAGGTGCTCGACCACACCGTCGGCCCGCCGGTGCCCGGGGTCAAGGTTCGCGTGGTCGACAACTACGAGGTCGAACTGGGCGCCGGCCAGGAGGGGGAGCTGCGACTCAAGGGCCCCCAATGTTTCCTCGGTTACGCCGATCCTTCGCTGGACGCCGAGGCTTTCGACAACGACGGGTGGCTGCGCACAGGCGATCTCGGCCTGATCGATGCGGACGGCAACGTCCGCGTCACGGGTCGCACCAAAGACGCGATCATCCGCAACGCGGAGAACATCTCCGCCCTCGAGATCGAAAATGCGCTCGCGACCCATCCCGCCGTCGCCGACGTCGCCGTCATCGGGATCCCCGACCCGCGCACCGGCGAACGCGTCTGCGCCGTCGTGGTGCCCGCCACCGCCGACGGTGTGACTTTGGAATCCCTTGTGCAACACTGCCAATCGCGGGGGCTGAGCCGTTACAAGCACCCCGAACATCTCGTGGTCGTCGACGCGCTCCCGCGCAATCAATTCGGCAAGGTGATCAAAAAGGACCTGCGCGCGGCGTTTGGCTGACCTTCCCTATTCGCGCACGTGTAACGCCACGGCGAGATTCCGCTGAATTTTTCGCCGTGGCGTTACGCCCGCGGCGCGATGCTATAACCCCTTGGGCGCGTCGCGAACCGCCTGCACGGCCGCGGCGTCGCCGTCGAACTCGACCTGCGCCGCGCGCCCGACGGAGAACAGCAACAGCTCGGCGGGCGCGCCGGTCACCGTGACCGCCGGACCCTGACCGGCGGTGAGCAACGTCTTGCCCTCCGGGGTGCGCAGCGCCACCCGGGCGGGCACCTTGGCGAGCGTCATCCGGGCCATCAGCGGCAGGGTGCGGCGCAGCATCGTGCTCAGCGCGGGCTCCAGCGCGCGCGGCTGCCAGCCCGGCTGCGCGCGGCGCACGTCCTCGTGATGGATGAACATCTCGGCGACGTTGGCGACCGGGTCGAGCAGCTTGAGCGGGGAGTAGACCGGCGGGCCGGCGGCGACCTTGCCGACCAGCTCGTCCCACTCGTTTCGCTCGCTCACCTGGTTTTGCACCTTGGCGGTGTGGGAGGCGAAGAACGGGATCAGGATGCCCGGGGCGGCGTCGGGCCGATACTCCCGGATCACCAGGTGGGCGGCCAGGTCCCGCGTCGTCCAGCCCTCGCACAGGGTGGGAGCGTCCGGACCGACCTCGCGCATGGTGTCCACCAGGGCGGCGCGTTCGCGTTGAGCAACAGACATGGGTTCAGCGTAGAGCCGGTCACCCCCGAAGAGGACGGGTCCACCACACACCGACGGCCGGCGGCTCGGTAAATTTGAGACCGTCCGGCCCTGGAAAGGAGATATAGGAGAAGTCATGAACGCGCGCGTCGAGCAGTTGGAGTTTCAGGCAGAGGCTCGGCAACTGCTGGATCTGATGGTCCACTCCGTCTACTCCAACAAGGACTCGTTCCTGCGGGAGCTGATCTCCAACGCCTCCGACGCGTTGGACAAGCTGCGGCTCGAAGCGTTCCGCAACAAGGACCTCGACGTCGACACCTCCGACCTGCACATCGAGATCGACGTCGACCACCAGGCGCGCACCCTGACCATCCGCGACAACGGCATCGGCATGACCCGCGCCGAAGTGGTCGACCTGATCGGGACGCTGGCCAAGTCGGGCACCGCCGAGCTGCGCCAGCAACTCCGCGAGGCCAAGAACGCCAAGAACGAGGCCGCGTCGGAGGAACTCATCGGCCAGTTCGGCATCGGCTTCTATTCGAGCTTCATGGTGGCCGACAAGGTCGAACTGCTGACCCGTAAGGCCGGCGAGAGCGACGCCACTAAATGGGAATCGAGCGGCGAGGGCACGTACACGATCGAATCGATCGACGATGCGCCGCAGGGGACGTCGGTCATCCTGCACCTCAAGCCCGAAGACGCCGAGGACGAGCTGCACGACTACACCTCGGAGTTCAAGCTCCGGGGTCTGGTCAAGAAGTACTCCGACTTCATCGCCTGGCCCATCCGCATGCAGGTCGAGCGCCGGGAACCGGCCAGCGAGGAGGGCGGCGAGGAGACCGTCACCATCGAGACCGAGACCCTCAACTCGATGAAGGCCCTGTGGGCCAGGCCCAAAGACGAGGTCTCCGAGGAGGAATACAAGGAGTTCTACAAGCACATCGCGCACGCCTGGGACGACCCGCTCGAGGTCATTGCGATGAAGGCCGAAGGCACCTTCGAATACCAGGCGCTGCTGTTCATTCCGTCGCACGCGCCGTTCGATCTGTTCAACCGCGACGCCCAGACCGGCATCCAGCTCTACGTCAAGCGCGTGTTCATCATGGGCGACTGCGATCAGCTCATGCCCGAATACCTGCGCTTCGTCAAGGGTGTGGTCGACGCGCAGGACATGTCGCTCAACGTTTCTCGCGAGATCCTGCAACAGGATCGGCAGATCAAAGCCATCCGGCGACGGTTGACGAAGAAGGTCCTGTCCACCATCAAGGATCTGCAGTCCGAGCGCCCCGACGACTATCGGACCTTCTGGACCCAATTCGGCCGCGTCGTCAAGGAAGGTCTGCTGTCGGACTTCGACAACCAGGAGACGCTGCTGCAGATCTCCTCGTTCGCCTCGACGCACAGCGAGGAGGAAGCCACCACGCTCGCCCAGTACGTGGAGCGCATGAAGGACGGCCAGACGCAGATCTTCTACGCCACGGGGGAGACGCGTCAGCAGATCCTGAAGTCGCCGCACCTCGAGGCGTTCAAAGCCAAGGGCTACGAGGTGCTGCTGCTCACCGACCCGGTCGACGAGGTCTGGGTGGGAACGGTGACCGAATTCGACGGCAAGCCGCTGCAGTCGATCGCCAAGGGCGAGGTGGACCTGAGCGCCGAGGGCGACGAGAGCGAGGCCGAGCGCGAAGAGCAGCAGAAGGAATTCGCCGATTTGCTCGCCTGGATGAAGGACACCCTCGCCGATCACGTCAAGGAGGTTCGGCTCTCCACTCGGCTCACCGACTCGCCCGCCTGCCTGATCACCGACGCGTTCGGGATCACGCCCGCGCTCGCGCGCCTCTACCGCGCCTCGGGGCAGGACATCCCGGTGGGCAAGCGGATCCTCGAGCTCAATCCGAACCACCCGCTGGTCACGGGCCTTCGCCAGGCACACCAGGACCGCAGCGACGACCCGTCCATCGCTGAGACCGCCGAATTGCTCTACGGCACAGCGCTTCTCGCCGAGGGCGGCGCGCTCGACGATCCGGCGCGGTTTGCCGAGATGCTGGCCGATCGGTTGGCCCGCACGGTGTAGGCCGGGCTTGGGCGCCGGATGCCGAAGTTTTTCGGATTGAAACGCCGCGGGTGGGGATAATTAGGTCCCATGGCTGAGTTCCGCGTCATCGACCCTCACGGGCGGGTGGTCGCGACGAAGAATTTCGCCAACGCCGAGGCCGCGCACGCATGGTTCGTCCACTCGGTCGGCGGCAACACCGAGCTGGGCTGGCGCATGGAGGTCAACGACGACGGGCAGTGGGCCTTCTTCGATGACACCGAAGGCTTTACCGCCCCGGTGAGCCGACGGCCGACGAAGCGCTGAATCAACGATCGTCGCGCGCGGCCGGCCACGTAGGCTCCCACCATGCATGTCGACGCGATGACGACGCCCCAGCCGCTCGCTCAAATCGGCGAACTTGCCCGCCGGACCCAATCCGCCGGCTTCTCCGGTTTGTTGTTCACCGAGACGGGCCGCACCGCCTACCTGAACGCCGCGGTCGCGTCGCAGGCCGCGCCCGGTCTCGAGCTGTCCACGGGTGTCGCGGTGGCGTTCCCGCGCAGCCCCTTCGTCACCGCCGCCGCGGCGTGGGAACTGCAGGAAGCGACCGAGGGAAAGTTCCGGCTGGGTTTGGGAACTCAGGTGCGCACCCACGTCGTGCGGCGCTACGGCACGGCCTTCGAACGGCCCGGGCCGCGGCTGCGCGACTACCTGCTCGCCGTGAAGGCGTGTTTCGCGGCCTTTCGCTCCGGGACGCTCGACCACCACGGCGACTTCTACGATCTCGACTTCATCACCCCGCAGTGGAGCCCGGGACCCATCGGCGCTGTCGACCCGAAAGTCGATATCGCGGCGGTGAATCCGTGGATGCTGCGGATGGCCGGCGAGGTGGCCGACGGGGTGCACGTCCACCCGATCGGCGAACCGGGATACCTGGCCCGCCACGTCCTGCCGACGGTCGCCGAAGGGGCGGCCAAGGCCGGGCGTTCGGTGTCGGACCTCGCGATCATCGTGCCCGTCATGACGATCGTCGGTGACAGCGACGAGGAGCGCGACAAGCAGCGCGAAGTCGTGCGCGCCAGCATGGCGTTCTACGGAAGCACGCCCAACTACGCGTTCATCTGGGACGAGGCCGGTTTCGAGGGCACGACCGCCCGGATCCGGGAGAAACAAAAGGCCGGAGACTTCGCCGGCATGGCCGCCCAGGTCAGCGACGACCACATCGCCGTCTTCGCCACCGAGTCCAGCTGGGACGGCCTGGCCGACGCGTTGACCGACAAATACGCCGGCATGGCAACGCGTTTGGTGATGTACAACTCCGTGGCCGACCAGGACCGCTTCGAGCGCTACGGCGAGGTGGCGCGGCGGATACGGCACCGCCAATAGCGTTACGGCAGAAGGCTATCGGGGCCGTCGAGCATCGGAGTCCGCTACTGTTTGTCGACCTTCGCGGCGATCTGATTGGCGATGTTGACGCCGAGGTCCCCGACATCCTTGCGGCACACGTCGACGTCGATGACGACGTTGCGGCGGGCGGTCAGCGCCCGCTGACAGGGCATCGTGACGTTCGTGCCGTCCCCGTTGACGGTCACGATCACCGACGTGCTCAGCACCCCATTGGCGTTGGACACCTGCCTCACCTTCCACTGAAGCTCGGGGTGGGTGCCGTCGGCGGGGACGGTGTCCTGGCGGTTGGCGCAGGCGGGCCAGCGCTGAGATGACGTGGAGAAGAAGGCGTTCGCCTGCTCGGGGGAGGGATACAACACCACGAACTGGTAGACGTCGGGGCTTTCCAATTGGTTGCCGCGGGGCGGCGTCGGTGCGATGTCGTGGTAGCCGTACACGCCGGTGCTTCCGCTGTCGGCGTATTCGGACGCCAATCCGGCATGGATCGTGTACTTGCATTCGGGCGGAAAGGTGTAGTCGGTGCGGTGCACCGGGTCCTCGCCGAGGTTGGTGAACGGCGGGTCGCTCGTCGTTCCCCGGGTGCCCAGCGCGCTGTCGATGTCGTCGGGGCTGAGCATCAGGTCGGGCAGCGCGGCCTTCGCGAGGGGAGTCTTGGGCGACGCCGTGGTGGTCGTGCTCGACGACGCCGCGGTGTCGCCTGCGCTGCTGTCACCGCACCCGGCGACCAGTAGCCCGGCGACGGCGACGGCGGCAGTTAGCTGGCGCATGGTGGGTGCCCTTCCTGCTTGAGCCGACTCCTCAGGGGTCGTTTGCGGTGGAGCATACGACAGCACTGGCCGCGGCGCGCCGGTTCGGCGCGAAGCGCTATCTTCGCGGGGTGTCCGCAGTGAACTTCGCGTCCGTCGCGCCGATCGTCCCCGTTCGGAATCTCGATGTCGCCCTGGACCGCTACCGGCGGCTCGGGTTCGACGCGCGCGCATACGACGGCCCGGACCGCTACGGCTTCGTCGACCGCGGGTCGGTGTCGCTGCACCTCACCGAGTGGGACGAACACGACCCGTTGCGCACCGCCGCGAGCGTGTACTTCTACGTCAGCGACGCCGACGCGCTGCACGCCGAGTGGTCCGCGCTGGAGAATCTCGAGGGCCGCTTGATCGCGCCGCAGGACACGCCCTACGGATTGCGGGAGTTCGCCTATGTCGATCCCGACGGGACCGCGCACCGGGTCGGCTCGCCCCTGACCTGATCTTCGGCCGTCGCGCCGGCTTCGTGGCGCAGTGGTCACAGGCGCAACACGCGTCCCTCCGCCGGGCGACAGACGAAATGCCCACCTCCGAGCGACAATCCGAGCGGGAGCGGCGGGACACCGCCCCAACACCGGACCACCCCGCGCGGTTGTCGCTCGGAGGTGGGCATTTGCGGTCATCCTCCCCGGGCGGCGCCAAAGCTCCCTACGTGACGGCCGTGGTCAACAAGCGGTGATGCCGCGACGCGCGCGTCAGCTCTCGCGCCGGATCCTGAGCGCGGTGGTGATCATGGGAATCTGCAGCGGCAGCCGGGCCAGGGCCACGATCCGCATCGCCCACGGCTTGTCCCACCACAACCGGACCATGTTGACGTTGCCCGGGAAGACCCCGACGAACAGGGCGACGGCGGCCAGCGCGGCGGTTCGCCGGGTGCGTCGCGGCACCAGCAGCGCCCCGATCGCCAGCTCGGCCACTCCCGACCCGTAGGTGTACAGCCGCGGGCTGCCGGGCAGTTCGACGGGGATGATCGAGTCGAACGGTTTGGGCGCCACGAAGTGCAGGGTGCCGATGCCGAGCAGCATCGCCGCGACGCGGAAGGCGAGTCGCTGGGTGGCGTCACGGCCGGCGAGGGGTCTCGTTGTCATGGAGACATTGTGCCCATTGCGGCCACGGCCTACCCGCGGTCGGCGTCGGTGTAGCGGATGATGCCGCGAATGTTGCGCCCCTCGAGCATGTCCCGATAGCCGTCGTTGATCTGCTCGAGGGTGTACTCCCGCGTGACCATGTCGTCGAGATTGAGCTGCCCCAGCTTGTACAACTCGAGGATCGCCGGGATGTCGTACTGGGGATTGCCGCCACCAAAAATGCTGCCCTGCAAGCTCTTCTGCAGCAGCGAGAGCCCGGCGAGGTTGAGGGTGACGTCGTTGGCCAACACGCTGGCCATGCCGGTGAGGCAACATACTCCGCCCTTGGCCGTCAGCGCCATCCACGACTCGACGTCTTTGCCCTCCACGTGGCCCACGGTGACGATTACCTTGCGGCACATCATGCCTCGCGTCGCCTCGGCAATTCCGGCCGCGGCGCTGCCCACGTCCGCGAAAGCCGCTGTGGCGCCGAACTTGAGCGCCTGCTCGCGCTTCCATTCGTAGGGATCGACGGCGAATATCCGTCGGGCCCCGGCGATGCGGGCGCCCTGCAGCGCGGCGACGCCGACGCCGCCGATGCCGATGACAGCGACGTCCTCACCCGGTGCGACCGCCGCGCTGCGCACCGCCGAGCCGTAGCCGGTGGTCACCCCGCAGCCCACCAGGCAGGCCACGTCGAACGGGATCGCGGGATCGATTTTGACCACCGAGGTCTGGTGCACCACCGCGTACGGCGCGAACGTCCCCAGCAGTGACATCGGGATGACGTCGCGGCCCCGCGCGGTGACCCGAAACGATCCGTCGGACACCGATTGACCCGACAGCAATCCCATGCCCAGGTCGCACAGGTTGCGCAGCCCCGTCTGGCACGGCGTGCACTTGCCGCAGGAGGGGATGAACGACATGACCACGTGGTCGCCGACGGCTAGGTGCTCGACACCGTCGCCGACCTCGGTGATGATGCCGGCGCCCTCGTGCCCGCCGAGCACCGGGAAGCAGGGGATGGGGAAGTCACCGGTCAGCAGGTGGTGGTCGGAGTGGCACAACCCTGCCGTCTCCAACCGGACCGTCACCTCGCCGGGGCGGGGATCGCCGATCTCGATCTCGTCGATCACCCAGGGTTCGTTGAGATCCCAGATCAGGGCGCCTTTGGTTTTCAACGGGGAGGCCTCCTGAACGTGTACTAACCGCTTAATTGTTAGCGCGGTCACAGACCGGCCCCCACCGAACTTAGACCAATACTATTGTCTATACAGTATTTGAAACGATTCGCCGCGACTGAACGCCGCCAGACCGCTCGAGGTTGAAAACATGGGTACACCCGTCATCGTTGGAGCCGTCCGAACGGCGATCGGCCGTTCCTTCAAGGGGACGCTGGTCAACACGCCGCCCGAGACGCTGATCACCGCGGTGCTTCCCGAGGTGGTGCGCCGGTCCGGTGTGGACCCGGCTGCCATCGACGACATCATTTTCGCCGAATCCCATTACGGGGGCGGCGATCTCGCGCGGTATGCGGCCACCGCGACCGGCCTCGAGCATGTCCCCGGTCAATCGGTCAACCGGCATTGCGCGGGCAGCCTCACCGCGATCGGCAACGCGGCGGCGCAGATCGGTTCCGGCATGGAGCGGGTGCTGATCGCCGGCGGCGTGCAGTCGCTGTCGATGACGCCGCTGACCAACTGGCGCATCCCCGGACCCGAGCTGAAGTTCGAGGAGCGGTGGATGCCGCCGACGCACGTCGAGACGCCCGACGCGCCGGCCAAGGACATGTCGATCACGGTCGGCTGGAACACCGCCCAGACCGTCGGCATCACGCGCGAAGAGATGGACGCGTGGGCGGCCCGCTCGCACCAGCGCGCCGTCGCGGCCCAGGACGCGGGCAAGTTCGTCGATGAGATCCTGCCCCTGAAGATTTCGCAGGCGGACGGTTCGGTCATCGAGTTCGCCGTCGACGAACACCCCCGCCGTGACACCACCGTCGAAAAGCTGGCCGGCCTCAAGGTATTGCACCCCGAGATCGAGGGCTTCTCGATCACGGCGGGCAACAGCAGCGGCACCAACGACGCCGCGGCCGCGGTCGCGCTGGTCGACCGCGAGTACGCCGACGCGGAGAAGCTCAACGTGATGGGCACGGTCAGGGCGTGGGCCGCCGCGGGCGTGCCGCCGCGGGACTGCGGCCTGGGTGCGGTCAAGGTCATCGGAAAGGTGTTGCAGCGCGCCGGGTTGTCGCCCGGCGACGTGGCGCTGTGGGAGATCAACGAGGCGTTCGCGTCCGTGCCGATCGCGGCGTGCCGGGAATACGGCCTCGACGAGGAGAAGGTGAACTTCTCCGGTAGCGGCTGCAGCCTGGGCCACCCGATCGCGGCCTCCGGCGCGCGCATGGTGACCACGCTGGCCTACGAGCTGGCCCGCCGCGGCGGCGGCATCGGCGTCGCGGCGATGTGCGCCGGCGGCGGCCAGGGCGGCGCTGTCGTCATCGAGGTCTAGCGGCGATCGCGAGGGCGGCAAAGCGGGTCGCCGCCATCAGGTCTAGCGGCGTCAGTTACAGAACGTGTAGCCGATGAACTGGGTGCCGCGCGTGTCGCCGCTGGCGTAGTTGGCGAAGTGCACGGCCGGTTTTCCGTCGTACTGCGTGTTCATCTGCTGCACGGACGGCGGCGGGACGTCTTTGGGGAAGGCCAGGATCATGTCGGCGAAAATCTCCAGGCCGGCCTGGCAGATGGCTTCGCGCCGGGGCGGCTGTGGATTCCACGCGTGCACCACGACCGGCTCGGTCAGCTGAGATCCCGTCGCGCAATTCGGGTCGCAGAGCTTGAACACGGCCGTGCCGGTTCCGTCGGCGCCCTGCGGTCCCCAGGAGTTCCACGACATGTCCTGCAGCGCAACCGCCACGCTGGCGCACCCCAGAACGTTGAGCTTCTTGGGACGCGCGACCGGAGGGACGGACGGGTTGTAGCAGCCGGGGATGGCGAAGCTCTCCGGTGCCGACGGCGGTGGGCTGGTGGTGGGACCCGTCGCGCTGTGGTTGCCTTCGGTTACGCGCACCCCCACGACGGCCAAAACCCCGACCAGCACGACCGCCGCGATGCCGATCGCGATCAAACGCCCCCGCGAGATGTGCCGCAACCGCCTCGATGTAGGGACGTTGGCGTTGCCGCTCACAACCACCAGATTACGGACCAGTTTCTGGTCGGGGGTGGCAACCCGCGATGGCTTCTCAGGGTAAAGTTGGTCATCGCTGCCAACTTATCGAGGATTCCGTGGAGGCGCCGATGAATGACCATGACCTGGCCGCGCGGTTGGCCACCGACGCGGGCCAGCTGCTGCTCGGGGTCCGGCAGGAGTTCGCCGACGCGGAAGCGAACGAACGGAAAGCCGCGGGGGACAAGCGATCCCACGACTTTCTGATGGCTGCGCTCGCCGCGCAGCGCCCCGGCGACGCGGTGCTGTCCGAGGAGGGCGCCGACAACCCGGTGCGGTTGCGCGCGGAGCGCGTCTGGATCGTCGATCCGCTGGACGGGACGCGGGAGTTCTCCGAGCTCGGGCGCGACGACTGGGCGGTGCACGTCGCGTTGTGGGAGGCCGGCGAGCTGGTTGCCGGCGCCGTGGCGCTGCCGGCGCAGGGCATCACGTTCGCCACGCCCGACATCGCGTCGCCTCCGGCGGCGCCGGGCAAGCCGCGGATCGTGGTCTCGCGCACCCGCCCGCCCGCCATCGCGCTGAACGTCCGGGACGCGCTGGACGGCGTTCTGGTCGAAATGGGTTCGGCCGGCGCCAAGGTGGCGTCGATCGTCCAGGGCTTGTCCGATGTGTACGTGCACGCCGGCGGGCAGTATGAATGGGACTCCGCGGCCCCGGTGGCGGTGGCGCGCGCCGCGGGGCTGCACACCTCCCGCATCGACGGGTCCGCTCTGGCCTACAACCAGCCGGACCCGAAGCTGCCGGACCTCGTGGTGTGTCGTCCCGAGCTCGCGGAGGCCGTACTCGCGGTTACCGGCTGACCGGCCGCGCCGGCCTGCGTCCAGGGGACTGCTAGACCGTGACGAAATCCGCCATCATGGCCATGTCCTCGTGCTCGAGGTTGTGGCAGTGGACCAGATAGGTTCCGCGATAGTCGGTGAACCGCACGATCACTTCCACGGCTTCGGCCGGGGCCACGTCGACGGTGTCTTTCCAACCGTGATCGAAGCGCCCGGGCGGCTTGTTGTTGCGCGACAAGACTTGAAACGGGTTGAGATGGACGTGGATTGGATGCCGGATGTCGGTGATGAAGCGCCAGACTTCGACATCGCCGATGCGCGGCGTCGCAACCGGAGTGCCGGGCTTGTAGGGCTTGTTGTTGATCGTCCACACACCGGCCCGGCCTTGTCCGAACAGAAAGGTGCGGGTGGTCGTGGCACGCCTCCGGTCCAGGGGTGCAACGCTTTCGCTGAGCCGTTCGGGAATGCTTGATTCGTCTGAGCGGTCGGTGCCGAGGACGTCGAAGCGCATGACCTCCGTAGTGGACTGTGCGCCAAGGGTGTTGACGAGCCGTACCCGGGTGCCGCGACGGTAGCGGGAGAAGTCGACGACGACGTCGAAGCGTTCGGCCGGCGCGATGTCGATCGCGTCATGCGTGATCGGACTGCTCAGAAGCCCACCGTCACTTCCGATCTGGGTGAACGGCGGTCCCTCGGGTGGTGGCGGGTCGAGCCGCAATCGGTAGCGGCGGGCGTTGGAGGCGTTGAGTACTCGGAATCGATACCGTGCGGGATCGGTGTCGAGCACGGGCCATGGCGCGCCGTTGACCAGTACGACGTCGCCGAGCACGCCGTTCATATAGGGGGCGGCGACCTCACCGCCGTCGGCGAGCGGGTACTGGAACGAGCCGTCCGCGGCAAACGATCGATCGGTGATCATCAGCGCGATGTCGCGATCACCCTTCGGCAGCGGCAGGGCCAGCTCTTCATCGTCGTGAACGAGGTGAAATCCCGCGAGCCCACGCCAGACGGCTTGGCCGGTGTAGCCCATTCGGTGGTCGTGATACCACAGCGTCGCCGCGCGTTGCTGCATGGGGTAGACGTATTCGCGTTGCCCGACAACGGAATTGCGTGACATTCCCGCCGCCATGCCGCCGTCACCGGGAGTGACCTTCGGGCCCTGTGGTTCGATGAGGTCGAGCGGATAACCGTCACTGTCGGGCGGGGTATGGCCGCCATGAAGGTGCACAGCAACGGGAACGGGCAACGCGTTGTGGTGGCGGATCACGGTGCGCCGACCCGACCGGGAGACGATTGTGGGACCGGGAAAGGTTCCGCCATACGTCCAGGCGTGCGTCGTGAGGCCGGGCAGTATCGGCAGATCGGCGGCGCACTGGGTGATCTCGTAGTAATCGCTTGCGGCGTCGCTGGCGACGGCGGCCAGCCGAATTGGGATCGGCAACCGCGTCCGGTAGAGCGGCGGCAATGGTACCTGGCTGCGCAGCAGCTTGCCGGGCTCGGCGGGACCCAGCGCCAGCTGCGCCGCGGGCCATCCCGCTCCTGCGACACCGACGCCCGCCGTGAGCAAGCCGGCGCGCAGCAGGGTGCGCCGCTTCACGGTGCCACCTCGCCGTCGACGGCGCGCCGAGCCGGCAGCGGGGTGCGCCAAATCACCGTCGCCACTTGGACAATCCCGACGACGAGCAATACGCCCAGCGGAACGTGTACGGCAGTCAGTCGCAGTTCGCCTGCGGCGAACTCGGCGACGAGCAACAACGTCTGCGCCACGCCGCCCAAGAACGCGCCCCGCGGGCCGCCGAGACGCCAGATCCAGGCGAGGATAGCGACTTGCACCGCAGAGGTGAGGGTGATCGCTTTCGCCCCGAGCGAGTGCAGCATCAGCGCGTCGTACTGGCCGCCGAGAAAATTGCCCGCCAAAGTGGCCTGCGCGAGCGCGAGCACCACCATCGATGCGGTGCTGGCACGCGCCAACAGCAGCGGTCCCCGTGTGGTCGGGCCTCGCCGGCCACCGGCGTTCACAGGACCGCCGGGTGTGCTGCAATCGCCACGCCGAGGGCGGCGCAGTTGAGCGCCAGCAGGAATCCGCCGAACATCATCTGGCCCGTGATGTCGTGGGCCAGCACATGGGTGTACACGGCGCACACAAAAAATATGACCAACCCCGCAGCGGCGGCAATGCCTATTGCCGGTATCCACAGGCCCACGATGAGTCCCACGGTTCCCAATGTCTTCAGGGTGCCGATAGGAAACCTCAACCACGACACCGGCACGCCCGCGCTCGCCATCCCGGGCAGAATCGGCGCGAAGTGAACCAGCGCCGCGATACCCGAGAATCCATCGAAGGCGATCGCAGTGAATGTCACGATCAAATATGCGGTGTGCACCGTGTCCTCCCCGGGGAATTCATCTCGTCGGTATCGAGTCAGAGTCTTTGGCCGACAGTGCCTCTCGACGTACCATCTGCCACAGGGTCGGGGTGGACTGGGTCGTCGAGATGACCACGATGCGCCGGAGGGAAGCCGAGTCGGTGACGAGGGAAATCAGATAGTCGGCCAAGTCGATACGTGCGGTGAACGCGCCCACCGGCTCGATGGGTCCGCTGATGTAGTCGGTCGGTTCGGGCAGGTCGAACAGGCCGGAGGGCCGAACGATCGTCCAGTCGAGGCCGCTGCCGCACACGATGGTTTCCATGCGGCGCATGTCGTCGTACACCGTCTTACCGATCGTCGTCCTGATGATGGGGTCGATCAGGCGCAGCAAGCGCGGGGCGTGCAGGCGTCGCGTGGGATGTACCGACGTGGAGCTCACGACGATCAGGCGGCGCGTCCCCGACGCACGCATGGCGTTGACGATGTTGGTCGTTCCGGTCGAATAGGTGTCGACCCGGTGGCGGGCGAAGGGCACCCCGAGCGCCGAGACCACGGCATCGGCCCCTGCGATGGCTGCACGGACGGCGGAGTCGTTCCGCACGTCGGCCGCCACAACCGTCAATTGCGGGTGCGTGATGGGGAATTCGCGTGGATGTCGGGTCACGGCGACCACGGCGTGCCCGGCGGTCAGCGCGCATCTGACGGCGAGTCGGCCCGTTGGCCCGTTGGCTCCGAAGATGACCGTCTTCATCGTTCACTTCCCAATTTGTCACGACTAGTGATTATCACGGTACATGACGATTATGCACGGTGCCAGACTGAATGTAGGGAGACTGAAGCCGCGCTGCACGGCGCCAGCAGCATGGTGTCGTGACTTCGCGCCGTATGGCTTAGGGAATGCGGCCGACGAGCGCATTGCCTCGTCGCGCCCGCCGATTGGTCAATGACCGACGATCACGCCAGTTGGGGATGAACTCCGGGAATGAGCCCTGCCCCCGCGGCGACGCGCTGAAGAAGGCGGCGCAGCGTGTCGCGTTCTTTCGCAGACAGGGGCGCGGCTATTTCGTTTTCGAGGTTGCGGCCCTGCTCATGCAGCGCGGGCAGCAGGCGGCGGGCCTTGGCGGTAAGCGTGACAGCGACCGCGCGCCGATCCTCGGGGCGCGGTAACCGCTTTGCGAGTCCTCGCTGTTCAAGCTGGTCGATGACCACAACCATGGCATTGCGGTGGATCCCGAGGCGTTCGGAGAGCTGACGCTGGGATTGGCCGTCGGCACTAGCGAGTGCCAGCAGAACTGCGTACGTGCGGGGGTCGGCCCCTATCGACGAAAGCCGGCGCTGGAAGTCGCTGCTGATATGGGCGCCGAGTTGCGCGAGGAGAAACGGGATTCGTTCGTCGAGTTCAGCAATGCCGGAGTGATGTTCACTCGGCGGCTTGGCCAACGTCGGCTCCTCGGGTACTGGACTGTTTGCGCCGCAACGCTTTAAGTAGAAGCGTTGCCAGTGCAGGGATTATCATCCTACAAGATCGTCATCGGCCGGTACAGTTTCTCGGCATCCGGCCGCGCGTACTCCCGCCGTCTCAGAGCAGGGCCTGCTGCCACGACAGGACGCGTGCGGCCAGTTCGGGTCCGCGGTCCTCCTGGATGAAGTGGCTGGCGTTGATGCGGGCGTGCGGCTGGCCCGCGGCGCCGGGGATGTGCTTGATCAGCGGGGTGTCCGCTTGCCCGAGGATGGGGTCGCGCGCACCGAAGATGGCCAGGAACGGCTTCTCCCAGCGCCCGAGCGCCTCCCACGCCCTCCTGTTGGCCGGAATCGCCGGATCGCTGGGCGAGGTGGGGACCAACTGGGGGAACGCGCGGGCCCCGGCCTGATATGTCTTGTCCGGGAAGGGGGCGTCATACCCGGCCCGCACCTTCGACGACACCCGGCGGACGGTCCCGGCGCCCACGATGCGTCCCGCCGGCAGCACGGGGGAGTAGCGCGCAAAGGCGCGCCAGGCATGGAAGGCGGGCGGGGTGCGCCGCTGTGCGGTGGGCAGGAAACCGTTGGCCACCACCAGCCGCCCGACGCGGTCGGGCTGCTCGGCGGCGATGCGCAGGCCGATCAACGATCCCCAGTCCTGCACGAGCAACGTGACATCCCACAGATTGAGGTGCTCGAACCACGAGACCACCCATTCCACGTGCCGCTGGTAGGTGTAATCCTCGATGCGGCTGGGCTTGTCCGACCGGCCGAAACCGATCAGGTCGGGTGCCAGCACACGGTTCCCGGCGTCGGTCAGGGGCGTGATCATGGAGCGGTACAGATAGCTCCACGTGGGCTCGCCATGCAGCAGGACGATCGGCGGCCCTTCGATCGGCCCCTCGTCGAGGTAGTGCATGCGCAGCGGCCGGGTGTCGCTCGCCGTGACGTCGAGATAATGCGCTACGAACGGGTAGCCCTCCAGGTTTTCGAAACGGGAGTCCGGGGTTCGCAGCACATGCATATCAGCTCCTCCGGTGAACCGGCACCTCTGCTAGCCTCTCTCGCCGAGGCGCATTCGTCTAGTGGGAGATTCATTGAGCTGGGCCGCGCCGGCCATTAAACTGGCTTATTCATGGCAATTCGGCGCGCGGTTCTGCTCATAGCCGACATCGGCGGTTACACGCACTACATGCAGTGGAACCGGACGCACCTTGCCCACGCCCAGCTGACGGTCGCGGGCCTGCTGGAGTCGGTCATCAACGCCGCCAAGGGGCTGAAGCTGGCCAAGCTCGAGGGCGACGCCGCGTTCTTCTGGGCGCCGGACACCAACGCCAAAGTGGTGGTGTGCGAGCGGCTGTCACGGATGCGCACGTCGTTCGTGGAGCGGCGGGAGCGGATGAAAAACGACATCGCCTGCCAGTGCGCGAGTTGCGCGCAGCTGGAGAAGCTGTCGCTCAAGTTCGTCGTGCACGTGGGCGAGGTGGCGGATCAGAAGGTGAAGCGCCATGTCGAGCTGGCCGGCTTCGATGTAATCCTGGTGCACCGAATGCTGAAAAACATGGTGCCGGTAGCCGAATACGTGCTCATGACCGATCCCGTCGCGGAATGCCTCGACGAGTCGATGCGTGGGCTGTGCACACCCATGCTGCACGTGTTCGACGGCATCGGCGAAACGTCGACGCACTACATCGACCTCGCGTCGTTGCAGGTTCCCGCCGTGGAGTCCGAGCGCAGTTTCTTGCGCCGGCTTGGCGCGACGATGAAGTTGGAGTTCAACACCCTGCCGTTCACCCTGGGCATGCGGGAGCCCGCCGAGGGGTTCCGCAACTTGGGGCGCGGGACCGAAGAAATCTCCGCGTAGCCCCCGTGCCGCTACTGAGCGCCGGCGAGGGCGCGGCCCATGCGCGACAGGGCCTCGGTGAGGATGGCGCGTGAGGTGGCGAAGTTCAGCCGCACGTGCCCGGCTCCGCCAGTGCCGAACACGTGGCCGGAGCTGAGCGCCACCCGGGCGTGCTCGAGGAACCAGCGGGCGGGTCCGGACAGGTCGGCGACCACCGCGAGGCCATCGCTTTCCTCTTCGTCGATACCGAGTGCCCGGCAGTCCAGCCACGCCAGGTAAGTGCCTTGTGGCCATTGATATTTCACGCTGGGCAGCTGCTCGGCGACCAACTCGCCCAGCAGCTTCCGGTTCGCGTCGAGGCCGGACAGCGTCGCGTCGAGCCAGTCGGCGGCGCTGCGGAACGCCTCGGCGTGCGCGATGACGCCGAGATGGCTGGCCCCGTGGCTGACCTCCTCCGGCATCCGGTCCAGGTCGGCGGCCGCCTCCGGCCCGGCGATCGCCACCGCCGCCTTCAGCCCGGACAAATTCCAGGCCTTGGACGCCGACGTCAGGGCGAAGGCGTTCTCCGCTCCGGGGACGGTCAGGAAGGGGGTGAACCGCGATCCCGGCAGGATGACGGGCGCGTGGATCTCGTCGGACACCACGCGGACGCCGTATCCGCGCGCGAGTTCGGCCACCGTGCGCAGCTCCTCGGGCGTGTGCACCGTGCCGGTCGGGTTGTGCGGATTGCACAACAGGTAGGCCACGTTCCCGTGCGTCGCGCGGGCCCGGGAAAAGGCCTCCGCTAACGCGCCCAGATCGATGCGCCCCTCGGCGAGCGGCGCTTCGATCACGCGGCGGCCGTCGTGCGCCACGAACGCGTAAAACGGTGCGTACACAGGGGGATTGACGACGACGGCGTCACCGCGATCGGTGACCAGACGCAACACCTCGACGATGCCGAGCATGACGTCGGGAACGAGCGCGGTGCGGCCCACCTCCAAGTCGTCCCAGTCCCAGCGCCGCGCCGCGAATTCGCTGACCGCCTCCGCCAGCGCCGTGCCGCACGGGTATCCGGTGTCGCCGTCGTCGAGGGCCCTGCGCAGCGCCTCGGCCACCGTCGGCGGCAGGTGCACGTCCATCTCGGCGACCCACAGCGGCAGGACGTCGGCGGGATGCGCCCGCCATTTCATGCTGGTGCGAAGCCGCAACTGCTCGAGCGTGAGCTCTTCGAAGGGATTAAAAGTCACTCGGGCAGATTATGTGGCGAACGCGTGCTTCGGAATCGTCAACGGCAGGTCGACCGAGCTGAGCAATCCCGGCTTCGCGGCAACGACATACGGCACCGCGTTGACGACGCGCATCGCGGTGGCGACCATCGCGCCGGCCCCCGAGGTCATGCCCGCGATCCCGGCCCGGCCGGGATCCCGCAGCGTCGCCGCCAGGGTGCAGTCGAGGTCGGGGTCGCCGGTGATCATGACGCGATAGGACAGGTCGCCGATCCCGATGGGCCAGTCGGGCGCGACGTCGTGGGCGAGCCGGGTGACGTGCTCGATGACGATGGCCTCGCGGCCGTCGACCACCCCGATCGCCTGCATCCGCAGCGCGCCACAGGTTCCGGCCTCGACGGTGCCCATCGCGACTTCCAGCGTCCGGTTGGTGACCGCGCGATCGAAACCCTCACGGACTTCCTGGACTTCGACCCCGAGGGCGTCGGCGATCAACCGGATCTGGCCCTGCCATTCGCCGGCGATCGCGCCGGGAAAGCCGATCCAGGGTTGGTAGTCGAGCGGGCGGCCGAAACCCAGCGCGTCGCTCATGATGTCGGGAACCCCGTAATCGTCGTAGAGGCCGATCTCGAACGAGTGGATCTTTTCGATGACCGACGACTGGGTCGACAGCACCAGCGGCAGGTAGTCGGCGGCGAAGCCCGGCTCGATCCCGGACGCGTACAGCGATGCCTGGCCCCGCTTGGCGGCGGCGACCAATTGGTCGCGCCACTCCGCGGGTTCGTAGGCGTGCGGGTTGACCAGCCGCGTGGTGCTGGTCGTCACGACGTTGATCCCGGCTTCGAGCAGCTTGACGTAGTCCGGGATGGCCAGCGCGTCGCGTTCCGGGCCGCTGGCCGCGTAGATGACGCAGTCCGGCTTCAACGCGATCAGCGCGTCGGCGTCGTTGGTGGCTGCCACGCCTATCGCCTCCCCGCCGGCCAGTTCGCCCGCGTCCTTGCCGACCTTGTCGTCCGAGTGCACCCAGACGCCGGCCAGGTCCAGATTCGGGCGCCGGGCGAGGGCGCGGATGGCGATCGAGCCGATGCCGCCGGTCGCCCACACCACCACGCGATGAGTCGTCATCTCGTTCCTCCTCAAGTCCATATCAGCCGCCGGTCTAAGACCAACGGCCGCCGCGGTTTTCGTGTGTTCGCGACGCGCGGCCGGTCCGGGCGGTCAGGTTTAAGAAAGCAGGCACTATCTTAGCGAACAAATTTTAGGTTAGTCTGCAGCGGTGAGGGCCGAATCCGAGTTTTTCCCGCCTCCGGGCTTCGTGGCCGACGACGTGGGCCGGGCCTGGGACGAGTTGGGCCCGCACCTGGTGCACGACGCGGTGATGGCCGCGTCCTACCGCCCCCATGACGACCCGGTGGCCAGCATCACCCGGGCCGACAGCGTGGACGCACTGCGCGCGGAGGGCGGCCCCTACCGCATCTTCACCACCGCCGAGGCAACCGAGTACGTCCGTGGCGGCCGGCCGCTGCCGCTGCACCCGCGGTGCGGCGGCAGCGCCCCCGACGTCGCCTGGCCCTACCTAGAACGCGCCGCGCGCGCCGCCACCCAATAAAAGGAGAGCACCGGTGTCGATCCAACAGCCCCTGCGTGTCGTCGTGTGGTCCACCGGCGGCGTCGGCAAGGTCGCGATCGACGCCGTCCGCCGGCGCCCGGACCTGGAACTCGTTGGGGTATGGGTACATTCGGCGGACAAGGTCGGCCGGGACGCGGGGGAGCTGGCCGGCGGCGACCCGCTCGGGGTGGCGGCCACCGACGACGCCGAGGCCCTGATCGCGTGCAAGCCGGACTGCGTGGTGTATGCGGCCAGCGGTCCCGAGCGCGACGGGGCGGCGGTGCCCGATTATCTGCGGCTGCTGGCGGCCGGCATCAACGTCGTGTCGACGTCGTCGACCAGCCTGGTGCATCCGCCGTCGTATTTCGCCCCGGACTGGCGCGACCAGCTCGAGGCGGCGGCCACCGCAGGCGGCGCCTCGTTCTACGCGTCGGGCATCTTTCCCGGCTTCGCCTCCGATCAGCTCGCGCTGCTGATGACGACGCAGTCGAAGCGCATCCGGACCATCACGGCCAGCGAGGTCGCGCTCAACGACCACTACCCGGTGGCCGACGTGATGATGAACGGGATGGGATTCGGCCACCCGCTGGAGTTTCAGCCGATGCTCGCCACGCCCGGCTTCATCGAAATGGCTTGGCAGGCACCGATATACCTGATCGCCGGCGGCCTGGGGGTCGAGGTGGAAGAGGTGCGTGGCTCCCTGGACCGACGGTTGGCCGACCGCGACATCGAGGTGGCATTCGGCACCATCAAGGCGGGCACCTGCGGCGCCGTGCGGACCCGGGCGGCGGGCGTGGTGAACGGTCGCGAGGCCATCGTGATCGAACACGTCATCCGGATGGCCCGCGACGTCGCGCCCGATTGGCCGACCTCGGAGTCCGACGCCACCTATCGGGTCGACATCGACGGCGATCCCGACGTCCACTGCGAGATGAGGATGGGGGAGGCCGAAGGCCACGGCGCGGGGCACGCCGCCATGGCGTCGACGGCGATGCGGGTGGTCAACGCGATCCCGTATGTGGTCACCGCACCCGCCGGCCTGCTGAGCTCGCTGGACATTCCGATGACGCTGCCGCTTTACGCCTTCGACTGAAGGTGTAACGTGCATCACCAAGATTAGGCCACCTAGGAGTTTGCCGTGTACACACTGCGCTTCGACATGCGCGATCCCGAATGGGCCGCGGCCCCAACCGATCTGTACGCCGCGGCGCCCGAAATGTCGGCCTGGGCCGAGGAGCACGGCGGTCTTGCCGCCGTGCTGTGTGAGCACCACGGCTCCGAGGACGGGTATTTGCCGTCACCGTTCTTGCTGGCCTCGGCGGTGGCGGCGCGCACGCAGCGCCTGGCGCTGAGCCTGATCCTGATCCTGCCGTTCTACGAGACCGTGCGCCTCGCCGAGGACATGGCGGTCCTGGACATCATCAGCAATGGCCGGGCGTCGTACATCCTGGCCCTGGGCTACCGGCCCGAGGAGTTCGAGCACTTCGGCGTGCCGATCAAGAAGCGCGGTCGCGTCTGCGACGAGAAACTCGCGCTGCTGCGGCGATTGCTCGCCGGTGAAACCGTGATCGAGGACGGGCGGCGGATCACCGTGACGCCGCGCCCGCTGACCCCCGGCGGCCCGGGGCTGATGTGGGGTGGGGGAACGTTGGCGGCGGCCCGCCGGGCCGGCAGGTACGGCCTGGGCATGCTGGGCAACGCCAACGCCCCGGGCATCCGGGAGGCCTATGAGGAGGCCTGCCGCGAGCACGGCCACACGCCGGGCCCCACCATGTTTCCCGACCGCAACACCCCGTCGGTCGTGTTCGTCGCCGACGACGTCGATCGGGCGTGGAAAGAGATCGGCGACCACCTGCTGCACGACGTGCGGACCTACGCCGCGTGGAACCCCGGCGACGAGACGACGGCCGGCTTCTCGCACGTGAACACCGTCGACGAGCTACGCGAGACCGGAACGTCACACGTGATTATCTCTGTTCCCGAGGCGGTTTCGCGGGTGAAGGCCGGTCAGGTGCTCAACCTGTCGCCACTGTGCGGCGGGCTGCCACCGGACATCGCGTGGCCCTATCTCAAGCGGGTGGGCGAGGTCGTGCTGCCCCAATCGTTGTCCTGAGGACGCGTGCCGAACGTGGAGTTGTTGCGCGAAATGGTCGCGATTCCGCGCCACAACTCGACGTTCGTCGCTAGCGCGGTTGGTTGGGGACGCCCGGGAACAGCTCGCCCGCCGGCGGCTCGGTGGTCACCCAGCCGCCCAACTTCGTCGCCAGGTGGGGCGCGAAAACGGCGCCGTAGAGGACGTTTCCGATGACGATCACGGCGACGACGGACAGGATCGAGGAGGTGACCCGGTTCTTCGACCTGTTCTGCGCCCACATCTCGATGACGTTGCGTCCCTGGTCGTCGGTCCGGCCCAGCAGGTAGGTGAAGAGCATCATCTGGATGCCCATCGCCAGCGAGTCGTAGAGCGGGTACTGGTGCAGGGTGCCCTCGCGGATCGCGAGCCCGGGAATCACGCGGCCGTAATAGAACACGCCGAGCTTGGCGCCCAGGAACCCGTTGAAGAACAGCGCCCAGCAGAAGCCGACGACGAGTCCGACCACCAACAGCGTCTGTGGTCTGCGCCAGTTGAACCGGGTGGCCACCCATCGGCCCAGGGCCGCGCCGGTCACGGCCGGCAGCACGAAATAGGAGATGTAGCCGACGGGAACGAACAGCGGCAGCCCGCCCCACGTCATGTTCAGCGGCCACCACGACGGCATCCGGGGGATGGCCGGCGGGAACTGCGCGTACATCGCCCAGTCGTAGGGGGCCTCGATCCACGAGAACGACATCGCCGAGATGCACAGCAGCAGAAGGGGGTGCACGCGCCGCTGGCGCACGCTCAGATAGATCCCGAGGGCGGTGAACGTGATGCCCCCGACGAGCGCGAAATCGCTGGCCGCCTGCATCACCGGCGTCATCTGGGAGCTCACCGGTCGGCCCCTTGACTCCGGCGTGCCTGCGGGTCGAAGCGCAGCACCAGCCCGAAGATCACAACGATCAAGCCGAACAGCGTGCCCAGCATGATGACAGCGCCCACAGTCGCAATCCCTTCCGATTCGAGCTCGACTGATTAGATAGTGCCTACTATCCTAAAGGGAGTCAACCATCAGGTGAGGAGGCAGTGACGTGGTTCAGCGGTCGTCCGGCACGAAACGCGGCGCGGCGGAGGCGTCGGCCTCGGTGCGCCGGCCCCGCGGCGCTCCGCGCAAGCTGCTGCTCGACACCGCCCGGGCCCGCTTCGCTCGCCAGGACTACCGCAGCACGACGACGCGCGAAATCGCCCAGGCCGCAGGCGTTACCGAGCATCTGTTGTTTCGCCACTTCGGCTCCAAGGCGGCGTTGTTCCGTGAGGCGCTCGTCCTGCCCTTCACCGATTTCGTCGAGGAGTTCCGCCAGACCTGGCAGTCGGTCGTCCCGGAGGAGACCGACGAGGAGGAGTTGGCGCGCCGGTTCGTCGGGCAGCTCTACGACGTGTTCGTCGAGCATCAGGGCCTGCTGTTGACCCTGATGGCATCCGAGGCGCTGTCCGAGGAGGAAAAGGCCGACGCCGGCATCGCCGAGATCCGGCGGGCCGTCACGGCGCTCGGGCAGATCAGCGCCGAGGGCATGCACCTGCGCGGGCTGCGCTCGGACCATCCCGACCTGCCGGCCCACTCGACGGTGGCGATGATCGCCGGCATGGCGGCGTTGCGGTCGACCTACTTCGGGACCGAGCCGCCGTCGAGGGAGACCATCGTCGACGAACTCATCCAGGCCATCTTGCACGGCTTCCTACACAGGAACGGCTGAGCTTTCGAAAGACCGCTCTACTCAGAGGAATTGGTTCATGACAGACACCAGCGCGATCGAGTTGTACTACGACCCCTTCGACTCCGTCATCGACGACGACCCCTATCCGGTGTGGAAGCGGATGCGCGAAGAAGCGCCGCTGTACTACAACGAGAAGTACAACTTCTACGCGCTGAGCCGCTACGAAGACGTGGCGCGCGAACTGCCCAACTGGCAGACCTACCGATCCGGCCGGGGCACCACCGCCGACATCCTGTTCGCCAATATCGAAGTGCCGCCCGGCATTCTGCTGTTCGAGGACCCCCCGCTGCACGACCTGCACCGCCGCCTGCTCTCGCGCGTTTTCACGCCCCGGCGCATGCTGGCCGTCGAAGACCTGGTGCGTGGGTTCTGCGTCCGCGAGCTTGACCCGCTCGTCGGCGCCGGCGGCTTCGACTTCATCGCCGACCTCGGGGCGATGATGCCGATGCGGACCATCGGCTACCTGTTGGGCATCCCCGAGGCCGACCAGGAAAAGATCCGCGACCGCAGCGTCGCCAACATCGAACTGTCCACGGACAGCGACCCGGCCGCGGTCGACGCGAACATCTTCGCGAACTCCATTGCCCTGTTCGCCGAGTACATCGAGTGGCGGGCCAGCCATCCGTCCGACGACCTGATGACCGAGCTGCTGCGGGCCGAGATCGACGAGCCCGACGGGACCCGGCGCCCGCTGTCGCGCACCGAGGTGCTGGCCTACACCGCCATGATCGCCGGCGCCGGCAACGAGACGACCGCCCGGCTCATCGGTTTCATGGGACAGCTGTTGTCGGACCATCCCGAGCAGCGCCGCGAGCTCGTCGCCGACCCGTCCTTGATCCCGGGCGCGATCGAGGAGACGCTGCGTTTCGAACCCCCGTCGCCGGTGCAGGCGCGCTACGTGGCCCAGGACGCCGAGCAGTACGGCCGTGTCGTCCCCGAGGGGTCATTCATGTTGCTGCTCAACGGTTCCGCCAACCGCGACCCCCGGCGGTTCGCCGATCCGGACCGCTACGACATCCACCGGCAGGCGGGCGGCCACCTCAGCTTCGGGCAGGGCCTGCACTTCTGCCTGGGCTCGGCGCTGGCCCGGATGGAGGCGCGGGTGGCCTTCGAGGAGGTGCTCAAGCGCTGGCCGGACTGGGAGGTCGACTACGCCAACGCCGAGCGTGCGCACACCGCGAGCGTGCGCGGATGGGCGCGCCTGCCGGTGGTCACTCGTTGAGCCGGGGCACCCCTAGGGCTCGCTCCGGTCCACCAACACCGCGCCGTCGGGCCGGTTTCCCAGCGTCTGCAGCGGGATGTCCCCGCCGTCGGCGGTGAGGCGCACGATCTGCGCGAGCTGTTCCGGGGCGTCGCACTGCAGATAATGGTCGGCGCCCGGCACCACCCAGTAGCGATTGCGGCCCGGCTTGTTCTTCAGATAGGCCTGCCAGACGTGGTTGGGAACCCGCAACGGGGCCACGTTGTCGTGGAGGCCCCACACCACCGTGGTGTTGACGTCGCTCGTGGAAAGCGCCTCCAGCCAACCGGTTTCGTCGGCGGCTCGCTCGTGGAGGTATTGAATGGTGTCGGGCAGCACGCGGATTCCGTCATTGTGGGCAAAACACTTGGCCAGCGCGGCGATCTCCGGATCGTCCAATGTCCGCCGCGGCATGAACGTGCTGGCGCCCAAACCGGCCGCCAGCATCTCCGGCGTCGTCGCCGCCGCGGTGGCGCGCCCGGTCCCGGGATCGAGCAGCGCGGTCTGGAACGCGGTCAGGTTCGAAAGGGGAAGGTAGATATTGGCATTCGTCACGATGAGGTCGGCGGGCAGCGCCGGCGGATCAAGGGCTGCCAGCATGCCCAGGGCGATCATGCCGACGCTGCTGCCGCGGTCGTGGGTGAGCATGCGGTAGTCGGTGAGCTGCCACGCCTCGGTGATGGCGTAGACCAGCAGCCGCGCGTCGTCATACAGCGAGTACACATACGGCTCGGGCGGTTTGTCGGACAGGCCGTAGCCGGGAAAGTCGAGCAGGTAGATGTCGAACTCCGCGCGCAGTTCGGCCGCCAGGGCGAAGTAGTCGATGCTCGACGTCGGAAAGCCGTGCACCAGCACCAGCGCGGGCGCGCCGGGCGTGCCGCAACGGCGGCTGAAGATCGTGACTTCTCGGGCCTCGTTGGCCGCGGTGGTCGACCGCCAACGAAGTTCGGTGCCGCCGTTTTGCCACTGCGCGAAGATGTCCAAGCTGTCAGCCTCTCAGAGGGGGCCGCGGCAGACAACCACGGCGGCTAGGGGCACGTCACGTGGATCCCGAACCTCACGTCGCGCACGCCGCTTTGCCCGGGCGTGGTCGCCTGGCCCGTTCCGGTGATCGTGTAGCCCTTGCCGTCCTTGGTCGCCTGCACCTGCGTCGGCGAATTGGTGCCTTGATAGGGCAGCTGATATTGGCCATTGGGCAGCTTGAGTGAAATCGCGAACCCGTCGACGGTGGGGGGCCGTTCGTCCGAGACGGCCAGCGACACCGACGCCGCGTCGTCGTGCACGCTGATGCGGGTCGTGAGATCTCCCGATTCCGGCGGCGACGCATTCGGCTGGGCCGCCGAGCTCGTGCAGTCGACCGCGGCGATGAGCGTGTGCTTGTTCCCATCGATCATCACGGTCGTGCTCGTCAAAGCCGGTGTCGAACTGGGGGGACTCGCCGGCTGACTCTCCTTGCCCGAACAGGCCGGCAGGCTCGCCCCCAGCGCCAGCGCGCCGAGCGCGGAACCCGCACGAACGATCCACGGCCGAGGGTGTGTCATATCGGTCCTCCGCTAGACGGTCATGAGGACTATAGAACCTTGCCTTCTGATTCGATATGCGTTTATATAGATGCATGTCGAATCAAACCACGGCGTGTTGCCCGGCGCTGGGGGCGGCCGCGCTGGCCGAGCCGCAGGCCGCGGAACTGGCGGCGATGTTCAAGGCGCTCAGCGATCCGGTGCGGTTGCGGCTGTTGAGCCTGGTCGCCAGCCACCCGGGCGGTCAGGCCTGTGTTTGCGAGATCTCCCCGACGTTCGACGTGTCGCAGCCGACGATCTCCCATCACCTGAAAACGCTGCGGTCGGCGGGGCTCTTGGATTGCGAACGGCGCGGCACGTGGGTGTACTACTGGGTGGTTCCCGAAGCGCTGCAACAGCTTTCATCGGTGTTGCACGTCGACGCCCTGTCGGGCGCGGGATGCGGCTCATGAGCGAGGCGGTGAGCGCGCGGCTTTCGACGCTGGATCGATTCCTGCCCGGATGGATCGCAATGGCGATGGTCGCCGGCCTGCTGCTGGGCCGGCTTGTCCCGGGCCTGGGAGGGGCGGTGAGCGCCGTTCAAGTGGACGGGATCTCGCTGCCCATCGCGATCGGGCTGCTGGTGATGATGTATCCGGTCCTGGCCAAAGTTCGGTACGACCAGCTCGATACCGTGACCGCGGACCGCAAACTGATGGCGACGTCGCTGGCGTTGAACTGGTTGGTCGGACCCGCCGTCATGTTCGCGCTGGCCTGGCTCCTGCTGCCGGATCTGCCGGAGTACCGCACCGGGCTGATCATCGTGGGGCTGGCGCGTTGCATCGCCATGGTCATCATCTGGAACGACCTCGCCCGCGGGGACCGCGAGGCCGCGGCGGTCCTGGTCGCGCTGAATTCGATCTTCCAGGTCGTCATGTTCGCCGCCCTGGGCTGGTTCTATCTGTCCGTGCTCCCGGGGTGGCTGGGGCTGAGCACGACCGGCATCGACGTATCCGCTTGGCAGATAGCCAAATCGGTGCTCATCTTCCTGGGGCTGCCCCTGCTGGCCGGGTACCTGTCGCGCCACCTCGGCGAACGCGCCAGGGGCCGCGGCTGGTACGAAAATCGCTTCCTGCCGCGGATCGGGCCCTGGGCGTTGTATGGGTTGCTGTTCACCATCGTCATCCTCTTCGCGCTGCAAGGCCACCAAATCACGTCCCGTCCTTGGGATGTCGCCCGGATCGCGCTGCCGCTGCTGGCGTACTTCGCGATCATGTGGGCCGGCGGATACGCGCTGGGGGTCCTGCTGCGGCTCGGCTATGCGCGCACCACGACCCTGGCGTTCACCGCCGCCGGCAACAACTTCGAACTCGCGATAGCCGTGGCGATCGCGACCTACGGCGCCGCCTCGGGTCAGGCGCTGGCCGGTGTGGTGGGACCACTGATCGAAGTTCCGATCCTGGTCGCATTGGTTTACGTTTCCCTGGCCGTGCGGCCCCGGCTCTTTGGTGCGGCCGACAGTTCCCGGTCGAGCGCCGACAGGCCCAGTGTCCTGTTCGTCTGCGTGCATAACGCCGGTCGTTCCCAGATGGCCGCCGCGCTGCTGCGCCACCTGGCCGGCGACCGCATCGACGTCCGTTCCGCCGGAACGGAACCCGCCGATCAGATCAATCCCGCGGCGGTGGCCGTGATGGCCGAATGGGGCATCGATATCACCGACGTCCCGAAAGCACTCGACGCCGACGTGGTGCGGGCGAGCGACGTCGTCATCACCATGGGCTGCGGTGATACCTGCCCGTTCTTCCCGGGCGTCTCGTACCGCGATTGGCCCCTGCGCGACCCCGCCGGTCAGCCGGTCGAGACGGTGCGGGAAATCCGCGAGGACATCGCCGAGCATGTCTATGCCCTCATCCGGGAGCTGCTCGGGATCACGATGACGATCGATGTGCCCGCCACGAAAGGACAGTGATCATGTCGCGCATCCAACTCGCCCTCAACGTCGACAACCTCGACGAGGCGATCACGTTCTACACCAGACTCTTTGACGTGGAGCCGGCCAAGGTCAAACCCGGTTACGCGAACTTCGTCGTCGCCGACCCGCCGCTCAAACTGGTGCTGCTGGAAAACGCCGGCCAGGGCGGGACCCTCAACCATCTCGGCGTCGAGGTCCCCACCAGCGACGCCGTGCTCACCGAAAACAGCCGGCTCGTGCAGGCGGGTCTGCTCACCGACGAAGAGATCGACTCGACCTGTTGCTACGCCACCCAAGACAAGGTGTGGGTGAGCGGCCCGGGGGGTGAACGCTGGGAGATCTACACGGTGAAGGCCGATTCCGAGACGTTCGGGCCGGCCGACGAATCGCAGTCCACCTGCTGCGCCTCGTAGCTACGGCCAGGCCTCCCAGGCGATCATGCTGCGCAGCGGCCCGGCGAACACCGGCCGCACAGCCGTTGAGCGCCAACGTTCTTCGATGAGCGGAGCCAAGACTTCGACGGTGGCGAGCGGATCCTCGTCGAGATAGGCGACGCTGATGTACTGGTGGTCGGTGCGCCACCCCCGGGGCAAGTGGCTCCACCCGGCGCTGGATCCGAATGTCCACGCGCCGGCCGTGCCCGGGGTGGCGAGCAGCGCCGGATAGTGCTCGGCGTGCAGCCATTGCAGCCATTCGTCCGGGCGGCCGTCGCTGGGTTCCTCGACGATCAGCACGATGCCGCGGTGCGGCCGAAACGGCACCACCTCGGGCGAGATCAGCGCGTGCGGCGAGGACCGCCACTGCAGCAGGCGCAAGCCGGCCACTTGCAGCGACGGCCGCACGACGGGAAAGCGGCCGTTGTCGCGCAACGCGCGGCCGAGGGTGACGAATTCGTCGAAGGTCTCTTCGACCGGGTCGGTGACCAAATAGTGCACCGCGTTGCCGATTTCGCCCAACGGTCCGTGGGCGGCCAGGCGATGGTCGGCGTAGTCGCCGTCGGCGATCCAGCGCAATCCATGCACGATGCCCGGCAGCTGAAATTGCTCGGGCATGTGATCTAGCAGGTGCCAACGCAGGTAGCTGCCGTCATCGTCGGGTGGCGCCGCGGCGGTGAGGCTGAATATGCCTGCCTTGACGCGCATTACGTGGCACCGCCGGACGGGGGATGGAGTTCGGCGAGGGCCTGGAGGTTCTCCAGGTAATGGGGCAGCGAGGTGTGCCGGAACGCGGCGCTGACGATGGTGGCGCCGTGCGCGGCGGTTTCGGCCACGAGATCGCGGGTCCGTTCCGGATTGCCGATCGGGTCCAGCAGCGAGGGCGTGGGCAGGATGACGTCGAAACCAGGGCCGAAGTCGAAGCGGCTCAGCCAGTCTCGCGCCTGGCGCAGGCTCACGTTGAACGGCGCCCAGCCGTCGGCCAGCGTTGCGGCCCGGCGCAGTGAGCGCAGCGTTTGCCCACCGATCCAGAGGGGGACGCGGTCTTGGACCGCGCACGGGTCGACGACCATGCCGCCGAAGGAGTAGAACTCGCCGTGGTATTCCGGTTCGGGCGTTGACAGCGCGGCGCGCAGGGCCCGCAGCGCGTCGTCGGCGCGTCGGCCGCGGTCGTCGTAGGGCGCGCCGAGCAGGTCGAACTCTTCTTTGAGGCTGCCGACGCCGACCCCCAGGATCAGCCTGCCGCCGCTGATCCGGTCCAGGGTGCCGTAGCGTTTGGCGATCTCGAGCGGATGGTGGTAGCCGAGCACCAGCACGTTGGTGGCCAACCGAATTCGTCGCGTGCGCGCGGCCAGGTAGCCGAAGGTCGCCAGCGGGTCCCAGTAGCGGGTGCCGCGGCGGCCCGTCTCGGTCGCGGGCAGGGCGACGTGCTCGCTGCAGGTCAGGTGGTGGTAGCCGAGCCCGTCGGCGGCCTCGGCGATCCGCGCCAGGTCCTCGATGGTGGCGTCCTTCTCCCAGTCGCCGGCGCTGTGGGGGAACATCGTCACGACCGGGGTGGCGACCGACAGTTTGGCGTGACCGCTCATCGGTGCACGCATCCTCCGGCGTCGACGGGGATGCATAACGTGGTCTTCCCAGGATGATTCATGCGGGGGTAGATTCTAACAGTGCTCGAATCTGGCGGGAGTCGAACCGCCGCCGTGGGTGAGCGGGTGCCGCGATGACGGCCGCGGTGCGCCGGCCCTATGGCGAACTCGACCGCGCCCGCGTGGTGACCTCGCTGCGCGACCTGGCCCGCCGCGTCGGCGTGCAGGGCGTGACGATGCGCGAGCTGGCCGCCGAACTCGGCGCCGCGGTGCCCTCGGTCTACTACCACGTGCCGGGCAAGCAGGCGGCTCTGGACCTGCTCGCCGAATCCGTGCTGGCCGAGATCATCCCCGTCGTCGAGACCGGGTCCTGGGACACCCGGCTGGCCGAACTCTATTGCGCGGCCCGTGAAGTGATCCTGTCGGTGCCGGGCATCGCGGGTGTCCTGCAAGCGGGCGGCGGAGGCGACTCCGCCCGTCGGCTCGACAAGCTCAGCCGTATGTTGCTCGCCGAGGCGGGCCTCACCAAACCGGTTGCGGCGGCGGCCCACTCGGTGCTGTACACCTACCTGCTGGGTTCGGTGAGCCTGCAGGAGACGCGGCCCGCCCACCGCGGCAAGCGCCAGGCCGCCAACCACTTTCGCGCCGGCCTCGAGGTGATCATCGCCGGGATCGGGGCCTCGCGACCGGACGGATCGGCGCCGTTGTGAGCATTGCCAAACCCACGCTGGTGAAATCCCTGGTCCCGCAGAACCTGGACACCGCCGCCGACCGCGACGCAGCCGCCGTGCTGGATCCCGACACCTTCGTCACCGGCGCACCGTACGAGGCGATGACGAGGCTGCGCGCCGCCTCGCCGGTGCACCCGGTGCAGCTGCCCGGGCTGCCCAGGGCGTGGCTGTTGACCAAACACGCCGACGTGCGCCTGGTCAGCCGCGACACCGACACCTTCACCAGCAGCAAGGGCAACACACTGGTGGAGGCCGAGGCCGGGCCGAACTCGGCGATGCTGCCCGGCATCGATCCGCCCCGTCACGTCCACTTCCGCAAGCTGATCAACCAGGGCTTCACCGTCCGCAACGTGCAGCGGCTGGAGCCGAAAATGCGGCAGGTGGCGCGCGGCATCGTCGCCGCCATCACCGACAAGCGCGAATTCGACGCCGTGACAGACATTTCCGCCGAGATGTCGCTGCAGGTGATCGCCGACGTCCTCGGCGTTCCGGCCGAGGACCGGATGGATGTCTTCCGCTGGAGCAACGCCATCGGAAGCCTGGGCATCGAAGATCCCGACTACGCCCCCACGCCGGAAGCACTGGGCCAGGCCGCGGCCGAAATGTTCGCCTACTGCGGGGAATTGGTGGAGCATCGCCGCAAGCACGGCCTCACCGACGACATCTTGTCGGCGCTGCTCGCCGCGGAGGTCGACGGCGAAAAGCTCAACCGCGACCAACTCAACGAGTTCTTCCTACTGCTGGCCATCGCCGGCAACGAAACGACCCGCAACACGCTGAGCCACGGCATCTTGGCGCTCGCCGAGCGCCCCGAGCAACAAGCGCTGCTCGCCCGCGATCCCGCGGCGATCAAGCCCGCGGTGGAAGAGCTGTTGCGCTGGGCGACCCCGGTGATGCACTTCCGGCGCACCGTGGTCCGCGACGTCGAGATCCGCGGGCAGCGAATCCCTTCCGGCGACTGGGTGCTGATGCACTACCTGTCCGCCAACCGCGACGAGGAGGTCTTCGACCGGCCGGACCAGTTCGACGTCACCCGCCCCGACGCCGGCCACGCCGCGTTCGGGGGCGGGGGAGTGCACTTCTGCCTCGGCGCACAACTGGCCCGGCTCGAACTGCGCGTCATGCTCGAAGAGCTCTATGCGAACGTGCCCGGCCTGGCCGTCACCGGACCGCCGGACCGGCTGCGCTCGTCGTTCTTCCACGGCATCAAAAGACTGCCGTGCACAACGTGATTCAGCCGCGTTCCACCGGGCGGGACGGATCCGAACTCCACTCCGACCACGACCCGGGATACAAGGCGGCCTCTCGGCCCAGCGCGGCGAGCGCCGCGATCGCGACCGTAGCGGTGACGCCCGAGCCGCAGTAGGCCCCCACCGTGTCGTGACGCTCGATCCCTTGATCGGACAACAATCGGGCGACCGAGTCGTCGTCGAGGAAGGTGCCGTCGGCCGCCAAGACGGCGACACTGGGAAGGTTCTTGGCGCCGGGAATGTGGCCCGCGGCGGCGTCGAGGGGTTCCACGTCGCCGCGGTAGCGCTCCGGCGCTCGCGCATCGAGTAGCGGCACCGAGCCCTCGGCCACCCGCTCGGCCGTCAGAGTCGGAAGGCTTCCGGCATACAGATCATCGTGCGGCACAGCCACATTGCCTGGCGCCGGTTCGACGGGGCCGGTCTCGAGGCGGTAGCCGGCCGCGCGCCACGCGGCCAAACCGCCGTCGAGGATGCGGACGTTGTCCAGTCCGGCCGCGGTCAGCACCCACCATGCGCGCGCGGAACCGGCCCGATTCCAGTCGTCGTAGGTCACCACCAGGGTGTCCTGCCGGACTCCCCAGCGGCGCGCGGCGACCTCCAGGTCGCGGCCCGACGGCAGGGGGTGACGGCCCCGCCCGGAAATCGAGTGGTCGCTGAGTTCGTCCTCGAGCGAGACGTACACCGCGCCCGGTATGTGCCCCTCCAGGTACGCCGCGCGCCCGTCGGTTTCGTCGATCCTCCACCGCACGTCCACGACGCTCACCGGATCGCCGGCGTCGATGACGCCGGCTAACTCGGTGGCGCTGATCAACACCCGATCGCGTGCTTGCACTGGCCCCTCCTTGTCGTCTGCATCGAGACTAGCCAGGCGAATGGCACGGTGTGAGCGGCTATGCCGTCCGTTCGGAAGCGCCGCCGGTAGCGGCGGGCGCGCCCATCGACGCGAGCATCCCGGCCGCCGCCCGGTGCCAGGTGAAATCCTCGGCGCGGCGCCGCGCGGCACCGCGGCGCTGGTGTTCGGGTCGGCCCACGATGGAGCTGACCGCGGCCGCGATGGCGGCCGGGTCGTTGTCGGCCGCCGCGCCGCTGTCGGGCGTGATGATCTCGGTCAGCGCGGACGTGCGAGAGACCACGGCCGGTGTTCCGCACGCCAGCGACTCCAGCGCGGCCAGCCCGAAGGTCTCATGCGGGCCCGGGGCCAGCGTCACGTCGGCCGAGGCCAGCAGCTGCGCCACGACCTCGCGATCGGAGACGAAACCGGTGAAGTCGATCGGTAGGCGCGCGGCCTGGCGCTGCAGCCGGGACCGCAACGGGCCCTCGCCCACGACCACGAGCCGCGCGTCGACGCCCGCGTGGCGCAAGGCGCCGAGCGCGTCGATGCTGCGGTCGACACGTTTTTCCACCGAGAGCCGACCGCAATGGACCAGCAGCAGCTGCGTCGGCGCCGCCCAGCGCCGGCGCACCAGATGCGAGTGGCGGCTCGGATGGAACGTCTGCAGATCCACGCCCAGCGGGATTGTGACGGTATTGCTTGCGTCGATCCGGTCGAACTCCTCGCGCGCGAAACCGGTGGTGCACACCACGGTGTCGTAGTTCGCGGCGGTGCGTGCGTTGGCCACATCGGCGAACTTCCGCGCGGCCCGGCGCGGAAGCACCTGGCCCACAAGGCGATCCAGGCGCTCATGGGAGATCATCAGCGTGGTGACACCGTGGTCGCGGCCCCACCGGCCCAGCGATCGCAGCGTGAGCCGGTCCGACACCTCCAGCGCGTCGGGCCGCAACGCTGCCAGGAGGGCCTTGACGGGACCCGGCATCACCGCGCGGTAGCCGCCGGTGAAGGGAATCAGCCTGGCGGGCAGGGTGATTCGGACCACGCCGGTGTAGAGCTGGACGTGCCCGGCGCGCCGTCCGGGAACGATCAAGAAGACCTCGTGACCGCCCGCGCAGTATTCGGCGCCCAGCCGGTCGATCGCGGTGCGAAGGCCGCCGGAGCGAGGGCCGTAGAAATTGGCGACCTGTACAACGCGCATAACGCGAGGACACGCGGTGCGCGTGTGCGCACATCAATGCCGAACCGACGCGCGCCTGAACACTGTATGAATTTCGCTCGCGGGTGCCGCTATCCGTTGGCCGGCGGCCCGAACCAGCGCCGCAACGCCGCGCGCAGCGCCTCTTGGTGAGTGCTGCCGAATTCGTCGGCCGCCCAGGCCACATAGCCGTCCGGCCGGATCAACATCGCCGCGGCGGGGCGCTCGGCGGTACTTGCGGTGACGACGTCGACCCGAGCGGCCCAGCCTTGCGCCGCGTTCGCGACGCCGCCGCCGAGGTCGAGCAGGACCGGACGGCCATCGTGGAGTACGTCGGCCACCCGTCGGCCGCCATCGAGGGTCAGGTCGGGCACGAGGTGGCCCGACAGCGGGTGGTCGTCGCCCACGTCGTAGCGCACGTCGGAGCCGGCCAGCAGCGCCGCCATGTGCCTTTGTGCGTCCGGGAAGGTGAACAGCTCGCCCAACAGCGTTCGCAGCGCGGCGACTTCGGGTCCCGGCGCCATGAGCGCGATCTGGGACAGCGAGTGCATCATGACGCGCTGGCCGACCGGATGGCGCTCGGACTGGTAGGTGTCGAGCAGTCCGGCCGGCGCCGTTCCGTTGATCTCGGCGGCCAGCTTCCAGCCCAGGTTCATGGTGTCCTGCAACCCCAGGTTCAGGCCCGGGCCGCCCATCGCGCTGTGCACATGCGCGGCGTCGCCGAGCAGCAGGACGCGGCCGACCCGGTAGCGTTCGGCATGCCGGGTGTTTTGTCCGTTGATGCGCCGAAGCGCGTGGGGCCCGGGGCCTTTCGGCTCCTCGAACGGAACGTCGACACCCAGCACCCGGCGTGCGCTCTCGCGCAACTCGACCAGACTCATCGGCACCTCGTCCACCGGCGGGCCGAATTCGATGGTCCCGAGCAGCGCGCGGCCCGGCTCGAACTCGGCATAGATCATCCCGCCCCGGTCAAAGCGGCTGTGCCCGAAGCGAAGCGGACCGAATCCCGGGACCTCGATGCTGGCGATGTCCGGGCGGCGGTACTGGTCGGGAATGTGCACGTGGGCCAGCCGAGCGACCATCGGTGAGGTGGTGCCGGGAAAGTCGATGCCCAGGGACTTGCGCACCAGGCTGCGCCCGCCGTCCGCGCCGACCGCGTAACCGGCGGCGATGGCGTAGTCGCTTCCGGGTGACGAGACGTGCAGCGCAACGGGTTCCGGCCCCGGCACGATCCCGACGAGTTCGTGGCCCCAGCGCACATCCACGCCGAGGTCGCGGGCCCGCTTCTCCAGCAGCCGCACGAGCCGGGGCTGGGGCATGAGCATCGCGTACATCGGGTTGTCGCGGCCCTCGGGGAAGATCAGCGGCATGGCCGCGAACATCCATCCCGGGCTGGGCCGCGGGGGGCCCTCGTCACCGGTGAAGTCCCGATACATCCCGCGCATGTCGAGCATCCGAACGACCTGTCCGACAAGGCCGTTGGCCTTCGGCTCGGGGCTGGGGCCGGGCAGGGCGTCCAGCACGACGGGCCTGATACCGGCCAGCGCCAGCTCGCAGGCCAGCATCAGCCCGTTGGGGCCGGCGCCGGCGACGACGACGTCGGCGTGTTCGTCAGCCATGGGCTGCCTTCTTTCTGGTGGGTTCCGGTAGCCCCGCCTCGACGGCGGCGAAGCCCGAGCGGATCAATGTGGTGATCGCCACCGGGGGGTCGGCCCATGCATAGGCGTCGGCCGCGGCGTCGCCGACGGCCCGCACGACGGACATGACCAGTCGCGGGTACAGGTCATGCTTCGGGTCGGTGCCGGTGCGATCGGCGATCACGCTGAGGAACTCGTCGAACAGGTTCTGCGGCACCGAGTTTCGAACTTGCGGCTGCATGAGCAGCTTTCGCACCTCGACGAGTTCCTGGCGGCTGGGTGCCCGGTTCTCGTCGCCGTAGACGTCGCCGAAGTCGTCCTCCAAGGGCTCCAGCACGGCGTGGGCGATCGCCGTCCAGAGCGGCTCGTCGGCGGGACGCTCCCGGAGCAATGCGACGCTGCGACGCAGGCGTTCGGCTTGCCGGTAGGCCAGCGCCTCGTATTTACCGCTGAAGTAGTTGTTGAACGTGCGCAGTGAGACGCCCGCCATGTTGGCGACGTCTTCGCGCGTCACGTTGTCCAGCCCGCGCTCGAAAGCCAGGCGCAGCGCGGCATCGCTGAGCGCGCGCCGGGTGTCGGCCTTTTTGCGTTCGCGCAGTCCGGACATAGGCGCCACCGTACGCAAAAGATGCCTACTAGGCAATATTGCCTAGTAGGCAATTAACGTCGAGTGTGCACTGAGGGCTTTCGGAGTGAAGCCACGGCGGCGACACGCCGGTGAAGCCCGCCCAGGTTTAACTCGTAACGCCCAGGATTCACACTCGCCGCGCAGGCGGGGCGAACGCCGCAGAGAGCACGCCAAGCCAAGCGCGCCTAGCGCGCGCCCCAATCCCACCGCGGGGTCGTGATCAGGGTCTGGCCGCCGATGCGCGTTTCGCCCCAGTCCTTGTACAGCTCGATCTCGATGGCACCGTCGGAGTCTTCGCCCATCGGCGCCGCGTCCAGGAATTCGAGCAGGACGCGCGAATGTGTGACGACCACAACCTGGGTCTTGGCGGCGGTGGTGCGGATCAGCGACGCCAGCGGCGCCACCAGGTCCGGGTGCAGCGAGGTCTCGGGTTCGTTGAGCACCATCAGCGAGGGCGGTTGCGGGCTCAGCAGCGCGGCGGCCCACAGCAGGAAACGCAGTGTGCCATCGGACAACTCGGCCGCGCGCAACGCGCGCAGCATGCCGCGCTGTCGCAGCTGAAGGTCGAACAGCCCGTCGTGGATGGCCACCGAGAGGGTGGCGCCGTCGAACGCCTCCGCGACGGCGCGGCCCAGATCGTCGAACCCCGCTTCGAGGATGGTCTGGATCGCGGCCGCGAGGTCGCTGCCGTCGTCGGAGAGCACCGGGGTGCGGGTGCCGACCTGCGGGTGCCGCGCGGGCGCCCCGCCGTCGACCCGGAAGCCGTCGTAGAACCGCCACCCGCGCAGCCGTTCTCGCACGGCCGCGAGCTCGGGAAGCGCGTGCGGGTGGGCGTATTCGGCCAGCACGCTGTGATACGACGGCAGTGATCGGGACAACTCGTCGAACCCACCACCGGAGTCCGCGCGGGCCTCGGCGAACACCCGCGACCGGCGCACCAGCGTCGTACTGGGCCGCAGCACCGGGCCGGCGAACAACACTTCCCGTTTGATCTCCGGATCGCGGGCGAACACCGACTTCCCGGCGGACTGCGGGATGCCCAGGTCCACCAGATATCCGAAATCGTCCGCGGCGAAGCCCATTTCGAGCGACACGGGCCGGGTGCGCACCGTGCCCTCGGTCTTGCCGGTGCGCCGGGCCCCGGCCACCTGCTCGGGGCCGGCCCACAGCACCGACTGCAGCCCGCCCTCGCGCGCGAGCGACCCGATCACCTCGCCGCGCCCGCAGTCGGCCAGCAGCCGCAGCGCGCGATACAGCGACGACTTGCCGGATCCGTTGGCGCCGGTGATCACCGACAGCCGGCCCAGCGGCAGGATCACCTCGCGCAGCGAGCGATATCCGCGGATCGCGACGGTCTGCAGCATGCGGCCGACTGTACGGTCGGCCACCGACTGGCCCTAGTCGCCCTCGTCCTCGTCGGCCGCGGCGGCGAGGAGCTGCACCTCCTCGAGATCCATCTCGTTCTGCAGCTCGCGCAGCACGATGTCGTCGATGAGGTTCTGGTTGCGCAGCGCGGTGATTTCCCGGCGCTTGTGCTCGAGCACGCCCAGGCGCACCTGGCGGACCTTCTCGCGGCCCTTGAGGATGCGGTGGTCGGTCGACCCGTCCTCGGTGGCCAGCACCAGCGCGGCCTTTTCCTCGTATTCGGTTTGCAGCCGCCGGCGCAGATCGTCGCTGATGCCGACCTCGTCGGCGACCGTCGGCAGCGCGGCGAGCGCGGCCTGGGACCCCCGACAACGAGCCAGTTGCAGTTCCTCGGCGTGGGTGGCGTCCTCGGGCATTTTCGCCCATCGGACCACGGCCGGCAGGGTGCTGCCCTGGACCAGGACGGTCACCAAGATGACGACGGTCACGATGAAGATCAACAGGCTGCGGTCCGGGAAGGGCGCGCCGCTCAGCGTCGTCATCGGCACGGCGACCGCGGCGGCCAGCGATACGGCCCCACGGAACCCCGCCCAGACGGTGACGAAGCGCTGGCGCCAGTTGACCCGACGTTCGCGCTGGACCTGACGCCGGTCGATCAGCCGGATCAGCAGCGTGGTGATCTCGCCCCAGAAGATGCGCGACACGATCACGACGGCGGTGACCACCAGCGCGACGAACAACGCGTGGCGAATTCCGCCGTCGACGCCGGCGATGCCGCGCAGCGCGCCGGGGATCTGGACGCCGACGAACACCCAGAGCGAGCCGTTGAGCAGGAAGGTCGCGATGTCCCAGAAGGCCGAGGATTGCAGTCGCGAGCGGGCCCGGATGACCACGGGTCCGGCGTAGGCCAGCACGAGCGCGGACACCATCACCGCGACCACCCCGCTGCATTCCATCGATTGCGCGAGCAAGAACGCCGCGAACGGCGTCACCAGGCTCAGCGCCCCCTCCTCCTGGGGCGCGTCGATTCGCTTGCGCAGCAGCGTGACCGCGCCGCCGACCAGCAACCCGGCGGCGATGCCGCCGAGATAGGAGCCGATGAACCGGGCCGTCACTTCGGGTGGGCTGATCGCGGCCCCCCCGATCGCGACGTGGACGCTGACGGCGAACAAGACGAGGGCGGTGCCGTCGTTGATGAGACTCTCGGCCTTCAGCACGGTCAGCGCCCGGCGTGGCAGCTTCTTCGCGAGGCCGGCGACCGCGGCCGCGTCGGTGGGCGAGAGCACCGCGCCCAGGACGCCCGCCGCGTGCGGATTCATGCCCAGCGCCCGCGCCGTCCACGACACCGCCACCGCGGTCGCGATCACCAGGGCGACGCTGAGGAACACGATGATGCGCGCGTTGGCCCGGATCTCGCGGAAGCTGGTGTTCAGGCCCTCCCAGTACAGGATCGCGGGAAGAAACAGCAGCAACACGATTTCGCCGTTGACCCGCACATGACCGAAATGGGGGACCAGACCCAGCAGCACGCCCATCAAGATGAGCAGCACCGGGGGACCCACGCGATAGCGCCGCCCGATGACCGTCCCCACGATGACGGTGGACACCAGGGCGACGATCAGTTCGAGGCCAAACACCAGCCCATCCTGCCGGATGACGCGGTCGGTGGCTGCGCGGGCCGCTCGACGTCTGACGGCCCGCCCGGTCACGCACGATGGCGTCGGCGCCTATCTTCGGTCTGGATCAGACCGATAGGCTCCGGAGCGGAATTGAAGGGGGACCTGGTGAAGGTGAGGCTGCTGGCAACAGTCGCCGTGCTCATGTTGTCGTCGGTGGTGGGCTGCCATTTCGCGTCCAGGAATCCGCCGTCGACCAAGACCCTCCAGGTCCCGATGACCAAAGTGCTGACCCAGAGCGAGATCAACCAGAGCATCACCCTCGACGTCGGCAACACGTTGGTCGTGGAATTGGGTTCGAACTACACCACGCCCTACCGGTGGACGCCCGACACCAAGATCGGCGACTCGGCGATCATCAGGCAGCTCAGTCACGAGTTCGTGCCGCCGGCCTCCGATGCCTTGGGGGCGCCGGGCACCGAGACGTGGACGTTCGCGGCCATGAGGCCGGGGACCACCACCATCGTCGCGACGTACAACAGCTTTGTGGAGAAGGACGCCAAGCCGGGGTGCGTCTATACGCTGACCGTGACCGTGCGATAAGTCCTTGTGGCGTCAGCGGTTACGCGACGGCGACCTGGCGCTGTCGGGCGTAGATCTCGGCGAGGAATTGCTCGACGGCCACCGCGGTGTGCGCGGCGCGCACCGAGCCGAAGATGTCGAAAGCGTGTTGGGTGAAAGGTAATTCGGCGTAGAGCACCGGCTGCGCGCTGGTTTGACGCAGCTTTTCGACGAAGGTGCGCGCCTGTTCGACGTAGGCCAGCGAGTCGTTGCGGCCGTGCAGGACGAAGAACGGCGGGGCGTCGGCATGGATGTGGTTGACCGGCGACGCGGTTTCGAACGTCTGTCGGTGGGTCGCGGGCTTTTGTTTGATGATCGACTTGATCAGCAGTCCGGGCATCATCGGGTGCAGCGACTTGTCGAACCGGGTGAAGTCGTAGATGCCGTAGAACGGCACGGCCGCCTGCACGCGGGTGTCGACGTCTTCGAAGCCCGGCTGGAATTGCGGGTCGTTTGGGGTGAGCGCGGCCAGCGACGACAAATGGCCGCCGGCCGAGCCGCCGGTGATGGCGATGAAGTCGGGGTCGCCGCCGTACTCGGCGATGTGTTGCTTGACCCAGGCGAGGGCGCGCTTGACGTCGACGATGTGGTCGGGCCAGGTATTGCGCGGGCTGTGCCGGTAGTTGATCGCCACGCAGATCCAGCCGAGTTCGGCGAGGTGGCTCATCAGCGGATGCGCTTGTCCGCGTTTGTTTCCCGTCGTCCAGGCGCCGCCGGGGATCTGGAACAGCACCGGGGCCTTGCCGGCCGGATCGAGGTCGGGGCGCCGCCAGATGTCCAGGCGGTTGGCGCCGCCGAATTCGCCGTAGCTGATGTTGGAGTCGTGGGCGTAGTCGCGGTAGATCCGCAGCATCCGTAGGAGTCCGGGCGTCTTGGCGGTGCCGCTGCCGCTCGGCCGGCGCCACAGGCTCGCCGACTCGGTGAGCCGGTCGGCTCCCAGCCCGCTGTCCAACGCCTCGGTCAGCGGCACGTTGGCGCGATGGCCGGCGCGGCTCAGGTTGAGCAGGCCGAGCGCCGAGAGCCCGGCGACCAACCATGCCGTGATGCGCACGGGCCGCGTCAGGCGCCGTGCCGTCAGGGCCAGCCCGCCGAGCTGGCTGACCAGCGTCTGCAGCGGCAACTCGGTGACGATGAGCCCGACCATCCACGAGTACAGCGACGGGTAGCCGCCGCGCGCCAGGGGGCGGTAGGCGTTGAGTGTGGACGCCGCGGTCACCACGGTGACCGCTAGCGACCCGACTTGCCGGGTGAGGTGGATGATTCGAGCTGTCCGCATTGCCTCACCTTACGAAACGGGTGGATTCGTCTCGGATTAGCAGGCTACGACGCCTCTGCCCTGCTCTCGAGGTTCTTCACCGGGGCGGGGTCGTTCTCGGTCAGCCCGACCTTCGCGGCTCCGCCGGGCGAGCCGAGCTCGGCGAAGAAGTCGGCGTTGATCTGCAGGTATCCGCTGTGCTCGTCGGGCAGGTCGTCCTCGTAGAAGATCGACTCGACCGGGCACACCGGCTCGCAGGCGCCGCAGTCCACGCACTCGTCGGGGTGGATGTAGAGCATCCGGGCGCCCTCGTAGATGCAGTCGACGGGGCATTCCTCGATGCATGCCTTGTCTTTGATGTCGACGCAGGGTTCGGCGATCACGTAGGCCACGAATGTTGTCCTTCCGTCTGGCTAGCGGGGTCAGCCGGCTGCGGGCCGCAGCAACTCGGTCAGGCTGGCTAATTTAGCGCGGCGGCATCCGCGCGGCTCACCGGCCCTTTCGGGCGGCAATGTTTCCCATGCTTCCGGCCCGCGCGGGGCGTGAGTAGAGGTCTGGCGTTGTGGTGTCACAAGCTATAGTTGTGGTCACACGATTTGATTGTGAGCGCTGCACCATGCCACTCAGCCCGCGGCTGCCCGAACTGGCCTCGTTCGAGGCGTTTTTGGCGATCGCCGAGACGGGCAGCCTCGGCCGGGCCGCGCGCGAGCTGGGGCTGACCCAGCAGGCGATCTCCCGGCGCCTGGCCACCATGGAGGCCCAGATCGGCGTCACCCTGGCCGTCCGGACCACGCGCGGCTCGCAACTGACACCCGCGGGCCTGATCGTCGCGGACTGGGCGACTCGCCTGCTCGACGTCGCCCACGAGGTCGACGCCGGGCTGGGCTCGCTGCGCAAGGAAGGCCGCGAACGCATCCGGGTGTCGGCCAGCCAGACGATCTCCGAGCAACTCATGCCGCACTGGTTGCTGTCCCTGCAGGCCGATGCGGCGCGGCGCGGCGACACCGCGCCGCAGGTCATCCTGACCGCCACCAACAGTGACCACGCGATCGCCTCGGTGCGCGACGGCTCCGCCGACCTCGGGTTCGTCGAAAACCCCGGTACACCAAAGGGTTTGGGCAGCTGCGTGGTGGGGGAGGACGAGCTGGTGATCGTCGTCCCGCCGGACCATAAGTGGGCCCGACGGTCGCGGATCGTGACCGCGCGCGAACTCGCGCAGACGCCGTTGGTGTCCCGCGAACTCCATTCCGGCATCCGCGATTCGCTGGCGGCGGCGCTGCGCCAGGTGCTCGGGGAGGACATGCAGCAAGCCGCACCCGTGCTGGAGTTGACCTCGTCGGCGGCGATGCGCGCCGCCGTCCTGGCCGGCGCGGGCCCGGCGGCGATGAGCCGGCTGGCGGTGGCCGACGACCTGGCGGTCGGGCGTCTGTACGCGGTCCACATCCCAAAGCTGGATCTGCGCCGCAAGTTTCGGGCCATCTGGGTCGGCGGGCGTACTCCGCCGGCCGGGGCGATCCGCGACCTGTTGAGTCACATCATCAACCGCACGACGGCGTAGGACGCTTGGCCGAGCGTGGAGTTGTTGCGGCGTCTCCGGGCGTTTTGCCGCAACAACTCGACGTTCGGCGGGAAGGGAAGGGGCGGCGCGGGCGGGAAAAGCTCAGGCCGCGGCGTCGTCGGCCAGCGCCTCGTCGTAGCGGTCGAGGACGGTCTCGGCAACCAGCGGGTGCGCGCCCAGCGGGGAGGCCATCCGAATGCCGTTGTCGCGGGCGAAGGTTGACACGCCGTCGGTGATGAATCCCGGCGCCAAGAACCACGGCGCGATCACCAGCCGGCGCGCGCCGCGGCGGCGCAACTGGTCGGCGGCCCGGGCCACCGACGCCTCGGGCCGGGTGGCGAACGCCGTTGCGGCGCCGGCCCATCGGGTGCCGGCGGCCAGCCGCGACGCCACCTTCGCGGTGCGGGCATTGGCGGCCAGGTTCGACGAGCCGATCGCGACGACTAGCACCCCGAGATCGTCGTCGAGGGGCGACACGCCGATCTCGGTCAGACGCTCGCGCAGGACGGTGACAAGACGGTCGTCCTCGCCGAGCACGTCGGCCTGCCGGATGCCCTCAGCGCCGGCGCGGGCGATTTGTTCGGGGATGTCCAGGCGCGCGTGATACGCGCTGGCCAGCAGCAACGGGGCCACGACGGCACGGCGGCTGTCCGGCAGGCCGGCCAGCACGTCGACGAAGTTCGGGGCGTTGAGCTCGAGGAACGCCAGCCGCACGTCGAGGCCCGGCCGCATCCGCTTCAGGCGGTCGGCCACGGCTTCGGCGTTGGCACCCGACCGGGGGTCGCGGCTGCCGTGCGCGGTGAGGACGAGCGTGCTCACCGCAGGTCGTCCTCCTCGGCGCGCAGCGCCCAGGACGCGAAAGCCTCACCGCTGTCACGCTTTTCGAGGTACTTGCGGGTCACCCGGTCGATGTAGTCGCCCAGCTCGGCGCTGGTGACCTTGTGCTGTCGCAGTTTTCGGCCGAAGCCGCTCTGCTCACCCAGGCCGCCGCCCAGGTGCACCTGGAAGCCCTCGACCGAATTGCCGTCACCGTCGTCGATCCACTGGCCCTTGAACCCGATGTCGGCGACCTGGATTCGGGCGCACGAGTTCGGGCAGCCGTTGAGGTGCACGCTGATCGGCGCGTCCAGTCGCGACTCGACGTCGGCCAGGCGCTGCTCGAGCTCGGGCACCAAAGTCTGGGTGCGGACCCGGGTTTCGGCGAACGACAGCTTGCAGTACTCAATCCCGGTGCACGCCATGGTGTTCTTGCGCCACGACGACGGCCGCGACGGCAACCCGAGCGCGTCCAGCCCCGCCACCAGTTCGTCGACCTTGTCGTCAGCGACGTCGAGGATGACCAGCTTTTGGAACGGGGTCCATCGCGCCCGGTCGGAACCGGCCTTCTCCATCAGGTCGGCCACGGCCGACAGGGTGTTGCCCGACACGCGGCCGGCGATCGGTGCGACGCCAACGGCGTTGAGGCCGTTCTTGATTCGCTGCACTCCGACGTGGTCGATGGTGTGCTTGACGGGCGTGGGGGCCGGGCCGTCGATCAGCCGGCGGTTGAGGTATTCCTCTTCGAGGACTTCGCGGAATTTTTCGACGCCCCAGTCCTTGACCAGGAACTTCAGCCGGGCCTTGGCGCGCAGCCGGCGGTAGCCGTAGTCGCGGAACAGCTGGGTGACGGCCTCCCAGACGTCGGGCACCTCGTTCAGGGGAACCCAGACGCCGAGCCGCTGGGCCAGCATCGGGTTGGTCGACAGGCCGCCGCCCACCCACAGGTCCAGGCCGGGGCCGTGTTCGGGGTGGTGGACGCCGACGAACGCGATGTCGTGCGTTTCGTGGGAGACGTCCTGCAGTCCGGAGACCGCGGTCTTGTACTTGCGCGGCAGGTTGGCGTACTCGGGGTTGTTCAGCGAGCGGCGGACGATCTCGTCGATCGCGGCCGACGGGTCGAGCACCTCGTCGAGCGAGTCGCCGGCCAGCGGCGAACCGTGGATGCCGCGCGGGCAGTCGCCGCAGGCCTCGGTGGTTTGCAGCCCGACGGAGTCGAGGCGCCGCCAGATCTCGGGGACGTCCTCGATGCGGACCCAGTGCAGTTGCAGGTTTTCGCGGTCGCTGATGTCGGCGGTGTCGCGGGCGAATTCGGTCGAAATCTGGCCGAGCGTGCGCATCGTGTGCGCCGTCATCGCCTTGCCGTCCGAGCGGACGCGCATCATGAAGTACTTGGCTTCGATCTTGTCGGTGTTCTCGTCGCCGGTCCAGCTGCCGTCGTAGCCCTGCTCGCGCTGGGTGTAGAGGCCCATCCAGCGGAACCGTCCGCGCAGGTCGGACTTGTCGATGCTGTCGAAGCCCTGCTTGGAGTAGACGTTGATGATGCGGTCGCGGACGTTCAGCGGCCCGTCGTCGTTCTTGATCTTCTCGGTGTCGTTGAGGGGTTCGCGATCCCCCAGCGCCCACTGACCCTCGTTGCGGGTCTTGACGGGACGTGCGGTGGTCATATGCGTTGCTCCTTCGCGAACTTCGTCGCGGCGGCTCAGATTGGCGGCGTGCGGCCGGAGGCGGGCTGCGGGCCTTCTCGGCTACCGGGCATTCGCGATGATGTTGGGTCTGTGGGCACCCGCAGGTTCGTCATTGGACCCACGGGGCGCGATTTCCATAGTGCACGAGTCGCGCCGACGTCAGTAGAGGTCAGACGTTGTGAGGGCACAACCTCGCGTTGTGTGCGCTGCTTCACGGCGTTGCCTTGGCGGCCAGAGGGATTGGCCGGACTCACAGTAGTGTGGCCGCTTATGAGCTCCTCCGACATCCATGACGTGATCATTATTGGTTCGGGTCCTGCTGGGTATACCGCGGCGTTGTATGCGGCGCGGGCGCAGTTGGCGCCGGTGGTGTTTGAGGGGACGTCGTTTGGTGGGGCGTTGATGACGACGACCGAGGTGGAGAATTATCCGGGTTTTCGCGACGGGATCATGGGTCCGGAGTTGATGGATCAGATGCGTGAGCAGGCGTTGCGGTTTGGTGCTGATCTGCGCATGGAAGACGTCGAATCGGTGTCGCTGGAGGGCGCGGTGAAGTCGGTGACCACCAGCGAGGGGGACACCGTTCGGGGGCGGGCGGTGATTTTGGCGATGGGGGCGGCGGCCCGCTATTTGGGGGTGCCCGGTGAGCAGGAGTTGCTGGGGCGTGGGGTGAGCTCGTGTGCGACCTGTGATGGGTTCTTTTTCAAGGATCAAGACATCGCGGTGATCGGTGGTGGGGATTCGGCGATGGAGGAGGCCACGTTTTTGACCCGGTTTGCCCGCAGTGTGACGTTGGTGCATCGCCGTGAGGAGTTCCGGGCGTCGCGGATCATGTTGGAGCGGGCCCGGGCCAACGACAAGATCACGTTTGTGACGAATAAGGCGGTCGAGGCGGTCGAGGGTGCCGAGACGGTGACGGGGTTGCGGTTGCGTGACACGGTGAGCGGTGCGGAGTCGACGTTGGCGGTGAGCGGGGTGTTCGTGGCGATCGGGCATGACCCGCGTTCGGAGTTGGTGCGCGAGGTGCTCGAGACCGACGCGGACGGGTATGTGTTGGTGCGTGGCCGCACCACCAGTACCTCGATCGAGGGGGTGTTCGCCGCCGGTGATCTGGTGGATCGCACCTACCGCCAGGCCGTGACCGCCGCCGGAAGCGGCTGTTCGGCCGCCATCGACGCCGAACGCTGGCTCGCCGACCACGAGGAAACCGACGTGGACGCGTCCGTGACGCCGGCTATCGGTCGAGAACCGTTGCGTAACTGAGGTTTAGACGGGAAGTTTGGCGGAAGTCGTTCTGCGACCGCCGAGTTGGGCCGGCAGCCGGGTGTATCCGTGCAAGTTGATCAGCCCTCGCGGTTGTGGGGGAGCCGTCAGGCGCAGATCGGGAAAACTCTCGAACAGTGCGCGCAGGGCGGTCGCTCCCTCGATGCGGGCCAGGGCGGCACCGAGGCAGGCATGGATGCCGGATGCGAACGCGAGGTGGTCGCGCGCGTTGGCCCGGGTGATATCGAAAGTCGTTGGCTCGATGAACACCTTCGGGTCGCGGTTGGCGCCGCCGAGGAACAGTCCGACCATGTCGCCCGACGCGATGTGGGCCCCGGCGATTTCGACGTCGCAGTTCGGGGTGCGCGCGGTCATCTGAACCGGACTGGCGAACCGCAGGATCTCCTCGACCGCGGAGGGCCAAAGGTCCGGATTGTCGTGCAGCAGGGCCAACTGCTCGGGGTGCTGCAGCAACAGCACGATGCCGTTGCCGATCAGGTTCACCGTCGTCTCGAAGCCCGCGCCGACGATCAGCGCGGCGTTGGCGGTGAGTTCGCGGTCGGTCAGCGAGCCGTCGGCGGCCATGCGGCCGAACGGATTGTCGCTCTTCTGGCCGGCGCGCAGTCTGTGGAGGTGCTCGAGCAGGTAATCGTCGGCGCCGCGCAGCCCGTCGATGGCGTCGCGGTAGGTCTTCCAGTCGATCCCGATATCCAGCAACGGGGAACCGCTGCGGCCCCACCCCAGCATGCGCGGATACGAATCAGGCGGCAGGCCAAGGATTTCGGCGATAATAGCGACCGGCAGTTGCATCGCGAAGTCGGCGATCAAATCGGGCTGCGGTGTGGCGGCGATGCGCTCAATCAACTCCATCGTCACATCGGCGACTCGGGTGTCCAGTGAGTCGATCGCGCGCGGGGTGAAGCTTTGTGCCACCAGTTGCCGGTAGCGGGTGTGATCGGGCGGATTCACGATCACCATCGCGGGTGGTTCGACCGGGTTGGCCACGCCGGGGTCGGTTTTGGCGATGAGCGCCTTCAGCGGGCGGGGCAATTCCATCTCGCTGGGCGCGGTGACACCAAAGCGCTTGTCCCGCAGAATTTGTCGACACACGGCATGGTCGACACTGGCCCACACGTACGGGGAGCGCACCACGCGTCCGCGCGCCCGGATCTGCTCCATCAGCGCATAGCGGTCATCGGCCGTTCCGCTGCGCAGCAGCCGCGCCAGGGGGTCGCCGCGGCGGGCCTGAACGGCGAAGTACGCCCGCGGCACGCCGTGCATGGCCCCCCACCGGGCCCTGAGTCCGACACGCATACGGATCCCTCCCGGAATATCAACCCCGCTTGCACCCTGCGATACAATGAGACCCTAAATGTCTCGCATGTTCCGATGGCTACGATACGACGATCGCGACGAGCGGGCAAGGAGGGATTCGTGACCTCGACGCGAACGGCGGAGTTCGTGCGGCGACTCACCGAGCCCGATCCCGTCGTGCTTGCGCAGGTCGACAACCCCGACGAGATCACTGCCCGCATCCTGGCTGCCACCGCCGAACAGGCCGAGCTGGTGGGGATGCGCCGGACCACCATGGAAGATGTCGCGCGGCGCAGCGGCGTCGGGCGCGCCACCCTGTATCGGCGGTTCCCGACCAAGGCGGCGCTCGTCGATGCCGTCGTGCTGGCCGAGGCGCGCCGCTTCCTCGAGGGCGACGCGCAGGCCTGGGCGCGTGGCGCGACACTCGAAGATCGCATGGTCTACAGCACGCTGTTCTCGGTGACGTTCATGCGCGAACACGCCTTGCTCAAGAAGCTGCTCCGCACCGAGCCCGAAACGATTCTGCCCAGCCTGACCATCGACGCGGGCGCCATTCTCGACTTCGCCACCGAGCACGCCATGGGGCTGCTGCGCGCCGCGCTCTACGGCACGTCGAAAACCACGGCGGCTCAGGAGCGCCACCTGCGCACCGTTGCCGAACTGCACACCCGGCTGACGCTGTCATTCATCGTCACCCCGCACACCGGCATCAACCTGGCCACCATTGACGACACCCGCACCTACGTGCGCAACTACCTGATGCCGATGGTCACCGGGCCGAGCTAGTCGGCTGTCGGTGGCCCGGTGAGTCACATGCGCCACTTTCGTCTCTCCGCGAGACGACATATCTTTTGCCCACCTCCGAGCGACAAACGCGATGCGCGGCAGTGTGTTGTCGCTCGGAGGTGGGCACTTCGTATGGTCGTCCGGACCGCGGTGGCACCGGAATACCGCCCGGCGTCGCACCGGAATACCGCCCCGCGTCGGCCCCGGATCACCGGCCCGCGACGTCCCGAGGTCGCCTAATCCCGCGGCGTGAGATGCGCGGTGACGATCGGGGTGACCCGCCCGATGAGTTCGTCCACTGGAGCGGACGCGATCGGTTCGACCTGCAGGACGTGGCGCAAGTAGGCGATGCCCAGGAGTTGGCCCATGGCCAGATCGACACGCAGTTGTGCATCCGATCCCGTCAGCAGTTTGGCCATCTGCGGATACAGCTGGCCCTGAATGAACTGACGCACCAGGGCGGCCGACTCGTCGTGGGTGGCGGCGCCCCGCAGGATTGCCAGTAGGGAAGCGCGCGAGTCCGGCCGCTCCCATGCTTCGAAGAACACCCGCGTCAGGCGCGCGCCGATTTCCTCGCGATCGCCGCCGGCGATGCGCGCGCTGACCTCGGCCGGGTCGAACGGCCACCCCATGGTGGACCGGAACAGCTCGGCCTTGCTGCCGAAATAGTGCCGGATCAGCGCCGGGTCGACGCCGGCGCCGGCGGCGATGTCGCGGACCGAGGTCTTGTCGTATCCCGATTCGGCGAACAGCCGGCGAGCGGTCGCCACGATGTCGTTCCGGGTGTCGGGGTTGCCCGGGCGTCGTCCAATGGGGGGCACAATCCAGAAATTCTACAGTCGTTGACTTCCGGATGCTGCAGCGTTAGCCTCGATCCATAAATTCCCCAAGTGAGGAGTTAAGGAGATGCCAGCACCGCGATGGGTTGCCCGGGCCAACAAGATCGGCCTCAATCGGTTCACCAAGTACATCGCCCCGTGGGCGCCGGGATGGGCAATCGTCGTCCATCGCGGACGTAAATCGGGGCGCACCTTCCGCACCCCGCTGTGGGCTTTCCGCCGCCACAACGGATTTGTGATCGCGCTGACGTACGGCCCCGAAACCGATTGGGTGCGCAACGTTCTCGCCGCCGGGGGCTGCGAACTACAGACCCGGAGGCGGCGGTATCAGCTCGGCGCCCCGGTCGTGTTCCGCGACGAGGACGCGACCGACATGCCGGCGTTCATCCGGTTCATGCTGCGCAGGGTGATCAAGGCGCCGGAGTTCCTCCGCCTCGACATCGTGAACCAACTAGCAACGGCGCGTTGACGATGGACCTGCCGAGCAGCCCGCTGGGGGAACTGGATCCGCAATTCGAGAAGCTCGGACTCGAGGTGGGCGCGTTCACGTTCGGGCTGCCGGGGACGAGCGTTCGCGAAAAGCTGCTGCAGACCGTGACGCTCGACATCTGCCGCGCCCATCTGGGCCTGGCCTTCCGGATGCACGTCACGGCGGCGACGATGCACGGTCTTACCTACGCCGAATTGTTGGCCGCGATCCGGTTCGTCGCCCCGTACTCGGGTTATCCCGCGGCGGCGGACGCGCTGGCCCGTCTCACCGAGATCGCGGCCGAGATCGGATTGGACACAAGCGATCTCGGTGAACAGCCCGAGCCCGGCGCGGTGAACGACGCCGCGGGGCGCCTCGATATCGCCGACGAATGGACCGCCGAATTCGTCGACTGGCAGCTGTCCCGGGCGTGGTCGGAGGACCTGTTGAGCAGGCGCGAGCGCGCCATCATGGCGCTGACCTCCGATGTCGGCCAGCAGGATCTCGACGAGTCCCTACGCCGGCACGTCGAACTCGCGCTCGACGCCGGTCTCAGCGCCGACGACGTCCGTGACGTGATTCGCTTCTGCGCCGAGTACGGCATCGGGCGCGCCGCGGCGGCCCTGCGGGCGCTTGACGACGTGCTAGTGGGCTAAAGCGTCGAGCGGGATTACGCGTCGCCCGAAGCGAACACGACGTCGGGGTTGAGGATCCCGGCCGGGTCGAAGCTGGCCTTGATGCGGCGCATCAGGTCCACCTTGACGGGATCCTCGAGCTCGACGAAGTACGGGGCCTTGGCGCGGCCGAGGCCGTGCTCGCCTGAGATCGCTCCACCCAATTCCATTGCCAGCGCGAAGATGTCGGTCAACAGCTTCTTCCGCGTCACCGCGTCCGGACAGAAGATGGCCAGGTGCACGTTGCCGTCGCCGGCGTGCCCGCATCCCGCCGCGGCACCGCCGGCCGCCGTCGCCAGATCGCGTGCGGCGGACAGGAACTTCGGCATCGCGCCGCGCGGCACGACGGCGTCGATGAGGTCGTCGGCGTTGAGCGCCTTGAGCGTCCAAAACGCCTTCTCGCGGGCCTCGATCAGCTTGCGCGCCGCGCCGCCGTCGAGCACATAGGCGTCGACGGCCCCCAGCTCGGCGAGCAGCTCACCTGTCGTCTCGACATCCTCGTCCAGCCGATTCACGGTCCGGTTCTCAAGCGCCACAACGAGATAGGCCTGGCAGCTGTCGCGGACGTCGTCGGGAACGCCGAGCTCCAGGTTCTGGGTATGGACCAGCGCGGCCATCGTCACGTTGTCGATGTATTCCAGGATGTAGGGCGCCAGGCCGCTGGCGAGGATCTTCGGCACCGCCTGCATGACCTGGTCGAAGTCGGCGAACGGCGCGAGCACGGTGGCGCTGTGGTCCAGGCGCGGATGCAGCTTGACGATCACCTCGGTGGCCAGCGCCAGGGTGCCCTCGGAGCCGACGATGAGCTGGGTCAGGTCGTAGCCGGTGGAGACCTTGGCGATCTTGCCGCCGGTGCGGATGATCTCGCCGGTGGGCAGCGCCGCCTGCAAGCCGAGCACGTTGTGGCGGGCGACGCCGTATTTGACCGCGCGCATGCCGCCGGCGTTAGTGCCGACGTTGCCGCCGACGCTGGAGGACAGCTCGCCAGGGTGGACCATGTACCGCAGCCCCGTGCCGGCGGTCGCGGCGTCCAGTGCGGTGAGCGTCACGCCGGGCTGGACGACGGCGACCTGGTTGGTGACGTCGACCTCGAGCACGGCGTTCATGCGCTCGAACGAGATCAGCAGGCCGTCGGCGCGGGGGATCGCCGCGCCCGACAGGCCGGTTCCCGAGCCGCGGGCCGTCACCGGCACGTGGTTGTCCGTGGCGGCCCTGAGCAGTTGTGCCACCTCGTCGGCGGTCGCGGGCTTGGCCAGGTACGCGGGTCGTTGCGGGGGCTTGGTCAGCACCTCGTCGTGTGCGTAGTCGTCGGAGATGGCGTCGCCCGTTAGGATGTGGTGCGCGCCGACGATCGTCGCGAACCGCGTTGCCATGTCGGTCATCGAAGGCCCACCTTCTCCCGTCGGACAGCCACTCACTGTATCGGGGTGTGGGGGACGGCGGCGCACCGTAGTTGCGGGCGGCGCTGCCGTGCGGTTGCGACACGCGTGAGCCTGCGCACGTTATGTCGACGCCCGATTCGGGAACACGCGGGCTGGACTGTCTTCGACGTTGCGAAAGGATTGCGCAGTGGCCTCCTCGTCCCGCGGTTCGCGGCTCGGTACCCGGTTCGGGCCGTACGAGCTGCGATCACTGATCGGTGCCGGGGGCCTGGGCGAGGTCTATCGGGCCTACGACACGGTTAAGGACCGGATGGTCGCGCTCAAGCTATTACGTGGCGAGACGGCCGCGGACCCTGGCTTCCAGCAACGGCTTTGGCGCGAATGCCGCAAGGTGACGCGCCTGCAGGAGCCCCACGTCCTCCCGCTGCATGACTTCGGCGAGATCGACGGGGTGCCGTTCATCGACATGCATCTGGTTGACGACGGGGGCAGCCTCAAGGACCTGCTGCGCGAGCAGGGCGCGCTGGAGCCCTCGCGCGCGGCATCGATCACCGCCCAGGTGGCGCGCGCGCTGGACGCCGCACACGCCGCCGGGCTGGTGCACCTCGACGTCAAACCCGAAAACATCCTGCTCACCCACGACCACTTCACCTACCTGGCCGACTTCGGCATCGCCGAAGCCGCCGGGGACGAGTCCCTTTCGCGCACGTACATGGCGCCCGAGCGATTCACCACCGGCCGCATCGGGTCGCAGACCGATGTCTACTCCTTGGCGTGCGTGCTCTATGAGTGCCTCACCGGGCAGCCGCCATTCGAGACAGAGGACGCGGGGGAGCTGAAGAGCGCGCACCTGCTGTCGCCGGCGCCGAGGCCCAGCATCATGCGCCGCGGCGTCGGCCGGGACTACGACGACATCATCACCCGAGGCATGGCCAAACAGCGCACGGCGCGATTTGATACGGCCGGTTCACTGGCCCGGGCCGCCAGCGAAGCGGTGTTCGCGGCGTACGAGCCGGTTTCCGTTGGGGCCGGCCAGCTCCCGCTCCCGCGCACCCGTCCGTTCCCGGCGGTCGCGCTTCCGGATACCGGCCCCGACGGCGACGCCCCCGAGCCGCCCCCTGCGTCGCCGCGGCCCGCGCGCCGACTGATGGTAGGCCACGCGCCGCTCGTGGTGACAGCGGTGGCGACGGTGCTGCTGATCGCCGGCCTGGTGTTGTCGGTGAAATCCGTTGTCGGCACTCATCACAACAGTTCGGCCTCCCCGGGGCCGTCGTCAGCGCGCGCGGCCGCACCTCCCGCGCAGTCGAGCTCGCCGCCACCGCTGACGCCGACGTTGTCGCGTCCGGTGAAGGGCGCCGACGGGCTCGGGTTCGTCGGCGAGACGGCCCGCTGCGACCCGGGCAACCCGCCGGCCGCCGTCGTGCGCACCGCCAAATCGCTGGCGGTGGTGTGCCAAAACCTCAGCGGGACTTACTATTACCGCGGTGAGCGGATCCGCGATGGCGCCCACATCGAGCTTTCCAACGCCAAGCCCGTCGAGGACGGATTCGATGTCACCAATCCGGTCGATGGCGTCGTCTACGAGGTCCGCCCGCACCGGCTGCGGATCATCAGCTACGGGCACGTCGATTCGTCGGAACCCGTCCTGCAGTACGCGACGGCGTCGTAATCACTGGGAAGGCAACGTCTTCGGCATACCCGGCCATGCCAACGCGGCGGGTGGCACATGTCTTTCGAGCGGGCTAGCGGATGTGATAGCGGTTTGCGCACGATCCAGGTGCAAGCACGGCCGAAAGCGCTGGTTGCCAACGGCTTTGCTTGAGTCGCGGTATCGACACGGCGTGGCTGGCGAGTCCGATTCCCGCACCCAGGATGGGCCAGATCGGCCAGAAATAGGTGGCGTCGGTCGTCAGGGCGACGGCCGCCCAGACGGTGAGCACGATGACGACCATGGCCAGGTACGCGGCGAGGTGGGCGCGCACGCCGCGACGGGCCGCGGCGACACGGGCGGCGCGCCGGCGGGGATCGTGGCGCCGGATGCGATCGACCGGCAGGTCGGCGAGGAGTTCGCGGAGTTCGTGGTCGGTCTGCGTCTGGAAAGCGGCTTGTAGCCGTCGGTCGTACTCGTCGATCTGCAGGTAGCCCTGGGCGAGGGCCTGGCCGAGCAGGTCGGCCGTGCGCTCCCGGTCGCGGGTGCCGGCGAGCGTGGATGTGGTCTCAAGCAGATTCGTCATGTCGTCTCCTTGGTCGCCGATGTGAATGCCATTAACATAGATCTTAATGTTAATGTCGTCAACATGGCTGTGAAGCGGTCGACCGTGCGCCGGCGGGAGAGCTATCACCACGGCGATCTCAAGCGCGCGCTGACCAGCGCGGCGCTGTCGCTGGTGGCCGAGAAGGGGCCGAAAGGGTTCACCCTCACGGAGGCGGCGCGCCGCGCCGGGGTCAGTGCCGCGGCGCCGTACCGGCACTTCGCCGACAAGGCCGAGTTGCTGGCCTCCGTCGCCGAACAGGGATTCCTTGACCTGCACGCCGAGTTGGCCGCGGCAGCCGATCGCGTGTCGGATCCGAAGGCACGGGTGACCGAGCTCGGCCGCGCCTACGTGCGGTGGGCCATCGCCCATCCCGATCACTATCAGGTGATGTTTGGGGTGTCGCTGAAGGCCGAGCAGGGCCTAGCGGTGGCCGGAGAGCAGGCGTTCGGGGACCTGCTCGACGCGATCACCCGGTGCCAGGAGGCCGGGATGGTCGCGGCTCAGGATCCCCGCGAGGTGGCCGGGCCGCTCTGGTCGCTGGTGCATGGCATCGCGTCGCTGGCCATCGGTGGCCACCTGCGCGCTGTGGGCATTGCCCAGGCTCCCGAGGAACTGGTGGACGGTGTTGTCGCTCAAGCGCTTTGAGCTGTCACCACGGGCGTGACGTGTCCCGGCTGGGTCCCGGGGTGAAGGTGACCGGGAGCTTGCCCAGCCCGGTCATGCTCGGGTTGCCCAGGTATTGGTGGACGTTTTCGACGTCGACCTGATAGTCGGGGATGCGGTCGAGGACGGCCTTGACCATCACTGCCGACATCAGCCGGGCGAGATGCGATCCGATGCAGCGGTGCGGGCCCAGCCCGAACGCGACGTGGCGGTTGGGTGCGCGGTCGAGGATGATCTCGTCGGGCCGGTCGAACTCGGTTTCGTCGTGGTTGGCCGAGAGCCAGCTGAGGACGACCCGGTCGTTCTTTCTCAGGCATTGGCCGCCGAGGACGACGTCGTGAGTGACTGTGCGGCTGAGGGTTTGGTTGACCGAGAAGTAGCGCAGGAATTCGTCGGTGGCGGTGCGGTAGAGCTCGGGATGGTCGATGAGTTGCTGTCTGAGGTCGGGGTGAGTGCCCAGGTGCCTTAGCGTCAGTGCGGTTTGCGAGGTGGTGGTGTCGACGCCGCCGCCGATGAGGTTCCACAGGATGTTGAGCAGCTGCTCGTCGGTGAGGCGGTGGCCGTCGAATTCGAAGTGCAGCAGGAAGCTGGTCAGGTCGTCTTCGGGGTTGCTGCGTCTGGCCGTGGCGAATTCGATGACTTCTTGCATCATGGCGGGGACTTTGGCGATCGCGTCGGCGTACTCGTCGCTGTCTTGGGGGACGGCCATGACGGAGTGAAAGAGGTTGGCGTACAAGTGCCAATTGTCGTAGGGCAGGCCCATCAGCTTCATGGTCAGGATGGCCGGGACCGGGCTGGCGTAGTCGAGCACCAGGTCCATCTGTCCAGTTGTGATGTGTTGGTCGAGGAACCAGTGCGCGGACTGCTCCATGAACGGCTTGAGTTTCTCGACGGCGCCGGGGGAGAAGAACGGGGCCAGCGCGTGGCGGAGGGCTTGGTGGTAGGGGCCGTCGACCTCGCCGATGCCCAGGGCCGGCTGGCCGTCGGGGCGCGGGACGCCCATCTCGCCCTGGTAGTCGACGCCGTCGGGGGCGTTGGGTTCGTATTTGTGGGCGAAGGTGTCGCCGTCGCGGGCCGTGTGGCTGACGGCGTCATAGCTGCTGAGGTACCAGAAGCCGTCGTAGTTCTCGTTCCAGGCGACTGGACATCGTTGCCGCAGTTCGGCGTTGACGGCCAGCTCGTTGAGGTTGAACGCGTCGGAGTGATGGTCGAAGTCGACGGTGGCCTCGGGCCGGACCTTCGGGCGTGTGACCATCGAAGCTCTCCCACGGAAGCGGTCTGCTTAGTTGGCGGTGACGGGCGCTTATTGGTTTATCTTTGCATTATTACGCTTTCGCGTGGCGTGGAGAAGCTTGGTTAAAGGCCGGTAGCGATTGCATTCGTCAGGGGTCTGACTTGCTGCGGAGGTTGGGTTGAGTAGTCATCGAACGGTTTTCAATCATGTTGGGTTGTGCGTCACGGATCGCGAGCGGTCGCGCCGCTTCTACGAGGGCCTGCTGGGGTTCCAGTTCTGGTGGGGGCTCGACCCGCCCGATGATGCGACGTCGCAGCTGGTCGGACTGCCCGAGCCGCTCGGCGTGCACGCGACCTATCTGGTGCGGGACGGGTTCGTGCTCGAGCTCATGGACTACTCGAAGCGTCAGGTGCACGCCGGCTCGGAGCGCGTGATGGACCAGATCGGGCTGACGCACATCTCGTTCTCGGTGTCGGATCTGCCGGGGGTGCTGGCTCGGGTGGCGGAGTTCGGGGGATCGGTGGTCGATTCGTCAGTGTCGGCGGGCGCGGCGATGATTCGGGATCCGGATGGGCAGTTGTTGGAGTTGTTGTCGGCTGGGTGGTTGAATGCGTTGCCTGCGCGGCCGTAGTTGGATTGGCTGAGCAAAGTTGCGATCGAAGCAATATCTAATATTTTCGAAGACTTCCGAGCTCGTTGAGGGCTGCAGTTTTAATCATCATAAATCTGTTAGTTAAGGCCGCGCGCACGTTGTCCTCAAAATTATCGACATCCCCCATCTCCGGAATAGCTATCATGTGGTCCGATTTTGCAATATCGGTAACATCTTTGACATACTGATGGATCGATAACGGACCGATCCGTCGGTTAGTTGAACGACTAACGTAAGTCCGATTTAGCGGGCTATTCAGCACCCTTCCGATGCCATCGGTTGCTTTCCGAAGGTCGCGCGTCGATTCATTCACCGTTTTAGCTTGAGCGAGTGGAATTAGGTGATGATCCTCGAGATCGTCGGCGCCCCAAGCGGTCAGCCGTGGCGCACTGTCAGGATTGTCCTCGCCGGGTAGTAAGTCGCGGGGGCAGCGACTGAGGACATACTGCAGAAGATACTTGTCTACGTCGGTAGATACACCAGCCTCTTCATCGGTTCTGAGAAGTGTTTTTCATCAGAGTATTGGGGGTCGGCGAGGACCATATCGAACCGGGCAGAAAAAGGATCATCTATGTTATCGTCAAGCCATCGAAGTAGGTTCTTTGCATCATTTACAGCGTTTTCATTCTGCCTAGCTTTATATGTCCCGGTCAGTACCGAACACCAATACCAATATTCGATGCGGTCAAGCCGGTCGCGATCTTTGAATGCGTCCTCCGACGAGAGGCACAGGGCGATCGGCAGCAACAGCAACTGGTTACGAAGATCGCTTTCTCGACGAATGCCGCATCTGAATTGCAGAAATGCCCAGGACCGCAACACTGCCCTTCCCGCTTGCGGCCAATAGTGTAGAACGGCGTCGGGGGCCATCGATAGAATAGCTTTTTGCTTTATCGCATCTGTCGACAGGGCATCGATACCCTGGGTGTGGCTGAATTGTAACGACATAACATTAAGAAACGCGTTTTTGAATCGAACAGAGAGTTCATCATTGTCCAGTGCAATGCCGCCCGCTGGATCAATAGACCAACTAGCGGGTTTGGAACCATGATTGTCTCCCCAAAGCTCGTCAAGCTCGAACTTCTCGTCAGTCACGAGTTGCGATAACTTGTCGGCGAGGCTCTCACTCAGATCGCCCTTCGCCGCTTTCGCCGTGATAAGATCGAAAGTTGCAAGAGGAGTACCACCTTTGTTCATAGCTTCAAATATCACGACTGCGCGGTCCAGTTGGTCCGGTCCGATTTCTACGTAAGGGATACCGTAGTCAGCGCGTTTGCCAATAAATTGCGAAAGCGTCTCCACCCATCTAGCTGCTAGGCTATGTAGTCCAGCAATCAGATCAGATTGAGTTGGCTCTTCGGCAAGAAAGGGTTGCGCCCGACGGAGAGCGGCCAATAACTCTGTTTGGCATCTACCATCTTTGATTTCTGCTTCGAGCTCTCTTCTTCGTTGTTCGCCGAGATGCTGAAGCGTCAGTTGATGCAATGGTGGGTCGTTTTCCGCAGAAGGCGGTGTAGCCACTTCCCAAAGAGGCACCAGTCCGTGCGCGCTTGCATTCGAAGTTTGGCTAAGTCGGTTAGCGTGCGTCGCCGGCTTGCTAGGGTGATACCAGGGGACTTTCCCTGTTTTGTTAATGCGCAACTCTCGAAGCCGATCTCGTATAGATTCAGGCTCCGTAGGTAACTGTGTGAAGTTCAGATATTTGTATCCAAAGTAATCCTCGGCGCCCTCCTCGGGCTGTATTTGCAGGGCCCAACGGTAGCGCAGCCGCCAATACCATTGGTCGACTTTCGTAGTCCAGTTCTCTCCGCTGAGGGGGTCTGCGAAGACTTGGTACAACGTTGAGAGTCGCTGCTGCCCGTCCAGGACGAAGGTGTATTCGTGGCCTTCTTGCAATTCGTCAACTTGTCGGCTTCCGAGCGTCCGGCCAGGAAAGACCATGCCGCTTCCACGGAGAAGCAGTAGAGAACCGGAGGGGACATTGAGAAGCACGGAAGTAGCCAAGCCTCTTTGCTGTTCAAGTGACCAGACAAACTGACGCTGAAAGGGGGGCAGCCGGAGGTTTCCAGCGTCGTTTTGTGTGAACAGCTTTGCTAACGTCGTCGAGTTGTACTCTGCTTCCACGCTGTTAACCCTTCACCTTGCTTCGCCTCTGCAAACTGGTGCGTCGATGGAAACGACCCGGTATGCCACATCAACCAATGGCACGGTGAGTAGCCGATGAGCGCGAGGACCACCCTGGCGGGTGCTACACAACGTCAAAGGTTCGTCGATGAGTGTAGCTGCAACGTTAAAGCCGACAGGCCCGAAACTTCGTACCACCTCAGGTCGACAGTCAAGTAGGCCAGGAGACTGTAGAGGTTTTCCGCACACTAGTGTTCTGGGCTTCGACCTGGGTGGCTGCCGTACGTAATGGAATGTGTCGTGGTTGACGTACCAGGGAGCACTCAGTCCTAGCGATCTGAGGGCGGTGACACTAACCCGAACCTAGGCCCCGTGGCATGCCGATTCATTTAGAAGCTACGTTGTCGTACCCCTGTGCGATGGTGGCTATGCCCGCGTGGCGTCCCCGATTTCAGAACTGGACGAATAGGATCTCATCGATGGTCTACCTCGATTACAATGCCTCCACGCCGGTTGACCAGCGGGTCCTTCCTGGGCTGGCGCAGGCACTCGAGGCGTTCGCCAATCCTGCCAGCAGGCATCATAAGGCTGGACAGTTGGCGGGGGAGCTTGTTGAAGAGTCTCGAAGCAGGGTCGCTTCCCTGTTGCGCCGGCCCACACAGGACGTGATCTTCACAAGCGGGGCGTCGGAAGCTGCGGCGATCGGCATAGTGGGTGCAATGCTCGGCGCGGCGCATCGTCCGAACGTTGTGGTTTCGGCGACGGAGCACAAGGCGATTCTTGCTGGGGCGGAGCTCGGAGCGCGGCTAGTGGAGGGTAACGTTCGTACGGCGCCGGTCGACCACGCAGGCCGCGTTGATTTATCCACACTCGAATGTCTCGTCGATGATTCGGTCTCTGTCGTTGCAGTCATGGCAGCCAATAACGAAACCGGCGTTGTATCTCCTGGCATGGACGTGGCGGAAATCGCCCGGCGCTCGGGTGCTCTCAACTTTGTCGACATCACTCAGCTCTTGGGAAAGGCGCCGTTGGGTGATACAGCAAATCTTGCCGACGTGATGATTTGCAGCGGTCACAAAATATATGGCCCCAAAGGGGCCGGCGCTCTTATTGCAGATCGGCGAATTCAACAGCGCATAGTCCCAATCTTGTCTGGCGGCGGACAAGAACGGGGCATCCGAGGAGGCACTCATAACACGCCAGCGATCGTTGGTTTTGGTCTGGCGGCTGAGCTCGCTGAGAAAGAACAGGACAATGACTCGCAACGGATTGGGCACTTAGCCGCGAACCTATTGCGGCGACTTCAAGTTGAGCTCGGCGATGTCCTGCTGAACGGAGAGGATGCGGAACGGCTATCAAATACACTGAACCTGCGTTTTGTGGGCGCAGATGCTGAGGCAGTGATGGCATCGATGCCTGACATTTTTGTGTCATCTGGAAGCGCCTGCCAGTCCGCATCACCGACCCCGTCGCATGTATTGCTGGCGATGGGAATGACTGGAACCGAAGCTTCGGAGTCGCTCCGTATATCGCTCGGGCGTCCGACGACTTCGGACGAGGTTGACGTCGCTGCCGACGCGATCGTCGCAGCGGTATCGCGTGTCCGCGACATGACTGCAGCGTAGGAGGAACAAGCGGTGAATCTTGAGCAGGCAGCAACACCAATGTTCGCTAACCATCAAACTTTCCACCCGCGCTTCGGATGGATCAAGAAAGGCTACGACGCGGCCGCGTCCGACCCGAACATCTTCAACGAACAGTCGGCTCCTGTTGAGCTTGGGGTCGGCAAGAACATGGTAGAGGCGATCAGGTTCTGGTCGTTCGCCACGAAAGTGATTGCGCGGCGGCCGCATCCGGATCGGCCACGCCAATCGGTATATACGCCAACCCACATAGGTCGGGCTTTGCTCGACGAACGGTGCGGATTCGATCCCTACCTTGAAGACCCGGCGACTCTGTGGATATTGCATTGGCAAGCGATCTCGGCACGTTCGGTCCTCCCTGTCTGGCGCCTTGCCTTCAACGATTTTGGGGCGGTGGAGTTCACGGACGCTGAACTGCTTCAGTTCTGTACTGACGAGATAGCAGCGACAACATGGTCTCAGCCCATGACAAGCAGCCTTCAAAAAGACGTTGACTGCCTGTTGCGCATGTACTCACGGCGTGAGACTCAAGGGCGTCAGATACTAGATGACCTGCTTGATTCCCCGTTTCGGGAGTTAGGTCTGATCCGCCCTTCTCCGGGACCGAAGAAAAATGCTTATCGCATGGTTATCGGCAGCAAGCCTACGTTGTCGGCGACGGCAATAACCTATGCGTGCCTCGATTACCTGTGCCGCGGGGGTGACGGGAGCCGGACCATTTCCCTTGCCCGTCTGACCGCCGACCCCGGTTCGCCAGGGCGGATCATGAAGCTTGCGGAGCAGGACATTGCAGACGCAATCGACGAATCGGCAAGTGTCGTAGGTCATCTAGGTCTGGCTAGGCCAGCCGGGTCCAGGCAGATGACAATCAGCACTAGTCCGGGGGACGTTGCGCTGGAGGTGCTTGCGGCCAGGCGGGAACAGAAAGTTTCTAAACTTGTATCCGAGTCGGGACTGGCGTTGGTGGGAAGTGCCGCGACGAACCCGTGCAAGTCGGACGCTGAGATCGAGCGTTCTGTAAGGAAGCAAAGCCGTGCACGTTCGGAACAACGAGGTGACGCAGCGTGAGTGGCTTATTAGCCGATTTCATCACTGTTAATGGCCGATTCAGCCGATCCGCCAATGTCGAGCGAGATCACGGACGTAACGCTATAGAAGGGTACGTACCTACCGGCCGAGCTCTCGACGTCATTTCGCGTATCGCCCATGGCCTGCACGACTCCGCTGCGGGCCGGACCTTTTCAATCACGGGTCCGCACGGAGGCGGAAAGTCTTCGCTCGCCGTATTTCTTGACGGGCTTCTTGCCAGTGCATCGAGTGAAGAGTCGAAGACCGCGCATTCGATCTTGGCGGCCGCTGATCCGTCGGTCGACTCGCTTTTGCGCAAAGGGATGCGATCAGTCAACGCTGGACGACAAGGATTCATCCGCGCTTTCGCGACTGCCCACAGCGAATCAGTATCAACGACCATCGCCCGTGCGCTACATGGCGGGGCTGTCCGGCAGTACGGTCCTAGGCAATCGATCGTGCCAGCGTCCTTCGGATTACACACCCATACACCGCGCGCGACAGAGATTCGAGCATGCATACGGGAGATGTCAGCATCTTGCCCTCTCCTGCTCTTAATCGACGAATTCGGCAAGAATCTCGAGTACTTTGCGTCGTCCGGCAGCGAGGGGGATCCGTTCCTACTCCAGGAACTTGCAGAGATGACCCAGGGAGAAGATGCTCTCCCCATGGTGATCGTCACCATGCAGCATCTTTCCTTCGATGAGTATGTTCAAGACGGCTCGACAGCTCGACGCAGAGAGTGGTCCAAGGTCCAAGGGCGCTTCCAAGACATTCCGTACGTTGAAACGGCGGAACAGTCGCGAAGGCTAATTGCTGCGGCGATCACGCATCGCCCGACAGTTCGCAAAGCGGCAGAACAGTGGGTGCAGACGCACCGATCTCAGCTGGAGTCGCTCGGGCTGCGCGAACTGATCGACGATGCCGCTGCAGCGGTACCTTTGCACCCGATCGCGTTGGCAGTGCTGCCCGAGCTCTGCAGCAGATATGGCCAGAACGAAAGAACGTTGTTCTCGTTCCTTGCAGGAACGGAACCGTGTGCGGTCCCAGAATTTCTTGCGGCCGCTGCTTGGCAGCCGAAGAAGGCGTTGCCTCTTGTCGGCCTCGACCAGCTTTACGACTACTTCCTCGAAGCGTCTAGCAGCATGATCGGTGTTGCAGATGGTGCGAGCCGTTGGATTGAAATTGAGACGCGCATCCGTGACACTGCCGGCCTGACGCCCGCTCAGCTCAAGGCGGTCAAGACGATCGGTGTCCTCAATCTTGTGTCGAGTGGAGGCCGCATTCGTGCGTCACGGCAGTTGCTCGAGTTAGCGCTTGCGCCCGCGAATTCAGTTGACGATTCAGGTGATTCACCGAACCCTGGCGCTGTGCTCGAGTCGCTGGTCCAGGCCGGACTGATTACCTACCGAGCTTTTTCCGACGAGTATCGGATTTGGCACGGGTCTGACTACAACCTTCGGCGAGTGATCGATGCAGCGAGGCACTCATACGAAGATGCCGACTTTGCGAATCTGCTCCGGGACGCAGTTGAGCTTGAACCTTTTGTCGCGGGACGCCACAGTCAGCGCACCGGGGTCCTGAGGGTATTCCAGCGACAGTTCAGTACTTTAACCGGCGGACCGGACGAAGTACTCGATTCCCAGTGGGATGGGATCGTCTACTATGCGACAAACTCGCTTGCGGATCTGAGTCTCGCGCCTAGACCATCTGACGGAAGACCCGCTGTATACGTCATCCCCGACGACGTTTCCACGGTACGTCAGGCGGCGATCGATGCGGCAGCTTTGAATTCAGCCCTCCGAAGTGCAGAGGCAGAGGGCGCCGACTGGGTTGCACGGCGCGAACTAGTCGAGCGCGTGTCGGCTGCTCAACAAAAGCTGCAGATCCAAATCGCGCAGACCTGGAACAACGACGCCGACTGGATTTTGGCGGGTTCCGGTCGCTCGCTAGACCCGCGACGTGGACCATCGGCGTTGCTTTCTGATGTTGCTGATGTCATTTACCCCGACACGCCACGGATCGCAAATGAAATGATTGCGCGCCGGGAGCTTACAAGCCAGGGCGCAAAGGCTCGACGGTTCCTCATTGACGCGCTCCTCGCACACGAGGACCGTGAGGCATTCTCGATCGAAGGCTACGGCCCAGATCGTGCCATGTACGAGGCCATATTCCGATCCACCGGGATTCACCGTTTGGCAGAGGGCGATACTTGGAAAATCCAGCCACCTACTGATCGGCGTTGGAAACCCCTTTGGGCCGCGATGAATTCGGCCTTTGACGGCGCTGTCGACTCGCGTCTCTGTCTGAAAGACATTGGATCACATTTGTTGTTACCACCCTTCGGCGTGAAGGACGGCATCATCCCGATATTGTTGATCGCCGGACTTGTCGCGCGAAGTGACGAGATCGCCGTCTACGAACACGGAAGTCTCGTACTCTCGATCGACGATGCTGTTGCTGAGCGGCTTGCCAAGAACCCGGCTAATTTCTCCATCAAAAACACCCAAACTTCCACTGGCAGAAGGGCAATCGCCATCGACTGTCTAGTGGACCGGCTCGGCATCATTAGCGGTCACGGACGGCCCACCTTCTTGAATGTTGTGACCGCTATATACCGTGAACTTCGAAACTTGCCGCCTTACTCCCAGAAGACAAATCTTGAGTTGTCTGCGCAATCGATCGCGGTTCGCGACGCCTTCCACCAAGCGGCGGAGCCTGACGTCTTGCTCTTCGAGACGCTGCCAAAGATTTTTGGGCTGAAGTCCTTTGCTGGGCGCAGCCGGCTAGAGCGAAGCGATATCGAGCGGTTCGCCGACCAGCTCACGGTTTCGATTCGTGAGCTTCGAGATGCTTATCCTCGTCTGCTTGATTCAGTGCAACGACAACTCGCACATGCGACAGCTTCCAGGGGCTCGCTAGCGGAACTGAAAGATGCGCTAGCGGCAGACGCAAGGCGCCTCAATGGCCAGGTCCTTGAGCCGCGACTCAAGGCATTTATTGGCGCGCTTGAACGCCCGCTCGAGGATCAGCAGTGGCTGGAAAACGTCGCAATGGTTGTGTGCGATGGTCAAGCTCCGAGGGTCTGGACAGACGAGATCGCCAGCCGCTATCCGTTGAGGGTTGCTGAAATGGGAGGAGCTCTACGGAGGACGTCGGCATTGCTGCATGAGCGTCTCGCGTCCAACGTTGAGCATGGGTATTCAGTGACCAGGATGACACTGACCTCGCCGGACGGCACCGAGGCGGTGCAGCTGTTGTCGCTGACAGAGCACGAAAAAAGTGCAATCACTCCATTATTCGACGAATTTATCGCTAGGTTGATGGACGGCGGGGTTCCGCGACCCACCGCTTGTCGGATGCTCATGGCAAGGTTGGCCGAAGAGTTTGAGCCGGCCGAATCCGCAGAGATTCGCGAAGTAGTAGGGAAGGACAAGCGCTATGGCTAATGTCATTCGCCATATATGCGGGATCAGCGGTGGCAAAGATTCGAGTGCGCTGGCGGTGTATCTGCGTGACCGCGTACCCGAGATGGAATACTTCTTCTGCGACACCGGCGCAGAGCTTCCAGAGACGTACGAGTACCTTGACCGTCTCGAGACCGCCCTGGGGAAGCCGATCGCTCGGCTGAATGCAAAGAAGGGCTTCGATCACTGGTTCGATGTGTACCGAGGGGCACTTCCATCTCCACAGATGCGCTGGTGCACAAAGAAGATGAAGATCGAACCCCTCGAAGAGTGGATCGGCAATGATCATGCTGTCTCGTACGTGGCTATCCGCGCCGACGAGTCCGGCCGCAAAGGCTACGTAAGCACCAAGCCGAACATTCGGACAGTCCTGCCATTTGTGGAAGAGAACATTGACCACGATGGCGTCCTCCGAATCCTCGACGAGGCAGGCATCGGTCTCCCGAAGTATTACGAGTGGCGTACCCGGTCTGGTTGTTACTTTTGCTTCTACCAGCGCAAGGCGGAGTGGGTTGGGCTCGCGGACAAGCATCCCGACCTATTTCAAAGAGCGATAGCGATCGAGACGAAAGTCCGACGGGATGCCGGGGCGGATGGAGATGCCTCCTTCGGTGAGTATGCGATGAAGGGTCGCCAGTACACGTGGTCGGGAGGGGAGTCGCTCCCCGATCTGATTGCACGGCGCGAGGAGATCTTGGCCCGTCACGAAGAAGCTCAACAGCAAGCGACGAAGCGGAAAAAGAATCGCCCCGTATGGGAGATCCTTGGCGACGCGCTTGATGATGACGACGACTCGATGCAGTGCTCGGTATGTGCGCTATGACCCGTGGCATGTCAAGCTAGCCAAGATCCCTAGAAATCCTGCCAACTAGTACACATCACATTTTGCGTTGTGTTAGAACATCTATGGTGAAAAGTGATGCGTAGGCTGCGATTCGATGGTTCCATCCGTGATTACGTTTGAGGAACTGATCAGTCGGGCTTCTGACCAACTCTTGCAACAGCTAGTGGGGCGCGATATCGTCCGCCTGCTTGCGGGCCTGGACGCGAAGCTGGCTCGACCTGAACGCCTGAGTGAGATAACCGTGGGTTTGCGGTCGCCGGCCAGCATGCTTCTGGACGCGCAGCTACGCAGTGAGCTCTTGCTGTTGTTACCTCCGTCTGACGCCGAAATGTTGGCACGACGCCTCGGGCTTTCGGGTGAACCGTACGACGTTCTCTGCTCGATGAGTGTACGGCGTGGTTCTGCACGCGCGACTGACTTGCTCGATTTCTTCGCCCTGACCGACGATTCCGAGCAGCGAGCTTTGCTCCCAGCGCACGAAGCCATTAATCCAATTTACGCCCTTTTCGCGCATCAGCGCTTGGCGGCACGAAGAGTATTAGCGCGGCTGATGCATGAACCGCACCGGGTCATGTTGCACATGCCGACTGGATCCGGAAAGACACGGACTGCGATGTCCGTGATTTCAGACGTGCTTAATCAAGAAGAGCCCACACTAGTAGTGTGGCTCGCGCATTCCGAAGAGCTCTGTGAACAAGCTGTCGAGGAATTTCAGAAAGCATGGGCTTCACGTGGAGTTCGCCCCGTGGAAGTTCAACGTTGGTGGGGTCCACACTCTCTCAAACTTCCCATCCTTGAGGACGGGATCATCGTGGCAGGCCTCGCCAAGGTCTATGCCTCCGTTCGCGCGTCACTCACGGAAATTGGGACTCTCGCCGGGCGCGTCGGCCTTGTCGTCATGGACGAAGCGCATCAGGCAATCGCGCCGACGTACGAGTTGATTCTCGATGTGCTGACGGAGTCCGGAACGCAGACACCATTGCTTGGTCTCACGGCAACACCAGGCAGAAGCTGGAACGACGTCGATGAGGACGAACGTCTAGCGAAGTTTTTCTACGAGTCTAAAGTGTCGCTGGAGGTAGAGGGATACGACAACCCGGTGCGCTTCTTGATCGACGAGGGCTATCTGGCAGATACAAAGTTTGTTCAGCTTCAATACAGCGCCGGATCAGAGCTTTCATTACAGGAGCTACGGGAAATCGAGGATTCCCTTGACATTCCGCCCCGAGTGATCGGTGCCCTTGCCGCAGACGAACAGCGAAATCTGTTGATTCTGAGCGTGACCGAGTCAATGTGTGGTCGGCACAATCGAATCATTGTGTTCGCTGCTACCAAGGATCACGCACTGGTGCTTGCGACGGTGCTGCGCGCGCGTGGGTACTGGTCGTATGCGGTCACCGGTGAAACGCCGACCCACGAGCGCGCTCGAATCATTTCGACGTTCAGGGATGCAAGTGACGAGCCCCGGGTGATAGTCAACTACGGGGTATTGACCACGGGCTTTGATGCCCCGCAAACCAGCGCCGCTGTTATCGCAAGGCCGACGAAAAGCCTTGTGCTCTTTAGTCAGATGGTAGGAAGGGCAACTCGAGGCGAGAAGGCCGGTGGCAACAAGCGGGCCGAAGTCGCGACCGTTGTTGACACGCGCTTGCCGGGCTTTTGCAACATGGCTGAAGCGTTTGATAACTGGGAGGATGTATGGTGACCGAGACCTCTGCGGAGTTCGACATTGTTCCAACGGCGCTGGCTGTAAAAGCGATGCGCGACAACGGATACAAGAACGCCGCATACGCAATCGCCGAATTAATGGACAACTCAATCCAGGCAGGTGCAAAGACTGTTCAACTCTTATGCGCCGATCGCGAATCGCAAGTTGAGCAAAGGACTCGGAAGCGTCTACACGAAGTAGCCGTGCTCGACAATGGATCGGGTATGGACGCAAAGACTCTCCAGATCGCGCTCCAATTCGGCAACGGAACCCACCTTGATCGCGGACAACAAGACGGTATGGGACGTTTTGGAATGGGACTACCTAGTGCCTCGATCTCACAATGCCAGCGAGTCGACGTATGGAGTTGGACCGATGGCGTGGATGAGGCACTGCACAGTTACATCGATCTGCCTGAAATCAATGCCGGTCGAATGCGCGTTTTGCCGGCTCCTCAGCGCAAAGCAATCCCCGAGGTATGGCGGACGGCAGCTGGCGAAGGCGCGTTCGGAAAGTCCGGCACGCTCGTTGTGTGGAGTGCTGTCGACCGAGTGCTGTGGCGAACCTCGAAAGCCTTGATTGACAACTCCGAAGAGCTGATTGGTCGGATGTACCGGTACTGGATCAATGATGGCCGGGTATCGATCGTTCTCAAGAGCTTCCTCTATGACGATGCGAAACGCCTTTTGCTTGAGCGCTTCGCCAAGCCCAACGATCCGCTCTACCTGATGGCCAATACAAGTTGTCCGGCGCCTTTCGACACCAAGCCCATGTTTAGGCCGTTCCCGTCGGAAGAAGGCAATGTGGTTGAACAGGTGGTTCGCTTCCATGGCGAAGACCATGTTGTGAGCATCAAATTCTCGATAGCGTCCGAGGAAGCTCGAGATAGTGCAGGGGGCCAAGCGACGGGCAGCCTCCCCTTCGGACAGCATGCCGGGCGAAATGTAGGTGTCTCGGTTGTTCGGGCGGGAAGGGAGCTTGAACTAGATCCTGGCTGGACGACAACCTACGAACCCCGCGAGCGATGGTGGGGCGTAGAGGTCTCGTTTGAACCTGGCCTTGATGAGTTGTTCGGCGTCTCGAACAACAAACAGTCTGCCCGCAACTTCGCGGAGGCCGCCAAAATTGATGCGAGCGCAATCATTAAAGAGCATGCCGGGTCGATCTCTGCTGCCCGAGCCGCGCTCAGAGACGAAGAAGATCCGCTCGAGCCATTGCTTGAAATCGTGCACCGCGTTCAGACGAACATCAAGCAAATGCGCAGCATGATCCAGACCCAAGCCGAAGGCAGGCGGCGGCGTACGCGGCACGCCGAAGAAAGTGTTGAAGAGCAGGCGACGGATGCAGTTCGCAGACGCCAACAGGACGGTCACCGAGGACGCAGTGACGAAGACGAGAGTAAGCCGGCCGACGAGCGGAAAGCTGATGTAGCCGATCAGCTTGAGCATCTAGGGCATTCGCGTGAGTCTGCGGAAATCCTGGCAGCGGAGACAATTGACAAAGGGCTGAAATATCGGGTTGAAGTTGCTCCGCTCGAAGGAGGGGCATTCTTCTCAGTGCAGCCTCGAGGCGGAATCTTGCTGGTCACTTTGAATACAGACCATCCCGCCTATGGCCTGCTGCTAGGTGCACGCGATCCTAAAGACCTCCCCGAGGACCCCGACAAACTCAGGCAGCAGCTCTTGTCGGCGCAAGCTGGTTTGGAGATGATGTTGTTTGCTTGGGCCCGCTATGAGGATGAGCAGACTAACGAAGCGCGCCGGCTGACGCAAAATATCAGACATGATTGGGGACGCATGGCAGAAGCATTCTTGACGAGTCGCTTATAGGACAACGGCATGGTGACGACACGAGACGACATCATTAAAGTCTTGAGCCAGGCTGCGGCGCCGCTATCGGTGACGGAGATAGCAACCGCGTTGGGCCGGGACGTCGGCGAGTGTGACGCCATACTGTGGCAGGAACCCCATGAATTCGTCTGGCAACCGGGCCATAAATGGATGCTCGCAAGCGTCAAATCGCACTCGCCCCCTACTGCTGCGCCAGTAGATTTACCGGATGCGCGGACCGCACATATTACGTCATCCCCTGCCCCCCGTCAGCTGAGGGCGTTAACCTTGTCGAGCGGTGTTGTTATCGCAGTCAACCGCCGGCCCCTTGACTCGGATGCTTTCTTTACTATTCGCTCGGCAGGCAACACGATAACTGTCACGCTGAATTCGACCCATGAGCTCTTTACGAGCATGCCAACACCTTTTGAAGAAAATAAGGACTCCTCGCCGTACAAGAAGCTCTGCGAAGTGCTGCTGAGCGCGTGGGCGCTTTACGAAGATGCTCTTCCTGGCGGATCGATCAAGAGGGCTACGGAAGATGCGCGACTTCTTTGGGGACGGCGAGTCATCGAGATGCTTCGAGAATCGGGCAATGACTGAACCCGGAGGGGATCTGATCGAACTTGCCGCCTCTTCGCGGCGCGAATTCGTAATGTGCGCCCCGTTCGCCAAGAGGGCTGTGGTTGAGCGCGTGATGTCGGTCGTTCCAGGTCATGTTGAGGTCGCCCTGTATACGAGATGGAGGCCCGAGGAGGTCGCAGCTGGCGTCTCAGACACGCAAGTGCTACAAGTGCTTAACGCTCGTGGAGGTAGTGTTTACCTCCACAATCGCCTGCACGCAAAGTTCTATCGAAATGAAAGCGACGTACTTCTAGGCTCGGCCAATCTCACAGCCGCCGCGATGGGTTGGTCACAGAACCCGAATCTCGAGCTTTTGGTTCTATCTAGCCGCGACAGGGTCACAGGGCTTGAACAGTGCTTATCGGAAGAAAGCACCTTGGCGACCGAAGAATTGGCACATGAGGTCGATGAGATCGCAAGCTTCCTGCCAGGTCCGACTTTGGAACCTGCCGAGATGCAACCGTCTGCCAGGCAGCATGGTCTGTGGGTTCCCCAGCTGCGTATGCCCTCGGATCTTTATTTGGCTTACTGCAATGGCCCTGGCTCCTTGACCTCACGATCAGCAACTGCGGCCGCAGTAGACCTGGCTGTCCTCGATCTACCGGTTGGTTTGGACAAGCGGCAGTTCGAGTTGCTGGTCGGTCATAGGCTGGGTTGCCAGCCGATTTTCCGAGACCTTGATCAGCACTTGGAGCAGCCGCGAAGATTCGGTGAGGTCCGCCAAAAGGTAAGTCAGTTAACTGGATTCGATCATGATCAAGCCGTGGATGCGTGGCAGACATTAATGCGTTGGATGCTGGAGTTTTTGCCGAACAGGTACACACATGATGTGAAGAGGCATTCCGAGATGCTTAGTCGAGCAACGACGACAACGGAGTCGAGTCGATGACTCGGCAGCAAGTGTTGCGCCAGATTACGGCAATCTTGGAAGCAAACTCCCTTAGTTGGAGCGAAACCCCAAGTGGGGGCATATACCTGAGATTTTCGAGTGCCGGTGTTGCGATCGACCTGAAGGAGTGGGGTAGCCAGACGCTGGTCGCGATCAGCTCACACGTTCTCGTGAATGTCGATGGGAAGACGAAGCAAATACTGAAGGAATTGAACGCTTTGAATGTGGCGTCAAACTTCGGCCGTTGGGTGTACTACGAAGGGCCGAAAGCGGTTTCAATCGAGTATGATCTTCTTGGCGACCATCTTCAGGAAGATGAGCTGATGACTGCGCTCGCAGCCCTGGCCCGTCGCGCCGACTACCATGACGATCTGCTTCAGAAGAAGCTTGGCGGCGTCAGAGCCTTCGAAGTTTAGTGGCGACCGGTTTTGATGTGAGTCCATCCCCGCCCCTTAAAGATGCGTCCATAGTCGACGGAGGCGAGGCGTCGCAATGAATGGTTGGGACAGCGCTAGGGAACGCACGGCAATCGGTCGAGGCGACCTCTCGATGCCAGTGAGGCAAGCTCTTCTCGACGAGGTGGTTAGGCCGGGCTTGTCAGTTCTCGACTACGGATGCGGTCGCGGTCAAGACACAGCACGGCTTCGCAAGATAGGTGTAACTGCAGACGGGTGGGATCCATACTTTGCTCCGGATGTCCCGCTGGCTGAACGAGACGTCGTGTTACTGACATACGTCTTGAACGTCATTGAAGACTCCGAGGAGCGTCGGGACGTCATCAGTAAGGCATGGCAACTCGCAACTAGAGTGATGGTTGTTTCTTGCCGACTGACTTGGGAGCTTAGTTCGGTTAAGGGAGATGAGTCTGGCGATGGGATCGTTAGCAGCCGCAACACTTTCCAGCGGTTCTTCACCCCAAGCGAGATCCGAAAAATCGTCGAAGAGATCACCGGGCGACGTTGTGTCTCACCGGTGCCGGGGGTTGTGTATGCCTTTCGCCAGGACGAGGATCGCTTTGCATATCTGGCCCGAGGAGCGATCACAGAGTTCGAGTGGGCAGCCAGCGAAGACTATGTGTCTGCGGTTGCCGAGGTGATTTCGTTTGCCGAGAAGCGTGGCCGTCCACCACTTTTCGAGGAGATCCCCGATCATCTTTTACCGCTGCTAGGAAGAATCTCTCGCCGTTCTCTGCTGGACGTGATTAATAAAGGTGCTTCAGCCGATCGCGTCGCCGAGGGCTTGCGACGCTCGACGCTCGACACGCTGTTGTACTTGGGGACATCAATTTTCAATGGTCGGGCGTCGTTGGGAGCTCTCCCGCTCGGCATCCAGGCGGACATCAAGCACTGCTTCAAGAGCTATCGCGAGGCGTGTGCTCGAGCGGATCGTTTGTTGGCGAAGATTCGCGATGATAGCTATATCCGCGGGGCCATGCAGAACTCGCCGGGCAAGATGACCGCGACGGCCCTCTACGTTCACAGGAGAGCCCTTGAGAAAGTCCCGGTGGTTCTGCGGCTCTACGAATATTGTGGCTTTGTTGCTGCAGGTCGGCCCGACGGATGGAACATTCTGAAGTTAGATCATCGTGGACGGCGCGTTTCGTGGTCTTCCTACCCCGAGTTCGATACCGATCCTCACCCCACATTGGAGTGGACTTACGGCGTCGAGATGGCCAGCCTCGAGTCAAGCTTTCAAACGTATGGGCAACGCCTCAATAGGCCGCTCCTGCATCGGAAAGAAGAGTTTCTCGCCCCCGACGACCCGGTGGTACCCATGTACCGCCGCTTGACCGCTGCAGAAGTGCGCGCGGGGTTGTACCAAAACCCAACCTCGATCGGTCTCGAGAACGGCTGGAATGCCGAACTTGAGCGCTGCGGCGTAACCCTGCGTGGGCACCGAGTTGTCAAGCGGGGCACCAACGTCGATTGACGTTCCCGAAAATCGGCGGGGACGTTGGCGTTGCTCGTTTCAGTCACAGTGTCGTACCCATTAGTTAGCATGTTCGCCATGTCGCGTCGCACTTCGAGAAAGCAACTTGGAAGCGGTAGCCATGCAGGACCCACCGCGAAAGTTGAGCCACCTGACCTAACGCTCAAAGATCTTGAGCCCCTTTACGCCCACGTCCTCCGGCTTCGGGAGAGTCACCCTCGACGTTGTTCACCGGAAGAGAAGAAGTTCCGCAAGCATCTCGGAAAATACATCGGTTACTTGGAGCAGCAGCACTTAAGCACACGCGGCAGAGGTCGACCGTCTCAAGAACTCCGCCAAGCACGAAACATGTTGTATCGGCTGATAGGCATCGAAGGAATGCATAGGCCGTCCAAGGGAAACAAGAAACTGCTGAAAGATTGGGACGAAACACGTGATTACGGTAAGCTAGCAGCTCGAAAAGCCCTGCCAAATGGAGGCGTTCGCATCGTTCGTGGGGGTGCCCCAGGATTAGGTAGACGTGCTTGACCCAAATGGGTCATCAAACTGATCTAAATCTTTAAGATCTAAATCTTTAGGCTGGCGGTGCCGGATATACGACCTACCGCCCCTTCGTGGCTCACAACGACGTAGATGGGACGGCCCGTCGGTTGAATGCGGTTACTCAGCGGATGTAGTCGGTGTCCTAAAGAAGGCGCAGACGCACTCGCCCCACTGTCGCCTCGTACTCCGACGAGCAAAACGACAAGTCCCGACCACCACTGCCGCCTGCCGAAACTCCCAAAACCCCTTACTGAGTGCTCAGCCGAACGGGTACGACATGGCTTTATTTCAGGCCGTGCTATGCCGAGGTTCCGGTCGCCACAGTGCTGCGGTTAATCCCACTGCCACAGGTAGTCTAGGTGGCGCACACCTAGCGAACCATCCTTCTTGACCTGACGGCCCCATAGCCGCAGCTCAGTGATCCGGCGATCGTTCAACTGTGCAGTGAAATACTCGGGTCGGAAATATTCCGTTCCTACGTATTCCGGCATGCCGTTGCGTGCCCCACGGCATGCCATGTCCGGCACACTCCCTGCGGGGATGTCGAACCATACGTCCCGTGCCCGGAAATCATCATCCATCTACCAGTTCCCTTCGGCCTGAACTTCTTCCAGTAAAACTAGCGGGCGAACACCGTGACGATTAAGCCGCCGCGGCGTTCGCCCCTGTTCCAGGACGAGTCCCGCTTCGGCGACAGCATTCGTTTCTAAAGGTCTACTCAGGCAGTCGTGGACACCTCGCGTACTAGCTCGTTGGAGGTCGCCCGCTATCCATACAGCCTCACCCTGGGCCGTTTGCGTGGAGATTCGCGGCTGCTTGCCCTGACCCCGCTGGAGAACTTCTGTTGTTTGGGTGGTCGGGGAGGCCGCTTCTGAGACGGTTTTTTGGCCGGGCGACCATCCTTGGCGCGCAGATTTCGGATTTCGCGTCGCTGGTTTTCGGAGTGCGTCCATAGCTTCTGGTACGTATTCCATAAATCTTCGTATTCGGCCCATAGGTTTTCGTACTCGATACGAAGAGCTTCGTAGTCGTCGGGCCACGTCTGCAGTTCTTCAGCAATCTCTCGCCACTGTACGACTTCGGCTCGGGGAGAAAGGGCTTGGCAGGCGCGGCACACCGCTCGGGGTCGACCCCTTTCCTCGATTACAAGCGGATCCTGGTAACCGTGACCGCAGAGCGCGTGGTCTGTACGGTCCTTTAGGTAGTCCCAAATGTGGGCAACGGGTCCCTTGTCTTTGACATAGACGAGGTCAATCTCCATGCCGGCACTATATGGACATCAAGTTTAGGCTGTCAGCGGTTTCGAATCACGAGAAGGCGCGCCAGCACCGATCGCTAGAACGCCGAAGGGGCAAGGGCGCGAAGCTCCGAGGGTGACCGGGCTCGCTATACACGCGCTCACGCGGAGGGTGGCGGGGCGCCTCGATCCGTTGCTGAATAGGCTTTCGGCGGCCCGATGAATGCATACTGCTTGTTATGGGGTCGGCTGCTGACTACGTATGCGAGTCGTGTGGGTATCGCGCCTCACGCGTGACGCGCGACTTCGATTATGGTTTCTCCGCCGATGTCGTCACTCCTGTTGTCTGCCATGAGCACGGCATCGTGACCGCTCGTACGGGACTCAATGCCTGGGACGACGGCTGGGAATCTCAGAAAAGGGGCGAATACCCCTGTCCAAAGTGCGACTGCCTCGCGCCCACGTGGGACGGGTCCTCCTGCCCAGACTGCGGCCAGACAGCTATGCGGATGGATCATCACGGCCCGCAAGTCCTTTGGGATTGATTGCATTCCGAAACGTGTGATCGGCGTAGCATCGGCCCGATCGGTCGCGGAATGCTGGTGTCGCGCAGCGATCACCGATCCGTCGCGCAGATGGGGCGCGCTCTCTGAGCGCGGCACCACATCGACGTATTGTTCGCCCAACGCCGACATGGCTGCGCACCGTGGCGTGCACGTCGGCGGGGATCTTGGGCGAGGTGCCAATCGCCAGTGTGGATTTTGCGCCGATGGTGGCTGGCCCGACGTGGTCACGTTGCCGATCTGCACGCCCCGATAGGTGACATTGCTGAACCCGCCTGCGTCGGGCAGCTCCAAGGTGTGACGGTGGCGTCCCTCGGGCTGGACGAAGTGACCTGACTACGGCGGGCGCCATGGACGAAGGTGAACGCGCGAAAGCAGCGCATGCGCTATCGGGGGCGTGTCATTCCATCTGTGTAAGTCCGGGGTGGTCCAAGATCGGACCGCCGTTGGGGCGGACAGAAGGAGTGTTTTGTGACGAAGACCACGCAGTCGTCGGCTGAGGAGAAGTCGGCGGCGCGGCGGCTGGCCGAGACGTTTTCGGCGGAGACGCTGGATTCGCTGATCAAGGATGCGGTGAAGTCGGGCACTCCGATCGACGGCGCGGACGGTTTGCTCAATGAGTTGACTAAGGCGGTGCTGGAGCGCTCGCTGCAGACCGAGATGACTCATCATCTGGGCTATGAGTCCGGGGATCTGGCCGGGCGCGGGTCGGGCAATTCGCGCAACGGGTTCAGCTCGAAGACGGTGTCCACGGTCAACGGTCCAGTGGATATCTCCGTGCCGCGCGACCGCAACGGATCGTTCGAGCCGGCGATCGTGCCCAAGAAGACCCGCCGACTCAATAACATCAATTCCGTTGTGTTGTCGCTGTATTCGCGCGGGATGACCACCCGCGACATTGAAGCCCATCTGCAGGAGGTGTACGGGGCTGCCGTGTCGCGCGAGCTGATCTCTAATGTCACCGACGTCGTGGTCGATGAGATCAAGGCCTGGCAGTCCCGCCCGCTCGATGAGGTCTATCCCATCCTCTACATCGACGGGCTGCGGTTGCGCATCAAGGACAACGGGGTGGTCACGACCAAGGTGGCCTATCTGGCCATCGGGGTGGATCTGGAGGGCCGCAAACACGCCCTGGGGGTCTGGATCCAAGACTCCGAGGGCGCCAAATTCTGGCAGAAAGTCGTCATCGACCTGCGCAACCGCGGGGTGCGCGACATCCTGATCGCCTGCTGCGACGGGCTGACCGGGCTGCCTGATGCGATCCGCTCGACCTTTCCCGACACCGTGGTGCAGACCTGCGTGGTGCACGTCATCCGCAACGCCATGCGCTTCGTGTCCTACAAGGACCGCAAGAAGGTCGCGACCTCGATGCGCGCGATCTATGGCGCGTCGACCACCGAGGCCGCCGAGCTCGCGCTCAAAGAGTTCGACACCGCCTACGGGGCCCAATATCCTGGGGCAATCGACGTTTGGCGCAACGCCTGGCCAGAGTTCGTGCCGTTCCTGGATTATCCGGTGGAGCTGCGCAAGATCGTTTACACCACCAACGCCATCGAGTCGATCAACTTCCAGCTGCGCAAGATCACCAAAAACCGCGGCCATTTCCCCGACAAGGACGCCGCGATGAAGTTGCTGTATCTCGGATTGCGCAACATCTCCAGCGACAGAGGAGGATTCTCGGGCACCGGAACGTACAACTGGACTGTGGCATTGAACACACTCGCCAGACTGTTCCCGGGACGAATTCCGTTGTGTTAGACTACAATTCGTAGTCAAATCACCTCTGACTTACACAAAATTCGTGACAGGCTCGCTATCGGTTCCGCGCACTTCCTGCCACCGGCCGGAACTAAGCTCGAGATACCCCGGCCGAAAGGAAACCGCGTGACCCGAATGCCGCTCGCCAACGCAGACGAGCAACCCGAACACATCAAAGAGCTCCTCGAACGCCCCGGCACCCTCGACGTGCTACGCCTGATCGCCAACGCCCCCAACGTATTCGAAGAGTGGGCGCAGATGGCCGGCCAGCTCTTCGACAGCCCGACGTTCACCCCGCGGATGCGCGAAGTGATCATCCTGAGGGTGGGCCACCTGCAGGAGTCGCCCTACGAGGTCGCCCAGCACGTGGTCTTCGCCCGAAAGGCAGGGCTCACCGACCAAGAGATCGACGCCCTCCAGGACAAGGCGACCCTCGACGACGCCGGGTTCGGCGCCGACGAACGCCTCGTCATCGACACCGTCACCGAGCTGTGCACCACCCGCCGCCTGTCCGACGACTCCTTCACCAAGGCCCACGCCCTGCTCGGCGACGAGGCGCTCACCGAACTGCTGATGATCGTCAGCTGCTACTACGGCCTGGCGTTGGTGCTCAACGCCGTCGACCTCGACATCGACGCCCCCGCATGACCCGCATCCCGTACCGCGAACCCGAGGACATGCCCGAGCTTGCCCGCGAATTGACCGCGCGGCGCGGCAATCTCAACGTCTACCGCGCGCTGGCCAACGCCGAGAAGGTGTTCACCCGCTGGATGGTGGCCGGCGACGCCGCCCTGACCAGCCCGGTGCTGCCGAGAAGGCTGCGCGAACTCATCGTCCTGCGCACCGCCTATCTCATGGACTGCGCCTACGAGCTCGGCCAGCACAGAGACGTCGCGCGAACGGTCGGGATCGACAGCGACACCATCGACGCGCTGACCTCCCAATCCGATTGGCAAACCGGCGATTTCGACCCCACCGAGCTGGCCGTGCTGCACCTGACCACCGACCTGGTCACCACCCGCCGCGTCGCGGCCGAGCTTTTCGCCCAGGTCCACCAAGTCCTCGGCTCGGAGGCCACCATGGAGGCGTTGATGGTCATCAACCGCTACGCGGGCCTGGCCCTGATGCTCAACGCGCTCGATGTGGATCTCGACGAGACCGCCCGGCTTCCCGTGCCGCCGACGCGATGAGGCGACGGTAACCCGCGGTTCCCCCACCGGCCAATCGGCCTTCCCGTAATCTCCACGGTGTGGTGGTGCGCAAGCAGCCGTCGACCCGCCTGTCGGCCGAGGACTGGCTCGAGGTGGGCTACACCGTGCTCGCCGAAGAGGGTGTGCGCGCACTCAAAGTCGAACGCCTCTGCCAACAGGCGGGCGTCACCCGCGGCAGCTTCTACTGGCACTTCGAGGACATCGACCACTACCGGGCCGCGCTCGTCGAATCCTGGAACAAATTCCTCGAACGCGACCGCCAGGCGCTGTCCAAGCTCGACGAGCTGCCACCCCGGGAGCGCCTGTTGGCCCTGACGCGCACGCTGGTCAGCCCCCAGTACTGGATGCTCGAGCGGGCGATGCGCGAATGGGCCCGCCTGGACCCGGTCGCGGCCGAAAACATCCGCGCGGCGGACCGGCTCCTGCTGCGCACCGTGGTGAAGGCCTACTGCGACTACGGGTTCAGCTTCGAGGACGCCAAGCTGCGCGCGGAGTTGACCTTCGCCGCGGGAATCGGACTGCTGCACCTCACCAGCTCGGCCGAGCAGGCCCAATCGCTGTCCCAGCGAGAACGATTCCTGGCCGTGATGCTGGGCGAGGCGAGAACCGCCGGCTCAGATCATGGCGATGGGTGAGATCTTCGCGCCAATCGCCAACGCCCCGGCCAACTCTCGGCTCGTGTCGTAGTCGAACACCACATGCCCCGCGGCGATGTCCACATCACGTTTGGCGCGCTGCAACGGGCTGGACAGGAAATGCGCGCTGGCGCCGGCCGCCTCCAACAGATCAGCGATGATCGCCCGGCACTCGTGCACCGTGCGCGCGGCCGCCAGCCGGGCATCGCCGCGCACCGACCGGCTCACCCGCCCGCCGCTCACCACGATCGCCCTCGATCTCGTCGGCGGTCGCCGCGATCAACGCCCGCAGCGCGCTCAGCCGCACCCGCGCCTCGCCGAGCCGGATCTGCGCGGCGGGCTGATCCTTTTGCGCCACCCCGCTGTATGCCAGCACCCGCCCGCCGAGCCGCTCGGCGAACAGCTCGGTCACCCGTTCGGCCGCCCCGAGCACGGGCATCGACGCCGTCAGCGCCAGCGCGGGCACCATCGGCCACCGGTACGTCGGGACTCCGTGCGCCAGCGCGCCGGGTGCGGTGCCGCCGTAGATGTCGGCCACCGCGACCAACCGATGCTCGGGGACGAACACGTCGTCGACGACCAGATCATGCGAACCGGTGCCGCGCATGCCGGCCGTGTGCCAGGTGTCGACGACCTCGACCCGGTCGGCGGGCAGCACGACGAGCACCGGGTCGATCCCGTCCGCGCGCTCGATCAGCGCGCCGACGATCATCCAATCGGCGTCCATCGCCCCCGTCGCCCACGCCCACCTGCCGGTCACCCGCACCCCGCCGTCGGCCGGGACGCCGCGGCCGGTCGGGGCCAGGGGCGCCGGCGCCAGCACCGGTCCGGACGCGAACACGTCCTCCTGCGCCCGCGGATCGAACAACGACAGCATCCAGTTGTGCAGCGCGTAGAAACCCAGCGTCCAGGCGCTCGAGGCGCAGCCGTGCGCCATCCGCCGAATCGGTTGCAGCAGTTCGGGAAACGAGGCCTGCAGGCCGCCGAACCGCGCCGGCAGCAACAGGCGGAACAGCTCGGTCTGCCGGAAATCGCTCACCGTCGCCGCGGGCAGGCGCCGCAGCCGCTCGGCCTCCTCGGCGCGCTCGGCCAGCCGCGCCACGAATTCGTCGGTGATGCCGTGCAGGGGACGGCTGTCGACCACGGACATGCCGACGACCGTAACATACTTTTTAGTATGTAGCGGCGCCGGTTGTTACCATCGCCCGGTGAGCGATCGCCCGGGCGGGCCGCGATCACGCCGCGACGTCCTGAGCATCGCCGGTGTCCTGCCGGCGATCCTCGGCGCCGCCGCCGTCCTGCCCGCCCCGCGCGCGGCCGCCAGCGTCGCCGGGATGTCGGTCTTCCTCGACCCCGGCCACAACGCCGTCAACGACGCCTCGATCAACCAGCAGGTGCCCAACGGTCGCGGCGGCACCAAGCCGTGCCAGACCTCGGGCGCCGCGGCCGGCGACGGCTATCCCGAGCACGCGTTCACCTGGGCGGTGGTGGGGCTGATCGCCGAGCAGTTGAACCAGATGGGCGTTCGCACCCAGCTTTCGCGCGACGGCGACGGCGGCGTCGGCCCGTGCATCGACCAACGCGCGGCCGCGGCCAACGCCATGCGCCCGGACGCGATCGTGAGCGTCCACGCCGACGGGGGACCGCCGTCGGGCAGCGGATTCCACGTCAACTACTCGAGCCCGCCACTGGGCGATGTTCAGGCCGGGCCCGCCGTGCAGCTGGCCCACGCGATGCGGGATGCCTTGGCCCAGTCGGGGTTACAGCCGGCGAACTACATCGGCTCCGACGGCCTGTACGGCCGCGACGACCTCGCCGGGCTGAACCTGGCCCAATACCCGGCGGTGCTGGTCGAACTCGGCAACATGAAAAACGCGGGCGACGCCGCGCGGATGGAAAGCGCGGACGGCCGGGCGGCCTACGCCGCCGCGGTCACCCGGGGGATCGTCGCCTTCCTCAGCGCCAAGGCCGGCTGACTCAGCTGCCGAAGCCTCCGCTCGCGGGTGGCGGCGCCGGGGCGGGGCCGCCGAGGCCGAGGTGGCTGGAGGCGAAGGCGACGCCTTTGTCGATGATGGAGCCGTCGTCGGCGTAGGTGTTGTGGGCGGCGAAGTTCATGCCGTCGGAGCAGACGGGGTCTTCGGTGGCGCAGACTTTGAGGGTTTTGTCTTGGTAGGCGGGTCCGATGACGACGGGGGGTTCGCCGAGGAAGTTCATGGCGCGCACGTTGGGCATGCCGAAGAGCACGACTGAGGAGACGTGGTTGGCGACGTCGGGGGACAGGGGTTTGGGGACGGTGGCGGGGTCGATGCCTTCGGGGACGGCGGCGGAGGTGACAAAGCCCATGACGGCGGCGCCTTGGGAGTAGCCGCCGAGGACCATTTTGGTGTTGGGGCAGTCATGGGCCATGGAGACGACGTGGGCGCCGGCGTCGCGGATGCCGTCGATGCCGGTGTCCCATTGGTCGGTGGCGGGGTAGTTGACGGGGTAGACGTCGAAGGAGCGGTCGCCGACGCGTTGGTGCAGGGCGTCGACGAAGGCTTGGCCGGTGGGGCCGACGCCGGGTTCTTCGCCGGTGCCGCGGGCGAAGACCACTTGCACGTCGGGACATTGGGCGGCGGCGGTGGGGATGAGGGAACCGGAGACGGCCGAGGCGGCCATGCCCGATGCGGCGATAACTACTGCTGGACCAAAAGAACGAACAATGCGACGCACGATCATGCCGTCCAACGTGCCCATGCGAGCCCCTCCCAAACTGTCAACTTGCCGACCATTTCGTGATGTTTTCCTGTATACCGGCGCGCGCCGGCATGCGGTGGATAGCGGCTCCGTCGCCTCCATCGGACCGACGCGGCCAGTGCGCATCTGGTTACCAAAAAACACTTTAAGCCGTCGTTTGATTTCGTCTGTCGAGGGTAGCCGCAGATCGCGGGACTCTGCCAATCAGAGGGGCGGCGACATGGCAACGGGCGAAACGGGTTTCGGCGGTGTAACCTTCGATCTCTTTTCCGTTCAACACCACTCGGTGATATCGGGCCGCGACGACGACCCGCGCGCGCGACGCAACCCGCGCGGGACCGAATGGGATTGCCTCCGGCCCCGCGATGAGGACGCCGGTGCGGCGAATTGGTTTCCGCGTGAGCCGAAAATGCTGAGCGGGCGCACAGGTGTCGGCATGGTCACATACGGGCAACGCTCAGGTGCGCTCGGCGTGGCGCCCTATTAGAGTGACGTATCTTAGGGAAAGCTTATGATTCGTTAAGTATGGAAACAGGTAGCACGGAGCAAGGCTGTGAAAACGGACCGTTTCGACGCGATCATCATAGGCGCAGGTTTCGGCGGCATCGGCGCCGCAATTCAGCTCAAGCGCCTCGGTTTTGAGAACTTCGTCATCCTCGACCGAGAGGATGACCTGGGTGGCACCTGGCATGTCAATCACTACCCGGGCATCGCCGTCGACATCCCCTCCACCACGTACTCGTACTGGTTCGAGCCCAATCCCGGGTGGTCACGGTTGTTTGCGCCGGGCGCCGAGGTCAAGGCCTATGCGGCCGACGTCGCCGACAAGTACGACGTGCGCCGCCACATGCGGTTCAACACCACCGTCGAAGGCGCCGAGTGGGACGAGGACGCCGCGGTCTGGCGGGTGACGCTGGCCGGCGGCGAAAACCTGACCACCCGCTTCCTGATCACCGCGACCGGCTTCCTGTCCCAGCCGCGCCTGCCGGACATCCCCGGCATCACCGGCTTCGAGGGCAAGATCGTCCACACCACGGCCTGGGACCACGACTACGACTACACGGGCCGCCGCATCGCGGTCATCGGGACCGGCGCCTCGGCGGTTCAGCTCATTCCCGAGCTTGCCAAGCAGGCCGGCGAGCTGACCGTCTACCAGCGCACCGCGACCCACATCATGCCCAAGCCCGACTTCGAGTTCCCGCAGGCGGTGCGACGCCTGTTCGCCCGGCTGCCGGCCTCGCAGCGCGCGCTGCGGTGGGTCACCGACATCATCCTGGAAATCATCATGGTCGTCGGGGCGCTGCACTATCGGGAATCGCGAGGGCGCGGCAACATCTCGGCCGCCGACCTGGCCAAGATCAACCGATTCCGGTGGATCCGGGACAAGGATCTGCGGGCCAAGTTCACCCCGGACTACGACTGCGGCTGCAAACGGCCCACCCTGTCCAACAGCTTTTATCCCGCGTTCGCCAAGCCGCACGTGCACCTGGAGACCAACTCGATCGAGCGGATCGAGCCGGACGGCATCGTCACCACCGACGGGCGCAAGACCGTCATCGACACCCTGGTCCTGGCGACCGGTTTCGACCTGTGGGAGGCCAACTTCCCGGCCATCGAGGTGATCGGCCGCAAGGGCCGCAATCTCGGTAAGTGGTGGCGCGAGACCAGGTTCCAGGCCTACCAGGGCGTCTCCGTGCCGTACTTCCCGAACTATCTGGGCCTGGCGAGCCCGTTCGCCTTCTCCGGACTGTCCTTCTTCCACACCATCGAATACCAGATGCGGCACATGGACCGGCTGCTCGGCGAGGTCAAGCGCCGGGGCGCGACGACGTTCGAGGTGACCGAGGAAGCCAACGACCGGTTCATGGAGCGCATGACCAAACTGCTGGACAGTTCGGTGTTCTACAGCGGCGACTGCGCCACGTCGCGGTCATACTACTTCAGCCCCAGCGGCGAGGCGTCGCTGCTGCGGCCCACGTCGACGCTCAATTCGGTGCGCGAAGCGCAGACCTTCCCGCTCAGCGACTACGTGATCGCCTAGCGCCTCAGCGGCGCGCGGATCCGGTCAACGGTTGCCCGTTGGCGGACTGCAGCAAGCAGATGACGGTGCTCGGGGTGGGGTTGGCGCCGGTGCGGTCCTGGTTCGAGTCGATCAGATAGGTGATCGAAAACCGGCCGGCGTCAACGGATTGCCCGGTGTAGGGGGCGAGTCCGGCGGCGCAGTCCTTGGTGGCGACGGCGGCGATGGCGGTGTCGACTGCCATCGGGGCACGCAGATATACCTCGGCCAAATGCGCTGTCGCGCAGTCGACGACGGTGACGTCGACGCGGCTGCCGTCGGCCGGCGGCAGGTCGGCCACGCACTCACCGGCCCGCAGGTCGATCCATTTCTCGGTGTGCGAGCCGGGCGGCAGCGGAGCGGCGATGGCGGCGGCGCAGGGGCCCAACATGGCCGCGACGACGAGGACGCCCACCGGGTGAAGGGGTGAAGTGCGCATCGCAGCCTCCGTTGCTCTTAGCGGTGGAGTTTAGGAGGTGTTGGTCAGCGCCGGGTCCGGTTTTGCCGACGACATCGATAGGAACCCGCGCACGCAGCGCGCGGCCAGCCACCAGTTCGCCGGCTTTTTCATGTCCAGCCCGCCCAGGAGCTGTTTGACCATGGTCAGGCTGTCGAAGTAAATGCGTTCGCAGACAAGGGTTTCGGTGTCGTCGAAGACGAAGTAGGCGGTCATGCGGACACGGAACCGGCTGCCGGTCGGCGGGACCTTGCCCAGGTTGCCCTGGTGGGTGCCCATCAACCAGAATTCGACGATCACCGCGTCGGCGCTGTGCCGCAGCGCGATGATTTCGTGATCCTGGTCGGGAAACGCCGTGCGGGTCTCGGCGTAGTAGCCGCGCACCGCCGCATCGCCGTCGTGCACGAGCATCTGGGGGATCAGCTCGTAGCGCGGATGCGGGAACGTCGCCAAGACGTCGTCCCATGCCTGGCGGACCTCGTCATGAAAGTGGTCGAGCACGAGCTTCTGGCGCGCGGCCAGCACCTCGGGGGGCGGGAACGCGGGGATGGTCACGTGGTCAGCGTAAGCCCGCGACCTCGCGATTGGAGGTGACCTACCGCGGGGGAGTCCAGGCGACCGGCAGGGTCTTGATGCCGTGAATGAACTGCGACAGCAGCCGCGCGGGCTCGTCCGTCGCGACGATGTCGGGGATCTCGCGTCGCAATTCGTCGAAGACCACCCGGATTTCGCGACGAGCCAGGTTGGCGCCCAGGCAGAAATGCGCGCCCCCGCCGCCGAAGCCGAAATGGGGATTGGGGGTGCGCGCGACGTCGAAAAGCCAGGGATGGTCGAACGTCGACTCGTCGCGATTGGCCGAGTTGTACCACAGCGTGACCTTGTCGCCGGACTTCATCTTGGTGCCGGACAGCTTGAAGTCCCGGGTCAGCGTGCGGCGCATGTAGATCACCGGGGACGCCCACCGCACGATCTCCTCGACGGCGGTCGGCGTCAGGCGGTCGAAGTTGGACCACCACTTGTCCCGCTCGGCGGGGTAGCGCGACAGCGCCAGCACACCGTGGCTGATCGCATTGCGCGTCGTCTCGTTGCCGGCCACCACCAGCAGGATGAAGAACGACGCGATCTCGGCCGACGTGAGCCGTTCCCCGTCGACCTCGGCCTCCACCAGGCTGGTGGTCAGGTCGTCGTGGTGATTCGACCGCCGGTCCTCGGCCAGCGCGCTGGCGTAGGCGCCGATGTCCATCGACACCTGGAGGAACTCCCCGAAGTCCGTGGCCAGGTCCGGGTCGCCGAACCCGAGAATCACGTTGGTCCAGTGGAAGATTCGCTGATGGTCCTCCTCCGGGATGCCCATCATGTCGCAGATGACCTGCAGCGGCAGCGGACCGGCGAGCTCGCCGACCAGCTCGGCCTCCCCGTCGGGATGGTTCGCGATCAGCGAGGCGACCAGCCGCCGGGCCCGCTCGCGGACCGATGCCTCGATGCGCGCCACCACTTTCGGGGTGAACGCGCGACTGACGATCGAGCGCAGCCGCTGGTGCCGCGGATCGTCGAGCACGATCATCGAGCCGAAGTACTCGCTGATCTCCGGGGTGTTGTCGTTGATCGTGATGTTGGGGCTGGAGCTGAAGATGTCCGGATGACGGCTCGCGAAATACACATCGTCATGCTTGGTCAGCGCCCAGTGCCCGTTGCCCGGCTCGAACCCCTCGTACTCGACCGCGGGCCAGAACGAGATCGGCGCCTCGCGGCGCAGGGTGGCGAAGGTGCCGTCGCGGACATCGTCGTCGAGCGCCCAGAAGTCCAGCGACTCGAGGTGGATGTCGGCCAGCGGGATCTCGGGCGGCGGCGCCCCGTTCGTCCGCGCCGCCAGGCCCTTTTTGGGACCCGTCTTGAGGCTCACCTAGACCTCCTCGTGTCGTGCGGGGGCGTGCGGCACGGTCAGTGGGTGCAGACCGTTCGGGCGGGCGTGCCGACCGTGGCCGTCGCCGCGCTGACCACGTTGCCGTCGACCAAGATCTTGCAGGAGATGGGGCCCGGCCCCTGCGCGCTGATCGTGAACACCTCGCCACCGAACCCGGTGAACTCCGTCGACCACGGCAGCGGCGCATTCACCTGATGCAGCTGCCCGGTGTCGGTTTGGTAGTAGATAAATTCGGCGACCGCGGGCCCGTTGACCTCGTAGCGGATCTGCGGCATCTGGGGCAGCGCGTGGGCCACGCCGCCGGCATTCGCGAACCCTAAACCGACGGCCAACACGATCGCAGGTCCGGTGAGGTGCTTCGTCATGAATTGCATCGTGTCACCACGGGCGACGGTAGGGAAGCTTAATGTGAAGTTCCAAGCGGGGGCTGGTGAGTGGAAAGGTGGCGTAAAGGCATGGCGGGACACGGCTCAAAGCGCGTGGTGGTGTTCGGCACCGGCTTCGTCGGCAAGATGGTGATCCCCGAGATCGTCAAACACCCCTCGTTCGAGTTGGTGGGCGTCGGCGTCAGCAACCCGAACAAGGTCGGCCGCGACGTCGGCGAGATCTGCGGAATGGGCGAGAAAGTGGGCATTCTCGCGACCGACGACATCGACGCCCTGATCGCCTTGAAGCCCGATGCGCTGGTGCATTACGGCCCGACGGCCATGCACGCCAAAGAGAACATCCTGCTGATCACCCGGTTCCTGCGGGCCGGCATCGACGTGTGCTCGACGGCGATGACCCCGTGGGTGTGGCCGACGATGCACCTGAACCCGCCGAACTGGATCGAGCCGATCACCGAGGCCTGCGAACTGGGTGAGTCGTCCTGCTTCACCACCGGCATCGACCCCGGATTCGCCAACGACCTCTTCCCGATGACGTTGATGGGCCTGACGTCGGAGGTGCGGCGGGTGCGCGCATCGGAACTGCTGGACTACACCAACTACGAGGGTGACTACGAATTCGAGATGGGCATCGGTCGCGAGCCCGAATTCACGCCGATGCTGCAGGACCGCGACATGCTGATCTTCGCGTGGGGCGCCACCGTCCCGATGATCGCCCACGCCGCCGGCATCATGCTCGACGAGATCACCACCACCTGGGACAAGTGGGTGACACCGACGGAGCGCAACTCGGCCCGCGGCGTCATCAAGCGCGGCCACGTCGCGGCCGTCCGGTTCACCATCAACGGCGTCTACCAGGGCGAGACCCGCATCCAGCTCGAACACGTCAACCGCATCGGGCTCGACGCCGCCCCGGACTGGCCGCGGGGCCACGACAACGACGTCTACCGTGTGGACATCGAGGGGACCCCGAGCATCTTCCAGGAGACCGCGTTCCGGTTCACCGACGGCTCCGGCCGCGACGCCGCCGCGGCCGGCTGCCTGGCGACCGGGCTGCGGGCCCTCAACGCCGTGCCGGCGGTCAACGACCTGCGGCCGGGCTGGGTCACCCCGCTCGACCTGCCACTCATCGCCGGGGCCGGCAACATTCGCTGACCGGCGCACAGCGGTCACATAGCCGCCACCGACACGCGATACAGGATTTGGCGGCACAATAGCGGCTAGCCGGATGCGAATTGGTGCTGCGAACAACGGGGATCGAACTATGGCCAATGGAGCTGGGACCGCACTGGGCCTATCGATCGGTGTCACCAACCTGGCGGCCGCGACCTCCGATAACGCCATCACCCGCAAACCCGTCCTGACCCTGTATCCGGACAAGCCCGCCGAGATCGGCATCCCCGCCGAAAACCCCCGCCTGCAGGGGCCGGGCGTCGTGCTCACCGGCTTCGTGAACCGCGTCGGCGACCCGCGCGGCGTCGTGGCCCCCGACGGCTCGGTGCATCGGGGCGAGGTGTTGCTCGCCGACGGGTTGCGGGCGCTGGCCTACGCCGCGACCGGCGGACGCCCGCTGCCCGACGACGTCGCGGTCACCTACCCGGCCCATTGGGAGTCGCCGGCGGTGGAGGCCCTGGGCGCCGCCCTGGGCGAAATCCCCGAATGGTCGGGGCGCGCGCGCCCCATCCTGTTGATTCCCGACGCGGCCGCGACGCTGCTCGCCGTGCGGACCAACCCGGGCATACCGGCGCGCGGGACCGTGGCGGTGTGCGATTTCGGCGGCAGCGGCACCAGCATCACGCTGATGGACGCCGACGGTGACTACCGGGCGGTGGCGCCGACCGTGCGGCACCGCGACTTCTCCGGCGACCTGATCGACCAGGCGCTGCTGGGGGTCGTGGTGGCCAACATGCCGACCACCGGCGCGTTCCCGACGGGCACGGCGGCGATCGGCTCGCTGAGCCGGCTGCGCACCGGGTGCCGGATCGCCAAGGAACAGCTGTCCTCGAGCGCCGCGACGACGCTGACCAATGGGCTGACCGGGGCGCAAGGTGAAATCCGGCTCGCCCGACACGAACTCGACGACGCGATCCGACCGGCGCTGACCGGCTTCCTCGCGCGGCTGGATGAAACGTTGGCGCGCAACGGGATCCGCGACCTCGTCGCGGTGGTGTCGTCGGGGGGCGGGGCGAACCTCCCAGCCATCACGACCACGCTGGCGCGGCATCTTCGTGTCCCGGTCGCCACCACGCCGCGGCCGCAACTCACCGCGGCGGTCGGCGCCGCGCTGCGGGTGGCGCGCGGCGCCGGCGATGCGACGTCCGCGGCGCCCGCCGTGCCCGCGACCGCGACGGCTCGGGCGGCGAGGCCCGACCGCACCGCGACAACCCAACTGCCGCCCGCGGGCCCAACGCCGATGCCGATCCGGGCCTGGTCGGCCACGGCCCGCCAGTCGCGCGTCATGCCGGCCGGCGACGCGCCCGATTTGGAGGCACCGACCACCCGGATCGCCGCCCCGGCCGCGCGGCGCAAGCGGATGTTCGCCCGATGGCGCCTGCTGCCGGCGGCCGCCGTCCTCGTCACCGCCGCGGCGGTGCTGCTGGTGGGGGCCGCGCTGGCGGTCGGGCTGAACCCGCCGGACAAATCGGCGACGACGCTCGCCCCGGCGGTGACCACCACGCCGCCGGCGCCGGCGCCGGCGACCGCGGAACCCGCGCCCGTGGACGTCCCGGTGCCGTCGACCTCCGACACCAACCCGCCGGCCGAGACCGAGACGCCGATGACCACGACGCCACGGGCGACTCCCCAGGCGGCCCCGCCCCCGCGCCCGGCAGCTCCGCGCCGCGTGGCCGTCCCGCCCATTCCACCGATTCCCGGGCTCAATGAGCCCATCCCCGGGCTCGACCGGGTCAACCAGATCCTTCAGGAGATCCAGGGCGGCCTGGGCGTCAACGCACTCGGGCCGTTACCCGCCCGCTGAACGACCCTTACCCGCCACCGGGGGCCGGTACACGAATTACCTTTCGGTGATACGTTTTTCGCCTTTGTTCTCCGCGGTGGCGGCTTCCCTCAGCACCTCGTTGAGGGCCTTGTCCTTCTCGATCTGGTCCTGCAGATCCTTCTGCTCGCGGCCGTCGTCGTCCTTGGCCTGGGAGTCCGTGCCCTCGGCGACTTCATGCTTCGGGTTACCGTCCTCGTCCAACCATTCGTTGACGGCGGTGCCGGACACGCTCCCGCCGGTGCCGGGCAGCACGATCGTGGGCTTGTCCTTGTAGGCCTCCATCATCTTGGCGGCCTCTTCTTTGTCGTCCTCGTCCGGCTCCGGCTTCTCGGTCAGTCGTTGCTCGTCGTCCTGACCGGACGATTTGTCGTCCTGCACGCTCATGCATCTACCCCCTTGCATCGCAGATTCGACGATGGCGGGGGATTACCCGTTGCGCGGCTGTGCCGAAACTCTCCTCAGCGCGCCCCGTCGCCCTTGACCAGCACAACCAGGGCCTGCGGGATCCGCATCGGCTCGGGTGCGCTGGACAGCCGCTCGGCGACCGCGGCCTGCAGCTGCTCGACGAACTGCCCGGCCCGTGGGTCGTGGATGCCGCCGTCGAGCGCGCGCACCAGGGCGGGGAACAGCGCGGACCGCGCGAAGGCGGCCCACTGGGCGCCGAAGGCGTGGGCGTCGTGGTCGGACTGGAAGCGGGCCCAGAATCGATCCTCGGCGTTGAAGATCTCGAGGTGCTCGATCATCAGCCCTTCGAACCGCCCCTTGGGCGCGAACGGCGCGCGAAAATCCTTCTCGGTGCGGGCAAAGGTGGGAATTGTCATGCGCCGCAGCTCATCTGGGCTCAGCAGGCCGTCGCGTCGCTGCTCGTCCAGCGCGCCGACGATCGCGTCGAGCAGCGGCGCGAAGCCCGCCGTCTCGTCCTCGTCGGCCGCCAGCGTCAGCGCCACCAGCCGGCCCTCGGGCGCCAATTCGCGCCCGCGGAACGCCACGAAGTTGTGCCAGTCCAGGGCGGCCTGGTCGGAATAGGCGGATCGCACCGCGTCGTCGGCGGTGCACGAGACGTGCACGTGATCGGGCACCTCGCAGGGCGTTCGGCTCAGCCACTGCGTCGCCCAGGACGTCCAGCCCAGGTTGACGGTCTTGGACGGGACGATCTGGTTGTAGAAGGACCGGCCGATCGCCGAGGTGAACGTGGCCCCGTCGAGGTGCAGGTAGCTTTCGGGGTCGTCGGCCACCGTGCCGAACAGCGCCGTGAAGTCGTTGCGCGGTACGTCGGTGTGCGCCACCAGGATTGCGTGGTCGTGGCTGGTGCGCCGGCGCAACACCGCGATGGCCGCCGACAGCGGCCGCAGCGAATTGTGGCCGTTGGCGGCGCCGTAGTCGGCGAGGACCATCGGCTGTGGAGACCGGGGCAGCGCAACCTGTTCGGCGGCCCGCTCGAACACCGCGATCGCCTTCGCCAACCCGGCCGCCCGCAGCCGCGACGCCTCGCTGAAGGTCGGCTCGGGGCGGACCACAATGCTCGATTCGGGCATCGGCGGTTCAGGCTGCATAGGGCAACGATAGTGGTTGGGCTGGTGGTCAGTTCGGCGTGGCGAGCGGGCCGGGCGATGTCAGTGGCCGCGCGCCACCCATTCCTCGTAGTGCACGATCTCGTCACCGATGGTGGTGCTGTCGCCGTGGCCGGTGTGCACCACGGTATCGCCGGGCAGGGTGCCCAGCCGCCCGGAGATCGACTGCAGGATGGTCGGGAAATCCGAATAGGAACGCCCCGTGGCGCCCGGGCCGCCGGAGAACAGGGTGTCCCCGCTGAACACCACACCGAGTTCGGGGGCGAACCAGCACACCGAGCCCGGGGAGTGCCCCGGCGTGTGCAGAGCCAGCAGCTCGGTGCCGGCGATGTCGATCGTGTCGCCGTCGGCGATCGTGCGGAAGTCCTTGTCCGGGTGGGTCATTCGCCACAACACGTCGTCGCCGGGGTGCAGCAGGACCGGCGCGTCCAGGGCCGCGCCGAGTTCGGGGGCCACCGTGACGTGGTCGTTGTGCCCGTGGGTGCAGACCACCGCGACGACGTTGCGCTTACCGACCGCGGCCAGGATGGGCTCGGCGGCGTGCGCGGCGTCGAACACCACGACGTCGGAGTCGTCCCCGACGATCCAGATGTTGTTGTCGACTTCCCAACTGCCGCCGTCGAGTTCGAACGTCCCGTGGGTGACCAGGCGCTCGATCGCCGCCATCAGAGCACCACCACCGAGCGCAGCACCTCGCCGCCGTGCATCTTGTGGAACGCCTCCTCAATGTCGCCGAGCCCGATGCGTTCGGAGACGAACTGCTCGAGCGGGAGCCGGCCCTGCAGGTACAAGTCGATCAGCGTGGGGAAGTCGCGTTCGGGCAGGCAGTCGCCGTACCACGACGACTTCAGCGAACCGCCGTGGCTGAAGAAGTCCACCAACGGCATCTCCAGCGTCATGTCGGGGGTCGGAACACCCACCAGCACAACGGTTCCGGCGAGATCGCGGGCGTAGAAGGCCTGCTTCCAGGTTTCGGGCCGGCCCACCGCGTCGATCACCACGTTCGCGCCGAACCCGTCGGTGAGGTCGGCGATGGTGGTGACCACATCGAGTTCGCGGGCGTTGACGGTGTGCGTGGCGCCGAACTTGCGCGCCCAGTCCAGCTTGGTGTTGTCGGTGTCGACGGCGATGATGCGCCGCGCGCCCACCAGCGCCGCCCCCGCGATCGCGGCATCGCCCACCCCGCCGCAGCCGATCACCGCGACGGTGTCGTCCCGGGTTACGGCGCCGGTGTTGATCGCCGCGCCCAACCCGGCCATCACGCCGCAGCCCAGCAGACCCGCGACCGCGGGGTCGGCCTCGGGATTGACCTTGGTGCACTGGCCGGCGGCCACCAGCGTCTTGTCGGCGAACGCCCCGATGCCCAGCGCGGGCGTCAGCTCGGTGCCGTCGGTCAGCGTCATCTTCTGGGTGGCGTTGAAGGTGTCGAAGCACAGGTGCGGCCGCCCGCGCTTGCAGGCCCGGCACTGCCCGCACACCGCGCGCCAGTTCAGGATCACGAAGTCGCCCGGCGCCACGGCGGTCACGTCCGGCCCGACGGCCTCGACCCGGCCGGCGGCCTCGTGGCCGAGCAGGAACGGGTACTCGTCGTTGATGCCGCCCTCGCGGTAGGTCAGGTCGGTGTGGCACACCCCGCAGGCGATCACGTCGACGAGAGCCTCGCCCGGCCCGGGGTCCGGGACGACGATGTCGACCAACTCGACGGGTTCGCCCTTCTTGCGTGAAATCACGCCGCGCACTGTCTGACTCATGGCTCCAACCTACTGATCGCCGCCATACATCTCGCGGCGGGCCGTCCACCCATCGGGCCGGTGTAGCGTCGCAGGGCGTGACGGCCAGGGAAACCACCGAAGAATTCACCGAACGCATCGCCGCGACCCTCGACGGCGCCAGCCTCACAATCCTGTTGAGCATCGGGCACCAGACCGGCCTGCTGGACACCATGGCCGGCCTGCCGCCATCCACCAGCGCCCAGATCGCCGACGCCGCCGGGCTCGACGAGCGCTACGTCCGCGAGTGGCTGGGCGGCATGACCACCGGGCGCGTGGTGGAATACGACGCCGACACCGCCACCTACTCGCTGCCCGCCCACCGCGCCGGCGTGCTGACCCGCGCCGCCGGGCCCCAAAACCTCGCCGTGGTGGCCCAATTCCTGCCGCTGCTCGGCGAGGTCGAACAGAAGATCATCGGCTGCTTCCGCGCGGGCGGCGGCCTGCCCTACAGCGAATTCCCGCGCTTCCACCAGCTGATGGCCGAGGAGAGCGGCGCGATGTACGACGCCTCGCTCGTCGACGTCGTGCTGCCGTTGGTGGACGGCCTCGTCGAGCGGCTGCGCGCCGGCGCCGACGTGGCCGACTTCGGCTGCGGCAGCGGCCACGCCGTCAACGTGATGGCACAGGCGTTTCCGGCGAGCCGCTTCACCGGCATCGACTTCTCCGAGCAGGCCATCGCCACCGGCATCCGCGAGGCCGCCGACCGTGGCCTGACGAATGCCACGTTCGAAAGCCACGATCTGTCCGAGTTGGACAAGCCCGAGGCCTACGACGTCATCACGGTGTTCGACGCCATTCACGATCAGGCCCGGCCGGCGCGGGTGCTCGAGAACATCTACCGGGCGCTGCGGCCCGGGGGCGTCCTGCTGATGGCCGACATCAAGGCGTCGAGCCGGCTGGAGGAGAACGTCGGCGTGCCGATGAGCACCTACCTGTACACGACGTCGCTGATGCACTGCATGACGGTGTCGCTCGCGCTCGACGGCGCCGGGCTGGGCACCGCCTGGGGAACGCAGCTGGCCGTCGCGATGCTCGGCGACGCCGGGTTCGACGACGTGCGGGTCGCCGGGATCGAGGCGGACCCGATCAACAACTACTACATCGCCCGAAAGTGATGGCGCCCCTCGACGTGCTGGCCGACTGGCCGGTCGGGGCCGCGGCCGCCGCCGTCGTCGGGCCGGGCGGCGTGCTGGCCGGCCACGGCGACCCCGGGCGGGTGTTCGAGCTGGCCTCGGTGACCAAGCCGCTGGCGGCCCGGGCCGTGCACGTCGCCCTCGAGGAGGGCGCCGTCGACCTCGACACGCCCGCCGGCCCGCCCGGTTCCACGGTCCGCCACCTGCTGGCGCACACCTCGGGCCTGTCGATGCACTCCGAGAAGGTGCTGGCCGCGCCCGGTGCCCGCCGCATTTACTCCAACCAGGGCTTCACCGTGCTGGGCCAGACCGTCGAACGCGAGACCGGCATCGACTTCGCCCGCTACCTGGCCGAGGCGGTGTGCGAGCCGCTGGGCATGGCGGCGACCCGCCTCGAGGGGGGCGCGGTGGCCGCCGGGTTCGGCGCGACGTCGACCGTGGCGGACCTGGCCGCGTTCGCCGGGGACCTGCTGCGCCCGGTGACGGTCTCGGCAGGCCTGCACGCCGAGGCCACGACCGTGCAGTTTCCCGGCCTGGACGGCGTGCTGCCCGGATACGGGGTGCAGCGGCCCAACGACTGGGGGCTCGGATTCGAGCTTCGGGACGCGAAATCGCCGCACTGGACGGGCGCGCGGAACTCGGCGCGAACGTACGGCCATTTCGGCCAGGCGGGCGGGTTTATCTGGGCGGATCCGGAAATCGAGCTCGCGTTGGTGGTGCTGACGGACCGCGAATTCGGGGAGTGGGCGCTGCGGCCGTGGCCGGAGATTTCCGATGCCGTGATAGCCGAGTACAGCTAATTCGGACTGCACACTAGCGCAACACGGGTATCACAAGGCACAATAGACACGCACGACACACAAATAATCGAAGATTTCGCGCAAGCTGCCCTGCTTGCCGGGTCCACAGGTCGTTGGGGAAGACGTCCCTGGTGGAACCGAAGGAGCAGGAAATGCGAGCGTCGAATCAATTCGCCGACGTGACGACTGGCGTGGTGTACGTGCACGCTTCGCCGGCGGCGGTGTGCCCGCATGTCGAGTGGGCGCTGTCGTCGACCCTGGGCGCCAAGGCGAACCTGAACTGGACGCCCCAGCCGGCGATGCCCGGTCAACTGCGCGCGGTCACCAACTGGGTCGGTCCCGTCGGCACCGGCGCCAAGTTGGCCAACGCGCTGCGCTCCTGGTCCGTGCTGCGGTTCGAGGTCACCGAGGACCCCAGCCCCGGAGTCGACGGCCATCGGTTCAGCCACACCCCGCAGCTCGGCCTGTGGAGCGGGGCGATGAGCGCCAACGGCGACGTCATGGTCGGGGAGATGCGGCTGCGGGCGATGATGGCCCAGGGCGCCGACACCCTGGCCGCCGAACTGGATTCCGTGCTGGGAACGGCCTGGGACGAGGCGCTCGAGGCGTATCGCGACGGCGGCGACGGCGGCGAGGTGAGCTGGCTGAGCCGGGGGGTCGGTTAGTTTTCCCGGCGGTGGGACGCAAGAGCCTTCGCGCCGAGTGAACGGCGCTGACCGGTCTAGCGAAAAGGCCGGGCCGACTACGGAACCCGCGGACGGCTAGGTCGGTTCGCAGATCACCACCGGAATCACCCGGTCGGTCCAGGATTGGTATCTGGCCCACCGCGGGTTGTGCGCGGTGAGTCGCGGCCACAGTTGTGTGCGTTCCGTCTCGTCGGCGACGCGGGCACGCATGCTGCGAGTCTGCGCTCGGATCTGGACGCGCACATCGGGGTTGGCGCGGAGGTTCAGAAACCACATTGGGTGTGTGGGCAGACCGCCCTGTGACGCCACCAGGACCAGTCGCGCGTCGTCGGCCATGAATATCAGTGGAGTGGTGCGGGATAACCCGCTCTTGCGGCCGGTCGTGGTCAACAGGCACAGTGCGAGTCCCAACTCGTGGCCGGCAAGGCGGCCGTCGGTGGCGCGATAAATAGCCACGTTCGCCTTGGAAACCCATTTCAGGAGTCGCGGAGCCAGAACCGAAATGAGGACGGGGGGCCGCTTGGCGTCGACCCTGCGAGTGTTAGCCGGCCAACGCCACATTGTTTCTGTTCCTTGTTCGGGTCGCGCGCTCGGCAGGTCTTCTTTTAAAGGATTATAATCGTTAAAATAGACTTTGTGCAGGTGCACACATCGGGACGGCAACGCTATGGGTCAGTCAGCCATGGCGGAAAACAGGCGACGAGCCATCCGGGAAGTAAGAAGCGGCCATGAAAGATATCGAAACCCCCGTAATCGAAGCGCTCGGTGATCACGATTACCTCGTGCGTGTCGGCCAGGACGAGGAACGTGTGACCATCCGGGTGCGGGCTACGCCCGAGGTCGTCGCGCGGATTGCCGGACCCGAGGCCGACGAAGCGCGCGTCATCGCCGCGACCATGGCCTATCTGACGGTGCGTCAGCGCCCCGACGATCTACCACCGCAACTGGACCTCGACGACGTCATCGCCGCTTACGACGATTACCTCGATGACGTCCGTAACGAAATCGGCAACCTGCGGTGAACGGTGCGCATGGCTACCGGGCCGGGCGCAAAATCTGCAGAGCGCCTGGCACCACGGAGATCTCGGCCGGCAGCGCGCACGCGAAGTCGCCGTCGGCGTAGACGTTGATGCCGGGGCACTCGACGTGGATCGATCGGGCGCGCGCGGTGCTCACCTCGTCGAGGTCGACGTGCGTGCCCTTCATCACGGTGGGGAACAGGCGGACCAGCTTGGTGCGGGATGCCGAGTGCACCATGGTGATGTCGAGCAGGCCGTCGGTGTAATCGGCGGCGGGACAGATCCGCATGCCGCCGCCGTAGCTGCGGGTGTTGCCGAACGCGGCCAGCGTGATGTCGGCGTCGATCTCCGTGGTGCCGTCGAGCACCAAGCGAAAGGGTAAGAGCCGCAACTGCGACAGCTCGGCGAGCATCGCGAGGTAGTAGCGCAGCCGACCGTGCGGCCAGCGCATCCGGTTGGCGCGATCGGTGACCAGCGAATCGAAGCCCGTGGCCGCCACGGTGCCGAACCACTTGCTCACCCCTTCGCTGTCCGTAATCCGGCCCAGGTCAATGGTTTCGGTCCAGCCGTCGACGACGAGGTCCGCGGCCGCCTCGGGGTCCTGGGTGGGGATGCCGAATGCGCGGGCATGGTCGTTGCCGGTTCCCGCGGGAACGATGCCGACGGGAATGTCGGTGCCCGCCAACACCTGCAGCGCGTTGGAGACGACGCCGTCGCCGCCGGTCACCATGACCGCGTCGGCGCCCTTGTCCAGCGCCGCGCCGACCAGGTGCCGCGCGTCGTCGGCGTCGTCGCCGATGATCTCGACGACCTCCACCCCCCGCTTGTGCAGCCGGGCGATCGCGACCTGCGCGGCGCGCACGGCGGTGCCGTGCCCCGAGATCGGGTTGGTCAGCGCGATCACCTTGCCGACCTCGCGCCGGCGCAGCGGAGTCACGGAATCAGCTTGCCGGGATTGAGGATTCCGGCCGGATCCAGGGTCGCCTTGACCGCGCGCAACACCTGCACTCCCAACTCGCCGATCTCGTCGCGCATCCACGGCCGGTGATCGGCGCCGACCGCGTGGTGGTGGGTGATGGTCCCGCCGGTGGCCATGATCGCATCCGACGCCGCCCTTTTCGCGGTCTTCCATTGTTCGATCGGGTTGCCGCGCTGGCCCGCGACGACGGTGAAGTACAACGAGGCGCCGCATGCGTAGACGTGCGAAATGTGACACATCACCAGCGCCGGGGTGCCGGTTTCGGCGAGGGATTCGGTGAGTGCCTGGGTGACAGCGGTTTTCAGGGCGGTGACGTTCGACCAGTCGGTGGCGGTCTCCAGCGTCTCGCACAGCGCACCGGCCGCGAGCAGCGAGTCGCGCAGGTAGGGCGCGCCGAACCGGCCGCGCTCCCACGCCCGCGCGGGCCCCTCGCCCAGCGAGGTTCCGCCGCGGGCCGCGAGCAGCGCGCTGGTTTCGGCGTGCCGGCTCTCGACGTGCTCCTCGGTGCCCTCGAACATGGTGATGGCCAGGCATCCGCCGGTGATCTGGGATTCGCCGATAGCCTCGGTGGTGGCCAGGTTGACGCCCGTCTCGGCCTCGTCGGAAAGCCGAACGACGGTGGGGCCGGTGGCATTTTGGGCGACGGCCCGCAGGGCGGCGGCGCCGGTCTCGAAATCGGGGAACGACCAGGCCTCGTAGCGCACGGCCGCCGGGGCGCGGTGGACCCGCAGCCGCACCCGGGTGATGACGCCCAGGGTTCCTTCCGAGCCGATCAGCAGCTGACGCAGATCGGGGCCCGCGGCCGATTCCGGTGCGCGGCCCAGGTCCAGGGTGCCCACCGGGGTGATCACCCGCAGTCCGCGCACCATGTCGTTGAACCGGCCGTAGCCCGCCGAGTCCTGCCCGGACGAGCGGGTCGCGGCGAAGCCGCCGATGGTGGCGTACTCGAAGCTCTGCGGGAAATGGCCGAGCGAAAAGCCGTGTGCGCCAAGGAGTTTTTCGGCGACGGGCCCGGTGACGCCCGCCTCCAAGACGGCCTGGCCGGACACCTCGTCGAGCGAGATCAGCCGATCGAGGCGACGGAGGTCGAGCGAGACGACGGCGCCGAACTGGGCGCGATGCGGGTCCAGCCCGCCGACCACGCTGGTGCCCCCGCCGAAGGGCACGACGGCGATGCGGTGCTCGCTGCAGTGGCGCAGGATCGCGGCGACGGCGTCCTCGTCGGCGGGCAGCAACACGGCGTCGGGCGCGTCCTGCGGCCCGCGTTGTTTGCGGTTGAGCAGGTCGACGGTGGACTTGCCGCCCGCGTGCAGCAACCGGTCGGAGTCCGCCGTGCGGCAGTAGTCGGCGCCGACGATGGCGGCCAGCGCCTCCCGGTCGATCGGCGACAACGCCGACGGCCGCAGCTCCACCTGGTCGGGTTGCAGTTCGGCCGCGGGGGACCCCTCGACCCCCACAGCCTGCTGCAGCAACGACCGGATCCCTTCCGAGAGGGGCTTGGCCGCGGCGGGATCTCCCCACGCGTTCCATTTCATGGGCGGCAGGAGCCCCTCGGGATGCGTCATGCGTTACAGTATTACATATGTTGTCAATCCGTAACGAGCTGGATGTCGGGGAGCGGATCCTCGCGGCGGCCGCCAGTTGTGTGGTCGACTTCGGCGTGGACCGGGTGACCCTCGCCGAGATTGCCCGACGCGCGGGAGTCAGCAGGCCGACGGTGTACCGGCGCTGGCCGGACACCCACTCGGTCGTCGCGGCGCTCTTGACCCGGCACGTCACCGAGGTGATGAGCGACGCGCCGCTGCTCGGCGACGACCGGGAATCGCTTGTGCGACAGATCGTTACGATGGCCGACCTGCTGCGCCAGGACCCGCTGGTGATGTCGGTCCTGCACTCGGAGCTCGCGACCACCTACATCACCGAGCGCCTCGGGACCAGCCAGCGCATGTTGATCGACGCCCTGGCCGCCCGCCTGCGAGTCGCCCAGCGCCACGGCAGCGTCCGGAGCGGCGATCCGGTCCAGATGGCCACCATGGTGTTGCTGATCGCGCAGTCGACCATCCAGTCGGCGCGCATCGTCGCACCGATGCTCGACGCCGACGCGCTGGCCGCCGAGCTGGCCCACTCGCTGAACGGATACCTGTCGTGATTCCTGACCCCACCGCCTTGAACGCCGCGCGGCGCGCCGCCGACCTGACCGCGCTCGCCGAGGGCGAGCCGCTGGACGTCGTGGTGATCGGCGGCGGCATCACCGGCGCAGGGATCGCGCTGGACGCCGCGGCGCGCGGGCTGCGCGTCGCGCTGGTGGAAAAGCACGACCTGGCGTTCGGCACCAGCCGCTGGAGTTCCAAACTCGTCCACGGCGGCCTGCGCTACCTGGCGACCGGCAACGTGGGCATCGCCCGCCGCAGCGCCATCGAGCGCGGAATCCTGATGACCCGCAACGCGCCCCACCTCGTTCGGGCGATGCCGCAGCTGGTGCCGCTGTTGCCGTCGATGAGCCCGGGCAAGCGGGTGCTGGTGCGGGGTGGGTTCCTGGCCGGTGACCTTTTGCGGGCGCTGGCGGGCACGCCGGCCTCGACTTTGCCTCGGTCGCGCCGGATTTCGGCGCGCCGCGTCGTGGAAATGGCTCCCACCGTGCGGCGCGACGGCCTCGACGGTGGGTTGTTGGCCTACGACGGGCAATTGATCGACGACGCCCGGCTGGTCACCGCCGTCGCGCGCACCGCGGCGCAGCACGGCGCCCGGATTCTAACCCATGTGTCGGCGTCACGGGCCACCGGCACCTCGGTGCGGTTGACCGATGCGCGCACGGGCGAGTCCTTCGACGTCTCGGCTCGCGCCGTCGTCAACGCGGCCGGGGTGTGGGCGGGCGAGATCGACGGCTCGTTGAAGTTGCGGCCCAGCCGCGGGACGCACCTGGTGTTCGACGCCGCCACGTTCGGCAATCCGACTGCGGCGCTGACGATTCCGATTCCGGGCGAGCTCAACCGCTTCGTCTTCGCCATGCCCGAGCAGCTGGGCCGGGTCTACCTGGGCCTGACCGACGAGGCGGCGCCCGGCCCGATCCCGGATGTGCCCGAGCCATCGGTCGACGAGATCACGTTCCTGCTCGACACGGTGAACACCGCGTTGGGGACGGGCCTCACCGCCACCGACGTGATCGGTGCCTACGCCGGGCTGCGGCCGCTGATCGACACCGGCGAGGGCCGCACCGCCGACGTCTCCCGCGAGCACGCCGTCGTCGAGTCGGCGTCCGGGGTGATCAGCGTGATCGGCGGCAAGCTGACCGAATACCGGTACATGGCACAGGATGTGCTGGATCGCGCCGTCCGGGTGCGGCGACTGCGCGCCGCGAAATGCCAGACCCGCAACCTGCCGCTGATCGGGGCGCCGGCCAACCCGGGGATCATCGCGGCGCCGGATGTCGGGCTACCCGAGTCGCTGGTGTCGCGCTACGGCGCCGAGGCCGCCAAGGTCGTCGCCAGCGCCGCCTGCGAGCGGCCGAGCGAGCCGGCCGTCGAGGGAATCGACGTCACCCGAGCCGAATTCGAGTACGCGATCACCCACGAGGGCGCGCTGGACGTCTCCGACCTCCTCGACCGGCGGACGAGGATCGGCCTGGTGTCGCGCGATCGGGAGCGGGCCGTCGCGGTGGCCGAGGAGTTTCTGGCGCGGTTCGGTTAGGGCGCCCGCCCGATGTCCTCGTGCCACAGCTCGGGGTGCTCGGCGATGAAGGCGGACATCATTTGTGTGCAGCGCGGGTCATCGACCACGGTGACCGTCACGCCGTGCTGCGCCAGCCATTCGTGCCCGCCGGTGAACGTGCGGGATTCGCCCACCACCAGCGCGCCGATGTTGAACTGGCGCACCAGGCCGCTGCAATACCAGCACGGCGACAGCGTCGTCACCATCACCGTGGAGCGGTAGTCGCGCTGTCTGCCCGCGGCGCGAAACGCGTCGACCTCGGCGTGCAACGACGGATCACCTTGTTGCACACGGCGATTGCGGCCGCGCCCGAGCAGGACGCCGTCGGCGGTGAACAGGGCGGCGCCGATGGGGATGCCGCCCTCGGCCAGCCCGGACCGCGCTTCCTCGAACGCGACGTCCAGCATTGCCGGTGCTGAGAGGCTCACGCGTTCATCCTCCACTACGCTCCAGCGCAGGGATAGGCGATCTCGATACTTGGGATCCGTCGCATCGGAAGGGGCCGAGATGGCGTCGCGGGTTCCCGTGCTCATCGTCGGTGCCGGCGCGGCCGGGCTCGCCACCTCCGCGCTGCTGGCCAAGTATGGGGTCCGGTCGATGCTGATCGAGAAGCGTCGCGAAGTCTTCATCTATCCGAAAGCCCGCAACCTGAGCTTTCGCAGCCTGGAGATTCTGCGCGGTCTGGGGTTGAGCGATCAGGTGCACGCGGTCGCCGATGGGGTTTCCGGCATGGTGGTCAAGCCGACGCTGAACAGCGTGGACCAAGCGCCCGCCATCGACGTCGACGCCATCTTCGCGCCCTTCGTGGGACTCAGCCCGGAACCCCCCGCGCAGTATTGTCCGCAGAGCAAGCTGGAGCCGATGCTGCTGGCCGACACCCGCCGGCGAGGAAGCGAGGTCCGCTACGGAACGGAGCTGGTGTCGCTGGAACAGGACGACGCCGGCGTGACGGTAGTTGTGCGCGAGCGCGATTCGCGAAGTACCGAGACGGTGCGGGCCCAGTACGTCGTCGCCGCCGACGGTGTGCACAGCCCGATCCGCGAGGCGCTCGGCGTGACCACGTCGGGATACGGCGCGCTACCGATCTTCGTCGTTTTCGTCTACTTCAAGGCACCGTGGCGACGGTTCGTTCCGGCTTTGGGCGATGGGGACGGCGTGCAGGTCAAGAACCCCGACGTGGACGGGATCTTTCTGGTGGCGCAGGGCGACCTCGGCATGTTCATCACCACATACCTGCCGGGCGAGGGGGAAACGGCCGAGCAATTCACCGCTGAGCGCTGCGTCGAGCTGCTCACCAAGGCGATCGGCGAGCGAATCGACATCGACGTCATCGAAATTGCACCGTGGCAACCGTACGAGCGGGTTGCCGACCAATTCGCCTGTGGGCGAGTATTTTTCGTCGGCGACGCCGCCCACACCATGCCGCCGTTCAAGGCCGGGGGCGCCAACACCGCGATCCAGAGCGCGGACAACCTGGCCTGGAAGCTCGCAGCCGTGGTGAACGGCGTGGCCGATCCCGCGCTGCTGAGCACGTATCACGCCGAGCGGCACCCGGTCGGGCGGTTCAACGCGCGCCAGTCCTTGACCGGTCCGACGCTGGCGCTGATCAGGCTGGACGACGACCGACCCCAATTGCAGCCGGACGAGGAGGCGCCGATGTTCGCCTTGCTGGCGGGCTACCAATACCACTCGGCTGCAGTCATTTCCGGCGCGCCGGCCCCGGCGGGTCCGGGCACCGTCTCACTGGTGGACGAGCTGCGAGGGCAACCGGGCACCCGGGTCCCGCACGTGTGGGTGCGCGACGGGGTGTCGACGCTCGATCTGCTGGGCCCCGGGTTCACCGTGCTGGCAACAGACGAGCGATGGTGCGCGGCAGCGGCTTCGGTGTCGCTGGCCACGCATCGCATCGACAGCCACGAGTGGGCGACGATCACCGGGCTCGCGCCGGACGGGGCGCTGTTGGTCCGCCCGGACGGATTCGTCGGCTTGCGCGCGGAGACGCTGCCGGCCGATCCCGAGGGCGAACTGCGCCGGGCGCTCTCGACGATCCTGGGCCGGCCGCGGACGTAACGTGGCGGCGACTTCTGTCGCGATTTTTCGCCGTGGCGTTACGTCCGCGGTAAGTAGGTGCCTTACAGCGGGATGTTCTTGTGGCGGCCGCGGCGCGCGGGCGCCTGCGCCAGCGCCTCGGTGAGCTTGCTGCGGGTGTGCGACGGGTCGATCTTCTCGTCGACCACGCCGATCTCGATGGCGCTGTCCACGCCCCCGGCGATCCGCTCGTGCTCGGCGGCCAGCTCGTCGTGCAACGCCTCGCGCTCGTGCTCGGGCGCGGCGGCCAGCTTCTTCTTGTGCAGAATGCCCACGGCGGCCTTGGCGCCCATCACCGCGACCTCGGCGTCCGGCCAGGCGTACACCTTGGTCGCGTTGAGCGAGCGGGAGTTCATCGCAATGTAGGCCCCGCCGTAGGTCTTTCGGGTGACCAGCGTGACGCGCGGAACCGTGCACTCGCCGAACGCGTGCAGCAGCTTGGCGCCGCGGCGCACCACGCCGCCCCACTCCTGGTCGACACCGGGCAGATAACCCGGCACGTCGACGACCACCACCAGCGGAATGCCGAACGCGTCGCACAGACGCACGAAACGCGCTGCCTTCTCGGCGCTTTCGGAGTTCAGGCAGCCGCCGAGGCGCAGCGGGTTGTTGGCCAGCACGCCGACCGTGCGGCCCGACAGCCGGCCCAGCCCGATCACCATCGACGGCGCCCAGTTGGCCTGGAACTCGTCGAACGGCGTCTCGTCGTCGAGGATCGCGGTCACGATCGGGCGCACGTCGTAGGCCCGCCGCGCCGACTCTGGCAGCAGCGCGTGGATGTCGGTGTCACCGGCCTCGGCCTTGGTGCGGTCGAAATGGCCCTGCTGGCAGAACAATCCGACCAGCCGGCGGCCGCGCTCGTAGGCGTCGAGCTCGTCGTCGGCGACGATGTGGCACACCCCGGACTTCTTGTGGTGGGTCTCGGGGCCACCGAGCGAGGCCATGTCAACGTCCTCGCCGGTGACGCTGCGCACCACGTCCGGGCCCGTGACGAACACCCGGCTCTCAGGCGCCATCACGACGACGTCGGTCAGCGCCGGCCCGTAGGCGGCGCCGCCGGCCGCGAAGCCGACGACCACCGAGATCTGCGGGACGTAGCCCGAGGCGCGGATCATCGCCTCGAACACCAGGCCCACCGCGTGCAGCGCCTTCACACCTTCGGCCAGCCGGGCGCCACCGGAGTGCCAGATGCCCACGATCGGGCTCTGCTCCTCGATGGCGGTGTCGTAGGCGTCGACGATGTGCGTGCAGCCCTCGATGCCCATGGCGCCGCCCATCACGGTGCCGTCGGTGCAGAACGCGATGGTGCGCACACCGTTCACGGTCCCGGCGGCGGCAAGCACGCCGGAGCGGTCACGCTCGTGCAGGAGTTCGACGCTGTCGTCGTCGAAGAAATTGCTCAAGCGCAACAGCGGGTCGCGGGGGTCGAGCGACTCGCCGACCGCCTCGGGGGCCGTGATAGTCATCGCAGTCTCCTGATATTCCGGTGTTGCTCGGTCTAGTACCGCCCGAAGGCGATGGCCACGTTGTGTCCGCCGAAGCCGAACGAGTTATTGATTGCGTACTCGTAGTTGCCGGGGCGGGGTTTGCCGGCCACCACGTCCAGGTCGATCTCGGGGTCGAGGTTTTCCAGGTTCAGCGTGGGCGGCACGACCTGGTCGCGCAGCGCGAGCACGGTCAGGATCGATTCGACGGCGCCGACGGCGCCCACGGAGTGGCCCAGGGCGGCCTTGGGGGCGTAGACGGCGGCGTTGCCGCCGTGGGGGCCCAGGGCGTTGTTGATGGCCCTGCCCTCGGCGACGTCGCCGACCGAGGTGCCGGTGGCGTGGGCGTTGACGTGGTGGATGTCGCTGGGGGAGAGCCCGGCGAGCTGGATGGCGCGGGTCATGGCGTGCCCGGCGCGTTCGCCGTTGGGGTCGGGGGCCACCATGTGGTAGCCGTCGGAGGTGATGCTCGCCCCCATGATGCGGGCCAAGATGTTGGCCCCCCGGGCCTTGGCGTGCTCCTCGGTCTCGATCACCATCAGGGCGCCGGCCTCGCCGAACACGAAGCCGGTCCGGTCGCGGTCGAACGGGCGGCACGCGCCGACGGGGTCGTCGTTCTTGGTCGACATCACGATCCGCATCTGGGCGAACGCCGCAATCGGCACCGCTTCGATCTTCGTTTCGACCCCACCACAGATCGCGATGTCGGCTTCGCCGAAGACGATGTTGCGCCACGCCTGGGCGATGCCCTCGGAGCCCGACGCGCACGCCGATATGGGCGTGAGGACCCCGGCCTTGGCGTGCCGTTCCAGACCCACCGCCGCCGACGCGCCGTTGGGCATGTACTTCTGCACACCGAGGGGGGAGACCGCCTTCATGCCACGAGCGCGCATGTCGTCGTAGCTGAAGACCATCTCTTCCGACGAGCCCAAACCGGTACCGATCGACACCAGCAAGCGGTCGCTGTCGACCTCGGGCGAGCCGGCGTTCTCCCAGACCCGCCGGCCCAAGATCGTCGACATCCGTTGCAGGTAGCCCGACCGGCGCAGCTCGACGCGGGTCAGCTGGCTGTCGAATTCCTCTAACAGATGACCGCCGATGCGTACCGGCAGGTCAAACTCCTCGACGAACGGGTCCTCGAGTTTGCGGATACCACTTTGGCTGTCCAGCAACAGCTTCCAGGTGGTCTCGGCGTCAGTCGCCAGTGCGGTCGTCATGGCAACGCCAGTGACGACCACGTTCGGGAGGGTCTTCCCGGTAACCAGCTCTGTCATGGGTCTTGCGAACGTTCCTTTCCTGCTAAGTGGTGACCGCGAACCCGGCGGGGCCGGGACGCGGGTCGCCACCTTCCGTGGTGTCCGGCTCCTCCTCGGGCCGTTTGCGGCCCGCGTCGTCGCCGGACGCCAGCTCTAGTAACGCCCGAAGGCGAGTGCCACGTTGTGGCCACCGAAGCCGAACGAGTTGTTGATCGCGTAACGGAAATCGCCGTAGCGAGGTTCGCCCGCAACAACATCCAGGTCGATCTCGGGGTCGGGGGTTTCGTAATTGAGGGTGGGTGGAATGACGCCGTCGCGCAGGCTCAGCACCGTGAGCACCGACTCCAGCGCCCCGACCGCACCGATCGAGTGGCCCAGCGCCGACTTCGGCGCGTAGACCGCCGCCTGCTGGCAACCGGCGACGCGGATGGCGTTGGCCTCCGCGGTGTCACCGATCGGCGTGGCGGTCCCGTGCGCGTTGACGTGGTCAACGTCCTTGGGGGACAACCCCGCCAGCTCGAGCGACCGCGTCATCGCCCGACCCGCACGCACACCGTCGGCCGCCGGGGCCACCATGTGGAACGCGTCCGAGGTGATGCCGGCACCCATCAACCGGGCCAGCGGCTTGGCGCCGCGGGCCTTGGCGTGCTCCTCGGTCTCGATGAGCATCAGCGCACCGGCCTCGCCGAACACGAAGCCGTCGCGGTCCTTGTCGAACGGCCGCGATGCGCGCTCGGGCTCATCGTTGCGAGTCGACATGGCCCGCATCATCGAAAACGCCGCGATCGGCAGCGCCTCGATGGGGCCCTCGACGCCACCGCACACGGCGACGTCCGCGTCACCCATGACGATCTGACGCCAGGCGTGGGCGATCGCTTCGGAGCCCGACGAACACGCCGACACCGGGGTGATCACCCCGGCGCGGGCGCCGAGCTGCAGGCCCACCACGGCGGCGGCGCCGTTGGGCATGATCATCTGGACGGCCAGCGGCGACACCTTGCGGGGGCCGCCCTCGTTCATCAGGTCGTAGCTCTCCACGATCCTTTCGGCGCCACCGAGGCCGGTGCCGACCACGACCGAGAACCGGTCGGGATCGAGCTCCGGGTTGCCGGCGCTCTCCCACAGCTGGGTGCTGAGCAGCTTGGCCAGCCGTTGGACGTACGACATACGTCGCATGTCGAGCCTGCTCATCTGCTCGTCGATGGGCTCCTTGAGGTGTCCACCGATCCGGACGGGCAGGTCCCACTTGGTGATGTAGTCGTCTTCGAGGACGTGGATGCCGCTTTCGCCGGCCAACAAACCCTTCCACGTGCTCTCGACGTCCGGCGCGATCGACGTCGTCGCCGTGACGGCGGTTACCACAACGCTGGGGTAACCGCCGTTAGCAGTGGAAGGCTTACTCACTTGGTGTCCGCTTCCAGCCTTGCCTTGACGTTGGCGACCGCGTCGGGGTTCTCGGTCTCCAGCTTGGCGCGCAGCGCCTCGGCAGCCTCGGGGTTCTCTTCCTCGAGCTTCTGGATGTAGGAGACGACGTCACCGACGGTACGCAGACCGGCGAGGTCCTCGTCCGGGATCTTGACGCCGTACTTGTCCTCGGTCTGCACGGCGATCTCGACCATCGACAGCGAGTCGATGTCCAGGTCGTCGACGAAGGACTTCTCCGGGGTGACCTCGGAGGGCTCGATACCGGTGACCTCTTCGATGATCTCGGCGATACCGGCGATGATTTCTTCCTGGCTGACAGCCACAGCGTGCTTCCCTTCGTAATGTGTTGTGAGATAGTCGAACTGACGTGCTATGTGGTTGTACTGGATACGGCCGACTTAGAGCTCGGCCAAAGCGTCCAGGTCTGCGGGCGACTTGACGGCGCGAGCCGTAACTCCCCGAAGTTCTCGTTTGGCGATACCGGTGAGCGTGCCCGCGGGCGGGAACTCCACGGCCGCACCGACTTCCAGCTCGCGCAGCGTCGCGGTGCACAGGTCCCAGCGCACCGGCCGGGTCAGCTGGGCGACCAACGCCTCCATCGCCGCGGCGGCCGAGGCGACGGGCTTGCCGTCACGGTTCGACAGCAGCGTCGCGGTGGGCTCGGACGTCTGGACGGCGGCGGCCGCGGCGGCATAACCGTCGAGCGCCGACGCCATGTACTTGGTGTGGAACGCACCGGCCACCCCCAGCGCGCGCACGCGGGCCTTGGCCGGCGGGTCTTCGGCGAGCTTCTCCAGCGCGTCCAGCGAGCCGGCGGCGACGATCTGCCCGGCGGCGTTGCGGTTGGCGGGGAACAGGTCGAGCTGCTCGAGGCGGGCGAGGACCTCGGCCTCGTCACCGCCGAGCACCGCGGACATGCCGGTGGGCTCGACGGCGCACGCCTTGGCCATCTCGGCGCCCCGGGTGGCGGCCAGGGCGACGGCGTCGTCCGCGGCCATCACGCCGGCGATCGCGTAGGCGGCGATCTCACCGACGGAGTGACCGGCCACGACCAGGTCTTCACCGGCGAGCAGGCCGCGCTTGGTCAGTTCCTGGTGTGCGAGCAGCGTGGCCGCGACGACCAGTGGCTGGGTGACCGCGGTGTCGGTGATCTCGTCGGTCGATGCGGTGGTGCCCAGGCGCACGAGGTCGAGGCCGCTGGCCTTGGACCACAGCGCCAACTGGTCGGCGGCGCCGGCGAGCTCCAGCCACGGCGAGAGCATCCCCTCGGTCTGCGAACCCTGTCCGGGCGCAAGCAATGCAATCACGTGTTTAAGAGAACACTGTGGAAACGGTTTTGGCGGGTGTAACAGATTATGAACCTCGTCTTAGGTTTTTGTGTACACTCTACAAAACGGCTCCGTAAGCTACGGGTTTGATATCGTCCCGCGACCTGTCGCCTGGGTCACTATCACCCGATCTGGCCCACCGCAGCCCCTTTGACCGGCAGCGGAACGACGGGCATGGCGTTGTTGGCGGCGCTGGCGGGATGCGTCGGATAGTTGAGCTGGCCCACCGTCGCCGCCACTCGCAGGACATATGCGTCACGCGGCTGCATGGGATCGCGCCCGGTGAAGTCGGTGATCCGCTTGAGTCGGTAGCGCACCGTGTTTGGATGAACGAACAACTTTCTGGCACAGGCTTCAATCGCGCCGCCACAATCTAAGTAAGCGTCAAGAGTTTCGATGAGCGTCGGGCCGGCGTCGGCCAGCGGCCCCATCACGTCGGTGTGCAGCGCCACGATCGCCGACGCGTCGCCCATCAGGGCCCGTTCCGGCAGGAGCTCGCGCGCCAGCACGGGACGCGGCGCCCCGCGCCAGCCACCGACGGCGTTCATCCCGGATATCGCCTCGCTGGCGCTGTGGTAGGCCGCGGTCAGCATGGGCGCCGTCGGCCCGACGACCACGGGGCCGTCGGCGAACGCGGCCAGCAGCTCCCCGAGGAACTTGTCGGTCGGCGACAATTGCCCGGACACGATGGCGACCAGCCAGGTGCCGTGCACGTCGGTGAGGGCCGCGCGGCCGTGTTGCGCGGCGATGTCGCGGACGTGCTGGCTCGCGCGCTCACTGTCGCCGGGGCCGGTCGACCCGTCGCGCCCGGGCGCCGGGGTTCCGACCACCACCGTCGCGGGCTCGGTGGTGTCCCAGTTCAGGGCGGCCGCGCGGGACAGCAGTTCCGGGCCGGTGTCGCCGCGGACCACCGCGTCGACCACGCTGGCCTCCATCCGGCTGTCCCAGGTGCCGCGCGCCTCGGCCGCGTCGGCGTACGCCCCCGCCGCGGTGAACGCCAGGTCGCGGGTGTACTTCAGGATGCCCACGGTCAGCGCGGTCAGCTGCTCCTCGGAGCGGGCCAGCAGCGGGACGACCTCCTCGAAGATGTCCATGGTGACGCGGACCATGTCGACGCTGTGGCGCAACGCGATCCGGCGCTGCAGCTCCTGGGGCACCAGCTCGAAGGCCTGCGCGGTGTAGCTGACGTTGCTGTGTGGGTCTTGCATCCATTCGACGAAGTTCACGACCGCCGTCTGCACCACCAGCGCGACGCTGGCCCGCTGGGACGCCTCCAGCTCGGCGAAGAACGGCAACCGGTCCTGCATGGCGTTGACCGCCTCGGTGGCCAGCCGCCCGGAGTACTGCTTGAGCCGGCGCAGCACGGAGTCGGGCACCGAATCCAGCGTTTCCAGCGGCGACCGGGGGTGCTTGGCGAACGGGCCGGCGAAGGGATTGTCACTCACCCCTAAAACGTACGCGATTTTTCTGGAAGTTTCCGCCAAAGAGGCGCGTGGCGCCGTGCTCGAACGTGCGGCTGGCCGCACGTTCGGCACTCAATGTGCGGCTGGCCGCACGCTCGGCGAGTGGCGGCCGGTGGATGGCTGGAGCGCCCGGGGAGTCACGCGCCAGCCCTTATGCCAGCCTTATGCCAGCCCTTAGGCCACGCCGGGGTCCGACGTCTGCTCCGGCGCGGCCTGCACGTCGTCGATCCGGTACTGGCGGGCGGCGGCCACCGGCACCGAGGGGTCGATCTCGCCGTCGCGGGCCAGCGCCTCGAGCACGGCCACCACCTGCGACTCAGCGTCGGTGTTGAAGTACCGCCGCGCCGCGGGCCGGGTGTCGGAGAAGCCGAACCCGTCGGTCCCCAGGGTGACGTAGGTGCCGGGCACCCACGGCCGGATCTGCTCGGGAACGGCGCGCATCCAGTCCGAGACGGCGACCACCGGGCCGACGGCGTCCGACAGCGCCTGGGTGACGTACGGGACGCCCGCCTGCCGGTCCGGGTAGCGCAGCCTCGCCCTGTCCACCGCGACGCCGTCGCGGTTCAATTCGCCCCAGCTGGTCACCGACCACACGTCGGCGGCGACGTCCCATTCGGCGGCCAGCATCTTCGCGGCGTCCAGCGCCGCCGGCATCGCCACCCCCGACGCCAGGATCTGTGCCTTGTTCGCGCGCTGTTCGGTGGCGACGTGGTAGCGGTACAGGCCCCGCAACACGCCCTCGGGATCGAAGTTGTCCGGCTCGGGCGGCTGCACGTACGGCTCGTTGTAGACGGTGATGTAGAAGAACACGTTCTCGGGGTCCTGCCCGAACATCCGGGCCAGCCCGCTTTCCACGATGTAGGCGATCTCGTAGGCGAACGCCGGGTCGTAGGCGACCACCGCCGGGTTGGTGCTCGCCAGCAGCAGCGAATGCCCGTCGGCGTGCTGCAGGCCCTCGCCGGTGAGCGTGGTGCGTCCCGCGGTGGCCCCCAGCAAGAAGCCGCGCGTCATCTGGTCGGCGGCCGCCCACAGGCCGTCGCCGGTGCGCTGGAACCCGAACATCGAATAGAAGATGTAGATCGGGATCATCGGCTCGTTGTGCGTCGCATACGAGGTGCCGGCCGCGATGAACGACCCCACCGACCCGGCCTCGTTGATGCCCTCGTGCAGGATGTGGCCGACTTCGCTTTCCTTGTAGGCCAACATCAGATCGGCGTCCACGGCGGTGTACAGCTGGCCGTTGCGGTTGTAGATCTTCAGCGACGGGAACCACGAGTCCATGCCGAACGTGCGCGCCTCGTCGGGAATGATCGGCACGATGCGCGGGCCAACTTCCTTGTCCCGCAACACTTCCTTGAAGGTGCGCACCGTCGCCATGGTGGTGGCGACCTCCTGGGTGCCCGAGCCCTTCTTCAGCGCGGCGTAGATGTCGCGGCTGGGCAGCCGCAACGCCTTGGCCTTCGTCCGACGCTCGGGAAGGTAGCCCCCGAGGGTGCGCCGGCGGTCGATCATGTAACGGATCTCCGGGGCGTCGGAGCCGGGGTGGAAGTAGGGCGGCAGGTACGGATCCTCTTCCAGCTGAGCGTCGTTGATCGGTATCCGCATGGCGTCGCGAAAGTCCTTGAGGTCTTGCAGCGCAAGCTTTTTCATCTGGTGCGTGGCGTTGCGGCCCTGGAAGTGCGCGCCCAGCGAGTAGCCCTTGATGGTCTTCGCCAGGATCACCGTGGGCTGCCCCTTGTGGTCGACGGCGGCCCGGTAGGCGGCGTAGACCTTGCGGTAGTCGTGGCCGCCGCGCTTGAGATTCCAGATCTCGGAATCGCTCATGTTCGCGACGAGTGCCTTGGTGCGCGGGTCGCGCCCGAAGAAGTGGTCGCGCACGTAGGCGCCGTCGTTGGCCTTGTAGGTCTGGTAGTCCCCGTCGGGCGTGGTGTTCATCAGGTTCACCAGCGCGCCGTCGCGGTCGGCGTGCAGCAGGGCGTCCCACTCGCGGCCCCAGACCACCTTGATGACGTTCCAGCCGGCGCCGCGGAAGAACGACTCGAGTTCCTGAATGATCTTGCCGTTGCCGCGCACCGGGCCGTCGAGGCGCTGCAGGTTGCAGTTGATCACGAACGTCAGGTTGTCCAGGCCCTCGAGCGCGCCGACGTGCAGCAGGCCGCGGCTTTCCGGCTCGTCCATCTCGCCGTCGCCCAGGAAGCACCACACGTGCTGGTCGGAGGTGTCCTTGATGCCGCGGTCGTGCAGGTAGTGGTTGAACCGGGCCTGATAGATCGCGTTCATCGGGCCCAGACCCATCGACACCGTGGGGAATTCCCAGAAGTCGGGCATCAGCCGCGGGTGGGGGTAGGACGGCAGGCCGCCGCCGGGATGGCTGTGCTCCTGGCGGAAGCCGTCGAGTTGGTCGGTCGTCAGCCGGCCCTCCAGGAACGCCCGCGCGTAGATGCCGGGGGAGGCGTGGCCCTGGATGAACACCTGGTCCCCGCCGCCGGGATGCGACTTGCCCCGGAAGAAGTGGTTGAAGCCGACCTCGTAGAGCGCCGCGGACGACGCGTAGGTCGAAATGTGGCCGCCCACACCAACTCCCGGGCGCTGGGCGCGGTGCACCATGATCGCGGCGTTCCAGCGGATCCACGCCCGGTAGCGCCGTTCGACGTCCTCGTCGCCGGGAAACCACGGCTCCAATTCGGTGGGAATGGTGTTGACGTAGTCGGTGGACGTCAGCGACGGAATGGCGACGCGCTGCTCGCCCGCCCGCTCCAGCAGCCGCAACATCAGATAGCGCGCCCGCGACGGGCCGGAGCGCGCCAGCAGTTCATCGAAGGACTCCAACCACTCCGAGGTCTCTTCGGGATCGATGTCGGGGAGGTAGGAAGCCACCCCCTCGCGGATCACCCGGACGCGGTCGGGTTCGGTTGCGCTGTTGGGACTTGTGGCCAGATCGTGGCGCACGAATTCGGTTGTCAACCCACTACTCCTGTAATTGGCGGGATGTGTGACGTGAGGGCGGGTCGCGCCCTCTCCACCATCGTGCCGCACGGGTGTTTCAGGCGGGCAGCCGCCATCTGGTAGCCGTCAAAGGCTCACCCGGTGCGCGTCAACTCGGCGTGTATGGGGCGGGTGCACAAGCCACCCGGTAACGTCAGGCCTGTGCTCATCCGGTGGCGTGCCGTCCCCCCGAGGCAGGTGGGGGCTTTCCCCCGGCGTGGCGCGCTGGCCCTGGGCTGTGTCGCGGCCGCGCTGATGGGCATCGTGGGATGTACCTCCGTCACCAACGGAACGGCGACCCCGGACACCAAAGTCGCCCCCGCCTACCGCCAGTCGGTGTCCGCGTCGGTGTCGGCCTCGTCGGCGACGTCGAGCGTCCGGGAGTCCCAGCGCCAGCAGTCGCTGACCACCAAGGCGGTGCGCACCGCCTGCGCCTCGCTGATCACCACCAGCAAGAACGCGATCGACAAGACCAACGAATTCGTCCAGGCGTTCAATTCGGGCCGCGGCACCGGCCCCACCGAGGGCCCGGCGATCGACGCCCTCAACGACAGCGCCACCACGGTGGCCAACAGCTTCAATGACGCGATGTCGCAGCAGATCAAGGACGCGTTCAACGCGTACATCGACGCCGCGCACTCGGTGGCCAACGCCATTGGCACACACGCGGGGACGTCGGAATTCAACAAACGCGTCGATCAGCTCAACGACACGAAAAAGAAGGCGATCAAACTCTGCTTGGCAACGTAATGAGGCGGAAGTGTGAACGGGATCCGCGCTGTGCGACGATAATCCCGAAGCGCACATCGCGAGGGAATTGAAGGAGGCTCCACGGTGGTCGCGGCGGATCACGCCCCGAGCTACGCTCGCAAACTGGGCATCCAACCCGACCATGTTGTCCAGGAGTGGGGCTGGGACGAAGACACCGACGATGAGATCCGCGCGGCGGTCGAGGAAGCCTGCGGCAGCGAGCTGCTCGACGAGGACACCGACGAGGTAGTCGACGTCGTGCTGCTCTGGTGGCGCGACGGCGACGGCGACCTGGTGGACACGCTGATGGACGCGATCGGCCCGCTCGCCGAGGACGGCGTGATCTGGGTGCTGACCCCCAAGACCGGAAAACCGGGACACGTGCTGCCGGCCGAGATCGCCGAGGCGGCCCCCACCGCCGGTCTGATGCCGACCTCGTCGGTCAACCTGGGGGATTGGGCCGCCAGCCGTCTGGTGCAGCCCAAGTCCCGGGCCGGGAAGCGTTGATGCTGTCGGTCGGCACCGCCGCCCCGGACTTCACTCTGCGCGACCAGAATCAACAACGCGTCACGTTGAGCTCCTACCGCGGCGCCAAGAACGTTCTGCTGGTGTTCTTCCCGCTGGCGTTCACCGGGATCTGCCAGGGCGAGCTGGACCAGCTGCGGGATCATCTGCCCGACTTCGAGAACGACGACAACGCGGTGCTGGCCATCTCGGTGGGCCCGCCGCCCACGCACCGGGTCTGGGCGTTGGACAGCGGCTTCACCTTCCCGGTGCTGTCGGATTTCTGGCCGCACGGCGCGGTCAGCCAGAGCTACGGCGTGTTCAACGAGGACGCCGGCTACTCCAACCGCGGGACGTTCGTCGTTGACCGGGCCGGGCTCATTCGATTCGCCGAGATGAAACAGCCCGGGGAGTCGCGCGATCAACGGTTGTGGACCGACGCCCTGGCGGCCTTGAGGGCCTGATTTTGGGGACTTGGCCGGCGGGCGGGTAGCCTGCCCGCAGCAACGGGCGCGTAGCTCAGTGGTAGAGCTCTGGTTTTACACACCAGCGGTCGGCGGTTCGATACCGTCCGCGCCCACTCCTTTTGGCGGTTCGCGGCCGTAACGTGCGGCGACTTTGGGCGCCGATGTTACGTGCGCGGCCCTATCCGGAGGGCCGGTACTCGGGCCCCGAAATCCAGGCCCGGGCGCCGGCGAGCACCGCGGCGTGCACCGCCCGGGCGATCCGGGCGCCGAACACCGAGCGCGGCCCGCCATAGGTCTCCTCGGCCCCGTCCGTCGGGCAGTGCACGACGACCGCGTCCGACGCGGTTCCGGTGGCGCGCACCCCGACCTCGTGCAACGCCTGCGCCTTGGCCTCCGTGGCGGTGGCCACGGCGTTGACCAGCGCCGCCCCGGACAGCCGCACCGGCACCGCGACCACGATGTTGATGGTCCCCACCCGGTACCCGTCGCCATCGGTGAGCGGCCGGTACTCGACGATCTCGTAGTCGGTGAACGCGGTCGTGCGCAGGCCGGCCGGCACCTCCCGGCGGAAGTGCCGGTCGGGCGCAGCCGCCCAGGCGGGGCTGGACAGCCCGACCGTCGCGGTGGCGTGCACACCGCCGTCGGCGGCGAGGTGGTAACGGGTCACGTCGACCGCGGTGAGCAGCCCGCAGCCGGTGCCGGCGAGACCCAGCGCGGCGCCGATCTCGGTCAGGTGGCGGTCCGGGTCGGTCCGGTGGTAATCCAGGGGGACCGTCGCGTTGACCAACCAGTCGCGGGCGCCGACGCCGCCGCCGAGCGGGCCCGACGCGATGCACAGCCGGGGCTCGCGGAATTGCCAGACGAGCAACGGGATCGACCGACTGTGCTCCACTCGCGTGGTCAACCTGGGATCCATGGTCACATCCTCGCGTGCCGACCCACCCCGCGCGTCGCCGGTGTCACCGACGGCGGCACTATGAAGCGCGTGAAACCGTTCCGCATCGACGTTTCCGACGAGGTTCTCGACGATCTGCGCGCGCGGCTGGCCCGAACCCGTTGGCCCGAGGCCGAATGCGTCGACGACTGGAGCCAGGGCATGCCGCTGGCCTACACCCGCGAGCTGGCCGACTATTGGGCCAACGACTACGACTGGCGGGCGCGGGAGGCCGCGCTCAATCGCTTCGACCACTTCATCACCGAGATCGACGGGCTCGACATCCATTTCATCCACCAGCGCTCGCCGCACGAGGGCGCCTTCCCGTTGGTGATCACCCACGGCTGGCCGGGCTCGATCGTGGAGTTTCACAAGGTGATCGAGCCGCTGACCAACCCCGCGTCGGGTCGCGCCGAGGACGCCTTCCACGTCGTGTGCCCGTCGCTGCCGGGCTACGGGTTCTCCGGCAAGCCCAACGGCGCGGGCTGGGGCGTGGAAAAGATCGCCGAGGCGTGGGAAACGCTGATGGTGCGCCTGGGCTACGAGCGCTACGGCGCCCAGGGCGGCGACTGGGGCGCCGCGGTCACCACCCAGATCGGCCGCAACCGGGGCCACTGCGCGGCCATCCACCTCAACATGCCGGTCGGCAGGCCCACCAAGGAAGCGCTGTCGAATCCCACCGAGGAGGAGCGGCAAGCCATGGCCGGGTTGGCCAATCACCGCAAATGGGGCACCGGCTACTCCAAGCAACAGTCCACCCGGCCGCAAACGCTGGGCTACGGGTTGGCCGATTCGCCGGTGGGCCAGCTGGCGTGGATCGTCGAAAAGTTCTGGGACTGGGCGGATTGCGACGGGCATCCCGAGAACGCGGTCAGCCGCGACGAGCTGCTCGACAACGTGATGGTCTACTGGGTGACCAACACCGCCGCGTCCTCGGCCCGCCTGTACTGGGAGAGCTTCGCGGTGTGGGGTAGGGGAGACCGCGTCGAATTGCCCACGGGCGTCGCGGCTTTCCCCGGCGAACTGCTCAAGGCGCCGCGCAGCTGGTGCGAGCCGGTCTACAACATCACCCACTGGACCGACATGCCGCGCGGCGGGCACTTCGCGGCGTTCGAGGAACCGGAGCTGTTCGTCGAGGATCTGCGCGCGTTTTTCGCGACGGTGCGCTGAACGAATCAGCCCGGCGGGGCGAAGAACTCGAGCGCGATGCCGTCGGGGTCGCGGAAACTGAGGCCCGAGCCGTAGGGGGCGTCCACGATGCCGCCGTGCTCGATGCCCAGTTCGCCCAGCCGGGTGACCCAGTTCTCCAGCTCGGCGCGGCCGGCGCAGCCGAAGCCGACGTGGTCCAGGCCCACGCGGTGTTCGCTGAATCGTTCGTCGGTAGCCGGGCGGTCGTGCTGGTGAATTCCGAAGACGGTGCCGCCGTCGAGCATCCACACCTGGTGCCGGAAGCCGGCGTCGGTGTGTTCGTCGAGCATCGGGTCGGTGCCGAGCAGGTTGCGATACCACTGGCCGCTGACTTCGATGTCGCGCACGGTGACCGCGACGTGGTTGAGCGCTGGGAAAGCCATGGTGTCGACTCTAACCCTCGACGGGCCGGCGGCGCAGACGTGCCCGAGATCGCCTGCCCCACAGGCAAAGTGATGCGACCCGGGTCGCGCGCCGGGCGCCTCGTGGGGACGGTCACCTCCGGTGTGAGACGCTGCCGGGGTGTTTGCGACGCCCCGCACGGCCGGCGTGCTGGTCGGTTACCTGGCCGATCGCGCGCTGGGCGACCCGCGACGCGGCCACCCCGTCGCCGCGTTCGGCACGGCCGCCGCCGCGCTGGAGAGCCTGACCTACCGCGAGAGCAGGGCCGCCGGCGCCGTCCATGTCGGCCTGCTGATCGGGTCGTTGGGACTGCTGGGAGCGGCGGCGCAACGGGCCGCCGGGCGCGGCGGCCGGCCGTGCTCGATCGCGGTGACCGCCGCGGCCACCTGGGTCTGCCTGGGCGGAACGTCGTTGGCGCGCACCGGGCTGGCCATGGCGGAGCTGCTGGAGCGCGGCGACGTCGAGGGCGCGCGCGGGCTGCTGCCGTCGCTGTGCGGGCGCGACCCCGCGTCGCTGGACGGCGCGGGCCTGACCCGGGCGTCACTGGAATCGGTCGCCGAGAACACCTCCGACGCCCAGGTGGCGCCGCTGCTCTACGCGGCGGCCGGCGGGGTGCCCGCGGTGCTGGCCTACCGCGGCGTCAACACCCTGGACGCCATGGTCGGCTACCGGTCGCCGCGCTACCTCCGATTCGGTTGGGCCGCAGCGAGATTGGACGACGTCGCCAACTACATTCCCGCGCGGGTGACGGCGTCGCTGGCGGTGCTGTCGGCGCCCCTGGTCGGCGGCTCAGCGTCGGGGGCGGCGCGGGCGTGGCGGCGCGACGCCGGCCGCCATCCCAGCCCCAACGCCGGCGCCGTCGAGGCGGCGTTCGCCGGGGCGCTGGGTGTGCGCCTGGGCGGGCCCACCCAATACCGTCACGAGCTGCAGATCCGGCCGACGCTCGGTGACGGCCGGGAACCCACCGTGGCCGACCTGCGGCGCGCGGTCGCGCTGTCGTCGCTGGTGCAAGCGGGCGCCGCGCTGCTGGCCGGGCTGCTGTCGGGTTATCGGCGTCGGCCGTAACGGTCGGCGAGTTTGTCCTCCACCGTCTGCGGTGCCTCGGGGGCGGGCGCCGACGCGGCGGAGGGTGACTGCTTTTCCTGGCGGCGCGCCCGGATCTCGGAATAGGCGAAGTAGCCCAACCCGATCGGGGCGAGGATGCCGAACGCGATCCACTGGATGCCATAGGACAGGAACGGGCCGGCGTCCAGCTGCGGCACGCCGACCAACCCGAGGCCGCCGGGCTGACCGTCGACCAATTGCAGATAGGACCCGGCCAGCGGGACCTTGGTCAGCACGGCGATCTGCCCGGTGTCGATCGAATACACCTGCTGCACACCGTCTCCCACGAACGGATCCTTGCCCGCCACGGGGGGCTCCGAGTTGCGCAGCCGCGCCGTGACGGTCACCGTGTCGGCGGGCGGGCGGGGGATCGGCGGAACGCGAGATCCCTCCAACGGACGCACGTAACCGCGGTCGACCAGCACGGTGGGGCCGCCGTCGACGACGAAGGGCGCCAGCACCTCGAAGGCCGGTTTGGAGTCGATCACCCGCAGCCGGGCCAGCACCTGGACGTCGGGCAGGTAATGCCCGGTCGCGGTGACCTGACGCCACTGATGGCCGGGGGCGGCCGAGTTCTGCTGCGGCAGCAGGGTTTTCACCGGGACGGGCGCGGTGTTCAGGGAGTGCTCGATTTGGTGGTTCTCCCGCGAGGTCCTGTTGTGCTTGCCCAGCTGCCACGGCGCGAGCACCGTGAAGCACAGATAGGCGAACGCGATGACCACCAGTGCCAGCACGATCCAGCCCGGGCGCAGCACGAACGCCAACCTGCGCATCACCCCGACCCGTTCTGCGCGAGGCGTTCATCGACCCAGTCGTGCAGGCCGGGCAGCGCGGCCTCGATGACGGTGTAGACGCGTTCGAAGTCGCTGGTGTCACCGTAGTAGGGGTCGTCGACGTCGGGGGTGTGCGCGCCGGTGCGCGGATCGAAAGACCGCAGCATCTTGACGCGGTCCTCGTCGGCGCCCAGGTGCCGCAGCATCCGGGCGTGGTTGCGGTCCAGGGCCACCACCAGATCGGCCGCCAGGTGCTCGGCGTCGACCTGCGCGGCGCGGTGCTCGGTCGGGTAGCCGTGGGCGCGCAGCACGCCGGCGGCCCGCTCGTCGGCGCACTCGCCGACGTGCCAGTTGCCGGTGCCGGCGCTGCTCACCCGCACCGCGTCGCCCAGACCCCGGCGGCGCAATTGGTCGGCGAACATCTTCTCGGCCATCACCGACCGGCAGATGTTGCCGGTGCACACGAACGTGATGTGCAGCGGCTCGCGCTCAGACACCCAGGGCCCTCCGTAGCTCGTCGACGGTCGCGGCGTGCGTCACCCCGCTGAACGTGTCGGCGCGGCCGTACCCCCAGCCGACCACCACCGTGTCGATGCCGTGCGCGGCGGCGCCGTGCACGTCGTGGCTGCGGTCGCCGACCATCAGCACCCGCTCGGGCAGCGGCTCCAGCTGCGAAAGCGCATGGGCGAGCACCTCGACCTTGGCTTTGCGGGAGCCGTCGGGGCTCGCCCCGGCGATGACCTCGAAATGGTGGTCGAGCCCGAAATGGGCGAGGATGCGCCGCGCGGTGGGTTCCAGCTTGGAGGTGGCCACGGCCAGCCGGACGCCGGCGGCGCGCAGATCGACCAGCAGCGCCTCGATGCCGTCGAAGAGCGCGTTCATCGCCCACCCCCGGGCGCCGTACTCCGCGCGGAAGGCCGCGATCGCCTCCTCGGCGGCGTCGCCGAGCTCCATGGACCGGAAGGTGTCGTCCATCGGCGGGCCCACGATCTGGGCGACGAGGTCGCCCGGGGGCACCGGGGCGCCGATGTGATCGAGCGCATGCAGGAAGCTGGCCACGATGCCCTCCGCGGAGTCGGTCAGCGTGCCGTCGAGATCGAAGATCACCAGCTGCGCCCCTGGGGCTTGGCGATCGGTGGACGTTGCGCCTGTCACCTCACCATTGTCCTCGATGGGCGCGGACGGGTACGACGGTGTTGCCGGTGTTCGTCCGGCCGGCCCGCGCGGCGCACTAGTGTTTCACGGATGGCGAGTCTGAACCTGAGCCCGCCTGCGGCGCGCTATCACGGCGATCAGGCCGTCGCGCCCGGGATGCTGGACTTCGCCGTCAACGTCCGTCACGGCCAACCGCCCGACTGGCTGCTGGGGCGGCTGGCCGCGCGGCTGCCCGACCTGGCGCGCTACCCGGGCGTCGACGACGTCCGCGCGGCGCAGGACGCGGCCGCCCAGCGGCACGGCCGGGCCCGCGACGAGGTGCTGCCGTTGGCCGGGGCGGCCGAGGCCTTCGCGCTGCTGGGCAACCTGCGCCCGGCGCGGGCGGCGATCATCGCGCCGGCATTCACCGAGCCGGAGGCGGCGCTGAGTGCCGCCGGAGTGCCGGTGCACCACGTGGTGCTGCGGCCGCCGTTCGACCTCGCGGGCGCGGTGGCCCCCGAGGACGCCGACCTTGTCGTGGTGGGCAATCCCACCAATCCCACCTCGGTGCTGCACCGCCGCGAGGAGCTGCTCGCGTTGCGCCGGCCCGGCCGGATCCTGGTAGTCGACGAGGCCTTCGCAGACTCGATTCCCGGGGAGCCCGAATCGCTGGCCGGTGACGCGCTGCCCGACGTGCTGGTGCTGCGCAGCTTGACCAAGACGTGGGCGCTGGCCGGGCTGCGGGTGGGCTACGCGCTGGGGTCGCCGCAGGTGTTGGCGCGGTTGACCGCCACGCGGGCGCACTGGCCGGTGGGCACGCTGCAGCTGGCGGCCATCGCGGCGTGTTGCGCCCCGCAGGCGGTTGCCGACGCGGCAGCCGGGGCGGCGCGACTGGGGCGGCTGCGCGCCGAGATGGTGGCCGGGCTGGCGTCGGTGGGCGCCGACGTGGTCGACGGCCGGGCGCCGTTCGTGCTGTTCCGCATGCCGGAGGCCGTTGCATTGCGAAAACGACTGCATGACAGGGGAATTGCCATCCGTCGCTGTGATACGTTCGTCGGCTTGGACGAGCAGTACCTGCGGGCCGCGGTGCGCCGGGAGTGGCCGCTGCTGGTGCAGGCGATTTCGGAGGTGCGCCGGTGAGCGTGAAGCTGGCCGACGTCATCGCGGTGCTCGATGAGGCGTACCCGCCTCGGCTTGCCGAGGCATGGGATTCGGTGGGCCTGGTATGCGGTGACCCCGACGACAAGCTGGAGTCGGTGACCGTCGCGGTCGACGCGACGCCCGCGGTCGTCGACGAGGTTCCCGACGCCGGCCTGCTGCTGGTCCATCACCCGCTGCTGTTGCGGGGGGTGGACACCGTGGCGGCCAGCACGCCCAAGGGCGCGCTCGTGCACCGGATGATCCGGACCGGGCGTTCGCTGTTCACCGCGCACACCAACGCCGACTCGGCCAACCCGGGTGTGTCCGACGCGCTGGCGGCCGCCCTCGGGCTCGATGTCGAGGCCGCGCTGGAGCCGGCGACGGGTGCGCCCGGCCTCGACAAGTGGGTCATCTACGTGCCCAACGAGAACGCGGAAGCGGTGCAGGCGGCGGTGTTTGACGCCGGGGCCGGCCACATCGGCGACTACTCGCATTGCAGCTGGACCGTCACCGGGATCGGGCAGTTCCTGCCGCACGAGGGGGCCTCGCCCGCGGTGGGCAGCGTCGGCAACGTCGAGCGGGTCCCCGAGGACCGGTTCGAGGTCGTCGCGCCCGCGCGGGTCCGGGCCGCGGTGCTGGCGGCCCTGCGCGCCGCCCACCCCTACGAGGAGCCCGCGTTCGACATCTTCGCGATGGTCCCCCCACCCGGCGACGCCGGGCTGGGCCGCGTCGGCACGCTGGCCCGACCGGAACCGTTGCGCGACTTCGTCTCCCGCGTGCACGCCGCGTTGCCGCGGACGTCCTGGGGGGTGCGGGCCGCGGGTGACCCCGACATGCCGGTTTCGCGGGTCGCCGTCTGCGGCGGCGCCGGAGATTCGCTGCTGGCCGCCGCGGCCGGCGCGGGGGTGCAGGCCTACGTCACGGCCGATCTGCGGCACCACCCCGCCGACGAGCACCGCCGCGCCTCGGACGTTGCCCTGATCGATGTGGCACATTGGGCAAGTGAATTCCCGTGGTGCGAACAGGCCGCCGACCTGCTGCGGTCGCGTTTCGGTGCGGAGCTTGCGGTGCGAGTGAGCGCGATTCGCACCGACCCTTGGAATGTCGAGCGCGGTGACAACGAGTCCGGGGGAGAAGGGTCATGAAAGCCGAAGTGGCACAGCAACGTTCGCTGCTCGAGTTGTCGAAACTGGATGCCGAGCTGTCCCGCCTCACGCACCGGGCGGCCCATCTGCCGGAGCAGGAGGCCTGCCGGCGCATGCAGGAGGAATACGACGCCGCCGGCGACCGCATCGGTGCGGTGCGGATCGCCCTGGAAGACATCGACGCCCACGTCAAGCGGCTCGAATCGGAGATCGACGCGGTGCGCCAGCGCGAAGACCGTGACCGGGCGCTGCTGCAGTCGGGAGCGACCGACGCCAAACAACTGGCGGACCTGCAGCACGAGCTGGAGACCCTGCAGCGTCGCCAGACCAGCCTGGAGGATTCCCTGCTCGAGGTGATGGAACGTCGCGAGGAGCTGCAGTCCCAGCTGGACACCGAGCAGAAGGCCCTCGACACCCTGGAGGCCGAAATGGCCGGTGCGCGGCAGGCGCTCGACGCCGCGCTCGCCGAGCTCACCGAAGCCCGCGAGCTGCATTCGTCACAACGCGACTCGCTGAGCGCCGCGCTGGACCCGGCCCTGTCCGCGCTCTACGAACGGCAGCGCGCCGGGGGAGGGCCGGGCGCCGCGCAGCTGCTGGGAAAGCGGTGCGGGGCCTGCCGGCTCGAGATCGACCGCGGGGAGCTGGCCCGCATCTCGGCCGCCGCCGAAGACGACGTGGTGCGATGCCCGGAATGCGGCGCGATCCTGCTGCGGGTCAAGGGATTCGATCAGTGAAGGTCGTCATCGAAGCCGACGGCGGATCACGCGGCAACCCCGGACCGGCCGGCTACGGCGCGGTGGTGTGGACCGAGGACCGCGCGACCGTCCTCGCCGAGAACAAGCAGGCCATCGGCCGGGCCACCAACAACGTCGCCGAATACCGCGGCCTGATAGCCGGTTTGGACGACGCCCTCAAGCTCGGCGCCAGCGAGGCCGCGGTGTATCTGGATTCCAAGCTGCTGGTGGAACAGATGTCCGGGCGGTGGAAGGTCAAGCACCCCGACCTGATCGAGCTGCATGCCCAGGCCCGAGCGCTGGCGGCGCGGTTCGACAGGATCAGCTACTCGTGGATTCCGCGGGAGCGCAATTCGCACGCCGATCGGTTGGCCAACGAGGCGATGGACGCCGCGGCCCGGGCCAACGGTGCGGCGGAGACGCCCGAGCCGGCCGAAAAGCCCGAGCCCCCCGGCGCCGAGACGGCGAAAACCGTTGCGGCACCGTCGCCGACGGCGCCGGGCTGGACCGGCGCGCGCGGCACCCCCACCCGGCTGCTGCTGCTGCGACACGGGCAGACGGAGCTGTCGGTGCAGCGCCGCTATTCGGGGCGCGGCAACCCGGCGCTCACCGAGGTGGGGCGGCGGCAGGCCGACGCGGCGGCGCGGTATCTGGCTCAGCGCGGCGGGATTTCGGCGGTCTTCTCCTCCCCACTGCAGCGGGCCTACGACACCGCGGCGGCGGCGGCCAAGGCCCTGGGCCTCGATGTGACCGTCGACGACGACCTGATCGAGACCGATTTCGGGGCCTGGGAGGGGCTGACGTTCGCCGAGGCCGCCGAGCGCGACCCGGAACTGCACCGTCGTTGGCTGCGCGACACCAGCACCGCCCCGCCGGGCGGCGAGAGCTTCGACGCGGTGCACGACCGGGTGTCACGGATCCGTGACCGCGTCCTCGCCACCCAGCAAGGCACGACGGTGCTGGTGGTGTCTCACGTGACGCCGATCAAGATGCTGCTGCGGGAGGCGCTGGACGCCGGGCCGGGCATCTTGTACCGGCTGCACCTCGATCTGGCGTCGCTGAGCATCGCCGAATTCTATTCCGACGGAGCCTCTTCGGTGCGCTTGGTGAACCAGACGGCGTACCTAGCCGGCTGAGGGCGACGCGCCGCCGTAATCGCCGAAGGACCACAGGTTGCCTTCGGGATCGCGGACGGTGAATTCGCGTGCGCCGTAGTCGGTTTCGGCCAGCGGCCGCACCACCTCGGCCTTGTGCCGCAGCACCCGTTCGTAGAGCGCGTCGGGATCGGCGGTGACGACGTAGCCGCCGGCGGTGCCCGGTTCGCGGCACCACTGCGCGTCGGGCTTGTGGCTGCCCAGCATGATCCCTCCGCAGCCGTACGGCCAGTTCAGTTGCGCGTGATCGACGGTCTCGCCCTGGCCGTAGCGCGCCGTGAGGACGAAGCCGAATGTCTCGACGTAGTAATCGATCAGCGTGGGGGCGTCATGGGCCTGCAATGTCAACCAGACGGTCGGATTCGAAGCGGTCATGGTCCCACTGTGCGTCGAACGAGTGGCCGCCGTCTTGAATGTTTCGGAACTCGTCGGCCAGCCACCGTCGCGGCGGCACTCCGACGAACCGGACGAATTCGCGGGTCAGGTGCGCCTGGTCGCTGTACCCCGTGGCGGCCGCGACCCCCGCGAGGTCGACGCGTCCGTGCCGGCGCGCCGACGCGGCGATGCGCGCCGTCGCGTGCTGGAAGCGCATCAGCATCGCCACCGTCTTGGGCGAGCGGCCGACCTCCTGGCCGAACAGCGTCGTCAGGTGCCGGGTGGTCACGCCGACCGTCTCCGCCACCGCGGCCACCGGTATCCGGCCCCGGCTGCGCTCCAGCAGGTGCCAGGCATGCGCGACCTCGGGACGCACGGTCGCGCTCTCGCGGCGCCGCCGCGCCTCGATGAGGTAGCGGGCCACCAGGGCGAACACGTCCGGCCAGCCGTGCGCCTCGGTCACGCGATCGTGCAATTCGCGGCCGCCGCGATCCAGCACGGCGGTCGCGTCGTACTCGGCGACGGGAAGCTCGGCGCTCGGCACGCCGAACAGCGCGCGCGATGCGAGCGGATGCACCGCCAGCTGCACGCCGGCCTGGCCCCGGCGCTGACGCACGTGGCTGGCCTGCACGTGCAGCCCGCTCAGCAGCAGCGGGTTGGGGCGCGCGACGGCCAGCGCGTCGGCGCTGTCGCCGGCTTCCACCCCGTCGTCGAGGCTGACGATGAACGTCAACATCGCGGATGGCATGCCGCGGTGCACGGTCTCGGGAACGTCGAGCGTGCGGTATCCGACCATGGACGTCACGCCCGGCGCACTGTGCGGCGGCGCCAAGTGGTATTCCGAGCCCCGGTCCATCGCTCCACGCTAACGCCGCACCGGTCAGCTGTGCAGGTGCAGCCGCTCGCCGTGCGGGCCGAAGATCACGATCGCCTCCACCGGCCCGTCCACCACGCCGAACCAGTGCGGCGTCCACGTCGAGAATTCGACGGCCTGGCCCGGGTCGATGGTGAAGTCGCGGTCGCCGAGGATGAGGCGCATCCGGCCGGAGAGCACGTACATCCAGTCCTGGCCCTCATGCACGGGCAGCTCGGCGGGCGGATTGCGCCGCCGGGCGCTGACCCGAACCTTGAACGCGTGCAGGCCACCGGCGGGGCCCTGACGGGTCAGCGGCCAGTAGGTGACGCCGTGGTGGGTGTGCGCGGCGCCGCGCACCCGCGGGTCCGGCGCCGACGAGGTCTGCAGCAGCTCGTCGGTGCTCACCGACAGGGCCCGGGCCAGCCGCGGCAGATGATCCAGCGCCAGGCGCCGTTTGCCGGACTCCAGGCGGCTCAGCGTCGAGACGTCGATGCCCGCCCGCTCGCCGACCTCCTGCAGCGTCATGCCGCGCTGCGCGCGCAGCTCCCGCAGTCTGCGCCGCACCACCAGGTCGATATCGGGGGTTTTTGCCTGCATGGCAATTCAGCTTGGCAAGTCGGGGCGGAATCGGCAAGCTCGCGGTATGGACAGTTCGTGCAAACCCGATGATGCCCAGCAATTCTGGGAAGACCGCTACCGTTCGACCGAGCGGGTGTGGAGCGGCCGGGTCAACCCCCGGCTCGCCGAGGTGGTCGCCGACCTGCCGCCGGGCCGCGCCCTGGACCTGGGCTGCGGGGAGGGAGCCGACGCCCTGTGGCTGGCCGACCGCGGCTGGCAGGTGGTGGCCGTCGACGTCTCTGACACCGCGCTGCAACGCGCCCGCGCGGCCGCATCGGCGCGGAATATGGCCTCCCGCATCGACTTTCAGCGGCACAACCTCAACGAGACGTTCCCGCAAGGGATGTTCGACCTGATCTCCGCCCAGTACTTTCATTCGCCGGCCCGCCTGGACCGCGAAGACGTGCTGCGGCACGCCGCCGAACGGGTGAATCCCGGTGGCGTGCTGCTGATCGTGGACCACGGGGCGGTGCCGCCGTGGGCGCAGCACCACGATCACTCCTTCCTCGGCATCGAGGAGGTGATCGCCTCGTTGCGGCTGGACACCGCCGCCTGGACGCGGCTGCGGGCCGAGGCCGTCGAACGCGAAATGACCGTCAACGGGGAAACGGCCAGGGTGCCCGACCACGTGATCGCCTTGCGGCGAGACCGATAACCCTCACGCCGCGTCGTGAAAGATCAGTCCCATGGCGTAGCGCTGCCCGGTGCGAACCACGGACACGCCGTGGCGCACCGGTGCCGCGGACCAACCGCGGGCCGAGGGCACCGGCCGCTCCCGCGTGGTGAAGACGTAGCCGTGTCCCTGCGGCAATTGTGTTGCCGTGCCCCGGGATTGCGCCCGCAGTCGCTGCTCGACCAGCAGGAACTCCCCGCCGGTGTAATCGGTGGCCGGGTCGCTGAGATTGATCACCACCTGCAGGGGGAACACCAGGTCCCCGTAGAGGTCCCGGTGCAGCGCATTCCAGTCGCCCGCACCGTATTTCAGCATCAGGGCGGTGGATCGGGTCTGGCCGGCGGCGTGGCAGGCCGCCAGCCAGTCGTCGAGGCGGTCCGGCCAGGGCGCGTCCCGGCCGAGCTTGGCACACCAGTCGCGGGCGATCGGCAGAAGCCGCGGATAGAGCGCCTGTTTGAGTTCCTCGATCGGCGCCGGGTAGGGCGCGTGGAAATAGCGGTACTGCCCGGACCCGTACCGTTTGGGCGCCATGTCGATCGTGGAGCGGAACAGGGCGTCGTCGGCGTAGAGCGCGCGCAGCCGCGCCGCCTCGCTGGGCGTGATCAGTCGCGGCAGCAGCGCCCCGCCGTACTCGTCGACCGCGGCGGCGATCGCGTCCCAATCGCCTGAATCGACACGCCTTTTCCACCGGGACATCGCGGGCCTTCCCATTCGTGATCCGAGTCCACGGTAAACGGTTGCTGGCCCCGGCCGGGTGCAGCGGGTACCGTTTATCGTCGCGGACGAGTTGGCCGGGCGGCCGCGGGCCGTCGCAAGGCGGTTCGAGGAAAGTCCGGACTTCACAGAGCAGGGTGATTGCTAACGGCAATCCGAGGTGACTCGCGGGAAAGTGCCACAGAAAACAGACCGCCACCCTCGCGGTGGTAAGGGTGAAACGGTGCGGTAAGAGCGCACCAGCATCCCGGGTGACCGGGGTGGCTCGGCAAACCCCACCCGAAGCAAGGCCAAGAAGGCCGTACCGCTGGTGCGGCCGCGCAGGCGTTCGAGGGCTGCTCGCCCGAGCCTGCGGGTAGGCCGCTCGAGGCACCCGGTGACGGTGTGTCCAGATGGATGGTCGCCGCCGCACCGCCGTTGCTCACGCGCGGCGGTGGGGAACAGAATCCGGCTTACAGGCCAACTCGTCCGCCTTCAGCCCCTTCGGCGACTAGTGCCCGGCCTTGCGCACCGCCTTGGCGAGCTTGCGCAGCGTGCCGTCGAGTTCGCGGCGGCACCGCTGCGCCAGGTCGGCTTCCCGCTGATACAGCAGGCCGTAGGTGAAGGTGTCCTCGCCGGCGGCGTGTGCGATGTCCGCTTCCTGGCGCAGGTGTTCCCGGCTGACCACGCTGTCTTGGTGATCACCGAGCAGCGACTGCACGGCCTTGGCCCGCTCGGACACTTTGGCTTCCCCGGTGGCGGCCGCGGTGTATCGAAGTCGCTTGGCGCGCTTGCGGATTCGATGTATCGCTTCGTCGCGGTGGTGGTCGCCGGGGTTCTCCCGATCGACCTGGGCGGCGGCCTTGGCGGCCTTGCGGACCTTCTTGTACGCGGCCTCGACGGTGACCGGGGCCTGCTCCTCGGCCGCGGCGGCGCCGGGGGTTTGGACCGCGATCGCCTCCAGGGAGTCGAGCAACCGGAAGTAGCGTTGCGAGCGCATCGCGATCAACGAGCGGCGCAGGCCGGTCTGGTAGCGGCGCTGCGCGCCCCCGACCAGCCGTTCGCGCACCGGACCGCGCACCAATTCCGGTGCGAGCCCGTCCAAGTCACGCTCGTAGCGCTCGGCGAGCACCTCGGCGTCGCGCGCCATCCCCAAAATCCCGGCGAGCTCACGCAGCTCGTCCAGGACCCACCCCTCGTCGGGCAAGCCGAACGAATCCTGGTAGTCGCGCAGCAGGCTGCGCAGCTTGCGGGTGGTCACCCGCATCTGGTGGATGGAGTCGTAGGCGTCGGCGCGCACGGCGCGATCCCACACCAGCAGCTCGCGGACCTGCTCGGCGATGGCGCGCTGCAACGGATCCTCGCTCGGCTGCGCGCCGTTGGGCGGTGGCGGGGTGCCGAGCACCCGCGCCAGCTTGGAGCCGTGTCCGGCGGGCGCGGCGCCGGCGTCCAGCAGCCGGTTGCTCAACCGGTTCAGCAGTTCGGTGCCGGCCGCGCCGTTGGAGTGGCCGCCCGCTTCGAGGAGCTCCAATTCCCACTCCCGCCATTCGAGCTCGGTGGGCGGCGCACCGGATTCATCGGAGCTGTCATCGGGCCCCCGCGTCGACCATGCGGTGACGGAGTCGTTGCTGAACTCGGCCAGCGCGACGCCCGCGGCGTCGTACAACACCTGGCTCTCGCGCTCGGTGGTGATGCGCGCGACCGGCTGCAGCGGACGGTCACGGACGATCGCCAGCACGACGTCGGCCAACTCGGCGGGCACGGTGTTGTTGCCGTCGGGTCCGGACGCGTCCAGCGGCGCCCGGACCTCGGTGCGCGCGTCGGGCCCGGCCGGCAGCTTCAGGTGCCACCCGGCGTCGGAGCCGCCGGTGCGGCGGCGCAGCGTGATCTTGTTGCGCGCGAGGTCATGTGCGGGCGTGTCGAAGTACGTCGCATCCAGGGTTTGCGTCGGCGCCTTCTCGACGTGGGCGACCGCGGCGATCCCTTCGAACGACGGCGACACGGTGGACTCGCCGACATCGAATTTGCGCTCTACCTCCAGGTGACGCGAGGTCTGCGGCGTTTTTGCAGGCATCTTCGGCTCCGTTGAGGGCGCGTCGCCGCGGCCTTGAACGTGGTGGACGGTGGGGATGAGACCCATAGCCTGCCATACGGAGGTGACGACGTTATGGCGGCGGCGGAGGAGGGGGCGGAGCCGTCGTCTCGTCCTCCGGCAGCGGCGCATAGACCGCGGGTGGAGGGGCATAGCGGGCGATGTTGTCGGCGATGTTGGTGCAGCCGCTTACCGAGATGCGTCGGCCCGCGCCCACGCACACGGTCGCTTCGACCCGATCGGCGGATGGCGCCGCGGTGAGAATCGCGGGGACGGACACCACGCCCGAGAACACCAGCAATGCGGCAAGCCCGCGGCGGCGATTCATCTGCACTCTCCTTCCGACCCCTCAGTGCATTGTGCCGTCACAGCGCGGCGGGCGGGCCCGGAATCTGAATATCGACGCCGCCTCCGACGCCGCCGCAGAAAAGTGTTAAGCGGTGTGCACGTTCGGGGTGCGGACGTGTTCGGGACGAAGGCCGCGCCCGAAGGCGATCGGCGGGATGGAGCGCAGCGGGCCCCGTCCCACGATCGCGGGGATCGGGATGGGTGACAGGTCACCGCCGTTCAGATTGGGCGCGATCACCCGGTCCTGTGCGAACACCTGGATCGCCTGGATGACCCGGGCGGGCAGCTCTCGCCGACGCTGCACCTTGGCGAGGTCCGCGTCGCGCAGACGTCCGTCGCGCAGTGGGGCGCACAGGATGTTGGCGGCCGCCACCGCATCGGCGACAGCCAGATTGATGCCGACGCCACCGATCGGCGACATGGCGTGGGCCGCGTCCCCGATGCACAGCAGGCCGGTGCGCCACCACCTCTCGAGCCGGTCCACCCGCACGTCGAGCTGACTGGTCTGGTCCCAGGAACGAAGGTCGTCGACGTGTTCGCGCAGCTGTGGCCGCGCCGCCACGATGCGCTCTTTGAACGCCTCCAGCGACCCGTCGCGGGGGTCGGACCCCTTGGGCATCAGATACGCGATCTGCCAATAGTCGCCCCGGTAGATCAGCGCCATGGTGAGGCCCCGACGGGCCACCCCGTACAGCTCCTGCGGATCGCCGGGTCGCCAGTTGAGCCGAAACCACAGCACGTCCATCGGGGAGTGCGCGGCGGCGGTCCTTAGGCCGGCCGCCGCCCGCACCGCGGACTTGCGCCCGTCCGCGCCGACGACCAGGTCGGCGCGCACCTCCACTTCGGGCGTGCGCGCCCCGATCACCCGATCGCCGTCAAAGATCAGGTCCTTGACTTCGGCGTTGCGGATCAGCGTGAATTCCGGGTAGGCAGAGGCCTTTTCGGCGAGGAAGTCGAGGAAGTCCCACTGCGGCATCAACGCGATGTACGGCTGTTTGAAACCCAACCGTTTGAGCACGCCGAAGTTGCCGAAGGTGCGGATCGTCCCGTCGGTGTCGAACGCGACGCGGTCGACTTTGGTGTGCGGCAGGCGCAGAAGCTCATCGACCAGCCCGAGCTCGTCCATGATCCGCAGGGTGCTCGGGTGCACCGTGTCGCCGCGGAAGTCGCGCAGGAAGTCATTGTGCTTCTCCAAGACGACAACCCGGATCCCCGCGCGGGCGAGCAAGAGCGCGTGAACGAGACCGGCGGGGCCCCCACCGGCTACGCAAGCCTGGGTCTGAAGCACTTCCGCCACGGCCCGACCCTACCGCGGTCGCGCACTCGTTTGCCGCCTGATTCGCGCGTGCGCGGCGGGCAAACCCCTTATGGTTTGCGGTACGAATACCGCTCGCCTTGGGCGATGGTCGACGAAGGAGCGTTTGCATGGGGTCTTTTGTTCGCCCGGCGGCCCGGGCCGTTGCCGGCGGGATGGCGGCCTGCGCGGCCACTGTGGCAATGCTTTTCGCGACGGCGGGTTGGGCCGCCGCGGACGTGCCGGCCGACGAGCCGGAGCCGGCGCCCGCGTCGCAACCCAATTGCACGGCGGCCGACCTGGCCCAGGTGTCCTCGGGCGTCGCCGCGGCCACGTCGGCGTACCTGTTCACGCACCCCGACGTCAACGACTACTTCACCAGCTTGAAGGGCCAGCCGCGCAGCGACATGCGTGATCAGTTGAAGCAGTACATGGACGCCAACCCGCAGACCCACGCCGACCTCGAGGGCATTCGCCAGCCGCTCACCGACTTCCAGAATCGGTGCCGCTGACGCCTGCGGGTCAGCCGGCCGGCGGCGGCCGCAGATGCATCGCCAGGTCGCTCAACTCGAGGATCGTCTCAATCTCGGTGTCGCGGAACGGCCGTCCGTCGGGACCGAGCAAGTCGTGAAACCATTCCTGCGGCATCGCCGGATCCGGGTTCGGGTGGTCCCAGGAGTCCCAGGGAAAGTACGTCTGGGTTTTGCCGGCGACGAATCCCCAGTTGAACGCGCCGACGCCGGTGCGCTTCGCGATCGGCAGGATGTTTTGCACCGTGCTGCCCAGCGGCCGGGCCATGTACTCGGTGCACAGGATCGGGCGCCCCGGCGGGACGAGCTCGGCGATGCGCCTCTCGAACGCCGCCGGCTCGCCGTAGCAGTGGAAGGTGATGACGTCGGAGTTGTCGAGCTGGATCCCGGCGATGACGCTGCGGCGCGCCGGGTCGGCCCACTCGCCGTGCCACACGCCGCTCGTCAAGGGCTGGCGGGGATCGACCAACCGCGCCCACTCGAACACCTGGGGGAGCAGGTTGGCGACCAGGTCGAGCTTGTCCTTGCGCTCCACTGAGGCGTAGGTGTCCGCGGGGTTGTCCGGCTCGTTCCACAGGTCCCAGCCCAAAATGCGGTCGTCATTGCGGAATTGGGTCAGGACCCCGGTGACATAACCGCGCAGGGTGCGGACGTAGCCGCGGTCGCCGAGGCGCTCGGCGCCCGGGCTCTGCACCCAGCCGGAGTTGTGGATGCCGGGCCGCGGCGCGGGCTGCGGACCCGGGCGCGGGAACGGATCCCAACACGAATCGAACAGCACGAACAGGGGTTTGATGCCGTGGCGGGCCGCGATGTCGACAAACCGCGCGAGCCGGCCCTGGAACCCGCGGTGGTCCTGCGCCCAGAGCAGATCGTGCAAAAAGACCCGCACCGCGTTGAACCCGTTGGACTGGGCCCAGCCCAGTTCGGTGTCGATGCGCCCGGGATCGAAGGTATCGGCCTGGAACATCTCCAGCTGGTTGATGGCATTGGACGTGATGTAGTTGGCGCCCACCGGCCAGCCCTGCGCTTGATACCAGCGGTTGGCTCGCTCGGGTGACCATCGGCTTGCCTGCGGCGAGGTGCGCGGCGGCTGCGCGGACGCGTGCGGTGTGCGGGCCAAAACGATGCCTCCTGCCACTAGCAGCGGGAACTTCAGCACCGTTCGACGGTGTACGAAGCCACCACGGTCCCCCCGGTCGATGTGGTCCACCTTTGCTCTTTTGAGTCCGGATCGTCTCTTAACAACGATCGTACATGCCTGCCACACAACGTTTTTCGGCACTTTCGTTGTGACCGGGGTAACGTGGTGGTCAACGAGGCGGGACCCTCAGCGCGGTGGTCCCGGCGCGCAGCAGGACGTGCCGTGAATCGTGCGGTGGCGCGCCGGATCAGAAGCAGTGTTCGTCGGCGGGGAAAACCCCACCGGCCACCTCTTGCGCATATTGCGTTGCGGCGCGGCGCAATTCCCCGCCGATGTCGGCGAAGCGCTTGACGAAGCGGGCGGCCTTGCCGCTGCTCATGCCGGCCATGTCCTGCCAGACCAGGACCTGGCCGTCGCAGTTCGGTCCGGCCCCGATCCCGATGGTCGGAATGGTCAGCTTGCCGGTGATCTGGGTGGCCAGCTCGGCCGGCACCATCTCCATCACCACGGAGAACGCCCCGGCCTCGGCGACGGCGATCGCGTCCGCGACGGTCTGTTCGGCCGCGTCGCCGCGGCCCTGGACCCGGAAGCCGCCGAGGCTGTTCACGCTCTGCGGGGTGAACCCGATGTGCGCCATCACGGGGATGCCGGCGGCGGTCAGGCAGGCGATCTGCTCGGCGACCCGCTCGCCGCCCTCGAGCTTCACCGCGTGCGCGCCGCCCTCCTTCATGAACCGCGTGGCGGCGGCCAGCGCGGCGGCGGGCCCGGCCTCGTAGCTGCCGAACGGCAGGTCCGCGACGACCATGGCGTGCTGGGCGCCGCGCACCACGCCGCGGACCAACGGGATCAGTTCGTCGACCGACACCGGCACGGTGGTGTCGTAGCCGTAGACGACGTTGGCCGCCGAGTCGCCGACCAGCAGGACCGGGATGCCCGCCTCGTCGAAAATGCGGGCGGTCGAATAGTCGTAGGCCGTGAGCATCGCCCACTTGTGCCCCTCGGCCTTCCACTTCTGCAGGTGGTGGGTGCGGATCTTGGTGAGCGGCTGCGCGGGCGCAGGCGAGTTGGCACCGTAAACGTTGTGCTCAGACATCATTGTCCCTAGTGGGTGGTCGGGTCGATCCTCGTGGCCCAAAGCGGGTCCCCGGGTTCGTCTGACGGTGTCATTCTGCCATTTCTTCGGCGCGGTTGAAACGGCGCGACAGTGTGAGACAGGCCATGCTCCGCGCGCGGCGGTGCCGCTGATCAGGATCTCAGGTTTCCTCTGGCAGCATATGTTGGCATGGGTTTGACTCGCCGAGGCACGCGCGCGCGCACGCTGCTGATCTGGACGTCGGTCGCTGCCGTCGCGCTGCTGGTGGCGGGCTGCGCGCGCGTGGTGGTGGGGCGCGCCGTCATGTCCGAACCCAAGCTGGGCCAGGCGGTGGAGTGGACGCCGTGCCGGGCCGCGAACCCGAAGGTCAAGCTGCCGGCCGGCGCGTTGTGCGGCAAGCTCGCGGTTCCGGTCGACTACGACAACCTCGACGGCGACGACGCCACGCTGGCGATGATCCGTTTTCCCGCGACCGGCGACAAGATCGGTTCGTTGGTGATCAACCCCGGCGGGCCGGGGGAGTCCGGCATTGAAGCGGCGTTGGGCGTCGTCCAGTCGCTGCCGAAGCGGGTCCGCGAACGGTTCGATTTGGTCGGCTTCGATCCCCGCGGGGTGGGCGCGTCGCGCCCCGCGGTCTGGTGCAACTCCGACGCCGACAACGACCGGCTGCGCACCGAGCCCAACGTCGACTACAGCCCGGCCGGCGTGGCCCACATCGAGGACGAGACCAAGCAGTTCGTCGGCCGTTGCGTCGACAAGATGGGCAAGGGCTTTCTGGCCAACATCGGGACGGTCAACGTCGCCAGGGACCTCGACGCCATCCGGGCCGCGCTTGGCGACGACAAGCTGACCTACCTCGGCTACTCCTATGGCACCCGGATCGGCTCGGCGTACGCCGAGGCGTTCCCGAATAAGGTGCGGGCGATGATCCTCGACGGGGCCGTCGACCCCAACGCCGATCCCATCGAGGCCGACCTGCGGCAGGCCAAGGGATTCCAGGACGCGTTCAACAACTACGCCGCCGACTGCGCGAAGCAACCGAGCTGCCCGCTGGGCACCGACCCGGCCAAGGCCGTCGACGTCTACCACAGCCTGGTCGACCCGATGGTCGACCCCAACAACCCCATGATCGGCCGGCCGGTCCCGACCAACGACCCGCGCGGGCTGAGCTACAGCGACGCCATCGTCGGCACCATCATGGCGCTGTACTCACCGAACCTGTGGCACCACCTGACCGACGGCCTGTCCGAACTCGTCGACCACCACGGCGACACCCTGCTCGCCCTGGCCGACATGTACATGCGCCGCGACGCCCACGGCCACTACACCAACGCCACCGACGCGCGGGTGGCGGTCAACTGCGTCGACCAGCCGCCGATCACCGACCGCGCCAAGGTGATTGACGAAGACCGCCGCTCCCGGGAGATCGCACCGTTCATGAGTTACGGGCAGTTCACCGGCAACGCGCCGCTGGGCACCTGCGCGTTCTGGCCGGTACCGCCGACGAGTAAGCCGCACACCATTTCCGCGCCCGGCCTGGCGCCCACGGTGGTGGTGTCGACCACGCACGACCCGGCGACCCCCTACAAGGCCGGCGTGGACCTGGCCGACCAGCTGCGCAGCTCGCTGCTGACCTACGACGGAACCCAGCACACCGTCGTCTTCCAGGGCGACAGCTGCATCGACAACTACGTGACGGCCTATCTGGTCGGCGGCACCACGCCGCCCAGCGGCGCCAAGTGCTGACGCCGAACGTGCACTCCCGGCGGGTTTTTCGTCGATTCGTCGCCGTGCGTGCACGCTCGGTGGCGACGCGAGCCGGTTGAGAGCCGAGACCAAGGCGTAATCGTTTCGCGCTGCCACGGGTACCCGCGGCTGCAACGATGACTGCCATGTCGCGCCTGAGATCGTTGAGCTCGGCGCTGCTTTCGTTCGGTCTGGTGCTCGGTGGTTCCGCCGCGCTGCCGGTGGCCGGCGCCACGCCCGAGCCCGGTGCCGGGCAGACCCCGGCGCCGAACCCGCCGGCGGCCGCGGTGCCGCAGGGCTGGGGGAGCTGCGACCAATTCGTCTCGGACACAAGCGATATCCCCGCCGCGCGATGCACCACGGTGTCGGTCCCGATCGACTACAACAGCCCCGGGGGCGCCCAGGCCAAACTGGCGGTCATCCGCGTGCCCGCGACCGGACAACGGATGGGGTCGTTGCTGGTCAATCCCGGCGGGCCCGGCGGCTCGGCGGTCGACATGGTGGCCGCGATGGCGCCGGACCTGGAGAACTCGCCCGTGCGGCGCAACTTCGACCTGGTCGGCTTCGACCCGCGCGGGGTGGGCCACTCCACTCCGTCGCTGCGCTGCCGCACCGACGCCGAGTTCGACGCGTACCGGCGCGAACCGATGGTCGACTACAGCCCGGCCGGTGTCGCGCACATCGAGCAGCTTTACCGGCAGCTGGCCCAGCAATGCGTCAACCGGATGGGCAGCGCGTTTCTGGCCAACGCCGGCACCGCGTCCGTCGCGCGTGACATGGACGCGGTGCGCCAGGCGCTGGGCGACGAACAGATCAACTACCTGGGATACAGCTACGGCACCGAGCTGGGCACCGCCTACCTGGAGAAGTTCGGCAACCACGTGCGGGCGATGGTGCTCGACGGCGCCATCGACCCGACCGTCGGCCCCATCGACGAGAACGTCAACCAAATGGCCGGATTTCAAACGGCTTTCAACGACTACGCCACCGACTGTGCCCGCTCGCCGGGCTGCCCGCTGGGCACCGACCCGTCCCAATTCGTCGCCCGCTACCACGCCCTGGTCGACCCGCTGGCCACCAAGCCCGCCCGCACCGCGGACCCACGCGGGCTGAGCTACGCCGACGCGACCACCGGCACCATCAACGCGCTCTACACCCCGACGCACTGGAAATACCTGACCAGCGGCCTGCTCGGCCTGGCGCGCGGCACCGACGCCGGCGACCTGCTGCTGCTCGCCGACGACTATCAGGGACGCGGCCGCGACGGGCACTACTCCAACGACCAGGACGCGTTCAACGCGATCCGCTGCGTCGATGCCCCGAACCCGACGGACCAGGCCAGCTGGGTGACCGCGGATCAGCGGATCCGCCAGGCCGCGCCCTTCCTCAGCTACGGGCCGTTCACCGGAAACGCTCCCCGCGATTTGTGCGCGCTCTGGCCGGTGCCGCCGACGTCGGCGCCGCACGCCGCGCCGGCCATGGCGCCGGGCAAGGTCGTCGTCGTCTCCACCACGCACGACCCGGCGACCCCGTATCAGGCCGGGGTGAACCTGGCGCGCCAGCTGGGTGGCCCGCTGATCACCTACGACGGCACGCAGCACACCGCGGTGTTCAACGGCGACCAATGCGTGGACAACGCCGTGGTGCGCTACCTGGTCGCGGGCACGCCGCCGCCGGCCGCCTACACCTGCCGGTCCTGACCAGCCTGTCGCGGCCATCGCAACGGTTCTGAGCGGGCATCGGTAACACAGAATTAACAGCCGTTGCATACTGTTCGAGTTATGGATCGTCAGAAGGAATTCGTGCTGCGCACGCTCGAGGAACGAGACATCCGCTTCGTTCGGCTGTGGTTCACCGATGTGCTCGGCTTCCTCAAGTCGGTCGCCATCGCCCCGGCCGAACTCGAGGGCGCCTTCGAGGAGGGCATCGGCTTCGACGGATCCTCGATCGAGGGCTTCTCGCGGGTCTCGGAGTCCGACACCGTGGCCAACCCCGACCCGTCCACCTTCCAGGTGCTGCCGTGGGCGTCGCCCAACGGTCACCACCACTCGGCGCGGATGTTCTGCGACATCACGATGCCGGACGGCTCGCCGTCCTGGGCGGACCCGCGGCACGTGCTGCGCCGCCAGCTGCAGAAGGCCAACGACCTGGGCTTTTCCTGCTACGTGCATCCCGAGATCGAATTCTTCCTGCTCAAGGCCGGCGCCGACGACGGGACGCCGCCGGTCCCGGTCGACAACGCCGGCTACTTCGACCAGGCGATCCACGACTCCGCCTCGAACTTCCGCCGCCACGCGATCGAGGCGCTGGAGTTCATGGGCATCTCGGTGGAATTCAGCCACCACGAGGGCGCGCCCGGACAGCAGGAGATCGACCTGCGCTTCGCCGACGCGCTGTCGATGGCCGACAACGTGATGACGTTCCGCTACGTCATCAAGGAGGTGGCGATCGAGAACGGCGCCCGCGCGTCCTTCATGCCCAAGCCGTTCGGGCAGCACCCCGGCTCCGCGATGCACACCCACATGAGCCTGTTCGAGGGCGACGTCAACGCGTTCCACAGCCCCGACGACCCGCTGCAACTGTCCGATGTGGGCAAGTCCTTCATCGCCGGGGTCCTCGAGCACGCCTCGGAGATCAGCGCCGTCACCAACCAATGGGTCAACTCCTACAAGCGACTGGTGGGTGGCGGCGAGGCGCCGACCGCCGCGTCCTGGGGCGCGGCCAACCGCTCCGCGCTGGTGCGGGTGCCCATGTACACCCCGCACAAGACGTCGTCGCGGCGCGTCGAGGTCCGCAGCCCCGACTCGGCCTGCAACCCGTACCTGACCTTCGCCGTGCTGCTGGCCGCCGGGCTGCGCGGGGTGGAGAAGGGCTACGTGTTGGGGCCGCAGGCCGAGGACAACGTGTGGGACCTGACCCCCGCCGAGCGCCAGGCGATGGGATACCGCGAGCTGCCGACCAGCCTGGACAGCGCGCTGCGTGCCATGGAGTCCTCCGAGCTGGTCGCGGAAACCTTGGGGGAGCACGTCTTTGACTTCTTCCTGCGCAACAAGCGCACCGAGTGGGCGAACTACCGCAGCCACGTCACCCCGTACGAACTGAGCACGTACCTGTCGCTGTAGCGGTTTCATGCGCCGCCCGCGCCTGAAGATCGGCGGGTTGCGATACCGTCGTGGTCGTGACCAAACCCGCGACGCAGCGCCCCCGGCTGCCCAGCGTGGGCCGGCTCGGGTTGGTCGATCCGCAAGCGGCCGAACGCATAGCGCAACTGGGCTGGCACGACCACGACGACCAGGCCCACGTCGACCTGCTGTGGTCGCTGTCGCGCGCCGCGGACCCCGACGCCGCCCTGCTCGCCCTGGTGCGGCTGGCCGAGAACCCGGACGCCGGGTGGGACGAGCTCAACGCCGCCCTGCTCACCGAGCGCCCCCTGCGCGGGCGGCTGTTCGGTGTGCTCGGCGCGTCGCTGGCCCTCGGGGATCACCTGATCGCCCAGCCGCAGTCCTGGAAACTCTTGCGCGGCAACGTCACCCTGCCCACCCGCGACGAGCTGTGCACAAAGTTCACTGAGTGCGTCGAGGAGGTGCTGGCCGACCCCGGTTCGGCGATGGTGCGCCTGCGCACCCTGTATCGCGATCAGCTGCTGGTGCTGGCCGCGCTGGACCTGGCTGCCACCGTCGAGGACGAGCCGGTGGTGCCGTTCACCGTGGTGGCCGCGCACCTGTCGGACCTGGCCGACGCCGCGCTGGCCGCCGCGTTGCGGGTGGCCGAGAGCACCGTGTGCGGCGACAAGACGCCGCCGCGGCTGGCGGTCATCGCGATGGGCAAATGCGGTGCCCGCGAACTGAACTACGTCAGCGACGTCGACGTCATCTTCGTCGCCGAGCACGCCGACACCCTCACCACCCGGGTGGCCAGCGAGATGATGCGGCTGGCCTCCGAGGCGTTCTTTCAGGTCGACGCCGGCTTGCGGCCGGAGGGCCGCAGCGGCGAGCTGGTGCGCACCGTCGAGTCGCACATCGCCTACTACCAGCGGTGGGCGAAAACCTGGGAGTTCCAGGCGCTGCTGAAGGCGCGCGCGGCGGTGGGCGACGCGGAGCTCGGACAGCGCTACCTGGACGCGCTGATGCCGATGGTCTGGGTCGCCTGCGAGCGTGAGGACTTCGTGGTCGAGGTGCAGGCGATGCGGCGGCGGGTCGAGCAGCTGGTGCCCGCCGAGGTCCGCGGCCGCGAGATCAAGCTCGGCAGCGGCGGGCTGCGCGACGTCGAATTCGCCGTGCAGCTCCTGCAGTTGGTGCACGGGCGCAGCGACGAGTCGCTGCACGTGGCGTCGACGGTGGACGCGCTGACCGCGCTCGGCCAGGGCGGCTACATCGGGCGCGAGGACGCCGCGAACCTCACCGCCTCCTACGAGTTCCTCCGCCTGCTCGAGCACCGGCTGCAGCTGCAGCGGCTCAAGCGCACCCACCTGCTGCCCGAGCCCGACGACGAGGAGGCGGTGCGCTGGCTGGCGCGGGCCGCCCATATCCGGCCCGACGGCCGCCACGACGCGGCCGGGGTGCTGCGCGAGGAGCTGCGGCACCAGAACCTGCGGGTGTCGCAGCTGCACGCGAAGCTCTTCTACCAACCGCTGCTGGAATCGATCGGCCCGGCCGGGCTGGAGATCGCGCACGGCATGACCTCCGAGGCCGCCGAGCGTCAGCTGGCCGCCCTGGGCTACGAGGGCCCGCAGTCCGCTTTGAAGCACATGTCGGCGCTGGTCAACCTGAGCGGGCGGCGCGGCCGGGTGCAGTCGGTGCTGCTGCCCAGGCTGCTGAACTGGATGTCGTACACGCCCGACCCCGACGGCGGGTTGCTGGCCTACCGGCGGCTGTCCGAGGCGCTGTCCGGGGAAAGCTGGTATCTGGCCACCCTGCGCGACAAGCCCGCCGTCGCCCGCCGGCTCATGCACGTGCTGGGGACCTCGGCGTACGTGCCGGACCTGTTGATGCGCGCGCCCCGGGTCATCCAGGACTACGGCGACGGGCCGAGCGGCCCGCACCTGCTCGAGACCGAGCCCGCCGCGGTGGCCCGCGCGCTGGTGGCCTCGGCCGCCCGCTATTCCGACCCGGTGCGGGCGATCGCCGGGGCGCGCACCCTGCGGCGCCGCGAGCTGGCCCGGGTGGCGTCGGCCGACCTGCTCGGCATGCTCGAGGTCGTCGACGTGTGCAAGGCGCTGACCTCGGTGTGGGTGGCCGTGCTGCAGGCCGCGCTGGACGCGATGATCCGGACCAACCTTCCCGCGGACGGTAAGGCGCCGGCGGCCATCGCCGTCATCGGCATGGGCCGGCTGGGCGGCGCCGAACTGGGCTACGGCTCGGACGCCGACGTGATGTTCGTGTGCGAACCGGCTTCTGGCGTCGAGGATTCCGTCGCCGTGCGCTGGGCGACGACGGTCGCCGAGCAGGTCCGGACGCTGCTGGGAACGCCCAGCGTCGACCCACCGCTGGAGGTCGACGCCAACCTGCGGCCCGAGGGCCGCAACGGTCCGCTGGTGCGCACCCTGGCCTCCTACGCCGCCTACTACGGGCAGTGGGCGCAGCCGTGGGAGGTTCAGGCGCTGCTGCGCGCGCACGCGGTCGCCGGCGACGCGGAGCTGGGGCAGCGGTTCCTGCTGATGGCCGACAAGACGCGCTATCCACCCGACGGGATGTCGTCGGAGGCGATGCGCGAGATCCGCCGCATCAAGGCCCGCGTCGACGCCGAGCGGCTGCCGCGCGGCGCCGACCCGAACACGCATACCAAGCTGGGCCGCGGGGGACTGGCCGACATCGAATGGACCGTGCAGCTGCTGCAGCTGCGGCACGCCCACGAGATCCCCGCGCTGCACACCACGTCGACGCTGGCGTGCCTGGACGCGATCGCCGAGGCCGACCTGGTGCCCGCCGACGAGGTGGAGCTGCTGCGGCAGGCCTGGCTGACGGCCACCCGGGCCCGCAACGCGCTGGTGCTGGTCCGGGGTAAGCCCACCGACCAGCTGCCGGGCCACGGACGCCAGCTGAACGCGGTCGCCGTGGCCGCGGGCTGGCCGACCGACGAGGGCGGCGAATTCTTGGACAACTATTTACGGGTGACGCGACGCGCAAAGGCCGTCGTGCGCAAGGTGTTTGGAAGTTGAGTCAGGAGGCCGGCGCGTTGGACGCCATATTCGAGGTGCTCAGCGCGACGGAAGCCGATCGCGTGACCGCGCTGTATGCACCGTTGGCCGATGCGGTCCGCGAGCTCGTCGACGCGACCATCCGCACCGAGGCCGACGACGACGTCGTCGCCGAGGCCCGGCGCGCGATCGAGGCCGTCACCGCATCGCTGCGGGAACGCACCCGCCCGATCGGGGTGAGCTACCGCGTCGACGGCCGCCCGCTGCCGTTGGGCAACGCCGCGATCGGCGTGTGCAACCCCATCGCCCCGCCGATCGTCGTGCACCACGAGGGCGACGGGCGCTGCTGGAGCGAGTTCGTCCTCGGCTCGGCCTACGAGGGCCCGCCCAAGCTGGTGCACGGGGGCGTCAGCGCCCTGGTGCTCGACCACATGCTCGGCGAGGCGGCCAGCGAGGGCCTGTCCAAGGCGCGGTTCACCGGGACCATCACCGTGAAGTATCTGCGCGGCACGCCGCTGGGCCCGCTTCGTTGTGAGGCGTGGGTCGACGGCAAGGAGGGCCGCAAAGTCTTTGCGCGCGGCACCATTTCGGATTCCAATGGCGTCACCGTCGAGGCCGACGGCGTCTTCATCGAGCCGGCGTGGGCGGCGGAGGAGCAGTGAAGTTCTACATCAGCAGCGCCTTTTTGAACACCCGCGAAATCATCGAGCTGGCCAAGGCCGCCGACGAACTCGGCTACGACGGGATCGGCATTCCCGACCACGTCGTCAACCTCGAGACGCTGGACACGCCGTACCCGTACACCAAGGATGGGGAGCGGCGCTGGCAGCCCTTCACCGACTGGCCCGACCCGTGGGTGCTCGTCGGCGCGCTCGCCCAGGTCACCACGCGGTTGCGCTTCGTCAACACCGTCTACATTCCCGCGATGCGCAACCCGTATTCGGCGGCGAAAGCCATTGGCACCGCGGCGGTTTTGGCGTCGGGCCGGGTGGAGCTGGGCATCGGCGTGGGCTGGTGCCGCGAGGAATTCGCGTTGATGGGTGAGCGATTCGAGGCCCGTGGCAAACGCACCGACGAAATGATCGAGCTGATGCGGGCGCTGTGGTCGCCGGGCTGGACGGAGTTCGAGGGTGAGTTCTATACCGCGCCGCGCCTCGAGATGCAGCCCACCCCGCCGCCGATCCCGGTGTACGTCGGGGGACTCAGCGAGATCGCGCTGCGCCGCGCCGCCCGCAACGACGGCTGGATCGGGGATCTGATCAACACCCAGCGGGCGCTCGATGCCATCGGCCGGCTGCGGGAGATGCGGGCCCAAAACGGTTTGTCCATGGACGATTTCACTGTGTTGACCCCGCTGACCGACGCGTTCACCACCGCCGACTATCGGCGCGCGGAGGCCGGCGGCATCACCGGGATCATCACGATGCCGTGGATGTTCTACGCCGGGCCCGACGCCACCCTCGACGACAAGATCGACGGCATGCAGCGCTTCCGGAAGGACCTGTCACTCGACGGGTAGGAGACACCTGCTTTGCGGCGGGTTTACCGTGCGTAGGGGTCGGTGATCTCGCGGAGCTGATCCAAGATCTGCTGCAGCAGTGTGAAGTTGCGGGTACCCAGGTAGGCCTTCCACTCCGAGTGGATCTCGTCGAGAGTTGCCGTGGCTACCGCGACCGCGCGCCGGCCACGTTGCTCGATGACGATCAATCGGGCGCGGCCATCCGCGGGGTCGGGGACCCGGCGGACATAGCCCAAGCGTTCGAGTTGATCGACCAGGACGCCCGCGCTCTGCTTGCTCATTTGCGCCTGTTCAGCGAGGTCTGTGAGGCGCGAACCGTCCGGGGCGATGCGCTGGAACACGCGGCACTGGGCAAGGGTCCAGTCGTCGAATCCGGCATCCTGGAGCGCCCGGAAAATCCGGTCTTCGGTGTACCGGTACGGGATGAACAACGACACCCCTAGATCAATCCGCTGCTCGTCGTTCATGCCGCCCTCGGCTCCATCGCCCACGTGGTCCAACGAAATTCACACCCTACGTCCACCGCTACTGCGCTCGGCGGCGCATCACCTGGGTGACTTGCTACCTGCCGCTGTTGCGGGCATGGCCTCCGACCATCAGAGTAGTAAATATCATTGACCACCATAGACGTCGGCTTGGTCCTAATCTGTTATGAATTCTTGACATTAGCCGAAAGCATGGACGATAGTAGTCAACGTTCCTGACGATATACCCCGGCGATGGAGGGGTGGCTACCGCGAGGCGGGCCCCGCTCACCATCCCGCCCTTTCATCCGTTTCATCCGTTCTAGAGAAAGCGAAATATTGTGAAGTTTCTTGTCCTTGGAGCAACCGGCCGCACCGGCCGTCTCTTCGTCACGAAGGCCCTCGACCAGGGTCACCAGGTCACCGCCCTCGTTCGGCGGGCCGACGCCACCGTTGACCCGCGCGCCCACGTCGTCGGCGGCGACGTCACCGACGCCGCCGTCATCGCAACAGCAGCCCGAGGGCACGACGCGGTCATCAGCGCACTCGGAGTCAAAAACGTCCGCCAAACCCCGACGCTGATCACGGACACTGTCCGCGCCGTCATCGCGTCCGCCAAAACATCGGGTGTTGACCGGTTTGTGATCGTGTCCGCATTCGGAGTCGGCGACTCCCTGGCCAAGGCATCGTTTCTCGCCGGCCTGATATTTCGCACGGCGCTGCGCAAGAAGTACGAAGACAAAGCTGCGTCCGAAGTGCTCTTGAAAGCTAGCGGGCTGAAATGGACCCTCGAATACCCCGGGGCGTTGAACGACGGGGTCGGCGGCCGTTACACCGCGAGGGCGCTCGATGACGTCACGACGTTGCCGATGCTCCCCTCGACCTCTCGCGGAAACGTCGCCGACTTTCTCCTCCACTCCGCCTTAGAGGACACGTTCATCCGTCAGGTCGTCGTCGTCACCGACGCCAAATAGGTCGCCGCAGCGGCAACTGCCCAAGGGGCAGTTTCGGCGGCGGAACTCGCCGCGGATGCAGTCGCGGCGGCCGAAAACGAAACCACCCGCGCGGCAACCGAACCGCGCGGGTGGTTTCGCCAAGCGTCCTTAAACGTCGTAGTACAGCGCGAATTCGTAGGGGTGCGGCCGGATCTGGACCGGCAGGATCTCGTTCTCGCGCTTGAAGTTGATCCACGTCTCGATGAGGTCGGGCGTGAAAACGCCGCCCTCGGTGAGGTATTCGTGGTCTTCTTCCAGCCGGTCGATCACCGCGGACAGCTGCGTGGGCGCCTGCGGGATGTTGGCGGCCTCTTCGGGCGGCAGCTCGTAGAGGTCCTTGTCGACCGGGGCCTGCGGCTCGATCTTGTTCTTGATGCCGTCCAGGCCGGCCATCAGCATGGCCGAGAACGCCAGGTACGGGTTGCCCGAGGAGTCGGGGCAACGGAACTCGAGGCGCTTGGCCTTCGGGTTGGTGCCGGTGATCGGGATCCGGACACAGGCCGAGCGGTTGCGCTGGCTGTAGACCAGGTTGATCGGGGCCTCGTAGCCGGGAACCAGACGCTTGTAGGAGTTCACGGTGGGGTTGGTGAACGCCAGCAGCGACGGGGCGTGGTGCAGTAGGCCGCCGATGTAGTGGCGGGCGGTGTCCGACAGGCCGGCGTAACCGGTCTCGTCGTACATCAGCGGGCTGCCGTCCTTCCACAGCGACTGGTGGGTGTGCATGCCGGAGCCGTTGTCACCGAACAGCGGCTTGGGCATGAACGTGACGGTCTTGCCGTGCTGCCAGGCCGTGTTCTTGACGATGTACTTGTAGAGCATCATGTCGTCGGCCGCGTGCAGCAGCGTGTTGAACTTGTAGTTGATCTCGGCCTGGCCGCCGGTGCCCACCTCGTGGTGACCCTTTTCCAGGCTGAAGCCGGCGGTGATCAGGTTGGACAGCATCTTGTCGCGCAGGTCGACGTAGTGGTCGACGGGGGCGACGGGGAAGTAGCCACCCTTGGGGCGGACCTTGTAGCCGCGGTTGGGGCTGCCGTCGAGCTCGTTGGGCGAGCCGGTGTTCCACCAGCCCGAGATCGCGTCGATCTCGTAGAACGAGCCGTTGGTGCGCGAATCGAAGCTCACCGAGTCGAAGATGTAGAACTCGGCCTCGGCGCCGAAGTACGCGGTGTCGGCAACGCCGGTGCTGATCAGGTAGTTCTCGGCCTTACGGGCGATGTTGCGGGGGTCGCGCGAGTACGGCTCGAGGGTGAAGGGGTCGTGCACGAAGAAGTTCAGGTTCAGGGTCTTGGCTTCGCGGAACAGGTCGATCTGCGCAGTCGCGGGGTCGGGCAGGAGCAACATGTCCGATTCGTGAATGGACTGGAATCCGCGAATGGACGAGCCGTCGAATGCCAAGCCGTCCTCAAAAACGCTCTCGTCGAAAAACGAAATCGGAATGGTGAAGTGCTGCATGATGCCGGGCAAATCACAGAACCGCACGTCGACAAACTCGACGTTCTCGTCCTTCGCGAGTTTGAAGACGTCGTCGGGCGTCTTTTCCGTCACAGAGTGCTCCTTTACTTGGTGAGATCCGCGGCCTGACGCTAGGGAGCAGATGTTGCCCGTCAGTCAACCCGATGTTGCGCGCACGTTACGTGACCATGCCACACGCTAAAAGTGGCCGCTTTGGCGGCGGGTTCTATTGTGGGGCCATGGATCGCAAGATCGTATCTTTTCTGGTGGCAGAGCGCACCGTCCGCCCACCGTTCCGGACCCGGCCGTCGGTTTATTCGGACCCCGGTCCGCGACGATGATGCCGGAATCGCGATCCGCCTACCCCGGTGAAAAGCTGGGATTGCCCGAGAGCGGGCCGGGCTCGCTGGCGCGGATGGGACGACGGCTGGGCGCGCTGACCATCGACTGGCTCATCGCGTTGGGCCTGGCGGCGCTGGCCATGCGGCTCGGGTGGTTACCCGAAGGGGCGCTGGCGACCGCCGAGCTGGTGATCTGGTTCGTGCTGGGCGTGGTCTCGGTGCGACTGTTCGGCTTCACGCCCGGCCAGCTGGCGCTGGGTCTGCAGGTGGTGACGGTGGACGGGCGCGGGCTGGTCGGCACGGGCCGCGCGGTGGTGCGCGGCCTCCTCGTCGGCACCGTGGTCCCGGCGCTGTTCACCGACTGGGACGGCCGCGGGCTGCAGGATCGGCTGACCGCGACGGCCGTGGTACGGCGCTGAGCGCCGAGTTCGACCCGCTGCGACTACTTGCGGCGCACCGTGCGCTGCACGCCGCGCATCTTGCCGGCGTTGGGCAGCGGACCCTTGGGCATGACGGCGGCCCCGGCCCGCGTCCCCAAGGCGGCCAACCGGGACTCCAGGGTGTCCATCTGCTTGACGGTGATGTTGGCCGGCAACCGGGTGAGATGGCGCTCCAGCTTGGCCAGGGGCACCTCGTCCTCGCCGTTGCCGACGATGATGTCGTAGATCGGCACGTCCCCGATCAGGCGGGCGGTGCGCTTCTTCTCCTGCGCCAGCAGTGGGCGCACCCGGGTCGCCGAGCCCTCGCCGACCAGGATCACGCCGGGACGGCCGATGACGCGGTGCACGGCGTCCAAGTGGCCGGTCGCGGCCACGCCGGGGGTCACCCGCCACTTGCCGCGCAGGTTGTCCAATGCCCATGCGGCCGCCCCGGTTTGGCCTTCGGCCTTGCGGTAGACGGACTTCTGGGCGCGGCGCCCGAAGACGATGAACGCGACCAGCGCGCCCAGCACCACGCCGAGCGGGATCAAGGTGATCATCGTCAGCCCGCCGGCCCAGAGCCCGACGCCCACCGAGACGCCCACGATCAGCACGAAGGCGCCGATCATGTACGGCAGCAGGCGCTTGTCCTCCTGGCGTTGCAGGTTGAACGCCTGCCACAACTGGGTGCGGCGCTCCCGCGCGGCGGCCTTGCGGGCGGCCTGCGCCTGCGCTCGGGCGGCCTTGTTCTCAGCGGCAGTGCGGGATTTAGCCATAGTCAAAGAATACGTAGCGCCCCGACGGTCACCGTGCCGCGGCGTCCGAGGCGCGGGCGGCGGCCGCTTGCTGATACAGCCGCCCCGCGCGATACGACGAGCGCACCAGCGGCCCCGACAGCACCCCGGAGAACCCCAGCTGCTCGGCGTGCTGCGCGAACTCGACGAATTCCTCCGGCTTCACCCACCGCTCGACGGGGTGATGCCGCGCCGAGGGCCGCAGGTACTGGGTGATGGTGATGATGTCGCAGCCGGCGTGACGCAGGTCGGCCAGGGCGGTGCGCACCTCGTCGGGGGTCTCGCCGAGGCCGAGGATGAGGTTGCTCTTGGTGACCAGCCCGGCGTCACGCGCCGCGGTGAGCACGTCCAGGCTGCGCTGGTAGGTGAAGGCCGGCCGGATGCGCTTGAAGATCCGCGGCACGGTTTCGACGTTGTGCGCCAACACTTCCGGGCGCGACTCGAACACCTCGGCCAGGCGGGCGGGCTCGCCGTTGAAGTCGGGGATCAACAGCTCGACGCCGGTCGACGGGTTGAGTTCCTTGATGGCGCGCACCGTCTCGGCGTAGAGCCACGCGCCGCCGTCGGGCAGGTCGTCGCGGGCCACGCCGGTGACCGTGGCGTAGCGCAGCCCCATCGTGCGCACGCTGTCGGCCACCCGCCGGGGCTCGTCGCGGTCCAGCTCGGCTGGCTTGCCGGTGTCGATCTGGCAGAAGTCGCAGCGACGGGTGCACTGGTCACCGCCGATCAGGAAGGTCGCCTCGCGGTCCTCCCAGCATTCGAAGATGTTGGGACACCCGGCCTCTTCGCAGACCGTGTGCAGGCCCTCGCGCCGGACCAGGCTCTTGAGCTCGGTGTATTCCGGGCCCATCTTGGCCCGCACCCTGATCCACGGCGGTTTGCGCTCGATCGGGGTTTCGGCGTTGCGCACCTCCAGGCGCAGCAGTTTGCGTCCCTCGGGTGCGACAGTCACATCGCTGATGCTACGCGCGCGGCGCTGTCGTGCTCGCGCACCGGCAGCACCCCGTCCAGGGCGTCGCAGACGGCGTCGGCGACGCTCGTGCGGATGTCGTCGACGGTCACCGGGCGGCGCAGTTCGGCCGACAACGACGTCACCCCGGCGTCGCTGATGCCGCACGGCACGATGGCGTTGAAGGCGCCCAGGTCGCAGTCGCAGTTGAGCGCGAACCCGTGCAGGGTGGTGGCGCGCGACACCCGCACGCCGATCGCCGCGACCTTGCGGTCGGGCCGGCCGTCGGTGCCCGGCACCCACACCCCGGACCGGCCCGGGACGCGGACCGTGTCCAGGCCCAGGTCGGCGCACACCTTGATCAGCGCTTCCTCCAGCCGCCGCACGTAGTTGACCACGTCGAGCGGTTCGATCAGGCCGATGATCGGATACCCGACCAGCTGACCGGGACCGTGCCAGGTGATCTTGCCGCCGCGATCGGTGTCGACGACGGGGGTGCCGTCGGCCGGTCGTTCGTGCGGCTCGGTGCGCCGTCCCGCGGTGTAGACCGCCGGGTGCTCGAGCAACAGCAGGGTGTCGGCGCCGCCCGCGGCGCGGGCGTCGGCCAGGTCGCGCTGCTGCTGCCAGGCCACGCGGTAGTCGACGGTTCCGAGCTGGCGGACGTCGATCAGGGACCGGCTGGACCGGATGGAATCGATCACCTTCGCGACGGTACTCGGCCCGCCCGCGCGAGGGCGACGCACGTGCCGCTAGTCGTGGTCTCGCCGGGCGGTGGCGTAGCCGAGCGCCTCACCAATCGTGTTGTGGTGGAACAGAAAACCGGCGCGCTCGAGCGCCGACGGGATGGCCCGCTGGCCCGTCAGCAGGCCTTCGTCGGCGAACTCCCCGAGCGCGGCCCGCACCGCGAACCCGGGCAGCATCAACGGCGTCGGACGGTTGACCGCCCGCCCGAACGCGGTGGTGAACTCGGCGTTGGTGACCGGCGCGGGCCCGGTCATGTTCACCGGCCCCGACAGCGCGGTGTTCGATATCGCGAACAGCAGCGCGCGCACTTCGTCCTCCAGCGTGATCCACGACATGTACTGCCGACCACTGCCCAGCCGGGCCCCGAGGCCCGTGCGGAACAGCGGCCGCAACCGCCCCAGCGCGCCACCGGCGGGGGAGAACACCAGCCCGGTGCGGGCCAGCACCACGCGGGCGCCGCCGTATTGGGCCGGCAGCGTGGCGGCCTCCCAGTCCTCGCACAGCCGGGCCAGGAAACCGCTTCCGGCACGGTCGTTTTCGTCGACCACGCGGTCCTTGGTGTTTCCGTAGAAACCCACCGCGCTGGCGTTGACCAGGGTCGCCACCCCGGCGTCGGCGACCGCGTGCGCCAGGACTTCGGTGGGGGCGATGCGGCTGTCGCGCAGGCTCTGCTTGAAGGCGCCCGACCAGCGGCGCTTGCCGATGTTGACGCCGCACAGGTTGACGACGGCGTCGACGTCGCCCAGCGTGTCGGGGTCGAGGTCGCCGCTCTCGGGGTTCCAGTGCACCTCGTCGGCGTTGCTCGGCGCGCGACGTACGATGCGCAGCACGCGGTGGTCGGCGGCCCGCAGGGCCGCGGTGAGGGCGGAGCCGATCAGGCCGGACGACCCTGCGACCGCGACGACGAACTTTTGACCAGCCACGTTCGCGCTCAGAGCCCGAGGTCGGCCTCGAACGCTCCCTCTTCGAGCCGGTGCTTGATGGTGGTCAGGAACCGCCCGGCATCCGCGCCGTCGATCAGCCGGTGGTCATAGGTCAGCGGCAGGTAGCAGATCGATCGGACACCGATCGATTCGTTGCCGAATTCGTCGACGATCACCCGGGGGCGTTTGACGATGGCGCCGGTGCCCAGCATCGCGGCCTGCGGCGGGACCAGGATCGGGGTGTCGAACAGCGCCCCCTGGCTGCCGATGTTGGTGATCGTGAACGTGCCGCCCGAGAGCTCGTCGGGTTTCAGGTTGCCCGAGCGGGCGCGCGCGGCGATGTCGGCGATCGCCCTGGCCAGCCCGGCCAGCGACAGGTCGCCGGCGTTGTGCACGACGGGGGAGAGCAGACCCTGTTCGGTGTCGACCGCGAAGCCGAGGTGCTCGGCGTCGAAGTAGGTGATCTCCTTGGTTTCCTCGTTGTAGCTCGCGTTCACGTTCGGGTGGATCTTGAGGGCGTCGATCACCGCGCGGGCGATGAACGGCAGGAAGGTCAGGTTGACGCCTTCGCGTTCGGCGAACGCCGCCTTGGCCCTGGCCCGCAACCCGACCAGCCTGGTCATGTCGACCTCGTGGGTCTGGGTGAGTTGGGCTGTGGCCTGCAGGGATTCGCGCGTCTTGTTGGCGGTGATCTGACGGATCCGGCTGGCCTTCTGGGTGGTGCCGCGCAGGTGCGCCAGCGCCGGCGCCGGGGTGGGCGCGGGAGCGGCCTTGCGGGCCTCGCCGGCAGCGGGGGTGGGAGCAGCAGCGGCGGCGGGCGCCTTGTCGGCCTGCTGCTTGCGCTCGGCGGCCGCCAGCACGTCTTGCTTGCGGATGCGGCCGCCCACTCCGGTGCCGGTGACCGAACTGAGGTCGATGTTGTTCTCGGCGGCCAGTTTTCGCACCAGCGGCGTCACGTAGGGGGTGCCGTCGCCGCTCGCGTCCGCCGGCTGGGCCTGTGCGGGTTGGGCTTTCGGCTCGGGTGCCGCCTTCGGTTGCGGTGCGGGGGCCGGCGTCGGTTCGGGCTTCGGCTGCGCCTGGGGCTGGGGCTGTGGTTGTGGTTGCGGTTGTGGCGCGGGTTCCGGCTTGGGTTCGGCCTTGGGCGCGGGCGGCGGCTGCGGCGCGGCGGGGGCGGCGGCCTCGGAACCGCTGCCGATGCGGGCCAGCTCGCCGCCGACGGGCACGGTGGCGTCTTCCTCGGCGGTGATGCTGATCAGCACACCGGCCACCGGCGACGGGATCTCGGTGTCCACCTTGTCGGTGGACACCTCGACAAGCGCGTCGTCGACCTGGACCGAATCGCCGACCTTCTTGAGCCAGCGGGTCACGGTGCCCTCGGTCACCGACTCACCCAGTTCGGGCATCAGCACCGGGGTGGCGTCGCCGCCGCCGGAGCTCTGCTGGGCCGGCTGCGGCTCGGGCTGGGCCTGGGGCTGCGGCTCGGGCTCGGGTTGCGCCTCGGGCTGGGCGGGGGGCGCCGACTGCGCCTGCGGCTCTTGCTGGCTCGGCGCCTGGGATCCGCCGTCCTCGTCGCCGATCACGGCCAGCTCGCCGCCGACCTCGACGGTGTCGTCTTCCTGGGCGACGATCTTGGTCAGCACACCCGCGGCCGGCGACGGGATTTCGGTGTCGACCTTGTCGGTCGACACCTCGACGAGCGGCTCGTCGAGTTCGACCGTGTCGCCTTCCTGCTTGAGCCAGCGGGTGACCGTCCCCTCGGTGACGCTCTCACCGAGTGCCGGCATCTGGACGGAGAAGGCCATCTTTTCTGACTCCTCGATCGCTCGTGGGTCGGGGCGGGTCGTGCAGCTCGCTTGTGGAAGGCGAAGTAGCAATCCAAAACTATCCTGTCACTGCGGCCGCGCCGGCACGCAGCCAGGGCAGATACCGCGCGCTGGCCGGGTGACCCCGATCACGCTTGCTACCGTGTGGCCACGGCAGCCAGAGCGGGAGGTCCGATGCCGCCATCACAACAACTACCCCGGCATTTCGTCGACAGCGCGGACGGCGCGCGCATCGCCGTCTACGAAGAGGGCAACCGCGAGGGCCCCACCGTGGTGCTGGTGCACGGCTTTCCCGACTCGCACGTGCTGTGGGACGGGGTCGTGCCGCTGCTGGCCGAGCGGTTCCGGATCATCCGCTACGACAACCGCGGCGTCGGCCTGTCCTCGGTGCCCAAGCCGGTATCCGCCTACAGCATGGATCGCTTCGCCGACGACTTCGCGGCGGTGACCGGCGAGCTGAGCCCGGGCGCGCCCGTGCATGTGCTGGCCCACGACTGGGGCTCGGTGGGGGTGTGGCACTACCTCAAGCGCCCCGGCGCGGGTGACCGGGTGGCCACGTTCACGTCGGTGTCCGGACCCGCTCAGGACCAACTGGTCGACTACATCTTCACGGGCCTGCGCGCGCCGTGGCGTCCGCGTACTTTCCTCCGGGCGCTCAGCCAGGCGCTGCGGTTCACGTACATGCTGCTGTTCTCGATCCCGGTGCTGGCGCCGTTGTTCCTGCGGCTGACGCTGTCGGTGCCGGCGCTGCGCCGCAACGCGGTCGACAACATTCCCGTCGAGCAGATCCATCATTCCGACAAGCTCGCGCGCGACGCCGCCCAGTCCGTGAAAACCTATCCCGCCAACTACTTTCGCTCGTTCTCCGGTCGCAAGGGCGGCGTCGCGGTCATCGACGTGCCGGTGCAGCTGATCGTCAACACCAGGGACAAGTACGTGCGGCCGTACGGGTACGACCACACCCCGCGCTTCGTGCCGCGGCTGTGGCGCCGCGACATCCGGGCCGGTCACTTCTCCCCGATGTCGCACCCGCAGGTGATGGCGGCGGCGGTGCACGACTTCGCCGACCTGACCGAGGGCAAGCAGCCCAGCCGCGCCCTGTTGCGCGCGCAAATCGGGCGCCCGCGCGGATCGTTCGGCGACACCCTGGTGTCGGTCACCGGCGCCGGCAGCGGCATCGGGCGCGAGACCGCGTTCGCGTTCGCGCGCGAGGGCGCCGAGGTGGTGATCAGCGACATCGACGAGGCGGCCGTCAAGGCCACCGCCGCCGAGATCGCCACCCGCGGCGGCGTCGCGCACGCCTACGTGCTCGACGTGTCCGACGCGCAGGCGGTGGAGGCGTTCGCCGAGCGGGTCAGCGCCGAGCACGGCGTACCCGACATCGTGGTCAACAACGCCGGCATCGGGCAGGCGGGCGGGTTCCTGGACACCCCGGCCGAGCAGTTCGACCGGGTGCTCGACGTCAACCTCGGCGGGGTGGTCAATGGCTGCCGCTCGTTCGGGCGGCGGATGGTGGAGCGCGGCACCGGCGGCCACATCGTCAACGTGTCGTCGATGGCCGCCTACGCCCCGCTGCAGTCGCTGAGCGCGTACTGCACGTCGAAGGCGGCCACCTACATGTTCTCGGACTGCCTGCGCGCCGAACTCGACACCGCCGGCGTCGGCCTGACCACGATCTGTCCCGGCGTCATCGACACGAACATCATCAAGACCACCCGCTTCGACGCGCCCGCGGGAAAGCTGGCCGAGGCCGTCGACGGGCGCCGCGGGCAGCTGGGCACGATGTTCGCGCTGCGGCGCTACGGCCCCGACAAGGTCGCCAACGCGATCCTGTCGTCGGTCAGGAAGAAGAAACCGATCCGCCCGGTCGCGCCGGAAGCCTATGCGCTGTACGGACTTTCGCGGGTGGCGCCGCAGGGTCTGCGCAACGCCGCGCGGATGCGGGTGATCTGAGGCGATTACGGGCCCGTGGCCGCGCCGCGGCGCCCGGTCAGCAGGGTGGCGCCGATCGCGATGACGCCGAGCACGGCCAGCGGGATGGCCCACGCCCGGCGGCCACCCACCGACGACTGGCACTGCGCGACAAAGTCGGTGTGCGGGACGATCTGGTTGAGGATCGGGATATTCGCGCCATTGCTGTTGTTCGCGCTTCTGGCCTCGGAGAGATCCGTCGCGACGGCGTTGCCGCACCCCACCGAGTGGCCATTGCTGTCGGTGACCGACACCGGCGCCAACAAACCGATGACCCCGGCCAGCAACAGCACCGCGCCCACACCGATGATCAACCGCCGCGCCGTCATGGTCCGCCTTTCTCGCCATTTCCTGCCGGGGATTACGACCGCTTGCAGATTAACCGGAGCGAAGCGCCGATAAACCCGGACGGATACAGCGCCCGTGGGTGGGTATCCCGCCGCAGTAGTCACGAGCGGAAAGGATGTGCGGTGATCACTGCGACGCGAGAGGTGCCCGTCCCGTGCGAGCGGGTGTGGGAGGTGCTTGCGCAGGGCTGGACCTACACCCAGTGGGTGGTCGGCAACAGCCGCATGCGCGCCGTGGATCCGAACTGGCCGGAGGCCGGCTCCTCGATCAGGCATTCCATCGGGATCTGGCCGCTGGTGATCGACGACGCCACCATCGTGGAGGAAAGCGAACCGCCGCACAGGCTGGTGTTGTGCGCCCGCCTGGGGCCGATGGGCGCCGCGCGGATCACGATGCTGCTGCACGAGATTCCGCAGGGGTGCCGGATCGAAATGATCGAGGTGCCGGTCGAGGGACCGATGAGCCTCGTTCCCGATTCGGTCGCGTTGGCCGCGGCCTACCCGCGTAACAAGGAGTGCCTGTTGCGGCTGGCGGCACTAGCGGAACGTCTGGAGCCGAGCCAGGTGAAGTGACCGTGCACGACGCTGCCGACGCGGTCGTCATCGGTGCCGGGCACCACGGGCTGGTTGCCGCCGCGATGCTGGCCGACGCGGGGTGGGACGTGCTGGTGCTGGAGGCCCAGCCGGAGCCCGGCGGCGCGGTGCGCAGCGCCGAGTTGACCCCGGGCTACATCACCGACCTGTTCAGCTCGTACTACCCGATGACGGTGGCCTCGCCCGCGATCGCCGCGCTGCGGCTCGAGGACCACGGCCTGCGATGGTCACACGCGCCCGCGGTGGTGGGCCACCCCCGCGGCGCCGCCGACGACGACCCGCCCATCATCTACCGCGACCCGGCTCGCACCGCCGCGGAATTCGCGCGCCGCGAGCCCGCCGACGGCGAAAACTGGTGGCGCGTCGTGAAGTTGTGGGAGCGCATCAAGGCGCCCCTGCTCGACGCCATGCTGGCGCCGTTCCCACCTGTGCGCCCGCTGCTGCGGCTGCTGGCCGAACTCGGTACGTCGGAAGCGATCCGGGTCGCGCGCCTGCTGGTGCAGCCGGCCAACACCATGGCGAGCGAGCTGTTCGCCGGGGAGGCACCGCGAGTCTTGTTGTTGGGCAACGCCATGCACGCCGACGCCCCGCCCGATGCGCCGATCAGTGGCGCCATGGGCTTTTTGATGACGATGCTGGCCCAGGACTGCGGCTGGCCGGTGCCGGTCGGCGGGTCGGGTCAGCTAACGGCCGCGCTGGTCAGCCGTGCCCGCTCCGCCGGCGCGCGAATCGAGTGCAACGAGAACGTTTCTCGCATCGAGGTGCGGGGCGGCCGGGCGGTCGCGGTGACGACGGCCGGAGGGCGCACGGTGCGGGCGCGTCGGGCGGTGGTGGCCGACGTGACGGCGCCGCGACTGTTCTGCGACATGCTGCCCGCCGACGCGGTGCCGCCCAAGGTGCGGCGCGACCTCGAGCACTTCGCGTGGGATCCGCCGGTGGTCAAGGTGAATTATGCGCTGCGCGAGCCGGTTCCGTGGCGGGCGCAACGGCTGCGCGGGGTGGGCACCGTGCACCTCGGGGCCGACGGCGACGGGCTGGTGCGCTGGATGGCCGACCTGAACACCAAGACGGTGCCCGATCATCCGTTCATGTTGCTGGGGCAGACCACCACCGCCGACCCCACCCGGTCGCCGCCGGGCACCGAAAGTGTGTGGGCGTACACGCATTTGCCCCGCAATGTCGCCGACGACTCCTCTGCCGAGCGCCTCGCCGGCTCGGTTGACCGGGTCATCGAGGAGCATGCGCCCGGCTTCGGCGCGGCGGTGATCGACCGGTTCGTGCAGCGGCCGTCGGACCTGGAGGCCAGCGACGCCAACCTGCACCTGGGCGCGCTCAACGGCGGCACCGCGCAGCTTCAGCAGATGCTGATCTTTCGACCGGCGGCCGGGATGGGCCGGGCCGAAACCCCGGTCGACGGGCTGTATCTGGGCAGCGCGTCGGCCACCCCGGGCGGTTCGGTGCACGGCGCCTGCGGGCGCAACGCGGCCAACGCGGCGCTGGCCGCGGGCGGGGTCAGCGGCTGGCCGCGGCGCAGGCTGACCCGCGCCGCGATGTCGCTGCTGACGAAATAGTCTGTGCGTCAGCCGTTTTCGGCGATGTCCTCGAGGACCGCGAACATGGTGCGGACCGGAACGCCGGTGGCGCCCTTGGGCGAATACCCCCACGGCCCGCCGGTGTTGTAGGCCGGGCCGGCCACGTCGATGTGCGCCCAGCCCACGCCGTCGGCGACGAACTCGCGCAGGAACACGCCCGCCACCAGCATGCCGGCGAAGCGCTGCCCGCTGATGTTCGACAGGTCGGCCACCGTGGACTTCAGGTCCTCCTTGAGTTCGTCGGGCAGCGGCATCGGCCAACCGTTTTCGCCGACCCGCTGCGAGATCGCGGCCACCCGGTCGCGGAACTCGTCGCTGCCCATCACCCCGGGGATCCGGCTGCCCAGCGCCACCGTCTGCGCGCCGGTCAGCGTGGACGTCTCGATCAGGTAGTCCGGGTTGTCCTCGCAGGCGCGCACGATGGCGTCGGCCAGGATCAGCCGGCCCTCGGCGTCGGTGTTCTGCACCTCGACGGTGATGCCGCCGTACTGCGTCAGCACGTCACCCGGGCGCTGCGCCGTCGCCGACGGCATGTTCTCGGCCATCGGCACGGTGGCGATCACGTCGATGGGCAGCTGCAGCTGCGCGGCCAGCGTGACCGTCGCGATGACCGCCGCGGCCCCGCCCATATCCGAGGTCATGTGGTGCATCCCGGCTGCCGGCTTGATCGAGATGCCGCCGGTGTCGAACGTGACGCCCTTGCCCACCAGGGCGACTCGCTTCGCCTGCTTGGACCGCTTGGCCAGCTTCGCGCCCCGGTGGGTCAGCCGCACCAGCCGCGGCGGCCGCGACGACCCCTGGCCGACGCCGATGATCCCGCCGTAACCGCCCTTGCGCAGCGCCTTGTCGTCGAGCACCTCGACCTCGAGCCCCACCGACTCGCCCAAAGCCCTTGCGCGCTTGGCGAATTCGTCAGGGAACAGGTGGCTCGGCGGGGTGTTGACGAAGTCGCGGGCGGTGGCGACCGCGGTCGCGACGGCCGCACCGTGCGCGGCGTCCTTCTTGGCGTCCTTGGCGGTGGCGAGCACCGTGATCTTGCCCAGCCCTTTGTCTTTGGGTGCGGACTTGGGGCTGCGGAAGTCGGTGAACCGGTAGCTGCCCAGGATCAGGCCCTCCACGGCGGCCGAGACGACGCCGTCACCGGGCAGCTCGCCCAGCGTGGTGATCACGGCTGCGGTGCTGCCCAGCGACCGCGCGGCCACCCCGGCGGCGCGGCGGACCGTGTCGGCCGGCCACTCCGGCCGCGGCTTGCCCAGGCCGATCGTCAGCACGCTGGACACCGGCAGCGAACCCACCACCAGCCGGTGCACCTGGTCGGCGCCGCCGGTGGCCTCCAGCGCGCGCAGCCCGGACTCGATCTCGGCGACCGCATCCGAGGACAGGAACGGTCCGGCCTCGGCGACGGCCGCGCCCGGCTTGTCGTCGTCGCCGGTCGAGACGACGGGCACGATCAGCACGGTGGACGCGGCGGCGCGCCGGGGCAGCGAGGAGGCGACAGTGACAGCGGGGGAGGCGTAACCGGGTTCTGTGCTCATCCGCATCACCCTAACGGGCCGCCCGTCGCGGCCCCTTAGGGTGAAGAGTCGTGAGCAACGAAGCCGACCTTCTGCACGGACCGTTAGAAGACCGTCACCGCGACCTGGGTGCCAGCTTCGCCGAGTTCGGCGGCTGGCTGATGCCGGTGTCGTATGCGGGCACGGTCAGCGAGCACAACGCGACGCGGAACGCGGTCGGCCTGTTCGACGTCAGCCACCTGGGCAAGGCGTTGGTGCGCGGGCCGGGCGCCGCGCGGTTCGTCAACGCCGCGCTCACCAACGACCTGAACCGGATCGGGCCCGGCAAGGCGCAATACACCCTGTGCTGCACCGAATCCGGCGGGGTCGTCGACGATTTGATCGCCTACTACGTCGACGACGACGAGATCTTTCTGGTGCCCAACGCCGCCAACACCGCGGCCGTGGTCGACGCGCTACAGGCGGCCGCGCCACCCGAACTGACCATCACCAACCTGCATCGCTCCTATGCGGTGCTGGCCGTGCAGGGCCCGCGCTCGGCCGACGTCCTCGGCGAGCTGGGCCTGCCCACCGACATGGATTACATGGCCTACGCCGACACCTCGTATTCCGGGGTACCGGTGCGGGTCTGCCGCACCGGCTACACCGGCGAGCACGGCTACGAGCTGCTGCCGCCGTGGGAGTCCGCCGGTGTGGTGTTCGACGCGCTGGCCGCCGCGGTCAAGGCGGCCGGCGGCGAGCCGGCCGGCTTGGGCGCCCGCGACACGCTGCGCACCGAGATGGGCTATCCACTGCACGGGCACGAACTGTCGCTCGACATTTCCCCGCTGCAGGCCCGCTGCGGCTGGGCGATCGGCTGGAAGAAGGAGGCGTTCTTCGGCCGCGACGCCCTGCTGGCCGAGAAGGAGGCGGGGCCGCGGCGGCTGCTGCGCGGGCTGCGGATGACCGGCCGCGGGGTGCTGCGCGCCGGGCAGACCGTGCTGGCCGGCGACACCCCGGTCGGGGTGACCACCTCGGGCACCTTCTCCCCGACGCTGCAGGCCGGCATCGCGCTGGCGCTCGTCGACACCGACGCCGGGGTCGAGGACGGCCAGGAGATCACCGTCGACGTCCGCGGCCGTCGCGCCGCCTGCGAAGTCGTGCGTCCGCCGTTCGTCGCGGTGAAAACCCGCTAGCCACGCCGCCTGCGCGGGCGAAATCCGATTCGGCGGGCGGATATACAATCTGCGGATGACCAGTGGCTCCCTCGAGTTCACGGTTTCGCGCTCGACACGTCCGGCGACCGACACCGAACGCGAAACCATCCTGGCCGAGCCGGGTTTCGGTAAATACTTCACCGACCACATGGTGGCGATCGAGTACGACGAGGGCCGGGGCTGGCACGACGCGCGCGTCATCCCCTACGGCCCGATCGAGTTGGACCCGTCGGCGCTCGTGCTGCACTACGCCCAGGAAATCTTCGAGGGCCTCAAGGCGTACCGCTGGGCCGACGGCTCGATCGTCTCGTTTCGCGCCGAGGCCAACGCCGCCCGGCTGCGTTCGTCGGCGCGGCGGCTGGCGATTCCCGAACTGCCCGAAGAGCTGTTCATGGAATCCCTGCGCCAGCTCATCGCCGTCGACAACGCCTGGGTCCCGTCCGCCGGTGGGGAAGAGGCGCTGTATCTGCGCCCGTTCGTCATCGCCACCGAGCCCGGTCTGGGCGTGCGGCCCTCCCGGCAATACCGCTACCTGCTGATCGCCTCGCCGGCCGGCGCCTACTTCAAGGGCGGCATCAACCCCGTCACGGTCTGGGTGTCGACGGAGTACGTGCGGGCCAGCCCCGGCGGCACCGGCGCGGCCAAGTTCGGCGGCAACTACGCCGCCTCGCTGTCCGCCCAGGCCGAAGCCGCGGCCCACGACTGCGACCAGGTGGTGTGGCTGGACGCCGTCGAGCGACGCTTCGTCGAGGAGATGGGCGGCATGAACATCTTCTTCGTGTTCGGCAGCGGGGGGTCGGCGCGGCTGGTCACCCCGGAACTGTCCGGCTCACTGCTACCCGGGATCACGCGGGATTCGTTGCTGCAGTTGGCCATTGACGCCGGGTTCTCCGTCGAGGAACGCAAGATCGACATCGACGAGTGGCAGAAGAAGGCCGCCGCCGGCGAGATCACCGAGGTGTTCGCCTGCGGCACCGCCGCGGTCATCACACCCGTCTCCCACGTCAAGTACGGCGACGCCGAATTCACCATCGCCGACGGCCAATCCGGCGAGGTGACGATGGCGTTGCGCGACACGCTCACCGGGATTCAGCGGGGCACCTTCGCCGACACCCACGGCTGGATGGCCCGGCTCGGGTAGGCAGCTCGGGTAGCCGCCCGATCGCCCGGCCAGTCGGGCGCTCGGGTGTCGGCGCCCGGCTGGCCGGGCGCTCGGCGCGTTAGAACCGCACCAGGGCCGCGAGCGCCACCGCGCACACCGTCGTCGTCAGCTCGATCGCGGCGCCCAGCACGTCGCCGGTGATCCCGCCGAAGCGGCGCGCGCAGTGCCGCACCAGGACCGCGCCGCAGCCCAGGCCCAGCAACGCCGCCGCCGGTCCGTGCCACGGCCGCGGCCCGGCCGCCAGTGAAATCGCCAGCAGCACCGCGACCCAGGCCGTCACCACCGCCGTCGGCTGGCTGCCGGCGACCGCGGCACCCAGCGCGCTGCCCTCGGCGGCCGGCACCGCGCGGTGACCGGCCAGCACCGCGGCGACCCGCCCGGCGAACACCGCCACGGCGATCCCGACGACGCCGCGCACCCCGCCGCCCGCGCCCAGCGCCGAGAACGCCAGCCCCTGCAGCAGCACCACGACGACGACGGCGGCCACCCCGAACGGCCCGGTCGATCCCTCCCGCATCACCGCCAGCGCCCGCTGCGGCGGCCCGTAGCAGCCCAGGCCGTCGGCGGTGTCGGCGACACCGTCGACGTGTAGGCCACGCGTGATCAGCAGCAGCACCACGACCGCAAGCACCCCCGCCAGCGGGGTGCACCGGCCGAAGGCCAGCTCCGCGCCCCAGGTGATGGCCGCGGCCAACGCCCCCAGGCCCGCGCCCACCACCGGAAGCGCCGTCAGGGCGCCGCGGCCCATCGGCGCGGTCCGCGCACCCGGGACGGGCAGCACCGTCCCGAACGCGAAAGCCGTTGCCAGCGAACGGATCACGATGGGGGAGCGGCCTGGTCGGGGCGGTTGGACACGCCGGCCTCGGTGAACGTGGCCATCGACGACAGGGCGGCCACCGCGGCGCGCAGCACCGGCACCGCCAGCGCGGCGCCGGTTCCCTCGCCCAGCCGCATGCGCAGGTCGAGGATCGGCTCCAGATCCAGTGCCGTGAGCGCCAACGCGTGGCCCGGCTCGGTGGACCGGTGACCGGCCTGCCACCACATCCGGGCGCCGGGAGCCAGGTGCTCGGCGACCAGCGCGGCCGCCGTCACCGCCATGCCGTCGAGCAGCAGCGGCGTGCGCCGCACCGCGGCCTGCGCGCAAAAGCCCGCCATCGCCGCCAGATCCGCCCCGCCCGCGCAGCGCAGCAGCGCGACCGGGTCCGGCAGCACCTGCCGCGCGCGGAACAGGGCGTCGCGCACCGCGGCGGTCTTGCGTCCCCACCCCGCGTCGTCGATCCCGGTGCCGAAGCCCACCACCACGACCGGCTCGGCGTTGGTCAAAGCCGCCACCAAAACCGCTGCGGCCGTGGTGTTTCCGATGCCCATGTCGCCGGCGATCAGCAGATCCGCGCCCGCGTCGACCTCCTCGTCGGCGATGGCGGCGCCGGCGGCCAGGGCCCGCTCGGTCTCCTCGTCGCTCAACGCGTCCTGCACCGCGATGTCGCCGCTGCCGCGCCGCACCTTGTGGGCGCCGATCGGTGGACTGAGCGCCTCGGCGTCGACCGCCAGGTCCGCGACGCGCACGCTCGCCCCGGCGATGCCGGTCAGCGCGTTGATCGCTGCCCCGCCGGCGTCGATGTTGGCGACCATCTGCGCGGTCACCTCCGGCGGGTACGCCGACACCCCCGAGCGGGCGACGCCGTGGTCACCGGCGAACACCACCACCCGGGCGCGCTCGAACTGTCGCGGGGGGCATTGCCCCTGGCACGACGCGATCCACACCGACAGGTCCTCGAGGCGGCCCAGCGCGCCGCGCGGCTTGGTGAGGGCGTCCTGGCGCGCGCGGGCGGCGGCCGCGGCGCCCGCGTCGGGCGGTGACACGACGGCGAATTCCATTAGGCCCCCGACGGTTTGATCGGCACCGCCTGCCCGGCCACCACCAGCACCACCCGATCGCACAGCCGGGCGAGGCGCTGGTTGAGGCCGCCGAGTTCGTCGGCGAACCGGCGCCCGGCGGCGGTGGCGGGCACGACGGTCAGCCCGACTTCCGGGCTGACCAGCACCAGTGTGGAGGCGAAGCCCTCGACCGCGGACAGCACGTCGTCGACCGGCGCCGCCACCGAGCCGCCCTCCCATGCGTTCTCGCGGTCCATCGCGCCGGCCAGCCAGGTGCCGAGATCGTCGACCAGGGTGGGGGTGTCCGCGGATTGGCGCAATTGCGTTGCGATGTCGCAGGCTTCGATCGTCGACCAATGCGCGGGCCGGCGCTCACGATGCTCGGCGACCCGGTGCGCCCAGGCCGCGTCGTCGGCACCGGCCGGCCCGGGAGCCAGGTAATGGACCGGCCGGCCGGGCGGCAACCCCGCGGCGATGGCGTCCTCCGCCCACCGTGACTTGCCTGACCTGATCCCGCCGAGCACCAGGGTGCGCACCGGCGTCAGCCGGCCTTCGGGTAACGGTTATTCGACACTGGCGCCATGCTTGACCTGGGGCCGCGGCGCCCGCAGCCGGCGCATCTGGGAGGCGCGGCCGGCGGCGTAAAGGCCTAGCTTCCAACGGCTTTCGGTGTTGTCGGGGAATTTCGCGTCGACCAGCTTGCTGACTTTGCGGCCCAGGATCAGGCCGTCGACGCTCATCACCGCCATCAGCGCCAGCATCGCCGGGGAAATCCAGAGCTGCAGCTGCGGGACGCCGAACATGACGAACATCAAAAACAGGGTCGACGGCATGAACAGGCCCAGCAGGTTGCGCCGGGAATCCACCACGTCGCGCACGTAGCGTCGGATCGGGCCCTGGTCGCGCGGCAGCAGGTAGCCCTCTTCGCCGGCCATCATGCGATTGCGGCGCTCCGACATGCGCGCGCGGTTGGCGGTCTTTTCGGCGCGGCGCTCCTCGCGGCTGAGCTTGGGGCCGGCCAGCGATTTGCGCCGGGCCCGCGCCTCGGCGGAGGTCATGGGTGCGGGCGCGACGGGGCCCTTCTTCGCGTTCCGGCGGGCCTCGTTGCGCTTGGGCGTGGGGCGCCCCTTGGGTCCGGTCCGGCGGGGTGCGGCGTCCGGGCCGCCAGCAACGTCGGAGGCGGCCGACACGGCCACGGTTTCGTCGAGGTCGGTGTCCTGGCCCTTCTTGCGACCCAAAAGCTTCACAGGGGCCAGGTTACTTCGCGGATGACGCGCGCCGGAATTCGCCTGGAATGCCTTGCTATTAGACCTGCGTTAGTGCCGCACTTGGCCCTACTCTTACACGTGATGAATGGCTGCCTTTGATGGACGACGGGTCGATGGCCTCGGATGATGCTGCCCCCGGCCTGGCGCCCGGCCGCCTTCAGCTACCCGCGATGCAGGTTTTGGTGGCCCCGGACTGTTACGCCGACAGCATGTCCGCCCTGGAAGCCTCCGCCGCCATCGCGACGGGCTGGACACGGTCGCGTCCGGGCGACCGGTTCATCGTCGCGCCGCAGTCCGACGGTGGGCCCGGCTTCGTCGAGGTGTTGGCCAGCCGGCTGGGGGAGATGCGGCGATTGCGGGTGTCGGGGCCGCTAAAGGCCATGGTGGAGGCCGAATGGGTCTTCGATCCCGGGTCGGCGACCGCATACCTGGAGTGCGCCCAGGCCTGCGGTTTGGCGCTGCTCGGCGGTCCGCCCACCCCAGAGACCGCGATGGCGGCCCACAGCAAAGGCGTGGGGCAGCTGATCGCCGAGGCGCTGCGGGTGGGGGCGACGCGGATCGTCGTCGGGTTGGGTGGCAGTGCGTGCACCGACGGCGGCCAGGGCATGATCGCCGAGTTGGGCGGCCTGGACACCGCCCGCCGCCAACTGGGCAACGTGGAGCTGATCGCCGCCTCCGACACCGAATACCCCCTGCTCGGTCCGTGGGGAGCGGCCCGAGTGTTCGGGCCGCAGAAGGGCGCCGACACGGCCACCGTCGCGGCGCTGGAAGTTCGGCTGCAGGCCTGGGCGCTCATTTTGGAGGCGGTGGCCGGGCGCGACGTGAGCGCCGAACCGGGCGCGGGCGCCGCCGGCGGCATCGGCGCCGGGCTGCTCGCGCTCGGCGGGCGGTGTGAGTCCGGGGCCGCCATCATCGCCGAACACACCCGGCTTTCCGACGATCTCGACACGGCGGAGTTGATCGTCACCGGCGAGGGCCGCTTCGACGAGCAGTCCCTGCACGGGAAGGTGGTGGGCTTTCTGGCCGACGCGGCCCGGCCGCGGGGCATCCCGGTGGTGGTCCTGGCCGGCCAGGTCGATCTGGACAACGCGACGGTGCGCTCGTCGGGGATCATGGCCGCGTTGTCGATCGCCGAGCACGCAGGATCGGTGCGGCTGGCCCAGGCCGACGCCGCCAATCAGCTCATGGGTCTGGCCTCCGTTGTGGCGGCGCGACTCGGGAATAGCGGTCCTGCAAGGTACCGTTGATGGTGTGGACTTTCCGGCAGTCCGGCGGCGCCGGGCGTGATCGGTCCCCGCTCAACAAATGAGGCATGTAGGAGAAGCAATGACGGTGCAAAACGAGTCGAACGCCAAGACCCACGGCGTGATCCTGACTGAGGCCGCCGCCACCAAGGCCAAGTCGCTGCTGGACCAGGAGGGTCGCGACGACCTGGCGCTGCGCATCGCGGTCCAGCCGGGCGGGTGCGCTGGGCTGCGCTACAACCTCTTCTTCGACGACCGGTCGCTGGACGGCGACCTGATCGCGGAGTTCGGGGGTGTGACCCTGACGGTGGACCGGATGAGCGCGCCCTACGTCGAGGGCGCGTCCATCGACTTTGTGGACACCATCGAAAAGCAGGGGTTCACCATCGACAACCCCAACGCCGGCGGGTCGTGCGCCTGCGGCGACTCGTTCAACTGATTTCACCGCGAGACTGCGACTACCGACGCGTTCCCCGAGTAGGGCCGTCGGCGGTTGCGGTCTCGCGGCAAGAAAAGCTCTAGTACGAGCCCCCGGTGCGCAGCACGTATGAGCACACCATGATCTGGCCGCGCTGGAAGAGCAGCTGCGCGATGCCCTGCACCTGCCCGCGCATGGGTCCCCCGCTCACCGGCGACACCCGCATGGTGAACAAAGCCTGAGCCTGGTACTGCGACAGGTACACGATCTTGTCGATCGAGGTGATCTCCACCTCGGAGAACTGCTTGCGGAATGCGTCGCTGCTGAGCTTGGCCAGCGCCTGGTCGGATCGCTTGTCCTGGACGGCGTCGTAGAGGCCGCACAGCGCGTTCCGGGCGATCTCGTTGATGTCGCGGTGCTCGAGCGCGTCCAGGTATCCCTGAATCGCCGTCTTCGCCGCGCCCTCGGAGAACGTGGTGCCGGTGTTGGCCCCGTTGGTGCGCACCCCGTAGACGATGGCCACCGTCATCACCGCGACGAGCGCGATGGCCAGCGCCACGCCGACGATCAGCCGCCGCCTGGAGCGTGGCGGCGGATACGGCGCCGGCCCCGGGGGCGGCCCGGCATAATTGCCCGAAGGGGGTCCCGCCTGCGGAGCCGGGGTGAAGCCCGGGCCGCCGGTGGCGGGGTCATCGGGGAACTCGAGTGGCTCGGATTCGCGTGGGGGCTCGTGTCCGCTCGGTCCGTTGCCGCCGCCAGCGTGGTTCGGCGAGTGCGGGCCTGCCATCGTGGTTCTCCTACGGTGGTAGACGGGACTGCAAGCGGGTTGCGGCGCACGCATTGTGATCCCGGCGACTTGAGTGAGTTCCCTAGGGAGGCTAGCGCAGACCTTGCGGCGACCGTGCACGCGACGACGGTCGGAGGCGCCTGAGTAAGCTAGATAACCTTACTAACGAAGGATGGAGATTTCGTGACGATCGCGGTGACAGGTTCGATTGCGACCGACAATCTGATGCGGTTCCCCGGCCGGTTTTCCGAGCACCTGCTGGCCGAGCACCTGCAGAAGGTGTCCTTGAGCTTCCTGGTCGACGACTTGGTGATTCACCGCGGCGGCGTGGCGGGCAACATCGCCTTCGCCATCGGTGTGCTGGGCGGCGACGTCGCGCTGGTCGGCGCGGCCGGTGACGATTTCGGCGAGTACCGCGACTGGCTGCAGAGCCACGGCGTCAACTGCGACCACGTGCTGATCTCGAAGACCGCGCACACCGCGCGCTTCGTGTGCACCACCGACGAGGACATGGCCCAGATCGCGTCGTTCTATCCCGGCGCCATGTCCGAGGCCCGCAACATCAAGCTTGCCGACGTCGCGTCGTCGGTCGGCACACCCGACCTGGTGATCATCGGGGCCAACGACCCCGACGCGATGGTGGTGCACACCGAGGAGTGCCGCAAGCTCGGCCTGCCGTTCGCCGCCGACCCGTCCCAGCAGCTGCCCCGCCTGTCCGGGGAGGAGATCGACAAGCTGGTCGACGGCGCGGCCTACCTGTTCACCAACGACTACGAGTGGGAGCTGCTGCTCTCCAAGACCGGCTGGTCCGAGGCCGACGTGCAGCAGAAGGTGGGCCTGCGGGTGACCACGCTCGGCGCCAAGGGCGTCGACATCGTCGAGCGTGACGGCACCACCACGCACGTCGGCGTGGTCCCCGAGACCAGCCAGACCGACCCCACCGGTGTCGGCGATGCGTTCCGGGCCGGTTTCCTCACCGGGCGCAGCGCCGGGCTGAACCTCGAGCGTTCGGCACAGCTGGGCTCGCTGGTGGCCGTGCTGGTGCTGGAGTCGACCGGAACCCAGGAATGGGCGTGGGACCGCGAGGTCGCCAAGACCCGTCTGGCCGACGCCTACGGCGACGAGGCGGCCGCCGAGATCGCCGCGGTGCTGGGTTAGCGCCGTTTCCCCGACGCCCTTTCTCGCCCGGGCCGCATCGAGTGTGAACCCACGGCGTCGCGTGTGCGCTGACGGCGCCGACACGCCGACACACCGCGCCCAGGGTTCACGATGAAAGCCCAGGATTCACACGCGAAGCCCGGGCGTGGCCTAGAGCTGCACCGGATACATCGGCTCGCTGATCTGCGGCACCACACTGCGCTCGACGAAGATCGCGTGCCAGAGCATGAAGATCAGCAGCGTCCACAGCCGGCGGCTGTGATCGCCGGCGCCGCTGCGGTGCTCGTCGAGCATCCGGTGCACGGCCGCCCGGTCCACCAGGTGGTCCGCCTGCGACGACGCCGCCAGCTCGTAGGCCCACTCCAGCAGCTCGCCGGTGCGCAACCAGTGCCGGATCGGCACCGGGAACCCGAGCTTGGGCCGGTGCAGGACGTGCGCGGGGACGATCGGCTCGAGCGCGCGGCGCAACGCGTACTTGGTGGTCGTGCGGGTGATCTTGGCGTCGACGGGCAACCGGGACGCCACGGCGAACACCTCGGGATCCAGGAACGGCACCCGAAGCTCCAGCGAGTTGGCCATCGTCATCTTGTCGGCCTTGACCAGGATGTCGCCGCGCAGCCAGGTGAACAGGTCGATGTGCTGCATGCGGGCCACCGGGTCCCAGCCCGCCGACTCGGCGTACAGCGGCGCGGTCACGTCGGTGTGGGTCCACTCCGGGCGGAAGCCGGGCAGCGCGTCGCGCAGCTGCGCGTCGGAGAAGCTGCGGGCGTTGCCGTAGTAACGCTCTTCGAGCGTCAGCGAGCCGCGGTGCAGCAGGCTCTTGCCCCGCATCCCCTCGGGCAGCGGGCGCGACACCTTGCCCATCGACCGCCGCAGCGGACGCGGCAGATAGTCGAAGGGCTTCAGCGACAACGGCTCCCGGTAGATCGTGTAGCCGCCGAACAACTCGTCGGCGCCCTCGCCGGACAACACCACCTTGACGTGCTTACGGGCCTCGCGAGCGACGAAGAACAGCGGCACCAGCGCCGGGTCGGCGACCGGCTCGTCGAGGTACCAGACGATTTCTGGCAGGGCGGCGACGAACTCGTCCGGCGTGACCACCTTGGCGATGTGGCGCGCGCCGATCGCCTCCGCCGAGGCCACCGCGACATCGATCTCGGAGAATCCCTCCCGCTCGAAGCCGGTGGTGAACGTGATCAGTCGCGGGTTGTGCCGGATGGCCAGCGCCGCGATGGCGGTGGAGTCGATGCCGCCGGAAAGGAAGGACCCGACCGTCACGTCGGCGCGCATGTGCTTGGCCACCGAGTCCTCGAGCACCGCGGTGATCTCGTCGTACCGGGCCTGCTCGCTGCCGCGGGCGATCGGGGTGGCGGCGAACCGGGGCACGAAGTACCGGGTGACCTCGGGTTGCAGGCGGTCGGGGCGGATCCGGGCGTAGCAGCCCGATTCCAGCCGGCGCACCCCGCGGTGCAACGTCTCGGGCTCGGGCACGTACTGCAGGACGGTGTAGTGCTGCACCGCCCGCTCGTCGATGCGCGTGTCGAACCCGATCAGCTCGGCCAAATCCAGCAGACACTTTTTCTCGCTGGCCACCGCGGTGCCGCCGGCACCGGTCGCCATGAACAGCGGTTTGATGCCGAAAGGGTCTCGGGCGCAAAACAATTCGCGGGTAACGGTGTCCCACAGCGCGAAGGCGAACATGCCGCGCAATCGGGTCAGGACATCGGTGCCCCAGTAGTGGTAGCCGGCGACGACGGCCTCGCCGTCACCATCGGTGGCGAAGACGGCCCCATGGGAGGTGGCCAGTTCGTCGCGCAACTCCAGGTAGTTGTAGATCTCGCCGTTGAACACCAGCACGTAGCGGTCGGGCGCCTCCGGCGGCCCCCAGCGCAGCGGCTGGTGCGAATGCGCGATGTCGATGATGGACAGCCGGTTGAAGCCGAACACCACCGAACCGTCGGTGTCCGGGTCGACCCAGGTGCCGGGCTCGTCGGGCCCGCGGTGGCGCATCGAATGCGACGCGCGCGCGATCGCGTCGTCGGCGCGGGCGGCGGCCGCCTCCTTGTCCCCGTCCTCGGGGGCGGCAACGAACGCCAGCAGACCACACACGGCGCCCCAGTATGCCGCACTTGGCGACCGCTCGTGGACGTCGCACCCGGCACGGCGCGAGACTGGCGGGCCGGGGTTTCGTCGCCCGCCTCAGGCGCGTGGTCTACGCTGCGTAGTATTCGATATCCGAGCAGGAGGCGCCAACGTGACCCCTCGCGAGCAGGACCGTTCGCAATCTTTGTCGCAGGGTAGGTTTCAGCGCCGTCCTGGGGGCTCCGCCACCGGTCTTTCCCGCCGTCTCCGGCCGCTGGCGCTGGCCGTGACGCTGGGTGTGCTGGCGATGTTCCTGAGCGGGTGCAGCAGCTGGGCCGACGCGCTGGCCCTGGGCTGGCCGAGGGGGATCACGCCGCAGGCGCAGCTCAACCGGGAGCTGTGGATCGGCGCGGTGATCGCCTCGCTGGTCGTCGGCGTCATCGTCTACGGCCTGATCTTCTGGTCCTCGGCGTTCCACCGCAAAAAGGCGACCGACACCGAGCTGCCCCGCCAGTTCGGCTACAACATGCCCTTGGAGCTGGCGCTCACCGTGACGCCGTTCCTCATCATCTCGGTGCTGTTCTACTTCACCGTCGTGGTGCAGGAGAAGATGCTGCACATCGCCAAGGATCCCGAAGTGGTGATCGACGTCACGGCATTCCAGTGGAACTGGAAGTTCGGCTATCAGCGCGTCGATTTCAAGGACGGCACGCTGACCTACGACGGGGCGGACGCGGCGCGCAAGAAGGCCATGGTGTCCAAGCCGGAAGGCAAGGACGAGCACGGCGAAGAGCTGGTCGGGCCCGTCCGCGGCCTCAACACCTCGGACCGCACCTACCTGAACTACGACAAGGTCGAGACGCTGGGAACCAGCGACGAGATCCCGGTGCTGGTGCTCCCGACCGGCAAGCGCATCGAATTCGATCTGGCGTCCGCCGACGTCGTCCACACGTTCTGGGTTCCCGAGTTCTTGTTCAAGCGCGACGTCATCCCGAACGCCGACGCGAACAACTCCGTGCACGTCTTCCAGGTCGAAGAGATCAACACGCCCGGGGCGTTCGTCGGCCACTGCGCCGAGTTCTGTGGCACCTATCACTCGATGATGAATTTCGAGGTTCGCGTGGTGTCGCCCAACGACTTCAAGGCCTACCTGCAGCAGCGGATGGATGGCAAGAGCAACGCCGCGGCGCTGCAGGCGATCGGACAACCTCCCGCCGCGGTGACCACGCACCCGTTCGACACCCGCCGCGGCCAGTTAAGCCAGTAGGTTAGGACACCAAATGCATATCGAAGCCAGGCTATTCGAGTTCATCGCCGGGTTCTTCTTTGTGGTTGCGCTGCTCTACGGGGTTTTGACCGCGCTGTTCGCCACCGGCGGGGAAGAGTGGGCGGGCACCACCGCGCTCGCGCTGACGGGTGGGCTGGCGCTGATCGTGGCCACCTTCTTCCGGTTCGTGGCGCGCCGGCTCGACACCCGGCCCGAGGACTACGAAGGCGCCGAGATCAGCGACGGAGCAGGGGAATTGGGCTTCTTCAGCCCGCACAGCTGGTGGCCGATCCTGATCGCGCTGTCGGGCTCGGTGGTGGCGGTGGGCATCGGGCTGTGGCTGCCGTGGCTGATCTTCGCCGGCGTCATGTTCGTCCTGTCGTCGGTGGCCGGACTGGTCTTCGAGTACTACCTGGGTCCTGAGAAGCACTGATTCGCGGCATAAAGGTCACAATCCGATCACGTGATCGCTTGCGCCGATCGCCACGGCGGCTCTGCCCGTTTTGGGTTCGGTAGTGTTTCGCGCAGGCAATGAGAAGTTCCCAGCGCGCCCGGCAACGAGGTGATTGCGGAGTTTTACGCGCAGGTGATGCAGTCGAACAGGGTAGGCAAAGGGCAGAGATGAGCGGGTCGAAACCCCCGGGATGGGAACCTGACGAATCCGATCCTGTCGACCCGATCAGCCACCACGCGGACGCCGGTGACGACCCCGCTGACGACGGGGAGCCCGGCGGCGACCACGACGTCGAGGGCGCGGCGGAACCCTTCGACGACAGCGCCGAACTGGCCGCCGCTGACCAGACGGACGCATACTCGCGTGCCTACTCGGCCCCGGAGTCCGAGCACTTCACCAGCGGCCCCTACCTACCCGCCGATCTGCGGCTCTACGACTATGAGGACTACGACGAGTCCGCCGACGAGGACGAACGCAGCACCGCGCGCTGGCCGTGGGTGGTGGGGATCGCCGCCATCGTGGCCGCGATCGCGCTCGTCGTATCGGTGTCGTTGCTGTTCGCCCGGACCGACACCACCAAGCTGGCCAACCCCAACACCACCACCGCCCCGTCCACGCCGCCGATGCAGGACGAGATCACGACCACCAAACCACCGCCGCCGCCTCCACCGCCACCCACGACCGAACCGCCGCCGCCCCCGACAGCAACGGAGACACAGACTGTGACGGTGACGCCCTCTCCGGCACCGCCGCCCCCGCCCGCACCCGCTCCGGCACCGCCGGCGACCTCCACCGCGGCGGCGCCACCGCCGCCGACGACGCCGGCCGGGCCGCGGCAGGTCACCTACTCGGTGACCGGCACCAAGGCCCCGGGCGACATCATTTCGGTGACCTACGTCGACGCGTCCGGCCGCCGGCGCACCCAGCACAACGTGTACATCCCCTGGTCGATGACCGTCACCCCGATCTCGCAATCCGACGTGGGCTCGGTGGAGGCCTCCAGCCTGTTCCGGGTCAGCAGGCTCAATTGCTCGATCACGACGAGCGACGGAACCGTGCTGTCGTCGAACAGCAACGACTCGCCGCAGACGAGCTGCTGATGGTCAGCAGATATTCGGCATACCGGCGCGGAATCGGCGACGACACCGTTTCGCCCGAGGTGATCGACCGCATTTTGCTCGGCGCCTGCGCCGCCATCTACCTGGTGCTGTTGGGCGTCAGCGTGGCCGCGGCCGTCGCGCTCACCGATCTGGGCCGGGGCTTTCACAAATCGGCCAGCAGCCCGCACACCACCTGGGTGTTGTATGCGGTCATCATCGTTTCCGCGCTGATCATCGCGGGCGCGATCCCAATACTGTTGCGGGCCCGGCGGATGTCTCAGTCCGAGCCGGCCGCCCGGGCGATGACAGCGCCGAACCGGCCGCCGGTGCGCCTGATGTCTCAGGCGCCGCGCACGGCGGCCGAGCGGGCCCGGCAGGCCACGGTGCAGGCGGCGCCGGCGAAGACGGATGCCGAGTGGTCAGGGGAGACGGTGGACCGAGTCTGGTTGCGCGGCACGGTCATACTGACCGGCACCATGGGTGCGGCGCTGATCGCGGTCGCGACGGCGACCTACCTGATGGCCGTCGGCCACGACGGCGCGTCCTGGACGGCGTATGTATTCGCCGGTGCCATCACCGCGGCGATGCCGGCGGTCGAGTGGCTGCATATCCGCCAGCTGCGCCGCGTGGTCGACGAGCGCTGACGCGTATCGCCGTCGAGGTGTAAACCATCGACACATAAGCATTGCGACGACACGTCGTGCGTCGTCGCAATGCTTATGTGTCGCGCGCGCTCGTGGGTGATTGCGGGTGCTCGATTGCCCGGCTCCCGCGTCGGCCAGGGGGCCGATGGGGAGCCGGGCTGAGCGGGTCAGTGCGCGCCGTTGGTCGAGCCGTTGGACGAACCGTTCGTCGAACCGTTGAGGCTGTCCTGGTGTTCGCGCAGCGCGGTCAGGGCACGCTGCTCGGAGCGGTGCGCCGCCTCCCGCAACGCCGCGTCCTCGGACGCCGGATCGGCGAACATGAAGCTGCCGCTGCCCGGCGTCCCGGCCGAGCCCAGCTTGTTCATCTTCTTGGGCAGCGCCGCGCCCTGGTACTCGAGCGGCAGCGGGTGGCCGTGGTCGTCGACCGGGCCCAGCGGTTGGTGCAGCTCGATGTAGGCACCGTGCGGCAGCCGCTTGATGATGCCGGTCTCGATGCCGTGCTCGAGCACCGCGCGGTCGCTGCGCTGCAGCCCGATGCACCACCGGTAGGTGACGAAGTAGACGATCGGCGGGACGATCACCATGCCGATGCGGCCGATCCACGTCGTCGCGTTCAGCGAGATGTCGAACTTGAACGCGATGATGTCGTTCATCGCGCTCAGCGTGAGCACCATGTAGAACGCGATCGCCATCGCGCCGATCGACGTGCGCACCGGCACGTCGCGCGGGCGCTGCAGCAGGTTGTGGTGCGCGTAGTCACCGCTGAACCGCTTCTCCAGGAACGGGTAGATGATCAGCAGGACGAAGACCCCGCCCATGATCAGCGCCACCCAGACCACCGCCGGGATGGTGTGGTGCCAGAAGTAGAACTCCCATGGCGGCCAGATACGGGCCAGACCTTCGGTCCACATCATGTAGAAGTCCGGCTGCGAGCCCGCCGAGACGTGAGATGGCTTGTAGGGCCCCAGGTTCCAGATCGGGTTGATCTGCAGCAGACCGCCGAGCAGACCCAGCACGCCGACGATCGCGGCGAAGAACGCGCCGGACTTCACGGCGAACACCGGCATCACCCGCACGCCGACCACGTTGTGCTCGGTGCGGCCCGGTCCGGGGAACTGGGTGTGCTTCTGGAACCACACCATGGCCAGGTGCAGCCCGATCAGCGCCAGGATGATGCCGGGCAGCAGCAGGATGTGCAGGGCATACATGCGGGGGATGATGTAACCCGCTGTGGCGCATTCGTTTCCGACGCCGCCGCAGGGGAAGTCACCGCCGAACAGGGCCCAGTGCAGCCAGGTGCCGATCACCGGCATGCCCAACGTGATCGAGGACAGGGCCGCGCGCAACCCGATGCCCGACAACAGGTCGTCGGGCAGCGAGTAGCCGAAGTAGCCCTCGAACATGGCCAGGATCAGCAGCAGCGAACCGATGACCCAGTTGGCCTCGCGCGGCCGACGGAACGCGCCGGTGAAGAAGATGCGGGCCAGGTGCACCATGATCGACGCCGAGAAGATCAGCGCGGCCCAGTGGTGGACCTGACGAACGAACAGGCCGCCGCGCACCTCGAAGGAGATGTCGAGGGTCGACGCGAACGCCTTCGACATGTCCACCCCGCGCAGCGGCTGGTAGGCGCCGTTGTAGGTGACCTCGCCCATGGACGGGTCGAAGAACAGCGTCAGGTACACCCCGGTGAGCAGCAACACGATGAAGCTGTACATCGCGATCTCGCCCAGCAGGAACGACCAGTGGGTGGGGAACACCTTGTTGAGCTGTCTGCGTACGGCAGCCGAGGGGTGATAGCGCGTGTCGATGTCCTCGCCCTGGCGGGCCAGGACGTCGCCGATCTTCGGGGGACTCAGTTTGGGACTCATGATGTCGTCCTCTCCCAGAATGCCGGTCCGACGGGCTCGATGAAGTCACCGTTGGCGACCAGATACCCGTTGGTGTCGATGGTGATCGGCAGTTGCGCCAACGCACGTGCCGCCGGCCCGAAGATCGGCTTGGCGAAGTGCAGCGCGTCGAACTGCGACTGGTGGCAAGGGCACAAGATTCGGTAGGACTGCTCCTCGTAGAGCGACGCGGGGCAGCCCAGGTGCGAGCAGACCTTCGTGTAGGCGAACAGCTCGCCGAAGTTGAAGCTCTCCTGGCCCTGCCGCTTGACCACGCGGTGCATGTCGGTGGGGCGAATCCGGATGAGCATCACGGGATTACGCACGCCCTGGTTGATCGCGCGCAGCTTTTCCTGCGACTCCGGGGTGGTGCCGTCACCGTCGGACTCCCGCCACGGGAAGACGGTTTCCATGCCGCCGGCGTCGATGTCCTCGGGCCGCATCTTGACGAACGGCGACCCGGCGAAGCTGCCGGTGGCGCGCGCCAGGTAGATGGTCTCGCCGTGGTAGCGCGGGGTCCAGTCGGAGGTGAACAGCACCGCCTTCTTGCCGTTGGCGGTCTGCACCACCGGCTTCCACGGGTTCTTGATCAGGCCGCCGGCAAACGCGACCAACGTGGACAGGCCGAACGCGCCCAGCCCCACGCCCAGCGACAGCCCGACCAGCTTGCGCCGCCCGATGGTGGAGCCGCTGTAGGCGTCGGCCAGGTTCGCCACGACGGTCTTGCGGTCGACGTCGCGGGAGGCGCCGTCGTGCCGGTCCTGAATCGAAATCTCTTCGGGGATAAAGCGTTTCTGGTACAGGATGGTGCCGATCCCGATCGACAGGATCGACATCCCGAAGGTCAGGCCGTACAGCGGGGTGGTCAGCGAGTAGAGCCAGCTGTCCGCGGCCTCCTTGGGCTTGTACTCCCACGGCCAGAACAAAAAGATCAGCAGCAGCGCCAGCCCGAAACCGCCGCCGCCCAGCAAAAGCCACAGGGCAACGCCACGCTCGGCGCGCTTCTCGGCTTTGGTGCCCTCGACCGGCCAACGGTTTTCCTTGAACACGGTCTCGACGCCGTCGAGCTTGCCGCCCAGCGCCACCAGCTCCTGCTGAGACATCGCGGCCAGCGCGGCGTCGTCGGGCTCCCGCTCGCCGGTGCCGTGCGGGTTTCCGCCGGTGTCCGAGCCGCGAACGTTTCCGTGGTCAGCTGAGTCGCTCATGCCCGTGCCCCAATCCACAGTGCCAGCCCGATCGCGGCGACCATCCCGATGATCCAGGCGGCCATCCCCTCGGGCGCGGGTCCGAATCCGCCGAGGCCGTAGCCGCCCGGCTGGCGCTCTTCGGTCACCGCCTTGATGTAGCCGATGATGTCCTTCTTGGCCTCGAAGGACAGCTGGCGGTCGGAGAACTTCGGCATGTTCTGCGGACCGGTCCGCATGGCCGCCAGGATCTGCTGCTCGTTGGCGGGCTCCAGGTCCGGCGCGTACTTGCCGGACGACAGCGCCCCGCCCTTGCCGGTGAAGTTGTGGCAGGACGAGCAGTTGAGCCGGAACAGGTCACCGCCGCGGCCGAGGTCCTCGCCTCGCAGCGAGTGCATCGCCAGGCTGCCGTCGGGGTTGCGCACGGTCGTCGGGCCGCCGCCGTTGGCCTGCACGTAGGCGCCCAGGGCGTCGATCTGGCCCTCGTCGAAGATCGGTTCCTTGCGGGGCGCCTGCGCCTCGCCGGTCATCGCCGGCATCCGGCCGGTGGACACCTGGAAGTAGACGGCTTCCTCGCCGACGCCGATCAAGCTCGGCCCGCGATCGGGCACGCCCTGCAGGTTGGCGCCGTGGCAGGACACGCACGACGTGTCGAACAGCTGCTTGCCGGTCCGCAGCAGCGCCGAGTTCGACTCGTCCGCGACGGCCACCTGCGGGCGGGGGGTCAGGACGGCGGCCACACCACCGGCGATGGTCAGCGCGATCAGCAGCAGCAGGCCGCCCGACAAGCGGCGGCGCAACCGCCGTCGCGAACGGTCACGCTGCCCCTGGTGCGACTGAGGAAGCCGCGAACCGGATCGGGTAGACCCCAGTTTCTTCAACCGAGCACTCCTGTTCGTCCAGCGCCTGCTCATCGGATGAAATAGATCACGGTGAACAGCGCGATCCACACGATGTCGACGAAATGCCAGTAGTACGAGACGACGATGCTGGCCGTAGCCTGCGCCGGCGTGAACTTGCTCATCGCGGTGCGGGCCAGCAAGAAGATGAAGGCGACCAGGCCGCCGGTCACGTGCAGGCCGTGGAACCCGGTGGCCAGATAGAACACGCTGCCGTAGGCGCTGCCGGGAATGGTGGTCCCGTGGGTCGCCAGGTGGAAGTACTCATACCCCTGCCCGCAAACGAAGAACAGGCCCATCAGGAAGGTGATGACGTACCAGCGGCGCAGCCCGAACACGTCACCGCGCTCGGCCGCGAACACGCCCATCTGGCAGGTGAACGACGACGCGATCAGCACCAACGTCACGGGGACGGCCTGGTACAGGTTGAGCTCGGTCGGCGGCGGCGGCCATTTTCCGCCGGACTGGGCACGCGCGGTGAAGTACATCGCGAACAGGCCGGCAAAGAACATCAACTCGCTGGAGAGCCAGACGATGGTGCCGACACTGACCATGTTGGGTCGATTCAGCGAATGAACGCGCGACGTGATTGCAGTACCTGAGGTCCCGACAGCGCTGGTCACATCCGCAAGTATGACGCTTTGTAGTTGTTGATCTCCACCCGGGGCGCAATTTGATGCCTCGCGCGTCGCGCGCGCGTGTGTTCGGGCCGCCCGCGGCCGACGGTTGGGGCCGCTGTGGTGCTCGTGGGACCATCGGCGCGTGGCTTTGTCATCTGAGGTTTCGCCGTCCGGCGGGTCCGCGACGTCGTGGCCGCGGGTGCTGGGCCGGCTGACGGGCGGTCAGGACCTGACCCGCGGCCAGGCCGCCTGGGCCATGGACCAGATCATGACCGGCGCGGCGAGCGCCGCCCAGATCGCGGCCTTCGCGGTGGCGATGCAGGTGAAGGTGCCCACGTCGGCCGAGGTGATCGAGCTGGCCGAGGTCATGCTCGGCCACGCGCTGCCGATGCCCGATTCCGGTATGCCCCAGGACACCGTCGACATCGTCGGAACCGGCGGCGACGGCGTCAACACCGTGAACCTGTCCACGATGGCGGCGATCGTGACGGCGGCCGCGGGTGTGCCGGTGGTCAAACACGGCAACCGGGCGGCCTCGTCGTTGTCCGGTGGCGCCGACACGCTCGAGGCGCTCGACATCCGCATCGACCTCGGACCCGACGAGGTGGCGCGCAGCCTCGCCGAGGTCGGCATCGGGTTCTGCTTCGCGCCGTTGTTCCACCCGTCGTACCGGCACACGTCCGCGGTGCGCCGCGAGCTCGGCGTGCCGACGGTGTTCAATCTCCTTGGGCCGCTTACCAATCCGGCCCGGCCCCGGGCCGGATTGATCGGCTGCGCGTTCGCCGACCTGGCCGAGGTGATGGCCGGGGTGTTCGCCGCCCGCCGCTCCAGCGTGCTGGTGGTGCACGGCGACGACGGGCTCGACGAGTTGACGACCACGACCACCAGCACGATCTGGCGGGTACAGGCCGGCACCGTGGACCGGCTGACGTTCGATCCGGCCGGGTTCGGCTTTCCCCGCGCCGACCTCGACGACCTGTTGGGCGGCGACGCGCAGGCCAACGCCGCGGAGGTGCGTGCGGTGCTGGCCGGAGCCAAGGGCCCGGTGCGCGACGCCGTCGTCCTCAACGCCGCCGGCGCGATCGTGGCCCACGCCGGGTTATCCAGTCGCGCCGAATGGCTGCCGGCGTGGGAGGACGGGTTGGCCCGCGCCGGCAAGGCCATCGACTCCGGCGCGGCCGAACAGCTGCTCGCGCGTTGGGTGCGGTTCGGCCAGCAGGTCTGAATCGCGCAGGGCTTGCTCGGCGGCCAGCCGCGCCGAGCGGGCCGCCTCCGCCCACGCCGCCCACCCGCCGGCCGATCGCAGCGGGGACGCCCAGCCCGCGCCGTCCCCGGTTGCCTCGACCCGAACGATGCGCACGCCGGGAGCGCCCAGCCAGCGCGCGATCAGCGCGGTCTCCTCGACCAGCGCCCCGCCCAGCGGGGCCGGCCCGGGCAGAATCGCTTGTGCCCCAGCGGTAATCGCGTCGACGACCGGCATCGGCGGCACCCCCCGTCGGGCGTTGCCCGCGGCGGCGAGTTGGCCGTGGCGGATGACGGCGAGGTGATAGCCGCCCTGGCCGTCGGGCGCGGCGGCGACCAGCTCGGGCAGGGCGACCAGGGCGCGCAGCCGCTGACCGCGCCACAGCGTCTCGACCGCGGCGGCGGTGCGGTCGCGCAGCCGCGCGGCGCTCTCGAAGTGACGCCGCTCGGCGAGGGCGGCGACCTGGGCCACGGCGGACGTCAGGGCGGCGTTGTCCGCGCCGTCGACCAACGCCGCCATGCGCGCGACGGCCGCGGCGTATTGGGTGGCGGTGACGTCGCGGGCGGCCGGGCACGGTGAGACCTCCGCCTCGGCGCACAGCGGCCCGTGTAATGCCGTGCGCCCCAACCGGTTCGTGCAGGTGCGCAGCCCGGTGAAGCGGGACAGCAGGGCGGCGGTGTCAGCGGCGTCGGCGCGCGCCCGGAACGGGCCGACGGCGCGGTCGTGGCGCGGGGCGCGCACCACCGCCAGGCGGGGGAAGGCCTCGTCGGTCAGCGCCACCCACCACCAGCGCTGCGGGAACCGGGATCGCCGGTTGTACGGCGGGGCGTGCGCGGCCAGCAGCCGCAGCTCGCGCACACCGGCCTCCAGCGCGTGGGCGCACTCGACATGGTCGACCGCGCAGGCCAGCGTGACCATCTCCTTCATGCGGCCGCGCGGATCGGCGCCGGTGAAGTACTGCAAGACCCGCCGCCGCAGGTCGACCGCGGTGCCGATGTAGAGCACCTCGTCCGACGGCCCGCGGAACAAATAGACACCCGGCCGGTGCGGGAGCCCGTCGGCGAGCACGCGTTTGCGGCGCTGGGCCGGTGCCACGTCGGGCAGATAGGAGCGCAGGTCGGCGTAGGTGTGCACGCCCTGGTTGCCCACGCGTTCGATGAGGGCGTGCAGCACGTCGACGGTGGCGCGTGCGTCGTCGAGGGCGCGGTGGGTGGGCTGGGTGGTGACGGCGAACAGCCGCGCCAGCGACGCCAGCCGCACGCTGGGCGCCTCCTCGCGGCTGAGCACCCTGCGGGCCAACCGCACCGTGCACAGCACCTGCGGCCGCGGCCAGGCGATGTCGCACCGCTGCGCGGCGGCCCGCAGGAAGCCGATGTCGAAACCGGCGTTGTGCGCGACCAGCACGGCCCCCTGATCCAAGCGGGCGAACTCCAAAAACATCGGCAGCACGGCGTCGATGGTCGGCGCGTCGGACACCATGGCCGTGGTGATGCCGGTCAGCCGCACGACCTGGGGCGGGATGCTGCGCTGCGGATCGATCAGCGTGGCGAACTCGCCGAGCACCACGCCGCCGCGCACCTTGACCGCCCCGATTTCGGTGATGGCGTCCGGCTCGGTTCCCGCGGCGGATTTGGTGCGTCCGCCGGTGGTCTCGAGGTCCACCACGACGAAGGTGGTGTCGCGCAACGAGAGTTCGTCGGGCGTGAAGGGTGATCCCACGTCGGCGAAGCTCAGCTGAGTCGCCCCGCGTGCAGTCACGGGGGTGACGTTAAGCACGACGGCTGACATCCGCGGCGTCCCACGCCGCGGCCCCAGGGAGATGTCGGTGCCCGCGGTTACCGTTCGGGCAGACCGGCGTGATGTTCGTCGGAGCCAGACCGAGAGGACCGATCCCGATGGCACCAAGAACTGGACCCACCGACGTCGCCATGCCGCCGCCCGAGCGGGGCGCGCCGGTGGTGATCGACTGTGACGACTGCGCGGTGCGCGGACCCGGATGCCGCGACTGCGTGGTCAGCGTGATACTCGGGGTCCCGGATACTTTATTGCAGGACGAACAAGCGGCATTGGAGGTTCTCGCCGAGGTCGGCCTGGCTCCGCGACTTCGTCTGGTGCCGATTCGTCGGGACCGCGGATCTGGTGTAGCGTAAATGCCTTGTCCGCCAACGGCCCTCGGTCAGGCGGAATGGATCACATGAAAATGACAGAATTCTTTCTAATTTCTTAACCGCCCGCTTTGGACAAACGCCGATATCGTTTCGTAACCTGTTTGAGACCTAAACCCGCTCGACGACCAGTGTTCGTCGATGGCCGTTTAAGGAAGCAAATCTTGAGGCTTGATTCTAGTTGCCTGGTTGCGCGTGTCCTGACACGTTCGGCCCTAGGGACGCTAGCTGGCTTCGCGATTCTGTGCAGTGTGGTGATCGCCCCCTCGTGGGCGGACCCGGCCCAGGACGCCATGGCAAAACTCAACGAGCTGTCGCGCCAGGCGGAGCAGACCACCGAGGCGATGCACAGCGCCCAGCTCGACCTGAATGACAAGCTGGCCGCTCAGCGCGCCGCCGACAAGAAGCACAACGACGACCAGGCCGCCGTCGACGCGGCGAAGGCCCATCTGGCGTCGTACCAGAACTCCGTCAACAACCTGGCCGCGGCGGCGTACATGGGTGGTCGCGTCGACGGCATGCAGGCCATCCTGACCGCCGGTTCGCCGCAGGGGCTGATCGACAAGCTCGCGGTGCAACGCGTGATGGCCACCCAGATGGCCAGCCAGATGAAGAGCTACCGCATCGCCGGCGAGCAGGCCGCCAAGGCCGAGCGGGAGTCCGCGAAGTCCGCCGCCGACGCCAAGAGCGCGGCCGAGCAGGCCGCCGCGGTGCGAGCGAGCTTGCAGTCCAAGCAAAGTCAGCTGCAGGTGCAGATCGCGGTGGTCAAGTCGCAATACATGTCGTTGACCGCCGACCAGCGCACCGCGCTGGCCAATCCCGCACCCGCCGCCGTCCCCGCGGCGGCGCCGGCGCCCGGTGCCCCGGCGCCGGAAGCGGCACCCCCGGGACCCGGGCAGGCGCCGGGTGAGGCTCCGGCTCCAGGCGGCATGCCCGGTATGGCTCCCGGCGGTGGGGTCGGCGGCGGTGACCGTGCCACCGTCGTGCAGGCCGCGCTGACCCAGGTCGGCTCGTCCTACGTATGGGGCGGCGCCGCACCCGGCGGATTCGACTGCTCCGGACTGGTGATGTGGGCGTTCCAGCAAGCCGGCATCTCGTTGCCGCACTCCAGCCAGGCGATGGCCCACGGCGGTCAACCCGTTTCGCTGTCGGACCTGCAGCCCGGTGACGTGCTCACCTTCTACTCCGACGCCTCGCATGCCGGCCTGTACATCGGTGACGGCATGATGATCCATTCGTCCACCTACGGTGTGCCGGTACAGGTCGTGCCGATGAACTCCTCGGGCCCGATCTACGACGCCCGCCGTTACTAGACACTCCACGCTGCGTCGGCGGCTTCCGCTACTGCTGGCCTGGGTCTTCGTCGTCGAATTGATCGTGGCCGCGGCCGTGCCGTTCGACGCCGAACGCAGCAGCCGGATCCGGCCCCCGCAGCTGATCACGCCCGCGCGCAGCCAGGTCAGCGCCTCGACGAAGTCGATCGTCGTCGGCGACCGCACCGTCCGGCTGCTGGGCCTCGGCGGCCCGTCCAGCGAGCGCCTGTTGTTTCGGGTGGCCTCGGACATGGGCGCCGCGATCGGCGCCGTGGAGGCGTTCTGGGGCCTCGACTGGCCACGGGAAATCTCGATCGTCGCGGCAGGCACCGACGAGGAATTTCGCGCCGCCGCCGGCGGGGGACCGGCGGCGCAGTGGGCCGACATCGCCGCCGCGACGGTCTCCGACCGGATCGATCCCGTTCGCCGGGTCGCCCTGGGCCAGCGGATCGTGTTCGCGCCGGGTGCGGCCAACATGAGCGCGGCGTCCCTGCGAATCGTGTTGGCCCACGAGCTTTTTCACTACGCCGCACGCGCGGACACCGTTGCCGACGCGCCCCGCTGGCTCACCGAGGGCGTCGCCGACTTCGTCGGCCGCCCCCCGACGCCGGTGCCCAAGGAGGGTTTGCTGCCCATGACGCTGCCCTCGGACGCCGACCTGGATGTGCCGGGGGCGCCGCGCTCGCTGGCCTATGACCGCGCCTGGTGGTTCGCCCGGTTCGTGGCCGACACCTTCGGGGCGCCGAAGCTGCACGATCTCTACCTGGCGACCTGCGGCCTCAGGCGCGCCGACATGGCGACCGCCGCCCACGACGTGCTGGACACCAGCGAGGCGGGCCTGCTCACCGCCTGGCGCCAGTGGCTGACCCACTAACGACGCACCGGGCCGTGTGCACGCACGGCGCCGCCGCCACGCTAGCCTGTCGCAGGTGAGTCGGGTCCTGCTGGTAACCAACGACTTTCCGCCCCGCCCGGGCGGCATCCAGTCGTACCTCGGTGAGTTCGTCGGCCGACTCGTCGAGGCCGGGTCGCATTCGGTGACGGTGTACGCGCCGCACTGGAAGGGCTCCGATGCCTACGACGAGGCGGCCGGCTACCGCGTGGTGCGCCATCCGGGCACCCTGATGCTGCCCGGCCGGGCGGTCGACACCCGGATGCGGCGGCTGATCGCCGACGACGGCATCGAGACCGTCTGGTTCGGGGCGGCCGCGCCGCTGGCGCTGCTGGCCCGGCGAGCGCGGGGCGCGGGGGCGAAGCGGGTGGTGGCCAGCACGCACGGCCACGAGGTCGGCTGGTCGATGCTGCCGGTCGCGCGGTCCGTGCTGCGGCGCATCGGCGACGACACCGACATCGTCACGTTCGTCAGCCGCTACACGCGGTCCCGGTTCGCACCCGCCTTCGGGCCCAAGGCCTCGCTGGAATACCTGCCGTCCGGGGTGGACACCGACAAGTTCCGGCCCGATCCCGCCGGGCGCGCCGCGTTGCGTCGGCGCTACGGGTTGGGCGAGCGGCCCACGGTGGTGTGCGTGTCTCGGCTGGTGCCCCGCAAAGGCCAGGACATGCTCATCAAGGCGCTGCCCTCGATCCGGCGACGCGTCGACGGGGCCGCCCTGGTCATCGTCGGCGGCGGACCCTACCTGGAATCACTGCGGACGCTGGCCCGCGACTGCGGGGTGGCCGACGACGTGATCTTCACCGGCGGCGTGCCGGCCGCCGAACTGCCAACGCATCACGCGCTGGCGGACGTGTTCGCGATGCCCTGCCGCACCCGCGGCGCCGGACTGGACGTCGAGGGACTGGGCATCGTCTTCCTGGAGGCCTCCGCGAGTGGCGTGCCCGTCGTCGCCGGAAAGTCCGGCGGAGCCCCGGAAACCGTGCGGCACAACGAAACCGGGCTCGTCGTCGACGGTTGCTCGGTGACCGAGATCGCCGACGCCGTCACCGAGTTGCTGACGGATCGGGACCGGGCGGCCGCGATGGGCGCGGCCGGGCGCGACTGGGTGACGGCCCAGTGGCGCTGGGACACCCTGGCGACACGGCTGGCCGGGCTGCTCGGCTAGCGGTGCGCGCGGTCAGTCCTTTTCGTAGATGGCCTCGATGTCGGAGGCGAACTTCTCGGCCACGACGTTGCGCTTGACCTTCATCGTCGGCGTCAGTTCCCCGGTGTCCTCGGTGAAGTCGACGGGCAGGATGCGGAACTTGCGGATCGACTCGGCGTGCGACACCGCCTGATTCGCGTCCTTGATGGCCGCGTCCACCTCGGCGACGAGGTCGGGATCGGTGGCCAGATCGGCCACCGACGCGCCGGATCCCTTCTGGTTGCGCTGTTTCCAGCCGTCGAACGCCTCTGGATCGATGGTGATCAGCGCGCCGACGAACGGCTTGGCGTCGCCGACGACCATGGCCTGGCTGATCAGCGGATGGGCCCGCAGCCGGTCCTCCAGCACAGCGGGGGCGACGTTCTTGCCGCCCGCGGTAACGATGATCTCCTTCTTGCGCCCGGTGATCTTCAGGAACCCGTCGTCGTCGAGCACACCAAGGTCGCCGGTCTTGAACCAGCCGTCGGTGAACGCGTCGGCGGTGGCCTGCTCGTTGCGCCAGTAGCCGCTGAACACCACGCCGCCGCGCACCAGCAGCTCGCCGTCCTCGGCGATGCGCATGCTGTTGCCGGGCAACAACGTTCCGACCGTGCCGATCTTGACGTTGCCGACCTGGTTGACCGTGATCGCGGAGCTGGTCTCGGTCAGGCCGTAGCCCTCATGGATGGTCAGGCCGACGCCCCGGTAGAAGTGCCCCAGCCGCGACCCCAGCGGCGCCCCGCCCGACACGGACGCGTGGCAGTCGCCGCCCAGCGCCGCGCGCAGCTTGCGGTACACCAGCCGGTCGAACAGCGCATGCTTGGCGCGCAGCACCGGCCCCCGCCGGCCCCCGTCGGAGGCCTCGCTCCAGTCGACGGCGGTTTGCACGGCCATGGCGAAGATGCGCCCCTTGCCGTCGTTGGCGGCGTTTTGCTCCGCCGTGTTGTAAACCTTCTCGAACACCCGCGGAACCGACACCACCACCGTCGGTTTGAACACCGCGAACATCGGCAGCAGGTTCTTGATGTCGCTGGTGAATCCGACGGTCACCTTGTTGGCGAACGCGGACAGGGTCAGCGAGCGCGCCAGCACGTGGGCCAGGGGCAGGAAGATCAGCAGCCGCTGGCCCTCATCGAGCAGCGTCGGCAGGCTCTCCTTGGCGCCGCGGGTCTCGTACAGCAGGTTGGAGTGCGTCAGCTGGCAGCCCTTGGGCCGCCCGGTGGTGCCCGAGGTGTAGATGAGCGTCGCGGGGTCCGCGGCCCGCAGGCCCTCCAGGCGTGCGGTGAGCTCGGCCGGTTCCACCGACTCGCCGGCCTCGACGAGCTGGTCGAGCGCCTTGGGGCCCGACCCGTTGATGTGCAGCACCCGGCGCAGGGCGGGCAGTTCGGCGGTCAGCTCGGTGACCATCGCCGCGTGCTCGTCGGTTTCGGCGAAGGCCAGCACCGCCTCGGAGTCCTGCAGCACCCAGCGCACCTGTTCGGCCGACGACGTCTCATAGATCGGCACCGTGACCCCACCGACCGCCAGGATGGCCAGGTCGAGGATCGCCCATTCGTAGCAGGTGGCACAGAAGATCGACACCCGGTCGCCCGCCTGCACCCCCAGGGCGATCAAACCCAGTGCGGCAGAGCGGATAAGACCGGCGGCCTCGGCGCAGGTGACGTCGGTCCACTCGCCGTCGACCTGGCGTTGGTAGATGACAAAGTTCGGGTCATCGCGCTCGTGCTCGAAGACCATCGCCGCGATGTTGTCGTCATCGTCGACCGGAAAGCGGGCGGGGACGCTGTACTCACGCACTCTTATGACCTCAATTGACCTCGTGACGTTTCCCGGCAGCCCGGGTTGCTGTCGACCAGCCTAATCCGAGCATCGAGCCTGCACGGCCACAGTCCGTGCGGCCGGGACCCCGACGCCCGCCGCACGCGGGTGTGTGAAGCTGTGGGCATGAACAGCATCCAGATCGCGGATGAGACGTTTGTCGCCGCCGACGGCGCACGGGTGGGCGCCGCGGTCGCAGATCGGGCGAGTTGGCGCCGCTGGTGGCCGGACCTGCGGCTGCAGGTCGTCGAGGATCGCGCCGACAAGGGCATCCGGTGGTCGGTCACCGGCGCGTTGACGGGGACCATGGAGGTCTGGCTGGAACCGTCGCTGGACGGGGTGGTGCTGCACTACTTCCTGCACGCCGAGCCCACCGGCGTGGCGGCCTGGCAGCTGGCCAAGCTGAATCTGGCGAAAATGACACACCGCCGCCGAGTGGCGGGCAAGAAAATGGCCTTCGAGGTCAAGACGACACTGGAACGGTCACGTCCGGTCGGAGTTTCTCCGGTAGTTTAGCCGGGTCGGGTCCGCGCGGAGAGTACCGTTTCGGACCGAGACCCACGGGGGTCCCCGCACGGCCGGTTCGGAGCAGCCGGGACCCATCCGCTCGCGGGAGAGAGGGCAGCAACCAGGTGGCGGAGAAGACGACGCAAACCATCTACATCGACGCCGACCCGGGCACCGTGATGCGGGTGATCGCGGACATCGATTCCTACCCGCAGTGGATCTCGGAGTACAAGGAAGCCGAGGTTCAGGAGAAGGACGCCGACGGCTACCCGAAGGTGGCGCGGATCGTCATGGACGCCACCGTCCTCAAGGACACCATGGTCATGTCCTACCAATGGCCCAAGGATCGCCAATCGGTGAGCTGGACGCTGGTCTCGAGCTCGCTGCTGCGTTCCCTCGAGGGCTCATATCGGTTGGCGCCCAAGGGATCTGGCACCGAGGTCACCTACGAACTCTCCGTCGACCTGGCCATGCCGATGATCGGCCTGCTCAAGCGCAAGGCCGAGCGTCGTCTGACCGACACAGCGTTGAAGGATCTGAAGAAACGAGTCGAGGCTGAGTGAGACGGCTGCGCCCGCCCCGGCCCGGATCAGTCTCTTCGTTGGGAAAGGCGGGGTAGGGAAATCCACCCTGGCTTGCGCCACCGCGGTCAGTTCCGCGAGCGCGGGACAGCGGGTGCTGGTGGTGTCCACCGACCAGGCGCACTCGCTGGGTGATGTGCTGGGCACCCCCGTCCCGCCCAGCCAAGACGAACTGGTGCGGGTGCTCGCCGATGACGCGGAGGCCGGCGGCGGATTTCTCGATGCGCTGGCCTTGGACACCCTTGCCCTGCTCGAGGTCCGTTGGCGTGAGGCCGTCGCCACGTTGGACCGGCGGTTCCCCGACTCCGAATTGAGCACCATTGCGCCCGAAGAGCTTTCGGCGTTACCCGGCGTCCAGGAGGTGCTCGGCCTCTACGCCGTCGGTGAGCTGGCCGGCTCGGGACGATGGGACCGCGTGGTGGTCGATTGCGCGTCGACCGCGGACGCGTTGCGGATGTTGACGTTGCCCGCCACCTTCGGGCTGTACGTCGAGCGGGCGTGGCCGCGGCATCGCCGGCTATCCGTCACCGCCGACGACGGCCGCTCGGCGGCGGTGGTCGAGCTGCTCGAGCGCATCAGCGCGAGCGTGGAGACGCTCGGCGCGCTGCTCACCGACGGCGAGCTGGTCAGTGCGCACCTGGTGTTGACCCCCGAGCGGGTGGTCGCCGCGGAGGCGGCCCGCACACTGGGGTCGCTGGCCTTGATGGGCGTGCGCGTCGAAGAGCTGATCGTGAATCAGGTTCTGCCGCAAGACGACTCATACGAGTACCGCAACCTGCCCGAGCACCCGGCCTTCTACTGGTGCACCGAACGCATCGCCGAGCAGCGCAGTGTGCTCGACGAGCTCGACGCCACCATCGGTGAGGTGGCCCTCGTGATGACCCCACACCTGTCCGGCGAGCCGATCGGCGCCAAGGCGCTGGGCGCGCTGCTCGACGCCGCCCGCCGCCGGGGAGGCACCGCGCCGCCGGGCCCGTTGCGGCCCGTCGTCGACCTCGAATCCGGGACGGGACTTGGGTCCGTCTACCGGATGCGGCTAGCGTTGCCGCAACTCGATGCGTCGGCGCTGACCCTCGGGCGGGTCGATGACGACCTCATCATCAGCGCCGGCGGATTGCGGCGCAGGGTGAGGCTGGCGTCGGTGCTTCGGCGCTGCATCGTGCTGGACGCGCGCCTGCGGGGTAGTGAGCTGACAGTGCGTTTTCGACCAGATCCGGAGGTGTGGCCTAAGTGAGTGGGGCTCATCCCGAAATCGGTCCGGAGCTACGCAGGCTCGCCCAGACGATCCTGGACGGCATCGACCCCGCGGTGCGCGCGGCCGCGGCGCTGACGGCCGGCGCCGGACCGGGAACCGGCAAGTGCCAGCAGGTGTGGTGCCCGGTGTGCGCCCTGGCCGCGCTGGCGACCGGCGACCAGCACCCCTTGCTCACCGCGATCGCCGACCACAGCATCGCCCTGCTTCAGGTGATCCGCGACATCGTCGACGACATCGACCGGGCGTCGCGCCCGACGCCGGAACCGCCGCCCGACGGTCCGCCCGGCGGCGCGGCCGACAGCGGCGACGCCGAAGCGCGGACGCGTTATCAGCCCATCCCCGTCACGCTGGACGAGTGAGGGCGCTGCGTCGCAGGTGGTCCCTTCCCGTGGGGATAGGTACAGTTGGCGCAGTACATCAGCGGGGTGTAGCCGAGAGGGAGGGCCATGTGGTACTGGCTATTCAAGTACGTGCTCCTCGGCCCGTTGCTGTCACTGCTGGGGCGGCCGAAAGTTGAAGGCCTAGAACACGTTCCGAGCTCCGGGCCGGCGATACTGGCAAGCAATCACCTGGCCGTGATGGACAGCTTCTATCTTCCGCTGGTGGTGCGGCGCCGAATCACCTTCCTGGCCAAGTCGGAATATTTCACCGGCACCGGTTTGAAGGGGTGGTTCCAGCGGTGGTTCTTCACCGCCGTCGGGCAGGTGCCGATCGACCGGACCGACGCCGACAGCGCCCGGGCCGCGCTGACCACCGCGCAACAGGTGCTGGGTGAGGGCAAGCTGCTGGGCATGTATCCCGAAGGCACGCGGTCCCCGGACGGCCGGCTCTACAAGGGCAAGACGGGGCTGGCGCGGCTGGCGCTGCAGACCGGGGTCCCGGTGATCCCGGTCGCGATGATCGGCACCAACGTCGTCAACCCGCCCGGGACCAACATGTTGCGGTTCGGCCGGGTCACGGTTCGCTTCGGCAAGCCGATGGACTTCTCGCGCTTCGACGGGCTGGCCGGCAACCGCTTCATCGAGCGGGCCGTCACCGACGAGGTGATCTACGAGCTGATGGGGCTGTCCGGGCAGGAATACGTCGACATCTACGCGGCCAGCCTGAAAAAGGGCGGTGACGCGGCCGACGGTGAGGCCGCGCGGATTCCCGAGACCGCGGCCGGTTAACCGACGGCGGTAGCCGGCGCCAGCGGCTCCGGCGCGGCCTCCCGCGAAACGCCGCGGGCGGTCACGGTGACGCCGGCCGCGACGATGACCGCCAGCGCCCACCACACGTACGACATCCCGGCGAGTTGGCGCCACCACACCGCGCTCGCCTCGTGATGCTTGGGCAGCAGGTCGATCGGCGTCCACCTCATCAGCGCCACCCCCACGGCGCTGACGACCATCAGCAGTGCGTTGCGGCGCCGCCAGCCCAAGACGGCCGTCACCAGCACCGCGGGCAGCACCCACACCCAGTGGTGCGACCACGACACCGGCGAGACCACCAGCCCGAACAAGGCGACGCAGACCAGCGCGAGCGTGGGCTCGCCGGCGCGCAGCACCCGGCGCATCGCCCACACCGTCGCCGCCAGCACGAGCAGGGACGCCGCCACCCACAGCAGGAAGCGCTCCTGCTGTCCCAGCCCCAGCCGGGCCAGGGCGCCGGCGATGTTCTGGTCGGTGTTCAACGACGCCGAACCGATCCGGTCGGTGTGATGCACGGTGTGCGTCCAGTACTCCCAGGAGTCGTTCCAGGCCAGCACGAAACCCAGCAGCGTCGCCCCAGCGAACGAGGCCAGCGCGGTCAACGCCGCACGGTGATCGCGGCGCAGCAGGAAATAGAGCAGGAAAACCGCCGGCGTCAGCTTCAGCGCCATGCCCACCCCCAGCAGCAGCCCGCGCGGCCACGGCGTGCGGCGCGGCACGCAGTCAGCGATCACCAGCGTCATCAGCACCACGTTGATCTGGCCGAAGGCGAAGTTCGAGCTGATGGGTTCCAGCCAGACCGTCGCGGCCGCGGCGGCGACGACGGCCAGCCACCACCGGCGCAGCCAGGCCGGGCCGGGCAGCACGGCCGACGCGCTCCAGACGTCGAGCCGGGTCAGCACGATCACGGTCGACACGACCAGCAAAACCAGCGTCAGGGCGGTGATCGCGACACTGGCGGCCGGCATGTGCATCCAGGCGAACGGGCAGAACACGATGGCGGCCAGCGGCGGATAGGTGAACGGCAGATCGACGATCGGCGTGTGGAACAACACGTCGCCGCGGTACAGCGGGCGGCCGTCCATCCAGGCCCGGGCGCCCATCTGATAGACGTCGATGTCGATGCGATACGGGATGTGCCCGAACAGCTGCCACGCCGCGTAACCCAGCCCCGCCGCGGCCGCCAGCCAAGCCGCGCCCCACACCAGCGCCCGCCCGGGGGCACGCTTACCTGAGAAGCCCGCCCCGGGCGCCTGCCGTGTACTCATGTCGCACAACAGCGTAATGGGTGCCCGCGCCCGGACACCCCTGGTGCAGCGCGGCTCCCACGGCCGCGGCGCGGGGAGGCGTAGGTTTCAAGGGTGCTCCACTCGTTCGTGGACGAGATGTCCCGATGGTTCGAACATGACATTCACGACCGGGGCCACCTGCCACTGTTGTGCTGCCTGGTGGCCTTCATCCTGACGTTTTTCGTCACGCGGACGTTCGTGCGGTTGATCCGGCACCGCGTCGAAAACGGCCGGCCCACCAAGTGGTGGCACCCGCGCAACGTCCACGTCGGGGGAGTGCACATCCACCACGTCACGTTCGGGGTGGTCCTCACGTTGCTCTCCGGGCTGACGCTGGTGACCCTGTCGATCGACGGGCACGAGCCCCAGTTCATGATGGCCGCCACGTTTTTCGGGATCGGGGCCGCCCTGGTCCTCGACGAGTACGCGTTGATCCTGCACCTGTCCGACGTCTACTGGTCCGAGGACGGCCGCACCTCGGTCGATGCGGTCTTTGCCGCGGTCGCGGTGGCCGGGCTGCTGATGATGGGCCTGCACCCGCTGATGTTCTTCCTGCCGATCTGGCACGACGCCAACTCGTGGGCGCTGCGCGCCGTGGTGGGGGGCGCCATGGCGTTGACGCTGCCGCTGGCCGTCGTGGTGGTGCTCAAGGGCAAGGTCTGGACCGGCCTGCTGGGCATGTTCCTGGTCATCTTGCTGGTGATCGGGGCGGTCCGGCTGTCGCGCCCGCACGCGCCCTGGGCCCGCTGGCGGTACGCCACGCAGCCGGACAAGATGCGCCGCGCGCTGCAGCGCGAACGGCGGCTGCGCCGCCCGGTGGTGCGGGCCAAGCTCTACCTGCAGTGCGCCATCGCGGGCACGCCGCGGTTTCCGGATCAACGTGCGGTGGACGCCAGGTTGGACGACGAGGTTCATCCCGCCCCGGCGCCCACCGGTCCGATCCTGATCAGCAGATAATCTCCCTTCGTGCGGTACTTCTACGACACCGAATTCATCGAGGACGGCCGCACCATCGAGCTCATCTCGATCGGGGTGGCCGCCGAGGACGGCCGCGAGTACTACGCGGTGTCCACGGAATTCGATCCCGAGCGCGCCGGCCCGTGGGTGCGCGCCAACGTGCTGCCCAAGCTGCCGCCCCCGGCGTCGCAGGTGTGGCGCTCACGCAGGCGGATCCGCGAGGACCTGGAGGAGTTCTTCGGCGTCAATTCCGGGCGGGCGGCCGCTGAGCCGATCGAACTGTGGGCGTGGGTGGCGGCCTACGACCACGTCGCCCTGTGCCAGTTGTGGGGCCCGATGCCGGACCTGCCGCGGGCCATCCCGCGTTTCACCCGCGAGCTGCGGCAACTCTGGGAAGACCGGGGCAGCCCCCGGATGCCCCCGCGGTCGCCCGATGCCCACGACGCGTTGGTCGACGCCCGCGATCAGCTCCGCCGCTTCCGGTTGATCACGGCGGGAGACTAAGACGGCCGCGCTCGACGGCGTTCACGCTGATCAACCCTGACCGGGGGCGTCCGCGACCCGGTTACGATGGACCGATGAACTGGACCGTCGACATCCCGATCGACCAGCTGCCGCCGCTGCCGCCGCTGCCGACCGATCTGCGGGCGCGATTGGACGCCGCGCTGGCCAAGCCGGCCGCCCAGCAACCCAGCTGGCCCGCCGATCAGGCGTCGGCGATGCGCACGGTCCTCGAGAGCGTGCCGCCGGTCACGGTGCCGATGGAGATCGTGCGGCTACAGGAGCAGCTCGCCCAGGTGGCCAGGGGTGAGGCGTTCCTGCTGCAGGGCGGTGACTGCGCGGAAACGTTCACCGAGAACACCGAACCCCACATCCGCGGCAACGTGCGCACCCTGCTGCAGATGGCGGTGGTGCTGACCTACGGCTCGAGCATGCCGGTGGTCAAGGTGGCCCGCATCGCGGGGCAGTACGCCAAACCGCGATCGGCCGACATCGACGCGCTGGGGTTGAAGTCCTACCGCGGCGACATGATCAACGGCTTCGCCCCGGACGCCGCGGTGCGCGAGCATGATCCGTCGCGATTGGTGCGCGCCTACGCCAATGCCAGCGCGGCGATGAATCTGGTTCGTGCGCTGACGTCGTCGGGGTTGGCGTCGCTGCATCTGGTCCACGACTGGAACCGCGAGTTCGTCCGGACCTCGCCGGCGGGCGCCCGCTACACGGCGCTGGCCACCGAGATCGATCGCGGCCTGCGCTTCATGAGCGCGTGCGGGGTGGCCGACCGCAACCTGCAGACCGCCGAAATCTACGCCAGCCACGAGGCTTTGGTGCTCGACTACGAGCGGTCGATGCTGCGGCTGTCCGAGAACGACAGCGGCGAGCCCCAGCTGTACGACCTGTCGGCGCACACCGTGTGGATCGGCGAGCGGACCCGCCAGCTCGACGGGGCGCACATCGCCTTCGCGGAGGTGATCGCCAACCCGATCGGCGTCAAGATCGGCCCGACGATCACCCCGGAGTTGGCCGTCGAATACGTCGAGCGGCTCGACCCGCACAACAAGCCCGGCCGGCTGACACTGGTGAGCAGGATGGGCAACAACAAGGTGCGCGATCTGCTGCCCCCGATCGTGGAGAAGGTCCAGGCCACCGGTCACCAGGTGATCTGGCAGTGCGACCCGATGCACGGCAACACCCACGAGTCGTCCAACGGGTACAAGACCCGCCACTTCGACCGCATCGTCGACGAGGTGCAGGGCTTCTTCGAGGTGCACCGCGCGCTGGGCACCCATCCCGGCGGCATCCACGTCGAGATCACCGGGGAGAACGTCACCGAGTGTCTTGGTGGGGCGCAAGACATTTCGGACACCGACCTGGTCGGCCGCTACGAGACCGCGTGCGACCCACGGCTGAACACCCAACAGTCGCTGGAGTTGGCCTTCCTGGTCGCCGAGATGCTGCGCGACTGAGCGCGCCTACAGCAGCCCGTTGAGGTTGCTTCCGACGGTCCACGCCGCGGTCGCCACCAGGCCGGTCAACGCCAGCACCAGCGCCACCCACACCAGCACCATGCGCCGATTGTGCTGGCGGGTCCACACGAATTCGCTGATCGGGATGCCCGCGAATTCGCCTGCGACAGGCTCATATTCGTAGTCATCGTCGTCCTCGTCGGGTTCGTCGACGGCCGCGGCCGGGCGCTGCGGGCGCGGCCAATCCTCGGGGCCCCGGGTCAGTTGGCGGGTGGGCTGGCGCACCGGGGCGGGCCCGGGCTGCTGCGCGGTGGCCGGGCGCTGGCCCATCCGGCTGTGCTGCAGCGCGGCCGAGCGGTGCTGCGCGGAGTTGCGTGGCGCCGGCACGGAGAAGTCCGGCAGCGCAAGCTCATCGGCGATCGCGTCGAGATCGGCACCCATCTCGGTCGCGTCGGCGTACCGGTCGGCCGGGTCGCGGGCCGTCGCCCGCTGCACGAACTGGTCGAACTGCACGGGCACACCGTCGATGGACGCGCTGGGCGCCGGCACGTCGGTGTCCAGCCGCCGGTAAGCGATCGACAGCGCCGAGTCGCCGGTGAAGGGGGTGTGCCCGGTCAACAGCTCGTAGGCGAGGATGCCCGCGGAGTATACGTCGCTGCGCGGGCTCGCGTCGCCGTCGCGCACCTGCTCGGGCGACAGATACGCCGCGGTGCCCAAAATCACACTGGTAGAGGTGATTCCGGCGGCGGCGACGGCGCGGACCAACCCGAAGTCGGCGATCTTCACCTCGCCGTCGTCGGAGATCAACACGTTCTCCGGCTTGACGTCGCGATGCACCAGACCGGCGCGGTGCGCGGCGGCCAACCCGCCGAGCACCGGACGAAGCACCGCCGCCACGGCGTAGGGCGGCATGGGTCCGCGCTCGCCCAGCAGCTCGCGCAGGGTGCCGCCCTCGATGAGCTCCATCACCAGAAACGGGTGCCGAGCGTCGGAGCCCTGGTCGTAGACCGCGACCAGCCCGGGATCCTTCAGGCGTGCGACGGTGCGGGCCTCGCGCTGGAAGCGGGTGAGGAACTGCTCGTCGCCCGCGTAGCGAGAATCCATCACCTTCACGGCGACGGGACGGTCGAGCCGGGTGTCGAGACCGCGGTACACCGTCGAGGTGCCGCCGCTGGCGATCTTCGCCTGGATCAGGTAGCGGCCGTCCAGCAACGCGTTGTCCAACGGGTCCGCCGTCCCGGCCTCCGCCGGCGGACGATGCGGACCGGCCCGGCCGGGCGGATGAGCTTGGGCCACGGGGCCATCGTAGGTGCGGCGCCATGATTGGGCGGAAGAACACGGGCTCACGGCGCGTATCAAGGCTTACACTTGCGCGGATGAGCAGTATTCCTGCCGGCGACGATGTGCTAGATCCCGACGAGCCGATCTACGACCTCCCGCGGGTCGCCGAATTGCTTAAAATCCCGGTAACCAAGGTCCACCAACAGCTCCGCGATGGCCATCTGGTCGCGGTCCGGCGCGGCGAGGGCGTGGTGGTGCCGCAGGTGTTCTTCACCCAGTCCGGTGAGGTGGTCAAGAGCCTGCCGGGATTGTTGACGATCCTGCACGACGGCGGCTACCACGACACCGAGATCGTGCGCTGGCTGTTCACCCCCGACCCGTCGCTGACGGTGACCCGCGACGGCACCAAGGACGCCATCAGCAATGCCCGCCCCGTCGACGCGCTGCATGCCCACCAGGCCCGCGAAGTCGTGCGCCGGGCGCAGGCGATGGCCTACTGAGCCGGTGCGGCGACCTCGGCCGGGCCGGTCCGAGGGCGGGGTGTCCGGTACAGGGTGTACCAGGCGATCAGCGCGACGGCGGTGGCCAGCGAGAAGTGCAGCCACGAGTACATCCCATGCGAGCCATCGGGTTTGAAGATCACCATCACCCAGGTCGACGCGCCGCCGATGATCGCCACCGCCCGTCGTGACTGGGCCAGGGGAGCCACGATCGCCAGCGGCCACGAGTAGTACCAGGGCAACGCGGCCGGGACGAACAGCACCACGATCAGCATCGAGTACGCCATGCCGGTGAGCGCGGCCCGGTCATCACGCCGGAACCGCCACCACAACAGCGGCAGCGAGACCGCGATGATCGCGATGCCGACCAGCCGGGTGACCCGCAGGAGCGGATAGAAGCTCACGGGAAACAGCCCGCTGCCGATCGCGTGGATCAGGTTGGCCGCCGCGGTCGGCACGGTCAGCCAGTTGATGATCTTCACCGAACCGGCCAGCGCGGTCAGCCATCCCAGCCCCACGCCGGCCACCGCGGACAGGATCGCGAACACCACCGCGAAGACCAGCAGCGACGCCGCCGCGGCCGCGAGAAGCGCTCGCGCGGAACGATATCCCCGCCGGTCGCGCAGATCCCGCGCCCACACCCACACCAGGAAGGGCAGCGCGATGCCGGCGGTGGCTTTGACCGCGATGGCGACCGTGATCAGCGCGGTGCCCGCGACGTGGCGACCGCCGAACGTCAGCGCGATGCCGGCGGCCATCAGGCCCACCATCAGCATCTCGTTGTGCACGCCGCCCATCAGGTGGATGAGCACCAGCGGGTTGAGCACGCAGATCCACAGCGCCGTCGAGGGGTCGGCGCCCAGGTGCCGCGCCACTCGCGGAGTGGCCCAGATCAACAGCGCCAAACCGGGCAGCATGCACAGCCGCAGCAACATGGTGCCCGCCACCACGTTGTTGCCGACGAGGACGGTGATCAGCTTCGCCACCAGGATGAACGCCGGACCGTAGGGGGCGGTCGTGATCGACCAGATGGGACTGACGTTGTCCAACAAGATGTTTGGATTGGCGACCGGGCCGACGGCGTAGGGGTCCAGGCCGTCGCGCAGCAGTGCGCCCTGCGCCAGATACGAATAGGTGTCCCGGCTGAAGACGGGCACCGACACCAGCAGCGGCGCCAGCCAGAATCCGGTGGTGGTCTTCATGACGAACTCGGTCGCGTCGCCGGCCAGCACGCGGCGGCCCAGGCCCAGCCAGGCGATCAGCATGAGGCCGACGCCGGTCCACAGCACGATCGACGACAGCACCAGGCCGTGGCCAAAACGCAGCCAGGACATGTGAATCGACTCGAGCAGCGGGTCGTGCTGGCGGGTGCTGCCCGCGCCCAGCCCGCCCAGGGTGATCAGCACCGACCCCAGCAGGCCCAGTTTGGCCGGCCGCGATTCGTCGGCCGCCACGAACGCCCTCAGCTGGGAAAACCGTTCGCCGCGAGGGGGTTTGGCTGCCGGCGCGTCGTCGGCCGGGGTGTCGGTCGGAGTCGTCATCGGTTCAGGCGGACCGGTTCGTGGCGATCTTGGCCAATTCGGACAGCCCGGCTTTGGCCGCGGTGTTGATGGGGGCGGCGGCCAGCGTCGCCAGCGCCCGCTGGGTCAGCGTGGCGATGCGTTGTTCGGCCGCGGCCAGGGCACCCACCGACTCGATGACCTCACGCAGCCGATCCACTTGCGCGTCGGTCAGCTGGGCGCCGATCGAGGTCCGTAATAGGTTGGCCGCCACCGGGTCTGACGTCTCCGCCAACTCCACCGCCTCGGCCAGCAGCACGGTGCGCTTGCCGGATCGCAGGTCGTCCCCGGACGGCTTGCCGGTCACCGCGGGGTCACCGAAGACGCCCAGGACGTCGTCGCGCAGCTGGAACGCCACCCCGAGGTCCGTGCCGAACTGGCTGAAGATGTCGTGGACGTCGGGTCGGTCGGCGGCGGCGGCCACGCCGAGCTGCAGCGGGCGCGACACGGTGTAGCAGGCGGTTTTGAAGGTGTCGACGTTCATCGCCGACGCGATCGAGGCGGCGGCGCTGGCTTCGGCGACGATGTCGAGGTACTGCCCGCCGAGCACCTCGGTGCGGATGTTGGCCCACACCCGGCGGATGCGGCGCTGGGCCTGCGGCGTCAGGTCGACACCGAAGACGATGTCGTCGGCCCAGGCCAGGGCGAGGTCACCGAGCAGGATGGCGGCCGACGCGCCGAACCGCTCGGGCGAGCCCTGCCAGCCCCGGTCGCGATGCAGGGTCGCGAACTGGACGTGGGTGGTCGGCCGTCCCCGCCGGGTGGAGGAGTCGTCGATCACGTCGTCGTGCACCAGCGCGCAGGCGTGCAGCAGCTCGAGCGAGGAAAACAGCAGCAGCACTTGCTCGTCGGGTTCGTCGGTGGCCACGGCGCGCCACCCCCAGTAGGCGAACGCGGGGCGTAGCCGCTTCCCGCCGCCCAGCACGAAATCTTCGAGCGCGGCGATCAGGCCGTTGTAGTCGTCGCCGATGTAGGCGGTCTCGGCGCGCCGCTCGTCCAGATACCGCCGCAACTGTTCGGTGATGGCGCCGGTCAACTCGACGGTTGCCGCCGCTGCTGTGGCTTTGACGCTCAGCGCGGCGCCCCTTTCTGCTCGGCTGGCTGGGTGTTCCAGGCCCGACCAGTGTATTCGTCGCGCGGCCCGGGGTGGGTCCCGCGTGAGGTCGCCGGGCGCACCCAGTTGCTTCGACTGCCTCACTAACCCGCCCCTATGCTTGCGGGTGCGCTGGGGCTCGCGCGGATGCTGCGCGGCCAAGAGACGCCCCGGGCCCATAGTCGTCGGACGGAGAGAAGCCGCGTGACCCTCAACACCATTGCGCTCGAACTGGTGCCACCAAACGCCGACGAAGGTCGGGAGCGGGCACTCGAAGAGGCGCACAAAGTGGTGCGGCATTCGGCCGAGGCCGGTTTGGACGGCCGGATCCGGCACGTGATGATCCCCGGGATCATCGCCGAGGACGACGACCGTCCCATTCAGATGAAGCCCAAGCTGGATGTGCTCGACTTCTGGTCGGTGGTCAAGCCGGAACTGACCGGGATCAGGGGCTTGTGCACGCAGGTCACCGCGTTCATGGACGAGCCGTCGCTGCGGGGCCGGCTGACCGAGTTGTCCTCGGCCGGAATGGAAGGCGTGGTGTTCGTCGGCGTGCCGCGCACCATGAACGACGGCGAGGGCTCCGGCGTCGCCCCGACCGACGCCCTGTCGATCTATCGCGAGCTGGTGACCAACCGCGGGGTGATCCTGATCCCCACCCGCGACGGCGAACAGGGCCGGTTCAACTTCAAGTGCGACCAGGGCGCCACCTACGGGATGACCCAGTTGCTGTATTCCGACGCGATCGTGGGGTTCCTGAGCGAGTTCGCCAGGCAAACCGATCACCGGCCCGAGATCCTGCTGTCCTTCGGTTTCGTGCCGAAGATGGAAAGCCGCGTCGGACTGATCAACTGGCTCATCCAGGACCCGGGCAACGCCGCGGTCGCCGCCGAGCAGGAGTTCGTCCGCAAGCTCGCCGAATGCGAGCCCCCGCAGAAGCGTCAGCTGATGGTCGACCTCTACAAGCGCGTCATCGACGGGGTGGCCGACCTCGGTTTCCCGCTGAGCATCCATCTCGAGGCGACCTACGGGATCTCCGGTCCCGCGTTCCAGACCTTCGCGGAGATGCTCGCGTACTGGTCACCCACCCAGCAGGGTTAGCGCGGCGAGGCTAGGTGGGCGGCGGCTGGTCGCGCGGCGCGGTGAGCCGCGGTGAGCGGTCCCGGCCGACCCACGCCAGCAGCCCCACCACGCCGGCGGCCGCGAAGGACGCGATGCCCAGCCACACCACGGCGCCGGTGAAGGAACGGGTGTTGGGGTCGGTGTAGCGGGCCTGGGCGGTCATGGTGCTCACCACGCCCGGCTTGAGCTTCCAGGACACCACGTCGGGCTCGACCCGGTCGCCGTTGGTGGAGGTGACCACCCCCGGAAAGGCGACCGTCAGCTCGACGTCCGCCTCCGAATCGGTCAGCGACGTCAGATCCGCGCGGCCCTCCAGGATCACCAGGTTGCCGTTGCGGCGCAGCGACAGGTTGACGCCGGAGGCGTCGGAGTTCATGTTGGCCAGCTGCGGCAGCTCGGCGAACGTCAGATCGGAGAACACCGCCTGGGAGCCGACGTAGCCGTCGCTGTCGTAGTTCGACACCGCCACCTTCTGGCTGAACGGCAGGTTGTTGCTGTCGAGCTGGGGGCCGGTGTCCTTGGGGGTCTTGGGTTTCGCGGCGGCGACGATCTCCCCGGAGACCAGGTCGTCGGGGGAGACGGTGAGCGAGGCCCGGACCCGCAGGCATCCGGTGGCCAGCGGCACCAGCAGCAGCAACATCGCGATGGCCAGCAGACGGCGCCGTCGGGCCCGGGGGGCTTTCACGCCGCGGCCGCGGGCTGGGGGAGAGCTGGCGCGCACCAGGTCATCGTGCCAGATCCGATGTGCCACTTGAACAAGGCCACTCCGGAGCGCGGGCGTCCGATGCGCGCCCGGTTCCGCGGTGTCACAGCGGTAGTTCGCGGCCCAGGATCGCAAACGCCCGCGGGTCGCCGGCGAAGTGGTAGCGGCGGATGACGTCGGTGAAGCCCAGCCGGCGGTACAGCCGCCAGGCGCGGTTGGGCTCGCCGTTGGTTTCCGGCGTCGACAGCAGCACGTTCTTTTCCGCGCGCCCGGCGAGCAGCCGCCGAGCCAGCGCCTCGCCGAGGCCGCGGCCCTGGGCGCGGGGATGAATGTGCAGCTCGGTCAACTCGAAATAGCTGTTCATCAGCCGGGCGATCTCGTGGGGCGGCGAGCCGCCGCGCTGCATGCCCAGCACCACCTGCTGCTGCCACCATTGGCCGGGCGCCCCGGGATAGCCGTAGGCCACGCCGAGCAGTGGGGCGCTGGTCAGATCCTCCGCCGAGGGCATCGGCGCGCCCTCGTCATCGGGCCCGTCGGCTTCGACGACCCCGGCGCCTTGCCAGCCACGGCGGCGGATGTGCTCGAGCCACATCGCGGCGCGCTGTTGCTCGGTGCCGCGCGGGTAGCGCATCGCATCGACGTACACCGTCAGGGCGTCGGTGAGGCGACGCTCCATGTCGTGGGGGAGCAGATCGATGAGGAATATCCCCAACTCGCGGTGCCCTCCTCATCCGGTGATCGGTCTCGTTCGATGCTGCGGCGTTCTGACCCGGCTGCTAAGAATCATTATCGGACCCCCACGGGCCGGCGCGACGAGCGGTCGTGGCACCGAACCAACGGACGCCCCCGGGTCGGGAAGCCGGTTGTAGCGCACGGGCGTTCCGGTCTGGCGGATTGCCGCGATCCGGCCGGGATAGAATCGGCGCGGAACCAGTGGTATGGGGCAGATTGACCTCGTATCATTCAATTAGTTGCCCGCGCAACGGGCATCGCGTGCTATCGATAGTCACGTGCCAAACTGTCGGCAAGGAGGGACGAATGCCACTCTCCGATCATGAGCAGCGAATGCTCGATCAGATCGAGAGCGCTCTCTACGCCGAAGACCCCAAATTCGCGTCAAGCGTCCGCGGCGGGGGCTTTCGCGCGCCCACGGCCCGCCGGCGCCTGCAGGGAGTGGCGCTGTTCGTCGTCGGCCTGGCGATGCTGGTGTCGGGGGTGGCGTTCAAGGCCACCTGGATCGGCGGCAGCGTCCCCATTCTCAGCATTTTCGGGTTCATCGTCATGTTCGGCGGCGTGGTGTTCGGCATCACCGGTCCCCGATTGTCAGGCAGGCCAGACCATTCCGGCTCCGCGCCCACCTCGCTGCGCCAGCGCCGCAACAAGGGCGGGGGCTCCTTCACCAGTCGCATGGAGGATCGGTTCCGCCGCCGCTTCGACGACTGAGCGCCGACCCACCCGCACGGGGTAGCCGCTGGCTGCCCCGTTTTGCATTTCTCCCGCGTCGTCCGCGCCTCGCGCCGCCCCGGCCGTCATCGTCGCAGCTTCCGGCCGGCTGACTGACGCCGCGCAACCGTCGATACCGTTTTGCGCCCCAACCGAGCCCTAGCCGACGCGCGGGCCGGCGGTTAATCCCCACCGGGCCCCACTAGAGTTCCCCACTACGCCCCACCGGCGACATTTTCCCTGCTAGCTGCGCTGCCGGGGCCGCCCTGAATCCCGGTGCGAGGGCCGCCCGACACGCCTCTCGTAGCGCGTCGAGGGCCCCGTGACGACGGAGAACCCGGAAAACGCCACGGCGACATGCCATGAATGGGGCGAAGTGGGGGATTGTGGGGTATGGTGGCTGCAGTGTTTGGGTGACCTCGAACGGGAGGTGAGCTGGTGTTTCTTGGCACCTACACGCCCAAACTCGACGACAAGGGGCGGCTGACGTTGCCCGCCAAGTTCCGTGACGCGCTGGCAGGGGGGTTGATGGTCACCAAGAGCCAGGACCACAGCCTCGCCGTCTACCCGCGGGCGGAATTCGAGCAACTGGCCCGCCGGGCGAGCAAGGCGTCGCGAAGCAACCCTGACGCCAGGGCCTTCCTGCGTAACCTCGCCGCCGGCACCGACGAGCAGCACCCCGACGCCCAGGGCCGCATCACGTTGTCGGCCGACCACCGTCGTTACGCCAGCCTGTCCAAGGAGTGCGTGGTGATCGGCGCGGTCGACTACCTCGAAATCTGGGATGCGCAGGCCTGGCAGGACTACCAGCAGACCCACGAAGAGAACTTCTCCGCGGCCAGCGATGAAGCACTCGGCGACATCATCTGAGGCGCATGCCCGTGCAACGTGGCCTCTGCCCGAACCGACCCTGGCGTACTTCCCCAACGCCAGGTTCGTGCCTTCGGACAGGGACCTCGATGCAAGGGCGCCACACCTTTTCCGGCACGCTCGGGCCATACCGGGGCGTGCGGCCCACGGGTGGCGGCAGAACCGGGGAGGCGTTGCGGTGGCTGACAATTCAGGGCGCGGTGATCGCAAGCGCGGCCGTGGTGACCGCAAGCGCGGCGCAGCCGGGCGCAGCGGGTCGCCGCCATCGGGATCAGGCGGGCACGTGCCCGTCCTGCTGGAGCGTTGCGTCGCGCTGCTCACGCCCGCATTGACCCGCCACCACCCGGACGGAACGGGGGCGACCCTCGTCGACGCGACCGTCGGCGCGGGAGGGCACGCCGAGCGGTTCCTCACCGAACTGCCCGGCCTGCGGCTGATCGGACTCGACCGCGACCCCACCGCCCTGGACATCACCCGAACGCGGTTGGCGCGATTCTCCGACCGGGTCACGCTGATGCGCACCCGCTACGACGGCGTCGCCACGGCGCTGGCCGAATCCGGCTATGCCGCAACCGAATCGGTCGACGGGATGCTGTTCGACCTCGGCGTGTCGTCCATGCAGCTCGACCGCGCCGAACGCGGCTTCGCCTACGCCCAGGACGCCCCGCTGGACATGCGGATGGACCCCGACGCGCCGCTCACCGCCGCCGACATCCTCAACACCTACGACGAGGCCGAGCTGGCGAACATCCTGCACCGCTACGGCGAGGAGCGCTTCGCGCGGCGCATCGCCGCGCACATCGTGCGCCGGCGGGCCCGCCAGCCGTTCGCGTCGACCGCGGACCTGGTGGCCCTGCTCTACGAAGCGATTCCGGCCGCGGCCCGGCGCACCGGCGGGCACCCGGCCAAGCGCACCTTCCAGGCGCTGCGGGTCGCGGTCAACGACGAATTGGATTCGCTGCGTGCCGCGCTCCCGGCCGCCCTGGACGCGCTTGCCGTCGGCGGGCGCATCGTGGTGATGGCGTACCAATCGCTGGAAGACCGGATCGTCAAGCGGTTGTTCGCCGAGGCGGTCGCGTCCCGCACCCCGGTGGACCTGCCGGTCGAACTCCCCGGTCACCAGCCGCGATTCCGGCCCCTGACGCAGGGTGCCGGACGGGCCGACGCCACCGAGATCGAACGCAACCCGCGTAGCGCCGCGGTGCGGCTGCGGGCCCTGCAGCGAATGGAATCACAGCAGGCAACCGGGAAAGGCGATTGATGAAAGCGGACCGCGAGACGTCGAAACGACGCGGCGGCAGCGACCGCCGGGGCGCCCGCGACGGTGCTGCCCGACGGGGCAGGCGCCCGGCGCCCGAACCCGGCGCGGCGCGGCGCGCCCGCGGCGCCAGGACCACGGCGCCCGCCCGCGAATCCCGCGCGCCCAAGGCCGGTCCGCAGAGCAGCCCCGTCGCCCGGCCGGTCGAGCGGTCGGCGCGGCCGAAGAACGCCAGCCAGGCCAAGGCGCGCGCCAAGGCCCGCAAAGCCAAGGCGCCCAAGGTCGTTCGGCCCAAGCTCACCGAGCGTCTGGCCGCCCGGCTGGCGTCGATCGACCTGCGGCCGCGGACACTTGCGAGCAAGGTTCCGTTCGTCGTGTTGGTCATCGGAGCGCTGGGCGTCGGGCTCGGGCTCACGCTGTGGTTGTCCACCGACTCCGCCGAACGCTCCTACAAGTTGAGCCACGCCCGCGAGCGGACCCGGTTGCTGCAGCAACAGAAGGAGGCCCTGGAGCGCGACGTGCGTGAGGCCGAAGCCGCGCCCGCGCTGGCGGAGGCCGCCCGCAAGCAGGGCATGATCCCCACCCGGGACACCGCGCACCTGGTCCAGGACCCGTCCGGGAACTGGGTGGTGGTGGGCACCCCCAAACCCGCCGACGGTGTTCCGCCGCCGCCGCTGAACACCAAGCTCCCCGACGAAGCGCCGCAGCCCCCGAAACCCGCGGCGCCCGCCGCGGAGATCCCGATGCGGCTCGAGCCGGTCCCCGGCGCCCCCGCCCCGGCCAGGTCGGGGCCCGAAGCGCTGCTGCGCGCACCCGACGGCGCCTCCACGGTGGGCGGCCAACACTTCCCGCCGGCAGTTCCGCCGGTGCCCGGCGCGCCTGGCGCCGCCGGCGCGCCCCCTGCCGGTACGCTGCCCGGCATGCCAGGCGGCCCCGTGACCGGTGCGCTCCCCGGCATGCCCGGCGGGCCGGTGACCGGCGCGCTGCCGACGCCGGGATTGCCGATGCCGGCCAGACCCGCGACCCCCCCGGTGCCCGCCGAGGTCCCGATCCCGTTGGGCGGCCTGCCCATTCCGGCCCCGGGCCAGCTACCCGCGCCCCTGCCACCGGAGGTTTCCGTCCCGGTGCCGCTGGGCCGCGCGGCCGGCCCCCAGCCGATCGCCCCCGCCGCTCCGGCGCCCGCCCCGATGCCGCAACCGGGTACCGGCTCCCTGCCCGGGCCCCCCGGCGCGGTGCCAGGTGCTCCCAGGTGAGCCGCGGCGACACCCCACGGGCACGCCGGTCGCAGGCCGCACGCCCGACACGCGGTCCCCGTAAGGACATGGCGGACAACGCCGCCCGGCAGCCCAAGCGCCGCGCGAAACCGCAGCAGGCGGACCAGGGCCGTGACGTTCGCGAACCGAAACGACTCCGGAAAGCCAAGCAGCCCAAGGCCAGCCGGGGTGCGCAGCGCCCCGAGCCGGTGGGGGCCGGGCATTCGGCGCGGGAGCGGCGCACCCGTCAGATCGTGCAAATGGCCGGCCGCGGTGGGTCGTTCGTCTTCCGCCATCGCGCCGGCAACGTGGTCATCCTGGTGCTGATGCTGGTGGCCGCCGCCCAGCTGTTCGTCCTGCAGGTGACCAAGGCCCCGACGCTGCGCGCCCAGGCCGCCGGGCAGCTCAAGGTCACCGACGTGGAAAAGGCGGTGCGGGGCAGCATCATCGACCGCCGCAAGGATCAACTGGCGTTCACCATCGAATCTCGTGCGCTGACGTTTCAACCGAAACGCATTCACAAGCAGCTGGAGGAGGCCAAGGCCAAGAATTCGGCCGCCCCCGACCCGCAGCAGCGCTTGCGCGACATCGCCAAGGACGTCTCGGGGCGCCTCGGCAACAAACCCGACTCGGCGACCCTGCTGAAGAAGCTGCAAAGCGACGAGAACTTCGTCTATCTCGCGCGTGCCGTCGATCCCGCCGTCGCCAGCGCGATCTCGGACAAATTTCCCGAGGTCGGTTCCGAACGCCAGGATCTGCGCCAGTATCCGGGCGGATCGCTGGCCGCCAACATCGTGGGCGGCATCGACTGGGACGGCCACGGGCTGCTGGGCTTGGAAGAGGCCATGGACTCCGTGCTGTCCGGGACCGACGGTTCGGTCACCTATGACCGCGGATCCGACGGCGTGGTCATCCCCGGCAGTTACCGCAACCGGCATCGGGCGGTCAACGGCTCGATGGTGCAGCTGACCCTCGACGACGACATCCAGTTCTATGTGCAGCAGCAGGTTCAGCAGGCCAAGAATGTGTCTGGCGCGCACAATGTTTCGGCCGTCGTGCTCGACGCCAAGACCGGTGAAGTGCTGGCCATGGCCAACGACAACACGTTCGACCCCTCCCAGGACATCGGGCGTCAGGGCGACAAACAGCTGGGCAACCTGGCGGTGTCCTCGCCGTTCGAGCCCGGCTCGGTGAACAAGGTGATCACCGCGTCGTCGGTCATCGAGTACGGCCTGTCCAATCCCGATGAGGTGCTGCAGGTTCCCGGCACGATCCAGATGGGCGGGGTCTCCATCCACGACGCGTGGGACCACGGCGTGATGCCCTACACGACCACCGGCGTGTTCGGAAAGTCTTCCAACGTCGGCACTTTGATGCTCGCACAGCGGGTGGGGCCGGAGCGCTTCTACGACATGGTCCGCAAGTTCGGGCTCGGGCAGCGCACCAACGTGGGCCTGCCCGGGGAGAGCGCCGGGCTGGTGCCACCCATCGACCAATGGTCGGGCAGCACCTTCTCCAACCTGCCCATCGGGCAAGGCCTTTCGATGACGCTGCTGCAGATGACGGGCATGTACCAGACGATCGCCAACGACGGGGTGCGGATCCCGCCGCGGATCATCAAGGCCACCATCGCGCCCGACGGCACCCGCACCGAAGAACCGCGCCCGGACGGCGTGCGGGTGGTGTCGGCGCAGACGGCTCAGACCGTCCGCAACATGCTGCGCGCCGTCGTGCAACACGACCCGATGGGCTATCAGCAGGGCACCGGCCCCGCCGCCGCGGTGACGGGCTACCAGATGGCCGGCAAGACCGGCACCGCCCAGCAGATCAACCCGGCCTGCGGCTGCTACTTCGACAACGTCTACTGGATCACGTTCGCGGGCATGGCCACCGTCGACAACCCCCGGTATGTCATCGGCATCATGATGGACAACCCGGAGCGCAACGCCGACGGCACGCCGGGCCACTCGGCGGCCCCGCTGTTCCACAACATCGCCGGCTGGCTCATGCAGCGCGAGAACGTGCCGCTGTCGCCGGACCCGGGCCCGCCGCTGACGCTGCAGGCCACCTAGGCTTCCCGGCCGCGGCCGGTTGCGACGGTGAAATCGTGGTTGCGCGCGTCGATTTGAGCCTGGGTGGCCGGAACCAGGAGGTCGCCGCCGGGTGCCGCCGTGGCCTGGCAGCGCAGGGCGTGGGGTCGCTGGTCGCGTTCGTATTGCTCGCACGCGTGGCCGAGATCGCCGGGATGGTCGCGCAGCGCTCGCGCGAGAAACCAGGCTCCGGTCAGGGCCAGGGAGGTGCCGCGGCCCGACAGGCTCGAGGCACAATGCGCCGCGTCCCCGACGAGGACGACGCGACCGCGATGCCAGCTGGGCATGTGAATCTGGCTGACGGAATCGAAGTACAGTTCCGGGTCGGCGATCGCGGCGTCGAGCAGTTCGGGTACCCGCCACTCGCTGTGGCCGGCGAACGCGTCGACGAGTATCCGTTTCTGGGCCGCGAGGTCGTGGTAGTCGTAGTCGATCCAGGGCGATCGAAACATGAAGACCGCCAAGGCTTTGTCGTTGTAGGCGGCGATGCCGGCGAGGTGCCCGGGGAAGTTGTACATCGGGTTGTCGCGCCCGGACGGCGTATAGCCGGGCAAGTCGGCCAGCGCGACATAGAAGCCGAGATGGCGCAGAAACCGTTGCTCGGGACCGAACGTCAGGCGTCGCACGGCCGAGTGCATCCCGTCGGCACCGACAACCAGGTCATAGCGCTCGCGGTCGCCGGAGTTGAACCGCACATCGACGCGACGGTCATCGTCGTCGAGTTCGCCGATGGATTCGTTGAACCGCAGTTCTACCGTCGGCCCCAGGCGGTCGCGCAGGATGGTTGTGAGGTCTTCCCGCGGGATTTCGATGTCGCCGGCGGAGTCGTTGATCTCGTCGAGCGGCGGTTCGGCCACCACGGTGCCGTTTTCGTCGACGAACTGGACGCGTTCGGTCATGTCGACCCGGTGCGCGCGGATCGGTGCGAGCACGCCCATCTTGTCGGCGACACCGATGGAGTCCCCGCGAATGTCGATCGGGGAGCCGTTCACCCGCAGGTGGTTGGCGCGTTCGACCAAGGTGACGTCGTGGCCGTCGGCGCCGAGGTTTATCGCCGCGCTCAGGCCGGCGATTCCGGCACCGGAGACGAGAATGCGCATCGATTCCACTCCTGTTCGCATAAGATACGTTCTGTATCCAAAGAACGTAGACCCGACCGTTAGGAAACGCAATGTCTCTTAACTCGACCGGCGTGGCCCGGCGGCGCCGGGGTCCCGCGTTGGAGGAGGCGTTGCTGGATGCGGCGTGGACGGAGCTGACCGAACGCGGGTACGACGAGCTCACGATCGACGGCGTCGCCGTGCGGGCGGGCACCAGCCGTGCGGTGCTCTACCGGCGCTGGCCGAACAAGCAGGAACTCGTGCTCGCCGCGGTGGCACATGAGGTCGCCAAGGACGTCGTGGTCGCCCCTGACACCGGCAGCCTGCGCGGTGACGCGATCGCATTGCTGCGGCAAGCGAACAAGGTCAGGGTGGGGTTGGTGGTCCCGTTGCTGACCCGGCTGGGCGGCTTCTACCAGCAGACCGGCAGCAGCCTGGCCGATCTCGAAACGCTGGTGCGAGGGCGGCGCGATGCCGCGTTGGATCAGGCGATCCAGCGCGCCATCGATCGCGGTGAAATCGAGCCCGACCAGTTGACCGAGCGCATTGCGCGCCTGCCCGTGGACCTGTTTCGCTACGAGGTCCTGATGACGCTGCGGCCCCTGCCCGACGAAGCCATCGAAGAGATCGTCGACACCGTCTGGCTCCCCCTGCTCGAGCGGCGCAGCGGGTCGTGACACCGGCGCCCGGGCGCGGGAACATCCGTCGGCCGGTGCTCCTAGGTAGGGTGTCATGGCCGATCATGGCTGACGGAGGTGGTGACGGGGTGTCGGTGCCCAGTGCGCTGCGGCCCAGCGCCGCAGCGGGCGTGCGCTTGCCGGCGTTGGCGGCTGACATCGGAGCCGCGCCGGCCGGCGATCGGGCCGTCCCGAACCTGCCGGTCACCGGGGTCACGCTGCGCGCCCAGGAGGTGCGGCCCGGCGATCTGTTCGCCGCGCTGCCCGGTTCCACCACCCACGGCGCGCGTTACGCCGGCGACGCGATCGAACGCGGCGCGGTCGCCGTGCTCACCGACGCCGGCGGGGTCGCCGAGATGGGCGCCCTAGGGCAATCCGTGCCGGTCCTCGTTCACCCGGACCCCCGCGGTGTGCTCGGCGGGCTGGCCGCCACGGTGTACGGGAACCCGTCCGAGCGGGTGACGGTCGTCGGCGTCACCGGCACGTCCGGCAAGACCACCACGACGTATCTCATCGAGTCCGCACTGCGCGCCGCCGGCCACACCGCCGGGCTGATCGGCACCATCGGGATCCGCATCGACGGCGCCGACATTCCCAGCGCGCTGACCACCCCGGAGGCCCCCGCCCTGCAGGCAATGCTGGCGGCGATGGCCGAACAGGGGGTGGACACCGTCGTCATGGAGGTCTCCAGTCACGCCCTGACGCTGGGCCGCGTGGACGGAACCCGGTTCGCGGTGGGCGGTTTCACCAACCTGTCCCGCGACCACCTCGACTTCCACCCGACGATGGCCGACTACTTCGAGGCCAAGGCGATGCTCTTCGACCCGGGCTCCCCGCTGCGGGCCCGGCGCGTCGTGGTCTGCGTCGACGACGACGCCGGGCGCGCCATGGCCGCCCGCGCCGGCGACGCGATCACCGTCAGCGCCGAGGGCCGGCCCGCCCACTGGCGCGCCACCGACGTGGCCCCGATGGGCGCCGCGGGACAACAGTTCACCGCCATCGATCCCGCCGGGGCGCGCCATCAGCTGGGTGTTCGGCTGCCCGGCCACTACAACGTCGCCAATTGCCTTGTCGCACTGGCTATTCTGGATGCGGTCGGGGTGTCCCCGGAGCAGGCGTCGACGGGCCTGCTACAGGCCCGCGTGCCGGGACGCATGGAGGAGATCGACGCCGGCCAGGACTTCCTGGCGCTGGTCGACTACGCCCACAAACCGGGCGCGTTGCGCGCGGTGCTGACCACGCTGGCGCGTCCGGATCGCCGGCTGGCCGTGGTGTTCGGCGCCGGCGGCGAACGCGACCCGGGCAAACGGGCGCCGATGGGCGCGACGGCGGCCGAACTGGCCGATCTGGTCGTCGTCACCGACGACAACCCGCGCGGTGAGGACCCGGCGTCGATTCGTCGCGAAATCCTCGCCGGGGCGACCGAAAGCGGTTGTGCGGCAGACATTGTCGAGATCGCCGACCGCCGCGACGCGATCAGGCACGCCGTCGCCTGGGCGGGCCCGGGCGACGTCGTGTTGATCGCCGGCAAGGGCCACGAAACCGGCCAGAGCGCCGGCGGGCACACCCGCCCCTTCGACGACCGGGTCGAGCTGGCGCAGGCGCTGCGGGACCTGGACGGGGCACCGCGATGATCGAGTTGACCGTCGCCGAGATCGCCGACATCGTCGGCGGCACCCTGGCCGACATCTCGCCGCAGGACGCCGCGCGACGCCGCGTCACCGGGACGGTGGAATTCGACTCGCGCGCCGTCGGACCCGGGGGACTGTTCCTGGCGCTGCCGGGCGCGCGCTCGGACGGCCACGACCACGCGGGCGCGGCGATCGCCGCCGGCGCGGTGGCGGTGCTGGCCGCCCGGCCGGTCGGCGTTCCCGCCGTGGTCGTCGCCCCCGCGGGCGCGTCGGGATCTCGGGCCGGGGTGCTCGAGCACGACCCGGACGGCTCGGGCGCGGCGGTGCTCGCGGCGCTGGCCAAGTTGGCCCAGGTGGTGGCCGCCGAACTGGTCGCCGGCGGGCTCAGGATCGTCGGGATCACCGGATCGTCGGGAAAGACGTCGACCAAGGACCTGGTGGCCGCCGTGCTGAAACCGCTCGGCGAGGTGGTCGCCCCGCCCGGGTCGTTCAACAACGAGCTGGGGCATCCGTGGACCGTGCTGCGCGCGACGCCCGAGACCGACTTCCTGGTCCTCGAGATGTCGGCGCGCCACCCGGGCAACATCGCCGCGCTGGCCGAGATCGCCCCGCCGGCGATCGGCGTCGTCCTCAACGTCGGCACCGCGCACCTGGGCGAGTTCGGCTCGCGCGAGGCCATCGCTCAGACGAAATCCGAACTGCCCCAATCTGTTCCGGCATCCGGGGTGGTGATCCTCAATGCCGACGACCCGGCGGTGGCGGCCATGGCGGGCGTGACCGCGGCCCGGGTGGTGCGGGTCAGCCGCGCCGAGAACACCAGCGCGGGCCCCAGCCAGCTGTGGGCCGGGCCCGTCTCGCTCGACGAGGTGGCCAGGCCATGCTTCACGCTGCACCACCGCGACGGCTCCGGGACCACGCAGGCGCAGGTCCGGCTCGGCGTCTACGGCGACCACCAGGTCACCAACGCGCTGTGCGCCGCCGCGGTCGCGCTGGAATGCGGCGCCGACGTCGACCAGGTGGCGGCCGCACTCGCCGGCGCCGGCCCCGTCTCGCGACACCGGATGCACGTCACCACGCGCGCCGACGGCGTCACGGTGATCGACGACGCCTACAACGCCAACCCCGATTCGATGCGCGCCGGGCTACAGGCGTTGGCCTGGATCGCCCACGGCGGGGGGGACCGGCCGGCCGAAAAGCGCAGGAGTTGGGCGGTGCTCGGTGAGATGGCCGAGCTCGGCGAGGACGCGATCGCCGAGCATGATCGCATCGGCCGGCTGGCCGTGCGCTTAGATGTGTCTCGACTCGTTGTCGTGGGAAGTGGGAGGTCGATGAGCGCCATGCACCACGGAGCGGTCATGGAGGGTTCGTGGGGCTCGGCCGATAAGGGGGCCGTCAACGTGGCCGACAGCGAGGCCGCCCTGGCGTTGCTGCGGGCCGAGCTGCAACCCGGCGACGTCGTGCTGGTCAAGGCCTCCAACGCGGCCGGGCTGGGGGCGCTGGCCGACGCCCTGGTATCACAAGGCTCGCAGGGCGGTGCCCGCCCGTGAGACAGATCCTCATCGCCGTCGCCGTTGCGCTGACCGTGTCGATCCTGTTGACCCCGGCGCTGATCCGGCTGTTCACCCGGCAGGGATTCGGCCACCACACCCGCGACGACGGCCCGCCGACCCACCACGCCAAACGCGGCACGCCGTCGATGGGTGGCGTGGCGATCCTGGCCGGCATCTGGGCCGGTTACCTGGGGACCCACCTGGCCGGGCTGGCGTTCGACGGCGAGGGCGTCTCCGCGTCGGGTCTGCTGGTGCTGGGCCTGGCCACGGTGCTCGGCGGCGTCGGCTTTCTCGACGACCTGATCAAGATCCGCCGGTCGCGCAATCTCGGGCTGAACAAGACGGCCAAAACCGTCGGGCAGGTCGCCGCCGCGGTGCTGTTCGGCGTGCTGGTGCTGGAATTCCGCAACGCCAACGGCCTGACCCCGGCCAGCGCGGACCTGTCCTACGTGCGCGAGATCGCCACCGTCGCCCTGGCCCCGGCGCTGTTCGTGTTGTTCTGCGTGGTCGTCGTCAGCGCCTGGTCCAACGCCGTCAACTTCACCGACGGCCTGGACGGACTCGCCGCCGGCAGCATGGCGATGGTCACCGCGGCCTACGTGCTGATCACGTTCTGGCAGTACCGCAACGCGTGCGTCACCGCGCCCGGGTTGGGTTGCTACAACGTGCGCGATCCGCTCGACCTGGCGATCGTCGCGGCCGCCACCGCGGGCGCCTGCATCGGCTTTCTGTGGTGGAACGCCGCGCCCGCCAAGATCTTCATGGGCGACACCGGATCGCTGGCGCTGGGCGGCATCATCGCCGGCATCTCGGTCACCAGCCGCACCGAGATCCTCGCCGTCGTGCTGGGTTCGCTGTTCGTCGCCGAGGTCAGCTCGGTGGTGTTGCAAATCCTGACTTTCCGCACCACCGGGCGCCGGGTGTTCCGGATGGCGCCGTTCCACCACCACTTCGAATTGGCCGGCTGGGCCGAGACCACGGTCATCATCCGGTTCTGGTTGCTCACCGCGATCGCCTGCGGGCTGGGCGTGGCCCTTTTCTACGGTGAGTGGCTGGCCGCGATCGGTGCCTGATGAGTGGGCTTGACCCCTTGGCGCCGGGCGCCCCGGTGCTGGTGGCCGGCGGCGGGGTGACGGGCAGGGCGGTGCTGGCGGCCCTGAGCCGCTTCGGCGCGGTGCCCACCCTGTGCGACGACGACCCGGCCACCCTGCGCGGGTACGCCGATGCGGGGGTGGCGACCGCGCCGACATCGGTGGCCGCCGAGCAGGTCTCCCGCTACGCCCTGGTGGTGACCAGCCCCGGCTTCTCGCCGACCACGCCGCTGCTGGTCGCCGCCGCGGCGGCGGGCGTGCCCGTCTGGGGCGATGTGGAGCTGGCCTGGCGGCTGGACGCGGCCGGCCACTACGGCCCGCCGCGGCGCTGGCTGGTGGTGACCGGGACCAACGGCAAGACCACGACGACATCGATGCTGCACGCCATGCTCACCGCGGCCGGGCTTCCAAACCTGTTGTGCGGCAACATCGGCAGCCCGGTGCTCGACGTGCTGGACCAACCCGCCGAGCTGCTGGCCGTCGAGTTGTCCAGCTTCCAGCTGCACTGGGCGCCGTCGCTGCGGCCCGAGGGCGGCGCGGTGCTCAACATCGCCGAAGACCACCTGGACTGGCACGGCACCCTGGCCGACTACGCCGCGGCCAAGGCCCGGGTGCTCGACGGCCGGGTGGCCGTCGTCGGGCTGGACGACGCCCGGGCCGCGGCACTGCTGAGCACGGCGCGGGCGCCGGTGCGGGCCGGCTTTCGGCTGGGCGAACCGGGCCCGGGGGAGCTCGGCGTGCGCGACGGACACCTGATCGACCGCGCGTTCGCCGACGACCTGACGCTGGCGCCCGTCGACTCGATACCGGTGCCGGGCCCCGTCGGCGTGCTCGACGCGCTCGCCGCCGCCGCGCTGGCCCGCAGCGTCGGGGTGCCGGCCGAGGCGATCGCGTCCGCGCTCGCGGACTTCCGGGTCGGGCGGCACCGGGCCGAGGTGGTGGCCGTCGCCGAGGGCGTCACCTATGTCGACGACTCCAAGGCCACCAATCCTCACGCCGCCGAGGCGTCCGTGCTCGCCTACCCCCGGGTCGTCTGGATCGCCGGCGGCCTGCTGAAGGGCGCCTCGGTCGACGCCGAGGTCGCCAGGATCGCGTCGCGGCTGGTCGGGGCGGTGCTCATCGGCCGAGATCGGCAAGAGGTTGCAGAGGCGTTATCGCGACACGCGCCGGATGTCCCCGTCCTCCACGTTGTGACAGGCGAGGATGCTGATATGGATGCGACTGCAGTGGTTCTTGGTGCAGATGTGACAGAAGTGAAACATTCGAGTGGAGATCTCGGCGCCGCCGTCATGACCGCGGCGGTCGCCGCGGCTCGTGGCCTGGCCGCACCCGGTGACACTGTCCTGCTGGCACCGGCGGGCGCATCGTTCGACCAGTTCGCCGGGTATGCCGACCGGGGCGACGCGTTCGCGGCCGCCGTGCGCGCGGCGATCCGGTAGGGCGGGGCGTGGGTAACGCACTGACCCGGCTGCTGGGCCGGGGCAAAGCGACCGGCGGAACCGCGACCGAGCCGGGGCCGGCGGAGGACGCGGACGCGACGGCCGAGGTCACCGACGCGGCCGCGGACGACGGCGACAAGGCCGACGAGCCCGCCAAGCCCGCGAAGGCGCCCAAGGCGAAAAAGGACAAGGCCGCCGGTGGCGATGGCGGTTCGCCCACCCGGTTCGGTGCCTGGCTCGGCCGCCCCATGACCTCGTTTCACCTGATCATCGCCATCGCCGGCTTGCTGACGACGCTCGGCCTGATCATGGTGCTCTCGGCATCGGGGGTGCGGTCCTACGACGCCGACGGGTCGGCCTGGATCATCTTCGGCAAGCAGGTCCTGTGGACGGTGATCGGCCTCATCGCCTGCTACACCTCGCTGCGGATGTCGGTGCGGTTCATCCGCCGCGTCGCCTTCACCGGCTACGTCGTCACCGTGATCCTGTTGGTCCTGGTCCTCGTTCCCGGCATCGGCAACCTGGCCAACGGCTCCCGCAAGTGGTTCGTGGTCGCCGGCTTCTCCATGCAGCCCTCCGAGCTGGCCAAGATCGCCTTCGCCATCTGGGGTGCGCACATGCTGGCGGCCCGCCGACTCGAGCGCGCCAGCCTGCGCGAACTGCTCATCCCGCTGGTGCCTGCGGCGGTGATCGCGCTGGCGCTGATCGTCGCGCAGCCCGACCTCGGGCAGACCGTGTCGCTGGGCATCATCCTGCTCGCCCTGCTCTGGTACGCCGGCCTGCCGCTGCGCGTCTTCGCCACCTCGCTGCTCGCGGTCTTCATGGCCGGGGCGATCCTGGCGATGTCGGCCGGCTACCGGTCCGACCGGGTGCGGTCCTGGATCAATCCCGAGAACGACCCGCAGGACACCGGCTACCAGGCCCGGCAGGCGAAATTCGCGCTGGCCCACGGCGGCATCTTCGGCGACGGCCTGGGCCAGGGCACCGCCAAGTGGAACTACCTGCCCAACGCCCACAACGACTTCATCTTCGCGATCATCGGCGAGGAGCTCGGTTTTATCGGCGCCTTCGGGTTACTGGTCCTGTTCGGGCTGTTCGCCTACACCGGGATGCGGATCGCCCGCCGGTCGGCCGACCCGTTCCTGCGGCTGCTGACCGCCACCACGACGATGTGGGTCCTGGGTCAGGCGTTCATCAACATCGGCTACGTGATCGGGATCCTCCCGGTGACGGGCATCCAGCTGCCGCTCATCTCCGCCGGTGGAACCTCCACGGCGGCAACGCTTTTCATGATCGGGATCATGGCCAACGCGGCCCGTCACGAACCCGAGGCGGTGGCCGCGCTGCGGGCCGGCCGCGACGACAAGGTGAACCGGCTGCTGCGGCTGCCGCTGCCCGAGCCCTATTCGCCCACGCGCCTGGAGGCGTTCCGCGACCGCAAGCGGTCGCGCCCGCAATCGGGCGCCGCGCCGCGCAAGGGCGCCGGGTCGCCCGGGCGCAAGGCGCCCCGCAACGGCGAGGCGCCGCTGCGCGGGGCACCCCCGCGTGCGGCCGGCCGCCCGGTCCGCCGGTCTGCGGGTAACCCCCGCTCACGGGCGGGGCATCATGGATCTGGCCAGCGCTATGCGACCCTGGGAGCCAATCAGGCCGCCGGCCGGCGCCAGCAACGGCGCACACGCGCATTGGAAGGTCAGCGTTACGGGTGAACGACACGGTCAACGAGCCGACCGGCGGGCGGGGGGCAGACCCTCTGCCCGCCGGTGCCGCGTTGTCGGCTTTTAGGCCCTTGTCAGTCGTGCTGGCCGGCGGGGGAACGGCCGGGCACGTCGAACCGGCGATGGCCGTCGCCGACGCGCTGCGCGCGCTGGATCCCAAGGTCCGGATCACCGCGCTGGGCACGGCGCGGGGGCTGGAGACCAGGCTGGTGCCCGCGCGCGGCTACGACCTCGAGCTGATCACGCCGGTGCCGCTGCCCCGCAAGCCCAGCGGTGACCTGGCCCGGCTGCCTTCGCGGGTGTGGCGGGCCGTCCGGGAAACCCGCGCCGTGCTGCGGTCGGTCGACGCCGACGTCGTGATCGGCTTCGGCGGATACGTGGCGCTGCCGGCCTATCTCGCAGCGCGTGGTGTCTCGCCGCGCAGATCCCGGGTTCCGGTGGTGATCCACGAGGCCAACGCCAGCGCCGGGCTGGCCAACCGGGTCGGCGCCCGCAGCGCCGAGCGGGTGCTCTCCGCGGTGCCCGACTGCGGCCTGCCGGGCGCCGAGGTCGTCGGGGTGCCGGTGCGCGAAGCCATCACCTCGCTGGACCGCGCGGCGCTGCGCGCCGAAGCGCGCCGACACTTCGGCTTCGCCGACGACGCCCGGGTGCTGCTGGTGTTCGGCGGCTCGCAGGGGGCGGCCTCGCTGAACCGCGCCGTCGCCGGGGCGGCCGCCGGGCTGGCCGCCGCGGGCGTGGCGGTGCTGCACGCGCACGGCCCCAAGAACACGCTCGACCTGCGCGAACCACTGCCGGGCGACCCGCCGTACGTGGCGGTGCCCTACCTCGACCGGATGGACCTGGCCTACGCCGCCGCCGACCTGGTGATCTGCCGGTCCGGGGCGATGACGGTCGCCGAGGTCTCGGCGGTGGGCCTGCCGGCGATCTACGTGCCCCTGCCGATCGGCAACGGCGAGCAGCGGCTCAACGCACTACCGGTGGTCAACGCCGGCGGCGGCATGGTGGTCGCCGACGCCGACCTGACCCCCGGGCTGGTCGCCCGGGAGGTGGCCGCCCTGGTGGGCGACCCGCCGCGGCTGGCGGCGATGACGACGGCCGCCGCGCGCGTGGGACACCCCGACGCGGCCCGCCAGGTGGCCCAGGCGGCGCTGGACATCGCCAGGAAGGCGCAGCTCGGCCGCTTGTCGGCCGGAGGGCAGCCATGACCACCGAGCAGCTGCCGCCGGAGCTGCAGCGGGTGCACATGGTCGGCATCGGGGGAGCCGGCATGTCGGGCATCGCCCGCATCCTGCTCGACCGCGGCGGGCTGGTCTCCGGCTCCGACGCCAAGGAGTCGCGCGGCATCCATGCCCTGCGGGCCCGCGGCGCGCAGATCAACATCGGGCACGACGCGTCGTCGCTGGACCTGTTGCCCGGCGGCGCCACCGCCGTCATCACCACCCACGCAGCCATCCCGAAAACCAACCCCGAGCTAGTCGAGGCCCGGCGGCGCGGCATCCCGGTGATCCTGCGGCCCGCCGTGTTGGCCAAGCTGATGGACGGGCGCACCACGCTGATGGTCACCGGCACGCACGGCAAGACGACGACGACGTCGATGCTGATCGTGGCGCTGCAACACTGCGGGCGCGACCCGTCGTTCGCGGTCGGCGGCGAGATGGGGGAGGCCGGGACCAACGCGCACCACGGCAGCGGCGACTGCTTCGTCGCCGAGGCCGACGAAAGCGACGGGTCGCTACTCGAGTACACGCCCAACGTCGCCGTCGTCACCAACATCGAGACCGACCACCTGGACTTCTACGGCAGCGCCGGCGCCTACGTCGACGTGTTCGACGCGTTCGTGGACCGGCTGGCCCCCGGCGGGGCGCTGGTGGTCTGCGTCGATGACCCCGGGGCCGCGGCGCTGGCCCGACGTACGGCCGAACTGGGAATCCGGGTGCTGCGCTACGGATCCGGGACCTCGTTACCCGGTGAACCCCTGGCCACCACCCTGTTGTCGTGGCAGCAGCAGGGCACCGAGGCGGTCGCCCAGATCCAGCTGGCGCCCGACCTGGACCCCGAGCAACGCCCGCGGGTGATGCGGCTGTCGGTGCCCGGACGCCACATGGCGCTCAACGCGATGGGCGCGCTGCTGGCGGCCCTCGAGATCGGCGCCCCCGTCGACGCGGTGCTGGACGGGTTGGCGGGCTTCGAGGGGGTGCGGCGCCGATTCGAACTGGTCGGCACCGCGGGCAACGGGCAGCCGGTGCGCGTGTTCGACGACTACGCCCATCACCCCACCGAGATCGTCGCCACGCTGGCGGCGGTCCGAACCCTGCTCGAGCAGAGCGGCGACGGCCGCAGCATCGCGGTGTTCCAGCCCCATTTGTATTCGCGGACAAAGGCTTTCGCCGAGGAGTTCGGTCACGCGCTGGACGCCGCCGACGAGGTCTTCGTCCTCGACGTCTACGGCGCGCGCGAACAACCGCTGGCCGGCGTCAGTGGTGCCAGCGTCGCCGAGCACGTCAGCGTCCCGGTGCGCTACCTGCCGAACTTCTCCGCCGCCGCCGAGCAGGTGGCCGCGGTCGCCGGGCCCGGCGACGTCATCGTCACCATGGGGGCCGGCGACGTGACCCTGCTGGGACCCGAGATCGTCACGGCGCTGCGGGCGCGGGCCAACCGCGGCGCGCCGGGAGCCCTGTGATGACCCAGCCGCTCGACCCGGGCACGCCGGGCGGCGGGGCCGGCCAGGCCGACGACCCGGTCCCGGACGACGCCGCCACCGAACCGCTGGTCACCGGCACGGGCACCGAGCCGACGGCAACCGATCAACAGCCCGATCCGGCCGAGGTCGAGGGGCCGCGCCGGCGCGCCCGCCGGGAGCGCGCCGAACGACGCGCCGCCCAGGCCCGCGCCATGGCCATCGAAGAGGCGCGCCGGGAGGCCAAGCGCAGGGCCACCGGGCGGCCGGTCCACGAGCCCAAACCCGTTGCGCGCGGCGTTGTTCGAGGGCTCAAGATGCTGTTGGTCACCATCCTGCTGGTGATCGTCGGCATCGGCCTGGCATTGGTCCTCTATTTCACGCCGGCGATGTCGGCCCGCAACATCGTCGTCGTCGGGACCGGGGTGGTGACCCGCGAAGAGGTCCTGGATGCGGCTCAGGTGCGGCTCGGAACGCCGCTGCTGCAGATCAACACCAGCCAGGTCGCCGACCGGGTGGCGGCGATCCGCCGAGTGGCCAGCGCGCGCGTGCAGCGCCAGTACCCGTCCGCGCTGCGGATCACCATCGTCGAGCGAGTCCCGGTGGCGGTCAAGGATTTTCCCGACGGGCCACACCTGTTCGACCGGGACGGCGTGGACTTTGCGACCGGACCGCCGCCACCGGCGCTGCCCTACCTCGATGTCGCCGACCCCGGGCCCAACGACCCGGCCACCAAGGCCGCCCTGCAGGTGCTCACCGCGCTGCGTCCCGAGGTCGCAGACCAGGTCGGCCGGGTCGCGGCGCCCTCGGTGGCCTCGATCACGCTCACACTCGGCGACGGCCGAGTGGTGATCTGGGGGACCACCGACCGCACGGACGAGAAGGCCGAGAAGCTGTCCGCGCTGTTGACCCAGCCCGGCAAGACCTACGACGTGTCCAGCCCGGACCTGCCGACGGTCAAGTAGCGATCTTCGTCACGTCGCGCGCGCCGCGGCGCCGCCGAACAGCGCTCACGCCCGCCCAGCCGCGGAAAAATGCCCAAAATTTGCGGGACGCGCGTCGGCGCGCCTGCGGGGTTCGCGCGCGCCATGCCCATACCGTTCTGGTTGCGCGGAACTACTTGACATAACTCTAACTCTATGGTTGAGGTTGAGGGTTTGCCAGGGAGGACCGCCACCGTCCGGAGGAGCCCACCACCGGGAGAGCCGAGCCCATCAGGGAGGAAGACGAATGATGACCCCCCCGCACAACTACCTGGCCGTGATCAAGGTCGTGGGTATCGGTGGCGGCGGCGTCAACGCCGTCAACCGAATGATCGAACAGGGCCTCAAAGGCGTCGAGTTCATCGCGATCAACACCGACGCGCAGGCGCTGTTGATGAGCGACGCCGACGTCAAACTCGACGTCGGGCGCGACTCCACCCGTGGCCTGGGCGCCGGCGCCGACCCGGAGGTCGGGCGCAGGGCCGCCGAGGACGCCAAGGACGAGATCGAGGAGCTCCTGCGCGGGGCGGACATGGTGTTCGTCACCGCCGGCGAGGGCGGCGGGACCGGCACCGGCGGGGCTCCCGTCGTCGCCAGCATCGCCCGCAAGTTGGGCGCGCTCACCGTGGGTGTGGTCACCCGCCCGTTCTCGTTCGAGGGCAAGCGGCGCGGCAACCAGGCCGAAAGCGGCATCGCGGCGCTGCGCGAGAGCTGCGACACCCTGATCGTGATCCCCAACGACCGGCTGCTGCAGATGGGCGACGCCGCGGTGTCACTCATGGACGCCTTCCGCAGCGCCGACGAGGTGCTGCTCAACGGTGTCCAGGGCATCACCGACCTGATCACCACCCCGGGTCTGATCAACGTCGACTTCGCCGACGTCAAGGGCATCATGTCCGGCGCCGGCACCGCGCTGATGGGCATCGGCTCGGCGCGCGGCGAGGGCCGCTCGCTCAAGGCCGCCGAGATCGCCATCAACTCGCCGCTGCTGGAAGCGTCGATGGAGGGTGCGCAGGGCGTGCTGATGTCGATCGCCGGTGGCAGCGACCTTGGGCTCTTCGAGATCAACGAGGCGGCCTCGCTGGTGCAGGACGCCGCCCACCAGGACGCCAACATCATCTTCGGTACGGTCATCGACGACTCGCTGGGCGACGAGGTGCGCGTCACCGTCATCGCGGCGGGCTTCGATGCCACCGGCCCCGGCCGCAAACCCGTCATCGGCGGCAATGCCGACAAGGAAGAGAAAGTCGGCGCGCACCGCATCGAGTCGGCGAAGGCCGGCAAGCTCACCTCGACGTTGTTCGAACCGGTCGACGCGGTCAGCGTGCCGGTGCACACGAACGGTTCGACCTTGAATATCGGTGGCGATGACGACGACGTCGACGTGCCGCCGTTCATGCGCCGCTGAGGTCTCGATTTGCTTGCCACTGCGCGACAAACCGGCCTCGAAAGATAGTGGCCCTACGTCGATGCAGCCTGGCAGGCAACAACTTCCGGATACTGATCACGTGAGCGTTCGCGTCCGACGGGTGACCACCACCCGCGCCGGTGGTGTCTCGAAGCCGCCCTTCGACACCTTCAATCTGGGCGACCACGTCGGTGATGACCCGGCCGCGGTCGCCGAGAACCGGGCCCGGTTGGCCGCCGCCGTCGGTCTGCGCCCCGGCCGCGTGGTGTGGATGAACCAGGTCCACGGCGATCGGGTCGAGGTGGTGGACGGGCCACGCGAGGCCGCCGTGGAGGACACCGACGCGCTGGTGACCCGCACTGCGCGACTGGCGCTGGCGGTGGTGACCGCCGACTGCGTTCCGGTGTTGATGGCCGATGCGCGCGCGGGGGTGGCCGCGGCGGTGCACGCCGGCCGGGTCGGTGCCCAGCGCGGCGTGGTGGCGCGCACGGTGGAGGCGATGCTCGAGCTGGGGGCGCAGCCCGACGACATCTCGGCCCTGCTGGGTCCGGCGGTCAGCGGCCACAACTACGAGGTGCCGGAGGCGATGGTTGACGAGGTCGAAGCTGCGCTGCCGGGCAGTCGCACCATCACCGGTGCCGGAACCCCCGGGCTTGACCTGCGGGCCGGAATCGCTTGCCAGCTCAAGGGTTTGGGCGTCACCGCGATCGATATCGATCCTCGGTGCACGGTCGCCGACCCGACGTTGTTCAGTCATCGCCGGGAGGCGCCCACCGGCCGGCTGGCCTCGCTGGTCTGGATGGAGTGACCGCGATGGCGGTGGACATGTCCAATGGGGGAGATCGCGAATCGGAATTGACCCGCGCATTGGCGGCGGTGCGCTCCCGCCTTGCCGCGGCAGCACAAGCCGCGGGCCGCAATGCCGCGGAAATCGAGGTTTTGCCGATTACCAAATATTTTCCAGCAATCGACGTCGTGACTTTGTCCCGATTGGGGTGCCGGGCCGTCGGCGAATCGCGGGACCAGGAAGCGACCGCAAAAGTGGCCGAAGTCACTCGGCTCCTGGCGGCTCCCGAACGGGCGAACGTGGGAAATCCGCGCTGGCACATGGTGGGTCATATCCAACGGAACAAGGCTCGGTCGGTGGCCGGTTGGGCCCACACCGCGCACTCGGTCGACAGCGCCCAGCTGGTGACCGCCCTCGACCGGGGGGTGGCGGCGGCGCTGGCCGAAGGGCGCCGCACCGACCCGATGCGGATCTACGTCCAGGTCAGCCTCGACGGCGACGAGTCCCGCGGCGGTGTGGACATTTCCCGGCCGGGGGCCGTCGACCAGATGTGCGCCCAGGTCGAGGAGGCGTCCAATCTCGACCTGGCCGGGTTGATGGCCATCCCGCCGCTGGACTCCGATCCCGACGAGGCCTTTGACCGGCTGCAATCGGAACATCGGCGGGTCCTGGAGTCGCACCGGAACGCGGTCGGGCTCTCCGCCGGCATGTCCAACGACTTCGAAATCGCGGTCAAACACGGATCGACATGTGTGCGTGTCGGTACCGCCCTATTGGGCCGTCGGAGGTTACCGTCACCGTAAGTAGTCACTGCAGTAACAGCTTTATCACTAACACCAGGAATCCCAGGGGCTAGAAGGGTCAACGCAATGAGCACACTGCACAAAGTCAAGGCCTATTTCGGTATGGCCCCAATGGACGACTACGAGGACGAGTATTACGACGACCGCGCGCCGTCCCGCGGTTTCCCGCGCCCCCGATTTGATGACGGCTACGGCCGCTACGACGGCGACGACTACGAGGACCCGCGTCGCGAGCCCGCCGACTACCCGCCGCCCGCCGGCTACCGCGGCGGCTACGCCGACGAACCCCGCTACGGCTCCGTGCACCCCCGCGAATTCGACCGGGCCGAGCGGGGCGGGCCACGCTTCGGCTCGTGGTTGCGCAACTCCACCCGCGGCGCGCTGGCGATGGACCCCCGCCGGATGGCGATGATGTTCGAAGAGGGCCACCCGCTGTCGAAGATCACCACGCTGCGGCCCAAGGACTACAGCGAGGCCCGCACCATCGGCGAACGCTTCCGCGACGGCACCCCGGTCATCATGGACCTGGTGTCGATGGACAACGCCGACGCCAAGCGGCTCGTCGACTTCGCGGCCGGCCTGGCCTTCGCGCTGCGCGGATCCTTCGACAAGGTGGCGACCAAGGTGTTCCTGCTGTCGCCCGCCGACGTCGACGTGTCCCCGGAGGAGCGTCGCCGGATCGCCGAAACCGGTTTCTACGCTTACCAATAGGCGCACCCGCCGCGCTCGGCAGCGAGAGCTGACCGCACCCTCGAACGGTTGAACGAGTCCCGAGACCACGTGAGGTGGGGCCGCTGACCCGGAGTCGGTAGGCTGGCAGGCGCCGCGCACGTCCGCGGCGCTTGGCATCTCATCGATAAGGTCGGGGCACTTCAGTTGGTGTTGTTCTTTCAGATCCTTGGGTTTGCGCTGTTCATCTTCTGGCTGCTGCTCATCGCTCGGGTCGTCGTTGAGTTCATCCGCTCGTTCAGCCGGGACTGGCATCCCACCGGGATCACCGTGGTGGTGCTGGAGATCATCATGTCGATCACCGATCCGCCGGTGAAACTGCTGCGCCGGCTGATCCCCCAACTCACCATCGGAGCGGTCCGCTTCGACCTGTCGATCATGGTGCTGTTACTGGTCGCGTTCATCGGGATGCAGCTGGCGTTCGGCGCCGCGGCGTGACCCCGTTCCGGCCCGCCGCCTGAGGCCCCCGCGCCGCCCCCGGAGACGGTTCGGACACGTTTTAGCGTCGGTTTGGTTCCCGCGATTTAAAATTTCTAAGGTTTCGGATTTTATTGGCCTCAATGTTTGAAATTGGCTCTTATTTATTGGGCTAATCAGCAACCGTCGCGCCTGGTGTGACAGGATGGACGGCAGTTGCACCACGGCTACCACTGCGTTCTACACTTTCCAGAACGTTCGACAGGAACTTGAGGGGACGAAACAATGCCGCTTACACCAGCCGACGTCCACAATGTGGCGTTCAGTAAGCCACCGATCGGCAAGCGGGGCTACAACGAAGACGAGGTGGATGCCTTCCTCGATCTGGTGGAAGCCGAGCTGACGCGACTCATCGAAGAGAACAGCGATCTGCGCCAACGGATTGAAGAGCTCGACCAGGAGCTGGCCTCCGGCGGCGGGGCCGCCGCCCCGGCCGCGGCCGCCGCGCCCACGCAGGCCATTCCGGTCCGCGAGCCCGAGCCCGAGCCCGTCAAGGCCGCGGCCGCGCCGGCCGCCGCGGTCAACAACGAGGAACAGGCCATGAAGGCCGCTCGGGTGCTGAGCCTGGCCCAGGACACCGCCGACCGGCTCACCAGCACCGCGCAGGCCGAGTCGGAGAAGATGCTGTCCGACGCCCGCGCCAACGCCGACCAGATCCTCAGCGAGGCCCGCAGCACCGCCGAGACCACGGTCGCCGAGGCCCGGCAGCGCGCCGACGCGATGTTGGCGGACGCGCAGACCCGCTCGGAGACCCAGTTGCGCCAGGCCCAGGAGAAGGCCGACGCCCTGCAGGCCGACGCCGAACGCAAGCATTCCGAGATCATGGGCACCATCAACCAGCAGCGCACGGTCCTGGAGGGTCGCCTCGAACAGCTCCGCACCTTCGAGCGCGAATACCGGACCCGGCTCAAGACCTACCTGGAGTCTCAGCTCGAGGAACTCGGCCAGCGCGGGTCGGCGGCCCCCGTGGACTCCAGCGCCGATGCCGGCGGGTTCGACCAATTCAACCGGGGCAACAACTAGCGTTTTCAGCTGTGCCGGACGCTCGCCGAGCTCGGGGTTGGCACACTAGGTCCTGAACACCGCAGTCCCGCTCGTCGCCTGGAGGATGCCCGATGCTCGTCATTGCGCTGGTATTGGCCCTGATCGGGCTCGTCGCGTTGGTGTTCGCCGTCGTCACGAGCAACGAGCTGGTCGCCTGGCTGTGCATCGCCGCCAGCGTGGTGGGTGTGGTCCTGTTGATCCTCGACGCCTTGCGCGAGCGCCAGCACCGCGAGCCCGGTGGTGCCGAAGACCAGGATGCGGGTGAGGCCCGTCCCGACGAGGACGACTACGTGGACTATCCCGAGGAGGCTTCCGCCGAGGGCGAAGAGGAGGCGGTCACCGACGGGCCCGAGCCGACGGGGGAATCCAGCGTCGCGGCCGAGGGCCGCGGCGACGAGTCCGCCAAGTAACGCTCAGGCCGTCGGCGTGGCGAGCAGTTCGCGCACCTCGTCGTCGCTGACCTGATGAAAATCGTCGTAGACCTGCCCGACGGCTTCGAATCCGGGCGGCATCGTCGCGCACACCACGTCATCGGCCTCCCGCGCCAGGTCGCGGCAGGCGGACTCCGGCCCCACCGGGACCGCGACGGTGATTGATTCCGGCCCCGCGGCGCGCACCGCTCGCACGGCGGCCAACATGCTGGCGCCGGTGGCGATCCCGTCGTCGGCCAGGATCACGACCCGGTCGCGCGGGTCGGCGATCGGCCGGCCGCCCCGGTAGGCGTGCTCGCGCCGGAGCAGTTCGGTGGTCTCGCTGTCGATCACCTCGCGCACCTGCTCATCGGTGACGCGCAAGCTGGCCACGACGTCGTCGTTCATCACCAGGCCGCCACCGCTGGCCAGGGCGCCCATCGCCAGCTCCGACCAGTTCGGCACCCCGAGCTTGCGCACCAGGAACACGTCCAAGGGGGCGCCCAGGGCCGCGGCGATCTCCCAGGCCACCGGCACGCCGCCGCGCGCCAGCCCGAACACCAGCACGTCGCGCCCACGGTAGGACGTCAGTTCCTCGGCCAGCGCGCGACCGGCCTCGCGGCGGTCACGGAAGTTGCGCGTCGCCGTTCGCCGGAGAAAGCCGTTCGGTCGATTCATTGGTCGTATACCAGCCTACGTGGGAAAGCTCACTTCGGCGGTGCATGTTCGGTGGGACGGCCGGCGCAAGCGCAATACGGTTGCGCGGGAAGGCGATTGGATTTGGCCGGCGGCGCAGCATCGGTGTGATCGCGGCTTCGCCGCTCAACATGGTCCATCGGCTCAGGAATGAATGCGAGCATTCATTCCATTCGGCTCAGTCGTGTGTCCGAGGGGGGACTTGAACCCCCACGCCCATTAGTAGGGCACTAGCACCTCAAGCTAGCGCGTCTGCCATTCCGCCACTCGGACAAGGCCAAACCAGCATGGGTTGGCAGCTAAGGCTATCGGATTGCCTGCCGCGAACCCAATCCGACTCCTCGGGACGCCGCGATGCTCGGCATCGGGCCGTCCGGCCGCGGCAATGGTAGGAAAGGGGGTTGTGACCATTCAGAGCGGGGCGACCGAGGAGCCGACCAACCCGAGTGACGACGTCGTCGAGGTGGTCAGCAAGCTGATCCGGTTCGACACCACCAACACCGGCGAACCCGAGACCACCAAGGGCGAGGCCGAGTGCGCCCAATGGGTCGCCGAGCAGCTCGCCGAGGTCGGCTACGCCCCGCAATATGTCGAATCCGGCGCCCCCGGCCGCGGCAACGTCTTCGTCCGCCTGCCCGGCGCCGACCCCTCACGCGGTGGCCTGCTCATCCACGGGCACCTCGACGTGGTGCCGGCCGAGCCCACGGAGTGGAGCGTGCACCCGTTCTCCGGCGCGGTCAAAGACGGCTTTGTCTGGGGCCGCGGGGCGATCGACATGAAGGACATGGTCGGGATGATGATCGTGGTGGCCCGGCAGTTGAAGCGGGCCGGCATCGTCCCCCCGCGCGACCTGGTCTTCGCGTTCATCGCCGACGAAGAGCACGGCGGCACCTTCGGGGCGCAGTGGCTGGTCGACAACCGGCCGGATCTGTTCGACGGGGTCACCGAGGCGATCGGCGAGGTGGGCGGGTTCTCGCTGACCGTGCCGCGCCGCGACGGGGGAGAACGTCGGCTCTACCTGATCGAGACGGCCGAAAAGGGGCTGTCGTGGATGCGGCTCACCGCCCGTGGCCCCGCCGGTCACGGATCGATGGTGCACGACCAGAACGCCGTCACGGCCGTCGCCGAGGCCGTCGCCCGGCTGGGCCGGCACCAGTTTCCGCTGGTGCTGACCGACACCGTCGCGCAGTTCCTCGCGGCCGTCAGCGAGGAAACCGGGCTGACCTTCGACACCGAGTCGGGCGACCTGCGGGGAGCGGTCGAGAAGCTGGGTCCGATGGCCCGCATGCTCAAGGCCGTGCTGCACGACACCGCCAACCCCACGATGCTCAAGGCCGGGTACAAGGCCAACGTCGTCCCGGCGATCGCCGAGGCGGTGGTGGACTGCCGGATCCTGCCCGGTCGCAAGGAGGCGTTCGAGGCCGAGATCGACGAGCTGCTCGGGCCGGACGTGACCCGCGAATGGATCAAGGACTTCTCGTCCTATGAGACCAGCTTCGACGGTGACCTCGTCGACGCGATGAACGCCGCCGTGCTGGCGCTCGACCCGGACGCCCGCACCGTGCCGTATATGCTCTCCGGTGGTACCGACGCGAAATCCTTCGCGCGCTTGGGTATTCGCTGTTTCGGCTTCAGCCCGCTGCGGTTGCCGCCGGACCTGGATTTCACCGCGCTGTTCCACGGCGTCGATGAACGGGTACCCATCGACGCGTTGCGGTTCGGCACCGACGTGCTGACCCACTTCCTGACCCACTGCTAGTTGACGAACGCAAGCCGATCACCCGAGAGGACCGCCATGAGCACTGCGCCCGACCCATACGCATCGCTGCCCAAGCTGCCGACGTTCACGTTGACCTCGCAATCGGTCACCGACGGTCAGCCCCTGGCCAAGCCCCAGGTCAGCGGCATCATGGGCGCCGGTGGTGAGGACGTCAGCCCCCAGCTGAGCTGGTCGGGATTCCCGGAAGGGACCCGCAGTTTCGCCGTCACCGTCTATGACCCCGACGCGCCGACGGCCTCCGGGTTCTGGCACTGGGCGGTCGCGAACCTGCCCGCCGACGTCACCGAGCTGGCCGAGGGCGCCGGCGACGGCAGCAACCTGCCCGGTGACGCGCTCACGCTGGTCAACGACGCCGGGCTGCGCCGCTACCTCGGCGCCGCGCCGCCGGCCGGGCACGGCCCGCATCGCTACTACATCGCCGTGCACGCCGTGGACACCGACAAGCTGGATCTGCCCGAGGACGCCAGCCCGGCCTTCCTCGGGTTCAACCTGTTCCAGCACGCCATCGCCCGCGCGGTCATCCACGCCACCTACGAACAGAAGTAGGCTCAGCCCCGAGCCGCCGCGCCGACCGCCTCACTAAGCGAGGCGAACCCCCCGTCGTGCAGCCGCCGGGCGACGCCGTCGTGAATCTGCTTGGCCCACAAGCCTCCTCCGTAGATGAAGCCGGTGTAGCCCTGCAGCAGCGAGGCGCCCGCGGTGATCCGCTCCCAGGCGTCGTCGGCGTTTTCGATGCCGCCGACGCTGATCAACACCAGGCGGTCGCCGACCCGGCCGTAGAGCCGGCGCAGGACCTCGACCGCGCGGCGCGCCACCGGCGGCCCGGAGATGCCGCCAGCGCCCAGCTCGTCGACGCCGGGCGTCCGCAAACCCTGCCGCGAGATCGTGGTGTTGGTGGCGACGATGCCGGCCAGGCCCAGCTCGACCGCCAGGTCCGCGATGGCGTCCACATCGGCATCGGAGAGGTCCGGCGCGATCTTCACCAGCACCGGTGTGGTCGTCTCGGCGAGCACGGCCGACAGGATGGGCCGCAGCGACTCGACCGCCTGCAGGTCGCGCAGCCCCGGGGTGTTCGGCGAGCTGACGTTGACCACCAGGTAGGAGGCCAGCGGACCCACCAGCCGCGCGCTCGCCCGGTAGTCGTCGACTGCCTGATCGGCCGGCGTTGCCTTCGTCTTGCCGATGTTGACCCCGATCGGCACCTCCGGCCGCTGGCGCGCGAGCCGCATCGCGAGCGCGCCGGCGCCGAGGTTGTTGAAGCCCATCCGGTTGAGCAGGGCCCGGTCGGCGGGCAGCCGGAACATGCGGGGGGCCGGGTTGCCGGCCTGCGGGTGGGCGGTGACGGTTCCGACCTCGGCATGCCCGAAACCCAGCGCGCCCCAGGTGAGTACGCCCAGTCCGTCCTTGTCGAAGCCGGCCGCCAGGCCCAGCGGACCCGGGAAACACACCCCGAACACGGTGCTGGCCAGCGCCGGATCGGTCGGGGCCAGCAACCGGCGCAAGGCCCGGCGCGCCCAGGCGACGGCCGTGACGCCGCGCAGGAAGCCGAAGACCAGCGTGTGAATGCGCTCGGGCGGGATCACGAAAAACAGCTGCCGCAGCAGGCCGTACAGCCGGTGGCCGCCCGCGCGTGGCCGGTCGGGTGTCACAGTTGCGGCTGGTCGGGCCGCCGCCCCTCGTAACCGGTACCGTCCAGGCGAGACTTCTTGCGGCGCAACAACACTCGTCTGCTGCCGTCGTTGTAGAGCCGCACCCTGGTCAACTCCCAGCCGCGGTATTCGGCCTCGATGGACAATCGGGTCGACGCGCTGACCCGGGTCACTTCCGGGGGTAGGCGCAGCGGCACCCATTCGTATTCGTCGGACATCTCGGTGTCCCAGCCCGCGGGCAGGCGGCTGTGCCGCGCCGCGGTCAACGCCTACCCGCCGCGTGATCGATGACCTGAACTCCCGCACCGGATCCCGACACCACGTACAAGGTGTCCGACGCTTCGTCGAAGGCCAGTGAGTTGGGTTGCTGCACGGTCGGGTAGCGCACCTTTTCGACGGGGATTCCGGTGGACAGGTCGTAACCAATGACGATATTGGAAACGGTCTGCGAAACCCAGGCTAACGCGCGGGAACCCGCCAGGCCGTAGGGCGCCTGCGACACCGGGTAGGCCTGCCGCAGGATCAGCGGGTCCACGCCGTAGACCAGCAGCTGACCGCCGCGGGTGTCGGCGACCAGAACGCGGCCCAGCGCGTCGGCGGCCATGGTGGTGGCGCCCCGGCCGGCACGCAGGGCCTGCTGGACGTGGCCGTCGGCGTCGATCGTCGTCACCGACGTCTGCCCGCGATCCAGCACCACCGTCGTATCGCCTTGTGTGACAAGACAATCGACGCGCGCGAAGACCTTGTTGCGACTGGCGACGCTCGCGGCGCTCACCGCGCCCGGCTTGGGGGAGGCGAGGGTGTAGACGGCGCCGTCGGCGCTGCCCAACACGAGCCGGCCGTCGGCGCGTCGCGCCACCGCGGTGAACTCGGTCTGGGCCGCGTCGCTCACGCTCACCTGCGCCGTGTGGCCGGTGGACAGGTCGACCGCGAAGTAGCCGCCGCGCGCGGCCAGATAGGCGGTGCCCTGGCCGTCGTCGGTCAACGCGCTGGCCGGCCCCGGCAGGTCGACGACGCGCGGCGGGGCCTGCGCCTCACCGAAAACGGTGATGCTGCCCGGCGCTGCCGGGTCGCTGCCCGGCGCCAGGACCGCCAGCCGGCGGGTGCCGGCATCGAACACCGCCGCGGCGGCATGGGCGGGCAGCGGCCGCACCGCGCCGGCCGGCGACTGCGACGGCGGCGGCGACACGGCCGCCGCCGCGGGTTCGATGGTGCGCGGCGCGCCGGCGAGCGGATTCGACGAGCAACCGACCGTCGCACCGAGCAAAACCGCGAGGCTCAACACACCGCCTTGAGCTGCCAGCTTGTGGCGCCATGGTTGTGACAGCAAGTGCTTTCCCTCGTGGTGCGGCGGTGGAACACAAATTCTAAGGAACGAGGTCGGTCCCACAGGGCCATGCTGCCCGCGTCTGGCCGGACCGGCGAGGTATCGTCGGCTCATGGCCGTCACCGCTGACCGTCATATGACGCAGGAAGAGTTTGCTGTCGAAGACATGTCGACAGGTATTTTCGCTAGCGGATACGGACAAGTCGGTGATGGGCGAAGTTTCTCGTTCCACATCGAGAACCGATCACTTGTCGTGGAAGTTTACCGGCCACGCCTGGCCGGGCCCGTTCCGCAGGCCGACGAGGTGGTCGCCACCGCAGTCCGCAGCCTGGTCGATATCGACCTCACCGACGAGCGCAGCCTGAGCGCGGCGGTGCGCGACTCCGTGGCGCACGCGGAGCCGGTTTCCCGCTAGGCCGCGCGCGTCGCCGGCGTCGGGCCACTCAGCTGCGGTCTCGGGGCCTCCTACCGGGTAGCGTCGTGGTCGACATGACCGTCATTCTGCTGCGACACGGCCGATCCAGTTCGAACACCGCCGGCATCCTCGCCGGACGTTCGGAGGGCGTCGACCTCGACGACAAGGGCCGCGAGCAAGCCGCCGCGCTGATCGACCGGATCGGTGATCTGCCGATCCGCGAGTTGATCACCTCGCCGCTGTTGCGCTGCCGTCGCACCCTCGAACCACTGGCCGACGCGCTGTGTCTCGCGCCGCTCGTCGAAGACCGGCTCGCCGAAGTGGACTACGGGGAATGGACGGGCCGCAAGATCGCCGAGCTGGTGAGCGAGCGGTTGTGGAAGGTCGTGCAGGCCCATCCCAGCGCGGCGGTCTTTCCCGGCGGCGAGGGCCTGGCGCAGGTGCAGGCCCGGGCGGTCGCCGCCGTCCGCGAGCACGACCGCCGGCTGGCCTCGGAGCACGGTGGCGACGCGCTGTGGGTCGCTTGCACCCACGGTGATGTCATCAAGGCGGTGATCGCCGACGCGTACGGCATACACCTGGACGGGTTCCAGCGCGTCACCGCCGACCCGGCGTCGGTCAGTGTGATCCGGTACACCGAACTGCGCCCGTTTGTGTTGCACGTCAACCACACCGGCGCGCGGCTGTCCGCCGCACTGCGGGCCGGACCGCAGCCGAAGGAAGAGGCAAAGGCGGAAACCGACGGGCAGCCCAACGGCGAGGCGCAGGCACCACCGGCCGCCGGAGTCCCGTCCAGCGACGCCGTGGTCGGCGGTTCGACGGATTAATTCGACTGCCACCACTATCGGATCGCACGGCGACGGCAACAGCCGGTATTTTGGAGGTGCCATGTCCCGCGCAATTCACGTCTTCCGCACCCCCGACCGCTTCGTGGCCGGGACCGTTGGCCAGCCCGGAAATCGCACGTTCTACATCCAGGCGGTGCACGACGCGCGCGTGGTGTCGGTGATCCTGGAAAAGCAGCAGGTTGCCGTACTGGCCGAACGCATCGGCGCGCTGTTGCTCGAGGTGAATCGCCGGTTCGGCACGCCGGTTCCGCCCGAGCCCGCCGAGGTCGAGGACCTCAAGCCGTTGATCACGCCCGTGGACGCCGAGTTCCGGGTCGGGACCATGGGTCTGGGCTGGGATTCGGAGGCCCAGACCGTGGTGGTCGAGCTGCTGGCCGTCACCGACGCCGAGTTCGATGCGTCGGTGGTGCTCGACGACACCGAGGAGGGTCCCGACGCGGTGCGGGTGTTCCTGACGCCGGAGTCGGCGCGGCAGTTCGCCAGCCGCTCCAACCGGGTGATCTCGGCCGGGCGTCCGCCGTGCCCGCTGTGCGACGAACCGTTGGACCCGGAGGGACATATCTGCGCGCGCGCCAACGGCTATCGGCGCAATGCGCTTCTCGGGTCTGACGATGACCCCGAGGTGTGACGACCATGAGGTGTTGCGCAACGGCGAGCTGACGGTCATCGGACGGATCCGCTCGGCCAGCAACGCCACCTTCCTGTGCGAATCTACGCTCGACGAGCGCGCGGTGCACTGCGTCTACAAGCCGGTCGCCGGCGAGGCGCCGCTATGGGACTTTCCCGACGGAACGCTGGCCGGCCGCGAGCGGGCCGCATACCTGGTGTCGGCGCAGTTGGGCTGGAACATCGTGCCCTACACGATCATTCGCCACGGGCCGGCGGGCCCGGGCATGTTGCAGCAGTGGGTGCAGCAACCCGGCGACACGGTGGACACCGAGCCGCGGCCGGGCCCGGATCTGGTCGACCTGTTTCCCGCGGGCAAGGCCCAGCCCGGCTACCTGCCGGTGCTGCGCGCCTACGACTACGCCGGCGACGAGGTCGTGTTGATGCACGCCGACGACATTCGCCTATGGCGGATGGCGGTGTTCGACGTGCTGGTCAACAACGCCGACCGCAAGGGCGGCCACGTCCTGCGCGACCTCGACGGCCACATCTTCGGGGTCGACCACGGTGTGTGCCTGCACGTCGAGGACAAGCTGCGGACCGTGCTGTGGGGGTGGGCCGGCAAGCCGATCGACAGTCAGACGTGCAAGGCCGTCGCCGGCCTCGCCGAGGCCCTCACCGGCTCGTTCGGCGACGAACTGGCCGAGCACATCACGTCCGCGGAGATCGCCGCGCTGCGCATGCGCGCGCACGCGCTGCTGGACAATCCGGTGATGCCGGGACCCAACCGGCATCGCCCGATCCCGTGGCCGGCTTTCTAGCGGTGATCGCAAGCGCGGCACGGCGTCGGCGATACTGAACCGGTGAGCCATGCCCCCGACGACGAGTCGGACGAGATGACCGATGCCGCGCTGGCCGCCGATCTCGCCGCCGAAGCGGGGGAGTTATTGCTCAAGGTCCGCGACGAGGTCGGGTTCGGCTATCCCTGGGCGCTGGGCGACGCGGGTGACAGCCTGGCGAACGACCTGATCCTGCGGCGGCTGCGCGTCGAGCGGCCCGGCGACGCGGTGCTCAGCGAGGAGGCCTACGACGACCTGTCCCGGCTGCAGCACGACCGGGTGTGGATCATCGACCCGCTGGACGGCACCCGCGAGTTCTCCACGCCGGGCCGCGACGACTGGGCGGTCCACATCGCGCTGTGGCAGCGACCCAGCGATGGCCAACGCGAGATCACCGACGCGGCGGTGTCATTGCCCGCGCGTGGCAACATCGTCTACCGCAGCGACACCGTGACGGCCGGCGCCGCCCGCGCCGGCGTCACCGACACCATCCGCATCGCCGTCAGCGCCACCCGGCCCCCGGCGGTCCTGCACCGGATGCGGCAGACGCTGCCCATTCAGCCGGTCGCGATCGGCTCGGCGGGCGCCAAGGCGATGGCCATCATCGACGGCGACGTCGACGCCTACGTGCACGCCGGCGGCCAGTGGGAGTGGGACTCGGCCGCCCCGGCCGGGGTGGTGATGGCCGCCGGGATGCACGCCTCGCGGCTCGACGGATCGCCGATGCGCTACAACCAGCTCGACCCGTACCTGCCCGACTTCGTCATGTGCCGCGCCGAGCTGGCCCCGATCCTGCTGGGAGCCATCCGCGACGCCTGGCGCTAAGGGTGGGCGATTCCGGGCAGCTTCGTCGACGCGCTGTGCTGATTGCGCGCCTCCTCCGCGGCCCACTGCGCGGGCCGCATCGTCGACGCGCTGGGGCTGATTGCGCGGCTCCTCCGCGGCCCACTGCGCGGGCCGCTTCGTCGACGCGCTTAGGCTGATTGCCATGCAGTCGTGGTCTTCCCCACAGGTCCCCGTATTGGCGGGGCGCGGCCCGGAGCTTCGGCTGTATGACACCTCTGACCGGCAGGTGCGCCCCGTGGCGTCCGGGTCGACCGCCACGATGTACGTCTGCGGCATCACCCCGTACGACGCGACCCACCTGGGCCACGCCGCAACCTATCTGGCGTTCGATCTCATCTACCGCCAATGGCTGGATCTCGGCCACGACGTCCACTACGTCCAGAACGTCACCGACGTCGACGACCCTCTGCTGGAGCGCGCCGAGCGCGACGGCATCGACTGGCGGGAGCTGGCGCAGCGCGAGGTGTCGCTGTTCCGTGAGGACATGACCGCGCTGCGCATGCTGGCACCCCGCGAGTACGTCGGGGCGACCGAGGCGATCGCCGAGGTCGTCGAGCTGGTCGAGAAGATGCTGGCGTCCGGGGCGGCCTACGTCGTCGAGGGCGAATACCCCGACATCTACTACCGCGCCGACGCCACGCCCCAGTTCGGCTACGAGTCGGGCTATGACCGAGAAACCATGCTGCGCTTGTTCTCCGAGCGCGGCGGCGACCCGCAGCGGCCCGGCAAGACCGATCAGCTCGACGCCCTGCTATGGCGGGCGGCGCGGCCCGGGGAGCCCAGCTGGCCCTCGCCGTTCGGCGACGGACGGCCCGGCTGGCACGTCGAGTGCGCGGCGATCGCCCTCAGCCGCATCGGCAGCGGCCTGGACATTCAGGGCGGGGGCAGCGACCTGATCTTTCCGCACCACGAATTCACCGCCGCGCACGCCGAATGTGTCCGCGGCGAAAGGCGATTCGCGCGCCACTACGTGCACGCCGGGATGATCGGCTGGGACGGGCACAAGATGTCCAAGAGCCGCGGCAACCTGGTGCTGGTGTCGACGCTGCGCGCCCAAGGCGTCGAGGCGGCGGCCATCCGGCTGGGCCTGCTGGCCGGCCACTACCGCGGCGACCGGTACTGGAGCCAGCAGGTGCTCGACGAGGCCGTCGCCCGGCTGCAGCGCTGGCGCACCGCGACCGCGCTCCCGACCGGCCCCGACGCCGCCGACGTGATCGCGCGGGTGCGCCAATATCTGGCCGACGACCTCGACACGCCCAAAGCGCTTGCGGCGCTTGATGGTTGGTCAACCGATGCGCTCGAGTACGGTGGCCACGACGCCGAGGCGCCCCGCTTGGTGGCGACCGCGGTCGATGCGCTCCTGGGCGTGGCCCTGTAGTCGCGGTAAACCTATCGCGAGGAAAACCGCTCGCACGTTCTGCAACCTCTAGCGGAGTCGACGCGAAAGTCATGCATCCGCGGACGGCGCTTGAGCCGATTCAAGCCGTTCCTATGAGTTTGCTGAGGGGGCCTCGGCCGGTGCCCCGGCAAACTTATGAAACAGCTGTACAATCAGCATATTTAATTTACATATGTGTGAATTGAGGGGTAGAAAATAATTTGCTGTCCGCGGCCTACCCGAGTATATTTCAAGTAATACTGGTTCTAGAGGGGTGAGGTCCCGCGCGTACGAGGAGCGGGTCAGCTCGGTGGATATCGGGCAGACGGCGAGGCTGACCGGCAAGTCGCGATCGTAGTCGGCGGCACAAACAACGTGTGGCGGCTACCGCTGGGCCGTGCCGGCCCCGATGGAGAGTTACGACCGAACCCACGGAAGCTGCCTGATATGTATGCACGAAATACGCGCACTGCGCCCTTGAATTAAGTAGGGCTTCAGATGCACGGGGGTAAGGGGTCAGCGTGGCCTGTAGTTGGGCGCGATGTCGAGTTGCGACGATCGCTGGGGGCGCTCAGTAACGGCGAGTTCCAAGGCGTCGCGTTGGTCGGCGACAGTGGCGTGGGCAAGTCGACGCTGGCGCGGATGCTGGCCAAGACGGTGGAGTCGGCGGGGCGCACGGTGCGATTTGCGCTGGGCACTCAAACGGGTCGTGCTGTGCCGTTGGGTGCGTTTTCTCGCGCGGTGAGCCTTGGGGTGGCACACGAGCCGGCGATCATGCTGGCCGCCGCGCATCACACCTTGAGCCAGGACAAGAACCTGGTGGTGGTGGTCGACGACGCGCAGCTGCTCGATCCGCTGTCGGCCACCTTCGTCAATCAGCTTGCGGCCGGCCGCAGCGCGAAGTTGATCGTGACCATCCGGTCCGGCGATTCGGTCTTGGACGCGGTGACCGCATTGTTGAAAGAGCGCCTGTTGCTGACCGTTCACATCGATCCGTTCACGCGCGAGCAAACCGAGCTATTGGCCTGTGCGGTCCTGGGTGGTCCGGTCGACCCACGCTTGGTCGACGAGTTGTCGGAGCGCAGTGCGGGAAACCTGTTGCTCCTACGCGGATTTCTGACCGCCGGCCGCGAAAATGGGGCCCTGGTTCAGGGCGAACACGGCTGGCAACTCCAAGGCCCGCTGCGCGCAGATCGCGAACTTTACGACGTTCTGGAGTTTCAGCTGCGCTCGCTGACCCCAGCGGAGCTGGAGGTCGTGGAGATCTTGGCCACCGGCGAGGTGCTGGGGTGGGAGGTCCTGCGGGAGATCTGCGATGCCGACGCGATGGCGAACCTGGAGCGTCGTGGTCTGATCCAGTTGGTCGCCGACGGATCCCACGCTCTGGCGCAGTTGAACAACCCGATGCTTGGTGAAGCGGCGACCCGCCACGCCGGGATGGTGCGCATCCGGGAACTCAACGGCGAATTGGCGCGAGCCCTTCAAAAGCAGCAGCGGGCAGGGAGCCGGCTGCCGGGGTTGCCCGGCCCACAGGGACGAATTCGGCTGGCCCAGTTCATGATGCGAAGCGACCTACAGCCCGACCTGGAGATGGTCATCAAGGCGGGGATGGACGCGCTGGCGATGTCGAATGTGGGGTTGGGCGAGGAGTTGGCGAGGTTCGCGGTCGATCGCGGCGGCGGTCTGCCGGCCGCTCTGGTGCTCGCCGAGGCGGTGAGCTGGCAGGGGCGCGGCGAGGAGGCCGACGCCGTGCTCGTCGACGCCGAGCCCGACGGCGGCGACGAGTGGCTGATCGCGCGGTGGGGCTGCCTGCGCGCTGCCAACTTGTACTGGGGTTGCGGGGACGTCGAATCCGCCACCCAGGTACTCGATGACGTGAAAAAGCTTGTCTCGTCCGAGTTGTGCCTCCGCCTCATCAACGGGCTGGAGGTCTCCATGGCGTACTTCCGTGGCGACGTAGAGACGACGATCGAACTCGGGCCGGGCCTATGCCAACCCGATGCACTGCCGATGGCGACCGTGTGGGCGGTTTTCCCGACATGTTGTGCGTTGGCGGGAGCCGGGCGGTTTTCCGAGGTTCCCCGCTTGGCGGCCATCGGGGCGCGCGCGGCCGAGCTGTGCGGATTGGGACCGCATCGATTCAACATCGGCATGGCCGAGGTCATGGCGGCGACGGCCGCCGGCGACTATCGGGCGGCGGAGCAGATCTACGAGCGTTACGCCGCGATGGCCGCCGGCCTTCTTGCCGCGGAGGCCATGGTCGACGCGATGCTCGGGCTGGTGCAGGTAGCCCGCGGTGAGCTGGCGTCAGCGTGCGCTGTATTCACCAATGCCACTGCGGTATTCGCCCAGGGGTTTCCGTCGCCGTGGCTGATCGTGGTGGCCGCCCTCCATGCCCAGGCCGAGGGGGCGCGGGGCGACAGTGCGGCGGCCGCCGCGGCGCTGCGGCGAGCGGAGAAAAACTACGGACCGCATGTCGCGGTGTTCCTGCCCGAACTCGAGCTCGCCCGGGCCTGGGAACGGGCAGCTGCCGGTGACACGTCGGCCGCCCAAGCGCACGCGACGCAAGCGGCGCAGATCGCGCGAGCGGCCAAGATGCATGCGGTGGAGATGCGGGCACGCCACACGGCCGTGCGCTTCGGCGATCCCTCGCAGGCCACGCCGCTGGAGAAACTCGCTCGTATCCTGAACACCCCGTTGGCCGCGGCGGTCGCCGACCATGCCTGCGCTCTGGCGAAACACGACGGTGCCCTGCTCGATGCCGCTGCGGGTCGGTTCGCTGATCTCGGCGCATTGGCGCTTGCCGCGGACGCGTGGGCGCAGGCGGCGGGCGAGCATGGCCGCCGAGGCGATCGCGGCAAGAAATTTGAGTCGTCGACCCGGGCGCACGCTTTGGCGAGCCATTGCGAGTTGCACACACCGGCGGTCGAGAGCGCGGCACGCCCACTTCCCTTCAGCGGCCGTGAGCGCCAGATCGTCATGCTGGTCGCGGCCGGTTTGTCCAACCGGCAGATCGCCGACCAGTTGGTCATCTCGGTGCGCACGGTGGAGGGACACCTGTATCGGCTTTTCGCCAAACTCGGGATCAACACTCGCGAGCAGCTCATCTGCCTGATGCGCAGGGAGCCGTCCATGCGAAGCGAGTTGTCACGTCGCGGCGACGAGTCGCTGCGTTACGAGCGCCACGATCACCCGCGGACCGGCTGAGTCTTCGTCGGCAACCGATCGATTCGACGGGCCGCCACTCGATCTCCAGGCGCGCACCACTCGACTTGTGTCCGGATTCCGGCGATGCCTGCTCGAGGGACCATACCCTCCGGCACATGAGTGGCAGTCGCAAGCACGCGGTCGCGATCGTTAATCACGATGTCGGCCCGTCCGTACCCGCAGAGACGGCCTCGCCGTGGGAGTCGCCGACAGTCGAGGACCGACGCGCATCGGAGCCGTTGGCGCCGGCCTCGACTTCGTTGGACGCCTTCAGGCTTTATCTGGCGGGCGCGCGGTCCGGGTTTGTGTAGCGGCGGCCCAGGGCGTCGTCCGGTGGACGACAACGGCACTGGCTCGCGCCCGTCACGGACCAGCAGCAGTCTGGCCGCGACGTCGCCGGCTGGGGGGAGCGGGGAGATACATCGTTTGACACAGAGGGCAAATGGGTCGACGTGGCCCATCGTGGGACGCGATGCGGAGTTGCGCCGGTCGCTGGCCGCGCTGAACAACGGGGACTTCCACGGTGTGGCGCTGATCGGCGACAGTGGCGTGGGCAAGTCGACCTTGGCGCGCATGCTCGCGAAGACGGTGGAGTCGGCCGGGCGCACGGTGCGATTTGCACTGGGCACCCAAACGGGCTGGGCCGTGCCGCTGGGCGCCTTTTCGCGCGCGGTGAGCCTCGGGGTGGGGCATGAACCGGCAATCATGCTGGCCGCCGCCCATAACACCCTGAGCCAGGACAAGAACCTGGTGGTGGTGGTCGACGACGCGCAGCTGCTCGATCCGCTGTCGGCCACCTTGGTCAATCAGCTTGCGGCCGGCGGCGGCGCGCGGTTGATCGTGACGATCCGATCCGGTGAGCCGGTGCTGGACGCGTTGACGGTGTTGCTGAAAGAGCGCCTGTTGTTGACCGTTCACATCGACCCGTTTACGCGCGAGCAGACCGAGCTATTGGCCGGCACGGTTCTGGGTGGTCCGGTCGACCCGCGACTGGTCGACGAGTTGTTCGAGCGCAGCGCCGGCAACCCGTTGCTACTGCGGGGCTTTCTGACGGCCGGCCGCGAAAGCGGGACCTTGGTTCACGCCGAGCATGGCTGGCAACTACAAGGCCCGCTGCGGGCGGATCGCGAACTGCGCGACGCTTTGGAATTCCGGTTGCAGTCGCTGACTCCAGAGGAGTTGGAGGTGGTCGAGGTCTTGGCCATCGCCGAGGTGTTGGAGTGGGAGATCCTGCGCGACATCTGCGATGCCGACGCGATGGCAAACCTCGAGCGTCGTGGTCTGATCCAGTTGGTCGCCGACGGAACCCACACCCTGGCGCAACTCAATCACCCCATGCTCGGTGAAGCGGCCACCCGCCACGCGGGGATAGTGCGCTCGCGGCAGCTCAACGGCATCCTGGCGAAAACCCTTCGGAGGCACCTGAGGGCGGGCGGGCGGCGCTCGCACTTCGCCGATCCGCGAGGCCGAATCCGGTTGGCTCAGTTCATGTTGCGCAGCGACCTGGAGCCCGACCTAGAGGTGGTCATCGATGCGGCGGCCAGCGCACTGGCGATGTCGAACGTGGCGCTTGGTGAGGAACTGGCCAAGTTCGCGGTCGAACGCGGTGGTGGCCTGCCGGCCGCTCTGGTGCTTGCCGAGGCGGTGAGTTGGCAGGGGCGCGGCGAGGAGGCCGAATCCATTCTGCTGGACGTCGACCTCAGTGACGCCGACGACTGGCTGATCGCGCGGTGGGGCTGCCTGCGCGCCGCCAACTTGGCGTGGGGTTGCGGTGACGCCGAAACCGCGACGCGCGTAGTGGCCGAGGCGAGGCAGCGCCTCGTGGCCGAGGGCGCCCTCCAGCTGCTCGCCGCGCTGGAGATATCAATCGGGTTCTTCTGCGGCGACATTGAGACGACGATCGAGCTCGGGCCGCGTCTGTGCGAGGCCGACGTAGTGCCGATGGCGACCGTGTGGGCGGCCGTCGCGACATGCGGCGCCTTGATGGCGGCCGGGCGCTTTTCCGAAGTCAGCCGCATCGCCGCTGCCGGTGTGCGCGCGACGGCACTCTGCAGGGCGGGCGCGCAGCGATTCGCCATCGGAATGGCCGAGGTCATGGTCGCGACCGCGGCCGGCGACTACCCGGCGGCCGACCGAATCCATAGGCGCTACGCCGCGCTGGCCACCGGTCTCCCCGCGGCGAAGGCCATGGTTGACGCCATGCTCGGGCTCGTGCAGGTGAGCCGCGGCGAGCTGTCGTCGGCGTGCGCCACACTTGACCGGTCCATTTCGCAGCTGTCCCAAGGCTTTCCGTCGCCGTGGCTACTGGTGGTGGCTGCCCTGCTGGCCCAGGCCGAGGGGGCGCGGGGCGACGGCGCGGCGGCCGTCGCGGCGTTACGGCGTGCGGAGGAAACGTATGGACCCCACGTCGGGGTGTTTTTGCCCGAACTCGAGCTGGCCCGGGCCTGGGAGCGGGCAGCCGCCGGCGACACGACGGCCGCCCAATCGCATGCGATGCAGGCGGCGCAGATCGCGCGAGCGGCCGGGATGCACGTGGCGGAGATGCGGGCGCGCCATGCCGCCGTTCGCTTCGGGGACCGGTCACAGGCCACCCGGGTGGATGAGCTCGCCCGAATGCTGGGCTCTCCATCGGCGCAGGCGGTCGCTGACCAAGCCCGCGGTCTGGCGCAGCACGACGGTGATCTGCTCGATGTCGCCGCGCACAAATTCGCCGATCTCGGTGCGTTGGCTTTTGCCGCCGACGCGTCGGCCCAGGCGGCCGGCGAGCATGCCCGGCGCGGCGAGCGGCGCAAGGAGGTCGAGTCGTCGAGCTGGGCCCATGCTTTGGCGGGCCAGTGCGGCGTGCGTACACCGGCGCTCGAGGCCGCGGCGCGCCCCCTCCCGTTCAGTGGGCGTGAACGTCAGATCGTGCTGCTGGTCGCGGCCGGATTGTCCAATCGTCAGATCGCCGACCGGCTGGTTATTTCGGTGCGCACCGTCGAGGGGCACCTGTACCGGCTTTTCACCAAACTCGGCGTCAACAATCGCGACCAGCTCGTTCAGCTACTGAACCTGGATTGGTCCGCGACGCACGACGACGATTCGAGCACGTCATGACGACGGTTCCGCGCCGGCGGATGGCCATCGAACAGGCCGCGCTGGCCGCTCAAGCCGACCTTTCCCGGCCCGGCTGCCGCATTTGCGGGTCCATCGCCGCGGGGGAGCCGTGGCCCGTCGTCTGCGGCACGCCCCTCTGTCTCTCCCTGCGGCCGTCAACACAGGCCGGCGCCCGCGTCTTCGCCGAACAACAAAGGCAGCAATATCGCGAAACACGCTGCAGCAGAATCAAATCCGCGCTACCACGCGAATTCTCGGCGAACTCTGCCTGACGCTACCAACGGTCACTCTCGCAAATCGCGCTCACCACTCTATGTGCGCGTCCGGACTACGCTACCCGGCTTGATAAGGCCGACAACAGGATTGAAACCCATACGCTCCCGGTCATGTCGAGACCGATGCTGGGTCAAGCCCCCTGGCGCCCGGTCCAAAACAGCACGTGCAGTGAAGTGCGCGACCCATGCGACAACGACGTTTGGAGGCCCGGTGAGTACCAATCCGTTCGACGACGACACTTGCAGCTTTTTCGTCTTGATCAACGACGAAGAGCAGCACAGCCTATGGCCTGCGTTCGCCGATATTCCGGCCGGCTGGCAGACGGTTTATGGCGAAGCGGATCGCGCCGCGTGCCTGGAGTACATCGAACAGAACTGGCCCGATATCCGGCCGAAGACGCTGCGGAACAGGCTGGCGGCAGCGCGCCAGGCTTCTGACAGGTAGACGGCAAAGGGAATCCGATGACGATCGATGACCGGGCGCTGTCGGTTGGGCGCGAACGACTGACGGAATCTGACGGTGGGCCATTCCCGCTGACACGCGGGCAACTGGATATATGGCTTGCGCAGGAAACCGATCGCGGAGGCGCGAGGTGGCAACTGGGCTATCTTCTGCGAATCGAGGGCACGCTCGACCCTTGGTTGCTGGAGCACACGATCCGTCAAGTGGTGCGCGAGGCCGAACCATTTAGAGCCGCCTTTTTCCAGGTGGATGGCCAGGTGTTCCAAGCGGCGGTTGATTACCCGGATGTCGAGCTTGCTCGCTATGAGCGGATGGGCTCGCAGGATCCTGTCCAGGAAGCCTATCGGCTGGCATCCTCGATTCAGCGCACGGTGATGCCGCTCAGCGGGCCGCTGTTCAAATTCGCGTTGTTGCAGACGCGGGCAGATGAATTTTATTTGTTCGTCTGCTGCCACCATATAGTGGCGGACGGAATCGGCCTCGCTCTTATTTGTCATCGGATCGGCGATGTCTACAATGCCATGGCGTCGGGCGCGCCGATTCCCCCCGCTTTTTTCGGATCGCTGAGTGATCTGATTGCTTGCGAGGCGGAATACGAAGCGTCCACCGATTATCTCGACGATCAGGCCTATTGGACCAAGAACCTGCCGGCCGAAAGCGAACCGCCTTATGGGTTGGCGCCCGCCGCGGACGGCCGTGAACCCTACGAATCTTCTGCACCGGTGGAATTGGACCCTGTTGCTGTCTCTGGGATCCGAGAGTTGTCGCAGGCGTTGGGGGTGCGTCGCTCGTCGGTGATTGCCGCGGCATGCGCGCTCCTGGTGGGAGGGTGCGACGTCGAGGGCTCGGAGGTGGTTTTCGATTTTCCGGTAAGCAGGCGGGTCCGTCCGGAGACACAGACGGTGCCCGGAATGGTTACCGGGTTCGTCCCATTAGTCTTGAAGGCTTCGCCGGAATCCACGATTGCCAGTTTTTGTGAGCATGTCGACAGGCGACTGCGAGAAGCGTTGGACCATCAGCGGTTCCCGGTGCATCTCATCGAGTACAGGCGACCCCGCGGCTCCGCGCAGAGGTCGAATCGCGTAATCCTCAATTTCATCCCGACTACAAATCTGGCGAATATCGCCGGTGCCAAGATTTCTGGCACCCTGACCCATACGAATCTCGTCGATCAATGTGGGCTGGACTTCTTCAGCGACCACGATCGGCTCTTCCTCGGCCTGCAACCCGGCGCGAAGACGAGTGGGTTCGGCGGCGCTGGGCAGTGGCTTTCTCGTTGTGACATCCGCGATTTGGTCGGTCGGTTGGAGCGGGTGTTGGTGGGGATGGCGGCCGATGCGGGTCGGCGGTTGTCGTCGGTGGATGTGCTGGGTGAGGGTGAGCGCGCGCGCCTGGAAGAGCTTGGTAATAAAGCGGTTTTAACGAGCCCGCACGGTGTTGCGGTGTCGGTGCCGGCATTGTTCGCCACCCAGGTGGCCCGGATTCCGGATGCCGTGGCGGTGGTGTGCGAGGACCAGTCGCTGACGTATCGCGAGCTGGATGAGGTGTCGAATCGGTTGGCGCACCTGCTTGTTGGGCGGGGTGCGGGGCCGGGGCGGACTGTGGCGGTGGTGTTGTCGCGGTCGGCCGAGGCGGTGGTAGCGATCCTGGCGGTGCTCAAGACGGGGGCGGCGTATTTGCCGATCGACCCGGGTCTGCCCGCGGAGCGGATCGGCTTCGTGCTCGCCGATGCCGCGCCGATCGCGGCGATCACCACCGCGGCGCTGACCGAGCGGCTCGACGGCCATGACGTGGCGGTCATCGACGTCAACGATCCCGCCATCGACGCCCAACCGTGTACGGGGTTGCGGGGCCCGGAGCCTGAGGATATCGCGTATGTGATTTACACCTCGGGCACCACCGGGGTGCCCAAAGGTGTTGGGATCAGCCATCGCAACGTGACCCAGTTGTTGGGGTCGTTGCGGGCCGGGCTGCCGGCCGCGGGGGTGTGGGCGCTGTGTCATTCGTTGGCGTTCGACGTGTCGGTGTGGGAGATCTTCGGTGCCCTGCTGCGCGGTGGCCGGCTGGTGGTGGTGCCCGAGGCGGTGAGCGCCTCACCGCAGGATCTGCATCGGGTGCTGGTCGCCGAAGGCGTCAGCGTGTTGACCCAGACGCCGTCGGCGGTGGCCGCGCTGCCGGTCGAGGGGCTGGAGTCGGTGGCCTTGGCGGTAGTGGGTGAGGCGTGTCCGGCCGAGGTGGTGGATCGGTGGGCGCCGGGGCGGGTGATGGTCAACGCCTATGGCCCGACCGAGACCACGATGTGCGTGGCGATCAGCGCGCCCTTAAAGGCCGGCTCGAGTGTGGTGCCCATCGGTGCGCCGGTGGCGGGGGCGGCGTTGTTCGTGCTCGATGGGTGGTTGCGCCCGGTGCCGGCCGGTGTGGTCGGCGAGCTGTATGTGGCCGGTCGCGGCGTGGGATGCGGCTATGTGGGCCGACCAGGGTTGACCGGGTCGCGGTTTGTGGCCTGCCCATTCGGAGCGCCGGGCCAACGGATGTATCGCACCGGGGATCTGGTGCGTTGGCGCGCCGATGGGCAGCTGGATTATCTGGGGCGCGCCGATGAGCAGGTCAAGATCCGCGGCTATCGCATCGAGCTCGGCGAAATTCAGACCGCCCTGACCGCGCTGAGTCAGGTGGATCAGGCGGTGGTCATCGCCCGCGAGGACCGCCCCGGCGACAAACGCCTGGTCGCCTACATCACCGAATCCGGCACCGGCACCGTCGATCCCGGCGAGCTGCGTACCGCGCTGGGCGAGCGGCTACCGGAATATATGGTGCCGGCCGCGGTGGTCGTGCTCGACGCGCTGCCGTTGACGGTCAACGGCAAACTCGATACCCGCGCCCTGCCCGCACCCGAATACCAGAGCGCCGGTTATCGCGCGCCGGCCAACCCGGTCGAAGAGATCCTGGCCGGCGCGTTCGCCGAGGTCCTCGGGATTGAGCGCGTCGGGGTCGACCAGTCGTTCTTCGATCTGGGTGGCGACTCGCTGCTGGCGACGCGCCTGGTCGCCGTAATCAACACCAGCCTCGATGCCGAGCTTTCGGTACCCGCCCTGTTTGACGCGCCCACGGTTGGCCAGTTGGCGCTCCGCGTCGCCGGGGATGGCGGTCGACGCGAGCCCGTGGTGGCGGTTGAGCGGCCCGCGGTGGTGCCGTTGTCGTTTGCCCAGCAACGCTTGTGGTTCATCGACCAACTGCAAGGGCCTTCACCGATCTACAACATACCGGCGGCGTTGCGGCTCAGCGGACCGCTGGATGCCGAGGCGTTAGGGGCGGCGCTGTCCGACGTCGTGGCCCGCCATGAGAGCCTCCGCACGCTCTTTGCGGCGCCCAACGGAACACCGCAGCAGATGGTTATCCCAAGGGAAGAAGTCGATTTCGGCTGGCAGATCATTGATGCCACCGGCTGGTCGGAAAGCCGGCTGAGTGAGGCCGTCAAAGCCACAGCGTGCCACACGTTCGATTTGGCCACCGAGATTCCTTTGCGGGCACGGCTTTTCCGCATCGCCGACGACGAACACGTGCTGGTGGCCGTGGTGCACCACATCGCCGCCGACGGCTGGTCGATCACCGCTCTGGTGCGTGATCTGGGACTGGCTTATGCCAGCCGGTATGCGGGGCAGGCACCCGGTTGGGCGCCATTGCCCGTGCAGTACGCCGATTACACGCTGTGGCAGCGCACCCAGCTCGGTGACGTCACCGACAGCGACAGCCCGATCGCCGCGCAGCTGGCGTACTGGGAGCAGGAGCTGGCCGGGCTGCCCGAGCGCCTGGCATTGCCCACCGACCGGCCATATCCGCCCGTGGCCGATTACCGCGGCGCCAGCGTGGTCGTGGACTGGCCGGTTGAGCTGCAGCTGCGGATTGCTCAAGTGGCCCGTGAGCACAACGCGACCAGGTTCATGGTGATCCAGGCCGCCCTGGCCGCACTGCTGTCCAAGCTGACCGCCAGCAGCGATGTGGCGGTCGGGTTCGCGATCGCCGGGCGGCGCGACCCGGCGCTCGACGAGCTGGTGGGGTTTTTCATCAACACCCTCGTGCTGCGGGTCGATGCGGCCGGGGATCCCACCGTGGCCGAGTTGCTCGCTCAGGTGCGGGCGCGCAGCGTGGCCGCCTACGAGCACCAGGACGTGCCCTTCGAGGTGCTCGTGGAGCGCCTCAACCCGACCCGAAGCCTGGCGCACCACCCGCTGATACAGGTGGTGTTGGCCTGGCAGAACTTCCCCGGCCACACCAGCGATCCCGCCGCCGGGCTGGACTTGGGTGAGCTACAGGTCACGCGTTTGCCGGTGGACACTCAGTCGGCGCGCATGGATCTGACATTCACGCTGGCCGAACGGTTCACCGAGGCTGGTGAGCCCGCCGGGATCGCCGGGGATGTGGAGTTCCGCACCGACGTGTTCGACGCGGCCAGCATCGAGGTATTGATCGAGCGGTTGGAGCGGGTGCTGGCGGCGATGACCGCCGATCCCAGCCGGCGATTGTCGTCGGTGGATGTCCTGGATGCCGCTGAGCGCGCACACCTGGACAAGATCGGTAACCGGGCGGTGTTGGCCCGGCCGGTGCCAACCGCGGCGTCGATTCCGGCGGTGTTCGCCGCTCAGGTGGCGCGCACGCCGGAGGCGGCGGCGATCACTTTTGAAGGCCGGTCGACGACCTACCGGGAGCTCGACGAGGCGTCGAACCGGTTGGCGCACCTGTTGGCCGCCCTGGGCGCCGGCCCGGGACAGTGTGTGGCGCTGCTCTTGCCACGGTCGGCCGGGGCGGTCGTGGCGGTAATGGCGGTGCTCAAGACCGGGGCGGCGTATCTGGCGATCGATCCGGCGCACCCGACGGCGCGAATGGAGTTCATGGTTGCCGATGCCGGACCGATCGCGGCGATCACCACCACAGGGCTGGTTGACCGGTTCGACGGCCGTGACCTGCCGGTCATCGATGTCGACGATCCGCGCATCCTGGGCTGCCCGTGCACGGGCCTGCCGACGCCGGCTGCCGAGGAGATCGCCTACCTGATCTACACGTCGGGCACCACCGGGGTTCCCAAAGGCGTTGCCATTCCCCACCACAACGTGACCCGCCTGCTGACGGCACTGAGCGCCGACCTGGAGCTGTCGCCGGAGCAGGTGTGGACGCAGTGCCATTCGCTGGCCTTCGACTACTCGGTGTGGGAGATCTTCGGTGCGCTGTTGCACGGCGGGCGGCTGGTGGTGGTACCGGAGTCCGTGACGCGCTCACCCGAAGACCTGCACGCGTTGCTCATCGCCGAACAGGTCAGCGTATTGAGCCAGACGCCGTCGGCGTTTTATGCGCTGCAAACCGCCGATGCGCGGGCACCCGAGCGGGGATCTCAGCTGAAGCTCGAGACGGTGGTGTTCGGCGGCGAGGCGCTAGAACCCCAGCGCCTGGGAACCTGGTTGGACCGCCACCGCCGGTCACCGCGGCTTATCAACATGTACGGCATCACCGAGACGACCGTGCATGCCTCGTTCCGCGAGATCAGCGTCGCCGACGTCGACCGCAGTGTCAGCCCCATCGGGGTGCCGTTGGTGCACCTTGGCTTTTTTGTGCTGGACGCGTCGTTGCGTCCGGTGCCGGTCGGGGTGGTCGGGGAGTTGTATGTGGCCGGCGGCGGGCTGGCGTACGGATACCTGGGCCGGGCCGCTTTGACCGGTTCGCGGTTTGTGGCGTGCCCGTTCGGCGCGCCGGGACAACGGATGTATCGCACCGGGGATTTGGTGAGTTGGGGGCGCGACGGGCAGCTGGATTATCTGGGTCGGGCCGATGAGCAGGTCAAGATCCGCGGGTATCGCATTGAACTCGGTGAGATCCGCGCGGCGCTGGCCGCCCTGGATGGGGTGGAGCAGGCGGCGGTGATCGCCCGCGAGGACCGCCCCGGTGACAAGCGCCTCGTCGGCTATGTCACCGGCACCGCTGACCCGGCCGATGTTCGGGCCCGGCTGGGTCAGCGGCTGCCGGCCTACATGGTCCCGGCGGCGGTGGTGGTGATCGACGCGCTGCCGTTGACGGTCAACGGCAAACTGGACACCCGGGCGCTTCCGGCGCCCGAGTACTGCGAGGGCGATCGCTACCGGGCCCCGGCCACGCCCACCGAGGAGATCGTGGCCGGCATCTACGCCCAGGTGCTCGGGCTCGAGCGCGTCGGGGTCGACGACTCCTTCTTCGACCTGGGCGGGGATTCCCTATCAGCCATGCGCGTCATCGCCGCCATCAACAAATCCCTGGACGCCGGCCTCGCGGTGCGCACCGTGTTCGAGTCACCCACCGTTGCCCAGTTGGCGCCCCGTATCGGCGGGGACGGCGGTACGCGTCAGCCGTTGGTGGCCGGCACGCGGCCGCCGATGGTGCCGTTGTCGTATGCGCAGAGCCGGTTGTGGTTCCTCGACCGGTTCGAGGGCGGGGTGGCGACCTACAACATGCCGACCGCGTTTCGGATCAGCGGGGCGCTGGACGTCGAGGCGTTGACGGCGGCCGTCGATGACGTCATCGCCCGCCACGAGGCGCTGCGCACCATATTTCCCGACATGGACGGTGTGCCGTTCCAGCAGGTGCTGTCGGCCGAGGCCGGGATGTGGCGGCGTGGCGACGCGGCAGTGGTGTCGTTGACCGAACAGGATCTGCTCGGCGAGTTGGTGGAACTGGCGGGATATCGGTTCGATCTGGCAACCGAGATCCCGATTCGCGCGCAGATCTATGAGGTGGGCCCCGAGCAGCATGTCGTGGGAATTGTGGTGCACCACATCGCATTTGACGGCTGGTCACTGGCTCCGATGGCCCGGGATATCGGCGAGGCCTATCTGGCGCGGCGGGGGGGCCGGGCCCCGCAATGGGCGCCGTTGCCGGTGCAGTACGCCGATTACACGCTCTGGCAACGGGATTGGTTGGGCGTCGAGTCCGATCCCGACAGTGTGATTGCCGGGCAGCTGGCCTATTGGCGGCAGGAGTTGGCCGATTTGCCCGAGGTGGTGTCGCTGCCGACGGATCGGGCGCGCCCGCCGGTGCCCAGCTACCGCGGCGATGCGGTGGACATGCACCTCGACCCGCGGCTGTGGGCGGGGATCAAGGCGTTGGCGGCGGCGCATAACGCGACCGCCTCGATGGTGTTGCAGGCGGCCATGGTGGTGGTCCTGCACCGGGCCGGGGTCGGCGAGGACGTGACCATGGGCACCCCGATCGCCGGGCGGATGGATGCGGCGCTGGATGAGCTGGTCGGGTTCTTCGTCAACACCTGGGTGCTGCGGGTGGGTGTGAGGCCTGCGCACCGGTTCAGCGATGTGCTCGAGCAGGTGCGCCAGAAGGCGCTGGACGCCTACACCAATCAGGATGTGCCGTTCGAGCGACTGGTCGAGCAGCTCAACCCGGTGCGCTCCACGGCGCACCATCCGCTGTTTCAGGTGGCCCTGGCCTTCCAGAACAATGTGCGCCCCGAGGTGGCGCTCGACGGGCTCAGCGTCGAGCCGCTGGCGGTGGACAGCCGCACCGCCAAATTCGATCTGGATGTCGACCTGCGGGAGGTGCCCTCCGACGACCCGGCCGCACCGATGGCCGCCGGGGTCGTGACCTATGCCACGGACCTGTATGAACGGGCCACCATCGAGCGCTTCGTCACCTGGTTCACGCGGGTGATCGAAGCGGTCGTCGCGGATGCGTCGGTGGTGGTGGGCGACCTGGCGCTGCTGGATCGCGACGAGCGTGATCTGGTGCTGTCGCGGTGGTCTGGCGCCGGAGTTGGGGCGCCGGCGGGGGTGGCGCCGGAGTTGTTGGACGCGGCGGTGGCCGCCGACCCGGACGCGGTGGCGATCGTGGATCGGGCCCGGAGCTTGTCCTACCGCGAGCTCGACACGTGGTCGACGCGGATGGCGCGGGTGCTGATCGAGGCGGGGGTGGGCCCCGAACGCGCGGTGGGCGTGGCGATGGGCCGGTCCACGGAACTCGTGGTGGCGTGGTGGGCGGTGCAGAAAGCCGGCGGCGTGTATGTGCCGGTGGATCCCGCTCACCCGGTCGAGCGGATCGTGACGGTGCTGGACGCCGTGGGCGCGGTGTGCGTGTTGACCCGCGACGCAGACACGGTGGCCGGCGCCGGCACGCGCCCGGTGCTGCGCATCGACGGCCTGGACCTGTCCGGGCGGTGCGCCGAACCGATCACGGACGCCGACCGGCTGGCGGAGTTGGGACCGGACAACACCGCGTATGTGATCTTCACGTCGGGGTCCACCGGCACCCCGAAGGGCGTGGCGGTCACCCACGGCGGTCTGCCCGGGGTCGCCGCGGCGCACCGCGAGGCGTTTGGGCTGGGCGCGGACACCCGAATGCTGGCGGTGCTCTCCCCGACATTCGACGCCGCGCTCGGTGAGTTGTTGGTCGCGGTGGGTTCGCGCGGCGCGTTGGTGGTCGCGCCGCCGGAGGTGTATGCCGGCGAGGCGTTGACCGCATTGCTGCAGGAGCAACGGGTCAACGCGGCCGTGATGACCCCGACGTTGCTGTCGTCGCTGGATCGAAGCCGGCTGGATGTGTTGTCCACCTTGATCGTCGGCGGTGAGGCCTGCCCCGACGAGTTGGTGGCCGCGTGGGCGCCGGGGCGGCGCATGTTCAACGGCTACGGCCCGACCGAGGCCACAATCTGGGCCACCACGGTGCCGCTCGTGGCGGGGCAGCCGGTCCGCATCGGCAGCCCGCTCCCGGGGATGCGCGCGCTGGTGCTCGACGCGCGGCTGAACCCCGCCCCCATCGGGGTGATCGGCGAGTTGTATCTGGGCGGACCGGCGCTGGCGCGCGGCTACCTGGGCCGCGCGGATCTGACCGCGGAACGGTTCGTGGCCGATCCCTACGGGCCCGCGGGCGCGCGGCTGTATCGCACCGGCGACCTGGCGCGCTGGACGCTCGACGGAACCCTGGACTACCTCGGCCGTGCCGACGCTCAGATCAAGCTGCGCGGGCACCGCATCGAACTGGGCGAAATCGAAAACACCTTGCTGGGCTGCCCGCAGGTCGCCCGGGCGGCCGCCAGCGTGCACGAGAGCAGAACCGGCTCGCACCTCGTCGCCTATGTCACCCTCGAGCAGGCCACCACCGCCGAGCACGACGCCGAAACCGTCCAAGCGTGGCAACACCTGTATGACGAGGCGTATGGCGCCGACGTGGACGCGCCGGAATTCGGCATGGATTTCCGCGGCTGGAACAGCAGCTACACCGACGATCCGATCCCGCTCGAGGAGATGATCGAGTGGCGTTCGGCCACGGTGGATCGGATCCTCGAGTTGCATCCCGCGCGGGTGCTGGAGATCGGCGTGGGTTCGGGGCTATTGCTTTCCCAGTTGGCGCCGGTCTGTGCCGAGTACTGGGCCACGGACTTCTCCGCGCCGACGATCCAGAGGCTGCAGGCCGCCGTGGCCGGGCAGCCGTGGGGGGATCGGGTGCGGTTGCGGGTGCAGCCCGCCGATGTGGCAGATGCGTTGCCGGAGAGCCATTTCGATGTGGTGGTGCTCAACTCGGTGGTCCAGTACTTCCCGAGCGCGCGCTATCTCACCGACGTGCTGGCGGTCGCGATGCGATTGCTGGCACCAGGCGGGGCACTGTTCGTCGGCGACGTGCGTAATCACAGCCTGCAGGGCGCGTTTCAAACCGGCGTCGCGCTTGTCCGGGCCGCCAACGACACCGCCGACGTTGACGAGATTCGCCAACGAGTTCAGCGCGCCATGCTCGGCGAAGCCGAATTACTATTGGCCCCAGAGTTTTTCACCGCCTGGGCCGCTGGCCATGCATCGGTGGCCGGGCTGGATATTGAAGTCAAGCGCGGCGCGGCCGACAACGAACTCAACCGGTATCGCTACGACCTCGTCGTCTTTAAAACCCCGGCGCCGGTGCGCTCACTGGCCGGCGCAGACAGCTGGGCGTGGGCCCAGTGCGCGGGCCTGGGCGGGCTGAACGACCGGTTGGTGGCCGAGCGTCCCGCCATTGTTCGCGTCACCGAGATCCCCCGCGCGGGAGTGATCAGCGACGTGCATGCCGAACACGCCCTCGCCGACGGGCTCGCCCTGTCCGACGCGCTGGCCCTGGCCGAGAGCGCGGACGCCGTTGTCCCCGAACAGCTCCACCGCCTTGGCGAGAGTGCCGGATACCGCGTCGCGGTCACCTGGGGAGCCCAACCGGGCACCGTGGACGCGGTGTTCGTCACTGCCGCCGACGCTGAGCGGAGCTGGGCGCTGACCGATCTGTATCTGCCGCCCGACGCGGCCCACCGAGTCACCAGTCACGCCAACGACCCGCAGACCAACACCAAAATCACCGCCGTGCGTCAGCAGTTGAGCGCGTGGTTGCCCGAGTACATGGTGCCGACGCACATCGTGGTGCTCGACGAGTTCCCGATGACGTCCTCGGGCAAGATCGACCGTAAGGCCTTGCCGGCGCCCGTTTTTGCCACCACAGTCTTCCGAGCGCCGCAGACCCAGACCGAAAAGATCGTCGCCGGCCTGTTCGCCGAGGTGCTGGCGATCGACAAGGTCGGGGCCGACGACTCGTTCTTCGACCTGGGTGGGGATTCGCTGTCGGCGATGCGGCTGATCGCCGCGGTCAACAACGTTCTGGATGCCGACCTGTCGGTGCGTGCCGTGTTCGAGGCCCCCACGGTTGCCGAATTGGCGCCCCGTATCGGTCAGGGCGGAGGCCTGGAGCCGCTGGTGCCGGCGGAGCGGCCGGCGGTGATTCCGTTGTCGTTTGCCCAGAGTCGGTTGTGGTTTATCGACCAATTGCAAGGGCCTTCACCGCTTTACAACGTGGTGGTGCCGTTGCGGCTGAGTGGGCGCCTCGATGCGGACGCGCTGGGTGCGGCGCTGGTCGATGTGGTCAGCCGCCATGAGAGCCTGCGCACCCTGTTCCGGGCGGTCGACGGGATACCGCAGCAACTGGTGGTGCCCGCCGACCAGGCCGATTTCGGCTGGGACGTCGTTGATGCCACCGGATGGCCGGCTGGCCAGGTGGAGGACGCCGTCGGCGCCGTGGTGCGCTACGGGTTTGACCTGGCCACCGAGATCCCGTTGCGGGCACGGCTTTTCCGCGTCGCCGACGATGAACACGTGATGGTGGCCGTGCTGCACGAAATCGCCGCCGACGGTTGGTCGACGACCCGCCTGGTGCGAGACATGAGTGTGGCCTATGCAAGCCGGTGCGCGCGCCGGGCCCCCGACTGGGCCCCATTGCCGGTGCAGTATGTCGACTACACGCTGTGGCAGCGCGCGCAGTTTGGCGATCTCGACGACAGTGAAAGCCGCATCGCCGCGCAGCTGGCCTACTGGGAGCAGACGCTGGCCGGGATGCCCGAGCGGCTGCAGCTGCCCACCGACCGGCCCTATCCGCCGGTGGCCGATCAGCGCGGCGCCAGGGTGACCGTCGAGTGGCCGGCGTTGTTGCAGCAGCAGATTGCGCGGATGGCCCGCGAACACAACGCGACCGGATTCATGGTGACGCAGGCCGCCCTGGCGGTGCTGCTGTCGAAGCTCAGCGCCAGCAGCGATGTGGCGGTGGGATTCGCGATCGCCGGGCGCCGCGATCCCGCGCTCGACGAGCTGGTGGGATTCTTCGTCAACACCTTGGTGCTGCGTGTCGATCTTGCCGGCGATCCCACCGTCGCCGAGCTGCTGGCGCAGGTGCGATCACGCGGGCTGGCCGCCTACGAGCACCAGGACGTGCCGTTCGAGGTACTCGTCGAGCGGCTCAACCCCACCCGATCGTTGGCCCACCACCCGCTGGTCCAGGTGATGTTGGGCTGGAACAACTTTCCGGGACAGGTCAGCGTCCCCGAGACCGGGCTGAGCTTGGGAGACCTTCAGGTCACGCCGCTGCTCGGGGACACCCAGACCGCGAAAATGGATCTCGTCTTCTTCCTCAAAGAATGCTGGACCGACGCCGGTGAGCCCGCCGGGATTTCGGGGCAAGTCGAATTTCGCACCGACGTGTTCGACGCGGACAGCGTCTTGGCGTTGATCGGTCGGTTGGAGCGGGTATTGGTGGGGATGGCCGCCGATGCGGGTCGGCGGTTGTCGTCGGTGGATGTGCTGGGTGAGGGTGAGCGCGCTCGCCTGGAAGAGCTTGGTAATAAGGCGGTTTTGGCCATTCCGCACAGCGTTGCGGTGTCGGTGCCGGAGTTGTTCGCCGCCCAGGTGGCCCGGATTCCGGATGCCGTGGCGGTGGTCAGTGAAGGACTGTCGGTGACCTACCGCGAGCTTGATGAGGCGTCGAATCGGCTGGCGCATCTGCTTGTTGGGCGGGGGGCGGGGCCGGGGCGGACTGTGGCGGTGGTGTTGTCGCGGTCGGCCGAGGCGGTAGTGGCGATCCTGGCGGTGCTCAAGACGGGGGCGGCGTACTTGCCGATCGACCCGGGCCTGCCCGCGGAGCGGATCGGCTTCGTGCTCGCCGATGCCGCGCCGATCGCGGCGATCACCACCGCGGCGCTGACCGAGCGGCTCGACGGCCATGACGTGGCGGTCATCGACGTCAACGATCCCGCCATCGACGCCCAACCGGACACGGATTTGTCGGGGCCGGCCCCGGACGACATCGCGTATGTGATTTACACCTCGGGCACCACCGGGGTGCCCAAAGGTGTTGGGATCAGCCATCGCAACGTGACCCAGTTGTTGGGGTCGTTGCGGGCCGGGCTGCCGGCCGCGGGGGTGTGGGCGCTGTGTCATTCGTTGGCGTTCGATGTGTCGGTGTGGGAGATCTTCGGGGCCCTGCTGCGCGGTGGCCGGCTGGTGGTGGTGCCCGAGGCGGTGAGCGCCTCACCGCAGGATCTGCATCGGGTGCTGGTCGCCGAAGGCGTCAGCGTGTTGACCCAGACGCCATCGGCGGTGGCGGCGCTGCCCACCGACGGTTTGGAGTCGCTGGCCTTGGCGGTAGTGGGTGAGGCGTGTCCGGCCGAGGTGGTGGATCGGTGGGCGCCGGGGCGGGTGATGGTCAACGCCTATGGCCCGACCGAGACCACGATGTGCGTGGCGATCAGCGCGCCCTTAAAGGCCGGCTCGAGTGTGGTGCCCATCGGTGCGCCGGTACCGGGGGCCGCCCTGTTCGTCCTCGACGGCTGGTTGCATCCCGTGCCCGCGGGGGTGGTCGGTGAGTTGTATGTGGCCGGTGCCGGGGTGGCGGCCGGGTATGCGGGTCGTGCGTCATTGACCGCATCACGGTTTGTCGCCTGCCCATTCGGGGCGCCGGGCCAACGGATGTATCGCACCGGGGATCTGGTGCGCTGGCGCGCCGACGGGCAGCTGGATTACCTGGGGCGCGCCGATGAGCAGGTCAAGATCCGCGGCTACCGCATCGAACTCGGCGAAATTCAGACCGCCCTGACCGCGCTGAGTGGGGTGGATCAGGCGGTGGTCATCGCCCGCGAGGACCGCCCCGGCGACAAACGCCTGGTCGCCTACATCACCGGCACCGTCGATCCCGGCGAGCTGCGTACCGCGCTGGGCGAGCGGCTACCGGAATATATGGTGCCGGCCGCGGTGGTCGTGCTCGACGCGCTGCCGTTGACGGTCAACGGCAAACTCGATACCCGCGCCCTGCCCGCACCCGAATACCAGAGCGCCGGTTATCGCGCGCCGGCCAACCCGGTCGAAGAGATCCTGGCCGGCGCGTTCGCCGAGGTCCTCGGGATTGAGCGCGTCGGGGTCGACCAGTCGTTCTTCGATCTGGGTGGGGATTCGCTGCTGGCGATGCGCTTGGTCGCCGCGATCGAGATGGGTCTGAAGGCAGAACTTTCGGTGCGCACCGTGTTCGAAGCGCCCACGGTTGGCCAGTTGGCGCTCCGCGTCGGCGGAGGCGGCGGTCGACGCCAGCCGGTGGTGGCTCTGGAGCGGCCTGAGGTGGTGCCGTTGTCGTTTGCCCAGCAACGCTTGTGGTTCATCGACCAGTTGCTGGGGCCTTCGCCGATCTACAACATGGCGGTGGCGCTGCGCCTCAGCGGACGGCTGGATGCCGAGGCGTTAGGGGCGGCGCTCGCCGATGTGGTAGCCCGCCAGGAGACCCTACGCACCCTCTTCCCGGCCATCGACGGGATACCCGAACAGGTGGTTATCCCGATCGAGCAGGCCGACTTCGGTTGGCAGGTCGTCGATGCCACCGACTGGCCGGAAACCCGGCTGCAGGAGGCCGTCGACCCGACGGTGCGTCACTCGTTCGATCTGGCCACCGAGATTCCTTTGCGGGCACGGCTTTTCCGCATCGCGGACGACGAACACGTGCTGGTGGCCGTGGTGCACCACATCGCCGCCGACGGCTTGTCGATGTCGCCGCTGGTGGCTGATCTGGCGGTGGCGTACGCCAGCCGGTGTGCGGGGCAGGCACCCGGTTGGGCGCCGTTGCCGGTGCAGTACGCCGATTACACGCTGTGGCAGCGCACCCAGCTCGGTGATGTCACCGACAGCGACAGCCCGATCGCCGCCCAGCTGGCGTACTGGGAGCAGGAGCTGGCCGGGCTGCCCGAGCGCCTGGCGCTGCCCACCGATCGGCCCTATCCGCCCATGGCCGACTACCGCGGCGCCAGCGTCATGGTGGAGTGGCCGCCCGAGCTGCAGCAGCGGGTGCGCGCGGTGGCCCGGGAGCACAACGCGACCAGCTTCATGGTGATCCAGGCCGCCCTGGCCGTACTGCTGGCCAAGGTGACCGCCAGCAGCGACGTGGCGGTCGGATTCGCGATCGCCGGGCGCGATGATCCCGCACTCGATGGATTGGTGGGCTTTTTCGTCAACACCCTGGTGTTGCGGGTCGACCTGGCCGGCGACCCGAGCTTCACCGAATCCCTGGATCAGGTGCGCGCGCGCAGTCTGGCCGCCTACGAGCACCAGGACGTGCCCTTCGAGGTGCTCGTGGAGCGGCTCAACCCGACCCGAAGCCTGGCCCACCACCCGCTGATACAGGCGGTATTGGCCTGGCAGAACTTCGCGCGGGAGGACGGCGTCCCCGCCGGGCTGACCCTGGGTGATCTGCAGGTCACACCGCTGGCGGCGGACACCCGGGTTGCCCGGATGGACCTGACCTTCACGTTGGGCGAACGCTGGACTTCCGCCGGTGATCCCGCTGGCATCGGCGGCTCGGTGGAGTTCCGCACCGACGTGTTCGACGCGGCCACCATCGAAGCGCTGATCGAGCGGCTGGAGCGAGTGCTGATCGCGGTCACCGCCGAGCCGTCCCGAGTGTTGTCGTCCGTGGACGTGCTGGACGCGGGCGAGCACGCTCGGCTGGATGAGATCGGCAACCGGGCGGCGTTGACCCCGACGGCGTCACCCTCGCCGTCGATTCCGGCGGTGTTCGCCGCGCAGCTCACCCGCGCCCCGGAGGCCGTGGCGATCAGCTCCGACGGCCGGTCGATGACCTACCGGGAGCTCGACGAGGCGTCGAACCTGCTGGCGCACCTGCTGACCGCCCAAGGCGCGGGTCCGGGACAGTGCGTGGCGCTGCTGTTCAACCGTTGCGCCGAGGCAGTCGTAGCAATGTTGGCGGTGCTCAAGACCGGAGCGGCCTATCTGCCGATCGACCCCGCGCATCCGGCGGAGCGGATCGCGTTCGTCGTGGCCGATGCCGCGCCGATCGCCGCGATCACCACCGCGGCGCTGGCCGGGCGGCTGGATGGGTGCGACCTAACGGTCATCGATGTGGCCGATCCCCGCATTGACGGCTTCCCCGACACGGGATTGCCGACGCCGGATCCCGATGACATCGCTTACGTGATCTACACGTCGGGCACCACCGGTGTGCCCAAAGGCGTCGCCATCACCCACCGCAACGTCACCGAGCTGCTCGGGTCTCTTGATCCGAGTTTGGCCGGGCCCGAGCAGGTGTGGTCGCAGTGGCACTCCTACAGCTTCGACATCTCGGGGTGGGAGATCTACGGCGCCCTCCTACACGGTGGGCGGTTGGTGGTGGTGCCCGAGTCGGTGGCGGCCGCACCGGAAGACTTCCGCGCGCTGCTGATCACCGAACAGGTCAGCGTCCTATGCCAAACCCCCTCGGCGGTGGGGACGTTGTCGCCGGAGGGTCTGGAGTCGGTGGCCCTGCTGGTGGGCGGCGAGGCCTGCCCCGCCGAGCTGACCGAACGGTGGGCACCCGGGCGCGTGATGATCAACGAATACGGCCCGACCGAGACGACGATGTGGGTGGCCTTGAGCGCGCCGCTGACCGCCGGGTCGGATGTCGTGCCGATCGGTTCGCCGGTACCCGGCGCGGCGTTCTTCGTGCTGGACCGGTGGCTGCGTCCGGTGCCGGTCGGGGTGGTCGGGGAGTTGTATGTGGCCGGTACCGGCGTCGGTATCGGATATGTGCGCCGCCCGGGGTTGACGGCGTCGCGGTTTGTGGCGTGCCCGTTTGGCGCGCCGGGACAACGGATGTATCGCACCGGGGATTTGGTGAGTTGGGGGCGCGACGGGCAGCTGGATTATCTGGGTCGGGCCGATGAGCAGGTCAAGGTCCGCGGGTATCGCATTGAACTCGGTGAGATCCGCGCGGCGCTGGCCGCGCTGGATGGGGTGGAGCAGGCGGCGGTGATCGCCCGCGAGGACCGCCCCGGTGACAAGCGCCTCGTCGGCTATCTCACCGGCACCGCTGACCCGGCCGATGTTCGGGCCCGGCTGGGTCAGCGGCTGCCGGCCTACATGGTCCCGGCGGCGGTGGTGGTGATCGACGCGCTGCCGTTGACGGTCAACGGCAAACTGGACACCCGGGCGCTTCCGGCGCCCGAGTACTGCGAGGGTGATCGCTACCGGGCCCCGGCCACGCCCACCGAGGAGATCGTGGCCGGCATCTACGCCCAGGTGCTCGGGCTCGAGCGCGTCGGGGTCGACGACTCCTTCTTCGATCTGGGTGGGGATTCGCTATCGGCGATGCGCGTCATCGCCGCCATCAACAAATCCCTGGACGCCGGCCTCGCGGTGCGCACGCTGTTCCACGCGCCGTCCGTCAGGAGCTTGAGCCGGGAATTGGCCCAAGATGCCGGCGAGGTGGAAGTCGTGCCCGTCGAGTTCCTCAAGGAGGGCACCGGTATTCCGCTGTTCTGCATCCATCCCGCGAGCGGGCTGAGCTGGCCGTATCACGCCCTCGGAAATTACCTGGACTGCCCGGTCATCGGAATTCAGCAAGCCCCGCAAAACGGCGAGGCCGAACCCGCGTCAATCCGCGACATGGCGAAAAACTATGCCGACCGGATTCAGGGGGTCGATCCGACCGGGCCCTACAACCTTCTCGGCTGGTCTTTCGGAGGCGTCGTCGCCCATGAGATCGCCATCGAGCTCCAGCGACGCGGATGCTCGATCGCACGCCTGATCCTTCTCGACGCCCTCCTGACCGTCCCGAACAGCGACGTCCTGAACAGCGATGTGTTGGTCGAGAAGGCGCTGGAAGAAGTTTTGCGGTTCTGCCGCATCGACATTCCCGATGAGCCGCTCACCTACGAGCTTGCAGAAGAACTACTCCGCGAACGAGGAATCGTCGAATTGGCTCGATACAAGCCGCTCCTCGATTCGATCGTCCGCAACGACGACACGAATCTGGCGTTGGCCCGAGACCATGAACCAGGGGTTTTCAACGGTGACGTGGACGTTTTCGCTGCCGTGGGGGATGACGACGACCAGAGTTCGTCTCCGCTGCAAAGTTGGCGACCTCACATTACTGGCGAAATCCATTGCTACGCGGTCGATTCCAGGCATCAAGAAATGCTGAATACAGAATCGCTCACCCAGTATGGCCAACAACTCAAAGTTCTATTAGAACTCGAAGGTGCGCGCACAGAATGATGGCCGTCAAACCGAGCGCGCCGCGCCCCGCGAAGAGGCGCCTTCCGCCTTTGCTGCGGTCTCGCCCGTTCGTCGCCGTCGTTGTCGCGATCGGCGGCATGCAACTGATGGTGGCGATGGACGGCCCCGTCGCGATCTTTGCGCTGCCCAGGATCCAGAACGAGCTGGGCTTGTCGGATGCCGGGCGGAGCTGGGTGATTACCGCCTACATGCTGACCTTCGGTGGCCTGATGCTGCTGGGTGGCCGCCTGGGTGACACCATCGGCCGCAAGCGCGCTTTCATCGTCGGGGTCGCGCTGTTCACTTTCGCCTCGACCTTGTGCGGCATCGCCTGGGACGGGGGGACCCTGATAACGGCGCGGCTGCTGCACGGCGCGGCTTCCGCGATCATGGCGCCGACCAATTTGGCGCTGATAGCGACCACGTTCCCGAGGGGATCGGCACGCAACGTCGCAACAGGGGTGTTCGGCGCGATGTCCGGTCTCGGCGGGGTGCTGGGCCTGGTGGTGGGCGGCGCGCTGACCGACGTGTCGTGGCGGCTGGCGTTTTTGGTGAACGTGCCGATCGGGCTGGCGGTGATCTGCCTGGCCGTCATCATGCTGCAGGAAACCCAGAAGGAGCGGATGAAGCTCGACGCCACCGGGGCCGCGCTGGCCACGTTGAGCTGTACCGCCGCGGTGTTCGGCCTGTCGATGGGCCCGGAGCACGGGTGGCAGTCGGCCATCACGATCGGTTCGGGCCTGGTGGCCCTGGCCGCCCTCGTGGCGTTCGTCGTGGCGGAGCGCACCGCCGAGAACCCCATCGTGCCGTTCGGCCTGTTCTTCGACCGCAACCGGCTGGCCGCGTTCGCGGCCATGTTCCTCGGCGGTGGCGTGCTGTTCAGCCTGACCGTGCTGGTCGGCATGTATGTGCAGACCATCATGGGCTACAGCCCGCTGCGCGCTGGTGTCGCCTTCATCCCGTTCGGCATCGGGGTGGCCATCGGGGTCGGCGCGGCGTCGAAGCTGGTGATGTGGTTCCCGCCGCGGGTGGTGGTGCTCGCCAGCAGCGGCCTGATTCTGATCGCAACGCTGTACGGCGCGACACTCAACGCCGGGATCCCGTACTTCCCGAACCTGCTTGTGCCGCTCAGCATCGGCGCCCTTGGTATCGGCGCGATCTTCGTCCCGCTCACGCTGTCGGTGATCGCCAGCGTCGGCTCCGACCGGATCGGGCCCACCTCGGCGATTGCCGTGATGCTGCAGACCTTGGGCGGGCCGCTGGTACTGGTCATCATCCAGGCCGCCATCACATCGCACACGCTGCGGCTGGGCGGCACCCTGGGTCCGGTGAAGTCCATGAACGTCGCGCAGTTACATGCGCTGGACCGCGGCTACACCTACGGCCTGTTGTGGCTGGCCGGGGTCGTCGTGCTGCTCGGCGCGGTGGCGCTGCTGATCGGGTACACGGCAGCGCAGGTGGCCCGCGCGCAGGAAGTCAGGAAAGCCGTCGACGCGGGGGAGATCTAGCTCGTCGCGGCCACGGCCGAAGTGTGCGGCGTCGACGAAAAATGCTGTTGCAGAGCGTGATCCGCGCAGCGATCCGGTTTCTGGTGGAGTACTGCCCGCCGCCGGCGCAGCCACCACTCTGTTGGCTCGCGTCGACCACTCTATGTGCGGGTCCTGACTACGCTACCGACTTGATAAGCCTGACAACAGGATTGCAAAACCACAACGCTCTGAATCATGCACCTTGTCGAGCCGTTCCGGGCGATGCCCCAGAGCGCTTGCAACAGCTGTGCACCGATGTGTTCGGCCCTTGCCCACGCGAGATTTGGAGGACCGGTGAGTATCAATCCGTTCGACGACGACCCTGGCAGCCAACTCAGTCGTTGCTGTGAGGGCGCGAAATGACTACCTACCCGATCGACGACGTCATGCAGCGCTGGCCGTCGGCCGACTCGCCGCCGATCGGCGCCACACCTGTCACTCCCATTGCTGTGATCGGCATGGCGTGCCGGCTACCGGGAGGCATCGATTCCCCGGAGCAGTTGTGGGAGGCGTTGCTGCGCGGCGACGACCTGGTTACCGAGATCCCGCCCGACCGCTGGGACGCCGACGAATACTACGATCCCGAGCCGGGTGTGCCGGGCCGGTCGGTCTCGCGGTGGGGCGCATTCATCGACGACGTCGCCGGCTTCGATCCCGAGTTCTTCGGGATCAACGAGCGGGAAGCGACCGCGATGGATCCGCAACACCGGATACTTCTGGAAACCTCGTGGGAGGCCATGGAACACGCCGGTCTTACGCGGGAGCGAATCGCCGACTCGCGCACCGGCGTGTTCATGGGATTGACGCATGGTGACTACCAACTGCTGGCCGCCGACGCGCACTCCGTCGAGGGGGCATACGGCTTTTCCGGCAGCAACTTCAGCCTGGCCTCCGGGCGCATCGCCTACGCCCTGGGGGTTCACGGTCCCGCACTGACCGTGGACACCGCCTGTTCTTCCGGCCTGACCGCGATCCACCTGGCTTGCCGCAGCCTGCACGAGCGCGAAAGCGACCTCGCCCTTGCCGGCGGCGCCACGCTGGCGTTGGACCCGCGGAAATTCGCCGCGGGGTCGGCCGAGGGCATGCTGTCGCCGACCGGGCGCTGCCACGCCTTCGACGTCGCGGCCGACGGGTTCGTGGGCGGCGAGGGCAGCGTCATGCTGTTACTCAAGCGGCTGTCCGACGCGCTGCGCGATGGCGACCGGATTCTGGCCGTCGTGCGGGGGACCGCCGCCAATCAGGACGGTCACACCGTGAATATCGCCACCCCGTCGAAGACCGCGCAGACCGCGGTGTATCAGGCGGCGTTGGCCGCCGCGGGTGTCGACGCCCGAACGGTTGCCATGGTCGAGGCCCACGGGCCCGGCACCCCGGTGGGTGACCCGATCGAATATGCCAGCCTGGCCGACGTTTACGGCGTCGAGGGGCCCTGCGCGCTGGCGTCGGTGAAGACCAACTTCGGCCATGCGCAGGCGGCCTCCGGAGCCCTCGGGATGATGAAGGCGATCCTGGCGCTGCAGCACGGTGTGGTTCCCCGGAATCTGCATTTCACCCGGCTACCCGATGACCTGGCCAAGATCGATACGAAACTCTTTGTGCCCCTTGAGACTACGCCGTGGACTACCAACGGGGACCACCCACGACGGGCGGCGGTCTCGTCGTACGGCCTGTCGGGAACCAACGTGCACGCCATCGTGGAACAAGCACCCGAACAAGCCCTGAAAACCGTTGTATCCCAGGCCGAATCGTCGACCACGGAACCGCTGATATTTCCGCTGTCGTCCACCTCGGCCGATGAACTGCGCCGCACGGCCGGCCGGCTGGCCGGCTGGGTGCGAGCACATGACGATCTGGCGTTGCCCGACCTGGCCTACACCCTGGCGCGCCGGCGCGTCCACCGCCCGGTACGTACCGCGGTCATCGCGGATAGCCGGGCCGGGCTCGTCGTGGCGCTGCGCGAGGTTGCCGACGGCGATGCTCCGTATCAGCCCGCGGTCGGACAGGACGACCGCGGGCCGGTTTGGGTGTTCTCCGGGCAGGGTTCGCAATGGGCGGCGATGGGCGCAGACCTGCTGGCGACCGAACCTGTGTTTGCCGCCACCGTCGCGGAAGTCGAACCGCTGATCGCGCGGGAGTCCGGATTCTCGGTGATCGCAGCCATGTCGGCGCCGCAGACCGTGGCCGGCCAAGACCGTGTCCAGCCGACCCTGTTCGCCTTGCAGGTCGCGCTGGCGGCCACGATGAAGGCATATGGAGTGCGCCCGGGCGCGGTGATCGGGCACTCCCTCGGCGAGGCCGCGGCAGCTGTCGTCGCGGGTGCGATGTCGCTGGAAGACGGGGCGCGGGTGATCTGCCGCCGCTCGCGGCTGATGTCCCGCATCGCCGGTGCGGGTGCCACAGCATCGGTGGAATTGCCCGCCCAGCAAGTGCTTTCGGAGCTGACGGCGCGTGGCGTCAACGACGTCGTGGTGGCGGTGGTGGCCTCGCCGCAGTCCACCGTGATTGCCGGTGCCGCCCAAACGGTTCGCGACCTGGTCGCGGCCTGGGAGCAGCGCGATGTGATGGCCCGCGAGGTCCCCACGGACGTCGCCTTTCATTCGCCTCAAGTCGATCCGATCATGGACGAGCTGACCGCGATGCTCGCAGAGATCAGCCCGATGACACCGGAGGTTCCGTACTACTCGGCGACCCTGTTCGACCCGCGCGAGCAGCCCGTGTGCGACGCCCGCTATTGGGCGAACAACATGCGCCGTATGGTGCGGTTCGCCACGGCCGTGCAGGCCGCTTTGGAGGACGGCTTCCGGGTCTTTGCCGAGCTGGCGCCGCACCCGCTGCTTACCCGCGCTCTCGAGCAGACCGCGCGCGGTCGGGAGATGCCGATGGCCGCTCTGGCCGGGATGCGCCGTCAACAATCGCTTCCCTACGGGCTGCGTGGTTTTGTGGCGGATCTACACAGCGCGGGCGCGGCGGTCGATTTCTCCGTGCTCTACCCGAGTGGGCGGCTGGTGGACGCGCCGCTGCCGACCTGGACGCACCGCCGGCTGTGGTTGAGCGGCGGCGGCCAGGAATCCCCGACACACGGCGGCTGCACCGTTTCCGTGCATCCACTGCTGGGTTCGCACGTGCACCTGCAGGAGGAGCCCGAGCGCCACGTGTGGCAGGCCGAGGTCGGCACCGCCGCGCAGCCGTGGCTCGCCGACCACCAGATCCGCAATGTGGTTGTGCTCCCGGGAGCCGCGTACTGCGAGATGGCGTTGGCCGCCGCGCGCACCGTGCTGGGCGAGACGGCCGAGGTTCGCGACATCCGGTTCGAGCAGGCGCTCCTGCTGGATGAGCAGACCACGATCGGCGCCTTGGCGTCGTTGTCCTCACCGGGCGTCGTCGAGTTCACCGTCGAGTCGAATCGGGGCGGCGAACAGGCGCGGCATGCCGCCGCAATCCTCCGTGCCGCAGAGGATGACCGGCCCCCCGCGTACGACATGTGCGCGCTCCTCGCCGCGCATACGGGTAGCGATGATGGCGACGAGGTGCGCGCGCGCATGGACCGACGTGGCGTTCAGTACGGTCCCGCATTCGCCGGTTTGGGTGTCGTCCACACCGGCAAGGAGGCGCCCGGCACCGTCCTGGCCGAGGTGGCGCTGCCCCGCCAAATCCGCTCGCAACAAGCTCTTTACGGCGTACACCCCGCATTGCTGGATGCCTGTTTCCAGTCCGTTGAAGCTCATCCGGACGTCCGGGCCCTGGGCGACGGCGCGCTGGGGTTGGTGTTGGGTATTCGTCGACTCCGCGCCTACGGCGCCGCCCGCAATGCCCACTACTGCTACACACGGGTGACCAAGGCCGAGACTTCCGGGGTCGAGGCCGACATCGACGTGCTCGACGAGCACGGGGCAGTCCTGCTCACCGTGCAGGGCCTGCGGGTGGGTACCAGCGCATCCGAGAGCGGCAACAAAGATCGGGTGCTGGCCGAGCGGCTGCTGACCGTCGAATGGCGGCAACGCGAATTGCCGGAGCCGGACCACACCGACGCCGGAAGCTGGCTATTGCTTTGCACTTCCGCCACCGCGGACGTGGCCGCCAGCTCGCTCGCCGACGCGTTGAAAAACCACGGGATGCAGTGCACGACCATGTCCTGGCCGCGGCACGCCGACCACAGCTCCACCGTGGGTCAGCTCGGAAATCATCTGCGTACCGGTGGATTCGCCGCAGTGGTGATCCTCACCGGGCCGGACAACGGTGAATCCGAGGAGCAGTGTGCGCTTTTGGGCCGGGACTACGTGCAACATCTGGCACGCATTGCCCGCGAGCTGGTGGACGTTCCCGGCGAACCGCCGCGCTTGTACGTCGTCACCCGCAACGCCCAAACGGTGGTGTCCAACGACGTGCCCGACCTCGCGCAGGCCGGGCTGCGGGGCCTGGTCCGGGTAATCGGCATGGAACACCCGCATCTGGGCGCCAGTCTGATCGATGTGGACGAAACCACCGACGCCGAGCAGCTGGCACGGCAACTGCTCGCCGGTTCGGACGAGGACGAGACCGCCTGGCGAAACGGCGCGTGGTACACCGCGCGGTTGTGCCCCGCTCCGCTGCTTGCCGAGGAGCGGAAAACCGCCGTCGCCAACCACGAGTCCGACGGGATGCGGCTGCAGATCCGTACGCCCGGCGACCTGGAGTCACTCGAACTCGTTGCCTGCGACCGCGTTCCACCGGGACCCGGAGAGATCGAGGTCGCCGTCAGTGCGTCCAGCATCAACTTCGCTGACGTCCTCGTCGCGTTCGGCCGTTACCCCGCATTCGAGGGCCGGCTGCCTGCGCTGGGCACCGACTTCGCCGGCGTGGTGACCGCGGTCGGACCGGGCGTGACCGGCCACCGGGTGGGGGATCATGTCGGCGGCCTGAGCGCCAACGGTTGTTGGGCTACGTTCCTCACCTGCGACGCGCGCCTGGCCGTCACGCTGCCGCCCGGCCTGGCCGACGACCAGGCGGCGGCGGTCACCACCGCGCATGCCACCGCCTATTACGGCCTGCATGAGCTGGCCCGAATCAAAGCCGGCGAGCGGGTGCTGATCCACTCCGCGACCGGTGGGGTTGGACAGGCGGCAATCGCCATTGCCCGGGCCGCGAAGGCCGAGATCTTCGCCACCGCGGGCAGCGAGCAACGTCGACAATTATTGCGCGACATGGGTATTGAGCATGTCTACGACTCGCGAAGCGTGGAGTTCGCCGACCTGATACGTCGCGACACCGACGGCTATGGCGTGGACATCGTGCTCAACTCGGTCGTCGGCGCCGCCCAGCGCGCGGGCGTCGAATTGCTGGCGTTCGGTGGCCGATTCGTCGAAATCGGCAAACGCGACATCTACGGTGACACCCGGTTGGGACTCTTCCCGTTCCGGCGAAACCTGACGTTCTACGCCCTCGACCTGGGGTTGATGTCATTCAGCCACCCGGACAGGCTGCGAGACCTGCTGAACACGGTGTACCGGCTCACCGCGGACGGCTCGTTGCCGATGCCGCAGAGCACGCACTACCCACTTGCCGACGCCGCCACCGCGATTCGGGTGATGAGCGGCGCGCAGCACACCGGCAAACTCGTGCTCGATGTCCCGCGCACGGGCCGCAGCCGCGTGATGGTGCCGCCCGCGCAGGTCGGGGTCTTCCGCAGCGACGGGGCTTACATCGTCGCCGGTGGGCTGGGAGGCTTGGGGCTGTTCCTGGCCGAGAAGATGGCTACTCCCGGTTCGGGAGCCGGTTGCGGGCGTATCGTGCTGTCCTCGCGCTCGCAACCAACTCCCGAGGCGCTGGAGATGATCGAGCGCATCCGCGCGATCGGTGCCGACGTCGTGGTCGACTGCGGCGACATCACCGAGGCCGAGACGGCCCGGCGATTGGTGGCCACGGCAACCGCCACCGGGCTTCCGGTGCGCGGTGTGCTGCACCTGGCGGCGGTGATCGAGGACGCCACGCTGACCAATATCACCGACGAGCTCATCGAGCGTGACTGGGCACCAAAGGTTTACGGTGCATGGAATTTGCACACCGCGACCGCTTCGCAGCCATTGGACTGGTTCTGCTCGTTCTCCTCGGCCGCCGCGCTGGTCGGCTCGCCCGGTCAGGGCGCCTACGCCGCCGCCAACAGCTGGCTGGACGCCTTCACCCGTTGGCGCCGGGCTCGAGGTCTGCCGGCCACCGCGATCGCGTGGGGCGCCTGGGCGCAGATAGGACGCGCCACCGCCTTGGCCGACCGCGCCGACGCTGCTATAGCTCCCGACGAAGGCGCTTATGCATTGGAAGCGCTGCTGCGCCATGACCGCGCCTGCACCGGCTACGCCCCGATAACGGCCACACCGTGGTTGGCCGCTTTCGCCCAACGCAGCCCCTTCGCCGAAGCGTTCCGCTCCAACGGGCAAAGCGCCACGGGCACAAGCAGACTGCGCGCCGAGCTCGAAGAGCTGACCCTGGACGAGTGGCCCACCCGGCTGCGGCGATTGATCTCCGACCAGGTCAGCCTGATCCTGCGCCGCAACATTGACCCCGACCGTCCGCTGTCCGAGTACGGACTCGACTCGCTGGGCGGTCTCGAACTACTTACCCGCATCCAGACCGAAACGGGCATACGCGTGACGCCCGCCGACATCGCCAGCATTGGCACCATTCGCGGTCTGGCGGAACTGCTGTGCTCAAAGCTGGCGCCCGCGGACGCGGCGTGAGGCGGAAAGGATTTCATCATGGCTTCCGATCACATGGTCACAGGAAAGTCCGCTCCGAGCGGACCCGAGCACCTCGACTTCTTCACCGACAAGGCGCTCGTCGACGACCCCTACGACTACTACGACGCGATCCGGCGTTGCCCGGTATGGCGTGAGCCGGCGCACGGTGTGGTGATGGTGTCGGGGTACGACGAGGCCCTCGCGGTGCAACGCGACACCGAGCAGGCCCTGTCGGTATGCAACATCGTCAGCGGGCCATGGTCGGGGATTCCGACCAAAACCGACAGCGATGACATCTCGGACGTGATCGAGCGGCACCGCAAGAAGGTTACGTTCGGCGACTACTTCATCACGTTCGATCCACCGAAGCACACCGCGCACCGCTCGCTGTTGAGCCGGTTGTTCACGCCGAAACAGCTCAAGAACAACGAGGACTTCCTGTGGCGCCTTGCCGATGAACAACTCAACCGCTTCGTCGCAAAGGGTAAGTGCGAGATCGTCTTCGACTACAACTTCCCGTTCACGCTCGACGCGATCACCGACCTGCTGGACGTACCCGAGGCCGATCGTGAGCGATTCCGCCACGCGGCGAGAGCCAGCAGGCTCGAAGGCGACCGCAGCGGTTTCGTCGGCGTGAAAGAGGAGTGGTTCGTGGAGTACATCGAGGAACGGCGGCGCAATCCGCGCGACGACGTCCTCACCGAGCTTGCGTTGGCAAAGTTTCCCGACGGCACGACCCCCGACGCGTTAGACGTCGCCCGCGTTGCCACCTTCATGTACGCCGCGGGCCACGGCACGACGATCGACCTGCTGAGTCTGTCGATGCTCACGTTGGCGGAGCGACCGGACCTGCAAGAGCAGCTGCGCGAGGACAATTCAAAGATTCCCGCCTTCATCGAGGAGATGCTGCGCATCGAGAGCCCGATCAAATCGAACTTCCGCCTGGCGCGGCGTAGCACCAGGATCGGAGACGTCGATGTGCGAGCCGGTACCAGCATTCTGGTGATGAACGGTGCGGCAAACCGCGATCCCCGGCGGTTCGACGATCCCGACGAATTCCGCCTCGGCCGCCCGAACATACTGCATCACATGGCGTTCGGCCGTGGTGTTCACACGTGCCCGGGCGCGCCCATCGCCCGCGCCGAAGTGCGGGTGAGCCTGGAACGAATCCTGGCTCGGATGCGCGACATTCGGCTTTCCGAGGCCGAGCACGGTCCCCCGGGCGCTCGCCGGCTCGACTGGGACCGCACCCTGTTGTTCAGGCGCCTCAAGGAATTGCACCTCGAGTTCGCACCCGTTCAGGAGGTGTCCAATTGACCACGACCCGAGTGGCTGTCGGCGTTTGCGCCCTCGCATTGTCGTTGACCGCCGGTGCCGGTCTTGCGTCCGCCGATCGGGACCTGAGTCCGTTCGTCAACACCACCTGCAATTACGGACAGGTGATATCGGCGCTGCAGGCGGCGGATCCGCAAGCCGCCGCACAATTCAACTCTTCGCCGGAGAGCGGGGCCTTCTTGCGTCAGTTCCTCGCTTCGCCGCCGGGTCAACGCCAGCAGATGGCCCAGATGCTGGCCGGCCAGCCGGGGGCCGACCAGCAGTTTGAACTCGTCCAGCGCGTCTTCGGCACCTGCAACAACTACTGAGCAGACCGGCACCCACCGTCGACCACCGAAAGCGTTTTGGAGTTCTTTGTGGCCACCCTCATCGATCGTTTCCCACTGATCAGCACGCTGCGAGACGCTGTTTTCCTCTCCGCGACGGTCAGCGAGATCGAAAGTCTGACACCAAGAATGCGCCGCATCCGGTTCAGCGGCCCGCGGCTGCAGGGACTGACCTGGACGCCGGGTCAGCATGTCCGGCTGCAGGTCGCGAACCTGCGTGATTCCGTTGTTCGGCTGCGCCCGTACCCGGTGCTCCGCACGTATTCCATCTACGACGTCGACCCCGACCTCGGTGCGCTCGACATCGTGATGGTCGACCACGACGGCGACCCGAAGAACGCGACGCCCGCCAGACGCTGGGCGACGGCCACCTCCGTCGGAGACCAGGCCCAGTTCACCCGCCCCCAGGGCAAATTCGTCATCCGCCGCGGCGCGCCCTACCACGTGTTCGCCGGCGAAGAAACCGCGTCGGTCGCGTTCGCCGCGATGCTGCGCTCTCTGCACCCGTCCGCCGAGGTTTACGGCGTGGTCGAGGCCGCGACCGACACCGACCACCTTCCCCTCGCCACCCCCCTGACCCGGGTCGAGCGCGGTGACGCTCCAGCGGCAGACTCTGCCGTGCTCGCCGATGCCCTACGTAGCCTCCCGCTACCCGCCCATCCCGGCGTCGCCTACCTCGCCGGCGAGGCCCGCACCATACAAACCTTGCGCAAGATCCTGACCACCGAACGTGGCTGGGATCGACGCCAGATATGCACCAAACCCTTTTGGACCCCCGGCCGAGCCGGCATGGAGTGATCATGGTTGAGACGTCCATTTCGAACCTGCTGTGTGAACGAGCCAGCTTGCAGCCCAACGACACGGCGTTCACCTTCATTGACTACGAGCAGGACTGGAACGGAATTGCCGAAAGCCTGACGTGGTCTCAGCTGCAGCGGCGAACGGTGAACCTTGCCCGGCAGCTTCACGATTGCGGGTCGACGGGTGATCGCGCCGTCATCATGGCCCCGCAGGGCCTCGACTACGTCGTGGCGTTTCTCGGCACACTGCAGGCGGGGCGGGTCGCGGTTCCGCTTTCGGTTCCGCTGGGTGGCGTCAGCGATGAGCGGGTCAGTTCGGTGCTGCGCGATGCGTCACCGACGGTCGTCCTCACCACGTCCGCCGCTGCGGAAACCGTTGCGAACTATGTCAAGTCGGAGTCCGGCGGGCCCGTGCCGTCGGTGGTTGAGGTCGACCTGCTGGGCCTGGACGCCCGCACAGGATCCGGCGCCGGGAGCGAGAATCACGCAGATCTTGCGTATTTGCAGTACACGTCCGGGTCGACCCGTCAGCCCGCCGGGGTCATGGTCTCGCATCGGAACTTGCTGGCCAATTTCGGGCAGGTGATGTCCGACTTTTGTGTGGAGTACGGCGGCGTCGCTCCACCCGATACGACCATCGTGTCGTGGCTGCCGTTTTACCACGACATGGGTTTGGTACTGGGGGTGTGCGCACCGGTCCTGGGCGGTATTCACACGGTGCTGATGAGTCCGGTGTCGTTCCTGCAGCGACCGGCCCGATGGATGCAATTGCTGGCCAAGGAAAGTCACGCATTTTCCGCGTCGCCGAACTTCGCTTTCGAATTGGCGGCCCGCAAAACCTCAGACGAGGACATGGCCGGACTGGATCTCGGGGATGTACTGGTCATCCTCAGTGGTAGCGAACGGGTGCATCCGGCGACCTTGCGGCGTTTCACCGGGCGGTTCACGCGCTTCAATCTGCCCGACAAAGCGGTGCGGCCCGCCTATGGGCTCGCGGAGGCAACGGTGTACGCGTTGACCCGCACACCGGCGCAACCACCCAAAATCGCCCACTTCGACTCCGAGAAACTGGCCACCGGGATTGCGCAGCAGTGCGAAAGTTCAACCGGCACACCACTTGTCAGCTACGGGGCGCCGCGGTCTCCGGTGATTCGTGTCGTTGATCCCGACACCAACATTGAGTGCCCCCAGGGAACGGTCGGTGAGATCTGGGTGCATGGTGACAACGTCGCCATGGGCTATTGGCTAAACCTGATTCCACCGATAGACCCTGCGGTCGGCGGTTGAGCTGTTGATCTTGATTTGGGCTGGTGGTGGGCGTGGCAGGGCCGCTGGTCTGCCCAGCGTTTCCTGTTGGGTCCTGGTTGGCGGGGCGGGTGGATGGTGGTTCAGGCGCTGGATTGGTAGCCGATGATGTTGTGCCACAGGGTGTTCCATGCTGGTTCCCAGGGCCAGTGGGTGGGTAGGTGCAGGATCGGTTTGCGTTGGGGTCGGGCCAGGCGGGCCGGGACGTTGACGAGGTGTCGGCGCAGGGTGGCTCCTCGGGCGGTGCGGTGACGGGCGCCGGCCAGCGTTGCGGCGGCGCGCAGCAGATTGTGGGCGATGGCCGCGCAGACGGCCCAGGCGCTGTTGGCGCCGAAGCGTCCTGAAGGTATGTGGGCCAGGGGGCCGTCGATGAGATCGGCGAAGGTGGTTTCGATGATGGCGTGGCGGCGGTGGGTGATATCGGCGTCGGTGGCCGACTCGGTGGAGTTGGTGAAGAACGGGTGATACCGCCAGATCGGGAACAGGCCGTCTTCGGGTTGGGTGGCGTCTTTGACGCGGCGCACGATCAAGCGGGCGGTGAGCGCCTGGTGGGTGCCGGATTCGGCGATGGTGTAGGTGATTTCGGCGACCTCGGCATCAGAGATCCAGGCCCCAGTCTCGGGGTCACGGACTGCACCCGGGTAGCGCACGGGGGTCCAGGCGTGCTCGTCGATGGCATCGATGGCGCGTTGCACCGCCGCGTTGCGGGTCAGTACCAGGGAGAACACCGCACCGTAGCGGCGGCACACCCGGATCACCGCCCGTGATCCGTAGGCGCTGTCACCACGGACGATGATCTGTCCGCTGACTCCGGCCGCGCGCGCGGTGCTCAGCGCTTGGGCGACCATGCGGGCGGCCCCTTTACCGGAGTTAGCCTTGCCGGCTCGTAGCCGGATGCCGGTGATCACCGGTGCGGTGGTGTCGGTGCTCAGCGTGGTGACCAGCGGGGACAGTCCTTTGCGGAGAACCTGTTTGCCGGCGATCTTGGTGTGTCCGTAGGAGGCGCCCTGTTTGGCGTGTCCGTAGACCGGGCGTACCAGCGAATCGATGTCGACAAAGGCGCGCACGTCTGATCCGGGCAGCAGACTCACCTGCTCGCACAGGCCGGCCAGATGCTCGGCCAGTACCGCGTCAAGTTGGCGGGCGTGACCGAAGGTGAACTCGCGCAGCAGGGTTCCCACGGTGGAGGGGGCATACACCGGCCCGAAGAGGGTCTTCATGCCGCCGGCGCGGACCAAGTCGACATCGTCGATGTAGTCCGCGCCGGCGCACATGCCCGCGATCAGGGTGGCCAGTTTCGGGGCCGGGTTGGCTGCCCCGGACTTGACCCGCGTCGACTCGATGTGAATCTTGTTGTCCAACAACCGTGTCAGGCCTGCTTGCTCGGCCAGGGCCATCACCGGGACCAGGCCCGCGCAGGACACGAGATTGTCCTCGTCGAACACAGCAGAGTCAGGGCCGAACCTGTGGGACACTTGCACTGGAAGTGCCTTTCTTGAACCGGTTAGATCGTTGCGTAGAGAACACCAATCTTTCCAGCTCAGAGGGCACTTTCATCATTCCGACACCCCGACAACCAGCCCGTTTATCGGTGGATCAAGGCTAAAGCCCCAGGAGACCGAAAGCGCCTTCGGCGGTCGGCTTGTCGCTCCGTCGGCCGGCGCACCGGAAGCGACGTGGTTGCGAACGGGGGACTCGGGGTTCTTCTTCGACGGCGAGCTGTTCATCATCGGCCGCATCAAGGATCTGCTGATCGTCTACGGGCGTAACCACTCGCCCGACGACATCGAAGCGACGGTCCAGGAGATCACCCGGGGCCGGTGCGCGGCGATTGCGGTTCCGCATCAGGGCATGGAAAAGCTCGTCGTGATCGCCGAAGTCAAGAACAAGGCCGCGTCCCGCGCCGAGGCGGTGGACACGCTCGCCGTCGTGGAGCGTGACGTCACCTCCGCGGTCTCCCACTCGCACGGCGTCGGCGTCGCGGATCTGGTTGTGGTGGCACCCGGGTCGATACCGATCACCACCAGTGGCAAGGTGCGGCGCTCGGCGTGCGTCGAGCAGTATCGGCAAGGTCAGTTCGCCCGCTTGAACGCGTAGGGGACCACCCACGCCGCCGACACAGCGTTGATCGCCTTATTTCTCCGTCTTTTAGCCGGCGAATTTGGTTACGCCCGTCATTACGCGACGTTCTTCTTTGTCGCTTCATTCCACGTCTTTCCCACCGGGCGCCAGCAGAATAGGTTGCTGCCCTGACGATGCCAGAGATAGGTGTCCACGTCACCGAAGCTGGCATGGGACACAAATTTCCACACGGGTAGATTCGATGGAGTCGATTTTCTGTGCATCATCCCTCCCGTCAATTACTGAAGCCGACTAGGCCGAGGGTGGATGCGTTGTTAAATCCGGCGCGCGGTGGCTGGGTTGGCGGGGCCACCGCGCGCCGGTGGCTTATCGGGTATGGCCGAATTCGACTTCTACAACGGTCACTGGCGGTGGGGCAGAGCTGTCGACCGTCATCCCGTGGCCCCCGCCGACATGCGCAACTGCGTGTCATGCCGGGAGCCTACGGTCGGCATTGGTGGCGGCGGGCAAGGTGCGAACGAATAGAGTAGTGGGGGCGGCAAGTTAGCGTAGTGTTTACACAGACTCATCGATCCGCAAAGAGTGGGCGGAGATAACCATCGCCCCGGCGACACTTTATGAGACGCGCGCTAAATACCGCCCGCTTTCTGTAATCAATTTCGTTGACGCTAATTCCATTCGTGCATAATTCGTCCGCCTGGTGATCCGCGGCAGAGCCTCGACCGACCGATCAGCGTCCTCGGCCCGTGCCGCCGAGGCCGATGGCGACCGTCCCGCGCGGGCGGCCGCAGTCACTCCGGTCCACCGCGCGGTACGTTGTCGGCCATGACATCGCTGCGGGACCAAGTCGTTTTCATCACCGGCGGCGCGCGGGGGATCGGCGCCGAGGTCGCGCGCCGGCTGGCCGCCAAGGGCGCCAAGCTCGTCCTCACCGATCTCAACGAGGCCGACCTGACGGCGCTCGCCGACGAGCTGGGCGAGGACCGGGTGCTGACCGCGGTGGCCGACGTGCGCGACCTGTCGGCGATGCAGGCGGCCGCCGCCCGCGCCGTCGAGCGGTTCGGCGGCATCGACGTCGTCGTGGCCAACGCCGGCATCATGAGTTACGGGTCGGTGACCCAAGTCGACCCCGAGGCGTTCAAGCGGGTCCTCGACATCAACGTGCTCGGCGTCTTTCACACGGTCCGCGCCGCCTTGCCCGCCCTGACCGAGCGCCGCGGCTACGTGTTGATCGTCTCCTCGCTGGCCGCCTACACGGCCTGCCCCGGGCTGGCGCCGTACAACGCCTCCAAGGCCGCCGTCGAGATGTTCGCCAATGCGCTGCGGCTGGAGGTGGCCCGCCACGGCGTGCGGGTCGGCTCGGCGCACATGTCCTGGATCGACACCGCGCTGGTCCGCGACACCCAAACCGACCTGTCCGCGTTCAACCAACTGCTGGCCAGCTTCCCGTGGCCGCTGAACAAGACGACGACCGTCGACAAATGCGCCGCCGCGTTCGTCAAGGGCATCCGGCGCCGGCGCACCCGCGTCTACTGCCCGCGCTGGGTGGCCCTGTTCCGGTGGGTCAAGCCGGTGTTGTCCAGCGCGGTCGGCGAAGCGCCCCTGCACAAATCGACCGCCGAGCTGTTACCCCAACTGGACGCCCAGGTCGCGGCGCTCGGCCGTTCCACCAGCGCCTATAACCAGGGACTTGGCAAGTCCTAGCCGGTCTGGGCCGCGCGCTGCGACGCGATGGCCGCCACCCGGTTGCGCACCAGGAGCCACCCGGCGCTCAGCGCCGGGATGACCACCACGACCGTGGCGATGGTCCAGGTGCCGGTCTGTTTGTCGAAGGCCATCATGACCAGGACGCCGGCCAAGAACGCCAGGGTGAGATAGCCCGAATAGGGCGCCCACGGCATGCGAAACCGGGGCCGTTGCAACAGCCCGGCCTTGGCCATCCGGTAGGCGCGCAGCTGACACAGCACGATGGTCGCCCAGCACGCGATGATGCCCGGCGCCACGATGTTGAGCACGATCTCGAAGGCTTCGCCGGGATTGACCGCGTTCAGGGCAATGCCGAACAGGCAGATGGCGGCCGCCATCGTGATGCCGACGTAGGGCACCCCGTTCTTGGACATCCGGGTCGCGAAGCCGGGGGCGCTGCCACTGGAGGCCATCGAGTGCATGATGCGGCCGGTGGAATACAGCCCCGCATTCAGGCTCGACAGCGCGGCGGTGAGCACCACCACGTTCATCACGTCCCCGGCGCCGTGGAAGCCGATCGTGGAAAAGAAAGTGACAAAAGGGCTTTCGGTAGCCTTGTACGAGGTGTACGGCAGCAGCAACGCCAGCAGCGCGACCGACCCGACGTAGAAGATCGCGATGCGAGCGATCACCGAATTGATCGCGCGCGGCATGACCTTTTCCGGCTCCGCGGTCTCCCCGGCGGCCGTGCCCACCAATTCGACGGCGGCATAGGCGAATACCACGCCCGAGGTGGTCAGCAGCATCGCCAGCACGCCGGAGGGGAACATGCCGCCGTGGTCGGCCCACACGCTCAGTCCGGTGCTGTGGCCGTCGATCCGATAGCGCCCCGCCAGGAAGATGATGCCCACGACCAAGAAGGCGATGAGGGCGAAAACCTTGATCAGGGCCGCCCAGAACTCCAGCTCACCGAACCATTCCACCGAGATCAGGTTCATCGACAGCACGACGATGAGGGCCAGTAGCGCCAACACCCACTGGGGGATCGATTCGAAGCTCGTCCACCGCCGCAGATAGGTGGCGATCGCGGTGGTGTCGACGATGGCCGTCATCGACCACCCCAGGAAATACATCCAGCCGATCGCGTAAGCGGCCTTCTCGCCGAAGAATTCGCGCGCGTACGACACGAACGAGCCCGACGACGGGCGATGCAGGACCAGCTCGCCCAGCGCCCGCAGGATGAGAAAGACGAAGAACCCGCACACGGCGTACACCAGGAACATCCCGGGGCCGCCCTTGGCCAGCCGACCGCCCGCGCCCAGGAACAGCCCGGAGCCGATCGCGCCGCCGATGCCGATCATCTGCACTTGCCGGGGCTTGAGGCCCTTGCGGTAGCCGGCGTCTTCGCCGAAGTCGCCGGCTCCTGGGTTGGGGTTGCCGTCATCGGGCAACGAGGGCATGAAACGTCCAATCGGTGGGTGCGAAGCGATGTTTCCGTAGTTGATCGGTCGCCGGCAAGTTCGGCGACCGCGTCATTAACGCCCGAAGCCGGGACGGCGACGGCGCAGGTAGCGCTCGAACTCGGCGGCCAGGGCGTCGCCGTCGATCTTGCCCAGCGCGTCGTTCATGTCGACCTCGGCGTCGCCGCGCTGTTCCAGCGACTGCACGTATTCGGCGAGATCCTCGTCCTCGGCGGTCATCTCGGTGACCGCCTGCTCCCATTCCTCGGCGTCGGTCGGCAAGTCCGCCAGCGGAACCTCGATGTCGAGCACGTCTTCGACGCGGCGCAGCAGGGCTACCGTCGCCTTCGGGTTCGGTGGCTGCGACACGTAATGCGGCACGGCCGCCCAGAACGTCACCGCCGGGATCCCGGCGGCCACGCAGGCGTCCTGAAACACCCCGGCGATTCCGGTGGGCCCCTCGTAGCGGCTCTCCTCAAGGCCGAAGCGCTTCGCCGACTCGGGGGAGTAGGCCGCGCCCGAGACCGGAACCGGCCGGGTGTGCGGGGTGTCGGCCAGCAGGGCGCCCAGGATCACCACGGTGTCCACGTTGAGCTTGTCCGCGATGGCCACCAACTCCGCGCAGAAGGTGCGCCAGCGCATGTTGGGTTCGACCCCGTGCATCAGCACGACATCGCGGTCGCTGCCCGGGGGCCGGCAGTGCGAGATCCGCATCGCCGGCCACACCAGCTCGCGGGTCACGCCGTCCACCTGCCGGATCACCGGGCGATTCACCTGGTAGTCGTAGTACGCCTCGTCGTCGATCTCCAAGATGGGGTCGGCTTCCCAGATGGCCTCGAGGTGTTCGAGCGCGTCGCTGGCCGCGTCGCCGGCGTCGTTCCAGCCCTCGAATGCGGCCACGACGATGGTCTGATGCAGTTCGGGCAGAGCGGCCTTACCACTAGGGAGGCCAAAGGGAGGGCCATCGGGCGGGGTCACAGAATTAGCGTACGGCCTTCCGCGCGACGACGATGCGGACCGCGCGCGGTTCGATGAGGAGTCGGGCAATTGGATCTAGCCCCCATCTTCGGGGCGCGGTGGCGGTGAATTGGCGCCCGCCGAGCGTTTCACCGGGGGCTTTACATAGGCCGACTATTCTTATGGCGTGACTGCCGCTGACGAAGGCCGTGCCGTGGACTTTGTGCTGGACGATCGCTACAACGGCGTCGCCGCGGTCAAGGCGAAATACGGCCGGCTGCAACCTCGTTAACCTTGGTAACTACTCCATTGCCGACAAGACCCGTGCGCTGGCGAGCCGGGGCAGCGCGGGTCGGGTCGAGCCAGGGCGTCCAGGCGTCGGGTGACGACGTAGACTTTTCTGGTCGAGAGGCGTTGCAACGGTTTCTGGAGGGGGCCTGGTCCCCTGCCGGTCTCCGCCACGCTCGGCAGAGTCAAGGACGCCTTCCGCTACGGAAGGAATGCACATGACGGCCGTTGAGACGAAGACTTCCGCGACGAACACTTCCGCGTCGGATGCCTTCGCGCCGAACATCCGCCCCGACTGCACCGACGAACTGACGGCGGCCCTGCGCCAGCGGATCATGGTGATCGACGGCGCGATGGGCACGGCGATCCAGCGGGACCGGCCGGACGAGGCCGGCTACCGCGGCGATCGGTTCACGGAATGGCCGACCGCCCTGCAGGGCAACAACGACCTGCTCAACCTGACGCAACCGCAGATCATCGAGGGCATCCACCGCGAGTACCTCGAGGCGGGCGCCGACATCCTGGAAACCAACACGTTCAACGCGAACGCCATCTCGCTCTCCGATTACGACATGGCCGACCTGGCCTACGAGCTCAACTACGCCGGCGCCGCCCTGGCCCGCAAGGCGGCCGACGAGTACAGCACCCCGGAGAAGCCCCGCTACGTGGCCGGCGCGATCGGGCCGACGACGCGGACCGCGTCGATCTCGCCCGACGTCAACGACCCCGGCGCCCGCAACGTCTCCTACGACCAGCTGGTCGCCGCCTACCTGGAAGCCGCCAACGGCCTGGTCGACGGCGGTGCAGACCTGCTCATCATCGAGACGATCTTCGACTCGCTGAACGCCAAGGCGGCGGTGTTCGCCGTCGAGACGCTGTTCGAGGACCGCGGACGCCGCTGGCCGGTGATCATCTCGGGCACCATCACCGATGCCTCCGGGCGGACGCTGTCCGGTCAGGTCACCGAAGCATTCTGGAACGCGATCAGGCACGCGAAGCCGATCGCGGTCGGCCTCAACTGCGCCCTGGGCGCGCCGGAGATGAGGCCCTACATCGCCGAGATGTCGCGGATCGCGGACACCTTCGTCTCCTGCTATCCGAACGCCGGCCTGCCCAACGCCTTCGGCGAGTACGACGAGACCCCGGAGCGTCAGGCCGGCTACATCGCCGACTTCGCCGAGGCGGGCCTGGTCAACCTGGTCGGCGGGTGCTGCGGAACGGCGCCGCCGCACATCGCCGAGATCGCCAAGGTCGTCGAGGGCAAACCGCCGCGCGAGGTGCCGAAGATCGAGGTGGCCACCCGTCTGTCGGGCCTGGAGCCGCTCAACATCACCGACGATTCCCTGTTCGTGAACATCGGTGAGCGCACCAACATCACCGGTTCCGCCCGGTTCCGCAACCTGATCAAGGCCGAGGACTACGACACCGCGCTGTCGGTCGCCCTGCAGCAGGTCGAGGTCGGTGCGCAGGTCATCGACATCAACATGGACGAAGGCATGATCGACGGCGTCGCCGCGATGGACCGGTTCACCAAGCTGATCGCGGCCGAGCCGGACATCAGCCGCGTCCCGGTGATGATCGACTCCTCCAAGTGGGAGGTCATCGAGGCCGGCCTGAAGAACGTGCAGGGCAAGCCGATCGTCAACTCGATCTCCATGAAGGAGGGCGAGGAGAAATTCATCCGTGAGGCGCGGCTGTGCCGCAAGTACGGCGCCGCCGTCGTCGTGATGGCGTTCGACGAGCAGGGTCAGGCCGACAACCTGGAGCGCCGCAAGGAGATCTGCGGGCGCGCCTACCGGATCCTGACCGAGGAGGTCGGCTTCCCGCCCGAGGACATCATCTTCGACCCGAACTGCTTCGCGCTGGCGACCGGAATCGAGGAGCACGCGACGTACGGGATCGACTTCATCGAGGCCTGCGCCTGGATCAAGGAGAACCTTCCCGGGGTGCACATCTCCGGCGGCATCTCGAACGTGTCGTTCTCGTTCCGCGGCAACAACCCGGTCCGCGAGGCGATCCACGCGGTGTTCCTGTTTCACGCCATCAAGGCCGGCCTGGACATGGGCATCGTCAACGCCGGCGCGCTGGTGCCCTACGACTCGATCGACCCCGAGCTGCGCGACCGCATCGAGGACGTCGTCCTGAACCGCCGCGAGGACGCGGCCGAACGGCTGCTCGAGATCGCCGAGCGGTTCAACAAGTCAGAGAAATCCGAAGACCCCGCCGCGGCCGAATGGCGCAGCCTTCCGGTCCGCGAGCGGATCACCCACGCTTTGGTCAAGGGCATCGACGCCCACGTCGACGACGACACCGAGGAATTGCGGGCCGAGATCGCCGCCGCCGGGGGCCGCCCGATCGAGGTGATCGAGGGCCCGCTGATGGACGGCATGAACGTCGTCGGTGACCTGTTCGGCTCGGGCAAGATGTTTTTGCCCCAGGTGGTGAAGTCGGCCCGGGTGATGAAGAAGGCCGTGGCGTACCTGCTGCCGTTCATCGAGAAAGAGAAAGAACAGAACGGTACGGCAGCGGCGAAGGACACCAACGGCACGATCGTGATGGCGACCGTGAAAGGCGACGTCCACGACATCGGCAAGAACATCGTCGGGGTCGTCCTGCAGTGCAACAACTTCGAAGTGATAGACCTTGGGGTGATGGTGCCCGCCGAGAAGATCCTGGCCGCGGCCAGGGAGCACGACGCCGACATCATCGGACTGTCCGGGCTGATCACCCCGTCTCTGGATGAGATGTCCAACTTCGCCGTCGAGATGGAACGTGAAGGCCTCGAGATCCCGCTGCTCATTGGCGGCGCGACCACCTCGCGCGCTCACACGGCCGTGAAGATATCGCCGCGCCGGTCCGGTCCGGTGGTGTGGGTCAAGGACGCGTCCCGCTCGGTGCCGGTCGCCGCGGCCCTCCTCGATGACAAGCAGCGGCCGGGCCTGCTGGAAGCCACCGAGAAGGACTACGCATCGCTGCGAGAGCGGCACGCTCAGAAGAACGAGCGCCCGATGCTCACGCTGGAGAAGGCCCGCGCCAACCGGACCCCGATCGAGTGGGACGGCTACACGCCACCGGTGCCCGCCCAGGGCCTCGGGGTGCGGGAGTTCAAGGAGTACGACCTCGCCGAGTTGCGCGAGTACATCGATTGGCAGCCGTTCTTTAACGCCTGGGAGATGAAGGGCCGCTTCCCCGACATCCTCAACAACCCGGCCACCGGCGAGGCCGCCCGCAAGCTGTACGACGATGCGCAGGAGATGCTCGATACCCTGATCAAGGAGAAGTGGCTGACCGCCAACGCGGTGATCGGGTTCTTCCCGGCAAACGCGGTCGGCTCGGGTATCGAAGACATCGAGGTCTACACCGACGACACCCGCACCGAGGTGCTGACCACGCTGCACCACCTGCGTCAGCAGGGGGAGCACCGGGAGGGCATCCCGAACCGGTCGCTAAGCGACTACATCGCGCCCAAGGACACCGGCCTGGCCGACTACATCGGCGCGTTCGCCGTCACCGCCGGGCTCGGCAGCGGTGAAAAGATCGCGGAGTTCAAGGCGGCCCTCGACGACTACAGCGCGATCCTGCTGGAGTCGCTCGCCGACCGGCTGGCGGAGGCGTTCGCCGAACGGATGCACCAGCGGGTCCGCAAGGAGTTCTGGGGATTCAAGCCCGACGAGCACTTGGACAACGACGCACTCATCGCCGAGAAGTACCAGGGGATCCGCCCCGCCCCGGGCTACCCGGCGTGCCCGGAGCACACCGAGAAGGCGACGCTGTGGAAGTTGATGGACGTCCACGAGCGCACCGGCATCGAGCTCACCGAGTCGATGGCGATGTGGCCCGGCGCGGCCGTCAGCGGCTGGTATTTCTCGCACCCGCAGTCGCAGTACTTCGTGGTCGGCCGGATGGCCCAGGACCAGGTCGCCGACTACGCGAGGCGCAAGGGCTGGACCCTGAAGGAAGGTGAGCGCTGGCTCAGCTCCAACCTCGCCTACAACCCGGAGGACTGAGCTCCGGCGCCTTCGTGCCGCGTCACCGCGACGCCGAGTACGTCAACGTCTGACGCGCGGCGCGCCCGGCGGGCTCGGACTGTGGCCAGAGTCCGGCCGCAATGGCATCACACCTTTTGCCCGCCTCCGAGCGACAACGCCCGCCTCCATCTGAGGTTGTCGCTCGGAGGTGGGCACGTCGGCAGTACCCCGGTCCAGATACTCCTGTGACTGGCGGTATGCCTGTGGCGCAACGACTTACACGGGGCTCATATGCGCAGCACGGAACTGAGCGCCGACAGCGGGATGTGCGCCTGCACCGTGCCGCCGTCCATGTACCACTGCATGACACCGGGTGTGAAGTTGATCGGGCTGTCGTGGCCGACCGGGTAGTCCGGCATGTAGAGGATCAACTCGTCGGGGGTCACCGCCCAGGCCTTGTACGCCCCGGAATAGACCTTGTCCGGGGTCCAGCGGTCGACGGTGAATGGGTAGGTGCCGGGGTCGTGCGGCGGCGGCGCCTGATCGAGCGCGGTTTGGACAAACGGTTGAGCCAGTGGGGGAATGGCGGTCAGCGGGTCTGACGTCGTCAGGTCCGCCAGCTGCACCCGCCTGCCGCTCGACATGTCAAACGTGAAGGTCCGATAGGCGTTGTTGGACTGGGGGCCATCAGCGTGATAGTCCTCGTGAAACACCGCGCTGAGCAGGTTGGCGTGCCGGAAGACTTCGAAGTTCTCCTCGCCGTAGCTGTCGGCGGCCATGCTGGAGTTGGCGTTTCGCCAGTTGTTGACCAGGGTGTGCAGGTAGTCGCGGATCACCGGTCCTGTGGTTGGATTGTCGACCAGGTCCTCGGGCACCGCGACCTTGATGTCGCGCACGGCGTTGCGTTCCGAGGTGACCGAGGTGTGGCAGTACTGGCCGTCCCAGTTCCCGCCGAGCTCGCCGCAGAACGACGGCGCCGAGGCGTGCGCACGGGCGGTGGTGGGAAGCGTTGCGGCGGCGACCAATACGAACGCCGCGATGAGCTGGCGCGTCACAACAGCTGCACCTTGCTCGCCCGCCAGCGGCCGTCGACCTTTTCCATGGTCATCTTGATCCTGCTGCGGTCGATGCGCGGATCGGGTGCGGCCGTGTTGGTGACGGTCTGGTCGATAAACACCAACACGACGACCTTGTTCATGGATTCGGACTGGATGGCCGAGTCCACCACCACCCCATGCGCGGTCGCCTTGTTGTCGATCAGCAGCTGCCGAAGTTTCACGCTGGACTGGGTGTACATGTCCTTGAATTCGCCGGTCGCGCCGTCGAGCACCTGCCGGAAGTTCTCGTCGACCTTGTTCGAGTCGATGCTCGTCAGCACCTGCGCGTAGGAGATCGCCGCCTGCTGGGCCTGTTCGCCGGCCAGCCTGACCCGATGGTCCTGCCACTGCCGCCATCCCAGGAATCCCGAAACGGCAAGCGAGGCAACGAGTAACAGCGGCAGGATGCTGCGGCGCAGATATTGCCTCAGATCCTGTTTCCGAGGCCGCTTGCGGCGCTCGGCGTCCGGACGCTTGCGCCTGAGCAGACCGCCCTCGTCTTGATCCTCGGCCTCGTCGGCGGTCACGTCGTCGACATCGTCAGACACGTCTTGCGTCGATTCGGCGTCCGGCTCCGTCTTGACGGCCTCGGATTTCGGATTCTTTTGGGAGGTCACGATCACGGTCATCTCCTAGGATCGGCGCGGACGGTTCGGGGCCTAGTGCGGCGGTTCGATCGGCAGCTGCGGGCCGCCGTAGGGGGTCGGAATGGTGAAGCGGCCCTTGGGGGTCGGATCGGTCCGGCGGCCCAGGTTGGCCCCCATCGGCGGGCCGGCCGTGTCGTCGCCGCCCGGCCGCGGCGCGTTCTTGGCGCCCCGGATCGAGACGGCGGGGTCGTCGTCGCGGCAGTAGGTGTACATGAAGGGCTCGTAGTAGTCGGCGGCCGACGGCGGGTGCGACGGTGTCCCATAATCGCACACGTAGCGGGGGTACAGGTCGGCGATCGCCCACACCCCGTTGTCGTGGAACGCGCTCGTCACTGCGTCCAACACCGACCCACGGTAGTCCGGGAACAGCGCGTTGAGCGCCGGAACCCGCAGATACAGCAGCTGCGACATGGTGGCCATGCTGCCCAGCAACTGCACCATCGTGTCGGAATTGTCGGCGAACAGATTGTCGACGGCCGACAGGGTGCGCGGCGTCTGCGCAGTCAACCGGCGATAGCCTGCCTGCATCCTGGCCACGCCGGAAAGCGTGCGGTTGAGTTCCGTTGCGGCCGCGCCCAAGCCGGAGTTCTTGTCGCTTGCCAGAGTGAGCACCACCCGGCTGGTCTTGATGATGCTGGTCGTCTGGGGCAGCACCGAGTCGAGCGTGGAGAGCAGGAAGGTGCCGCCGTCGACGATGGCGGTCAGCTTCGCCGGGCCCTCCTTGCTCAGGCTCAGTTCCTTCTTGATCAATTCGATCTTGTGGGGATCGACCTGGGACAGCAGCCCGTCGGCGTCGCCCAGTAACCGCGCCAGGCTGACGGGAACGGTGGTGTGGTCCAGGGCGATACGGCTGCCGTCGTGCAGATACGGTCCGGCGTCGGACGCGGCCTCGAAGTTGATGTACTGCTCGCCGGCCGGCGAGAGCGCCGAGACGTGCACGACGGCGTTCGCGGGGATCCGCACCTTCGAGGTGATGCTGGCGACGGCGTTCACCCCGTCGTCGGTGATCTGCAGCGACTCCACACGGCCGATGCGCACCCCGCGCAGCGCGACATCCTGATTGGGGAGCAGCCCGCCGGATTCCGGCAACTGCACCGTGACCCGGTAGGACGAGGCGAAGGGCTTAACCCGCAACGCGCCCACGAGCAGGTAGGCGGTGGCGACGACGAGGATCAGCACCAATCCGGCCACCGACAACCAAACCTGTTGCCGGTGGCCCCTGCGCACCACCCGGACAACGAAATTCGCGAACGTGGCGATGGTGCGGATCATGGGCGGGGTCCCGGCGGCGGCGGTTCGGGCGGCCCCGGTGGCGGGGCGGGCCCAGGCGGGGGACCGGGGGCGACGTCGATTTGGCCCGGGATGGTCGGGTCCGGAATCACCGGAACCTGTGGCGAATCCGGCCCCCGGCCCACCACGCGCTCCTGCAGGCGCCACAGGGTGTACTTCAGCGTGCCGACGAGCAGGTTCACGTTGTAGTGGTGGGGGCCGTGCAGCCCGATGTCACCGGGGTATCCGATATCGGGAAGCGACCCGAGCAGAATCTTGTCCACGCTGACGTTCACCGAAATCGAGTTCCCCGCAGTCGATTTGATTAACGGGGGGATCAGTCGATTCACCGACAGCCAGCTGGTGTCGGGGCTCACCGCCACATCGTTGGCGGCCCCGGCGACCGTGTTCAGGTCGCGGATCAGGCTGCGGCCGCTGGTGTCGGTTCCGCCAATCGACGGGAACCTGGCCAGCAGCCGGGAGGTGTCGCCCACCTGCACGGCCAGATTGGAGAGCTGGGCGGTGTTGTCGGCCAGGGCCGATGTGGCGGGACGGGCGGCCGACATCAGGTCGCTGATGGTGTGATTCTTGGCGTCGAGTTGGTCGGCCAGGTGCGACAATTGGGTCAATGCGTTCTTGATCTGATCGGACCGCGAATCCAGCGTCCCGAGCAGCTCGTTGGATTTGCGGATCATGTCCCCGAACGCCTGGCCCTGGTCGCCGGTCGCCTTGCCGAAACCGTTGATGATGTTGGTGAAATTGCGGACCGCCCCGCCGTTGACCAGAATCGCCGCCGAGCTCAGCACCGACTCGACCGTCGCGGCGGCCGCCGTGGAATCCAGGCCGATGGTGTCGCCGTTGCGCAGCAGCGGCGCATCCGTTTCACCGGCGGCCGGTGGCTTCAGGGCGACGAACACGTCGCCCAGCGGTGTCGCGGTGCGCAATTCGGCAGTGCTGCCGCGGGGGAGCTGCACGCCGTCCCTGATCCGCAGCCGGGTCAGTGCGGTGTAGTTGCGCGCGATCATCGATTCGAGCTGCCCGACGTCGGCGCCGGCGAGCTTGACCTTGGCGTTCATCGGCAGGTTGAGCGCGTTGGAGAAGACCGCGTTCAGCGAATAGCCGCCCGAACCCAGCCCCGGCGCCGGAAGGGGCAGGCTGGCAAGGCCATTCGTGGCGCATCCGGCGCTCACCATGACCGCGGCCAGCAGCGCCGGCATTGCCCGCCCGCGGGTGGTCATCATTTCTGCCCCATGGCGGCCATACCGTCCAGCACATAGGTCAACCCGAAATCGGGGCCGAAGTCCTGGATGGTCCCGGTGCTGCAGCCCAGTTGCCGAAGACCCATCAGGTTGCAGATCTCCTTGGTGTACTGGCTGTCGAAGATCAAACGGTCGGTGAGGAAGCGGGCCCGCACGGCGCCGTTGGCCCGGTCGATCATGTTGTAGGCGTTGTCGGCCAGCAGCGGGGCCAGATCCAGGAGCTCGGCCAGGTCGCGCCGCTGGTCGGCCACCGTCTTCAGCGTGGTGTTGCCGCTGCCGACGGCCTGCTTGACGTTGTCGCGGTTGGCGTCGAGCAGGTCGCCCGCCCGCTGGATCAGGTGGTCGAGCTTGCGTCCGGTGCTGCCGCTGCCGAGGTCCTCGTCCGCCATGATGTGGCTGACTTGGTGGATGGTGGTTGCGAATTCGCGCAATTTCGTGTCGTTGGCGGCCACGGCGTCGAACAGCGTGCTGATGTTTTTGACGATCGTGGTGATCTGCTCGCGGGTCGTCGTCCCGCCGTCGCTGGACAGGCGCAGCGCCTTGGACAGCTCGCCGAGAGCGGCTTTGATCTTCTCGCCGTTGCCGCTGACCACCGCGGTGCCACCGTTCAGCACGTCGGCGATCGGGCCGCCGCCGTGGCCGTCGCCCTCGAGCGATTTGGTCACCTTATCCAAAACGTTGAGGACGCTGCTGAATTCGACGGGCGTCTTGGTGCGGGGCAACCCGATGGTGTCGTGGTTCTGCAGGGTCGGCCCGTCGTGATAGGGCGGCGTGAGTTCGATCTGTCGGTCGGTGAGGATGGAGGTCGACACCGTCACGGCCTGCGCGTCGGCGGGAATCTTGACGTGGCGGTCGACGGTGAAGTCGACCTCGACATAGCCGCCCTTGGCGTTGATCTTGGTGACCTTGCCCACCGGCATGCCCAGCACCGCGACCACGTTGCCCTCGTAAAGGCCCGAGGCGCTGTCGAATTGGGCGGTCACCGTGATCGTGTCCTCGTCGGAGCGCAGGTACCACCAACCGGCGACGGCCACCACCGCGATGGCCGCCACGGCAGCGACGATGGCCACCACCTTGACGACGAGCGTGGCGCCGGGGTTGTTCGTGCGGTCCTTCACTTGCAGTCCTTGAAGTACTGGATCATGCCGAACTGCTTGGCGCGACCGCTGATCGCGCACATCCACGAGTCGATCAGCGGAACGTTGGGGGCGTTGAAGTTGACCGCGTTGCCCTCGCCCGTGAGGTTGGCCGCCTCGCGGAAGAAGATCGGGCTGATTTGCAGCATGCTGTGCAGCAGGTCGTCGTGCGCGGACATCAAGGCGGTGAAGTCCCGCATATCTTTGATCAGCGCGTCCAGACCCGCCCGGTCGTTGACCACGACCTGACTCATGGTGTCAACGAGACTTGTCAACGACTGCATCATCGCGTGGAAGACGGCGCGCCGCGCGACGAATTGGCCGAGCAGGTCTTGGCCCTGGTTGATCAGATTGCCGATGCCGGCCTGCTGGCGGCGCAGGGTGTTCGTCACCTGCTCGGTGCTGCGCAGTAGCTGGCCCAGCTGGTCACGGCGCACCGCGATGATCGACGACAGCGTGTTGATGTTCGTGATCGCCTGCGGCACAACCGCGGGCAGGCCCTCGAGCTGCTTGCCCAGCACCGCCAGCGATTGGGCGAACCTGTCGGAGTCGACCTGCTCGAACGTCGTGGTCGCGTCCTGCAGTGCGGCTTGCAGGTCGTAGGGCACCTCGGTGTGAGCCAGGTCGAAGGTGTTGTGGGGCAGGTGCGCCGGGCCGCTGGGTTCCAGCGCGAGGTACCGCGACCCCAGGATGGTGGTGACCTTGATCCGGGCGCGGGAGTCCTTGCCCAGCGCGATGTTGTCCCGAACCTTCAGCCCGGCCTCGACGTGGTCGCCGACGAGTTTCATGCTCGTGACGTTGCCCACCGGGATGCCCGCGACCACGATCGGATTGCCGGCCCGCAGCGAGGCGGCTTGCAGGAACTCCGCGGTGTAGTGGCGATAGCCGGCGCCGATGGCGTGCACCAGCAGCATGACGCCGATCACCACCGCCACCACCGCGACCGCGATGAATCCGAGCCACGTCTTGTTGTAGCTTTCCAGCGGGCGTCGCTTCATCCCCGAAAGCCGTTGCCGCACAGTCTTGTCAGCCATCGACGGTGCTCCTGCATCTCGGGGTGTGCCACGCCCTGTTTCCCGGCGTGGCGGCGTTGATGATGATCGGCACGACATCGTTGAGGCCGGGGAAGAACCCCAGGAAGTTCACGTCACACACGTAGGCGTTGCCGTAGGCGCCCTGATTGCCGACCCGGACAAGTCCTTTCAGCAGCAGCGGGATGTTGTCGCCGAAGAACGCCACCTGCGGCTCGACGTCCATGATGTGCCGGGCCACGCCGGGCTTGCGATCGATGAATTCGCGCAGCGCCGGATAGACGTCGGACGCCGAGGTCGACAGGCGGCCGGTCACCCGCGCCAGCGAGCCCACGGAGGCGACCAGGTCGGGGCGCCGCCGGTCGAGCTCGCCGACGACGCTGCGGGTCTCGGTGATGACGCCGTCGAGATCGTCGTTCTGCGCCGCGAGGTTGCCCACCACCTTGTTGAGGTTGGTGATCACGCTGCCCAGCGCCTGATCCCGGCCCGCGAATGTCTCTGTGAGCGTGGACGTCTGGCCGACCAGCGTGGCCAGCGACGAGGTGTCGCCCTGAAGCGACTGAATGATGCCCTTGGTGAGGTTGTCGGCGTCGTGCGGGTTCAGCAGGCTGAACAACGGCTCGTAGCCGTTGAGCAACGTGGTGACGTCGAACGACGGCTCGGTGCGTTCCACCGGTATGGTGCTGCCCGGCGCGAGCAGCTCCGGACTCCCTTCCTTGCCCAACGACAGTCCGAGGTAACGCTGGCCGACGATGTTCTGGTAGGTCACCGACGCCAGGGTGTTTCCGAACAGCCGCTGTTCTTGCTGCACGACGAACGAGACCTTCGCCAATTTCCCGTCGAGCTCGACCTTTTCGACACGGCCGACGCGCACCCCGGCCATGCGGACGTCGTCGCCCTCGCGCAGCCCGTACACGTCGGTGAACACCGCCGAATACCGTGCGGTGTCGCCGGCCACGTCACGGCGCAGGCTCACATACACCAGCCAGGTCAGCGTCAACGAGACGACCATGAACAGCGCCAGCGCGATGAGTGGACCGCGAAACTTCATGGGGCCTCCCCGGCCGGACGGCCCAGCGACACCGTGCTGCCACGGGCGACCGGTCCGAGCAGCAGCTCGGTGGCCGGCGAGGCGGGCGTTCCGGTGATCACGCCCAACATGTTTCGTTCGTACTGGCTCCCGACGGGCCCCACGTTCCCCCCGAATCGAGAGCCCCCGAAGGCGGACTGCGGAATCCACGGCGCCTTGGGCGCCACCGGGGCGACCCACGGCTGGTGCGGCTGCGGAGTCGCCGGCGCCCCCGGCGACGGGTTGTCGGGATTCGCGCTCCCTGGCACGGGCGGCGACGGCGTGATCCCCGGGGCCAGCGGGGGATTGGGATCGGTCAGATTGGGAGTCGGGTTGATCAGCGGCGGGCCCACCGCGACAAGGTTTCCGTCCGGCCCGATCACCGTGCCCGGCGGGGGCGCCAGATCCTTGGGCGGATGATAGTTCTGCGGCAGCAGCACCTCGGGCAGGTCGGGGCGCACCGGAATCAGCGGCGCCGTAAAGCAGCTGGGCCCCTTGAGTTCGCCGTAGTGCGGACAGTCGGCGCGTGTGTAGGTGGAACTGGGCGTGAACGTCAGCATCGCGTGCATGTTGCCCAGGTTCTTCTCCGGGTTCCAGACCTGCTCCATGAACTGGTTGGCCAGGTTGTCCAGCTTGGTCACGGCGGGAACGAAGTTGTTCGACTTTTGCGCCAGCACGCCGAGCACCGGCGTGAAATCGGTGGTGATCCGGATGAGTTGGTCGATGTGGTTGTCGAACGACTGGCGCGTCGTGCCGACCGTGTAGTCCGCACCCGACACCAGCGAGGCCAGCTGCTCGCGCGTCTCGGCGAAGGTCCGCATCGGTTCGACGGCCTGATGCAATGCGTCGAGAAGATCGGGGGCGGTCTGCGCGAGCCCCGTCGTCGCATCCAGCAGGGCGGACACCGTCGACGGGCCGGTATCGGTGCTGACAATCGAATTGAGCTGGTCGAGAAGGCGATTCAATTGCGCGCCGGCATTGAGCAGGCTGACGCGACGGTGGTCGGTGGCCGCGCCCAGGGCGGCCAAGATCCCCACCGACCTGTCGTCGCGGCCGCGCCCCGCGGCGGCCAGCAGGTCGCGCAACTTGCTGACGGTGGTTTGGAACAGCACGGTCGGCAACTGCTTGTCCTCCGGAATATGTGCGCCCTGGCGGATTTTCGCCCCCGGGCCCTTTTGGTTTGAGGAGCCCACCAACTGCACCGACGACACCGCGAACACATTGCTGGGCACCACGCGTGCGGTCACGGCGGCCGGAATCGCCTGGGCGTATTCGGGTTTGAGGTCGATGTGGACATAGTTGGGTTCGCCGTGTGCCGCCGGGACGACGTCGTTGACCATCCCGACAAGCACGCCGTGGTATTTGACGTCCGACTTCTGCGGAAGGCCATCGCCCACGTTGATCAGATCGGCAACCACCCTTACGTAATCGTTCAGCCTGCCGGTGGATTTGACCAACATCATGGCCGTGACCAGGGCGCTGACCACCACCACGGCGATGCCGACGCCGAACAGCTGGCGCTCGGACGGGCCGCGTCCGTCCAGCTCAAGGGAATTGGGCATCTTCCACCGACCTCGCCACGGGCCTACCCGCCGAACCTTGCGCCGGAGTCCACACCCCACAGCGCCATGGTGAGCAGCATGTTCACGATGATCACGACCGTGATGCTGGCCCGCATGCCGTGCCCCGCGGCGACCCCGACGCCTTCGGGTCCGCCGCTGGCGTAATAGCCGTAGTAGCACTGGATGGTGGAGGCGATCCACACGAAGATGACGGCCTTGATCAACGAATAGACGATGTCCTGGCCGGCCAGCATCAGCGTGAAGTAGTGCAGGTAGGACCCGGTCGAACCGCCGCTGCCGATGCCCACCACGACTTGCGTGCTCAGGTAGCCGATCGCCAGGCAGGCGGCGTAGAGCGGAATGATCGCCACCACCGAGGCGATGAGCCGGGTGGTCACCAGGTAGGGAATGGGGCGGATCGCGATCGACTCCAACGCGTCGATCTCCTCGGCGATGCGCATGGATCCCAGTTGGGCGGTGAAGCGGCAGCCGCCCTGCATGGCGAAGGCGAGCGACGCCATCAGCGGAGCCAGCTCGCGCGTGTTGACCAACGACGAGACGAACCCGGTGGCGGGCCCCAGACCGAGCAGGTCCAAGAAGTTATACCCCTCGATCCCGACGAGTGCGCCGACCGTCATGCCCAGCACCACCGCCACGCCCGCGGTGCCGCCGCCGACCACGATCGAGCCGTTGCCCCAGGTGATGTTCGACAGCAGCCGCAAGAATTCGCCGCTGTACTGGCGCACGGCGAGCGGCACGGCGACCGCCGCCCGGACGAAGAAGACCAGCAGATGGCCGAGCCGGATGATCGGCACTTTGCCCCTGCGGTAGAGCCGGACCAGCGGTGTCGAAATCGGTGCGAAAGGCACATACGCCGAGGCCGTCACGTCAGAGCCCCGTCCTGGGCGACAGCATGATGTAGAGCTGGCTGATGGCGACGTTGACGATCATCAGCAGCAGGATCGCCTCGACGACGGCGGCGTTCACCGAGTTCGCGACGCCCGTCGGTCCGCCCTTGGTGGACAACCCTTTTTGGCTTGACACGATGGCCACGATGGCGCCGAACACGATCGCCTTCAGCAGCGCCAGGACCATGTCACCGGTCGTCGCGAACGACGCGAACGTCGACACGAAGCTGCCCGGCGCGCCGTTCTGGAAGTACACGTTGAACATGTAGCTCGCGAAAAATCCGGCGAAGCACACGACGCCGGTCAGCGCCACACCGATCATCACCGCGGCTGCGAAGCGGGGGACGACCAGGCGCCGGATCACCGAGACCCCCATCACCTCCATCGCGTCGGTTTCCTCGCGCATGGTGCGCGAACCCAGATCGGCGGTGATCGCCGACCCGACCGCCGACGCCATGAGCACCGCCGCCACCAACGACGCGCCCTGGCGGATGACGGCGAGTCCGCTGGCCGCGCCGGCCAGCGAGGTGGCGCCGACCTGGCCGGCCAGCAGTGCGAACTGGATGGACAGGGTGACGCTGATCGGCAGCGAGACCAGGATCGTCGGCAGCACGGCGGTGCCGGCCATGAATGCGCCCTGCCGGACGAATTCGTGCCATTGGAACCGCCCGGTGATCAGGTCGACGAAGAAATATTGAACGGTGCGCACACCCAGGACGAACTGTTCGCCCACGGTCGTCAGGGAGGCGACCGGATGACGTTTGACGTATCCGACGGACCAGTCCCGGATGGCGACAACGCCGTCAAGCTGTGCCGTCGTCATAGCGGCGCGACCTGCGGTCGGCCTAGCAAACCCATGGCATAGGTCATCGCGTACCAGCTACCGCTGTCATCGGCCCTCTTCCCACCCCTAAGTCCTGAGTGCCGAGCAGAGGCCGTTGGGCGGCCGTTGGACGCTAACTTTATTAAAATAGTGTCAACAAGCGCCCAGTCTCTGCAGTTCATCGGTGTGTGCTGCATCACACTAGCCTATTTGATAGGGACTTTCAATAGTGTAGAGTCCCTCATCTGAGTTCGTCGCTGGACGCACGCGGGGTTGTTTTGTCGGATTGACGAAGGTGATGGCATGCCCTCAGCAAACACCGGTTCGTTGCGGGACCGACGCCGTGCTGAGCTGCTGTCCCAGATCCAGCAGACCGCGCACCAGCTCTTCGCCGAACGGGGATTCGAGGCGGTGACGACCGAGGACATCGCGTCGGCCGCCGGGATCTCCATCAGCACCTATTTTCGGTACGCGCCCACAAAGGAGGGCCTGCTGGTCGACCCCGTCCGGGATGCGGCCGCCGAGATCGTGGGTTCCTACAGTGCGAGACCGCAACACGAGTCGCCCGTAGAGGCGCTGATCCAACTGTTCGTCACGCACGCCAGGGACGTCAGCGACGTTGACAACCTGGACACCTGGCGCCTCGCCGTGGCCACCGCGCCGCACCTGTTGAGTAAATCCGTGCTGATCAGCGAAACCGACCACGGCAACCTGATCCAGCAGGTCGCTCACCGGATGGGTGTCGATGCGATGGCCGACATTCGACCCGCGTTGTTGGTCCACACCAGTTTGGCCACAGTCCAATTCGTCCTCGACGGATGGCTGACCTCCGATGTCGGCGAAAGTCCGCCTTTTCACGAGCAATTGGAGCAAGCGCTGCGGCTCACCCTCGCCGGATTCGACTGAACCAGGCAGTGTTGAACGAAACCGCCGTGACTTTGCCGACCGCCGCGTGAAACAATCGCTGGCCGTGAAGACCTTCGAGGATCTGTTCGCCGAACTGGGCGAGCGTGCCCGCACCCGGCCGGCCGGCAGCGCGACGGTCGCCGCGCTCGACGGCGGCATCCACGGGCTGGGCAAGAAGATCCTCGAGGAAGCCGGCGAGGTGTGGCTGGCCGCCGAACACGAACCCGACGACGCGCTGGCCGAGGAGATCAGCCAGTTGCTCTACTGGACACAGGTGCTGATGGTCGCCCGCGGGCTGTCCCTCGACGACGTGTATCGGAAGCTGTGACCATGCTGCGGGTTGCGGTTCCCAACAAGGGCACGCTGAGCGAGCCGGCCACCGAGATCTTGGCGGAGGCCGGTTACCGTCGCCGTACCGACTCCAAGGATCTGACCGTCATCGACCCGGCCAATCAGGTGGAGTTCTTCTTCCTGCGGCCCAAAGACATTGCCATCTATGTGGGTTCGGGGGAGCTGGATTTCGGCATCACCGGGCGCGACCTGGTGGGCGATTCAGACGCCCCGGTGCGGGAACGATTGGCGCTGGGATTCGGTTCGTCGAGCTTCCGCTACGCCGCCCCGGCCGGGCGGGACTGGAAGATCGCCGATCTGGCCGGCAAGCGGGTCGCTACGGCGTATCCCAACCTGGTCCGAAAAGACTTGGCGGGCCGCGGCATTGAGGCGACCGTCATCAGACTCGACGGCGCGGTGGAGATTTCGGTGCAACTCGGCGTCGCCGACGCCATCGCCGACGTGGTCGGGTCCGGTCGCACCCTGAGCCTGCACAACCTGGTGGCCTTCGGTGATCCGCTGTGCGATTCGGAAGCCGTGCTGATTGAGAGCGACCAGGCCAGCCGCTCCGGGACGCAGGCCGCGCGCGATCAGCTGGTGGCGCGCATCCAGGGTGTGGTGTTCGGCCAGCAGTATCTGATGCTCGATTACGACTGCCCCCGCTCGGTGGTGGACAAGGCCACCGCGATCACGCCGGGGCTGGAGTCGCCCACGATTGCGCCCCTGGCCGATCCGGATTGGGTTGCCATCCGGGCGCTCGTCCCGCGCCGGGGAGTGAACGAAATCATGGATGAGCTGGCCGCCATCGGCGCCAAGGCGATCCTGGCGTCCGATATCAGGTTTTGCCGGTTCTGATTGCACACGCGGTGCGATCGCCGCGGCTGTGTTAGCGTCCGCCTCGGGGGACTGCCCGGGTTGGCGTATGGGCCGTCCCTGAAAAGGTCGCCGGCTGTTTCGTCCTCCAGGAGGTCTTCGTGACTCACGCGCTTGTTGTGTTGCTGGCTTTGTTGATTGGTGTCGTTGCCGGGTTGCGTTCGCTGACGGCGCCCGCGGTGGTCGCCTGGGCCGCCGCCCCCGCCCTCCTGGGGTGGATCGACCTGCACGGCACGTGGGCGTCCTGGATGGCCAGCATCGTCGCGGTGGTCGTCTTCACGGTCCTCGCCGTCGGCGAATTGATCAACGACAAGCTGCCCAAGACCCCGCCGCGCACGGCGGCACCGATCTTCGCGGGCCGCATCGTGATGGGTGGCCTCGCGGGCGCGGCGCTGGGCGCCTGGCCGCACTGGACCTTTACCGCGCTCGGCGCCGGCGTCATCGGCGCGGTGCTGGGCACGCTCGGCGGTTACCAGGCGCGCAAGCGGCTGGCCGCCGCGGCGGGCCGGGACCTGCCCATCGCGCTGCTCGAGGACGCGGTCGCGATCGTCGGGGGACTCGTCATCGTGGCCGTGACGGGCCACGTGCTGACGGAGTACCTGCTGACGGCGGTTAAGTGACAGAACATTTCGACGCGATCATCGTCGGTGCGGGCCAGGCGGGCCCGCCGTTGGCGGGGCGGCTGACGGCAGCCGGGCAGCGCGTCGCGATCGTCGAACGCAAACTGATCGGCGGCACGTGCGTCAACACCGGGTGCATCCCGACCAAGACGCTGGTGGCCTCCGCGCATGCCGCGCACCTGGCGCGCCGCGGCGCCGACTACGGCGTCGGCACCGGCGAGATCAGCGTGGACATGGCGAAAGTCAAGGCCCGCAAGGACGAGATCATGCTCGACGACCGCAAGGGTGTCGAAGACTGGCTCGAGGGCATGGACGGCTGCACCGTCGTCCGCGGGCACGCGGTATTCACCGATCCGCACACCGTGCGGGTCGGTGACGACGTGCTGCACGCCGACCGCATCTTCCTCAACGTCGGCGGCCGCGCCGTGGTGCCCGACATTCCGGGCCTGGACGAGGTCGACTTCCTCACCAACGCGTCGATCCTCGAACTCGATGAACTGCCAACACATCTCGTCATCGTGGGAGGCAGCTACATCGCGCTGGAGTTCGCGCAGATGTACCGGCGCTTCGGGGCGCGGGTGACGGTGGTGGAGCGGGGTCCGCGGCTGGCGTCGCGCGAAGACGAGGATGTCTCGGCCACCATCGAAGAAATCCTGCAAGCCGAGGACATCGACATCGTCGTCGACGCCGACGACGTGCGGGTCACCAAGACTGACAACGGATTTGAACTCATCCCGCGCGATGGCGCCACGCCCATCCGCGGGAGTCATCTGCTGCTGGCGGCGGGCCGGCGCCCCAGCACCGACGACCTGGGCCTGCAGGCCGCCGGTGTGCGGACCGACGCCCGCGGCTATATCGTCGTCGACGATCAGCTCAAGACCAGCGTCGAGCACATCTGGGCGATGGGCGACTGTAACGGCAAGGGCGCGTTCACCCACACCTCGTACAACGACTTCGAGATCGTCGCCGCCAACCTGCTCGACGGCGACCCGCGGCGGGTGAGCGACCGCATCACCACCTACGCGCTCTACATCGATCCGCCGCTGGGGCGCGCCGGCCTGACCGTCGAGCAGGTCCGCGCGTCGGGGCGCAAGGCGCTCGTCGGAAAGCGGCCGATGACCAGAGTCGGCCGTGCGGTGGAAAAGGGTGAGACACAAGGCTTCATGAAAGTCGTGGTCGACGCCGAAACCAAGGAGATCCTTGGCGCCGCCGTCTTCGGGGTCGGCGGCGACGAGGCCATTCACTGCATCCTGGACGTCATGTCGGCCAACGCGCCGTACACCACGCTCTCCCGCACCATGCACATCCATCCCACGGTCAGCGAGCTCATTCCGACGGTGCTGCAGGAGTTGTCGCCGCTGGACTAGGCGCTACGCCGCCGGCTCGCTCGAGCGCGAATCGCTTTGCGGGTCAAACGATTCCGGCCAGCCCGGGTAGGGCGGCGGTGTCCCACCGAAAAGCGGGCAGTGCTGCTGGTGGGGGCACCAGTCGCACAATCGCGACTGGGTGGGACGGAAATCGCCCGTCTGGCCGGCGGATTGGATGGCGCGCCAGATCGCGATCAGGGTCTTCTCGAAGCGCAGCAGCTCGTCGTGATCCGGCGAATAGTCCAGGACCTGACCGTCGGCCAGGTAGATCAGCCGCAGCCGGGTGGGCGGCACGCCGCGCGAACGCAACAGGGCCACCGCGTAGAACTTCATTTGGAACATGGCCTTGAACTCGGCCAGGGCCCGCGCTTCCGGTGGCGCCTTGCCGGTCTTGTAGTCGACCACCCGGAGCTCTCCGGTGGCGGCGACGTCGATGCGGTCGATGAATCCGCGCAGCAGCGTGCCGTCGGCGAGTTCGACCTCCACGCGTTCTTCGCAGCATTGCGGGTCGAAACGCGTCGGGTCCTCGAGGCGGTAGTAGCCGGCGAGCAACGCCTGGGCCTCGGCCAGCAGCTGGGAGCGCTGTGCCGGGTCCAATCCCGCAGTCATCTCCGGCGTCGCGGCCATCACCTGCTCCCAGGCGGGCTGCACCAGCGACAGGGCGGTGTCGGGGCCGCGCTGCGCGGCGGGCAGCTCGTAAAGCTGCTGCAGGGCGGCGTGAACCAGGGACCCGCGCAGCTGCGCCGGCGACGGGGCCTCGGGCAGGCGGTCGATGGCCCGGAAGCGGTACAGCAGTGGGCATTGCTTGAAGTCCGCCGCCCGCGACGGTGACAGCGCCGGGCGGGACACCTGCCTCGCCGGGCCCGTCACCGACTGCGGAGCCTCCGGCTGGACGATCATGTCGAAAGCCTATGACCGGGCTCCGACAACCCCCAAGCACCCGTGCGGGCGAGTCGGCTGGCACGCTAGACCGCGTGTCCGTAACCGGCCCGTTCACCGTGGGCGAGCGTGTGCAGCTCACCGACGCCAAGGGCCGGCATTACACGATGGTGCTCGCCGAGGGCGCCGAGTTCCACACCCATCGCGGGTCGATCCCACACGACGCGGTCATCGGGCTCGAGCAGGGCAGCGTGATCAAGTCCAGTAACGGCGCCGCGTACCTGGTGCTGCGGCCGCTGTTGATCGACTACGTGATGTCGATGCCCCGCGGCCCGCAGGTGATCTATCCGAAGGACGCGGCTCAGATCGTTCACGAGGGCGACATCTTCCCCGGCGCCCGGGTGCTCGAGGCCGGGGCCGGTTCGGGCGCGCTGACCTGTTCGCTGCTGCGCGCCGTGGGGCCCGGCGGGCGGGTGGTCTCCTACGAGCAGCGCGCCGACCATGCCGAGCACGCCCAACGCAATGTGTCGGTGTTCGCCGGCGGCGAGGCGCCGGACAACTGGGAATTGATCGTCAGCGATGTGGCCGACTCCGAGCTGCCGGACGGATCCTTCGATCGCGCCGTGCTCGACATGCTCGCGCCGTGGGAGGTGCTGGAGTCGGTCGCGCGGCTGCTCATCCCCGGCGGCGTGCTGATGATCTATGTGGCCACCGTCACCCAACTGTCGCGCGCCGTCGAGGCGCTGCGGGCGCAGCAGTGCTGGACCGAGCCGCGGTCGTGGGAGACGTTGCAACGCGGGTGGAATGTCGTCGGGCTCGCGGTGCGCCCGCAGCATTCGATGCGCGGGCACACGGCGTTCCTGATCTTCACGCGACGGCTCGCCCCCGGGGTGGTTGCGCCCGCGCCGCTGGGCCGCAAGCGCGAAGGCCGCGACGGTTAGTGGCGATCGCAGCGGTCGCCGTCGACTAGGCCAGATCTTCGGGGCGCACCAGCGAGCGTCGCGCCGACAGCAGCTCGAACTCGGGATGCGCGGCCACCAGCCGCTCGGCCGCGTCCAGCACGTCGACCGCGTGGCCGCGGTCACCCGAAACCAGGGCGACCCCGATGCCGGCCCGTCGATACAACTCGTGCGAACCCGTCTCGGCCGCCGAGACGCTGAACTTGCGCTGCAGTTCGGCGACGACGGGACGGACGACCGATCGCTTCTGTTTGAGCGAGCGAACGTCGCCCAGCAACACGTCGAACTCGAGCCAGCCGATCCACATCCGGCGCGTCAGCCCGGCGGGTTTTGGGACGGACCGGGTTCGGGAGCCGGCGGTGGCGGCGGCGGTGCGGGTTCGGGCGGGCTCGCGGGGGCCCCGGAGGACGGGGCCGCCGGCGACTTGCCCAGGGCCAACAGCGTTTCGGCGGTGTGCCGGGAAAGCTGCCAACCGCCTTGGAAGGGAGCGAATTCCATCGGGAAGGTGAAGTTCGCGTTGTCGGCCTGGGCGGTGTGGACGGCGACGCTGGCCTTCACATTGGACGGGTTCTTGTCCGACCACGCGATGTCGTTCGCGGCGAACGTCATCGGCAGGTAGCCGTTGTCCCGCAACGCGTTGGTGAACTTGTCCAACGTGGCCGCGCTCTCCGGGGTGGCGCCCTCCACCAGACTCACCTTGGCGTCGCCGGGGACGTTCGGATCGGCCAGGCGGGCCAGGACATCGGTGAGGGCTTCGGGCGGTGGCAGGGGAGCCGTGACGGGCGCAGCAACTTGGCTGGACGTGGCCGGCGGCAGCGACGAGACGGTCGATGACTCGCTTGCGGGGTGCTTCGACGAACACGCGGCGAGACCGACCACCGCCAGGGCTGTGGCGGTGCTGAGCGCTACGGACAGTGGTCGATGCATCCAGTGTGTCGGCCGGCTAAACGGCTCTGGCCGCTTCGGGTTGGAGCGATGTCGCTAAGGTCGGGCCGATGGGTGCAACTGAAGTCACACCGGCGGTGACTGCGACGCGAGCCGAGCCGGTGGCGAGGCTTTTTGCGGTCACTGTGCCACCTCCCGAAACCGTTTCGATCATCACGATTAGTGGCCGAGATTACCAGCGTGACGAAAATCTTAACTTTTCGTGGGTATTTGACTACGCACATCAATCGTCAATCGCCGGTAGCTTTGAAGTATCCGCCGCGCCAATTCGGTGTGGGAAAGGAGCGCAAGATGGGTAGCTCAGAGCGTTCTGAAGCTTTCGGAACCCCCCACGAATCAGACATGTCCAGCGGCGACGAGGCCGAGTTGGAGCAGCTACGCCGCGAGGCGGCGATGTTGCGCGAGCAGCTCGAGCACACGGTCGGTGCGCAAGGCGGCGCCCGCTCTGCCCGCGACGTGCATCAGCTCGAAGCGCGCATCGACTCCCTCGCGTCCCGTAACTCGAAGTTGATGGAGACCCTCAAAGAGGCCCGCCAGCAACTGCTGGCGTTGCGGGAGGAAGTCGACCGGTTGGGGCAGCCGCCCAGCGGCTACGGCGTCCTGCTCGGCACGCACGAGGACGACACCGTCGACGTGTTCACGTCCGGCCGCAAGATGCGCCTGACGTGCTCGCCGAACATCGAAGTCGCGTTGCTGCGTAAGGGCCAGACCGTTCGCCTCAACGAGGCGCTGACGGTCGTGGAAGCGGGCACCTTCGAGTCGGTCGGCGAGATCTCCACACTGCGTGAGCTCTTGGCCGACGGGCACCGGGCGCTCGTGGTCGGGCACGCCGACGAGGAACGCATCGTCTGGCTCGCCGAGCCGCTGGTCGCCGAGAACCTGCCGGACGGTCATCCCGACGCCCTCAACGACGACACCCGGCCCCGCAAGCTGCGGCCCGGCGACTCGTTGCTGGTCGACACCAAGGCCGGCTACGCGTTCGAGCGCATCCCCAAGGCCGAGGTCGAGGACCTGGTGCTGGAAGAGGTGCCCGATGTCAGCTACCTGGACATCGGCGGCCTGACCCGCCAGATCGAGCAGATCCGCGACGCCGTGGAGCTGCCCTTCCTGCACAAGGAGCTCTACCGGGAGTACGCGCTGCGGCCGCCCAAAGGTGTGCTGCTCTACGGTCCGCCCGGCTGCGGTAAGACGCTGATCGCCAAGGCGGTGGCGAACTCGTTGGCCAAGAAGATGGCCGAGGTCCGCGGCGACGACGCGCGCGAGGCCAAGTCGTACTTTCTCAACATCAAGGGCCCCGAGCTGCTGAACAAGTTCGTCGGCGAGACCGAGCGCCACATCCGGCTGATCTTCCAGCGCGCCCGCGAGAAGGCGTCGGAAGGCACCCCGGTGATTGTGTTCTTCGACGAGATGGACTCGATCTTCCGCACCCGTGGCACGGGGGTGTCTTCGGACGTCGAGACGACCGTGGTCCCGCAGCTGCTCAGCGAGATCGACGGCGTCGAGGGGCTCGAGAACGTCATCGTGATCGGCGCGTCCAACCGCGAGGACATGATCGACCCCGCGATCCTGCGGCCGGGCCGGCTCGACGTGAAGATCAAGATCGAGCGCCCGGATGCCGAAGCGGCGCAAGACATCTTCTCGAAGTACCTGACCGAGGAGCTGCCGCTGCACGCCGACGACCTCGCCGAGTTCGGCGGCGACCGCACGGCCTGCATCAAGGCGATGATCGAGAAGGTCGTCGAGCGGATGTACGCCGAGATCGACGACAACCGGTTCCTGGAGGTCACCTACGCCAACGGTGACAAGGAAGTCATGTACTTCAAGGACTTCAACTCCGGGGCGATGATCCAGAACGTCGTCGACCGGGCGAAGAAGAACGCGATCAAGTCAGTGCTGGAAACCGGTCAACCGGGCCTGCGCATCCAGCATTTGCTCGACTCGATCGTCGACGAGTTCGCCGAGAACGAGGACCTGCCCAACACCACCAACCCCGATGACTGGGCGCGGATTTCGGGCAAGAAGGGCGAGCGGATCGTTTACATCCGCACGCTGGTCACCGGCAAGAGCTCGAGCGCGTCGCGGGCCATCGACACCGAGTCGAACCTGGGTCAGTACTTGTAAACATTTGTCGGCGCCACCGGCTAGCGTCGCACCCGTGCGGCTCCGCTTTGAGGCTCCGGGTGACAACGACGCCTACGACCAGGTTCGTGGCGTGCTGCTGGACGAGCTCGACGGTTGGTGGTCCGGAGTCGACTCGGATCGGGAAGCCGTCGTCTCCGACGTCGCCGTCTTTCTGGACTGGCGTTACTTCGACTCCACCGGTGTGCTCGACGATTTCGCGCCCGCCGATATCGCGGAGTTTCTGCTGGAGTGGTGTCCGCGGCGGTTCGAAGGCCGGCCGGACGACGCCGCCAGTCTGTGCTTCGCGGTCGGCGTATACGTCGACTTCATGGAGGCAACGGGGCGTCTGGTCGGCGGTGCCGACCGCGCCGCCAGGTTGCGCAGGCTGGCCGACGACCTTGCGCCGACCCTGCTGGCCGAAGCACGCGACCCTACCGTTGTCGAGGATCTTCCGGTCCCGGGCGACGCGCCCGAGCCCTTCGAACTGCCGTTCCTCTACGTTCCGCCGTCCGCGACCGATCTGGCGGCCGCCGCGACGGCGGTCCCGCTGCTCGCCAAACTCGATGCCTTGCGCGACTATCTCGGGCCCGACGGCAAGCCGCTCACCGACAAGGACGAACTCGAACTGGCTGATGGTCGCGCGCTGGTGGAGCGCCTCGACACCGGCGACGTGTTGGATTTCGAGTTGGGCGAGCTGAAATATCCGGCGCGGTCGACGGCGGCGCTGCGTCGTCTGAATTTCCTCGTCCAAGTGGCTATCGAGGCGGGCGCGGTGGACGTGCATCGCCACCGGGTGCTGCCGGGGCAGGAGTGGGGGATGCGCTCGCCCGTGGAGCGGGCGGAGTCGCTGTTCGCGGCGATCCTCTTGTCACGTCCGTTGCGGTCGTTGCATTCGGCGCAGCTCTATCCCGAGCAGCACGTCATGCACGACCTGCTCGACGACGGGATCGCGTGTTGGCTGGCGCCGCTGCTGCAAGACGGCGCGAATCTTCCCTTCGAATCCTTGCTGGAGTGGGTGCACGCGCTGGTTGCCGCGCAACGGCCGTCGCCGCGCTGGTATGCCGACGAGGAGGACACGCTGGAGGCATACGTCGAGGACGACATGGGCCGACTCCTCGACGTGCTGCGGCAGGCCGGTGTGGTGCGCTGGACCGACGCCCTCGAACGGCCGCAGCCGCTTGGGCCTAGCAATTGGACCGGTGGGACGGTGGCGCTGACCGCGCTGGGTCGTCACGTCGTGCCGGAATACCTGGAGGACGCCGGATTCGCGCTGCGCCGTCTCGACCGAATCAACGACTGGGATGCGACGGACCTGATCGGCGCAATGCTGTTGGTGGGCAAGGACACTCATGTGCCATTGATAGCAAACTGGCGGTCCGACCGGCCGGCCGCCGAGCGGGTGCAGATGGTCACCGAGGCTGCCGCGGCCATGGAGACCGCGGCCGGCCGGACGATGGGCTTCGTCGCCCTGAACGAGTTCGACATCGACGTCGCCGAACCCTTCGTTCGTCAGCTGCTGGACAGCCCGGTCGCCGGCCACGCCGCGCTCTGGCTGATCCAGCGGGACCGCGCCGACGCCGAGACGCTCGCGAGCTTCGTCGACGTTGCCGTGCTCGTCGACGTCCTCGCGGAGTCCTTGGAGTCGCCCGAGGAGTTGTGCAGCCTGTTCGCCGGTTTATCCGACCCGTCCCAGTTGCTAGACGACATCTGGCGTCATCCGGCACCGGAGACCGCGCTCGTCCTCGACGCGCTCGGCCGTCACCTGCCGGACCGAGCACTGGCCAAGGCCGCGCGCAAAGCGGCAGTGCGGCACCAGAGTTGGATGGCAAACCGCCTGTGACGCGGCGTCAGTCCAACTGGAGCGAGTAGCTGTTCGTCAGATCGTCCTGCGTGACATGCGCGGAACGGGTGCGGGTGTCCACCCGCAACTCCTCGGTCAGCACGCGCGGCTGATAGGCCCACCCGTGCGGCAGGTTGAGCCGGGCGGCCAAGCCGGGCAGGTCGGCGCGCGACAAGGTGGGGTCGGCGACCTGGCTCCAGGTCTGCATGACCCAGCGCTGCCCGCCGGGATCGAGCAGTTCGTAGACCTCTTCACCCGGGTTGAAGACGAAGACCGTGTGGCGGTTGACCTGATTGGCGGTATAGGGCGCGGGGTTCATCGACGACAGCAGGACCGTGGCCTGCTGAATCATCTCGATCCCGCCGAAGGTCTTGGTGATCTGCGGCCCTTGCCGTTGCTTCTCGATGGCGTTCATCAGCCAGTAGCGCGGACCGTTGAGCAGCGCCGTGGCCGCCCCGTGCTCCTTGGCGATGGCCTGTGCGTCGAGCTTCGACCACAGCTCGGCCGGACAGTCGTTGAGCGGGAAGCTGTTGTACACCGTGGCCTGCGGTCCCGCCTCCCCGGGGGTCACGAGAAGCACTTCGCCGTAACGCTTCCCGGATAGGTCGGTCATCCCGTGAAGCTAATCACCGTCGTCGGCGGCGTCAACAGCAAACGCGATCACCGATGACCAGCGGCGCCAGGGCGCCGACGCCCGGGAGAAGGTCAATTCCGCACCTCGCCTAGTCTTTGAAGCATGCAAAGGATTATCGGGACGGAGGTCGAATACGGCATTTCCTCGCCATCGGACCCGACGGCGAACCCGATCCTCACGTCGACGCAGGCGGTCTTGGCTTATGCGGCCGCGGCGGGCATTCAGCGCGCCAAGCGGACCCGGTGGGACTACGAGGTGGAATCGCCGCTGCGCGACGCGCGCGGGTTCGACCTGAGCCGCTCGGCCGGCCCGCCGCCGGTGGTCGACGCCGACGAGGTCGGCGCGGCCAACATGATCCTGACCAACGGGGCACGGCTCTACGTCGACCACGCGCACCCCGAATACTCCGCGCCCGAATGCACCGACCCGCTCGACGCCGTGATCTGGGACAAGGCCGGCGAACGGGTGATGGAGGCCGCCGCCCGACACGTCGCCAGCGTGCCCGGGGCCGCGAAGTTGCAGCTCTACAAGAACAACGTCGACGGCAAGGGCGCCTCCTACGGGTCGCACGAAAACTATTTGATGTCGCGGCAGACGCCGTTCTCGGCGATCATCGCCGGGCTGACCCCCTTCCTGGTCTCGCGGCAGGTGGTCACCGGGTCGGGACGCGTGGGCATCGGACCCTCCGGCGACGAGCCCGGCTTTCAGCTGTCGCAGCGCTCGGACTACATCGAGGTCGAGGTCGGCCTGGAGACCACCCTCAAGCGCGGCATCATCAACACCCGCGACGAGCCGCACGCCGACGCCGACCGGTACCGGCGCCTGCACGTCATCATCGGCGACGCCAACCTCGCGGAGACGTCGACCTATCTGAAGCTGGGCACCACGTCGCTGGTGCTGGACTTGATCGAAGAGGGCCCGGCGCACGGAATCGACCTGAGCGATCTGGCCCTGGCGCGGCCGGTGCACGCGGTCCACGCGATCAGCCGCGACCCGTCGCTGCGCGCCGCGGTGGCCCTGGCCGACGGTCGAGAGCTGACCGGGCTTGCGCTGCAACGGGTTTACCTCGATCGGGTGGCGAAGCTCGTCGACAGCCGCGACCCCGATCCGCGGGCGGCCGACATCGTCGAAACCTGGGCGCACGTGCTCGACCAACTCGAGCGCGATCCGATGGAGTGCGCCGAGCTGCTGGACTGGCCCGCCAAGTTGCGCCTGCTCGAAGGGTTCCGGCAGCGGGAGAACCTGAGCTGGTCGGCGCCGCGGTTGCACCTGGTCGACCTGCAATACTCCGACGTCCGGCTGGACAAGGGCCTGTACAACCGGCTGGTCGCGCGGGGCTCGATGAAGCGCCTGGTGTCCGAGCACCAGGTGCTCGAAGCGGTGGACAGCCCGCCGACGGACACCCGCGCGTACTTCCGCGGTGAATGCCTGCGCCGGTTCGGCGCCGACATCGCGGCGGCCAGTTGGGACTCGGTGATCTTCGACCTGGGGGGCGATTCCCTGGTCCGCATTCCCACGCTGGAGCCGCTGCGGGGCAGCAAAGCGCACGTGGGAGCGCTGCTGGACTCGGTGCACAGCGCGGCGGAACTGGTCGAACAACTCACCAGCTAGCCGCCGGTTCGGCCGGGGAACGTCGGGGTTGACCGGTAGGGTAGGAAAGACCAACGGGCGGCGTGGCTGGACAATTGAAAGGCCATTCAACAAGCCCAGACAACGCAGGAGGCGGCGATGGCTCAGGAGCAGACCAAGCGTGGCGGCGGTGGCGGGGACGAGGACGACTTCGCCGGCAGCACGGCCGCGGGCCAAGAGCGCCGGGAGAAGCTGGCCGAGGAGACTGACGATTTGCTCGACGAGATTGATGACGTTCTCGAGGAGAACGCCGAGGACTTCGTGCGGGCATACGTCCAAAAGGGCGGCCAGTGACCTGGCAGTTCTCTGATCGCCTACCCATCAACTCCGCACTTCCGGGAAACCCCGCCGTAGACCTTTCGTCGTTCGCCGACTTCCTGCGCCGTCAGGCGCCGGAGTTGCTGCCGGCCTCCTTCGGGGCCGTCCAGTCGGAAAGCGCCGGGGCGCAGCTGCCCCACGGGACCACGATCGTCGCGCTGAAGTACCCCGGCGGTGTGGTGCTCGCCGGTGACCGGCGCTCGACGCAGGGCAACATGATCGCCGGGCGCGACGTCAAAAAGGTGTACATCACCGACGACTACACCGCGACCGGCATCGCCGGAACCGCCGCCATCGCCGTGGAGTTCGCCCGCCTTTACGCCGTGGAACTCGAGCACTACGAGAAACTCGAAGGCGTGCCGCTGACGTTTGCCGGCAAGGTGAACCGGCTGGCGATCATGGTGCGCGGCAACCTGGCCGCCGCCATGCAGGGGCTGGTCGCGTTGCCGCTGCTGGTGGGTTACGACATCGACGCGCCCGATCCGGAAGGCGCCGGCCGCATCGTGTCGTTCGACGCCGCCGGCGGCTGGAACCTGGAGGAGGAGGGCTACCAGTCGGTGGGCTCGGGCTCCATTTTCGCCAAGTCGTCGATGAAGAAGTTGTACTCGCAGGTCACCGACGCCGACTCCGCGGTGCGGGTCGCGATCGAGGCGCTCTACGATGCGGCCGACGACGACTCCGCGACCGGCGGGCCGGATCTGGTCCGCGGCATCTATCCCACGGCGGTCACCATCGGCGCCGAGGGGGCGCTGGAAGTGCCGGAGGGCCGCATCGCCGAGCTGGCTCGCGAGGTGATTCAAAGCCGTTCGCGCGCTGACACTTTCGGCCCCGATGGTGGTGAGAAGTGAGCTTCCCGTATTTCATCTCGCCCGAACAGGCGATGCGCGAGCGCAGCGAGCTCGCGCGCAAGGGCATCGCCCGGGGCAAGAGCGTGGTCGCCCTGGTCTATGCCGGCGGGGTGCTTTTCGTCGCGGAGAACCCGTCGCGGTCGCTGCAGAAGATCAGCGAGCTCTACGATCGCGTGGGCTTCGCGGCCGCCGGCAAGTTCAACGAATTCGACAATTTGCGCCGGGGCGGAATCCAATTCGCCGACACCCGCGGTTACGCCTACGACCGCCGCGACGTCACCGGCCGCCAGCTCGCCAACGTCTACGCGCAGACGCTGGGCACCATCTTCACCGAACAGGCCAAGCCCTACGAGGTGGAATTGTGCGTCGCCGAGGTGGCGCACTACGGCGAGTCGAAACCGCCTGAGTTGTACCGCATTACCTATGACGGATCGATCGCCGACGAGCCGCATTTCGTGGTGATGGGTGGCACCACCGAGCCGATCACCACCGCGCTCAAGGACTCGTACGCCGAAAACGCCAACCTGCGCGAGGCCACCCGCATCGCCGTCAAAGCGTTGCGGGCCGGCAGCGAATCCTCCAACGGCGACCAGTCCACCCTGGACGTGGCCAGCCTGGAGGTCGCCATCTTGGACGTCAACCGCCCGCGGCGGGCGTTCCGGCGGATCAACCGCGCCACTCTGGAGAATTTGCTGCGCGAACTGGATTCGAACGGAGCCTCCGACGGCGACGGCGACGGTGACGAGTCGGAGTCGAACGGCGGCTCGCCCGGCTAGACCACCGTCGGGCATGGCGTCTGAGGCGGTGGTGCTGGTGTGGCTGCCGGTGCTCAAGGTGCCGATGAGGCTTCGCATCTCCCCGGGGTTGCGCCCCGGCCGCGTCATTGCCGCGTGGGCGGCGCGGCCATAAAACCGGCCCGCGCAAAAGTTCGTCGATCGATACGCGCGGCTTGCTCACCGTCACGCTCGGACAACCAGTACGCTCGATTACGTGCAGCGACGAATCATGGGCATCGAGACCGAGTTCGGGGTCACCTGCACATTCCACGGCCATCGCCGGCTCAGCCCGGACGAGGTGGCCCGCTACCTGTTCCGGCGGGTCGTGTCGTGGGGGCGCAGCTCCAACGTCTTCCTGCGTAACGGCGCCCGCCTCTACCTCGACGTGGGCAGCCACCCCGAGTACGCCACCGCCGAGTGCGACAGCCTGGTGCAGCTGGTCACCCACGACCGCGCCGGGGAATGGGTGCTCGAAGACCTGCTCGTCGACGCCGAGCAGCGCCTCGCCGACGAGGGCATCGGCGGCGACATCTACCTGTTCAAGAACAACACCGATTCGGCGGGCAACTCCTACGGGTGCCACGAGAACTACCTGATCGTGCGGGCCGGCGAATTCTCCCGGATCTCCGACGTCCTGCTGCCGTTCCTGGTCACGCGCCAGTTGATCTGCGGGGCCGGCAAGGTGCTGCAGACCCCGAAGGCCGCGACGTTCTGCCTTTCCCAACGTGCCGAGCACATTTGGGAGGGCGTCTCGTCGGCCACCACCCGCAGCCGGCCGATCATCAACACCCGCGACGAGCCGCACGCCGACGCCGAGAAGTACCGGCGCCTGCACGTGATCGTCGGCGACTCCAACATGTGCGAAACCACCACCATGCTCAAGGTGGGCACCGCCGCGCTGGTGCTCGAGATGATCGAAGCGGGCGTGCCGTTCCGGGATTTCTCGCTGGACAACCCCATCCGCGCCATCCGCGAGGTCAGCCACGACATCACCGGCCGGCGGCCGGTGCGGCTGGCGGGCGGGCGTCAGGCCAGCGCCCTGGACATCCAGCGCGAGTATTACAGTCGCGCGGTCGAGCACCTGCAGACCCGCGAACCCAACGCCCAGATCGAGCAGATCGTCGACCTGTGGGGTCGCCAGCTCGACGCCGTCGAGAGCCAGGACTTCGCCAAGGTGGACACCGAGATCGACTGGGTGATCAAGCGCAAGCTGTTCCAGCGCTACCAGGACCGCTACAGCATGGAGCTGTCCGACCCGAAGATCGCCCAGCTCGACCTGGCCTACCACGACATCAAGCGCGGGCGCGGCGTCTTTGATCTGCTGCAGCGCAAGGGACTTGCGGCCCGCGTCACCACCGACGAGGACATCGCCGAGGCGGTCGACAATCCGCCGCAGACCACCCGGGCGCGGCTGCGTGGCGAGTTCATCAGCGCCGCCCAGGCCGCCGGCCGTGACTTCACCGTCGACTGGGTGCACCTCAAGCTCAACGACCAGGCGCAGCGGACCGTGCTGTGCAAGGACCCCTTCCGTGCGGTCGACGAGCGGGTCAAGCGGCTGATCGCCAGCATGTAGCCGCTCCGATGCGGTTGCGCGACGCGGTGCGCGGGTGGAAGCGCCGGGCGGCGACCATCGAATAATCTGGTGCCAATGGCGACGTCAAAAGTCGAACGGTTGGTGAACCTGGTCATCGCCCTGCTGTCCACCCGCGGGTACATCACGGCGGAAAAGATCAGGTCGAGTGTGGCGGGTTACTCGGAGAGCGCGAGCGCCGAGGCGTTCTCCCGCATGTTCGAGCGCGACAAGAACGAGCTGCGCGACCTCGGCATCCCGCTCGAGGTCGGCAGGGTGTCGGCGTGGGACCCCACCGAGGGCTACCGGATCAACCGCGACGCCTATTCGCTCGCGCCGGTCGACCTGACCCCGGACGAGGCGGCCGCGGTCGCCGTCGCGACCCAGCTGTGGGAGTCACCCGAGCTCATCACCGCCACCCAGGGGGCGCTGCTCAAACTGCGCGCCGCCGGCGTCGACGTCGATCCCGACGCGCCGGTCGCCATCGCGTCGCCGGTCGGAGTGCCGGGCCTGCGTGGCTCGGAGGATGTTCTCGGAATCCTGTTGTCGGCCATCGATTCCCGACGGGCGGTCCAGTTTCCGCACCGGCCGTCGCGGGCCGAGCCCTACGCCACCCGCACCGTCGAGCCCTGGGGCGTCGTCACCGAGAAGGGCCGCTGGTATCTGGTGGGCCACGACCGCGACCGCGACGCCACCCGGACTTTCCGGCTCTCCCGGATCGGTCCCGACGTCACGCCGATCGGCCCGGCGGGCGCGGTCACCGTGCCGGAAGGCATTGACCTGCGCCGGATCGTGGCCCAGACGGTCACCGACGTTGCAGCGACACCGGCCGGCGGGGTGGCCCAGGTATGGGTGGCCGCCGGGCGGGCCACCGCGCTGCGCCGGGCCGGCAGGCACGTCGGCGAACGGCGGCTGGGTGAGCGCGACGGCGAGGTGATCGAGCTCGACATCCGATCCACCGACCAGCTCGCCCGTGACATCGCCGGCTACGGCGCCGACGCCCTGGTGCTCGAGCCGCAATCGCTGCGCGACGACGTGCTGGCCCGGTTGCGGGCGCATGCGGGCGTGTCCGCATGACCGCCATCTCCACCCGCCTGGTCCGGCTGCTGAACATGGTCCCGTACTTCCAGGCCAACGCGCGGGTCACCCGGGCCAAGGCCGCCGCCGACCTCGGGGTCTCGGCCAAGCAACTCGAAGAGGACCTCAACCAGCTCTGGATGTGCGGCCTTCCCGGCTACTTCCCGGGCGACCTCATCGATTTCCAGTTCTCCGGGGACACCATCGAGGTGACGTTCTCCGCCGGCATCGACCGACCGCTCAAGCTCACCTCGCCGGAGGCCACGGGCCTGCTGGTGGCGCTGCGGGCGCTGGCCGACATCCCCGGCGTCGTCGACCCGGAAGCCGCGCGCAGTGCGATCGCCAAGATCGAGGACGCCGCGGGAGCCCTCGGCCACGACACCACACCCGCCGCGACGGCCGTCGACGAGCCCGCGCCGGCGGAAAGCCGGGCCGCCGCCGCGGTGCGCGCCGCCGTGCAGTCGCGACACGCGCTGGCCATCGACTACTACTCCGCCTCGCACGACACCCTCACCAGCCGGGTCGTCGATCCCATCCGGGTGCTGCTGATCGGCGGCCACAGCTACCTGGAGGCCTGGTCGCGGGAGGCCGAAGGGGTCCGGCTGTTCCGCTTCGACCGGATCGTGGAGGCCAGCGAACTCGACGAGCCCGCCGCGCCGCCCGAGCCGGCGCTGCATGCGCCCCCCGACACCTCGCTGTTCGACGGTGATCCCTCGCTGCCGTTCGCCAAGCTACGGGTCGCGCCCACGGCGTCCTGGATGTTCGAGTACTACCCGATGCGCGACGTGCGCGAGTTGCCCGACGGATCCTGCGAGGCGGTGATGACCTACGCCTCCGAGGACTGGATGACGCGGCTGGTGCTGGGCCTGGGGCCGGCCGTGCGGGTGCTGGCACCGGAGTCGCTGGCGCAGCGGGTGCGAGACGCCGCGGCCGCCGCGGTGGCGTCGTATGACGCCCTGAGCTCATAAAAGTCCAGGCAACGCGGCCCCTCGGCGCGGCGCGGGCCCACCGCCACGCGGCGCTGCTGCGGTAGCATCGGGTCAACGTCTGGAGGTAATCAAAGTGGGCAGTCTGAGTCCGTGGCACTGGGCGATCCTCGCGGTCGTGGTGATCTTGCTGTTTGGTGCCAAGAAGCTCCCCGACGCGGCGCGTTCGTTGGGCAAGTCGATGCGGATCTTCAAGTCCGAGATCCGGGAAATGCAGAGCGAGAACAAGCCGGAGAACTCGGCTTTGGGGACCCAAAGCGACGCCCCCGCGGCGAACCCCACGCCCGTGCAGTCGCAGCGGGTCGACCCTCCGGCGCCCAGCGAGCAGGGGCACAGCGAAGCACGCCCGGCGTAGCCGCCGTCATCGTCGCGGTGCCCGAGCGCCCCTGACCGAGCCCTAGACGAGCATCGTGAAATCACTCAAGGTTTCAGCGCGCACTTCTGGCCTGCTGAAGCGCCTCAACCCACGCAACAGACGCAGTCGCACCAACCCGGACGCGACCATGTCGCTGGTCGACCACCTCACCGAACTGCGCAGGCGGCTGCTGATTTCCCTGGCGGCCATCGTGCTGACCACGATTTTCGGGTTCGTCTGGTACTCGCATCCGATCTTCGGGCTGGAAAGCCTCGGCGAGTGGCTGCGTCATCCCTACTGCTCGCTGCCGCAGTCGGCGCGCGCGGACATCAGCGCCAACGGGCAATGCCGGCTGCTGGCCACCGCGCCGTTCGACCAGTTCATGCTGCGGCTCAAGGTGGGACTGACCGCCGGGGTGGTGCTGGCCTGCCCGGTCTGGTTCTACCAGCTGTGGGCGTTCATCACCCCCGGGCTCTACCAGAAGGAGCGCCGCTTCGCGATCGCGTTCGTGGTCCCGGCCGTGGTGCTGTTCGGTGCGGGCGCGGCGCTGGCCTACTTCGTGCTGTCCAAGGCCCTGGGCTTTTTGCTGACGGTCGGCAGCGACGTCCAGGTGACCGCCCTGTCCGGTGACCGCTATTTCGGGTTCCTGATCAATCTGCTGGTGGTGTTCGGCGTCAGCTTCGAATTCCCGCTGCTGATCGTCATGCTCAACACCGTCGGCCTGCTGACCTACCAGCGGCTCAAGTCGTGGCGGCGCGGCCTGATCTTCGCGATGTTCGTGTTCGCGGCGGTATTCACACCAGGCTCCGATCCGTTCTCGATGACCGCGCTCGGGCTGGCGCTGTCCGTGCTCCTCGAGTTCGCCATCCAGATCGCCCGGCTCCACGACAAGCGGAAGGCCAAGCGCGACGCCCAGGCGGTGGTCCCCGACGACGAAGCATCGGTCATCGAGCGGCCCGCCGCGATACCGGAGCCCTCGGTCAGCGCGGGGCAACACGACGATGTCACCTGAACCGTCGGTGCCCCACGAGGTGACGGAGCTGGTCGAGCTCACCCGATTCGCCACGGATCTGCCCTTTTCGCTCGACGGCTTTCAGCATCGGGCGTGTGCGGCGCTCGAACGCGGCCACGGCGTGCTGGTCTGCGCGCCGACCGGCGCCGGCAAGACCGTCGTCGGGGAATTCGCGGTACACCTGGCGCTGGCGGCCGGCGGCAAGTGCTTCTACACCACGCCGCTCAAAGCGCTGAGCAACCAGAAGCACACCGACCTGACGGCGCGCTACGGCCGCGACCGCATCGGCCTGCTCACCGGGGACATGTCGGTAAACGCCGATGCGCCCGTCGTGGTCATGACGACCGAGGTGCTGCGCAACATGCTCTACGCGGATTCGCCTGCGCTGCGGGGCCTTTCCTACGTGGTAATGGACGAAGTGCACTTCCTGGCCGACCGGATGCGGGGCCCGGTGTGGGAAGAGGTGATCCTGCACCTTCCGGACGAAGTCCGCGTGGTCAGCCTGTCGGCGACGGTGAGCAACGCCGAGGAGTTCGGCGGCTGGATCCAGACCGTGCGCGGCGATACGACGGTCGTCGTCGACGAACACCGGCCGGTGCCGCTCTGGCAACACGTGTTGGTCGGCAAGCGACTTTTCGACCTCTTCGATTACCGGCATTCGGACGCCCCCGAGCAGCCGGGCGCCCCGCGCGAGCCCCGCGTCAACCCGGATCTGTTGCGGCACATCACCCATCGCCGTGAGGCGGATCGGATGTCGGATTGGCAGCCGCGGCGAAGTGCCGGACGTGGGCGTCCGCCGGCGCGGTCGGGCCGGCCCCGGCTCTACCGCACGCCGGCGCGTCCGGACGTGATCGCGAGCCTGGACGCCGAAGGGCTGCTGCCGGCGATCACGTTCGTGTTCTCGCGGGCCGGCTGTGACGCCGCCGTCCAGCAATGCCTGCGTTCCCCCCTGCAGCTGACCACCCAGGAAGAGCGGGCGCAGATCGCGGAGGTGATCGAGCATCGCTGCGGCGATCTCGCCGACGCCGACCTCGCCGTGCTCGGCTACTACGAGTGGCGCGAGGGGCTGCTGCGCGGTCTGGCCGCCCACCACGCCGGCATGTTGCCCGCCTTCCGGCACACGGTCGAAGAGCTGTTCACCGCCGGGCTGGTGCGGGCCGTGTTCGCCACCGAGACGTTGGCGCTGGGGATCAACATGCCTGCCCGCACCGTGGTGCTCGAGCGGCTGGTCAAGTTCAACGGCGAGCAGCATGTGGCGCTGACGCCGGGGGAGTACACGCAGTTGACCGGGCGCGCCGGCCGGCGCGGCATCGATGTCGAGGGCCACGCGGTGGTGCTCTGGAATCCCACCGAAGAAACCACCGAACCCTCCGCGGTGGCCGGGCTGGCCTCCACCCGCACCTTCCCGCTGCGCAGTTCGTTCGCCCCGTCGTACAACATGACGATCAACCTCGTGCAGCAGATGGGCCCCGAGCAAGCACATCGGTTGCTGGAGCAGTCATTTGCGCAGTATCAGGCCGACCGTTCGGTCGTCGGGCTGGTGCGCGGCATCGAGCGGGGCGACGCGATGCTGGGTGAGATCGCCGGCGAGCTGGGCGGCCCCAAAGCGCCGATCCTCGAATACGCCCGGATGCGCGCGCGCATCTCCGAGATGGAGCGCGCCCAGTCGCGTGCCTCGCGTCTGCAACGCCGGCAGGCGGCCAGCGACGCGCTGGCCGCGCTGCGCCGGGGCGACATCATCAACATCACCCACGGCCGGCGCGGTGGGCTGGCCGTGGTGCTGGAATCCGCCCGCGACAGCTCCGACCCGCGGCCGCTGGTGCTGACCGAAAACCGTTGGGCGGGTAGGATTTCCTCGGCCGACTATTCGGGCATGTCGGCGCCGGTCGGGTCGATGCCCCTGCCGAAGCGGGTCGAGCACCGGCAGCCGCGCGTCCGCCGCGATCTGGCGTCGGCGCTGCGGTCGGCCGCCGCCGGGCTGGCCATTCCGGCGAAGCGCCGCGGCCGCGGGGACGCCGACGGAGAATTTCATGACCCCGAGCTGGCGAAGCTGCGCGAACAGCTGCGGCGGCACCCGTCGCACAACACGCCCGGCCGGGAAGAACAGGTCCGGCAGGCCGAGCGCTATCTGCGGATCGAACGCGACAACGCGCAATTGGAGAAAAAGGTTGCGGCAGCGACCAATTCGCTGGCTCGGACCTTCGATCGGATCGTCGGGCTGCTCACCGAGCGTGGCTTCATCGAAGGCCGCGACGGCGATCCCCGCGTCACCGACGACGGGCGGCTGCTGGCGCGCATCTACAGCGAAAGCGATCTGCTGGTCGCCGAATGCCTGCGCACCGGCGCGTGGTCCGGTTTGAAGCCCGCCGAGCTGGCGGCGGTGGTCTCGTCGGTGCTGTACGAGAGCCGGGGCGGGGACGGGCCGGGCGCGGCGTTTGCCGCCGACGCCCCCACACAGCCGCTACGCCAGGCGTTGCAGCAGACGTCGCGGCTGTCAATGGCGTTGCGCGCCGACGAGCAGACGCACCGGATCGCCCCGAGCCGCGAACCCGACGACGGCTTCGTCAACGTCATCTACCGTTGGGCCCGGACGGGTGATCTGGCCGCGGCGCTGGCGGCGGCCGACCCGGCGGGCAGCGGCTCGCCCCTGCTGGCGGGCGATTTCGTGCGCTGGTGCCGGCAGGCGCTTGACCTGCTGGATCAGGTGCGCAACGCCGCCCCGGACGCCGAGGTTCGGGCCACCGCGAAGCGGGCCATCAACGACATTCGGCGCGGCGTCGTTGCAGTTGACGCCGGGTAGGCTAGGCCGGAGCTACCGTTAAACGCCGATAGTTCATGCCGAGACACAAGGGGCTGAGGAGAAAGATGAGCGGACCGCAGGGATCGGACCAGCAGTGGCAACCGCCCGGCCAAGGTCAAGGCAGCGACCACTCGTCGGACCCGACCCAGGTGGCGCCGTCCTGGCACGACCAGCAGACCCAGGAGGCCTCGTGGCAGGCGCCCGCCTACACGCCGCCGGCCGAATACCCGCAGTACCAGCAGCCGGCTGAACAGGCCTATCCGCAGCAGTACCCCCAGCAGCCGGGCTATGCCCAGCCCGGGCAGTACGGGCAGCCGGGTCAATACGCCCAGCCGGGTCAGTACGGGCAGCCGGGCCAGTACCCGCAGCCCGGCCAGTACGGGCAGCCGGGCCAATACCCACCGCCGGGTCAATACGGGCAGTACGGTCAATACGGCCAGCCGGGCCAGTACCCGCAGCAGTACCCGCCCTATGAGCAGCCCGGCAAGAAGCGACCGGTTGGGCTGATCGCCGGCGTGGGCGGCGGCATCGCGTTGCTGCTCGTCGTCGTCGTGCTGGTGCTGGGATTCTGGCAGCCGGGCTTCTTCGTCACCACCAAGCTCGACGTCAGCAAGGCGCAGGCCGGGGTTCAGCAGGTCCTCAGCGACGAAACGAACGGCTACGGCGCCAAGAACGTCAAGGACGTCAAGTGCAACCACGGGCAAAACCCGACCGTCAAGAAGGGCGCCACGTTCGACTGCGACGTCAGCATCGACGGCGCGCCGAAGCACGTGACGGTGACGTTCCAGGACAACAAGGGCACCTACGAGGTCGGCCGCCCGCAGTAGCGGACCCTTAGGTCGGCAGCGCGTCGAGCGCTTTCTGCAGGCGCGCGATCGACGATCCGACGCCCAGTTCGGTCGCCAGCTTGGCGGTTCGTTGCGGATCGGCCGCGACCAGCGGTAGTTCGTCGCTGGCCGTCGAAAACGTGACGTGCGCGTCGGTGGCCACCCGCACCACGTCGCCGGCCGCCTCGATGTAGTCCAGCGCGCCCAGCAGTTTCGCCCGCAGGCCCTTGGGCATCTTCGACTTCGGATCGTGGGCGGCGGCCAGGATCTGTTCCAGCGAGCCGTGCTGGGCCAGCAACGAGGCCGCGGTCTTCTCGCCGACGCCCGGAACGCCCGGTAGGCCGTCGGACGGGTCGCCGCGCAGCAACGCGAGTTCGGCGTAGGCGGGCCCGGCCCGCTCGACCGGCACGCCGTAGTGCTCGGCCACCTCGGCCGGCCCGAACAACGTGGCTTTGCTCAGCCCGCGGCCGAGGTAGAGCACCCGCACCGGGACCGGATCGTCCGACACCACCTGCATCAGGTCGCGGTCACCGCTGACCACCACGACCGGGTCGTCGCGTTCCCGCGCCGCCAACGTGCCCAGCACGTCGTCGGCCTCGAAACCCTCCGCGCCCGCCGTCGGAATCCCGAAGGCGTCAAGCAATTCGGCGATCATGTCTATCTGGGGCGTCAGGTCGTCGGGGACCTCCTCGATGTCCGGTTCGCCCGGCGGCTCGGGCTCGGCCACGCGGTGGGCCTTGTAGGACGGCACGAGGTCGACCCTGAACTGCGGCCGCCAATCCAGGTCCAGGCAGACCACCAGCCGGCTTGGTCGCTGTTGGGTGATCACAAAGGCGACGGAATCGATGAATCCGCGAACCGCGTTGACGGGCCGGCCGTCTGGCGCGGTGATCGAGGACGGGACCCCGAAATACGAACGGAACCACATGCTGGCGCCATCGAGCAGCACTAGTGGTCCTGGCATGCCGAATATGGTCTCACGCCGCCGCGGCCAACCCCCACCCCGTCGAACGTCGACTTGTTGTCGGCCGGCCAACCCCACCCCGTCGAACGTCGAGTTGTTGTCGGCCGGCGGGCGAAATCGGCGCAACGAGTCGACGTTCGGCGGGCGGGTTAGCCTGACTGCCATGGAGTCACACCGCTTCGACGCAGCCGTGTATGCCCGTCGATTGGCCGCGGCCGCCGCCGCGGCCGCCGATGCCGGTCTGGCCGGGCTGGTGATCACGCCGGGGTATGACCTGCGCTACCTGGTCGGGTCGCGCGCCCAGACCTTGGAGCGGCTCACCGCGCTGGTGTTGCCCGCGTCCGGTGATCCGACGGTGGTGGTGCCGCGACTGGAGCTGGCCTCGCTGAAGGGGTCGGCCATCGCCGAACTCGGCCTGGCGGTGCGCGATTGGGTCGACGGTGACAATCCCTACGATCTGGTGGGCGCCGCGCTGGGCGGTGCCCCCGCGGCGACCGCCGTGACCGATGCGATGCCGGCGCTACATCTGCTCCCGCTGGCCGGTGTGCTCGGCGCCCTGCCGGTGCTGGCCACCGAGGTGTTGCGCACGCTGCGAATGGTCAAGGAGGAGTGCGAAGTCGACGCGTTGCGCAAAGCCGGTGCCGCCATCGATCGGGTGCACGCCCGGGTGCCGGAGTTTTTGGTGCCCGGCCGCACCGAGGCCGACGTCGCCGCCGACATCGCGGACGCCATTGTGGCCGAAGGGCATTCGGAGGTGGCGTTCATCATCGTCGGATCCGGGCCGCACGGCGCCGACCCGCACCACGAATATTCGGATCGCGAACTGCAGGCCGGTGACATCGTCGTCGTCGACATCGGCGGCGCCTATGAACCCGGGTACAACTCCGACTCGACGCGCACCTACAGCATCGGTGAGCCGAATCCAGAAGTGGCTGAACAGTATTCGGTGCTGCAGCGCGCCCAGCGCGCCGCTTATGAGGCGGTGCGCCCGGGCGTGACGGCCGAGCAGGTCGACGCGGCCGCCCGCGATGTGCTGGCCGCCGAAGGACTCGCCGACTATTTCGTGCACCGTACCGGGCACGGCATCGGCTTGTCGGTGCACGAAGAGCCCTACATCGTCGCCGGAAACGACCTGCCGTTGACCGCGGGCATGGCGTTTTCCATCGAGCCGGGCATCTATTTCCCGGGCCGCTGGGGCGCGCGCATCGAGGACATCGTCGTCGTGACCGAGGACGGCGCCCTGGCCGTCAACAACCGGCCGCACGAACTGATCGTGGTTCCGGTCGGCTGACGCTGGGGATGAGTGAGTTGTGGCGGCTCGGGGGCGCGGCTAGCTTGGCGGCAGCGATCATTGGGTGAGTAGCGGCGACGAACCGGCCTGAGCGAAAATTTCCCGCGTGGCTCCCTTGGCGGTTGATCCGGAGGCGATGTACGCCGCGGGCAGCGCGGTCGTTGCCGCCGGTGATGGCCTTGCCGCAAGTCTGACCATCCTGACCGCTGGTTTCTCGGCCCACACCGGGGTGGACCGCGCCGGCGAGGTGTTCGGCTTGGGGTATCAAGACACGGCGGAATCGCTGCTGAAGGCGGCGGCGGCGGCCGTCAACGCGTGCCGGAAATGCGGGGCCATCATCCAGCAGGGCGCGGCGAACTATTCGAACGTCGACGCGGCTTCGACGCTGGGCGGCGGTGGCGGCGTATTGCAGTCGCCGTCCCCGCCGGCCGAGCTCGCCGCGCCCAAAGCCCCGGGAACGATGGGGCCCGGCGAGCCGCCACCGCTGCTGTGGGCGGTCGTGCAGTCGTTTGTTCTCGAGTTGTGGCCCGATGGCGATGTAGCGGGTTTGCGTGCGGCCGCATCTCGTTGGCGTGGCTTCGCCGCGGCGGCCAAAGGGGTTCAGGGAACTCTCAACGGGGCGAAGGCGCTGTTCGATAGCCAACACATTCCTGAAGGCGAGAAGCTCGATCATGCGCTAAGCGAAATAGGTTCTGCCGCAGCGGCTATCGGAGAGCAGTGCGGCAAATTGGCGACCACGATCGACAAGTTTGCCGACCAGGTCGACCATGCCCAGCACGCGATCCGGGACCTGCTCCACCGGATCGGGTCTTTGGGCGACCTGGGTCACGACATCATGCTGATAATCGACGGCGACGCATGGGACGAGATCAAAAAGATCGCCAAGGACATCAACGACGTACTGCATCATCTGGGACAGGAAGCGCGGGCCTGCGAACAGGGGAGCAGGTTGCTCATGCAAGCGGCCGATCGCCAGATCGTCACCTGCGAGAAGTACGCGCGGCGCGGTCTCGTCCAGTTCTTGGGTGAGGACGTCGGTAACCCGGTGGCGACTGTATTCGATACCTATATCAATGCCCATGAGGGTGTTCTGAAGGCTGCGGTCGGCATGGGGTTAGGCCTCGTGGACCTGAGCCCGCATTGGCTCGCCGTCGACCCTCAGGGTGTGGGCGCCACCTGGACCGGGCTGGCGAAGACCGCGTGGAAAGGGAGTTTGTTCAACGCTGCCATCAATCCCGAGGAATTCGCGGACACACAGCTTGCGGAGCTGAAAGGCATTGTGCATGCCGAGGATTGGACCGGCGACCGGCCGGGATTGGGTGCCGGGGAAAACGTGTTCGACATCGCCACGTTGATCGCGCCCGGTCTTGGTGAGGCGGGCGCCGCGACGGACGGTGCGGGTGCGGCCGCACGCGGCGCCGAAGCGGAGGCCGAGGCCGTCGGCGCCGCTGGACGTGTCACTGGGAAAGGCGCCGAAGGGCTTGGTGGGATCACCGGCGCCCGGGGAGCCCTGACCGACATCACCAAGGCGAGCGCCGATCTGCCCACAAAGCTCGAAGGCGTCTCCGGGAATCTGCCCGAGATCAAGCCTCCTGCGAGCGGCAGCCCGGTGGCAGTGCCACCCGGCAAGCCGCTTGAGTCGCCGGTCGAATCGGCGCCGCGGCCCGCCGATGGCGCCCCGCCTGCTCCTCAAGGGTCAACGCCCGCGACAACCTCCCCGGGATCGGCCGGCGGTTCGCCTACTCCTTCGGGTGGCCCCAGCGGCGGTCCCCATGGGCCGGATTCGTCGCCCACCCCCGCGACGTCGCCGGGTGGTTCTGGTGGTTTGCACGACCCAGCGCCTCCGCCCGCGCCCGCAGCGGGCGCTCCGCCAGGTGGTTCTGGTCTGCACGAACCAGCGGCTGAGCCCGCGCCTCCAGCTGCGCCCGTCGCCCCGGGCGGTCCGCACGATCCGCTGTCAACGCCATCTGGCGGCCCGCACGATCCGGTGTCAACGCCATCTGGCGGTCCGCGCGAACCGGTGTCGGTGCCGGCGGAGGAGCCGCGTGAGCCGGTATCCGTGCCCGCCGGCGGCGCCCATGATCCAGTCGCGGAACCCGCGGGTAGCTCGCATGGACTGGCCTCGGTGTCAGCGGCCGGTTCACGCCTTACGCCCATGCAGGCTGCTGGCGACGGGCTGCCGTCTGCGACTCCGCAACTGCTCGAGCATTCGTCAGCACAGGTGCCGGTGTCGCCGAGCGGATCTTCCGGGGAGGCCGCAGCTGTCTCCGCCCACTCGCCGGCGCCGCATGTAGAGGCTCCAGGCGGCCGCCCGGCAGAACTACCAACGCCGAGCGGCGGTGGCGCGCATGGGCCTGGCGACGGCGGCCCTCCGGGTGGACACACGCCGGGAGAGCCGCGCGGCGGCGATGGAACCGGACGTGGCGATGACAATGGGGGCCCGCCGGGCGATCGGCCGGAAGGCAAGGCCCCGGACGGTGACGACCCGTCGGGGCACGGTCATGGTGCCTTCTCGGGCGGCGAACGCCAGGATCCCGTCCATTCGCACGAGTCGTCTGGAGACGGTTGGCATCGGTTGCCGGACGAGGAAATTGATCCCCACTATGGTGAGCCGCTGGACGATCATTGGGATTTCACCGACGATCCAGTCGACCCTTCTAAGATCGACGGCGCTGTTGCCAAGCTGATTCGTGATCCCGAAGCGCCATTCGGTCGCGACCCCAATGGGCACGCTTACACCGCGGACCAATACGCAGAACGCTTTAATAAGGTTGGGGATCAAGGTCAACCTTGGATGAACTTTCCTGGCAACCATGGCGCCGTCCCCCACACGCGAGTCGCCTACACCGATGCCGCAACCTACTTGCGAGATTATGGTTCTTTGCTGGATCGTATCGGCAAGGCGGATGGAAAATACTTGGCCGTTATAGAGGACGGACAACCGGCATCATGGGAGCAGCGCGCCCTCCATGTAAACTCACTTCACGATCCCTACCACGCTTATACCTTTGACCACCTGCCGGATAATTGGACGATTGAAGTGTCGGAGGTCGCGCCCGGAGCAGGTCAACCGGGTGGCTCGCTACAGGTACGGGTATTCAACTCCGAAGGCAGGCCAATGACGGTCGAAGAGCTCACTGATCCTGACATTGGAGTGCTGAAATGACAAGCGGCGTAGACGTCTCCCAGCGCCTTGAGCAATGGGCTAAATTGGCTGATTACGCACTCACATCTGGTCCGAGTACACCTGACGGGCGACCCGTATTTTGGTCGGCTCTAGGCGAGACTCGGCTCTTCATTGGCAGAAAGCAAGACGGTTGGTTAGTCATTACTGATTCCGACCGAATGGGATCCGAAACCTTCGTTTTAGCAGCTCCATCGATCGATACGATCGAGAAGTACCTGTTCGGAAGGTTCGGGATGTACATCCGTAGCGCAAGGGGTCTGCCTCGGGTGGGCGTGCCAATGCCAGCCAACACAGTATGCTCGAATTTCAGTATCGAAACTCGCGAATACGAAGGCGTCGAGCGCTTTGCGCTAATCGGTGCTGACGGCTCGACGGTAGCAATCGGTAGCGCCGACAAAATAACTGCAACAGCGGAACTAAAGAAACTCGCGGTGTATCTGTCGGCGACAATCGACCAAATTGAATCGTCATCGATCGATCCGGACGGAAAGCCGCTTTTCGAGCGTCGATAACTTAATTGATGCTCTGTAGTTCCGATCGGCGCGCTACGCGCCCCGGTCCAAAAGATCCGACGACCCGAGCACCCGCTCCACCTGAACCTCGATGACCACGCGCCGCGGGTTGGGGCGCGGCGTGCGGTAGCGCTGGGCGTAGCGCAACTCGGCGTCGCGCACCGCGTCGGCGTCGCTGTTCACCTTGGACCGGCCCTCCAGCGACAGCCAGCGCGCGCCGTCGACCTGGCTCAGCACGGCCAGCCCGCCGCGATCGGCGTTGACCGCCTTCTGGGACCCGCCGGTGGTGATCACCCGCGCGATGTGCGTCCTGGGGTCGAAGGTGAAGCCGACCGCCACCACGTGCGGCGAATTGTCGGCTCGCAACGTGGTGAGCATGGCCAGATGGCGTTCCGACAGAAACGCGAGGGCCTCGTCGGTGAGCCGGGTCGTGGTATTCGCCATCACCGCTCACGCTAGCGCAGGTAATAATCGCAGCCGTGGACGACACGGGCGCGGGTCCAGTACTAATCCTGGGCGGACGCAGCGAAATCGGGGTCGAGTTGGCGCGACGCCTGGCCCCCGGGGCGACGGTGGTGCTGGCCGCGCGCCGCGCCGATCAGCTCGCTGACCAGGTCAGCGCGCTCAAAGCGGCCGGCGCCGCCGCGGTCGACACCAGGGAATTCGACGCCGACGACCTGGCCTCGCACGCCGCCCTGGTCGCCTCGGTCGTCGCCGACCACGGGCCCATCGGCACCGCGGTGCTGGCCTTCGGAATCCTGGGCGACCAGGCTCGCGCCGAGACCGACGCCGCGCACGCGGTCGCCGTCGTGCACACCGATTACGTCGCCCAGGTGAGCATGCTCACCCACCTGGCCGCCGCCATGCGCAACGCCGGCAAAGGCCGACTGGTGGTGTTCTCCTCGATCGCCGGTGCCCGGGTGCGGCGCGCCAACTACGTCTACGGCTCGGCCAAAGCCGGCCTGGACGGCTTCGCCAACGGTCTGGCCGACGCGCTGCACGGCACCGGGGTGCGGGTGCTGATCGCCCGCCCGGGATTCGTCATCGGGCGTATGACGGAAGGCATGACGCCCGCGCCCCTGCCCAGCACGCCCACGAAGGTGGCCGCCGCGACCGCGCGGGCACTGGCCAAAGGCCGCCGCACCGTGTGGATCCCATGGGCGCTGGGACCCGCGGCCGCCGTGATGCGATTGCTGCCCGCGTTCGTCTGGCGCAGGATGCCGCGATGATGCGCGCCCGCGGCGATGAGGGGCCGCGCTCGTGATCATCGTCGTCGGTATCGGCGCCGACGGCATGGCCGGTCTCGCCGAAGCATCGCGAGCCGAATTACGAAGGGCCACAGTTATTTACGGCTCCCAGCGCCAACTTGACCTGCTCGACGACACGGTGCCCGCGCGCCGCCGGGAGTGGCCCTCGCCGATGCTGCCCGCCCTGAAAGCGCTGCCGGTGGACGACGACATCCACGTGGTGGCCAGCGGCGACCCGCTGCTGCACGGCATCGGCGGCACGCTCATCCGCCTGCACGGCCCCGAGAAGGTACGGGTCCTGCCGCACGTGTCCTCGGTGACACTGGCGTGCGCGCGGATGGGCTGGAACGTCCACGACACCGAGGTGATCAGCCTTGTCACCGCGCAACCGCACACCGCGGTGCGCCGCGGCGGGAAGGCGATCGTGTTGTCGCAAGGCAAATCCACGCCCACCGAGCTGGCCGCCCTGCTCAACGCGCACGGCCGCGGCGATTCGCAGCTCACCGTGCTCGAAAGGCTCGGCGGCCCAGACGAACACCGCCGCGACGGCACCGCCCGCGACTGGGCCGGCGGCGCGCCCGGCCACGTCGACGACCTCAACGTGATCGCCGTGCGCTACCTGCCCGACGAACGCGTCTCCCCAATACCCGACGACGCATTCACCCACGACGGCCAGATCACCAAACAGGGCATCCGCGCGGTGACGCTGGCCGCCCTGGCGCCGCGGCCGGGGGAGCGGTTATGGGACGTCGGCGCGGCCTCGGGCAGCATCGGTGTCGAGTGGTGCCTGAGCGGACCGGGTTGCGGCGCAATAGCCTTCGAACGCGACGAACAACGCCGTCACAACCTCGAGCGCAATGCCGCGGCTTTCGGCGTCGGCATCGAGGTGCGCGGCGACGCCCCCGAGGCCTTTGACGGCGCCGCGCCGCCGTCGGCGATCTTCATCGGCGGCGGCCTGACCCAGCCCGGCCTGCTCGACGCCTGCCTCGACCACCTGCCCGCCGGCGGGCGGCTTGTCGCCAACGTGGTCACCACCGAATCGGAAGCCGCTGTCACACAGGCATATACGCGCCTCGGCGGTGAGCTGCGACGCTTCCAGCACTATCAGGGCAAGGCCCTAGGCGCCTTCACGGGCTGGCAGCCGCACTACCCGGTCACCCAGTGGGTGATGACCAAATGACGGTATATTTCATCGGCGCCGGGCCGGGCGCCGCCGACCTGATCACCGTCCGCGGTCAACGGCTCCTCCAAACCTGCCCCGTGTGCCTGTACGCCGGGTCGATCATGCCCGACGACCTGCTGGCGCTCTGCCCTCAGGACGCGAAAATCGTTGACACGGGCCCGCTCACGCTGGAACAGATCATCGCCGAACTACGTGACGCGCATGCCGCAGGACACGACGTGGCGCGGCTGCACTCCGGCGACCCGTCGCTGTACAGCGCGCTGGCCGAACAGTGCCGCCGGCTCGACGCGCTGGGCATCGACTACGAAATCGTGCCGGGCGTACCGGCTTTCGCCGCCGCTGCGGCCGCCCTGAAGCGCGAGCTCACCGTCCCCGGCGTCGCGCAGACGGTGACGCTGACCCGGGTGGCGACCCTGTCGACCGCGATGCCGCCCGGCGAAGACCTGGCGACGCTCGCCCGATCCGGCGCCACCCTGGTCCTGCATCTGGCGGCCGCCCAGATCGACGCCATCGTTCCGCAACTGCTCGACGGCGGCTACCGCCGCGAAACACCCGTCGCCGTCGTGGCTTTCGCGAGCTGGCCGCAGGAGACGGTGCTGCGCGGCACGCTTGCCGACATCGCCGCCCAGATGCACGAGGCCGACATCACCAAGACCGCGGTCATCGTCGTCGGCGACGCGCTGACCGCGGGGGAATTCACCGACAGCTATCTGTATTCGACCGGGCGGGCCCGGGGGAGCAGGCATTGATGCGCGTCTTGCTGCTCGGCGGCACCGGCGAGGCGCGCGCGCTGGCGAAAACCCTGCACCCCCGCGTCGACGTCATCAGCTCCCTGGCGGGCCGGGTGCCGGACCCGGCGCTGCCCGTCGGCCCCGTGCGCATCGGCGGCTTCGGCGGCGTGGACGGCCTGCGGCGCTGGCTGCACGACGAGGGCATCGACGCCGTCGTCGACGCCACCCACCCGTTCGCGGCCACCATGACAGCGCACGCCGCCACCGCATGCGGCCAACTGCGGATACCTCATCTGATCCTGGCGCGCCCGGCCTGGGATCCCGGCGAGGCACTTGTCGTCGGGTCGGACACGCATGCGGCGCAAACGGTTGCCCGGCAGGGCTATTCGCGCATCTTCCTCACCACCGGTCGCTCCGGCGTGCACGCCTTCGCCGGCAGCGACGCGTGGTTTTTGATCCGGGCGGTCACCGAACCCGACAGCGCCTCGCTGCCGCGCCATCACCGGCTGGTGCTCTCGCGTGGCCCGTACCGCTACGACGAGGAAGTCGCGCTGTTGCGCGAGCACCGCATCGACGCGCTGGTCACCAAGAACAGCGGCGGGCAGATGACGCGGGCCAAACTGGATGCCGCCGCCGCGCTCAAGGTGCCGGTGGTGATGGTGGCGCGCCCGCCGCTACCGGAGGGCGTCACCACCGTCGGCACCGTGGCCGAGGCCGCGGAATGGGTTGGCGCGCTAGCCGGTTAGGTCGCTGCGCTCGCCGTCGGCCAGCAACGCATCGCGGGCGCGCGCGACCCGCGACCGGATGGTGCCCACCGGGCAACCGCACACCGCGGCGGCGTCGGCGTAGGGCAGCCCGAGCAACTGGGTGAGCAAAAGCGCTTCCCGCTGTTCGGGATTGAGGCCGGCGATCATCGTCGTAACCTCGACGAGGTCTTCGAACCCGCGGGCGTTGCGGTCGCCACGCACCGCGTGTTCGGGATCGGCGCCCAGCGCGGCACGCGGCCGCGACTGCAGCTGGCGGATGTGATCGGCCACGACCCGGCGCGCGATGGACAGCAGCCACGTCCGGGCGCTCGAGCGTCCGGAGAACCGCTCGATGGCGCCGATGGCGCGCAGGAACGTCTCTTGGGCCAGATCGTCGGCGTTGCCGGCATCGGAGAGATAGGCGACGAACCGCCACACGTCTTGCTGGGTGGCTTTGATGAACGCCTCGAGCGCTCGCGCGTTCCCGCGCGCGGCGGACAAAGCGAGCTCGGTTACCGCCTCGTCGTCGCTCGGCGCGATCATGCTCAACCACCTTAGTTGCGCGGGTTTTCCGATGCTACGACGGGTCGTCGTAGAGGGCGCGGCGTGGTCGGGGGCGGCGTGGTTGATCGGCCGCAGGTGCCCGCGCCGTCGACCGCTCGACGGGTCGGCCGCCGAGGCGGGATGGTCGGCGTCGACCGCGCCGTCGGAGCCGTGCCGCCGGTGCGAGCCCACGCGCTCGCGCGCCACCAACAACGCGAATGCCAGGCCCAACAACAGCGGCATGTGGCTGGCGATCCGGGTGGCCGTGACCTGTCCGTCGAAGGCGTCGACAATCACATAACCAAGCAGCGCAACGGAATACACGCCGGTGATCGCCGCCACCCCCGACGCGGAGGCGGGCCAGACGCCGGCGGCGACCATCGCCAGGCCCAACGCCAACAACCACGCCGTGGACTCGTGCATCAGGTGCTCGCCCGACATCGCGCCGTGCATGTGACCGGACACCATGCCGAAATCGACGCCACTGATCTGGGCCGCGGCAATCGCCACCTGGAACAGGCCCACCGCGATCAAACCCCAGCGCCGGTAGTGCGACCGCAACCAGCGCATCCACCTCGGGTGTCCGGAGGCTTGGTCGTCGATGCTGGCCATGATCTTGTCGACCAGGTCGGGTCCCTCGCCGGGCGCCACCGAGGCGAACCGACGGGTCTGCGCCGCCGCCCCGATAAGCCAGGAACGGCAACTGCGGCACGATTCAAGGTGGGCGTCGACCTGCTGCGCGAGCACCTGGGGTCGCTCGCCATCCAATCGAGCCGACAGCGCTTCACGCGCAACGTCACACCGCATCCCTGCATCGTTGCAGCACGACCGTTCGCGCGCAAAGAAGCCCGGCTTTTTGGCACCCGAACGAAATGGCGGGGAACTAAACCGCCGCCGCAACCGACCTCTGGTCGTACGCATCGCCAGCCCATCCACGAGATTCCGAAGAGGTATTCGTGTTCTTGCCTGAAGGCCCTAGACGATGACCGCCCCGATCTTTGCCGCGTTTCCGCCCGAAGTGCACTCGACCTTGCTCAGCAGCGGCCCCGGCCCCGCCCCGTTGCTGGCCGCGGCGACGGCATGGTCGTCGATGAGCACCGACTACGCGACCGCGGCGGCCGAGCTCAGCGGGTTGCTGGGCGCCGTGCAGGCCGGCGCGTGGGACGGGCCCAGCGCCGACCAGTACGTGGCCGCGCACGTCCCCTACCAGGCCTGGCTGGTGGAGAGCGCGGCCAAGAGCGCAACCGCGGCCAGCCTGCACGAGACCGCGGCCACCGCCTACACCGCCGCGTTGGCCGCCATGCCCACGATGGGCGAACTCACGGCAAACCACGCGGTGCACGGGGCGCTGGTCGCCACGAACTTCTTCGGCATCAACACCATCCCGATCGCCGTCAACGAAGCCGATTACGCGCGCATGTGGGTGCAGGCCGCGACGACGATGACCACCTACCAAGCCGTCAGCGAATCCGCCCTGGCCGCGGTCCCGCCGACCACCCCCGCGCCGCCGATCGTCGTCCCGGGCGCCGAGGCGGGGACCGCCGGCGCCGCGGCGATGCAAGCGGCCGCCGTGGCGCCGGCGACGGATTCCGGCTCCAACCTCAACAACGCCGACACCTCGAGCGCCCAGCAGCAGGCCACCACCACGACGCAGTACCCGTCCTGGATGGACCAGCTGACCAAGTGGCTGCAGCAGTACACCCAGAATTTCGCGTGGCCGGTGTCCAAGGACCTCAACCCCGGTGGGTGGCCCTTCCCGCCGGTGCCGTGGGTCAACAGTCTCGCCTCGTTCTTCGGGCAGCTGGGACTGTCCCCGGCGCTGTCGACGGCGCTGGGTTGGGCCATCTTCCACACCTTGATGATCTTCTGGCCGTTCATCCAGCTGGCGATCCAGATGGCCGTGGTGCTGGCGCCGGTCGTCGTTGCCGCCATCGGCGCGGCCGCGGCCGGTGGGGCGGCTGCGGCGGTCACCGCGATCAGCGTCGGGATCCCGCTCGCGTCTGCCCCGTCCCTGCCGGCCGTCGCGGCGGCGCCCGCACCGGTGGTTGCTCCGGCGCCGACGATTGCCACCGCGCCCGCCAGTGTCAGCCACGTGTCGGCACCGTCCACCGCCCCCGCGACGACGGTTGCCGGGTCGGCCGGTGGCGGACCGGTCGGTGGCGGACCCGGGGTGGGCTTCGGTCCGACGGCGACCGACGGAATCGGCGCGGGCCTCTCCAACGCCCTGTATGCGGTGGGGCTGTCGGGACTGTCGGCGCGCGGCAGCGCGAGCAGCCGGTCACGGCGCAAGTCGGAGGAACCGTCTTCGGACGACCTCGACGCGCCCGCCGGCGCGGCCGCGGCCGCCGCGGCCAAGAAGAAGGCCCGGGCCCGCCGGCGCCGCGGCGGAACCGCCACCGAGCGCGCCTACCGCTACGAGTTCATGGACCTGGACCAGGATGGGGACCCGGGCGTCGATAGCGGGGACCCATTCGCCGCACGGCCCTCCGAGGACAGTGCGGGACCGCTCGGATTCGCCGGTGCCGCAGCCAAATCCGACGCCGCCCGGGCGGCCGGATTGGCGACGCTGACCCGCGACGGGTTCAGCGACGGCCCCAGCGTGCCGATGATGCCGAGCACCTGGGACCGCGACTAGCCCTACGACGATGCAGCCCGCGTAGCGGGGTGCGGAGGGGTAGGGCAATCGGACTGAGCCCTACGACGATGCAGCCCGCGTAGCGGGGTGCGGAGGGGTAGGGCAATCGGACTGAGCCCTACGACGATGCAGCCCGCGTAGCGGGGTGCGGAGGGGTAGGGCAATCAGACTGAGCCCTACGGCTGATAGCGCCGGGGAGTGAAGACCCGGTCCTCGGTGGAATCGGCTGAGTACCACTGCGTTTGCGATGACCCGACGATCAGCAGGCAGCGCATGTCGATCTCGGCCGGGTTGAGATCGGCCAGCCGGACGACGCGGACGTCTTCGTCGTCGCCCGACACGTTGCGGCCGATCACCACCGGCGTGCCCGGCTCGCGGTGGGCCAGCAGAATGTCACGCATCGCCCCGACCTGCCATGTCCGCGTCTTCGACGCCGGGTTGTAGATCGCCAGCACCAGGTCGGCGGCCGCGGCGGCCTCAAGCCGCGCGGAGATCACCTCCCACGGCTTGAGCCGATCGGACAGCGAGATCACCGCGTAGTCGTGGCCCAGGGGCGCGCCGACCCGGCTGGCCACCGCCTGGGCCGCGGTCATCGCCGGGATCACCCGGATCTGCACGCCCGGCCATTGTTTGGCCTCTTCCAGCACCGCGGTCGCCATCGCGAAGACACCCGGGTCGCCCGACGACACCACCGCCACGGCCCGGCCCTGCTCGGCCAGCGCGCAGGCCAGCCGCGCGCGCTCGGGCTCGTCACGATTGTCGCTCGGGTGCCGCTGCTGGCCCTCGTGCACCGGGACGCGATCCAGGTAACCGCCGTAGCCGATCAGGTCGGTCGCGGTGGCCAGCTCCCGCCGGCTCTGCGGCGTCATCCAGTCCGCATCGCCGGGGCCCAGGCCCACCACCGCAACGCTGCCCGTCGCCTGCCCCTCGGGGGCGCGTCGGTGCAGCCGGCGGCCGCCCGGCAGCATGGCCAGCGAGAAGTACGGCACGCTGGTCTCGTCGACCTCCGCGGCGGGCAGGATGCGCTGACCGGCGCTGCTGGCGCGTTCGACATAAAACGTGTCGTCAAGCTGCCCCGACGCCGAAAGCGCTTCCCGCACAGCATGATACGAGCGCCCCAACTTGAGGACCACGGCGGCGTCGGCGTCGGCGAGCCGGCGGGTCAGTTCGGCGACCGGCAACGTGCCCGGCAGCACCGACAGCACCTCGTCGCCGGCCACCAGCGGCGTGGCGATGGCCGCCGACGCGGCGCTCACCGACGTCACGCCCGGAACGATGACCGCATCGAATCGCTCGGTCAGCCGCGTGTGCAGATGCATGTAGGAGCTGTAGAACAGCGGGTCGCCCTCGGCCAGCAGGGCCACGTTGCGCCCGGCGTCCAGGTGCTTGGCGATGCGTTCGGTGGCCTCGGCGTAGAAGTCCTCGAGCGCGCCGGCATAGCCGCCCCGATGGTCGGTCACCTCGGTCGTCACCGGGTAGACCAGGTGCTCCTCGATCTGGCCGGGCCGCAGATACCGTTCGGCGATGCCGCGCGCGATGCTGCGGCCGTGCCGGGCGCTGTGATAGGCGACCACGTCGGCCTCGCCGATCACCCGCGCGGCCTTGACGGTCACCAGTTCCGGGTCGCCAGGCCCCAGCCCGACGCCCCACAGCGTCCCCCGGGCGGTCATTCGGCGTCGCTCGCGATCGCGTTGACGGCCGCGGCGGCCATGGCGCTGCCGCCCCGGCGGCCCTGCACCACCAGATACGACATTCCGCGCGGACGGTCGACGAGCTCCTGCTTGGACTGCGCCGACCCGACGAATCCCACCGGCCCACCGAGCACGCCGGCCGGCGGCGCAAGCCCCTCGTCGATCAATTCGAGCAGCCGGAACAGGGCCGTCGGTGCGTTGCCGATGGCCATCACGGCGCCGTCGAGCCGCTCGGCCCACAGCTCGACCCCGGCCGCCGAACGGGTGGTCTGCCGGCGCGCGGCCAGCTCGGCCGCCCGCGGGTCGGCCACCAGCGACACAACCTCGTTGCCGGCGGGCAGCCGTGCGGTGGTGATCCCCGCGGCCACCATCGACGAGTCGCACAACACCGGGGCGCCGCCGCGCAGGGCCGCGCCGACGCGCTCGACGACGTCGTCGGTGAACGCGACGTGCTCGGCGACGTCGACCTGGCCACACGTGTGGATCAACCGGACGACGACGCGGGCCACGTCGGCGGGGAATCGGGCCAGGTCGGCCTCGGCGCGAATGGTCGCGAACGACTGGCGATAGATCTCCGCGGCATCGCGGATGTAGTCGAGCACCCGCCCACCCTAAGGCTTGTCAGGTTCGCAGCATCCGGTATCCGTCGCCGGTGGCGACCAGCACCTGACCGGCCGGCGGGCTGCCGCATGCGCGCTCGCAGCCCACGAAGTGCCGGTGCTGCGTGACGTCGGCGTCCAACGCCTGGGCGGCGTCGGCCCGCACGTCGGCGGCCGAGTGCCCACACCCGGGGCTGCCCGTGCAGGCGCTCACGGTCAGCCAGGGGGAGTTCTCGTCGAACACCAGCCCCAACGGTGCCAGCACGCGCAGCGCGGTGTCGGCGACGGATTCCTGCAGATCGCACACCAGCACCGAGCGCCACGGGGTGATCACCACCGGCGCCTCGATCGCGGCCAGGTACTCCGCGACCCGCGCGGGCAGGACACCCAGCGGCACCGCGGCCCCCAGCGTCACCCGGCCGTCATCCTGACCAATCCAGCCCACCGGCGCCTTGGTGACGACGGGAAAAGGTGTCCCACGCGGCTCGGCGTCGGGTAGTAGCCGACGGAGGTCAGCCAATTCCTGGACGCGCCAGGCGGTTTCGCGGATCTCGACGAAGCGCGTCGCGAGAGCGACGAGCGTCTCCACCACCTCGCCGGGGGCCAGCCGCACGCCGGTGTCACGTCCGGCGAGCAGCAGCGCGCAACCGTCGGGCGACGCGTGCACGCCGATGTCGGCGCGCAGACCGGACACGTCGGCCCGCCCGTCGTCGAGGCTGAACCAGAACCGGCCGCCCAGGTCCGCGAGGCGTGGCGCCGCGCAGATCGCGGCGTCCAGGTCGCCGACCCAGCCGCGCACGTCGACGTCGCCCCCGGCCCGCCCCGACAGCGGCGACGCGACGATGTTGCGGACGCGCTCATGCGTCGTCGACGGCAACAGGTTTGCGGCCGCCAGCGTCTCGGCCACCGCGGTGACGTCGGTCAGCCCGCGCAACTGCACGTTGCCCCGCGCGGTGAGTTCGAGCGTTCCCGACCCTGACTGCGTGGCGGCGGCGCTCAACGCCGCCAGCTGCGCGGCCGTGAGCATGCCCCCGGGTAACCGCACCCGGGCCAAAGCGCCGTCGGCGGCCTGGTGCACCTGCAGCGCACCCGGGCAAGCGTCGGTGTCACGCGTCCTGGCCACCCGTCCACGGTACGGCCACCGGCTGAACACGGCGGCCGACATTGGCTTCAGGCAGACGTAAACCCTTACCCACGGCAACGGTCGCGCCCTACCGTCGGCACGGTGAGCATTGCCACCGCGCTCGACGCTGCGCCGAAACAGCCCAGGAGCGCCCAAACCGGCGCACCTGGCGGGTTATGGGCGCGCCGCAAATGGGAAATCGTGCGCATCGCTTCCCCGCTGGCGTTGCTGGCCCTGTGGCAGCTGGGCAGCGCGGTCGGTGTCATCCCGCAAGATGTGCTGCCCGCGCCGTCGCTGATCGTCGAGGCCGGAGTCGAGTTGATCCGTGACGGCCAGCTCGCCGCCGCGCTGCAGGTCTCCTCCGTCCGGGTTGTCGAGGGGCTGGTCCTGGGTGGGGTGATCGGCGTCGGCGCGGGCGCGGCGGTCGGGCTGTCCCGTTGGCTCGAGGCCACCGTGGATCCGCCCATGCAGATGATCCGCGCGCTGCCGCACCTGGGCCTGATCCCGCTGTTCATCCTGTGGTTCGGGATCGGCGAGCTGCCCAAGGTCCTGCTGGTGGCGCTGGGGGTGGTCTTCCCGCTCTACCTGAACACCTTCTCGGCGATCCGCCAGGTCGATCCCAAAATGGTGGAAACCGCTCAGGTGCTGGGCTTTTCGTTCGCGCAGCGGTTCACCCGCATTCTCGTCCCCAGCACGGCGCCGCAAGTGCTCGTCGGCTTTCGGCAGTCGCTGGCGATCGCGTGGCTGACCTTGATCGTCGCCGAGCAGATCAACGCCGACAAGGGAATTGGCTTCCTGATCAACAACGCCCGAGATTTTCTGCGGATCGACATCATCATCTTCGGACTGACCATCTATGCGCTGCTGGGCATCGTCACCGACGCGATCGTCCGCCTCATCGAGCGCCGCGCCCTGCGCTACCGACACTGAAAGGTTCACGGTTGACAGTCATCGCAGAATCCGACGCCCACCCGCGGGTGCGGACCGAGGTCGCGGGGGAGCTGCGCCACGTCGACAAGTGGTACGGGAACCGCCATGTCCTCAAAGACGTTTCGGTGCGGGTGCGCGGCGGCGAGATCGTCGCGCTGGTCGGGCGCAGCGGCTCCGGCAAGTCGACGGTGCTGCGGGTGCTGGCCGGGCTCTCGCGTGACCACAGCGGCGAGCGCGTGGTGGCCGGCGCCCTGGCCCTGGCCTTCCAGGAGCCGCGGCTCTTTCCGTGGCGCGACGTGCGCACCAACGTCGGCTACGGCCTCACCCGCAGCCGCCTCCCGCGGCCGCAGGTGCGACAGCGCGCCGAGCGTGCGCTGGCCGACGTCGGGCTGACCGACCACGCCGGGTCCTGGCCGTTGACCCTGTCCGGCGGGCAGGCGCAACGGGTTTCGCTCGCGCGGGCGTTGGTCGCCGAGCCGCGGCTGCTGCTGCTCGACGAGCCGTTCGGGGCGCTGGACGCGTTGACCCGGTTGACGATGCACGCCTTGCTGCTGGATCTGTGGCGCCGGCACGGGTTCGGGGTGTTGCTGATCACCCATGACGTCGACGAGGCGGTGGCGTTGGCCGACCGCGTGCTGGTGCTCGAGGACGGGCGCATCATCCACACGGTGACGATCGACGAGCCGCGCCGCACACCCGGTCATCCCGGTGCCCATACCGAGCGGCATCGCGCCGAGTTGCTGGATCGACTAGGTGTGCAATCGTGAACCGAGAACAGGCCGATCCTTGCGACGTCGAATCGAACTCCACCGCAACGGCATCGCCCGGCTCGCCGTTTGGGATCACGGCCCCCGGGGCACACTCGTGGCCGTGGACACGGTGGAATACGCCCCCGGACGCCTAGCCGACGTCTTCGGCGACTCCCGACGTCCCACCGTCCTGCTGTGGCACGGCATGCAGACCGATGCCCGCGCGGCCTTCGGACCCCTGGCCGGCATGCTCAGCGACCGCGGCGCGGCCGTCGTGGCGCCGGACTGGAATTCCCATGCCGACGACGGCGGCCGGGCGGATCTGTTGGGATCGCTCGACTTCACCCGCGACTTCGCGGGCCCCGGCAACGGCATCGTGCTCGTCGGGTGGTCCATGGGCGGTTGCGCCGCGGCGGGTCTGACGCTCAACGCGGCGCGGTTCGACGTCACCCTCGTCCACACCGTGTGCCTGGCCGGCGCGTTCATGGTGCCCGATCCGCTCTCCGGTCAGGCGCCGACCGAGGCGCTATCGGATGGCCGCGCCGGCACGCCGTTCACGCTGCTGCACGGGCTGGCCGACGACGCCGTCCCCGTGAGTGCCAGCCGGGAGTTCGCCGCCGCCCTGCGCCGCGTCGGCTGGCCGGTCGAGTTGGTGGAGCTCGACGCCGACCATGGTTCGATCGCCGGCGCCGACTACGACCCGGTGGCGGATCGCTACGAGCCCGGCACGAGCGAGGAGGCGCTGCGCGTCGCCGGGGAGGTCGCCACGCGGATTGCGGCCCTGATCGGTCACTGACCGACGCGAATCACCCGTCCGCGAGGCTCAGACGCCCCCCGTCGACGCCACCAGCGCTGTGCCGCAAGAGTTTTCCGGGTGGTGCGGAAGCGCGAGTAAAGTGACGTCGGTGGCCGCGGCTTCGTCGAATGACCGGATGATCGCCGGGGTCGCCGCTGCCTCCGTCGCGCTCGGTGTCATCCAACTGGCCAGCATCCCGTTCGGTGCGCGAGCCGAACCCCGCGCCGCCGTGGGTTCTGCGGTCGTCGACCTGACGCCGGGCCCCCTCAAAGAGTGGGCCATCCAAACGCTTGGCCCGCTGGACAAACCCTTCCTGGCCGTCGTCGTGCTCGTGGTGATCGCGACGATCGCGGCGATCGCCGGGACCCTCGAGACGCGGCGCCGCCCGTTCGGCAGCGTGGTGATCGCCGCGGCGGGCGTCCTCGGCTGCATCGCCGTGCTGTCGCGGCCAGGCGGGACGGCGCTCGACACCCTCCCCACCATCGTCGGTGCCGCGTGTGGCGTCGGGGTGCTGCGGGTGCTCACCCGGCGGTTCTCGGCTGAGCCGGACGACGACGCAGACGACCAGGAGGTGGCACATCCAAGCCGGCGCAGGCTGGTCATGTACGGGTTGCTCGGACTGGGCGTCGTCAGTGGGGTAGCGGGGGCGTTCGGTACCCGGCTGGCGCATTCGGTGGAAGCCGACCGTAAGACGTTCGCCCTACCCCGGCCACGATCCCCGGCGCGTCCGATACCGGCCGAAGTGCAGCCGAAAGGCGTTGCGTTGCCGAGCTTTATCACTTCAAGTGCTGACTTCTACCGGGTTGACACCGCGCTCAGCGTTCCCCAGCTCAGCCGCGGCGACTGGCGCCTGCGGATCCATGGGATGGTGGACCGCGAGATCACCTTGAGCTTCGACGACCTCGCCCGCTTCGACATCGTCGAGACGGTGACCACGTTGACATGTGTATCCAATCCCGTTGGTGGAGATCTCATTTCAACGGGCATCTGGACCGGCTACCGGCTGGCGGAGCTGCTGGCGACGGCCGGTGTACACCGCGATGCCGACATGGTGCTCTCAACGTCGATCGAGGGATTCACCGTCGGCACCCCCGTTCAGGCGGTCACGGACGGCCGCGACGCGTTGCTGGCGGTCGGCCTCAACGGTCAACCGCTGCCGGCCGAGCACGGCTACCCGGCCCGCATGGTGGTGCCGGGACTCTATGGCTACGTCTCGGCCACCAAGTGGGTGGTGGATTTGGAGCTGACCCGGTTCGATCGGGCCAAGGCCTACTGGACGCGGCAGGGCTGGGCGGCGCAAGCGCCCATCAAGACGGAGTCGCGCATCGACGTGCCCAGGGGCGGCCAGACGGTGCCGGTGGGGCCGGTGGTGTTCGGCGGCGTTGCGTGGGCACAAAATCGTGGCGTGCGGGCGGTCGAAGTCCGCATCGGCGACGGCGGTTGGCAACCGGCCGAACTGGGCGCGAGTTATTCCAATGAGACATGGCGATTGTGGCGCTTCCCGTGGCAGGCGAAAAGCCCCGGGCGGGAAACCATCACCGTGAGAGCCATCGACAACACCGGTGCCGTCCAGACCGAAGAGCGCGCCAATCCCGTCCCCGACGGCGCCACCGGCTGGCACACGGTGAACTTCGCCGTCGTGCCGGCGTAGCAACCTATTTCGACGAGAGCTTCCGCCAACTGATCACCGCGATCACTATGCCGACGAGCGCTGTGATCGGCCCGATGACGGACCAGGTGGTGGTGTTGCTCATCGGGCTGCCGCCAAGCACCCCGAACCCTTGCAGTGCCCAGATCACCCCGAACAACGCGACGATCAGCCCAACCGCGAAAGTGACGACGAATCCTCTGCTCATAGAGGGACCCTACGTGCCGATTCGGCCGTCCGAAGCCGCTGCGGTACGAATGACGGGTGGCTGAACCGACCATCCTGCTGCTGTCGACATCCGACACGGACCTGATCAGCGCCCGTTCCAGCGGGAAAAACTACCGGTGGGCCAACCCCTCGCGGCTCTCGGAGGACGACCTGCCCGACCTGCTGGCCGGCGTCGCCATCGTGGTGGTCCGGATCCTCGGCGGCTACCGGGCCTGGCAGGGCGGGATCGACACGGTGATCGCCAGCGGCGTGCCCACGGTGCTGGTCAGCGGCGAGCAGGCCGCCGACGCCGAGCTGACCGGCTTGTCCACGCTGGCGGCCGGCATCGCGGTCCAGGCGCACATCTACCTGGCCCACGGCGGCGTGGACAACCTGCGCCAGCTGCACGCCTTCCTCTCGGACACCGTGCTGATGACCGGGTTCGGGTTCACCCCGCCGGTCGTGACGCCGACGTGGGGCGAGCTGGCGCGGCCGAATGCCAAGGATGTCGATGGGCCGACGATCGCCGTGCTGTACTACCGCGCTCAGCACCTGGCCGGCAACACCGGCTACGTCGAATCGCTATGTGGGGCCATCGAGGACGCCGGCGCACGGCCGCTGCCCGTCTACTGCGCATCGCTGCGCACCGCCGAACCCGAACTGCTGCAACGGCTCAGCGCCGCCGACGCGATGGTCGTGACCGTCCTGGCCGCCGGGGGACTCAAACCGGCCACCGCGTCCGCGGGCGGCGATGACGACAGCTGGAACGTCGAACACCTTGCCGCGCTGGATATTCCGATCCTGCAGGGGCTGTGCCTGACCAGCCCGCGCGCCCAGTGGTGCGAAAACGACGACGGCCTGAGCCCGCTCGACGTGGCCAGTCAGGTGGCCGTACCCGAGTTCGACGGCCGCATCATCACGGTCCCGTTCTCCTTCAAAGAGATCGACGAGGACGGCCTGATCTCCTATGTCGCGGACGCGGAACGCTGCGCCCGGGTCGCCGGGCTGGCGGTGCGGCACGCGCAGCTGCGCCACGTCGCCCCGCCCCACAAACGGGTCGCCCTGGTGTTCTCGGCCTACCCCACCAAGCACGCCCGCATCGGCAACGCGGTGGGCCTGGACACGCCCGCGAGCGCCGTCGCGCTGCTGCGGGCGATGCGCGACCGCGGGTACCACGTCGGTGACCTGCCCGGCGTCGAGGCGAACGACGGCGACGCCCTGATTCACGCGCTGATCGAACGCGGCGGCCAAGACCCCGACTGGCTCACCGAAGGCCAATTGGCCGGCAACCCGATCCGCGTGTCCGCCACGGACTACCGCGCCTGGTTCGCGACCCTGCCCGCCGAATTCACCGACGCCGTCGTCCAGCATTGGGGACCGCCACCGGGGGAGCTGTTCGTCGACCGCAGTAACGATCCCGACGGTGAAATCGTCATCGCCGCAATCCAATCGGACAACGTGGTGCTGATGGTGCAGCCGCCCCGCGGCTTCGGCGAGAACCCGGTCGCCATCTACCACGATCCCGACCTGCCGCCCAGCCACCACTACCTGGCCGCCTACCGCTGGCTGGACACCGGGTTCGGGGCGCACGCCGTGGTGCATCTGGGCAAACACGGCAACCTGGAATGGCTGCCGGGCAAAACCCTGGGCATGTCGGCGGGCTGCGCGCCCGATGCCGCGCTGGGCAACCTGCCGCTGATCTACCCCTTCCTGGTCAATGACCCCGGCGAGGGCACCCAGGCCAAGCGGCGCGCGCACGCGGTGCTCATCGACCACCTCATCCCGCCGATGGCGCGCGCCGAAACCTACGGCGACATAGCCCGTTTGGAACAGCTGCTTGACGAGCACGCCAACGTCGCCGCGCTGGATCCCGGCAAGCTGCCCGCGATCCGCCAGCAGATCTGGACCCTCATCCGGGCCGCGAAGATGGACCACGATCTCGGGCTCACCGAACGTCCCGCCGAGGACTCGTTCGACGACATGCTGTTGCACGTCGACGGCTGGCTGTGCGAGATCAAGGATGTCCAGATCCGCGACGGCCTGCACATCCTGGGCCAAAAGCCCACGGGGGAGCCCGAACTGGACCTCGTGCTGGCGATCCTGCGTGCCCGTCAGCTCTTCGGCGGCGAGCACGCCATTCCCGGCCTGCGCCAGGCGTTGGGTCTGGCCGAGGACGGCACCGACGAACGAACCAGGGTGGACGCGACCGAGACGGTGGCGCGGGAGTTGGTCGCGGCGCTGCAGGCCTCCGGCTGGGATCCCGATGCGGCCGAACGGCTCAGCGACAACCCAGAGGTGGCACGGGTCCTCCGGTTCGCCGCCACCGAAGTGGTGCCCCGGCTGGCCGGCAGCTCCGCCGAAATCGAGCAGGTGCTGCGCGCCCTGGACGGACGATTCATCCCGGCCGGCCCCTCGGGCTCCCCGCTACGTGGCCTGGTCAACGTGCTGCCCACCGGGCGCAACTTTTACTCCGTCGACCCCAAGGCCGTGCCCTCCCGACTGGCCTGGGAAGCCGGTGTGGCGCTGGCGGATTCGCTGCTCGCCCGCTACCGCGACGACCACGGCCGGTGGCCGCGATCGGTGGGACTGTCGGTCTGGGGGACCTCGGCGATGCGCACGGCCGGCGACGACATCGCCGAAGTGCTTGCCCTGCTGGGCGTTCGGCCCGTGTGGGATGACGCGTCACGCCGTGTCGTCGACCTCGCCCCGATTCCCCTGACCGAGCTCGGGCGCCCCCGCATCGACGTGACGGTTCGGATCTCCGGCTTCTTCCGGGACGCCTTCCCGCACGTGGTGACGATGCTCGACGACGCCGTGCGGCTGGTCGCCGGGCTCGACGAACCGGCCGACGACAACTTCGTGCGGGCCCACGCCGAGGCAGATCTGGCTCAGCACGGCGATCAACGCCGCTCGACCACAAGGATTTTCGGATCGAAGCCGGGCACCTACGGCGCCGGGCTGCTGCAGCTCATCGACAGCCGCAACTGGCGTGACGACGCCGACCTCGCCGCGGTCTACACCGCCTGGGGCGGGTTCGCCTACGGGCGCGACCTGGACGGCCGCGAGGCAGTCGACGACATGAACCGGCAATATCGGCGTATTGCAGTGGCCGCCAAGAACACCGACACCCGGGAACATGACATCGCCGACTCCGACGACTACTTCCAGTACCACGGCGGCATGGTGGCGACCGTGCGGGCGCTGACCGGCCAAGCGCCCGCGGCCTACATCGGCGACAACACCCGGCCCGACGCGATCCGCACCCGCACCCTGTCGGAGGAGACCACGCGCGTGTTCCGGGCCCGGGTGATCAATCCGCGCTGGATGGCGGCGATGCGCCGCCACGGATACAAGGGCGCGTTCGAGATGGCGGCGACCGTGGACTACCTGTTCGGCTACGACGCGACCGCTCAGGTGATGGCCGACTGGATGTACGAACAGCTCACCGAGCGTTACGTTTTGGACCCGGAGAACCGGAAGTTCATGGCCGAGTCGAATCCCTGGGCGCTACACGGCATGGCCGAACGGCTGCTGGAGGCGGCCGGGCGCGGCATGTGGGCGCAGCCGCAGCCGGAAACCCTCGACGGGCTGCGCCGGGCGCTACTGGAAACCGAGGGCGACCTGGAGGGCTGACCCCTCCCGCGAGTATGCGGCGGGCCGCACACCCGGCACTCAATGTGCGGCTGGCGGCACGCTGGGCACGAGCCGGCGGAGCCGTCAGATGCAATCCGATCCGCCATCCGGTAGGCGGTGATGGCGGCGACCCCTTCGGGGAGGCCGGCACGGCCGAGGTCGCAGTGCTGGTGAAAGTTGTCGTCGGCGGCAAGGATGTCAACGTCGAATTGCCACGAGCGGTAGGTTGGCACCGTGACACCGACGTTCGCCGATCTCGCCAAGGCGCAATACATCCTGTTGACCACGTTCACCAAGGACGGCAGGCCCAAGCCGACGCCGATCTGGGCCGCCGCCGATCAAGGCCGGCTCCTGGTCATCACCCAGGAACAGTCGTGGAAGGTCAAGCGCATCCGCAACACCCCGCGTGTCACGCTGGCCACCTGCACGATGAACGGCCGCCCCACCAGTGAGGCCGTCGAGGGGACCGCCGTCATCCTCGACAAGTCGCACACCGCCGCGGTCTACGACGCGATCGGCAAGCGCTACGGCATCGTGGGCAAGGTGTTCAACTTCTTCAGCAAGTTGCGCGGCGGCATGGAAAACAATGTGGGGCTCGAGCTGAAAGTGGCGTGAACGCTAGGCCGTCGCGCCGGCCGCCAGGTGTTCGCCGAAGAACGCGAACACGCGGCGCCAGGCGTCCTCGGTGGCGTCCTCGTTGTAGCCGAAGCCGGTGATACGAAGCAGACCCTGGGCGGGAAGTTCGTTGGCGAAGCTGTGCCCGGCGCCGGGGTAGACCTTCACATCGGCGGTGATGTTCTTGTCGGCGATCGTCTTGCGCAGCTTCTCGGGCGCGCCCCGTCCCAATGGGTCACGACCGCCCAAGCTGGCCACGATCGGGCACGCCCCATCGAGCGTCTTGTCGAGGTTGCGGGGCAGGGGAGTGCTGTAGAAGGGCGCGGCGGCACCAAAACCCTTGGGCGACATGACAAGTGCGAACTGGCCGCCCATGCAGAAACCGGCGATGCCCACCTGACCGGAACATTCCGGCATGGCTTTCAGGTGATCGCGCGCGGCCAGGATGTCGGTGAGGGCCCGGCCGCGCTGCGTCTGCAATTCCTTCATGACCCGCGAGATGCAACGGATCCGGCCACCGCGGGCATACATGTTCGGGGTGAGAGCCAGATATCCCGCCCGGGCGATGCGGTCGTTGGCCGACTGCTTGTCCCGGCCGTAACCGAACGCATCGTGGATCACCACCACGCCCGGCCACGGGCCCTGTCCCGACGGCGTGCTCAATAACGCATCGATCGGTCCGTCGGGGGTATCGATCTGAATCGTCGTCATAGCGTCATCTAACTGCAATCGCGAGGACGAGCACCACGGGAACTCCAACGCGGTCCGCGGACGTTGGCCTGACATGGTGTCGCGGCTGTTGCTCGTCTATGCCGTCGTCGAACTGGCGGTGATCTTCGCGCTGGTGTCGACGATCGGATGGGGTTGGACCCTGCTGATGCTGTTGGCGACGTTCCTGCTCGGGTGGGGCATCGTCGCTCCGATGGCAGGGTCCCACCTCATCCGTCGAATCGGGAGACTGCGCTCCGGGCCGGCCGGCTCACGCGACGCGGCCGGCGACGGCGCGGTGGTCAGTTTGGCCGCGCTGCTCGTCCTCATGCCCGGGCTAGTCAGCACGGCGCTGGGCCTGTTGCTGCTCATTCCGCCGGTGCGGTCGGCCGCCGGCCCCGGGCTGGGCGCCATGGCGGTGCGCACGCTGCGGCGCCGGGTGCCCGGAATCAGTTACGCCACCACCTTCCGCGCCGATCCCTATCCGGCCGGTCCTTACCCGGATGACGTCCGCGGCCAGGGCGACTACATCGACGGCGAGGTCATCGACGTCAAGGACGTCGAACCGGTGCGAACCCAGCGCTTCGACGGGCGCTGAGCCGGCGGGGCCGACCACAGTTGCCTTTGCACGTAGCTTTGGGCTGTGGCTGATGGTCCCCTTCCTCCTCAGGCCGTTTCACGGCCTGCATCGTCACGGCACGTGACCGATGGTCCCCTTCCTCCTCAGGCCGTTTCACGGCCTGCATCGTCACGGCACGTGACCGATGGTCCCCTTCCTCCTCAGGCCGTTTCGCGGCCTGCATCGTCACGGCACGTGACCGATGGTCCCCTTCCTCCTCAGGCCGTTTCGCGGCCTGCATCGTCAGGGCACGTGACCGATGGTCTCAATAGCCCGGTGACTCTGCTCGTCAACGGCCGGGTGCACAGCCCCTCGCACCCCGACGCGACCGCGATGGCGGTCCGCGGCGGCGTCATCGCCTGGCTGGGCAGCGACGAGGTGGGGCGCAGCATGTTTCCCGATGCCGACGTCGAAGACGTCGACGGCGGTTTCGTGGCGCCGGGATTCGTCGACAGCCACATTCACCTGACTGCGACCGGCCTGACACTGAGCGGGCTGGACCTGCGCCGGGCCGGCTCGCGCGCGCAATGCATTCAGATGGTCGCCGACTACGCCGCCGCCCACCCCGGCCAACCGGTATGGGGGCACGGGTGGGATGAAACCTCGTGGCCGGACAACACCCCGCCCGGCACCAGCGACCTCGACGCCGTTCTCGGCGACCGACCCGCCTACCTGGCACGCGTGGACGTGCACTCCGCGGCGGCCTCGACGGGCCTGCGACGCCTCGTCGCGGAACTTCCTTCGGCGCCCGGCTTCAGTGAGCAGCGGCCCCTTGCCGGCGACGCGCACCATCTGGTGCGCGCCGCCGCCCGCGCCCTGCTGACCCCCGAGCAGCTCGCCGATGCCCGCGCCGCGGCGCTCGAGGCCGCCGCGGCGGCTGGCATCGTCGCGGTGCACGAGTGCGCCGGTCCCCAGATCGGCGGGATCGACGACTGGTTGCAGCTGCGGTCTCTCGAGCACGGTGTCGAGGTGATCGGCTACTGGGGCGAGGCGGTGCGCACCCCGGCGCAGGCCCGCGAGCTGATGGCCGCGACCGGGGCGCGCGGCCTGGCCGGTGACCTGTTCGTCGACGGCGCGATCGGGTCGCGCACCGCCTGGTTGCACGAGCCCTACGCCGACGCGCCGGACCGCGCGGGCACCTGCTATCTGGACGCCGACGCCGTGGAGGCCCACGTGCGGGCGTGCACCGAGGCCGAGATCACCGCCGGGTTCCACGTCATCGGGGACGCCGCCGTCGCCACCGTCGTGGACGCCTTCGAGCGGGTCGCCGCGGACCTCGGGCCGGTCGCCGTCGCGCGTTGCGGGCACCGCCTCGAGCACGTCGAGATGATCGACGCCGAGCAGGCCACCAAACTGGGTCACTGGGGCGTCGTCGCCAGCGTGCAGCCCAATTTCGACGCCCTTTGGGGCGGCGCCGACGGCATGTACGCGCGCCGGCTCGGCGCCGAGCGGGGCAGTCGGCTCAACCCGTTTGCGCTGTTAGCATCCCAAGGCGTGCCCCTCGCGCTAGGTTCCGACGCCCCGGTGACGGCTTTCGACCCGTGGATGAGCGTGCGCGCGGCCGTCAACCATCGCACCGCGGGCAGCGCCGTCTCGGCGCGGGCCGCGTTTGCTGCGGCCACCCGCGGTGGCTGGCGCGGGGCCGGTGACCGCGACGGCAAGGCGGGCACCCTGACGCCGGGTGCGCCGGCGTCGTACGCCATCTGGGATGCCGGGGCGCTGGAGGTGCACGCCCCGCGCGACACCGTGCAGCGGTGGTCGACCGACCCGCGGTCCCGCGTGCCCGCGTTGCCGCGCCTGGGCCCGGACGACGCCCTGCCGCGGTGCCGGCGAACCGTGCATCGGGGCGCTGTCATCCATGGCTAGGCACTGGTCGGGCGGTGAGGAGCCCCCGGACCAAGACGAACCGGACCAAACCGCCGCCGCCGACCCGGTGGAGGAACGGCCCGACCCGATCAGCGACGACGCCGAATCCGAGCGCGACGACGAGCCCGCCGACGCGCACCCGAAACGGCCCCGCGAGCGCGCGCGGCTGACCGACCGACTGGGGACCGTGGCCCGCCGGGCGGCGACCGGGCTGGTGACCGCGGTGATCGCGAGGCTGCCCGCCGCCCAGGCCGCACTGCTGCCCCGGCTGACCCGGCTGATCTGCGCCGTGGTGGGCGGCCTGCTGCTGTGCGCCAGCTTCCCGACTCTGAACTGGTGGTGGGCTGCCGTGATTGCCGCGGCGCTGCTGGCGTGGGTGCTGACCGATCCCGCGACGACGCCGGCGGGCGGGCTGGGCTACGCGTTCCTGTTCGGCCTGGCCTTCTACCTGCCGCTGTTGCCGTGGGTCGGGCTCCTGGTCGGTTCCGTGCCGTGGGTCGCCCTGTCGGCCGTGTCGGCGCTGTTTCCCGCCGCCTTCGGTCTGTGCGCCGTCGTCGTGCGCCGGCTGCCCGCCTGGCCCATCTGGTTCGCGCTGCTGTGGGCCGCACAGGAATGGCTGAAGTCGGTCTTCCCGTTCGGCGGCTTCCCCTGGGGCTCCGTGGCGTTCGGCCAGACGCACGGACCGTTCCTGCCGCTGGTTCAGCTCGGCGGCGTCGCGCTGCTGTCCATGGCCATCATGCTGGTGGGTTTCAGCGCGACCGCCATCGCGCGGGAGATCGTGAAGTGGTGGCGCGCGGGCCACCCGGTGCGCGGCGCGGCCGAGGGAGCGGAAACCGAGCCGCCGCCGCCCGCGGTGGTGCTGCCCGGCGTCTGCATCTGCCTGGTGCTGTTCGCGTCGGCCATGGTCTGGCCGCAGGTGCGGCACGCCGGCACCGGCTCGGGAGGCGAGCCGTCCGTGACCGTCGCCGCGGTGCAAGGCAATGTGCCGCGGCTGGGTTTCGAGTTCAACGAGCAGCGACGGGCGGTGCTGGACAACCATGTCCGCGAGACGCTGGCGCTGGCCGACGACGTGCGCGCCGGGGCCGCGCCGCAACCGCAATTCGTGATCTGGCCGGAGGACTCATCCGACATCGACCCGCTGGTGAACCCGGACGCCGCGCTGGAGATATCGCAGGCCGCGGCCGCGATCGGCGCCCCGATCCTGATCGGCAGCGTGCTCGAAGTCCCCGGACGCCCCCCGGAGGATCCGCACTACACGAACACGATGATCGTGTGGAACCCGGCCACCGGCCCGGCCGAACGCCACGACAAGGAAATCGTCCAGCCGTTCGGCGAGTACCTGCCGATGCCCTGGCTGTTCAAGCATCTGTCCGGGTACGCCGGCCGCGCCGGGAGCATGGTGCCCCGGCCGGGCAGTGACGTCGTGCACATGGCGGGGGTCCCCGTCGGGGTCGCGACGTGCTGGGAAGTGATCTTCGACCGCGTCCCGCGGCACGCGGTCCTGGGCGGCGCCCAGCTGCTGACGGTGCCGGCCAACAACGCCACCTTCAACAAGACGATGAGCGAACAGCAGCTGGCGTTCGCCAAGGTCAGGGCCGTCGAACACGACCGATACGTGGTGGTCGCGGGCACGACGGGGATCAGCGCCGTGATCGCCCCCGACGGCGGCGAGTTGGCGCGTACCGACTTCTTCCAGCCCGCCTACCTGGACATGCCGGTGCGCCTCAAGACCAAGTTGACGCCGGCAACCCGCTGGGCGCCGCTGTTGCAGTGGATCATGGCGGCAGCGGCCGGGGCGGTCATTTTGGCAGGGATACGGCACAATGGATGGTTCCCGCGTCCGAGTCGTCTCAGGACCAGGTCCTCGGGTCGATCGGCACGTCCTTCCAAAACGGCCGGTGCGACCCCGGGCACATCCCCGCCCGACGAGCACGACTCAGACACCGCGCCCGACGAGGGCGGGGATCGCACGCCGGCAGACAACGGCGGGTGACGACACTCCGTCCCACCCGGGGACGGCCGACTTGCTTTCAATTCGGGCGACACAGAGGAGCTACATGACCACCGGCCAGCCGGCGCCCCACGCCCCGGGCAATCGTCCCAGCCAGCGCGTCTTGGTGATCATCCCGACCTACAACGAGCTGGAGAACCTGCCGGTGATCCACCGGCGGCTCAAGGACGCGTGCCCGCACGTGCACCTGCTCATCGTGGACGACAGCAGCCCCGACGGCACCGGCCAGCTGGCCGAGGAACTGGCCGCGGCCGACGCCGGTCGCACGCACGTCATGCACCGCACCGCCAAGGACGGCCTGGGCGCGGCGTACCTGGCGGGCTTCGCCTGGGGACTGAGCCGTGACTACTCGGTGCTCGTCGAAATGGATGCCGACGGCAGCCACGCCCCCGAACAGCTGCACCGCCTGCTGGACGCGGTCGACGGCGGCGCCGATCTGGCCATCGGCTCGCGCTACGTCGACGGCGGGACGGTGCGCAACTGGCCCTGGCGGCGGTGGGCGCTGTCCTGGACCGCCAACACCTACGCGCGGCTGGCGCTGGGCATCGGGGTGCACGACATCACCGCCGGCTACCGCGCCTACCGGCGCGAGGTCCTCGAGGCGATCGACCTCGACGGCGTCGACTCCAAGGGCTACTGCTTCCAGATCGACCTGACGTGGCGGACCATCTGCAACGGGTTCACCATCGTCGAGGCGCCCATCACGTTCACCGAACGCGAGCTCGGCGTGTCCAAGATGAGCGGATCCAACATCCGCGAAGCCCTGGTCAAAGTGACCCGATGGGGCATTCAGGGCCGCCGGTCGGGCGCGCGGGCCACCAGGGCGGACAACCGCAGCTAAACCGCGCGGTCAGCCCCGTCGACGGGTCTTGATGATCTCGAGGCGCTCCTTGAGCAGCTCTTCGAGTTCTTCGACCGAGCGGCGCTCCAGCAGCATGTCCCAGTGCGTGCGCGGCGGCTTCACCTTCTTGGGCTCGGGCAGGTCGCCCTCGATCAGGGTGCCTTCCAGCCCGTTGCGGCACAGCCAGGTGCCGGGGATTTCGGCGTCGTCGGCGAAGGGGACCTCGAACTCCTCGCCGTTCTCGGTGCGGTACTTCGCGAGCTGGCGCGGCGCCAGGTCATGGTTGCGGTCGGTCTCGTAGCTCACGGCTCCGAGGCGACTGCCTCTCAGTACGCGATCAGCCATGGGTGCTACTCCTTTAAGTCGTTTCGGAGCCCTGCGGCCCCCTGTGGTGCAATTCTCTCTCGATTAGCAACGCTGTGGCGATCTGCGCAGTTCCCGGCGTACAGCCGGCGTACGCGACGCGACCTTCAATGATACCGGGATCGCAGGAGATCCCCGACTAAAGTCGGCAGGCGTGAGTCGCCGTACCCACCCGCAGCCCTGCCGCTGGTGCGGTCGAGACGTCGCCGACGTGGGGATGGGCCGCCGCCGCCAGTACTGCCGGCAGTCGTGCCGGCAGCGGGCCTACGAGCAACGTGCCGCGTTGAACCGGCACGGCGCTGCGGCGGTGCCCGACGACGCGGTGGTGCTGTCGGCCGACGACGCGGCCGACCTCTCCGACCGCGTCTACCAGGTGCGGTGCGCCGCAGAGGATGTCGCCACCGCCCTCGAGGAAGGCGCCGAGGCCACCGAACTGCGCCAGTTGTGCGACGCGCTGATCCACGCGGCCCGCGCCGCCGACGGCTGGCGCCGAGCGGGTGTCTGACACTGCGCCTGACCACCGACTATGGCTAGACGGGTACAGTCTCGCCATGGACCACGGGCCACGTCTGCAGCGGGCCGTGGTCCATCGAGTTCACCGGGCTGGGCGCGGCGCACCTCGCCTGAGCGGGCGCCGCACCTGTCCAAGCCGGTCCTCCTGTAGCAATCGGGAGCAGCGGACGTTTTGAAATCCAGTCGGAGTTGGCCATACTCACCAGCAACATTCTTGGGTCGGAAAGCTGCACGACGCTGGTCGAACGAAACACGGCGTCGCCTCGTGCAGCGAATCCCGTGAATCGGCGACAACCGCAGCCGGCGGGACAAGACGGCCAGACATTAGGTGAGGGTTAGGGCGAGGTTTAGTGATGGTGGACCAACTCCAGCATGCGACCGAGGCGCTGCGGAAAGCGCTGGTCCAGGTTGAACGCCTGAAGCGCACCAATCGCGCGCTACTGGAGCGGTCAAGCGAGCCGATCGCGATCGTCGGCATGTCCTGCCGCTTTCCCGGCGGCGTCGACAGCCCCGAGTCGCTCTGGCAAATGGTGGCCGACGGCCGCGACGTGATCTCGGAGTTTCCCGCCGACCGAGGATGGGACCTCGGGGCGCTGTACGACCCCGATCCCGACGCCCGCCACAAGTGCTATGTGAACGCCGGCGGTTTCGTCGACGGTGTCGCGGATTTCGATCCGGCCTTCTTCGGCATCGCGCCCAGTGAAGCCCTGGCGATGGATCCCCAGCACCGGATGTTGCTGGAGCTGTCCTGGGAAGCGTTGGAGCGGGCCGGGATTGACCCCAGTGGCCTGCGTGGCAGCGCCACCGGGGTGTTCGCGGGGCTCATCGTGCAGGGCTACGGCATGCTCGCCGAGGAGATCGAGGGTTACCGGCTGACCGGCATGACCTCGAGTGTGGCCTCGGGGCGGGTGTCGTATGTGCTGGGGCTGGAGGGTCCGGCGGTGTCGGTGGACACGGCGTGCTCGTCGTCGTTGGTGGCCTTGCACATGGCGGTGCAGTCGCTGCGTTCGGGGGAGTGCGATCTGGCGCTGGCCGGCGGCGCGACCGTCAACGCCACGCCGACGGTCTTTGTCGAATTCAGCCGGCACCGGGGACTGGCACCCGACGGGCGATGCAAGGCGTACGCCGGCGCGGCCGACGGCGTCGGCTGGTCTGAGGGCGGGGCGATCCTGGTCGTCGAGCGGCTGTCGGATGCGCAGCGGTTGGGGCATCCGGTGTTGGCGGTGGTGCGGGGTTCGGCGGTCAATCAGGATGGTGCCTCCAATGGGTTGACTGCGCCCAATGGTCCCTCGCAGCAGCGGGTGGTGCGTGCGGCGCTGGCCAACGCGGGCCTGGCCGCGTCGGAGATCGACGTCGTGGAAGGGCACGGCACCGGGACCACGCTGGGTGATCCGATCGAGGCGCAGGCGTTGTTGGCCACGTACGGGCAGGATCGGGGTACTAGCGGGCCGTTGTGGCTGGGGTCGATCAAGTCGAACATGGGTCACACGCAGGCCGCCGCGGGTGTGGCGGGTGTGATCAAGATGGTGCAGGCCATGCGCCATGAAACGCTGCCCGCGACACTGCATGTCGATGAGCCCAGCCCGCATGTCGACTGGTCGGCGGGTGCGGTGTCGTTGCTGACCGAGGCCCAGCCCTGGGGTGCGGATCGTCCGCGGCGGGCGGGGGTGTCGTCGTTTGGCATCAGCGGCACCAACGCCCACGTGATCATCGAGGCCGCCCCCGCCGAAACCGTTGAGGTCACCGAGCGCCCCACGGTGCCCACGGTGCCCGTGGTGCCGTGGGCGTTGTCGGCGAAGTCGGCCAGGGCGCTGGCGGCCCAGGCGGCGCGGCTGGCCGAATACCTGCGTGCCCACCACGAATTGGACGTCGCGGACGTGGGATGGACGCTGGCCGGTCGCGCGACGTTCGAGCATCGCGCCGTCGTGGTGGCCGCCGATCGGGACCGGTTGCTGGCCGGGCTGGACGAGCTGGCCAACGATGACCCGACCGGGTCCGTCCTGCGGGGCATCGCGACGCCGGCGGGCAAGACCGTGTTCGTCTTCCCCGGACAGGGCTCCCAATGGCTGGGCATGGGCATCGAACTGCTCGATACCGCACCTGTATTCGCACAACAGATCCAGGCGTGCGAAGAGGCGTTCGCCGAATTCGTCGACTGGTCGCTGATCGACGTGCTGCGCGGGGCACCCGGCGCACCCGGAATGGATCGCGTCGACGTGGTGCAGCCGGTGCTCTTCGCGGTGATGGTGTCGCTGGCCGAGCTGTGGAAATCGGTCGGGGTGAGCCCGGACGCGGTGATCGGCCACTCGCAAGGGGAAATCGCCGCGGCCTACGTCGCGGGAGCCTTGTCGTTGCGCGACGCAGCCCGGGTGGTCACGCTGCGCAGCAAGCTGCTGCGCTCGCTGGCCGGCCCCGGGGGCATGCTGTCGATCGCCTGCAGCACCGAGCGGGCCCGGGAGTTGTTGGCGCCCTATGGTAGTCGGGTCAGCATCGCCGCCGTCAACGGCCGGTCGGCGGTCGTGGTGTCGGGCGACGTGGCCGCGCTCGACGAACTCGTCGGGTTCTGCGCCGACCTCGAACTGCGGACCCGGCGCATCGACGTGGACTACGCCTCGCACTCGGTGGAGGTCGAGACGATCCGCGACGACCTCGCCCAGGCGCTGTCCGGCATCGAGCCGCGTTCCTCGCGCATCGCGTTCTTTTCCACCGTGACCGGAAACCGCCTGGACACAGCGGGTTTGGACGCCGACTACTGGTACCGCAACATCCGGCAGACCGTGCAGTTCGACCAGGCCGTGCGGAGCGCGAGCGAGCACGGATACCGGACGTTCATCGAATCCAGCCCGCACCCGGCCCTGGTCGCGGGCATCGAGGACACCGCCAACCACCATGCCGGCCGCGACGCCGAGGCCTCCGAAGCCAAGGTCATTCCGACCCTGGGCCGCGACGACGGCGGGCTCGACCGATTCCTGACGTCCGCTGCCACCGCGTTCGTCGCGGGAGTGAGCGTGGGTTGGCGTGGTGTGCTGGACGGGGCCGGCTTCGTCGAGCTGCCCACGTATGCCTTTGACCGCCGGCGGTTTTGGCTGTCCGGCGAAGGAGCCGCGGCCGACGCCACCGGCCTGGGCCTGGGAGCCAGCGAGCACCCGCTGCTGAGCGCAGTGGTCGAACTGCCGTCCTCGGGCGGGGTCGTGCTGACGGGCCGCCTTTCGCCCAGCCTGCAGGGCTGGCTGACCGACCACGCCGTGTCCGGTGCGGTCGTGTTCCCCGGGGCCGGCTTTGTGGAATTGGCGATCCGCGCCGGCGACGAAGTCGGGTGTTCGACGGTCGACGAACTGACCCTGCAGGCGCCATTGATGTTGCCCGCCAAGGGCTCCGGAGCGGGATCGGTGGCCGTACAGGTCGTGGTGGGCCCGGCCACGGAAACCGGTCAGCGCGTCGTGTCGATCTTCTCGCGGCCGGACACCGGCTCGGGCTGGGTATGCCACGCCGAGGGCACACTGAGCACCGGCTCGGTCGAGCCGGGCGCGGACCTGTCGGCCTGGCCGCCGGCGGGCGCCGTCGCGGTCGACCCGGCCGACGGTTACGAGCAATTGGCCGCCCGCGGTTACGGTTACGGCCCGGCGTTCCAGGGCCTGACCGCGGCCTGGGTGCGCGGCGACGAGATCTTCGCCGAGGTGCGGCTGCCCGACGCCGCCGGGAGCGTCAATGGGTTCGGCGTGCACCCGGCGCTGCTCGACGCGGCCATGCACGCGCTGGTCATCGGCCACCAAATGGCCGACCACACCGACGAAGTGGTGTTGCCGTTCTCCTGGCAGGGCGTGTCGCTGCACGCCGCGGGCGCATCGGCGGTGCGCGCACGCATCGCGCCGGCGGGCGCCAGTGCGGTGTCGATCGAACTGGCCGACGGCCTCGGATTGCCGGTGCTGTCGGTGCGCGCGATGGTGGCGCGCTCGATGAGCGAGCGGCAGCTGCGCGCGGCGGTGTCGGCCTCGGGTCCCGACCGGCTCTTCGAGCTGGAGTGGTCGCCGGCGACCGCCGGCGCGGGCGAGACGCCCCCGCACGAAGTCTTCGAATCCCTTGCGGCCGAGGAAGACCCGGTCACGGGATCGTATCGTCGCACGCATGAGGCCCTGGCCGCCGTGCGGTCGTGGCTGTCCGAGCACGACTCCGGGGTGCTGGTCGTCGCGACGCGCGGCGCGATGGGACTGGCGGGGGAGGACGTCTCCGACCTGGCCGGCGCGGCGGTGTGGGGGCTGGTCCGGTCGGCGCAGACCGAGCATCCCGGCCGGATCGTGCTGGTGGATTCCGATGTCGCGCTGGACGATAGCGCGATAGCGACCGCTCTCGCCGTCGGCGAGCCGCAGGTGCTGCTGCGCGACGGCAAGGCCCACACCGCACGGGTGCGGGGCAGCCGTGCGGTCGACGGCATCATGACACCCCCGGAAAGCGGCCCCTGGCGGCTGGGCATCAGCAGCGCGGGCACCTTCGAAAACCTGCAACTCGAGCCGGTTCCCAACGCCGACGCTCCGCTGGAGCCGGGTCAGGTTCGGGTGGCCCTGCGCGCGATCGCCACCAACTTCCGCGACGTCATGATCACCCTGGGCATGTTCACCCACGAGGCGCTGCTCGGCGGCGAAGGCGCCGGAGTCGTGGTCGAGGTCGGACCGGGAGTCACCGAATTCGAGGTCGGCGATTCGGTGTACGGCTTCTTCCCCGACGGCAGCGGCACCCTGGTGCCCGGCGACGTCCGTCTGCTGCAGCGCAAGCCGGCCGACTGGTCCTACGCCGAAGCCGCCGGCATCTCAGCGGTTTTCACCACCGCCTACATGGCGTTCATCCACCTGGCCGAGGTCCAGCCCGGGCAGCGAGTGTTGGTGCACGCCGCCGCGGGTGGGGTCGGGATGGCCGCCGTCCAGCTCGCCCGGCACCTCGGCCTGGAGGTGTTCGCCACCGCGAGCCGCGGCAAATGGGACACGTTGCGGGCCATGGGCTTCGACGACGACCACATCTCGGACTCCCGCAGCCTCGAGTTCGAGGACAAGTTCCGCTCGGTCACCGGCGGGGCCGGCATGGACGTGGTGCTGGACTCGCTGGCCGGCGAATTCGTCGACGCCTCCCTGCGCCTGGTCGCCCCCGGCGGCATGTTCCTGGAAATGGGCAAGACCGACATCCGCGACCCGGGCGCGGTGGCCCAGGAATACCCGGGCGTCCGCTACCGCGCCTTCGACCTGTTCGAGCCCGGACGTCCCCGCATGCATCAGTGGATGATCGAGCTCGCCGGCCTGTTCGACGCCGGGGTCCTGAAACCGTTGCCGGTGACCACCTTTGACGTGCGGCGCGGTCGCGCGGCCTTGCGGTATCTGAGCCAGGCCCGCCACATCGGCAAGGTCGTCATGACTGTGCCTACCGGACCGGGTGCCGGCCTGGCCTCGGGCACCGTGCTGATCACCGGCGGGACCGGCATGGCGGGATCGACGCTGGCGCGTCACCTGGTGGCGCACCACGGCGTCGAGGACCTGGCGCTGCTGAGCCGGCGCGGACCGGACGCGCCGGGAGCCGCCGAGCTGATCGCCGAGCTGGAAGCGGCCGGCGCCCGGGCGCGAGTGATCGCCTGCGACGCGGCCGACCGGACGGCGCTGGCCGCGGTGATCACCGAACTCTCGGCGACTCGGCCCCTGTCCGGCGTGATCCACGCGGCCGGCGTGCTCGACGACGCGATGCTCACCTCGCTGACACCCGAGCGGATCGACGCGGTGCTGCGGGCCAAGATCGACGCGGCCTGGAATTTGCACGAACTGACCCGCGACCTGAATCTGTCGGCGTTCGTGATGTTTTCCTCGATGGCCGGGCTGGTGGGCTCGTCGGGCCAGGGCAACTACGGCGCCGCGAACTCGTTCCTCGACGCGCTGGCGGCGCATCGGCGCGCGCACCGGCTGCCGGCGATCTCGCTGGGCTGGGGCCTGTGGGACCAGGCCAGCGCCATGACCGGCGGGCTCGACGCCGCCGACCTCGCCCGGCTGGGCCGCGACGGGATCCTGGCGCTGTCCTCGGACGAGGCCATGGAACTGTTCGACACGGCATTGATCGTCGACGAACCCTTCCTGGCGCCCGCCCGCATCGATCTCGGCGCGCTGCGCGCCCACGCGGTCGCGGTGCCGCCGATGTTCACCGACCTGGTCAACGCGCCCACGCGGCGCCGGGTCGACGACTCGCTCGCGGCCGCGAAGTCCAAATCGGCTCTGGCGCATCGCCTCGACGGCCTGTCCGAGGCCGAGCAGCACGCCGTGCTGCTGGACCTGGTGCGCTCCCACATCGCCACCGTGCTGGGCAACACCTCCGCCGAGGCGATCGACCCGGACAAGGCGTTCCAGGAGTTGGGCTTCGACTCGCTGACCGCGGTCGAAATGCGCAACCGGCTCAAAACCGCGACGGGATTGGCGCTTTCGCCCACGCTGATATTCGACTACCCGACACCCAACGGCCTGGCCGGCTACATCCGCACCGAACTCGCCGGGGCCCCGCAGGAGATCAAGCACGCCCCGGTCGCGCGCGCCACCGAGGACGATCCGATCGTGATCGTCGGCATGGCGTGCCGCTATCCCGGCGGGGTGAATTCGCCCGAGGATCTGTGGCAGATGCTCACCGAGCGCCGCGACGTCCTCTCCGATTTCCCGACCGATCGCGGTTGGGATCTGGCCGGCGTGTACAACCCGGATCCCGACGTCCCGGGCACCTGCTACACCCGGACCGGCGGTTTCGTCGATGGTGTCGCGGATTTCGATCCGGCCTTCTTCGGCATCGCGCCGAGTGAGGCCCTGGCGATGGATCCGCAGCAACGCATGTTCCTCGAGCTGTCCTGGGAAGCCTTGGAGCGGGCGGGAATTGAACCCGGCGCGCTGCGTGGCAGCGCCACCGGCATGTTCGCCGGCGTGTACACGCAGGGCTACGGCATCGACGCCGCGCCCACCGCGGAGGGCTTCCGGCTGACCGGTCAGTCCTCGAGTGTGGCCTCGGGGCGGGTGTCGTATGTGCTGGGGCTGGAGGGTCCGGCGGTGTCGGTGGACACGGCGTGCTCGTCGTCGTTGGTGGCGTTGCATATGGCGGTGCAGTCGCTGCGTTCGGGGGAGTGCGATCTGGCGCTGGCCGGCGGCGTCACGGTCAACGCGACGCCCGACATCTTCGTCGAGTTCAGCCGCATGCGCGGGTTGTCCGTCGACGGCCGGTGCAAGGCGTACGCCGGCGCGGCCGACGGCACCGGATTCTCCGAGGGCGGCGGCATGCTCGTGGTGGAGCGGTTGTCGGATGCGCAGCGGTTGGGTCATCCGGTGTTGGCGGTGGTGCGGGGTTCGGCGGTCAATCAGGATGGTGCCTCCAATGGGTTGACTGCGCCCAATGGTCCCTCGCAGCAGCGGGTGGTGCGTGCGGCGCTGGCCAACGCGGGCCTGGCCGCGTCGGAGGTCGACGTCGTGGAAGGGCACGGCACTGGGACCACGCTGGGTGATCCGATCGAGGCGCAGGCGTTGTTGGCCACGTACGGGCAGGACCGTGGTTCGGGCGGGCCGTTGTGGCTGGGGTCGATCAAGTCGAATATGGGTCACACGCAGGCCGCGGCGGGTGTGGCGGGTGTGATCAAGATGGTGCAGGCCATGCGCCATGAAACGCTGCCCGCGACACTGCATGTCGATGAGCCCAGCCCGCATGTCGACTGGTCGGCGGGTGCGGTGTCGTTGCTGACCGAGGCCCAGCCGTGGGGTGCGGATCGTCCGCGGCGGGCGGGGGTGTCGTCGTTTGGCATCAGCGGCACCAACGCCCACGTGATCATCGAGGCCGCCCCCGCCGAAACCGTTGAGGTCACCGAGCGCCCCGAGGTGCCGGTCCTCCCGTGGGTGGTGTCGGCGAAATCGCCGTCGGCGTTGAGGTCTCAGGCTGCCCGGCTGGCGACCCATCTGCGCGCCCACCCGGATCTGGACGCCGTCGATGTGGGCTGGACGCTGGCGGGCCGGTCGACCTTCGAACAGCGGGCCGTCATCGTCGCCGACGACCGTGACCGCCTGCTGGCCGGGCTGGACGAGCTGGCCGCAGACGAACTGGCCCAATCAATCATTCGCGGGACGGCGGCGCCCGGCGGCAAGACCGTGTTCGTCTTCCCCGGTCAGGGCTCCCAACTACTCGGCATGGGTAGGGGATTGCACGACGCGTACCCGATGTTCGCCGAGGCCTTCGACGCCGTCCTGGCCGAACTGGACCAGCACCTGCTGCGCCCCCTGCGCGACGTCATCTGGGGCAGCGACGAAAGCCTGCTGAACACCACCGAATTCGCGCAGCCGGCGCTGTTCGCGGTGGAAGTCGCGCTGTTCCGGCTGCTCGAATCCTGGGGCATACACCCCGACTTCGTGATGGGCCATTCGATCGGCGAGCTGTCCGCCGCCCACGCCGCCGGCGTCCTGTCGCTGAAGAACGCCGCCGTCCTCGTCGCCGCCCGCGGCCGATTCATGCAGGCGCTGCCTTCGGGCGGGGCGATGGTCGCCGTGCAGGCCACCGAAGACGAGGTGCGGCCGCTGCTCGTGCCCTCCGAACAAGACAGCGTGGGCATCGCTGCCGTCAACGGGCCTGCCTCCGTGGTGATTTCGGGAACGCAAGGCGCGGTGACCGCGATCGCCGACCAGCTCCGCGCCGAGGGCCGCCGCGTCCATCAACTCGCCGTCTCGCACGCGTTCCACTCCCCGTTGATGGACGCCATGATCGACGAATTCGGCACCGTGGCGGCGGGACTGACCATCGGCAAGCCGACCATCCCGATCGTGTCCAACGTGACCGGCGGGCTGGCCACCGATGACTTCGGAACCGCGGCGTACTGGAAGCGGCACGTCCGCGAGGCGGTGCGATTCGCCGACAGCGTCCGATTCGTCCATGCGGCCGGCGGCAACCGATTCCTCGAAGTCGGCCCGAGCAGCGGTCTGACGGCGTCGATCGAGGAAACGCTGGCCGACAACCCGGTGACGACGATGTCCGCGCTCCGCAAGGACCGGCCGGAGCCGACGGCCCTGGTCAACGCCGTCGCGCACGGGTTCGTCGCCGGCATGGCGGTGGACTGGCGCGGCGCCATCGGCACGGCGAATCTCGTCGAACTGCCCACGTATGCCTTTGACCGGCGGCGCTTTTGGCTCTCGCGCGACGATGCCCCCGCCGATGCCGCGGGCCTGGGCCTGGCCCCCGGCGAACACGCCCTGCTGGGCGCGGTGGTCGAACTGCCGGCGTCGGGTGGGGTGGTGTTGACCGGTCGGTTGTCGCCGGGTACGCAAGGCTGGCTGACCGATCATGCCGTCGGCGGTGTCGTGCTGTTCCCGGGTGCGGGATTCGTCGAGTTGGCCATCCGCGCCGGCGACGAGGTGGGCTGCGGAATCCTCGACGAGTTGAATCTGGCCGCGCCGCTGGTGCTCCCGGCCGGTGGCTCGGTCGCGGTTCAGGTCGTGGTCGGTGGCCCGGACGACTCGGGCGCGCGCGCGGTGTCCGTGTTCTCACGCGCCGAAGCGGGCTCGGGCTGGTCGTTGCACGCCGAAGGCGTGCTGCGCGCGGGGTCGGTGGAGCCGGGCGCGGACCTGTCCGCGTGGCCGCCCGCGGGTGCGGTCCCGGTGGAGGTCGGCGACGGGTACGAGCAACTGGCCGAGCGTGGTTACGGGTACGGGCCCGCGTTCCGTGGCCTGACCTCGATGTGGCGCCGTGGCGACGAAATCTTCGCCGAAGTGACCCTGCCGTCCGACGCCGGGGTGTCGGTGAGCGGGTTCGGGGTCCACCCGGTGCTGCTGGACGCGGCGCTGCACGCGGTCATCTTGTCGTCCGAGAGCGACGAGCTCGCCCCGGGTTCGATACTGGTGCCGTTCTCCTGGCAGCAGGTGTCGTTGCACGCCGCGGGGGCGGCGGCGGTGCGCGCCCGGATCATGCCCGTGGGCGCCTCGGCGGTATCGATCGAACTGGCCGATGGGCTCGGACTGCCGGTGCTCTCGGTGGCATCGATGGTGGCCCGTCCGGTGACCGATCAGCAGCTCCTGGCCGCGGTGTCTAACTCGGGACCGGACCGGCTCTTCGAGCTGATTTGGTCCGCTCAGCCGACATCGACGGTGCAGCCGGTGTCGGTAAGCGCTTGGGGTGCACCGGAATCCGCGGAATCCGACAACGGCGAGGCCGGACTATCCGTGGTGCTGTTCGAATCGGAGCCGGTGTCGGGCGACGTGATCACCGAGGTGTACGCGGCGACGCGAGCGGTGCTGCCGGTGCTGCAGTCCTGGTTGTCCCGCGACGTCACGGGGACGCTGGTGGTGGCGACCCGGGGCGCGATGACGTTGCCCGGGGAGGACGTCACCGATTTGGCCGGCGCGGCGGTGTGGGGCCTGGTGCGGTCGGCGCAGACCGAACACCCCGGCCGCATCGTGCTCGTCGACACGGACGCGCCGCTGGATCCCGACGCGATCGCCGCCGTGTTGGCGGTCGGCGAGCCGCAGGCGTTGCGGCGCAACGGGATGGTCTACACCGCGCGGGTGCTCGGCAGCCGCGCGGTCGGCGGCCTGCTGACGCCGCCCGAGCAGGGCCCGTGGCGGTTGGGCATGAGCAGCTACGGCACGATCGAGAATCTGCGGATAGAGCGGATTCCCGACGCCGACGCGCCGCTGGGACCCGGGCAGGTGCGGGTGGCGCTGTCGGCCATCGCCGCTAACTTCCGTGACGTCATGATCGCGTTGGGCCTCTATCCCGACCCGGACGCGATCATGGGCATCGAGGCAGCCGGCGTGATCACCGAAACCGCCTCGCAGGACGGGCGTTTCGAGGTCGGCGACCGCGTCATGGGGCTGTTCCCTGACGGCACCGGAACGATCGCCAAAACCGACGAGCGCCTGCTTGTCAAGGTGCCGGCGGGATGGTCACACACCGCCGCGGCGACTGCTTCGGTGGTGTTCGCCACGGCGCGCTACGCCCTGGTGGATCTGGCCGCCGCGAAGCCCGGTCAGCGGGTGCTGGTGCACGCCGCCGCCGGCGGGGTAGGAATGGCCGCGGTCCAGCTGGCCCGCCAGATCGGGCTGGAAGTGTTCGCGACGGCAAGCCGTGGCAAGTGGGACACGCTGCGGGCCATGGGGTTCGACGACGACCACATCGGCGATTCGCGCAGCCTTGAGTTCGAGGACAAGTTCCGCGCGGTCACCGGCAGGACCGGCACGGCCGGGATGGATATCGTGCTCGACTCGCTGTCCGGCGAATTCGTGGACGCCTCCTTGCGGCTGGTCGCGCCGGGCGGGGTGTTCCTGGAGATGGGCAAGACCGACATCCGCGACCCCGAGGTCGTCGCGCGCGACCACTCCGGGGTGCGTTACCGCGCCTTCGATCTCTTCGAAGCCGGACCGGACCGCATCGCCCAGATGCTCGACGAGCTGGCCGCCATGTTCGCCGAAGACGTGCTGAGGCCGCTGCCGGTGACCCGATTCGACGTGCGCCGTGCGCCCGCCGCGCTGCGCTATCTGAGCCAGGCCCGCCACGTCGGCAAGGTCGTCATGACCATGCCGGACGCGTGGACGGCGGGCACCGTGTTGATCACCGGCGCCACCGGGATGGCCGGTTCGGCGGTCGCGCGGCGCGTCGTGACCCGCCACGGCGCGCGGAACGTGGTGTTGGTCAGCCGGCGCGGTCTTGATGCGCCGGGGGCGGCGGAGCTGGTGGCCGAGCTGAGGGCGGCCGGCGCGCACGCGGAGGCGGTGGCCTGCGATGCCGCCGACCGCGAGGCCTTGGCCAAGGTGATCGCCGACATCCCGATGCAACGCCCGCTGACGGGGGTGATCCATGCCGCCGGCGTCTTGGACGACGCGGTGGTGACGTCGCTGAATCCCGAGCGGATGGCCGCGGTGCTGCGTTCCAAGGTCGATGCGGCATGGAACTTGCACGAGTTGACCCGCGACCTGGATGTGTCGGCCTTCGTGATGTTTTCGTCGATCGCCGGCCTGGCGGGCGCCTCGGGACAGGCCAACTACGCCGCCGGCAACTCGTTCCTGGACGGGTTGGCCGCGCATCGACGCGCCCACGGCCTGCCGGCGATCTCGCTGGGCTGGGGGCTGTGGGATCAGGCCAGCGCCATGACCGGTGGGCTGGGCGCCGCCGACCTCGCCCGGTTCGGCCGGGACGGGATCGTCGCGATGTCCTCGGAGCAGGCGCTGGAGCTGATGGACACCGCGCTCATCGTCGACGAGCCGTTCATGCTGCCCGCCCACATCGACCTCGCGGCGCTGCGGGTCAAGTTCGACTCGGGCACGCTGCCGCCCATGTTCGTCGATCTGATCAACGCGCCGACGCGACGCCAGGTCGACGACTCGCTGGCCGCCGCCAAGTCGAAATCCGCTCTGCTGCAACGCCTCGAGGGGCTCCCCGAGGACGAGCAGCAGGCGATACTGCTGGACTTGGTGCGTTCGCACATCGCCACCGTGCTCGGCAGCTCCAGCCCGGAGGCGATCCACCCGGACCGGGCGTTCCAGGAGCTTGGCTTCGACTCCCTGACCGCAGTCGAGATGCGCAACCGGCTCAAAGCCGCGACCGGGCTGGCGCTTTCACCCACGCTCATCTTCGACTATCCGAACTCCGCGGCGCTGGCGGGCTACATGCACCGAGAACTCGTGGGGGCGTCGGAACAAACCCCGGGGGGCGCGGCGCCGGGCGAAGCCGAGATCCAGCGCGTCGTCGGGTCGATTCCGGTCAAGCGGCTCCGACAGGCCGGCGTGTTGGAACTGCTGCTGGCGCTGGCCGACGAATCCAACGGCAACGCGCAGTCCGCGGCGCCGGCGACCACCGAAAAGGACATCGCCGACATGGACCTCGACGACCTGGTCAACGCGGCGCTGCTGGACGACGACGACTAGCCACCTATGACCACCAAAGGCATTCAGTGAGAATTGCTGTCACCGGGGCCAGCGGAGTGCTCGGCCGCGGACTCGCCATGCGGCTGCTCACCCAGGGCCACGATGTCGTCGGCCTTGCCCGCCACCGCCCCGAAAGCTGGCCGAGCGCAGCCGACTTCGTCGACGCCGACATCCGTGATGCCGCCGCGGTCAAGCGCGCCCTGGCGGGCGCGGAAGTGGTTGCGCACTGCGCGTGGGCGAACACTCCCGGACCAGACGAACGGATCGGTCACGAGGTCAACATCGACGGCGCCCGCAACGTGCTCGACGCGATGGTCGAGACCGGGTCCAGGCGAATCGTTTTCGCGTCGACGGCGCACGTCTACGGCGGCCGCGGTGCGCCCAAGGCCGAACACGATGCCTTGACCCCGGTCACCGTCGACGGCCAACTCAACGCCCAGGTCGAACGCATGGTCGCGGAAGCGGGCACGGAATGGGTCGCGATCCGCTCCGCGCTGATCCTCGGCCGAAGCGTCGACAACTGGGTGCGCCGGATGCTGGCGCTACCGGTGTTTCCCACCCGGTCCAGCGATCACCGCATGCAAGTCGTCCATCTCGACGACGCGCTTCGGCTGTTCAACCAGGCGATCGTGGACGGTGGAATCGACAGCGGCCCGGTCAATCTCGCCGCTGCCGGACAGGTGACCTTGCGGCAGATCGCCGCCGCTCTCGGGCGCCCGGTCGTGAGGCTGGGCTTCGAGCCGGGCGAACTGCAACGGGCGCATTGCGCCCCGCTCATGGATCTCTCGCGATTGCAGCACGAGTGGGGATTTCGGCCCGCGTGGGAATCCGCCGAATGCATCGACGATTTCGCGCTGGCCGTGCGCGGCCGGGTCACCGTGGGCAAGCGGGTGATATCGCTGCCCTGGCGCCTGGCCACCATCCAGGACCTACCCTCGGTCGACGCGCCGAGCGACGACGGCGTCAAGCCGAATTTGGCGGGCGCAGCGGGGGATAACGGGGAATTCGACACACCGATCGACCCGCGCTTTCCGACGTTTTTGGCCACGAACCTGTCGGAGGCACTACCCGGCCCGTTCTCGCCGGCGTCGGCGTCGGCGACGGTCCGGGGACTGCGGGCCAGCGCGGTGTGCGTTGCCGAGCGGTTGCGCCCGGGGGGCACGATCCAGCGCGAAATCGCGATGCGCATGGTCGCGGTGTTCGCCCACCGCCTGTACGGCGCGATCACGACCGCGCACTTCATGGCCGAGACGGTGCCTTTCGTGAAGCCCACGACGGTGGTGAGCAACAGCGGATTTTTCGGCCCCAGCATGGCCGCCCTGCCGATCTTCGGTGAGGAACATCCGCACTCCGACACCGATCGAATCCGCAAGCGACTGCGCACCGTCCGCAACATCGGGGTATTCGGCGTCAACCTGATCGGCCTGTCGGCCGGCGCGCCCCTGGACACCCGCGAATTCGTTGCCGACGTCGATCGCCTGGAACGCCTGACCGAAGGCGACCTCGCCGGAATCGACGATCGCCGCCTGCTGAGCCTGATCTTTCTGGCGCGGGACCAGGTGGTGCACGGCTGGGTGCTGGCCGCCGGCTCATTCCTGCTGTGCGCGGCGTTCAACGTGCTGCTGCGTGGTCTGTGCGGGCGGGACGTCGCCGCCCCCGGTGGGCCCGAATTGGTCAGCGCGCGTTCGGTCGAGGCGATGCAGCGGTTGGTGGTTGCCGCGCAGCGCGATCCGAAAGTGACGGCGCTACTGGCAGAACCGGGGGACCGGCTGGACAAGCTGGCCGTCGAGGCACCGGAATTCCATGCCGCGCTGCTGGCCGAGCTGGCGCTCATCGGCCACCGTGGGCCCGCCGAGCTCGAGATGCTGTCAACCAGCTACGCCGACGACCCCGAGCTGCTGGTCCGGATGGTGACCAGGGCGATGAGCGCGCCGTCGGCGCAGCAACCCCAGCGCCCCCAGATTCCGTTGCACGCCAAGCCAATTGCGGTGCTGGCCACCCAGCAACTGCGCGACCGTGAGGTCCGCCGCGACAAGGTGGTGCGGGCCAACTGGGTTCTGCGCACGCTGCTGCGCGAGTACGGGCGCAGGGCGGTCGAGTCGGGCGTCTTCGAAGCCGCCGATGATGTCTTCTATCTGCTCGTCGACGAACTGGATGCCCTGCCGGCGGATGTGGGCGCGCTAGTGGCCCGGCGCCGGGCCGAGCAACGCCGGCTGGTCGCGGTGGCGCCGCCGACGGTGTTCAGCGGAAGCTGGCAGCCAACCGCGCCCTCGTCGCCCGCCCTGGCCGGCGGGGACACCCTGCGCGGGGTCGGGGTGTGCGGCGGGCGGGTGCGCGGCCGGGTACGCATCGTGCGCCCCGACACCATCGACGACCTGCAGCCCGGCGAGATCCTCGTCGCCGAGGTCACCGACGTCGGATACACGGCGGCGTTCTGTTACGCCGCCGCCGTCGTGACCGAACTGGGCGGCCCGATGTCCCACGCCGCGGTGGTGGCCCGCGAATTCGGCTTCCCCTGTGTCGTCGACGTTCAGGGGGCGACCAAGTCGTTGCCACCGGGCGCCCTGGTCGAGGTCGACGGCGCGACGGGCGAAATCCACGTCCTGGAGCTGGCCGCGGACGACGCGCTGAGCTAGTCGAATTCCATCTCCAGACCGACCGGCCCGCTCAGTCCCAGCATCGGTTTCCACTGCGCCGTCGCCACGCGCCGCGGGTTGGTCATGCGCCGGGCGAGGACTTTGAGCGCTCCGGCGAGTTCCGTTCGGGCGAGGTTCGCGCCCAGGCAATAGTGGGCACCGCCGCCGAACGTCAGAATGGGCGGCGGGTCCTCGCGGGTGATGTCGAACCTGCCCGGGTGCGCATAGACCTCCGGATCGCAGTTGGCGGCAAAGGTATTCACTGAAATGAAGGTGCCGGCCGGAAAGGTGTAATCGGCGAATGTGACATCGTCGAGGACGGTGCGCAGGGTGGTACAGACCGCGGGCGAATGGCGCATGCATTCCTCGACGGCCGGCATCGCGAGGTTGGGGTTTTTGCGGAGCATCGCCAGTTGCTCGGGGTGATCGCACAGCGCGTGCATGCACGCGGCCAGCTGATTGCGGGTGGTGTCGGTGCCGGCGGACAGGATGCTGAACGCCAGCATGCGCATCTCCGCGTTGCTCAGCCGGTCGCCGTCGTCCTGCGCGCGGATCAGTTCGGAGATCAAGTCGTCGGTCAACCGGCTCCGCCGTTCGGCGATCATGTCGTCGATGTAGGCGTCGAACTCGTCCCACGCCCGCATCACGATGTGCTGCTCGTTCGCCAGGTCGGAGTCGAACCGCACGATCTTGAAAATGTCCTCCGCCCATAGGGAAAACTGCTCCCAGTCCTCAGGTGGTGCGCCCAACAACGCGCAGATGATCGGGATCGGGTAGGGCCGGGCGATGTCGGCGACGAAGTCGCAGCGGCCGGCCCCGGCGACCTGATCGATCAAATCGTTGATCACCCTGTCGATGGTGTCTTCCATGCGCGCGGACGCCCGCGGCGTGAAGGCCCTGGACACCAGACCGCGCAGGCGCCGATGTTCCTCGCCTTCCATGCCGAGGATGGTGCCCAGCACCCGGTCATAAAGCGGGCCGGAGGTTATCCCGCGAGCCGTCATGTGCATGCCGGGCGGGAAGACGAACCGGGGATCGCGAAGTATCCCTCGGGCGAGTTCGTAGCCGAGCACCTCGGGTCCCAACGGCCCGAGGGCGATCGGAGATCGCTTGCGCGCCTCGTGGATCCGCGGGGCGACCTGGTGCACGGTGTCGGCGATGTCGTAGTGCAGTGTGGGCAGGCCTGCGTCGAAGACGCTGGGTGCTGCGGTGTCGACGGTCATGATGTCTCCTTGGCCGAAATCAACTCGGTTGGTAGCGCTTCGGTAGTACCTCGATAGGCGCCGAAATGGCCTCGCCCGGGGCTAACTCACCGGAGTCGGGCAAATCCGGTATCAACCTGGCCGTCGACGTGTCGGTGATCGCCGCGAAGGTGTCCCGCACCTTCTCGATGGTGAGATCGGCGTCGTATATACCCGTCGTCTGACCGAACACCCGGATGCCCACGTTTCCCCCACCCGCCTCGAGGTTGGCTCCGGATACCGGGCAACTCTCGTGAACCAGGAACGCCACCGCGGGTGACACCAGGCCGGTCGGAAAGTGATCCTCCATCAGCCTGGTGAACGCGGACGGGTTGTTGAAATGGCGCACGGCGGTCGTGTCGGCGGCAGGCCCCAACGCATTGACCTTGATGCCCAGCGGTGCCCCTTCGACGGCGAGACCGCGTGTCAGCCCGAAGATTCCGCCCTTTGCCGCACCGTAGATGGAAAGATTTTCCAGTCCGAACATCGCCCCGGAGGTGGTGTTCACAATGCGGCCGTAACCCGCATCGCGCATGTGGGGCCACGCCGCCCGGCACATCCACACGGTCCCCATCAGGTGCACGTCGATGACATTGCGAATGTCGGCGTCGGAGATCTCGTCGAAGTGCGCCATGAAGCAGACACCGGCATTGTTCACCAGGATGTCAACGCGGCCCCACACGTCCATCGCGGTCTGGACGACCCGGCGCGCGCCGTCCTCGTCGGCGACGCTGTGCAGGTCGGCAACCGCCTCACCACCGGCCGCGCAGATCTCGTCGGCCACCTGTTCCGCATTGGCCCGCAGGATGTTTCGGCCGTCGGGCCCGACGCCGAGGTCGTTGACCACGACCTTGGCCCCTCGCTGAGCGAGCAGCTTGGCGTGCGAGCGCCCCAGGCTCGGCTCCTGGCCGCCGGCCCCGGTGACGATCGCGACCCGCCCGTCGAACCGGAGCTCGGTCATGACCTCTCCGTGGCGAGTATCCGCAGCGGCAATAGCGGCAGGGTGCACGTCGGGGACGGCCACGTGTTCCCGGGTCCCAGTGGCAGCTTGGAATGGGGTATCCGCCTTGACCACTCGGTCACGACGCCGCGGCCCAGAGCCATGGGCAGCTCGTCCGAGGCGAGCTCGCAAACTCCGTTCGGCTCACGATGTTGGGCCATGCCGTCTCCAATCACGGAATGTTGGTCGCCAGGAATGTCAGTGGCAGTCCCAGGATCGACACGTCGTTTTCGTCGAGAAAGGTGCCCTCGCCCTCCATGCGTTGCCGGAAACGCGTTGTCGCACCGTAGCGCTCGGCGACGGCGTCGGCCCTGGAAGCTTCCGGGACCCCGATGACCACGGTGAACACGCCGTCGCCGTGGCGCTCGAGGAACTCGGTCACCGAAACGGCGACCTCCCCGGTCGATCCCGGGATCGGGCTGATCAGCTCGATGCCCCGATTCCAGTCGAGGTGAATGTCCAGACCGAGCTCGGCCAGCTGCAGCGGCTCGAAGACGAACCCCAGATCGCTGAACATCTGGGTCACGGCCGCATGTCGTTCCGGTGCCACGGCGAACACGACGTGATGGAGGGAGGGTTCTTGTGTTGTCGTCATGTCGTCAGGACTCCACGGGGAAGTAGCAGGGGCAGGTCGTTGTAGGTGACGATGCCGGGAGGTGCGGCGACGACGGCGGGTATCGCGGTGATCGCCGGCACGGCGGTGATAGTGAGGCCCAACATGATGTAGTCGTCCAAGGTGGTGCCCTCGAAGTCCGGCGGTGGCAGGAAGCTCAGCGTGGTCTTGATCGTCGGTCGGCCCTGCACCTCGACGGTGTAGCCCATGTCCAGCGGCCAATCCGGTTCCAGCGCTTGCCCCTTCCGCCATTGCCCGCCGATTTCGATGACCTCTCGGCCGGCAACAATCCCTTTCCAGCGAACGTGGATGCCCGCCACGCAGCCCGTCGCGATGGTCCAGTCCCCGGGCAGGTGCAGATCCTCTGTGGTCTGGGCGTACTCGGCTTCACAACGGACCTCGTCGAGCTCGACGCCGAGGGCGTCGGCGAGCAGCAACACGCCGTCGCGGAAGATGCCGGATCCTTTCTCGGTGACAGCCGGCAGGTCCGGACGGTCGATGGGATAGCCGAAGCCCATAGGGATTTCGGTCGCCGGCGAGTTGTAGATCGTGGTATCAAAGGACTCCAGCACCGACACCTTGTCCACCCGCTCCGAGAGTCCCGCCGACACGATGGTGAACAGTTGGACGAAGCCTGGGTTGATGCCGGTGCCGAAGATGCTCGATCCGCCCGCCTCGCAGGCCTGGGCGATGCGCTCGCGTCCCGCGCCGAGAAAGTGGCCGGTGATGAACTCGGCGGTGCCCACCACATTGATGCCGGCCTTGAGGATGCGGACCAGCTCGTCGACGTCGGCGAACATCGGGTTGTAGACCACGCAGTCCGGCTTGAGCGCGAGCAGCGCCTCGATGTCGTTGGTGGCCTTGATATTCAGTGGCTCGATCCCGCACAGCTCGCCGACGTCGCGCCCTGCCTTCTCCGGCGAGAAGGCATAGCATCCGACCAGCTCCAGCGTCGCGTTCGCGGCGATCGCCCGGACCGAGCTCTTGCCGACGTTACCGGTCGTCCATTGGACGACCCGATAGGTCACCGTGCCGGCCCCGTCATGGGTGCGTCGCCGCCTGCGCTTGGCGGGCGAGTCGTTCGTCGTGGATCTTGACGAGTTCGCGGAACCCCAGCCGGTGGTACTTCGGTATCGGTTGGATGCCCCAGACGTCCTGCGCGGTGGCTTTGCCCTCGGCGCCCTCCGGGGGCCCGAACGGCGGGTAGGGGTACTTACACTCCAAGGTGTCGTTGGAGTACCGGATCTTAAGCAGCTCACTGCAGATTTGGGTGAGGCTCAGCGTCGGGTACCCGTAGTAGACCGCCATGAACGGCAGCGTGAAGGCGCCCTCGATCACGAGCGCTACCAGGCACACCAACACGGCGCGCTTGATCCAGGTGTGCATGCGCGCGTAGTACGGCGTCGTCCCGGGCTCGAGATCGGCTGCCGGGTCCTTGTCTTCGGTGGGGGACGGTACGGACGGACTAGTCATGGCACTGCTCCTTTTAGTCGGAGAAGATTTCGCGATTGACGGTGTGCAGGTACGGGATCGCGAGGAACGGGGTGATGTAGAAGATGTCGTAGAGCCACCAGCCGATGACCGGGAACACGACACCGGCGTAGCGCACGTCGGCGAACATGGTCATGTTGAAGACGTAGGCCGACCAGATCACCACGCCCATCCAGCAGGTGACGACCATCCACTGATGGCCCCAACGCTTCATCTGTAAAAACCCGATGGCCGCCGCGACCCGCATCGAGAATACGGTGAGGATCAGGCCTGCCACATAGGCCTTTTCGCCCGGGCCCGCCGCGCCGCCGATCCACAACTCGTTGTAATGCCAGAAGTAGCCGGCGTCGAACATGTTGCCCCACCCGACCATCAGCACCCTGTTGATCAATGTGTGGTTGGCGACCAGGTCAAGTGCCCAGCCCAGACTGTTGAGCATCCCGTCGATCAGGACGAGATAGCCGATGAGGGTCACGATCATGGGCCGCACCGACAGCCCGGCGCGCAGGGCCTGGCGCTGCAGCCATACCCCGCGCATGAAGATGGGAAATCCGATCAGGCCCGGTGCCCACATGCCCATCAGGGCGGCGCCGACGATCATCCACTTGTCGGCGTGGCGCTGGGCCTGGCGTGATTCGTCGTGGTGATCCTCAAGGCTGCGCGACCCGTCGGCACGTTCCGGCGCGTCTCCCGAATTCCGTTTCAGCAGCGGCACATTCACAGATCCCACCAGCCCCGCGCGAACGACATGTAAAGCTGGACTCCGAACATCGCGAGCAGATAGCCGTAGATGAAGATCTGGAAGATGATGAGCGCCCTTTTGCGCTTCGCCTCCTGTCGGTCCATGCCGGTTGCTCCTTTCCCTAGGGCGAACTGTTCGAGGTGGCCAGGCTGGCTGCCGCGACTTCACGCAGACCGTCGGTGACCGCGCCATCGGTGCTCAGCGGCGCGAGTATGCACGCGTCGGCGGCGTCCAATTCGGTTGCGCCGGCTGCGATCAGCTGGGCGGCGGTGACCAGCACCCTGGTCGACGGCGGCTCGAAGTGGAAGGCTTCGTCGGCCGTGCGGATCGCGACCGCGCACCCGACCAGCCGCTGGGCGGTGGCCAACGGGATTCCGGATTCGGCGACGATCACGTCGGCCTCGCGGTCGGGCGGCAGATAGTGCATCGCCAGCGTGACGAACCGTTGGCGGAACGAGGGTTTGAGCTCCTTGAGTGAGCTGCGATAGGCCGGGTTGTACGAACACACCAGCATGAACTCTTCGGGGGCTTTCACCACCTCGCCGGCGCGGTCCAGGTACAACGATCGTCGGTGATCGGTGAGCGAGTGCAGGATCGCCAAGGAGTCGTGGCGGGCCTCGACGACTTCGTCGAGGTAGCAGATCGCGCCGGCTTTGACGGCCCGAGTGAGCGGGCCGTCGGTCCAGACGACGTCGCCGCCGGTCACCATGAAGCGGCCGACGAGGTCGGAGCTGGTGAGGTCGTCGTGGCAACTGATCGTGACTACCGGTCGCTGCAGCAGCGAGCCCATGTGTTCGACGAACCGGGTTTTGCCGCACCCGGTCGGGCCGGTCAGCATCACCGGCAGGCGCCGTTGAAAGGCCTGTTCGAACAGCTGAACTTCGTTGCCGTTGGCGAAATATGTGTCGGTGGTCATCTCTTCCTCAATCGGTCGGCATTCACGCTGCGACCAGTTCGCGATGGACATGGGCCAATACCCGGGGTAATTCCTCGATGCGCCGGATCCGTTGCGACCGGCGCGGCCCGAACACCTCCGGGAGGGGGTCGACCCGGGTCGGCCCGACGCCCACGTAATACATCGACACCCCGGCCTCGTTGGCCTCCTCGACGGCGTGCGCGGCATCGGCCCAGGCGTAACGGCCCTCGTAGCCTTCATCGGAGATCAGCCCGTCCCCGATGATGATCAGCAGGCGCCGCTCGGAGGCCTGGGCCAGCAGGCGGCTGGTCAAATGGCGCAGCGGCGCACCGAGTCTGGTGTAGCCGCGGGTGGACAGGCCCAGCCCGCTCGGCGGCACGAACCGGCGGTCTTCGAAGTCCTTCAGGCACCGCACCTCGACCCGGTGCCGGGTGTTGCCGGTGAACACGAAAACGCCATGGCGTTCGCGCGCCAGCGTCATGGCACGCGAAAGCGCGTCGGCACAGGCCAATTCGAGCTGGAACACCCGGCCCCCGTGCACCCCCAGCGACGAGCTGCCGTCGAGCAGCAATGCGGTGGTGACGTCGCGACTGCTGGGCAGCAGGTCGCGAAACACCCTCGGCTCCTTGGCCTCGCCCGTCGTCAGGTCGATGTAGTGGCTGACGTATTGGTCGACGTCGAGGTCCGAGCCGTCTTCGAGTCGGCTGGTCATTGCACGGTGGGTGTGTTCTTCGAACCACTTGCGGACGTCGACGGCCACCGGCACCGGACGGCGCAGGCGCCGGCCGTCGGCGTGCTCGACGACAGCGACGTGGTCGTGCATGAATCGCTGTGTCCACATGTTCCACTCGGGATAGGGAATCCCGGGCCGGTGTTGGGGTGTGACGTCGAGATCGTTGTCCTGCGGCCGGCTCGGCGGCGGCAGGTTCGGGTTGCGGACGCCCCCGTCACCACCGACCGGAACTGAGTATGGCCGCGGAAGACGCTTCTGCGTCGTGGTCCACGGCATCCTCCCGAAGCTGCGTCGCAACCTATCGGTCAATCCCTGCGGCGCCGTGTAGGCCAGCGGCAAAGCGCCCAGCAGCGGCGGGACCGCCAACTCCCGGCCGGTGGCCGCCAATCCGATTGCCCTGTCGAGCATCTGGGTGCCGTCCATGTCCGCGGCCTCGGGGTGGACGTCGGGGAGCAGCCGTTGGACCTCGGGAAGCAGGCCGGGCCAGCGCGACGCGATCCAGCCGAGCGCGACGCCGCCTTCGACGAGCGTGAGCGCGCGCAGTTCGCGCGCGGACAGCTCGTTCAGCCGAAATTCGGTGACGCGTTCCTTCGATGGCGAGCATTGCAGGGCCACCCCGCAGGTCAGGGTTCTGCGTGTCCAGTCGGAGGGGGCGGGGTAGGGGACGTGGACGAACGTGAGCCCCGCGTTCAACCCGAAGCCCCGCCGCTCGCCGGTGACGAGCCGCACGCCTTCTCGGCGTTGCTCGCTCAGCGCGACCGCCGTCACCGCGCAACTGCGTTCCAGCGCCATCGCATGGCCGTCGGAATGCTCAGTCATCGGCCCAATCCCGCGCTCCGCGAACCCCGGCTCAGAACGTGCCGATGTTGGAGAACAGCCAGTACCAGAACCAGATGATCAGTCCGGTGCCGCCCCACGCGGCGACATAGCGAAGGATCTCCCACAGATAGCCCACGATGTGACCTCCTCGGTGCCGTGGTCAGTTGATGCGTGCTGAGATGTCGAGAACTCTCGTGAACCGAAGGCGCGTCGGGCATTTCAGTCGGAGAAGAGTTCGCGGTTGACGGTGTGCAGATAGGGGATGGCCAAAAACGGGGTGATGTAGAAGATGTCGTAGAGCCACCAGCCGACGACCGGGAGCACGACGCCGGCGAAGCGCACGTCGGCGAACATCGTCATGTTGAACACGTAGGTGATCCAAATGACCACGCCCATCCAGCAGGTGATGACCATCCACTGGTGGCCCCACCGCTTCATCTGCAGAAACCCGATGGCGGCGGCGATCCGCATGGTGAAGACGGTCAGGATCAGCCCGACCTCCAGGGCCTTCTCGCCGGGCCCCGCCGCGCCGCCGACCCACAGCTCGTTGTAGTGCCAGAAGTAGCCGGCGTCGAACATGTTGCCCCACCCGTTGAGCAGCACGCGCGCGAGGATGGTGTGGTTCGCCACCAGATCAAGCGCCCACCCTACGGTGTTGATGGCGGCGTCGATGATGACGAGATAGCCGAGCAGGGTGACCAGCATCGGCCGGACCGCGAGGCCGTCGCGTTGCGCCCGGCGCAGCAGCCGCACCCCCCAGAGGAACAGCGGCAGCCCGAAAACACCCAGGGCTGCCGTGCCGATCAGGAGGCTGCCGGAGATAAGCCATTTGTCCGCCCGCTGCTGCGCGAGCCGTGAGCGTTCCATGTGCTCGTCGATGGCCAGACCCGGCGATGGGGCAGAGCCGGGCGAGCGCGTGGCTGCACCTATCCCGGCGTCGCGCTGATGCAGCTTCGGCAAATTCACGAACCCTCCCCGCCATCGACACTGATTGGACCGGCGAGTGCACTATAACAGGCTGACTACAGTCAGCAGAAGACGCCCACGGGGTCGGCGACGAACCGGCAGCGAGATTCGCCCCAATTCCCGCAGTTCGTGCGTGCCACAGGGCTAATGCGGAGTTCACGCCGCCTGTCCACGCCCCACCAGCGGAGCGACAGTACTGACGAAAGTCAGCTGGTATTCGTTGACACGCCCGTTGCCAGACGCCTACGCTCAGCGAGCGCTCAGGCATTCTGGCCATGCAAAGGAGTAGCGATGACGCTCAAGTCGCCGGCCGAGAAGAAATATCGTGTAATCCAATGGGGCGTCGGCAATGTCGGAACGATCGCGCTGCGTCATTTTGTGCACAACCCTGCCTACGAACTGGTCGGCGTCCTGTGCAATCGACCGGAGAAAGTCGGCAAGGACGCCGGTGAGCTCTGCGGCAAACCGCCGACCGGCGTGCGGGCGACCACCGACAAGGATGCCATCGAGGCACTCGACGCCGATTGCGTGTTCTATGCGCCGCTATGGTCCGACCCCGACGAGGTGTGCCGCCTGCTGCGCGGCGGCAAGAATGTCGTCGCATCGGGTGGGGCGTGGTGGTATCGGACCGAGCACAGTCAGGCGGACATCGACAAGATCGATGCCGCGTGCCACGAGGGCGGCACGTCGTTTCATGCGGGTGGTGTCAACCCTGGGTTCGCCGGAGACCTGCTCGTCCTGACGCTGGCCCGAATCATCAGTCAGATCGACACAATTCACATCTACGAGGTGGTGAATTTCGGGCGCGACACCCTGAAGTACCTGTTCGAGATGGGGATGGGCAGCGACCCGGCCGGGTTCGAAGATGGCCCGAATCTGCTGGGACAGGCATGGCCGTTGTTCGCCCAGTCGATGGCGATGGTCGTCGAGGGACTGGGCAAAACAGTCGAGCGATACACGACCGAGGTGGAGCTCGGGACCGCCACCCGCGACATCCCCTTCGAGGGAGGGGAGACCAGCGACATGCCGGGCTTCAAGGGCGTGATCAAAAAGGGGACTGTCGCCCGCCAGCACCACAAGTGGACGGCGTGGGTGGACGGCAGACCCCTCATCGTCTTTCACGAGATCTACACGATGGACACCTTCGACGCCATTGAACCGCAGGAGGATTGGCCCCAGCACTACCACTACCGCATTGTGATCGAGGGCGATTCCTCCACCGAGCTGATCCTGCAGGGCGCGCAGGACCCCAACGGCGGATACGCGCTGCCCGGATACACCTGGACCGCGATGGGCCCCGCGAACGCCATTCCCGCGGTCTGCGACGCTCCGCCGGGGTTCATGTCCCACAAGGAACTCGGCCTGATGCCGCTGCGCGGCGTCATACGCCCCTAGCGGCGGGTCAGGGCTTCAAACTTCGCAACGTCCTCGCGACGTAGTCTTCCAGCAGCGCATGGCCGGTCGGCCAGTGGTTGGTGGTGATCAACAGGGCGTAGAGACCCAGCAAGAAGAACACCGCACTGTTCATGGGATTGACGTGCGGATCCGTCTCACCGCGTTCCTGCGCAAGCGCGATTTCCTGGGCGACCAAGACGATCAACGGGTGATCGCGGCCGTCCTCGGTCTGCGGACGGGTCTGCGAGAAATGCAGCGCGAGAAAGTCATTGAAGAGCCGATCGCCCAGCCGGCGTTCCAACCCGGCCACGAGGCGGACCGCCTCGCCCAACGCGGAAGCGAGATCGTGCTTGGACTTCAGGAATTGGGCGAACTGCTTGGCTATGCGGTCCTCTTCGCGGCGCTCGAGCTCCAGCAGCACATGCTCCTTGGTGGGGAAATGGAAGAAGAACGTCCCGTGCGCCACGCCCGCGGCGGCCACGATGGCACTGACGTCCGCCTCGGCCATGCCGGCCCGGGCGAACTCCGCGATCGCGGCCCCCATCAAACGCTCCCTCGTCTGCAGACGCTTTGCTTCTCGGGTCGACAGCCGATCCGTCACAGCCATGTGTTTCCTCACAGTTGACCCGACTCATGCGAGAGTTGCGGGGCTCAACGGCTCATTATGCCGTGTCCGCGCCAAAAACGCTTGCATAACTTGATCATTCTCAGACACTCAACGGTACCGCGGACGCCGATCACGCGAATTCGTTGACTTTAGTCAGCCCAGTTCATAGATTGAACGGCGCACCCCACGCGCGATCGAAGGAGCTCGGCATGGCGTTGGAACAGTTCCAGCTTGATGGGCAGGTCGCGATCGTGACGGGCGCCGGGAAAGGCGTCGGGGCGGGCATTGCCCGGGTGTTGGGGGAGGCCGGGGCCACGGTTGTGGGGACCGCGCGTACCGAGGCGGATATCGTTGGCACGATTGAGGGCATCGAGGCCTCGGGCGGCAAAGGGCTGGCGCTCGTCGCGGACGCGATGAGCCGCCCGGACGGCGAGCGCGTCGTGAACACGGCCATGGAACGCTTCGGGCGCATCGACATTCTCGTCAACAACGTCGGCGGCTCCACCTATGCGCGCTTTCTGGACATCACCGACGAAGACTTCCGGCACACCTTCGACTGGTGCGTGACATCAGCGTTCATCATGAGCCAGCTCGTCGCCCCGCACATGATCAGCGCGGGACGCGGATCCATCGTCAACATCTCGTCCGGTTCCGCCCGGTTCGGCATCCGCGCGTTGACGGCCTACTGCGTCGCGAAGGGCGGCCTCGAGGCGCTCACCCGCGCGATGGCACAGGAACTCGCGCCGAAGATCCGCGTCAACGCCATTGCGTTGGGATCGTTCGCCACCGACGGCCTGCGGGGCAGCCTGGACTTGATGCCCGGATCGCTGGAGAAAATGCAGGAGGCCACCCCGCTACATCGGCTCGGTGACGTCGAGGATCTCGGGCGGCTGACGGTGTACCTGTGCACGCGCGACTGCTACGCGACGAACGCGATCTTCCACGTCGACGGCGGCATCGACTCGAACAACTCGCCGCTTCCAATCCCCGATTACTGACCTGGGCCGCGACGCAACGCGCCATGATGGGTCATCGCCCACGGTCGGAAGGATGAGGGTAAGTGCGTAGAGTCATACAGTTTTCCACCGGGAATGTGGGCCGGCACTCGTTGCGGGCCATCATCGGCCGACCGGATCTGGAACTGGTCGGCGTGCACGCCGCCAGCGCCGACAAGATCGGCAAGGACGCGGCGCAGCTCTGCGGGCTGGACGAGCCGACCGGCATCATCGCCACCGACGATATCGACGCACTGCTCAATCTTGGCGCCGATTGCGTCGTCTACACGTCTCAGGGTGAGACGCGACCCATGGAAGCCATCGAACAGATGGCCAAGTTCCTCGCGGCGGGCATCAACGTCGTTGGCACATCGATGGTCTGGCTGGTGACACCCCGCCATGCCGACGATTGGTTGCGCGAGCCGTTGGAGCGCGCGTGCGCGGCAGGCAACGCCTCGCTCTACGTCAACGGCATCGACCCCGGCTTCTCCGGCGATACGCTGGTGCATTCGGCGGCCAGCCTGACCACGCGGATCTCGTCGATCACCGTGCAGGAGATCTTCGACTACGGAAACTACGACGATGCCGAGTTCACCGGTGCGGCAATGGGGTTCGGAACCACGCCCGACGACGACTCGCCGATGATGTTCTTGCCCGGGGTGATCGTGGCGATGTGGGGCGGTCAGGTCCGCAGTCTGGCCGACCATCTCGGGATCACGCTCGACGACGTGCGCCAGCGCTGCGAGCCGTGGTACACGCCCGAACGCATCGAATGCACGATGATGACCGTCCAGCCGGGGCAGATGGCCGCGGTCCGATTCGCCACCGAGGGCGTGCGCGACGGCAAGCCGGTCATCACCCTCGAGCACGTCACCAGGCTCACCCCGGCCGCCGCGCCCGACTGGGAATTCCCGCCCGATGGCCACACCGGTGTGCACCGCGTCGTCGTGGAGGGCGAGCCGCGGGTGGAGATCAACACCCATGTATCCCACCCCCTTTACGATTCCACCGATGCCGGCTGCATCTCCACCGCCGGCCGGGCGGTCAACGCGATCGACTGGGTGTGCCGCGCGCCCCAAGGGCTGATCGGGGTCGAGGACATCCCATTGTCAGCGACGATGCGCGGATTGATGTGGAACGAGCACTGAACTGACCACCCCGGCTCCAGGACGCGTTGCCGGTAAACGCATTCTGATCACCGGCGCCGCCCGCGGCATGGGGCGCGGCCATGCGCTGCGGCTTGCGCAGGAGGGCGCGGACCTCATCCTCGTCGACATCTGCCAATCCATGCCGCAGATTGAATATCCGTTGGCCACCGAGGATGACCTCACCGAAACAGTAAGGCTGGTACGGGATTTCGGTCGCCGATGCGTGAGTCGCGTTGTCGATGTCCGCGACGAGGCGCAACTGTGTTCCGCGGTCGACGAGGGAGTCGGCGAGCTGGGCGGCCTGGACGGCGCGGTCGCCAACGCCGGCGTGCTCACGGTGGCGCCGTGGGACAAGACCACTGCCGAACAGTGGCGCACGGTGGTCGACGTGAACCTGATCGGCGTCTGGAACACCTGTGCGGCCGCGATACCGCACCTGCTCGAGCAAGGTGGAGGCAGCCTGGTCAACATCAGCTCCGCCGGCGCCATCAAGGGATTCCCGCTGCAGACGCCCTACACGGCGGCCAAGCACGGCGTCGTCGGCTTGACGCTGGCCTTGGCCAACGAGCTGGCGGCGCAGAACGTGCGTGTCAACGCCGTGCTTCCCACGGGCGTGCCCACCGGGATGGTTCCGCCGTCGTTCGGGCCTCTCCTGGGAGAGCAGCGTTCCGATCTCATTCCCATCTTCGTCAATGCGATGCCCGCGCCGGCTGTCGAGCCCGCCGACGTCAGCAGCGCAGTGCTGTTCCTGCTTTCCGACGAGTCCAGATACGTGACCGGGCTGGAGTTCAAGGTCGACGCGGGCGTCACCATCAACTGAAGCGAAACTCGTCCGATGGCGATTTGCCCGCCGGCCCACATAGTTTGCGTGTTCACACTGCGGGTGGCCCGGGTACGGGTTACAAATAGCTGACCTCACAAAGGAGGGCTCATGACAAAGGTCCGGACGTCCGCGGTCGGCCTGGCTGCCGCCGCGATGCTGCTCAGCGCCGCGATCGCCGGCTGCGGCGAGGACAAGAACTCGACTGCGCCATCGGGTCCGGCCGCGTCGTCGAGCGCGGCCGTCTCGTCGAGCGCCCCGTCTTCACCCGGGGCGCCGGCGAACTACAGCTCCTTGCTCATCCAGGCCGCCGACGTCGGCCCGCACGCCACCGCTGACGGGCCGCCCAGCCAGAATCCGGGCGGCATCGTCGGCGTGGGGCAGGTCTTCAAGAACCCCGACGGCAAGCGCACCATCATCGACACGATCGCGGTCTTTCCCGACGCGGCGACGGCCGACAAGACGGCCGCGAACATGCGCGACGTCGTCGGCAAGAAGGTCAGCGGCGAGCAGCAGCCCATCGACGTCGGCACCAACGGATTCATGGTGATCGGGCAGAGCACCGACCCGGCCAATCCGATGGAGATCTCTGAGGCGGTATTCGTCGAGGGCAGGGCCATGGTCGATATGGAATTCGACTGTGTCATAGGCAATCCCACGCCAGCCGACATCCTGCTCGATCTCGCGGGCAAACAGGACGCCGCGGTCAAGGCGGGTCTGCCGGCTAGCTGAGCGGCCGTTCCTTCACAGCGGCCAGCCGTCCGGCTGCAGTGTGTAGCGCAGTTCGGCCGCCGGGGGCAATGGCCGCCGCTCATCGACCGATATGGCATCGACGACCAGGGCGACGTAGCGTCGCCAGCCGTCGCTGTCGGAATCCATCGTCGAGAGCACGCTGAAGAGCATGGCGATCAGCCGAGGCAGGTCGTCGCTGACCAGGTCGGCGCGAATCCTGCCGAGACGCTGGCCCTCGCGGGCAAGCTCGGCGAGCGCGGCATTGAGCGACATGGAGATGTCGGACGTGAGGGACCCGGCCCGGCGGGCGGCGGCCAGCAGGCTGTGTTCGCGCGCGCCGAGCGAGATCGCCGCTTCGATCAATTGGGTCAGACCGCGCAGAGGATCCTTCGCGCGGCGGGCGGCGTCGATCACCGGCGTGAGATCCTCGGCGATGCTCTGTTCCAGCGCCGCCAGGACGAGATCCGCCTTGGTGGGAAACCTGCGGTAGAGGGTTCGTTCGCCGACGCCGGCCCGGCGAGCGACCGCCTCCACCGGGGCGTCCGGGCCCAACTCGCCGTAGACCTCGCGCGCCGCGCGCAGTATGCGCTCGACGTTGCGCGCCGCGTCCGCCCGCAACGGCCGGTCCTCCACCGCGGTCATCGTGACAGCGTAACCGACAGTTGACTACCGACAACGGTCCCTTTACGCTCTACAACTGGCAGATAACTGACAGTTAATGGGAAACGCGGCTTATGTCAATATCTTTCGAGGCGTCCGACTCCTGCTCGGACGCGGAGCTTCCGGCACTGCCCGTGCCGCGTCCCGCCCACTGTCCGCTCGCAACGCCGGTAGAGTTCGCGAGCTGGCGGGAAGAGCCCGGGCTACGACAGGCGATGTTCCACGGCAATCCGGTCTGGGTGGTGAGCCGCTACTCCGACATCAGGGCAGCGCTGGTCGATCCGCGGCTGTCCGCGAAGACCATTCCGGACTCCATCATGCCCACCAACGCCGACAACGAGGTCCCGGTGATGTTTGCGCGCACCGACGATCCCGAGCATCACCGGATCCGGCGGATGATGACCGGCAACTTCACCTTCAGGCGTTGCGAATCGATGCGGCCGCAGATCCAGGAGATGGTCGACCATTTTCTTGACGAGATGATCGCGGTGGGGCCGCCTGCCGATCTGGTGCGTGAATTCGCCTTGCCGGTGCCATCATTGGTGATTGCGCTGCTGCTGGGCGTGCCGCCCGAAGATCTCGAGCTTTTTCAGCGCAACACCACTGCCGGGCTCGACCAGAAGACGTCCGAGGCGGAAAAGGGACAGGCCTTCGGGGCGATGTACGCCTACATCCAGGAGTTGGTGCAACGCAAGGAGCGCGAGCCCGGTGACGATCTGATCAGCCGCATGATCACCGAGTACGTCGCGACGGGTCAACTCGACCACGCGACCGCGGCGATGAACAGTGTGATCATGATGCAGGCGGGTCACGAGACCACCGCCAATATGATCTCACTGGGAACGGTTGCGCTGCTGCAACATCCGAGCGCCTTCGAGCGGCTCGGCCAGACCGACGATCCCGCCCTCATCGCGAACGTCGTCGAAGAGCTGATGCGCTATCTGAGCATCGTGCACAGCCAGGTCGACCGCGTGGCGACCGAAGATCTGGTGATCGGTGGCCAGTTGATCCGGGCGGGGGAGTTCGTGATGATGAACCTGCCCGCCGGAAACTGGGACACCGAATTCGTCGACGACCCAGAGAGTTTCGACATCCATCGAAACACGCGCGGACACTTGGGTTTCGGGTACGGCGTGCACCAGTGCATCGGGGCCAACCTGGCCCGCGTGGAAATGCAGGTCGCGTTCGCCACCCTCGCGCGACGGCTGCCCGGGCTGAAGCTGGCCGTTCCGCCGGAGGAGTTGCGGTTCAAAGAGGCCGACATCTACGGCATGAAAGAGCTTCCGGTCACCTGGTGAACCGCCGAACGTGGAGTGTTGGTGTCGAATGCCGCGATTTCACGCAACAACTCGACGTTGGGCAGCGAAATCCTCAGCAGCTGAACACCGCGCCGACCCCGTCGGGCGGCGGCACCGACTTCAGGCAGCCGAAGGGCTGAATGCCGGCGGGCGCAAAACGCGCCGCCGACTGATGCGCGTAGTTCACGCAATACAGGCCGGCCTGGTCGGCGCGGCACCGATAGTCGCCGAACGACACCGAGTCCCCATTCGCCAGCTCCGGTCCGTTGCCGTTGACGAAGGGGCCGGGGTCGGCCCGCGCGGCTCCCACCTGCAGGTGCACCCCGTCGAAGGTGACCCAACCTCCCTGCCATTCGCCATAGGCGGTCGCGGGAGCCGGCGCCGGAGTGGCCAGGTTCACCAGGCAATTCAGCGCGCCGTCGGTGTGCGCGGCATCCGTCATGCAGGAGACTTTGCCGCCCACCGCCGCCAGGGCGATGTCGCTGCCCAGGGGTGTGGCCACACCGTCGCGGGCCGCCGTGTGGTAGCGGCCAGGATCGGCGGGGTGGGCCGCCTCTATCCACGCGATGACGTCGGAGACCGCGGCGCCGGCGGCCGGCGCGGCGGATGCTCCTGGCGTCTTGCTTCCGGACGGCCCAACGGAGGTCTGGGTGGAACTCGGCGTCGGCTCGGAATGGTTGCCCGTGGTGTGTGAGCAGCCGGCGACCAGTACCGACGCGGCGATCATCGCAGCTATCCGCATCCAGTCAGGCTAACCGCCGCGCCGGGCAGTAAGGCGCTGCGCGCGCGTTAACGCCGTCATGTCGGTTACCGTCGGGTTTATGCATCACCGGACTGTCCGCGCACACACGGCCACCGGCACCGTCGAGGGCTTCACCCGGGACGGGGTCAATCGGTGGCGGTCGATCCCGTATGCCCGTCCACCGGTGGGAAACCTGCGCTTCCGGGCGCCGCAGCCGGCGGCACCGTGGTCGGGAGTGCGGCACTGCCACGGCTTCGCCAATTGCGCACCCCAGCAGCGCCGTTACACCCTGCTCGGCCTGTCCGGGCTGGGCGGCCGCTATCAGCCGATGAGCGAGGACTGCCTCACCCTCAACGTCGTAGCGCCCGAGGGTGCCATGGAGGGGCCGCTGCCGGTGATGGTCTTCATCCACGGCGGCGGGTACTTCCTGGGCAGCTCGGCGACACCGCTCTACGACGGCGCGGCCCTGGCACGCCGGGGATGCGTGTACGTGTCGGTGAACTACCGGCTGGGCGCGCTGGGATGTGTGGACTTCTCGTCGCTGTCGACGCCCGACATCACCATTGACAGCAACCTGTATCTGCGCGATCTGGTGCTGGCGTTGCAGTGGGTGCGCGACAACATCGCCGGATTCGGCGGTGACCCGGACAATGTGACGATCTTCGGCGAGAGCGCCGGCGCGTGCATCACCGCCTCCCTGCTGGCCGTGCCGTCCGCCAAAGGCCTGTTCGCCCGGGCCATTTCGGAGAGTCCCGCATCGGGCCTGACGCGATCCAAAGAGGTTGCCGCCGAGTTCGCGAACCGCTTCGCCGGCCTGCTGGGCGTGCGCAAGCAGGACGCCGCCGACGCTCTGATGCGGGCGTCGGCCGCCCAACTGGTGAAAACCCAGCACGCATTGATCGACGAGGGCATGCAGAACAGGCTGGGCGCCTTCCCGATTGGCCCGGTCGTCGGGGACGACGTGCTGCCGATGGATCCCGTTGAGGCGATGCGGCGCGGTGACGCGCACCCGGTACCGCTGATCGTCGGCACCAACGCCGAAGAGGGCCGGCTGTTCACCCGGTTCCTGGCGATGTTGCCGACCAACGAATCGATGGTCGAAGAGCTGCTGGCCGAGGCGGACCCCGCTATCCGCGAACGCATTACCGCCGCGTACCCGGACTACCCCGAGCGGGCGGCGTGCATCCAGCTCGGCGGCGACTTCGCGTTCGGATCGGCGGCCTGGCAGATCGCCGAGGCCCACAGCGCGCACGCGCCGACCTACCTCTACCGGTATGACTACGCCCCGCGCACGTTGCGCTGGTCGGGTTTCGGCGCCACCCATGCCACCGAGTTGTTGGCCGTCTTCGACGTCTACCGCACCAGATTCGGCGCCCTGCTGACCGCGGCGGCCGACCGGCGCGCCGCGTTGCGGGTCAGCAACCAGGTGCAACGGCGGTGGCGCGCCTTCAGCCGCACCGGCGTCCCGGGCGAGGATTGGCCCCGCTACAACGCCACCGACCGCGCCGTGATGGTCTTCGACCGCAAATCGCGGGTCGAGTTCGATCCACACCCGCACCGCCGGATGGCCTGGGACGGCTTCTCACTCGCGCACTGACCTGGCACGCTAACCCTCATGCACGCCGAGACCGAGCAAGTCATCGAAACCCCGAGTGACCTCACCGCCTCCTGGTTGGCCGCGGTGATCGGCGCCGGACCCATCGCCGACTTCTCGGTCGAGCGCATCGGCACCGGGCAGATGAGCGAGTGCTACCGCATCCGGCTCAACTACGCGCAGGCCGACGGCGGGCCCGCGTCGGTGGTGCTCAAGGTCGCCGCCACCGACCCGGTGAGCCGGCAGACCGGGCTGGCTTTGGGACTCTACGAGCGGGAGGTCCGCTTCTACGGCGACATCGCGCCGCGGCTGGGCGGGCCCATCGCGCCCTGCTATCACGCGGCGGTCGACACCTCCACGGGCGTGTTCGACCTGCTGCTGGGCGACGCGGGCCCGGCCGTGGTCGGCGATGAAATCGCCGGCGCCACAATCGAACAGGCCCGCCTCGGCGCCGTCGAGCTGGGACGGCTGCACGGCCCGCTGCTCGGCGATGTCTCGCTGGCCGAAGCGCCGTGGCTCAACCGTGACGCGCCGCTGAACCAGGCGATGATCACCCCGCTGTACGCGGGGTTCGTCGACCGTTACGGCGACCAGATCGCACCGGAGCACCGCGTGGTGTGCGAGCGCCTGGTTGCCGCGTTCGACGCCTACCTCGACCAGGAGGCCCAGGCGTCCGGGATACAGGGCCTGGTGCACGGCGACTACCGGTTGGACAACATGCTGTTCGGTACCTCGGGCGCCGACCGCGCGCTGACGGTGGTCGACTGGCAGACGGTGTCGTGGGGACCGGCACTGACCGACCTGTCCTATTTCCTCGGGTGCGCGCTGCCCACCGAGGACCGCCGCGAGCACTACGACGCGCTGCTGCGGGCATACCACGAGGCGCTGGGACCCGACGCGCCCCTGACCCTGGCCGACGTCGCCGACGGCGTGCGCCGGCAGAGCTTTTTCGGCGTGATGATGGCGATCGTCTCCTCGATGCTGGTGGAGCGCACCGACCGTGGTGACCAGATGTTCATGACGATGCTGCGCCGGCACTGCGATCACGTCCTTGACACGGACGCGCTGGCGACGCTGCCGGCGGCGGTGGCATCCGAGCCGTTGCAACCGGTGCCGGAGGATGAGCTCGCCCACGATCCGACCGCCGAACCGCTGTGGAGCGAGAGCTGGTACGCCGACTTCGCCGACACCGCACAGGGATTGGGCGGCTGGTTCCGCCTCGGCCTGGTGGCCAACGAGCAAACCGCATGGGTACACGTGCTGCTGTGCGGCCCCGACATGCCAACCGTCGCGGTCGACGCGCAGGTCCCGCTGCCGGCGGACCCGTGGACGGTGCGCACCGACGAGTTCGAGCTCGGACATTCCGCCGGTACGCCGTTGCAGAGCTACCGCGTCGATGTGCGGGCGAGGGCTCAGGCTTACCCCGACCCGGCTGCGCTGTTGCGTGGGGAATCCGGCACGCCCGTCGCGATGTCCATGAACCTGGTGTGGGACACCGACGGCACCCCGTACCAGTATGGGCTCACGACGCGATATGAGATTCCCTGCACCGTCTCGGGCACCGTCACCGTCGGCGACACCAGCTACCGCCTCGACGCGGTGCCCGGCCAGCGCGATCACTCCTGGGGTGTTCGCGATTGGTGGAGCATGGATTGGATCTGGAGCGCACTGCACCTGAACGACGGCACCCATCTGCACGGCGTCAACATCCGCATCCCGGGTGCACCGGCATTCAGCATCGGCTACACCCAGCGCGCCGACGGCCGGGTCACCGAGCTGCAGACCGTCGACTCACGAGAGTCCTTCGACGACAACGGGTTACCGCTGGAGGCGACGCTGACGCTCAACCCGGGGGAGATCACCGCCAACGTGGACGTCCGCGGCCAGGCGCCGGTCCGGCTTGTCGCCGCCGACGGGCGGGTCAGCCAGTTCCCCCGCGTCTGGGCCACGATCACCACCGCCGACGGGCGCAGCGGCGTCGGCTGGCTGGAATGGAACCGCAACCTCGGCGAACAATCCGGGTGAGCCGATCGGCTCCCGTCGTGGTGATGGGCGCATCCGGATCGGGCAAGTCGACGGTCGGGGCGGCGCTCGCGCGACGCACGCGGGTCCCGTTCGTTGACGCCGACACGCTGCACCCGGCCGCCAACATCGCGAAAATGGCGGCCGGCGAACCGCTCGACGACGACGACCGCTATCCCTGGTTGGACAAGGTCGGCGAATGGCTGGCGGCTCACCGCGACGGCGGTGTCGTGAGCTGTTCGGCGCTGAAAAAGGAGTACCGCGACCGGCTGCGGGCGCACTGCCCGGGCGTCGAGTTCCTGCATCTGTCCGGTTCGGCGGAACTGATCGCCGGCCGGCTGGCGGCCCGGGCCGACCACTTCATGCCGGCCGCGCTGCTGCGCTCGCAACTGGACACGCTGGAGGCCCTCGGCCCGGACGAGGCGGGCATGACCGTCGACGCCGGCCAAGACGTCGAGGCGATCATCGACGCCGTCTTGAGGTCACGGCGGGACCCCTGACGACGCGGCCGATCGAAATGCCTACCGGTCATAGCGATTCGCGTCGATGCGCGGCGACATTCCGCCGCCGCTAGTGGTCGGCGCCCCCGGCGTCCTGGGGCAGTTCGGTCAATGCCTCGAATGCCTCCATGAACAGGGCGGCGATGTCGCGGTCGCTGGCGGTGGCGATCGGCTCCTTGTGCAGGAGGACGCGCAAGACGCCAATGCCCAGAAGCAGGGCGGCGACCATATCGGCGCGGAGTCGCGGTCCGTCGGCCCGGATCCGGCGGGAGAGGTTGCGGGTCAAGCCGTTTTCGAGCTGGGCGTTGAGGCGTGCGACGACGTCGGGGTCCCCGCTGGAGCGCAGGAGCGCGAACAGCGGGGCGTCGCTGTCTTGCCGGGCTTGCAGCACTCGTTCGATCAGGGTCTGGCCCACCGCGCTGTCGGTGGCCCGGCGGATGGCTTCGACGTTGCCGGAAATGTTCGTGGCTTCGTCGAATAGCTGTTGCTTGGAACCGAAGTAGCGCCTGATGAGCATCACGTCGACGCCGGCTTGGGCCGCGATCGCACGCAGCGAGGTGGCCCGATAACCGTGTCGCAAGAACTGTTCGCGCGCCGCCGTCAGCAGGCGCGCTTTTGTGGCGGCGGCATCGCGCCGCGGCGGGCTCGCGTCCGGGCCGACGCCGGTCGACGTGCGCTTCATCGTGCTCCCTCAGAAATTTATCTACAACTGTAGACATGATGGGCCGGCGCGGCATAACATTGGCAATGTCTACGTTTGTAGACATGCCGCCGGTGAGGCCGGCGGCCGGGCATCGAAGGCGGGTGACCGTATGGCTGAGCGTCCGCAAACGGGTTCAGGACCAACGGGCATTGGCGCGACTTCCCTCGGTGTGGCGGTGCTGCGGGCCGAGGAAAGCTCACGCACGGACCGATTGTTCAACGACCCGTACGCGCGCGCATTCATCGACCGCGCTGATCCTGACGGATCTATGTGGGACACCGCGGGTCTGGCCCGTGACTTTTTCCGGCTCATGGCCGGGCAAGTCGCGGTGCGCACCCGATTCTTCGATCAAGCGCTTCTCGATGGCGCGGCGACCGGCATCGGCCAGGTCGTCCTGCTCGCCTGCGGCATGGATAGCAGGGCATTTCGTCTGCCTTGGCCGGCCGGCACCACGGTCTACGAAATTGATCAGCCCGAGGTTCTGGCCTTCAAATCCGATGTGCTGCAAGAGATGCACGCCCAGCCGCGCTGCCGTCATGTCGTCGTGCCGGCGGATTTGAGGACCGATTGGCCGGCACGCTTGGTGGGAGCGGGGTTCGAACCCGCGAAGCGGACGGCCTGGCTCGCCGAAGGGATCCTCTACGCTCTGGACGCCGATGCCGCGGACGGCTTGCTCGGTCGGATCAGCTCCTGCTCGATCCTCGGCAGCATCCTGGCGCTGGATCACAACGAGGACTCCGAGCTCCTTCGCGCCGCGCGCGCGGCGATCTCACCCGAGCTCGTCTCGATGTGGCGGGGCGGCCCGTCGGGTGATCTCGGCCCTTGGCTGAATCAACATGGTTGGCGCGGCGACATCCGCGACGTCGGTCAGGTCGCCGCCGATTACGGCCGCAACGCGCCGCCCGCCTTCGAATCCGGCCGCGACGGGACCAGCCGCGCCTGGCTGGTCACCGCAGCGAAAACCACGCCGTAAAAGCCAACGCTGTCAGGAGGATTCGTCATGGCCGGGGTAATGCTCGTCATACAACAAGTTGCCAGCGTCGAGCAATGGAGCGCCGTCTTCCGCGATCCGGCGCTCGATGCCGTGCGCCGCGATCACGGTTTGGTGGTCACCGGGACCTACGTGGATGCCGCCGATGCCAGGACGGTCATCGTCGTCATGGACATGCACGACCTCGACAAGGCACGCGAATTCGCCACCTCGCGGGAACTGGCCACAGCCCGCGAAAAAGCCGGCGCGATCGCCGCCCCGGAGGGGGTGTGGTACGGGCAGCGACAGATCCGGTGACACCCGTGTAGCATCTTGCTACAAGTTGTAACGGGGTGCTGCATCACGGAGGAAGTCATGGCCGACGCTCCCGATCGTGTGACCCGCGTGGCGTCCGACCTGATGGACAGCGCGGCCTCCGAAGGCGCCCGCCAGAGCCGTTCGGCCAAGCAGCAACTCGACCACTGGGCGCGTGTCGGGCGCGCGGTGTCCAGCCAGCACACCGCCTCGCGTCGGCGGGTCGAGGCCGCGCTGGCCGGCCAGCTGGCGACCGGCGAACTCACCGTCGAAGAAGGCGTGGTGTTCAACGCCGAGGTCTCCGCGGCCATCGACGAAAGCCTGGTGCACGCCAACTACGGGGCGACGCTGGCCGGGCATGGCGTCACCACGGTCGCCCTCAACGAGGACGGCGACATCGTCGAGCACCGGCCCGATGGCGCCGCCGTGGTGCTGGCGCGCGGGCGCTGACCCGGCGTTCGCCGGCGCGGTCCGATGCAGCGACTTGACCTGGTGGTCGGGCCGAACGGTGCCGGCAAGTCGACCTTCATCGCGTTCACCCTGGCGCCGCTGTTGCCCGGCAGCCCGGTCGTCAACGCCGACGAGATCGCAAGGCAGCGCTGGCCGGGGGAGTCGGCGGGGCGCGCCTACGACGCCGCGAAAATCGCCGCCGCCACGCGGGCGAAGTTGATCGACCTGGGGCGGTCGTTCATCGCGGAGACCGTGTTCTCCCACCCGTCGAAGCTGGACCTCATCCGCACCGCCCACCGAGCGGGCTTCACCGCCGTCCTGCACGCGATGCTCATCCCGGAAGACCTTGCCGTCGAACGTGTCCGGCACCGCGTGCGGGCCGGCGGCCACGACGTACCGGAAACCAAGGTTCGCGAGCGCCATCGTCGCTTGTGGACACCGGTCACCGACGCCATCGCGCTTTCCGACGTCGCCACCGTCTACGACAACAGCCGGCTGCGCGGGCCGCGCATTGTCGCCCGCCTCAGCGGCGGCATGACGATCGGTTCACCGGACTGGCCGGCGTGGGCTCCGGAGATCTTGCGGTCACACTGGCCGGACTAGCTGCACCAGTCCGACGTAATCACCAGGACAGCTTGCGCCGACCGGTCTCGACCTGACCGCCGCCGCGCTTGCGCGCGGTGTCGGCCAAGTGGCCGCCGCGCTTGCGCGCGGTCTCGGCGAGTTCCTCGGAGCGCGCCCGCGCCGTGTCGGCCAGCTTCTCACTGCGCTTGCGCGCCTTCTTGGCGAGCTTCTCGCTGCGTTTGCGCGCCTTCTTTGCCAGCGGTGCGGCCCGATCGGCGGCCTCATCGGCGAGCTCTTCGCCGCGCTTACGCGCCTTCTCGGCCAGATAGGCCGCGCGGTCGGCGGCCTCGTCGGCCCATTCCTCCCCACGCTTGCGGGCCTTCTTCGCCAGCGGCTTGCTGCGCTCGGCCGCGGTGCTGGCCAACTCGCGGCCGCGTTCCAGCGCGGCTTCGGCGTAGGGCGCACCCCGTTCCGCCGCGGTGCTGGCCAGCTCGCGGCCGCGTTCGGCGCCGACGTGCAGGCCGTGCGCGATCCGGTCGCCCAGCTCCGACAAGTCGCCGTCGAAGGCCGAATCGTCGGATCCGGGCCACGCCGACGACACCCGCTCGGAGAGCCGTTCGGCCGCGCGGCGTCCACGCCACCCCAGCGACGGCTTGCCCGCGGTGTCGGCCGAGGCGATCAACAATCCGCCCAACAGGCTCAGGTCGGTCAGAAACTGCTGCCGTTTCTGGGCTTTGACCGCCGGATCGCTTTCGTTCCAGAACGAGTGCGCCCCAATGTTGGCCGGTAACACCGTCACCGCCAGCGCGGCCGAAGCGATGCGCGGAAGCTTTCCGCTGGCGAGCAGCAGGCCACCACCGATCTGGACGGCCGCGGTGATTTGGGCGACCGTCTCGGGGTCGCTCGGAATGTTGGCGCTCACCGAATCCGGCAACGCCTGCAAGCCGTCCACTGCCGGCGCCGCCGCCTGGGCCGCCGATTTGGGGTTGAGTAGTGAATTGACTCCTTGCCCGATGAATGCGACTGACAACAGAGGTCGCGCGATTCTCCTGATCACCATGGCCGGTGTATTACCCGACTGCCTGTCGAGCAAACCGTGACGCCGATTTGCGCAGCTAGGGCGGCGCTCCGGCCCAGCGGGATAGTGTGGAGCTCGTGCGAGCGTTGATCATCGTCGACGTGCAAAACGATTTCTGCGAGGGCGGCGCCGTGCCGGTGGCCGGCGGCGGCGCCGTGGCGCCCGCCATCAACGCCTACCTGTCTAGCGCGCCGGGCTATCGCCACGTGGTGGCCACCCAGGACTTCCACATCGACCCGGGCGGGCATTTCTCCGACCGGCCGGACTATTCCTCGACCTGGCCACCGCACTGCGTCGCCGGAAGCGCGGGCGCGGAATTTCGGCCCGACTTGGACACCGCGCGCATCGATGCCGTCTTTCGCAAAGGCGCGTACTCCGCGGGGTACAGCGGGTTCGAAGGTGCCGACGAGAACGGGACCCCCCTCCTGGAGTGGTTGCGGCAGCGCGGCATTGACGACGTCGACGTGGCCGGCATCGCCACCGACCATTGCGTCCGGCGGACCGCCGAGGACGCGGCGCGGGCGGGCCTGAAGACCCGGGTGCTCGTCGACCTGACCGCGGCCACAACAGCGGATGCGGCCGCCCAGGCGCTGGCGGAATTGGAATCCGTCGGCGTCGAATTGGTGGGGGGATCGTAATGGTGGTGCCGCTGGACCGGGAACGTCTACTCGCGGCGGTGGAGCGCTCACCGCAGGCGGCCGCCGCGCACGATCGGGCCGGATGGGTGGGGCTGTTCACCGGCGACGGCCGCGTCGAGGATCCGGTGGGCTCGCGGCCCCACGTGGGGCATGAACAGATCGGCCGTTTCTACGACACGTTCATCGGCCCGCGTGACATCAAATTCCACCGCGATCTCGACATCGTCGTCGGCACGACGGTCTTGCGCGATCTCGAGCTCGAGGTCGCCATGGGCCCCGCCGTGACCATGTACATCCCCGCATTCCTGCGCTACGACCTCCGAGAAGCCAACGGCGAGTGGCTGATCGGCGAACTACGGGCGTATTGGGAACTGCCCGCCATGATGGCGCAGTTCCTGCGCACCGGACCGGGCGCGGTGAGCCCGGCGCTGCACCTGTCCAAAGGCCTGCTGACCAATCAGGGATGGCGGGGGAGCGCGGGATTCATGGCCGGATTCCGTCGGGCGGGGGCGCGCCACCAACGGCTGGTGCGGACTTTCCTCGCCGCCGCCGCGCGAGGAGACGCATTCGCTGCGGCACGTGCGCTATCATCAACGGCCGCAATAACTTTGGGTGATCGCGATCCGCTCGAGCTGGCCGAATTGGTGGAACAACTGGACGGGGCCGGCGCGACCAAGACCAAGAGCGCCGGCCCGACGGTCGCGGTCTCCATCAACTCGGACCACGGGCGCGCCATCATGTTCGCCGATGTGACGCGGCGCGGCGACGCGATCGAGCGGATCCGGTACTTTCCCTGCTGATCCGACGATGTTCAGCGGGCGAGCATCAGCGCCAGCGACGTTGCGGACAGGCACAAGTAGGCCCCGGGGAACGCGATGTTGTACAGGACCCGCGCCTTCACATGCGTCAACACCGCGCCGACGAAGAACAGGACCAGGCCTGCGGCGGCGGCGATGCCCAGTTCGCGTGCGCCCAGCAGCCCGACCACGATACCGGCGGCTCCGGCCAGCTTCACGGCGCCCAACGCCGGTAACCACGAACGCGGCACCCCGACTTGGGCGGAGTTCGCCAGCACGAATCGAGCCGGAACGAGATCGGCGATGGCGATCGCGGCGGTGACGGCCGCGGTCGACAGGGTGACCACGACAAGTGCGGTGTTCATGTGGATCAATCCCTTGTCGCGCAGCGAGTTCCGCGGCGAATTGTCTGGTTACTGAGCGCGCCGCGGCGCACAATCGGTAGGGTCATGGTGTTGGTCTCCTTCGCAACAGGAAGTCCAGTGGATGCGGTCATCTCCTTGACGATTCCCGTGCAGAAAAGGTGACCCATGGGCGCAACAACGGATTTGGTGGCTCTCGCGGAGCGTTTCGACGCGGATCGGCGGCACCTGCGATCGGTCGCGTTCCAGCTGCTGGGTTCGGTGGCCGACGCGGACGACGCGGTGCAGTCGGCGTGGCTGAAGGCCAGCCGCGCGGACTTTCGGGCCGTCGACAACCTCTCCGGTTGGTTCACGACGATCACCGCGCGCGAGGCGCTGGACCAGCTGCGGGCGCGCAAGCGCCGCGCCGAGCAACCCCTCGCCGAACCCGACGAGCTGGACCGGCTGGCCGAGGCGGCGTCGGCGCCTGCCGACGAGGACGCGCTGCTGGCGGAGTCGGTGAGCAGCGCCCTGCTCGTCGTGCTCGACCGCCTCTCACCGGCACAGCGCGTCGCTTTCGTGCTGCACGACGTGTTCGCCATGTCGTTCGAGACGATCGCCGAGTTGTTGCATCGGTCGCCGGACGCGGCGAAGAAACTCGCCAGCCGGGCCCGCGGCCGGCTGCAGGCCGCCCCGGCCGCCCAGCCCCGCAGCACGGCCGGTCACCTCGAGGTGGTGGAGGCGTTCCTGGCGGCCTCCCGCGGTGGCGACATCGCCAGCCTGCTCGAGCTGCTCGCACCCGACGTCGTGCGCACGGTTGACCGCTCCCTGGTCCCCGCGGACGTGCCCACCACGGTGCGCGGCGCCCGGCAGGTCGCCGAGGAGACCCGCCGCTTCGCCCGGCGGGCGCGCGCCGGCGCTGTCATGCTCATCGACGGGGCACCGGGCATCGTGATCGCCACCCATGGGCGCGCTCAGGTCCTGCTGGTGATCGGCATCGGAGCCGACGACCGCATCCACACGATCGACATCACCGGCGATGCCGAGCGCATCCGCCGGGCGGCGCTTACGCTGCCGGCCAGGCCGATCCAGGAACATCACAAGCTCGTCGGGTACCAAGGACGTCAGATACAACCGGCCAGCGGCCGGGAACGGGGCTAGACCGGGAGAGCCATGCTCGACAAGCCGTTCGGACGGCGCAGCCTGCTGCGGGGCGCCGGCGCGCTGTCCGCCGTCGCGCTGGCACCGTGGTCCGCCGGCTGCGCTCCCGACGACGACGCGCTGACCTTCTTCTTCGCGGCCAATCCGGACGAGCGTGAGGCGAGGATGCGCATCATCGACGAGTTCGCGCGCCGCCATCCCGACATCAAGGTGCGTGCGGTGCTGTCCGGGCCGGGCGTCATGCAACAGCTTTCGACGTTCTGTGTCGGCGGCAAATGCCCCGACGTGCTGATGACGTGGGAACTGTCCTACGCCGAACTCGCCGACCGCGGTGTGCTGCTGGATCTGAATCCTCTGTTGGCGCGGGACAAAGCGTTCGCCCAGCAGCTCAAGGCGGACAGCATCCCGGCGCTGTATGAGACGTTTGCGTTCAACGGAAGCCAGTTCGCCCTTCCCGAACAATGGTCGGGAAACTACCTGTTCTACAACAAGCGGCTGTTCGCCGACGCTGGGGTGCCCGCCCCGCCCACCACGTGGCAACGGCCTTGGGATTTCAGCGGATTCCTGGACACCGCCCGCGCGCTGACCAAGCGCGACACCTCCGGGCGGGCGGCGCAGTATGGCTTCGTCAACACCTGGGTGTCGACCTACTCGGCGGGACTGTTCGCGATGAACAACGGCGTCCCCTGGTCCAACCCGCGGCTGAATCCGACCCACCTCAATTTCGATGATGCCGCCTTCCAGGAGGCGGTGCAGTTCTACGCCGACCTGGCCAACGAACACCGGGTCGCGCCCAATGCATCGGAGACGCAGTCGATGTCCACCCCCAACCTGTTCGCGGTGGGGCGGGCGGCGATCGCGCTGGGCGGGCACTGGCGCTACCAGACCTACCTTCGCGCCGAGGACCTCGATTTCGATGTCGCGCCGTTGCCGGTCGGCCCGGCGCTCGCCAACGGGCGTGCGGCGTGTTCGGACATCGGCGCCACCGGGCTGGGCATCTCGTCGACCAGTCCACGCAAGGAGCAGGCCTGGGAGTTCGTGAAATTCGCGACGGGTCCGGTCGGCCAGGCGCTGATCGGTGAATCCTGCCTGTTCGTTCCCGTGCTGCGGTCGGCGCTCAATTCGGAAGGATTCGCCAACGCCCATCGGCGGATCGGCAATCTCAGCGTGCTCACCGAGGGCCCGGCGTATTCGCAGGGTCTGCCGATCACCCCGGCCTGGGAGAAGGTGAACGCGTTGATCGACCGCAACTTTGGCCCCGTCCTGCGCGGACGCCAACCGGCGACGTCCTTGGCCGGCCTGTCCCGCTCCGTCGACGAAGTGCTGCGCAGCCCATGACCGCGATTCATTCGGGTGGCGCGGCCGCCGCCCCTGCGCCGAAGGCGGGCGCAACGGCCCCGGAAAACCCGAGCCCATGGCGCCGCCACGCGTGGGCGGGCCGGCTGTTCGTCGCTCCCAACTTGGTGGCCGTCGCCGTGTTCATGCTCTTTCCGCTGGGCTTCTCGCTGTACATGAGCTTTCAGCGGTGGGACGTGTTCACACCGCCGAAATTCGTGGGGCTGAAGAACTTCGGGGAGCTGTTCACCGCGGATCCGCTGTTCCTGATCGCGATCCGCAACACGGTGATCTTCACCCTGGGGACGGTGGTGCCCACGGTCGTCATCAGTTTGGTTGTCGCAGGTGTGCTGAACCAGAAGGCCAGGGGCATCGGCATTTTCCGCACCATTGTCTTCCTCCCATTGGCCATCTCGTCGGTGGTCATGGCGGTGGTGTGGCAGTTCGTTTTCAACACCGACAACGGCTTGCTGAACATCATGCTCGGCTGGGTGGGGCTCGGCCCCGTCCCATGGTTGGTCGAGCCCCACTGGGCCATGGTCTCGCTGTGCATCGTCAGCGTGTGGCGCAGTGTACCGTTCGCCGCCGTCGTCTTGTTGGCCGCGATGCAGGGCGTCCCGGGGACGGTGTACGAGGCGGCCAAAATCGACGGAGCAAGCGAGATAAGGCAATTCGTCTCGATCACGGTGCCGTTGATCCGGGGATCGATCTCTTTTGTGGTCATCATCTCGGTGATCCACGCCTTTCAGGCGTTCGACATGGTCTACGTCCTCACCGGCGCCAACGGCGGACCGGAATCGGCGACCTACGTCCTGGGCATCATGCTGTTCCAGCACGCGTTTTCGTTCCTCGAGTTCGGATACGCGTCCGCGCTGGCGTGGGTGATGTTCGCCGTCCTGCTGGTGCTGACCGTGGTGCAGTTGAAAGTGAGCCATCGACGTTCTTTGGAGACTTCGCGTGGGCTTAAGTGAGGGGGTCATCAGGCGCACCGCGTTGCGCGGCGGCATGGTCTATGCCGCGCTGCTCGGCATCGCCTGGTGCGCGCTGTTCCCGATCGCGTGGGCGGTGTCGGGCTCGCTGAAAACCGAGGGCGAGGTCAGCGAGCCCACCCTGCTGCCGGCGCACCCGCGGTGGTCCAACTACACCGAAGTGTTCGCGCTGCTGCCGTTCGGGCGGATGTTCTTCAACACCGTGCTGTACGCGGGGTGCGTCACCGCGGGGCACGTGTTCTTTTGCTCGCTGGCCGGATATGCGTTCGCGCGACTGGATTTCCGCGGCCGCGACGCGCTGTTTGTGGTGTATTTGGGGACGTTGATGGTGCCGTTGACGGTGACGGTGATCCCGCAGTTCCTCGTCATGCGGACCCTGGGATGGGTCGACACTCCGTGGGCAATGATCGTGCCGGGCTTCTTCGGTAGCGCGTTCGGCACGTACCTGATGCGGCAATTCTTCCGGACCCTACCGACCGATCTGGAGGAGGCGGCGATACTCGACGGTTGTTCGCCATGGCAGGTCTATTGGCGCATCCTGCTGCCCCACGCCCGGCCGGCGGTCATGGTGCTCGCGGTGCTCACCTGGGTCAACGTCTGGAACGATTTTCTCTGGCCCTTGTTGATGATTCAGCGCAACAGCCTGGCCACGCTGACGCTGGGGCTGGTCCGGATGAAGGGTGAATACGTTGCCCGGTGGCCGGTCCTGATGGCAACCTCGATACTCATCATGCTGCCGTTGGTCGTCATCTACGCGTTCGCGCAACGCTCGTTTGTCCGCGGCATCGCGGTCACCGGGATGGGTGGCTGATCGTGGCCTCGGTGAGCTTCGAGCAGGCGACGCGGCGCTATCCCGGAGCGGATCGCCCGGCGCTGGACAACCTGGATCTCGTTGTCGGCGACGGCGAGTTCGTCGTTCTGGTGGGGCCATCCGGATGCGGCAAGACCACCTCGCTGCGGATGGTGGCCGGGCTGGAAACCGTGGACTCCGGACGCATTCGGATCGGTGACCGGGACGTCACCCGTGTCGATCCCAAGAACCGCGACGTCGCGATGGTCTTTCAGAACTATGCGCTCTACCCGCACATGACGGTGGCCGAAAACATGGGCTTTGCCATGAAGATCGCCAAAACCCCGAAGGCGCAGATCCGTGAACGGGTGTTGGACGCGGCGAAATTGCTTGACCTGCAACCGTTTCTCGATCGCAAACCGAAGGACCTGTCCGGCGGCCAGCGTCAGCGAGTGGCGATGGGGCGCGCGATCGTGCGCCGGCCGCAGGTGTTCCTGATGGACGAACCGCTGTCCAATCTCGATGCGAAACTGCGGGTGCAGACCCGCAACCAGATCGCCGCATTGCAACGGCGGCTGGGTACGACGACCGTCTACGTCACCCACGATCAGGTCGAGGCGATGACCATGGGTGACCGCGTCGCCGTGCTGCGCGACGGCGTGCTGCAGCAGTTCGCCCCGCCCCGGGAGCTCTACCGAAACCCGGCCAACGTCTTTGTGGCGGGTTTCATCGGGTCGCCGGCAATGAATTTGTTCACCCTGCCGCTTGTGGATTCCGCCGTGTCGCTTGGTGATTGGCCCGTCGCGGTGCCGCGGGAGATCGCCGGTGCCGCGGGGGAGGTCGTCGTCGGGGTCCGTCCCGAACACTTCGAGGTGGGCGGCCTCGGTGTCGAAATGGAGGTCGACGTGGTGGAAGAACTGGGTGCGGACGCCTACCTGTACGGGCGAATCACCGGCTCCGGCAAGGTAATCGATGCGCCGATCGTGGCGCGCGCCGACGGACGCAATCCACCGGCAAGGGGCAGCAGGGTGCGCCTGCGCCCGGAGCCGGGACACGTGCATTTCTTCGGCGTGGATGGTCGCCGACTGTGTTGATCGTGCTCGCGGTTTTCGGCGTGCCGCGCCGGGACAGCCCCGCCCGGTCCGGCTAGGCTGGTGGCAGTGAGTGACGTGCGTGCCGACCTGGTGTGCGAAGGCGGCGGTGTCCGGGGGATCGGACTGGTGGGAGCGGTGGACGCGCTCGACCAGGCCGGGTACCGGTTTCCCCGGGTCGCGGGAAGCAGCGCGGGCGCGATCGTCGCCTCGCTGGTGGCCGCCCTGCAGGTCGCCGGTGAGCCGATCAGCCGGTTGGCCGACATGATGCGCTCCATCGATTACCGGAAGTTCCTCGACCGCAACCTGATCGGGCGGGTTCCACTGATCGGCGGCGCCCTGTCCCTGCTGACGTCGGACGGTGTGTATCGGGGGGCCTATCTCGAGCAGCTGCTCGCCGGGCTGCTCGGTGATCTGGGCGTGCGGACGTTTGGCGACCTGCGCACCGGCGAACAGCCCGAACAGTTCGCGTGGTCCCTGGTGGTGACGGCCAGCGACCTGTCACGGCGCCGGCTGGTGCGAATCCCCTGGGACCTCAGCACGTATGGCATCGACCCCGATGACTTTTCGGTCGCGCGCGCGGTGCACGCGTCGTCGGCCATCCCGTACGTGTTCGAACCGGTTCGGGTCGCCGGCGCCACATGGGTGGACGGCGGATTGCTGTCGGACTTTCCGGTGCAGTTGTTTGACCGGCCGGATGGCCAACCACGGTGGCCCACATTCGGAATCCGGCTGTCGGCACGTCCCGGCATCCCGCCCACGCATCCCGTCCACGGCCCGGTGTCGTTGGGGCTCGCCGCGATAGAGACGCTGGTGAGTAACCAGGACAACGCCTACATTGACGATCCCTGCACCGTCCGGCGCACCGTCTTCGTGGCCGCCGACGAAGTCAGCCCGATCGACTTCGACATCACCGTGCAGCAGCGTGAGGCCCTCTACCAACGAGGATTGCAAGCGGGCCAACAGTTTCTGCAGACCTGGAACTACGCCGACTATCTCGCCGCGTGCGGCGGCCCGGTGCCTAAATCAACATGAGGGCGCTGAATTCGGACGTGGCTACCCGCGCGAGCATCGCATCACATGAACGCGACGCTGGACACGCTCGACGTCCTCGGGTGTCGGCAGCTGGTTGGTGATCCGGGTGATCTCCACCCCGATGTCGATCGGGTTGGTCGGCCAGACGCGACGCGCGATGAGATCGCTTGCGATGGCGCTGATGTCGTGGCCGCAGAGTCGTCGGCGCGTCAGGGCCACCAACGGCACGTGACCGGGGGCCGGCATGCCGGTAGGGTAGCCGGCCCGCACAAACGCGACAATGCTTGTCACCCAATGCGACAAGTCCATACGTCCACCTCGCTAACCGCCGCAAGTTGCGCATGAGCGGCAGTGCTTGCCTTAGCTAGCAACGTACCATCGCCGACGCGATCAGCCAGGTAACGCCACACAGTTAAACGCAGGTTTTTGCGGCGTGCCCGCGCTGGTGCGCCGAGAGTGATCTTGCCGACTATCGCCACACCCCCTGGCGCGCCGTAACACTGTTTGGCCGCAAGGCTTTCTAGGATTGCCGCGTGGTGGATCGTTATGGGACCGATGTGCTGGCCGCGGGGCGACGCAAGCCGCGGTCGACCGAACACCCGGCCGACCTGGGCCTGGTTGTCGAGGACGTCGAATCCGGCTACGTGGGCGCGGTGGTGCGCGTCGAATACGGTCGGGTGGATCTGGAAGACCGGCGAGGTCATGTGCGCGGCTTTCCTTTGGGCCCTGGGTATTTGCTCGAAGGCCGGCCCGTCATCCTCACCGCGCCGCGACGGGCGGCGCCCGCCGCCGCGACCAGGACGGCGTCGGGTTCGGTCGCGGTGCCCGGTGCCCGGGCCCGGGTCGCCCGCGCCAGCCGAATCTATGTCGAGGGCCGTCACGACGCCGAACTCATCGCGCAGGTGTGGGGCGAGGACTTGAAGATCGAAGGTGTCGTCGTCGAGCAACTCGGCGGCGTCGACGATTTGGTGGACATCGTCGCCGAATTCGCTCCCGGGCCGGGGCGGCGTCTCGGAGTGCTCGTCGACCACCTTGTCACCGGCTCCAAGGAAGCCCGCATCGCCGACGCGGTGCGGCGGGGCCCGGGTGGCGCCGAGACCCTCGTCGTCGGTCACCCGTACGTCGACATCTGGCAGGCCGTGAAGCCGCAGCGGCTGGGGCTGGCCGCCTGGCCGGACGTGCCGCGGCAGGTGGACTGGAAACACGGCGCGTGCCAGGCGCTGCGCCTGCCGCACGCCGATCAGGCCGACATCGCCCGGGCGTGGCGGCATATCCGTTCGCGGGTACGCGACTGGAACGATCTGGAGCCGGCGCTGATCAGCCGGGTCGAGGAACTCATCGACTTCGTGACGCATCCGGCCCGCTGACCTCGGCGCCCGAACGGCCAGGCCGCCAGGGGCCTTTCGGGTCGGCTACGCTAAGCCGCAGATCGGCGGGACAGAAACAGGGCGCATGCAGGGCGTATTCGGCGTATTTGTAGGCACGTTCCTCATCGGCCTCCGCGAAGGCCTCGAGGCTTCGCTCATCGTGAGCATCGTCGCCGCCTTCCTCAAGCGCAACGGCCAGACGATCCGGCCGATGTTCGCCGGCGTGGCGGTGGCCGTGGTGCTCAGCGTCGCGGTGGGTGTCGGCCTCGACCTGTTCGCCGCGAGCCTGCCGCAGGTCCAGCAAGAGATGATGGAAACCGTCATCAACGCCATCGCCGTGGTGTTCGTGACGTCGATGATCATCTGGATGAACGGCAACGCCGCGCAGCTCAAGGGCGAACTCGAGCGCGACGCCGGGCGGGCGGTCCATCGTGGCGGCGCGCTGGCGCTGGCCGCGATGGCGTTTCTCGCCGTCCTCAAGGAGGGCTTCGAGACGTCGGTGTTCCTGCTGGCCGCCGCCGAGACGTCGCACGGCAACCGGTGGTTCGCCCTGCTCGGCGGCGCCGCGGGCATCGCGACGGCGATCGGGCTCGGCGTGGGCCTGTACTTCGGTGGCGTGCGACTCAACCTCGGCCGATTCTTCCGGGTGACCGGGGTGTTCTTGGTGCTGATCGCCGCCGGGCTGGTGGTGGGCGGCCTGCGCACCGCACACGAGGCGGGCTGGGTAAGCATCGGCCAGCAGCAGGTGCTCGACCTGTCCGGGTGGATACCGAGCAATTCCGTCCTGGGCGCGGTGACCGCCGGCGTATTCGGCATCCCCGCCGACCCGCGCCTGATCGAGGTGCTGGGCTGGCTGCTGTATACCGTGCCAGTGCTCATCGTGTTCCTGTGGCCCGCCGGCGTCGCCGCCGCCCCGCGAGCCCGGAGCCGGCTGCTGGCGACCGCCTCGACGCTGCTGCTCGTCGCGGCGGCGGGGCTGGCGATCATGGCGCCCGCCGGTGGCTCGTCGCCGAACGCGCGGCCGCGCACCGTCACCGACCGTTCGGGCCACACCGCCGCGGTGTCGATGGGGACCGGGCCGCACGGACGCGAGCTGACCGTGGCCCCCGCGGGCGCCGCGACCGTCCACAGCGTCGTGCTCGTCCCGGCGGACCACCAAACCGTGGACGGCGTGCCCGTACAGGTATGGCAGGCTTCCGAGGCCGCCGGTGCCGACGGTGCGCCGGACGTCACGCTGGATCAGTTGCTGAGCATGACGGGGGGTCGGCTGCCCGTCGGTCTCGGGGTCGGCCGCACTCCAGGGCCGTTTCAGGGTCAATGGTCGACGACCACGGTGTACACCGTGCTCGCCCGGGGTGATGTCGTGGTAAGTGCGCAAGCGACGAGCAACCGCACGGCGATCTTGACCGGCGGCGGGCTGACCGGCGCCAAGACCGTCAGTCTGGGCGGGCTGGCGACCGACTGGTCCACGTCCTGCGCCGAAGACCACTCGACCGCGGCCGAGATCGCCACCAGCGGACGCAATCGCGCGGACCGGCAGCTCTGGAATGTCTGGCTTCCGTTGGCGCTCGGCGGTTTCGCCCTGCTCTGCGGTCTCGGCGCTATAGCCTCGATGCGGCGCCGGCACGCCGGCAACACGAGAGGGAACGATTGATGGTGAAGCGTACCGCGAGGCACCACATCTTTGAGATGCGTTTGGCAGCAATGGCTTTGGTAGCCGGCATACTGTCGGCTACGACCGGCTGCAGCCACCCGGGCACTAACTCGGGCCCCGCGGCGCAACCGAGGCCGGGTGGCACCAGCGCCGTCAAGGTCACCATGACCAACGACGCCGGCAAGGACGGCTGCGCGCTGGACACCGCCACCGTGCCCGCCGGCCCGGTGACCTTCACGGTGGCCAACGCGAACGCCCCCGGGATCAACGAAGTCGAGTTGCTCAGGGACCAGCGGATTATCGGCGAGAAGGAGAACCTTGCGCCGGGCCTGGACCCGGTGTCGTTCACCGTCACACTGGACGGCGGCGCCTACCAGCTCTATTGCCCGGGGGCGAGCACCGAATACCAGACCCTGACGGTGACGGGTACCGCGCCGGCGACGCCGACGGGCACCGTGGCCAGCATCCTCAGCCAGGGCACCAAGGACTATGCGGCCTACGTCGTCAATCAGATCGCCCAACTCAACGACGGCGTGAAGGTCCTCGACGCCGCGGTGCAGTCGGGCGACCTCGACGCCGCGAAGACGTCCTACGCCAAAGCCCGGTTGTTCTGGGAGCGTTCGGAGTCCACCGTCGAGGGCTTCGTGCTGCCAGGCTATGCGGTCGGTGACAATGCCGGCAGCCTCGACTATCTGATCGACATGCGCGAGTCCACCCCGGTCGACGCCAGGGTCGGGTGGAGGGGTTTCCACGCCATCGAGCGTGACCTGTGGCAGGGCGGTGCGATCACCCCCGCAACGAAGGCGTTCAGCACGGAATTGGTCGGCAACGTCGGCAAATTGAACGGCATCATCACCACCCTGACGTATAAACCCGAGGACTTGGCCAACGGCGCCAGCGACCTGATCGAAGAGATCCAGAACACCAAGATCACCGGCGAGGAAGAGGCGTTCAGTCACATTGACCTGATGGACTTTTCGGGCAACATCGAAGGCGCCCAGCAGGCGTACGCGTCGCTGCGCCCGGGCCTGGACAGGATCGACGCCAATCTCGTCAAGCAGATCGATCAGCAGTTTCGCAACGTGCTCGCCACGCTCGACGGGTACCGCGACCCCACCGCCCTGGGCGGCTACCGGACCTACACCCCCGCGCTGAAGGCCAGCGATGCGCCCAAGCTGACCGCGGTCATCCAGCCGCTCCATCAGAGCCTGTCCACCGTCGCCCAAAAAGTCGTCGCGGGCGGCTGATCGTGACCGACGACAGCACCGGTTTGGCCGACGACGGCCCGGACGGCATTGGGGCACAGCCGGACTCGGCAGCGGTGTCGCGCCGGCGCGCGCTCGGCGGCGCCATGCTGGCCGGGCTCGGCGGCGCGGCCCTCGGCGCCGTCGGGGGAGGCCTCGCCGGGCACGCGATGGCGGCCGGACAGCGCGGCGATGACGACGACACCGTCGACCTGCGTCGCAGTTACCCGTTCTACGGGCAGGCGCACCAGGGCGGAATCGACACCCCGCCACAGCGTTACGCCATGTTCATGTCGTTCTCCCTGGCCGCCGGCGCCGGCCGCGCCGAGCTGCAAACCCTCTTGGCGCGATGGTCGGCCGCGGCCGCAATCCTGCAGCAGGGGAAGCCGGTCGGTACCGTGCAGCCGCAGGTCGATGTGCAGCCACCCGCCGACACGGGAGAGGCTTACGGGCTGAGCCCGGCCAGCCTGACCGTCACCATCGGCCTGGGCCCGGCACTGTTCGGTGACCGATTCGGACTGGCCGCGCGACGCCCCACCAAATTCACCGACCTGCCACCGCTCAACGGGGACAACCTCGATCCCCGCCTGCACGGCGGCGACCTGTCCGTGCAGGCGTGCGCCGACGACCCCCAGGTCTGCTACCACGCCGTGCGCAACTTGGCCCGGCTCGGACGCAACATCGTCTCCCCGTTCTGGGCGGTGCTGGGATTCGGCCGCGCCTCAGCAGGGCCGGGCCAGCACACGCCGCGAAACCTGTTGGGATTCAAAGACGGAACCCGCAATGTCGCCACCGATGCCGAATACCACAAATTCGTCTGGGCCGATAACAGCGACCAGCCCTGGATGAACGGCGGGACCTACCAGGTCGTCCGCAAGATCCGAATGCTGCTCGAAACATGGGACGTCGACCGGATCGGCAACCAGCAGAGGATCTTCGGCCGAACCAAGGACGAAGGCGCACCGCTGAGCGGCAAGGCCGAATTCGATACACCCGACTTCACCGCCAAGGGCGCCGACGGCAACCCGCTCATCGATCCGATGTCCCACGTCGGCCTGGCCGCCCGCGAAAACAACGACGGCATCATGATCCGCCGGCGGTCCTACAACTACACGGACGGTCTGGACGCCAACGGCCAACTCAACGCCGGTCTGCTGTTCATCTCCTACCAAAACGATCCGCAAGATTTTATCCGCCTCCAGAACCGCCTGGGCGCCCACGACCTACTCAACGAATACATCCGCCACATCGGATCAGCTATCTTCGCGGTTCCTCCCGCGCCCGCTGAAGGCCACTACATCGGGCAAAGCCTGTTCCGCTGAGCAAACTTCGCCGCGCCGTGACGGCCGCTGAGGGCCGCCGCGTTTCACCCATGTGACGTTTCGTGGCGCGCGGGTAAATCAATCCCACCCGCCGTCACGCATCGGTGCCCGCCAAACACTAATTCCGTGAAACCGCACAATCAGCGAGAAACGGAGAACACCCATGACCGACGCGCTCGTCATCGACGCCGAAGGCCTCGACCGGCTGTCGTGTAACGCCAAGGCCAACCCCGAGACCGGCAAGAAAACGCTCAAGGCCAAGACGGTGTGTGAGACCGGATTTCGCAACATGACCTACGTCCGCGACCTGGCGCCGATGCTGGTGGGGGAGCCGCCCGCGCTGCTCGGTGACGACTCGGCACCCAACCCCTCCGAAACCGCCCTGGCCGCGCTGGGCTCGTGCGTGTCCGTGGGGCTGTTGGCCAACGCCACACATCGTGGCGTGACCCTCACCAAAATCGAGGTCGAGATGGAAGGCGACATCGACATCTCCGCGGTGTGGGGCGTGGGGGACACCCCCGAACGAAAGCGCCTCGGGTTCAGCGCGGTCCGTTGCACGGTGAGCCTCGCCGGCGACGCCGACGAAGCCACGCTCAAGGAGATCCACGACAACGCCATCGCGTGGTCGCCGGTCGTGAACACGTTTCGCAACCCGGTGAGCCTCGAATCGACGCTGCGCGCCGGATAAGCATCGCAACCTCAAACCAGAACCATGGCAAAAACATTGACCAAATCCGACCTTGCCGAGACGATCAGGCTCGCCCGCGTCAAGCACGGACTGAGCTGGGCGAAAATCGCCGAAACCATCGGCAAGGACCCGGCATGGACCGTCGCCGCGCTGCTCGGGCAGCATCCGCTCTCGGCCGGCGACGCCCGGGCGGTGGCATCGCTCCTCGGCCTCGACGAGGAGGCGGTGGCCGTTCTGCAAATGATGCCGCACCGGGGATCCGATGCGACCATAGCGAAAGATCCGACGATCTACCGGTTCCACGAGGCGCTGGCGGTCTACGGTCCGGCGATCAAAGAACTCATCCATGAAGAATTCGGGGACGGCATCATGAGCGCGATCAACTTTCAGCTCAGCGTGCAGCGCCGTCCGCACCCCCAGGGCGACAGAGTCGTCGTCACATTCGACGGCAAGTTCCTCGATTACGCGTGGCAACACTCCGCCGAGCAGGCGCAGGAGGTGGCGAAATGACGGCGACCCTGGATCCCGCGGCCGGCCGGCTGGATGTCGGCCTGTTGGAAGACATTCGGGCCCACGCCGCGGCATTGGACGGCGGCGAGCACCGGTCCCGTCGCAGCTTCACGGCGCTGGGGGAGGCCGGTCTGCTCGGCATCGGCGCCCCGGCCAACGCCGACGGCCGGCTCCCGGCGATGGCCGAGGTGATCCGGTTGATCTCGGGGACGTGCATGAGCACAGGCTTTTCGCTGTGGGCCCATCGCATGGCGGTCGAGTATTTGCTGACGGCCGCAACACCGTTCGGCGCGGCCGCCGCCGACCGGCTGCTTTCGGGAACCGTGCTGGGAGTCACCGGCATGGCCGCGGCCTTCAAAGAGGCCGCGGGCTGTGGCAGCGTGGAGTTGACCGCCACACCGGTAGCCGGCGGCTACCGGGTGTCCGGCCCGATCAGGTGGGCCAGCAACCTCTACCCCGACTCGACCATGGTGACGGCGGTGCGCACCGATGCCGGCGAGAGATTGATCGTCGCGATGACGTTGGACACACCCGGGGTGCTCCTGGGTGAGCACTTCGAGCTGTTGGCCATGGGGAGCACGGCCTCGTCGTATCTGAACCTGGACGGCGCTCACGTGCCCGACGGCCAGGTGCTGTCGCGCGATTTCGAAGGCTTTTTGCACGCGGTCCGCCCGACTTTCCTTGTGCTGCAGTCGGCGATGTGTCTGGGGCTGGCCAGGGCGGCAATCGACCACGCCAGGCTGGGGCTCGGCGGTGTCAACGCGGTGTTCGGCACCGACGTCGACCGCGTCTGCGAAAGGCTCACCGACGCCGAGGCGACGTTGGCCCACTTGGCCGCCGCGGTGGGCGGCCCCCGGTCGCCGGTCAAGAAGGAGCTGCTGTCGCTGAGGCTCACCGCGGCCGAATTATCCAGCGCCAGCACTGATTTGGAGATGCGAACCGCTGGTGGGAAGGGATATGCGAGCCGGACCTCGGTGAGTCGCCGCTACCGGGAGGCCGCGTTCATCCCCGTCCAGTCGCCGTCCGAGGGCCAGCTGCGCTGGGAGTTGGCCCGATGCGCCTGAGCATGGACCGATGGTGACCCCGGTGGCGGTGCCGCCCGAGGGCACCCGATCACAACGGCTGGTCGGCGGGGTTCCGCTGGCCAGCCTGGTGCGCGACTACCACCGCCCCATGGTGAATTTCGCCCGGACCATGGTGGATTCGCCGGCCGTCGCCGAAGAAGCCGTGCAGGAGGCGTGGGTGCAGGTGCTGCAATCGCCGGATTCGTTCCAGGGGCGCTCGTCGGTGAGCACCTGGCTGTTCGGGATTGTCAAGCACACCGCGTCGCGCCACCGGCGCCGGGAATCGCGGATCCGTCATCACGAGATGCTGGCGACCGCGGATGCTGACCCCCTATCGGGCCGCATGCACCCCGACGGCCACCCCGATGCCGGACACTGGCGCGAGCCGCCGTCGCGGCGCTTTCTGCCGGAAGATCACACGGTCCAAAGCGAACTCGTCGGGTACGTCCGTGCGGCGCTGGACGCCTTGCCCGAGCGGCAACGGCAACTGGTCATCCTGCGCGACATCGTCGGCGCCCCCGCCGACGAGGCGGCCGAGCTCCTCGATCTGACCTCCGAGGCGCAGCGGGCGCTGCTGTACCGCGCCCGCGGAAATCTCCGAAACGAACTGGAAAAGCGGTATCAACGATGACCGTTCACGACAACACCGTCCCCGCCATCGATTGCGTCGACTTCGTCCGCCTGGTTGACGACCTCGTCGACTCCGACCCGCGGCAATGGGGACCGATCGTGGCCAAGCACCTCGACGAATGCCCCCCGTGCCTGGTCTACCTGCAACAGATGCTCGACCTCAAGATCCTGCTCAGCCACGTCTTCGACGGCGAGCGCCTCACCGAGGACCACGTCTCTGGAGTCCTCCACGCGATCAACACCTTACGGAAAGGCGAACACGGATGACCATCAACGCTCCAGCGCAGCCGCTGCCGAGCTCGGCAACGGCGGGCACGGTCACCGCGTTGCCCACCGGCGTCGTCACCACTGACCGCGCCCCCGAGGATCCCTTCGAGCCGCTGACGGTGGGAGCGATGGTGGATCGGGTAGCGGCCATGGCAGTGGAAAAAGCCGCGCATCCGTGGGCCTTTTTGATGCGCTCCCTGGTCGGTGGCGTGATGGTGGCGTTCGGGGCACTGCTGGCCCTGGTGGTCAGTACCGGCGTCAAGACGCCCGGGGTGGCGAGCCTGTTGATGGGCCTGGCGTTCGGCATGTCCTTCGTCCTCATCCTGGTGTCGGGCATGTCGCTGATCACCGCGGACATGGCCGCCGGTTTCCTCGCCGTGCTCAAACGCACACTCAGCGTCGGTAACTACGCCCTCCTGGTGACCGTCGGACTCGTCGGAAACATCGCCGGCGCACTGATATTCGTCACCATTTGCGCCGCGGCCGGCGGTCCCTACCTGGGCGCCTTTGCCGAGCGCGCCGCGACCGTCGGCACCCTCAAGGCGGGCCAGCCCTTCTGGACCGCGCTCCTGCTCGCCGTCGTCTGCACGTGGTTCCTGCAGACCTCGATGTGCATGTTCTTCAAGGCCCGCAGCGACGTCGCGAGGATGACGTTCGCGTTCTATGGCCCGTTCGCATTCGTGATCGGCGGCACCCAGCACGTGATTGCCAATGTCGGATTCCTCGGTCTTCCGTTGTTGCTCAACCTCTTCCATCCGACCGCGCCCCGCGGCGCGATCGGCTGGGGGTTCGGCGCGCACGGCTTGCTCACCAACATCGGCATCACCACCGTCGGCAACCTCATCGGGGGTACGGTTTTCGTGGCGCTGCCGTTCTGGATCATCGCGCGGCTGCAGCACCGCCAAATCTGATTGCCGGCGTCGTCATGTAGCGTTCGTGCGCCGGGCCGTGGGGCGCAACGCCGCGAAGAGCGCCCCGGCGGCGAAGACCACCGCGATCACCCACGGAAACCGCCCGTCTGGGGCGAAGCCCTTGGCGGCGACCACGGCCAGGGCGTAGGCGGTCATCGCGGCGCCGGTGAGCATCACGGGCTCGGCCCGGCGCTCGCTGAGCGGGACACCGAGCAGTGGCAGGGGAGCGGCGAAAACCCTTCGCGCCCACCATAACAGCGCGATCTCGGCTGCCGTCACGACGCTGAGGATGGCCACCCATTCCAGCCGGGCCAGCCACCAGGCGGCACTTCCTTCCGGGGGTTGCGGCAAGAGTCCGGCCGGATACCCGACGATCGCCACGATCACGACGGGAATCATGTGCCACAGATAGAGGGCCATGATGTTGTTGTTGGCGATGGACAGAGCCCGCTCGACGCGGGCCGCGCGCAGCGCGCGGTTGAGCATGGGCGCGAGCGCCATGACGATGCCCGTTTGCGCGCCACCAAAGCCCATCAGCGCCACGGTAGGCGGTGTCGTGTTGTCGATGGTCTGGCCGGGAACGCCGATCATGCTGACCGGATAGACTCGCAGCCAGATCAACCCCGCCAGCCCCGCCGCCGAGGCACCGGCCAGCAACCAGGGCCTGCGGCCCGTCAATAGCCCACCGCGCCAGGCGATTCCGAGCTGATACAGGGCTCCCCAGCCCAACAGGTAGTTCAGCCAGTCGAGGTAGTGCACGTGAGTGCTGAGCCTGGCGGCATCGACGACCGCGACCCCCAACACGAGCGCCGCGGGCGCCCGAAGGCCCCAACGGCGGTGTGCGGCAATCCCAACCGGCGTCAGCGACACCACCACCAGATACACCGCCAGGAACCAGAGGTGCATCGCCACCGCCCAGCCGGCGTACTCGAGCACCGAACCCGCGACACCGCACGCGCCCAGCACAACCACCGCCACCGACACCAACGCGGTGTACGCCGCGGTCGGCCCGAGCACCCGGGCCAGCCGGTGTTGTAACCAGGTCTGGCGCGAGACTCCGCCGGTGTCGCGCCGATGCGTCCACGACACCGCGCCGGCGTAACCCGCCACCAAAAAGAACGTCGGAACCGCTTGGAAGGGCCAGGTCAGCCACTGGGTCCAGGGCATGTCGACGAGCGGGTTCTGCCGGCCGAACTGTCCGTCGTGGTAGGTCACCGACCCGGCCAGCCAGTGTCCCAGCACGATCAGCACCACTCCGGATACGCGGTAATAGTCAACCGCCAGATCGCGGGCCGGGCGCGGGCTGATTGCGCCGCCCATCAGATCGGGGGAAGCTCGACGCGGGACACAGCGCCACGGTACCGTCCAGCGCTCAGCGAGGCCTCGCTGAACCACGTCAAGAAGAGGAGAAGGGCCATGAAACAGGCTCAACTCGGTGAGCTGCGGGTCGGGCGCCTGGGACTGGGCGCGATGGGAATGTCGGTCGCCTATGCCGGCGCCGGAAGCGACGACGCCGAATCGATCCGCACCGTCCATCGCGCCATCGACCTGGGTGTCACCCTGATCGACACCGCCGAGGTTTACGGCCCTTACGTCAACGAGGAACTTCTGGCGCGTGCCCTGCGGGGCCGTCGCGATCAGGTGGTGGTGGCAACCAAGTTCGGTCTCATCTCGCATACCGGCCGTGACGGGCTCGACAGCAGCCCCGCCAATATCCGCCTGGCCGTGGACGGTTCGCTGCGGCGGCTGGAAACCGATTACATCGATCTGTACTACCAGCATCGCCTCGACCGACAGACCCCGATCGAAGAAACGATGTCCGCGCTGGCCGAGCTGGTTTCCGAAGGGAAGATCCGGCACATCGGCCTTTCCGAAGTCGGCGTCGACACCATCCGCCGCGCGCACGCGGTGCATCCCGTCACGGCCGTCCAATCGGAGTATTCGCTGTGGACGCGCGACCAAGAACCGGCGATCTTGCCGTTGCTGCGCGAGCTGGGCATCGGTTTCGTCGCCTACTCACCGCTGGGCCGCGGCTTCCTCACCGGTACGGTCCGCTCCACCGAGGAGCTCCCCGACAGCGACTACCGCAAGACCAATCCGCGGTTCTTCGACGAGAACTTCCAGCACAACCTGCGATGCGCGGACGAAGTGCGCGAGATCGGCGCTGACGTCGGCGCCACGGCGGCCCAGGTCGCATTGGCGTGGCTGCTCGCGAAAGGGCCCGACATCGTGCCCATCCCGGGCACCAAACGGGTCACCCGCCTGGAAGAAAACGTCGGGGCCGACGCGCTAGAGCTGACCCCGGACCAACTGGCGCGGCTCGACCGCCTCACCCCACCCGTGGGAGGGCATCACGCCGAGGCGCAAATGGCATGGATAGACCGCTAGTGGCCGACAAGAAGCTGGTGATCGGCGCGAGCGGGTTTCTGGGATCACATGTCACACGGCAACTGGTGGCGGCGGGTGAAGACGTGCGAGTCATGTTGCGCCACACCAGCTCCACCGCGGGCATCGACGATCTCGACGTCGAGCGCTGCTACGGCGACGTGTTCGACGACGCCGCGCTGCGCGCCGCGATGGCGGGCTGCGACGTCGTCTACTACTGCGTCGTCGACGCCAGAATGTGGCTGCGTGATCCGGCGCCGCTGTTCCGCACCAATGTCGAGGGCCTGCGCCATGTTCTGGACGCGGCTCTGGGCGCCGACCTTAAGCGGTTCGTATACACCAGCACCACAGGCTCTTTGGCGATCAGCGACGGCAAGCCGGTCACCGAGGAGGACCCGCACAACTGGGATCAGGGCGGCGCCTACATCGAAGCGCGGGTGGCCGGCGAAGACCTGCTGCTGTCGTACGCGCGGGACAAGGGCCTGCCGGGCGTGGCGATGTGCATCTCCACCACCTACGGGCCGGGCGACTGGGCGCCGACCCCGCACGGTGCGCTGCTCGCCCTGGTCGCCAAGGGCCGTTTTCCGTTCTATTTCGATTACTCGTCCGAAGTGGTGGGCATCGAAGACGCCGCCCGGGCAATGCTTCTCGCCGCCGAGCACGCGCGCGACGGCGAACGCTACATCGTGTCCGACAGGTACATGAGCATCCGGGAGCTGCATGAGATCGCCGCCACCGCCGTCGGAAGGCGATCGCCGCGCATCGGCATCCCGATGTCGGTGCTGCGGGCCGGGGCGCGGGTGAACGACGCGGCGGCTTGGCTGCTGGGCCGCGACCTGCCGTTCGCCTACGCGGGAATCCGGATGGCCGAACTGATGTCGCCGCTGGACCACTCCAAGGCCACCCGCGAACTGGGATGGACGCCCGAACCCGTCGAGGACTCGATCCGTAAGGCCGCCGTCTGGTTTGCGTCGCGCTAGTCGACGCTGGCCAATGCCGCCGTGCCGTACTTCTTTTCGATCAATCCCCAGGGGTCGGCGTAGGGGCCGCGCCCTTCCAGCCGGCGCTGCACCACGAAGACGGCGCGCAGAATCGGCCGCAATAGCGGGCCAAGCAGCCGCAGCACGTTGCGCACAGGGCCCTGCGAGTCGGCGAGCCAGGCCACCGTCTGCTGCCAGTCATGCTCTTGAAACTCGAGCAGCGCCTGCGCTTCGGTGGTGTCGTACCAGCCGGTGAAACTCCAGCCGCGATCGTCGCCCGGGTCGCCGGGCAGGCCGGCCGAGGGGCCGAGCGGGCCCAGCCCCGCCGCGGTCATGAGGTCGTCTTGCAGCCGGTGCTGCAGCATCACATACGTCTCGTTGCCGCCGATGAGCAACACCTTGCCGGAGATGGCCGTTTCGCGGTCGACGCCGTTGGCGAACGCCAGTGCCACGTCGCGCGCATCCACCGCGTGAATGCGGTTATCGCTCGGCATCGACCGCATCAGGACGAGATAGTCACCGTTGATACCGGCCTGGGTGTCCGGCGAGATGACACCCGCGAGCCGGTAGAGCGCGTAGGGCAGGCCACTGGCACGGATCGCCGCCTCGGCAAGCACCTTGTCCTGGCCGTATTGATCGATGGGATTCACCGGGGTATCCGGGGTGATCCGCTCGGGCTGGCGGAAGGGATTCCGCGATCCGTACACCGCTGCGCTGGACGCCATGAGGAACAGCGGTGGGCGGGGGAGCGTGGCGCAGGCGGCCAAGAGATTCTCGGTGCCGCCGACGTTGACGCGCCGGGCCAATGCAGGGTTGCGATACGACGGCGGAGAGACGATGGCGGCCAGGTGGACGACGGCCCCGGGACGGTGGGCCGCGACCAGATCACGCACCGCGTCGGCGTCCAATAGATCGGTGTAGGCGGGGATCAGCGTCCCGGATTGGCCCGCGGCGGCCAGTTCTTTCTCGACGGCCACGGTGTTGTCGTTGCGCAGATCCATCGCGACGACGGTGTGCCCCCGGTCGAGCAGGAGCTGCGTGCAGCGCCTACCGACTTGTCCGAATGCGCCCGTGACCAGAACGGTGTCGACAGCCACGACGCGTCACCGATCCATCAGCCGGCCGGCGATTTTGGCGATCGCCGTGCGGATTCGGGGGGACACGTAAATCGAGAATAGCGGGGTCACGATGTCCTCGCGGAGCCGAGTTAGCTTGGAGCTCTTGATAAGCCAGCGGCCCGCGACGTTTTCATAGGTTTCGTGGTAATGGCCGTAGCCGACCAAGGTTGCCCCGGGCCCGAACCGAACGACGTCTTGCAGCGCCCATATCCCACGCGCCGTCGTTGCCGACGTGAGCTCGATTTCGGGGGTGTGCACCTGGTGCGCGGTGGCCTGGGTGGGTCGGCCCAGGGCCTGGCGGGTAAAGGCGACGAAGTCGTCGGCGCCGGCGATCACCTTGCCGCCCGCTTCGGAGGTGTCACTGACGAAGTCGTCGGCAAAGATCGTTCGCCAGGCCGCCCAATCCTTGGTGTCCAGGTAGCGGCAGTAGCGCGCTTTGAGCTGCTTGATGGACTCGATCGCGGGCAAGCCGTCGGTGACCAGGTTTTCCGCGCGCTCTGTCATTGCGGCTCGATTCTGCCCGTAAGGGCCCCGGCGTGACGTTTCACTGGCGAAGTGTAAACCTGTCAGCCCTTGAAGTAGACGATCTGATGTGTGGTGGCCAGCAGTCCGCCCGCCCGGGTCCACACCTGCGCGCTCTGATCGAAATAGCCGTTTGCGAAGCGGTTGGCGTGGGCGGTGGCCAGCACGAAGTCGTCTCCGACGGCCTCGAGTAGCTGCTGATCGGCGTGAAAGTACGTGGTCAGTGAGATCGTTCCGGACGGGAGGAAGCCGCCGTGACGCAGGAACACCCGCGGGTAGAAGATGTCGCACAGCGCCGCGAGCGCCGCGTAGTCGACCGGGCGGCGCGCGCGGTCGCGCACCCACAGCGTGGTGGTCGAAGAGGGGCTGGGGTCCCCGCCTTTGCCGGGCATCGCCCCCTCGACGTAGCGCGTGTCGTAGAGGCCGGTCCATCGCACGAGGCCCGGATCGACGGCGGACAACTGCTCCGGGGCCGGCGCGCTCGGCGGGTGCGCTTCCGTGTCGGCCCAGCTCTCGCGCCGGATCGCGAAGATCGCGGTCGCCGTGGTCTTGACCACCCCATCCTGGCTGAGCTCGACAATCCAATGCTGGTTGGTGCGGTTGGTGCGCGCGGCCCGAAGCGCGATGTCGAAGTCGCCGTCGGCGATCGGTGCGGCGAAGTTGACGGTCAGGGCGAGCGGCTCGCCGATGCGGTCGGGCTGCCCTTCGACGGCGGCCAGCATGACGGCGGCCGTGATCCCGCCGAATGGCCCGACCATGTTGGCCCACTCCGCGTGCGTGCGACCGCGTCGGACGTCCGCGCTGACGGTGTCGAGGCGGACGGCTTCGTCGAAGGGATGTGTGTCGGTCATGTTGGTCGACGGCAGACTACTTGCGGTCGAACTCGCCGCTGGACACGGGGTCGTTGCACCCGACCGGCGATTCACCTCCCCTGATACGGTCCGGCGAGCGACAGCCTGAACGAAAGCGAACCGCGATGACCAACTCCAAGCACGACGCCGCGGCCAAATCTCCCGCCTCGTTGATCGATGCCAGGATCGAGGAACTGGGGGATTGGCGCGGCGAGACGCTCGCCCGGATCCGGCAACTGATCAAGGAGGCCGTCCCCGACGTAATTGAAGAGTGGAAGTGGCGTGGCGTTCCGGTGTGGTATCACGACGGGATGATCTGCACTGGCGAGACGTACAAGAACGTCGTGAAGATGACGTTTGCGAAGGGGGCGTCGCTGCAGGATCCCGCGGGTCTGTTCAATTCGAGCCTCGACGGCAACACCAGACGCGCAATCGATTTCCACGAGGGCGACACGATCGACGAGAACGCGTTGACGGCGCTCATTCGGGCCGCGGTCGACCTGAACAGGTCGTAGGGCGCCACCTGTACAGCGCCGTCGCCGTTGCTGTACAGTCGCCCAGCACAAGGACGACGGTCGAGTGAGAGGCCAGCCGGTGACTTCCGAGTCGGTCGAGGAATTTCGGCGCCGGGCCAGGGCCTGGCTCGCCGCGAACATGCCGCGACTCGATCCGGCCGAGGCGGTGTCGCTTCAGCGAGATCAGCTGCCGGCCTGGCACCGGGCCCGCGAATTGCAGAAGCTCCTGTGGGAGGGCGGATTCGCCGGCATCTGTTTCCCGCGTGAGTATGGCGGCCTGGGGCTGAGCTACGAATACAAGAAGGCCTTTGACGCCGAGTCGCTCGGCTATGAGACGCCGCTTCTGCTCAACGTCCCGTCCTTCGCCATCTGCTGCGCCACGATCCTCGATATGGGCAGCGAGGAGCAAAAGCAAACCCACATCCCGGCCGCGCTGCGCGGCGACGAGGTACTGGTGCAGCTGCTCTCGGAGCCCAGCGGGGGATCTGACCTGGCGGGCGTCATCACCCGCGCCGAACGCCGCGACGGCCGGTGGATCATCAACGGCGCCAAGACCTGGAGCACCTGGGCATTCGCCGCCGATTACGGGCTGTGCCTGGCCCGCACCAACTGGGACGTGCCCAAGCACGACGGTCTCACGATGTTCCTGGTGCCGCTTCGGCATCCCGGCATCACGATCAACCGCGTTGAACAGGTCAACGGGTCGATCGAGTTCTGCGAAGAGTTCTTCGACGACGTCGACGTGGGGGATGACGCCGTTGTCGGCGAGTCGGGCAAGGGCTGGGAGGTTGCGTCGCGCCAGCTCTACCACGAACGCCGCAGCATGGGCGACGGTTCGGAGTACACCAGTGGGCCGGGAATCGCTGAGGCCGAAGATGTTTCGGTCGACCTGCTGGCATTGGTCGACAAGACCGACCAGCACGACAGCGAGCGGGTCCGGGAGATGATCGGTCGGGCCCTGGTTCACCGCACGGTCCACGGCCAGCTCAGCGAGCACGTCTTTCATGCCGTCGCCGGCGGCGTCCTGCCGCCAGCCGCGGGATCGATCATCCGGCTATCCATGGCCGCGGTGCACGACGTGGAAACCGACACCGCCCTTGCCGTGTCCGGGACGTCGGCCGTGGTCGCGGACGACGGCGCACTCCTCGATATCGGGACGCGCTATCTGGGCCGGCAGACCGCCAGCATCGGCGGTGGCACCACCGAGATGGCGCGCAACGTGATCGGCGAGCGGGTGCTGAACTTTCCGCGCGAGCGCGCCGATGACCGAGGCGTGCCGTTCAATCAGGTGCGACACGGCAAAAGTCCGGGAGGAGAACGGAATTGAGCGACCAGCTTCGTGACATCCGAGAGTTGGCGGGGGACGCCGACGCCTACCGCGACGAACTGTACCGACGCTGGACGGGCCTGCTGAGCTACCGCTATATCGGCCGCAAACACTCGTCGATGAATCTCGGCGAGACCGACGACACCGTCACCATCCGCCGCGACATGCGCAACGAGGCGGGCGGAATCATGGTGGCGCCGTTGGCCATTTCCTCCCCGGAGGGCTGCCAGACCGACATGGTCGCCGTGCCCAACCCGGTGATCGCGTCGGTACAGATCGTCGACCCCGGCTACGACGTGACGCGGGTGGAGATCGTCGGGTCGGGCATCGTGCACCAGGGCCGCACCATGGGCTACGGGCGCTGCACGATCGTCGACGCCGATAACCCGCAGCGGGTGATCGCCTTCAACGAGGGGCAGGGAGCGATCATCGGCATCCCGCCCGAAGGCCTGGACAGGATGGATGTTTCGGGCACGGAGCTGGTGATCGAGGACTCACCGGATCTGCCCCCGCTGTGGCGGGCCTTCGGCGCCAGCCGTCGCGGCGACGGCCATTGGGTCCTGCCCGAGCTCAGCACCGAACTCGCGTCACCGGATGCGGCGTTGCACATCGGGCCCCAGCACGTCGTCCTCGAGACCGCCGCAATCGATTTGGCCGCCGAGGTCGCGGGAACCAGAAAGCTGCAGGTCGTGAGCTGGCACGTGATGTTCATGTCGCGCGGCAAGGTGGGTCCATTCCGGGTCGAGGGCACCGCGCATCCTGGCGGGCCCGGGCGCGTCGGCGTGCGCATGCTGCTGCACGACGAAGGCAACGCCGACAAGGCCGTCACCTCGGCTACCGCGGTCTTCGACGTCGTCGGCTGAGCCGGGCTCGGCGACCTCCGCTCGGGTGCGCCCCGGGGAAGGGCGATAACCTTCCCGAAGGCGACGCGAAGGAGCGTGATGGTCATGCAGATCTCCATGTTCGGGCAACTCAGCGGATCGGGCGGTCAATCGCCGATCGACGCGACGATCGCCAACCTCGCTATGCTGCGCGACGAGGGCTTCACGCGGGTGTGGATGAGCCAATTGCCCTATGAGCCAGACCTTCTCACGATTCTGGCCATCGCGCTGCACGAGGTCGACACGATCGAGGTGGCCAGCGGTGTGGTGCCGATCCAGAATCTGCATCCGATGCTCATGGCGCAGCGTGCCCTCACGCTGAGCCTCGCCTCGGGTGGCCGGTTCACGCTCGGGCTCGGCATGACCCATCAGGCGGTGACCGAGGGGATGTGGGGCATCCCGTGGGACAAGCCGGTGCGCAGGCTGAACGAATACCTCGACGGGTTGTTGCCCCTGCTGGCCGGTGAACCCGCCGCCGCGGCGGGGGAGACGGTGACCACCCGCGGTGCCCTGATGATCACCGGGGCGCCGAAGCCCGACGTGTACATCGCGGCCCTGGGCCCGCAGCTGCTCAAGATCGCCGGCCGGCGCACGTCGGGCACCTGCACCTGGATGACCGGCCCCAAGACGCTGGCCGAACATGTCGGCCCGACGCTGCGGCGGGCGGCCGCCGATGCCGGGCGGGAGGACGAGGTGCGTGTCGCCGCGTCGTTGCCCGTCAGCGTCACCGACGATGTCGACGCCGTCCGTAAGCAGGCGGCCGAACAGTTCGCCATCTACGGCGAGTTGCCGTCGTACCGCGCGATGCTCGACCGCGAGGGCTACGCGGGGCCGCAGGATGCCGCCATCATCGGCGACGAGGACACCGTGCGCGGCCGGCTCGACGAGCTGCGCGCCGCGGGCGTCGACGAGTATGTTGCGGCGGCATTCGATCCGTCACCGGAGGGCCGGGCCCGCACGCGGGCGCTGCTGCGCGCCTACGACTCCTGACCCGGCGTTTGGCTATGGCCATACATTGCCTCCTGAACGTATGGTGCAGAGACGAACTCAGAGGACAGGAGAAGCGCAGTGGCAGAACGGTTGGCGGGAAAGGTCGCGCTCATCAGCGGCGGCGCCCGGGGGATGGGTGCATCGCACGTGCGGTCGCTGGTCGCCGAGGGAGCCAGGGTGGTGTTCGGTGACATCCTCGACGACGAGGGCAAGGCGGTGGCCGCGGAGGTCGACCCCCATTTCCAAGCGGTCCGCTACCTGCACCTCGACGTGACCAAGCCGCAGGATTGGGACGCGGCGGTGGCGACCGCCCTGGGCGAGTTCGGCCGCATCGACGTGCTGGTCAACAACGCGGGCATCATCAACATCGGCACGCTGGAGGACTACGCGCTCTCGGAGTGGCAGCGCATTATCGACATCAACCTGACGGGGGTGTTTCTCGGCATCCGCGCCGTGGTGAAGCCGATGAAGGAAGCGGGCCGGGGATCGATCATCAACATCTCCTCGATCGAAGGCATGGCCGGCACCATCGCCTGCCACGGCTACACCGCAACCAAATTCGCGGTGCGCGGGCTGACGAAGTCGGCCGCACTGGAACTGGGGCCCAGCGGAATCCGGGTGAACTCCATTCACCCCGGGCTCATCAAGACCCCGATGACCGATTGGGTCCCGGACGACATCTTCCAAACGGCGTTGGGCCGGGCCGCCCAACCCGTGGAGGTCTCCAACCTCGTGGTCTATCTGGCCAGCGACGAATCCAGCTACTCCACCGGCTCGGAGTTCGTCGTCGACGGCGGCACCACCGCCGGGCTGGGGCACAAGGACTTCGCCAACGTGGAGACCGACGCGCAGCCGGACTGGGTCACGTAGGAGTCATCTGCCGCAAAAGCGCAACTGCCGACGGGATCCCGAGTGGGACCGTCGGCAGGTGCACTCTCGAGGGTCAGGCGTCCGCGGTTACGGATTCGCGTTCTTTGGCGGCGGGTTTGGGCCACGGCGAGGGGACCGGCCGTTGACGCACGTGCTGTGGCCACCAGAACCACTTGCCCAGTAGCGCCGCAATCGATGGTGTCATCAGCGACCGCACGATCAGGGTGTCGAACAGCAGACCCAGCCCGATGGTGGTCCCCACCTGGCCGATGACCGTCAACTCGCTGACGGCCATCGTCATCATCGTGAAGGCGAACACCAGGCCGGCTGAGGTGACCACCGAGCCGGTGCCGCCCATCGAGCGGATGATGCCGGTGTTCAGGCCGGCGTGGATCTCTTCCTTGAACCGCGCGACCAACAGCAGGTTGTAGTCGGCGCCCACGGCCAGCAGGATGATCACCGACATCGCGAGCACCATCCAGTGCAGTTCGATGCCGATGAGGTGCTGCCAGATCAGCACCGACAGTCCGAAGGACGCGCCCAGCGAGAGCAGGACCGTCCCCACGATGACCGCCGAGGCCACCACACCGCGCGTGATGAGCAGCATGATGATGAAAATCAGGCACAGCGAAGCGATTCCGGCGATCAACAGGTCGTAGGTGTTGCCGTCGCTGAGGTCCTTGTAGATCGACGCGGTGCCGGCGAGGTAGATCTTGGAGCCCTCCAGCGGCGTGCCCTTGAGCGCCTCGTAGGCGGCCTTCTTGATCGCCCCGATGTGCGAAATGCCTTCCTGCGACATCGGATCGCCGTCATGGCTGATGATGAAGCGCACGGCGTGCCCGTCGGGGGAGATGAAGTTCTTCATGCCTTTCTTGAACTCTTTGTTGTTGAAGGTCTCCGGGGGCAGGTAGAACGAGTCGTCGTTCTTGGAGGCGTCGAACGCCTTACCCATGGCGCTGGAGTTCTTCTGCGCCTCTTTCTGCTGATCCTGCAGGCCCTTCTGGGTCGAATACATGGTCAGCATGGTCGTTTTCATCGCCTTCATGTTTTCGATCATGGAAGGCATCAGCGCCACCATCTGGGGCATCAGGGTGTCCAGGTGGTCCATGACCGGCAGCAGACTTTCGATGTCGTCGGTCATGGTGTCGATGCCGTCGAGGCCGTCGAACACCGAGCGAAGCGACCAGCACGCCGGGATGTCATAGCAGTGCTTTTCCCAGTAGAAGTAGCTGCGCATGGGCCGGAAGAAGTCCTCGAAATCGGCCATGTGGTCGCGTAATTCGTTGATATCGATGGTCATGTCGTGCATCTTCCTGACCATGACGTGCATGTCGTTGGCCATCTGCACGGTGATGCTGGACATCTTTTCCATGCTGTCGATGGTCGTCTGCATCATGTCGGCCTGGTGCAGCATGTCGGCCATCTGATCTTCTTGGTACTTCTGGCTCATCTGCTGGCTGACGCCCTGCATGCTGATCTGGAAGGGAATCGACGTGTGTTCGATCGGCGTGCCCTGCGGGCGGGTGATCGCCTGCACGCGCCCGATGCCCGGGACCCGGAAGACCGTCTTGGCGATCTTGTCGATCACCAAGAAGTCCGCCGAATTCCGCAGATCGTGGTCGCTTTCGATCATCAGCACTTCGGGGTTCATCCGCGCCTGCGAGAAGTGCCGATCCGCGGCCGCATACCCCTCGTTGGCCGGCAGGTCCGTCGGTAGGTAGTTGCGGTCGTTGTAGTTGGTCCGGTACCCGGGCAGGGTCAGCAAGCCCACCAACGCCACCCCGATGGTCATCACCAGGATCGGGCCGGGCCAGCGCACGACGAGCGCACCGACCTTGCGCCACCCGCGAATCCGTTGCGTGCGCTTGGGTTCCAGTGTCTTACCGAAGCGGATTACCACGGAGATGACCGCGGGACCCAGCGTCAACGCCGCGGCGACGACGACCACCATGCCGATCGCCAGTGGGATACCCAGCGTCTGGAAGTAGGGCAGGTTGGTGAAGTGCAGGCAGAAGGTGGCGCCGGCGATGGTCAAGCCCGACCCGAGCACCACGTGCGCGGTGCCCTTGTACATCGTGTAGTACGCATCTACTCGGGACTCGCCGATAGAGCGGGCTTCCTGATATCGGCCGATCAAGAAGATCGCGTAGTCGGTGGCGGCCGCGATACCCAAGGTGACCAACAGGTTGGTGGCGAACGTCGAGAGCCCGATGAGCTGGAAATAGCCTAGGAACGCGACCATTCCGCGTGCGGCCGACAGCTCGAGCACCACCATCACCAGCGTGAGCAGCACCGTAATGACGGAGCGATAGACCAACAGCAGCATCGCGATGATGACGGTGAACGTGGCCGCCGTGATGAGCTGCATGCTGCGGTCGCCGGCCTCGTGCTGGTCCGCCGACAACGCCGCGGGACCGGTGACGTAGGCCTTCACCCCTTTGGGTGGGGTCACACTCTTGACGATGTGTTGGACGGATTCCACCGACTCGTTGGCCAAGGCCTCGCCCTGGTTACCGGCGAGGTAGACCTGGACGTAGGCGGCCTTGCCGTCGTTGCTCTGCGCGCCCGCTCCGGTGAGTGGATCGCTCCACATATCCTGTACGTGTTCAACGTGTTTGGTGTCGGCGTCGAGCTTCTTGACGATGTCGTCGTAGTAGGCGTGCGCGTCCGCGCCCAGCGGATTCTGGCCCTCGAGGACGATCATCACCGAGCTGTTGGACTTGTACTCGTTGAACACCGCGCCCATGCGCTTGGTGGCGACGACCGACTGCGCGTCATCCGGTGCCATCGACACCGAGCGCATCTTGCCGACCTCCTCCAGCTGGGGGACGGAGACGTTGAGCACCGCGATGATCGCGATCCAGCCGAGAATGATCGGTACGGCGAACGTCCGGATGAGCCGGGGGATCTTGTCCCGAACGGGTTCGTCGACAACGGGGATGGTGTCGGTGCGGGCGTCGTTGAACGTTGTGCTCATGCGGATTTCACCATGCAGAAGGTCAGGGCGTGTACGCCGTGGGTGAGGTTCTCGTCCTTGACTTCGTCATCGATGGTGATGCGGCAACCGAGGGAGTTGCCGTCGCTTTGTGCCGAGAGGTTCGGGAACACCGAAGGGGCGGTGGTGCTCAGGACCAGCGTCCACGGCAGTGGCGCGCCGTCGATCCGCTTCGGGTCGGCGGACAGATCCAGGTAGTTCACGTTGGCTTGGGCGGCCGAGCCGAAGACCTCGTATTTGACGACCTTGGGCTTGAACGGCTTGGACTCATCGAGTCGCGGGCTGGTCATGACGCCCGTGTCGTGCGCGCCGAAGAACGACTTGACCCGAACGACGGCAAACCCGCCGACCAGCACCACCGCCACGATCAACAGCGGCAGCCAGGCGTTGCGCACAAGTCTCGATATCTGCACCTGGGTGATCCCTTCCTCATCACGCGGACGTGACGCGGATCAGCGTTTGCGCGACTGGAGGTCGTGGACAGGTGAGTGCCCACAGTCGCACCGATCAACAACGAATTGCGTGGATTGCTTGGTTCGTGCGCGCAAGACCGTCAAACGCGGTGAAAGTCGCCCATCCCCACTGCCGACGTCCCCGGCGGCGACACCCGGCTCACCTTGTTGCTGAAGCCTCCCCGGGTAACGCCACCAGCGCATAGTACATGATGTGCATACCTTGCAGTGTATGCAACATTTGCTGCTGGTGTTTCAGGTCACTTCGTGAAGATGCTGTTCACCAGCGCGGCGGCACGCTCAACATAGGGCATCGGCGTGTCGGCGGTTTCACTCGCCTCCCCGCTCGCCCAGCGTTCCAGGCCCGACCGCACCGCCGTCAGCGCCAGCGCGGAAATCAGCGCGGCCATCTCGTCGTCGGGCTGCATCGCCTGGCGGCGGACGATGATGTCCGTCAACTGGTTCTGGAATCGTTCCAGATCGGCGAGGAACGCCGCCAGGACGGCGGGCGAAGTCTTCGCGAGTTCGAGCATGTGAGCTGCGTGTTCGCGCCGAGGGGGGACGTCGCGCAGGTGGTGTGCCGCCAGGGTGATCAGTTCCGCGAGGACGACCGAGTAGGGGGCGGGTCCGGCGGCGACGAAATCCTCGGCCAGCTCGGCGGGTATGTCAGAGGGGCCGTAGGCGAGTGCGGACTCTTTGTTGGGGAAGTAATTGAAGAACGTGCGGGTCGAGACGCCGGCTTCGGCGCAGATTTCGTCGACCGTGACCTTGTCGAATCCCCGTTCCAGCGTGAGCCGTACGGCGGCGTCGCGGATGTCGGCGCTCGTCTGCCGGCGGCGGCGCTCGCGTAGCCCCAGGGGATTGGCCATGCTCATATAGTTGCACGTTGTGCACAGTTTGCAGTCAAAAGGTGCCATCTGGCGGTGCGGAGGCGAGGCCGCCCGGCACCGTCCAGGGCGAGCGGCGGCGTTCCGCGTTCTCGCCGCCTCGCACCAGCCCTGTTCTTGCGCAACATCATTCGGCCAGCCGCTGTGGTGCAAGAGGTGGGTTCGGGCCGGTCATCCGCTGGGGGTGAGGGCGCCCCGCAAATAGTCGCATTGGCTTTGGAAGAACTTCGCCGAGATCGCCGCCTTGTCGGCGATCTGGTCGAACGCGTGAAACGCGCCCGGAACGATCTCCTCCTGCACCGGGACGCCCGCCTCGCGCAGGCGTCGCGCGTACTCCAGACTCTCGGAGTAAAAGAGGTCCAGCGTTCCCACGCCGATCCAGGCGGGCGGCAAGCCCGACAAATCCTTGCGGCGGGCCGGTGCCGCCTCTTCGGGATCGGCCCCATTGAGGTACCACTGCCAGGCCAATTGGTTATCGGATTCGGTCCACATGATCCGCCTGGGGCCGTCACGCCGGGCGCCGGTGCGATCGTCGAGCATCGGATACACCAGCATTTGGAAAGCGATTTTGACGTCCTGGCGGTCGTGCGCCCGCTGCGCCACCGCGGCGGCGAAATGCCCGCCGGCGCTGGCGCCGCCGACGGCGACTCGATCCGGGTCCACCCATGGCTGGCGCGCCAGCCAGAGCAGGGCCGCATAACAGTCCTCGACCGGTATCGGGTAGGGGTGTTCGGGGGCTAGCCGGTGTTCGACCGCCGCGATCGCGACGCCGGTGAGCTGAGACAGTTGGCGCAGATACTTGTCGTCCTGGGCGGCGTGGCCCATGATGGTGCCGCCGCCGTGGATCCACAGCAGCGCCGGTGCGTGGTCGGCAAGGCCGGCCGGACGGTGCAGGCGGACGCTGACGTGCTCGTTGACCGCGGCCACCGGCACGGTGCGGATGCGGCCGGCGTTGCCCATCAGGTTCATGATGGCGCGCTGCAGCTTCAGACCGCGGTGCAAGGCGTAACCCCGGGGCAGGAATCGAGCCACTTTGCGAAGACCGGGATCCAAGACATGGGGCGACGTGTAGGCGTTATCGGGAAGGCCGTTTGCCATCGGATGCCTCTGTTCCCTCGCGCCGGCAGACATGCTGACCATACAGGACGCAGGTAATGTCCATGCGTGGGAATTTGAACGAGTTTCAGCGGTATTCGCGCCGTCACGTGTCGGCCCGGCTGCGGACGCATTGGCCAAGCGGCACAGCCCGTTTCAGAGCGCCTCGTCGCTGTCGGTCAGTGCGCGCACGACGTGACCGAACATCGTCTGTTTGATCGCTCCGAGCGTGCCCGGGTCCTTGCCTCCGAATGGGCGAATCTGGTCGACGGCCGTGCCGGTGACCGCGTCCGCCGGACAGGCGACGTCGACGAGGCCGAATTGTGCTGCGTCGGGCCCGGTGAACCGACGGCCCGTAGTCATCGAGGCCACCGCGGCGCGAGGAGTGAGTTTGGACTGGATGAGCGCGGCCATGCCCGGGTTGAACGGAATGCGGATGTCGACCTCGGGAAAACAGAAGTACCCGCGATCGTCGCGCATGGCGCGAAAGTCGTGCGCGATCGCCAGCATTGCTCCGGCACCGAACGCGTGACCGACCACGGCGGCGGCGGTGGGAACGGACAGCGTCAGCACGCGCGCGAGCAGCCGGTGCACCCGATTGATGTACCAGGAGCCCCGGTCGGTGTGGGCGCTCAGCCAGTCCAGATCCAGCCCGTTGGAGTAGAACTTTCCGCCGGCGGTGGTGACCAGCCCCAGGGCGCCGTCCGAGATGACCTGATCGAGCGCGGCCTCAACGTCATCCAAAAATGCTGGGGAGAAACGGTTCTCATCGTCGCCCAGCCGGATGATGGCGATCTTGTCGTCGTAATCCAGTTTTACAGCCATGTGTTCCCCTGACTTCTTTCATGGTTCTCATCGGTCAGCCGCGTCGTTGCCGCGGGGCGGGAGGGCCGATCTCCAGCACGGCGCGCACGGCCGCGCGCAGATGCGCTCGCGCTGTGGCGCTTCCGAGGCGGTCTCGCCGAAGCAGCAACGCGGTGGGCAGGTCGACGACGCAGCTGGTTATCGTGTCCACCGCCGCCGCGTCCTTGCGCTCCCACACCGCGACCGCAAGCCGCACCATCAAATCGACGAGAAGTTTGTCGAGGCGTCGCAATTCGTCGGCAATGTCGTCGGGGACATCGTCGGCGAGTACTTCCTCGCGGCGCACACGCAACAACAGCGTCGATGAGCCGGGATATTGCTCAGTGAAAACCACCGGCGCGTCGGCGGCGGCCACCACCGCTTCGATGGGACCGCCCGGGTCGGTACCGGTCGCGGCGTCGTCGACAAGTGCCGTCTGTACCGCCAGGAAACGCCGGCCAGCCCGCAGCCAAGCCTGGCCCATCAGCCCGCCCCGCGATGTGAACGTGTGGTACACAGCGCCGTTGGAGACACCCACGGCCGCGCCGACCGCCCGGATGGTCACCGCGCTCGGGCCCGACCGCGCCACCAGGTCCTCGACGGCGTCGAGTACGGCGTCGGGATCGTGAAGGCGGGGCCGCGGCATGCAACCACCATAACAGAGCGGATGCTCTATTACGCGCCGGGGCGTGAGTATCTCCCTGTGCCGCGGGGCACGATCCGACCGTGATATGGCGCCGGTTAGCATCGGACGTCCGGATGTCGGTGCGGAAGGTAGGGCATTGGCTGCGATACCCGTCATCGCGCTCACCGGTCATCTCGGCGCTGGCAAGACGACGCTGCTCAACCACTTGTTGCGCCATCCCGGCACCCGAATCGGTGTCGTGGTGAATGATTTCGGCGACATCAACATCGACGCTTCTCTGGTGGCCGGTCAGGTCGACGAACCGGCCTCGATCGCCGGCGGATGCATCTGTTGCCTGCCCGATGGCGGTGGGCTCGACGACGCACTCGTCAAACTCGCGGATCCGGCCCGGCGCCTTGATGCCATCGTCGTCGAGGCCAGTGGTCTGGCCGACCCCGTGGCGATCGCGCGGATCATCGGTTTCAGCGAGATACGGGGGGTCCGGCCGGGGGGACTCGTGGATGTCGTCGATGCGGTGAACCATTTCGACACCGTCGACTCCGGGACGCTACCGCCGGTCCGCTATGGTGCGGCGTCGCTGATCGTTGTCAACAAGCTCGACCAAGTGCCTGACTGCGAGAGGTCGGCTGTGGTGCAGCGCGTCACACAGCGTGCGGCGCAACGGAACCCGCACGTTCATGTCGTGGGCACATCGGGTGGCCGGATCGACCCGGAGCTGCTCTTCGACGCGTCTGGCACGTCCGGACAGGTTGGCCAGCTCTCGTTCCTGGACTTGGTGCCCGAGCACGAGCATGACCACGTCCATGCTGATGCGGTCACCGTGGCCGGCGCTGGTTGTATCGACCCCGACGCCCTGGTCGATCTTCTCGAACAGCCGCCTCCGCAGGTGTTCAGGATGAAAGGCATTGTGGCTGTGTGGGAGCGCGCGACCGTGCGCGAATACGTGATCAACTTGGTGGGTGGCGCCGTCCACATCGCGAAGGCGCCGTCGGGAGCAATGGCCAATTGCCTCGTGGCGATCGGGATGCATCTCGACATCCCCGCCGTACGCGCGCGGCTCGATGACGCGCTGCAGCCTGTGTCGGGGTCGGCGTCGGCACCGGCGTTGCGGCGGCTGCAACGGTACCGGCGACTCAGCGCGTGAGTGAGGATCCGGCAAGATACGTCGTGATGTCATCTTCGCTCGGCGACGTGCTCGCCACCTTGGAGCTCGACCGAGTCGATCAGTGGCTTTTCGTCGGGCGGCAGCTTCCCGCGCCCGCCAACCATATACTCGGTGGGCACATCTCGGCTCAGGCGTTGTTGGCGGCAAGCCATACCGCACCGGGCCGAACGCCGCACAGCGTCCACACGTACTTCCTGCGGCCCGGCGACTCGCGTCACCCGGTTGATTTCGAGGTCGTCGACCTCCAAGAAGGCCGGACGTTTTCTGCTCGACGGGTCACCGCACGCCAAGACGGCAAGATTCTGATGGAGGCCATGTCGTCGTTCAAAGTCGCCGATTTCGCTCCCGCGCAGGTCGTCTATCAGCCACCTATGCCGCCGGCTTCCAGCCCGGAATCCTTGCCGTGGGTTGCCCCGCATCTCGCGGAATCCGACGAGAGCGCCCAAGGGCGGTGGGCGAGCCTGCGCTGGTTCGAGCGCCGGATCATCGACACCGAGGCTGCTCCGCCCGCCCGCGCGCCGATGTGGTGGCGACCCGACGGGCGAGTTCCCGGTGACCCGGTGCTGACCGCCAGCCTGGTGGCGTACCTGTCGGCGGTGACGTTGACCGAACCGGCATATGCCGCACGCGGCGGTGTCGGGGCATCGGCGCAGCGCGACCATTCGGTGTGGTTCCACGGTCCGGCGGCGTTGTCGGATTGGCTTCTCTACGACCGGTCCTCGCCGAGTAGCGCCGGTTCGCTGGCACTGGCGAGTGGGACGATGTTCAACCGCACCGGCGAACTGGTGTGCACGGTGAAACAGGAGATGTATTTTCCGACGCGCAATTGATGGGACAGTCACAGTGCACGTTCCGATGGTTCACTATCGCAACGCGTGACATCGTACCGTCTCAATATGGCCGCGCCGCAAGGCAATTCCGTCACAGTGACGTAATTAGGCCATAGGGTTTTCCACGGTGGGGAAGGGGATACGGTGGTCGGGTGCGGTCTGTAGCGCGACCCGGTGTCTCTTCTCCGCCATATCCTTACACTGTCTCGTGGTGATCGGAGTCTCGTGGAGCTCTCTGCGCCCGACGAAGGAGTCGTAAGCCGAGCCGGCCACGATGTGATCGCAGTAGCGCTTACCGCCTTGCATAATCGTCACCGTGACGAATCGGGCGGGTCGGGGATTCCCACCCACCTCGCGGGGGCCCGGAAGCCGCTGCGTAAAAGTGCGAGGTAGTGATTGCGAGGCCGCCGGATTGGGTAGTCGGTTTACACTCACGCCCAGCTAAAGTCTGGACGCCTGAGATGGGAGGGCTCGATGAGTGTGTTCGTTCGTCGCGTCGTGTGCACCGTGGCGGTGGCATTAGGACCAATGGCCTACGTGGCGGCGGTATCGTCCGGCGTGGCCTCCGCCCAGCCCCCGGATTGCGGTGCCGGCAACTGGTGGAACCCGGGGGCCAATGCGTGCCAGCCGGTGGCACCGCCGCCCCCTGATTGCGGTCCTGGCAATTGGTGGAATCCCGGGGCCAATGCGTGCCAGCCGACGGCACCCCCTGATTGCGGTCCGGGCAACTGGTGGAACCCGGGGGCCAATGCGTGCCAGCCAGTGGCGCCCCCGCCGCCGGAGTAGCGCCTCGTACGTACCCTCGCCGAGCGCGGCGAGGTGGGATCGGGGCCGTAGCGCGTCCGCGCCCAGCATCGGACCCGCATTGGCCGCACATTGGTGCGGGCCTTATGTGCCCGCCGCCACAACGCAATTCGTCACTGTGACGTAATGATGGCGGTAAAGGCCCGGTCAGGCGAGCGAGGCCGAGGATCACTCAATGGGCTGCGCGCGATGTCGTGCGGAAGCGCTCGATCAGACGATCACAAGAGTTGGTTCATTCGCGCGACTGGCGCGTACCCACGCGACAGATTTGCCAACTGAGCGTTCTCGGCTTGCTGCCATGGAAGGCAGTGGACAAGGGTTACTGGACTCGTTTTAGCCCCGACGCGGGCGCGCTAGCCGCCTTGCGCCGGTGAGCATTATGCCGATAAGCGACATTATGTCGGGTAATCGGGAGAAGGCTCCACTCTCGGACGTTGCCATCAGTATCGGTGTCCTGCGGCATGAGTTGGGCATGACATTGACACCGTCAGACTTGGAGTTGATCCGCTGCTCTCCCGTTAATGGGTGCGGACAACTCAAACCCTGAGCAGTACCACGCCCTTCGAGCCGAGCAAGGCTATCGTTGCGGCATTTGCGGTATCAGTGAGGCGGACGTTGATCTCACAGGGTTGGCGGCCGTCCGCGCGCTGATGGTCTGCTCAAGGTTCCGTTCGCCGTAGAGGCGCGAAGCTGCGTCGGGCTAACCCGCCAAAAGGAGATCATCATGCCCGTCGGCCGCGTCTTTGTCGACCGGGTCGTGCGCGGCGATTGCGGTCGTCATATCAGCCCCCGGGACGCCGATAGGCGTTAATGGACGGTCGAAGCTTCGGCTTTCTCGTATATCCGAAGATACGAGCGCGAGATCACGATTGCGGTAACGGTCCTTAGCGACCACAGCACAGTCGTGCTCCTGCACTGCGCGGCGAGCAGGGTGACCCGCGGTGAAGTTGCCATCGTGACTAAAGACCCTCCCTGCTGCGGCGCGGGACGGATATGCACCAATCCAATATGGATGTTTACCGGCCGATGCTTCGGCTATGCCCACCATCACTTCCGGCAACACCAACGCGCCGACCATGCGCATCGCCGAGCGCGCAGCGCGGGCGATCGTCGGTAGGTCGTTCTCCCGCATGTCCTTTCGCGGTTATAGCCGAACGATCACCGCTTGGTATCTATTTGGGCATGCAACCGCGTTTCGACTGGCGCAGCACTATCGGTAACAACAGTCACATGTTTAACCTTGCGCCGTGCGCAATTTGCCCTCTGCCGCCACCGATGTGCCATTGCGCACTGTCTCCCGGCGCGACGCGCTGCGCTACGCCGCCACGTTGGCCGGTCTGGGTGCCGCATCGGTAGCTTGCGGCATGCCGACAGCGACTGCCGCCGCTCCCCCTCAGCTGATCGACTTTGCCGCACACCAGATTCCGGCGCAGCAGATCCGGGCTGCCGGCTATAGCGGGGTGGTCAACTACGTCTCGTTGTCACGTCCCGGCTCCTCGTTCGGCGCCAAGCCCATCACTCGGTCCTACGCCGACTCACTGACAGCCGCGGGTTTGGTGATTGTCAGTAACTACCAATACGGCAAGCCGGGCGGGTCGACACCGTCAGACTTCACGCGGGGCTACGCGGGCGGCGTCGCGGATGCGCGCACCGCCTGGCGTTTGCACACCGCGGCAGGCGGCGGCCAGAGTGCGCCGATTTTCTTCACCATCGACGAGGACATCAACCGCAACACCTGGATTCACACCGCGCTGCCGTGGTTTCGCGGAATCAACTCAGTTCTTGGGGTTCAGCGCACCGGGGTCTACGGAGGTGTCAGGGTCTGCCAGTGGGCCGCGGCCGATGGCGTTATCGGGTCTTCGAGCACACCTGGCCGCCGGTGGGCCTGGCAAACTCGAGCCTGGTCCGGTGATCAGGTCCACCCCGCCGCTGTTCTCTACCAGCGCGTCGTGAGCACCGCGTCCAATCCCGGGCCGAAGGTCGGCGGATTCGAAGTGGACGTCAACGACGTCCTGGCCCCCGACTGCGGCCAGTGGAACCTCCATGCGGGTCGTCCAAGCGGCGACGTGCGATAAGGTGTTGCCGCCACTTCCGGCAATACCAACGCGCCGCTCATGCTCGTCGCAGAGCACGCAGCGCGAGCGTCCATGGAATAAGTCGGTTAAGCGCCGACATCAAAGATGTTGCGGTGCAATCTGACCCAGGGCTGGCGTGGGCTTATGCGCCAGACGGCAGAACTACGCCGGGTTCATCTGATGAATCAGGCCCGCTGGAGGCCGTGCTCACCGAGGAGGATCTGAGGCAACCAGCTCGCGAATCTAATCCCGTGTGCACACTGCACCACCAGCTTTTGCATGGTGGAATGTGCCCATATGCAACCGCTGAAAAGCGCCTCACCCTGTGTGCGGGTTGACTGATCAGTGAGCTCCGGTCGCTAACTCATCGTCAAGGCCGTGCCCACGGCGACGCTGATCACCACCATGAGGGACACCCAAATCACCGTAATCGACACGCCCACGATCTCTTCTTCCGTGAGGCGCCAACGCGGTTCGTCGACAAGAGCGGTTTCCCTTAGGGGCGCAACCGCGTTGATTGCTGCGACCGCCAAGAGAAGATCGTTCGCGTCGTCCGCATCCTTCTCGATTGCCTCAAGCGCGGCGATTGCGGTCGTCATATGAACCCCCAGGATTGCGGTCGCCAACAGGCGTTATCTCGTATACCCACGGTAAGAGTGCGAGATCAAGATTGCGGCAACGCTCCTTAACGGTCGCAGCACAACCTCCCCGCTCCAGGAACAATGGACCATGCGCAACGCCCGTCCCCTCGAAATCGCGCTCGGCATTGCGCTGGCCACTCGGCGATTCTGAAGGCATGACATCGGGACTGGCGCCTGAATACGACGGATTCGAATATGCAGTGTTACCGGTAATCCGGACGGTTCCGCTATCGCACGTCGCGATTAGCCTTGGTGGCCTGAGGCAAGCTTTGGCTATGACATCGACTCCCTCTGGTGTGGAATTAATCCGCCTGAGGTGATCGACGGCTCGGCCCGTTCGACAGGATAAGGCGGATGCCGCCGTACGGATTCGACATTGATGATGAGTTGCACGATCAGTTGCGTGCTCCAGTTCCACCGGGCGTACTGGCATGGGTTGAGCGCCAGACAAAATGTCAGGTCATTGCGCAGCGGCCGTTGGAAGGCGGCCAGTCCGCGGCGATTCACCGTCTTGTTCTCGATAACCGAAGCGCTGTGATCCTGCAGCGATTCGTCTTGGACTGGATCCGCGACGAGCCGTGGGCTCCTGCGAACGAGGTACTGATCTTAGGTCTTTTGGCCGACACATCGGTTCCAGCGCCGAAGGTGATTGCCGCCGACCCGCACGGACAGGACACCGGTGTGCCCACCGTATTGATGACCGCACTGCCAGGCGCCGTCGTGTGGGACCCACCAGAGCTGGACCCATGGCTGGACGCCGTCATCGACGTCATGATGACGATTCATGCCATACCGGCGCCGCAACAGTTACGCCGGAGGGAGCCTTACCCGCCGGAGAACGCCCCACCGACGTGGACCCGCTACCGGTGGGCATGGGAACGCGCCGTCACCACGTACCATGACGTGCGCCCAAGCAGCGACCGTGTGTTCTTACACCGCGATTTTCATCCCGGCAACATCTTGTGGCAGCAAGGCAAAATATCCGGACTTGTCGACTGGGTCTCGTCGTGCGCCGGACCCGTCCAGGAGGATATCGCCCACTTCCGCGTGAACCTGGCCATGCACCACGGACAAGCCGTCGCAGATCGCTTCCTGCGGCACTGGATGCACGCCAGCGGCCAGTTTGAATACCACCCCACCTGGGATCTACTAACTGCGGTGTCCATGGGCGGCGACGAACCCAACCACCAACTCGACGAATTCATCGCAGCCGCCGCCAACCGCCTCTGACCGCGTTTCCTGATCAACGCCTCCCGCCGACGCGATCACCGCCACAACGCAATGTCGGGGAAGCGGGAAACAGATCACCCATCCACAGGAATTGACAATTCCTCAGCAGGGGGTGTTTCAGATCAACATTCGTCTGTTGGCGCCAGACGACGACCCGTGACTGGGAGTTGGGGCCGCGGGCTACAGCCCGGATGGTACGACGTTGCCGTTTACCGTCACTTCGACCTGGCCGGTCTTCGGGTTGTACTCGATTTTGCCGTGCTCGAAGTTCGATACAAGCAGATCGCCAACGGTGTTCACGTCGCTGGTCGGAAAGCCCAGCGGTCCCGCCGACCCGTTATTGCCGGTGATCGCGGGCGCGCCGTTCGGGTCGCGCGGAACATTCCATGCCTCCCGGATCTTGCCCGTGGTGATAAACGCGGGTGTACCGGCCGCGTCGTTCCTGGCGGTGATCACGCCACCCTGAAACTGCTGAAATACCAAGCCGCTCTCCCGTTTTCCCGCGTTGCGGTCACCCGTCAGCGGTTTGCCGAGGGCCTGCTTCTGATCCTGGGTTGCCGACGAGTACTTGGCGGCGATCGGGCCGGTCAGGATCACCTCGACGTTGCCCTCACCGATGAGCTTCACCTCCGCGGGCGGCGCCGGGGGTTTAGACGTGGAGGTGGCGCTCGCCCCTGCGTGAGGCGGTGCCGACGCGTCGACGCTCTTGCCATTGCCGCAGCCCACAGCAATCAGTGCGACGGCGGCCAGGCCGGCGACTGCCGCGTGGCGGTATGCGATGGTTCTCATGAGCTTCCTCTCGCGTCTTCCCTAAGGCAGGCGGTCGTCGTGGCTCCGAACGAACTTACCCGCGGTCATCGACGGCGAGCCAGGGCACCTAACGGAGGATCACCGCAGCTTTGTCAGCTGCCCAGCACCGAGACGATCTTCTTGGCGGTAGCCTTGGCCGATCCCGGATTCTGGCCTGTGACCAGCCGCCCATCGACAACGACGTGCGAGGCGAAGGGAATCAGACCCTTAACGTAGCGGGCGCCGCGCTTCTTGATTTCCGCTTCGGCGTTATAAGGCACCAGCTTGTTGACCCGGGCCAGGACCTCCTCCGACCAGGCGAACCCGGTGAGCTTGCGCCCGGCAACCAAGAGCGATCCGTCCGACAGCTTGGTGTTGAGCAGGCCGCAGTAGCCGTGGCAGACCGAGGACACGACTCCCCCGTGCTCGAAGATCTCGCGCGTGATGCGTTGCAGGCCTTCGCTATCCGGGAAGTCATACATGACCGCGTGGCCGCCGGTGAAGTAAATCGCGTCATAGGCCGTCGAGTCGATCTCATCGGGTGCGGCGGTGCGGGCCAGCAGCGCCATCTTCGTATCGTCGGCCTTCCAGGCCTTGGCGCTCTTGCCGAAACTGGGGAACTTCAACGAGCGCGGCTCCAGCGGTGAAGCGCCGCCTTTCGGGCTGACGATCGTCTGTTCGTAACCCGCTTCGGCGAAGACGTCATAGGCGTGCGTCAACTCGGAGAGCCACAGCCCGGTCGGCTCGGCGGGGTCGTCGTAATGGGCGACGTTGGAGACGACGTTGAGGATGCGCTTGGTCATCCTCCCAGGATTCCACTGATAGCCCGCCCTGTGCCCAGCGTCGACGTGTAGTAGGTGACACCGTTCATCGTTTGTCGATTGTCGTCGGTCTGTGGGATCGGCCCCAACTCGTGGTCCGCGAGCAGTCGACCCATTGGAGTTGCGACCGATGTCCAGCCGCGCGCGTCGAGGTACGCGCCGACGTCGTGGCGCTCGCCCTCGAACTCGATCACGGTGAAGTCGGGTTCAAAGCCGTGCCGGCGCCACTTGGCGGTCGCCGCCTGCATGCGTTCGTGGGCCGCGTCGGGGTCCATGTCGGCCGTATTCGGGACGGCCTCGGTGCCGAGTCGACTTCCTGGCGCGCTGAGCGCGGTGACGGTGTCGAGCAGCTGGTCCTGGGCCCCGGGTGCCAGGTAGCCAAACAGCCCCTCGGCGATCCACGCCGAAGCTCTGTTGGGCTCGAAGCCCGCCGCGTTCAGCGCCGTCGGCCAATCCTGGCGCAGGTCGGTCGCGACGGGGCGCACGTCGGCTTTGGGTTCGGCGCCAAGACTGGTCAGCGTCGTTGTCTTGAACTCGATGACGGCCGGTTGATCGATCTCGAACACCGTCATCCCTCCGGGCCACCCCAACCGATACGCGCGGGTATCCAGGCCCGAGGCGAGGATGACGGCCTGGCGGATGCCAGCCGCGGCGGCATCCGCAAAGAATTCGTCGAAGTACCGTGTGCGCGCCGCGATCGACGCGGGCATCTGTGCCAGGCCCCACGGGCTGCCCTCCACGTCGACATCCGACGCGGACAGCTCACCGGTAGCCCAGCGGGTCAGAAAGGTCACGCCGACCGCGCGGACCAACGGCTCGGCGAAGGGATCGTTGATGTCACCATTGGCGGTCGCTATGGCCCGCGCCGCGGCCGCCATCGTCGCCGTGGTTCCTACGCTGGTGGCGGGATCCCACGATCCCTTCGTTGGTGGCATTCTCTACCTCCGAAGTTTTTGGCTACGTAGTGCGTTGCGCTGCGCTCGGAGGCAACGAACTCGCCGCTGCACGGCAAGAAGCGCATCGGCGCCCGGCTTGGGCCGGTGGGCCCCGGAGCGGCACAGGCTCAGTGCACCGTCGGCGCTAAGTGCAAGGATATTGCCCGTTGAGCACGCAATTCACCGGTGGTGAGTAGGTACCGCTCAGCACGCCCCTGAAACCACCTGTGGCCGAACTACCGGGCGCAATGACGCGATTCCAATTCGCGGGAGTGAGCACATGGTGCGTGCCAGTCTGCGTGACGGTGCTGTTCCACGCGTGCAAGACGGATTCGCCCGCCGGCAAGTCGAATTCGAGTTTCCAATCGTTCAGCGGCGCCATGCTCGAGTTGGTGACGGTGAAGTGGGCGATGAAACCGCTCTGCCACGAATGGGACACCGATAACGTTGCCGTGGCAGCGGCCGCGTGAGCTGCCGGCGTGATGGCGAGTCCGAGTATGACAACCATCAAGGCCGCCACGGCCGCGTGAAGCGCTGTGCGCCAGCGCTTCACGCAATTGTCCACTCCCGCCATACCAGCAACACTAAAGCCGCAGAGGCGACATCGGGCCTCGCATCGCGGGTAAGCCGCAGTACCTTTGCCCAACCGAAACCGTCATGAAATCTAGCCTTGATCCGTCCCCGGACTCCCCTTAGTCGCGCCCTCGGGTGAGGATCAGCAACCCGGTCGGCAGCGTGGCGATCGCGAGGGTTGTGGTCTGCGCAACCGCGGCCGTCGTCGTGACGTTCTCGAGGTGTGTGACGTGGAAGACCAAGTGCGGGACTGCGAACAGCAGGTAGGCGCCCAGTGCGACCCGGACCAAGCGTCGTTCCATCGTCATCGCGGCGGCGACGACGACGAGTGCCAGCGCGAGGTTCATCGCGCCGTAATCGCGCATGAGGTGTTCGGAGTAGGGCGGGATGCGATCGACCCACGGGACATAGTCGTAAAAGGCCCGAGGAGCCAGCGTCGCGACGAGCCCGACCGCGACTTCCACGAATGCCAAAAACCACAGTCCGCCGCGCAGCACGGGGCTGGTCATCGTCGCCTCAAGTAAGCGCGGATGGCGTCGCGGTACGGCAGCCGGCCGGCGGCTTGCTGTTCTTCGAGGTATTGCTCGAACGTGATCGTGCCGGCGGTGTGCTCGGGGGTCAGCAGCCCGCCGCCACGAATCCCACCAAATACCTTGCCGGGCAATCGGATCGGGACCATGGGACGACGCCTACCGGCAATCGCCAGGTAGCTGCGGGCGAGATCGTCGAGCGTACGCGCCTGTGGACCCCCGAAATCTGGTGCGCGCCCGATCGGCTCGCCGAGGGCCAAACCCGCCAACCGTTCGCCCACGTCGCGCACGTCGACCGGTTGGAATTTCAGGCCTGACGGCAGCGCCATGACCGGCGGTTTCGCGAGCACGCGCAATACGAAAGCGATCAGGTCGTGAAACTGCGTCGCCCGCAGCACCGTCCATGGCACGCCCGACTCGGCGATCGTGCGTTCGTTGGCGAGCATTCTGCGGTAGAAGGCGAAGGGAACGCGATCGATCCCGACGATGGAGACGTACAGCAGATGCGCTGAACCCGCCCGTTTGGCAGCCGCGACCAGGTGCTCGGTGGGATAGACGCAGTGCACGATCGTGTCGACGCCGTCCAGCGCAGCATCGAGCCCAGCACCGGTCTGCACGTCCCCCACGACATGTTCGACGTCCGCGCGTTGGTTCGGGCGCCGTCCGCGGCTCAGGACCCGGACGTCCTTGCCCGCGGCCGTCAGCTGGTCGACGACGACGCGGCCTACAGTTCCGGTGCCGCCGGTTACGAGTACACAGTTCGTCACGTCTTATGAACCGGATGGCGCCACCGGATGTGACAACTGCTTGGCAAGAAAGCGCAATTTGTCCGGATTGGCCAAGACCCGCAGCGCCGCTATCTGGTCCCCGGCGATGTCGAAGCACAGGACGCCGGCCAGCGTGTCGCCGTCGAACGCCAGCATCGCGGGCTCGCCGTTGATCTCGGCGACGTCGAGACGCGGACCCGCCTGCGCCAGGTTCCTGCCGAACACGCGCGCCACATAGCGGGCCGTCCGATCGCGGCCCGAGACGACGCGCCGGGCGGCCGCCACCTTGCCGCCGCCATCGGCCGTCGACGTCACGGTGTCGGTCAAGATTTCGACGAGTCCGTCCACGTCGCCGGCTCGGGCGGCGGTAAAGAACCGTTCGACGAGGCGCCGCCACTGCGCCCGGTCCGGTTGGAAGCGCCGCCGGGGCTCACCCAGCCGCTGGCGCGCCCGCCGGTACAGCTGGCGGGCATTGGCTTCCGAGGTTTCCAGGATCTCGGCGATCTCGAAATGGCTGTAGGCGAACGCTTCTCGGAGCACGAACGCCGCACGCTCGGTGGGCCCGAGTCGCTCCATCAGGCTCAGCAGCGCGATCGATACCGACTCGCGCTGTTCGGCGGTCTCGAGCGGCCCGAGCGTCCGGTCGTCGGTGAGAACGGGTTCGGGAAGCCACGGGCCGGGGTAGACCTCCCGGCGGGCGCGGGCCGACGTGAGCCGGGTGAGGCACAGGTTCGTGACGGCCGTGGTGAGCCAGGCCGGCAGCGATTCGATGGCCTCCGCATCAGCGCGGTGCAGGCGCAGGTACGCGTCCTGCACGGCGTCTTCCGCCTCGCTCGCCGACCCCAACAGCCGGTATGCCAACCCGAACAGACGCGGCCGCTGAGACTCGAAATCCCGCACGACATCGCTCACCCGTGCAAGCCTGCCACCGGTGCGCGCGGATCAGAATCGCTGAGAAACCTCGCCCGATATCTCGACCGCGGTGGCACGTTGAAGAGTGGCGTTGCTGAACCTGGAAGCGCGACGTTGGGCTACTCGAATCGAGACGACGGGGTCAGCTCCGCGTGGACCGTGCGACCGAACTTGGACCGCATCAAGCGATGCGCCGACGGGACCAGGACGCCGTGCAGGAAGGGATACTTCTGCCGCAGCAGGCGCCCCACCTGCCGATACTCATCTCCGTCGAGCAAGCGCACGACGCCAGGTTGCACGGGTCCCGTCGGCTTGCCCGACCCCGTGGACGGCCCGAATTCGACGGTTGGGTTACGCCGGATCCGGCGGATCTTGACCGCTTGCTCGAAACTCCGGAAGTAGGCGCGATCGCCGTCCACGACGATGCTGACGGGGCTCGAGCCGGGGGTGCCGTCCTTGCGAAAGGTGATCAGCCGGATCGTCTTCTGGCGCACCAATGGCGCCAACGTCTGGCTGGTGGCCATGGGAACGCTGCCCAGTACGTAGCCCAGTTGATGTAGCCGCAGCACGAACGCCGCGACCAGGGCCACCGATACCGCACCGAGCGCCCACGCTTGGGCGGGCGAACCTCCCAGGTCAAGGTCCATCACGTGGTTCACGGTATGCACGGTGTTGGCCACAATGAACCCCGCGAGGGCGACAGCCAGAGCGTCCGCCCAGATCAGGGCGAGCAGCAGCGTGATTCCCAGGCCTATCTGGAACGCGCCCACGTCGTGCAGAAAGTGCTGGTGCTCGCCAAACCCGACGGCACGGGCGAATGAGGGCGGATCGAGCACACACCAGATCCCGATGCCGGTGGTGACCGTCCCGACAAAGGCCGTCACCGCGATCAGGTATGCCCGCGCAATGCCACTCAAGCGCTTCATCATGCCGCCTCTCCCACAATTGGCTTGTCTGTTCCTCATTCGCTAGACGGGACGGGGCGGCAACATGTGACATCGCTAGCGGCGGCATCGACGGGCCGCCCATCCCTACCGATGAATCCCGGGCGCTCCGGCAGTCAGTCCTTCCAGACGAACAAATCGAGAGCGAAGGTAGATGCCATGCCCCCCGAAACCGCGGCCTTGCCGCCTGTGGTCGATCACCGAACCTGGCGCGCCGAACTCGACAAACTGCGCAAACGTGAGAAGGCCGCCACCCGCGAGCTGGATGCGATCGCCGCGCAGCGCCGCCGACTGCCGATGGTCGAGTTGCCCGACTACATTCTGATCGGTGCCGACGGGCCCATCCGCCTGGTCGACGTGTTCGACGGTCGCGCCCAGCTCATCGTCTACCACCACATGTGGTCGGACGGCGCGGAGTGGCAGTGCAGCGGGTGCACCGGCTTTACGTCACAGTTCACCCGGCTGGAGTTCCTCGACCGCTATGACGCCCGGTTCGTCGTTGTCACCAACGGACCGATCGAGGAAGCACTCGCCTACAAGCGCAAGGTCGGCAATCGCATGGATTGGTATTCGTCATCGCAGAGCCCCTTCGCCGCCGACATGGATGCGCCACCCGGCGGCGGTTTCGGCGTCAACGTGTTCCTACGCGACGGCGGCACCGTGTACCGCACGTGGCATACGAACGGGCGGGGCACCGAACAACTCAGTCACACCTTCGCGTTGATCGACGTCCTGCCATGGGGCCGCCAGGAGGAATGGCTCGATTCACCCGAAGGCTGGCCCTCGCGACCCACATACTCCGGATGGCTCGACTCCCCCGCTATCGCAGCCGCCTACGGCCCAGGGACAAACGAGGACAACGCATGAGCGCCAGCGATGAACGATACGTCGTCACCCGCACCATCGCCGCGACCCCGGCCGAGATTTTCGCTGTCCTCGTCGACCCAGCGCGCCACCAGGACACCGAGCCCACCGACTGGGTCCGCGACCCGGTCGACACTGCGCCGCTCACCGGCGCGGGACAGATGTTCGCGATGAACATGTACCTCACGCGGGCGGGAGGCGACTACGTCACGCACAATCTGGTCAACGTGTTCGACGAGAACCGTGTCATCGGGTGGATGCCGGGCGTGCTCGACGACGCGGGCGGGCATGTGCCCGGCGGGTGGTTCTGGCGTTACGACCTCGCCCCCAACGGCCACCGCACGGACGTCACCCTCACTTACGACTGGAGCGGCACGCCGCAGCACTTCCGAGAACGCGTTGGTGAAATGCCCATTTTCTCTGAGGATTACCTGGTCGCATCGCTGGCCGCTCTGGAGCGATGGGTCGCGGACTGATCACATCTCCCCTACCCGGCACCAATGCACCCATCGTCAAGCGGACAGCAGCCGTTGGCGCAGTACAGGCAGTCCGGGCCCATCGAGTTTGTCCAGCAGCGCGCTGCGGCCGCTGACGGCCATCATCAAAGCGGACGCGCGGCCCCGGATTTCGGCTCCCTTACGCCAGGATCGATCAATGTCGGTGCCGTGCAACGAGATGCCCCGCAGTCGGCCCAGCCGCACGAAGCCAACGGGCCATGGCCCAGTCAGGAAATCCAGCGCAAGCCCGACGCTTTCGGGATCGGGATCAAACGGGAGCCCGAGCGGAATGCTGATGTCGCCGCCGTGGATCAAGATATCGGTGAACGGAGCCACCGGCCCGATCACCGGCGGGCTCAAAGGGTGATCGGCGCACTGACGCAGGGTGGCAACGATTTCTGCGGCCGGCCGCTGCGCACGACGACGCGCGAGCTCATCAATCGCGCGGTTCAGGCTGCCGCGGCGCAGAGCCATCGTCATGGCCGGCGGGAGTCCATCAGCGACCGAGCAGGCGAGATGGGCGGCCACCGTCTTGACGTCCCAGCCGGCACACAGGCTTGGCGTTGCCAGCTGGGTGTCGTCCAACCCTTCGACCAGTGTCGCGATCCGGCGCCGCTCGTTCGCGACAGCGGCGAAGACACGCTCGCGGTCCACTCGCACGAGAAAAACTCTATCGCTGGGATGCGACCGCCGTAGCGGCTAAGAAGGATTTTAGCGCGCCTGGCGTGCATCGCCGTTGATGGCTAGTGGCACGAATCCGTCTGTGGCACCAAAGGTCTGGAGGGAACCAGGGGCCGTTACCGCAGCCGGAACCGCGGAGCAATCGTCAGGTCTCGTATAGACGGGAGCGGCGCCGACCGGGCGTTGAGAAGCGTCGACGTGATGTTGCTGCCGCGGTCGCGGACTTCGACGCTTATCGGGGCCGAGCGCGCCAGTCAGGAATCGCTGCCGGGTCGGCTTCCTTATCTACTGAGATGCCCGCAATCGCCCCTATTGCGATCGGTAGCAGCTGTAGAGTCGGCGATACAAAGAATTACCGAGGTGATCATCTCGCCGCATCTGGTCGACAAACACCACTTGTATAGGCCGAATCTTCGATGACACGTCACCGATCCAACGTAGGAGGCGATTCGGTGAACGGTGATGGCCGCGACCGCACACAGCGTGACATAGCCGATGCTGACCAGCAGGTGGTGACATCGGCTGATGGAGACGATGCTCCCCGGGGCGCGCGGTTGACCCGCGAAGTGGTTTTGGATACCGCCATCGCGCTCGTTGACCGCGACGGTCTGCCGCAGCTGACCATGCGTCGGCTGGGGGCGGCCTGCGGCGTGGAGGCGATGGCGCTGTACCGCCACGTTCACAGTCGTGGTGACCTGCTCACCGGCATCATTGACCGCATCGTTGATCGCCTCCACGCCGAACAACTTGCCGCGCGTCGTCAAGAGGACGGCTGGCAGGACTACTTGGTACGCCTGGCGCATGGGGTACGCCAAATCGCCCTTGAACACCCGCAGATATTCCCGCTGTTGGCCACGCATGCGCCCGAAGCGCCATGGGTCCGCCCGCCGCTGCGCAGCCTGCGCTGGATGGAAACCTTCCTCGAGACGCTCTTCTCCTACGGCTTCGACGACGATGCGGCAGTGGCCGCCTACCGCGCCTACACCACGTTCCTGCTGGGCCAGTTGCTTCTGGAAGTGCACGCCCACGGCGCCGAACTACATCCGGACGAGGCCATTCTCGACGGCGAACCACCGCGTCGGCATCTCACGGGCTACCCGTGCCTGCAGCGGTTACAACCGATGTTGTCCGAGGATCACAGCACCGCAGAGTTCGAAGAGGGACTCGAGTCGTTGCTCGATCGCATCGAACTTCTGATGGCTCGTCGCTAATAGGGCTGTCGCCGCCGACAACCCAACAATCGCGCCCACCTGTTTACAACGTAAGCCCTGCTGTTTACGCTGTAAACGACGCGGCGTGCTCGTCAGCCACCAGCAATGCGACTCTGGTCCGTTGCGGCCGAACGGTGCACTGCGGTTCCGCTCAGGCCCGAAACGACGAGGAATACGAAACGTGCGCGTGCATTTGGTCGTTGGATTTGTAGGTATTGCGCTGGCATCGGTGCTCCCGTCCGCCGCGGTTCCCCTCGCCGTCGCCCGGGGATGTCCCGATGTCGAGGTGGTGTTCGCACGCGGCACCGGTGAGCCACCGGGCGTGGGCCCGACGGGACAGGCGTTCGTTGACGCTGTGCGCTCGCGGGTGCGCGCCGGCTCGTTCGACGTGTACCCGGTCAACTACCCCGCCAGCGACCAGTGGGACACCGGCCTCGAGGGCATCAAAGACGCTGGCGCGCATGTGGTTTCCACGGCCAACGGATGCCCCAGGACCAAGATGGTGCTCGGCGGCTATTCGCAGGGCGCGGCCGTGATGGGCTTTGTCACCTCGGATGCGGTGCCCGAGGGCGTTGATCCCGCAACGGTACCGAAACCATTAGCACCTGAAGTGGCCGATCACGTCGCCGCGGTGGTGCTGTTCGGAATGCCCAATGTGCGGGCCATGAACTTCCTGGGTCAGCCGCCGGTGGTCATCGGACCGACGTATGCGGCCAAGACCATCAAGGTGTGCGTTCCCGAGGACCCGGTGTGTTCTGATGGCCTCAATTTCGCCGCGCACAACACCTATGCGGACAACAGCAGCATGATTGACCAGGGCGCAAATTTCGCCGCCGGGCGGCTTAATCAAGATGCCGGGAATCCCCCGATTCCCGCGCCGGCGCCTGATAACCCACCACCCGCGCCGGGTGACTGGTCTGGAAACCCCATCGACTGATGGCGCGGAATCAGGATTGGCTCTGCACGCAGCCACCGCCGACGTGCTCGACGCTTGATTCCATGGAGCCCACAGCAGCAGAGGTGACCTCGGCTTTCGAGCATCTCGGCTGGAAGTTCCAGGACCGCACCGACTTCCACGCCCGCGCTGCGCGGTACATCGCCGAGGGACTCGCCCATAATTACTGGATCGAATTCGTCGGGCACGGCAGCCGCGAGCAATTGTGGGCGGAATTGACGGCGCTGCCCGGCATCGCCGACCGGCTTACGGCCGGCGGTGTCGGCGTGACACCGGCATCGAAGTTCTACGCCGTCTTAGACGGCACCGACATTGTGGACCCCCATACCGCAGTGGCCATCAGTGTGGCGGCCCTCGATCACGCAATCCTAAATGGTTACAACGGCTTTCGCGTGGTCGTCGACGCTACGACACTGGCCCGCCGCCCCGACCAACGCGCCGCCCTGTCGCAATTTGAGTTCCTCCTCTCCCGCACGATGACAGGGCTGCCCTTTTCCGCGCTGTGCGCCTACGACACCCATCAGCTGGCGGGTGCGGCGGACGAACTCATTTGCCTTCACCCCGATCTCGGTGAGCGTGCGCCCCGTTTCCGGCTGCACCCTGCACCGCAAGCAACGTTCGCGCTGACCGGCAATATCGACTTACACAGCGACGGGCTCTACACCACCGCATTGCAACGCATTTGGTCGCTGCTCGACGATGACCCGCTGATCGTCATCGACGCGCAAGGCCTAGAGTTCATCAGTCACCAGCAGCTTTACACTCTCGACCACTACGCGCGCACCAACGGCCGCACCGTGATCCTGCGAACCGGTCAACGAATCCCCACCAGGCTGGTCGGCGTGCTTCAACTGACGAACGTGGAGTTGCAGCCGGCACCGCCGCACAACGCAACGCAAGCGACCGGGCACTCCGCCGGGCAGGTCAGCGCAGGATCGGCGGGATGAACGTACGGGCACTGCGGTCACGTGGTTTTACAACGGAGTTCGGCAGCGCGCGGACTGCGACAGGCGCCCGCGCCGTACCGACATCGGGAGGGGGTCACGCTCACAAGTGGGCAGAATATTGCCACAGCGAAGTTGCGGGCCGGCGGGAGCCAAGGGCCGGCCAGGTCGAAACCTGGCGCGCCGGCGCACCTTTGGTGGCGTGAGGCTATGACGAGGCGGGTTGAGGATGCCAGACGGTAACGAATCCCCCGATGTGGCGGCATCGCGTTCGCGTGCCGAGCCCACCGCGGTATTTACCGGCTTAGCCGACATCGTCTACCAAGGCTCAACGCCCGCAGAGATCTATGCTGCGATCTGCATCGCAGCCACACTCATGGTTCCCGGCTGCGACCATGCCAGCGTCATGTTGCGCGACAACCACATCGCCACGACGGCGGCAGCCAGCGACAGCGTCGCCCGCAAGATCGACAAGCTCGAGCAAGCGCTCGGCGAAGGCCCTTGCCTGGATGCCATCTCGGAGGAAACCCCACAAATCGATCCCGATCTCCGCGCCGGCAGTCAGTGGCCCGCTCTGGCCGCCCGGGTCCTCACCGAAACACCGGTGCACGGAATCATGGGCTTTCGCCTGCTTGTCGGCCCTCACAAAATCGGCGCCCTAAACCTGTTCTCCGACAGCCCCAATGCGTTCGACATGGTGGCTGTCGAACGCGCAATCCTTTTGGCGGCTTTCGCCGGCGTCGCCGCCAACGCCGTGGCTCAAGGCGAAGATGCCGCGACATTGCAACGCGGCCTTGCCAGCAACCGCGAGATCGGCAAAGCCATCGGCATGCTGATGGCGCTCAACGACCTCACCGAAGCCGAGGCCTTCGATACGCTGCGCCGCGTCTCCCAAGAGGCCAACATCAAGCTCGTCGACGTCGCTGCCGCAATGGTGAAACGCCACACCCGCGGCGCCGCGGGCGAGATCTGAACGTGGTGGGCCTGCACGCAACGCACGACAGGTCCCGCGAACAACCCGAGTCGACCTGGGCCTTCACCGATGATCGGGAATTGATTCCGTTGCGTGCTCCCGTCACGCCCGCCGCGCGGTCCTTGTCCGTGCTGCTGATCGAGGACGACCGCGCCGATGCGCTACTCGTCGAAGATCTGATCGATGATGCCGCCAGCGTACGGCTGGTGTGGGCGCGGTCGATGGCACACGCGGAGCAGGTGTTTGCCTCGGCCCGGCCCGACTGCGTGCTGCTGGATCTGCATCTGCCGGACGCCAGCGGAATGGACGCTCTCGAGCGCATCACCAAACGTGATGCCACCGTACCGATTGTCGTGCTGACGGGGCTGAACGATGAAGATTTCGGAGCTACGGCGGTGGCGGCCGGTGCCCAGGACTTCTTGGTCAAGGGCCGCGTCCAACCCGACGTGGTGCGCCGTGCGCTGCTGTATGCGATCGAACGCAAGCGCACCGAGCTGATGGCCGTCGACCTGGATGCCACCCAGCTGCGGGCCCGCGAGAACGCCATACTCGAACGGGGCCTATCGGCCTCCCCGCTGCTACTCGACAACCCGGGCGTCGACGTCGTCGCCCGGTACCGGCCCAGCCGCGAGCACGCGCTGCTATGCGGAGATTTCTACGACGTCATCCAAACACCTGACCGCACCGTGCATGTGCTGATCGGTGAGGTCGCTGAGGACGGTCCCCATGAGGCACCACTAGGTGCGGCATTGCGGATCGCGTTTCGTGCGCTCACCCTCGCCGGCGTGCACGACGTGGCGAGGATGCACCACCTCGAGCGAGTGCTGCGTTCAGAACGAAGCGGCTCGGGGATCTGCGCCACGGCGCTCACCCTGCAAATCTCCCCCGACAACCCGCGCCTCAAAACGATCCGTGCCGGGCATCCCGGGATGTTGTTACACGGCGGCGGCACCGTGGAATGGATCATGCCTCCGGCCGGCCCGGCGCTGGGACTGCGCGCCGACGACTGGCCACAACACGAGCTGGAACTGCCGGATGATCAGGGCCTGGTGTTGGTGACCGACGGACTCTTCCAAGGGTTTTCAAGCAACGGCAGCCAACCCCTGGACGAGGACGGTCTGCTCGCTCTGGCCCGTTCCCACGCACACTTGCCCGGCATACAATTCGTCGACGCGCTCATCGACAGTGCCCACCAGCTTGCCCAGCCACACGGTGGGTTTACCGATGACATCGCCGTGCTGCGCCTCGAGCGGTCTGCCAGATGACCACGATCGCCGCGCTTGCCCCGGCGGCGGTTGCCAGAAGCAACGGCGTCCGGCGGAAGGGAGAAAATTGTGTGGCCATTCAGAAAGAAGAAGCCGGCCGAAAAAGCTGCTCGCGACGCTAAGGTCTACTACTCCACTCCTTTTGGCGACACGAAGGACGGCAAACAAAAGCCGTTTTTGCTTGAACGCGACGGTGCGTGGTTCGTCCCGGTTTTTCGCAGCGTGGAGACGATGAACGAGTTCTATGAACGAATGAACCGCGCCGCGTACATGATAGTTGAGGGAGACATTAAAGACGTGCTGGAGACCAACCGCTCAATTGAGGTGATGAAGAACGTGGGAATTGTGATTGAGCCGTTGAGCGAACATCCCGTTGAGATCGCGCCTGACGCTTGACGGACGCTGAGGAAGAGTCAGGGCCCGACACCGCGCCAGGCGTGCAGCGCGCTCGTCGTGATGCGGCGCGCCGGCCTGGTTGCCTCACCCTCAGTGGCAGGCAGAACCTCAGTCCGCTGCCGCTGAATAATTGCCGGTTTCGGGTCAATCGCGTCTGGGCATTCGCATGCATGAGCTCGCTACGATCCATTCGCTATCTCGCTACTGCGGTAGTAACAGCCTCGGCGGCGCTGTTGAGCGCGCCCGTCCCGGCGGCCTCCGCCGAACCGTGTCCCGACGTCGACGTGGTCTTTGCTCGCGGCACCGGCGAACCACCCGGGGTCGGCGGGGTCGGGCAGGCGTTCGTCGACGCGCTCAGCTCGCGAGTCGGCGGAAAGTCGGTGCGCGTCTCTCCGGTCAACTACGAGGCGAGCGGCGACTTCAACGGAGGCATCGCCTTCGCCCGAACCTTTGTGGACGGGATCAAGGACGCCGGCGGCCACATCGAATCCACGGCGTCGAACTGCCCCAGAACCAAAATGGTGCTCGGCGGGTATTCCCAAGGCGCTGCCGTGGCCGGCTTTGTGACCTCCCCTGCCATACCCAAGGAAGTGCCACAGGAGTTCGTGTCCTATGTGCCGCAGCCGTTGCCGCGGGCGGTCGCTGATCACGTGGCCGCGGTGGTCCTGTTCGGAACACCCTCCAATGAATTCCTGCGCGGCGCCGGCGCGCCACCCATTACGATCGGTCCGCTGTACGCAGGCAAGACCATTCAGTTGTGCGCCCCCGACGACACGGTTTGCAATGGCGCACCTCCTGGACCGCCCGGGATCGCGCATACCCTGTACGCGGCGAACGGCATGGTCGACCAGGGCGCGGATTTTGCTGCCCAACGTCTGTAGCGCCACACTGCGAATAGTCCTGAGACACAGCGGTATTGTGAGGCCGGATGCCCGCTCACCACAGGAGGTTGGACGGGTCGATCAGGACATAGTCGCTATCCGATGTCTCGAGCTCAATGCCGCGGGGCATCGCGGCTTTGGCCCAGGATTGGGGCACCGACAGTGCCCCGATCGAGGACGCGCGACCTAACCGCGCCGTTGCCGAGGTCGTAGCGCCGCCGACCTGACCCGGGAGCGGCAGCAACGCTGCGGCCCTTTTCAGTGACGCTGTCTTGTTAAGCGAACTCAGACGGCTTATCGCGAAGTCGGTGGGAGCGGACAGTGAACCCAGTTTTGACAGCGGTGATGTCGCCGCGGACAGGCATGCGTCGAATGTCGTTATCGGCGAACGAGACAGCGCCCGCAGCGCTCGGGGAATCACGGGCATCACGTGGCCGCCGGCCGATACCACTTGCGGAGCCGCGATCAGGCTCCACGCGGTTTCTGCGACCGCGGGGTCGTGCTGGCCCGATCCCACGGTCGGCGGCGAGTCGAATGGTGCCAGAGTTGACGCGGCCGCAGCGGCTGCGGCATAGGCGTACATGGCGTCGGCGTCCTGTGCCCAGATCCGTTCGTAGCCAGCGTCCGTGTCGGCGATTGCGGGGCCGTTTTGGGCCAGGCCGTTTGCCGTCACGAGCGCCAGCCGCAGCGCGCGGTTGGCGTCGATCACCGACGGCGGCACCACCGCCCCTAACGCGGACTCGAATGCGTCGGCGGACGCTCTCGCTTGGCGCGCGGCCTGCCGCGCGCGGGCGGCGACGGCATTGAGCCATGCGGTAAAGGACACCACCGCCGCCGCGACCGCGATCGACGCCGGGTGCTGCTCTACCTGGAATAGCATCGACGCCACCGAGCCATAGCTCTCCGCGATGTCGTATAACTGCGCCGCCGTTTCATCCCACGCCTCAGCCGCCAGGCTCATCGAGGCCGAGCCGGGACCTGAATACAGTCGGCCGGAATTGATTTCCGGTGGTAGCTCACCGAGACTCACTGATTACTCACTTCAGCTGCGCGTCACCTAACGACGGCCGAGCGCGATGCGCCTGTCCGCTCAAGCGAATGGTTCGCCGGTGCCACGAACGCCTTATTGAGCGTGAGGCTCCGTTCGGCCTTGGGATACCAGCCTTGCGGTGCGTATTGGCTGGTGTGCAGGTAGCACTGGACCCGCACCTCAGCTCTGCCGGGCGTGAAGGTGAGCAGCCTGCTGATCGGAAGTGTGGTAATGGGCATATGGTGGCGGCTCAGTGATGCGACGTTGAGAAACCATGTGCCCCAGCGTTGTTCGATATGGGTTTTGCCGCCATAGCTGTCGTCGGGGTGGGTGTGGGTGTGCCCGGCGATCCACAAGTGAACCCGGCCGGGATGTTCGGTGAGGAAGTCTTCGAACGCCCCGGAGTCTGGTTTGCTGTCCACCCAATACAGATAGGACGCCGCGTGTGGGGTTCCGAGTTCGAACGGGCGATGATAGTGCTCCAGCAGCTGCCCGTCCGGCCCTTTGCGAACGCCTTCCCACTCCCCGGAGGCCACGGTGGTGTCCTTGAGGACGTAATGGTGGACGACGATGATGATCGAATCGGGGTTGCTCAGCACCATGTGTTTCCACCAGCGGAACGCCTCGCCGCTGACGACGCCGCCCGGGTTGCCGCCGAGCGGGCCCCGCCCCACGGTCTGGGTGGGTTCGTTGCGGTCGCTGAGCATGAGGAACAAGAGGTTGCCCACCCGGAAGGAATAGTGGTCCCACGCGCCCTCGACTGGATAAGGCCGCGCGTTGGCGTCGACTCCGGAGAATTCGGTGTGCTGTCCAAGGGGATCTACCCACTTCTGCCACCACCATGCCTCGGGCTCGTGTAGGCCGCTGCGGTCGTGATTGCCGCAGACGCTGTAGATGGCCTCGCGTCGGTGGCGACGCAGGCTCGCGAACTGGCGGCGAAGCTCGGATCCCTCGGCGTCGTCGGGAAGATGGTGATGGGCCCCGGACATGTCGCCGACGTCGATGGCGATATCCCACTCGAACGGTGGGCCACCTTCGGATCCGCCGGCCTCCGAATGCGTTATCGCCTCGGCCAGGCTCCGTCTGCCGTAGCGCTTGTCTGTCCCGACGTGCGCATCACCGAACGCCCAAAGACGAAATGGGCTGTCCGGCAGTCGATGATCGTGGTGGTCCTCCGGCATGGGGCTCCTTGTCCGAGTGGATGGTCGAGTCATTCAGAATTGGTTTCGATCAGTCCCCAATACCGGCGGATACGCTGATCGGCCGCGTCGAAGACGGCGTCGATGGCAATGCCGATCAAAAGGATCACGATCATGATGGCCATCGCCGACGGCATATCGCTGAGGTTCTGAGCGTTTTCCAACAGCACCCCGATCGACGCGGTGTCGCTGATCAGCACCACCAATTCGCCGGCCATCAAGCTACGCCAGGCGAACGCCCATCCCTGGCGCAGGCCGGCGACGAACATCGGTAGCGAGGCGGGCAGAACCACGTGCCGGTAGAGCCCAAAGCCGTGCAATCCCAAGTTTTTTGCGACCCGCAGCTGCAGGGGCGGGATTTGTCCGGCTCCGGCGAGCACCCCGGTGGCCACCGACGGTGCGGCGCCGATGACGACGACGAACAGGATCGCCGACGTGTGCAGCCCGAAGAAAATGATGGCGAAGGGAAACCAGGCGATGGCCGGCATGGTCTGCAGACCGGTGATCACCGGCCCGAATGCCGTGCGCAGCAGCCGGTTTTGCGCGATCACTGCGCCGACGACCGAGCCGATGAGCAATGCCAGCGCGAAACCGGCCAGCGCACGGCACATCGTGATCCCGATCGCGTCCCACAGCACGGCCTCATGCAGCCGCTGCCAGAGGTTGGCCGCGACGGTTCCGGGGCCGGGCAGCACGAATGACGGCTTCCACCCGCTGAGGTACACGAGCTGCCAGATCAGCAGAACCATCGCGACGGCAAAGACTTTCGCCCGCATCGCCGCCAGCACCGACCTGATCCGCACCCGGTTCGGGCGCGGCGCTTGGGGCGTCAGCGCAGGCCGGTGACTCTTGGTAGCGAGATCGCTGTCAAGCACCGCCACGGTTTCCCTCGTTCCGTAGCTGGGTGGAGATGCGGGAGGCCAATTCGGCAACGTCCGGGTTGTTGACTCTGTGGCGGCGCGCCACCGGGACCGCGATCTCTTCGACGATGCGACCGGGCCGCGGGCTGAGCAATACGACACGGTCGGCGAGTCGCACTGCCTCGCGAACGTTGTGCGTAACGAACACGACGGTCAGTCCGCGTTCGTCAACGATGCGCTCCAGCTCCTCGTGCAGGCGATCACGGGTCAGGGCATCCAGCGCCCCGAATGGCTCGTCCATCAGCAAGACGTCGGCGTCTTGGGCGAGCGCACGCGCCAATGCGACGCGCTGCTGCATGCCACCGGACAGCTGATGAGGACGCTTGTCGGCGAAGTCAGCCAAGCCCACCGTTTGCAACAAGTCAGTCGTCCGCTGGCGGCGTTGCGGGCGCGGCACCGAGCGCGCCCGCAAGGCCAACTCGACGTTGGCGGCCGACGTCAGCCATGGGAACAGCGCCGGTTCCTGAAACATCAAGGCCACCCGTTGCCCATCGGTGCTGAGCTCGCCGGCGGACGGTTGGTCCATCGCGGCGATCAGCGACAGCAGTGAGCTCTTACCGCAGCCGGATGCCCCCACAACGCAGACGAATTCACCGGAGTTGACCGTCAAGGTGATGCGATCGAGGGCTGTGACGGCCGACCGGCCCCGGCCGTACCGCTTGGTCACGTCGGTGAGCCGCACGGCCCGTGACGTTTGGGCGCTCGCTTCGGCTGGCGGCCCGCTGAGGTGATCAGACTGAACGTAGTGGATCACGGGTCACCTGCGGCTTGCCGGCTCGGCGAGGACTTTGTTGAGCGGTCCCGGCTCGTACAGGCCGCTGATATCGAGTGGCTTCAGCAACCCTATGGCCACGGCCTTGGAGACCTGGTCGCGCAGTGAGGCCATTCCGGGATCGTTGGTGTAGGTGGTTTCCTCGAAGGAGGCCGCGAGTACATCCGGTTCAAGCCCCTTGCCAAGATCTTTCGCCAGCGCGGCATTGGCAGATTGGGCCGCGCCACCGCGGTCCGTGGCGATACGTTCGGTCGCCTCGGCCTGGGCGCGCAGCAGTCCGGCGACCGCGTCAGGATGGGCCGCAAGGAATTCTTGGCGGACCACCAGGACGGTGATGGTGTTGGGGTCCGACCACAGTCGCACCCCACCAGCCTTGATCATCTGCACGTCGAAAGGCGCGGAGTCGATGGCGCCGACGATTTGGTTGGTAAGGAATTGCTGGACGATCGCCGATTCCGGGCTGGTCGGTTTGACCGAAACATCGCCGCCTCCTTGGATATTCGTCTTCAACCCGTTGTGGGCGAGCCAGTCGCGGAGGCTGACGTCCTGGGTCCCGCCGAGCGCGGGGTCCGCCACGGTCTTCCCTTTGAGGTCTGCGGCGGTCTTGATGTCGGGTTTGACGACCATCGAGGTACCTCCGCTGGCCGCGCCGGAGATGATCTTGATCGCTTTCCCTCCCGATTTCTGCCAGGCGTTGAAGGCGGGATTGGGACCGACGTAGGCGGCGTCGAGTTGGCCAGACAGCAGCGCGGTCACTTCCTCGGTCCCTCGACTGAATGGCTTTGCGGTGAAGTTGACTTGGGGTCCGAGTTGCTTGGCGAAGAAGCCGTCGTGGAGAGCCACCAGTGCCGAGGCGTGCGTGATGCGCGGCAGATATCCCAGGCGCAGCGATACGGCGGAGGAGGTCGGCGACGCGCCCTGGCTCGAGCACCCGGACAGCACGGCGACGGTAGCTGACGCGGCGATCAGCGCGATGAGCTTGCTGCCGAATCGGTGCAGTGACATGGTTTCCTCGAATCGAAACGGATCAGAACCTGGCGGATTTGGCCGCGGCTCACAACGAGAGTTGCTGCCGTACCGCGGGAGCGGTGAGTGCTGATGGCGCGGCGGTGCGCGCGCGTCAGACGGCCCTGGGGGCCGGACAAGCCGCGCAGGTGATGCGGCGCAAGTCGATGTGGAGGCGGCGGGTAAGGCCGGTTCGAAGTCGGGTCACTACGGGGTCCCCGTGGTTCGGGTCACGAACAGCGGGCTTGTCCATACCTGATGCCCATCGAATTGCTTGCCGCGCACGTATATTGCGCTGTCGCCCTTGGGCAGCTGCAGGTTGAGTTCGCCGGTGACGGTGGTCGGCAGTGCCTTCGGGTCGGAGATGCGTTCGAGGCGGACGCGCAGATTGAGACCGCCGACGGCGATGTCACGATGTCCCTCGGTGACGAGCTCCGCCCCGGAAAGGCTCGCCCGGGTGCGCAGGCCGTCTTCCTGCACCGTCGCGTCGAGTTCGAAGCGCGCGCGGCTCAGGTCGGCGAGCCGTATCACGATGCCGATATCCGCGCCGTAAGTCTTGGTATCCCAAGCCACGGCCGGTCCGTCGACATCGACGATCTGCTCGGGATGGGTGATCGCCCACGGCGTTACGTGTTCGACGGCGGTGCCATCGATACGCAGTCGGCCCGACCAGCTGGCCCAGCGGTAGCGGTCACGGTGCCGAGCGCCACCCCAGCTGACGCGAACGAGGTTGGGCGAAAGCCCCGTCTCGGCGTGCAGGTCACGACGCCAGAGCAAACCGGCGCTGTCGTAGACCGTCACGTCATCCCATCCCGTCGTGCCGTACAAGGCGTAACCGGCGGTCAGTTCTCCGGCGTCAGCGGCGAACTCGTCACCCATCCAGTTCTCACCGCTGCGCAGCAGGGCGACCGCGCGCGCACCGGTTGTGGCCCAGGTGCGGCGGGCGCGCAGCGAACGACCGACGTCTGCGGCGGAAAGGGCCGGCGCGAGGACGCCGGTGAGCCCGCCGAAGCCGCCGAAGATGTTGGCGCCTGGCGCCCCGGCCCCCGGCCGTCCGCGGTGTTCATCGCTGGCGGCGCTCGCCCCCAGCCGTAGGCCGCGCGCCAGGGCGTCTTCGAAGAACCATGGGCTACTCCCCCAGGCCGAATGCACCTCGATCAGCCGCTCGAGCTCGGGGTGGTGCCAGTCCAGGATCGCTCGTCGCCCGCCCACGTGCGGGATCAAGAGGTAAGACTCCGGGTCCTTCTCGTAGGCGGCGTATAACTGGGTGACCGGCCAGGTCTGCGGGGTGGGCGCCGTGGTCGCCATGCGCTGGTGCCATTCCAGCGAGCGGGCCAACGTGGTGTCCTCACCGAGGAAGACGACATTGTGGTCGCCGCCGGCGCCGGCGGTCCCGCACCACTCCACTCCGGGGTAGCAGACAAACGCGCCGTCCTCGGCGATCTGCCTGCACGCCCTGACGACGTCGTCCCACGTGTCGTCGGTGATCTGAAAGTCGTTGGCGGTATACCCAAGTACGTCGAGCGCGGCGATATCGCGCGCGTAGTGCAGGTTCCAGTCGGTGTCCTGAGTGCCGACGGTGTCGTTGGAATGAACGTGCAGGTCGCAGAAGTACGCCCGCGGCGACGGGAAGTCGTCGACGATGTCGATCACGGTCTCACCGCCCTGCAGCACGGCTGTGCTTGTCTCGGCGGCAACGTCGATGCGGGTGGCGACCGGCGGCACGCGGAGCGACGCCTTGGACCACCCGTTCGCAGGCGTACGGGCGCTGTCCACGACGACACCGTCGATGAGCGCACGCAACGCCGCGGCAACGTCGGAACAGGTGTTGCCCCAACGGTCTTGCAGATGGGCATGCAGGTGCACCGCCGGCGCATCGCTGCGCACGATGCGAGGGCCGTGCACGACGACTCGTTCGGGTGCACCCGGTACGACCGCAATTCGATGCACATCAGCGTGCGCCATGCGCGACGTGCCCAGCGGGTCGACGAACAGGTGGACCTCGAACTCGTCTTCCACGAAAGTCTGCACGCGTGTCCCGGGGCCGCCGAAACGGCGGTCGCCGCAGCGGATCTCGATCACATCACCGGGACGCAGGTACCCGTCCACGACGTGGATCAGTAGTGACTTCTGAAATGGCCGCTCCCCGCCTTTGACGTCATATCTCGTGACCAGGTGCTGCACCGTCGCGGCACTGTCGTCGGAGGCCCCGCCGATCAGCGACCGACTCACCAAGCGGGCGGTCGCGAAGTCGCGGGCGTCCGGCGACGTTGTCTGCAGATCCCAATCCGAGTAGTAGCGGAAGCACAGCTTCAGCCAACCGCTGTCGGCAATGCCGGATCCCCCGACGGTGTAGGTGAACACCAACTCCTCGAGAGAACCCGCGACCACCCGGTCATGCGAGCAGCGCAACTCTCCCAGGAACGCAAGGCGGTCAAACTGTTCGGTGATTTCGTCGCGCACCGCTGCCACCGAGCAGTCGTTGCCGGCCATGCCTGGCTGCGGACGCACCACGATGCCGGCAGCCGCCAAGGCAGCCGGTGACGACGAATCCGCGGACATGCCCTTGATCCTGAAGGCAACGCATCCACGAGTCCAGTGAATAGATATGATGCGATTAATCACGAAAGATGAAGGATTGTGAACCTGCAGCAATTGCGCTACGTCGTGGCGTTGGCCGAGGCGAATAGTTTCACCAAGGCGGCCGAGGCGATGTTCGTCGTGCCATCAGCCTTGAGTCAGCAGGTCGGTCGGTTCGAAAGTGAGATCGGCTTACGGCTGTTCGAACGGACGACCCGCTCGGTCTCGCTGACCCCCGCCGGTGAAGCGCTGATGCCGCTGGTGCGCCAGGTGGTTGCGGGCATTGACCAGATCGCCGTTGACGCACAGGCTCTCGGCGGCACGGTCGTTGGCCGGCTCACGGTCGGGATGATGGAGATCCCATCCGAAAGCCTCGATGTGGCCACTCTGATGGCGACCTTTCACTCGCACTATCCCGACGTCAGCGTGACGTTGCGCAGCGGCGGCAGCGACGTGCTGATCGAGGCGGTCCGCGACCGGAAGCTGGACGTGGCGATCGTGGGCTCCAACGTATCCAGGACCGGCGGTGCCTTGACGTTCACCCATCTGTTCAGCGAGCCGCTCATCGCCGTCATGCCCGCCCACCACCCGCTCACAAAAAAATCATCGGTGTCGATAACTGCGCTGGCCGCATTACCGTTCATCGACTTTCCCCCTGGCTACGGTCTGCGACACGAAACCGACCGCGGCTTCGCCAACGTGACGCGGCGAGTGGCTTTCGAAGTGACGCGTGTCGATGAGGTCACCCACTTCGTGCGCAAAGACCTGGGTGTCGCGTTGCTGCCCGAATCCGTCGCCCGTACCCGCGCTAACGCCGATCCGAGACTGGCACTGCGGCCGGTCGCCGGAGCTGACATGCACCGCCGGGTAAACCTCGTGGCACCGCGCCCTGAAATGCGCTCCGCCGCATGCCAGGCCTTTGTCGGTTGCGTCGCCGACCACATCGAACAGACCGTGCCGTCTCGCGACGCGTTGTCGAAAAAGACTGCGGGAACCTCGAAGCGGACCCGCCGCTCCAACTGATGCATGCCGTCACCTGGTCCGTGGCAGGGCCGGCGTTCGATGGTCGCGCGGTGCAACACATGGACATGCGACTCAGGAGCTGGACGCCATGAAGCAAGCCAACATTCGATGGCGACGCAATATCGTCGCCGTGCGAGCGGGAAGCCGGCAAACGGCCTCGCGGCCAAAACGCCCCTTTCGAATTATTTGACGCCGAGATTTTTACTGATGAAAACTGTTTCATCGGGCAACGTTTCGTGCGGAAGTTGGCTTCCGTTCACGCCGGGGTACTTCCCGATTCGTCCGAGGTAGACGGGGCGCAGGGGCGCTTATGCCGACCCCCATCGCCAAGGCGCGCCCACTGCCCTCCGGGGGTGGTGACCGTGCGGAGTCGGCCCTTGTTGGTCGATGTTGCTTCCGCCGGAGCTGGCTAGTCTTCTGGGCACACGAGCATTCAAGCCATCGGCGGCCAGGGTTTTCGATAGCTGAGCATGCTGAATGCTGTTGAAGGACAACGTTATCGGCGGTTGAGATGCTGGCCGACGTTGGCCATATCCGGATGCGGAGGGAAGCAATGGATTTCGGAGCGTTACCTCCGGAGATCAACTCCGGCAGGATCTACTCAGGCCCCGGGCCGGCCCCGTTGTTGGCCGCGGCGGCCGCCTGGGACGGATTAGCGTCCGAATTACGCGCCACGGCAGCGTCTTACGGGTCCGTCGTCGCAGAGCTGAGAACCGCGTGGAATGGCCCCTCGTCGACGTCGATGGCGGCCGCGGCCGCGCCGTACGTTGCGTGGCTAATCGGCAGCGCCGCGCAGGCCGAGCAGTCGGCCAGTCAGGCGAAGGCGGCGGCGGGCGCGTATGACGCCGTCTTCGCGGCCACGGTGCCGCCGCCGGTGATCGCGGCCAACCGGGCGTTGTTGGCGTCACTGGTCGCGACCAACATCCTGGGCCAAAACACCCCGGCCATCGCGGCCACCGAGGCCCAGTACGCCGAGATGTGGGCCCAAGACGCGGCCGCGATGTATGGCTATGCGGGTTCCTCGGCGGCCGCGACTCAACTGGCCCCGTTCACCGCGCCGCCGACGACCACCGACAGCGGTGCGGAAACCAACCAGGCCGCCGCGGTCGCCTCGGCGGCCCAGTCCTCGGCGAGTTCCAACGTGGAATCCACGGTCTCCCAGGCGCTCTCGCAGGCCCCGGCCGCGACGCAAACCGCGGCGACGGCGACGACGTCGCCGGGAATCTCGCTCGGCCTCGGGGAAGCCACGGGGGGCTTGAAGAGTTTCAACAACTTCCTCAACGTCCTTACCGGGCCCTACTCTCCGATCGGGATCGGGACCGCGGGGAAGGGTTTTTATCAGCTCGCGCTCAATGTCCGCGGGATGGGCGCCAACCTGCGAAGCATCGGTGGCACACTGCATCCGAAAGGCCTCCACGGGGTTCTGGCTCCGCTGCTGCACAGCGATCTGCTGACCGGCTCCACCTCGTTCCAGCCGCCGAGTGCGGGAACGGTGTCGGCGGCAGTGGGCCGTGCCGGTGTCGTCGGGTCGCTGTCGGTTCCGGCGAACTGGGCCTCGGCCGCGCCCGCGATCAGGACCCTGGCCGCCGAGCTGCCCGAGACGATGCTCGACGCCGCACCGGCGATGACCGTCAATCCCGGCCAGGGCCTGTTCGGCCCCACCGCCCTGTCGAGCCTGGCCGGACGCGCCGTCGGGGGCAGCGCCACCCGCGCGGTGGCCGGGCCGGCGGTCCGGGTGCCCGGGGCGGTGGCCGTTGATGACATCGCCACCACCTCCACGGTCATCGTGATCCCGCCGAACGCGAAATAAGGAAAGGCACGGCCATGGTTTTCGCCGATTTGGCGGCGGTGCCACCAGAGGTCATCTCCATCCAGCTCTACGCCGGTCCGCATCCTCTTACGGCTCGGCGATTTCGAATCTGACCAGCGAGTCGCGGGAGGGTCCGTCGTCGGCCTCCATGGCGGCCGCGGCGGCGCTGGTGCGCCGTGCGCGCCCAATGTTGTTGCGGCACTGGTGCGTCAGGTGTTCGCTTGGTCGCTGGTCAAAGCCCGCTCTGCTGTTCGCAGGACCATGCGGATTCCCAATCCGATTAAGGGCGCATAGAGCCGGGTGAATAAGCCAGCGAGGACGGGGCTTTTGAGGCGGAAGCTTGTTGTCCATAGAACTTCGGTGCCTCCCGGCACCTCCTGCAACGTCACCGAGCCACCGCTGTGTTGCGCTGGCGGCACGGTTGACAGGGCTTGGTAGCTAATCGAGTGTGGCCGTTCGAACGCCGTGACCACTTCGGTGACTTTCGAACCCGAGCTGGCGAATTCACGAATTGAGCCGACTCCAAAAGGCTCTGGCCCATCGACCGGGCGAACGCGGGAGTAAAACATCCCCGGTATGTCACTCCAATTGTTTCCGTTAATGAGCCAGTCGAACACCGCGTCGATCGGCGCGGCGATGGTCCGACGCCGGCTTACCGTCCGCATTGCGCCCATCGATCATTCCGACCGGTAGGTTCGCGGGCCACCGGAGCTGCTGCGCAAAGGGCTGACCGCGCGCATCGCGATCGTCACGGTTGCCATCGATGTCAATGCGGGCCTTTCCCTCGAGGTACGAGCATTATCGAACCGAGGCGGGCGACGGGGTCAAGACCGTGCTGGCAAATCGAGAACAATTTGCGGTTCCGAGATCCAGACTCCCGCTTACGATCCCTGCGCGAGCTCCAACGCCGCCGCGACGACCGGCTTGGCCCAAGCCGGTGTGGAGCTCAAGTCGGACGGCCCGACGATGCGGCCGCGGTCCATGTGCAACACCAAGACCGGCTTCGGCGCCTGCCCCTCGGCGGGATCGGCGCTCGCCGAGTTGTCGTACATCCGCAACCCGGTGAGCACCGGCAGTAGTTTCACGAGATTGATCAGGCTGTGGCGGTAACGGCGACGGACGTCGGCGTCGGAAATGTCATGCCCGCCGGCGCGGACCCGTTGGCGGACCCGCTCGATGCAGGTATCGGCGCTGTCGAGGCCGACATAGAAAACATGGACCTCGAGTCCGCGCTTGGCGGCCTCGGCCAGCAGTGCCGGCATCGTGGTGCCGCCGAGCGTGGTCTCGAAGGTGAAGTCGAGGCGTTGATCGATCGCCCGCTGCAGCATCTTTCGGCCCTGTTCCCACGCCGCGGCGTTGGCCTCGGCCTGGCCCAATCCGGGGTTGGCCGCCATGATCTCTCGCGCGGCCTCGTCCGGGTTGTAGTACTCACCGCCCTTGTCGCGGATCGTCGCGCCCACGACGCTGCTCTTGCCGACGCCGTTGACGCCCGCCAACACGTGTATCTGCGCCCGTGTCGTCGTGCGAGCCATGGGCCGCGCCGGATCAGCGCAGCGGCGCGGTGCGTGCCGCCTTCACCGCGGCGGCGCCCAGCTCTTCCGGTGTGGCGTCGAACGCGGCGGCGACCCCGGCTTTGGCCTTCGGCGTCTGCATGGTCGCCAGCAGTTCGTCGAAGCGTGCACTGAGGTCGTCGAGGGCGGGTGCCGCCGTTGCGGCCAGGGCCTCGAATTCGGCGTACGACAGCAGCACTGCCCTGGGGGTGTTGTGCTTGGTGATCACCACCGCCCCGCTGACCGCGGCCTCATCGAAGACTGTGCCGAACTCATTTTTGAGGCGGCTGGCGGTCACCGAGGGGACATCGACGAGCTTGCCGTCGCGGTTGCGGAACGAGACGGTGGACATGGCGCTCCCTCCTTGGTCTGCACCTTAGCCATTCTAGCTGCTTTGTCCATTTTGTACGAATGGCCTATTTTGCGCCGAGAACCTCTGCCTTATCGTTCGGGCACTCATCGAAAAAATTGCGCAGCGCAGTCGCTACAGATGAGCTACCAGCAAGGCGCGCGATGCGTCGCTGTAGCGTGACGGCCGTGAACTCGTTCCGGATGTATTCGTCTGTGGCGCTCGCGGCCGGCGCCGCGGCAACCGCTCTCCTGCTCGCTGGATCGGGCACGGCCAACGCGGCCGACTCGTGCCCAACCGCGGCACCGCAGAATGGTGGAACGCCTGACTGGACCCTCGCCGGGAACACGGGGAGCGTCGCCGTCACCGGGTCCACCGACACGACGGCCCCGCGGGTGACCGTGACGGCACCGTTCGCCGTGACCCAGACGCAGGTGCATACGCTGCGCGCCGGAGATGGACCCGTGGTCTCGAGCACCGCGAAGGTCTCCGTCTGCTACATGGGTGTCAATGGTCGTGACGGGTCGGTGTTCGACAGCAGCTACCAACGCGGCGCCCCCGTCGACTTCCCGCTCACGGGCGTCGTGCCGGGCTTCCAAAAGGCCATCGCGGGACAAAAGGTGGGGTCCACCGTCGCCGTCGCGATGGTCCCCGCGGATGGCTACCCCGAAGGTCAGCCCAGCGCCGGAATCCGCCCGGGTGACACGCTGGTTTTCGCGATCAAGATCCTCAGCACATCGGGCTAGCTCCGCCCGCCAAACACCCTGCGCCGGCGACTAATTCGTCAGCGGGGCGAACATCAGCGCGGGATCGATGCCGAGTTGCTGCGCGACGTGGGCGGTGTCCCAATACTCTCGCCAATGAGCGATCGCACCGTCGCGAACCTCGAAAATGGCTGTGACATAAAACGTGACGGCCACGCCATTCATAGAGTTCACGTCGACTCGTTCGACGACGACGGTGTCGCCGTCGGACACGATCGTGCGGATCTCGCTCCCCTCGACCATGCCGGTCGACAGCGTGTTGTGCTTCTCGAGTTCTGCGCGCGCCGCGTCGCGTCCCCGCACGACCGGGGACAGCGGAACGTGGAGTTGCCACACGAAGTCCTCGGCCATGAGCGCGGTCATCGCGTCGATGTCCATGCTCTCGCCGTAAGCGGCATGTATAAAGTCGACCACGATCTTCTCGTTGTCGTTTTTGGTCGCAACACTTTTCGACATCGCGTTTTCCCTTAAGTGCCAGTGCGGGTGTTCGTCATTCGTCGAACTGTAGAGGGCCGCGCCCGTCGGCGTCCGCGCTTCGCGCGATTCGCGCAGGTATACGAAGCGCTTAGCTCCACGCTGTGGTGGGTACTGCCGTGGCAGCCGCGCGTTCTGCGTCAGACTTGGTTGAATCCACCGTCGGCGGTAACCGTGGATCCCGTGGTGAAGCTGGACAGATCGCTCGCCAAAAAGACCGCGGCATTGGCGATCTCGATGGGATCGGCGAAGCGACCCAATGGAATGGTCGCGATGCGGCCGGCGCGGAACTCTTCGATCGACGCTTCCGGGTCGGTTTGCGCGGCCAGTCTATCGCTGCCCGGGGTGGCGGTGGACCCAGAGACGATGACGTTGACCCGGATGTTGCGGTCGGCGAGCTCGTTGGCCCAGGCGCGGGCCAGTGATCGGACGGCAGCCTTGGTGGCGGCGTAGATGCTCAGCCCGGCGCGGCCGCGGTCGGCGGTGGTGGAGCCCGTCAGGATGACCGAGGCGCCGTCGTTGAGCAGGGGCAGCGCTTTTTGGACGGTGTGCACGACCCCCTTGACGTTGGTGGTCAGCAGCGCGTCGAGGTCATCGTCGGTGATCTCCCCCAGCCGCGCCACCCGGGTCACCCCCGCGTTGGCCATGACGATGTCGAGGCCCCGGCCGGCGGACTCGACCTCCCCATAGAGCCGATCCAAGTCCTCCGGAACGCCGACATCGCCGGCCACGGCGGTTGCCCTCGGTCCCAATTTGCTTGCCGCGGTATCGAGTTCGGTCTGACGCCGGCCCGTGATGAACACCCGTTCGGCACCTTCGGCGAGGAATCGCTCGGCGGTGGCCAGCCCGATCCCCGAATTGGCGCCGGTCACGACGGCGGTCTTGCGGTCGAGCAATCCCATTCAGTTCTCCCGGTGTCGGCGCGGCGGTGTCGGCGGTCTATGCCCGAGTTCGTTTGGAAGCCGGGTCATTTCCAGCAAACCCGATGAGGTATTCGTGCAGCCCCTGCGGTGTCAGCGTGTTCATCGGTGGCGCGCCTCCGGATTCGATGTGCTGTGGCTGTGTGGATGCGTCAGCCGCTTCGTCGACGCCTCGATCATGCCGCGGATCGCCCGCGCTGGCGCCATCGCCCCCTGCGTGAGCGCTCCGGTCTGACCGTATTGTCTGCAGCATGATCGCCGCTTTGATCGTGTCGCCGTGGTCAGTGCCCAGCCGCTTCCGAGCACCCGGCGAATCCGCACGCTAGAGCCGGTACAGGCGCGTGGCAGCTCTGATTCTTGCCCTGGCGGGGCTGGCGTTTCTCGATTCGCTGAACGTCCTCAACGTGGGCGTCGTCTCGGCGGTCATCTTCGACAGCCGGCTCGGTCGCCGCTCCCCCATCCCGGGCGCCTTGAGCTTCGTCGCGGGCGTGTTCGCCGTGACGACCACCTTCGGCCTGTGCACGGTGCTGGGTATCAGCTTCATCACCGAGGCGTTCGATTTTCACATCACGCCGGCCATCCGGTTTCGTGGCGAATTGCTGTTGGGGATCGTGCTGATCGGCTTGGCATACTTCCCGCTGACCGCACAATCGTCGGCGCCCGGCTGGGCGATGGCGGCCATGCGCAAACGTCCGTGGCTGCTCGGATTCCTCGGGCTGGCGGTGGGAAGCGGACAAGCGCCGACCGCGGTGCCCTACCTCACGGGGCTGGCCATGCTGGCCGCGTTGCATCCCCGGCCCCCGCTCTGGCCGCTGGTCATCATCACCTACTGCGCAATCGCGGTGTCGCCGCCGCTGGCGATCCTTGCGCTGTCGATGAGACGAACGGTGCGGGCCGCGCGCATTCAGCGGGGACTGGTGCGCGCGCTCACCCGCTACGGCCCCATGTCGGTGCGGCTTCTGTTTCTCGTTTTCGGGGTCGGCCTCATCGCCGATGCGCTCGTCAATCACAGCGCCCTCTGGTGACGCGCGATCCTTTCTCACGTTCTGCATAGCGAGCTGGATTACGTTGTCGCGTGTGACTGATCGTCAAGCGCGCGCAATGTCGTTCGGATCGATCGCCGAAAACTACGACGGGCTGCGTCCGCAGGCCCCGCGGCAGGCGGTGGACTGGTTGATGCCATCGGAGTGCGAGGTGGCCGTCGACGTGGGCGCGGGGACGGGGCTGTTCACCCGCACGCTCATCGGCAGGGCGGCACAGGTCATCGCCGTCGAGCCCGACGCCCGGATGCGCGCGGTGCTGGCCGAGCGCTCCCCCGGCGTCCGCGTCCTCGAGGGCAGCGGTGAGTCGATCCCACTCCCCGACCGTGCCGCGGACGCCGTGTTCGTCTCGGCGGCGTGGCACTGGATGGATCCCGAACGGGCGGTTCCGGAAATCGGGCGGGTGCTTCGCGACGGCGGGCGCTTCGGCCTGATTTGGACCAGTCGCGATCGCGACGTGGACTGGGTCCGCGACCTCGACCTGCTGCCCGGCGACGAAAGGACTGAGGCGGATGCCCCCGAACGCTTCCGCCAGCTCCACGAAAACGTCACACTCCCCGATCCGCAGATCTTCCACCAGGTGGCCCGCGAGGCGTTCACCTTCGTGCGCACGATGAGGCTCGACGACGTCGTCGGGATGGTGGGCACCTACAGCAGGATCATCACCGCGTCTCCCGACGACCGCGAACGCCGGCTGGCCAACGCCCGCGCTGTGTTGCGTGAGCGCTTCCCCGCGGCTGATTCGATCGACGTCCCCATGCAGTCCCGCTGCTGGCGCGCCGACCGGATGCCCCGCGGCTGTTAGGCCTGGGGTCCCTCCGACGGCGGCCACGGCGTGCCGGGCGACGCCTCGCCCGGGCTTTCGTAATCGCCGCGAGACAGCGGCACCCACCGCTCGCTGGGCGCGGGCTGCTTCGACGACGGAAAGTCGCGCAGACTGCCCGTCGGCTTGGCGTCCCACTTGGCGAACGTCAACGGCGTCTGCAGCCATGCATGCAGCAGGTTGTAGGCGGCTTCGAGCGAATCGATGTGGGTGCGCTCCCAGCCGTGGCTGCCGTCGAGACCGAAGCCGACGAGCGCGGCGCGGGTGTTCGCGCCCGCCTCGATCGCCGCGGCGGCGTCGGAACGGTAGTAGCGAAAGATGTCGCGCGCGAACGGGATTCCCCGCTCCTGGGCGAGGCGGCAGAGCTTGCGGGTCAGGTGGTAGTCGAAGGGCCCGTGCATATCGGCCATCGGGATCGTCACGCCGTCCTCGAGCGAGTGCTGCCCGGGCGCGCACACCGCGTTGTCCACCGACACCAATTCGGCGACGTCGGCGGGCAGCCCGTGGCTGGCCCCGTGGCCGACCTCCTCGGTGATGGTGACCATGATCGTGGTGCGGTGCGGCAGCACCACCTTGTTCTCGGAGAAGTTCTTGGCCAGCGCGAGCGCGATCGCGACGCCCGCCTTTCCGTCCAGGTGGCGGGAGACGATGAAGCCGTCGGCGGTGAGCTCGGGGCTGGTGATCAACGCGACGAAGTCGCCGATTTGCAGGCCGAGGCGAAGCAGGTCCTCGCGCGAGGACACCTTGCGGTCGATCCGAACCTCGACGTGGTCCCAGTCGGTGGGTTGGGTGTCGATCTCGTCGCCGAACGCATGTCCGCTGGACTTGAGCGGCATGACCGTGCCGGTGATGAACTCGTCGGGGTCGTCGATGAAGATGCGCACGCGGGCTCCCGCGGCGAACCGGGCCGAGAAGGTGCCGACCGGGACCAGTCCCAGGCGGCCGTTGTCCTTGAGGTCGCGGACCATGCAGCCGATGGTGTCCGAATGAACCACCAGCGCCCGGTCGGTGGTCGCCGACTCCCCCGGGAGCTCCGCGGTCAGCGCCCCGCGCCGCGTCAGCGTGAACGGCACGCCGAAGTCGTCGAGGATGTCGCCGATCACCTGCATCACGGCATCCGTGCGCCCCGACGGACTCGGGGTCTGCAGCAGTGCGAGCAGCGTGTCGATCATCCACGTGCGGTCGGCCTCGGCCATGGCCGCGGTCTCGCCCACCTTGTCTCCTCTCGAGTCGTCGGGAATCGCGTACAACCTACCGTGTGGCCGACCCCGATCGCTCTGCCCGGCCTAATCCGAGCTAGGAAGCGGTTTCCATCTCCGCGATCAAATCGGCCAGGGCGAGAATCCGCTGGGCGTCGCGCACGTGCAGGCTCTCGATCATGCGGCCATCGACCGTGATGACGCTGGTGCCCGCGGCCCGCGCCTCCTCGTAGGCCGATACGACCTTGCGGGCGTCGTCGAGCTCCTTCTGCGATGGGCCGAACAGCTCGTTCGCCGGGGCGATCTGTGACGGATGGATCAGGGTCTTGCCGTCGAATCCCATTTCGCGGCCGTGCTGCGCCTCGGCCCGGAATCCGCCCTCATCCGTGATGTCGTTGAACACGCCATCCAGAATGATTTTTCCGGCCGCCCTCGCGCCCAGCAGGGCCATGCCCAGCGCGGGGACGACGGGCGCGCGCCCGGGGACGTGCAGGCCGTGCAGCTCGTTGACGAGATCGTTGGTGCCGACCACCAAACCGGCCAGGCGCTCGCTGGCCGACGCGACCTCCTCGGCCCTCAGAAACGCCCGGGGCGTTTCGATCATCACCCACAGCTGCAACGACTTCGGTGCCCCCAGCGCGTCGAGCGCGTCGGCCAGCGCCCGAACCTGTTGGCCCGTCTCGACTTTCGGCACCAGCACCCCGTCGGCGGCCGATCCGGCCACCGCGGCCAAGTCGTCGCTGTGCCAGTTGGTGTCCAATCCGTTGATGCGCACCACGACCTCGCGGGGCCGGTAGCTGTCCGACGAGACGGCCTCGCACACCGTCGCACGCGATTCGGCCTTCGCGTCGGGCCCCACGGCGTCTTCGAGGTCGAATATCAGCACATCCGCCGGCAGCGATTTGGCCTTCTCCAGCGCCCGGGGCTTGTTGCCGGGCAAGTACAGGGCGGAGCGGCGCGGGCGCAGGGTCGGTGCCATAGCGTGATTCGCTTCCTGTCGTCTAGTCGTGCGGGAAAGGAGTCACCTGCATGTGGCGCGTGGTGACCGCGGCATAGCAGAAAGTACCCTTCGGTAGCGGTGGTGTAGTCGCGGGTGGCGGCCGCCCCACGGCCCAATCGGCCGGCGCGGCGGCCGGATCCTGGAAGGGAAACACGGATGTCATCGATCGATTCGGCACGAAGCGAGGGCGATAGCTGGGACCTGGCCTCCAGCGTGGGGGCGACCGCGACGATGGTGGCGGCCTCCCGGGCGTTGGCGTCTCGCGAGCCGGACCCGCTGCTCGACGACAGGTTCGCCGAGCCGCTGGTGCGGGCGGTCGGACATCCCTTCTTCGTCCGGATGCTGGACGGCCAGATCCCGCTCGACACCGACGACTCGCCGATGACACTGCAGCAGCGGCGCGAGCAGATGACGGTGCGGACCAGGTTCTTCGACGATTTCTTCCGCGCCGCGACGGCGGCCGGCGCACGCCAGGCCGTCATTTTGGCCGCCGGGCTCGACGCCCGGGCCTACCGGTTGTCGTGGCCTGCGGGCACCGTGGTTTTCGAGGTCGACCAGCCCGAGGTCATCTCGTTCAAGACCGACACGCTCGCCCAGATCGGCGCGGAACCGACCGCCGAGCGCCGCACCGTCGCCATCGATCTGCGCGATGATTGGCCAACCGCCTTGCGCGGCAGCGGTTTCGACGCCGACTCTCCAACCGCCTGGATCGCCGAGGGCCTACTGCCCTACCTACCGCCGGAAGCCCAAGACAGGTTGCTGGACAACATCACCGCGCTCAGCGCCCCGGGTAGCCGGCTGGCCACCGAGAACATCACCGACATGAGCGTGTTCACCGACGAGCGGGCCCGGGCGATGCGCAACAACTGGCGCCAGCACGGCCTCGACATCGACGTCGCCGAACTCGTCTGGCTCGGGGAGCGCCGTCCGGCCGCCGAGCACCTGTCCACGACCGGCTGGAACGTCACGCGCCACCCCACCGAACAGGTGTATGCCGACTACGGTTTCGCGATGCCCGACAACGAAATCCTCAAGCGATTCCGTCACGCCATCAGTTACCTCAGCGCCGAGCTGAGCTGAGTTGATCCGGCGCCCGCGTCAGGGCCTGGCGTGGCGCCACTCCCGCTCGAACGGCAACCGCCAGGCGTTCGGCGCGATCAACTGGTGAATGGCGTTGGGCCCCCAGGTTCCCGGCTGGTACAGCTTGACCGCAGGTGGATCGGTGAGGAGCTCTTCCGAACGCTCCCATAAGGATTCGATGCCTTCCGCGGTATTGAACAGGGTGTGGTCGCCCCGCATCGCGTCGAGGATGAGCCGTTCGTAGGCCTCCAGCACATCGACGACCGTCTCGATCTCCTGCGAGGAGAATTGCATGGACAGCTTGTCCAGCTTCATGCCGGGGCCGGGCCGCTTGCCATAGAACGACAAAGACACCTTCGAGTTGTCGGCGAGGTCGAACGTGAGGTGATCGGGACCCTGGGTTCCCACCCCGGATCCGGGTGGGAACATCGTGCGCGGGGCCTCCTTGAACGCGATGGAGATGATGCGGATGCCCTCGGCCATCTTCTTGCCGGTCCGCAGGTAGATGGGCACCCCGGCCCACCTCCAGTTGTCGATGCCGACCCGCAGGGCGATGAACGTCTCGGTGTCGGAATCCCTTGCCACCCCGGCTTCGTCGCGGTATCCCTGGTACTGGCCGCGCACCACATTCGAGGGCTTGACCGGCAGCATCGACCGGAAGACCTTGTTCTTCTCTTCGCTGATGGCAAAGGGTTCGAGCGCGGTCGGCGGCTCCATCACCACGAACGCCATCACCTGGAACAAGTGGGTGACCACCATGTCCTTGTATGCGCCGGTCTCTTCATAGAAGCTCGCTCGTTGATCCAGGCCCAGTGCCTCGGGGATATCGATTTGGATGTGGTCGATGAAGTTGCGGTTCCAGATCGGTTCGAACAGCCCGTTGGCGAAGCGGAACGCCAAGATGTTCTGGGCGGCCTCTTTGCCCAAGAAGTGGTCGATGCGGAAAATCTGGGATTCCTCGAAGGTTTCGTGCACGAAGTCGTTGAGCGCCACCGCGCTGGCCAGATCGGTGCCGAATGGTTTCTCCATCACGACCCGTGAGCGGTCGACCAATTTCGCGTCGCGCAGCATGGTGATCACCGCGCGCGCCGCCTTGGGCGGCACCGACAGGTAATGCAGCCGCCGGGCGTTGGGGCCCAGGTTGGCTTCGGCGTCCGCCACGGCGGTGGCCAGCGCTTCGGGTCCGGCGCCCTGCGGGACGTAGGTCATGATCCTCGCGAAGTTCGCCCATTGGTCGGGTGTGAGCTTGTGTGTCCCGAATGAATCGATCGCGTTCTTGGCGAGCTCGCGAAATTCGTCGTCGGTCAAGTCTTCCAGTGAGGTGGCGACGATCTGAATGTTGGGCGCCAGCTCGGACTGGTCCAAGTAGGCCAGGCCGGGGATGAGCTTTCGCTTGGCCAGATCCCCCGTCGCGCCGAACAGGACGATGACGTGGGGGTCCAACGGATCGGGGTGGTGGCGACGCGGGCGTGCGTCGGGCGCGGGGTACGAGATCGTCTGAGGTTTTGCGGTGGCCACTCCTGCGATACTTCCACCGCCGCGACGCTCTGTCGCCCCTGTTCTCCGGTTGCGGCCGGTTAGCGATCGCTCGATCGGGTATGGGATAGCGGCGGCCCCCGGCATCGGGGTTCGCCGCCCCACCAAGCCAACGGAAAGCGACATGACAAAGCCCGATAAAGACCCATTGAGCCGCGCTCAGGAGCTGGAGAACATCGTCGATCGGCTCGAGGAGAAGGTCGCCGGGGACCGCGAAGCCGAAGACGTCCCCGGCAAGCCCAGCGACCGGGAGCATGCCGCCGTCCGAGGCTCGGACAACGAGCCGCCGGACTAGCGAGTCATCCGCTCGGCAGATCTATGGCGTGAGCCTTCAGCGTCGCCAGCGTTTCCGGTGCCGGCCACTCGTTGGCTCGGTATCGCGCCGGGGTGATCCCCGCGACGGGCAGGATGCCCACCACGTCGACGACCGTGGCGAACGGCACGGTGAACTTGTCCGACACGTTCGACGGGTCGCCGACGAGGAACGTCACGTAATCGGTGTGGGGCAGCTCCCAGGCCGGGCCCTGCCCCCACACCGTCGTGGTGCGCCGCCCCCACGGCGTGTCGATCACCTGGGCCTCGCCGACGTATTGCGGGAACAGTTCGCGCTCGTAATGCTGCCGCAGGTAGTCGGTCTGGTGTTGGTATTCCCTTGCGGCCAAGAGGCTTCGAGCCGCCAGGCCGTACCCGCGCAGCGGGTGCGGGCCGGCCTGATCGAACGGCACGATGATGGCGCCCGCAATGGTGTAGCCCTGCGGCGAGACAGGTTGTTCGGCCTCGAGGTACAGCTGCTCGGCGACCTCGAAGAGTTCGGCCACCTGGTCGGGGGCGTCGGTGCCCAGCACCAGCGACCCGTCCCCGGGGAAGAACACCAGCGGTCGTGGGCCGCCCGCCACCGCCAGCGAACCCAGCCACCCGGTGGCCAGAATCATCGAGTCGACATAGCTGGCACCGTCGGCGTCCTTCAACAGATACTTCTCGCCCGGTGTGAAGACCTGCTGACGCGCGGTCAGATTCTCCCGGGCCACCGCGAACGCCTGGTCGCCGGTAATGCCCCAGGCGCCGGTTTCGGCCGGCGTCACCATGGCCCGAACCGTGGGAAGGTCCACGACGACCATCTCGTTGATGTGCGGGAACACCGGACGGACCCAGGGCTGTGCCCCGTTGTTGACCAGCTGATTGGCGTAGCTTTGCGGCCGCAGCACCGGCCTCAGCAGGGGTTGGGCTTCGCCCCAATCCAGCGGCGGTGTCGACGATTGGTCGCTTGCCATGTCCACGGTGCGTGCTTCCTGCTCATGATCAGGGAACACGCACGATACACCGTGCGCCCCCCAAAACAAGTCACCCGACGGTGGCCCGCGACCGGCGCCAATCACCCGGCCGGTGGCCCGAACCAGGCGGTGAGGGCATCACGCAGCGCCGGGTCGGTTCCCTCACCGGTCCAGGCAACATATCCGTCCGGACGGATCAACACCGCCGTTGGGGCGCACACCGTCCCCAGTGCCGGAAGTTCCCAATCCCCTTCGTGTTTCGCGTCGACCACACGCACCCGTCCCGCCCACGACGCGATGTCGATGCGCCCGGCCGAGCCGAAGTTGAGCAGAACGGGCCGGCCGTCCCGCAGGAGGGCAAACACCCGCAGCGGACCGTCAGCGGTGATCAGGTCCAGGTCGGGCATGCGGCGCCCCAGCAGCGGGTGCCCCTCCCCGAGGTCGTAGCGGATGCCCAGCCCGGACATCATCGCGGCGAACCGTTTGCGAGGCTCCTCCATGCCCAGCAGCTCGCCCATCGTTTCTCGCAGCGCCTCGGTGCCGTCGTCCGCGCGAAGAAGCGCCAGCTGCGCGATCGAGTTGCGCAGCACCCGCGCGGCGATCGGGTGTCGTTCGGCGTGATAGGTGTCGAGGAGGCCGTCGCGTGACGTGTTGTTGACCACCTGGGCCAGCTTCCATCCCAGATTCACGGCATCCTGGACGCCGGTGTTCAGACCCTGCCCGCCGACCGGGTGATGGACGTGCGCGGCGTCGCCGGCGACCAGCACCCGTCGGACGCGATAGGACGCGGCCTGCCGGGCAGCATCGGTGAAGCGGGAAATCCAACGGGGACTGTGGATTCCGTAATCCGTCCCGTAGACGGCGACGAGCGCCCGCCTCGCATCGTGCACCGTGGGTTCGCCGGAGGTCCGGAGGCGCTTCTCGGTGACCATGATTCGCACCGGCCCGCCCTCCTCGGTGGTGGACAGGGCGTGGACTCCAAGCGCGTCGCGGCGGATACCCCACGGCGGCGGCTGGTCATCTTCGTAGTCCATGTCCGCCTCGGCGAGCAGATAGCTCGTCGTGGCATCCCACCCCGGAAATTCGATGCCGGCTGCCTTGCGGACCACGCTGCGTCCGCCGTCGCACCCGACGAGATAGCCCGCCCGCATCACCCGGCCATCGGACAGGCCGACGTCGACGCCGTTGTCGTCCTGGGCGAGGGTGGCCACCTCTGTGCCGCGATAGATGCGCACGCCGAGTTCGCCGACCCACTCGGCCAGGATTCGTTCGATCTGGTTCTGCCACAGCGCCAGTCCGTACGGGTGGCGGGTGGGAAAGTCGCTGATGTCCAGCCGAATCTGGGCGAAACCCGCCACCTGCGCCACCTGTCCCCGCGACAAGAATCGATCGGCGATGCCGCGCTGATCGAGGACTTCGATGGTGCGAGCGTGCAGACCCCCGGCGCGCGATCCGATCAAATCCTGGTTGGCGCGCCGCTCGACGATCGCGACGTCGACGCCGGCCAAACCCAATTCGCCGGCGAGCATCAGCCCCGTGGGGCCACCTCCGGCGATGAGCACCGCATGCTCGACCTTCCCGCCCGAACTCCGCGAAACAACCACGTCGATACCCCCGCGCTCTCCCGAATTTTGGTTTCGGACAGCGATTTTGCGACATCACCTGGGTCTTGCGGCAAGCCCCGGGGTGCGCTATAGGTTGAAAGTGGCGGGGAAAAACATTCAGCGACGATCGCGCACAGCGTCCATGGCGCGGTAGATCCGCTGCTCGCTGACCGGGCGCGGCGTGCCGAGCTGCTGGGCCCACAGGCTCACCCTGAGTTCCTCGATCTGGCGGGCGATATCGAGGACGCCGGGGTCCGTCCTCGCCGTTCGTGGCAGCTCACGCAGCAGTTCGTCGTAGGCGTCCTGCACGGCGTGCACCCGGTCCATCCGCTCCCGGTCGGCCTGGGCGCCGCGCGCCAGCCCGTCGAGCCGGCGACGGATCGCGAGCAGATAGCGGGTGAGATCGGCGAGGTGCGCCCGGCCGGTCGCGGTGACGAAGCCCGGCGGCAAGAGCCGGTCGAGCTGGGCGCGCACGTCCGCGATCGCCTCGGAGTGCGCGGGCGGCGGGTTGGTGGGCAGCAGGAGTCGCACGTCGTGGGCGGCGGCGAGCACCCGCTCGACCGCGCGCGCAATCTCGGCGGCCGTGGGCGCCAAGGTCTTTCCCAGGCGTTCTTGCAACGCGACGAACTCCCCCCGCGTCCACACCGGCGTCGGCATGAGGGTGTCGGCCGCGGCATCGGCACAGTCCTCCAGCAGCGCGGACAGGTCACCGTCGGGGTTGGTGCCGAGCGTCAGACGGGTGCGCGGGTCAAGTTGTCGCGCAATGGCTTTCACCGGGGACGCAACGCTGAGCCGGACCAATCGCCGAAGGCCGGGACCGATCGCCCGGTGCTGTTCGTCCGGCGTCGCCAACACGCGTAGGTCGACGGCGCCGCCGGTGTCGACGAACGCCGGAAAGCCTCGCACGGTGCGCCCCTGCACGGCGCGTTCGATGACGCGCGGCAGTTCGTCGAGATCGTCGGGCCAGTCGCGCAACCCGGTGCGCTCGAGCTCGCCCGCGACCGCGTGCGCCACCGCGCGGCGGGCCGGCGTCGTGAGTCGTTCCTGCAGCTCCTGCAGATCCTTGCCGCGGGCGACCTCGGCGCCGTCAGGGGACTCCACCGCGAACGTCACCCGCAGGTGCGGCGGCAGCTTGTCCAGTTCGAACGCCTCGACGGGCACCAAAACCCCGGTGCAACGGCGCAATTCGCGCTGCAACGCCGACAGCAGCGGCTCGGCGGCCGGCTCGATTGCGGCCAGCACCGCGCGTGCCGTGTCGGGGGCGGGAACGAAGTTGCGGCGCAGGTCTTTCGGCAGTGAGCGGATGAGCGCGGTGACCAGTTCCTCGCGCAGCGCGGGTACCTGCCAGGCGAACTCGTCACCCCCCAGGCGCGCCAGCACGTCGATCGGGACATGCACCGTGACCCCGTCGTCGGCGGCCCCCGGCTCGAACCGGTAGGTCAGCGGCAGCGCGGCGTCGCCCGTCCGCCACGTGGTGGGCCGATCGGTGCCGGCGTTGTCGTCGGTGCGCAGCAGGTCGGCGCGGGTGAACGTCAGCAGGTCGGGTGTCTTGTGCCGCTGGCGTTTCCACCACGCGTCGAAATGCCGCGCCGAGACCACCTCGGTGGGAACGCGGGCGTCGTAGAGCGCGTAGACGTCGTCGTCGCCGACCAGCAGGTCGCGGCGGCGGGCACGCTCCTCGAGCTCCTCGAGCTCGGCGCGCAGCCGGGCGTTGTCGCGAAAGAAGTGATGCCGGGTCTGCCACTCCCCTTCGACCAGGGCGTGCCGGATGAACAGCTCGCGCGCCACCACCGGCTCGATGAGGGCGTATCCGACGCGGCGGCGCGCCACCAGCGGCAGGCCATACAGCGTCACCCGCTCGTAGGCCATCACCTCGCCGCGCTTGGCGTCCCAATGCGGCTCGCTGTAGGTGCGCTGCACCAGGTCGCCGGCCACCCGCTCGACCACCTCCGGCTGGATGCGCGCGGCCGTGCGCCCATACAGCCGGCTGGTCTCGACCAACTCCGCCACGACGACCCAGCGCGGCGGCCGTTTGGTGAGCACCGAGCCGGGCGCCAGCACGAAGTTCGCGTTACGCGCTCCCAGGTACTCGCGCGTGTCCTCGCGGCGCATGCCCACATGCGACAGCAACCCGGCGACCAGCGCCGCGTGCACGCGGGCCGGATCGGCGGGCTCGCCGGCGGTGTCTTCGACGATGCCCAGGTCGCCGGCGATGCTGCGTAGCTGGCCGACCAGGTCCTGCCACTCGCGGATGCGCAGGTAGTGCAGGAATTCGGATCGGCACATCCGTCGAAACGCGCTGCCGGATAACGACTTCCGTTGTCCGCGGAGATAGTGCCACAGGTTGAGGTACGACATGAAGTCGGAGTGTTCGTCGGCGAAGCGGGCGTGCTTTTCGCGGGCGGCTTCCTCGCGATCGCTCGGCCGTTCCCGCGGGTCCGGGATGCTCAGCGCCGCGGCCAAAACCAGCATCTCCCGCACGCATCCTTCGGTCTCGGCCTGCAGGATCATCCGGCCCAGCCGTGGGTCGACCGGCAGCCGGGCAAGGCGGCGGCCGAGCTCGGTGATCGCGCCCCGGCCGTCGAACGCGCCGAGCTCGACCAGCAGCTGGACGCCGTCGCGGACGCTGCGCCGGTCCGGCGGATCGAGGAACGGGAACTTTTCGATATCGCCGATTTGCAGCGCCGCCATCTGCAGCAGCACGGCGGCGAGGTTCGTCCGCAGGATCTCGGGCTCGGTGTAGCGCGGCCGGGCCGCGAAGTCCTGCTCGGAGTACAACCGGATGCACACGCCGGGCGCGACCCGGCCGCACCGGCCGGCCCGTTGGGCGGCGGAGGCCTGCGAGATGGGCTCGATCGGCAGCCGCTGCACCTTCAGGCGGCGACTGTAGCGCGAAATCCGGGCGTTGCCAGGGTCGATGACGTAGCGGATTCCCGGCACGGTCAACGACGTCTCGGCGACGTTGGTCGCCAGCACGACGCGACGCCCGGTATGCGGCGCGAACACCTTTTGTTGCTCGGCGGTGGGCAGCCGGGCATACAGCGGAAGCACTTCGGTGTGGCCCGGGCCGTTCGTCAAAAACGTCAAAGCATCTGCGGTGTCACGGATCTCGCGCTCACCCGAGAGAAAGACGAGGACGTCGCCGGGCGGCTCGGCTTCGAGTTCACGGATGGCGTCGACGATCGCCTCGATCTCGTCGCGGGTCTCGGTGCGGACGATCTCGTGGTCCGGATCGTCGGGATCGTCCGTCGATGCGGAAGGCACGGCGACCTCCAGCGGCCGGTAACGCACCTCGACCGGATAGGTCCGCCCGGACACCTCGATGATCGGCGCATTCTCGAAATGCGCGGCGAAGCGCTGCGGCTCGATGGTCGCCGAGGTGACGATCACCCTCAAATCGGGCCGGCGCGGCAACAACTCGCGCAGATAGCCGAGCAGAAAATCGATGTTGAGGCTGCGCTCGTGTGCCTCGTCGAGGATCAGGGTGTCGTAGCGCAGCAGGCGGCGGTCGCGCTGGATCTCGGCGAGCAGGATTCCGTCGGTCATCAGCTTGATCAGGGTGCGGTCGCCGACCCGGTCGGTGAACCGCACGCTGTAGCCGACGGTCTCGCCCAGCGGGCTTGCCAGCTCGTCGGCGATGCGCTGGGCGACGGTGCGCGCGGCCAGCCGGCGGGGCTGGGTATGCCCGATGGTTCCGCGGATGCCGCGACCCGCCTCCAGGCAGATCTTGGGCAGCTGCGTGGTTTTGCCCGACCCGGTCTCCCCGGCGATCACCACCACCTGATTCCCGCGGATTGCGTCGGCGATTTCCTGCCGCCGTGCGCTGACCGGCAGGTCGGGGTAGGTGATCGTCGGAACGGCGGCCTGGCGGGCCGCGACGAGCGGCCGCGCCGCCGCGATCTCGTCGGCGAGCCGCCGCAGCTTCTCGGGCGTGGCGGCGCGGAGGTTCTTCAGGCGCCTGCCGATGCGGGCGGCGTCGCGCAACGTCAGGCCGTCGAGTTGGTTGCGCAACTGCGCTGCAGACGGTCCGGCCACCCCGCACAGAATAGGCACCCGCCGCCGGTGGCGTCCCAAGCCCCAGGGCGCCCACCGCGGTTGACGGCGGCCCAATTCGGGTATGACCTGGCGAGCGCATTGAACGGGATGCGGGCTTGTGCGGGGGACGTGATCGGCGATGGTCGGTTGGTTAGACGAGCTGCAGCGACGGAATCGAACCGTGGGCGTGATCGTCGCCGTCATCTACAAATACAACGACGATCAGGGCGGCTACCTCGCCGCGCTGATCACCTACTACGCGCTGGTGTCCCTGTTTCCGCTGCTGCTGCTGTTGACCACCGCGCTGGGGGTCGTGCTGGCCGGCCGGCCCGATCTGCAGGCACAGGTGCTGCACAGCACGCTGAGCCAGTTCCCGGTCCTGGGCAGCCAATTGCATCACCCCGAGGGGCTCAGCGGAGGCGCCGTCGGCGTGATCGTGGGCCTGCTCGGAGCGCTATACGGCGGTCTGGGTGTGGGACAGGCGCTGCAGAACGCGATGGATTCCGTCTGGGCGGTGCCGAAACACAAGCGGCCCAACCCCATTCGGTCACGCCTGCGCAGCTTGCTGTTGCTGTTGGTGCTCGGCTCGGCGGCCATCGCGGCCACCGTGTTGGCCGCGGTCGGTCACGCCGCCGGCGCCGTCGGCATTCTCGAAACCGCCGGCCTCGCGCTCGCCGCCGTCGTGATCAACGCGTTGATCTGCCTGGTGGCTTTTCGCGTGACAACCGCGCGGGCACTGACGTACCGGCAGGTGTTGCCCGGGGCGGTCGCCGCGGCCTTCATCTGGCAGATGCTGCAGTGGTTCGGGGCGGGCTATGTCGCGCACACCGTGAAACGGGCCAGCGCCACCAACAGTGTGTTCGCACTGGTGTTGGGGGCGTTGGCCTTTCTGTTCCTCGCCTCGGTGGCGCTGGTGTTGTGCGCCGAGGTCAACGTCGTCTTGGGGGAAAAGCTGTACCCGCGCGCCCTGCTCAGCGCGTTCAGCGACGACGCGGACCTCACGCCGGCCGACCGCAGGACCTACACCAAGAAAGTCAAAGCCGAACGCGTCAAGGCCTTCGAGCGTGTCAGCGTGCGGTTCGATGACGTCAGGCGTCTCTCCGCGAAAGCCGTTGGGCGCCCCGGGGTTTCCGACGACTCTCGCCGCTCCCGCACGCCGTGAGGTAGGTTCGCGCCCGGCGTATCGGTGGGTCGTCACGCCCGGCGCAATACTCTGCAGGCATGAGTCTGGTCACCTATGAGCTGCAAGATCACGTCGCCACCATCACGCTGAATCGCCCCGAGGCGCGCAATGCCATCAACGGCGCGCTGCGCCAGGACCTCAACGCCGCATGGGATCGTTTCCGCGACGACCTGGACGCCTGGGTCGGGATCCTGACCGCCAACGGCAGCGTGTTCTGCGCGGGCGGCGACCTCAAGGACGGCGAAGGCTCCGTCGGCACGTTCGGCGGCACCTTCTGGGAGAAACCGACGATCAACTCGTTCGAATCCGGGATGGAACTGTTCAAGCCGACGATCGCCGCCGTGCACGGTCCCTGCATCGGCTACGGGGTGACCGGGGTGTTGTTCTGTGACTTCGTCATCGCCAGTACCGAGGCCACGTTCTGTTTCCCCGAGGTCTCGATCGGGGTGCCCACCATCGTCGGGGCGATCCGGCTGCCGCAGCGGGTGGGCTGGGCCAACGCCATGGAACTGCTGTTGACCGGCAAGCCGATGAGCGCCGAGCGCGCCAAAGAGGTCGGCCTGGTCTGGAGGCTCGTCGAGCCCGACCGACTGCAGGCCGAGGCGCAGGCCTGGGCCCGCACCCTCACCGAGGCCGCACCGTTGGCCCAGCGGGCGACCAAGGAGGTGGCCTGGCGGACCGCGGACATGGGCTGGATCGAGTCGGTGCGCTTCGGCGAGACGATGCGCAAGGTGGCCGGCGCGACCGAAGACGTGGCCGAGGGTATCCGGGCCTGGAGCGAGAAGCGCAAGCCGCAGTGGCGTGGCCGTTGACGTGCCGCGGATGGCGCCGAACCGGCCACCGCCACCGTCGTCGTGGCGCATGTGTCAGGATTCGGGGATGAATGCACGCAGACTTGCTCGCTTCGTTGGTATCTCGACTGTGACGGCGTGGGCGCTGCTGAATGCACCCATCGGCGCTCCGACCGCCGCCGCCGATCCATGCTCGGACGTCTCGGTGGTCTTCGCCCGCGGCACCCACCAGGAGCCCGGCCTCGGCAACATCGGCCAGGCGTTCGTCGACTCGCTCACGTCGCAGCTCGGCGGGCGATCCGTCGACGTCTACGCCGTCAACTACCCGGCCAACGACGACTACCACAACAGCGCGAACGCCGGCGCGGACGACGCGGCCACCCACATCCAGGACACCGTGGCCAGCTGCCCGAACTCGCGGATCGTGCTCGGCGGGTACTCGCAGGGCTCGACGGTGATCGACCTCGCCACCAACGCGCTGCCCGCCTCGGCGGCCGACCACGTCGCCGCCGTCGCCCTCTTCGGCGAGCCGTCCAGCGGCTTCTCCACCATGTTGTGGGGCGGCCAGCCGCTCCCCACGATCAACCCGGCGTACGGCGCCAAGACCATCAGCCTGTGCGCCCCCGACGACCCGATCTGCTCGGGTGGCGGCAACATCATCGCGCACGTCTCCTACATCGACGCCGGGATGACGGCCCAGGCCGCGACGTTCGCGGCCGACAAGGTCAACCAAGCCGCGCCGCGCGTCTGAGGCAGGTTCTAGTCGTTCGCGCGCCGCTCTTGGCGTTCTTGCTTTTCGGCGGCCGCCAAATCCGCGACGCGATCCGCTTCGGCGCGCTTGTCGGCGGCCTCGCCTAGCTTGTCCTCGGCCTCATCGAGTTTGGCGGCGGAAGCCTTGGACGCGGCCCGCTCGGCGGCCTGAGTCCTGTTCTCCACCTGGCGTTTTGCCGATTCGACGGCGTCCTTCTGCTTGGCGGCCGCCTCGTCGACGCGCTGCTTTGCCGAGGCGCTCGCCTTCTGCGCCGAATCTGCCGCCTGCCGCTTGCGGTCCCCGGCGGCGTTGCGGGCCTCCGCGATCTCCTGAGCTGTTGCCGCCTGCGCTTGCTGGCGTTCCTCGATCGCCTCGTCACGAGCACCCGCCAACTCCGCGTCGGCCTGCTTTTTCCTGGTCGCCGCCGTCGCATCCAGCTGTGCGGCACGTCCGAGCGCGTCGCTGCGTTCCACGAGCGCCGTCCCCCGCTCGACCAGCCGGGGATCGCCGAGCGCATTCCCGACAGTGCTGTCAAGCATCCCGAGCGAGCGCTCATAGAGCAGCCGCGCACGCGCTTCCGCTGGGATTCGGGTAACGACCCGATCTTCGATCAACTGCAGCGGGAACCGGGCGAGTTGGTAGTGAAACCGCAGAACCGCCAACGGGGCGTCGGATATTTTCATCGTTTTCTCCTGTACGTGGCCCGCCCTCAGGGCAGGTCGGCTTCGTCGGACACGTTCTGGGCATGGTGGCGAAGGCGATCGGCCTCCGCCTTTTCGTTCGCGGCCACCTGCACCGAGGTTTGATGCTGCGCGGCGGCATCGACGACGTCCTCCGTCGCGTCACCGATTTCCTCGCGTTCGTCGGCCTTGGCCCGTTGGATCTGCTGTTGTGCGTCGAGCTCAGCCCGCGTTTGTTCCGTTGCGGCGGTCTGCTGCGCCGCGCGCTCGGCCGCGCGCTTCTGCGCGGCTTGTCGGGCTTCGATCGAATCCTCCGTAACCACCGCGCTGGCGTTCGCCGCCAGGCGCTGTCGGGCGCCATCCGCCTTGGCTTCGGCCGCGTCATCCCGCGCTTGCTTGGCCTGGGCCTCGGCGACGGCCTCGGTTGCGTTCGCTTCTTTGCGTTCGTGCGCCTGGGTTTGCTCGAGCTGTCCTTCGGCGGTCAGCGAATCATTGCCCGTCACGGCGCCGACGACCTCTTTGGCTTTGCCCTTGACCGAATCGATCAGGCCCCTACGCGCCTCGTCTGCCTTGTCGTGCTTACTCATCGAAATTTCTCCTTGCGGCGTTGGCCAAGAACGTTCGTTCACGCAGGGGGATTCCACGGACTCGGTGGCTCAAACACGACGTGAACCGCGTCACTGATCGCCAGGACGTCATCGCCGCGGTCGGCGGGCGTGAATTAACAACTGCCGCAACATCGTTCGTGACGGAGGCGCCTTGCCATGCGCGAAAGAGCGGCAGGGCGATACTCTTGCCGGCAGGGCCGTCGCGTCCGACTCGACGGATGGGCACGTCAAATGGCGTCGAGGCGCGGTTGAAACCCATCGATTTGGGTAGGGCCGGCTGGCGCGGGAGGGAAGGCATCATGCGAGGAGCCGTCATTTACGGCGCCGGCGACGTCCGTTTCGAGGACATCGCGGACCCCGAGATCGTCGCCCCCACCGACGCCATCGTCCGCACCACCGCCACGTGCGTGTGCGGCTCGGATCTTTGGGATTACCGCGGCATCAACCCCGTTCCCGAGCCCAAGCCGTTCGGTCACGAATACTGCGGCGTCGTCGAAGCCGTTGGCAGCGAGGTCACCTCGGTCAAGCCCGGCCAGTTCGTCATCGGATCCTTCTTCGCTTCCGACGGCACCTGCCCGAACTGCCGCAACGGAGTTCAAACATCGTGTGTGCAGGGGGTACTGATGAGCGGTTGCCAGGCGGAGGTGATCCGCATCCCGTGGGCGGACGGCAGCCTGGTCGCCCTCCCCGACCAACCCGACCACGAATCGATTCCGGACCTGCTGACCCTGTCGGACGTGATGGGGACCGGATGGTTTGCCGCCGAAGCGGCCAACGTCGCTCCCGGCATGACGGTGGCCGTCGTGGGGGACGGCGCGGTCGGCTTGTGCGCGGTGCTCGCCGCCCGCGAAAAGGGCGCCGAGCGGATCATCGCGATGAGCCGCCACGAGCCCCGGCAGAAGCTGGCGCGCGAGTTCGGCGCCACCGACATCGTCACCGAGCGCGGCGACGACGGTGTCGCCGTCATCAAGGACATGACCGAAGGCGTCGGCACCGACGCCGTGCTCGAATGCGTGGGTACCGGCCAATCCATGCAGCAAGCCATCCAATCCGCCCGCCCAGGCGCCTTCGTCGGGTTCGTGGGAGTCCCCCACGACGTCAGCATCACCGGCGAGCAACTCTTCAGGAGTCAGGTCGGGCTCCGCGGCGGCCCCGCCCCGGTCCGGCACTTCCTGCCCGACCTGATCGAGTCGGTGCTCGACGGGCGAATCAATCCCGGCAAGGTCTTCGACCTACACCTGCCGCTTGAACAAGTCGCCGAGGCCTACCGGGCCATGGATGAGCGGCGCGCCATCAAGGCCTTCCTGCAGCCCTGACCGGGCCCCGGCCGCGGCGGGCGGACATCGGCTACGGTCGGCGGTATGTCCAAAGCCTCCGGTAACGACCGCATCGACGACGTCACCCCTGGCGACATCATCGCCGTTGACCGCGGCTCCGGCGCACAGCCCTACAAGGTCGTGTTCAAGGACCCCACCGATGCGGGATATCTCGTCACGCTGGAAAGCGACCGCGGGGAGACCTTTCAGCTCGACCTGGCCGCCGGCACCACGGTGGAGAGGTCCCTCGAGGCGAAGTGGGAATCCGCGCAAAGTCCCACACCGAACTCCGAAAACTGACGACGCCGGCGATTCCGGCTCCATGAACGCGGCGGACCGCACGAAAAGCCTTGGCCCGCAGCCTATTCGGTGACCGACCCGCCGGTCGGCCGCACCTTGCAGACGGCATCGCCGGACGGCGATCCGCTGTAGGGACCCCTTCGCGTCACCGGCCCCGCGCCCGCGGTCGGTTTGGGCGGCCCGTGGGCGGGTACCGCAATGCCCCGACGGAGGGAGCGCGCGGTGAGTTATCTCGGCTTCGCGAAAAACCAAGTGTTGGGCGCGGTGAACAGGGTGATCGACAAGGTGCCGCGACGCGCCAAGGCGCAAACGGTCACGATCGCGTGCCCCGTCGAGCGGATCGAGCGTTTTTGGCACGACCCCGACCAGTTGTCGGTGGTGCTCGGCGACATCGCCGACGTCGAATCCGACGGACGGAATCGCTATCGCTGGCGGTCATCCGCGGCGCCTGACGTGGCCTGGGATTCCACGCTGGTCGAGGAATCCGGCGGAATCCGCTTCGTCGGCAACGGGAACCAGATCGTCGTCAACTACCGGCCCGCCCCGCGCGAGCTGGGCACCGAGGTCACGCTGTGCGTCCAGGCGCCCGCGCCCGCGTTGCTGTCCGGCGCGGCGGCCTTCAAGGTCCTCTACCGGCTGCGCGCCTTGATGCAGACCGGCGAGGTGCCGACCATCCAGTCCAACCCCAGCGCACGCGAGTCCGCGCGCTAAGCGAAAGGCCCAACATGCGAGCACTGTGCTGGAACGGGGTCAACGATCTCTCGGTGGAGACGGTCGATGACCCGAAGATCCTGAATCCGCACGACGCGATCGTCGAAGTCCGCCTCACCACGACCTGCGGATCGGATCTGCACTTCATCGACGGCTACCTGCCGGGCATGCGGGCCGGCGACATCTTCGGCCACGAATTCATGGGCGTGGTGGCGGAAACGGGCCGCGAGGTGCGCGACACCAAGGTGGGCGACCGTGTGGTGGTCCCGTCGTTCATCGCCTGCAACCGCTGCTGGTATTGCGATCACGAGTTGTATTCGTGTTGCGACACCACCAATCCCAACGCCGAGCTGCAGCAGCCGTTGCTGGGCTATCCCTCCGGCGGCATCTACGGATACACCCATCCGTTCGGGGGCTACGCCGGATCCCACGCCCAATACGTCCGGGTACCGTTCGCCGACGCGAATTGCTTCGTGATTCCCGGTGACATCGCCGACGAGCAGGCGCTGTTCTTGTCCGACGCGGTGCCGACGGGTTTCATGGGCGCCGATTTCTGTGACATCGCCGGTGGCGACACGGTCGCGGTCTGGGGAGCCGGCGGGGTGGGCTTGATGGCGGCCCGGAGCGCGCTGCTGTTGGGCGCCGAGCGGGCCATCGTCGTCGACCGCATACCGGAGCGGCTGGCCCTGGCGCGCAACGCCTTTGGCTTGGAAACCATCGACTATACCGCGGTCGACAGCGTGCACGAGACGCTTCGGGAGATGACCGGCGGCCGCGGCCCCGATGCGTGCATCGACGCCGTCGGCATGGAAGGTCACGGCACCGGCGTGCAGCAACTCTACGACCGGGCCAAGCAACTGCTGCGCATGGAGACCGACCGCGCCACCGCGCTGCGCCAGGCGATCCTGGCCTGCCGCAAGGGCGGAGTCGTGTCGGTGCTCGGGGTGTACGGGCTGACCGACAAATTCCCGACGGGTGTCCTGACCAACAAAGGCCTGACGCTGAAGACGGCGCAGCAACACGGACAACGCTACATAACCCGGCTTTTCGATTACGTCGAGCAGGGCGACCTCGACCCGGCCAAACTGATCACCCACGACGTGCCGCTCGAGGAGGGCGTGCGGGCCTACGACTTGTTCAAGAACAAGAAAGACAAGTGCATCCGCGTCGCGATGCGGCCGGGCGTATCGACCGTCACCGGCGGCGAAAGGAGCGCTGTCCGCCATGACCGCGCAACCTCCCGATCCTGACCCCGCACGAACCCCCGGACTCGAGCCGGGAGGAGGAACCGCACCGGGCGCTACTCCCCCGGCCGCGCCCCAAACATCCGGTGTGTCCGAGCCGCAACCGCCGAACACCCGGCGATTCACGCCCAGCTCGGTGCTCACAGTGATCGCCGTCGGCATCTTCGTCGTGGCGTTCATCGCGGTAGCGGTGCTGCTGGTGATGAAAATGGTTGGGGCGACAGGCTAGCGGGTCGGAAACGATGACGACATTTTCTGATTACCTCGGCCCCGGAGTGGGCATAGCCACATGCATGATCGACGGTTTGTCACAGCTGGACGGCTCATGACCATCGGGGCCGACGACGTTCGTCGGCTACTCGCCAGCCAAGAGCAGGACGCCACACTCGTGGTGGTCGAGGGGCGCGCCGCGGTCGTCACGCCAGAGGACCTGAACTCTGCCGAATATCGAGGCGCCCTGCAGGTCGCCACCCGCCAGGAATTGGTGCAGCGCATCGGGCGCGCGGAGCTATCCGACCGTGAACTGGCCGAGCAGGGCGAAGACCTCGACACGGCGGTGCGCAATCTGGGCGGCTGATGCCACGGCTACGGCCGGATGCCGACCGGATCACCCACGCGGATAACGCCTTTGGTCACCACGGAGAGGTAGGCCCCCGCGCAGGCCTGCGCCCCGTGACCGCCCGTGTTCAACCGGTTTTCCTTCGCGGGGATGCGAAGCGCTTGCGGGGCACGCGGCAGGGGGCCGTGTTCGAGCGTGGGAACCACGCACCGTGACGTGGCGGTCAGCACCCGCAGCCGCGCCTCACCGACGGTGATATCGCTTCCGACCCAATCGTTTTCGGCGTACGGGGGATAGTCCGGTGGTGTCGCGATCACCAGATTCGGCCGGTACCGCAGCGCCTCCACCCCGATGTGCTCGAGGGTCGCCGTGGTGATCGCGTGCAGCGGGGCTTCGTCGGTGAACGAGTCCCCCGGGGTGGCCTGGGCGATCCGCAGAATACGGCCGTCGACCTCGGCGTCGAGACCGAGTTCGAGCAGTTGCTCCGGATCGGGGCGAACCAGCGTGGCCCCCTCGGGCCGCTGGGCCACGAGTTGGACCCGTCGTCCGGTCAATCGGGAGATCAGCTCGTCGACAACGGGGTCGTCGAAGGCCACGTCCGTCCCGTCGGGCAGCCTGATGCTCACGCCGTCGGCGCCCGCGCGGGCGGTGCACGTCAAGAGGTCCCGCCAGAGCCGCGGATTCTTGGCGCTGGCCACATGGCCGGTCTCGCCGTCCACGAGCGCGAGCCGCCGGTCGCCTTCGGCGCCGCGCTCGTCGACCGCCAGGGCATCCACCGTTTCGCCGAGCATCGACTTCACCGGGTAGCGAAGCAGCGCCTCCACGCGCATCTGCACGGCACCGGGGCCGTTGCCGGTCGACGACGTGTCCATAGGCACCTTCACTCGAGCGTCACTGCCCACTGTGCCCCAAATCGCAGGGCGTCACCACTTCTCACAACGGCGGCAACGGAACCGCTGGGTCAGCCGGGGAGCAGCCGCTTCTTCTGCTCCTCGAATTCCTGCTGCGTGAGGATTCCGGCGTCGCGCAGCGATGCCAGCTCGCGCAGCTCGGCGGCGATGCTCGTGATCGGTCCCCCCGCCGACACCTGCGGGGTCGTTGCGGACTCGTCCGCCTTGTCCTTCTTGTTCGGGTCGCGCTTGTTCGGGTCGCGCGGGGATCTCGCCGTCTCGGCCCGGCTTCGCTCGCGACCCAACGCGCTCGTGCCGGCCATCGCGCGCCCGGCCATGCTCGCCACCGCCATCTCGCCGAACAGGCTCCCGGTGCCGCTGGGGGCGGCTGCGGCCGCGGCTTCCGCGGCGGCGCCGACGCTGGTCGCCGGCAGCGCCAGCGCGGCCGGTCTGATCGCCGGGGCGGCGGCTGTCCACCCGGGCGGTACCGATAGGCCGCCGACGGTGTTGGCCTCCCCCAGCCCCGCTGACGCGAGAGTTCCGAATCCACCGGCCGGGTTAGTGATGACGGGGAATGGCGATGGCGGCACCGCGCCCGTCCCCGGGAACGACTGCACCCCGGCCCAGCCGCTGACGATGTCATCGGTGTGGAAACCGGTCAGGGCACCGGCGATGTCGTAGGGAAGGGCAATCGTAGCCGCGGGTGCGTCGACGAAAAACGTGACCAAGCTGCCCGGTGCGTCCAGAAAATACGTGATGAGATCGGCACCCACGTCCAGGGCTTCCACCGGCGACGGGTCGGCGGCCAAGGCGTTCGGTGCCAGGGACGCTCGGCTCAGCATGTTGGGCACCGCCGAGAGTGATTGCTGCGTAACGGCATTGCGTGTGCTCCCGGCGGCCGTGCCGGTGGCCTGGGCCACGGCTCCGGATTGGTCGGCGCCGGAGTTGGTGGTCTGATCGGGCTCGGCAAACGGTGTCAGCCTGGTCGCCGACGCCGTGGAACCCGCGTAGCCGAACATCGCCGCGGTATCGCGCGCCCACATCTCCGCATACTCGGTCTCGGTCGTGGCGATCGCCGGCGTGTTCTGGCCGAGGAAGTTCGTCGCGACGAGGGACGCCAGCAGGGTGCGGTTCGCAGTGATCACCGGGGGCGGCACCGTCTCGGCGAAGGCCGTCTCGTAGGCGAAGGCCGCGGCCCGGGCCTGGGTGGCGGCTTCTTCGGCCTGGGCGCCGGTGGTCCGCATCCACTCGAGATAAGGGGTGATCGCCGCGGTCATGGCGGCAGCCGACGGGCCGACCCACGGGCCGGAGGTGAGGGCAGTGATCTCCGCCTGGTACGAGTCCGCCGTCGACTGCAGCGCGGCGGCCAATTCGTCCCAGGCCATGGCGGCGGCCAGCATGGGTCCCGACCCCGGACCGGCGTACATCCGCGCGGAGTTGACCTCCGGCGGTAGTACTGCGAAGTCCACGTTCTCCTCCGATCGCTTTCATGGCCGCGAGGGCGCCGACGGCTCCGGTGCGCGTCGTATGGGGGTAGCCAGCCGAACAGCAAACAAATCGCATTCCTTCGGGCAGCGCCGGTACCGCGAAGGAAGGCGACCTAACGAGACCGTCCCGACTGCTGAGGGATCGGTCTCACACCTTCGCAAGTGTGGCCCAACGTTAACGAATACAGCGAAATTGTTGCGATGGGTTAACGATAGGTTACCGGCACATGACACAGGAAACTCACAAGGGTTTGGCGCGCGCCGCGCAAATCGTTTCGGCGCGTGGTCGGTGGGGCCGCAAGGGCGTCGCCGCATCGATTCGGGCACGGGGGCGTCCGCCGGGCACCGACAAAAGGCGTGGTCAGGTTGGGCTTCTCGCGCCCAGAAGGTTGGGCGCCGCCGGCTCTGCTTGGATTTGTGGCACCACCGCGAGTGAGGTCCGTTAATGAAATGTGTGCTGGCCGCCTACGGCAGCCGCGGCGACGTCGAACCCTGTGCCGCCGTCGCGCGGGAGCTGCAACGCCGGGGCCACGACGTCGTGATCGCGGTGCCGCCCGACAAGCTCGCCTTGGCCGAATCGGCCGGGCTTGCCGCGGTCGCCTACGGGCCCGACAGCCGCGAGCAGCTCGACACCGCCACCGACTTCATCCGCAACGTGCAGGATCCGATCAGCGCTTTGCCGCACCTCATGGAGCGCGTCACCAACATCTGGGCCGCAAAGAGCGAGACGCTGGCCCGCCTGGCGACCGATGCCGGCCTGCTGGTGGCCGGGATGAACGAGCAAAGGCTCGCCGCCAACGTCGCCGAGCGCTTCGGCATTCCGCTGGCCGCGCTGCACTTCTTCCCGGCGGCCGCCCTGGAACTCGGCTGGTTGCAGTCCCAGGTCACCAGCGCGGCCGAGAACGCGCAACGCCAAGCGCTCGGTTTGCCCGCGCAGGCCGTGGCGTCCACGGGGCCGACGCTGGAGATTCAGGCCTATGACGCGTTGTGCGTGCCCGAGCTGGCAAAGCAATGGGCAACCCCGCAGTACCGACGGCCCTTCGTCGGTTCGCTGACGCTGGGCATGCCGGGCGAGGCCGACGACGAAGTGTTGTCCTGGATCGCCACGGGGACGCCGCCCATCTACTTCGGGTTCGGCAGCACCCCCGTCACCTTTCCCGCCGAGACGGTCGCCGTCATCAGCGCGGCCTGCGCCCGGTTGGGCGAGCGGGCGTTGATCTGTAGCGGCCCAAACGATTTCACCGGCCTCCCGCCGGAAGATCACGTCAAGATCGTGACGGAGGTGAATCACGCCGCCGTGTTTCCGGCCTGCCGCGCGATCGCGCACCACGGCGGGGCCGGCACCACCGCCGCGGGCCTGCGGGCCGGAGTGCCCATGCTGATTCTGTGGCTCTGGCTCGATCAGCCGATGTGGGCCGAGGCCGTCGGCGCGTTGGAAGTCGGCGTGGCGCGGGCGTTCTCGGCGTCCACGTTGGACTCACTGGTCGCGGACCTGCGCTCGGTCCTGGATGCCCGCTACCTCAAACGGGCGCGCGAGGTCGCCACCCAAGTGACCGAGCCCGCCCAGAGCGTCGCCCGCGCCGCCGATCTCCTCGAAGACGCTGCCCGCACGGCGCGGCGGGACTGATAGGCGCACCGGCTTGGCGGTGGTGCAAAACCGATCGGTCGTGTAGAAGGTTCTGGTGCACGAACCGCCGGAGGGATCATTCGACCCGTCGATGCTGCGCGAGGCGCTCATCCGGCGGATGTATCGGCGATCGTCGGCCGAGGGCCAGCTCCGGGTGCCGGCGGTGCCGGGCCTGATCGACGAGTACGTGCAATTGTGCGCCAACGTGTGCGCCACGCTGGGTGTCTGGTACACCCCCGAACAGTCCGCGCAGCTGCGGGCCGCGCTGGAAACCGAGTTGGCGAAGGCGTTCAAGGCATCCCCGCGGTCCGACGTGGTCATCTCGTACCACTCCCCGTTCGGGTCGGCCGGTGTGGACTTCCGCGTCCAGGCCGACGCGCGGACGATCGAGGCCGACTACGAGCAGTGGGTCGCCGTGCGCCCGCCGCCGCTATTCGGCACCGAACCGGACGCGCGCGTGCTGGACCTCGCCGCGCAGGCGGCCGATCCCGCCGCCTTTCGGGTGCTCGACGTCGGCGCGGGAACCGGACGCAACGCCCTGGCCCTGGCCCGCCGCGGCCACCAGGTCGATGCGGTGGAGATGACGGCGAAGTTCGCCGACGTCATCCGCGCGGAAGCCGGCCGCGAAGCGCTGCGCGTGAACGTCATCCAAAGCGACGTGTTCACCGCCATGGAGGGTGCGCACGCCCGGTACCACCTGATGGTGCTCTCGGAGGTGGTGCCCGATTTCCGGACTCCGCACGAGTTGCGCGGGATGTTCGAACTCGCCGCCGAATGTCTGGCCCCCGGCGGGCGCCTGGTCTTCAACACCTTCCTGGCCCGCGACGGCTACGTGCCCGACGACGCCGCGGTGCAACTCGGCCAACAGTGCAACAGCATGATCTTCACCCGGGAAGAGGTGAAGGGCGCGGCGGTGGGCCTGCCGCTCGAGCCCGTCGCCGACGACTCCGCCTACGAGTACGAGAAGGCGCGGTTGCCCGCCGAGGCGTGGCCGCCCACGGCGTGGTTCGAGGGGTGGGCCACCGGCATCGACGTGTTCGACGTCGAGCGAGACGACTGCCCGATCGAGCTGCGCTGGCTCGTCTTTGAGAAGGCGGGCTGAGCTCAGGCGGTCTACGCGGTCAGATCGCGCGTCGCCGGCCCCTCCAACAAGGTGCCGTCGGGCGCGAAGCGCGACCCGTGCAGCGGGCATTCCCACGCCTTGTCGGCGTCGTTCCAATTCACGATCCCGCCGAGGTGCGGGCACACCGGTGAGACGCGGTGCTCGGTGCCGTCGACGCGGCAGCGGGCCTCGAGCTGCCACGGCGGGCCGCTCACCACGCCGCCCTCCCCGTCGGGGCTGCGGCGGCCGATGCGTGCCGCCGGGGTGATCCAGCCCTTGGTCAAATTGAAGCCGACCTCGAGGTTGGCCTGCAGCGCCGTCGCCAGGCCGGTCAGCTCGTGCGGACTCCAGCTGGCGAACGCGCGCGCCCAATCCATCCGCCCACCCAGCATCCGGCTCGACAGCGCCAAGGCCGCCGCGGCGCCATTGGTCATGCCCCACTTGTTGAAACCCGTTGCAACAAAGATGTTTTCATTGTTCGGCAGGATGGGGCCCACATACGGCAGGTGGTCGATCGGCGTGTAGTCCTGCGCGGACCAGAAATGGGTCTGCACGGCCCCCGGAAAGTGCTTGCGCGTCCACGTCGCCAGCTCATCGAGCGCTTCGGACGGGCTCTTCTCGCGGCCGACGGTGTGGCCCGCCCCACCGACGATCAGCCTTTCCCCATCCGCGACGGGCGCGTAGCGCACCGAACGTGTCGGCGAATCGGTGGTGATCATCATCGGCCGGGTGATGTTGCCGGGAACCTTGAAGGCCAGGCAGTACGACCGGCTGGGCTTGACCCGCGCGAAGTAGCCGCCGCGATCCAGGATCGGGATCCCGGTGGCGAGCACCAGCTGGCCGGCCTGAAGTTCGACGTCCTGCTGGGCGGCGTCGTTGACGTGCACGCGCACGCCCTTGCCGCGCGTGGAGACTCGTCGCACCCGGGTGCCCTCGACCAGCCGCCCACCCCGGTTGAGCAACTCGACGGCCAACGAGTCGAGGAAGGGCATCGGATCGAACTGGGCCTGGTCGGGCAGCCGCACGCCGCCGTGGTAGTCGAACGGCACGTCGGCATCGTCTTCCCACACCGCCGGCAGGCCGGCCGCCTGACACGCCTTGAGTTCGGCGCGCGCCGACGGCACGCCGCGGGCCGACTGGGCGTAGGTGTAGGCGTCCTCGCGCTGCACCGCCACCCCGTGCGCCTCGCAGTGGCCCAGCACCCATTCCTGTCCCTCGCGATTGCCGTCGACGTAGGCCCGGGCCACTTCCCTGCCGTGCCGCGGCAGCACCTTCGAGAGCTGACTGCCTTGCAGCAGGCTGATTTTGGCGGTCGTGTTCCCGGTCGCGCAGGCACCCACCGTGCGCGCCTCCAGCACCAGCACGTCCTTGCCCGCGCGGGCCAGCAGAACCGCCGTCATCAGCCCGGTGATACCGGCGCCCACGACGATGACATCGGCGGATGCGGGGCCCCGGTCAAGCGGGCTTGCCGCCCACGGGCGTTCGGTTCGGTCGGTCATCCACAAAGAAGTCACGGCTGTGCTGATACCCCAACCCGGCACGAAGAAACGCCGCGCGCGTTCACCCCCGCTTCAGCCGGGCTTTCGCCTCCGCAAGCGAGTCGGCGGCGGTTCGGCTGGCTTCCTCGGCCCGCTCGTAATTGTGTTCGGCGCTACCGAGTTCGCGCTCGGCCGCCCGCAGCGCCCGCGCCGCCTCGTCACGGCGGCGCCGGGCCTCGTCGCGCTGGGCTTCCCGCTCGGACAACCTGTCGTCGGCTTCGGCTTTGGCCCGCTCGGCTTCGGCGACCGCCGCGCGGAGCTTCTCGACGCGCCCGCGATGGGGTTTCTCGGGCGCCGATTCCGGCGCCGCCTGCCCGAGGGCGCCGAAACCCGACCACTGTTCGGGCCGCGTCAGTCGGCCCAGCCGCGCCCTCACCTGCGGGTCGGCGACGGCGGCTTGCAGGGTACTGGTCAGATCCTCGCGCACGGACGCCGACGGCTGCTTCACCTCGGCGGCCCGCAGCGCGTCGCGCGTGAGTTCGTCGATGAGCTTGTGTTGCTCGACCGACAGGTCGCGGATGCGCGCGCCGTCCATCGCGGCGTGCGCCGCCCGCAACCGCTCACCGAGGTCGGCCAGGCGCTCGCGGGTGTCCTTGCGCCGCAGGGCCAGCCGGTTGACGATCCACGCCGCCGTCGTCGGCTTGGTGGCCGCCGAAATGCGTTCGGCGGCGGCGTCGTCACCGCGCTTCCTGGCCGCGGCCGTCAGCCGGGCGCGTTCGGCGGTGAACTCCTTCGGCGGCACGCCATAAAGATCGTCGAGTTCCTCGTCGGCCATGAAGCCATGATCTCTCGCGGGCCGGGCGTCGGCATGATTCTTTGCGCCGGGCGTGTACCCACGGCGAGGTCCGGCGATCTTCTCGCCCGCAATGCGCGTTCGGCCCAGGACACCTGCACGTTTACGGGCAGGGCGTCGCGGGTTATCAGGTGCACACCATGACATTCCCTTGGCCCCGCCGGCTCCTGCTGGTCGTGTTCGTCGTTGTCGGCGTGGTCGGCGCGATCCAGATCGCATCGCGGGATCATCACTCCGAAACCGCGGCGACGACGCCCGGGCCCGCGCACGTGACGTTCACCCCCGCCCCCGACGCACACGACGTCGACCCCGTCGCTCCCGTGATGGTCAAGGCCGAGGTGGGCACCCTGGCCGGGGTCGACATGGTCAACGAGGCCGGTACGTCGGTCCAGGGCGTTATGACCCCGGACAACCTGGTGTGGAAGCCCACCGTCCCGTTGGGCTACGGGCGCACCTACACACTGACGGTCACCAGTCGCGGCACCAACGGTGTTGCGGCCAAACAAGTCTCGACGTTCACGACGTTGCGACCGTCCAACCAGACCAAGGTGTCGTTCACCACCACCGCGGAGGCGCCGCTGCGCGACGGCGGCACCTACGGCGTCGGAACGGTCATCGTCGCGCACTTCGACGAGCAGATCGCCGACCGGGCGGCCGCCGAGCGACACCTGGCCGTGACCACCACCCCGAAGGTCGAGGGCTCATGGTTCTGGGTCGACGGCCAGAACGCGCACTGGCGCCCGGAGCACTACTACGCCCCGGGCACGCAGATCACGGCCGAGGCGCAAATCTACGGAATCGCTTTGGGCGACGGGCTATTCGGGCAGGACGACAGTCGGGTCTCGTTCCGGATCGGGGATGCGCACGTCTCCATCGCCGACGACGCCACCAAACAGATCAGCGTCTTCAACAACGGAGCGCTCGTGCGCACGATGCCCACCAGCATGGGAATGGGCGGCACCGAAGATGTCGGCGGCCGCAAGATCTCGCTGTGGACCCCGCCGGGCGTGTACACCGTGCTCGACAAGGGCAATCCGGTCGTCATGGACTCCTCGACCTTCGGGTTGCCCAAGAACTCCCGGCTCGGGTATCGCGAAACCATCAACTACGCCACCAAGATCAGCACCGACGGCATCTACCTGCACGAGCTCGAAGCGACGGTGTGGGCCCAGGGGCACCGCGACACCTCGCACGGGTGCTTGAACCTCAACGCCGACAACGCGAAATGGTTCTACGACTTTTCGGTGCCCGGCGACGTGGTCGAGGTCCGCAACAGTGGCGGGCCGCCGCTGGCGCTGGAGCAGAACGGCGACTGGACGCTGAGCTGGGACCAGTGGCGCGAAGGCAGCGCGCTCAAGCCCACCTGACATTCGCGCGACGTGATCCAGACGTGACGCAGCCCATTCGTTACCCGGAATTGTGCCCCACTTCACAGGAAACTCTTGACTCGTTCCAGATAAGTGCGTCATATTGGTGCGGTGTCATCGACGGCCGATTACGCGGACAGGTTGCGGATGGCCGATCTGCGGGTCACCCGCCCCAGGGTTGCCGTGCTGGAGGTCGTAGACGCGAATCCGCACGCCGACACCGAGACGATCTTCTCGGCGGTCCGGGTGGGCCTGCCGGATGTGTCCCGACAGGCGGTGTACGACGTCCTCAACGCGCTGACCGCGGTCGGCCTGGTCCGGCGCATCCAGCCGTTGGGCATGGTCGCGCGCTACGAGTCGCGGGTCGGCGACAACCACCACCACGTCGTCTGCCGGTCCTGCGGGACCATCGGCGACGTCGACTGCGCCGTCGGCGAGGCACCGTGCCTGACACCGTCGGACGACGACAACGTTCTTGATGGCTTCGTTCTCGACGAGGCCGAAGTCATCTACTGGGGCCTGTGCGCCGATTGCTCGACTGCAGGCTCCTAGATCACAGCCCGTGATCGCAGCCCGATTCACCCACCCTCGAAAGGAATGCTGTGTCATCTGATACAACCAGTAGCCGCCCACCCCAACCAGACAGCGGGACGGCTAGCAAGAGCGAAAGCGAAAACCCAGCAATCCCTTCACCCAAGCCGAAGGCGCATGCCCCGCTGACCAACCGGGACTGGTGGCCCGACCAGGTCGACGTCTCGTCGCTGCACCCGCACTCGCCGCTGTCCAACCCGCTCGGCGACGACTTCGATTACGCCGCGGAGTTCGCCAAGCTCGACGTCGAGGCGCTCAAGGCCGACATGATCTCGCTGATGACCACGTCGCAGGACTGGTGGCCGGCCGACTATGGCCACTACGGCGGCCTGTTCATCCGGATGAGCTGGCACGCCGCGGGCACCTACCGCATCCACGACGGCCGCGGCGGCGCCGGCCAGGGCATGCAGCGCTTCGCCCCGCTGAACAGCTGGCCGGACAACGCGAGCCTGGACAAGGCCCGGCGGCTGCTGTGGCCGATCAAGAAGAAGTACGGCAACAAGATCTCCTGGGCCGACCTGATCACCTACGCGGGCAACGTGGCCCTGGAGTCGATGGGCTTCAAGACCTTTGGCTTCGGCTTCGGCCGCGAGGACGTCTGGGAGCCCGAAGAGATCCTCTGGGGAGAAGAGGAGGAATGGCTGGGCACCGACAAGCGCTACTCGGGTGAGCGCGAGCTCGCGCAGCCCTACGGCGCGACGACCATGGGCCTGATCTACGTCAACCCCGAAGGCCCGGAGGGCAAGCCCGACCCGATCGCCGCGGCGATCGACATCCGCGAGACGTTCGGCCGGATGGCGATGAACGACGAGGAGACCGCCGCGCTGATCGTCGGCGGGCACAGCTTCGGCAAGACCCACGGCGCCGGTGACGCCGACCTGGTGGGCCCCGAGCCGGAGGCCGCCCCGATCGAACAGCAGGGGCTGGGCTGGAAGAGCTCGTACGGCACCGGTTCGGGCAAGGATGCGATCACCAGCGGCCTCGAGGTGGTCTGGACGCCCACCCCGACGAAGTGGGACAACAGCTTCCTGGAGACGCTGTACGGCTACGAATGGGAGCTGACCAAGAGCCCCGCCGGGGCGTGGCAGTTCACCGCCAAGGACGGCGCGGGTGCGGGCACGATCCCCGACCCGTTCGGCGGTGCCGGGCGGGCCCCGACGATGCTGGTGACCGACATCTCGTTGCGGGAGTCCCCGATCTACGCCGACATCACGCGGCGCTGGTTGGACCACCCCGAGGAGCTGGCCGACGCGTTCGCCAAGGCGTGGTACAAGCTGTTGCACCGCGACATGGGCCCGATCAGCCGCTACCTGGGCCCGTGGGTCGCCGAGCCGCAGCTGTGGCAGGACCCCGTCCCTGCCGTCGACCACGAGCTGGTCGACGACAACGACGTCGCGGCGCTGAAGAAGAAGGTGCTCGAATCCGGGTTGTCCATCCCGCAGTTGGTCAAGACGGCCTGGTCGGCGGCGGCGAGCTATCGCAACACCGACAAGCGCGGCGGAGCGAACGGTGGCCGGCTGCGCCTGCAGCCGCAGCGCAGCTGGGAGGTCAACGAGCCCTCCGAGCTCGACAAGGTGCTGCCGGTGCTGGAAAAGATCCAGCAGGACTTCAACGCCTCGGCATCCGGTGGCAAGAAGATCTCGCTGGCCGACCTGATCGTGCTGGCGGGCTCGGCGGCCGTCGAGAAGGCGGCCAAGGACGCCGGCTACGAGATCTCGGTGCACTTCGCGCCGGGCCGCACCGACGCCTTGCAGGAGAGCACCGACGTGGAGTCGTTCGCGGTGCTCGAACCGCGGGCCGACGGATTCCGCAACTACATCCGGCCGGGTGAGAAGGCGCCGCTCGAGCAGCTACTGATCGAGCGGGCGTACCTGCTCGGCGTGACCGGTCCGGAGATGACGGTGCTCGTCGGCGGTCTGCGTGCCCTCGGTGCCAACCACGGCAGCAGCAAGCACGGGGTCTTCACCGACAGGCCGGGCGCGTTGACCAACGACTTCTTCGTCAACCTGCTCGACATGGGCACCGAGTGGAAGGCGTCGGAGACCGCCGAGAACGTCTACGAGGGACGCGACCGGGCTTCCGGCGCGCTCAAGTGGACCGCGACCGCGAACGACCTCGTCTTCGGCTCCAACTCGGTGCTGCGTGGCCTCGTCGAGGTCTACGCCCAGGATGACGCCCACGGGAAGTTCGTGGAGGACTTCGTCGCGGCGTGGGTGAAGGTCATGAACAGCGACCGGTTCGACCTTAAATAACAGTCGGATAGCGAGCGACACCCCGCGGGCCACCGGTTCGCGGGGTGTCGTGCGTTCGGATCAGCGCGCCAGATCCCATTGTCCGTAGTCGGGCGCGAGGACGTCGTCGACGTCCACGTTGATCCCGCCGAGCAGCGGGCCCGGGTTCGACGGGCTGTTGACGACGGCCTGGTAGAGCACCGCCGCCGGTTCGCGCTCCCCGTGCGACCACGACCGCGTCTGCCACGCCCACCGGTGCCCCGGCGTGCTGGAGTTCCCGATGACGCCGTCGCGGATCGCCCAGCCGCACGCCCTGGCGTGCCCGTAGATGCCGGTGCGGCCGACGCCCAGCACCGAGTTGATCCCTCGAAACCAGTCGACGGCAACGCCATTCCAGGTGTTCTCGTCGATGTCGTCGTCGATGCTGAAGAAGATCGGCGCCGAGTCCGGTCCCCCGGCCGCGGTGTGCAGCCGCATCGCCGCTTGAGCGTCGGCGACGCCTCCCTCGTGCCCGCGGGTGCAGTCCGACGGGTCGGGCCAACCCGGCTTGCCGTACTGGAAGTTGCTGACGATCTGCAGGCCCGCCGCGCGCAGCGAGTCCGCGTACGGGCGGGTGATGGGCTTCGCCTCGAAGTTCGCGCCAGGCCGCGACTCCGACACGTAATTGACCACGCCGCCGTATCCCGCGGCCTTGATTTCGTCCGGCGCGATCCTCTTCTCGGCGAAATCGATCAGCGTCAGTCCGGCGGCCGCCGCCGTCGGTCCCTCGGCCATCGCGGCCGCCAGGCCGAGGATGGTCGGGGCGAACGCGTACCTCAGGACGTCGCGTCTGGAGACAGATCGCGGCGCGTGTCCCGCCGGTGCAGCCGAATCCCGCACCGCGCGATGGTAACAAAGGCCGCGGGCCGCTCATTTTCGCCGGTCAGCACCGGCAGGTCCCCGGCCGGAAAGCCGGCGGCCCTCCGCCAGTGGCATGATCTTTGCGTGTCGGACATCCCGGGGGCCGTCTCCGCGCGAGACGGAGGATTTCGGGCTCGTTGCGCTCGCTTAGGTGATCGAACTATAGTCTGGACACATGTCCAGTTTGCTGTCACGGAGTTCGGGAGCCCGTTGACCGCGATGGATTCGGCGCCTTTCCGCGGTCATTTTCCAGCAAAGAAGAGTTGAGTATGCGAATTGCCCTGCTGTCCTACCGTAGTAAGACCCATTGCGGCGGACAGGGCGTCTACGTGCGCCATCTCAGCCACGGTCTGGTGGAACTCGGTCACGACGTCGAGGTGTTTTCCGGGCAGCCGTATCCCGACCTGCTCGACCCTCGGGTCCGGCTCACCGAGGTTCCGAGCCTTGATCTGTATCGGGAACCCGACCCTTTCCGGGTGCCGCGGCCGAGCGAAATTCGCGACTCCATCGACCTTTTGGAATTGCTGACCACGTGGACCGCGGGCTTTCCCGAACCGCGGACGTTCACGATGCGGGCCGCGCGGTTATTGGCCGAGCGGGCAGCCGATTTCGACGTCGTGCACGACAACCAGAGCCTGGGCACCGGGCTGCTCACCATTGCGGGCGCGGGACTGCCGGTGGTGGCCACCGTGCACCACCCGATCACCCGCGATCGGGTGCTGGATCTGGCCGCGGCGCGATGGTGGCGAAAACCGTTGGTGCGCCGCTGGTATGGGTTTTTGGACATGCAGCAGGAGGTCGCCCGCCACATCCCCGACCTGTTGACTGTCTCGTCGTCCTCGGCCGCCGACATCATCAGCGACTTCGGCGTCTCGCCGGACCAGCTGCACGTGGTGCCGCTCGGGGTGAATACCGAGCTGTTCAAACCGGGCTCCGGCCCGCGGGAACCGGGTCGCATCATCGCGATCGCCAGCGCCGACACCCCGCTCAAGGGCGTCCGTACCCTGCTGCAGGCGGTGGCCAGGCTGCGCACCGTCCGTGATCTCGAGTTACGGCTCGTCGCCAAGGTCGAACCCAACGGCCCGACCCACAAGCTCATCGCCGAACTCGGGATCTCCGACATCGTGCACATCACCAGCGGGCTCTCGGATGCCGAGCTCGCGGCGTTGTTCGCGTCCGCGGAGGTGGCGTGCATTCCGTCGCTCTACGAAGGGTTTTCGCTGCCGGCCGTGGAAGCCATGGCCAGCGGCACCCCGATCGTCGCCAGCCGGGTGGGCGCGCTGCCGGAAGTCCTTGGGACGGACGGCGCTTGCGCCGAGCTGGTGCCGCCCGCCGACGTGGACGCACTGACCCACGCGCTCGCCGAACTCCTGGATTCTCCGGAAAAGCGCCGCAACCTCGGCAGGGCGGGACGAACACGCGCAGTCGACGTGTTCAGCTGGGAAGCCGTCGCCGCCCAGACCGTCCGGGTCTACGAGCGGGCGATCGCCCGTACCGCGCGGGGCGAGGCGACATGCTGACAGTCGATTTCGACCGGCTCGGGATCGGGCCGTCGAGCAAGGTCATCGACGTGGGTTGCGGCGCGGGCCGGCACGCGTTCGAAGCGTATCGACGCGGCGCCGACGTCGTCGCCTTCGACCGCGACGAGGACGAATTACGGTCGGTCGACACCATTTTGCGCGCGATGGCCGACAACGGCGAGGCGCCCGCCGGAGCGTCGGCGAAGGTGGTGGTCGGTGATGCGCTCACGTTGCCGTACGCCGATCAGACATTCGACTGTGTCATCGCCTCGGAGATTCTGGAGCACATACCGCAAGACGACATCGCCATCGCCGAACTGATCAGGGTGCTCAAAGTCGGCGGCACGCTGGCGGTCAGTGTGCCGCGCTGGCTGCCCGAACGCCTGTGCTGGTTGCTGTCCGACGAATACCACGCCAACGAGGGCGGCCACGTGCGCATCTACCGGGCCAACGAATTGCGCGGCAAGATCCTCGATGGCGGAATGGAACTGACACATACCCATCACGCGCATGCGCTGCACTCGCCCTTCTGGTGGCTGAAATGCGCTGTGGGCGTCTCGAACACCGACCACCGGGCCGTGACCGCCTACCACAAACTTCTGGTGTGGGATCTGATGCAGCGACCCAAGATCACCCAGCTTGCCGAGTCACTGCTCAATCCGCTGGTCGGCAAGAGCGTGGCGATGTACTTCGTCAAACAGCAGGACGCCGATAGCCAACCGAGCGCGGGATATTCAGTTGCAACGGTCTAACCTGCCCGCGGTCGCGGGGGTGCTCACTCCCGAACAATGCCGACAGACCGCGCTGTCGATTGCCGCCGCACAGGAATCCTCGGGCGCCATCCCCTGGTTCGAGGGCGGCCACACCGACCCGTGGGATCACGTGGAGTGCGCGATGGCGCTCACCACCGCCGGACTGCTGGAGCCCGCGCGGGCGGCCTTCGACTGGAGCCGCCGCACCCAGCGGTCCGACGGCTCCTGGCCCATCCAGTTTCGGGCGGGCGTGATCGAAGACGCCAACAGCGACAGCAACTTCTGCGCCTACATCGCCGCCGGTGTCTGGCACCACGTACTGGTCACGGGCGACGCCTCGTTCGCGGCCGACATGTGGCCGGCGGTGCGCAAGGCTATTGATTTCGTCATCGACATGCAGGTCGGCAACGGTGAAATCGCTTGGGCGCGAAGCGAGGCCGGTCTGCTACCGGAAGCCTTGCTGACCGGGTGCTCCAGCGTGTATCACAGCATCCGCTGCGCGCTCGCGCTGGCGGCCTTCGTCGAGGACCCGCAGCCCGAGTGGGAATTGGCGGTGGGCAGATTGGGCCACGCCATCACCGACCATCCGGAGGCGTTCACCGAAAAAGAGCGCTACTCGATGGACTGGTACTACCCCATCCTCGGCAGTGCCTTGCGGGGGCCGGCGGCGGACGCGCGCATCAAGCAGCGCTGGGACGACTTCGTCGTCGACGGTCTGGGCATCCGATGCGTCGGCGATCGCCCCTGGGTGACCGGGGCCGAGACCTGCGAGCTCGTGATGGCGCTGGATGCCCTCGGCCAGCGCTCCGAGGCTCACCGCCAGTTCGCCGCCATGCAGCACCTTCGCGAAAGCGACGGATCCTATTGGACGGGCCTGGTTTTCGCGGACGGGAAACGGTGGCCCGAGGAGCGCACCACCTGGACCGGCGCCGCGATGATCCTGGCGGCGGACGCCCTGTCGAATGCGACCGCCGGCGCGGGCATCTTCCGCGGCGACGCGCTGCCGATGGGCCTGCAGACCGACTTCGACTGCGAATGCGTCGCAGCCGGGCCCGGCCGGTAGCCGGAGACTGTCCGCTAAATGGGTTCCCCGGGCTGGCCTCTGACGCGTTCGAGCACGCGTAGCGACCCGGTGGCCGACACCTCCCGAAACTTCCCGGAATCGATTGCGCGACAGTAGATGTAGTACGGAGGCCGCCCACCGTCCTTGGGGTCGGGAAAGACGTCGTGGATGGCCAGCGCCCCACCGGCGGCCACCCACTTGGCCCATCCGTCGAAGTCCTGGTTGGCGGCGTCCTCGCTGTGGCCGCCGTCGATGAACAGGAACTGCAGCGGCGCCCGCCATGCCCGCGCCACCAGTGGCGACTTGCCGACAATCGTGACGACGTGGTCGTCCAGCTGGGCGGTGTCGAGGGTGCGGCGAAACGTCGGCAGGGTGTCGAACAAGCCCGTGACCTCGTCGACCAGCGAGGCGTCGTGGAATTCCCAGCCCGCCTGATGTTCCTCGGAGCCGTGGTGGTGGTCGATCGTGTAGAGCACGCTCGCGGTTTGCTGCGCCGCCGCGCCCAGCAACAGGGTGGATTTGCCGCAGTACGTGCCGATCTCGACGCCGGTGCCGCCGCCGAGATAGCGCAGCGCGGCGTCGTACAGCGCGCGCCCCTCGTCGGCCGGCATGAAACCCTGTACCCGTTCGGCCAGGGCGAACAAGCGCTCGGGCGCACCCGCGTCGACGTGATCCATCAGCTGAACCTATCGCCTGGATCGGCGCCACCGTTACCGTGGTCGATGTTCGCGCTGAGCGATCACGCGAGGTCTGCGTGCAGGCCGGCCAGCGGGCCCGGCGGGATCGCTTTACCATCATGGGCGTGCGCGCCTTGCCTATCCGTAAATTCGCTGCCGTCGGCCTTGCCGCGGTGACCACCGCGGCCACCCTGGTGCTGGCCACCGCGGCCCTTCCGCCCGCGTCGCCGCTCGCGGCGCCATCGGCCGCCGCGGCCTGCGCGCCGGTGCAGGTCGTGTTCGCCCGCGGCCGCAACGAATCGCCGGGACCGGGCGTGCTGGGCAACGCGTTCATCAGCGCGCTGCGATCCAAGGTGAACAGGACCGTCGACGCCTATGCCGTGCGATACCCCGCCGACACCGAGGTCGCGCAGGGCGCCAACGACATGAGCCACCACATCCAGGACATGGTCAACAGTTGCCCCGACACCCGGCTGGTGCTGGGCGGCTACTCGCTGGGCGCGGCGGTCACCGACGTCGTGCTCGCGGCGCCCATCGGCGCGTTCGGTTTCGACAGCCCCCTGCCGCCCGGCGTCGACCAGCACATCGCCGCGGTCGCGTTGTTCGGCAACGGAAGTCAGTGGGTGGGTCCGATCACCAACTTCAACCCGACCTATAACGACCGGACCATCGAGCTGTGCCACGGCGCCGACCCGATCTGCAACCCGGCCGACCCGAACACGTGGAAGCAGAACTGGCCCCAGCATCTCGCCGGCGCGTACATCGACGCGGGCATGGCCAACCAGGCCGCCGACTTCGTCGCCGGCAAGCTCTGAGCCAGGCGCGCCGGGCGGTACCCGATTCGGCGCGCCGACCAGACGCCAGACCGCTCTTGCCGTCTGTCGTTGCTGCCAACTACGTTGACGCCGCGCGGAACCTAAGATCGATCCGACTGCGTATGCCCGATTCGTGCCGCCAGCTGAGAGGAGACGCGATGCCGCGTCTGAAGCCGATCCCACGGGACGAAGTCAGCGACGAATTCACGCTGAAGATGTATGACTTCATGTTCGGCGATCGCGACCCGGTGGCCGAGCCGGGCACCATCGGTGGCACTCCCGGCAACTGGTGGACGGTGATGGCGCAATCCCCCGCCGCCCTGCGCCACGCCGTGCGTGGCTTCCGCCTGTACCGCGAAGAGGTTTCCATCCGCGCCGACCACCGCGAACTGGGCCAGATCCGCGCGGGCTGGGTGGTCGGGAGCCAGTTCGTCTTCTCGCAACACTGCAAAGCGTGCCGATCGGCGGGTTTATCCGAGGAGAAGATCGCTGCCATACCGTCCTGGCAGACCGCCGACTGCTTCGACCAGACCGAGCGGCTGCTCCTGGCCTACACGGATTGCCTTGCGGGACAGCATGGCCGGGTTCCGGAGCGGCTGATGACCCAACTGCGGGAAATCTTCAGCGACACCGAGATCCTCGAGTTCACCTACACCACAACCATGTACGTGATGCACGCGATCATGTCTCGGGCCTTGCGGCTGGAATTTGACGACGTCGAGGACCCGACGGTCGAGGTAGTCGATCCGGAAGGCGGCGGTGTGCTCGACATCGGTGCCGCCACGTCGCCGGATGACTGACTATCGCGGTGGGAGACCCGGTCGCCGCTTGCGGGCCTAGGCGATTGCGCGGGGGTGGTCGGGCGGCTCGACGGCCGCCCGGCGCCGCGCTCGCAGACCCACGACGCCGAGGATCAGCCCGGCCCCGATCTCACCGACGGCGGACAGCGAGGAGAACCAGGTGACATTGATCCGCGGTCCCGCGGTGAAGCTGTCCTGGTAGCCGGGAAGAAACGTGGGCAGCACGCCCGCGTAGACGAACAGGGTCGCGCTGCCGAATCCGACGACGATCGCGACCCGGGACGCCCAGGGGGTGGCCGCGCAATATCAGCGCGAGGGCGATTACCACGATCAGGCCCTGGAGCGTTCCGCCGACCATGACCGCCGGCGGCGATGCCGACATCCCGCGCCGGAAATGGTCGATCGCGTGCACTGCAAAGGCGGCGACGAACCCGATCGTCGCCGTTGGTATCGGACGCTGTGTTGTCACCGCATCCCAGTTGCCGGACATCGGCTTCTCCCAACTAGCGACTACTACAAACGGTAGTAGCTCTGGGGATGCGTGTAAATACCGCGACCGCGGGGTGTGGCCGCCGCCCCGCTTAGGTCGACGAACCCTCCAAGTCGCGCGGCGTCAATGTCTGAACAACTATTCAAATAGGACACATATGTTCAGCGACAGTATATGTTTTCGCGTCGTGAACATATATTTCCATAGCAAATTCAGAGCTCCCGTAGTTGAGTTTATCGAACCATAGTCGGGCCAATTAAAATCAATGAGAGCGTGTACGAAAGGCAAAGTTCAGCCCTTTTTCACGGCAGCGGACGCGTTGAACGTGTCGCTTCGCGATAAATACCGTCTCGGGGCAACCGGACACGTCGGTGTGTTGGTCCGGGGGTCCAGTCCACTGAAGGGAAGTCAGATGTCGTCCGCATCTTCTGCTCCAGACAAGCTGTCGGCCGCGGCCGCAAACCTGCAATCGATCGGCGCGGCACTCAAAGCTGAGAACACCGCCGCGGCGGCCCCGACGGTCGCGGTCGTTCCGGCCGCGGCAGATGAGGTTTCAATGTTGACCGCGGTGCGATTTGCGGCTCATGCTCAACGGTTTCAGGAACTGAGTGCGCGCGCGGCCGCGATCCAAGACCTGATCGTGGTGATGCTGGCCGCCAGCGCCGGCTCTTATGCGGCGACCGAGGCGACCAACACGTCGTCGGCGGAGTGAGCGTTCGGGCGTCCGGGGATCAGAACAGCGGACTGCTGCCGTCGCGGCGGCCAAGAGAATTCGGTAACAGGGGCGCGCAAAACGCATTGGCGAGCGCCAAACTACGCTCAAATCAATCGAGGACTATATCTCGCAATACACGATGATCGACAACGCCATTGTTCACGTGACGACATTCGTGAAAGGTTTGGTGCCCGCGGCCGCGGCGACCAAGCGGTCGAGGATAAGAGTGTGATGCGCTGGACTCCGTCGTCGCCGCCCACGGACGTATCTGCGCCGGGCCATGGGCAGCCGCGTGGGGTGCGCGTGATGGCCAGGCACCCAGCGAACCCGAAAGAGATCAGGCCGGGGTGTTTGTGCTCGAGTAGGCCTTGAAATTGCGGATCAAGGGAATAACCGCATTGCCCGAGACCGCTGCGCGCTGACGGGTCCGAAACGAAGGATGGCGACGCATCGCCTCGCTACGTTCGCGTTCACGACGTTGGGCGGCGGCCCATACCGGGTGGGACTGAAGGAAAATAACCGTGCCTTCTTGGGTATTCGCCACGATCGTCACTCCTCTCAGACCACCCGCAAAGCTAGGACAGTGGTTATTGGATCGTGATCCCAGAATGCCCGCCGAATCCTGAGACCAAACCATCCCCCTAGATGAGAATTGACCGTGAATTCCCAAATCTCATCCGGGTGCCCCTGCCGTGCCGCCGGCCCGCGCTCGGCCGACCGTGATTCGAACCGTAGCGGCAGGCTCCGACAATTCCCGTTTACCGTCGTGCACGGCCGGCTGCTAGGGTCCCTTGCTTATGCCGGAGATCGATCGCCGCCGCATGATTTTGACAACCGGAATCGGCGTGCTGGCAGCCGCGCTGCCGGCCCCGAAAACCTGGGCCTCCCCGGCCGGACGGGATGAACCCGCCGGTCGGATACCGGCGCCCGCCGCGCCCAGCGGCCAGTCCGGGACCTACATATTCGCCGACGAATTCGACGGCCCTGCCGGTTCTGCACCCGATGCGTCCAAGTGGGTGGTGGCGAAAGCCCGCGAGACGATCAAGGACCCGACCTATTGGGAGCGACCCGAGAACATCGGCCAGTACCGCGATGATCGCCGGAACGTGTTCCTGGACGGCAAGTCCAATCTGGTCCTGCGCGCCGCCAAGGACGGACCCACCTACTACAGCGGCAAGGTTCAGAGCACCTGGCGCGGCGGGGTCGGCCACACCTGGGAAGCCCGGATCAAGCTGAACTGCCTGACCGCGGGCGCCTGGCCCGCCTACTGGCTGGGCAACGACGACCAGGGCGAGATCGATGTCATGGAGTGGTACGGCAACGGCAACTGGCCCTCGGCCACCACCGTCCACGCCAAGGCCAACGGGGGCGAGTGGAAGACCCACAACATCGCGGTGGACAGCGCATGGCACACCTGGCGATGCCAGTGGGACGAGGCCGGCATCCGGTTCTGGAAGGACTACGCCGACGGCGCGCAACCCTACTTCGACGTGCCGGCCAGTGCCCTGCCCGATTGGCCGTTCAACGGGGCGGGTTACACGGCCTATCCGGTGTTCAACCTGGCGGTGGCCGGCTCGGGTGGCGGTGACCCCGGCCCCGGCACCTACCCCGCCGACATGCTCATCGACTGGATCCGCGTCTGGTAGACGGGCGCGCTCAGTGCGTCAGCAGGGCGGTCGCGCTCCAGGCCCGGCCACCCGGACGGCGGGGATCCGGCTGCGGCAGCCACGCGAGCGGGCGCATCACCAGCGGTAGGCGACGCATGCGGTGGGCGGCCAGATACAGCGCTTGCACGTCGACGGTGCGCCAGCCGAGGTTTTCGAAGTAGGCCAGCCCGTTCTCGGGTGCGAACTTGAACGGCGCGTTCTGCAACATGCCCGCCATCTTCTTGTTCATCATCTTCTTCAAACCGGGCCCGGCGAAGTCGAGCATCCACCAGTGGACCTCGGACCGCGTGATCGCCGCGGAAAGGGCGGTCACGTCAGCGTCGTCCAGATACATCAGCAGGCCCTCGGTCAGCACCAGCGCCTTGGTTGCGCCGTCGAGCGCCTCGTTCAGGAAGGCGTCGCGGGCCTGAGGGTCGGCGAGATCGACGGCGGTTCGCGTCAACCGGCAGCGCGGCACCTGCTCGGCGAGCACCTGCGTCTTTTCGGCGAGCAGCTTCGGCAGATCCGCTTCCACCCAGACGAAGTCGGGGGGAAGGTCCAGCCGGTACGGCCTGGTGTCCAGCCCGGCGGCCAGATTCAGCACCCGGTCGCATCCGTCGGCGATCGCGTCGGCGATGGCGTCGTCGATGATCTTGGTCCGCGCGACCAGCCACCAGCCATTGCGGGTCATGCGGGGCACGTTGTCGACGATCGCGCGGCCGTGGTCACCGGCCAGGAGTCCGGCGAGCGGGTCGCTGAACAACGCGTCGGGGCGCGCCGATTCGGTCGCCCGGTGCAATGCCGTCCACCGGGCCGTGTCCGAAACATGGGTGATCGCGTGCGCGGGGCCAGACATACGTTGCGTTATAGCACCTCGTCGCCGCCCTACTGACCGGCCCCGCCCGCGCGGCTTTCGCGCGAGAGTGCGACTCCGACGGTCTCTCTCGGAAAGCGTGTCGGCAGTTGCACTCTCGCGCGTCGGATTGCCCGCGGCGGGGTCCGACCGGGATCTACAGCTGCGCCCAGACCGACTTCGTCTTCAGGTAGATCTCAAGGCCCTCTTTGCCGAACTCGTGGCCCCAGCCGGACTGCTTGTAGCCGCCGAAGGGCACATCGTGGTCGAAGACCAACTGGCAATTGACCTGAACGCTGCCGGCCTGCAGCCGCCTCATGATGCGGTGGGCCCGGCCGAGGTTCTCCGTCCACGCGGTGGCCGCCAGGCCGTAGGTGGTGTCGTTGGCCAGGGCCACGGCCTCGTCCTCGTCGTCGAACGGCAGGATGGTGACCACCGGCCCGAAGATCTCCTGCTGGTACAGGCGCATGCCTGGGTCCACGTTGGTCAGCACCGTCGGGTGGACGAAGTAGCCCTTGCGGTCCAGGCGGTGGCCCCCGGTGACCACTTCCACGCCGTCCTTCTTGCCTTCGTCGATGAATCCCATCACCCGGTTCAGCTGCTTCTGACTGATCAGCGGGCCACTGACGCAGCCCTCTTCGCTCGGGGCGCCCAGCTTGAACGAATTCGCCATCATCGCAATGCCTTCCACGACCCGGTCGTAGACCCCGCGCTGGGCGAAGATGCGCGACCCGCACACGCAGCCCTGGCCGGAGTGCACGAAGATGCCCAGCGACGCCATCATGATGGCGTTGTCCAGGTTGGCGTCGTCGAAGATCAGCACCGGCGATTTCCCGCCGAGTTCGAGCGTGACCTTCTTCAGGTTGTCCGCCGAGGCACGCACGATCTCCTTACCGACCTCGGTCGAACCGGTGAAGGCGACCTTCTCGACGTCGGGGTGCGCGGTGATCGCGGCGCCCGCGGTGTGGCCGTAACCGGTCAGCAGGTTGACGACGCCCTCGGGAACGCCGGCCTCGTGGATGAGCCTGTCCAACAACAGCGCCGACAGCGGCGTCTCCTCGGCGGGCTTGACGAGCAGGCTGCCGCCCGCGGCCAGGGCCGGCGCGAGTTTCGCGCTGGCGTTGAAGATCGGGCCGTTCCACGGGAAGATCAGCCCCACCACGCTGTACGGCTCTTTGAGCGTGTAGGCGTGCATGTTGACGTAGTTGTCGGTCGCGATGCCGTCGGTCTTGACGTCGTAGGCGACGCCGTTGATCTTCGAACACCAACCGGCGTAGTAGCGGAAGAACTCCGAACAGGTGGACATCTGTAACTGGGCCTGCATCAAGGGCATTCCCGTGTTCAGGGAGTCGAGTTGGGCGAACTCTTCGGCGTGTTCGTCGATCAAATCCCCAATCCGCCACAAGATCTTGGCCCGCTCGCGGCCGGGAAGCTCGGACCAGACGCCGGACTCGAACGACGCCTTCGCCCGCGCGGCGGCCTCGTTGACCGCTTCCTGCCCGCAGTCGGTGAACTCGGTGATCGTCTCCTCGGTCGCGGGATCGATGACCGTGATGACGTCACCCGTTCCGGGTCGCTTTCGAAGGTCGTCCAGTACCGCCTGCACCGTCATCTGATCCCTTTCGTCTTGCCAGTCGTCGCAACCAGCGCCGAATGCGCTCAGTGCTGAGCACTTGCTTAGCATTCTGCACACGGCTGGTCAAGCATTCGCAGGCGGATGGGCTCAGCGCAGTTCTTGGATACGAATGAGGTTGCCCGCGGGATCGCGCACGGCGCAGTCGCGAAGGCCGTACGGCTGGTCGGTGGGCTCCTGGACGATCTCGACGTCATTGCCCTGGAGCTGTTCGAAGGTGCCGTCCAAATCCTTGGTGGCCAGCAACAGTGTGGCGTAGCTGCCCTTGGCCATCATCTCGGCGATGGTGCGGCGCTCGTCGTCGGTGAGGCCCGGGTTGGCGGCCGGGGGGTTCAAGACGATGGAGGTGTCCGGCTGGTTCGGCGGGCCGACCGTGATCCAGCGCATCGCGCCCTTGCCGACGTCGAGGCGGACTTCGAAGCCGAGAACGTCGCGATAGAAGGCGAGTGACGCTTCCGGATCGTCATGGGGAAGGAAGCTCGAGTGAATGGTGATGTTCATGCGGTCAGGCTAGGTCCGGTCCGCCGGCGGCTGCTTCTCGATTCCTGATCGGTCTCGACACCTGTTTGGCCACGCATGGCGGTATGCCGGCCAGCGCATCGGTTGACTGCCGGCGATAAGTGCTGGGTGGTACACCCACCAATTCGGTGAACCGGCTACTGAAGGTGCCCAATGACGAGCAGCCGACCGCGAAGCAGACCTCGGTGACGCTCAGGTCGCCGCGGCGAAGCAGTGCCATCGCGCGCTCGATGCGTCGCGTCATCAAGTAGGAGTACGGCGATTCGCCGTAGGCAGAACGGAATTCGCGGCTGAGGTGGCCGGCGGACATGTGCGCGTCACGGGCCAGCGCTTCGACGTTCAACGGCTGCGTGTAGTCGCGGTCGATTCGGTCCCGGACGCGGCGCAACAGAACAAGGGTCCGCAGCCGCTGCGCCGTCGCGTCCGCTCTGCCGGTCACTCCGGGCTACCGCAATCGGTTAGACGCCGACAAGTTCCGGGTGGAACTTGGCCGCCATGCGGCGAATTCCCTCGCGCCAGTCGACCGTGGTGCTGCCGATGAGCTCGTGCATCCTGTCGACGGTGGTGGGGTTGCCGCGCAGCGCTTGGTCGCTGGGCTCGAAGATCGGCGCTTTGCCGACCAGCGAGCCGAGGTAGTCACACCACTCCTGCAGGCTGACGGTCTGGTCACCGCACCAGTTGACGGTGGTGGCCGGGACCGACGCGACCTGAAGCAGCTTGGGGATGGTGGCGATGATGTCGTCCTCGTGAATCGGGTTGTAGCGGGCGGGTTCGCCGGGCGGCACGGGGATCGGGATGCCGGCCAGCATCATCTCCATGTGGTAGAACGGCCACCCGCCGTTGTCGCCGTAGGGGACGTTGAGCCGGGCGATCGTGGTGGGCAGTCCGATGACACGGGCCACCGAACGGGCGACCACCTCCCCGGCGATTTTGGAGATGGAATAGGTGGGAAACAGCGGCTTGTGGTTGTCCCCCAGGGCGGAGCGCTCGCTGCGGGGGTCGTCGTCCGGGGGGTCGTAGACGGCGGCCGACGAACAATGCAGGAAGGCCTTCGCCTCGCGGCAGTGGGCCATGAGCAGGCCCACCGACTCCGCGTTGGCCGCCAGGTCCTTGTCCCAGCTGCCGCTCTTGGCCACCGCCAAGTTGAGCACGTAATCGAAATCCTTTGGGATACCGTTGAAGTCGCCGGCGGCCAAATTCACTGTCTCGCATCGAATTCCGGCCGCCTCGAGGCCTTGTCGCGCGGCGGGATCGGTGAAGCGGGCGATCCCCCACACTTCGTTGTCGGCCGCGAGCGCCCGGGCGATGGGGGTCGCGATTTGACCGGTTGGACCGGTGATCAGGATCTTCGAGCCGCGCATGGGGGCAATGCTAGCGAGGAGCCGTTGGGCCGTCAGTGGATCCGTCAACGTTCGCCGGCGGATCACAGCCCGGGCTGGTCGTCGATGATGCCCAGCCATATCTGCGCGGCGTCGATGGCCACCTTCTCGCTGATGAAGGCGTGCTGGGTGCCGGTGTAGATGTCACGGAAGGCGCGCTCGAGCCGGCTGCCCTCCCGGATCGAGGTGGTCCCGGCGACGAGATGGGCCCACTCGGCGCAGCTTCGGGCGGTGTCGGTGGCGAAGACGGCGGCCACCCGCATGTCGGCGCGCAGGGCCGGTGTCAGCTCCTCCCCCGAGGCCACCGCCGCCTCGGCGGTGGTGAACGCGTCGAGCACCAGCAGCCGGGCCGCACGCCAGGCCGCGCGGTGATGTGCCAGCCCTTTCTGGAAGGTCGGGCGGCTGGCCAGCGACGCCATGTCACTCATCCGGAATTTCGTCGCGGCCAGCTCCTGAACGTCGTCGAGCATGCTCTTGGCGACGCCCAGGGCCCACGACGCGTGCCCGGCCGCGGTGACGGGCATCAGGCCCATCCGGGTGGCCGGCGACGATCCCCGGTGCGGCTGCCGGGTGAACAGTTCGAACGTGCGGCCTGCCGGGACGAACACGTCGGTGGCGCTGTAGTCGTAGGACCCGGTTCCCTTGAGCCCCTGGACATACCAGCCGTCGTCGAAGCTGATCTCGGAGCGGGGAATGACGGCGACCCGCATCTCGGGGAAACCTTCACTGATCCAGCGCATCTCGCCGTTGTCCATCGGCAGGAACCCGGCGGCAACGTAGTGCGAGTGCCCGATTCCCGAACCGAAGTTCCACGCCCCGGTGACGACGTAGCCGCCGTCGACGGAGGTTCCCTGTCCGTTGGGAAAGAATTGACCGCCCATGGTGACGCGGTTGTCGTGGGCGGTGAACACCTCGGCGAAGCCCTCGTCCGGCAGGTATGCGGCGGCGGCGAAGGACGACGGCAGATTGGCGATCCCCACCCAGCCGAACGAACCGTCCTGCCAAGCCATTTCGATCCAGGTCTCGATCATCTCGGTGAAGGACGGCTCGACGCCGCCGGCGGCGACGGGGTTGAACGCCGACATCAGCCCGCTGGCCCACATCTCGTCGACGATCGCCGGAGTCAGGGTGCGCATGCGTTCGGATTCGGGCGCCTGGGCAGCCACCAGCTCGCGCATGCCGCGCGCGAGCGAGACGACCCGGTCTTCGGTGTCGGCGATCGACGTCATGGGGGTGACCGTATCAACCGGCCATGGCTTTGAGAACGAAAATCGGCCGTCGCGGCACGTCGTTTACGGTGTGGGTTGTGCGCTGGATCGTCGACGGCATGAATGTGATCGGAAGTCGCCCCGACGGTTGGTGGAAGGACCGCGAGGGTGCGATGGTCGCATTGGTGGAGCGCCTGGATCGATGGGCCTCGAGTCAAGGAGAAACGGTGACAGTGGTTTTTGAGCGACCGCCGTCGAGGGTGATCGCGTCGTCGGCGGTCGAGATTGCCCACGCCCCCAGGGCGGCCGCGAACTCGGCCGACGACGAGATCGTCCGGCTGGTCGCGGACGACGCCGCGCCGCGCGACATTCGGGTGGTGACATCCGACCGCGCGCTGACCGAGCGGGTGCGAAGCCTGGGGGCGTCCGTCCATCGGTCGGAAAGCTTTCGCGACCTTGTCGATCCGCGGGACCGATGACCGCCGGCGCGCCGGGTCCCGTACCCAACCGGGTCTGCGCGCTCGCGCGCATCGACATCCCGATCATGCAGGCCCCGATGACCTACATCGCCGGCGCCCAGCTGGCCGCGGCGGTGTCGAACGCCGGGGGCCTCGGCATCATCGAGACCACCTCGGATCAAGGCCGAGCCGACCTGCGGCGGGTGCGCGACCTGACCGACGGTGCCGTGGGCGCCAACATCGCGCTGCTGTTCAACCGTGATCCCGCCATGCTGGATTTACTTGTCGCCAACGACATTCGGTTCGTGACCACCTCGGCCGGGGACCCCGCGCTGTTCACCGATCGGCTGCACGACGCGGGCATCACGGTCTTCCACGTGGTGGGCACGTTGGCCGCGGCCCGCAAGGCCGTCGACGCCGGCGTGGACGGGCTCGTGGTCGAAGGCGTCGAGGGCGGCGGCTTCAAGAACCGCTTCGGCGCCTCCACCATGGTGCTGCTGCCCTTGGTGGCGGCCCACGTCGACGTTCCGATCGTGGCCGCCGGCGGGATCTGCGACGCCCGATCGATGGCGGCCGCTTTCGTCCTGGGCGCCGAAGCGGTGCAGATGGGCACGCGGTTACTCGCCTCGGCGGATTCGCCGGTGCACAGCAATCTCAAGCAAGCGGTCGTCGACGCCGACGAGACGGGCACGGTAATGCTCCCCCTCGACGGCAAACGGATGATGCGCGTCATCCGCACGCCCGCGGCCGAGCGGCTGGACGCCGCGACGTCTGCCGGCGAGGGCGCCGCGGCGCTGCAACGCGTGCAGCGGCTCTATTTCGACGGCGACCTGGACGCCAGCGTCGCCAATACCGGCCAGGTGGCGGGTCGTATCGACGACCTGCCCCCGGCCGCCGACATCATCGATCAGATGTGGAAAGGCTGCCGCGAGGTGCTCGCCGCCACCGCCGACCGCCTCGGGACGGTCGGCGGCGAGGCGCGCGCCTAGCGTGCCGCGAGATCAGCCCGCCGCGGCCAGCGCCGCGTCGTAGTTGGGCTCCTGCGCGATCTCGGGCACCAGTTCGGTGTAGGCGACGTTGCCGTCGGCGCCGATCACCACGATGGCCCGCGCGAGCAGCCCCGCCATCGGGCCGTCGGCGATGGTGACGCCGTAGTCCTCGCCGAAGCTGTCCCGGAACGCCGACGCGGTCTTGACGTTCTCGATGCCCTCGGCGCCACAGAATCGCGCCTGCGCGAACGGCAGATCCTTCGAGACGTTCACGACGGTCGCCCCGCCCCCGGCGGCGCGCTCGTTGAATGTCCGCACACTGGTCGCGCAGACCGGGGTGTCCACGGACGGAAAGATGTTGAGCACCACGGGCTTACCGCCGAACTGCTCGCTGCTGACCGGGGCCAGATCGCCGCCCGTCAGGCTGAAGCCCGGGGCTTTGGATCCGACGGGGGGCAGCTCGCCGACTGTGTTGATCGGGTTTCCACGCAACGTTATCTGTGCCATGCGCACAGTCTGCCAACACTGCCGCGAGCGCGATGGGGCAGGGTGGGCGCAGGCCCGCGTGTCCTAATTGGTGGGGTGCATGGCGTAGACGCCACGCCGTCGCGTGTCCAACACTGGGTTCATGCCTCGCAAGGTGGTGATCGCCGGTTATCCCGGCGTGCAGGCGCTCGATGTGATCGGGCCTCATGACGTCTTCACGACCGCGTCGCTGTTGACGGGCGGCAGCTACGACGTCACCGTCGCCTCGGTCGACGGCCAACCGGTGTCGACGGCTACCGGGCTGGCCTTCGTCGCGGCGCCGTTGCCGGACCCGGGCGACTCGATCGACACGGTCGTGCTGCCCGGAGGCGGCGGCATCGACGCGGCGCGCGCCGATGCCGAGCTCGTCGCCTGGGTCAAGGCCGTCGCCGGACATGCCCGGCGCATGGTGACGGTGTGCACCGGCGCGTTCCTGGCCGCCCAGGCGGGGCTGCTGGACGGGCAGCGGGTGACCACCCACTGGGCCTTCGCCGAGCGGTTGGCGAGCGAGTTCCCCGCCATCGAGGTCGACGCCGACCCGATCTTCGTCCGGAGCTCCGAGACCGTGTGGACCGCGGCGGGGGTCACGGCGGGCATCGACCTTGCGCTCGCGCTGATCGAGGAGGACCACGGCACCGAGGTCGCGCAGACGGTGGCTCGTTGGCTCGTGCTGCATCTGCGCCGCCCCGGCGGGCAGACGCAGTTCGCGGCGCCGGTGTGGATGCCGCGGGCCCGCCGCGACTCGATCCGCGAGGTGCAGGAGACCATCGAGGCCGAACCGGGCGGTTCGCACAGCGTCGACGACCTGGCCCGCCGGGCGGCGATGAGCCCGCGCCACTTCACCCGGGTGTTCACCGCCGAAATCGGCGAGGCGCCCGGCCAGTACGTCGAGCGCATTCGCACCGAGGCCGCGCGCCGGCAGTTGGAGGAGACCGACGACACCGTCGTCGCAATCGCCGCCCGATGCGGCTTCGGAACCGCGGAGACGATGCGCCGCAATTTCCTTCGCCGCGTGGGCATTTCGCCCGACCAGTACCGCAAGGCCTTCGCTTAGCCGGAAAGGACGACACTCATGACCCAAATCGCCTTCGTGGCCTACCCAGGATTCACCGCGCTGGACATGATCGGCCCCTACGAGGTGCTGCGCAACCTGCCGGGCGCGCAGGTGCGGTTCGTCTGGCACGAGGCCGGACCGATCACCGCCGACTCCGGCGTGCTGGTCATCGGCGCCACGCACACCCTGGCCGAAACACCCTCTCCCGACGTGATTCTCGTCCCCGGAGGTCCCTCGACCCCGGTCCATGCCCGCGATGACGCGCTGCTCGACTGGCTGCGCCGCACGCACCAAACCGCGAGCTGGACGACGTCGGTGTGCTCGGGCTCGGTCATCCTGGCCGCAGCGGGCCTGCTCGACGGGCGGCGGGCGACGTCGCACTGGCTGACGATTCCCGCGCTGAAGGCCTTCGGCGCCATCCCCGTGGCCGACGAACGGATCGTGCACCAGGACGACATCGTCACCAGCGCGGGTGTATCCGCCGGCCTCGACCTCGCGCTGTGGCTGGCCGGACAGATCGGTGGCGAAAACCGCGCCAAAGCAATCCAACTCGCGCTCGAATACGACCCGCAGCCGCCGTTCGACTCGGGCCACATGTCGAAGGCGTCTGCGACCACGAAGGCCGCGGCGACGGCGCTGCTGTCCAAGGACAGCGTGAAGCCCGCCAACGTCAAGGCCACGACGTTGCTGGCCTGGGAGCAGGCGCTGGGTAGGGTCCGGTCGCGGCGGCGCAGGCGCCAGCCGGTTCGTTTCCCCGCCTAGCACCGCCGACTGCGCGCCGTGAGCTTCACGCGTCAGGCGCAGGTTCGGCAGGAGCCGGCAAGGGAAACAGGCGCCGGAACCTCTCCACGACGGCGCGGTCGCCGACGATGCGTAGCGACCCGTCCTCGACCGTCGCGTCGAGCCCATTGTCGGTGCGGAGCAGCGACAGGAGCGTGGCCTGATCGGTTACCAGGGTGGCGTCCGGGTGATCGTCCTCGCCGCGCGTGAGGCTGAGCTCGCCGCCGGTGATGCGGAGCCGAAAGGGTTGACCGCTCAGATGGATTGCGATTGTCGCGTCCAACCCGGCTGCGGCTCGTCGGTCGAAAAGGGCTGTCAGGGAAAGCATCAGGGAGTCGACGCTCAGCGGAGCGTCGTAAGGCATGGACGGTGAGCGGCTGGCCCAGCGGGCCAGCCCGAGCACGGTCGGCGCCAATTCGGCCCCCCACGGCGTCAATTCGTAGACCCAGGACGCGCTGGGCGGGTTGAGCCGACGCCGGAGCACGACTTGCGCGTCGGTGAGCTCGCGCAATCGCTGGGTAAGCATGTCCGGACTGGCGCCGGGCAAGCCGGCCAGCAGATCCGTGAAACGTTTTGGGCCGAGCAGCAGCTCGCGAACCACCAACAACGCCCAACGCTCACCGACCAAATCCAGCGCGTGGGCCACCGCGCACCCGGTGTCGTACCTGCGTTTCCCTGCCATGAACGGCAGTCTACCAGTGCTAATTGGATTACCCAAGTTCATACTTGGAAATTCCAAGTAATCGGATTAGCATCGAACGTGTCCACCCGGACGACCATCAAGGAGAGGGAGTCATGCCCGTATTCACCGTTGACGCACCGATCGGTGCGCCACCGAACGCCAAGCAAAAAATGCTGAAGGAGATCACCGACGCGCTCGATGAGGCCTATCCCATCCCCGATACCCGCGGATGGCTGCGGGAGTACCCGGCTGACAACGTGTCCCAAGATGGTCGCGTGCGAGCCGAGCCGATCCGCCCGGTGGTTTCCTTGGAAGCGCCCGAACTGGCGAACCTCGACGCCAAGAGGAAGTTGGTGCAAAAGATCGAGTCGGCCGTCGGCGCGGCCTACGACGGCATCGCCAACATCGACGAAGTTCTCGTGTTGATCAATCACTACCCGTTACGCGACGTCGGCTGGCGGGGCAGCCTTCAATCCGACAAGCCGGAAATCGTTGAAGCGGTCGCCGCGCTGAACCGCTGAGATCCCGCACGGCAGCGGACTCGCCGATCGGCTTGGACCGGGGTGCAGACGCGGTGCTCTGGTCCAAGCCGGTACGGTGCGCGGGGACGCCGGTCGGCGTCAGCTTTTCGAAATGCTTTGGCGCGCAGTATGGTTGGAGCTTAGGTCGGGACGTTAAGCGTTGGGCTGCAGGATCTCGGTCGTGGCGAGCTGCCCGCCGGCCTGCATCCACGCCGCGACGACACCGGGCGCATCACGGTCGGGGTTGTAGATGTCCTCCTCGCTGGAGAACAGGCCGTTCCCGGCATAGTCCAGCCGGGTCCAGTTGGGGAACCAGAACGGTTCGCCGTCCGGATCGGTGGGATGGTCCAGCAGGTTCTTGATCATGACGACGACGGCGTCGTTGTCCTCATCGTGGGCGATCCAGTCGTTGGGAAAGCGCATGTGCGGAAACGGCGCCATCACCGCGACGATCCAGTCCCGGACCGCCTCGCGCCCGTGGAAGACGCCGTAGTGATGCTCGGTGTAGACGACGTCTTCGGTGAACAGATCCGCGAAGGGACGCCAGTCGCCCGACGCGCTGCACCCCTCGACGACCTTGGTGTAGTTCTCGACGGCTTTGTCGATTTCTGCCCTGGTGAATTTGCCCATAGCGGACACACTAGAACGTGTTTCGGTTTCGGGTTGCCCGTTGCGAATAGGGTTATCGAATGAACGTGTGGGACCTGTTCGACTTGCGCGGCAAGCGCGCGTTGGTGACCGGGGCGTCAAGCGGCATCGGCAAGAAGGTGGCCCAGGCGTATCTGCAAGCCGGCGCCCAGGTGGCCCTTGCGGCACGGAATTTCGAAGCCTTGCAACGCGTCGCCGCCGAGCTGGCCGCGGACGGGGAGGGCAACGTGGTGCCGATCCGTTGCGACGTGACCCAACCGGACCAGGTGGGCACCATGGTGGACCGGGTGACCGCGGAGTTGGGCGGCATCGACGTCGCCGTGTGCAACGCCGGGATCATCGCCGTCACCCCGATGCTGGAGATGTCGCCGGAGGAGTTCCAGCGCATCCAGGACACCAACGTGACCGGAGTCTTTCTCACCGCCCAGGCGGCGGCCCGGGCGATGGTCCGCCAGGGACACGGTGGCGCCATCATCACCACCGCCTCGATGTCCGGCCACATCATCAACGTCCCGCAGCAGGTCGGCCACTACTGCGCCTCCAAGGCGGCCGTCATCCACCTGACCAAGGCGATGGCCGTCGAATTCGCGCCCCACAACATTCGGGTCAACAGCGTCAGCCCCGGCTACATCCTCACCGAGCTCGTCGAGCCCCTCGAGGAGTATCACCGCCTGTGGGAGCCCAAGATTCCGCTCGGCCGCATCGGCCGGCCCGAGGAACTCACCGGCCTCTACCTGTACCTGGCCAGCGAGGCGTCCAGCTACATGACCGGTTCGGACCTCGTGATCGACGGCGGATACAGCTGCCCGTAGCGCTTCGTCACCGCTCGATCTCGCCGGAGATCCCGCGTTCGATCTTCGCCTGCGCAGTGGACGGCAGCACCAAAATGCCGTCGAGTTCGCCGCGGGCAACCTCGTAGGCGCGCTGACGTTCGTGCGCCGCCGCCGCGGGGTCGGCGGCCACCCGAAGCAGACTCTGGGCGCGGGCAATCCGTTGCTGATCCGCCTGGGAAAAATCGTTGCGGCGTCGGCGCATCGCTTCGGCCTCCGCGGCGTTGAACGCGGTCGCGTAATCCTCGACGGCTGCCATGTATTGGGCGGCGGCTTCCCGATCGTCGAGCAGATCTTCGGCCTTGGCGGGCCGCAGGAAGTCGGCGCGGAGTTTGGCCTTGTGGAACGCGACCGTCAGCGCATCGCGCATGTCGGTCATGAGCGGAAAGTCCAGCAGCTTGGCGACGTCGAGTTCGTACTCGAGCCAACGATCATCGGTGCGGTTGTGCTCGTCGAGGACGCGCCGGATCGCGCGCCACTGGGCCGCGTGGTTGTTGGCGGCGGCCCCGCCGGCGGGCGCGTCGGGCAGTGGCGCCCGGTCGGCTTCCCGCGGCTGCTCGCCGGCGCGCCGCCGGTAGGCACCGAACGCGCGCGCCGCGGCCACGATCGCGCCCGTCAGCGGCAGGATCACGATCAGCAGCTCCGCCAACCGGAATAGCAAGCCCACATGGCCAGGATGCCATCAGGACGGTCGGTGTTCGGTCACTCTGCGGGCGCACCCGCCGCCGAGCGTGGGGACTACGGACGAATCCGGTGCGGTTCGCGTCCCTGGGGCCCACACTCGACGCCGCACGAATCCGGTCAACTCTGTGGGCGCGCCCCGAGCACATCGCGAAACAACGCCTGCCGCAACGCGAGTTCACGGGGGTCGCTCCACAGGTGAAACCCGAGCCGGTTCATGACGTAGGCGAAGCCGATGCCGGTGTCGGGGTCCGCACATCCGAAGGAGCCGCCGAAGCCGGGGGTGCCGAAGGCCTTGTCCGATGAACCGAATGTGAAGTGCGGCACCGGCTTACAGAAGCCGAGCGAATACGCCACGTCTACGTGCATCACCTTGTCGCGCATGCCCTGACTCGGCGAGATCGCCGGCGCCGCCAGGGACTCGAGCGTGGCGGCGCTCAGCCCCACCTCGGCGCCTCCGGCGGCGGCGCTGCCGTACATGCGCGCCACCGATCTGGCGGTTCCGATGCCGTTGACCGACGGGATCTCGACCGCCCGGACGTCGTCGCGGTTGTAGTCGCCGTTGAACGCGTTGACCCCCCGTGGGACCCCGACGGTGCGTGCCGTCAGGCCGACGGGATTGAGCGAGGCGCCGACGAACCCGGGGGGCATCACGCCCAGGTGCAGAAGTGTTTCCGCCCGCACCCAATTGTGGACGTGGGCGACTCGCGTGCGGTCGACCGAGTCCGGCAGGCCGATGTGCAGGTCGAGTCCTGAAGGCGTGACGATCTCGTCGGCCAGGAATCGGCCCAGGGTGCGGCCGGCGGGGTCGGTGCGGCGGATCAATTCGGATTCGTACCAGCCCAGCGTGATCGCGTGGTATCCGTGCCGGGTGCCCGGTCGCCACGCCGGTGTCTGGGCGGCCAGGATCGCCGACAGCCGCTCCGGGTCGGCCACATCGGCCAGCGTCGGCTTCGGTTTGAGCGCACACAGTCCGGCCTGATGTCCCAGCAGTTGGCGGACCGTGACATTCGCCTTTCCCGACTGGGCGAATTCCGGCCAGTAATCGGCGACCTTGGCGTCATAGGAGATGAGTCCGCGGGACACCGCCACCGCCACGACGAGGGCGGCCACCCCTTTGGTCGTGGAGAACATGTTCACCATCGTGTCGGGCCGCCACGGATCCTTGGTCAATCCGTTCCGGTACCCGCCCCACAGGTCGACCACCTTGGCGCCGTCGCGGTAGACGGCGACGGCCGCGCCGACTTCCGCGCCGCCGCGAAGAGTCGCGCGGAAAGCGTCGGCCACCTTGCCGTAGCCGGCATCCACGTCGCCGCCGATCAAGTCCGGCGACACCGTCATCTTGAGAACCATCTGGCGCCTCCGAGTGGAGATTAGCCAGCCAGGTGCGCACGCGGGGCCGGTTTGGGCGCCCCGGTCAGTGGGCGCTTAGGCCGCCACGGAGGTATTCGGCGCGGCATGCCCGACGGGCCAGTTTGCCGCTGGTGGTCCGCGGGATGGCGCCGGCCGGCAGCAGGCGCACGTCGGAGATTGTCAGGCCGTGTCGCCGCGAGACCGCCTCGTGGATCGCCTCGATCGCCGGCTGTGGGTCCTGACGGCTGGTGCCGGCGGCACGTTCGGCGACGACGACGAGCCGGTCGGCGCCCGGGTTGTTTTCGGCCGGTACGGAAAACGCCGTCACGTATCCGCGCCGAATCATCGGGGACGCTTCGGCGACGGTGGCCTCGATGTCGTGCGGATAGTGGTTGCGGCCCTCGATCGTGATGAGGTCCGCCATCCGCCCCGTCACGTACAGCTCGCCGTCGAGGTACAGGCCCAGATCGCCGGTGCGCAACCACGAGCGTTGGAGATCGGCGCCGTGAGCATGGCTGCCGTCGGTCAGTCGCGATCGCAGTTCGGCGCCGAACGCCAGCCGAGTCGCCTCGGGCAGGGCCCAGTATCCGCGACCAATGTTGTTGCCCTGCAACCAGATTTCGCCCACCTGACCGTCGGGCAATTCGGCTGCTTTGCCGGGGTCGACGATCACGGCCCATTCGCTACGTGCCACCTGGCCACAGGACACCTGAGCGACGGCGTTGGGAGCGTCCGCGGGAACGCGGACCGCGTGCCCGGCGCCCAGCTGTTCGCGGTCGAAGTACACCGCCGTCGCTTCCGCCGTTGGGGCGATGGTCGCGACGAGCAGCGTCCCCTCGGCGATGCCGTAGGACGGTTTGAACGCGGTGCGGGGCAACCCGTATGGCGCGAACGCCTTGTTGAAGGTCCTGATCGCGTCGATGCTGACCGGTTCGGAACCGATGATCATCACCACGTTGCGCAGATCGATGTCCTCGCCGCCGGTGGGCAGGCCGCGCTGTGCCGCCCACTCGTAGGCGAAGTTTGGCGCGGCGGTGACGACGTTGCCCTGCCGCGAGCCGTCGGACAGCGCCTGGATCCACCGCAATGGCCGGCGCACGAACGCGGCCGGAGACATCAGGGTGGAATGGCCGCCGTAGACGGCGGGAAAGCCGATCATCGACAAACCCATGTCGTGGTAGAGCGGTAACCAGCTGACGCCGTGGGTGTTTCGGTCCAAGAGGTCGATCGACAGGATCATCTGCACCAGGTTGGTGCCGACGGCGCGGTGGGTGATCTCCACGCCGACCGGCGGCCGGGTGGATCCCGACGTGTACTGCAGGTGCGACACGTCGTCCATGCCGAGCTCGGTCGCCTCGAACGACTCGCCGGCCGAATCGGGGATCTGGTCGATGGCGATCACTTCCGCCCGGCCCAGGTGGGGGTGGTCGGCCAGGAATTTCGCGACCGCGCCGTGCGCGGCGGTGGTCGTGAGCAGGGCCGTGGGCTCCGAGTCGCGCAACGCGGTATCCAGGCGCTCGGCGTGCCCGGGCAATTCCGGGGCGAACAGCGGGACCGCGATGGCTCCGGCCTTGACGGCCGCGTAGAACCCGGCGACGTAGTCGATGCCCTGCGGCGCGAGGACCGCGACGCGCTCGCCACGGCTCGCGACTTGCTGGATGCGCGCGCCGATGGCTTCCAGCCGGACACCGAACTGGGTCCAGGTCACCTCGTCGGCCTTGCCATCCCCCGGGCCGCTGTAATCGAGGTAGCGATAGGCGACGGCGTCACCGACGTTGGCGATGTTGCGGTCGATCAGGGATATCAGGTTGACGCCGGGTGGCAGCGCGATACCCCCGTCGCCGTCCAGGCAGTCCTCGATTCGGAGCAGCCCGGGGACACCGGCGTCGCGCCGGGAACCGTGATCCATGCCGCCAGTCTAGGCAAGCCGATCAGGCGGGCCCTACGCCGACGAATGGGGAAACGCCAAGAGCGGCGGCCGCATTCGCTCATTCCGTGAGGTGTAGGTGGCCCCGTGGCCGGGTCCTGGTCGGGCGGGCGGTAGCCTACCGGCGAGCGGCGTCCAGGGCCATCGAAGGCCGTAGGGTTTGCTATCACCAGGAGTTGTCATGTCGGGCCGGAAGTTCTCCTTCGAAATCACCCGTACCAGCAGCGCACCCGCCGAGACGCTGTTTCGGCTCGTCGCTGATGGCGCCAACTGGTCGCAGTGGGCCAAGCCAATCGTGTTGCGCTCGAGTTGGGCCCGCGAGGGCGATCCCGCACCGGGCGGGGTCGGGGCCATCCGCAAGGTGGGCATGTGGCCCGTCTTCGTGCAGGAGGAGACCGTCGCGTACGAACCGGACCGCCGCCACGCCTACAAGCTGGTGGGGCCGCCTACCCCGGCCAAGGACTACGCCGGCGAGGTGGTCTTCACGCCGAATGCGGCCGGCGGCACTAACATCCGCTGGACCGGCTCATTCACCGAGGGCGTTCGCGGAACCGGCCCGGTGATGCGCGCCGCGATGGGCGGGGCGGTGCGGTTCTTCTCCGGCCGCTTGGTGGAAGGCGGCCGAGCGCGAGTCGAACGCCGGGCGTTAGTCAGCGCGAAATATGCGGTCCGCGAAGCACACTCGCGCGGCGGTTGGGTCGGTAAGCCGTTACTTGGACTCGACCTCGTCCTGATACTTCTTGGTCATGTGCGCGACCGCATCGAGCTGCGACTGCGCGAGGCTCTCCCGCGCCTGCCCGGCGCGCGCCGCCGCGTCCAGCGTCGGCTGAGCCTGGCCCTGAAAGTGCGGCATCACTTCGGCGGCGAACAATTCGGCGGATCGCCTGGTGGCGGCCGGATTCGCCCACTCGTGACCCATCTGCAGCATGCAACCGAACCCGCCGGACTGATCCCACAGCCTTTGCACCTGCTCGCGCGCCCGCTCGGGCGTGCCGATCACGCCCGCGCCGTTGTCGTTGATGACGTCGATCATCTCGTCGAGCTGTTCTCCCGGCATCGTCATCTGCGGGAACGCGGCCACCTTCTGGAAGTACCGGAACCACGGCTCGATGCCGAACTTGACCTCTTCGCGGGCCTGCTTTTCTGTCTCGGCGAGATGGAACAGGCCGACCAGGCTCCAGTTGCGGCGATCGACCTGCGCGCCGAAGGTCGCCGCGCGCTCCTCGACGATGTCCCAGTGGTACGACAGCGCGTTGAAGCCCTCGACGGTCAGCGTCGCCCCGATGGACAGCAGCCCGATGCCGTGCTTGCCGGCCAGCCGCGCCCCCGTCGGCGACGCGACCGCGGCGACCGACAGCGGGATCCCGCCATCGGAGTACGGGGCGAGCTGCAACCTGGCGTCGAACAGCTGATGGGTTGCCGTTTTGGCGCTGACCGTCTCCCCCGCCAGCAGCCGCACGACGATGTCGAGGTTCGTTTCCAGCAACTCGCGCGTGTCGGTGGGGGTGAGTCCGATCATCGACGAGTCGCTGGGCAGCGAGCCCGGCCCGACACCGCCGATGATGCGGCCGTGGGTGAGATGGTCCAGCAGCATCAGCCGATCCGCGACCCACAGCGGATTGTGATACGAGAGCGAAATCACCCCGGTGCCGAACCGGATTCGCTTTGCACGTTCGGCGGCGGCGGCGATGAAAATCTCCGGGGAGCTGATGATTTCGCTTCCGGCGGAATGGTGCTCGCCTAACCAGACTTCGTCAAAGCCAAGGGCGTCGAGATGCTCGATGAACGCGAGATCACGCTGCAGGGCCAGCGTCGGATTGGTGCCCGCGCGATGAAAGGGGGCGATGAAGTATCCAAACCTGAGCTTGCCCATGGGATCCCTTTGCAGTCGAGTCCCCCGAACCATAGCTCAACGGGCGCTGCGGGAAGCCAGAAAAAACCCGAGAGTTATCAGCCGGTGGGGCCAGGTAACCATGGCCCCACCGGCTAGCGAAACAAGTCTGGGACTTCGAACTAGAACGGGCTCAACGCCAGTGGCTGATCACGGGTAGCCGCCGCAGACGTTGCCGACGCACCCGCCGCCACCGCCCGGGCCACCGCCGCCACCGCCGACGCCGGGGATGCTGCCGCCGCCGCCACCGGGACCGCCGCCGCCGGTCGGGCCGCCGGGGACGCTGCCGCCGCCGCCACCGGGACCGCCGCCGCCGGTCGGGCCGCCGGGCACGCTGCCGCCGCCGCCACCGGGGCCACCGCCCCCGGTCGGGCCGCCGGGCACGTTGCCGCCGCCGCCTTCACCGGGCGCAGTGGAGGGCGCGACGCTCGACGAGGGCGTGGTCGTCGGGGTGGTGGTGCTGCTCGGGCCCTCTTTATGACCGCCGCCGCAGCCGACCGCCAGTACGAGCATGGCCGCGCCGCCGAAAAGGGCGACCGTTGTCCTCGGTCCAGATCCCATCAGATCCCCCAATCTCCACTTGCGCCACACCGCGGCGCCCACTGTTTGTTACCCAGGGGCGTCGGCGCGCAAACTACTTCCGGCGCCGAGATTGCGACGGGAAAAGGATGGCCGTCACGCGGGTGGGCGTGGCCGGCCGGGAAAGTGGAGCGTGCGCGATCCCGTGGAGCGGAGCCGCAGCGGCACAAGGGAATCTGGCGAACGCGGGAACATGACCATCGAGGCTTTTAAAAGCCGATGGCCCATCTCGGGCCTATGGACCATCGGCGAAACAAATCGTATCCGGGTGCGGGCCTTCCCGTGGGCGAAATGTCTGACTCGTAAATTAGAAAATTCCTTATATTCACTAAGTAGACCGTCTTCCGATCGGGCGTGGGCCGCGCGCAAGCCTGTGACCAGGGCCGCAGCCGAAACCGCGGCTACCCCTCCTTGGTGATCAGCTTGCGCAGCGCCACGCGGTCGGGCTTAAGCAGTTCGGCGATGCGGGGCTGATTCACCTCGGCGACGATGATCTCGCCGACCTCCTGGTAGACCTCGCTGAAGATGCCGTGGGATTTCATCTTCGAGGTCTGATACAGGTTGTCCTCGGTCGGCGTCACATAGATCACCCCGTCGGCCTTGAAGCGGTGCACCAGCCAGAGGTGGATCAAGGTCATCAGCCGCTTCTGCCGGAGCTTCTCCGCGAAGGTGTTCTGGTCGCGCACCTGAAGGATGCTGCGGCCGTGCCGGTCCTTGATCGGGTCGACGACCACGTTGGCCAGCTGCTCGTCGTCGTTCCCGTAGATGCCGAGTTCGAGCACGTCCGAGCCGGCCCGGCGGGGCCGCAGTTGCACCCGCAGTTTCTCGCCGAGGTCGTAGTTCTCGCTCCACATCGCCAGCCACTCCTCGAGCAGCTTCTTCGGCACCTCGGTCTGCACCAGGTGCTGGTGCTGGGTCGAGCCTTCGCCCATCGACTTGGTGGTGGCGGTGCGGCCCGAGGAGGCCGTGAGCGCGGCGTCACTGCGCGGTCCCCCGACGAGGGTTTGCGGTGTGCGGTAAGGAGATTCGACCAGGCGCATCTTGCGCTGCAGGCGGGCCAGCGCCAGCATGCCGTCCTGTTGCAGCGAGGTGGCGAACTCCTCGGCGGCGACGCCGTCGATCTGGTGTCCGCCGTAGGTGATGAAGTTGAAGACGAAACCCATCTTGCCCAGTTCCTCGGGGAACTGCTTCATCTGCTCGTCGGTCATGCCGGTGGTGTCCCAGTTGAACGACGGGGACAGGTTGTAGGCCAGCATCTGGTCGGGGAACTTGGCGTGGATGGCGTCGGCGAACTGCCGGGCGTCGTCCAGGTCGGCGGTCTTGGTCTCCATCCACAAGAGGTCGGCGAACGGCGCGGCCGCCAGCGATTTGGCGATGGCGTACGGGATGCCGCCGCGGATCTGGTAGTAGCCCTCGGGCGTCTTCGAGAGTTCGCAGTCCCAACCGGGGTCGACGCCCAACTCCTTCGCCTTGGCCCTGGCCGAGTAGAGCGAGGCGGTCGCGGCGAACTCTCGCCACTCCTCGGCGCTCATATCGGCCGGTTCGCCCTCGCTGGCGGCGAACGCGAGCACATCGGCGACGGCCTCGCCGTAGGTCATCAGGCCGGCGTCGTCCTCCCAGGCCGCCACGAACCGCGACTCGACTTGGTCGAACAGGTCGTCGATCGACTGTTGACCGTCCTCGCGCCAGGCGTTGACGGCGTCGGAGACCAGGCCCTGGATCCCTTGGCGCTCAAGCCAAGCTGTGGCCTCGGCGTACTCCCCTTCGGGCAGCGCGTACAGCAGGTGGCCGTTGAGGTCTTTGACGCCCAGCTCGTAGAAGCGACGCACCAACGCCAGGAAGCACGACTTGTACGACGGGATCTTGAGGTTGGTGGCTCCGAGCAGGAACGGCTGGTCACGCTCGTCGGCCCGGCTGTCCAGCAGGTTGGCGGCCTCGGCGTCGGTGCGCGCGACGATGATGCCCGGCACCTTCATGATGTCGAGCTGGAAGCGCGCGGTGTTGAGCCGTTTGATCTGTTCGTCGGACGGCACTAACACCTTGCCGCCCTGATGGCCGCACTTCTTGGTGCCGGGGCGCTGGTCCTCGATGTGGTAGCCGGGCACGCCGACCTCGACGAACCGGCGGATCAGGTTGCGCACGTGCGGGTCACCGCCGTGGCCGGTATCAGCGTCGGCGATGATGAACGGCCGGTAGTCGTAGACCGGGGCCGCGGCGCGCTGCTTTTCGCTCATCTGCAGGCGCTGGTATTGCTGGTTGCGGTCGGCGGTCAGCAGGGCGCGCACCAGCACCGCGGCGTCGTCGGGCACCTGGCTTAGCGGGTAGCTGGCGAGGTCGGGTCCGGGATCTTCGGTGGTGGACCCCTTGGCCGAGGTGGCCCAGCCGCCCAGATAGATCCCCTCGATGCCCATCCGCTTCATCGCGACCGCCTGGCCGGGCGAGTACGGGCCGAACGTCGTGATGCTCTTCTTCTGGGCGAACAGCTCGCGCAACCGCTCGTAGAAGGCCGCCGCCGCGTTTCGTGCCACGGTGTAGTCGGTCGGGATGGTGCCGCGCTGCTCGGCTACCTGGCGGGCCGTGTACAGGCGGGTGATCCGGGAAAAGCGCGGATCGTCGAAGTATTGCTGCGTGGCAGCGACCTCGTCGTCGAACGATGGCCGGACTTGTGTGTCCTTGTCGATGATCGCCATGTCTTACGCCCCTCTCCGGCACGACTCCACTGAACGTGAGTCTATCCCCGCGAAGGGCGGTTCAATCAGGAGTCGAAAGACTCGGCTGAAACGGTTGCAAAACTACTGGGGCACAGCGCATTTCGATGGTCCACCGATCACGGGACGCCTCCGCGCCGGGCAAGCCAGTCCCGCTGACGGGCCACGAATGCGGCGTCGACGACCTTGCCGTGGCCCGGGACGTAGATGGCGTCGGGTCCGCCGACGGCGAGCAGTCGCCCGAGGGTGGCCGGCCAGGCCGCCACGTCGGAATCGGCGTCGATCGCCGGGTCGGCGGACTCCTCGACCAGGTCACCTGTGAACACCACCATCCTGTCGCCGGCGTTGGTCGCGGGCGCGATCACCACCAGGTCGGAGGCGGTGTGGCCGCGCCCGAGGTGCGTGATCGTCACCGTCCGATCCCCCAGATCGACGCTGGCGTCGTAGACCCCACGGCGCGGAGGGCGTAGCGCGGCGATCGCCGCGTCCACCTCAGTGGCGTCGGCGCCGTACCGCAGCGCCTCGGCGCGGATCTGGTCGGTCGCCGATCGGAGGTGCCCGACGACCTCGGGCGCGCAGTAGATCTTCGCGCGGCCGAAGAACGATGAGCCCAGGACGTGGTCGAAGTGCTTGTGCGTCAACACGATATGGCTCACCGGCCGCCCGGCAAGCCGTCGGACGTCGGCGTCGATGGCGGCGGCCTCGGCCAGCGTGGTACCCGAGTCGACGAGCAGCGTTCCGGTGCGGCCGCGCACCAGGCCGATCGTGACATCGCAGAACGGGAGCCGGCAGCGGTGCACGCCGCCGGACAGCGTTTCCCAGCCGAAATGCACACCAGCAACGTAGCGGCCACGCGTGGGCTGCGCCGGCGGTGCGCCGGGACGATGTGTCGGAAATAGTTGACATGTCGGGATTGTCCGACATATGTTGTCGACCGTGACTGGCGTCGATCGCGTCTTTCTCGCCTTGGCCAACCCGGTGCGGCGTGAACTGCTGGAGATCCTGTTCCGGCAACCATTGTCGGCCGGGGAGCTCAGCGAGCGGTTCGAACTCAGCCGGCCCGCGGTCGCCGAGCATCTCAAGGTGTTGCGTGACGCGAGGCTGGTGGCCGACGAGCCGCGTGGGCGCCATCGGATCTATCACCTGACCGCGGAGCCCCTGGCGGAGCTGGGTGAGTGGCTTCATCCGTTCGAGAAGTTCTGGCGTGCCCGGCTTGCCCGGCTCGCCGAGGTGGCAGAGGAGCTGGAATGACCGCAACGTCACGGTTCGCGACGATCCGGGTGGATCAATTCGTCGCGGCGCCACCGGAGAAGGTGTGGCGGTTGCTCACCGAACCCGCCCTGATGAAACTCTGGTGGGCCGAGGGGCAGGTGGCCGCGGTGGTGGGACACACGTTCACGCTCGACATGCCGGGCTATGGCCAGCAGCCGTGCACGGTGCTCGAGGTCGACGCGCCGCACCGCTTCGTCTACACGTTCACCGCGGCCTGGACGCTGACTTGGCGGCTGGAAGCCGAAGGCGACGGCACGCGAGTGTTCTTGGAGCACAGCGGCTTTGACCTCGACGACGGCCGCATGGCGCAGGCCTTCGAACGCATGGGACCCGGCTGGCGCGACGTGGTCCTCCCCCGGCTCACGCGGGTTGTCGCTCACGTGAGCCCCTAGGGTTTCGAGCGACGTCGCACCGGCTATCTCCCCGAGATGGCTATCACCGATTCCCGCGAAGTCGTCATCGAAGCGACGCCCGACGAAATCCTGGATGTGCTGTTCGACCTCGAGTCGTTGACCGAATGGTCGTCGGCGCACAAAAAGGTCGAGGTGCTCGAGCGGGACGACCAAAACCATCCGACCCGATCCAGACAGGTGGTCAAACTCGTCGGCGTCAGCGACGAACAGGAGCTCGCCTACACCGTTCACGACGATGGCGTCGGCTGGACCCTGATCAGCTCCAAACAGCAACGCGCTCAGGAGGGCCGGTACACGTTGACTCCCGAGGGGGACTCCACCCGGGTCCGCTTCGACCTCACCGTCGACCTGGTGGCGCCCGTTCCCGGATTCCTGGTCAAGAGGGGTGCCAAAACCCTCATGGACACGGCCACCGAGGGATTGCGCAAGCGGGTACTGGAAGTCGAGAAGCGCGCCAAGTAGCCGCGGCCCTCACCCCGAAACGGGTGCTTTCGCGGCGCGCCCGCGCGGGTCAGACTGTTTTCATGGACTCGTCGCACGTGTTTCGCCGAACCGCAGCGCTCATCGGAGCAGCGGTGCTGCTGGGGCCGCTGACCGGCTGCGGCGGAACTGGGGATAGCCACCCGACGTCGTCTCCGGCGCCGAAGGTCACGACGCTGGGCAAGACGGCGCCGAAGGCGCCCGCCGGAGGCTCATTGACGATCAGCAGCCCGGCCTTCGCCGACGGTGCGCCGATTCCGGTGCAGTACACCTGCAAGGGCGCCGACGTCGCACCGCCGTTGGTGTGGTCGGCGCCGCTGGGTGCGGCCCTCGTCGTCGACGATCCCGACGCCCCGGCCGGGTTGTACGTCCACTGGGTGGTGATCGGAATCGCCCCCGGGCCCGGCAGCACGGCCGAGGGCCAAACCCCAGCCGGCGCAACCACTCTGCCGAACACGGCCGGCCAGTCGGCGTATCAGGGTCCCTGTCCCCCGAACGGAACAGGCACGCATCGTTACCGGTTCACCCTCTATCAGCTTCCCAATGACTACCAGCTGCCCGGCGGCCTGGCGGGCGTGCAGGCCGCGCAGACGATCGCCGGCGCCGCGACCGCGCAGGCGCAGCTCGTCGGGGCGTTCGGCGGCTGATCGGCTCGCCTCAGGACGCGTCGTCGAGCACCTGGTAGCCGGCGTTGTACCCCGGGGTGAAGGTGATGCCCGGTCCGCCATGGCAGCCGGCGCCGGCGAGGTAGAGACCGTCGATCGGAATGGGTAGATCGAGGAAGCCGCGCGGTCCGGGTCGGTTGGGCCCCATCAGGTCTGGGTGCAAAAGCCCGTGGCAGAAGTCGCCGTCGGGCGCACCGAACATAGTGTTCATGTGGTAAGGCGCGAACGTGATGTGGCGTATCACGATGTCCTTGAAGTTCGGTGCCAACCTGGTGATCTTGTCGATAACCCGTTGCGCCATCTCATTTTTGAGGCGCCCGTGCTGACCGCGGTCGGATTCGACCGGAAACGCGTAGGCGAACGCGCTCGCCGCGTGCTTGCCCGGCGGCGCCATGGCGGGGTCGTGGACCGACGGGATCTGCATGCCCATCGACGGATCGTCCGGGACGATGCCCCGCCGGCAGTTCTCCCAGTGCAGCTGTTGGGATTCGGGCGACCCGAAGATGCCGATGGACTGTTGCATGCCGTCGTCGTTGAGAAACTCGTACGGTGGGGCGAATTCGGGCAGCCCGTCCAGGGCGAAGTGGATCTGCACGAACGAGGCGCGGTGGTCGCGGCCGGATACCCGCGAGACGAGCTCCGCGGGAACGTGTTCTGGTGCGATGAGGTCGGTGAGGGTGACATCGGGTGACAGGTTGGACACCACGATCGGCGCCGAAATCGTCGACCCGTCGCGCAGCCGCACGCCGGTCACCTTCTGCCGGTCGACGAGGATCTGCTCGGCCTTGGTGCGGAAGCGGATCTCGCCGCCGTGGGAGACGAAGAGCTCGCGCAGGTGCTCGGTGAGGGCGCCGATGCCGCCCTTGAGCTTGGTCATCATCGCGGTGCTGCCGTCGGGCACCGCCAGCGCGAACGCCAAACATGTTGCGCTGCCCGGTGTATACGGACCGCGGTAGGTCGAGTTGACGGCCAGGAACGCCAGCATCCCGCGCATGACCGCGTGCTTTTCCCGGTCGGGCAGATAGCGGTCGATCACGTCCATCGCCGAGCCGAAGAGCATGTCGTGAATGGCACGGCGTTCGGCGTCGTTGGTCGCGCAGGCATACATTTCGTCCAGGGTCTTCGGCCGTTGGCGGACGTCGAAGCGGCCGAGCGCCTTCGCCGGTGCCTGGCTCCACCCGATCAGTTCGGCCATGCCCGTGACGGCCTCGACTCCGTGTTTCTCGCCCAGATGCGTCATCAGTCGCATCGGGTCGCGATAGAAGATCATCGGCTCTTCGCCGTGGTCGCCGATGTTTGTCGACATCACCTCGGGCTCCACCGCCGGCAGCGTGTCGAGGCCGAGGTCTTTGGTGAGCTGGCTTGCCATCGGGAACTGCACCGACCCGGCGATCTCGTATCGGAAGCCGTCGATCAATTCGACCGTCGCGGCCATGCCGCCCGCATAGGTGTTGGCCTCCAGGCACACGGTGCGCAGTCCCGCGCGTTGCAGGATCGCCGCCGCGGTCAGCCCGTTGTGTCCCGCCCCCACCACGATCGCGTCGTAATGATTTGTGCTCATGGTTCTCGCCTCCGTCGGGTACCCCGTGCAGAATATGTCAGTACTGACATAATTGGAAGATGTCAGTAGTGACCACTTCGGCTGGGATACCATCTCCCCTGAGATGACCGCCTCGGGCAACCGTCACGAACAACGACGACGATCGACGCATGAGGCCCTACGTCGCGCGGCGTTGAAGAGCTTCGCGCGCAAGGGCTTTGCGAATGTCACCGTCACCGAGTTGGCGCGCGAGGCCGGCGTCACCGAGCGCACCTTCTTCCGGCACTTCCCCACCAAGGAAGCCGTCCTGTTCCAGGATTACGAGACGCAGCTGGAATGGCTGGCCGAGGCGCTCGCGCAACGCCCGTCGTCGGAGTCGTTGTTCGATGCGGTGCTGGCGAGTGTGTCGGCGTTCCCGCACGACCTCGAGGTGGTTCGTCAGGCGGCGACGGCGCGCGCGGAGCTGATCAGCGCCGAGCGGATCGCGGGCCACCTGCGAGTGGTGCAGTCCTCGTTCGCCGGCGTGCTCGCCGACTTCGTCAGGAAGCGCAATCCGGATACGGCGGACATCGACCTGGCGGCCGAGGTCGCGGGTTCTGCGCTGGCCGCGGCCTTGGTTGCGGCAGTGGAGAATTGGGGCCGCAAGGGTTGTGCGGGCGACCTCGGCGCAGACGTGGCCGCAAGCCTGGATCTGGTGCGCTCCGGTCTGGCGCGGCTCGCCTGAGCGACCCTGCAGTTCCCGCGCGCTATTCCCCGCCTCGACAAAGCGGCGCGGCACGGCGTAGCGACCGCTTCGAAGACGCGAGTTCATGAGCGATGTGTCGCAGCACGCATCTCACGAGGGATTTCCGCGGGCCTACCGTCTGTTGGTGTAGACGTCGAGATCCACGATCCACTCCGGATGGAGGACACATGCCGCTGTTGTACATCGACCTGATCGAGGGCCGCTCGCCGTCGGAGGTTCGGGCGCTGCTGGACGCGATCCACGAGACCGTGGTCGAAGCGTTCGGTGTTCCCGAGCGTGATCGCTATCAGGTGGTCCGCACTCATCCGGCCCACGAGGTCATAGCGCTGGACACCGGTCTCGGCATCGACCGCTCGGCGCGGCAGGTCATCCTGCACGTGGTCAGCAGGCGACGTCCGCGCGAACTCAAGCAGAAGTTCTACGAACTGCTGGCGTCCCGCCTCGCCGGCCGGTGCGGACTCGACCCGGCGGACTTGATCGTCTCGGTCACCGAAAACAACGATGAGAACTGGTCTTTCGGCCACGGCCGCGCACAGTTCCTCACCGGTGAGCTGAAGTGAGCGACATCGTGCCGTTGCGGACCCGCCTGACGGAATTCTTCGGTATCGAGCAGCCCGTCCTGCTCGCGCCGATGGCCCTGGTCTCCGGGGGTCGGCTCGCGGCGGCGGTGACCGGGGCGGGCGGCCTGGGCCTGCTCGGCGGGGGCTACGGCGATCCCGAATGGCTGCAGCGCGAATTCGACAACGCCGACAGCGCCCGGATCGGATGCGGGTTCATCACCTGGAGCCTGGCGGGCAACCCGCGGGCGCTCGACATCGCGCTCGCCCACCAACCCGCGGCGATCATGTTGTCCTTCGGCGACTTACGGCCGTTCGCCGATCGCATCCACGCGGCGGGCGTCCCGCTCATCGCTCAGGTGCAAAACCTCGACCAGGCGCGCCGGGCCGTGGACGCCGGGGCGGAGGTCATCGTCGCGCAGGGCAGCGAAGCCGGCGGACATGGAATGAGCGGGCGGACGACGTTCACATTGGTGCCCGAGGTGGTCGATTTCGTGGCCGAACGCTCACCCGACACGCTGGTGGCGGCCGCCGGCGGCGTCGTCGACGGCCGCGGATTGGCGGCCGCGCTGGCGCTGGGCGCCGACGGCGCGGTCGTGGGTAGCAGGTTGTGGGCGTCGCCGGAGGCATTGGTGTCACCGCGTGCGCAGCGGCGGGCCGTCGCGGCCTGTGGCGACGACACCGTGCGCACCCGGGTCTATGACGTTGTGCGCCGCCTCGATTGGCCCGCCGGATACGACGCGCGGGCGCTGGGCAACGCGTTCCTCGCCACCTGGCACGGTCGCGAACCCGAGCTGACGGCCCAGCTACCCCAAGCGGTCGCCGACTACGAAAAAGCCGTTGCCGCAGAGGATTTCGATACCGCGGCGATCCTGACCGGCGAAGGCGTGGGACGCGTTCGCGACGTCCGTCCCGCCGCTGACATCGTCGCCGACATGGTCGCCGAGGCCGCACACATCCTCAATCGGCGGGCGAGGGCCTAGACAGCCGAGCTCGGGGTCTGGTTTGCTCAGCTCGACACCTCAACTTCACGTCGCGATGATGGGCCGCACCTTTAACCACCCCCGCCGACACATCTAAGGATCCCATGGACATCGCCACCGTCGACGAACTGCTGAGCACCACCCGGTCGGTGCGCAAACGGCTCGACCTCACCCGGCCGGTCGGCCGCGACGTGATCCTGGAGTGCATCCAGCTGGCGATGCAGGCGCCCACGGCGAGCAACACGCAGGATTGGCGCTGGCTGGTGATCACGGACCCCGACAAACGCGCGGCCATCGCCGAGATCTACCGCAGCATCGGCGCGCAGTACCTGGCGTACGCGGCCGACAACGCGACGGATCCGCAGACGCAGCGGGTGTACCGGAGCGCGATGAGCTTGACCGAAACGCTCGGGCAAGTCCCGGTGCACGTCATCCCCTGCCTTAACCAGCGCATCGACACCGCGGAACCGGGCATCGCTGCCGCGGCGTGGGCGTCGATCATCCCGGCCGGCTGGAGCTTTCTGCTGGCGCTCCGCTCGCGCGGGCTGGGATCGGTGTGGACGACGATGCACCTGTTCAAGGAGCGCGAGGTGGCCGAGCTGCTGGGCATCCCACCCACCGTCACGCAGGCCGCGCTGTTCCCCGTCGCGTACACGATCGGCACCGACTTCCGGCCGGCCGCACGCCCGCCGGCGGCGACCATCACGTTCTGGGATGGCTGGGGGGAAGGCTGATGCAGTCCTACACCGTGCGATTCCACATCGACGCTCCGCCGCGGAAGGTCTGGCGGGCGCTGCATCCGCCGGCCCCGCCGAACGCCCCGCGCCCCCGGGTGCTCGAGTGGCCGACCGGCAGCATGGAAATCCTCAACGAGGGCAACGAGGCCGGTGAGGGCCTGGTCCGCACGTGTGTCTTCGAAGTGCCCAAATACCTGCTCACCGGCGGCCGGGCGCGTTCCTGGGAAACCGTGACCGAAGCCGAGATCGACAAGCTGTCGCGTTACGTGGCCGTCGGCGCGCCGCTGTGGTCGCGCGCCGAGGGGTATCACCAGCTCGAGGAGCAGCCCGACGGCACCACCGTGCTGACGTTCCACGAGACGTATCGCGCCTACAACCCCGTGCTGCGCTTCCTCCTCGAACGCCCGGTCTACGCGAAGATTTCCCGTGACAACCTCGAGACGTACGAGCATGCGCTCGCCCGCGCGGGCCGGGTCCGGCGTCTCGTCTAGCCGTTCTTTGCTGCCGGGTTCATTTCACAACGACATGAATTAGGTACTTGGCCCCGGTACCCTCGATTTCTATGGGTGGAGTAGCTACTGCGGCGCGACTGGCCGCCGCGGGTTTGATGGTCGCGGGGTTGGCCACTTCGACGGTCGTTGCCAGCGCCGATCCGGACGAGACACGGGGGCCCGCCCCGGGCCCGGCCGCGTCGCCGGCACCGGCACCAGCGCCTTCGGCGGCACCCGCACCGGCCGCGTCGCCGGCACCGGCACCAGCGCCTTCGGCAGCACCCGCACCGGCCGCGTCGCCCGGGGCTTCGCCGGCACCCGCCCCGCCGGGGCCGAAGACCAGCATCGACAAGGACGGCATTTACGCCGTGGGGACCGACATCGTCCCGGGTATCTACAGCTCCGGTGGTCCCGTCGGCAACGGCACGTGCTACTGGAAACGGACCGGAAACCCCGACGGCGCGCTCATCGACAACGCCATGACCAAGAAGGCGCAGGTCGTGCAGATCGACCCGGGTGACAAAGCCTTCAAGACCTCGGGCTGCCAACCCTGGCAGCTGACCCCGGACGCCGTTCCGCCGTCACAAACGCCGCCCGCGGGCGTGCAGGGCACGCTCGGCATCCTCAACGGTCTGTTGGGCGGAAACGCACAGCGGCCCCCGCAACCGTCGCCCGCTCCGCAAGCGCCCGCACCTGCACCGGCGCCGGCCTCGCAAGCGCCGGCGGCCCCGCAAGCCCCGGCGGCCGCGCCCGCAACTCCGGTAGCCCCACAAGCCGCGCATTCCTGATCGGCCCGCCGGCGCCGTGGCCAGTACGCACCAGATCGTCGTGGTAGGGGCTGGCGTCAGCGGGTTGACGTCGGCCATCTGCCTGGCCGAGGCGGGCTGGCCGGTGCGGGTCTGGGCGGACACGATGCCCAAGCGAACGACTTCGGCGGTGGCGGGCGCCGTGTGGGCGCCCCCGCGGCCCGCGGAACGCGCCGGCGATACGCTGCGCTGGACCGAGCACTCTCTAGAGGTGTTCCGTGATCTCGCCCGCGATCCCGACTCGGGTGTGTTGCTGGCGCCGGCGCTGGCCGTCGGCGAGTTGATCGCGACCGAGGCGATGTCATCGGCGGCCGCGCTGATCCCCGACCTGCGGCCCGCCGACCCGGCCGACGTTCCGCCGGGTTTCGGCACCGGATTTCGCGCCACCGTGCCGATGATCGACATGCCGCACTACCTCGACTATCTGACCCGGCGGCTCGCGGCGGCCGGCTGCGAGATCGAAGAACACCCCGTTCGATCCCTGGCCGAGGCCGCCGACACCGCTGACATCGTCGTCAACTGCACTGGTCTCGCCGCGGGCGCGCTCATCGACGACCACACCGTGCGGCCGCTCTTCGGCCAGCACGTGGTGCTGACCAATCCCGGTCTGCAGCAACTGTTTCTGGAATTGAACGACGGCCCCGAGTGGACCTGTTTCTTCCCGCATCCACAACGGGTGGTGTGCGGCGGAATCAGCATCCCCGGTCGCTGGGACACGACCGCGGAACCCGACGTGACCGAACGCATCCTGCAGCGCTGCCGACGAATCGAGCCGCGACTCGGTGACGCCGAGGTGATCGAGGTCATCACCGGACTGCGCCCCGACCGTCCGTCGGTGCGCGTGGAGGCCGAACCGCTCGGGCGGGCGCGTTGCATCCACAACTACGGTCACAGCAGCAACGGCGTCACCCTGTCCTGGGGCTGCGCGCGCGACGTGGTGGCCCTGGCCGACGGCCCATGATCTCAGGCGCCGGTGCGGCGAATTATCAACGACAGCAACCAACTGACGATCGACAAGACGATCGCCGCCCAGATGGCGGTCCACCAAAAGTGGTCGATCTGCAGCCCCCAGTGCGTGGTGTGCTCGGTGATCCACGCCGTGATCCAGAGCATCAAAGCATTGATGACGACATGGAACAGACCGAGCGTCACGATGTAGAGCGGGATCGACAGGATCTGGACGATCGGCTTGATAAATGCGTTGACCAGACCGAAGATCACGGCGACGACGAAGATGATGCCGACCCGTTCCAGCCTCGTGCTGCCGCCCACGAAACTCAGGCCGTGCACGAAAAGGGTGACGATCCACAACGCAAAGCCGGTCAGCGCGGCGCGCACCAAAAATGGGCCCATGCGCCTAGATCCTGCCATCCGGTCGGCCGGGAAGGTAAGCAAATCGGCGCGGGTGAGTTCTGACCGGGTGACCGGCTTCGTCCGTCGGCTCTCGCGCATACACGCGGGCGCGGTTTCGGATATCGGAAACGGATATTGAATTCCCTTGTGTCACTGTGGTTTCTGTGGTCACAAGGCGGGGTTTTGTGTCGGTGGGCCTCGATAGTTTGACGGTATGAGTTCGGGCGGCATCATCGATCGGGACGCGATCAGCGCGGCCTTCGACGCGCTTGATGCCGCGATCGAGGGCCTGGCGGGGCTGAGTTTTGATGCGCTGGCTCCTCGGGAGTGCCTGGCGCTGTTGGAGCGCTGCGAAAGGGCGCGCCGCCGGCTGCCGGTGGCTGAGCATGCGTTGATCAATCACCTGGCCCGCCAAGCCAGCATCCACGAACTCGGCGGCCCGCTGGATCAGGCGATCGCCGACCGGCTGCGGATCAGCCACACCGAGGCCGCCCGGCGGGTCAAAGACGCCGCCGATCTGGGCCCGCGCCACGGCCTGACCGGTGAACCCTTGCCCCCGGTGTTGGCCGCCACCGCCGCCGCCCAGGCCCGCGGTGAACTCGGCGCCGCCCATGTGGCGGTGATCCGCCGATTCTTTCACCGCCTGCCCGGCTGGATCGACCCGGCCACCCGCGAGCGCGTCGAAGCCGACCTGGCCGGTCACGCCGCCTATCACCGGCCCGACGAACTCGACGGCCTGGCCCACGTCCTGGAAGATTGCCTCAATCCCGACGGCCTTTTCACCGATGAGGACCGGGCCCGTAGCCGCGGGGTGACCCTGGGCCGCCAACAAGCCGACGGCATGTCGGAGTTGCGGGGCCTGATCACCCCCGAACTACGCGCCACCTTCGAGGCCGTGGAAGCCAAACTCGGCACCCCGGGCATGTGCAACCCGCTCGACGACACCCCGTGTGTCGATGGCACGCCCAGCCAAGAGGCCATCGACCGTGATACCCGCTCGGCTGCTCAGCGCGGCCACGATGCCCTGCTGGCCGGGCTGCGCGGGCTGTTGGCCTCCGGGGAGTTGGGTCAGCACAACGGGTTACCGGCCTCCATCATCGTCACCACCACCCTGGCCGAGTTGGAGGCCGCCGCCGGGCGAGCCCTGACCGGCGGGGGCACCATCCTGCCGATGAGTGAGGTGATCCGCCTCGGCCGCCACGCCCATCACTACCTCGCGATTTTCGATAAGGGCAAGGCCCTGGCGCTCTATCACACCAAGCGGCTGGCTTCCCCGGGGCAGCGAATCGTGTTGTACGCCAAGGACCGCGGCTGCACCGCCCCGGGCTGCACCGTCTCGGGCTACTACTGCGAAGTCCACCACACCACCGACTACAGCAAGTGTCACAGCACCGACATCAACCAGCTCACCTTCGCCTGCGGCCCACACCACCGCATGCTCAACCCCGGCGGCTGGACCACCCGCAAAAACACCCGCGGCGACACCGAATGGAAACCACCACCCCACCTCGAGCGCGGCCAACCCCGCACCAACACCTACCACCACCCCCAAAAACTCCTCCACCACGAACACGACGACGACGAAACCGACAATCCCGGCGCCGCATAACACTTCACGATCGCCGCTAGCTCCGATGGCGCCGACCCGCTTCGCCCGGCTGCGCCGCGCTCGCGATCGCCGCTAGTTCAGGTTGTAGAAGCGCTGCGCGTTGCGCCCACCGATCTTCTCGCGGGCCTCCTCGCTGATATCGGCGCGAGTGCGCAGGTGCTTGGTGCTTTCTGGCCACTCGCCGTCCCAGTGCGGATAGTCGCTGGCGAACATGATGAAATCGGCGCCCAGCACGTCGATCACCCCGGGCAGAATCGGCTCCTCCGGTTCACACGTCACCCAGATGTTTCCGGCGGCCAGATACTCGTGCGGATCGCGACGCCAGCCGCGCTCCACCCAGTCGCCACGCTTCTCGTAATGCTCGTGCAGCCGATCGATAAAAAACGGAACCCAGCCCGCGCCCGCCTCGAGGAAGGCCACCCGCAACTCCGGATGGCGCTCGAAGACGCCGCCGGAAACCATCGCGGTCATCGCCGTCATCTGGTCAAACGGAAAGCTGATGCAGTGCACCTGAATGTAATTCGTGAAACGGTCTACCCCGATCTTGGGCAGATGAATGCCGGGCGCCCCATGCACCCCCAGCGGCATCCCGAGTTCGACGGCGGCGGCATAGAACGGGTCGAGGTCGGGGTGGTCGAGGTTGCGTGTCTTGAGCGCCGGCGGCACCAAAGTCGCCACCAGCCCAAGGTCTTTGGCTTCGGTCATGACATCGATCGCCAGCCGGCCATGTTCTATCGGAGTCACCGCGACGCCGCGGAGCCGCCCGTTCGAAGCGGCGCAGTAATCGGCGATCCACTCGTTGTAGAGGCGAGCGAATCCGGCCGCGAATTCGGGATCCTCGAGACTCGGCGCGCACAGGCCAAGGCTGGGATAGAGCACCATCGTGTCGATGTGATCGCGGTCGGCGTCACCCAGCACGCCTTCGGCCGACCGGCAGTTGATATCGGCCGCGCTACTGATCCCGTGTTCGGGCGGGCAGCCCGCGCCCGGACCGCGGTCCTCGGGGTAGTTGCGTCCTTCGAGGGTCAACCCGAGCCGCCCATGCCTGCCGGGTCTGACGTGGTCCGGCCACCGCTTGATCGCTTCGACTGCCAGTGACGAATTTTCGGCGACATGGCCGTCGGCATCGATGATCCGCATGCATCCGGAACTTACTCCCGCACGACGGGCGGCGAAACAGGTCGCGCCGACGCGCTCGGTACGCCACGATGCTGACGTGACCACACAGAGCCCTCGACAGAAGTTGACCGCCGACCAGCGAAACTCCTTCATCGCCGCCCTGTTGGGCTGGACGATGGACGCCTTCGACTACTTCATCGTGGTGCTCGTCTACGCCGACATCGCAAAGACGTTCCACCACAGCAAGGCCGAGGTCGCGTTCGTCACCACCGCCACCCTGATCATGCGTCCCGTCGGCGCGTTGCTGTTCGGGCTGTGGGCCGACCGCGTCGGCCGTCGGCTCCCCCTGATGGTCGACGTCATGTTCTACTCCGTGGTCGGGTTCCTGTGCGCGTTCGCACCCAACTTCACGGTGCTCGTGATCCTGCGCCTGCTGTACGGCATCGGCATGGGCGGGGAATGGGGGCTCGGTGCCGCGCTGGCCATGGAGAAGGTTCCGGTCCAGCGACGCGGATTTTTCTCCGGGCTGCTGCAGGAGGGTTACGCGTTCGGCTACCTGCTGGCCAGCGTGGCCGCACTGGTGGTGATGGATTGGCTCGAGCTCTCGTGGCGCTGGTTGTTCGGCCTGAGCATCGTTCCCGCACTGATCAGCTTGATCATTCGCTACCGGGTGGAGGAATCCGAGGTGTGGGAGGCCGCCCAAGACCGGATGAGGCTCACCAGCACCAGAATCCGCGACGTGCTGCGCAGCGGCGCGATCATCCGGCGCTTCATCTACCTGGCGTTGCTGATGACGGCCTTCAACTGGATGAGCCACGGCACGCAGGACGTCTACCCCACCTTCCTCGGCGCGCACGCCAACCAGGGGGCCGGGTTGTCGAGCACGACGGTCAGGTGGATCGTGGTGGCCTACAACGTCGGCGCCATCATCGGAGGGCTCGTCTTCGGAACGCTGTCGCAACGACTGAGCAGGCGCTACACGGTCGTCTTCTGTGCGGTTCTGGCGCTGCCGATCGTGCCGCTGTTCGCATACTCACGCGGCGCGGCCATGCTGTGCCTGGGCTCGTTCTTGATGCAGCTCTTCGTGCAGGGCGCGTGGGGCGTGATTCCCGCCCACCTCACGGAGATGTCGCCGGACGCCATCCGCGGCCTCTACCCCGGTGTGACCTACCAACTCGGAAACCTGTTGGCGGCGTTCAACTTACCGATTCAGGAACGTCTCGCCGAATCCCATGGCTACCCGTTCGCCTTGGCGGCCACGATCGTGCCGGTGCTGGCCGCCGTGGTGGTCCTGACGCTGATCGGAAAGGACGCGACGGGAATCCGCTTCGGCACGACGGAAAGTTCTTTTCTCGCAACGGAAGCGACGTAAAAGCTAGTCGGCGTCGGCCAGCAGGCGCCGCAGCAGGTGCATGGCCACCGTCGTCGAGCGTTCCCGGATATCGGACCGGTTGCCCGGAAGGCGCAGGGTGCGAGTGTCCGTGCGACCGCCCGCCACCTTCACGCTGAAGCAGACCGTCCCGACCGGCTTGTCTTCCGTGCCCCCGCCCGGTCCGGCGATCCCGGTGATCGCGACCGCGGTGTCGGCGCCGAAGCGTTGCAGCGCGCCCGCGGCCATGGCCTCGGCCACCGGCTCCGATACCGCGCCGTGCACCTCGATCAGCGCCGGGTCGACGCCGAGCACCTCCGCTTTCGCCTCGTTCGAATAGGACACCACCCCGCCGGCCACGTAGTCCGACGATCCGGGCCGATCGGTCAGCCGCGCCGCCAGCAGTCCCGCGGTGCACGACTCCGCCGTCGCGATCCGGTGCCCGGTGAGAAGCTGCGCGACCAGATCGTCGACACGCGAGCCGTCTTCGGAGTACAGCTGATGCCCGTGCCTCTCGCGCAGCAGCTTCGTCAGTTGCGTGTACGCGTCGGCGGAGTCCGGCTCGTAGCGGGTGACCATTTCGATCTCCCCGCGCCGCAGGCAGGTGGTGATCTCGAGGCGGTCGAAGCCGGGCACGGTCTTTTCGGCGTCGCGCAGCGTCTCGGCCAGCCCCGACTCGGGCAGCCCGAACATCCGCAACATCTCCTGCCGATAAATGGTCCGGCCGGCGATCGCGTCCTGCGCCGCCGGTGTCTGGATGGCCGTGTGCCACATCGGCTGCAGCTCGCGCGGGGGTCCCGGGAGCACGATCACCGCGGGCTTGCCCGGCACCACGACACCCGGTGCGGTGCCGACCGGATCGAGCACCTGCGCCCCGGCCGGGACCATGGCCTGCTTGCGGTTGGCGGCGCGCAGCGACTCGAAAGTGCCGGGGTCCAAGGCGGATTGGAACGCGGGATTGCGCCCCATCAGCTTCTTGAGGATGTTCGCGATCTTCTCTTCGACCTCGGCATCCAACACCAGCTCGCGCCCGCAGAAGCGCGCCACCACCTCGACGGTCATGTCGTCGGCCGTGGGCCCCAGGCCGCCGCTGGTGACGATCAGGTCCACGCCTTGATCGGCGAGAAACCGCAGCTGGGCTTCGATGTCGGCGGGCCGGTCGCCGCAGATCGTGATGTGCGCGAGCTCGACGCCCAGCTCCAGGAGGCGATCGGCGATCCAGGGGCCGTTGGCGTCTTGGACGCGTCCGGTGAGGACCTCGGTTCCGGTGACAACGATGCCTGCACGTGCGCTCACCGCCATGAGCCTACGCATGGGCCTGCGGGACAATGAGCCGATGATCGAGTTAGAGGTGCTTGCGGCCGACGTGACCAAGCTCGACGTGGACGCGATCGCCAACGCCGCCAACACGCAGCTGCGGCACGGTGGCGGCGTCGCCGCGGCCATCTCGCGCGCGGGCGGGCCCGACGTGCAGCGCGAATCGACCGAGAAGGCGCCGATCGGGCTCGGCGAAGCGATCGAGACCACCGCCGGCGACATGCCCGCGCGCTACGTCATCCACGCGGCGACCATGGAACTCGGTGGGCCGACCTCGGCCGAGATCATCGGCGCCGCCACGGCTTCGACATTGCGCAAGGCCGACGAGCTCGGCTGCCGCACGCTGGGGCTGGTGGCCTTCGGCACCGGTGTCGGCGGGTTCCCGCTCGACCAGGCCGCCCGGCTGATGGTCGACACCGTCCGGCGGCACCAGCCGGACTCGCTGCGCAAGGTGGTGTTCGCCGTGCACGGCGACGCGGCGGAGCAAGCGTTTCGGGCCGCGCTGCGGGCCTAGCTCTCGGAAAGGTAGCGCTCGACGGAGGCAACCTTCTGCGTCATCGCGTCGCTGGCCCCGGTGCGCCAATCGGCCTTGATCACCGTGCTCACCCGCGGCGCCCGGGCCGCCACGGCCTCGACGGCGCGCTGCACCACCGCCATGACCTGCTCCCACGTGTCGCCCTCGATCACCGTGAACATCGAGTCGGTCTTGTTGGGCAGGCCGGACTCGCGAACCACCCGAACCGCCTCGGCGACGATCTCGCCGACACCCTCGCCCACCCCCATCGGGGTGACGGAAAACGCGACGAGCACGGACACCCTGTCGAGCGTACCCACCCCCGCCCCGGCCGGTCTGGCACCATCGAGGCCCATGCGGGTGTTGGTGCAACGGGTCTCGTCGGCGACGGTGACGGTCGACGGCGCGGTGGTGGGAGCGATCCGGCCGGATGGCCAGGGGCTGTTGGCATTCGTCGGCGTCACCCACACCGACGATCGCGACAAGGCCCGCCGGCTCGCCGAAAAGCTCTGGAACCTAAGGATTCTCGCCGAGGAGCGGTCCGCGGCCGACGCAAGAGCCCCCATCCTGGTCATCAGTCAGTTCACCCTGTACGCCGACACCGCCAAGGGCCGCCGCCCGTCGTGGAATGCGGCCGCCCCCGGGCCGGTGGCCGAGCCGCTGGTGGCGGAGTTCGCCGCGACGCTGCAGCGGCTGGGCGCCGAGGTACAGACCGGGGTATTCGGAGCGAACATGCAGGTCGAGTTGGTCAACGACGGCCCGGTCACGGTGCTGCTCGAACTCTGAAGGGTACGTTGGCCCCGTGGGCACGACACCTGAATTCGGATCGCTCCGCTCCGACGACGACAACTGGGACATCGTCAGCAGCGTCGGCTACACCGCGCTGCTCGTGGCGGGATGGCGTGCCTTGCACGCCGTGGGCCCGCAGCCGCTGGTGCGCGACGAATACGCGAAGGTCTTCATCGCCGCCTCGCGGGACCCGTATCTGGCGGGGGTGCTTGCGAACCCGGGCAGCACCGAGGACGAGACGGCCTTTCCGCGGCTGTATGGCGTGCAGACCCGGTTCTTCGACGACTTCTTCGTCGGCGCCGGCCAGGCGGGCATACGCCAGGCGGTGATCGTCGCCGCCGGCCTGGATTCGCGGGCGTTCCGCCTTGAATGGCCCAACGGCACAAGGGTCTTCGAGGTCGACTTGCCGAAGGTCCTCGAGTTCAAGGCGCGTGTGCTCGACGAGCAGGGTGCCGCGCCGAAGGCGAACCGGATCGAGGTCGCCGCCGATCTGCGCACCGACTGGTCGCGGCCCTTGGAGGCGGCCGGGTTCGACGTCGAGAGCCCGAGCGCCTGGTCGGTGGAGGGGTTGCTGCCCTACCTGACCGACGAGGCGCAACACGCGCTGTTCACCCGGATCAGCGGGCTCAGCGCGCCGGGTAGCCGGATCGCGATCGGCGCGCTGGGGTCGCGGCTGGACCACGACCAGCTCCACGCCTTGGAGGCGGATCACCCGGGGGTCAACGTGTCTGGCAACGTTGACTTTTCGGCTCTGACGTATGAACCGCAGTCCGATCCCGCGGAGTGGCTGACCGCGCACGGGTGGGCCGTCGAACCCGTCCGCAACACGCTCGATTTGCAAGCCGGTTACGGCATGACCCCACCGGAGGTCGACGTCAAGATCGACAGTTTCATGCGGTCCCAATACATCACCGCCACCCGGTGAAGGCCTAGGGCTGCAGCAGGATCTTCACATCGTCGCCGGAGCGCGATTCCGCGGTCGCATAGCCCTTGGCCGCGTCGTCCAAAGGCATTGTCGTGGTGAAGATGCCGTCGACATCGAGGCGGCCGGACTGCAGCAGCGGGATCAATTCCGGCCAGGTTCGCTGCACCGGCGCGGTGGTCATCCGCAACGTGATGCTGCGGATCAGGCAGCCCAGCGCGTTGAGCGGGAACGGATTCATGTCGTGCACACCGACGACCGAGACGGTTCCGCCCGCCCGGACGGCGTTGAGCGCCTCGGTCAGGGATGCGTCGGTGGCGACGGCGTCGATCACCGCATCGACGCCGCGGCCGCCGGTGGCGGCAAGGATCTCCTCGAGCGCCGGCGCCTTGACGGGTGTCGCCCCCCACCGCGTGGCGCGCTGTAACCGGCCGTCGACCTGATCGACGGCGAAAACCGTTGCCGCGCCCTGAAAAAGCGCGCTGCGCAGCGAGCACAGGCCGACCGCTCCGAGGCCGATCACCGCCACGGTCCCGCCGAACGGAATGTCGGCGCGCTGCGCCGCGGCCCAGCCGGTGGCGAGATTGTCGGTGAGTAGCAGCGCCTGCTCGGTGCTGATGCCCTCGGGCATCTTCAGGAGCTGGAAATCGGCGGCGGGCACCGCGAGCAGATCGGCCTGCGCGCCACCGAGCACTCCGCCGCCGAAGATCTGAAAGCCGGAGTGGCACATGACCGGATCGCGGCTGGCGCACCCCGCGCACGCGCCGCAGCCGGCGACCGACGACACCATGACCTGATCGCCGACCTTGACGTTGCGCACCTGCGGCCCGGCGTCCACCACCGTGCCGATGGCTTCGTGGCCGAGGGCGATGGGATCGGGCATCGGGAAGTCGGCCTCGTAGAAGTGCAGATCCGAGCCGCAGATTCCGGCGGCGGTCACCTCGACGATCGCTCCGTCCGGGCCCGGCAGCGTTGGGTCGGGGCGGGTGTCGACCCGGATGCTGCGGGGCCCATCGACGACTACCGTGCGCATATCGGTGTGCTCACTTCCCTTGTCGCGCTTGATCTTTCTGGCGCACTACAAATTGTGACCAGTCTGGTTCACGCACCGCCGACCAGTACTCGTTGAGGCGCCACGGGCTGACGGTGTGAATCTCGCCGTCGGCGTTCTTGAAATACGAGTGCTTGACCGCCGGGTGTGACCACACCATCTTCTTGATCTGGGTCTGCGTCCGCCGGTGCCAGTCCGTAGCGGCGTCAAGTTTCGGCTCGACCGAATGCACATCGGCCTCGGCCAGGCGCGCCAGGCATTGGTCGATGTAGCGCATCTGCAGTTCGGACTGGAAGATCAGGCTGCCCCCGTGGGCCAGGTGGGTTCCGGGCCCGTAGACGATGAAGAAGTTCGGGAACTGCGGGACGGTGATCCCGAGGTAGGCATACGGCCTGCTCCCCCACATCTTGTGCAGGTCGACGCCGTTGCGGCCGGTGATCTTCAGCGGCCACAGCACGTCGGTGTGCCGGAACCCCGTTGCGTAGACGATGACGTCGACGTCGTGCGCCACTCCGTCTTCGGTGACGATGCCCTGCGGCGTGATCCGGTCGATCGGTGTGCGCACCAACTCGACGTTGTCGCGCTGCAGCGTTTTCAGCCAGCTGCCGTTGTCCTGCAGCGTGCGCTTGCCGCAGGCGGGATAGTCCGGCAACACCTTGGCCAACAACGGCGAGTCTTCGCCGACCTGGCTGGTGATCCACTGGGAGAACATCATGTGCGCGCCGGCGTTGATGTCGCTGACGGCGTGGTCCTGATCGGCGTAGTTCGGGTCGCCCTCGGCGGCGTCGAGGCCCTTGTCCGAGCCGGGCCATAGCACCAGGAAGCGATACCACCGGCCGTAGAACGGCAGGTGGCGCATCGCCCAGCGCACACCGTCGCCGACCTCGTCGTGATACATCGGGTTCGGGAACATCCACTGCGCGGTCCGCTGGAACACCGTCAGGCGCTCGACCTCCTCGGCGATGGCGGGCGCGATCTGGAACCCGCTGGCGCCTGCGCCGACGAGCGCGACCCGCTTGCCTTTGAGGTCCACCGAGTGATCCCAGGCCGCCGAGTGAAACGACGGGCCCCGGAAAGTCTGTGCTCCGGCGAATTCGGGAATGTTGGGCCTGTTCAGCTGGCCCACCGCCGTGATGAGCGCGCGTGCGCGCAGGGTCGACCTGCGGCCGTCGGCCGATCGCAGCGACACGGTCCAGGTGCCGTCGTCGTCGTCCCATTCGGCCGCGAGAACCTCGGTCTGCCAACGTATCCGGTCGGCCAGGTCGTGTTCGTCGATGACCTTGGTGAAATAGTCCTGCAGCTCGTTTTGCTCGGCGAAGAAATGGGTCCAGTCGTTGTTGGGTTCGAAGCTGTAGCAATAGAAATGGTTCGCGACGTCGACACGGGCGCCGGGATAGCGGTTCTCCCACCATGTTCCGCCCGGGCCGGCGTTCTTCTCGACGATGGTGAACGGAATGTTGGCCTGCTTGAGGCGCACGCCGGCAAGGATGCCGGATTCGCCGCACCCGACGACCAGAACCGGAAGCTGCGCCGCGCGCTCTGCCGGCAACGCGGCCGGCCGCCGGGGGTCGACCCCGTCGAGGTCCAGTTCTTCGGAAACCAGGGACAGATAGTCGTCGGGAACGTGCTCACACGCCGCCCAATCCATCATTTCCCTGATGAGCTCCGGGCTCAGCGGCGCCGGTTCGGGGCAGCCGCGATCCCGATACTCGGTGATCACCGTCAGCGCCTCGGCGCGGGCCCGCGCCTTGTCCTCCTCCGACATGAACCCCTGGACCTCGTTGAGGAAGATGCCCATCTGCTTGTAGTCGCGGATGAATCGGGGGTCGCCGGTGATGTGGACGAGGGAGAGCAGCAGCGTCGGGATGCTGACATCCTCTAGGGCGGCGGCGATCTCGGGCGTGGACGTGGTGAAGGGATCGCCGGCGTAGCGGCTGCGCATCAAGCCGATCCTCTCGGTGGTTTGGAAGCCAATTACGCTACGCGTAGTTTCGTAATTGGCAGCACTACGCTACCCGGTCGCTCGGTGCGGGATCAAGGGATCAAAGGCGGTGGCAGGCCGAACGGCGTCGCGGCCCGCTCGGCGGCGACGGCCCGTAGTGATGGGGCGCAGCTCAGGACCCGCTGGCCACGTCAGTGACGTCCGTACTAAACTAGAACACGTTCCAATTCGGCGAGCATCCCAGGAGTTGTAATGCACACCCCTATTTGCGACGAACTCGGCATCGAGTTCCCGATCTTCGCCTTTACCCACTGCCGCGACGTCGTCGTGGCGGTCAGCAAGGCCGGGGGGTTCGGCGTGCTCGGGGCCGTCGGCTTCACGCCTGAGCAGCTCGAGATCGAGCTCAAATGGATCGACGAGAACATCGGCGACCACCCCTACGGCGTCGACATCGTCATCCCCAACAAGTACGAGGGCATGGACTCGCACCTGTCCGCGGAGGAGCTGGCCGAGACGCTGCGCAAGATGGTGCCCCAGGAGCACCTTGACTTCGGGAAGAAGATCCTCGCCGACCACGGCGTGCCGGTCGAGGACAGCGACGGCGACACCCTGCAGCTGCTCGGCTGGACCGAGGCGACGGCCACACCCCAGGTCGAGGTGGCGCTCAAGCACCCGAAGGTGAAGATGATCGCCAACGCGCTGGGCACCCCGCCGGCCGACATGATCAAGCACATCCACGAGGCCGGACTCAAGGTGGCCGCGCTGTGCGGCTCCCCCTCGCAGGCCCGCAAGCACGCGGACGCGGGCGTCGACATCATCATCGCGCAGGGCGGCGAGGCCGGCGGGCACTGCGGCGAGGTGGGCTCGATCGTGCTGTGGCCGCAGGTCGTCAAGGAGGTCGCCCCGGTTCCGGTGCTGGCCGCCGGCGGCATCGGCAGCGGCGAGCAGATCGCGGCCGCGCTGGCGCTGGGCGCACAGGGCGCGTGGACCGGATCGCAGTGGCTGATGGTCGAGGAATCCTCGAACACCCCGGTCCAGCAGGAGGCCTACGTCAAGGCGGGCAGCCGCGACACCGTCCGCAGCCGGTCGTTCACCGGCAAGCCGGCCCGCATGCTGCGCAACGACTGGACCGAGGCGTGGGAGGCCCCGGAGAACCCGAAGCCCCTCGGAATGCCGTTGCAATACATGGTGTCCGGCATGGCGGTTCGTGCCACGAACAGGTACCCGAACGAATCCGTCGATGTCGCGTTCAACCCGGTCGGTCAGGTCGTCGGGCAGTTTACCAAGGTGGAGAAGACGTCGACGGTCATCGAGCGCTGGGTGCAGGAGTACCTGGAAGCGACCAACAGGCTCGACGAGCTCAACGAGGCCGCCTCCGTCTGACGGCGGGGCTTGCCCGGCCGGCGGGGCTAGACGTCGTCGACGTCCTGCCGGCCGGTGAACACTTCCTTCGTCCGGTCCAGGGCGTACGTGCCGATGTCGATGGAATTCTGAACGATTCCGCTGGCACCGCCGGCAAGGTCACCCCGGATGATGTCGCTGGCGTGCTCGACGATGTCGGAGGCTTTCTCGACGGCGTTGGTCGCGATGTCCCTCGCCGCGTCGACCGCATCTTTGGGATTGAAGGCCACTCGAGTCTCCTTTGTCGCAGGTTCGTTGCCCTGAACTCTAGACGGGACGAGGCCCCATTTCTCGGCGGCGGTGGGCTTCAGTAGTGCACGAGGGTGCGCCAGTAGTCTTCGGGAATTTCGGCCCCCGAGCGCAGTATTCGGGCCAGACCGATGGCCATCGCGATGCCCAGCAGCCCCAACCACAGCCCTGCCACCGCGATGACGCCCCACAACACGGCGGTGACCGCGGGCCACGGCGAAAACACGGCCAGCACGGGCGCGAAGAAGAATCCGGTGCCGATGTACCACGCCGACCCCGCGCGATCCGAGGCCAGGACGAAACGCAGCCAGCGTGGCACGGGCGACGCGCCTTGCTCACCACGCTTCATCGTCGTACCGATCAGTCGGAGGGCGGGAAAAACCCTGCCCCGGTAAACCATCCGGGCTGCCATCCCTGCTCCCCCAGGCACAGCATGGGAAGCCCGTCCGGAGTCTGCGCCGCCGCCTGCGAGCCCGGGCATTTCGCGCCGGTCTGCTGGACCCCGTAGAGCGGATAGGAAGCGACCCAGTACCCGGTGGTGGCCGCCGGGAACTGGTTCGGCGGCGGGAAGTGACAGGCCTCGGCCTGGCCGCTGGGCCCTCGTCCGAAGATGAAGCGCTCGTAGTTGTCGCACGGGGCGCCCAGCGAAGCTTGATAATTCATGCCCGGGACGTCGCCGTCGTAATGCGGGTCGGCCGCCGCGCACGGCGCCATGCCGATCGTGATGCCCGCTATCGAAGCGGCGCTCAGCAATTCCCGAATCATGTTCCACCCCGCCTGTCGTCGCCGGTGACCTGCACCAAAGCATATCGGTCGAGCCGCGGGCCACAAGACGGTTTCGGCGCTCGGCCGCGATCCCCGCCGGCGCACGACCGTGGCCGACAAAGCGCACCCGCGGAACACGTTCCAATTCGCCCCCGACGATCTTGCGTCAATGCTTCCCAACCGTGGTCCGGCAATGGTTTCCTTGCACAAGGACGCCTAGACGACTTCGTATCGAGGAGTGCGCCATGTCAACCGTCGAGCCCAGCACCAAGCCGGTCCCCAATCTGCCTCCAGGCTTCGACTTCACCGATCCGGACATCCACGCCGAGCGATTGCCGGTCGAAGAACTGGCCGAGCTGCGCCGCACGGCGCCGATCTGGTGGAACGAACAACCGATCGGTGCCGGCGGGTTCGACGACGGCGGCTTCTGGGTGGTGTCCAAGCACAAGGACGTCAAAGAGGTCTCGCTGCGCAGTGACGTGTTCTCCAGCCTGCAGAAGACCGCGCTGCCGCGCTACAAGGACGGCACGGTCGGCGAGCAGATCGAGCGCGGCAAGTTCGTCCTGCTCAACATGGATGCGCCGCAGCACACCCGGCTGCGCAAGATCATTTCGCGGGCGTTTACGCCCCGGGCCATCGAGCGCCTGCGCGAAGACCTCGCCGAGCGGGCCCGCCACATCGTCGAGCAAGCGGCCGCCGAGGGCCGCGGCGACTTCGTCGAGCAGGTGTCGTGTGAACTGCCGCTGCAGGCCATCGCCGGGTTGATGGGTGTGCCGCAGGAAGAACGCAAGAAACTGTTCCACTGGTCCAACGAGATGGTCGGCGACCAGGACCCCGAATTCGCCAACAACGACGCCATCACCGCCTCGGTCGAACTCATCATGTACGGCATGCAGATGGCGGCCGAGCGGACGAAGAATCCGGGGGAAGACCTCGTCACCAAGCTGGTCCAGGCCGACATCGACGGGCACAAGCTTTCCGACGATGAATTCGGCTTTTTCGTGATCCTGTTGGCGGTGGCCGGAAACGAGACCACCCGCAACTCCATCACCCAGGGCATGATGGCCTTCACCGACTTTCCCGACCAATGGGAGCTGTTCAAGAAGGAGCGCCCCGGCACCGCCGCCGACGAGATCGTCCGGTGGGCCACCCCGGTCACCTCGTTTCAGCGCACCGCGCTCGAGGACTACGAACTGTCCGGTGTGCGGATCAAAAAGGGTCAGCGGGTCGTAATGGTCTACCGCTCAGCCAATTTCGACGAGGACGTCTTCGACGATCCGTTCACGTTCAACATCCTGCGCGATCCCAACCCGCACGTCGGGTTCGGCGGAACCGGCGCCCACTACTGCATCGGGGCGAACCTGGCACGCATGACGATCGACCTGATGTTCAACGCGATCGCCGACGGCATCCCCGACCTCGAGTCCATCGGCAAGCCCGAACGCCTGCGGTCGGGCTGGCTCAACGGGATCAAGCACTGGCAGGTGGACTACCACACCGATGGCAAAGCGAAAGCCCCTGCCGCGCACTAAGCTAAGCCGATGCCCAAACATCAAGCTGTCCGGATCCAGTCCGCAGGCGGCCCCCTAGAGCTGGCCGAAGTCGAAACCCAACCACCCGGCCGCGACGAGGTACGACTGACGGTCGGCGCGTGCGGGATCTGTGGCACCGACGCGCACTTCGTCAACGGGGGGTTCCCGGGCATCTCGTGGCCCCTGACGCCCGGACATGAGATCGCGGGCAAGGTCGCCGAAGTCGGTGACGGCGTGCAGGATTTCGCGATCGGCGATCGCGTCGCGGTCGGTTGGTTCGGCGGTTGCTGCTACCGCTGCGATCAATGCCGCAAGGGCCTCTTCATTCACTGCGCGAACGGGAAGGTGCCGAGCTGGCAGTATCCCGGCGGATACGCGGAATCGGTGACCGTCCCGGTGAGCGCCCTGGCCCGGATACCGGCCGAGCTCTCCGACGCCGAAGCCGCCCCCATGGGGTGTGCCGGCGTCACCACCTACAACGCGTTGCGTCACACGAAAGCCTTGCCCGGCGATCGCGTGGCGATACTGGGCGTCGGTGGCCTGGGCCACCTCGGCGTGCAGTTCGCCCGGGCGATGGGCTTCGAGACCATCGCGATCAACCGCGGCAGCGGCAAGGCCGATGACGCCCGGAAACTGGGCGCCCATCACTACATCGATTCCACCGCCAACGATCCCGCCGAAGCGCTGAAGGACTTGGGCGGCGCGACCGTCGTCCTGGCCACCGCGGGCAATTCGAAGGCGATGGCCGCCACCGTCGGCGGCATCGTCCCGCAAGGTGAACTGGTCACCATCGGCGTCACGCCCGAGCCGCTGCCGATCAGCCCCGTACAGCTGATCACCCCCGGCGTCAGCATCGTCGGGCATCCCTCCGGTACGGCCAAAGACGTCGAGGACACCATGCATTTCGCGGTCCTGTCCGGCGTTCGGGCGTGGATCGAGGAGTTACCGCTGGCGCAGGCGGCCGACGGCTATGCGGCGCTGGAGCAGGGGCGAGCGCATTACCGCACCGTCTTGACCATGTGACAGCGTCGGTCCGTGACTTCTGAGAAGGGCGCGACGTGGACGATCGGCCCGCCCGACGGTGAACTGTTGCTCCACACCGGTGTTGCCGGGCGAGCGGCGCGGATGGGCCACCGCCTCACCATCGTGATGTCGCGCTGGCGTGCCACCGTGAATTGGGCGGGTTCGCGACCCGTCAGCGCCGAACTTGCGGTCGATGTCGGTTCCTTCGCCGTGGTGAACGCCGAGGGCGGCATCAAAGGGCTGTCCGCGACAGAGAAGGCGCAGGTGCGCTCCAATGCATTGAAGTCGTTGGACGCCAAGCGATTTCCCGAGATTCGCTACAGTGCGGATGTCATCGAGCGGGCCGGCGACGGGTACCGGCTCACCGGCACGCTCGAGATCCATGGCACCTCGCGAGACCACGTCGTCGACGTGCGCACCGAAGATCTCGGAAACGCGTGGCGCATATCGGGTGAAACCGCCGTCCGGCAAACCGATTACGGCGTCAAGCCCTACTCGCTGCTGATGGGCTCGGTCCAGGTCGCCGACGACGTGTCATTGACGTTTACCGCGGTTCACGCCAAGGACGGGTGAACAAAACTTCCGGGCGAAATCAGGGCTGCCCGCCCGCCGCGCGCGGCGCCGAATCGGCCGCGTCGCCCGCGTCCCCGGGAATGTGCTCGAGCACGCGGGTCAAGTAGGGCTGCCCGTTACCCGGATCCGGCTGCCGATCGCCACCGACGCCCGGTTGCTCTTCCGGCGCGGCCGGCTCGGCAGCGGGCTCGCCGGCGGCGGGCGGCTGGGCGGGTCGTTTGACCGGTGGGGGCGCCGGAAGCGGCGCGACGGCCGGGGCCGCCTCGGCGGCCTGGGGCGTGGACGGGTGGGTGGTGTGCTTGGACGCGGGCGCGCTGGCCGGGCCCACGTGGATCCCCACCGCCAGCGACACCGAGCCGACGAACGTGACCGCACCGGCGGCCAACGCCGTGAGGGCCCCGGCGTACGACAGGTGCCGCTGTCGTGCCGGCGCTGAGGAAATGGGTTCGCTGTGGTGCGCCACCAGCTGGTCGTCGGTGAACTCGGTGCTGCGGGCCGCGGACAGCGCCGCGCCCCGTGCGATCGTCACCTGGGCCATCGATTGCACGAAAACCGGTACCGGCAAGGCCTTTTCGAGTTGCCATGAGAAACCGTCGATGTCGCGGTGTGCGCCGACGACGACAACCCCGCCGGGTTGCCATCCGTCGCGGTCGAACATGCCGGTCAGCCACCGGGTCAGGCCGTCGAGGCCGCCGCGCACCTGCTTGGTCGCCGTCTGGGTCTCGCCGTCCTGGGTGTCGACCATGACGACGGTCGTGGCGTCATGGTCGAGAATGCAGACCGCGGTCTGTTCGTAACCGATGACGGGTGCGATGGCCTGCGCCAGGGTCTCGATGGCCTCGAGGAACCGGACCGGCACGACGTTGTCGAAACCCGCGTCGGTCAACGCCTCCAGCACCAGCGCCGCCTGAGCGGCTGCGTCGTCGTTCCAGGTCACCCCGATGACGCGAAGTCGTTGATCGCTCGCGGCCGCCGCCGTGTCGACCCGCAAGACCTCGTCGACGACTTGCTCCGCGGTGTTCACGGCGCGGACACCCCGGCCGGCGCGCAGCGCCAACTCCTGGTGATCCAGGATGGTGCCGTCTGCGCCGTGTCCCTCAGCGAGGACCCAGCCGACGGCGGTCGGCGTCACTGACAGGCCAAGTACCGTGTCCAAATCTATGCCCCAATCGGTCCCGCGCCTCGGCTCCCAGACGCACCGACGCGCACCATCAAACCGCTGGTGCGGAGGTTCGTGAGGGCCGGAACAGACACGGGATAGCGTGGTCTTCATCGGCTTGCTTCGACAGAGCCTACGCGGTCGGCGCAAACCGGGCGGCGCCGGTCCACATCGCCTCGCGACACGCCGATAATCCCAATTGGGTTGATCGGATGGGGACGCCGCGCCGTTCTCATCGGATATGCACACAATTCCGGTGTCGCTGTGCACCCGATGCCCGATCAGACGGTCGACGGCGCGACACGCACCGCCGCTGACCGTCCGCCGAAAGCGCATCTGGGTCGATCGGGCGCGCGCTGTGTCTATCGCGCGGTCTCAAGGGCTTTCGGCGCTGCGCACACCGGAGGCCGCCGGCCGGCGACTTTTGCGGCGGCTCGGTTAGGCGGACGCCGAGCGGGTACTCGCCGATGGTCGCCGCTCGGATCCCCGGGTGGCGAAATTGCGAGGTAAAAGCGATACGAAACCGAGACGCGTCCGCGTCCCAATCGACATTTGACGGACTTACACGGTAAATTCCTGTGAGACCGCGATCACATTCGATCACATCCGACAAGGGGCAGGTATGACAGATCTGAGCGAGAAGGTCCGGGCCTGGGGGCGCCGACTTGTGGTCGGTGCAGCCGCGGCTGCAACGCTGCCGGGCCTGATCGGTATTGCCGGCGGCGCGGCGACCGCGAATGCGTTTTCGCGTCCGGGCCTGCCCGTCGAGTACCTGCAAGTGCCGTCCGCTGGAATGGGTCGCGACATCAAGGTCCAGTTCCAAAGCGGTGGCAACGGCTCCCCCGCGGTCTATCTGCTGGACGGGCTGCGGGCTCAAGACGACTACAACGGCTGGGACATCAACACCCCGGCGTTCGAGTGGTACTACCAGTCGGGTCTGTCGGTCATCATGCCGGTCGGCGGTCAGTCCAGCTTCTACGCCGACTGGTACCAGCCCGCGTGCGGGAAGGCCGGCTGCTCGACCTATAAGTGGGAGACCTTCCTGACCAGCGAACTGCCGCAGTACCTGGCCTCGAACAAGGGCGTCAAGTCCACCGGCAGCGCCGCGGTCGGCATCTCGATGTCCGGCTCCTCGGCGATGATCCTGGCCGTGAACCACCCCAACCAGTTCGTCTACGCCGGATCGCTCTCCGCGCTGCTGGACCCGTCCCAGGGCATGGGCCCCTCGCTGATCGGCTTGGCGATGGGAGATGCCGGCGGTTACAAGGCGGACGCCATGTGGGGCCCGTCGAGCGACCCGGCCTGGCAGCGCAACGACCCCAGCCTGCAAATCCCGGCGCTGGTCGGTAACAACACCCGGCTCTGGGTGTACTGCGGTAACGGGACACCGTCGGAGCTGGGCGGGGCGAACATGCCTGCCGAGTTCCTGGAGAACTTCGTGCGCAGCAGCAACCTGAAGTTCCAGGACGCGTACAACGCGGCCGGCGGCCACAACGCCGTGTTCAACTTCAACGCCAACGGAACACACAGCTGGGAGTACTGGGGAGCCCAGCTCAACGCCATGAAGCCCGACCTGCAGAGCGCGCTGGGCGCTTCCTCGGGCGGCGGCGGATAACCCTATTCACCTGACGCCACTACTGCGCTTGACGACACGTCAGGCGCAGTAGTGCGTTAAGGGGCGGCGATTCACGCCAGAATCGTCGCTATGCCCCGCAGCGCGCGCCCGCACCGAGTCCGTCTCGTTCCCCTGTGTGTCGCCGTGGTCGGCGCCCTTGCGGTGTGGTCGGCGCCGGCCCGCGCCGACGACGCGAATCGCCTGACCCCGTTGGTCGACGCCGCCGCGCAACGGCTACAGGTTGCCGACCCGGTGGCCGCCTATAAATGGAACACCCACGGGGCAATTGAGGACCCCGTTCGCGTCCGGCAGGAATTGGCAAAGCTCGACGACGACGCCGTCGCCGCACGCATCGACCGCGACTACATCACCCGGGTCTTCGGTGACCAGATCGGCGCGACCGAGGCCATCGAATACGGCCGGTTCGCGGATTGGAAACTCAATCCGGGTGACGCCCCGGCCGACTCCCCGGACCTCGCGGCCTCGCGGTCGACGATCGACGGCCTCAACCAGGCGATGCTGGCGCAGATATCGGCCAACTGGGACGTGCTGCACTCGCCGGCGTGCGCGGGCCAGCTCGACGCCGCCAGGGGCGCCGTCGTCGCGAGTCGTCGGCTCGACGGCCTCTACCGACGCGCCCTCTGGTCAGCGACGCAATCGTATTGCCAGCAATAATTTAATTTTTCCTCACCATTTCCTAACCGTCGAATTTGGCCTGGCGATAACGCGATTTCCGCAGATAGAAGGCATATCTCGCGCCATTTTCGAATAGGTAACGCTTTGGCCACACGCGCCGAAAACCTTGACATGAAGAATCTCTGCAAGCTTCTCGTCAAGTCCGTAGCGGTCGGCGGGTTCGTTGCAGCATCGATGGCTTCGTCCACGGGTGTGGTGAGCGCGGACGCCGCTCCCAACTGGGACGCGATCGCTCAATGCGAATCCGGCGGCAACTGGCACGCCAACACCGGAAACGGCAATTACGGTGGACTGCAATTCAAGCCGGCCACCTGGGCGCGTTACGGCGGCGTCGGCAACCCGGCGGCCGCCTCCAGGGAGCAGCAAATCGCCGTGGCCAACCGGGTTTTCGCGGAAGAGGGCGTGGAGCCCTGGCCGAAGTGCGGTGCGCAGTCCGGCTTGCCGATCGGTTGGTACTCGCACCCGGCGCAGGGCATCAAGCAGATCATCAACGGGTTGATCCAGGCGGCCGTCCCGCACTGATGACACGCCCGCGTGGTCTATGACCCGGCACCAAGCTGTGTTTGGATCAGCCCATGGAAGGTTCGGCGACTGTTCACATGGCGGCGCCCGCGGCCAAGATCTGGGATCTCATCGCGGACGTGCGCAACACCGGACGGTTTTCCCCGGAAGTTTTCGAGGCCGAGTGGCTGGGCGATGCGACCGGCCCGGCCCTCGGCGCGAAATTCCGCGGCCACGTCCGGCGCAATGAAATGGGACCCGTGTATTGGACGACCTGCAAGGTCACCGCGTGCGATCCGGGCCGCGAATTCGGCTTCACCGTGCTGCTCGGTGATCGGGAGGTCAACAACTGGCACTATCGCTTGGCGCCCAGCGGCGGCGGGACCGACGTCACCGAGTCGTTTCGGCTCAACCCCGCGCCCTGGCTGGGCGTGTACTGGTTGTTCGGCGGATTTCTGCGCAAGCGCCGCAACATCCGCGACATGACCAAGACGCTGAACCGCATCAAAGACGTGGTCGAGGCCGACGCGTCGTGAAATCGGTCTTCATCACCGGCGCCGGCAGCGGCATGGGCCGCGAAGGCGCAAAGCTGTTCCACGCCAAGGGCTGGCGGGTGGGCGCGGTGGACCGCAACGACGACGGCCTGACCACGCTGCAGCAAGAATTGGGCGGCGACCGGCTGTGGACCCGCGCCGTCGACGTGACGGACAAGGCGGCCCTGGACGGCGCCCTGGCCGACTTCTGCTCCGGCAACGCCGGCGGCGGCCTCGACATGATGTGGAACAACGCCGGCGTCGGCGAATCCGGGTGGTTCGAGGACGTGCCGTATGACGCCGCGATGCGCCTCGTCGATGTGAACTACAAAGCGGTGCTGACCGGCGCCTACGGCGCGCTGCCTTACCTGAAGAAAACCCCCGGCAGCCTGATGTTTTCGACGTCGTCCTCGTCCGCGACTTACGGCATGCCCCGCCTCGCGGTCTACTCGTCGACCAAGCACGCGGTCAAGGGCCTGACCGAGGCGCTCAGCGTGGAATGGCAGCGGCACGGGGTGCGCGTCGCCGACGTGCTGCCCGGTCTGATCGACACCGCCATCCTCACCACGACGACCAACCACTCCGGCGACGGCGCCGCGCCGAGAACCGCCGAGGAGTTGCGCGCCACCGCCCCCAAAAGAGGCCCGCTGCGGCTGATGCCGGCCAGCAGCGTCGCCGAAACCGCGTGGCAGGCCTACCACCATCAGAAGCGGCTGCATTGGTATGTGCCCAAAAGCATTCGCCTGATTGACTTCTTCAAGGGCCTGAGCCCCGAACTCGTGCGACGCAGTATCGTCAAGGCCCTACCCGCGCTAGCGCCGAAGCGGCAGTAAGGAGGTCGGCTGGTGCAAAACCGCTTGCCCACAGTCGCTTTGATCCTGGCGGCGGTCGTCGTCGGCGTGGCGGGGTGCAGCGCGGCGCAGACGACGCCCCGCCGCGCCGCCCGCCTGACCATCGACGGCGCCACACATACGACACGTCCCCCCGCGTGCCGGCAAGACCAGATGTACCGGACCATCAAGATTCCGGACCACGACGGCGGCGTCGAGGCGGTGATGCTGCTCAGTGGCTACCGGGTCATGCCGCAGTGGGTGAAGATCCGCAACGTCGACGGCTTCACCGGCAGCTTTTGGCAAGGCGGCGTGGGAGACGCGCATGTCGACCTCGCCCATGACGCGTACACCATCACCGGCAGCGCGTACGGCATCAACAGCAGCAATCCCAACAAGGTGGTGACCACCGAATTCAAAATCGTCGCGGAGTGCTGACTCCCCCGATGCGCGCGGCCTACGCTCGTAGCGACACCTGAGCGAGGGAGGGCCGGTGAAGGAACGACTGCACTGGTTCGCGATGCACGGCTTCATCCGCGGCGCCGCGGCGTACGGCGCGCGCCGGGGTGACGTCCAGGCCCGGTTGATCGCCGATCCGGCGGTGGCGGCCGATCCGGTGCGCTTCTACGACGAGGTCCGGGCCCGGGGCAAACTGGTGAAGGGTCGCGTCGCCTACCTGACCGCCGATCACGCGCTGGCCCACGAGCTGTTGCGGTCCGACGACTTCCGGGTGGTGATCTTCGGATCGAATCTGCCCGCGCCCTTGCGATGGCTCGAGCGCCGCACCCGCGACGACCTCCTGCACCCCCTGCGTGCCCCTTCCTTGCTGGCCGTCGAGCCCCCCGACCACACCCGCTACCGCAAGACCGTGTCGGCGGTGTTCACGCCCAGGGCGGTCGCCGCCCTGCGTGAGCGCGTCGAGCGGACGGCCGCCGACTTGCTGGAGCAGTTGACCGGTGAGTCCGGCGTCGTCGACATCGTCGGGCGCTACTGCGCGCAACTTCCGGTCTCGATCATCAGCGAGATCCTCGGCGTTCCCGAGTCGGACCGGCCGCGGGTCCTGGAATTCGGTGAGCTGGCCGCGCCGAGCCTGGATATCGGGTTGCCGTGGCGGCAGTACCGCAGCGTGCAGGACGGGATCGCTGGCTTCAGTTCCTGGCTCGCCGAACACCTGCAGCGGCTGCGCCGGGAACCCAGCGACAACGTGATGAGCCAGCTGATCCAGACCGCCGAAAGTGGCTCCGCGGAGACCTATCTCAACGAAAACGAGCTTCAGGCGATCGCCGGACTGGTGTTGGCGGCGGGCTTTGAGACCACCGTGAACCTGCTCGGCAACGGGATTCGCACGCTGTTGGACGCGCCCGAGCACCTCGACGCGCTACGGCGACGACCGGAGCTGTGGCCCAACGCCGTCGAGGAGATCCTGCGGCTGGAATCGCCGGTGCAGCTGACCGCCCGGATGGCGCGGGGCGATGTCGAGATCGCGGGGCACCAGGTCGCCCGAGGCGACCTGGTGCTGGTGTACCTGGCCGCCGCCAACCGGGATCCGGTGGTGTTCAGCGACCCACACCGCTTCGACATCGAAAGACCAAACGCCGGGCGGCATCTCGCCTTTTCCGGTGGCCGGCACTTCTGTCTCGGGGCGGCGTTGGCACGCGCCGAGGGCGAAGTCGGGCTGCGGACGTTCTTCGACCGCTTCCCCGAGGTGCGCGCGGCGGGCGCCGGCAGCCGGCGCGAGACCCGCGTGCTGCGGGGATGGTCGTCGCTGCCGGTGGCGCTCGGGCCGGCCCGGTCGATGGCCGCCGCCGAAAGCTGACCGATCGCGATTGCGGCGCGAACGGCCGCAGCAGTTGACACCGGCGCGGCAACCGAGTTTATTTGCCGGTATGACAGAGGTATCTATGATCGCGGTCGAGGATGTCGTCCGTGGGCTGTGGCAGGCCCTTTCGCGCCGCGACTGGGAGGCGATCCCGACATTCTTGTCCGACGACTGCCTCTACGTCGACATGCCGGTTCCGGCCTTGTCGGCCCGCGGCCCCGAGGGCATCGTCAAACGACTCAAGATGGGTCTGGAACACCTGGCGGGCTACGAGAACCACACCGGCGTGCTGGTGTCCAACGGTTCCGACGTGCTCTACGAGCACTCGGAGACATGGACATTCGCGACCGGCGAACAGGGCGTGTTGCGGTTCGTGACCGTCCACAAAGTCGTCGACGGCAAGATCACCGTCTGGAAAGACTATTGGGACATGAACAGCCTCGTCGCGTTCGCTCCCCCGAACCACTTCGAGGGCTTGGCGAACGGCGATGTGAGCTGGGTGTTTGACGCGTCAGCATTGGTCTGAATCACACGTTCGCGAATTGCGCCGCCGCGCAACGTAATGCGCCGGCTTGGCACGCGCTGCCGTGGAATGCCGGCATGGCCACCCCTCATAGACCATTCCGGCACTCCCTCGGCACAACGGCGATAGGGCTTGGCTACAACCCGCCCTGGTGCGGATATGACACGTAGTCACCAGAACTGGTGGCGTGGCGACCCCCACTGCGTGACGCGTAGGGCGGAGGCGCCGAAGCGGCGACGGTAACGATGGCTGCGTCGACGAACGCAGCGCGGGACAACATGTGCCCAAACCTCCTTGTTGCCTCAGTTTGGTGACGTTGCCCGATTCGTCTCCCGAAGCCTATGCGCCCCCGCGGCGGGTTACAGCGGAATTTGTGAAAAATGTCGTGGCCGCGCTTTCGCGGCCGAAGACCGGGCTACCCGAGGTCGTAGATCCTGCGGGCGTTCTCGCGGGCGATGAGATCGACCACCCGGATGGCGTCGGCCTCGCTCCAGTCGCCGCGGTCGACGAATTCGCGTAGCACCCGGTGTAGGCCCCGGCGCCACAGGACCGCCCCGAGAAAGTGCAGTTCCGCGGGACCGAAACCGTCTGACGAGTAGAGGATCTTGGAAAAGGGTGCCAGCTCCAGCAGCCGCCCGAGGAACGCCGGCGACCGCGCCCCCAGGTGGTTCACGCTCAGTCCGCCATCGAGGTAGACGTTGTTGAACGCCTGCGCCAGATAACCGGCCTCACGCTCGTAGGGATAACAGTGCAACAGCACGATCGGGACGTCGGCCGACCGGCGCAGAAAGTCAAGCAGCAGGAGCGGATTGGCCTTGTGCAGGTCGCAGTCCCGATCGCCGAACCCGACGTGGAATTGCAATGGCTTGCCGAGTCGCAACGCCTGATGCAACCCGAACCGCAGCAGGATCCGGTCCCGCAATCGCGTCCCGCCGCGCGCGCGCCACCGGTCGGCGGCCTCGGCGACCTCCGCCGTCGACGGCTCGCTGAGGTCACCCTCGAAACCGCCCCGGTAGGCCAGGATCGATTTGGTGCCCACGGCGTCGGCCGCGCGCCGATGCAGGATCTGCTCGAACGCCGCAGCATAGTCACCCGCGGCTTGGGCGGCCTGTTCGGCCACCTCCTCGAGACGCACGATTTCGTGCGCACGGCCGCCCGACAACCGGGCGACCTGCCCCACGCCGGCGACCCCGCCCCCGCCGATCCCGGTGTCCACCAGCCAGTCCCCGACGCCGGCGGCCGATAGGAACACCCGCGCCAGTTCGTCTTCGGCGAACTGGCGACGACGGTCCCAATAGGCCTGCGGGGCGACGTGCTCGGGCAGGCCGAGGGCCGGGGCGCAGTGCGCGCGCACGGCGAACCCGAGTTGGGAGTCGAAACCCGAATCGGCGATGGGCTCGGTGTTGGCCTCGTTGAGTGCGTTCTCGAATCGCCGTCGGTCGCCGGCCGCCAACCAACAACCGTGGACGTGCTGATCGATCAGCGACACCGCGCCGATGTGCTCGGCCAGGTCGCGGGCGTCGGCGCTCATCACCGGCCCGTCACAGGCTCCAGGCCATGCGGAATCGGTCCGCCAGCTGCTCGGGGCCCAGATCGCCGTAGCGTTCGTGTTCCAGTCGGCGAGCCGCGACCACCATGTCGACCGCCGGATCGCCCAGGATGCACCGCATGCGCTCCGAAGCGTCCAGCGCCGCAATCGCCTCGGCCTGCGAATCGGTCAGGCGCACCACGCCGTCACGCGCGCGGTCGGCATCGGAGCGGGCCGCCGGGTCGACCGTGACCTCCGGCGGCAGCGGGGCCCCGGATTTGATGCCGTCCAGCGCGAGCCCCAGGATGGCCGCCGATGCCAGGTACGGATTGGCCGACGGGTCGACGATCTTGACCTCGACGTTTCCGCCGCGCGGGCTGGCGGTTCCGCCGGTGACGAATCGCACTGCGGCCTCGCGGTTTTCGGTGCCCCAGCACGCGTAGGCGCCGGCCCAATTGCCGGGCCGCATCCGCAGACCCGAGACGACCGATCCGCACAGCACGCCCTGGGCTTCCCGCAGACCACCAACCACGCCCGCCACCGCGCTCTCCCCCGCCGGCGTCATGCCCGCGGCGCCCGCGCCGTCACAGAACAGCGGTCCTTCCGGCGTCGTCAGCGAAAAATGTTGGTGCGCACCGGATCCGACGGCACCGGCGAACGGGGCGGGTGACAAGCTGATGCGCAGGCCGTGGCGGCGCGCCGCGCGGCCGATGATGAGCCGCATCAGTATCAGCTGATCGGCGGCGGCGACCGGCGGTTGCGGCGGCAGCGAGATCTCGAACTGGTTGGCGCCATACTCGGGGTGGAATTGTTCGATCGCGACGCCGGCTCCCGTCGCCGACCCGATCACCTCCCGGATGAACGCTTCACGCTCCAGCACGCCGGCGAGGCCGTACGGGGCCCACACCGCCGACGGCAACCGGCCGCCGTCCGGCGCGACCAACAGGAATTCGATTTCGTGCCCGACGGCCGCCTCGATGCCGGCGTCGTCGAGCGCCGTTTCTATGCGCCGCAGCGTTCCCCGGCCGCACGTGGGGACCGGCGTGCCGTCCTGGGAGAAAAACGCGGCGGGCGCCCACGCCAGGCCGTCGCCCACGATGCGCAACGCGGACAGGTCGATCCGGAGCCGCTGGTCCCCCACCACGCCGACGTCGGCGGTGAAGGCGATGCCGGTCTGGTCGATGGCGAACGCGTGCCAGGAGGGGCTGGCGCCCAAGCCGGGATCGGCGAAGGTGTTCGTCTGGCGGATCGGAACGGCCTTGGCCAGGGTGAGCCCGGCGGAATTGACGACGGTGCCGATGACCGTGTCGACGCCCTCGCCCTCCAGCTGGGCAATCGCCGCGGCGGCAAGCGGTGTGCCGGTCATGGCAGTCATTCTGCAGCCTCGTGGTGGTGCGGTCGGGTAATCGTCCCGCGTGGCCGGTCAGTTCTGGCGGCCGACGAGTTCGTAGACGAAGCGATCGAGGAATCCGTCCACGGGGGCCCGACCGGCCGGCCGGATGACGAATTTCGTCAACCCGGCCTCCAGGTACGCGTCCAGTTGGCGGTGCAGCTGAGCCCACCCGGCGGCGATCAGCTCGCCGGGGTCGAGGTCCGGTCGGCGCTTGCGGACCGCCGCGGCCAATTCCGCGGGCAGCTCGCCCTCGGTGACGGCCAGCGAGATCCCGAAGTGGTCGGGTTCGATGTGCCGGCCGGCCCGCTCCGCGGCCCGTTCGATCGCCTCGCGCCCGGTCCTGGCCTCCGCCGGGGTGAGGAAGCTGCCCAGCCAGCCGTCGCCGAGCGCTCCGATACGCCGAAACGCGGCGGGCGCCGAGCCGCCCAACCAGATGTCCAGCGGCGGCACCGGTTTCGGGGCGATCGCCGCGCCGGTGACGGTGAAGTATTGGCCCGTGAACGTGGCCGAATCCCCTTCCAGGGCCGCGCGCAGCACCCGTAGCGACTCGTCGAAGACCGCCGCCCGCTGACCGTCGGGAACCACGAACACCTCGCGCTCGGCCGGTATCGCCGATCGCAAGCCGAACACCGGAAGGACCCGCTTCGGGGCGACGGCCGCCAGCGACGCGAGCTGCTTGGCCACCAGCACCGGATGCCGGCCCGGCAGCACCGCCACCGAGGTGCCCACCTTCAGCCGGCTCGTCCGGGCGAGCGCGTACGCCATCCCGACCGTGGGATCGACGGCCGGCGAGTACACCAGCTCGGAAAACCACAGCGAATCCACGCCGTTGGCCTCGAGGTGGTCGACGATGGCGGCCAGCTGATGTGGGGCGGTGTCCGCGCCCAGCCCGACGCCGAAGCGAACCTTCACCCGAGCCTCCTCCTGCGTGGTCTCACCCGTCGCGCAACGCCGCGGCGCCCCGTTTTGTGCCCGCGGCGCGCGTCATCGCCTGCTGCCCGGAGTTCGGAGGGCGCAAACGGCTATGCGCGGCTGGGAATGGTGAGCTTGCAGGCCTGGCCGATGTCGAGGGTCCGCAACACCCGGCCCATGCCCACCCACAGCGCGCAGGACAGCGCCAGGTCGGCCAGCAGCTCGTCGGAGAAGTGTTCGGCGCAGCGCGTCCAGAAGTCTTCGTCGTCGCGCAGGCCGGTGTGGTCGGTGGCGAAGCGGTCGGCGAACTCGGCCGCCAGCCGCTCCTGGTCGCTGTAGCCGGGCCAGGTGCGCCATTCGTGGACGTGGTCGTACAGCTCCTCGTCGACACCCGCGGCGGGTCCGTCCTCGTCGCGGGTGTTGACGCAGACGACGCATTCGTTGCGGTGAGCGATCACGGCGCGCGCCAATTCGCGCGTGCGTAACGGCAACCGGTTCTTGGTGTAGACCGCCTGGCTGAAGGCACCGAGCGCGCCGCCGATGTCCGGAGACTTCACAAACCAGCCGGCCAGGTCGTCGTCAGCAAATGTTCCGATTCGGCTCATGGCGTGATGGTACGCCCGCCTAAGGACCTGGGTCGCGGTTGTCGCGAAACGGGTGGAGCCACCGGCTAGCGAGCGGCCGGACCGATCGCCGCGGTTGGCGTTTCCTCATGCCAATCACGTTGGGCGAGAACCCGATGCGCGACGCGTTCGAGCGCGGCCTGCACCGCGCGGCGGTCCGGGCGGCCCTCGAAGCCCGGCGAGCGGGCGAGCTTGTCCACGAGCCAGGCCACCAGCAGCGAGTGCACGTAGCCGACTTGCTGGGCCCCGGCCGGGGTGAGCGACAGTTGGTCGCCGTCGCTTCGCGCGTAACCGCCGGCGGCCAGGCGCGCGAAAGTGGGCTCGAGAACCTCGAACGGTATTCGGTGATAGTCGGCCATGTCGGTGAGACGGGCGGTCCCGTACATCTGCGTGTAGCGATTGATGCGCAGGACCCCCCACAGCCCGGCCACGTCGAGCCGGCAATCGGGCCGCATGGCGATGCTGCGTAACCGCATGCCGGTTTCGCCGCGCAACATCCGTGCGATCGCGTTCTCCAGCATCTGGTCCGGCGTCTCGGAGGTCGGCATGCCGAACGCGTCGCCGAGATCGACGGTGCTGTCGTGGATATCCCGCAGCGGGACCTCGCGCAGGAACAGGGCCAGCACGAAACCGACCACGGCCACCGGCGCCGCCCACAAGAAAACCTCGGTCAGCGAATCGGCGTAGGCCGCCACGATGGGCGCGGCCACATCGTGCGGCTGCCGGTGCAGGGCCCCGGGCGAGCTGACCGCGTCGGGCGGCGCGCCGCTGGCCGCCAGGGCCGGACCGATGCGGCGGTCGAGGAAGTTCACGAACAGCGAGCCGAATATCGCCGCCCCGAAAGAACTTCCGATGGTGCGAAAGAACGTCACACCCGACGTGGCGACGCCGAGGTCTTCGAAATTCGACGTGTTCTGCACGATCAGAACCAGCACCTGCATGGACAATCCGATCCCGGCGCCCAGGATGACCAGGTACAGCGACTGGATCAGGGCGGACGTCGACGGCTCCATGCGCGACATCAGCAAAAACGCCAGCGCCATCAGCGCGGTGCCGGTCACCGGGAAAACCTTGTAGCGGCCGGTGCGGCCGACCAGGGTTCCGCTGCCGGTCGAGGTGATCAGCATCCCGACCACCATGGGCAGCGTGCGCAGACCCGAGGTCGTCGCCGAGACCCCGTTGACGTACTGCATATAGGTCGGCAGGAACGTCAGCGCGCCCAGCATCGCAAAACCCACGACGAAGGACAGCACGCAGCACACGGCGAACACCGGACTGGCGAACAACCGGATGGGCAGGATCGGCTCGGCGGCGCGACGTTCCACCACCACGAAAACGCCCAGCGCCACCGCGGCGCCGACGAACAAGCCGATGATCGTCGGCGACCCCCACGCATACAGCGTCCCGCCCCAGCTGGTGGCGAGCGTCAGGCCCGCCGCGCCCAGGCCGACGAATACGATTCCGGAGTAGTCGATGATCGGCTTGGCGGACGCGCCCAGCGCTGGAATCGCCGCGGCGGCAACGAAAATGACGACCACGGAGATCGGCACGTTGACCCAGAACGCCCACCGCCAGGTCAGGTAATCGGTGAAGTAGCCGCCCAGCAACGGCCCGATCACCGTGGTGACGCCGAAGACCGCCCCGAGGATGCCCTGGTACCGGCCCCGCTCGCGCAGCGGGACGACCTCGCCGATCAGCGCGCTGGCGGTGACGGTGATGGCACCGCCGCCGATCCCTTGCAGCGCACGCGCTCCCACCAGCATGGCCATCGACTGGGACAGCCCACACAACGCCGATCCGACGACGAAGAAGACGATCGCCGCCTGGAACACCCGCTTGCGCCCGTAGGAGTCCCCGAGCTTGCCGGCCAGCGCGGTGACGACGGTCGATGCGAGCAGATAGCTGGTGACGACCCAGGACTGATGGCCGGCGTCGCCCAGGTTGGCGACGATCGTCGGCAGCGCGGTGGCGACGATGGTCTGGTCCAACGCCGCGAGCAGCATCCCCAGGACGATCGCGACGAAGATCAGGTTGCGCCGTTGCGGGCTGATCAGCTCGCCGCTGGGCGCGGAATTCGCCGCCGGGGTCGCCTGGGTCACCGCTGCTCTCGGGCTCGTCATGCCGGCCCGACGTTACCTACCTTGCCCGCCGCCCGCGTCAGCTGGGTGGCCGCGAGACGCACTGCGCCGAGTACAGCTCCACGCCCAGCTTGTCCATCAACTCCAGCTGCGTCTCGAGGTAGTCGATGTGCTTTTCCTCGTCGGCGACGATGTCCTCGAACAGGGTGGCGGTGGTGGAATCCTGCTTGTCCCGGCATAAGACGATGGCCGGCTTGAGGCGGTCCATCACCTCGTATTCGATGGCGAGGTCGGCCTCGAATTGCTCGCGCAAGGTCTGGCCGATGCGCAGCGAGAAGAGGCGCTGGTAGTTCGGCAACCCGTCGAGCAACAGGATGCGGTCGGTGATCGCCTCGGCGTGTCGCATCTCGTCGAAGGACTCCGCGCGGGTGTGCTCAGCTAACTCGGTGAAACCCCAGTTGTCCTGCATCTTGGAGTGCAGGAAGTATTGGTTGATCGCGGTGAGCTCGCTGGTCAACTGCTCGTTGAGCAGACGCAAAACTTCCGGATCCCCTTGCATTTTCACTCCTACGGTGTCTGCTGCTGGCATGTTCGGCCGCGATCCGTGCGCTGGGCTGGAGCGCACAAACCCGGCCTGTAGCAGCACTTTGCCACGGCCGCCGCAAATGTTCTAGCAAGGTTTGGCTGCACTCAGTGCGTTGTCGAGCTAGTCTAAGCACCCGGTTGTTAGGTTAGACTGCACTAAGCAGGTTAGGTTAGACTCCACTAATATGCGGCTTGTTCGTTTCGCACCTCCGGCCGGGGCCCCGAGTCCCCGGGAGGTCAGGCGCGGGAGCGGCATCGGGTCGCTCGAAGGACCCGTCGACGAAGGGGACGCCCACATGCGGGAGGTGCGCTGATGTACGTGTGCCTGTGCGTCGGGGCGACCAGCCAGACCGTGTGCGACGTCGTCGCGCAGGGCGCGTCGACCTCCAAGGAAATCGCCGCGGCATGCGGGGCGGGCGGTGACTGCGGTCGCTGCCGGCGCACCCTGCGCGCGATCCTCGCCGACGCGGCGAAGTTAGAGACAGCGCCGTCGGCCTGACGCCGGAACGCCGTTTCAGCCCTTGTTGAAATCAGCCAGCGCCGCGGCGTTGGCCTGCGCGCCCATGAGCTCGGCGAAGTGCGCGTGTTCCCGCGCGGTGGCCGCCGTGATCTCGGGGCGGACCGGCTCCATCATCGTGTGTTTGACGGCCATCAAGCTCGAGATCGGCCGGGAGGCAAGGATTTCGGCGTGGTGGCGGGCCTGCGGGAGCAGCTCGTCCGGTTGGCACACCCGCCAGACGAGGCCCATCCGCAGCGCCTCGTCGGCGTCGACCCATTCGGACGACATCAACAGCCACGCGGCGTTCTGCCGGCCCACCAGCTGCGGCAGCAGATAGGACGACGCCGCTTCCGGGGCTACGCCCAGGCTGGTGAACGGGCACTTCAACCGGGCCGTCGACGACATGAACGCCAGATCGGCATAGCCCAGAATCGTGGCGCCGATCCCCACGCCGACACCGTTCACCGCGCAGATCAGCGGCTTGGGAAAGGCGCTGAGCGCGTTGATGAGTCCGATGAAGCCATGCTTGCCCGGAGTGAAGCCGGGGTCGGTGATGCGCGCCTGCATCTCGCCCAGGTCGGTACCGGCGCTGAATCCGCGACCCGCTCCGGTCAGCAGGACCACGGCCACCTCGGGATCGTCGGCGGCGGCCAGCAGCGCCTCGGCGGTGGCGTCATAGAGGGCTTCGTTGAAGGCGTTGAGCGCCTCCGGGCGGTTCAGCGTGAGGGTGCGCACCCGCTTGTCGTCATCGATCTGCAGCGTCACCCCCGCAGCGTAGCGAGGCTAGCCGTTGCTGTAGACGCGGGTCGGAGCGATCAGCACCACGGCGCGCCCCTCGGAAGCCATCACCCGGTCGTACTCGTCCCAGTTGTCGTGGGTACCGCCCGCCGCAACGAACACATCGCGCAGCAGGACTCGCAACCGATCGGGATCGGTCAGCCACGGCTGGGTGTCGTCGGGGCCGACCAGCTCCGCGCGGCCCTCGACCGTCGCCCACTGCCACCCGTTACGGAAGGTGATGGCCAACTGCGGCCGGGCCCGCAGGTTGGCCAGTTTGACTCTTCCGTAGGTGGTAAACCCCAGCACCGGTTGACCATTCGCCGGGTGCGACAACAGGCCCACGTTGACCAGTGACGCCTGCACGGTCCCGTCAGCCCGGACGGTCGATACCACCGCCAATCCGTTCTCCGCCGCGGCCAATGCCACGGCGTCGCGCAGTGTCGTCATCTGGTGTCCTCAGTCCGTGAACGGCGTGCTGATGACGTAGCGGCTCGTCGGCACGGTGTCGATGTTCTCGTTGGCGCCAAAGGCCGTCGTGCTGGCCACCATTCGTCCTAACCGGTGTTGGAGATCGTTGTCGTCGGCGGCTCCGAAAAATGCCTGAAGATCGGTGATCGCCTCCGCGGGAAACAACTCCTCGACGATGCCGGCGATTCCCGGCGCGTCTTCGGTGAGCGCGCGCACCACCCAATTCTGGGTGTAGCCGAACGTCGACTGTGTCTCGATGGCTACCGGTGTATGGTCGCGTTGCCAACGGGTCAGCCACGTCGCCTGGTCCATGCCCGCGGGCCGGCGCAGCAACGCGATGTTGGCCAAACCCGGTGTGCGGGAACCGGACTCGACGGCGGGCGCGCTCAGCGGGACCGATTCCGTCACCAGGTACGCGGCGAGCTGCTCACACTCCTTTGCCAGCAGCTCGAGCGCGGACGTCATCTGCTCGCCGTAGCACTGCTGGGTCCACATGCTCACCACCGCGGCGACCGGTGGGTCCAGCGTCGTGAGCGTCATCAACGACTGGCGCACGGCGTCGTCGCGGACGTTGACCGACAATCCGGGCACACCCAGCTCCAGCAGCGCATCGGCGACCGGCCCCCGCTGCCGGGCGCACCAATCGTCGTCGGAGTCGGCGCGCATGAGCACCGCGATTACCTTTTCCATAGGCCGAACCTACCGGTGCGGGCCCGCCGGATAGGCCTACTTCACCGGGCGCACCTGATGCTGGCCGCTGATCAGCTTCCCGATGAGCCCGGCCAGCTGACGGTAGGACTCGTCGCGCCCGCTCGACGAGCGGTAGACCAAGCCGATTCGCCGGCCCGGGCGCGGCGCCGCGAACTGCGCCAGGCCCAGGCGGCTTCTCGAGGCCTCGACGGGCACCGCGCTCTGCGGAATCAGCGTGACGCCCAAACCGCCCGTCACGCATTGCACCGCGGTCGCCAGTGAGGCCGCCCGCGTGTTGGCCAGCTCCGCCCGGACCCCGGCCTTGTGGCAGACATCCAGCGCCTGATCGCGCAGGCAGTGCCCCTCGTCCAGCAGTAGCAGCGGCAGGTCGGCCAGCGCCGTCGCCGGAACCCGGCGCTTGCCCGCCAGCGGATGGCCGGGTGGCAGGGCGAGGACGAAATCCTCGTCGTAGATGGGGATCGCGCTGACCCCGGCGCCCTCGGCGGGCAAGGCGATCAATGCCGCATCCAATGCCCCTTCGCGCAAGACCGCCAACAACCGCTCGGTCTGGTCTTCGGTCACCCGCAGCGCCAGCCCCGGAAGCTGCTCGGCCACCCCGGCCAGTACGGTCGGCAGCACGTAGGGCGCAACCGTGGGAATCAGGCCCAGCCTCATGCCGGCCCGCAACGGATCCGAGGCGCCCGCCGCCGCGGCGGTGAAGGCGTCGGTCGCCTCGACGACGGCCTGGGCGCGCGGCAACAGCTCCGTACCCTGGGGTGTCAAGAAGACACGCCGGGTCGAGCGCTCGACGAGGCGGGTGCCCAAGCCCGCCTCCAGCGCCGAGAGCGCCTGCGACAACGTCGACTGGCTGACGCCGAGAGCCGTTGCGGCACCGCTGAATTGATGCTTCTCGGCCACCGCCACGAACGCGCGCAGGCCGGCGATCGTCGGCTGATAACTCTTATCGGTCATACCTATAAGTGTAGTGGGAAATATCACCTTTACTTCAACCAGGGTACGCGGCAACATGGTGGAAGAAAGCTAATCTTGAGTAAATCCAGATAAGGAGCGATATGCCTCTGCTGACCATCGGCGACCAGTTCCCCGCCTACGAGCTCACCGCGTTGATCGCCGGCGATCTGTCCAAGGTCGACGCCAAGCAGCCCGGCGACTACTTCACCACCATCACCAACGAGGACCACGCCGGCAAATGGCGCGTGGTGTTCTTCTGGCCGAAGGACTTCACCTTCGTGTGCCCGACCGAGATTGCCGCCTTCGGCAAGCTCAACGACGAATTCGCCGACCGCGACGCGCAGGTTCTGGGTGTGTCGATCGACAGCGAGTTCGTCCACTTCAATTGGCGTGCGCAGCACGAGGACCTCAAAAAGCTGCCCTTCCCGATGCTCTCGGACATCAAGCGGGAGCTGAGCCTGGCCACCGGTGTGCTCAACGCCGACGGTGTGGCCGACCGGGCGACCTTCCTCGTCGACCCCAACAACGAGATCCAGTTCGTCTCGGTCACCGCGGGTTCGGTGGGCCGCAACGTCGAGGAAGTGCTGCGCGTGCTGGACGCGCTGCAGTCCGACGAGCTGTGCGCGTGCAACTGGCGCAAGGGCGACCCGACGCTCGACGCCACCGAGCTGCTCAAGCAGTCGGCCTGATCCGGGGCTGATCCCGTAGGGTCTGAAGAGGAGGCGAGATGAGCGTAGAGAACCTCAAGGAAGCGCTGCCGGAGTACGCCAAGGACCTCAAGCTCAACCTGGGTTCGATCACCCGTACGACCGAGCTCGACGAGGAGCAGCTGTGGGGCACGCTGTTGGCGAGCGCCGCGGCGACCCGGAACACGCAGGTGCTCAGCGAGATTGGCGCGGAGGCGGCCGACATTCTGTCCGCCGAGGCGTACAACGCGGCGCTGGGAGCCGCATCGGTCATGGCGATGAACAACGTGTTCTACCGTGGCCGGGGTTTCCTCGACGGCAAGTACGACGACCTGCGCGCGGGATTGCGGATGAACATCATCGCCAATCCCGGTGTGGAGAAGGCGAACTTCGAGCTGTGGTGCTTCGCAGTGTCCTCGATCAACGGATGCCCGGATTGCGTGGCCGCCCACGAGCACACGCTGCGCGAGGCCGGTGTCAGCCGCGAAACCATCCAGGAGGCGCTGAAGGCCGCGGCGATCGTTTCCGGCGTGGCCCAAGCGATCGTCGCTTCCCAGACGCTGGCGACCGTCGGCTGATCGCGCCGTCGTGACCAGCGCCGTGTCCGGACCCGACTGGGTCCAGCACGCCATCTGGTGGCAGGTCTACCCGCTGGGGTTCGTGGGCGCGTTCCCCGTACCGCAGTCAAACGAGCCGCCGCAACCGCATCAACACCGGTTGCGGCGGCTCGTCGACTGGTTGGACCACGCCATCGAACTCGGGGCGTCCGGCATCGCGCTGGGCCCGATCTTCGCCTCGCGCACACACGGTTACGACACCACCGACCACTACCGCATCGATCCCCGGCTCGGCGACGACGCCGATTTCGACCACCTCGTCGCCGAGGCGCACCGACGCGGCCTGCGCGTCCTGCTCGACGGCGTGTTCAACCACGTCGGGGTGGATTTTCCGCGCCACCGCGAGGCCGCCGAGGACGACGCCGCCGCGCGCTGGTTCCGCGGACGTCCCGGGCGCTTTCACACGTTCGAAGGCCACGACGGGCTGATCACCCTCAACCACGACAACCCCGCCGTCGTCGACTACACCGTCGAGGTGATGGCGCACTGGTTGGGCCGCGGCGCCGACGGCTGGCGCCTCGACGCGGCTTATGCAGTGCCACAACACTTCTGGGCCTCGACCCTGCCCCGGGTGCGCGAGCGCTATCCGGATGCCTGGTTCGTCGGCGAACTCATCCACGGCGACTACGCCGCGGTCGTCGACGCCGCCACCTTCGACTCGGCCACCCAATACGAGCTGTGGAAGGCGATCTGGAGCAGCCTCAACGACGGCAACTTCTTCGAGCTGGACTGGGCGCTGCAGCGCCACAACGACTTTCTGAGCCGCTTCGCGCCCCTGACCTTCATCGGCAATCACGACGTCACCCGCATCGCCAGCCAGCTGGACAACCCCGCGCATGTGGCCCACGCGCTGGTGCTGCTGCTCACCATCGGCGGGGTGCCCAGCGTCTACGCCGGCGACGAGCTCGGGTTCCGCGGCGTCAAGGAAGAACGGTTCGGCGGCGACGACGCCGTGCGCCCCGAATTCGGCTCTCCCCCACTGCAACTGGATGACTTCGGCGTCCAGACCTGGGGGCTGCACCAGTACCTGGTCGGGCTGCGACGGCGCCACCCCTGGCTGCACGCGGCGTCCACCACCGCGTTACGGCTGAAAAACCGGCACTACGTCTACGAGGCGCGCAACGGCGACGACGCCCTGCTGGTGGTGCTCAACATCGACGACGAACCCCTGCACGTGTCGCTGCCGGAGCTGGGCCCGGGGCGCGCGCAGGTCATCGGCGGATCGGCGGCCCCGCCGCCGGAGGTCGTGGACGCTGTCGCCGTCGAGCCGCACGGGTGGCGGATCCTAAGCTCGGTCTAGGCGCTCGCACGTCAGCGCGTCCTGGCGGCCGTCGTAATACTTGTCGAGCACCGCGACGAAGTCCTCGTCGTCCTCGGTGGCGTGGGCGAACAGGGTCATCGACGAGCACAGTTTGAGGTCGTCCGGCGAGCCGAAGATCTGCCCGATCGAGCGCCCCTGCACCGCGGTGACCAGTCGGGCGCACTCCCGCAACCGCGGCCCCAGCAGCTCATGACGCAGGTACGCCCGAGCCTCGTCCAGCGAGGAGATGCCGTAATGGAGCGCGGTCGGGCTGCCGCCCAGGCCGCGCAGTTGGGGGAAGACGAACCACATCCAGTGGCTGCGCTTTCGTCCGGCCCGCAGCTCGTCGAGGACGTCGCCGTACACCGGCTCTTGCGCGTCCACGAAACGCTGGAGATCGAACGGGTCGCCTGCAGATGTCACCTGACTACGGTTGCACATTATGGAACTCGAAAGACGGAAGGCCGTTCGCCGACGAGTACCCAAAGTGCGCGATCTCGCCCCGCTCATGCAGTTCAAGCGGCCCGAGCTGAACGCGACCAAGCGGCGGCTCGACGCCGCCTACACCATCGAAGACCTGCGGCGCATCGCCAAGCGGCGCACCCCGAAGGCGGCGTTCGACTACACCGATGGCGCGGCCGAAGACGAGCTGTCCATCGAACGCGCCCGACAAGCCTTCCGCGACATCGAATTTCATCCGGCGATCCTGCGCGACGTCTCCCAAGTGACCGCGGGGTGGGATGTCCTCGGCCAGCCGGTCGTGCTGCCGTTCGGGATCGCGCCCACCGGATTCACCAGGCTCATGCACACCGAGGGCGAGATCGCCGGCGCGCAGGCGGCGGCCAGGGCGGGGATCCCGTTTTCGCTGTCCACGTTGGGCACCTGCGCGATCGAGGACCTCGTCACGGCCGTGCCCCAAGGCCGAAAGTGGTTTCAGCTCTACATGTGGCGGGACCGCGAACGCTCGATGGAGCTGGTCAGACGCGCCGCCGAGGCCGGCTTCGACACCCTGCTGGCCACCGTCGACGTCCCGGTCTCCGGCGCACGGCTGCGCGACAACCGCAACGGCATGACGATCCCGCCCACGCTGACGCTGCGCACCGTGTTGGACGCGGTGCCCCACCCGAAGTGGTGGTTCGACCTGTTGACCACCGAACCTTTGGCGTTCGCGTCGCTGGACCGCTGGCCCGGCACGGTCGCCGAATACCTGAGCACGATGTTCGATCCCAGCCTGACCTTCGATGACCTGGAGTGGATCAAGGAGCAGTGGCCGGGCAAGCTCGTCGTCAAAGGGATTCAGACGCTTGACGATGCCCGCGCGGTCGTCGACCGCGGTGTCGACGGGATCGTGTTGTCCAATCACGGTGGGCGCCAACTGGATCGGGCCCCGGTGCCGTTTCACCTGCTGCCGACGGTGGCGCGCGACCTGGGTGAGCACACCGAGATCCTGGTGGACACCGGCATCATGTCGGGCGCCGACATCGTCGCGGCGATCGCGCTGGGCGCCCGGTGCACGCTGGTCGGTCGGGCCTACCTCTACGGCCTGATGGCCGGCGGTGCGGCCGGGGTGAGCCGCGCCATCGACATCCTCGCCGAGGGAGTGATCCGCACGATGCGCCTGCTCGGCGTCACGTGCCTCGAGGAGCTCTCGCCCCGGCACGTTACGCAGTTGCGGCGCCTGGGGCCCGTGCCGCCGGTGTGAGGCCGGCCGCACCCCCGCGATGGCCGGGGCGCGCGGGAACAAACCGGCGCCGGGCTGGGTTAAGCGCATCAGACTCAACTTTTGGAGGATTTGATGGCTGAAGCCAAGTCGGTGCCGGTGCTGTTTGTCACCGACACCATCGTGCTGCCCGGAATGGTGGTGCCGATCGCGCTGGACGACGCGGCCCGCGCGGCGATCGACGCCGCCCAGGCCAGCGAGTCGGGACAGCTGCTGATCGCCCCCCGGCTCGAGGACCGGTATCCCTCCCACGGCGTGATCGCGAAGATCCTGCAGGTCGGGCGCATCGCCGGTGGCGGCACCGCCGCGGTGGTGCGCGGCGAGCGCCGGGCACAGATCGGGGCGGGCGCATCCGGCCCCGGGGCGGCGCTGTGGGTCGAGGTGACCGAGGTCCCCGAGGCCGAGGCGACCGACGAGGTCAAGGCACTGACCGCGGAGTACAAGAAGCTGCTGCTGGCCATGCTGCAAAGACGCGAGGCCTGGGAGATCATCGATTACGTCAACCGGCTGTCCGATCCGTCGGCGCTGGCCGACACCTCGGGGTACGCGTCCTACCTGAGCAACGCGCAGAAGCGCCAGCTGCTGGAGACGGTCGACGTCGCCGAGCGGCTGCGCGTGCTGATCGACTGGACCAGCGACCACCTCGCCGAGGTCGAGGTCAGCGACAAGATCGCCGAGGACGTGCGCGAGGGCATGGAGAAGACGCAGAAGGAGTTCCTGCTGCGTCAGCAGCTGGCCGCCATCCGCAAGGAATTGGGCGAGGGCGAACCCGATGGTTCGGACGACTACCGGGCCCGCGTCGAGGCCGCCGAGCTGCCCGAGAAGGTGCGCGAGGCCGCGCTGCGCGAGGTCGGCAAGCTGGAACGCTCGAGCGACCAGAGCCCGGAGAGCGGCTGGATTCGCACCTGGCTGGACACCGTGCTCGACCTGCCGTGGAACGTCAAGACCGAGGACTCCACCGACCTCAAGGCGGCGCGGGAAGTCCTTGACGCCGATCACCACGGGCTGGATGACGTCAAGGATCGCATCGTCGAGTACCTGGCCGTGCGGGCGCGCCGCGCCCAACGCGGGCTGCAGGTGGTCGGCGGGCGCGGCTCCGGTGCGGTGATGGTGCTGGCCGGTCCCCCCGGCGTCGGCAAGACGTCGCTGGGCGAGAGCGTGGCCCGGGCGTTGGGCCGCAAGTTCGTGCGCGTCGCCCTGGGCGGTGTGCGCGACGAGGCCGAGATCCGCGGGCACCGTCGTACCTACGTGGGCGCGTTGCCGGGCCGGATCGTGCGCGCGATCGGTGAGGCGGGATCGATGAATCCCGTTGTGCTGCTGGACGAAATCGACAAGGTCGGTTCCGACTACCGCGGCGATCCGAGCGCGGCGCTGCTCGAGGTGCTCGACCCGGCGCAGAACCACACCTTCCGCGACCACTACCTGGATCTGGACCTGGACCTGTCCGATGTGGTGTTTTTGGCGACGGCCAACGTGATCGAGAACATCCCGTCGGCCTTGCTGGATCGCATGGAGCTGGTGGCCATCGACGGCTACACCGAGGACGACAAGGTCGCCATCGCGCGGGACTACCTGCTGCCCCGGCAGCGGGACCGCGCGGCGCTGACCGAGGACGAGGTGGCGGTGAGCGACGCGGCGCTGCGCAAGATCGCCGCCGACTACACCCGCGAGCCCGGTGTGCGACAGTTCGAACGGCTGCTGGCCAAGGCGCTGCGCAAGGCGACCACCAAGCTGGTTGACGATCCGCGACCGATCACCATCGACGAGCCGGATCTGGTTGACTACCTGGGCCGTCCGCGGTTCATGCCGGAATCGGCCGAACGCACGGCGGTGCCCGGTGTGGCCACCGGCCTGGCCGTCACCGGCCTCGGTGGCGATGTGCTCTACATCGAGGCCGGCTCCACCGACGGTGACCCGGGCCTGCAACTGACGGGTCAATTGGGCGACGTGATGAAGGAGTCGGCGCAGATCGCGCTGTCCTACGTGCGCTCGCACGCCGCCGAGCTCGGTGTGGATCCCAAGACGCTGGACCGGCGCATCCACGTCCACGTGCCCGCGGGGGCGGTGCCCAAGGACGGCCCGTCGGCCGGTGTCACCATGGTGACCGCCTTGGTCTCGATGGCCACCGGACGCCAGGTCCGCTCCGACGTCGGCATGACCGGAGAGGTCACGCTGAACGGCCGGGTGCTGCCCATCGGCGGGGTGAAGCAAAAGCTGCTGGCCGCCCAACGTGCCGGGCTGTCAACGGTTTTCATTCCGCAGCGCAACGAGCCGGATCTCGATGACGTGCCCGCCGAGGTGCTCGAGGCGCTGGACGTGCGGCCCATGACCGACGTCGCCGAGATCGTGGCCCAGGCGCTCGAACCGGCGGCCTCGGCCGCCACGGCCGCGGCCTGATCGGGGCGCCGGGCGTGACCCGGGGCTTTCCCCGCGGTCACGCCCGGCGTTGAATGAACCCGTGACTCTCAAACGACAAGTGGTCCACCGTGTTCAACGCCTGCTGGTCAACCCGGTCGGCCGGCAGCTGCCGATGACCATGCTCGAAACCACCGGACGCAAGAGCGGGCAGCCGCGGCGCACCGCGGTGGGCGGGCGCGTCGTGGACAACCAGTTCTGGATGGTCTCCGAACACGGCGAGCACTCGGATTACATCCGCAATATCAAGGCCAATCCGGCTGTGCGGGTGCGTGTTGGCGGCACGTGGCGCCACGGCACCGCCCACCTCCTGCCCGAAGACGACGCGGTGCAGCGCCTGGGCAACCTGCCGCGGCTGAACAGCGCGATGGTGCGCCTGATGGGCAGCGACCTGCTCACCGTCCGGGTCGACCTGGACTGAACCCGCGGATGGCCTACGACGAAGACCTGGCCAACCGGATCCGCGAACTCCTCGCGGGCGGGCCCGGCATCGACGAGAAGCGCATGTTCGGCGGCCTGGCGTTCCTGGTCAACGGCAACATGTCGGTGGCCGTCAGCGGCCAGGGCGGACTGTTGGTGCGGGTGCCGCGCGAGGACACCGACAAACTCGCCGGGCGCGCGCACGTCAGCCCCATGGTGATGGCCGGACGGGAAGCCCGGGGCTGGTTGCGCGTCGAGGCCGCCGGGGTGCAAACCAAACGCCAGCTTCACAGTTGGGTCAAACGCGGGGTCGACCACGCGCGCAGCCTGCCGCCCAAATAGCGGGCGCGGTTTGCCGTCGCGGCGTGGGGGTACGCGGTGCGGTATGGACAAGCGGGTGCGACGACTGCTCGACGTGGCCGGCACCACCTACGCGGCGCAGGCGCGCATCACGCTGAGCGACAAGCCGATGCCGCTGTTCCAGCTTTTGGTGCTGTGCATGCTGGCCAGCAAGCCGATCGATGCGACCATCGCCACGGCCGCCGCGCGCGAACTCTTCAAGGCGGGCCTGCGGACTCCCAAGGCCGTGCTGGCCTCGGACCGGAAAACCATGATCGACGCCTTTGGGCGCGCGCACTACGTGCGTTACGACGAGAGCTCGGCCACCCGGCTCACCGATATGGCCGAACGACTTCGCGACGACTACTCCGGCGACATGCGCGAATTGGCCGATCGCAGCGGGCATGACGTGGCCACGGCGAAACGGATGCTGAAGCAGTTCAAGGAAATCGGCGACACGGGCGCCGACATCTACCTGCGCGAGGTGCAGGACGTGTGGACCTGGGTGCGGCCGTATTTCGATGACCGCGCCACCGGCACCGCCAAGCGGTTTGGCCTACCCGCCGAACCGAAGAAACTGGGAAGCCTTGCGCCGCAGGCCAATGCGCGACTGGCCGCCGCGTTGGTCAGGGCGTCGCTGGACGCCGATGTGCGTCAGCGGGTGGCCGGCTGAGCCGCGGTGACCATACGAATCGGTACCTCGGGGTGGTCGTACAACCACTGGATCAATGTGCTGTATCCGCCGGGAACGCCGTCGGCGCGCCGGCTCGCCCGCTACGTCGAGGCGTTCGACACCGTCGAGCTGAACGCGAGTTTCTACCGGTGGCCCAAGGATTCGACGTTCGAGGGTTGGCGCGATCAGCTGCCGGACGGCTTCACCATGTCGGTCAAGGCGCATCGCGGCTTGACGCACTACCGCCGGCTGGCCTCCCCCGAACCGTGGATCGAACGTTTCGAACGATGCTGGCAGCTGCTGGGTGATCGCCACGGCGTGCTGCTGGTGCAGCTGCACCCCGAACAGCAGCGCGATGACGCGCGCCTGGACTCGTTCCTGCAACTCATGCCCGCGTCGATCCGCGTCGCCGTCGAACTGCGGCACCCGTCGTGGAATGACCCCGCGGTGTTCGAGCTGCTGGAACGCCATCGCGCCGCGTATGTGGTGATGAGTGGGCTGGGGCTCGAGTGCATTCCCCGAGCGACGACCGATCTGGTGTACATCCGGATGCACGGGCCGGATCCCGAGGCCAATTACGCCGGTTCCTACACCGCCGACGATCTGCGGCGCTGGGCCGAGCGGCTCACCGCTTGGGACGGTGAACGGAAGGACGTGTGGATGTATTTCAACAACGACCTGGGCGGGCACGCGGTCCGCAACGCTCTCGACCTGCGCGAGCTGTTGGGCTGAGCGCCCGCGAGTAGGCTGAAAATTCCACAGAACGGAGCCCCATCCATGGCCAACTCGACCAGCTTCGTCATCATCGGCGGCGGACTCGCGGCCGCCAAAGCCGTAGAAGCTTTGCGCGACAACGATTTTGATGGGCACATCATTGTGTTCGCCGACGAGGAACATCTGCCCTACGAGCGGCCGCCGCTGTCGAAGGAGTATCTGGCCGGCAAAAAGTCGCTGACCGATTTCACCGTGCAGAACTCCGACTGGTACCGCGACCACAACGTCGACCTGCGGCTCAACACGCGGGTGAGCACCCTGGATGCCGCCGCCCACACGGTAGGGCTTCCCGACGGCACCACGGTCGGCTACGACAAGCTGTTGCTGGCCACGGGATCGGCCTCGCGCCGGCCCCCGATACCGGGGGCGGACTCCCCCGGTGTGCATTACCTACGCACCTACGAAGACGCCGTGGCATTGAATGACGTTCTGTCCGAAGGCGCTTCGCTCGCGGTCGTGGGCGCCGGGTGGATCGGGCTGGAAGTGGCGGCGGGTGCGCGCCAGCGAGGTGTCAACGTCACCGTGGTGGAAACCGCCAGGCAGCCGCTGCTGGCCGCGCTGGGCGAGACCGTCGGCGAGGTGTTCGCCACCCTGCACCGCGAGCACGGGGTGGATCTTCGCCTCGAGACGCAGGTCGCGGAGATCACCAGGGCCGACGGCTCGGCCACCGGCCTGCGGATGCGGGACGGATCGACGGTGGCCGCCGACGCCGTGCTGGTGGCCGTCGGCGCCAAGCCCAACGTCGAACTCGCCGAGCAGGCCGGGCTCTCCCTGGGCGACGGCGGGGTGCTCGTCGACGCCTCGTTGCGCACCAGCGATCCCGACATCTATGCGGTCGGCGACATCGCGGCCGCCGAACACCCGCTGTTGGGCACCCGCATCCGCACCGAGCACTGGGCCAACGCGCTCAAGCAGCCCGCCGTGGCGGCGGCCGGGATGCTGGGCACACCAGGCGAATACGCGGAGCTGCCCTATTTCTTCACCGATCAATACGACCTCGGGATGGAGTACGTGGGACACGCCCCCAGCTTCGAGCGGGTGGTGTTTCGCGGTGACGTCGCCGGCCGGGAGTTCGTCGCGTTCTGGCTCGACGGCGACCACCGGGTGCTGGCCGGAATGAACGTCAATATCTGGGATGTGCTCGACGACGTCAAAGCGCTGATCCGGTCGAAGGCCGCCGTCGACCCCGACAAGCTGGCCGACCCGCAATCACCCCTGGGCGAGCTGCTCGGCTGAGCCATCCTCGGCGGTGGTCCCGGCGCCGGAGTCGTCGGGGCTGTGCGGGACGGGCGCCCAGGCCCCGTCGATAACGTCGGGTGGGAACTGCGCCTGCAGGCGTTCGCGTTCGGTGCGGCGGCGTTTGATCCGCAGCCGTGCGTCGCCCGGCATCGTGACCAGTTCATTGCACGTCAGGTAGTACATGTCGTCGACGGCGTCGATCAGGTCCGCCTCGACGCGCAGAGATCCCAACGCGCGCAACGTCATCCGCAGTTCGTGCGTGAACCGCATCGTGGTGTCGTGGGCCAGCTCCCGCGAACCGCGCGCGTTGGCGGTAAGCCGCTCGGCCAATGTGGCGGGCGTGGGCTCGGGGGGTGCGGCCCCTGCCGCGGCGGTCAGCAACATCGTCGGGTCGTCGGCGAAGGTCTTGCTGGCCAGCTCGGCCTCGCCCGGACCGCGGTGCCCGATTCGTGCGACGACCGCGTCCACAATGGCGGCGGTCTTCGGCGACAGCGCACGAATGCTCGCGAGGTTGCCCTCGGCGGCCAGCGCGCGCAACGGCGGGTCGGCCCGCAGCGCCGACGCCAGCTCGGCGGTCTCCGCCGCGACGAGTCCGCTGTCGGTGATCATGCTGATCCCGGGCACGCTGCGCCCCGCCTGGCTGCGCGGCAGCGCCGCGGCGGTGACGCCGGTGTCGATCAACCAGAGCGCGTTGAGGATCCAGCCCTGGTGGATGCGGTCGCGCAACAGCCGCAGCCGCACTTCCAGGGCCGCTTCGGGCAGCAACGCCAGTTGGGCGGCGTCGAGGTGCTCTGCTTCCGCGGCGGCGCAATACGCCCGGGTGTCGGCCCGCAGGTGACGCAGGAGCGCGACCGACCGCCCCGCGGCGACGGCCTTGGCGACCGAGCCGAGCGCCCCGGCCGTCCAGGCCGGCTCGCCGAACGGCAGCGGATCGCCGACCTGGGGCTGGCCGACGAGGGCGTTGCGGGCGACGGCGTCCTGGTCCCAGCCGGGCAGCTGGCTGGCCGCGACCATGTTGACCGACACGCCGACGTAGGCGCGGTGGCCGAACACCGCGATGGCCCTGCTGCCCCATTCGGCATCGGCGACGCCGCCGAGGGCGAGCGCCTGTCCCAGCACCCGGCTCGCGGCGCGCAGCCCGCTCAATTGGACGTCCAGCGTGATGGGGGTGAGCGGTCCGGGCAGCGCCTCGGCCAGTGCGGCGCCGCTGAAAACCGGGAACCGCGAATCGATCTGATCGTCGAATTCGCCCTCCAGGCCTTCCGGCGCGGCCGTGCGCACGTCGTCACCGGCCGGTCGCCGAGATTGCGGCAGCACCTCGACGGGCAGCGCGAGCTGTCCCCCCTGGTTGATCGCGCCGGCGGTGTCCAGCCGGCGCCCGACGAGTCCCCGCGCGGTGTCGGCGACGGCGTCCAGCGCGTGCCAGCCGTATGAGAACATCCAGTCCTCTTGTGCCGCAGCGACATCGAACTCCGGCGTCAGCTGGGCCCAGCTGCGCACCCGATGCGGCCGGATGCGCGGGTCGGCGGCTCGCAACACGCGCCAGGCGGTGACCATGTTGACGGTGTCCGGGCTGGCGAGGTCCACCACACCGGTGCGGTCGGTATCCATCGCCAGGACCAAAAAGCGCATCAGGTCGTCGAGGTGCAGCACGCGCATGGGCTGCGCGGACACCTTGCTGCGCAACAGCGTGGCCACGGTGCGGCACACCATCCAGTCGAGCTGGCGCCCGACCGGTGGCGCGATCCGGATGACCGCGGTGGGTCCCCAGCTCGAGGACACCAGGTCCTCGGCCGGCCGATACAACTCGGGCCGTCCCGCGGCCTGCGAGACGAACACCAGGCGGGAGCCGGCGCGCGCGGCCGCATCGGTGACCCGCGCCAGCCCGTCCATGCCGGCGCTGCCGGGCGCGGTGGGGTCGATGGGTGCCAGGTGGATGACCGCGTCGGCCTCGTCGGTGAGCTCCCGCAAGACGCGGTCGCGCAGCGATGCGCAAACAAATTCGACGTTGCGGTCGAGGCAGGGATGCGGGAGCTCAGCAATGCCGGTGACCGTGTGCCCGGCAGCGATGAGCTGCCCAGCGACCAGGCGCCCGAGTGCGCCGGTGGCGTCGGTAACCAGGATGTGCACCTGGGCTCACCTCCCCCAACCCTCAGCACTCAACAATAGGCAAGTCGGCATAGGCTACGCGACCGTTACCCAGGATCGGCGCCGTTGACCTGGCGCCATACGGGTGACGGGGCTACCGCAGCGTCGCGCTGCCGTCCGCGGCGACGGCGACCTTGGCGCCACCGAGATCTTCACGCACCGAGGCCTGCACCGCGTCGGCGTCGGTGACCACGGCCAGCGCGCGCGACCCGTCGGGGGTGCGCACCGCCAGAAAGGCCTTTTCCGGCCGTCCCTCGCGGTCATACGGCGTCGTCCACGCCTCGAGGGTGCCCACGCCTTCCCATTCCACCACCGCGTCGGTCGTGGGCTCCGCGTCGACCTCTGGTTGCGTGTCCTCCCAACGGAATTCGGCCGGCGGTTCGGTGCCGTAGACACCGAAGCTGTGTTTGGTCAGGTAGCCGCCGTTGGCGGTGATCAGACCGCGCCGGCCCGGATTGGCCACCAGCAACTCCGCCATGGTGGCTATCGAATGCATCACGTAGTTGCTCCACGGGCCGCCGGCGAACGTCAGTCCGCCGGTCACGGTCAGCGGCCGGGCGGGGTCGTCGACGCTCAGCCCGAGTTCGGCCGCCGCGACTTGCACCGCGGAGGGAAAGCACGAGTACAGGTCGACGTAATCGATGTCGTCGATGCCCAGGCCGGCCAGCTCGAGCGTCCGCGCGCCGGCGATCCGGATGGCCGTGGACCGGTGCAGTTCGTGGCGCTCGGCGATGGACGGTGTGTCGTGCGCGTCGGTGCCCGCGTGCGGGTACACCCAGCGTTCGGCGGGGATCTTCAGCCTCCTGGCCTGCTCGACCGAGGTCAGAACGAGCGCCGCGCCCTGGTCGACCATGTTGTTGGAGTTCATCAACTTGGTGTAGGGCCAGCTGATCATCCGGTTCCGCGGGCCCACCCGGCGGATGTCGTCGGCACTGGACGGCGTGCGGATCCACGCGTGCGGGTTGTCCACCGCCACCGCGTTGAACCGCGCCCACAGCTCCCCGATGCGCTGGAGGTGATCGTCGATCGACTCGCCGCGCGCCACCCGCAGCGCCTGCTCGAACAGCGGATAGACGTAGGCCGGGCGGTCCAGGGAAATCCTGATCTCGGCGTCGCCGGCCATCGGGACGTCGTCGCCGCTCACCTCGGCCATCGGGACCGAGCGGTCCTGTTCGGTCCACACCAGCTTGCCGCCCTGGGCCCGCAGACCGCGCCTGGTGCGCCAGGTTTCGGCGCCGGCCAGCAGCACGACGCCCGCGCGGCCGCCCTGGATGTCCAGGCAGGCCTGGTTGAGCAGTGATTGCGGCACATTGCCGCCGACCGGGCTGTACAGCGTGGTGAAATCCGAGGCGCCGATGCGCTGGCCCAATAACAGCCCGGGATCCCGATACTGGGCCGACAGGATGTTGACCACCCGGATCGAGTCGACCGCCTCGATCACCGCGGCGCCGGCCGCCCGCTCGACCGCGGCCACCATCAGGTCCATCGGCTCGACGGACCGCGTGGCCGGATCGATCTCGTCGCGGTGGTTGACCTGGCCATAGCCGATCAAAACCGGGGTCCTGGGGTCAGCGGTCATGCGTCGAACCTATCGGACCCCGGGCGTGCGGTTCGCCGCACAGTCGGGCGCGAGCGTGCGGCCGGCCGCACATTCGGGCGACCGCGGGGCGGCTCAGGCGTCGGTGGCCGGGCCGAACAGCACGCGGTCGTCGATCAGCCGCTGGATGTCGGTGGTGTTCATTCCCAGCACGTTTCGGCAGATCTCGACGGTGTCCTGCCCGGGCTGAGGTGCCGGGGCCCGCCGGGCCGCCGGAATGTGGCGGTAGGGCGCCGGTCCCGTCTCGGCGGGCAGCGGGTTCTCGATCAGCGGATGAGTCATGGCGCTGTAGACGTTTCGCGCGATCAGCTGCGGGTCCTCGAGTATGTCGGGCGGACGGTTCATCGGCCCGGCCGGAACACCCGCCGACTGCAGCAGTTCGGCGGCCCGCAGCGGGGTGCGGGTGCGGGTCCAGGCCGAGACCCGTTCCACCAACTCGTCCCGATTGTCCAGCCGCGCTTCGCCGGTGGCGAAGCGCGGGTCGTCCGCCCATTCGGGGTGGTCGAAAACCGAAGCGGCGCGCCGCCATTCGTCGTCCGTTCGGATCGAGATGACGCACCATTCGTCGTCACCGGCGCAGGGATAGACCGCGTGCAGGCTGGTGTCCTGCCGGATCCGGTCGATGCCCGCGGCCAGCGCGGCTTGCGTGACATACAGGGTGTCGAGCTGGTTGACCACGACTTCGGCCTGCGAGATGTGGACGTGGGCGCCGTTGCCCGTCCGGTCGCGGTGGATCAGCGCGGCCAGCGCGGCGATCGCGGTGACCCGGCCGACCACGTGGTCGGGGAACACCGTCGTCGCATCGTAAAACGCGTGCCGCGCCGCCTCGGTACCCTCCCCCGGGACGTCGCTCGTCCAGAGCCGGGTGACGCCGGTCGTGGCCCGCACGAGCGGGCCGTACCCCAGCCGCGCGCTCCACGGCCCCGTGTCGCCGAACGCGCTGCTCTCGGCGAGCACGATCCGCGGGTTGAGGGCGCGCAGCTCGTCGTAGGAAAACCCCAGTGCGGTAAGGGTTCCCGGCTTGAAGTTGGCGAAGACCGCGTCGGCGGTGGCGACGAGCCGGCCGAAGATCTTCTTGCCCTCGGCGCTGCGCAGGTCCAGCCCGAAACCGCGGTTGTTGCGGTGCGTCCAGGCGAAGGACTCGCTCATGGCCTCGCCGACGCGGGCCTGGCGCAATCCGTCGGGGTAATCGGCGCTCTCGATTTTGATGACGTCGGCGCCCAGGTCGCCGAATAGCCGGCTCAGCTCACCGCCGGCGACGATGATGCCCAGATCCAAAATCCGCAGTCCCGCAAAGGGATAATCGCCGAGCCGGCCGGAGGCCGACGGCACCACCGAGGGATCGCCGCGCCAGTACGGTTCGTCGTTGCCCGCGGCGGGCACCGGTGTGCGGAAACCCGCGCGCCGGCCGTCGACCACGAAATACCCGGTCGGCACGGCGGTCCGCACGCCGGGGACGAGCTCGGCCTCGGCGATCGCGCCGACCGCCTGGAAGTGATCCGAACCCAGGATCCGCGCCGGCGTCAGCACCGCGGCGATGGGCACCCCGTGCGCCTGTCCGGCGGCCACCAGATCCTTCATGCTCTGTCCGGCGAAGAGCTTCTCCAGCAGCTCGCTGATCTGCGGCCACACCGCGAATCGCGCGCCGATCACGTCGTATTTGGGATCTTGGAAGTCTTCCGGCTCCCCCAGCCAGCGCCGCAGGCCGCGCCACTGCCGGGGCGCCATCACGCACAGCCGGACGTAGCCGTCCCGGCAGGGGTAGATCGGGTAGGCGTCCTGGTTCTTCGGGCGGCCCCGCCACCGCCCGGTGCGCCGGACGCCGGCGGCGGCCTGCCCGTGCGCGCCGAAGGCCGGGTCGAGGGCCATGACGACCGCGTCGAACCACGAGAAGTCGATGTAATCGCCGGTACCGCAACGCAATCGGTTGTAGTACGCCGCGAGCGCGGCCCACGCCGCCTGGACGGCCGCGGTGGCCGACGCGATGCCGTCCGGCGGCAGCACCGGGGTGCCGATGGTGGGGCCGGACCGTGACAGCGCGCCGCACATCGCGTACAGCACCGGATCCGTGGCGCGCCACGAGGAGCGCGGGCCGGTCGCGCCGAAGTCGGTGATCGACAGCACCACCAGGTGCGGGTAGCGGGCGGCGAGCTCCTCGCCGGAGGTTCCGAACATGGCGCCGCGCTCGTCGGCGCCGGTGTCCACGACGATGTCGGCGTCGGCGGCCAAATCGAGGAAGCGGGCGCAGTCCTCGTCGTCGAACGGGTCGAGCACCGCGCTGCGCTTGTTGGCGTTGTGCACGGCGAACGGGATGCTGGCGCCGCGCAGCGTCGGCAGCGCGTCACGCGCCAGGCAGCCGCCCGGCGGTTCCACCTTCAACACGTCGGCGCCCAGATCGGCGAACAGGCGGGTCACCACGTCGGCGACCCCGCCCGACAAGTCGAGGACGCGCACGGCATCCAGCAACCCGTCGACCATCTGCACACCGTACCTGCCTGGTCAGGGCGCTGCACGGCGGGCGTTTAGCCGCCCGGCCGAGCGACGAGGCGGCCAAAAGGCCAGGTGGGCAAGCCGATTCGGTCTCCGTCCGTCCGGGTCAGCCGCAACGCTCGGTCGCGGACCCGCGCCGGCGCGGCGTGGGCTATCGTCACAGGCCGACCGCGACCCGTCGTCCGATGGAGGCACCCACTATGACCGCGCACTTGAGCTACGTCGAGGCCGTGGTGGTCGGCGCGTTCCAGGGCGTCACCGAGCTGTTCCCGGTCTCGAGCCTCGGGCACGCGGTGTTGGTGCCGGCACTCGTCGGCGGGCGGTGGGCGCAGGACCTCAGCGTCTCGGCCCCCCACTCGCCCTACCTCGCGTTCATCGTCGGCCTTCACGTCGCCACCGCCGCCGCCCTGCTGCTGTTCTTCTGGCGCGACTGGCTGCGCATCCTGTCGGGGTTCTTCTCGTCGCTGCGGTATCGCCGCATTCAGACGCCCGACGAGCGGCTGGCGTGGCTGATCGTGGTGGGCACCATCCCGGTGGGCCTGGCCGGCCTGGCGCTCGAGCAGCTGTTTCGGACCACGCTCGGCAAACCGATCCCGGCGGCGACGTTCCTGTTGCTCAACGGCATCGCCCTGTACGTGGGCGAGGTGCTGCGCCGGCGCATCGCGCCCGCGCCCGCGCCGGGACAGCCGGCGCCGTCCGATGCGGAGCTCGAACACGGCGACGAGGCCTCGGATCAGCGGCTGGCGCAGCTCCCGCTGCCGCGCGGCCTGGTGATCGGGGCCGCGCAGATCCTGGCCCTGTTCCCCGGTATCAGCCGGTCGGGGATCACGATCGTCGCCGGCCTGTGGCGCGGCCTGTCGCACGAGGACGCCGCGCGCTTCTCCTTCCTGCTCGCGACGCCGATCATCCTGGCGGCCGGGGTGTACAAGATCCCGGAGCTCTTCGGGCCGCTGGGCGCCGGCATCGGCGGCCAGGTGCTGGCGGGCAGCGTCGTTTCGTTCGTCTGCGCCTACCTTGCCGTGCGCTTCCTCACCCGCTATTTCCAGACCCGGACGCTGACCCCGTTCGCGATCTACTGTGCCCTGGCCGGCGCCGCCAGCCTGGTGTGGCTGGCCGTGCGCTGAACCTCGCCCGGTCCGACCGGTTGTTGCGCGGCCGGACTTCGAGTGCTGTGCTTACCGGATTGTCTAGTTGACACCCGTCAAGAATCTGGAAGGCACCGCACATGGCAGACACGGGTTCCCTCGGCCTCAAGGTCCGCGGAAAGGTCATCGTCATCACCGGCGGAGCGCGGGGAATCGGGCTGGCCACCGCGACCGCGCTGCATAACCTGGGCGCCAAGGTCGCCATCGGCGACATCGACGAGGTGCGGGTGAAGGAGTCGGGCGCCGACCTGGGCCTCGACGTGTACGGAAAACTCGACGTCACCGACCCGCAGTCGTTCGCCGATTTCCTCGACCAGGTCGAACGCCGGCTCGGCCCGATCGACGTGCTGATCAACAACGCCGGCATCATGCCGGTCGGCCGCATCGTCGACGAACCGGACGCGGTCACCCGGCGGATTCTGGACATCAACGTCTACGGCGTGATCCTGGGCAGCAAGCTGGCGGCCCAGCGCATGGTGCCCCGCGGCACAGGCCACGTCATCAACGTCGCCTCGCTGGCCGGGGAGCTCTACATCGTCGGGCTGGCGACCTACTGCGCCAGCAAGCATGCGGTGGTCGCGTTCACCGACTCGGCGCGGCTGGAGTACCGCTCGGCCGGGGTGAAGTTCTCCGCGGTGTTGCCGACGTTCGTCAACACCGAGCTCACCGCGGGCACCAAGGGGGCCAAGGGGTTCCGCAACGCCGAGCCCGCCGAGATCGCCGACGCCATCGTCAAGCTGGTGGCCCACCCCAAGCCGCGGGTGCGGATCACCAAGGCCGCGGGGGCGATGGTGGTGTCCCAGAAATTCTGGCCGCGCCGCATCGCCGAGGGCCTCAACCGGATGCTCGGCGGCGATCACGTCTTCACCGACGACGTCGACGTCGAAAAGCGGCAGGCGTACGAAGCCCGCGCCCGCGGCGAGGAGTAGCGGGAGGGATCGGTGGGAACAATCGGTGAGATGACCCACGCAACCGCGCTCTCCGACGACGAACTCGCGCTGATCGACAAGTACTGGCGTGCCGCCAATTATCTGTCGGTCGGGCAGATCTACCTGCTGGACAACCCGCTGCTCACCGAGCCGCTGACCATCGATCACGTCAAACCGCGGTTGCTGGGTCACTGGGGCACCACCCCCGGGCTCAATCTCGTCTACGCGCACCTGAACCGGGTCATCCGCCACCGCGACGCCGACGTCATCTACGTGACCGGGCCGGGGCACGGCGGACCGGGGCTGGTCGCCAACGCCTACCTCGAAGGCACCTACAGCGAGGTCTACACGGGCATAGAGGAGGACACCGAGGGCCTGCGCAAGCTGTTCCGGCAGTTCTCCTTCCCCGGCGGGATCCCCAGCCACGTCGCCGCCCAGACGCCGGGATCCATCCACGAGGGCGGCGAGCTCGGCTACGCGCTGGTGCACGCCTACGGCGCCGCCCTGGACAACCCGTATCTGGTGGTGGCCTGCGTCGTCGGTGACGGCGAGGCCGAAACCGGGCCGCTGGCCGCCAGCTGGCACTCCAACAAGTTCCTCAACCCCGTCACCGACGGCGCCGTGCTGCCGATCCTGGCGCTCAACGGCTACAAGATCGCCAACCCGACGGTGCTGGCCCGCATCCCGCACGCCGAACTGGAATCGCTGCTGCGCGGCTACGGGTACCGCCCGATCACGGTCGCCGGTGACGACCCGGCCGATGTGCATCGGCAACTTGCCGCCGCCCTCGACGACGCCTTCGACGACATCGCCGCCATCCAGGGTGCGGCCCGCGGCGGCAACGGGGTCGAGCGGCCCGTGTGGCCGATGATCGTGCTGCGTACCCCTAAGGGCTGGACCGGGCCAAAGATGGTGGACGGCAAGAAGGTTGAGGGCACCTGGCGCTCGCACCAGGTGCCGCTGGCCGCGACGCGCGACAACCCCGAACACCGTGCCCAGCTCGAAGAGTGGCTGCGCAGCTATGGGCCCGGGGAGCTTTTCGACGAAAACGGCCGGCTGCGGCCGGAGCTGCGGGCGCTGGCGCCCAGCGGGGATCGCCGGATGAGCGCCAACCCCCACGCCAACGGCGGGCTGTTGCTGCACGACCTGGACCTGCCCGACTTCCGCGACTACGCCGTCGCCGTCGAGCGACCGGCGGCCGTCACGCACGAGGCGACCCGGGTGCTGGGCGGGTTCCTGCGCGACGTGATCGCCCGCAACAAGGACCGATTCCGGCTCATGGGGCCCGACGAGACGGCCTCCAACCGGCTGGACGCCGTCTACGGATCGACCGACAAGGTGTGGCTGTCCGAGATCGAGCCCGACGACGAGCACCTGGCGCCCGACGGCCGCGTCATGGAGGTGCTGTCCGAGCACCTGTGCCAGGGCTGGCTGGAAGGCTACCTGCTGACGGGGCGGCACGGCCTGTTCAACTGCTACGAGGCGTTCGTGCACATCGTCGACTCGATGCTGAACCAGCACGCGAAATGGCTTGCCACCAGCCGGGAATTGCCGTGGCGGCGGCCGATCGCGTCGCTGAACTACCTGCTGAGCTCGCACGTGTGGCGCCAAGACCACAACGGGGCGTCCCACCAGGACCCGGGGTTCATCGACCTCGTCGCCAACAAGCGACCCGAGCTCACGCGGGTGTACCTGCCGCCGGACGGCAACACGCTGCTGTCGGTGGCCGATCACTGCCTGCGCAGCCGCGACTACATCAACGTCATCGTCGCCGGCAAGCAGCCCGCGCTGGCCTATCTCGACATGGATGAGGCCATCGCGCACTGCACCCGCGGGCTGGGCATCTGGGAGTGGGCGAGCACCGCTCAATCTGTGGGCGACGACCCCGACGTGGTGCTGGCGTGCGCCGGGGACATCCCGACACTCGAGACGCTGGCCGCCGCCGACATCCTGCGCTCCGAGCTGCCGGAGCTGGCCGTCCGGGTGGTCAACGTCGTCGACCTGATGCGGCTGCAGCCCGATACCGAGCACCCGCATGGCCTGCCGGACCGCGAATTCGACGCGTTGTTCACCCCGGACAGGCCGGTGATCTTCGCCTACCACGGCTATCCGTGGCTGATCCACCGGCTGACCTACAGCCGCACCAACCACGCGCATATGCACGTGCGCGGCTTCAAGGAACGCGGCACCACGACGACGCCCTTCGACATGGTGATGCTCAACGATTTGGACCGCTTCCATCTGGTCATGGATGTCATCGACCGGGTCGACGGATTGGCCAGCCGCGCCGCCATGCTGCGGCAGCGCATGGTCGACGCCCGCCTGGCCGCGCGGATGTACACCCGCGAACACGGCGAGGACGACCCGAAGATTTCGGGGTGGACCTGGGAGCCGAGCGACTGAGATTCGCGTGACGGCAATCGCATTGGCCCGTCGCGCCGTGGGCCGCCGGTAGACTGGCCGGATGCATGAGGCCGGCATAGTCGACGTTCACCCTGTGGCGTCCGAGCTTTCGGCGCTGCACCGGTTCCGCATCCACCTGGACATCGCCGTCGTCGTGGTGGTTCTGGTCCTGACGGATTTGATCGCGCATTTCACCACGCCGTGGGCGAGCGTCGGCACGGTCCCGGCCGCCGCCGTCGGGCTGGTCATCTTGATGCGGTGCCGCGGTTTGGGTTGGGCGGATCTCGGCCTCGGGCGCGAGCACTGGAAGCCGGGACTGGGCTATGCGCTGGCGGCCGTGGCGGTGGTGGCCTCGGTGATCGCGGTCGGCGTGCTGCTGCCGGCGACCCGGCCGATGTTCCTGAACAACCGCTACGCCACGATCTCGGGCGCGATGGTCGCCTCGATGGTCATCATCCCGCTGCAGACCGTCATCCCCGAGGAGCTGGCGTTTCGGGGCGTCCTGCACGGCGCGCTCAACCGGGCGTGGGGTTTTCGCGGGGTCGCGCTGGCGGGCTCGCTGCTGTTCGGGCTGTGGCACGTGGCCACGTCGTTCGGACTGACCAGCAGCAACGTGGGCTTCACCCGGCTGTTCGGCGGCGGGATCGTCGGAATGTTGGCGGGGGTGGCCGGCGCCGTGGTGGCGACGGGAGCCGCGGGGTTCGTCTTCAGCTGGCTACGCCGGCGCAGCGGCAGCCTGATCGCGCCGATCGCATTGCACTGGTCCCTGAATGGGCTCGGTGCGCTCGCCGCCGCGTTCGTGTGGCACCTGTCCACCTGAGAACGGTCACACCAGCAGCACCGCCGCGCCCGCGATGCGCCCGGCGCTCAGATCCGTCAACGCCCGATCGGCTTGCCCGAGAGGATATTCGGGTGTGGTCACCTCGATGTGGTGCTCGCCCGCGAAATCGAGGAAGGCCCGCGCGTCGGCCCGGGTGTTGGAGGTGACCGACCGGACCTGGCGTTCCTGAAACAGGTGACGCTGGTAGTTCAACGCCGGGATATCCGACAGGTGGATCCCGGCGATCGCCAGCGTGCCACCGCGATCCAGCGCCTGCAGCGCGGGCAGCACCAGATCACCGACCGGGGCGAACAGGATCGCGGCGTCCAGCGGCGCGGGCGGCGGATCCGCCGCGCCCTGCGCGGAGGCGGCGCCGAGTTCCAACGCCAGCTCGCGGGCCCGGGCTCCGCGCGTCATTACGTGCACCTCTGCGCCCTGCGCCAGGGCAACCTGCGCGGTGATGTGCGCGCTGCCGCCGAAACCGTAAAGACCCAGGCGCCCACCGGCCGGCAGCTCGGCGCGAAGCAGCGAGCGGTAACCGATGATGCCCGCGCACAACAACGGGGCGAGTTCGCTGTCGCTATACCCGCCGGGCAGGGGGTGCGCGAAAGCGGCCGGGACGGTAGCGAATTCGGCGTAGCCGCCGTCGGCGTCCCAGCCGGTGTAGCGGGATTTCGGGCACAGGTTCTCGTCGCCGCGGCGGCAGTACTTGCACACGCCACAGGTGTGGCGCAGCCAGGCGATGCCCACCCGGTCCCCCACCCGGAACTCGTCGCCGGCCTCGGCGCCGATTTCGACGACCTCCCCCACCACCTCGTGCCCGGGCGTGACCCGTTCGCGGTGGACGGGAAGGTCGCCTTCGGTGACGTGCAGGTCGGTCCGGCACACCCCGCACGCGCGCACGGCCACCAGCAGTTCGGACGGGCCCGGCCGCGGCACCTCGGTGGTGACCTGCTCGAGCGGGCCGGTATCCATCGGCCCGGGTCGACGAACGCGCCAGGCGCGCATTGCCGTGGTGGTCACCGGTGATGCCATCGCTCCATCATGCCGCTAACCACCACGGCCGCAACGGGTTCGGCGGCTAGGTCCTGCGGACCATGCCGACGATCCAGAGCAGGAGCAACGAGCCGAGCAGCGCGGTGAAGAAGGTGAAGAAGTAGCCGCCGCTGGCGGTGTCGACGAAGAAGCTCAGGATGAAACCGCCGACCAGCGCGCCCACGATGCCGATCACGATGTCCATCAGGATCCCGGCTCCGCTACCGCGGATGATCTTGCTGGCGATCGCACCGGCGATACCACCGATGATGATGTAACCGATCCAGCCGACGCTGGTGAGCGTGCTTGATCGAGCGAGGAATTCCGTAGCTGCCATGATGTCCATTGCGGGTCTCCTTGCAATCGCTGGCAAAGCCCAGCGCTTTGCTGGGCCGTCACTTCGGTATACCCAGTTTGGGTCACGAAACGAGTGCCGAATCGGAGACGGTTGACCAACCGATTTTCCGTCGGCCTATATCAGGCCGAGCGAGTTTGCTGCGGTGCCGGCGCGGGGGTGGGGCTGACCTCCACGGCCGGCGCCTGGCCCGGGATCGGTGCCGGTGCCCCCGGAGCCGCCGGCGCTGCGGGAGCCCCCGGCGCGGGCGCCCCAGGAACCGCCGGTGCCGGTGCGGGCGCACCCGGAGCCGGCGGGGCTCCCGGAGCCGCTGGCGGAGCCGCCGGCGGTGTCCAGGCCTGGATCGACTCGGTGAGCGCCTTGGCCGCGCCCCGGTCCACGGGGTCGTTGGAGGTTCCGAGCCACACCACAAACCAGCGTTGCGCGTTCCCGCCGTTGGCCGAGCCGATCACGCCCGTCCAGATCTGGCCGTTCGGCTTGGAGGCGTCACTGAATTTGACCTCGTAGTACGACCCGCTCCCGGTGCTGCCGTTGGCGCCGGCGAGCGGGGTGCTCTCCTGGTTGATCCGCGTTCCGGGATAGGGCATGAAGAACTCACCCATGTCCGAACCCAGCCGCACCGCGGCCTTGGCGTTGTCGGCTTCCGCACTGGCGTAAAGCTTTTGGTCGAGGCGGCCCATCACGATGCGGGTGTCGTTGGCAACCTGCGGCGGTTGGTCGGGCATCGGCGGCGGGCCGGTCACCTTGCTCAGCAGCGCCGAACCGTAGTCCAGGTGGGAGGCGTCCGACTCGACCCAGCCGGCGGGCAGGACGTAGCTGAATCCACCCACGGCGTTGTTGATCCGCCCCGCGTTCGGGTCGACGGGCGGTGGTGGCGGCGCGTTGGGGTCGGCGGGCGGCGGTGGGGGCGCGTTGGGGTCGACGGGCGGTGGCGGTGCCCCGTTGGGGGCCACGGCCGGTGGGACCGCGTTGGGATCACCCGGTGCCGGTTGCCCATTCGGCGCCGGAGCCGCCGGCGCGGCCGGAGCCGCCGGAGCCGCAGGTGGCGCCGGCGCGGCGGGAGCGGCCGGAGCCGCGGGTGGCGCCGGCGCGGCCGGAGCCGCCGGAGCGGCCGGGCTCGGCGGGACGGGGGTCGGGACTTCGGGATCGGCGCTCGAGGTCGCCGGCAACGCGATGGCGAGTGCGCTGGCACCACTCATCGTGGTGATCGCCAGCGTCGTCCACAGTCCTTTGCGGCGTGTCGAAATCGGTTCCACCTGCTCCATGGCGACGAACCTACCGTGTTACGGCTGTGACGCAAGGAGCTTTGCGGACTATTGCAGCGCAGTTGTGTCGATGTTGCCAATGTGCAACCTGCCGACTGCCCCGCGGACGGCGGACGCCGCCGGGCACTCCGCCGGTGGCACTCAGTGCGCGGCCGGATACAGCGTCACCTCATGGGCTTTCACGGAGAACCAGACCCGGTCCCCCGGCGCCAGCCGCAACTCCGCGGCGGCGTCCGCGGTGATCTCGGCGGCCAGGCCGGGGGCGCCATCGGGTTGCTGGGCGCCGCGCACCAGCACCGCCGACCCGCGGACATCCATCTCGGCCACGGTGACTTCCACGGCGTTGCGGGGGCTGCCATGCGGCCGGTCGCGATAGACGGCGACCACCGTGGGCGGGAACACCGCGATCGCATGCTGCTCGGGTGAGACCAGTTCGCCCCGCTCGGGTGCGGCGGCGTACCAGCGGTCGCCGCCGTGCGCGACCAGCGAGCCGTCGCGCTCGACCGTCCCATTGACCAGGTTGACACCGGCGATGCGGGCCGCGAAATGGCTGCGCGGCGCGGTGAGCACGTCGGGCACCGGCCCGATTTCGGCGACCTTGCCGGACTCGAGCACCAGCACCCGATCGGCCAACGTGAACACGTCGAGCAGGTCGTGGGTGACCAGGATCGCGGCGCAGCCGCTGCGGGTGACGACCTTGCGCAGCACCGCCCGGGTCGCCGCGGCCGCGGCGACGTCGAGCCCGGCCAGGGGCTCATCGAGCAGCAACACGTCGGGTTCGGCCGCCAGCGCCCTAGCAATGGCGACCCGCTGAGCCTGCCCGCCGGAGAGCTGTCGCGGTTTGCGGTCGGCGAAGCGCTCGGCGTCCACCTCGCGCAGCCAGCGGGCCGCGGTCGCTTTCTGCGTCGCGCGGCCCGGACGCAGGCTCGCGCGACGATTGTGCGGTCCGAACGCGACGTTGGCGGCAACCGTCATGTGGGGGAACAGCAATGCGTCTTGCAGCAGCAGCCCCACTCGGCGGTCGTGCGTCGGGACGTCGATCCCGGCCGCGGTGTCGGTCAAGACCCGATCGCCCAGCCGCACCGTCCCGTGGTCGGGTCGAAGGAGGCCCGCGATGACATGCAGGACAGTCGATTTGCCCGCGCCGTTGGGTCCGAGCACCGCAAGCACCTCCCCCGCGGACACCGAGAACTCCACATCCACATGGCGGTCGGCGACGACCGCGCGCAGCTGCAATTCGCTCATGGCCCGGCCCTACCTCGCGTCCGCCCCGGTCAGCCGGCGTGTGCCCAGCCCCAACACCACCAGGGCCGCCACCACGACCAGCAGGAGCGACAACGCCACGGCCGCGTCGGCGTCAGTCACCCGCTGCAAATAGATCTCCAGCGGCAGCGTGCGGGTCACCCCCTGCCGCGAGCCGGCGAAGGTCAGGGTGGCGCCGAACTCCCCCAGCGAGCGGGCGAACGCCAGCACCGCGCCCGAAGCGACGCCCGGCGCCAACAGCGGCAAGGTGACGCGCCACCAGACCGCGCTGGGCCGCGCCCCGAGCGTCGCGGCCACCACCTCCAAGTCGGCCCCCGCGGTACGCGCCGCGCCCTCGAGGGAAATCACCAGGAACGGCAGCGAGACGAACGTCTGCGCCAGCACCACGGCGGTCGTGCTGAACGCGATGCTGATGCCCGCGGCCTCCAGGTACTGGCCGAGCAGTCCGAGCCGCCCGAACGCATAGAGCAAGGCGATGCCCCCGACGACGGGGGGCAGCACCAGCGGCAGCAGGATCAACGGCCGCAGCAACCGCACCAGTCGCGCCGTGCTGCGCGCCAGCACCAGCGCCATCGGCACGCCCAGCGCCACGCACAACACCGTGCTGGCGGTCGCGGTCCGAAGGCTGAGCGCCAGCGCGGTGCGCGACGAGGGGCTCGTGATCAGCGACCAGAAATGCGGCCAGTCGACCTTCACCGCGACGGCCAGCAATGGCAGCCCCACGAAGACGGTCCCGACGGCCGCGGGCAGGTACACCCAGCGGGGCAGATCCGTGCTGTGCGCGCTAATACCTAGCCTCCTGCCGACGGCCACCTTGACAAGTCCGCGGAACCCGCTCACCCGCTCCTCGCATTACACCGGAACGGCGTGCGCGGCGCGCCGCAGTGGGGCGGGACCCGCCGACGCCGGCGGTAAGTGGTGGCCCGGTGACTGGTGGTCAGCCGGTGCGCGAGAATGGTTTTGCGCGGCCATCGCCGCGGGTAGCCGGAAGGTCACCGTCAGGACGAAGGTGCTTGGATGCCATCTGAACAGGCGCCGCCCCCGCCCAAATCGGCGCCGGGCTGGTACCCCGATCCCGCCGGGGTCGGCCATGGGCTGCAACGGTATTTCGACGGGACCAATTGGACCAGCGAATGGGCCTTCGCCACGGAACCGCCCAAGAAGGGCCTTTCCGGGAAGGTGGCCCTGGCGCTGTCTGTACTCACCGTGCTGGTTCTCCTCGTGATCGTCGGCAAAAGCTGGGGATTCGAACGAAACGACAGCCAACTGCCCTCGTCCGCACCGTCGACACCGACCGAGGCGGCGCCGTCGACGCCGGCCGGTCCCAAGAAGCCCGACGGCGTCACCTTCACGACCACTCAAGGCCCGGACGGCGAAATCGTCGACGCTCGATTCGCCATTCGGGACAACTACACCGAGCTGCTGATCAAAGACGGTGCGCGGCTGGACACCATCGACATTCTCAGGTACGCCCGAGCGACCTACCCCGATGCTTCCGCGGTGAACGTTCAGGGCACATTCCCGATGACCGACCCGTACGGCAACACCTCGACCCAGGTCGCCATCGACCTCACCTACTCGCGGGCGACGTTGAACAAGATCAACTTCGACGGCGTGACCAAGAACAGCATCTGGGAGATCCGCGATTCCGGCTCGATTCTTCCGGCCTTCCAGCCCTAGCCGAGGGCGTTCGCCGCGTTGCGGTGAGGACGAAGGTCAGGGCTTGGCGAAGCCGGCCTGGGCCAGGATCTGCTGGCCGGCCGCGGAGGTCACCAGGTCGACGAACTTCCGCGCCTGGGTGGGATGGGCGGCCTTGTTCAGCACCGCGATGGGATAGACGTTCACCGCGCCGGCGGCCTCGGGGAAGGTCACGGTCGCGACCCTGCTCCCGGCCGTCTTGGCGTCGGTGATGTAGACCAGCGCGGCGTCGGCCTGGCCGCTGGTGACCTTGTTGAGGGCGTCCGTCACGCTGAGTTCCTCGCTGACCGGGTTGAGGCGCACCCCGGTGCTGTCTTCGACGCGATGGGTGGCCGACCCGCACGGCACCGGCCGCTGGCAGGTCACCACGTTCAGCCCGGGCTTGGCCAGATCGGCGAAGGATCCGATCTGCTTCGGGTTGCCCGGCGCGGTGACGATGACCAGCGTGTTCGACGCGAAGGTCCGCGGGGCGCCGCTGAGCAGGCCCGCCTTGTTGACCGTGTCCATCTGCGCGGTGTCGGCCGACGCGAAGACGTCGGCGGTCGCGCCCTGCGTCAACTGGGTGGCCAGTTCGGAGGAGCCGGCGAACTCGAATTCGACGCCGCTGCCCGGGTTTTCGGCCGTGAACTGCTGGCCCAGCCGGGTGAACACCGGCTTGAGCGACGCCGCGGCGAACACCATCACTTTCCCGGACGCCTGTGGCGACTGCGCCGGCGGCGGCGTGGACCCACACCCGACCACCCCCGCCAGCAACACCGCCGAAAACAACCCGGTCAGGAACCCGATCCGACGCATGGATGCACCCTAGCCCGCCGACGATGCGGACCCCCTGGCGGCCGAATCGCCGCAAAAAGTGACGCACAAATAGTTACCCAAATGATCCGCGCGTCGCGGCGGCAAAAATTTCGCCAGCTAGCTACTGTCCAGTAACATATACGGGGATTGATGCCATAACGCGCTGAGGTCCCAGGCAGAGGAGGTCATGGCAGTGGAGGTACTGGTTACCGGCGGAGACACGGAGCTGGGACGCGCGGTGGCCGAGGGCTTCCGCGACGACGGCCACAAAGTGACCCTCGTGGGCGCGCGCAAGAGCGACCTGGAGATCGCCGCCAAGGAACTCGAGGTGGAGGCGATCGTCTGCGACACCACCGACCCGGCCAGCCTCGAAGAGGCTCGCCCGCTGTTCCCCCACCACCTGGACACCATCGTCAACGTGCCGGCGCCCACCTGGGAGGCCGGCGACCCACGCACCTACTCGATCGCCGACACCGCCAACGCGTGGCGCAAAGCGCTTGACGCGACGGTGCTTTCGGCGGTGCTGACGCTGCAGACCGTGGGCGATCATCTGCGCTCGGGCGGGTCGATCATCAGCGTGGTACCCGAGAACCCGCCGGCGGGCAGCGCCGACGCCGCAATCAAAGCGACGCTGGCGAATTGGACCGCCGGGCAGGCGAGCGTCTTCGGCACCCGTGGAATCACCGTCAACGCCGTCGCCAGTGGGCGCAGCGCCCAGGCGGGCTACGACGGTCTCACCCGCACCCCCGCCCCGGTGGCCGCCGAGGTCGCCCGCCTGGCGCTGTTCTTGACCACATCGGCGGCACGCCACATCACCGGTCAGACGTTGCACGTGAGCCACGGCGCGCTGGCTCAGTTCGCCTGAGGCGTAACCCGCGCCCGTCGCAAACCCTTCTCCCGTGCTCGGCCGATCGCTACGGTGATCAGCGTGGCTATTCGACTTGGTTTGCAGATTCCCAACTTTTCCTACGGCACCGGGGTAGACCAACTCTTCCCCACCGTCATCGCCCAAGCGCGCGAGGCCGAATCCGCCGGATTCGACTCGGTTTTCGTGATGGACCACTTCTACCAACTGCCGATGCTGGGATCGCCCGATCAGCCGATGCTGGAGGCCTACACGGCGCTGGGGGCGCTGGCCACCGCCACCGAGCGGGTGGAGCTCGGCACCTTGGTGACCGGCAATACGTATCGCAACCCCACCCTGCTGGCGAAGATCATCACCACGCTGGACGTGGTGAGCCAGGGCCGCGCGATTTTGGGTATCGGCACCGGGTGGTTCCAGCTCGAGCACGACCAGTTGGGATTCGAATTCGGCACCTTCACCGACAGATTCAACCGGCTCGACGAAGCCCTGGAGATCATCCTGCCGATGATCAAGGGCGAGCAGGCGACCTTCTCGGGCAAGTGGTATCGCGCCAGCGAGGCGTTCGCCAATCCCCGCTTCCGAAACCACATTCCGCTGATGATCGGCGGAAGCGGCGAGAAGAAGACAATCCCGCTCGCCGCGCGGCATTTCGACCACCTCAACGTGATCGCGGGCTTCGACGAGCTGCCCGGCAAGCTGGAGGTGGTGCGGCGCTCCTGCGAGGAGGTGGGCCGCGACCCGGCCACGCTGGAGACCAGCACGCTGACCACGGTGCTGATCGACGAAAACGCGGGACTGGACCAGATTCCCGCGGAGATGAAGCAGCGCATGGTGGTCGGCACCCCGGACTCGGTCGCCGATCAGATCAAGACCAAGGTGATCGACGCGGGCATCGACGGCGTGATCATCAACCTGCCGTTCTACACCCCGGGCGTCGTCGAGGCGGCCGGCGCGGCGCTGCGCCCGCTCGTCGGGCTCTAGGCCCTACGCAGCTCGCGAATTCGTCGTGGCGCGGTAATACTTCCCGAATAGCGTTTACCTGCACCACAGTCGCGCAGCGCAGAAGAAGCCGGGGAGGCCATGAAGAAACGAGCATGGGCCGCGCTTGCCGTCGGCGTGACGTTGGCCCGGGCCCCCCTCGCGCATGCTGACGACAACTGGATCGCCATGGCGATATCGGACTCCACCGGGCACATCAGCATCGCCGATGGCGCGGCCAGCCAGGGCGCAGCCGAAAAGGCGGCCATGGATACGTGCCGCAAGAGCATCAGCGACTGTCGTCTGCTGGCCAGCGGCCAGGGCGGCTGCATGGCGCTCGCCTTGAACGGCGCCAAATCCCGATATTTCGGGGGCTGGGGTCCGACCCGCGAGGACGCCGAGGCGGCGGCGCTGGCGCGCGCACCCGGCGGAACGGTCCAGGCCGGCCACGACCACTGCGCGGGAGAAGGCGCCCCTCAGTGACGGCCACGCGATGCGCGGCGCTGCTGTCTCTGCGGGATTGATAACTTCACCACAGTGCCGGTCGACGACCAGGCGTGATGCGCACGGTGTGGTTGATTACACATGTTGCGAGTTAGGTTGCGGGGTATCCGCCTGACTAGCGTGGTCGTTAGTTGCAATCGCGCGTCCAAAAGCCCTCGTCAGGAGCAGCGGAAACATGAGCCCCCAGCCAGGTAACGCAGCTGGACCGAAGCGTCGCCACCAGGTCGTCATCATCGGGTCGGGCTTCGGGGGGCTCAACGCTGCCAAGAAACTCAAGCACGCCAACGTCGACATCAAACTGATCGCCCGCACCACGCACCACCTCTTCCAGCCGCTGCTGTACCAGGTGGCGACGGGCATCGTGTCCGAAGGCGACATCGCCCCGCCCACCCGGGTCGTGCTGCGCCGGCAGCGCAACGTCCAGGTGTTGCTCGGCGACGTCACGCACATCGACCTGGCGGGCAAGTTCGTCGTGTCGGATCTGCTCGGACACACCTACGAAACCCCTTACGACAGCTTGATTGTCGCCGCGGGCGCGGGCCAGTCGTATTTCGGCAACGACCATTTCGCCGAGTTCGCCCCGGGCATGAAGTCGATCGACGACGCGCTCGAGGTCCGCGGGCGGATCCTGAGCGCCTTCGAACAGGCCGAACGGTCCCGTGATCCGGAGCGACGTGCCAAGCTGTTGACCTTCACCGTGATCGGGGCCGGACCCACCGGCGTCGAAATGGCCGGGCAGATCGCGGAATTGGCGACCTACACGCTCAAAGGCTCGTTCCGCCACATCGACTCCACCAAGGCGCGCGTGATCCTGCTCGACGCCGCCCCGGCGGTGCTGCCGCCCTTCGGTGACAAGCTGGGCCAGCGGGCCGCCGACCGGCTGGAAAAGATGGGCGTGGAGATTCAGCTGGGCGCCATGGTCACCGACGTCGACCGCAACGGCATCACCGTCAAGGACTCCGACGGCACCGTCCGGCGCATCGAATCCGCTTGCAAGGTATGGTCCGCCGGCGTTTCGGCCAGCCCGCTGGGCCGCGACCTCGCCGACCAGTCGACGGTCGAACTCGACCGGGCCGGTCGGGTCAAGGTGCTGCCCGACCTGTCCGTGCCGGGCCACCCCGACGTGTTCGTCATCGGCGACCTGGCCGCGGTCGAAGGCGTGCCGGGAGTCGCCCAGGGCGCCATCCAGGGCGCCAAGTACGTGGCCAGCACGATCAAGGCCGAGCTCGACGGCGCCAACCCGGCCGAGCGGGAACCGTTCCAGTACTTCGACAAGGGGTCGATGGCCACGGTGTCGCGGTTTTCCGCGGTGGCCAAGATCGGACCCGTCGAATTCAGCGGCCTATTCGCCTGGTTCGCGTGGCTGGTGCTGCACCTGGTCTACCTGGTCGGGTTCAAGACCAAGATCAGCACGCTGCTGTCGTGGACGGTGACGTTCCTGAGCACGCGACGGGGCCAGCTCACCATCACCGAGCAGCAGGCGTTCGCCCGCACCCGGCTGGAACAGCTGGCGGTGCTCGCGGCGGAGACCAAGCGCCCCGTCGCCAGGCGGGCGAGCTAGCGAAACTCGTTGCCCTGCAGCGGGTTTCGGCGTAGCCGGGCGTCCTTTGCTCAGGCCTCGCGAAGCTCCAGATTCTGCAGGCGCACCTGCCCCCGGGCGACCACGCGGTCGTCGTCGTCGGTGATGGTGACCAACCACAACTGCTGGCTCCGGCCCCGGTGGATCGGTTCGACCCTGCCGTACACCATGCCCGAGCCGATCGAGCGCAGGAAGTCGGTGTTGTTGTTGACTCCCACGACATTTCCGCCGCCGCGGGTGGCCAGCCAGGTATAGGCCGCCACGCTGGCCATGCTTTCGATCATCGAGCAGTAGACGCCGCCGTGCACCAGCCCCATCGGCTGCAACAGCTTGGGCGTCACCTCGAGTTGGGCGCGGGCGCCGTCGGGGCTGAGTTCGGTGAACTGCAAGCCGATCTCGCGGTCGAACGGCGCGGAGAAATGCGGCGGGATGATCGTTTCCTGCGGCTCTGGCACGTCCCTGTGTCTACACCATCGCGTGCGGGACGGCTTTGGCGGCAGCACAACTCGCGGGACACACCCCGAAAACGGCTGAGCCCCGTGCACAGGGCACGGGGCTCGCCGATCGAGTAAGACCGGGGGTCACTGCAGCCCTCAGGACTCTCACGCGGTCCGTTTATCGCTCGACTCGATTAGCATAGGCAAGGCTGCCCTAACTTTGCAAGGGGTATGGTTCGACTTGTTCGCGACGGGGCGTGCGCGGTGGCTGGCACAGAGATTTGTCAGCTTTCCGTACGACGGTCGGTAGTAAGCGGGAGTAGTCTGGTTTCGACGCTCAGGAGATGAACGAACTATGGCCAAACTGACACGGCTGGGGGATCTGGAACGGGCCGTCATGGACCATCTGTGGTCCGCGCCCGAGCCTCAGACGGTGCGCCAGGTCCATGAGGCATTGTCGGCGCAGCGCGACCTCGCCTACACCACGATCATGACCGTGCTGCAGCGGCTGGCCAAGAAGAACCTGGTCTCCCAGATCCGCGACGACCGGGCACACCGGTACGCCCCCGTGCACGGCCGCGACGAACTCGTCGCCGGCCTCATGGTGGACGCGCTGGCCCAGGCCGAGGATTCCGGCGGCCGGCAGGCCGCGCTGGTGCACTTCGTCGAGCGCGTCGGCGCCGACGAGGCCGAGGCGCTGCGGCGCGCTCTCGCCGAACTGGAAGCCAATCAACGCAACAACTCGCCATCTGCTGGCGCAGGCCCGGAGGGCTGAGAGACACTAACAGTGTGTCCGCGCTGGCTTTCACCATTCTCGCGGTGCTACTGACCGGTCCCGTGCCGGCCATGTTGGCACGCGCGCGGTGGCCGCTGCGCGCCCCCAGAGCCGCCATGGTGTTGTGGCAGGCCGTCGCGCTGGCCGCGGTCCTGTCGGCGTTCAGCGCCGGGATCGCGATCGCCACCCGGCTGCTCATGCCCGGTCCCGACGGGCGACCCACGACCAGCATCGTCGGCGCCGCCGACCGTCTCGGGTGGCCGCTGTGGGCGGCATACATCGGGGTTTTCGCGTTAACCGTGCTGGTCGGCGCCCGATTGATGGTCGCCCTCGCCCGGGTGGCCATCGCCAATCGGAAGCGGCGGGCCCACCACCGGATGGTCGTCGACCTGGTCGGGGTCGGCCACGACGCGGCGCTGTCGCAGTCCTGCACCCGCACCCGCGATCTGCGCGTGCTGGATGTCCCGCAACCGCTCGCCTACTGCCTGCCGGGCGTGCGCAGCCGGGTGGTGGTCAGCGAGGGCACGCTGAGCACGCTCGCCGACGCCGAGGTCGCGGCCATCCTCACCCACGAGCGCGCCCACCTACGGGCACGGCACGACCTGGTGCTGGAGGCGTTCACCGCGGTGCACGCGGCCTTCCCGCGGCTGGTCCGCAGCGCCAACGCGCTCGGTGCCGTCCAGCTGCTGGTCGAGTTGCTCGCCGACGACGCCGCGGTGCGTGCCGCCGGCCGCGCTCCCCTGGCCCGGGCGCTGGTCGCCTGCGCGTCGGGGCGGGCGCCGTCGGGCGCGCTGGCGGCGAGCGGTCCCAGCACGGTGCTGCGCGTGCGCCGGCTGGGCGGGCGCGGCAACAGCGCCGCGCTGGCGGCGGCCGCCTATCTCGCCGCGGCGGCGGTGTTCGTGGTGCCCACCATCGCGCTGGCCGTGCCCTGGCTCACCGAGCTGGAACGCCTGTTCAACCTCTGACGCCGCGCAAGGCCGATCACCCGGGGCGCGCATTCCTGCGCTGTGCCACAGTGTCACCGAAAGCTTTTGCCGAAACGTTCTCCCGATTGAGAGGCGAAGACATGAGTTCGTCGGACACCCAGGCGGGTTCCAAGACCGGCACCGCGCAGATCGGCGTCACGGGCCTGGCCGTGATGGGGTCGAACATCGCCCGCAATTTCGCCCGGCACGGCTACACCGTGGCGCTGCACAACCGGTCGATCGCCAAAACCGACGCGCTGCTCAAGGAGCACGGCGGCGACGGCAAGTTCGTGCGGTCGGAGACCATCGCCGAGTTCCTCGACGCGCTGGAAAAGCCGCGACGGGTGCTGATCATGGTCAAGGCCGGCGATCCCACCGACGCCGTCATCAACGAACTCGCCGACGCCATGGAAAAAGGCGACATCATCATCGACGGCGGCAACGCGCTCTACACCGACACCATCCGTCGGGAGAAGGCGATGCGCGAGCGCGGTCTGCACTTCGTCGGGGCGGGCATCTCCGGCGGAGAGGAGGGCGCGCTCAACGGGCCGTCGATCATGCCCGGCGGCCCGGCCGAGTCGTACAAGTCGCTGGGCCCGCTGCTCGAGGAGATCTCCGCGCACGTCGACGGTGTGCCGTGCTGCACCCACATCGGTCCCGACGGGGCCGGGCACTTCGTCAAGATGGTGCACAACGGCATCGAATACTCCGACATGCAGCTGATCGGCGAGGCCTACCAGCTCCTGCGCGACGGCCTCGGCAAGACCGCCGGCGAGATCGCCGACGTGTTCGACGAGTGGAACTCCGGCGACCTGGACAGCTTCCTCGTCGAGATCACGGCGCAGGTCTTGCGCCAGACCGACGCCAAGACCGGCAAGCCGCTCGTCGACCTGATCCTCGACGAGGCCGAGCAGAAGGGCACCGGCCGCTGGACGGTCAAGTCGGCCCTGGATCTCGGCGTGCCGGTCACCGGCATCGCCGAGGCCGTCTTCGCCCGCGCGCTGTCGGGGTCGGTGACCCAGCGCAAGGCCACCACCGGGCTGGCATCGGGCAGCTTGGGCACCAAGCCCGGCGATGCGAAGCAGTTCACCGAGGACATCCGGCAGGCGCTGTACGCGTCGAAGATCATCGCTTATGCCCAGGGCTTCAACCAGATTCAGGCCGGCAGCGCCGAATACGACTGGGGCATCACGCCCGGCGACCTGGCCACCATCTGGCGCGGCGGTTGCATCATCCGGGCTAAATTCCTCAACCGGATCAAGGACGCCTTCGACGAGGACCCCGACCTGCCGACGCTGATCGTGGCACCGTACTTCCGCAGCGCCATCGAGGACGCCATCGACGGCTGGCGCCGTGTCGTGGTGACCGCCACCCAGCTGGGCATCCCGATCCCCGGGTTCTCCTCGGCGCTGTCGTACTACGACGCGCTGCGCACCGAGCGGCTGCCCGCCGCGCTGACCCAGGGGTTGCGGGACTTCTTCGGCGCGCACACCTACGGCCGCATCGATGACGACCCCGACAAGCGCTTCCACACGCTGTGGAGCGGCGATCGCACCGAAGTGCCCGCCTAGCTGGGCCACACTGGAGGGCGTAAGGGGGTTCGCGTTGCGATGAGGTTCCTCGACGGGCACCGGCCCGGATACGACTTGACCTACAACGACGTCTTCATCATGCCCAACCGCTCGGAGGTCGCGTCGCGGTTCGACGTCGACCTGTCCACCGCGGACGGCTCGGGCACGACGATTCCGGTCGTCGTCGCCAACATGACGGCGGTGGCCGGCAAGCGGATGGCCGAGACGGTGGCGCGCCGCGGCGGGCTGGTGATCCTGCCGCAGGACCTGCCGATCACCGCGGTCGAGCAGACGGTCGAGTTCGTCAAGGGCCGCGACCTGGTTCTCGACACCCCGGTGGTGCTCGAGCCCGACGACTCGGTGTCCGATGCGATGGCCCTGATCCACAAACGGGCGCACGGGGTCGCCGTGGTGGCTTTCGAGGGCCGTCCGCTGGGGTTGGTGAGCGAATCGTCCTACCTGGGTGTCGATCGGTTCACCCGGGTGCGCGACGTCGCGATGACCGACTTCGTCACCGCGCCGGTGGGCACCGAGCCGCGCAAGATCTTCGACCTGCTCGAGCAGTCCCCGATCGGTGTCGCGGTCGTCACCAACGCCGACGGCACGCTGGCCGGGGTGCTGACCCGCACCGGCGCCATCCGCGCGGGCCTGTACGCGCCGGCGGTCGACGCGCGCGGCCGGCTGCGGGTGGGCGCGGCCGTCGGCATCAACGGCGACGTCGGGGCCAAGGCGCGGTCCCTGGTCGAGGCGGGGATCGATCTGTTGGTCATCGACACCGCACACGGGCATCAGGTCAAGACGCTGGAGGCGATCCGCACGGTCGCGTCGCTCGACCTCGGCGTGCCGCTGGCGGCGGGCAACGTGGTCTCGGCCGAGGGCACCCGCGACCTGCTCGGCGCCGGGGCGAGCATCGTCAAGGTCGGCGTCGGTCCGGGCGCGATGTGCACCACCCGGATGATGACCGGGGTCGGGCGCCCGCAATTCTCGGCCATCGTCGAATGCGCTTCGGCGGCAAGGGAATTGGGCGGGCACGTGTGGGCCGACGGCGGCATCCGCCATCCCCGCGACGTGGCGCTGGCGCTGGCCGCGGGCGCGTCCAACGTGATGATCGGGTCATGGTTCGCCGGCACCTACGAGTCGCCCGGCGACCTGATGCGCGACCGCGAGGACCAGCCGTACAAGGAGAGCTACGGCATGGCGTCCAAGCGGGCCGTGGTCGCCCGCAGCGGCGCCGACACCGCGTTCGACCGGGCCCGCAAAGCGTTGTTCGAGGAGGGCATTTCGACGTCGCGCATGGGCCTGGACCCCGCCCGCGGCGGTGTCGAGGATCTGCTCGATCACATCACCTCCGGGGTGCGCAGCACCTGCACCTATGTCGGCGCCGCGAACCTGGCGGAACTGTATGAGCGGGTCGTGGTCGGGGTGCAGTCGACCGCGGGCTTCGCCGAGGGGCATCCACTCCCGCTGGGGTGGTGACACGCGCAGGGTAAGGCTAGCCTTGCCTAATAGGGCCTGCTAACCTACTGCGCCATGACCTCCTCTTCCCCCACCGTCAGCGCCGAGCTGCTGAGCATCCTGCGCGAGGACCTCAACGTCGACGCGTCCCGCCTGACCCCCGACGCGCGACTGGTCGACGACGTCGGGCTGGATTCGGTGGCCTTCGCCGTGGGCATGGTGGCCATCGAAGAACGGCTGGGTGTCTCGCTGTCCGAAGAGGAACTCCTGAACTGCGACACGGTCGGCGACCTGCAGGCCGCGATCGCCGCCAAACATCGCGATGAATGAGCTGGCCGCGGCGCTAAAGGCCGCGATGCGCGGCGGCACCAGCGATCTGGTGGTGTTCGACCGCGAGGCCTCGGCCTGGCACCGCCACCCCTGGCCCGAGGTGCACGGGCTGGCCGAGAGCGTCGCCGCATGGCTGCTGGACCGGGGCCGGCCGGCCGCCGTGGGACTGGTCGGCGAACCGACCGTCGAGTTCGTCGCCGCCATTCAGGGCGCGTGGCTGACGGGCGCAAGCGTCTCGATCCTGCCCGGGCCGGTGCGCGGCGCCGAGGGTCGCCGGTGGGCCGAGGCGACGCTGACCCGCTTCCGCGGCATCGGGGTGCGCACCGTTCTGAGCCACGGCTCCCATCTGGACGGCCTGCAATCGCTCGATCCCGCGAGCCTCGACGAGGACATGGTCGTCGAAGACGTTGGGCCCGCGGCGCGCACGGGCCGCTCGTGCGGCGAGCCGCCGCCCCGACGCGAGCATCCCGCGATCCTGCAGGGGACGGCGGGCTCGACCGGCTCGCCCAAGACCGCCGCGCTGTCGCCGCGGGCGGTGCTGGCCAACCTGCGCGGCCTCAATCACCGCCTCTCGGTCACCCCCGCGGACGTCGGCTGCTCGTGGCTGCCGCTCTACCACGACATGGGCCTGTCCTTCTTGCTCGCGTCGTCGCTGGGCGGCATGTCGGTATGGCTTTCCCCCACATCGGCTTTCACCGCCTCGCCGTTTCGCTGGTTGAGCTGGCTGTCGGAGAGCCGCGCGACCATCACCGCGGCGCCGAACTTCGCCTACAACCTGGTCGGCAGGTACGCCCGCCGGGTCTCCGACGTCGACCTGGGCGCCCTGCGGGTGGCGATCAACGGCGGGGAGCCGGTCGACTGCGAGGGATTCGAGCGCTTCGCCGACGCGATGGGCCCCTTCGGGTTCGACGCCGGCGCCGCCACCCCGTCCTACGGGCTGGCGGAGTCGACGTGCGCGGTGAGCGTGCCCGCCCCCGGCACCGGGCTGCGGTTCGCCGACGTCACCGACGAGGCGGGCTCACGCCGCCACGCGGTGCTGGGCGAGCCCATACCAGGCACCGAGATCCGGATCTCGCCGCGCGACGACACGCACGGCGACATCGGTGAGATCGAGATCCGCGGCGCGTCGATGATGGACGGCTACCTGGGACACGACCCCGTCGACCGCGAAAGCTGGTTTCCCACCGGCGATCTCGGCTTCTTCGCCGACGGCGGCCTGGTGGTGTGCGGCCGGGCCAAGGAGCTCATCACCATCGCCGGACGCAACATCTTCCCGACCGAGATCGAGACGGTTGCCGCCGGAGTCCGCGGGGTGCGCGAAGGCGCCGTGGTGGCGCTGGCCACCGGCGAACGTTCCGCGCGCCCCGGCCTGATCGTCGCCGCCGAATTCCGGGGGGCGGATCAGGCCGGCGCGCGCGCCGACGTCATCGCGCGCGTCGCGTCCGTGTGCGGCGTCGTTCCCTCCGACGTCATCCTCATGGCGCCCGGGTCGCTGCCCCGGACGTCGTCGGGCAAGCTGCGCCGCCTGGAAGTGCGGCGCTCCCTAGAGGCGGTGGATTAAGTGACGGCGATGCCTGAGACAACCCAGACCAGCCTCGACGGCTACCGTGGCCTGCTGGCGGACGCGTTCGACGAACAGGTCCTGGCGTGGACGACGGAAGCCGAAGCGCGGCAACAGTTTCCGCGTGAACTGATCGAACACCTCGGTGCGCGCGGCGTCTTCAGCGAAAAATGGGGCGACGGCGCGCTGCCCGACGTCGGCAAGCTGGTCGAGCTCGCCTTCGCCCTGGGCAGGTTGTCCTCGGCCGGCATCGGGGTGGGGGTCAGCCTGCACGACTCGGCGATCGCCGTCCTGCGCCGGTTCGGCAAGTCCGACTACCTGCGGGACATCTGCGAACGGGCGATCCGGGGGCAGGCCGTGCTGTGCATCGGAGCCTCCGAGGAGTCCGGCGGCTCCGACCTGCAGATCGTCGAGACCGAGATCTCCTCTCGGGACGGGGGTTTCGACGTCCGCGGGATCAAGAAGTTCGTCTCGTTGTCCCCCATCGCCGATCACATCATGGTGGTGGCGCGCAGCGTCGACCACGACTCGTCCAGCAAGTACGGCAACGTCGCGCTGATCGCGGTGCCGACGGCCCAGGTCGGCGTGCAGCGGCCCTACAACAAGGTCGGCGCCGGGCCGCTGGACACCGCCGCCGTGCACATCGACACCTGGGTCCCCGCCGACGCCCTGGTCGCGCGGGCCGGCACCGGGCTGGCGGCCATCAGCTGGGGGCTGGCCCACGAGCGGATGTCGATCGCCGGCCAGATCGCGGCCTCGTGCCAGCGGGCGATCGGGATCACGTTGGCGCGCATGATGACTCGTCGCCAGTTCGGTCACACGTTGTTCGAGCACCAGGCGCTGCGGCTTCGGATGGCGGATCTGCAGGCGCGCGTCGACCTGCTGCGGCACGGCCTGCTCGGCATCGCGGCCCAGGGCCGGCTGGATCTGCGCGCGGCCGCGGGTGTCAAGGTGACCGCGGCCCGCCTCGGCGAGGAAGTGATGTCGGAATGTATGCACATCTTCGGCGGCGCGGGTTACCTCATCGACGAGACGCCGCTGGGCGCGTGGTGGCGCGACATGAAGCTCGCCCGCGTCGGCGGCGGCACCGACGAGGTGTTATGGGAGTTGGTCGCCGCCGCAATGTCGCCCGATTACGCCGGCTACGCGTCGGTGGTGGGGGCTTCCAGCGCGTAGAGCGCCATGCGCCGGTTCGTCGTGTCGTGCTCGCCGAGGAACTCACATCCGACGTACTCGCACAGCCTGCGCGCGGTGGTGTTGCGGTGATCGGGGTCGAACATGATCCGGCGGCACCGCGGCTCAGCCGAAAAGGCACTGGCCACGATCCGGGGCAACAGCATCGGGCCCAGGCCCCGATTCACCAGCTTCACGTCGGCGATGGCGGCGTGCAGCCCCAGATCGTACGGCTCGGCGTCGTAATAGCGCGAGATCAGATCCTTTGCGCCCCAATACAGTTCGAGGTAGGCGATATCCCTGCCGCGCACACTCCCGATCAACGGCAGGGAGTAGGTGCCCTCGAGTTGGGCATCCAGGTGCTGCCGCCAGCGCGGGGTCGGCCAGTCGTACTCCCACGCCTCGGCCAGGTGCGGCCGGTTCATCCACTCGGCCACCATGTCCGCGTCCTCGAGCCGGGCGGCGCGCAGCCCGAAGGGGGCATCCAGGGCGGGCGTGGGTGGCCGGGGGATCTGTGCGACCTCGTCGGCGATGTCGAAGCGTTCGCGCGGCAGGATCTGGACCGCAGGCGTGTCCGGTGGGGCGTCGGGCATAGTGCGCAGAGCGTACCTGAGTAAGGGTAGGCATACCGTAGTTGCCCCGGGTCAGCGGCGGTTTCCGGCGCCAACCCCGGCGCCGCCGCGAGCGGTCGGCGCCGCGGCGCCGCCACCCGGGCTAGCATAAGGCAGCAAAGACGGAAGCAACCGCGTCCGCTCGGTCACCAGGCAGCGAAAGGATCGACGTGCCGCAGGCACCCGCGCAGGCCATCGGCTTGCCGGCGCACGGGCCGTCGGACGAGCCGCCCGATGCGGAGCCTCCCCCAGTCACCGGCCCACCACCGTCGACCCGCGGGCGGCGTAATTCATGAACGTCACCGTCACCGTGATCAGCATTGTGGCGATCGCGGTGCTGATCTTCGGCAACGCCGTCTTCGTCGCCGCCGAATTCTCGTTGACCACCCTGGACCGCAGCGCCGTGGAGGCAAACGCCCGCGGCGGCGGCCGCCGCGACCGCTGGATCCGCCGCGCGCACCAGCGGCTGTCGTTTCAGTTGTCGGGCGCGCAGCTCGGGATCTCCGTCACGACGCTGGCGGCCGGTTACCTGACCGATCCGATGGTCGAGGACCTGCCGCACCCCTGGCTGGACGCGCTCGGCATCCCCGACCGGGTCGGCGATGCGATCATGGCCGCGCTGGTGCTGGCGATCGTGACGTCGGTGTCGATGGTGTTCGGCGAGCTCGTCCCCAAATACCTGGCGGTGGCGCGGCCGGTGTCGACCGCGCGCGCCGTCGTGGGGGCTCAGGTGCTGTTCTCGCTGCTGTTGACCCCGGCGATCCGGTTGACCAACGGCGCGGCGAACTGGATCGTGCGCCGGTTGGGCATCGAGCCCGCCGAGGAGCTACGGTCCGCCCGGTCCCCGCAAGAGCTGTTGTCACTCGTGCGTTCGTCGGCGCGCAGCGGCGCCCTGGACGCCCCGACGGCGGCGCTGGTGCGGCGATCGTTGCAGTTCGGCACGCTCAGCGCCGAGGAGTTGATGACGCCCCGCTCCAAGATCGTGGCGCTGCAGACCGACGACACGGTCGCCGACCTGGTGACCGCGGCCGCCGAGTCCGGGTTCTCCCGCTTCCCCATCGTCGACGGCGACCTCGATGAGACCGTCGGCATCGTGCACGTCAAACAGGTGTTCGCGATCCCGCGCGCCGACCGCGGACGCACGCTGCTGACCACGGTGGCGCAACCCGTCGCGGTGGTGCCGTCCACGCTCGACGGGGACGCGGTGATGGCCGAGATCCGGGCCAACAGTTTGCAAACGGCACTCGTCGTCGACGAATACGGCGGCACCGCGGGCATGGTGACCCTCGAGGACCTGATCGAAGAGATCGTGGGCGATGTCCGCGACGAACACGACGACGCCACGCCCGACGTGGTGCCCGCCGGCACCGGCTGGCGGGTGTCGGGCCTGTTGCGCATCGACGAGGTGGCCTCCGCCACCGGCTTCCGGGCGCCCGAGGGCCCCTACGAGACGATCGGCGGGTTGGTGCTGCGCGAGATCGGTCACATCCCGGTGGCCGGTGACACGGTGAAGCTTCCCGGCCTGGACGCCGACGGCTTGCTGGACGCGGTGACGCGCTGGCAGGCGCGGGTCATCCGGATGGACGGCCGCCGGATCGACTTGCTCGAGTTGACCGAACTGAGCGGTCACGGCGACATTCCCGCGCCGGAGGCACACCGATGAGCGACACCATGGGCGTGCTGCTGGCGTGCCTGCTGATCGCGGTGAACGCGTACTTCGTCGGGGCCGAGTTCTCGCTGATCTCGGCGCGGCGCGACCGCCTCGAAGCGCTGGCGGAACAGGGCCGAGCCGCCGCCGTCACGGTGATCCGCGCCGGGGAGCAGCTGCCGTCCATGCTGGCCGGCGCGCAGCTGGGCGTCACGGCCGCGTCGCTGCTGCTCGGCCGGATCGGTGAGTCGGCGGTCTCGGACCTGCTGCGAACGGGGCTCGGGCTGACCGCGATTCACCCGGCGCTGCTGCACACGCTGTCGTTGGCGGTCGCCCTGGTCATCGTGGTGACGCTGCACGTGCTGTTGGGCGAGATGGTGCCCAAGAACATCGCGCTGGCCGGTCCGGAGCGCACGGCCATGCTGCTGGTCCCGCCGTACCTGGCCTACGTGCGGGCGGCCCGGCCGTTCATCGTGTTCTACGACAGGTGCGCCAGCGTGGTGGTGCGCGCGCTCGGGGTCGAGCGCAAGGAGGAGCTGGAGATCACGGTCTCCCCCGTCGAGCTGAGCGCCATGATCGCCGAGTCCGCGTCCGAGGGGCTGCTGGACCAGGAGGAGGGCACCCGGCTGGCCCGTGCGCTGCAGATCCGCCACCGGGTGGTCGGCGACGTGGCGGTGCCCCTGTCCGGGGTGCGCGCGGTGCCGGTGGCCGGCGCCGGCAAGGGCCCGACGGTCGCAGCGGTCGAGGAAGCCCTGGCCCAGAGCGGCTATTCCCGCTTCCCGGTGGCAAACGTCGACGGCAGCTTCATGGGTTACCTGCACATCAAGGACGTGCTGACGCTCGACGACGATCCCGAGACGGTGATCGATCTGGCAAAGGTGCGGCCCCTGCCGGGGCTGCCGAGGTCGCTGCCGCTGGCCGAGGCGTTGTCGCGGCTGCGCCGCAGCAACAGCCACCTGGCGCTGGTCATCGACGAGATCGGCGCCGTGGTGGCCATGGTGGCGATGGAAGACCTGGTCGAAGACTTCGTCGGGACGATGCGCGAGGCCTAGCGAGACTGGCCGGGCGGGCCCGACCGCGCGCAGCCCGTATGATCTTTCACGGCTACCAGTTAAGAAAGTGCTGGAGGGCGCCGGAGGGCACAGTGCCGCTTGCGCACGGAATGTGCGTTGCTGGACATCGATTCCGGTGACCGCCGCAGCATCATTCTTGGGGCTGTCAGCGCGTCCTGACCTGCTGTGGCAGGTCGGCGGATAACGCTCGCCAGGCTGTGCTCGGTAGGCTGATGACATTGCCAATCTGGGCCTTTCTGGTCCCTCGACGGCCCATGGAGGGTCCAGGGCGGCCCATGACGGAGGAGAATCATGACTGATCGCGTGTCGGCGGGGAACTTGCGCGTCGCCCGGGTGCTTTACGACTTCGTGAACGAAGAGGCCTTGCCCGGCACCGATATCGACCCGGACAGCTTCTGGGCCGGCGTGGACAAGGTCGTCACCGACCTCACCCCGAAGAACCAGGATCTGCTGCGCCGGCGTGACGAGCTCCAGGCCCAGATCGACAAGTGGCACCGGCAGCGGGTCATCGAGCCGCTCGACATCGACGCCTATCGCGAGTTCCTCACCGAAATCGGTTACCTGCTGCCCGAACCCGCGGATTTCACGATCACCACCTCGGGCGTCGACGACGAGATCACCACGACCGCGGGCCCCCAGCTCGTGGTGCCGGTGCTCAACGCCCGGTTCGCGCTGAACGCCGCCAACGCCCGGTGGGGTTCGCTCTACGACGCCCTGTACGGCACCGACGTCATCTCGGAAGACGACGGCGCCGAAAAGGGGTCGAGCTACAACAAGGTGCGTGGCGACAAGGTCATCGCCTACGCGCGCAAATTCCTGGACGAGGCCGTGCCGCTGGAATCCGGCTCGTGGGCCGACGCGACCGGTCTGTCCGTCGAGGACGGCCGCCTGAAGGTCGCGACCGCCGACGGCTCCGCCGGCCTGGCCGACCCGGACAAGTTCGCCGGCTACACCGGCGAGCTCGGCTCCCCCAGCTGGTCGGTGCTGCTGGTCAACCACGGCCTGCACATCGAGATCCTCATCGATCCGGACTCGCCGATCGGCAAGACCGACGCCGCCGGCATCAAGGACGTGATCCTGGAATCGGCCGTGACCACGATCATGGACTTCGAGGACTCGGTGGCCGCCGTCGACGCCGACGACAAGGTGCTCGGCTACCGCAACTGGCTCGGCCTGAACAAGGGCGACCTGTCCGAGGACGTCGACAAGGACGGCAAGACCTTCACCCGGGTGCTCAACCAGGACCGCACCTACTCCACGCCCGACGGCGAGGGCGAGCTGACCCTGCCCGGCCGCAGCCTGCTGTTCGTCCGCAACGTCGGCCACCTGATGACCAACGACGCGATTGTCGACGCGGAGGGTCACGAGGTGTTCGAGGGCATCATGGACGCGCTGTTCACCGGGCTGACCGCGATCCACGGGCTCAAGACGAGTGAGGCGAACGGGCCGCTGGCCAACAGCCGCACCGGGTCCATCTACATCGTCAAGCCCAAGATGCACGGGCCCGACGAGGTCGCTTTCACCTGCGAGCTGTTCAGCCGGGTCGAAGACGTCCTCGGGCTGCCGCAGGGCACCCTCAAGGTCGGCATCATGGACGAGGAGCGGCGCACCACCGTCAACCTCAAGGCCTGCATCAAGGCCGCGGCCGACCGGGTGGTGTTCATCAACACCGGCTTCCTGGACCGCACCGGCGACGAGATCCACACCTCGATGGAGGCGGGTCCGATGATCCGCAAGGGCGCGATGAAGAGCACCACCTGGATCAAGGCCTACGAGGACGCCAACGTCGACATCGGCCTGGCCGCCGGGTTCAAGGGCAAGGCGCAGATCGGCAAGGGCATGTGGGCGATGACCGAACTGATGGCCGACATGGTCGAGCAGAAGATCGGCCAGCCCAAGGCCGGAGCCACCACCGCGTGGGTGCCCTCGCCGACGGCGGCCACCCTGCACGCGATGCACTACCACTACGTCGACGTGGGCGCCGTGCAGGAGGAGCTGGCGGGCAAGAAGCGCACCAACATCGACGAGTTGCTGACCATCCCGCTGGCCAAGGAACTGGCCTGGGCTCCCGAGGAGATCCGCGAGGAGGTCGACAACAACTGCCAGTCCATCCTCGGCTACGTGGTGCGCTGGGTCGCCCAGGGCGTCGGCTGCTCGAAGGTGCCCGACATCCACGACGTGGCGCTCATGGAAGACCGTGCGACACTGCGGATTTCGAGTCAGCTGCTGGCGAACTGGCTGCGCCACGGTGTGATCACCGAGGAGGACGTGCGGGCCAGCCTCGAGCGGATGGCCCCGCTGGTGGACGAGCAAAACGCCAAGGATGCGGCGTATTTTCCGATGGCGCCCAACTTCGACGACAGCCTGGCGTTCCTGGCTGCGCAGGACCTCATCCTGACCGGAACGCAGCAGCCCAACGGCTACACCGAGCCGATCCTGCACCGCCGTCGGCGCGAGGCCAAGGCGCGCGCCGCGCAGTCGAATTGAGCCTGCGCTGGAATCGGGTTCGCACGTGTAATAGTGCCGCGGATGACTAAAATCGGCGGCGAGTTAACGATGGATCGACGGAAAGGCCGCGGGCACTGCTATGGGTAGGCACAGTGCGCCCGACCCTGACGACTCCCTCGACGAGCCTTCTCGCGACGACGTGGTCGACGAGCCGTCCCGAGGCGACGACGCAGGACATCAGCAGCGGGACGCCGGCGAGGCGGCCGATTACTACTCGGACGCCGACGACTACGCGGACGAGGACTACTACTCGGACGAGCGCCACTACCCCGACGACGATGAGCCCTACGCCGACGACGAGCCGTACGCCGCGGGCGACGCGTTCGCCGACAGCACGGCCGACGAGTACCCGGAGTTTCCGCCGCGCCAGGGCGGACCGGCGAGTTCGGAGCCGCCGGCCGAATCCCCCTCGCTGTTTCGCGGCGGGCACCGGGGGCTCGCCGACTGGCGGGGCGGCCATCGCAGCGAGGGCGGTCGCCGCGGCGTCAGCATCGGGGTGATCGTCGCGCTGGTCGCCGTCGTCGTCGTGGTGGGATCGGTGATCCTGTGGAGCTTCTTCGGCGACGTGCTGTCCAAGCGGTCGCACAAGGCGGCCGGCCGTTGCGTCGGCGGTCAAGAGACCGTCGCCGTCGTCGCCGACCCGTCGATCGCCACGTCCGTTCAGGAACTCGCCGAAAGCTACAACAAATCGGCGGGACCGATCGGCGACCGCTGCATGGTGGTCAACGTCAAGCCGGCCGACTCCGACGCCGTGCTCAACGGTTTCATCGGCAAGTGGCCGGCGGAATTGGGCGGCCAGCCGGCGCTGTGGATCCCCGGCAGCTCGATCTCCGCCGCCCGGCTGGCGGGAGCCGCGACTCAGAAGACGATCAGCGAGAGCCATTCACTGGTCAGCTCCCCGGTGGTGCTTGCCGTGCGTCCCGAACTGGCACCGGCCCTCGCCAAGCAGAACTGGGCGACACTGCCCGGGCTGCAGACCAACCCGAATGCGTTGGCGGGGTTGAACTTACCCGCGTGGGGGTCGCTGCGATTGGCGCTGCCGATGGGCGGCAACGGGGACGCATCGTTTCTTGCCGGTGAGGCGGTCGCGGCCGCGTCCGTACCGCCCGGCGCCCCGGTGCCCCAGGGCACCGGCGCGGTGCGCTCCCTGTTGAGCGCGCAACCCAAGCTCGCCGACAACTCGTTGACCGAGGCGATGAACACGCTGCTGAAGCCCGGTGACCCGGCGACCGCGCCGGTGCACGCCGTGATCACCACCGAACAGCAGCTGTTCCAGCGCGGCCAATCGCTCCCAGATGCCAAGAGCGCCTTGGCTTCCTGGCTTCCGCCGGGTCCCGCGCCGGTGGCCGACTATCCCACCGTGCTGCTCAGCGGTTCGTGGCTCACGCGCGAACAGGCCACGGCGGCCAGCGAGTTCTCCCGCTTCATGCACAAGCCCGATCAGCTGGCCAAGCTGGCGAAGGCGGGCTTCCGGGTCAACGGGGTCAAAACCCCCAGCAGCCCGGTGACCACCTTCCCGACGCTGCCGTCCACGCTGACGGTCGGCGATGACCCGATGCGCGCCACCCTTGCCGAGGCCATGGCCGCCCCGTCGACCGGGCAGGCCACGACGATCATGCTCGACCAGTCGATGCCCGGCCAGGAAGGCGCGAAGTCCCGGCTGGCGAACGTGATTGCGGCGCTTCAGGACCGGATCAAGGCCCTGCCCGCCAGCGCCGTCGTCGGCCTGTGGACCTTCGACGGTCACGAGGGCCGCTCCGAGGTGGCCAGCGGCCCGCTGGCCGATCCCGTCGGCGGCTCCAGCGGCCAGCCACGCTCGGCGGCGCTATTGGCCGCCCTGGACAAGCAGTACTCCTCGGGTGGCGGCGCGGTGTCGTTCACCACGCTGCGCATGATCTACCAAGACATGCAGGCCAATTACCATGCGGGCCAAGCCAATTCGCTTCTGGTGATCACCTCCGGACCCCACACCGACCAAACCCTGGACGGTCCGGGGCTACAGGATTTCATCCGCAAGAGCGCCGACCCGGCCAAGCCGATCGCTGTGAACGTCATCGATTTCGGGGCCGATCCGGACCGATCGACGTGGGAAGCCGTCGCCCAGCTCAGCGGCGGCAGCTACCAGAACATCGCGACGTCGGCGTCCCCCGAGCTCGCGACGGCGGTCAACGCCTTCCTGAGTTAGCCGGCCCGGCGTCGGTCACGACGTGGCCGACGGCGTCGTGCACGCAAAACCGGAAAATTCGGGCACCGTCTATCCAATCGCGGCCGGCTGTGCCACACTCGTGATAGAACAAACCGTTCTTTCTATCAACGTTGATCCAGGAAGACGCAGCGCAACGATGTCCTCTGCACCGCTGGACGCCGCCGCGACACCGGCCTTGCGCCAGATCGGATCCCGTTCGGCCATCTGGCGGCGCGGGAGCGCCTGGCGCGCCCGGCGCGGCGGCCGCGCGGCGCCGCCCGGGCCTGCCAGCCTCCCCTTCGCACACCGCACCGAATCTCGTTGAGCCGTTGGCGAACCCAGGAAGGCACACCATGGCCCAGCCCCTGCCCACCGACCCGGAGGACGTCCCGGCCCGGCCCGAGCGGCGCGACCGGCGGGCGGACACGGATTCCGCCGACACCTCGTTTCTCGCCGAGGAGATATCGCCGTGGCTGTCCCCCGCCTACGGCGCGGCGAACGTCGTGATGCAGCTGGCGAATGCCGGTGTGGCCTATGGCGTGATGGAAAGCAAGGTGGACAGCGGCAACCTGTACAAGCATCCGTTCAAACGCGCCCGCACCACCTTCACCTACATCGCCGTGGCCATCGCCGGCAACGCGCGGGACCGCCGTGTGTACCGGGAGGCCGTCAACGCCGCGCACGCCCAGGTGCGCTCCGGCCCGCAAAGCCCGGTGCGCTACAACGCCTTCGACCCGCAGTTACAGCTGTGGGTCGCCTCCTGCATGGCCGCGGTGTTCGAGGACACCCGCAGGCTGCGGGGCGGCCGTTCCCGACGCGACCCCGACACCATCCACCGGGCGGCGTCGGTGTTCGCCACCACATTGCAGGTGCCGCCGGAAATGTGGCCCGCCGACCGCGAAGCCGCCGACCGGTACTGGCAGGAGCAACTCGACCGGCTCGACTTCGACGACCGCATGCGCAGCTACCTGATCGGCATCGCGCGCCTGGATTTTCTGCCCGCCCCCGTCTCGGCGCTGTTCGGCGGGTGGAACCTCTTCATGACGCTGGGGTACCTGCCCCCGCAGCTGCGCGAAAAGCTCGGGTTCGGCTGGACGGCCGCGCAGCAACGCCGGTTCGACCGCTGGCAGCGCCTCCTGGGGGTCCTGGACCTGTTCACGCCGCGGTTCTTGACGCGCCTCGGCGTGCAGGCGGTGGTGTGGGACATGCGTTTGCGGCACCGGATCGGGGCGACCGTCGTGTGACGGCCCACCGACGCGCACAAGGAGGAACGGGATGACGACGACAAGCCGAATCGACCGGCGCGGCAACGCTTCCGCGGCGACGTTCGTGCCCCCCGAATCGGAATGGAATTCCGCGTACCGGGCGCTGGCCGACGACGTCAGGTGGTTCGCGGGGTCGCCGCTGGCCGCCGCGTTCGGCCGCCTGGCCCTCGACCAGGTCGCGCATCGCGAAATCGCGGCCGCGGTGGACCGCAGCGGACGCTTCGCCGACAACTTCACCGACCGTGGGATCCGCAGTGCGGCGTTCACCGCCCTCGCCGCCTTCGGCGACAGCTCGGACGTGAAGGCGTCGCGGGACGATCTCAAACGGTTGCACCGCGACGTCCGCGGCACGGGAAAGGACTCGTTCAGCGACACGCGCTACAGCGCGCTCAACCCCCAGGTGTGGACCTGGGTGGCCGTGAGCGGTCTCAATCTCTTGTACCAGGGTTATCTGCGGGTGTGCGGGCGTCGCCTCACCCTCGCCGAGAAAGAGGTCGTCTATCAGACCCTGCGTTCGGAACTGCAGTTTCTGGAATTGCCCAGCAAGCAGGGGAAGCTGCCGGCGACCCTGCACGACATGCTCGAACATTACGACGCCGTCGCGGCAAAAGACTTGGCCGACAACGAGTTTCTCCAATTCGCCAATCGCAGCTTCGTCGCCCCGCCGATCCCGAAGCTGCTGGTTTCCCGGCAACTGCGGCCCGTGCTGCAAGTGGTCTGGCCAGTGCTGACCACGCTGGCATCGCGCCCGGTTGTCGTGTGTTCGGCCGCCGTCGCCCACCCCACGATGCGCCGGCTGCTCAAGGTGCGGTGGGGCGCCCGCGAGCAGGTCGAGTTCGTCGTCTACGTCGCCGCGTTGCAGCTGGGCTGGCGATGGTTGCCGCGCCGGCTGACGTTGGAACCCCTGGCCTACAACCGCTACCAATACGAGCGGCTCCGCGACCGCTACCGTTCGGTGCTGCTGGATTCCTTCGCGGCGCCGAACCCCGGCTGATCCGCCGCGCTCGCGAACCTCGCGGCGAATACGCTGAGGTAGCGCAGAATTGACCTGATACCCCAACCGGCTGGAGGGCAGATGGCAGACCCCGCGATGTTGCTCGGCGCGCTGCCCGACGGCCTGGCCAGCCTCGATCCGACCGCCCGCACGATCGTCACCGCGGCACGCACCTGCTTCACCGAGCGCGGATTCTCCAACACCACTATGCAGGACATCGCCGAGGGCGCCGGTGTCGGCGTCGCCACCGTCTACCGCCGGTTTCGGCACAAGCGAAACCTGGTGCGGCTGACCATCATGGACGAATCGCTGCGGCTGAGCACGCTGGTCTCCGAGGTCGCGGGTCGCGCGGGATCACCGGAGGAAGGGATCGCCGAAGTCTTCGCCGCGTTCGTGCACGAGGCCTCCGCCCCCAAGTTGTTGACCCGAAGCATCCGCGAATCGCCCGCCGCCGGGGAGCTGTCCGCCTACCTGACCGACGAGCACCTGATCGCCATGACACGCGGCTACATCGCGACGTGGCTGCGCCGCTGGCAGGAGCGTGGCGAACTGGCCGCCGACCTGGACACCGAGATCGTCGGGGAGATGATCGGGCGCCTGATCATTTCGCTGATCAAGACGCCGGAGTCCGTCATCCCGATCTACAACCCGAACGAGGCCCGCGACTTCGCCCGCCGATACCTGGTGCCGCTGGCGTTGCAGGCCCCGGCGCGAACGCCGAGCTGATCCCGCACCGACACGGCCGTCAGGCGAACGCCTCCACGGGCGGGCACGAGCAGACCAGGTTGCGGTCGCCGTAGGCGCCGTCGATGCGGCGCACCGGCGGCCACACCTTGGGCCGGAAGTCCTTGCCCAGCGGATATGCGGCCTCTTCGCGCGTGTACGGGTGGTCCCACTCGCCGATGACCAGGCAGTCGGCCGTGTGGGGGGCGCCGCGCAGCGGGTTGTCGTCGACGGACCACTCCCCCGCACCCACCCGATCGATCTCGCGGCGAATCGCGATCATGGCCTCGCAGAAGGCGTCGACTTCGGTCAGGGTCTCGCTCTCGGTGGGTTCCACCATCAGCGTGCCCGCCACGGGGAAGCTCATCGTGGGCGCGTGAAAGCCGTAGTCCGCCAGGCGCTTTGCAACGTCGTCCACGGTCACGCCGGTGGCCTTGGTGATGCCGCGCAGGTCCAGGATGCACTCGTGGGCCACCATGCCGTTCTCGCCGGTGTAGAGCACCGGGAAGTACTCGTCGAGGCGACGGGCGATGTAGTTGGCCGAGGTGATCGCCGTCAGCGACGCCGCGCGCAGGCCCTCGGCGCCCATCATCCGGATGTAGGCCCAGCTGATCGGCAGGATCGAGGCGGACCCGTACGGCGCCGAGGACACCGGATGCCCGTGGGGCAGCTCGGGGGCGTGCGGGTGCCCGGGCAGGAACGCCGCCAGATGCGAACGCACGGCCACCGGCCCGACGCCCGGCCCGCCGCCCCCGTGCGGAATGCAGAACGTCTTGTGCAGGTTCAGGTGGCTGACGTCGCCGCCGAACTTCCCCGGCCGCGCCAGGCCGACCAGCGCGTTGAGGTTGGCGCCGTCCACGTAGACCTGGCCCCCCGCGTCGTGCACGGCGGCACAGATGTCGGCGATGTCGTGCTCGTAGACGCCGTGCGTGGACGGGTAGGTGATCATCAGGGTCGACAGCCGCTCCCCGTGTTCGGCCACCTTGGCGCGCAGGTCGTCGAGGTCCACGTCGCCGTTGGAGTGGCAGGCCACCACCACCACCCGCATCCCGGCCAGCGCCGCCGAGGCCGCGTTGGTGCCGTGCGCGCTCGACGGGATCAGGCAGATGTCGCGGTGCGGTTCGCCGCGGCTGGCGTGGTAGTCGTGGATGGCCAGCAGGCCGGCGTACTCGCCCTGCGAGCCGGCGTTGGGTTGCAGCGAGACGGCGTCGTAGCCGGTGATGTGCACCAGCCAGGTCTCCAGGTCGCCGATCAGACGCCGCAGCCCGGGGGTGTCGGAGGCCGGCGCGAACGGATGCTGGCGGGCGAATTCCGGCCAGGTGATCGGCTCCATCTCGGCGGCCGCGTTGAGCTTCATCGTGCAGGAGCCGAGCGGAATCATGCTGCGGTCCAAGGCGATATCTTTGTCCGCCAGGGTGCGCAGGTAGCGCATCATCGCCGTCTCGGTGCGGTACTGGGTGAAGGCCGGATGGGTCAGGAACTCCGAGGTGCGGGTGATGATGCCGGCGCACACCGGCTCGGCCGGTTGCACCCCGAAGGCCTCGAGCACCGCGGCGACGTGTTCGTCGGTGGTGACCTCGTCGCAGGCCACCGACACGTGGTCGTCGTCGACACGCCACAGGTTGATGCCCTTGGCTTTGGCCGCGGCGATCACCTCGGCGGCGCGGCCCGGCACGCGGGCCAGCACGGTGTCGAAGTACTTGTCGTGCACCAACGCATCACCGAGCGCGGCGGCGATCGCCTCGGCGTGAGCGTGCACGCGGCGCGCGATCGCGGTCAGCCCCTCGGCGCCGTGGTAGCTGGCGTACATCGCGGCCATGACGGCCAGCAGCACCTGCGCGGTGCAGATGTTGCTGGTCGCCTTGTCGCGGCGGATGTGCTGCTCGCGGGTCTGCAGCGCCAGCCGGTAGGCCGGGTTGCCGTCGGCGTCCAGCGAGACCCCCACCAGCCGGCCGGGCAGTTGGCGCGCGTGGTTGGCGTGCACGGCCAGGTAGCCGGCGTGCGGTCCGCCGAATCCCATTGGCACACCGAATCTTTGGGTGGTACCGAAGGCGACGTCGGCGCCGAACTCACCGGGAGGCGTGATCAGCGTGCACGCGAGCAGGTCGGCGCCGATCGCGACCAGCGCGCCGCGGTCGTGGGCCTGCTGGACCAGAGCCGTCCAGTCGGTGACCCGGCCGCCGGCGCCGGGCAGCTGGGCGACGACGCCGAAGAAGTCGCCGTCGGGCAGGCCGTCGGCCAGGTCGGCGGTGACGAGCTCGATGCCCAGCGGCTTGGCGCGGGTGGCCAGGATGGCCGCGGTCTGGGCGAAGACGTCGGCGTCGACGGCCAGGCGGTTGCTCTTGCCGCGGGCCGCGCGGTGCATCAGCGTCATGGCCTCGGCGGCGGCGGTCCCCTCGTCGAGCATGGAGGCGTTGGCGACCTCGAGGCCGGTCAGGTCGGCGACCATCGTCTGGAAGTTCAGCAGTGCCTCGAGCCGGCCCTGGCTGATCTCCGGCTGATACGGCGTGTACGCCGTGTACCAGGCGGGGTTCTCCAAGATGTTGCGCAACAACACCGGCGGCGTGAGCGTGTCGTAGTAGCCCTGACCGATCATGGAGACGGCCACCGTGTTGGCGTCGGCCAACGCCCGCAACTCCGCCAGCGCCTCGGTCTCACTGGCCGGTGCCGGCAGGCGGTCAAGTCCCGGCGCGGCGCCGTTGTCGGCGAGCCGATCCAGGATGCCCGTCGGGACCGCCTTGGCCGCCAGCTCGTCGAGGGAGTCGACACCGATGACGGCGAGCATGGCCGCGATGGCCTGGCTGTCCGGGCCGATGTGCCGGGCGGCGAACGTGGACTGATCGGGCACTGGAAACTCCTGGGTAGGCGGGCGACGACGGATCGAGGCAGAGGACGAACGGCCCTCTCCCTCTGTCTTCACCCTGCGCCGGGCGCCTGAGAGATTCGGCGCCGGATGCTTGTCCCGGGCGCCTTTCCCCATCGGCGGGTGTCGACCGGCCGGGTCGTCACCGCTTTCCAGAGGCATCATTGTTTCGCGCGGTCCGGGTGCCTGAGAGGTTGACGGAGAGGTGTTGCTCCTTCGGCGTCCGTGACTGGCCGTCACGGAACTCTCCCGCTCGAATACGATGCGCGGCCCAGTTTACTCGGCCACGGGTGCGCGCGGTCGCGCTGTCGGGGCGCGCCGTCAGCCGATCTTGCGGTCGCGGTGCTTGCGCCGGGACGCCAGCTCGTCCTCGGGTTCGGCGATCGACTCGCCGCCGTCGGCCCGCTCGCCCGGGAAGTCGGCGATGACGCCGGTCAGCTCGCGCATGGCGCCGGACACGGCGATGCCGAACACGCCCTGCCCGCCCTGGAGCAGGTCGACGACCTCTTCGGCCGACGTGCACTCGTAGACGGTGGTGCCGTCGGAGAACAGGGTGATGTTGGCCAGATCCTGAACACCGCGCTGACGCAGGTGGTCGACCGCGACGCGGATGTTGTGCAGCGAGATGCCGGTGTCGAGCAACCGCTTGACGATCTTGAGAACCAGGATGTCTTTGAACGAGTAGAGCCGCTGGCTTCCGGAGCCCGCCGCGCTGCGGATCGACGGGACCACCAGCGAGGTGCGCGCCCAGTAGTCCAGCTGCCGGTAGGTGATGCCGGCGATCTGGCACGCGCTGGGACCGCGGTAGCCGACGAGTTCGTCGGGCACGGAGTCGTCCGGGAAAAGTCCGGGCTGCACGGGGGGGCCGGCCGCGGTGATGCTGCGGTCGCTACTCGCGTCGGTGCCCTGCTCAGCTAGGTTGAGCTGCTCTTGGCGTGGCTGCTCGCTCACGGTGGTTCCTCTCCGCGATCGCGCTCTCGTCGTTAGCTGCGTTGTTGGCTGCACCGCAGCCACGTCTGCTCAGGCCCGAGTGCTAGTGAGCTTACGCTTTCCGATAGCCGCCGCGCCTGAAGTCGTGATCAAAGTATGGCCGCCCCGGGGCCAACTGGGCGGGCTATCCGCCAGCGTGTCGACATCACGTTGCCAGTTGAGACGGATCCGTGATGTCCCCACCAGGCTAGTCGAGCGCGATCCGCCCGGCGCGCGCTAGGTGGCTTTGAAATCGTCGGGAGACACGCTGTCGAGAAATTCTTTGAACTTCTCCACCTCGTCCTCGCGGACGGCGGTGCCGCCCTCTTCGTCGGTCTCGTCGGGGATCAACAGCCCGGCCTGGGCAAGCACGGGCTCCTCGACGTAGATCGGGACGCCGACGCGCAGCGCTATCGCCACCGAATCCGAGGGCCGCGCTGACACGGTGATGTTGCGGTCGAACACCAGGTCGGCGTAGAAAGTGCCTTCCTGCAGATCGACGATCCTCACCTCTTTCAGCGAATGCCCAAGCGCGGCAATGACATCCCTGATCAGATCGTGCGTCAGCGGACGAGGCGGCTCGACACCCTGCTGCTCGAGGGCGATGGCGGCAGCCTCCGACTGGCCGATCCAGATCGGCAGGTAACGGTCACCGTCGGTTTCGCGCAGCAACAACACCGGCTGGTTTTGCGGCTGCTCTACGCGAATGCCGACAACACGAACCTCACCCATTTGTGTCTGTCCTCCGCATTCGTGGCGCCGGTTGGATTGGCATTCCCAGCGGCGGCGAGGTCAAAAATCCGCCCTACCGCCGAAACCAAGCTGTCGACCGAAGTCTAGTCCTCAGCGATCCAGAACGTCGCGAACGGCGGATTTGATCAACGACGTGTGCAACGTGATGGCCAGCGCCGCAACTTCACGCGCCAAATCGTCGGCTCGATCCCGGGCACCGGCCTTGTTGGCTTTGACTACCGGCCCGGCGATTTGGGCGATCAAATCCGACTGCCGGTCCGCCGCCGACCGGAATGCGCGCAGATGCCGCGGCTCGACGCCGTAGTCCGACAGCGCCCGCGCGCATTGCAGGATCACGACGGCGTGCTCGTCGAAGAAACCCGCGGGCCCGGTGGTGATGACGCCGGCCTTGAGCAAGGCCGTCAGCAGGTCGTCGTCCACGCCCGCACGCGCCAGTAGGTCTTCGCGGCTCAGCCGGACGTGCGTGGCCGCCACCGCCGAGGTGTCCGCTCCCGCGTCCGCGCCGGCCTCCCCGGTTCGGTTCACCGACACCAGGCGCGGGACGGCATAGGAGGTGTTGAACGGCGGTAGCTCGCCGTCGGGCTGGGCGTCCAGTTGCGCCCGGATGACCTTCAACGGCAGGTAGTGATCACGCTGCGCGGTAAGGATGAAGCGCAACCGCGCGCAGTCGTACGCGGTGAACCTCCGGTAACCCGACGCGGCCCGTTGCGGCGTCACCAGCCCCTCGGCCTCCAAGAAGCGAATCTTGGAGATGGTGACATCGGGGAAGTCCGGCCTCAACAATTCCAGGACCGCCCCGATCGACATCCCGGCCAGTGCCGAGCTATCGGGTGCGCTCACTAGCCCGAAGATCCTCCATCCTCACCCTGCTTGGGTCCGGTCAGAAACACCAAGCGGAACTTGCCGATCTGCACTTCGTCGCCGTTGGCCAGCACCGCGGAGTCCACGGGCTCACGGTTGACGTAAGTGCCGTTGAGACTACCAACGTCGACGACGCTGAATTCGTTGTTTTCCAACCTGAATTCGGCGTGGCGGCGGCTGACGGTCACGTCGTCGAGGAAGATGTCGCTGTCCGGGTGCCGGCCCGCCGACGTGGTGGGCTGGTCGAGCAGGAACCGCGATCCCGCGTTGGGACCCCGTTTGACGACCAGCAGCGCCGAACCCGCCGGGAGTCCCTCGACCCCGGATACCGCGCTTTCCGTGCCCGCCTGCGCGGGTGCGTCGAGCTCGTTGAGGAAGTCGGCGCGAAAGACAGAGGTCGTCTCTACCGTGACTTCGTCCGAATTCTGGTCTTGCTGACTTCCTGAGTCCATGTCCGTCACGCGCTGCTCCTCACTGGCCGCTGTGGCGTTGTCTGTCCGGGCCGCTCGGCCGGCCTCCGCACCAGGTCTTGTTGCCCGGTATGCCGGTCTTCAAAAGGTAGATCTGTCGACGGTACCGCGCACCGGCCTGCAATGCGCCCACCACTTGGCGATCCGAAACGTCGGTTCCCCCACGTGCCGGCTGCACCGTCGGCCTCGCCGTGCGAGGCTGCAGGGACATTAGCAATCGTCATTCGGTGAGTGTTCCGCGGTAGGCCTCCGCGTCGAGCAACGACGAAATGGCGGACTCCACTTCGGCGACGTCGGATACCTGCACATCCAGCAACCACCCGGCCCCGTACGGATCGGAGTTGACCAGTTGCGGGCTGCCTTCCAGATCGGTGTTGACGGCCGACACTTTGCCCGAGACCGGGGCGTACAGGTCCGACACCGATTTCGTCGATTCGACCTCGCCGAAGGATTCACCGGCGGTCAGCTCCGCGCCCACGTCGGGCAGCTGAACGAACACGACATCGCCCAACGCCGACTGTGCAAAGTCGGTGATGCCCACCCGCAGTGTGTCATCGCCGCTTCGACGAACCCATTCGTGTTCGGCGGTGTAGCGCAGATCGGGCGGGATATCGCTCACGAGTGATCCTGTCTGTTCGGGAATTGCTCACTTGACGGGCTGAGCGTATTGGTGCGGTTTTGGTTGCCGCAAGGTGGTCACGTCCACCCGGTCGGCCTGCTGGACGGACATCCGCGCCCCGACGCGCTTGACCGTGTCCTGCGCGCCGCCGGGAATGTTCATCGCCGCGGCCAGGGTGGGCGGATCACCAATCGCCAGAATCGAATACGCGGGCGACAGCGTTTTGGAGTCGACGGTCAGGGACCCGGGCGCACCCGCGACCCACGTGTCGACGCCCACCCGCACGGACTGGTGGGCGTCGTTGACCTCGATCGCCTCCGCGCCCGCCGCGCGCAACTCGTTGATCACGTCGAGCATCGCCTCGGGGGAAACCCCCGGCCCGGGGTCCTCGATCGTGACGGTGACGCCGGGCCCGGTGGCGCCCACGGCGCCGACCAGGATGGACAGCGCCGCCAGCCGGGATTGGGCGGACTGGATGGCGGCCTGGTCGTTGTTGCCGGACGCCTGCAGCGAATTCAGCGTGTTCTCCAGCTCGTTCACCTCGCTGCGGAGTGTGCCCTCGCGCTGCCGCAACGAATCCAGCAGCACCAACAGGTCGGCGGGGCGTGCCGTGTCCAGCGAGTCGCCCGATTCGGTCTGGCGGACCTGGGTGACGATGGCGATCCCGAGAAGCAGACACAACAGGACGGCCAGCGTGCCGAAACCCAGGCGGGAGCGGCCGCCGCGCAGCATGCCGGACAACCCGCCGCGGGGGTGTTTCCCGCGCTGTTCGTGACGCCCGTGTGGCGCGGCCTGATCCGGCGCCGCGCCGGGGTCGCGATCCGTCGGATCCTGACTCACGCTGAGCTCGATCGGGTCATGGCGTCACGCCCCGAACAGCCGGCGGCGCAGGGCCGCCGCGTTGCCGAAGATGCGGATACCGAGCACGACGATGATGGCCGTCGACAACTGGGTGCCCACCCCCAATTGGTCGCCGACATAGACGATGAGCGCGGCCACGAAGACGTTGAACACGAACGAGATCACGAAGACCTTGGGGTCGAAGATCCGCTCCAGATAGGCACGCAACCCGCCGAACACGGCGTCGAGCGCCGCGACCACCGCGATCGGCAGATAGGGCTGCACGACTTCGGGCACCGAGGGGTGAAAAACCAGGCCCAGCGCGATGCCGATCGCCAGCGCCGCGATACCGATCATGCGGGGTTTCCCGTCTCGCACAGGCGAAACTGTGTGTTCGGGACTTTTCTCACTATGGCCCAATCTGCTTGGCGAACTTGACATCCCGGACGGATCCGGCGGGCAGCGAAAGACCGTCGGCAACATCCACCGTAACCACCACACCGTAGGAAATCTCCAGCAGCCTCAGGCGCTGCAGCCCCGGGCTGTTGTCGAAGACGTCGCGCATCGAGCGCGGCGGCCCGATCGCCAGGATGGTGTACGGACTGCTGGTCGGGTTGTTGTCGACGAGGATCGCGCCGCCGGCCTGCCGGATGGTCACGTTGGGCCCGATCCGCACGCCGCCGACCGAGATCGCCTCGGCGCCGCTGGCCCACAACGAGTTGACCACCAGCTGCAGGTCGCGGTCGAGGATGATCTGCCTGCTGCCGCCGACCCGCTGTTTGGACACGTCGGACAGGTTCGGGCTCGCGCCCGGATCGGTCACGGTCAACTTCAGGCCGGGACCGATGATCGCCGTGCTGGCGGCCGCCACGCTGAGCGCGTCGAGCCGCTTCAGCAACCGCTGCCCCTCGGCATCGTCGGCCAGCACGCGGCGCTGCACGTCGTCGAGTCGTGTCGAGAGCTGGTTGCGCCGCTGCGCCAGCTGCGTCGCCGAGCCTTCCATCGCCCGCACGTTGCCCAACAGCAGTTGCTGGGCGTCGCGCACCCCGGGGGCGACCGAACGGGCCTGCGCGACCGCGGCGGCGAAAACCGTGGCGATGAGGAGCGCGGCCAGGGCCTGCCACAGCCAACCGAACGCGCGCTGGCGTCCTTCGGTGGTAGCTCGCCTGGCCGCCGCCGCGGCGTAGCCGGGATCCAGGTGCTCGGACAGCAGCGCGCGCAACAGCGAGGGCACCGGAATCTGTTGCGGCCGGGCCGCCACGTGCGCACTGTGACCGGCGTTGGGGTCATAGCCGCCGAGCCGGCGGTCCACGTCAGCCATGGTCGGTCGCCTTCGCCACGGCCGGCGGGCGCGACCCGCGATCGACCTTGGGCATGCGGCGCAACACCAGCGTCATCTGGACCGCATACTGCACGAACGCCCACAGGTAGCCGTACAAGCCCCAGATCAGGAAGGCCCACCCGCAGGCGCCCACCACCCGGCTCCACAGCGCGTCCCACGTGCCCAGCAGCACCAGCGGAAAGCCCGACATGAGGGCGAACGTCGCCGCCTTGCCGATGTAGGTCACCGGCAGCGCCGAGAGTCCGCGGCTCCACAGCAGCGGCAGCGTCGCGGCCAACAGGCCATCGCGTGCGAGCAGGATCGCGACGAACCACCACGGCACGATCCCGCTGAACGCCATCACGACGGGAACGGCGACCATGTAGAGGCGGTCGACGGCGGGGTCGAGCAGCACGCCGAGCCGCGAGGACTGATTGAGCAGCCGCGCGATCTTGCCGTCGGCCCAGTCCGAGGCGCCGCTGAACATCAGGATCGCGACCGCCCATCCGTGGGCGTGCGCGACCAGCAAGGCGTAGATGAACACCGGAATGAGCGCCAGGCGGATGGCGCTGAGCGCGTTGGGGACCGTCAGCACCCGGTTGGGCGGAAGCACCGGCTCCATGAGCCGTGACCTTAACGCGACTCCACGCCGAACGCCCGGCTGGGCGCACACTCGAACGCGAACGCCCGGCTGGCCGCACGCTCGGCGAGTGGGTCTAGCGGAACACGCCGGGCAGGCTCAGCGTGGACAGCGTGTCATCCGACAGCGGGTTGTCGTTGACCATGTACGTCCACGTCGACGTCGGCCGCGCCAGCTTGGACAGGTCCAGTCCCGGCTCCTCCTCGAGGACGTTCGCGGTCTCGAAGGTCTGCTGGGCCGCCTCGATCGCGTCGGCGGCCAGCGACGCGAACGCGTCGACGGCCAACCGGTGAAACTCGTCCAGCGGGTTCTGCCGGCCCAGCGCCCGCAGGTGGATGCTCTCGCGGATGTCGGCCAGGTAGGCCAGATGGTCGGCCCAGCCGCGGTCCAGGTGATAGAGCATGATCTGCCGGCAGATCGTCTCGAGGCGTTCTTCGGAGATCTCCTCGGCCAGTTCCTCGTAGCGCTTGGGCGCCAGCTCGGCGAGCTCCTCGCGCGCGGTCGCGGTGCGCAGCAACGTATTTCGCCGATCGACGATGATGGCGCGCTGCTGGGCGATCAACTGGTTGTAGCGCCAGGTGTTCGCGTGCACGTCGAGCATGCGGCCCTCGGCGACCCGCTGGGCGTGGTCGAGGAGCCCGGCCGCCTTGGGGCTGACGATCCGGCCGTCCTCGTCGGTCTCCATCGGCAGTTTGTTGTGGTCCAGGTTGGCCGCCACGACGTCGTCTTCCCAGCTGGAGAAGAACACCGACGACCCCGGGTCGCCCTGCCGCCCGGCGCGGCCCCGCAGCTGGTTGTCCAGCCGCTCGGTGTGGTGCCGGCCGGTGCCCACGACGTGCAGCCCGCCCAGCTCGGCGACGCGGTCGTGGTCGGCCTCGTCGGAGCCGCCGAGCCGAATGTCGGTGCCGCGCCCGGCCATCTGCGTCGACACGGTGACCACGCCGAACTTGCCGGCCTCGGCGATGACCTGGGCCTCCTCGGCGTCGTTCTTCGCGTTGAGCACCACCGCGGGCACGCCGCGGCGCAGCAGCCGTTCGTGCAGGTCCTCGGACTCGGCGACATCGCGGGTGCCGACCAGCACCGGCTGCCCGGTCTCGTGGACGTCGGCGATGTGCGCGACGATCGCGTCGTTCTTGGCCGCGCCGGTGATGTAGACCCGGTCGGACTCGTCTTCGCGAATGTTGGGCTTGTTCGGCGGGATCGGCGACACACCGAGCTTGTAGAACTGGCGCAGCTGCTCGCCGGCGGCCAGCGCGGTGCCGGTCATGCCGCACACGGTGGCGTAGCGGTTGATCAGCGCCTGCACGGTGATGGTGTCGAGCACCTCGCCGGTTTCGGTGGTCTCGATGCCCTCCTTGGCCTCGACGGCGGCCTGCAGCCCGTCGGGCCAGCGCTGCAGCTGGGCGATGCGTCCGCGCGAGGAGTTGATCAGGTGCACCGCGTCGTCGCGCACGATGTAGTGCACGTCGCGCTGCAGCAGCACGTGCGCGTGCAGCGCGACGTTGACCTCCGTCAGCGTGGTGCCGACGTGCTCCTCGGAGTACAGGTCGATGCCGCCGAGCGCCTTTTCGACCTTGCGCGCGCCGGCGTCGGTCAGGTGGACGTTGCGGCTGTCGGAGTCCGTGTCGAAATCGGTGTCGGCGTTGAGTTCACCGACCAGCTTGATGATTTCGAGCCGCGGGGTCTCCCGATGCGTGGTTCCCGCCAGCACCAGCGGCACCAGCGCCTCGTCGACCAGCACCGAGTCGGCCTCGTCGATGAGGGCCACGTCGGGGTTGGGCGACACCAGGTCGTCGACGTCGGTCACCAGCTGATCGCGCAGCACGTCGAAGCCGATCTCGTTGACCGAGGCGTAGGTGACGTCGCAGCCGTACGCCGCCCGGCGCTCCTCGCTCGTCGACTCGGCGGTGATCCAGCCGACCGACAGCCCCATGGCTTCGATCAGCGGACCCATCCATTCGGCGTCACGGCGCGCCAGGTAATCGTTGATCGTCACCACGTGCACGTGCCGCCCGGCGATCGCGTACCCGGCGGCGGCGATCGCGCCGGCCAGGGTCTTGCCCTCGCCGGTAGCCATCTCGATCACGTCGCCGGCCAGCATCCGCAGCGCCCCGAGCAGCTGAACGTCGAACGGCCGCAACCCGCTCGCCCGTTCGGCGGCCTCGCGGGCGATGGCGAGGAATTGCGGGATGTCCTCGGAGTCGGCGAGGTCCTCGAGGTTGAGCAGCCCGGCCGCCTTGCGCAGCTGCTCGTCGCTCAGACCGGCCGCCTCGCCGTCGTATTCCGAGGAGTCGTTGACCTGGGTGAGGGAGCGGCTGCGGTCCTTTTCGGTGCTGGCGCCGAGCAGCTTCCAAAAGCGGCTGCTCAGCCGGCCGGGTTGAGCGCGGGTCGTCTTAGGCACAGGTCAACGGTACGCGGTGGGCCGCCCCGCCCACTCATCACGCGAGGTTGGATCGGCGTGGATAGGCGATGTCCGGGTCGGTGAGCACGTTGACGACGGCGGGCAGTCCGCTGGCGAAGGCCCGCTCCAGGGCGGGCCGCAGCTCGCCGGGTGCGGCCACCAGCTCGCCGTGGGCGCCCAGGGCGCGCGCCACCTCGTCGTAGCGGGTCCCCGGGCGCAGTTCGGCCACCACCGAATAGCCGTACAACGCTTCCATCGGGTGCTTTTCCAGGCCCCAGATGCCGTTGTTGCCGATCACGGACACGACGGGCACGTTGTGCCGGACCAACGTGTCCCATTCCATGCCGCTGAAGCCGAACGCGCCGTCGCCCTGCAGCAGCACCACCTGGCGCTGCGGCCGGGCCAGCTTGGCGGCCAGGGCGTAGCCGGGCCCAGAACCCAGGCAGCCGAAGGGGCCGCTGTCCAGCCAGCACCCCGGCAGGTAGCTGTCGATCACCCGGCCGGCGTAGGAGCCGAAGTCGCCGGCATCGATGACGACGATGGCGTCGCGGTCCAGCATGGGCGCCAACTCCGCGTACACCCGCATGGGGTGCAGCGGGACGCGGTCGTCGGCGAGCTCGGCGTTCTCCTTGGCGCGCGCGGCGGTCTCGGCCGCCCGGAGTTCCTCGACCCAGTCTCGGTGCCCGGCGCCCCCGGCGGTGGCCAGCGCCGCCAGGATCGTCAGCAGGTCACCGTAGAGCTCGGCCTGCACCGGCCGCGGATGGCGGCGCTCGGGTTGGACACGGTCGACCACGACGAGCTGGGTCTGTTGCCCGAACACCGCGCCGAAGCCGAGCCGGAAATCCATCGGCACGCCGACGATCAGCGCAACGTCGGCCTCCCCCAACGCTTTTCCGCGAACCCGGGAGAACGCCAACGGGTGGTCGGCCGGGACCGCGCCGCGGGCCATCCCGTTCATCAGCACCGGAATCTGGAGTTCCTCCGCCAGGCGCAGCAGTGCGGCTTCGCCGTGTCCCCACCACACGTTGGTGCCGGCCATGATCACCGGGCGCTTCGCCGCGGCCAGGAGACCGACGGCCCGGGTCAGCGCCTGGTCATCGGGTGCGGGTCCCGGCGGCACGTCGATAAGCGCCCCGGGGCGCGGGTCGTCGTCCGACATGGAGAACACGTGGTCCATCGGGAAGTCGACGAATCCCACGCCCGACGGCGCGCCGACCGCGGCGCGCAACGCGTCATCGACGAGCCGCCCGGCGTCGGCCGCCGATTGCGCGGTGGCGGCGAAGCGGGCCAGCGGCGCGACGAACGGCACGTGGTCTATCTCCTGCAGCGAGCCCATCCCCCAGCGCTGGGCCGGCGCCCGGCCGCCCAGCACCACGAGGGGCGACTGGTTCTGCTGCGCCGCCGCCATCGCGCTCATCCCGTTGGTGACGCCCGGCCCCGCGGTCAGCGCCGCCACGCCCGGGACCCTGGTCACCTTCGACCAGCCCTCGGCGGCGAAGGTCGCGGTCTGTTCGTGGCGGGTGTCGATCAGCCGGATACCCTCGTCGCGGCAGCCGTCGTAGATCGAGAACAGGTGACCGCCGGACAGCGTGAAGACGGTGTCGATTCCGCTGGCTTTGAGCCGGCGCGCGACGAGTCGGCCGGCATGTACGGTCTGGCTGGACGGAGCGTCGATGCTCATCTGCGCAGCCTATCGACAACCGCTCGGGTAGCTTGCGGGCTCGGGTAGCTTGCGGGGAAGTGCCGACCTCAGAAGGAGACGCCGAAATTGGACTCGAAGCTCTTCAAACCGTCCATTGATTGGTCGTCGGCATTTCAGGACTCCCTGCGGTGGCTCGCCATCGCTTGGGTCATCGGTGCCGTCTGTCTGCTGGCCGCGCTGGTCGCCGCCAGGTACCTGACCCCGTGGGGCCGTCAATTCTGGCGGATCACGCGCGGCTACTTCGTCGGGCCGACCAGCGTCAAGGCGTGGCTGGGACTCGGTGTGCTGCTACTGCTGGTGCTGTTCTCGGTCCGGCTCAACGTGCTGTTCAGCTATCAGAGCAACGACATGTACACGGCTTTGCAGGTGGCACTCAAGGGGCTCGCCACGGGCAACGAGGAAGTCAAACACTCCGGGATCCACAACTTTTGGGTCTCGCTCGGGATTTTCATCCTGCTGGCGGCCATCTTCATCGCCCGGGTGATCCTCGACATCTATTTGACGCAGCGGTTCATCATCGCCTGGCGCATGTGGCTGACGGGCCATCTCACCGACGACTGGCTCGCGGGCCGGGCCTATTACCGGGATCTGTTCATCGACAAGACGATTGACAACCCCGATCAGCGCATCCAACAGGATATCGACATCTTCACCGCGGGGGTGGGCGGCACCCCGAACATCCCGTCGAACGGGACGACCAGCACCCTGCTGTTCGGTGCCGTCAACGCGGTGGCATCGGTGATCTCGTTCGCCGCGATCCTGTGGAACCTGTCCGGGGACTTCAATCTGTTCGGTGTGAACGTGCCGCGTGCGATGTTCTGGACCGTCCTGGTCTATGTCTTGATCGTGACGGTGGTCGCGATTTGGCTTGGGCGCCCGCTGATTTGGCTGAGCTTCAACAACGAGAAACTCAACGCCGCGTTCCGTTACGCCCTGGTGCGGTTGCGCGACGCCGCGGAGGCGGTGGGCTTCTACCGTGGCGAGCGCGTCGAACGTACCCAATTGTGGCGGCGCTTCACGCCGATCATCGACAACTACCGCAGGTACGTCCGCCGGACCATCATCTTCAACGGATGGAACTGGTCGGCGACGCAGACCATCATTCCGCTGCCGTTGGCGATTCAGGCGCCGCGCCTGTTCACCGGGGAGATCGCCTTCGGCGATGTTACCCAGACCGCGCAGGCGTTCGGCAACATCAACGACTCACTGTCGTTCTTCCGCAACAACTATGACGCGTTCGCGGCCTTCCGGGCGGCGATCATCCGGTTGCACGGCCTCGTCGACGCCAACGACAAGGGCCGCGCGCTGCCCACCATTCTCGTCAAACCCAGCGAGGAGACCGCCGTCGAACTGCGCGGCATCGAGGTGCGCACGCCGGAGGGCGACCAGCTGGTCGACTCGCTGGACATCCAGCTCGACCTGGGCGACAGCCTGGTGATCACCGGACGCTCCGGAGCGGGCAAGACGACGCTGCTGCGCAGCCTGGCCGAATTGTGGCCGTACGCCTCGGGAACGCTGTGCCGTCCGGATGGCGACAACGAGACGATGTTCTTGTCGCAGTTGCCATATGTGCCGCTCGGCACGTTGCGCACCGTCGTGTGTTACCCGAATTCGCCGGACGGCGTCGCCGATGACCAACTGCGCGACGTGCTCACCAAGGTTGTTCTGGCGCCGCTCATCAGCCGGTTGGACGAGGAGCAGGACTGGGCCAAAGTGCTGTCCCCCGGCGAGCAGCAACGCGTCGCGTTCGCGCGCGTCCTGCTCACCCGGCCGAAGGCGGTCTTCCTCGACGAGGCGACCTCCGCGCTGGACGGCGGCCTGGAATACGCGCTGTACCAACTGGTTCGGGCGGAGCTGCCGGAATGCGTGCTCGTGAGCGTGAGCCATCGGCCCGCCGTCGAGCAGCACCACGAGCAGCAGCTGCACCTGCTCGGCGGCGGCGCGTGGCAGCTGGGGCCGGTCGAAAAGGAGCCCGCGCAGGTCTAGCGGCTACGCTGCCCCGGCCCGCCGCGCCGCGTGCGCTCCGGCGCTGGGTCGTCGCGCGCCTACGCTGCCCCGGCCCGCCGGGCCGCGTGCGCTCCGGCGCTGGGTCGTCGCGCGCCTACGCTGCCCCGGCCCGCCGGGCCGCGTGCGCTCCGGCGCTGGGTCGTCGCGCGCCTACGCTCCCCCGGCCCGCCGCGCCGCGTGCGCTCCGGCGCGGCGCCCGAAGAACGAACCCTCACCCAGCTGTGTCCCGCTGGCGTAACCCTTGCCGTCCTGGGCGAGGTTGGACGCGCAGGCGCCGGCGGCATACAGGCCGGGCACCACGGTGCCGTCGTCCCGTTGCACCTCACCGTCGACGGTCACCGCGAGGCCGCCGATCGTGAAGCCCGAGTACATCGCGCGCCCGAGCGACAAATCGAACACCGCCCACGGCCCATTGTCTTGCGGCGCAAGGAATTCCGGCTGCTTGTGGAAATCGGGATCCTCACCGGCGGCGGCGAACTCGTTGTAGCGGTCCAGCGTGGCCGCGAGGTTGCCGGCCGGGATGCCAAGCGCGGCTTCCATTTCCGCGATCGTCTCGTAGCCATCGAGGAAACGGATCAGCGGCATCGCGGGCATCTCGGTGTGCGCCTCGTCGACGATCAGGTAGGCGGTCTGCTCCGGCTGCTCGAGCACGAACGCCGAGGTGCGCGAATGGTAGGAGTCCTCGGCGACGAAGCGCTTGCCCTCCTTGTTGACGATGACACCGGTCAGCAGGACTTCGGGCGGGTAGGCCGCCGCGGTGATGAACAGCTCGTCCATGTGCTTGGTGGCCCCGCCCGCCGAGACCCCCATCCGGATGGACAGCCCGTCGTCGTTGGGGTTGCCCAGGATGTAAGGCGCCGCCAGCCCGTGATGCTTGGTGCGCCGCGGCTGGCCCAAAGCGGGAGTGTGCTCGGCGACCATCTCCGGATTCATCGCGAAACCACCGGCCGCGATGATGACGGCCTTGGCCTTGATGGCGCCCGTTTCGGTGAAGTGCTTCCAGGCGACGCCGACCACGGCGCCGTCGTCGTCCAGGATCAGATTGGTCGCCCCGGTCTCGTAGCGGGTCTGCACGCCCAGGGCGTCGGCGCGTTTCACCAGCAGGTCGATGACCATGGCCGCGCCGCCCAGCTCGCCGGGGACCGGCACGGAGTGCCCGCGCGGCGCCGGCTTGGCCCGCTCGCAGAAGGGCCACACCTTTTCGTTGCCCGTGTAGCTGAGGCCCTCGGTGCCCGGCGGCACGACGACTTTGCCCGGGTAGTAGCTGCGCTCGAACTGAAAGCCCAAGTCTTCCAGCCAGTTGAAATGCTCGACGCTGCCGTCGCAGTAGGCGCGGATCTTGTCGAGTTCGGGCTCACGCGACACCTCGACGAGGTACTTGTACATCTCCTCGGCGGAGTCGTCCTGACCGGTCGCCTGCTGCACCGCGGTCCCGCCGCCGAGGTAAAAGTGCCCTCCGGCAAGGGAAGTGGTTCCGCCGGCCGCGGCCGCGCGTTCGAGCACCAGCACCCGCGCCCCCTCGGCCGCCGCACTGACCGCGGCGCATCCGCCGGCGATGCCGAAGCCGATCACCAACACGTCGACCTCGTCGGACCACGACGTCACGTCGTTGGCGCTGACTGTTGGCGGTATCTCGGTGCTCATTGGCGCCACTCCTCCTCATCGCTGCGCTCTGCATCGTCGCCGGCGCTAGTCATCGCCGCTGCTCCTGTTTGATGTAGTCGTAAAACGCCCTCATTTCGGGCGCGATGTATGCGAACTCCACAAACGGCACTCCCGCCTGCGGCGCCGCGACGTAGGCGAATTGGATTCCGCCGGGCATCACGCCTTGCTGCACGACCGCGGCGCCCCGCTCGGCGGCCTGGACCAGCGCCGCCTCGAATTGCTCGGGGCCCTCGGCCTCCATGCAGATGTGGTGCAAACCGGCCCCGCACTCGCGCAAAAAGTCACTATAGATGTTCTCGCCCCGCACCGGTTGGATCAGCTCCAGCTGCATGTCGCCGAGATAGCTCAGGGAGATACTGGCGATGAAATCGGCGGGCTTGCCGTGATAGCTGCAGGCGTCCGGAGCAAAGTGCACGTCGGGGATGCGTACCCACTTCCTGACACCTAACAGGCCGGTGAGCGCCGTTTCTGTCGCGTCGAGGTCGGTGGTAACCCAGGCGATCTGCGTCGGCGACTCGAGAAGAGGGGTCATCGTCTCGCACAATAGTCCAGCCGCCGGGCCGCCAGAAAGGGGCCGAACGACTTTGCCATGCCGAATCGTTCCGCGCCCGAAATCCCGGGGTGAACACGTTCTAATTCGCTGCCCCTGTCCCGCCGGCGCTCCAAGGCGTCAATGCTGGGCGAGCACGTCCACCAGCAGTCGCACCTGGGTGTCGAAGATCGCTTCCGGGTCGGTCAGGGTGTCCGCGCCGTATTGCCCGAACACCTCCAGGCTGATGGCACCGAGCACCCCGGCCCACAACAAAAAGCACTTGGCAAGCACCTGATCGTCACCGGGAAATCCGAATTCGTGCCGGATGCGTTCGAAGTCCGACGACATCGGTTGCGGCGCAAGGTCATTGGTCAGGCGGATGTCCCCGGTGGCGATTCCGGCCGCGACGGCGTCGAACAACGCCGCGACGACCCGGGTGCCGACGGCCACCGTGCGCTCCGGAGGCGCGTGATAACCGGGGACCGGGCTGCCGTATAGGAGCGCCCAGCACGCGGGGTGCGCGACGGCCCACCGCCGGGTCGCCCGCGCGATGGCGATGACGTCGTCGCTCCACAGTTCTCTCACGGTTTCGCGGGCGCGTTCCACGGTGTCGGCCAGGTCGGAATAGGCGTCGACCAGCAGCAAGGTCAGCAACTCGTCGCGGCTGGCGACGTACCGGTACACCGCCGAGGACACCATGCCCAGGTCGCGGGCTATGGCGCGCACCGACAGTCCGGCCGCACCGCGTTCCACCAGCTGGCGGCGACCGAGTTCGATGATGCGCGCCTCGATCTGTTCCCGCGACTGCTGGCGTTTGCCCACGCGGTCAGTCTGACACAACCGAGAACGCTGCTCTTGCTTTCCGAACCGGGGTGTGGCAGCGTCATCAAAGCGAGAGCGCCGCTCTCGTTAATTCCGAGGAGCTTCGCCGGAAGGACCCGCCATGCCCACGCGTTATGAGGAGCCGAACCGGGCCGCCCGCGCGGCCAACGTGGTGATCCGCTGGCTTGCCGACGCGGGGATCAGCATCGCCGGCACCCGTGCGCTGCGCGTTCGCGGCCGCAAGTCGGGCAAGCAGCGCGCGGTCGTGGTCAACCTGCTGACCGTCGACGGGGTGGACTACCTGGTCTCGCCCCGCGGCAACACCCAGTGGGCGCGCAACGTCCGGGCCGCGGCCGTCGTCGAGGTGGGTCCTCGGTGGCGCCGGCACCGCGTTTGCGCCACCGAGGTCGACGACGCGGCCAAGCCCGATCTGCTGCGGCGCTACCTGTCCCGGTGGTACTGGCAGGTCAAGGACTACGTCGCGGGGCTGACGCCGGACAGCAGCGACGAGGAGTTCCGCGCCGCGGCGCCCACGATTCCGGTATTCGCGCTGGCCAAGGCGCGCTGACGGCGTCCGATCGGGGCCCTAACGCGCGTTGTCCCGCGCCCCGAGATCCTCGCGAACCTGCTGCGAGGTGGCCCCCCACGACACCGCCGCGGGGAAGTCCCCCCACACGCTGTTGAAGATCCCGACGAGCTGTCCCGGGCCGCCACCGGGCGCCAGATACACCGGCCCGCCGGAGTCGCCGTTGTGGCTCTGCACGCCGTTGGACATGGTGAACCAGCCGTTGTTCACGCTCTGCACCGTCCCGCAGGTCTCCCCGGTGATCACGCCGTAGTGACAGATCGGCTGCCCGGGCGCCAGCGCCAGTCCGGGGTCGGAGACCAGCGGACGACCACTCGGCAGGATGTTGTTCGCCGTGACGTCGTTGTCCAGCACGATCGCCTCGTAATCGTTGATCACCTGGCTCGTGGACACCGTCGTCCCGCTGGGGGTGTTGTCCCGGAAGGCCGCCAGGCGGCCGATGACGGTGCCGCCCCGATCCGTCACCACTCCGCCCCCGCCGCGGCAGTGCCCCGCGGTGAACGCGACCTTCAGGGCCGGGTCGACGTATCCCAACGTGCAGACGCGGTTGTCCTGGCGTATCTCCATGCCCGGATACACCAGGACATCGGCCTTTGTCGGCGCGGCCGGCAGCAAGGAGGCGAGCGCGGCGACAGTAACCGACGCGGCGAAGGCGCGCGTTGCCAGGCGATGCACCATGAACTCCGATCCATCGGGCGGACACCGACGGGAGGTCGAGGTTACGGCGTAACCGTCCTCCACGTTCAGCTTTTCGCGCCGCGCAGCGCCGATGTTACAGAGAGGTCACGAGCGTGGCGGCGGCATCGGTCGGGCCGGCCGTGCGCGGGGCCCAGCCGGGCGGGCCGAACACGTAGCCCAGCCGGTCCCGCAGCCGGGTCGCGGTTCGCCAGTCGCGGGCGATCGCGACGTATTCGCGCGTCTGCAGCTTCCAGATGTTGAAGGTGTCCACCTGCTTCGTGAGGCCGTAGTGGGGGCGGAACAGCTCGGGCTGGAAGGTGCCGAACAGCCGGTCCCAGATGATGAAGATGCCGCCGTAGTTCTTGTCGAGGTACACCTTGTCCATTCCGTGGTGCACCCGGTGGTGCGACGGCGTGTTGAAGACGAACTCGAACGGCCGCGGCAGCTTGTCGATGTGCTCGGTGTGGATCCAGAACTGGTAGATCAAGTTCACGGAGAAGCTGAAGAACACCATCCATGGCGGAATTCCCAACAGCGGCAACGGGATCCACATCAAGATCTCGCCGCTGTTGTTCCACTTCTGGCGCAGCGCGGTGGCGAAGTTGTAGTACTCGCTGGAGTGGTGGGCCTGATGGGTCGCCCAGATCAACCGCACCCGGTGGGCGATACGGTGGTACGCGTAGTACAGCAGGTCGACGCCGAGAATCGCGATCACCCACGTGTACCACGTGGCCACCGAAAGGTGCCACGGCGCCACGTAGGCATAGATCGCGGCGTAGCCGAGCAGGGCCAGGGTCTTCCAGCCGGCGGTGGTGGCCACCGAAACCAGCCCCATCGAGATGCTGGTCAGCGAGTCGCGGGTGCGGTGCGCCCCCGACGGGGGCCGCGCGGCGTCGGCCGCGAGGTGTTCCAGCTTGCGGGCCGCGGTCCATTCGAGGGTCAGCAGCAGCAAGAAGAACGGGATGGCGAGCAGCACCGGGTCCCGCATCTGCGGGGGCAAGGCGGACAGGAAGCCGGAGAGGGCGCTCACACCGGTAAGACTACGACGACCGCCGCGCCGCTCAGCGACGATCGTCGGTCTGCACGTCGTTGCCGGCGTACCACTGGACCGCGCGAACGCCGGGCAGCAGGGATAGCTCGGCCACCAGCCGCTCCAGCCGGGCGGGGGCGTCGCCGTCCATCAGCAGGTGGGCGGTCAAGGTGATCTCGTCGTCGGCCGGATGCCCGGTGTGGATCCCGCGAAGCGTGATGTCGTTGCCGCCGGCGTGCTGGACGATCTGGGCGCGCGCGTATTTCTCGTGCTTGGGGCGGCAGACCACCTGCACCAGATAGGGCAGCAGGCTTTCGTCTTCGTCAGCACTGTTGTCGCGGTCGATCAACCGGCCGAGAGGGCGCCCCAGCACGTGAATGCCGATGACCGTGCCGGTGCCGATCAACGCGAAGACCAGGTGCCCGGAAGCGGCCAGCACGCCGATGGCCGCCGAACACCACAGGGTGGCGGCGGTGTTGAGGCCGCGAACGTTGACGCCCTCCCGCAGGATCACGCCACCGCCGAGGAAGCCGATGCCCGACACCACATAGGACGCGACCCGGGTCGGGCTGGAATCCGACGTGGCCGCGGCGTACAGGACGAACAGGGTTGCGCCGCCGGCAACCAGCGCGTTGGTGCGCAGGCCGGCCCGACGGGCCCGCCACTGCCGTTCCAGGCCGATGAGGGCGCCGCAACCCACGCCGACGCCCAGGCGGAGCGCGAAATCGACGGCGCTCAGCGTTTCCACGACACGCTCCTTCCCGGTGGCTCGACGGCGAAGGGAGCTAACCAAATCCGGATTAACCGCAAGTGGAGCCCAACCGAACCGCCGACGTCGGGAGGTATCCTCCCGCGGGCGGCGAGTCTCAGGCTAACCGGCTTTGGGCGTGATGTGGTGGGGGCAGTAGGCGCTCGAGGCGAGGGCCGCGAACTTGGCGGCGGCGTCCATCGTCATCCCGGGGTTTTGATCCTTGATGTCGCTGACGACCTGCAAACCGGTTTCGCCGCGGCCCATCAACCCGCACACGGCCTTGGCGGACGTGATGACTTGGCTGGGGCTGCTATAGGTGATGCCGGAACTGTCGAGGTTGGCCAAAAACGCGGCATCGTCACCCTCCGGCTCGGCGTGCGCGGGCGCCGCGAAACCGATCACGCCGACGGCGCCGAGCAGCGCAGCGAAACGTTTCATGCCGATCCCGCCTTGCCGAGCCGGGCGTCGGGCAACGTCACCTTCGGCTTGTCTCCGCTGGACACGTGCACCGCGTGGATGCCGGGCTTTTTCGACAATTGGTCGAGCAGATCGTCGAGTCCGGCCTTGTCGACGTTCCAGTGCTGCACGGCTTCCGGTTGTTTTTGCAGCTTGGCGATGACGTCGTCGAGTTTCACGGGCTCGGCGGGCTTCGTCGCTCCCCCGGCGCGGGCCCGCACGCCCCTGCCGCTCACGACCTGCGGCGTGACGGCGCCGAGGGCACCTCCGGTCAGGCTGCCCAGCGCCATCTGACCGAGCAGGCTGCCCGGGATTGCGGCCGCGGGCGCCGCGGCGATGCCGGCGCTCGGCGCCAGGCCGCTGGCCAGCCGGATCGCCGGGGTGGCCGAGGCCCAGGCCGGTGGCACCGACAGCTTGCCCACCACGTTCGCCTCACCCATGCCCGCCGATACCGCGCTCGTCAGGCCCGCGCCGGCCGACCGCATCCCGAGACCGGCCCCCAGCGCGGACTTCGGGATGTCCAGGCCCTCGACCGGTAGGTTGTAGAACATCTTGAACTCGGTCATGGCGAGGTTGATCGGGCTCATGCTGTCGTTGGCGACGGTGCTGAACCGGCCGATGTCGGCGAGGATCCCGAAGGTGTTCTGCCACGTCGTCCCGGCCAACGGCGACCCGGTCAGGGTGTTGAGCACCTGGTCCCAGAACTCCATGTAACCGCGGGACGCGTTGCCGATGGCCTCGAGCAGGTCACTGAAGATGCCCGACGGCGGGGCCGCCGCGTCCGTGGCCGCGGCGGTGCCGCTTGCCTCGCCCAGCGCGGCCGCCTGCGCGGCGATCCCGGTTTCGTTGGTGGTCTGGGGCGGCTCGGTGAACGGTGCCAGTCGCGTGGCGGCCGCCGACGCGCCGGCGTAGGCGTACATCGCGGCGGCGTCCTGGGCCCACATTTCCGCGTATTCGGCCTCGGTGGCGGCGATCGCGGCGGTGTTCTGCCCGAAGGCGTTGGTTGCCAACAGCGTTGCCAGCCGGACGCGGTTGGCCGCGATCTCGGTCGGCGGCACCACCGCCGCGAAGGCGCTCTCGTAGGCGCCCGCCGCCGCCGTGGCCTGCACGGACGCCGTCTTCGCCTGCGCCGAGGTCTCCGACATCCAGGCCACGTAGGGCGCGGCCGCGGCGGCCATCGCGACCGCCGACGGGCCGGCCCACGCCTCGTTGGCCAGGCCCTCGACGATCGCACCGTAGGACGACGCCGTGGACTGCAGCTCGGCGGCCAACGCCTCCCAGGCGGCGGCGGCCGCCAGCATCGGTCCCGCCCCAGGGCCGGTGTACATCTGGCCGGAGGTGATTTCGGGTGGCTGCACTGCGAAATTCATCGGCGTGCCCTTCCCGCGCCACCCGGGCCGCTGGCCGCCGACGAACCGGGAGTGCTGGCAAACATGCCGTGAATCGCCGACGTTTGCGGCGGTGAGGTCACCGAAGACATCGGTCGTCCCCCGCGGTCCGCTGGATCAATGCCATTGGTGTCATGTCAAGGCCCATCAATCCGCCGGCACCACGATGATCGTGGCGGTGGTCGCGACGCCGTCGGTGGCCGCCGCGGCGACGCCGGTCGTGCCGTTGCTGACGGTGCGCACACCCGCGCCCGCCAGCGCGCGTCCGGCCACGCTCGCCATGGCCATCTCGCCGAACATTGCGCCCTGCGACGTGGCGGTCATCGCCGGGGCGGCTCCCAAACTCGCGCCCGGCAGTACCGACGCGACCGTCTTCATGACGGGGGCGGCGGTGGCCCAGCCCTGCGGAACCGACAGGGATCCGACCAGGGTCGCGCGGCCCATCGACCCGGCCACGCCCCCGAGCTCCGGTGTCACCGCGGCGACGTAACCGCCCCGCAGCGGCGCAAGCGGCGACAGCCCCCCGGCGATGGCCCTTCCGCCGCCAAGCAGTTCGGCGACGCCCGGCGCGTTTTGGGACAGCCCCAGAGCCTGCAGCGACAGCAGCCACCATCCGCCGGGCACGATGATCGCGCCAATGGGGCTGTACGCGCCGGTGACGGCCGCGAAGAAGGGCCGCAGGGCGGCCGTGATGGGGTAAATGGCTTCGATGATCGATGCCGCCGGCGTCGCCGCCGCGGCCGACGGGGTCGCCGCAAGTCCTTGCAGCATCGTCGGCGTCACGTTGATCAAGGCCGACAGCTCGGACGGGATGTCCGAGGCGGCACTTTGCGCGATCGCCGCGGATTGTCGTGCCACCGCGGACGAATCGGTGGTCCGCGGCGGCTCGGTGAAGGGCGTCAGCCGCGTGGCCGCGGCCGACGAGGCGGCGTAGGTATACATCGCCACGGCATCCTGGGCCCACATCTCGGCGTACTCCGCTTCGGCCGCCGCGATGGCCGCGGTGTTCTGGCCGAGGATGTTCGTGGCGATCAGCGTCATCAAGAGACTGCGGTTGGCAGCGATCACCGGTGGGGGCACCGTCGCCGCGAACGCGGTCTCGTAGGCCGCGGCGGCGAGCCTGGCCTGGGTCGCCACCTGCTCTGCCTGGGCGGCCGTCGCCGTGGCCCATGCCACGTAGCGCGCGGCCGCGGCGCTCATCGACGCCGCCGCCGGTCCCAGCCAGGACCCGACGGTCATGCCGGCGATCGTCGAGCTGTAGGCCGCCGCGTAGGAATACAGTTCGGCTCCCAGCGCATCCCATGCCGCGGCGGCGGCCAGCAGGGGCCCCGATCCGGCACCCACGTACATCCGTCCTGAATTGACCTCTGGTGGCAGCGCCCCGAAGTCCACCCGTTGCCTCCCGTCCTCCTCTGGCGCCAGGGTAGGAGCGAATATGCGGCCTTCCCGCAAACAAGCCACGGCTCAAATGGAATTCATGAGATTCGCCGGTGGAGCATATGTGTATTCCATGTGTTGCACCGGCGCCGCTCCAACGCGTCCTTCGACTGAGAAATTCTCAGGATCGGCATTCGGCGCCGGGGCCGGCTCCACCGACCTCGGACGCCCGCGGCGTGAAGGTTCGCTAAGCGCAAGGGATTTCGCGTCTGAGATGCGCAGGGAGGCCGCCTGCTACGGGGCTACCTTCTGTTAAGTTGCTGCGGGCAATAGAATTTCGCCGCAATCGCCAAGAACGACGTCGCGTGGTCGTCGGTGAGTCCGGGGTTTTGGCTCTTCAATTCGTCCACCATTTGGGGACCCAACTCGCCGTTTGCCATCGACACGCACACGGCTTTGGCGAACTTTATCGCCCCATCCGGGGTCGAGTACGTGATGCCGGCGCCGCGCAGCGACGCGAGAAAAGCGGCCTCGTCGCCGCCGGTCGTCCCCGGGTCGCTGTGCGCGAGCGGGGTCAGACCGAGGGCGACCGAAACGCCGACGCCCAGCGCCGCCAGCAGTCTCATGACTCGTGATTCTCCCATGCGGCGGCGAGGCGTTCGGCCGCCCAGGCGGACGGCCGACGGGTCAGGCCTTGGAGAGTTGGTTGGGGCAGTAGAACTTCGCGGAAAGCAGGGCGAAATTGGATGCCATCTCCATGTCCATGCCGGGGTTGTGGGTTTTCACGTCGTGGACGACCTCCAGGCCGGGTTCGCCGTTGTTCAAACACGAGCACACCGCCCGCCCGGCGGCGACGGCCGAACCCGGCGTGGCAAAGCTGAAGCCGGCTTGGTGGAGCGCCGCGATGAAGCCTCCGTCGTCACCACTCGGTTCCGGCCCGGGATCGGCGTAAGCCGGCGCGGCAAGGCCAATCGTCGCGAAGGCACTCAGGAGCGCCAGTAGTCTTGTCATCACTGTCCACCTTCCGTCCTCACGCGCGGTCGCTGCGTGAACATCGATTGCCTTGTCCCCTAACCCAACTGGGCATCCGTCGGCAGGACTTTGGACTTGTCCCCCTTCTTCAGATGCACCGCGTGGATGCCGGGCTTCTTGGCCAGCTGCTCGAGCAGCGCGTCGAGGTTTTCCTGATCGACGTTGTGGTGCTGCACGCTTTCGGGTTTCTCCGAGATCTGTGCGACAAGGCGTTTCAGCTGTTCGGGTGATTGCTTGTCCTTGAGGTCCTTGATCGCGGCCATCCGGTTGCGCACCCCGCCGCGGACCACGGTGGGCCCCCCGGAGCCCAGCGCGCTGCCCAGCATCCCGGCCAGGCCCATCGAACTGAACAGGCTTCCCTCGCCCAGCGCCGCCGCCGGCACGGCCTCGGTCCCGGCGGCCGACAGGGCGGCGGCGACGGTCCTGACCGACGGCGTGGCCGTGGCCCAGCTGGGCGGGATCGACAGCTTGCCCACCAGGGTGCCGGCATTGCCCATGCCGGCGATGGGGTTGATCGCGCTGTACAGCGTGCCCCGACCGAAGCCCAACGCCCCGAGCCCCGCGCCGAGAGCGTCCTTGGGCAACGCACCGTACGCGATGGGAGGGGCGAATTTGAGCCACTGCGACAACGGAAAGTTGACCAACAATCCGACGTCGTTGAACTGGGTGGTCAGGCCCAGCGGCACCTTCACGGCGTTGTACGTCGCGGTATAGAAGCTCGCCCCGCCCGGGACGGTGTTGAAGAGATTGGTCATGAACGTCTGATAGAGGTACGCCAGGTTCGCCGCGCCGGAGAAGGGCCCGCTGTAGGGCAGCGTGGTGGTCGCCGCCGTCGCCGCGGCATTCGCCACGTTGGCGGCGGGGGTGCTGGCGGCCGACGTCACCGCGGCCGCTTGCATCGGTTCGGCCGCCGCGCTGGTGGTCTGGGGAGCCGGGCTGAACTCCGTCAACTTATTGGAAGCGGTCGCCGAGGACGCGAAGTAGGTGTCCATCGCCGTGGCGTCCTGCGCCCAGAACTCGCCGTATTGGGCCTCGTTCGCGGCGATCGCGGACGTGTTCTGCCCGAAGAGGTTAGTCGCCACCAATTGCACCAGCAGCGCCCGGTTTTCGGCGATCACCGCCGGCGGCACATGGGCGGCGAAGGCCGTCTCGTAGGCGGTTGCCGCCTCGGTGGCCTGGGTCGCGGATTGTGCTGCGGCCGCGGCGGTTTGCTGCATCCAGGTCACGTACGGGGCCGCCGCGGACGCCATGGCAAACGACGACGGACCCGCCCAGGGCCCGGCGGTCAGGCTCGAGATCGTCGCCGCATAGGACGTCGCGGTGGACTGCAGTTCGGTGGCCAGGCTCTGCCAGGCCGTCGCCGCGGCCACCAGCGATCCCGCGCCCGGACCGCTGTACATCCGGCCCGAATTGAACTCCGGCGGAAAGGCTCCGTAAAACATCCCTGCTACCCCCTGCCTCGGCATTCGAGCGAAAGCACCTGGCTGCCATGCGGTTTGGTCATCGCGGTCATTCCTCGATGCATGGGATCACGATGATGGTGGCCGCGGCCGGATCGGCTTCCGCGGCAACACCGCCCAGCGCTCCCATCGCCGTCGCGGCGCCCCCGACCGGACGGGTTGCGGCGGCGGCGACGGCGCGTCCGGCCAGGCTGGACAGGGCCATCTGGCTGAACACGCCCTCCTCGCCGGCCATCGCCGCCGGCGCCGCCGCCAGGTTGGCGGGCAGTGCGAGTGAGCGGAGTGCCGGCGCGGCCTCAGTCCAGCCCTGCGGCACCGACATGCCGCCGACCAGAGCGGCTTTGCCCATCGATCCCGACACCTGCCCCGCCCCGATCGCGGAGCTGAGCATGGGCTTGACGGCGTTGGCGCCACTGGTGAGCGGGGCCAACGCGCCCGAGATGGCTTTCGGCCCAGCCAGATAGGCGGCCGCACCCTGCCCGTTCTGTCCCCAGGCGTACGCCTGGCCGAACGACAGGAACGGGCCGCCGGGGATGGTGGTCCACGACTGCGGCGAGTACACCCCGGTCACCACCGACCAGAACTCGTTCCAGTTGGTGATGAAATTCGGCGTCGTCAGTTCGGCCGATGACGTTGCCGACGAGCCGGCGTTCGCCACGGATTGCGCCGCAGGCTGCAGCGTGCCGCTCAGCTGCGACAGCTGGGTGGCGGTGTTGGAACCGGACTGCCCGCTACTCTGGGCGACCGCGGCGGCTTGGGCGGGCCCGGCCGAATCGTTGGTGGTGCGCGGTGGCGGTGCGAACGGTGTCAGCGCCGACGCGCTCGCCGAGGACGCCGCATACCCGTACATTGCGGCGGCGTCCTGCGCCCACATCTCCATGTAGTGGGCCTCGGTCGCGGCGATCGCCGGGGTGTTCTGGCCCAGGATGTTGGTGGCGACCAGCGTGGCGAGCAGGGCGCGGTTGGCCGCGATCACCGGCGGTGGCACGGTGGCCGCGAATGCCGTCTCGTAGGCGCCGGCGGCGAGCTTGGCCCGCGCGCCGGCCTCCTCGGCCTGCGCCCCGGTGGCGTGCATCCACGCGACGTACGGGGCGGCCGCGGCCGCCATCGCCAGCGACGAGGGGCCCGTCCAGGGGCCCGTCGCGAGGGTCTCGATGGTCGAGCTGTACGACGCGCCCGTCGTCTGCAATTCCGCGGCCAGCTCGTCCCAGGCCGCGGCGGCGGCCAGCAGCGGGCCCGATCCCGCGCCGACATACATCCGGGCCGAGTTGTATTCCGGCGGATACGCGCCGAAGTCCAGCATTCAGGTCCTCCTCGAGTCTCGGCCACGCCCAGCGCGGCATCGCGGGCTCGACAAACTCGCGCCTGGAAGGGAATTCACGAAACAAGCCTTCGAATGCGGACGCACATTCCATCGGTTGGAAGACAGCAAGCCCTACTCTCCTAGCTGCAAACCGGCGCCATAAAGGGCGGATGAATGAGTAGTCAAGCCACGCTGCTATCGCAATAAAGATGTTGCACCGTTGGTATTCAGGCGGCGTTCCCGCCAGGTAAAGCCGTGTAAAACATCGATGTCGCGGCCTTCGGGACCGGTGTGAGAACGGCGCATGACAGCCTTTCGATTAGTGGCGCATATCACCCGGTATGCGCGCGACGGGCGGGGTTGGCGTGCTGATGTATTGCTTCGACGGTGTCCGCATTGAGACGCAACGCGACGGCCAAAAACTTTCTTTATCGACGATGAGTTCCGGCTTTCGGAATTGCCAAAGGCGCGATTCCGCGCCATTTCCGCGAAATGCGATTAAGCCCCGGTTCGAGCCGACGGCGTCGTCATCGCCGAACTGGGCGGGTGTGGTCACGCTGTGTCGTAGGGTCCGTTCATACCACTAGACGCGGCCAGTCTGCTGTGGCGCTGGTGGGCCACTGACAATTTCCTGTGGGGCGAATTCCCGTAGGGCGCAGCGGCTTTCGGGCGTGACACAGACCTCTCGGCGCACGGCGGCGCTGCGATCGGCACCGCGAATTTTTCCATGCGCCGTTGTAAAGATCCGGGCGGTAACGGTTTTCGGCCGAAGCCAACGGCGCGCGTGCCCGAGAGCTACCCGGCGGCGGGCGGGCGCACCACGAAGTTCGGCCGGAATCCGTACTGCGGGACGGCGCGTCCGAGTCCGTGGTTGCCCATGGGGCTGAACGGCATGCCGGGCATGCCGGCCGCCATCGCCGGGGGCGGGGCCACCATCGGGGTGCCGCCCAGCGCCGACGGCAACGGACTGGCGACCGGCGCTGGCGGGGCCCAGCTCGGCGGCACCGACAGCGGGCCGACCAGGGACGCGCGGCCCAGTCCTGCCGAGACCGACGCGCCGGCATTGCCCACGCCCGCCAACCCCGACAGTCCCTGGGCGCTTGTTCCGATGCCGGTCGTCACCGGCGCGCCGCTCGCCAGGTCGTTGAGGGCGCCGGTGCTGGCGCCGATCAGCGTCGAACTCGTTACGGTCTGCACCACCTGCGCCGGGTCGAGCGCGCCGGTCGACGTGATCGTGTTCCAGAAATTGCTGTTCGGGTCCAGGATCGACGACAGGCCGGACGTCGATCCGGTCGACGATTCCGTCGGCGACGACAGGGTCTGCAGCGCGTTGGGCACGGCGGTGTTCAGCTGCGACACGGTCGCCTGCTGGTTTCCCGCGGAGGTGCCGGTCGCCTGGGCGACCGCGGCGGCCTGGCGGGCTTGGCCGTCCTGGCTGGTGGTTTGCGTGGGATCGGTGAACATGGGCAGGCGAGTGGCGGCGGCCGAGGAGCCGGCGTAGCCGTACATGGTTGCCGCGTCCTGGGCCCACATCTCGCCGTACTGCGCCTCGGTAGCCGCGATGGCGGGCGTGTTCTGGCCCAGCACGTTGGTGGCGATCAGCGTCGCGAGCTGTGCGCGGTTGGCGGCGATCGCCGGCGGTGGCACGGTGGCCGCGAACGCGGCCTCGTAGGCCGCGGCGGCGGCCTCGGCCTGGGTCGCGGCCTGCTCGGCTTGGGTGGCGGTCGTGCTCATCCACGCCACGTACGGCGTCGCGGCCGCGACCATCGCCGCCGATGCCGGGCCGTGCCATTCCTCGCTGGTCAGCGAAGAGAGCGCCGACCCGTACGACAGTGCGGCCGAACGCAATTCCGCGGCCAACCCGTTCCACGCCGACGCGGCAACCAGCATCGGGCCCGACCCAGGCCCGGCATACATACGCGCGGAGTTGATTTCGGGTGGGAGCGTTGCGAAGTCCACGAACATTTCGGGCCCCTCCCCTAGCCGGCCGCGATCGTGTCGGCCAGCGCCCGCGCCTCCGACGTGCGGCGCGCGGCGTCGACGCTGAATTGTGTTGAGGCCAGCGCTGATAACTCAGTCACCGCGTGGCAACACGACATGGGAAACGACATCGGAGTTCTCCTCACAGCAGAGACCGAACTCAGCCGTGGTTCGCCCAAATCAGGCTAATTCCGCGCACACTCGCGCACGCACGCGTAATGCGTTGGCGTGCGCGAGAATATGTGGAAGGAGCCGATTCAGGCTACGAAACGTGGCCGGGGTCGGATCGCAACGAAATGGTCATCGATCTGGGATACGGACTATCACCGGGACTCATTCCGCTCTCACCTCCTCGCGGCCAGGGCATACGGGGATGCCATACGTTGCACGCGGGGATAGGCACCCAACGCGAGAATCGTTGGGCGCGCACCCCTCTCGTCAGAGCTTCGGCACCACACGGCGTATCCGGTCACCAGAGCCGGAAGCCACTTGGGCTCAACCCTTAATCCGGGAGGAGCTGTCCTGACCCTGGGCGTCTCTCGACGTTCGAGGTCAGTGGCCTATGTCCGTGCAGACGCCTCACCTAGCGAGGTGCTTGCACAGGCCATGGTGGCACTCGGGCTACGCCGAGTCAAATTGACGTGCAACACAACCGCCTACCAGCGCGTAGCTGCCTGGCCGGTTAGTTCGCCTTCTCGGCGACCGCCGCGTTCAGGCCCTCGGCGAGATCCTCGCGGGTCAGCTCCTTGAACCGCAGCAGTTGGCGCTCGCTGAATTCGGTCACGTCGCTGGCCAGGACCGCATCCAGGTCCTCGTCGTCCAGGCGGAAACTGCGGTGATCGCGGGCCTTTTCCACCACGTTGCGCACGAAACCGGCATTGCCCAGCGTGTCGATGCCGCGGATGAGATCGCCGTCTTCCGAATATGTTTCGTCGAGATAGAACTTGGTGTAGGACGGCAGGAGGGCCTGCGCCGATTCATCGGTGATGACGTCTTCGTTTTCCTGGCCCATCAACCGGGTCAGCGCGACCAGTTCGTCCGGGGTGTAGCTGAAGAACTCGATCACCGTCGAAAAGCGCCGCCGCAGACCCTGATTCACTTCGAGCATCTTGTCCATGGCCTTGGCGTAGCCGGCCCCGAAGACGACCAGCTCGTCGCGGTGGTTCTCCATGTACAGCAGCAAAGTGTTGATGATCGCGTTGCCGTAGGGGTCGCCCTGCTGGTAGCCCTTTTCGTGCAGGGTGTGCATCTCGTCGAAGAACACCGCGCCGCCCAGGGCGCCCTCGAGCATCTCCTCGGTGTTCTTCTCCGCGTCGGCCATGTACCGACCCAGCAGCTTGGTGCGGCTGGTCTCGACCACCACCGGTTTGCGCAGCACCGTCAACCCACACAGCTGCTTGCTGAAAGCCCTTGCCACCGAGGTCTTTCCGGTTCCTGGCGGACCGAGCAGCAAGGTGTGGCGCGAGGTCACCGGCACCGGCAGGCCCATCTTGGCGCGCGCCAGGTTCACCTTCGTCGTCGACTTGATCAGCTTGATCTCCCGCTTGGCCCGCTCCATGCCCAGCATGGCGTTGAGCTCGGCATCGCCCTCGGCCAGGTACTTCGCGGCCTCCTCGGCGTGACGGGCGGCCTCCGCCTCAGCGCGGGTGGGCGCGCTGTCGGGGTCCCACGGGTCGGTGCGGGCCTCGATCGTCTCGGGGTCGGTCAGGATCAGGCGATAGTTCGGGTTGTCCAGCGCTTCGCGCGCGGGGGTGAACTTGGGATCACGCGAATAGACGCGCCGCAGCAGCTCGACGGCCTCGTCCTCGCGGCCCAGGTGGCGCAGGCACATGCCCTGCGTGTACAGCGTGATGTTGGCCGCGCCCGGTACCCGGTCGCCTTCGATGGCGTCCTGGCCGCGGCGCAACGCCTCTTCGAACACGCCGAGCGAGGCCAGGGCGGTGGTGGCCATCGCCGCCCCCGCGGCCTTCAGCTCGGGCTGACGCCACCCCTTGCCCTCGGAGAATTGGTTGAGCACGTCCGGCCACCGCCCGGTGCGGAAGTACAGCACGCCGCGCACGTAGCTGACCAGCTCCTCGTCGAAGGCCTGGCGGGGTTCGACGCCGTCGAGCAGCTTCGCCGCTTCCGCATAGTGTTTGGCCTCGGCAAGCACTGCCGCGTAAGCGCACGCCAGCGACTCCACGCTGGTCACCGCCAGCCGCAGGAACAGCCCGTCGGAGACCTCCGGGCGGAACTGCAACTCGGTGACCCCGAGGCGGCGGGTCTCCCACCCGAACGTCCGGATCGACGACCAGGCACCGGCGAGCACGTCGAGGCTCTGCTCCCCCGCCAGCATCCGCGCCAGCCAGGCGTCGCACATCGACGGGTCCAGGTTGGTCGCCGTGGTGAACATCTGCGACGCGACCTGTGGGTTGTGGCTGGGTTGCAGCCCGTTGACCGACACGCCCGACGCCAACAGGCCGGCGACCATCGCGTTACGGGCGCCTTCGGCGGTTGATTGGGGCCTCGTCATTGCGCTACAGGTACGCCCGCCGAGCTCCCTCGCAGCTGGTCGACGGACAGCGAGAGCTCATCGTCGTCGGCGCGCAACGGACGGCTCGGCACGGATAGCAGCGGGCGGGCCGTCGGGGCGGGCAGGCTGGCCCGCACCGCGGCCAGCTGACGACCGGTGAGGCGGTTCAGCCCCGACGACACGTTTCGGCGCAGCCGCTTCTCGGTGTGATAACGCACCCACGCCGACACCTGCGGACGGCCGCCGCGAGACGTGAGCCGGATGGTCAGCACGGTGGCGAAAGTGTCGTCCTCCCAAAGCTCCTCGAGCTTGTCGGTGGTGATGTCCGACGGCGTCAGCCACAGGCTCGTCACGAACCCGTTGAAGTGCTTGAGGCGGCGCCATCCCGGACGGCTCCACGTCGGCTCCAGGTCGGCGAGCACCGCGCGGTCGACTTCGGCGAGTTCCTCGGCGGTCAACGGCCTTGCCGCACAGGTCAGGCCGTCGAGATCTTGGGCGAGCCGTTCGGTGGCCGCCACCAGGGTCGACGCCAGCGAATCGCGGGCCGCCACGGCGGCCACGTTGCGCTGCGGGTTCATCCGCAGCACCAGCCAGGTCCTGCGCACGTAGGAGGTGGGCTTATCGTTCGCCACCTCCCATTCCTCGGGGCCCCAGTCGTCGAGCTTGGACAACTCGGCGGCATTCCCGCCGCGGCGCACCTTCACCGACACGATGTCGATGTCGTCGAGGTGGATGTCGAACTGGCGCAGCCCCGAGGCGACGGCCTGCACCAGCAAGGTGGGCCGGGACGACCGGTGGCGGTGGCGCGACGCCGGGTCGTCCTCGCCGCCGTTGACGGCGATCACCGTGACGAGCTGGCCCTGGTACTCGCGCACGCCGACCTTGTCGCGGCCGAATCTGCGTTGGTGATCGATGGCCGGGGTGCAGCCGGCGGCCAGCGCGGAGCCCGGGTCGGCGGACCAATCCCACAGCCAGGTCGCAATCCCCGACGTCACCGTCAGGCCGTGGTAGGTGACCAGCGACAGCAGCGCGACCAGCACGGCCAGACCCACCCCCACCCAGAACGCGATGCGGTAGGTGCCCTGCCAGGACTCCGGGCAGTGGCTGGCCACCGCCATGATCACGACGTCGACCAGGAACACCGTGGTCAGCCGCGACCACGACAAAGACAACCCGAACCTGCGCTGTGCCTTCATGAGTGCTGCTGCTCCGCCCCTATTGCTGTTTCCGTGATCGCTTCATCAGCATCGCCGTGCCGAACACCCCGCCGCCGATGAGCAGCGCCACGAACAATCCTCCGGCGGCAACCCATACTGGCACCATATCCCGCGGCGGGGCGGGTTTCGGAACGGTCAGCGGCGCCGACAGCTGCTGCGGCGGCTTCACCGGACCGTCGGGCACGTCCCAGGTCAGCGCCGCGACCGGGTCGACGACCCCGTGCCCGACCTGGTTGTCCACCCCGCGCGCGGGCGCGCGGGCGGTGCGCGTCAGCCGGTTGATGACCTGATACGCCGACAGCTGCGGGAATTTGGCGCGCACCAGCGCCGCCACCCCCGACACGATCGCCGCGGAGAAGCTGGTGCCGGACGGAACCAGCAGCGTGTTGTCCGGTCCGTCGATCGCGTTGATGAGCCCGTCGTCCCGCGGCGACAGCCCGACGACGTCCGTCCCGGGCGCGGCGATGCCCACCCACGGCCCGGCCACGCTCGTCGACGCCTGGCCCTGATTGCCCTGGCTCAGCGGGCGCCCTTCTTCGTCGACGGCGCCGACGGTCAGGACGTAGTCGCTGAACCAGGACGGCGTCACGACGGTGGTGACGGCATTCCAGTTGCGAGGATCGTTGGGCTGCAACGGATCATGAGGCGGGTTCTGCTTGCAGTCCTTTTTGCTGGTGTCGCCGGCCGCGGCCACGATGACGACGTTCTTGTCGACCGCCGCGTAGCGGACCGCGGCGCCCAGCGAGCGCTGGTCGATGACGTTGCGCGCGCTCATGCATGTCACGTCGGAGATGTTGATGACCGACGCACCCATGTTGGCGGCGTGCACGATCGCCCGCGCCATCGTCTGGACGTTGTCGATCTTCGCCGACGTCTGCGGATCCTCATCGCCGGTGTAGGCGTCCTTGAGGCCGAAGGCCTGGCTGGACTGCCGGATCGCGATGATGTCGACGTCCGGCGCGATCCCGCTGAATGCGTCCGGTCCGCCCTTGGTGGGTGCGGGTGGCGGCGGTGCCGGCGGCGGCGGGTCGAGCGGGCGCGGATTGTCGACCGTGACCACGTGCCCGCCACCGGAGTAGCCGGGGATGGTCACCGTGCCGGTTCCGTGGTTGCCCGCCGGGGCCTGCCCGCCTTGCGACGGCCCGGGGGGCGGTCCGCCGGGCTGCGGCGGCGCCGGTGGCGGCGGGGGCGCCCCGAAGGGGCCTGGAGCAGGCTGCTCCTGGGGCGGCGGGGGCACCATCGTCACGGTCTGGGGCAGCGGCGACAGGGTCACCGTCTGCGGCGGCGGCGCTTTCGGCGGCGGCTCCGTGGTCGGAATGGTGACCGGCTTGCGCGGTGCCGCCGGCGGTACCCCGGCGCCGTTGGCCGGCGCCGCGCCGATCATCGACGCCACGAGGGTGCCGTGCGCGTCGCAGTCGGACAGCCCGTCGCCGGACATGATGTAGTCGCCACCCGGGATCAGGTGCGGAAACCGCGGATGCGGCGTGACGCCGGTGTCGATGACGGCCACCTTCTGGCCGGCGCCGCGACCGAACTGCCACGCCTCTTGCAGGTTCAGCATGTCCATGTATTTGGGCTGCAGCCGAAAGTCGGTCCCGGGCAGCACGCCCACCTCGGTGCAGTACGAGTTCTGCTTCATGGGCGCGCCCGGCCCGGGTGGGCCGTCCGGCGGCACCGCCGCCGCGTCGATCGTCGGAGGCGAAATCGCATAGGCGGGCGGCAGATTCGCCAACGCGCCCGAGGCGAGCAGGGCGGCGGCGACGGTCGCGGCGGTCGCGCGGCCACGCCACACTTTGCGGTCAGCGATAGCGGATTGCTGCATAGACATTCATCAACCACAATGCCAGCGGGAAAATCGGCATCAGGCAGAGGTATTCAATCCATTCCACGAATTTGCGGAATAGCGGGCTGTAGACCGTGTTCGGCACCACGGCCGCGGACGTCAGCCCCGCCGCCGGCACCAGAACCAGAATCGCCGCGCAGATCGAGACCGCAAGCGAAGACTGCAACACGAGCGCGTACCGCACCACGACGGCACCGACGATCAGCACGCCGGTTCCGGCCAGGGTGATCGCCTGCCAGCGGTCGACGTACGAGCGGCCGCGCAGCAACAGGAATCCCGCGCTGAAGCCCGCCAGCAGGACCGGCAGCCAGCGCTGCCCGGTGTGCGGGTCCGACAGGGCGGTCAGCGAGACGACCATCAGCACGCCGAGCCCGATCAGCAAACCCGACAGGAAGGAGCGGGCGCGTTCGGCCTGCGTCAGGACGTCGCGGACCGAGGCGGGTCCCTCCAGAACGGGGGGGCCTCCGTCGTTGCGCACCACGGTGGTGGGCAGGTCGGGCCGGGCCTCGAACACCCATCGGCTGGTGGCCGACGGGAAGACGGGCAGGCGGATGCCGGCCAGCCGTCGTGAGATCGCAGGTGCGCTCTGGTAGATCAGAACCGACACCAGCACGACGCAGGTCAGCAGCGTCACGGCGCTGGTCATGGCCACCATCCGCGCCAACGCGGCCACCGCCGCGATCGAGCTGACGGTGACGATCGCGGTGTAGATCGACAGCCGACGCCCGGTGAAACGCAGCGCGAGGATCGCGGCGATGGTGAGCACGCCGAAGCCCAACACCGCGTGGGGCGACCCCACACCGCCGGGCGGCGCGGCCGCCGCTGCCACCGACACCGGCGCGAGGCTGCTCAACAGCATGGTGTCGGCGACGCGCCGCTCCTGGAGCGTGGTGGCCCGCATCAACAGCAACAGCGAAACGCCCAGCATCAGCGCGCCGATCACGCCCGCGTAGACGGTCGGCAGCCACGAGTTGTGGTGCCAGCGCCACCAGCCCAGCAGACCGGTCGCGGCCGTCACCCCGATGGCCACCATCGACGCACCGACCTGCACGGCAACCACCGGGTCGATGGCGGCGAAGCGCTTGCTGAGGTTCGCCGCGACCGCGGTGGAGATGTGCTCGATGACCTGCGAGCGGTGCTCGGTGTCCGGGATGAACCGGATCCACAACCGGTCGCCGTCGTAGACGTCCTGCTCGCTCAGCGATTGGGTCGCCCGCAGCGGCGAGCCGTCCACCAGGCACAATGCCCACCGGCCGCGGCCGGTGGCCTCCAGCGGGGCCTCGCCGAGCTCGCGGAGCCGACTGTTGACGACCTTCAGCAACGGGTCGGTCATCACCGAGACGGGGGCGTTCGCGTCCAGCAGGACGCCGATCTGGACGCCCGTGCCGGCCATCACGCCGACGACGACCGCCTGGGGCTGTGAGATGCCCTCTACATCAGGCTGTGGTACTTCAACGACCGCAGTCATCGCCTTGCACTCCCTACCGTGATGAATGTGTGAGACCGTGCCGCCGTTCGCGTGCCGGCCGGCGCCGGTGTTCTCGCCGAGGTGCTGCGATCCCCCGCGCAGCGCATTCCTACTAATTGGAATTCCATCTGCCTCGCCTTGCGATTAAGAGTTGTGGTTGACACCGGTTTTCAGTTTGCTGATGCCTTGACAGAAGTATGCCGTGTTCGCAGCTCAACCGCATGTTGAGTGCGACCACATTGATGAAATCTGTGTTTCGCGCGAAGGTCACACCCTGCTGTGAGTTTTCCACTCGCCGTAGGGAAGGGTGTCGAGCACGGTTTTGACGCCGACCTGCACCAGCTGCGGGGTTGCCGGGCAGATGGCGAGCCACGCCTCCCCCGAACCCGCGGTCCGGGCTTGCTGGTAGAGCGCGATGCGGCCGCCGGAGCCGTCTTTCAGCGACAGCACGGACGCGCTGGGCCCCTTGGCGTCGTCCTGGTACTGGCGGGCGTACACCGCGACCTCGGCGGCGGGGTCCGACAACGCCTGGCCCAGCGCGGCGACGGTGGCGGCGCTGATGCCCATCCGGCGCAAATCTCCGCCGGAGAACACGTTGAAACCCGACTCCTGCCAGGACTTCGTCGCTTCCAGCATCTCCTCCAGCGGCACGTTGACCGCGTTGATCGCGGCGGGCTCGGCGTGGTGGATGGACTCCAGCGCGTCGATCACCAGCGACGCGATCGAGGCGCTGTCCGCGACGGCGACGTCGTCGACGGTGATCTCGCCGCCGACCCGAACCGCCGACACCCAGTGCTGGCCGCGACGCGCCAGGACCACCCGAAACTCGTTGTCGGGGATGTCGCGCGAGCCCGGGGGCTGGTTCTCGTCGTCGAGGACGCCGTAAGCCAGCTTGCCCCGCGACAGCAGCGCGACGACCTCGAGGTCGGGCGCGGCGAGCACCTTCATCCGGGCGGCCACGTGCTCGTTGACCTCGTCGTTCTCGACGATGCCCTGCTCGCGCATCACCGCCATTCCGGGATGCTCGTTGAGCCAGTCGTTCGAGTCGGTGGAAACGTAGGGCCGGCACCGCAACTCCGGGGCGACGTGGCGAATGTCCAGCAGCGCCTGGAGCATCCAGAAGCCGTCGACGTTGACGGTGATGTCGGTGCGGGTGCTCTGTTGGTCCATCAAATCCTCAACTGGTCCCTGGGTAGGTCAAGCTCACACTGCACGGTAACCGCAGGACGCGGCAGCACACCGACGGGTGGTGTGCTGCCGCGCCTGTGGTCGAGGCGTCAGGCCCAGCTGGACCCGACGGCGCTGTCGGTGCTGGCCATGTTGTTGCCCGCGGACTGAACCTTCTGCCCGTGGGAGTTGGCCTGCTCGTAGATCACCTGGAAGTTGCGACCCAACTGGGTGATGAACTCCTGGCACGCGACCGAACCGGCACCGCCCCAAAAGTCGCCGGCAGCAAGCACATCGCGAATGATGGCCTGGTGCTCGGCCTCCAAGGACGCGGCCTGGGCGCGGATCAGGGCGCCGTGGGCGTCTACGTCGCCGAACTGGTAGTTAATGCTCATTACATGGCTCCTTAAAAGTGTTGGGCAGCAGCAGTTCTGGGCTAGCTGCTGAGGATCTGCTGCGAGGCCTGCTCTTGCTGCTCGTAGTTGTTCGCGTCGCGGATCAGCCCGTCGCGCACCCCGTGGAGCATGTTGACGATGTTGCGGAAGGCCTGGTTGACCTGGCCCATGGTGTCATACGACGTCGCCTGCGCCTGGCCGCTCCAGCCCGCGCCCGCGATGTTCATCGACGACGCCCACATCTTGCGAGCCTCGTCCTCGACGGTCTGGGCGTGGACCTCGAAACGGCCCGCCATCGCCCGCATCTCGTGCGGGTCGGTCATAAAACGTGTTGCCATGTCGGCTGTCTCCTTATTTAGGTAATGAATGGGTGATGTGCTTTAAGACGGTGGCCGGATCGTTTACGGATTACGCAACCGCCGTGCCGAACAGATAGAAATAACCCCCCCTTTCCGTCAGCCGGCGGCCACCGGGCGTTGTCACGGTGAGACGGACGTCAGACCCGAACCGCGGCGTTTGAGTTGACGGAGTGCGTGTTGCTGTGGGGGATGCTGCGCGGGACCGTTCCTGCGGCCCCGCGCTCGGCCCCCGATGGGCGGCTACGTTGGAACCCACGTCGGTGACAATCTGCCCCAAGCCCGAACCGCCGATACGAATCAGCCGGCGGCGGCCGCGTTGGCTGCCTCGGTCGCAGCGTACGAACCGGAGCTGGTGGACAGGGTGTTGACGAACGCCTCGTGAATGGCCTGGGCCTGGGCGCTCACCGCCTGGTACATCTGCGCGTGCGCGGCGAACTGAGCCGCGGTCAGGGCCGACACCTCGTCGGCAGCGGCGGGTACCACCCCCGTCGTTGGGGCTGCAGCGGCTGCGTTCTGGGCGCTCAAGGTCGACCCGATAGCCTGCAGATTCCCGGCCGCCGCGGCCAAAGCCTCCGGCTGTGTGGTCACGAACGACATATTTGTTTCCCTCCTAGTTCATTCCCCGACTCTGCGAGAGTAGATGACTGCGACCCCTGAGGCCGGGGTGGACGCAGCGTGTTTGCAATTGTTCACGTGGTGGTACTGCGAATTCACTTTCGTTAACGACACAGTAACAGCGTCTGACCTCGACCGCAGCCCTTCGCTCGACAGCCGGAACAAACGGCATCTGCCCCGGGTCGAAAAAGTTGCTGGTGGCCCCCGACGGCGACGAACTCGTCGCACCGGCGGGCGCGATGGTCTTTGCCGATAGCGCGTCCCTCGAACCTCCTTTCGTCCGTTTCAGCTGGTCGATCACCTACGGCCGCGGCTCAGCCCGCGAAGGGTGGTCGGGCCATGACGGTGGGTCGGAAGCCGTATTTGGGGCCGGCCACGCCGTGCCCGCCGGCGCCGGCACCGGCCAGCGGCATGCCCCCGAGCAGGTTTCCGGGCCCGCCGGCGGCCTCGGGAGCCGCGCTGATGGTGCTGACCGGGATCGCATGCCCCAGCGCCGGCGCCGCCGCCGGAGCCCCCGACCAGGCCACCGGCACCGACAACTTGCCCCCGATCGAGGCCGCACTGCCCAACGCCGCCACCGGATGCGCCGCGGCCGCACCACCACCGAGCATCCCGCCCAAACCCCCCAACGCGGGCAAGGCCTTGGCCGCCGCCGGGGCCGCACTACCGATCAACCCCAACGACTTGGAAATCTGCACAAAGTTGTTCCCCATACCAATGCTGAAATACGGCAAACCCTCAGTGTTATAGAAGAGGCCCGCGAACGGGGTGTAGCCGTTGACCAGCGTGCCGAGGTTGGTGGGGAAGGTGGTCTGGCCGGTCAGCAGGAACCAGATCGCCGACAACGGATCCTGGCCCTGCGCGGTCGCCTGTGTCGTGGCGTTGCTGGCGGGTTGGGCCATCGACTGCAACACCTTGGAGGTGTTGGTCGCCGTGGAATCCGTGGTCGCCTTGGTCACCGCCGCGCTCTGAGTGGCCTGCCCCGACGCATTGGTGATCTCGGGCGCCTTCTGAAACGGCGTCTGCTTGGTCGCCGCCGACGACTGACCCGCATACCCATACATCGCCCCGGCATCTTGCGCCCAATACTCCCCATACTGAGCCTCCAACTGCGCGATCAGCGGCGTGTTCTGCCCCAACACATTCGTCGCCTGCAACTGGCTGACCTGCATCCGATTCGACGCCACCAACGGCGGGGGCACCGACGCCGACAACGCCGCCTCATAAGCCGCCGCCGCCGCCCGCGCCTGCGTGGCCGCCTCCTCAGCCTGCGCCGCCGCCGACGTCATCCACGCGATATACGGCTGCACCGCCTGCGCCATCGTCGCCGAGGCCGCCCCCAACCACTCCTCACTACTCAACGCCGTCACCACCTTCTCGTAAGAAAGCGCCGCCGAATTCAACTCCGCCGCCAACGCACTCCACGCCGACGCCGCAGACACCAACGAACCCGACCCCGGACCCGAATAAATCCGCGCCGAATTGAACTCCGGCGGAAAAGCCCCATAGTCCAGCACGAATAGCCCCTTAACCTGTGATCTGCGGATCGATGCGTCGAGTTGCGAACGACGTTAATGCGCTGGTGACCGGCCTCGCCGCGTTCGCCCGGCGGGCGGCGTCACGGTCGGCCGCCCGGGCGGGCGGCGCCACCGGCCGCGGCGCGCCGACCGACCGCGCGGGCGTCGGCCCGGATAACGATCCGGAACTGCGCAAACGGCCGGAGCCGAGGGGTCGCCCGCACGGGTCGGGGCGGCGCGATGTCGTGGTGGCCCGGGGCGCCGGTATCGGGGCCGGGGATAAAATCCGGGCGCGGCTAAAGGTGAGGGTGTGCATTGCCGAATTCCGCCGCTTATCCGGCCGAGGGTGGGCGTGTCAGCACGCTGTAGCGGAAGCCGTATTTGTTGACATAGCCCGCGGCGGCGCCACGGCGACCCAGCGCCCCCGCGGGCATGCCCCGCAGCAGACCGTTGGCCGGCCCGGAAGTGCCCGTCGCGGCGGCCTGCACCGGCGTGGCCTCCATCTCCGACACCGTCGCCGGGCTGACGGCCGAGGTCAGCGTCGCCCAATGCTGGGGCACCGACAACGCCCCGACCCGCGCGGCCTGCCCGGCACCCGCGGCGACCCCACCGCTCACATGGCCCAGCCCGCCACCGAGGTTGCCCAGGCCCAGGCTCGCGAACTGCGGTGTGGGGAACCACGCACCACCGGCACCCGCCGTGCTACCACCGGGACCAAACGTCAACTGCTGCGCGATCGACGTGCAGAAGCTCGCAATACCGTTCGAGAAGTACGCCAGACCCGTCGTCCGCTTCAGGATCGTGTCGTAGATCGTGGGGGTCAGGCCCAGCCAGTTGTTGGTCGGGGTCGGGAGCCCGGACTGCAGCAAGTTCTGCAGCGTGCTGGTGAGCAACCCCGATTCCGAGGAGTTGGTGACCGCCGCCGGCGTCTGCGCGGCCTGAGTTGCGCTGAGCGACAACGCGTGTGGCGATGCCAGCTGCGAGGTGGTTTGTGCGGTGTTGCCCGCCGGTTCGGCGACGGCCTTCGCCACCGCGGCGGCCTGGTCGCCGGTCGCGTCCGGGGCCGTGGTGTTGGGCGGCGCCGTGAACGGGACCAACTCCGAGGCGGCCAGCGACGAACCGGCGTAGCCGTACATCGCCCCGGCGTCCTGGGCCCACATCTCCATGTACTGCGCCTCGGTGGCCGCGATCGCGGGCGTGTTCTGCCCGAGGAAGTTCGTCGCCACCAGGTTCGCCAGCAACACCCGGTTGGCCGCGATCACCGGCGGCGGCACCGTCATCGCAAACGCCGCCTCGAACGCCGCCGCGGCGGCGCGAGCCTGGCCGGCCGTCTCCTCGGCCTGCGCGGCCAGGACACCCAGCCAGTTCACATACGGCATGACCGCCGACAACATCGACGCCGATGCCGGACCCACCCACAGGGCGTGGGTCAGTTCCGAGATCACCGAGGCGTAACCGCTTGCGGCCGTGCCCAACTCGGCGCCGAGCCCATCCCAGGCCGCGGCCGCGGCCATCATCGGCCCCGAGCCCGGGCCCGCGTACATGAGACCGGAATTGATCTCCGGCGGAAACGCCCCGAAGTCCATGGCTATGAGGCGCCGGGCTCGAACGACATGTATCCCCTCGTACCTGGTCTCGAGTCGATGACATTGGGCAGTTGCTTGCTTGGGAAGGCTAAATGGGCGCACCGCCCCCTCGCCGGTTCCTCGCCCGGCCGCAGCTGCGGCGACAACCAGCCCCAGCGGTTCTGCGTGCGCGCGCCGACGCCCGGCCGTCCCGGGGCGCGCGCCGCCGCGGCTGGCGGTTACCTGCGGGAATATCGCGTCAGCACTCGCCAGGGCGGGACGATTCGAGGTGTCGCCGCGGCGCGGAAACCCCCGCCGCGGGACAAAAAATCCGGCCGCAGATAAAGCGGATGCGAGGTTCGTCGCCGCGACGACGGTCGCGACGCCCACCGGCGGGCCGACAACTCCCTAGCGACGGACGGTGGGATTGGTGCGGACGCGGCGAAACACGCCCTGCCGCAGGTGCTTTCGGGGCAGGGCGTGTTTTCGATCGCGCCGGTGTCGCTGGGCTTGGGAGGCTATCCGGCGAAGGGTGGTCGGGCCATGACGGTGGGTCGGAAGCCGTATTTGGGGCCGGCCACGCCGTGCCCGCCGGCGCCGGCACCGGCCAGCGGCATGCCCCCGAGCAGGTTTCCGGGCCCGCCGGCGGCCTCGGGAGCCGCGCTGATGGTGCTGACCGGGATCGCATGCCCCAGCGCCGGCGCCGCCGCCGGAGCCCCCGACCAGGCCACCGGCACCGACAACTTGCCCCCGATCGAGGCCGCACTGCCCAACGCCGCCACCGGATGCGCCGCGGCCGCACCACCACCGAGCATCCCGCCCAAACCCCCCAACGCGGGCAAGGCCTTGGCCGCCGCCGGGGCCGCACTACCGATCAACCCCAACGACTTGGAAATCTGCACAAAGTTGTTCCCCATACCAATGCTGAAATACGGCAAACCCTCAGTGTTATAGAAGAGGCTGGCGAAGGGGCTGTAGCCGTTCACGGCCGTTCCCAGGCTGGTGGGGAGCGTGGTCTGGCCGGTCAGCAGGAACCAGATCGCCGACAACGGATCCTGGCCCTGCGCGGTCGCCTGTGTCGTGGCGTTGCTGGCGGGTTGGGCCATCGACTGCAACACCTTGGAGGTGTTGGTCGCCGTGGAATCCGTGGTCGCCTTGGTCACCGCCGCGCTCTGAGTGGCCTGCCCCGACGCATTGGTGATCTCGGGCGCCTTCTGAAACGGCGTCTGCTTGGTCGCCGCCGACGACTGACCCGCATACCCATACATCGCCCCGGCATCTTGCGCCCAATACTCCCCATACTGAGCCTCCAACTGCGCGATCAGCGGCGTGTTCTGCCCCAACACATTCGTCGCCTGCAACTGGCTGACCTGCATCCGATTCGACGCCACCAACGGCGGGGGCACCGACGCCGACAACGCCGCCTCATAAGCCGCCGCCGCCGCCCGCGCCTGCGTGGCCGCCTCCTCAGCCTGCGCCGCCGCCGACGTCATCCACGCGATATACGGCTGCACCGCCTGCGCCATCGTCGCCGAGGCCGCCCCCAACCACTCCTCACTACTCAACGCCGTCACCACCTTCTCGTAAGAAAGCGCCGCCGAATTCAACTCCGCCGCCAACGCACTCCACGCCGACGCCGCAGACACCAACGAACCCGACCCCGGACCCGAATAAATCCGCGCCGAATTGAACTCCGGCGGAAAAGCCCCGTAATCCAACATCATTGACTCCTTAACCCGTCGCGGCCGCGTTGGCCGTCTCAGTCACCGCGTACGACCCGGAGCCGGTGCTCAGGGTGTTGACGAACGTTTCGTGGATCGCCGCCGCGGGTGCGCTGACGGCCTGATAAATCTGTGCGTGGGCGGCGGCCTGCGCCGCAGGCACCTCCGGGATGAGGTGGGTCATGGGGCATCGCCTCCGTATCTTGAGGTATCCATGGGTGTCATCCGGCCGAGGGTGGGCGCGTCAGCACGCTGTAGCGGAAGCCGTATTTGTTGACGTAGCCGGCGGCGGCGCCCCGGCGCCCCAGCGACCCGGCGGGCATGCCCCGCAACAGTCCGTTGGCCGGCCCGGTGGTTCCCGTCGCGGCGGCCTGGACGGGGGTGGCCTCCATCTCCGACACCGTCGCCTGGTTGACGGCCGAGGTCAGCGTCGCCCAATGCTGGGGCACCGACAACGCCCCGACCCGCGCGGCCTGCCCGGCACCCGCGGTCACCCCGCTGAGGTGGGCGGCTCCGCCCCCCAGGTTGCCCAGACCAAGGTTGGCGAACTGCGGTGTGGGGAACCACGCACCGCCGGCACCCGCCGTGCTACCACCGGGACCAAACGTCAACTGCTGGGCGATCGACGACGCGAACTGCCCTATGCCGTTCGAGAAGTACGCCAGACCCGTCGTCCGCTTCAGGATCGTGTCGTAGACGGTGGGATTGAGCCCCAGGAGGTCCTGGAGTGAGGTCGAGACCCCGGTCGTCGACCCCTGGGCCGACGCGTTGGTCGCCGTGGCCTGCACCTGCATGGCTTGAGATGCATTCAGCGACAACGCTTGTGGCGAGGCCACCTGTGACGTGCTTTGCGCCGTGTTGCCCGCCGGCTCGGCCACGGCCTTCGCCACCGCGGCGGCCTGGTTGCTTGCCGCGTCCGGCGTTGAGGTTTTCGGCGGCGGCGCGAACGGGGCCAACTCCGAGGCCATCGCCGACGATGCGGCGTAGCCGTACATCGCCACGGCGTCCTGGGCCCACATCTCCATGTACTGCGCCTCGGTGGCCGCGATCGCCGGGGTGTTCTGCCCGAAGAAGTTCGTCGCGATCAGATTCGCCAGCAACATCCGGTTCGCCGCGATCACCGGCGGCGGCACCGTCATCGCAAACGCCGCCTCGAACGCCGCCGCGGCCACCCGGCCCTGACTGGCGGCCTCTTCGGCCTGCGCGGCCACCGCGCTGAGCCAGCTGATGAACGGGGTGATCGCCGAGATCATCGAGATCGACGCCGGCCCCACCCATGGCCCACTGATGAGCTCCGTGACCACCGAGTTGTACCCGTTGGCCGCCACGCCCACCTCCGCCGCGATCTCGTCCCACGCGGCGGCCGCGGCCATCATCGGCCCCGAGCCCGGACCCGCATACATGCGACCTGAATTGGTTTCGGGCGGTAACGCACCGAAGTCAAGCACCTATCCTCCTCAGTCGGCCGAGCCCGCAGGCGATTTCGGCTGTCACATGGGAATCAGTGGTGGCGGTAATCACGGCTCTGTAAACGACCCCACCGGTCGATGGCTGCGTCCGCGGGAGCCCGTCAGCGGCCGTTCGGTCCGCGACTCGGCCGGCCGGGCGGGCCGGTGCATGCTGACCAAGGGGCTGCGTCCGGAAAGGTGATCTGCCACCACGCTTCTCGGACTTCTGGTCAAAAACGACATGCACCTTCTGCCTCGGCCAATCCCGGTTTCAGCAACCGGGCGACAGCTCCATGCCTCCGAACTGCCGCCCGGCACTGAGATTAGTTCGTTATGGGACAAACGCCGACACGCAAAGGCCGCTGTTTATCAATGGCCAACCACTGTTCATTCCCGGTCGGCAGCAGTTCATATACGGCAACGGTTTGTTCATTCACCGTTTGCTTGCACGGCGCGGTACCGCGGCCGTCCGGCGGCGTCGTTGCGCCGTCAGTCCTCGTCGAGGATCAGCGCCATCTCGGGGCAGGATGCGACGCCATCGCGAGTCACCTGCTCGTCTTCGGGCCGGACGTCACGCTCCTGAAGAATTGAATAGCCGGACTCGTCAATGGGAAAAAGGTCGGGGTCGACGGCGTAACACTGGGCGTGGCCCACGCATTTCGACTGCTCCAGGCGAACCCTCACGAAGTTTCCTCCCTAGGCGGTCCGATACGGCGCTTCACGGTCCGATACCCAGATTAGTCGGTCGGTAAAGTATCGAGGATGTTCGCCATCAAGGACGGGCGCCGAATGGCTCGAATGGGCCCGGCTGTTCGGATCCGTGTTCCTTTGCCCCCCATGCAATATTGATGCGCCCCCGGATGTTGGTGCCGGCATGAGCGACGGCCAATACGGCTCGTTCCACTTACCCCGGCTGGATGTCGACAAGTTGCCGATGAGCGCCGACCGCGGGCTGGGGTGGAAGACGCTGCGCGATGCGGGGCCGGTGGTGTTCATGAACGGCCACTACTACCTCACCCGCCGCGAAGACGTGCTGGCCGCGCTGCGCAACCCCAAGGTCTTTTCCTCGACGGTGCTGCAGCCCCCCGGCCACCCGCTGCCGGTGCTGCCGCTGGCTTTTGACCCACCGCAACACACCCGCTACCGCAAGATCCTGCAGCCGTATTTCAGCCCGCACGCGCTGAGTAAGTCCCGTCCCGCGCTGGAGCGCCACGCCCGCGACATGATCGGCGCGCTGGCCGGTCGGGGCGAGTGCGAGGTGATGGCGGATCTCGCGAGCCTGTACCCGTTTCAGGTGTTCCTGGACCTCTACGGTCTGCCCCTCGAGGATCGCGATCGCCTGATCGATTGGAAAGATTCCGTCATCGCCGACAAGCCGTTCCTCACCCAGGCCGATATGGCGAAGGGCCAGCAGCTGCTGCAATACCTGGTCGACGCCATCGCGCAGCGCCGGCAAAACCCCGGCTCGGACATGTTGTCGCAGGTGATGACCGGCGGCGGCGACTTCAGTGACATCGAGCTGCTCGGCATGAGCCACCTGTTGATCCTCGCCGGCCTGGACACCGTCACCGCGGCGATCGGATTCTCGCTCTTCGAACTGGCGCGACGGCCGCAGCTGCGCGCGGAGCTTCGCGACAACCCCAAGCAGATCAGGGTTTTCATCGAAGAGATCGTCCGGCTGGAACCGTCGGCGCCGGTGGCGCCCCGGATCACCACCGAGTTCGTCGAAGTCGGCGGCATGACGTTGCCGCCGGGCACCTCGGTGCGGCTGTGCATGGCGGCCGTCAACCGCGACGACAGCGACCCGATGTCCACCAACGAGCTCAACATGGACGGGAAAGTCCACCGGCACTGGGGTTTTGGCGGCGGTCCGCACCGGTGCCTGGGCTCGCACCTGGCGCGCATCGAGCTGACGGTGATCGTCGCGGAGTGGCTCAACCAGATCCCGGATTTCGAGCTGCCCGCGGACTACTCCCCCGTGATCAATTACCCGTCAAAGAGTTTCGCGCTCAAGGAGCTGCCGCTGCGCTGGGGCTGAGCCCCGGGTATTTCCCGGGCCGCCCCGGCGCGGCGGCCGGCTCCTACTTGCGTATCTCCGTCGCGGCGACCTGAACGAACACGCCGGTGTCCTCGGCCATCAGCAGGCCGCGGCCGCGGGGCAGCGGGCCACCCTTCATCTTGCCGCGGATGAATCCCTCGTCGGGGTCGGCGTCCATCACCAGCAGGGGCGCGTTCGCCTGGGCCAGCGCCCTCAACATCGGGTCGCTGCCCGCCGACGACCAACCACCGAACGTCCGGGTGACGATCACGTGCAGGCCGACGTCGGCGGCCCGGGTCACCCACGGTGCGGCCTTGTGCAGCGGCGAATCGAAACCGGCTGGCAGCTGCTGGATGTCGTCGACGATCAAGAAGATCTCCGGTCCGCTCCACCACGACCGCGACAGCAACTCTTCGGCGGACAGGCCCGGCGGTGGCTCGCGGCCGGCCAGGACCGCGGCCAGTTCGCCCATCATCGCCTGCACGCCGTCGAGGTTGTAGGCGAACTTCTCCACGTAGTCCGAACCCAGCGTCGTCAGCAGCTGACGCCGCGGGTCCACCAGCCACACCTGCGCCGAGGGTTGCCCCGCCGGCGGCTGCGGGGCGCTGGTGGCTCCCGGCGCGTACAGCCGCCCGATCTCGGACATGATGGTGGCCAGCGTCGTGGTACGCCCACATTCGCGGCGGCCGGTGACCATCAGGTGCGCGTTCTCGGCGAAGTTGAGGTAGACCGGCGACAGGTCCAATTCCGAGATGGCCCAAGCGATTCCGCCCGCACCGACGCCCTGGCGGGTGTCCTGGGCGGCAATCTCGCGAAGCTGATCGATGCCGAACGTCGCCGGCAACCGGCGCACCGGCGGGGCCTGGCCGCTCGCGACGCGGCTGACGGCTTCGACGATGCTGTCGGACTCGAACCGGTTGTCCGGCGTGCTCGCCAACGCGGGCCGGGCCACGAGCGTGTGCAGACCGGACTGCGGGTCGGCGTCGAGGCGGACGTAGTTGACCGCGACCATGCCGCGACCCGGCTTGACCGGAACATCCTTGGCGAACCGGGACCGCACCAGCTTGGCGTCTTCGACGGCGGCCAGCCGCAACTCGACCCGGGAGCCGAAGCCGCTGCGCACCGGCGGCCGCAGCTCGGATTCGCGATCGGCGGTGACCACCACGTGCACCCCGAACGAGGGGCCCTGGTTGATGATCACGTTCACCTGCTCGATCAGCACCTCGTTCTCTTCGGCCAGCGCCCGGTAGTTGTCCACCACCAGGTAGACGTCACCGAACCCGTCATTGGGGACCGGCCCGGGCTCGCCGCCGAACCTCCGCCGCCGGAACACCTCCATCGAGGCGATCCCGTACTCGAGGAAGGTGCGCTTGCGCTCCCGCACCAGGGCCAGCAGCTCGGCCACCGTGCGGCGCACGCCGTACGGGTCGGTCGGACCGGCCACCTCGCCGACGTGGGGCAGCCCGGCGACCGTGGTCAGGGCGGTGCTGCTGTAGGCCAAGCAGTAGAACTGGATCTGCTCGGGTGTGTGGGTCAGCGCCGCCGCGCAGATCAGGGTCTGCAGCGCGGTCGTTTTGCCCGAGCCACCGGCCCCCAGGATCAGGACGTTGGCACCGGGACCGGACGTGTCGACGGTCCACGGCGGCTGGTCGTGCTTGAACGGGCGGTCGATGATCCCGATCGGGAAGACCAGATCCCGCGCGGTGCCGTAATCCTGCTGCCACGGGCGGCCGAGGAACCGGTTCACCAACTCGTCGATCGCGACGGGCTGGTTCAGCGGCGGCTGCCACAGCCGGTAGGGCTGGAAGTCGATCTTGCGCAGCTGATCGATGATGACCGTGCCGACCTTCGGCGTCCGGATCCCTTCGACGTCGTCGTCCGGTCCCTCCACCTCCGGCAGGTCGCCGTCGGTGGGGATCGCCGGGGTGTTGACCTCGGGCCCCCCGACGCTGACCTCCAGCGGGGTGAACGAGTTCGTGAACAGCTGCGGGCGCACGTAGTCGATGCTGTGCACCAACGCCGGCGCCTCGTCCCCGTCGTCGGTGAGGCCGCGCGGAAAGTAGTCCCGCCAAAGGAATTCGGCCTGGAACCGGACGATGTCCTCCAAGCTGCGGCGGAAGTACCCCAGGCCCGCCTGGGCAGGCAGGTTGACCGCGTTCGGCACGCCGGCCGCCTGCGCCGCACCGGCGGTACGCGCCTTGAGCACCAGCCGGTAACCCATGTTCTCCATGAGCTTTTCGGCGCGGCTCTCGATGGTCTGCGACGCCATCATCAGGTGGATCCAGTAGGCGCGGCCCTGACGGCCGATCGAGTCGAGGACGTCGACCGCCGTCGGCATGATGCGGAACCATTCGTAGAACTCGTCGATGACGACCACGAGCATCGGCAGCGGGGCCATGTCCTGGCCACGCGCCCGCATCCGGCTGCGCACCGAGTTGTATTCCTTGGCGTCGTCGACACCCGCGCTGTCGCAGATCGCCTTACGACGCGCGATCTCCCCCCACAGCGCGTCGAGGAAGCGCTCCATCAACGCCTGGTCCTCTTCCAGGTCGGTGATGATCCGGGACACGTGCGGCACCCCGGCGAACGGCTTGACCGCCGACCCACCCTTGAGGTCGGCCAGCACGAACTGCAGCTCCTCCGGCGGGTGGCTGAGCATCAGCGATTCGATCACCGTCCGCACCAGGGTCGACTTCCCCGAACCCGTCGTCCCGGACATGACGCCGTGGGGGCCGTCGCCGCCTTCGTCGAGCGACTTCATGTCCAGGAACAACAGCTCGCCGTTGTCGGAACGCACACCGAACGGGGCCCGCAACCGCGACCGGCCCATCGAGTCGTTGCGGCTGCCCCACAACGCCTCGAAATCGATGTGGCCGGGATCGTCAATTCCGTAGTAGGACATGATGTCTCGGGCGCCGATGTGCGCCACCCGCTGGCCGATCTCCTCGTACGCCTCGGCGAGCCGCCAGCGCGCCAGCTTCTGCGCGAACTCCTCCGCCTCGGCGACGCTGATGTGGTCGGTGAGGGCGAAGAACCACGGCTTCTCGTCGATCACCATCCAGGTGTCGCGGTCGCGGGGCAGCGCCTCGATCACACCCATCTTGTCGAACCGCAGGGTCCGCTCCGGCACGGCGCTCCACATCGGCGAGCCGGTGAGATCGAAGAACGTCACCCCGTCGACGCCCTCACCGCTGATCACGTACTCCCATTGGGGGTCAACGGCATCGGCGATGATCACCGTGTGCGGCGTCGGGGTCTGGGCGGCCGAACTGGCGTGGCGGGGGGTGAAAGACCCGCGGCCGGCGAACAATTCGGCCTGCTCGGCGGCGAACTCGCGCACCGAGCTGTACACCATGCGCGCGTTGCCCGCCGCGTCCTGGCGGCGCGGATCACCGAAGTGGGGCAGCCATTTCACCCAGTCCCATTCGTCCACATCCGAACTGACCACGATCATCCGTACATGGTCGGGGCCGTGGGAGAACGCCAGCTGGCAGACGATCGCCCGCATCAAACCCAGGACCTGCTCGCGGTCCCCGGCCAGCGAGTACCAGGGTTCGACCAGCACCGAGATCATCTTGGGCAGGTTGTAAACGACGCTCTGATAGCGCCCGAACTCCTGAAGCGCCTTACCGGTCACCGGCTCGAGCTCGATGTCGGTCGGCATGTTCTGGGGCTCACCCCAGGTCACCTCGGGACGTGTCATGCCGACGCCGACACGGACCACGCCGAAGTTCAGGTCCTTGCCGTCGGGCTTGCGTTCCCACATGCGCGAGGATCCGACCGCGGCGGCCAGCGTGGTGGGCGCGGGGTGGAACCACCGGTAGTTGGCGTCCATGCTGTCGGCCGACTCGTGGGCGGTCTCGCGCAGCATGTCGAGCATCAACATGAACTGGGCGCGCATCGAGTCCAGCTTCGGCCGGCTCATCTGCTGCTGGCCGCCGAACCGGCCGCCGAACATCATCATCGCGACGCCGCCGATCATGAAGATCGGGAAGATGGCGCCCGCGCCACCGAACACGTGCGAGCCGCTGGCGAACGTCATGCCGACCATGCCGATCAGCAGGCCGACCACCAGCACACCGACCACCACCAGCCACCAGGGCTTGCCCTCCGGCGGCGGAATGCTCAGCGGGGTCGGAAGGACGATGTTCTCCGGCTTGATGACCGGGGGCTTCTCCGGTGTCGGCCGGGCAAATCCACGTTTCACTTCGGTACCGTCAACTCTCCTGGGGACATATCCATCGGCAGCGTGTCGTGCTGCACCAGCGCATCCGAGCGCGACAACGTCGGCCCCTGCGGCAGCAGCCGCAGCGCCACCCACGGCGCCAGGGCCGGTTTCGTCTTCAGGCCCAACGCTTCTCGGACTTCACGGGTGTCGTCGACCCCGAACCGGGCGCCCGCGTCCGTGAGCCACCACAGCGATTCGGTGGTCTTGGCACCGGGATCGTTTCCGGTGACGGCGACGAAGTTCGCGTATTCGGGCCCGAAGAACACCTGGTCGGCTTCGCGGCCGGTGGTGTCCGCCTTGACCAGCGACACCACCCGGTTGACGTCCTTCGTCTCGACCGGGATGGTCGCGCCGGAGATGACCTGCACGCGGGCCCGGTTTTCACCGGAGGTCTTCTGCCACCACCAGCAGGTCGCCGGGTTCTCGCGGATGTCCATCACGTTCAGGGGCGCATCCGGGTAGGACGACAGGTCCAGCTTGTTGACCACCGGCATCTTCGCCAACGCGGACGGTTCCACCGTCACGGGTTTGGTGTTGCCCGGTCCGGCGTTCTGCAGGATCTGGGCCACCAACGGCGGCAGCGTCTGCACACCGTCGGCCAACACCAGCGAATACTGTTGCGGCCCACTGATTTGCGGGGTGACGATCACCGTGCCGATCGGTCCGGGCGCCCCCGGGAAGGACGCGCCGGCGCCCGCGTTCTGAATCTGGGGCACCGTCAGTTCCGGACCCACCGGCAACGCGTCGTAGAGGGCGCGGCTCATCGGCTTGGCCATGCTGACCTGCTCGGGGGTCAGGCCCAGCGGCAGCAGCACCGACCGGTTCGCGGCGTCGATGCGCGAGCGGCGTCCGTCGCGGATCACCCAGGCGTCGCCGCCGTAGTTCAGCACCACCGCGTCCGTCCCGGTCAGCACCCGCCGGTGGTGGCTCAGATCGGGATTGCCGTCGATGACCGTGACCGTCACGCCGGACGGGGCGCCCGCGCCGGTCGAGTTCGCCACGGTGTCGCAGACCAACCATGACGAGGCGCCCGGGCTGGTGGGGTGGAAGCTCGACGGCGCACCCGGGATGCCCACCATCGGGCCGCGCGGCAGGCTGGCGATCTGGCTCGACCGAACCAGGTGCGGATTGTCCGGGCGGCCGGTGATCAGCCGCGCCGACGCCAGGTTCAGCGCGGGATACAGCCGGTCCCCCACCCGGACGTACAGGGCGCCCGAGTCGCGGTCGGCGATGATCGGCGACTCGTTGATCTGGCCGGCCGGGCTGATGAACGAATAGAGCAGCGCGCCCAGGCAGATCACCAGGGCGGCCGAAATCGATGCCACCACGGCGAGGTTCTGTCGCCGGCCGGGCTCGACCTCCATGCGCACGCGCCACCGGGTCAGCGCTATCGCGGTCCGGCGGGCAAGGAACTGATAGCCGGTGACCTGGGTCCGCGTCGACAGCCCAAGGCCGTACCCCGACCCGCGCTGCCCGCGACTCTCTTCCGCCACTAATTCACCATCCGGGTTGCTCGAACGCCTGGATTCGGCCCCTGTGAACCGATCCAGCGCGAATTACATGACAACGGTAAGGCACCTGCACGGACCTCGCCATGCGGCGCCGAAGCGCATTCACTTCTGCCTCTGCTCATCGCGCCCGGATCCGGCCCGTTCACCGCGCCGGCGCCCCCGCGCGGACGGCCCCGACCGGCGCCGTTGAGCTGGCAGTTTCTGTTCCCCCACGATCAGCCACCGAATCCCCTCACGGCATCGTAGTGGCCCATCGCGCCGGCGTCCTGTCGAGCGCGCGAGGCGGGTCACCGACGGGCGGGGCAGATGAACGGAAGGCGGCCGTCCAGCAAAGAAAACGCCAACTCGCGTCGGGTCCGGGTCGCCGGTCGGCGAATCCTGGCAGCAAGATGGCCCTATGACCGAACTCGCACCGTCGCTGATCGAACTCGCCCGGAGGTACGGCATCGCGACGGAGTACGAGGACTGGAGCGGCAGGCGGGTGCGGGTGTCGGAGGCGACGCTCAAGGCCGTGCTGGCCGCGCTCGGCGTCGCGGCCGGCGACGAACAGGAACGCAACCTCGCGCTCACCGCCAAGCTGCGGTCGCACTGGGCGCGGCGGCTGCCTGCGACCATCGTCGGCCGCACCGGTGAGCAGATCCGGTTTTGGGCCCACGTCACCCACGGTGCTCCCGCCGAGGTGTGGTTGGCGCTCGAGGACGGCACGGTGCGCGGCGACGTCGCGCAGGTCGACAACTTCACCCCGCCGTTCGACCTGGACGGACGCTGGGTCGGCGAGGCCAGCTTCCTGCTGCCCACCGACCTGCCGCTGGGGTATCACCGGGTGCACCTGCGGTCCGGGGACTCCGAGACCAGCACCGCGCTGATCGTGACGCCGGATTGGCTCGGGCTGCCGGAGCGGCTCGGCAACCGTCGCGCCTGGGGCCTGGCCGTTCAGCTCTACAGCGTGCGGTCCCGGCGGTCCTGGGGCGTCGGGGATCTCACCGATCTGACCGACCTCGCGGTGTGGTCGGCGTCGCGCCACGGCGCCGATTACCTTCTGGTCAATCCGCTGCATGCGGCGGCGCCTGCGGGTCCGAAGGGCCGGATGGAGCCGTCGCCGTACCTGCCGACGTCGCGGCGCTTCGTCAATCCGATTTATCTTCGCGTCGAGGCGATCCCCGAATTCGCCGACCTGGGCAAGCGCAGCCGGGTCCGCCGGCTGCGCGCGGACGTCCAGGAGCGCGCCGGCCGCGTCGACACCATCGACCGCGACAGCTCGTGGGCGGCCAAACGGGCCGCCCTCAAGCTGCTGCACGAGGAACCGCGGTCGGCGGGCCGGGAGCTGTCCTACGCGGCGTTCCGCGACCGGGAGGGCCGCGCGCTCGACGACTTCGCGACCTGGTGCGCGCTGGCCGAACAATACGGCGATGACTGGCATCGTTGGCCCGAAGCGCTGCAACATCCCGACGCGTCCGGGGTCGCAGACTTTGTCGAAAAACATTCCGACACCGTCGATTTCCACCGCTGGTTGCAATGGCAGATCGACGAGCAGCTCGCCGCGGCCCAGTCCCAGGCGATCCGGGCCGGAATGTCGTTGGGCATCATGGGCGACCTGGCCGTCGGCGTGCACCCCAACGGCGCCGACACCTGGGCGCTGCAGGATGTGATGGCGCTGGGCGTGACCGCCGGGGCGCCACCGGACGAGTTCAATCAGCTCGGCCAGGACTGGTCGCAGCCGCCGTGGCGGCCGGACCGACTGGACGAGCACGAGTACCGGCCGTTTCGCGCGTTGATCCGCGCGGTGCTGCGGCACGCCGGCGGGGTGCGCATCGACCACATCATCGGGTTGTTCCGGCTCTGGTGGATCCCGCGGGGTGCACCACCCACCGAGGGCACCTACGTCCGCTACGACCACGAAGCCATGATCGGCATCGTCGCCCTGGAGGCACACCGGGCCGGCGCGGTGGTGGTGGGCGAGGACCTCGGCACGGTCGAGCCGTGGGTGCGCGACTACCTGTTGTTGCGGGGGCTGCTGGGCACGTCGATCCTCTGGTTCGAGCTGGACCGCGACGGGAACGGCGGACCACTGCCGGCGGAGCGCTGGCGGGAGTACTGCCTGTCCTCGGTCACCACCCACGACCTGCCGCCGACGGCCGGCTACCTGGCGGGCGACCATGTGCGGCTGCGTGACTCGCTGGGATTGCTGACCCGGCCCGTCGCCGAGGAGCTCGAGTCCGACCGTGCCGAGTTGGCGGCGTGGCTGGCCGAGTTGCGCCGGGTGGGGCTGCTCGATGAAGGCGAAGACGACCCGCAGCAGGTCGTCCTGGCGCTGTACAAGTACCTGGGCCGGACGCCGTCGCGGCTGCTGGGGCTGGCGCTCACCGACGCCGTCGGTGACCGTCGCACCCAGAACCAGCCCGGCACCACGGACGAATACCCCAACTGGCGGGTCCCGCTGACCGGTCCGGACGGGCGCGACGTGCTGCTCGAAGACGTGTTCACCGACCCCCGGGCCGCCACGCTGGCCGAGGCCGTGCGCGCCGCGATCGCCCCGGCCGCCTCGGAAAGCTCGGAGAGCGTTCAAAGCGCGGCCCGCTGACCGCGCGACCGGTCGGCTTGTTAGCTTCACCAACCATGAAGGTCTCAGTGGTGGCCCCGGTCGCCGACGGTGTCACCGCGGACCCCGAGTGGATGGTGGCCTTCGCGCGCCACCTCGAAGCCTGCGGATTCGAATCGATCGTCGCCGTCGAGCACACGGTCCTGCTCACGCGCTACGACAGCGTCTATCCCTACGACCGTTCCGGGCGGGTCGGGCTGGCCCCCGACTGCCCCATCCCGGACCCGCTGGATCTGCTGGCCTTTCTGGCCGGCCACACCACCAGCCTCGGGCTGGCCACCGGGGTGCTGGTGCTGCCCAACCACCACCCGGTGGTGCTCGCCAAGCGGGTCGCCACCGTCGACGCCCTCTCCGGTGGAAGGCTGCGGCTGTGTGTGGGCGTGGGCTGGCTCAAAGAGGAGCTGCAGGCGTGCGGCGCGGACTTCGACAATCGGGGCAGGCGGGCCGACGAGCAGCTGGCGGTGCTGCGCGCGCTGTGGGCCGACCGACCCCAGGGGGCGTCCTTCCACGGTGACTTCTTCAGCTTCGACAATGTGATGAGCTATCCCAAACCCGTTGCCGGGGAACGGTTTCCGGTGCACATAGGCGGCCACAGCCGAGCGGCCGCACGCCGTGCGGGGCGCTTCGGCGACGGGTTCCAGCCCCTTGGCGTCACCGGTCCGGCGCTGGCGTCGCTGATCGGGCTCATGCGCGAGGAGGCATCGGCGGCAGGCCGCGACCCCGCGGCACTGGAGGTGTCGCTGGGCCACAGTGTCACCAAGATCGACGCCGAGCGCGCGGCGGGCCTGGTCGACCAGGGCGCCGACCGGCTGGTGCTGGCCATGCCGCCGACCGCCGACCTCGAGGCGGCCAAGGACGCCCTGTCGGCGTGCGCGCAGCGGCTGTCGCTGGTTTCGTGAACCGATGACGCTTTCCGCCGACGAGCGAATGGCGCTCAGCGATGTGGTTCACCGGTACGCCGCCCACGTCGATGACCGTGAATTCGGCGCCGTCGCAGAGCTTTTCACCACCGAGGCCGAGTTGGTCGTGCCCTCGCCACCGGCCGATCTGTTGCCGACACATGCGCATCGCGGCCGCGACGCCATCGCGAGGGCCGTCGGGGCCGTGGCCGCGGTCGCGCGCACCGAGCACGCGATCGTCGGCGAGGTGTACGAGGCGGCCGGGCGGCGGGGGGCCGCGCGCGGGCGCGTCGCGTGCGTCGCCCACCACTGGAACCCGCGGGGCGACGAGGTGGTGGATGTGGTGTGGCACCTGCGCTACGACGACGCATACGAGCTGACGGCCGCCGGCTGGCGGATCGCCCGCCGCGCGCTGACGATCAACGCCCTCGAGACGCGCCCGGTGCGCCGGCTGTTACCGCGCGACACCGCCTAGCCTCGTCTGCTAGGAGGTTGGGAGAGAATTCACAGCAATCGCCAAGGAGCCGTGTTTGCGGAAAGAATTGAGCGTTCCGTAGGCAGTTGCGGCAACCGGCGTTCGAGCCGGAGCGGATTCCGCCCCCTGGCAACTGTTGCCGACGATCACACGACGGGACACGACGCGCCACGGAAGGATTTTTTCCAATCAAACTTGGATTTATCCAGGTGTTTTGGTGTATTTTCAACCCCGTGACGCATGCCGAAAGCAAACGTATTGACCCGGTGGGGAACGGCTCAGTCTCGACGTTGGCGGTAGGCACGCCGCTGACATCCGATCCTGGTTATCGGCACGAGATCCATACCGCCCACGACACCATCGATGTCGAGGAGTACGGCGGCGGGTTCGATCTGACCAGGCGGGCGACCGCCCCGAAGTTGCGCGTCGGCCGTGACCGGTGGTTCAACCTTCTGTGGTTGATCCCGATCGGCTTTGGACTGCTGATCGCGTCGGTGGCGATCGGCAAGGGCCTGCACAACATGCCGGCCATTCAGTCGTTCATCGCGCGCTACCCCGGGACCGATCCGCACAGCGGTGCCCCCGACGGGCTGCCCGCGTGGATCGGTTGGACGCACTTTTTCAACCTGTTCATGATGATGTTCATCATCAGGACGGGGATTCAGATTCTCTGTGACCATCCCCGGCTCTATTTCAGCCGCAACGCCACCCCGGGCAAGGACGAGTGGCTGCGGGTCGGCCCGCCGGTGCCGGACGACGAGCTGTGGACCGCCAACGCCGACACCGTCGCCCTGCCGCCGCAATTCGGCCTGCCCGGATTCCGGCACTCCATCGGGCTGGCGCGATGGTGGCATCTCGGCGTCGACGTGTTGTGGCTCCTCAACGGGGCGGTCTTCTACGTGTTGCTGTTCACCACCGGGCAGTGGCGCCACATTGTGCCGACCAGCTGGGACGTCTTTCCCAATGCCGCGTCGGTCGCGATTCAGTACATGTCGCTGGACTGGCCGACCGACAACGGCTGGGTCGCCTACAACGGCCTGCAGCTGCTGTCGTACTTCACCACCGTCTTCATCGCCGCGCCAGCCGCGTTGATCACCGGCCTGGGGATGTCGCCGGCGCTGTCGCAGCGCGTGCACTGGCTGAGCAAGCGCCTGAGCATTCAGCACGCGCGGTCGCTGCATTTCCTGGTGCTGGTGTACTTCCTGTTCTTCATCCTGGTGCACGTGACGATGGTGTTGACCACCGAGGCACTGCGGAACCTCAACCACATGTTCGCCTCCCGCGACGACAACAGCTGGATGGGTTTCTGGATCTTCGCCGCGGCCATGGTGCTGACGGCCGTCGCGTGGGTGTGGGCCACCCCGTTCACCATCAAGCACCCGCGGGTCGTTCAGCGGGTCGGGTACGCCCTGGTCGGGCCGTTCCAGCGGGCGCTCGAACGGCTGGACCCCAAGCCGGGCGCCTTCACCGAAAAGGACATCTCGCCGCACCACTGGCGCAACGGCCGCCTCCCCGAGACCGTCGAATACAAAGAGCTCGAGCGCGACGACTTCAAGAACTGGCGGCTGAAGGTCTACGGCCTGGTCGAGCACCCGATGGAGTTCTCGCTCGAGGACTTGATGGCGTTGCCCTACCACGAGCAGATCAGCCAGCACTTCTGCATCCAGGCGTGGTCGGGCGTCGCCAAATGGGGTGGCGTGCAAATGAAGACGATCATGGACATCGTCAAGCCGCTGCCCGAGGCGAAGTGGGCGGTGTTCTATTCGATGGGTCTGGGCGCCACGGGGGGCATCTACTACAACGCCCATCACATCGGTCAGATGGACCACCACATGACGATGCTGGCCTACAACATGAACGACCAGCAGCTGCCGTACATGCACGGCAGGCCGCTGCGGCTGCGCAACGAGCTGCAGCACGGATTCAAATTGGTGAAGTGGATCAAGGGAATCGAATTCGTCGCCGACTACCGCGACATCGGAAGCGGCTATGGCGGCTACAGCGAGGACCACAAGTACTTCGGGCGGCACCAGACCCTGTAGCGGCCGTCGACTCCGCCAAGTCGTTTGTCCAGCCGGTGTTTTGGGTAGCTCCACTGCATCGGCCGGACGGAAGCGACAGCAGAGGAGACGCCCATGAGGCACAGCCCTGTCGATGATGATCGGACCGTTGCCCGCCGCGGCGACGACTCGATGCATGATGCGGCGCAGACGCCCGGATTGGTCGTGGTCTGTGCGGCCGCGCTGGCGTTCGTGGTGTGCGTGGCGAACTTTGCCCTGGGACAGGCTCACGCGGGCGTCGTCGCGGCGATCGTCGCGATGCTCGCGTTCGGGGCGGGCCTGGCGTGGCTTGCGATGGACCGCAGGCGGATTCGCCAGGCGCAGCGCGAATGGGTGATCGGTCACCCGGGCCGATAGGTCCCTACCGCAACGACGCGAGGTTGTTCACGGACTTTTGCACGTCCGATCGCAGCACCCTGGCGACCAGTCCCCCGATCGGCCCGCTGAGCAGGCCGCCTTTGAGGTCGGCGGTGAGGTGAAAGGTCGATCCCGGGTCGTTCGCCGACACGGTCATCTCCACATTGAGCCGGATTCCACCACGGCCGCGGCCTTGCAGCTCAATCGATTTCGGCTCGTCGTACCGGGTGACGGTCCAATGGATGACGTTGCGGAAACCCTTGACCTTCACGCACGACGAGACACAGGTGCCTTCCTCGATCGTGTCGGGAACGGGGCTTCGCCACCCAGCGAAGATCGTCATCCACTCGTCGAACCGGTCCAGGTCCGACGCCAGCTTCCAGGCCGCTTCCGGCTCCACCTTCGAGGACACCGAAACATCTACTCGAGCCAAGGCGTTCCTCCGCTCCTCCCCGATCCCAAGCGCCGCCACCCACGTGGTCAAACGCACAACCGTGGGTGGGTACCCCAACACCGCCGGCGCTATTCGTGGGGCAGCCTCAGGGCCACGCCTGTTCGAGTTGCTGAGCGACGTCGATGATCTGTGCCGCCTGCGACGCCGGCGCGTCGATCTCGGCCGCGACGTACTGCGCGATGAATCGCCGGATCTCGCCGTCCACCCCCGCCAGGATCCGCAGCACCTCGCCGCGGATGGAATTCGACGAGACGTTGACGGTGATGTCGGAAGGCCTCGGCTTGGCGACGTCGACGATCAGCAGCAGCGGTTCGGCCGCGCGCGCGGTCGCTCGCAGGGCGATGTCACCCGAGACCACGAAGCGCTGCTTGTCGAGCCACAGGTCCACGAGCAGGTCGATCGACAGCGGTATGTGGATGACGAAGGTGATGCTGTCGCCCAGCCGGCGGGTGACGCGGGGCTCCTGGATGGAGACATTCGCACTGACTTTGGCGATCTTGCCCGGTCCCTGCGCGATCGGCTCCATGGCGAACTCGCTGCCGGCGATGTCGGCGAACGCGGCGGCGACACGCTCGGGGGTGACGGCGACCTCGAAGAACCTGCGACCGAATTCCTCGTAGGTGACAAAATCGTGATTCGACATAGGCTTATACCGTCTCACGTCACCTGCCCGAACGACCGCTGATCCGCTCGCGTCGCAGGAATTACGCGCCCGTTCCCGTCCCGTCGCACCGGGCCCGCCCGGCCGACGCCCGGCTGGTGATGCGTCCATCCCGCCGGCCTGTGAGGCCCGCCACACGTGGCGGCTTCGATTCGATGCGTCGGCCCCGGGCCTGGGAGGCTTGACCGCGGAGGTGTTTTCAGTCTCATGCCCCAGGAAGTAATCGACCGCCGCCCGGGCCTGGCCAGGGTCGCGGAAGCGCTCATCTGGCTCGGCGGCGGACACGGCCGCGAGGCCGGCGAACGCCACGAGCGGTCCGCCCACGGCGTGGCCGGCGCCGTCGTGATGCTGGGAGCCGCGCTGGCCTGGCTGGTCGCGGCGCTGGCAGTGGGCGGGTCGGCCCGCGCGACGAGCGTTGCCGTCGTGCCGCTGACCGTCGCCTTCGGCCTGCTGGCCGGCGCGGTAACCCGCGCCACCGTGCCGGGCCCCCACCGGAGCCGCCCGGGCCTCGTGGGACGCGCCGCGATGGCGGCCGCGGTCGGCGTCATCGTCGGCGAACTAGCCACGTTGGTGATCCTGTCCGGTTCAATCGACCGGCGCCTCGACGAACGCGCTGCGCGCGCCGCGGAATCGGCGCCCGCGGTCGCGCAGGCATCGGCATCGCTACAGCGCACCGAGGAGGCGCGCGCCGCGCTCGAGCGCGCCGTCACGCAGGCCCGCGATCGGCAGGACAGGGCCCTGGTCGTCGCCCGCTGTGAATATCACCCCACTCCCGGTTGCCCGCAGACCCGGATCACCGGCGTTCCGGGCCCCGGACCCGAAACCCGCACTGGCAACGAGCTTCTCAACGACGCCCAGCATGAACTCGACGCCGCGCTGTCCGCGCGGGACAGCCGCGCGCCGGCGTTGGATGCCACGATCTCGCGACAGGAGCAAGACCTGCAGGATGCGCGGCGCGGCGTCATCGCCGACGCCGGCCGGGGCCTGGGCGCACGGTGGGTCGCGATGAATGACCTCGCGTGGAACACCGCGGGGGCCCAAGCCCTGCGTGTGCTGACCGTCGGGGCGTGCGTGCTGCTGTACCTGGCGCCACTGATCCTGGGGTTGTGGCGCGGGCAGACAACTTATGATCGCCACGCCGCCGCGCGCGCGGAGCGCGACCGCGCCGAACTCGACGCGGAGACCGCCATCGCGATCAAGCGGGCCGAGGTCCGCCGCGACGCCGAGATCGTGTGGGCCGAGCACCAATTGACCCAGGCCCGGCTCGCCATCGAGGCGCAGACCGAGATCGACCGCGAGCATCAGCGTCGCCGTGTCCTGCAGGCCCTCGAGAGCCCGGTGCACGCGCCGTCGCGGCGGGCCGTCGAACCGGTCGAGGACGGCGGGTATCTGCCGATCGCCGCCGAAGCGGAGGCGGCCAGCCGGGCGATCGCCCAGCGGCCCGCGCCGGAGGCGGGCGACGAGATCGCGCGCCCCGATGAGCGAAACGCGCCGTTGATCCCGTCGCTCCCCGAGGCGACCAGGGCGGCCGCCCGCTGGATCAGGCCGCTGGTACCGCCGTTCGTGGCGCGGGTGATCGACACCACGACCCAGCCGCTACGCACCGCGCGCCACGTGTTCGAAGGGGTGCTCGAAGAGACCGAAGAGATCACGTTCGCGCTCAAGCGAACCCGCACGGTGACCGTCAACTCCGAGGCGTCGAGCGCCGAACTGCCCGCGGGCGAAGGTGGTGCCGAAACGCCGTCTGACCGGGCGGAATTCGTCACCTCATCGCGCTACACACCCGGCGAGGGTCGCCTGCCGGCCGCCGGACACGCACCGGAGTTGGCGACGCGCGGAGCGCCGCGGGATTTGGGTATGTCGGAAGGCCCGCGCCAACTGCCGCCGCCGAAATAGCCTGGCGCTATTGCGGACCGAAGCTAGGCCTTGACCGCTTCGACGAAGTAGCCGCGCGGTATTCCGGGCACGTCGAGCGGGACCACCGGGTGGTCCCAGCGATTCCACTTCGTTCCAGGCTCGGCGACATCGGTGACGTGGGCTGTCCAGCCGTGCCGCTCGACGAGGGACGCCGGTGCGTCAGTACCGAACGTCCATGGCGCACCGAGGCGCCGCATGAATTCCAGGGTGGGCTGCAGGAATTCGGCTTCCAGCAACGTCGCCCCGACCAGGTCATAGAGCACCCGCGAACCCGGCGCGGACAACGCGTCAATTCTGGCGAACAAGGCGTCGACATCCGATGCATCGAGGTACTGCAGCAGACCCTCGACTAGCCACACCGCCGGTGCGGACGACGAAAACCCCTGGGAACGCAGCGCCTTCGGCCAATCGTCGGTCAGATCGATGCCCACCGCAACCCGCTGGCACCGGGGTTGCTCGCCGGCGAGCCGTTCGTCCTTGATGGCGGTCACCCGGGGCTGGTCGACTTCGTAAACGGTGGTGCCCGGCTGCCACGGCAGACGGTATGCGCGGGCGTCCATGCCTGCGGCGAGGATCACGACCTGCGAAATGCCGTCCGATTGAGCCCGCAGCAGGCGCTCATCCCAGAAGCGCGTCCGGATGGCGATCTGCGGTGACGTCGCGCCCGTCTTCGCCACGGCTTGGGCAAGCAATTCGCGCCCCTCGTCGCCGGCGAGCCGTTCTGCGAACGGATCGGTGAACAGTCGGTCCCGGCGCGCGGATTCCTCGGCGCGCATCGCGGCAACCAACAGGCCCGTGTGGGCGACGGCTAATCTGGTGTCTTCCATGTCGCAATCATGAGCACACACGAACGAATGGTCTTGGATATTTGTGCCGCCCGAGCGGGACGTGGCTGGGCAACAGGATGCGCTGCCGCCGGTAGCAGGTCGGCGTCGTCCCGCTGAAAGCCCGGAATTCCCGCACGAAATGGGACTGGTCGAAATACCCTAGGTCGGCGGCGATGCGGGCGCCGGGCGTGCCGTCACCAAGGCGCTTCAGCGCGGCTTGGAAGCGCCGGGCACGGGCAAATTCCTTTGGGGGCAAGCCAACTTCGTCGCGGAACAGGGCGATGAGCCGCTTGGTGGACAGTCCGGTCATGCGGCGGACGTCAGCCAGTCGAATCGAGGGATCGGCCTCGACCGCAGCCATCGCGGCGGCGACGCCGGGATGGCGATGCACCGACGAGCGCGCCTGCGCGAGCATGAACTGCTCCAGCAGACGAAACCTGGCCGGGACGGACGGTGCCTCGATCAGGCGCTCGTGCAAGTCGCGTCCTTGCCGTCCCCAGATCTCACCGACGCCCACGGGTCCATCCGCCAGGTCGCCCAACGGTATGCCCAGAAACGGAAATGCGCCCCCGGGCCGGAAATGGATGGCCACGACGGGCTCGTCGGCAGCGATGTCCGAGACGTAGGGCGTGTTCTGTGATCCCGTGATGAAGGCAGGCAGAACGCTCATCTTGGTGGTGCCGTCGGCGGCATAGAGGTCCAGTTGCTGGCGGTGGCCGACGTCGAAGACGATCGTCACCGCGCCGCGCGGCAGCGCCCGGCTTCGGTAGGTGGCCCCGCGATGGAGCCAATGCCCGAAGAATTCGATATGGTCCGCCAGCTTAGAGCGCGGGCGGTACAGCCGGGGCCCCGAGCCCATCAGCGGACCCGGTTCACATCGCGTTGGACACCGGCCACAGATGACATTCTCGCACTTCGCTCGACGCCCACATCTTTTGGATTCGGTGTGCGCCCGTCAGCGGAACAGGCTTATGCCGTAGTCGGTTTCAAACATCGGTCGACGGGCCGCCCGATTTTTCCGCCAGCGCCTGCTGCCGCGCCCGCGAGCCGGCCAATAGAGCTCGAGCCCGAAGGCGCGACCCGCAGAACGGTCGGGTGCTTCATCGAAAGAGTTATCGAAAGAGTTGTCGAGAGAGTTGGAGACGGCCGGGTTACCCCTCGAAAGCTCGGCCGTCCCAACGTCTTGGTGCCCGCTCAACAGGGCACTGCGGCGGACTCGAACAACCGACCCCATTCGTGCCGCGCCGCGGACTGGGCGTCGGCGAAACTGGGTGTCTGTTGACCGTCGCCGGCCAGGTGCACCAGCGCCCATGCCATCGCGAACACCGGAACCTTGTGCCGCAATGCCGCACTGTGCAATTCGTCCAGGGCGGCCTCCGAGGGGCACCGGCGCAGGCCGATGAGGATGCCCCGCGCGGTGTCGAGGATGCGACCGGAGTGCGGGCCGCACGAAGTCTGGGCGGGAACCCAGTTCGATGTCATGCTGTGGATACCTCCTGCGGCGCCGTCAATGAATCCGCCACTCACGTACCGGACGAGGAATTCGTGTGTGCTACGCATCGTCGCGGCCGCATACCTCAAAAGCGCCCTGTGCCATGATTTGTCGATGGCCTGCGTTCTGCCAGACCGCGGGAGACATTGATATCCGCCCGTGACCCTTTCGGAATCGGCTGCTAACCACGGAATCCGCGACGCGTGGTATCGAAACGGGTTGCGAATCCCGCGATTAGGTCGCTCCCCCGCGCGCGGCCTTAGAGAATCGCCCCGAGCTCCTTGGCCTTGGCGATGTCGTCCCAATCGACGTCGAGCTCCAGCAGGATCTCCTCGGTGTGCTGGCCGTGTTCGGGTGCACGCGCGGGCGCCGGCGGGGTTTCGTCGAATTGCACCGGGGCGGCGACGATCCGGTACTTCTCGCCGTGGTCGTCCACGTTGGTCACCACGTATCCGTTGGGCTCGACCTGCGGGTCGTTGAGGGTCTCCCGCGGCGTCGCCAGGGCGCCCCACACGCCGGGTTCGTCCGCAAGCACACGTTGCCAGTGCGCGAGGTCGTGGCGGGCGAACGCATCCGCGAAGAGTTCGGTCGCCGCGGCCGCGTTGGCGATCAGGTTGCTCGACGGGACAAATCGCTCGTCGTCGGCCAGCTCGGCCAGGCCCATGCGCCGGCAGAAGCCCACCCAAAACTTGTCCGGCTGCAGGAAGACCAGTTGGATCCACCTGCCGTCCTTGGTCTTGTAGCGGTTGACGAGCGGGTTGATGGCCAGCCCCGGCGGGGCGCCCGGAATCCCGTCGATGTCGAAGAAGTCGGCGGCCGAAATGGACGGCGCTATCGACCACATCGCCTGGGCCAGCAGCGAGGAGTCGACGATCGTGGGCTCGCCGGTGCGTTCGCGGTGGAACAGGGCGGCGCAGACACCGCCGGCCAGTGTCGCCCCACCCTGCAGGTCACCGAAACCCGGCCCCTGAACCGCCGGGGTCTCGGTGCCGAACGGTGTGAGCGTGTACGCGACCCCGCCCCGCGCGAGGTACGTCGCGGCGTCGAATCCGCCCCTGTCCCGGTCCGGTCCCCGCACGCCCAGCCCGGTGCCGCGCGCGATGATGATCTTCGGGTTGAACGAGCGGATGTCGTCGACGGTCAGGCGGGCCCGCTCGAGCGCGCCCGGAAGCCAATTGGTCAAGAAGACGTCCGCGCTGGCCAGCAGCCGGCCGAACAGCTCACGGCCGGTCGCCGATTTGATGTCGATCCCGATGCTGCGCTTCCCGCGGTTGCCCAACTCGAGGATGAAGTCGGCGTCGGGGCGGGCGGCTTGCCGGGTGAAACCTCCGACGACCAGCGCGCGGCCCGGGTCGCCCGAGGTGACACCCTCCACCTTGATGACGTCGGCGCCCCAGTCCGACAGGGCCGCACCCGCCGACGGCACGTACGTCCACGACGCCAATTCCACCACCCGCACGCCGCGCAGTACCCCGTCGGACATCGCCAATCCCCTCGCTCGCCGCCATTCCTTGCTATTTTAGATATTCTAGCTAGTCTTGGGCGTAGTGATAGCCCATCCGCAGGTCAGCGCAGTTTTTCCGGGAAGAGATGCGATGGAGCCGGCCGAAGGTCTCGTTTCGCCAACCGCCGCGGTGATCGCGCGCCCCGCCACCGCCCAGACGGGTGACCGGCCCCCTCATACTCGCCCAGGCCCGCTGCCGTCACACCGAATACCGTTGGGCACCAATGTGAATCGGGACATAGCCGGACGGACGAAGGGCGGCCGATGGGCAGAGTAGCGGGCAAGGTGGCCGTCATCAGCGGCGCCGCACGCGGCCAGGGCCGCTCGCACGCGCGGATGCTGGCCGCCGAGGGCGCGGACATCATCGCGGTGGATTTGTGTGCCGACATCGAAACCAACGAATACCCCCTGGCCCGTCCGGAGGACCTCGACGAGACGGCGCGGCTGGTCGAAAAGGAAGGGCAACGCGCGTACACGGCGGTCGCGGACGTTCGCGACCGCGTGGCCTTGTCCGCCGCCATCGATGCCGGCGTCGCCGAGTTCGGGCATCTGGACGTCGTGGTCGCCAACGCGGGCATCTGCCCCCTGACCGCGGGTCTGCCGCCGCAAGCCTTCGCCGACGCGGTGGACGTGGATCTCATCGGCGTGCTGAATCTGGTGCACGCGAGCCTCAAACACCTGCGCTCCGGCGCGTCGATCATCGTCATAGGCTCCAACGCGGCGTTCATGTCATCGATGAATACCAGCGGGATCGACGGTGGCCCCGGCGGGGCCGGGTACGCCTTCGCGAAACTGGCTGCCGCACACTACGTCAACGACTTCGCGTTGGCGCTCGCCCGGTTTTCCATCCGGATGAACGCTGTGCATCCGACGAACGTCAACACCGACATGCTGCACAGCCCACCGATGTATCGCGCCTTCCGGCCCGATCTGGCGGAGCCGACTCGCGAGGATGCCGAGCCGGTGTTCCCGCTCGTGCAGGCGATGCCGGTCCCCTACGTCGAGCCCGAAGACATCAGCGAGGCGGTGCTGTTCCTCGCCTCGGACGCGGCGCGCTACATCACCGGACAGCAGTTGCGCGTCGACGCCGGGGGCTTCCTCAAGGTCAAACCCTGGTCGGGAGCGTGATGACCACCGAACACGATGCACCGCAATCGGTCTCGCAGGGCGTCGAGCGTCGCCTGTACGAATTGATGGTGCTGATGAAGGCGGCCGACGATCGATTGTCCAAGGGCATCGGCACCGGCGAGTTCATGTGCGTGTACTGGCCCTCGCGGGGCCAGGAGGCGATCGCCGCCGCGATGGGCGTGGCGCTGCGGCCCGACGACCAGCTGGTGACGACCTACCGCGGCCTGCACGACCTGATCGGCAAGGGCGTCCCGCTCGAGGAGATCTACGGCGAGATGATGGGCCGCACGGTCGGCGCCGGCCGGGGCAAGGGCGGCACCATGCACATCGCCAATCCCGCCAAGGGCGTGGTGCTTTCGACGGGCATCGTCGGCGCCGGGCCACCCGTGGCCGTCGGGCTGGCAATGGCCGCCATACGCAAGGGCATCGACCGCGTCACGGTGGTCAGCTTCGGCGACGGCGCCACGAACACCGGCTCGTTTCACGAGGCCGCCAACATGGCCGCGCTGTGGGACCTGCCGCTCGTTTTCGTCTGCCAGAACAACCTCTACGCCGAGATGACACCGACATCGGACACCATGAAGCTCGAACACGTCGCCGACCGGGCCGCCGGCTACGGCATGCCGGGCGTGCGCGTCGACGGCAACGACCCGCTCGCGGTGAAAGCGGCGCTCGACGACGCGCTGCGGCGGGCGCGCGACGGAGGCGGCCCCACCTTCATCGAGTGCGTCACGTTCCGCTTCCGCGGCCATTACTTCGGCGACCGGACGCCCTACATCCCCGCCGAACAACTCGAGGCGGCGCTGGCCGCCGACCCGGTGCCACGGTTCCGCAGCCACCTGGAAGCGACCGGCGTCTGCGATCACGACGATCTCGTCCGCATCGACAGCGACGCGGCGGCCGCGGTGGAGGCGGCCCTGCGGACCGTGCTGGGCGCGGACTCCCCGTCGATCGACGAACTCGACCGCGACGTATACGCCACCCCGATCGCGTTCCCGGTGTAAGCGCATGGACGACAAGGAGATGACCATGCGCGAGGCGCTCAACCTCGCGCTGGACCAGGCGCTCGCGGCCGACGAACGGGTGTTCCTGCTCGGGGAGGACATCGCCGATCCCGGCGCCTCCGGGCCGACGGCGGGCTTGTCGACGAAGTACGGCCACGACCGCGTCCTGGACACGCCGATCTCGGAGGCCGCGATCGTGGGCGCGGCCATCGGCGCGGCGATCGACGGGCTGCTGCCCGTCGCCGAGATCATGATCATGGATTTCATCGGGATCGCCGCCGATCAGCTGATCAACAACGCCGCCAAGCTGAGGTTCATGACCGCCGGGCGCACGTCGGCGCCCATCACCGTCCGCACCCAGGTATATGCCGGATTGGCCACGGGCGCAACGCATTCGCAGAGCCTCGAGGCGTGGTTCATGCACATCCCCGGGATGAAGGTGATCGTGCCCTCCACCCCACGCGACGGCAAGGGGCTGCTGACCGCGGCGATCTTCGACCCCGATCCGTGCCTGTTCGTCGAAACGATTCGGTTGCAGAGCAGGAAGGGCCCCGTCCCCACCGAGCCCGGGTTCTCCATCCCGCTCGGGCAGGCCGACATCAAGCGGCCGGGCACCGACGTCAGCGTGATCGCCTACGGCCGCTGCGTGCACGACGCGCTGAGCGCCGCGGACACGCTGGGCGAGCGGGGTGTCAGCGCCGAGGTGATCGACCTGCGCACCCTGGTGCCGCTCGACGTCGACACCATCGTGGGGTCCGTGCGCCGCACGCGCCGAGCCGTGATCGTCCATGACGCCGTGCAATTTGCGGGCCCCGGGGCGGAGATCGCCGCGATCCTGCACGCACAACTCTTCGGCGAGCTCGCCGCGCCGGTCGAGCGGGTCGCCGCGCGATTCGTCCCCAACCCGGCCGCGGCGGCGCTCGAGGCCCAGGTGTATCCGTCGCCGGCGCGGATCGTCGAAGCGGCCCTGCGCACCTGCGAGAGGGCGAAGGTGCATGGCTGACTTCATCATTCGCATCCCCCGGGTCTCGGTGGCGGTCTCGGAGGCCGAACTGACCGGGCTGCTCGTCGGCGCCGGCGAACACGTCGAGGCGGGCACGCCGATCTACGTCATCGCCACTGAGAAGGTCGAGCAGGAGATCGAAGCGGGGGCGACGGGGACCGTGCGGTGGACGGGCCAGGTCGGGACCACCTACGACATCGGCGCCGAAATCGGCGTCATCTCGTCATAACGAAGAAAGGTATCCCATGGATCTCAACGAGACCCGCGAGAGAATCATCTACGAAAAGGACGGCCCCATCGCCCGCGTCACCCTGAACTGGCCGGAGAAGGCCAACGCGCAGGACCAGAAGCTGGCCGAGGAGGTCGACGCGGCGCTGGCCGATGCCGACCGCGACTACGACATCAAGGTGCTCATCCTCAAGGCCAACGGCAAGGGCTTCTGCTCGGGCCACGCGATCGGCAACAACGCCGTCGACTACCCGTCGTTCGTCGAGAACGCTATGGTCACCGGCCATCCGTGGAAAGCCCAGAGCGACTTGTTCGTCAAGCCGACATTGAACCTGTGGGAATTCTCCAAACCCACCATCGCCCAGGTGCACGGCTACTGCGTGGGCGGCGGCACGCACATGGGCCTGACCACCGACATCGTCATCGCCTCCGAGGACGCCTACTTCTCCTACCCGCCGCTGCAGGGGTTCGGCATGCCGTCGGGCGAATGTTCGATCGAGCCATGGGTTTTCATGAACTGGCGGCGCGCCGCCTACTACCTGTTCACCGCCGAGGTGATCGACGCCAGGAAGGCGCTGGAAGTCGGCCTCGTCAACGAGGTGGTCAAGCGTGAGGACCTCGACGACCGGGTCGACGCGATCGCCCGCCACATCGCCCAGGCGCCGCTGACGACGCTGATGCTCACCAAGGCCAACCTCAAACGGGCCTGGGAGCTGATGGGCATGCGGGTGCACTGGCAGAGCTCCAACGACCTCGTCGCGCTCGCCTCGATCAGCAAGGACGTGCAGCAGCTGATTCAGACCGTCTTCAAGGACAAGGTGTTGCCCTCCGAGCACGCCCGCCGCCAGGCCGCCGCGGCCGCCCAGACCGACGGCGCCGCAACCACTTAAGGGTTGCCGGTGAACATCGCCGACCACGCCCGCAGTGCCGCTCAGTCGCCGGCACTCATCGTCGCGGACGGTGACGCGATCTCGTACGCCCAGCTGCATGCCCGCAGCCGGCGGGTCGCCGCGCTGCTGCACGACGCCGGCCTGCGTCGCGGCGACGGCATCGCGCTGGTTCTGCCGAACAGAGCCGAATTCCTCGAAATCACCTGGGGCGCGCAGCTTTCCGGCCTCTATTACACCCCCGTCAACACCCATTTCATCCCCGACGAGGTCGCCTACGTCATCGACGACTCCGACGCGAAAGCAGTCTTTGTCGACGCCTCGATGCCCGAACTGGCCGCACACCTCCGTCCCGCCAACGCCGCGCCGATCACCCACATCGCCGTCGGGGGGTCGATGGCCGGCTGGCAGTCGTATGAGGACGCGCTGGCCTCGGCCGGCGAAGCGCCGCCGGTGTCGGACGGGTCGGAGATGCTGTATTCGTCGGGCACCACGGGGCGCCCCAAGGCGGTGCGGCGGCCGCTGCCCGAGGACGGCAACGGGTCCTGGGCGCAGGCGGTGCTGGAGCTGGCGCTGATCCACAAATACGGGATGAGCCCCTCGAGTGTGTACCTGTCCCCCGCGCCGCTGTATCACGCGGCCGGAGTGAACTACACCATGGCGGCCAACCGCGTCGGCGCCGCATCGATCCTGCTGCGCAGGTTCGACGCCGAGACCGTGCTGCGGCTGATCGAGGAGCACCGGGTGACCCACGCCCAGTTCGTGCCGACGATGTTCGTGCGCATGCTCAAGCTGCCCGCGAAAGTCCGGGACAGGTACGACGTTTCGAGCCTGCGGTGCGTCATCCACGCCGCCGCGCCCTGTCCCGTCGACGTCAAACGCCGCATGATGGAGTGGTTCGGACCGATCATCCACGAATACTACGGAGGGACCGAAGGATTCGCCGGAACGACGATCGGGCCACGGGAATGGCTCGCCCACCCCGGCTCGGTGGGCATCCCGATGGCCCCGGTGCACGTGCTCGACGAGGACGGGCGGGAGCTCCCCGTCGGCGAATCGGGCGAGCTGTATTTCGAAGGTGGACCGGACTTCGCGTACTTCAAGGACCCCGCCAAGACCGCGTCGGTGTGCAACGACCGCGGCTGGCGCTCGCTCGGCGACATGGGATACGTCGACCGAGACGGCTACCTGTACCTCACCGACCGGTCGACGTTCACGATCGTCTCCGGCGGGGTCAACATCTACCCGCAAGAGGCGGAGAACCTGCTCGTCATGCATCCGAAGCTGGTCGACGCGGCCGTGTTCGGGGTCCCCAACGAGGAATTCGGCGAAGAGGTCAAGGCCGTCGTGCAGCCCGCCGACGGCGTGGTCGCGGGACCGGAGCTCGAAGCCGAACTCATCGACTACTGCCGGGCCCGCCTGGCCGGCTACAAGTGCCCGCGCAGCGTGGAATTCGACGCGGAGCTGCCGCGGGACCCGAACGGAAAGCTCTACAAGAGGCGCATCCGCGAACGGTACTGGCAGGGACGGGTATCGCGGATCGTGTGAACGAGGATGGCTATGAACGCTAGGAACGTACCGTGGGCGGTTCGGACCGCCGATCGGATCCCCAAACAGCGCTACTACGACCCCGAGTTCTACGCGCTGGAAGCCGAGATGTTGTGGCCCCGCATGTGGCAAATGGCGTGCCGGCTCGAGGAGATCCCCAAGCCCGGCGACTTCGTCGAATACGAAATCCTCGACCAGTCCGTCATCGTGGCGCGGGTGGACAACCACACCGTGCGCGCGTATCACAACGCCTGCCGGCATCGCGGCGTGAAGCTGGTGGAGGGCAACGGGAATCGGCGCACCTTCGTGTGCCCGTTCCACGGCTGGTGCTGGGGCCTCGACGGCCACAACACGTTCGTGCTGCGTCCCGAAGCGTTCGCCGAGGAAAACCTGAGCGCCGACGACCTTCGGCTGGTGGCGGTGCGATGCGAGCTCTGGGGCGGTTGCGCGTGGATCAACCTCGACGACGACGCGCCGGCGCTGCGGGACTGGATGGAGCCGTTCGCGTCGGTCTACGACGCCTGGCAGGTCGACTCGCTGCGCGTCGAGTGGTGGCAATCGTGCCGGCTGCCCGTGAACTGGAAGCTGGCCGCGGCGGCGTTCATGGAGGGCTATCACGTCCCGCAGACCCATCCTCAGTTGCTGCCGTCCGCGCAGCCGGGTGAAGTCGCCGCGACGGTGCACCCGGTCGTCGCGAGCAGCCTGTATTTCATGCGCACCCTCGGCGACGGCATGGGCGGGATGACGCACGAAAACGACATCCGGATCGCCGAGGGCCTGCAGAACATCGAGCTGCCGCCCGACCCGGCGGCGGCAATGGCCGCGTGGCGCAGCGCCCTCAACGACGCCGTCGTCGCCTGGCATCGCGCGCGCGGCAGCGGCATGCCCGACCTCAATGAGCTGGTCCGCCGCGGCATCACCGACGCGATCGGGTTCGCCTTCCCGCACTACTTCATCCTGCCGACCTACAGCAGCGCGTCGTCGTACCGGATCCGGCCGCTGGGACCCGAGGACACCTTGTTCGAGATCTGGTCCCTCACCCGGTTTCCCAACGACGCATCGGCGGGTAAACCGACGCCCCCGGTACCGATGGCGCCCGACGACCCGCGCTGGCCGCCGATTCCCGCCCAGGACTTCTCCAACCTGCCGAGGCAACAAAAGGGGCTGCATTCCAAGGGCTTTGACTTCATGCGGCTGTCCAACCAGATCGAAGGATTGATCTCCAACTTCGAGCGTGTCATCGACGGCTTCCTGGCCGGGCTGCCGTACGACGCGCTGGTGCCCGCGATCCAGAAGACCAACACGACCATCGACGTGCCGATCGCCGATCTCGGCTTCACGACGAGCCCCGTGGAGGCGCGATGAGCCCGCAGTGGGACCGCTCCGTGGACCTGCTCATCGCGGGCAGCGGCGGGGGCGGCATGGTCGCCGGCCTGGCCGCCCTGGACTGCGGGCTCGAACCCCTCATCATCGAAAAGCAGTCACTGGTCGGCGGTTCGACGGGGCTGTCCGGCGGCATCGTCTGGCTGCCGAACAACCCGTTGATGCGGGCCGACGGCATCGCCGACTCGCACGAGGACGGGCTGGCCTACCTGGCCGACGTGGTCGGCGACATCGGCGCGGCGTCCTCGCCCGAGCGGCGCGAAACGTTCCTGCGGGCCGGCCACGAGATGATCAACTTCCTCATCCGCAAGGGTGTGCGACTGATCCGATGTGCGGGCTGGAGCGACTACTACCCGAACCACAAGGGCGGCAACGCGTCCGGCCGCGCGGTCGAGGGCATCCCTTTCGACGCCGCACAGTTGGGTGATTGGCGCGACAAGGTGCAGCCGCCGCTGGCCAAGAATTACGGATACGTGGTGCTGACCAACGAATTGCGGTCGGTTCAATACTTCAACCGCTCACCGCGCGCCTTCGCCGTGGCGGCCCGGGTGTTCCTGCGTACCGCGGCCGCGCGTGCCCGCCGGCGCCAGATCCTCACCAACGGCGCATCGCTGATCGGTCAAATGCTCAAGGCGCTGACGGATCTCAGCGACGGGCACCCCCCGTTGTGGACCAACGCCGCGATGGCCGACCTCGTCGTCGAGGACGGCCGGGTGGTGGGCGCGCGCATCGTGCGCGACGGCACGCCGTTGCACGTCGAGGCGCGCAAGGGAGTCCTGCTGGCCGCGGGCGGATTCGGCCACAACAAGGAGATGCGCCGCCGCTACAGCGGCGACCAGCCCAACGAAGGGCAGTGGTCGATCGCCAACGCCGGGGACACCGGTGAGGCGCTCGAGGCGGCGATGCGTTTGGGCGCCAAGACCGATCTGCTCGACGAGGCCTGGTGGCTGCCTTCGGTTTTCATCGCCAACGGCGGCGCGGTCGCCGCCTCGCTGGGCTCGGGCCGCCAGCGACCCGGCGCCATCTACGTCGACCCGAGCGGCCGCAGGTTCTGCAACGAGTCGAACTCCTACGTCGAGGTCGGCAAAGCGATGTACGCCAACAAGGCCGTGCCCTGCTGGATGATCTTCGACGAGGGATACGTCCGCAGATACGTCACCAGCGCCAACCCGCTCAAGCGCAACCAGCCGTTGCCGCCGGAACTGATCGAGTCCGGCGCCGTGAAGCGCGCGCCGACCATCGCGGAGCTGGCCGGCGAAATCGGCCTTCCCGCCGACGAATTGGCCCGCACGATCCAGCGGTTCAACCGGTACGCGACCAAGGGGCTGGACCCGGACTTCGGCCGCGGCCAATCGGCCTACAACGACTGCCTCGGCGATCCGGGGTATCGGCCGAACGCCGCGATCGGGCCGCTCGACACCGCGCCGTACTACGCGACCCGCGTACTCCCGTCCGACGTCGGGACCTGCGGGGGCGTGATCACCAACGAACACGCACAAGTCCTCGACCAACGGGATCGGGTGATCGAGGGCTTGTATGCCACCGGCAACACCACGGCCACGGTGATGGGGCGGACCTATCCGGGTGCCGGGGCGAGCATCGCCAGCTCGATGGTGTTCGGGTACGTCGCCGCCCGCCACGCCGCCGGCAAGTAACGGCGAAAGGACCCGTCAGGCGGGCATTTCCGCCGAACGTGACACTGTCGCCACGCTCGACGCCGAACGTGACACTGCCGTCACGTTGGCGGGGACTCGTTTTCGCCGCGGTCGACGAATTCGCGGGGCTTCATGCCCGACCGCATGAGCTCGGCGCGCCGCGCCTGCACATCGGAGGCGGCGCCGACCATGTTCGTCAGGATGTGGCTGACTTGCAGGTGCACCCGCATGCCCATCAATTCCCAGGCGCGCTTGACGTTGTTCTTGACCGCCATCAGTGTGGTCAGCGGGATTTGGGCGATCCTGCGCGCCATCTCCTCGACGGTGTCCTCGAGCTGATCGCGTGGCACCACCCGATTGAGCAGACCCCAGTCCAGGGCCTGCTGCGCGGACAGGGTCGGCGCCAGCAGCAGCCAGTCCATGGTGCGGTGCCAGTTCATCAGCAGCCACGGCTCGATCATGGTGTGCCCGCCGGGCTCGCCGAGGCTTTGGGCAAGGGGCATCTGGAAATACGCGTCCTCGGACGCCACGCAGAAGTCGGTGAGCAACCCGAGATAGATGCCCCCGCCCATGCAATAGCCATGGATCTGCGAGATGGTCGGCTTGGGAAATTCCCATAGGTACAACGTCGGCCACAGGAACAGGTCGGCGGTGCCCTTGTAGAGATCCTCGAACGTCTCGCCGAAATCCGGATACGGGTTTTCGTCGGGGCCCCAACGGGCCACGTGCCCACCGCAGAATCCCTTGCCGTTGGCTTTGAGGATGACGACCTTGATGTCCTTGTCGCGGTCGGCCTCGTGCAGGCAGTCGTCCACCTCGGTGACCAGGATCGCGTCTTTGGTGTTGGCCTTGTCCGCCCGGTTCAGGATGATCCGCGCAATCGGCGGTTCGCGTTCATAGATGACCGCTTCGAGCTCGCGACGCTCCATGGTCGGACCATACCCTCCCGCGCCCCGCGCGCCGCTGATTTGACGGTTGCGCGATCGCGACGCGAGGAGTGAGCTGTACTGGGGCGCAGTGACGACGGATGGGGCTGGTATGGCGACTCCTCTCGACCGGGTGCAACAGCTGGATCTGGTGGCCCGGCTCAAATCCGCCTATCCCGAACTTCCGGACGCTCCCACACCGGATCTCATCGACCACGAGCGATTCGCCGCCTATGTCAAGACCCCGCACGACGTCGGCGGCGAGCCGGACGCCCCGATCGAGTACGAGAACAAGCAGTACGAGATCTGGGAGCACAACACGTATGTCCTGTGCGAGGTGCTCGGCTGGCGTGGGATCTGGCTGTCCGAGGAACGGCGCCGGATGGGCAACGTCGATCTCGGCCGCACCATCTATCTCGGCCTGCCCTATTACGGGCGCTGGCTGCTGGCGGTGGCACGCGTACTCACCGAAAAGCACCACATCGGGTTGAGCGAATTGGCCGAACGCATGGCCGAAGTCAAGGCACGCTACGCCGACGGCCTGCGCGGAAAGCCCTCGGCGGCGACGCCGAAGTTCGAGGGCGATCCCGCACCCGTCCACCGCAACCGCCACCACGTCCATGCCGTGGGCAAGGGCGACCCCCAGGTGTATGCCGGGCAGGCCGGCGCACCGAAGTTCAGCGTCGGCGACAGGGTCGTGGTGCGCGATCTCCCCGTGCTGCTCTACACCCGCACCCAGGAGTATGTGCGCGGCGCGACGGGCGAGATCGCGGTCGTGTCCTACGAAAGCCCCGCCGCCGAGGACGAGACGTGGGACGGCCCGGACCAACGGCCCGAGTGGTTCTACATCGTCCGGTTCAACCTCTCCCAGTTGTGGCACGGCTACACCGGGCCCGGCAACGACACCCTGCAGACCGAGATCCCGGAACGGTGGCTCGAATCGGCCTAGCCACGGCTGCGGCTTCGGAAGAAAGGACCACGAATGAGCGCCGACGAACACGATCACGAGCGCACCGCAGCGCCCATGGTGGACGAGATCACCGACTTCGAAGTCCTCGAGATCGCGCTGCGCGAATTGTGCATCGAGAAGGGCCTTTTCACCGCGGAGGAGCATCGACGCTTCACCGAGTTCGCCGAACAGATCGGCCCCACCCCCGCGGCGCACCTGGTGGCGCGGGCCTGGCTCGACGCCGACTACAAGGAGCTGGTCCGTTCGGACCCGCTCGCCGCAAGCAAGGAGGTGGGGGTCGACTGGCTGGAACCGACCGGCTTCGGGACGCCCAGCGACTTCACGGCTCTGCACGTCCTCGAGGACACCCCGACGCTGCACCACGTGATCGTCTGCACGCTGTGTTCGTGCTATCCGCGGCCGATTCTGGGCAACTCCCCCGAGTGGTACCGGACGCCCAACTATCGCCGCCGCATCGTCCGCTGGCCACGCCAGGTGCTCGCGGAGTTCGGCCTGATCCTGCCGGAGGACGTCGAGATCCGGGTGGAGGACTCCAACCAGAAGCACCGTTTCATGGTGCTGCCCGTCCGCCCCGACGGAACGCAGGGGTGGACCGAGGAGCAACTCGCCGAGATCGTCACGCGCGACTGCCTGATCGGTGTCGCGCTGCCCAAGCCGGGCGTGACGACCAACGCCGTCACCCGGACCCGCGCCGCCGTCCATCCCGCAGCGCCCTGAGCTTCCGATGAGCACCGCGCACACCCCACGTCCCATCGAGGACTCTACCGTCGCACCGCTGACGAAAATCGTTGCGCGCAACCAGGTCTGGAGTCGCATGGCGGCGAAGTACGGGGTCGACAACCCGGTGCCGCCCTGGCAGACGAGTCTCGACGGCATTTGTGATGCGATCGACCAAAGCCGTTGCGGCGCAGAGGCCCTCGGGTTCATCGAGCGGCGGGAGGATGAGGACACGCTGTCGGCGACCGTCTACGCCGAACTGCCCTACCCGGAGAACCGGCTGGTTGCCCTGGCCCACTCGCTCGTCGCGCGCGGCGTCATCGACGAATCCGAACTCGAGGCGAGGCTGGCCGCCGTGCGCGCCAGGCTGGAATCCTGAGCGACGTCATCGCAAATAGTGAGTTGCAGCACAACAGCGCGTGTTTTTCGCTGCTGATGAGAGGCTTCGGTCGGCGATGCGCTACGCTGGCGGCAACGTTGGCTTCACAACACTGCATGCCAACACCGTCGTGGAACGCTTCCTCATCCCACTGGTGCCAGCGATGAAGATCGCGCTTGACACCTCGATGACCGTGCATCGCGCACTAGCTGGTCTCGCGGCGATCGATTTTGCCACCCGGCAATCTCGCCACCTTCGTGCCGATGCCCGCGTGACCTCCTTGTCTCCGGCGCGGCACCACCGATGCCTGAAAGGCACCGAAAAGTGACTACCGACAAGACTTTCGCCGATCTCGGCGTGGGCAAACACATCGTCAGTGCGCTCGCAGCGCGCGGCATAACACACCCATTCCCGATTCAGGTGGAAGCCCTGCCCGACACACTCGCCGGCCGAGATGTCCTCGGCCGCGGGAAAACCGGCAGCGGAAAGACCCTCGCATTCTCGATTCCCCTCGTCAGCCGCCTCTCCCGCGGAAACCGGCGCCCCGCACGGCCCTCGGGGTTGGTGCTCGCACCCACCCGCGAGCTCGCGACGCAGATCACCGCGACGCTCGAGCCGTTGGCGGCTGCGTGTGGCCTGAGGGTCACCACGATCTTCGGCGGCGTCTCGCAGACCCGTCAGGTGGCCGCGCTCAAATCCGGCGTCGACATCGTCGTCGCCTGCCCCGGCCGCCTCGAGGACCTGATGAAGCAGCGTCTGATCAGCCTCGACGCGATCGAGATCACCGTGATCGACGAGGCGGATCACATGGCCGATCTCGGTTTTCTGCCCGGCGTCACGCGGATCCTGGCCGCGACGCCGAATGGTGGCCAGCGCCTGTTGTTTTCGGCGACCCTGGACAACGGCGTCGACAAGCTCGTCACCCGGTTCCTCCGCGACGCGGTCTCGCACTCCGTCGACGAGGCCAACTCCCCGGTATCCGAGATGACACACCACGTGTTCCACGTCGACAGTGCGCAGGCCAAAAAGGAACTGGTGCACCGGCTCGCCTCCGGCGCCGGACGCCGGATCCTGTTCATGCGCACCAAGCACCAAGCGCGAAAGCTCGCCAAGCAGCTCACCGAATCTGGCATTCCCTCAGTCGACTTGCACGGCAACCTGTCTCAGCCGGCTCGGGAGCGCAACCTGGCGAGGTTCGCCGCGGGCAGCGCCCGGGTGCTGGTGGCGACCGATATCGCCGCGCGTGGTGTACACGTCGACGAGGTCGAGCTTGTCGTGCACATCGATCCGCCCAGCGAGCACAAGTCCTACCTGCACCGGTCCGGGCGCACCGCGCGGGCCGGGAGCGCCGGTGACGTCGTCACGGTGGTGCTGCCCGAGCAGCGCCAAGACACCCGGGAGTTGCTGCGCAAGGCCGGCATCACAGTCGCTCCCCAGCAGGTGACCGCGATGTCGGAGGCGGTGCAGGCGCTCGTGGGTGAGGTTGCGCCCTATCAGGCCCCGGTGCCCGCCAATGTTCCCGCGCGCCAGCATCGGCAGAACACCGGCGGTAACCGGCGTCGGCGGACCAACACCCGGTCACCCAAGACCAGTTCCCCCGCCGAAGCGGCGACATCGCACCACGGCGCCACCGCGACGCGTCGGCTGGATCGTCGCCGTTCGAGCCGCCCACAAGGAAGCACCAGATAGTCGAGGTCCGGAACGGGTCAGCGGCGCGCCAGCAGCCAGGCCTGGCCCGCTCCCTCGCCGGCGGCGATCGGGGTCAGTTCGGCGAACGCGGCGGTGAGCTCGCCGGGCGCCGCGCGAAACGGCCCCGCGGACGCCCCCACCTCGCTGAGCGCGGCGATCGCCAGCAGCCCGCCGGGCGCCAGGCGTTCGATGATCGCACGGTCGAGACGGCGGTCCCGGAACTTGCAGCAGAGGATGACATCGGCGGGCGCGCCCGCCGGCAGACCGTTGTCGAGATCGACGACGTCGAAGCGACAGCGGTCGGCCACCGCGGCACGCCGGGCCAACTCCCGCGCGTGGGCGACCGCCACCGCGGAGATGTCCAGCCCCAGCACGTGCAGGCCCCGCAACGCCAGCCAGGCCGACCCGGTTCCCTGCCCGCAGGCCAGGTCGAGCGCCGTGCCGGCGGTGGGAAACTCCCGCGCGTGGCCCGCGAAAACACCGGGCGGCCCAACCGAATCCAGCGACGGCGGCGCCTTCGCGGCGTACCGTTCGTCCCAGCGTTGCCGGTCCGATTCGCCCATACGCGACACTCTAGGACCCGGCGTCTTCTGGACAGTTGTCTGCTAGCGGCATCGCGCGGTGGAGACGACCGCGATGAACGGAAGTTGTTGGTGGCGCGGCGCCTTCCTAGACTGGACGGGTGTCCAACGAGGCGTCGTTCCAGGCCGTTGCCGCTAAAGCCGCCGCCGGGGCCGCCCGCAGGTCGGATCGCCGGCCGGGCCAGACGATTCGCAAAGTCCTCGATGCCGGGCTCGAGGAGCTGCGGGAAACGTCGTACGCGAACCTGACGATGCGCGCCGTGGCGACTCGTGCCGGGGTGTCCCCGGCCAGCGCCTACACCTACTTCCCGTCGAAAAGCGCGCTGGTCGCGGCGGTGTACCTGCGCTTCCTGCGCGACCTGCCGCTGCACACCGACGTCAACGAGACGACCAAGACCCGGGTCAGCGCGACCCTGCGGGATATGGCGGTGGTGGTCGCCGACGAGCCGGAGCTGACCGCCGCGTGCGGCGCGGCCCTGATGGCCGACGATCCGGCGGTCACGCCGCTGCGCGAACAGATCGGCGAGGAGGTGTCCAGGCGCATCGGCGCCGCGTTGGGGCCGGGTTGGCCGCGTGCGGTGAAGTCCACGCTGCAGATGACCTTCTCCGGTGCGCTGATGACGGCCCGGTTCATCAGTTTCGCCGAGATCGCCGGCCAACTCGACGAGGCCGTCAACCTCATCCTGGGCGCCTCGGTGGCGTGAAGACCCCTGCGGCCCAGGCGTATTCGCTCGGCGCGCCGCCTACCTACCCGGTGGCGGCGAGGTTTCGGGAGGGGCTCCCCGCCCGCAGGAACCGACCGAATCGTTCCTTGCCCAGCGCCGGCGTGGCCTTGCCGGCGGCGAACGCGAGTTTCCCGGACACCAGCACGGCCGTGACCGTCTCGTCGTTGCGGTTGACCATCCGCGACAGCCCGCCGTAGGACTCGACCGGATGCTCGGCGTAGCGGTCGAGGGACTCGTCGAGCTTGTCGGGGTCGATGACGACGATGTCGGCGCGGTCACCCTCGCGCAGCGTCCCGGCGTCGATGCCGTACCACTCCCCGAGCTCGCCGGTCAGCCGGTGCACGGCGCGCTCCATCGAGATGAACGGCCTGCCGGACTTTTCGGCGTCGCGCGCGTGCCGCAGCAGCCGCAGTCCGGAGTTGTAGAACGCCATGTTGCGCAGATGCGCGCCCGCGTCGGAGAACCCCATCTGGATGGTCGGGCTCTGGGCCATCTTCTTGAGGACTTCGGGTCGGTGGTTGGAGATCGTGGTGCGCCAGCGCAGCTTTTCGCCGTGTTCGACGACCAAGTCGAGGAAGGCGTCGACCGGGTGCACGCCGCCACGCTCCACGCCGACCTGCCCGAATGATTTGCCGATGACGGACTCGTCTGGGCAGGCCACGATTTCGGCATCGAAGAAGTCGCGGTGCCAGACCCGGGGCCCGTATTTGCTGTCGTAGTCCTTGCGGAACCTGCGCCGATACTCCTCGTCACGCATGAGCTGATTGCGTTCGATCTCGGTCTGCAGGTGCAGCGCCGCGGCGCCGGAGCCGAACTCCTCGAACACCACCAACGAAATCCCGTCGGCGTAGACCTCGAACGGCACCGGCAGATGCTGCCAGCGGAAGTCGCCGCCGAGGGCGTTGACGACGCGGGCGAGGCGGTCCATGACGTGAATGACGAACGGGATGGCCTTGATGTCGGCCGCCGACAACAGGCTGGTCTTCAGGCGGCGCCGGCGGATCCCGAGCGACGTCAGCAGCTGCGAGACCACCGACAGCGGGTTCTTGATGTCGGGGCCGGACTGCAGGATCTTGTCGCGCCGCCGCAGGATCGCGTTCAGGCGGCGCAGCTCGCGCGGGGACGCGTACGTCGACGGCAGCGTGCGCGATCTGCAGACCTCGCCGTCGAGCTTGTCGAACAGCAGTTGCTGCGAAGACATCCCGACGAACCCCTCATCGAGCGCGTCGTTCAGCATCGATTCCATGCGGGCGAGTTCCGCGGCGGACGGCCGCACGTCCTTGCGCGTCGCCCGATCCAGGCCCATCGTCGCGGCGCGCAGATCCGAGTGCCCGATGAAGGCCGCGAGGTTCGGACCGAGGTTGAGGCGTTCGAGTTCGGCCACGTATTCGGTGGGATTGGTCCACGAGCGCGCCGCACCGAGGTGCTCGATGACATAGCGCCGGGGAATCGCTTCGACCCGGCCGAAGATGTCACCGGCATCGACGCTGTCCAGGTAAACGGTGGACAGCGAACACGATCCCAGCATCACGGTCGTCACGCCGTGCCGCAGCGATTCGGAAAGCTCTGGCGCACAAAGGATTTCGATGTCATAGTGAGTGTGGATGTCGATGATGCCAGGGATCACCCACTGGCCCGTCGCGTCGATGACGTCGGCGCCGGCCGTGTCGAGCCCCTTGGCGATGGCAACGACGCGGCCGTCACGCACACCGATGTCCCGCACCGCCGAGGGTCCTCCAGTCCCGTCGAACCAGCGCCCGTTGGTGATCACGGTGTCGTACTGCATCGGTCGGCCTCCCTCTGCCAGGCGCCCTGCCTGCTGGATCCGCAGTGATCATACATACCGGGCATAGTGTCTGGCCTCGTTATCGGCGCGCCACGCGCCGATTAGCCAGCAACGACAGTGCGGCGGCGGACGCTATGATCCAGCTGTGGGGATCACCGCCTACCGGTTTGCCGTTCGGTAAATCATGCGCAGCCACGGTTGGGCAGGAAATACGCCGGCTTCCGACGCGGAGGCGATCGAGCGCATCCTCGACGCCGCCGACAAGATCATCGACGAACGCGGTTCAGCGCTGCGGATCGCCGATGTCGCCCGGGCGCTGGGCGTCACCCGCCAGACCGTCTACCGATACTTCCCCGGAACCCAGGCGCTGTTGGTGGCGTCCGCGATGCGTTCGGCCGACGGCTTCCTCGATCGCATGGCGGCGCACCTCGACGGCGTTACCGACCCCGTCGTGGCCATCACCGAGGGAATGGCTTTCGCCATCGAGGAGCTGGCCTCGGACAATCAGGTCGAATTCGTCCTCAACCAGCGCCATCGCGGTGGCCAGAAGGTCTCGATCATCTCCGATACCGCGTTGGCATTCGGTCGGTCGATGCTGCATCGCTACGACATCGATTGGGAGCATTACGGTTTCGACGAGGCGGGCCTGGACGAGCTGAACGAGTTCTCGCTGCGGGTCCTGCATTCCTTTCTCGCCGACCCGGGCAGGCCGCCCCGCAGCGGCGCCGATCTGCGGCGCTATCTCACCCGCTGGATCGGGCCGGCGATCGCCTACCCGCAGCTGGTCCGCACGATGGATGCGCTGGGCACCGCCGAGCCGCCGCGAACGCGCCGGCGCTCGTCGAAGGCGTCCTGACCGGGACGGTCGAAGTCGGCCGCGTACCGGACCCGCCGGGGCACCGGCGGTCGGTGACCATACGTTTCCATCGATATGTCCGGCCGGCCGGCCGGTTGATCTGGTCGTGGAGTTCGGCGATCCTCGACGAGTCGACGTCGACGACAACCCGATCAAGGAGCCGCAATGGTGGGCTTGGGACAAATCGCACTCGATAGCGCGCCTGTGTTCGGCGGCGTGATGCTCGCGGTCGCGGCCGGGCAGTTCAAGGGTCCCGACTATCGAGGAATGATCAAACAGGACATGGACCTGCTGGACCGATTACCCCCGGACGCCACCGACCGGCGTGCCGATCTGCAGCGGACCATCGACGCCCGCATCGACGACATGGTCGAGGCCGCCGACCGCAGCCGCGCGTTGCGCCGGGCCGCACTGTCCTACCAGGGCAACTGGCGAGACGTGGTGCTGCTGCTCTGCGCGGTGTTGTTCACGATCGTCTGGTGGAACGTGAGCCATGCCAGAAGCAGCTGGCTGCCCATGTTCATTCTGTTGATCGTCCTGTCGTCGGTCGCCGCCGCCTACGCGTTCCGCGGGGTGCTGCATGCCGCGAGTGCGTTCGTCCGTAAACGACGCGGCCGGCCGGATTAGGCGGCAGGCGGCGGCTTTTCGTCGCTCGGTGCCGCCGCTCATCGCGCCTTCGTCGCGGCGCCGACCATCGTGTGCACCTCTGCCACCGACCACGGTCCGGACTCATGGTGATCGCGATAACCGAGCACGCGCGGCGTCTGGCGGTCGAAGCTGCCGACGAAACCGCCTGCGGCGACGAGGATCTGGCCCGTCACCTCACGCGCCAAGTCGCTGGCGAGATAGGCGTAGAGCGGGGCGACGAACTCGGGCGGGGCGCTGTCGAGCGAGGCCCGCATGGTCATCTCGTCGAGCAGCCCGCGGCGGTGCAGATCTTCGATATGTCTTTCGTATTCGAGCCCCGTGGACAGCCGTGTGCGGGCGCCGGGACACACCACGTTGGCCCGCACGCCGTGGGGCTTCAGTTCGGCGGCGATGGCCATCGTCAGGGAGTTGACGGCGCCTTTACCCGCGGGGTAGCCGGTCCCGCCATAGTCGCCCAGAAAGGCCACCGAACTGGTGTTGATGATGGCGCCGTGCCCCTGCGCGGCCATGACCGGGGCGGCGGCCCGGCACGTGTGAAACGCCGTGCCCAGGTGCGCGCCGATCAGCCGCTCGAACTCGGCCCCCGAGATGTTCAGGATAGAGGAGCCCGGCGGCTCGGCGATTCCGGCGCAATTGATCAGCGTGTCCAGTCGCCCGAACACGCTGACGCATTCGTCGATGAGCGTTTGGGCCACCCGCTCGTCGTTCGCGGCGCCCACCACCGCGGTGGCCCGCCCGCCCGCCGCGCTGATCGCGGCGACCGTCTCCTCCACCGCGTGCCGGTCACGCCCGTTGACCACCACACCGGCGCCCAGGCCGCCCAGCAGTTCGGCGACCGCACGCCCGATGCCGCGACTGCCACCGGACACCGCCACCCCGCGCCCTTCCAGCAGGGCGTGCGCGCCGGATCCAGTCACCGACGGCTCCGGGAGAAAGACGTCCCGAGCTCGGCGTAAAGCATTGCGCGCGAAAGGCTCTCGTTATCGGTGCGAGGCGTGCCGCTCGATTGGATGATAAACATTAGGCGAACGATACCGAAGCGAGCATCGACCCCGATCATCTTGTGGGCGCCCCGGCCCGACGCTCTCCAAACACGGCTGAGCGGTGGCGCTTCAAGCACCCCCCGCAACTGACCCAAGGCGGAGCGCAATCGGCGGCGAAGGGCATCGGATTGGCCGCCGATTCCGTTTGCCGACGAATGCCGCCCCCTAGATCGTCGGTCGGGGAAAGTTCGCGACACCGCAGCTCGGCGCCATGCGGGCACGTCAGGTCCCGTCCGGCCGCCCCGGATCCGGGGATTGCTGACCGTTGACGAGTGCACGAGGAAACAGTTAAGTGATGGCGCGAAGCCCCACCGGAACGGGTCGCCGTGCGATGCGCGGGGGCGTATAGTCTCCAATGAAGTCCGCTTCTGGACATGTCGCCGTTTAGCTCAAAGCGGCCAGTTAGCCCCAATGGCTACTGAGCTTGGTACTGACTCCGGCGATCACACACCCCGAGAGTCATTCCCCGTTGGTAGCGCGTGTGCGGTGGGTAATCGACAAGTCCCGCGGATCAGGATGCAGTGGAGGCGACCGTGCGGGATTCCCGCGATGTCTTTCTGCATAGACTCAGGAAAGTGAGTCAGCAATGCAAACTTGTTCTCGCGCAGGTGTTTACACGATTCATCGAGTGAACACAAGGTGCGCGGCACGATGACCCACACGATTGCCCCAACCCGTCCCGCTCCGGCGCCCGCCAGACAATCCGACGATTCATACGACGACGTAGTCGACATGTTCGTGGCGCTGCATCGCATGCCGGCCGAGTCGCACGAGTACGCCCGCCAGCGCGAATACATCGTCGCCCGCTGCCTGCCGCTGGCCGACCACGTGGCCAGCCACTTCGCCCGCCGGGGCGAGGGTCTCGAGGACTTGATTCAGGTCGCGCGCCTGGGCCTGATGAACGCCGTCAACCGGTTCGACCCTGCGAAGGGCCCCAGCTTCATCGGTTTCGCCGTCCCCACCATGATGGGCGAGGTCCGGCGTTATTTCCGCGACTACAGCTGGGGGATGCGTGTCCCGCGGCGGTTGCGCGAACTGCACGTGCAGATCAGCAGGGCGACCGCCGATCTCGCCCAGCAGCTCGGGCGCGCGCCCAACGCGGGCGAACTGTCGCAGATGCTCGAGGTTCCGCGGGAGGAGATCGTCGAATGCCTCGTCGCCGGCGATGCCTACCGGCTCGATTCCCTCGACGCACCGCTGGGCGCCGATAGTTCCGGAACGCCGCGCTCGGTGGCCGACTCGGTGGGCGACATCGATCCGCAGATCGAGCACATCACCAACCGCGAGGCGCTGCGGGCCCTCGTTGCCACCCTGCCGCCACGCGAACGCGACGTCTTGCGTATGCGGTTCTTCGAATCGATGACGCAAAGCCAGATCGCGGAGCGGATCGGGGTGTCGCAGATGCAGGTCTCGCGCATCCTGGCAAACACGCTGCGCTGCCTGCGCGACCAACTCGAGTAGCCCGTCCGGCACCCAGTACATTGCTCCGCAGCGTCCCCCGCCGCGGAGCAATGTACTGTGCGATTCGAAGGACGGGCCCGACGTTGTCGCCGGGAAGACCTGGAAGGGAGCTCGATGCGATGAGGATTTCACGAGCGCTGATCGCGGGTGTCGCGGCGACGACGGCACTGGCGGTGTCGGTGGCCGGCTGCGGCAACAACAAGTCGCAACCATCGACGTCGAAGACCGGATCCCCCACCTCGGCAACCTCGGCCCCCAGCGGCGCCAGCTCGGCGCCGCCGTCGTCGGCAGGACCCGCACAGCCCAACGATTACGCCAGGCTGCTCATCCAGGCCAGCGACATCAGCGCGCCGGTTCCCTTCACCGCCGCTCCCCCGACCAGCAATCCCAACGGGAAGCCGGGCGTCGAAACGACCTTCAAGGACGACGACGGCAGCCATGCCATCAAGGTCACCATCGCCGTCTACGACGATCCCGAGGCGGCGACGAACGCGTTGAACGCGGCCAAGGGCCAGCAGGGCGGCGTCGTCAAAGATCCGACCACGCAACCGTCGAACGTCGGGACCGGCGGAACGATGCTGATGGGAAACGCACCCGACCGCAGTAAGGGTGTGGTGATCCTGCTCTTCACCGAGGGGCGGGCGCTTGCCACGCTGCAGTTCGACGGCCCGACCGACACGCTGGCCCCGCCAGATTTCGTCAGCGATGTCGGCCAGAAGCAAGACGCGGCCATCAAGAAGGGCCTCGGCGGCTAGGCGCCGCGCAGACCCGAGCGGACCGTGGCCGAGGGGACGCCATGAACGTCATCAACGGGATGCCGGCTCACGCCCTGTTGCTGCATTTCGTGTTGGTGCTCGTTCCGCTGACCGCCGCGCTGGAGATCGTGTGCGGATTGTGGCCGGCCGCCCGGCGCGGGCAACTGATGTGGCTCACGCTGATCCTCGCGGCGGTCACGTTGGTGTTGACGCCCATCACCATCGACGCCGGAGCGTGGCTCTACGACCGCCAGGCCAACCCCAGCCCGATCCTGCGCGAACACGCCGCGCGGGGCGGCGTCATGACCTACTTCTCGGCCGCGCTGCTGGTGGTCGCCGTACTGCTCGTCGCGCTCCGAATCGTGGAACGCCGATCCGATCGGCGCCGCGTGGTACTCCACGCCGTCGTCGCGATCGTGGTGCTCGCGACCGGCATCGCGTCGACCCTGCAGATTTACCGCGTGGGCGACGCCGGCGCCCACGCCGTCTGGGGCGGCTAGACGAACTCGTTGTGGTCTGCGGGGCGGCGTCGATCGAGTTTGCCCAGCCCGGTGATTTCCAGGCTGACCGACTTGCGTTGCCCGGCAGCGCCCAGCATGAAAAGCATGTCGGCGATCGGCGCGCCCAGCCAAAATCGCCAAAACCTTTTGCGGAAAATCGTCCACGCGTAGCTGCCGCCGCCGATCGTCCAATGCAGGGCCATCGTGATGAGGTAGTAGACAGCGCGTTTCGGGCGCGCGGTCACCATCTCGAGGTTCATCTCCCACGCTTCGAGGCCCCAAGCGCGGTAGTGCCATTGCAACTCGTACTTGCTCTGGAATTCGTAAAACGCCAGCATTTCGCCGTTGGTGACCAGGTATTCGTCAAAGACAAGGATCGATCCCTCGACGAAGCGGTCCTTGCAGGTTTCCAGCGCGTGCAGGCAACTCTCATACGTATCCAGATCCATGTGAAAAAGCCGGATGGCAGCGCCCGGTCGCTCGGCCAGAAACGGGGCCAGCGTCTCGTAGGTGCTTCCCCTGATGAACTCCACCTTGCGGCCGAGCGCGTCGGGCACCCCGTCGTGCAAGCTGACTCCGGTGTCCCGGAGGAAACGTCTGGCCACCGGGTCCGCCAGGGAGAAGGCGCCGCGCTTGATGACGGTGTGGTCGTCGATCGGCCAGTCCTCGACGAGGCCCGAGAAGGTGTCGAATCCGTACACCGTGCGGCCTGACGCGTCTGAGATGAGCCGCGTCGACCAGCCGGCCCAGACGCCCAGGTCGAGTAGCAATTCGTCGGGGTGATCGGCGCTTGGCGGCGCCAGGCGCGAGGCCTCCCACAACAGCGTGTGGCCCCCGATCTTGCACTGACGCAGTTCGGCGAGCGTGCGACCGATAAACGAACGATAGGCATCGTCATAAACTTCGATGTCCCGCGCATACAAATTGGGGATATACCGATCCCGGCCCTTATAGACCCCGCGCGCGCACACAAACGACAGAAGAATCAGGGCGACCCCGATGAGCAGAACGGGCCTGAAGTAGCACGCCGCAAACACAATGCATGCGATGCCGATAAGAATCGCTTTCCATATGCGGTGAAGCCCCGTCCGATCCACGGTTCGCGTGTCGATTGCGACCACCGGTCAGCCTCCCGATTTCTCGTCCGGATTAGACATCCCGCGGCCAATTTCGTCAAGAGCCGACGTTGCGGTGCCCGCGCCGCGCGTTGCTAGCAGGGCGTTTAAGCAATAAGCGGCCGCGCGGGATCCGGCGCGAGGCGACCGCACACCGAGGTCCGCTTTCGGAATCGGCTAACGGTTTTGACGGAGCGAAATTCGCCGGCGGCGGCGCATCGAATTGGCATTCGACGGACCGTCCGATGCCCTCTCCCGCCGGCCCTCGTGACCGCTGCCGGCTAAAAATGTCGGCGATTAACTAGGGTCTCCGGCCAGCTCAGGTAAGCGGCGCCAGAAGAAACAGCCGGAATTGGCGCCGGCCGGCAAGACCTTGGGCCACCCGATAGTTCGGCCAATGGTCCAGCACCGCGCCCCACGCCTCGTCGCGCTCCGCGCCGGTGAGCAGCTGCACCCTCGCCACGAACCGTTGGCCACGCCGGCGCACGGTGACGCGTTGTGCCGCTTTGAGATTCGCCGACCACGACGGGTGACGGTCGCGCCCCCAGTTCGATCCGACCAGCAAGAGCCCCCCGCGAAAGGGGACATACTGCACCGTCGCGCCACGGGCCAGACCCGTCTTGCGGCCCGAGGTCGTGATTCGCACGTTGGGCAGCCCGACGAGGTCCAGGACGCCGATGCGCCCGCTCGTCATGAACCGAAGCAGCGACTCGAAGCGTTCGACGATCGGCGGTCCGCTGCGCAGGAGCAACCGGTAGACGGTCGGGTTGTGAGCCAACCGCCGCAGCGGATTCATGCGGTGACTGTAATCGCGGCACGCCGCGGCCGGGCATCAGCTCGGTGAACTATCCCCGACCACCCCGGGTTTCGGGTCGCTGCGCCCGATTCCACGGTCCCGCAACTAAATAAATTGCTTGATTTAACAAGGCGGCCGGTGTTCACTGAGGCGATGACCGCCGAGCGGATCGCTCGTTCCGAAAGGTCGACGGGAACCCGAGAGGCGCTCTTGTCGGCCGCCGAGGTGTTGTTCGCCGAACGCGGAATGTATGCCGTGTCGAACCGGCAGATCAGCGAGGCGGCGGGGCAGGGCAACAACGCCGCGGCGTGCTACCACTTCGGGACCCGGGTCGACCTGCTGCGCGCGATCGAAGCCAAGCACCGCGAGCCGATCGAGGAGCTGCGCGCGCACATGCTGGCCGCGGTCGGCGACTCCGCCGAGCTGCGGGACTGGGTGGGCGCACTGGTGCGCCCGCTGACCGATCACCTGTCCGCCCTGGGGACCCCGACCTGGTATGCGCGGTTCGCGGCCCAGGCGATGGCCGATCCCACGTACCGCCACGTGGTCACCAAGGACGCCCTGGCATCGCCGTTACTGGTGCAGACGCTCGACGGCATCGACCGCTGTCTCCCCGAGCTACCCAAGCGCGTGCGTGCCGAGCGAATGGTGATGGTGCGCAATCTGCTGATGCACACCTGCGCCGAGCACGAAGGCGCGCTGGCCGAGCACGGGCCGCGATCCCGTTCAGCCTGGCCGGTCGCCGCCGAAGGGCTGATCGACGCGATCGTCGGCCTGTGGCGCGCGCCCGTCCACGTGGCCGCGGCCGGCGGCCCGACATCACCGACAACCGCGTAGGCCGAACACCGAGGAGCACGATGACCGAAGGATCCACCGCCACCGATATCCCGGAGTTTCCGATGACGCGGGCGCCGGGGTGTCCGTTCGCGCCGCCTCCGAAGGTATTGGAGCTCAACGCCGGCAAGCAGCTGAGCAGGGTGCGGATCTGGGACGGCAGCACGCCGTGGCTCATCCACGGCTACGACGCGATCCGCGCGCTGTTCACCGACTCCCGCACCAGTGTCGATGACCGCCTGCCCGGTTATCCGCACTGGAACGAGGGCATGCTGGCCACGGTGCACAAGCGCCCGCGTTCGGTGTTCACCTCCGACGCCGAGGAGCACACCCGGTTTCGCCGGATGCTGTCGAAACCGTTCACCTTCAAGCGGGTTGAAGCGCTGCGGCCGGCGGTGCAGAAGATCACCGACGACCACATCGACGCCCTGCTGGCCGGGCCGAAGCCGGGCGACGTCGTCAGCACCCTCTCGCTGCCGGTGCCCTCGCTGGTCATCAGCGAACTGCTGGGTGTGCCGTACGAGGATGCGGAGTTCTTCCAGACCCAGGCCCAGCGCGGCATGGGCCGTTACGCGACCGAGGAGGACACCGCCCAGGGCGCCGCCTCGCTGGCCAAGTATCTGGCCAACCTGGTTCGGACGAAAATGCAAAGCCCCTCAGAGGATTTGGTGTCCGACCTCGCCGAGCGGGTCAACGCCGACGAGATCAGCGTGCGCGAGGCCGCGCAGTTGGCCACCGGTGTGCTCATCGCGGGCCATGAGACCACCGCGAACATGATCAGCCTGAGCATCGCCGCGTTGCTCGAGCACCCCGATCAGCGGGCGCTGCTGCGCGACACCGATGACCCGAAGGTCATCGCCACCGCGGTCGAGGAGCTGATGCGCTACCTGAGCATCATCCAGACCGGACAGCGGCGAATCGCCGTCGAGGACATCGAGATCGGCGGCGAGACGATCCGCGCCGGCGATGGCATCATCCTCGACGTCGCCCCGGCGAATTGGGATGAGCGCCAGTTCCCCAACCCGGACCGCCTCGACCTGCTCCGCGAAGACGGGCCGCACGTCGGGTTCGGCTACGGTCGTCACCAGTGCGTGGGCCAGCAGCTGGCCCGCATGGAATTGCAGATCGTTCTGCCCACGCTGCTGCGCCGCGTCCCCACGCTGCGGCTCGCCGTCCCGCTGGATGAGCTTCCGTTCAAGCACGACGCGTTGGCCTACGGCCTCTACGAGCTGCCCGTGACATGGTGAAACCCGATCTCGCGCTGAGTGTTCCCGATCTGCGGGGCAGGTTCGCCGTCGTGACCGGGGCCAACAGCGGTTTGGGCTTCGGCCTGGCGAAGCGGCTGGCCGCCGCGGGTGCCGACGTGGTGATGGCCGTCCGCGACCGGGTCAAGGGCGAACGGGCGGTCGCCGACATCCGCCGGGACGCACCGCAGGCCAAGCTCACCATCGGGCAACTCGACCTGTCGTCGCTGGAAAGCGTGGCGGCGCTGGGTGAACAGCTCAGCGCCGAGGGCCGCCCGATCGACGTCCTGATCAACAACGCCGGCATCATGACGCCGCCACAGCGGCAGCAGACCCGCGACGGTTTCGAATTGCAGTTCGGGACAAATCATCTGGGGCACTTTGCGTTGACCGGTCGGCTGCTCTCGTTGCTGAGGGCGGCGGGATCCGCGCGGGTGGTCACGGTCAGCAGCCTCGCCGCGACCCAGGGCAAGCTCGACTTCGGCGACGTCAATGCGCAACAGGGTTATAAGCCCATGCATTCGTACGGGGTCGCCAAATTGGCGCAACTGATGTTCGCCGTCGAATTGGATCGGCGCAGCCGCCGGGGCGGGTGGGGGTTGATGTCCAACGCCGCGCACCCTGGTTTGACCAAGACCAACCTGCTCAGCGGCGCCTCGTACGGCCGCGCCAAGCCGACGTTGCAGGCGCGTTTGACGCAGCTGACCTGGCGCGTGATGCCGTTCATGTGGCTCGACGTCGACGAAGGCATCAAGCCGACCCTCTACGCCGCGGTGTCGCCGGATGCGCAGGGCGGTAAGTACTACGGGCCGCGCGGTTTCTACGAAACGGTCAGGGGTGGGGTCACTTTCGCTCGAGTTCCCCGGTTGGCGCGCAGCGAAGCCGACATGCGACAGCTGTGGCAGCTTTCCGAAGAGCTCAGTGGCGTCACGTACCCCGACCCAGGCGCACAATGATGAGTGATTCCCGAGGAAGGGACGATGATGTCCAGCCCAGCCCCAACCCTCTACCCCGAGGGCGTGATCGGTGCGCCCAAGGACCGTCGCGGCCACGCCGCGGAGTTCAGCACCGGCCTGCCGGCCGGCACCGAGGTCTTCTCCGCCGACAATCACATCTCGGTGGCCGACGACATCTTCTACGAGAGCTTCCCCGACGAGCTCAAGGATCAGGCGCCGCGGATTTGGTATGAGGACGGCGCGTATCTACTCGGCCCGCCCGGACAGTCGATGGTGGTCGGCGACTTCAGCGCGGTGCTCATGCAGTACGACGACCTCGCCGGGGCGGCCACCAACAACGTCGAGGCCCGGGTTCGTGAGCTCGCCGAAGACGGCGTCGACAAGGAGCTGGCGTTCCCGAATGCGGTGCTCGCGCTGTTCCACCATCCCGACCACGCCATCCGCGAGCGGATCTTCCGCGTCTACAACGAGCACATCGCCGAGGTCCAGGAACGCTCGAACGGGCACTGTTACGGCGTCGGATTGATCAACTGGTGGGATCCAGCCGGCGCCTGCCGCACGCTCAGCGAGCTGAAGTCGCTGGGGCTCACCACGTTTCTGATGCCGATCAGTCCGGGCAACGACCGCGACGGCCGGCCCATCGATTACTCCAGCGCCGAGATGAGCGCGGTGTGGGACGAGATCGAAGCGGCCGGCCTGCCCGTCACGCACCACATCGGCGAAAGTCAGCCCAAGTTCCCCAGCGAGGTCAACAGCGTGGCGGTGGCCATGATGGTCAACATCGACTCGTTCCGAGAGATGTTCTCCAAGTACATCTTCGGCGGCATCCTCGACCGGCATCCGGGGCTGCGGGTCGGCTGGTTCGAGGGTGGGATCGCCTGGGTGCCGACGGCGCTGCAGGACGCCGAGCACGTGCTGGCCTCGTATCGGCACATGCTCGCCCACCAGCCCGAGCGTGACGTCCGCGATTACTGGGACACGCACATGTGCGCCTCGTTCATGGTCGATCGGCTGGGGCTGCGGCAGATCGACGAGATCGGCATCGACAAGGTGATGTGGTCGTCGGACTATCCCCACAACGAAAGCACTTTCGGCTATTCGGAGCGATCGCTGGCCGCCGTGGTCGACGCCGTCGGTCCCGAGGATGCCGTGCGCGTTGTCGGCGGGAACATCAAGAAATTCCTGGGGATCTCCGCATGACGAATTCGGCGAGCGCCGTCGGCTCGGTGCTCGACATCCCCGACGAGCCGGATTGGGCCCGCATGCGCGCGGAGACCGGCGCGCGGCTGCGCGCGGCGATGGCCGAGTACGGCGTCGACGCGCTGATCCTGCTGCTGAACGGCTACGTCGGCTACGCCACGGGGGCGAGCTGGCCGCTGCTGGATGCGGGGCTGTCACACGTGGAGCGCCCCGTCGCGGTCGTGCTCGCCGACGACGTGCACCCGCACCTCTTCATGCCCTTCCGCAGCGGAGCGTCCGCCGAAGCGCCGGTGCCCGACGACCACCTGCACGGCCCCGCCTACCTCGAATTCGACCACGGCGTCGAGGATTTCGCGCGGCGGCTGGCCGGGATCGTCCCGCCGGGAGCCCGCGTCGCCGTCGACGAACTCACCGGGGCGATGCGGCGGGCGGCGCCCAGGCTTTTCCCGGCCGGCCCGCCGACGGACGCAGCCGTCGTGGTCGGCGCCGCGCAGTTGGTGAAGACCCGCGACGAATTGTCCTGCTTGCGCAGGGCGGCCCGCATCACCGAACAGGCCATCGTCGATGTGCAGCGCGCGCTGGTGCCGGGGGTGCGCCAGATCGACCTGTCGGCCACCTTCGTCCGTCGCGCATTCGAGCTGGGCGCGACCACCAACATGCTGGAGGCGATCTGGCAGGTGATGCCGAAGTCCCGGGAGGCCGGCGTGTGGACGACGCACGGGGATCTCGCGCTGCCGCTGCTGCCCACCGCTCGTGAACTGGCGGCCGGCGATGTGTTGTGGACCGACATCAGCATCACCTACCACGGATACTGCTCCGACTTCGGCCGAACCTGGGTGGTCGGCGAACGGCCGACGCCGCGGCAGCAGGACCAGTTCCGGCAGTGGCGTACCGTCCTGGACGCCGTGCTGGCGGTGACCAAAGCCGGTGCGACGTCCGGTGATTTGGCGCGCGCGGCGATCACGGCCAACGGTGGCCGCAAGCCGTGGCTGCCGCATTTCTATCTCGGCCACGGCATCGGCACCTACCCCGCCGAGGCGCCGATGATCGGAACGGATCTCGGCGAGGAATTCGACGACAACTTCGTCTTTCCGCCCGGCATGGTGCTGGTCCTGGAACCGGTCATGTGGGAGGACGGCACGGGAGGCTATCGCAGTGAGGAGATCGTGGTGATCACCAAGGACGGCTACGTGCCGATCACCGACTACCCCTACACCCCCTATGGCGACTGAAGTTCTGCCCGACCCCGGGGCGTTGAGATCCGGGCGGCGGGAACGGGCGCTGGCCCAGATGGACGAGCACGGTCTGGACATCCTGGTGCTCGGGCGGCAGGCCAACATTCGGTACGTCACCGGCGCGCCGCAGCTGTGGATCGCCGGGACACGGCCGTTCGGTCCGATGTGTGTGCTGGTGCGTGCCACTCAAGACATCTACCTCAACAGCACCGACGATGAGGGGGTCCCGGAGGAGATCGACCACGATCACCTCTACGGGCTGGCCTGGAATCCGATGACGCTCATCGACGTGCTGAAGAAGGTCGACGGCGCGGAGTCGGCGAGGCGGGTCGGAACCGACGCGATCACACCGACTTTCGCGGCGCTGCTGCCCGAGGCGTTCCCCAACGCCGAACTGGTCGACGCCGAGCCGGCGATGCGCGCGGCGCGGCGCATCAAGACGCCCGACGAAATCGCCGCGATGGGGGCGGCCCTTCGTGTCGCCGAACGCGGGCTCGCCTCTGCCCTGGCCGAATTGGCGCCGGGCGCGTCGGAGCGGACCCTGTCGGGGGTGATGATGGAGGCGATGGCTGCCGGCGGGGTGAGCACGCCGGCCACCCAGGACGCCGCGTGGGTGACGTCGCGGGAACAGCCGTGGCGCCGCGCGTCTGCGCACGAGATCCGGTCGGGCGATCTCGTCGCGTTCGCCGCCGGTGCGCTCGCGGACGGCTACGTCGCGGAGGTGGGACGCACGTGGCCGGCCGGCAATGTTGTCAGCGGCGAGGCGCGCGAGCTCTTCGCCCGCTCGAACGCGTTGTACGACAAGATGCTTGCCGCCTGTCGCCCCGGCGCGCCCACCAGAGATCTGCTGGCCGCCTATGAGGCGGTCGGTGAGCCGATACCGCCGATGCCGGTCGCACACGGGCTGGGGTTGGGTTTCGACCCGCCCGTCGTGTCCGCTGCGCTGCTGGCCGCGGGAGAACACGACCAACTCGAGGCGGGCATGGTGTTGGCCATCACCGGCTACGTGTGGCGGCAGGGCGTCGGCGCGGTGTTCCGCCGCGACACCGTCCACATCACCGAGGACGGCGTCGATGTGCTGACCGGCAGTCCCGCTTGGGCTTAGGCGAGCCTGCGATTGCGGGCGCCCTTCCCGGCCCCGCGGGCGAGGGCGCGATTACGGATATCGAAAACGTATATCGAAATTCCTTGTGTCACTGTGGTTTCAGTGGTCACAATCCCGGGTTTTCTGTCGGTGGCCGTTCCTACACTTTGGGGCATGGGTTCGAGCAGTCGGGATGAGATCGTCGAGGTCTTCGACGCGATCGATGCCGACCTGGACCGGTTGTGCGCGTTGTCCTTTGAGGTGTTCACCACCCCGGAACGGTTGCGCACGCTCGAGCGCATCGAACGCGTTGCGCGCCGGCTGCGCGCCCCCCAGCATGAGTTGATCAATCAGCTGCGCGCCCAGGCCACCACGACAGAACTCGGTGGCACCCTGCGTTGTGCGCTGGCCGATCGGTTACGCATCACCAAGTCCGAGGCCGGCCGCCGGGTGGACGAAGCCGCTGATCTCGGGGAACGTCAGGCGTTGACCGGGGAGGTGTTGGCCCCCACCTTGAGCGCCACAGCGGCCGCCCAACGCCAAGGATTGATCGGCGACGGACACGTGCGGGTCATCCGCGGTTTCTTTGCCAACCTGCCGTCCGGGGTCGACCCGTGCATCCAGGAGCACGCCGACCAAGATTTGGCGCAGCAGGCCCGCGGCTTTCGCCCCGATGAGTTGCAGAAATACGCCCACCGGCTGATGGGCTGGATCAACCCCGACGGCAAACTTAAAGACGGCGAGCGTGCCCGCAAGCGCGGCATCACCATTGGCGCCCAGCAATACGACGGCATGTCACCCATCCGCGGCTATCTGACCCCCGCGGCGCGCGCCACCTTCGAACCCGTGCTGGCCAAGCTGGGCGCCCCCGGCGCCTGCAATCCTGACGACGACGTTCCGTTCATCGATGAGGTTCCCGATGACGATGCAGTGCGCCGTGACTTGCGTACCCCAGCCCAGCGCAATCACGACGGTCTGCTCGTCGGGCTGCGCGCCCTGCTGGCCTCCGGGGAGTTGGGGTGCCACAACGGGCTACCCGTGTCGGTCGTGGTCTCCACCAGCCTGCAGGAGCTAGAAGCCGCGGCAGGTAAAGGTATCACCGGCGGGGGCTCGTTGGTGCCGATGTCGGATCTGATCCGCATGGCCAGCCACGCCCACCACTATTTGGCGATCTTCGATCGCGGCAGGGCTCTGTCGTTACACCACACCAAGCGGCTGGCCTCTCCCGCTCAGCGAATCATGTTGTACGCCAAGGACCGGGGCTGCACGAAACCGGGCTGTGACGCGCCGGCGTATCACAGCCAGGTCCACCACGTGAGCGGCTGGACCACCACGCATCGCACCGACATCGACGACCTCACCCTGGCCTGCGGACCGGATAACCGGCTAGCCGAAAAGGGTTGGACCACCCGCAAAAACGCCCGCGGCGACACCGAATGGCTCCCACCGGCCCACCTCGACCACGGACAACCCCGCACCAACGCCTTCCATCACCCCGAACGATTCCTGAATTACGACGAAGATGACGACCCGGTTTGACGCTAAGGCAGCACGTCATCGAGTAGGTCCCCCACGCGATGACGTTGCCACGCGCTCAGCAGGTTCGAGAGCATCTGCAGCGGCGCGCGCACGCCTTCGTCGTCCCGGATGCGCGGATCCTTCCGGGTGCCGGGCACGGTGTCGAATCGCTTGCGGATCAAGGCCGGCACGTCCAGCAGCCAGGCGACCCCCATGGCGGCCGCGTAGAGCAGCATGTGCCGACGCAACCGGCCAGCCTCGAGCTGCGGACCGCCGCAGCGCTCGTATTCCGTGACGAACAGTTGCAGCAGATCGTCGAGATGGGTGTCCCACATGTCGGTCTCGGCGCCGGACATCGCTCCCCACAGCGCCATGCCGAGGTTCATCTGGCCGACGCATCCCCAGTCCATCAGGCCGCAGTGCAACGTGCCGCCGGTGTCGCGCCAGAACCACGCGTTGTCGATGTTGGCGTTCCAGTGGCACAGCGCGACATAGTCGGAGTCGTCGGCCAATTGGTGTGCGATCGCCTGCTCGTGGAGCGCCACGCGCGGCGCGTCGTCGCGCAGGCGGGCCAGGAATTCGGGCGAGCAGGCATTGGTCGGCAGCAGCCCAGGATGCGTCTGCGCGAATTCGGCGAGCTGGCTCACCCGCCGGTCCAGCTTCTCCGCGGACAGCGGCGCGCGTTCGCCCACCGTCGCGGCCCGCACGTCCAACGGAAAGTGAGCGGTCAATTCCGCGGGCAGCCGACCGGAGCGATGCGTGCCGGCGAGGCGCGCAAGCGCGGTCAGCAGCGCTCGGTAGTGCCCTAGGGGCTCGGGCATCTCGTAGTCGAGGCACTTGTGGTATTGGCGCTCGATTCCGTTGCCGCCGAATTTGATTCGCTCGGTGACCAGCAGGCCGGTGCCGGTGGGGCGGTGGTAGTCGGCGAACTGCGGGCAGGGTACGGCGATCGGGAATTCCGGGGCGCGGGACAGCGAGGCGAAGCGCACCTCGGGCTCCATCTGTGTCTTTCCGCAGTCGCGCACCGGATTGTCGAGATCGCGGGAGAACTTCACGAACAGCTCGGTGTGCAGATCGGGCGCGGCACGGTCGTATTCGACCGACAGCACCACCTTGCGTCCGGTGCTGCCGCCGCTGATCTCGCGGTAGTCGCTGATGCGAAGGACGCTGTTGTCAGCGAGGACGCCCGAAGCCCGAAAGGCCTTCGTAAGGAACGCAGCTCCACCGCTGAGCAGGGTCGCGGGGTCCGCCGGGATCGGCAATCCGTACTGATCACCGACCACCCAATGCGAACTCACACCGCTACCAGGTCTGCTCGGCCGCGCGCACCAGCATGTGGTTCACCGCCACCCGGCGATCGCGGGTCACCATGAACAGGACCGCGTCGGCGATGTCCTCCGGCCGCAGCATGACCATGCCCGACGTCTGCTTTTCGAAGGCCTCCCGCGAGGATTCGGCCAGGTGGCTGAAGATCTCGGTATCCACCGTTCCCGGGCCCACCACGCCGACGCGCACCCGCTTGCCGAGCACCTCTTGGCGGATGCCTTCGCTGAACGCGTTGACCCCGAACTTGGTGAGCGAATACACGGCGGTGTTCGGCCGGGCCACCCACCCGGCGGTGGAGCTGATGGTCACCAGGTCCGCCACGCCGCGTGGCGAGTCGGCGGCGGCGTCGATCAGGTGTGGCAGCGCCGCGCGGGTCGCGTAGAGGACGCCCTGCACGTTGACGGCCACCATGTTGTCCCAGTCCTGCAGCGGTGCTTCGGTCGCGGGCGCCGATTGCATCAGGCCGGCGTTGTTCACCAGGGTGTCGAGCCGTCCGAACTCCGCGATTGTGCGCCCCACGGCGGCCGCGACCTGATCGGCGTCCGTGACGTCGGCCGTGACGACGAGCGCTGTGCCACCGGCGGATTCGATCTCGCCTTTCAGCTCCGCCAGCCGGTCGGCGCGGCGCGCGAGGAGAGCCACCGCCGCTCCCTCGGCGGCCAGCGCTTTGGCCGTCGCCGCTCCGATGCCACTGCTGGCGCCCGTCACCAGGGCCGCGGTGTGCGCCAATGTCGTCATGATCCGCCCGTCGGTTGGGTGCGCAGTATCTCGTGTAGAACGTAGTCGGTGTCCTCGCCCAGATCCGGCGCACCGCGCGCGATCCGCGCGGGGTTGCGCGCCATCCGCCAGGACGGTCCCAGCACCGGCCGCTGGCCTTCGCGATGGTCCGAAACGAAACGATACAGCTCGCGGTCCCAGAGTTGTTGATCGCCAACCACATCCATGGCGGTGGCGCTCTTGGTGGCCGGGACTCCCGCCGCCCGTAGCCGATGCGCGAGTTCCTCGGCATCGAGCTGGCGGGTCAGCGCGGCGAGATCGGCGTCGAGGGCCTCGGCGTGCCGCTGGCGGTCGTCTGGGGTGGCGTAGCGGGGGTCGCCGGCCAGCGCGGCGGCACCGAGCACTCCGCACAACCGCTGCCATTCGGTGTCATCGGCGACGGCCACGCTGACCCACGAGCCCGCCGCGCACGGGTAGCAGCCGTGCGGGCACAGGTCGGGGTGGTGGTTGCCGTCGGGCCCGCGTCGTCGCCCGGTGAGGCTGTGTTCCAGCAGGCAGTCCCCGATCATCGACGAGAGGGTTTCGACGGCCGACACGTCGACGAATTGCCCTGCGCCGCTGAGCTCGCGGTGCAGCAGCGCCACCACGGCGGCGTAGGCGGCCGCCGCGCCGACCGTGGAATCCCCGTAGCGCATGCTGGTTCCGAGCGGCGGTCCACCGGGGTAGCCGACCAGCGGTGCGAGCCCGGCGAGCGCGGCGAAGCACGGCGCGTAGCCGGTCTGATGACCTAGCGGTCCGTCATTGCCCCACATTTTGATCGACACCGAGATGATGTCGGGTTTGATCTCGGTGAGCTGCTGATACCCGAGGCCCTGGCGCTCCATCGCGCCCGGCCGCAGGTTGTTGATGACGATATCGCTGCGGGCGATCAGCTCCCGCAGTTGCGCCATGCCCTCGGCGGACTTGATGTCGATGTCCACGCTGAGGATCTCGGGGTTGATGCTGAGAAAGAACGGGGCGTGGTTGATGTCGGTGCCGCCGTAGGCGCGCATCTCCTCGGGCAGCGCCGCGGTTTCGACCTTGATCACCTCGGCGCCCAACAGCGCCAACAGCTTGCCGGCATACGGACCGGCCCACACCTTGGTGAGCTCGACGACGCGCACCCCCTGCAGGGGGCCACCGCGCGGTGCCCTCGGCGGCTTGAGCTGCGCCGCCTTCGCCGCCGGTGGAGCGTGGGGGACGTCGAGTCCACCGAGGACCGACGCGGTGTGCTGACCGAGAGTGGGTGCCGCAGAGACGATTTCCGCCGGGGTCGCACCGAACCGGTACGGCACCGTGGGGTACGCCGCGTCACCCAACACGGGGTGGCTGACAGTGGAAAAGAAGCCGCGGTGGACGTACTGGGGCGCGCGGTGCAGGTCGGCGGCCTCGTTGACCGCCACCAGGGGCACACCGAGTCGCTGCGCCTCGTCGGCCGCCGTCTCCTTGGACAGGTCGCGGACCCACGCCGCGAATCCCCGCTGGAACGCCGCGACCTTGTCCGGGGTCACGGAGAACTCCAGCCAGTCGTCGTCGAAATCCTCGAGCCAATCCAGGCACCCCATCAGCTGTTTGACGCCGAGCCAGTGGGCGCGGCTGGTCATGTACAGATAGACGAAGCCGTCGGCGCAGGCGAAGAACGACGCGGGGCCCTGCTGGTCGTAGTCGTCGCGGGTGCCGAGGGCGGGGACTTCGCCGGTGACCAGGCGCCCCAGAATGCAATCGGCACGCGAGACCAGCACGGCCTGCTGCGAGACGTCGATGGCCTCGCCCCCGCCGGAGTGCAGGCGCCCGAACAACGCCGCCGCGACGCACAGCGCCGCCTCCAGCCCCGCCTCGTAGTCGGCCAGGAACCGGCCGGGCCCCCGCAGCGGCGGCCTGGTCGGGTCCGGATGGCTAGGGGTGTGGTAGCCCCAGCCGCTGGCGTGGAACACGTTGATGCTCTTCGCATTCGCGTACTCGGCCGGGGCGTTCTCACCGAACGGCGTGATCGAGCAGAACACCACGCCCGGGTGCCGCTGCGCCCCATCGGTGGCGCCGTCGTCGATGACCGCGTCGGCGCCGCCGATGAGCCGATCCAGGCTCTCGGCGCCGGCTCGCGAGGTCGCATCGAGAACCACGGAGCGCTTGTTCGTGTTGAGGTAGGCGAACAATGCGCTGCCCTCGCAGCCCTCAGCGAGGCGGGGCGCCATGGCCCGGGTCGGGCTGCCGCGCCCGGGCGCCTCGACCTTGATCACCTCGGCACCGAAGTCGGCCAGCAACTTTCCGCAATACTCCCCCGCGACCGATCCCGCCAGCTCGATGACCCTGAAGGCCGTCAGCGCCGACATGTGCGCCCTCGCAAGGCGGTCAGGGCTTCGCGCGCCCGGAGCGGCTCAGTCGCCATTCCGGCGGGAAGTTCATGTCGTTGTCCTTGACCACGTTGTTGAGGCCCTTCTCGAAGGTGCCCGCGGTCAGGTCGACCTCCTGCGCGTCGTTGGCGATCATCGGCAACATACCCTCGACCATGCCGGTCAGCAGGCTGCCGAAGTACTCACCCTTGTGCTGCTTGTAGAGCTCCAGGAAGGTCTTCTGGACGGCAACGGTGTCGGTCGGTCGGGCCTTCGAGCACGCCAGCGCGTACTTGAGGGTCTCGTCTTCCAGCTTGTCGCGGGGCACCACGCTGTTGACGAAGCCGCAGTCGTACATCTCCTTGGCGCTGAACGGCCTTCCGGTGAACAGCATTTCGGAGAACTTGCGCAGTCCCATCGTCTCGGCCCACCACCACAGCCGGGGGCCCCAGCCCACGTAGCGGAACGCCGGGTGGCCGAACAGTGCGTCGTCGGAGGAGATCACCAGGTCGGCGTCGCCGGCCTGGTAGAAGTGCCAGCCGTAGCAGTAGCCCTTGGCCTCGATGATGCTGATCTTCCGAAGCTCTTGCAGCGGCCGGTTTCCGGCGCGCGCCTTGGCGTAGAAGTCGGTGACGGTGGACAGGTAGCGGTAGGAGCCGCCGGGCGGGTACTTGACGTCGTCGTCGTTGATCGCGAGCTCGTGCAGCAGCGGCATGCCCGGATTCTCCAGCATCCCGCGCTGTTCGGGCAGGTCGCCGCCACTCCCGAAATCCTCACCCTCGCCGCGGATCACGACGACCTTGACGTCGTCGTCCACGTTGCACTTGTGAATCAGATCGGCATAGTTCTGCCGCATTCCCAGCGTGGTGGAGTTCTGCGCGTCGGGGCGGTCGAAGGTGATGTAGGCGATGCGGTTCTTCTTGTCCTTTTCGAACTTGATGTACTGCTCGGCTTCCTTCTTCATTTCTTCATAGTCGTATTCGGGCATAGTCTTCTTCCTTCAGTTGAATGTTGTTAACGCTTACTTGAGCAGAGCGCCCGCGTCGACAGGTAGCGAAACGCCTGTGATGTAACGAGATTCGTCCGACGCGAGGAACAGGACGGCGTTGCTGATGTCGACCGCTTCGACCCACGGTACCGGCAACGTGTGCATCATTTGCGAGAACGGCGCGAAATCGTCCGGCCCGGGATTCTCCAGGTCGGGCCGAAACAACCGGAACGTCACCTCATTGATCGTCATCGGGGTGTTGACCTGGCTCGGGTGTACCGAGTTGACCCGAATACTGTGCTCCCCCAACTCGACCGCGAAGGCCCGCATCAGGCCCAGCACGCCATGCTTTGCGGCGATGTAGTGGCCGGTGTGGGCCATGGCCTTGTGCGATCCGACGGAACCGGTCAGCACGACCGAACCGCCGCGCCCGCCGGCGATGATATGTGGCACACCGACTTTGACGGTGTGCCAGACCCCGGAGAGGTTCACGTCGATCATGTCGCGCCAGATGTTCTCGCGGATCTTGTGCAGCTTGTTGCCGAACGTGCCGATGCCCGCGTTGGCGACGATGATGTCGAGGCGGCCGACTTGTTCCACCCCGCTGTCCACGGCCGCCTTCAGCGCGTCGTAGTCGCGGACGTCGACCTGCGCGGTCACGATGCGCCGGTCGAGAGCCTTGACCAGGTCGGCGGTTTCGTCGAGGTCTTCCGGCGTCGAGTGGGGATACGCCAGGTTCTCGATCGGCCCGCAGACGTCGATCGCGATGATGTCGGCGCCCTCTTGCGCCAGGCGCACGGCATGGCTGCGGCCCTGGCCGCGGGCCGCACCGCTGATGAACGCTACCTTCCCTTCTACCCGGCCCGTCATCGTGACACCAGCGCCGGCATGCATTCCCAGCCCCGCACCGTGGAGGTCGGGCTGAGGGTGGCTTTGCTCAAATCGACCTCCCACTCGGGGAATCGCTTGAGGATCTCCTCCAGCGCCACGCGGCCCTCCAGGCGTGCCAGCGCCGAACCCAGGCAGAAGTGCGTGCCCATGCTGAAGGTGAGGTGCGGGCGGACGGCGCGATGGATGTTGAATTCGCCCGCGTCGGGCCCGAATTGGGCCTCGTCGCGGCACGCCGATCCGATGAGCATCATCATCACGCTGCCTTCGGGCACCGTTTGGTCGTGCACCGTGACGTCGCGGGTCACGTATCGGGACACGTGCGGGGCCGGCGGCTCGTAGCGCAACAGCTCTTCGATCGTCTGCGGGATGAGCGCGGGGTTCTCGACGAGGTCGCGGCGCTGGTCGGGGTGCTCGGCGAGAACCTTTCCGGACCAACCGATCAGCCGTGTGGTCGTTTCGTTACCCGCCCCGGCGACGACGTTGAGGTACACGAGGATCTCTTCGCGACTGAGGTGCCGGTTCACACCCTTTTCATCGACGAACTCGACGTTGAGGAGTTCGGTCATGATGTCGTCGGACGGATGCTCGGCGCGCCAGTCGATGTAGGCCTCGAACTGCTCGCCGACCGACAGGCCGCGCTGGGCCGCGTCCATCGGCTTGCCGGCCTCCGTGCGCAGCTGGGCGTTGCCCCGGTCGCGGATGTACTCCTGGTCGTCTTCCGGAATGCCGAGCAACATGCTGATGACCTTCATCGGCATCTGCGCGCCCAGGTCGGTGACGAAGTCGAAGTGTCCCGAGCCCACCAGCGGGTCCAGGAGCGCGGCGCAGAAGTCGCGGATCATCGGCTCGAGCGCGGCGATCCTGCGCGGGGTGAACATTCGCGACAGCAGTTTGCGGTGCACGTCGTGAATCGGCGGGTCCTCGAAGATCAACATGCCCGGCGGGATTTCGAGGTTGGCCTTGATCAGCTCCAGGATCGCGCCGCGCGCGGAGCTGTACGTCTCGTGATCGACGAGCGCCTTGCTGACGTCGGCGTAGCGGCTCACCGCGTAGAAGTCGAACTCGGCGTTGTAATACAGCGGCGCCTCGTCGCGCAATCGCGCGAACATCGGATACGGGTCCGCGATCAGCCCGACGTCGTATGGATCGAAACGAACATGGCTGTCGGTGCTCGCCGTCACGAAACCCCTCCTACCGCTGCAGTTTTGGATACCCGCATTACCCGCACCAGGGCTCGCGCTGCCAGCGTTGCAGCGTTGGATTCGGTCCGGGGCAATTTACACACTCCGCTTAATTGCGTCGCTTCGACATGTGCACAAGTTCGGCTGAAAACGGCGCATGAACGTCGACTCACTCTATTGTCGTAGAGAACCATACTGCGGGTGCTCTGGCAAGGGCCGGAAGTCCGCGCGCCGGATTCGGTCGGGGCTGTCATCGGGGTCCGGGCGCCCCGCCGCGCAGCACCCGCAGACCGCCCGCCTGGGTGAGCCGACCCTTGTCCGAACTGCGCAATATTCCGGCCGCGATCGCCGACAGCACCCCGTCGAGCTGCTCGGCACTGTCGACGATCCGGTCGCCGTGGGCGAACCGCTGCAGCAGGCCGTTGATGAACGTCAGCGTGACGTTGCTCAGATCCTCGACGACGGCCGGGTCCAGTTCCGCGCCGTGCGGCATGAGCTGTACGAGGATTTCCCGGTGCAGCTTGGTGAACTCGTCGGTGGCCTGCTGCAGGATCGCGGCGAGCGCGGGATCGCGGGTGGCCTGCATGGTCAGCTCGTATCGGGCCCTGGTCCGGTACAGCTGCGGGTCGCTGCCGGCCTGGATGACGACCTGCGACAACCGCGAGGGTGTGGGAGCCTCACCGCCGGCGTCGGAGCTGTCCGCGATCGCCTGCAGTTCGGCGAGGTCAAGCTCGGCCGAACGTTCCGCGACGGCCCGCAGCAGCGCCGAGCGGGTGCGGAAATAGAACGACGTCGTGCCGTCCGGCACACCCGCTTTGCGGTCCACCTTCAAATGGCTCAGCCCTTTGGCCCCGTCATCGGCCAACAATCGAATCGCCGCATCGCATAGATCGCGGCGGCGCTCGGCGGGATTAGGCTTTCGTCGTCTATCCATTGTTATTCAGGATCAAGACACTACTCTATATTCGTAGTGTCGGTAAAGGATGGCATATCTCCCCCTTCGGCGGCACCGCCCACCACGGCGCCAAAGAAACTGCGGTGCAAGAGTTCCGAGGATTCACCGGATACGTGGGTAGAGTGTGCTTCGATGAGTCCCCGTCGAGTTCGCGTGCGCAACGCCGTCGCCTGGCTTGGGTCCATCGGCCTACTTGCGGCGATGACGTGTGGCTGCCACTCGGCGCACAAGCCCGCGCCGTCCGGCCCGCCAATCACCAACGCGCCCACCACTTCTGCTGCGCCGCCCGCGCCGCCGCCGATCGTGAAGATTGCGCCGCTGCCCGTTCGCCCGGTGACGAAGTCACACCCGACGACGCCCGCCACCAAGTGTCCCGACATGGGTCCGAACGTCCCGGTGGCCCCGACCGACGCCCTCACCACCTGCGACCTCGCCCGGGCCAACGTGTACACACTGGGCCCGGAAACCATGCAGCTCGGGCTGATACACGTGGACCCGCCCCAGGCCCTGACGGCCGACTTTTACCAGGTGACCCTGGTGCTCGACCCGCCGTCGGCGGCGGCATGGGCGTCGTTCACCGCCGAGCATGTCAAAGACCATGTCGCCTTCATCCGGGACAATCTGGTGCTGGAGGCACCGATCATCGAGGAGCAGGTCACCTCCGGACGGATCGTGCTGACCACCCAAACCGCCGAGGGCGCAGCGCAATTGGCCCAGCTGGCGGGTCGTCCCGCGTGACCGCGCCGGGGCGTCCCGATCGCCTCGCGCTCGGCATGCTCAGCGTGTTCGGCCTTCCCCCAATCGAGTTCGTGGAGCTGGCCGCGGAGCTAGGCTGCCCCCGCATCTCGGCCGCCATCCAGGGCATGCCGCTGGTGCCACTCGGCTACCCTGCCTTCTCCCTCAAGGACGACGCCGCGCTCAGGAAGGATCTGCTCGCCGCGATGGACGATCGCGGCGTAACCATCTCGCTCGGCGACGGATTCCTCGTGCGCCCCGGCGCCGACGTGGACGCGCTGCGGCCCGACCTCGACGTGATGGCCGAACTCGGCGTCCCGCGGATCAACGTGGTGAGCCTCGACCCCGACCTTCCGCGCACCCTCGACCAGTTCGCGGCGCTGACCGAACTTGCCGCCCAGCGCGGCATCGGTACCGTCGTGGAACCGGTGCCCGGACTGACCATCGGTGACCTCCCCGCCGGCCTGGCCGCCGCGGAATACGTTGGGCGAAGCGAATTCCGGCTGCTGGTCGACACCATGCACCTGATGCGCTCGGGTTCCGGGGCGAGCGAGCTGGCGGCCGTCGACCCCGGGCGCATCGGCTATGCCCAACTCAACGACACGACGCTGCGGCCGCGCATGGACAACTACCTGGAGGAGGCCATGTTCGAGCGCCTGGTGCCCGGCGAGGGCGACCTGCCCCTGCGCGACATCCTGGCCGCGCTGCCCGCCGACATCGTCATCGAGATCGAGGTCCCGCAACGATCTTTGGCGCTGGCCGGGGTGAGCCCGATCGAACGGCTGCGCCCCTGCGTCGAGGCGGCACGCCGGCTGCTGGCCGGCGTTCAGACCGGATAGCGCAGCGGAAGACCGGCGGCCGAATAGATCGCGTCGATCACGGTCATGTTGTCGATCGCGTCGTGCGTGGTCGTCTTGATCGGCGCGCCGCGCAGCACCGCCGCGGCGAAGGCATCCAGCTGATAGGCGTAGGAGGCGCGGCGGCCGAAGTGTTCGGTGCGTCTGCCCTTCGCCGACCGGACCGAGAGGCGGTGAAATGCCTGCGGCATCACGGGATTCACGATGCGCAACTCGCCGCGTTCACCGATCACCCGGGCGCTGATCTGCAGTAAGCGCGGCGACCACATCGAGCAGCGCACCCGGCCGGTGTGGCCGGCCGGAAACCGCAGCTCGGCCGTCATGGCCCGGTCGACGCGCGCGTCACGCAACGTGGCGCGAGCGGACACGACTTCCGGGGACCGGCCGCCGAACGTGCGCGCCATATGAACCGCGTAGCAGCCGGCATCCATGGTCGCACCGCCGGCGAGCGAGTAGTCGTAGCGGATGTCGGAGAACTTCGGCAGCGGGAAGCACAGCGCCGCCTCCACGCGTTCGAGCGTGCCCAACTCCCCGGAGGCGATGATGTCCTCGGCCCGCAGGGTCAGCGGGTGGTAGCGATAATGAAAGGCCTCCATCACCACGCGATCCGATCCGTCCGCCAGCTCGGCGATCTCGCGGGCCTCGATCGCGTTGGCGGTGAACGGCTTTTCGCACAGCACGTGCTTGTCCGCGGCCAGCGCCGCCCTGGTCCACCGGCCGTGCAGACCATTGGGCAGCGGGTTGTAGATCGCGTCGATGCCCGGGTCGGCAATCAGCGCGTCATAATCGCCGTGCACGGTCGCGATGCCGTGTTGCGCGGCGAAGGCCCGCGCGCGGGTCACGTCGCGGGCGGCCACGGCGGCGACGACGACGTCCGCATTCTCCTTGGCGGGGTTGATCAACGCCATCGGCGCAATGCGCGCCGCCCCCAAAATGCCGATCCGCAACGGGTTTTCGCGCTTTGGCGGCGTCATGGTGCCGCACCGGGCGGCCGGCGGGCGAAGCCCGGCGCATGCTCGGGCCGGATCCCCACTCCGACGAAGTAGGCCGGCACGACCGAGAGCCACGGCAGTCGCCGGACGACGCCGAGAACCCATCGCGGCGGGGCGGGATCCGCGCCGCGAAACACCGCCCGCACCAGCGCGGCCTGCAGCACGCGCTGGCCCGCCTGGGTCAAAACGGTGGCAACGGCGCGGCGGCGGCGCACAGCGGCCAGGTCGCGGCCCGTGACCCGGTGCCGGCGCAGCGGTTCGGCCAGCAGGGTGGCGGCCGCGACGGCGTCCTGGATCGCCAGGTTGATGCCGACACCGCCGAGCGGCGACATCGCGTGCGCGGCGTCGCCGATGCACAGCAACCCGTCGGTGTGCCAGCGGCGCAGCCGATTCACGCGCACGTCGAGGTGCTTGACCTCGTCCATGGATTCGAGCGCCGCCACCGACTCGGGCATGTCGGGCAGCAGCGCACCCACGTCGCGGCGGAAGGCCTCGACCCCCCGCGCGCGCAGTTGGGCGTCGCCGCCCTTGGGCCCCAGGTAGGCGATCTGGTTGTAGCCCTCGCGCGGGATGACGGCCAGCGCCTTGCCCGACCCGATGCGCGGCAGGAACGAGTGGTCCGCGGCGCCGTCGCGTGGCAGCTTGAACCACCACACGTCGAAGTTCACCGGGTATTCGTGGGCGGTGAGTCCGGCCTCCTGCCGCACGATCGACCAGCGGCCGTCGCAGGCCACCGTCAACTCGGCCCTGAGTTCGCCCGGCCCGTCGGGTCCGTCGTAGCGCACGCCCACGACCCGGCCGCCGTCGCGCAGCAGGCCGGTGACCTCGCTGCGCATCCGCAGGGTGAAACTCGGTTCGGCCCGGGCCGCCTCGGCGAGCAGGTTGAGCAGGTCCCATTGCGGGACCATGGCGATGTAGCGATGGGGTTGGCGGAGCCGTTCGAAGTCGAGGTAGGTGACCGAGTGCCCGTTGGATTCGAAGGTGCCCCGGCGGAGTTTGCTGAACGGCAATCGCGCGAACCGCTCCCCCAGGCCCAGCTCGTCGAGCAGCCGCAGCGTCGTGGGATGCACGGTGTCGCCGCGAAAATCGCGCAGGAAGTCACCGTGCTTTTCCAGCAGGGTGACCTCGACACCGGCCCGGGCCAGCAACAGCCCGAGGACCATTCCCGCCGGGCCACCGCCGACGACCGCGCAGGTGGTTGTTTCGACCATCAACGCCCCAGCATAGGTGGCGACCGCTCGCTAGAGTTCGGTGTCGAACACGGAGACGGGTTCGAGGATCACGCCGGTTTCTTCGACGTAGCGATCCCACAGCGCCACCAGCTCGGCCAGCTTGTCGGGATGCGACGCGGCCAGGTCGTGAATCTCGCCGGGATCGGAAGCCAAATCATAGAGCTGCCAGTCACCCGGGCCGTACGGCGCCGGCAGGTGCAGTGCCTTCCAGTCCCCCCGCCGGATGGCTCGGCGGCCGAACAACTCCCAGCCGGTTCCGGTGTCCGCGTCGTGCACGGTCTCCGCGGCGCCGGTCAGATACTCCACCAGCGAGCGGCCGCGCATGGGGGCCACCTCGCGGCCGCGGTAGGACGTGCCCGGGTGCGCGACGCCGGCCAGCTCCAGCAGGGTTGGCGCGACGTCCATCACGGTGCTGAACGCGGTGCCGATCTGTTGTTGCCGCGCGAATCCCGGCCAGGTGACAAAACCCGTCACCCGGATGCCGCCCTGGGTGGTGAACGCCTTGTGCAGTCGCGACGGCGCGGTGGCCGCCTGCGCCCAGCGCGGCCCGTACCAGATGAAGGACGTGGGCCGGCCGAGGTTGTCGAGGCTGTTGTCGCAATGCTTTTCGATCTGCGCGGCGATCTCGGCGCCGCGCAGCGGCATCGCCTCCACGATCGCGCCCTCGGCGCCGTTGTCGGACAGGAAGATCACCACGGTGTCGTCGAGTTCGCCGCTGGCCGTCAGGTAGTCGATCACCCTGCCGACGTTGTAATCCATCCGGTCCACCATCCCGGCGTAGACCTCCATGCTGCGGGCCGAGCGCGCACGCTGCTCGTCGGTCATGTCGGCCCACTCGGGCGCGCCGTCGGCCACCACCGGGTGCGCGGTGACGTCGGGCGGGCAGAGACCGAGCCGCTTGAGGGCGGCCAGTCGCTCCTCGCGCAGCGCGTCCGGTCCGTCGTCGTAGCGGCCGCGGTATTTCGCGACGGATTCGTCGGGCGCCTGCAGCGGCCAGTGCGGCGCTTGGAACGGCAGGTAGGCGAAGAACGGACGGTCGTCGTCGGCCGCGCGCTCGTCCAGGTACCGCAGCAGGGTGTCGGTGTAGGAGTCCGACGAGTAGAAGTCGTCGCCGACGGTGACGAACTTGTCGTCCTCGGTGTAAAGCGTTGACACCGGCGAAAACCCGCGCGCGCCCGCTCCCCCGTAGTGGCTGGCACCGGCGGGCAGCAGCGCGAACGAGCGCTCGAAGCCGCGTGCCCACGGCGACCTGTCGATGGTGGCGCCCAGATGCCATTTGCCCGACATCAGCGTCAGATATCCGGCGTCGCGCAGGAGTTCGGGCAGCGCGACGACCCGGTCGTTCAGGTAGCCCTCGTAGCCGGGGGCGCCGCGAAATCCCGGGGACGCGACTTCGAGCATCGTGCCGATGCCGGCGATGTGATGGTCGGTCCCGGTCAACAGCATCGCCCGGGTCGGCGAGCACGCCGGCGCCGAATGGAAATCGGTGAGCCGGATCCCGGAGTAGGCCAGCCGATCGAGGTTGGGTGTTTCGATCTCGCCGCCGAAGGCGCCGATGTCGGAAAACCCGAGGTCGTCCGCGACGATTACGAGCAAGTTGGGGCGCTTCACGCTCAAGCATCCTGCCAGGTCGGTGCTCACGGTGTAATGCCGCCGCACCGCCGATCGCGGCCGATATTGTCGAGGCATGGAGATGTTGGCGCAGTTCGGGATGTCCATACCGCTGGTTGCGGCCCCCATGTCGGGCGGACCGACCACCCCGGCCATGGTGTCGGCCGCCACCCGTGCGGGGGCCCTGGGCATGCTGGCCGCCGGCTACAAGACCGTGGAGGCCGTCGAAGCCGAGATCAAAGCCCTTCGCGCCGAAGGGATCCCATTCGGCGTCAACGTGTTCGCGCCGAACCCGGTGCCGGTCGATCCGCGACGTTACCGGGAGTACGCGGCGATCATCCAGGCCGAGGCCGACCAGTTCGGCCTGACGCTGCCGTCCGAGCCCGTCGAGGACAACGACAGCTTCGACGCGAAGATCGAATTGCTGCTCGACGATCCGGTTCCGATGGTGTCGTTCACGTTCGGCATTCCGCCGCGCGACGTGATCGCGGCGCTGCAACGGGCCAAGAGCGTGGTGGTCCAGACGGTCACCACGGCCGAGGAGGCGGAGCAGGCACGCGACGCCGGCGTCGACATGCTCGTGGTGCAGGCGGCGGACGCCGGCGGCCATTCCGGCACCCTGTCGCCGTCGCGGCCGCTGACCCCGGTCCCGATCGTCGACCTCGTCAGCCAGGTCGTGGCGACGGTTCCCCTGCCGGTGCTGGCCACCGGCGGGCTCGCCACGCCGGCCGCGGTGGCCGAGGTGATCCGGGCGGGAGCGGCCGCGGCCGCCGTCGGGACGGTGCTGTTGCGCGCCACCGAAAGCGGCGCGTCGACCACTCATCAGGCGGCGCTGGCCGATCCCGCGTACACCGAGACCGTGCTGACCCGGGCCTTCACCGGCCGGCCGGCCCGGGGCCTGCGCAACGCGTTCATCGACGCCCACGAAGCCGAGGCGCCCCCGGGTTATCCCGCCATCCACCACCTGACCAGCCCGCTGCGCAAGGCGGCCGCCGCGGCGGGAAAGCCGGACTACGTACACCTGTGGGCGGGCACCGGTTTCCGGCAAGCCACCGCCGAGCCCGCGACCGACATTCTGCGCCGGCTGGCATCCGACCTGTGAGGTTCAGTACTCGAAACGATTGAGCACGTCGTAGCCGCGCCCGCCGATCACCCACGTCAGCGCGTAGATCATCCGCACCGCGGCCGACGGGATGTGCTCGTAGCCGGCCAGCGCGGGCGTCTGCTCGAGGAACCGCAGCCGGGGATGCCAGGCCGCAAGACGGCGCGCGTCGCGGATGCCCCAGGTGATGATGCCCCTGGTGAAGACCTTGGACAGCAACGGGGCCAGGGCCGACAGCGTATCGAAATGCATTTCACCGCCGGGGAATCGGTCGATCAGGCGCTGCAGCAGCCGCCGGACTTCCTCTTCGTGCAGATACATCAGCAGGCCCTCGGCGACGACCAGGGTGGGACGCCCGGCGGGGACGTCGTCCAGCCACCGCAGCTCGGTCACCGACGAGCCGATCATCCGGTAGCGCTCGGTGTCGTCGTAGAGTTGCCGCCGCAGCCCGATGACGCTGGGCTGGTCGACGTCGAACCAGGAAACCGACGGCGGTAGGTCGAGCCGGAAGGCCCTGCCGTCAAGGCCGCAACCCAGGTGCAGGACAACGGCGTCGGGATGGCGGGAGAGGAAATCGGCGCACCAGTCGTCGAACTTCTTGGCGCGCAGCGCGACCAGGTATTGGTTCGAGGCGGGCATGGTGCTCCGGCGCATGCGCTTGAAGTCGTAGCTGATCCGGTCCACCGCGTCCGCGGCGACCGTGTCGCCCAGAATCGGCCGCTTCGAACGGCTTTCGCATGCGCGCAGATACAGTGTGACGAGATTCGTCCATTCCACCGATCCCCAGGCGACCGAGCTGAAATCGACTTTGTCCGTTGCGGTCATCGCTGCTTCCTCTTCGCGCGGTATTCGGTCCACATTTCCATGAGCTGGTCGCGGTAGGCCCGCGTGCAGAACTCGCAGAAATCGCGGAAGTCCTCCACGCGTTGCCGTTGTTCGGCGCGGTCCTCGTCCAGCACGGACAGCGCGAATTCGGCGGGTTCGATCCCCAGCCGCATCAGGGACAGCTGGGTTTCCAGCACGCTGGTGAACCCGCCCGGCGTGACCCGGTAGAGGTGCTGGCGGTTCGGGCTCGGCAACCGCTCGACCATGCCACCTTCGAGCAGTTGCCGGGCGACGGTGCTGATCGACGCCTTGCTCACGGACAACGCGGCGGCCAGCGCGGTCAGCGACTGCTGCGGCGGATCGCAGATCAGCAGCCACCCGTAGACCCGGCCCATGGTGCGGGTGGCGCCCAGCAACTCGAAGAACAGCCCGAGGCGGTCGACGAACTCGGCCTCGTCCGGCGACATACGCTCCATCCCGTTCGTTCAGTACGTACTAAACGTAACTTATACGAAGCGGGACGCTGGCGGAACCCCCCGCCGGTGATCAAGGGGTCTGGGTTGCCGGGCTCAGAACGCCTCGGGGTCGCGCTGCACGGCGGCGGGCACCGGGTGCCGATACAGGCGGGATGCGTTCTCCCAGCTGAACTTCCGGATGACGTCGGACGGCAGGTCGCCGATCTGTTCGTGGATGGCCTGCTGGGTGTGCGGCCACGTCGAGTCGCAATGCGGGTAGTCGGCTTCCAGCATGATGTTGTCGACGCCGATCCGGTCGCGCTGCACGAACGACGACTTGTCCTCGACCGCGCAGAACCAGAAGTTGCGGACCAGCACCTCCGCGGGGGTCAGGCGCTCGCCGAGCGCTTGCCAGGTGCCGTACATCGCGTGATAGCTGAGCATGTGGTCGAGGCGGTCGAGCAGTCCTGCCACCCAACCGATTCCGCCTTCGGACAGACAGATCTTCAGGTCGGGGAACCTGCTGGGCAGCCCCGAGTACAACCAGTCGACCGCCGCGGAGATGGCGTAGGCGAAAAACAGCACGCCCTGCACGTCCGGCGGCGCGTCCGCGGTGGTGGACGGCGACGACCCGGACGATCCGATGTGCAGGTTGACCACGGTGCCGGTCTCGGCGCACGCGGCCATCATCGGATCCCAGTGGTCGGTGTGGATGCTCGGCAGGCCGAGCATCGCCGGATTCTCGCTGAACGTCACGGCGTGAAAGCCGCGGTCGGCGTTCTCGTAGATCATCTTCGCGCCGAGCTCGGGGTCGAGCAGCCACGGCAATTGGCATCCGATGATGCGGTCGGGATACGAGCCCGCCCAGACGTCGAAATGCCAATCGTTCCAGGCGCGGACGCAGGCGAGCGCGAGGTCGCGGTCGGTGGTCACCTGCTGCAGCCGCTGTCCGGCGAAGCCGGGCAGAAACGAGGGGAAGTTGAGCGAGGCGTAGATCCCGTTGAGGTCCATATCCTTGACGCGCTCGTGGATATCCCATGCGCCCCTGCGCATCTCGTCGAATCGGACGGGTTCGAAGCCGTACTCCGCCACCGGCCGCCCGACCACCGCGTTGAAGCCGACGTTGGGCAGTTCCCGGCCGTCGTACACCCAGGTCTGGCCCCCGGCGTCGGTGTCGACGACCTTGGGCGCTCGGTCGGCGAACTTTCGGGGCAGCCGGCCGGCGAAGGTGTCGGGGGGTTCGACGATGTGGTCGTCGACCGAGATGACGGTGTAGCGGCGTCGCGCCCGGGGCGGATCGGGCAGGAAGGTGACCGAACGTTCGGTGCCGGTCTTCGCCGTGGTGAAGTTCAGGTCAGTGGCCAGCTCGTCGATCGATTTCACGCGTCAAACTCCTTGTGGCTCAAGTCAGGACGTCGGGGTCGGCCTTGATCGTCATCCGCGCGGCCCCGGCCCAGTACACGTCGGCGGCCCGTTCGATCAGCGAGCGTTGCATGCCGGCCATGTCCGACCACCGCATGGCCACCGGCTGCTTGCCGGTGAGCATGACGTCGTAGGCCAGCTTGCACACCCGTTCGATCGAGGCCGCGCGGTAGACGGCCTCGGGCAGGTTGCGGCCGGTCGCGATGACGCCGTGGTTGGCCAGGATGGTCAGGTTGGCCCCGCCGATGCGGGCCGCGAGATCCGCGGCGCGAGTGGGGCTGTCGATCTCGCCGTCGTAGGTCTCGACCAGGCACAGGTCGTCGAGGAACAGCGACCCGGTCTGGTGCACCAGCTCCGGCAGCCTGCCCAGCGCGGCGAGCACGCATACGTAGTACGGGTGGTTGTGGATGACCACGCGGGCGTCGTCGCGGACGCGGTGCAGTTCGGTGTGGATGTGGATGGCCGGGGTGACGTCCCAGCGGCCGCGGACCACGCGCGCGTCGGCGTCCACCACGCAGATGTCGGAGGCGCTGACCTCCTGCCACCACAGGCCCCAGGGATTGACGAACATGTTCGTCTGGCCGTCGAGCTGCCAGGTGATGTGTCCGGCCATGTTCTCGGCGAAGCCGATGCCGGCGAGGTGGCGGAACGCGATGGCGAGCGCCTGCTCGTGGGACAGCTCGACGCCGATCGGCGGAACCACTGACGGCGCCCAGACTTCCAGCCCGCCACGGCGTGCATCAGGTGCGTTCATGACCAGCCTCCATCCTGGCTCCAATATCCTCGCGAAGTCGGCCTTTGGCTATCTTTCCGCCCGACGAGCGGGGCAATTCGTCGAGAACGATGAGGCGCTCGGGCAGCAGTTCCTTGGAAACTCCCAGCGCCAGCAGGTGTTCGACGAGCTGGGGAAGGTCGATGGTGGCGGAGCCGGTGAGTTCGGCGTAGAGGCAGACCTTTTCGCCGAACACCGGATCGGGCATGGCGACCGCGGCGGCCACCGCGATGGCGGGGTGGGTGGTCACGGCGTCTTCGACCTGGCTTGCGCTGATGTTCTTGCCGCCACGGACGATGAAGTCGGAGGTGCGCCCGGTGACCCGCAGATAGCCGTCCGCGTCGATTTCACAGATGTCGCCCATGCGCATCCACCCGTCGGGGGTGAACAGCTTGTCGTGGTCGGTGCCGCCGAGGTAACCGAGGCTGGTCGCCGGGCCCCGGCACGCGGGCTGGCCCCGACCCGTGTCGGTCACGTCGCGGTCGCCGTCGAAGAGGCGGACCGACATTTCGGGGATGATGCGGCCCCCGGTGCGCAGCCGCCGTTCGCGGGAGTCGTCGACGGTGGTCGCGCTGAGCATCCCCGTTTCGTTCGAGCCGAAGAACTGCAGGATCTTGGCGCCGGTGAGTTCCTCGAATTCGGCCGCCGGGCGATACGGCAACGCCTCGCCGCCGGTGTAGACGACGCGCAGCGAGCTCAGGTCGCGTTCGCGGCTGGCCGGGTCCGCCATCAGCATGGTCAATTGTGTGCTGACGCAGCATAATACGGTGACCCTGTGCCGGGCGATGGCCTCGCAGGTGGCTTTGGTGGTGAACCGGTCCAGGAGCACCGCGGTGGCGCCGAGGTAGATCGGTGTGGTGTGGCTGGTCCAGAGCCCGAACCCGAACGGCGTGGGTATCACCGGCAAAAAGACGTCGTCCGGCGCCAGCAGCCCATTGGCGACGGCCTTCTGGTGGAAGTAATGCCAACGGTTCTGGGTGTGCACGACACACTTGGGCAGCCCCGTGGTCCCGGAGGTGGAATTGATCAGGAAAACGTCGTCGGGGCCGAGGCGGGCGTCGGTCGTGAGCGCGGTGGGTTTCGCGCCGACGTCCAGGCGAAGGGTCCGGTCCAGCAGCAGCGCCGGCAGCCCGAGTTCATCGGCGACGCCCGCGGCGGCCTCGCGGTGGGGCTCATCGCTGATCAGGGCCTTCGGCTGGGCGCTGCGCAGTATCGCTGTGGCCTCGCGGGTGCCGGCCCGTGCGCCGACGCCGACGACCACCGCCCCGCAGCGTTCGATGGCGACGAACAGGGCGTGGATGGCCGCGGAGTCACGGTGCCATACCGCGACCCGGTCCCCGCGCGTGACGCCGGCACCGGCCAGGGACTGCGCCAAACGTGTTGCGGCGTCGTCGAATTCACGCCATGTCAGCGACGCTTCGGGGTGGTCGACATAGGCGAGGCGGTTTGGGGTCTGCGCGGCGTTGCGGCGCACGGCGTCCGACAGCGTCGTATCGCACCACCAGCCGGCCTCGCGAAACCGGGCCGGGTCCTGTTCGGAGAATGCCGGCGACGACCCGATATCCAGCCCGCCGGCGCTCATTCGGTCAATGATAGGAAAGCGACGCGGGGCCCGGTCTCGCTCCCGCCGAGAAACAGCCGGCTAGGGATTCCTCGGGGCGGGAGTGGAGCGCTGCGTCTTGGCGGGAACATTCGGAGGGTGGGCCCGCGGCTTGTGGCAGTTATGCAGGCACCCGCAATTGAGGCCGATGATGCACCCGTTTCCACCGGTGGGTTGCACGCCGTCGGGATCGCTTTGCGAAACGGGCAGGGGGCTGGACAAAGCTGCTGACGTTGTCGGTCCTGTCGCGCTGCCGGCCGAGGAGCCCAGCGCGAGGACGAACGCGGCCACCCCCGCGCAGAACGTGGCTCCTGTTCTTTCGTTTCGGCTCCCCACGGGGCGCGAGTGTAGTTAGCCGAATGGAGATACACGGGACGCGCGCGCACCCGCAAGGACACTCCAAGGAGTCACCAAGAATCCTCTAAGGCCCGTCGCCGGGGCGTTGATTCGTTGCCCGGGGCGCCATTTCCCGCGCCCGGGTCCGCTGCCGCGCCCATGCCGTCCGGATGGCATAGGCTGCGGCGCTGACCGCGAACATCGCCGCGGTCAACAACAGCCACCGACCCAGGAATGGGTCCTGGGTCTGGCCGGTCGCCGCCCGGTACGTGGCGCCGCCCTGCCTGATGATGCCGGGAAGGAACACCAGCAGCGTGAGGCCCGCCCCCAGCGCGGGCACCCGGAGATGGTTGAGCACGGGCACGTCGGGACCGGGGCGCGGCGCTCGGCGGGACAGCAGCCGGTCGAGGCCCGCGTAGACCGGGAACAACACCAGATCGTGGGCGACGACGGCCCCGGCGAACCACACGACGATCGACTGCCACCACACGTCGGGGTTCCACAGCGTGGCCGGTTTGACCGTGGCGACCACGTAGCCCAGCACCGCGAATCCGGCGATCATCGTCAGCAGGTGCAGCGGGTGGGACCCGTAGAGCCTCGCGAACGCGTTACGCATGGGCGGCCGTGCGGAAGTCAATGGCGGCCACCCATTTAGTGTTGTGCACGCCGGGCAGCGCGGGCACGATGATGCGCGCGGGAAAGCCGTGGTCCGGCGACAGGTCGGTGCCGTTGACCCGCAGCGCCAGCAGCGCGTCCGGGTGCTGCACCTGGTTGCCCTGCAGGGTGGCGCCGGCGAAGGCGCCGGAGCGTTCCAGCGACGACACGCGCGCCGAATCCGGCGCGGGCACACCGGCGAGGCGGGCGAGTTCGGCCAGCCGCACCCCGCTCCACGTTTGGGTGGTCGACCAGCCCTCCACGCAGGCGATCGGTAACACGGCGGTGTGTTGCGGCATCGCCAGCAGCGCGGCGCGGTCGACGGTCACCGGCCGGGGGCCACCGGTCATCGTCAGCCGCCATCGGTCGGCGGTGTCCAAAGGCGAGATGCCGGCGGCCGCCGCGGTCCGGTTGACCTCGAAGTCATTGGGCCCGTTGCCTCGGCTGCGCCCGCGCGGCAGGAGTAACGCGGCGGGCCGGGCGTACCCGCCGACGGTTTGACCAGCGGTGATGAGCGCGAGGAACAGCGCGCCCCCGCCCACCAGCGCCAGCGCGCCGCGGCGGCTCATCGTCGCGGGGCCGGGGTCGGCGGCGACCAGGGAGTCGGGCTGCCAGGGCTGCGGCTTGGTATCGGCGCGTGCGGTGCGCAGCACCTCCCGCAGCGGCATCGAGCGCAAACCGGACCACATGCGCCGGCTCTTGATCGCCACGTGCACGACGAAGCCGGTGATGAAGACCCAGGCGCCGAAATAGTGGGCGGTATAGAAGCTGAATCCGAAAATGTAGTCGTACTGGATGTTCAGCACGCCGGTGACGATCTCGAACAGGATGCCCCCGACCAACATCAGCAGCGAAACCCGTTCCAGCAGTTGGGCAACCGACCGTGCGGGCGGCACCACGAACAGTCGCGGTATCACCGACCACAGCTTGGCGAGCACCACGGGGATCAACACCAAACCGAGCCCGACGTGGAGTCCCTGGGTCAGCCGGTACAGCCACGACGGATCGGTGGGCCAGTCGAAGGTCGGCAACTTCAGCCAGCCGACGTCGCCCGGGATGGCCTGGCCGAGTCGCGGCCCGTAGGCGATGTAGGACAGCAGGCCGGTGAGGATGACGATCGGCAGCGTCACCAAGAGCACCGAGCCCAATACCGCTGTCAGCCAAGGTCCGCGCAGCGGGCTGCGCCACAGCCGCGCGGGTAGGCCGCTGGCGGTCCGAATGAGATGCACCATCGATCATCATTCACGAGGGGCCGGCGATAGCGGTTCATTTCGCTGATCCTCGCCGAGCGGCGCGAGCCGAGGGTGCGGTCAGTCGTTGCCGCGCGGTGGCGGCTGCACCGCGACGCCGCCGGACTCGTGTTCGGGGCCCGCGGCCGGGTGTTCGGCCGGGACACGTTCCCGGAAGCGGGCGCCCTCGCTGGGCCGCTGCATCCCCGGCCGGTCGGTCGGGCTTCGGTACGGTCCCGGTTTGCGCCGCGGCTTCCCACCGGGGAAGGCCAATCGAAAGATGGTGCGGTGCACCATCAACCACTGCTTCGAGAAGCGGCCGGAGTTGTACGGCAGTTCGTAGCGTTCGCAGATGTCTTTGACCTTCGGCGCGATCTCCGAGTAGCGGCTGCTCGGCATGTCGGGATAGAGGTGGTGTTCCACCTGGTAGCCGAGGTTGCCGCTGATGACATGGAACAGCGGGCTGCCTTCGATGTTGGCGGCGCCGACCAGCTGGCGTACATACCACCCGCCGCGCGTCTCGTTCTCGACCTCTTCGGGGGTGAAAGTGTAGGTCTGGTCGGGAAAATGGCCGCAGAAGATGATGGCGTGCGCCCACACATTGCGGATGACGTTGGCCAGCGCGTCGGCGCCCAGGGTCCGCAGATAGGTGCTTTCCACCCCCGGCAAGAGCTTGTCCAGCAGATCCGCCGCCGAGCCCAGGCGACCGCCACCGGCCCTGCGCAGCGCTTTGCCCACCCGCGACCGCGGGGGCTGATCGAGCCTGCCGCGTGCGGCCAGCTGAACGAGCGCGAAGGCGCCGGCGCTGATCAACGGCCAGCCGAGGTAGTCCTTGATGACCTGCGCGCGCGCCTTTCCGCTGATGCCGCGCAGGTCCTTGCGCACCTCCGACCAGGGCTTCTCGCGGCGCCGAATGGCCTCGATGTCCATGTCGTGGATCGCCACACCCCACTCGAACAGCAGCGTCAGCAACAGGTTCGAGATCGGCTGGAACAGGTACCGCGGTGCCCACTTCTGCGCGGGATCGATGCGCAGGAGTTCGTAGCCGAGGTCTTTGTCTTTGCCGAGGATGTTGGTGTAGGTGTGGTGGATGTAGTTGTGGGAATGCTTCCACGCCTCGGCGGTCGAGGCGGTGTCCCAATCCCACACGGAGGAATGGATATCGGGATCGTTCATCCAATCCCATTGGCCGTGCATCACATTGTGGCCGATCTCCATGTTCTCGAGGATCTTGGCCATTCCCAGGCAGGCGGTTCCCAGGATCCACGCGGTTTTCGAACGAGATCCCAGCAGCAGGATGCGGCCGGCCACCACGATCTGTCGCTGTACCGAGATGACCGTCTTGATGTAGCGCCGATCCCGCTCGCCCAGATCGGCGAACACCTCGTCATGGATCGCATCGAGTTCCTTGGCGAGTTTTTCGAGCTCTTGTTCGCTCAGGCGCTCAAGGGGGCTTTTCATCGTCTTTTCCGCGACGGAGGTCACCGGCCGCTCCTTTCGATCACAGTGCGAGTTTCACGTCGCCTTCGGCGGTGTTGATGCAGATTCGGACGTCCTGTTCGGTGGGCTCGATGACGTCACCCGAGCGCAGGTCACGCAGCTTGCCCGACTTCAGGGTCCCGACGCAGGTGTGGCAGATGCCGATTCGGCAGCCGTGGGCCAGATTGAGGCCGGCCTTCTCCCCCGCCTCCAAGATCGAGGTGCCGCCGTCACATTCGACGGACTTCTCGCTGTCGAGAAAGCACACCGTGCCGCCCTCTCCGGCGTTGGCGTCGCCACCGATCTTGGGCTGGAACCGCTCGAAGTGCAGTCGTTCGCGGTCGGCGTTGCCTTCCCAGTGCTCGATCAGCGCGTCGAGCATGTCGCCGGGACCCGAGCTGAACGTCTCGCGTTCGCGCCAGTCCGGGCAGGCGTCGTCCAGGTCGTCCGGCTTGAGCCTGCCCCGCTCGGAGGTCAAACGCAGATCCAGCCGCATGCCGGGGTGCCGGCGGTCGAGGTCTTCGAGGACGGACAGGAACATCACCTGCTCGCGGGTTCGCGCGGAGTGGATGACCACGACGTCAGCGAACGCGTCGCGATGGTCGAGGCTGCGCAGCATGCTGATCACCGGGGTGATGCCGCTCCCGGCGCTGATGAACAGCAGTTTGGGCGGCAGCGGTTCGGGCAGGGTGAAGACGCCTTCGATCTCGCCGAGCCGGACCAAGTCCCCGGGCTGGATCCGTTGCACCAGATACGGCGACACCACACCCCCGTCCACCTTCTTGGGCGTCACGCTGATCAGCCCGTCTTCGGGCACCGGATCCGACGTGAGCGAATACGCGCGCCAGTGGTAGACCCCGTCGATGACGACGCCGAGCCGCACGTACTGCCCGGGCTGGTGACCAGGCCATTCATAGCCCGGCTTGATCAGGACGCTGGCCGCTTCCGAGCCCTGCGGCTCGACGCGCTCGACCTTTCCGCGCAGCTCCTTGGTGGTCCACAGCGGATTGATCATCTCCAGGTAGTCGTCGGGCTGTAGCGGGCTGAACAATCGCCGCACCGCGCGCAGGAACAGCCGACGCCCGCGTGGGACGTGGGGCCGGGCACCGCGTTCAGCCATAACAACGGAGTACACAGTTGTACACCGACTCAAACCGCCAATCTGAATCTGCTTGGGACACATGGTTACACATATGCAAAATGCGCATATCGGCATCGCTTATCCGTTCACCATTCGGTGTTGGGCGGGGTCGGCGCCCCGCGCGGCTAGTGTCGGTGGGTGTGTTGATCGGCTTTCTGCTCGCGTTGGGCTGCTCGCTCTGTTACGGCACCGCGACCGTGTTGCAAGCGGCGGGGACACGATCGGTGGAAGCGGGCAGCGGCTCGGGCGTCGACGCCGTGCTGCTGCTGCGGGCCGTCCGGCAGTGGCGCTACCTGGTCGGGATCGGCCTCGACGTCGTCGGGTTTGTCCTTCAGGTGGCCGCGCTGCGGCTGGTTCCGATCTACGTCGTCGCCGCGGCGTTGGCCGCCTCGATCGCCGTCACCGGGGTCGTCGCCGCGTGGGTGTTGTCGGCCCGGCTGTCGCCGGTCGAGTGGTGCGCCGTCGGCGTGGTCTGCGCCAGCCTCGTCGCCCTCGCAGTGGCCGCCGGGCCCGGGCACTTTCGACACGCCCCGGCCGGGCTCGGCTGGGCGCTCCTGGGCGTGGTGGCCGCGGTACTGATCGCCGGTTTCGCCGCCGGGCGTCTGCCCGACCGCGCGCGAGCGCTCGCGTTGGGGCTGGGTGCCGGGACGGGCTTCGGCGTCGTCGAGGTCGGTGTGCGCCTGATCGACGTGATCGATCCGACCACGCGGTCGTTCTACGCCAACCCCGCCCTGTACGCGGCGGTCGCGGGTGGCGCCGCCGGATTTCTGTTGCTCACCTCGGCCCTGCATCGCGGATCCGTGACCACGGCGGTCGCGGGCATGGTCGTCGGCGAAACCCTCGCCCCGGCGTTCGTGGGGGTGGCGTGGTTGGGTGACACGGCGCGCGACGGGCTCGGTGGGCTGGTGATCGCGGGATTCGCCGTCGCGGTGGCGGCGACGTTGGTGCTGGCGCGGTTCGGGGAAGCGCCGGCGCCCAGCGAGGCCGGTGGGGCCGACGCTGTCTCGGGCCGCTGATTCAGGCGCCGGCGATGGTGGATGCCGAACGGCCGTCGGCGTTTTCGTCGGCCGCAACGTAGGTGGTGCCGCGGGCGGGCCGCGTCCACAACACACCGCCCTCGGCGCTGGGGCCCGCGGCGATGAGCGCGCGCTTGAGGATCTTGTTGGTCGCGGTCGCGGGCAGCTGGTCGTTGATGCGCACGTAGCGCGGCCACGCCTTGGGTGACAGATCGGGCTGCGACGCCAGGAATCTCCCGAAATCGTCCGGCATCAGTTCCGCCCCGGCGCGCGGCACGATCGCGGCCATCACCTGGTCGCCGACCTGGTCGTCGGGCACGGCGTAGACGGCGACCTGGCTGATGCCGGGCATCCGCGCCAGGATCCGCTCGATCGGTGCGGCGGCCAAGTTCTCGCCGTCCACCCGCATCCAATCGGAGGTCCGCCCGGCCAGGTAGATCCAGCCGTCGGCGTCCCGGTAGGCCAGATCGCCCGACCAGTACATGCCGTGGCGCATGCGCTCGGCCGTGGCGCCGGGATCGTTGTAGTAGCCGGCGAACGGTCCCGCGCCCTGGGTGTTGACGAGTTCGCCGACGGCCTCATCGAAGTTGGTCAGCGCCCCGTGCGCGTCGAACGTCGCGACGTCACATTCTGTCAGTGTCGTCGAGTTGTAGATGCTCACCCCGGGGTAAGGCTTGCCGATGGAACCGGGCGGGGTGCCGTCTTCTCGGACCACGATCACCGCGAACTCGCTGGATCCGAAGCTGTCCACCACCCGGCAACCGAAACGCCTTGCGAATTCGGCGATATCGCGATCGGTCGCCTCGTTGCCGAAGGCCACCCGCAGGGTGTTCTCGGCGTCGTCGGGACGCTCCGGGGTGGACAGGATCAACGCCAGGGGCTTGCCGACGTAGTTCAGGTAGGTCACGCGGTAGCGGCGCACGTCCTCGAGGAACCGCGACGGCGAAAACTTGGCGGGGACCATGGTGGCGCCGCAGCCGATGGCCACCGCCCACCCCGCGGCGACGCCGTTCGAATGAAACAGCGGCATCGCCAGGTAACACACGTCGGCGGCGGTGACGTCGTACTGGAAGATCAGGCTGGCGCCGCACATGATGGCCATCCCGTGCGCGAACCGGACCACCTTGGGGTCACCGCTCGTCCCCGAGGTGAAGATCATCATGAACGTGTCGGCGGCGGCGACCTCGCGGTGCGGGGTCAGCGGTGGCGCCGCGGTCACCGCCTCGGCGTAACTCGTCCCGTCCACGTCGAAAACCTGAATTCCGTTGAGATCCAGGCCCTCCAGCAGGGGCAGGTGATCGCGGTCGACCAGCAGGATCTGGCAATCCGAGCGCCGGATGTCGGCGAGCAGCGCGGGTCCGCGGCGGGTCGTGTTGAGGCCGCACAGCACGTAGCCGCCCAGCGCTGCCGCGGCCATCGCCCGCAGCATGGCCGGTGAATTGCCCAGTGCGGCACCGACATGCAGCGGCCGGGTGGGGTCGGCGCGCGAGATCAGGGCAGCCGCTTCGGCCTCGGCTTCGGCGAGGTGCTCGCGCCAGGTCCACGTCTTCTCGCCGTGGGCGATCGCGGGGGTGTCCTCGTGCCTGCGCTGCCGCAACAGCTGCTGAACCGTCTCCGGCACCGTCTCACTTCCTCCGTGCTGTCATCGGGTCGTCATCACCAACCCGGCATAGTCGCGGGCCGCCACGTCGTCGCAGTGCCGACGGTAGGTACCGAACCCGCCGATGTAGGGCATGAAGACTCGCTTCTTGCCCTCGATGTTGGCGCCCAGGTACCACGACGATGCCGCCCGGGGGAACAGCGTCTGCTCGGCCGCTTCGGCCACCTGCTCGGTCCAGGCGACGGCGGCGTCACGGCTCGGTTCGACCTCGCTGACGCCGCGCCGCCGCGCGGCCCGCACCAGCTCGATGACCCAGTCGACCTGAACCTCGGCGTGCAGCACCATGTTCGCCAACACCGACGGGCTGCCCGGCCCGCTGATCGTGAAGAGGTTCGGCAGGCCCGGCACCATCAGGCCGAGGAAGGTGAGGGGGCCATCGGACCAGATGTCGCGCAGCCGCTCCCCTCGCGGCCCGCGCGGGTTGATCCGCGTCAACGCGCCTGTCATGGCGTCGAACCCGGTCGCGAACACCAGCACATCGCAGGGGTAGGTCGCCGCGGGGGTCCGCACGGCGTCGGCGGTGATCGCCTCGATGGGCTCGCGGCGCAGGTTCACCAGCCGCACGTTGTCGCGGTTGAATGTGGCGTAGTAGCCGTCGTCGGTGCAGATCCGTTTGGTTCCGATCGGGTGGTCCACCGGGATCAGGTCGGTTGCGACCGCGGGATCGGCGACGATTTCCCGGATCCGCTCCTCGGCGAACTTCCTGGCGACCTCGTTGGCCGACGCGTTGCGGGTCTGGTCGGGGAAGGTCTTCGCGAAAAGAACCCCGCCCTCGCGCCAACGCTCCCACAACGCCGCTGCCCGCTCCTCGGGGTCGGTGTCGACGGCGTTCTTGTGGTAGCTGCCGTGCGGCGTGCCCGCCGACGCGTAGGCCGAGGCGCGGCGGCGCTCGGGGTACTGCTCCTGGATCTGCCGCTGTTCGTCGGCCGACCACGGCCGGTTGGGCATCGGGATGGTGTAGTTCGCGGATCGCTGGAATACGACCAGGTTTTCGGCCTGCGAAGCGATGATCGGCGCAACCTGGATCCCCGATGATCCCGTGCCGATGAGCCCCACCCGCTTGCCGCGCAAATCGGGATCCTCGCGCGGCCAGGCGGCGGTGAAATACACCTCTCCCGAAAAGTCTTGCACGCCCGGGATATCGGGCCGGTTGAGTGCCGACAGGCACCCGGTGGCGCACAGGAGGAACTGCGCCGCATGGCTTTGTCCGGTCGCGGTGTCGACCTGCCAACGCCCACCCTCGAAGGCCGCGCCGACGACGTCGACGCCGAACCGGTAGTGGCGGCGCAGGTCGAAGCGGTCGGCGACGTGCCGAAGGTAGGCCAGGATCTCCGGTTGGGCGGCGAAGCGTTCGCTCCACTGCCAGTCGCGCTGCAGATTTTCGTCGAAAGAGTAGGAGTAGTCCACACTTTCGACGTCACAACGTGCGCCCGGATAGCGGTTCCAGTACCAGGTGCCGCCCACGTCGGGCGCCGCCTCGAGCGCCGTCACCGACAGCCCCGCCGAGGCGGCTCGGTGCACGGCGTACAGCCCGGCGAACCCGGCACCGATGACGATGACGTCGCTCATTTCGGTCATGCGGGCCGATACCTCAGTAACGTGACTCCGTCTTCGAGATCGCAGAACACCGGCTCCACCCGCATCCCGATCCGGACGTCGCCGGGATCGACGTCGACCAGCTCGGTGCTGAATTTCGGCCCGGCGTGCCACTGCACCACCGCGAGCAGCTGCGGCAGCGCGTCGGCCCACGGCGGGCCGGTGGGCCGGCGGGCGATCGTGAAGGTGTACAGCGTTGCGGCGCCGTCGATCTCACGCCATTCCAGGTCGTCGGCGAGGGTCCCCGGGGCCAGCGTGCGCGGGTAGAACACGTGCTGCCGAAGCGACGGCGAGTACTGCACCAGGATCCGGTGCTGCGCCAGGCCGTCCCAGAACGGCCGGGACACCGGCGTGGGCTCGGGGACGAGCGCATCGTCGCGGCGGGCCATCGCTAATCCCCCCGCAGGAGCAGCGCGACCTGCTCGCTCATGATGCCGCCGTTGCCGGTCACGAACGCGGTGTGACAGTCGGGCACCTGCGCGTCGCCGGCACGTCCCATGACCTGCCGCGCGCCGTCGACCACGTGGTGCATGCCGCCGGCCATTCCGGCCTGACCGAAGGACAGTTGCCCGCCGGCGGTGTTGAGCGGGAACTCCCCGCGATGGGTCAAATCGTGTTCGTTGATCCACGACATGCCTTTGCCTTTCGCGCAGAATCCGGCGTCTTCCAGGCTCATCAGCACCGTGATGGTGTAGCAATCGTAGATCGAGGCGACGTCGACGTCGGACCGGGACAGCCCGGCCATCGCGAACGCCCGCTCGGCGGCGCGGGCGATGGGTGTGGACAGCAGGTCCTCGGCGTAGGTGGGGGTCTTGAAGGCGATGTGTTCGCCGAACCCCTTGATCCAGACCGGGCGGTGGCGGGCGCGGCGCGCGATGTCGGCGTTGGCGATCAACACCGCCGCTCCCCCGTGCACGCGCATCACCGTTTCCAGCATGTGGATGGGGTCGGCGATCATCGGGCTGTCCAGCACGTCGTTCACCGTGATGGGGGTGCCGTGGAAGACGGCACCGGGGTGGGCGCACGCGTTGGTGCGTTGGTCGACGGCGATCTTGGCGACCGCGGCGGGGTCGTAACCGTATTCGGCCGCGTACCGCTGGGCAATCTGCGCGTAGGGCGCGTTTTGGCCCACGTTGCCGTAGGGGATCTCGAACTCGGCCTGCGGCGAGCCGTAGTTGCCCGAGGACGCCCCATACCAATTCGGCTCCGGCGCGGGCCGCCGTTCGGACCGGGGCACGGCCGCGGAGCCGGGTACCACGGCCAGGGCGGCCTCGCAGGCGCCGAGTTCGACGGCCGCCGCGGCCCGCCAGACCATGCCGGCCGAGGTGGCCCCGCCCAAGTCGACCCGCTCACCGAAATCCAGCGCCAGGCCCAGGTATTCGCACAGGGTGGCCGGGGCAAACATGGCCGACTCGGCGATGCCGTGGGTCAGCAGGCCGTTGACACAGCCCGGATCGACACCGGCGTCCTCGATCACCATCTTCGCCAGCAGCGCGTACTGGTCGAGGGTGAACATCGCGGGGCCGGTGGGGCGCCGTTCGGCCGGCAGCTCGGCGATGCCGACGATCGCGGCCTCTCCCCGCAGCCCGCTCATGCCCGGCTCCCCCGCAGCGGCAGCGCGACGCCGGCGGTGCCCGGCATCAGCACCGTGTCGCCGCGCCGGCCGGCGATGTCCAGATCCACCAGGCCGTAGCCCTCAAAATCATTGCCGCCCGGGCGTTTGCCGGTGACCTCGCCACCGAAACTGAGCGCCTCACCGGGATAGGCGATCGCCCGGTTCTGCACCGAGAACGTCACCAGCCTGCCCCGCCCGCCGATCCAGTCCCCGAGGGCGCGGGCCAGCAGCGCCGCCTGCAGCGGACCGTGCACCAGCACGTTGTCGTATCCCTCGGTGTCGCGGGCCCACTCCTTGTCGTAGTGGATGCGGTGACCGTTGTACGTGGCGGCCGAAAAGAAGAACATCTGGGTTTCGTCGACGGTCACCGTCAGCGTGGGGATGTGATCGCCGACGGCGATGTCTTCATAGAACACTTGCTGGTCGGTCACGATGCTCCTAGGGGCGGGCGATCATCGACGTCGACGCTTCGGCCAGCAGGTCGCGATCCTGGTTGCGGTACACCGTGTGCCAGGTGACGAGGACGAATCTGCCGGAGCGGCCCCGTTTTTCGACGATCGACTCGATGGTGCGGACCATTTCGATTTCGTCGCGGTGGTAGGCCGGCAGGTGAAAGGTGAAGCTCTCCCCGCCGGCCATCCGCTTGGGGGCGCGGGGAAACGCGAGGCTGCCGGAGACCGCGCCGGAGGATCCGTCGGGGCGCAGCGACTCCAGCCGCGACACCCCGAGGACCGCGTACTGCAGGTACAGCGGCGGGCAGATGATGTCGCGAAAGCCGTTGGCGCGGGCGTACTCCGGATCGAAATACAACGGGTTGTCCTCGCCGACCGCGGCCGCCCACCGTTGCCAATCGCGCCGGGTCACCTCGCCGGTCGCCGAGGCGGCGACCGTGCCCACCCGCGACGCCGACTCGGCGTCGATCAAGCTGTCCTCACTCACCGGCGCTCCCTTCTCCCATGGTCTCCCGAAGCCACGACGCCGCGACGTCGGCGCCGCCGCCGAGCGTCGCACCGAGGCGGGCCCGCTCGCTCCACAAATGCAGGTCCGTCTCGGTGACATAGCCCATCCCGCCGTGCAGCTGATGGGCGTCGAGCGTGATCAGCCGGGCCGCGGTTGCCGCGTGCATGCGGGCGATGGCGGTCTCCCTGCTCGCGGTGCGGCCGCGCCCCAGCCAGAACACCGCCGCGTGCGCCGCCAATCGCGCGGCCGCCAGGGCGATGTGCATGTCGGCGATCAGATGCTGGGCCGCCTGAAACGAGGCGATGGGCCGGCCGAACTGGTGACGCAGCTTGGTGTAGTCGACGGTGCGGTCCAGCACGGCCTGGCCGACCCCGACCAGGTCGAGTGATCCCAGCGCCACCGCGGTGTTGGCCAGCCGGCGCAATCCCGGCACGGTGACGCCGTCGAGCACGGCGTCACCGGCCACGACCGCGTCGTCGAAGCGGACGGTGAACGCCCGGTGCCCGCCGACCATGTCGAGCGGCTCGACGGTCACACCGCCGCCGTGCGCGTCGACGAGGAAGACCAGCGGGCGTTCGGCTCCGCCCCGCGACGAGGCGGCCGATACCACGATGAGATCGGCGACATCGGCGTCGGCGACGTAATCCGCGGTTCCGTTGAGCCGCCACCGATTCGGATCGGGATCGGCGCGCAGCGCAGGGGCGACGAGCGCGGCGTCGCGGGCGTTCCAGAGGGCGGTGGTGGCGCGGACGCTGCCGCACGCGAGCGGGGGCAGCCAAGCGGCCTTGGCCTCCGGGGAGCCGAGCTGGTCGACGGCGAGGGCGGCGTGCACGGTGCTGTGCACGGTCGTCGGGCACAGCGCGCGGCCGGCTTCGGTGTAGAACACGGCCAGGTCGTCGAGTGAGCCACCGGCGCCGCCGTACTCCTCGGCGACGGCCAGCCCGAATACCCCCGCGTCGGCCACCGCCTTCCACAGCGCCGGCGTGCGCCGGTCCGCGCCCGGCTCGTCGAGGGCGCGCACCTGGCTGACCGGGTTCTCGGCGGCCAGCAGGGCGCGTAGCGCCGCGGCGAACTCCCGCTGCTCTGCGGACGGGATCGTCTTCATCGGTGGTGTGCGAGGCTTCCGTCAGCGTCCATAGGAGGGCATCCCGTGCCCGCGCTGGGCGATGATGTCGCGAAGCACCTCATTGGTGCCCCCGCCGAAGCGCATCAGCGGGGCGGCCCGGTAGAGCCGCTCGAATTTGCCGGCCAGCGGGGCCTGTTCGCTGCGATGCGCCAACAGGCCGTCCGGGCCGAGGAGATCGAGCGCCAGGGCGGCGATGCGCTGGCGCAGCTCGCTGGTGAACACCTTCTCGACGCTCACTTCGACGGTCGGAATGACGCCGCTGTCGAGGATCGAGGCCGCCTCGTAGCCCATCAGCGTGGCCACCGCGACGTCGGCTTCGGCCTGCGCCAGCCGGCGGCGAAGCGACGGGTCGTCGGCGGGCACCGTCCCGTCGCGGCGCGGACTGCGCGAAAGTTCGTGCAATTCCTCGACGGCGCGGCGCAGGTCTCCGGCGTTGGTCAGCGCGCCGCGCTCGAGGTCGAGCGCGCCGGTGATGTAGGTCCAGCCGCGGTTGACCTCGCCGACGAGGTTGGTGGCCGGCACCCGCACGTCGCGGAATGCCACCTCGTTGGTGCGGTAGCCCGACCACGCGTAGAGCGGGCGGATCTCGACGCCGGGGCTGTCGATCGGCACGATGATGACCGAGATGCCGCGGTGGCGTGCGGTCGTCGGATCGGTACGGACGCAGAGCCATTCGTGCGTGGCCCGCTGCGCGCCGCTGTTCCAGATCTTGGTCCCGTTGATCACCCATTCCTCGCCGTCGCGGGTCGCGGTGGTCCGCAGGCTCGCCAGGTCGGTCCCGGCCTCGGGCTCGGAATAGCCGACCGCGCAGATCATTTCGCCCCGGGCGATCGGGGGCAGCCACTCGCTCTTGTTCCGCTCGGTGCCGTGACGCATGATCATCGGCGCCACCGACGTGACGGTCAGGTCGGGTCCGGGCACGCCCCAGTACTCGAATTCGCTCATCAACAGGTGCTGGTGAATGGCGCCCAGACCCAGCCCCCCGTACTCGCGCGGCCAGTTCAGCCCGAACCAGCCCTTGGCGCCGATCTCGCGGCGGAACCGCGCCACCTCGCCGTCGAGAATCTCCAAGTCGTGCGCGGCCAGCTCGGCGCGCAATGCGGGGGTGACGTTCTCGTGCAGAAATTGGCGGACCTCGGCCAGCCAGGCGCGCTGCCCGGCGTCGAGTTCGAAATCCATTCCGGCGCCTATGCCTTTCTCGGAGCGTCGATGCCGTTACACCGAGCAGCGCCAGCGTAACGCCGCCGCGAGTTCGCGCGGGGCATTCTGCCGCGCATCGGTCGCGAACGGCGGGGGTCGCACTGTAAAACCGCTGTCAAACTCCCGTTAAAACCCGTCGACGCTCTGGCGGATTCGGCCGCGGGCTGCGAAGATTTTCGGATCGGTTGGTCAACGCGGACCAGGCCCTCTGCCCCAGCCCGAGGGAGAAATCATGCCCACTGTTGAGACGCGCCTCCGCGAGGACTTGCGCAACTACGCCGTCGAATTGAGACAACTGGCGTACACCCTTCCCCTGGGCGTAGGCGAGCACAATCTTCTGCAACTGTCCGATCGGATGCGCGCCGCGGCCGACCAAGTGGTCCGCAAGGGCGCCTGACGCGCGAGCGATCAGCCGCCCTTGAGGCGGATCTTCCAGCGCACGAAACCCAGATAGACGGCGCTGATGAGCGCCAGCATGCCGACGTCGAACCACCACCTGGCCGGCGTGTGCTGCCAGTGCGAGTCCTTCGGGGTCAGCGGCCCGGGCACCAGCTTGGTCAGGTCGGCGGTGGACGCCGACGCCGCGAATCCCCACCGGGCGGGCGTGGCCCAGGCCATCTGATCCAGCCCCACCCGGCCGGTCACCGGGATCATCCCGCCGGAGAACACCAGCTGTGACATGACGGCCACCACCAGCAGCGGCATGATCTGCTCGTTGGACTTGGCGACGGCCGACAGCGCGAGGCCCAGCATGGCGGAGGCCACGCACGTCAGCGCGACGTCGACGAACAACTCGAGGCCGGGCTTGCCCAACGCCACCGCGCCCTGGGTCGGCGCGCCCTTGCCGAGCACCGCGATGATGGTAACGATCGCCGACTGGACGATCGCGAAGACCGTGTACACGCACACCTTGGCCAGCAGGTACGCCGACGTCGACAGGCCAACCGCCTGCTCGCGCAGGAAGATCGCGCGTTCCCCGATGAGGTCGCGGATGGTCAGCGCGGTACCCATGAACACCGCGCCGACGTTCAGCAGCACCAGGATCTGACCCGGCTCGTTAGGCGCGGCGCCCATCGGGTTCGGGATGCCGAAGCCGACATCGCCGGGCACCGACATCGACAGCGAACCCATGATGAACGGCAGCAGCGCCAGGAACACGAAATAGCCGCGATCCGAGACGATCAGCCGCATCTGGCGCCGGGCGATGGTGGAGAACTGCCGGAACAGGCTGGTGTGTGAGGGGTCGCCCAGTTCGGCGGGTTTCTCCGCCGGCGGCGGCGCCGGGGGCGGGCCCGTCCGCGCCAGGTAGCGCTCCCGGGAGCCGTCGGGGTCGTTGGCGACGGTGCTGAAGATGTCGGCCCAGTTGGTGGTGCCCATGGCGGGACCGATTTGGCCGGGCGGCCCGCAGAACGCCGTCTTGCCGCCGGGGGCGAGCAGCAAAACCTGATCGCAGACGTCGAGGTAGGTCAGCGAGTGGGTGACGACGAGCACCACCCGGCCGGCGTCGGCCAGCTGCCGCAGCATGGTCATCACCTGCCGGTCCAGCGCCGGATCCAGGCCCGACGTCGGCTCGTCGAGGATCAGCAGCGACGGCCCGGTGAGCAACTCCAGCGCCACCGAAGCGCGCTTGCGCTGGCCGCCGGAGAGCTTGTCGACCCGCGTGTGCAGGTGCTGGGTCATCTCGAGTTCCTCGAGTACCCGGGCCACCACCTGGGCGCGGTCGTCCTTGGTGGTGTCCGGCGGCAGGCGCAGCTCGGCGGCGTACATCAACGCCTGCTGCACGGTCAGCTGGCCGTGCACGACGTCGTCCTGCGGCACCATCCCGATCCGGCTGCGCAACGAGGCGTACTCGGCGTGGACGTTGTGGCCCTCGAACGCCACCGTGCCGGTGCTCGGGTGCGTGTACCCGGCGACCAGCCGGGCGAACGTCGATTTGCCGGCGCCGGACGGCCCGATGATCGCGGTCAGCGTCCCGGGCAGGGCGGTCAGCGAGATGTTGTCCAGCAACGTCTTGTTGTTCTCGATCGTCCACGTCACCCCGCGCACGTCGAGGCCGCCGGTGCGCGTCGCGGTCGCGGTCTGGTCGCGGCGGGCCAGGGTGCCGCCGGCGAAGACCAGGTCGATGTTGCCGATCGTGACGACGTCACCGTCGTGCAGCACGGCCGAATCGACGCGGGCGCCATTGACGAAGGTGCCGTTGATGCTGCGGTTGTCATGGATCTCGGTGCCACCGGGCGCCGGGATCAGCGTGGCGTGGTGGCGTGACGCCAGGACCTCGGGGATGACGATGTCGTTGTCGTTGGCGCGGCCGATCGTGATCGCGCCCGGCGTGGACTCCAGCCCGGCCCTGCCCGGCCGCAGGATCTTCATCATCGACGTGGCGATGTTCGACGAGTCGCCACCGATGCGGCCCGTCTGGGACGCCGGTTGCGCGGTGGTGGGCGGGGCCGCATGTACCGCCGACGGCGCCCGGTAGATCTGCGGCGCGGGCTGGGGCGCGCTGGGCGGCGCGGCCAGGGGGCCGCTGGTCGGGAAGCGGGTCTGCGGCCCCGACGGATGGCTCGGGGTCGGGCCGCTGGGCGGCTGGCTCGCGAGGGGTCCGCTCGGTGAGTGGCTGGGCTGCGTGGTGGTGGGCGGATGCGCCGAGTGGCGGAATGAGGCAGACGCCGGCTGCTGAGGCTGGGCGGAAGTTTGCGTGCCGCTCGGGCTCTGCGGCGCTCCCACGAGGGGCGCGCCGGGCGTGCTGACGATGGGTATCGACGTCGTCAGCGGCGGCCGCCCGGCCGAACCCTGGTGGCGGCCGACCTCGAAGGTCAGCGCCGGGCCATCGGGATTGCCGACGTTGACGCGCATGCCGTCCTGGATGTCGATGACCGGGACGCGGCGATTGTTCGCGTACAGACCGTTGAGGCTGCCGTTGTCGACGGCGACCCATCGGCCCTGGTCGTACCGCACGATCAGATGGGTGCGGGAGATCAGGGGGTGGGCGACGCGGACGTCCGCGCGAAGGTCACGCCCGATCACGACGTCATTGCCTGCCGCGAAGGTGCGCTCGGCTCCCTCGTACCGCACGGTCAGCGCAGGCGGGGCTGGTGGGCTCATCAGGACCAACTGTAACGGCAGCGCCGCGAGTTGGGCACCCGGCGCAACGGGATACGGGCGCCGGCCGTCGAATCAGCCTGCGGCACAATTACTTTCGTCGGCTTCAACCGGCCGCGGCGGCGCTGCGCAGGCGGCGCACGTTCCGGACCTTACTCCGGACCGCGTCCCCGGCGGGGGTGACGTCCTTGACGAAATCGCCGAGGTATTTGATGGCGCGCCTGCCCTCCGGCAAGATGTCGGCGGCCAACGGGAAGTCGTGGATCTGCCCGTCCCACAGGTGCAGATCGCATCGGACCCCGCTGGCTTCCAGGCGCTTCGCCATCAGTTCCGCGTCGGCGAGCAACAATTCGTCCGAGCTCGCGTGAATGGTCACCGGCGGCAACGACGACAGGTCGGCATCCACGGGCGAGGCGACCGTGGACTCGCCCCGGCCCTCCGCCGCCCGGGCGTCGCCGAGGTACTTAGCGAACCGCGAGAACGCGCTGCGGGTGAACATCGAGCACTTGCGGGCGTTGCGGTGCTTGAGTTTTCGTGCCGGGTCCGTGTCCGTGAACGGCGAGATGGTCGCGACCCCGGCCGGCTCCATGATGTCCTCGCCGATCGCCGACAGCGTGGTCATGAACGCCAGGTATCCGCCGGCCGAGTCGCCGGCCACGACGACCCGGTCGCCGTCGTAGCCGCGGTCCTGCAGCCACCGCAGGCCGCTGATCCCATCGTCGATGGCGTCGGTGATCTGATGTGCGGGCAACTTCCGGTAGGCGACGGCGAGCACGGCGGCGTCGGCCTCCTTGGACAGGCGGGTCACCATCGAGCGGTGCGTGTTGAGGCCGCAGGTGAGGAACGCGCCGCCGTGCAGGTACAGGATCGCACGGTCCCCCGAGACGCCGGGAGCGCGAACCCACTCCGCGGCGCAGTGCTCGAGACGCACCGGTTCGGTGCTCGCCGCGGAGCCGAGACGGGGAAACATCCCGGCAAAACTGTCGACGTACTCCAGCGGCCAGTGCAGGTTGGGCGTCATGGCCCAGGCGCGGACCGCGTTCTTCACGATCAACCGGCTGGCGAGCGAGACGGCGACCGACTGGGGGCTATGCCGATGGTGCATGCGCCGCGTCGTCGCCACGCTCGGCAGTATGCGGGCCGGATCGATTGTGCTCACTGTGTCATCAACTCCTAAGTGGACACCGGGTACCCGGCTTACCGGTGGATCCAGCGCGCAGCAAACGTCGCGTAGGTCACTGTTTGCCGCCGGCAGAGATGGGTACCACCCGTTGATCGCGATCGCCGACGTCGCGCGGCCGGAATGGGGCCGGACCGGCTGTGGCCGGGGCCGCCGCGTGGCCCAAGATATGAGCGATGACACAGGCAGAGCATCCGGGTTCGTTGCTGGCCGACCGGGTCGCGGTCGTGACCGGCGGCGGGGGCGGCATCGGCGCGGCCACCGCGCGGCTTTTCGCCCGCCACGGCGCGCACGTAGTGATCGCCGATATCGACGGCGAGCTGGGCGGCGCGACCGCCGACGCGATCACGGCGGCCGGCGGATCCGCGCGGGCGGTCGTCACCGACGTCCGGGCGCCGGACCAGGTCACCGGCCTGGCCCGGACGGTGCTGGACGAGCACGGGCGGGTCGACGTGCTGGTCAACAACGTGGGCCACTGGCTGCGCCACCCCGGAAACTTCGTCGACACCGACCCGGGGCTCTGGGATGAGCTCTACCGGATCAACCTCCACCACGTCTTCCTGCTCACCCGGGCGTTCCTGCCCGCCATGGTGGACCGGCACGCCGGTGCGATCGTGAACGTCTCGTCGGTCGAGGGGCTGCGCGGCTACCCGGAGGATCCGGTGTATGCCGCGTTCAAGGCGGGCCTGATCGGCTTCACCCGCAGCCTCGCCGTGCAGGTGGGCAACCACGGCGTGCGGGTCAACGCGATCGCCCCCGACGTCACCGAGTCCCTTCAAGTGCCCTACTCGCAATGGCTGTCGCCCGAGGAGCACACCCAATGGCCGCGGTGGGTGCCGGTCGGACGGATGGGCCAGCCCGAGGATCAGGCCCGCGTGATCCTGTTTCTGGCCTCGGACCTGTCGTCGTTCGTCACGGGCCACACCATCGCGACCGATGGCGGAACGGGCGCGGCCGGCGGATGGTTCCGCTCGTCACGCCGGCCGGGCCGCGAGTGGACGAATCGGCCGGTCGACCCCTGAGACTCCTTGGTAAACCGCCGGCTTCCTCAAAGCGCTTGCGCGGGACGGAATCTGGCTTGATCGTCGATGATCGTCACCGGGATGCCGTTGAGCACCCCGTTGCCGGACGGCTGGTCGACGAATGTCGGCGGGGACAGCACGTTGGTGTTCGCGCCCGGTGAGCCGTTGGCCACCGTCATGCGGGTGCCCGGCTTGCCGTGTCCCCAGCCGTGGGGCATCGAGACCACGCCCGGCTTGATGGCGTCGGTGATCTCCACGGGCACCCTGATCTCGCCGGCCTCCGATTTCACCGTCACGATGTCGTTGTCGGCGATGCCGCACCGGGCCGCATCGTCGGGGTGGATCAGCAACGTGCACCGGTCCTTTCCCTTCATCAGCGCGGGCACGCTGTGCAGCCAGGTGTTGTTCGAGCGCAGGTGTCGGCGGCTCACCAGGACCAGCGGTTCGGCGGGGCGTTCCATGCGCGCGGCCAGCCGGGGCAGGTCGTCGAGCAGGTACTGCGGTGCGAGCCGGATCTTCTTGTCGGGGGTGCCGAGGATGTCGGGGAGTTGGGGGACCATGGGCCCGAAGTCGATTCCGTTCGGGTTGGCCTTGAGCGTGTCCAGCGTGAGCCCGCCCGGATTCTTGCCGTACTGGTCGCCGAAGGGCCCGGTGCGCAGGGTGAGGTCGAGCATGCGCTCCGGCCCGCCGTGCTCGTAGAGCTTGCGGATCTCCGCGCCGTCGAGCCCGCGGGTGAAGGCCAGGTAATCGAAGAAGCCGTCGTCGATGGCCGCAACGTCGACGTCCTCGGCGGGCGTGCCGGTACACAGTCCGGTCAGCCGGATCAGGATCTCCCATTCGTGCGGGCGATCGCCCGGATCGAACACGGGCGCGGAGTAATTCGCGATGCTGTGAATCGCGAAGAGCAGGATCAGATCGTCGTGATGCGGCTGCTCCAGCGGCGACAGTCCGGGCAGGATCACATCAGCGTGCCGTGTGGTCTCGTTGAGCCAAAGGTCAACGGAGATCATCGCCTCCAGCATCGGCAGCACTTCGTCGAGCTTGTCGCCGCCGGGGGTGGACAGCACCGGGTTGCCCGCGACCGTGATGAGCGCCTTGAGTTGGCCGTCGCCCGGGGTGGCGATCTCTTCGGCCATGCACGACACCGGCGCCTGGCCGAGAACTTCCTTGGCGCCGCGCACGCGGGTGTGCCAGCGGCCGAATTCCGGTGCGCCGCCCTCCAATCCGGGCAGGGGCTGCGTGGTGATCGACCAGGCGGCCGGCCTGGGAAACATGGCGCCGCCGGGGGTGTCGAAATGACCGGTCAGGATGTTGACCACGTCGACGAGCCAGCTGGCGAGGCTGCCGAATTCCTGGTTGCACAACCCGATTCGTCCGTAGACCACCGATTTGTCGGTGCCGGCGAGTTCGCGGGCCAACCGGCGGATCCGGTCTTCGCCGATGCCGGTGACGGCGCCGACGCGTTCCGGTGGCCAGTCCGCGACGGCCCGCCGCAGGGTGTCCAGCCCATCGAGGTGGCCGGCGAGGTGCGGACCGGGACGGGCGAGGTCTTCGGCGAAGAGGGTGTGCGCGACCGCCAGCAACAGCGCCGCGTCGGTCCCGGGCACGATGGGAAGCCACTCGTCGGCGCGCGCGGCGGTCGGGGTGCGCACCGGGTCGATCACGATGACCTTGCCGCGCTTGCGGATCGCGTCGATCAGGCCCATCACGTTGGGCGCTGCCAGCAGTGAGCCCTGCGATGCGGCGGGATTGGCGCCCATGATGACCAGCAGGTCCGTGCGTTCGATGTCCGGCACCGGGAAGTTCCACCAGAGTCCGTACATCAGGTGCGAGGACAGGTTCTTCGGCCATTGGTCGACCGTGCCCGGCGAGTAGGTGATCGGCATCCCGGACATGCCCATCAACACGCCCGCGTAGCGGGCCAGCGAGAACGAGTGCGCCAGCGGGTTACCGGTGTAGGCGGTCACCGCGCCGATTCCGTATTTGTCGATCACCGGCGTCAGCAACTCGGTGCAGCGCCGGAACGCCGCGTCCCAGCTGACCTCCTGCCACTGACCGTCGACCTTGATCATCGGCTCGCGGATGCGGTCCGGGTCGTCGTGCAGGGCGGCCAGCGATGTGCCCTTGGGGCACAGGTGCCCGCGGCTCCAGACGTCGTCGCGGTTGCCCCTGATGCCGGTGACAAGGCCGTCATCGACCTGAATTTCCAAGCCGCACATGGCTTCACACAACGGGCAGGTGCGCAGGTGCCTGCCGTCTTCGCCGGGTTTCATCCACCCACTGTATTGCGCTACCGCCCGTAGCGGAAGTGGTGACAGCGGCGGTGGCCCGGACACCACGTGACCGGGCCACCGCCGGCTGTCGCTACTGTTCGGCCTTCTGGCGAGCTTCGTTGATATCGGCGGCCTTTCGGGCGCTTTCGGCCTCGGCCTCCTTCTGGGCGGCCTCGCGCTGCGCATCGGCCTTGTCCTGTTGGGCCTGGCCTTCGCGCATCAGGTCGTCGCGTCCGGCGACCGCCCCGGCGACTTCCTTCACCTTGCCCTTGACGCCCTCGACGACGCCTTCGACGGCTTCCTCGGGACCGCTCTTGTCCGACATACGTACTCCCCTCCTTGTCGTGCGTCTTGCTCAGCGCTTATTGCCCAGCCGGTCGGTTCCCAAAACCTTCGACGGGAGTCGCCTTCGCCACAGCGCCGACGCGTCGGGCGGTCGCCGCGCAAGGACCGCCGGCCGTTGCATCTAATTCCCCTGCGGTTCAGGGTGTTTGACAATGCCCGGCCGAGACGACGCCGGAATGTCCCGGCCGTATCGGTTACGCTGAGGCCCGATATCGCTGCACCCCGGTCAGCGGCGGGAGGAACCATAGCAGTGGAAACGTGGGAACTGGTGGCCCGTGAGCAGATCCGCGACACCTTGGCGCGCTACAACTGGTCCGGCGACGCGGGCGCGCTCGACGGCCTCGCGGAGACGTTCTGTCCGAACGGCGTGCTCGAGATCCGCGGGTTCGACCCGCTGCGCGGGCGATCGGCGATCGCGGAATTCCTGGGCGGCGTCACCGGAAAGGTCGCCGTCGACGCCGATGTCACTGGCGGCGTCAAACCGATTGTGCGCCATAACGTCGCGAACGTGTTGTTCACCGAAGTGACACCTGGCGAGGCGCGCGTCAAGTCGTACTTCACCGTCGTCACCCACATTGGGCTCGACCATTGCGGCCGCTACCGGGACGTCCTGGTGCCCGAGGGTGGCACCTGGCTGATCAAGCACCGCCGGGTGTCCACCGACTGGGCAGCGCCCGACTCGGCGATGGCACGCTAGCCCTCGCAGAACGCGGTCCCGATCCGCGTCCGGCGCAATGTTTGCCGGAAGCCCCCCAGTGGCTATAGAAAGACCGTCACACAACAAATCGCGGTCGCCCCGATCGTGGATCCCCCACGAGCGTTGGGATGACCGATGGTCATGTGACCAGCGGTCAGAGCCGCACACAAGAGACGAGCGAGTATGCAGCGACTCAGTGGGCTAGACGCGTTCTTTCTGTACCTCGAATCACCGACACAGCCGCTGAACGTTTGCTGCGTCCTGGAGCTCGACCCCGCGACCATGCCCGGCGGCTACGATTTCGCGCGCTTTCGTGAGGCGCTCGCGGAGCGGGTGGACGCCGTCCCGGAATTCCGTCTCAAGCTGGCCGATAACCAACTGAACTTCGACCATCCGGTCTGGGTGGACGACGACCGGTTCGATCTGGGACGCCACCTGCACCGGGTCGCGCTGCCCTCGCCGGGCGGGCGCGAAGAACTGGCGGAAATCTGCGGCCACGTCGCCGGCCTGGCGCTCGATCGCGATCGTCCGCTGTGGGAAATGTGGGTGATCGAAGGGCTGCGTGGCGGGGACGCGCTGTCCGTCGTCCTCAAGGCCCACCACGCGGTGGTCGACGGTGTGGGCGGAGCCAACCTGCTCGCGCAACTGTGCGGCCCCACCCCCGACTGCCCGCCGCCGCCGCCGGAACCGGCCGCCCGCGCCGGCGCGGCGAACCCATTGCAGATCGCCGCCGGCGGTCTGATCGGGGCGGCGTTGCGACCGTGGCGCCTGGCGCGGGTGGTGCCTGCCACGGCACTGACGCTGGCGCAAACGGTCCTGCGCGCCCGCGCCGGCGGCCACACGATGGCGGCCCCGTTCGCGGCGCCGCCCACGGCGTTCAACGGCCGCTTCACCCGACGCCGCAACATCGCCCTGGCGAGCGTGGACCTCGAGGACGTCAAAACCGTGAAACAGCGGTTCGGGGTGACCGTCAACGACGTGGTGACGGCGATGTGCGCGGGGGCGCTGCGGCAGTACCTTCTCGACCGCGACGCCCTGCCGGATATTCCGATGGTCGCCAGCGTGCCGGTGTCCGTGCGCGGCAAGTCATCTCGACCGGGCCGCAATCAGATGACCTGGATGCTGTGCCGGCTCGAAACCCACATCGCCGACCCCGCCGAACGCCTCACCCGCATCGCCGGCGGGAACGCCGCGGCCAAGGACCACGCCGCCGCGATGGGACCGACCCTGCTGCAGGACTGGACGCAGGTGGCCGGGCAGACCATGTTCGGTGCCGCGATGAAGCTGCTGCCCCGCATACCGCTGCCCGAGAAGCCGCCGCACAACCTGGTGATGTCGAACGTGGCCGGGCCGCGAGACCAGCTCTACTTCTTGGGTTGCCGGCTCGACGCGATGTACCCGCTCGGTCCGATCATCGCCGGCGCCGGGCTCAACATCACCGTGATGTCGCTGGGCCGCCGTCTCGGCGTCGGCATCATTTCCTGCCCCGACCTCGTGGCCGACCTCTGGGACCTGGCCGACGCCTTCCCCGTCGCCCTCAAAGAGCTGATGAATTCGAGCGCGCCGGTCCGCGGCCGAACCTGACCGCCGCCCGTTCAGCGGAACCCCATCCCCCCTCGGCGCCGCGGCATGGCATGGTGACACCCGTGGCAGACACTTCTCGACAGCCTCTCGCAGAGGAAGACCTGCGCGAAATCGGCACGGAAAACGGCGCTTTGCGCTACTACGACACTGGGGACAGCGGGGCCCCCGATTCCGCACCGGTGCTGTTGTTCCTGCACGGGTCCGGGCCCGGGGTCACCGGGTGGCGCAACTTCCGCGGCGTGCTGCCCGCCTTCGCCGAGCGATTCCGCTGCCTGATCCTGGAATTCCCCGGGTTCGGGGTCAGCGACGACTTCGGCGGACACCCGATGGTCACCGCGTTCGGCACCGTCGCGCCCTTGCTGGACGCGCTCGGCGTCGCCAAGGCGCACATCGTGGGCAACTCGATGGGCGGCGGTGTGGGCATCAACTTCGCCACCCATAATCCCGAGCGCGTCGGTCGGCTGGTGACCATCGGCGGGATCGGCACCAACATCTTCAGCCCCAGCCCCAGCGAAGGCATCCGGCTGCTGCAGGAATTCGTCGAGGACCCGACGCGCCAGCGCCTGGTCGACTGGCTCAAGTCGATGGTCTACGACCAGGGGCTGGTCACCGAGCAGCTGATCGAGGAGCGCTGGCAGCTGGCCACCGACCCCGACACCCTGGCCGCGGCGCGGCGCATGTACGGCAAGGCGGCGTTCGCCGGGATGAACGCCGCGCTGGCCGCCTCCGACCGGCCGCTGCCGTGGGCGACCATGCACAAGCTCACCGCGCCCACCCTGCTGACCTGGGGACGCGACGACCGGGTCAGCCCGCCAGACATGGCCCTGATCCCGATGCGCACCATTCCCAACGCGGAGCTGCACATCTTCCCGAACTCGGGGCACTGGGCGATGATCGAGGCCAGGGAGGCCTTCGAAAGCACTGTGCTGGCGTTCCTTTCGCGCGGCTAGCGCGGGACCGTCCTCAATCCACGTCTCCCCCGGCGCCCAATGTCGGTGCCGGTGCACCCGCCAGGCCCGCGGTGAGCAAGGCGTGGGCCCCGGGATTGCCATCGAGGACACGGCTCGTACGCTTGGTGATCCGCCAACGGTTCTCGATGCGCCGAAACTCGAAATGGTTTGCCGTGCAGCGCCATACGCGGTAACTCTCGCCGTCGCGCACGAGAACCAGCGATTCGCTGACCGCCACCGCCGAATCTCCCGCGACCGTCACGACCGCCGGTCCGACGAAGTGGCAGCAACCACCACCCACCAGCTTCTGATGGGAGGCCGAGCTGACCATGGCGCGCACGTCGGCCCGGCTGTGCATCTGCCAACCCTCGACGTCGTAGCCGCCATCGGTCGCCCAGAGCCGCGCCGCGGCGTCGGCGTCCCCCGCGTCCACCGCCGGACCGTAAGACGCGATCAATCGGGCGATATCGCGTTCGTCCTCGAGTCGGCACAGCCGTGTCAACAGTTCGTCGGCGTCGATCACCGCTGATCTCCTTCCAGTTTCAGGAGCGCATCATTTCTGGCCCAGAAGTTCCTGCACGGCTCTGTGCGCGCCCAGCACGATCGCGGCGCGGTCCGGGCCGCTGCCCCGGTGCACCGCGGCCGCGTTGCCGCCCGCGATGAACACCGGGCCGTTGGCCAGGTTCTCCAACCCCTCGCGGGCCACGTCGGCCGGTTCGGACACCGATAGCCCCGGCACGTCGAAGTTCAGGCCGGCCCGGGCCATGGCCGGCGTGCGGGTCACGCCCAGCACCAGTTCCAGCACATCGACGCCGTGCTCGCGCAGCTCCAGCCACAGGCTCTCGGCGAAGAGGCGGCTGAAGGCCTTCACGCCGGTGTAGACCGATTGGCGCATCGAACCGTGGGTCGCCGCCATCGAGCCGACCACCAAAATGCCGCCCCGGCCGCGAGACCGCATCGGCCGCGCAAAGTGCTGCACGAGTTGCAGCATCCGCGTCACGTTGAGGTCGATCACCCGGCCGAACTCGCTGAGCTCGGCGTCCAAAAACGGCTTGCTGCAGGTGTTGGCGCCGGCGTTGTAGATCAACAGGCCGACCTCGATGTCCGCGGTCTGCGCGGTGATTCGCGCGACCGCGTCGGGGTCCAGCAGGTCTATGGCCAACGTGCGCACCTGTGCGCCGATCTCGCGGCACTGCCGCGCCGTGTCCTCCAGCGGTCCCGGCTTGCGAGCGATCAGCACCAGATCGAACCCGTCACCGGCCAATTGCTTTGCGAACTCGGCGCCCACGCCTTCCGAGCCGCCGGCGATCACCGCCCACGGCCCGTACTTCGCGATGTCGGTCACGGATCCTCCTATCTTTGGGTGGCGCCCGCGTCGACGGGCAAGGTGATCGCGGTGATGTAGCGCGCCTCGTCGGAGGCGAGGAACAGCGCGGCGTTGGCGACGTCGAGGGGGTCGATCCACGGCACTGCGAGCATGTTCATCGAACGCGCGGCGTCGGCGAATTCGGCGCGCGTGGGCGGGCGGTCCAGGTCCGGGCGAAAGGCGCTGCTGACGACGTCGTTCTGGATCATCGGCGTGTCGACGTTGGTCGGGTTGACGCAGTTGACCCGGACATGGTGCGGCGCAAGCTCGTTGGCCATCGAGCGCATCAAGCCGACCACGCCGTGTTTGGCGGCCGTGTAGTGCGCGACGCCGACCAGGCCGCGCAGCCCGGCGATCGAGCTCGTCAGGATCACCGATCCGGCGCCGCGCGCGATGAGGTGGGGCACGCCGGCGCGGCAGGTGTGCCAGACCCCGGTGAGGTTGACGTCCAGCATGGTGCGCCAGGCGTTTTCGTCCAGCTCGACCGCCATGCCGCGCGACGTGATTCCCGCGGTCGCGCACACCACGTCCAGCCCGCCGAACCGCGCGGCGCCGCGGTCGGTGGCGGCCCGCATGCCGGCGAGGTCGCGGACGTCGACGATCTCGGGGTGCACCCGCCCGCCGGCCTCGCGGACCAGCGATGCGGTGGTGTCGAGGTCGTCCGGCGTGCTGTGCGGGACGAGCACCGTGTCGATCGGGCCGCACACGTCGAGCGCCACGATGTCGGCGCCCTCCTGGGCGAAGCGCACGGCCTGCGCGCGACCGATCCCCCGCGCCGCGCCGGTGATCAGGGCGACCTTGCCGTCGAGTCGCCCGCCGCGCGCCGCCCTCATGTCGTCTTCTGGGTCAGGCCGGCGTCGACGACGAGCTGGGTGCCGGTGATGTAGCGGGCCTCATCCGAGGCCAGGAACAGCACGGCGTTGGCGATGTCGACGGGCTCGACCCACGGCACCGGAAGCAGGTTGCGGGCCCGCAGCACCTCGGCGGCGTCGGCCTCCGTCGGGTTTTCCAGGTCCGGTCGCAGCCGCCGAAAGGTGGCCTCGTTGAGCACCATTGGGGTCGCGACGGGGCCTGGATGCACGGTGTTGACCCGGATGCCGCGGGGCCCGAGCTCGTTGGCCAGCGTGCGGGCCAGTCCCACCACCGCGTGCTTGCTGGCGGTGTAGTGGGCGGTGTTGGGCAGGCCGCGAAGGCCGCTGGTGGAGCTGATGATGACGACGGAGCCGCCGTCACCACCGATATGCGGCACCCCGGCCCTGACGGTGTGCCAGACGCCGGTGAGGTTGATGTCCAGTGTGCGCCGCCACACCAGTGGGTCCAGTTCCCACGACGGCGCGCCCGGCAGGTGGACGCCGGCGTTGGCGACGATGGTGTCGAGGCGGCCCAGCTCGGCGACGCCGGCATCGATGGCGGCGGTGACGGCCCCGAGGTCGGTGACGTCGGCCAGCCCGGTCACGCAGCGCCGACCGCGATCGGCGACTTTCTCTGCGGTGTCGGCCAACTCGTCGGCCACGGCCGGGGCGTCGAGCGCGATCACGTCGGCGCCCTCGTCGGCGAACCGCTGGCAATGCACCCGGCCGGTTCCCTTGGCGGCGCCGGTGACGACGACGACCGTGTCCCGTAGACCCGTCATCGTTCGATGAGATCGAAGCCGCGGTAGCCGGCGTCGGCGACCTCGGCGCAGATGTCGTTATAGGTCGCGAAGCCCCCGACGAACAGCATGAAACCCCGGGGCTTTCCCGGCACGTTCGCGCCCATGTACCACGAGTTCGCCTTGGTGAACAGCGTCGTCTCGGCCCGACGGGCGCATTCGGCGCCCCAGCCGTCCACGCTGTCGACGCCTGCTTCGATCGCGGCGTAACCGTGCTCGTCCAGGAACGCGATGGCGTCGGCGATCCAGTTCACCTGGGCTTCGGCGTGCAGCACCATGTTCGCCAGCACGGCGGGCGCTCCCGGGCCCGAGATCAGGAACAGGTTGGGGAAGCCGTCGACGCCCAGCCCCAAATAGGTGCGGGGTCCGTGCGCCCAGTCGTCGCGCATAGCGGTGCCGCGGCGCCCGACGATATCGATCCGGCCCAGCGCACCGGTCATCGCGTCGAAACCCGTTGCCAGCACGATCATGTCGACGTCGTAGTGGGCGTCGGTCGTGTTGATGCCGGTGGTGTCGACGGATTCGATGGGGGTGGCGCGGACGCTGATCAGCGACACGTTCAGGCGGTTGAAGGTCTGAAAATAGTTGCTGTCGGTGCAGATTCGCTTGGTGCCGATGGGGTGGTCGTTGGGGATCAGGAGGTCGGCGACGGCCGGATCGTCGATGACGGCCCGGACCTTCTCCTCGTAGAATCGGCGGGCCTCTTCGTTGGCCTCCAGATCGGTCATCTGGTCCGGGAAGGTCTTCGAGAACAGCACACCGCCGAGCTGCCAACGCTTTTCGAACGCCGCTCGGCGCTCCTCGGGCGTGAACTGCATGGTGGGCTTCGGCGCGGTGATGTGGGGTGAGCCGCCGCCGCTGCGCCACGACAGCGCGCGTCGCTGGGCATATTCCGCCTTGATTTCGTCGAGCTCTTCGGCCGACAGCGGCCTGTTGCCCGCCGGCACGCTGTAGTTGGGTGTGCGCTGAAAGACGTAGAGGTGTGCGGCCCGCTCGGCGATGACCGGAATCGATTGAATGCCGGAGGATCCGGTGCCGATCACGGCCACCCGCTTGCCCGTGAAGTCGACGGGGTCGTGGGGCCATTGCGCGGTGTGGTAGATCTCGCCGGCGAAGGTGTCCAGGCCGTCGAAGTCCGGGGTCAGCGCGGCCGACAACGGACCGGTAGCCATGAGACAGAACCGCGCCGAGATCGTCTGGCCGGCATCGGTGGTGATCGTCCAGCGCAGCGTCGTCTCGTCGAGCGTCGCGGAGACCACGCGGGTGCGCAGCGCGATGTCGCGGCGCAGGTCGAGTTTGTCGGCGACCCAGTTCAGGTACGCCAGGATCTCGGCCTGGGTGGCGTAGCGTTCGGTCCAGTTCCATTCCTGCTGCAGTTCGTCGGAGAACGAGTAGCAGTAGTCGACGCTCTCGACGTCGCAGCGCGCGCCGGGATACCGGTTGTAGTACCAGGTCCCGCCGATCTCGGGCGCGGCTTCCAGGACTCGCACCGAAAGCCCCTGGCCGCGCAGCTTGTGCAGGGCGTACAGGCCGGCGAACCCCGCGCCGACCACGACCACATCGAGAGCCTGTTCGCCGGGATCGTTCACAACCAGTCACGGTAAGGCCTGCGGGATCGCGCACCGCTCCCCCTCCCGGTCACCGGACGCCGGGGGCGCATCTTCCCGGCCACCGGGCAGCTGGGTTCGCCCTGCCGTCTGGATCGCTCACGATCGGCGGATGCCGCAAGTCGCGCGCGTCGACGTCGAGCTGGACGGTCGACGCCATCATTTGTGCTGGCCCCACGGGCAGACGCTGGTCGAGACATTGCTCGAGGCGGGCATCGGCGTGCCCCACTCGTGCCGGGAGGGCCGCTGCGGCTCGTGCGTGGCGACCGTGGTCGCGGGCGAGGTCGACATGGTTCCGTGCGACGTGTTGGACGCCGACGATCTCGAGGAGGGCCTGATTCTGGCCTGCCAGGCGCGGCCCGCGGGCACCGATGTTCATGTCGAATTTTGACCGCGTTGTGTCCGCTCATCGGGATTTACTTTGGGACGGGTCGGGACTGCGGTAGACCATTACTAAGCACCCACACGTAAGGACAACGATATGAGCGACCGGGTACTGGACCGGGTAGTGGCCATGGCCGATCAGCTGCGCGAACAGGCCGCGGAGGCCGAGCAACTCGGCCGGCTCACCGACGACACCGTCAAGCTGATGAAGGGCGCCGGGCTGATCCGGCTGCTGCAGACCAAGCAGTATCAGGGCTTCGAGGTCCACCCCCGCGAGTTCGCCGAGACGACGATGGCCACCGCGGCGCTCGATCCCGCGGCGGGCTGGATCGTCGGCGTGGTGGGCGTGCACCCCTACCAGCTCGCCTACGCCGACCCGAAGGTGGCCGCCGAGATCTGGGCCGACGACGTCGACACCTGGATGGCGTCGCCCTACGCGCCGCAGGGCGTGGCCAAACCGGTCGACGGCGGCTACCTGTTCAACGGGCGCTGGCAGTTCAGTTCGGGCACCGACCATTGCGACTGGATCATCCTGGGCGCCATGCTCGGCGACGACAAGGGCATCCCGTTGATGCCGCCGCAAATGCTGCACATGATCCTGCCGCGCAAGGACTACGAGATCGTCGAGGACTCGTGGAATGTGGTGGGGCTGCGCGGAACCGGCTCCAAGGACGTCATCGTCAAAGACGCGTTCGTCCCGACCTACCGGACCATGGACGCGGCGAAGGTGATGGACGGCACCGCCCAGCGCGAGGCCGGCATGACCGAGCCGCTGTACCTGATGCCGTGGTCGACGATGTTCCCGCTCGGCATTTCGGCGGCCACCATCGGCATCGCCGAGGGGGCGCTGGCCGCGCACCTCGATTACCAGCGCGGCCGGGTGGGCGCCACCGGGACCGCGATCAAGGACGACCCCTACGTGATGCACGCGATCGGCGAGGCTGCCGCCGACATCAACGCCGCCCGCCAGGAGCTGCTGGCCAACGCCGACCGCATCTACGACATGGTCGCCGCGGGCAAGGAGGTGTCGTTCGCCGACCGCGCGGCCGGGCGCCGCACGCAGGTTCGCGCGGTGTGGCGCGCGGTCTCCGCCGTCGACGAGATCTTCGCCCGCTCCGGCGGCAACGCGGCCCGGATGGACAAACCGCTGCAACGGTATTGGCGTGACGTGCACGTCGGCCAGATGCACGCCATCCATGTGCCGGGCACCACGTACCACGCGGCGGCGCTGAGTTCGATCGGCATCGACCCGCCCGAAGGCCCGCTGCGGGCCTTGATCTGAGGGGTTTCAATGTCTGACCTGAAAAGCCTTGGCTACATCACGGTTTCGACCTCAGATATCGAGCGTTGGCGCCATTTCGCGTTCGGTGTGCTGGGATTCGCCGAAGGGAAAGGACCCGACGAGTCCGCGCTGTACTTGCGGATGGACGAACGCGCGGCCCGGATCATCGTCGTCCCCGGCGAGGTTGACCGGGTGATCACGGTCGGCTGGGAAGTGCGTGACCACCAGGCGCTGCAACGGGTCAAGGCCGCCCTGGACGGCGCCGGTGTCGGTTTCAAGGAATTGTCCGTCCAGGAGGCCGACGCCCGCCGCGTCGAAGAGGTGATCACCTTCGAGGATCCGGCCGGCACCACGCTGGAGGTGTTCCACAGCGCGGTGCTCGACCACAGCCCGGTGATCACCCCGTTCGGCGCGAAGTTCGTGACGGGCGACCAGGGTCTGGGCCACGTCGTCGTGCCGGCGACCGATTTCAACGGCGTCGTCGACTTCTACACCGAGGTGCTCGGTTTCCGGTCTCGTGGCGCGTTCCGGGTGCCGCTGCCCGCCGAGTTCGGACCGATCCGGGTGCGGTTCCTCGGCATCAACGCGCGCCATCACAGCCTGGCGATCTGCCCCGCCGCCCAGCAGCGCGACCCCGGGCTGGTGCACGTCATGGTGGAGGTGGACACCCTCGACGCCGTCGGCCAGGCGCTCGACCGCGTCAACGCCGATGGCTTCACCGTCGCGTCCACGCTGGGCCGGCACACCAACGACAAGATGGTGTCCTTCTACGTCCGCGCGCCCGGCGACTGGGACATCGAATTCGGCACCGACGGGATGCGGGTCGACGAAACGTATTACACCGCAGAGGAAATCACCGCCGACAGCTATTGGGGCCACGAGTGGATTCCGGAACCACCCGCGGCCATGCGCATGTGATCGCCGAATCTGACGTGACGCCGGTGGCGGCGTCGTCGATCACGTCGTGGGACGCCGAGGCCGACGTCGTCATCGCCGGCTATGGGATCGCGGGCGCCGCGGCGGCGGTGGAAGCCGCCCGGTCCGGCGCCGACGTCCTGGTGCTCGAGCGCACCGGATCCTGGGGCGGCGCGGCATCGATGGCGGGCGGATTCATCTACCTCGGGGGCGGCACGCCGCTGCAAAAGGCTTGCGGCTTCAGCGATTCGGTCGACAACATGGCGGCGTTCCTCAACGTCGCGATGGGCCCCGGCGCCGACGAGGCCAGGATCGCCGACTATTGCGCCGGCAGCGTCGCCCACTTCGACTGGCTGGTGGGCTGCGGCGTCCCGTTCAAGGCGGAGTTCTTCTCCGAGCCGGGCTGGGAGCCCATGGGCGACCAGGGGTTGATGTACAGCGGCGGCGAAAACTCCTATCCGTTCAACACGATCGCCTCCCCCGCCCCGCGCGGGCACGTCCCGCAGATGCAGAACAAGAAGCAGGGCGAAGCGAGTGCGGGCTACATGCTGATGAAGCCCCTCGTCGAAACGGCCACCGCCGCCGGGGCGCGGGCCCTCTACGACGTGCGGGTGCAGCGGCTGATCACCGAATCCGACGGCCGGGTGGTGGGCATCTGCGCCCGCCAGTACGGCAACGACATGACGATCCGGGCGCGCCGCGGGGTCGTGCTGGCCACCGGCAGTTTCGCCTACAACGACGCGATGGTGGCGCGCTACGCGCCGCGCATCGCGGGGCGGCCGGCCGCGTCGATCGAGCAGCACGACGGGCAGGCGATCCGGATGGCGCAGGCGCTGGGCGCCGACCTGGCGCACATGGACGCCACCGAGGTCGCGATCTTCGTCGACCCCCAGCAGCTGGTGCGCGGCATCCTGGTCAACGGGCGCGGTCAGCGCTACGTCGCCGAGGACACCTATCCGGGGCGGATCGGCCAGCTCACGCTGTACCAGCAGGACAACGTCGCGTACCTGATCATCGACGGCGACGCGCAGGAGGCGGCGGAGGCCTCGTGGTCGCCGAAGCTGATGCTGCGCCCGGCGACCTGGGTGGCCGACACCGTCGCGGACCTGGAGCGCGACATGGGCCTGCCGCCCGGTTCGCTGCAGGCCACCGTGGCCGCCTACAACGAGGGCGCCGCGCGCGGCGAGGATCCGCTGCTGCACAAGAAGTCCGAGTGGATCAAGCCGATCGGATCGCCGGTCGGCGCGATCGACCTGCGGGAAAGCACCGGCGGCTTCACCCTGGGCGGGCTGGCGACCACGCTGGACGCCGAGGTGCTGCACGTCAGCGGCGCGCCCATACCCGGGCTGTTCGCCGCCGGCCGGTGCACCGCCGGCCTGGCCGCGTGGGGCTACGCCAGCGGCGTCTCGCTCGGTGACGGCAGCTTCTACGGCCGCCGCGCCGGGCGCTCGGCGAGTCTTTTTCCGCGGGCGTAACGCCACGGTGGGATATCCCGCCGAAATTGCACCCCTGCGTTACGAGCGTGCGAGGAGCGCCTCCCGCTCGCGGGTTCTTTCGGCACGCCATGTGACAGCGGCCACAGCCCTGTGGTAGAACTATATTCCTAATAGGAATATGCCAGCCAGGAGGATGAATGGCCGCGCCCGCCGAAACCCCCACCGCCGTCATCGACCGCATCTCGCTGGTCCTGGACGCCTTCGACGGCCCCGGACGCCTCACGCTGGCCCAGATCGTGCGGCGTACCGGCCTGCCGCGCTCGTCGGCGCACCGGATGCTCGAGCGGCTGGTTCAACTGCGCTGGCTGCGTCGCAGCGGTCGTGACTACGAGCTCGGCATGCGGCTGGTGGAGCTGGGTTCGCTTGCCGTGCACCAGGATCGGTTGGTGCGGGCGGCGGGCCCACTGCTGGGTGAATTGCACCGCGCCACCGGGCTTGTCGTGCACCTCGCGGTGCTCGACGGAGCCGACGTCGTCTACCTCGACAAGGTCGGCGACCGCATGGTCGGTGCGATCCCCACCCGGGTCGGCGGCCGTCAGCCCGCGCACTGCACCGCGGTCGGCAAGGCGATCCTGGCTTATCGCGACGAGGAGACCGACATCGACTTGGGCGCCCGCCTGACCAAATACTCGATCTCCAGCGCTCCGCAACTGGCGACGGAACTGGCCAAGGTCAGGGCGCACGGCGTCGCCTACGAGCGCGAAGAATCCCTACTGGGGTTTGGCTGTGTCGCGGCCCCGATCGGGAGTCCCGGTGAGGCCGTGGCGGCCGTGTCGGTGTGCGGTCCGCTGAATCGCATGGCGCTCGACCAGCGCCTCGCCGCCCCGGTGCGAATGACCGCGATGGGCGTGTGGCGCAACGTGGAGGGCGGCCCGCAACGAGTCGCCCCGACCCTGCAGCCGCTGCGGCCGCTGCTTTCCCTGCGGTCACAACACCCCGCCCCCGCGCGACAACCCGCCCTGCAGTACGCGTGAGCCTCGACCCGCAGATCGCGGCGATCATCGAGCAATTGGACAGTGGGTTCCCCCCGGTTCAGGAGATGAGCGGCGCGCAGGCTCGAGCCCTCATCCGGTCCAGATTGGTGCCGCCGGCGCGGCCCGAACCCATCGCCGAGGCCGCCGATCGCTCCATCGACGGTCGGGACGGCCCGATACCCGTCCGCGTGTACCGTCCCGACGCGGCCGGACCGCTGCCGATCGTGGTCTATGCACACGGCGGCGGGTTCGTCTTCTGTGACCTGGACAGCCACGACGGGCTGTGCCGCAACCTCGCCAACCTCGTTCCCGCCGTGGTTGTTTCGGTCGGCTATCGGTTGGCCCCGGAGAATCCCTGGCCGGCGGCGGCCGAGGACGTGTACGCGGTGACGCGCTGGGCGTACGACAACGCCGGGTCGCTCGGGGCCGATCCCGGCCGTCTGGTCGTGGGCGGCGACAGCGCCGGCGGCAACCTGGCCGCGGTGACCGCGATCATGGCTCGCGACCGCGGCGGCCCGGCGCCAGCGGCCCAACTGCTGCTCTACCCGGTGATCGCGGCCGACTTCGACACCGAGTCCTACCGGCTGTTCGGCCAGGGCTTCTACAACCCCAAACCGGCGCTGCAGTGGTACTGGGACTGCTACGTGCCCTCGCACGACGACCGCGCCCACCCCTACGCCACACCGCTGAACGCCGACCTGCGCGGGCTCCCGCCCGCGGTGGTGGCGGTCGCCGGCCACGATCCCCTGCGCGACGAGGGACTGGCCTACGGCGCCGCCCTGACAGCGGCCGGCGTGCCGACACGGCAATTGTGTTACGACGGCGGCATTCACGGGTTCATGACGATGCCGACGCTCGACATCGCGCACCGGGCGCGCAAAGAGGCGACCGCCGCCCTCGCCGAGCTATTGCAACGGTAGGTTCCCGGTGGCTGGGAGCCGACGACGCCGCGTCCCCGGCGTGCCATACGGTCGGCTCATGGCCGAAGGCGAAGTCTTCGTGATCGACAGGGTGGTGACACGACCCGGGTGTGCCCGCCGATTCGTCGACGCCTACCTCGCCGAATACGCGCCCGGCGCACGCGCCCGCGGGATGACGCTGCGCGACATCCTCGTGAGCCCACCGATCTGGTTCGACGATGACAGCAACGTCATCACCGCGACCTGGACACTGCCCAGCGCGCAGGCATGGTGGGAGATGACCTGGAAAGGCCGACCGGATCCGGCGCTGGGCGAATGGTGGTCGCGGATCGGCGAATTGGTCACCGAGCGGTCCCGCTCCTTCGCCGCCTCCGCCGACGACGTCGACGGGCTGTGCGATGTATAACCTCACGCGGCTGATCGACGTCGCCGACGCCGATCGCGACCGGATCCTCGACGAGCTGCGCACGACCGCCCGCGCGGCGGCGCCGCTGCGCGGGGTGGTGCAGCCGACGCTGCCCGGCTCGCGCAACGGGGGCGACATCCTGCTGCACCTGCGGTTCGCCACCGCGGACCAATGTGCCCGCGCGACAGAGGATCTCGCTGCCGTGCTGGCCGATCCGGCGGTGGATCGGGTCAACGGCGCGAGCTATGCGGGTTCGCCCGTGCGCTGCGGCGAGGCGGCCGGCACGGTCTACCGGACGCTGTTGCTGCGCGTGCAGCCGGGCACACCCGAGCCCACCCTCGCCCGGTTCGAGCGCGAGCTGTCGTCGATGCCGCGGTACCTACCGACGATCCGGGTCTGGCAGCTGAGCCGGGTGTCCGCGCCGGTCGGAACCTGCTCGTGGACACACGTGTTCGAGCAGGAGTTCGCCGACGTCGAGGCGCTGATGGGGCCCTACCTGATGCACCCCGTCCACTGGGCGGTGGTGGACCGCTGGTTCGACCCGGAAACCACCGACGTGATCATCCGCGACCGGGTATGCCACAGCTTCTGCGCCATCCCCGACCCGGTGCTGAGCTAGACGCCCGCGGGCAGGATGCCCGGATTGGCGGTCGCCGGCGGCTGTAACGGGGGCAGCACTTCGGTACCGTCCAGGCTGTGCACCGGCAGTCGCTGCGACCACGGGTAGTGCAGGCTGAAGGCGACCAATCCGGTGCGCTCCGCGGCGGGCAGATGGCACATTGCCAGCACGGTCTCGGCCAGATATTCGACCGGTTCGGTCGGGAACGAATCCGGGATCAGTTGCGCGGCACCGGGCGTGCGTACCGCGGTCGACGGGCCGACGCAGTTCACCGCGATGTTGGCGTCCAGCAGCTCGGCGGCCACGCCCTGGGTGAACCGGTGCAGCGCAGCTTTCAGGGACGCGTAGACCACGTCGCCGGAGGTCTTGTTGTATTCGCGGTACGGCCGAACCGGGGCCACGCCGGTGACCGAACCGATGTTGACAATCCAGCCCGCCCCTTGGCCACGCATATGCGGCACGGCCGATTTCGTCAGCGCGAACGGGATGCGCAGGTAGTGTTCCACGGTGCGGTCGAACGTCTCCAGGCTCATGTCCTCGACCAACGCGTAGTCGGCGAAACCGGCGTTGTTGACCAGGATGTCGATGCGTCCGGTTCGGTCCAGGACCGCGTCGACCAAACCGTCGCGCTGCTGCGCATCCTCCAGGTCGCTTGCAATGCCGAACGCCGAGCCGCCGTCGGCCTCGATCAGTTCCACCGTTTCCCCGATGGTGCCGGACAGAGCGGTGGCCGTTCCGGCCCGCGTCGACAACGAAGGCGTGTGCGATCGTGCGGTGACCGCGACCGTGGCGCCCTCGGCCGCCAGCCGCCGCGCGATGGCGCGGCCGATGCCTCGGCTGCTTCCGGTGACCAAAGCGGTTTTGCCCGACAGCAATCGGCTCATCGAAGTTCGAGATCCTCCTCGGCCGGGGCGCGGTGATCGCGCCAGAAGTCGACCAGGCGGTACGGGAAGGCGATGACAATCCGGTCGCCGGAACGGTAGTAGGTGTGGGCCGACGGCGTGTGGCGCCATACGGTGCCGGCCATGGTCGAATCGAGGCGGGCGACGTAGTCCTCGTAGGCGCGCTGCGTCACCTCCAAGGTGGTGGCCTTGCGCAGCGCCATCAACTGCAGGCATTCCATCACGTAGTGCACCATCACTTCGACACCGAAGTTGTGCCCCGCGCCGTGACCCGGACTGTAGTTGGGGGCCGAGGAGATGAACAGGTTCGGGAATCCCGGCACCATCCCGCCCCGGTAGGCCCGCGGCGAGTCGCCCCATTCCTCGGTCAACTTCTTGCCGTCGCGACCCCGAATATCCACCGTGGAAAGGAAATCCAGGTAATAGCCGGTCGCGTAGACGATGACGTCGAGGTCGATCTGCCTGCCGTCGGCGGTCACGATGCCGGCCTCGTTGACCCGCGCGGGCTCACTGGCCTCGACGTCCACGTGCTCGCGGGCCAGCGCCGCGTAATAGCCGCCGGGATCGCGGATGATCCGCTTGCCGTAGGGCGCAAAGTCGGGCGTGACCTTGCGGGCGAGCTCGCTGCCCGCACCGAACACTCGATCGATGTAATCGAGGCAGATCTGCAAAAGCACGTCGTTGGCCGGCGAGATCGACAGATGCTCGGCCGCCCACTGCTCGTCATGCAGGATCACCGGATAGTTGTTGTCCGATGTCCCCCAATAGGACTTGAGCCGAATCCAATTGGCGTAGTAGGGCAACCGGGTGCCCAGCCACCGCCGATAGGCGGGAACATCGTCGGAGGGCCGGCGCCGCGGCGCGACCCAGTGCGGCTGGCGTTGAAACACCGTCATGTGCGCGACCTGGTCCACGCACGCGTCGACGATCTGGACCGCGGTGCACCCGGCACCGATGATCGCGACCCTCTTCCCCGTGAGATCCAGGTTCGGATCCCACAGCGCGGAATGGAGAGAAATTCCCGAAAACGTTTCGCGGCCCGGGAGTTCCGGCCACCGCGGCCGGTTGAGGTACCCGGCGGCCGGGATCACCGCGTTCGCGTAACTGACGTCGCGGGTTCCGTCCGGTCCGACCGCGTGGATCTGCCACTGCCGGCGGCCCTCGTCCCACCACAACGCTTTCACCTCGGTACCGAACCGGGTGTTCCTGCGGAGGTCGTTCTTGTTCGCCACCGACACCAGGTAGGCCTGATACTCCGCACCCTGCGGGTAATAACTCGACCAGTCGCCGTTGATGTCTCGCGAGAGCGAGTAGTAGGCCGAGGGCGTGTCCACCCCGATGCCGGGATAGGTGGTGGTGTACCAGGTGCCGCCGACCTCGTCGTTGCGCTCGATGATCTGATAGTCGATACCGGCGTCCGCGCACGCGAGCGCGGCGGTGATGCCGGCGATGCCCGCGCCGATGATGACCACCCGGAAGTCGGCGGGAAGCTTTGCGGTGCGCGGCAGTACCGGTTGTGAGGGCTGGAAACCACCCTGTTCGAGGAGCAGTCCGAGGTACTCGGGGTCGATTGTTCCGCCGAGCGCGATGGGGGCGACGCGGGCGAACAGGTCGAGGTCGTCGGCCGGCACCGCGTCCGCCCGGCGAGGCTCCCGTAGCGCCGTGACGATCTCGTCGATGAGCTGCGCGGCCGTTTCCGGATCGGTGACGCCCGCCTGCTCCGGCGGGTCGGGCACATGGGTGATTTTCGGTGCGAACCGCTCGGCGACGGTCGGGTCCCCGGTCAGCTGCGCCAGCACGGCGACCAGAACGCCAGGATCGGCCTGGCGCAGGTTGGCGCGCAGGTCGTCGACTTCGTCGAAATCCGGGCCCGTCCATCCGGCACTTTCAGTCGTGAACGGGACGCCACTGCTCATGCCACCGAGTATCGGGGCGATCCGCGGCCATGGGCAGGGCCGTGTCTACTCAGCGGGACGCGAACGACCCGCCGACGGGCATCGGCGCCTACCGTGACCGGCATGCAGTCCGACGACCTCGACGCCATGATCGAACGGGCGCGTCGCCACGGGCTCGGCGATATCCCACGGCGATCGGCCCGCCGGCACCCGCACAAGATCGCGATCATCGACGACGGTGTCGCGCTGACATTCGCCGAATTCGACCACCTGGTGGACCGGGCGGCGGCGGCGTTGCACGACAGCGGGTTTCGGCCCGGCAGCCGATTAGGGCTCTTGTCACGCAACTGCTGGCAGTACGCCGTGCTGGCATTCGCGACGGCCCGTGCGGGAGTGGTCCTGGTCCCGATCAACTTCATGCTGACCGCCGAGGAGGTCGCCTACATCCTCGGCCACAGTCGGGTCGGCGGCCTGGTCGTCGAAGCGGATCTGACACCGACCGCCGAGGAGGCGATTCGGCTCGGTGGGGCGGTCAGGGCCAAGGTCGCCCTGGTGCCGAAGGGACACCAGGGCGTGCCCGGTTGGGCGGATTTCAGCCAGTGGCTGACCACCGACACACCCGCCCCGAGCCCGCACATCGACGACGACCAACCCGTGCGGCTGATGTACACCAGCGGGACCGAATCCCGGCCCAAGGCCGCCATTCACACCAGCCGCAGCCTGATGTGGCAGTACGTCAGCACGATCGTCGCCGGCGAGATGTCGCACGACGACGTCGAGATCCACTCGCTCCCGCTGTATCACTGTGCGCAGCTGGACAACTTCCTGGCCACCGACGTCTACCTCGGCGCCACCAGCATCATCCTGCCCCGGCCCGAGCCCGACGCGGTGTTGCGCACCATCGAGCGCTACCGCGTCACCAACTATTTCGCTCCCCCGACGGTGTGGATCTCGTTGCTGCGCTCACCGGTGTTCGACGAGGTCGACCTGTCCAGCCTGCGTAAGGGCTATTACGGGGCCTCGGCCATGCCGGCGGAAATCCTGCGCGAGATCCGCGAGCGGCTGCCCAACCTACGACTGTGGAACTTCTACGGCCAGACCGAGTTGGCGCCGCTGGCCTGCGCCCTGGGACCCGACGAGCAGGACGCCCACGGCGGCTCGGCCGGCCGGCCGGTGCTCAACGTGGAAACCGCCATCCTCGACGACGACGACAACCCGGTCACCGCCGGCGCGGTCGGCGAGATCGCGCACCGCAGCCCGCACTTGACGCCCGGCTACCTCGACGACCCGGAGCGCACCGCCGCGGCCTTCAAGGGCGGCTGGTTCCACTCCGGCGACCTGGGCTACTTCGACGAACACGGACTGCTGCACGTCGTCGACCGCAAGAAGGACATGATCAACAGCGGCGGCGAAAACGTGGCCAGCCGGGAGGTCGAGGAGATCCTCTACCGGCACAACGGTGTTCAGGAAGTCGCGGTGTTCGGACTCCCGCACCCGGTGTGGGTGGAGACGGTGGTGGCCGCCGTCGTCCCGCGCGACGGCACCGTTCTCACCGAAGAGGACCTGGTCTCGCACTGCCGGGAGCGCTTGGCCGGATTCAAGACGCCCAAACGCGTCTTCTTCGTCGACGAGCTGCCGAAGAACCCCAGCGGGAAGCTGCTCAAACGCGTACTGCGGGAGCGTTTCAGTCTCGATCAGCACGCCCTCAGTTGATCCCGGGCCGACGCCTCCTCACTACAGTGGCCGGGATGAGCCCAGTTCTCGATACCGACACCCTGAAGACGCGCTGATGGCACTCCCCCGTCTGGTCCCGCCGGCCAGTGCCGACGCCGCGACCGCCCAGGAGTTGCGCAACGAGGTGCGCGATTTTCTAGCCGATCAATTGGCCGCGGGCGCGTTCACCCCTTCGGTCGACGCCTGGCTGACGGGCTGGGACGAAAGTTTCACCGGCGCCCTCGCGGCCCGCGGGTGGCTGGGCATGACCGTGCCGACCGAATACGGCGGGCACGGGCGCTCATTCCTGGAACGGTTCGTCGTCACCGAGGAACTCCTGGCCGCCGGCGCACCCGTGGCCGCGCACTGGATCGCCGATCGCCAGATCGTGCCCTCGCTACTCAAATACGGTACAGAGCACCAGAAGTCGGAGTTCCTGCCCCGGATCGTGCGCGGCGAATGCTTTTTCGGCATCGGGATGAGCGAGCCGGACTCCGGTTCCGATCTGGCCAGCGTGCACACCCGCGCCGCCCGCGTCGACGGCGGCTGGTCGCTCACCGGCACCAAAGTGTGGACGTCGGGCGCCCACCTCGCGCACGCGTTCATCGCGCTCGCACGCACCGCACCGGTGGACCCGGCGAACCGGCACGCCGGGCTGAGCCAGTTCATCGTCGACCTGCGGGGCCCCGGCGTCGAGATCCGGCCGATCGTGTCGATGAACGGCGCCCACCATTTCAACGAGGTGATCCTGGAATCGGCCTTCGTCCCCGACACCATGGTCTTCGGTGAGATCGGCAACGGCTGGCAACAGGTGACCTCCGAGCTCGCCTTCGAACGCAGCGGGCCCGAGCGGTTCCTGTCGACGTTCGTGTTGTTGGAGTCCTGCGCCGACCGCATGGCGTCAAACGCCATCCCGCGCGACCCCGATCTGGGGCGCCTGGTGGCGCGCATCGCCGGCCTACATCAGATGTCCACCGCGGTGGCGGGCGCACTGGAACGGCACGAACCCGCGGACCTGCCCGCCGCGGTCGTCAAGGTGCTGGGCACCACCACCGAAGGCGACATCGCGGAATTCGCCGACCTGCAGGAGGCCCCCGACTCGGCCTTCTCGGACCTGGTGTGCGCGGCCGTCGATCAGCGGCCCGGCTTCACACTGCGCGGCGGCACCAACGAGGTGTTGCGCGGTGTGCTCGCGCGCGGGTTGGGCATCCGATGAGCGCCGGGCCCTCCGTTGACGGCGCCCTCGTCGAGATGATGGACGCGGTGTTCTCCGATTACCGCGACAAGCACCCGCCCGCGGCGACGATCGAGCGCGACCCCGCCCTGTGGCGGCGCCTCGACGAACTCGGCCTCGTGCGCATGACCGGTGCCGAACAGCACGGCGGTAGCGGGGCAACCTGGTACGAAGCCGCCGAACTGGTGACCGCGGCCGCCGGCCACGGGGTTCGAATCCCGTTGGCCGAGCACGACTTATTGGCCTGCTGGCTACTGGAGGCCAGCGAAATGCCCACCGACGACGCGGTTCGGACCGTGTGCGTGCTCGACAAGCAGGGAACCGCGACGGCGGTGCCCTGGGCCAGTTCCGCCGAGCGGATCGTGGTCGTGTGGCGAGCCGAGGGCGGACACCGGGTTGCCGACGTCGCCGCCGAGCAGCTCACGGTCACCCCGGGCAGCAACCTGATCGGCGAGCCACGCGACACGGTGACCGCCGAGCCGGCGGGCCTGCAGGGCGTCCCGGTCACCGCGGCTCTGCTCACCCAGCTGCGGCTGAAAGCCGCGCTGGTGCGATCCATCCAAGTGAGCGCCGCCCTGGATCGGATCCTGCAGCTGTGCGTCGACCACGCGGCCGCGCGGGTCCAGTTCGGTCGCCCCCTGGCCAAGTTCCAGGCCGTACAGAACCTGATCTCCGATATCGCCGCCGAGGCCGCGCTCGCCCGCGCGGCGACCGAGGCCGCACTGCACGCCGGGGTCATCGGTCAATGGTCGGCGCCGCACCTGGAATTCCTTGTGGCCGTGGCGCGTTCGTGCGGCGGCCACGCCGCCTCGGTGGTGGTGCGCAACGCCCACCAAGTGCACGGCGCGATCGGCACCACCCAGGAGCACCGGTTGCACGAGTTCACCCGCGCGGCGCTCGCGTGGCGCTCGGAGTTCGGCTCCGTGCGGTATTGGGACGAACGGCTCACCGACGCGGCGATGCACGCGAGCGCCGGAGCCCTGTGGGAGCTGATCACCGGCTGAATTCCAGGCCGTGTTCCACTGACCGGGCATCGGCGATGTTACCGGGACCACACCGGAGTTGACTCGTGCCCATGAGCACCGACATCACGCTGCCGGAATTACAGGAGTTCATCGCGTCCTTCTGGTACCACTACGACGAGGCCCACTACGACGAGCTGCGGCGCAGCTACGCCGAGGATGTCCACTACCTGACCCGAAGCGATTCCGGCGCAAGCCCATTCGAAGAGCTGATGTCACCGGAGCTCACCGGTCGTGACGCGGTGATGGAATGGCTGTCCGAGCACCGCAAGCAAAGCCCCTACCCGTTGCGCCACCACGCCACCAACGTGCACCGCACCGGCGCTGACGACGGGGTCACCCGCGCGCGCTTCTATATCTTCGTCAACCAGATCGCCAACTTCGTGCCGTTCGCGGTGTCCAGCGGGGTGGTCAACGTGGGCGTCCGGCGCCGCGGCGCGGGCCCACTAGGCCTGGAGTTCACCGAGATGGACGTGATCCTCGACGCCACCAACTCGGTCCTGCTCTCGGACCTGCACGCCGAAAGCGGCGCCGGCGCATAGTCATGGACGCTCGGGGCATCTTCGGGGGCGGCGTCGCGGTCATCACCGGCGCCGGATCCGGCGTCGGCGCCGGGCTGGCCCGGTACGCCGACCGGTTGGGCATGACGGTCGTGCTGGCCGACGTCGACGGGGCGGCGGTCGCGGCGCTGCGCGAGGAGCTGTCCGCCGGTGGCGGCGTGGCGCACGATGTCGTCTGCGACGTGCGAGACCCCGAGGCCGTGCAGGACCTCGCCGACCGCGCCTACCGCGACGCCGGTCCCGTGCGCCTGTTGGTGAACAACGCGGGGATCGAACAATTCGGCTACCTCTGGGATACGCCGGTGGCCAACTGGCAACGCGTCATGGACGTCAACGTCAGCGGCGTCTTCCACGGCGTGCGGGCCTTTCTGCCGAAGATGATGGCCACCGATGACCAGGCGTGGGTGTGGAACATCGCATCGGTGGGCGCGGTGGTGGCGATCCCGTTGCAGGCGCCCTACATCGTGAGCAAGCACGCGGTGTTGTCGTTGACCGAATGTTTGCACCTCGAGGTGCAGGCCACGGGACACGACCATCACATCCACGTCCAGGCCGTGCTGCCCGGGCCGGTGCGCTCCAACATCTTCGAGTCGGCGGGCGGCGTGGACCCGGGCGCGGCGGGCGACGCCGCCGCCGAAACCCAACGCTCGACCATGCTCGGGATCAAGGCGGCGTCCATGGATCCGCTGGAAGCCGCCGAGAGGATCTTCGGACAGTCCGCCGAGGGCCGCTTCTATCTGCACACCCACCCGGACAGCGTCGGCGCGGCGATGGCCGAGCGGGCCAATGTGCTGGCCGCGCAACAACCCCCACGACTGCGGACCGAGACCCGGTTCGAATCCGCACCGCACTGACGTGACCGCGACATGACCCCGCACGCACTTGATCCCGACGCGGCCGCCCGCATCGCCTCGTTCGGCGAGATCGCTCCGATGCGGCAACGGGGTTTGGCCGCGGTGCGCGCCGGGCTCGAATCCGCGCCGCTGCCGCCACGCATGCCCGAGATGGCCAGCCTCACCGAGACGCTCGTCCCCAGCGACGGCAACGACGTGCCGGTCCGGATTTATTGTCCGACAACGGCTTCCGGTGGCCCGGTGCTGGTCTATTTTCACGGGGGCGGCCTGGTGATGGGATCCAACCGCTCGTTCGAACCGCTGGCCCGTGAGCTCGCCTCGGCAGCGGCGGCCACCGTGGTGGCCGTGGACTACCGGCTCGCCCCGGAGTCAGCGCCGCCCGCCCAGTTCGACGACGCCTATGCCGCCACCGAATGGGTGTGGCGAAACGCCGCCGAATTGGGCGTCGACGCCGAGCGGCTCGCGGTGGTCGGCGACAGCGCCGGGGGTGCGCTGGCGGCGGCGGTGGCGCTCGCGGCGAGGGATCGCCACGGGCCGGCCATCTGCGCGCAGGTGCTGCTGTATCCCGGCCTGGACCGCGACATGTCCGTCGCCTCGATCGCCGCGATGCCCGACGCACCGCTGCTCACCCGCGATGACATCGAGTACATGCACGCGCTGGCCGACGGCGACGCCGGCCCGCCCACGGACCCGTATCAGGTTCCCGCGTACGCGACCGATCTGTCGGGCCTACCGCCGGCGATCGTGGTCACCGGGGGCTGCGACCCGATCCGGGACTGGGGTGAGCGCTACGCCGACCGGCTGCGCGACGCCGGCGTGCAGACCACCGTCACCCGCTATCCCGGGATGTACCACGGCTTTCTGATGCGCTCCGATGCCACCGCGCGGGGGCGGCTGGCCCTCGCGGAGATCGGGGCGCTGCTGCGCGCCAAGTTCGCCCATCCGCTTCGGTTTGACGTCCCGATCACCGGACAGCCGTCGACCGTATCGCCGTGATGCTGCGCACAATCAACCAACCTTGAACCGACAAAGGAGACCGCTGATGCTCACCGACGAGCGCCGGATGGAGCTTTCCGACGTGCTGCGACCGGCCGCGCCGCCCCGCGAGATCGACAACGTCTACACCGACGACCAGCGCGAGCGCCTTCTCGATGTGGTGCGCACGGAAGGCCCGTGGAAGCTGATCATCGCGCAGCACTTCGCGTCCGCCGACGAGTTGATGGCGACGATGAGCGGCATGTTTCCCGAGGGGTTCAGTCCATCGCTGGATTTGTTTTTGACCCCGACCTTCCGCGGCTATCTCGCGAACTACGGCGCCGTGCTCTACCCGCAACTGCACGACTGCTTCTACAACGAGCGCTTCCTGCAGATGGCCAAGGAGTACTGGAACGCCGAATACGCCAAGCCCCAGTTGATGCTGTTCAACATCAACGGACCCTGCGCCAATCGCGACCCCGGCCACTTGGATTCGCCGAGCTTCCGCGGTGTGCGGCACGAAAACGCCCCGACCTGGTTGACCAGCGTCATGGGCAAATCCGGCCTGTTCCGCGACTATCTGATCAAGATGGCGCAGGTCATCACCTGGTTCTCACTCGATGCCGGCAGCGGCTTCACCTACTGGCCGCACGGTCCGCTCAAGGCGCCACAACGCATCCTGCCGCCGATCAACAATCGCGGCGTGGTGGTGCAAAACGAGATGATGGTGCACCGCGGTGAGGCGAATGGCCCACTGGATCAACAGATTCCGCCTGGACTGGCGTTCGACACCGTGTTCGCCGGCGACCCGACGAGCCGCGAGCATTGGCTGCTGAAAAACGGCGAAGACGTGATCGCCCGCCACCACACCGACGAGCTGCGGTTTCTGGTGCACTGGTCGGCCGAAGTGTTCTCCGACTTCGACGAGCTGAAAAAGAACATGGACGGCAGCGACGACCTGACCGTCGACAAGGCCATCGACATCATGGTCGACGACCTCAAGGGCAAGGGCATCGACCTCGACATCCCGGCCGAGCCGCTGCACGACCCGGCGTTCATCAGCGCGCTCAACGCCGCCTATGACCTGGGCGGCCCGGCCACCTATCCGGAGGAAGCCCCGATCAGCGCCTTCCAACTGGCGTGACCGAAAGGCCTTGCACCGTGGATCGTTTCGCCGATCGGCGCGTCATCGTCACCGGTGCCGGCTCCGGCATCGGACAGGCCACCGTGGCCCGGCTGCTCGACGAGGGGGCCACCGTCGTGGCCTATGACGTCTCGGCGGACGGGCTGGCGCGCACGGCGGCCGCCGCCGACGAGGCCGGCACGGCCAAGCGACTGACCACCGCGGTGCTCGATATCTCCGTCGAGGACGATGTCGTTGCCGCCGTCGATGCCGCGGCGGCCGACCTGGGCGGCCTCGAGGTACTGGTCAATGTTGCTGCGGTGCAGACCTGTTCGCACACTCACGAGACCACGCTGGCCGACTGGAACCGGACGCTGGCGGTCAATCTGACCGGCACCTTTCTGATGACGCGTCAGGCACTACCGGCGCTGCTCGAATCCGGCCGAGGTGTCGTCGTCAACTTCACCTCGACCGCTGCGTCGTTCGCCCACCCCTACATGGCCGCGTATGCCGCCAGCAAGGGCGGCATCTTGAGTTTCACCCATTCGCTGGCGCTGGAGTACTCCAAGCGAGGGCTGCGCGCGGTCAACATCCAGCCCGGCGGGATCTCGACGGCGCTGGCCAACAGCACGCTCGAGAAAATGCCCGACGGCTATGACCTGGGCCTGTGGGCCAAGCAGACTCCGCTGCTGCACGGTGCGGACAGCGAAATCCTTGGCGACGCAAGCGCGGTCGCCGCGGTGATCGCCATGGTCGCTTCCGACGACGGGGCATTCGTCACCGGAACGGAGATTCGCGTCGACGGCGGCGCGCACGCGTGAGCGTCCCGCCCGGCTAGCGCACCACGACGCTGCTCGGCGTCCGGGGCGAGCCGAGCATTTCCCGGTGCGACGGCGGGCGGCGGCCGCCCTCGTCGGTGATCCCATAACGCTCAGCGAGTTCCGCCCCGATCAGCGCCTGCCCGCTCAGCTCCTCCAGGTGCGGATCGCAGAACAACGCGTGGATCAAATGCCCGGTGAATTCGGGTGTTTCGGCATGCTCGGCCGTTGCGGCCAGCGCCGCAGGATCCGCACTGAAAGCGGCGCGGAGCTTTTCGGTCAGCAGGATGCCCATCCAGATCGACACCGTCGCGACCCCGGCGCCCCGGAAGTCCACCGCCATGTCGGCGACCATCTTGTCGACGCCGGCCTTCTGCGCACCGTACGCGGGACCGTGCATGTAGCACACCGACCCCGGCGAGGACGTGAACGCGATCAGGCCGCGGCCGGCGGCGACCAGCAGCGGCGCGGCGCACCATGACGCGACGTAGGACGATCGCAATCCCACATCGAGCACATCGGCCAGCTCGAGTGGCTTCTCCCAGAAGGGCTTTGGGCTGACCAGCGCGTCGGAGATGGCCGCGGCGTTGTTGACCAGGAGGTCGAGGCGGCCGCACTCGTCTTGCACGCGGTCGAACAAGCCCTTGACGGCGTCGTCGTCCCCGTGATCGACACGGACGGCCACGACGCCGGGTGGGGCGTCGCTGATGGTGCGGCTCGTCCCATACACCCGCCAGTCGCGGGCGGCGAGCGCGGCCGCGATACCGCGTCCGGCGCCGCGGCTGGCTCCTGTCACGACGGCGACGCGTGATGCACCATTCACGGTCATCAGATTACGGGGTCGACGACCGCCAATTCTCCTGTGGCCACGGCGGCCTGGATCGAGTCCCGCAGCGCGGCACACACCAGGAACGGCCCGCGATGATGACCGGCGAGGCGCTCGGCCTCACGGCGCTCGATGCAGCGCTTCGCGGCATCGGCGTTCCACTGCACACTCGTCTGGTTCCAGCTGCTCTTGCGGGCCAGCACCCGCGCACCGCACTCGCGGCACGTGACCGGGGCCATGGGCGTGTCGACCAGTCGATTGTCGGTCCTGGCGGACCAGTCGAGTGCCATCACACCGAGCCGGCCGCGGCGGACCGCGCCGCCAGGTTCGCCTCGACCTCTTTCATCCACGCCTCGTAGGGCCGGGTCGTGTCGAGTTCGAACTCGAAGCGATCCACCATGTCCGGTTGCACGTCGGCGACGTCGACGTAAAACTGCTGATACCAGCGGCGCAGCTGATACACCGGCCCGTCCTCCTCGACCAGGAGCGGGTTGTCGATGCGCGCCTTATGCCGCCAGATCTCGACGTCCTGCTCGAAACCGAGCTTGACGTAGTCGCCGAGGGTGACCGCGGTTTCCATCGCCTGGTCGTCGGGCATCACCTCCGACTTTTTCACGATGATGCCGTATTGCAGCACAAAGGAATTCGCGTCGATCGGATAGTGGCAATTGATGAGGATCGTGTTGGCGTCGCCATGCTCGTAGTGATACGTCAGGTCGTCGATCATGAACGAGGGACCGTAGTAGGACGCCACCGACGTCGTCCCCAGCATCTGCGATCCGGTGCCACCCATGTCCGGCCGGCTGCCGCCGTTCATGTACTGCGTGGCGACGTGCCCCTCGAAGATGTTCTTGAAGTACGTGGGCAACGAGCCGTGAATATAGAAGAAGTGCGCCATATCCACGACGTTGTCGATGATTTCGCGGCAGTTGCTTCCCACGACCGTGGTGTACCAATGCCAGTCGGTCCACTGGTCGCTGGTGGCGCCCTCGATGCGCGGGATCGTCACGTCCGGTGGCGGCGGTTTGCGCTCGGGGTCGTTCCAGACGAACAGCATGCCGTCCTGCTGCAGCGTCGTCCAGGCTTGTGTGCGGGCCAGTTTGGGGGTGCGGCGGCTGTAGGGCACCTGCTTGCAGCGGCCGTCGCCGCCCCAGCGCCAGTCGTGGAACGGGCAGGCGATCTCGTCGCCCTTCACCTCGCCCTGGGACAGGTCGCCGCCCATGTGCCGGCAATAGCTGTCGAGCACGTTGATGTTGCCGTCACCGCTGCGGAACACGACGAGCTTCTGTCCGAAGGCGTTGATCGCGTGAGGTTTGCCGTCGGCGAAGTCCCGGATCAGTCCCAGGCAGTGCCAGCCGCGGGCGAACCGCGTCGGCGCCGCCTGCGCTTCTATCAACCGAATTTCGTCGGCCTCAGTCTGCGACGTCATGGGCGCGATTCAACTCCCCCGGGCCGGCGTGTGGGCCGGGTTGTTCCACTCATCAGGACGGCTCTTCCGGTATCGCGCCTGCGCGGCCTACCGTTTCGAACGTGACGACGCGCAGCACGACGATCCCTGCCGGGCTTCCCGTGGCCGACACCGCCGTGGATCTGCTCGTCGTCGGCTCCGGCACCGGCATGGCGGCGGCGTTGGCCGCCCACGAATCCGGGTTGTCGGCGTTGATCGTGGAGAAATCGTCGTACGTGGGCGGCTCGACCGCCCGGTCCGGCGGCGCGCTGTGGCTGCCGGCCAGCCCGGTGCTGGCCGAGGCCGGCGCCGGCGACAGCGCCGAAAGCGCCGGCGCCTACCTGGACTCGGTGGTCGCCGGGTCGGCGCCCGCGCAGCGGTCGGCCGGGTTCCTGGCGCACGTGTCAGCGACGGTGGACATGCTGCGCCGCATGACGCCGCTGCGGCTGTTCTGGGCCCGCGATTATTCCGACTACCACCCCGAGGCGCCCGGTGGCAGCGCGGCCGGGCGCACCTGCGAATGCCGTCCGTTCGACACCTCGCTGCTCGGCGCGTACCGCACCCGGCTGGAGCCCGGCCTGATGGAGGTCAGTGTTCCGATGCCGACGACGGGCGCCGACTACCGCTGGATGAATCTGGTCGCCCGGATGCCGCGCAAGGGCATTCCCACGTACGGCAAGCGATTGGCGCAGGGCGTGGCGGGCCGCATGGTGGGCCGGCGCTACGCGGCGGGCGGTCAGGGCCTGGCGGCCGGGCTGTTCACCGGTGTGCTGCGCGCCGGGATCCCCGTGTGGACCGACACCGCGCTCGTGCGGCTCGTCCGCGACGGCGAGCGCGTGACGGGCGCCGTCGTCGATCACGGCGGCCGCGAGGTGACGATTACCGCCCGGCGCGGCGTCGTGCTGGCGACCGGCGGTTTCGACCACAGCATGGACATGCGGTGGAAATTCCAATCGGAGTCGTTGGGCGCCGATCTCAGCCTCGGTGCCGCGGCCAACACCGGCGACGGCATCCGGGCGGGCCAGGAACTCGGCGCCGGCATCGACCTGATGGATCAGGCGTGGTGGTTCCCCGCCATCGCGCCGTTGCCCGGCAAGGCGCCCGCGGTGATGCTGGCCGAGCGGTCGCTTCCGGGCTGCCTCATCGTGGACCAGCACGGGCGCCGGTTCGCCAACGAAGCGACCGACTACATGTCGTTCGGGCAGCGGGTGCTCGAGCTGGAGCGATCCGGCAGCCCGGTCGAGGCGATGTGGATCATCTTCGACCAGCAATACCGCAACAGTTATGTCTTTGGCGCCGAACTGTTCCCGCGCATGCGCGTCCCGCAGGCCTGGTATGACGCCGGCATTGCGGCCCGCGCCGATAATCTCACCGATCTGGGCGCGCGGATCGGTGTACCGGTGTCGGCGTTCTTCGAGACGATGACGCGGTTCAACCACAACGCCGCCGCAGGCGAGGATCCCGACTTCGGCCGCGGCCGCAGCGCGTACGACCGTTATTACGGCGACCCGACGGTCAAGCCGAACCCGAATCTGCGTCCGTTGGTCAACGGCCCCTTCTACGCCGTGAAGGTGGTGCTGTCCGATCTGGGCACCTGCGGTGGGCTCAGGACCGACGAGCGGGCGCGGGTGCTGCGTGAGGACGGCGGGGTGATCGCCGGGTTGTACGCGATCGGCAACACCGCCGCGAACGCGTTCGGCACGACGTATCCGGGTGCGGGCGCGACGATTGCGCAGGGTCTGGTGTACGGCTACATCGCGGCCCAGGACGCGGCGATCGCGAGCGCGGCGCAGCCGGGCGAGGCGGGTCGGCGCCATCGGACCTAGCGGCGATCGCGAGCGCGGCGCAGCCGGGCGAGGCGGGTGGGCCCCATCTGAGCTAGCGGCGATCGCGAGCGCGGCGCAGCCGGGCGAGGCGGGTCGCCGCCATCTGAGCTAGCGGCGATCGCGAAGGCGGCGCAGCCGGGCGAGGCGGGTCGGCGCCATCTGAGCTAGCGGCGATCGTGCGCGCGGCGCAGCCGGGCGAGGCGGGTCGGCGCCATCTGAGCTAGCGGCGATCGCGAAGTGTTATGCGGCGCCGGGATTGTCGGCTTCGTCGTCGTCGTGTTCGTGGTGGAGGAGTTTTTCGGGGTGGTGGTAGGTGTTGGTGCGGGGTTGGCCGCGCTCGAGGTGGGGTGGGGGTTTCCATTCGGTGTCGCCGCGGGTGTTTTTGCGGGTGGTCCAGCCGCCTGGGTCGAGCATGCGGTGATGCGGGCCGCAAGCGAAGGTGAGCTGGTTGATGTCGGTGCTGTGGCAGGTGCTGTAGTCGGTGGTGTGGTGGACTTCGCAGTAGTAACCCGACACGGTGCAGCCCGGGGCGGTGCAGCCGCGGTCCTTGGCGTACAACACGATTCGCTGTCCCGGGGAGGCCAGCCGCTTGGTGTGATACAGCGCCAGGGCCTTGCCCTTATCGAAAATCGCCAAGTAGTGATGGGCGTGGCGGGCCAGGCGGATCACCTCACTCATCGGCAGGATGGTGCCCCCGCCGGTCAGGGCTCGCCCGGCGGCGGCCTCCAACTCGGCCAGGGTGGTGGTGACGATGATCGAGGCCGGTAACCCGTTGTGCTGACCCAACTCCCCAGAGGCCAACAGCGCGCGCAGCGCCGCCAGCAGGGCGTCATGGCCGCGCTGAGCAGCCGAGCGGGTATCACGATCGATGGCCTCTTGGCTGGGCGTCCCCTCCACGCACGGGGTGTCGTCGAGAGGGTTGCACATGCCCGGCGCACCGAGTTTGGCTTCCACGGCCTCCAGCGTGGCGCGTAGTTCGGGGGTGATCAGGCCCCGCAACTCCGACATGCCGTCGGCTTGTTGGCGGCCCAGGGTCACCCCGCGGCTACGGGCGCGGTCCTCATCGGTGAACAGGCCGTCGGGATTGAGGCAATCTTCCAGGACGTGGGCCAGGCCGTCGAGTTCGTCGGGCCGGTGATACGCGGCGTGACCGGCCAGCTCGGCCTCGACCCGCTCGCGGGTGGCTGGGTCGATCCAGCCCGGCAGGCGACGAAAGAACCGGCGGATCACCGCCACATGGGCGGCGCCGAGTTCACCGCGGGCCTGGGCGGCGGCGGTGGCCGCCAACACCGGGGGCAAGGGTTCACCGGTCAGGCCGTGGCGCGGGCCCAGATCGGCGGCGTCTTTGACCCGCCGGGCGGCCTCGGTGTGGCTGATCCGCAGCCGGTCGGCGATCGCCTGATCCAGCGGGCCGCCGAGTTCTTCGATGCTGGCTTGGCGGGCCAGGTGATTGATCAACGCATGCTCAGCCACCGGCAGCCGGCGGCGCGCCCTTTCGCAGCGCTCTAACAACGCCAGGCACTCCCGAGGAGCCAGCGCATCAAAACTCAGCCCCGCCACGCCCTCGATCGCGGCATCAAGCGCATCGAAGGCCGCGCTGATCGCGTCCCGATCGATGATGCCGCCCGAACCCATACCGTCAAACTATCGAGGCCCACCGACACAAAACCCCGCAATGTGACCACAGAAACCACAGTGACACAAGGGAATTCAATATCCGTTTCCGATATCCGAAACAGCGAGCGGGCGAGCGGAAACGAGCGACGGCACCGGAAAGGCGCACCAGAACTAGTCTGAACCAGAACTAGTCGGCGCCGCGCTTCGCCTGGACCTGTTTCTCGATTTCCCGCCAATACCCCGGCGTGGGGCGCGGCTTGCCGAACCCGCCCTTCTCGGCCTTCTTCAAGACGGCGTCGGCCTCGTCGATGTCCTTCATGAGCTCGAGCGCGAACTCACGCTCGGCGGCGTAGTACTTCGCCGCCCAGCGCAAGGCGATCACCGAATACGCCCATGCGGGTTCGCCCTCGGCGCCGTCGGCATCCTCCACCGCCTTGCGGTGGCGGGCATCGGCGAACGCCACGTGTTCTTGCAGCAGTTCCTTGAGCCGAGCCGGATTGGTGAGGTGACCGAACGTAACCCGAAGCAGCACACTGTGTTTGAGCACCGGCGGGTCCACCGGCGCGTCGTTGACCCACTCGATTGCGGCCGCCATGCCGGCTTCGGTGATCTTGTAGAGCCGGCGGGTGCGGGTGCCCTCGTCCCGCTCGACGCGCGACGTGACCAGTCCCAAGCCCTCCAGCTTCTTCAGCTCCGTATAGATCTGGCTGTAGGACGGGCTCCAGTAGTACAGATCGACGCTCCAGTCGATCCACTTCTTGAGGTCGTAGCCGGAGATCTCCTCCTCGTAGGACATCATGCACAGCAACGCGCGACTGGTCGCGGCCAATGCCGCGTTCGTCGGCTTTTTGCTGGCAGGGTCCGTTTCGGAGTCCACGTGGCCAGGTTAACAACACGCACCCTAGATTGGGGGACATGGACCGCTGGCTGGGACGCCCGTGAAATTCTCCTTCCCCGTTCCGCACATGCTGCGCCTCAAGGCGATTTCGCAACCATGGGAAGCGACCGTCACGGGCCCCGAACAGCGGCGCATGATGCGGTGCGCCGACCAGTGGGGCTACGACATGATCGCGGTGCCCGAACATCTCGTCATCCCGACCGACCACGTCGAGTTGTCCGGGCCGCACTACCTGCATTCGACGGTGGCCCAGGCCTTCATCGCCGGCGCCACCGAACGGGTCGCCGTCAATTCCTGCATCACCATCCTGCCGCTGCAGCATCCGATCGTGCTGGCCAAAGCGCTTGCCACCGCCGACTGGATGAGTGGCGGCCGGATGATGGTCACGTTCGGCGTCGGATGGCTGGCACGGGAGTTCGAGCTCGTGGGCGTGCCGTTCGCGGAACGCGGGCGGATCGCCGACGAGTACCTGGCGGCCATCGTTGAACTGTGGACCAGTGACGCGCCGACATTCGAAGGACGCTACGTGTCGTTCGCCGACATCGCCTTCGAGCCGAAACCCGTTCAAAAACCCCATCTCCCGATCTGGATCGGCGGCGACGCCGATGCCGCGTTGCGCAGGGCCGCCACCTTTGGTTCGGGCTGGTGGCCGTTCCTAACCAAACCCGAGCAGATCGCCGAAAAGCTGGACTACATCAAGTCCCAACCTTCCTATGACGGGCGGCCTTTCGAGGTGATGCACGGGCTGGGCACCAACCGGGTCGGCGAAGGACACGTCGCGCGCCGCGACGCAAGCGATCGGCCGGGCATGAGCGCGGCGCAGATCGTCGACCGGTTGGGCTGGCTCGCCGAGCAGGGCGTGACGATGACCGCGGTGCCCGTTCCGGCCGTCGGTGGCGTGGACGAGTACCTCGACTACGCGCAGTGGGTCATCGAAGAGATCAAGCCGCAGCTCACCTGACCTGCAGCCCGCGCCGGCGCACCCATCCGAGCGCGGCGACGCAGCACGCGACCGACACGGTGACCGCGATGCCAACGTGGACAAGGCTCTTGGTGTCGCGCCCGAACACCGGCCAGATCAGGGCGGGCACCTGCTGCCACAGCACCCGGTGCTCCACACCGTTCATCGGGTCGGCCACGTAGTACAGCGCGTACGGCAGCGCGAGCGCCAGCAGCCAGCTGCGCGTGCGGCGCAGATCGCCGCGCTGGCGCCAGCGCCGGACCAGCGGCTCGACGCTGACCGGGTGCAGCACCGAGATGAGGTTTCCCACGCCCAGCCACGACACGATGGGAACCGCCACGGTGGGGATCGTAATGCCCAGGCGCGCAGGCGTTTCGAGCCACAGCGTCAGCACCGTCGCGGCGGCCAGGGTGGGCAACCCGACGATCGCGAGCAGGGCGAGGTTCTTGATCAACAGGATTCGCCCGAACGGCACCCCCGCGGACAGGCCCCGAACGATGCGGTAATGATCCGCGCCCAGGAAGTTGGTGGTGGTCACGTCGGCGAGGACCCACGACGAGAAGTAGGTGCCCACCAGGATCACCCAATCGTGGTGACGGCCCACCGGGGTCAGCGGCTGCACCAGCAGCCAGGCGGCGGCGGCGGCCACGTTGGCCACCACCCCCATCAGCCAGGTGCGCGGCGGCGTGAACGCCCACCGGATCTCGGCGACAACCGCCGGGAACAAACCCTTCTCGAAGTCCTTGGCGGCGCGCTGTGCCGCGGCGGGACGGGGCGCCGAGGCCCGCACGAGGGCGCGCAGAAGAGCGTCCAACTGATGTGGCCTCCCCCGCTATCGGCTCGTCGGCGTTCGTCCGCACCGCACGCAGGGCAGGATAGCGCCATGAACCGAAAGCGCGTCATCGTCGCGGGACTCGGGGACGCGGGCGTCCTCGCGGCGATCCGGCTGTCGCGGCACGCCGACGTCGTCGGGATCTCGGCCAAACCCGCGCTGGTCAGCGGCCAGGAACTCGGCGTTCGGCTGTCCCGCCCGCACGATTGGGCCCGCGATTACTGGATCCCCTTCGACCGGTTCCGCCGCCTGGATCGCGTCCGCACGGTGCAGGCGACGCTGACCGGGGTGGACCTGGGCGCCCGCATCGTCTTCGGCCGGGGCCAAGACGGCGCGACGATCGCCGAACCCTACGACGCGCTGGTCATCTCGACCGGGGTCAGCAACGGGTTCTGGCGCCAGCCGACGTTGCAGTCCGCCGCCGAGATCGGCGCGGGGCTGCGCGCCGCGCACGACCGGCTGGCCGCCGCCGAGTCGGTGATCGTGGTGGGCGGCGGCGCGGCGGCCGTCAGCAGCGCCCTCAACATGGCGACCACCTGGCCGGACAAGCGAATCGACCTGTACTTCCCCGGCGAGTCCGCGCTTCAGGAGTATCACCCGCGGACTTGGCAGCGGATACGCGCCCGGCTGAGCGGGCTGGGCGTCGGCGTGCACCCCGGCCACCGCGCGGTGATCGGCGAAGGCTTCGCGGGCGACGAACTCACCGACGAGCCCGTGCGCTGGAGCACCGGACAACCCCCGGCGGACGCCGACGCCGTGCTGTGGGCGATCGGGCGGGTGCGGCCCAACACCGGTTGGCTGCCACCGGAATTGCTCGACGAGCGCGGGTTTGTGCGCGTCACGCCGGACCTGCGGGTGCCCGGTCAGCGGGGCGTCTTCGCGCTCGGCGACGTCGCGGCCACCGACCCCCTGCGCAGCTCCGCCCGCAATCGCGGCGACGCCCTGGTGGCGCGAAACGTCCTCGCCGAATTCGCGGGCCGCCCGCTGCGCACCTATCGCGCGCCGACGCGGCGCTGGGGTTCACTGGTCGGCATCCAGCCCAACGGCCTGGAGGTCTTCCTGCCCACCGGCCACGCCTTCCGCTTCCCGTCCTGGTCGGTCGAACGCGTGGTGATGCCGTGGTTCGTGCGCTGGGGCATGTATCGCGGAGTGCGCCAGAACAACCCACTCGGATGAGCGCGCCATCCGGCGGCGGCGAGCTTCGCCGAAGCCTGGGAGTCTTCGACGCGGTGGTGATCGGGCTGGGCTCGATGATCGGCGCCGGGATTTTCGCCGCGCTGGGCCCGGCGGCGCGCGCCGCCGGTTCGGGACTGCTGCTGGGCCTGGCGCTCGCGGCGGTGGTGGCCTACTGCAACGCCACGTCCTCCGCGCGGCTGGCCGCGCGCTATCCCGCCTCGGGCGGCACCTACGTCTACGGCCAACAGCGGCTGGGCGAGTTCTGGGGCTACCTGGCGGGGTGGGGCTTCGTCGTCGGCAAGACCGCCTCGTGCGCGGCGATGGCCCTGACCGTCGGCGCCTACGTCTGGCCCGCGCAGGCGCACGCGGTGGCCGTGGCGGTGGTGGTCGCGCTGACCGCGGTGAACTATGCGGGAGTGCAGAAGTCGGCCTGGCTGACCCGCATCATCGTCGCGCTGGTGCTGGCCGTGCTGGCCGCGGTGATCGTCGCCGCGCTCGGATCGGGACGGCCCGGCTTCGATCCGTTCCGCCTGCAGGGCGCGACCGCCGGCGGTGTGGTGCAGGCCGCCGGACTGTTGTTTTTCGCCTTCGCCGGATATGCGCGCATCGCGACCCTGGGCGAGGAGGTGCGCGACCCGGCCCGCACCATTCCGCGGGCGATACCGCTGGCACTGAGCATCGCCCTGGCCGTCTATGCCCTGGTGGCGATCGCGGCCCTGTCCGTGCTGGGGCCGGCCCGGCTGGCCCGGAGCGCCGCGCCGCTGGTCGAAACGGCCGGCGCGGCGGGCGCGGGCCCGCTGGTTCCCCTGGTTCAGGCGGGCGCGGCGGTCGCGGCGGTGGGCTCGCTGCTGGCATTGATTCTCGGCGTCTCGCGCACGACCTTGGCCATGGCGCGCGACCGCCATCTGCCCCACCCGCTGGCCGCCGTGCACCCGCGAACCCGGGTGCCCCACCGCGCCGAACTGCTGATCGGCGTCGTGGTCGCGGTCCTGGCCGCCACCACCGACCTGCGCGACGCCATCGGGTTTTCCTCGTTCGCCGTGCTGATCTACTACGCGGTCGCCAATGCCTCGGCGTTCACCCTCGGGCGCGACGAGGGCCGACCGCCCCGGGTCGTCCCGGTGATCGGATTGCTCGGATGCGTGGTGCTGGCTTTCGCGATGCCGCGGTGGTCGGTGCTGTCCGGGGTGGCGGTGCTGGGCGTCGGCGTCGCCGCCTACGCGGTCCGGCGACTCATCTCCCGAATGATGTTGCGTCGCGGCGCGAATCGCGGGAACACGATTCCCCGGCGCTGCGACGGGGAAGACTGACCGGATGGCCGACCCCGAAACCGAAGCATTCGACAAGCTGGTAGCGGTGCTGAACTATCCGATGTTCGTCGTCACCACGCACGCCAACGGCACCCCGGCCGGCTGCCTGGTGGGTTTCGCCAGCCAGGCCAGCATTCACCCGCCCCGATTCCTGGTCGGCCTGTCGCAGCGCAACCACACGTTCCGCACGGCCCGCGACGCCACCCACCTGGCGGTGCACGTGTTCGACCACGACCACCTCGACGTCGTGGAGCTCTTCGGCGGTCAGACCAGCGACAAGATCGACAAGTTCGCCCGCTGTTCCTGGCATTCCGGCCCCGACGGGATGCCCATCCTCGACGACGCGGCCGCCTGGTTCGTCGGCGAGATCCTGGAGCGCTTCCCGCTGGGCGACCACGTCGGGCACCTGCTGGCCCCGGTCGGCGGCAGCCCGCCACGGGAGCTGGAAAGCTGGGTGTCGTTCGGCGACGTCCGCCAACTCGAACCCGGTCACGAGGCGTGAGGGTGGACCAGTCTCCCCGGGTCAGCACCGTCCCCAGCATCGTCGAACTCGCGCCGTTCTATGCCGATCCCCCGGATGGCCTGCGCGCCAACATGATCTTCAGCGCCGACGGCGCCGCCGCGTTCGGGGGGCGAGCCGGTCCCCTGTCGTGTCCCACCGATCAGCGGCTGTTGCGGATCCTGCGCGGGCTGGCCGACGTCGTCCTGGTCGGGGCGGGCACCGCGCGCGCCGAAAACTATGGCCCGGTGAAGCTCAGCGACGCGGCGCGGGCCAGGCGGCACCACGAGGGGCGATTCGCGCCCCCGCCGATCGCGGTCGTCAGCCGCAGCGGCGACCTGCCCGCGCGGCTGTTCAGCGATCCCGAACAACCACCGATCCTGGTGACCTGCGCGCGAACCGCGGCGCGCCTCGACCACGACGACCGGCTGCGCGTCCTGATCGCGGGCGAGGACACCGTGGACGTGGCCCTGGCCGTCGCGATGCTGCGCGAGCAGGGCATGCGCCGCATCCTGTGCGAGGGCGGGCCGACCCTGCTCGACGAGCTGGTCGAGGCCGACGCCGTCACCGAACTGTGCGTCACCCTCGCCCCCAGGCTCGCCGCGAGCCAGCCGGTGGGTTACCGCGTGCACCCGGCACGGCTGACCGCGCCGGTCACGATGCGCCTGGCGCACGCGCTGGTCTGCGACGACTACCTGTTTCTGAAGTACAGCCGCTGACACCGGTGCGCAGAAGCGCTCGACATGCAGCAAGCGGCCACCCTTCCTATGATGAAAACGCCCGGCTTGTCGCCTCCCGCGCTGCACACAGAAAAGGATCACCGGCCAGGTGAGCAGTTCAGACCACGACCGTGACTATCGGAATCTGGCGGTGAACCGATTGCGCCCCAGCGAAATTCAGTGGGCGCTCAATCACGATGCCGTACACGGGATCGCGTATGCGTTCCGGAATCCCGTCGCGGTCGCCGAGTCACTCGAGGACCCCGACGACGACCGCAGGACGTATCTGGTCCGGGTCAAGCGCGACGACCTGGCCAACGCGCTGGAAAAGATCAACGAGTGGATCTTCGACAATCCCGGCCCGGCCGGGATGCAGGCCTACGGATTCGTCCGGGCGCTGTCGCGCGAAGGCCTCACCGACCGCGCCGCCGGGGATGACGACGTCCGTTAAGCGCGTCCCGTCGAATTAGCTGGCTTTCGCTATTCGGTGTGCCCCGCGGTCGCCGAAACCTTAGCCTTATGCCTGCATGCCACCGCATCGGCGGATCCGGCGCCGCCATCGGCCGGGCCCGCGCGAGCGCCACGAATCGGTTTGCGGTGCATGGGGCTGGCGGATGAGGAGTCGCCGATGGATGACACGACCGCGGATACGCGGGCGGGTTCGCAGTTCGGGCCGTACCTGCTGCGGCGGCTGGTCGGTCGCGGCGGCATGGGCGACGTCTACGAGGCCGAGGACACGGTCCGCGAGCGCGTGGTGGCCCTAAAACTGATGTCGCCTACGCTGTCCAACGACCCGGTCTTCCGCTCGCGGATGCAGCGCGAGGCGCGCACCGCCGGGCGGCTGCACGAACCCCACGTCGTGCCCATCCACGATTTCGGCGAGATCGACGGCCAGCTCTATGTCGACATGCGCCTCGTCGACGGCAATGACCTGGCCGGCATGCTGAAGCGGTACGGGCCATTGTCGCCGCCGCGGGCGGTGGCAATCGTCCGTCAGATCGGGTCGGCGCTCGACGCCGCCCACGCGGCCGGCATCCTGCACCGAGACGTCAAGCCGGAGAACATCCTGGTGAGCGCCGACGACTTCGCCTACCTCGTCGATTTCGGCATCGCCAGCGCGACGTCGGACGAAAAGCTGACGCAAATCGGCACCACCGTGGGCACCGCCAAATACATGGCCCCGGAACGGTTCGGCGACTCCCAGGTGACGCATCGCGCCGATATCTACGCGCTGGCCTGCGTGCTGTACGAGTGCTTGACCGGCTCCCCTCCCTACACGGGCGACCAGCTCAGCGTGATCGGCGCGCACGTGCACCAACCGATCCCACGGCCCAGCGCGGCGCGGCCCAGCATCCCGGCCGGCTTCGACGAGGTGATCGCCCGCGGCATGGCCAAGAACCCCGACGACCGCTACCTCACCTGTGGTGACCTGTCATCCGCCGCGTACGCGGCGCTGGCCGCACCCGACCAGGATCGGGCCACCGACATCCTGGCGCGCACCCAGATGGCAACGCCGCCTTCGGCATTCGCCGCCCAGGCACCCGGGGGCATCGCGCCGGCACCGCCCGCGGCGACGGCGTGGCCCACCCCTGCGGGCGCCGGCCAGCCATTTGCTCCCGGCGGGCCGGTGCCCCAACCGACCGGCTGGGGCGGTGCTGGGGGCTGGAGCAACGCCGGTGGCCCGCCGCCGTGGGCGCCACCGCCGCAAGCCGGCCGCAGGCCCTGGCTGTGGGTCGGCGTCGCCGCCACCGTCGCCGTGGCGCTCGTCGGGGCGCTGCTCGCCGTGGTCCGGCCGTGGGAATCTGAGTCCCCGCCGGAGCCGCCTTCGCCGCCGCCACCACCGGACGCCGTCGCGCTGCGGGTGCTCGATGACGGTGTGTACGTGGGCAGTTCGGCCGCACGGGCGACGATCGACATCTTCAACGAACCCATCTGCCCGCCGTGCGGCACCTTCATCCGATCGAACGGCGCCGACATCGACGCGGCGGTGAACAACAAGAAGCTCGCGGTGCGCTATCACCTGCTCAACTTCCTCGACGACCGCTCGCACAGCCGGACCTATTCGACCCGCGCGGTCGCGGCCACCTACTGCGTCGCCGCGCAGAACGACGCCAAGCTCTACAGCGACTTCTATTCGGGCTTGTTCGCCAGCAACTTTCAGCCGCAGGAGGGCGGCGCCGAAGACCGCACCGACGGCGAATTCGCGCAACTGGCCAAGACGGTCGGCGCCGGCGCCGCCGTGATCACCTGCATCAAGTCCGGCGACGACCTCGGCACGGCCAAGACGAAAGCGGCCAACGGCTATTCGACGCTGTCCGGCGTCAACGCCAACTCCACCCCCTTCGTGTGGGACGGCGTCACGTCCGTGAACTATCAGGATCCCGCCTGGCTGACCAGGCTCACCGGGTAGCCGAGCGGTGACGCGCGCGAGCGGGCAGGCCCGTCAGTCCGGGAGCGGCGCCGAATCCCCTTGGCGTTCGGCCTCTTCGGCGTCTTCCACGGTCAGCGGCAACGCCAGCTCTTCCAGCGGGCGCCGCTCGGCGGCGACCCCCAGCCACAGTTCGACCAGCCCGGCCGCGGCCATCACCACCGCGCCGATCAAAAACGACCAGACGACCTCGCTGCGGTGGCCCGAGTTGATCAGCTGACCGAACAGCAGCGGGCCGGTGATGCCGCCGATCGCCGTCCCCATCGCGTAGAAGAATGCGATCGCCAGCGCCCGCGTCTCCATCGGGAAGATCTCGCTGACGGTCAGGTACGCCGCGCTGGCACCCGCCGACGCCAAAAAGAACGCCACGATGAGCACGCCGATGAAGGCCCAGACGCCGCCGGCCTGGGTGACGAACACCAGCGCCAGCACCACCACCGCGAGACCCGAGCCGATGTAGGTCAGCGTGATCATCGGTTTGCGGCCGACGGTGTCGAACAGATGCCCGAGCACCAGCGGGCCGGCGAAGTTGCTCAGGGCCCACAGCACGAAGAAGACCGGCACCATGCCCGACGGCACGGCGTAGAACTGGCTGAGCAGCGTGCCGAGGTTGAACGTGACGCCGTTGTAGAGGAACGCCTGCCCGATGAACAGCGCCAGCCCGAGCACCGCGCGCCGCGGGTATAGCTTGAAGGCAACGCTGGCGATCTCTCGGAACGAGATCGACTTGCGCTGGCGGATCCGCAGCGGCTTGCCCTGCGGCTCGGGCAGGGGCTCGCCCGTCGCCCGCTCGACCTCCTGCTCGATCTCGCCGACGATGTGCTCGGCCTCCTCCTCGCGCCCGTGAATGAACAGCCAGCGCGGGCTCTCCGGGACGTTGCGCCGCACCAGCAGCACGAAGATGCCGAGGATCGCGCCGATGCCGAAGGCGAGCCGCCACCCGATGTCGGGCGGAAAGTTGGCGGTGTTCAACAGGATCAGCGCGCCGCCGGCGCCGGCGGCCGAACCCAGCCAATAGGTTCCGTTGATCACCAGGTCGACCCGGCCGCGCACCCGCGCCGGGATCAGCTCGTCGATGGCCGAGTTGATGGCGGCGTATTCGCCGCCGATGCCGGAGCCGGTGAAGAAGCGGGTCAGGAAGAAATACCAGGGGGCGAACGCGAACGCGGTCGCCACGGTGGCGACCAGATAGATCGCGAGGGTGAGGATGAACAGGTTTCGTCGTCCGAACCGGTCCGTCAGGTGACCGAAGAACAGCGCCCCCGAACACGCCCCGGCGATGTAGATCGCCGCCGCCATACCGATCTGCGCGGGGTCCAGCGCGATGCCGCTGCCCGGTTCCATGAGCCGAGCCGAGACGTTGCCCACCATGGTGACCTCGAGCCCGTCGAGCACCCACACTCCGCCCAGGCCGACGACGACGCGCCAATGGAACCGGGACCACGGCAGCCGGTCCAGCCGTGCGGGTACCTGCGTCGTGATGGCGTTGGTTTGCGCGCTCGCACTCACGGGCGTCTCCGTTCTGGTTTCGACCGGCGTCAGCCGCGATCGGAGCGGGACTCCTCGGGCGTCCAGGCCTGCGGCTGCCCGGGGTGGCCGGGGAAGAGGAAATCGATGAAAGCCGCCGCCGTGGGCTGAGGTTCGTGGTTGGCCAGCCCCGGTCGCTCGTTGGCTTCGATGAACGCGTAGTCGGCGCCCGTGACGTCGGGCACCAGCAGGTCGATGCCGGTCACCGGGATGCCGATCGCCTCGGCCGCGGTCACCGCGACCCGGCACAGCTCGCTGTTCACCTGCGCGGTGACGTCGTGGATGGTGCCGCCCTGATGCAGGTTCGCCGTGCGACGCACCCGGAGCCGGGTGCCCTGGGGCAGCACATCGTCGAGCGCCCAACCGGCTTCGGCGACGGTCGATTCCGTGAGGTCGTCCAGCGGGATGCGGGACTCGCCGCCGGTGGCCGCCGACCGCCGCCGGCTTTCGGCCGCGATCAGGTCCCGCACGCTGTGCTCCCCCGTGCCGATGATCTCCGGGGGCATGCGCAGGGCGGCGGCGACGACGCGGCCGTCGATCACGACGAGGCGAAGGTCGTCGCCGGCCACCCGCTGCTCGATGAGCACGTCCGGGTATTGCTTGCGGGCGCGCGCGAGGGCGGCGGACAGGTCGTCGGGCCCGTTGTCGGGAACGACCCCAACCGTGATGCCCTTGCCCTGCTCGCCCCGCGTCGGTTTGACGACGACCTCGCCCACCTCCTTGAGGAAGGCGAAGTCGCTCTCGTCGAAGGTGGCCAGCCGCGCGCGCGGCACGGTGATGCCGGCCTCGGAGACCAGCCGCCGGGTCAACCGCTTGTCGTCGCAGCGGCACATGGCCACCGCCGAGGTGTATTCGGACAGCGACTCGCGGGTGATGACGCTGCGCCCGCCGTGGGTGAGCCGCATCTCGCCGGTCTCGGCGTCGAGCACCTCGACCCAAATCCCGCGGCGCAGCGCCTCGTCGGCGATGATCCGGGCGTAGGGGTTGAGGTCGTCGACCGTCTCGGGCGGCGGGCTGAACAGCGGCTCGTTGATCGCGTTCTTGCGCTTGATCGCCAGCACCGGGACGCGGCGGAAACCCAGCTTCTCGTAGAGGCCGATGGCGGCGGCGTTGTCGTGGGCCACCGACAGATCCATGTAGGCGCGGCCCGCGTCGCGGAAGTGCTCGGCCAGCGCCCGGGTGAGGGCCGCGCCGACCCCCGGGAGCCCGGCGGCCGGATCGACGGCCAGCGTCCACAGGCTCGACCCCTCCTCCGGGTCGTTGAACAGCAACTCGTGGTCGACGCCGGTGACGGTGCCGACCACGGCGCCGTCCTCGTCGCGCACCGCGAGCAGATACTTCACCGCCGGCACATGCCGATGGTTGTCCCAGATCACGTCGACCCCGGCGGGGACCATCCCGCAGCGCACGTACACGCGGTTCATGGCGTCGGCGTCGATCGGATCGTTGAGCGTGCGCACCGTCACGCCCAGCGGCGGCGGCGGCGAGGCCTTCTTCTTGCCCGTGAAGCGCAGCCGGTAGGTGTGGCTGGGGTCGATGAACAGCTCGGTCGGCGCCTCGGCGACCACGACGTGGGATTCGCGGGCGTAGATGCAGATGTCGCGCCGGCCGGGACCCTCGCGGCGAAGCGCCTCGACCAGTTGCTGGGAGTCGGCGAAGGTCTGCCCGAAAATCAGTCGGCCCCAACCCAATTCGAGCTCGACGTCTTTCGCCATCGCATCGACCAGCTCCGGCGGCGAAGCGTCGTGCAGACCGAGCGTGATCGCCTCGGTGTGGTCGCCGGACGGATCGACCACGGTCATGCAACCGGCCCCGTGATGCCGTGACGCTGCAACCACAGCTCGAGCAGGGCGATCTGCCACAGCTCGTTGCCGCGCAGCGGGGTCAGCTTGCCGTTGGGATTCTCCAGCAGGGTGTCGACCGCTTCGGCACGAAACAGGCCGCGCTCCTTGGCAACCGGCGCGTAGAGGGCGTCGCGGACCATGTCGAGGTAGGGCCCTTCGAGATGGGTCAGCGCCGGAACCGGGAAATAGCCCTTGGGCCGGTCGATGACCTCCGATGGAATCACCCGCCGCGCAGCCTGTTTGAGGACGCCCTTGCCTTCGTGCGCGATCTTCAACTCCGGCGGGCAGGTGGCGGCCAGTTCCACCAGCTCGTGGTCGAGGAACGGAACCCGGCCCTCCAGCCCCCACGCCATCGTCATGTTGTCGACCCGCTTCACCGGGTCGTCGATGAGCATCACGGTGGTGTCGAGGCGCAACGCGCGGTCGACGCCCGTCTCGGCGCCGGCCTGCGCGAAGTGCTCGGTGACAAAGCGGCCACTGGGGTCGCCGGGCGCCATGATGCCCGGGCCCAGCAGGCCGGCCAGCTCGGCCGAATCACGGTCGAAGAAGGCACCGCGGTACTCGGCGACCGCACCCTGCAGCGACGCGGCGGCCGGCGAGCCCATCGGCGGGTACCAGTGATAGCCGGCGAACACCTCGTCGGCGCCCTGGCCGGACTGCACGACCTTCACGTGGCGCGCGACTTCCTGACTGAGCAGGTAGAAGGCGACGCAGTCGTGGCTGACCATCGGCTCGCTCATCGCGCCGATGGCCCCGTCGAGGGCGGGCAGCATCCGTTCGGTCTCGATGCGGATCTGGTGGTGGTCGGTCTCGAAGCGCTTGGCCACGATGTCGGAGTACTGGAACTCGTCGCCCTTGACGCCGCCGGCCGACTCGAAGCCGATCGAGAAGGTGGACAGCCCATGCTGGCCGGCCTCGGCGAGCAGGCCCACGATCAGGCTGGAGTCGACACCGCCGGACAGCAGGCAGCCGACCGGCACGTCGGCGACCAGGCGGCGCTTCACCGCCAGGCGCAGCGTGGACAGCACGGCGTCTTCCCAGTCGCGCTCCGACCAGTCCGCGCGGTCGGCGTGCCGGGTGAAGTCGGGCGCCCAGTACGTGGTGACGGTGCGCCTGCCGTCGGGCTCGATCGCGACGAGCGAGGCGGGCGGCACCTTGCGCACCCCGCGCAGGATGGTGGCCGGGGCGGGCACCACCGAGTGGAAGGTCATGTAGTGGTGCAGCGCGACGGGGTCGATGCGGGTGTCCACGCCGCCGCCGGCCAGCAGGGCCGGCAGGGTCGAGGCGAAGCGGACCCGGTGGTTGTCCTCGGTCAGGTACAGGGGTTTGATGCCGAGCCGGTCGCGCCCGAGCAGCACCCGCCCGCTGTCGCGCTCGACGATGGCGAAGGCGAACATGCCGAACAGGTGGCTGACGAAGTCGTCGCCCCATCGGTGGTAGGCCTTGATCAGAACCTCGGTGTCGCTGTGCGAGAAGAAGCGGTAGCCGTACCCGCTGAGTTCGCTGCGCAGTTCCTTGTAGTTGTAGATGCAGCCGTTCCAGGCGATCGACAGGCCCAGTTCGGAGTCGACCATCGGCTGCGAGCCGGCCTCGGTCAGGTCGATGATCTTGAGGCGACGATGGCCGAGGGCAACCCGGCCCTGCGACCAGGCGCCGCCACTGTCCGGGCCCCTCGGCGTCAGCACGGCGGCCATCGCTGAGACCGCCGCTACCTCGGGCGCCCGCCCGTCGAGTCGTACCTCCCCGGTGACTCCGCACACCTCTTCGACCCTACCGGGGCCCGATTCGGCGCGCGCGTGACGTCCGCCAAAAGCGCTGCAACGGCCCATCAACGCCCATGATCAACGCGTGGTGATCACTGCGATCGCCGCGAGTGTGAGGTGGCTCGCATCGTCGCGCCCAGAAGGTCGCGCAGCCGCTCGCCGTACCTCGCCACCGATTCGGCGGTCAGCATGTCGTGGTGCGTGCAGTCGATCGCGTGCACCGCAATGTGGCCGGACGCGTAGGGCGCCCACGATCGGGACAGCCGCGCGCCGCGATCGCCGTCGTCGCGGGCCGCGGAAAACACGGTGATCTCCCCCTCGAAGCGCCCCGGCTCGTGGCGGCGATAGAGCTCGATGTTGTCGTTGAGGTTGCTCAGCAGTTGCGCGACGAGCGGTTTGCTGGGCGGCCGGCGTTCGTCGGCGTGTCCGTCCTGTTCGCCGGGGCCGATGTTGTTGGCCCGCAACACTTCTTCGAGCACCCTCTGCTCGCCCTGGGCGTGCTCGCTCACGGCCACGCCGCCGTCGAGGCCGGGTTGGGCGTCGAGCAGGATCAGGCGCCCGATCTCGCACCCGCGCCGCTGCAGCTCGATGGCGACCTCGTGGGCCACGACCCCACCGAACGACCAGCCCAGCAGGTTGTAGGGACCCTCGGGATAGGCGTGCTGGATCCGGTCGGCATAGGTCTGCGCCATCGCCCGGATGGACCGCGGGCCGCCGTCGCCGTTGCGCGGGACCTGCTGGATCCCGATGATCGGGCAGTCGAGGTGGTTTCCGAGCACCTGATACGGCCAGCTCACCCCGCCGGCGGGATGCACGCAGAACAGCGGGACACCGCCGGCCCCCTGCTTGAGGGTCTGCACCGGAACCACCTCGTGCGCGTCCGTCGTGGGGGTGCGCAGTCGCTGACCCAACCCGGCGACCGTGGGCGCGTCGAACAAGGTGCGCACCGGGAGATCGGCACCCAGGCCGGTGTTGATCGCCGCGACGAGACGCATCGCGGAAATGCTGTCGCCGCCCAGGTCGAAGAACGAGTCGTCGACCCCGACCCGCTGAACGCCGAGCACGCGCGCGAAGGCCGCGGCCAGCGCCTCCTCGAGCGCGTTCGACGGGGCCCGGTACCCGCTGCCGGTGTACTGCACCGCCGGCAGCGCGCGGGTGTCGAGTTTGCCGTTGGGCGTCAGCGGCAGCGCGTCGAGCCCGACCACGGCCGCCGGCACCATGTAGCCCGGCAGCCGTTGGGCCAGCGCGGTGCGCGCCTCGCCCGGGTCGGCGGTTCCGGTGATGTACCCCACCAGTCGTTTGTCGCCGGGGCGGTCCTCGCGGGCGATCACCACCGCCTGGTCGACGTCCTCCAGCGCGGCCAGCGCGGTCTGGACTTCGCCGAGCTCGATGCGGTAGCCGCGGATCTTGACCTGCTCGTCGGCGCGGCCCAGGTATTGCAGCTGGCCGTCCGTTGTCCAGCACACCAGGTCCCCGGTGCGATACATGCGCGACCCGGGCGCCCCGAACGGGCACGCCACGAACCGCGACGCGGTCAGCCCGGACCGGCCGACGTAACCCGCGGCCACCCCGTCGCCGGCCACGTACAGCTCCCCCACGACGCCTGCGGCGACGGGACGCAACCAGCCGTCGAGCACGAACAGCGCCGCGCCGTCCACCGGCGAACCGATCGGCGGCGTCCCGGATCCCGCCGTCAGTGGCGCGCTGATCGCCACGCACATCGTCGTCTCGGTCGGGCCGTAGGCGTTGACCATCACCCGTCCCGGCGCCCACCGGTCCACCACCTCGGGCGGGCAGGCCTCCCCGGCCATCACCAGCGACACCGATTCCAGCCCTTCGTGGGACAGCATCGCCACCGCCGAGGGCGTCTGGGTCAGCACGCTGACCCGCTCCGCGGCCAGCAGGTCGTGGAAGTCCTGCGGCGAGCGCGCCACCGACTCGGGCACCACCACCAGCCGCCCGCCGCGCAGCAGCGCGCCGAAGATCTCCCACACCGAGACGTCGAACGCGTACGAGTGGCTTTGCGTCCACACGCCGGCTCGCGGCAGGCCCGCATCCAACGGCTCCAGCAGCTGCGTCACGTTGCGATGAGTGATCGCAACGCCTTTGGGAACGCCGGTGGTGCCCGAGGTGTAGATGATGTAGGCGATGCCGTCGGGCGGGGGCGCCGGCAACGGCGTGCCCGCTGCGGTGTCGGTCGGTGCGTCCTCGATGTCGATGACGGTGACGTCGCACCCGTCCAGCCGCGAGCGCAGGCCCGTGGTGGTGACGGCCGCGACCGGCGCGGAATCCTCGAGCATGAATCTGATCCGGGTGGCGGGCGCCGCCGGGTCGATCGGCAGGTACGCCGCGCCGGTCTTGAGCACCGCCAGGATCGCGACGATCGCCTGCGGCGAGCGCGAAAACAGCAGGGCCACAGCCTGTCCCGGGCCCGCGCCGTGGCCGGTCAGCAGGTGCGCCAGCCGGTTGGCGGCGTCGTCGAGTTCGCGGTACGTCATCGACAGGTCGCCCCAGCTGACCGCCACCGCGTCCGGCGTCCCGGCGACGTGCGCGTCGAACAACGCCGGAATCGACGGGAATTCGAGCGGCGCGCGGGCCAGGACCGCCCGGTTGCCGACCTCGTCGAGGCGCGCGTGTTCGGACCCGTCGAGCAGGTCCACCGACGAGAGCGGCCGGGCGGGATCGGCGGTCATCGCGACCAGCACCCGCTCGAACCGCTCGCCCAGCGCGCCGATCGTGTGCGCGTCGAAGACGGCGGCATCGTATTCGACCCGAAGGCCCAGTTCCTCGCCGGACAGCGCGGCCTGCATCGTCAACGGGTAGTGGTTGCGCTCGAACATGTTGACGTCGGTGATGCCCAGCTCGTGGTCGACGGCCATCGCCGATGTGTCCAGCGGGTAGTTCTCGTAGGCGAACAGGGTGTCGAACAGCTTGTCCTGACCGGTGATTCGGTGGATCTCGCTCAGTGCCAGGTGCTGGTGGTCGAGGGTCTCGGTGTGCGCGCCTTGCAGCTGGGCCAGCAGGTCGGCCGCGGTGGTCGCCGCCGCGATGCGCGCGCGCACCGGGACGGTGTTGATCATCAGGCCCACCATCGCGTCGGCGCCGGGGACGTCGGCGGGCCGGCCCGAGACGGTGGTGCCGAACGCGACGTCGTGCTGGCCGGTCAGCCACGCCAGTAGCTGCGCCCACGCGGCGTGCAGCACGGTGCTGACGGTGGTGTGGCTGGAGCGGGCCAGCTCGCCGAGCGCGGCCGTGATCCCCGCGGGGACCGCGAACGACTGGACGCCCCGGGCGCCCGGCTCCGGCTGGTGCGGCGGGCCGACCAGCGTCGGGGTGTCGAAGCCGTCGAACACCCCGGCCCAGGCCTCGCGCGCGGCGTCGCGGTCGCGTTCGGCCAGCCAGGCGACGAACCTGCGGTAGGGCGGGGGCGCGGGGAGGCGCTGGCCGGTGTAGCAGGCGAACGTCTCATTCAGCAGGATCGGGACCGACCAGCCGTCGAGCACGATGTGATGAATGGTGAGCACCAGCCGATGCCGGTCCTGCCCGGTGCGGATCAGCACCGCCCGCACGGCGGGCTCGTCGGCCAGGTCGTAGACGGCTTCGCGTTCGGCCGCGCACAGGCGCTGGATCTGCTCCTCGGGTTCGGACCCGTTGGCCGCGACCTCGAGGTAGCGCGAGGCCATCGCCGGGTCGGCGGGGATGATCTGCACCGGCTCGTCGAACCGGTCGCTGAACCGGGCGACGAGGTGCGGATGCCGGATGATCACCGCGTGCATCGCGTCGCGCAGCCGGTCGCGGTCGATCGGACCGGCGAGGCTGAGGTCCAGCTGGACCACGTAGAGGTGGTCGTCGGAGCCCCGCGTGGTGGTGGCGTGGAACAGCAGCCCCTCCTGCAACGGGGTCAGCGGCAGGACGTCGGCCACCCGGTGGGTCCGCTCGAGCTGGTCGATCTGCGGCTGGTTCAGCCGGGCCGGCGCGATGTCCGACGGGGTCAGTCCGCCGCCGCCGTCGCGCACGTGCGCGCAGATGCCGGCCAGCGCCTGGAACCACAGCGTGCTCAGCCGGGCCACCTGCTCGCGGTCGAGCGCCGAGGGCGCCCACGTCCAGGTTGCGTGCAGCTGGGGGCCGTCCTCGGTGTCCATGGTGCCGGCGTTGAGGTCCACGGTGTGCATCAGCGGCATGGGCACCGCGGTGCTGGCGGCGGTGGCCGCCGAGCCGTCCCGGCTGATCCGCCACAGCTCGTCGGAAAGTTCGGCGGCCGCCCCGCCCAGCCGGCCGAGGTAGTTGAACCCGATCGTCGGGTCGGGGCCGTCCAGGTCGACCTCGTCGTTCAGGTAGCGCAGCAACCCGTAGGTCAGCGGGTCGGGCAGGGCGCGCAGCTGCTCCTTGGCGTCTTTGAGCAGCGCGCCCAGGATCGGCGCGCCGGCCACGACGTCCGCCCAGGACAGGCCGCCGACGTTGAGGGCCACCGGGTATTTGGCGGTGAACCAGCCCACGGTGCGGGACAGGTCCACGCCGGCGGCCAGCTCCTCGTCGCGGCCGTGGCCCTCGACGTCGATGCCGATCGGGGCGCCCGCGTTGCCCAGGAATTCCGCCCAGGCCAGCGCGAACCCGGCCAGCAGGATGTCGTTGATCCCGGCGTGGAAGGCGGCCGGCGCCTCGCCGAGCAGCGTGCGGGTGGTCTCGACGTCCAGCAGCACCGACAGGTTCTCGGCGGTCTCGTAGGTGTCCAGGCCGGGACGCACGGCCGGCAGCGCGGGCGGGGTCGCCGCGACCCGACGCCAGGCTTCGGCCCGCTCGGTCACCGCGGGCGCGTGCGCGCGCTCGGCCAGCAATGACGCCCAGCGGGCGAACGACGTCCCGCCGGTGGGCAGCGCCACCGGCTGCCCGTGGTGGTGCTGGCCCCAGGCGATGTTGAGGTCTTCCAGCAGGACCCGCCAGGACACCCCGTCGACGGCCAGGTGGTGAACGATCAGCACCAGCTGGCCGGTGGGTGCGACCCACAGCGCGCTGAGCATCACCCCGGCGGCCGGGTTCAACCGGGACCGCGCCTCGACGACCGCCGCGTCGGTCAGTTCGTCCACCGAGAGCACGCGGTGCGCGGCGTCCACCGAGCCCGGCTCGGGCACCTGCAGCGACCACTCGCCGGCGTCGTCGTCCGAATGGCGGTCCACCCGCAGGCGCAGCATGGCGTGCCGATCCAGCAGGGCCTGCAACACGGTCACCACGTCGGCCTCGGTGACCCCGGCGGGGGCCTGCAGCACCATCGTCTGGTTGAACTGGTCGACCGGACCGCCCGCACTTTCCACCCCGCGCAGCCAGCGGATGATCGGGGTGGCGGTGATCGCCCCGGTGCCCTCGTCGACCACGCCGTCCTCGCCGTCGGCCGCGACGGCCACCCGGGCCAGCCGGGCCACGGTCTGCTCGGTGAAGATGTCGCGGGTCCGCACCGCCAGGCCCGCGGCCCGGGCCCGGGTCACCACCTGCATCGAGGAAATGCTGTCCCCGCCCAGGTCGAAGAACGAATCGTCGGCCCCGACCCGCTCGACCCCCAGGACCTGGGCGTAGATGGCGGCCAGGGTCTCCTCGACCGGGGTCTGGGGGGCGCGATAGCGATCGGCGTCGGTGTATTCCGGTGACGGCAGGGCCCGCGCGTCGAGCTTGCCGTTGGGGGTCAGCGGCAGCGCGTCGAGCGCCACGACCGCCGCCGGGACCATGTAGGCCGGGAGCCGATCGCCCAGCCGGGCGCGCAGCTGGGCCGGGTCCACTGCGCCGGTGACGTAGCCGACCAAACGCTTATCGCCGGGACGGTCCTCGCGCGCGATGACGACGGCCTGGTCCACCCCGTCGAGGGCGGCGAGGGCCGAACGCACCTCGCCGAGTTCGATGCGGTAGCCGCGGACCTTGACCTGGTCGTCGGCGCGGCCCAGGTACTGCAGCTGCCCGTCGGAGCCCCAGCACACCAGGTCACCGGTCCGGTACATGCGCGATCCGGGCGCCCCGAACGGGCACGCCACGAACCGCGACGCGGTCAGGCCGGACCGCTTCCAGTAGCCGCAGGCCACGCCGGCGCCGGCCACGTACAGCTCGCCGACGACGCCTTGCGGCACCGGCCGCAGCGACTCGTCCAGCACGAACAGCCCCGCGCCGGGCACCGGCGATCCGATGGGAACGACGTTCGATCCGGCCTTGAGTGGCGCGCTGACCGCCGCGTACACCGTCGCCTCGGTGGGGCCGTAGGCGTTGATCATCGCCCGTCCCGGCGCCCAGGCGTCCACCAGCTCCGTCGGGCAGGCCTCCCCCGCGACCACCAGGGTGGCCGATTCGAGCCCCTCGGGCGACAGCACGCCCGCCGCCGACGGGGTCTGACTGATCACGCTGACCCGTTCGTCGACCAGCAGCGCGTGGAAGTCCCGCGGGGATCGCACCGCCGAGTCCGGGATGACCACCAGCCGCCCGCCGTGCAGCAGCGCGCCGAAGATCTCCCAGACCGAGACGTCGAAGGCCAGCGAGTGCCACTGCGACCACACGCCTTCGCGCGGCAGGCCCGAGTCCTGGGCTGCCAGCAGCTGGGCGACGTTACGGTGGCTCACCGCAACGCCTTTGGGCACCCCGGTGGTGCCCGAGGTGTAGATCAGGTAGGCGATGTCGTCCGCGTCCGGCGCCGGCAGAGCGGTGGCCGGCTGGGCGTCGATCGCCGGGTCGTTCACGTCGAGGACGACGACGTGATGCCCGCGCAGCCGCGCCGCGAGCTCGCCCGTGCTGATCGCGGCCATCGGCGCGGCGTCGGAGAGCATGAACCCGATCCGCTCGGCCGGCAGCCCCGGGTCGATCGGCAGGTACGCGGCGCCGGACTTGAGCACCGCGAGGATCGCGACGATCGCGTCGGCCGACCGGCCGAACAGCAGGGCCACCCGCTCGCCGGGCCCCACGCCGAAGCCGGCGAGCAGGTGCGCGAGGCGGTTGGCGGCCTCGTCGAGCTCGCGGTAGGTCCACGAGCGGCCCTCGAAGCTCAGGGCCACCGCGTCGGGGGTGCGCGCCGCCTGCGCGGCGAACAGCGCCGGGATCGAGCCGGCCTCGGTCGCCGGTGCGGTGAGCACGGCGCGGTTGCCCAGGGCGTCCAGCCGGGCGTGCTCGGCCGCGTCGAGCAGGTCCACCGACGACATCGGGCGGGTGGGGTCGGCGGTCATCGCCGTCAGGACTCGTTCCAGCCGCCGGATCAGCGCCCGGATGCTGTCCGCGTCGAACACGTCGGTGCGGAACTCGACCCGCCCGCCGATCCCGGCGGGCTCGTCGCCGTCGGTCCAGCGTTCGGCCAGCGAGAACACCAGGTCCATGCGGGCCACCTGGGTGTCCAGCGGGATCGAGGTGACCCGCACGTCGCCCAGGGCCAGCCCGGCACCGGGGTCGCCGTCCTGGCCGGCGAAGTTCTGCCAGGCCAGCATCACCTGCACGAGCGGGTGATGGCTCAGGCTCCGCGCCGGGTTCACCCGCTCGACCAGCACCTCGAAGGGCACGTCTTGGTGCTCGAACGCCTCGAGGCTGCGGGCGCGCACCCGGGCGAGCAGGTCGGTGAAGGAGGGATCGCCGGCCAGGTCGACCCGCAGCACCAGGGTGTTGACGAAGAAGCCGACCAGCTCGTCGAGGGCGGGGTCGCGCCGCCCGGCGATCGGGAAGCCCACCGCCACGTCGGTGCTGGCGCTGATCTTCGACAGCAGCACCGCCAGGGCGGCCTGCACCACCATGAAGCTGGTCGAGTTGTACTCGCGGGCCAGCCCGGCGACCTGCTGCTGCAGGTCCGCCGGCCAGTCGACCTCGACGGCCGCGCCGCGCTGATCGGCGATCTGCGGGTAGGGCCGGTCGGTGGGCAACTGAAGCCGCTCGGGCATGCCGGCCAGCGCCTCCTGCCAGTAGGCGAGCTGCTCGGCGATGCGGCTGCCGCTGTCGGCCAGCTCGCCGAACTGGTCGCGCTGCCACAGGGTGTAGTCGACGTATTGCACCGGCAGGGGCTCCCAGTCGGGGGCCCGCCCGGCGGACCGGCTGGCGTACGCCATGCCCAGGTCGCGCACCAGCGGTCGCAGCGACCAGCCGTCCGCGGCGATGTGGTGGACCACGGCGACCAGCACGTGTTCGTCCTCGGCGACGCGGAAAAGCGAAGCGCGCAGCGGGATTTGGGTCGCCAGGTCGAAGGTTTCGGCGGCGGCGATGTCGATGGCCTCGCGCAGCCGGCCGGCCGACCACCCGCGGGCGTCGACCATCCGCCAGCTCAGATCGGCCCGCTCGGCGGGGAGCACCACCTGCTGGGGTGTTCCCTGCGGCGCGGCGAACACCGTCCGCAGGCTCTCGTGGCGGGCCACCACGTCGGCCAGCGCGGCGCCGAGCGCGTGCGCGTCGAGCCGCCCGTGCATCCGCAGCGCCGCGGCCATGTTGTAGACGGGGGACGGTCCCTGCAGCTGGTCGAGGAACCACAGCCGGCTCTGGGCGAACGACAGCGGGATCACCGCCGGCCGGGCGCCCGCCACCAGCGGGTCCAGCCGGCCCGTGTCCTCCCCGATGCGCGGCGCCAACTGGGCGACGGTGGGCGCCTCGAAGATGACGCGCACCGGAACGCCGGTGTCCATGGCGCTGTTGATCGCCGCGATGACGCGCATCGCCGAGATGCTGTCGCCGCCGAGGTCGAAGAAGGAGTCGTCGACCCCGACCCGCTCGACGCCGAGCACGTGGGCGTAAATGCCGGCCAGGATCTCCTCGGTGGGGGTGGTCGGCGAGCGATACCCGGCGGCGGAGTATTCGGGCGCCGGCAGGGCGCGGGTGTCGAGCTTGCCGTTGACGGTCATGGGCAGCGCGTCGAGCGCCACCACGGCCACCGGAACCATATAGGCCGGCAACCGCTCGGCCAGCTCGGCGCGCGCGCCGGCCGGGTCGGCGGGTCCGGTGATGTAGCCGACGAGGCGCTTGTCACCGGGGCGGTCCTCGCGGGCGACGACGACGGCCTGGTCCACCCCGTCGAGCGCGGCCAGCGCCGAACGCACCTCGCCGACCTCGATGCGGTAGCCGCGGATCTTGACCTGCTCGTCGGCGCGGCCGAGGTATTGCAGCTGGCCGTCCGTGCCCCAGCGCGCCAGGTCGCCGGTGCGGTACATGCGGGATCCCGGCTCGCCGAACGGGCACGCCACGAACCGCGACGCGGTCAGCCCGGACCGCTTCCAGTAGCCGTAGCCCACGCCGCGCCCGGCCACGTACAGCTCGCCGACCACGCCGGCCGGTACCGGGCGCAGCCACCCGTCGAGCACGAACAACCCGGCCCCGGGGACCGGCGAGCCGATCGGGGGCGCACCCGAACCCGCGCTCAACGGCGTGCTCGTCGTCGAGAAGATCGTGGCCTCGGTCGGGCCGTAGACGTTGACCATCACCCGCCCGGGCGCCCAGCGGTCCACCAGTTCCGGCGGGCAGGGCTCCGCGCCGATCACCAGCGCCGCGGCATCCAGTCCCTGCGGCGAGAGCATCCGCACCGCCGACGGGGTTTGGCTCAAGACGGTGACCTTCTCGCCGACCAGCAGGGCGTGGAAGTCCATCGGCGAGCGGGCCACCGAATCGGGGACCACGACGAGGCGCCCGCCGTGCAGCAGCGCACCCCAGATCTCCCACACCGAGAAGTCGAAGGCGTACGAATGGAACTGCGTCCACACCTGGTCGGCCGACAATTCGACGCCGACGGCCTGCGCGTCGAACAGCCGGGTCACGTTGTGGTGGCTCACCGCAACGCCTTTGGGCACGCCGGTGGTGCCGGAGGTGTAGATGATGTGGGCGACGTGTTCGGGTGCCGGCGCCGGTAGCGCCGTGACGGGCTGGCGGGCCACGGCGCGGTCGTGGATGTCGATGACCATCAGGTGGTGGCCGTCGAGCTTGTCGGCGAGCGCGGCGACGGTGAGTGCGGCCATGGGCGCGGTGTCGCCGAGCATGAACTCGATGCGGGCCGCCGGCAGGGCCGGGTCGATCGGCAGGTAGGCCGCGCCGGTCTTCAGTACCGCTAGGATGGCCACGATCGCGTCGGCCGACTTTCCGAACAGCAGCGCCACGGACTCGCCGGGGCCCACCCCGCGGTCAATCAGCAAGTGCGCCAGCCGGTTCGAGCTCTCGTCGAGCTCGCGGTAGGTCATGGACCGGCCCTCGTAGGTCACCGCCGGCGCGTGCGGGGTGCGCGCCGCCTGGGCGGTGAACAACTCCGGGATGGACGCCGGCGTGCCGGGCTGGGTCAGGATGGCCCGGTCGCCCCACGCGTCCAGCCGGTCGTGTTCGGCGGGTTCGAGCAGGTCGATCGACGACAGCCGCCGCGCGGGGTCGGCGGTCATGACGGCCAGCACTCGCCGCAATCGTTCGATCAGCGTCGCGATCCGTGCCGCGTCGAAAACGTCTGTGTCGTATTCGACTTGGAGGCGCATCTCGCGACCGGGCTGGGCCTGCACCGTCAGCGGGTAGTGGGTGGATTCGCGGCTGCTGATGTCGGTGACGGCGAGTTCGTGGTTGCCCGACAGCGCGCTGGCGTCGATCGGGTAGTTCTCGTAGGCGAACAGGGTGTCGAAAAGCGCGTCCTGCCCCGTGATGCGGTGAATCTCGTTGAGCGCCAGGTGCTGGTGGTCGAGCGTGTGGTTGTACGCGCCCTGCAGCTGGTCGAGCAGGTCGGCGGTGGTGGTGGCGGCGCCGATGTTCGCCCGCACCGGCACGGTGTTGATCAGCAGGCCCACCATGGTGTCCGCGCCGGCGATTTCGGCGGGACGGCCAGACACCGTGGTGCCGAACACGACATCGCGTTGGCCGGTCAGCCCGCCCAGCAGTTGCGCGTAGGCGGCCTGCAGCACGGTGTTGACGGTGGTGTGGCAGGAGCGCGCCAGGTCGGCGACGGCCTGGGTGAGGTCGGCGGGCAGCGCGAATGATTCGACGCTTTGCCGGCCGAGCTCCGTCCGGTCCTGGGGCCCGACCAGGGTGGGGGTGTCGAAGCCGGCGAACACCTCGCCCCAGGCCGCCCGGGCGGCGTCGAGGTCGCGGTCGGCCAGCCAGCTGACGAAGCTTCGGTAGGGCGCCGCCGCCGGCAGCCGCTGCCCGTAGTAGGCGGCGAAGATCTCGCCGAGCAGGATCGGCATCGACCAGCCGTCGAGCACGATGTGGTGGTTGGTCAGCACCAGCCGGTAGCGCTCGGATGCGGTGCGTACCAACGCCACCCGGAACGCGGGCTGCTCGGCGAGGTCGCCGCAGACGGCCGCGCGTTCGGCGGCGCACAGGCGCTCGATCGCGTCGGTGTCGGTGCCATCCAGCTCGAGGTACCGCCAGGCCAGCGCGGGATCGGCCGGGATGATCTGGACCGGCTCGTCGTACCGGTCGCAGAAGCGGGCCACCAGGTTCGGATGCCGGCTCACGACAGTGTGCACGGCGTCGCGCAGGCGGTTCGGGTCGAGCGGGCCGGCGATGCTGATGTTCAGCTGTCCCGCGTACAGGTCGTCGGTCGCCGGCGCGGTGTTGGCGTGGAACAGCAGACCCTGCTGAACCGGGGTCAACGCCAGCACGTCGGCGATACGGTGTTGGCGCGCAAGCTGATCGAGCTGCTGTTGGCTCAGCCGCGCGGGCGCGATGTCCGACGGCGTCAATCCGCCGCCGCCGGAGCGCACGTGGGCGCAGATGCCGGCGAGCGCCGCGAACCACAACCGGCCCAGCCGGGCGACCTGTTCGTCGTCGAGCGCCGACGGCGCCCAGGTCCAGTTGGCGTGCAGGCGTGGGCCGTCCGCGGAGTCGACGGTGGCCGCGTTGAGTTCGAGGGTGTGCATCAACGGCATGGCTGTCGACGCGGCGGCGCGGGTGACCGACCAGCCGTCCGGCACGGGCCGCCACATGTCGGCGGTGAGCTCACCCGCGCCGCCCTGGCGCCCCAGGTAGTTGAACCCGATCGGCGGTTCGGGGCCGTCCAGGTCGATCTCGGGGTTGAGGTAGCGCAGCAGCCCGTAGGTCAGCGGGTCAGGCAGCGCCCGGAGCTGTTCCTTGGCGTCTTTGAGCGCCGCGCCCAGCGCGGTCCCGCCGGTGACGACCTGCCCCCAGGAGACGCCGCGCACGTTCAGCGCCGTCGGGTATTTGGTGGTGAACCACCCCACGGTCTGGGACAGGTCGATGTCGCGGCCCAGTTCCTCGTGCCGGCCGTGGCCCTCGACCTCGATGCCGATGGGCGCGCGGCCGCCGCTGAACTCCGCGCACGCCAACGCGAACGCGATCAGCAGGATGTCCTGCACGCCGGCGTGGAACGCCGACGGCACCTCGCCGAGCAGGGCGCCGGTGGTCTCGGGGTCCAGCTCCATGAAGAGGTGTCCGGCCGTGGCGAAGGTGTCCACGTCGGGGCGGACCGCGGGCAGGGCCGGCGGTGTCGCCGCCACCGAGGTCCAGCGCTCCGCCTGATCGACGACGTCGGGGCGGCGCGCATGCTGGGCGAGCCGCGACGACCACCGCGCGAACGAGGTGCCCGCGGCGGGCAACTCGACCGGCCGCCCGCTGTGATGCTGGGCCCAGGCTATGTTCAAGTCCTGCAACAGGATTCGCCACGACACGCCGTCGACGGCGAGGTGATGCACGATCACCACGAGCTGCCCGGTGGCGCCGGCCCACAGCGCGCTGAGCATCACGCCGGCGGCCGGGTTCAGCCGCGACCGCGCCTCGGTGACCGCCGCGTCGGACAGCTCGTCCACCACGTGCAGGCAGTCGGCCGCATCGACCGAGCCCGCCTCGGGCACCGTCAGCGACCAGTCGCCGGACCCCTGGACGCCCGAGCCGTCGACGCGCAGCCGCAGCATGGGGTGGCGATCCAGCAGCGCCTGCAGCATGGTTACCACGTCGGCCTCGGTCACCCCGGCAGGCGCCTGCACCAGCATGGCCTGGTTGAACTGATCGACCTGTCCGCCAACGCTTTCCACGTCTTGCAGCCAGCGGATGATCGGGGTCGCCGCCACGGGTCCGACGCCCTCGTCGAGGACGGCGGCGTCGGCGTCGACCACCTCGGCCACGCGGGCCAGCCGCGCCACGGTCTGCTCGACGAAGATGTCGCGGGTCTTGCACACCAGGCCGGCGGCGCGCGCCCGCGTCACCACCTGCATCGACGAAATGCTGTCCCCGCCAAGGTCGAAGAACGAGTCGTCGACGCCGACCCGCTCGAGCCCGAGCACCTGGGCGTAGATGCCGGCCAGGATCTCTTCGACGGCGTTGTCGGGGGCGCGGTATTGGTCGGCGTCGGAGTATTCCGGCGCGGGCAGCGCGCGGGTGTCCAGCTTGCCGTTCGGGGTCAGCGGCAGCGCCTGCATGACGACCACGGCGGCCGGAATCATGTAGCCCGGCAGCCTTTCGGCCAGCGCGGCGCGGACCGCGGCCGGGTCGGCGGTGCCGGTGACGTAACCGACGAGGCGCTTGTCCCCCGGCCGGTCCTCGCGGGCGACGACGACCGCCTGCTCGACGCCGGCCACCCAGGACAGCGCCGCCCGCACGTCGCCGAGCTCGATGCGGTAGCCGCGGATCTTGACCTGCTCGTCGGCGCGGCCGAGGTAGTCCAGTTGCCCGTCCGCGCGCCAGCGCACCAGGTCGCCGGTGCGGTACATGCGCGATCCGGGCGCGCCGAAGGGGCACGCCACGAACCGCGACGCGGTCAGGGCGGCGCGCTTCCAGTAGCCGCAGGCCACGCCGGCGCCGGCGACATACAGCTCTCCGACGACGCCGGGCGGCACGGGTCGCAGCCATTCGTCGAGCACGAACGACGCCCCGTTGGGCACCGGGGAGCCGATCGGCACTGGCCCTACAGCGCCCGTTCCGCCCTGCAGCGGCGCACTGATCGCGGCGTAGACCGTGGCTTCGGTCGGCCCGTAGGCGTTGATCATCACCCGGCCGGGCGCCCAGCGGTCCACGAGTTCGGCCGGGCAGGCCTCACCGGCGACCACCAGCGCGACCGACTCCAGGCCGGCGGGCGAGAGCGCGCCCGCCGCCGACGGGGTCTGGCTGAGGACGCTGACCCGCTCGGCCACCAGCAGCGCGTGCAGGTCTTCCGGTGAGCGCGCGACGGATTCGGGCACCACGACCAGTCGGCCGCCGTGCAACAGGGCGCCGAAGATCTCCCAGACCGACACGTCGAAGGCCAGCGAATGCCATTGCGACCACACGCCGGTGCGCGGCAACCCGGAGTCTTTCGATGCCAGCAGCTGGGTGACGTTGCGGTGCGTGACCGCAACGCCTTTGGGAACACCGGTGGTGCCCGAGGTGTAGATCAGGTAGGCGAGGTGGTCGGGCCCCGGCGCCGGCAAGGCGGTCGCGGGCCGGTCTTCGAGCTCGGGATCGTCGACGGCGATGACCGTGACGTCGTGGCCCTCGAGCCGGTCGGCGAGCCCGGGACTGGTGAGCGTGGCGATCGGGGCGGCGTCGGAGAGCATGAAGCCGATCCGCTCGGCCGGCAGCGCCGGATCGATCGGCAGGTAGGCCGCCCCGGTCTTCAGCACGGCAAGGATGGCGACGATCGCCTCGGTCGAGCGCGAAAACAGCAGCGCCACAGCCTGTCCCGGGCCCGCACCGCGGGCGGCGAGCAGGTGTGCGAGCCGGTTCGACGCCTCGTCGAGCTCGCGGTAGGTCATCGAGTGGCCGTCGCATACCAGCGCGGCGGTGTCCGGGGTGCGGGCCGCCTGGGCGGCGAACAGCGCCGGGATCGAGTCCGTCCCGGTGGCCGGTCCGGTCAGCGCCGCGCGGTTGCCGAGGGCGTCCAGTCGGGCGTGTTCGGCGTCGTCGAGCAGGTCCACCGCCGACAACGCCTGCGCGGGGTCGGCGGTCATCGCGAGCAGCACGCGCTGCAACCGGCCGATGAGTGCCGCGATGCTGTCCGCGTCGAAGACGTCGGTGCGGAATTCCACGGTGCCGCCGATTCCGGCGGGTTCACCCGCATCGCTCCAGCGCTCGCCCATCGAGAACGTCAAATCCATTCGGGCGGTGTGGGTGTCGACCGGGATGGGCGTGACGTCGACATCGCCGAGGGCCAGCCCCGCGGCGGGCCCGCCCTCCTGCCCGGCGAAGTTCTGCCAGGCCAGCATCACCTGCACCAGCGGGTGATGGCTCAGGCTGCGGGCGGGATTGAGCCGCTCGACCAGCACCTCGAAGGGCACGTCCTGGTGCTCGTAGGCGGCCAGGCTGCGGTGGCGCACCTGGGACAGCAGCTCGGCGAAGGTGGGATCGCCGCCCAGATTTTCCAGATCGACCCTCAATACGAGTGTGTTGACGAAGAACCCCACCAGCTCGTCGAGCGCGGGGTCGCGGCGGCCGGCGATCGGGAAACCCACCGCCACATCGGAACTCGCGCTGATCTTCGACAGCAGCACCATCAGGGCGGTCTGGACCACCATGAAGCTGGTGGCGTTGTGTCGGCGCGCCACGTCGGCGACCCGCTGTTGCAGCTCGGCCGACCAGTCGATCTCCACCGTGGCGCCGCGCTGGTCGGCCACCAGCGGGTAGGGCCTGTCGGTGGGCAGCGGCAGCCGCTCCGGCATTCCGGCCAGGGCCTCTTCCCAGTACGCCAGTTGGGCGGCGATGCGGCTGTCGCCGTCGTCGAGATCGCCGAACTGCGCACGCTGCCACAGCGTGTAGTCGACGTATTGCACCGACAGCGGCGACCAGTCGGGGCCGCGCCCGTCGCACCTGGCGGCATACGCCACGCCCAGGTCACGCACCAGCGGGGTGAGGGACATGCCGTCGGCGGCGATGTGGTGCACGACGGCGACCAGCACGTGCCGGTCGTCGCGGATGCGGAAAAGCTCCGCCCGCAAGGGGATTTGGGCCGACAGGTCGAAGGTGTAGCGGGCGGTGGCGCCGATCGCCTCGTCCAGCTGGTCCGCCGACCAGGTGCCGGCGTCGACGACCTCCCACCCGAAGTCTGCCTTGTCGGCGGGGATCACCACCTGCTGCGGTAGTCCCTCGGGCGCGACGAACACCGTGCGCAGGCTCTCGTGACGGACCACCACGTCGCCCAGTGCCGCACCCAGGGCGTCCGCATCGAGCGGCCCGTCCAGCCGCAGCGCCGCCGCCATGTTGTACACCGGTGAGGGCCCTTGCAATTGGTCCAGGAACCACAATCGGTTCTGCGCGAACGACAACGGGATGACCGCCGGCCGCTCGGCGGCCGTCAACGGCTCCAGCCCGCTGCCGCCCTCACCGACCCGGGGGGCCAGCTGGGCGATGGTAGGCGCCTCGAACACGGCGCGCACCGGCAGGCCGGTTTCGAGGCTGGCGTTGATCGCGGCGACCAGGCGCATCGCGGAGATGCTGTCGCCGCCCAGGTCGAAGAAGGAGTCGTCGACCCCGACCCGCTCGACGCCGAGGACTCCGGCGTAGACGCCGGCCAGGATTTCCTCGGTGGGCGTTTTCGGCGCGCGGTACCGACCGGCCGTGTATTCCGGTGCGGGCAGGGCGCGCACGTCGAGTTTGCCGTTGGGGGTCAACGGAATCGCGTCGAGCGTCACCACCGCGGAGGGCACCATGAAGGCGGGCAGCCGTTCGCCCAGCGCGGCGCGCAGCTGGGTGGGGTCGGCGCTGCCGGTGACGTAGCCGACGAGCCGCTTGTCACCGGGACGGTCTTCGCGCGCGACGACGACTGCCTGTGCGACGCCGTCGAATCCGGCCAGGGCGGACTGGATTTCGCCGAGCTCGATGCGGTAGCCGCGGATCTTGACCTGTTCGTCGGCGCGGCCGAGGCAGAGCAGTTGGCCCACACCGGACCCCGAGGGTTCCCAGCGGACCAGGTCGCCGGTCCGGTACATGCGGGTTCCGGCCCCACCGAAGGGGCAGGCGACGAACCGCGACGCGGTCAGGCCGGGCCGGCCGACATACCCTGCGGCGACACCGGATCCGGCGACGTACAGCTCGCCGACGACGCCGGGCGGCACCGGCCGCAACGCGTCGTCGAGCACGAACAGCGCCGCCCCGGGGACCGGCGACCCGATGGGAACCGGCCCCGTCCCGGCCGCCAGCGGCGCGCTGATGGTCACGCACATCGTGGTCTCGGTCGGGCCGTAGGCGTTGACCATCACCCGCCCGGGCGCCCACTGGTCGACGACCTCGGCCGGGCAGGCCTCCCCGGCCATCACCAGCGACACGGAGTCCAGCCCCTCCCGCGAGAGCATGGCCACCGCCGACGGGGTCTGGGTCAATACGCTGACCTGCTGGGCGACCAGGACGTCGTGCAGGTCGTGCGGGGACGCCGCCACCGCCTCGGGGACGACCACCAGTCGCCCGCCGCGCAGCAGCGCGCCGAAGATCTCCCACACCGAGACGTCGAACGCCAGCGAGTGACATTGCGACCAGACCCCCGCGGCCGGCAGGCCCGCGTCCAGGGATCCCAGCAGCTGGGTGACGTTGCGGTGAGTGATGGCAACGCCTTTGGGCACACCGGTGGTGCCCGAGGTGTAGATCAGGTAGGCGAGGTGGTCCGGCCCCGGCGCCGGCAGCGCCGTCTCGGGCAGGGTGTCGACGCGGGGATCGTTGACGTCGATGATCGTCACACCGCGACCGTCGAGCCGCTCGGCCAGGTCGGCGGTGGTGACCGCGGCGACCGGTTTCGCGTCGCCGAGCATGAACTCGATGCGCGCGTCCGGCGAGGAGGGGTCGATCGGCAGGTAGGCCGCTCCCGTTTTGAGCACGGCCAGGATCGACGCGACGGCTTCGGCGGACCGCGAAAACAGCAGCGCCACAACCCGTCCCGGGCCCGCGCCCGCGGACGCCAGGCAGTGCGCCAACCGGTTGGACGCCTCGTCGAGTTCCCGGTAGGTCACCGACAGGTCGCCGCACACCAGCGCCACGGATTCCGGGGCCCGCGCGGCCTGCGCGGCGAACAGCTCCGGAATCGACGCCGGCGCGTCGCCGGCCGGCCGGGTCAAAACCGCGTGGTTGCCAAGCTCTTTCAGGCGGGCGTGCTCGGCCTCGTCGAGCAGATCCACCGACGACAGCGGGTGGGCGGGTTCGGCGGTCATCGCGGTCAGGACCCGCTGCAGGCGGCCGATCAGCGCCTCGATGGTCGTGGCGTCGAACACGTCGGTGCGGAATTCCACCCGTCCGCCGATGCCGGCGGCCTCCCCGCGCTCGGTCCACCGTTCGGCCAGGGAGAACACCAGGTCCATGCGGGCCGACTGATCCTCGACGGGCACGGAGGTCACCTCGAGGTCACCCAGCGCCAGGCCGGCGGCGGGGTCGTCGTGGCCGGCGAAGTTCTGCCAGGCCAGCATCACCTGCACCAGCGGGTGATGGGTCAGGCTCCGGGTGGGGTTGACCCGCTCGACCAGCACCTCGAACGGCACGTCCTGATGTTCGAACGCGGCCAGGCTCTGGGCCTGGACCCGGTCCAGCAGTTCGGCGAAGCTGGGATCGCCGGCCAGGTCGACGCGGAGGACCAGGGTGTTGACGAAGAAGCCCACCAGTTGATCGAGCGCGGGGTCGCGCCGCCCGGCGATCGGGAAGCCCACCGCCACATCGGGACTCGCGCTGACCTTCGACAGCAGCATGGCCAGGGCGGCCTGCACCACCATGAAGCTGGTCGCGTTGTGCTCGCGGGCTACCCGGCGCACCTGCTGCTGCAGCTCGGCCGGCCAGTCGACCACCACGCTGTCGCCGCGCTGATCGGCCACCGCCGGGTAGGGGCGATCGGTGGGCAGCTCGAGCCGCTCGGGCATGCCGGCCAGGGCGCGCTCCCAGTACGCCAGTTGAGCGCCTATGCGGCTGTCGCCGTCGTCGAGGTCGCCGAGTTGGGCGCGCTGCCACAGCGTGTAGTCGATGTACTGCACCGGCAGGTCGGCCCAGTCGGGCGCGCGCCCGGCGGACCGGCTGGTGTAGGCCAGGCTCAGGTCGGCGCCCAGCGGCGTCAGCGACATGCCGTCCGCGGCGATGTGATGTACCGCGATCACGAGCAGGTGCTCGTCCTCGGTGATGGTGAAAAGCCGTGCCCGAATCGGGATTTCGGCCGCCAGATCGAAGGCGTGGCGCGTCACCGCCTTGACGGCGTCGTCCAGCCGGCTCGCCGGCCACGCGGTGGCATCGACGACCTCCCAGCCGAATTCGGCGCGCTCGGCGGGCACGACCTCCTGCCGGGGCGTGCCTTCGTGCGACGGGAACAGGGTGCGCAGGCTCTCATGACGGCTCACCACGTCGGCCAGCGCGGCGCCGAGCGCGTGCGCGTCGAGCCGCCCGCGCAGCCGCAGGGCCGCCGCCATGTTGTACAGCGGTGACGGGCCTTGGAATTGGTCGATGAACCACAGCCGGTTCTGCGCGAAGGACAACGGGATGATCGCCGGCCGCTCCCCCGCCACCAGCGGTTCCAGCCGGCCCGAGCTCTCCGCGATGCGGGGCGCCAGCTGGGCGACGGTGGGCGCCTCGAAGACGACGCGCACCGGTAGCTCGGTTTCCAGCGTGGTGTTGATCGCGGTGATCAGGCGCATGGTGGACAGCGAGTCGCCGCCGAGGTCGAAGAACGAGTCGTCGACGCCGACGCGTTCGACGCCGAGGACTCCGGCATAGATGCCGGCCAGGATCTCCTCGATGGCGGTGCTCGGGGTGCGGTATCCGTTGCCGCCCTGGTAGTCCGGGGCGGGCAGGGCGCGGGCGTCGAGCTTGCCGTTGACCGTCATCGGCAGCGCGTCGAGCACCACCACCGCCGCGGGGACCATGTAGGCCGGGAGGCGCTCCGCCACCGCGGCGCGTGCGCGGGCCGGCTCCGCGGTCCCGGTGATGTAACCCACCAGGCGTTTGTCGCCGGGCCGGTCCTCGCGGGCGACGACGACCGCCTGCTCGACCCCGTCGAGCGCGGACAGCGCGGCCTGGATCTCGCCGAGCTCGATGCGGTAGCCGCGGACCTTGACCTGTTCGTCGGCGCGGCCCAGGTAGCGCAGTTGGCCCTCCCCGGATCCGGAGCGGCCCCAGCAGACCAGGTCGCCGGTGCGGTACATGCGGGTGCCGGGTTCGCCGAACGGGCAGGCCATGAACCGCGACGCGGTCAGCCCGGGGCGCCGCCAATAGCCGACGCCGACACCTTCGCCGGCCAGATACAGCTCCCCGACCACCCCGGCGGGCACCGGGCGCAACCACTCGTCGAGCACGAAGAACGCCGCACGCGTCACCGGGGAGCCGATCGGCGGGAATCCCGAACCCGCCTGCAGCGGGGCGCTCTTGCACGCCCACATCGTGGTCTCGGTCGGGCCGTACACGTTGACCATCACCCGACCCGGCGCCCAGCGGTCCACCAGCTCCGGCGGGCAGGGCTCGGCGCCGATCACCAACGCCGTGCCGTCCAGGCCCTGCGGCGAGAGCAGCCCCACCGCCGAGGGGGTCTGGGTCAGCACCGTGACGCCCTCGCGCACCAGCAGGGCGTGGAACTCCTCGGGTGAGCGGGCCACCGCGCCCGGTACGACGACCAGGCGCCCGCCATGCAGCAGCGCGCCCCAGATCTCCCACACCGAGAAGTCGAACGCATAGGAGTGGAATTGGGTCCACACCTGCTCGGCCGACAAGGCGAAACCGAGCCGCAGGTCGTCGAACAACTGCGCGACGTTGTGTTGAGTCACCGCAACGCCTTTGGGCACACCGGTGGTGCCCGAGGTGTAGATGACATGGGCCAGATCGGTGGGCGCCGGCGCGGGCGGCGGGGTGCTCGGCTGGGCCGCCACCGCGGGGTCGGCGATGTCGACGACGATCAGGTCGAAGCCGTCGAACCTGTCGGCCAGGTCGGCGGTGGTGACCGCGGCCATCGGGGCGGCGTCGGTGAGCATGAACTCCACCCGGGCCGCCGGCAGCGCGGGATCGATCGGCAGATACGCCGCGCCGGACTTGAGCACCGCCAGGATCGCCACGATCGCCTCGGCCGACCGCGAAAACAGCAGCGCCACAAACGCACCCGGGCCGGCGCCGCGGTCGACCAGCAAATGTGCCAACCGGTTGGCGGCCTCATCGAGCTCGCGGTAGGTCATGGACCGGTCTTCGAACGTCAGCGCCACCGCGTCCGGCGTGCGCGCCGCCTGCGCGGCGAACAAGCCCGCAACGGTCACCGGCTCCATCCGCTCGGACAGCACCGCCTGGTTGCCCCACTGCGCCAGCCGGGCGTGCTCGGCGGTGTCGAGCAGATCCACCGACGACAGGCGGCGCTCCGGGTCCGCGGTCACCGCGGCCAGCAGCCGCTGCAGCCGGTCGATCATCGCCTCGACGGTGTCCGCGTTGTAGACGTCGGTGCGGTATTCGGCAGTCACGGCGATCCCGGCGCGCTGGCCGGACTCGGTGAAGCGTTCGGCCAGTGAGAACGTCAGGTCCATGCGAGCGGTGTTGGTGTGCAACGGCATTGGGGTGACCCGCAGGTCTCCCAGCGCCAGCCCGGCGGCGGGGGCGGTGACCTCCCCCGGGAAGTTCTCCCAGCCCAGCAGCACCTGAACGAGCGGGTGATGGGCCATGCTGCGGGTGGGGTTGAGCCGCTCCACCAGCAGTTCGAATGGCACGTCCTGGTGTTCGAACGCGGCCAGGCTGCGCCGGCGCACCTGGGCCAGCAGCTCGGCGAAGGTCGGGTCCCCGCCCAGTTCTCCGAGGTCGACCCGCAGCACCAGGGTGTTGACGAAGAAGCCGATCAGGTCTTCGAGGGCGGGTTCGGGACGCCCGGCGATCGGGAAGCCCACGGCCACATCGGTACTGGCGCTGATCTTGGCGAGCAGCGCGGCGAAGGCGGCCTGGATTACCATGAAGCTGGTGGCGTTGTGCTCGCGCGCGACCCGGCGGACCTGTTGCTGTAGCTCGGCCGGCCAGTCCACCGCCAGCCGGGCGCCGCGGTGGTCGGCGACCTGCGGGTAGGGCCGATCGGTGGGCAGCTGCAGGCGTTCGGGCAGCCCGGCCAGCGCGTCCGCCCAGTAATCCAGCTGGGCGGCGATGCGGCTGTCGCGATCGTCCACGTCCCCAAGATGTGCGCGCTGCCACAGCGTGTAGTCGACGTATTGCACCGCCAGGGGCGTCCAGTCGGGGGCCTGCCCCGCGCAGCGGCTCGCGTAGGCGATTCCGAGGTCGCGCGCGAACGGGGTGATCGACCACCCGTCGGCGGCGATGTGGTGCACCGCGACCACCAGCATGTGTTCGTCGTCGCTGACGGTGAAAAGCTCGGTGTGCAGGGGGCTTTCGTGCGACAGGTCGAAGGTGTACCGGGCGGCCGTCTCCATGCTCTCCCGCAGCCGGTCCTGCGGCCACCCACGCGCGTCGATGACGTCGCAGGCGAACCCGATGCGTTCGGCGGGAACCACCACCTGCTGCGGGATTCCGTCGGCCGAGGCGAACACCGTGCGCAGGGTTTCGTGGCGGCCCACGACGTCGGCCAGTGCCGCGGCCAGCGCGTCGGCGTCGAGGTGCCCGCGCAGCCGCAGCGCCACGGTGATGTTGTACACCGGCGAGGCGCCCTGGAACTGGTCGATGAACCACAGCCGGGTCTGCGCGAAGGAGAGCGGGATCACCGCCGGGCGCTCCCCCGCGACCAGCGGGTCGGGACGGTCGGCGTCCCCGCTGCTGAGAAGGGCCAACTCGGCGACGGTGGGTGCCTCGAACACGGCCCGCACGCCGAGGTCGGAATTGAAACTGGTGTTGACCGCGGCGATCAGGCGCATCGCCGACAGCGAATCCCCACCCAGGTCGAAGAACGAGTCGTCGACACCCACACGTTCCAGGCCGAGCACCTGAGCGTAGATGCCGACCAGGATCTCCTCGACGGCGGTGGCCGGGGCGCGGTACCGATCGGCGTCCTGGTAGTCCGGGGCGGGCAGGGCCTTGCGGTCGAGCTTGCCCGAGGTCGTCATCGGGAATTCTTCCAGCGCCACAATGTGTGTCGGCACCATGTATTCCGGCAGCCAGGCGCTCAACCGCTCGCGCACCTCGCCGACCTTGGTGTTGGTCCGGGGGTCGTTGGCGTGGATGGTGCGCCGCCGGGCCCCGTCGGGCGCCAGGTAGAGATCGGTCAGCGCCGGGACGGCCTGGTCGGCGGAGGCGATGAAAACCGCACTGAGAGTACCGGGTTGGGCGCCCCAGGTGACGGCGACGCCATATCCGGCGCGCTCACCGAGGCGGTGCAACTCTTCGGCGACGGTGGCGTCGGGATCGGGGGAGGCCTGGGCCAGCGCGTCGGCCAGGGGCAATCCCTGCGCCAGCGCGGCCTCGACAGCGACGTCGGTGATCAGTCTGGCGCGCGGGATGTCGGTGATGCGGACGGCGGGGGGACGCCGCGACGTCAGGGTCTCGCGCAGCCCGCGCAGCCCGTCGCACTGCGCCCACGTCAGCGTGGGCTCGTCGGCCACCGAGCGCACGGCCGCGGGAGCCTTGTGGATGGCGACGTCGTAGCGGTGCCGGTTGAGTTCGTTGTCGGCCATTCCACGTTTGACGCGGATGTCGATCCCGACGGCTTCCGGGCGCGAGCGCGCCCAGGAGGTGAAAAACTCCGGCGCCAAAAGCAATTCGGTCTCGCCGAGCATGGCGTGGCGGACGCGCTGGCGGATCTCGGCCGCGTCGGCGGCGTCGCCGCGGGCCAGCGCGATCGCGGTCTGGAACGCGCCCTGCAGGGTGTGGTTGCGGATGTCCCCGATGAAGACCGCTCCGCCGGGCGCCAACAGCTCCATGGCCTTGTCGATGACCTGGGCCAGATATCCCGCGTTGGGGAAGTACTGGACGACCGAGTTGAGAATGATGGTGTCGAAGTGACCCTGCGGCAGCCCGTCGGTGACGTGGGCGGGTTGGGTCAGCAGTTCCACGCGGTCGCGCCACGGCAGCTGCAGCCGCTCCATCGCGCGCGCCAGGTTGTCGATCGCGACGGCCGAGAAGTCGGTGGCGACATACTGGTCGCAGTGCGGGGCGATCTGTGAGAGCAGCAACCCCGAGCCCGCGCCGATCTCCAGCACCCGCCGGGGCCGCAGGGACTTGATGCGATCGACTGTGGCGGAACGCCATTCGACCATCTCTTCGAGCGGGATCGGTTCGCCGGTGTAGCTGCTGTTCCAGCCGCGGAAATCCTCGCCGAAGTTGGCCGCGAGGTCGGCGCCGTACAGGTCGTCGTAGAGGTGCTGCCACTCCTGGACGTCTTCGGCGTCCTGCTGCAGATCCCGGTCGGTGGTGGCGTTGTGATCGAGCGTCACGTAGGCGACCAGGTGCGAGCCGGTCGCGGTGTCCGCGACGGTGACGGCGGCCTGGGTCACCTGCGGGCAGGCCAGCAGGGTGTTTTCGATTTCGCCCAGTTCGATGCGTTGTCCGCGCAGTTTGATCTGGTTGTCGGCGCGGCCCAGGTAATCCAGGGTCCCGTCGGACATCCAGCGCACCAGGTCGCCGGTGCGATACATCCTTGTTCCGGGCGCGCCAAAGGGGTTGGCGACGAACCGTTCTGCGGTCAACTCCACCCGGCCCAGATAGCCGTGCCCCAGGGCCGGCCCGCTCAGGTACAGCTCGCCCACCACGCCTACCGGGACGGGGTTCAGCCACGCGTCGAGCACGCGCGCGCACACGCCGGAGATGGGGGCGCCGATGCGAACGGGTTCGCCCGCCGACAGCCGCGCGCAGGTGACCCAGATGGTGGTCTCGCTCGGGCCGTAACCGTTGAACATCTGGCGGCCCGGCGCCCAGGCGTCCACCAGCTCGGGCAGGCAGGCCTCCCCGACGGCGACCAGCGTGTCCAGGCGATCCAGCCGGGCGCGGTCCAGCGTCGAGATCACGGTGGGCGTCAGGATGGCCGCGCTGACCCGCTGGTCGTGCAGCAAGGCGGTCAGCGCCTCACCGGCATACACCTGCGGCGGCGCCACCACCAGGGCGGCGCCAGATCCCGCCGCCAGCAACAGTTCTCCGACCGAGGCGTCGAAGGTCGGCGAGGCGACCATCAGCACCCGCGCGTCCGAGCCCAGACCGAACAGCTCGCGCTGGGCGGCGGCCCAGCCCAGCATGCCGCTGTGGCCCACCGCGACGCCCTTGGGGACGCCGGTCGATCCCGACGTGAAGATCAGGTAGGCGGTGTCGCCCGCCCGCAGCGGCGAGAGCCGGTCGGCGTCGGTGATCTCCTGCGCCGAGCACGCTGACAGGTCGAGACCGTCGAGACGCACGATCGGGCGCGTCCCGGCGCCCGCGACGTCGTCGGTGCCGCACGTCAACACGCACACCGCGTCGACGGCGTCGAGCACCGAGGCGATGCGCTCGACCGGATGGTCCAGATCCACCGGGGCATAGATGCCACCGGCCTTGACGACCGCCCACCACGCCACCACCAGCTCCGCGCACCGGCCGATCGCCACACCGACGGCGCGCTCCGGGCCGACGCCTGCGTCGATCAGCTTGCGCGCCAACCGCGTTGACCACTCGTCGAGTTCGCGATACGACAACGCCCGCGCGCCGTCGATCACGGCGGGCGCGTCCGGGCCCGCCGCCACCGCCGCGGCGAGCAGCTCCGGCGCCACGCCCACCGGCGCCCCAACGCCGGCCCCGGACATCCTCGACAGCACCAGGTCGCGCTCGTCGCGGTCCAGCAGGTCCATCGATGACAGCCGCCGGGCGGGGTCGGCGGTCATCGCCACCAACACCCGCTGCAGGCGCTCGACGAGTGACGCGATGTCAGCGGCATCGAACACGTCGGCGTCGAATTCGATGTGCAGGCCGAGTTCGCGGCCGGGCAGGGCCTCCACCGTCAGCGGATAGTGGTTGTACTCGCGGTTGGTGAACGCGGCGATGGCCAGGCCGTCGTCGCCCAGGGTCATGCCGCTGTCGATCGGGTAGTTCTCGTAGACGAACAGCGTGTCGAAAAGCTGGTCGTGGCCGGTGACGCGGTGGATCTCGCTGAGCGCCAGGTGCTGGTGCTCGAGCGCGTCGTTGTGACTGTTCTGCAGCTGCGCCAGCAGATCGGCGGTGGTGGTCGTCGCGGTGATGTTGGCGCGCACCGGCACCGTGTTGATCAGCAGCCCGACCATCGACTCCGCGTCGTCGACCTCGAGCTGGCCGACCCGCGACCGCGGGGTGCCGAAGACGACGTCGTGCTGACCCGTGAGCGAGGTCAGCACCAACGCCCACGCGGCCTGCAGCACGGTGCTCAGCGTGGTGTGGTGCGAGCGCGCCAGCTCGCCGAGGGCCCGGGTGGTCTGCGCGGACACGCGAGACTTCTCAAAGCCGCGGCGCCCCTGCCCCAATCGGTCTTCGGGCGCGACCAGGGTGGGAGTTTGCAAGCCGGACAACAGCTGTGCCCAGGCCTCGCGGGAGGCGTCGAGGTCGCGATCGGCCAGCCAGGTGAGGAAGGCCCGGTAGGAGCCGGCGGCGGGCAGGCGCTGCCCGTAGTAGCTGGCGAAGATCTCGCGCAGCAGGATGGGGAGCGACCAGCCGTCGAGCAGGATGTGGTGATTGGTCAGCACGAACCGGAATCGCCGGTCCGCGGTGCGGATCAACGCGGCCCGGAACGCCGCCTGCCCGGCGAGGTCGCACACCGCGGCGCGTTCGGCCGCGCACAGGCGCTCGATTCGCGCGTCGGCGTCGGCCTCCCCGGCGCCGCCGTCGTCGAGCTCGAGGTACCGCCACTCGACCACGGGATCGGCGGGGATGATCTGCACCGGCTCGTCGAACTGTTCGCAGAACAGGGCCGCCAGGTGGGGGTGCCGGTTGACGACGGTGTGCACCGCGTCGCGCAGCCGGTCGGGGTCGAGCGGCCCGGTCAGCGTGAAATCCAGTTGGACCGCGTACATGTCGTCGCCGCCCTGCGCGGTGCTGGAGTGGAACAGCAGCCCCTGCTGCAGCGGCGTCAGCGGCAAGATGTCGGCGATGTGGTGCCGGCGCGCCAGCTCGTCGATCTGCTGTTGGCTCAAACGGGCCGGGGCGATGTCCGACGGGGTCAGCCCCCCGCCGCCGTTGCGGACATGTGCGCAGACCCCGGACAGCGCCTCGAACCACAGCCGGCTCAACCGGGTGATCTGCGTGGCGTCGAGAACCGATGGCGCCCAAGTCCATTCGGCGTGCAGGTGCGGCCCGGCGCCGGTGTCGATGGTGCCGGCATTGAGTTCGACGGTGTGCATCAGCGGCATGGGCACCGCCGCGGCGGCGCCGATCAACGACAGCCCATCCTGGCTGATGCTCCAGCCCTCCCCCGCCGAATCGGGCGCTGCGCCTTGGCGTCCCAGGTAATTGAAGGCGATGGAGGGGTCGGGCCCGGCGAGGTCGACGTCGGTGTTGAGGTAGCGCAGCAGCCCGTAGGTCAGTGGGTCGGGCAGCGCGCGCAGCTGCTCCTTGGCGTCTTTGATGATGGGCCCCAGCGCCGTGTCGCCGGAAACCACCTGCGCCCAGCGCAACCCGGCCACCGCCAGGGACACCGGGTACTTGGTGGTGAACCATCCGACGGTGCGGGACAGATCGATGTCGGCGCCGAGTTCCTCGTGGCGTCCGTGAGCCTCGACGTCGATGCCGATCGGGGCGCCGGTGTCACCCAGGAATTCCGCCCATGCCAGCCCGAAGGCGATCAACAGGATGTCCTGGATCCCGGCGTGGAACGCGGTCGGCACCTCGCCGAGCAGCATCGCGGTCGTCTCGGCGTCCAGCTCGACCGACAAGCGCCCGGCGCTGGCGTAGGTGTCCACGTTGGGGCGCGCCGCGGGCAGCGCGGCGGGCGCCTCCGTCACCCGCTTCCAGGCGTTCAGCTGGCCGACGACGTCGGGGTGGCGCGCGTGCTCGTTCAGCATTGTCGCCCAGCGGGCAAACGAGGTCCCCGCCGGCGGCAGCTCCACCGGCTGTCCGGCGCTGTGCAGCGCCCACGCAATGTTGAGGTCTTCCAACAGGATCCACCACGACACCGCGTCGACGGCCAGGTGGTGGATGATCACCGCCAGCCGGCCGGTGGATTCGACCCACAACGCGCTCAGCATCGCCCCGGTGAACGGGTTCAACCGCGAACGGGCGTCAAGCAGCGCGTCGTCGGTCAGCGCGTCCACCGCCTGCAGGCAGTCCTGCGCCCACACCGACCCGGGTTCGGGAATGTGGAACGACCAGCCGCCGGTGCCGTCGCGCTCGACCCGCAGCCGAAGCATGGCGTGCCGATCAACCAAGGCCTGCAACACCATTGAGACGTCGGCCGCGGTCACCCCCGCGGGGGCCTGCACCATCACGGTCTGGTTGAACTGGTCGACCGGGCCGGCCTGCTCCGCGCCCTCTAGCCACCGCATGATCGGGGTGGGCGGCACCGGCCCGACGCCCTCGTCGACCGCCTGCGCCGCTCCGTCGCTCACCCCCGCCACCCGGGCGAGCCGGGCGACGGTCTGCTCGACGAACACGTCTCGGGGCCGGCAGGTCAGGCCCGCCGCGCGGGCCCGCGCCACGACTTGCAGCGACAAGATGCTGTCGCCGCCCAGTTCGAAGAAGGACTCGTCGACGCCGACGCGCTGCACGCCGAGCACCTCGGCGTAGATGCCGGCCAGGATCTCCTCGACCGCGTTGCCCGGGGCGCGGTACTCGCCCGTCGTGTATTCGGGCGTCGGCAGAGCGCGGGTGTCGAGTTTGCCGTTGGGCGTCAGCGGGAGCGCCTCGAGGACGACCACCGCGGCCGGCACCATGTAGCCCGGCAGCCGCTCGGCCAGTGCGGCGCGCGCCTCGACGGGGTCGGCGATGCCGGTGACGTAACCGACCAGGCGTTTGTCGCCGGGGCGGTCCTCGCGGGCGATCACCACGGCCTGGTCGACGCCGTCGAGCGCGGCCAGCGCGGCCTGGATTTCGCCGAGTTCGATGCGGTAGCCGCGGATTTTGACCTGTTCGTCGGCGCGGCCGAGGTACTGCAGTTGACCGTCATCGCCCCAGGACGCCAGGTCCCCGGTGCGGTACATGCGCGCGCCCGCCCCACCGAACGGGCAGGCCACGAATCGTGACGCGGTCAGCCCGGTCCGGCCGACGTAGCCGCTGGTCACCCCGTCGCCGGCGACATACAACTCCCCCACGACGCCCGGCGGCACCGGGCGCAGCCAGCCGTCGAGCACGAACAACGCCGCACCCGGCACCGGGGAACCGATCGGCGGGATCCCGGATCCCTTCGTCAGTGGCGCGCTGATCGCCACGCACATGGTCGTCTCGGTCGGGCCGTAGGCGTTGACCATCACCCGGCCCGGCGCCCAGCGGTCCACCACCTCGGCCGGGCAGGCCTCGCCCACCACCACCAGCGACGCCGCCGAAAGCCGCTCGGGCGAGAGCATCGCCACGGCCGACGGGGTCTGGGTCAACACGCTGACGTCCTCGCCGGCCAGCACGTCGTGCAGTTCGTCGGGTGAGCGCGTGACGTCCTCGGGGACCACGACCAGCCGCCCGCCGCGCAGCAGCGCGCCGAAGATCTCCCACACCGAGACGTCGAACGCGTACGAGTGGCACTGCGACCACACGCCCGACGGCGGCAGGCCGGCGTCCAGCGATCCCAACAGCTGCGTCACGTTGCGATGCGTGACCGCGACGCCTTTGGGGACACCGGTGGTGCCCGAGGTGTAGATCAGGTAGGCGACGTGGTCCGGACCGGGCGCCGGCAAGGCGTCGGCGCGCTGGGCGTCGATGCGCGAATCGTTGACATCGATGACCGGCACGGCGTGGCCGTCGAGGCGGTCGGCCAGATCGACGGTGCTCAGCGCGGCAACGGGTTTGGCGTCGTCGAGCATGAACCCGATCCGCGACTCGGGCGAGGACGGATCGATCGGCAGGTAGGCCGCACCGGTCTTGAGGACCGCCAGGATCGACGCGACGGCTTCAGGCGACCGCGAAAACATCAGCGCCACAGTCTGTCCCGGGCCTGCGCCCAGTCCGGTCAATAGATGCGCCAGCCGGTTGGACGCCTCATCGAGTTCCCGGTAGGTCACCGACCGGCCCTCACACACCAGCGCCACGGCCTCGGGCGTGCGCGCCACCTGGGTGGCGAACAGTTCCGGCACCGACATGGGCGCGCTCGCCGGCAGGTTCAAAACCTCCTTATTACCAAGTTCTTCCAGGCGTGTGCGCTCCGCGGACCGCAGCACATCCAGCGACGCCAGGCGCCGGCTCGGATCGGCGACCATGGTCGCCAGCACACGCTGCAGCCGTTCGGCCAGGTCCGCGACGTCGAAATTCGAAAACGGTTGCCCGGTACCGACAGTGCTCAGGAATTGCTGGTCGCCGAATCCGAGGAAGAAGAGTCCGAAGTGGCCAACCGGCCCGAAGCTGGTGTAGGTCGCGGTCGCCGGGATGCCGTTGAGGCTGAGGGTGAGGCGGGCGGGGACGAAGTTGACGACCACCCGGTTGGGCGCCTGCCGCGGGCCGTTGAAGCCGCCTTCGCCGTCCAGCGTCCGCGTCGGGAATTGCTGATGGCGCAACGCCTCTCGAGACCGCTGGTCAACATGCCGGCAAAAGTCGGCGAACGAGGTGTCCGGCGCGGCCTTCAGCACCAGGGGCACCACGCCGGCGAGCATGCCGGGGTGCGTCTTCGACTCCGGGTCGACGCGCCGGCTGACCGGAAAGTCGAGCACGACTTCGTCGGAACCGTCGGCGCACCAACCCCGCACCAGAAGCGCGCAGGCCGCGGTGAGTACCGATGACCGACGGATGCCCAACGTCTTGGACAACTCTTTGACCCTGCCGACCACGGACTGATCCAGTTGCACTGGCGGAGAAGGTGAATACGGGTCTCGCCCGTCATTCAGCGCCGGTGCCGGATAGTCCGCCCCGCTCCCCGCGGGGCGGTGCGCAACCCAATACTCTTGATCTTCACGGAATTTGGCGGACCCCTCGTATTCCAGCTCGCCGCTGACGAGGTCATGCAGGGAGCCGAAGAAGGCGGGGGGAACTGGCTTGCCGGCGGCCAGCGCGGAGTAGACGGCGGCGATACGTCGTCCGGTCAGCGCGATGCCCATGCCGTCGATGGCGATGTGATGGCAGACGGTGAACCAGTAGTACTCGTCGGGACCCGTACGGAACAAAGCGAATTTGATCATCGGGCCGGTGAGCGGCATCGGCGTTCGCTGGATCGATGCCGCAGTCTCGCGGACTTCCCGCTCCGGATCCGGCGATTCCGTCAGGTCGTAGAAGACCAAGTCGACGTCGTCGTAGTCGACGGCCTTCTGGAAGACCTGGCCGTCGGCCTCGAAGAACGAGGCCCGCAGGCTCTCGGCCTCGTTGACCACGTGTCGCATAGCTTGGTGCAACAGACGGGGGTCGATCGCCCCGTCGATACGGACCAGCACGCCCAGCTGCCACGCCGCGTCGAAATGGCCGGCCTGTTGTGCTAACCAGATATCGAGCTGGCCTCGTGTTACCGGGAGTGCCCGGTCACCACCACGCTCCACTGAACCCCCCAAGCTCTACCGAAGTCCTTCATATGACATCGGTGTAAACATCACAAACCGGCGCGGGTCGGCGTGTCGCGGAGGCTTTTCGCCCGGATATCGGGCCAGTGTTCTTCGATGTAGTGCAGGCATGCGGCGCGGTCGGCTTGCCCAAAAACTACTCTCCAACCGGCGGGAACGGTAGTAAAAGTTGGCCAAAGACTGTGTTGTTCTTCGTTATTGACCAGGACGAAAAAACTGCCGCCGTCGTCGTCGAACGGATTGAGCTGCATTGATGGACCCCCTAACACCGAAACGAAACTCCAAGCGCTGCGCACCACACGAAGTACCGTGCGGCACTTAAGGATTGAGCCGTCAGGCTCGATCAGATGCGGTCGAAAACGGCGCCCGTGAGTTTGGACGCGGTGGCAACTGAGCCATGACGGCCATGGCAGACCCCCTACCCGGGTAGGCCACACGAACGTCAATGTTGCCATTCACGCTCCGCGGTGTACCCCGGCCGCTCGTTTCGAAACATTTGAATTACGTTCTCACGTAAGACATTAACAGCGGCCGTTGTTGCACTCGTGTCTCGCTGCCCAGCAAACAACTTTGACGCTCGGCACCGTTGACATCGCCACGGCACGGGTGCCATACCGTCCTTTTTCACAAGCGACCTAGGGAAATAATGAATTTGCCGGCCCGGCATTCCTGGCGTCGCTTACGTGAACGAAAAATATTTGCCTCTGGCCCCGTCCGGCGGCTCGGCGCGCGGCGCCGTGGCCGCGGCGTAACCGATAAACCCGCCGCAGCTGCGGGCCGAATCATGGCCTTAACAGCCTATTCGCGGCGCGACGATTCTCAGTAGCCAATTGATACCCGGCGACACCGTCCGTTTGCCGCACAGTGCAAAAACGTACGGACGCTTGCTAAACCGCGATTAGCGCCCCGCCAGCAAGGTCGACACATCGAGCTTCGCCGTAGCTGTGGCGAATCGGATTGCCACGGCGGCGTTCGACCAAGTGTGCGTTTGCTTTCGGGCGTGAAGCTGCGCGCCTACGGCTGGCTACGTCTGGCGCACGATTCAACCGGCCGTTTTGGCCGGCGGGACCGGACAACCGGCAACCCCGGGGCCTTGTGATTGATCTCACGGGCGCGCTTGCACACCGCTCGTCGGCTTCGCCCGAATCCGTTGACCAAGATCAAGATTCGGCGCACAGCGGGCTCATAGCTTCGGGCGGGCCGCGCTCCGCCGCGGCGCCATCCGGTCGCGACCCGTCGGCGTTTAAGCGCCGACAGGTGCGGGTAGAGCTGCGGCCATGTGGGGGTCAGTGCTGGGCTTGGGAATTCTGGCTGCGCTCAACCCGGTTCGTCTCGGGCTCGCCCTGCTGATGATCTCGCGGCCACGGCCGGGACCGAGTCTGCTCGCCTACTGGATCGGCGGGCTGACGGTATGCGTACCCGAGCTCTTGCTCCCCCTGATGCTGCTGAACTTCACCCCCATGTTCGGGCACATCGCGCACGGTTCGTCTTCCCCTTCTACGGGCGCGACCCTCGGAAAGGTTCAAATCGGCCTCGGCGTGATCGGGCTGTCGATCGCGGCGGCGATGACGGTGCGCTTCGTGACGCGCCAGCGGGTGGCGCAACCCTCGCCCGACGCCCGATCGCCGGCACCGTCGTCAGCCTCCGCGGCGCCCATCGCCATGCCGCGGCTGCTGACCCGGGTCCAAGATGTCTCGAGCGACGACGGCTCCCCCGTCCGGCGCCTGCTCGGCCGCATCCACGACGCATGGGAGGGCGGGTCGTCGTGGGTCGCGTGGGTGATCGGGCTGATCTCGGTGCCGGTCGACGGCGTCCTCTTCATCGTCGCGATCATCATGGCCTCGGGTGCGTCGCTCACCGCACAGTTCGGAGCCGCCGTCGCGTTCACCGTCCTGATGTACGCCGTCGTCGAGGTGATCCTCGTCGGGTATGTGGTCACGCCGGCCAAGACGCAATCCCTGCTCCGGGTGCTGCACGACTGGGTGCGGACCTACCACCGGCAGATTTTGGTCATCCTGTTCACGGTGGTTGGGGTGTCGCAGCTGGCCCAGGGTCTGCACATCGTCTGAGCCCCGATCGCGGTCCGCCCCGTGCCGGCGGCTCAGGCCGAGCGCGGAGGGCGCTTCGTCTCGACCAGCGTGCGGGCGATCTGCTCGACCCGGGTGTTCGTCTGCTGCGAGAGGCGGGTCAACAGGCCGAACGCCCCACCGGCGTCGATATTGAATCGTTCCATCAGCACGCCCTTGGCCTGCCCGATCACGTCTCGGGTCTCGATGGCGCGCATCAGTTGCTTGTTCTCGAGGGCCAGCGACTCCTGGCGCTGAGCGTAAAGACTGGCTTCCACGGCGCTAACGGCCTCGAGCGTGTGCAGCAGCTCGGCCGGATCCCAGGAGTCACCGCGCTCGACCTCGCGGGCCACCTCGGCAAGGAGCTGGCTGCTCTCGGAGACTTCCTTCACGCAATGCACCACCCCCACCAGCTCGCCATGGTCGAGCAGCGGGGAGTTGGTCGGCCTCCACACCTTGGGCAGGAATTCGTCGGGGGCGGCGGGATCGGGGATGTCGTAGCGCTGCAGCCGCATCTTATGGGTGTGGCCGGCGCGCATCGCGATCTCGAGGGACGACGCGAGGTTCGACGTCCCCGTCGCCTGCGGGTCCTTGGGATTGTCGGGGAATGCGTCGAACAGGTATTGCCCGGACAACTCGCCGTGTTCCCGGAGCGCGACGCGCTCGTAGGCCCGGCTTGCCGCCCGGATCCGCAGGTCGCGGTCGAGCAGCACGCAACAGACGCCCGAGACCCCTTGGACCATCTCTCGGGCGATCGCGTCGAACTGCCCCTGGTTGCGCATTGTTTATGCCACTACCCGTTTGTAAAAATGCTCAACCACCGACGATCGCCGGCGCGCGGCTGGCGATCCGGGCCCCTCCGGCGCACTATCTCGCTATGAGACGAGAAGTGGGCGCCGAGATTGAAGTCGAAATCACTGCGGCCACGACGCTGGAGTTCCAGATTGCCGTTGCGCCGCACCCGCGTGCTGAGGTCTTCGAGTCGCTGCGCTTCGTCTTGAACGGAGAGCAAATCCGGCCCTTGGAGGTCAGCGGACTGCACGGCAACCGCATCCACAAGTTCGACGCGGAGGTCGGCACGCTGCGCGTGGACTACGCCGCGACGATCGTGGGGCACACTGATCCGGCTCCGGTGACCGAATACGACCAGTCGATGTACCTGCGGCCGAGCCGTTACGCCGAGGCCGACAAGTTCTATGGTTTCGCCGCCACAGAATTCGGCAATGACCGCGATCCGACGGCGCTGCTGGAGCACGTCAGTTCCTGGGTGGGCACCAGACTCAATTACGTACCCGGCTCGAGCGATCCGATTGACGGGGCGGTGGACACCCTGCTCGCCGGCGAAGGTGTGTGCCGTGACTACGCGCATCTGGTCGTGGCACTTCTGCGAGCGGTCAGCGTGCCGGCCCGCTTGGTATCCGTCTACGCGCCCGGGGTAAATCCGATGGACTTCCACGCGGTCGCCGAAGCTTTCGTCGAGGGGCAATGGCGGGTGGTCGACGCGACGCTGCTGGCGCCGCGACAGACGCTGGTGCGCATCGCCACCGGTCGCGACGCTGCCGACACGGCCTTCCTCGATAATCACAAGGGCGCGATCACGCTGGATCGGCTGGTGGTCAGCGCCCTGGTGAACGGCGAATTGCCCCGGGACTCGATCGACCAACTGGTTTCGATCCGCTGAGGTCAGCCGCAAACCCGAACACCGTGTCATCGCATTTTCGATGAAATCCGCTGCGCCACGGCGTGTTTGCGCCACGGCGACGCCAAGAGCCGCGTCGCAAGCCGGTGGCAATCATGATTCGCGCTCGCGTTCGGACACGACCGGAGTAGGGTAAGACCATCGGCGATACCTCGAACGTGACGAATCAAAGCCATGTCATCGTCGATTCGAATGATTTGGCCCACTTCGCGGCCAAGACGGGAGCGTCAATATGGCGCCGCATGACGACCACACCACTGCCGGGGGCCGGCATGCCCCGCCGCTACACACACCGCGCCTGCGCCTGAAACCGAAGTCGCCCCGCAGCGGGTATGTCGATGGAGCGTGGTGGCCGCATAGTGACGACCTGACGGCGGAGCTGCCAGATCTGCTGGCAGTGCTATCGGTTCGGCTTGGTCCCGTGGGTCGTGTCATCTACAACCTCACCGAATGGGCAACGGCGCCAGCAAAATTGGCGTTCGGCCCGCAGACGGTACGGCTCGACGGATACCGCCGCCAGCCGGTTCACACCGTCGAGGTGCTCGGGCTCAATCGCCAGAGAATCACCCTCCTGGTGGTTTCACCGCACACCGACGAAAACGATGCGCACACCGTCATGATGACCGCGGCCGGCCCGAACAACGCCTTGACGGTCGCGAACCTCATGATCAGCGGGCAAAAAGTGGACGCCCGCGAGTAGACCATGTCGGCCACATCACGCATCAGCGCCGGATTCGACTGACCCTGTTTAACCTGACTTCACGGTGCATTTTCGCCGACCATGCGCGTTGCAGGCGGCCCGAATTATTTTGACTTGGAATTTTAGGTCGGTTTAGTTGGTGGCCGCTTTGATAGCGGGACCGGGGTGCGCAGGAGGGGTGTATGCTCGCTAAATCGGGACCTGCCAGGTCCCCAAATCAAAAAGGCCGCGATGTCTGATAAGTCCCCCCGGCAAACCATGGGTAAGAAATCGGGTAAATCCCTGAAAGAAAAACGAGCGGCGAAGCGCGGCAAGGCCGCCGAGATCTCGCAGGCGGAAGCCCTGCTAGTCACCAAGAAGCGCTGAGGCGACGATCTTCCTCGATAGCGCCCGTTTATCCGTGATCGGATGCCGCAGGTCCCCAGCGTGCGTGCGCTAATTAACCCCCGCTACTTTTTCGCTGGATTGTGTTACGGTTGACCCGGATGTAGCTAATTTCATCCGCTCCGAAAGAAAGCGAAATTCGTATGACACAGGGAACCGTGAAATGGTTCAACAGCGACAAGGGCTTCGGATTCATCGCCCCCGACGGCGGCGAAAAGGATGTATTCGTCCACCATTCTGAGATCCAGGAAAGCGGCTTCCGCAGCCTCGAGGAGAATCAGCGCGTCCAGTTCGAAATCACCCAGGGGCCCAAAGGCCCCCAAGCGGTGGGAGTGACCGCCCTCTAGCGGTGGAGCACGAAAACCCCTGGGACTGAACGCATTCCACACGGCCCAAGGGCCGGTGATGCCGTTGTCTCGGCCGCTGGACTCGTGCGCCCGTCGAGATACGCGGGGCGCCAATCCAAAAGCCCCCTTATTGCGTCCGCACTGCGCGCTAGGCGGTGCGGCCCCCCGGCTGGCCTCGTCTACTGCGGGTGAGCATCGCCGTCGCCAACCCGCGTCGCCTCACGTCAGTGTCCGCGATTGCTACGTGCGGCCGGCCCGCGGCGTCCCGAAATCTAATCTCGGACGCTGTCTCTGGCGCGTCGTCGGCGGTCGCGGACAAAAATCGGTCGGGCAGCGCCAATTTGCAGATCGTGCGGACGGTGAGCAGGTACTGCCGGAGCAGCGGACCGGTGGTGTAGGGCAAGTCGTATCTGACGCACAGCGCGCGAACCCGTTGAGCGATCTCGGGGTAACGATTGCTCGGTAGATCGGGAAACAGGTGGTGTTCGATTTGATAGCAGAGGTTTCCGCTCATGAACGCCAACGCCGGACCGGCTCGGAAGTTGGCGGTCCCGAGCATCTGCCGGAGATACCATTCGGGTTTCGTCTCGTTCTCCAAGACCGACGGGGTGAACTTTTCCGCTCCGTCCGCGAAGTGACCGCAGACGATGACCGCGTACGCCCACACGTTGCGTAATCCGTTGGCCACCACGTTCGCGGCGAGCGTGCGGCGCCATCGCCGTCGGCCCAGCGCAGGAAAGAAGATGTAATCCTTAGCTGCCTGGCGAGCCATCTTGCGGATCATCACCCGTTTGTGGGCAGATCTACCGGCCTCTGTTGTCTCGCGATCCCGCACCGCGTACAGGCCATGCAGCGCGACGCCCCATTCGAATGCCAGCGCCAGCAACACCGCGCGCAACGGTTGCGCCAGGGCGCTCGGCTCCCACTCCTGATCGCGCGTGACCCGCAGGACTCCGAATCCGAGGTCGTCGTCCATGCCCACGACGTTGGTGTACACGTGGTGCAGGTGGTTGTGAGAGGACTGCCAGTGCTTCGAGGGACCGACCATGTCCCATTCCCAGGTACTGGAATGGATTTCCGGATCGTTCATCCAATCCCACTGACCGTGGCTGATGTTGTGGCTGAGTTCCATGTTCTCGATGCACTTGGCCGCAGCCAGCGCTGCGGTTCCGAGAGCCCATCCGGCCTTCGATCTGCTGCCGATGAGAGTCAGTCTGGCCGCGACCTCCAGGCATCGCTGAAAGGCGATGGCCCGACGGATGTAGTCACGGTCCTTGGTGCCGCGCGAACCTTCGACGTCGCAACGGATCGTGTCCAGTGCGGCCGCGAGGTTCTCGACGTCTTCATCGCTGAGGTGGGCGTATTCAGGTACTTCGGTAATCGCCATGGAATCAGTGAGATTCGGGCTGAGCGGAGACATGCGGACAGGGCGGGTTTACGAACCGCGGCAAAAGGGGTCACGTCCGATCTTGTGGGTGGTTACGCGCGAGTGGCGAGGATCGACGCGAGGTCAGATAAGCGGCGAACTTCTCGATCTAGAAAACCGGCCCGCGGGTTGGGGCGGCACGGCGACGCGTCCGGGACCTACCGGTCCGGTGGACGGCCGTATCATCTGTGTGAGAGCACCTGCCTGATCGGCTCGTGGGTTGGTCGACACCTGAGGCTACATGACTTCTCAGACCCTTCGGACTCATCAGCGTCTATCCACTCGGTGATAGCCGCTCAAAACAAGCCCACGGGCACCGGAGGCCCCCGGCATCGCAGAGCCAATAGTCTGGTGTTTTGGACGCCTGCGCTTTTTGAGAGGTCACGATATGCCCGCACCGTCAGCCGAGGTCTTCGACCGCTTGCGCCAGTTGGCCGCGATCAAGGACGCCACCGCACGCCAGACCAAGACGATCGACGAGGTCTTCACCGGCAAGCCGCTGACCACCATCCCCGTCGGCACGGCCGAAGACGTCGAAGCCGCCTTCGCCGAGGCGCGCGCGGCGCAGGCCGACTGGGCGAACCGTCCGGTCAGCGAGCGCGTCGATGTCATCAGCCGGTATCGCGACCTGGTCGTCGAGAACCGCGAGTTCCTGATGGATCTCCTGCAGGCCGAGGCGGGCAAGGCCCGATGGGCCGCACAGGAGGAGATCGTCGACCTGGTCGCCAACGCGAATTACTATGCGCGGGTCTCCGCGGACCTGCTGAAGCCGCGCACGGTGCAGTCGCTGCTCCCGGGCATCGGCAAGACCACGGTGGGTTACCAGCCCAAGGGCGTGGTCGGGGTGATTTCGCCGTGGAACTATCCGATGACCCTGACGGCGTCGGACTCGGTGCCCGCGCTGCTGGCCGGCAACGCGGTGGTGCTCAAGCCGGACAGCCAGACCCCGTATTGCGCGCTCGCGTGCGCCGAGCTTTTGTATCGCGCCGGCCTGCCGCGAGCGCTCTACGCGGTGGTGCCCGGGCCGGGCTCGGTGGTCGGCACCGCGATCATCGACAACTGCGACTACCTGATGTTCACCGGCTCGACCGCCACCGGCAGGCAGCTCGCGGAGCACGCCGGCCGGCGGCTGATCGGTTTCTCCGCCGAGCTCGGCGGCAAGAACGCGATGATCGTCACGCGCGGCGCCAACCTCGACAAGGCGGCCAAGGCGGCCACCCGCGCATGCTTTTCGAACGCGGGCCAGCTGTGCATCTCCATCGAGCGGATCTACGTCGAGAAAGACATCGCCGACGATTTCATCGGCAAGTTCGGCGCCGCGGTGCGCAACATGAAGCTGGGCTCCGCGTATGACTTCTCGATCGACATGGGAAGCCTGATCTCCGCCGGCCAGCTGGACACCGTAACCGACCATGTGGACGACGCGAAAGCCAAGGGCGCCAAGGTGATCGCCGGCGGCAAGGCTCGCCCCGACCTCGGGCCGCTGTTCTACGAGCCCACGGTGCTGACCGACGTGACGCCGGAGATGGAGTGCGCGGCCAACGAGACGTTCGGCCCGGTCGTCTCGATCTATCCGGTGGCCGACGTCGACGAGGCGGTCGAGAAGGCCAACGCCACCGAGTACGGGCTCAACGCCAGCGTGTTCGCGGGTTCCTCCGCCGAGGGCCAGCAGATCGCCGCCCGGCTGCGGTCGGGGACGGTGAACGTCAACGAGGGTTATGCGTTCGCGTGGGGCAGCCTCGGCGCACCGATGGGCGGGATGGGCCAGTCCGGCGTCGGGCGCCGCCACGGTCCCGAGGGCCTGTTGAAGTACACCGAATCGCAGACGATCGCGACCGCACGCGTGTTCAATCTTGATCCGCCGCTTGGCATTCCGTCGACCCTGTGGCAGAAGTCGCTGTTGCCCATCGTACGGACCGTGATGAAGATTCCCGGGCGGAACTGACCTTCAGCCGCTTGGTGCGGCCCCATTGCCAGGGTGCTACTACAACGCGTAGTATTCGGGCATCTTGCCGCGCACAAGGGGGTGCCATGTGAGGTGGAGTTTCGCCCAGGTCGGGCTGCTGATCATTTGTGTTTTCCACGTCATTCAGGCGGTGATCGGCTTCATCATGAATCCCAGTTTCGCGATCGGGCCCACCGCGCCGACCGTCCAGCTGTTCGGAATGGACTACAACGGGTGGCATGCCGTCGCCGGCCTTGCGTTGTTCGCTCCAGGCCTGGTCTTCGCGATGCGCAAGTCGTGGTCGGTGTTGTATCTGCTGCTCGCCGCGATCGCCGGTGCGCTGCCGGGCATTTGGGCGTTCTTCTCGCATCGGGTCGCGTTCGTGTTCACGTTTCCCAACAACGTCACCGACGCGGTCGTGCACCTGGTGACCGCCGCGATCATGGTGGCGGTGGCCGCCGTGCAGATCCGGATGGACGGCGGGCTCAAGCAATCGCTCGCCGACCTCCGGAAGGCGCGGTAGGTCTTCAAATGCGCCGTTGCGGGTAGTCCTTCGGTCGACGAAGGAGATTGCGATGGGCAAGCACTCGGAAAAGGATGACGACGAGCCGAAGGGCGGCCGTCCCGGCCCCGCGGATCACGGCCACGAAGGCGGCATGGCGACTCGCGAGAACGCGCCGGAACTCACCGAGCCGGACCGTGAGGACTGACGGGGCAGAACCTACTTGGAGGGGTTGCGGGCTTCCTCGTAGCGGATGGACGCCACCAAAGCCACGGCGAGCAGGAACAGCAACGGCACGAACACCATCGGGTACGCGGCGACAGCGGCCATGGCGATGAGCGAGCCGGGCACCCCCAACGTCAACGCGGCCGTCGGATGCTTCTCGCCCATGCTGACGATCCTCGCGGGCGCTGCAAAAGCGATCGCGGCCTGCTGATACCGATCCGCCCACTCGCCGTAATACGAGCGGCGGGTCTGTCGGCCGCAACCCACGCAGTGGCGCCCGTAGGAGTAGCGGGTTTTGAGCCCGCAGCCCATGCAGGTGTGGGTTGTCATCGGGCCCATGCTCTCATCACGGTGAGCGGCCGCCGCGGGCGAGGCGTTCGCCGCCGCCATTCGTAGGCTTGGTCGGGCTGACAGGATTTGAACCTGCGACCACTTGACCCCCAGGAAGTAGCGGTAGCGTGTTTTCGCAGGTCGTCGGCGGTTTTCGTTGCAAGGGCGCGGTGTGCGACGTTCACGGAAGTGCAGATCGTTTGGCCTCGCGCATAACGTGTGGTCCCGAGGTGGTCCCCGGTACCGGCCCAACCTATACTCACTGTGTACGTACATTCGCCGTACAATGAAGTGATCGGCAATTGCGAGCACAGATAACTGAAGGAAGAAGGAGGTGTTGTTGTGGCAGTCAAAACGAAGCGCATCGAGCTTCGCGCGGAGCAAGCGACCTTGGACCGCATCCAGCGCGCCGCCAACCTTGTCCATGAGCAGACCTCGGAGTTCGTGCGGAAAGCTGCGATGCAACGGGCCGAAGACATCCTGCGCCAGGAGCTGGTAACGGCAATGGAGCCCGAACAGTTTGACAAACTGATGTCCTCACTCGAGGCTGCTGACGAAGCGCCGCGGCTGGCGGCAGCCGCACGGAAACCAGCGGTCTTCACAAGGCGTTGAACTGTGTTCGAGTCCGCGCGACTCACTGACGCCCACACGCTGGAAGGGTTCGACTGCGGTAAGGAGTCGCTGAATACCTGGCTCATCGCCCATGCCCGTCGCGCGGACAGCAGCGGGGTCGCGCACGTCTACGTGTGGACCCCGCTCGGCGAACCGAAAGTCAGTGCCTATTTCGCCATCTGCCCCACCGAAGTAGTACGCAACGACGACGGCGTCTCGGGATCCATGGCCGGTGGCTATTCCCGCATACCCGGATACTTGATTGCCCGCCTGGCGATCGACACATCTCTACGGGGACAGGGATATGGCGAGCAGCTGCTTCTGGACGCACTAGGCAAAGCCGTCGCCGCATCGGAAATCGGCGGCGGCCGGCTCATCGTCGTCGATGCCATAGACGACGAGGCGCAATCCTTCTACGAGCACTACCATTTCGTCCCCGTCACGAACCGCGAGCGTCGTCTGGTCATGAAGGTGTCCACCGCGGCGAAAGCGCTCGGGGAGCGTTGGCGGCAGTAGGCCCTTCCGCCGAACAGTGTGCTGCACAAAGGAGTTGGCCGTTAGCGGTGTCGAGAGTTTCCCCGGTGAGTTAGACATGCGCGTGCCGACAACGCGAGTTTGCGTCATCTCCTTCAATTGAGTGAGGAACAGGCACGCGCGGCCTCCGGTGACCAGGCGACGGTGACGGGGGTGCCGGCCTCACCGGTGACAATGGACTCCAGCTCCGCTCATAAGGTGCGGTTCTTTTCGATTTGTTCCGTTGTCGCACCGACGTTTACGCACTGCGCTGGGAAAATCGTCGAGAGGGCCGTTCAGGTTGGATGCCGGCGATCAAACGATATTGGCGCAAGGGTATGAACCGCGCCGACGCGCCTTACCTACCACTGACCCCTGAGGTCGTTGATGCCCACCTGCGAGGCGAAACACATATCGGCCTGTATCCACTCAGCGATGACGAGACCTTCTGGTGGGTCGCGGCCGATTTCGATAAGAAGCCGCGATGGCTCACGCCAAATCGATAACTGCCCTAAGGCCGCTTCGTCTGAAGGCTAAACACGAGACCATGACTACACCCAACGACGCGACCATCGGAAGGCTTTGGCGGCGGTGACGGGCCGTTGCTGTCTCATGGTGCGAGCCGGACAAAGCCCGGCGGCATGTGAGGCGCCGGTGGTGACTCCACCGGGCCGCCACCTCCGTTGCCACCACCGTCACCGCCGCCGATGCCTCCACCGCCGTCGCCGCCCCCGCCTCCGCCCGCAGTGCCGCCCGGCTGAGGAGCGGCGGCGGGTGGTTCCGCCTGTTGCGGTGGCGGCGGGGGCTCTTGCGCCGGCGGCTGTTTTGGTGGCGGCGGTGCCGCGTTTGGCCGGGGTGGGATCAGGTTGTGCGCCGTGGGCGGCGGTGGTGGCGGAATCTGCGGCGGGTTCGGCAAGTCGGAATCTCCCTCGGGAACCGCTCCGGTCAGCGAGGCGAGCTTTGTGCCCCGCGCGTGACCATCCGACCGGTCGTTCCCAGAGCGGCCAGCCACGAATTTGGCGCCGTCTATCAAGTGTGGCAGCCGGACCACGACGGTGCCCATCGGTTCCTGCCACTCTGCGAGCATGTTGATCGTGTCCAACCGCGGCGGCGGCTCGCGCTTACCGCTTGCTGAGTTGACCGTGTCGTGCGTCGACGCGGCAACCCGGTGCGTCGGTTCATTCGATCCAGGCGCGCGACTAGCCATAGCCGTGATGGAATCAATCTTTTGTTGGTTGTACGGGCAGTAGACCTCCACTGCCGCAGTGATGAATCGGGTGAGGGTACGCGTGATGCGCTCGGGCGGGTATTGGCGCTCGATCGGGTCCACGTTGAACGCAGTGTTCCTCATCAAGTCCACTACGTCGTCCACCGGCATGCCGCCATCGAGTTTGCGACAAACCTTATGGGCAGTGGCGATGAGGCTCGGCACGTTCCGGCGGGCGGGGATCTTTTTTTCAACGAGCAGCGCCAGAAACTGGTCGTCCTGGTTGGGGTCGGCGGCTACTGTGCCGGCGCCCACGATTGCGGTGCCGGCTAGCACCACAGTGGCGGTAACCAGGGCGCCGGCGTGGCTAGTGATGCCGGCGAACATGGCAGTGCTTCCATTCTTTTGGCCATCCCATCGCTCCCCTTGGCGAGGCCTTGGCTCCTCCCGGCGGAGCGGATATGTACTGTCTACTATAGTACTTAGTAGCTGGGTACATTAGCAAGTGCGGCGGGCCGCGGAGTGTGATACAGATGGTGAAAGCTGATCACGTTGCCGCGCAATTGATTTGGCCCTGAGCGCCGAGGCTTGTCGGGATTAGTTTTCCGTAATGGCGCCGTAAAGGCAGAACCTGTCGCGCGAGGGCTCGGCAGGCGGCGTTCCGACAGGCGCGGTTGTCGCCGAGGTAGCGTCGCAACTCGGTATTAAGTAGATACGCGCTCGGCCGACGTTCGCCTTTAGATAGCTATCGGGTGGCACCACATGGCGCTGGATGCAGTGAGAGCGGCGAGAATCAGAGGCCCGCCCGTGATGAGGAAGGTTGCGGCGGTTAGCAACAGCCGGCTGTTCCACCGATTTCGAGCGGCGGCCGGTGCGGCCAGACGTTCGGCGCGGGCCAGCACGTCCGTTCCAGTGGCCCCGAAGGCGCCTTGCGGCGCCTGGGCATCCATGGACAATGCCAGCAGCGCGTCCAACAGTGTCAGCGAACCGCATCTGCGGGCCGCGGCGTCATCGGCGGCCATCTCCAGCAACAGAGAGATCTCTCGATCGGCCGTGCTGAACAGGGGCACCCCGGGAATGGCAACCGCTAGGGCGCGCACGAAGGCCAGAACATGGTGGTGGCGCCCGGCCAGGTGGGCCCGTTCGTGTGCCAGCACAGCCTGCAGATTGCGATCGGTAAGCGAGTCCAGCGCTGCGCTGGTCACGACGACGGTGTCAGGGTGGCCGGCCACGCAGTACGCGGCCCGTTCGGCAGCGTCCACCACGACGGCATCCACTCCATCGATGCGGCGGCCGATCACCCGAGCTCTTTCGGCGTGCCCGCGGCTCTGCGCGCGTGCCCGCCACAGAGACCTGCCCGAGCGCCAACCCAGCATGCTCAGTGTGCTGACCGCGATCGCGGCCAGCACAAGCAAGGCCACCTGCAGCGCTATCGCGGCGCCGCCGTCGACCAGCCGCCGCAGCGACTCGAAACATGCGGTGGCGAGTCGACCTGGCTCATGCCAATAACGCACGAGGGACACGATGAGGAATGCGGTCGCGGCCAGCCACGAAGCGACAACGCTGACCATCACCACCAACCACGCAACCACCCCTAATCGCGGGACGGTACCCGCATGGGTCAACCGAGGCAGCACCCACGGTGAGAGCGTCGCGACAGCGAAGCTGTACAGCAGCAGGCAGACTGCGACGCTCATCGTGCCGTCGGGCTCTCGTCGGAGCTCGTCAGGCGCACCGCAGTGGCGCCCACGCTGACCGAAGACAATTCCATTGCCGCGCTCGTGAGGATCGGGTTGAGGAAGCTAGCCGAGGCCAAATCGGGGCCCGCAGGTGAGTTCGTGGATTCCGTCATCGCGTCAGCATTCGCGCACTTGCAAGCAGCACACGAGATTTCGAGTACCGAAACGATCGTTGTGCTCACCGCCAGTACCTCCCGATCCGTGGCACACCACCCAGTGTTATCCTTCCAGCGCACTGGAAGGTCAAGGAGGTGTGGTACGAAGATTAGCGAGTTGGCCGATCTCCCAAACGCCAGCGCCAAGACCACTGCACCTAACCCGCACAGCCTCTCCAGAGCTCCTCGGCCGCATCCTTCACGGCAGTGGCTGCGGATCGATCTCCGTGAAATCGCCGGGTTGCAAAAAGGCTCGAAATCGGTATTGCCAGTCGTGCAGTCCTGTATCTACTATCTGCGTACATAGATAGTAGCCTCGGGTAGTTGTCTGGGTCTTAGCAGCACGCACGAGGCATGTCATGGGACTGCGATGAAGCGGTGGGAACCGGCGATGACAGGACTTGTGTTCCTTGAAGGATGGCGCAATGCGACGAACTCGGCGATCGTTTACTCCTGAGTACAGGTTTACGGCCGCACATCGTGTCATCGATGGAAAAGAGCGGGTCGTCGACGTCGCCCGGGAGCTCAACTTGAATGACAGCGTGCTGCACACATGGGTGCGCGATGAACGGTGGCGGATGTCTGCAGACAGTGCTGGCGGGTTACAAGGTGATCCCAGTGGTGAACCGCTTTTACCCAAGGAGCGAGCGGAATTGGTGCGACTCCGCAAGCAGGTGGCTGAACAGGCAGAAACTATCGCCTTCCTAACCAACGCCTCGGCGTATTGCGCGGCGCAACTTAACAGTCCCGAGTTTCGTGCGCACTTTCTTGCTTGGGAAGGATGGCGCGATGCCCAGCAAGTACGACGACAGCCTCAGGGCAAAGGTGGGTTTGACGGTGACACATATGAACGATGGCTATGACCTGTATGGACGACGATGCGCGCGATCTTAGCCTGGAGCCCCCGCGTCGCGGGCAAGGTATACGGCGCGGTAGCACGGCTCGGAGTGCATCGTCTAAAAGTCTTGGACAGCACGCCAATTGGGGATTGGCCGCGCGATCGCAATGCTCTACGCGGTGGGGCCGCGCGATCGCAATGCTCTACGCGGTGGGGCCACGTCGAGAGCGGTGAGCCTGGCGCGTGTTCGTGCCACGCGCGTGACTGGCAAGCGCCGGACGACACAATGACCACTGGCGTCCTCTCTGACATCGATGGGAGCGGCTCGGTATCGCATGATTCATGACTTGGCACTTCGTTGGGTCGTCACCGGATTGTTCGTCCTGACCGCCACCGAATGCGTGCTGGCGATCGTCGGCAAACGCCGACCGTGGACTTGGGTCGTCAGTCACGGGCTGCATTTCGTCATGGCAGTGGCAATGGTGATGATGGCCTGGCCGCCGTCGGGCGCACAGCTGCCTTCGACCGGAGCTACAGTGTTTTTTCTGCTAGCGGCCATGACGTTCGTGACGATGGCCTTCGCTGTGGCCCGAACAACCGCCTTGCGCGTTAGGTACGGGTATCACACTGTGATGATGCTGGCGACGGGCTGGATGTACGCCATGATGAACGCTCGGTGGTATCCGGCCCGAACGGGCACCGAGCACCACGTTCCGCCAGCTATGTCGTCTATGCCGGGCATGGACATGGCCGGCACGGCCATGCCGGCAAGCAGCGGACCGCCTGTATGGTTTAGCGCTGTGAACTGGCTCGCTGCCGTCGGTTTCGCGGTTGCGGCGCTCTTTTGGACCTATTGGTACTTCGTCAAACGTCAGCATGAGCCGTCACTCTTCAGGTCGCTGGGTAACCTGAGTCAGGCAGGGATGGCCATCGGTATGTCTATCCTGTTCTCCGCCACGCTATTCCGGATTTGAGCGTGTGGAAGCCGCTTCCGACAGTCCTTTCGCGCCCGCAGCATCGGCGAGGCCGACGTACGTCTCCACTTCCTTATCAACTCAAGCGTGCAGTGCCATTCGGCTGTTCAGGGCTGCATCGTTCGCGAAATCTTGCGTGCCCCAGGGTCAGCCGCGAAATGCCTTGCAGGCCAGCGGAGCCGCGTCGAAATCGCATACGGCGTGGCGCAACGCCTAATGCATGGCTCCTCATTTCAGAGCGACCACTGATTTGCGTACGCCCAGCTGGGCCTCGCGACCGAAGCGGCGGAGCCGCAGCGAGTTGGTTACCACGCTGACCGAGGAGAACCCCATCGCGGCACCCGCCACGACCGGGTTCAACATGCCGAGCGCGGCGAGTGGGATTGCGGCGGTGTTGTAGCCGAAGGCCCAGCCGAGGTTCTGATAGATGGTGCGCAGGGTCTGCCGGGAGAGTCCGATCGCAGACACGACACCGTCGAGCCGGTCAGACATCAGGGTGATGTCGGAGGCCTCGATGGCCACGTCGGTGCCGGTGCCGATGGCAATGCCGAGGTCGGCCTGCACCAGGGCGGGGGCGTCGTTGACGCCATCGCCGACCATCGCGACCACCTTGCCCTCGTCCTGGAGCCGACGAACCTCGGTGACCTTGTCTTCCGGCAACACCTCGGCCAGCACCTGGTCGATGCCGACCTGGTTCGCGATTGCGTTCGCGGTGCGGGCGTTGTCGCCGGTAATCATGGCGACCCGCAGACCCATGGCGTGCAGTTGACGGACCACGTCGACGGCGTCGTCTTTGACCGTGTCGGCCACCGCGATCACGCCCACCACGTGACCGTCGCGGCCGACGAATACCGCGGTGCGGCCCTGCTCTTCGAGGTCTGCGGCGGCAGCAGCCAGGTGGTCGGGCAGCTCCAGATCGTGCTCGTCGATGAGCTTGCGCCGCCCAACCAACACCGGCCTGCCGTCAATCTCGGCGCGCACCCCGTGCCCGGCGACGTTGGTGAACGCAGTGGCGGCCGGGATCTCCAATCCCCGCTCATGCGCATCGGCGACGATCGCCGCACCGATCGGGTGTTCGGAGCCCGACTCGACTGCGGCGGCGATCCGCAGCACCAGATCGGGCTTGCGCCGCTTGCCGGCAACGACCTCGGTCACCCGCATCTGGGCGCGGGTGAGGGTGCCGGTCTTGTCGAACACCACCGTGTCGATCTTCTTCGAGGCTTCGAGCACCTCGCCGCCCTTGACCAGGATTCCCAGGTCTGCGCCCCGGCCGGTGCCGACCATGATTGCCGTGGGGGTGGCCAGTCCCAGCGCACACGGGCACGCGATGATCAGCACCGCCACCGCCGCGGTCATGCCACCGATCGGGTTGCCTGCAAGCAGCGTCCACCCCGCAAACGTCGCGACGGCAACAGCAATAACGGCCGGAACGAACACGGACGAGACCCGGTCGGCCAGCCGCTGGACCGCGGCCTTGCCGCTCTGCGCCTGCTCGACAAGCCGCACAATCTGCGCCAGCGCAGTATCCGCTCCGACCGCCGTGGCGCGCACCGTCAGTAGCCCATCGGTGTTGACTGTCGCGCCGGCAACATGGTCACCCACCGTTTTCTCGACCGGGACGGACTCGCCGGTCAGCATCGACTCATCGACGGCGGCGCGCCCGTCGATGACTTCGCCGTCGACCGGGATCTTCTCCCCCGGCCGCACGCGCACCAAGTCTCCGACGCGGACCTGATCGACCGGCACGCGGCGCTCCTCGCCGTCCACAAGCAGCGTGGCTTCCTTGGCACCCATCTCCAGCAGCTTGCTGATCGCCTCGCGCGCCTTGCCTTGGGCTCTGGCCTCGAAATAGCGGCCCAGCACCACGAACGCGATGATCAGCGCCGAGGTGTCGAAGAACAGAGGCCCACCGGCAAACAACTGATAAGTGGAGTAGACGAACGCGGTCAATGTGCCCAGCGAGATCAGAGTGTCCATGTTCGAGGTCAACTCCCGTGCCCGCTCGACCGCCCCCCGGAGGAACGGCCACCCGGCGACGAATTGCACCGGCACCGTCGCGGCGAACGCCAACCACCCCGCCCAAGGGTAGGCACCGAAGAACATTGTCGAAGCCATCGCTACCAGCCCCAGCGGGAAGGCCAACCACACCCGCCGCCACCACTTGCGCCGCTCGCGCCGACCCTGCTCGTCCGGCGACAACTCGCTCCCGATGACCGGCCCGGACCCGCAGCCGCCGCAACTCTCGCCGTCCGTAGTACGGTCTTGCACATCACGGCGCAAGCCGAACAGCGCCAACCCGATCCCACTGGCAATTCGTCGCAGCACACCGGTCTTTGGAATATCAGCCGAGTGCGGGGCCCGCGCGGGCACCGATTCGGCGGGGATGTGCTCGGCTTCGGCGATCGCCGACAGCACGTCAGCGGTGTCGCAGGCTTGGGGCATGTACCAGACCACCACGGATGCGGTACGCGGATACGCTTGCACGGCCTGCACGCCGGTCACTTGGGAGACCATCTCCTCGATCGCAACGGCCCGAATCGCGTCCACACCAAACCCGGTGACGCGCACACGCATCCGCCCCGACGCATCGGATACAACTTTCAATGCGACGTCGCCGTCAAGGACCCCAGTAGTCATTTGTCGTCGCTCGAGTCGACCACCGTCAGTGGTCCAGCTTCCTCCCCGGCGCGCTCTTTGGCCTCAGCCACCACGTCGGCGACCGTCAGTCGAGCCTGCTCGGCGCCCGCCCCGGCCTTGCGCTCGGCCTCGCGGACAACGCGTATGCCCCAAGCGGTAGCGATGACCGTCGCCTTCCGCAACGGAGCCTTCCCCGCCGCCTTGCGCAGTGCCTCATACGCGGCAACCCCGACTACGCCGGTCACCAGCGTGGGTACCGCCTTCACCAAGAATCCGTGCAACACCATTCCGAGTAGTCCCTTTCATGTCATGCAAATCGTTGACCCGTCAGTGGGTTCAACTTCGGTGGTGTCCGCCGTGATGACCGGGCTGAAGAGACCATCAAGCCATTACCGCGGGCGTCATAGGCCAATTACTGGCGTACAAGCCGGCAACAATTTCTGGCACCGAGGTGACTTCTGGACTCACCGAAACCAACCGTCAACCTTGAGCGCACCTCCGCTGCTCGCGATTGCCATGAATCCAGTGTTATCCTTCCAGTGCACTGGAAGGTCAAGGAGGGCGCATGAAGATCGGCGAGCTGGCCAAACTGACCAACACCAGCACCAAGACGATCCGCTTCTACGAGGACTCGGGGCTGTTACCGTCGCCCGCCCGCAGCGCTTCGGGGTATCGCGACTATGGACCCGAGATCGTGGATCGGCTGCGGTTCATCCATCGCGGTCAAGCGGCCGGGTTGACCCTGCAGAAGGTTCGCCAAATCCTGGCGATTCATGACCGCGGCGAGGTGCCGTGCGGGCACGTCCGCCAAGTCCTGCATAGCCGCCTTGACCAAGTCCGCGCCCAGATCGCCGAACTCGTCGCGCTTGAGGGCCACTTGCAGACCCTTCTCGACCGTGCATCACGCCATGCGCCGACCAAACATGACCATTCCACCGTGTGCTGGATCTTGGAAAACGACCTGGACGCCCCAGAAGCCGCCGAACTCACGGACGCCCGTGGCTAGATCGGTACCCTGGCGGGACCAGCACGTGCACGGTCTCCCAGGGCTCATGCGCGTTTGCGTAGGCAGTAGTGGGTTCATCGAGTCAGACTTGCGGATGTCTGTGACAGGTCGGGCTACACCTTGGCCATGACTGGTCAACGAGCTCGTCGAAGCCGCCGACGACAAACAACTGACCAAGGCCACCTACTGCCAGGGGCGTGTGGATCTTCTGCTGCTTGATTGGCTACACGGAACTAGGCACGTGCAGCGCCGACCTGCTCTTCCAGGTTTTGACCAGCGGAGGAAAGAACGCTATCGCGATCGCCAGCAACGAAGCCTCCTCACGGTGGACAAACCGTTTACCGCCCCACGCTTCTGCGCCGCCATTCGCCCGACTTACCTTCGGCGGCGCCATTATTGAACCGGCACCGCCTCCTACCGGCTGGCCCAGACCCGAAATCTAACGTCTCAGCCCCGCTGAATCCGTGCCGCGGGCGCGTCGATCAGGCTAACGGCGCCGAGCATCATTCAGCGCCGCCAGCACGCGCTCCCTGGTCGGGAGGTCCAGCCGGCACGCATTGGCGATCAATGGGGCACCCGGTGTCATGACATCGACACCATCAACGAGCACGGTCGGCGATGGATATGCACCGACTCTTTCCACCACTCGCTCAGCGAAACCAACCTCGGACAGACAGTCCACGAGCAGGCGCCGAGCCAACGCCGCATTTGGACACCCCGGGCTCGTGAGTAGCTCTGCACGCATACACCCAGCTTCGCTCACCCGGCATCCTCAAGCATCCTAAGTGGGCCAATTCATACCCCAGTTCATGTTGACATAGCGACCCGGGTGACGGATGGACTCTTATTGCCACCGAATTCCATATGCACCCTGCGCAGTTGATTTGCGGCCAACCGAAGGAGACGACCAGTGGAGTAGCAGCCACGCGCGTGGGCGGTCATGGACGGACGCGCGCGAGCCGGCTGTCCTTCGAGCACGAATTTCTCTGCTGCGGAACGGTTTCAGAGTTAATGCGTGGCCTAGGAACCTCTGGATGCGGTTGCTAGGCCATTCGGCTACGGTCGCGGCGTGACCGGGACCGAAGGAGTAGTCGACGTCGACGACGGCGGTTGGCCAGGCATCATCGGCCCCATGCCACCGGGCCCCATCATGCCTCCCATTCCGCCGCCAGACCCGCCCATCTCACAGCGCATCATCTGCGGTCCGCTGTGATGCTCCCAGCGGGAGCCAAGGAACAAGCCCGAAAAAAACACCGCACCCACGACGAAGACAACACCGGCGGTGATTCCCACCACTGCCGCGACCTGACCTAGACGGCTGGATCGAGGGCTCGGTTTTCCGGCCGTGGATTCGCTTGGGGCTTGGGGTGTTTCAGTCATGTGCATCTCCGGGTTTCGCTAGATAATATTACGTTGCTTGGAAGGCCGTTCCACCCTTGACGTTCGCGCCAGCTGGTCAAACGCCTCGGAAATATTGTGGACTCGACCCGATCAGATTCGCTGCCAGCATCGAATACCAGTATGCGGGTTGCGACGGAGCAATCCTCTTTCCTATCTGTCAGCGGCGCCAATCCCTCAGGGGTCACCGATGCAGCACTATCTACGTACACATATAGTAGATGATTAAACGATAAAGCGCACAGGCCTCCCCGGTCTGAGTAACCGTCGAGGTCCAGCGATGATCGGCGTCGCCCGTCGGAGAATCGGCCTCGTGCACACGCACGCCTTGACGCAGTGATTCATATCAATAGCCTGTGAAGGAACGTTTACCCTCGACGAGTTCTTACAGAATTGGGCGTGGGCCTGTCCACTGACAGCATCGGCGGGCTACGCGCCGGTGACCGAAGACGCTACGGGACTTCCTTAACGGCGATCCCATGAGCGGCAACCCTGCTGCCGTGCCCTCAACGCGCACGACGCCCTCAACGCGCACGACGAAATCGTCCTGACCTACGGCACCGTCCAGCCCGGAGAACTCATACCGACCCAGAACAACTTCGAGGCGGGGCCGTAGCGCTGCGCGTCGCATCACCATTGTTGCGGCTACTGTCGAGGCTAGATCGAGCGCTGGAGCATCACGTGGCCGTTGTCGGCCAAAACAACTTGTACTGTGGCGATCTGGGTAACTGGCATCGAAATGCTGCCGGTGGGCGCCGCCGTATGGCCTGGGATCGCCACCCACGTCGCCAGCCGGGTCAGGCTGCCGTCGCGGCTGACGACGACCAACGCCACCGTATCGTGAGGAGCATCGGGTGGAGCTAGGCACACGAAATTCAGCGCGATGTTTGTACCCCACTGCTGGCCGCTAAGCGACCGTCGATGCCAACAGGGTCGTCCCGATTTGGTCCATCGGCAGTGCCGGCAGGGCCGTCTGTGGCGGCGATGTCGGGAACCTGCCGTGAACCCCAACTAGCACACAGATCGTCAGGATGACGGCAGCGGCTGCCGAGACCACCCAGGTCATCCTGCGGCTTCGAACGCGGTGTAAACGGACCGCTGCTTGCATCGACGGCAGCAACTCTGGAGGCATCTCGGTTGCTCCGGATGGGTGGTCTGCCTCGTTGATCGCACAAACCTCACTGCGGTCGAGTTGTGCCAGCATGGCCGGAATGCCGCTGAGCTCGGCAACGGCCTGACGGCATTGCGGGCAGCCGGCCATGTGCGCCTCGAATTCCCGCCAATCGGTGGCCGACAGTGATCCCAAGACGTACGCGGCATCCCACATCACGTGGAGGTGGTTGTCACCAGGCGGGCCAAGTCCGCGTAACGATATCATCATCGCCCTCCATCCCTAGCTACTAGCAGGCATTCGGGCTCGAAGGCACACGGATCGGCCTGCCGGACGGCTTTTGGTCTCGAGCCAATTGCCTTGCATCATTTGGCTTTCGCCGCCAGCTGGCATCGCAATCGCCGGTAGCGCGGTCAACGTGTCATCCCGTCCTCTTGCAGCGAAAGCCGTTGTGCCCGAGCGACATAGCGCAATCGGGACTTGACCGGTCCCTCAGCGATTCCGAGGTCCCCCGGAGTAGCGTTTCCCAGACCACGACTTTGGCACGACAAGCGCCACCCATCAATCGCAACGCGGATCGTCACAAGACGGCAGCCTGATCGACGTCGCGAACTGTCACCGCCGCTTGCAAATCCGATCCGCCGATGACCCTTGGGCACTTCATCACCTCCTGCTATATCACGAGGGAAGCACCTGGCAAGTTCACCAGCCGAAGCGTCACCACCTTGATCATCTACGACAGTCGGTACGTAGACGCAGTTTCATATCCCGTAGTCACGATTGTTTCGTCCGACTCCTCGACTACGCGCGGCCGAACGTGTTCATCGTCGCGCGACCGGCTTGGCCCGTGACACGAGTAGCCGGACGCGGCCAGAGCCGCATCATCTTGGTCCGTTGCCGGAAATTTCGAATTGATCTACTATCTGTGTACATAGATAGTAGAAATGCATATCGGACTCCGTCGCCCGACCGATTCTGGCGGGGCGTCGCCGTCTAGGTGGGCGATACGGTTGGGGCAGTATCGGCTTTCAAATCCCGCAGTCGCGTGGTGATCGGTAACGAGACGGAGGTAATACGCTGATGATGTCGTATGGCGGCGATGGCTGGGTTTGGTGTAGCGCGTTATTCAACACGTTGGGGGTGATGGTGATTTTGGGTGTCATCACCGCGGCCGTGGTGCTTGCGGTTCACCTTAGCGGCGCGGGACGAAGCGGCCCGTCAGCGGGAGGAGATGGCGCGTTTGCTCGGGTCGGATCACCTCATGCGCGCGGCGATACGGAAGAGGATGAATCTTACCGCCGGTTGATGTAGGCGGGCGAGATGCGATGACTGCGCGAGTAATTGACCGTGTACAAATGATTTGGGGTAGCTGACCGCAGCGCGGAGTTCGTTTGGTATGAGCTCGACCCCGCCGACGCTGTACCGCGATACTGGGGTGGCTGCCGCCTACGGCGACGCGCAGGGGCCACCATCGCCGTAAGAACGTCTGGTCCCGCGTTGTCTGGCACCATCCGAGCTCATGCCCGCGAGGTGAGTGGTTTCGTGCACGACGGGATACCACGACGATGCAGGACGTGATGGACGGGGCCGGCGGGCCCGTGGGACCACCATAGCGGCCCGCGATCACGAGATGACTTTCAACAATACGTCTGCAACGCAGCCCTATTCGATGCGGTAAAGGCAGCACTCTGGCGGCCCGGTAATGGTTACTTGCGCCGGGTTCTTCTGGCCAGACGCTGCAACGCAGCACGCAAATGCGCGGATTCCTCGGGACTGATCTGTTCGAGAAAGTGGCTGAGCACCAGTTCAGAGCGCCCCCCGGCGTCAAACACCTCGCGCATCAGTTGCGCACTGTGCTGCTCGCGGGTCAACGCCGGCCAGTACCGGTAGGCCTTGCCATCTCGCTCACGCGCCAGCCACCCCTTGGTGTGCAGGTTGTCCATGGTCGACATCACTGTCGTGTAGGCGATCTCGCGTTCAGCGGCCAGCTCGTCAAAAATCTCGCGGACCGTCGTGGTTCCATCCCGGTCCCAGATGCGGTCCATCACCACCGCTTCCAACTCCCCGAAGCCCCGCACCCGCACCGTCACCCTCCGATCCGCACAGCATTCGACGTCGGTCGCCGTCATACACTAACTACGTACGCACATAGTAGATTACCCATGGCCGACACACAATGTCGGATGTCTGATCACGACGGCGGCGAAACCCAATCAACGTGTTGCCGGCGTGTTCGTTTCCTGCCGTTGGGAGACCGTCGAAACGCAATTGTCGCACCGACGCATCGCTTCGATCGCCCGCCACGACTTCGGCGACCATGTCGGGTAACGACCCGATACGCTCTTATTCGGTTATGGAAACAATTGCCGCTGGGCCGTCGTCGTGTACTGACCGTCAGCTGCGCTCTACTTTTTGCCCCGCGCCGCCGCCCGGTGCGAGTCCCATGGCCGGCACCACCCGCATGTTCGGGCGCCTCCGAACTCATCGCCGCCAGCTTGGTCAATCCCGCCGCCCGCCCACTGCCTTGCCTATTCCTTCCTTATGTAGGCACAAACCAGTCGAAATGGCGTTCGCGCTACGAATGCGCGTCCACGTCAGCTATTGAGGTTGGCGGTCCGCGTTTCGGAGGCGCCTGGCGGCCCGGGAAGCGCCGGTGTGGTCAGTGGGCCTACCTGGACCAGGTAGGCGTCGAGATTCCAGATTTTTCTAGCATCCTGGGTGATTCAGCCACGCGTTGAGCGCCAAGCAAGCGATTCGGGCATTGTGCATCTCGGAGACACAAAACGGAGCTTGGCTGCCTCAGCGAACCTCCATTGTGCCGAAGGAGAACCAACACCGCCATTCAGGATTCAACAAGAAACGAGCGCCTCACACGCCGCAGTTTCGATCTGAAAGACACAGCAGCCCCCCAGGTTGCAATGTCGGAGGCACACGCCTAGCGCTGCTACATTTGGAAGCACTGTGCATAGCGACCTTCTCAAGCTTCCCCTGCTGCGATCGGCCATCGCCATCATCGCGGCACTCTGGTTGCTGGGTGGTGCCGCCGAGCACGCGTGGCACGCGGCCGCCACGGTTGATGCGGCTCAGCAGTCGGGTAGCTCATCGAGTGGTGCACTAGCGGTTGATGGCGATCACGCGCAGTGCGACAGCGGGCTGTCGCACTCCTGCCTCGTAGCGACGGCGGTGGCGGATGTCCCGCGCTGGGATGACGCGTTTCTGGTGTACGCCGGGGTCGCGGCGGTGGCCGTTGTCGGTTATTGCTTTGTGTGGGCGCGACAGGCCAAACGAGGTCCACCCCGAGGGCCCGCTACACCCGTCGCCGGTCAAGACCTGCTAACACGATTTTGTCTCGCACGACGCTGATAGGTCGACGCCACATCACACGGCGTTGCACGGTCTACCGGTAATCCCGCTGCTTGATTGACGAGCATTCTTTCACGCGGGCTGGGTCGAAGACCTGTCGATATTTTCGATGAGTTGACCCGGCAGCCAAGCTGCGTCGCGTTATCTGGCGTCCTCACTCACCATGCGGCCCAGGGCCAGTCGGCCGCGTCTAAGAACAGTGAAGCGACGCCACCTGAGTCGTTTCGTCAAATGCCTTTGTCGTTCGGGAGGATTTTGATGCGCCACCACACCATCGCGCCCGGTCTCCGGCCGCGGTTCGTGACACCGCCCGTCAGCGGACCGCTGAACCCGCAGAGCCAGTCATGGAAATAGTTGACTCAGTCGCCGCCCGCGGCGTACTAATGAGCGCGGCGCCATTCATCGCTAAAGGCACCGAGCCAATCGGCCCAACGGCGTGTATTTCGCAGCGTTGTCACCGCGAGTCTAACGGCGCGCTCGGCTCACTCGTGGAGCGAGTCTCATGACGCAGTTTGGATCAGCCGCCACCCCGGGAAGCGACGACCTTAGCTGTTGCAGCACGACCACTTCGAGAACAGCGATGACATTTCAACGCGATTCCCGATGGCACGCTGCCGCACGATGGGCGCGATGGCTGGCTTGGGTCAGCCTGATCTTTGTGGTCGCCGAAGGGGCCCTCGGCCTGTGGCAGGGCGTGGCTACAGGATCTGTCGCACTGACCGCATGGGCATTAGGAAGCGCGCCCGAGGCGATGGCCAGCCTGGTCGTGATTTGGCGGTTCAGCGGCACGCGAACCTTGTCCGAGACGGCCGAGCTCCGTGCGCAACGTGGCGTAGCGGTGTCGTTTTGGCTCAGCGCCCCCTACATTGCCGCTGAATCCCTGCACCATCTACTCAAAGAGCACGTGTCACACACGTCGCTGGTCGGTGTTGTCTTGACGGCTGCCGCCTTGGTGCAGATGCCGATCCTGGGCCGCGCGCAACAGAAACTCGGCGCACGGCTGGGCTCGGGCGCCACGATCGGCAAGGGCATCCAAAACTATCTGTGCGCCGCACAGGCGGCCGCAGTCCTCCTCGGCTTGGCGGTCACCCTCGCATGGCGCAACGGATGGTGGTTAGACCCCGCCATCGGGCTGGGCATCGCCGCCGTCGCCGTCTGGCAAGGGCGGCGATCGTGGCGCGGCGAGGATTGCGGATGCTAGGCCCGGGCCGGATGAACGGCACCGCAATACTCGGCACGGTCATTGCATATATCGCGATATACGCATAGTTTGTCGACATGGATCGGGCAGCCGGGGGACGTCAATGAACGCGGACCATAGCCACACCCACGGGCATACATCGGCAGATTCTGACCGGCGATGGCTGGGCGGTGCGCTGGCGGTGATCGCGGGGTTCATGCTGGGTGAGGTGGTCGTGGGGATCATCGCGGGCTCATTGGCGTTGCTCTCCGATGCGGCACACATGCTCACCGATGCGGCCTCGATTGCGTTGGCGTTGTGGGCGATTCGGCTGTCCGCGCGGCCGGCGGCAGGGCGGATGACCTACGGGTGGCGGCGCGTGGAGATTTTGTCCGCGCAGGCCAACGGCGTGACCTTGCTGGTGTTGGCGGCATGGCTGGCGTATGAGGCGATCAAAAGGCTGATCCATCCGCCGCAGGTCACAGGCGCACTGGTGCTAGTCACTGCGCTGGTCGGTGTGGTGGTGAACCTGGTGGCCACGTGGATGATCAGCCGGGCCAACCGGGCCAGCCTGAACGTCGAGGGCGCTTTTCAGCACATACTCAACGACTTGTTCGCCTTCATCGCCACCGCCGTGGCCGGGGTAATGATCATGGTCACCGGGTTCGGGCGTGCGGACGCGATCGCCACGCTGGTCGTGGTGGCGCTGATGCTGCGAGCCGGCATCGGATTGGTGCGGGCCGCTAGCCTCGTTTTTCTCGAGGCCGCGCCCCAAGGTATCGATCCGGACTCGATCGGGCGGGCCATGGCCGCTCACGATTCCGTCGTGGAAGTTCATGATCTGCATGTGTGGGAAATCACCTCAGGTGAACCGGCCCTGTCGGCGCACGTGATCGTCGCGCCGGGCCGCGACTGCCACGCCACCCGAAACGACTTGGCGCAGCTGCTGGCCCACGAATATGGCATCTCCCACACCACGTTGCAGCTCGACCACGAAGCCTCCGAAATCGGCAGGCAGGATGCAGCCGGCGAGCATGCGCACTGCGAGGATCCACACGGCCCGACGCATCGTTTTACCGGCGCCTGACAAACCCACCACGGACCATACCCAGCCTCCGGTCACCGGAAGGAGAAACCATGCCGCACACGCCAACCCGCGAAACACGCGAGCTGCGGGTATTGGTACTGGGCTACAACGGGCTGCTGGCCGCGATCGCCGGGTTCATCAACTCGGTGGCACTGCTGGTCTTGACGTTTCCGGTGGGCAACCTAACTGCATTGAGCACCAAGCTGGGCATGGACTCAGCCAATCCGCTGCTGTACGAGAGCTGCATGATCGCACTGATCGTAGGCGGATTTCTGGCCGGAGCCGCCGGGGCCGGAGCTGTACTGGCGCCGGTGCAAACCCACACCAGTGCGCGCCACGCCGCGGTCCTGCTCGCCGAGGCCGCGCTGCTGGTGGCCGCAGCCGGTATCGAGATTCCCGGGTTCAAGGCGCTGCTGGCGGCGGCCGCGTGCGGGCTGCAAAACGCGATGACCTCGAACTCGCCCGGGATGGCAATCCGCACAACGCACTTCACCGGCACCATCACCGACCTCGGATTGATACTGGGCCGCAGCCGCCGCCACGGGATGGACAAGTGGAAGGCCGCGGTGCTCACGACGACCGTGGTGCTATTCGTCGGCGGCGGCGCGACGGGCGCCCTCATTGGCGGCCGGTTCGGCCACAACGCACTGCTTCTTCCAGCTGCCGCCTGCCTGGCTGTCGCGATAGCCAGCCTGCTGTATAGCCGGCGGCGCAGCACCCGATTGGCCCGCGCGATATCGGCCCCCGAGCGCTCGCATCGCTCCCTTGCTGATCAGGCGACGGCGGGGTAACCGCAGAGTCCAAGCCATGCGCATTCGTATATGCGCATGCGTTTATAGTTTGTTAGTCTGGGCGGGTAAGGCATCGCCGTTGCCTGATTAGGGAGGTCCAAATGGCAGACGAGCGCGGATCAATGGAGGCCAAAGAGTCAACGCTGCTGTGTCCGCGGTGTGTGTCGCAGATGCTGCCGGTGCAGCGCTTCGGCGTGACGATCGATCAGTGCACGGGTTGCGGCGGCGTCTTCCTGGACCGGGGCGAACTAGAGCAACTCTCCGAGGCCGAGGCCAAGTTCTACGCCGCCCAACAGCCACCCCAACCCGCGCCACCGCCGGGAGGGTATGCGCCTGCGCAGTACCCAGCGCAGCCCGTGTACGTCGAAAATTCCCGCCCTAGAGGATTTTTGGGTGGATTGTTCGGAGAGGGCTATTACGGTGGTCACCACGGAGGATATCGGGGCGGACACCACTGACGATTGCGCCGGCGGCATTGCCTTCAACTTCCGTGCACGCCCGACCCAGTGGCCTCCACATCCCACAGTCGCGCACCGGCAAGTTTATCCAGCCCAAATGTTGAGTCGCCGTCGGCGGCGGCCAGCGGCGATCGGACAGCCGGGCTCGCATCTGACCAACTTCACGGCGCATGGCGCCGTCGTGAGGCCCTCCCCCCTTGATGGACCGGTTAGTACCGAGGCCCCCTCACGCTGACCACCCCGCCGGCACGACGCCTGGCAGTCGCAGCCGATGCAGGTGCTACGCGCGGGCTGGCGGCTGCGCTTTGCTTACCGGCGCTCGCGGCCGGTTGGCCCAACCGAAATTCATAGTGATATTGCGATGTATCTATGTTACGGTCGAATGAGTAGTAGATGAAATGCGCCCGACAGGGCCGAACACGAGGAGGAAGTTGATGTTTCCGCATGCGCTAGCGGCGAAGGCGGCCGCTACGGTGTTCACGGGATTGGTGGGCGTGAGTGCCTATGAGCTGTTGCGTAAGGCGGCTGGTGGGGCGCCGGTGCGTCGGGCGACGGTCGCGGCCGCGGAGTTGAGTTTGCGAGGGACGCGTCGCGCAGAAGTGGTAGCGGAGTCGGCTCGGCTGAAGGCGGCTGACGTGGTCGCCGAGGCGCGTGAACGCATCGGCGAAGAGGCTTCCCCACCGGCTGCGGCCGCGGTCCACGACCACGACCACTGATCGCTGTTATGACTGTTGTCGAGGACACCGCCGTAGAAATTCTCTCCGATGCGGCGGGGCGGATGAGATTGCATGTTCCGTGGGTTCGTTCGGATTCCCGTCGTGCGGTGGCCGTCGAAGACAAGGTGGACAAGCAGACCGGGGTGCGCGCGGTGCACGCCTATCCCCACACCGGATCGGTCGTGGTGTGGTATTCACCCAAGCGTTGCGATCGCTCGGCGATCATGGCGGCCATTGCGGCGGCCAAAGACGTTGCAGCTGAGCTGATTCCCGCGCGTACGCCGCGCTCGGCGGACGTCCGCAACACTGAGGTACTGCGCATCGCGATCGGCGGGGCGGCGCTGGTGTTGTTGGGTGTGCGCCGCTACGGTTTCCGCCGCCCGCCGCTGCTGGGCCCCAAGGGTCAGTTGGTGGCCACCGGCGCGACGGTGTTCATGGGCTATCCGTTCTTCCGCGGGGCGCTACGCTCGCTTCGTTCTGGCCGCGCCGGCACCGACACGCTGGTGACGGTGGCCACGGTGGCCAGCATGGTGTTGCGGGAGAACGTGGTCGCACTGACCGTGCTGTGGCTACTCAATATCGGCGAGTACCTGCAGGACCTGACGCTGCGCCGCACCCGGCGGGCCATCGCCGACCTGTTGCGCGGCACCGCGGACACCGCGTGGATCAGGGCCAATGATGGCAGCGAAGTCCAAGTCCCCATCGATACCTTGCAAATCGGCGACGAGGTCGTCATTCACGATCACGTGGCGATCCCGGTGGACGGCGAGGTGCTCGACGGCGAAGCGGTGGTCGACCAGTCGGCGATCACCGGAGAGACGTTGCCGGTCAGCATGGTCGTCGGCTCCCGTGTACACGCCGGATCGGTGGTGGTACGCGGACGCCTGGTGGTGCGCGCGGCCGCGGTGGGCAGCGAAACCACGATCGGGCGCATCATTTCCCGCGTCGAAGAGGCCCAACACGACCGGGCACCGATTCAAACGGTCGGTGAGAACTTCTCGCGCCGGTTTGTTCCGATCTCATTCATCGTGTCCGCGGCGACCCTGCTGCTGACCGGCGACATCCGGCGCGCGATGACCATGCTGTTGATCGCGTGCCCGTGCGCGGTGGGATTGTCGACCCCGACCGCGATCAGCGCCGCGATCGGCAACGGGGCGCGCCGCGGCATCCTGATCAAGGGCGGATCGCACCTCGAACAAGCCGGGCGGGTGAACGCCATCGTGTTCGACAAGACCGGGACGCTGACAGTTGGGCGCCCCGTCGTGACGAATGTTGTTGCCTTCCAGAAGGACTGGCAGCCCGAAGAGGTCCTGGCCTATGCGGCCAGCTCGGAGATCCATTCGCGTCATCCGCTGGCCGAAGCGGTGATCCGCTCGACCAACGAACGCCACATCACGATCCCGCCGCACGAACAGTGCGAAGTATTGGTCGGCCTGGGCATGCGCACCTGGGCTGATGGCCGCGTTTTGCTGTTGGGTAGCCCGTCGCTGCTGCGTGCCGAAAAAGTCCGCGTGTCCAAGAAGGCAACCGAGTGGGTTGACAAATTGCGGCGCCAGGCCGAGACCCCGCTGTTGCTGGCGGTGGACGGCACGCTGGTCGGGCTGATCAGCCTGCGCGACGAAATCCGCCCCGAGGCCGCCGATGTGCTGAACAAGTTGCGCAGCAAGGGCATTCGGCGCATCGTGATGCTGACTGGTGATCATCCGGATACCGCCGAGGTGGTGGCCGGCGAACTCGGTATCGACGAGTGGCGCGCCGAGGTGCTGCCCGAAGACAAGCTTCAGGCGGTGCGCCAACTGCAGGACGAAGGTTACGTGGTCGCGATGATCGGTGATGGCGTCAATGACGCGCCGGCACTGGCGACCGCCGATATCGGGATTGCCATGGGTCTGGCCGGCACGGACGTCGCCGTGGAAACCGCCGATATCGCACTGGCCAACGACAACCTGCAGCGCCTGCTCGATGTACCCGATTTGGGTGCACGAGCCGTCGCGGTGATCCGGCAGAACTACGGCATGTCCATCGCCGTCAACTCCGTCGGTCTGCTCATGGGCGCCGGAGGGGCCCTGTCGCCGGTGCTGGCCGCGATCCTGCACAACGCGTCCTCGGTCGCGGTGGTCACCAACAGCTCTCGACTGATCCGCTACCGCCTGATGAACGGCCAATCCCCGGCCGCGAACGAACATTCGACGGGGGCGCCTGTCGGCACCGCTAGCGAGCAGCCCGCGGCGTCGTCACCGCATAGCAAGCAATCGCGCAGGCTGTCGCCGGTTCGCACAGGACAGGGTTGACCATGATGCCTGTGTCCGCGCTGGCGCTCTAAGTCGTCTTCGCCGTACTCGGGTTCGGCTGGCGCAGCTGGACCCAGCATCGGCGCACCGGCTCGACCGGATTTCGCGGCGTCAGTGGGCGTCCCGGCTCGCTGGAATGGTGGGCCGGTGTCGGATTCGTGGGCGCCATCCTCGCCGGGGTGGCCGCGCCGCTGCTGCAACTGACTGGAATCCTCACCCCGATGCCGGTCCTGCACGCACCTGCTGTCCAGGCGCCCGGGGTGGTGGCGGCGATTGCAGGACTCGCCGCCACCCTCTACGCCCAACACGGCATGGGTGAGTCCTGGCGGATCGGGGTCGACCCCGGCGAAACCACCACCTTGGTACGCACGGGTGTGTTCGGCTGGGTCCGCAATCCCATCTTCGCTGCCATGCTCGTCTTCGCCGCCGGCATCGCTCTGATGACGCCCAACCCGCTGGCCCTGGCCGCGTTCGTGGTCCTGCTGGCGGCCATCGAGGTTCAGGTCCGTGTCGTCGAAGAGCCATACCTGGCCCGCATCCACGGCCGCGCCTACACCGATTACCGCGCCGCGGTTGGGCGGTTTGCGCCCGGCATCGGGCGCAACTAGACACCGCCGCTGAAGACGGAGGCCCCATGACGCCGGCCAATGCCCCCGCTGCCCGTGGAACCGATACTCGGACAAGAATTCCCGCAACTACGACCGAGAAATGGGGTTCTTTGGCCGCCACGACCCCGGCTGCGCATGCCCCGCCGCGGAATTCCCAAACCCGTCGACTGCATACCGACGCCACACATCACAGGTGCACCGCGATTCGGAACCATAGTTCAGCCGTTGCTGTTATATCAGCGACGACTGTACAGTTGCGGCTATGCTGACGTGTGAGGTGCGGGAATCGGCGTTGTCTCGGCTGGGCCGGGCGCTGGCCGATCCGACGCGCTGCCGAATTCTCGTCGCGCTGCTGGATGGAGTTTGCTATCCCGGCCAGTTGGCTTCGCACTTGGGATTGACCCGATCCAATGTGTCCAACCATCTGTCGTGCTTACGGGGCTGCGGCCTGGTCATCGCAACGTATGAGGGCCGCCAGGTTCGTTATGCCCTGGCCGATAGTCACCTCGCGCGTGCCCTGAGCGAGTTGGTTCAGGTCGTTCTCGCGGTGGACACCGATCAGCCTTGCGGTGGTGAGCAAGCCACGTTCGAGGAGGTCCGCACCGCGCCGGCTAGTCGATGAGCGGGCTCGCCGAATCGCGACGACAAAGCAGAACATAAGGAGGGTTGGCCGTGGTTGCACATGGACTGCTGGTTAAGGCGACCGGGACGGTGTTCACCGGGCTCGTCGGGGTGAGTGCCTATGAGGTGTTGCGCAAGGCGGTGGGAAAAGCTCCGGTCCACCGCGCGGCGGTGACCGCGACGGAATGGGGCCTGCGGGGAACCCGGCGCGCCGAGGTGGCGGCCGAGGCTGCTCGGCTGAAAGTTGCCGACGTGGTCGCCGAAGCTCGCGATCGCATCGGTGACGACGCCTCCCTTTCTGTCGACCCCGTAGGCGACGACTGCTGTAGCTGACATCGCACGCTGCGCCCTCGGCGGACAGGGCAGGTTGACATCCTTGGTAGGGATCCGCCGATATACCGCTAGGAGGGCTGATGATGCCGACCACCGCTGCGCATCCCGATGCCGACCTGAGGCTGACCGTTGTGTCTGCGACGGCGCGACGAATGCGGGTGCACGCCAGCGGGTTTCGATTCGACACCGTCCGCGCGGTGGCGATCGAGGACGCCGTTGGTATGGTCACCGGCGTCGAAGCCGTGCGGGCCTATCCGCGCACCGCCTCAGTGGTGATCTGGTACACGCCTGAGCGCTGCGACACAGCCTCCGTCCTGTCTGCGATCGCCGATGCCGAGCACATCCCGGTAGCGTCGGTGCCACCGCGTACCCCGCACTCGGCGGACGGCCGCAAGCCCGGTGTGGTGCAACGAGTCATCGACTGGAGCACGCGGGTGCGGTCGGGTTCGTGTGACGTTGAACAGCGTCGTCCTTGGGGGACGGTTAGCGATGGCTGCTGCGAGCATGATGACAGCGAGGACGCGCCGGAGCGGCTCTGGCAGGTCGTCAAGCTGCGACGCGCTGCATTGTCCGGGGTGTTGCTGACGGGGTCGGTGATCACCGCATGGGTCACTCCGCTGGGGCCGGTCGCTCTGGGTTTCAAAGTCGTCGCCTTGGCGGTGGGGGCCTCGACATTCGTGCCGTCGGCCATCAAGCGACTTACGCAGGGCCACATCGGTGTCGGCACGTTGATGACCATCGCTGCGGCCGGCGCCGTGGGTCTCGGTCAGGTCGGCGAGGCTGCCATGCTGGCGTTCTTGTTCTCCATCAGTGAGGGCTTGGAGGAATTCGCGGTGTCGCGTACGCGCCGCGGCTTGCGCGCGCTGCTGTCGCTGGTGCCGGATCAGGCCACAGTGCTGCGCGCGGGCAGCGAAACCGTGGTGGCCGCAGCCGACCTTCAGGTCGGTGATCAAATGATCGTCAAACCAGGTGAACGTCTGGCCACTGACGGCATCATTCGTGACGGTCGCACCTCATTGGACGTCTCCGCGATCACCGGTGAATCCGTACCGGTCGAAGCCGGACCCGGCGACGACGTGTTCGCCGGGTCGATCAACGGTTCCGGCGCGCTGCTGGTGCAGGTCACCGCAACGGCAGAAGACAACTCGCTGGCGCGCATCGTGCACATCGTGGAAGCCGAGCAGGCGCGCAAGGGCGCCAGTCAGCGACTGGCCGACCGCATCGCGCGACCGCTGGTGCCGGGCATCATGATCGCCGGGGCCGCGATCGCCGGGGTGGGCAGCATTTTCGGTAGCCCTGCCGTCTGGATCGAACGTGCTCTGGTGGTACTGGTTGCTGCCTCGCCATGCGCATTGGCCATCGCGGTGCCCGTGTCGGTGGTGGCGTCCATCGGGGCGGCCGCCCGGTTCGGTGTACTCATCAAAGGTGGCGCCGCCCTGGAAGGCATGGGCACCATCGGCGCAATTGCCCTGGACAAGACCGGAACCCTGACGGCCAATCGGCCCGCGGTCATCGAGGTCGCCACCACTGGGGGCGCCACTCACGAAGACGTGCTGGCGGTGGCAGCCGCGCTGGAGGCCCGCAGCGAGCACCCACTGGCCGCGGCTGTTCTCGCCACGACCCGAACGTCGGTCGCCGCGGCCAGCGACGTGCAAGCCATCCCCGGCGCCGGATTGACCGGCCGAGTCGACGGCCACGATGTCCGACTGGGACGCGCCGGCTGGCTCGATCCAGCCGACCTCACCGAGGACGTCATGCGCATGCAACACGCCGGAGCCACAACGGTTCTCGTCGAACGCGACGGGCGGCTACTCGGGGCCATCGCCGTGCGCGACGAACTACGTCCGGAAGCCGCCGAGGTCGTCGCCGAATTGCGAGCCGGCAACTACCAGGTGGCGATGCTCACCGGCGACAATCGCGCCACCGCTTCAGCTTTGGCCGCCGAAGCCGGAATCGAGCACGTGTACGCCGAGCTGCGTCCTGAGGACAAGGCACACCTGGTCACAGAGCTACGTGCCCAGCGGCGGACCGCGATGGTTGGCGACGGCGTCAACGATGCTCCGGCCCTGGCCGCCGCCGACCTGGGAATCGCTATGGGCGCCATGGGAACCGACGTCGCCATCGAAACCGCCGACGTCGCGTTGATGGGCCAAGACCTGCGCCATCTGCCCCAAGCGCTGCACCATGCCCGCCGTTCCCGGCAGATCATGTTGCAAAACGTCGGGCTATCGCTAGCGATCATCACCGTGCTGATGCCGCTGTCGCTGTTCGGGACCCTGGGTTTGGCTGCGGTGGTATTCGTGCACGAGCTCACCGAGGTCGTCGTCATCGCCAATGGCGTGCGCGCCGGACGCATCAAACCACTTGCTGGGCCAAGGCCATCGAGTCACGATTCAACGTAACGATGCAACGAATCTACGGCCCGTCCAGGATCGTCAAGTACCGCCGTGGCGGCGGTATCAGGACGCGATGTCGGCCCTGGTCGCCAATTGATTGCCCATGCCGTCGCGTCTCCCCCGCAGCGAATCCCCGAAGTGCGCGTGACTCGCGGGGGTTACCCGTTCGAGTGGGCTACGGCATCCTGAGCCCGACGAGCGCCCCGGTAAGAAAGGTAAGCACAAGTGAGTGGACCAGAAACGCCAGCTAAGCAGGTCGGGTCGCACCCGGTTATGCATCTCTCAGAGTTGCTGCACGCGCCGGTCCTGGCCCGGTCGGGCGAGGCTGTGGGCCGGGTGCAGGACGTGATCGTGCGGCTGCGCGGCGCCGACGAGTATCCGTTGGTGAGTGGGATCGTCGCTGTGGTGGGGAGGCGGCGGGTGTTCATCGGCAGCCCCTCCATTTCTCAGTACGCCCCAGACCGCGTGGTATTGGCGACACACAAAATCGATCTGCGCGGTTTCGAACGCCGCGACGGCGAGGTGTTGCTGCGCACTGATGTGCTAGGACACCGGTTGATCGATGTGGCTGCCGTGGAGTTGGTACGCGCCTATGACGTGGAGCTCGAAGATACCGGCGGCGGGTGGGTGCTTGCCCGTCTGGATACTCGCCGCCCGGCGCGGTTCTTCGGACTAGTCAAAAGTCGGGGTGGGCATGCGGCCCGAGATTGGAAGGCATTCGAACCACTGATCGGCCACGCCCGCTCCGGTGCATCGCGACGTCAGTCAGGCCGGCTCGGCGGGTTCAAACCCGCGGACATCGCTGATCTTCTCGAAGACGCTGACAAAGCCGAGGGTGGGGAGATCCTCGACCGGGTCCGCAGCGACCCGGAATTGGAAGCCGACGTGTTCGAAGAACTCGACCCTGACAAGGCCAGCCGATTGCTCAATGACATGGCCGATGACGAGGTCGCCGCACTATTGGGCCGGATGCGCGCCGACGACGCCGCCGACGCGATCGCAGACCTGCGTCAATCGCGGCGCCGGCGCGTGCTGGAGCTGATGCCGGGCCCGCAGCGCACGAAGGTGATCACCCTGATGGGCTTTAACCCCGACAGTGCCGGCGGCCTGATGAACGTCGACTTCGTCTCCTGCGCCGCAAGCACCACTGCCGGCACGGCGCTGGCACTGATCGCGGGCGCCACGACGATACAGCCCGAGGCATTGGTCAAGATGCATGTCCTTGATGAAGACAACCGCCTGGCTGGTGTCGTGTCGGTGATCGACCTGCTGCAAGCCGAACCCGGTCAAACCGTTGAAGCACTGATGGATTGCGACCCAATTCGAATCGGCGCTGAAGCCGATCTGACCGACGTCGCCCTATTGATGGCCGACTTCAACCTCTACTCCATCCCCGTCGTCGACGGCCAGGACCGCGTGCTCGGGGTTGTCACCGTCGACGACGTGCTAGAAGCCACCATCCCCGAGGATTGGCGTCGCCGCGAACCCGCCCCCCGCCCGGTCCGCGAAATCACCCCACCGCATGACGATCGCGACGCGCCTGCACCAGAGAGTGAGGCGCCGTGACCTCCGGCGAGAAGGCCACCGGCCACGCAGCAGCGACTCACCGATCCGAGTCGCCACCACCGAAGCGCACCGCTGTGCTTGACTCGGCTCACCTCGGTAATATCGAGGGCGCCTTCGGGCGCATTAACGTCGCGGAAACCGACCATCCCCGCACTTTCAAGACGCGGCTGCTGACGCTGCTTGCCATTATCGGTCCCGGAATCATTGTGATGGTCGGCGATAACGATGCCGGCGGGGTGGCCACCTACACCCAAGCTGGCCAAAATTATGGCTACTCCCTGCTGTGGGTGCTACTCCTGCTCATCCCGGTGCTCATCGTCAACCAAGAGATGGTGGTCCGGCTCGGCGCGGTTACCGGCGTCGGACACGCCCGCTTGATCAACGAACGCTTCGGCCGCGGCTGGGGCTGGTTCTCCGTCGGCGACCTGTTCCTGCTCAACTTCCTCACGATCGTCACCGAGTTCATCGGCATCACTTTGGCCGCCACCTACATCGGTATCTCCAAATACATTGTCGTTCCGGTCTCAGCGATCGCGCTCATCGCGATCATGGCCAGCGGCAGCTTTCGCCGGTGGGAGCGGGCTATGTTCGTCTTCATCGCCATCACTTTGGTGCAGATCCCAATCCTGTTGATGGCGCACCCACAGTGGGCCCAGGCCGCCAAATCATTTGTGGTGCCGAACATCTCCGGTGGCGTGACCTCGGATGCGGTGCTTTTGATCATTGCCATCGTCGGCACCACCGTGGCGCCTTGGCAGCTGTTTTTTCAGCAGTCCAACGTCGTCGACAAGCGCATTACACCTCGATTTATGGGCTACGAGCGCGCCGATACGGTGTTGGGGGCGTTCATCGTGGTGATCGGCGCCACCGCGCTGGTCATGATCGGCGATTGGGCGGCGCGCTCCACTGGCACAGCAGGTGGTTTCACCGACGCCGGCGCCATCTCGCATCTGCTGGGCCAACACAATTCGACGCTCGGCTGGTTGTTCGCGATCGTGCTGATGGACGCCTCGATCGTCGGCGCCGCCGCAGTGACCCTGGCCACCAGCTACGCCTTTGGCGACGTATTCGGCCTGAAACACTCGCTGCACCGGGGGTTCGCCGATGCCAAACCGTTCTACCTTTCTTACAGCGCGATGGTGTCGTTTGCGGCGGCGATCGTGCTGATTCCTGGCGCCCCCCTTGGGTTGATCACCACCGCCGTGCAGGCCCTCGCTGGCTTGCTGTTGCCCAGCGCCAGCGTGTTCCTCCTGCTGCTGTGCAACGACCGGGAAGTATTGGGCCCCTGGGTGAATCGGCCCTGGCTCAACTGGGTTGCCGGGCTGATCGTCGGCGTCCTGCTGTTGCTGTCGGGAATCCTGATGGCGACTACCTTGTTCCCCGGCCTCGACGTGATCGTTGTCGCCGGCTACCTGGCACTGACCTTGGTCATACTCGCCGCAGCCACGGTACCGGCACTTCGTTGGATGGGTCGCCGCCAGCCCTCACCACCGGCGGCATCGAGCCCGGCGCGGCCTATTGACCGCAATAGCTGGCGAATGCCACCACTGACCTTGTTAGAGCCCGTGACGTGGTCGCCAGGGACCCGTCTAGGCATGATTGCGCTGCGCGGCTACCTCGTCGTCGGCGCCGTCCTGCTCATCGTCAAGGCTGTCCAGCTCAGCGGCCGATGAATTTGGGCCAATCCGAAAGGTCACCAAATGAGCACGCCACGCAACGGGCGATTCGCCGCGGAAGCCAACTACCTACCGCACTACAACGACATCCAGCAGATCACAGGAACTGCCATCCTCGCCACCATCGCGGTCGCCCTGGCAGTGGCATTCATCATCATCCAACGTCGACGACGCCGCGCGCGCACCAAACAAAGCCATGTCGGTGGCCCCCGACGCTCCCGCGTCTCAAGACCTTTTAGCACCCGCAGGAGCGATTAATGGCCCAAACCAATGTGCCTCGGTGGAAATGGTTGACAACGAGCGTAATCCTGCTCTTCGCTGCTGCGCTGCAATTCGCTCCACCTGTATCAGCGGATCAAACTGACGATGACTTCCTCGCCGCGCTCAAGAAACACGGGATCGTCTTTACCAACCGCGATGTCGCGATCACGGCCGGCCATAAAGTGTGCACCGGACTCGATGCAGGCCAGACGCCGGCCAACCTGATTTTGTCGCTGGTAAAAGACACCGACCTGTCGGCACACGTGGCCGGCTATTTCTTCGGCACCGCAGTCAATGCCTACTGCCCGCAATACCGCCCGGATACCACTGTGCCGGGAGCATAGACCAAGAAGACGGACAAATGGCGCACCACTAGCGGCCACGGGGCACTCAGCGGGCGGCGTAGCCCCTTGCACTCGCACCCCACCGACGCAACGACACATCGTTCGTGAAATTCGACGGATAACGAAACGGCTCGTCACCCATCCTCGAGTCCGAATCTGCTTCACCCCAACATACTCGTCGTGCTCGAGCAGGTTGAACGGTGGTTTGGGTTACTCACCAATTAGAAGCCTGCCGGAGCGCACGCCACTCAATCCAGGCCGTCGAGAATGACATCTCAGACAATCTTCGTCTAGCAAGGCTAGCGACCTCGGCATCACCCTAGCCATGTTGAGGGACTGCGCGCACGCCGTGATGGCTCAGCTGGTGTACTCGAGGCGAGTCATCATGCCGGCCTCTTGGTGATAGGTGTTGTGGCAGTGGAACATCCAGACGCCGGGGTTGTCCGCGACGAGGACGGCGCTCAATTTCTGCTTGGGCAGTACGTTGACGGTGTCTTTGCGGGGGCCGGGCGTGCCATCGGGCTTGATCACCTGGAAAGTGTGTCCGTGCAGGTGCATCGGGTGGTACATCATGGTGGTGTTGTCGAATGCCAGCGTGGCGCGTTGGCCCTGGCGTACCTGTAGCGGCTTGGTCTTGCTGTAGGGCTCGCCGTTGATCAGCCAATCATACTTCGTCATGTCGCCACTGAGGACCACCGGGAGATTCACATCGGATTTGGCCACACCCAAATCGACTTCCGGTGCGGCGGAGAACATTTCGACGGTGCCGACTCGCTTGTTGAGTTCGGGCGGCTGGAAACCCGGATCAGGGGCGTTACCGGCGCCGGTGGAGAGCACAGCCCGCGCCAGCGCATTTTTGCCTTCGGCAAGAGCGACCAGCGGGAAAACGCCATCGGCGGCGGTGACGACGACGTCGTAGCGTTCGGCCATGCCGATCAGTAGCGCGTCGACCTCGGTGGGCACTACGGGGTAGCCGTCGGTGTGGGTGACGGTCATCGAGTGCCCGGCTAGCGCGACGCGGAACGCGGTGTCGGAGCCGGAATTGATGATCCGGATCCGGATGCGCTGTCCGGGCTTGGCGCTGAATGTGGTGGGAGCGGCGGGAATACGGCCGTTGATGAGGTAGTGCGGATAGGCAATATCGCCTGGATCGCCGCCGAGCAGATTGCTGGTCCCGACGCCGTCCATCTCCATGGCGGGCATGTTTCCCATGCCGGGCATGCTGCTCATGCTGGGCCTGCGCTGATTGGTCAAATCGTCGTAGAGCTGCCTGGGGGTCTTGCCGACGCCGTCGGTCCAGTCGTCGAGTACGACGATCCATTCGGCGTCGTAGCGGCCCGACTCTCGGGGGTCATCGATGATCACGGGCAGATACAGACCATAGTCGGCGTCCAGGCCGACGTGCGGATGCGCCCAATAGGTGCCGGGGTGAGGTACCGAAAAGCGGTAGGTGAAGTCGCGGCCGGCGTCGATGTTCGGGGTGGCGGGTGCGACGCCGTCCATGTCGTTGCGCAGCGCGATGCCGTGCCAATGCACCGAGGTGGCCGAATCGAGCCGGTTGGTGACCGTGACCGCGAGTTCGTCACCGACATTGGCGCGGATCACGGGCCCCGGGATGGCGTTACCGTAGGCCATCGTGCGCACAGTGATGCCACCGAGGTCGATTGTTGTCGGTTGAGGCGTCAGTGCCGCCGTTACGGTGCGCCCGGTGTGGGGCCGCGCCGCCTCGGCAGCAGCGATGGCGGCCGCCATCGCCGTGTTGCCGGTATGTGTTTGCTCGTCGGATCGGCCGCAGGCGGCCAGGGCGAACCCGCCGGCAACGGTGGCAGCCATAAAACTCCGCCTGCTAAGTCGCGCCCTGTCAAAAGTCAATTCGCGCACGCCTGTACCTGTCTTTCATTGCGCCGTTCGGTGTTTCGTTCGATCCGAAAGAGCCGCGTCCCGCTCCGCCGAGCTTGAATATACCGCATGGGGGTATTGCTGTACCGTTGGGTTGGCCGCACTGAAAGCATATACAGGAAGGATTTTTAGATGGGACTGGCGCAGAGGCTGTTCGCTGATCATCGGCACGGTGACGGGTCCGGGTGGGTACTCAACTATCCCCGTACTTACGAATGGGCCACCAATGCGTGGTCTCTGGGGCTACGTGCGCGCATGTGGGACCGGCTGGTCGGGCTATCCGGCGCCGAGCCCGGCAATAGGGTGCTCGACGTCGGCTGCGGGACCGGATACTTCACTCGACGAATCGCACGGGCGGTGCACCCGGGTGGCAGCGTTGTCGGGATCGATCCTTCACAATCGATGGTGGACTACGCCGCGCGGCGTGCGCCGGCGAACGCGGCCTTTCAGGTTGCCTCCGCCGAAGATCTGCCCTTCTCCGACCAATCGTTCGACGTGGTGGTATCTAGCTTGGCGTTTCACCACTTTCCAGTCGACCGACGTGCCGACGCAGTGCGGCAAATGTTTCGAGTTCTGCGACCGGGCGGGCGGCTATGCATCGCCGATCTTCGCCCCTCGGGCGGTGGCACCTTGCACCGGATTGCTGCTGTTTTCAACGCCCATGCCAGGGAGCAGAACCGGCTACACCAGCTCGATGAGCTGATTACCGATGCGGGGTTCTCCATCGTCGGCACCGGTGACCGATTGTTGCTGCACTACATCACGGCGCAAAGGCCGCTGGGTCGATGAACCCGGTGGTAGGTGCGGCGGGGCACTGGTTGTAATCGATATGCCGGGCCGACGGTGACGGTCGATCTCGGGCACAACTATGCCGGCCGTCGTGCAGTCCGTGGAGCGTCGTCAGCATCTGGTCAGGCGCAACCTAGGACTGCTCGACCGCCAAAGGCCCCGGTTTACATATACGGGTACGGGGTATATTCTGCTTCTATGTCCACCGGGCGCGCAGTGAACTGCTCATCGGCGACGCACACCATGAGCTGCGAATCCGCGCATCGGAAATACCCCGGCTCATCCTCGGTTTTCTCGCATATCGCCAGGGCCGGTGTGTCGTGATATTCGGCGGCGCTAGCGGGTTGCCTCGGCTCCGGTATGTAGTGGCCGTGGGGGCTGCGGCGTGGTTGACGGCGTGGGTTCTCATCGGTGCCCACAGCGTGATGGGGCATTCGCAGTCTTCGGTGTCGCAGTCTTCGATGTCGCAGTCGGCGCATGCGTTGGTGGCTTCGCTGGGTGGTGAGTTCACCGTTGATGTCGATCATCCGCATGTGGGCAAGGGTTCCTCGGGCGACCATCACGAGCAGTTCACCACGGCGGTGCTGCCGCGCTCGGGCGCGGTGGTGGCTGCGTTAATCGCGTTGAGTGCGGTGGCCGCCGTGGCGCTGACCGGTGGGCTGGCCCGGTTTGGGGTGCCCGCCGGGCGCGGCCCCCCGCGCGCCCCGGCTCTTTCTGTTACCGGTCAAGACGTGTTGACCCGGTTCTGCTTGTCTCGTCGCTGACTGGTCAGCGCCAGGTCGTTTGCAGCACGTGTGTGCTCGGCGGCTGGTGATCGCTGACCCCTGTCAAGTGCCGCACTGATTCGCGGCGTTCGCAAGAAAGCGACGATTCTCATGACCGATGTTTTGTCTTTCGATAACTATGTTCACCCGATCCCGGCGCTCAAAGTTGTTCAGCCACGTGAGTGCGCCCTGCCCGGCACCGACACCTATCGGCGTCCCGGTGCGATGGTGGGCCATACCCCGGTGCTGCGCATTGAGGCGCCGTTCGCCCCGCCCGGACGCGGGTTTTGGGCCAAGCTGGAAGGGTTCAATCCCGGCGGCAGCATGAAAGACCGCCCGGCCCTGCACATGGTCGAAGCCGCCCGGGCCCGCGGCGAATTAGCTCCCGGGGCGCGCATCGTGGAATCCACCAGCGGCAGCCTGGGGTTGGGGCTGGCGTTGGCCGGCCAGGCCTATGGGCATCCGGTCACCGTGGTCACCGACACCGGCATGGAGCCGATCGTGCGTCACATGCTGGCCGCCTACGGCGCCGATGTCGAGCTGGTCACCGAGCCGCACCCGGTGGGGGGCTGGCAACAGGCCCGTAAAGACCGGGTCGCCCAGCTGTTGGCCGCCGAGCCGGGGGCCTGGTGCCCCGACCAGTACAGCAACCCCGACAACATCACCGGCTACCGGTCGTTGGCGTTGGAGCTGCTTGATCAGCTCGGCGGGGTGGATGTGCTGGTGTGCTCGGTGGGCACCGGCGGGCATTCGGCCGGGGTGGCGCGGGTGCTGCGCGAGTTCAACCCGGCGATGAAGCTGATCGGGGTCGACACCATCGGCTCGACTATTTTCGGTCAGCCGGTGGCCAGCCGGTTGATGCGCGGGCTGGGCTCGAGCATCTATCCGCGCAACATCGACTACGCCGCCTTTGACGAGGTGCACTGGGTGGCCCCGCAGGAGTCGGTGTGGGCGTGCCGCACTTTGGCGGCCAGCAACTTCGCCAGCGGCGGCTGGAGCGTGGGGGCCGTGGCGCTGGTCGCGGGCTGGGCCGCGCGCACCTTCCCGCAGGACACCCGCATCGCCGCGGTGTTTCCTGACGGTCCGCAACGCTACTTCGACACCATCTACAACGACGACTACTGCCACCAGCACCAGCTGTTGGATTGGCAACCCGTCGCCGAGCCCACCGTCATCACCGACCCCACCCAGCAGGTGGTGACCTCCTGGACTCGCACCAGCACCGTCGTCAATCCCGCACTGATCGCAGCCGCATGAGGGATTTCCTCACCCGGTTTCGAGGCTTCGACCGGCCCAGCCAGGTCCTGATGCTCAACCAGTTCGGCATCAACATGGGTTTCTACATGCTGATGCCGTATCTGGCCGGGTACCTGGCTGGCCCGCTCGGGCTGGCGGCCTGGGCGGTCGGATTGGTGCTCGGCGTGCGGAATTTCTCCCAGCAGGGCATGTTCATCGTGGGCGGCACACTGGCCGACCGGGTGGGCTATAAGCCGTTGATCGTGGCTGGATGTCTGCTGCGCACAGGCGGATTCGCGCTGCTTGTGGTGGCCCAGTCGTTGCCGGCTGTGCTGATCGCCGCGGCGGCCACCGGGTTCGCCGGCGCGTTGTTCAACCCGGCGGTGCGGGCCTATCTGGCCGCTGACGCCGGAGATCGCCGGGTGGAGGCCTTCGCCATATTCAACCTCTTCTATCAGGCCGGAATCCTGTTGGGTCCGCTGGTCGGACTGGTCCTGGTGGCCGTCGACTTTCAGGTCACGGCGGCGGCAGCGGCGGCCGTGTTCGCAGTGCTGACCGTGGCGCAGCTGTTGGCGTTGCCGCGACGCGGTGTCGATTCGGCGCCGCAGCAGAAGTCGTTCCTGCAGGACTGGCGGGTTGTCGCCCGCAATCGGCCGTTCCTGCTCTTCGCGGCGGCGATGATCGGCTCCTACGTATTGACCTTCCAGGTGTACCTGGCGCTGCCGCTGCAGGCGTCGATGCTGACGCCGCGCTCTGGAAAGGCTTTGGTTGCAGCTCTTTTCGTTGTCTCTGGCCTGGTTGCGGTGATCGGACAGCTGCGCATCACCCGCTGGTTCACCAAACGCTGGGGATCCGGACGTAGCCTGGCCATCGGTGTGGCCATCCTGGCGGCCTCGTTCGTGCCGCTGACGGTCGTCCCCGACGGCCATCGGTTCGGGACACCCGCGGCGGTGGGGGCCCTGCTGGTGTCGGCGGCGCTGCTGGCCGTCGGTTCGGCCGCGGTCTTCCCGTTCGAGATGGACACCGTCGTCTCGCTGGCCGGAGGCCGGCTCGTGGCCACCCATTATGGGTTCTACAACACCATCGTCGGAGCCGGAATCCTCGTCGGCAACCTGGCTACCGGATCGATATTCGGTGCGGCACAACGGCTGAGCGCCGGCGCACTGGTTTGGGGCGGGCTGGTTCTCATCGGCATCATCGCCGCAGTTGCCCTCTACCGTCTCGAACCCGCACGCGACCTGCAACCGGCTCATTCCGAGCTTGGCGGCTTCCAAGCGGCGGTACCGGCGATAACCGGCCGGGGCCGACGCCGGCGATTCACACCGCCACATGGCAAGGCATCTGTGTCCCCGTCTCCTGGTCATCCTGTCGGACGCCGGCCCGCGATGACGACGACTCTGACCCCAAAGAGTCGCCGCAGAATGGCATCGGCACGCAACCAGGCGCAAGATTGCTCACGTTCGGTCACCTCGATGTCGTCACCTGGTAATGACCCATGTGAATCCGCAGGATCCACCGTTAAGCACCCGATCGGCGCGAAATCCCCATGCGATTAAGGGATTCGACGTGAACAGCTGCCAACGGCTCGGCCGGGGGCATCGCCTGCCGGGTGAGTCCTTATGTGTCCGGGCCGATAGATCGAAGCCGCGAGTTGGTGTTGTCGTGCGAGCGGGCCGACGCACCGATTACCGCCTCGGTAGAGGAATGCCAGCTCGGGCGCCGCTATACCTCCGGTGGGTAGGGGTATTTGGGATGGAGGTGCAATTGTGCGCGTCAGTCCCTGCGGCCCGACTGCTGATATCTGCTTGAGCTGCAGCATTAGGGCCGCCAGGAGGCACGATCGCGGCCCGGGCACGATGCGGTATCGACCGCCCTATGTATGGCATACCCCCCTATAGACAGGTACAGTTGAGACACTATGAAACCCGGCGGCGCAGGCAGTTCGGTGCGGTTGCGCGCTGTCGTCGCGATCGCGGCTGCAGTGTGGCTGGCCCTCGGCGCCCTGGGGTGCGGGCTGGTGCATTTCGCTCCTCTCGCGTTTGACCCACCGCACGCCTTCGTGACATCGGCGGATGGCGGGTCTGGCACTGGCGGGCCCGGGATGCAGGCCGACCATGCTTCGCTTTACCGCGGCCTGGCCGCCAAATGCTCCAAGGTGTTCGGGGCTATGCCGGTGCCGGGGCCGGTTACCGCGCTGGTGGAACTCGGTCTCGCGGTCGCGGTGGTCGCCGTCGCAGGTTCGCGGGTCAAACTTGTGGTGCCGGTCGGGCGGGCCCCGCCCCGCGCGGCTGCCATTGCCTTCACCGGTCGAGACCTCTTGACGCGGTTCTGCATAGCTCGCCGGTGATCGGCCGGCGGCAGGCCATTGTGTTACGCCACGAGGATCGGTGAGCACTCGCTCACCATCACCAATCTCTGCCGCCCCTTTCGCCCGGATGAATGCCGGGCCATTGAACACATCAATCCTCCCTGACGCTGTCTAGCCGAATCAGGCGACGCGGCTTCCATGCCGCGGCGACCGCACCAGCGCCTTAACACACCGCAGCGGACGGGGTCAGCCCATGTCCGTAATCCCAAGTCTCCAAGGAGAAATCCATGTTCTCACTCACCGTCGCCCCGCAAATGTTGACGGCGGCGACCGGTAACCTGCAGGGCATCGGCTCGGCGATGAGCGCCGAAAACGCGGCCGCGGCCACACCGACGACCGGGGTGGGTCCCGCCGCCGCCGATGAGGTGTCGGCGTTGACGGCGCTGCAGTTTGCCGCGCACGCGCAGATGTACCAGGCCGTCAGCGCCCAAGCTGCGGCGATCCACGAATTGGTCGCGAAAACCCTTGGTGTCAGCGCTGACTCGTATGCGCTCACCGAGGCCGCCAACGCGATCGCGGCCGGCTAAGCATTCCGAGGTGAAATGATGGATTTCGCAGCTTTGCCACCCGAGATCAACTCGGCAAGGATCTATGCCGGTCCGGGGCCGGGCTCGATGCTGGCCGCAGCGTCGGCCTGGGAGGGGCTCGCCGAGCAGCTATATGCGGAGGCCGCTTCGTATTCCTCGGTAGTTGCGGAGCTGACCAGCGGACCGTGGCTAGGTCCAGCGTCGACGGCGATGGCCGCCGCGAGCGCCCCCTTCGTGGCGTGGATGGACACCACTGCCGCCACGGCACAGCAGACGGCTTCGCAGGCCATGGAGGCCGCGGCCGCCTATGAGGCAGCCTTTGCGATGACGGTGCCGCCACCAGTCATCGCGGCCAACCGCAGCCTGTTGCTGTCGCTGATCGCGACCAACATCCTCGGGCAAAACACGCCCGCGATCGCGGCCACCGAGGCACAGTACACGGCGATGTGGGCCCAGGACGCCGCCGCGATGTATGGCTACGCGGCCGCCTCGGCCAGTGCGTCGCTCCTGACCCAGTTCATCCCGCCGCAGCCCACCAGCAACCCGGCCGGCCTGGCCGGACAGGGGACCGCGGTCGGCCAAGCTGTCGGCAGCTCGGCCAGCACCGACACCCAGGCGGTCCTGTCACAGGTGACCTCCACGGTGCCCACGGCTCTGCAGCAGCTCGCCTCGCCGCTATCGTCCACGTCCGAGTCGTCCACGGGGTCGCTGTCGTCGCTGAGTTCGTCGCTCAGTTCCATGAATCCGGCGTTGTCGATGACAAGTTCGGTCGGGTGGATATCGAGTTCGCTGCTCTCGAACGCGAATCAGATGAAGAATTTGATGCCGGCCGTCACCGCCGCCAGCACCGCAGCTTCGGGACCGGGGTTGACGGGCGCGCTCGCGTCCGGCGCGCTGGGAGCACCCGGCTCAGCAGGACTCGGCGGGGCGGCCGTGTCGGCGGGAGTGGGCCGCGCGGCCACGGTCGGGGCGTTGTCGGTGCCCCAAACCTGGGCTTCGGCGGCCCCGGCAATGAGTCCTGCCGCGACGGCGCTGCCCAGCACCAGCCTGGCCACTGCCCCAGGAGCCACAACGGGGGCTCCCGCAAGCATGCTCGGCGCGCCGCTGGCAACGATGCCCGGGCGCGGCATAGGCAACGTCGGCGAAACCGACCTTCGCTTCATGCCCCGCCTGACAGTGGTACCGCCCTCGGCGACCGTCGGATAACAAAGGAGAGCACCAATTCGTTTTGGCAGGCGGCCATCACGCCGGCCACGTCGAGCAAAACTGATGATTTCCAGGTAAGGAAACACTCCAATGACTACACGCTTTATGACCGATCCGAACGAGATGCGATCCATGGCAGGCCGTTTCGATGTGCACGCCCAAACCGTCGAAGATGAAGCTCGCAAGATGTGGGCGTCCTCGCTGAACATTGCCGGTGCCGGATGGAGCGGGACCGCTCAGGCCGCGTCCTACGACACCATGGGCCAAACGAACACCGCGTTCCGCAACATCGTCACCATGCTGCACGGGGTGCGCGACGGCCTGATCCGCGACGCCAACAACTACGAACAGCAAGAGCAAGCCTCACAGCAGATGCTAGGCAGTTAGGAGAACCGACGATGAGCATCAACTACCAATTCGGCGACGTCGACGCCCACGGCGCCCTGATCCGCGCCCAGGCCGCTTCCTTGGAGGCCGAGCATCAGGCCATCATCCGCGATGTGCTTGCCGCCGGGGACTTTTGGGGCGGTGCGGGTTCGGTGGCCTGCCAAGAGTTCATCACCCAGTTGGGCCGCAACTTCCAGGTCATCTACGAGCAGGCCAACGCCCATGGGCAAAAAGTCCAAACCGCCGGGGCCAACATGGCCTCCACCGACAGCGCCGTTGGATCCAGCTGGGCCTAGTACGTCCTCAGCCGCAGCTCGATCGCACAGGTAACGCAAAATCACGACTTGCGTATTGTCGATCGATACCGAGCACTTCCCCAGGGGGGGGTATTGAACTCGAAAGCTGTTGCTGCATCATGCCTTTGGAGGGTTGAGCCACATCGACATGAACGCCACAATGTAACACAAGCCCGGCAAAGGACACGGCCGACTGGAGTGACGGCTTCGATACAGCGGCAGCTGCCGGTCCCGAGGATCTCGCGCTCGCCGGTCAATAGGCGGGCGACAGACGCGCTGGCGACTACAACGCCGTTGCGGTTATCGCTCTAGCTGGCCCAAGGTGGCCGCGGCTTCGGTGGGAGCAGATAGTGCTTTCAGATTCGATGCCGCGCCGGCATTTTCGTTGACGGTAATGATCGATCGGTCATGTACCAGATCAGTGCTCCGGGCGCCCCTGGGCGCTGCAGCGCGACCCGCCTGCGCGGTACCAGGCATATTGAGCAGCCCGCCTTTGCTATGCCTGTGAATTCGGCGCCGTCTTTCCTCGACAGTATGAAGGCATCTCGTGCCTGGTATCCAGCTGAACGGTCTACGGATTTGGACGGAACGCAGCAGCCGACCGTCCACGATTGCATCCATCGCAATGCCCGTTCTGCGAGCGCCTCGCGCTGACGTCGTTACCGGGGCTTGGCGATGCGTGGACGCATCAGAGCGGCGAGGTCGTCGCGGCTGGCCGTGCCGGTTTTGCCCATCGCATTGTAGATGTGGTTCTCGACGGTACGGACCGACAGCGTCAGTCTCGCAGCGATCTCACGGTTAGACAACCCTTCACCGAGGAGCATCACGATTTCTCGTTCGCGACCGGTCACCGGCACCCGCTCGGCGGCCTGCCGAAGCGCCGGTGTGCTGGCGCCGCCGCACTGCTGCGCGAACGCCTCGGCGCGCGTCGAGCATGCCAACGCCGACCCGCGTTTGTCCTGTCGGCGATATGCGATAGCTGCGTGGGCGGTCGCGTCCATCGCCGCAACCCGATCACCCATGCGCTCGAATTCCTGCGACACCCACGCTAATACAGCCGCATCCCCGACATGAAGAGCCTCAGCGAATCGGGCCGCAACACCGGCGCGTGGTCCTTCCACGATCGTTTCGAGCTCGCGTAAGCGCGGCGCACTGGAATCGTCACCAAACTGCACCGCGGTCTGCAGACACATCACTTCGGCAGCGAATTGCCCATTGGCGCTGGCGATCCCGGCCGCCGAGAGCGTCATCGCGATTGCATTGCTGACAGCGCCCTGGCAGGCGGCCACCCACGCGCGAGCCAGCTCGTACTCGTAGTCGAGGTAGCGCCAACCCGGATGCCGCTGCTGCTCAAGCCGGGCAAGTGCGGCGACGGCATCACCGGTTGATCCGCGCATGGCGAGCGCGATCGTGTGTGGGATCTGGCAGCGGTACACCCATCCGTTGCGCTCGCCGGACGCCGCCAACGTGTCGATGACGGGTTCAAGAAGCGCGCATGCGGCATCGAGGCGGCCCGCGCCAAGAGCGGCGCGAGCCGCGACGGGAGCACTCTGTAGGTGGCCCGGGCCTGAAACGTTGGACGCCCGTTGGCGCAGCCACTCGGCCGCTGCCCGGGCTTCCGGTATCTGACCAGCCAGCAACAGAGCGCCGACGTGCGCGTCAGTGATGATGACGAAGCCACGCACCGCCACGGGGTATCCGGTGTTCGCGGCGACCGCGGCTTCGCTGGTGCGACCGGCGTCCCCTGCGGCAACAGTTCTAGCCCACGCTATAAAGCGCGCGGCCACATCGGATAGCTGTTCCAGCACAACACCTTTCGACGCTTCGCGGGCGGCGTAGGGCCTGCCCATCGCCGCCCAGTACACGGTGAGAAAGGCGTTGATGCAGCTGCGCGCCTGCGCCGGTATCGCGCGCGTCGCGTCGTCAATCAGCCTTTTTGCCCCTTGGGGATCCGCGAGGGTGAACAGCCTGTTGGTGGCCCGCAGATTGGCGAGCCTGGCACGCTCGCCGTCGGCCAATTCGCTAGTGGGCATGTCCGCGAGTACCGCGTCGGCCTCCTCGCCTCGGCTCAGCGACGATAAGACATACGCGCGCAGGAAATTCGCTTCCGGGCCCCCGCCAGCGCGGATGGCCGCATCGGCGAGCCGATCGGCCAGGGGCAGATCCATCAGCCACACCGCCCCCGGAGCAGCTCTGGTCAGAAGGTCGGCGTCCGGCTCAAGGTCGGAGTCGAGGCTCAACACCGCTCGCCGCACCACCGCCCGCACGTCGGCGCGGCCGGCAGTGGCGAGTTCAGCCGCGACCAATCCCCGCAACCGGCGCAGCCTGGTGGGTGCCGCACGCCGCTTACGCACCTCGGCATACAGCGGATGCGCCACCCGCACCTCGACACGACCGTCGACCTGGTCCAGCGTGAGGAGGCCGCGCACGTCGGCCTCCTCGACAGCCGCGGGATCGGTGATACGCGTAAGCGACCCCAGCTCGATCGGCTCGCCGACCGCCAGCACATCGACTACATCGTTCACCGGTGCCGGCAGGGCACCGATGCGCGATTCGATCAGTTCAGCCAAATCGGGCGGCACGACCGGGTCGCCGACCCAGCACCAACGACCGTGCTGCTCGACGAGCCGGCCATCGGCGATCTCCTGCTCCACGATGTTGCGCAGGTACAAAACGTTGCCGCAGGTCAGGTTCCATAAGCGGCGGACAGCGTCTGGATCCAAACGTCCACCCAGGGTCGCCAATAGCAGCTCGGTCGTTTCCTCAGGTGACAATGGCCGCAGATCGAGCCGTCCGAATTGGGCAACCTTCCACAGCTCACGCGTCCCCGCGCTGATCGGTTCCCCGTCCCGCAACGTCAGGATGAGCTTGGCCGCGCGGCGCTGGACGATCTGATGCAACACAAAAGTCGACGCGTCATCGAGCAAACTGACGTCGTCAACGCCGATCACCACTTGGCTCCCGCCCGATGCCGCTATCAGCGATTCGATCACGCTGCCTACCAGTTGTAGCGTGTCACCCACGGCCGATCCGGCCCAATGAGCGAAGGCGCCCAGCGGGATTTTTTGCGACGACGATGTCGCCACGGCCCAATGGGTTTCGCATCCTTTTGATGCCGCAAACGACAGCGCTTCGCGGGCGATCCGGCTCTTGCCGATACCGGCAGACCCATGAATGACCATCCCGCAAGGATCCGGATCCCACAGCACGGCCTCGATGAGCCGCATCTCCTCGGCGCGGCCCGTCAGCGGCCACCTCAGGCGCACCGGTCCTTGATCGTCCCGGCACCCACCATGCCGTCTCATTTCAGTAATCGCTGGCGCCGCCCTACCCCGTCGGTGGCTGCCCTCATCCGGGCGGCGCGGCCGATCAGCCGCAGCTACGACAGGCGCTGCAGCGGACGACATAACACCCGCCCGCGTGAGCATGCCTGAACACAAGCACCATGACTCGCCCAATGCCTCATGCAAATGGGTGAGATCCAGCTACTCTTCTCTTCATAGGATTCACACCTAGGAAGCTGCCCATGCGGATACCAGCCTGCGAATCAGGGGCCGGTCAATGGTCACGGTCGAGGACTTCTCGCGCCTAGTCTCCGGCATCTACGCCGCCGCGGTCACTCCCCGGCACTGGGAGCCGGCCCTCGACGAAGTTTGCCGCAGCCTAGGCGGGACGGTGGGCACGCTCAGTGAAGCCGTGGACGGAGTGTGGTCGATCCAGGCCACGACTGCGCCGGCTGACGTCGGTAAGTCCTATGCCGAGCATTACTACCGCCTGGATTATGTGCTCGCTGGGGTGGGAAACAGTCCAGTCGGCGCGGTGCGCACCGGGACAGAGCTGATTGCGCCGCGGACGAACTCGGAGTTCTACAACGACTGGCTGCGACCGAACGAACTCAAAGACGGCCTGTTCGTGGGCCTGACCAGTGGACAACGCCCCTCGTGTTTGATCGTGGCGGCGCCGAGGCGCACCGAGTCGTTCGACACGTCTGAGCGTATGAAGTTAATGAGCGGGTTGGTGCCACACTTGCGACAGGCGCTGCGCACGCAGGAGAAACTAGCGGCGCTGACCAACAGCGCGGTTGAGCTGGCAGGCGCGCTAGAGGTTGTCCGGCACGGGATACTCATCGTCGCGGGCGAGCATCTGGTGATAAACCTGAATTCGGCCGCCGAACGGATTCTTCGTTCGGAAGACGGGCTCTGCATACGGTCAGGACGCATCGCCGCAACAACCGCGCACGTCGAACAAGAGCTGCATCGGGCTATTAACGATGCCCTTGTCGGTGAGCGGTCCGCCATTCGCACAGGCCGGTCGCTCAGCTGCATTCGGCGCTCGGGCGAGCGGCCCTACGTCATTCACGTGCTGCCCTCGCACCGCCGCAATGCCGATGAGCCACTCCGGCAGCCAACGGCCCTGGTGCTGATTATCGACCCAGAGGACGAACCCGAACCCGCCGCAGCGTTGTTGCGCCGGCTCTACCAGCTCACCGAAGCGGAAGCCCAGGTTGCCCTACACGTGATGCACGGCGCGAACCTCAAGCAAATTGCACAGGAGTTGTCGGTCTCGGTGACGACGGTTCGCACCCATCTGCAACACGTCTTCGACAAAACTGACACCCACCGCCAAGCTGAGCTCGTCCGTCTACTACTCGCGCTAAGCCGATGACTGAGCGAATCCGGCGCCGGGCGACGGTCACGGTCGAGGACTTCTCGCGCCTCGTAGCCGACATCTACGCCGCGGCCGCCGCGCCCGAGCAGTGGGACGCGGCCATCCGCGACATTCAGCGCGCGCTTGGCGCGACAGGCGGTTCGCTGTTGAGGCGCGACGCTACACCCTGGTCGCTCTGGTCGTTCCAGGCTTCAACGATTCCCGTGGCCGCCTTCGAAAGCTATGCGACGCATTACCAGCGATTGGACTATGTGCTCGCTGCGGTGGACAAAAGTCCGGTCGGCGTGGTGCGGACCGGACCGGAAATCGTTGTTCCGAATCGAAACCCCGAGTTCTACAACGACTGGATGCGCCCTAACGGCATGGAGGACGGGTTATTCGTCCGGCTCACCGAGGGTCCGCACCCGACCTGTTTCCTGGTGATCTCACCGAAGGCGTCGCTCGACACGCCCGAACGCACGAAGGTAATGCGCGGCTTGGTGGTCCATCTGCAGCAGGCCGTGCGCACGCACAACCAACTCGAAGCTGCCCGAGCGCGCAGCGCTGACCTCTCGGGAGCGCTCGACGCGATCCGCGACGGTCTCATCATCGTCGGAACAGATTGCCGGGTGATCAGTCTCAATTCCACTGCCGAAGAAGTTCTGCGCGGCCACGACGGACTGCGCGTCGAATCGGGACGCCTCGGGTCAGCAATTATTCAGACCCAGCGGGAGCTGCACCGCGCGCTGCATCGTGCGCTGATCGGCGGCGATTCAGGGGTTCGTGGCGGAAGCTCCTTGATCTGTAGGCGCCCATCGGGCCTGCGTCCCTATGTGATTCAGGTGATCCCGCTGCATCGCACCAAAACTAATGAAAGGGTAGCGGAGCCATCGGCGTTGGTCCTGATCAAGGATCCAGAACGCGAAACTGATTCCGCCACAAGGCTGTTGCGCCGATTCTACCGCCTCACCGAGGGCGAAGCCGAAGTCGCGCTGCGGCTCACCCGCGGTGCAGGTCTGAAACAAATCGCCGACGAATTGTCCGTGTCGTATGAGACGGTTCGCACCCACCTACAACACGCCTTCGACAAGACCGACACCCACCGCCAAGCCGAACTCGTTGGTCTTGTGCTCGCACTCACTCCATGAAACCGCCGAGATTGAGGCCAACGGTCGTATGTCCCGCGTTGGCGCCGCTGGTGGATCCGTTCGCCGCGCTGGCCGATGCTCAATCTCCGGTGTCGAATTCGATAGGTAGGGTGGTCGGGCCGCTGAGCGCGGTCAGCGGCTTCCACGGGGCCGGTCCGGTGCGGCGCGGGTTGTGCATGCGTTGCGTCATGACGGTGAGGGCTTCGGCGAGCTCAAGGCGCGCGAGGTGCGAACCGAGGCAGTAGTGCATGCCCGCGCCGAACGTCTGCATCGCCGGGGCGCCGTCGCGGGTAATGTCGAGGCGGTCGGGATCGTCGTACACGGCGGGATCCCGGTTAGCCGCAGCCATATTCGCGAGGACCAGGGTGCCGGCCGGCATTATGACACCGGCGAATTCGACGTCATCGATGGCGGTGCGCAGCATCGCGAACGCCACCGGGGAATGCCGCATGATCTCCTCGACGGCATTGCCTGCCAGCTCGGGCCGCTGTCCGAGCAGTGCCCACTGCTCGGGATGATCGCACAGCACGTGGACCGCGGCGGCGAGCTGATTGCGGGTGGTGTCGGTGCCGGCCATCAGCAGGCCGGCGACGAGCATGCGCAGCTCGTCCGTGCCCAGGCGATCGCCGTCGTCTTCGGCGCGGATCAGCTCGGAGATCAGGTCGTCTGTCAATGTGTGCCGTCGGTCGGCGACCATGTCATCGATGTAGGCGTCTAGCGCCTCCCAGGCCGTGAGGATCGAGGGAGTTTGGCCAGCCACGTTCCAGCCGAAGACCTTGAAGATGTCGTCGGTCCAGTCGGAGAACAGTTGCCAGTCCTCGGCTGGCGCGCCGAGCAGCGCACAGATGATGGGGATCGGGTATTGGCGTGCGATGTCGGCGACCACCTCGCATCGCCCGTGAGCCGTGTGCCGGTCCACGAGTTCGGTGATGACGTCGTGGATCGTCGTGCGCAGCCGTGCGGTGGCTCGGGGTGTGAAGGCCTTTGACACCAGGCGGCGTAGCCGGTGGTGTTCGGCGCCGTCGAGACTGATCAGGTTGGTGGCGACGCGGTCCCATATTGGGCCGGAGGTAATGCCTTGTGCGGCAAGGAACATCCCTTGTGGTACGCGGAATCGTGAATCGCGTAGCACCGAGCGCACAAGTTCGTAGCTCAAGACTTCGGGCCCGTGGGTGCCCATGGCGATCGGCGCCCGAGCGCGGGCTTGCGCGATGAGCCGGTGCGCCTCCTCAGGATTGGGCACCTGCTCGTAGGCCAAGATGGGCAGCCCCGCCTCGAAGACGTTCGGGCAAACGGGCGTAGGCATCGTGTCGACGGTCATGATGGCCTCTCAGGCGGGGACAAGTCGGCTGGCCGTAGCGGTTGCAAGCCATGAGGCCATCGTTGTTTCGGTCTCGCGAAGGCACGTAAGTAGTGGGCTACTCATCTTTAGCTGTCGGGCACGCGGAACTGCCTGTCGTCACTGAGTCGTGCCTCCGGCTGCTCGTTCGACGCGCAGCGTGCCGGGACCATCTAGTTCTCGCGCCCGGGCAACGCCATGGCGACAGCGCGTCAATCCAACTGACTAACCACCGCGGCCGTGTCCAGCCATACATTCTCGCGGCTAATCAGCCCGTCGCGGAACTCGAAGACATGCAACATCCGAAAACTGATGCGCCGCCCGTTGCCCGGAAGCCCGAGCAACGATCCGATCACGGTGCCCGTCATGAGCATTTCGAGGATCATCGCGTCGCCGGCCACGTACCGGTGCAAAATGTTCCAGCTTTCGCTGCGGAAGTTGGCGGTGAGGTAGGCATAAAAGCCGCGGGCCCCGTCCTTACCGCGAGTGGGGCCATTGGGGAATCCGACTACATCATGCTCGATGTCGTCGGTGTACACCGCTACCGCGCCGTCGATATCTCCTTGACCTTCGGCACTCATGTGGCGGTCCACGAGTGCCCGCATCTGGCTGTCAGCCATCGCCGTCTCCCACTCCATTTCCCGGCACGAAGCCACACTTGATTCTCGTCGTCTCGGGCGAGCGGACAAGACCCCGGCGCGAGATCGCGTATGCGTGGTACCACGCCGTCATGCTGCGAAATGTGAGTAGTGCACCACTCATGTCGATTGGTCCAGCGCGATCCACTATTCCCAGTAACGGAACGTGAGCCAGCACAAGTGTCGAACTGTTCCCACGATGACACGAACGGAGGAATCACATGCGCGCCGCCGATATCACAGCTACGACAAGACCGCCCAGTCGAGATCGAGGGGCGGCACCTCATCAGCAATCAATCTCGGCCGTGAGGGGCGTGGAAATGACCGCAACACCAGACACCGATACCGGTGCACGGCATCGTGAGCCCACCGTTGAGGGCGCATCTCGTACGCCAGTCTTGATTACCGAGCAGGAGGTCATGTTCGGCACGGCGGTGGTTGTGCGGGCGAAGCCGACGGTACGCCGCTGGACCGGGACAGCCTCGGTTCTCTTGACGTCCATTCGCCGCATGGTTGCGAGCTCGCGGCGAGATGCCCGCCCAGTGCGTCACGACTGCCCGAGACACTACGCATTCCTTGAGTACTCCTGCATGGCCCGTGAAATGGATCGCCTCTAGGCGCGGGAACTCATCGACGCGCCCATCGCACGTCCTCGATTCGCCGGTTCGAGTCTGCTCGTGTCAACGCGCAACTGACCTCACCCATTTGGATGAGGAATTGCGCAGCCGAGAGTGGTTGGGTGCTGGCATGTTGCACCAGGCAGTGGGTGACGTTGGGGGCGGAATGGCTCAAATAGCTGTTCACCGTGGTGGAGGTGCGGGTCGGTGGCGAATGAGGGTCTTCGCCACAGGCGCGACCGGTTTAGTTGGCGCTCACACCGTACTGGCGCTGCTCGATGCGGGCCACGAGATGCGCTTGCTGGTACGCGACGAACCAAGGGCGCGGCGCTGGTTCGAGTCTCGCGGTCAGCACATCGAGCGCTTCGTCACCGTCGACATCACCGATCAGGCAGCCGTGCAGCACGCGATGGCCGGCTGCGATGCCGTGTTTCACGCCGCGGCATCCGTGTCGCTGGACCCGCGTAAGGGCCGGGAAACCTACGACACCAACGTCGGCGCGACGAGGGCGGTGCTCGGCGCCGCACACGCGCTCGGCATCGGCAAGATGCTGTATGTCTCCAGCGTCGCCGCGTTGTTTCATCCCGGAGCCGCCCGCGTCGACGAATCAACGCCGCTGGCCGATGTGTCCGAGGCGTATTCGCGATCCAAGCGCGATAGCGAAGAGTATGTCCGCGAGCTGCAGCAGCGCGGCTTGCCGGTGCAGATCACGTATCCGGTCGCCGTCGTCGGGCCCGATGATCCCAAGCTCAGTGCAGCCAACCGCGCGCTGGCAACCTTCGTCGGGCAGATGCTGCCGCGAAGTACAACGGGTTTCCAGTGTGTCGATGTGCGCGACCTGGCGCAGGCACACCAATGGCTGTTAGCGCATCCACCCAGCCGTGCCTTCGAGGACGCGCGCTACATCATCGGCGGCCACTTTTATGCGTGGGACCAGCTACGCGAGCGCCTCGAAGCGCTGCTTGGGCGGCGCATCTTCAGTCCACGCGTCTCGCCGCGGCTAATACGCGCGATAGGCACCACCGCGGATCGCGCCAAGAAGCTGGTGCCGTTTGAGACGCAGATCTCAGCCGAATCAATGGCGATCAACACCCTGTGGCCACCCGCGGACTCGAGCCGCTTTGTGGCGAAGTCGGGTTTGTGCTTCCGACCGGGGGAAGAGACCCTCGGAGACACCATCCGCTGGATGGTCGAGGCCGGGCATATCCCGGTCAAGAAGGCCGGCCGGCTGGGTACTCCCCATGCCGTGTCGGTTATCGAAAGGCACGGTGCCCCATGAAATTTTCCTTTGCAATGCCAAACACCGTCCGCGTCAAAGCACTCACGCAGCCCTTCGAGCTCGACGTGACCGGTCCGGATCAGATCGTCATGGCCAAACGTGCCGAGGACCTCGGCTACGACATGATCCCGATCCCGGAACACTTCATCGTCCCGAACGCACACGTGGAGCTGTCAGGACCCCACTACTTTCACTCGACGGTCGCGCAGGCGTGCATTGCCGGCGCCACACAACGCATCCGGGTCAACTCGTGCGTGACGCTGCTGCCGCTGCAACACCCAGTCATCATGGCCAAGGCGTTGTCGACGGCAGACTGGATGAGCGGCGGGCGCATCACAGTCACGTTCGGCGTCGGTTGGGACGCAGAGGAATTCAAGATTCTCGGCGTGCCATTCCACGAGCGCGGACGCATGGCCGACGAATACCTTGCCGCCATCGTTGAACTGTGGACGAGCGATTCGCCCGGGTTCGAGGGCAAGTACGTATCCTTCAAAGACGTTGCGTTCGAGCCAAAGCCGGTTCAGAAGCCGCATCTGCCGATCTGGATCGGCGGGGACGCCGAGCCGATGCTCAAGCGCGCGGCCCGATACGCATCAGGTTGGTTCCCGTGGCTGACGAGTCCGGCGGACATTCCCGCGAAGATCGACTTCATCAAATCTCAGCCAACGTACGACGGACGGCCGTTCGAAGTGCTGTACGGACTGGGCAGCTCGCAAGTCGGCGAAGGACACGTTGCCATCGACGACCCCACACAACAACCCGGCATGAGCGCAGAGGAAATCATCGACCAACTCGGCTGGTTCGCCGAGCTGGGAGTAACGATGACCGGGGTGCCGATCCCGCCGGTCAAGGACGTCAATGCTTACCTCGACTACGCGCAGTGGGTCATCGAGGAAGTCAAGCCAAAGGTGCCCTAGTGGAAGAGACGAGTCGGTTCACCACCGGAAAAAACGGGGACGGCCCCACTCGGATTGAAACTCCTGAGACGGGTTTGTCGATCGCAATGTCTCGGGGCGTAGGAGACTATGCCGAAGGCGGGATTGTCATGGATTTTTACGCGGTCGTTGATCAGGCGTTTGACTTACTTCGCAGTCGAGGCCGGGTCTCCTACCGCGCGCTCAGGCGCCAGTTCGATCTCGGCGATGATGATCTCGACGCACTCAAGGAGGAGCTGCTCTACGCACATTCTGACGCCGTGACTGAGGATGGACTCGGCTTGGCCTGGACCAGCCCGCCGCGGACGACCGCCAAAATCACTGAGCCAGAAAATACTTCGGCACAATTCGCAGAACGTCGGCACCTGACGGTGCTGTTCTGTGACCTCGTTGACTCCACTCCGCTCGCCGGGCGGCTCGACCCCGAGGACTTCAGCGAGGTGGTGCAGATCTATCAAGACACTTGCGAAAAGGTCATCGCCCGCTATGACGGGCATATCGGCGCATTTCTCGGCGATGGCCTGCTTGTTTATTTCGGCTTCCCCCGAGCCCATGAGGACGACGCGCACCGAGCCGTTCGCGCCGGCTTGGGAATCGTGGAGGCCATAGCGCAGCTCAACACGGGTCTGGTCGATAAGCGCGGGTTGTCACTCGATGTTCGCTTGGGGTGCCATACCGGGCTGGTCGTGGTGGGCGCGCTCGGGGGCGACGCGCGCCGCGAAGAGCTGGCGTTGGGCGAAACACCCAACATTGCCGCCCGCCTGCAAGGCGTTGCCGCTCCAAACACACTGGTAATCAGCGCCGCAACCCATCAGCTTCTGGGAGGCCTGTTTGCCTGTGAATCGTTAGGAACCCCAACGCTCAAAGGCGTCGCACAACCGCTCCAGCTGTACCGGGTGCTGTCGGAGAGCAGCGCCCGCACGCGCCTGGAAGCGCTCGGCATGGGCGGTTTGACCCCCCTGGTCGGGCGCGAACGCGAAGTGGCGCTGCTGCTAGACCGGTGGACCCAAGTACTCGACGGGCAAGGGCAAGTAGTGCTGCTGAGCGGCGAGGCCGGGATCGGCAAGTCCCGACTGGTACGGGCACTTACCGAAATTGCCGCCGAAGGCGACGCGTGGCTCATCCCAGGCCAGAGTTCGCCGTACCATCAACACTCGGCGCTGTATCCGGTGATCGACCTACTCGAGCGCATCGTGCTGCGGTTCGAACGTCAGGAGTCGCCGGAGCAGAAACTGCGCAAGCTGGAAGGGTTTCTGGTCCAAAACGGTCGGCCTTTGGCGGAGACCGTGCCGCTGTTCGCCTCCCTGCTTTCCATTCCGCTGACTGATGACTACGCGTCGCTCGACATATCCCCCGAACAGCAGAAGCAACGGACGCTGCGTGCGCTGATAGATGTCGTGATGCAGCGAGCAGCTCAGCAACCAGTCTTATTCGTCATTGAGGACCTGCATTGGTTTGATCCCACCACGCTGGAACTGCTCGGTCTTCTCGTCGAGGAGCTTTCCACCGTCCGCGTGATGGCTCTTTTCACCTATCGCCCGGACTTCACGCCGCCATGGCCGGCCCGCTCAGGTGTCACCGAGCTGACTCTTTCTCGCCTTCCACCCGATGAGGTGCTCGAGTTGGTTGGCCACGTTACGCAGGGCAAGCAACTGCCGGCGGAGGTTGTGCGGCAGGTGGTCGCCAAGACCGACGGTGTGCCGCTGTTCGTTGAAGAGCTCACCAAGATGGTCCTTGAATCCGGCCTTCTGCGGGAGGAAGAAGACCGGTACGCGCTGACGAGCCGGCTCCCGCCGCTGGCGATTCCCAGCACGCTGCATGACTCGCTGATGGCACGCTTGGACCGCTTGTCGGCGGTCAGGGGTCTGGCGCAGCTGTGTGCCACCGTGGGGCGCGAATTCACGTATCCGCTGCTGAAAGCAGTCGCCTCGTGGGACGACGGCCCGCTGAAGCAGGGACTGCAGCAGCTGGTAACCGCCGAGTTTCTCTACCAACAGGGTTTGCCGCCACAAGCGACCTACCGCTTCAAACACGCCCTTATCCAGGACACGGCCTACGAGTCACTGTTGAAGAGCACCCGTCAGCGCCATCACCTACGCATCGCCGAAGTACTCGAATCTCGGTTCCGCGAGACCGTCGCAACGGAGCCGGAACTGCTCGCCCACCACTACGGCGAAGCCGGCTTGACCGCCAAGGCCGTCCCCTACTGGCAAGCCGCGGGGCAGCGAGCACTTCAGCGCTCCGCCAACCGGGAGGCGGTTGCCCATGTGACGCGCGGCTTGGAAGTCCTGGGCACCATGCCCGAGACGCCGGAACGCGCGCAACAGGAGCTCGGCTTGCAGATCATGCTGGGCGCTGCGCTGGGCGCCACGCAGGGCCAACAGGCGGTGGGTCACGTCTACACCCGGGCCTGTGAGCTGGCCCGTCAAGGGGGCAGCACACCGGAACTGTTCGCTGCCTTGTGGGGGTACTGGTATGCGCGTATCGCGCAGGGCCAGATGCCACCGGCACGGGAACTGGCCGCGGATTACCTCGAGCTGGCGCGCCGGCAGCGAGACCCGCTCGTACTTGCGGCGGGCCACCGGATGCTGGCCAATACCGCGTGGTGGCAGGGCGACTTGAAAGAAGCGCTAGACCACAGCCGTGAAGGCCTGGCTATTTACAATCCTGAGCAGCATCGTGCGAGCCTGGTCAGCTATGGACAGGACTCTGGAGTCTGCTGCGGTTGGATCCGAGCCCTCACCAAGTGGGTTCTAGGGTATCCGGACCAAGCCGTGCACAGTATGGACGAAACCCTGGCACGCGCCCGCGGACTGGCGCATCCCTTCAGCGAGGCGCAGACACTTCTCTTTTCCGCCCATCTGTATCAGTTGCTCCGAGAACCTCAGGCTGCGCGGGCCCGCGCTGAGGAGGCGTTGGCGCTATGTATCGAGCACGGCTTCGAGGCATATCGCACCTGGTGCCTGCTCCCCCGGGGGTGGGCTGAGGCACAGCAGGGACATGCGATGGAAGGCATCGCGAACATACACGAGGCGCTGGATGCGCGGCACGCAACCGGAGCTAAAGCCGTCCTACCGTGGTTCTACACCGTGCTGGGCGAGGCCTACGGACGAGCCGGAAATGTTGACGATGGCCTGCGTGCCGCAGAAGAGGCACTGGGGTGGGTCCAGCACAACGACGAGCATCTCTACGCGGCCGAAGCGTATCGGCAGAAAGGTCAGCTACTACTCGAACAGGACGCTGCGAACGCCGCCGAGGCGGAAGAATGTTTTCGGCGGGCCATGGACATTGCGCACCGTCAGCAGGCCAAGTCCTGGGAGCTACGAGCGGCAATGAGCATCACCCGACTCCGGTACAAGCAAGGCAACCGGCACCGCCCGGTGAAGGTTCTGGCAGCCGTTTACGACTGGTATTCGGAGGGGTTTGACACCGCCGACCTGCGGGATGCCAAGGCCTTGATCGCCGAAACGGGATAGACCGCAAAAGCACTCGGTTGGATCACTCAGGAGGTCACATGAGCTTCGATACCCCCAACGGCACCCGCGGCTCTCGCCAACCGCGCGCAAGTCGCGCGATGCGGTGGTTTAACAACTGGGCCATGAGCCGAATCCGAAAGAGCGGCAAGTTCATGGGCGGCATGGACGCATTGGTCCTGACGACAGTGGGCCGCAAGACCGGAGCACAACGTCGCACTCCAGTCGGCTATTTCCGCAGCGGCAATGACGGCTGGCTCGTCGTGGCCTCAGCCGCCGGCGCGGCCAGAAACCCGGCGTGGTACTACAACATCGCCGCACATCCCGACGAGATTCATATCGAGGTCGCCGGTCGCGAGATAGCCGTAAGCGCCGAGCAGCTCAACGGCACGACGCGCGAAAACGCTTGGCGACAGATCACCGCGGCCTCGCCCCGCTTCGCGCAGTATCAACAGAAGACGGACCGCCAACTGCCGGTGATCCGCTTGGTACCCCGCGCCGGCTGACCTCGATGAGTTGGTCTCGTCGTAACCCGAACGTACTAGTTATGTTTCATGACTGATGGCTCATGACTACGCGGCGTACGCCGTTGATCACACCTATGCGGAAGCACCGCGCCGACCATGTTCGTGGCTACACGAACCCTCGGATCGAGGGTGCCATCGAATTCATGGGACGAACCGCGTCCAATTGACGAACCTAGCCACGGCCATGAATGCGGCGCGGATGCGAAAGGGCTGCGCGAGCGGTGGTCTAGTCGCGTAGCGGGATCAGGCTGCGGCCATGGCGCTTATCTCTCCCAGCGGGTAGTTGCTCGATGACCTGACCAAGGCGGGGTTGCGTCAGGCCGACGAGGTGCCTGGCAGACCGTGTATCGACATCTGTCCGTCGACGCCCGTGGCGCCGACAAGGCCGTCGCGGAATGCCTCGTGATGAGAGTGCAGCCACCAACACCGCCCGGACCGGCAGCCACCACGCGCTGACCTCTGCTGACGGGCGGCGCGCAGCCCACCCCGGACAGACCGGACCCACCCTGGACGTCGGGGAGTCAGCCGAATCAGCGGGCGCGCAAGCTGATTGGCGCCGCATACCCATTACGGGTCAACTTTCGGGCTGCGTAGGTCGCCTGCGGCGGTGACGCGGCCGAGAATTAAGGGCAGCAATCGGTTCACGTTGGGTCGTCGAAGCGTGGTAGACCATAGTCTGGTCTGCTCCGCATATCGGACGTGGACAAGACTCGGCGCCCTGCGCGGGTGAAAGGAGTGCAGCCATGTATGCCGGTCTGGCCTCGACGCTGCTGGCCTCGCTAGCTGGCGTCGCGGGGATGTATGGCCTGCATCGGCTCACGGCAGTGCGGCCGGCCGCGTTGACGTCGCTTCCCTTCCAGTCGGGGTGGCGGCCCGAGGAGCACGCGCTGTCCCGGTATCACGTGCGCTGGTATCCAGCGACACTGGTCTTTCTCGCTTTCGACGTCGAGATGCTGTTCATGTACCCATGGGCCGTGGTCGTCGCACAGATGGGCACCACCGCGATCGTCGAGATGTTCCTATTTTTGGCCGCGTTGTTCGTCGCGGTCGCGTGGGCGTGGCGGGAGGGCGCACTGCGATGGGTATGACCGTCGCCTTAACCCGAGCCGCTACCCGCCGGGTCCACGTCCTGATCGTCGAGGTCCGAGGAAATTGGGTTCTGCGCGCAGCTGTGGAGCGCCGTGTCGCTGCTCGGGGCTGGTGTGCAGCGGTGTCCCCGGCGGACGCTGACGTTCTAGCGGTGTGCGGTATGCCCGGGTCCGAGTTGGGCGAAGTCGTCGAAAGGATCTGGGACCAACTGCCCGGCCCCCGTGTCCGCATCGACATTACTGACAAGGAGTCCATCGATTCAGCGCTGGACCGCGCAGGCGCGGAGCTGCTCGATTCCGGGCGACAACGAGACGATGCCCGTGATCGCGCACAATCGCCCGGCCCGGACCACAGGGGCCACCACGGCGGAACAGCCCATGGCGGCACGGATCACGGCGGGACGGACCGCGGCGCAATGGACCACAGTGGCCACCACGGCATGGACCACGGCGCGATCGAGCACGGCGACATGGACCACCACAACATGGACCACGACGCGATGGAGCACGGCGCGATGGAGCACGGCGACATGGACCACAGCGCGATGGACCACAGTGGCCACCACGGCATGGACCACGGCGGCATGGAGATGGCACCCGCCGGCATTGCTCTGGCCGAAGGCGGAGAGGACCGCGATGGCCTCGAGATGGATGTCCTGCACTTGCGTCTCGGCCCGGTCCTCCCGCACTGGCCGGCGGGGTTAGTGCTGCGGTGCTCATTGCAGGGAGACGTCCTCGCCGAGGCCGAGGCATGGATCGTCGATAACGACCATGAAAGCGGATATAAGGCCCCGCCGGAACACACCGAATTGGTGGCGGCTGCCCGACAGTGCGACCACGTCGTCGATCTGCTGGAGTTGTCGGGGTGGTGGCGGGCGTCGGTCATAGCGCGGCGGGCGAGGGACCTGTTGTTGGGCGACTCTGACGTCGATCGAGCGCGGGAGCTGCTCGACGGCCTGCATAAGATGCTCGGAAAGTCCAGATTGCTGCGTTGGTCGTTACGTGACCTCGCGCCGCTAACCGCTGAAAGTCTCGACCGTCATGAGCTGCCCGCGGCACTTGCCGGCGATACCTACGACCGGCTACTCACCCGAGTCGGTCAAGCGCGCACTCTCTTGCGAGAACCCTTAAGTTCCAGTCTATTTGAACTTGACTCGACAAAGATAAGCGATGCGCTACCGGCCGTGGTGCGCGGCTTGGACGTGGCCACTGCCCGCCTGGTAGTCGCCAGTCTCGGCATCGACACCGCGCGCGCAAACGAGAGCATCCCTCATGGGTGACCCGACGGTTACGACGGTGCCAGGCGTCTGGGCGCTCGGCGCCGCCGGGTTGCTCGGAGCACTCGGCCTCTATGCCGCCTCCCTCGATGGTGTGCTGACCGCCCGCGGCGACGGTGTCCGCACGGGCGGAGCGGCCACCCCGCTGTGGGAGGTGGCGCGTCTGATGCGGCAGCGTCGGCGCACCATCGTCGCGGCGGACACGCTGCTGTGGCGGGTCGGCGCCACGGGTCTGATCGTCGCCGCCATGTTGATGGTGACCGTGGTGCCGCTGGGCCGGTGGACGCTGTTCGATCTCGATGTGGGCGTCGTGTGGTTCAACGCGATGGACGTGATGGTGTGGGCGCTGGTGTGGCTCGCCGGTTGGGGTCCGAATTCGGCGCATTCGCTGATCGGCGGCTACCGATTCCTGGCCCACGGCTTGGGCTATGAGCTCCCGCTCATGTTCGCGCTGGTCGCTCCGGCCATTGCGGCCCAGAGCCTGCGTGTCGGCGCGGTCGCCGCGGCCCAGCAGCAATTGTGGTTCGCGGTGTGGATGCCGATCGCGTTTGTCGTCTATTGTCTTGGGGTAGCAGCCTTTTCGGTATGGGGCCCGTTCACGCCGGCGCTTGGCGCCGACGTCGGCGGCGGCGTGACCACGGAACTCTCCGGTGTGGACCGGCTAGTGTTCCACGCCGGGCGGTACGCGCTGCTGGTCGCCGGTGCCGCGTTCGCCGTGCCGATGTTCCTCGGCGGCGGCGACGGACCGTTGCTACCGCCTTGGTTGTGGGTGTTCCTCAAAACCGTTGCGCTGCTGACGGTTTTGGTATGGCTGCGTAGACGGGTTCCTGTCTTTCGGCCGGAGAAGTTCATGGAGCTCGGCTGGGTGGTCCTGCTGCCGGCCGTCCTCGTGCAAGACCTGGTCGTGGCCATAATCGCTACTTGGAGGAGCTGATACATGCTCGTCGATATCGTCTTCTGGATCTGCGCGGCGATCGCCGTGCTCGCGGGTGCGGCGGTCTTCCGGGTGACCTCGATGGCGCGCGCCACGTATGCGCTGGCGGTGTCGTTCGTCGCCGTGGGTGTCGCGGTGCTGCTGCTGGCGCAGAACTACATCGGCGTGGTGACGATCTTGATGATGGTGATGGAGATGGCGGTGATGGCCGTCTATATGGTCATGTTCATGGGCATGAACCCGGCGCTGATGCCGATGAGCATGGTGCACGACAAGCGCCGGGCCCTCACCGCCGCCGTGGGTACCTTCGTTCTGCTGGCGACCGGGATCCTGCTGGTCGACTGGCCATCGCGGCGCGGCGCACCACCACGCGATGTCACCGTGGCGCTCGGGGAGGAGTTGATGGGACCGAAGATGCTCGCGATGGCCGTTATCAGCCCAATCATGGTGGCCACCATTGTGGCCGCGATTGTGTTGGCGGCCAAGCGGAGCCGTTACGACCGGTTCGGCGATGACTTGAAACAACGTCCCGCCCGCGACCCGCAGCCGGGAGGTGTCGGGCGATGACCCTCGACACGGTGCTGCTGGTGGCGGCCGCGTTGTTCAGCGTCGGACTCTACGGTGCGCTCTCCCAGCAGGTCGTGGTGATGGTGATGATGGGTCTCGAGTTGATGATCAACGCGATCATCCTTGCCGCCGCGGGCTTTTGGTGGTTCCTCGCGCCGGCGCCCACCGGCCAGGTTTTGCTGCTGGTGATCATCGCGGCGATGACCGTGGAGATGGCAATGGGCTTCGCCGTCGCGACGCTGCTGCACCGCGACCACCGGGCCGACATGACCGACATGGCCGCCGAGCTGTCCGGCTAACCGTGGCAGGGGGCACATTGGCGCAGCTTTCGTTGTGGTTTTTGATCCTCGCGCCGGCCGTGGCCGGCGCGACGTTACTGCTGGGCCGCCGGTTCGAGCGGTACGCTGCGGCGATCTCGGTGACCACAGCGGCTGTCATGCTGGTGCTGTCGGTAGTCGTGAGCTTCGCCCGCCCGGAACTGGCCGTGGCGTTCATGGCCGGCGCGGAATTCGCGTTACGGATAGATGCGCTGGCCGCGGTGGTAGTTCCGATGGTGGCGGCGGTGACGCAGCTGGTGTTGGTATTCGCCGCCGGGGACATCCGGGAAGCGCCGGGCCGGTTCCACGGGTTGATGCTGTTATTCGCCTCGGCTGTCGTCGTGACCGCGTCGGCAACGACGTTGCCGGCGCTGCTGTTGGCGTGGGAGGTGATGGGGGCGGCGTCGTATGCGCTGATCGGGTTCAGGTGGCGCGACGAGTACCGAATGTCGGCCGGGCTCACCGCCTTCCTGACCACCCGCACCGCCGACCTCGGCCTCTACCTGGCTGCGGCGGCTGCGCTGGCCGGTGGCGCGGGGCTTGCGCTGGCCGACCTGCCCGGCGCGAGCGGCGGCTGGCGGCACGTCACCGCGTTCGGGGTGCTGCTCGCGGCGCTCGGCAAGGCCGCGCAGCTGCCGTTCTCGTTCTGGCTGTCCCGGGCCATGGAGGGTCCCAGCGCGGTCAGCGCGCTACTGCACTCGGCCGCGATGGTCGCCATGGGCGCCTACCTGCTGCTGCGGACGCAGCCGCTTCTCGCGGCCACCGGGTGGGCCGCGCCGGCTGCGGCATGGATAGGTGGGGGAACCGCGCTGCTGTTGGGCGCGGTCGCGGTGGCGCAGCGTGATCTCAAACAGCTGCTGGCGGCCTCGACCGCAGCGCAGCTCGGATTCGTGGTGATGGCCGCGGGTGTGGGCGCCGTCGGCGGCGGCGCCGCGCAGCTGATCGCCCACGCCTTCACCAAGGCCGGATTGTTCCTTGCGGCCGGCGCCTGGTTGTCGGTACTGGGCACCAAGCAGCTCGACGACCTTTGGGGGGTCGCGCGACGGTGGCGGCTCCTGGGCTGGTCGGCCACCGTCGGCGCCCTGGCTCTGGCCGGCGTTGCGCCGCTGTCGCTATGGGCGACCAAAGACACGGTGCTGGCCGCAGCCCTGCACTACTCCCCCGCCCTCTACGCCGTGGGATTGGCCGCGTCGGCTCTCTCGGCGGCCTATGCCGGAAAGGTCCTAACCGTGCTGTGGCGCACCAAAGCTGCCGACAGCAGCCCCGGCATCACGCGAGACGCCCTCGGCCCCAACGCCTTCCAGCAGGCCCCTATCGTCGTCCTCGCGGTCGGCGCCGCAGCGGCGGGAGTGTTGGCGTTGCCGCCGGCCGGCTCGGCTCTTACCCGGGCGCTGCGCGGCACCGCGAGCCCACCCGCGACGGCGCTCGAGCTGCTGGGCTCGGCGGCGCTAGCGGTCATCGTCGTCGCGGCGGTGGCGCACTGGTGGGTACCCGAGCCCCGGTGGGCAGGCGGCTGGCTCGGCCTGGAGCAGGTCGCGCATCTCCTCGTCGTCCGGCCCACATTCGGCCTCGCACGCATCCTGGCGCGATTCGACGACCGGGTGCTCGACCGGGCCGTGGAGGCAACCGCCATCCACTCGCTACGGGCAGCGCACCGTTTGGCGCACACGGACATTCGCGCGGTCGACGGTGCGGTGGAAGCGGTCGCGGGTTGGATGCGCGGGCTCGGTGAATTGGCGCGCCGACCGCAAACCGGCCAGCTGCACCAGTACTACCTCGCGGCTGTGGTGGTGCTGGCATTCGGTGCCGTGGTCCTGGTCGTAGCGAGGTGAGCGTGCTCAGTGTGATCGTTTTCCTGCCGCTGGCGGCGGCCCTGGTGCTGCTGGCGCTGCCGCGGCTTGGCGGTGCTGCGGCAACCTGGATTTGGGTTGCGGTCACAGCCGCCGATGTGGCGCTGACTGCGGTGGTGTGGGCGCTGTATCAGACGCCGAGGCCTGGTGCGCTGGCGTTCGAGGAGAAGGCTCGGTGGATACCCGGGGTCAACAGCAGCTACCACCTAGGGGTCGACGGGCTATCGTTGCCGCTGGTCGTCATGACGGCGGTGATCTTTCTGGCCTGTGCCCTCTACAGCCTGCGCGGCCGCGACCGGCCTAAACCGCTGGCCGCGCTGTTTTTGTTCCTGCAGACGGTGAGCCTGGGTCTATTCGTGTCCGCCGACCTGATCCTGTTCTTCGTTTTCTTCGACTTGTCCATCGTGGCAATGTATTTCGTCATCGCCGGATGGGGCCATGGCGACGCCGGCCGGTCGGCGCTGAAGTTTTTCCTCTACACCTTCCTGGGTTCGCTGGCGCTGCTCGTCGGTTTCATCGGCCTGTATATCGCGGCCCAGCCGCACACGTTCGACATGGTGACCCTGGCCGCCAGCACACCTCTGGGCGGCAGCCCCGTCGCCGGCGGCTTGGTTCTCGCGGCGATCCTGCTGGGACTGGCAGTCAAGACTCCCACCGTCCCGTTCCATACCTGGCTGCCGCCGGCGCACACCGATGCCCCCGCGGTCGGCTCGGCGGTGCTCGCCGGGGTGCTGCTGAAGATGGGCGCCTACGGGTTCGTGCGGATAGCAATGCCGATGCTGCCGCAGGCCTGGCGCGCGTGGGCGTGGGTGATCATCGTCGTCGGCGTGGTGTCGGTGCTCTACGGCGCGCTGGTGGCGTTGGCCCAAAACGACTTCAAGCGGATGGTCGCCTACACGTCGGTCAACCATATGGGCTACATCGTGCTCGCGGTCGGTGCGGCCGGGCTGATCGCGGGTGACACCGCCCAGGCTCGCGGGGTTGCGGTCACGGGCGCCGTCACCCAGATGGTCAGCCACGGTTTGATCACCGGTGCGCTGTTTTTGATCGCCGGCGTGTTTTACGAGCGCGCTGGGACATACGACATGAACACCTTCGGAGGGCTCGCCGGGCCGGCCCCGAAACTGGCTTGGCTCTTCGCCGTCGGCGCATTCGCCTCCCTGGGCTTGCCGGGCTTCTCCGGCTTCATCGCCGAATTCCAGATCTTCACCGGCAGTATCGCCGCCGCACCGATCACCGCCGTCGCGCTGCCCGGCATTCTGGTCACCGCGGCGCTGTTTCTGCTCGCGCTGCAGCGCATCTTCACGGGCGAGACGCGCGGACACTCGGTGGGATTTGCCGACCTCCGTTATTCCGAAACGTGTTCTGTCGGAATGCTTCTCGCCTTATCCGTCGCCATAGGCGTGTTTCCGCGGCCGTTGCTCGATCTGATCGAACCCGCCGCTCACGCGCTCGTCGGGCTGGTCGGGCGGTAGCCGGACGTGGAGACGGGGATGCGGCCGCTGCTGATGCTGCCCGAGATGCTGGTGTTCGGCGGCGGGCTGGTGGTGCTGATCAGCGGATCGTTCCTGGCCCGGCGCCGGCAGTGGTGGGCCCGAGGAGTCGCCGCCGCCGCGCTGTGCGGTGCCATCGCCGTCGCGGTGGTCGGGATGGCCGGTCCGGATCGGACCGCTTTTGACGGCACCTTCGCCGCCGACACCGCCACGGGCGTGGCGCGGATCGTGGTCATGGTCGGGACGCTGTTGGTGCTCGCTGTGGCCGCCGGTGAAATCGCCGGCTCGGTCCGCGAAAGCGAAACGTACGCACTGCTGCTGTTTTGCACCGCCGGAGTTATGGTCCTGGCCGGAGCCGACGATCTGCTCGTGCTGATAACCGGATATCTGCTGGCCGGCATTCCGCTCTATGGGCTGATCGGGCTGGTGCGCTCCGCGAAGGGCGCCGAGGCGACGATGAAGGCCTACCTGATAGGCGCACTATTCGGGATCGTCCTGATGCTCGGCGTGACCGTTCTGTACGGGATTTCCGGCAGCACCCGCTACGACGGCCTGGCGGCCGGTCTTGGCGGTGCGCCGCCCGCCGCTGTCGCCGCAGGACTGCTCGGTGTCGTCGCGGGCCTGATGTTCGAAGCCGGCGGTGTGCCCGCGCATTTCTGGATTCCCGATGCGGCACAAGGGGCGAACGGGACCGCCGCCATGTTCTTGACCACCGTGCCGAAGATCGGTGCGTTGACCGCGCTGTACCGCCTGGTCGAGGTGCTGCCCGGAAAGACTGCCTGGCCGTTGCTGGTCGCCGTGCTCGCCGTCGCAAGCATGACGTTGGGCAACCTCGCCGCCTACTGGCAACACGATCCTCGGCGGTTGCTGGGCTGGTCGACGATCAGCCAGGTCGGCTACCTGCTGGTTCCGATCGTCGTCGCCGGCCGCACCGGGCTCGCGCTCCCCTCGCTGCTGTTCTATCTCGCCGGCTACACGCTCACCAACAGCGCGGCATTCGCGGTGAGCACGGCGCTACCGGACCGACGCCAGCTCGACTCCTACCGGGGTCTGGCTTACGTTCGGCCCTGGCTGGCCGGGGCGCTGGTGGTCGCGCTGCTCGGCCTGGTCGGAACTCCGCCGACGGCGGTCTTCATCGGCAAGCTCACGACGGCGACGGCGGCGTGGGACGGTGGCCAGGCGTGGCTCGCCGTGGTTGTCTTCGTCAACTCCGTGGTTAGTCTCTTCTACTATCTGCGCTGGATCATCCCGTCGTTCCAGCGGCCTGCCGAAGGCGTGAGAGACGGCGTCGTCACGGCGGAGAAATGGTCCGCACGCACCGCGATAGTGGCGGCGGGCCTTAGTCTGGGGCTCGGAATCGCAGCCGGTGCCGTCTGGGAAATGCTCCCCAGATCGCTGATGTAGCCGCGCTCTCAGACTAGGTCCGTCGGCTTGCTGACCAGTCGGCAACCAACGGCCATCTTCCGCTTGCGACTATTCGCACAGGACCCCGATCCACCACCAGGCACGTGTCGGTGCTAGGAGCTGCGACCCTCTACAACAAGCTCGCCAAGGTGAAGCTGCCAAGCCGGCACCATTGAGCTTGCGCCCGTTGAGGTCTGGGCCACGCACACACTTCAACTGTGCCTCAACACCGCGGACATCCGGCCCACGGCGACCTGGCTGACTCATACGAATCCGCGTCGGCCTAATACACCGGCTCCGGAAGATGTCAGAGCCGATTCGCGCAGCATGGCGTTTTCCGGCGGAGCCTACGCCGCACTAGGCGTTAGGAACCTCTGACACAGTGACTGTGACCGCGCTCACTGAAATTCCCCACTGACGCTCATCGAAAATCCCCACTCGTGTGGCTCCGCCGAGAAGGGCGGGCCCCCTTCGAAGCTTCTGGTGTCTGACGCCAGTTGCTCCATCGAAGGAGGCCCGCTTTCTCATGCTCACATGGGAGGACGATGTGGAAGTACATGCCCTACGCAAACGTGGTTGGACGATCTCGGCGATCGCCCGACACACCGGCTTCGACCGCAAGACGGTCCGCAAGTACCTGGCCGGCGACGGCAAGCCGGGGGTGCGTGCCCGGCCTGACCCTGATCCGTTCGATCCTTACGTCGACTACGTCACCGCGAGGCTGACCGAGGACCCGCACCTGTGGGCCCGCACCCTCTACGACGAACTCGAGGATCTCGGGTTCGTCCTGTCGTATCAGAGCCTGACGCGCAACATCCGCATCCGGGGTCTGCGACCTGTCTGTGAGGCGTGCCGGACCGCCACGCAACGCCCCAACGCGGTAATCCCACATGCGCCGGGTGATGAAACCCAATGGGACTGGCTGGACTTGCCCGATCCACCGGCATCGTGGGGTTGGGGCAAGGCCGCGCACCTGCTGGTCGGCTCGCTGTCGCACTCGGGCAAGTGGCGCGGCTATCTGGCCCCGAGCGAGGACCAGCCGCACCTGGTCGCCGGTCTGGACCGCGTGACCCGTGGCCTGGGAGGGTGCACGCGGGTGTGGCGCTTTGACCGGATGGCCACGGTCTGCGATCCGGGCAGCGGGCGGGTGACCGCCTCGTTCGCCGGGGTGGCCAAGCACTACGGCGTCTCGGTGGCGATCTGCCCGGCCCGGCGCGGTAACCGCAAGGGGGTGGTGGAGAAGGTCAACCACACCGCCGCGCAACGCTGGTGGCGCACCCTGGCCGACGACCTCACCGTCGAGCAGGCGCAAGCGAGCCTGGATCGCTTCGCCCGGGTGCGAGGCGACACACGCCTGCGCTCCACCGCCGACGGCCGCTCCTCGGTCGCCGTGGTGGCCAAAACCGAACCACTGCAACCGGTACCGGCGCAGGCGTATCCGGTGATCGTGGCCGAGATCCGCACCGCCTCGCGCCAAGCGATGGTGTCCTACCGCGGTAACCGCTACTCGGTGCCGCCGGAACTGGCCGCCGCCAATGTGGTGGTGTCACATCCGGTCGGCGGGCAGTTCTGCGACATCGCCACCATGAGCGGGATCGTGATCGCCCGACACCGACTGGCCGCCGACGGGCTCGGCGTCATGGTGCGTGACAGCGGCCATGTCATCGCCCTGGACGCCGTGGCAATGGCCACCGCGGCGACCGGACGCCCGCACCGCCGCAAGGAACGCATCCCACCCGGTCCGGCAGCCAAAGCCGCTGCCGCACAACTGCTTGCACTCAAGCAGCCATCCAACACCTCAAGTGAAACGTCCACTCCGTCAACCGATTCCACCGTCATCGATCTGTCCGCCTACGAGCGGGCCGCGCAGAACAGGACCATCCAATGACCCCTACTCCACGCACCAACAAGGCCCCCACCAGGACCGAGGAATCGCCATCGGCTGCGGCGAGCCGCTATCAGCAGCTGCGCTCGCACCTGGCCGAGCTCAAACTGGCCGCGGCCGCTGAAGCCCTACCGGCGGTGCTGGATCAGGCCACCGCCGAGGGGCTGTCACTGACCGTGGCGTTGGAGCGACTGCTGGCCGTGGAGGTCGAGGCCAGCACTGCCCGACGGTTGGCCGGCCGGTTGCGGTTCGCCTGCCTGCCCACCCCGGCCACCCTGGCCGATTTCGATGTCGATGCTGCCGCCGGGATCGACCGCAAGCTGATCGACGAACTGGGCACCTGCCGTTACCTGGAAACCGCGACCAACATTCTGCTCATCGGCCCACCCGGGACCGGAAAAACGCACCTGTCCGTCGGGTTGGCCCGCGCTGCCGCCCATACCGGCTACCGGACCTACTTCACCACCGCCGCCGATCTGGCCGCACGGTGTCACCGTGCCGCGATCGAGGGACGCTGGGCCACCACCATGCGGTTCTACGCCGGACCGACCCTGCTCGTAATCGATGAACTCGGATACCTGCCGCTGCCCGCCGAAGCCGCTTCGGCGCTGTTTCAGGTTGTCTCCCAACGCTATTTGAAGACCAGCATCGTCATCACCACCAACCGCGGGGTGGGTGCTTGGGGAGAAATCCTCGGCGACACCACCGTGGCCGCCGCCATGCTCGACCGCCTGCTGCACCGCTCCGTGGTCATCAACCTCGACGGCGAGTCCTACCGGCTACGCGACCACCACGACGCCGCGGAAACCCTGCGCCGGACCACCACCGGCACCCGCCAACCACTACACTGACCGCTGCTCACAGGTGAGGAATTTCGGCGAGCACACCTGGGGACTTTCGATGAGCGCCGTCAACTGCGGCGTTAGTGTCCGCCGCCACCATGTCCGCCGCCGCCGTGGCCGCCACTACCACCATGTCCCCCTGGACCTCCGTGGTCATAGCCTCCGTGGCCATAGTAACCGTGGCCGGGTCCGGGGTCCTCGCAGCCAGGATTCCAATACCCGTAGCAGGGGTGTCGGCAAGGGTCCGAGCTGGGCTTGGGCACCGGCTGCGGAGGTGGCGCTGGCAAGTCCCAAACCAGCGGTCATGACGGCGGTCGCCAAAGCAAAGCGCTGTGGCTTCACCAATGGAATCATATGTAATGGGTATCCAGCGACTTTGTGGCAAAATCGATGCTTGGCTTAGGCCTCGGACGATTCTGCGGCAGGTTTTGGCGGGCCGGCGCATCGCGGTGATGGCATCGAGTGGCCATCATCGTCGCACACAGCCGGGCAAGGCTCCCGGCGCGGGAGCACACATATGTGCGCGGCCGTCCGGACGTATGCGGCGAGCACCATAGCCGTGTCGGGACGCGCCGCCATGGCGTCGTGCCGCAGCGAACACCAGACCGCATCAGCGCCCTTCAAATGGCGTCCAACTCAGCCTTACCAATCGCGGGATGTCGTTACTAGAGGCGAACTCGGTGGCAGCACTGCTCGCCCGGGGGCCGCCCCAGTCGGGATCGGCGTCGACACTAAGTAGAGCTGGCTCTTTCGCCCGCGGATATCACGGTTTCAAGGGTGCGCTCGGCACCCGATGCAGCCAGCGGCAGAGTGACGGTGAACGCGGCGCCTTTACCGACGCCGTCGCTGGCCGCAGCGACGCGTCCGTTGTGGGCCTCGACCAGCGCCTTGACGATGGCTAGTCCGATTCCGCCTCCGCCGTAGCCCCGGTCGTGGGTGAGATCGGCTCGATAGAACCGTTCGAACACATGGGGTAGGTGTTCGGCGAGGATGCCCTCACCGCTGTCGACGACCGAGAGCGTAAACTCATCGCCCTCCACAGCCGCGCGGACTTCGACGCGTCCTCCCGGCGGCGTGTGGCGCAGCGCGTTGTCAAGCAGGTTGCCTAGAACCTGAGATAGCCGTTGCGAGTCCCCCCGCAGCGGGGGCAGGTTGGCAGGTAACGTGACGACCAGATCGACATGTTTGCTTCGATAGCGTTCCTGCGCGGCCGTCACGGCAGCATCGATCAGCTCGCGCACGTCGATCCAGCTAAAGGCCATCGAGAAGGCACTCTCTTCGGCTTGGGCGAGTGCAGCAGTGTCCTCGGAGAACCGCACTAGCCGGCGGGTCTGGTCGCGCAGCATCGCGGTGGTCTGCGGGGTCAGCGACCGCACCCCGTCTTCGAGCGCGTCCATATAGGCATCCAGCACCGAAGCGGGGGTGCGGATCTCGTGGGCCAGGTCGCCGAACAACTGGCGCCGAGTAGCGTCGACGGTCTGTAGCCGCGCCGCCATCTGGTTGAACGAGTCAACGAGGGTGTCGAAATCCTCGTCGAGGCGGGTAGGCGAAATCCGGATGTCGTATCGGCCGCGGGCGACCTCGGTCGCAGCTGCGGCGACCTCGGTGACCGACCGTTGCAGCCGGCGGCTGACATACCAGCTGACCGCCAGCGCCATCAACGCGGAAATGGCAAGGGCGCCGCCGACGGCCACGGCGGTGGCCGATCTGTAGGCATGGTCGGCATGTATTTCCAGGAAAGAGTTGACGGGCACCTTCCCATGCATGTGCTTATGGAAAAGCGGCGGTCCGACGACGGCGGCAATTGCCCAGGTGGCCGCTGCACCGGCGGCGAGCACTAGTGTCTGGGCCAGCACTAGGCGCAACCCGATGCCGGGCCGGCGCAAGAACCGGCGCGGCTTCGCACCCGGTGTGGTGTTGTCACTCATTGGCCAATTCCCATCCGATATTCGACGCCGGTCACGGGCGATAATCGATCGCGGCCCAATTGCTCGTCGCCGTGTTCGTTCGACTGTCGTCGCCGTGTTCGCTCGACTGTATGCGAAGGGCCTTGCCGAGCCGGTCTGGACGAGGTGATCTTTCCTCCCCAAGGTCTACGCGGGTCAAGCCCTTTGTCGTGATGTGAGAGGTGACTCGGTCGACTGCCCTTCTGGGTCGCAGTCTAGGCCTTTCGCCATTCCGCAGGAGTCAAGTTGCGTGCCAGGCAAGAAGTGCACGAAGGCGACGCACCGAAATTCCGCCTGCTAGTCGGCCGTGGCCTTGGTGCCGACGTCCCCGCTCCCTGGCTGCATAGTGCGCGGTCGGCGCAGCATCGCGAGGATGCGGGCGACGAGTTCGCGGGGCCTAAAGGGCTTGGTCACATAGTCGTCGGCGCCGACCGACAATCCGATCAGCGTGTCCGCCTCGGTGCCGCGGGCAGTCAACATCACAACATAGGCATCGGAGAAGGTGCGCAGCTGGCGGCAGGTTTCAATGCCGTCCATCCCCGGCAAGCCCAGATCAAGAACAACAACATCAGGGTGAAACGCACGGGCCAAAGTGAGCGCATCGGACCCGTCGTGAGCGATACATACTTCGAACTGCTCATGCTCGAGATAACTGGCGACCACTCCCGCCAGCGAAACTTCGTTGTCGACCACCAATGCCCGATGGCCTGCGCCGGTCACTGAAGTCTGCGGCACTGTTTCCATCCGTCCATAATGCCTGCCGCGATCATGCTGTATCAGTTTTCCGGCGCTTGAGCGATGTCGAGGGAATCTTCGCGCGTTCTGCGCTGGTGTCGCGGCGATCGTCCCCTTCGACCGGGAACCTGTCGGTGTCCTCGGATTGTCATGACCGAATTCTTACCGAGCCTGCTTCTGCCGCGCGGGCTCTCACCGCCCCGACCGCTGCGGCTCCGGTTTCTCCTCACCGGCGAGAATGACTCGCGCAATACTCTGGGGGAGCAAGTTGGGATCAGTGAGGCGCGGTGGTCTCACCACCCTTGTCACCACATCATCAGACTGGCGCGCCGCGCCCGCGTGATTCTACGCTGACTTTGCTGATGGCTTTAAGGATCATCGCCGCGCTGATCGTTAGTGACCGGACGGGCACGTGCCGTTGCCGCCGGGCCTCGGCCATGAAGGATCCAACATCCTTGTCGCCCTTAACGACTGCGCCTCTTGAGCAAGGATGCTCGGCGAAGTCAGTTCAAACTGCTCCGTCAAGCCGTGCGTTCTTTCGCAACAAGTAGGACCTTGTAAGTTGCTGGTTCGCAATGCACAGGTCAGGTGCGCGGTTCCGATTTTTGGGTCGCGGTGCTGTTACAGTCGGGTCATTGTAAGTTTCAGCGGCACCCCGACGAGTTTTCGCCTGAGGTCCACCGTTCTCGTGTTCGGCGCGGCGGTGCTACTCGTCTTGGGCGCCAGAGTCGTCCTGCCCTGCTGTGAAGCCTCCCCGGTCCATCCACATCGCTCGGTATCGGCATCTGCGGATCGTGTTCTCGCGCTTGCCAGTCACGACCATGTTCAGGATGAATCCATCTGTTCGTCCGACATATCTGCTGCTGCGGTCTTACCGCGAATCGCGCCGCGGGCCGGTTCTGATTTCATCGCCATGGCGGGCATCGCCATTGCCGGGTGGCTGGCGGCCATGCTGTCGCCAATGATGCGGCCGCCGGCCGGTCGGCTCGCGGCTTCGTGACCGGCAACCAAATTTTGTCCCGGTTATGCATCACTCGTCGCTGACCGGTCATCGTCAGACCGGTGGCTCTGCTGCCATCACGGTTGGTGACTGCTGTCATTGTCAGCTGCCGCGCTGTGCCGCGGCTTTCACGCAGAAGCGACGATCACATGAATTCTGCCTTACCTCCTGAGAACAACCGACCCATAGCATCTCAGCCTGTTGCGCTGGGCATGCAGGGACGGGCGAACACGATTGTCGGCACCACGCCGGTGTTGCGGGTGTCCGCGCCGTTCAGTGAACCGGACCGCGGCTTCTGGGCCAAGCTCGAGGGACTTAATCCCGGTGGTATGAAGGACCGCCCTGCGGTGCACATGGTGGAACAAGCTCGGGCGCGCGGAGACCTGCTGCCCGGTGCGCGAATCGTCGAATCCACCAGCGGCACCATGGGCTTGGGTTTGGCGTTGGCCGGGACCGTGTACGGGCATCCGGTCACCGTGGTCACCGATCCCGGCATGGAGCCGATCATCGAGCGCATGCTCACTGCCTACGGCGCCCACCTCGATCTGGTCGCCGAGCCTGATCCGGTCGGTGGGTGGCAGCAGGCGCGCAAGAACCGGGTCGCCGAGCTGTTGGCCGAAGATCCGCATACCTGGTATCCCGACCAGTACAACAACCCCGACAACGTGGACGCCTACAGACCGCTGGCCTTGGAACTTATTTCCCAACTAGGAAATATTGACGTACTGGTGTGCTCGGTGGGAACCGGTGGACATTCGGCGGGGGTGGCGCGGGTGCTGCGCGAATACAACCCTGACCTGAAGCTGATCGGCGTGGATACCATCGGCTCCACCATCTTCGGGCAACCAGCCGCCCCCCGACTGATCCGCGGCCTCGGGTCAAGCATTTATCCCGGCAACGTGGACTATCCAGCCTTCAACGAAGCACACTGGGTTGCCCCTGCAGAGGCGGTATGGGCATGTCGTACCCTGGCTTCGACCCAATACGTCAGCGGCGGCTGGAGTGTGGGCGCGGTCGCACTTGTCGCGGGCTGGGCCGTCCGAACACACCCGCGCGGCACCACCATCGCCGCGGTATTCCCGGACGGGCCGCAACGCTACTTCGACACCATTTATAACGACGATTACTGCCGCGAGCACGCTCTGCTCGACGTCGAAGCGCCGCGCGAACCGGCGGTCATCAGGCACCCCACCGAACGCGTCGTGCAGTCCTGGACCCGCTGCCCCGTCGTCATCGACCCGGCCGCCGGAAAGCGTTGACGGGCTTCATCGCCAGCCCCGCAGCTTGGTCCGCCGAGCCCGGATGTAACCAGTTCGGCATCAACGCGACGATGGAGTGGGTCGATTGGTTCAACACCGGCGGCACAGCACAAGCTCGACTACGTTTCGGCCGAGGAATACGAGGCCGCCTGGGACTGTGCGACTAACGGTGTTTCCGGCCTGACACGCTAGGCGTTGCTTGGCGAGGAAGGTGCCGTGATGACGACACTGGATGATGTGACGAAGAATAAGTCGGCCGAACTCCCGGCTGAGCAGCAGGCCGCGGTCGAGTTGGTGCGGCTGGCGCAAGAACAGGGGCTGTCGCTGACCGGCCCTGACGGGCTGCTCAAACAGCTGACCAAAACGGTAATCGAGTCGGCTTTGAACGAGGAGATGACCGAGCACCTGGGCTATGAGAAGCATGACCCGGCGGGTGCGGGTAGCGGCAATATTGGCAATGGAACGCGCTCCAAGACGGTGCTGACCGACACCACCGGCGCCGTCGTGATTCGTTGGACCCCGGTGACAGGCGCGCCCACGACGCCAGGTGCCCGGCGGTAGGAACAGGGGGTATGACAACTGATTGTGCGCTGCCCGCATAATTTCAGTGGCGTAATTCAGCTCCCACGCTGTCATACAGTTGCGCGTCATGGTTGCCTCGACTGGGGAAGAACATGCCACGTCAGCCCGCATCACCGCACTTTCATCCGAAACCACCGCGGTGGTCGACCGGAAAATGCCTGGGTGGTCACCGAAGATGGGTCAGACCTCTAACCATGCTCGATCGGGAATTCGCCGGCGTAACACTATGAACGCACGCTATCTTGGGTTTCTCCGTTGTCCCCGGTGCGGAGTGCAAGCACCAGAAGACCAAGCATCGTTGGGATGCCCGGCCTGCGCCCGCCACGGCATCGGAGTCAATCTGGCCCCTGCATACGCGTTGGCGCCGGGTCCGTTGCCGTGGCAGGCGTCGCAGCCGGGCATTTTCGGCTTTCGCGGATTGTTGCCGTTGGCGCCAGACGACGTCCCGGTGAGCCTGGGCGAAGGTGGGACGCCTCTGGTTTCGTTGCGTCGGCTGGGGACACGACTGGGCTTGCGCAGACTCATGCTCAAAGACGAAGCGCGCAATCCGACATGGTCATACAAGGACAGGCTCGCAGCGGTCGCCGTCACGAAGGCGGCGGCCTTTGGAGCTTCAACCGTCGTCGTCTCCTCGACCGGCAACCACGGCGCAGCGGTCGCCGCCTACGCCGCCGCCGCGGGGCTTGGCTGCGTGGTGCTCACCGTGTCGTCAGTGCCGCGCGAGATCAGGATTCTGATGCAGGCCTACGGCGCCTGCGTCGTCGCTTACGACAACGGCCCGGACCGGTGGGCGGTGATGCGGGCGGCCGTCGAGGCGTTCGGCTGGATGCCGGTATCCGGGCTTGTGACTCCCCAGATCGGCTCCAATCCGTTTGGCATTCAGGGGTACAAGACGATCGCCTTCGAGCTGTGGCGCCAACTCGGCGAAACGCCCGACGTTGTCGTGGTGCCAACCGCCCACGGTGACGGGTTGGCCGGTCTTCGCCGGGGATTTTCCGACCTCGTCGGTTTGGGTCTTATCAGCCGCATGCCTAGGTTGGTCGCGGTCGACCCGTTCGGCGCCTACGTCGGCGGGCTCCATCGCGAAGAAGGAGAGCAGCCAACTGTTGCCACTCAGCCGTCAATGGCGTTTTCCGTGGCGACGCGGAGGGCCACCTATCAGGGATTGGACGCCATAAGAGCCACCAACGGGACGGCGATCGCCGAACCAAGCAATGACGCGATCGCGCGCATGCAACTCGAATTGGCCTCGACCGAAGGCATTTACGCAGAAGGGGCGTCCGTGTTGGCGGTGCTCGCAGCTCAACAACTTGCCGAGCGGAGGTGGATCGATCCTGATGAGAGCGTGGTGGTGTTGTCGACGTCGACCGGGTTGAAGGATCCCGGCTCGTCCGCGAGCCATTTGCCGGATCTACCGGTGCTTGAACCCACCCTGACAGCTCTCGAAGGTGCGCTGCCGAAAGGCATGTGCCGGTGACGCTGCAGGCCTGCGTGACCGCGGTGATCGTGGCCCCACCCGACAGCTGGTTCCTTGCGACGTTGTATTCCAAGTGGAAGTTCGTAGCGCGACTCAGCTCCGGCTCGATCACGGCGGCGCCAGCGCGCGCACTTTTCCGGCCGCCTCGGCAGGATTCCTCACGCGGCGATGTTCTCGGTTTGGCCGCCGATCGCCCGGCCCCGGCGTGTCTTGCGGAACACCCACGGCGCGATGGGATTTCCCTGCCAGCGGGTCGACGACGGCACGTGCTCGCGCGAACCAGGGGGCCGCCACCGTCTGCACGAAGGCTTCGGACACCTCGTTGCGCCACACATGACTCCGATGGATTTGACCTGGCCCCAGGGGCCAGCTTCTACCGTCGCGTATCCGGGCAGGATCAACACCACAAGGAGGTGACAAATGCCATTCCGCGAAGGCGACGTCTGCCGCTGCCCGCTTCCAGATTGCGGATGCGAGGTGACGGTAACCGAGAGCGCACCCCCGGATCGCCGGTGCCAGCAGAATCCGACCTGCTGCTGCGGGCAGACGATGGAGAAAGTCGGCTGATTCGAGTACGCCGGTCCGCCGAACTAGGTACAGCCTGCCCATACACCGAAACCAAGATCAGACCAGGCAGCCTCAGTTCAAACGCAAGCCCATCGGTGGATTCGGGCTAAGTGTGTATGGTTCGGCCTGGAAGACCCACAGAAAGGTAAGAACCAATGACCGACACCACCCCCACCCCTCCGGCCAGCACCACCCGGCGGTGGACTCGCTGGCTTTACCCAGCCGGTGCCATTACCGGCATCGCGGTCGGCATATTCGTCATCGTCGCCGGTCTATACCTTCTGTTTGCGCACCCAAACTGTTGTGGCGCCATGAATGGCGACATGCCGTGTTGTGCCGCCATGAGAGAGGACATGAAGAAAATGATGGACGGCATGAAGATGCCGATGGGAAACATGCCGAATACGCCTGGCATGCCGTCGATGTCGCCAATGCCATCGATGCCGAGCATGTCCCCGATGCCGAACATGCCGATGCCCACCCCTGGGCGGTGAAACCGCAACGCGAGGAATCGCCGCGCGAAAATTCCTTGCCCCTAGGTAACACATAATCGCCGATCGTTAGAGACGGCATTCGAAGACGTCGCGCTGGCACACACTCTCACGTTAAGTACGACGTGGACTGGCTCGGCGCATCGATACCGAGTGCTGCATGGCACGACGAGGAGAATGCGAATGGCCCGGCTCGCGATCGGGGGCGGCTCGCCTGTGTGGCGGGAGGCATGGCCGTTGTGGCCCCAGCACGACGCGCGCACATCCGAACGGGTCATCGCCGCGCTGGGCAGCGGCCGGTGGACGGTCAGCGGCGGCTGGACCGGAACACAGCCCTACGAGCAGGTGTTCGCCCGTAGGTTCGCCGAATTCGTCGAGGTGCCCTACTGCGTGAGCACCGATCACGGCTCGAGCAGCCTGATGATCGCGTTGGAGGCGCTCGGGGTGGGCGCCGGGGACGAGGTGATTGTCCCGGTGCTGACCTGGGTCGCCACGGCGACGGCGGTGCTCAATGTCAACGCGGTCCCGGTGTTTGTCGACGTCGACCCGGAAACCGGATGCCTGGATCCCCGGGCCCTGTCGGCCGCGGTGACCGCGCGGACCCGCGCGGTCATTGTCGTGCACCTGCACTGCCGAATGGCCGACATGGACGAGATCGGCGCTCTGGCAACCCAACATGGGCTACCGGTGATCGAGGACTGCGCGCAGGCGCACGGCGCCCGCTGGGCTGGCCGGCCGGCCGGCTCGCTGGGTGATGTGGGCGCTTTCAGCATGCAGCAGGGAAAGGTGCTCACCTGCGGTGAGGGCGGCGCCGTCGTCACCAAGGATGCGGCGCTCTACGACCGGCTCCAACAGCTGAGGGCGGATGCCCGGCGCTATCCGGCCGCCGAGCCCGACATCGGCTACCCCTACCTGGTCGAGGCCGGAGAGGTGATGGGCACCAACCATTGCCTGGCAGAGCTGCCCGCGGCGCTGCTGCTCGATCAACTCGAACGGTTGCCCCAGCAGCTGCTACAGCGGGCACGGGCGGCCGAGCTGCTCGACACCGAACTCGCCGGGGTGGCCGGCGTACGGCCCACGGCCTGGCCGGCTCGGCTGGAGCTGCCGAGCATCTTCGCCTACACCGTGCGCCGCGACCCGGACGCCTTCGCTGGCGCGCCCACCGAGCGGGTGTGCGCCGCGCTGGCGGCCGAACTCGGCCTGCGCGTGTACCGGTCCGATCGGCCACTGCACGACAACATCCTGTACTGCCCGCAGACCAAGGAACGCTACCGGTGGCTGCATGACCGACTGCGCGCGGCGGCGCAGCAACGCTTCCCTGCGGCCGAGGCGCTCTACGAGAACCTGATCCTGTTGCCCCACCGCGCCCTACTGTCCGAGCCCGCCGGCCTAGAGGCGATTGTGGCGGCCTTCCACAAAGTCGCCACACACGCGGACGAGCTGCGAGCCGCTGACTGACCGCCGGCTGGCCTGCAGCGTGCCGGCGCATGGTCAGGACGTCGACGTCAGCCCGGTCGCGGTCCAGTGGGCGAGCGCGAGTGTGGTCAGCGAGGGATTGGCCGCCCCGGAACGGGGGAAGGACGCCGGGCCGACCACGTAAGCGCCGTCCACTGTGCGCAGCCCTCCGTGCTCGTCGACGAGATCACCGCCGAGCGGCAGCGTCCCGGCCTCGTGATCGACGGACCCCAGTGGCCACCCGTAGGTTGCCGGTGACCCGAGCGGCAGCCCGGTCACCTGCATCATCGCCGTGTCGAACGGTTCGGGGGCGGTGCGGAAATCGCCGAACCACAGGTCCAGAGCGCGGAGGCCGACGCCAGCCGCGACGTTCGCCCACACACGGCCGAGCAGCTCACGCTGACCGGCCAGCATTTCAAGGTCGTCCGGCGCGAAGCCCGGCTCGATCAGGCCCGGCCACGGCGATCGGGCCATCGGCGTGAACGAGACCCGGGTGTGCTCCGATCGCACCTGCTCCCCCATTGCCCACACGTCCAGCAGGACCTCTTCCGGGTGGCTGTCGGGCGCGTCCCTCAGGCGGACGAAGACGTTGCAGCGGGCGATCGCATCACCGGGTGCGTACCACAGGGCGTCGACCGAGCCGGATACCCCGAGCGCCGCAGCCGGCAACCGGACCACGAAACCGCGCACGAGGTGGTCATTGAGCCCGGTCGCCGGGCCGTGACCGGCCAGCTCCGGAAGCTGGGCCACCAGCCTGGTGTTCTCCAGCGTCCCAGCAGCCAACACGACCACGCCCGCGGAGATCACCTCGTCCGCGCCGTCGGCACCCCGGACCCGAACCCCGGTGATCCGCCCCCGACCCGAGACCAGCTCCACCGCCTCGCAGCGGGCGCGGATCCGCGGATCCCGCCCGCCAGCGCAGTGGTCGAGCGGGGTGTATGCGCGCCGGCCTTCGCCCTCGGATCGGACCGCCTGCGGAACCGGGCGAAGCGCCGAGTCCAGCGCCGCCGACACCGGGTCGGGCGGCACGGGCGACGTCGGCGCCAGCGGCCCGCCGGCCCAAGCCCTGAGATCGCGCTCGACGTCGTCATACAACGACTCGAGCAGCGCCTTACGAACGCGCTCTGGCCAGCACGGATCGGCCAGCGCCCAGTCGTCCATCCGGATGACCACGCCGTGCCAGCGCAGCGACCGCCCGCCGACCTGGTCGGAACGCCGCACGACCTGGTAGTGCGGCGGCAGTGAACTGCGCCACCGCACTGCCGCGGTGCCCGGCCCGAATCCGGTGCCCATCCCGCCCGAGTCCAGCACCAGGACGTCCCGGAGACCGCCGGCGGCTAGCAGGCGGGCGACTTCGAGGCCGCTCAGGCCCGCGCCGACGACCACGGCATCGGCCGTGACACCCATTCCGCGCCTCCGCTTCCCGCCCTGGCCGGCTGATGCCAGATCACGCCGCCCCGGCATTTCACCCGGCACCTGCCTACCATGTCGCTAGCTGAACCGGGACGGGAGGATCATGTCGACACGAACGGGATCAGGCCCTGTTCAGGCGAACCGCGCGGCGGACACCAAGGCCGTGCGCCGGTGACCGCCCTGGCGTATCCGTCGAATCCGAGTGTTCCGGCCGGTGGGCGGCTGGTGCTGCACGTGTCCACGGCCGCCGAGCGCTACCGCGTCGGCTTCTACCGGGCGGGTCGCGACATCGCGCCGATGGGGAGCAGTTCCTGGCGGCGGGGCCAACTGCTGCCGACCGGTCTGCCCGACCGGGACTGGGGATGGCCGCCGGAAACATTCGACATCCCCGCTGACTGGCCGTCCGGCGCCTATCTGGCGGTCATCCTGGACGACGAATCGGACGCGGACGGGCCGGGCCGGCTGCCCGACGTCGACGCCCGGTCGGGTCAGGCGTTGTTCGTGGTGCGGCCCGCGGCCACCAGCAAACGCGCCGCTGTGCTGTACAAGCTCTCGCTGGCCACCTACCACGCCTACAACTTCTCCGGCGGCGGCAGCATGTACCACACGGCCTCGTTCGTACCCTCGATCGCCACCACTCGGCTGACCACACGCCGGCCCGGCGGCGGAACCGGAGGGGCCCTCTCATTCCCCGAGGACGTCGACGTCTACGACACCACCACCCCGCGGGAGGGCTTCGCGCACTGGGACGCTCCGATGATCTCGTGGCTGGAACGTGAGGGCATCGAGCTCGACTACTGCACCGACTTCGACCTGCACCACCATCCCACCGTCCTCAACGGGTACCGCCTGCTGCTCAGCGTCGGGCACGACGAGTACTGGAGTGCCCGGATGCGCGACGGGGTGCACGCTTTCGTCCGTGCCGGCGGGAATGTCGCGTTCTTCAGCGGCAACACCGCCTGGTGGCGGATCGACCTGGACGCGGCCGGCGATCTGACCTGCGTACATCCGCCGGTCAGCCACCCGCTGGGCGGCAACTGGTGGCGCAGCCGGCCAGAGAACGGGCTCACCGGAGTCAGCTACCGGCAGGGCGGTGGCTGGTGGGACGGCGAACGGGAGCCGCTGGGCTACACCGTCCAGCACGCCGGCCACTGGGTCTACCAGGGACTAGGCCTGCACTCGGGTGACGTCTTCGGCGCCGGCGAGCACCTGGTGGGCTATGAGTGTGACGGTGCGGTAGTCGAGCCCGGCCCCGCCGCGCGGCTGCGGGCCGCCGGAACCGACGGGACACCGGCGGACTTCGCGGTGCTGGGGGTGGCGCGCCTGGGAAAGGGATGGCAGGACCGGCCGGCGGGACCGGCCGCGCACGCCGTGCTCGGTGCCTACACCGACACCGGAACGGTCTTCACGTGCGGCACCACCGACTGGCCCCGGGTGCTGGCCCGCGGCGACGACCCGGTGGTGGCCGGGGTCACCCGCAACGTCATCGGGTGCCTCGCCCGGCACGGTGTCCGCGTGCTGGGGCCGTTCCCGGTCCGTCACCGCCGCTGGCTGCTGGTCGCCGGTGAGGTGGCGACCTTCCTGGTCGATGTCGACCGCCCGGTCGCGGGGACCGCGCGGTTCAGTTGGACGGTCGCGGTGGGCGACGGCGCGGCCGAGTCGGTGCCCGGACGGCACACCTGCGAGATCCGGGTTCCCGAGACGCCGGACCTGCTCACCGTGACGGTCTCCGTCACCGACGGCGATGATCAGGAGTGCTTCGGGTGGACCACCGCACCCATTCTGTCGCACGGCGAGTTCGCCCAGATCGATCTCCTCTGTCGGCTTCGCGACCTGGTGATCCAGGCGGTGCCCGCGCTGGATCCGGTCGCCGAGATCGGCCCTGGCAACCGTCCCGTCGGCGATCCGGAGTGGGACCCCGTTCGGGACGGTCTGCGCAAACCGCTGTCCATGCAGGGCTTTGCGGAGGTGGCTAGACTGGCGAGCACCATCGCCGAGCGGGCCACAGCAATTGCCGAGGCGGATGCACCGGTTGGGCAGGGGGAGGACCAATGAGCGCGCTCTGGGACATTGACACTGCGCCGATACCCGGCCCGGCGGCCAGCTGGCGGTCAGCCGCAGTGCAGCGCGACGCGACCTATCGGACACTGCTGAACACCGTGCGTGACCAGCTGGCCGCTCAGCTGCCGGTCGGCCCCGCGCTGCCGGTGCTGATTCCGACCGTCGGTTTCGGGGGGCAGAGCGTCCGGGTGCTCAGCCACACCATGCGCGAGCTGTCCAGGCAGCGGGCGTCGGTGCCGATCTCGGTGGTGCTGCTGGTGAACCGGCCGCAGACCCGGCCCGCGGATGACACCGCCACCCGGGCACGTCGTCTGGGCGCGGCGCTGGGCTGTGACGCAGTGCGGTTCGCCGTCGCCGAGGTGGCGTTAGCGCAGCGCACCCGTCTCGGCGTGCTGCGGCAGCTGATGCTGGACGCGGTTTTGGACGCGCAGCAATGTGATCCGGAAGCCACTGGCTGCGTGGTGGCCGACGACGACATCGTGCGGCTACCGGCCGGAACGCTGGCCGGGCTGCTGCGGGTGGTGACCGGTCAGGCCCGGCTGGCGCTCGGCCCGGTGTTGTTCGACAGCCCGCAATCCACCCCAGCCGCCATGCTGCCGGCCTTCTTTGCCGCCGATGCCTTCCGCGCATTGCTGGCGGCCAGATCTCTGCGCCGGCTGCGCCAACCGGGCACTTCGTCCCGGGCCGCCCACGCGGAGTTCGGTGACCACGCCGAAGCGATCGCGCTGAGCTGCAACTTGGCCGTGCGAGCCGCGACGGTGCGCGAGGCCGGCGGGTTCGCGCCGCTCAACGAGATCACCAATCTGGTGCGCGATGTGCACGGCCTCGGCGGCACGGATGCGATCACCGCCACCTGGGACTTCGATCCCGCGTGCGAGAACGTCCTGATCGACCTGTGGCGCCGGGCCGTGCATATCAGCGCCCGCCGTGCGCTGCCCGCCTATCTCGCCCACGGCGTGCCGACCGTCGGCCAGTGGCGCGCCTGCCGCTTCCGGGCATCCCGGGTCGATCCGGTGCGCGTCGCGCCACCCGACTCGATCGAACTGGTCCGTCTTTCGACGCTGCGTGGTCGGGACAAGGAGGCTTTGCTTGCCGAGATCAGTGCCGCTTTGACCACCACGCTGCGCTACTTCCCGCACGACCCCGAGATGATCGAGGACTGCCTGGCCGCCCTGGGTCTGACCCTGGAGTCGCTCTGGGTCGAGAACCGGTCGGCCGCGCTGTCTGTCCGAATCCGGCGGGCGCCCGGCCTGCTCGACCGGTTGATGGCAGTGCAGGACTTGGTGAGCGAGCCGCTCTAGCGATCCATCCGCCAGCGGCGTCGAAGGGCGAGCGCGGCGAGGGACACGAAGCCCCAGCTGACGGTGGTGAACGACGCCGCCGCCGCTGTGCGGTAGGCGGGGGTTTCGGCGGCCTCGGGGCGGAAGGCGAGCAAGCCGAAAGCGTTCGCATTAGTCCAGCATCCGGCGGCCAGCGGCCAGGCGACGCGGCGCGGCAGCTCGGGCACCGCGGCGCCGACCAGCACGGAGAGTGCACCGAGCGCAATCAGGTCGAGATGCCACTGGCGCAGGCGCGGCGTCGAGCGAATCCCGATCCGACGCGCACGCTCGGCATCGGCGATCGCGAGCGCGTAGGGCCATCCCGTCACCGCCCCGGCTGCGAGCTCGACCAGGCCGGACAGCACGAGCGTCTCGTTCGTTCTCACGCGGGTCATGCGCTCCACCTCCGAATCGTCTGCGGGCCCGTTGCCCGCTGGGGGACTCCCAAGCCACTGGCGTAGGCGCGGCGACCGAGCCAGCCCTGATAGGCCCAGGCGAACGCGGGCAGCGGGCCTCGCGGGCGAAGCCAGAAGCCCGGGGCTGGATCCCGCGAGGGGTTGGCGGCGCCGGTGGGCACCGTGGCGGCCGTCACCCCGGGGCCGGACTGGGCCGGCCTCTCGGCGAGCACCACGCCGTCGCGGTCGCAGATCACGCTGGGGCCTTCGTATTCGCCGCGGTAGCGTCCCGGCATTCCCGGTAGCGGGCAAACGATCGGCCCGCACAGCGAGGCATGTGCCACGGGGGCGCCGACGAGCGGGGCGAAGTCGAGCACGCTGCGCCGCGCCCGCTCCCGGTTGGCCGCTTCCCACCGCCGGAACACCGCCCGAGGCCGCCACTGTGGGACGCTCCACCACCCGGACCCGGCGAGGACAAGGTCGACGCGACCGCGGAGCCGGTGCACGGTCTGGGCGCGCATCAACTCCCAGCAGAGGGCGACGCCGATCCTGAGGCCCCCCGGCGCCTCGATGACGCCCGGGTCGTCGCCGCCGGCGTAGAAGTAGTTCTCCCACATGGTCGGCAGGTCCTTGTCGTGACGGCCGATCAGCCCGTCGGGCCCGGCGAGCAGAAAGGCGTTGCGGACGTCGCCGTCGGGCCCGCGACACAGGAAGGATCCGCCGACCATGACCCGCTTGGCGGACGCGACCCGGGCGAGCATCTCGGTGGCCGCGCCGTCCGCGGGCAGCGCGCCGCCGCCCACCTGCGCCAGGAAGGCCATGCCGGTGGTGAAGAACTCGGGCAGCACGATCACCTCAGCTCCCGCGTCGGCGGCGCGCCGAGCGAGCCGCTCGGCCCGGTCGAGGTTCGCCTCGACGTCGCCCACGACGGGCTCGAGCTGGACGGCCGCGACGCGCAGATCCTCGGTCATCCCAGCTCCTCCGCGAACCGCACAAGCTGGGCGTTGAACGCCGTCGGGCGTTCGAGCATCGGCATATGGCCGGAACCCTCGAGGACGACCGTCCGAGCCCCGGATAGCTCGGCGTCGAGCGCCTCGGTATCTGCCAGCGGGGCGATGCGGTCGTGCTCGGCGGCCAGCGAAAGGAGAGGGCAGCGCACGTCGGCCAACCCCTGGCGGGGGTCCGAGCGCCCGATCGCCCGCACGGTCGGAAAGACACCGCGGGCGCCGGCTCCGTCGACGATCAGAGCGGCGGTGTCGGCGGGCAGGGCCGGTGGATCGAGGACGTATGGCGACAGGAAGACGCGACGCAACGCGGGCGATCGCACGACGAGGCGGCGCAGCGATGCCGGTGCCGGCAGTCCCGCCGTCGCGATCTCCATCGCGATTGCCGCAGTCTCCCGCGGGCGCTCCCGAGCGAACCGGGCAACCCCGCGGAGGCCGAGCACTTCACTGAATTGGAACACCGCCCCGGCGACGAGCACGATTCCCTCGGCCAGCTCCGGATGGCGTGCGGCGAAGCGCAGCGCAATCGGGCCGCCCATCGAGTGGCCGACGAAAACCGCGCGCTCGATGCCGAGGCTGGTGACGACCTCAGCCGCGGCGTCCGCAAAACCGTCGAGGGATGCGCCGGCGGCGGGCGATTCGCTTTGGCCGAACCCCGGTAGATCCAGGGCGAGCACCCGACCCTGCTTGGCGAGCGTCGGGATCGCCTCGAGCCAATGCTGCCAGCGACCGCCCATCCCGTGCACGAGGACGAACGTGCGGTCGCCGTGGCCCGTGTCGAGGTAACGAAGCCGGCGGCCGCGGATAAGGGCGTCGCGTTCACGCGCCGACCAGTCCGTGTTCCGCCAGGCCGGCTCGGCCGGGCGGCCGTAGTCGCCTTCCACCGGGATGCGCTCGATCATTCGACACTCCCTTGGGGCGCCAGCAGGCCGAGGGTGAGCACCTGGCGACCGAGCGAGAGCACCTGTTCGAACTCCGATTCGGTGAGCCCCATGTTGCCGGGAAGCAGGTGGGCCGCGATCACCCCATCCCAGGCCGCCCACAGGAACACCGCCGCGCGCCGCGGATCGACGTCACGCATCACCCGCGCCTCGATGGCCTCGGCGATCGCCCCGGCCATCCGCTCGGTCTCGGACCGGATGCGCTCGGTCACCCGCTCGGTGGCGGCGACGACCGGCCCGTCGGTCGGCGCATCCGGGGGCGGAAAACGAAAGATGCGGAAGTAGCCGGGGTTCTCGCTCGCGAATCGCAAGTACCCGTCGGCGAGCCCGACCAGGCGGCCTATCGGGTCCTCCCCGCCGCTGGCCCACCCCTGGTCGCAGTAGCGCTGGTCAAGCTCCAGCGCGCGCTCGATCAAGGCGGCGTAGATCCCCTCCTTGCCGCCGAAGTGCCCGTACAGCGACCCGATCGCGACATCGGCCTCCTCGGCGAGCTGCTCGACGGTGGTCGCGTGGTAGCCGCGGGTTAAAAAGAGGCGTTCGGCGGCCTCGAGGATCGCACTTGCGGTGCGGGCCTTGCGCCGGGTTTGCCGGGTCTCGGCAGCCGTCCCTGTCTGCATAGTTGTAACAACATAGCAATATTAGAATTGCATTGCAATATTTGATCGGCGGCGGTGAGTCGGTTGTAGCCGGCCGCATCGATGACCGCCCGCGGGTTCTACAACCCGCGGGCGGTCATCAATTCGTACGGTTCTGTCCGGCTTCCCGAGGTATCGGTCGCCTGGGCTGCAAAGTATGCGTTCAACGGTTTCAACGATGGCGGGGATGCCCCACTCCAATGCTGCCCGAGGTGCCCGATCCGATGTTTCCCCCGCCAATCGGGGTTTGCACGCCGCCAGAGGTGCTCGACCCGCCGGCAACGCTCCCCCCGCCGAACGGGTGTTGCAGGCCCGGGATTTGCACTCCACCAGAAGTGTTGGACCCGAAGTTTCCCCCGCCAAACGGGGTTTGCACCCCGCCAGCCGACCCGCCGAAGACGCTGCCCGAGCCGGAGCCACTGGGTTCGGCGGACGCGGAGGAGGCGGTGGCGACGCCGATTCCTAAGATTGCCGTGGCGGTGGCAGCAGCAAACAACGGCGCGGCGCGACGCATTGAGATGGTCATGGTTGAATTCCTTTTCCACAGATTCCGTTCGGCGTGCGATCCGGGGTTCGGATCGACTTCAAACGTATGCCGGGGATGTGAAGAACCGATGAGCGTGCGATATGCGGCCGGTGTGGTTTCTTGTCGAGCCGATGTCCTTCACCCCGGTTGTCGGAGGAATCGCCTCAGACACCTGGCAGGTGGTCGTCGCGCGACAACCACGTCGACGCCGACGGCGTCGGGTCGGGAACGACGGCGACGAGCAAGACGGAGGCGCGACGAACAGCAGCAGGATGATGTGCAAATTCAACGGCAAAGGCACGAGCTTTCGGCCCCGCTCGAACAACCGCCTTGCCAGCAAACCGTGATCGGCGTGCCCTACCGTGAACTCGTGAGCCCCACGGTACTGGTCGTCGACGACGAGAAGAAACTGCGGACCCTGGTGCGCGAATACCTCGAACGCGAGGGTTACGCGGTGCTCGAAGCCGCCGACGGCCAAACGGCCCTCGATCTGGCCCGGACCGCGGGCCCTGATCTGGTGCTGCTCGACCTCGGCCTGCCCCGCTTGCCCGGTGACGAAGTGGCCCGCCTGCTGCGAAAGGACAGCGACCTTCCAATCGTCATGCTCACTGCGAAGGCCAGCGAGAACGACCGAGTCGCCGGTTTGCGGCTGGGAGCCGACGACTACGTGGTCAAACCATTCAGTCCGCGCGAGCTGGTGGCCCGCGTCGAGGCGGTACTGCGCCGCAGTCGGCCTTCGGCCACCGAATCGTCCACCGATATCTCCTACGGGGATGGACGGCTACGCATCGACACCGATCGCCGCGAAGTGCGTGCCGGCGATGCGCTTGTCGAGCTCACCCGGAGCGAGTTCGATCTGCTCGCCGCGCTCGCGTCCCGGCCGGGACGGGCCTGGACACGGCTGGAACTCGTCGGCCGCATCCAGGGCCACGCATTTGATGCCTACGAACGCACCATCGATGTGCACGTGAAGAACCTGCGCCGCAAACTCAGCGACACCGCACCGTTCCAGGTGGTGGCTACCGTGCCGGGTATCGGCTATAAATTCGCACTCGACCGCGATGCCTAGCTTGCTACCCGGCCGGTTCGCCCGCCGGCTCGCCCTCGCCTTCGCCGCGCTCGGCGTCGGCTCCGCCCTGCTGACCGCGGTCCTGGTCAACACGGCCTTCGCCGGACGGTTCCAGGACTACCTCGATAAGCAGCAACACGCTCAGCAGGAGCAGCTGGTGGCGCTGTTTGCCGCCGACTATCGCCGCAACGATGCCTGGAATCCCGTCTCGCTGAACCGCATCGCGCCTACCGTGATCATGACCGGCTCTGAGGCCGAACTTCACGATGCGTCTGGTCGTCGAGTGTGGTCAGTGGCCGACGCCAACACTGATGCCGGCACACCCGAGATGCATCGCAAAATGATGGCCGCCGGTAGTCTCGGACCACCCCGCAGCTTGCCCGTTGTTGTCGCGGGCAGGCCGGTCGGCACCCTGGTCGTCCGCGTACCGCAGGGCTCAGTATCTACCGTAGACAAGGAATTCCATTCATCGGTCAACCGGCTACTGGTGGCCGGCGCGCTGATCGCGGCGTTGGTAGCGCTGCTCGTCGGCGTGTACACCGCCCGGCGCGCCACCAAACCCATCACCGAATTAACCAGCGCCGCCGGCGCTCTCGCCGCCGGACATCGGGACCGACGCGCCAGCACTGTTCCTAACAACGAAATAGGGCAGTTGGCAAAGGCTTTCAACACCATGGTCGAACACCTCGTAAAAGAGGATCAACTGCGCCGCGCTTTCACCGCGGATGTCGCCCACGAGTTGCGCACGCCGCTGGCAATCCTTCGCAGTGAACTCGAGGCCGTGCAAGACGGAATTCGCCAACCCACCGACGGCGTCATCCGCTCCCTGCATAACGAAACCCTGCGCTTGACCCACTTGGTCGCCGACCTGGAAGCGCTCGCGTCCGCCGACGCTGCCGCGTTCACCCTGGAGCGGCATCCGATTTCACTGACCAGCACCGTGGCCGACACCGCGGACTCGCTGGCCGGCAGATTCGACGAAGCTGCAATAGCCGTGCGCACCGACCTCGACATGGTATGGGTTGACGCGGACCCGGTGCGAGTTGCCCAAATCGTCGCCAATCAGCTGACCAACACGCTGAAGTTCGTGCCCGCCGGTGGGGCAGTCACCCTCACCTTGCACGAGATCGATGGATGGGCCGAACTCACCATCACAGATACCGGGTCCGGCATTTCGGCCGACGACCTGCCGCACATCTTTGACCGTTTCTATCGCAGTCGCACCGCGCGCGCCGACGGCTCCGGCATCGGACTGGCGGTCGTCGCCCAGCTGGTCAAGGCCCATGGCGGCACCATCACCGCCCACAGCACTCCTGGCCACGGCGCAACATTCATCACCCGACTTCCCGCCTTGCGGCAGAATGGCACAGCCCGGACGGCACGGGCCGACCAGCGGCCCACGGTCTGACCCGCGCGGCCTGTAGCGGCTTTTCAGCGAAGCGGTATCGATTCATCGCGGTCACCGAGTCACAGTGAGTGCCGACAATGGGTGATGAGCTGACGTGGGATGAGTGGCGGCTGCTCGCGGTGGTGGAATCCGTCGTTCGGTGCGCGTGCAGGCCGACTGGCCGACGAGGCGTTGGGCTAACCGTGCACGAAACTTCGGCGCATTGCCCACAAGGGCATTAGCCGGTGCCCGGCACCGTCCAACGACCGGACAAGACGCGCCACCCCACGAAACCCAATCGCACCACCATGAAGGTGCCCAAACCCGACCAGATCCCGGCGAGTCCCCAGCCAAAGATCAACGACAGCCAGATCAACGGCAAGAACCCGGCCGATGCGCTGATCAGCGTGGCGTTGCGGATGAACTTGGCGTCGCCGGCGCCGACCAAGACTCCGTCCAGGCTGAATACGATCCCTTGGATCGGCAGCTGGGCGATCAAGAACCACAACGGCACAGCGATCGCGTCCAGAACTGACCGGTCGTGAGTGAACAACGTGGGCAGTACCGGAGCGCCCAGGCCGAACACGAGAGCAAGCAACGTCGCGGCGACCAGCGAATACGCCGCCACATGCCGGGCCACCGACTTGGCGCGCACGGTCTGGCCTGCCCCCAATGCCGCGCCCACCAGCGACTGCGCCGCGATCGCCAGCGCGTCAAGCACCAGCACAGCTAAATCCCACAGCTGCAGCAGCACCTGGTGAGCGGCCACCGCCGCTGTGCCGAACCGGGCGGCCACCGCCGCGGCGGAGATGAAACAAACCTGGAACGACAGGGTCCGAACGATCAGATCGCGGCCCATCAGCACTTGGGCGCGCAGCACAGTGCGGTCGAGCCGCAGCGGCACCCGCTCGGCCAACAGCGCGCGCCCGAACAGCAATGCTGTCAGCAACTGGCCCACCAGGTTGGCCACCGCCGAGCCCGCCAGGCCCATGCGGGGCAAGCCCAGCCAGCCGTACACCAGCGACGGACACAGCAGTGCCGACAGCCCGAAACCGGCGACCACATAGCGCAGCGGTCGCGCGGTGTCTTGCACCCCGCGCATCCACCCGTTACCTGCCAGCGACACCAGGATCGCCGGGGCGGCCACGATCGCGATCCGCAACCACGGCAACGCCGCGCCGGCGATCTGCCCGCGTGCGGCGATCGCCGACACCAGCGGCGCCGCGGCGGCCTGCACCATGACGACGATCAGCGCGCCCAGGCCGAGCGCCAACCAGGTGGCCTGCACTCCCTCCGTGACTGCCGATGCCCGGTCGCCGGCGCCGAAGTGGCGGGCGGAGCGTGACGTCGTGCCATACGACAAGAACAGGAACTGGACTCCGACCAGGCCGAGCACCACGGCGCCGATGGCCAACCCGGCCAGGCTCACCGCACCCAGGTGGCCCACCACCGCAGTATCGAATAACAGGTAAAGCGGTTCGGCGGCGAGCACCGCGAGCGCCGGCAGGGCCAGGCCGGTGATGCTCCGCTCCAGGTCGCCGACGCGGCGGCTTCGCGGACCTGTCGGCGGCACAGCCGCCGGGCGCTCGTCAGGCAACTGCCGTGACCAGGGCAGTGACCATTTCGGCGGCAGGACCGGCGGATGTATCGCTGGCGGCCAGCATGTCCCCGCCGCCGAGCGTCGACATGATCGCGGCCGCATCCACCGCGGCTTTGGCCCGCATCGGCACCGACCCCTGTTGCGGCTCGGTCTCTATAACCACCGTCGCCACCTCGGGCTGTCGCGTGGTGCACACGATACCGATGATGCTCTCCACTTCCCCTGGGCGCGCGCCGACCACCGCCGGTTTCCGACCGCCGCATAGACCAGCTCGACCACCGCCGGCTTCGGGCAACCGTGGCGGCCGAGCCCAACACCCACGACAGTATCGTCAGGCAGGCGAACGCGGGGTTGTCCAGCGGTGTGGCCAGCCGATGTGCGCGGGGCAGGGCGAGCGAAACGACCCGGTGTCGGTCGTTACCCGTGGGAAATGAGTGCCACCTCAGTTTAGGGGCGCTCGGTCGCGTGGTGGTCGCCCGCCTACCAGCCAGGACGACTGTGGTCGGCGTCGAACATGATGGAGGTTTTTGCCCCTCAGCGTGCATGTTCGTCGTGGTGGCTGGGATAAAGCCCGGCCCCCGTAGCCGCACCAGGGTTCTTACCCTTGCTATGTCCGGCACTCAGGGCGCACATTGCGAGGCAGCGCATGACCGCTTGCGACAGGATTTTCGGCATCAGTAGTGCACGTGTCGCTGCTGAGCGATCCGGCGAGCTGAGATGACTCGCTACGCGGGCTCGACGACCGCTGCCACTGGAGCCCCGCGGGCGCCGCGACGGCGGTATTGCAGCATGATGACCGCGGCCAGAGCTAGGCAGGCGACGGCGGGGGGAATCAGCGCGTGGTCACCAATCCGGTTGCCAAGCAGCACGCCGGCGGCTGCGCCACCCACGAACAGCACCACGGTCGTCGTCAGCACGGTGGCCTTCCACTTGTCCACCCGGTGGCGGTGGCTGCGGCCCAAGAGCAGACCGAGGTCGGTAATCGTGCCGGTGAAGTGCGTGGTGCGAATCGGCATCCCCGGAAGATTGGACGTCATTCCGTTCTGCAGCCCGCATGCGCACGCGGCGAGGAGCGCTCTGCCGATCGGGTGCTCAACGCCAGCTGCGGCGAGCAGCAGCGCGGCTTCGGCCAGCAGGACGGCAGCGTGACGAGGGCCAGCAATAGTCCGTACGGCCGCCAGCACCGCACCCGCCGCAATGGCTCCGAATAGAAATCCGAACACGATCGCCGCGATCATCCGGCCCTGGTAGATAAGAGGATTCGTGCTATGCATACCCGCCTTGGTGGTTAAGGCGGTGAGGTTGCCCACCGGAAATGCCCACACCAAAAGGGCCACCGAATTGACGAATCCGGCGACCGCGGCGAGCAACCCGCTGTAGCCGAGCAGAACCACCCGCGGGATCCAGGTCTCGGGAATTGGCCAGGTTGGCATCGTCTCTACCCTGTCGGTGCTCGGTCGGCCACATACGCAAACACAGCAATGTTATCAAGACCCCAGGCGGGCGCGGAAACCTCGGCGCGGGGCTCGGCGGCCACTGTATTGCCCCATCCCAACCGACCCGCCGCCCCGCCGTGCCCGGAGCGACCCATTTGATGGTCATACTCCCCTTCCGTTCTCACGGAAGACCGAACAGCAGCGCCGTGTTACGCGTGGCAATTGTGCACTTCGCGATTCGCGTTCCTCGTTTTGCGACGGGTCCCGTCACGTGCACGCTATCCGCTGGCTTACTGGTGAGCCCGCGCCGGAGCTGCTAACCCGCACGAACTGTGCCTCGCTTACGCTGAGGGCGTCGAGATGGTGGATTAATTCGGAAGCGGAAGGGTTCGCGGATTGCCCGACGTCAGATACCCCGGCCAAACGAGATTCGCGTTCCGTTCCGGTGTCACCTGCTTGGTCACGCCCGCTGGAGCGGTGCTGCTGAATCCTCCGCGCAGCGAGAAGCTGACCCGATTGACCCCTGGCCAGCTACAGGCACTCAAAACGCTGAATCTCGGGCCGGCAACGCTGTCGGAGATACTCACGGCGACAGACGAAAGCGGTGTCGGCACGCTGATAGATCAGCTCGCCACGAGCGGTTGGCTGACGGTCACTGTGCGCGACGAAAAGAACGATTTTTACTCCATCCTGCCGTTCGAGCGGCCCGCAAAACGGCCGGCGCCGATGTCGCCACGGTCCTTCGCGCTATCGAAATTTGCTGTACTGCACCGAGACTCAGAGGGTTTCGTCCTTGAGCATCCGCTGGCGTGGTGTGATGTGCGCATTCACGACTCACGCCTGCTTGTCCTGCTCGACGGGCCTGCAGCAGACGTCTCAGGCGTGCCGAGCGCCGTCACCTCGCGGTTCATCGAGGATCTGCACTGGTGTGGCATCCTCACCAACCTCGGCGCCGAAGACAGCAGATTCGATGCTCTCAGCTGGAGCGCACCGGATCTGTGGTTTCACCGCCGCAGCACTCTGGGGCAACGCACCGTCACCTGGGAGCGTTTCGGCCCGACCAAGTGGGCGAAGGGTCGATTCCCACAGCCGCCCGCGCGCAGGACGAATTATCCGGGTGAGCCTATTGCCCTTCTGGTTCCCGATCTGGCGGCCAAACGAATGCAGGACCCGACTTTGACGGCCGTCCTCGAAGACCGAGTTTCCACAAGGACATTCGATGACGCCCGCCCGATTACTGTTGGGCAGTTGGCCGAACTGCTCTACCGCACAGCGCGAACGCGGAGAACCGAACTCGTCGCTGACGGGGAGGAACTCGTGTCACGCCCGTACCCTTCTGGTGGCAGTCTGTATGAGCTGGAGCTCTACCCTGTGGTGCGCAATGTCGCCGGACTCGAGCCGGCAATGTACCACTACGACTCGTTCGACCATGTCCTACGCCCTGTCGCTGGACCAGATTCGAAGGCCGTGTCCCAGCTGTTGAAACCGGCCGCAGCAACTCTCACCGGAGGTGCCGAGCCGCAAGTGCTCGTCGTCATGGCTGCGCGTTGCGGTCGCATCATGTGGACCTACGAGCAGATCGCCTATGCCGCCATCCTCAAAGATGTCGGCGTCCTCATGCAGACGATCTACCTGGCCGCGACCGCGATGGGCCTCGGCGCGTGCGCGCAAGGCTTCGGTGATACCGCCGCTTTCGTCGCGGCCACCGGTGTCGATGAACTACAGGAGTGCAGCGTCGGCAGTATCATCGTCGGGTCACCCGCCCCGAACTAGCCCTCGGCGAGAACCTCCTCGTCGGTCAATGCTGCGACGTCGAGGCAGTGGGGCGCGATGACGGGCAGGCATTCCGGCCTGCCACGCTGAGCTTCACCGGCGGGTCATTTCTTTTCCACTTTCTACGCCGGGCTTTCATTCAATCCAGCCGCGAGCGCGGCTATGCCCCATTGCCAGAGTTGCGTTAGCCGGTCGATGTCGGAGGACGCGAACAGGGCATCGCTCCAGAGCCAGTTAGCCGTCAGTTGCGGACCTTCGGATGTTCCCCGTACTGCCGCGGCTAGGTACAGCGCAAAACGCAGTGGCAGATCTGGCTCAGGGTCGACGGGCAAAACGTCGACTTGGTCGCCGGCAACTAAGGACCAGGGCTGATCCGTTCCACCGGCGAGGTCGAGGCGACCCAAGTAGCTGAACATGATCTGAGGTTCGACAGCATCCTGCAGTTCTGGAACATGGTCCACATAACGAAGCAGTCCAAAGTCCAGGCCTTCATTCGGAATCGCACTCAAATGGCCAGCCACCGAATCGAATAGCGCTCGGGCCGCCGCCGGATCGCTTGCTGCCTGCTCGGCGTCGACGCCTGACACACCCACTCCGAGCCGTACCGGGTATGCAGTCGTGAACCAACCGACCGTGTTCGTGGTGTCCGTGTCCAAAATGGCGTCAGCGCGCCCATGGACCTCCATCGTGACGAGCGTGCCAGCCGCCGAATCTTGTTCACGAGTACGCCGCCAACTCGCGACGGCCATCGTGAGCGCGGCCAGCAGGAATTCGTCCATGCCCTTATCTCTGGTGAGCGCAGTGAGCACGCGCTCAGTGACGTCGATCGGTATGAGCGCCCGTGTGACCCGCAGAGTCGACCACGTGTCACGGGTAGCATCAGGATGCCGCCTACCCAGCGCAGGATCGGGCCCTTGAACCTGGGCGTTCCAGTAATCGCGCTGGGCCTGCACTTCGGCGGTAGCGGCCCGCTGCCACATCAGCTCCGACCACCGTCGGTAAGAAGTAAACTCTGGCAATGTCTTTGGCGTTTCGCCCGATGTCAGTGAGCGCCAAGCTCCAGCGAGGTCGCCGAGAATGATGTGCCAGGACACCACGTCTACCGCAAGATGATGCGCGGTGATCAGCAGCAGCTCGCCGTGCACGGCCCCGGAAAACCACACCGCTCGCACCATGGCACCCGAATGGGGATCGATCTCCTCGGTGACCTTACGCGCCGAATCTGTTATGGCCGTGTTTAGTTCCTCGCGGGACGAATTGGGTAGCTCAACGCGGGTAAGCACATCAGTGGCACGGACGACGCCGGGTTCGCGCGTAACAAGGCGCGGTCCCCCGGCGGTCTCAACCAGAATCGATCGCAGAGTGTCGTGCCCGTCGAACAACAACTGCAGCATCGACTCGATTGAGGGGCGGTCGATTTCAGACGGCAATCGCAGCAAAACGGTATGGGTGAACCGGCGGTAGTTTCCGTACTCGTAGAGCCAGGACACCATCGGCAGGGGCAGAACCTCGCCGTATTCGACGGCCTCGAGGGCGGTGCCCGATTCGGCTGCTAGGTCCAACGCGTCCGCGAGTTGGCGAATTGTCGGTGCGGTGAATAGCATCCGGGGACTCAATGACAGGCCGTGCCGCCGCGCCTTATGGACCAACGAAATCGCCACGATGCTGTCTAACCCGAGCGAGAAGACGTCGTCGTCGACGTGTGGCACTACGCCGTTGAACTGTTCCTCGAATATTTTGCACAGCGATCGTTCGGTGTCGGTGGACGCCGATGCCGCCCCGCCTTCAGTGACACGCAAGAGCGCATCCTCGGCAAGCCGGTCCAATGCACGGCCATCCAGCTTGCCGTTCGCATTCACCGGCAGCTGAGGTATCGCCACGATTCGGGCGGGAACCATGTAAGGCGGCAGCCGTTCGGTGAGCGCGGTACGCAGCTGTATCAGGTCGGCAGCCACATCCTCCTGCCACACAACAAAACCCACCAGAATTGCGCCGGTCTCGCGACGCAGAACGGAAACCGCGGCATCGCACACCTGCGGCTGACCGCGCAGGGCCGCCTCGATCTCACCGATCTCCACGCGGTAGCCACGGATCTTGACCTGGCAGTCGCAGCGTCCCACATAGGAGTATCCACCGTGCGGCAGGCGACGTACCAGGTCACCGGTGCGGTACATGCGTTGGCCGGGACGCAGCGGGTCCGCCACGAAGCGAGCCGCGGTCATCGCAGACCTGCCGACATAGCCACGGGCCAGCTGCGCCCCGGACAGATAGAGCTCGCCTACCACACCGTCCGGCACCATCCGCAACGCCGAATCCAGGACGTAACCGACGGTTCCAGCGTTCGCGGTGCCGATCGTCGGCTTTTGGTATTCCGTGACCGGTGCCACCACCGCTTCGACCGTCGTTTCGGTGGGGCCATAGCAGTTGTAGACCGCGGTTGGCGACGGAGCGCGCAATTGCTCCCACAGCGCGGTATCGATTGCTTCACCGCCGAGGGCCAGCACCGAAAGAGAGTGGTCCAAAAGTCCCGCGGCACGCAGTTGCAGAAACATCGACGGGGTGGTGTCGATCATGTCGATCTGGTTGGCGGCCATCCCTTGCACCAGCCGGTCTGCGTCGCGCATCTCCTCGGCGTCGAACAGGTGGATCGCATGCCCGTCGAGTAGGCCCACCATGGGCTGCCAAGAGGCGTCAAAGCTCAGGGACCAGGCGTGGGCGATCCGCAGCGGGCGGCCCAGGCGTGCCGAAGCCGCCCGGTAGACACGGTCGCGGTGGTCAGCGAAATAGCTGAGTAAAGCGGCATTGGTGCCGATGACGCCCTTGGGTTCACCGGTCGAGCCCGAGGTGAAGATGACGTACGCGCTGTGCTCGGGGTGCCGGCGAACCGCCAAGCTGGCGGCTGCGCGTTGCGAGATGCGGCCGGCGGCAGCGGGTTCGTCGATCACCACTGTGTTGACCCGGCCGCTTACCAACTCCGTGTAGCCGGCTTCGGCGATGGCGAGTACCGGATTTGCTTGCCGCAAAATAGATTCGATACGAGCGTTCGGCAACGTGATATCGACCGGCAGATAGGCGCCACCGGCGGCGAGTACGGCCAGGATGGCGACGATGGAATTCGTCGAGCGCGGCAGCACCAGCGCAACGACTTTTTCCGGTCCTATGCCCCGTTCGGCCAACTCCCCCGCGAGCCGGCAAGCGTGCGCGTGTAGTTCGGCATAGGTATAGCAGTCACCACCGCCGGTAGTTAGGGCGACGGCATGCGGTGTGGCGTGGACCTGCCGCTCGAATGTCTCCCACACCGAGGTGCTCTCCGCAGTGGGTAGCGGCCGCGTCGCAAGTCCTTCGAACTCGGCGCGCTCCGCCGTGGTGAGGATATCCAGCGTGTCGGGGGTGTCGTCGCCAATATCGGGGAGTTGGCGCAGCACGGCGAGCAAGCGCTCGCCGATCTGGGAGGGCCGAAGATGCGGAAGTGCCTCGGGAATCGCCTCGACCAGTACCAACAGCGCGTCGTCTCGCATGTGCGAGACCACAGTCAACGGGTAGTGCGTGAGACTCTCCATCTCTACCGGACTGAACCGGGCTCCGTCTGGTGTGGTCACCGTCCGGATGGCGTCCTCGATCGGTGCGTTCTCGAAGACGAATAGCGAATCAAATAGGGTTCCCCGGCCATGCTCACGCTGGATTTCCGACAGGCTGAGATAACCGATGTCGCGCATCGCCGACGACTCGCGCTGCAAGCGGGCGCATTGCTCCACCACCGAGTCGGCGGTGCTCACCTGGTGCACCACCGGCACGGCGTTAATGAACAGTCCGACCATGGTTTCCACGCCGGGCAGGTTTTCCGGCCGGCCGGACACGATGGTGCCGAAAACGACATCGCGACGGTCGGTGAGCCTGCTGAGCACAACCGCCCACGCGAATAGCACCGCGGTGTTGAGGGTAAGACCGTTGCGACCCGCCCACTGTCGCAGCCGCACCGTATCGGCCGCAGGCAACAGCAATTCGGTCTTTTCCGGCACGCCCTCGCCCGCGGCGACGGTCCCATCCGCCACCATGAGCGGGCCGGACACACCCTGCAGATACGTCATCCACTGAGCGGTCGCGGCCGCCCTGTCCTGCTGGGCAAGCCAGACGATGTAGTCACGGTAGGGGCGCGGGCTCGGTAGCCCGTCGGTCGATCCTCCCGCCCGATACACGGTGAGCATCTCGGTGAAGAACACGGCGAGAGACCAGCCGTCAACCAGAATATGGTGGGCGGTGAAAATCATCCGGCGCCTGGTCTCGCCGGGAGTGCCAAGCACCACAACCCGCAATGCCGGTCCACGACTCAGATCGAACGGGCGGCGCCGCTCCGATCGTGCAATGGCATCGAATTCCGTTGGCGGTGCGAACCGTTCGGACCAGGGCAGCTCGGCCTGCATGGGCACGATCTGCACGGGCTTCGGTACATCACGATCCCAGAAGGCGGCGCGCAGATTCGGGTGTCGGACCAGCATGGCTTGAGCGCTGCGGCGGAGCAGCTCGAGATCGACTGGTCCGTCGACATCGACGACGAACTGCATGCTGTAAAGGTCGATACTGTCCTGCGCCAATCGGTATAACGCAAACAGCCCTTCCTGCAAAGGGCTGAGAGCGAGCACGTCCTCGATCTGCGGCGGAGCTGTGGTCACAAATACCTCACGGGTGCCGTCACGACTGGTTGAGCCAGGATGCGTTGAGTTGCGCCAACGCATCGGGGGTCAGGCCCGACGCGCTCATCGGCGTATATTCCTGCTTCGGCGGCGAATCCGTCTCGGCCGCCGGCTGACCCGCTGCCGCGTCGACCGCCGCGGCCAGCTCGCCGATGGTCATGTACTCGAACACCATTCCCGGGGTGAAGGCCAGTCCCTGCGCGGTGGCCTGCGCCGACCATTTAATGGAGATGATGCTGTCACCGCCGAGCGCGAAGAAGTTGTCGTCGCGATCGAGACCGGTGACGTCGAGCAATTCCTCTAGCAAGGTGATGAGGATCCGCTCGGTTTCCACCGAGCCTGCGGTGGCCGGTTTCGAGGGCGCAGCGATGGGCGGGGCCGGCGGGGCGAAAAGTTTCTCCAAATCATCCGTGGGAAGCAACTCCAGGCTGGACACGGGACGGTCCGGCGCCGTCGCGAACGCATCGAGTGCTGCGTTCAGAGCGGCGGCGATAAGGGCAACCGACGCAGGTTCGTAGAGATCGGCATTGGCGACGACGCGCACGTCGAGTTCACCGGCCGGCGTCACGCTCATGCCCACGTCCAGATCCAGTAGTGAGACCTCGAAGTCCATCGGAAGCGGTACGACCGTGGTGCCGCCGGTCTCGGTGAGAGGGCGCGGTATCAGCGCCCAATCCTCTCCGCGAAAGTGGATCATGTTCTGAAACAGCGGGTTTCGGGACCGTGAGCGCGGTGGGTTGAGAGCCTCAACCAGACGTTCGATGGGCAGCTCTTGGTGTGCGAATGCGTCGAGCACCGTGTGGCGGCTACGGGTGAGCATGGTGCGCAGGCTTGGATCACCGGACAGATCGTTGCGCAGCACCACCACGTTGGCGAACAAGCCGATCAGATTAGCCGTGATCGGTTCGACACGGGACGCGACCGGGCTGCCGAGCGGAATGTCCGTCCCTCCGCCGAGCTTGTGCAGCACTACCGCCAGGGCGGCCTGGTAAACCATGAACTCGCTGGCGCCATTTTGCTCGGCGAGCTGTGTTAAGGACGCCCGGCGGGTGGCGGGCACGGTGAAAGTCACCACCTCCCCACGCTTTCCGAGCGCCGGCGGGCGGGAATAATCGTGGGCAACCGAGACCTCGTCGGGCAACCCAGCGAGGGCGTCACGCCAATACGCCAGCTCAGCCTGTCCCCATAGGGAAGCGAATGCGTCTCGTTGCCACAGCGCGTAGTCCACGAATTGGATCGGCGATGTGGTCCACTGCGGCGCCTGCCCTTGGTGCCGCGCGCGGTAGGCGGTGACGAGGTCGTCAAAGAAGATCCCCAGAGAGGCGTGATCGCTGACGATGTGGTGAACGACCACCAACAGCACATGCGTATCCGTGCCGAGCGCCAACAGGGTGACCGTAATCAACGGCCCCGACTCGGGCGTAAACACGTGCCGGCGCTGCTGCGCCACCGCGTCATCGAAGCCGTCCGGGGTGACCTCCCGGACTTTTAGTTCCAACTGCAAGATCGGGTGCACGATTTGATACGGAACGCCTTCGTGCTCATCGAAGTTCGTGCGCAGGGCGTCGTGGCGCTTAACGACGTCGTTGACCGCCTCGGTGAGGGCGACGATGTCCAGGGGACCGTCGAAGCGAAGCGCAAAGGGCATGTTAAAGCCGTCCCCCGCCCCTTCCATCCGATACTGGAACCACGCGGCGAGCTGCGAGTAGGACAACGGGAGCCGCTCCGGGCGAACCGATTCGACGAGTTCTGGGCGGCTCGATTGCCAAGCCGACGTTGCGTCGTCGAAAGTGTCCTCGGCGTCCATCGCGTCAAGGTCGATGTCGAACTCGGCACGGAACTGCTCGACCAGCGCAGCCGCCAATCCGGCCGGGGTGGGCGTATCGAACACGGCGCGAACGGTCAGCTCTATGCCGAATTCGGCACGGATCTGCGCGACCAGCCGAGCCGCCAGCAGGGAATGGCCACCCAGCCCGAAGAATGAGTCCTCAGCACCCACACGCTCCCAGCCGAACAGTTCGGCGAAAATCGAGCACATCCGGCGCTCGGTCTCGGTCGCCGGCTCACGGTAGCGGCGCACAGCGATAGGCGTAGGTGCGGGCAGTGCCCGTTTGTCCAGTTTGCCGCTCACAGTCAGCGGGATCTCATGGATAACTGCAAATGCGCTGGGCACCATGTATTCAGGCAGCGCCGAGGCGGCATGTGCGCGTATCTCATCGAGATCTAAGTCGGCGGAGAGGTGTTCATCAGCCGCTGGCACCAGGTACGCGGCCAGCATGGGCCCAGCCTCGGTGTCTTCCACGGCGACGAGGCAGTGCCGCACCGCTGGATGCGTTTTGATGACGGACTCGACCTCGCCGAGCTCGATGCGGAAGCCACGAATCTTGACCTGCTCGTCGGCTCGGCCGACGAATTCCAGGTCGCCAGAGATGTTGCGGCGGACCAGGTCTCCGGATCGATACAGCCTCATGCCGGGATTGAAAGGGTCGGCGATGAATCGCTGCGCGGTCAGCCCGGGACGACCGAGATACCCACGCGCCAACTGAATGCCACCGAGGTACAGCTCACCGACGACCTCCGCGGGCACCGGTTGCAACTGCTCGTCGAGCACGTAGGCGTAGACGTTGCGGTTCGGCACGCCGATCGGCACTACGCGCGCGCCCTGCGACCCCGCGACCCGCTTGTGTGTCGAGCACACGACGGCCTCGGTCGGGCCATAGTGATTGCGTAGCTCCGCGTCGAAGTAGCTGGCGAATTTGTCGGCTACCTCAGTGGGAAGCGCTTCTCCGCCCACCGGCACATGACGCAACTGCCGCCATTGGCTGGCCTGCGGCAGCATTAGCAGGGTGCTCAGCATGGAGGGCACCATGTGGAGCACGGTGACGCCGCGGCGATTGATCAGCTCGGCAACGTAATCGATGTCACCGAAGGCCTCGGGCCTGGGCACGATCAGCTGTGCGCCAAGCGACAACGGGATGAAGATGTCTGCCAGTGAAGCATCGAAGCTCACCGACGACGATTGCAGCCACCGGTCTTCTCCGGTCACGCTCCACTCGGCAATGAAACCATCCACGTGCTCGGCGATCGCGCGGTGCGAGACAGCCACGCCCTTGGGCCGCCCGGTGGAACCGGAAGTGTAGATGACGTAAGCCAAGTGGTCGGGACGCAACGGACGTAGCCGGTCGGCATCGGTGAGCGCGGCGTCCGACAACTGTGCGGCGGCGTCTTCGGCGGCGTCGAGTTCCTGTCGCCCGATAACCGTCTGGGGTCGGGCATCCGTGACAAGGTATTGGATGCGGTCGTCGGGATAGGCGGGGTCGATCGGCAGGTAGGCCGCACCGGCTTTCAGCACGGCGAGCAGCGCGACGATGAACTCTATCGACGTGGTCATGCGCAGCCCGATGACGTCCTCGGCACCGAAGCCTCGTCCGATAAGCCAGCGCGCCAAACGATTCGCGCGAGCATGCAGGTCGGCATAGGTGACTTCACCCGCGTCGGAAACTAGCGCGACCGCGTCGGGAGCGACGGCCGCGGCTGTTTCAAGCATCGCGACCATCGTGGTGGCCGGCGTGGCGACAACTTCCCCGTGCGACTGCGCCAGGACGGCTTCCCGCTCGCCGGCGCCGAGCAGGTCCAATTTGGTTAGGCGACGTTCGGGTTCGGCCAGGGCGTTGTTCAACAGCTGCAGATAATGGGTCAGCATCTGATCAACGAGTGCCGAGCTCAACACGTCGGTCTGGTGCTCGAGCTCGACCGATACTCCCTTTGGGTCGAGCACAACCGTCAAGGCCAACGGAAGCTGGGCGGCTACCGCGCCCAATTCGAGTTGTCCTACCGTGACACCGTCCAGTATCAATCCACTTGCGCTGTTGCGCATGCTGAAACCCAAGCGGACCAGCTGGTCCATGCCATCGTGCCCCATTGCCCGCTCCGGGTTGGCTTCGCGCACCACTCGATCGATGCCAACGGACTGGTGGGCGAACCCGGCAAAACAGGTTTCGCGTACCGCGTCGACGAACGAGGTGAACGTGTCGTGCGGTCGAACGACGATCCGCAGCAACAGCGTGTTGCCGAAGTACCCGATCGCCCCCTCGGCCGGGGCGCTGCGTCCGGTGACCGGCACGGAGATCACAAAATCTGCTGCGCCGGTATAGCGGCGTATCAGCACGCCAAAGGCCGCCAACAACACCATAAATGGTGAAGCGGAGCGGTCTCGGGCAAAATCCTCGACCCTGCCGAACAAGCCGGCGGGAAGGGCGCGAGCCCGACGATCGGCCTGCCTGGACGGATGCACGGCAGCCGCACCGGGAAGCTCCAGCGGATCCGGTGACGGCCGCAAAGTGTCCGCCCAGTAACCGACGTCGGCACTCGCGGGTTCCGCCTCATTACCTAGCACCGCGACCGAAACGAACTGTGGCGCACGGCTATTCAACTGAAGACCGTTATAGGCAGCGCTCAGCTCGCCGAAGAAGACAGCCCAGGAATCGTCATCCCAACAAATGTGGTGTACGACGAAGAACAGCACGAATTCGTCTGGGCCGGAGCGGATCAGGGTTGTCCGCAGCGTAAGCTCCTCGGTGAGGTCGAATGACCGGCCGAACTCGTCTCGTGCCAGCGCCTGGACCCGGCGATCGCGGTCCTCCTCTGAAAGATGGGTCAAATCATCTGTTCGCCAACCGATCTCAACGCCATCGGAAAACACTTGATAAGGCTCACCCTCGGTGTCCACCGCGTAGGTGGTACGCAGGATCGCGTGCCGGGCAACGACCTGATTGAAGGCGGCGCGCAAGCGTGCCTCGTCCAGGGCGCCCGTGAGCCGGTAGGCGACGCAAATGTTCAGCGTAACGTCGCTTGTGTCCATGGCCTGCAGGAACCACATCCGCCGCTGGCCGGGCGACAGACGGTAACGTTCTCCCGCACAGATCCGCACCAGCTCGACCGACTCCCGCGCCGCCAGACCGCGTTCGGCGATGCGCCTACGTAGCAGTTCCAGGCGACGTTGCTCCAAAGTCTTGACGTCGTCGGCCATGGCTCGCCTCACTCCCGTTATTCAGTTCGCCGGATCGGTCCGAGCATGGGGCGTCCTACACCCCAGATCCGGAACCCGAACGACACGACACGCAGTAACGATCCCTTCGTCGCCGGCACCCTACCGCGACTGCGGGCTTATGTTAGCCTTCACTAAGTTACAGGGCTCGTGCGCCTGCCGCGGCGACGAGATCGGATCGCCCATCGCTTTATGTGCTCGTCGCGCACTACAGGGCCCCTTTGGTCGGGAGGTACACGGGTGCAGATGCAAGATCTGCAGCAATGCCGCGCCGCGGTTGATCATGAAGTGTTCGCGGGCGAATTCTCGCTGCGCCGGCTGGACCCCGACGGCGACCTCGACCTGATGCATTGCTGGATGAACGACCCCGAGGTGGCGCGATTCTGGCGGAAGCCGTGGTCCCGCGTCCGGATTGCGTCCTATCTGCATCAACAGCACTCCAGCGCACACTCGGTTCCGTACCTGGGTCTGTTGGATAGCGTCCCGATGAGTTACTGGGAGCTTTACCGCGCCGATCTTGATCCGCTGTCCGACTACTACCCCGCCCGCGAGCACGACGCAGGCGTGCACATGCTGCTGGGTCCACCCGAGTGCCGCGGACGGCGGCTGGCGGTGGACCTGCTACGCACGGTCTCGTCATGGCAACTGGAGGCGGATCCGCTGGCCGCACGGGTGGTCGCCGAGCCCGACGTTGACAATGTGCGGGTGCTCCGGGTGCTCGACCACGCCGGGTTTCAGCGCATCACGGACCTCGATCTGCCAAACAAGCGCGCCGCCCTCATGATCCGTGACCGATAGGGCCGACCAAGCGCCGCCCCAAACCCGGACGGCGGGCCGGTGCGATCCCCCGAAGGCGAGGAGCTTATGTTAGCCTACGCTAAGTTAATGACGCATGCGGTGGTTGTGCCGCCGCGCGGGCTCCTCGAGGCGCATACAGCGACACGAAGCGAAAGGTAGCGTTGCATGCCGCGCACACTGGGGTGGATCAGACAGTTCCACGAACCGGATTTGCCCGAAAGCGTTCCGTTGCTGATTTTTCCGCATGCTGGGGCTGGCGCGTCGGCCTACCGCGAATTTTCGAAAGCACTGCGCACGACATTCAAGGTCATTATTTTCCAGTACCCGGGACGACAGGACCGGGCGGCTGAAGCGTCGTTGCAATCACTCCCCGACATCGCCGCTGGAGCGTTCGGCGAATTCTGGACGTCAGAGCACAATCGCGGGATCCCAATCGTCACGTTTGGGCACAGCATGGGGGCGTTGGTCGCGTTCGAGTTTGTCCGTATCGCCGAAGCCAGCGGAATCGATGTGCGCCAGTTGAACGTCTCCGCGGCGGTTGCCCCTTACCGCGCCGCGGCCAAGCCACCGCATCCCAAGGATGACGAGGGGATCCTCAACCATCTAGCGGCGCTGGAGGGAACCAGCACGGATGTGTTCACCGACCGCGAAATCATGAGACGGGCGCTTCCGGTAATTAAAGCCGACTACAATGCCTTTGACGCCTACTCCTGCGCCGACGACATCAAGGTAGCGGCTCCGGTACATGCGATGGGCGGTAATCAAGACCCGTATATAACGTTGGGCGATCTGTACGGGTGGGGCAAACATACCGACACCCTCAAGGTCACGATGTTCGACGGCGGACACTTCTACCTGGAATCGCACATAGGCGCCGTCGCGGAGTTGTTGGCGTCTAGTGCGCACCGCGAGCAGACGGCGTGAGCAGCGACGACCCAATCGTCATTTCCGGAATGGCCGTCGAGGCGCCCGGGGGAATCGACAGTCCCGCAGCCTTGTGGTCCGCGCTTGCCGAAGCCAGGGAACTGATTGCCCCCTTTCCACGCGACCGCGGCTGGCCGATCGACGATCTCCTGTCGGTATCCGAGCTAGACGGCTGGGGGCCGGTTTTCGACGCGGGCGGGTTCCTGGACGGCGCAACAACATTCGACCCTCCTTTTTTCGGTATCACGCATCGCGAGGCCCTCGTGATGCAGCCCCAGCAACGGGTGGCGATGCGTGTGGCGTGGAAGGCACTGGAGAATTCGGGGATAAACCCCGGCGCGCTCGACGGCGCCGACGTCGGCTGTTTCGTCGGGATGTCCCCGATGGAGTACGGCCCGCGTGCGGCCTTAGCCGATGCCCACAGCGGGCATCGGATCGCCAGCCTAGGCCAGCTGGGGGCCGCCGGGCGTATCTCGCACTGCCTTGGACTGTCCGGGCCATCGATGTGTATCGATTCGGCGTGTGCGTCGTCGTTGACCGCACTGCACCTGGCCGCGACGGCGGTGCGGACGGGCGAATGCGAATGGGCGCTTGCCGGCGCGGCGTGCGTCATGGGGTCACCGGGAGCTTTCTACGAATTCGCAAGGCTCAATGCGCTTTCCACTGACGGGCATTGCCGCGCCTACTCGGAGGACGCCAGCGGCACCGTGTGGGGGGAAGGCGCGGGGATGGTCGTTGTCGAACCTGAATCCCGCGCACGCCGACTGGGACACCGGATCTATGGACGCATCCTGGCCGTCCGCACCAACCACAACGGCAAAGGCAAGCCGATCCTCGTACCCCGGGTGCGCGCGCAAGAGCAGCTCATCCGCAAGACAATTGACGCGTCGGGGATCGATCCGGCCGAAGTCGGAATGATTGAAGGGCACGGCACCGCGACCCGCGCGGGCGACCCGGTGGAATTGCTGGCCCTTTTCAAGACCTACGGCGCGGCGGGATCCAAGGCGCGGCTGGGCTCGTTGAAGTCGAACGCCGGGCACGCACAAGCGGCATCCGGAATCCTCGGACTGATCAAACTGTTACTCGCCGGCCAGCACGGTCAGATCCCACCAACGCTCTTCTCGGACAACCCCACCGAGACGGTGGACTGGGACCTGACGGGCCTGCGATTGGCGACAAAACTGCACCAGTGGGAGCCCATAGGCGGCGTCCGCTACGGCGCGGTCTCATCGTTCGGCGCCGGTGGCGCCAACGCGCATGCGATCATCGCGATGCCCGCAAGTTCCCTGGAGTGAATAGTGGCACCTCTTACCTACCGGCTTCCGAACGACACCATTCCCGTCCTGTTATCGGCCGAAACGCGCGAACTACTGCGGGATGAGGCTGTCGCCCTCCTTTCTTATGCCGCAGACCATCCCGAGGTGACACCCGACCGGATCGCCGAAATGCTGTTTCGGACGCGGATCGCGCGCCGGCACCAAGCCCTAGCCATGGTGACCCAGCGCGACGAGTTGATCAGCGCCCTGCACGCGGTTATCGATGAACACGAACATCCTTCGTTGGTGCGCACCAATACACCCGCCAGCACCCGCCGGCTCGCCTATGTTTTTCCCGGGCAGGGAGGCCAACGACCGGGGATGGGGCGGCTCTTTTACGAAGCGATACCGGCATTCCGAATCGAGGCAGATCGCTGTGCCGAGGCATTCCAGACGCAGTTCGGCGAGTCACCGCTGAAATACCTTCTCGACGACAACTTTCCTGCCGAAGACAGTTCGGGCGTCGTCCAGCCCGCGTTGTTCACACAGATGGCCGGCCTGGCCGCGATGTGGCGATCATTCGGCGTTGCGCCCCACGTCACCATCGGGCACAGCCAAGGCGAGATCGCCGCGGCCTACGTATCCGGGATGACCACTTTGGCAGATGCCGCGCTCGTCGTCGGGCTCCGCGCACGTGCCGCCGACGAGTTCGCCTCCGGTGATTACGCCATGGCCGTTGTCGCCACCGACCGTGACACCTGCGAGGACTTACTCGCGCGTTGCTCGGGCTGGGCCCAGCTCTCGGTGGTGAATTCCCCGAGCATGGTGGGCATTTCAGGTGATCAAGAGACGGTGCAGGGCATCGTGGACACGTTGACCGAGCGCGGCACGTTCGCGCGCGTCATTCGCGTGCAGTATCCCGCGCACAGCAGCTTGATCAATGAGCTCGCCGCTTCGGTACGTGCGTCCATGCAGCGCCAACTGCAAAATCCGCAGTTCCTCGACACCGACATCGACTGCCTCGGAGGCACTCTCGGCGGCCCCATCATGCCTGAGCTGCCGGTCGACGAATATTGGTTCTGGAACCTGCGCAACACCGTTCGCTTCGACAAAGCGATTGCGACCGCGGTGCGGCACGGCATCGACACTTTCGTCGAACTGGCCGAACATCCGACGCTGCAGTTGGCGATTCACGAGAATCTCGCTGTCCAGGCGGACGAACGCGAGGCGGTGGTGGTCGGCACGTCGGAACGAACCGCCACCGATTTGGGCGAGTTCACCCGCGGCCTCGCGCAGGTGGCAGTACACGACCTCGACTATTCGTGGGAGTGCCTGCGCACCGAATCTGACGGCCACGTCCGGCTGCCGTTACGCGATTTCCCCAACACCCGGATGAACGAGACCCGGCTGTGGCTGCCCTATAACGAGGTTCTGCCCGTGCGTGCCCGTCAACCATCCGCTGTCACACCCGTTGCCGCAGTGGCCGATTCGGCGCGCGATCGGATCGCCGAAACCACACCCGCGCGCCTCCTCGTCGAGGAATGGGTCCGGCTGTCGCAGCGCTCACTGATGCCGCCGCGCGCCCTCGGACTCGTGGATCACACCGGAGCCTGCGGGGACCTGGCCACCACCTTATGCGTCGTGGCCGAAGAGATCGGCGCCACGGGTCGCATGATCAACACCGAAAACAGCGCCGCCAGTGGCGATCTCAATACGCTCGTCATCCTGGTTCCGCAATCGCCCGAACTGGACGACGCCGCCGCCGCAGCCGAGGTCGCGACATTCTTTGCCGACCGCAGCTGGTGGCCGGGGATACACGACGCGGTCACCGACTGCTGGCTCGTAACAGTCGGCGGTGAGGCGGTTGTTGCAGACGACGCGCCACCGGATCCGGTTCACGCAGCAGCCAGCGCAGGGTTTCGCAGCATAGGCGCCGACTATCCAGGCATCGGATTCCGGCACCTCGATCTGCCGCGCGGACTGACGGCGTCAGACTCAGCACACGCAATCCTCATGGCGCTGCACACGGCTGAAGAATCCGAGGTGGCATTCCGCAACGGCGGCCTCTACGCCAAGCGCATCGCCGAGAGCGACACGTCCGCCGGCGACTGCGACACAGCACCCCCTGAGCATGTGCTCATCATCGGGGGAACAGGAAATCTCGGGCTCGAATTCTGCGAGCACTTCGCGCACTGCGGCGCGCAGCGAATCACGTTGGTAAGCAGATCGGGCGAGACGGCTGCCGTCGCAGACCGACTGCAGCGCATTCGTTCGGCCGCAGCGACGCCGATCCATGTCACTAGGTGCGACGTGGGCGACCAAGCAGCGGTCTCACGACTGGCTGCCGAAAACCAAAGCGTGCCTGCAGATCTGATCATCCACGCCGCCGTAGAGTATTCGGCTGTCGAATTCCAGGACATCACCGCCGAGAAAGTCGACCAGGCGTTACGCGCCAAAGTTGTTGGCATCTGCCGCATATTAGGGACGTTCCCCAGGACGGACAACTGTCGGGTAGTCCTATGCTCCTCGGCCAGGGCGACGATCGGCGGCCGGGGACAGGTCGTCTACGCGGCGGCCAATCGGATGCTCGACGCTACGGCGCACCGACTCCGAGCCGAGGGTTTGGACTGCGTGTCCGTGCAGTGGGGACAGTGGACCGTCCATTTTGATCTCGATGACGCCAGCATGGCGCAGCTGGCTGCCATCGGCGTCGTCCCGATGTCTCCTGCCGGCGCAATCGCTTTGGGAATGCGCCGACTTCCTGGAAATGCCATCGTCGCGGCATTCGATTTCGCTCGCGCACGATCAGTCCTGGAGGTCTACGGCTACGGCCCGCTGTTGTCCCAGCTGACCTCGCCCGCCGCGGCAACTTCTATCGTCGAAGCTCCAGCGCCCGTCGAGGAGACAGGTCTACCCCGACGGTTAGTAAACCTGCTGGCCGAAGCCATCGGTGTCGACCGCGCCGAGACGATTGACACCACCGCCCCCATGGTCGCGATCGGCCTGGATTCCCTGCAGGCACTGGAGTTACGCCGCCGTGTGAAGGCCGAATTCAATCACGATCTAGAGGTCTCGGACCTTCTCGGAGGGGCATCCCTTGCAGACGTTCTGACGCAGTTGGGCGGACCGCGAGCTGCACCCTGACCAGGAACTAAATCCTGTGCGTCGCGTCGCTTCGGCCGCCGGACTGCATGCCGGCCCGATGCGACTCGAGAAATGGGCACTTCGCTTCGCAGTGAGGCCGTCAACCAGCCGTTGTTGGTCCGTGCCATCTTTCGATCGGGGCAATATTTTCGGCGAAATGTGGTTATGCCAAATGAACCTTCGTCCCCGTGAGCTCGGCAGCGCGTTCGTTCGGGGTGTTGACACCTGGACAGATACCCTATGGGGGTATAGTGTGGATTGAAACGCCTGTCGACGTGAAAGGAGCCGACATGAGCACCGTCACAGTCAGGGTTGCGGGAATGACCTGCGCCCATTGCGCATCCTCAGTACACGATGAGGTCGGCAGCATCGCCGGCGTCACCGCAGTCGACGTCGATTTGTCAACTGGCATGGTCACCGTGGAGAGCGACAACCCAGTCGACAACGACGCGCTCAAGGCCGCCGTCGAAGAGGCCGGATACCAGCTCGCCGGCTGAAGCAAACCCTCAACTGTGTGCGACCCCCGTCGAACGGTCCGCCGGCCCGCTAGCAGGCCGGGCCCCTAAAGGAGAGCATCGTGCGTCCCGTCATCGAGACAACACCCAACGGCCACGTCGAGCTGCTGATCGACGGCATGACCTGCGCGTCGTGCGCGGCCCGCATTGAGAAGAAGCTCAACAAGCTTGACGGCGTCACCGCGACGGTCAACTACGCAACGGAAAGGGCCAGCGTGGCCTACGTCGGAGATGTCTCGCCCGATCAGCTGGTGGCCGCGGTCGCGGACGCCGGCTACTCGGCGGCGCTTCCCCAGCCGAAGCCGGCCGATGGTGACCTGAACGGGCAGCCCGACGGCGACCCCACAGCATCGCTACGGCAGCGGCTCCTGGTTTCGCTGGTGCTGACGGTGCCGGTGATCGTGATGGCCATGATCCCGCCGCTCCAGTTCGCCAACTGGCAATGGCTGTCGCTGACGCTTGCCGCTCCGGTGGTGGTGTGGGGGGCGTGGCCGTTCCATCGGGCCGCGTGGGCCAACCTGCGCCACCGCACCGCGACCATGGACACGCTGATCTCGATGGGGACGCTCGCCGCGTTGGGCTGGTCCGTCTATGCGCTGTTCTGGGGCACCGCCGGTATGCCTGGCATGAGGCACGCGTTCGAGTTGACCGTCACGCGTACCGACGGTACCGGGAACATCTATCTCGAGGCCGCCGCCGGTGTCACAACTTTTATCCTGGCAGGCCGGTTCTTCGAGGCCCGAGCCAAGCGGAGGGCCGGCGCCGCGCTACGCGCGCTGCTCGACCTCGGCGCCAAGGATGTCGTGGTGCGCAAAGGCGTTGTGGAGCAACGCATTCCGATCGAACAACTCGCGGTCGGCGACGAGTTTGTGGTGCGGCCAGGGGAGAAAATCGCCACCGACGGCGTCGTCGTCGAGGGCGCTTCGGCGGTGGACGCATCGATGCTGACCGGCGAATCGGTGCCGGTGGAGGTTCGGCCCGACGACCACGTGGTCGGGGCCACCGTCAATGTCGGCGGCCGACTCGTGGTGCGGGCCAACCGGATCGGCTCCGACACCCAGCTAGCGCAGATGGCCAGGCTGGTCGAGGAGGCGCAAACCGGAAAGGCGAACGCGCAGCGGCTCGCCGACAAGATCTCGGCCATCTTCGTGCCGATTGTCATCGTGTTGTCGGTGGCGACGCTGGGATTGTGGATGGTCGTCGGCGGGTCGATCGGCGCGGCGTTCACGGCCGCCGTCGCGGTGTTGATCATCGCCTGCCCTTGCGCACTGGGCCTGGCCACGCCGACCGCTCTGATGGTCGGCACCGGCCGCGGCGCCCAACTCGGCATCCTTATCAAGGGTCCCGAGGTGCTGGAATCGACGCGACGCATCGACACCATCGTCCTCGACAAGACCGGCACGGTAACCGCTGGCGCGATGACCCTGATCGATGTGATCACCGACGACGGCGGACAACCCGATCAGGTGCTCCGGGTGGCCGGCGCGCTGGAAGCTGCCTCCGAGCATCCCATCGCCACCGCGATCGCCAAAGCCGCACGCGAGAAGCTCGGTGACCTTCCGGCCGTCGAAGAATTCACCAACCTCGAGGGGCTCGGTGTCCAAGGTATGGTCGACGGCCACGCGGTGATGGTAGGCCGCGAACGGCTACTGGCGGACTGGTCGCAGCACCTGCCGGAGAAGCTCGCTGAGTCCATGCGGGCGGCCGAGTCGCAAGGTAAAACCGCCGTCGCAGTCGGCTGGGATGGCAGGCCACGCGGCGTGCTCGTGGTCGCCGACGCGGTCAAACCGACGTCGGCCGAGGCCATCAGCCAACTACGCGCGCTTGGATTGACACCGATCATGCTCACCGGCGACAACCAGGCCGCCGCTGACACGGTCGCCCGTCAGGTCGGCCTCGACCACGTGATCGCGGAGGTGCTGCCCCAGGACAAGGTCGATACCATCAAGCGTCTGCAGGCCGACGGCAAGGTGGTGGCCATGGTCGGCGACGGCGTCAACGACGCTGCCGCGCTGGCCCAGGCCGACCTCGGACTGGCGATGGGTACCGGCACCGATGTCGCCATCGAGGCCAGTGACCTGACTCTGGTCCGCGGCGACTTGCGCGCGGTGCCGGATGCGATCCGGCTATCGCGCAAGACGTTGGCCACGATCAAGGGAAACCTGTTCTGGGCCTTCGCCTATAACGTCGCCGCGCTGCCGCTTGCCGCCGCCGGGCTGCTCAATCCGATGCTGGCCGGCGCCGCGATGGCGCTCTCTTCGGGGTTCGTCGTCAGTAATAGCTTGCGGCTTCGCCGGTTTCAGCCGGGCATCCGGTGATCCCGCGGGCGTCTTGACAGTTACAGCGAGGCCAGCAGCTTCTGCATGGTGTCGATCTCCTGCTGCTGGCTGGCGATGATCGAGCGGGCCATCGCCGTCGCCGCAGGATATCCGCCGGAATTGACCTCGTCCTGGGCCATGGCGATCGCGCCCCGATGATGTTGGATCATCTGCGTCAAGAACAGCCTGCTGGCCTCCACGCCCTGGGCGTTCTTTAGCGCGGCCATGTCCTCGTCGGACATCCCGCTCATACCCGGCATCGCGCTCCGCGTGGGCATCATGGTCTGGCTCGGCGTCCCCCACTGACCCAACCAAGTCTGCATTTGTTCAATCTCTGGCCCTTGAGCTGCCTTGATCTGATTCGCTAGATCTACGACACGGGCGTCAATGCCTTGCTTGCCCAACACAATGTCGCTCATCTCAATGGCCTGCTGATGATGCGGAATCATGTGCTGCGCGAACACGACATCAGCCTGCTTATGGCCGTCGGGGGCCGACGCTGAAGTCGGTGCGCCCTTTGTGGCGCCTGCCTGGTCAGTGTGGGAGTTACTACATGCGCCGGCGCCGACCAGCGCAGCCAACGCCGCGACAGCCGCCGTCAGAGTCCTGATTCTCATCACAACAAGCCCTTTCCTCGGTTCGAGGGCCGGTTCCCCTGGCGGCCCTTGGCGGTGCTCTGACTTCTCGACCGCTGCACGACAGCTACAAGTCTGCCCGCAGCCGCTTCGGCTCAACCAGACGCTTCCACGGAATTCGATAGAGACCGTACCCGGTCACGATCCCGACGACGCTCCTGAGGAACGGTCGTATTGCTACATCCCGATGGAACCAGTGGACCGGCATACCGAATCGCGGCGGCGGACGGCATTCTCGTTCAGCGAATGAATCCGGCTGTGCCGCCAATGGCAGTCAGGGGCATCGACAACCCCCAACCCATCATGGCTGTGCGGCGCCTGAAGGCGGCTGGACGTGATTTCTCGGACCAGGCGCCAAACCCTTCGTGAGTCCTTGTGTCATGTGCAAGTAACCTGTAGCGAGAATTTCGTCCTGTTTGTTGAGGTGGGAGCGCTTGCGACGGTGTGAGGCCGATCCCTCAGCAGTCGGGACGGTCTCATTAGGTCGCCTTTCTTCGCGGTACCGGCACTGCCCGAAGGATTGCGATTTGTTTGCTGTTCGGCTGGCTACCCCCATACGACGCGCACCGGAGCCGTCGATGCCCTCGCGGCCATGAGAGCGATCGGAGGAGAACGTGGACTTCGCAGTACTACCGCCGGAGGTTAACTCCGCGCGGATGTACGCCGGTCCGGGGTCGGGACCAATGCTGGCCGCCGCCATGGCCTGGGACGAATTGGCCGCCGCGCTGCAGTCGACGGCGGACTCCTACCAGGCCGAGATCACCGCCCTGACCTCCGGCCCGTGGGTCGGCCCGTCGGCTGCGGCCATGACCGCGGCGATCGCCCCCTATCTGGAGTGGATGCGGACCACCGGCGCCCAGGCCGAAGAAACCGCCACCAAGGCCCGGGCCGCGGCGTTCGCCTACGAGACGGCCTTCGCCCAGACGGTGCCGCCGCCGGTGATCACGGCGAACCGCACCCTGCTGGCGTCCCTCGTCGCGACGAACTTCCTCGGGCAGAACACGCCGGCGATCGCCACCACCGAGACCGAGTATGCGGAGATGTGGGCGCGTGATACCGCGGCGATGTTCGGCTACGCGGGTTCCACGGCGTCGGCGACCACGCTGACACCGTTCGTCCAGCCGGATCAGACCACCAACCCCGGGGCGGACCAATCCGGAGCCGTAGCGCAGGCCACCGGCACCGCCGCCGGGAGCACACGCAACGCGGTTGCCCAGCAACCGTTCTCGGCGGTACCCAACATGTTGACCAGAACCGCAGTGGGGCCAACTGCCGTCGACCCGTCGGTGACGGACGTGCTGGGCGTGGAGAGCGATCTGATCACGGTCTTTCTGAACGGGCCCGCCAGCGTCGCTGGACTCGGCGTGGTAACCCCCTTCGGTGCGACGACTCTTCCCTTCAACATTGCCGGCGCGCTGACCGGTTTCCACACCGATGACATCGTCAGCGGGTGGGCCGGTGTGCAGTCCTGGCCGGGGGCGGGCGCGGTGCCGCCATCGCCATTCCCGGTCATCACGAACCCGGCGGGTGGATTCGGAACTCTGGCGTCAGCGGGGCTCGGTGAGGCCAACACCGTCGGCGGCCTGTCGGTACCGCCCGGGTGGACGGCCGCCGCCCCGGCGATACGGCCGGCCGCTTTGGCGTTGCCGGCGACCAGCGCCGGCGCCGCCGCGGAAGCCGCCGCCGCGGCCGCCCCCAGCGGCACCGGGAGTCTGTTCGGCGAGATGGCGGTGGCGAGCATGGCCGGGCGCGCGATGGCCGGCACGAGCGCGTTGGGTCGGGAGCGAAGCCGGGCCGAGACGGCGAAGGCCCCCCGCGACCCGAACAAGAAGGACAAGACAAACGCCCCAGCAATCGCCCCGCAGGTTTCGCCGGTCGGAGCGATCAACATCGCTGCCGAGCTGCGCGAGCTGGCGTCGCTGCGTGCCGCCGGAATCCTGACGCAGCAAGAATTCGACGAACAGAGAATGCGCCTGCTGCCAAGATGATTTAGGCCCATGCCGTGTGTTCGTTACCCGGCGCTTAATCCCTCGCGAAGGGTGAGCGACGTGTGCTTGCGTCATGCGGTGCGACCGCGCTCGCGGATTGTCGCGGCCCGTTCGCCTCACTGCGTCGTGTGAGCCCCACCGGCAGCGGATGGATGCACGCGTGCAGCGATCAAGAGCGAACAAGTCGTGCGATTGCGGCGGAGGCTTCGGCCAATTTCGCGTGGGCCTGGTCGCCGCCCTCCGCGGCGGCGCGGGTCAGACAGTGGTCAAGGTGCTCGTCGAGCAGATTCAGCGCGACTGACCTCAAGGCGCTGCTGGCGGCGCTGATCTGGGTGAGGACGTCGATGCAATACTTGTCGTCTTCGATCATCTTCGCGATGCCGCGGACTTGGCCCTCGATGCGGCGCAGTCGCTTGGCGTAATTGTCCTTTTGCGCCGAATATCCGAGTGGGGTTGTCATCTATCCTCCCAGCGTCTTGGTCATCGGGGAGACCTGCGCCTACTGCGTAGTGACGAGGGTCAGCCATCGCAATGGCGTCGGTGTCGTGGAAGCGGTGCCAGGATCGCGGAAATGCGAGTGCTAATGGGCCTCATTATGGCACGTACCGTGCCGTATCGCGCCCAACGGGTGATCGCCCGCTAGAGGGCGCACCTGGGCCCGTGCCCGATTCCGGGCTCGCGTAGCCTCGCACGTCAGGGCAACGTGCCGTCACCCGTATGGCTATGACGGCGCAAGGCAGACCCTCTCGACGCCGCGTGTATCGGCACGCGAAGTTGGAGCCGCACTACCCTTTGCGGGTATGGGGTACAGACCGTATCGTCGTTGGTGTGGACTTTCCCCTGCCTTCGTTCGGGCCTTCGGCCGACCCCCACGGGCGGCTGATGGGGTATCGATCACGGACAGGTCTCGGCCGGGCATCGACTCGATTTGGAGCGCGAATGGCCACGACCGGCGGTGCTACGGTCGGGGTGTTATGAGATTGGCCAGCGCTAGCGGAACGCCACGGCTGCGGTACGCGGTGGCGGTTGGGGCTGCGGCGTGGTTGGCGATGTGGGGGGTGCTGATCGGCGCCCACAGCATCCTGGGGCATCCCCAGTCTTCGCTAGGCCATCCAGCCCACGCGTTGGTGGCTTCGCTGGGTGGCGAGTTCACCGTTAACGTCGATCATCCGCATGCGACTAAGGGGTCCTCGGGCGGCCATCATGAGCAGTTCACCACAGCGGTGCTGCCCCGCTCGGGTGCCGCGTTGGCGACGCTGGCGGTGTTGGGTGCGGTGCTGGCCGTGGCCCTGACCGCTGGGCCGGCCCGGTTTGCGGTGCGCGCCGGGCGGGGCCCGCCCCGTACCCCGGCTTTTGCGCTTACCGGTCAAGACGTCTTGACGCGGTTCTGCCTGTCTCGTCGCTGACTGGTCAGCGCCAGGTCGTTTCTGCCCTTTGTGGCGGCGGCCGGCGATCGCTGACCCCCTGTCACCATGTGCCGCGCACCGATATTCGCGGCTCCCGCGTGAAAGCGACGAATCCCATGGCTGAAATTCTTCCTCTCGACAACACATGCGTTCACCCCGTTCCGGCACTGAAGGTCATCAAGCCGCGGGACTGCGCACCACCCGCCCCCGCCACCTCCCGGCGACCCGCCGCCCTGGTGGGCAACACGCCGGTGCTGCGGATCTCGGCCCCGCTGAGCCCACCCGATCGCGGGTTTTGGGCCAAGCTAGAAGGGTTCAACCCCGGCGGCAGCATGAAAGACCGCCCCGCCCTGCACATGGTCGAAGCAGCCCGCGCCCGCGGCGAGCTCGCGCCCGGGGCCCGCATCGTGGATTCCACCAGCGGCAGCCTCGGATTGGGCCTAGCGCTGGCCGGCCAAGCCTACGGGCACCCGGTCACCGTGGTCACCGACACCGGCATGGAACCCATCGTGCGCCACATGCTGGCCGCCTACGGCGCCCAAGTCGACCTGGTCACCGAACCCCACCCGATCGGGGGCTGGCAACAGGCCCGCAAAGACCGCGTCGCCCAAGTCCTGGCCGCCGAGCCGGGAGCCTGGTGCCCCGACCAATACAGCAACCCCGACAACATCACCGGCTACCAATCACTGGGCTTAGAGCTCATGGACCAGCTCGGCAACGTCGACGTCCTGGTCTGCTCGGTAGGCACCGGCGGACACTCCGCCGGCGTGGCCCGGGTGCTGCGCCGATTCAACCCCGACATGAAACTGATCGGGGTCGACACCATCGGCTCGACCATTTTCGGCCAACCGGCCACCACCCGGTTGATGCGCGGGCTGGGCTCCAGCATCCACCCGGCCAACATCGACTACCCCGCCTTCAACGAGGTGCACTGGGTGGCCCCACACGAAGCCGTCTGGGCGGCACGCACCTTGGCGGCCAGCCAGTTCGCCAGCGGCGGCTGGAGCGTCGGCGCCGTCGCGCTGGTCGCCGGCTGGGCCGCACGCACCTACCCCAAAAACACCCGGATCGCCGCCGTCTTCCCCGACGGACCCCAACGCTACTTCGACACCATCTACAACGACGACTACTGCCGCCAACACGAGCTCCTGGGCTGGCAACCCACTCCCCAACCCACCACCCTCATCGACCCCAACCAACACGTCATCACCTCCTGGACACGCACCACCACCATCACCAACCCCACACTGCTGCGCGGGGCGGTACCGATCCGCAAAGCAGCTGCTGGGATTCAGGCGGGGAATGGCTCGGTCGAGGTGAAGATTCCTGCATAGCCCCGCTGCACGAATTGCACGAGCAGGATCCCCATTGGGTCACTGCACTGAATCAAAAACACGAGAGGACGTAATACAGTAATGGTTTCTGCAGCAACAGGCAGCCAACCGGTACAGCAGATTCTGGACCGCGAGGACGTTGCGCTGCGCGTGCTGACACGCAGCGATATCGCCGACATTGCGATCAGTCCCAGTGAGGTAATGGAGCTGGTCAGGGGCGCTTATCTGCGAGTGGCCGATGGTTCATCTCGGGCGCCGGCGAAAATCATGATGCGCTCGCCGTACCGGGATTCGGCTGCCTATGCGATGCCCGGCTATGACGGCGGTTCACAAATCACGGCGTTTAAAGATTATTACATGCAAAACGACGACGGGAAAAAAGAATACATCACCATTACGCTCTACGACGATAAGGCGGGTTTGCCGATAGCGTTTATGGACTGCTTCCGAGTGACCGCGCTACGAACGGCCGCCAACACCGCGCTGATCGCGAGCGCATGCGCAATGCCGGGGGCCCGCACCGCGCTGGTGACCGGTTCGGGCGCTCAAGGCCGATACACCTTTCCGTTCCTGTTGACTGCTCTGCCGGACTTGGATCGGCTGCTGTTGTTCGGCACCCATCCGGATGGCATCGCCGCCGTGCGCGCGTATGTCCGCGAGCAGCACCCCGACCGAGACATCGAAGTCGTCACCGACCCCGAGAAAGCCGCCAACGAAGCCGATGTTCTAGTCGCGACGTCGGCTGGCCCGGCCACCGAGGTCAAGTTCCGCACCAGCTGGCTCAAGCCAGGGGCGCTGTTCGTCTCGGTCAACGGGACCGGCGTGCACTCGTCCTCGCTGCGCGACGCCGACTACGCCGCCGCGACGAGCGCGGGCCAACTGGCGGTGACAGGCACCCGCTTCGCCGACGAGAACGGCTCGTTACGCTTGGACGCCGAGCTTCCCGACATCCTCGCCGGACAAGCACCGGGCAGGCGAGACAAGGATGACCGGGTCTTCGTTTTCAATAGCGGCATGGCCATCACCGACATCCCGGTGGCGCACGAACTGGCCGCCCAAGCGATCGCTCGTGGACGCGGACAGGAAATCAAACTGTGGAGCTAGCACAGACGCCGTTGTCGCTGCCGGCGGTAGAGCCGGAATGGTTCCGGGAAGTCATATCTGATCGTTCGTTAGTAGCCGATATGGCTCATGCGGTCGGAGGCCCGTTTCACGTGCTGTTCGCGCCGCAGTTCGCCCGAAACCTGAAGGCGTTTACCGATGTGCTCGACTCGGCGGGCGTGGAAGGGCAAGTATTCTTCGCCAAGAAAGCCAACAAGGCGGGGTGCTGGTTGCGCGTCTGCGCGCAGCTCGGCGCAGGTGTCGATGCAGCCAGCGCCCCGGAATTGGTTCATGCGCTTAGTTGCGGTGTGCGCGGTTCAGACATCGTGGTCACCGGGCCCGCCAAAAGCGAACATCTGCTCTGGCTAGCCGCCCGCCACGGTTGCTTGATCGCAGTGGACGCCCTCGACGAGCTCGACAGGGTTATCGCGCTGGCCCATCGCGGCGAGAGCGTCCGGATCATGTTGCGGGTGCTTCCAGAAGTGAACCCGCACAGCAGATTTGGTCTGGACCCCACTGAATTGGACGCCGCGCTACAACAATGCGCCCAGCAGCGGTCGCGTGTGTCCATGGAAGGATTCTCGTTTCACCTCAACGGGTACGAGGTCGCGCCACGTGCGCAGCTGGCGGCCCAGCTGGTTGACCGTGTTGTTGAGGCACGAGCGCAGGGCCTGGCGGCAACGTCCATTTCTATCGGCGGCGGATTCGCAGTGAGCTACCTCGACGGCGAGACGTGGGACCGGTTCTTGCGCGACAGCACCGAAAGCGACTTTCACGCCGGCAAGACGTTCACCCACTTCTACCCCTATCATCAGAAGCCGACCGGGGCCGACATGTTGGCCGCAATCCTCTCCAGCGAGGACGCCGGCGGCCAAGGCACCGTCGGCGACCGATTCGCCACGACGGGAACCAAGCTCCTGCTCGAGCCCGGCCGCGCGTTGCTCAACGGGGCAGGGTTCACCGTTTTTCCCGTGCAGGGATTCAAGCGGCGCGGCGACTACGGGATCATCACCGTTCTCGGGCTGAGCATGAGCTTGTCGGAGCAGTGGAAATCCAGCGAGTTCCTCCCGGATCCGACGCTGTGGCCGCAAGAAAGCTCGGACGAGCTGCAGTCGACAGGCCCGGTCCGATGCTGCGTCGGCGGGGCTAGCTGCCTGGACTATGACATGCTGACCTGGCGAAAAGTGGAGCTACCGCGGCAGCCGCGTTATGGTGACCTGCTGATCTACCCCAATACCGCTGGCTACCAGATGGACAAGAACGAATCCGAGTTCCATGGGCTCCCCTTGCCGCCGAAACTCGAGGTGACTTGTGACGACGAGGGCCGGTTTCGCTGGCGCCCCGACCAGAATGGCGATCGCTTGTGAGCCGGGCGCCCGTGGGTGAAAACCGCTGGGTGCGGCTTGCTCCCCTGATGCGCACCGGCCGGCAGCTCACCGCTTTGGCCGCGCCCATCGCGGGTGTGCAATTCGCCCAAGTTGCGTTGACCACCACCGATTTGGCCATGATGGGCCTCATCGGGGTGCAAGCCATCGCCGCTGGTGGGCTTGCCGCGATCCTATACAACCTGATGCGCACCATGTGCGTCGGTGTAGTCACGGCGGTGGGAAACCTGGTCGCCACTGCGGCCGCTCAAGGGGAGGCACGTTCCGGAAGCGACCGCCCAGACACCAAGGCGCACACGGAGATCCGCCAGATCAACCGATCCGCCTTCTTGGTGGCCACCTTGACGGCTGTCCTTCTCGGCGCCGCGCTGATCGCTTTGGGCTATGTATTGCCCGTCTTCGGGGTGGACAAAGACGTGCTGGCCCTCGCGCGACCCATGATGATTGCCTTAGCTCCAGGGCTGGTTCCGATGGTGTGGCTGAATGTGTTGCGGCAGTTCTCCGTTGGTATGCGCCGCCCCGGTCCCCTGTTGGCGGTCAGCATCGCCTCCATCGCACTGAACGCGGCGCTGGATTTGGTGTTCATCTACGGACTGCTGGGCCTCCCCCGGCTGGGCTTGGCGGGCATCGGACTGGCAACGACGCTGGTGCAGGTACTCACTGTTGCGGCGTTCTATTTCATCCTGCGCCGTGACAATCACCTCGCCCCGCTGCTGTCGATCGACGGCTGGAATGCCGACGCTGAAATGGCCCGCCACATCCTGCGGTTGGGAGTCCCTATTTCATTGACGTACGGCTCGGAAGCCGGGATCACCTCGCTGGCCGCCGTGGTGATGGGAACCTTCGGCCCCATCGTGCTGGCCGCGCACAATGTGGTGACTCAGCTGACCCGCATCGCCTTCCAAATCAGCATCGGCTTATCCCACGGATCATCCATCCTCATCAGCCGTGCGACCGGCAAAGGTGATAAAGGGCAGGCCGAGCAGATAGCGGTCGTCGCGCTTCTCCTAGGGGTAATCAGCACGGTGACACTCGGACTGCTCTACGTGGTAGCCCCCTACTGGGTTTTACGGCCATTTTTAGACCCCGCCGATTCGGCCACTATTGTGATCGCCAAATTCTTCCTCTTCTTCGCGATAATTCAGCAAATCGTGGACTTCACCCAAAACATCGCCGTGGGACTGCTGCGGGGCATCGGCAACACCAAAGCCGGCTTGCGAGCAACCACGATCGGGTATTGGTTGGTTGGCCTGCCCGCCATGTTGCTCCTAGCGTTCCCGGCGCAATTGCATGGGGCCGGAGTGTGGACCGGGCTCAGCACCGGCTTCGCCGCGACGGCGGCGCTGCTGCTGCGACGGTTCCGCAAGGATCTGCCTCAAGCAGTCTGACCGGCGCCTGCGTTTTGATAGCGGGAATTGACGTATAGGGTGCGGTCAGTGGGTTTTGTGGCGCGGTTTCGCGGGTTCGACACGCCCAGCCGGATTCTGCTGATCAATCAGTTCGGCATCAACGTCGGTTTCTACATGCTGATGCCCTATCTGGCCGGCTACCTGGCCGGCCCGCTCGCGCTGGCGGCGTGGGCTGTCGGGCTGGTCCTGGGTACCAGGGATTTCTCTGAGCTGGGCATGTTCATCGTGGGGGGCACGTTGGCCGATCGGCTGGGCTACAAGTGGCTGATCGTGGCCGGATGTCTACTGCGCATCGGTGGGTTCGCGTTACTGGTGGCGGGCCAGTCCTTGCCCGCCGTGTTGATCGCCGCCGCGGCTACCGGTTTCGCCGGTGCATTGTTCAACCCAGCGATTCGCGCGTATCTGGCCGCCGACGTCGGCGTCCGCCGTGTCGAGGCGTTCGCGATGTTCAATATTTTCAATCACGCCGGCATCTTGCTTGGCCCAATTGTTGGACTTGTCCTGATGGCCATAAACTTTCGGGTCGCCGCGGCCGGCGCGGCGGTCGTCTTCGCCGTGCTCACAGTCGTGCAACTACTGGCGTTGCCTCGCCGCCGCGCCGACCCAGCGCCGGAGAAGACCTCGATATTGCAAGATTGGCGGGTCGTCGTCGCTAACCGCTCTTTCCTGTTGTTCGCCGCGGCGATGATCGGTTCCTATGTGCTCTCGTTTCAGATCAATCTCGCACTGCCGTTGCAGGCGTCGGTGCTGGCGCCAGGATCTCATTCATTACTAGTCGCGGCGCTTTTCGCCGTTTCAGGGCTCACCGCGGTTGGTGGACAATTGCGCATCACCCGTTGGTTCGCCGAGAGGTGGGGAACCAGACGCAGTTTGGCCGTGGGCCTGACCATAATGGCAGCGTCGTTCCTGCCGTTGATCGTCGTCCCAGACCGCGAACGCTTCGGCGCTCTGCCGGCGATCGCGGCGCTTCTGATGTCTGCGGGCCTGCTGGCCATCGGCTCGGCCGCAGTCTTCCCATTCGAGATGGACATTGTGGTCTCGCTGGGCGGCCGACTGGTCGCCACCCATTACGGCTTGTACAACACCATCATCGGGGCCGGAATCCTCGTCGGTAATTTGGCCACGGGCGCGGTTATGGGCGCCGCACGACAAATGGGCCTGGGCGAACTGGCATGGGCAGGACTGGTTCTCGTCGGAATCGTCGCCGCTGTGGCCTTACACCGCCTAGACCGGACCCACCGCCTGCAGCCCGCCCACTCTGACATTTTGCCCACCTGAGCGGCCGGCTGTTGGTGGGCCGCAGCACGGTTCGGCGCCTACATACAGTCAGGGCGATGCGTAAGCGATCAAATCCCCACGCGATCCTTACCTCCAGCGAGGCCACGCCAGCTCAAGTCGGTGCGTTGGCACCCCGACGAAAGCGGCGGTGATGGCTACGCGACCTCCCGGGGGCGCCCATAGCGGAAGCTTTCCGGCTTAGACGATGTGCATTGGCGGGGCGGCGAAGGCGAACGACTGATCATGGCTCACCACCTCACAGTGCCAATCCGGCACGAGATCGGAACTGACTGGGGCCTATCGGGAACAACAGGGGCGGCCGGTGGCGGGTCACACGGCCTCGCGCGCAGACCTGATGACGGCGTGCCTTTACACCTGGCGCGTGAAACCGAGCATTGACCGGAGGTACCGTACGGGGGTAGTGTAGATCACACCGAGAGACGTTTACCCGATGCCACTGTATCCGCTGGCTACAGATGATGGCCTGCGTATAGCTCTGCGGCCTGCGGGCGCATCAAGTCGCAGATGCGATGACAAATCACCGGTAGATGAGGGGTAACCCAGGTGATCATCAGGATACTGGTTAGCACTGCAATCGCTGTCGGCTCCCTCGGACAAGCCCCAGCGACAAGTGCTGACCCGAATCCGTTCGGCACACTCAGCTGTAGCTGTCGAGACACAGCTACTCCGGGCAGCCCCACCCTAGGGGAAGAGACAGACCGCGGAGTGCAAGACGGTATGTCTGCCTGGTTGCCAGGACATCGCACCGAGCCAGTGAAATAAGCTCAGGACATCGCGTCAAGCCAATGAAATAAGCGCCTGGTGTCCCCTGCTACCAGTCCAACCTGGAGCAGATCTGGGACTACACCCGTAACCGGTGGAGTGCCAACCAAGCCGAAACGTACGTGCGCGAGATTCAGCGAGTTATTGAGCTTGTGGCGGACAACCCCACTCATCGGGAGGCCTTGCGACGAGGTTCGTGTCGGCTACCGCCGACATGCTGCGGGTTCACACACGCTCTATTACCGCGTTGCCGCCAGCGGAGTTCTGATCGACGTAGTGCGCATCCTGCACAGGCACACGGACGTCGAGCGGCACCTAGACTGACATGCGACTGCCAAGACCTGGCAGTCGGATTTTCATTGGGAACCGCCAACTTCATAGATACGCAACAGCTTTCCGAGTCGAATCCTTGCTGGCGCTCCCTGTAAGTGACCGCCAACTAGATCGAGACCGGACATTTGGGACTCCGGACTGCAAGTCACTTTTCGCCCACATGGAGCGGTTCGACGAACTGTGACGCATGAAGTCACAAACCAGAAATGGTTCGTGACCTCTGTGTCTGGGTTAGTTCCATGTCCACGCTGACTACCTCGCTGCGCAGCCGCCGTGCTTCTTAGCGAGATCGATTGTCGATAGCAGCTGCTTAGGCTTGCCCTCGACGTAGATCTTGTCGATATCGGCGGCATACAGGTCAAAGTCGCCAACCCCTGCTCCGCGTCAGGCTAGGCCACTACCCTGATGGCGTGAGTGGTAAGGCTGACGGCGCTCATCGAAAGTCCCCAGGTGTGCTCGCCGAAATTCCTCACCTGTGAGCAGCGGTCAGTGTAGTGGTTGGCGGGTGCCGGTGGTGGTCCGGCGCAGGGTTTCCGCGGCGTCGTGGTGGTCGCGTAGCCGGTAGGACTCGCCGTCGAGGTTGATGACCACGGAGCGGTGCAGCAGGCGGTCGAGCATGGCGGCGGCCACGGTGGTGTCGCCGAGGATTTCTCCCCAAGCACCCACCCCGCGGTTGGTGGTGATGACGATGCTGGTCTTCAAATAGCGTTGGGAGACAACCTGAAACAGCGCCGAAGCGGCTTCGGCGGGCAGCGGCAGGTATCCGAGTTCATCGATTACGAGCAGGGTCGGTCCGGCGTAGAACCGCATGGTGGTGGCCCAGCGTCCCTCGATCGCGGCACGGTGACACCGTGCGGCCAGATCGGCGGCGGTGGTGAAGTAGGTCCGGTAGCCGGTATGGGCGGCAGCGCGGGCCAACCCGACGGACAGGTGCGTTTTTCCGGTCCCGGGTGGGCCGATGAGCAGAATGTTGGTCGCGGTTTCCAGGTAACGGCAGGTGCCCAGTTCGTCGATCAGCTTGCGGTCGATCCCGGCGGCAGCATCGACATCGAAATCGGCCAGGGTGGCCGGGGTGGGCAGGCAGGCGAACCGCAACCGGCCGGCCAACCGTCGGGCAGTGCTGGCCTCGACCTCCACGGCCAGCAGTCGCTCCAACGCCACGGTCAGTGACAGCCCCTCGGCGGTGGCCTGATCCAGCACCGCCGGTAGGGCTTCAGCGGCCGCGGCCAGTTTGAGCTCGGCCAGGTGCGAGCGCAGCTGCTGATAGCGGCTCGCCGCAGCCGATGGCGATTCCTCGGTCCTGGTGGGGGCCTTGTTGGTGCGTGGAGTAGGGGTCATTGGATGGTCCTGTTCTGCGCGGCCCGCTCGTAGGCGGACAGATCGATGACGGTGGAATCGGTTGACGGAGTGGACGTTTCACTTGAGGTGTTGGATGGCTGCTTGAGTGCAAGCAGTTGTGCGGCAGCGGCTTTGGCTGCCGGACCGGGTGGGATGCGTTCCTTGCGGCGGTGCGGGCGTCCGGTCGCCGCGGTGGCCATTGCCACGGCGTCCAGGGCGATGACATGGCCGCTGTCACGCACCATGACGCCGAGCCCGTCGGCGGCCAGTCGGTGTCGGGCGATCACGATCCCGCTCATGGTGGCGATGTCGCAGAACTGCCCGCCGACCGGATGTGACACCACCACATTGGCGGCGGCCAGTTCCGGCGGCACCGAGTAGCGGTTACCGCGGTAGGACACCATCGCTTGGCGCGAGGCGGTGCGGATCTCGGCCACGATCACCGGATACGCCTGCGCCGGTACCGGTTGCAGTGGTTCGGTTTTGGCCACCACGGCGACCGAGGAGCGGCCGTCGGCGGTGGAGCGCAGGCGTGTGTCGCCTCGCACCCGGGCGAAGCGATCCAGGCTCGCTTGCGCCTGCTCGACGGTGAGGTCGTCGGCCAGGGTGCGCCACCAGCGTTGCGCGGCGGTGTGGTTGACCTTCTCCACCACCCCCTTGCGGTTACCGCGCCGGGCCGGGCAGATCGCCACCGAGACGCCGTAGTGCTTGGCCACCCCGGCGAACGAGGCGGTCACCCGCCCGCTGCCCGGATCGCAGACCGTGGCCATCCGGTCAAAGCGCCACACCCGCGTGCACCCTCCCAGGCCACGGGTCACGCGGTCCAGACCGGCGACCAGGTGCGGCTGGTCCTCGCTCGGGGCCAGATAGCCGCGCCACTTGCCCGAGTGCGACAGCGAGCCGACCAGCAGGTGCGCGGCCTTGCCCCAACCCCACGATGCCGGTGGATCGGGCAAGTCCAGCCAGTCCCATTGGGTTTCATCACCCGGCGCATGTGGGATTACCGCGTTGGGGCGTTGCGTGGCGGTCCGGCACGCCTCACAGACAGGTCGCAGACCCCGGATGCGGATGTTGCGCGTCAGGCTCTGATACGACAGGACGAACCCGAGATCCTCGAGTTCGTCGTAGAGGGTGCGGGCCCACAGGTGCGGGTCCTCGGTCAGCCTCGCGGTGACGTAGTCGACGTAAGGATCGAACGGATCAGGGTCAGGCCGGGCACGCACCCCCGGCTTGCCGTCGCCGGCCAGGTACTTGCGGACCGTCTTGCGGTCGAAGCCGGTGTGTCGGGCGATCGCCGAGATCGTCCAACCACGTTTGCGTAGGGCATGTACTTCCACATCGTCCTCCCATGTGAGCATGAGAAAGCGGGCCTCCTTCGATGGAGCAACTGGCGTCAGACACCAGAAGCTTCGAAGGGGGCCCGCCCTTCTCGGCGGAGCCACACGAGTGGGGATTTTCGATGAGCGTCAGTGGGGAATTTCAGTGAGCGCGGTCAAGGCTGATCGGTCGGCCGACGACGATGGCGACGACACCGACTTCTGGTTGGCACTACCAGGCTTTCGTGATTCGCTGATCGCAGCAGAAGCCGATCACGGCGCAGGCCGCACATTCAGCGAGGAAGAGATTTATGCTTACGTCGGGTTGCCTCAGCGAGACACAGACCAGGAGGAGTTGCGCCGGCGATGCATGGCACACGGCAAATGGATGTCCGATCATCCGGAAGCCATGGCGTCCGCCGAAGAGTGGGCTGACGGGAACCTCGACGAACTGGATCACACCTGAAAGCAGCCATGCCAGCGAGGTCTCCCCCCGACTTTAGCGTCAAGGCGACCGAGCCTCAGACATCAATGCCACTACTGTCGACATAACCCGCGCTCTGATTACCCCGCCCATCCACTATCCGCCGACAGCCGTCCGGGCCCGCTGACTCTTAATCAGCGGGCCCGTCCAGCGAAAGACTGACGGGCTCCCCTTCGCGGGTTTGACCTCGCCAGCAATTTCGGAATGGCTTCTACGTAGCCTTCATCGGTCCTGACGGTGGTGCAAACCAGTTACGTTGGTGTTGGGGTGAAGCCCAAGCTGTTCTGCCGACTCCGGTTTCGTATTTGTGGCTCGGACAGTGGGAACCTCGCGCTCGATAACACAGGGCACATCATCGCCGGACGCACCGATGCGACACCACCGAAGTGACACGAGAATGAAAGTAAAGACAAAACCTGGCGAATTGCTCGAGGTATTCGCTGTTCTGTTGACCGCCGGTGTTCTTGCAACATGCTCATCGACCAATCCAACCAAGCACACCGGGTCGGGGCCATCAGCCCCATCCGGCGCGACAATGATTCCAGGAGGGCCCATGGAACCCACACCCATTGCGCCGTCACCGAAGATCCCGAAAAGCTAACAAGAGGCCGAGGACTCAGTGCTTCGGTACCTGCAGGAAAACAGTCGACGGGTTGCCACCGGGCGCCGTCCTAGACACGAGCGACACCTGAACCGCCCCGAGTTCGATGCACACCTTCTTTCGAGGGAAGGTTGTTCGCATCATGCCGAAGAAGTACGACGAGGAGTTCAAGGCCCGGGCGGTTCGGTTGGTCAGCGACCATGCCGAGGAGTACGCCACCCGTACGGCCTGCCTGACCGCGGTCGCCAAGCGTTTGGGGGTGTCGTATGAATCGTTACGACGCTGGATCAACCAGGCCGAGGTCGACACCGGGGTCCGCGACGGGGCGCCCACCGATACCGTGCGCGAGTTGCGTGAGCTCAAACGCAAGAACCGCGAACTTGAGGAAACCATCGAAATCCTCAAGGCGGCAACAAGTTTCTTCGTGCGGGAGAGCGACCCGCGACACCGTTGATCTGTGCGTTCATCGCCGAGCATCGTGCTCGGTTCGGGGTCGCTCCGATCTGCCGCGTGCTCACTGAGCACGGCTGCGTGATCGCCCCGAGAACCTTCTATGCCTGGCTGGCCCGCCCACCGTCGGCGCGGGCCCTGTGGGACACCGTCATTACCGAGGTGCTGGCCGGCTACTACGAACCCGACGAGCACGGCCGGCGCAAACCGGAGTCCTTGTACGGGGCCACGAAAATGTGGGCTCACTTGCAACGCCAGGGCATCACCGTGGCCCGCTGCACCGTGGAACGACTGATGCGCGTCAACGGCTGGCGCGGGGTCACCCGGCGCAAAAAGGTCCGCACCACCGTGGCCGACCCGGCCGCGACCCGGGCGGCGGATCTGGTCAAACGCCAGTTCCGGGTGCGCGCCCCCAACGTGCTGCTCGTCGCGGATTTCACCTACGTGCGCCTGGCCACCGGGGTGTTCGTCTACACCGCGTTCGCCATTGATGCCTACGCCGGGCGGATCGTGGGCTGGACCTGCTCGGCAAGCAAGGAAGACCGGTTCGTGCGTCAGGCGATCAGGCATGCGGCGCAACTGCGGTTCAATGAAGGCAATCCATTGATGGGCAACACTATTCACCATTCGGACGCAGGGTCGCAATATACGTCGGTGCGGTTCGGGGAAACCTTGACCCTGTCCGGGCTGGTGGCCTCAATCGGCACTGTCGGGGACGCCTTCGACAACGCTCTGGCCGAAACAACGATAGGGCTGTACAAGACCGAAGCCGTCCGGGCGGATTCGCCCTTCCGGCGCGGCCCCCTGCAGCGCCTGACCGACGTGGAACTGCTCACCGCCGACTGGGTGCACTGGTACAACACCAGCCGGCTCATGCACCGCCTGGGCCGCATCCCACCGACCGAGTACGAGACGATCTACTACGCTACGAACACAGCCCAATCAGAGGCTGCACACCCATAACCGCGTGTGCATCGAACTCGGGGCGGTTCAACCATCGGCGGCAGCAACTTCGGCTGCGATGCCAACTACACCGGCCCCGGCCCCACCGAATTTTCGTTGTTCGCCAAAGTGATCGGGCCCGCCGGCGTGAAGGGGCAGATCTCATCGCACACGCCGGAGAGCTTTGGCGAAGCTGGGGCATCACGGTGATCGAGCGCGACGGCTTCGAAAAACCCAACCAATTCGGTTACTTCCCGGACGGATACCACATACAAATCAAGGCGGCATATCCTCCCGACTATCCACCGACCATCGTCGCAACATCGCCGTGCTTCCCCGGCGACCTACGTCGAGATGGCCTACCGGTTCCCAAGGTGATCCAGCAAGGCTCGCCGGGCAGCTAGTTGTTACCGGTCGCCGCCGGAAAACGGTCGGCGACCCTATTGCGCCCGCTATTTCACGCGGGCCAAAGGTGTCAGCGATGGCCGGTCCTGCGGTGCTGTCGGTAGGTGCGGGCATACTGCTGAGCATGTCCGACGTTGAGCCATCAGCCCTAGCCGCGGTGTTGGCCGGTGAGGATTCGTCGGTTCGGCGGGCAGTGCAGTTAGTCGGCCAAATTTTGACGGGGTCGGTAACCACGCAAGTCACCCTCGCGGGGTTTCTGCATGCGATGTTGGGCCGATCGGGGTCGGATCTGGTATGTGAGTCACGGCGGCTGTCCTCGATCGGACACGTCGCGGCCGGGTTGGCGCTGGCCGCGTTGATCGACCGCTTCGATCCCCCGATCGGGCCCAGCGACGACGATGAGCCACCGACCTGGGCGCACATCGAGATTGGCGACAAACACCTTGCGCCGCCTGCGCGGCTGTCGGCGTTCTTCACCGCCGGCCAGCTCGCCCCCGCGCCCGTCGTGGTCCGGCTAAGTTCATCGACGCTGTATTCCGATACGCCACGGCTGCAGGTCTACACCACCCCTGCTGATCGCGGTCATGCCGTCGCCGTGATCGAGGCGATCATGACCGACGCCGATGGCGCCAAAAACCTCTACCGTGGCCGAGCGTTGACCGCATCCGAGAACAACGGCCTGGTTCTTGAGGTCACGGACATCCCAACCCTTAGCCGCACGAACGTGGTTGTGCCCGAGTCGGTATGGGAAGAGATCGACCTCAATATCGCCGCGTTGACCACCCACCGGCAGTTGATGACCCAGTTGGGGCTGGGAGTACGCCGCGGAATCCTGCTCGCCGGGCCGCCGGGCGTCGGCAAGACCGCGATCTCGCAAACCATCGCCGCCGAACTCGTCGGGCCGTTCACCGTGATCAATGTCGACGCCCGCGCCGGCAAATCAGTGCTGTCCGCCGTGTACAAAGAGGCCCGTGCACTAGGGCCCACCGTGATCGTGCTCGAGGACATCGACCTCATCGTCGGCAATCGCCGCCACCACGGCGAGGTTCGTCCTCTCTCGGAGTTCTTGGCTGTCATGGACACAGACCCCTCAGCGCCGATCTTGACGCTGGCTTCCACAAACGACGTCGCGGCGTTGGACGCGGCGGCGATCCGGACCGCACGATTCGACTCGATCATCGAGATCGGTTATCCCACAAGCGAGGCGGCCGCACAGATCCTGACCACCTACCTGCGGGGCATTCCCGGAGCCGAATCCATTGATGCCAGCCAAGTCGCCGCCCACTTCAACGCCGAAACCAACGGCGCCGACATCCGCGAAATCGTTCGGCGTACCGTCCTAGCCACCGGGACGGTCAGCGACACCGCGCTCCTGGCCACCATCCGGTCCGGCCGCTTCAAACCCGAACTACCCCAGGGCAACTACCTGTGACCAACAGCGCAGTCCTAGGCTCAACCAGTCACTGATCGGCGCCGCGGACTCGCAGAAGCGCACGGATCAGCGCAGCTAGGGCTGGAAGACTTGGTCGATTGGGAAACGATGGCTGAACTCCTGCGCGGTCATGTTCTTGTCAACCGACGCGACGCGCCGTAAATCGTAAATCGGATTGGCGTCGCAGATTGGCGGCCAAGGCGATCCGAATAACGTGATCGCAAGCGCTTTCGTTCGAGCAACGGATGTGATGTAGCACTACTAGTAGTACGATCGAGAGTGCCCTGGGTGTGGCTGTTCCGAAGAGTCGGCGTTCGGGTTGGAACCGACCGCGCAGGACGACCAAAGTAATCGACGCACCCGCCTGCCCTCCCAGGGCCTGACGAACGTACCGGCGCCTTTCGAGGAGAACCGGACGTTACATCGGCCCTGCGCCAAACAGACCGCTGGTTGCGTCAAAACACCTGCTTAGCGCTTGTTTCGGCGCCGCGCACGCGCAACCAATAGCTCGTTTACCGGAACTTGCAGGGCCTCGGCGATGTCGAAAAGGCGCTCATAGAGCAATCCGCGGCGGCCGTGCTCAACATCGATGAGGACATTGCGTGTAACGCCCGACCGCAATGCAAGCGCCTCTTGAGTCATCCCTTGCTGGATCCGTAACTCGCGGATGTTGTGGCCCACGACGGATCGCCAGCGTTCCCACTGGGCGACCCGCTCCGGACTGTTTTGGCTCGGGCGCGTGGGCACGCTCTCAAGTAATCGGCGTCAGCGCTCAACTGTCTGCCCTACTAGTAGTGCATTCCGCCGCCAGCCTTTGCGTCTTTTAGCCCCGACCGACATCAATCGGGTCTATCCGTACTTTTTCCATCCGACTTCAAACTCATGGCCACCCGAGGGTGAGGCGCTCAGCTCATGGCTGGAGGCACGGGCTACTCGTTGCATTACCGCATCGGGCCAACTCGGTTGCCGGCGTTGAGCGTTGATGCCCTTGACCGGCTCACGGAGTCGATCTGCTACCTCGACGAAACTGGTAGCTGGAATCGGCGTTGGGGGCATCCGAACATTTGCGCAACCAATGGGTGCCGATCCCACTGCGATTGATGCGATGACGCTTGATCAATTTCAGGAGGAGGGAGACGCCGGTCGGTCATGGCACGTATGCAGCCAAAGTGCCGCCAGGCCGGGATGTATTCGTGCGCATCACGATACTGCCCGACCGAGGTGCTGGCCGCTGGAAATCATGCTGGCGCCGAAATTGGGCATTCGCCTGCCCAGTGCATGTAAGAGCCTCACTGAGGCAGCGAGTACGTCAGTCCTGTCCCAGCGGCACAACCACCTCTTCGGCGTAGGCACTGTCAGCGGTTGCTGAACCCCGCTCACTCTTCTTGATGTTCGGTGGTCCATTCCGTTCGCCAGTCGCCAGCACCGGCTCGCGGATATGACCGTTGATGGACTCGCGCACGAGGCGGACGATGCTAATGCCCATCCGCGCCGCCGCTTCTTCCAAGATCTTCTTTTCAGCCGGTGCAAGGCGAACGACAACCGTCTCAGTCAGACGTCGGCGCTCGGAGCCGCTACGTCGCCCCCGTTTGGAACCACTCATAACGCGCCTTCCTGAAGCGATCCGTACAAGCACGGGAGCAACCCTTTCCGGAGCCGAATGTACTACTAGTAGGGCGCGCTTCGATTGGCGGCCTTCTCCGGCAGCGTTTCCAGAACCGGAAACGACGCATCGCCCACGGTCGGCAAGGCGCTCGGACCCCGCTGCGCCGGCCGACGACTCCCCCAGTGGGTCAGCATGCCGGGCGATATTCAAGCCTTCGTTCGGTCCGGGGCTGGAGCCGCTAGGTGTTCCGCTGCCCGCTCCGCACTCTGCGCCGCTCCGCGAGCCAATCACGACCACAGTCCCGCCAGCCGTCGCCATCTCGCGCCAACATGCCGCCATCATTGTTCGGGACCACCGCCAGGGTGGCGCGTTAGCTCGGAAAAGCCGCCACTGCGCGCCGCTCCCCTGCCACTCGTACATCGTGACACCCGACCTCGCGTTTCACCGGCCAAGAAACCGGGCGGGTGCGAGTTGAGGCTTCCACGTGTCGCGGACCGCGTGTTGGCACACGCGGTACCCGCGTTCGGGCCCGAGGCCCTCGGTAGTCTGCCGCTGATGGAGCAAGCGTTAGCGCGAGCCTTAGTTGCGATGGACCCTGTGCCGCTGTCAGTGGTGCACGGAATCGTCAGCGACGACTGGCTCGCTGCGGACCAGCCTCATTTCGACGTGTGCTTCCCGCAATTGACGTTCTCGGTGTAGACCTCGTCGACGGCCGAAACGAAGGGCGAGAAGGCCGTTCGTCTCCGCGTGCCCTGTGTCGTGTCCGTGCCAGAGCCGCTCCGCCGCCTCGAGCGTGGTGGGATAACCCGACGCGCGGTTTTTCGAGGTCGCACGACGGAGGACCATCGGTTCGCGGAAGCGCCGCGCGCCGGTAAGAACCATCACCGCGCCTTCGCGCAGCCATCCGCGCCCCAATTATTTCGGTTCACATTCAACCGCTCCTGGCGGTCAACCGGCTAAACGCTCTTTGCCCTGCAAATGACCCGTGCGCTCGGGCGCACTTACTTGGAATTTAGCGCTGCTAATTTTCACTATGCGCCGAACATCACACCTCTTGCACTAAGGTCTCGTATTGATAACATTTCGTCCAGACGTTTTCGAGGAGCAGCGTGGTAAGGGGCGTTGACGCAGTGGTCTTGGAGGCAAGAACGGTTTCGGAACGGGTGTGCCCGCGCTGCGGTACGTCTTTCGAAGTACCCGATAAGGGGCCAGGTCGACGGCCTTTGTGGTGCTCCGCGCGTTGCCGGCGGCGAGCATCCGCGGAGCGCATCGCAGCCCTTGATTCCGGCGCGGCGGTGCGTGTCGTCGAGGTGCCTCGCGCGCACCGCCCCGACCCTGATGCGCGCCTACCGCTGCCCTCCATGGAGACCTTGGCGCGCCTGTTTCTTAGCTCGGACTACCAATGCAAAACCCTCCTGCAATCCCTTGTGCACCGGCACGCGTCGGGCGACATCGGCGACGAGTTGCGGTCCGCGATGGAGCAGTTCGCGGCCTCGGTAGATCTCCACCGGGTCCTGTCGGAGGATCCGTCGTACCGGCAGGCCCGCGACGAGATCGAGACGCTCCGCAAGCGTCTCCGCCTTGACGTCGACGCTGCCGATCAGCGCGACCAGGAACTGGCCCGCCTGCGCCGTGAGTCTGAGGAGTTGCGGCGATTGCGAATCCGCGTGGCGGAATTGGAGTCTGTCGTGGCGAGCGCCGCTTACCCACTGCACCAAGCTGGCCAGCACGACGTCATGCTCAGCCGCCAGCAGCGCCGCGCAGTAGAACGCGCGGCCCGCAAAGGTCGCTACTAAGCCGGCGGCCACACACCGAGCCGGAGTGGAGCGGCGGCGCACGACGGCCGACCGAACCGGTGAGCGCGGGAACATGCGCCAATTCTCGTTACGGCCGACCGTCGCGTAACGCCACCGCCGGCTCTAGCCTTTAGAAACGAGGTACCGCACGACACTGGCGCCCGAAAGCTCGCGCCGGCCGATGCGGGAAGGGAACGCAGCACGATGGCCTTGCTAGACGGGCACTGGTACAGCTCAGCCGAACTTGCCGAGCTGCTCCACGTCGACGCATCCACCATTCGACGCTGGCGTACGTCGCATCCGCCCAAAGGCCCGGCCTTCGTACGCGTTTCGGACCGGGTGTACATGTATAACTCCAACGATGTCGAGGCCTGGTTGTCTAGTCGGCATGTTGACCCCGGCGAGGTCGCGTGATGGCCGAAGAACTGACACTTCCACTTGGCGTTTCGTTATCAGTTGACATCGAGGAGCGCCCCAGCCGGGCTGCTCCCTTCCGCGCTCGGGTCCGGTGGATCGATCCGGCCACCAAGGGCCGGACCTCGAAATCCGCGTCCTTTGCAACGCGTGAAGCGGCAATCGACTGGGCCGCCCGGATGGAACGCGCCGCGGCGCACGGGGTCGACCCGAAGACGGCCACGACGACGCTGGCGGAATACGGCACCACGAACATGGCATTGGCGCTGCGGGGGCTTGAGTCCAAGACCACCGATCCCTACCTGGCCGGCTGGCGCAAACGCGTTGTCCCGACGCTTGGGCACCTGCCCATTGCCATGGTCACCAACGGTGCAGTGGATCGAGCTGTGCACGCGTGGATCGCGGACGAATGCAGTCGATCAACTGTCAAGAACAGCCTCGCCGTGCTCGTCCGCATCATGGAACAAGCGCTGCGAGACGGCATCATTGACCGCAATCCGGCTCGAGTCTCCGGTTGGCAACGCCAATACAAGCTCGCCGAGGACGAACTCGACGATCCACGGGCACTTGCGCTCCCGAACTGGACTGCCCTCACCACCCTCGCCGATGCACTCGTCGCCCGGTCGGCGGGCCGTTATCGGGGTTGGGGTGACGCAGTCATCTTCGAGGCGTGCACGGCCGCCCGCATCGGCGAAGTGGCCGGATGCCTGGTGCGCGACATCAACACCCACGAGTGGATATGGACGGTACGCCGTCAGACCACCCCATCGCCGGGTGGCTTGGTGGACAAGAACACTAAGGGCAAACGTGCGCGCGAAGTCCCGTTGATCCCGGCTGTCCGCGAACTCGTCCAGCGACGGATGGACGTCGTCGCAAGCAACCCCGATGCGCGGCTCTTCGTCGGCCCCAGGGGCGGAAGGATCACCACAGCCACGCTGCGCGACGCAACCTCTTGGGACGCCGTGGTCACCCAGCTCGGCTACGAAAAGCTCACGCGCCATGGCTTACGGCATACGGGACTGACGTGGATGGCCGATGCAGGTGTCCCGGTACACATCCTCCGCAAGATCGCCGGTCACGGAGCGCTGACAACGACCCAGCGCTATCTGCACCCCGACCGGCAATCCGTCATCAAGGCGGGCGACCTGCTTGAGCGGCACTTGTGGTCCCCAAATGGTCCCCAACTCCGCGTCATCTCATCCTGACCTAATCGCGTCACCGCAGGCCAGGGCATATTCTGTCTAGTCGGGCTGACAGGATTTGAACCTGCGACCACTTGACCCCCAGTCAAGTGCGCTACCAAACTGCGCCACAGCCCGCGCGCCAGTGGTTCCACCGGCAGCAGGTCGAAAGCCTACCGTAAGCGCTCCACCAATTCGCCAGGCGCCCAGCGTCTGGGCGACCAGCGCCTCGTCATCCAACGTGCTAGCGCATGCGCTATCGGGTTCGAGAATCACCACCTGGTCCGGAAGTGACCGACACCGTCGCGAGAGCCCCGGCGCTCAGCGCCGCCGGGCGCCCCGCTTTTCGCGCACGCGCACGTTGATCCGCATCGGCGACCCCTCGAAGCCGAAGGTCTCGCGCAGCCGGCGCTCCAGGAAACGCCGATAGCCCGCCTCGAGGAAGCCGGTGGTGAACAGCACGAACGTCGGGGGCCGGGCGGTGGCCTGGGTGGCGAACAGGATCCGCGGCTGCTTGCCGCCGCGCACCGGTGGCGGGGTGGCCGCCACCACCTCTTTCAGCCAGGAATTCAGCGGGCCGGTGGCGATCCGCGCATCCCACGACGCCAGCGAGGTCTCCATGGCCGGCACCAGCTTTTGCACGGCGCGGCCGGTCTTGGCGGAGATGTTGACGCGCGGCGCCCACCGCAGCTGCACGAGTTCGCGGTCGATCTCGCGCTCCAGCAGCTCGCGCCGGTCCTCGTCGACCAGGTCCCACTTGTTGAACGCCAGCACCAGGGCCCGGCCGGCTTCGATGACCATCGACAGCACCCGCTGGTCCTGTTCGGTCAGCGGGTCCGACGCATCGATCAGCACGATCACCACCTCGGCCGCGTCGATGGCCGAGTGCGTGCGCACCGATGCGTAGAACTCGTGGCCGCTGGCCTGACCGACCTTGCGCCGCAAACCCGCCGTGTCGACGAACCGCCACACCCTGTCGCCCAGCTCGATGAGGGAGTCCACCGGGTCCACCGTCGTCCCCGCGACATCGTGCACCACCGAGCGCTGATCGCCGGCTAGCTTGTTCAGCAGCGAGCTCTTGCCCACGTTGGGTTTACCGACCAGCGCCACGCGCCGCGGGCCACCGGGTTTGGGGCCCACCTCCGACACCGCGGGCAGCGCGGCCAGCACCTCGTCAAGCAGATCGGCCACCCCGCGGCCGTGCATGGCGCTGATCGCGTGCGGCTCACCGAGCCCCAGCGACCACAACATCGCCGCGTCCGCTTCGGCCTTGTCGCTGTCAACCTTGTTGGCGGCCAGGAACACTGGCTTTCCCGACCGCAGGAGGATCCGGGCGGCGGCTTCGTCGGCCGAGGTGGCGCCGACGACGGCGTCGACCACCAGGATCACCGCGTCCGCGGTGCGCATGGCCACCGAGGCCTGCTCGGCCACCAGCTGCTGCAGCCCCTTGGCGTCGGGCTCCCATCCGCCGGTGTCCTGCACGACGAACCGGCGGCCGGTCCACAGCGCGTCGTAGGACACCCGGTCGCGGGTGACGCCCGGGATGTCCTGAACCACCGCTTCGCGACGGCCCAGGATCCGGTTCACCAGCGTGGACTTGCCGACGTTGGGCCGGCCCACCACCGCCACCACGGGCGCCGGGCCGGCCTCCTCCTGTTCGTCGATGCCGAATTCGACGGATTCCCAGTCGCTTTCGTCACTCCATGTGCCGTCCTGGGTCACCGCACCGCCCCGCTTCGCTGGTCGACCAAGTCCCGCAGATGGGTGATCACCTGCGCCTCGGTCATCTTGCTGGTGTCGACGACCACCGCGTCGGGGGCGGCCCGCAGCGGCGACACCGCCCGCGTGGAATCCAGATGGTCGCGACGGCGGACGTCGGCGAGCGCGGCGTCGTAGTCGTCGGCCAGCCCGGCCGCCACGTTCTGGTCGTTGCGCCGACGCGCCCGCGTTTCTGCCGACGCGGTCAAAAAGATCTTCACCGGCGCGTCGGGCAGGACGACGGTGCCGATGTCGCGGCCCTCGACGACGACATCACCCGGCCCAGCGGCCATCTCGCGCTGCAACTCGACCAGCCGGGCGCGCACCGCGGGCACCGCCGACACCGCCGAGACGGCGCCGGTGACGGCATCCCCCCGAATCTCGGTGGAAACGTCCTCTCCGGCAAGCAAACACCGATCGCCGTCCACCGACAGCTGCGCCGTCGACCCGACCCGGCCGACCGCGTCGACGTCGCCCGGATCGACGCCCGCACGCAACACGGCCAGCGTCACCATCCGGTACATCGCCCCCGTATCGAGGTAGCGGGCCCCTAAAGCGCACGCCAATCCCTTTGACACCGAAGACTTTCCGGTACCCGCCGGGCCGTCGATGGCCACCACTACCCCACTCACAGGCCCACCGCCTTGTAGAGCTGCCCGATCTCGTCGCGGCCCAGCGCCCGGAAGCTGCCCGGGCGCTGCTTGCCGAGCGACACCGGCCCAATGTCGGTGCGCACCAACGCTTCCACCGGGAACCCGGCCGCCGCCAGCAGCCGGCGCACGATGCGATTGCGGCCCTCGTGCAACGTGACCCGCACCAGCGTCTTACCCGGGATCGCGTCCACCACCGCGAACTCGTCGACCCGCGCGGGACCGTCCTCCAACTCGATCCCGGCACGCAGCGCCTTGCCGACACCGCGGGGCACCGACCCGGTCACCGTCGCCAGGTACGTCTTGGGCACCTCGTGGGAGGGATGCATCAACCGGTGCGCGAGTTCACCGTCGTTGGTCAGCAGGATCAGCCCTTCGGTGTCCGCGTCCAAGCGCCCGACGTGAAACAGGTTCTTGTTCCCGCGAACTCGCCGTTCGATCAAATCACCGATACACGGCCGCCCGCGGTCGTCCGACATGGTCGAGTGCACGCCGCGCGGCTTGTTCAGCGCCAGATACACCTGCGAATCGTCGAGGACGATCCGGGCCCCGTCCACACGGATCACCGAGACGTCCGGGTCGACGCGGGTGCCCAATTCGGTCACCACCTGCCCGTCCACCTCGACGCGGCCCTCGATGATCAACTTCTCGGCCGCCCGCCGCGACGCAATTCCGGCCTGGGACAACACCTTTTGCAGCCGGATCCCCTCAGCTTCGACCATCAATCCTGGTCCACGTCGAAGGTCAGCGCCGGGTCGGCCGCCTGGCCGCCGGAAAGTTTGATGAAACGTGGCTCGCTGTCCAGGGATTCGCTGAGATCCTCGATCGTGTCCACGTCGGGCAGCAGCGGCGCGATGTCCGGCAGGTCGGCCAGCGACGTCAGCCCCAGGCGCTCCAAGAAAAGCTCGGTGGTCGCGAACGTCGTCGCGCCGCTGTCGTCGTCCACCCCGGCTTCGGTGATCAGGCCGCGCGCCAGCAGCGTGCGCATCACCGCGTCGACGTTGACGCCGCGCACCGCGCTCACCCGCGCACGCGTCACGGGCTGGCGGTAGGCGACCACGGCCAGCGTCTCCAGCGCGGCCCGGGTGAGCTTGGACCGCGCGCCGTCCAGCAGCAGCTTTTCCACGTACGGCGCGAACCGGGCGCGGGTATACATGCGCCAGCCCTCGCTGTTCTTCCGCAGGTCGATGCCGCTGTCGCGCGCGGTCAGTTCCTCGGCCATCTCCTGCAGCTTGGTGGCGATCCGATACACCGGCTGTTGCGTGGCGGACGCCAGCGCCTCCGCGGTGACCGGGGTGTCCACCACCAGCAGCAGCGCCTCGAGCACCGAGCCGAGTTCCTCGGACTCCATCGGCGCGGCCTCGGCGATGTCCGGGATGCCCACGTCGAGGTCGGAATCCAGGTCGACTTCGGGTTGCGCGGCGTCGCTGGGCTCCGCACCGTTCAGATGCCGTTCCTCCGCATCGCTGCGCTCTGCGTCGTCACCGGCGGTGCCGAAGCGCCGTTCCTCCGCATCGCCGCGCTCTGCGTCGTCACCGGCGCCCATCATGATTCGTCCCGCACTTCTACCAAGGCTTCACTGACCGGACGTTCCCCGGTCCACGAAATTTGGAGCACGCCAAGCGGCTCTGACTGGTCGAATGCTACCGCCCGCGACCGATACAGTTCGAGCAGCGCCAGGAACCGCCCGACCACCTCCATCGACGCCTCACAATCGGCGACCAGCTCGGAGAACGTCGCCCACGCCCCGCTGCCCCGCGCCTGAAGGATCGCCAGCAACTTCTTGGCCTGCTCGGGGACGGAGACCTGCACCTCGTGCAGGTGCGCCACCGACACTGTCGGGACGGGCCGCGGGCTGAACGCGATCGCCGCGATCTGGGCGAAGCGGTCGGCGTCGACGCCGATCATCACCTCGGGCAACAGCTCGGTGAACCGGTCCTCCAGCGACACGGCGCGCGGGTAGCTGCGCAGCGCGGTGGCCTCCAGCTCGGCGAACATCTCGGCGACGTGCTTGAACGCGCGGTACTGCAGCAGCCGGGCGAACAACAGGTCGCGCACCTCCAGCAGCGCCAGGTCTTCGTCGTCGTCGACCTGCCCGGCCGGCAGCAGCCGGGCGGCCTTCAGGTCGAGCAGGGTCGCGGCCACCACCAGGAACGCGGTGGTCTCCTCGAGCTCCAGCTGGGGACCGATTTCGCGGGTGTAGGCGATGAAGTCGTCGGTGACCTGGTGCAGTGCCACCTCGGTCACGTCCAGGCGATGGGCGAAGATCAGCTGCAGCAGCAGATCGAACGGCCCCTCGAAATTGGTCAGGCGGACCTGAAAGCCGTTCTGCTGGGGCGCCTCACCATTTGCGGTCGCGTTCACGCGCCGAATCGGTCGATGAATTCGCGGGCCAGCGCGCGATAGGCGATGGCCCCGGTCGATCGCGGGGCCCACGTGGTGATGGGTTCGCCGGCCACGCTGGTCTCCGGGAACCGGACGGTGCGGGTGATGACGGTGTCGAACACCAGGTCGCCGAACCGCTCCACCACCCGGGCCATCACCTCGCGCGAGTTGACCGTGCGCGGGTCGTACCGGGTCAACAGGATCCCGCTGATCTCCAGCTTCGGGTTCAGCCGGTCGCGCACCTTGTCGACGGTGTCGGTGAGCAGCGCCAGACCGCGCAGCGAGAAGTACTCGCACTCGGTGGGAATCACCACCCCGTCCGAACAGGCCAGGCCGTTGACGGTGAGCAGACCCAGCGACGGCTGGCAGTCGATCAGCACGTAGTCGTAGCGATCCAGCACCGGGTGCAGCGCCCGGCCCAGCGTCTGCTCGCGTCCCACCTCGTTGACCAACTGGATCTCGGCGGCCGACAGGTCGATGTTGGACGGCACCAGATCCATGTGCTTGACCCGGGTCTGCAGCAGCACGTCGTCGATCGACACGCGCGGCTCCACCAGCACGTTGTGGATGGTCTTTTCCAGCTCGTAGTGCGGGACGCCCAGGCCGGCGGACAGCGCGCCCTGCGGGTCCATGTCCACCAGCAGCACCCGGCGGCCGTACTCGGCGAGCGCGGCACCCAGATTGATGGTCGACGTGGTTTTCCCGACGCCCCCCTTCTGGTTGCACATGGCGACGACTTTGGCCGGGCCGTGCGAGGTGCGCGGCTGTGGCTCCGGGATCGCCCGTGGCGGCCGCCCGGTCAGGCCGAGCTCGACGCCGTTGTCCGGCTGCTCGGTCATGGCGGGGGTGTTCGGGAGGTGAACATCGACCGAAAGTCTAACGGGTCCGCGCGCCGAAACCCGGCGACCCGCAGGCAATTAACCAGCCAATATGAGCGGAAATCGGTGGTGAAACGCACATCCCGACAGCCTATTCACTCCAGTCACAGCAGCACCAGTTTGGGGGCGATATGCCGGCCGCGAAAAGCTGTCGCCAGCGAGGGCACCGCCGGCGGTCGGCCTATCGTGGCCCCTATGGATCTCAAGCGACGGATACCCCTGCTGCGGTGGTCGGTCTGGCGGATGGCCGTCGGGAATCGCAACATCACCACCACGGGCCAGATCGGCGACGGGCGCGAAGCCGCCGCCGTCGAATACGTGCTGCGCAACGCCCGGGCCGGCGACGTCGACGACGTGCTGACGACCATCGACAAGTTCGCCTACGAGAAGTCGATGTTGATCAACGTCGGCGACGAGAAGGGACTGCTGCTCGACGCCGCGGTGCGGCGCGCCGATCCGGCGCTGGCGCTCGAATTGGGCACCTACTGCGGCTACGGCGCGCTGCGCATCGCCCGGGCCGCGCCGAAGGCCAAGGTGTTCTCGGTCGAACTCGCCGAGGCCAACGCCGCCAACGCCCGCCAGATCTGGGCGCATGCCGGCGTGGCCGACCGTGTGACGTGTGTGGTCGGCACCATCGGCGACGGCGGCCGCACCCTGGATGCGCTGGCCGAACACGGGTTTGCCGCTGGCGCACTCGATTTCGTGTTCCTCGATCACGACAAGGACGCCTACCTCGACGACCTGAAGAGCATCCTGGATCGGGGCTGGCTGCATCCGGGCTCGATCGTGGTCGCCGACAATGTGCGGGTGCCGGGCGCACCGAAGTACCGCGGGTACATGCACCGGCATCAGGGCACGCGGTGGAACACCGTCGAGCACAAGACCCACCTCGAGTACCAATCGTTGGTGTCCGACCTGGTGCTGGAGTCCGAATTCCTGGGCTGAACTGACGCTCGAGCGTCGACTTGTTGTCGACGATTTCGCCGTTTTCGCGCAACAACTCCACGTTCGGCGGGGGACGCAAAGGGAGCGCGCCCGAGCGCGGATTATCGCGCCCGCGGGTGGGCCTCGGCCCACACTTCGCGCAACGCGTGCACGGTCACCATGGTGTAGATCTGCGTCGTCGTCACCGAGGCGTGCCCGAGCAACTCCTGCACGACCCGCACGTCGGCGCCGCCCTCGAGCAGATGCGTGGCGAACGAGTGCCGCAGCATGTGCGGCGACACCCCCGAGGTGATGCCGGAGCGCTCGGCCGCGTCCTGCAGGACCTGCCACGCGCTCTGACGCGACAGTCGCCCGCCGCGGACGTTGAGGAAGATGGCCGGCGTCCCGCGCCCCCGGCGCGCCAGATCCGAACGTCCGCGCACCAGATAGGCGTCCAGCGCGGCCACGGCGGGGCGCCCGATCGGCACCAGCCGCTGCTTAGCGCCCTTGCCGCGCAACAACACTGAGCGGGCCTGCGTGTCGACGTCGTCCACATCGAGGCCGACGGCCTCGGAGATCCGCGCGCCGGTCGAATACAGCAGCTCCAGCAGCGCGCGGTTGCGCAGGGTCAGCGGGCCGTCGGCCGGGCTGTCGCCCCCCGCGCCCTCCAGCAGCGCCAAGACCTGGTCGACGGTCAGGCTCTTGGGCAGCCGGCGGCCGGGCGTGGGCGGGCGGACCGCGCGGGCCACGTCGAGTTCGGCCAGCCCCTCGGCGGCGGCGAAGCGGTGCAGGCCGCGCACCGCAATCAGGGCCCGCGCCGCCGACACCGCCGACAGCGCCGCCGCCCCGGTCTCGGGGTCGCCGCGGCGCAGCGCCACCAGGAACTCGCTGACGTCGTCCTCGCCCACCTTGGCCAGATCGTGAATTCCACGGTCCGACAAGTGTTTTGTGTAGCGGCGCAAATCGCGGCGATACGAGCTCAGGGTGTTCGCCGCGACGCCGCGCTCGATCGTGAGGTGGTCGAGGTAACCCTGGAGTTGGGAATCCAGCGCCACCGTCGTCATGGCCCGGCCTTTCGGGCCGCGAACGCCGTCGGCCGGTCGATCCAGGGACTGTCCACCGGCCGCGGCTGCGCGAACCCCTCGGTGACGGCGTGGGCCGCCAAGATCCCCGCGATGGCAATCGAGTTCACGATGTCGCCGCTGAACACCCGACGGGCGGCCTCCGCGATGGGAACCCAGGTCATCGTCATGTCGGCTTCCTCGTGGTGCGCCTCGGGCCTGCCCACCTCGGTCAGCCCGGTGGCCAGATAAATCCGTACGGATTCGTCGCTGAAGCCCGGCGCGGAGTTGAGGTCGACCAGCACCCGCCAGGTGTCCGCCCGCAGGCCGACCTCCTCGTGGAGTTCGCGGGCGGCCGTCTGCTGCGGCGGCTCCCCCGCGACGTCGAGCAGCCCGGCGGGCAACTCCCAGAGCCGCCGCCCGAACGCGTGCCGGTACTGGTAGACCAGCGGGATGTTGTTGTCGGCGTCCAGCGCCGCGACGGCCACGGCGCCGTAGTGCTCGACGACCTCGCGCACCGCGGTGGTGTCGCCCGGCATCCGCACCCGGTCGCTGCGCAGCGCGAAAATCTTTCCGGTGTACAGCGTTTCGGAGGACGCCGTGGAGAAGACGTGTTCAGCCACGGGACGCGGGCTCAGGTATGGGCCGCGCGGCGCTGTCCCGATGCTGGATGCCGTTGGACGACTGCTCGGGGATTTCCACCGGCAACCGTTCGCCGGCCTTGTATTCGAGGGCCGCCCCGACGAACGCGACGAACAACGGGTGCGGCCGGGTGGGCCGGCTCTTGAGCTCCGGATGAGCCTGCGTGCCGACGATGAAGGGGTGCACGTCCGGCGGGTACTCGACGAACTCGACCAGGTGACCGTCGGGTGAGGTGCCGGAAAACCTGAGGCCGCTTTCCGCGATCTTGTCGCGGTAGGCGTTATTGACCTCGTAGCGGTGCCGGTGGCGTTCGGACACCTCCGTGGCGCCATACGCCTGGGCCACAATCGAATCCGGTTCCAGCACGGCGGGATAGGCGCCCAGCCGCATGGTGCCGCCGAGGTCGGCCTCGCCGGCGACGATGTCGACCTGGTCGGCCATCGTGGAGATGACGGGATCCGGTGTGTCTGGGTCGAATTCGGCCGAGTTGGCCTCGGTCAGGCCGGCCGAGCGGGCGGCCTCGATCACGATGCATTGCAGCCCGAGGCACAGGCCCAGCACCGGCAGGCCCCGGGCGCGCGCGTAGTGGATGGCACCGAGCTTGCCCTCGATGCCGCGGATGCCGAACCCGCCGGGAATCAGCACACCCTGCACGTCGGCCAGCGCCGCCGCCGCACCGGGCCCGGTCTCGCAGTCGTCGGACGCCACCCAGAGCAACTCGACCTTGGCGTGGTGCTTGAAACCGCCGGCGCGCAGCGCCTCGGTGACCGACAGGTAGGCATCGGAGAGTTCAACGTACTTGCCCACCAAGGCGATTCGCACCGTTTCATGCGGCTCATGCACCCGGCGCAGCAGGTCGTCCCATTCGGTCCAGTCGACATCGCGGAACGGCAGGTTGAGCCGGCGCACCACATAGGCGTCGAGTTCTTCGCGGTGCAGCACCTTCGGAATGTCATAGATCGACGGCGCGTCCGGGGTGGAGATGACGCCGTCGATGTCGACGTCGCACATCAGCGCGATCTTGTTCTTCAGCGCCTCGGGAACGTCGCGGTCGCAGCGCAGGATCAGCGCGTCCGGGGTGATACCGATGCTGCGCAGCGCGGCCACGGAGTGCTGCGTGGGTTTGGTCTTGAGTTCACCCGACGGGGCCAGGTAGGGCACCAGCGAGACGTGTAGGAAGAAGACGTTCTCGCGACCCAGGTCGTGGCGCACCTGGCGGGCCGCCTCCAGAAAGGGCTGCGACTCGATGTCACCGACGGTGCCGCCGATTTCGGTGATGACCACGTCGGGGCGGTTGCCCTGCGCGTCGGGCTGGGCCATCGCCATGATGCGCCCTTTGATCTCGTCGGTGATGTGTGGGATCACCTGGACGGTGTCGCCGAGGTACTCACCGCGGCGTTCCTTGGCGATGACGCTCGAATACACCTGCCCCGTAGTGACATTCGCCGAGCCGGACAGATCGCGATCCAGGAAGCGCTCGTAGTGGCCGACGTCGAGGTCGGTCTCGGCGCCGTCCTCGGTGACGAAGACCTCGCCGTGCTGGAACGGGTTCATGGTGCCCGGGTCGACGTTGAGGTACGGATCGAGCTTTTGCATCGTCACGTACAGCCCGCGCGCCGTCAGGAGCTGACCGAGGCTGCTGGCGGTCAATCCCTTACCCAACGAGGATGCGACGCCCCCGCTGACGAAGAGGTGCTTGGTGGCGGTTTGCGGGTGCTTTCGCAACAGGCGACCTCCGTGAAGACGGGCAGGGCTTGAAAAATGTTTCTAGCGAACAACTAGATGGGCCTGCCGACCCACGGAAACCCACCCTAACATCCACGGCGCCGAGCCGCGGTGAACACGCCCGCTACTGAGGCACCGTGATCGACGTCGCCCCGTGACCGGTGCCGTACTGGCCCGCGTGACCGCCGCCCAGCAGGTCGTGCAGGCCGAGCACCGCGGTGATGCGTCCCGGCGCGGCGTCCACGTCGTCGACCGTGCTGATCGCGGAGTTCAGGCCGGCGTCGGCGCGGGCCACCGCGACGGCGGCGCCGCCGGTCGCCGAACCGTCGCGCCCGGCGAGCAGCGTGCCCGAGCCGTGCGGGGCCAGCGCGGCGGAGAACCGCGCCACGCTCGCCCCCTGGTTCCCGGCGTCCTGCGGTAGCGCGCCACCAGTGACGACGAGCGCGGCGTTGGCCGCGCCCATGTGATCGCTCGCCTGATAGGTGATGAAGCCGGTGTCGCGCAGCGCCGCCAGCACGGTGTTGCGCTGGGTGTCGTCCACCGGGGGCACCGCGGGGTCGGGATTGGCCAGCAGGGCGATGCCCATCAGGTCACCCGCCTGCGAACCCTGGTCGACGAGCTTGGTGCTCAGCTGCTGTCCGGCGGGCAGCACCGACGAGTTCACCACCGTCTGCAGCTTCTCCGCCGAGTTGGCCTCGACGAACTCCTGCGTCAACGACACCGTCCCGGTCACCGTCCCGCCGGCCTGACCGATGAACTTCGACACCGCGGCCACGTCGTCGTCCTTGGCGTCCGGGGTGCGGAACACTACCACCGACTTGCCGGCCAGCGCGTCGTGCACGATCCGGCCGGCCAGCTGGGTGTCGAAATTGTTTGCCGCGCTGAGCTTTTCGTTCAGCACGTTCTTCTGGTCGTTGAGCCCGCTGATCTGGGTGTTGAGCTCCTTCTTCTCGTCACGCAGGCTGGACAGCAACGTGTCCGACAGGAAGCCGGAACCCAGCACGACGCCCACGGCCAGCGCCAGGAACACGGCGGCCAGCGACAGGGCGTGTTGGCGCAGCGAGATCATCTAGGTGACCCACTTCTGCACCATCAGGCAGAAGTGGTTCCAGTAGTCGGTGACCCAGTGCAGCACCACACCGTCGGTGCGAGACACCCACAGCGCGACGATGACGGCGATCAGCATCGTCAGCGCCAGCAGCGCGATGGCCCCCGCCGAGATGTGGTTGCGGTACAGGGTGGCCACGGCCTTGGCGTCCACCACCTTCTCCCCCACCCGCAGCCGGGTCAGGAACGTGGACGGGTTGCTGTGGGCGCGGGTGCGGTCGAAGAACGTCTCGATGTTGGCGGTGTGGCCGGCGGTCACCAGCAGCGCGGCGCCGTGGTGGTCGGCCAGCAGCAGGGCCAAATCGATCGCCGACCCCGCGGCCGGGAACGTCATCGCGCCGACGCCCAGGTCCTGGATGCGTTCGAGCCCCGGCGCGTGCCCGTCGGCGTCAGCGGGCAGCACGACCTGGGCCCCGCACTTCAGGGCGTCGGTGCTGATCTGGTCGGGGTCGCCAACGATCACCTGCGGGCGATACCCCGCCTTGCGCAACACGTCCGCGCCGCTGCCCACCCCGATCAGCGCCGGCTGATACTCCTTGATGAACGGCTTGAGCGACTTGAGGTCGTCCTCGGCGCTGGGCTCGTCGGCGACGATCACCACGTGCCGGCGGCGCAGGTCGACGTCGACGTCGGGGATGCCGATGCCGTCGATCAGCAGCGGGCTCTCGCTCTTGATGAACTCGATGGTGTTGCCGGCGAACGCCTCCAGATGGGCGGACAGGCCGCTCTTGGCCTCCCGCATCAAATCGGCGATGTCGTGGTCGGTGCGCTCGGTGCCGCGGACCAGCCGCCGGTCGCCGGCGTACACCCCGCCCTCGTGCAGGCGGATCTTGGCGCCGTCTTTGACCTTCTTGAAGACGTCGGGTCCGGCCTCGTCGATCAGCGTGACCCCGTTGTTGACCAGGACCTCGGGCCCCAGGTTGGGGTAGCGGCCCGACACCGACGGCGAGGCGTTGACGACGGCGGCGATGTCGGCCTCCACCAGGGCGTCCGCCGTGATGCGATCCAGATCGAGGATGTCGAGCACGACGATGTCGCCGGGGCAGACCCTGCGCAGCAATCGGTCGATGTTGCGGTCAACGCGGGCAGTGCCGACGAGGCCCGGCCGGGCGGGATTACGGGAAAGCAGGCCTGACATCTTCATGGGGGCGATTCTGTCGGTGATGCGCGGACGACGCGGGGAGGCGCGCCGTAACATTAGCCCCAGAAGTTATCTAGAGTCCCATTAGTAACAGCTCTGTGCCGAACTGGTCTCGAACGTCGACTTGATGCGGCGACACGCCGGGGTTGGCCGCCACAAGTCGACGCTCGCGGAGACAGGGGCCCGAGACAGGGGCGCGGACACAGGGGCGGAGACGGCCGCGGCCGCAACACGGGCCTAGATCTCGTCCTTTTGCGCCGCCTCGAGCAGCTCGCGGGCGTGCGCGCGGCCGCTGTCGGATTCGCCCAGCCCGGCCAGCATCCGCGCCAGCTCGGCGACCCGCTCGTCGCCGCCCAGGCGCCGTACCACGCTGGTCCCCTTGGGCCCCGCGGCGTGCACCACCAGGTGCACGTCGGCGTACGCCGCAACCTGCGGCAGGTGCGTGACCACGATGACCTGGTGGGTGCGCGCCAATCGCGCCAGCCGGCGCCCGATCTGCACCGCCGCGCGGCCGCCCACCCCGGCGTCGACCTCGTCGAACACCATGGTGGTGCCCGCGGCCTCTTTGCGGGACGTGGCCAGCACCACCTCCAGGGCGAGCATCACCCGGGACAGCTCGCCACCGGAGGCGCTCTTGGCCAGCGGCAGCTGGTCCATGCCCCGGTGCGCGGCGAAACCGAACTCGACCTGGTCGACGCCGTCGGCGCCGGCGTGGACGAGCTCGCCCGACGGCAGCCGCAGCGCGGCCGAATCGTCGGGGTCCGACGCGGTGTCCGGCGCGGCATCCAGGGTCACGTCGATGGTGAATTGGGCGTCGGCCATCGCCAGCCCGGACAGCTCGGCGGTGACCTCCTTGGCGAGCCGCTTGGCGGCCTTGCGCCGCGTGGCGCTGAGATCGACCGCGGCCTGGGCCAATTCGCGGCCGAGCTCGTCGACCCGGGCTGCCAGCGCCGCCAAACCCTCCTCGGAGACGTCGAGCTGGGCCAGCCGTTGCCGCGACTCCTGGGCCCACCCGATCACGCCGTCGATGTCCGCGGCGTACTTGCGGGTCAGGGTGCGCAGTTCGGCCTGACGGGCCAGCTTGGATTCCAGGGCGCTGGCGTCGACCGGCAGCTCCTCGAGGAAGCCGCCCAGTTCGCCGGCCGCGTCGACGAGCACGGTCAGCACCTCGCCGATCTGGCCGGCCAGCGCCGTCAGCTTGGCGTCGCCGGTGGATTCCAGTGCGGCCCTTGCCTTTCCCAGGCTGTCGGTGGCACTGAGGCCGTCGGTCTCCTCGGAGGACAGCGCCGCGCGGGCGGTGGCGGCGGCCTCGCGCAGGGTGTCCAGTTCGGAGAGCCGCACGATCTCGGCGACCAGGGCGTCGTCCTCGCCCGGTTGCGGGTCGACGGCGTCGATCTCGTTGAGGGCGAACGTCAGCCGGTCGGCCTCCAGTGCGAGCTCGCGCATGCGGTTGCGGCGGTCGAGCAGGTCGCGCCGCGCCGACAGCCAGGCGTCGCGCAGTTTGCAGTACCGCTCGAGCGCGGGTCCGGCCTTGGCGAAGCGGTCCAGCGCCGCGCACTGCTCCTCGGGCCGGATGAGGCGCAGCTGGTCGTTCTGCCCGTGCAGGGTCAGCAGCCCGGCGGTGAAGTCGCCCAGCGATTTGGCGGGCACGCTGCGGCCGCCGAGGTAGGCCCGCGACGGCCCGTCACGGCTGACCGAGCGCAGCGCGATGACGCTGCCGTCCTCGTCGCGTTCGGCGCCCGACGCGTCGAGCATCTCGTCGAGCCGCACGACCATGGCCTCGTCGAGATCCGTTGTGCTGAACCGCCCTTCGACGAGGGCCCGCTCGGCCCCCGACCGGACCCGGGTGGCGTCGGCGCGGGCGCCGCCGAGCAGATGCAAGCCGGTGACCACCATGGTCTTTCCAGTGCCGGTCTCCCCCGTCAGCACGGTCAGGCCGCGGTCGAACTCGCCGACCGCCGAGCTGATCGCCCCGAGCGACTCGATCCGGATTTCAGTCAGCATTCAGTCAGGATCCCGTGCTGTGCCGTCAGTTTCCGCGCCACCCGGTCACCGGCAGCCGGAACTTGCGCACCAACCGGTCCGTGAACGGGGCGCTGTCCAGCCGGGCCCATTTCACCGCCGTGTCACAACGTTTCACCTCGATGCGGCTGCCGGCCGGGATGAGCATCTCGCGGCGGCCGTCGCAGAACACCAGGGCGTCGTGGCCGTCCGCCTCCACCTCGATCGCGATGGTGGCGTTCGGGCTGGTGACCATGGGGCGACCGAACAGCGCGTGAGCGTTGTTGGGTACCACCAGGATTGCCTCCAGGTCGGGCCAGAGCACCGGGCCGCCCGCGGAGAACGCGTAGGCGGTGGAACCCGTCGGGGTCGACACCAGGACGCCGTCGCAGCCGAAGGCGGACACCGGCCGCCCGTCGATTTCGACCACCACCCCGAGTACGCCGAGCCGGGGGCCCTTTTCCAGGCTGACCTCGTTGAGGGCCCAGCCGTGCGCGGAGACCCGGCCGCCCTGGCGCACGACCACGTCGAGCGTCAGGCGGTTCTCCACCCGGTAGTCCTGTGCGACAACGTGGTCCAGCACCCGGTCGATGGCCTCGGCCTCGGCCTCGGCCAGAAAGCCGATCCGCCCGAGGTTCACGCCCAGCACCGGGATGCCGGCGTTGCGCGCGAGCTCGGCGGCCCGCAGGAACGTCCCGTCGCCGCCGAGTACCAGCACCAGTTCGCAGCCTTCGGCGGCCCGGGGGTCGGCGTCGACGACCTCGATCTCGACGCCCATCGCCCGCATGTCGTCGGGGGCCAGGTGCAACGGTCCCCGGTCGACAGCCTCGGCGGACAGCACCCGAAGCCCGATTCCGTTGTCGCCCAGCGTTTTCTGTACACGGCGGGCCGTCTCGGTGGCTTCTTCGCGGCCGGTGTGGACGACCATCAAGACGGTGCGTTCGGCTGGAGTCACTGCGGCCCGCTTTCCACCGCGTGCCGCACCGCCGCCACCAGGGCGTCGCCGGCGAGCGGACGATCGGCCTGGGCGCGCAGCCGAAGGAAATATTCGACGTTGCCCGACGGCCCCGGCAGCGGGCTCGCGGTGACGTCGACGGTGTGCCAACCCAGCTCGGCGGCGCGGCGCGCGACCGACGTCACGGCGTCGGCGCGCAGGCCGGGGTCGTGCACCACACCGCCCGCGCCGACCTGGCCCTTCCCCACCTCAAACTGTGGCTTCACCATGGGAACGATATCCGCGTTCGGTGCGGCGCATCCAGCCAGCGCCGGCAACACTGTGGCCAACGAGATGAACGACAGGTCGGCCACGACGAGGTCGGCCGGCCCGCCGATCGCCTCGGGCGTCAGGTCACGAACGTTGGTCCGCTCGACGACGACGACCCGCGCATCGCTGCGCAGCGACCACGCCAGCTGGCCGTATCCCACGTCCACGGCCACCACTTCGGCGGCCCCGCGGTCCAGCAGGACTTCGGTGAAGCCGCCCGTCGACGCGCCGGCGTCCAGGCAGCGGCGGCCCGCGACGGAGATCCCGAAGGCGTCCAGCGCGCCGATGAGTTTGTGCGCGCCGCGCGAGACCCAGCCGCGTTCGCCGTCGGTGGCCACGGTCAGGGCGGCGGTGACGGCGACGGCGGTGCCGGGCTTGCGCGCCGGCATCCCGTCGATGCTCACCTTGCCGGCGCCGATCAACTCCGCGGCCTGCTGACGCGACCGGGCCAGGCCGCGCCGCACCAGCTCGGCGTCAACGCGGGCGCGTCGAGACATGCGCGCACTCAGCCCTTCTCCGCCGACTCCAGCGCGGCCAACAGGACGTCGTGGGCCTCGGAGAGCCGGCGCGCGATCTCTTCGAGCTCGTCGAGCGAGGGCGCCTTCTCGGGGTCCTCCTGGTCGCCGGGTCGGGGCAGCCGGGCCAGCAGGGCGTCGATCTCGGCGCGAATCTGATCGGGGTCGATACTCATCGCGTTCCTACGTTAGTCGGTGCGCACCAAAGACCAGCGCTGCAGCGCGGCGCGCGCCCGGTCGTCGCCGGCCTCGATGCGCACGGCGCCAGACCCCGGGGCGCCCCACACCGCGCCGGCGACCGCGCGCACGATCGACAGGACGTCCCCGTCGTCCGGCCCGTCCCCGCGGACCGTGACCGCCCCGTCCGCGACGTCGACCCGCCAGCCCGGTTGCGGGCCGACCGCGAGGCGCCCGGCGTCGGCGTGCAGCGAGCGCAGATCGTGGCCGATGTAGGTGGGGCGCTGGGCGGGCTTGGCGTACACCGCGTCCCGCGCGGAGTTGACCCCGGTGAGCACCATCAGGCTGGGCAGCTCGGCGGCGTTGGCGCCCTCGATGTCGGTGTCGAGCCGGTCGCCGATCACCAGGGGCGCGCGGAAGTCGCCCCGGGCCGCCGCGTCGCGCAGCAGGGCGGGCGCCGGCTTGCCCGCCACCTGGGGTTCGGCGCCGGTGGCCGCCCGCAGCGCGGCCACCAACGAGCCGTTGCCGGGCAGCAACCCGCGCTCGGTGGGCAGGGTGAGGTCGACGTTGGCCGCCACCCATCGCGCGCCGGCCCGGATCGCCAGCGCCGCCTCGGCGAGCTCGGGCCAGCCGATGGTCAGGGACAGGCCCTGCACGACGGCGGCCGGGTCGTCGTCGTTGCTGCGCACTGGGCGCAGCCCGACGGCGGTGATCTCGCCGGCCAGGGCCTCGGTGCCCACGATCAGCACCGGCGAGTCCGGGGGCAGCTGGTCGGCGAGCAGCCGGGCCGCGCTCTGGGCGCTGGTGGCGACGTCGTCGGCGGTGGCGGTGAAGCCGAGTTCGGTCAGGTGCGCGGCGACCTCGTCGGCGCTGCGGGAGGCGTTGTTGGTGACGAAATACGCGCGACTGCGCACCTCGGCCAGCGCCTCAACGGCGCCCTCGGTGGGCTGGCGGCCGCGAAATGCCGTCCCGTCGAGGTCGATCAGTAGGCAATCGTATTCCTGCGCAAGGCTTTTCACGTCGTCGGTTCCGTCGTGTCAGCCGAGTTCACTGACCCGGTCTTCGGCGTCGGTGACTCCGTCGACGTCGGCGGCGGCCGAACGCAGGAACCATTGCAGCGCATCGTCGGTGCGGTCGAGCGCGAGCAGCGTGTCCGCGTAGGCGTAAAAGAGCCGCGCGGCCGTGGAGCCGGTGCGGCTGGGATCCAGTTGCGGCGTGGACAATACGGTCAGCGCCTGCTCCAGCTGCCCGAGGTCCGCGCGCGCCCCGGCGGCGACGATGCGGAGCTCGTCGGCGTCGTCCCCGGACAGCTCGGCGGCCTCCGGTCCGCGCGCGAGCTCGATGGCGCGCTCCGGACGGCCAAGTCCGCGTTCGCAATCGGCGATCAGCGGGAGCAACGCGGACTTGCTGCCCATGCGGCGTGCGGCGCGGAACTCCGCCAGCGCCTGCGACCAGTCGCCGCAGTGGTAGGCGGCGATGCCGACCGCCTCCCGGATGGTGGCGATGCGGCTGGACCGGGCCCGCGCCGCGCGGGCGTGACGCAACGCCGCCTCCGGGTCCTCGTCGAGCAGCTCGCCCGCGGCGACGAGGTGGCGGGCCACCGCGTCGGCGGTGGCCCGGTCCAGGGTGCTCAGTTCGCGGCGAACGTCGGGTGCCAGCTGCTTGGCTTCCACGCCGGGCGGGATCGGCGGCCCGTCCTGCGGGGCGCGATCGGCCTGGGCGTCGCGGCGCGGGCCGCTCTGCGGCTGAGCCGGCCGCGCACGGCCCGGACCGGACCAGTTGCCGGATGCCGGCCGCGCCCTCCGCTCGCCGCGGTGCCTCTGCCTGTCGTCGACCACGCTGCCGAGAATACGGGCAGCGCCACACCTAACTCGGCAGCCGGTTGCCCAGGAGCGGCGCGATCAGCGCCGGGCAGTAGGTCGCGATCGCCACGATGGTGAACCTGCCGGCCGTCTCGTACGACATGCCGTTGCCCTCGGCCATCTTGGACGTCACCGCGTCGAAGGACCCGCCGGGCTCGAACAGCATCGGGCACACCGACTGTCCCATCGCGGTGGTGCCGGTCGGCTGGCTATAGGCGATCCCGGCGTTCGTCAGCGCCGACAGGAACGCATTGCTGAGCATGTCCGCGCGGATCGGCGCCGACATCGCCCCCGACAGAGCCGCGGCCAGCGCCACCAGGCCCGTGATCACCCCCAGGCTCCGCAGGACGGTCGACCGCACACGCGTCGCGAAAATCACCGTGACAACAGTGGTCCTTTCGGGTCACGCCGACGACACGGTGAGGTAAAGATCTGTGCACGCGCGTGTTTCGCGGAGGCTCTACGGCGCCCGGGCGGTCTAGACTTTTTCGACCCCCGCGACGGTGCGCTTGCCGCGGCGCAGCACCAGCCACCGGCCGTGCAGGAAGTCCGCCGGCTGCGGGGCCCACTCCTCGCTTTCGATGCGGACGTTGTTGACCGAGACGCCGCCCTCGCCGATGGTGCGCCGCGCGGCCTTGCGGCTCTCGGACAGCCCGCTGGCCACCAGCAGGTCGACGATCCCGTCGGGGCCACCGGGTTTGAGCTCGGCGACCGACGTCTCGCGCAGCGCCGCGGACAGCGTGGCCTCGTCCAGCCGGCCCAGCTCGCCCTGCCCGAAGAGCGCCCGGCTGGCGTGCTCGACGGCCTCGGTGGCCGCCTCGCCGTGCACCAGCACGGTCAGTTCGCGCGCCAGCCGCCGCTGCGCGGCGCGTTGTTGGGGGCGCTCGGCCGTGGCCTGCTCCAGCTCGCCCAGCTCGTCGGCCGACAGGAAGGTGAACCAGCGCAAGTAGCGGATCACGTCGGCGTCGGCGGTGTTGAAGAAGTACTGGTACCAGGCATACGGGGTGGTCAGCGCGGGGTCCAGCCACAGGCTGCCGCCACCGGTGGACTTGCCGAACTTGGTGCCGTCGGCGGCGGTCACCAGGGGCACGGTCAGCGCGTGGACCGAGGCGCCGAGCTGCTGGCGGACCAGCCGGACCCCGGCGATGATGTTGCCCCACTGGTCGGAGCCGCCGATCTGCAGGCGACAGCCGTAGCGGCGGTGCAGTTCGACGTAGTCGTTGGCCTGAAGGAGCATGTAGCTGAATTCGGTGTAGGAGATGCCGTCGCCGTCCAGGCGGCGCCGCACGGTGTCGCGGTCCAGCATGACGTTGACCGAGAAGTGCTTGCCGATGTCGCGCAGGAACTCGATCGCCGACAGCGGGCGCGTCCAGTCCAGGTTGTTGACGACGACGGCGCCGGTCGGTGAATCGTCGAAGTCGACGAAGCGTTGCAACTGTCCGCCGATCCGTTCGGTCCACTCGGCGACGGTGTCGGCCTCGTTGAGGGTGCGCTCACCAACGTCGCGGGGGTCGCCGATCATCCCGGTGGCGCCGCCGGCGAGCACGATGGGGCGGTGGCCGGCGCGCTGGAAGCGGCGCAGTGCCAGCAGGGGCACCAGGTGGCCGGCGTGCAGGCTCGGCGCGGTGGGGTCGAAGCCGGCGTACACCGTCATCGGCCCGCGCCGGGCTTCGGCCGCCAGCGCATCGAGGTCGGTGGACTGCGCGATCAGGCCGCGCCAGCCCAGCTCGTCGAGGATCATGGTGTACGAGTCTTCCAGAGCGCCGACGGCGGGCGTCGACTTGTGGCGCGGATTCGGGGCGCTTCCCCCAGCGACCCGACGTTCGCCGCGGGTTAGTCGCTGGCACCCGGGGCCGGCGCGCGCGGGCTGCGGCGATACGCCGACACCTCCGGGCGCCCGGGAAGCCACAACCGCCAGGGCCGGTCGGCGGCCTGGCTGACACCGACCCGCGGGCCGGACATCGAGCTCAGCGGTTCGTGCAGCTCGAGCGTCACCGGGCTGTTGCCGTCGAACAGGTCGATTCCGTTGTCGTCCATGGTGATTCCCATGGCAGCGCACAGGTTCCCCGGCCCGCGCGCCAGCGCGGCGGTGTGCACCAGCTCGCCGCGGCGGGCCCGGGCGGCGTCGGTGCCGTCCTCGATCGCGGCCGCCCGCAGCAACACCGCGGCCGCGGTGCCGTCGGGACCGCACGAGACGTTCGCGCAGACATGGATGCCGTGGCTGCGGTAGGTGTAGAGCCGCCCCGGCGGCCCGAACATCACGAAATTGCGGGCGCGCAGGCCCTTGTAAGAGTGCGCCGCGGCGTCCGGCCACGGACCGTCGGGCACTCCCCCGTAGGCCTCGACCTCGACGACTATCCCGCTCACACCCCGCGCGGTGAGGGTGGCGCCCAGTAACCGGCGCGCGGCCTCGACCGGGTCGACCAACAGCTGCGCCGCCGCCGTGCTTGCGCGAGATCGTCGTCCAGCCTCGACCAATTGAAGATCCTGAATCCTCTTTTCAGTAACCCAACGAACCTACCGGCGGCCCGAACATGGCAGTATCCCGGTGTCCGGGACCCGAAGGAGGCCGACATGCACGCGATAGACCCGGCCGCCACGGCGTGGCTGCTGGCCAGCACCGCGCTGGTCTTGCTGATGACGCCCGGCCTGGCGATCTTCTACGGCGGCATGGTCCGCACCACCGGGGTGCTCAACATGATGATGATGAGCTTCATCTCCATCCCGCTGGTGACCGTGGCGTGGCTGCTGATCGGCTACACCCTCGCGTTCTCCGAAGACGGGGCCAGCGGGTTCGTCGGCAACCTCAGGCATTTCGGGATGCTCGGCATCACCCCCGACACGGTGCACGGCACGGCGGTGCCCGAGTTGCTGTATGCCACGTTCCAATTGACGTTCGCGATCATCACGGCCGCGCTGGTCAGTGGCGCGATCGCCGACCGCGCGAAGTTCGCCGCCTGGATGGTTTTCGTCCCGGTCTGGACGATCGCCGTGTATTCGATTGTCGCCCACTGGGTCTGGGGGCCGGGCGGCTGGCTGGCCAAGTTGGGCGTCCTCGACTATGCGGGCGGGCTGGTCGTCGAGATCGTCTCGGGTTCCTCCGCGCTGGCGCTGGCGCTGGTGCTCGGGCCGCGCATCGGTTTCAAGAAGGACGCCATGCGGCCGCACAACCTGCCGCTGCTGTTCGTCGGTGTCGGGCTGCTGTGGTTCGGCTGGTTCGGGTTCAACGCCGGCTCCGCCCTGGCCGCCAACGGAACCGCCGCGGCCATCTTCCTCAACACCTTGGTCGCGGGATGTCTGGGCATGCTGGGTTGGCTTGCGGTCGAACAGATTCGCGACGGCAGGCCCACCACGTTCGGTGCGGCGTCGGGCGTGGTCGCCGGCCTGGTGGCCATCACCCCATCGTGCGGGACCGTCAACACCCTCGGCGCGACGATCGTCGGCCTGGCGGCGGGTGTCGTGTGCTCGTTCGCGGTGGGCGCGAAGTTGCGCTTCAACTATGACGATTCGCTCGACGTGGTGGGCGTGCACTTCGTCGGCGGCGTGGTCGGTGTGTTCCTGATCGGGCTGCTCGCCACGGCGGTCATGACGGCGGGCCCGCGCGGCCTGTTCTACGGCGGCGGCGTCGGCCAGCTGGGCAAGCAGACGCTGGCGATCGCGGTCGTCGCGTTCTACGCGTTCACCGTGTCGTTCGTGCTCGCCAAGGTGATCGATCGGGTGGTGGGTTTCCGGCTCAGTACCGAAGACGAAACCACCGGCGCCGACCTCACCCAGCACGCCGAAACCGCCTACGCCGAAGGCGTGCACGGGCACCTGCCGCAGCGACGCCCGGCGATCGGCGAGCGCTTCAACTAGGCCCGCCCGGGGCTGCGAAGGCCCGGATGCTGCGACCCCTTGACAGCGCGGCCACGCGCGACGAATATTCATCACATGATGAGTTCATCCCGTGATGAATTAATCCCGGACCGGGCCGAGCCGGCGGTAGAGATCGATCACCTGCGCGTGATCCGCGGTAAACGCCCGGCCCTGCACGACTTCTCCGTGCAGATCGCGGCGGGCAGCATCACCGGCCTGCTCGGCCCGTCCGGCTGCGGCAAGACCACGCTGATCCGATGCATCGTCGGCACCCAGATCGTGACCTCGGGCCGCGTCTTCGTGCTCGGCAAGCCTGCCGGCAGCGCCGAACTGCGCCGTCGCGTCGGCTACCTGCCGCAGGACCCGACCATCTACAACGACCTTCGCATCATCGACAACGTTCGCTACTTCGCCACGCTGTACGGGTTCGACGGCCGGGCCGCCGACGCCGCCATCGAACGAGTCGGGCTCAGCGATCACCGAACGGCCTTGTGCGGCAACCTGTCCGGTGGCCAACGCACCCGGGTGTCGCTGGCCTGCGCGCTGGTCTGCCAGCCCGATCTGCTGGTGCTCGACGAGCCCACCGTGGGACTCGATCCGGTGCTGCGCGCGGACCTGTGGGACCAGTTCGCCGAATTGGCCCGCGCGGGGACCACATTGCTGGTTTCCAGCCACGTCATGGACGAGGCCGACCACTGCGGGGACCTGCTGCTGATGCGCGAAGGCCGGCTGGTCGCCCACACCACCCCGTCCCAACTGCGAGAGGACACCGGATGCACGTCACTGGAGGACGCGTTTCTGTCCATCATCAAGCGCAGCACCATGCGCGAAGCCGGTTAGGGCTCAACGGGTATACGGCGACCACGACGCGGATCCTGCGCCAGTTGGCCGCCGATCACCGCAGCGTCGCGATGATCCTGTTGGTGCCGGTCCTGGTGATCACCCTGATGTACTTCATGTTCGAAAACGCCCCGCACCGCCCGGGCGGCCCGACCCCGTTCAACAACGCCTGCCTGATCCTGCTCGGCCTGTTCCCGCTGTTCGTGATGTTCATCATCACGGCGATCACCATGCAACGCGAACGGGCCTCGGGAACGCTGGAGCGCATCCTGACCACTCCGCTGCGCCGGCTCGACCTGCTGATCGCCTACGGCACCGCCTTCTCGACGGCCGCTGCGGCGCAAGCCGTTCTGGCGTGCATCGTGTCGTTCTGGCTGCTCGGCTTCGACACGGCGGGCAGCCCGTTGTGGGTGTTCGTGATCGCGATCGTCAACGCCGTGCTGGGAGTCGGACTCGGCCTGTTGTGTAGCGCGTTCGCGCGCACCGAGTTTCAGGCCGTGCAGTTCATCCCGCTGGTGATGGTGCCGCAGCTGCTGCTGGCCGGCATCATCGTGCCGCGGGCGGTGATGCCACACTGGCTGCAATGGATCAGCAATGTGCTGCCGGCCAGCTACGCGCTCGAGGCCCTGCAACAGGTGGGCGCGCACCCGGAGCTGACCTTCATCGCGGTGCGCGACATCATCGTGGTGTTGGCCTTCGCCCTGGCGGCGCTGTGCCTGGCGGCGGCGACGCTGCGGCGACGGACCGGCTAGTGGCGATCGCAAGCGCGGCGCAGCCGGGCGCAGCGGGTCGCCACCATGAGATAGTGGCGATCGCAAGCGCGGCGCAGCCGGGCGCAGCGGGTCGCCACCATGAGATAGTGGCGATCGCAAGCGCGACGCAGCCGGGCGCAGCGGGTCGCCACCATGAGATTGTGGCGAGCGACCAGTGACGACTACCAACACCGGCCGCCGGCGACGGGGCCGGCCCTCCGGGAACTCCGATACCCGGGAGCGGATACTGGCTAGCGCCCGGGAATTGTTCGCGCGCAACGGTATTCGTAACACGTCGATACGTGCGGTGGCCGCGTCGGCGGGGGTGGATTCGGCGTTGGTGCACCATTACTTCGGCACCAAGGAGCAGCTGTTCGCCGCGGCCGTCCACATCCCGGTCGATCCGATGGACGTCATCGGCCCGCTGCGCGAGGTGCCCGTCGAGGAGCTCGGCTACCAGATTCCGTCGATGTTGTTGCCGCTGTGGGATTCCGAGATCGGCGCGGCGTTCATCGCGACGCTGCGCTCGATCCTGGCGGGGTCGGAGATCAACCTGTTTCGCGCGTTCATTCAGGACGTGATCGCCGTCGAAGTCGGTGCCCGCGTGGACGATCCACCGGGAAGTGGAATTATTCGCATCCAATTCGTGGCGTCGCAACTGGTGGGTGTGGTGATGGCGCGCTACATCCTGCAACTGGAGCCGTTCGCGTCGCTGCCGGCCGAGCAGGTCGCGCGAATCATCGCGCCCAACCTGCAGCGCTACCTCACTGGGGATCTGCCGGAGGGCCTTGCGCCATGAGCCGGGCGTGCTCGTCGTCGTCGACGTCGCGGGCCTCGTCGATCAGCAGCACCGGGATGCCGTCCTCGATCCGGTAGGCGCGGCGCAACCGGGGGTTGTAGAGCACTTCCCCACCGCCCGTTCGGGATACCAACACCAGTGGGCCGCGGTCGGCCGGGCACACCAGGATGTTCAGCAGCGCGTCGTCGATCATGACCGGGCCCCGCTCAGCTCGGAACGCACCCCGGGAGTCAGCCGGCGGTAGTGTTCGGTCTCCGCATCGAAATACCAGACGTGCCGTCCCGCCTTGGGAATCCCGGCGGCCCGCAGCGCACTGACGGTCGGGCGGTAGGTCGCGCTCAGCGTCATCTCCGGGACCACGCAGACGATGTCGGGCCCGAGCCCGATCGGGATCTTGGCGAAGGCCTCGGTCAGGTCGGCCGCCGTGATGGAGGCGCCCGGCAACAGCGTCACCGCCGACACCGCCACCTCGTGGTCGCGCACGGGCACGTTGTAGGTCACCGCGAGGTCGACGCCGTTGATGCAACCCAGCGCGTCGGTGACCGGCTCGGCGTAGACCAGCCCCCGCGGGGTCCGCACCACCGAGCCGCGCCGGCCCGCCAGCCAGTAGTCGCCGTCGTCGTCGCGGTAGAAGAGGTACTCGGTCGAGATCCAGGTGTCGCCGGCGGCGAACACCCCGCGCTTGACGGAGGCGCTCGGATCGATCGGGCCGTTGGACGCGGCGAGCAGAACCCCGACCTGTTTGGGTTCGGCGATCTGCACGAAGCCCCGCTCGTTTTCCAGGATCAGGTCGTGTTCGGTGTCGTAGGCGCCCAACTCGATGCGCCCGGCACCCGGCAGCGGGCGGCCCTTGCTGCCGATTTTGGCGCCGGACACGTTGGCCAGCACCGCCTGACCGTCGGTGGTGGCGAAGAACTCGACGACGTGAGCGGGCGCGAACGCCTCGACGACACGCCCCCACAGCCCGGTCGGCATGCCGGAGCCGATGAACAGGCGCACCGGGTGGTTGCCGTGCAGGACGAAGGGCGGATCGGCCGGGTTGTCGAGGATCTCGCCGAGCATGGCCCAGGTGTAGGACACCACGGTGACGCCGTACTGGCGCACCTCCTGGATGAATCGGGTCCGGTCCAGGCCGCGCGACAGCGCGATGCGGGTGCCGCCGACCACCGCGCCGCCCAGGCTGACCAGCAGCGCGGACTCGTGGTGCAGCGGTGTCAGGCAGTACACGGTGTCGCGGCGGTCGAGGGCGGCCGTCGAGGCCGTACCGAACGCCGAGACCGCCCAGCGGTAGTTGGTGATCTGCTTGGCCACCAGCTCGCCGCCGGCCGAGCTGAACGCGATGAACGCCAGGTCCCGGGCCAGCCCCGGGTTGGGCCGATACCAGCCGGGCAGCTCGACGGCGTCCGGGTCGATCTGTTCCATGTCGATGACCTGGGGCTGCTCGTCGGAGTCCTCGGGCAGGTGCAGGTCCCGCGTCTCGCCGCCGCCGAGCACCAGCACCTGCCGCAGCAGTTGCCCGTCCGACTCCAGCACCGCGTCGAGGTTAGTGGGGTCGGTGAGGATCTCGGTCACTCCCCCGAGCCGCACCGAGGCGGCCAGGTCGGCGTCGGGCCGCATCACCACCGCGATGGCGCCCAGGCGGGACAGCGCGGCGATGGCCACCAGCGCGCTGGGCCGGGTCTCCATCAGCACGCCGACCCGGTCGCCCTGGCGCACCCCGACCTCGATGAGGCCGCGGACGACGTTGTTGATGCGCCGGTTCACCGCCTCGTAGGTATGCACCCGCCCGTCGAACAACAGGAATTCGCCCTGCGGGGCGTCGTGCGCCTGCTCCTCGATGATGCGGCCCAGCGAGATCCTGGTGTGGTCGTTGATCTGCCCCAGCCGGACCAGTCGTGGCAGCGTGCGGGCCGTTTCGACGGCCAGGGTGCGCACGGATTTGTTGGCCGCGACGACGGTGTTGGCCGCGCCGCGGACCATGCCCAGCGCCGCCTCGGAGGCCTCCCCGATGCCGTGCGCGAGCCGGGAGCTCAGCGCCACGCCGCTGTCGGTGTGCTCGGCGGGCTGGTCGGCCATCGGCGCGATGCTGGTGGGCTTATCGCCGCCGGCGGACAGCCATCGCACCCATTCCGCGACGGTCGGCCAGCTTTGTTGGGCCGCCTTGGACCCGACGACCAGGCCGAAATGGCCCGTGCGGATGGTGGATTCGTAGACGTCGGCGTCCGGTGCCGCGCGCCGGATGCCGCGCACCGAGGCCGGCTGGCCGATGTCGTCGACCTCGCCGACGAAGGCCAGCACCGGGCAGGTGATGTCGGTCAGGGTGACCATCTGTCCGTTGACGGCGAAACCCCCGGTCATCATCCGGTTGTGGGCGATGAACTGCTTGAGCAGCTCGGAGATCGCGGGACCGGACCACGCGATCCAGCCTTCGCGTTCGAGGAAGCGCCGCTGCTGCTCGCGCGGCAGCAGCGCCTCGCGGTCGTGCAGCTGGCGGACGAAGTCGACCCGCGCCTTGGCGGTCTTGAGGGGGTCGAGCATCTGGAAGCCGGTGCGCGCCATCCAGCTGGGGATGGCCAGCCGGCTGAAGACGTGGTCGGCCATGAAGTTGGCGGCGGGCGCGGCGAAGTTTGCCGGGATGCCCATCGGCAAGGCGGCCAGGGTGTCGACCGGGGAGCCGAAGGTGACGATGCTGGCCAGGCTCTTCGAACGCCGGTAGGCGGCGACCTGGTAACACCACATGCCGCCCTGCGAATAGCCGACCAGATGGATGTCGCTGCCCGTGGTGTCCCGGACCGTGTCGATGGCCTGACTGAGCGCGACGATGTGATCGGCCAGCGTGCGGCGCATGCCGCCTTCGACCTTGTCGGGTTCGCCGAAGTCGATGACCCAGGGATCGAGCCCCCGGCTGTGCAGGATCCCCACCGCGCCTTCGTCGCGGGTGACGTCCCACATGTCGGCGGACATCATCATCGGATGCACCATCAGCACCGGCGGCCCGACGGGCGATTGGCCGGGCCGACTGTCCGGCGGGAAGTACCGCCGGAGCTTGTACATCGGCACGCTCTCGACGATCTGGGACGGCGACGGCACCGTGCCGGTTTCCAAGCCCCCCAGTCGCAAGACTTCCAGCCCGTTCTGCGCGGTAGCGATCAGCCGCGCGACCGGTCGTGTGACCATCGAAAGATTGACATCCACTGCTGCTCCCTGAGTCTTGACAGCTTGGACATCATGGCACATCTGGGCAGCTAGAAGGGCGGTGGTTACACCGATCCGGCGGCGGCGGGCGCCGTGCGAACAGACCCGGGCTCCGCTGGGAAGGCGGTGGCTCGCCGTCGGCTTCGGCCGACGACTCGGCGTGTGCCGCGGCGGTAGGTCGTTAGCCACCGGCGCCCCGCCTGGTGGCTCGCTGTGAATCACCTGCGCGCCAGTTTGTGCGGCAGGGCACGGGGTACGCAGTCGATGCGCTTCGGTCACGACGCGTCGTCGCGACCGTTTCGGTTGAAATCCACAGCTGGGCGCTATGAGACCGCCGGACCGCGTTCCTTCCAGCCCGAAGGAGAGGTCACTGCATGACGCGATGGACGTACTCGGCCGGCACGGTCACGGCACACCCCAGCGCAGTGCCGCTGCGCCCCCCACGACTCACCCAGGAAACCAGCCCGGGCCGGTGATCCGGCACGACGCAAGCGCAGAAGGGACTTCACATGTTGTTGCTCGGCAGCGGCGGACGGCGCAAAGGCCGCACCGCCGGAAGTGACGGACTGGGCGAGGTCTCGCACCTGGCCGAGCGGGCGCTGTACGACGTCGCACACGGTCGTTTCGAACGCTCGCTGTCCGGGCTGACCGCCGTTGCGGCGCTCGTCACGACGGCCGAAATCTACTTCGAGCACTACAAGGCGAGCTTCGGCAACAAGTGGATGTGGAGCCCGATCGTGGTGACGCCGCCGGTGGTCGTCGCCGGCGTCGGGGGCGTGTTCTCGCGGCGCTGGGCCAAGCTGTGGCTCCCGATCACCGCCGGCATCTACACGGCCAACGGTCTGATGGGCGAATACCTGCACGCGCGCGGCGTCGCCCGCAAGCCGGGCGGATGGAAGCACGCGTCCTACAACGTGCCCATGGGCCCGCCGATCGCGGCGCCGGGATTGATGTGCATGGTCGGCGGAATGGGGCTGCTGGCGTCGATCCTGCGCCGCGAACGGTTCCGGGGTTAGGCATCGGGATCACTGAGATGGCTGACACCTCACGCCCCGACCACCTGCCCAACCTGCGCCCCCACGGCAAGCCGCCGCACCCGTCCTGGCTGCCCAAGCAGCGCCGCGGCACCACACCCCAGATGATCGGGCGCTACCCCGATTTCGACGTGCTGGAAACCGCCGGCACCTGGGACGAGGCCACCAGGAAAGTCGTGCTGGCCCGGCTCGAACCTCCCGGCCCCCTGCGGTTTTTCACCGCAGAGGAGGAGCCGTGCCTGCGCGCGTTCTGCGACACGGTGCTCGCGCAGGACGCCGAGCCGCGCGTCCCGGCGGCCGAATCGGTCGACTCCAAGCTCGCCGACGGGCGCCTCGACGGCTACCAGTACGCGGACATGCCCGACGACCGCGACACGTGGCGGTTGGTGCTGCGCGGGCTCGACGAGACCGCCGCCAGATACGGCGCATCCTCCTTCGCCGCCGCCGGGACCGAAACCCGCGAACAGATCGTCGGGCAGTTCTCGCAGGGCGAGCTGGAGGGCGGCGCCTGGGAGAACCTGAACGTCAAGCGCGCCTGGTCGGTGTGCATGCGAATGACGCTGTCCGGCTTCTACTCCCACCCGTGGGCCTGGAACGAGATCGGGTTCGGCGGCCCCGCCTACCCGCGCGGATTCATGCGCCTGGGCGGCGCCACCGGGCCCGACGCCGCGCGCGAACCGTACGAGATGCCCGGCGCCACCGACGAAGACCCCGTGCAGGTCGTGCAGAACGGTGAGTTGTGATGGGCGACTTCTGGCGGGGCCTGCTCAAGGGGGCCGTCGGCCCGAAGGACAACGAGTCGCGGTTCCTGCTCGACGTGCACTCGCGCGACCTGCCCGGCGAAAAGACCATGCGCCGCTACCGCGACGACGACGAGGTCGACCTGGTGGTCGTCGGGGCCGGCGCCGGCGGCTCGGTGCTGGCGCAGCGGCTGGCGCGCGCCGGCTGGCGGGTCGTGATCCTCGAGGCCGGCCCTTTCTGGCACCCCGACGAGGACTGGGTGTCCGACGAGGCCGGCTCCCACGCGCTGTACTGGACCCAGAAGCGCATCATCGGCGGTGACGACCCAATTGAGCTGGGCAAGAACAACTCCGGGCGCGGGGTGGGCGGCTCCATGGTGCACTACGCCGGCTACACCCCGCGGTTCCACCCCAGCGATTTCGCGACCCGCACCCTCGACGGGGTGGGCGCCGACTGGCCCCTGCGCTACGAGGACATCCGACCCCACTACGAGCAGGTCGAGCTCGAGTTGCCGGTGGCCGGCCAGAATTGGCCGTGGGGCGACCCGCATCGCTATCCCTTTGCCCCGCATCCCATTTCGGGGGCGGCAGCCAAAATCTGGCGGGGCGCGCTCAAGCTCGGTATTGAGATGCGGGTGGGGCCTGTGGGCATCGTCAACGGCACGTTCGGCAACCGCCCGCACTGCATCTACCGCGGCTACTGCCTGCAGGGCTGCAAGGTCAACGCCAAGGCCAGCCCGTACGTCACGCACCTTCCCGACGCGCTGGCCCACGACGTGGAGATCCGCGCCAACTGCATGGCCTCGCGCGTCGAACTCGACGAGACGGGCGCGGCGCGGGGTGTGGTCTACTACGACGAGGTGGGCGGCAAAGAACGGTTGCAGCGCGCCAAAGTTGTTGCCGTAGCTGGGTATTCGATCGAAACACCGCGCCTGTTGTTGAACTCGGTGAGCGAGCGCTTTCCGAACGGGTTGGGCAACAACGACGATCAGGTCGGGCGCTACGTGATGGTGCAGGGCGCCACCCAGTCCGCGGGCCGCTGGTCCGAGGAGGTCCGGATGTACAAGGCGCCTCCCCCGGAGGTGACCTCCGAACAGTTCTACGAGACCGACCTCTCTCGCGGGTTCGCCCGCGGGTTCTCCATCCAGACGGTGTCGCCCATGCCCATCGGCTGGGCCGAACACGTGATGGCGGACGGGCACTGGGGCCGCGCCCTGCGCGAGTACATGCGCGACTACAACCACTGGGCGACCGTCGGCGTGCTCAACGAGTTGTTACCGCTGCCGGACAATCGGGTGACGCTGGCCGAAGAGAAGGACCCGTACGGCATCCCGGTCGCCCGGTTCGACTACACGCTCTGCGACAACGACAAGGCCAACATGGCCTACTCCACCAAGGTGATCGGCGACATCCTGCACGCCGCCGACGCCCAGGACGTGCTGACCATCGAGCGCTTCGCCCACCTGATCGGCGGCGCCCGCATGGGCACCGGGCCACAGAATTCGGTGGTCGACTCCGATCACCGGGTCTGGGGCATGCCGAACCTGTTTCTCGCCGACGGCTCGGTGTGCCCCACCCAGGGTTCCGCCAATCCCGCGCTGACGATCATGGCGTTGGCCTCGCGGCTCGCCGAACGAATGGCCACCGGAAAGATCGATACCGGCGTGGGGCGGGGGTCGAAGGCTGGAGCCCGTGGCTGACCTGAAGATCGACACCGCGACCACCTTCGCCCCCCGCGTGCTGCGCGAGTACGCGCTGCTCGCAGACGGCGAGCGGGGCGCGCTGATCGGACCGCAGGGCGACGTGGCGTGGATGTGCGCGCCGCACTGGGATTCCGACGCCGTCTTCTCCAATCTCATTGGCGGCGGCGGGGTTTACGCCGTCACCCCGACCGACGTGCGGCACGTCTGGGGCGGCTACTACGAACCGGGCAGCCTGATCTGGCGCAACCGGTGGACCACCCGCGACGGCATCGTGGAATGCCGTGACGCGCTGGCCTTTCCGGGCGACCCGGACCGGGCGGTGCTGCTGCGGCGGCTCACCGGCTGCCGCGGGACGGCGCGGGTGCGGGTGCTGCTGGCGCCGAGTGCGGGATTCGGCCGGCACGGCCCCGGCAAGGCGACCGTTCATGACCGGGTGTGGAGCGCCCGCTCGGGGCCGCTGCGCTGGCGCTGGCAGGCCGGTTGCGACGCGCGCCCCGTCCGGGCCGCCCAGGAGAAGGGCGAGTTGCTCACCTGTGAGATCACACTCGAGGAGGGCCAGCACCACGACCTGGTGCTCGAACTGTCGGAACACGCACTGCCCGACCAGCCCCCGGACCCCGACCTGGCCTGGGAGGCCACCCCCGCGGCCTGGCAGCGCAGTGTGCCCGAGCTGAGCTGCACCATCGCTCCCCGCGACGGGCGCAGCTCCTACGCCGTGCTGCGGGGACTGACCAGCAGCGGCGGCGGCATGGTCGCCGCCGCCACCATGAGCCTGCCCGAACGCGCGCACTCCAACCAGAATTACGACTACCGCTATTCCTGGATCCGCGACCAGGTGTACGCGGGCATGGCCGCCGCCGCCGTCGGCACGACCGAGCTGCTCGACCGGGCGGTGGAGTTCATCAGCGCCCGGCTGCTCGAGGACGGCCCGAACCTCAAGCCCGCCTACACCATCACCGGCGGCGCCGTGCCCGGGGAGGAAACGCTCGACCTGCCCGGCTATCCCGGCGGCGCCGACAAGATCGGCAACTGGGTCAATCAGCAATTCCAGCTGGATGCCTTCGGCGAGGCACTCCAGCTGCTGGCCAAGGCGGGCGCCGCCGACCGACTCGATGCCGACGGCTGGCGCGCGGCGCAGACCGCGATTAAGGCCATCGAAAAGCGTTGGCGCGAACCGGATGCGGGCGTCTGGGAGATCGACAACGAGCGCTGGACGCAGTCACGTCTGGCCTGCGTGGGGGGGTTACGCGCCGTCGCGAAACTGGCCGGCGCCGGACCCGAGGTGGCTGCGTGCGCTCCGCTGGCCGACGCGATCCTCGCCGAGACCGCATCGGAAAGCCTGCACCCGCACGGGTATTGGCAACGCAGCCCCGGGCAGAAGGGGGTCGACGCATCGCTGCTGCTGCCGCCGGTGCGCGGGGCCGTGCCCGCCGACGACCCGCGGACCATCGCCACGCTGGACGCCGTTCGCCGGGAACTCGCCGACGACGGGTTCGTCTACCGCTTCCGGCACGACGAACGCGACCTCGGCGACGCCGAGGGAGCGTTCCTGCTCTGCGGGTTCATGATGGCGCTGGCCGAACACCAACAGGGCCATGCCCATTGCGCGATGCGGTGGTTCGAGCGCAACCGCACCGCCTGCGGGCCGCCGGGCCTGTTCTGCGAGGAATACGACGTGCAGCAGCGCCAGCTCCGCGGCAACCTCCCACAGGCATTCGCGCACGCGCTGATGCTGGAATGCACCGCCACCCTCACCGACGACGCCGCCCACCATGACTGATCGGGTGCCCGACACCGAGCGAAAGGGATTGCGATGACTCAGACAGTGGTGATCACGGGAGCCAGCGCCGGCATCGGGCGCGCCACCGCGAAGGAGTTCGGGCAGCGCGGCGCGAACGTCGCCCTGCTCGCCCGCGGCGCCGCCGGGCTGGAAGGCGCGGCCCGTGACGTCGAGAACGGCGGCGGCAAAGCCCTGGCCATCCCGACCGACGTGGCCGACCACGCGGCCGTCGTCGCCGCCGCCGACGAGGCCGAAGCCGCATTCGGTCCCATCGACGTGTGGGTCAACGTCGCGTTCACCTCGGTGTTCGCGCCGTTCACCGAGATCAGCCCCGAGGAGTTCAAACGCGTGACCGAGGTGTCCTACCTCGGCTACGTGCACGGCACCATGGCCGCGCTGGCCAAGATGCGCCCCCGCGACCGCGGCACCATCGTGCAGGTCGGCTCCGCGCTCGGGCAACGATCCATCCCGCTCCAATCGGCCTACTGCGGAGCCAAACACGCCATCAACGGGTTCACCGAGTCGGTGCGCTGCGAGCTGCTTCACGAGGGCTCGAAGGTGCGGATCACCGTGGTGCAGATGCCCGCGGTCAACACCCCGCAGTTCTCGTGGGTGCTGTCCCGGCTGCCCCGCCACCCCCAACCGGTGCCGCCGATCTATCAGCCCGAGGTCGCCGCCCGCGGCGTGCTGTACGCCGCGGATCACCCAGGGCGCAAACAGTATTGGGTCGGCGACTCCACCATGGTGACGCTGCTGGCGCAGAAGTTCGTCGCGCCGCTGCTGGACCGCTACCTCGGCCGCACCGGATACGACTCGCAGCAGACCGAGGAGCACGTCAGCGCCGGCCGGCCCCACAACCTCTGGGAACCGCTCGACTCGCAACCCGGCAGCGATCACGGCGCCCGCGGCGAATTCGACGACGAGTCGCACACCCACAGCCCGCAGCTGTGGGCGTCGCAGCACCCGGTCGTCAGCGGCACCGGCGCGCTGGGCGCCGCGGGTGTGGGCGCGTGGCTCGCGGCGCGCGCCGGCCGCCGGTGGGCGCGATGACGACCGCCGCCCGGCTCGACACGACCATCGACGAGGTCAGCGCGCAGGTCTACAAGATCCCCACCGACGCACCGGAAGCCGACGGGACCCTGGCCTGGTCGTCGACCACGCTGGTGCTGGCCGAGGTGTCGGCCGGAGGCGAGCGCGGAATCGGCTACACCTATGGCGACGGCGCCTGCGGCAAGCTGATCACCGGGCCGCTGGCCGGCACGCTCACCGGGCACAACGCCGTCGACATCCCCGCCCGGTGGGAGTCGATGGTCAAGGCGATGCGCAACAACGGGCGGCCGGGGTTGGTGTCGTGCGCGATTTCGGCGATCGACACCGCGCTGTGGGACCTCAAGGGCAAGCTGCTGGCGCTGCCGGTGTGCCGACTGCTCGGCATGGCGCATCCCGCGGTGCCGATCTACGGCAGCGGCGGCTTCACCACGTATGACGAACGCACCACCCGCGCCCAGCTCGAACGCTGGGTCGACGAGTGGCAGATCCCGCGCGTCAAAATCAAGATCGGCGAGTCATGGGGCTCCGACGAGCGTCGCGATCTTGATCGAATAGCCTTGGCACGCAAGGTGATAGGGCCCGGCACCGAACTCTACGTCGACGCCAACGGAGCCTACCAACGCAAGCAGGCGATCCGGGTGGCCCACGCCATGGCCGATCATGACGTCACGTGGTTCGAAGAACCCGTCTCCTCGGACGACCTGGCCGGGCTCCGCGAGGTGCGCGACCAGGTGACCCCGGACGTCACCGCCGGCGAATACGGCTATGACCTGGCCTATTTCCACCGAATGCTGGCCGCCGGCGCGGTCGACTGCCTGCAGATCGACGTCACCCGCTGCGGGGGCATCACCGACTGGGTGCGCGCCGCCGCCGTGGCCGCCGCCCGCAACGTGGACGTCTCCGGGCACTGCGCCCCCAACCTGCACGCCCACGTCGCCACCGCCATCCCGAATCTGCGGCACCTGGAGTACTTCCACGATCACCACCGCATCGAGCACATGCTCTTCGAGGGCGCGCTCGCCCCCGAGGGCGGCGCCCTGCGGCCGGATCAACACCGGCCCGGGTTCGGCCTGGAGTTCAAGCACAGCGACGCCGAGCGGTACCGGGTGGCCTGAGAACCCCGCCGCTGCCGGCAGGCATGGACGGGGCAAAAAACGGGAACCGATACGCCAGGGTTTTCACAAACGGAAATGGAGCAAGGCGCGATGAAAGTGAACTCGGACGACGAAACCGTGGAGCGCCACGAGGCGCTCATGCGTGACGTCGTCGAGGAGCGCGACCTCAGCGCGGTCGACTCGGTGCTCGGTCTCGGCGATCCGCAGCGCGTCGGCCGGTTCCGGTTCTTTCTGGACGGCCATCGCTGGGAATGGTCGGACGCGGTGGCGCGCATGCACGGCTACAAGCCCGGACAGGTGCAGCCCACCACGGAACTGTTGCTGCAACACAAGCATCCCGAGGACCGCGAACGGGTGGCCGCCGTGCTGGAGCGGGTGATTAAGGGGAAGCCGTTCAGCAGCCGACACCGCATCATCGACACCGCCGGGCGCACCCACTGCGTCGTCGTCGCCGGGGATCGGATGGTCGACGACGCCGGTGCGCTGGCCGGCACGTCCGGCTTCTACGTCGACGTCACCGACTCGCTGCACACCGACATCACCAACGTGCTGTCGGCGGTCGCCGACGCCCGAGCCCGCATCGAGCAGGCCAAGGGCGTGCTGATGGTCACCTACGGCATTTCCGCCGAGCGGGCGTTCGACATCCTGGTGTGGCGTTCCCAGGAGTCCAACCTCAAGGTGCGCGACGTCGCCGGCCGCTTCCTGGACGCCGTGGCCAGCAAGGCGTCAGCGGAAACGCAAAGCCATGTGGACCAGGCGCTGCTGACGCTGGAATAGCACGCGCCAGTAGGGTCGGGCCGGTGGCGCACCTACTCGGAGCCGAGGCCGTACACCTCGAATACCCGACCCGGGTGGTGTTCGGGTCGATCACGCTCGGGGTCAACGACGGCGCGCGAATCGGCATCGTCGGGCGCAACGGCGACGGCAAGTCCAGCCTGCTGCGGCTGCTCACCGGCCAGCAACAGCCCGACTCCGGCCGGGTCACCCGGCGCAGCGGGCTGCGGGTCGGCGCGCTAAGCCAGGCCGACACCCTGGACCCCGACCACACCGTGGGGTGGACCCTGGTCGGCGACGCCGCCGAACACCAGTGGGCCGGCGACCCGCGGGTCCGCGACGTGGTCACCGGGCTGGTCTCCGACATCGCTTGGGACGCAACGGTTGCCACGCTCTCCGGTGGGCAGCGCCGGCGGGTGCAGCTGGCCAGGTTGCTGGTGGGCGAATGGGACGTCATCGCGCTCGACGAGCCCACCAACCACCTGGACATCGAGGGGATCACCTGGCTGGCCGGCCACCTGAAGGGGCGCTGGGCGCGCAACACCGGCGGGCTGCTGCTCGTCACCCACGACCGCTGGTTCCTCGATGAGGTCGCCACCACGACGTGGGAGGTGCACGACGGGATCGTCGAGCCGTTCGACGGCGGGTACGCGGCCTACGTGCTGCAGCGCGTCGAGCGAGACCGGATGGCCGCCGCCGCCGAAGCCAAGCGGCAGAACCTGATGCGCAAGGAGCTGGCGTGGCTGCGTCGCGGCGCCCCGGCGCGGACCTCCAAGCCCAAGTTCCGGATCGAGGCCGCCAACCAGCTGATCGCCGACGTGCCGCCGCTGCGTGACACCGTCGAGTTGGCCAAGTTGGCGAGCGCCCGGCTCGGCAAGGACGTGATCGATCTGCTCGACGTGTCGGTCTCGTTTGGCGGCCGGCCGGTGCTGCGCGACGTCGAGTGGCGGATCGCCCCGGGCGAGCGCACCGGCATCGTCGGGGCCAACGGCGCCGGGAAGTCCACGCTGCTGGGGTTGATCGACGGCACGATCGCGCCCGATGCCGGCCGCGTCAAACGCGGCAAGACGGTGCGGCTGGCGGTCCTCGACCAACAGGGCGACGCGCTGGGCGCGGTCGACGACGACCGGATCGCCGACGTGCTGGGCCGGCTGCCCGGCGCCTACCAGGTCGACGGCCGTGAGGTGACCCCGGCCCAGCTGCTCGAGCGGCTCGGCTTCGGACGCGGCCAGCTGTCCGCCCGCGTGGCGGATCTCTCCGGCGGCGAGCGTCGGCGGCTGCAGCTGATGCTCACGTTGCTGTCCGAGCCCAACGTGTTGCTGCTCGACGAGCCGACCAACGACGTGGACACCGACACGCTGGCGGCAATGGAGGATCTGCTCGACTCCTGGGCGGGAACGCTGATCGTCGTCTCGCACGACCGCTATCTGCTGGAGCGGGTCACCGATCAGCAGTACGCGGTGCTCGACGGCCGGTTGCGGCACCTGCCCGGCGGCGTCGACGAGTACCTGCGGCTGGCCGAGCGGCGGCAGGACGGGGCGGGCACCGAAGAGGCGCGGCCGGCGCAGGCTTCGCGGTCGGCGCAGGAGTCGCAGCCGTCGCAGGCGTCGCGGCCCGCGATGTCGGGCGCCCAGCGCCGCGCCGCCGAGAAAGAAGTAGCCTCCCTCGACCGCCAGCTCGCGCGGCTGGCGGACCGGATCGAGGACAAACACCACGAACTCGCCGCCCACGACCAGTCCGACCATGTCGGCATCACCCGGCTCACGCAGGAGCTGCGCGCGCTCGAAGACGAGGTCGCCGCGACCGAGAGCCGTTGGCTGGAGCTTTCGGAATTGCTCGAATAGCGGTGAGCGGCTACAGCTTTCGTGATGCGGTGTAGGTGTGCGACCTGGTGGTGCGAACGAATTTCGTTATGCACCAACGTGTTTGATCGCTAGCACTGGCCGGGCTAGTTGTTTGTCGGTGGTGGTTGGGGTTGGAAGGGGTCATACCACCACCAGTCGGCGCGTTCCCCGGTAGGTCCCGGACACGGCGGCACCGCGGGCGGGGGTCGGGTGGGTGGGTGTGCCAGTGAGCCCGGGCTCAGTACCCGGCCGGCGTCGTCGGTCACGGTCAGGGCGTCTGCGGGTCCGGTGAGGGTGATAACGCCCCGGTGATGCAACCGGTGGTGATAGGGGCAGACCAGCACCAGGTTGGCCAACTCCGTGGGGCCACCGTCCTCCCAGTGCCACAGGTGATGCGCGTGCAGGCCCCGGGTGGCCCCGCAGCCGGGCACCGCGCACGTGCGGTCGCGATATTCCAGCGCGCGGCGAAGCCGCCGATTGATCACCCGCGTCACCCGCCCGGCCCCAATAACCTGCCCGTCGCGTTCGAACCAGACCTCACAGGTGGCATCGCAGGTCAACAAGCGGCGTTCGGCATCCGAGAGCAGCGGACCCAGATGCAGGGTTGCCACGCGCTGCCCGACGTCGAGGTGGGCCACCACGGTGGTGTGCTGCCCATGCGGGCGACGGGCGGCCTCGGCGTCCCAACCCGCCTCGACCAGCCGCATGAACGCATCGACGGTGCTGGGCAACGGGGGCCGCTGATCGGAAACGCCCGCGCCGTTTGCGTGGTCGTGTTTCCACTCGGCGATCAGCGCCTCACGATGAGACGCCAAAGCGGCGTCGAACTTCGCGGCATCCAAGTGGCCCAGCGTGATCCGATAACAGGCGCCCCACTCAGTGGCGGTCGTAGTGATCGAACGCTCAGGCTCGATCTCGGGCCGAGGTTCGAGCTCGGACTCGGACTCTGACTCGGACCGAGGTTCAGGTTCGGGTCGCGGTTCCAGCTTGACCGCGGTACGCAGCTGATTGACCGTCGCGACCGCGGCCAGCTGCGCGTAATGCTCATCGGATCCCTGCCCGGCGCGCGCCGCGATCACCCCGACCTGATCGGCCGACAGCCGACCCTCCCGCAGGCCGGCGGTGCAGCGCGGGAACTCCTCGAGCCTGCCCGCGATGGTGGCGATCGTGTGCGCGTTGGCCGACGAGCAGCCCAGCTTCCAGGCCACCAACGCCGGCACCGAGCGCGCCCCGGTCACACCACACAATTGGTCACGATCAATCTCGGCGACGATCTCCACAATGCGCCCATCAATCGCATTGCGCTGACCCGCCAACTCCGCCAACTCCCCGAACAGCACCTCAAGACGGTCACTCGCAGTGACCACCACGGCCTCAGCGGACGCGATCGACGACATGCTGTCATCATCACAGCCACCACCGACAACACCGGCCGCCTACGGAAGCGACCCGCTCAGTGCCAGCGCAGCAGCACCAGTTCGGACCCGAAGCCGGGTCCCGTCGCGATCATCAGCCCGGGGCTTCCGCCGGGCGGTGGCTTGGCGATGGTGTCCCGCAGGATGTGCAGCACCGACGCGGACGACAGGTTCGCGATTTCGCCGAGCGAGCGCCAGGTCAGCTCGTGCGCCTCCGGCGGCAGCTCGAGGCACTTGGCGATGGTATTGATGACTTTGGGGCCGCCGGGGTGCGTCACCCAGGCGCCGACGTCGTCCTTGGTCAGCTGGTGCGCGGCGAGGAACCGGCTCACGTCGTCGGCCAGGTACCGGTCGATGACGGCGGGCAGTTCCGGCGACATCACCAGCTGAATGCCGGCCGAGCCGACGTTCCAGCCCATGATGTGCAGCGATTCGGGGTACAGGCGGCTGCGCGAATCGAGGATGTCGGGCCCGGCCGCGCTCAGCTGCTCGGCGCGACGGTCGCCGACGGCGACCACCGCGGCGGCACCATCGCCGAACATCGCGGTCCCGACCAGCCCCGACACCGTCGGGCCGACCGCGGGGAAGGTCAGCGAGCACAGCTCGACCGACACCAGGGCGGCGACGCCGTCGGGGGCGCCACGCAGGTAGTCGTGCAGCCTGCCGACCCCCGCCGCCCCGCCGGCGCAGCCCAGCCCGAACAGCGGCACGCGGCGCACGTCCGGGCGCAGGCCGAGGCGCCCCACGATCCGGGCGTCGAGCGACGGCACCGCGACGCCGGTGACGGTCGTGGTGACGATCGTGTCGATGTCTTGCGGGACGAGCCCCGCCTCGTCGAGGGCGCCGAGCAGCGCGTCGCAGCCAAGTTCCACGGCCTTGTCGATGAAGACCTCATTGGCATCACCGAAGTCGGTCAGCGCGTGGTACCGCTCGAGCGGCAGGACGAAGTGGCGGCTGTTGACCTTGGCGGCGGCGTGCAGACGCCGGACGATCTCTTCGTGTTCCTTCAACGCGGGGAACTCGACGATGTGGTCGGTGATTTCGCGTTGGCTGTACCGATGCGGCGGCAAAGCGCCGAACACACCCGCGATGACGCTCATGCTCTACTCTCTTGATTGCCAACCAACGTGAACACGATTCCGCGTAATGCCGGAAGTTTATTCGGTTGGCTGTGGTCTTGCAAAAGTTTCTGGTATTCAACACATGTCAGATTGACTGCGCGTGGTGTACGCGTAATCATGTCCGCCAGCGGGGAATTCGTCATTCGATTTCGTCGTCTTCCGCCGCATTGAGCGCCATGGCGATTAAATCGTCGGGGCTCAAAGAATCGATATCGTCACCGCTGGGACCGGGTTCATTTGCGTCGCCTTCGGGTGTTTCCGGCACACCGGCGAGTAATAGGAGTTTGTCGAGCAATCCCGTTCTGCGAAGTTCACGCACAGGAATCCTCCTCAGCGCGGACCATAGTTTTTCGTCGTCGGATTCCTCGCGATCGTCATGGAGTAGTTGCCGGCGAAGATGATCGGCCAGCGCGGCCGGGGTCGGGTAGTCGAAGATCACCGTGCGTGACAACGCCGTCCCGGCATGTGTGGTGAGGCGATTGCGCAATTCGACCCCGGTCAGTGAGTCGAACCCGAGGTCGCCGAAGGCGCGGTCGTGGTCGATGGCCTGTCCGCCCGGATATCCCAGCACGGCCGCCGCGTGCTCGCACACCAACCCGAGCAGCACACGCTGCTGTTCGTCGCGCGGCAGGCCGTGCAACCGCTGGGCCAAGTCGGGCGAGCGCGTCACGGCGGCGGGCGCGGCCCCCGATCCCCCCGGCCCGCGCCCGTCGCCGAGCCAAAACCTCTCTCGCGCAAAGCCATACGTCGGCAATTCGACCCGCCGCGCGTTCAGGCCGGCGAAGACGCCCGCCCAGTCGAGGTCGAGTCCGCGGGTGAACAGCTGCCCGGCGGCGGCCAGCGTCGATTCCGTCTCGGGGCGGTCCTTGGGCATGGTGGCCAGCGACGCCGCCCGCTCGGCGCTCAGCGATTGGTCCACGGCGGCCGTCAGCGCCGCGCCCGGTCCCAGCTCGAGGAAAATCGCGGCGCCGCCCGCCTCGGCGGCGCGCACCCCCTCGAAGAAGCGCACCGGCCGGCGCACGTGTTCCACCCAGTACTGCGCCGATCCGTACTCGGCATCGGCCGGCCGCCCGGTCAGGTTCGAGACCAACTCGACTCGGGGGCGCCGCGGTTCGATGCCGGCCGCCACCGCGGAAAACTCGCCCAGCATGGGCTCCATCATTGGCGAATGAAACGCGTGGGAGACCGCCAACCGGTGTACGCGCCGACCGGTTTGCGCCAGCCGATCGGCCAGCGCCGCGACCGGTGTCTGTTCGCCGGAGAGCACCACCGACTGCGGGCCGTTGACCGCCGCGATGCTCACCCCACCGTCCATCAACGCGGCCACCTCGGCCTCGCCGGCGCCGACCGCCACCATCACCCCACCGGCCGGCAGCCGTCCCATCAGCCGGCCGCGGGCCGCCACCAGCCGGGCCGCATCGGGCAGCGACAGCGCCCCGGCCACGCACGCCGCGGTGATCTCCCCCACCGAATGTCCCATCACCACATCCGGTGCGACACCGAAGGATTGCCACAACGCCGCCAGCGCGATCCCCAACGCGAACAATGCCGGCTGGGCAAACTCCGTGCTCTGCAACAACTCCGGGCCCGCGCCCCACATCACCTCGCGCAAGGGCAGCCGCACATGCCCGTCCACCACTTCGACGGCCTCGTCGAAGGCGCGGGCGAACACCTCGAAGCGGTCGTAGAGTTGGCGCCCCATCCCGAGCCACTGCGAACCCTGGCCGGGAAAGACGAACACCGTTTTGCCCGGCGGCATGCCCCGGCCCACCGACACACCCGAATGTGGCTGCCCCGCCGCCAGCGCCGCCAATCCCGTTGCCAACTCCCCACGATCGCCACCCACCACGACCGCGCGATGCTCGAAAGACGCCCGGGTGCTGACCAATGACCAGGCCACGTCGAGGGGGGTGAGATCCTCCCGCTCGGCCAGGTGGTCCGACAGCCGCCGCACCTGGTTGGTGAGCGCGCGTTCGGATCGGGCCGAGAGCACCCACGGCACCGTGAAGCCTGAGTTCGATTGCGCCGCATCGGGTTGGGCGGGAGGCTGTTCCACGACGAGGTGCGCGTTCGTCCCGCCCATGCCGAACGAGGACACCCCGGCCCGCCGCGGGTGGCGCGTGGACGGCCAGGGCACCGCCACGGTATTGACTTGCAGTCCAAGGCGATTCAGATCCACCTCGGGATCTGGGCCGGCATGGTTGAGGCTCGGCGGAATCGTCGAATGGTGGATCGACAGGACGGCCTTGAGCAGACCCGCCACCCCGGCGGCGCCGCCGGCGTGGCCGATGTTGGTCTTCACCGATCCCACCCGAACCGGATCGTGTGCGCGCACGCCGAAAACCTCACCCAGCGCTTGGGCTTCGATCGCGTCACCCACTTTGGTTCCCGTGCCGTGGGCCTCGACGTAGTCGATGTCCGCCGCCTCGAGGCCGGCGTCGGCGAGCGCGCGGCGGATCACGTCGGCCTCGCCACGCGCCGACGGCACGGTCTGGCCGGCCGGGCTGTGCCCGGCGTTGGCGACGGCGCTGCCGCGAATGACGGCGTGGATGCGATCGCCGTCGTCGAGCGCGGCCGGCAGGGGCTTCAGCAGCACCAGCCCCGCGCCCTCACCGCGCACGTAACCGTCGGCGCGCCGATCGAAAGCGTAGGTGTGGCCGGACACCGACACGGCGCCGAATTCCCGTTCCAGCATGGCGATTTCGTCGGCCAGGTTGAGGTGAACCCCGCCCGCGATGGCCAGCGACGACTGCCCGGTCCGCACGCTTTCGCATCCGAGGTGCACCGCCACCAGGGACGAGGACTGGCCGGAGTCGACGGTCATGCTGGGCCCCTGCAGCCCGAAGGCATACGAGATCCGGTTGGCGATCATCGCCCGGCTGATGCCGGTGAACGTGTGGTGGTCGAGGTTGTCGGCGAGGTCGCGCAGGGTCAGCGCGGCGTAGTCATCCGTCATCACCCCGAGGTACACCGAAACCGGTTCTGTCCGCAGTGTGTCGGGAACGATGAATGCGTTCTCGAACAGCTCCCAGGTCAGTTCGAGGGCCAGCCGTTGCCTCGGGTCCATCGCGCACGCCTCGCGCGGCGACAGGTTGAAGAAGTCGGCATCGAATTGCTGTGCTTCCCCGGCGAATTGGGTGTTCTCCCGCCCGTCGCGGATGAGCCGCCACAAGGCCTCGGGGCCGGCCGCTCCGGGGAACTTGCACGCCAGCCCGATGATCGCTACGTCTGTCGAGGCCAAGGTCAGGGGCCGACTTCGTCGTCGAGGATGGCAAAGAGCTGACTCTCGGTGGCGGTGGCGAGGTCGTCGTCGAACGCGTCCTCAGGCTGATCCGGCAGCGCGGACGGTGTCGGACCGGTCGCCGTCGCCAGCAGACCCTCGAGCCGGGCGACGAGCTGTGCCCGGTCGGCGGGGCTCAGCCCGGGCCGGCCCAGCAGTGCCTGCAGTTCCCGCGCGATGTCGTCGAACCGGGCGATGCGATCGGGCTCGGTGGCCGGGGCGGCGACGGAGCCGGTGGCCAGTTCGGTTCCGAGGTGTTCGGCCAAGGCGGCCGGCGTGGGGTAATCGAAGATCAGCGTGGGTGAAAGGGTAAGCCCGGTAGCGATTTTGAGCCGGTTTCGCAGTTCGACGGCGGTCAGCGAGTCGAAACCGAGGTCACCGAACGCGTCGTCGGCGTTGACGTCGGCGGTGGTGTGCCCCAGTACCGTGGCCGCGTTGCCGCAGACCAGTTCCACCAATTCGGCTTGTCGCTGTTCGGGACTCAGGCCGTCCAGGCGCGCCCGCAGGCCCGTCAGGGACACCATGTCGGTGTGCTCGAGGACCCGCCGGGCGGGGCGGGTGGCCAGCTGGCTCAGCAGCGGCGGCAGCGTGGCGCTGTGGTGCGCCAGCGCGCCCCGGTCGAGGCGGGTGCCCACCACCATGGGCCGGTCGCCGAGCAGCGCGGCGTCCAACAGGTCCAGCGCTTGCCGGGTGGACAACGCGCTCAGCCCGGCCCGGCTCATCCTGGCCCGATCGGCCTCGCCGAGGTGGTGCGTCATCGCCGACGGCTCTTCCCACATCCCCCACGCCACCGACAATCCCGGCAGTCCCCGGGCGTGGCGATGGGCCGCCAGCGCGTCGAGGAAGCTGTTGGCCGCTGCATAGTTGCCCTGACCCGGCGCACCCACGATGCCGGCCATGGACGAAAAGACCACGAACGCGGCCAGGTCCAGTTCTTTGGTCAGCTCGTGCAGGTGCCACGCGCCGTCGACCTTGGCGCGCAACACCGCGTCGATACGCGCGGGAGTCAATGACGCGACCATCGCGTCGTCGATCACCCCCGCGGCGTGGAACACCGACCGCAGCGGGTAGTGCGAGGGCACCCGCGCCAGCAGGGCCGCGACCGCGTCCCGGTCGCCGACATCGCAGGCAGCCACCGACACCGAGGCGCCCAGGTCGCGCAATTCGCCTGCCAGCTCGGCGATTCCGGCGGCCTGCTCCCCGCCGCGACTGACCAGCATCACGTGGGGCACCCGGTGCCGCTCGACGAGGTGGCGGGCCACCGCCGACCCCGCCATGCCGGTGCCGCCGGTGATGAGCGCGGTCCCGCCCGCCAGCCCCGCGGGGCCGTCCGGCATGGTGAGCACGACCTTCCCGATGTGACGGGCCTGGCTGACAAAGCGGTAGGCGTCGGCGGCGCTCCGCGCGTCGAAAGCCTTGACCGGCAACGGCGCCAGGGCCCCGCCGGCGAACAATGTCATCAATTCGGCCAGCATCTCCGCGATTCGATCCGGGCCGGCCTCCATCAGGTCGAAGGCGCGGTACCCCACCCCGGGGTGGGCGTGCGCGACGATATCCGGATCACGCAGGTCGGTCTTGCCCATCTCGATGAAACGACCACCCCGGCCCAAGAGCCGCAGGGACGCATCGTTGAATTCACCGGCCAGGGAGTTGAGCACCACGCCGAAGCCCCCGGCGCCCACCGCCGCGCGGAACTTGTGCTCGAACTCCAGCGTCCGCGAATCCGCGATGTGGGCGTCGTCGAAACCCATGGCGCGCAGCGTGTCCCATTTGCCGCGACTGGCCGTCGCGAACACCTCCGCGCCCCAATGCCGGGCCAGCTGCACCGCGGCCATGCCGACCCCGCCGGTGGCCGCGTGCACCAGCACCCGTTGGCCCGCCCGCAGTCCGGCCAACACCGAGAGCCCGTAGTACGCGGTCAGGAACACCACCGGCACGCCGGCGGCCTGAGCCATCGACCAGCCCCGCGGCACCCGCGTGACCAGCCGCCGATCGACGGTCGCCTCCGAACCCGCCAGCCCGAAGATCCCCATCACCGCGTCGCCGACGGCCACATCGGTGACGCCGGAACCGACTTCGGTCACGATGCCGGCGCCCTCGGCACCCAACTGCGCGGCACCGGGATACATGCCCAGCGCCACCAGCACGTCCCGGAAATTCACCCCGGCCGCGGCCACCGCCACCCGCACCTGTCCGGCTTCCAGCTCCGCCGGCGGGTACTCCTGGACCGCCAGATCCTCCAGCGTCCCGGCGTCGCCGGCGGCCAGCCGCCACACCGACGGCGGCTCGGGCAGCGACAACAGCGCCCGCTGGCCGGCCGGCTTCAGCCGGGCACTGTGGGCGATGCCGTCGCGCACCACCAATTGCGGTTCGCCGCAACCGATCACCGTCGCGACGTCCAACGAGCCGTCGGTGTCGACCAACACGATGCGGCCCGGATGCTCGGCCTGCGCCGAGCGCACCAGCCCCCAGACGGCCGCGCCGGCCAGGTCGGAGACGTCGTCAGCGGACAGGGTCACCGCACCACGGGTCTGCACCACCAACGTCCCGGCCGCGTCGCCGGACAGCCAGGACTGCAAGACGCCGAGGGCCTCGTGCGCCGCGGTGTAGACCGCGGTGATCGAAGCGCCGGGGGGCGGCTCCCATACGGTCACGCCCTGGCCAACCCCGTTGCCCGGGAGCGAGATCGGCGACCACACCACGTCGAGGAGCTCGCCGCTCCCGGCGCGGGCCGCCAGCGCCGCCCTCAATTGGTCGGCCGACACGGCGCGCGTCACCAACTCCCGCACCGAGAGCACCGGCAGGCCCGACGCGTCGGCCAGGTCGACCGACACGGCGCCGGTGCCCGCCGGTGCCAGCCGCACCCGGACCCGCGATGCACCGGCGGCGTAGAGGCTCACGCCCTGCCAGGAGAACGGCAACACGGTCTCGATCCGCTCGTCGGCCACCCCGAGCGCGTGCAACGCCGCGTCCAGCAGCACCGGGTGGATGCCGAAGCCGCCGGTCGCGACACCGGCGTGCTGCGGGAGCTCGACCTCGGCGAACGTTTCGGCCCCCCGCCGCCACACGGCCCGCAACCCCTGAAAGGCCGGGCCGTACCCGTAGCCGCGGTCCGCCAGGCCGTCGTACGCGCCGGCCACGTCCACCGCCTCGGCGCCGACGGGGGGCCACACCGACAGATCCGTCACCGGGGTGGTCGCGCCGTCGCGCAACAAGCCCTCGGCGTGCAAAATCCAATCCGTTTGCGCCGCACGCGAATACACGGAGACGGCCCGCGCTCCGGTGCCGTCGGCCGCCTCCACCACCACCTGCAGCTGCACGACCCCGCCCACCGGGACCGCTAGCGGTGCCGACAGCGTCAGTTCCTCGATCACCGAGCAGCCGACCTCGTCACCCGCCCGCAACGCCAGCTCCACGAAGCCCGCCCCGGGGAACAGCACCGTGCCGGCCACGGCGTGGTCGCCCAGCCACGGTTGGGCGGCCGTCGACAGCCGGCCCGTCAACACCACACCGCCGGAATCCGGCCGGTCCACCACCGCCCCCAGCAACGCGTGCTCGGCCTCGGTCAGACCCAGGCTGGCGATGTTCGCCGATCCCACCGAATCGCTCGACAGCCAAAACCGGCGCCGCACAAAGGCATACGTCGGCAACGGGATGCGCCGCGCGCTCAGCCCGGTGAACGCCGCCGACCAGTCCAGGTCCGAACCCGTCGCGAACAGCTGTCCGGCCGCCGACAGCAGCGAGTCGACCTCGGGGCGGCCCTTGGCCATCGACACCACCGAGATCGCGCGGTCGGTCGTCAGGCATTGGTCGACCGCGGCCGTCAACGCCGCCCCGGGGCCGACCTCTAAAAACACACCGGCGCCCAGCGATTCGGCCAGCTGCACGCCGTCGACGAACCGCACCGGCTTGCGCACATGGTCAACCCAGTACGCGACCGTCCCATAGTCGGGCCCGGCCAGTTGCCCGGTCAGGTTGGACACCAACGCGATCCGCGGCTCGCGGGCCGACACGCCGGCCACCACCGCGGCGAAGTCCCCCATCATGGGTTCCATCAGCGGCGAGTGGAACGCGTGCGAGACCGCCAGCTGCCGCACCCGGGCGTCCCCGGCCGCCAGCCGGTCCGCGACCACCTTCACCGCCGACTCCGAGCCCGAAAGCACCAGCGATTGCGGGCCGTTGACCGCCGCGATGCCGACGTCGCCGTTCAGCAGCGGCGCCACGTCGGCCTCGGTCGCGGTCACGGCCATCATCACCCCACCGGGCGGCAACTGCGCCATCAACCGGCCCCGGCTCGCGACCAATCGCGCCGCGTCGGACAGCGAGAGCGCGCCCGCGACGCAGGCCGCGGCGATCTCCCCCACGGAGTGGCCGATCACCACATCCGGTGTGACGCCCAGGGATTCCCACAGCGCGGCCATCGCGATCTCCAGCGCGAACAGCGCCGGCTGGGCGAATTCGGTGCTCTGCAACAACTCCGCGTCGGAGCCCCACATCACCTCGCGCAACGGCAGCCGGCAGTGGGCGTCCACCGCGGTCACCGTCTCGTCAAAAGCCTGGGCGAACGCGGGAAAGCGTTCGTACAAGGCCGCGCCCATGCCCAGCCACTGCGAACCCTGACCGGGAAACACGAACACGCGCTTGCCCGCCGCGCGGGTGCGCCCGGTGATCGCGCCCGGGACCGGCGCCCCCGCGGCCAACCCCGCCAGGCCGGCTGACAGGCCCGCACGGTCGGCGCCGATCAGCACCGCGCGGTGCTCGAACGCCGCCCGGGTGGTCGCCAACGACCAGCCCACGTCCACCGCGGGCACATCCGGTGTGGCGCCCAGGTGGTCCAGCAGGCGTTGGGCCTGACCGGCCAGCGCGTCGGTCGAGCGTGCCGAAACCACCCACGGGACAATGGGATTCGAGCCGTCGTGCGCCGCGGGCACGTCGTTGGGTTCGGCGGGTGCCTGCTCGACGATCACGTGGGCGTTGGTGCCGCTGATCCCGAAGGAGGAGACGCCTGCCCGCCGCGGCCCGCCGTGATCCGGCCAGGGCCGCGGGTCGGTCAGCAGCGACACCGCCCCGGCCGACCAATCCACGTGGGGCGACGGGACATCCACGTGCAGCGTCCTGGGCAACACCCCGTGCCGCATCGCCTGCACCATCTTGATCACCCCGGCCACGCCCGCCGCGGCCGAGGTGTGGCCGATGTTGGATTTGATCGATCCCAGCCACAGCGGGCGGTCCGCCGGGCGGTCCTGTCCGTACGTCGCGAGCAGCGCCTGCGCCTCGATGGGGTCCCCGAGCACGGTCCCGGTCCCGTGGCCCTCCACGGCATCCACGTCCGCCGCCGTCAGTCCGGCGTTGGCCAACGCGGCCCGGATGACCCGCTGCTGCGACGGCCCGTTGGGTGCGGTCAAGCCGTTGGACGCGCCGTCCTGGTTCACCGCGGTGCCCCGCAGCAGCGCCAGGACCGGGTGTCCCAGGCGCCGGGCGTCGGCCAGCCGCTCCAGCACCAGCACACCGGCGCCCTCCGACCACGAAGTCCCGTCCGCCGCCCCGGCGTACACCTTGCAGCGACCGTCGGGCGCCAGCGCCCGCTGCCGGCTGAATTCGACGAACGCCGCCGGGGTCGCCATGACGGTCACTCCCCCGGCCAGCGCCAGGTCGCATTCCCCGGACCGCAACGACTGCGCGGCCAGGTGCATGGAGACCAACGAGGACGAGCACGCGGTGTCCACCGAGACCGCCGGGCCTTCCAGCCCCAACACGTACGACACCCGGCCCGAGGTGACGCTCAAGGTCGAGCCCGTGAGCCCGTAGCCCTCCAGCTCGCCTTTCACCTCGCCGCCATACCCGGCGTGAATGACCCCCGCGAAGACTCCGGTCGCCGTGCCGCGCAGCGCGAAGGGGTCAATTCCCGCGCGCTCCAACGCCTCCCAGCAGATCTCCAGCATCATCCGCTGCTGGGGGTCCATGGCCAGCGCCTCGCTGGGCCCGATGCCGAAGAACCCGGCGTCGAAGTCCCCCGCGTGCTGCAGGAAGCTGCCGTGGCGGGTGTACATCTTGCCTTTCGCGTCCGGGTCCGGGTCGTAGAGGCCCTCGACGTCCCAGCCGCGATCGAGCGGGAAGTCCGACACCGTGTCCCGCCCCTCGGCGACCAGCTCCCAGAGGGCGTCCGGGGTGTCCACGCCGCCGGCGTAGCGGCAGGCCATGCCCACCACCGCGACCGGTTCGGACAGTTGGCCTTCCAGCTCGGCGACGCGCCGCCGGGTCCGCCTGAGATCCGCCGTGAGGCGCTTCAGGTAGTCGACGTGCTGCGCGGTGCCGGGCGTTGCCGCTCCTGGCGGGGTGTCAGCGGCCGAGTTCTTCATCGAGGATCGCAAAGAGTTGGCTTTCGGTGGCGGCATCGAGGTCATCGTCGAGGTGTTCGGAGTCGGCCGGATCGGCGGGCGCAATGGCGCCGAGCAGGGTGTGGATGCGCGCCCGCAGCACCGAGCGGTCGTCGGCATTCCAGTCGGGCGCGCCCAGCAGCGCCTGCAGTTCGCGGGTGATGTCGTTGACCCGGGCCATCAGGTTCGGCTGCACGTCGGTGCCGGCCCCCGCCAGTTGTGTGTCCAGGTGCCCGGCCAGCACGGTCGGCGTGGGGTAGTCGAAGATGAGTGTTGGCGAAAGGGTAAGGCCCGTCGCGTTTTTGAGCCGGTTACGCAGCTCGACCGCGGTGAGCGAGTCGAAGCCGAGCTCCTGGAACGCGCGGCCGACGTTGATGTCGGCCGGGTTCGGCACGCCCAGCACCATCGCCGCGTTGCCGCGAACCAGGTCGATCAATTCGCGCTGCCGGGCCTCGGGGCTCAGGCCGTTCAGGCGTGCGCTCAGACCCGTGCTCGACGCGGCGGCGCCGGTGTCGTCGACCACGCGCCGGGCCGGGCCGGCGGCGAGTTCGCGCAGCAACGGCGGCAGCGCGGCGACGTTGTCCGACAGGGCGGCCCGGTCCACGGCGGCGGCCACCAGCACCGGACGGTCGACCAGCATGGCGGCGTCGAAGGCCGCCAAGGCCTGCCCGGTGGGCAGCGGCGCCAGGCCGATCCTGCTCATCCGGGCCTTGTCCCGGTCGCCGAGGTGCGCCGTCATCGCCGAGGCCTGTTCCCACAGGCCCCAGGCCAGTGACAGGCCCGCGAGGCCGTGGGCGCGCCGGTAGGCGGCCAGCCCGTCGAGGAAGCTGTTGGCTGCCGCGTAGTTGGCCTGTCCCGGGGTCCCCACGATCCCGGCCATCGACGAAAACACCACGAACGCCGACAAATCCAGATCGCGGGTGAGCTGGTGCAGGTTCCAGGCACCGTCGACCTTGGCCCGCAGCACCGCGTCCACCCGGTCCGGGGTCAGCGACGAGATCAACCCGTCGTCGAGGATCCCGGCGGCGTGAACGACGCCGCGCAGCGGATAGTGCGCCGGTATCCGGGAAAGCATCGCCCCCACCGCGTCGGGATCGGCGACGTCGCAGGCCTCCACCGACACGTCGGCGCCGGCCCGCCTCAGCCCGTCCACCAGTTCCGCGACACCGGGGGCCTCCGCGCCGGCCCGACTGACCAGCACCACGTGGGCCACCCCGTAGCGGTCGACGAGGTGGCGGGCCAGCGCCGAACCGGCCATCCCGGTGCCGCCGGTGATCACCACACTGCCCCCGGCCAGCCCGCCGCCGCAGCCGCTGAGCACCTCGCCGGGCCCCGACGGCACGGTGAGCGCGACCTTGCCGACGTGGCGGGCCTGGCTGACGTACCGGTAGGCCGCCGCGGCGCAGCGGACGTCGAATGTCCTCTGCGGCAACGGTGTCAAGACCCCGCGGGTCAACAATCCGACGATCTCGGCCAGCATGGCCGCCGTCCGGTCCGGGCCGGCCTCCAACAGGTCGAAGGCCCGGTACTGGGCGCCCCCATATTGTTCGGCGACGACGCGCGGGTCGCGGACGTCGGTCTTGCCCATCTCGATGAATCGCCCACCGGGCGCCAACAGCCGCAGCGAGGCGTCGGTGAAATCGCCGGCCAGGGAATTGAGCACGACATCGAAGCCGCGGTCACCCGCCACCGCGCGGAACTTCTCCTCGAACTCGAGCGTGCGGGAATCCCCGATGTGGTCGTCGTCGAATCCCATCGCGCGCAAGGTATCCCACTTGCCGCGGCTTGCGGTGACGAACACCTCCGCACCCCAGTGCCGCGCCAGTTGCACCGCGGCCATGCCCACTCCCCCGGTGGCGGTGTGCACCAACACGCGCTCCCCGCAGCGCAGCCCCGCCAGCACCGACAACCCGTACAGCGCGGTGAGGAACACCACCGGCACGCCGGCGGCCGCGACCAGCGACAGCCCGTCGGGCACCGGTGTCACCAATCGCTGGTCGACCACCGCCTCGGAGCCGACGACCCCCAACAACCCCATGACCGGATCACCGACGGCCAACCCGGTCACGTCGGGGGCGACCTCGACGACCACACCGGCGCCCTCGGCCCCCAGCTGGCCGCCGCCGGGATACATCCCCAGCGCCACCAGCACATCGCGGAAGTTGACCCCGACCGCGGCCACCGCCACCCGCACCTGCCCGGCAGTCAATTCGGTTCGCGGGCAAGGGCTTACGACGAGGTCCTCCAGGGTGCCCTCGCCGCCGGCGTCCAACCGCCAGCCGCCGGCCGGCAGGCCGATCGCGGAGTCCGCCCGCACCGGCCGCAGCCGGGCCGCATAGGCGACACCCCGGCGGACCACCACTTGCGGCTCACCGCAACCGATTACCGCGTGGGCATCCAGCGACCCGTCGGAGTCGATCAGCACCATGCGGCCGGGGTGCTCGGCCTGCGCCGAGCGCACCAGGCCCCACACCGCGGCGCCGGAAAGGTCCGAAACGTCTTCGCCGGCAAGCGCGACCGCGCCGCGGGTCCGCACGGCCAGCACCCCGTCGCCGTCGGCGCGCAACCACGATTGCAGCACCTCCAAGGCCTCGGCGGCCGCCGCGTGCACCGACTTCACCACGTCGCCGCCGTGATCGGCCAGCTCCCACACCGTGGCCTTCGCGCCGTCGTCCTCGCCGCCCAGCGTGATCGGTGACCAGGTCACGTCGAGCACTCCCTGGGCGAGCGGGCGCTGCGCGGGAACCGCCGCGGTGGCCAATTGCTCGGCGGAGACCGGGCGCATGGCCAACGCGCCCACCGACAGCACCGGCAGCCCCGCTCCGTCCGCCAATTCCACCGAGACCGCCCCGGCGCCGGCGGGCGCGATCCGTACCCGCGCCCGCGCCGCGCCCGACGCGTGCAACGACACGCCCTGCCAGGAGAACGGCAACACGGTCATGTCCTGCTCGCCGGCGGCCCCGATCGCGTGCAGCGCGGCGTCCAACAGCACGGGATGGATTCCGAAGCCGCCGTCGGCCGCGGCGGCGTCGGGCACGGCGACCTCGGCGAAGAGCTCGTCCCCGCGCTGCCACATCGCCCGCAATCCCTGGAATGCGCGGCCGTATTCGTAGCCGCGCCGGGCGAGCGCGGCGTAGGCGCCCGAGACCTCGACCGCGGTCGCCCCGATGGGCGGCCACACCGAGAGGTCCGCGGCCGGCGTCACCGCCCCCGGCCGCAACAGTCCCTCGGCGTGCAACACCCACTCCGAACCCGGCTGCGCGGCATCCGAATACACCGACAGCCGACGCCGACCCGACTCGTCGGCCGCCCCGACCACGAGTTGCACCTGCACTCCGTCGCCGGCGGGCAGCACCAAGGGCGCCGACAGCGTCAGCTCGTCGAGCACGCCGCAGCCGACCTCGTCACCCGCGCGGATGGCCAGCTCGACGAATCCCGCGCCGGGGAACAAGACGGTCTGGCCCACCGCGTGATCGGCCAACCAGGGGTGGGCGGCCGTCGACACCCGGCCCGTGAGCGCCACACCGCCGGAGTCGGGCCGGGGCACCACCGCGCCGAGCAGCCCGTGCTCGGCACCGCTAACCCCCAGGGTGGCGGCGTCAGACGAGCCCGTCGATCCGCCCGGAAGCCAAAAGTGTTGCCGCACAAACCCGTACGTGGGCAGGTCGACACGCCGGCCGCCCAGGCCGTCGAACGCGGCGCGCCAGTCCACACCCACGCCCGCTACGAACGCCTGCCCGGCCGAGAGCCAGAAGCGGTCCGGGCCGCCGTCGTCGCGGCCCAACGACGGGATGACGCAGCCCTGTTCGTCGTCGGGCATGGTCTCTTCGATGGCGGCCATCAGCACGGGGTGCGGGCTGGATTCGATGAACGCCCGATAGCCCGCGTCGCAGGCGCCGCGGACCGCCCGCTCGAACTGCACCGTCTGCCGGATGCTGCGGAACCAGTAGTCGGCGTCCAGTCCCGCGGTGTCCATGAGCTCACCGGTCACGGTGGAGAAGAACGCGACCGAGGACGACCGCGGTGCAATGCCGTCCAGCGCCGCGGCGAGGGGCTCGCGGATCGCGTCCACCGCGGCGGAATGCGAGGCGTAGTCGACATCGATGCGGCGGGCGCGGATGTTGTCGGCTTCGCACCGCCGCATCAATTCGGTCAGCGCGCCCACCTCGCCGGAGACCACCACCGCCGAAACACCGTTGACCGTGGCGATATTCAATCGCTCACCCCACGGCGCGATGAGCTGCTCGGCGCGCGGCAGGGCGCAGGCCAGCGAGACCATGCCGCCCCGGCCCGACAGCCCCACCAGCAGCCTGCTGCGCAGCGCCACCACCCGGGCGGCGTCTTCCAGCGACAGCGCCCCCGCCACGCAGGCCGCAGCGATTTCGCCCTGGGAATGGCCGATCACCGCATCGGGCACCACGCCCACCGAACGCCACAACTCCGCGAGCGACACCATGACCGCCCACAGCGCCGGCTGCACCACGTCCACCCGGTCCAGTCCGGGCGCGCCCGGCGCGCCGCGGATGACGTCGATCAGCGACCAGTCGACGTGATCGGCGAGCGCCCCCGCGCACCGGTGCAGCTGCTCGGCGAACACCGTTGAGCCGTCCAGCAATTGGGCGCCCATGCCGGCCCATTGCGAGCCCTGGCCGGGAAACACGAACACCGTCTTGCCGGGCGCGTGCGCCCGGCCCACCGCGACGCCGGCCCCCTGCTCGCCGGCCGCCAACTCGGCCAGCCCCCGCAGCAGCTGCGCGCCGGTGGCGCCCACGACCACCGCGCGGTGCTCGAAGCGCGACCGCGTCGCGACCAGCGACCAGCCCACGTCGACCACCCGCAGCGCGGGGTGGGCCTTCACGTGCGCCAGCAGCCGCGCCGCCTGGTTCGCAAGCGCCTCGGCCGACCGGGCCGAGAGGACCCACGGCGCCACCACGTCATCGCCTGGGGGCGAGTCGCTTTCGGGCTCCGGCGCATACTGCTCGACGATGACGTGCGCGTTGGTGCCGCTGATGCCGAACGACGAGACGCCCGCGCGGCGCGGCCGGTCGGGCGTGGACCAGGGGCGCGATTCGGTCAGCAGCGATACCGCGCCGGCCGACCAATCCACGTGCGGCGTCGGCTCATCCACGTGCAGCGTCTTGGGCATCACGCCGTGGCGGATCGCCTGCACCATCTTGATCACTCCGCCGGCGCCGGCCGCGGCCGACGTGTGACCCATGTTGGATTTGATCGACCCCAGCCACAGCGGCCGGTCCGCGGGCCGGTCCTGCCCGTAGGTGGCCAGAAGCGCTTGCGCCTCAATCGGATCCCCGAGCGTGGTGCCGGTCCCATGGCCCTCCACCAGGTCCACGTCCGCGGTGCCCAGCCGCGCGTTGGCCAGCGCCGCCCGGATCACCCGTTGCTGCGAGGGCCCGTTGGGCGTCGCCAGCCCGTTGGACGCGCCGTCCTGGTTCACCGCGGACCCGCGTATCACGGCCAGCACCGGATGCCCGAGCCGGCGCGCGTCGGCCAGCCGCTCCAGCACGAGCACGCCGACGCCCTCGGAAAACCCGGTGCCGTCGGCCGCGCCCGCGTAGGCCTTGCAGCGGCCGTCGGCGGCCAGCGCCCGCTGGCGACTGAATTCGATGAACATCGCCGGCGTGGCCATCACCGTCACGCCGCCGGCCAGCGCCAGATCGCATTCACCGGAACGCAACGACTGCGCCGCCAAATGGAGGGCCACCAGCGACGACGAACACGCCGTGTCGACGGAGACCGCCGGGCCCTCGAGCCCCAACGAGTACGCCACCCGCCCGGATGCCACACTGAGCGTCGAGCCGCGCAGGCCGTATCGCTCCAAGTGTCCCGGCACCCGGCCCTGTCCCCCGTAGGAGCCGTGAAAGATCCCGGCGAACACGCCGGTCGAGGAACCGCGCAGGGTGACGGGATCGATTCCGGCCCGCTCCAACGCCTCCCACGACACCTCGAGCAACAGGCGTTGCTGCGGGTCCATCGCCAGCGCCTCGCTGGGCGCGATCCCGAAGAAGGCGGCGTCGAAATCCCCGACGTCCGAGAGGAACCCGCCGCAGCGCGCGTAGGACTTTCCGACCGCGTCCGGATCCGCATCGAAGAGCCCGGCCAGGCTCCAGCCGCGGTCCGACGGGAACTCCGAGACGACGTCGCGGCCCTCAACCACCATCTCCCACAACGCCTCTGGCGAGTCCACCCCACCGGGATAGCGGCATCCCATGCCCACCACCGCCACCGGTTCGGTGGTGGCGGCGAGGTATTGGCGGTTCTCGCGCTTGAGCCGCTCGTTTTCCTTCAGCGATTGGCGAAGGGCCCGGACGAGCTCTTCGGTGTTGCCGTTCATCGAACGCGGCCTTTCGTGTCACTCACAGCGCCGGCTCCTCCAACGGGCCGTCGGTCGACCCACCGTCACAACCTCCCCGCCGCCCCAAGAGGGCGCCTCAGGGCAGGAACGGAGGTACACGAGCGACCATCAGTGCCAACGCAACAACACCAATTCGGAACAGAATCCCGGCCCCATCGCGAGCATCAGGCCGGGACTTCCGCTCGGCGGCGGCTTGGCGAGGGTGTCGCGCAGCACGTGCAACACCGACGCCGACGAAAGATTGCCGATCTCGCCGAGCGAACGCCAGGTGAGTTCGAGGGCCTCCGGCGGCAGGCTGAGCGCCGCGTTGATCGCCTCGATGACCTTGGGTCCGCCGGGGTGGCTGACGAACGCGCCGATGTCGGTCGGCGTCAGGCCATGGGCGCCGAGAAACTGGGTGACGTCGTCCTCGATGTATTGCTCCACGACCGCCGCGACGTCCTTCGACAGCACGAGCTCGAATCCGCCCGAACGCACGTCGAAGCCCATGGTGCGCAGCGAATCGGGATACAAGTGGCTGCGCGAATCCAGCACGCTGGGCCCGGCGGCGGCGAGCTGTTCAGCGCGCCGGTCGCCCACGGCCACCACCGCCGCGGCGCCGTCGGCGAACAGGGCGCTGCCGACCATCCCCGCCAGCGACGGCTTGTATCCGGGGTAGGTCAGCGAGCACAGCTCGACCGAGACCAGGGCGGCGACGGCGTCGGGCGCGCCACGCAGGTAGTCGTTCGCTCGGGCGACACCGGCCGCGCCGGCCACGCAGCCGAGGCCGAACAGCGGCACGCGGCGCACGTCGTCGCGCAGGCCGAGCCGCGCGGCGATCCGGGCGTCCACCGACGGCACCGTCAGTCCGGTGACGGTCGTCGTGATCAGCACGTCGACGTCCTGCGCCCGCAGTCCCGCCTCGTCGAGCGCGCCGGACAGCGCCTCGCAGCCGAGGTTCACGGCGTGCTCGGTGAAGATCCGGTTGGCCATGCCGAAGTCGGTCAGCGTGGGGTATTGCTCGAGCGGCAGCACCAGGTGGCGGCTGTCGATTTTGGCGCTGGCGTGCAGCTGCCGGACGATGTCTTCGTAGTCCGCGAACTCGGGGATGCTGACGAAGAAGTCGGTGAGCTCGCGCTGCGAATAACGGTGCGGCGGTAGCGCACCGAAGACGCCGGCGACGACGCTCATTGGTTTCCCACCCCTTGGTCACGGGGATCCGGCCCGAAACGTTCATCCGGATCGCTTTGAGCCCGCAGTCTAGTCGGCGAGACAGCGCGGGGCACGGAAACCGACGTCATCTCAACGGCTCCCGCGCGCCCGGTCCTCGAGCCGCTCTTTGAGCGTTCCGGCGCTGGCCAGGACGTTTTCGATCTGCTCGGCGACCCGGACCGGCGCGGTGCCGCCCCACGCGTCGCGCGACGCCACCGAGCCCTCGATCGTCAAGACCTCGCGAACCTGCGGTGTCAGGTCGCCGCTGATGGCGGCCAGCTCGTCGTCGGTCAGCTCGTCGAGCCCGACGCCGCGCTGCTCGGCGGCGCGCACGGCCGCACCGGCGGCCTCGTGCGCGGAGCGGAACGGCACCCCCTGGCGCACCAGCCATTCGGCGATGTCGGTCGCCAGCGTGTAGCCGGCCGGCGCGAGGGCGGCCATCCGGTCGACGTCGAACGTCAGGCTTCCCACCAGCCCCGCCATCGCGGGCAGCACCAGCTCCAGCTGGGCCACCGAATCGAACACCGGTTCCTTGTCTTCCTGCAGGTCACGGTTGTAGGCGAGCGGCTGGGCCTTCAGCGTGGCCAGCAGGCCGGCCAGGTTTCCGATCAGCCGACCCGACTTGCCGCGGGCCAGCTCGGCGATGTCCGGGTTCTTCTTCTGCGGCATGATCGAGCTGCCGGTGGACCACGAGTCGTGCAGGGTGACGTAGCCGAATTCGGTCGAGCTCCACAGGATGACGTCCTCGGCCAGCCGGGACAGGTCGACGCCGATCATGGCGAGGACGAACGCCGCCTCCGCGGCGAAATCTCGGGACGCGGTGGCGTCGATGGAGTTGTCGGCGGGGGCCGTGAAGCCGAGCTCAGCGGCGATCGCGCCGGGGTCCAGGCCCAGCGACGACCCGGCCAGCGCCCCGGAGCCGTACGGGGAGATCGCGGCCCGCTTGTCGAAGTCGACGAGGCGGTCGACGTCGCGCAGCAGCGGGTGGGCGTGCGCGAGCAGGTGGTGGGCCAGCAGCACCGGCTGGGCGGACTGCAGGTGGGTTTTGCCGGGCATGATGGCGTCGGGGTGGGCGGCGGCCTGGGCGGCCAGCGCGCCGACGACGTCCAGCGCCCCGGCGGCGACCCGGCGCACCGCGTCGCGCAGCCACATCCGGAACAGGGTGGCCACCTGGTCGTTGCGCGACCGGCCGGCCCGCAGCCGCCCGCCCAGCTCGGGCCCGACGCGGTCGATCAGCCCGCGTTCCAGCGCCGCGTGCACGTCCTCGTCGGTGACCAGCGGCGAAAAGCTGCCGTCGGCGACGTCGGAGGCGAGCTGGTCCAGGCCGGCCAGCAGCCCGTCGCGCTGCTCTTCGGTCAGCAGCCCGGCCCGGAACAGGATCACGGCGTGGGCCCGCGAGGCGACGATGTCGTAAGGGGCGAGCACCCAGTCGAAATGGGTGGACTTGCTCAGCGCGGCCAGCGCATCCGACGGGCCGTCGGCGAACCGCCCGCCCCACAGCGACCCCTCGCGCGTGCTCACGCTTCGGCCGGGCCCGTCACCGTCTGGTCCCGGCGGGACGCGATCTTCGACGACAGGCCGTGCACGTAGACGAAACCCTTCGCGGCCGACTGGTCGAAGCTGTCGCCCTCGTCGTAGGTGGCCAGGTTGAAGTCGTACAGCGATTCGGCGCTGCGCCGCCCGTTGACCGCGATGTGGCCGCCGTGCAACACCATTCGCACCTCGCCCGTCACGTGCTCCTGGGTCTTGGCGACGAAGCTCTCCAGCGCCTCCTTGAGCGGGGAGTACCACAGCCCGTCGTACACCAGCTCGGCCCAACGCTGATCGGTGTGCCGCTTGAACCGGCCCAGCTCGCGCTCGAGCGTGACGTGTTCGAGTTCGGTGTGCGCGGTGATGAGCACCATGGCGCCGGGCGCCTCGTAGATCTCGCGGCTCTTGATGCCCACCAGCCGGTCCTCGACGACGTCGAGGCGGCCGACGCCCTGCGCGCCGGCGCGGGTGTTGAGCTCCTCGATGGCGTCCAGCACCGACACCCGCTTGCCGTCGATCGTCACCGGCACGCCGCGCTCGAACCCGACGATCACCTCGTCTGGGGTGCTCCAGTTCAGCGTGGGGTCTTCGGTGTAGGCGTAGACGTCCTTGGTGGGCGCGTTCCAAAGGTGTTCCAGGAAGCCGGTTTCCACCGCGCGGCCCCACACGTTCTGGTCGATCGAGAACGGCGAGCGCTTGGTGACGTTGATCGGGATGGCGTTCTCCTCGGCGAACGCGATCGCCTTCTCGCGCGTCCAGGCGTAGTCGCGGACCGGCGCCAGCACCTCGAGATCGGGTGCCAGCGAACCGAATCCGACCTCGAACCGGACCTGGTCGTTGCCCTTGCCGGTGCAGCCGTGCGCGACGATGCTGCCGCCGTGCTCGCGCGCCGCCGCCACCAGGTGCTTGACGATCAACGGCCGGCTGATCGCCGACACCAGCGGGTAGCGATCCATATAGAGGGCGTTGGACAGGATGGTGGGAAGGCAGTAACCCTCGGCGAATTCGTCGCGGGCGTCGACGACGACGGCCTCCACCGCCCCGCAGTCCAGGGCCCGCTGGCGGATGACCTCCATGTCTTCGCCGCCCTGGCCGAGGTCGATCGCCACCGCTACGACCTCACGGCCGGTCTCCTTGCCGATCCAGCTGATGGCCACCGAGGTGTCCAGACCGCCGGAATACGCCAGGATGACGCGTTCTGACATGAACCAATCTCCTTAGGTTGAAATCGCTTACGTGAGTTTTTCCAATGTGGTGGCCAGTTCGGCGCCGGTCATCGGCTCTCGGGCGGCCACGAAGACGGTGTCATCGCCGGCGATGGTGCCGACGACGTACGGTAGCGCCGCGCGATCGATCGCGCTGGCCAAATAGTTGGCACCGCCGGGCGGGGTGCGCAGCACCGCGAGGTTCGCGCTGGAGTCGGCCGACACCAACAGCTCGCCGAGCAACCGGGACAGCCGGGCGGTGCCGCCCGACACGCCGCGCACCGGGCTGCCGTCCTCGGGAACGATGTAGACGCCGACGCCGCCGTCGGCGCCGCGCAGCTTCACCGCGCCCAGCTCCTCCAGGTCGCGCGACAGGGTGGCCTGGGTGACCTCGATGCCCTCGCCGGCCAGCCGGGCCGCCAGTTCGCTTTGGCTGCTGATCGACGCCGACGACAGGATCGCCACGATGCGGTCCTGGCGCCCGGCCCGGGTGGTTTCGGGCGTGGTTTTCGAGCGGGTCATGACCGCCGCTCCAAAAGCCATGTCAGCAGCGCCTTTTGGGCGTGCAACCGGTTCTCGGCCTCGTCGAAGACCACGCTGGCCGGGCCGTCCATCACCTCGTCGGTGATCTCGTCGCCGCGATGAGCCGGAAGGCAGTGCAGCACAACGGCTTCCGGGTCGGCCAGCGACAGCAGGTCGGCGTTGATCTGATACGGCCGGAACGGTTTGACCCGGTCCAGGCCGTCGCCCTCCTGTCCCATCGACGTCCACGTGTCGGTGACCAGGACGTCGGCGCCGCGCGCGGCCGCCCCGGCGTCGGCGGTGACGGTGACCGAGGCGTCGGTGTCCTCGGCGCGCCGGCGGGCCGCGGCCACGAACGCCGGATCGGGGGCGAAGCCGTCCGGGGCGGCGATCGTGACGTGGATGCCGGCGGTGACCCCGCCGAGCATCAACGAGTGCGCCATGTTGTTGGCGCCGTCGCCGAGGTAGGTCATCCGCAGGCCACGCAGCGCTCCCTTGCGTTCGGCGATGGTCTGCAGGTCGGCGAGCACCTGGCAGGGGTGGAACTCGTCGGACAGCGCGTTGACCACCGGCACCGTCGCGGCCCCGGCCATCGCCTCGAGTCGCTCGTGGGCGAACGTGCGCCAGACGATGGCCTCGACGTAGCGGGACAGCACCCGCGCGGTGTCCTCCAGGGTCTCGTCGCGGCCCAGCTGGGTGCTGCGGGCGTCGACGACGACGGCGTGCCCGCCGAGCTGGGCGATGCCCACCTCGAACGAGAACCGGGTGCGGGTGGAGTTCTTGTCGAACAGGACCGCGACCCCGCGCGGCCCCTCCAGCGGGCGGGCGCTGAACGGGTCCTTCTTCAGCTCGGCGGCCAGCTGCAGCACTTCGGACTGCTCGGTGGGCGACAGGTCGTCGTCGCGCAGGAAATGCCTAACCACGTGCGGCCCCCTCGAGAATTCCCGGCAGCGCGGAAATGAACCCGTCGAGCTGGTCTTCGGTGATGATCAGCGGCGGCGCCAGCCGGATGACGTCGGGCGCGGCGGCGTTCACCAGGAACCCGGCCTCGCGCGCGGCCGCCTCGGCGTCCTTGGCCCGCGCCGCGGTGAGCACCACCCCGCACAGCAGTCCGCGCCCGCGCACGTGGTCGACGAGCGGGTGACCGAGCCCCTCGATGCCGTGCCGCAACGACTTGCCCAGCACCTCGGCGTGGCGGACCAGGTTGTCGGACGCCAGCACCCGCAGCACCGCCAGCGCCGCCGCGGTGCAGACCGGATTGCCGCCGAAGGTGCTGCCGTGCAGGCCCGGCGTCATCAGCTCGGCGGCGCGCCCGACGGCCAGGCACGCCCCGATGGGCAGGCCGCCGCCGAGCCCCTTGGCCAGCGTGACCACGTCAGGGGTGATGCCGTCATGCTGGTGGGCGAAAAACGTTCCGGTGCGGCCCATCCCGGTCTGCACCTCGTCGAGCACCAGCAGGGCGCCGTGCCGCGCGGTGACATCGCGCGCGGCGGCCAGGTATCCCTCGGGCGGGACGACGACGCCGCTCTCCCCCATGATCGGCTCCAGAAACACCGCCGCGGTGTCGTCGTCGACCGCCGCGGCCAGCGCCGCGGCGTCGCCGTACGGCACGTAGGTGACGTCGCCGGGCAGCGGGGCGAACGGCGCCCGCTTGCTCGGCTGCCCGGTCAGCGCCAGCGATCCCATCGTCCGGCCGTGGAAAGCCTCGTGCGCGGCAACCAGTTTCGTGCGGCCCGTGAGCCGGGACATTTTGAAGGCCACCTCGTTGGCCTCGGTGCCGGAGTTGCAGAAGAACACCCGCGCCGGCGTTTCCTCGGGCGCGCCCAGCAGGGCCACCAGTTCCTCGGCCAGCGCGATGCCGGGTTCGGTCGCGTACAGGTTGGACGTGTGGCCCAGCGTCGCCATCTGCCGGGTGACGGCCTCGATGATCGCGGGGTGGCGGTGGCCCAGGATGTTGACCGCGATGCCGCCCAGCAGGTCGAGGTAGCTCTTGCCGTCGACGTCGGTGACCACGGCCCCGTCGCCACTGGCCAGGGCCATCGCGGGGGTGCCGTAGTTGTTCATCATCACGGCTTCCCAGCGCCGCTTCAGGGCGTCGGTATTACTCATGCCGGTACCACCTTGGTGCCCGTGCCCGCGTCGGTGAAAAGCTCCACCAGCACACAATGTTCGACCCGGCCGTCGATGACGTGCGCACTCGGCACGCCCGCGGTCACGGCCCGCAGACACGCCTCGACCTTGGGAATCATGCCCGCCTCCAGCGTGGGTAGCAGTTGCGACAGTGTGGCCGTGTCGATTTCGCTGACCAGCGAATCGCGGTCGGGCCAACTCGTGTACAGGCCTTCGACGTCGGTGAGCATCAACAGCTTCTCGGCGTGCAGCGCGTCGGCCAGCGCCGCCGCGGCGGTGTCGGCGTTGATGTTGTGCACCACACCTTCGGCGTCCGGCGCCAGCGTCGACACCACCGGAATGCGCCGTGCGGCAATAAGATCCAGCACCGCGGCGGTATTGACCCGCTCGACGTCTCCCACCAGGCCGATGTCGGTGGCCACGCCGTCGACGGTGACGCTGCGCCGCACGGCGGTGAACAGCTGGGCGTCCTCGCCGGTGATGCCGACCGCGTACGGTCCGTGCGCGTTGATCAAGTTGACCAGCTCGCGGCCGACCTGGCCGAACAACACCATCCGCGCCACGTCGAGCACTTCCGGTGTGGTGACCCGGAATCCGCCCTTGAAGTCACCCTGGATGCCGAGCCGGCGCAGCATCGCGCTGATCTGCGGGCCGCCGCCGTGCACGACGACGGGGTGCACGCCGCAGTTGCGCAGGAACGCCATGTCGGCGGCGAATGCGTGCCGCAGCGTGTCGTCGGTCATGGCGTTGCCGCCGTACTTGATGACGACGACCTTGCCGTGCAACTGCTTGAGCCAGGGCAGCGCCTCGGCGAGCACCTGCGCCTTGACCGCGGTGGATAAGTCGCTGGCGCGGGTCATGAGCTGTAGGCCGAATTCTCTTCGACGTAACCATGGGACAGGTCGGTGGTCCGGATGGTGGCCCGTCCGTCGCCGAGCCGCAGATCGACGGCGATGTCGATGTCGGCTCCCGAGAGATCCACCTCGCGCGCCCCCGGCGCCCCCACCCCGTCGGCGAAGACCGTGGAGCCGTTGAACGACACCGTGATCCGATCGGGATCCAGGGCGATGGGCGCGATGCCGACGGCGGCGAGCACCCGGCCCCAGTTGGGGTCCGAACCGAACACCGCCGTCTTGACCAGGCTGTCGCGGGCGATGGTCCGCGCGGCGACCAGGGCGTCGTCCTCGGAGGCGGCGCCGGTGACGGTGACGTTGACGCGCTTGGTGACGCCCTCGGCGTCGGCCTGCAACTGCGCGCACAGGTCGTCGCAGACACGCAGCACGGCGTCGTCGAGGTCGCGCTGGTCCGGGGCGATCCCGCTGGCCCCGGAGGCCAGCAGCAGCACCGTGTCGTTGGTCGAGCACGCGCCGTCGATGTCGAGCCGGTCGAAGGTGCGCGCGGTGGCGTGGCGCAGCGCGGAGTCCAGTGCGGCGGCGTCGACGGCCGCGTCGGTGGTCAGCACGCAGAGCATGGTCGCCAGCGACGGCGCGAGCATGCCCGCGCCCTTGGCCATCCCGCCGATCGTCCAGCTGTCCGGGTGGTGCAGCGCAACCTGTTTGGGCACGGTGTCGGTGGTCATGATGGCCTGGGCCGCATCGTCGCCTCCGGACAGGCCGCCGGCCATGTCCTGCACGATCGCGCGCACGCCGGACAGCACCTTGTCCATCGGCAGCCGGTCGCCGATCAGCCCGGTGGAGCACACCGCGACCTCGATGGCCCCGGTCTCGGTGCCCCAGTCCGACAGCGCGGCCGCGACGGCCTCGGCCGTGGCGTGGGTGTCCTGGAACCCGCCCGGCCCGGTGCAGGCGTTGGCGCCGCCGGAGTTGAGGATCACCGCGCGCAGCGCGCCCGTGCTCAGCACCTGCTGGCTCCACAGCACCGGCGCGGCCTTGACCCTGTTGCGGGTGAACACGCCGGCGGCCGCGTAATCGGGCCCCTCGTTGAAGACCAGGGCCAGGTCGCGCTTGCCCGAGGCCTTGATGCCGGCGGCGATGCCCGCCGCCCGGAATCCGGCCGGCGCGGTGACGCCCTGCTCGCGCAGCAACCGCGGCGTCTCGGTGCGCGTCACGGCGCCACCCCGATCACCGAAAGGCCTTCCGTCTCCGGCCAACCCAGTGCCAGGTTCATCGACTGCACGGCGGCCCCGGCCGTGCCCTTGACCAGGTTGTCGATCGCGGCGATCGCCACGAATGTCTGGGCCGCCTCGTCCACCGCGACGGCGATGTGCGCCGCGTTGCTGCCGATCACCGCACCCGTGCGGGGCAGCTGACCGTCGGGCATCAGGTAGATGAAAGGCTCTGCGTCGTAAGCCTTTTCGTAGGCCTCCCGCAGCTGCGGCAACGACGCACGGGTGCGGGCGGTGCACGTGGCCAGGATCCCGCGCGACGTCGGGATCAGCACCGGGGTGAATGACACCGTCACGTCGCGGCCGGTGACGGCCCCCAGCCCCTGGGCGATCTCCGGGGTGTGCCGGTGCGCCCCGGCGATGTTGTAGGCGCGCGCCGACCCGATGACCTCGGCGCCCAGCAGGTCGGTCTTGGCCGCCCGCCCGGCCCCGGAGGTGCCGCTGACGGCGACGACCGTGACGGCGGGCTCGACGAGGTCCTCGGCCAGCGCGGGCAGCAACGCCAGCAGCGCCGCGGTCGGGTAGCAGCCGGGAACCGCGATGCGGCGCGCGCCGCGCAGCCGCTCGCGCGCGCCCGGGAGCTCCGGCAGCCCGTAGGGCCAGCTGCCGGCGTGCGGGGTGCCGTAGAACCGCTCCCACGCGGCGGCGTCGGTGAGCCGGAAGTCCGCGCCGCAGTCGATGATCACGGTGTCGGGGCCGAGCTGAGAGGCCAGCGCGGCCGAATGGCCGTGCGGCAAGCCCAGGAACACCACGTCGTGGCCCGCGAGCACGGCGGGCTCGGTCGGCTCGACGACGCGCTGGGCCAGCGGCGTCAGGTGCGGATGGTGCTCGGCGAGCGTGCTGCCGGCGCTGGCAGCGGCGGTCAGCGCGCCGATCGACAGGCGCCCCTGGGCGTAGGCCGGGTGCCCGAGCAGCAGGCGGAGGATTTCACCGCCCGCATAGCCGCTGGCACCGGCAACTGCCACCTTGATCACGTCGGCCATTTCGACGATTTTGCATGGTTATGCAGTAGTTTGCAAATCCATTCCATCAGGCGCGGAGCTCGGCGCCGACCGACTCGGCGGCCCGGCGCACGGCGGCCTCGCGGGCCGCGGTGGCGTCGTCCTCGGTCAGCGTGCGGTCCGGCGCCCGGAACCGCAGCGCGAAGGTCAGCGACTTGCGGTCCTCCCCGATCTGCGGGCCGGTGAAAACGTCGAACAGCTGCAGGTCTTCCAGCAGCTCGCCCGCGCCTTCGCGCACGGCGTCGGCCACCGCCTGAGCCGGTACGTCCGCCGGCACCACCAGGCTGACGTCCTGGAAGACGGCCGGGAACGGAGACACCCGGGGCGCGGGCAGCGCCGCGGCGAGGGGCACGGCGTCGAGATCGAGCTCGAGGGCGCAGGTGCCCTTGGGCAGCCCGGAGCGCTCGGTCACGGCCGGGTGCAGCTGGCCCGCGTACCCGACCGTCGTGTCGCCCACGAGCACCTCGGCGCAGCGGCCCGGGTGCCACGGCAGCTGCTGCGCCGCCCGCAACCGGACGTCGATGCCGGCGGCGCGGGCGATGATGCGCACCGCCTCGAACGCGTCGGCGGCCTCGGCGCGCCGGCCCGGCCCCCAGGGGCCGCGCGCTTCCCGCAGGCCGGTCAGCACCGCGGCGACGTGCTGGGGTTGGCGCGGCAACGACGCGTCGAGCGCGGCGATCTCGGCGTCGGTGGGCCGGCGGTCGACGGGGATCGGCGTCACGCCGCGGGTCTCTGCTGTCGGCTGCACCACCTGCGCAAGGGCATAGAGCGAAACGTCGACCAAACCGCGGGATACGTTGCGCACCAAGGCTTCCAGCAGCGCCGGCAGCAGGGTGGTGGCCAGGTGCGGGCGGTCGGCCTCCAGCGGGTTGAGCACGTCGGTCGTGACGCGCCGCGGATCGTCGGGCGGCAGCCCCCACAGGTCGAACGCCCCGGCGGGCAGAAAAGGCGTCGGCAGGATCTCGACGTACCCGGACTGGGCCAGCGACCTGCCGATGGCGCGGCGGCGCTGTTGCACGGCGGACAGCCCGCGGCCGGCCGGCGCCGACGGCAGCACCGACGGGATGACCTCCAGGCCCTCGAGCCGCAGCACCTCCTCGACGAGGTCGGCGGGCTGCAGCAGGTCGGGTCGCCAGCTGGGTGGGGTGACCGTCAGCGTGTCGCCGCGTTCGGCGACGCCGGCACCGATTTGGGACAGCCGCTTGGCGGCCGTGCCCGAAGCGTAGGCCACACCGGCGATGCGGCCGGGCAGGTCGGCGGCGATGTCGATCGGCGACCCGGCCCACTCGTCGCGGGGCGGGTCGCCCCGCCAATCGGTCAGCGTGTCGGACACCGCGCCGCCGGCGATCTCGGCGAGCAGCGTGGCGCAGCGGTCCAGCGCGGCAACGGAAATGGCCGGATCCACGCCCCGCTCGTAGCGGCGGGCGGCCTCGCTGGGCAGGTGCAATCTGCGCTGGGTGCGCGACACCGCGGCGGGATCCCAGACCGCGGCCTCGAGCAGCACGTCGGTGGAATCGGCGCGCACCTCGGTGCTCGCCGCGCCCATCACGCCGCCGATCGCCGTGGTCGCCGTGTCGTCGACGATCAGGACGTCGGCCGGTTCCAGTTTGCGTTCGATGTCGTCGAGGGTGACGACGGTCTCGCCGGGACGGGCGAAGCGCACGCCGAAGCCGCCGGTGATGCGGTTGCGGTCGTGGGCGTGCAGGGGGTGGCCCAGCTCGAGCATCACGTAGTTCGTGACGTCGACCGCCGGGGAGGTGGGGCGGATGCCCGAGAGCAGCAGGCGGCGCTGCAGCCACCACGGTGACACGGCAGCCGGCTCGATGCCGGTGACCGGGCGCAGCGCGAACCGCCGCACGCCGGTGTCGGGCTGCACCGTCAGCGGCCAGGCCTCCCCGTTGGCCGGCAACGGCTTGACGTCCGCGGGGTCGACGAAGTCCAGGTCGTAGGCGCAGGCGACCTCGCGCGCCAGGCCCCGCAGCGACATGCCGTAACCGCGGTCGGGGGTGATGGCCAGGTGGAAGATCACGTCGTCGAGGCCCAGCACGGCGTGGCCGTCGGCGCCGGGTTCGGCGGTGCCCGGCGGCAGCACCAGAATCCCGGAATGGTCGGCGCCCAAACCGAGTTCGGCCGCCGAGCAGATCATTCCCTCCGAGGTGCGGCCGTAGGTCTTACGCGCGGCGATGGCGAATCCGCCGGGCAGCGTGGTGCCCGGCAGCGCCGCCACCACGAGGTCACCGGCCACGAAGTTGGTTGCGCCGCAGACGATCTCGCGGTCTTTATCCTCGCCCACGTCGACGTGGCAGAACCGGATCGGCTTCTTGAAACCGGTGAGTTCCTCGATGTCGGTGACGCGGCCCACCGTAAGCGGGCCCTCGACCGGGCCGAGGGTGAGAACCTCTTCGACCTCGTGGCCGATGTCCACCAGCGCCTGCTCCAGCTCGGCGGGGGCCACGTCCCAGCCCGGCGCGCCGGCGTTCACGACCTCGCGCAGCCAGCTGTACGGAACGCGCATCAGGCACCCACCCCGAACGGCAGCGAGAACCGGACGTCGCCCTCGACCATGTCGCGCATGTCCGGAATCCCGTTGCGGAACTGCAGCGTTCGTTCCAGGCCCATGCCGAACGCGAAGCCGGAGTATTCCTCGGGGTCAATTCCGGCCGCCCGCAACACGTTTGGATGCACCATCCCGCAGCCGCCCCACTCCACCCAGCCCGGGCCGCCCTTCTTGCCGACGAACCACACGTCGACCTCCGCGGAGGGCTCGGTGAACGGAAAGAAGTGCGGGCGGATGCGGGTCCGCGCCTCGGGGCCGAACTCGGCGCGCGCGAACGCGTCGAGCGTGCCCCGCAGGTGCGCCATGGACAGGCCGCGGTCCACCGCCAGGCCCTCGACCTGGTGGAAGACCGGGGTATGAGTGGCGTCGAGCTCGTCGGTGCGGAACGTGCGGCCGATCGAGACGATGTAGACGGGCAACTCGCGGGCCAGCAGCGTGCGCACCTGCACCGGCGAGGTGTGGGTGCGCAGCAGCTGCCGAGAATCCTCGGGCGCGATGTAGAAGGTGTCCTGCTCGCTGCGCGCGGGGTGGTCGGCGGGAAAGTTGAGCGCGTCGAAGTTGAACTGTTCGCTCTCGACCTCGGGGCCGTCGGCCACTTCCCAACCCATGGCGATGAAGGTGTCGGCGACGTGTTCGGCGAGGATCGTGATCGGGTGCCGCGCCCCGGTCGGCTGCCGCGTCGACGGCAACGTGACGTCGATGCGCTCGGCGACGAGCACGGCGGCGTCGCGTTCGGCGCGCAGGGCCGCGAGGCGTTCGTCGTACCCCTGCTGGGCCTCGCCCCGCGCGGCGTTGACCCGCTTGCCGGCATCGGCGCGTTGGTCTTTGGCAACGCTCCCCAGCGCCTGGCGCGCGAGCGCCAGCGGTGAGCGGTCGCCGAGGTGCTCGGTCTTGGCGCGCGCCAGCGCGTCGAGGTCGTCGGCCCGGGTGAAGGCCTGCCGCGCGGCGTTGACCGCCGCGGTCAACGCTTCGGGCGACAGGTCGACGGGTTGCTCACCCACGCGGCGACACTCTCCTTGCTGACGAGGCTGTTAGGGCTGCCCGCATCGATGGTGCATTCCGCGCGGCACGGGACGACTGCTGATCATAGTGATCGGATCCGCGGCGCCCGGCGGGCGCTGGGCAACTGCGCGGCGGGACTCAGCCGGCGACGGCCGGCGCCGGACCGGGCAGCGTGTCGTCGCCGTCCAGCGGCGCGACCGGCAGGCCCCGGCCGGTGACGTACTTCGCCCCCGCGTAGGCGACCACGGCGCCGAGGAGACCGAACACCGGGGTCGCCGCCATGGTCCCCCAGTGGTGGGCCAGCATCAGGAAACCGAAGCCCGAGGAAGCCGCCAGCATCAGGTACCGCGCCGGTGTCCAGTGGATCGGCTGCCGGAACCGCGCCGACACGAGCACGCCCAGGATCACCGCGACGGTGTGACCGGCGTCGGTGAAGTCGCCGCCGACGATCGCCGAAGCGATGCCCGCCGCCACCCACCAGCCGACCCAGGCGGCCCGCCAGCGCGACGGGATCACCGCCGTCATCGCGCCGAGCACCGCCAGCGCGCCGTAGCTCATCCCGACGTCGCTCGCCCGGGTGATCGACACGGGCAGCCAGCCGAATTCGACCGCCCCGGCCAGGGCGGCGGCCACCAGCAGCGTCGCGCCGATGTGGCCGACGAGAAACGCCACCACCAGCCGGATGGTGCGCAAATGCAGCTCCGCCAGCGCCAGCAGGCAGGTCAGGAAGGGCAGCCAGAAGTAGAGCGGCCCGGCGTCGACGACCAGCGCGCTGCCCAGCAGCGTGCCGAGGTGCCCGTGGGCCAGGTTGTGCAGGTTGGTGCTGGCGCGGGCGACGATGACGTCATGTGCGTCCGGGCCGAGCACCAGGATGGCGCAGCTGATGGCAAGCAGCAGCGCCGCATACCCCACGGTGAATTGGACCCGGGCGAGCCGGGACACGATGCCCCCTAGCATTGGCACCCATTATGGCTGCGGTTTTGTTTCGGCTGTGTCATCAGAGCCTGACAACTCCCTAAAAGTCTTGAGGCGATATATCGCCAAATCGGCGGGCAGGCCGGCGGGCTTCGGCCCGAAAACCGGTTTGCGGGTCCGCTTGGCCTCGACGCCCAATGCGTCCAACTCGCTTTGCGGTATGAGATCCAACGTTGAACTCGACACCATGATTCCACCTTTGGTGGCCCGTTCCATAACTCGTGCGGCGATATTCACATCCACGCCGAGCCAATCCGAGGCCAGCCGCTGCGGTCGTCCGGTGTGGATCCCCACGCGCATCCGCGGTGTGTAGCCCTCCACCTCGACCGATCCGACCGCCTCCTTGGCGGCCAACACGGCCCGCACGGCGACCGTCGGATCGCCGAACACGGCCATGAGTCCGTCACCCATGCGTTTGACGATGTGCCCGCCGGCGTCGAGCAGCGGCGGCTCGAGGGCCCGCGCCACCTGACGCAACAGCGCCAGCGCCGCGTCGTCGCCGGCCCGCAGGGACCACGTCGAAAACCCGACCAGGTCGGTGAAGACCAACGTCACCTCCGGATTGGCCGGCCGGCGGGAAACGCCTTCGGTCAGCGCCTGCCACACCTGCAGCACCCCGAGGCTGACCTCACGCGACACCGCGTCGCGGTCCCCCAGCAGCCGGTCGGCCGCGCGCGCCGCGGCGCGCGGACCGCCGTCGCCGGCCGTGGACAACGGATCGCCGAACTCGGGGTCCCCCGGCAACAGCCGGCGTGCCCGCCGGACCAGGGCGACCGCCCCGGGGCTGTGATTGCGGCCGTGCAGCCATTGGGTCGCGTTGTGCACCGACAGCGGCGTGCGCCGCGAAGCGGAGTGCGCCGCGCGGGATTCGTCGGGCTCGCCCGGCTTCAGATCGCGACGCGCGAGTTCCACCTGGCCAGGTTATTTGGTTTCGTCAGAGGCAGGCAACGACGGCCCCGGCGGGTGTGTCACAAGTCGCACCTCACCGCCTGATCACGGTGGCGGCACACCGGTGTGGAACCTCGATAACAGCTGCGGGGACACATCACCGAAATCGTAGACAACACTCGTTGTCAAAAGTTATCGTGAGGCCAATCGGTGCAGGAGGCCGCGATGACTGCCAGATCGACTACCCCCGCTGATCCGCTCGGACCAGATTCTTTGACCTGGAAGTATTTTGGCGATCTGCGCACCGGAATGATGGGCGTGTGGATCGGTGCGATCCAGAACATGTACCCCGAACTGGGCGCCGCCGTCGAGGAGCATTCGATCCTGCTGCGCGAGCCGCTGCAGCGGGTGGCCCGGTCGGTCTACCCGATCATGGGCGTGGTCTACGACGGCGACCGCGCGGCCCAGACCGGGCAGCAGATCAAGGGCTACCACCGCACGATCAAGGGCGTCGACGCCGAGGGCCGCCGCTATCACGCGCTCGACCCCGACACCTTCTACTGGGCGCACGCCACGTTTTTCATGCTGATCGTCAAGGTGGCCGAGTACTTCTGCGGCGGCCTGACCGAGGCCGAGAAGCGGCAGCTGTTCGACGAGCACGTGCAGTGGTACCGGATGTACGGGATGAGCATGCGGCCGGTGCCCGGGTCGTGGGACGAATTCCAGGAGTACTGGGAGCGGGTCGGTCGCGAGGAGCTGGAGATCAACCAGGCGGTCCTCGACATCTTCGACATCCGCATTCCCAAACCCAGGTTCGTGCTGATGCCGACACCGATCTGGGACCAGATCTTCAAACCGCTGGTGGCCGGGCAGCGCTGGATCGCGGCCGGGCTGTTCGAGCCCGCGGTCCGCGAAAAAGCCGGTATGCGTTGGACTCCGGGTGACGAGGTGTTGCTGCGATTGTTCGGCAAGATCGTCGAACTCGCGTTCCTGGCGGTGCCCGACGAGATCCGGCTGCACCCGCGCGCGCTGGCCGCCTACCGCCGCGCCGAGGGACGGCTGCCCAGCGACGCGCCGCTGGTCGAGGCCCCGCCGTTCATGGCGCCGCCGCGCGACCGCCGCGGGCTGCCGATGCACTACTTCCCGCCGCCGCCCAAGTTGCCGTTCGACCCCGCCCTGCAACCCGCCCGGGCGCTGCTGGAGCGGGCCGGATCGCTGGTGCACACGACGTTGTCGCTGGCCGGCCTGCGCGCCGGGCGGGGCCGCCCGAAGCGCGCGGTCAAGGCCGCGTAGGCAGCTTCAGGGCCCGCGCGCTCTGGTACAGACAGATGGCCGCGGCCGACGCCACATTCAGGCTCTCGGCGCCGCCGGACATCGGGATGCGCAGCCGGTGGTCGGCCGCCGACGCGATTTCGCTTGGCAGGCCGTGGGATTCGGGCCCGAACAGCCACGCCGTCGGCCTGCCCAGCAGTTCGCCGGCCTCGTCCAGCCGTCGCTCACCGTCCACGGTGGTGGCGAGCGCCTGCAGACCCGCGGCACGCACCGCGTCCACGGCGGCGAGGGCGTCCGGCGCGACGACGACAGGGACGCAGAAGATGCTGCCGGCCGAGGCGCGCAGGCATTTGCCGTTGTACGGATCGACGCTGTGGCCGCCGAGGATCACGCCCGCCGCGCCCATCGCGTCCGCGAGGCGGATCAGGGTGCCGGCATTGCCGGGCTCGCCGATCTCGACGGCCACCGCGAGCAGCTGCGGCGCGCCCGCCAGCACGTCGTCGAGGCGGGTCGCCGGCATGTCGCACACCGCGACCAGCCCCGCCGGGGTGACCGTGTCGGAGAGCGCCTTCGCGGCGCGCTCGGTGACCGGGTGGACCGGGCAGTCCAGCCCCGCCAGCAACGACGCATGGCGCTGCTCGGCGACCTCGGTGACAAAGACGTCGCGGACCAGGCCGCGACGCGAGGCCGCCTCGACCAGGTTCGGGCCTTCGGCGAGGAAACGCCCCGCCCGACGGCGCCCGACGTGGCGATGCAGTTTGACCGCCGCGGCGACCCTGGCCGAACGTTCGGTCAGCACCTGCCGGTCGGGCATCTTCGGTCGGGCCGGTTAGGCGGCTTCTCCCGAATCCGAGGGGGCGTTGACGTCCTCGGGCAGCGCCGCGCGGGCGATGTCGACCAGCGCGGTGAAGGCGGCCGGGTCCGCGACCGCGATGTCGGCCAGGTTCTTGCGGTCCACCTCCACGCCGGCGGCCTTGAGGCCCTGGATCAGCCGGTTGTAGGTGATGTCGTTGGCGCGCGCCGCCGCGTTGATCCGCGAGATCCACAGCTTGCGGAACTCGCCCTTGCGCGCGCGGCGGTCGCGATAGGCGTACTGCAGCGAATGCAGCTGCTGCTCTTTGGCTTTGCGGTAGAGCCGGGATCGCTGGCCGCGATAGCCCTTCGAGGCCTTGAGAATGCTGCGCCTCTTCTTGTGGGCGTTGACCGCCCGCTTCACGCGTGCCATTGGATGTTCCTACTCTCGTTCATGCGTAGTGGGTCGATAAATGGGTTCGCCGTGCCAGCTCGCGATGCGGGTCTGGCCGGCGTGGTGATCAGCCGTTCAGCAGCCGATTGATCCGCTGGGCGTCGTTGGCGGCCACCACGGTGCGGCCGTCGAGCCGCCGGGTCCGTTTCGTCGGCTTGTGCTCGAGCAGGTGCCGGCGGTTGGCCTTCTGCCGGACGATCTTGCCGGTTCCGGTGCGCCGGAAGCGCTTTGACGCCCCGCTATGGGTCTTGGCTTTGGGCATGTTTCCTCTGGTTCTCGCTCGGTTCTCGTTATTAGGTCAGTTCGACTAGGTCAGTTCGACGACGGTTCGGCGTCGGCGGCGTCGGAATCCGGTGCCGCTGCGCCCCCCACCTCTTCGGGGTGCCGCGCCCTGGCGCGGGTCTTCGCGCCGCGGTGCGGCGCCAGCACCATCGTCATGTTGCGGCCGTCCTGCTTGGCCGACGTCTCCACGAAACCGTATTCGGCGACGTCCGCGCCCAGGCGCTGCAGCAACCGATAGCCCAGCTCGGGCCGCGACTGCTCACGTCCGCGGAACATGATCGTGACCTTCACCTTCGATCCCGCCTCCAGGAAGCGGATGACGTGGCCCTTTTTGGTCTCGTAGTCGTGATCGTCGATCTTGGGTCGCAGCTTTTGTTCCTTGACGACGGTCTGCTGCTGGTTGCGGCGGGATTCGCGCGCCTTTTGCGCCGCTTCGTATTTGAACTTGCCGTAGTCCATGATCTTGCAGACCGGCGGCCTGGCGTTCGGGGCAACTTCGACAAGGTCCAGATCGGCGTCCGCAGCGACGCGCAGTGCGTCTTCGATGCGCACTATGCCTACCTGCTCTCCCCCTGGGCCAATCAATCGGACTTCAGGTACGCGGATGCGCTCGTTGACGCGGGTCTCAGTGCTGATGGGGCCTCCCTTGTTGGGCTTCTCTATGTCCTGCGGTGACGACCGTTGCCTGGGTTCGTCGGGAAGCAGCGGCGGAAACACCACACCACGAGCAAAAAAGCCCTGCACAAGCAGGGCCCAATGCCGACCGATCGCGGCCGAGGGCTACTCGGGCCGCCCGCGCTGGACGCGGAACAGGCATACGCGCTGCCTGTGACCGGACCGTCGAACCTTCCGCAGATCCGCACAGGGATCTCGTCGGTTCGCGGTGGGAGTGGGACTCCACTTAACTGTTCCTGGCGTTCGCCGGGATGGTCGCAGGCGTCAGTTTAGCAGCCTTGAGGTGCCTTTTAGCACTTCGGCCGGTCGGCGGCGCCGCGCCGGCCACCGACCGGCCCCGAAAAACGCGTGCAAACTCGCGCCCGCCACTCTTAGCGCTTCGGCAAGCTTTTCACGGATTGAGGGCATATCCTCGCGGTCTGTGACACTCGCTTCTCCTCGTTCAGGCCCCCGTTCGGGGCCGCACTTGGGGCCCCGTAGCCGATCGAACTCGCGGTATCGCTGGGTGCCCGCGGCGGCCGGATGGACCGTGGGTGTCATCGCCACCGTGTCGCTGCTGGGCAGTGTGTCCCCCCTGATCCGTTACCTGATCAAGGTTCCGCGCGAGTTCATCAACGACTATCTGTTCAACTTCCCCGACACCAGCATCGCGTGGTCGTTCGTGTTGGCCTTGTTGGCCGCGGCCCTGACCGCGCGCAAGCGGATCGCCTGGCTGCTGTTGCTGGGCAACATGATTCTCGCCGCCGGCCTGAACGCCGCCGATATCGCCGCCGGGGACAACACCGCCGCCGAGATCTTGGGCGAGAATCTCGGGTTCGCCCTGCACATCGTCGCGATCGTCCTGCTGGTGTTGGCCTATCGGGAGTTCTGGGCCAAGGTCCGCCGGGGCGCGCTGGTCAAGGCGGCCGGCGTGCTGGTGGCCGGCGATGTGGTGGGGATCTTGGTGTCCTGGGGCCTGGTCGAGTTGTTCCCCGGAACGCTGGCCCGCCCGGATCGCCTGCCCTACGTGGCCAACCGGGTGGTCGGATTCGCGCTCGCCGATCCGGACCTGTTCACCGGCCGGCCGCACGTGTTCCTCAACGCGATCTTCGGTCTGTTCGGCGCGCTCGCGCTGATCATGGCGACGATCGTGCTCTTTCAATCTCAGCGCGCGGAGAACGCGCTCACCGGCGAGGACGAATCGGCCATCCGCGGGCTGCTCGAGCTGTACGGCAAGAACGACTCCCTGGGCTACTTCGCCACCCGCCGCGACAAGTCGGTGGTTTTCGCCCAGAGCGGGCGCGCCGCCATCACCTACCGGGTCGAGGTCGGCGTCTGCCTGGCCAGCGGCGACCCGATCGGCGATCCCCGGGCGTGGTCCCAGGCCGCCGACGCCTGGCTGGGTCTGTGCCAAACCTACGGCTGGGCGCCCGGCGTCATGGGCGCCAGCACCCAGGGGGCGCGGACATATCGCGAAGCCGGCCTGAACGCGCTGGAGCTCGGCGACGAGGCCATCCTGCGGACCGCCGACTTCAAGCTGTCCGGCCCCGACATGCGCGGAGTCCGACAGGCCGTGACCCGCGCCCGCCGGGCCGGCCTGACCGTGCGGATCCGGCGGCACCGCGACATCGGCGCCGACGAGATGGCCGACACCATCACCCGCGCCGACGCGTGGCGCGACACCCAAACCGAGCGCGGGTTTTCCATGGCGCTGGGCCGCCTCGGCGACCCCGCCGACGGGGACTGCCTGCTGGTCGAGGCCCTGGACCGGGACGGCGCCGTCGTCGCGATGCTGTCGCTGGTCCCGTGGGGAACCACCGGCGTCTCCCTGGACCTGATGCGCCGATCGCCCCAGTCCCCCAACGGCACCATCGAGCTGATGGTCAGCGACCTCGCACTCAACGCGGAAAACCTTGGCATCACCCGCATTTCACTGAACTTCGCGATGTTCCGCTCGGCTTTCGAACAGGGTGCCCAACTGGGCGCCGGCCCCGTCGCGCGGCTGTGGCGCGGGTTTTTGCTGTTCTTCTCGCGGTGGTGGCAGCTGGAGACGCTGTATCGCTCCAACATGAAGTACCAGCCCGAATGGGTGCCGCGGTATGCCTGCTACGAGGACGCCCGCCTGATCCCGCGGGTCGGGGTCGCCTCGGCGCTGGCCGAGGGCTTCCTCGTCCTGCCGTTCGGCCGGCGCAAGCCGCACACGGGTCACCACCCGGCCGTCCCCGCCCGGCTGGCCGCGTCCGGGCTGCTGCACCACGACGGGAGCGCGCCGGACGTCAGCGGGCTGCAGAGGCGCCAGGAGTCGGCCGACGAGGAAGAGGCGAGATCCCGGCTGCCCGAGCAGGTTCGGGTGCGCCTGGCCAAGTTGAAGGTGTTGCGGCGCAAGGGCATCGACGCGTATCCGGTGGGCCATCCGCCCAGTCACACCGTCGCCGCGGCGCTCGACACGGACGACCGGGAGACGATCACCGTCTCCGGCCGGATACTGCGAATACGCGACTACGGCGGGGTGCTATTCGCCCACCTTCGTGACTGGTCGGGGGAAATGCAAGTGCTGCTGGACAATTCGCAGTTGCAGCGCGGGCGAACGGCCGACTTCACGGCGGCCATCGATCTTGGCGACTTGGTCGAGGTCTCCGGCCACATGGGCTTTTCCAAGAAGGGAACCCGCTCGCTGATCGTCGGCGACTGGCGGATGATCGGTAAGTGCTTGCGGCCGTTGCCCAACAAGTGGAAGGGGCTCACCGATCCGGAGGCCCGGGTGCGGACCCGCTACGTCGACCTGGCGGTCAATCCCGAGTCTCGCGAATTGATCACGGCACGCAGCGAGGTGTTGCGCTCGGTCCGGCAGACGCTGTTCGACAAGGGGTTCATCGAAGTCGAGACCCCGATCCTGCAGCAGATCCACGGCGGAGCCACCGCCCGGCCGTTCGTCACGCACATCAACACCTACGACATGGACCTGTTCCTGCGGATCGCGCCGGAGCTCTACCTCAAGCGGTTATGCGTCGGCGGCGTCGAGCGGGTCTTCGAGCTGGGCCGGGCCTTCCGCAACGAGGGCGTGGACTTCAGCCACAACCCGGAGTTCACCCTCCTGGAGGCGTATCAGGCGCACGCCGACTACAAGGTCTGGATCGACGGGTGCCGCGAGCTGATCCAGAACGCCGCCGAGGCCGCCCACGGCGAGCAGGCCGTCATGCGCCCCCGCGACCAAGGCACCGGTGGCGGCCTCAAGCCGGTCGACATCTCCGGCGTGTGGGCGGTCAAGACCGTGTACGACGCCGTCTCCGAAGCACTCGGCGAGCACATCGACCCCGCCACGCCGCTGCCCGCGCTGCGCAAGCTGTCGGATGCCGCGCACATTCCGTATCGGGCGCACTGGGACGCCGGGGCGGTGGTGCTGGAGCTGTACGAGCATCTGGTCGAGGACCGGACCGAGGAGCCGACGTTCTATATCGACTTCCCGACGTCGGTGTCGCCACTGACCCGCCCGCATCGCAGCGAGCCCGGCGTCGCCGAGCGGTGGGACCTGGTGGCGTGGGGTGTCGAGCTGGCCACCGCCTACAGCGAGCTCACCGATCCGGTGGAACAGCGTCGCCGCCTGCAGGAGCAGTCGCTGTTGGCCGCGGGTGGGGATCCCGAGGCGATGGAGCTCGACGAAGACTTCCTGCAGGCGATGGAATACGCGATGCCGCCCACCGGCGGACTCGGGATGGGCGTCGATCGCCTCGTCATGCTCATAACGGGTCGCAGCATCCGGGAGACGCTGCCGTTCCCGCTGGCCAAACCCCATTGATCGAGGTCAGCAACACTGCGCTCGTAGTGGGCGAACATTAGGCAAACAGGTTCCGGGCCGGTAAACAATAGATCACAATGACTCACGTGACAGCCTCGACGAACGGTGCGCCCGCGCAGTTCCTGGCCCTTAGTCACACCTCGCTGATGCATGGCTGGGTGCCGACGACGATCCAGGTGCTGGCCGCCGTCGTGCTGACGTTGGCGGTCGGGTGGCGGTCGCGTCGCTGGCGCGCGGTGCGGATGCCGGTGGCGGCGCTGAGCGGCGGCGCCGCCGCCTACCTGACCCACTGGTACGTCGTCGACCATGGACTCTCCGAGGAGCCGGCGCCGACGGCGCTGTGGGTGTGGATCGCGCTGACGGGCGTGGCGGCGGCGGTGCTGGTGCTGGGCTGGGGCAGCGCGCGCCGCTGGCGGCGCGGCGCGGGGATGCTGGCCGTGCCGTTGTGCTTGCTGAGCGCGGCGCTGGTGCTCAACCTGTGGGTGGGCTACTTCCCCACCGTCCAGTCCGCGTGGAGCCAGCTGACGTCGGGCCCGCTGCCCGATCAGACCGACCAGGCGACCGTTACCGCCATGGCCGCCAAGGGAACCCGGCCACCGCACGGCACCGTGGTGCCCGTCGCGATCCCCTCGGACGGGTCGCACTTCAAACACCGTGGCGAGCTCGTGTACCTGCCGCCCGAATGGTTCGCCACGTCCCCGCCGCCGCCGTTGCCGACCGTGATGATGATCGGCGGGCAGTTCAACACGCCGGCGGACTGGACCCGTGCGGGCAACGCGGTCAAGACGATCGATGACTTCGCGGCCGCGCACGACGGCAAGGCGCCGGTATTCGTGTTCGTGGACTCCGGCGGCGCCTTCAACAACGACACCGAATGCGTCAACGGGGTTCGGGGCAACGCCGCCGACCACCTCACCAAAGACGTCGTGCCCTATATGGTTTCGGCGTTCGGTGTCAGCCCGCTGCGGTCCAACTGGGGTGTGGCGGGCTGGTCCATGGGCGGGACCTGCGCCGTGGACTTGACCGTCATGCATCCCGATATGTTCAGCGCGTTCGTCGACGTCGCCGGCGACTTCTTCCCCAATGCCGGCAACAAGGCCCAGACCATCACCCGGCTGTTCGGCGGAAACGCCGATGCCTGGGCGGCTTTCGATCCGTCCACGGTGATCACCCGGCATGGGCCGTACCGCGACGTCGCCGGCTGGTTCGCGATTTCGTCGGACGGTCCGCCGACGGCGCGCCGGGACATCACATTGACCGACAGCGGCGCCATCCGTCTGGCCGGACGCGAGGCGGCCGCCAACCCCGCCAATCAGACCGCGGCCGCCTATTCGCTGTGCGCGCTCGGCCGCGCCAACGGAATCGACTGCGCCGTCGTTCCGCAGCCCGGCCGGCACGATTGGCCGTTCGCGGACCGCGTGTTCGCCGCCGCGCTGCCCTGGCTGGCCGGAGCGCTGGGCACCCCGGGCATTTCGCGGACGCCGTTGCCCTCCGCCCCGGCCGCCGGCGCCCCGGTCGTCGTTCCGGCCGAACGTTCCAAGACCGCGATGCGGTAGCTCGGTGGTATCCGTTGCGCGCGTTCGGCGTGCGGTCTTCGCGCGGCACTGCCATCCGTGGAGCGCGTGGAGCCGGTGGGCGAGCACGCCGTTGATCCTGGTGCCGCCGTGGACGCGGCGGTGGAGCCACGCGGCGTGGATCGCGCTGTGGCTGGCCGCGAACCCGTTCGTTTTCGGCAAGCCCGCCCATCACCGCGCATGGTCGACGCGGGCGATGCTGGGCGAGGAGCTGTGGATCAGTCGTCGCCCCCGCGATGCGGCGGCGTTGGTCAGCGCGGCGACGTCGGCCGCCGCGTTGGGCGCGGTGCTCGCCGCCCGCCGCCACCGGCTGCGGCCGGCGCTGATCGCGGTCGCCGTGCAGATGGCGCTGACCCTGGTGTACTGGCAGCAGATGGTCCGGTATCTCGAGCGGCGGGCGCGGTAGCCTCACGGGACCTTGTGGGCGAGAACACCGTTCGTCGCCGAGGACGGCAGCCGCCACGTAAGCGCGGTGACGATACGCAGGTATGGTTATCCGATACCTCCGTATCGTGAGGCGATGCGGGTGTATTGTCCGGCCGTGGGACCCACCCGGCTGTTTCCGTACGACCCGCCCCCTCCAGCAGACCCTTCGCCCAAGGAGCGGATTCGCGACGCCGCGCTGAGCTGCTTTGCCGTTCGCGGCATCGCCGCCACGACGTTGCGCGCGGTCGCCGAGACCGCGGACGTTTCGATTGGGCTGGTACAGCACCACTTTCGCACCAAGGCCGCGCTGAGCGCCGCCGTCGATCAATACGTCCTGCAAACGGTGAGTGAGGCATTGGAACCCGCTACGCTGCCCGAACCGCCGTCCGACAATCTCAACGAGGCAGGGCGGCGGCTGACCGCGCTGATGGTCGAACGTCCCGATGTGATGTCCTACCTCGGGCGTGCGCTCGCCGAGGGTGGCGCATTGGGTTCGGTCATCTTCACCGGTCTGGTGGGTATCAGCGCGGGGCAGGGTGATCAGTTCGGGCAACAGGGCAAGCTTCGGCCCGACCTCGATCCCGATTGGGGGGTGCTCAACCCGCTCATCCTGCGCATTGGCGCCATCATTCTGCATCCCTACATCGAGCTTTACCTGGGTGAGTCGTTCTTCAGCGCGCCACAGCTGCGACGGTGGGACGCCGCGGTCACGAGCCTGATACGGCGCGGGCAATTCGCCGAGGAAACCGAGCTGCAGGACAAGGACGTCATCGCCCGGTGAGCGGCCAAACGCAGCGTTAAGACGGCCGGCACGCCGGTCAGGTGCTATACACGAAACACCATGGACGAGCGCACGGTAACCGCGCATAGCGCACAAATTCTCGACCCCGAAGAGCCCGGCGATCGTCTGGTACTGGACCGACTTCGAACCGATCCCACCGTCGAGGTCGTCGACCGGCTCGACGCGCAGCTGGCCAATCTGCGCGGCCTCCACCCGCCACCGGATTCGACCCTCCTCGGCGAGGGAACCCGGTGGGCGTACTACCCGTGGCGGCGCGCCGTCGTTGCGGTGTTGGGGCCGCGGGGGTTTCGGGCGTTACGACTTGATCGCAACAGGAACAACATCACCATTGCGGAACAGGCCAGGCTCAGCTCGCTGACCATTGGCGTCGCCGGCCTGAGCGTCGGGCATGTCATCGCGCACACCCTGGCGGTCCAGGGATTGTGTGGCCGGCTTCGCCTGGCGGATTTCGATCATTTGGAACTATCGAATCTGAATCGGGTGCCGGCCACTGTGTTCGACCTCGGGTTGAACAAAGCTCAGGTGGCGGCGCGCAGGATCGCCGAGCTCGATCCCTACCTGGCGGTGGATGTGCTCGACACCGGAATCACCGCAGACACCATCGATGCGTTCTTGGATGGACTGGACATCGCCGTCGAAGAATGCGATTCGCTCGACATGAAGGTCGCCTTGCGGCTGGCGGCCCGTGACAGGCGTATCCCCGTGTTGATGGCGACCAGCGACCGGGGGCGGGTCGATGTTGAACGCTTCGATCAACATCCCGAACGCCCGATCATGCACGGATTGCTGGACGGGCTCGACGTCGAGCTGGTGGCAGGCATGAGTACCCGGGACAAGCTCCCTCACATGCTGCGTTACGACGAAGCCGAGCACATCTCGCCGCGCACCGCCGCATCGCTCATCGAGATCGACCGGTCGCTGTCGACGTGGCCGCAGCTGGCATCCGATGTCATTGTGGGCGCCTCGGCCCTGGCCGAGGCCGTCCGCAGAATCGGACTGGGCGAACAGCTTCGATCCGGCCGGTGCCGCATCGACACAGGCTGGGCGCTCGACCAGCTGCGCGAGGTCGACGCGGCCCAGCATCGCCCTGCGCGTGACAACGACCAGGGAGACGACCCGGCGGCCCCCGCGGTCGACGACACGATTGTCGCCGCCGCCATGCGCGCCCCCTCGGGCGGAAACAGTCAGCCGTGGCGCATCGACGCGCAACCGACCGAGCTCACCATAAGCATTGCCACAGAACATACTTCGACGATGGACGTGGGCTTCCGCGGCAGCGCCGTCGCGGTGGGCGCGGCGCTGTACAACGTCAGAATCGCCGCCGCCGCCCGCGGGGTGCTCGGCCCGGTGACCGTATCCGAAGACGGCGCCGGGTCTCCGCTGCGGGCCACCATGCACTTTGGAACCGGCAGCGACCCGGCCCTGGCCGATCTCTATGAACCGATGATCGTGCGGGAGACCAACCGGCATCGCGGCACACCTCAACCGCTCGACGATCAGACGACCAAGTTACTCACCGTCACGGCCGAGCGGGAGGGCGCACGCCTGCACCTGCTCACCGGGCGAGACGAGCTTTCGCGGGCCGCAACGATTTTCGGCGCGGCCGACCGCATCCGGTACTTGACGCCGCATCTGCACGCGGAGATGGTCTCGGAACTGCGCTGGCCCGGAGACCCCGACCCCGACACCGGTATCGACGTGCGCTCGCTCGAACTCGACGCCAGCGACTTGGCGCTGATGGATATCGTGCGCCGGGCCGACGTCATGGCTTATCTTGCGGAATGGGACGCCGGCAGCGCGCTGGGCGACGGGATGCGCGACGAAGTCCTCGCCGGCTCCGCCCTGGCCGTGCTCACCGTGACCGGGGGGCGCCTCCGTGACTACGCCCGCGGCGGGTCGGCGGTCGAGGCGGTATGGATCGTTGCCCAGCGCGAAGGCCTCGCCGTCAGGCCGCTGTCGCCGGTCTTTCTGCATGCGCGGAATGCTGCTGATCTCAATGAGTTATCGGCCGCTTTCGGCGACGAATTAGCCCGATTACAAGACGGATTTGCGCGCCTGATCGCGACCGATCCCGAGGAATCGATCGTGCTGGTCTTGCGCTTGGCCTCCGCGCCGCCACCGTCGGTGTCCAGTCGCCGCAGCCCGAGCCGGGTCCGTTCGGGGCGCCCGTGATGCGCCCGTCGTGCGACGAGCGCGCCGGGGCCATCGGACCTCAGAACGGTTTCGCCGTGAATCCCCATCGCAACAAAGCCGACTCGCGGCGGGCTTGACGACTCAGCCGAGGGTCCCGCGCGCCGGTCAGCGCGCTCGGTCCGCCGCGCGCCCCGTACATCCAGTACGCCTGCAGGTAGGGCACCGGTGTCGAATGACCGCGGTGCATTGCTTGCAGACCCGCTGCGGCAAGCTCATTCGACAGTTCCGCGATGGTGAACGCCGCCGCCTCGCTCGCAATGGCGTCTTGGCGCAGGACGGCCGGCGAGTCGGGGTCGGCGATCGCCAGCATGCTGGGGGCGGCCGCCGGGTCCCGGAGTCGCTGAAAATCGGAAATCCACACTGCGGCCCCACTGCGGCGTTGGATCGCTTCGATCTGTCGAAGGGCGCCGCGCAAGGTGTCGAAATCGGGTAGCTGATGCAAGGTCCACATGCACGAGACGGCGTCCCACGGGGCCGTTGAAACCCGCTCCGGCAACGCGGTGATGTCCTCCCGACGCAGTTCGACACGTTCTCCGATCCCTTCGGCGTCGAACAGCGCCCGCGCCGTGGACAGCATGTTGGGGGCGAGATCGACGGCTGTGGCCCGAACGTCGGGTCGTCGGCGCAGGACGGCGCTCAACGCACGACCGGAGCCGACGCCGAGATCCAGCAGGCGGCCGCCTGGAGGCAGCAGCGCATCAAGCGCGCGAGCGCACAAGTCGTACACCGCGCACATGCCGGGGTTGGATGCGCCACCGGTGTGGAACTGTGCGACGGACTCCGGATCGTCCACCACCATCGGCTCAGGAATGCGCTCCCGCCCCGGCGGATGCGACCGCTCACGCAAAACGATCCCAGGCATTCGCCACAGCGGCCGAATTCTCTTCACCCTCAACCTTTCATGGGGTCCGCATGATCGATTTCTCGTCAGGCTCTGGCGGCAGTCAGCTACCCGGCCGAAGTGTCGCAAATGATTATTAACCTGTCCGCGCAGTCTGCACCGGCGTCCCGTTGAATTTCGCTGCGTCGAAACGGACGTCCTGGAATACTTGTCCGGTCAGCGGGGGCCGGCAAGCTTTCGGCCTGCGCGGTCGTTCGACCGGCGTAGGCAACAGCATTTCCGCAGGAGGTAGGCGTGGTTCAGGCCCTTGCAAGTGACGGCATCGAATGCCTGCCCCTGCCGCCGGTGAATCCGATGCCTTACCGTCAGCGCCTCGCGGCGGTACGGGAATTCAGCACGGGAACCGAACGGCTGCGTGACGCCGGCGGGCGGGTGACGTCGTTCAAGTTAGGGCCGCGATGGCTGATGCCCCCGATGGTGTTGGCGACGTCTCCGGAGGCCATCCGCGACATCCTCAGCACCAAAGACGATTCCGTGGACAAGACCACCCCGGTCTTCGACCAAGTGCGCCGCGTCATCGGCGCCAGCCTCACCGATCTTCCCTTCGAGCAATGGAAGCCACGCCGGCGCACCCTACAGCCGGTGTTCACCAAGCAGCGGGTGAGCGAGTTCGGCGGCCACATGGAGCAGGCGGCGCAATCGGTGAGCGAAAGCTGGCACGAGGACGCCCTGATCGATTTGGACGCCGAATGCCGCACGATCACGTTGCGCGCGCTGGGCCGATCGGTGCTCGGGCTCGACCTGGAACAACGGGCCGACGAGGTCGTCGAGCCACTGCGAATCGCGTTGGCCTACGCGGTCAGGCGCGCGACGCGCCCACTCCGTGCGCCGCGCTGGTTGCCCACACCCGCGCGTCATCGCGCGCGAGCGGCGAGCGCCAAACTTCACGCGCTGACACGGGAGATCCTGCGGGACTGTCGCGCCGATCCGACACGAGTCGCGCCCCTGGTCCATGCCCTGCTCGCCGCCGAGGATCCAGAAACCGGAAAACGGTTGTCCGATGACGAGATTTGCGACGAGCTCGTCATGTTCCTCTTCGCCGGCCACGACACCACGACGACCGCGTTGACGTATGCGCTGTGGTCTCTGGGACACCACACCGATTGCCAGAACCGCGTGGCCGCGGAAGTCGCGGCCCTGCCGGATCGGCCGCTGACGTCCGACGACATTCCACAGCTCGGCTACACGGTGCAGGTCATACGGGAATCGTTGCGCCTGTGCCCCCCGGCGCCTACGGGGACACGCATGGCATCCCGCGACGTCCAAGTCGGCGGCTACCGGGTGCCCAAGGGCACGATGCTCATCGTGGGGCGAATGGCCGTACAACGCGACCCGCAGCTTTGGGACGACCCGCTTCGATTCGACCCGGAACGATTCAGCCCGGAGAACTTCAAGGCTCTCGATCGGTGGCAATACGTGCCCTTCGGCGGCGGCCCCCGCTCGTGCATCGGCGACCATTTCGCCATGCTCGAAGTCACACTCGCCTTGGCGACACTCATCCGGGGAGTCGAAATTCGCTCACTCGACGACGAATTTCCGCTCGCGTTGCACTTCACCATGATCGCCGGCGGTCCGATCCGCGCGCGCGTCCGACCGCGCCGCTAACCCAGCCCGCCGCGCCTTCCCCGTCGCTACCGAGTCCACGCGACCCCGATCACACTCGGGCGTCAACGTGAGCGAATCATTGCTAGACGCACTAGGCAATGCCAAACGCGGCGCACCGGTTACCGCTACCGTTAGGGCAATGTCGGGCACACTGGACCACCTGGTCACCGCTGCCGCCGCCGAGTTGATGGCGGCCACCGCGGCGGACTCCGCCTCAATCAGCGAACGCGTGCTCGGCAACCTGGTTCGCGACCTGGGGGTGGACTTCAGCTTCCTGCGCCACAACGATCACACCATCCGCGCGACCATCCTCATCGCCGAATTCCCGCCGCGTAACGCCGACCCCGACCCGATCGGGTTGGTGTATTTCGCCGACGCCGACTCCATCTTCGCGCGCACCGAACACCTCAAGGTGCCCGAGGTGGTCCGCCCCGAGCCGGAGAACGCCGACTATCAGAACCGCATCGAAGCGGGCACCGGAGTTCCCGCCGTCTCGCTGGCCGCCGTTCCGCTGCTGTCCGGCGACGTCACCACCGGCACACTCGCCTTCGGCAAACTCGGAGACCGCGAATGGCTACCCGAAGAACTCAATGCGCTACAGGCGATCGCCGCGCTTTTTGCGCAGCTGCAAGCCCGCGTCGTCGCCGAACAGCAAATTCACTACCTCGCCGAGCACGATGAACTCACCGGGCTGCTGAACCGAAGGGCGCTCATCGCACACCTCGACGACCGGCTGGCGAAGGGACAGCCCGGCCCGGTGTCGGTCGTGTTCCTCGCCATCGACCGCTTCAAGGTCATCAACAGTCGCCTCGGCCAAGACGCCGGCGACCGATTCATCGAGTCCTTCGCCGCGCTACTACGTGAGGCCACCCGCGTTCCCTCCGTCATCGCCCGCTTCGGCGGCGACGAGTTCGGCGTCGTGCCGTCCGCGGCCATGGACGTCGAGGCCGCCGAAGCGTTCGCACACTCATTGCACGGTCGGGTTCACCAACAGATCCCCATCGACGGCGAAATGCTCAGTCGCACCGTAAGTATCGGCGTCGCGGCAGGCCTACCCGGGGACGAGACCACGTCAGACCTGCTACGGCGGGTCGACCAGGCCACCCGGTCGGCCAAGGCCTCCGGCGGCAACAACGTCGCAACCTTCCGCCCGGAGATGTCTACAACGGACATGATCCGCAACGACATCGAGCTGCATCTGGAAGGGATGATCGAGGGCGGTGGCGGTGCGCTGGTCCTCCACTACCTTCCGGAATTCGACATGCGTACCGGCGAGATTCTCGGCACCGAGGCGCTAATCCGTTGGCAACACCCAACTCTGGGCCTGTTGATGCCTGATTCGTTCATCCAGGTCGTGGAATCGATCAACCTCGGCGCCAAGCTCGGCCGCCTCGTCATGCGCTCCGCGTGTGCGCAATTCGGACTATGGCGCTCGCACGGTGTCGGCAAGGGCACGGTGCTGCGAATCAACGTATCTCCCGTGCAGCTCGTCACGGCCGGTATCGTTGACACGGTCGCCGCCACCCTCGACGAGTTCGGTCTTGATCCCAGCACCGTATGTCTGGAGATCACCGAAAGCGTTGTGGTCCAAGACATCGACGCGACACGTCAGACGTTGTTCGGGTTGAAGGATGTTGGCGTACAGATCGCGATCGATGACTTCGGCACCGGCTACAGCGTGTTGACATATCTGAAATCTCTTCCCGTCGATTCACTCAAGATCGACAAGGGTTTCGTCCAGAATCTCGACACCAACGCCGGAGATCTGGCGATCGTGCGCTCGACGATGGCCCTGGCCGACGCCTTCGGGCTCGATGTCGTGGCCGAAGGGGTGGAAACCGTGGCCGCGGCCGAAAGGCTGCTCAGCCTGGGCTGCCATCGCGCGCAAGGCTTTTTGCTGTCCCGCCCCATCGACAGCGCGGCGATGGAATCACTCCTGGCCAAACGCGTCATCCCGATGAACTTCTCCAGCACGCGGTTTCCTGGAACGGGAAACGCGGTTTAGATCCGCCAGAAAGTGCAGCACGGGAGACGGTCGGGCACTCAGGCGCGACGTTGGAACAGGTAGTAATACGCCGGGGTCTTCCTGTCGTCGAGTTCCTGCTCGTCGCCGCTGAATAACAGTGTCCAGCCGGGAGTGAAACGTCGTTCGATCTCGGGGTGATCGATCCCCGGCACGCCGAACCGGCCGCCGGGAGGGAACGCGGCGATGAACAGCCGCGCGTCGGGCGCCGCCACGGCGCTGACTTCCCGGACGTACGCCTCACGGTCGCCGCCACTCATGTTGTGGATGCAACCGTTGTCGACGATCAACTGGAAGCCAGTCCCGATCCCGGACTGACTCAGCTGCGTCACATCGGCACGAACAAAATTGATGGAGACATCGGCTTTGCCCGCTTTCGCCCGCGCCTTTTCAAGCGGTTTCGCGACGTAATCGACCCCGGTGACCTGCCAGCCCTGCTGGGCGAGATAGATGGCGCAGTCCCCGGTGCCGCATCCCACGTCGAGAGCCCGCCCCTTGGGCAGCGCCGGCGTGTCACCAGTTCCCTCGACCAGATCCCGCAGCCCCTGCCCGATCGGGTGTCCTTCCCACGGCGTGAAGCCGACGCGGTAGAAGAACCGAAATCGCGTGTGTCGAGATGCCATAGCCGCAATGATGGCATCCGCGGCAACCGGCCCGACACCACCTTCCCGGTTTACCACTTTCGCGGCCAACCGGGACCGTGCCATCAACACGTGATTTCTTCCAATGCCGAAAAGCGGCTGAGGATTTCGGCGTTCTCGGCGCACATCAGCTTGAATTGCGCCGGCTCGGCATGAGCGGAAAGGGTGCGACGGTCCCACCACATCACTTTGGTTCGATAGTTTTCATTCGGATAGGCGGCCGCCGGAACGCGTGCGGCCACGACGCCCCCGGAGGATTGCCACTGCTCCAGCACATGGGCCGCCGCGGTAGCCATCACAAATTGAGCACCCAGCAGCGTCATCGTCGGCAGGGCCGTGCGGGCCAATACTCGGGAAAGCGACTGATTGCCATATTCGCGGGAATTGGCCCAGGCGCTTTTCACCTCCACGACGCCGAACGGAAGCCGGTTGGCGATCATATGACGCAGCAGGGAAAGGCCGGGATTGCCTTTCCACTCCACCAGAGCGTGGGAGTCCTCGGGCGAGCGCAACGGCCCCACGACGCGCGTGCCCCCGACCACGCGCCCCTCCGGGTCAAGGGCCGCGAAGAACAGCGCCGTGTCCGCGCCGTCCGAAATCGCGTCCACGTCGAGCACCCAATCCAAGCCGTGCCTGCGATAGCTGTGCGCTGCGCCTTCCAGGTATTGATTCCACAGATCGGGCTCCCCCCTCGGCGTGGACGCGACGACCCAACATCCCGTCGCGTGATCGCGCCAGCCGGACCGAACGTCCGACCGCGGGGCATCAAACACTCTTGCTTCGAGCTGAGCCGCTTCCATGGGTTTGCCTCCACCTATTAACCGTGCGAACTGAACTATTTCGTGAACGCGTCTTGAATCGTTTCTCAATTCGACTCGCGACAAATAACCAAGGAGATTGTGACATAACAAGCTAATGGCGGCTGTGCAGCGCGGGCGGAAAATATCAACGCGGGCTTGTTAGGCGCCGCACGGGATTTGGCGAAAACGTCAGCTACTGTTCAGTAACACGCGACCGCGGCCGAATTATGGTTAACGCCGGTCGGGGCTAGAGCACGGGAAATGCGAACCGCAGCGACTCCAAGAACTGACAACGGATGTTGCCGATTTCGACCGCGGCGCGCAGTACCGTGGCGGCATGCCCGACGAACCCAGCACTGAAGGTGCCGCCGACGCCGGATACGACGACGCCGGTACGCCGACGTTCGAGTCCGTGCGCGACAAGATCGAGGCCCGGTACGCGACGGCACAGGGCTCGGCCGAACTCGACGCGGAGTCACCCGAGGGACGATCGGTCGAGGCCGAGTACGACGAGCGCCGTCGCGCGGCGGCCGAGCGGCTGGCCCAGATCCGCGAGTCGATGCGGCGCGACGACCAGCCGTGAGCGACGCCGGGCGTGTGTCCCCTCAGTGCTCGCCAGATGCCCTGCCCGACAACGTCATTCGGGCCTTGTCGCGAAAGCGGGCTCAGGCGGTGGCTTTACGGCGGCGGGCCGGCCGGCGCGTCGGAGCGCTGGCCGGCGGCGCGCTGCGCCCGATGACCTCGGCGAGGAACTTCCCGGTGTAACTCTCCGGCACCGCCGCGACGTCCTCCGGAGTGCCTTCCGCGACAACGGTTCCGCCCTCGGCGCCGCCTTCCGGCCCCATGTCGACGATCCAGTCCGAGGTCTTGATGACGTCCAGGTTGTGTTCGATGACGATGACCGTATTGCCTTTGTCGACAAGGCCGTTGATGACCTTGAGCAACTTGCGGATGTCGTCGAAATGCAGACCCGTGGTCGGCTCGTCGAGGATGTACACGGTGCGCCCGGTGGATCGCTTTTGCAGTTCGGCGGCCAGTTTCACGCGCTGCGCCTCGCCGCCGGACAGCGTCGGCGCCGGCTGGCCGAGCCGCACATAACCGAGACCGACGTCGACCAGGGTGCGCAGATAGCGGTGGATGCCGGTGATCGGCTCGAAGAACTCCGCCGCCTCCTCGATGGACATGTCCAGCACCTCGGAGATGGTCTTGCCCTTGTAGTGCACCTCGAGGGTTTCCCGGTTGTAGCGGGCCCCCTGACACACCTCGCACGGCACATACACGTCGGGCAGGAAGTTCATCTCGATCTTGATGGTGCCGTCACCGGTGCACGCTTCGCAGCGGCCGCCCTTGACGTTGAACGAGAACCGGCCCGGTTGGTAGCCACGGACTTTGGCCTCGGTGGTCGCCGCGAACAGGGTGCGGATCTTGTCGAACACGCCGGTGTAGGTGGCCGGGTTCGACCGCGGCGTGCGGCCGATCGGCGACTGATCCACCCGCACCAGCTTGTCCAGGTGGTCCAGCCCGGTGACCCGGGTGTGGCGGCCGGGGACCAGCCTTGCGCCGTTGAGCCGGTTGGCCAGCACCGCCGCGAGGATGTCGTTGACCAGAGTCGACTTGCCGGAACCGGACACGCCGGTCACCGACGTGAGCACGCCGAGCGGGAACGAGACGTCGATGCCGCGCAGGTTGTGCTCGCGGGCGCCGACGACGGTGAGCTGACGGCGCCGGTCGACGGGACGCCGGATCGCCGGCATCTCGATGCTTTCCTTGCCCGACAGGTAGGCGCCCGTGATCGACTCCTTGTTGGCCAGCAGCTCGCTGTAGGTGCCGCTGTGCACGATCTGGCCGCCGTGCTCACCGGCCCGCGGGCCGATGTCGACGATCCAGTCGGCGTGCGCGATGGTGTCCTCGTCATGCTCGACGACGATCAGCGTGTTGCCCAAACCCCTTAGCCGAGTGAGGGTTTCGATGAGACGACGATTGTCGCGCTGATGCAGCCCGATGGATGGCTCGTCGAGCACGTACAGCACGCCCACCAGCCCGGACCCGATCTGGGTGGCCAGCCGAATGCGTTGCGCCTCACCACCGGACAGCGTGGCGGCCGCGCGGGACAGCGACAGGTATTCGAGACCGACGTCGAGCAAAAATCCCAGCCGCGACTGGATTTCCTTGAGCACCTGCCCGGCGATCGCCTGCTCGCGCGGCCCCAGGGTGAGGGTGTTGAGGAAGTCTGCGCAATCGGAGATCGACAGCTCACAGACCTCGGCGATGGACTTCTTGCCGCGATTGCCCGCGCTCAGCGACACCGCCAGGATCTCCGGCTTGAGCCGGGTCCCCTCGCAGACCGGGCAGGGCACGTCACGCATGAAGCCCTCGTAGCGCTCCTTCATCTGCTCGGATTCGGTCTGCGCCATCTTGCGCTGCAAAAACGCCAGCACGCCCTCGAAATCGGCGTAATAGGAGCGGGTCCGGCCGTACCGGTTGCGGTAGCGCACGTGCACCTGGTGGTCGGAGCCCTCGAGGATCGCCTTGCGGGCCTTGGCGGGCAGTTTGCGCCACGGGGTGTCGACGTCGAAGCCCAGCTCGTCCCCCAGCCCGGCCATCATCCGGGTGAAGTACTCCGCGGTGTGGCCCGTCGACCACGGCGCCACCGCGCCCTCGGCCAGGGTGCGCTCGGGGTCGGGCACCACCAGGTCGGGGTCGACCTCCTTGCGGATGCCCAGGCCGCTGCATTCCGGGCAGGCGCCGTACGGCGAGTTGAACGAGAACGACCGCGGCTCCAGGTCGTCGACGGCCAGCGCGTGCCCGTTCGGGCAGGCCAGCTTCTCGGAGAACCGCTGCTCGCGGTTGTGGGCGTCGTGCTCGTGATCGACGAACTCCAGCACCACGATGCCGTCGGCCAGGTTCAGCGCGGTCTCCACCGAGTCGGTGAGCCGCTGCTTGGCGCTGGCCTTCACGGTGAGCCGGTCCACCACGACCTCGATGTCGTGCTTCTCCTGCTTCTTCAGCTTCGGCGGATCGGTCAGCGGATGCACGACGCCGTCGACCCGGACCCGGCTGTAGCCCTGGGCGTTGAGCTTTTCGAAGAGGTCGGCGAACTCGCCCTTGCGGGTGCGCACCACCGGCGCGAGCACCTGAAACCGGGTGCCCTCCGGCATCGCCAGCACCTGGTCGACGATTTGCTGGGGCGTCTGGCGGGCGATGCGCTCGCCACACACCGGGCAGTGCGGGGTGCCGGCGCGGGCGTACAGCAGCCGCAGGTAGTCGTAGACCTCGGTGATGGTGCCGACCGTCGATCGCGGGTTGCGGTTGGTGGACTTCTGGTCGATCGACACCGCCGGGGACAGGCCCTCGATGAAGTCGACGTCCGGCTTGTCCATCTGCCCGAGGAACTGGCGGGCGTAGGCCGACAGGGACTCCACGTAACGCCGCTGCCCCTCGGCGAAGATCGTGTCGAAGGCCAGCGACGATTTGCCCGAACCCGACAGCCCGGTGAAGACGATCAGCGCGTCGCGGGGCAGGTCGAGGTCGACGCCGCGCAGGTTGTGCTCGCGGGCGCCCTTGATGATCAGACGGTCAGCCAACGCCGCCCCTCTCAGGAACTATCTGCTACTTTTCCGCAGCCACAATGCCGATCCCGGATCGGAGTTGCGCACGGCGCATTCCATGCTATGTGCCCATACCGACAAGCAGTCTGTGACCAGTAACGTGGCCGCTATGACTGCCCAGGACGGCCCCACTGACAAGCTTGTCGACACCTACACGGGACACGTCGACCCTGGTACCGCGGCCCGCCGGACCCTACCCGGCGCCACGATCATAAAGGCGTCGGTGGGCCCCATGGACAACAACGCGTATCTGGTGACGTGTTCCGCCACGGGCGAAACCCTGCTCATCGATGCCGCCAACGACGCCGACGACCTGATCGGCCTGATCCGGCAGCACGCACCGAAGGTGTCGCTGATCGTGACCAGCCATCAGCACTTCGATCACTGGCAGGCGCTCGACGCCGTGGCGAAGGCGACCGGCGCGCCGACCGCCGCGAACGAGATCGACGCCGAGGCGCTGCCGGTCAAACCCGACCGTTTGCTGGCGGGCGGCGACACCGTGCGGATCGGCGAGCTGAACTTCGACGTCATCCACCTGCGGGGGCACACCCCCGGATCGATCGCGCTGGCCCTGGACGGACCCGCGACCGGTGGGGTCACGCAGCTGTTCACCGGCGACTGCCTGTTCCCGGGCGGCGTCGGCAAGACGTGGCAGCCCGGCGATTTCGACCAGCTGCTCGACGACGTCACCACCCGGGTGTTCGACGTGTATGACGACGCGACGGTCATCTACCCCGGCCACGGCGACGACACGGTGTTGGGCGCCGAACGCCCCCATCTGAGCGAATGGCGCGCGCGGGGCTGGTAGCCCCAGCCGGCCGGGCGGTTACGTCGTGGTGTGCACGATCAACACGTCGGTCTTGGCCCGCCGCGAGACGTTGGCCGGCACCGATCCCAGCAGCCGGCCGGCGATGGTGCTCAGACCGACGTTGCCGACCACGAGCAGATCTGCCTGCTCTTCCTCGGCGAGGTGCACGAGCGCATCGACCGGCGCCCCCACGATTGGGCGTTCGTCGATGTTCTGCGCACCCGCCGCCTGGGCGCGGTCCTTGGCGTCGCGCAGGATCGCGTAAATCGGCGCGGTGCCCGAAACCTTGTAGCTTTCGTCCCGGAGGGCGTCGGCGGCCCGGGCGTCCTCGTGTTGCGGCAAGTACGCCGAGGCGACGATCAGCTTGGCGTCCGGTCCGGCGATCTGCGCCGCCTTCTCTACCGCACGCATCGACGAGTCCGAGCCATCGGTTCCTACCACCACAGTCCGATAGGCGCCCATTTACCCTCCCAGTTTCGGTTGGTCAGCCAACCCAAGACAGTATCGCGTTTGCTCGGCGCAGAGGAGAAAGATTTGCGACACAGTGTGGCGTGGCGCCCCCGCAATTTGCGGCGCCTGGCTGGGCCAACGGACAATATCGGAAATGGCAAAACAATCGAATGCGCGATTCGGCGACGGAAAGCATTGCATGACGCCGCTTTTCGTGAATACGGGCGCGAACTGCAAATGCGGCGGGTGCTGTTGGTGACCGGTTCGACCGACCGCGCCCTACAGTAACAAGCATCATGTCCATGCCCACCCTCGAGCCGATTTTCGAGCCGCGCGCCGGGGATGTTGTCGATAAAACCGTCGCAGCGGGCCCCCGCGGCAGGTTGCTCGATCCGTGGGCGATCGCCCTGTTCGCCACGGCCGTCAGCGCCGCCTGGGCCTGCCGGCCTTCGCTGTGGTTCGACGAGGGGGCCACGATTTCGGCCGCGGCGAGCCGGACGCTGCCCGAGCTGTGGCGGCTGCTGGGCCACATCGACGCCGTCCACGGTGCGTACTACCTGGTGATGCACGGTTGGTTCGCCCTGTTTCCGCCCACCGAGTTCTTCTCGCGCCTGCCCAGCGCCCTTGCCGTGGGCGCCGCGGCCGCCGGGGTCACGGTGTTCACCAAGAAGTTCGCGACGCGCCCGACGGCGGTGTGCGCGGGCGTCGTCTTCGCCATCCTGCCCCGCACGACGTGGGCCGGCATGGAGGCGCGTTCCTATGGCTTCGTCGCGGCCGCGTCCGTATGGCTGACGGTGTTGTTCGTGGCCGCCGTCCGGCGCAATCGGCCCCGCTGGTGGATTTGCTACGCGCTGGCATTGGCGCTGTCGATCCTGCTCAACGTCAACCTGGTGCTGCTGGTGCCGGTGTACGGCGCGATCCTGCCGCTGTTGCTTCCCGGAGGGTCCCGCAGGTCCCCGGTCGTGTGGTGGGCCACCAGCTCTGCCGTCGCGGTCGGGGCGATGATCCCGTTCGCGCTGTTCGCCCATGGCCAGGTGTGGCAGGTCGGCTGGATCTACCCGGTGAGCTGGCATTACGCGTTCGACATCATCCTGCGGCAGTATTTCGACCACAGCGTCGCCTTCGCGGTGCTGAGCGCGGTCGTGATCGTCGCGGCGGCGCTGGCCCGGTTGGCCGGCGCGCCGGCCCCGGCCGGTGACCTGCGCCGGTTGTTGACCTTCTGTGTGGTGTGGATGGTCATTCCGACCGCGCTGGTCGTCATCTATTCCGCCGTCAGCGAGCCGATCTACTACCCGCGCTACCTGATCTTCACCGCGCCCGCGATGGCCATCGTCCTGGCCGTCTGCATCGTCACGCTGGCCCGCCGGCCCTGGCCGATGGTCGGCGCGGTGCTGCTGTTCGTCATCGCCGCGGTGCCCAATTACCTGTTCGTCCAGCGTTGGCCGTACGCCAAGGAGGGCTGGGACTACAGCCAGGTCGCCGACCTGATCGCCGCACACGCCGCCCCCGGCGACTGCCTGATGGTGGACAACACCGTGCCGTGGCGGCCCGGCCCGATCCGGGCGCTGCTGGCCACCCGGCCGGCGGCCTTCCGGTCGCTGATCGACGTCGAGCGCGGCGTGTACGGCCCGAAGGTCGGCTCGCTGTGGGACGGCCATGTGGCCGTCTGGCTGACCACGGCCAAAATCGACAAATGCCCCACCATCTGGACCATTACCAATAAAGACGCCTCGCTGCCGGATCACCAAGCGGGACAATCGCTCCCGCCCGGAAGCGCATTCGGGCGCGCCCCGGCATACCGATTCCCGGGCTACCTGGGCTTCCACATCGTCGAGCGTTGGCAATTCCATTACTCGCAGGTGGTGAAATCCACCCGGTAATCCCCGACGGGTCAGCCCACGCTGGCGACCGGCCGCGCCTGGCGCGTGGCCCGGGTCGCGGCGTACGACACCGCCACACCCGCGGCGCTCACCGCGGTGAAGACCGTGAACAACAAATGGGCCGCGACCGCCTCGCCACCGGTGGCGGTGTTGACGACCACTCCGGCCAGTCCGGCGCCGATCGCCGCGGAGGTCAGCTGGACGGTGTTGATCGCCGCGGAGGCGGCGCCGCCCTCGGCCGGATCGTTGACGCAGGCCATCGCGCGGGCCGAGAGGTGCGGCCAGGCCATCCCGATGCCGATGCCGGCGACCAGCAGGGCCACCGCCCACAGGGCGGCGGTCCAGTTTGACCCGTCGCCGTGCCGGGCGACCGCGCCCAGCGCCAGGCCGGACGCGGCCACCAGCGGCGCCACCATGACCACCCGCCCGATCGTGCGCGGATTTTCCAGCGAGGCGCTGACGATTTCGCTGACGGTCCAGCCGAGGGCGAGGGCCGCGCCCAGGAAGCCGGCCGCGATCGGCGTGAGGTGGGCCAACCGCTGCCCGAACAGCGGCACATAGGTGTTCACCATCGCCGCGCCCATCAGGACACCCATGGTGAGGTAGATCCACTTCAACGGGCCGGGAGAGAACACGCTGGGCGGCAGGATGGCCGCGTGCATGCGCCAGTCGACGATCACGAACAGGCCGACCAGCATGATGCCGGCCGCAAGCAGGCCGTAGGTCGCGACGGTGTTGCGGGGAATCTGCGCGCCGCTCACGGCCAGCGCGGCCACACCGATGATCAGCAGCGACCACACCGGCACCTTCATCCGCGGGATGCCGTTCGTCGGGTCGACGCTGGCCAGCGCGACCGGCACCAGCAGGGCCATCAAGACGGTGAGGACGGCCATCGTGACGAACGCCCACCGCCAGATCCCGAGCTGCGCGAACAGGCCGCCCGTCGTGGGCCCGACCACCGTCGCGACGCCCCACATCGCTGACACCAGCGCCGAGCCCCGCGTCCACAGCCAGCGGGGCAGCGCGGAGTTGATCACCGCGTAGCCCAGGCCGGCCAGCAAGCCCCCGGCCACCCCCTGCATCGCGCGGCCAGCAATCAGAACATGCATGGTCGGCGCGGCCGCGCAAACCATGCTGGCGATGCCGAACACGGCGAGTCCGAACAGATACGACGACCGCGCCCCGACGCGCAGCAGCATCGGATTGACCATCGTCGCCGCGACCACCGACCCGACCAGGTACAGCGTCGTCACCCACGCGTAGAGCCGGCTTCCGCCGATCTCGGCGATCGTGTTGGGCAACAAGCTGGTGGTCAGGAACTCGTTGGTGGCGTACAGCGCTACCCCACCGGCTAGCAGGATTGACGTCCTCAGATACCGGGCGCCCAGCAGCTCTCGCCAGCCGCCGGTGATAGTCGCCGCGTCGGTCACCCCTCTACCGTATGGGGTGCCGCGGGGTTACCCGGCGCAGATCGGTTGCCAGCAAACTCATTTCAGGCCGGCGGCGTCCATCCCGCGCAGTTCCTTCTTCAGGTCGGCGATCTCGTCCCGGAACCGCGCGGCCAGCTCGAATTGCAAGTCCCGGGCGGCGGCCATCATCTGCGCGGTCAGGTCCTTGATCAGGTCGGCCAGTTCGGCGCGGGGCATGCTGGTCGTGTCGCGGCCCTCGAACACCCCGGCGCTGACCGCGCGGCCCGGCTCGCCCTGTGCGCGCCGACCGCGGGACGCATTGCGCCCTGACCCGCCGATCTCCACCACGCTGGCTTCTGTATCAGACGCCTCGCGATAGACCTGGTCGAGGATGTCGGCGATCTTCTTGCGCAGCGGTTGCGGGTCGATCCCGTTGGCCTCGTTGTAGGCGATCTGCTTCGCCCGGCGCCGTTCGGTCTCGTCGATGGCTTCCTTCATCGAGTCGGTGATCGTGTCGGCGTACATGTGCACTTCGCCGGAGACGTTGCGGGCGGCGCGGCCGATGGTTTGGATCAGGCTGCGCGATGACCGCAGGAAGCCCTCTTTGTCGGCATCCAGGATGGCGACGAGCGACACCTCCGGCAGGTCCAGGCCCTCGCGCAGCAGGTTGATGCCGACCAGCACGTCGTACTCGCCGAGCCGCAGCTGGCGCAGCAATTCCACCCGGCGCAGCGTGTCGACCTCCGAGTGCAGATAGCGCACCCGGATGCCCATCTCGAGCAGGTAGTCGGTGAGGTCCTCGGCCATCTTCTTGGTGAGCGTGGTGACCAGCACCCGCTGGTCGGCGTCGGTGCGCTTGCGGATCTCGCCGATCAGGTCGTCGATCTGCCCCTTGGTCGGTTTGACCACCACCTTCGGGTCCACCAGGCCGGTGGGCCGGATGACCTGCTCGACGAACTCGCCGCCGGACTGACTGAGCTCATAGGGGCCCGGGGTGGCCGACAGATACACCGTCTGCCCGACCCGGTCGGCGAACTCCTCCCACGTCAGCGGGCGGTTATCGCACGCCGACGGCAACCGGAACCCGTATTCGACCAGGTTGCGCTTGCGCGACATGTCGCCCTCGTACATGCCGCCGATCTGCGGCACGGTGACGTGCGACTCGTCGATGACCATCAAAAAGTCTTCCGGAAAGTAGTCGAGCAGGGTCGCCGGCGGCGAGCCCGGCCCCCGGGCGTCGATGTGGCGGGAGTAGTTCTCGATGCCCGAACAGAATCCGACCTGGCGCATCATCTCGATGTCGTAGTTGGTGCGCATCCTCAGGCGCTGCGCCTCGAGCAGCTTGCCCTGGCCCTCGAGTTCGGCCAGCCGGGCGGCCAGTTCCTCTTCGATCGTCGAGATGGCGTGGGCCATCCGCTCGGGGCCGGCCACGTAGTGGGTGGCCGGGAAGATGCGCAGCGAGTCGACCTGGCGGATCACGTCGCCCGTCAGCGGGTGCAGGTAATACAGCGCCTCGATCTCGTCGCCGAAGAACTCGATGCGCACCGCCAGTTCTTCGTAGGACGGGATGATCTCCACGGTGTCGCCGCGCACCCGGAACGAGCCGCGGGTGAAGGACAGGTCGTTGCGGGTGTACTGGACGTCGACCAGTAGCCGCAGCAACCCGTCCCGGGGCACCTCGTTGCCGACCCGCAGTTCCACCGAGCGATCCAGGTACGACTGCGGGGTGCCCAGGCCGTAGATGCACGACACCGACGCCACCACGACCACATCGCGCCGCGACAGCAGCGACGACGTCGCGGAGTGCCGCAAGCGCTCGACGTCGTCGTTGATCGAGCTGTCCTTTTCGATGTAGGTGTCGGTCTGCGCGATGTAGGCCTCGGGCTGGTAGTAGTCGTAGTACGACACGAAGTACTCAACGGCGTTGTGCGGCAACATCTCCCGCAGCTCGTTGGCCAGCTGGGCGGCCAGCGTCTTGTTGGGTGCCATCACCAGGGTGGGCCGCTGCAGGCGCTCGATGAGCCAAGCGGTGGTGGCCGACTTCCCGGTGCCGGTGGCGCCGAGCAGCACCACATCGCGCTCCCCCGCCCTGATCCTGCGCTCCAGCTCGTCGATGGCCGCCGGCTGGTCCCCGGCGGGGTCGTGCGGGCTGACGACCTCGAAGCGGCCGCCGGCGCGCACCAGCCCCGCCACGGCCTCTTCGGCCGGGCGATATTCCGAATGAGCGACTACCGGATGTTCCGTGGCGAATGCCATGCCACCAGGGTAGAGGCGATCACCGACAAGTGCCTTGGAGCTGGTCTTTGCAGGTCGTCGTCCTGACGGTTGAGGGATTCGCTCATGGAGGATCTTGGTAAAGACGAGGCTGCGTCTTTGGTCGAGCTTGGTTTTGGCTGGCGCTAGACGGGGGCGCTCCGGTCGACGGCGTATACCGATACGCCTCAGAGATGCTCGACGTCCGGTCAGGGAGGTTCTCGCGCGGATAGCCGAACCACCAAATAGTGTCTGGCTCTCCCGGTTGGCGGGAGGACGAGGACGGCTGGTTTTCCTCGAAGTCGACCAGAAAGTAGTACAGGACGGCCCCCGCGGCCGTCCTCGGCTAACCCGCGGGACGCGTCCACGTCCGGGTGACCGGGTCGCATTGCAGCAGGTAGCCGTCGCTGGAGGTGCTCATGGCGAACACCGAGGTGCCCGGCCGGTCGCACGAGCTACCGGCCGCGTGCACGCCCATCGTGATCGGGGCCTTGGCCCAGCTGCTGCCCTCGCACACGATCTGCTCGTTGTTGGTCGGGTCGTAGGCGACCTTGCCGACATCGGCGCACAACCCGCCCAGCACGGGCGGCGCCGGGGCGGACGCGGTGGTCGAGGCGTTGATGACCTGGGTGGGGTCGCCCAACGCCACGCCGGCCGGCGCGGCGCCGGCCCGGGTGGCCACCACGGGCACCCGGACCACCGCCCCCTGAGCGCCGCACTCGTTGCTGAGCACGGTCTCGGTCTGCGTGCCCCGCAGCGTGCCGTCGGCCTGCGGCGCCAGCGACCACGCGACGGTTTCCTGCTGGGTGGCAGGCGCGTGTCCGTTCGGCTGGGCGCAGCCCACTCGCAGCTGCTCGGGCGCGCCTTGCCAGTAGCCACCCACGTAGCGCAACGTGTCGGCCTGGCCGCCGCCGGTGGTGCTGGCCAGTTGGTGGGTGGCATCGTCCAGCTGGGTCCCGGTGGCCGCGCATCCGTTGGTCGTGCAGGCCGACCGGAACGCCCACCAGTCGGTGGTGGCTCCGCCGTGCCGGATGCCGATGCCGTTGGTGGTCCGCTTGGTCTGGTCATAGTCCAGCCGATAGGTCCCATTCAGCGCCGGTCCCCCGGCGGCGGGTGCGGCGCTGGGAGCGGGCAGGGACGGTTTGGAGGCGAGCGCGGGGCTGGGCGGCGGCGTGGTGGGCTCAAACGAGTACAGGATCGACCAGGTCGCCGCGACGGCGACGAGCACCGCGCACACCAACGCCGCGGCCCACCGGGTTTTCGACGAGAACCGGTGGTTCAAGGCGGCGAGCCCGCGCCGGCGGTGCGGCGCCAACGGGGCGGTGCGCGGCGGCGGGCGGCGGGCTTCGGAAACCCGCGCGCTGACGGCGGTGGCGAACTCCCGGCACCGCGCGAACCTGTCCTCGGGCCGTTTGGCGAGCGCCGTCGAGAACACGTCGTCGAGCTCCGCCAGCTCCGGCCGAAAGTCGCTGAGGCGGGGAGGCGTCTCGTGCAGGTGCCGGCTGATCACCGCGATCGGGTTGGAATGCTGAAACGGTGGCGCACCGGTCAGCAGATGGAAAGCCGTTGCGGCCAACGCGTATTGGTCGGCCCTCCCGTCGATCGGAGCGCCGGCAAGCTGCTCGGGCGCGGCGTAGGCCACGGTTCCCACCGCGACGTTGGTTTCGGTGATCCCGCTCACGTCGCCCAGGTGGCGCGCGACACCGAAGTCCGCCAACAGGATTCGGCGTTCCCCGTCTTCCGGGTGGGTGAGCAGGATGTTGGCGGGCTTGACGTCGCGGTGCAGCAGGCCACGGTCGTGCGCGTAGTCCAGCGCACCCGCGACCGCTTGCACGATGGCACACACCTCGTGGATCGGCATGCCCTCGGGGTGGCTCTGCTTGACCAACCGCGACGCATCGGTGCCCTCGACATAGTCCATCGAGATCCACAGATGCCCGTTGAAAGCGCCGCGGTCGTGGACGCCGACGATGTGGGGATGCCACAGCGTCGCCGCGAGATCGGCCTCCCGATTGAACCTTTCGCGAAACTCGGGATCGGCCGTCACCGCCTCGGCGAGGACTTTGATCACGTCGCGGCGCGGCAGCCGGGGATGCAATGCCAGGTAGACCTCGGCCATGCCACCGGCGCCCAGTTGCCGCAAGATCGTGTAGCCGGCAAACGACGCACCATTCCCCACCGCACCGGAATCGCTGTGTGGTTGCGCCGCTTGGGGTTCCGCGTTCGGCAGGGAACTCACCGGTGGTATCCGGCGAAACAGCTGCCCGATCGGCATCGCGGGTAACGAGTGAAAACCCGCGCGCAGGGCGTCGCGGGCCTGGCGCGGGTTGGTCAGCAGTCGTCGCCCGGTGCCGATGCGCCGGGTCGTTCGCTTGTGCTCATCCATCAATGCGTTGGTCCCCCTCCGATCGAATAATGCCGCACGGCCGTAGGCGATTCGACTCCGCCGACTATGAAACAGCTATGAATAGCCGTGCCGAAACAAAGGGAAGTCACAGCCGGATCCCATAGAAGCACGGCCGGCGCGACCCGATACTTGAGTGGTGACTCGACCCGCCCCGCCTCTGCTGACCATTCGGCACGACCTGTCCCAACGATCCTTCGCGGCCGGACACGAAGTGGTCGTCGGACGCGACGCGCAGGCCGACGTGCAGATCGCCGATCCGCGCATCTCGCGCGCGCATCTGATCCTGCGTTTCGATCAAGGCCGCTGGCTGGCAATCGATAACGGTTCGCTGAACGGGACCTATCTCAACGGTTACCGGATGCCGGTCATCGATATCCACGACGGCCAGAGCATTCACGTCGGAAACCCGCGCGGCCCGCACCTGACCTTCGCGATCGGGCCCCGGCAGGGCCAGGCGACCCGCCCGGCCCGCACCCGGCCCAGCCACGATTCCGGGCCACCGACCCTGACGTGGTCCGCGGTTGGCGAGCAAACGAATCCGACGCATCATCGGCCCCCGCCGCGCCGCGGCGTTCCCCGAGGTCCGCTGCCTCGCCCCGCGCCCCCGCTGCCGCTCGCGGCGCCTTCGCCAGTGCGCGGCGCACCACCGGAGGAGCTGACCGTCATCGATCCCGGCTCGCCCGCCAGGTTGCGGGCCGCGCCGGCAACGGAATTCACGGTGATCGACGCAAAGACGGCCGACGTGTCGAACCTGGCGACGCGCTTTGTGAGATTGCTCTCGCCGCGCGCGTCGTCCGCCGCGGGCACGACCGGCGCCCTGACCATCGGGCGCGCCCCCGAAAACGACATCGTCGTCCCCGACGTATTGGCGTCGCGCCGGCACGCGACCTTGGTGCCCACACCGCTGGGCACCGAGATCCGGGACAACAGCGTCAACGGCACGTTCGTCAACGGCACCCGGGTCGGGTCGGCGATCCTGTCCGAGGACGACGTCGTCACCATCGGCAACGTCGACCTGGTGTTCCGTGGCGGCACGCTCACCAAGCGCAGCGAAGCCGCGTCGCGGAGCGGCGGGCTCGAGGTGCGCAACGTCAAGTACGTCGTCGACAACGGCAAACAACTGCTCGACGACATCTCGCTGGTCGCACGTCCCGGAACGCTCACCGCGGTGATCGGCGGGTCGGGCGCCGGAAAGAGCACCCTGGCCAGGCTCATCGCCGGCTACACCACACCCAGCTCGGGCTCAGTTACGTTCGAGGGACACAACATTCACGCCGAGTACGCCTCCCTGCGCAGCAGGATCGGCATGGTCCCCCAAGACGACGTCGTGCATCGCCAGCTGACCGTCAACCAGGCGCTGGGCTACGCCGCCGAGCTGCGGCTGCCGCCCGACACCGGAAAGGCCGACCGCGCCGGGGTCGTCGCCCAGGTGCTCGAGGAGCTCGACCTGACCAAACACGCCGACACCCGCGTCGACAAGCTGTCCGGCGGGCAGCGCAAACGCGCGTCGGTGGCGCTGGAACTGCTGACCGGCCCGTCATTGCTGATCCTCGACGAGCCCACGTCCGGCCTGGACCCCGCGCTCGACCTGCAGGTCATGACGATGCTGCGCCAGTTGGCCGACGCCGGTCGTGTGGTGCTGGTGGTGACGCACTCGCTGTCCTACCTGGACGTCTGCGACCAGGTGTTGCTGATGGCCCCCGGCGGCAAGACGGCCTACCGCGGCTCGCCCGAGCAGATCGGCGACGCGATGGGCACCACCAACTGGGCCAAGATCTTCACCCAGGTCGGCGCCGACCCGGACGAAGCCAATCGCCGCTTCGTGGAACGCAGCGAGGCCCAAAAGCGCATGCCGGACAAGGCCGATGAGCCGAGCGGCCTGGGTGAGCCGGTGCACACCAGCGTGCGACGCCAGATCTCGACCATCGCCCGGCGGCAGTTCCGCCTCGTCGTCGCCGACCGCGCCTACTTCGTCTTCCTGGCGCTACTGCCCTTCGTATTGGGTTCGCTGTCCCTGACCGTCCCGGGCAGCAACGGATTTCATGCGCCGGGGCCCAATGCGGGAACGCCCGACGAGGCCGCACAGATACTGGCCCTGCTGATGCCGGCCGCGGCATTCATGGGCACCGCCTTGACAATTCGCGATCTGGTCGGCGAACGGGCCATCTTCCAGCGGGAGCAGGCGGTCGGCCTGTCGACCACCGCATACCTGCTCGCCAAGTCCGCGGTGTTCTGCGCGTTCGCCATTTTGCAGTCGGCGATCGTCACGGCGATCGTGGTGGCCGGCAAGGGCGCACCGACGCGCGGCGCAAATCTGTTCGGCCACTCCACGATTGGGGCCACGGTCGAGCTGTTCGCGACGGTGGCCGCGACGTGCGTCGCCTCGGCCATCCTGGGCCTGGCCATCTCGTCGCTGGTGCGCTCGAGCGAGCAAATCATGCCGCTGTTCGTGGTGACGGTGATGGCGCAGCTGGTGCTGTGCGGCGGCATGGTGCCCGTGACCGGCCGGCTCGGCCTGAACCAGTTGTCGTGGGCGATGCCGGCGCGCTGGGGCTACGCCGCCGCCTCGTCGACGGTGGACCTGCGGCACCTGGTGCCCGATTCGCTGCTGTCCCAGGACCGGTTCTGGCAGCACGCGCCGAAGACCTGGCTGCTGGACATGGCCATGCTGGCCGCGCTGTCACTGTTGTATGGCGGGTTTGTGCGGTGGAAGATCCGGTTGCGCCGGTAGGGTGTGATCATTCAGGAGGAACAGCGAGATTCACCCACCGAAACACGAGACGTTCGACTTAGTGGGCCGCACCAACACCGATCCCAAGGGAATCGTGCGGGCCGTGGACGAGTATGCGGTGCACCCGTGGGGTCTCTACGTCGCCCGCCCCACCCCCGGCCGCGCCCAGTTTCACTACCTCGAATCGTGGCTGCTGCCGTCGTTGGGCCTGCGCGCCACGGTCTTTCACTTCAACCCCGGCCACGAACGCGACCACGACTACTACCTGGATGTGGGCGAATACACGCCTGGGCCCGAGGTGTGGCGCGCCGAGGATCATTACCTCGACATCGAGGTCCGCAGCGGCGCCCGCGCGGAACTGTGCGATATCGACGAGTTGCTCGATGCGGTCCGCCACGGCCTGCTGACCCCCGAGGTCGCGGAGCTGGCGGTGCGACGCGCCGTGGCCGCCGTGGATGGGTTGGCCCGCAACGGCTATGACCTGTCGCGGTGGCTGGCCGCCGGCGGCATGGAGCTCACCTGGCGCGGCCGCTGAGCGCGACCGCACTACCCTGGCCGGTGGTTGGTGATGCTGTCGAACTCGTCTTTGACGATGCGGTAGCAGCCGCAGGCTAGTCGTTCCAGCCCCTGACGGTCGGTGATGGTCACGATGCCGCGGCTGTAGCGGGTCAGGTGCTGGGCCTGGATGCGTTGTGCCGTCTGGGACACGGTGGCTCGGGATGCGGCACGTTCGACGGCGACCCACGGTTCCAGGAACTATGTCGGCGCCCCGACACAAGGATTACCCTGGCGCTATGTCCGCGACCCAACACAAGCCCGTCCAGGCGGCGTTTGGGCGAGTGGTGCTGGTGGCGTCGCTGGGCGGCATGAAAGCCCTGGGCACCGTGCTCGCGGGTCTGCCGGGTGATTTTGCGGTACCCGTCGTCGTCGCCCAGCATCGCCGCCCCACGCTCAGCGGCGACGATCCGCTGGCCCAGATTTTGTCCCGCGCGAGCTCTCTGCCGATTCGAGTCGCCGAGCCGGGGGCGCCGGCGGACAAACCGGGCATCACCATCGTGCCCGCCGGAAAGACGGCAACCATCGATGCGGACGGCGCCTGGATGCTCGCCGAGGAAGCGGCCAAGGCCAGCGTCGGGGACGCCGTCCTGACCAGCTCCGCCGCGCTGGTGCCGACGGTCGCCGTGATCCTGACCGGGCGGCTGGCCGACGGCGCCAACGGATGTCGCGCGGTCAAGCGCAACGGCGGGCGCGTGCTCGTCCAAGACCCGGCGACCGCCGAGGCGTCGAGCATGCCGGCGCACGCGATCGCCACCGGCTGCGTGGATTTCGTGCTGCCGCCCGATCGCCTCGCGGCGGCGGTGCTCGCCCTGACCACCGCACCCGGGGGCGCCGAACTGCTGACGGTTCCCGTGCCGCCGTGGGCATGTCTTAACTAGTCGGCATGACGGACTTCGCGAGCCTGCCCGGTGCGGTGCGCGAAGCGCTGTACGACGAACCCGTGCCCGACTGGCGCTCGCCCACCCTGGCAACCCTCACCGACGACCGGTTCTCCGATCCGGGCTGGATCTTCGAGCGCAAGTTCGACGGCATGCGCTGCCTGGCGTTCCGCGACGGCGATCGGGTCCGGCTGTTGTCGCGTAATCGTCAGCCGCTCAATGGAACCTATCCCGAATTGGTGGATGCGCTTGCCGCGCAACCGGTCACGCGGTTCGTCGTGGACGGAGAGGTGGTGGCCTTCGACGGCCGGCGGACCAGCTTCGCCCGGCTGCAGGGTCGGCTGAGCCTCACCGACCCCGACGTGGCCCGGGCGTCGCCGGTGCGTGTCTTCTACTACGTATTCGATCTGCTGCATCTCGACGGCATGTCCACCGTCGAGGTGCCGCTCCTCTGGCGAAAGAGGTTGCTGCGCAAAGCGATCGACTTTGCCGACCCGCTGCGCTGTGCACCGCACCGCGTCGGGGACGGGATCGCCGCCTACCGGCGCGCATGTGAGCGCGGGGACGAGGGAGTGATCGCCAAGCGGGCCGACTCCACCTACCAGGGCGGTCGCTCGAAAAACTGGCTGAAGTTCAAATGCGTGCGCGATCAGGAGTTCGTGGTGGGGGGCTACACCAGTCCCAAGGGCAGTCGAGTCGAGTTGGGCGCCCTGATGCTCGGCTACTACGACGGCGGGGACCTGGTCTACGCGGGCAAGGTCGGCACCGGTTTCGACGACGCCACGCTGCGCCGGCTGCACGCGCGCCTGTCGCCGATCACCCGGGACAGGCCGCCGTTCGCCCGCGGTTTGGTGCGCGAGGCCGGCGCGAACTGGGTATCCCCCGAGATGGTGGTTCAGATCGGATTCAGCGAGTGGACGCGTGATGGCAAGTTGCGCCATCCGCGCTACCTCGGCATGCGCACCGACAAGGAGCCCGGCGAAGTGGTGCGGGAGACGCACTGATGGCCCGCGTCGACGTCGAGATCACCCACCCGGACCGCGTCCTGTTTCCCGCCGACGGGATCACGAAACGCGATCTCGCCGCCTATTACGACCAGGTGGCCGACACCATGTTGACGCACCTGCGGGGCCGGGCCCTCAACGTGCAGCGCTATCCCCGCGGCATCGCCGAAACAGGGTTCATCCAGCAGGATTTCGCCGATTCGCTACCAGACTGGATGAGCAGTGTCCGGGTGGCCAAGGAGGGCGGCACCGTAGAGCATCCGGTCGTCGAACGGCCGGAGGCGCTGCGCTGGCTGGCCAATCAAAGCTGCATCACCCTGCACATGTGGCAGTCGCGCCGGGCCCGGCTGGACCACCCGGACCGACTCGTCTTCGATCTCGACCCGTCCGACGGCGACTTCGCCGTGGTGCGAGCGACCGCACGCGCCACCGCCGGGGTGCTCGGGGACCTGGGCCTGGCGTGCTACGTCCAGACCACCGGCTCGCGGGGGCTGCACGTGGTCGCCCCCTTGCGCGCCGACACCGATTTCGACACCGCCCGGCAGTTCGCCCGTGACGTCAGCGAAGTGGTCGCCGCGGACGATCCCGCGCATCGCACCGTCGAGGCTCGCAAGGACAAGCGCGACGGGCGGGTATACCTCGACATCATGCGAAACGCCTACGCGCAGACGGCGGTTGCGCCGTATTCGGTTCGGGCCCGCAACGGCGCACCGGTAGCCACACCGCTGGAATGGGACGAGCTGGACGCCGGGCGGTTGCGGGCCGACCGGTTCACCATCCGCGACGTACCCAAACGGCTTGCCGGACAACCGGATCCGTGGGCGCACATGTCGCGGCACGCCCGCTCACTGGCCGGCCCGCTGCGCCGATTGGCGAGGCTACGTGCCTGAGCTGCCCGACGTGGAAGGGTTTCGGCGGCAACTGGCCGCGTCCCTGCCGCGGCGGCGAATCCGGCACGTGCAGGTGCACGATCCCGGGATCCTGCGCAACACCACCGGACAAGCGCTGGCGCGCCGGTTGACCGGTCACCGCTTCGCGGACCCACGCCGGCACGGCAAGTGGTTGGTGCTCCCCACCGACGGCCCGGCGCTGCTGATCCACAGCGGCATGACCGGCCGGCCCTACTATGCCCCCGACGGGGCCGCCCACGACCCCTACGAGCGGCTGGTGGTGTCGCTGGACGGGGGCGAGCTGCGCTACGCCGACCTCCGCAAATTGCGCGGGGTGTGGCTGGCCGACGATGCCGACGACATCGGGCACATCACCGGCCCGCAGGGACCCGACGCGTTGGGTCTCGGCCTGCGCGAGTTCCGCGCGGTGCTGGCCTCGCGGTCGGCCCGCTCGCGGCAGCTCAAACCCACGCTGATGGACCAGTCGGTGCTCGCCGGCCTCGGCAACCTGCTGGTCGACGAGATCTGTTGGCGGGCCAAAACCCGACCGACCGTGGCGGTCGCGGACTTGGGCGACGACGACGTAAAGGCCTTGCACGCCGCGATGACCCGGGTGCTGCGCACCGCGGTGCGCCACGGCCGGGTGCCCGGCCTGCCGCGCTGGCTCACCAGGGTGCGTGACGAGCCCGACCCGCGCTGCCCCCGCTGTGGGACGCGGCTCGAGCGCGCCCGGGTGGGCGGACGGGCGACGCTGTGGTGTCCGCGCTGCCAGCCGTAGCCAAACGATCTGGCTCGGAAATCACGCGGGTTGTAATGTCACCGGCTATGAGCTGCAAAGGCCACAGGTTCCTGCCGGTCGCCGCGGTGACGGTGATCGCCGCCGGGGCCCAGTTGTATCCGGCGACGGCGAGCGCGGACCTGCACAACATCACCTATCGGGCCAGGATCGACGGCGTCACGACCGGCAGTCAGGCCACGTTCGTCATCAACGGCGGCCAGACGAACACGGCCGGGCTGAGCTCGATGCCCGGCAACGCATTCGAGGCCGACACCGTATTGTCCGATCCGCAGCAGGCCGGCATGCGCATCGTGCTGCACTTCCCGTACTCGGCGAACGTGCACTGCGAGATCGACGTGGACGACAACGTTTTCGTCCAGGCCGACCAAATGGTCCGGCCGGTGGCGGGGAACGCCGATCCCAACAACGGCGCGCTGCAGTGCGGGGCGCCCCTGCCGTGAGTGGCGTAGTGGCTAGGGACGCCAGCCCGTCGCGTCGGCCCACTCCCAGGCCCGCCGGTAGGCGTCGAGAAACCACGGCTCCTTGACGGCAACATAGGCCGCAATGTCTCCCCCGCCGTCGGTTTCGGCGGTGCGCTTGACGCTCAGGTACTCCGCCCGCGCATCGGGATCGGCGGTCAGCCAGTCGGGGAACAGCAGGGCGAACTGCTGATTGGGCCACCCCTCCACCCGGATGTGCACATTGGTGGGCCGGCCGGGATCCGCCGAGGCGTGAATCCGCTTGGACCACAACGCCGGATCGTCATCGCGGTCGTAGCGGCCGACGGTGCTGCGCGCGTCGCTCTTGGCGACATCGCCGACGATGCGCTCGATGCGCGGGTACCCGGCGGACAACAAGGGTTCGGCGAGTTCGTCGGCGACGGCCAGGGATTCGACGGTGATCTGGATGTCGATGAGGTCCTTGGCGGGGAAATCCGGCACGGCCGTCGACCCGATGTGGTCGACGCGCAACGCCCGCTGCCCGCAGGTCGTCCTCAGGCGGTTGAGGATTCGCTGCGCCTGGTCCGGCCAGGTCGGGTCGGGCGGCGCCAATTGGACCGGCGCCGGGGCGATCTGACGCGTGCTCAGGTTGTGAGCAAACGGCACGATGCGGTTGTCCCACACCTGTTGGGCGCGTTGCACCAGGTCTTCCGGGCTGCCCGAGTTGTCCACCCAGATGTCGGCGACCGCGCGGCGCTGCTCGTCGCTGGCCTGCGCGGCGATCCTGGCGCGGGCGTCGTCTTCGGCCATGCCGCGCTGGTCGACCAGTCGCCGCAGCCGCACCTCGACGTCGGCGTACACGATGACCACGAGCGGGAACAGCGGCGCCATCCCGGACTCCACCAGCAGCGGAATGTCCTCGACCACAACCGAATCCTCGGGCACCGAGGCGATGATCTCCGCGCGGCGCCGGCCCACCAGCGGGTGGACGATTCCGTTCAGCGTCTGGCGGGCCTGGTCGTCGCGAAAGGCCTTGGCGGCCAACGCCGGTCGATCCAGCGATCCATCCGGCAGCAGGATGTCGGCACCGAACGCCTCGACCAGCGCCGCCAGCCCTTCGGTGCCCGGCTGGACCACCTCACGCGCGATGACGTCCCCGTCGACGATGACGGCGCCGCATCGCTCGAACGTGGACGACAGCGCCGACTTGCCGGCGCCGATGCCACCGGTCAACCCGATACGCAGCATGGCGTCCTCAGGTCAGGATCACGCGTTGCCGGCGAGTTTCTCCCGCAGCGCGGCCAATTGGGCATCGCTGGCCAGCGATCCGCCCGCCTTCTCGGCGGGCGCACCGTTGCCCGGCGACTGCTCGCCGGCCGTGTGGCCGGCCGCCTCGGCCGCCGCGAACTTCTCCATCTGCGCGGTGTGCATCTTGTGCCGGCGCTCGGCCTCGGCGTAGCGGGCCTCCCACTCGGTGCGCTGCTTGTCGAATCCCTCGAGCCATTCGTTGGTCTCGGAGTCGAAGCCCTCGGGGAAGATGTAGTTGCCCTGCTCGTCGTAGCTGTCAGCCATGCCGTACTTCGCCGGGTCGAACTCGTCGGTGTAGTCCTCGTTGGCCTGCTTGAGCGACAACGAGATCCGGCGGCGCTCCAGGTCGATGTCGATGACCTTGACCATCGCGTCGTCGCCGACGGCAACCACCTGGTCGGGGACCTCGACGTGGCGCTCGGCCAGCTCCGAAATGTGCACCAGGCCCTCGATGCCCTCCTCGACGCGGACGAACGCGCCGAACGGAACCAGCTTGGTGACCTTGCCGGGCACGATCTGGCCGATGGCGTGGGTGCGGGCGAAGTGGCGCCACGGGTCTTCCTGAGTCGCCTTGAGCGACAACGAAACCCGCTCGCGGTCCATGTCGACATCGAGCACCTCGACGGTGACCTCGTCGCCGACCTGGACCACCTCGGACGGGTGGTCGATGTGCTTCCAGCTCAGCTCGGAGACGTGCACCAGACCGTCGACGCCGCCGAGGTCGACGAACGCACCGAAGTTGACGATGGAGGAGACGACACCCTTGCGGATGGCGCCCTTCTGCAGCTGGTTGAGGAACTCGCTGCGCACCTCGGACTGCGTCTGCTCCAGCCACGCCCGGCGCGACAGCACCACGTTGTTGCGGTTCTTGTCCAGCTCGATGATCTTGGCCTCGATCTCCTTGCCGATGTACGGCTGCAGATCGCGCACCCGGCGCATCTCGACCAGCGAGGCGGGCAGGAAGCCGCGCAACCCGATGTCGAGGATCAGGCCACCCTTGACCACCTCGATGACGGTGCCCTTGACGGCCTCGTCCTTCTCCTTGAGCGCCTCGATGGTGCCCCAGGCGCGCTCGTACTGCGCGCGCTTCTTGGACAGGATCAGGCGGCCCTCTTTGTCCTCCTTGGTGAGAACCAGGGCCTCGACCTCGTCGCCCACGGAAACGACCTCGTTGGGGTCGACGTCGTGCTTGATCGAGAGCTCGCGGGCGGGGATGACCCCCTCGGTCTTGTAGCCGATGTCGAGGAGCACCTCGTCCCGGTCCACTTTGACGATCGTGCCCTCGACGATGTCGCCATCGTTGAAGTACTTGATCGTTTTGTCTATTGCGGCGAGAAAGTCCTCGCTGGAGCCAATGTCGTTGACGGCTACTTGGGGCGAGGTGACGGCGGGACTCGGCATATTGTTGGGGTGCTCCGGACAGGTTTGGTCGTAGGGACAATTGGGATTTACCCATCGAGGCTACTCGACTGTGCACACGCTGGCCAAACCCAGTCCCGGCGGCTCACCCGGTTCGATGGGCCACCCGGTTGGTGAAGGCGCCGTGGTAGCTCATCGGCACGTGGAACGGCAGCCACGCCTCGGCGATCGGGCCGTCGGCCACGTGGGCCGCGTCGACCACCATTAACCTGCTGCGATGCTGCGATTCGTGGTATCCGACGGTGAGTAGCCAGCCGTCGTCCTCGGCCGTTCCGCCGGGTCGCGGCACAAACGTCGGCTCCACCAGCACGTCCCCGGGCGGACAATAGGTCTGGACCGCGCCGGTGCTGTGATCGATGCGGGCGATTCCCTGGCCTGCAAACCTGGCCGGGTCCTGGACGGTCACGTAGGAGACGTCGTGCCGGGTCGCGGAACGCCGCTGGTCGATCTGGGGGAACTCGCACCCGAAATCGGCCAACGGCTCGCGGGACACGCGCCCCGACGGGGCGATCCGGAACCGCGTCAGCACCACGGCGTCGTCGATGGCCCCGTAGTCGTCGAGCTGGGCGATGTCGGAGCGGATGTGGGCGGTGTATTTCTTCATGCCCGCGTAGGTCTGCGGCACAAACCGTGGCAGCTCGACGACGACATCGTCGCCGTCGTCATATGCGTTGGTGAAATGCCAGTGATAGAACGGATCGGTCTCGGCCACCCGCACCCGGCCCCCGTCGCGCGGCGCGAGAACGAAGTACGACGGCGCATCCCGCTTGAAAAATATGGAGTCTCAATAGGATTGGTGGCCGACGAGCGCCCACGGGTTGATCCGCAGCGGCGACACCACGAAGATCGCGTAGCGCCGGGTCAACGCCATGTCGTGCACCACGCCCATCCCCGGCAGCGGCACCGCCCGCAGGTAGCGGGTCACACCGTTGGCGCCGGTCTCGTAGAGCCGCAGGCGCATCCGCGGCACCGCCTCGCCCGCCAGCTCCCGCAGCCGGCGCCACCGCTCGCGACCGCGGGCCCCGCGCAGCGCGTGGCGCAGGTCGATCCGCGGGAAGTACGGGTCGAACCCGAAGTTGATTTTGGTGTTGGTGGCCGGGTCGTAGGTGTAGTGCGCCGAATAGGCCCGGACCGCACCCTTGAGCGCCCCGCCGAGGTTTGACGGCCCGATGGTGTCCAGGGTGTCGAGATCGAGTTCGTGCGGCGGTCCGCCCTCCCAGAGCGCCAGCAGCTGGTTGCGGTTGACCATGACGCTGGTGTTGGCGGTGTTGGCCGGAAGCCGCAGCGCGTTCGCCAACGTGCCGCCGTCGCGCTGGTAGGCGAAGCCGCGGTCCACCAGCTGTCCGGCCGCCGTCGACTTCAGGTAGTGCTTGGTGCGGACGAAGCGGTTGCGGAAACGCACCCCCGACCCGTCGAGCACGAACGCGCTGACCATCCCGTCGGCATCAAAAATGCTCTCGACCTGCGTCGATCCGAGCGTCCAGCGGCCCGACCCGTTCCGGTACAGGGTGCCGAGGAGCCCGTCGGGGATCGTTCCGGTGATTTCGGTGACGTCGACGTCGGTTTCGCCGACGATGTTTTCCCAGTAGCGCGACGGAGCTTGAACGTCTGCCAGAACCATAAAAGACAGTGTGTCTATTATCGCTGGGCGTTGTCAATGGTCTTGATGTCGTCGGCGTTGAACGGCAGGGCCGCCCCGCCGTCCCAGCACAGCGCGGTGAGGTGTTCGACGAGCGCCTCCCGCGGCATGGTTCCCGTCCGGCACCACCACTCCGCGGCCGCCACCGCCGACCCGACGATGGCCCGCGACCAGGGCGCCGCCGCCATGCGCGCGGCCTCGGAGCCCGACGACGACGCCAGCATCCATTCGACCGCGCCGGCCAGCTGCTCGAAGACACTGGTCGACGGGTCACCGGTGAGGGCCCGGTAGAGATTCGGCTCGGCTTCCATCCACGCGCTGATCACGTCGAAGAACAACGCCATCCGCTCCCTGAGGTCGGTGGAACCGGCTGCCCGAGTGGTGATTTCGGCGAGCAGCCGCTGCGAGGTGCGTTTGCTCAGCTCGGCCAGCAGCGCGTCACGGCCGGGGTACATGGCATAGACCGCCGAGCGGACGAAGCCGGCCTCGCCCGCGATGTCGACCAGTCCGGCGGACGGCCCCTTGGCGCGGATCACCCGCTCGGCGGCGTCGAGAAGCTCCGAGCGCCGCGCGCCGGGATCCACCCGCGAGCCCGCCGGGCGACCACGACTGCGCTTTGCCGGGGGCATCGACGGTGGCCTGTCAGTGCGCCGCAGCGTCCCAGCTGCGGCCGTAGCCCACCGAAACCTCGAGCGGGACGTCCAACGGGTAGGCGCCGCCCATCTTGTCGCGGGCCAACGCTTCGAGCTGCTCGCGCTCCCCCGCCGCGACCTCGAACAGCAGCTCGTCGTGCACCTGCAGCAGGATCCGGGAGGACAGCCCGGCGTCCTTGATCGCCTTGTCGGTTTCGATCATCGCCACCTTGATGATGTCGGCGGCGCTGCCCTGAATGGGCGCGTTGAGCGCCGCCCGCTCGGCGGCCTCGCGCACCTGGCGGTTACTGCTGTCGAGTTCGGGCAGATAGCGGCGGCGGCCGAACACCGTCGACGTGTAGCCGTCCTTGCGGGCCTGTTCCACCACGGCCATCAGGTAGTCGCGGACTCCGCCGAACCGGGCGAAGTACTGCTCCATCTGGTCTTTGGCCTCTTCGGTGGAGATCTTGAGCTGGGCGGACAGCCCGTAGGCGCTCAATCCATAGGCCAGCCCGTAGGACATGGCCTTGACCCGGCGGCGCAGTTCGGCGGTGACCTCCTCGATCGGCACGCCGAAGGCGCGGGAGGCGACGAACGAGTGCAGGTCCTCCCCGGTGTTGAACGCCTCGATGAGTCCCTCGTCCTTGGACAGGTGGGCCATGATCCGCATCTCGATCTGGCTGTAGTCGGCGGTCATCAGCTCGCTGTAGCCGTCGCCGACCACGAACGCGTCGCGGATCCGCCGGCCGGCCTCGGTGCGGATCGGAATGTTCTGCAGGTTCGGCTCGGTCGAGGACAACCTGCCGGTGGCCGCGATGGTCTGGTTGAACGTGGTGTGGATGCGCCCGTCGGAGGCCACCGAATTCAGCAGCCCGTCGACGGTGACCTTGAGCCTGGTGGCGTCGCGGTGGGCCAGCAGATGTTGCAGGAACGGGTGACCGGTCTTGTCGAACAGCGACTGCAGCGCGTCCGCGTCGGTGGTGTATCCGGTCTTGGTGCGCTTGGTCTTCGGCATCTCCAGCTCGTCGAAGAGCACCGCCTGCAACTGTTTCGGCGAGCCCAGGTTGATCTGCTTGCCGATCACCGCGTACGCCGCTTCGGCCGCGTCGCGGATCAGGTGGGCGAAGTCGCTCTGCAGTTCGGTCAGCAACTCCAAATCGACGGCGATGCCGGCGTTTTCCATCCCCGCCAGCACCCGCTGCACCGGCAGCTCCATGCCGCTGAGCAACGAGGTGGAGTTGATGCGGGCCAGCTCCTCGTCGAGCGCGTCGGCCAGATCCAGCACCGCCACGGCACGCAAAAGCAGCGTCTGCACCGCCTGGTCGTCGGTGCCGTCGGTGTCGTCGAGCAGCGAAAGCTGTTGCTGCTCAGGGTTTTCGGCCCGCAACTCGCGACGCAGGTAGCGCAGCGACAGGTCGTCGAGGGAGAAGCTGCGCTGCCCGGGGCGCACCAGGTAGGCCGCCAGCGCGGTGTCGGAGGTGACGCCGGCCAGCGTCCAGCCCCGCCCGGCCAGGTCGTGCATGGCCAGCTTGGCTTCGTGCAGCGCCTTGGGCGGCCCGGGGTCGGCCAGCCAGGACGCCAGCGCCGCCTCGTCTTCGGGATCCAGCGTCGCGGTGTCGATGTAGCGGCCCTCGCCGTCGGCGGAGACGATGGCCAGCGCGGTGGCGTCGGCGTCGTAGGCCAGGTGGGTGCCGACGACGGCCAGCCCGAAGCGCTTCCCCGAGCTGTGCTCGGCCAGCCACACCGCCAGCTCGCCGGCTTCCAGCGCGCCGCCGCGCACGTCGAAGCCCTCGTCGACCTCGGGCTCCACCGCGGCCAGGGTTTCGAACAGCCGGTCGCGCAGCACCCGGAACTCCAGGTCGTCGAAGAGCCGGTGGATCTGGTCGCGGTCCCACGGTTGCAGCCGCAGCGTGTCGGGAGTCTGGGCCAGCGGCACGTCTTTGACCAGATCGGTGAGCTCGCGGTTGCGGATCACGCTGGCCAGATGTTCGCGCAGCGCGTCGCCCACCTTGCCGCGCACCGAATCGACGTTGTCGACCAGCGCCTGCAGCGACCCGTACTCGCCGATCCACTTGGAGGCGGTCTTCTCCCCCACACCGGGGATGCCGGGCAGGTTGTCGCTGGGGTCGCCGCGCAGCGCGGCGAAGTCGGGGTACTGCGTGGGCGTCAGTCCGTACTTCTCGACGACCGCGTCCGGGGTGAAGCGGGTCAATTCGCTCACCCCCTTGCGGGGGTAGAGGACCGTCACGTTCTCGCTGACCAACTGCAACGAATCGCGGTCGCCGGTGACCACCAGCACGCGGTAGCCCTCGTTTTCGGCCTGGGTGGCCAGGGTGGCGATCAGGTCGTCGGCCTCGAAGCCCGGCTCGGCGAGCACCGTGATGCCCAGGGCGGCCAGGACCTCCTTGGTGATGTCGATCTGGCCGTGGAACTCGTCGGGCGTCGCCGACCGATTGGCCTTGTACTCCGGATAGCGCTCGGAGCGGAAGGTCTGCCGCGACACGTCGAAGGCCGCGGCGATGTGGGTGGGGGCTTCGTCGCGCAGGAGGTTGATCAGCATGGCGGTGAAGCCGTAGACCGCGTTGGTGGTCAGCCCCCCGCGGGTCTTGAAGTTCTCGGCGGGCAGCGCATAGAACGCCCGGAACGCCAGGGAGTTGCCGTCCAGCAGCATGAGCGTCGGCCTGGTCTGTTCCTCGCTGGCCTTCGTAGCGGTTTTCGTGGCGGGCACGGCTTTCACTTTAGGCACCCGGTGTGACGAGTTGCGCGCCCCGACCGCGCCGTCCGCAGAACTGCAACACGTTTCAGTTTTGTGCGCGGGCTGGGTACGCTGGCCCGGTGCCAGAAGTCATCCGACAAGAACCGGCGGTCGATGGATGGTTCGCCACCGACGACGCCGGTGTCCCGCATCTGATCGGCAGCAAGTGCCCCGAGTGCGGCACCTACGTCTTCCCGCCGCGGGCGAACAACTGCCCCAATCCGGGTTGCGCCAGCGACACGCTGGAATCGGTCGCGCTGTCGACGCGGGGAAAGTTGTGGAGCTACACCGAGAACCGGTACGCGCCACCGCCGCCCTACCCGTCGCCGGACCCCTTTGAGCCGTTCGCCGTCGCCGCCGTGGAGCTGGCCGAGGAGGGCCTGATCGTGCTGGGCAAGGTGGTCGAGGGCACGCTGGCCGCCGACCTGAAGGTCGGCATGGAGATGGAACTGACCACCATGCCGCTCTACACCGACGACGACGGCGTGCAGCGCATCGTGCACGCGTGGAAGCGCGCCGGCGACGATGCAGAGCGAAGCGATGAGAAGGAGCGGCGCAAATGACGACCATGAGCGCTCCCGAACCGCTGTACATCCTGGGCGCCGGGATGCACCCCTGGGGCAAGTGGGGCAACGACTTCACCGAATACGGGGTGGCCGCGGCCCGGGCCGCGCTGAACGAAGCGGGCCTGGACTGGCGACAGATCCAGTTGGTGGCCGGCGCGGACACCATCCGCAACGGCTACCCCGGGTTCGTCGCGGGCGCGACGTTCGCCCAGAAGCTCGGGTGGAACGGCGTGCCGGTCAGCTCGAGCTACGCCGCGTGCGCCAGCGGTTCGCAGGCGCTGCAGAGCGCCCGCGCCCAGATCCTGGCCGGCTTTTGCGACGTCGCCCTCGTCATCGGCGCCGACACCACGCCGAAGGGCTTTTTCGCCCCGGTCGGCGGTGAGCGCAAGAACGATCCCGACTGGCAGCGGTTCCACCTGATCGGCGCCACCAACCCGGTGTACTTCGCGCTGTTGGCGCGGCGGCGGATGGACCTCTACGGCGCCACGCTCGAGGATTTCGCCCAGGTCAAGGTCAAGAACTCGCGGCATGGCCTGCAGAACCCGAACGCCCGGTACCGCAAGGAGGTGTCGGTCGAGGACGTGCTGGCCAGCGCGGTGGTGGCCGACCCGTTGCGGCTGCTGGACATCTGCGCCACCTCCGACGGCGCGGCCGCGCTGATCGTGGCCAGCGCGAAGTTCGCCCGCGAACACCTCGGCTCGCTGGCCGGTGTGCCGTCGGTGCGGGCGGTCAGCACGGTCACCCCGAACTATCCGCAGCATCTGCCCGAATTGCCGGACATCGCAACGGATTCCACCGCCGCGGTGCCCGCACCCGATCGGGCGTTCAAGGACCATATCCTCGACGCGGCCTATGCCGAGGCGGGCATCGGGCCCGAGGACGTGAGCCTGGCCGAGGTCTACGACCTGTCCACCGCGCTCGAGCTCGACTGGTACGAACACCTGGGCCTGTGCCCCAAGGGCGAGGCCGAGGCGCTGCTGCGCAGCGGCGCCACCACGATCGGCGGCCGGGTGCCCGTCAACGCGTCCGGCGGGCTGGCCTGCTTCGGCGAGGCCATCCCCGCGCAGGCGATCGCTCAGGTCTGCGAGCTGACGTGGCAGCTGCGCGGTCGGGCCACGGGCCGGCAGGTGGAAAACGCCACGGTCGGCATCACCGCCAACCAGGGGCTGTTCGGGCACGGTTCGTCGGTGATCGTCGCCCGCTAGGGATTGCCGCCGCGTTGGCTTGCGTTGTGCGGCCACGGTTTTGAGTGTGAAGCCACGGCTTTCAGTGTGAAGCGTGGGCGCGGATTGTCGGCGTGTCGCCGCCGGGGGTTCACATCCAAAGCCAACGATTCACACTCGACGGATCGGGTGCTCCTCGGGGTACTCCGAGAGCTATTCCTTGGGCGGGTCCAGGGTCTCCAAGACGACCTCGGCCACCCTCTTCATCGTGGTTCGCCGGTCCATGGCTGCCCGCTGAATCCACTTGAACGCCTCGGGCTCGGTCATCCCCTGTTCGGTCTGCAGCAGCCCCTTGGCGCGCTCCACGAGCTTGCGGGTCTCCAGCCGATCGGACAGTGACGCCACCTCGCGTTCCAGCTCGGCGATCTCACCGAATCGGCTGACGGCCAATTCGATGGCCGGGATCAGGTCGCTGATGGTGAACGGCTTCACCAGGTAGGCCATCGCCCCCGCATCCCGGGCCCGCTCGACCAGGTCGCGCTGACTGAACGCGGTCAACACGACGATCGGTGCGATGCGCTTGCTGGCGATCTCCGAGGCCGCGTCGATGCCATCACGGCGCGGCATCTTCACATCCATGATCACCAGGTCCGGCCGATGGCGCTCGGCCAGCTCGACGGCTTCCTGCCCGTCGCCGGCCTCGCCGACGATCTCGTAACCCTCCTCTCGGAGCATCTCGGCGAGATCCAGTCGGATGAGCGCTTCGTCTTCAGCGATCAGGACCCGGCGCGGCACAGCGGCGTCGGTGTCGGTCGTGGGGCCTGTCATGACGAATATTGTGTCGCGAACGCCTCAGACCAGCGTGCGCGGGGGCGGTGTGGCAGGTGAGGACACCAAATCCTCTATGGTGGGAGGCTGCCTCTAAGGTAAGAGGCCGGCACGCCCTCGTATCCCAACTGGCAGAGGAAACGGATTCAAAACCCGTCCAGTGTGAGTTCGAATCTCACCGAGGGCACCAGCGACCGCGGTCGGTGGCGCCATCGGCTCGGCCGGCTTTCTTCGGTACCGAAGTAGCGGTTCCGGCCGACGCAACCGGTTCACAAGTTTCCATATCGAGTCCAATACCTTCCAATGGTATGAATTCGGCCGCATTTATAAACTCTGCGCATTTATAGCTCTTCGTATTGCAGGCAAGAATATGGCGCGCAAAAGATCACTTGAATTCATAATTCGGCGCGGGCAGGACGCGGCCGATCGCGATTTCGGTGGCGACGATCCCGAATCGAATCGGTGACGTCCACCGTCGGCCCCGCTAGCGGTCCCGGCGATCCGCGGGAACCCCGGGCGGGTTCGGAACCGTCAGTCGCCGAATGATCGCGTGACACACACCTGGCCGGATGCCGAAACCTCCGGCCCCGCGGTGTAATTGCCGATGGAATCGCCGGCCACCCGTAGCAGCCAACTCGGATCACTACAGGCGACGCTGCAGCCGTCCATCAGCATGGCGGTAAGGGCAATGAGCGACGCAAGAACGATTCTTCTGAGAACCGCCATCAGGCACCCCTTAGTCGAGGCGAACACGCGTCACGCAGAGCGTCCAACACGTGTTGAATAACCGAACCAAATGACTCGTAAACCCGACAAAAACCCGATAACTAGATGGTTATCAGATCCGGAAACTTACGGGGGCGAAAACGGTGATATTCATTAGACAGCCGACAAATACCCTGCTCAGCGGTTAGGCTTGCTGCGTGGCGGCCAAGGATTGTGGTGGCCCACCGCGATGGCCAGACGGCTCGTCGAAGCGCCCGGACTGTGTAGCCGCGGCGCGGGCCCAGTCGCGCGCACGCAACCAGCACTACGCCGACAGCGCCGCGCGCCAATACCGGGTGCTCGCGATCGCCGCGTGGCTGGCCGTGCTGGTCTGCGTCGACTTCGTCGCTTTGCAGTTGATCACCGGAGTCTGGACGTGGCAGATCATCTCGCTCAACGCCCTCGCCGCGATGATCTTCGCCGCGGTGCCGTGGCTGCACCGTTTCGGTGACCTCATCGCGCCGCTCACCTTCATCGGCGCCGCCTACGTCACGGTCTTCGTCAGCACCTGGGACGCCGGCACGGGTACGGGCGCGCAGTTCTTCTTTTTGGTCGGGGCGTGCCTGGTGGTGCTGTTGCTGGGCATCGAACACACCGTGCTGGCGGCCGGCCTGACGGCGGTCGGGGCCGGGCTGGTGATCGCCCTGGAGTTCCTGGTCCCCCGCGATACCGGATTACAGCCGGCGTGGGCGCAATCCATGACCTTCGTGGTCACCATCGTCTCGGCCTGCGTGATGGTGTTCGTGGCGGTGTGGTTCGCGCTGCGCGACACGCAGCGCGCCGAGGCGGTGATGGAGGCCGAGTACGAGCGCTCGGAAGCGCTGCTGGCCAACATGTTGCCGGGCAGCATCGCCGAGCGTCTCAAGAGCTCGTCGCGCAGCGTCATCGCCGACAAGTACGACGAGGTCTCCGTCCTGTTCGCCGACATCGTCGGGTTCACCGAACGCGCCAGCACCACCACCCCGGCCGACCTGGTGCGGTTCTTGAACCGGCTGTACGGCGCCTTCGACGAACTGGTCGACAAACACGGCCTCGAGAAGATCAAGGTCAGCGGCGACTCCTACATGGTGGTCAGCGGGGTCCCGCGGGCTCGGCCGGATCACGCCTTCGCTCTTGCCGATTTCGCGCTCGACATGGCCAATGTCGCTGCCGCACTGAAGGATCCGCACGGCGATCCGGTCGCGCTGCGGATGGGCATGGCCTGCGGGCCCGTGGTCGCGGGCGTCGTTGGCTCGCGCCGCTTCTTCTATGACGTCTGGGGCGACGCGGTCAATGTCGCGTCGCGGATGGAATCCACCGATTCGGTGGGCCGAATCCAGGTGCCCGAGGCGATGTACGAGCGACTCAAGAACGAGTTCGTCCTGCAGGAGCGCGGCCGCATCGAAGTCAAGGGCAAGGGCGTTATGCGCACCTGGTACCTCATCGGCCGTAAGGCGGACGAAGAGCCCGCCGACCTGCTCACCGGGCGACCACACACCGTCCACGTCTGATCAAAGCCCCTGTACGGTCCCTGTACCAGGGCCCGCGTTTGTGTCAGACTGCGGCCATGACTATCTCCCCTGGCTCTCCTGGAACCCACCCCGTTCCAAGCTTGCTGCCGCATCTGTGGAAATCCGCTCTGCTGTCGGGAATTCTGTCGATCGTCCTCGGTGTCCTGGTATTGGCGTGGCCGGGAATTTCCATCCTGGTGGCCGCCGTCGCCTTCGGCGTGTACCTGCTCATCACCGGTATCGCGCAGGTCGTGTTCGCGTTCTCACTGCACGTCTCGGCGGGGAGCCGAGTTCTGTTGTTCATCAGCGGGGCCGCGTCGCTGATTCTGGCGTTGCTCGCGTTCCGCCACTTCGGTCAGGGCTACGCAATTCTGCTGCTGGCCATCTGGATTGGCATCGGCTTCATCTTCCGTGGTGTCGCCACGACGATTTCGGCCGTCAGCGACCCGCACCTGCCGGGCCGGGGCTGGAACATCTTCCTCGGCGTGCTCAGCCTCCTCGCCGGCATCGTGGTCGTGGCGTCGCCGTTCGAATCGATTGTCACCCTGGCGATCGTGGTCGGCGCGTGGTTCGTGGTCATCGGGATCTTCGAGGTCATTTCGGCCTTCGGCATCCGCAAGGCGTCCAACTCCCTCGGCAGCTGACGCGGGCGCCGGTGGCGCAGGCGCCGACCCATCTACTACACTCTGTCGTAGCCGTTGATCGGGCCTCCGCAGTCGGGAGATGACAGATGAATGTCGTCGATATTTCGCGGTGGCAGTTCGGTATTGTTACCGTCTACCACTTCATCTTTGTGCCGCTCACGATCGGTTTGGCCCCACTGATCGCCATCATGCAGACGGTGTGGGTGGCTACCGGGAACACCGCGTGGTACCGGCTGACCAAGTTCTTCGGCAAGCTGTTTTTGATCAACTTCGCCATCGGTGTGGCGACCGGCATCGTCCAGGAATTTCAGTTCGGGATGAACTGGAGCGAGTACTCGCGGTTCGTCGGCGACATCTTCGGTGCACCGCTGGCGATGGAAGGGCTGTTCGCCTTCTTCTTCGAATCCACGTTCATCGGCTTGTGGATCTTCGGCTGGAGCCGGCTGCCGAAGCTGCTCCACCTGGCCTGCATCTGGATCGTCGCGATCGGTGTCAACGCCTCGGCGTTCTTCATCATCGCGGCGAACTCGTTCATGCAGCACCCGGTCGGCGCGCACTACAACCCGGCGACACGGCGCGCCGAGCTGGACAGCATTTTCGCCCTGCTGTCCAATAACACTGCGCAAGCGGCGTTTTCACACACCGTGGCGGGAGCGCTGCTGACCGCCGGCACCTTCGTCGCCGCCGTCAGCACGTGGTGGATGGTGCGCTCACGCAGGACCGAATCCACCGCCCCCACAGCGGAAACCGAGGCCCGCACCATGTTTCGCCCCGCGGCAATCCTGGGCTGCGGCGTAGTGCTGCTCGCCGCGGTCGGCCTGTTCTTCACCGGCGATCGCCAGGGCAAGCTGATGTTCGTTCAGCAGCCGATGAAGATGGCGTCGGCAGAAGCGTTGTGCCGCACACAAACCGACCCCGACTTCTCGGTGCTGACCATCGGCACCCACAACAACTGCGGCAGCGTCACGGAAGTGATCAAGGTGCACTACGTGCTGCCGTTCCTGGCCGAGGGCAAGCTCAGCGGCGTGACGCTGCAGGGAGTGAACGAGCTGCAGCAGCAGTACCAGCACCGCTTCGGACCCGACGACTACCGGCCGAACCTGTTCGTCACCTACTGGTCGTTCCGATTGATGATCGGGTTCCTGGTGTTCCCCGTGGCGTTCGCCCTGGCCGTGCTGTGGTTGACCCGCGCCGGGCGAACCCCCAAGGGCCGCTGGGTTTCCTGGTTCGCGCTGCTCACCATCCCCACGCCGTTTCTGGCCAACATCTCGGGTTGGGTGTTCACCGAGATGGGTCGGCAGCCATGGGTGGTGGCGCCGAACCCGACCGGTGACCCGCTGGTCCGGATGACCGTCCGCGAAGGCGTGTCGAACCACGTGCCGGGCATGGTCATCACGTCGCTGGTGACCTTCACCGTCGTCTACGCGGTGCTGGCGGTCGTGTGGTTCTTTCTGCTCAAGCGCTACACCGTCGAAGGGCCGCTGGAACACGACGCGGAACCCGCTCCCCCGCAGGCGCCCGACGCTGACGAGGTGGCGCCCCTGTCGTTCGCCTACTAAGGGCGTGATGGGGCTTATCGACGCCGAAAGGAGCTGATCGCAGTGGGACTGCAAGAAGTGTGGTTCGGCATCATCGGGATGCTGTTCCTGGGGTTCTTCATCCTCGAGGGCTTCGACTTCGGCGTGGGCATGTTGATGGAGCCGTTCGCGCGCGTGGGCATCGGTGAAGCCGAACCGTTGCGGCGCACGGCGCTCAACACCATCGGCCCGGTCTGGGATGGCAACGAGGTGTGGCTGATCGTCGGCGGCGCGGCGATGTTCGCCGCCTTTCCCGGGTGGTACGCCACCGTGTTCTCGACGCTGTACCTGCCGTTACTGGCGATCCTGTTCGGCATGATCGTGCGTGCCGTGGCGATCGAGTGGCGCGGCAAGATCGACGACACAAAGTGGCGCGGCTGGGCGGATTTCGGCATCGCCGCCGGTTCGTGGCTGCCGGCAGTCTTGTGGGGTGTCGCGTTCGCCGTCCTGGTCCGCGGGCTTCCGGTGGACGCCGCGGGCCACATTCACCTGTCGGTCGCCGACGTGCTGAACCCCTATACGGTGTTGGGCGGCTTGGCGACCGCCGGTCTGTTCTTGCTGTACGGAGCGGTGTTCGTCGCGTTGAAGACGTCCGGCGCCATCCGTGAGGACGCCCACCGGTTCGCCGTGTGGCTCTCGCTTCCGGTGACCGGACTGGTTGCGGGCTTTGGACTTTGGACGCAACTGGCGTACGGCAAAGACTGGACCTGGGCGGTGCTGGCCGCCGCGGTGGTCGCGCAACTGGCCGCGGTGCTGCTGGTGTGGCGGCGGGCCTCCGACGGCTGGGCGTTCACGTGCGTCGCGCTGGTCGTGGCGGCCGTGGTGATCCTGTTGTTCGGCTCGCTGTATCCGAACCTGGTGCCCTCGACCTTGAACAGGCAGTGGAGTCTCACCATCTACAACGCGTCGTCGACGCACTACACGCTCAAGGTCATGACGTGGGTGACCGCCTTCATGGCGCCGTTGACGGTGGTGTACCAGGCATGGACGTACTGGGTGTTCCGGCAACGGATCTCGGCCGAGCGGATACCCGCACCCATCGGTCTGGCAAGGCGCCCGTCCTGAGCGGTAACGACCGCGCGAGCCGGGCGCCACTGGACCCGAGACTGTGGCGGGCATCGGCGGCGCTGCGCCGCTATCTGGTCGCCGCGGTGGGTTGCGGGGTTTTGATCTCCGGCTGCGCGATCGGCTCGGCGATCGTGTTGGCGCGCATCGTCGCACGCGTCGTCGCCGATCCCCCCGCGCGCGGCCTGCACGCCTGGTGGGGTCCGCTGTCACTCCTGTTGGCGCTGTGGGTGATTCGCGCGATAGCGCATTGGTTTCAGGGCCGGTTGGGGCAGCGGGGGGCCAGCGCCGTCATCGCGGACCTGTCCGGCCGGGTGCTCGATGCGGTGACCGCCAGGCAGCCCGGCGAGCTCGCGGCGCAACGCGACGCCGCCGCGGTGGTGGTCACCCGCGGACTCGACGGCCTGCGGCCCTACCTCACCGGATACCTGCCGACGTTGCTGCTCGCCGCGATCCTGACGCCGGCCACCGTCGCCGTGATCGCGGCCTACGACCTGAAATCGACGGCGATCGTGGCGATCACGCTGCCGCTGATACCGGTCTTCATGGTGCTGATCGGGCTGGCGACCCGGGACCGCTCGGCGGCCGCCCTGGCCGCGATGACCACCCTGCAGGCGCGGCTGCTGGACCTGATCGCCGGGATCCCCACCCTGCGGGCGTTGGGACGCGGCGCGGGCCCCGAACAGCGCATCGCCGAACTCGCTGCCGCGCACCGGCGTTCGGCCATGGCGACGCTGCGGATCGCCTTCCTGTCGGCTCTGGTGCTGGAATTGCTGGCCACCCTGGGGGTGGCGCTGATCGCCGTCGGAATCGGGCTCCGCCTGGTGTTCGGCGAGATGACCCTCACCACGGGTTTGACGGTGCTGTTGCTGGCGCCGGACGTGTACTGGCCGCTGCGCCGCATCGGCGTGGAGTTCCATGCCGCTCAAGACGGAAGGGCCGCGGCCGATGCGGCGTTCGCCCTCATCGGCGAGCACGCCCCGGCCAAGGGCCGCACCCGGGCGGTGACCGCGCGCGGCGCGCCGATCCGCCTCGAACGTCTCACCGTCGCCGGCCGCGACGGTCGGGCACCGTGGGATCTGGACGCGGTGATCGAGCCCGGCGCCGTGACCGTGCTGACCGGGCGCAACGGTGCCGGGAAAAGCACCACGCTGCAGGCGATCGCCGGCATCACCGAGGCCTCGTCGGGCCGGGTCACCGTCGCCGGGGTCGATGTCGCGGATCTCGAGCCGGCCCGGTGGTGGGCTCAGCTGTCCTGGCTGCCCCAACGCCCGGTGCTCGTTCCCGGCACCGTCGATGACAACCTGGCGCTGCTCGGAGAGCTCGAGGACCGCGAAACCGCCTGTGCGGTATCCGGATTCGACGCCGTGTTGGCCGAACTTCCCGAAGGGGGCGACACCGTGCTGGGGCGCGGCGGCGTCGGGCTTTCTTTGGGACAGCGGCAACGGCTGGGTCTCGCGCGGGCCCTCGGATCGACGGCCGACGTGCTGTTGCTCGACGAGCCGACCGCGCACCTGGACGCGCGCACCGAGGAACGGGTCTTGCGGGCCATCGCGGCGCGGGCGCGCGCCGGTGCGACCGTGATCGTGGTCGGGCACCGCGAGCCGGTGCTGGCCATCGGCGATCGGGTCGTCGAGGTGATCGCCGACCGTGGGGTGCACTATGCCCCGGTCTGATTCGGCGGCGACTCGCCCTGAACCCCTACTTGCCGCCGCGGTGCTGCTGCGGCCCCGGTTGCCGCGCGTGCTGGCCGCGATCACGCTCGGGGTGCTCTCGCTGGGCAGCGCGCTGGCGCTGGCCGGTGTTGCGGCGTGGCTGATCACCCGCGCCTGGCAGATGCCGCCCGTGCTCGACCTCTCGGTCGCCGCGGTCGCGGTGCGCCTGTTCGCGATCTCGCGGGCCGTGCTGCATTACTGCGAGCGCCTGGTCACCCACGACACGGCCCTGCGCGCCGCCGGCACCGCCCGGGTGCAGGTCTATCAGCGGCTGGCGCGTGGGCCCGCGGCGGCCGCCGTCCGGCTGCACAGCGGTGAGCTGGTGTCCCGGGTGGGGGCCGACGTCGACGAGCTGGCCAACGTCTTGGTGCGCGCCCTGGTTCCGATCGGCGTCGCGGCGGTGCTGGCGCTCGCGGCCACCGCGGTCGTCGCCGCCATTTCGCCGGCGGCGGCCGTCGTGCTCGCCATCTGCCTGCTCATCGCCGGTTTCGTCGCCCCTCGCCTCGCCGGGCGGGCCGCCGCGACCCAGGAGGAGATCGCGCGGCAGCAGCATTCCGAGCGCGACACCTCGGCGCTCGTCGCGCTCGAACACGCGCCCGAGCTTCGCGTCGCCGGCCTGCTCCCCGGCGTCATCGCCGAATCGCAACGCCGGCACCGCGCCTGGGGTGACGCCCTGGACACCGCGGCCAAACCGGCCGCCATTGCCGAGGCGATGCCCACGGCGGCCGTCGGGGCCAGCGTGCTGGGTGCGGTGGTGGCCGGGATCGGGTTGGCATCCGCGGTCGCGCCCACCACGCTCGCCGTGCTGATGTTGCTGCCGCTGTCCGCGTTCGAGGCGATGACGCCGCTGCCGGCGGCGGCCGTGCAGCTGACCCGGTCGCGGATCGCCGCGCGGCGGTTGCTCGAGTTGGCGGCCGAGGGCCCGCGCGAGACCGTCGACGCCACGCAGACGACACCGAGGCCGGTCGGCACCTGCCGGTTGTCCGCGGACGTGCGTTCGGGTCACAGCGCGGCAGGCTCGATCCGCGTCGCGCTGGACCTGCCCCCGGGCGCGCGGTTGGCGGTGACCGGCGCCAGCGGCTCGGGGAAGACGACGCTGCTGATGACGCTCGCCGGGTTGCTGCCGCCGCGCGAAGGGCAGGTGCTGCTCGACGGCGTCGCCGTGACTCGGTTCGACGAAGCCGATTTGCGCTGCGCCATCGGCTTTTTCGCGGAGGACGCGCACATTTTCGCCACCACGATCCGGGACAACCTGCTGGTCGCCCGCGGCGACTGCCGCGACGACGAACTCACCGCGGCCCTGGGCGCCGTCGGGCTGGGCGGGTGGCTCGCCGGCTTGCCCGAGGGCTTGGCCACGGTGTTGATCGGTGGCGCGCAATCCCTTTCGGCGGGCCAGCGCCGGCGGCTGTTGCTGGCCAGGGCGGTCCTATCGCCCGCGCGGATCGTGCTGCTCGACGAACCCACCGAACACCTCGACGTCACCGACGCCGACCAGGTCCTGCGCGACCTGTTGGCCCAGGATTCCCGGCTGCTGTCCCGCGAGCGCACCGTGGTGGTGGCCACTCACCACCTGCCCAAGGGAATTGGCTGCGACGAGCTGCGCGTCGATCACAGAGCCTGAACTACCGCGTGTCCGACGGGCAGCGGTCAGCTGGCCGGGCGCTGCCGATGGGCGTCCGGGTGCTCGTCATACCAGCGGTTCTCGAGCTTGCGGACCCGCCCGCGTTCGACCTTGAGCCACACCAAACCCGACCGTGATCGCCGCGATCGCGATCGCGCCGCCGATCAGGCTGCGGTCTCGTGGCCGGTGCCGAGGGCGACGAGGCACCGAAAGACGGCGATCACGCCCACCAGCATGAACAGGTAGCCCGGCCAGCTCATCACGTCGATCAGCGACTCACCCGCATGCGGCCTGGTCGTCCTCGCATGGTCGATGGGGTCGCGAAACGTGTCACCCATGACAAAGTGCCTTTCCCCGTGTGTCCACCGCGGTATCCGGGGGGTGCCTACCTCTTCAACGGTAGCGACGAAGGGTGAGAATGTGCTGTCGGGTAACTGGACGGCCGCTGCCAATCAGGCTGTCCCCCATGGCCGGCGGCACGCTCAGAGGTGTCGGCGGCGCGGCATGAACTCCAGCGACAGCAGCACGAACAGTAGCGGGACGATCTGTGTCATGGAGATCAGCGCGTAGCGCCGCGCGTCGAGCGCGTGCCACTTGCGCACGTATCGGTATAACGACTCGAGCGCGATCAGCGGGTCGAGGATGTGGATCAGCCGGTAGAACACGCGCTGGGTCCAGCCGCGGTTCTTGTCGTCGAATATCTCGGGGAAAGCGGCGAAGGCGAGCGAAACCCGCTGTGCCCCATTGTCTTTGCCGGCCATGATCATGTCGACGCTGAGTCGCTCGTCGAGCCCGTTGGGGGCGCCGCGGCGTCGCCACGGGACGTCGAGGGTGATGTCGCTGCCGCCGCCGGCCGTGGCGTATCGGTGAAAGGCCTGCACCTTGCCGGTGGCGTCCCTGGCGATGATCAGCTGTATCCCCGGGAAACGGCCTTCCAGGACGCCGTCGAGATTCATGTGGAATCCGCGGTCGGCGCGCGCCCCCTTGGACGATTCCCGCACCACCTCGGTCAGCTCGGCCAGCAACGTGTGGTCGAGCTCCTGCTCGGCGACGATTTCGGTTGTGACACCGCAGTTATGGGTGCGCTTAACCGCCTGACGCAGGTTGCGGAACCTGCGGCCCACCATGTCGAAGCCCGACACGTCGACAACGACGTCGCGCCCAATCGGTATGGCCCGCAACGTTTGTCCCAGGGTGGCCGGGTCGGTCCACAGTTCACGCCGCCGCTCGCCGCACCCCACGACCGCGATGCGCCATCCGTGGGCATGACAGGTGGCGGCGAAATCGGCCACCAGTTCGCCGAAACGCTTCTCGTCGCCGATGGGATCGCCGCTCACCACGGCGATTCCCATCCGCGTCCGGTAGGCCAGCGCCGCGGAGCCGTCGGCGGTGAAGTGGTAGCTCTTGCCGGTCTGCATGGTGAACGGCGCCAACGCGTCATCGCGGGTCACCTTGATCAATTCCCACACGCGCGGCAGGTCGGCGGGCCGCGGGTGTGAGGTCATCGGCCACATCAACACCAGGCCCGAGCTGGCGATCACGACGTCACCGAGCAGATCGAAGGACAGCACGTGCATGCCCAGCCCCGCCAGCACGAAAAACGCGGCCGCAATGGCGTGCATCGTCGTCACCGGGCGGCCCAGGAAGACGCCGCGCGCGATCCACGCCACCGCGACCAGGACCGTCAACGACCACGCCAACCGGTCGGCGAAATGCCAGTTGGGTTGGCTGTGGTGGCGGGCGAGTATCTCGATGAGCCAGCACGCCGCGCACAGCAGCGCCAGGGCGCCGATCAGCCGGGCCGCCCGCGAATCGGCCGAAACGACAACACGTTCGCGCACGCGAGGTCGTGCTGTGACGTCCACCACCGGCCCGTTCACACTCACCTCCCGATGCGCTGACAACAGCTGGGCGGCATGTCTGCCGCCTCTGCACCGAATACCCGGCTACGTCAAAGCTACGCCCGATCACGGCCCATTCGGGAGAGATTCGTGCGGATATCCTGCAGCTATTGGGTAACGGTTTATCGGGGAGAAGACGGAAAGTACTTCAGCACGCCCTCCTGCACCACCGTGGCGAGCGTCTGCCCGGACCGGTCGAAGAAGTGCCCGGTGCCCAGGCCACGCGAATCCGCGGCCACGGGCGACGACGTCGAGTACAACACCCAGTCGTTGAAGTTGACCTGCCGGTGAAACCAGATGGAATGGTTGGCAGACGCGGCGAAGATGCGGTCGAAGCCCCAGGAGAGGCCGTGCGTGGTGATGACCGAGTCCAGCACCGTGGTGTCCGAGGAGTACACCATTGTCGCCGTGTGCAATACCGGGTCCTCGGGAACCTCGCCCAGTGCCTTGACCCAAACCCGGTTGTGGGGCAGCCGGTCCCCCTTCGTCCGCATCACCCACGCCGGGTCATTGGTGTAGCGCCACTCGATGGGCTGCAGGGCGTTGACGAAGTGCGGGACCGTCTCCTCGTACCCGCGCAACAGCTCGCCGATCGTGGGTTGCGTGTGCGGTTCGGCGACCTGCGGCGGCTCGATGCCGTGCTCGAGGCCCCGGCCGCCGGCCATGTAGGAGACCATGGCCGAGCACAGCAACGTGCCGTCTTGCGTCGCGTCGACGCGCCGGTTGGCGAACCGCCGCTCGTCGCGCAGCCGGGTCACGCGGTATTCGATGTCCTTGCCGGTGTCGCCACCGTTGATGAAGTGCACCGAGAGCGCGCTCGGCGGCAGGTCGCCGCGAACCAGGCTCCGGCTGGCCGCGACGAACGCTTGCGACATGAGCTGACCACCGAACGTCCGCATCGGGTTCTTGCTGGGATGCGAGCCGATGAACAGGTCATCATCGAGACGATCGAGGTCGAGTGTCGCCAGCAGTTCCTGGAAATCAGAATCGGTGCTGATGGCGGCCTCTCCTTCGGGTCCGGGCGTTAGACGTCGTCCTCCCCGATCCGGTGCACGTGGATCAGGTTGGTCGACCCTACTGTGCCAGGTGGCGCGCCGGCGACGATGACCACCAGGTCGCCGCGCTTGTAGCGACCGAGTTCGAGCAGCGACTTGTCGACCTGGCGGATCATGCCGTCCGTGGAGGTCATCATCGGGACGATGAACGTTTCGGTGCCCCAGGTCATGGCGAGCTGGCTGCGCACCTCGGGCCAGGCGGTGAAGGCCAGCAGCGGCAGCGGGGTGTGCAGGCGCGCGAGCCGCTTGACCGTGTCGCCGGATTGGGTGAAGGCGACCAGGGCTTTGGCGTCGAGCCGCTCGCCGATGTCGCGGGCCGCATAGGAGATCACGCCGCGTTTGGTGCGCGGCACGTGGGTCAGCGGCGGGGCGGCCGTGGAATTGTCCTCGACCGCGCAGATGATGCGCGACATGGTCCGCACGGCAGCCATCGGATACTTGCCCACCGACGTCTCCCCGGACAGCATCACCGCGTCGGCGCCGTCGAGGACGGCGTTGGCGACGTCGGAGGCCTCGGCGCGGGTCGGGCGTGAGTTCTCGATCATGGAATCGAGCATCTGGGTGGCCACGATGACCGGTTTCGCGTTCTCCCGGGCCATCTGGATGGCCCGCTTCTGCACCAGCGGAACCTCTTCCAGTGGCAGCTCGACGCCGAGGTCGCCGCGGGCCACCATGATGGCGTCGAAGGCCAGCACGATGGCTTCCAGATTGTCGACGGCTTCGGGCTTTTCCAGCTTGGCGATCACCGGAACCCGTCGCCCGACCCGGTCCATCACCTCGTGCACCAGCTCGACGTCGGCCGGCGAGCGCACGAAGGACAGGGCGACCAGGTCGACGCCGAGGTCCAGGGCGAAGGTGAGGTCCTCGATGTCCTTCTCCGACAAGGCCGGTGCCGACACGTTCATGCCCGGCAACGAGATTCCCTTGTTGTTGCTGACCGGGCCGCCCTCGACGACCGTGCAGATGACGTCGTCGCCCTCGATGCCATCGACCACCAGGCAGACCTTGCCGTCGTCGACCAGAACCCGGTCACCGACGGCGGCGTCCTCGGCCAGTTTCTTGTAGGTGGTCGACACCCGGTCGTGGCTGCCCTCGCAGTCGGCGACGGTGATCCGGACGGTCTCACCGTCGGCCCAGTAGGTTGGGCCGGTCGCGAAGCGTCCCAGCCTGATCTTGGGGCCCTGCAAATCGGCGAGCACGCCGACGGCACGGCCGGTGGCGTCGGAGGCCACCCGGACCCGTTCGTAGGCCGCTTTGTGATCGGCGTAATCACCGTGGCTGAAGTTCAACCGGGCGACGTCCATTCCCGCCTCAACCAGCGCCAAGATCAACTCGTCCGAATTGGTCGCAGGCCCAAGGGTGCAGACGATCTTCCCGCGTCTACTCACGCCGACCCAGCATAGTCGCGTGTGACCCCCGGGGCGTGCACATAACGCCGCCGGGACAGTGTGCTTTTACCCACCAAGAACGGTCGGAATCAACGGGAAGGCGGGCAAGTTACGCGCAACCGTCCAAACGGCCGTCGCGACCACGACGGTCAGCAGCACCGGCCGTGACAGCGGCGATGCGCCGCGCGCGCGGCGAACCACCAGCCACGCGGCCAGCATCGGGATTGCGACCAGGACGAAAACGTTGTCGTGGAGCGCGGCCGCCAGGTCACCGTGCACCACGTCATACGTCATCCGCAGCCCGCCGCAAAACGGGCAGTTCCAGCCGGTGAGCCACCTGAAGGGACACGGCGGATAGATCGACGCGGGATTGTGCGGGTCGGCCAGCGCGACGTAGCCGAGCGCGCCGCCCAGCGCGAGGCCGGTCGCGGCCCCGACGTAGCCGAGATGATGACGCAGACCGTGCGCATCGGCATGCGTGGGTGGCAGGGCGGGCCTCGCGTTGGTCACAGTGCTTCCAGCATGCCAGATGCACCGCGCCCCGACGTCATGAGCGGGTGGTCAGCGGCCCGACAGTCGGTTCCGCAGACGCGAGCCCCATCGCCGCCGGGTTTCCGGTTGATCCGAAATCTTTTCGGCGACGGGCTCTTCCGTAGTGGCTTCTGCGCTTTCGGCTTCCGGTTCCTCGTCTTCCGCCTCGTCGGCGGGTTCCGGTTGCGGCGCTTCGGCTTCCGCCTCGGATTCCGGCTCGTCGAGCTCGAGCTCTTCGGCCTCGGATTCCTCCGCCTCGGCCTCATCGGCCACCGCCTCGGCCTCCGGCTCGTCCGCGTCGCCCTCGGATCCTTCGGCTACCGCCTCGTCGGCTTCCGCTTGCGGCGCTTCGACTTCCGTCGCGACCTCCGGCTCGTCAAGCTCGAGCTCTTCGGCCTCGGATTCCTCCGCCTCGGCCTCATCGGCCACCGCCTCGGCCTCCGGCTCGTCCGCGTCGCCCTCGGATCCTTCGGCTACCGCCGTGTCGGCTACCGCCGCGTCGGCCTCTTCCCCTTGCGGCGCTTCGGCTTCCGCGGCGGCCTCCGGCTCGTCAAGCTCGAGCTCTTCGGCCTCGGATTCCTCCGCCTCGGCCTCGGATTGCTCCGCCTCGGCCTCCTCGGCCACCGCCTCGGACTGCGGCTCTTCGGCTTGTGCCTCGTCGGCGTCGGCGACGGCCGCGGTCCCCACCGCGGATTCGGTCGGCACGTCGTCGTCACCGCCACCCGCCGCGGCCGTCGTACCCGCCGCACCCGCCGTCGCCGCAACGGTCGCCGGCTCCAGTTCGGCGGATTCCTCGTCAACGTATTGGTTTCCGCGCAGGCTCTCGGGATCTTCGCGGCCCCTGGGCGCCGCCATGATGTACACCACGGCCCCGATGAACACGAAAGTCGATGTGAACGAATTGATCCGGATGCCGGCGATGTGGGTGGCGGTGTCGTCGCGCAGCAGCTCGACACAGAACCGGCCCACGCAATAGCCGGCCACATAGAGCGCGAACAGCCGGCCATGTCCCAGCGTGAATCGCCGGTCCGCATAGATCAGCACGGCGAAAATCAGCAGGTTCCACAGCAATTCGTAGAGGAACGTCGGTTGCACGACGAGTGCCACCTGCCCGGTGGAGATCCCGTCCAGCGAATGCGGGTCGATGTATCCCGAGGGGTCCCGGCGGTAGAAGATCTCCAGCCCCCACGGCAGCGTGGTCTCGCGGCCATAGAGTTCCTGGTTGAAGTAGTTCCCGAGCCGACCGATGGCCTGCGCCAGAATGATTCCCGGGGCGATCGCGTCGGCGAAGGCCGGCAGCGGAATGCCGTGCCGGCGGCAGCCGATCCAGGCGCCCACACCCCCGAGCGCCACCGCACCCCAGATGCCCAGTCCGCCGTCCCAGATCCGGATCGCCGCCCCGAGCCCGGCTCCGCCCGGGCCCCAATAGGTTCGCCAGTCGGTGGCCAGGTGGTAGAGCCGACCACCGATCAACCCGAACGGCACGGTCCACAGCGCGATGTCGTAGATCACCCCACGTTCACCGCCGCGCGCCTCCCAGCGCCGGTCGCCGATCAGCAGGGCGGCCACGATGCCGGCGATGATGAACAGGGCATAGGCCCGGATGGGCAGCGGCCCGACGTGCCAGACGCCCTGCGCCGGACTCGGAAAATAGGCGAGCAACTTCGTCACGACGCGGCCGCCCTTTGACGTACACCGGCGGCGAGTTCCTCAGTGAGTGCGCGCAATGCGGTCAAACCCCCGTCCCCCAGCGCCGACACCAGCGCGGAACCGACAATGACACCGTCGGCGTAGCCGCCGATCTGGGCGGCTTGCTCACCCGACCGCACCCCCAGCCCGACACCGACGGGGATGTCCGATATCTCCTTGACCCTGCCCACCAATTCGGGCGCGGCATTGGACACCACGTCGCGTGCTCCCGTGACGCCCATCGTCGACGCCGCGTAGACAAATCCGCGGGACGCCTCGACCGTCATCGCCAAGCGCTGCGGCGTCGAGGAGGGCGCCACCAGAAATATCCGGTCCAACCGATGCTCCTCGGACGCCGCCAACCACTGCCCGGCTTCGTCGGGGATGAGGTCCGGAGTGATCAGGCCGTACCCGCCGGCCGATGCCAGGTCGCGGGCGAAGGCGTCAATTCCGTAGCGCAACACGGGGTTCCAGTAGGTCATCACCACGGCGTGGCCCCCGGCGGCGCTGATCGCCTCGACCGCGGCCAGGGTGTCGCGGACGCGCACTCCCCCGTGCAGCGCGGCCTCGGTGGCCTTGGCGATGGTCGGGCCGTCCATGCCGGGATCCGAATAGGGCACCCCGACCTCGACGATGTCGCAACCGGATTCGACCAGGGCGACCATCGCGTGCACGGACGTCGTCACATCCGGGTACCCGGTGGGCAGATAGCCGATCAGCGCGGCGCGACCGTCGTCGCGGCACACGTCGAAGATCGGCCCGAGCCTGCTGGCCTCGCTCTGCTTGACGGTCATCGGTCGCTGGATCCCAACAGCCCGAACCACTGCGCGGCCGTCTCGACGTCCTTGTCTCCACGCCCGGACAGGTTCACCACGATGATCGCGGCCTTCCCCAATTCGGGGGCCACCTTCAGGGCCCCGGCCACCGCGTGCGCGGATTCGATGGCGGGGATGATCCCCTCGGTGCGGCACAGGGTGCGGAATGCCTCCATCGCTTCGGAGTCGGTGATGGGCCGGTACTCGGCGCGTCCGCTCTCGCGCAGCCACGCGTGTTCCGGACCCACCCCCGGGTAGTCGAGACCCGCTGAGATGGAATGGGATTCGATGGTCTGCCCGTCCTCGTCCTGCAGCAGGTAGGAGAACGATCCCTGGAACGCCCCGGGGGAACCGCCGCTGAAGGTCGCGGCGTGCCTTCCGGTTTCGACGCCGTCGCCGGCCGCCTCGAAGCCGATCAGCCGCACGCCGGGATCGTCGATGAACGGGTGGAAGATGCCGATGGCGTTCGATCCGCCACCGATGCAGGCCAGCACCGCGTCGGGCAGCCGGCCCGCCTGCGCCTGGATCTGGGCGCGCGCCTCGAGGCCGATGATGCGCTGAAAGTCGCGCACCATGGCGGGAAAGGGATGGGGCCCCGCCGCCGTGCCGAAGCAGTAGAAGGTGTTGTCGGCATTGGTAACCCAATCCCGGAACGCTTCATTGATGGCGTCCTTGAGCGTCCTCGAACCGCTCTGGACCGAGACGACCGTGGCTCCCAGCAAGCGCATCCGGGCCACGTTGAGCGCCTGGCGTTCGGTGTCGACGGCGCCCATGTAGATCACACACTCCAGGCCGAGCAGGGCGCACGCGGTGGCGGTCGCCACGCCGTGCTGACCGGCCCCGGTCTCGGCGATCACCCGCTTCTTGCCCATCCGCTGAGCGAGCAGCGCCTGGCCGAGCACGTTGTTGATCTTGTGAGAACCGGTGTGGTTCAGGTCTTCTCGCTTGAGGAAGATGCGGGCGCCGGCCTGCTCGGACAGCCGCGGCGCCTCATACAGCGGTGACGGCCGCCCCGCGTAATGCGCCTGCAGATAGTCCAGCGTGTCCAGGAAATCCTGGTTGACGCGCTCCTTCTCGTAGGCCGCGGTGACCTCTTCGATCACGGCCATCAACGCCTCGGCGACGTAGCGGCCGCCGTACACACCGAAATGGCCACCCGCATCGGGTTCGTGGCGGGTGGGTTCGGCGATGGCTGCGCTCGGAAGCGGAAGGTCCGGGCGGGACAGATCCACCATCACCAAGGCTCTACGCGGGGATGGCTCATGGGGTTCAACGTTACAGCGAAGGGGCTCTTCAGTGACGCAGCGACTAGCGAGAAGGTTTCGGACAGGACGGATGGGTGCCCGCGGTGACCAGATCGGCGACCGCGGCGCGCGGGTCACCACTTTTGACCAGACCTTCGCCCACCAACACGGCGTCGGCACCCGCACCGGCGTACGCCAGCAGGTCTGCGGTACCGCGCACACCGGATTCGGCGATCCTGATCACGTTGCTGGGCAGCCCGGGAGCGATGCGCGCGAAGCAATCCCGGTCCACCGCCAGCGTGGCCAGATCGCGGGCGTTGACGCCGATTACGTTGGCCCCGGCCTTGAGCGCGCGGTCGGCCTCCTCTTCGGTGTGCACCTCGACGAGTGCCGTCATGCCCAGCGATTCGGTGCGGTCCAGCATCGACACCAACGCCGACTGCTCCAGCGCGGCGACGATGAGCAACAACATGTCGGCGCCGTGCGCACGCGCTTCGTGGATCTGATAGGGCTGCACCACAAAGTCTTTGCGCAAAATCGGTATCGAGACCGCCGCCCGAACCGCGTCGAGATCGTCGAGCGAACCGTGAAAGCGGCGCTCCTCGGTCAAGACGCTGATGATGCGCGCGCCGCCGTCCTCGTACGCCCTGGCCAGTTTGGCCGGATCGGCAATGGTCGCCAGGGAACCCGCCGACGGGCTGGCGCGCTTGACTTCGGCGATGACGCCGATTCCGGGCTCGCGCAGGGCGGCCATCACGTCGCGGGGCGGCGGCGCGGCCGCCGCGGCGGCCTTGATCTCGGACAGGCTGATGAGGGCTTCGCGCGCGGCAACGTCGGCCCGGACTCCCTCGAGGATGGAGTCAAGCACGGTTGCCGGACTCATGCCTGTCGTTTCCCTTCGCCCTGTCGCCCCGCTGTCATCCCACGGCCACTCGGTTGTCCCCGGCCGATTGCGACGACGTCAATGAAGGGTAGCGGCCCGCGGCTTGCGGCCCGTCACCGACCCTCGGTGTCAGACTCGCTCGGCGCATCGGTTGGGTCACGCCCCTCGTCAAGCGCGTCCCAGATCATCCGCTCCGACATTTCCGGCGTCTGTCGCCCCTCCAGCATCGCCCCGGAGGCGTCGTCGCGTCGGGCAATCGAGCGGCGCGTCGCCGGCGTCGTGTACTTGATGGCGCTGGATCGGGCCGACCCGGAGTCCGACGCGGACCGCATCAGCAGGACGGCCGCGATCAGGGCGCACGCGGCGGCGGCCACCGTGACCCCGGCGCCCCAGTACCGTCGCTCGCTCCCTACCAGCGACATCACCGAGACGTGCGCCAGCTCGGCGCCGCGGACCGCCACGTCGGGCAGCACCCACAGGCTGACGCCCAGGTAACCGACCGCCAGGCTGGCCAGCGCCAGCAACCCCGCCAGCGCGCGCAGCGGCCAGCCCCGCACGGCGATGGCGGCGACGGCCGCGGCCAGCAGCAGCATCGCCAACGGCAGCAGCGCCGTCGACCACGCCCCGCCGGACAACGTCACCTCCTTGGGTGGCCCCAGCCCGTCGAACGACCGGATCACCACCCAGGGCAGGCGCGAGGCCGCCCACAGCGCGCCCGCGGCCACCACCAGCGTCGCCTGGGCGATGCGGATCAACCAGGGACTGTTCAGGGGGCGCCCCGAGGCGTCAGCCATCGCGGCCGGCCCCCGGCTCGGTCAGCGTCTCGGCCGCTGCGATCGCGCTGAGCACCGCGCGCGCCTTGTTGGTCGCCTCGGTGTATTCGTAGGGGCCGTTGGAGTCGGCGACCACCCCGCCCCCGGACTGCACGTAGGCGGTGCCGGCGCGCATCAGGGCGGTGCGGATGGCGATCGCGAAGTCGGCGTTGCCGGCGAAGTCCAGGTAGCCGACCACGCCGCCGTACAGGCCGCGGCGCGTCTTCTCCACCTCCTCGATCAGCTCCATGGCCCGCACCTTCGGCGCGCCCGACAGCGTGCCGGCCGGGAAGCAGGCCGTGACCGCGTCCAGGGCGGTCCGGCCCTCGCCGAGCAGCCCGGTCACCGTCGACACCAAATGCATGACGTGGCTATAGCGTTCGATGTGGCTGTAGTCCTCGACGCGGACGGTGCCCGGCGCGCACACCCGGCCGAGATCGTTGCGGCCCAGATCGACCAGCATCAAATGCTCGGCGCGTTCCTTCTCGTCGGCCAGCAGCTCCTTTTCCAGCAGCTGATCCTCTTCGTCGGTGTCCCCGCGCCAGCGGGTTCCGGCGATCGGATGGGTGGTCGCGACGCCGTCGGCGACGGTGACCAGCGCCTCCGGGCTCGACCCGACGATCGAAAAGTCCGTTCCCCCAGCGTCATTCGGCACGTGCAGCAGGTACATGTAGGGGCTCGGGTTGGTCACCCGCAGCATCCGGTACACGTCGATCGGGTCGACGGCGGTGTCCATTTCGAACCGCTGCGAGGGCACCACCTGAAAGGCCTCACCCGCGGCGATCTGCTCGACGAGGTAGTCGACGATCTTCCCGTACTCCTCGACGCTGCGCTGCGCGCGGTAGCGCGGCTCGGGCCGGTCGAACGTGGCGACGGTCGACGACAGCGGCTGGCCCAGCGCCGCGGTCATCACGTCCAGCCGGGCGACCGCGTCGTCGTAGGCCTCGTCGACCCGCTCGTCGGTCCCGTTCCAGTTCACGGCGTTGGCGATCAGCGTGATGGTGCCCTCGTGGTGATCCACCGCCGCCACATCGGTGGCCAGCAGCAACAACATGTCCGGCAGGCCCAGGTCGTCGACGGCCAGCTCGGGCAGCCGCTCCAGGCGCCGCACCAGGTCGTAGGCGAAGAACCCGACCATGCCGCCCGACAGCGGCGGCAGACCCGCCAGCGGCCCGGTGGCCAGCAGCTCGAGGGTGGCCCGCAGGGCCCGCAGCGGGTCGCCTCCGGTGGGCGCGTCCTGCGGCACCACGCCGAGCCAGATCGCCTCGCCGTCGCGCACGGTCAGCGCCGAGGGCGCTCCGGCGCCGATGAACGACCACCGCGACCAGGAGCGGCCGTGCTCGGCCGACTCCAGCAGAAAGGTGCCCGGGCGGTTGGCGGCGAGTTTGCGGTAGGCCGACAGCGGCGTCTCGCTGTCGGCCAACACCTTGCGGGTCACCGGGACCACGCGGTGCTCGGCGGCCAGCTGGCGGAAATCCTCTCGTGAGGTCGTCGCGGCGAGGTGGGCGTGCACCGACCCATCCTCCCAGACGCGGGCGGACGGCTCGCGCGCGTAGCGTGTCCGCCATGAAACCTGGTGAGACCGTCGCCGACTTCGAACTGCCCGACCAGACGGGCACGCCGCGCAAGCTCAGCGAATTGCTGTCCAGCGGGCCCGTCGTGCTGTTCTTCTACCCCGCGGCGATGACGCCCGGCTGCACCAAGGAAGCGTGCCATTTCCGCGACCTGGCCGCCGAATTCGCCGCGGTCGGGGCCAACCGGGTGGGGATCAGCGCCGACCCGGTGGACAAGCAGGCCAAGTTCGCCGACCTGCGGAAGTTCGACTACCCGCTGCTGTCGGACACCGACGGCACCGTCGCCGCCCAATTCGGCGTCAAGCGCGGCCTGCTGGGCAAGCTGATGCCGGTCAAGCGCACCACGTTCGTCATCGACACCGACCGCACGGTGCTCGACGTGATCTCCAGCGAGTTCAACATGGACACCCACGCCGACAAGGCGCTGGCGACGCTGCGCGCCCGGTCCTAGCGGCGGCCCTCAGGGGCTGATCGCCAGGAAGACGTAGGCGGCCAGCAGCACCAGATGCACCTCGCCCTGCAGCCGGGTGGCCCGCCCGGGTACCACGGTCAGCATGCTGATCACCACGGTCAGCGCGAGCAGCACCAGCTGGATGGGGCCGAGGCCGAGCACCAGCGGCCCTTTGAGCCAGATCGACGCCAGCGCGATCGTCGGGATGGTGAGCCCGATGCTGGCCATCGCCGAGCCGTACGCCAGGTTCAGGCTGATCTGGATGCGGCCCTTTCGCGCCGACCGGGCGGCCGCGAGCGTCTCGGGCAGCAGCACCAGCGCCGCGATGATCACACCCACGAACGACTGCGGCAGACCCGCCACCATGACAGCGTGTTCCACGGCCGGCGACTCCTCCTCGGCCAGGCCGACCACCGCCACCAGGGCGCAGAGCAGCAGCACCAGGCTGCTCAGCGCCTGCCGCCTGCTGGGCGGATCCGCGTGGCTCTCGTCCTCGAACACGCGCTTTTGGCCCCGCTGCGCGATCGGCAGGAAGAAGTCGCGGTGCCGCACGGTCTGGGTGAACACGAACAGCAGGTACACCAAGAGCGTGGCGATCGCGGCGAAGGCGAGCTGGCTCGAGGTGAACTCCTTGCCCGGATGCCCGGTGGTGAAGGCCGGCAGGACCAGGCTCAGCGTGGCCACCGTGGTGACTATGGCCAGCGCGGCCCCGGCGCCCTCGGCGTTGAACAGCGTCACGCCGTAGCGCCGCGACCCGAGCAGCAGCGACAAACCGGCGATCCCGTTGGTGGTGATCATCAGCGCGGCGAACGCGGTGTCCCTGGCCAGCGTCGCGGCCTCGTTGCCGCCGGAGGTCATCAGGGCGACGATGAGGGCCACTTCGATGATGGTGACCGCGGCCGCGAGGATCAGCGACCCGAACGGCTCGCCGACCCGGTGCGCGACCACCTCCGCGTGATGCACCGCGGCGACCACGGCACCGACGAGAAACAGCGCGGCCACCGCGACCAGCACCGGTCCCAGCTTCTCGCCCCAGATCACTGCCAGCACGACGACGGCAAGCACCGGAACCACCACGTTCCAGGACAAGACGTCCCGGGACACCCATTTCGACATTGCCCGCCATTCTTGTCGAAGTCACGCGCCCGCGCCCGCCGAAAGTGACGCGGGCCACGCGCTAGCGCTCCGGTTGCAGCAGCGCGTCGGCGTCGAAGCAGCTGTGATCGCCGGTGTGGCAGGCGCCGCCGACCTGGTCGACGGTCAGCAGCACGGTGTCCCCGTCGCAGTCCAATCGCACCGAGTGGACGTATTGGGTGTGGCCGGAGGTCGCGCCCTTCACCCACTGTTCGCGCCGCGACCGCGAATAGTACGTCGCCTCACGGGTTTCCAGGGTGCGGGCCAGGGCCGCGTCGTCCATCCACGCGACCATCAGCACGTCGCCGCTCCCGCGCTCCTGCACGACGGCGGCGATCAGGCCGTCGGCGTTGCGCTTCAGGCGCGCGGCGATCCGCGGGTCGAGCGTCATCGAACGGTGATCCCCTCTTTGGCCATGGCCGCCTTCACCTGCCCGATGGTCAGCTCCCGGAAGTGGAACACGCTGGCCGCCAACACCGCATCGGCGCCGGCCGCGATCGCGGGTGCGAAGTGCTCGGCCGCCCCGGCTCCGCCGCTGGCGATGACGGGCACGGTGACCGCCGAGCGCACCGCCTGCAGCATCTCGAGGTCGAACCCCGCCTTGGTGCCGTCGGCGTCCATCGAGTTCAGCAGGATCTCCCCCACCCCCAAATCGGCTCCGCGGGAAGCCCATTCGACGGCGTCGAGCCCGGTACCGCGGCGCCCGCCGTGGGTGGTGACCTCCCAGCCCGACGGGGTGGGCACCGAGCCCGGCGGCACCGTGCGCGCATCGACGGAGAGCACGATGCATTGGGATCCGAACTGCCGCGCCATCTCGGCCAGCAGCTCGGGCCGGGCGATCGCGGCGGTGTTGATCGAGACCTTGTCCGCCCCGGCGCGCAACAACACGTCGACGTCGGCCACGGTGCGCACCCCGCCGCCGACGGTCAGCGGGATGAAGACCTGCTCGGCCGTGCGCCGTACCACGTCCAGCATCGTGGTTCGTCCCGACGACGACGCGGTCACGTCGAGAAAGGTGAGCTCGTCGGCGCCCTCGGCGTCATAGGCGGCCGCGAGTTCCACGGGATCGCCTGCGTCCCGGAGGTTTTCGAAGTTGACCCCCTTGACCACGCGCCCGCCGTCGACGTCCAGGCACGGGATCACCCGGACCGCGAGGCCGCTGTGGTTGGCGTGCATGTCAGTAGTCCTCCGGTCGGCCGGTGCTGCGCAAAAGGTCGAGGATCTCGGCGTGCGCGGCGGGGCCCGCCGCCAGCGCGGAATCCGACGCGGGGCTCCAGGGCTCGCCGGCCAGGTCGGTGACGACACCGCCGGCGGCCCGCACCAACGCGACCCCGGCGGCGTGGTCCCACACGTGGCCGCCGAAACTGATTGCCGCGCCCAGGATTCCGTCGGCAACGTAGGCGAGGTCGAGGCCGGTGGAACCGTGCATGCGCAACCGCGACGAGACCCGGCTGAGATTCTCCAGCACCGCGATCCGGTAGCGGCCCGGGAACCGGCCCCGGGCGTCCGCGCTGAACGATCCCGCGCCGACGAGGGCGTCGGACAGGTCGATGGCCGCCAGTGGCGGCTGCGGGATCCCGTTCTTGCGCAACGGTCCACCCGACACCGCGGTGTAGCGCTGGTCCATGAACGGCAACCAGGTCAGCCCGGCCACCGGGTCGCCGTGGTGCAGCAGCCCGAGCAGGATCCCGGCCATCGGTGACCCGGCCGCATAGTTGAAGGTGCCGTCGACGGGGTCGAGCACCCATACCCAGGGTGAATCGACGGCCGAGCCGCCGAATTCCTCGCCGTGGACGCCGATTCCGGTCGCTTCGGTCAGCGCGGCGACCACCTGACGCTCGATCGCGAGGTCCACGTCGGTGGCGAAGTCGTTGCCCTTCTTGCGCACCGCGGAGTCGGCTCGGTGACCGGCGAGGAAGGGTTCGGTGGCGTCGTCGAGGATTGCCGATGCCGTCTCGACCAACGCGTCCAAGTCCATGCCGCTGTTACTCTCCGACCGCGGCCAGCGCCTGCGGCAGCGTGAATCGCCCGGCGTAGAGGGCCTTGCCGACGATGGCGCCCTCGACGCCGCGGCCGGTCAGGGTGGCGATGGCGCGCAGGTCGTCCAGGCTGGACACCCCGCCCGACGCGATCACCGGGACGTCGGTGCGGTCGGCGACGGCCGCCAGCAGCTCCAGGTTGGGGCCGCCCAGCGTGCCGTCCTTGGTGACGTCGGTGACCACGAACCGCGAACACCCTTCGCGGTCAAGGCGTTCCAGCACCTCCCACAGGTCACCGCCATCGGTCTCCCAGCCGCGTCCCCGCAGCCGGTGGGTGCCGCCCGGATGGGTTTTGTCGATCTGGACGTCGAGCCCCACGGCGACCTTGTCCCCGTGCTCGCCGATCGCCCGCGCGCACCACTGCGGGTTCTCCAGCGCCGCCGTGCCCAGGTTGACCCGGGCGCAGCCGGTGGCCAACGCCGCCGCCAGCGAGTCGTCGTCGCGGATCCCCCCGGAGAGCTCCACCTGCACGTCGAGCTTGCCGACCACCTCGGCGAGCAGTTCACGGTTGGAGCCGCGCCCGAACGCCGCGTCCAGATCGACCAGATGGATCCATTCGGCGCCGTCGCGTTGCCAAGTCAGAGCGGCGTCGAGCGCCGAGCCGTATTCGGTTTCACTGCCCGCCTTGCCCTGCACCAGACGCACGGCGCGGCCGTCGACCACGTCGACCGCGGGCAACAAGATCAACACGCTTTCTCCTTCACGCCGAGACTGCAACTGGCTGCGGGTCCCCTCGGCGTTTGTGTCGTGGAATACAGTTTCGCGGAAGCCATCACAGTGCCTGGACCCAATTGCTCAAGACGGCCGCGCCGGCATCTCCGCTTTTCTCCGGGTGAAACTGGGTGGCCGACAACGGCCCTTCCTCGACCGCGGCCAGGAAAGGCCCCTCGTGGGTGGCCCAGGTCAGCACCGCATCGGGCGATCCCTCCCACTGCTGGGCGGCGTAGGAGTGCACGAAGTAGAACCGGGTGTCCGCGTCGAGCCCCTTGAACAGGACGCTGCCGGGCCCGGAATCGACGACGTTCCAACCCATGTGCGGGATCACCGGCGCCTGCAGCCGCGTCACGTATCCCGGCCACTGCCCGCACCCTTCGGTCTCCACGCTGAACTCGACGCCGCGGGCGAACAGGATCTGCATCCCGACGCACACGCCCAGCACCGGACGCCCGGCCGCGACCCGATCGGCGATGATGCGGTCCCCGTTGATCGTGCGCAGCCCCGTCATGCAGGCCTCGTACGCGCCGACGCCGGGCACCACCAGGCCGTCGGCCGCGGCCGCGGCTCCGGCGTCGGCGGTCACCTCGACCGACGCACCGACCCGCTCGAGGGCGCGCTGAGCCGACCGCAGGTTGCCCGAGCCGTAATCGAGGACAACAACCGATTTCTTTGTCACAGAACACCTTTGGTGGACGGCACGCCCGACACCCGGGGGTCGGGCTCCACCGCCTGGCGCAGCGCGCGGGCCACGGCCTTGTACTCGGCCTCGGTGATGTGGTGCGGGTCGCGCCCATACAGAACGCGGACGTGCAGCGCGATGCGCGCGTTCATGGCGAGCGACTCGAACACGTGCCGGTTGATGACGGTGTGATAGGGCACCGAATTGCCGGCGATCGTGGTGTGCTGCAGGTGATCCGGCTCCCCGCTGTGCACACAGTAGGGCCGGCCGGACACGTCGACCGCCGCGTGGGCCAGCGTCTCGTCCATCGGGATGAAGGCGTCCCCGAACCGGCGGATGCCCCGCTTGTCGCCCAGGGCCTGGCCGAGCGCCTGCCCCAGCGCGATGGCGGTGTCCTCGATGGTGTGATGGCCCTCGATCTCGACGTCACCCTTGGTGCGCACCGTCAGGTCGAAGCTGGCGTGACTGCCCAGCGCGGTAAGCATGTGGTCGTAGAACGGCACCCCGGTGTCGACGTCGACCTGGCCGGTGCCGTCGAGGTCGAGGTCGATGACGATGTCGGATTCCTTGGTGCGGCGCTCGACGCGCGCACGGCGGGCGGCTTTGTCGGTGTTGACGGCGGTCATGGCGCTCCTACGTTGACGGGGGCCGGCTCGGTGGCGGCGATCTGGGCGCTGGCCCGCAGGAAGGCGTCGTTCTCCTCGACCAGGCCGGTGGTGACCCGTAGATAGCCGGGGATTCCGACATCGCGGATCAGGACGCCGGCATCCAGATAGCGCTGCCAGGTGGCCGGCGCGTCGGCGAACTCCCCGAACAGCACGAAGTTGGCGTCGCTGGGGATCACCCGAAAACCCAGGCGGGTCAACGCCGCCCCCACGCGTTCGCGCTCGGCGATGAGCGCCGCGACGCTGCCCAGCGTGTCGTCGGCGTGCCGCAGCGCGGCGCGCGCGGCGGCTTGGGTGACCGACGACAGGTGATACGGCAGCCGCACCAGCAGCATCGCGTCGATCACCGCCGGCGTGGCGATCAGATAGCCGAGCCGTCCCCCGGCGAAGGCGAACGCCTTGCTCATGGTGCGCGAGACGATGAGCTTGGTCGGATACTCCCCCACCAGCGCCACCGCGCTGGGCTCCGACGAGAATTCGCCGTAGGCCTCGTCGACGATCAGGATGCCGGGCACCACGTCGAGCAGCCGCCGCAGATCCGGCAGCGAAACACTCTGCCCGGACGGGTTGTTCGGGCTGGCGACGAACACCACGTCGGGTTGGCGGTCGGTGATGGCGGCGACGGCGGCCTCGACGTCCAGGCTGAAGTCGTCGGCCCGGGCGGCCTGCAACCATTCGGTGCGGGTGCCGTCGGAGATGATCGGGTGCATCGAGTAGGAGGGAACGAACCCGATCGCCGTGCGCCCCGGGCCGCCGAACGCCTGCAGCAGTTGCTGCAGGATCTCGTTGGAACCGTTTGCCGCCCAGAGGTTTTCGACCCCGAGTGCAACGCCGGTCTGGGCGCTGAGGTATTCGGCCAGATCGGTCCGCAGGGCGACCGCGTCGCGGTCGGGGTAGCGGTGCAGGTCGGCGGCGGCGTCGGCGACCGAGCGCACCACGTCGTCCACCAGCGCCTTGCTGGGCGGGTGCGGGTTCTCGTTGGTGTTCAGCCGCACCGGGACCGCCAATTGCGGTGCGCCATAGGGCGACTTGCCACGCAGGTCGTCGCGCAGCGGCAGGTCGTCCAGTGTCGGTTGCCGCGGCCCGGTCATCGCTCGAACCTCCGCCGTACCGCCTCGCCGTGCGCCGGCAGGTCCTCGGCCTCGGCGAGCGTGATCACGTGCCCGGACACGTCTTTGAGCGCCGCCTCGGTGTAGTCGACGACGTGGATGCCGCGCAGGAAGGTCTGCACGGACAGGCCGCTGGAATGCCGCGCGCAGCCGGCGGTCGGCAGGACGTGATTGGATCCGGCGCAGTAGTCCCCGAGGCTCACCGGCGCATACGGGCCGACGAAAATGGCTCCCGCCGCGCGTATTCGCCCGGCCACGCTCGCCGCGTCGGCGGTCTGGATCTCCAGGTGTTCGGCGGCGTAGGCGTTGACGACCTTGACGCCGGCGTCCACGTCGTCGACGAGGATGATCGCCGACTGGCGCCCGCCCAGGGCGGCGGTCACCCGCTCGCGGTGCACGGTCGTCCGCAACTGGGCGGCCAGTTCCTTGTCGGTGGCCGCGGCCAGGTCCTCGCTGGGGGTCACCAGCACGCTCCCGGCCATTTCGTCGTGTTCGGCCTGGCTGATCATGTCGGCGGCCACGTGCGCGGGGTCGGCGGTGTTATCGGCCAGGATCGCGATCTCCGTCGGCCCGGCCTCGGCGTCGATGCCGACCCGCGAACGGCACAGCCGCTTGGCGGCGGTGACGTAGATGTTGCCCGGCCCGGTGATCATGTCGACGGGCGCCAACTCGGCGTCTGCCCCCGGCGACGATGCGGATCGTGCGCGATCCGAGGAGAAGCCGGGCCATTCGGCCCCGGTATCGGTGCCGCCGTAGGCCAGCAGCGCGACGGCCTGCGCGCCGCCGACGGCCCACACCTCGTCGACGCCCAGCAGCCGGGCCGCTGCCAGGATGGTCGGGTGCGGCAGGCCGCCGAACTGGGCCTGCGGCGGGCTGGCCACCACCAGCGAGGCGACGCCGGCGGCCTGCGCCGGCACCACGTTCATCACGACGCTGGACGGGTAGACGGCGTTGCCGCCGGGCACGTAGAGGCCCACCCGCTCGACCGGTACCCACCGCTCGGTGACCGTCGCGCCCGGGCCGAGCGTCGTCGTCACGTCGGTGCGGCGCTGGTCGGCGTGCACCGCGCGGGTGCGCTCGATCATCACGCGCAGGGCCTCGGCGACCGCCGCGTCCAGTTCGGCCAGGGCTTTCTCGAGCGCCTCCGCGGGCACCCGGACGGCCGGGGGCCGCACCCCGTCGAAGGACTCCCCGAATTCGAGGGCGGCCTCGGCGCCGCGCTCCGCGACGGCCTGCACGATCGGGCGCACCTTGGGCAGCACCGCCTCCACGTCGGCACCGCCACGCGGCAGCGCCGCCCGCAAACGGGCAGCCGTCAATTCCGCGCCCCGCAGGTCGATACGGGCCATCGGCGACGGTCGGATGGTGCTCACGGTGTCCATTGTCCCAGAGGAACTCAAATCGATATCCGACCGGTAGTGTGCCGGTGAAGAGGCCATGCCCCGCGCTGAAATGACGCTGAGACGATAGAGCCGACCCAGGGAGCCGCCATGTCCGCCAAGGATCACCCCAACAACGCCCCCGGCGTCCCGATGGTCTTCCCGCCCTGGTTCGAGCGCTTCCAGATCAAGTACTTCAACCCGGCGGTCAAGCCGATCGTGCGCTACCTGCCCGGCACCGCGACGATCAAGCACCGTGGCCGTACCTCCGGCAAGCCCTACGAGACCATCGTGACCACGTACCGCAAGGGCAACACCCTGGCGATCGCGCTGGGCCACGGCAAGACGAACTGGGTGAAGAACGTGCTGGCCGCGGGCGAGGCGGACGTGGAGTTGAGCCGCAACCGCGTGCTGCACCTCATCAACCCGCGGATCCTGCCCGCCGGCTCCGACGGCGACGGGCTGCCGGCGTTGGCGCGCATGCAGCTGCGCCGGATCGGGGTTTTCGTCGCCGACATCGCCTGAGACCGGGGCGCGCCGACTTTGAGTGTGCGCCAGTGGCTTTCAGTGTGCGGCCACGGCGCCGACACGCCGAAGAATCGCGCCGACGATTCACACTCAACGCCCAGGTTTCACACCCGATGCAGCCGCGCTACATATCCAAGCCGATGTCGAGCACCCGCACCGAATGCGTCAGCGCGCCGACGGCCAGATAGTCCACGCCGGTCGCGGCGTAGGCGGCGGCGTTTTCCAGGCTGAGGCCGCCGGAGGACTCGAGCAGGACGGCCGGCGCGCGCGCATCCCGGCGTTGCACCGCCATCTGCGTCTGCCACACCGGGAAGTTGTCCAGCAAGATCAGCTCGGGCTTTTCGGGCAGCACCTCGTCGAGCTGCTCGAGTGAATCCACTTCCACCTCACACGGCAGGTCCGGCGCCGCGTCGCGGACCGCGCGCAGCGCCTCGACCACCGAACCCGCCGCCACCACGTGGTTGTCTTTGATCAGCGCGGCATCGCCGAGCCCGAGGCGGTGGTTGACGCCCCCGCCGACGCGCACCGCATATTTCTGCAACACCCGCAGGCCCGGCAGGGTTTTGCGGGTGTCGCGGACCTTGGCCTTGGTGCCGTCCACGGCGGCCACCCAGTGCGCGGTGGTGGTGGCGATCCCCGACAGGTGGCAGATGAGGTTCAGCATGGTCCGCTCGGCGGTCAGCAGGCCGCGGGTTTCGGCCCGCACCGTCAGCACGGGCTGGCCCGCCTGCAGCTGGGCGCCGTCCTCGACGCGGTCGATGACCTCGTAGCCGCGCGCGCCGAGCACCTCGTCGAGCACCAGCAGCGCGATGTCGATGCCGGCGATCACGCCGGGCTGCCGGGGCACCATGGACGCGGTGGCCACCGCGTCGGCGGGCACCGTCGCCAGCGTGGTGACGTCGGGCCCGTAGCGCAGGTCCTCGACCAGGCCGCGCCGGATGGTTTCGCGCGCGGCGGTGAGTTCGCAGTCGGACATCGAGGTCATACGACCGCCGCCAAGGCCTCCACCAGCACCGAGTTCTGGTCGTCGGCCAGTCGCAGCACGTTGCTGCGCGCCTGCTCGGCCACGGTCTGCGGGTGTTCCTCGCGGTGGTGGCAGCCCCGGGTTTCGGTGCGGGCCAGGGCCGCGGCCGTCACCGCGCGGGCGGTGACGGCCAGCGCGACGTCCTCGAAGTCGCGACGACCCGCGACGGCGCGCACCTTGGCCCGCGACAGCGTGGTGGACAACCGGGTCAGCCCGGCGGCGTCGCGCACCACCGACGCGTCGCGGCTCATCGCGCGCTGCAGCTCGGCGCGCTCGGGCGCGGTGTGCGCGACGGGCTCGGGTGCGACCGCCCGGGCGGGCCCGGCCGCCGCGGCGTGCGCGGCCGCCGCCCTGCCGGCGCGGCCGCCCACCACCAAACCTTCCAACAGGCTGTTGGACGCCAACCGGTTGGCGCCGTGCAGGCCGGTACGGGCGACCTCACCGGCGGCGAACAACCCGGGCAGCTCGGTTTGGCCGCACACGTCGGTGACGATGCCCCCGCAGCTGTAATGCGCCCCGGGCACAACGGGAATGGGTTGACGGACGGGGTCGACGCCGGCGGCCCGGCAGGCGGCCGTCACCGTCGGGAACCGGTTTGCGAAGTCCCCGATGTGGCGGGCGTCGAGGAAGACGCACGGGTCACCGGTGGCCTTCATCCGCGCGTCGATGGCCGCGGCGACGACATCGCGGGGGGCCAGGTCGCCCATCGGATGAACACCGGCGGTTACCGAATCCCCTTGCCGGTCAATCAGTCTGGCGCCCTCGCCGCGGATGGCCTCGGTGACCAGCGGGCGCCGCCCGCCGGCGGCCCCGGGCGCGAAGAGCATCGTGGGGTGGAACTGGATGAACTCGAGATCGCTGACCGCGACGCCGGCCCACAGGCCCAACGCGATTCCGTCGCCGGTGGATCCCTCCGGGTTGGTGGTCGCGCCGTACAGATGCCCGAGCCCGCCGCTGGCAATGATCACCGAGGGCGCGCCGATGATTCCGTATCCCTGCGGGTTGCCCACCAGGACGCCGGTCACGGCCGCGCCGTCGTGCAGCACGCGCAGGGCCACGTGCCCGGTGCGGATGTCCAGCGTGCGCGCGGCGTGGTCGAGTGCGCGCTGCACCTCGGCGCCGGTGGCGTCACCCCCGGCATGCACGATGCGCCGCCGCGAGTGCCCGCCTTCGCGCGTCAGCGCCCACTGGCCGGGCGCGGATTCGTCGAATCGTGCTCCGTCGCCGACCAATTCGGTCACGGCCGCGTACCCGTCGGCGACGATCGAGTAGACCGCCTGCGGATCGCACAGGCCCGCCCCGGCGACCACGGTGTCGGCGACGTGCGCCTCGACCGAGTCGTCGTTGTCGGGCAGGACGACCGCGATGCCGCCCTGCGCGTAGTGGGTCGCCGTCGCGCCGCGCGCCTGATCGGCCTTGCTCAGCACGACGACGCGGCGCCCGGCGCGGTGGGCGGCCAGCGCGGCGGCCAATCCCGCGACACCGGTGCCGATCACGACGACGTCGGCGCTGTCAGTCCACTGGGGACGGGCGGTCATTCGCCACCGCCCGGCTGCCCGATCTCGATCATGCGCTGCACGCTGCGGCGGCCGGCGGCCGCGATGTCGGGGTCGACGTCGACTTCGTCGGCCCCCTCGACGAGGCAGCGCAGCAGGGCCGCCGGGGTGATCATCTTCATGAACTTGCAGGAGGCGCGGTCGTTGACGGCGCGGAAGTCGACCTGCGGCGCGGCCCGCCGCAGCTGATAGAGCATGCCGACCTCGGTGGCCACCAACACTTTTCGCGCGTTGGTCTGGGTCGCGGCGTCGAGCATGCCGCCGGTGGACAAGATCTTCACCCGGTCCGGGGGGAACGCGCCTTCGCCGGCGAGGTAGAGGGCCGATGTGGCACAACCACATTCGGGATGCACGAACAGCTCGGCGTCGGGATTCGCGCGGGCCTGGTCGCCCAGTTCGTCGCCGTTGATCCCCGCGTGCACGTGGCATTCGCCGGCCCACACGTGCAAATTCTTGCGGCCGGTGACCCGGCGCACGTGGGCGCCGAGGAACTGATCCGGGCAGAACAGCACCTCGCGGTCGGGGTCGATGGACTCGACCACGTCGACCGCGTTGGACGATGTGCAGCAGATGTCGGTGAGCGCCTTGACCGCCGCCGTCGTGTTGACGTAGGAGACGACGACCGCGCCGGGGTGCTCGTCCTTCCACGCGCGTAACTCGTCGGCGGTGATCGAATCGGCCAGCGAGCAGCCGGCGCGCTGATCAGGGATGAGCACCGTCTTGTCGGGGCTGAGCATCTTGGCCGTCTCGGCCATGAAGTGCACGCCGCAGAACACGATGGTGTCCTCGGCCGCCTCGGCGGCGATCCGCGACAGAGCCAGCGAGTCGCCCACGTGGTCGGCGACGTCCTGGATCTCGGGCAGCTGGTAGTTGTGCGCGAGCACGGTGGCGCCGCGCAACTTAGCCAGTCGGCGAATCTCGGCGGCCCACTGCGCATCGGCGACCACGCCGGCGTAGCCGGTGGGCGAATTCGTGATGTCGGCAACCATGTCTTCGGCGAGCGTGTCCATGCGATTGATCACCGTCATGGGGGCTCCTTTCAGCCAGGAGGTTTTCGACTTATAATCGAAAACATGGCCCATCGTAGCACCGCCCACGAAGTGCTCGCGGTCGTGTTCCAGGTTCGCGAAGTCACCGACGGGGTTGCCAAGGGGCGACCGACGGCGAAACCGCAGCTGAACGTGCTGTTATGGCAGCGCGCCAAGGACCCGCAACGCGGCGCGTGGTCGCTGCCGGGCGGGCAGGTCCGCAACGACGAGGACATGATCACCTCGGTGCGCCGCCAGCTCGCCGAGAAGGTCGACCTCAAGGAACTGGCGCATCTGGAACAGCTCGCGGTGTTCTCCGACCCGCACCGGGTGCCGGGCGCCCGGGTGATCGCGTCCACCTTCCTGGGCCTGGTGCCCTCCCCCGCCAGCCCCGAGCTCCCGCCGGACACCCGCTGGCACCCGGTGAACCGCCTGCCACCGATGGCCTTCGACCACGCCCCGATGGTGGATCACGCCCGCACCCGGCTGAACGCCAAACTGTCCTACACCAACATCGGGTTCGCTTTGGCGCCAAGGGAATTCGCGCTCTCCACGCTGCGCGACATCTACGGAGCGGCGCTGGGGTATCAGGTCGACGCGACGAACCTGCAGCGGGTGCTGGCGCGGCGCGGCGTCATCACCGCGACCGGCACCATCGCGCAATCCGGCCGCAGCGGCGGGCGCCCGGCCGCGCTGTACCGGTTCACCGACGCCGCGTTGCGGGTCACCGACGAATTCGCCGCGCTGAGGCCGCCCGGGGTCCCCGGCTAGGCTTACCCGAACGCGTCGTTGTAGCGACGCGCCATCCGGTCGGCACCCGTGACGTGTCTGGCCCGCCCGCAGGTGACGAGAAGTCGCTCACAGCGCGGCGATGACGTTTTGGTTACCTGCCGTTCGTACGCGAGAATGCCGGGTGGCCACGAAGGGAGCCTCAATGGCTGAGCTCGGCAACCTGGCAGGCACGCATGGCGCGGAATGGATCGCCCGGCCGCCCCACGAGGAACTGCAGCCCAAGGTGCGTCCGCTGCTGCCCTCGGACGACCCGTTCTACCAGCCGCCGCTGGGATTCCAGCACGCCGAGCCCGGGACGGTGCTGCGCTCGCGCGACGTCGAGTTGGCCTTCCTCGGCCTGATCCCGCAGCCCATCAAGGCCGTCCAGCTGCTCTACCGGACCATGGACATGCACGGTCAGCCGGAGGCGACCGCGACGACGGTGATCGTCCCGACCGACCTCGCCCCCTGCCCGGTGCTGTCGTACCAGTGCGCGATCGACGCCGTGTCGTCGCGCTGCTTCCCGTCCTATGCGCTGCGCCGCCGGGCGAAGGCGTTCGGGGCGATCGGCCAGTTCGAGCTCTTCCTGATCGCCGCCGCCGTCGCCGAGGGCTGGGCCGTCTCCGTGCCCGACCACGAAGGCCTGCGCGGCTTGTGGGGGGCGCCGTATGAGCCCGGCTACCGGGTCCTGGACGGCATCCGGGCCGCGCTGGGCTCCGAGCGGCTCGGGCTGTCCAAGTCGGCCCCGATCGGGCTGTGGGGGTACTCCGGGGGCGGCCTGGCCAGCGCATGGGCCGCCGAGGTGTGCGCCGAATACGCGCCGGAACTCGACATCGTGGGCGCGGTGCTCGGCTCGCCCGTCGGGGACCTGGGCAACACCTTCCGGCGGCTCAACGGCAGCTTCCTGTCGGGCTTGCCCGCGCTGGTGGTGGCCGCGCTCGCGCACATCTATCCCGATCTGGACCGGGTGATCAAGGAGCACGCCAACGAGGAGGGGCGCGCCCTGCTCGACTCGCTGGAGAAGATGACGACCGTCGGGGCCGTCGTCCGCATGGCCGGCAAGAACATGGGCGACTATCTCGACGAGCCGCTCGAGAAGATCCTGTCCACCCCGGAAGTCTCGTACGTCTTCGACCACATCAAGCTGGGCGCCGCGGTCCCGACGCCACCGGTGCTGATCGTGCAGGCCGTGCACGACTACCTGATCGACGTCCACGACATCGACGTGCTGGCCGACGCCTATTCGGCGGGCGGTGCGCGGGTCACCTACCACCGCGACGCGTTCAACGAACACATGATGCTGCACCCGCTGTCGGCGCCGATGACCTTGCGCTGGCTGACGGACCGCTTCGAGGGTCGCCCGCTGACCGAGCACCTGGTGCGAACCACCTGGCCGACGATGTTCAACCCGATGACCTACATCGGCATGGCCCGGCTGTTCAAAATCGCGGCCAAGGTGGTCACGGGCCGCAGGATTCGCCGCCGTCCGCTATGACACGGCCGCTTCCGCCGCGCCGCCCCGTCCCACGGGCAGCGCGGCGGAGGCCCGGCGCTCCGGGGGCAGCGCCCCCAGGTCGTCACGGGCGTCCGCAGCCACCCGCACGGCGTACACCAGCGCGGCGACGCCCACCGGCCACATCAGGCTGACCGCGATCTGCAGGGGACGGTCGGAGAAGAACACCGGCGGCGCCTGGGTGACGTAGGCGACGGACGGGCTCTTGCTCAGCGGCACCGCGTCGAAGTCCAAGGCGCCGTAGGCGACCCGCACCAGCCCCGCCCCGACCGCGGCGGCCGCGGCGGCGGCGGTCAGCATGCCGACCGACAGGGCGACGACCATTCCCGGGCCGCGGTGCTGTTGCCATTGCCACGCCCACACGGACGCGACCACCGCCAGCACGGTCAACAGGCCCAGCATCAGGGCGGGGGCGACGAAGAAATGCTCGGACTCGTTGCCCAGATAGTCATGCACCCGCTCGCCGGAGCGGGTGAGCGCCACCACGGCGCGGATCGGCGGCGCGATCCACGCCCACAGCGCGCCGATCAGCAGACCGGTCACCGCCGAGCCAGCCGCGACGAGCACGAGCGCGCGCACCCGCGCCCGGCGGGTTACGGCGACGGGCGGGGCCGGGACGTCCGGGGTGGCCTGCTCGCTCACCGTTGCGCCTCCAGGTCGGCGGAGTCGACCTCACCGTGGCGCGAGCAGCGCGCCCGCCACCCGTCGGGGCGGACCTGCACCACCATCCGGCGCCCGCACGCCGCGCAGAACCGGGGCGGCTCGAGGCCCAGCTGAGCCGCTGTCGGCACGGCGGTGCCCCCTAACTCGCCGGTGTAGACGTTGTAGACGCCGGCGCTGACCGCAGCACCCAGATCGCCAACCACAAGTGTCCAACCCTAGCCGCGGCGAGTCGCTTACAAACTGGCGTTGAGCCCCTTGAGGGGCATCTGCAGGTCGCCGAGCAATTCCAGGTCGGATTCGGCCGGGCGGCCCAGCGTGGTCAGGTAGTTGCCGACGATCACGGCGTTGATGCCGCCCAGCATGCCCTTCTTGGCGCCGAGGTCGCCCAGGGTGATCTCGCGGCCGCCGGCGAAGCGCAGCATGACGCGCGGCAGCGCCAGCCGGAACGCGCCGACGGACTTCAACGCCTCGCTGGCCGGCAGCACCTCCAGGTCGCCGAACGGCGTGCCCGGCCGGGGGTTGAAGAAGTTCAGCGGGACCTCGTCGGGGCCGAGTTCGGCGAGTTCGGCGGCGAATTCGGCGCGCTGCTCAAGGGATTCGCCCATGCCCAGGATCCCGCCGCAGCACACCTCCATGCCGGCGTCGCGCACCATCGACAGCGTCTCCCAGCGCTCCTCCCAGAGGTGGGTGGTCACGACGTTGGTGAAGTACGAGCGCGCGGTCTCGAGGTTGTGGTTGTAGCGGTGCACACCCATGGCCGCCAGCTGCTCCACCTGCTCGGCGGTCAGCATGCCCAGCGAGCAGGCGATGTTGATCTCGACCTCGTTGCGGATCGCCTCGATGCCCGCCGCGACCTGGGCCATCAACCGCTCGTCGGGACCGCGAACCGCGGCCACGATGCAGAACTCGGTGGCGCCGGACTTCGCGGTCTGCTTGGCCGCCTCGACCAGGCTGGGGATGTCGAGCCGGGCGCTGCGCACCGGCGATTCGAACAGGCCGGACTGCGCGCAGAAGTGACAGTCTTCGGGGCAGCCGCCGGTCTTGAGGCTGATGATGCCCTCGACCTCGACCTCGGGGCCACACCAGCGCATCCGCACCTCGTGGGCCAGCGCCAGCAGTTCGTCGAGCCGGTCGTCGGGCAGCCGCAACACCTGCAGGACCTGGTCGCGGCTCAGGCCCTGGCCGTCCTCCAGCACCTGCTGCCGGGCCACCGCCAGGATGTCCTCGCCGTTGCCGGTTTCGGCCGTCGGTCGGGTTGCCGCTTGGGTCACCAGGTACTCCCTTGCCTCTTTCTCGTGTCCGCGCGTGGGGACACATCTGCCCCGTGGTGGTGGCAGCCGGAATGAAAAGGTGTTCAAAGTAGGGTAACGGCCGAAGAACTCCGCCTATCCCTGGGTATACGACCATGGTGACCCCGCACGTCGAATACCTGGCGCACCACTACCTGCTGTTGGCGGCGCCGGCATTCCTGCCTGCGGTGATCGTCGTCGCCGTCATCCTGTACATCGCGCTGCGCGACCGCCGCGAAGGCCGCAACGTCACGGGCGCCACCAAGGCCACCTCCGACGCGTCGAAACCCGACACGCCCGATCAAGAGCGTGATTGACGGGCGCCGGATCTGGGCATTAAACAAACAATCACGAACCTACTTGACAGTAATAAGCGGTTGACTTCAATCGGATCTTCCGGGGCAGCCCGGCGCGAGTGGGAGGCACGACGATGCGGCCGAATGAACTGACGATTGTTGCTGAGGCACCGGCGCGCGGTGCGGGGTTGGACCAGGTGATCGGGCTCTCGATCGCCGCGGTGGTGATCACGTTGCTGATGCTGTGGGTGGGCCACGCCCACCGCACGCACCGCATCACCTGGTTGGCCCGCCTCGCGGACAAGGTGGGCGAAAAATTCCACCGACCGAGCTGGGTCGCCCTGCCGGTGCTGGTGTTCACCACATCGATCATCTGCGCGCTGTTCGGCTTCATCTGGGACGTCAGCTGGCATATCGGCAACGGCCGCGACCCCGGCCCGCTGGCCAACCCGGCGCACTACTTCATCATCATCGGGCTGTTCGGCATCTTCCTCGGCGGGATGACGGCGGTCGTGCTGCCCTTCGAGCAGCCCGGCCCGGCGGCGGTGCGCATCACCCGGAACTGGCAGGCCCCCGTCGGCGGTGTGCTGATGGCCGGCTGCGGCCTGTACGCACTGATCGGGTTCCCCCTCGACGACATCTGGCACCGCATCTTCGGCCAGGACGTAACACTTTGGGGCCCAACGCATTTGATGATGATCGGCGGCGCCTGCTTCTCGCTGTTCGCGGTGCTGATGCTCGAGCGCGAGGGTGAGGCCCAACTGGGCGCCGACGTCCTGCACGGCGCGTTCATCACGTTCCTGCGCTACCTGTCGTTCGGCGGCATGTTCATCGGCTTGTCGGTCTATCAGATCGAATACGACTTCGGCGTCGAGCAATTCCGCCTCGTCCTGCAGCCCATGATGATCGCCGCCGCGGCGGCGCTGGCGGCGGTGGCCGCCCGCATCACCATGGGACGGGGCGCGGCCCTGATCGCGGCCGTCTTCGCCATCGCGCTGCGCGGTGGTGTGGCATTGCTGGTCGGGCCGATCCTGGGGGCCCCGATCAACTGGTTCCCCCTGTATCTCGGCCCCGCGCTCGCGGTCGAGTTGATCGCGCTGACTCCGCTGATCAAGCGCCCCATCGCATTTGGCGCCGTCGCGGGCCTCGGTGTGGGGACCGTCGGGCTGTGGCTGGAGTCGCTGTGGATCGCGGCGGTCTACCACTACCCGTGGCCGGTCGGCATGTGGGGCGAGGCGCTGGCCATGGCGGTGCCGGTCGCGGTGCTGATGGGCATGTGCGGCGCGCTGTTCGGCATGGTGCTCACCGGCCAGCGGCTCCCCGGCCGCGCCGCCGGCATCTCGGTGGTGGTGGTCACGGTGCTGGTGATCGGCGGCGCGGTGGCCAACGGCCTGCACATCGTCGTGCCGCGCCAGAACAACGCCGCCATCGCGCTGACCGATCTGCCCGCGGCGCCCGGGCAGCGCATGGTCTCGGCCGACGTCCAACTGCAACCGTCCGACATGGTCGGCCGGCATCCGGAGTGGGTGACGATCCTGTCCTGGCAGGGCCGGATGGAGAACAATCGCGGTCTACAGATCGACGAGCTCGAGCAGGTGGGTCCCGGGCACTACAGGTCGACGCGCCCGCTTCCGGTGTGGGGCACGTGGAAGACGCTGTTGCGGGTTCAGGACGGCTACACGATGACCGCGGTGCCGATCTACGAACCGGCCGACGAGGCGATCCCGGCGCCCGAGGTTCCGGCGTTGCCGGCGATGAACCGCCCGTTCGTGCAGGAGATCACGATCCTGCAGCGCGAACGCGACCAGAACGCGCCGGTGTGGCTGTTCACCGCCGGCTCGATCGTGGTGCTGTTCATGACGCTGATGGTCATCGCCGGCCTAACGTGGGGTGCGGGGCGGCTCGGCAACGCCGTCACCGAGCCGGAGCCCGTCGAGGACAAGCAGCCCGCTCCCCGGGCGGCGTAGGGCGATGACGATTCGCGGCACTCTCCTCGCGGCGTGGGTGACGGCGCTGGTCTGCGGGCTGGTCGCCTGCGGCGGTTCCACCGACAAGTCGCCGGCGGCTCCCCTGGTGATCGACGTGACCATCGCCCACGGTCAGGTGACCCCGACCAACGCCACACTGCAGGCCAAGGTGCGCCAGCAGATCACCCTGCACGTGACCAGCGACGCCACCGACGAGCTGCACGTGCACTCGACGCCCGATCACAAGTTCCAGGTCGCGGCGGCGCCCCACCAGACGTTTGACTTCGCCGTCGAGGTGCCCGGCAACGTCGCGGTGGAACTGCACCACCTCGACCGGACCATCGCCACCATCCAAGTGCAGCCGTGACCTCCGCCCACGCGGCGGTGGTGCTCGCGCATGGGCTCGGCGGGTCGGGCGACCTTCCGGTGCCGTACGCCTACGCGATGGTCGGGGCGGCATGGGCGCTGACGTTCACCTTCGCCCTGGTCGCTTTCGCCTGGCGACAACCGCGGTTCGATCCGCTGAAGCCGGGCAGGCCCTTGCCGGCGGCGCTGACGGCGTTCGTCGACGCCCGGGCGAGCCGCTGGGCGGCCGCGGCGCTGGCGCTGGTGTTCGCGCTGTGGGCGGTGTCGGCCGGGATCTGGGGCCCCCAGTCGGAGACCAACGCGCTGCTCGGCGCGTTCTACGTGCTGCTGTGGGTCGGGCTGGTGGCCCTGTCGCTGGCCTTCGGGCCGGTGTGGCGGGTGATTTCGCCCATGCGCACGGTGTACCTGCTGCTGCGCCGCGTCACGCCGCGGCGGATCGGCCGGCCGCGGCGGTCCTACCCGGAAGGCTGGGGCTACCGTCCCGCCGCGGTCGGCCTGTTCGCGTTCGTCTGGATGGAACTGGCCAGCCCGAACTCGGCGTCGCTGCCCTGGATCAGGACGTGGATCGCCGCCTACGCCGTGCTGATGCTCGCCGGGGCCTGGCTGTGCGGGCAGCGCTGGCTGGCGCGCGCCGACCCGTTCGGCGTGTACAGCATGGCCGTCTCCCGGCTCTCACCGTTTCGCCGCAATCGGGAGACCGGGCGGATCGTCGTCGGCAACCCGCTCGACCATCTGCCGTCACTGCCGGTGCGTCCGGGCGTCGTCGTGCTGCTGGCGGTGCTGCTCGGGTCCACCGCCTTCGACAGCTTCTCGTCGTCGCCGACCTGGCGCGGCTTCGCCGATCGGCTCACGCGAGACGTCGGCGTGTCCCCCACTTTAGCGTCGTCGGCGCTACGCACCGCCGGGCTGATCGTCTTCATTTCCGTTGTGGCGGTGACGTTTTCGTTGGCCGCGCGGGCCACCGGCGGCGTGGACCGCGAGCGGCGCCGCGCGCTGCCCGGCCAGATGGCGCATTCGCTGATCCCGATCGTGGTGGGCTACATCTTCGCGCACTACCTGTCGTATCTGGTGGAGCGCGGACAGCAGGCGGTGTTCGCGCTGGCCGACCCGTTCGGCCGCGGCTGGAACCTGTTCGGCCTGGCGCACTTACACGTGGCCTACGTGTTGTCCATGCATCCGCCGCTGCTGGCGGCGATCAAGGTGATTTGCGTGGTCACCGGGCACATCGTCGCGGTGATCGCCGCCCACGACAAAGCCCTGCGACTGCTGCCCGCCGGGCATCAGCTCACCGGACAGCTGACCATGATGCTGTTGATGGTCGGCTACACCTTCACCGGTTTGTATCTGCTCTTCGGTGGGTAGGCGTTGCGGCGTGCGCTCCTCCGTAACGCGAACCCTGACCGAACTCGATTGATGGCGGGGCGCTCGACCGAGCCGGTCCCCCCGGACGAGCAGAACCCGGCCCGGACGACGTGGCGTCGCCTACGAGCGCTGTCCCGATTCAGCATTCAGTCCAAGGTGATGCTGATGCTGCTGGTGGCCAGCCTGGCGTCGCTGGGAGTGATCGGAACAGTCGAATACGTCGCGGCGCGCAACGCGCTGTTGCCCGCGGCCTCCGAGCGGATGACCCAGATGCGCGCGGCGCAGAAACGGGCCATCGAGACCCTGTTCTCGGATCTGTCGGATTCGCTGGTCGTCTACAGCCACGGAACCACCGCGTTGGACGCGGTGCGCGAGTTCACCGCCGGCTTCGACCAACTGGCCAACGCTCCCGTCGACCCCGGGCAGCAACGCGCGCTGGTGGACTTCTACACCAAAAAGCTGATCGAACCGATCGAGCGCGACACCGGCAAGAAGCTGGCACTCGACGCCGTGCTGCCGAGCAACAACGCACAGAAGTACCTGCAGGCGCACTACACCGTGGCGGCGAATCGGTCCTCCAATCAGACGGGCTCGGCGCCCGACGACGCCGGCGACGGCAGCGCATGGTCGGCCGCCAATGCGCGGTTCAACGACTACTTTCGCGAGATCGCAACCCGATTCGAGTACCGGGACGCGCTGCTGCTCGACACCCGCGGCAACGTCGTCTACAGCGTGAAGAAATCCGCGTCCCTCGGTACCAACGTCCGCACCGGCCCGTATCGCCAATCCAACCTGCGCGACGCCTACGAGAAGGCGATGGCCGCCAACTCGGTGGACTTCGTGTGGATCACCGACTTCGCGCCCTATCAGGCTCAACTCGGTCAGCCCATCGCGTGGTTGACGGCACCGATCGGTCCACCCGGCAACGCGGCCGGGGTGCTGGCGCTGCCCCTGCCGATCGCCAAGGTGAATCGGATCATGACCGCCGACAAGCAGTGGAAGGCCGCGGGCATGGGCGACACCGCCGAAACGTATCTCGCCGGTCCGGACCACCTGATGCGCTCGGATTCGCGGCTGTTCCTCGAGGACCCCCAGCGATACAAACGGGATGCGGTCGCGGCCGGAACCCGGCCGGCCGCCGTCGACACGGCGATCAGGTGGGGCGGCACCACGCTGGTTCAGCCCGTGGCCACCGCGGCGGTGCGCGCCGCCGACCGCGGAGAGTCGGGAACCCTCACCGACACCAGCTATCTGGGCCGGCGCGAACTCGCCGCCTACGCCCCGCTGTCCGTGCCCAATTCCGACCTGCACTGGTCGATCGTCGCGACCAGGGAAACCGCCGAGGCCAACGCCCGCGTCATGTCGCTCACCCAGACCCTCGTGATCACCACCACCGCAATGGTTTTCGTTATCTGTGTGGCGGCGCTGCTGGTCGCGCAGATCTTCGTGCGACCCATCCGCAGGTTGCAGGCCGGCGCCCAGGAGATCGGCGCCGGAAACTACGACGTCGCGATCCCGGTCACCTCCCACGATGAAATCGGGGAACTCACGGCCGCTTTCAACGAGATGAGCCGAAACCTGCAGATCAAGGAAGAGCTGCTGGGCGAACAACGCAAGGAAAACGACCGGCTGCTCGGGTCGTTGATGCCCGAGCCGGTGGCGCGGCGATACCGCGAGGGCGAACACACGATCGCCCAGGAGCACCAGGACGTCACCGTCATCTTCGCCGACCTCGTCGGCCTCGACGAGATCTCGGGCAGGCTTTCCGGGCGCGAATTGGTGGGCATCGTCGACGAGCTGATCCGCGAACTCGACTCGGCGGCCGAATCCCTTGGTATCGAGCCGATTCGCACGCTCCACAACGGCTACCTCGCCAGCTGCGGCCTGAACTTTCCCCGCCTGGACAGCGTCCACCGCACCGTCGAATTCGCTGTCGAGATGAAAGACATCATCGCGCGCTTCAACGCCAGGACGGGCTACCACCTGGCGCTGCGGGCCGGCATCAACACCGGAAACGTCATCAGCGGACTGGTCGGGCGATCCAGCATCGTCTACGACATGTGGGGCGCTGCCGTCAACCTCGCGCATCAAACACGCAGCAGCACAACGCAAACGGGGATTTACGTCACCTCGAAGGTGTACGAGGTGATGCACGACATCCGTCAGTTCACGCCCGCGGGCACCATCACGGTCGGCGGCGTCGAGCAGCAGATCTGGAAGTTGTCGGAAGGGTAAGGGGCAGGGCCGTGACATCCTTGGACTCGTCGTCGCTGTACTGGGCCGCCGGTGTGGTCATCGGGCTGCCGCTGCTGCTGATCGCCCTCACCGAATGGCATCAGAGCCTGGTCCGCAGGGACAGCCCGCTGGCCCGGCCGGCGTTCCTGTTGCGCAGCTACCTGATCCCACTGGGCGCCCTGCTGGTGTTGCTGGTCAACGTCGCGCGGATGCCGGCGCAGTTCACCTCGGTTCGGGTCCTCGCGACGGTGTTCGGCTTCGTGGTGTTGGTGCTGCTGTTGTCCGGGCTCAACGCGACCGTGTTCGAGGGCGCGCCGCAAGGGACGTGGCGCCAGCGCATTCCGGGCATCTTCCTCGACGTGACCCGGTTCGTGCTGATCGGAGTCGGGCTGGCGGTCATTTTCTCCTACGTGTGGGGTGTCCGCGTCGGCGGCCTTTTCACCGCGCTGGGCGTGACCTCGGTGGTGATCGGGCTGATGCTGCAGAACTCCGTCGGCCAGATCGTGTCGGGGCTGTTCATGTTGTTCGAACAGCCATTCCGGATCGGCGACTGGCTGGACACCCCCGCGGCCCGGGGCCGCATCGTGGAGGCGAACTGGCGCTCCGTCCACATCCAGACCGGCCGTGGGCTACAGATCACCCCGAACTCGGTGCTGGCCACCACCTCGTTCACCAACCTCAGCCGCCCGCCCGGGGGCCACCAATTGGCAATCACCACAACGTTTTCCGAGGTCGACCCGCCCGACCGAGTGTGCGCATTGCTGGAACGGGTGGCCAACGCGCTGCCGCAGCGCAGGCCCAACGCCGTGGCAGCCGCGACGCCCGCCGGGGCCGCCGAGTACCTCCTCACCGTCGGGTTGAGGTCGCCCGCAGACGATTCCGCCGCGCAGGCGACGTTTCTGCGTTGGCTCTGGTACGCCGCGCGGCGCGAAGGCCTGCGCCTCGACGGCGCCGAGGACGACATCTCGACGCCCGAGCGCATCGAGAAGGCCTTGCGGACCGTGGTGGCCCCGGCGTTGCGGCTGAGCCAACCGGATCAGCAGGCGCTGACGTCGCACGCCAGGATCGTTCGCTACGGTGCGAACGAGATCGTCGAGCACGCCGGCCGGGTTCCCGACAAGATGACGTTTCTGCTCGCGGGCGGTGTGCGATTGACCGCCACCGCCAGGGACGGAACGGCGGTCGCGGTCGGGGGGCTGGACGAGGGCTCGTTCCTGGGGGTGACCGCGCTGACCCGGCAGCCCAACCTGTCCGACGCGCAGGCGATCGACGAAATCACCGCGCTGGAAATCGATCGCGACCACCTCGTCGAATTGGTGACCAGTAAGCCGCTGCTGCTGCAAGACCTGGGCCGCGCCATCGACGAGCGGCGCGCCAGGGTGCACGAGGCCATGGGGCAGGAGTTCGCACTGTCGGCCACCCCATGAGCCGGGCGGCGCCGCAGCGCGACGAACGCTGATGTGCGGCCGGAGCGCCGGGCCCAGCGGGCGATGTCATCTTGGGCCGGGCGTCCACGGGCGCAGTCGCGGAAACCACGCGGGCACCGCCTGCCGATAGGCCTCGTAGTCGGTCCCGAATTGGCGCTGCAGGGTGGGTTCTTCGTACCAGCGCACGAACGAGGCCGTCACCGCCCACATCACCGCGGCGTAGATGGCCGTGCCGAGGCTGCCGAACAGCAGGGCCTGGCCGACGATGACCACCAGGAGGCCGACGTACATCGGATTGCGGACATACCGGTTGAATGCACTGACGACGAGTCGTCGGGGCGCCGCGACGGGTGCTGGGGTGCCGCCCGCCTTGGCGAACTCCGCAAACGCCGACACCACCGGTACCAGGCCCACACAGATCAGCAGCACCCCGACGATCTGGGCAATCACCCAGTGTGGCAGCGGTTGATGGCAATGCCAGCCGGTGATCAGCCAGGGGATCAGTCCGGCGACGGTCCCCGGGGCGACGAGAAAAAACGCCGCGCTGCCTAGCGCCGCAGTCGTTGTACGCATCATGCTCCCCTTCGCTCAGAGCCTGTAACTCGCGCGTTCCCAATGGTTTTCACGCCAGGTACGGCGACGGCGTCCCGCCGCGGGAAGTCGGGCACCTTGATGACCCGGCGCACGACCCGTCGTGAAACCTGGCACCGCATAACTCCCCGACTGCGGAGTTTCTCCGCGTCCAAGCTAACGACATCGGCGGAGATAAGTCAACGACCGTAGAATTTCTGTGCGATGCGCCGATGGGTGGCCCCCGCGCCCCGCCATACCGCGTTTGCGGTCGCCACTAACCGATCAGGTGCTCGACCTTCTTGTTGCCGTCCCAGCGGCGCAAACCCGCGAAGCTGCCGTCGATCTGGGCGGGCCGGCCCGCGATGCGCAACGCGCGGCCGAGTTGGGCGCCGCCGACCCGGCGGGCGATCGTGACGTGCGCGGTCCATTGACCGGGCAGGCTGTTGGGCATCGGGCCGGGCACCAGATGCGGGGCGCACAACTCGTGCACCCGGGCGTGCAGGGCCAGCAGCTCGCCCGTCGGCACCACGAGCCGCGCGAAAACGGCGCTGCCGCGGCCGAACAACACCGGCGCGCCGACGAGGCAGCCCAGCGGCAGCCGGTTGCTCAGCGGGGCCAGCAACGGGTCGACGTCGGCGGCGATGCCCTCGGCCACCGCCAGCGTCACGTGCGGGCGGCTGGCCGGCGCCTGGCTGGGAATTCCCGCCGCCGCCAACGCTTCCCAGATGTTTCGGATCGCGGCCTCGGTGTCGCGGTCGAAGGTCAGCTCGATGGAGTGGACCATCAACCGGCCAGCGTGGCGACCCAGTCGCGGTCGAATGCGCCTGCGCACAGCGCCGCGAAGTCGGCCGCGTCCAGCGACGCCGCCCCCGCGGGCAGCGCGGCGCGCAGCGCGGCCAACCGGGCCAGCGCGGACCGGTTGGACGCCTCCACCACCCCGGGGCACCGGGGCCACGCCCCGATCACCAGCCCGGCGCACGAAACATTGTGTGCGGCAAGTGATTCCAGCGTGAGCGCGGTGTGGTTGAGGGTGCCCAGCGACGGGCTGACCACCACCAGCGCCGGGGCGCCGAGCGCGACGGCGAGATCGCGTGCGGTGACACCGTTTTCGCCGAGTTCGACCAGTAGGCCCCCGGCGCCCTCGACCAGCGTCAGCCGCCCCGGCCGGTCCAACTCCCCGATGAGCCCCAGTAGCTGCTCGCGGGTGGGCAGCGGCATCCCGGCCTGCTCGGCCGCGGCCACCGGCGCCAGCGGCTGCGGGTACCGGGCGAACCCGGCCAGCTCGGTCACCCCGGACAGCCGGCCCACCTCCGCGAGGTCGTCGTCGCCGTCATCGGTGCCGGTCTGGACCGGTTTGCACACCGCCACGTCGAGGCCGGCCCGGCGGGCGTGGCAGGCCAGCGCCGCGGTGACGACCGTCTTGCCGACCCCCGTGTCGGTGCCGGTGACGACCAGGACCGTCACCGGGGTGCCCTAGCCAAGCCCGGCGAGCACGTCGGTGAGCACCCGGCGCGCGAGGTCCAGCTCGGCGTCGTCCAGCGACGCGCGCGCGGTCAGCCGCAGCCGCGAGGTGCCGGCGGGCACGGTCGGGGGCCGGAAGCATCCGACCCGCACGCCGGCGTCCAGGCAGGCGGTCGCGGCGGCCACCGCCACGTCGGGGTCGCCGAGGATCACCGACACCACCGCCGACTGCGGTAGCTCGCGTACCCCGCAGGCCTCGGCGAGGATGCCGGCATGGCGCAGCACGGCGTCCGCGCGCCACGGTTCGGCCCGCAGCACCCGCAGCGCGGCGCGCGCGGCACCCACCGCCGCCGGGGCCAGTCCGGTGTCGAAGATGAACGTGCGCGCCGAATCGATCAGATGGGCGCGCACCGACGCCGGCCCGAGCACCGCGCCGCCCTGGCTGCCCAGCGCCTTGGACAGCGTGGTGGTCATGACCACGTCCGGCGCACCGGCCAGCCCGACCTCGTGCAGCAGCCCGCGCCCGCCGCCGCGCACCCCGAGGCCGTGCGCCTCGTCGACGATGAGCAGGGCGCGATGCCGACGGCACACGTCGTGCAGTTCGCGAAGCGGCGCCAGGGCGCCGTCGGTGGAAAACACCGCTTCGGTGAGGACGACCGCGCGTTCCTCGTCGCGCGATCGCAGCGCCGCCTCCACGGCACCGACGTCGCGATGCGGCGTCACCGCCACCCGGGCCCGCGACAGCCGGCAGGCGTCGACGAGCGAGGCGTGCGAAAGCTCGTCGGACACCACCAGCGAACCCCGGCCGGACAGCCCGACGACGGCGCCCAGGTTGGCCGCGTAGCCCGAGGAGAACAGCAAGCCCGCGGCCGCCCCGGCGTAGTCGGCGAGCTCGGTCTCGAATTCCTCGTGCAGTTCGGTGTCGCCGGTGACCAGGCGGGACCCGGTCGCCCCGGCGCCCCACAGGCGCAGCGCAGCGACCCCACCGTCGATCACGTCGGGGTGTTGGGACAACCCCAGGTAGTCGTTGGATGCCAGGTCCAGCTCGGTGGCGACGGCGGGGCGCGGCCGCAGCGAGCGGCGCAGCCCGGCCTCGCGGCGCTGCCGTTCCACCGCCTCCAGCCAGGCCAGCGGGGAGACGTCGATCGGTGCCTGCGGGGAGGCGTTCATAGGGGCTCAGCCTAGTGGCGATCGCCAGCGCGGCCGCGGCGACCGCCAGCGCGGCGACGCCGGGCGCAGCGGGTCGCCGCATAGTCCACGCCGGGCGCAGCGGGTCGCCGCATAGTCCACGCCGGGCGCAGCGGGTCGCCACCGCTAGCCGACGAGGCGGGCGACCTGCACCATCGCCGAGGCGATCCGGGAGATCTCGTCGGGCGTGCAGATGTAGGGCGGCATCGCGTAGACCAGGTTGCGAAACGGCCGCAGCCAGACGCCGTGGTCCAGCGCCGCCGGCGTGGCGACGGCGAGGTCAACGGGGCGCGCGCATTCGATGACGCCGATGGCCCCGCGCACCCGGACGTCGGTCACGCCGGGCAATGCGCGGGCGGGTTCGAGCCCGGCCGCCAGCCCGGTGCCGATCTCGGCGACCCGCGACCGCCAGTCCTGCCCGAGCAGCAGCTCGACGCTGGCCACCGAGACCGCGCAGGCCAGCGCGTTGGCCATGAACGTGGGCCCGTGCATCAGCGCGCCGGCCTCGCCGGCGCTGATGGTGTGGGCGATCTCGGTGGTGCACAGAGTGGCGGCCAGGCTCAGGTAGCCGCCGGTCAGCGCCTTGCCGACGCACATGATGTCGGGGCTGACGCCGGCGTGGTCGGCGGCGAAGAGCTCGCCGGTGCGGCCGAAGCCGGTGGCGATCTCGTCGAAGATCAGCAGCACGTCGTGCCGTCGGCAGATCTCGCGCAGGTCGCGCAGGTACCGCGGGTCGTGGAAGCGCATGCCGCCGGCGCCCTGCACGACGGGTTCGACGATGACCGCGGCCAGTTCGTCGGCGTGGCGGGCCAGTTGCGCCTCGAACGCCGCGCTGTAGGCGGCGTCGTAGTCCCGGGGCACCTGCGGGGCGAACACCTGCCGGGCCAGGATGTCGGTCCACAGCGAATGCATGCCGCCGTCGGGGTCGCAGACGCTCATCGGGGTGAAGGTGTCGCCGTGGTAGCCGCCGCGCCAGGTCATCAGCCGGTGCTTGCCGGGCCGGTCGAGGCTGCGCCAGTACTGCAGCGCCATCTTCACCGCCACCTCCACCGACACGGATCCGGAGTCGCTGAAGAACACCGTCTCCAGGCCGGCCGGGGTGATCTCGACCAGCAGCTGGGCCAGCCGGGCCGCGGGCTCGTGGGTCAGTCCGCCGAACATGACGTGGTTCATGGCGCCGAGCTGGGCGGACAGGGCCGCGTCCAGGACCGGGTGGCCGTGCCCGTGGATCGCGGTCCACCAGGAGCTCATGGCGTCGAGCGCCTCGACGGGTTCGCCGTCGCGGATCAGGGTCAGCCGGGCGCCGTGCGCCGCGACCGCGACGACGGGTGCGATGGATTCGGCGCCGATCGTGCTGTACGGATGCCACAGGTGCGCGGCGTCGATCGCGCTGATCTGCTCGGGCGTCAGCCCGGCCTTGGCCGCGGGCATAGTGATCGAGGGTAAAGCAGCCGATTCGCGCAAACCCGGGCCGTCGGGAAGCATGGGACATCATGGCCACGCCGCAGCAGCCCGACAGCGCAGGGCCCGCACCCGACCTGGTGGATTACGACGCCGAGGCCCCCGGGGCGCCGCGGGTGATCCGGGTGCGGCTGGCGGTGTGGGACGTCGTCTGCACCGTCACCCTGCTGGTCCTGCTCGCCGTGCTGGCCACGGCGACGACCTGGCCGTCGCGGCTTTTCGGCTTCCTGGCGCATGTCTGCGCGGACGAGACCTGCGGGCCGGTTCCCTTCGGGCTGGATCTGTACATCCACCCGGTGGTGTGGGGCGGGATCGGGGCGGCCCTCACCGCCGCCGTCATCGGCCCGGTGGTGTCCATCCTGAAGGGCTGGTACATGTCTTTCTGGCCGGTTCTGGCTCTGGCGCTGGTCATGGTGAGCTCGGCGGCGGGAACGATGCTGACCTTGTTCAGCGAACGCTATTGGCTCTGATCGGGCCGGCGTCTCCGCCCCGTGACGGGATGGCTACGTCGTAGCCGGCTGAGACCGAAATCACAACTGCGCATACGGGATTGGGCCGCGCCAGTCACCGTCCGGTCACGGTACGACAAATAATCCCCTGGGGACCTGGCGGCTAACACCATCTGTTGTCAAAGTGGCGGTTGTGACTGATGTGAATACGGCCGCCTGACGGGCCGGTTCACTACGCAAGTGCCATGGACGGCGCGGCCCCAGCGTGGGGGCCGTCGCGCGATCCATGAACCGGGGGCGGACGCGCGAGGTCACCGCGTCGAGGCCCCACGAGCGCCTGAGAGGCCAGAAACATGAAACGCATCTACGCCCTCGCGATCGGTTTGGCCCTGCTCGGGGCGCCGATGGTGGTTCCCACCGTCGCGACCGCCGACCCGGGCGCCAGGTCGATGGACTATCAGCAGGCCACCGACGTGGTGATCGCCCGCGGTCTGTCGCAGCGCGGCGTGCCGTTCTCCTGGGCCGGGGGCGGCATCAACGGCCCCACCCGCGGCACCGGTACCGGCGCCAACACCGTCGGTTTCGACGCCTCGGGGCTGATGCAGTACGCGTACGCCGGTGCCGGCGTGAAGCTGCCGCGTTCCTCCGGGGCGATCTACCGCGTCGGCCAGAAGATCCTGCCGCAGCAGGCCCGCAAGGGTGACCTGATCTTCTACGGACCCGAGGGCACGCAGAGCGTCGCGATGTACCTGGGCAACAACCAGATGCTCGAGGTCGGCGACGTCGTGCAGGTCTCGCCGGTGCGCGCCAACGGCATGACGCCCTACATGGTCCGCATCCTCGGCGCTTCCGCGCCGACGCCACAGGCCCCGGCTCAGCAGCTGCCCACCCAGCAGGCCCCATTGCAGCAGGCTCCGGCTCAGCAGGCGCCGACACAACAGGCACCGTTGCAGCAGGCGCCGGTGCAGCAGTCGCCGTTCACGCAAGCGCCGCAGCAGCAACTGCCCACCCAGCAGGCGCCGCTGCAGCAGGTCCCGACGCAACAGGCGCCGCTGCAGCAGGTCCCCACGCAACAGGCGCCGGCGCAGCAGGTGCCGACCCAGCGCGCGCCGTTGCAGCTGGCACCGACACAACAGTCGCCGTTACAGCAGGCGCCCGTGCAGCAGCTGCCCACCCAGCAGGCCCCGTTGCAGCCGGCGGGCGCCGGTCTGACCCGGTAATTCCCACGGGTCGTCCGCTGCCTTCCGACGCCCGCCACTCGCTCCCCCGCCGCGCGCGGTCGGGAACGGGTGGCGGGTTTTGGGTAAATTAGCGGTCGATCATGCAGACCCCGACACGTCCTTCCGCACCGATCGCCGCCGCCGATCCGGGGGACTCGGGGGCGCCCACCGCGGAATCCTGGGGATCGCAGGGGTTCTATCGCGACGACCTCGACGGCTTGCGCGGCATTGCGATCGCGCTCGTCGCCGTGTTCCACATCTGGTTCGGCCGCGTCTCCGGCGGTGTCGACGTCTTCCTGGCGCTGTCCGGATTCTTCTTCGGCGGCAAGGTGATCCGCGCCGCGTTGAACCCGGCGGTCACCCTGTCGCCGGTGGCCGAGGTGATCCGGCTCGTCCGTCGCCTCGTTCCGGCCCTCGTCGTCGTGCTGGCCGGATGCGCGGTGCTCACCATCCTGGTTCAGCCGGAAACCCGCTGGGAGGCCTTCGCCGACCAGAGCCTCGCCAGCCTCGGCTACTACCAGAACTGGGAGTTGGCCAACACCGCCTCCGACTACCTGCGCGCCGGCGAGGCCGTCAGCCCCCTGCAACACATCTGGTCGATGTCGGTGCAGGGCCAGTTCTACGTCAGCTTCCTCGTCTTGATCGCCGGCCTGGCGTACCTGTGCGGGCGTCGGCCGGGCGCCCGGCTGAAGAACGTGTTCCTGGTGGTGCTGAGCGCGCTGACGCTGGCCTCGTTCGTCTACGCGATCATCGCGCACCAGGACAACCAGACGGCCGCCTATTACGACAGCTTCGCCCGCGGCTGGGAGTTGCTGCTGGGGGCGCTGGTCGGAGCTCTGGTGACCCGCATCCGTTGGCCCATGTGGTTGCGCACCGCGCTGGCGACGGTCGCGCTGGGCGCGGTGCTGTCATGCGGGGCGCTCATCGACGGCGTGCGCGAGTTCCCCGGCCCGTGGGCCCTGGTGCCCGTCGGCGCCGCCATGCTGCTGATCCTCGTCGGAGCCGGCTCGACGGGCGAGCGCGGCGCCGAGCGCCGGCTGCCGCTGCCCAATCGGCTGCTGGCGACGCGTCCGCTGGTCGAGCTGGGCGCCATGGCGTATTCGCTCTACCTCTGGCATTGGCCGCTGCTCATCTTCTGGCTGTCCTATACCGGTCACAAGCACGCCACGTTCCTCGAAGGCGCGGTGTTGCTGGTGGTGTCGGGCGTGCTGGCGTACCTGACCAACCGGCTCGTCGAGGACCCCCTGCGCTACCGGGCCGCCTCGAAGCCGGCACCCCGTCCGGCCGCGCCGACCACCCGGTGGCTGGCCCGCCTCCGGCGACCGACGCTGGTACTGGGATCGGCGGTCGTGCTGCTGGGCGTCACGCTGACGGCGACGTCGTTCACGTGGCGGCAACACGTCACGGTGCTGCGGTCGGCCGGTAAGGAGCTCAGCGTCCTCAACCCGCAGGACTACCCCGGCGCACGGGCCCTGACCGAACGCGTGCGCGTACCGAAACTGCCGATGCGGCCCACGGTCTTGGAGGTGAAACAGGACCTGCCCGCCTCGACCAAGGACGGGTGCATCAGCGACTTCGTCAACCCCGCGGTGGTCAACTGCACCTACGGCGATGCCGCCGCCGAGCGCACGATCGCGCTGGCGGGCGGGTCGCACGCCGAGCACTGGCTGCCCGCGCTGGACATCCTGGGCAAGCTGCACCACTTCAAGGTCGTGACGTATCTCAAGATGGGCTGCCCGCTATCGACCGAGCAGGTCCCGCTGATCATGGGCAACAACGCCCCCTACCCGCAGTGCCGCGAGTGGGTGCAACAGACGATGACCAAACTGGTCACCGACCGGCCCGACTACGTCTTCACCACGACCACCCGGCCGTGGAACATCAAGTCCGGCGACGTGATGCCCGCCACCTACATCGGTATTTGGCAAACGTTGTCCGACAACAACATTCCCATCCTCGGGATGCGAGACACCCCGTGGCTGGTGAAGAACGGCCAGCCGTTCGACCCGGCGGACTGCCTGGCCAAACGGGGCGCGACCGCGCAGTCATGCGCGATCAAGCGGTCCGACCTGCTCTCCGACCGCAACCAGACCCTCGACTTCGTCAGCCAATTCCCGCAGCTCAAGGTGCTCGACATGTCCGACGCGATCTGCCGCGCCGACGTGTGCCGCCCGGTCGAGGGCAACATCCTGGTCTACCACGGCGCCCACCACCTGTCCCCCACCTACATGCGGACCATGGCGCCGGAACTGGGCCGCCAGATCGCCGAGAACACCGGCTGGTGGTGAACCGCCTCGCGGACCGCCGTACGTTCGTGAGGATCCCGCGCCGCGGATAAGGTCGATAGGTGTCCACCAACAATTCCGCTTCAGAACCAGGCGGTCACCAACAACCCAAACTCGCCACCGTCTGGCCGGGAAACCCATATCCGCTCGGGGCGTCCTACGACGGCGCCGGGACCAACTTCTCCCTGTTCTCCGAAATCGCCGAGAAGGTCGAGCTGTGCCTGATCGACCACGGGGGCGGCGAATCGCGGATTCCGCTGGAGGAGGTGGACGGATACGTCTGGCACGCCTATCTGCCCAACATCAACCCGGGCCAGCGCTACGGGTTTCGCGTCTACGGCCCCTTCGCCCCGGCGGCGGGTCACCGGTGCGACCCCAGCAAGCTGTTGCTCGACCCGTACGGCAAGGCTTTTCACGGCGATTTCACGTTCGGCCAGGCGCTGTTCTCCTACGACCTGAAGGCCTACCGGGAAAGGGACCCCGACGGACCCAACGCCGACGGCGCCGACCCGGGAACTCCCCCCATGGTCGACTCGCTGGGCCACACCATGACCAGCGTGGTGAGCAACCCGTTCTTCGACTGGGGATCCGACCGAGCCCCGCTGACCCCGTACCACGAAACCGTCATCTACGAGGCGCATGTCAAGGGCATGACGCAGAACCACCCCAGCGTCCCGGAGGAGCTGCGGGGCACCTACGCCGGCCTGGCCCACCCGGCGATCATCGACCACCTCAAGTCGCTCAACGTCACCGCCATCGAACTGATGCCGGTGCACCAGTTCATGCACGACTCGCGACTGCTCGACCTGGGATTGCGAAACTACTGGGGCTACAACACGTTCGGGTTCTTCGCCCCGCACAACCAATACGCCGCCAACCGCAACTCCAGCGTCGCCGAGTTCAAGTCCATGGTGCGCAGCTTCCACGAGGCGGGCATCGAGGTGATCCTCGACGTGGTCTACAACCACACCGCCGAGGGCAATCACCTGGGCCCGACCATCAATTTCCGGGGCATCGACAACGCCGCGTACTACCGGCTCGTCGACGGCGACCTGCGGTTGTACAAGGACTACACCGGCACCGGTAACAGCCTCAACCCGCGCCACCCGCACGTGCTGCAGCTGATCATGGACTCGCTGCGCTACTGGGTGACCGAGATGCACGTCGACGGATTCCGCTTCGACCTGGCCGCCACGCTGGCCCGCGAACTGCACGACGTCGACCGGTTGAGCGCGTTTTTCGATCTGGTGCAGCAGGATCCGATCGTCAGCCAGGTCAAACTGATCGCCGAGCCGTGGGACGTCGGCGAGGGCGGCTATCAAGTCGGAAACTTCCCGGGTTTGTGGACCGAGTGGAACGGGAAGTATCGCGATACTGTGCGCGATTACTGGCGGGGTGAGCCCGCAACCCTGGGTGAGTTCGCCTCCCGGCTGACCGGGTCGTCGGACCTGTACGAGGCGACCGGCCGGCGCCCCAGCGCCAGCATCAACTTCGTCACCGCGCACGACGGCTTCACGCTCAATGACCTGGTGTCCTACAACGAAAAGCACAACATGGCCAACGGCGAGGACAACCGGGACGGCGAAAGCCACAACCGCTCGTGGAACTGTGGCGTCGAGGGTCCCACCGACGACCCCGACATCACCGAGCTGCGCTACCGACAGATGCGCAACTTCTGGGCGACGCTGATGGTCAGCCAGGGCACGCCGATGATCGCCCATGGCGACGAGCTCGGGCGTACCCAGAACGGCAACAACAACGTTTACTGCCAGGACTCCGAATTGTCTTGGATGGACTGGTCTTTGGTCGACAAGAACTCCGACCTGCTGGCGTTCGCGCGCAAGGTGACCGCCCTGCGCAAGCAGCACCCGGTGTTTCGCCGGCGCCGGTTCTTCGAGGGCGAGCCGATCCGCAGCGGCGACGAGGTGCGTGACATCGCCTGGCTGAATCCGAGCAGCCGCGAGATGACGCACGAGGATTGGGGCGAGAGCTTTCACAAGTGCGTGGCCGTCTTCCTCAACGGTGACGCCATCACCGCGCCGAACGCCCGCGGGGAGCGGGTGGTCGACGACTCATTCCTGTTGTGCTTCAACGCCGGCGACGATCCGGTGGAGTTCTCGATGCCGCCCGACGACTATGCGCAGGAGTGGACGGTGGAACTGGACACCAACGAACCGACGGGCAGCAAAGAGGGCGCCGACCAGGTGGTGACCGCCGAGGAGAAGGTGTCGCTGCCCTCACGCTCGTTGCTCATCTTGCGTAAGACTCTGTGACGCATGGATTTACCCATCCTGTCCACCTATCGGCTGCAGCTGCGTGGTGAGTCGAGCGGGTCCGCGTTCACCTTCGCCGACGCGGAAGACCTGCTGGACTACCTGGACGACCTCGGGGTGACGCACCTGTATCTGTCCCCGATCATGACCGCGACCACCGGGTCGAGCCACGGCTACGACGTCACCGACCCCACGACGGTGTCCCCCGAGCTCGGCGGCCGTGACGGCCTGGCGCGGCTGTCGGCGGCGGCGCGGGCGCGTGGCCTGGGACTGGTCGTCGACATCGTGCCCAACCACGTCGGAATCGACCAGCCCCGGCAGAACCCCTGGTGGTGGGACGTCCTGCGGAACGGCCGTTCTTCGCCCTACGCAACGTTTTTCGACATCGACTGGGACCTCGACCAGGATGGGCGCATCGTGCTGCCGGTGCTGGGCTCCGACGAGGACGCCGCCGACCTGACCGTCGACGGGGACGTGCTGCGCCTGGGCGATCTGGCGCTGCCGATCGCGCCCGGCACCGCCGGCGGCACCGGACCCGAGGTGCACGATCGCCAGCACTACCGCCTGGTGGGCTGGCGCAACGGCGTGTGCGGCTACCGCCGGTTCTTCTCGATCACCTCGCTGGCGGGGCTGCGCCAGGAAGACCGCGCGGTCTTCGACGCCACGCACGCCGAAGTCGGGCGGTGGTTCGCCGAGGGGCTCGTCGACGGTGTGCGCATCGATCACCCCGACGGCCTCTCCGATCCGTGCGGCTACCTGGCGTGGTTACGCGAATTGGTCGGCCCCTCGGCCTGGATCGTGATCGAGAAGATCCTGGCGGTCGACGAGGCGCTCGAGCCCACCCTGCCGGTCGGCGGCACCACCGGTTACGACGTGCTGCGTGAGGTCGGCGGCCTCTTCGTGGATCCGCAGGGCGCCCCGGCGCTGACCGCGCTGGTGGAGTCCTCCGGCGTGGACCACCGGGCGCTACCGGACATGCTGGCCGACCTCAAGATCCGTTCGGCCACCGACACGTTGGGCAGCGAGCTGTCCCGGCTGCGCCGCAGCATCGCGGCCGCCGCCGGCGCCGACCACCCGCAGCTGCCCGCGGCGGTGGCGGCGTTGCTCACCCACCTCGGCGTCTACCGCAGCGACTACCCCGGCCTGGTCGCGCTGTTGCCCACCGCACTGGCCGAAACCGAGGCGGCCGCACCGGAATTGGGCCCGGCGCTGCAGGTGCTGGCCGCGGCGCTGGCCCGCGGCGGCGAGCCGGCCACCCGGCTACAGCAGCTGTGCGGGGCCGTCACCGCAAAGTCGGTCGAGGACTGCCTGTTCTATCGCGACGCCCGGTTGGTATCGCTGAACGAGGTGGGCGGCGAGCCGCACCGCTTCGGGGTCGGCGCGGCCGAGTTCCATCACAGCGCCGCCAGCCGCGCCCGGATGTGGCCGCAGGCCATGACGACGCTGACCACCCACGACACCAAACGCGGAGAGGACGTGCGCGCCCGGATCGGGGTGCTGTCGCAGGTGCCGTCGCTGTGGGCCGAGTTCGTCGCCCGCTGGGAGACCCGCGCCCCCTCCCCCGACCCGGCGACCGGACAGTTCCTGTGGCAGAACATCTTCGGCGTGTGGCCGGTCAGCGGGCAGGTCACCCGCGAGCTGCGCGACCGGCTGCACGGCTACGCCGAGAAGGCCATCCGGGAAGCGGCCTGGCACACCTCGTGGAACGACCCCGACACCGACTTCGAGGACGCGATCCACCGCTGGCTGGACAGCGTGCTCGACGGCCCGGTGGCCGGGCAACTGACCGAGCTTGTCGCGCAACTCAATCCGCACGCCGCCAGTGACGCGCTGGGGCAGAAGCTGCTGGCGCTGACCGTGCCGGGGATTCCGGACGTCTATCAGGGCACCGAGCTGTGGGACGACAGCCTGGTCGATCCGGACAATCGCCGCCCGGTCGACTACGCGGCCCGGCGCGCCGCCCTGCACGAGTTGCAGCACCCGAAGATCCGGGTCGTCACCACCGCGCTGCGCGTGCGCCGCGCCCACCCGGACAGCTTTTTGCGGGGCGACTACGTCCCGGTGCTGGCCGACGGCGACGCCGCCGACCACGTGGTGGCCTTCCGCCGGGGCTCAAATGGCGGAGACATCGTGGTCGCGGTGACCCGCTGGACGGTGCGGCTGGCCGAAAGCGGCTGGGGCAACACCGTGTTGCCGCTGCCCGACGGCACCTGGAAAGACGCGCTCACCGGGGCCGTCGCGGACGGACCGACCTCGGCGGCCCAGTTGTTCGCCGACCTGCCGGTCGTGCTGCTGGAGCGACACCATGACTGACTTCCGGGTGTGGGCGCCCAAACCCGAACGGGTCCGGCTCGACGTCGAGGGCCAGGTGCACCCCATGACGCGCTCGCGGGACGGCTGGTGGCATGCGAGCGTGGACACCGCCCCGGACGCCCGCTACGGATACCTGCTCGACGACGACCCCACCGTGCTGCCCGACCCGCGCTCCCCGCGCCAGCCCGAGGGCGTGCACGCCCGCTCCCAGCTGTGGGACCCGGCCGGCGCGACGTGGACCGACACCGGGTGGGCCGGCCGGTCGGTCGAAGGCGCGGTGATCTACGAGCTGCACCTGGGGACGTTCACCGGTGCCGGGACCCTCGACGCCGCCATCGACAAGCTGGACTATCTGGTGGACCTCGGCGTGGACTTCGTCGAGCTGATGCCGGTGAATTCCTTTGCCGGCAGCCACGGTTGGGGATACGACGGGGTGTTGTGGTACAGCGTGCACGAGCCCTATGGCGGCCCCGACGCGCTGGTGCGCTTCGTCGACGCCTGCCACGCGAAGGGGCTGGGCGTGCTGATCGACGCGGTGTTCAACCACCTGGGCCCGTCGGGCAACTACCTGCCGCGGTTCGGCCCCTACCTGTCCTCGGCGAGCAACCCGTGGGGCGAGGGCATCAACATCGCCGACGCCGACTCCGACGAGGTCCGCCGCTACATCATCGGCTGCGCGTTGCGCTGGATGCGCGATTTTCATGCCGACGGTCTGCGGCTGGACGCCGTCCACGCACTGGTGGACACCACCGCCATCCATATCCTCGAAGAACTTGCCACCGAAACCGACTGGCTGGCACAGCAGTTGGGGCGCCCGTTGTCGCTGATCGCCGAGAGCGACCTGAACGACCCGCGGCTGATCACCCCGCGCGATCGCGGCGGCTACGGTCTGACCGCGCAATGGGCCGACGACGTTCATCACGCCATCCACACCGCGGTGTCCGGCGAGCGTCAGGGCTACTACGGCGACTTCGGCAGCCTGGCCACCCTGGCGCACACGTTGCGCCAGGGCTTCTTTCACGCCGCGACCTATTCGTCGTTCCGGCGTCGCCGCCACGGCCGCCCGCTGGACACCGGAGCCATTCCGGCGACCCGCCTGGTCGCCTACACCTGCACCCACGATCAGGTCGGCAACCGCGCCCTGGGGGATCGCCCCTCACAGAACCTGACCGGCGGCCAGCTGGCCATCAAGGCGGCCCTGGCGCTCGGATCCCCCTACACCGCAATGCTTTTCATGGGTGAGGAATACGCGGCGTCCACGCCGTTCCAGTTCTTCAGCTCCCATCCCGAACCGGAGCTGGCGAGGGCAACCGCCGAGGGACGCAAGGCCGAGTTCGCCGAGCACGGCTGGGACGCCGACGAGATCCCCGACCCGCAGGACCCCGAGACGTTCGCGCGCTCCAAGCTGAACTGGGACGAGGTCGACACCGGCGAACACGCCCGCCTGCGCCGGCTGTATCGCGACCTGATCGCGTTGCGGCGCACCGACCCCGACCTCGCCGATCCCTGGCTCGAGCACCTCGCGGTCGACTACGACGAGGACCAGGGCTGGATCGCCGTATCGCGCGGGCGGCTGCGCATCGTGTGCAACCTGGGCGCCGAGCCCGTGCGGGTGCCGGTCGGCGGCGACGTGGTGCTGGCCTGGGAGGAGCCGGCCGTCGACGCCGACGGCGCTGTGCTGCAAGGCCATTCGTTCGCCATCCTCGCCGCACCCGCGCGGGCTGTGGATAACTGAGTGGCGGCCGCGGGGCGTCGACCCCGATGATGCGGCCATGAATCATTCTGAATTCGGTCACAAACTGCGGCGGATCTGCTCGCACAATCCGACCCGCCGCGGCCTGAACACCCGGCGCACCGTGCGCCGCGACGCGCCGCCCAACCCCACCATCGAGCTGTTATGGACCGGCCCCGGCCCGGGTGACGACGAGACCGCTTGACCTGCGGCTACACGATGGGCCGGCCGTCGGGGCGCACCGCTTGGGCGACCGCGTCGGCGAGTGGATCGATCTCGTCGGGCGCCAGGTCCGAGATCGTCAGCCGGATCCCCGCCGGCGTCCGCATGCGGAATCGGGCGCCCGGCGCCGCCGCCCAGCCCGCGCCGAGCAGCCGTGAGATCGCGACCGCCTCGTCGGGAACCGGCACCCACACGTTGAGCCCGGACCGTCCGTGCGCGTCGAGACCGCGGCCGGCCAGGGCGTCGCACAGCCGCGACCGGCGGTCGGCGTAGTGCCGCTCGGCGTCGGCGACCAGCTCGGCTGCCGCGCCGTCGGACCACAGCCCGACGGCCAGCCGTTGCAACAGGTGGCTGACCCAGCCCGGCCCGAGCCGCAGGCGGCCATGCACGCGCTCGACGGTCCGGTGGTCACCGGCCAGCACGGCCACGCGCAGGTCCGGGCCGTAGGCCTTGGACGCCGAGCGGACGAACGCCCAGTGGGCGGTGCAGCCGGCCAGGGTGCGCAGCGGTACGCCGGCGATGCCCGCGCAGTGATCGTCCTCGACCACCAGCAGGTCCTCGGCGCGGCGGGCCAACACCTCACGCAGGCCCTCGGCGCGTTGCGCCGATAGCGCGGCACCCGTCGGGTTCTGCGCGCGGTTGGTCAGGACCAGCGCGCGTACCCCGCGCCCGAGGGCCCGGGCCAGGTCGGCGGTCAACGGCCCGTCGTCGTCCACGCGCACCGGCTCGGCCGAAAGCCCCAGGGCGGCAAGAAGATCGAGCAGGTTCGCCCACCCCGGATCCTCGATGGCGACCCGATCGCCGGGGCGCAGATGCGCGGTGAGCGCGCGCTCGATGCCGTCCAGCGCGCCGCTGGTCACCGCCAGGTGTTCGGCGGGCACCCCGTCTGCGATCAGCGCGTGGCGGGCGAACTCCTCCAGCGCCGGCGAGATCGCCGGCCCACCGTAGAGCACGGGCGCGGCGGGCGCCGGGGCGGGCGGGGCGGTGCCCGCGATGGGCAGCAGGTGCGGGTTCGGGTTGCCGGTCGACAGGTCGCGCACGCCCGCGGGCACCTCGAGCCCGAGCAGCGAACGCGGGCTGGTCGCCGGCCGGTGCCGCACCCGGGTGCCCCGGCGGCCGGCGGTCTCGACGGCGCCGCGATCGCGCAGCAGGCGGTAGGCCGCGGCGGCGGTGTTGGCGTTCACGCCGAGCTGCGTGGCCAGCTCGCGGACGGGCGGCAGCGCGTCGCCGGGGGTCAGGGAGCCGGCCGAGATCGCCGCTTCGATGCTCGCGGCTATGGAATCCGCGCCGGTTCCGGTTATGCTGTTTTGTACTGGCACGCATTACATTATGTACTAGGACAAATCAATGGGCAATTCCGCGGACACCGCATACCCGCCGACCTCACGCACCACCCCGACCCGCTACCGGGAACGCGCCCGCTACGACCGTCGCACCGTCCACGACATCCTCGACGAGGCGCTGGTCTGCCATCTGGGATACCTGAGCGCCGGCCGCCCGGTGGTCCTGCCGACCACGCACGCCCGGCTGGACGAGACGCTCTATTTGCACGGTTCGACCGGCAGCGGCCCGCTCCTGGCGGCGCGGGCGGCCGAGGCAGCGGGTTCGGGCCTGCCGGTGTGCGTCACCGTCACCCTGGTCGACGGGCTGGTGCTGGCGCGCTCGGCGATGCACCACTCGGTGAACTTCCGCTCGGTGGTCGCGGTGGGTGAGGCGCGCGTGGTCGACGACCCGGGAGAGAAGTCGCGGGCGCTGGGCTGCCTGCTCGACCACATCGCGCCCGGGCGCGCCGCCGACTGCCGGGCCCCCGACGCCCGCGAGCTCGCCGCGACCGGGGTGCTCGCGCTCGACCTCGTCGAGGTGTCGGCCAAGGTGCGCGGCGGTCCCCCGGCCGACGACCCGCAGGACCTTCCGCTGCCCCACTGGGCCGGCGTGGTGCCGCTGACCCTGACGGCCGGGACGCCGGTGCCGGCCGACGACCTCGATCCCGCCATTCCCGCGCCGCCATACCTCGGCCGGCGCCGGGGCTGAGCTCACGCCCCCGGTTGCCGGTCGCGGGCCCGTCGGGTGTTGTCCCACCAGGTTCCGACGACCATGACCGCGCCCGCCCAGGCCATGCCCAGCAGCCAGCCCGCGAGCACGTCGCTGAGGTAATGGACGCCCAGGTAGACGCGCGAGAACCCGATCAGGAACCCCGCGCCGATCGTGACGGCCCACACCGTCACGCGCCCGGTCCACCCCCGGATCAGCCAGCGGGTCAATATCCACGCGGAGATGACCATGATCGCCGCCGTGCCGGTGGCGTGTCCGGAGGGAAACGAGTACCCGTCCGCGTCGACGAGGGCGAACGGCAGGGCCGGGCGATTCCGCCCCACCAAGGCCTTGGCGGTGAAGAGCATCAACGGGACCCCGGCGCCGCACGCCAGGGCGAGCACCACCGGGCGCCACGACCCGCACCGCCAACCGGCCACCATGGCAATCGGCAGGGCGAACGCGGCCAGGAACAGGGGGCCGCCCGCGACGGTGATCGTCCGCAGGACGGTGGTCAGCCACAGGTCACGATGGGTCGCAAGCCACCGGGTCACCGGGTGGTCGATCACGGCGATGCCGTCGCCCTCGAGCACGTCGTCGAGCACTTCGGTGAAGCCGACCGCCAGCGTCACGACCACGGCCAGCCCGAGCAGCAGCGCCACGGCGGCGACCTCGCTGATCGGCAGCCGGCCGGCCAGCGCCCGCCAGCGGTCGCTGATCCGCTCGCGCGCCCACGCCAGCGTCTCGCCGATCACGGCGACGCCCGACACCCTCTCCCGCAGGCCCCGCAGCAGGCGCCCGCGCCGGGCGACCCAGATGGCCGCCCACGCGAGCAGCACGAGCAAGGCGATGGTGGCGGCGCTGACCACCCCGAAACCGGGAGTCCCGGGTCCATACGGCTCGTGCATGTAATGCGGCCCGACGACTAGAGCAGCAGGTAGCGGTAGGCGGGCGACCCGGGTTTCAGGGTTTCGACGTGCAGCTCCGTCGCGCGCATCCTCGACAGCAGGCCGTCGAGGTCGGCCGAGGATCCCAACTGGATGCCCACGAGCGCCTCGCCGGTCTCCCGGTTGTTGCGCTTGACGTACTCGAAGAGCGTGATGTCGTCGTTGGGTCCGAGCACCTCGTCGAGGAACCGGCGCAGGGCGCCGGGCTCCTGCGGGAAGTCGACCAGGAAGTAGTGCTTGAGGCCGAGGTGGACCAGCGAACGCTCCAGCACTTCGCCGTAGCGCGAGACGTCGTTGTTGCCGCCCGAAATCAGGCACACCACCGTCGAGCCGGGCTCGATATCGGCATCCAGCAATCCCGTCACCGACAGGGCGCCCGCGGGTTCGGCGATGATGCCCTCGTTCTGGTAGAGGTCGAGCATCGTGGTGCACACCGCTCCCTCGTCGACCGCGGTGATCGACACCATGTCGCCGGCGGCCGCCAGCGCGGCGTAGGTCAGGTCGCCGGCGCGGCGCACCGCGGCGCCGTCGACGAACTGGTCGACGTGATCCAGGGTCACCGGCTCGCCGGCGGACAGGGCGGCCATCATCGCCGCGGCGCCGGCCGGTTCGACGCCGAGGACCGACGTGTTCTCGGTCCGCTCGGCGAGGTAGCTGGTGATGCCGGCGATGCAGCCGCCGCCGCCCACCGGGACCACCACCAGGTCCGGCTCGGTCTCCAGTTGGTCGAGCAGTTCGACGGCGATGGTGCCCTGGCCCGCCATGGTGCGCGGGTCGTCGTAGGGCGGGACCAGGGTGGCGCCGGTGCTTTCCACGTCGGCCAGCGCGGCCTCGGCGGCAAGGTCGTAGGTCGTTCCACCGACGATCAGCTCGATGAAGTCCCCGCCGTGGTAGCGGATGCGGTCACGCTTTTGCATGGGCGTCTTGGCGGGCACGTAGACGCGGCCGTGCACCTGCAACATCCGGCACGCGTAGGCGAAGCCCTGGGCGTGGTTGCCCGCCGACGAACACACCACGCCGGCGGCCAACTCCGTCTCGGAGAGCTGAACCAGCAGGTTGTAGGCGCCCCGCAGTTTGTAGGAGCGCACGATCTGCAGGTCTTCGCGCTTGAGGTAGACCCGCGCGCCGGTGATGGCCGACAACCGGTCGCTGAACTGCAACGGGGTCGGCGTCACGACGGCCGCGATCCGCTTGGCCGCGGTGTCGATGTCCGCCGCGGTCAGCGGCGCGACGCTCGGAGGGCGGCTCAATTCAGCGGACACTGATTAATGGTGCCATGCCAGCTGGCCAACTCCGGAATTCAGCCGACCGGGGTCAGCACGAACACCGGGATCTGCCGGTCGGTCTTGGTCTGATACTCGGCGTACTCCGGCCAGGCCTCGACGGCCCGCTCCCACCAGACGGCCTTCTCGTCGCCGAACACCTCGCGGGCGTCGTAGTCGCGGGTGACGGAGCCGTCCTGCAACTCCACCCGGGGGTTCTTCTTGATGTTGTGGTACCAGACCGGGTTTTTCGGCGCCCCGCCGAGCGAGGCGACGACGGCGTACTGGCCGTCGTGCTCGACCCGCATCAGCGGCGTCTTGCGGAGTTTGCCGGTCTTGGCGCCGACCGTGGTCAGCAGGATGATCGGCTTGCCCTTCATGTCGGCGGCCTCGGCGCCCCCCGACGCGGCGTACTTTTCGGCTTGCTCGCGAGACCAGTCCCAGGGCGACGGCTCGTACTCTCCAGAAAGCGGCATGCCACCAACTTTAAGCACGGCGCCCGGTCTGCGCTGACTGAGTTCGCCACAGGGGCCGCACCGGCCCCACGGGTCACGGCTCGACGGACATAGTGCCAATGCCCACCTCCGAGCGACAGCGGCCGGTTCTCATTGTTCGTGGCACATGGCGATCTCTTCGTTTCTCCCCCTCGTGGCGCTGCGGCCGTCACGCGACTCGGTCAAGCACACCAAGACGCAAACCATCGACGGCTGTGAACCGCGGCGCGCCCTGCCACACTCAAAACATGCGCTTCGCGCTCGAGGTCCCAGATCTCTGACCGCCCAGCCTGATTCGCCAATACGATTCCAACGGCTGCGCCGCCGAAGGCCAGCCACGCGGTTGGCTTATCCGTGCGTCGAGCGTTTCACCCCTCAGTGGCCGCGGTGACTAGCAGATGACGGCCGGGCCGCCGGTGAGGGGGCAGTAGGGAGGTACGCAGCTCACCGAGGTAGTTGAGACCGCGAAGGCGAGCAACAGCGCAAACAAGACCCTCGTAACCTTGTTCATAACTAGAAAGTGTAGGTCCGGCTAGGACCCCCAGGTTGGTTACGGCTCGTCCACACCGCTGTCGCTAGGAGGCGGGCAATCGCGCTAGTCCCGGTGCTCGGGTTCGTGCGCGGCGAAGGGACGCAGGCGGCGCTTCGTCTGGTGGTCGTCGGCCCCGGACTCGCCGTCGGCGTGGCGGCCCCGGGTGTAGTCGCCCTGCCACGGCACCCGCTCGCCGGGGGCGCCGTCGGCCGTCTCCTGCTCGCGTCCCAGCGCGCCGCGTGAACCCAGGAAGAACTCGTGCTTGCGATGCAGTTCCTCGTCGGACTCGATGGGCCGAAGTTCGGGGGCGAACTCCTCCAGTTCGGCGCGGCGCTGCGGGACGATCATGCAGATCGGCTCGTCGACCTCGAAGCGCACCGGCATGAACTCGCGGGTGAATTTCCAGTTCATGCTGAAACTCGAACTGGACCAATCGGTTTCGACGACGCCTTCCAACGCGGAGATGGCGTCCTTGGGATGGTTCGCCGGACCCCGCACCAACAGGTTGTAGCCCGGCGGGGTGCGAAACAGCATCGGCAAATGCCAGGTCAAGATGCCGTAGCCGAAGTGGCTGGAGGGCAGGAACTGGCCGCTCTCGCGGGTGTCGGGCGCGATCATCAGGCTGGTGCGGTCGTCCCCGCCCATCCACGTCGCCGTGAACGCGTTGCGGTTGCGCACCTCCCAGCCGCTCTGATTGGCGATCAGCATCGGCAGACACCGGTGGGGCCAGCCCTGACGCATCTCCGACATCCACGTCCGCCCGATCGGCGCGGGGGTGATCTGCGGTGCGATCTCATGGGTGATGTACCCGATCAGCGGGCGGGCCCGCCCGGTCGACTCGTCACTCATCAGATCCTCGCTTCACCGATAGGGCCAACGCACTATCGCGACCACACGTTAATGGTCCGTGAACCCGCGCGCCCGGTGGACGAGTGATCAGCAGGTCCTGGCCAGCTCCGCGATGGCGTTGACCCGCCGGACCGCGGTGGCGATCTCGTCGGCGAACTCACGCCGGCGTCGGGCGATGTCCGGCCCGTCGACGCCGTCGACCAACTCGCGATGCCGGGCCAGTCGCAGCGCCGTCTTGAACAACTCCATCGACCGCGACTCGGCGCTGGCGATCCTGCGCTGCAACTCCCATTGCTTGCCCACCTCGAGGCACTCGGTGAGAAACGCGTCCTCGTCGAACGATTCGTCGTCGTAGGCGGCGAGCCGGTCGGCGACGATGTGGTAGGCGTCGAGGAAGGGGCGCAGCACAAGGTGCGCCAGCAGCACGTCGGCCTTTTCCAGGAGGCCGCGTACGTCGGCCGCGTGGGCGGCCTTGCGGGTGTCGTCCACCCGTCCGATCAGGCGCACCTCGTCGGTGAGCTCCTTCTCGAACTGCGCGCGCGCCGAGAACAGGAACTCGAACTTCAGCAACTCGCGCAGGCGCAGCGCCTCATCGCGCACGGCCGTCGGCTGGACCAGGCCCTCAACCGAGGCCTCGGCGTCTTCGACGGCGGCCAGCAGCGCCGTCTCGGCGATCGCGCGGTCGACCACGATGTGAATGGCGGCGTTGCGGTAGAACGCGGCGACCAGGTGCTGCTCCGCCCCGATGCCCCAGACCGGTTCGGTGCCGGCGTCGTACACGCTCACGACGCCGGAGGCGACCAGCTGGTGCAGGGTCCAGCGGATGGTGGAGCGATTCGTCAGGTCGGCGGCGCCGGCCACCGTCCAGTTGCGCGCCGCGATGTAGCTCGCCAGCGGCCGCACGGTGGCCAGCACCTCGCTGATCGACAGCGAGCGGTCGGCGCCCAGCAGCGCGAGGCTCACCACCGCGGTCGGGGTGACGGGCGTGGCGCGGTTGATCCGGTGCTCGACGTCCAGCGCGATGCGTTCGATCTCGGTGCTGGCGCCGGACTCTGATGTTTTTTGCAAGGCGCGCAGCTCCTCGAGGCGCTTGCGCAGCGGCAGCGGTTCACCGAAGTCGAGGTAGGCGCGGCCCAGCCGCTCACCCTGCTGGCGCGCCAGCCGGATCAGGAAGCGGAAGTCTTCCGGCCGCTTCGTCGCGCCGTAGGCCTCGGTGGTCATGGCCTCCACCTCGTGCAGCTGGTCGTACACGATCGACGTCGGCACCAAATACACTTCGGGACCGTCGATTTCGTCGACCGCGTCGGCGATGTACCGCAAGATCCCGAACACCGGGGGCCGCAGTTTGCCCGTCCTGGTTCGGCCCCCTTCGATGGACCACGTCATGTTGGCGTGGTCTTGCACCAGCTGCGCGGCGTACGCCCGCAAGACGAAGCGGTAGACGGGAAGGTCTTTCGTCTGACGCCGGATGAAGATCGTCCCGGTTCGCTTGGCCCAGGCGCCCATCGGGAAGAAGTTCAAGTTGGCGCCGCCGAACGTGAGCGCCGGCGAGAGCCGGTTGGCCTGGATCACCTCGGGCAGCAGCAGCCCGTCCAGATACGAGCGATGCGAAAAGGCAAACGCCAGAGTGGCTTTGCGATCCAGCCTGCGCAGCTGGGCAATCTGGTCCTCGTCGACCAGCACGTCGTAGGCTCGCATCAGCCAGCAACTGAAGCTGCGCCAGGCCCGCACCGCCCGCTCGTCCAGCGAGGGCGCCATCTCCCGCAGGTAGGACGCGGCCTCGGCGCGCACGGCGGAAGGATCGCGGCCGAGGTCGTCGGCCAGCTTGCTCAGCCGCTCGTCATACCATGGCGCGCGCAGCAATCGGGCGACCTCGGCCGGGTCGGTCGCCAGGGGCGTCGTCGACTCCTCGATGAGGCCGGTGCGCTGCAACAGCTTTCGCGCTCCGACGCGACCGAGCTCACGGGCGGTGCCCGCCGGCCCGCCGATCATGCCGGCTGCACCGTTGCGGCGCCGGAGGGCTCGTGCACCCCGGGCGGCGGGTCGAGCGCGTAGAGCTCTTCGATCTCCTCGGCGTACTTGGTCATGATCGGCTTGCGCTTTAGTTTCATCGTCAGCGTGATCTCGTCGCCGCCGGGCTCCCACAGCGTCGGCAGGATGCGGAAGCGTTTGATCTGTTCCACCCGCGAGAGTTTCGCATTGCCGGCGGCCACCCCGGCGGCGATCTGGGCGACGACCTCCGGGTCGGCCGCCAGCGCGGCGGGCGACGCGTCGGACAGCCCGCGTTGGGCGGCATAGGGGCCGACCGAGTCGGCGTCGAAGACCATGAGCGCGGTGTTGTAGGGCCGTCCGTCGCCGATGGTGATCATCACCCCGACCATCGGGCACGCGGCCAGGATGGAGTTCTCAATGTTGGCCGGCGACATGTTCTTTCCGGCCGCATTGATGATCAGCTCCTTCTTCCGGTCCACCACCCGCAGGTAGCCCTGCGCGTCGGCCTCGAGAATGTCGCCGGTGTGCAGCCACCCGTCGGCGTCGATCGCCTCGGCCGTCTTCGCCGGCTCCTTGCGGTAGCCCTTCATCACCAGCGGGCCGCGCACCAGAAACTCGCCGTCGTCGGCGATCTTGCCCTCGAGCCCGGGGAGCAGCTTGCCGACGGAGCCGAGCCGCGCCTCGCGGGGGTGGCTGACGGTGGCGACGCAGCTCAGCTCCGACATCCCCCAGACCTCGGCGATCGGAATGCCGATGCCGGCGAAGAAGGCCAGCGTCTCCTTGGGGATGGGCGCCGCCCCGGAGACCGCCCAGCGCAGGTCGCCGAAGCCGAGGCGCTCGCGCAGCTTCGACAGCACCAGCTCGTCGGCCGTGGCCCATTCGGCGGCCAGGTCATCCGGCATCGGCTCTGAGGCCACCAGTGCGGCGGCGCGCTTGGCGGCCACCGCCATCGCCCACTGCAACGCCTGCCGGGTGGCCTCGTCCGCCTCGTTGGCGATCGCGAATTCGATTCCCGCCTTGAGCTTTTCCCAGACCCGGGGCACCGCTCCCCACACGGTGGGCCGCGCGTCGGGCAGCGCGGCGGCGATGGCGCGTGGGTCGGAGACCACCGTCACCTGGGCGCCGAACACCTCCAGGCTGTACAGGCCCATCACCCGGTCCGCGATGTGCGCCGTGGGCAGAAACGACGTGACGCGGTCGGCGTACCGGCTGGGCAGCACGGCGTCGAAGGCATACATCTCGAAAAGCAGGTTGGCGTGGGTCATCTCCACGCCCTTGGGGTTTCCGGTGGTCCCGGAGGTGTAGATGAGCGTGGCGACGTCGCCGGGTTGCACTGCCCGCCAGGTGGATTCGAAGTCGAAATCCTCCTGCGCGGCGGCATACAGGTCATCCACGGAGAGGGTGCCGGGCGGCGAGCCGTCGATGCAGACGATGTGCTCGATGGGTGCGCCGCTGGCGCGGATGCGGTCCACGTACTGCGCCTCGCAGATGGCGACCTTGGTGCCGGCGTTGTCGAACAGATACGTCAGCTGCTCGGCCGGCAGCGTGCTGTACACGGAAAACGATGTGGCGCCGAGGTGTTGGGCGCCGATTTCGAAGGGGTAGAACTCGATCCGGTTGGCCATCATCAGCGACACCGTGTCGCACCGCCGTACCCCCAGGCCCGCCAGCCCGGCGGCGACCTTGCGCACCTGGGTCGCGAGCTCTCGCCACGTCAACGTCTGGGTGTCGCCGGGCGTGCGGAGCGCGACGGCATTCGGGTCGATCGCGGCGGTGCGCTGGAACGCCTCGCACAGGGTGGCCGGATGCGCGGCAGTCGTCATTTCCGTAGCGTACGTCGGTGGTCAGCGAGCACGGAATACATTGATCGAATTCTTCGGTGCGGCAACGACGCCGCTCGGGTCACCGAGTACGTTGGCGATTATGCGGTCCGAACCGGGTTTTGACGTACACGATCTTTCCCCACTTGAGCAGACCGCGTTGCTGACCCAATACGCGCGAGCGCTCGACAGCCGTTGGCCACGGCCCATCCTGGGCGACACGCTCGCCGACGACACCGTCCGCAAAATCGACTACGACTTCGGCGCGCTCGGCATCCCCAGGAGCGTGGTGTGCCAGTCGGCCCTGCGCGCCAAGATGCTCGATGACCGGGTCCGGGGTTTCACCGCCGTCCACCCCGATGCGGTCGTGGTGGACCTCGGCGCCGGTTTGGACACGGGCCTGTTTCGAGTCGCCCCGCCCGCCACGGTGGACTGGTACAGCGTCGACCTGCCGGGTGTCATCGCGTTGCGCGACCAGCTGCTGCCGACGAGCCGGCAAGCCCACTCGGTCGTCGCATCGGTGGCCGACGAGAGCTGGCCCAGACCATCCCCAGCGATCGGCCGACCATGGTGATCGCGGACGGGCTGTTCGCGTTTTTGTCCGAGCAGGTGATCGTCGGCGTCTTCCGTCGCATCACCGAGCACTTCAAATCCGGGGAGCTGGCGTTCAACGACTACGGGCACATCGGTTGGTTCAGCCGGCTTGCGGTCAGGCTGGCCCCGCAGCAGATGTTCAGCCAGGTTGGTGCGCAGTGGGGCTATTCGGGCTTCAAAGACGCGCGGGTGCCGCAGACGTGGAATCCGCGGTTGAGGTTGGTCGAAGAATCCAGCCTGGCGCACGCTCCTGAGGTCGAGTTGTTTCCGGGCTGGATTCGGTTGGCTACCAAGATGTCCGGAAAGTTCAAGGCGTCTGCCCGTAAAGCGCGGATACTCCGTTACCGGTTCGAGCCGGCTCAGACCGGCGGTGCGGTGTGAATGCCGCACGTACAGGCGTCAATTGACGGACACGTGCAGCGCATCCCCCACTCGATGACCGCGCGGGCGCGGGCCAGCGATTCCAGCTGGGCGTCGATCTCGGCGAGTTTCGCCTCGGCGAGGGCGCGGCTGGCCGGCCGTCCTGGCGCGTCGTCGGCGAACAGCAGCTGGATCTCGTCGAGCGAGAACCCCGCGGACTTGCACAGCGCGATCACCTCGAGCCGGGACAGAATCGAGTCGTCGTAGCGACGCTGGCCGCCTCGCCGCGTCGGCTCGGGCACCAGGCCGATCTGCTCGTAGTAGCGCAGCGTCGTCGCGGCGACCCCGGTTTGGCGGGATATCTCCCCGATGGTGCGGCCACCGGCCATGGCGCCTCCCGACGATTCGATGCTTGACTTAGAGCCAACTCTAAGTCCTTGACTGTGGTGATGGCTATCCCCTCACGCCCCTCACGAGCGGAACTGGACGGATCCCGCTACGCCCTGCTCCGGTCCTTTCGCCGCGACGGCACCGCCGTCGACACCCCGATCTGGTTCGCGTTCGACGGCGACGGGTTGGTGTTCCGAACGAAGGTGGGCCCCAAGACCCGGCGGCTGGCCGCGCGCGGCGACGTCGAACTGGTGGCCTGCGATTACCGGGGCCGGGTGCGTCCGGGTGATCGGGCGCCGTGGGTGCCCGGCCGCGCCACGGTCCTGTCTGGCGCCGACGCCGAGCGGGCGAACCGCGTGCTGCACCGCCGTTATGGCTGGCAGTGGAACATCGTGCCGCTGCTCAAGGTGCCGGGCGTGACCAACGTGCACCGGGATCTGTGTCTGCGTGAGAAGGTGCGGCGCGCCCGTGACCGCGGGGTGTGGCCGGACAGCGTCATCGTGCGGGTGCAGCTCGCCTGAGCGTTTGCGAGCGTGCGCCCAGCTTCACACTCGTCGGCGAGTGCGCGGCCGGCTGCACACTCGGCGCCGCTAGCCGCCCAGGCAGCCCGGGCCGAGCAGCTCCTTGAGGTCACCCATCAACGCCGGCGACGGCGTCACCCGAAGCGAGGCATCGAGTTCCAGGGTGGTGATCCGGTCCCCACTGATCAGCCGCAGATGCACCTGCGAGGTCCCCGGGTGCCGGGCCAGCACCTGCTTGAGCGCGCTGACCTTGTCGATGGTGCACTGCCGCGTCGGCAGGCTGACGGCGATCGGCCGGTTCACCTGGGCGCTGGAAAAGTCCGGTACCACAAGTTCGTTGGCGATCAGGCTGATCCGGTCGTCGCGGATGGCCACCTTGGCGTTGATCAGCACGACGGTGTCATCGGCGATGTCGGCGCCATAGGTGGAATACGCGTGCGGGAAGAACATCACCTCGATGCCACCGGTGAGGTCCTCCAATTGCGCTGACGCCCAAGGCATCCCGTTCTTGTTGACCCGCCGGTTGACCGACGCGAGGATGCCGCCGACGCGCACCTGGGTCTCGTTGGGCACGTCGCCGTCGAGGATGGCCGGGATCTGGGTGTCCACCTGCGCGGCGAGCAGGTGCGCCACCCCGTTGAGCGGATGCCCGGACACGTAGAGGCCCAGCATCTCCCGCTCCAGCGCGAGCTTGTGCTTGTCCTCCCACTCGTCGTCGGGCACCTTGATGGTGAACACCGCTTCGGTGCACCCGTCGTCGCCGCCGAACAGGTCGAACTGGCCGATCGCCTCGGCCTTCTTGGTGCCCAGCACCGAATCGACGGCGTCGGTGTGCACCAGGAACAAGCCCTTGCGGGCATGACCGAGCGAGTCGAACGCGCCGGCCTTGATCAGCGACTCGGTGACCTTCTTGTTGCAGGCGGCGATGTCGATCTTGTTCAGGTAGTCCGAGAAGTCGGTGAACTTGCCCTTGCCGTTGCGGGTGCTGATCAGCGAACCCACCACGTTGGCGCCGACGTTGCGCACCGCACCCAGCCCGAAGCGGATGTCCGTTCCGACCGAGGCGAAGTTCACCAGCGATTCGTTGACGTCGGGCGGCAACACCGTGATGCCCAGCTTGCGGCAGTCGGCCAGGTAGACGGCGGCCTTGTCCTTGTCGTCACCCACCGAGGTCAGCAGCCCGGCCATGTACTCGGCCGGATAGTTGGCCTTCAGGTAGGCGGTCCAGTACGAGACCAGGCCATAGCCGGCCGCGTGTGATTTGTTGAACGCGTACCCGGCGAACGGAAGGATGGTGTCCCACAACGCCTTCACCGCTTTTTCGGAGAAGCCGTTGGCGGTCATGCCCTCGTAGAAGCCCTTGTACTCGGCCTCGAGCACCTCGAGCTTTTTCTTGCCCATGGCCTTGCGCAGGGCGTCGGCCTTGCCCATGGTGTAGGAGGCGACCTTCTGGGCGATGAACATGATCTGCTCTTGGTAGACGATCAAACCGTAAGTCTCGGAGAGGATTTCGCGCAGCGGCTCCTCGAGCTCCGGGTGAATCGGCTTGATCGGCTGGCGGCCGTTCTTGCGGTCGGCGTAGTCGTTGTGGGCGTTCATGCCCATCGGGCCGGGGCGGTACAGCGCCAGCACCGCGACGATGTCGTTGAACTCGGTGGGCTGCATGCGGCGCAGCAGGTCGCGCATCGGCCCGCCGTCGAGCTGGAACACGCCCAGGGTGTCGCCGCGGCCCAGCAGCTCGTAGGTGGGTCCGTCGTCCAGCGGGACGGATTCCAGGTCGAGGTCAATTCCCCTGTTGGCCTTGATGTTATCCAGGGCGTCACCGATGATCGTCAGGTTGCGCAGGCCCAGGAAGTCCATCTTCAGCAGGCCGATGGCCTCACACGACGGGTAGTCCCAGCCGGTGATGATGGCGCCGTCCTGCGGCCGCTTCCACAGCGGAATGGCCTCGGTCAGCGGCTCGCTGCTCATGATCACCGCGCACGCGTGCACCCCGGCGTTGCGGATCAGGCCTTCCAGGCCGCGCGCGGTCTGGTAGATGGTGCGGACGTCGGGGTCGGTTTCGATCAGGCCGCGGACCTCGGCGGCCTCCTTGTACCGCTCGTGGGCCGGATCGGTGATCCCCGACAGCGGGATGTCCTTGGCCATGATCGGCGGCGGCAGCGCCTTGGTGATCCGGTCGGCGATGGCGAAGCCGGGCTGGCCGTAGTGGATGCGTGCCGAGTCCTTCAGGGCCGCTTTGGTTTTGATGGTGCCGAAGGTGATGACCTGGGCGACGCGGTCGGAGCCCCACTTGTCGGCGGCGTAGCGCACCATTTCGCCGCGACGGCGGTCGTCGAAGTCGATGTCGATGTCGGGCGCGGACGGGCGTTCCGGGTTGAGGAACCGCTCGAACAGCAGGCCGTGCGGGATGGGATCGATGTTGGTGATGCCCAGCGCGTAGGCCACCAGCGAGCCCGCCGCCGAACCGCGCCCCGGCCCCACCCGGATGTCGACCGACCGGGCGTAGTTGATCAGGTCGGCGACGATCAAAAAGTACGACGGGAAACCCTTGTCGCAGATGACCTTGATCTCGTACTCGGCCCGGTCGATGTAGTCCTGGCCGACGCCGGACGGGAAGCGGCGCGCCAGCCCCGCCATCACCTCGTGGTGCAGCCAGCTCGCCTGGTCGTGCCCCTCGGGCACCGGGAAGATCGGCATCCGGTCGCGCGGCGCCCAGACCTCGTCGTAGGGCTGCACCCGCTCGGCGATCAACAGGGTGGAGTCGCAGGCGCCGGGGACCTCGTCGTCCCAGATGCGGCGCATCTCGGCGGCCGACTTCAGGTAATAGCCGTCGCCGTCGAACTTGAACCGGTTGGGGTCCGAGAGCGTCTTGCCGGTCTGCACGCACAACAGCGCCTCGTGGTTGTGGGCGGCGTCGCGGGTGACGTAGTGGCAGTCGTTGGTGGCCAGCGGCGGAATGCCCAGCTTGCGGCCGATCTCGAGCAGCCCGTCGCGGACCCGCTGCTCGATGGACAGCCCGTGGTCCATCAGCTCGAGGAAGTAGTTGTCGGCGCCGAAGATCTCGCGCCACTTGGCCGCCGACTCCAGCGCCTCGCGGTCGTGACCCAGGCGCAGCCGGGTCTGCACCTCCCCCGAGGGGCAGCCCGTGGTGGCGATGATGCCCTCGGCGTGTTCGGCGATGATCTCGGCGTCCATCCGCGACCACTTGCCGAGCTGGCCCTCGAACGACGCCAGCGAGGACAGCTTGAACAGGTTGCGCAGGCCGGTGGGCGTCTCGGCCACCATCGTCATGTGCGTGTAGGAGCCGCTGCCCGAGACGTCGTCGGACTTCTGGCCGGGGTCACCCCACAGGATCCGCCGGGTGTCGAACCGCGACGCGGGCGCGATGTAGGCCTCGACGCCGATGATCGGCTTGATCCCGGCCTTGGTCGCCGCGTTGTAGAACTCGCTGGCGCCGAACATGTTTCCGTGGTCGGTCATCCCGACCGCGGGCATTTGCAGCCGGTCCACCTCGGCGAGCATCGGCGCGATCTTCGCGGCACCGTCCAACATCGAGTACTCGGTGTGGTTATGCAGGTGCACGAAGGACGAGTGGTTCATAGGGACGCCAGTCTATGACCGCGGACCGACACGAGTTGGGCGTGTCGCCGCGTGTGTCACGGATGATTTCGGAGGCGACCCGCCGCGCCGGGCTTCGCCGCGCTTGCGATCGCCACAGGGTTTATCCGTACAGCTCGACGAAGTTTTTCAACGACTTCTGCACGTCGCCTTTGACGGCGCGGGCCGCCGCCGCGCCCACCGGACCGAACAGCGGGCGCCCACCCAGTTCCAGGCGCAGGCCGAGCGTCGAGCCCTCGCCGGTGGGTCGCACGGTGAGTGAAACGGCGTATTTGGTGCCGCCCTTGCCCGAGCCCGCCATCGCGACCTCGTGCGGCGGGTCCCACTTGGTCACCGTCCAGGTCACCCGGTTGCGGAAGCCCTTGGCGCGGGCCACGCCGACGACCTGGCTGCCTTCGCCGAGCTCGTCGGGCAGCTCGCTGCGCCAGCCCTCGTGCATGACCAGCCAGTCGCCCAGGTCCGACAGATCGGAGACCCGGTCCCACATCTGCTGGGGGCTCATCGGTACGTCGGCGGTCATCTCCACGGCGGCCACCGACTGAGCTTAGCCCGGCGTCACATCCGTCACTTGGGTCGCGGCTCACATCTTCACTCGGGTCGCGCCTCACATCCGTCAATTGGGTCGCGCCGGGGAGGGATGTGGTCTTGTGCCCACCTCCGCGCGACAACGGGAGGCGACGCGCGGCCGGCAACAGGAGGCGACGCGGGGCGACAACGAGAGGCGACGCGCGGCCGGCAACAGGAGGCGGCACGGGGCGACAACGAGAGGCGACGCGGGGCGACAACGAGAGGCGACGCGCGGGCGACAACGGGCTGCGACGCGCGCCATCACATTTGTCGCTCGGAGGTGGGCAATTCGTCAGTCTCCCGACGGAGGGACGGGTGTGGCGCGTGAGACGAAACAGCGCGTGAGACGAACGCGCGCCATATAGCTCAGTGTTTGGGCCCGCCGCGAAATCGGTTGCCGATCCGGATTCCCGGCAGCAGCAGGCTGCGCGGCGCAAACCGCCCGCCCGTGCTGACCACCTTGGGCACCACGCCGGGCACCACCGTGCGGCGGCCGGACAGCATGCCGCCGATCGCCGCCTCGGCCACGTCGCGCGGCGAGACCTGCGCGAGCGGAATGCTGAACCGCTCGGCGTTGGCGATCTCCGCCCACTCGGTCGGCACCGGGCCCGGGCACAGGCAGGTCACCGACACCCCGGTGTCGTGCAGCTCCTCGTGCACGGCTTCGGAGAACGTCTGCACGAAGGCCTTGGTGGCCGAATAGACGGCCATGTAGGGAACCGGCTGAAAGCCGGCGATCGAGGCGATGTTCATCACCGCGCCGGCGCCGCGCTCGACCATGCCGGGCAAGGCCGCGTGGGTGAGTTCCATCAGCGCCAGCGCGTTGAGGGTGACCTCCTCGCTCTCGCGTTCCACCGGCAATTCGTGGAAGACGCCGCTGGTGCCGAAGCCGGCGCTGTTGCACAGCCCGGCGATCGGCTCCGCGCGCAGCCGGCTCGCGAGCTTGGCGCGCTCCTGCTCGTCGGCCAGGTCCAGCGGCAGCACCTCGACGGCCACCGAGTACTCCTGGCCGACCTCGTTGGCCAGCTCGTCGAGGCGCTCGCGGCGCCGCGCCACCAGCAGCAGCGGGAATCCTCGGCGGGCCAGGCCGCGAGCCAGTTCGGCGCCGATGCCCGAGGAGGCCCCGGTGATGACGACGGTGGTCTGGATGTCAGGTTTCGGAAGGCTCATGTCTCACCAATGTATCCCGCGGGTCGCCCGCACAAACGTTTCGCTTCGTCTGTCGAATTCCGTTGTGTCGCTTGTCGATTGAACACCCTTCGCGGCGCTGGAGTCAGCGAACATGGTGAACGCCCGGTTGCGCACCCGGTCCATCACCGCCGGGTTGACCGCATCGGCGACGGCGGCGAACTGCCCGAACGGCGAGCTGGCCCGGCGCGGCCGGTGCACGATCGCGTCCGCGATCACCCCGGCCGCCTGCTCGGGCGTCAGCGCCGGGAACTTGTCGTACAGCGTGGTCGGGCTGATCATCGGCGTGCGCACCAAAGCCATGTGCACCGTGGTGAACTTGACGCCGTCGTTGACGGTCTCGGCCTGCAGCGAGTCGCACAGGCTGTCCAGCGCGGCCTTGCTGGCGATGTACGCCCCGAAGCGGGGTGCCCGCGTCTGCACACCCACCGAGGAGACGTTGACGATGTGCCCATACCCCCGCTCGCGCATCCCGGGGATGAACTTGAGAATCAGCTGGACCGCGCCCAGGTAGTTCAGCTGCATGGTCCGCTGATAGTCGTGGATGCGGTCGTAGGACAGCTCCAGCGATCGGCGAATCGACCGTCCGGCGTTGTTGATCAAGACGTCGACGCCGCCGAGCTCGTCGAGCACCTGATCGGCCATGGCCGCGATGGCGTCCATGTCGGACAGGTCGCAGGGGTAGACGTGGGCGGCCCCGCCAGCACCGCTGATTTCGTCCGCGACCTTCTCGAGGTTTTCCCGGGTGCGGGCGACCAGCGCCACGGTCCCCCCGGCCTCGGCGATCTTCTTCGCCGCGGCCTCGCCGATGCCCGACGATCCCCCGGTGATCAGGATGGTCTTGTCGCGGACGGCTTCCTCGAGCGTGCGGCCCTGCACCGCGTCGAGCAGATTCCTCAGATAGAACGGCCGATACCGGCCCGCCGAGTTCGGGGTGTTGACGAGGTGAGACACCGTCGCCAGCGGCTTTTCCACCAAGCTCCCCAGCGAGCTCTCCACCAAGTTCGTCAAGTCGCCAAGGTTCATCGGCGTTCGCTCCTGGACAGTGATGTGACGCGGGTCATACCGCCAACCTAGGTCATCAGGCCCCCGCCCCGATGCGGATTGCACTCATGTGGCCCGCCACGCCCTCTCACGGTCCACCCATCACGATCGCCACCGATAGGCAATCCGCTTGTTACACACAGCAATCCGGACGTGATCGCGCACTAACCGACGGGCAACGCCCGGATGTTCCAATCGGCCTTATGAAAATTCTGGCGCGCTTCCGCAAGCCTGAACCGGGCACCATCTACGACCGGATCGGCGGGCACGAGGCGATCGAGGTCGCCGTCGACGACTTCTACGTCCGAGTGCTTGCGGACGACGAACTCGCCGGCTTCTTCGCCGGCACGAACATGAACCGCCTCAAGGGCAAACAGGTCGAGTTCTTCGCCGCGGCGCTGGGCGGCCCGGAGCCTTACACCGGCGCACCGATGAAGCAGGTGCATCAGGGCCGCGGAATCACCATGCACCACTTCGGTTTGGTGGCCGCGCATCTTGCCGATGCGCTGGCAGCCGCCGGGGTGCCGCCCGAGACGGTGACCGAGATCCTCGGTGCGATCGCGCCGTTGGCGCCCGAGATCGCGACGGGCGACGCCAAGGCGACGGTCTGAGCGCGCGTGCTATCCGTCTCGAACGGTGCCTAGCATGCTGACATGCGGCGCACATTTGACGACCTGATCGCGGAGGCGGAGGCCGCCCCGGTCGACGGCTGGGATTTCTCGTGGCTGGACGGCCGGGCGACCGAGGAACGCCCGTCGTGGGGCTACCAGCGCCTGCTGCGGCAACGGTTGGCGAGCGTGTCGGCCGCGCTGGACATTCACACCGGAGGCGGCGAGGTGCTCGCCGGCGCCGCCCCCTTCCCGCCCACCATGGCGGCCATCGAGACGTGGCCTCCCAACGCCGCCCTGGCCACGCAACGCCTGCATCCGCTGGGCGCGGTGGTCGTCGCGACGCGGGACGAGCCGCCACTGCCGTTCGCCGATGACGCGTTCGACCTGGTGACCACGCGCCATCCGATCTCCGTCTGGTGGACCGAGATCTTTCGGGTGCTCCGCCCCGGCGGCAGCTACTTCGCGCAGCACATCGGCCCCGCCACGATGGCCGAGTTGGTCGAGTACTTCATCGGGCCCCAACCGGAGAAAGGGACCGAGTTTCACCCCGACGCCGTGCGCGCGCAGGCCGAGGCGGCCGGGCTGCAGATCGTCGATCTGCGCATGGAGCGGATGCGCGCGGAGTTCTTCGACATCGGCGCCATCGTCTACTTCCTACGCAAGGTGATCTGGTCGGTGCCCGACTTCACCGTCCAGCGCTACCGCGACCGGCTGGCCGAACTGCACGAGCGCATCGAGTCCGAGGGGCCGTTCGTCACCGACTCCGTGCGGCTGCTCGTCGAGGCCCGTAAGCCCAGCTGAGCGATCGCAAGCGCGGCGAAGCCGGGCGCGACCATCAGACTGAGTCAGCCCTCGTCGCGCAGCACGTCCAGCGCGTGCTGCAGGTCGGGCGGATAGGGGCTGACGATCTCCATCCGCCGGCCGTCGGCCGGGTGGGCGAACGACAGCGAGCGGGCGTGCAGCCATTGACGTTCCAGCCCAAGCCTTTTCGCGAGCTTTGGGTCGGCGCCGTAGACCAGGTCTCCGCAGCACGGGTGGTGCAACGCGGAGAAATGCACCCGGATCTGGTGGGTGCGCCCGGTTTCCAGGTGCACGTCGAGCAGGCTGGCGGCGACGAAGGCCTCCACGGTGTCGTAGTGGGTGAGGCTGTGCCGGCCGTCCTTGGTGATCGCGAACTTCCACTCGCCGCCGCGGTGGCGCCCGATCGGCGCGTCGATGGTGCCGCTGGACGGATCCGGGTGTCCCTGCACCAGCGCGTGATAGCGCTTGTCGACGGTGCGTTGCTTGAACGCCCGCTTGAGCAACGTGTAGGCGCGCTCGGAGAGCGCCACCACCATCACCCCGGAGGTGCCGACGTCGAGGCGATGCACGATGCCCTGCCGCTCGGGCACGCCGGAGGTGGTGATCCGGTAACCGGCGGCCGCCAGGCCGCCGAGCACCGTCGGCCCGCTCCAGCCCACCGACGCGTGCGCGGCCACCGCGGCCGGTTTGTCGACCGCGACGATGTCGTCGTCGGAATACAGGATCGTCATGCCCTCGATGTCGACCGGCGTGTTCTGCAACGGCGCCGGCGGCTCGGGCAGGCGCACCTGCAGCCACGCCCCGCCGGTCAGACGATCGGACTTGCCGGCCTGCACCCCGTCCAGCTCGACGCCGCCGTCTTCGGCCAGCGCCGCCGCCGCGCTGCGCGACAGCCCCAGCAGGCGGGCCAGCCCGGCGTCGACGCGCATGCCCGCCAGTCCCTCGGGGACCGGCATCGAGCGGTCACTCACCCGCGCTGTCCCCGGTGTCGTCGTCCTTGCGACGCCGACCGGCCGAGTCGAAGTCGAAGCCGAAGATCGACAGCACCACCAGCAGGATGGCTCCACCGACCACCGAGGGGTCGGCGACGTTGAACACCGGCCACCAACCGACGGAGAGGAAGTCGACGACGTGGCCGCGCAGCGGTCCGGGGGCCCGGAAGAAGCGGTCGACCAGGTTGCCCATGGCGCCGCCGAGGATCAACCCCAGACCGACCGCCCACCAGGGGGATACCAGCCGCCGGCCCATCCAGAAGATGCCGACCACCACGCCGGTCGCGATCAAGGTCAGCATCCACGTGTATCCGGTGGCCATCGAGAACGCGGCACCCGAATTGCGCACCAGGGTCCATGTGATCGTGTCGCCGATGATCGGCACCGGCTGGCCGGGCGGCAACAGCTTGACGGCGAGCACCTTGGTGACGATGTCGAGGGCCAGGACGATGGCCGCGACCGACAGCAGCAGGCGCAGTCGGCGCGGGGGCCGCTGCGGGTCGGTCGCCGCGGCGTCCTCGGGCTTGTCGGCCGAGGTCACCGGCTCAGTCGATCCGCTTGGTTCTTCAGGCACTCTCCCATCATCCCCTACCGCCCCGCGCGGGCGAGCGACGTCCGCGACGGCGATGCGCAATGATTCGAACATGGCCCGCCTCACCGTGATCGCCACCGGGGGCACGATATCGACCGCCACCGGCGCCGACGGGGTGCATCGGCCGGCCTACGGCGCGGCGGAGCTGACGTCCGGTCTCGACGTCGACGTCGTGGACCTGCTGGCGGTCGACAGCTCGGAGCTGACGCTGGCCGATTGGGACCGGATCCGCGACGCGGTGGCGGCCGCGCTCGACGCCGGCGCCGACGGGGTGGTCGTCCTGCATGGCACCGACACGATGGAGGAAAGCGCCCTGTGGCTCGACCTGACCTACGGCGGCGACGCGCCGGTCGTGTTGACCGGCGCCATGCGCAGCGCCGACGCGCCCGACGCGGACGGTCCGGCGAACGTGCGCGACGCCCTGGCCGTGGCGGCCAGCCCCGCCGCCCGCGGCCTGGGCGTGGTGATGTGTTTCGCGGGCCGGGTGCTGCAGCCGCTGGGCATGTACAAGGTGGCCACCGAGGACCTGAGCGGCTTCACCGGCCGGCTGCTGGGCACCGTCGCCGGCGAGGTGGCGTTGACCGGGTCGAAGACGAGGCCGTACGTGGGCGAGGTGCGGGCGGGCTCGGCGCCGCGGGTGGACATCGTCGCGGCCTACCTGGGCAGCGACGCGGTCGCGCTCGACGCCTGCGTGGCTGCCGGGGCGCGCGGCGTGGTGCTCGAGGCGCTGGGCTCGGGGAACGCCGGTCCCGCGGTGGTCGACGCGGTGCGCCGGCACTGCGGCGCCGGGGTCGTCGTCGCGGTGTCCACCCGGGTCCCCGGCGGGCGGGTCGGCGCGAGCTACGGCCCCGGCCATGACATGGCGGCGGCCGGGGCGATCATGGTGCCCGGGCTGCGCCCGCCCCAGGCGCGGGTTTTGCTGATCGCCGCGCTGGCCGCCGGGTTACCGGTCGCCGACGTCGTCGGCCGGTGGGGCTGACGCGGCGTCGGTCTGCAGATCGCCCACATAGTCCGGCCAGTCCAGCGAATCGACCGGGTTGGCGCGGGCGAGCTCTCCGCTGTCGGCGGGAAACGTGCGGGCCGGGCCCGGCCCGGAGGTGCGGGTTTCGAACCGCGCGGTCACCACGCCGTGGCCCGCGCCCTGCACCCAGCCGTGCCCGAGCTCGCGGTGCACGACGTCGTCGCCCACCCGCCACCCAGCCTCTTCCGGCCCCTTGGTGAACATCACCTCGGTCGCGGTTTCGACCGACGGCGAATCCGATTGCGGCTGCGGCAATTCCAAATCGGGGAACAGCGACTCCTGGCGCACGTCGCTCAACCCCGAAAACCCCACGCCGAGAAGGCGAATGGGCCCGATCTCGCGCGGATCGAGCAACAGCCGGCGGGCCACGCCGACCAGCGCGGCGACCTCGGTGGTGGCGTAGGGCAGCGTCGCGGACCGGGTCAGCGTGCTCATGTCGGACTTCTTCAGCTTGACCGTGACCGTGCGCGCGCCGCGGCCATCGCGCAGCAGCCGGTGATGGGCGTGCTCGGCGATCGGTTCGATCGCCTCCCGCAGCTGCTCGAGGCTGGTCAGGTCGACGGCGAAGGTCGACTCGGAGCTGATCTGTTTGGCCTCGGCGCGCTCGGCGACGGGGCGGTCGTCGACGCCGCGGGCCAGCCGGTGCAGCGCCGGCCCGATCGTCGCGCCCAGGATGTTGGCCGCCTCGGCGTCGCTCAGCGCGGCCAGCTCGCCGACGGTCTCGATGCCGAGGCGATGCAGCTTCTCCTCGGCGACCGGACCGATTCCCCACAGGCGGCGCACCGGCAACCCGCCGAGCAGCGACCGTTCTTCGTCGCGGCGGACGACGCGGATCCCGTCGGGCTTGGCCAGACCGGAGGCGATCTTGGCGATCTGTTTGCCCGAGCCCGCGCCGACCGAGGCGATCAGCCCGGTCTGGTCGCGGACCCGTCGGCGCAGGTCCTCGCAGAAGGTTGCGACGTCGGCGGCGGACGCGCCGGCCAGCTGCGCGGGTTCGCCGAATCCCTCGTCGAAGGAGAGCTGCTCGACGACGGGGACGACGGCGCGGATGGTGTCGAACACCCGCCGGCTGGCCACCCCGTACACCACGCCGCGCGGCGGCAACACCACCGCGCTCACGCCGACCAGCCGGCGGGCCTGATGCATGGGCATGGCCGACCGGGCGCCGAACACCCGGGCCTCGTAGCTGGCGCCGGCCACCACTCCGCGCCCACCCAAACCGCCGACCAGCACCGGCCGACCGCGCAGGGTCGGCCGGGTGAGCTGCTCGACGGAAGCGAAGAACGCGTCCATGTCCAGGTGCAGCACCCAACGCGACTCCACAGATTGATGCTAGGGCCCTCCGGACGCGCGCCCGGCTCGCTTGGCCGCCGAAAGCCGCGTCCGACCATATGGTGTTGTGCCCGCCTCACAGCGACAGTTGGTCACGCCGACACGCTGCGGTGGCGATTGTCGCTCGGAGGTGGGCACAAGACGTGTCGCCTCGCGGGGAGACGAAAGTGGCGGATGTGACGGCTCAGGCCTTGGCGATGCTCACCCGCACGCCGTCGCCGATGTCCGCGCCGTCGGCCGGGTCGCCGAATTCGAAGCTGGTGGCCAGGATTTCGCCGGCGATGAGGTCGCGGTGCGCCCGCGCCCAGTCGGCGCGCTCGGTGGGCACCGACATCACCACGCTGATGCGATCGGACACGTCCAGCCCGCTCGACTTGCGCAGCTCCTGCAGTTCGCGGATGCGGTCCTTGGCCCAGCCCTCGGCTTCGAGTTCTGGTGTGACGGTGCCGTCCAGCACCACCAGGCCCGCGCCGCCGGGCAGGGCCGCGGTGAATTCCGGGTCGGCGACCACCAGCCGCGAGCTGTACTCACCGGGCTGCAGCACCGCGGGCCCGGCGGTCAGGGTGCCGTCGTCGTTGACGACGCCCTCCCCCGCCTTGACCGCCTTGATCGCCGCCTGGACGTCCTTGCCCAGCCGCGGGCCGGCCACCCGCGCGTTGACGGTGAGCTCGAAGGAGCCGTAGGTGTCGATCGCGTCGGTCAGCTCGACGGTCTTGACGTTGAGCTCGTCGGCGATCAGGTCGACGAACGGCTCCAGGAGGTGCGGGTTCTCCACGGCCACAGTGAGTTTCGGCAACGGCAACCGCACCCGCAGCTTTTTGGCCTTGCGCAGCGACGAGGCGGCCGAGCACACCTCGCGAACCTGATCCATCGCGGCGACCAGCTCGGGGTCGGCGGGCACGGCACCGGGTGCCGGCCAATCGGTCAGGTGCACCGAGCGCTGAGAAGTCAGGCCGCGCCAGACGACCTCGGTCACCGACGGGAGCAGCGGCGCGGCCAGCCGCGCGGTCACCTCGAGCACGGTGTGCAGGGTGTCGATGGCGTCGACGTCCTCGGCCCAGAACCGCGAACGCGACCGTCGCACATACCAGTTCGTCAACGCCTCGGTGAACAGGCGCAGCTGCTCGCAGGCCCGCGAGATGTCACAGCTGTCCATCTCGCGGGTCAGGTCGTCGCGCAGTTGGGCGAGCTTGGCCAGGATGTAGCGATCCAGCACCTGAGCCGAATCGGTGCGCCAGCTACCGACTTTCGGCGCGTAGAGGGCCAGGAAGCTGTAGGCGTTCCAGAACGGCAGCAGCACCTGGCGCACGCCCTCGCGGATGCCCTGCTCGGTGACGATGAGGTTGCCGCCGCGCAGGATCGGCGAGGCCATCAGGAACCACCGCATGGCGTCGGAGCCGTCGCGGTCGAACACCTCGGACACGTCGGGATAGTTGCGCAGCGACTTGCTCATCTTCTGGCCGTCGGAGCCCAGCACGATGCCATGGGCCACACAGGTTTTGAAGGAGGGCCGGTCGAACAGCGCGGTGGCCAGCACGTGCAGCGTGTAGAACCAGCCGCGGGTCTGGCCGATGTACTCGACGATGAAGTCGCCCGGGTAGTGCGTGTCGAACCAGTCGGAGTTCTCGAACGGGTAGTGCACCTGGGCATAGGGCATCGACCCGGAGTCGAACCACACGTCGAGCACGTCCGGGATGCGCCGCATCACCGAACGCCCGGTCGGATCGTCCGGATTGGGCCGGGTCAGCTCGTCGATGAAGGGACGGTGCAGGTTGGTCGGCCGCACCCCGAAATCGCGCTCCAACTCGTCGAGGCTGCCGTACACGTCGATGCGCGGGTAGTCCGGATCGTCGGACTTCCACACCGGAATCGGGGTGCCCCAGTAGCGGTTTCGCGAGATCGACCAATCGCGGGCCCCCTGCAACCACTTGCCGAACTGGCCGTCCTTGACGTGTTCGGGGTACCAGGTGATCTGCTGGTTGAGCTCCACCATGCGGTCCCGGAATTCGGTGACCGCGACGAACCACGACGAGACCGCCCGGTAGATCAGCGGATTGCGGCACCGCCAGCAGTGCGGGTAGGGGTGCTCGTAGGTTTCGTGGCGCACCAGCACCGCCCCGTTGGCCGCGGCGGGGCCGGTGCCGTTCTTCAGGTCGCGGATGATGTGCGGGTTGGCGTCAAAGACGTGCTGCCCCTGGTAATCCGGGATGCTGGCGTCGAATCGGCCCTTGGAGTCGACCGGCGTGACCGGCGCGATGCCGGCCGCCTCGCCGACCGCCATGTCGTCCTCGCCGTAGGCCGGCGCCATGTGCACGATGCCGGTGCCGTCCTCGGTGGTGACGAACTCGCCCGGCAGGACCCGAAACGCGTTAGGGGTGTCCACGAAATACGGGAACGGCGGCAGGTATCGGGTGCCGAGCAGGTCCGCGCCCCGGTAGGTGCCCAGCACCTCGGGCTCTTCGCCCAGCTCGCGGGCGTAGGCGGCCAGCCGCGCCTCCGCCAGCACGAAACGACGCTCGCCCACCCGCACCTGCACGTAGGTCACATCGGGGTTGACGGCGACGGCGAGGTTGGACGGCAGCGTCCAGGGCGTCGTCGTCCACACCAGCAGATGCGCGCCATCAAGCGAACCGCCCACCACCCGGAATCCGACGGTGAGAGCGGGGTCCTGGCGGCTCTGGTAGACGTCGTCGTCCATCCGCAATTCGTGGTTGGACAACGGGGTTTCGTCGCGCCAGCAATAGGGCAACACCCGGTAGCCCTCATACGCCAGGCCCTTGTCCCACAGCTGTTTGAACGCCCAGATCACCGACTCCATGTAGGGCAGGTCCAGCGTCTTGTAGTCGTTGTCGAAATCGACCCAGCGCGCCTGGCGGGTGACGTAGGCCTGCCACTCGTCGGTGTAGCGCAGCACCGAGGCGCGGCAGGCGTCGTTGAAGGCGGCGATGCCCATGTCGTCGATCTGGGACTTATCGGTGATGCCCAACTGGCGCTCGACCTCGAGTTCGGCCGGCAGCCCGTGGGTGTCCCAGCCGAATCGGCGCTCCACCTTGTAGCCGCGCATGGTGCGGTAGCGCGGGACGATGTCCTTGACGTAGCCGGTGAGCAGGTGCCCGTAGTGCGGCAGGCCGTTGGCGAACGGCGGCCCGTCGTAGAACACGTACTCCGGCGAGCCGTCGCGGCGGGCGATGCTGGCGCGGAAGGTGTCGTCTCGGGCCCAGTAGTCCAGCACCTCGACCTCGAGGGCCGGGAAGTCGGGCGCCCCGCCCGCCGGCTTTGGGTATGTGTGCTCGGTCAAACGTCGTCTCCTGTGCCAGTCTCCAGGCCTGGGGACGACGACGCGCCGGCTGCGCGAGCGCCGCGGTACCACCCCGCTTGCCGCGCTCACGCGCGACCGCTCATTGAAGGCTGTGACGGGCCTACCCGTTCGGTTCTACTGAGCCGGAACGGCTGTTCTTCCGAAAGCTCCCCGGTGATGGCCGGATCGACGCCAATGAAACGATTCTACTGGCCCCGAACCTCGAGCACACCCACCCGCCACAGCGCCGCGTACACGTGGCGCAGCGGAATGCTGAGCAACCGGCAGGCCCCGTGGATCAGCGGGTCGCCGCCCGGGCCGAAGAGCGGGAAGTCGCTGCGGCGCGGCTCTTCCACGGGCTCGGGGACGTGGATCTCGGGGACGTCGCGTACCACCCTCAGGGTGCGGGCGGGCGCGACGGTGACGACGTCGTCGTAGAGAGCTGCGGTCATGATCGACTCCTAGAGGAGAATTCCAACGGGGACCAAAAAGGACTGAAGTGTCCCGTCCCGGGTGGGTCCGATCTCAGAACGCTTGGCGGATAAGCACTTAGCGTGTGCGACGCCTCAGCCGAGGAGGTCGCGCCGGAGAACGGATCGGGACGAAACAGGGTTCGGACTTCGATCCGGACTATCGCAAGAACTCATGTGTCCCTCACCTCCTCGCGGTCGCGACGCATGCGGGGTCGCATGCGATCTAGGCGCAGCAAAAGGAGCAGAATCCGACGACCGCCGGAGATCCGCACCCCTCTCGTCAGAGCTTCGGCACCACACGACGTGTCCTGGCCTGGAAAAACCAAACCGGAAGCCACCTGGGCTCAACCCTTAAGCCGGGAGGAGCTGTCCTGACCCGGGGCGTCTTTCGACGTTCGGGGTCAGTGGCCTGTATTCGTGTAGACGCCTCACCTAACGAGGTGCTTACCCGACCGATAATGCACGAGCGGTCTGACGCGGTCAAATCCCTGGACAGCGTGTCCGCGATTCGTTACCGACCGGGCCGCGATCACTTCTCGACCAGGCCGTCGAGCCGGCCGATCGTGTCGATGAATTCCTCGACCATGTCCAGCACCACCGAGCGCGTCGGCCGGACCCGATCGAGCGAGCCCACCACCTGCCCGACGAAGTAAGTCGCCAGCTCACGCGCCCTGGCGCCGTCGTGGGCGGCGGCGGAATTGATGCGCAGCTGCGGCTCGGTGATCAGCGCGGTCTGCAACGGCATGCCCAGCGGGTCGGGGTTCTCCGGCCGGTCCCACTCCTCGGTCCAGGCGGTCCGCAGCATGCGCGCCGGCTTGCCGGTCATCGAGCGGGACCGCACCGTGTCCGAGGACGTGGCGGCCAGGAACTTCTCCTTGACCACGGGCACCGTCTCGGCTTCCTCGGTGGTCAGCCACACCGACCCGCACCACACGCCCTCGGCGCCCAGCGCCAGCGCCGCCGCGATCTGGCGGCCGCGGGCGATCCCCCCGGCGGCGAGCACCGGCACCGGGGCCACGGCGTCGACGACCTCCGGCACCAGCACCATCGTCGCCACCTCGCCGGTGTGGCCGCCCGCCTCGGTGCCCTGCGCGACGATCAGGTCGACGCCGGCGGCGGCGTGCCGCTGGGCGTGGCGGGTGGTGCCGGCCAGCGCGGCCACCAGCACGCCGGCGTCGTGGGCGCGTTCGACGAGGTCCGCCGGGGGTGGGCCGAGCGCGCTGGCGATCAGCCGGATGTCGTGGTCGAAGGCCACGTCGAGCAGCGGCTGGTAGCTCTTGGGCGAGATGTTCAAACCGCCCACGGACGGGCGGGCGTCCCCGGCGGGCGCCGTCACGCCGTAGCGGGCCAGCAGGTCGTCGACGAACGCGCGATGCTCCTCGGGCAGCAGGGTCCGGGCCTGGTTGGTGTCGATCCCGCCCTGCTCGGCGCCGACGTATTTGGGCGGCAGCAGCAGGTCGACCCCGTAGGGCTTGCCGCCGGTCTGCTGCTCGATCCAGGTCAGCTCGCTGCGCAGTCGCGCCGGGCTGTGCGCGGTGGCGCCCAGGATGCCGAATCCGCCCGCGTTGGTCACCGCGGCCACCACGTCGCGGCAATGGCTGAAGGCGCAGATCGGGAATTCGACACCGAGCATCTCGGCGACCCTGGTTCTCATTGCCCGACGCTAAGAGTTCCCGCTTGAGAAGTCAATCGCTTACGGCCCTGTGCAATTCGCGCCGCCGGCTCAACCCTTGGGCCCGGGCGGCCGGCCGTCCGGAGGCCAGCTCGATACGCCGTCCTCAAGCGGCACCTCAAGGCTCTGCAGGATGGAGGAGACCATGCGCCACGCGCCGATGACCGTGACCAGCTCGACGAGAACCGTTGTGTCGCCGTCGAATTCGCGCTCGCAGGCCGCCCAGCTCGCGGCGCTGACCGCGCCGTCGCGCACCACGTCGTCGGTCGCCGCCAGCACCGCCCGCTCGGCGGGCCCAAACCCGGCGTAGTTCCGCCAATCTCGCACGCCGAGCAGGTCGTCACCCGGGACGCCGAGCCGGGACGCGACGCGCCAATGCTGCGTCCACTCGTAGTCGCACGCGGTCAGCCAGCCGATCCGCATGATCGCCAACTCGCGCAACCGCGCGTCGAGGGCGCCGTGCCAGAGCATGGTGGCGAGCAGGTCGTTGATGGCGCGCGCCAGCGGCGGATGGTTGAGCAGCACTTGGAAGATGCTCAGTTCGGCCATGTAGTTGGGGACGGCCGCTTCGTCGGCGGCGGCTTTGGCTTCGTCCAGTGGCAGTTTGGGCAGGCGCGCTGTTGTCATCGGATGAGCACTCCTCTCCGGCGGCGGGACCGTCGCGTTCTACGGTCATGGTAGTCAGCGGGAGGCGTGGCGACGACGACTTCGGACACGGCGGCGAAATACGCTGCAGGCCAAAATATTTCAGAGCAGACCGAGCAGCCGCAGGTCGGTCACGTATTTGACGATCACCGCCGCGGTGATGTGCGGGATGTCGTTATCGGGGCCGATTTTGGCTTCCTGCACCGCGGCGCGGAACCGTTCGGTCGGTCCCAGGCAGCCGCGCGCCGGGTCCGCCGGCGGCACGTGTTGGGCGTTGCGCAACTGCAGCAGCTGCAGCACCGACTGGTGGCGCTGGCGTTCCGGCAGGGCGTGCAGCGCGGTCTCCATCCGGTGCAGCCACTCCCCGAAGTCGTCGACCCGCTCGATCGGATAGCCGGCCTCGATGACCCAGTCGACGTACTCGTCGAGCCCGATGCCGTCGTCGTGCGGGTTCATCACGTGATAGGTCTCGAACCCTGCGGCCGAATCGCGGCCCACCTGGGCGCCCAGCGTGGTGATCGACTCGGCGACGAACTCGACCGGCAGGGCGTCGAAGTGCGCGCGTTGCCGGTTGCCGCGGGCGTCGAGCTGGTAGAACGAGCGCGGCGCGACGCCGCTGGCCACGACGCTGAACAGCAACCGGGTGAACATGTCGGACAGGTTGAGCTGGCCGGCGTAGGTGGTGTCGGCCAGGATCATGTCGCAGCGGAACACGCCGACGGGCAGCGCGCACAGGTCGTGGGCCTCGCGCAGCAGCACCTCGCCGGCCCACTTGCTGTTGCCGTAGCCGTTGCCGTAGCTGCCGTCGATCGTGCGGATCGGGCCGGCGACGCGGACGTCGGCGTCCTCGGTGAACGCGGCCGGCTCGATCTGGTCGCCGACGTTGGCGGTCGAGACATACGTGTACGGCTTGAGTTTGGTGGTCAGCGCGAGCCGGATCAGCTCGGCGGTGCCGGCGACGTTGGGGGCGAACAGCTCGCTGTAGGGCAGCACGCCGTTGACCACCGCCGCGGAGTCGACGATGAGGTCGACGGTGTCGGCCAGCCGCTGCCAGGTCTGTTCGTCCAGGCCGAGATTGGTGCGGCCCTTGTCGCCGGCGATGACCTCGAGGTGGTCGGCGGCGAGCTCGTCGAAATACCGCCGCAAAGCGGGGTCCCCTGCAAACCCGGGGGGGTCGAAGGTCCTCTGCAGCCGGCGCCGCGCATCCTCGTCGGAGGTGGCCCGCACCAGGCAGATCAGCTTGCCGTCGGCCAGTTCCAACCGTTCCAGCCATTGCAGCACCAGGTAGCGACCCAAAAAGCCGGTGGCCCCGGTCAGTAGCACCGTGCGCACCTCGGCGCTCGGCCCCGGCAGCGACGGCGCGGCGGCCAGCGTCGGGGCGTCGATGAACTTGTCCAGCGTGAGGTCGCAGGCGTACACCTCGGTGGCGTCGCGGCCGTGCACCGACGCGAAGTCGCCCTGGTGGCCTTCCCCGGCATCGTGATCGCGGTTGAGCTGCTGGCTCAGGCTGCGCACCGACGGCGCCTCGAAGACGGCGCGCACGGGCAGGTGGATGTCGAGGGCGTTGTAGATCGCGGCGACCAGGCGCATGGCCGACAGGGAATCCCCGCCCAGGTCGAAGAACGACTCCTGCACCCCGACCCGCTCGAGGCCCAGCACCTGGGCGTAGAGCCAGGCCAGGATCTCCTCGACCGCGGTGGCCGGGGCGAGGTAGTCGTCGCCGCCCTGGTAATCGGGGGCGGGCAGGGCGCGGACGTCGAGTTTGCCGGCGGGTGTCAGCGGCAGCCTGTCGAGCACCACCACCGCGGCCGGCACCATGTAGGCGGGCAGCCGGTCGGCCAGCAGGGTGCGGAGTTCGGCCGGGTTGGCCGTCCCGGTGATGTAGCCGACCAGACGCTTGTCGCCCGGGCGGTCCTCGCGGGCGATCACCAGCGCCTGCTCCACACCGTCCAGCGCGGCCAGCGCGGATTGGATTTCGCCGAGTTCGATGCGATACCCGCGGATCTTGACCTGTTCGTCGGCGCGCCCGACGTAGCGCAGCTGCCCGTCGGAACCCCACGACGCCAGGTCGCCGGTGCGATACATGCGCGCGCCCTCCCCGCCGAAGGGGCACGCCACGAACCGGGACGCGGTCAGACCGGGCCGGCCCAGGTAACCGGTCGACACGCCGCCGCCGGCCACGTACAGCTCGCCGACCACGCCCGCGGGCACCGGCTGCAGGCATCCGTCGAGCACGAACAGCGCGGCCCCGGATACCGGCGAACCGATCGGCGGCGCTTCGGGTCCCGGTGTCAGCGGCGCGCTGACGGCCGCGACGATCGTGATCTCGGTGGGGCCGTAGACGTTGACCATCACCCGCCCGGACGCCCACCGCTGCACGATTTCGGCCGGGCACGCTTCGCCCGCGACCGCCAGCACCGCGGACTCCAGGCCCTCGGTCGAGAGCATCGTCACCTCGGACGGTGTCTGGGTCAGCATGTCGACGCGTTCGGCAACGAGCAAGGCGTGCAGGTCTTTCGGGGAACGCACGACCTCGTCCGGTACGACGAGCACCCGCCCGCCGTGCAGCAGCGCGCCGAAGATCTCCCACACCGAGAAGTCGAACGCCAGGGAATGGCAGTGGCTCCACACCCGTGCCGGTGCCGCGGGCAGACCGGCGGCCCCCAGGGAGGCGAACAATTGGGTGGCGTTGTGGTGGGTGACCGCCACGCCCTTGGGAACTCCGGTGGTGCCCGAGGTGTAGATCGTGTACGCGATGTGGTGCGGCGCCGGCGCCGGCAACGCCGTGGTGGGCCGGTGCTGGATCGCCGGGTCATCGATATCGATGACGAGCACGTCGAAATCGTCGAGGCGCGAGCGGTGTTCGGCGGTGGTGAGCACCGCCGCCGGTGCGGCGTCGGCGAGCATGAAGTCGATTCGGGCGGCGGGCAGGCCTGGGTCGATCGGGACGTACGCGCCCCCGGTTTTGAGCACCGCCAGGATGGCGACGACGGCCCGCGCCGAGCGCTCGGTGAGCAGCGCCACGCACTGCCCCGGCCCGCAACCGTGGTCAACGAGCAAGTGCGCCAGTCGGTTTGATGACTGGTCGAGTTCGCGGTATGTCCACGAGTCCGCCCCATGGGTGACGGCCACCGCTTGCGGGGTGCGCGCGACGTGGTCGGCGAACACCTCGGGGATCGACATCGGCGGGCGCGACGGGCCGTCCAGCACCGCGCGGTTGCCGATCGCGTCGAGGCGGGCGTGCTCGTCGGGGCCGAGCACGTCGATCGACGACAGCCGCCGGGCGGGGTCAGCGGTCATGGCCTCCAGCACCCGCTGCAATCGTTCGATCAGACGTTGGATGGTGGCGGTGTCGAACACGTCGGTGCGGAACTCCACGGCCCCGCCGATGCCCTCGGGCCGGCCGTCGGCGCTCCAGCGTTCGGCCAGCGACCACGCGAGATCCATACGCGCGGTGCGGGTGTCGACCGGCAGCGGGGTGACGCGCACGTCGCCCAGGCTCAGCTCCGCTGAGTCGGTGTTCTGCCAGGCCAGCATGACCTGCACCAGCGGATGGTGCGCGAGGCTGCGGGCCGGGTTGAGCCGTTCGACGAGGACCTCGAACGGCACGTCCTGATGCTCGTAGGCGGCCAGGCTGCGTTGGCGCACCCGCGCCAGTAGTTCGGCCATCGTGGGGTCGCCGCCGAGATCGACGCGCAGCACCAAGGTGTTGACGAAGAAGCCCACCACATCGTCGAGGGCCGGGTCGCGCCGCCCGGCGATCGGGAAGCCCACCGCCACATCAGAACTCGCGCTGACCTTGGCCAACAGCACCGCCAGCGCGGCCTGCACCACCATGAAGCTCGTCGCGTTATGCGCGCCCGCCACCGCGCGCACCCGCTGCTGCAACTCCGCCGGCCAGTCGACGGCCACGCTCGCGCCGCGGAAATCGGCCACCAACGGATACGGACGGTCCGTGGGCAATTCGAGCTGCTCGGGCATTCCGGCCAGGGTGTGTTCCCAATACCGCAGCTGTCCGGCGATCAGGCTGTGCGGATCCTGCAGTTCGCCGAATTGGGCGCGCTGCCAGAGCGTGTAGTCGACGTACTGCACCGGCAGCGGCGCCCAGTCCGGGGCGCAGCCGGCCGAGCGGCTGGCGTAGGCCTCCCCCAGGTCGCGCACCAGCGGGGTGAGCGACCACCCGTCGGCGGCGATGTGGTGCACCACGGCCACCAGCAGGTGTTCGTCGTCGCTCACCCGGAAAAGCATTGCCCGCAGCGGGATTTCGGTGGCCAGGTCGAACCGGTGACCCACCAGGGTCTCGACCGCGTTGCCCAGCCGGGTGGTCGACCACCCGCGCGCGTCGCTGATCTGCCAGCCGCAGTCGGCGTCGTCCACATCGACGACCAGCTGCCGCGGTATCCCCTCCCGCGCCGGGAACCTCGTCCGCAGGCTCTCGTGGCGGGCCATCACGTCGGCCAGCGCCGCGCCGAAGGCCTCGGCGTCCAGGCGCCCGTGCAGCTGCAACGCGATCGCCATGTTGTGCACCGGTGAGGTCCCGTGCAATTGGCCCATGAACCACAGCCGCGACTGGGCGAACGACAACGGCACCATCTCCGGCCGCTCGGCGGCCACCAGCGGCGCGCGCGCTCCGCCGTCGGTGCCCAGGCGCGCCGCCAGCCGGCGAATGGTGGGCGCCTCGAACAGGGCCCGCACGCCGAGGTGGACGTCGAGGCCGGCGTTGACCTCCGCGACCAGGCGCATGGCCGACAGCGAGTCCCCGCCGAGGTCGAAGAAGGAGTCGTCGATCCCGACGTTCTCGACGCCCAGGACGTGGGTGTAGATGTCGGCCAGGGCCCGCTCGACGGCGGTGGTCGGGGCGCGGTAGTGATCGGAGCCCTGCGACCGGTGCGAGTGGTCGGGTGCGGGCAGCGCGCGGGTGTCGAGTTTTCCGTTGGCGGTCAGCGGCATTGCGTCGACGGCGAGCACCGTGGCCGGGACCATGTAGGCCGGCAGATGCTCGGCCAGCCGGGCGCGGACCTCGACCGGATCGGCGGTCCCGGTGATGTAGCCGACGAGCCGTTTGTCGCCGGGCCGGTCCTCGCGGGCGACGACCGCGGCCTGTTCGATGCCGTCCAATTCGGTGAGCGCGGACTGGATCTCGCCGAGCTCGATGCGGTAGCCGCGGATCTTGACCTGCTCGTCGGCGCGGCCGAGATAGTGCAGCTGTCCGCCCGGGCCCCACCGCACCAGATCCCCGGTGCGGTACATGCGCGCGCCGTCCTCGCCGAACGGGCAGGCGACGAACCGGGACGCCGTCAGGCCGGCCCGGCCGACGTAACCGGCCGCGACGCCGGAACCGGCGATGTACAGCTCGCCCGTCACACCCTCGGGCACCGGCCGCAGCCACGCGTCGAGCACGAAAAATCCCAGATGCGCCAATGGCATTCCGATGGGGCTGGCGTTGGTGTCGATGTCGTTGTCGACGATCTCCCGGTAGGAGGCGTGCACCGTCGTCTCGGTGATGCCGTACATGTTGATCACGCGCGGCCGGTGGGGATGGCTGTCGAGCCACTTCGCCAGCCGTTGCGGGCTCAGCGCTTCGCCCCCGAACACGAGGGCCCGGACGTTGAGCCGCGGGCCCGACCGCGCGCCGTCCAGGCTCTGCAGCGCCGAGAACGCCGACGGGGTTTGGCTCAGCACGCTGACGTTCTCGGCGATCAGCAAGGCGTGCAGGTCTTCCGGCGAGCGCACCACCTCGTCGGGCACGACCAGCAGGCGTCCGCCGCCCAGCAGGGCGCCGAAGATCTCCCACACCGAGAAGTCGAAGGCCAGCGAATGGCACTGGCTCCACACCCCCGCCGGCGCCGGCCGGTCGTGCAGCGAGGCGAGCAGGTGGGTGACGTTGTGGTGGGTGACCGCCACGCCCTTGGGGGTGCCGGTGGTGCCGGAGGTGTAGATGACGTAGGCGATGTTGTCGTCGGCCGGCGGCGGCAGGGCGGTGGCGGGCCGGGTGTGCACGGCGGGGTCGTCGGCGTCGATGACAGCTCCGTCGAAACCGTCGAGCCGGTCTCGCAGTTCCGCGGTGGTGAGGGCGACGATCGGTGCGGCGTCGGTCAGCATGAATGCGACCCGGGTGTCCGGCATCGCCGGGTCGATCGGCAGGTAGGCGGCCCCCGTCTTCAGCACCGCCACGATCGCGACGATCGCGGGCGCCGAGCGCTCCATCAGGACGGCGACGCACCGCCCCGGCCGCGCTCCCCGCTCAACGAGCAAGTGCGCCAACCGGTTTGTGGACTCATCGAATTCGCGGTAGGTCATCGAACGGTCCCGGTCGCTCAGCGCCACCGCTTCGGGGGTGCGCGCGACGTGGGCGGCGAACAGCGCCGGGATCGAGGCCCGGGTCGAGGCCGATGCGTGCGGTGGCCGGGTCAGCGCCGCGCGGTTGCCGATCGCGTCGAGGCGGGCGTGCTCGTCGGGGCCGAGCACGTCGATCGACGACAGCCGCCGGGCGGGGTCGGCGGTCATGGCTTCCAGTACGCGATGCAGCCGGGTGATCAGCGCCTCGATGGTGGCGGTGTCGAACACGTCGGTGCGGAACTCCACGGCACCGCCGATGCCGGCGGGCCGGCCGTCGACGCTCCAGCGTTCGGCCAGCGACCACGCGAGATCCGTGCGGGCGGTGCGGGTGTCGACCGGCAGCGCGGTGACGCGCACGTCGCCCAGGCTCACGTCGGTGGGTTCGTCGTTCTGCCAGGCCAGCATGACCTGCACCAGCGGATGGTGCGCGAGGCTGCGGGCCGGGTTGAGCCGTTCGACGAGGACCTCGAACGGCACGTCCTGATGCTCGTAGGCGGCCAGGCTGCGTTGGCGCACCCGCGCCAGTAGTTCGGCAATCGTGGGGTCGCCGCCGAGATCGACGCGCAGCACCAAGGTGTTGACGAAGAAGCCCACCACATCGTCGAGGGCCGGATCGCGCCGCCCGGCGATCGGGAAGCCCACCGCCACATCCGAACTCGCGCTGATCTTGGCCAACAGCACCGCCAGCGCGGCCTGCACCACCATGAAGCTCGTCGCGTTATGCGCGCCCGCCACCGCGCGCACCCGCTGCTGCAACTCCGCGGGCCAGTCGACGGCCACGCTGGCCCCGCGGAAATCGGCCACCAACGGATACGGACGATCGGTGGGCAGTTCCAGCCGTTCCGGCAGGCCGGCCAGCGCCTCCTCCCAGTACGCGAGCTGCGCGGCGATCGGGCTGCCCGGGTCTTCCAGGTCACCGAACTGGGCGCGCTGCCAGAGCGTGTAGTCGACGTACTGCACCGGCAGCGGCGCCCAGCCCGGCGCATCCCCGACCGACCGGCTGGCATAGGCGAGCGCCAGGTCGCGCACCAGCGGAGTCAGCGACCACCCGTCGGCCGCGATGTGGTGCACCACGGCCACCAGCACGTGTTCCTCGTCGCTCACCCGGAAAAGCATTGCCCGCAGCGGGATTTCGGTCGCCAGGTCGAAGGTGTGCCGGGCCGCGTCGCGGATGGCGCCCTCCAGCCGGGCCGGTGACCAGCCGGTGGCGTCGATGGTCTGCCATGTGACGTCGGCCCGATCGGGCGACAGCACCACCTGCTGCGGTATGCCCTCGGTGGCGGCGAACACCGTCCGCAAACTCTCGTGCCGCGCCACCACGTCGGCGAACGCGGCACCCAGCGCACCGGCGTCCAGGCGCCCGGCGAGGCGCAGTGCCGCCGCCATGTTGTACACCGGCGACGGGCCGTGCAGCTGATCGATGAACCACAGCCGCGATTGGGCGAACGACAACGGCACCACCGCCGGCCGCTCGCGACGCTCCACGCCGGCCAGGAGCCCGCCGTTCGCGCTGACGCGCGCCGCCAGCTCGCCGATTGTGGGCGCTTCGAACAGCGTTCGCACGCCGAGGTGCGCGTCGAGACCGGAGTTGATCGCGGCGATCACCCGCATGGCCGACAGCGAATCCCCGCCCAGGTCGAAGAAGGAGTCGTCCGCGCCGACGCGCTCGAGCCCGAGCACCTGGGCGTAGATGCCGGCCAAGATCTCCTCGGTGGGCGTGGCCGGCGCCCGATACCGGCCGCCGGTGTATTCGGGCGCCGGCAGGGCCCCGGTGTCGAGTTTGCCGTTCGGTGTCAGGGGCAATGCCTCGATCGCCACCACCGCGGCCGGCACCAGGTAGGCCGGCAGCCGGTCGGCCAGCCGGGCGCGCAGCTCGACCGGGTCGGCGGTGCCGGTGATGTAGCCGACGAGCCGCTTGTCGCCGGGCGTGTCCTCGCGGGCGATCACCGCGACCCGCCCGACGCCGTCCAATTCGGCGAGCGCGGACTGGATTTCGCCCAGCTCGATGCGGTGGCCGCGGATCTTGACCTGGTGGTCGGCGCGGCCGACGTAGTGCAGCCGCCCGTCCGGCGCCCACCGCACCAGGTCCCCGGTGCGGTACATGCGCGCACCGGCCGCGCCGAACGGACAGGCGACGAACCGCGACGCCGTCAAACCGGGACGGCGCGGATACCCGACGGCGACCCCGTGCCCCGCCACGTACAGCTCACCGACCGCACCGGCGGGCACCGGCCGCAGCCAGTCGTCCAGCACGAACAGCGCCGCCCCGGGCACCGGCGACCCCAGGGGCGGCGCTCCGGCGCCCGCGGTCAGCGGCGCACTGAGCGTCGCGTCCACGGTGGTTTCCGTCGGGCCGTAGGCGTTGATCATCACGCGGCCCGGCGCCCATTGGTCCGCGAGCGCGGCCGGGCAGGGCTCGCCGCCGATGATCAACGCCGAGCGCAGCTTTCGCGGTGACAGAGCGGTCAGCGCCGACGGGGTGTGGCTCAGCACGCTCACCCGCTCGGCGGCCAGCAGGGCGTGCAGCTCGTCCGGTGAGCGTGTCACCGACTCGGGCACCACCACCAGCCGACCGCCGCAGGCCAGCGCGCCCCAGATCTCCTGCACCGAGACGTCGAAGCCGTACGAGTGGCATTGTGACCATACCCCCGCCTCGGGCAGCGTCGCGTGCAGCGATTCCAGCAGCTGGGTGACGTTGCGGTGGGTCACCGCAACACCTTTGGGGACGCCGGTCGTCCCCGAGGTGTAGATGACGTAGGCGATGTTCTCGGGCGCGGGCGCCGGCAACGGCCCGGTGGGCCCGGCGTCGGCCTCGCCGGCGTCGAGGACCGGCAGCTCGAATCCGTCCAGCCGGGCCCGCAGGCCGGCGGCGGCGACCGCGGCGACCGGGGTGGCGTCGCCGAGCATGAACTCGAGGCGCGCCGCGGGCAGCGCGGGGTCGATCGGCAGGTAGGCGGCCCCCGCCTTGAGCGTCGCGAGGATCGCCACGATCGCCTCGGCCGAACGCGGGAACAGCAGCGCCACGCACTCCCCGGGCCCCGCGCCGCGCTCGATCAGCCTGTGCGCCAATCGGTTCGATGCCTCGTCGAGTTCGCGGTAGGTCATCGAACGGCCCTCGAAAGTGACCGCTCCCGCGTCGGGGACGCGGGAGACCTGCGCGGCGAACAGCGCCGGGAGCGATAGGGCGGCGCTCGACTCGGCGGCCAGCACTGCTTGGTTTCCCCACAGTTGCAGCTGGGCGCGCTCCGGCGCGTCGAGCGCATCCAGTGATCGCAACGGCCGATCCGGATCGGCGGGCATGGCCGTCAGGAGCCGGCGCAGGCGGTCGGCCAGGGCGTCGACGGCGGCGGGTTCGAAGACGTCGGTGTCGAATTCGATGCGCAGGCGCAGTTCGTCGCCCGGCACGGCTTGCAGCGACAGCGGGTAGTGGTTGTAGTCGTGGCTGGTGAATTCGGTGGCGGTCAGGTCGTCGGCCGCCGATAGCGCGGCGGCGTCGATCGGATAGTTCTCGTACACCAGCAACGTGTCGAACAGTTGGTCGTGTCCGGTGACGCGGTGGATTTCGTTCAGCGCCAGGTGCTGGTGCTCGACGGTGTCGTTGTGGGCGCGTTGCAGCCGGTCCAGAAATTCGGCGACGGTCGTCGTCGCGGTGGCCTGGGCGCGCACCGGCACGGTGTTGATCAGCAGGCCCACCATGGATTCGGCGCCGGGCAATTCCGCCGGCCGGCCGGACACCGCGGTGCCGAAGGCGACGTCGTGCCGGCCGGTCAGCGACATCAGCAGTTGCGCCCAGGCGGCCTGCAGCACGGTGTTGAGGGTGGTGCGGCAGGAGCGGGCGAGTTCGCCGAGCGCACCGGTGGTTTCGGCGGAGAGCCGGACAGCGGCGGCTCCCCGCGGCCCGAGCTCCGCCCGACCCGCCGGGCCCACCAGGGCGGGGGTGTCGAAACCGTCGAGCGCGTCGCGCCACGCGGCGCGGGCGGCCGGAGCGTCGCGGGCCGCCAGCCAGGTGACGAAGCGGCGGTAGGGCGGCGCAGCCGGTAGCCGCGACCCGTAGTAGCAGGCGAAGATCTCCTGCAGCAGGATCGGTAGTGACCAGCCGTCCATCACGATGTGGTGGACGGTGAGCACGAACCGGAATTCCTGGTCCGCGGTGCGAATCAGCGTGGCCCGCAGGGGTGGCTGGTCGTCGAGGTCTCGCACCGCGGCGCGTTCTGCGGCGGACATCCGCCGGACCTGGTCGTCGATGTCGTCGGCGTCGCCGTCGAGTTCGACGTGGCGGTAGGCGATTTCGGGGGTGACCGGGATGATCTGCACCGGGTCGCCGAAGCCGGAGCAGAATCGGGCGGCGAGGTTGGGGTGGCGGGCGACGGCGTTCTGCACGGCGTGGTGGAGCCGCTGGGGGTCGAGGCCGCCGCGCAGCGTGATGGTCAGCTGCACCGCGTACACGTCGCCGTCGGGTTGCGTCGTCGAATGAAAGAGCAGCCCCTGCTGCAGCGGGGTCAACGGCAGGATATCGGCGACGTCGTATCGCCGCTCGAGTTCGTCGATCTGCTGCTGGTCCAGGCGGGCCGGTGCGATGTCCGACGGCGTCAGCCCGCCGCCGTCGCGGCGCACGTGTGCGCAGATGCCGGCCAGGGCGTCAAACCACAACCGGCTCAACCGGTTTACCTGATCGTGGGTGAGCGCCGAGGACGCCCACGTCCAGCTGGCGTGCAGGTGCGGGCCGTCCTCGGTGTCCATGGTGCCGGCGTTGAGTTCCACCGTGTGCGGCAACGGCAGGGCCGCCGCCGCCGCCGCGGCGCCCAGCGCGTGGCTGTTCGGGCTGAGTTGCCATAGCCCGTCGGACGATTCGGCGGGCGCTCCCCCGAGGCGGCCCAGGTAGTTGAAGCCGATGGCCGGGTCCGGACCGCCCAGGTCCGCTTCGGGATTCAGGTAGCGCAACAGCCCGTAGGTCAGGCCGTCGGGCAGCCCGCGCAACTGCTCCTTGGCGTCCTTGATCACCGCCCCCAGCGCGGCCTCACCCGCGACCACGCGAGCCCAGTCCAGCCCGCCGACGTCGAGGGCCACCGGGTACTTGGCGGTGAACCACCCGACGGTGCGGGACAGGTGCACGTGGGGGGCCAGTTCCTCGTTGCGCCCGTGGCCCTCGACGTCGATGCCGATCGGCCTCGCCGTTCCCAGGAATTCGGTGAATGCCAGCCCGAAGGCGATCAGCAGGATGTCTTGCACCCCGGCGTGAAACGCGGCGGGCACCTCGCCCAGCAGCTGGCGGGTCGTCTCGGCGTCCAGCGCCGCCGACAACTGCCCGGCCGTCTCATAGGTGTCCCACGGCTGGGCGGGCGGCAACGCCGGCGGCGTCTCGGTGATTCGCCGCCACACCTCCGCCAGCTCGGTCACCGCCGGATCCTTCGCGTGCTGGGCCAGTAGCGACGACCAGCGGGCGAACGAGGTGCCGGGGGCGGGCAGCTCGATCGGTTGGCCGCGGTGATGTTGGGCCCAGGCGATGTTGAGGTCCTCGATCAGGGTCCGCCAGGACACACCGTCGACGGCCAGGTGGTGGACGATCAATGCCAATTGGTTTGTCGCGCTTGCCCATACCGCGCACACCAGCACGCCGGCGCCGGGGTTCAGCCGCGCGCGGGCCCGCATCAGCGCCTCCTCCGAGAGCGCGTCGACGGTGCGCAGGCAGGCCCGGGCGTCCACCGAGCCCGCTTCGGGAACGTGTATGTCCCAGCCGCCGGCCCCGTCGTCGTCGACGCAGAGCCGCAGCGTGGGATGGCGGTCCAGCAGCGCCTGCAGCACGACCGCCACGTCAGCCTGGCCCACCCCGGCGGGCGCCGCCAGCACCATGGTCTGGTTGAACTGCTCGATGGGGCCGTCCATGTCGCGCAGCCAACGCATGATCGGGGTGGCCACCACCGGCCCGATCCCCTCGTCGACCACGTCGTCCTCGCCGGTGGCCAGCGTGACGACCCGCGCCAGCCGGGCCACCGACTGCTCGACGAAAACATCGCGGGGCCGGCACATTACGCCGGCCGCGCGAGCCCGGGCCACCACCTGCATCGACAGGATGCTGTCGCCGCCCAAGTCGAAGAACGAGTCGTCCACCCCGACCCGTTGGACGCCCAGCACCTGGGCGTAGATGCCGGCCAAGATCTGCTCGATGGCGTTTTCCGGAGCGCGATATCCGTTGCCGCCCTGGTAGTCCGGTGCCGGCAGGGCGCGGGTGTCGAGCTTGCCGTTGGCCGTCAACGGCAACGCGTCCAGCACCACCACCGCCGACGGCACCATGTAGGACGGCAGCCGCTCGGCGAGCCGCGCCCGGGTCTCGGACGGGTCGGCGGTCCCGGTCACGTAGCCCACCAGCCGCGCGGCGGCAGGGTCGTTCCGGGCGATCACCGCGGCCTGCTCGACGCCGTCCAATTCGGCGAGGGCGGAGCGGATTTCGCCCAGTTCGATGCGGTGGCCGCGGATCTTGACCTGCTCGTCGGCGCGACCGAGGTACTCCAGCTGACCGTCGCGGCCCCAGCGCACCACGTCCCCGGTGCGATACATCCGCGTTCCGTTACCGCCGAACGGGCACGCCACGAACCGCGAGGCCGTCAGCGCCGCCCGGCCCAGGTAGCCCGCGGCGACGCCGCGTCCGGCGATGTACAGCTCGCCGACCACGCCGGGCGGCACCGCGCGCAACCATCGGTCCAGCACGAACAGGGCGGCCCCGGGCACCGGCGACCCGATCGGCACCGGAGCGGAGCCCGCCGTCAGCGGCGCCGTCATGGCCGCGTACATCGTGGTCTCGGTGGGGCCGTATTGATTGACCATCACCCGTCCGGGGGCCCACCGGTCCATGACCTCGACCGGGCACGGCTCGCCGCCGACGACCAGCGCCACCGAGTCCAGCCCGTGCGGCGAGAGCGCCGCCACCGCCGACGGGGTCTGGCTCAGCACGGTGACGCGTTCGGCAATCAGCAAGGCGTGCAGGTCTTCCGGCGAGCCGACGATGTCGTCGGGGACGACGACGAGGCGTCCCCCGCGCAGCAGCGCGCCGAAGATCTCCCAGACCGAGAAGTCGAAGGCCGGCGAGTGGCAGTGGCCCCACACCCGCCCCAGGTCCAGTTGGGCGTCCACCGACCGCAACAGCTGGGTGACGTTGTGGTGCGTGACCGCCACACCCTTGGGCACGCCGGTGGTCCCGGAGGTGTAGATGACGTACGCAATGTCGTCGGGCGACGGGTCCGGCAGCCCGGTGGCGGGCTGCGTGGCCAGGGCGGGGTCGTCGACGTCGATGATGTGCCCGGCGAATGCGCCCAACCGTGGCCGCACCTCGGCGGTGGTCACCGCCGCGATCGGTTCGGCGTCGGTGAGCATGAACTCGATGCGGGCGGTCGGCAGCGCCGGGTCGATCGGCACATACGCGGCCCCGGTCTTGAGGACCGCCAGGATCGCCACGATCGCTTCGGCCGACCGTGGCATCGCCACCGCGACCCGCTGGCCCGGCGCGGCGCCGCAACCAATCAGCCTGTGCGCCAACCGGTTTGTGATCTCGTACACTTCACGGTAGGTCCACGCCCGCTCGCCGCAGGTGATCGCGACTGCCTCGGGGTCCCGTGCCACCTGCGCGGCGAACAAGGCCGGGATGGACGCGCGTGCGGTCGCGGGCCGGGTCAGCACGGCGCGGTTGCCGATGGCGTCGAGGTGGGCGCGCTCGGATTCGTCGAGGACGTCGATCGCGGACAGCGGCCGGGCGGGGTCGGCGGTCATGGCGGCCAGCACGCGTTGCAAGCGCGTGACGAGTGACTCGATGCTGGCCGCATCGAAGACGTCGGTGCGGAACTCCACCGCCCCGGCGATGCCGGCGGGCTCCCCGTCCTCGTCCCACCGTTCGGCCAGCGACCACACCAGATCCATGCGGGCGACCTGGGTTTCGAGCGGCAGCGGCGTCACCCGCACGTCGCCGAGGCTCATGTCGACGGGGTCGTTGTTCTGCCAGGCCAGCATGACCTGGACCAGCGGATGATGCGCCATGTCGCGGGCCGGGTTGAGCCGTTCCACCAGCACCTCGAACGGCACATCCTGGTGTTCGTAGGCCGCCAGGCTGCGCCGGCGCACCCGGCCCAGCAGTTCGGCGACGGTGGGGTCGCCACTGAGGTCGACCCGCAGAACCAGGGTGTTGACGAAGAACCCGACCACCTCATCCAGGGCGGGGTCGCTCCGCCCGGCGATCGGGAACCCCACGGCCACATCGGGACTCGCGCTCAACGCGGACAGCAGCACCGCCAGGGCCGCCTGGACGACCATGAAGCTCGTTGCGTTGTGTGCCCGCGCCAGCTCGGCGACTTGGTGCTGCAGGGCGGCCGGCCAGTGCACGTCCACGCTGGACCCGCGATGGTCGGCCACCAGCGGGTAGGGCCGATCCGTGGGCAGCTCAACGTGTTCCGGCAGCCCGGCCAGGGCGCGCTCCCAATAGTCCAGTTGCGCCGCGATGGGGCTGTCGGGGTCGTCGAGGTCGCCGAATCGGCCCCGTTGCCACAGGGTGTAGTCGACGTATTGCACCGGCAGCGGCGCCCAATCCGGCGCCCGCCCGCCGCGGCGGGCCGCGTAGGCCTCCCCCAGATCGCGCACCAGCGGGGTCACCGACCATCCGTCGGCGGCGATGTGGTGGACGACCGCCACCAACACGTGTTCGTCCTCGCCGGTGTGGAAAAGCCATACCCGCAACGGGATTTCGGTGGCGAGGTCGAAGGTGTAGCGCGCCGCGTCCTGGGTGGCCTCCGCCAGCCAGGACGCCGGCCACCGCGTCGCGTCGACGACCTGCCAGTGGACGTCGGCCCGTTCGGCGGGCAGCACGACCTGTTGGGGGGCGCCCTCGGGGGCGAGGAAGATCGTCCGCAGGCTTTCGTGGCGGGCCACCACGTCGTCCAGGGCGGCCCCCATCGCGTCGGCATCCAGGCGGCCGGAAAGGCGCAGGGCGACCGCCATGTTGTACATCGGCGAGGGCCCCTGCAGCTGATCGATGAACCACAGGCGGGTCTGGGCGAACGACAACGGAAGCAGCGCCGGGCGCTCGCCGGCCACCAATCGTCCGGCGCGGCCGGCGCCGGCCTCGACCCGGAGCGCCAGCTGCGCGACCGTGGGGGCCTCGAACACGGATCGGACGGTCAGCCCGGCGTCCAGGTCGGCGTTGATCGCGGTGATCAAACGCATCGCCGAGAGGGAGTCGCCGCCGAGGTCGAAGAAGGAATCGTCGACGCCGACCCGTTCGACGCCGAGCACCCGGGCGTAGACGCCCACCAGAGTCTCCTCGACCGCGTTGTCCGGGGCCCGATACCGGCCGGCGTCCCGGTAGTCCGGGGCCGGCAGGGCGGCGGTGTCGAGCTTGCCGTTGACCGTCAACGGCATCGCGTCGAGCACCACCACCGCCGCCGGCACCATGTAGGTGGGGAGCCGCTGACCCAACCGGGCCCGAATGTCGGCGGAGTCAGCGGCTCCGGTCACATAGCCGACGAGACGCCTCTCGCCGGCACGATCTTCGCGGGCGAGCACCGCGGCTTGCTCGATACCCTCCAATTCGGCCAGGGCGGAGCGGATTTCGCCCAACTCGATGCGATAGCCGCGAATCTTGACCTGCTCGTCGGCGCGGCCGACATAGTGCAACTGTCCGTCGCGGTCCCATCGGGCGAGGTCGCCGGTGCGATACATCCGTGCGCCGGCCCCACCGAACGGGCACGCCACAAATCGCGACGCCGTCAGCCCCGCCCGCCCCAGATAGCCCACGCCCACCCCGGCACCGGCGACGTACAACTCCCCCACCACCCCGGCGGGCACCGGGCGCAGGCACCCGTCCAGCACGAAGAGCGCGGCTCCGGCCACCGGCGACCCGATTGCCGGTGGCCCGGACCGCGCCCGCCCCGCTGTCAAAGGTGGGCTGTGCGACACCCACATGGTGGTCTCCGTCGGGCCGTACACGTTGACCATCACCCGGCCGGGCGCCCACCGATCCACCAGCTCACCCGGACACGGTTCGGCGCCCACCACCACCGTGACCGTCTCCAAGCCCCGCGGCGACAGCATCCCCAGCGCCGACGGCGTCTGGGTCAACACGGTGACGCGCTCGCCAATGAGTTTGGCGCGCAACTCTTCCGGCGACCGGGCCGCCGTATCGGGCACCACCACCAGCCGCCCGCCGTGCAGCAGCGCACCCCAGATCTCCCACACCGAGAAATCGAATGCCAGCGAATGGCACTGGCTCCACACCTGATCGGGCCCCAGTTCCACCCCGGCGTCCAGCGCACCGAACAGCTGCGTCACGTTCGCGTGGGTGACCGCCACCCCCTTGGGCGTACCCGTGGTGCCCGACGTGTAAATGACGTGCGCGACGTCGTCGGCCGCCGGCCCCGCCGCCACCGGCGTCGCCGGATGCGCCGCCAGGGCCGGGTCGTCGACCTCGACGATCGGCCCGCCGAATTCTCCTAGCCGCGAACGCAACTCGGCGCTGGTCACCACGGCCCGCATGCCGGCGTCGGCGACCATGAAGCCGATCCGCGCCGCCGGCACCGCCGGGTCCATCGGCACATAGGCCGCCCCCGTTTTCAGCACCCCCAGAATCGCGATCACGGCCTCGGCCGAGCGCTCGAGCAGCAGGCCCACGCGCTGGCCGCGGCCCACACCGCGGCCAACCAGCAGGTGCGCCAGCCGATTCGCGTCCGACTCCACTTGCTCGTAGGTCCACGATCGCCCAGCGCACCTGATCGCCACCGCGTGCGGCGCGCGCTGCACCCACGCGCCGAACAGCGCCGGGACCGACGCCCCCGCGCTCGGCCGGCGCAATGCCGAACGATTGGCGCACTGGTCAAGGCGGGCGTGCTCGTCGTCGTCCAGTACGTCGATCGACGAGAGTCTGCGACCGGGGTCGGCGGCCATGGCGACCAGCACCCGCCGCAACCGTTCGGTGAGCACACGGATGGTGTCCGCGTCGAACAGGTCGGTGCGGAACTCGACGGTGCCGCCGATTCCCGCGGGCCGGCCGTCGCCGCTGCGGCGTTCGAACAAGGAGAACGTCAAATCGGTACGCGCGGTGCGGGTCTGCACCGGAACCGCGGTGATCCGCAGTTCACCCAGGCTCAGCTCGGCGGGATCGTTGCCCTGCCAGGCCAACATCACCTGCGTCAGCGGATGATGCGCCAGGGAACGGGTGGGGTTGAGTCGCTCCACCAGGAACTCGAACGGCACGTCCTGATTTTCGTAGGCCGCCAGGCTGCTCCGGCGGACCCGGGCCAACACGTCGGCAACGCTGGGATCGCCGGCCAAGTCGACCCGCAGCACCAACGTGTTGACGAAGAAGCCCACCAGTTCGTCCAGGGCGGGATCGCGCCGCCCGGCGATCGGAAAGCCCACGGCCACATCGGAAGTCGCGGCGATCTTGCCGAGCAGCACCGCCAGGGCGGCCTGCACCACCATGAAACTGGTGGCGTTGTGCGCCCGCGCCACCGCGCGGATGTGTTGCTGCAACTCGGCCGGCCAGTCGATGTCCACGTTGGCGCCGCGGTAGTCGGCCACCGCCGGGTACGGTCGATCCGTCGGCAGCTCGACCCTTTCGGGCAGGCCCGCCAGCGTGCGCTCCCAATACGCGAGCTGCTCGACGATCGGGCTCTCCGGGTCGTCGAGGTCTCCGAATTGGGCTCGCTGCCAGAGGGTGTAATCCACGTACTGCACCGCCAGCGGAGACCATTGTGGGGCCCGTCCGGCGCAGCGGCCGGCATAGGCGACCCCCAGGTCGTGCACCAGAGGATTCAGCGACCAACCATCCGCAGCAATATGATGGACCACCGCCACCAGCACATGCTCGTCGTCGGAGGCACGGAAAAGCTTGGCCTGCAAGGGTATTTCGGCTGACAGATCAAATGCATAATCGGCTGCGGCATCAACGCCCTCCTTTATCCGTGCCGGCGACCAGCCGGCGGCATCTATTACTTCCCACCCGATATCGACCCCCTCGGCGGGCAACACCACCTGTTGTGGCGTCCCGTCGGACACGGCGAACACCGTGCGCAAACTCTCGTGGCGGCCCACCACGTCGACGAGCGCGGCCCGCAGCGCCTCCACCTGCAGCGGCCCGCGCAGCCGCAACGCTGCTGCCATGTTGTACATCGGCGAGGGCCCCTGCAGCTGATCGATGAACCACAGCCGGGACTGCGCGAACGACAACGGCACCACCGCCGGCCGGTCGGCCGCCGCGACCCGCGAGAGCCGTTCCGCACCCTCGTCGAGGCGCGGAGCCAATTGGGCCACCGTGGGCACCTCGAACAACGCGCGCACCGAAACCCCGGCATCCAGAGCGGCATTCACGGCCGCGATCAGGCGCATCGCCGACAGCGAGTCCCCGCCGAGGTCGAAGAAGGAGTCGTCCACACCGACGCGCTCCACCCCCAGCACCTGGGCGTAGATGCCGGCCAGGATCTCCTCGATGGCGCTCGCCGGCGCCCGGTAGCGGTCGACGTCGGAGTATTCCGGGGCGGGCAGGGCGCGGGTGTCGAGCTTGCCGTTGACCGTCAGCGGCAGCACGTCGAGCACCACCACCGCCGCCGGCACCATGTAGGTGGGGAGCCGCCGACCCAACCGGGCCCGAATCTCGGAAGGGTCGGCGGCTCCGGTCACATAACCGACGAGACGCTTGTCGCCGGCACGATCCTCACGAACGAGCACCGCCGCCTGCTCGACGCCCTCGACGTCGGCCAGCGCGGCACGGATCTCGCCCAACTCGATGCGGTAACCGCGGATCTTGACCTGCTCGTCGGCGCGGCCGATGTACTGCAGCTGCCCGTCGGCGCTCCACCGGACGAGGTCACCGGTGCGATACATCCGCGCGCCGGGCCCACCGAAGGGGCAGGCCACGAATCGTGACGCCGACAGCCCCGGGCGGCCCACATAGCCGGTGGCCAATCCCCCACCGGCGACGTACAACTCGCCGACCACCCCGACCGGCACGGGGCGGAGCCACCCATCGAACACGAAGAAGGCGAGGTTGCCCAACGGCACCCCGATCGGGCTCACGTTGTTGTCGACGTCGCCGCGAAGGATCTCGCGAAACGACGCGTGCACCGTGGTCTCGGTGATGCCGTACATGTTGATCATCCGCGGCAGGCCGGGATGGTGATGCAGCCACGTCGACAGCCGGCGCGGCTCCAACGCCTCCCCACCGAACACCACCGTCTGCAACTTCAGCTGCTCACCCAGCTCCGGGGCCAACGCGTCGGCACTCTGCAGCGCATAGAACGCCGACGGCGTCTGGCTGAGCACGCTGACCTGCTCGCGAACCAGCAAGGCGCGCAAGTCATCTGGTGATCGCACGACATCGTCGGGCACGACGACCAGGCGACCTCCGTGCAGGAGAGCGCCGAAGACCTCCCACACCGAGAAGTCGAAAGCCAGGGAATGGCACTGGGTCCAGACCTGCCCGACGTCGAGTTGAGCGTCGATGGACTCCAGCAGCTGGGTGACGTTGCTGTGGGTGACCGCCACCCCCTTGGGAACGCCGGTGGACCCCGAGGTGTAGATGAGGTAGGCGATGCTGTCCGCCGACGGCACCGGCAGGCCCGTGGCGGGCTGGCCGGCGACGGCGGGGTCGTCGATGTCGATGATCTGCCCGGCGAAGCCACCCAACTGCGGCCGCACCTCGGCGGTGGTCACCGCCGCGATCGGCGCGGCGTCACCGAGCACGAACTGCACCCGCGCCGCCGGCACGCTCGGGTCGATCGGCACGTAGGCGGCGCCCGTCTTGAGCACCGCCAGGATCGCCACGATCGCCTCGGCCGACCGCGGCACCGCGACCGCGACCCGCTGGCCCGGGCCCGCGCCCCGCTCAACGAGCAAGTGCGCCAACCGATTTGTGGCCTCGTACAGGTGGCGGTAGGTGAACGACCGCCCGCCGCAGGTGATCGCCACCGCCCCCGGGCCGCGGGCCACCTGCGCGGCGAACAGCGCCGGGATCGACACCAGGGCGGCCATGGACGGCATGGTCAACACCGCGCGGTTGCCGATGTCGTCGAGCCGTTCGCGCTCGGCGGCGTCGAGCAGGTCGATCGCCGACAGCGGGCGGTCGGGGTCGGCGGTCATGGCCGCGAGCATCCGGCGCAGCCGCTCGATCAGCGTCTCGATGCTGTCCGCGTCGAACACGTCGGTGCGGAACTCCACCATGCCGCCGATGCCGGCGGGCGCGCCCTCCTCGTCCCACCGTTCGGCCAGGGAGAACACCAGGTCCATGCGGGCGACCTGGGTGTCGACCGGCAGCGGGGTGACCCGAACGTCGCCCAGCTCCAGCCCGGCGGCGGGGCCGTCGTGCTGCCAGGGCAGGTTCTGCCAGGCCAACACCACCTGGACGAGCGGATGATGCGCCAGGTCGCGGGTGGGATGGAGCCGGTCCACCAGGACTTCGAAGGGTACGTCCTGGTGTTCGTAGGCCGCCAGGCTGCGCTGGCGCACCCGGGCCACCAGCTCGGCGACGCTGGGGTCGCCGCTCAGGTCGACCCGCAAAATCAGGGTGTTGACGAAAAAGCCGACGACATCGTCGAGCGCCGGATCGCCGCGGCCGGCGATCGGGAAGCCCACCGCCACATCGGAACTCGCGCTGACCTTCGACAGCAGCACGGCCAGGGCCGCCTGCACGACCATGAAGGTGGTCGCGTTGTGGGCCCGCGCCACCTGCGCGACCCGCTGCTGCAGTTCGGCCGGCCACTCGACGTCGATGCGCGCGCCGCGGTGGTCGGCGACCGGCGGGTAGGGGCGATCGGTCGGCAGTTCGAGGCGTTCGGGCATCCCGGCCAGCGCGTCCTGCCAGTACCTCAGCTGCGCGGCGATGGGGCTGCCCGGATCGTCGAGGTCACCGAATTGGGCGCGTTGCCATAGCGTGTAGTCGACGTATTGCACCGGCAGCGGCGCCCAATCCGGGGCCTGCCCGCGGGACCTGCGCACGTAGGCCGCGCCGAGGTCGCGCGCCAGCGGGGTCAGCGACCATCCGTCCGCGGCGATGTGGTGGGCCACCGCCACCAACACGTGGTCGTCCTCGGCGAGCCGGAAAAGCTTTGCCCGCAAAGGGATTTCGTTGGAAAGGTCGAATCGGTGGCACGCCTCGGTCTCGATGGCCTGGCTCAGCCGGCCGATCGGCCATCCGCCGGCGTCGATGACCTGCCAGCCGACCCGGGCGCGCTCGACCGGGACCACCACCTGCCGGGGCGTCCCCTCGGACGCGACGAACACCGTGCGCAAGCTTTCATGGCGTGCCACCACGTCGCCCAGCGCGGTGCCCATGGCGTCGGGGTCCAGCGGCCCGCGCAGCCGCAGGGCGACGGACATGTTGTGCACCGGCGACGGACCGTGCAGCTGGTCGAGGAACCACAGGCGGGATTGCGCGAACGACAGCGGCACCACGGCCGGCCGCTCGGCCGCGACGACCCGCGCGAGCGTGCTTCCCCCGCCGCACACCCGCGGCGCCAGCTCGGCGACCGTGGGCGACTCGAACAAGGTCCGCACCCCGAGGTGGGCGTCGAGGCCGGTGTTGACCGCGGAGACCAGCCGCATCGCGGACAGCGAGTCGCCGCCGAGGTGGAAGAAGGAGTCGTCGATCCCGACGCGTTCGACGCCGAGGACCCGGGCGAAGATGCCGGCCAGGATTTCCTCGATGGCGCTTTCCGGGGCGCGATATCCGTTGCCGCCCTGGTAGTCCGGGGCGGGCAGGGCGCGGGTGTCGAGCTTGCCGTTGACCGTCATCGGCAGCGCGTCGAGCGCCACGACCGCCGACGGGACCATGTACGTGGGGAGCCGCCGACCCAACCGGGCCCGAATATCGGTCGGGTCAGCGGCTCCTGTCACATAGCCGACGAGACGCTTCTCGCCGGCACGATCTTCACGGACGAGCACCGCCGCGTGTTCAACGCCCTCCACCTCGAGCAGCGCGGCGCGGATCTCGCCCAATTCGATGCGATACCCACGCACCTTAACCTGTTCATCGGCGCGGCCCAGATACTGCAGCTGCCCCTCCCCGGATCCGGAGCGGCCCCAGCAGACCAGGTCGCCGGTGCGGTACATGCGGGTGCCGGGTTCGCCGAACGGGCAGGCCATGAACCGCGACGCGGTCAGCCCGGGACGCCGCCAATAGCCGACACCGACACCTTCGCCGGCCAGGTACAGCTCCCCGACCACCCCGGCGGGCACCGGGCGCAACCACTCGTCGAGCACGAAGAACGCCGCCCAGCTCACCGGGGAGCCGATCGGCGGGAAGCCCGACCCCGCCGTCAAGGGCGCGCTCTTGCACGCCCACATCGTGGTCTCGGTCGGGCCGTACACGTTGACCATCACCCGACCCGGCGCCCAGCGGTCCACCAGCTCCGGCGGGCAGGGCTCGGCGCCGATCACCAACGCCGTGGAGTCCAGGCCGTCGGTGGGCAGCAGCCCCACCGCCGAGGGGGTCTGGGTCAACACCGTGACGCCCTCGCGCACCAGCAGGGCGTGGAACTCCTCGGGTGAGCGGGCCACCGCATCCGGCACGACGACCAGGCGCCCGCCATGCAGCAGCGCGCCCCAGATCTCCCACACCGAGAAGTCGAACGCATAGGAGTGGAATTGGGTCCACACCTGCTCGGCCGACAAGGCGAAACCGAGCCGCAGGTCGTCGAACAACTGCGCGACGTTGTGTTGAGTCACCGCAACGCCTTTGGGCACACCGGTGGTGCCCGAGGTGTAGATCAAATGGGCCAAATCCGTCGGATCCGGCGCCCGCAAAGCGGTGCACGGCGCGCCCGCCACGGCCGGGTCGGCCACGTCGACGACGATCAGGTCGAAGCCGTCGAACCTGTCGGCCAGGTCGGCGGTGGTGACCGCGGCCACCGGGGCGGCGTCGGTGAGCATGAACTCCACCCGGGCCGCCGGCAGGGCGGGATCGATCGGCAGATACGCCGCGCCGGACTTGAGCACCGCCAGGATCGCCACGATCGCCTCGGCCGACCGCGAAAACAGCAGCGCCACAAACGCACCCGGGCCGGCGCCGCGGTCGACCAGCACGTGCGCCAGCCGGTTGGCGGCCTCGTCGAGCTCGCGGTAGGTCATGGACCGGTCTTCGAACGTCAGCGCCACCGCATCCGGGGTGCGCGCCGCCTGCGCGGCGAGCAGCTCGACCACGGTCACGGGCGCCGCCGGCCGGCGCAACGCGGACGCGTTGCCCCATTCGTCGAGCCGGGCGCGCTCGTCGGCGTCGACGGCGTCGAGGGACAGCAGCCGCCGGGTCGGATCGGCCGTCATCGCGACCAAGAGCTGTTCGAGTCGGTCCGCCAGGCCGGCGGCGTCGAGGTGGGCCCACGGTTCCCACGCGCCCGCCGTGCTGAGGAAGAGGTCGTCGCCGTCGCCGGAGAAGATCAGCCCGAAGCCGTCCGCCTGACCGGAGTTCGTGTACGACGCCGAGGCCATGACGCCGCCGAAGGGCAGCGTGAACGCCGACGGGATGAAGTTGACGCTGACCCGTTCGGGCGGTTGCGTCAGGCCGCGGACCTTGCGCTCCAGCGCGTGCACCGGAAAGCGCTGGTGCTGGATCGCTTCGTCGATTCGCGTCTCGACGTGTTTGCAGAAGGCGGCGACGGTGGACTGCGGCGAGGCGCTCAACACCAGCGGCACCACGCCGGCGACCATCCCGGGCAGCGTCTTCTGCTCCGGACGTACGCGCCGGCTGACGGGGAAATCGAGCACCACGTCCGAGCCGTCGGCGGACCACCCGCGCACCAGCAGCGCGCAGGCCGCGGTGATGACCGATGTCTGGGACACCGCCCACGCCTCGCAGAACCGATTGACGCGGCGCAGCACCGCGGGGTCCAGGGCCGTCGGGGCGGACGGCCACGGGTCGCGCTCCGTGGCGCCGTCGGGCGGCCGATGGTGGCCCTGGCCGGCGGGGGGCAGGTTCGCCGTCCAATACGCCTCGTCGTCCCGGTAATCACCGGAGCGCTCGTACTGCGATTCGCAGTCGATCAGCTCCTGCAAGGAGCCGAAGACGGCCGTGGGAATGGGTCCGGCGGACACGATCGCGGAGTAGATCGAGGCGATGCGGTGACCGACCAGCGCGACGCCGGTCCCATCGATGACGATGTGGTGGCAGCAGGCGAACAAGAAGAACTCGTCGCGCCGGGTCGCAAATAGGACGAACCGGAACAGCGGCCCGGTGAGCGGCATGGGCGTGCGCTGGATCGCCAGCGCCCGCCGGCGCGCTTCCCGCACGGGATCGGGCGCGTCGGTCAGGTCGTCAAAGGCCAGCTCGACGTCGGGGTAATCGATCGCCCGCTGGAAGACCTGGCCGTCCACCTCGAAGAAGGCCGCCCTGGCCGGCTCGGCCTCCCGCACCGCCTGCCGGATCGCCCACTGCAGGGCATCGCGCTGGACCACGCCGTCGATCCGTACGAACAGACCGAGCTGCCACTCGGTGTTGGAGTGACCTGTCTCGCGCGCCAGCCAGATGTCCAGCTGTCCGCGCGTCAGCGGAAGTGCTTGACGATCAAGCTGCATCCCACGCCCCAACCACAGGGTCTTCCTTTCAACCCCCCGGTTGTCTGATACCGCTCGCGCAGAAGCCCGGTCCGCTTCCGTTCGATGTAGCCCCGGCGTCGCAGTTCGTCGTTGACCGAGACGACCAGGCTGGCGGGTGTCGCTATCGAACGGCCGACGCTCACCGACTCCGGAAATCTCGTCTTCAACACGAGTGCAACAGTTGGGAAGGCTAGTAGACGCGAACCCCGGTAGTCCAGGGTTATCCAAACTTAATGTCCTGTGAATTACCCAAAACCGTAGACTGCACCTGCTAATCCCGTACTTCAGATACCTGAGGTACTGATCGTGGATAGTGTAGCTACATACAGTATTGATTGGATCAGGGGGTTTGACGGTTTCGCCGACGCCTTTCGCGGAGGTGACCGTTATTGCCGCGTGATTGGCGGCGGGCGCTGGTCGGGCGTCACTCAATCACAAACGGGAATTGCCCATGCAGCAGCGCGGCGCGGTCCGTAGGGGCCACGCCGCGCTGAAGTTCCGCGATCGGTTAGAGCAGGCCGAGCAGTTGCAGGTCGGTGACGTACTTGACGATCACCGGCGCGCTGACGTGCGGGATGTCGTTGTCCGGACCGACTTTCGCTTCCTGCACGGCGGCGCGGAACCGGTCGGTCGGCGCGAACGCGCCGCGGGCCGGCTCGGCGGGCTGCAGGTTCTTCGGATCGCGCAGCAGCAACAGGAGCATCTGCAGGACCGAGTTCTGGCGCTGCCGTTCCGGCAGGCCGCGCAGGCCGGTCTCGAAGCGCTGCAGCCACTCCCCGAAGTCGCCGACGCGCTCGATCGGGTAGCCGGCCTCGATCAGCCAGTCGACGTATTCGTCGAGCCCGATGCCGTCGTCGTGCGGGTTCATCACGTGATAGGTCTCGAACCCCTCCATCACCTGGGCGCCCAGCTTGGCGATCGCCTCGGCGACGAACTCGACGGGCAGGCCGTCGAAGTGCGCGCTCTGCCGGTTGCCCTCGGCGTCGAGCTGATAGAACGACTTGGGCGCGCAGCCGGTGGCCACGACGCTCAGGATCATCCGGGTGAAGATGTCCGCCACGTTGAGCTGGCCCGCGTAGCTGGTGTCGGCCAGGATCATGTCGGAGCGGAACACCGAGACCGGCAGGCCGCACAGGTCGTGGGCCTCGCGCAGCAGCACCTCGCCCGCCCACTTGCTGTTGCCGTAGCCGTTGGCGTAGCTGCCGTCGACGACGCGGGTGGCGCTGATGACCCGGATGTCGGCGTCCTCGGTGAACGCCGACGGCTCGATCTGGCGCCCCACGTCCGACGTCGACACGTAGGCGTACGGCTTCATCTTCGTGGTGAGCGCCAAGCGGATCAGCTCGGCGGTGCCGCCGACGTTGGGCGTGAACAGCTCGTTGTAGGGCAGCACCCCGTTGACGACGGCCGCGGAGTCCACGATGAGGTCGACGGTGTCGGCCAGCTGCCGCCAGGTCTGGTCGTCCAGGCCCAGGTTGGCCTGGCCCTTGTCGCCGGCGACCACCTGCAGGTGATCTTCGGCCAGTTCCCGGAAGTGCCGCAGCAGCTCGGGGTCGCCGCTGTCGAAGGTCTTCTCCAGCCGGCGCCAGGCGTCCTCGTCGGAGCGGGCCCGCACCAGGCAGATCAGCTTGCCCTCGACCTGTTCCAGCTGCTCGAGCCATTCCAGCACCAGGTATCGACCCAGGAATCCGGTCGCGCCGGTCAGCAGGACCGTCCGGACCTCGGAGCTGGGAGCGCGCAGCGACGGCACGGCCGCCAGCGTCGTCGCGTCGATGAACTTGTCCAGCGTGAGGTCGCGGGCGTACACCTCGGTGGCGTCGGCGCCGTGCACCGCCGCGAAGCCGGGCCCCGCGGCGTTCTCGGTGTCGGCGCCGCTGGCGATCCGCTGACTCAGAGCCCGGATGGACTGCGAGTCGAACAGGGTGCGCACCGACAAAGCGCCGTCCAGGGCGGTGTTGATCTCGGCGATCACCCGCATCGCCGACAGCGAGTCGCCGCCGAGCTCGAAGAAGGAGTCGTCGACCGAGACCCGCTCCATCCCGAGGACCCGGGCGAAGATGCCGGCGATGGTCTCCTCGGTCGGGTTGGACGGGGCGACGTATTCGCCGCCGCGCTTCTGGTACTCCGGCGCGGGCAGGGCGCGCTTGTCGAGCTTGCCGTTGACCGTCAGCGGCAGCGCGTCGAGCACCACCACCGCGGCCGGCACCATGTAGGCCGGCAGCCGGTCGGCCAGCTGGATGCGGATGCCGACCGGGTCGGCGGTGCCGGTGATGTAACCGACCAGCCGCTTGTCGCCGGGACGGTCCTCGCGGGCGATCACCGCCGCCTGCTCGACCCCGTCCAGCCCGGCCAGCGCCGCCTGCACTTCGCCGAGTTCGATGCGATACCCGCGGATCTTGACCTGCTCGTCGGCGCGGCCGAGGTACTCGAGCTGACCGTCGTGGCCCCACCGGACCAGGTCGCCGGTGCGGTACATCCGCGCGCCCGGGCCGCCGAACGGGCAGGCAACGAACCGCGACGCCGTCAGACCGGACCGTCGCGAATATCCCGTCGCCACACCGTGGCCGGCGATGTACAGCTCGCCCACGACACCCTCGGGTGCCGGGCGCAGCCACCGGTCGAGCACGAACAACGCGGCCCGCGGCACCGGTGAACCGATCGGCGCCGACGCTGCCGCGGCCTGCAGCGGCGCGCTCATCGCCGCGTAGACGGTGGCCTCGGTCGGGCCGTAGGCGTTGATCATCACGCGCCCCGGCGCCCACCGGTCGACGACCTCGACCGGGCAGGCCTCGCCGGCCACCACCAGCGCCGTCGAGTCCAGGCCCTCCGGCGAGAGCATGCCCACCGCCGACGGGGTCTGGCTCAGCACGGTGACGCCTTCGGAGACCAGCAGCGCGTGCAACTCATCCGGGGAGGCCGCGACCGATTCGGGCACCACGACCAGGCGGCCACCGTGCAGCAGCGCGCCCCAGATCTCGTGCACCGACACGTCGAAGACCAGGGAGTGCCACTGCGCCCACACCCCCGCCTCCGGCAGGTCGGCGTGCAGGGACTCCACCAGCTGGGTGACGTTGTCGTGGGTGACGGCCACGCCCTTGGGGACGCCGGTGGTGCCCGACGTGTAGATGAGGTAGGCGATGTTGTCCGACGACGGGATCGGCAGCGGGTCGCTGGGCTGGGCGTCCAGCGCCGGGTCGTCGACGTCGATGACCGTCGGGCGGCAGCCCTCCAGCCGCGACCGCAGGCCCGTCGTGGTGACCACGGCGACCGGCTCGGCGTCGCCGAGCAGGAACTCGATCCGGGCGGTCGGCAGCGCCGGGTCGATCGGCAGATACGCCGCGCCCGTCTTGAGGACGGCGAGGATCGAGACGATCGCGTCGGCCGAGCGGGAGAACAGCAGCGCGACCCGCTCGCCCGGGCCCGCGCCCTCCTCGATCAGCAAGTGCGCCAACCGGTTTGCGGCCTCGTCGAGTTCCCGATAGGTCATCGAGCGTCCGTCGAAACTGAGCGCCGCCGCGTCCGGGGTGCGGGCCACCTGCGCGGCGAACAACCCCGGGATCGACGTGCCGGTCGCCGGCTGGCTCAGCACCGACCGGTTGCCCCAGGAGTCGAGCAGCTCGTGCTCGGCCTCGTCGACGACGTCGAGCGCCATCAGCCGTCGGGTGGGGTCGACGGTCATCTCGGAGAGCACGCGCTGGAACCGCTCGGTCATCTTCTCGATGCCGGCGGCGTCGAACACGTCGGTGTCGTATTCGACGCGCAGGCCCAGTTCGCGGCCCGGGAGCGCCATCACCGACAGCGGGTAGTGGTTGTACTCGCGGTTGGTGACATCGGTGATGGCCAACTCGTGGAAGCCCAACGGGACGCTGGTGTCGATCGGGTAGTTCTCGTACAGGAACAGGGTGTCGAACAGGGCGTCGTGGCCGGTCACGCGGTGGATCTCGCTCAGCGCCAGGTGCTCGTGTTCGAGGGTGTCGTTGTGGTGCTGCTGCAGCTGGTCCAGCACGTCGGCGACGGTGGTCTCCGCGTCGATGTTGGCGCGCACCGGGACGGTGTTGATCAGCAGGCCCACCATCGATTCGGCGCCGGCCAGGTCGGCGGGCCGACCGGAGACGGCGGTGCCGAACGCCACGTCGTGGTGGCCGGTGAGCCGCATCAGCAGCTGCGCCCACCCGGCCTGCAGCACGGTGTTGACGGTCGTGTGGCACGAGCGGGCCAGCTCGCCCAGGGCGCGCGTGGTTTCCGCGGAGAGCCGGTAGGACTCCACGGCCCGCCGGCCGAGCCGCATCCGGCCGGCCGGGCCCACCAGGGTGGGGGCGTCGAATCCGTCGAGCACCTCGCGCCACGCCGCCTGCGCGGCGGCGCGGTCCTGGCCGGCCAGCCAGGTCAGGTAGCTGCGGTAGGTCGCGGGCGCGGGCAGCTGGTCGCCGTAGTAGTTGGCCAGGATCTCGCGCAGCAGGATGGGCAGCGACCAGCCGTCCATCACGATGTGGTGGTTGGTGAGCACGAACCGGTACCGGTTGTCCGCGGTGCGGATCAGCGCGGCCCGGAACGCCGGCCGGTTGGCCAGGTCGCTCACCGCGGCGCGCTCGGCGGCGCACAGCTCCTCGACCCGCTGTTCGGGGTCGGGGTCTTCGGGGCCGAGCTGAATGTAGCGCCACGCCATGACCGGGTCGGCCGGGATCACCTGGACGGGTTCGCCGAATTGCGGGCAGAACCGGGCCGCCAGGTTGGGGTGGCGGTTCACCACGGTGTGCACCGCCTCGTGCAGCCGGTGCGAGTCCAGGGCGCCGGTCACGGTGATGCCCAGCTGCACCGCGTAGACGTCGTCGCCCGGGTCTTGGGCGAAGCTGGCGTGGAAGAGCAGGCCCTGCTGCAGCGGGGTCAGCGGCAGGATGTCGGCGACCTGGTGCTGCTTGCTCAGCTCGTCGATCTGCCGCTGGTTCAGGCGCGCCGGCGCGATGTCGGACGGGGTCAGCCCGCCGCCGCCAGCTTGCACGTGGGCGCAGATGCCGGCCAGGGCCTCGAACCACAGCCGGCTGAGCTGGCTGATCTGCTCGCGGTCCATCGCCGAGGCCGCCCACGTCCAGTTGGCGTGCAGGTGCGGGCCCTCTTCGGTGTCCATGGTGCCGGCGTTGAGGTCGACGGTGTGCATGAGCGGCATCGCCACCGCGGCGGCCGCGCCGCTCAGCGACAGGCTGTCGGGGCTCAACCGCCACAACTCGCCGGGCAGGTCGGCGGCCGCGCCGAGCCGTCCCAGGTAGTTGAAGCCGATCACCGGGTCGGACCCACCCAGATCGACGTCGGGGTTCAGGTAGCGCAGCAGGCCGTAGGTCAGCCCGTCGGGCAGGGCGCGCAGCTGCTCCTTGGTGGCCTTGACGGCGGCGCCCAGCGCGTCGTCACCGCCCACCACGCTGGCCCAGTCCAGCCCGTCGATGGTCAGGGCCACCGGGTACTTGGTGGTGAACCACCCCACGGTGCGCGACAGGTCGACGTGCGGTCCCAGCTCTTCCTGGCGCCCGTGACCCTCGACGTCGATGCCGATCGGCGCGCCAGCGGCCTTGGAACCGAGGAATTCCGTCCAGGCCATCCCGAACGCGATCAGCAAAATGTCTTGCACCCCGGCGTGGAACGCCGCGGGCACCTCACCCAGCAGCAGCCGGGTGGTCTCGACGTCCAGCGACACCGACAGCTGCTCGGCCGTCTGGTAGGTGTCCTCCTCCGGACGCACCGCCGGCAGCAGGGCCGGGGTGGACACCACCTCGCGCCAGGCGTCGGCCTGCTCGACGACCGCCGGGCTCTGCGCGTGCTCGGCCAGCAGCGACGACCACCGGGCGAACGAGGTCCCGCCGACCGGCAGGGCCACCGGCTGACCGCTGTGGTGCTGCGCCCAGGCGATGTTGAGGTCCTCGATCAGGGTCCGCCACGACACACCGTCGACGGCCACGTGGTGGATGATCAACGCCAATTGGCTTGTCTCGCTTGCCCATACGGCGCTCACCATCGCGCCGGCACCCGGGTTCAGCCGTGACCGCGCCTCCACGAGCGTGGCGTCGGTCAGGGTGTCGACGGTCTGCAGGCAGTCGCCGGCCTGCACCGTGCCCGGGTCGGGCGCGTGCAACTTCCAGCCGCCCTCGCCGTCGTCTTCGACGCGCAGCCGCAGCATCGGGTGGCGGTCCAGCAGGGCCTGCAGCACGACGACGACCTCGTCGGCGGTGACGCCCGCGGGGGCCGCCAGCACCATGGTCTGGTTGAAGTCGTCGATCGGGCCGTCAACGGTCTGCAGCCAGCGCATGATCGGGGTGGCCACGACGGGGCCGATCCCCTCGTCGACCACGTCCTCCTCGTCGTCGCGGTCGGTGGCCACGCGGGCCAGCCGGGCCACGGTCTGCTCGACGAACACGTCGCGGGGGCGGCACACCACGCCGGCGGCGCGGGCACGGGCCACGACCTGCATGGACAGGATGCTGTCGCCGCCCAGGTCGAAGAACGAGTCGTCCACGCCGACGCGCTCCACACCCAGCACCTGGGCGTAGATGCCGGCCAGGATCTCCTCGGTGTGGTTGGACGGGGCGCGGTACTCACCGGCGCGCTTGTGGTACTCCGGCGCGGGCAGGGCGCGCTTGTCGAGCTTGCCGTTGACCGTCAGCGGCAGCGCCTCGAGCACCACCACGGCGGCGGGGACCATGTAGGCGGGCAACCGCTTGCCGAGCTGGGTGCGCAGCTCGGCCGGGTCGGCGGTGCCGGTGATGTAGCCGACGAGGCGCTTGTCGCCGGGGCGGTCCTCGCGGGCGATGACCGCGGCCTGGTCCACGCCGTCGAGGGCGGCGAGGGCCGACTGGATCTCGCCGAGTTCGATGCGGTAGCCGCGGATCTTGACCTGCTCGTCGGCGCGGCCCAGGTACTGCAGCTGACCGTCGGTGCCCCAGCGCACCAGGTCGCCGGTGCGGTACATCCGCGCGCCCGGGCCGCCGAACGGGCAGGCCACGAACCGCGACGCCGTCAGGCCGGACCGTCGCGCGTACCCGGTGGCCACGCCGCGGCCGGCCACGTACAGCTCACCGACCACGCCCTCGGGCGCGGGCCGCAACCACTTATCCAAGACGAACAGCGCGGCGCCGGGCACCGGCGAGCCGATCGGCGGTGCGCCCGAGTCGCCCGTCAGCGGCGCGCTCATCGCGGCGTAGACGGTGGCCTCGGTCGGGCCGTAGGCGTTGATCATCACGCGTCCGGGCGCCCACCGGTCGACGACCTCGGCGGGGCAGGCCTCGCCGGCCACCACCAGCGCCGTGGACTCCAGGCCCTCGGGCGAGAGCATCCCCACCGCGGACGGGGTCTGGCTCAGCACGTTGACCTTCTCGGCGACAAGTAGGTCGTGCAGGTCGTCGGGCGAGCCCGCGACCGATTCGGGGACCACGACCAGGCGCCCACCGTGCAGCAGCGCACCCCAGATCTCCCACACGGAGACGTCGAACACCAGGGAGTGCCACTGCGACCACACCTGGCCCGCGCCGGACGGCAGCTTGGCGTGCAGGGTCTTCAGGAATTCGGTCACGTTGCGGTGCGTGACCGCGACACCCTTGGGGACGCCGGTGGTCCCCGAGGTGTAGATCATGTAGGCGATGTCGTCGGGCGCCGGTCCGGGCAGCGCGCTGCTGGGCTGGCTGTCGGCGGCGGCCTCGTCGACGTCGATCACGGGCAGGTCGAAGCCGTCCAGCCGGGTGCGCAGGCTGGCGGTGGTGACCGCGGCGATCGGGGTGGCGTCGCCGAGCATGAACTCCATGCGGGCGGCGGGCAGGGCGGGGTCGATCGGCAGGTAGGCCGCCCCGGTCTTCAAGACCGCGAGGATCGAGATGATGGCTTCGGCCGAGCGGGAGAACAGCAGCGCCACGCACTCGCCCGGGGCGGCGCCCTGCTCGGCCAGTAGGTGCGCCAGCCGGTTGGCGGCCTCGTCGAGCTCCAGGTACGTCATCGAGCGACCCTCGAAACTGAGCGCCGCCGCCTGGGGGGCGCGCGCCACCTGGGTCGCGAACATTTCGGGAATGGACGTGGGCGCCTTGACCGGCTTGGTCAATATCGCTCGGTTGCCCCACTCGTCGAGTCGGTCGTGCTCGCCGCCATCCAGTAGATCAATCGACAACAATCGCCGTCCCGCACCGACGGTCATGACTGCTCCTCCAAGTCCACGGTCATGGCTTCCAGCACCCGCTTGAAACGCTCGACCAGCTTCTCGATCCTCGCCTCGCCGAACACGTCGGTATCGAACTCGACGCGGAGGCCAATTTCGTGGCCCGGCACGGCTTGAACCGAAAGCGGGTAATGGTTGTATTCCCGATTCGTGAATCCCCTAATAGTTAACTCGTCCACGGCCGATAGCGCGGCGGTATCGATGGGATAGTTCTCGTACACGAACATTGTGTCGAAAATTTGATCGTGTCCCGTTACACGATGAATTTCGTTCAGCGCCAGGTGCTGGTGGTCCAGGGTCCTGGTGTAGGCCTGTTGTAGCTGGTCAAGTAGGTCGGCGATGGTGGTTTCGGCGCCGATCGTCGCCCGCACCGGCACGGTGTTGATCAGCAGGCCCACCATGGACTCCGAACCGGCCAAATCGGTGGGCCGGCCCGAAACCGCTGTGCCGAAGACCACATCGTGCTGGCCGGTCAGCCACATCAGCAGCTGCGCCCAGGCCGCCTGCAGCACGGTGCTGACGGTGGTGCGGCACGAGCGGGCCAATTCGCCGAGCAGGCGGCTGGTCTCCGCGGACACGTGGAATTCGGCGACGCCGCGCGGACCGAGTCCCATCCGGCCCGACGGGCCCACCAGCGTGGGGGTGTCGAATCCGGCGAGCACCTCGCGCCACGCCGCCTGGGCGGCGGCGCGGTCCTGCTCGGACAGCCAGGTGATGAAGCTGCGGTAGGGCACCGGCGCGGGCAGCCGCACCCCGAAGTAGCTGGCGAAGATCTCCTGCAGCAGGACGGGCTTGGACCAGCCGTCGAGCACGATGTGGTGGTTGGTGAGCACGAACCGGTAGGTGTCGTCCCCGGTGCGGATCAGCGTGCCCCGGAACGGCGGCTTGCCCGCCAGGTCGCAGACGGCGACGCGTTCGGCGGCCGACAGCTCCTCGATCCGGTGGTCTTGGTCGCCGCCGGCGTCCAGCTCGACGTACTGCCAGGCCAGTTCCGGATCGGCCGACAAGACCTGCACCGGCTCGCCGAAGTCCTCGCTGAAGTGGGCCACCACGTTGGGGTGGCGGGTGACGACGGTCTGCACGGCGTCGCGCAGCCGCTCCGGGTCAATGGCGCCGCTGACCGAGATGTCGAGCTGCACGGCGTAGAGGTCCTCGGAGCCTTGGGCGCCCTGCGCCGTGCCGGTGTGGAACAGCAGGCCCTGCTGCAGCGGGGTCAGCGGCAGCACGTCGGCGACGCGGTGCTGCTGCTGCAGTTCGTCGATGTCCCGCTGGGTCAGCCGGGCGGGCGCGATGTCGGACGGGGTCAACCCGCCGCCGCCGTCGCGGACGTGCGCGCAGATGCCGGCCAGCGCGTCGAACCACAACTCGCTGAGCTTGCCGATCTGCTTTTCGTCCAGCGCCGAGCGCGCCCACGTCCAGTTGGCCTGCAGGTGGGGACCGTCCGCGGTGTCCATGGTGCCGGCGTTGAGCTCCACCGTGTGCGGCAGCGGCAAGGCCACCGCCCCGGCCGCACCGGCCAACGCGAAGCTGTCCTCGCTGAGCTGCCACAGGTCGGGCGACAAGTCGGCGGCCCCGCCGCCGAGCCGGCCCAGGTAGTTGAAGCTGATGGCGGGATCCGAATCACCAAGGTCCACATCGGGATTCAGGTAACGCAGCAACCCATAGGTGAGGCCGTCGGGCAGGCCGCGCAGCTGTTCCTTGGCGTCCTTGATCACCGGGCCCAGCGCCGCGTCTCCGCCGATCACCTGGCCCCACGACAGGCCGCCGACGCGCAGCGACACCGGGTACTTGGCGGTGAACCACCCGACCGTGCGCGACAGGTCCACCTGCGGGCCGAGCTCCTCGCTGCGCCCGTGGCCCTCCACGTCGATGGCGATCGGCGCGCCGGTGCCCATGAACTGCGTCCACGCCAGCCCGAACGCGATCAGCAAAATGTCTTGCACCCCAGCGTGAAACGCCGCGGGCACCTCCCCCAGCAACAGGCGGGTCGTCTCGACGTCCAGCGACGCCGACAGCTGCCCGGCCGTCGCGTAGGTGTCCTCGGGCTGCGCGGCCGGCAACACCGCCGGGATCGCGGCCACCCGCCGCCACTCCTCGGCCCGCTCGACCACCTCGGGGCGGCGCGCGTGCTCGTCCAGCAGCGACGACCACCGGGCGAACGACGTCCCGCCGGCCGGCAGGGCCACCGGCTGGCCGCTGTGGTGCTGCGCCCAGGCGATGTTGAGGTCCTCGATCAGGGTCCGCCACGACACACCGTCGACGGCCAGGTGGTGGATGATCAACGCCAATTGGCTTGTCGCGCTTGCCCATACGGCGCTCACCAGGAGGCCGTCGGCCAGGTTCAGCCGCGACCGGGCCTCGACCAGGGCCGCCTCGGACAACTCGTCGACGGTCTCGAGGACGTCGCCGGCCTGCACCGAGCCGGGCTCGGGCACCTCGAACGACCAGCCGCCCACGCCGTCGTCCTCGACGCGCACCCGCAGCATCGCGTGCCGATCCAGCAACGCCTGCAGCACCACCGGCACGTCGTCGGCGGTGACGTCGGCGGGGACCGCCAGCACCATCGTCTGGTTGAACTGTTCGACGGGGCCGTCCATGTTCTGCAGCCAGCGCATGATCGGGGTGGCCACCACCGGCCCGATGCCCTCGTCGACCACGTCGTCCTCGGGGCTGGCGATCGTGGCGACGCGCGCCAGGCGCGCGACCGTCTGCTCGGTGAAGACGTCGCGGGGGCGGCACACCACGCCGGCGGCGCGGGCGCGGGCCACCACCTGCATGGACAGGATGCTGTCGCCGCCCAGGTCGAAGAACGAGTCGTCCACGCCGACGCGCTCCACGCCCAGCACCTGGGCGTAGATGCCGGCCAGGATCTCCTCGATGGCGCTCGCCGGCGCCCGGTAGCGGTCGACGTCGGAGTATTCCGGGGCGGGCAGGGCGCGGGTGTCGAGCTTGCCGTTGACGGTCAACGGCAGCACGTCGAGCACCACCACCGCGGACGGGACCATGTAGCCGGGCAGCCGTTCGCTGAGTTGGGCCCGGGCCTCCGCCGGGTCGGCGGTGCCGGTCACATAGCCGACCAGACGCTTGTCGCCGGGACGGTCCTCGCGGGCGATCACCGCGGCGTGCTCGACGCCGTCGAGCGAGGCGAGGGCGGCCTGGATTTCGCCGAGTTCGATGCGGTAGCCGCGGATCTTGACCTGCTCGTCGGCGCGGCCGATGTACTCGAGCTGCCCGTCGGCGCTCCAGCGGACGAGGTCACCGGTGCGATACATCCTCTGTCCGGGCGCTTCCGCGCCGACGTACGGGCAGGCCACGAATCGGGTGGCCGACAGCCCCGGGCGGCCCACGTAGCCGGTGGCCAATCCCCCACCGGCGACGTACAACTCGCCGACCACCCCGACCGGCACCGGGCGCAGCCACCCATCGAGGACGAAGAAGGCGAGGTTGCCCAGCGGCACCCCGATGGGGCTGACGTTGTTGTCGACGTCGCCGCGAAGGATCTCGCGGAACGACGCGTGCACCGTGGTCTCGGTGATGCCGTACATGTTGATCATCCGCGGCAGGCCGGGATGGTGATGCAGCCACGTCGACAGCCGGCGCGGCTCCAACGCCTCCCCACCGAACACGACCGTCTGCAACTTCAGCTGCTCACCCAGCTCCGGGGCCAACGCGTCGGCACTCTGCAACGCGTAGAACGCCGACGGGGTCTGGCTGAGCACGCTGACCTGCTCGCGAACCAGCAAGGCGTGCAGGTCTTCCGCGGAGCGCACCACCGCGTCGGGCACCATCACGAGGCGCCCGCCGTACAGCAGCGACCCGAAGACCTCCCACACCGAGAAGTCAAACGCCAGCGAGTGACATTGCGTCCACACCTGGCCCAACCCCAGCTGAGCATCCAGTGTCTCCAGCAGCAACGTGACGTTGCGGTGCGGGATCGCCACGCCCTTGGGCGTTCCCGTCGTGCCCGAGGTGTAGATGATGTAGGCGATGTTGTCCGGCGCCGGCACCGGCAGGCCGGTCGTGGGCTGGTCGGCCACTATCGGGTCGTCGATGTCGATGATCTGCCCGGCGAACCCGCCCAACTGCGGCCGCACCTCGGCGGTGGTCACCGCCGCGATCGGCGCGGCGTCACCGAGCACGAATTCGAGGCGCGCCGCGGGCACGCTCGGGTCGATCGGCACGTAGGCGGCCCCGGTCTTGAGGACGGCGAAGATCGCGATCACCGCTTCGGCCGACCGCGGGATCACCACCGCCACCCGCTGGCCAGGGCCCGCGCCCTGCCCAACGAGCAAGTGCGCCAACCGGTTTGCCGACTCTTCGACCTCGCGGTAGGTGAACGTCCGGTCGCCGCAGGTGATCGCGACGGCGTCGGCGGCGCGGGCGACCTGGCCGGCGAACAACGCCGGAATCGACTCCTGCCCGGTGGGCCGCTGGGCCAGGACGGCCCGGTTGCCCCACTCGTCCAGCCGTTCGTGTTCGGCGGGGTCGAGCAGATCGATCGATGAAAGCCGTTGCGCGGGATCGGCGGTCATGGCCGCCATCACCTGGCGCAGCCGCTCGATCAGCGTTTCGATGGCGGCCGCGTCGAAGACCTCGGTGTCGTACTCGACGCGCAGGCTCAGTTCGTGGCCCGGCGTGGCCACGACCGACAGCGGGTAGTGGTTGAATTCGCGGCTGCTGAATTCGGTGACGGCCAGCTCTTGGGCGCCCATCATCGCGCCGGCGTCGATCGGGTAGTTCTCGTAGAGGAACAGGGTGTCGAACAGCTGGTCGTGCCCGGTGACGCGGTGAATCTCGCCCAGCGCCAAGTGTTCATGCTCGAGGGTCTCGGCGTGGGCGCGTTGCAGCTGCTCGAGCAGGTCGACGACGGTGGTCGCGGCGGCGATGTTGGCCCGAACCGGCACGGTGTTGATCAGCAGCCCGACCATGGCGTCGGCGCCGGCCAGCTCGGTGGGCCGGCCCGAGACCGCGGTGCCGAAGGCGACGTCGTGCTGGCCGGTCAGCCACGTCAGCAGCTGCGCCCAGGCGCCCTGCAGCACGGTGCTGATGGTGGTGCGGCTGGAGCGGGCCAGCTCGCCGAGCGCCCGCGTCGTGTCGGCCGAAACCGCATAGGTGGCAACGGCGCGCCGCCCGATCTTGCCGGGCGGGGCCACCAGGGTGGGGGCCTCGAACCCGTCGAGCGCCTCACGCCAGGCCGCTTGGGCGGCGGCGTGGTCCTGGGCGGCCAGCCACATCAGGTAGCTGCGGTACGACGGCGGCGCGGGCAGCCGCTGTCCGTAGTAGCCGGCGAAGACCTCCCGCAGCAGGACCGGCAGCGACCAGCCGTCGATCACGATGTGGTGGATGGTGAACAGCAGCCGATGCCGGTCGTCGGCGATGCGGATCAGCGCGGTCCGGAAGGCGGGTTGGCCCGCCAGGTCGCACACGGCGGTGCGTTCGTCGGCGGCCAACTGCTCGAGCTGTTGGTCCACTGGGTCCGAGCCGCCGTCCAATTCGACGTAGCGCCAAGCCATTACCGGCTCGGCGGGGATGATCTGCACCGGCTCGCCGAATTCATCGAAGAAGCGCGCCACCAGGTTGGGGTGGCGGTTGACGGCGGTCTGCACGGCCTCGCGCAGCCGGTGCTGATCGAGGCTGCCGCTCACGGTGATGCCCAGCTGCACCGCGTAGAGGTCTTCGAGCTCGGCCGCGAAGCTGGTGTGGAACAACAAACCCTGCTGCACGGGGCTCAGCGGCAGCACGTCGGCGATCTGGTGTTGCCGGCACAGCTCGTCGATCTGCTGCTGGTTCAGGCGCGCCGGCGCGATGTCGGACGGGGTCAGCCCGCCGCCGCCGGCACGCACGTGGGCGCAGATGCCGGCCAGGGCCTCAAACCACAACTGGCTCAACCGGTTTACTTGTTCGTCGGTCAGCGCCGAGGTCGCCCACCGCCAGTTGGCGTGCAGCAGCGGGCCGTCCTCGGTGTCCATGGTGCCGGCGTTGAGTTCCACGGTGTGCGCCAAGGGCATCGCCACCGCCGTCGCGACCGCGGCCGACGACAGGCTGTCCTCGCTGACGCGCCACAAGTCCTCGGAGAGGTCGGCCCCCGCGGCCAGCCGGCCCAGGTAGTTGAACCCGATCACGGGGTCCGGCCCCTGCAGGCCGACCTCGGTGTTCAGGTAGCGCAACAGCCCATAGGTCAGGCCGTCGGGCAGGGCGCGCAGCTGCTCCTTGGCGTCCTTGATCACCGCCCCCAGCGCGGCGTCACCCGCGGCCACCTTCGACCAGTTCAACCCGCCGGTGATCGACAGCGCCGCAGGGTATTTGGTGGTGAACCAGCCCACCGTGCGGGACAGATCCACGCGGGAAGCGATCTCTTCGTTGCGCCCGTGCCCTTCGATGTCGATGCCGATCGGCGTCGCGGTCCCCACGGACCCCAGGAACTCGGTGAACGCCAACCCGAACGCGATCAACAGGATGTCCTGCACGCCGGCGTGAAACGCCGCCGGCACCTCCCCCAGCAACAGGCGGGTCGTCTCGACGTCCAGCGACGCCGACAACTGTCCGGCGTTCGCGTAGGTGTCCTCCGGCCCGGCGGCCGGCAGCGCCGGTGGGGTGGCGACCACCTCCTGCCACGCGCCGGCCTGTTCGAGGACGGCCGGGTCCTTCGCGTGCTCGGCCAGCAGCGACGACCACCGGGCGAACGAGGTCCCGGGCGCCTGCAACGCCACCGGTTGGGCGTTGTGATGCTGGACCCAGGCGATGTTGAGGTCCTCGATCAGGGTCCGCCACGACACACCGTCGACGGCCAGGTGGTGGATGATCAACGCCAATTGGCTTGTCGCACTTGCCCATACCGCGCTCACCATGACCCCGTCGGCCACGTTGAGCCGGGAACGGGCCTCGACCAGGTCCGCGTCGGAGAGCGTGTCGACCGTGCGCAGGCAGTCACCGGCCTGCACCGACCCGGCCTCGGGCGCCTCGAGCGACCAGCCGCCGGCGCCGTCGTCCTGCACGCGCAGCCGCAGCATGGGATGGCGATCGAGCAGGGCCTGCAGCACCACCGCCACGTCGTCGGCGCTCACACCCGCGGGCGCCGCCAGCACCATGGTCTGGTTGAACTCGTCGATCGGGCCGTCGATGGTCTGCAGCCACCGCATGATGGGGGTGGCCACCACGGGGCCGATCCCCTCGTCGGCCGCACCGAGGTCGCCGTCGACCGCCACCTCGGACACCCGCGCCAGCCGCGCCACGGTCTGCTCGACGAAGACGTCCCGGGGGCGGCAGATGACGCCGGCCGCCCGCGCGCGGGACACCACCTGCATCGACAGGATGCTGTCGCCGCCCAGGTCGAAGAACGAGTCGTCCACGCCGACGCGCTCCACGCCCAGCACCTGGGCGTAGATGTCGGCCAGGATCTCCTCGATCGCGTCGGCCGGGGCCCGGTATTCGCTCGCGGTGTATTCCGGCGAGGGCAGGGCGCGCTTGTCGAGCTTGCCGTTGCCGGTCAGCGGCAGCGCGTCGAGCACCATCACCGCGGTCGGCACCATGTACGGCGGAAGCTTTTCGGCCAGTTGGGCGCGCAGCGCCGCGGGGTCGGCGGTGCCGGTGACGTAGCCGACGAGGCGCTTGTCGCCGGGGCGGTCCTCGCGGGCGATCACCGCCGCCTGGTCCACGCCGTCGAGCCCGGCCAAGACCGCCTGGATTTCGCCGAGTTCGATGCGGTAGCCGCGAATCTTGACCTGCTCGTCGGCGCGGCCCAGGTACTGCAGCTGCCCGTCGGGACCCCAGCACACCAGGTCCCCGGTGCGGTACATGCGTGCCCCGGGGCCGCCGAAGGGGTTGGCCACGAACCGCGACGCGGTCAGCCCTGGCCGGCGCACGTAGCCGTGCCCGACGCCGCGACCCGCCAGGTACAACTCGCCGACCACACCGGCGGGCACCGGCTGCAGCCACTTGTCGAGCACGAACATCGCCGCCCCGGCTATGGGGGAGCCGATCGGCACCACCGGCGAGCCGGGCGTCAGCGGCGTGCTGATCGACGCGCAGACCGTGGTCTCGGTCGGGCCGTAGGCATCAATCATGACCCGGCCGGGGGCCGCCCACCGGTCGACGACGTCGGTCGGGCAGGCCTCGCCGGCCACCACCAGCGCCGTGGACTCCAGGCCCTCGGCAGGCAGCATCGCGACCGCGGATGGCGTCTGGGTCAGCACGCTGACTTTCTCCGCGACCAGCAGGTCGTGGAAATCCTGCGGGGAGGACGCCACCGATTCGGGCACCACCAGCAGCCGCCGGCCGCGCAGCAGCGCGCCGAAGATCTCCCACACCGAGAAGTCGAAAGACGAGGAATGGCTTTGCGTCCAGACATTTCCGGGCGGCAGGGCGGCGTCGAGCGACTCGGTCAGCCATGTGACGTTCAGATGAGGGATGGCGACGCCTTTGGGGGTCCCCGTCGTTCCGGACGTATAGATGATGTAGGCGACGTTCTCGGGGGCCGGGTTCGGCAGCGCGGTGCTGGGCTGGCTGTCGACGGCGGGGTCGTGCACATCGACGACGAAAACGTCATGCCCCTCCAGCCGCGGGCGCAGTTCCGCCGTGGTGATCACCGCGCTGGGCGCGGCATCGGAGAGCACGAAGTCCATCCGCGACGACGCGTGCGCGGGGTCGATCGGCACGTAGGCCGCCCCGGTCTTGAGCACCGCCAGCATCGAAACGATGGCGTCCGCGCAGCGGGGGAACAGCACCGCCACGCAGTCACCCGGTCCGACGCCGTGGCCGGCGAGCAGGTGCCCCAAGCGGTTCGACGCCTCGTCGAGCTCGGCGTAGGTCAGCGAATGGTCGCCGAATGTCACGGCCGGCGCCTCCGGGGTGCGCTGCACGTGCTCGGCGAACGCGGCCGGAATCGACACCGGGGCCGGTGCGGGCTCGGCCAATGCCGGCCGGTTGCTCCACCGGTCGATGAGTGCGGGCTCGTCGGGGGTCAGCAGCTCGATCGACGACAGCGGCCGCTCGGGGTCGGCGGTCATGGCCGCCAGGATCTGCTGCAGCCGTCCCGCCAGGTCGGCGACGCCGAAGCCGGCGAACGGTTGGCCCGGGCCCGCGGTGCTGAGGAAGAGCTGGTCACCGGCGCCGAGGAAGAACAACCCGAAGTGCCCGACCGGCCCGTGGTTGGTGTACGACGCCGTCGCCGGCGAGCCGGCCAGGTCCAGGGTCAGCCTCATCGGTAGGAAATTGATGCCCACCCGGTTCGGCGCCTGCCGCAGGCCGTCGCCCTCGAGGGTGTGCGCGGGAAAACGTTGATGCTTCAGCAGTTCGCGGATCCGCTTGTCGACGTGCTTGCAGAAGTCGGCAACCGTCGTCTGCGGTTCCGTCGACAGGACCAGCGGCACGACACCGGCCAGCATTGCCGGGAGCGTCTTCGACTCGGGAGTCACCCGCCTGCTGACCGGGAAGTCCAGCGCCACCTCGGAGCCGCTGCCCGACCATCCGCGCACCAACAGCGCGCACGCGGCGGTGGTGACCGAAAACCGGCGGATGGCCAGCTTCTTGGACAACTCCTTGATCCGGTTGACGACCGAGGGGTCCAACTGGACCGACGCGGACGGCGAGTAATGGTCTTGCTCGGTGCCCGCATCGGGCAGCCGGTCGACCGGTCCGCTCTCCGGCGGAAGGTGCTCGCTCCAATAGGCCTTGTCTTCGAGGTAATCCTCGGAAGCCTCGTACTCGGACTCGAGGTCGACCAGGTCCTGCGCCGAACCGAAATAGGCGTCGGGAATTGGCTTTCCCGCCACCATCGCGGAATAAATGGTTGCGACCCGGCGGCAGACCAGGGCCATGCCCAAACCGTCGATCGCAATGTGGTGGCAGCAACCAAACAAATAGAATTCCTCGTGCCCCGTTTGAAAGAGCACGAATTTGAACATCTGGCCGTTCAACGGCATCGGCGTGCGCTGAATGGCGGATGACATCTCGCGGGCTTCCTGCACCGGATCCGCCGCGCCCCTCAGGTCATGGAACTCGAGCTCGACGTGGGGGTAGTCGATCGGCTTCTGGACCACCTGGCCGTCGACCTCGAAGAACGAGACCCGGCCCGATTCGGCCTCGCCGACCGTCTGGGTGAGTGCCTGCTGAAACTGATCGCGATGGACCGGGCCGTCGATTTTGACCAGGAGGCCGAGCTGCCACTGGGTGCCGGCGAAGCCGGCTTCTTGGGATAGCCAGATGTCGAGCTGACCCCGTGTCAGTGGCAGCGTTCGATCATCCCTCGCCATCGACTCCCCCAAGTCTCCACCCACCCGCCCCGTACCCCGGCTGGTTACTGGTCAAAACCCCGACCCGTTGCGAGCTTGTCCCGCAGGCTCTTCGGCCTGATGTCGGGCCAATGTTGCTCGATGTACTCCAAACACGCAGCTCGGTCGGCTTCCCCGTGTACCACTCGCCAACCCGCTGGAACATCGGCGAAGGCCGGCCACAAGCTGTGTTGCTCCTCGTCGTTCACCAGGACGAAAAAGCTGCCGTTGTCGTCGTCGAATGGATTGATGCTCACAATTCTCCAGATAGATAGTGGACATGAGTGGAACAGGTCCAAACCATAGTGGAGGGCAACACTGCCCGTCGGCGGTTTGGGGAAAGTTCCTGGTGTGGCCGAGAAGGTCTTGGCGCCACCGAATGATTGGTGTGCGAAGGGGCCCCGATGCCCCTGAATTCGCTCCAGTGACCTGCATCAATGGCGGTTGGTGCGAAATATCGCTATTGGGGCAGGCACGTCCTTCAGGCCGATGAAGTTTTTGTGCTCGTCGACACACATCCTAGCCGACCGCGTGACGGCCGCGAAAATCACCCGGAGGCGAAGCTGCCGCCTCCCGGCAGGGCATGTTGAACCCTCCCGGCCGGTGACACGTGACGACTGCTGTGCTTAGGTGGTTGCGCGGCGTTGGCGACCGCTGCCCGGGGCGGAGGGGTCAGCAAAACGCCGTTTACGCAGGTGGAATCGGTCACGATCCCGTATCGCGTTGCCAAAGCACTGATACGGAAGCGACGGGCGTGGTTTACTCATCAAGACCTGGTCGCGTTCCCCGGGGGCGGGGCTCGCATGAGGTAACGGAGACACGACTGGTCGGCGACGTACACCGCATCAAGGCGCCGCAGTCTGGCGTGTTGCTACCGGTCTGTAGTTGCATGTTCGGGTGGCGGAGCCCGCGCGGACATGAAGACGGCTGAAGGGGGTGCAGTGGTCGAATCCGACGTGCGGGCCCGGCCCGACAACACCATCGCGGAAGGACGAGAAATTAGCCAACCGTCTGGCCGGAGACGCGGTTTCTTGGGCTTTGCTCGCCGATCTTCGCCTGAACCCACACAGCAAACTGGCCGTCAAACGAATCGATCCCAAAAGAGTGCCGCAGTTCTCAGCCTGCTGAAGCGGCTGTGGATCCCGTTGGTGATCGTGGCGGTGGTTATTGCCGGGGGCATGACCGTTTCGCGGTTGCACGGCGTATTCGGTTCCGAGCACCGCCCGTCGTACGCCGAATCGCGGCAGCAGGACACTAAACCGTTCAACCCCAAGCACGTGAAATACGAGGTCTTCGGCCCGGCGGGGACGATGGCCGACATCAGCTACTTTGACGCCAACGGCGAGCCGAACCACATCACCGGCATCGTGCTGCCGTGGACGTTCGACATCTCGACCACGTTGCCGTCAATCGTGGGAAACGTAGTGGCGCAGGGCAATAGCGACACTCTTGGCTGCCGCATCGTGGTGGACGGCGTTGTCAAGACCGAGAGGATCTCGCACCAATTGAACGCATTCACCTACTGCGTGTTGACTGCCACATGAGTACCGAGCAATTGGAGACCCAGCAGCCCGCCGCGCGATCACGGGTGGCGCGGATCATCCACCGGTTGTCGGTGCCCATCATCTTGGGTTGGCTTGGCATCGCGGTCCTCATCAGCGTCGCCGTCCCCTCACTGGAGCAGGTTTCGGCTGAGCATGCGGTATCGCTAAGTCCTTTGGGCGCACCGTCGTTCAAGGCGATGGAGCGGCTGGGCGAGGATTTCAAGGAGACCAATACCGGCGCCATGGCCATGGTCCTGTTGGAGGGTCAACAGCAACTGGGCGACGACGCGCACACGTATTACACGCGTTTGGTTCGCCAGTTAGAGGCCGATCACACGCACGTGCAGCATGTCCAGGATTTCTGGGGCGACCCGCTTACCCGCGGCGCCGCGCAAAGCCAGGACGGCAAGGCCGCATACGTTCAGGTGAACCTGAACGGCAACGCGGGCGCGGCCGCGGGCGACGAATCTGTGGCCGCAGTCAGAAAGATCGTGCAGGAGGCTTCTCCCCCGCCCGGGCTCAAGGTCTATGTCACCGGTCCCGCGGCCATCGTCGCGGACATGAACGCCGCCGGCGCGAAGACGGTCGCGCTGGTGACTTTGGCCAGCCTTTGCGTGATTTTCCTGACGTTGCTGATCGTTTATCGATCGATTGTCACCGTCATCCTTCTGTTGCTCATCGTCGGCCTGGAATTGCAGATCGCGCGCGGTATGGTCGCGCTTCTCGGCCATCTCGGGCTGGTCGGCCTTACCACCTTTGCCGTCAACTTGCTGGTCGCGGCGGTCATCGCGACGGGAACCGACTACGGCATTTTCTTCGTCGGCCGATATCAAGAGGCTCGGCAGGCCGGCGAAAGTCGCGAAGACGCCTTCTACACCACATTCGCCGGGGTCGCGAAGGTTGTGTTGGCCTCCGGCTTGACCATCGCCGGCGCGGTGCTCTGCCTCAGCTTCACCCGTCTGCCCTTTTTCCAACCGCTCGGTATACCGTGCGCGGTCGGCATAGCGGTTGCGGTGCTAATTGCGCTGACGCTGGGGCCGGCGCTGCTGGCCGCCGGAGCCCGGTTCGGCCTGTTCGAGCCTCGGCGGGCGGTCTCGGCCCGCCGGTGGCGACGGATCGGCACGGCCATCGTCCGGTGGCCGGCGCCCATTCTGGTTGCGTCGTTGGCCGTTGCGCTGATCGGCCTGTTGGCCTTGCCGAATTACCACCCGAGCTACGACGACCAGAAATTCATTCCGCAAAGCATTCCCGCCAATGTGGGGTACGCCGCGGCGGCGCGGCACTTTCCGGGCCAGCGAATGCAGATGCCCGAGATTCTGTTGGTCGAGACCGATCACGATTTGCGCAATCCGACCGATATGTTGGTGATCAACAAACTCGCCAAGGCCGTGCTTGCTGTCCCGGGTATTGCCACAGTGCAGACCGTCACCCGCCCCGAAGGTGTGCCCCTGCAACACACCACGATTCCGTGGATCATCAGCATGGGTCAGGCCAGCCAGATGCAGAACATGGCCTTTCAAAAAGACCGCATGAACGACATGCTCGTCCAGGCCAACGAGCTGGGAAAAATGATCGGCATCATGCAGCACATGCTGGGTCTGATGAAAGAGCTCGTCGCCACCACTCACCACATGGTCCAGACGACGCATGAAATGCAGGACATCACGTCGGAGCTACGCGATCATATTTCGGATTTCGAGGATTTCTGGCGGCCCCTACGCAACTACTTCTATTGGGAAAAACACTGCTACGACATTCCGATCTGCTTCTCGCTGAGGTCGATTTTCGACACGCTCGACGGCGTGGACTTGATCAGCGACAAGCTGCAGGAGATGGTGAAAAACCTCGATCAGCTCGACGCGATCCTGCCGCAGCTGGTCATGCAGATCCCGCCGATGATCGAAACCATGTCCGGCATGCGCAGCATGATGCTGACCATGCACAGCACCATGTCCGGGGTCATGGGTCAGATGGATTCGAGCGCCAAGGATCCGAGTGTCATGGGCCAGGCATTCGATGCCTCCAGAAACGACGATTCCTTCTACCTCCCGCCGGGGATCATCAACGGCTCCGACGCCTTCAAACGGGTCGAGAAGGTGTTCATGTCGCCGGACGGGAAGGACTTCCGTCTGCTCATCTCGCAGCGGGGTGACCCGGCGACACCCGAGGGCCTCTCGCGGGTGGAACAGATCAAGACGGCGGCCGAAGAATCGCTCAAGGGGACCCCCCTCGAAAACGCCAAGATCTACCTCACCGGCACGGCGGCGATCACCAAAGATTTGGTGGACGGGTCCAAGTTCGACCTCCTGATCGCCGGCGTCTCCGCGCTCTGCCTCATTTTCATCATCATGCTGATCATGACGCGAAGTTTTATCGCCGCCATGGTGATCGTCGGCACGGTTTTGCTGTCCCTCGGCGCGTCCTTCGGGCTATCCGTATTGGTCTGGCAGTACCTCCTGGGCATGCAGTTGCACTGGACGGTGCTGTCCACCTCGGTGATCGTGCTGTTGGCGGTCGGCTCCGACTACAACCTGCTACTGGTCTCCCGTATGAAGGAGGAATTGTCCGCCGGGATCCACACCGGCATCATTCGCGCCATGGGCGGCACCGGCAAGGTCGTGACGAACGCCGGCCTGGTGTTCGCGTTCACCATGGCCTCAATGGTGGTCAGCGACCTGCGCAGCATCGCCCAATTGGGCACCACGATCGGTTTGGGACTGTTGTTCGACACGTTGGTGGTGCGTGCGTTCATGACGCCCTCTGTGGCTGCGTTGCTGGGGCGTTGGTTCTGGTGGCCACAGCTGGTGCGTCCCCGCCCCGCCAGCACGATGCTGCGGCCCACGGGGCCTCGTCCGTTGGTGCGTTCGTTGCTGCTGAAGCAGTCGCAGTAAGTGGCGGCTTTCCACTTCAGGATGGGAACAGCAACCGTGGGGAACATCGTGACGCAGGGCGATAGCGCCGCAGACACGCTGGGGGCCGCATGACGACCCAAGGAACTCGGCCTCCCCGCATCGCGCGGAACATCCGTCGCTTTTCGGCGCTCATCATCATCGGGTGGGTAGCGCTGACCCTGCTGGTGACCTTCGGCGTCCCGCGGCTCGAGATCGTGGGCCAACAGCATTCGGTGCCGCTGGCCCCACAGGACGCCCCGGCCGTCCAGGCCATGCAGCGCATGGGCCGGGACTTCAAGGAATCGGACTCCGACAGCTTCGCGATGCTGGTGATCGAGGGGCAGCAGCAGCTCGGCGACTCGGCACACGCCTACTACGACAAGTTGGTTCGCGAACTCAAGAGCGACACCAAGCACATCGAGCACGTGCAGGATTTGTGGGGAGACCGCCTCACCGCGGCGGGTGCCCAGAGTCCCGACGGCAAGGCCGTCTATGTGCAGTTGAACCTGGCGGGTAATCAAGGCACCACGCAGGGTCAGGAATCCGTGGCGGCGATCCGCGACATCATCGCGCGGACGCCACCGCCTCCCGGCATTCAGGCCTATGTCACCGGCCCGGCGGCGCTTTTTTCCGATATGCAGCTCGCCGGTGACCGATCCATTCTGAAAATGACGATGATCGGCGCCTTGATCATTTTCATCGTGCTGCTTTTCGTGTACCGCTCGGTCATTACCGTCATTCTTTTGTTGCTGACGGTGGGCATCGAAGTTTTTGCCGCGCGGGGTGTCATCGCCTTTATCGCCGATCACAACTTCATTGCCCTGTCGACGTTTGCCGTGAACTTGCTGGTCGCGCTGGCGATGGCCGCCGGGACCGACTACGCCATTTTCTTCTTCGGCCGCTATCAAGAGGCGCGCCAGGCCGGCGAGGACCGGGAAACCGCGTTTTTCACCACCTATCGCAGCGTCTCCCCCGTGGTCCTGGGTTCGGGTCTGACGATCGCCGGGGCGATGTTGTGCCTGAGCTTCACCCGCATGCCCATCTTCCAAACCATGGGTCTGCCTTGCTCTTTGGGCATGCTGATTTCGGTCCTGATCGCTTTGACGCTGGTTCCGGCGGTTCTGACCGTCGGCGGTGGTGTCGGGTTATTCGACCCGAAGCGCACGATCGGGTTCGGCCGCTGGCGCCGCATCGGCACGGCAATCGTCCGCTGGCCCGCACCTATCCTGTGCGCGACGATAGCGATCGCCATTGTCGGCCTGGCCACTTTGCCCGGATACAAGACGAGCTACAACAACCGGTTGTACATGCCCAACAGCGTTCCCGCCAACGTCGGGTACGCGGCCGCCGATCGTCATTTCAATCAATCGCGGATGATGCCCGAAATCGTGATGATCGAGGCCGATCACGACATGCGGAATTCGGCGGACTTCCTGGTGCTGCACAGGCTTGCCAAGGCAGTCTTCGGGGTTCACGGTATTTCTCGGGTGCAGGGCATCACGCGGCCGGAGGGAACGCCGATCCAGCACACGTCGATTCCGTTTTTGCTCAGCATGCAACAGGCGATGATGAGCCAGGACATCAAGTACATGCAGCTGCGTATGGATGACATGCTCGTCCAGGCGGACATGATGGCGAAACAAATCGAGATCATGAAGCGCATCTACGAATTGCAATCGCGCATGACCGACATCACGCACGATACCATCGAGAAGACCAAGGAAATGGCCGAAGTCATTTATGACCTACGAGGCCATGTGTCCGACTTCGAGGATTTTTTCCGGCCGCTGCGCAACTACTTCTATTGGGAAAAGCATTGCTATGACATCCCGATATGCTGGTCATTGAGAAGCATATTCGACACGCTCGACGGCATCGATACACTCAGCGACAAACTGACGGATCTTCTCAAAGATCTCGACAATATGGACAAGCTGATGCCGCAGCTGCTCGAGCAGTACCCGCCGATGATCGCCATGTCGGAGGACATGCGACAGATGATGCTGACCAATCACAGCACCATGTCCGGGATCATCGGCCAGATGGACAGCAATAACAAGGACGCCGTTGCCATGGGCGAGGCGTTCGACGCCTCCAAGAATGATGACTCGTTCTACCTGCCGCCGGACATCTTCGAGAATGCGGACTTCAAGAAAGCGATGAGCCAATTCTTGTCGCCCGATGGAAAGGCCGCCCGCTTCATCATTTCCCACCGCGGCGACCCGGCAACGTCCGAGAGCGTGGCCCGCATCGACAAGATCAGGCAGGCGGCCGAAGAGGCGCTCAAGAACACGCCGCTGGAAAACGCCAAGATCAATATCGCGGGTACCGCGTCGACCTTCAAAGACTTCCGGGACGGTTCGACCTACGACCTCTTGATCGCCGGCGTTGGCGCGCTGTGTCTGATCTTCATCATCATGCTCATCATCACCCGAAGTTTTATCGCCGCCCTTGTCATCGTGGGCACGGTGACCCTTTCGTTGGGCGCCTCGTTCGGGTTGTCGGTGCTGATCTGGCAGTACATCTTCGGCATCGAGCTGTATTGGATGGTGCTGCCGATGTCGGTCATCGTCTTGCTGGCGGTCGGCTCGGACTACAACCTGCTGCTGGTGTCCCGCATGAAAGAGGAAATAGCCGCCGGCATCAACACGGGCATCATTCGGGCGATGGGCGGCACCGGAAAGGTCGTGACGAACGCGGGCCTGGTGTTCGCATTCACCATGGCATCGATGGTGGTCAGCGACTTGCGCATCATCGGTCAGGTGGGTACCACGATCGGCCTGGGCCTGATGTTCGACACCTTAATCGTGCGCTCGTTCATGACGCCCACCATCGCGGCGCTGCTCGGGCGGTGGTTCTGGTGGCCGCTGTTGGTTCGGCCGCGGCCGGCAAGCCTGCTGCTTCGCTCGGTGGGCACGCGCCCCTCCGTGCGCACCCTGCTGCGCGAGGACGACGACGCGGACGCCCCCACGGCCGAGATCCCGATTGCCAGGCCGACCGTCTAGGTGTTCCTAGTCGTTTCGCTGTCCCGGATAGCGAGGCGGTCGATGTCCTCCGCGCAATAGCGCGGCGAGAAAGATTGGACGCCAATGAGTTTGCTTCAAGCCCATCCCCTCCCCCACATCGTCATCTGTCGATACCGTCAGCACGCCGTTACGCACCGTGAAATACTCCTACCGTGAGCCCACTTGCTATTGAGGTTGTAGGCCTCACAAAGACATTCGGGCGAGACACGATCGCGCTCAATGGCGTGGACTTCTCGGTTCAGGCCGGGACGGTATGCGGGCTGCTGGGCCATAATGGCGCCGGCAAGACCACCACGATCAACATCCTGTCCACGTTGATTCGCCCCAGTTCGGGTCGCGCCAGCGTTGCCGGGTATGACCTCGCGCGCCAGCCCGCCGAGGTGCGGGCCAGCATCGGAATGGCTGGACAGTTCACCGGAATGGATCCCATGCTGACGGGCCGGGAGAACCTGGTGTTGTTTGGCCGGCTGCGCGGATTGAATCGGCGACAGGCGAAGGCGCGCGCCGACGAACTGCTTGAGCAGTTCGACCTGACTGCCGCCGCCGACCGTCGGATGTCGACCTACTCCGGCGGCATGTTTCGGCGCGTCGATTTGGCCAGTGCGTTGGTGGTGCCGCCGCAGGTGCTCTTCCTGGACGAACCGACCACCGGGCTGGACCCACGCAGCCGCCGTGATGTATGGGCCTTGGTGAGTTCGCTGACTGTGGAGGGCATCACGGTGCTGCTGACCACGCAGTACCTGGAAGAGGCCGACGTGTTGAGCGACTCGATCGTCGTCATCGACCACGGGCAGGTGATCGCCAGCGGCACCGCCGAGGAACTCAAGCGCGCAGTGGGTGCCAGCTACTGCCAGGTGACGCCAGCCAATCCCGCCGATCTGCCCCGCGTCGCCGAAGCGCTTACCGGCCTCGACGGCGTCGATATCGACACCGACTCGAGTTCGGTGTCGGTGTTCGCGCCCGACGGCGTGGCGACGCTGGTCGAAGTATTCCGTCGGGTCGACGCGCTCGGGCTCGAACTCGCGGATATCTCGCTGCGTAAGCCCTCGCTCGACGAAGCATTCCTGCACCTCACCGAGCAGACCGCAATCCGGCCATGAGCGCCCTTGCCGCCCTCACCGAACGGTCGCTGATGTCGGCGGCACGCGACGGTGAGATGATCTTTGAAGTCCTTTCCCCCGCAGCGTATTTGGCGGGGTTCAGTGTGGCGCTACACGGCCTGATCGACACTGGGCCCGTCAGTTATACGCAGTACTTTCTGCCCGCGGTGGTCGCCCAGTCGATGATTTTCGTAGGGTTGATGACGGCGGATCGTGCTGCGCGTGACCGTCTGTATGGGCTCGGTGAGCGAATACGGACCCTGCCGGTCGCAGCGGCAGCCACGGTGACCGCCCGCGTAGCAGCCACTCTGATGCGGGGCACGCTCTGCCTCGTAGTGGCGATGGTGGCCGGCTATGCGTTCGGTTTCCGCTTAACCGGTGGATTGGGCAACGCGATAGCTTTCCTGATCATTGCGCTGCTGCTGTGCTTAGCCGTAACGCTCGGCGCCGACGCGCTGGGATCGCGCGCACAAACTGTCCAAGGCGCCAGTCACCTCCTCTTCGTGCCCCAACTGTTGTTGTTCATGCTGTCCACCGGGATCGCCCCCGAGAAAACCTTCCCCGGCTGGTTGCGCCCCTATGTTCGCAACCAGCCGGTGTCACAGTTCGCCGAAACATTGCGTGGCCTGGCGAGCGGGCATGTGATATTTAGCAATATGGCAGCCACTCTGGCGTGGTGTTTGGGCATGGTGCTGGTCTTTGGGACGCTTACGTTGCGGATGCAGAGGCGTGGCTAGTGACGCATCGACTCGAGACCCAGGGGTCGTTGGTGACCGAGAGTTGGGTGCAGGCCGCTCGGCTCCTTCTCAGGTGGCGGCGCGACCAAGCGGTCCTAATGGGGTCGCTGTTGCTCCCAGTCTTCCTCTTGTTCTGCTACCAAATCGTGCTAGGCGAGCAGGTGCACAAAGTCACCGGCGTCGACAGCGTTTACGGCGTGGTCCCCATGTGCGCGGTGATATCCGCTTTGTTCGGCTCGCTTGGCAATTCCGTCGGCATCACCATGGACCGCCAGTCGCGGCTGATCAGCCGGATGTGGATTCTGCCGATACATCGGGCGAGCGCGCTCATCGGGTGGTTAACCGCCGAGGTCGTGCGGGCATTCATCGGCACGATCCTCATTACCGTGATCGGGCTCGGGTTAGGGCTCCGCTTTAATCAGGGCTGGCATGCGGCACTGCTTTTTATTCTGATCCCGTCGGTCGTGGTGAGCGGGTTCACTGCGTTGGTGATGGCACTGGCTGTCCGCAACAACGGTCGGACCGCAATGACGTGGTTGTTGGGACTCACATTCACCATGGCGTTCGTCAACCCGGGCGCGACTCCAATCAGCACATTCCCGGGCTGGGTCCGTCCTTTGATCCGCATGCAACCAATCTCGCCACCCATTGAGACGATGCGAGCCTTGGCTTACGGGGGGCCGATCGCGTTGCCGTTCGCGATAACCGTTGCCTGGGCAGTCGTGCTGCTCGCGGTGTTCATTCCGGTAGCCGTGCGCGGCTATCGGCTGGCCGCCGAAGCCAGCGCTTAGACGTCCGGGACACACGATCGCCGCCCGACGAACGGGCATGGCAACAAGCGTGCGCTACTGCTGTGCCCGCGCCTTCGATGCGGCTCTGGACCTGATCAGCAAGGCGCGCAACGCCAGTCGACGGTTCTCTTTTTTCCGGAAGAAGACCAGCATCCGGCCGCACGTCTCCCAGGCGGCCACCCAAAAATACATCGGCAGCCTCTTTCTAAATTCCCTATCGGTGCTCTGCCTCATACTGAGCCCGGTCATGTCGTTGTATTCCGCGATGACGATGTCCATGTATCGGGTCACCAGTGACCGCGCTCACTGAAATTCCCCACTGACGCTCATCGAAAATCCCCACTCGTGTGGCTCCGCCGAGAAGGGCGGGCCCCCTTCGAAGCTTCTGGTGTCTGACGCCAGTTGCTCCATCGAAGGAGGCCCGCTTTCTCATGCTCACATGGGAGGACGATGTGGAAGTACATGCCCTACGCAAACGTGGTTGGACGATCTCGGCGATCGCCCGACACACCGGCTTCGACCGCAAGACGGTCCGCAAGTACCTGGCCGGCGACGGCAAGCCGGGGGTGCGTGCCCGGCCTGACCCTGATCCGTTCGATCCTTACGTCGACTACGTCACCGCGAGGCTGACCGAGGACCCGCACCTGTGGGCCCGCACCCTCTACGACGAACTCGAGGATCTCGGGTTCGTCCTGTCGTATCAGAGCCTGACGCGCAACATCCGCATCCGGGGTCTGCGACCTGTCTGTGAGGCGTGCCGGACCGCCACGCAACGCCCCAACGCGGTAATCCCACATGCGCCGGGTGATGAAACCCAATGGGACTGGCTGGACTTGCCCGATCCACCGGCATCGTGGGGTTGGGGCAAGGCCGCGCACCTGCTGGTCGGCTCGCTGTCGCACTCGGGCAAGTGGCGCGGCTATCTGGCCCCGAGCGAGGACCAGCCGCACCTGGTCGCCGGTCTGGACCGCGTGACCCGTGGCCTGGGAGGGTGCACGCGGGTGTGGCGCTTTGACCGGATGGCCACGGTCTGCGATCCGGGCAGCGGGCGGGTGACCGCCTCGTTCGCCGGGGTGGCCAAGCACTACGGCGTCTCGGTGGCGATCTGCCCGGCCCGGCGCGGTAACCGCAAGGGGGTGGTGGAGAAGGTCAACCACACCGCCGCGCAACGCTGGTGGCGCACCCTGGCCGACGACCTCACCGTCGAGCAGGCGCAAGCGAGCCTGGATCGCTTCGCCCGGGTGCGAGGCGACACACGCCTGCGCTCCACCGCCGACGGCCGCTCCTCGGTCGCCGTGGTGGCCAAAACCGAACCACTGCAACCGGTACCGGCGCAGGCGTATCCGGTGATCGTGGCCGAGATCCGCACCGCCTCGCGCCAAGCGATGGTGTCCTACCGCGGTAACCGCTACTCGGTGCCGCCGGAACTGGCCGCCGCCAATGTGGTGGTGTCACATCCGGTCGGCGGGCAGTTCTGCGACATCGCCACCATGAGCGGGATCGTGATCGCCCGACACCGACTGGCCGCCGACGGGCTCGGCGTCATGGTGCGTGACAGCGGCCATGTCATCGCCCTGGACGCCGTGGCAATGGCCACCGCGGCGACCGGACGCCCGCACCGCCGCAAGGAACGCATCCCACCCGGTCCGGCAGCCAAAGCCGCTGCCGCACAACTGCTTGCACTCAAGCAGCCATCCAACACCTCAAGTGAAACGTCCACTCCGTCAACCGATTCCACCGTCATCGATCTGTCCGCCTACGAGCGGGCCGCGCAGAACAGGACCATCCAATGACCCCTACTCCACGCACCAACAAGGCCCCCACCAGGACCGAGGAATCGCCATCGGCTGCGGCGAGCCGCTATCAGCAGCTGCGCTCGCACCTGGCCGAGCTCAAACTGGCCGCGGCCGCTGAAGCCCTACCGGCGGTGCTGGATCAGGCCACCGCCGAGGGGCTGTCACTGACCGTGGCGTTGGAGCGACTGCTGGCCGTGGAGGTCGAGGCCAGCACTGCCCGACGGTTGGCCGGCCGGTTGCGGTTCGCCTGCCTGCCCACCCCGGCCACCCTGGCCGATTTCGATGTCGATGCTGCCGCCGGGATCGACCGCAAGCTGATCGACGAACTGGGCACCTGCCGTTACCTGGAAACCGCGACCAACATTCTGCTCATCGGCCCACCCGGGACCGGAAAAACGCACCTGTCCGTCGGGTTGGCCCGCGCTGCCGCCCATACCGGCTACCGGACCTACTTCACCACCGCCGCCGATCTGGCCGCACGGTGTCACCGTGCCGCGATCGAGGGACGCTGGGCCACCACCATGCGGTTCTACGCCGGACCGACCCTGCTCGTAATCGATGAACTCGGATACCTGCCGCTGCCCGCCGAAGCCGCTTCGGCGCTGTTTCAGGTTGTCTCCCAACGCTATTTGAAGACCAGCATCGTCATCACCACCAACCGCGGGGTGGGTGCTTGGGGAGAAATCCTCGGCGACACCACCGTGGCCGCCGCCATGCTCGACCGCCTGCTGCACCGCTCCGTGGTCATCAACCTCGACGGCGAGTCCTACCGGCTACGCGACCACCACGACGCCGCGGAAACCCTGCGCCGGACCACCACCGGCACCCGCCAACCACTACACTGACCGCTGCTCACAGGTGAGGAATTTCGGCGAGCACACCTGGGGACTTTCGATGAGCGCCGTCACCAGCGCCGGGTTGGAGAAGCAGCGGATGTTGAAATCCCAATCAGCCCAAACCGGATAGCGCAAGTTGTAGGGACCGATGCCGTCAAAGAGCTTGCGGCGGTAAAAGATTGACTGGTGGCACAGGTTCGTCTCAAACAGCAGACGATCGAGATCGAAGGCGCCGGCGTGTCGGGCTCCGGTTGAGCGCATGACGACATCGCCATAGACCAGGTCGCTGGGCTCATGCCTGCGAATGAAGGCGGCCACAAGCTCCAGAGTGGCCGACTCCAGCAGGGTGTCATCGGATCCCAGGAAGAGCACCCATTCCCCGGTGGCCATTCCGACGCCACGATTCATGGCGTCGTAGGGGCCTTGGTCTGGGCCGCTGTGGATGACCAGGCGTTCACCAAGGTCAGCGCCAAAACCATTCGCGATGTCGACGGTTCCATCTGTCGAAGCGCCGTCTACGAGTACCAGTTCGTAGTCGGTGTACGTCTGGCGGGCAATGCTTTCGATGCACGCCTGTAGAGTCGCGGCCGAGTTGAACGTGGGGACGATGATCGAAAACATTGGTGCACTCATGACGCTACTTCACGGCTTTCGAATTGGCCGTCGGTCGGAGCCATAGACACTTTATCTGGATTCGATTCAGGCGACAGAACAAATGCATTGTCAAGTCAATCCTTCTCACGCAAGAATACACCGTCTGCCTGCAGCATCCGGCCGTCCCGCGGATCGATAAAACAGGGTAGTAATCCGGTTAGCGTAAAACCCATGGAATAGGCCCACTCGAGCGCTTCCGGGATAAGCATGCTCCCTTCATACAAGGGCAGAAAAGAAAGTTCGAGTTGCATGCCCACACAACTGTTGGCGAGCGTCGTTTCACTACCGGCGAGCACTTGCTTCTCGAAACCTTGGACGTCGATCTTCAGGAAAGTCACATCGGTTGGCCGCAAAATTTCTGACGCCACAGAGTCAAGCCGATACACGGCGACGTCTTCGACGCCAACGTAATTCGCTGGCGGAAAGGCATCTTGGTGGCTTTTCAGCATCGGCAACACGGAACTACTCTGAGCAGCATTGCCTGCGATATTCACCGACACCGTGCCGTCGGCGTCCCCCAGTGCGTGCCTCCGGCAATCCCAAAGTGGATCCTTTGACGCCCTTCTTTCCAACGTCGCAAAAGGCTGCGAGAGGGGTTCGAACGAGATCATGCGACCCGGGTAGCCCGCTTTGCGGAGGCCGGCAGCGTATTGCCCCGTGTTTGAGCCTATGTCGAAAACTACATTCACATTAAGCGATTCGAGTTGTTTGACGAACTTGCGTTTCCAATTGCGTTCGGAGACGTAGCGCAACAATTCGGAAGGCGCGGCACGCGCGATCAAACGAACCTGATCCAGCAATTGCATCGCATAACACTAACATGCGAATGGCCGAGGAGAATGCCCCTTCGGGGGAACCGACGTCCAGATATGCGTCTAGTACGCGCTCTGCTCTATTGCCGGGCCGCAGCTGCGTTCGCACGGTACCACGCCACCGTTGCCTCAATGCCGTCGCGCAGGGAGATTTTGGGCTGCCATCCCAGGCCTCGTAACGCTGAGACGTCCAGCAGCTTGCGCGGCGTTCCGTCCGGTTTCGTTTGGTCCCAGCGCGTTTCGCCCGCATAGCCAACCGCGGTGGCAACCATCTCGGCAATCTCGCTGATGCTGTGATCGACACCGGTACCCACGTTGACGTGATCTGGGCCGTCAAAATGTTCGAGAAGGTACAGGCACGCGTTGGCTAAGTCATCGACATGCAACAACTCTCGCTGTGGGGTGCCGGTGCCCCAGTTCGTCACGCTTGGGGCTCCGCTTGCCTTCGCCTCCTCGTATCTGCGGATGAGCGCCGGCAGCAGGTGCGAACCCGAAGGAGAAAAATTGTCGTCGGGTCCATAGAGATTGGTTGGCATCGCCGAAATCCACGACAAGCCATATTGACGCCGAACCGCTTGCACCTGAAGGATTCCCGCGATCTTTGCAATCGCATAGGCGTCGTTTGTCGGCTCCAGGGGGCCGGTGAGCAGCGCGCTCTCCTGGATCGGCTGAGGAGCGAATTTCGGGTAGATGCAGGAGGAGCCGAGGAACAGCAACCGTGGCACCCTCGCCGCCACCGCGGCGTCGAGCAGGTTGACCTGGATCTGCAGGTTTTCGGACAGGAAATCGGCGGGATAGGTGTCATTGGCCATGATGCCACCGACCCTGGCCGCGGCATCGATGACGATCTGCGGCCTTGACTCGAGAACGAAGTCAAACGTTGCGGCCCGGTCCATCAAGTCGAGCTCGCTGTGCGACCGCACAAGAAGATTCGTGAACCCTTCGGACTGAAATCTGCGGACCAGGGCGGAGCCGACCAAGCCGCGGTGCCCTGCGATGTATACCGGCGAAGTGCGGTCAAGGACGCCCGGTGCAGAGTTCATACTCGGGTCATTTCCAGCCGGCGAGGACCGGCTTGTCGATCCATGGCTTTCCGTCGCATTCCAAAGCGGCGATGTCCGCCTCGACCATGATCCGCGCCAATTCGCCACTGTGCACGGAAGCCTTCCATCCGAGCGACTGGGCGGCTTTGGTGGCATCGCCGATCAGTGAATCGACTTCGGTGGGACGCAGATAGCGGTCGTCAAATTTCACATACTTTTGCCAGTCGAGGCCGGCATGTTCGAATGCGGTCTGGGCAAATTCGCGCACGCTGTAACCACGACCTGTCGCCAGGACGAAGTCATCGGGCTCAGGAGCCTGCAGCATCCGCCACATACCCTCGACATATTCTGGCGCGTACCCCCAGTCACGAACGGCATCGAGGTTGCCTAGATAGACATCTGACTGGTCGCCGGCTTTGATGCGCGCAACTGCTCGCGTGATCTTTCGGGTCACGAATGTTTCGCCGCGCCTGGGCGATTCGTGATTGAACAAGATGCCGTTCACCGCGAACAAACCGTACGCTTCTCGGTAGTTGCGTGTCGCCCAGTAAGAGAAGACTTTTGCCGCGCCGTATGGTGAGCGCGGATAAAATGGTGTCTGCTCGTTCTGCGGTGGTGGCGACGCACCGAACATCTCCGACGAGGATGCCTGGTAAAAGCGGCAGTCGATTCGAGAGAGGCGAACGGCCTCGAGCAGTCGGATCGATCCCATGCCCGTGGTATCGCCGGTGTGCACCGGTTCGTCAAAGCTGACACGCACGTGCGACTGCGCAGCAAGGTTGTAAACCTCGTCGGGATCGATGGTGCTGAGCAAAGTGACCAATCGGGTGCCGTCGGTGAGGTCGCCGTAGTGCAAGAGCAGTCGCGCACCCGATTCATGTGGATCGATGTAGAGATGATCGATCCGGGAGGTATTGAACGTCGAAGCTCGACGGATGAGCCCGTGGACCTCGTATCCCTTACCTAGCAGCAGCTCGGCAAGATACGAGCCGTCCTGTCCGGTGATTCCGGTTATGAGCGCTCGCTTCATAAGATCCTTACTTCTGTCGATGCATGCTCGTCACCCAAACGTCTGGCATCCCATCATCGAAGTCGTCCCTGCTACGTCAAGAGGTCATGGTACGAGCCCGAGCTTGAATGCACGATTCTCTTAGGTGGGTCACGTCCCTGCCCGCGTTGCTTAGGCTCCCTTCACGCTTCTGTTCCAGGCTGTTTACCGGTCGCGCAGGTAAAACCTTCTGGGTCGTAATCGCCCAGCACAGTCACACGGCGAGGGGTCGATCAACACTCAGAGCTCCTCTTCGGCGCCCGTCCGGGTATTGACCACGGGCAATCCTTTCAGGGAAGCCAGCCGCCGCTCGCCGCGCAGATAGGTCAGCCGGCCCTTGCTGTCCCTGGACTCGGCGAACTTGGACGTCACGTAGCCCTCCGCAGCGGTCAGGACCTTCAGTCCGTGCTGCAGGTCGGAGCGAACAAAATAAGCGTTGTTCCCTGCACTGTTGCTACCGACGAAGTCATATCCCTTGGAAGTAGCGAGGTCGCACATAGCCGGCAGAGAGGCGCCGAAGTACAGATTGTTGATGCGTTCTCTACTGAAATTCGGGTCGTAGGGGATCGTGATCGCGCGTTCGGCGCCGAACACGCTGTTGTACTCCATGATCGCGATCGCGGGTCGTACGGCAGTGAGGCCACGCCAGATCCAGTAGTCGTTGCCGTCAATGTCGATATGAAGAAGTCCGATCTCGCCTTCGAACCCATGATCCAGCATCAACTGGTTGATATTTTCTACCGTCACGAAGGCGCATGCGCTCTGGAGATCATGGCGCCACGAAATCTCGTCGCGCTTGATGACGGCGACGTTTCGATCGGAGCTATCCATCACCAGTCCGCGCCAGTTGTCGTTCAGCAGCAGGAACCGGGTGTTGGACTCTCGGTAGTCCCCGACGCCGAATTCTACGAAGGTCTCGCTCAATCCCGAAAGCCGATGGATGAGCCACTGAATGATGCCGTCGTCGCCGAATTGACTGAACACCGAGAATTCCACGTCGGCTAGGCCGTTGACGACTTCCCGTTCGCGCACCTGCCACGCGAGCCCGCGGCCAACCAGAGTGCGCTGCCTAGCTTCGCCCGCCGTCAGGGCTTGCGCGAGGAGGGCCAGCGGATTGAGATTGAGTTCCACGTGAGTCCTATTCCCGCTGCCCACACCCGTCGCGGGCCGATCCGCGATCTCTCGGTCAGCAACTTTATTCTTAGCAAAGCGTCGGCCCAAGGGGGCGCGCCGCGCCCGCACACTGGATCTAGGTAGTCAGTCAGATGTCTCGTGGCACAGTGGGCCTGGTGCGGCGCGTTAGATCCGGAAGTAGCCGACGGAGCTGTCGAAAGGGATGCCGATGAAAGCCGTATTGTTGGCCGGCGGGTTTGGTACTCGCCTGAGCGAAGAAACCACGATCCGCCCCAAACCCATGGTGGAGATCGGCGGACGGCCAATCCTATGGCACATCATGAAGCTCTACTCCCACCACGGTATCCACGATTTTATTGTGTGTTGCGGTTACAAGGGGTATGTGATCAAGGAATATTTCGCCAATTATTTCCTCCACATGTCGGACGTCACTTTTGATATGTCCGCCAACAAGATGGAAGTCCACCGGCACCATGCGGAGCCCTGGCGAGTGACGCTGGTGGATACGGGTGAGAACACCCTTACGGGCGGGCGCCTCAAGCGAGTGGAAGCCTACATCCGGGATGACGAAGCGTTTTGCTTTACCTATGGTGACGGGCTGAGCGACGTGAACATCGGCGCGAGCGTCGAATTCCACCGCCAACACGGCCGCCGCGCCACGGTTACCGCGGTGCTCCCGCCGGGACGTTATGGGGCCCTGGAGTGCGCCGGTGAACAAGTAACGGGCTTTGTCGAGAAGCCGCGAGGTGATGGCGGCCTCATCAATGGCGGATTTTTCGTCCTGTCGCCCTCGGTACTCGATTACATTGAGGGCGACCAGACCTCGTGGGAAGGCCCACCCTTGACCCGTCTCGCTGCCGATGGCGAAATGATGGCCTTCGAGCATTCCGGCTTCTGGCAGCCCATGGACACGCTGCGGGACAAGAACATGCTCGAAGAACTCTGGAGTAGCGGCGAAGCGCCGTGGAAATGCTGGAATTGAACGCTTTCGGATCGGCGTATCGCGGGCGCCGCGTGTTGGTTACCGGTCATACCGGCTTCAAAGGCAGCTGGTTGTGTCTGTGGCTGCAATCCCTGGGCGCCGAAGTCACTGGCATCGCACTAGATCCGACGTCCGAGCCGAGCCATTGGAACCTACTGCAACTAGCGATCCAGGATCACCGCATCGACGTCCGCGACGAAGCGGAAGTCCGTCGGGTATTCGACACTGCAAAACCCGAGATCGTATTCCATTTGGCAGCACAGCCCTTGGTCCGTCGCTCCTACCGCGAGCCGATCGCCACCTGGGCCACCAATGTGATGGGCACTGCGCACGTGCTCGAGGCCGCCCGCCGCACACCGGACGTGCGTGCCATCGTCGTCGTCACGACCGACAAGTGTTACGAAAACCGCGAATGGCCCTGGGCGTACCGTGAACGAGACCGCCTGGGAGGTCACGATCCCTACAGCGCGTCCAAAGCCGGCGCCGAGTTGGTGGCTGCGAGCTATCGGACCGCGTTTCTGCAACAGCCGTCGGCACCGCTGCTCGCAACGGCCCGCGGCGGCAATGTGATTGGCGGTGGCGACTGGTCCGAGGACCGACTGATTCCAGACCTGGTGCGTTCGGTTGCCGCCCGCGAGCCCCTCGTCATTCGCTCGCCGCACGCGACGCGACCGTGGCAGCACGTATTAGATTGCCTCAGTGGTTATCTGGTGCTGGGTCAGCGACTCGTGGCGGGCGACACTGCCTGCGCCGACGCGTGGAACTTTGGGCCGGACGGCGAAGGAAACCGGACCGTCGAGCAGGTACTCCACGAACTTGCGCACACCTGGCCGCAGCTGCGCTGGCAAGTGACATCTGATCCCCAGCCGCACGAGGCAGGCCTACTGCAACTCGACAGCTCCAAGGCGCGGATACAGTTGGGGTGGCGTCCCGTGTGGAAGCTGGACCAGGCAATCCATCACACAGCCATCTGGTATCGCCTTCTGATGGAATCGGGTGCACTGCCGAGCGCCGAGGAACTGGAGACCTACGTCGCCGATGCGGCCAGCGCGGGATTAGGTTGGGCGACAACATGAAAATCCTTGACACGCCGCTGGCCGGCGTCAAGATTGCGCAATCGGTACCGCACCGGGATGCCCGCGGCGCCTTCACCCGCCTCTTCTGTGCCGAGGAACTGCAGCCCGTGCTGGGCCAGCGCCAGATCGTGCAGATCAATCACTCCCGTACCAGCAGCGTCGGCGCCGTGCGCGGCATGCATTTCCAACACCCGCCGCACGCGGAGATGAAGATGATCCGGTGCCTTCGCGGTCGGGTCGTGGACGTCGCGGTCGACCTGCGCGCCGGATCCGCGACCTTCTTGCAGTGGCACGCCGTGGAACTGACCCAGGACGACGCGCAAATGCTAGTCATTCCTGAGGGTTTCGCCCACGGCTTCCAGGTGTTGGAGCCCCACAGCGAGTTGCTCTACCTGCACACCGCGTTCTATAACCCGGCCTCCGAGGGCGGTCTACGGCACGACGATCCGCGGCTCGCCATTACGTGGCCATTGCCGCCACAAGACCTTTCGCCCCGTGACCTTTCCCATCCGCTATTGAGTGCCGATTTCACCGGAGTCGCCTTATGAACTGCCGACACTGCGACATGGCGTTGGAACACAGCTTTGTGGACCTGGGCTTTGCACCCCCCTCCAACGCCTATGTCTACGCCGAGCAGCTGTCCGATCCCGAGGTGCACTACCCGCTGCGCGTGAGGGTGTGTCACCGGTGTTGGTTGGTGCAGACCGAGGACTACGCCCAGGCTGAGGAATTGTTCAGCGCCGACTACGCCTACTTCTCCAGCACTTCGAGCAGTTGGCTCGATCACGCCGCCGACTACGCGCGCATGATCACCGACCGGTTGCAGCTTGGGCCCGAGAGTTTCGTCATCGAGGTCGCCTCTAACGACGGCTATCTTCTGAAAAACTTTGTGGCAGCGGGGATCCCCTGCCTGGGAATCGAGCCGACGGCAAGCACGGCGGCGGCAGCTGAGGCGCTGGGCATCCCAGTCATGCGGGAATTCTTCGGTGAAGCCCTAGGTCGCGGGCTGGCAGATGAAGGACGGTCGGCGGATCTGATCGCCGGCAATAATGTGTACGCACACGTGCCCGATATCAACGACTTCACCCGGGGATTGGCTGCAGCGCTCAAGCCGGAAGGCACTGTCACACTGGAATTTCCGCACCTTGTCCCATTGATCGAGCAGACCCAGTTCGACACGATCTACCACGAGCATTTCTCTTACCTGTCACTCACCGCGGTGGTCCGCATCTTCGCCGAAGCCGGCCTGCGCGTGTGGGATGTCGAGGAGCTGCCAACTCACGGCAGTAGCCTACGGGTATATGGCTGCCACACCGACGCAGCGATCGTCACAAGGGACCGCGTCGCCGCGCTGCTCGCGCGCGAGGCCGAGTTCGGGGTGACTCGGCTGGAGACCTACACCGAATTCCAGAAGCGAACCGACCGGGTGAAGGACGATCTGGTGGCCTTTCTGATCGAACAGAAGCGTGCCGGCCGACGAGTGGCCGCCTACGGAGCGGCCGCCAAAGGCAACACCTTGCTGAACTACGCCGGTATCAGGCCCGACCTGTTGCCCTACGTCTGTGACGCCGCACCATCCAAGCAAGGGAAATTCCTGCCGGGAAGCCACATTCCAATCCGCGCGCCGCAGGCGCTGTGGGAAAATTCGCCAGACTACGTGGTGATCCTGCCCAGGAACATCGCTCAGGAAGTGCGGACGCAGCTGAAAGATCTTGCCGAGGCAGGTGCGATTTTCGTGACGGCGGTTCCTGAATTGAGCTTCCTGTGAAGCCCCGTATCGCGTACACCAAGCCGTCGATCACCGACCTCGAGGTGGGCTACGCCACCGATGCCGCCGCGAACGGCTGGGGTGAGCAGTGTTATGCGTACATCGGGAGGTTCGAGAACTCGTATAAGGAGCACCTCGGCGTCAAGCACGCGATCGCCACGTCGAGTTGCACGGGCGCACTGCACATGGGCATGGCTGCGCTCGGAATCGGGCCCGGCGACGAGGTCATCATGGCTGACACCAACTGGATCGCCTCGGCGGCGCCGATCGTCCACCTGGGGGCCAAGCCCGTCTTCGTCGACATCCTCGTCTGGTCATGACTGTCGTCGTGACCGGAGCTACCGGCTTTGTCGGCCGGCAGGTGCTCAGGGAGCTGCTCGAGCGCGGTCAGCGCGTACGGGCTGTGGTTCGCGACGGCGGCGATCTACCAACGTCGGTCGATGTGGCCACGGTGAACGACCTGTTCACGACGGACATCTCCAACCTATCTGAACTGTTGGCCGGCTCCGACACACTCATCCATCTGGCCTGGTACGCCGAGCCCGGCAAGTATCTGCAATCCCCACAGAACATGGAATGCCTCACCGGCACATTGAAACTGGCCAAAGCCTTTCACGAAGCGGGGGGTAAGAGATTCGTCGGTATCGGTACCTGCGCTGAATACGACACCGCAGCAGGCGTACTGACCACTACCACCCCGCTGGCACCCACTACGCTGTACGCGGCGTGTAAGGCGTCGGCCTACATGACGCTGAGCCGCTACTTCGATGCCGACAGCTTTGCGTGGTGCCGGATCTTCTACCTGTATGGCGAGGGCGAGGACGAGCGTCGCCTGATTCCCTATGTGCGCCGGCAACTCACAGCGGGTGAAGAGGTGCTGCTATCGCGTGGGGATCAGGTCAGGGACTTCATGGACGTGAAAGACGCAGCCAGCATGATTGTGGACACCGCGCTAAGTGATCGCAAAGGCGCTGTCAACATCTGTTCAGGACAAGGAATTACAGTACGCAAACTCGTGGAAAACATAGCCGACGAGTATGGCCGTAACGATTTGCTACGTTTTGGCGCCAAACCTGACAATGCGTTTGACCCTCCGAAAGTTGTTGGTGTGCAATGAGAGATGACGATATGGGAATGGCCTTACACTGATACATCTGCACACATTGTCCATGGCAGTACCGCACCCAGGTGTACCCATATACAGCAACTCCAGCATCTCGCGTCTTCTGTTCGTCAGGTATGTGCGTCGTAAACACCCGGGCTATTCTGACGACTTACGGAAAATTGATCTGATTTGATCAGTCGGTGCACGCATACAGCACAACGATAAAAGGGGCAGCCTTACCCCTTTCGTATGCCATGTCATGCGGTTGCGCACACCCGGGCTGCTTTACGTTTTTTGTCAAAATTTTACCAAGAGTCGTCCATCCGCTTGAGGCGTCGCTAGTGGGCAATAACCACACATGATCGACGCAGCAGTGTCATGAGTTGCAAACCTCCGGTGACATCGTCGTGCAGGTTGGTTTGGTGCCGTGGTTGACTTGGCGTTTCACTGCACCGAGCGTTTTCGTGTTGCTCCGCTGCTTGAAACACAGGACCGCCATGCCGCTGATTGCGCTAAACGGTGCGGGGGTGGTGAGACACCGGGCCCGCCTTGGGTAGCTTCAGTTGCGGATTCGGCACGATAGTGATCGGTACTGTGTGAGGGGATCTCCGGGCGCGTTGCCGTCGAATGAACAGCGACGACGGCCACGGCCGGTCCCCCAAATCGCAACTTCCAAGTGCGGACTCCAACCACCGGCGTCTCAGACAAGGAGACACCGAAAATCGACACAAGTATCATCCTCTCCGGCGGGCTCGACTCTCGACTCCGCTTGAGCTGGGGCCGTCAATCACCTTAGGAGAATGAACGTGGCCGACCAAAGTCTGACAGACCATCAGCGGAGCGTGATCGAGAATGTAGAGGCTCTCGCGAAAGACCACGAAATCGCTCGCCTATCTTCCGAATGGACCGATCGAAGCGTTACGCATCGCTACTCGTACAATTTCGAGTGGCTCGGCCGGCCGATCATCCAATACCCGCAGGACATCGTCTGTCTACAGGAGTTGATTTGGAAGGTTAAGCCTAGTGTGATTGTCGAGACGGGGATCGCGCATGGGGGGTCATTGATCCTCAGCGCTTCGATGCTCGCACTGCTTGACATGTGTGACGCGATCACCAATGACACACCTCTTGACGTGCGGGCTCCCAGCCGACGCGTAATCAGCGTCGATATCGACATACGGGCTCATAATCGTGCTGCGATAGAAGCCCACCCAATGTATAAATACATTACGATGATCGAAGGGTCCAGCGTTGACCCGGACATAATTCAACAGGTTCACGGTCTGGCGCGCAGCGATGGCCCCGTGCTCGTTTGTCTCGACAGCAACCACACGCATGAGCACGTCCTTGCCGAATTGTCGGCCTACGCACCTCTTGTGACTCCGAATAGCTATTGCGTGGTATTCGATACCGTAATCGAGGACTTGGGCGCGGACAAATACCCCGACCGGCCGTGGGGCCCAGGCAACAACCCGAAGACGGCAGTCTGGGAATTTCTCAAGTCGCATTCCGAGTTCGAGATTGACCGCAAAATTCCGCAAAAATTACAACTAACCATGGCGCCGGACGGGTATCTCCGCAGGATCCGGTGACGTGCGGCTTCTTAGCAAGGCTGCGACAGCCCGGCAAGCTCTGTACAGAGCCGTGGGCAGCTGATCTAACCGCTTTGATACCCAGGCGATAACAAAATAGTGACTTACTTGGTACTGCGCAGCATTCAGTCGCCCCTCAGCATTGGGCGCATACCGGCCTTGTACCGCTGATACAACGCGGTGAATACTCTCCCATAGGCCACGCGCCAGTTGAGTACTACGAGCCGAGACAATAGCGACACCCTGTCGGTCAGGGGGAAAGACTTAGCCAATTTGAGCGCGTAGGCCGAGAAAGTGAAGAACGGCAGTACAGCTTCGATGCGGCGACCTCGGAGAACACGGTATGCGTCCGCGCGGCTGCTGGCTCCCGACACACCGAGTTCCAACCAGCCGCCATCGGTTCGATTTATGTTTCCACGCGAGGCAAGGAACAGATCGATCGCCCAATCTGCCGCCCAGAATGACTGACCGATGACATCACATTGGCGCAGGATCGCGGTCCGAACCACAGAGTAGTACACAGCTTGAGATTGCCAGCAATGGTCCATAAAGCCCGCAAAGCGTTCGCCCGGAGTGCCGACAAGCGAGAAGGTGACATTGTCCGCTTCAGCCTGCCCCATGAACCTGTTCGGGCAGGTTGACGCTACATAGTCGACATTTTCCTCCAGGAAGTTGATATTCAACTCCAAGAAATTGTCTGACCGCGTATCGTCTGCGGCAAGCCAATGAAAATATTCACCGACTGCTTTATCCAAAACGAACTTGAAATTGGCAGCGGCGCCAATATTGTTTTCCTGGCGAAAGTACTTTATTCGGGGATTAATTGCAGCCATTTCTCGACAGATTTGAGCTGTATTATCTGTGGACGCATTGTCGGAGATGATCACCTCGTAGTCGCGGAACGACTGAGAATTTATAGATCTGAGGGCCTGCTCAAGAGACGCCCCGCCATTGTAGACGGGAATGCCGACACTTATTCGAACTTGGCCATTCACGTTCACATCTTTCTGCGCAGGAACCCGCGCGGCGCCACTGACATCAGCAGCTTATTGTCCAGGGAGTCATCGATCTCGAACTCCACACGGTTCTCAAGGTACTTCCAAAACGACGGTTTTCGGGTTGTCACGGTGCCCCCAGGGACGATCCGGATGGGCACCGACCCGGCAGGGCTTCGACAATCGTCGCCGCAATATCCTGCGGGGCCCCCAAGCGCGGCGAAATGGTATGAGTATCGAGCACTAGTGGACGCGGAAATCCATTGAGAAGAGAGGAGGGTAAGCCCACATACAGCGCCAACTTTTTCCTGCTCGTTCACGGGCGCTTTCCTATCTCAATTCGCACTCCGTACTGCTCCCTATCCCGAAACCAACATCCTCGAACGGCTCAGCATAACTTCGCCGTACAAACGCCTGCGCCGCCATGTAGATCACCAGAGCCGGGTTGGCGATGCGCAATGACCCCACGAGTTTAACGGCTCTTCCGAAATGAGAGTGCGTGGTTGGTTGGTTGATCACGGTGAATGCGTGTCGCTGAGTTGAGGTGGGACCTCGGTGCGTGACGATTCGGGTTCCTACACTCGACCGCCACACCACCGAGGTTGCCCGTGTCTGAGGCCAGTGCCTGCCCGCTCAACGTTGTTGCCGACACGATCATGCGCACGATTGAGTTTGGTGACGATCACTGGTGCGGCGATCGCCCAGGAGCTGACCTGGATCGACTGCGGTGAGACCGGCCAACTGCATGATCATGTCGAACGAGTGCCAATCTGCCGGTGGTGGGCCATCGACCCGGTTGCGGGTGCGCCTACCCGGCTTCACCTGCGGCAACGACAGGTGCACGATCACGATCTTTCGCCAGCGCACCGACGGAGGTTGGATTGCTCATCGGTCCAACCGTGGCGTACGTTCGGACTGTTCTTTCCTTCGGTACTTTTGGTGGTGCGGGCGATCCCCAGGAGGGTTTATTGCGAGCGCTTGTCTGCGGCATTTCAGGCCAAGATGGCGCTTATCTGGCGCGCCTGCTGCTCGACAAAGGTTACGAGGTAATCGGCACGTCGCGAGACGCTCAGATCGGTGGCTTCCCCAACCTGGTGCGGCTCGGAGTCCGGGATCATGTTCGCCTGGAATCCATGGCGGCCAATGACTTCCGCAGCGTGCTCAACGTACTGCGGGAAACCGAACCCCAAGAGATTTACAACCTAGCCGGCCAAAGCTCAGTCGGGCTATCGTTTGAACAGCCGGTGGAAACCCTGGACAGCATGGCCGTCGGCACGATCAATCTGCTCGAAGCGATACGTTTTCTGGATGAGCCCGTCCGCTTTTACAGCGCCGGCTCCAGTGAATGCTTCGGAGACACCGAAGGCCAGCCGGCAAATGAGCAAACCCCCTTCCGCCCCCGCAGCCCCTACGCCGTAGCGAAAAGCACAGCACACTGGCTGGTCGCCAACTACCGGGAGGCATACGGGCTGCACGCCAGCACCGGCATATTGTTCAACCATGAATCGCCGTTGCGCCCCGAGCGTTTCGTGACCAAGAAGATTGTGGCCGCCGCGGTCCGCATCGCCAAAGGCGAGCGCTCACGTTTGACGCTGGGCAACATTGCCATCAAACGAGACTGGGGATGGGCACCTGAATATGTCGACGCGATGTGGCGCATGTTGCAGCAACCCAGCGGCTCAGACTTCGTGATCGCCACCGGACAAAGCCACACTCTCGAAGAATTCGCACAGACCGCCTTTAATCACCTCGGTCTTGACTGGCGAGAACATACCGATCTTTCCGAGGCGCTTAGGCGCCCTTCCGATCTCACCGGAGGGCTCGGCGATGCGTCCCGAGCACGAGACGTGCTCGGCTGGTCGCCGACCTACCGAATGCACGACGTCGTCAAAGCCATGGTTGAGGCCGAACACACGGGAGTCCAGCCCCTATGAAAGTCGCATTCGACCATCACATCTTCGCTTACCAGCGATACGGTGGTGTTTCACGCTATTTCGTCGAACTGGCAAGCCGCCTTCCCGCCCACGGCGTGGAGGCATCGGTCATCGCCCCACTGCACATCAACAACTACCTGGCGAACGACTCCGCCCGCGGCCTCACGCGGGGCAAGTACGTGCGCTCCGAATTCGCAGGCATCCCCCTTGCGCTCGGACTGACAAACCGGTTGGCTGCGCCCCTAGCATGGAGGGGAGCCAATCCCGACATCGTGCACGAAACCTATTTCTCCGCCAAACCATTGGGTAAGGCACGGCGCCGCGTCGTCACGGTCTACGACATGATCCACGAGCTCTTCATGCCTAACGCCAAACTTGCGATCGCCGCCAAGCGCGCGGCGGTCAAACGCGCCGACCACATCATCTGCATCTCCGAGAACACCAGGCAAGACCTGGTACGTCTTCACGATATCGACCCAGCGCGCACCAGTGTCGTGCACCTTGGCTATTCGCTGACTGCCGAAGCTGACTCGGCACAGGACGGTTTACGCGGACAAAGACCGACGCTCTTGTACGTCGGACTGCGAGGGGGATATAAGAATTTCAGCACGTTGCTGCAGGCGTATAGCAGCTCTCCGGTACTGCGAGAATTCGAATTGATAGCCTTCGGCGGACCCCCGTTGCGCCGCGACGAGCAGGAAGAAATCAATCGGCTGGGGATCGGCGACCAGGTGCGTTTCGAGTCAGGCACCGACCGCGAACTCGCGGCACATTACCAGGCGGCCGCCGCGTTCATCTGCCCCTCAAAATACGAAGGATTCGGGATTCCACCCCTCGAAGCCATGAGCCACGGGTGCCCGGTTGTGTGCAGCAACGCAGGATCGATCCCCGAAGTAGTCGCAGACGCAGGCGCATATTTCGATCCCAATAGCCCCGAGGAATTACGCACTACTCTTGAGCGCGTCGCAACCGACGAGGCCCTGCAAGCAGACCTGCGAGCGCGTGGATATGAACGCCTCGCCGCCTTCTCCTGGGACAAGTGCGCCGCAGACACGGCACGAATCTATCGCGAAATCGTCTGACTGAAGGGCCGTGCGACACCCGATGCCTGGGCAACCTGTTGACTTGGCCCATTCTCCGCGGTCAACCACTTCCGAGCACCATCAGTAATCGGCGCCACCGTCGCGGACAGTGTCGACGACACAGGGGCGACATCGCTCACGCGGTAAGCTGCCCGCTGATTTCACAGTCTTCTTCACGCTGGAGATGCGCTGATTAGCTAGTCTCAGCACAACGACCAGACCGATTCGAAGTCAAGGAACACAAGGCTGGGACCCACAATGAAGTTTGCCCTGGCGAGTTACGGAACTCGCGGCGACATCGAGCCTTCCGCCGCCGTGGGTCGCGAACTGGTGCGCCGAGGGCACGACGTACGACTGGCCGTCCCCCCGGAACTGGTTGCCTTCGTCGAATCGACCGGGCTGGTAGCCGTTCCTTACGGCCCCAAAGTGCAGGAGTTCCTCGACGAGGAATTCCTGCGGAACATGTGGGCGGATTTCTTCCGCAATCCGATCAGGCAGCTGCCCAAAGTTTGGGACCCGATCATCAAGTATTGGCCGGACGTGAGCACGACGCTGAAGTCGCTCGCGGATGGGGCCGACTTGCTCACCACCGGCCTGAATTTCGAGCAGGCCGCCGCCAATGTGGCTGAGTACTACGACATTCCGTTGGCCTCGTTGCATCACTTCCCCATGCGCGCCAACGGCCGCCTGGTGCCCAGCATGCCGGCCCCTTTGGTCCGCTCGACGATGACGGCGATCGAGTGGCTGTTTTGGCGCTCGACGAAGAAGGTCGACAACGCGCAGCGCCAAGAACTCGGACTGCCCAAGGCGACACATCGTTCGCAGCGACGAATCGCCGACCACGGTTGGCTGGAAATCCAAACCTACGACGACGTGTTTTTTCCCGGCCTGGCCGCCGAATGGGCGAAATGGGGTAGCCGCCGTCCGTTCGTCGGCGCACTCACCATGGAGTTGGCGACCGACGCCGACGACGATGTCGCCTCGTGGATCGCCTCGGGAACACCACCCATCTGCTTCGGGTCCGGGAGCATACCGGTCGAATCCCCCACCGCCACCGTCGAAATGATCGGTGCGGCCTGCGCACAGCTGGGCGAGCGGGCGCTCATTTGCTTCGGCGGCACAGAGTTCAGCGACGTGCCGCATTTCGACCACGTCAAAGTCGTCGGCCCGGTCAACTACTCGTCCATCTTCCCCGCCTGCCGTGCCGTCGTTCATCACGGTGGTTCGGGCACCACGGCCGCGAGCCTGCGCGCGGGAATCCCCACCTTGGCCCTGTGGAGTTCGGCCGATCAGCCGTATTGGGCGGCCCAGATCAAACGCTTGAAAGTAGGTGCCGCCCGACGCTTTTCGGCCACCACCCCACGCTCGCTGGTGGCGGACCTGCGTACCATCCTCGCCCCGGACTACGCGACCAGAGCCCGGGAACTCTCCGCCCGGATGAGCAAGCCCGCCGAGAGCATCGGGACCACCGCCGACCTCTTGGAGGAGGCCGTCCGCCGGAAAGTGGTTGGCTGAGGCCGCCTTATCGCCGCCCGGCGGGGGTGGAATTTATCCGACTGGCGACCGCCTTGAGCGAATCGGGCAGGAAACGCAGGGCCACACCCACGGTCTTGGTGGTCAGAGATCCGCCGACGACCTTGCGGTCGCCGCGCATCATCGCCTCGAAACCCTGCCTGGCAACCTCGGCCGGGTCATCCTTCGGCTTTTGCCCCGCACGCGTCTCGTCCATACCCGCGCGGTTGAAGAAGTTGGTCTCGATGGTGCCGGGCAGCAGGGAGGTGATAGTGATTCCGGTATCACGCAATTCGTCCTGCAAGGCCCCGGCGAAGGACTGAACGAACGACTTGGAGGCGTGATAAACCGCCTCGAAAGGCCCGGGCGCCATCGACGCCAGCGACGACGTGAGCAGCACCCTCCCCGCGCCGCTCCGGGTCATGTTGCGCAGCACCAGCTTGGCCAGGTGCACGGTCGAGCGCACGTTGAGGTCGATGATGGACATATCGTGCGCCAGGTCGCCCTCGACGAAGCTTCCCCCGCCGCCGATGCCGGCGTTCAGCGCGGCTGCATCGATCGGACGATCACCCTCTGTGGCCTGCCGATAGAGCTTTTCGACGCCTTCCGGGGTGCGTAGGTCAACCTGTACCGGCCGGACATCGACGCCCCACCGGGATAACGTGGTGGACGCTGGGTAGATGCCGTCGTTTTCGGCCGCCACCACCAGGTCATATCCCCGCTCGGCAAACAGCTCCGCTAGCTCGAGACCAATTCCACTGGACGCGCCGGTGATCAATGCTAATGCCATAGCAGAGGCCTACCCGTGTGAAAGAACGTGAAACCAGATCGCGCGGGCAACTCGAGGTTCGGCGCGCTAAAACCCTTGGGAGAAGGCCTGGTTCGCCTAGCGTGCAGGCTTGATGAGCAGGCCCTGGCCCGTGGGCAATGTGCAGATTTTCACACCCAGCTCGCCGGCAACTTCGTCCATGGCGGCGCGCTGCTCGTCGCGTCCCCGGTTGGCGTAGTCATCCAGCAGCACGAACGCACCCGGGGTGAGCCGCGGCCAAAAGAACCGGAGCGCAGCGACTTCGGGGGGAGCGCAGTTCATGTCGATGTGCAGATACGCCACCGACGGCGCATCGACCTGCTCCAGTGTCTCGGGAACCGCGCCGACGATGATGCGCTGGTTTTTCCATTGCGCGAAATTGGCGCGGACGCTGTCAACGCCGTTCACGTACATCCCGTTGCGCAGATGCCCTTTGCTAGTCTCCAGCGCCCCGGCCCGCCGTTCGTTCTCGGTGACGAACCGCGGATCGAGACCGGCGAAGGTGTCAAGCAAATAGAACGTCTTGCCCAGCCGATCCCAGTCGAGGTACTCCATGATGGCGCTGCTCAAGAACCCGTAACTGACGCCGCACTCGACGAAATCGCCCTCGAGCTTGCTGGCGCTGGCCGCCGCCCACAGCCCCACGTGCACGCGCCATTGCCACTGGTACCAATCCTCGTTGCCCAGGGAGCGGGCGCCACGCTGGTAAGCGCGCTGGAATTCGGGATCATCCAGAAACGCGTGAAAGTTGTTGAACGTGATCAACGCGTCGTTGGCGTAGACGTCGGGCAACAGTGTGCGCGCGAGCCAGTATTCGGTGCGCACCCACCACATCCGCAGGCGGGTGCCGGTTGTCAGCCCTGGTGCCACGGCGGCAACCATAGCATCGGCACGTACCCCGTCCGGTGCAAACGGAATCGGTTCATCATGATCGTGTTCCGCCCATCCCGCACCGAAGGGCAAATCGTCTCGTACACCTAGAGTTTCAGCGATCTCTTTAGGACTTACGCCATAGCACGCCGGTGCCGTCGATCTCGACGATCTCGTCGGTCACGCCGTGCTTGTCGCGGTAGTCCGTCACCGCCTGCGCGCACGCCTTGATCGCGTGGTAGTCGTCGACGATGCAAAAGCCTCCGGGCGACAGCCGCGGGTAGAGCGCGTCGAGCGCCTGAATCGTCGACTCGTAAAGGTCGCCGTCAAGCCGCAACACCGAAATCCGGTCGATCGGGGCGTCCTGCAGGGTGTCCTTGAACCAGCCCGGAAGAAAACGCACCTGGTCGTCCAACAAACCGTAGCGCTCGAAATTGGCCTTGACGTGCTCTTGCGGCACACCCAGGATGCGCGCGTGGCGATGCAGCCGGATTCCTTTATCCGCCTTGTAATTGACGGTATCGGGTGGCGGCACTCCGGCGAACGAATCGCACAACCACACGGTTCGCTTCTCGTCTCCATAGGCGGCCAATACGGCGCGCATCAAGATCGAGGCGCCGCCGCGCCACACACCGCACTCGACCAGATCGCCGGGCACGTCGTCTTCCAGAACCGTCTCGACGCAGTGCTGCAGGCTGGTCAACCGCTGCATGCCGATCATCGTCAAGGCGTCCGCCGGCCAGTCCAGGCCCAAGTCGCGGGCATCCTTGTTGAATGGCCGCTTGCGCACCAGCAGCAAGTTACGCGTGCTGAAGAGGGGACGTCCCAAGCGGTACAACCCCACCGGCACCAACTCGTCGCTGCCATACCTGGTGAGGTCACGCCGGAGCAGATCGAGGTATGCAAACCGCGTGTCGTGATCAGTCACCGCCATAACTGCCCCTAACTCCGCGTGCCAGTAATACCGGTAGAGAGCCTAGACGCCCCTCCACGCCATCAATGCGTTTCGCTGTACCCGTCACCGGTTGCTCAGCGACTTCGCTCGGTGGATACCCCGGGAACACAGCGCCCCGAACGAGCGAATTCTTCCAACAGATCGACGGCGCGCCCTGCGCTCTCGGCGGGCTTACTCATCCGGGTCGCCAGCTCACGGGCGCGGGTGGTGTACTCCGGGGCAAGGATCGTCCGCAGATCGGCAATCAGAGTTTCAGGGGTGGCGCTCGAGAACCGCCGGGATGTGCCTACCTTCAGTTGCTTGACACGCGACCCCCACATCGGCTGGTCGCCGGCCGTCCAGAGGATCAGCGAAGGGATCCCCGCGCGCAGGCCGGCGGCCGTGGTGCCCGAGCCGCCATGATGGACGACCGCGCGACAGGCGGGGAAGATTTTCGTGTAGTTGACCACGCCGACCACCTTGACGTGGTCCAACTGGGGGACATTGCTGAAGTCGCTCCAACCGGAGCAGACCAACGCCCGCTCCCCCAACTCCGTGCAGGCGGCGCCGATCATTCTCACCGTGTCGGCCGGTGATTCGGCGACCGGCATGCTGCCGAAACCGAAGCAGATCGGAGGCGTGCCCTTGGCGATCCACGCCAACACCTCGTCATCGCAATCGGTCGTCAGTTCCATGGTCAACGAGCCCACAAACGGCCGCTGACCACCCCACTTCGCCCATTCGTCGGCCAGCCCGGGGAAGCACACGTCGTCGTAGGCCTGGATTTCCAGCGAACCCCGCTCGGCGATCCGGCGCGGCGAGGCCACCGTTGCAGTGGGAAGGCCGAGCTCGCGCCGCTGACGATCCTCGGCCTTCTTGTTCATCCGCCAGCACATCCAGTCGTACACGGCCATTCCGGTGCGGACCATGGGCGCGGGCACCCCCGGTACTACCCTGCCGTTGGGCCGCATCGGGATGTAGTGCAGTGTGGCCATCGGAATGCCGTAGTAGTCGGCGACGTTGATCGCCAAATCCTGGTAAAGCTGCCCGGTGAACAGCAAATCGGCTCCGGCACCCACCGACATCAGCGCCGCGCTCATTTCCTGCCAGTTTTTCAGTACCGGTTCCCAGGCTTCCCGTATCAACTTGACCGGGCCGCGGATGAAGTTTTTGAAGAAGTCGCGGATGAACTCGTCGCTCCAAAAGTCATGCATGTCCGGCCCGTACGGAATCGCCGGCACACCGGCCTCCTCGGCCAGATCGACAAGGTTGGGCGGCACGGCCATGCGTACCGAGTGGCCTCTGCGCATCAGTTCACGACCGATGGTGAGGCAAGGCTCGATATCGCCACGCGTTCCATAACTTGCCACAGCAAATTTCATCGCGACTTTACCTTAGTCAATCTCCGACGGCGCGGGCAACTTTGACTGCGGCGTTTCCGCTCGGTAATCTGCGGCCCGCCATTTACCCTGGGGCGCGGTCGGCGTCATTGGTTGTCGTTGTTCCGCAACGGATTTGGCACCCCGCGGCCACGCGGGATGGTAACGGCGCACCGGAGTAGCCGAGTGCGACAAAGCCAACCTCATCGGCCTTTCCCCCCGACCGTAGAACTATGACGACCCGTGGGCAGTGTGGCTGAAGCCCAGGTGTCGTCGCCTGATCCTTCCGTAGTCTGCCAGACTATCGACATCGTGTCCGCGAAAACGGGAAGTCGACCCGGATCCATCCGCGCACCGAAACCGATAGCAAAATCGACTATTCCCCCAGCACAACGGCCCTGAACCTGTTTGCTGCGTCAGGCGCGACTCCGCGAGCTGGCAAACTTTTCCACCACGTCGGCGGCCTTGATGACGCTGTCTGCCGGCTTGGTCATCCGGGCGGCGATCTCGCGAGCGCGCCGTGCGTAATCCGGGGCGAGGATCCGCCTCAGATCCTCCACCAATGTTTTGCGATCGGTGGCCGAAAACCGCCGCGTGGTACCAACTTTCAGCCGCTTGAGCTGAGCTCCCCAGATGGTTTGATTGGCATCCATCGACAGAATCAGCGTCGGCACCCCGGCGCGCAGGCTGGCGGCCGTGGTTCCCGAGCCGCCGTGGTGAACGACGGCGCGGCAGGCGGGAAAGATCGTCGCGTAATTCACCGGCCCCACGACCTTGATGTGATCGGCGAGCGGGACGCCGCTGAAGTCGCTCCTCCCGGCGCAGATCAACGCTCGCTCGCCGAGCTGCGTGCAGGCGGAGCTGATCATGTCGACGGTATCGGCCGGAGATTCCACCGGCATGCTGCCGAAGCCGAAGCAAATCGGCGGTGTCCCCGCGTGAATCCAGGACATCACGTCGTCGTCGGCCTCGGTGGTCAACTCCATCGTCAACGTTCCGACGAAGGGTCGCAGGCCGTCCCATTTCGCCCATTCATCGGCCAGCCCGGGGAAGCAGGCCTCGTCATAGGCCTGGATTTCGAGTGATCCGCGCTCGGCGATCCGCCGCGGTGACGACGCCGTCGCCTTCGGCAGCCCGAGTTGCCGGCGCTGGGTGTCCTCGACCTTCTTGTTCAGGCGCCAGCAGTACCAGTCGAACGCCGTCATCGCCGAGCGCGCCAACGGCGGCGGCAGGATCGCAACGACCTGGCCGTTGGGCCGCATGGGGACGTGATGCAAGGTGGCTAGCGGGAGGTCGTAAAACTCCGCGACGTTGGCGGCGGTCTCCTGGTAGCTCTGGCCGGCGAACAGCAGGTCGGCGCCGTCCGCGAGCGACATTAGCGTCGTGTTCATCTGCGCCCAGCACTGGTCGCTGAGATCCCACATCTCGCGCCACATGCTGCGCATCTCCTGGATCTTCCAGAATCCGCGGAAGAACGAGGTCCAGAAGTTGCGGTAGACGTCCAGCCAGGTCTGCGAGTCCAGCCCGTAAGGGACCGCGGTCAGCCCGGCCGCTTCGGTGAAGCTCACCGAGTCGGGCGGGACGGCCATGACCATGTCATGGCCCCTGCGCTGCAGTTCGCGGGCGACCACCACGGAGGGCTCGATGTCGCCGCGCGTTCCGTAGCTGGCCAGCACACATTTCATCGCGGATCAAAGCCCTTCGGTTGCGCCATCACGGTGATGCACCGATCACTTTAGATAGCGCCGAATCCCCACTGCACCGGTTTGCGCGATCGTCACGGCTTGCGCCACAGCACGCCGGTGCCGTCGATTTCCTCGATCTCTGCGGTCACGCCGTGCGCCGTGCGGTAATCGGCCACGGCCTGCCGGCATGCGTCGATGGCGTGGTAATCGTCGATGATGCAGTACCCGCCGGATGAGAGCCGCGGGTAGAGGGCGTCGAGGGCCTGGATCGTCGACTCGTAAAGGTCACCATCGAGCCGCAACACGGAGATGCTTTCGATCGGGGCGTCCTGCAGGGTGTCTTTGAACCAGCCCGGTACGAAACGAACCCGGTCATCGAGTAACCCGTAGTGTTCGAAATTCGCCCTGACCTGCGCTTCGGACACCGCGAGCACTCCGGCGGCGCGATGCAAATTGATGCCTTTGTCGGCTTCGTAGTGCGCGGCGTCCGGTGGCGGCACCCCTTCGAACGAATCGCATAGCCACACGGATCGCTTCTCGTCCCCGTAGGCGGACAACACGGCGCGCATCAGAATCGACGCCCCACCGCGCCACACACCGCACTCGACCAGGTCACCGGGGACGTCTTCCGTCAGAACCGTTTCCACGCAGCGCTGCAGGCTGGTCAACCGCTGCATGCCGATCATCGTCAAGGCATCCGCCGGCCAGTCCAGGCCCAACTTTCGCGCATGCTCGTTGAACGGACGCTTGCGGACCAGCATCAGGTTGCGGGTGCTGAAAAGAGGGCGCCCCAGACGGTCCCAGCCCACCGGCACCAACTCGTCGCTGCCGTACCGGGTGAGGTTACGTCGCAGCAGGTCAAGGTAGGCGGATCTGGTGTCGAGGAACGGAGATCGCATGTCACGATCGGCCACGGTCAAAGCTGCCCCCTGGTTCAAAATGAAAGGACTGGCGTGGGTGGTCCCGTCCCTGCCCCTACCGGGGAGTAGCAACCATCATAGGCGTTAATAAGCACTGCCCCCGCTTCCAGCAGTCACTCCAGACCGCAGTTCTCAGCGGCGTCCCGCCTGTTCAACGGCGGGGCGGCCCGATTCGTTCGATCCGGCGGCGGCTTCGGGCCGCTCGGCGATCCAGTCGAGCAGCGCGCGCAAACCGTCATCGAGCGAACGCTCGGGGCGCCAACCGAGCTCGTTGATCGCCGGCTCGATGTCGCAGCTCGCTGCGCGCACGTCGCCGTCGCGGAATTTCGGGACGACGGTCGGTTCGGGCGCGCCACACATGGCGGCGATCTTGTTGGCCAGCTCGTGGATGGTGGTGGCCTGGCCGGACCCGATGTCGAGGCAGCGCGGCTGGGTCGCCGGGCGCTGGACCGCCGCGAACAGGGCGTCGACGACAGCGTCGATGTAGACGAAATCGCGCACGATGCGGCCGTCCTCGTAGACCTCCAACGCGAGCCCCTGGCGCGCCAACCGCGCGAAGAGGGCGACGATCCCGGTGTACGAGTTGGTCAGCGACTGCCCGGGGCCGTAGACGTTCTGCAGACGCAGCACGCTGAGGTTGGTGTCGTGCGCGGACGTCCAGGCGGCCAGCAGGTGTTCCTGGGCGAGCTTGGTCGCCGCGTACACGTTGGTGGGCCGGGGTTCGGTGCGGTCGGCGCGGCTCGGCAGCGGCACCGCCTGTTCATCCGGGGGGCCTTGCGGATCCCAGCGGCCCGCGACGAGCTGCGCGTGGCTGCGAGGTGGCGGGTAGAAGATGTGCGCGCCGGACTGCCATGAGCCCTCGCCGTACACCGCTCGCGATGACGCCAGGACGAGTTGGTCGGGCACGTGTCCCGAGCGGCTCAAGGCGTCCAGGAGTTGGGTGGTGCCGACGACGTTCACCGAGCCGTGCCGCGTCGCCTCGGACAGCGATTGCGCGGTTCCCGTCTCGGCGGCCAGGTGGACGACTTGGGACGGGCGGGACAACCGCAGCACCGCGTCGAAGTCGGGCGCGTGGGTGACGTCGCCGGTGAACAACCGCACCGACGGCGGCAGTTCGATCGGCCGATCTCCCCCGTGCACCTGCGGATGCAGCACGTCCATCACGGCGACGTCGTAACCGGCCTCGATGAGACGACGCGCGAGCGCCGACCCGATGAATCCCGCCCCACCGGTGATGAGCACGGACGCTGACACGAATCGACGCCTCCCGTTTGCGATGCTGAAGAAAACATGCGATCGGCACGCTCGCCGAGATCGCGGTCCGGTCGATCATAACGGGGACTTACCGCCGCATCAGGGGATTCCTTGCGGATAGGCGGCGCATCGGGGGCGGCACGAGGCCACGCCACATGGACGAAAGGCGCTACGCCCAAGTCCCCCTGTGCCGGTGGGCCATCGCGACGACCTCCATCACCGGCCTCGCGATGGCCGGCCGGAGAAGCCGGAAGAGCATGCTGTTGGACAAGCCGTGAAAGTCCTCGTACGCCTTACGGAAATCACGCTCGCTGGACCGGTAGGACTCGAAAACGCGGTCCAACGCTGACATGTCGATCGGATCGTCCTGCGCGGCATCGCGAAGCGCTTCATAGACCGTGGAAATCCAATCGGCGCCGAACAGATCCGTCACCGCGCCACAGTGCCGCTGCCGATGCAAGCCTGGCGTGAGGAACCCCTCGATGGCGTCCTCGTCCTCGGCGTGCAGTTCGACCGGCAACTCCGCGGAGATGCGCTTCATTTCCCGGCGCCAGTCGTCGAGAAGGTTCGCGTAGTCGACGAATACCCGCGGTACGCCACGCGAATTTCGTTCGGCGAGGACGTTGCATTTCAACCACAAGGCGCTCGCTAGCGCGGGAGAGACGTGCCAGGACTTCGCGATAGACGAAATGACCTCCTGCGGATGACGTACCGCGATCACCGAGGCGACGTCGAATCCGGCCACGCGTGCCGCCTCGAACCACAGGTCGGACAGTGTCGTGATTCTGGGTTCCTTGATCACCACGAGCGGCGCCGCCGGCAGCGTGGAGAGGTACTCCCCGACCTTGGCGACGCAGGCCTTCTTTTCTTTGGTGGGTGAAACGTCGTCCAGGAAGCGAAGCGAGGGGTCGTACCAATTGGTCCCGAGACGGCGCAGGATCGTTTCGTTGAGTGAAATGGCCGCTCGCGGTTCCCAATACCCGAGCGGGTTGTTGGCGTCCGCGCCCAGCATCGCAGCCGGGAGGGTGCCACCGCACAGCGAGAGCACCCGAGTGAGCGCCGACGTTCCCGACCGTTGCGGTCCCAGCACGAAGAGGGCAACCGGGCGGTTCCCGGAGCCAACGGGGCGATCGACGGGCTTGGTCATCCGGGCCAATCTCATCGCGAATCCAACCTTTCACTGGCCGTGCGCCTGAACGACTTTCGGAGTTCGGTTGATATCCAGGGGTTTCCGACTTGGTGCGCGCGCGATCCATGCGCGTAGCAACCGTTTGGAATCGACACCGTCGCGCACACTACGGTGTCAGAGAGCTAGATCGCAGCCTGCTCAACAACTTTGGCAAAGAGGAAGCGATATACCCCGCTCCTCACACGAGTCACGGCTGACTTGTGACCGGCAACTTCTGCCCCCCGGTGAGAACCTTCGAATCATTTCGCCCGCTAAGGACTATAGCCCCGTGCGATGGACCAAGGCGGCCTTTTTACGAACCTGTTTTTCTTACTTAATCTTTGACGGCGTGACCTACGCCCAGGCCCCGCGGTGCCGGTGCACCACCGCGGCGACCTCGAGGATCCGCTTCACGATGAACGGGCGAAACACCCGGCGAAGCAGGCTGTTGGTGCGGGCGTGGAATTCCGTGAAGGCCATGCGGAAATCACGCTCGCCGGCCTGATACGACTCGAAAACCCGGTCCAAAGTCGCTGCGTGCAGGGGGTTGTCGAGCGCGGCCTCGTGCAGCGCCTCGTAGACGGAGGAGACCCAGTCCGCACCGAAATGGTCCGCCACCGGGCCGCCGTATCGCTGGCGTCGAAGCTCGGGGGTGAGAAATTCCTCGACGGCGCTCTCGTCGACGGTGTCCAGATCGATTTCCAGCGCGGCGGCGACGCGCTTCACCTCTCGATGCCAGTCGTCGAGGAGGTTGCCGTAGTCGACGAACACGCGCGGGATCCCGCGGGTGTGCCGCTCGGCGAGCAGGTTGTACTTCAGCCACAATGCGCTGGACAGCTCCCGCGAGGTGTCCACGTACTTCGCCGCCGAGGCGACAACCTCTTGCGGATGACGCACCGCAATCACGGCGGCGATGTCGAAGCCGACCTGGCGCGCCGCCTCGAACCACAGGCCCGACAGCGCCGTGATCCTCGGCTCCTTGATGACCACCAGCGGCGCCGCCGGCAGTGTGCCCAGATACGCCGCGATCGCCGCGATCCAGGCCGCCTTCTCGTCGGCGCCGAACGCGCACTCCTCCTGCAGGCGCAGCGTCGGGTCGTACCAATTGCTGCCGTGGCGGCGCATGATCGTCTCGTTGAGCATGATCGCCGCCCGCGGCTCCCAATATCCGCGCGGGTTGTTCCCGTCGGCGCCGCACATTCCGGCCGGGAGCGTGCTGCCGCACAGCGACAAAACCCGGGTCAGCGCCGACGTTCCGGACCGCGCCATTCCCAACACGAACAGCGCAACCGGACGGACGGCGGTTGCTTGGCGGGCGGATGACTCTGGGAGATCGGCGGGTTGGCTCGTCCGGGGAGCTGTCATCGGTGGCCCACACCTTTCAGTTGCGCGTCATGTGGCCCCCGGGATCACGGGTCATTATCCATGAGTTTGCAATTTGTGGGGCAAAGTTCAATTACGCGCTTCCGGCAACGCCGTCGCCGACCACGAGGCGCGTTCAGCAACGCGCATTAATCATTCGGTCTGGACGACTTTTCGTCTCTAGGTAAAGGTGAGATTGAGGCTAATGCGGCGCGGAATCCGCAAGGGACCTAGTCGCCGGTGACGATCTGCGCGGACGGTTGCGCGTCAGCGACCACGCCGTCCCGTTCACGCGCTTTGCGCTTGAAGCGGGATTTGAGCGCAAGCGCACGCTTTTCCACCAGGAACCAGCTCAGTGCGGCCAGTGGCAGGGTGGCGACGGCGGCAAGAACGGCGAACGCGACTGGAGGGAGGACACCCAGTCCGCAGATCACCAACAGCTGCTGAATGGGCCACGCGTAGATGTACACGCCATAGGACAGGTCCGTGCGTAAACGCATGCGCTGGTTGTGGATCAGCGCTCCCGAAACGATGACGGCATAGGCCAGTGGGATGGCCGCGATTACCCGATAGTTCGGCACCAGCAAGCCGGCCACCACCACGATGGCCGCGCTCACGGCAACAAGTGACCACCGGGCGGGAATCATGTCTTGGAATTGATGCAGAACCGCTCCCGCGGCGAAGACGAGGGCGAAACGCGTGATCATCTGCGGGATCGTCTCCACCGCGCCCACCGGGTAAGACACGAGCGCCGCACCCACCAAGAACAGTGCGAACACCACCGGAGCGGGCCAGCGGCGTTTGAGAAGTCCCGCCACACCGGCAACAGCGATCGCGATGTAGCAGAGGAATTCGAATACGAGGGTCCACAGCACGCCGTCCCACACGCCCGGGAAGGGGACGTTTCGGGGTGTTCCGTCGATACCGGTGTGATAGACGTTCAGCACGGCGTTGTTCAGCACGTACGCGAACGGCGCGGGAGACAGCAGCAACTTGGCGGGCGAGCCTCCTTGGATCGCCACGCTGAGCGGGGCGATGACAAACGCCACCACGGCCACGCAGACCCACAGCCCGGGGAAGATGCGAAGAACACGGGCGACGAAGTACTCGCGAAGCCGCGGGTTGCGCACCCAGCTCGCCGTGATGAGGAACCCCGATATCGCGAAGAATCCGTCCACCCACACTTGGGTGAGCAGCTGTTCCACCGGCGGGTAGATCTTGCGGCCGGTGAGGGCCCAGGAGTGTTGCAGGATGACGCCAGACGCCAGCACCAGGCGCCAAACGTTGAGCGCGTTGTTTCGGGTGTCGAACACCTCGGCGAGCGTCGAGCCCGCCGACCCTCGCCGCTTTGGCCGGCGGTTGACGGTTGCATCGGGGCCAGAGACTGTCGGGTGCGCGCTCACCTGAACGATTCTCGCTGCCCGGCGCCCGGGTGCCAAAATCGCGGTCGAGGCATCAGCACACCCGCAAAAGCGGGATTACCGGCGGGCATTGCTTTCGAGCAACGCCCCGGCAATTTGCGGGAATGAACTGAGCAAACATCCAGCACAGATTACATCGCATGCGAACAACCGCACATGGGCATTCGACCACCGTCATTCGAACCGGCGAGTCGATTTAAGCGCCCCGTGTAAATTACGCGGTCATTTGCATCGCCGGAACTCACTGTCCGCGCGCTTTCAGCCCGCGACGGCCCCCGGCTCGCAGAACGGCGCCCCGAACTCGGTGACCGGGCGGAATCCGCGTTTGCGGGCCTTGTCCGCGGCCCTGCGGATCAGCGCATAGATCCCGACGAACGCCGCGTGGTCACTCATCACGAGCGGCGTCAACAGACGGTTGTGCACCAGCGCGAACGCCACCCCCGAGGCCGGGTCGGCCCATCCGACCGAACCGCCCATCCCGACGTGACCGAAGCCGGGCATCACGCCGCCGATCGGCAGACTGTGATAGCCGAGGTGGAATGCCAACGGCACGTAGATGTTTCGGTCCGGCCGCAGGCTGCGCTCGCCCGTCAGGCCTGCCGTCAGGTCGCGGGAGAGGAATCGGATGCCGTCGACCTCGCCACCGTTGGCGATGGCGCCGTACATCCGCGCCAGGCCGCGCGCCGTGGCCACACCGTTGGCCGCGGGGATCTCGGCGTCGAGCAGCGGGGTGTCGCCCTGCACCGCGGCGACCATGCCCGGGAAATAGATGGACCGGAAGCCGCCGGAGAGCTCGTTGGCGACCTTGCGGGAGACGTAGTTGACGAGCGAACTGCCCAGCAGGTTCTGCGGCGCGACGATCTCGGCGACCCGCGTCGGGCATCCGGCCGGCGGCCGGCCCAGGTACAGGCCGTCGACGCCCAGCGGCTCGGCCAGTTCCTCGCGAATCAGCGTGCGCATCCCTTTACCGGTCACCGCCCGGCCCAGACCCGACATTAGCCAGCCGAAGGTCAGCGCGTGGTATGCGGATTTGCCGAACAGCCGCCCGGGCGCCGCCGCCGCCAGCCGCTCCTCCATCACCACGTGATCGAGGAGGTCTTCCTTGGTGGCGCCGCGCAGCCCCGAGAGGCCGGCCTGGTGGCTCATTACCTGGCGCACGGTCATGTCGGCCTTGCCGTTGGCGGCGAACTCGCGCCAATACTCGGCGACCGGGGCGTCGTAGTCGATCAGCCCCCGGTCAGCGAGTCGGTGGATGACGGTGGCGGCCATTCCCTTGGTCGCGGAGAACACCATCGGGGCGGTGTTCTCCGACCACGGCCGCTGCCCGGCCCGGTCGGCAAACCCCGTCCAGACGTCCACGACGGGCTGGCCGTCCACATAGACGGCCAACGCCCCGCCACCGAACCGGCGGGCGGGAAACATGCTGGAAAAGCTACGAACGACGCACCCGAAGTGTGAGTCCGCCGCGCCGGACACACGGTGACCTGCGTCAAGGTCATCGTGGACACGGACCGCGCGGCGATTGACTCGGCTATCCACCGTCACACTTTTGAATTTACTTGGATTACACACCGGGCAGGAGCGAAACCCCCCGATTATTTACCTATCCGTTAGCCAGACGCGGCCGTCAATATTTGCTGGGCGGCCAGCGCCGGGGTTAGCTCCCCCGCCTTGACCTTCCGCTCGACGTCGGCCCGGATCTTGCGCACCGCCGGGTTGGAGGCCAGCCGGTCCAGCACCCTGTCGCGCACCATCTGCCAGGTCCAGTCGACCAACTGGCCGCGGCGGCGCGCCTCGAACTCCCCCGCCTCGCTGAGCACCTGACGATGGCGTTCGACGGTCTCCCACAGTTCGTCGAGGCCGGTTCCCTCCGCGGCGCTCATCGTGAGAACGGGCGGGCGCCAAAGGGTTTCGCGCGGATATATCAGCCTGATCGCCCCGGACAGCTCGCGGGCGGCCGACCGCGCCTCGGGCAGGTGATTCCCATCGGCCTTGTTCACCACCACGATGTCGGCCAGCTCCAGCACGCCCTTTTTGATGCCCTGCAGCTGGTCGCCCCCGCGCGCCAGGGTCAGCAACACGAAGGTGTCGACCATGTTGGCCACGGCCACCTCGGACTGCCCGACGCCGACGGTCTCGATCAGGACCACGTCGAACCCGGCGGCCTCCAGCAGCACCGACGTCTCGCGGGTGGCCTTGGCCACCCCGCCCAGGGTGCCCGACGTGGGCGACGGCCGAATGTATGCATCCGGGTGCATCGCCAGGCGCGCCATCCGGGTTTTGTCACCGAGGATCGAGCCGCCGGTGCGCGTCGACGACGGGTCGACGGCCAACACCGCCACGCGATGGCCCAGTTCGATCAGGTGCATGCCGAGGGCCTCGATGGTGGTGGACTTGCCCACCCCGGGAATCCCGGTGATCCCCACCCGGTGCGCCTTGCCCGAGTCCGGCGTCAGCTCCAACAGCAGCCGCTGCGCCTTCTCCTGATGGTCCTTGCGGGTGGACTCCAGCAGGGTGATGGCGCGCGGCAGCGCCGCGCGGTCACCGCCGCGGACCGCCTTGGCCAGCTGCTCTGGGTTCATTTCCACACCGCGAGATCGCAACTGGCGACGCATTTCCCGAGTAACCCCGTCGGTAGTTGCCGTCTCGCGCGCATCATTAGAGGTCGTAACCCAGCCGCTCGGCGAGCTTGTGCAGCAAGCCGATTGCGGCGTCGGCGATCACCGTGCCGGGCGGGAAGATGGCGGCGGCCCCGGCCTCGTAAAGCTCGTCGAAATCGCCGGGCGGGATGACGCCGCCCACCACCACCATGATGTCGGGCCGCCCCACCTCTTTGAGCGCGTCGCGCAGCGCCGGCACCAGCGTCAGGTGACCGGCGGCCAGCGAGGACACCCCCACCACGTGCACGTCGTTGTCGGCGGCCTGGCGGGCCACCTCCTCGGGCGTGGAGAACAGCGATCCGACGTCCACGTCGAAGCCGATGTCGGCGAACGCCGTCGCGATCACCTTCTGGCCCCGGTCGTGGCCGTCCTGCCCCATCTTGGCCACCAGGATCCTGGGGCGGCGGCCGTCGGCCTCGGCGAACTTCTCGACCAGTTCGGTTGCGCTGGCCATGTTTCCGGCCTTTCCAGCTTCGTCGCGGTAAACGCCGGCGATGGTACGGATCTCCGCCTGGTGACGGCCATAGACCTTCTCCAGCGCGTCGGAGATCTCGCCGACGGTGGCCTTGGCGCGGGCCGCGTCGATGGCCAGCGCCAGCAGGTTGTTGCCCAGCCCGTCCTCACCCGCACGACCGTGCGCGGCCGCGGCGCGTGACAACTCGGCGAGCGCGGCGTCGACGGCCTGCTGGTCGCGGCTTTCCCGCAGCTCCTTGAGCTTGGCCAGCTGCTCGGCGCGCACCCGGCTGTTCTCGACCTTGAGGACCTCGACCTCCTGGTCCTCCTCGACCTGGTACTTGTTGATCCCGATCACCGGCTGGATCCCGGAGTCGATGCGGGCCTGCGTGCGCGCGGCCGCCTCCTCGATGCGCAGCTTGGGGATCCCGTCGCTGATGGCCTGGGCCATGCCGCCGTGCTCGGCGACCTCGGCGATGTGGGCGCGGGCCTTCTGCGCGAGCTGATGGGTCAGCCATTCCACGTAATACGAGCCCGCCCACGGGTCGATGGGCCGCGTGGTGCCCGACTCCTGCTGCAGCACCAGCTGGGTGTTGCGGGCGATGCGGGCGGAGAAGTCGGTGGGCAACGCCAGCGCCTCGTCCAGCGCGTTGGTGTGCAGCGACTGCGTGTGCCCCTGGGTGGCGGCCATCGCCTCGATGCAGGTGCGGGCGACGTTGTTGAAGGCGTCCTGCGCGGTCAGCGACCAGCCCGAGGTCTGCGAATGTGTGCGCAGCGACAGCGATTTGGCGCTCTTCGGGTCGAACTGGGAGACCAGCTCGCTCCACAACAGCCGGCCCGCCCGCAGCTTGGCGACCTCCATGAAGAAGTTCATCCCGATGCCCCAGAAGAAGGACAGCCGCGGCGCGAACTTGTCGATGTCGAGCTCGGCGTCCAGGCCGGCCTTGATGTAGTCCACCCCGTCGGCCAGGGTGTAGGCCAGCTCCAAATCCGCTGTGGCACCGGCCTCCTGGATGTGGTACCCGGAGATCGAGATGGAGTTGAACTTCGGCATCTTGGCGCTGGTGTAGGCAAAGATGTCGGAGATGATGCGCATCGACGGCTTGGGCGGATAGATGTAGGTGTTGCGCACCATGAACTCTTTGAGGATGTCGTTCTGGATGGTGCCGGCCAGCTTCTCCGGCGGAACACCCTGCTCCTCGGCGGCCACCACGTACAGCGCCAGGATCGGCAGCACCGCGCCGTTCATGGTCATCGACACCGACACCGTCGACAGGTCGATGCCGTCGAACAGCTGCCGCATGTCGAGGATGGAATCGATTGCCACACCGGCCATTCCGACGTCACCCTGCACGCGCGGGTGGTCGGAGTCGTACCCGCGGTGGGTGGCCAGGTCGAACGCCACCGACAGGCCCTTCTGCCCGGCCGCCAGGTTGCGTCGGTAGAAGGCGTTGGATTCGGCGGCGGTGGAGAACCCGGCGTACTGCCGAATCGTCCACGGCTGGTTGACATACATCGTCGGGTACGGTCCGCGCACGAACGGCGGTTCGCCGGGGAAGCTGTGCAGTGGATAGCCGTCGGCCTCGACCGCGGCGCGGTCGGCGGCGATGTAGACCGGTTTGACGTCGATGTCTTCCGGTGTGTGCCATTGCAGTTGGTCGGGCGTGTACCAGTGCGCGGCCGCGGCCGCGGCGACGTGTTCTTCGACGGCGGCTTCGGTCGCCGGTTTTATGGTCCGTTCGCTGTGCAGCGGCACATCGGCGAAGCTGCCGACAGCAGGTGCAGTGGTCGTCATAACTGGCTACGCCCCCAGCCTCGTGAGCAGATCCGACAGTGCTTCGACCGCATTGATTTTCGCGGTCAGGAATTGGTCCGGTTGGTTCTCGGCGTCGGCCACGGCCTTTTCGGGCCCGGCCAGATACACCCGGTCGATGCCGGCGGCGCGCGCCGCCTGCACGACGCCGGACGCCTCGTCCTGGTAGCGCTTGTCGGTGCCGCAGATGACCGCCACCGTCGGCGCCCCCGCCTCGGCCACGGCCGCCGCGACGCCGGCGGCGTCGACGGTTCCGGGGTTGACCGCCTCGATGCCCCCGGAGGCCAACAGGTTCGACGCGAAGGTTGCCCGAATGTTGTTCTCGGCCAACGGGCCCAGCGGCAGCAACAGCACTCGGGGGCGCGAGCCGGTGCGGGCCACGAAGGCGTCGGAGCGGTCGCGCAGCGCTTCGAACTCCGCGGCGTAACGCACCAGCTTCCCGGCGGCGAGCGGCGAATACGACGAGTCGCTTTGCGGCAGCGGCGGTTCGGTGAGGTTCGGGAACTCGTTGACACCCGTGATCGCCGTGCGGCGGTGCGCGATGTCGTCGCTGCGGCGGGCCGCGATCTCGCCGATCTGGGCGGCGATGAAATCGACGGCCTCGGTGAATCCGCCGTGCGCCTCGATGGCCTGGAAGTGCTGCCAGGCCTGTTCGGCCAGCCGGGCGGTGAGGTCCTCGACGAACCATGACCCGCCGGCCGGGTCCAGCACGCGACCCACGTGCGACTCCTCGAGCAGCAGCAGCTGGGTGTTGCGGGCGATTCGCCGCGCGAAACTGGTTGCGGTGTCCGGGAATCCGCCGTCGATCGCCACGTCGAAGGGGAACACCAGCAGCGAGTCGGCGCCGCCGACGCCGGCACCGAAGGCGGCCAGGGTGCAGCGCAGCATGTTCACCCAGGGGTCGCGCTGCGTCATCATCGGCAGCGACGTCTCGGCGTGGATGACGGCCGCACCGGCATCGGGATCGCCGACGACCTCGGCGACCCGCGCCCACAGGTTGCGCGCCGCGCGGAACTTGGCGATCGTCATGAACTGGTCGTCGTCGGCGGCGAACCGGAAGCTGATCTGGCGCAACGCCCGGCCGATCGGCATCCCCGCCTCGGTGAGCACCCGCAGGTAACTCACCGCGGCCGCGACGCCGGCGGCCAGCTCCCAGGTCGCGTTGGCGCCCAGATTGTGGAACGCGGGTCCGTCGACGGTGATCGCCCGCACGCCGGTGTGCTCGGCGGCCCGCTTGGCGACGGCGACCACGTCCTCGATCTTCGGGGCGGCACGCTCACTGAGCGCCGCGGTCAGCGGGTCGCCGCCGAGGTCGATCGACACGGTGGCGCGCTGGTCGGGTTCCACCCCGTCGGCCAGCGCCAGCGCCACGTCGCTGGCCGCCGCGTAGTCGGCGCCGGCTTCGAGGATCAGCGGCGCCATGCTCAGGTAGACGCCCTGCAGCGCGTCGGCCAGCTGGCCGGGCGCCACGCCCGACTCCCCGATCCGCAGCACCAGGGCGCTGGCCCCGTTGCCGAGCGCGTCGAGGACCGCGGAGTTGACGTCGGCCGCCGCGACGCCGGGCACCGGGGTGGCCGGGAACGCCTCGGCGACCCGCCAGCCGGTCTTGACGTCGCGCAGCGCGTCGCCGCCTCGCACGTAGGGCCACTCGCCCGGCAGCGGCGGTTCGGGAAGCTCGTCGAGCGCGGTGTAGAGCGCGCGGATCGCGATCCCGTCGTACGTCGGGGTCTCCAGCAGGCGCTCCGGCGCGTCCCCCAACTGCTCGGGGTCCTTCCGGGTGCTCTTGGCCAGCACTCCGGCGACCGCACTGCGCCAACGCCCGCGAACCTGTTCTAGGCCGGCGAGCTCGGGTACATCAATGGACACCGATTGCTCCCTTTTCCCAGCATTTGGGCTACAGCTTTGGGGATACCACTTAGCTACTGAGGCTAATTGATGGGAGCTCTCCGCTAAAAACCGCCAGGCGCCGCCACCCGACCGGGTTCTGGACGAAACGCCAGCCGCGGGCAACGCCCAATTCATCTGCGCCCCGTAACCTTGGATGCCGTGACGGGTTCCGCCACCAGCAAAATCACCGCGACGCTTCGCGATCTCGGCTGCGCCATCGGCGCGGCGGCGCGAAGTGTGTCTCGGTCGCGGATCGTCTGGACAGTGGTGGGCATCACAGCGCTGCTGGTGCTGGCGTCGTGGCTTCCGCTGCCCTCGCCGGTGCAGATGCGCGATTGGGCGCAGTCCCTCGGACCGTGGTTCCCGCTGGCGTTCTTGGTCGCCCACATCGTCGTGACGGTGGTGCCCATCCCGCGGACCGCGTTCACGCTGGCGGCCGGGTTGCTCTTCGGCCCGCTGCTGGGCGTCGCCATCGCGGTGGTCGCCAGCACGGCGAGCGCGATGATCGCCCTGCTGTTGGTGCGGGCGCTCGGGTGGCGGTTGAACCGCCTGGTGCGCCACCGATCGATCGACACGGTGGAAGAACGGCTGCGGCGGCGGGGCTGGTTGGCGATCGTGTCGCTGCGATTGATTCCGGCGGTGCCGTTCTCGGCGCTGAACTACGCCGCCGGCGCGTCGAGCGTGCGGGTGCTGCCGTACGGCCTGGCGACGCTGGCCGGCCTGCTGCCCGGCACCACCGCCGTCGTCGTCCTCGGCGACGCGCTGGCCGGTCACCCGAGCTCGCTGCTGTACCTGGTGTCGGCGATCACCAGCGCGCTGGGCCTGGCGGGCTTGATCATCGAGGTCCGCCACTTCCGCCGGCACCACCGCCGCGCACACCGTCGCGTCGACGACGAACCCTCCCCCGAGCCGGCCACCGTCGGCTGATCCACCAACTCTGTCGAGAGCGCCGCGCGAGGCGGCAAAGACCGATCTAATGGGGGGCGTGTACGCGCTGGAGTTCGCCAGCTGGGGGTCGCCTTATTCGCCGGCTCGTACCGTCGCGCTGCCGCTCAGTGCCCTGGTGTTGGCGGTGCTGGCCGTGTTGGGTTTTCTGCCCAGCCGGGACCAGCGCCGACGCACGCCGAAGAGCCGTTTCTCGGGTGTGCCGCAGCGCGCCAAACTGCACACCACACTGCTCATCCTGGCGGCGGTGTGCAGCACCGCCGCCCTGGTGGCGGCCGTCTGCCTGTACCCCAGGGCCACCACCCCGGCGCGGCAGCCTCCCCTCCCGGCGCCGCCGACCCTGGCGCCGATCGATCTGCCGGCGGCCAGCGCCATCGGTCCGGGTGCCGGCATTTACGTCGAGTATGCCGACGGATCCGGTGGAATGGGTTGCACCGCAGGATTTTTGGTGCATACAGGTGGCGCCCGGGCCGGGATCCTCACCGCCGGTCATTGCAATCGTCCCGGTCAGCGGAGCAAGGTGACGATGAACCTGGGCGGGGTCCTTCCCTACACCACGCTGGGCACGTTCACCGAGACGATCAGCGAGGGGGTCCACGACGAACAGCACGACATCGGCCTGATCATGCTCGACGGTGACAACGTTCCCCGGTCCGCGGCGGTCGCCGCGTCGCTACCGGTCACCGGCGTCGCCACCAACCTTCAAGTCGGACAACAGTTGTGCAAGTTCGGCATGGGTTCGGGCGCGGACGCCTGCGGGCAGATCGTGGAGATCACCGCCAGCAAGGTCGTGTTCCTGGCGAGCGGCCAGTGCGGCGATTCGGGTGGGCCGGTGTACCACTACGAACGCGACGGCACCGTCAGCGCCGTCGGCATCCTCATCCGCGGCGGTGATCCTTACACGCCCAAGGCCGGGTGCGCCGCCCGCGCCAAATTCTCCGTCGCCGAGTTGGTGCGGCCGTGGCTGGACAAGTGGAACCTGACCGCGATCACCGCGCCGTCGTCCCCACGCTGAGCACTCTCGGTCCCGTCCTTCTTCAGGCCAGCTTCACGCTGACTTCCTAACGTAGCGGCACGCGGTGCGAGAAGGACGATTTCGCGCCGCCGGGACAGGGGCCGGGCGGTCCGTTGCGCCGCCGGGATGATGAGGGCGGGGGTGCGCCAGCCGCGTCGAGGTGTGGTCGAACCGCTACCCACCGATCTCCGCGATCCGCTTCGACGATGCCGCTACTGACCCCCCGCCATCTGCGGTACTCCGAAGGCGTCATGTCCTGGCCCCACGCGGTGCTGATCGGCACGTTTCGGTCCAGATACTCCGATTCTGCGGCCCGCCATGCCTTTACGTACAGGTAGAAAGGAATCGCAGTATGGAGGTGATGAACTACGTGGTAGTTCTGATACATCAATAACAAACACAGAACACGCTCCCAGCCAACCCGAGCGCGGGTGACCTGGAATCGATTGGTCTTTATCGGAACAAGACCGTGATGAGGCAGCCAGTCAAACCACCACGCGAGGATGACCATGCCGATCCGCTGTGGGATGAAATAGATAAGCACCAGCTCTCGCCAGTAGCCGAGAATCAGGATGGTGGTTACGAAGGCAAGGGTCAGAGTGAGGTGTAGGGCAAAGCCCAAGGCTTCCTTACGGGGGCGCCGGCGCAGGCGCGCGAGGTAAAAGCGGCAATACCAGGCATCGATCGTCAACCAGCGCAACGGCAGCTGCCAACGCGGACCCGTGAGACTCCACGCGTCCGGATCCTCATGGATACCTTCGTTGGTGTTGCGGTGGTGCGCCAGATGCGTATACGCGAGCAGTGGGAATGTTGCGAACAGCGAGACGAACGGTATCGACAAGCGACCGAATACCTGGTTGATCCACTTTGGTCGGCCGACGGTGTGGTGAATCGCTTCGTGCAGCACCGAGAACATGGAAAACGTTACGAGACCCTGAACGACGATGGTGACCGCCAACCACCAACGACTCACTCCGCACAGAACCGCCGCCGTCGCCCCCAACCACGCAACGAGCGACCCAAGCCAGACCAGCACGGTCGGCACCGCAATGGTCGGCCGCACGAACCTGGGAGCTGGGAAGCCCCGCGGAATTGCGGCCACATCACCGGCGCTCCGTGACCTTAGCTCTGTGGCGGCAAGCATTTCGACCCCCGTCACCACGGCGCCCGACGAGGAATACGCCGCCGATGCACTGCATAGAAGACCATGTGGCACCACCTTGTTCCGACTTTGCTAGTCATACTTCTTCGCGCAATAAATTATTTGCCGATTTCGACATGCGGGTGAACACAATAAATGCGCGGCTATACGTAAGCCTTTGCGCACGGTCCACGCGGTTGAGCGAAAGTACATTCACGTCCTCCTTGCCGCGCAGAACCAATCGAGTCTTTCTCTGTCCATGGGGATTGCGATGACGCAGGATGTTCGGCCCGGATTAAACCGGGGCGTTCACCAGGGCAAACGTTTGTGACCTAGTCGCTAAAAAGCAACGTTGTTACTGCCGGAAAGCGGCGTTCATGGTTGATTTCCAGATGTCGTCGCCTGGCGCTCCCCTCAGGTCGAAGTTGCTAAGCTTTCCTGCCCCGAAGTTGGTCACTTCAGATCGACGGGGCGTTCCCGCCTTTCGGCAATCCGGGTGCACGGAAGCTCAAGCATTTTGCATTACCTCCGATATCGCGGGCTAGGGACTCCACGCATGCGCGCAGGTTTTTCCGCTTTTCAAAAGCACCGTGAGTTCTCCGGCCAAATCGGCTGTTACCGATCTGACGGAGGAAAGTCGAACATGATTCATGAGATCCGCCAGAGCGTTCAACTTATAGTGCGATTCCAGCTGCGGACTCATCGCGCCAGGACGTATCGCGATTGGTATTGATTCGCGATATTTCATGCCCAGCACGAACGCGGTCTTGGAATCGGCGCTCACCATGAACGGTTCATCGCCCTTGTCGAGATTCCTGAGCATAAGAAGTGGAATATCGCTCACCCAAAGAGGCTCGACAGGCTTATCGCGATCCGTATGGGTGCCGAGTGGATTTTTCGGATGAGTCCAGGCAATCGTCAGGCCAGCGGCTATAAGCTCGAGCCTCATTTTCTGTCGCCACACTTCGCCTTGGGCAGCGACCGCTTGCAGGAAATTATCGACATTCTGATACGCCACCCCGACAACCAAATAACGATCAGAATGTCTAGCGTGAAATTCACGCATCTCCGCGATAGCCCGGAAAAATTCTTCCTCATCCAGGAGAAAATCGCTCGTATCGTAGTAGAATTGGCGCTTTCCGAGCATCGTCTCGGTGAATGGACAATGAGCTTTTCGACCGTCACCACGGACAAGAAAATCAAGATATTGTTGTATTACCGGCACGCAGTCGTCCGTGTGATGGCTGAGTTCAGTGAAGACATAATCCGATCGTCGGTTCATTGACGCCCCTCCCAATGGCGAAACTCAACACCCACGTCCTACCGGTGCCTGCGCTCACGTTGATCGCCCGAGATCAGGTGCGTCGCCGGCGGTAAATCCCCCGAATCGAAACGGAGTGTAACCGTGGTCCGCCCCGCACGTTCGGAAAATCGCCGATACGCGGCGACAATGTTGCCTCCCGAGCACGGTTGGCAACCGTCACACCGATCCGGAGACACGACGTGCGCCGGGCTTCCGGGGTGATGTGGCGAACGATCAAGAGCGACACGGCCTGTGGCCGGCCTCCGCCGATGTCCCAACTGGATGGCGGATGATCGCTACGGGAGCGGACGCGCGGCGTTCCTGCATTCGCATCGAGAAGAATTGGCCGGACATTCGGCCGAAATCTCTGCGCGACCGGCAGGCGACGGGCAGGATTTTGACCAGTAACCACTCGAGGTAAGCGGGGCGAGTGGGTGGAGCTCTGGGGGAGTCGATGGGGCGTGATGGCCTGGCGTTACCGCTGACACGCGGACAACTGGACATCTGGCTCTCGCAGGAATCGGGCTATGCCGGCACGGATTGGCAACTCGGCCTGTTGATAAAGATCGAAGGCTCGATACGCCGGGATGTCCTCGAGCGGGCGATCCGCCAAGCGGTATCGGAAGCCGAGCCGCTCCGGGTTTCATTCTTCGAGATCAACGGGCAGGTGCTCCAACGGCCGATCGATTGCCCGCACGTCGAGGTCGAGTTTCACGACCTGACCGGCTCGCTCGATCCCCTGCAGGACGTCCGTCGGAGTGCTTCCTCCATCCAGCGCACGCCGATGGCGTTGAACGGCCAGCTATTCAGATTCGTCCTGTTCCAGACGCAGGCCGAGGAGTTTTACTTGTTCGGCTGCTGCCACCACATCGTTTTGGACGGGTTGGGCATGGCGCTGGTGTCCCGTCGGGTTGCCACCATCTATTCGGCAATGGTGGCTGGATCGCCCGTTCCCGACGCCTATTTCGGCTCGGCGCAGGATTTGATTGACCTCGAGTCGGGATACGAAGCATCCACCGACTATCTGGAAGACGAGGCGTACTGGCGCAAGAACCTTCCGCCGGAGGGCGGACACGACTATCAGCTCCCCCAGACCAACGCCAGCGGGGACCCGTGTTCGCCTTCGGCCTCAGTCCAATTGGACGCGACCGCCGTCGCCCGGATGCAAGCGTTGGCAAAGAAGCTGCGCATCCGTCGCTATTCGGTCATCACCGCGGCGTCCGCACTCGTGGTGCATGCATGGTCGGGAAGCGGTTCGGAGGTGGCACTGGATTTCCCGGTCAGCCGGCGCGTACGTCCCGAGTCGAAGACGCTCCCAGGGATGCTCGCCGGAGTTGTGCCGCTGGTCCTGCAGACGTCACCGCAGACAACGGTCGCCGATTTTTGTCAGCACGTTGACGTCCAGATACGACAATTGCTGAAGCATCAACGGTTTCCGGTGCACCAGCTCGACGGTGAAGTCGGCTCCCGCAGCCTCAGAGAGCCATCGAACCGGGTAGGTGTCAATTTCATCCCATCTCGATTGACCCTGGAGCTCGGAGGCGCTCCGGCAACCGCGACGTACACCAACAACGGCCCGGCCGGGCACTTCGGCCTGTTCTTCATCGGGGCCGCCGATCAGCTGTTTCTCAGCACGGCGGGGGTCGGACAACCCTTTGCGAGCTTTGGCGTTCCCTATCTGGCGGCACGCCTGCAGCAGGTGCTGATGGAAATGACCGCCGATCCACAACGGCCGATCTCCTCGATCGAAATCCTCGATGCGGAAGAGAACGACCGGCTCGATAGGTGGTCGCATCGCGCGGCGTCAGCCCGGCCGGTAACCGCGTCGGCGTCGATTCCGGCGGTGTTCGCCGAGCACGCCGAGCGCACCCCCGAGGCAATAGCGGTGACGTTCGACGGCCGCGCCATGACGTATCGGGGGCTCGATGAGGCCGCGAACCGGTTGGCCCATCTTCTGGCCGGCCGTGGGGTTGGCCCAGGGCAGTGTGTAGCGCTGCTTTTCCCCCGGAGCGCGGAGGCGATCGTGGCGATGCTGGCCGTGCTCAAGACCGGGGCGGCGTATCTGCCGATCGACCCGGCGCATGCGTCGGCGCGGATGGAGTTCGTGCTTGCCGATGCCGCACCGACCGCCGTGATCACCACGGCCGAACTGCGCTCACGGCTGGACAAATCCGACCTGCCGGTCATCGATGTCCACGATCCCTCCATCGAGGCCCAACCCGGCACCCCACTTCCGTATCCCGCCCCCGAAAATGTCGCCTACATCATCTACACCTCCGGTACCACCGGAACACCCAAGGGCGTAGCCATCACGCACCACAACGTCACGTGGCTGATCGAGGCGCTCGACGAACTCCTGCCGCCGGGCGGGGTGTGGGCGCAGTGCTACTCCTCGGCCTTCGACCTATCGGTGTGGGATATCTGGGGTGCGCTGCTGCGGGGTAGGCGGCTGCTGGTGGTGCCGGAGGCAGTCGCCGGGTCCCCGGAAGATCTCCACGCATTGCTGGTCGCGGAACACGTCAGCGTCCTGACTCAGATTCCGTCGTCGGTGGCGATGCTGTCACCGGAAGGGCTGGAGTCGACGGCGTTGGTGGTGGGCGGTGAGGCCTGCCCGACCGACGTCGTGGATCGTTGGGCGACACCCGGGCGGGTGATGATCAATGCCTACGGCCCGACCGAGGCGACAGTGTGTGCATCGATGAGTACGCCGCTGACGCCGGGACCGGGCCTGGTGCCGATCGGGTCGCCGATACCCGGGGCGGCAATGTTCGTGCTCGACAAGTGGTTGCAGCCGGTGCCGGCCGGGGTGGTCGGTGAGCTGTACCTGGCCGGTCGTGGCGTGGGCGTCGGGTATGTGCGGCGTGCTGGTTTGACCGCGTCGCGCTTTGTGGCGTGCCCGTTCGGGGCCCCCGGAACACGGATGTATCGCACCGGCGACCTGGTCTCCTGGGGCGCGGACGGGCAGCTGCGACACCTGGGCCGCGCCGACGAGCAGGTCAAGATCCGCGGGTACCGGATCGAAGTCGGTGAAATCCAGGTAGCCCTGGCTGCTCTCGACGGGGTGGACCAGGCGGCGGTCATCGCCCGCGAGGACCGCCCGGGCAACAGGCAGCTGGTGGGTTACATCACCGGCACCGCCGACCCGGCCGAGATCCGCGCGGCACTGGCTGATCGGCTCCCCGCCTACATGGTCCCCGCCGCAGTGGTCGTGTTGCCGGCAATCCCATTGACGGCCAACGGCAAACTCGACAAGCGTGCCTTGCCCGCACCCGAATTCACCGCCGGTGAGTACCGGGCCCCGGCCGGCGCGGTCGAACAAATCCTGGCCGAGATCTACGCCCAAGTCCTCGGGATGCGGCGGGTAGGGGTCGATGACTCGTTCTTCGACCTCGGCGGCGACAGCATCCTGTCGATGCAGGTCGTGGCCCGCGCGCGCGCAGCCGGGGTGATGTGCCGCCCGCGTGACGTTTTCGTCGAACAGACGGTGGCGCGACTGGCGCGGGTCGCGACGGTGTCCAGTGCCGAAGGCGGCGTCGTCGACGAGGGAATCGGCCCGGTGGTGGCCACTCCGATCATGCGCTGCCTGCGCGACGTCGAGGGCCCGATCGACGAGTTCAACCAGACCATGGTGGTCGCCGCCCCGGCGGGTGTGACGGCAGCCGACGTGGCGGTTGTCCTTCAGGCGCTACTCGATCGGCATGCGATGTTGCGGCTGCGCATCGACGATGACGGCGCCGGCGACTGGTCGCTGGAGGCACCCGAAGCTGGGTCGGTGGACGCGCGCGGATGCCTGCATACCGTCGATGTGTTGTCGAATGAGGCGCTGGCACAGGCCCGCTCGCGGTTGAACCCTGGGGCGGGAGTGATGGTCAGCGCGGTGTGGGCGACGTCCACCGGCGAGCTGGCATTGATCATTCATCACCTGGCCGTGGACGGGGTGTCGTGGCGAATCCTGTTGGAGGACCTCAACATCGCCTGGGCACAGCATCACGGTGGCCGGCCCGTGGCGTTGCCCGCCGGCGGGACATCGTTTGCGCGGTGGTCGGCGCTGCTTGCCGACCATGCGCGCCGCGCCGAGGTAGTGGCGCAGGCCGAGGCGTGGCGACAGGTGGCAGCAATACCGGCCGCGTTGCCGACGGTGCAACCCGAGGCGGACACCTACGAGTCCGCGGGCCAGCTGTCGGCGTCGCTGGATGTCGAGACAACCCGCCTGCTGCTGGGTGAGGTGCCCGCGGCGTTCCACGCCGGGGTCGGCGATATCTTGCTGATCGCTTTCGGCCTGGCGTTCGCGGAGTTTCTCGGCGCCGGCGCGGCTGTGCCGATCGGTATCGACGTCGAGGGTCACGGGCGCCACGAGGAGCTGGCTCCCTGCGTGGACCTGTCTCGCACGGTGGGCTGGTTCACCACCAAATATCCGGTCGCGGTGACGGTCGGTGGCCTGTCGTGGGCACAGGTGGTCACCGGTGGGGCCGCACTCGGCGCACTGATCAAGGACGCCAAGGAACAGCTGCGCGCCCTGCCCGATCCGCTGACCTATGGTCTGCTGCGCTACCTGAACCCAGAGGTTGATCTCGGTGGGTCTGACCCGACGATCGGGTTCAACTACCTGGGCCGTCTCGGTGCGGGTGCCGACCTGCCCGGCGATTTGTGGCGGATCAACGTGGACAGCCTGTCGTTTGCGGGCATGGCTGCGGCGGTGCCCCTGCCGTTGGCGCACACGGTGGAGCTCAATGCCGGCACCATCGACACCGACGCCGGGCCGCAGCTGCAGGCGAACTGGACGTGGGCGCGCTCGGCGCTGAACGACGAGCAGGTCGGCCGCCTGAGCCAGTTGTGGTTTGAGGCTCTGGCCGGTATCGGCGCGCACGTCAAAGCCGGCGGCGGCGGGCTTACCCCATCCGATATCGCTCCCGCCCGACTCAGCCAGCAGCAGATCGACGAACTCTGCTCGCAGGGCGACGTCGTGGACGTGCTGCCGCTGACCCCGGTGCAGCAGGGTCTGCTGTTCCACACCAGCTTCGTGCCGGGTCTGGACGACCTGTACACCGTGCAGCTCGGTATCACCGTCCACGGCCCCCTCGATGCGCAGCGCCTGCGCGAGGCCGTGCAGGCGGTGGTCAACCGCCATCCCAACCTTTTGGCCCGCTTCCGCGAAGACTTCGGCGAGCCGGTGCAGGTCATCCCGGCGAAGCCGGTGATCGGGTGGCAGGACGTCGAGTTGGACCCCGCGGGCGCGGACGCCGATCAGCAGGTGGAACGCCTGTGTGCCGCTGAGCGCGCCGCGGTCTGCGGCCTGGCTGACAAGCCGACGTTCCGTGCGGCGTTGATCCGCGTCGCAGAAGACCAATACCGGTTGGTGCTCACCATTCACCACATCGTGGCGGACGGCTGGTCGCTGCCGATCCTGATGCGGGAGGTGTTCGGCAGTTACTACGGCGAGCGGCTGCCCGCGGCCCCGTCGTACCGCAGCTTTGTCAGCTGGCTGGATCGGCAGGATCGCAATGCTGCACAGGCGGTTTGGCGCGACGTGATGGCGGGCTTCGACGCGCCGACATTGGTGGGCACGTCTGGCCAGGTAGGGCGCCACGACGTCGCGTCCTTCCGGATGTCCGCCGAAACCACGGCGTCCCTGACCGAGTTGGCCCGCTTGTGCCACACCACCGTGAGCACCGTGCTGCAGGGCGCGTGGGCGCAGCTGCTGATGTGGCTGACCGGTCAGCATGATGTGGCGTTCGGCACCGCGGTCTCCGGTAGGCCGACCGAGCTGCGCGGCTCGGAATCCATTGTGGGGCTGATGATCAACACGGTGCCGGTGCGGGCCAACGCCACCACCCGGACGACAGTCGCCGATCTGTTGGAGCAGCTGCAGCGCGTCCACAACGAAACCCTCGAGTACGAGTATCTGGCTCTCCCTGAGATTCACCGCGCCACCGGCCACGATCAACTGTTCGACACGCTGTTCCTGTACGAGAACTATCCGATCGACGCCGGTGCCCTGTCGGGCGCCGATGAGCTGGCCGTTACCGCGTTCGACAGCCGCGAATTCAACCACTATCCGCTTTCGGTGGTGGCGACGCCGGGCCACGAACTCAGTGTTCGCGTCGAATTCGACACGGACGCATTTGACCGTGCGGCCATCGACACGCTGATCGACCGTTTGCGGCGGGCGCTGGTGGCAATGGCCGCCGATCCCGCCCGGCGGTTGTCGTCGATCGATCTGCTCGACCGCTGCGAGCACGACCGCCTCGACGAGTGGGGCAACCGGCCGGCGCTGGCCGAGCCGGAGGCGTCCGCGGTCTCGATCCCCGAATTGTTCGCCGTTCAGGCGACGGTCCGCGACCCGGAGGCGGTGGCGATCAGCTATGGGGATCGGTCATGGACTTACCGTCAGGTCGAGGGGTCCGCTAATCGGTTGGCGCACTTGCTGATTTCTCAGGGTGCGGGCCCGGGTACGCGTGTGGCCCTGTTGCTTCCGCGTACGCCCGAGGCGGTGGTGGCAATGCTGGCGGTGCTCAAAACCGGTGCCGCGTATGTGCCGATCGATCCGACGGTGCCCGCGGCGCGGATCGAGTTCGTGTTGGGCGATTCTGCGCCTATCGCGATGGTCACCAACGCGGACATGCGGTCACGACTGGAGGGGTCGGGCCTGCCGCTCATCGACATCGACGACCCTGCGGTGACGGCCCAGCCCGAGACGCCGTTGGCGCCGCCGGCCGCGGACGATATCGCCTACGTCATTTACACCTCGGGCACGACCGGGGCACCCAAAGGTGTTGCGGTGCCTCATCGCAACGTCACCCAATTGCTGGACTCGCTGGACACCCAGTTGACGCTGGGACAGGTGTGGACACAGTGTCATTCGTTGGCGTTCGACTTCGCGGTGTGGGAGATCTTCGGTTCGCTGCTGTACGGCGGGCGGTTGGTGATGGTGCCCGATTCGGTGGTGCGTTCGCCAGAAGAGTTGCACGCCTTACTGGTTCGTGAACAGGTCAACGTGTTGAGCCAGACGCCGTCCGCGTTTTATGCGCTGCAGACCGCTGATGGGCTCGCCTCGGAGCTGGGTCAGCAGCTGAAGTTGCAGGCGGTGGTGTTCGGGGGCGAGGCGCTCGAACCCCAGCGTCTGCAGACGTGGCTGAACCGCCATCCCGGACTGCCACGTCTGATCAATCTGTATGGCATCACCGAGACGACCGTGCACGCTTCGTTCCGCGAGATCCTCGACGGCGACGTCGACAGCAATGCCAGCCCCATCGGCGTGCCGTTGACCCACCTTGCCTTCTTCGTACTCGACGGGTGGATGCGTCAGGTCCCCGCCGGGGTGGTCGGCGAGCTGTACGTGGCCGGTGCCGGGTTGGCCGCGGGGTATGTGGGCAGGCCGGGATTGAGCTCGACGCGGTTTGTGGCGTGCCCGTTCGGGGAGCCGGGGGCCCGCATGTATCGCACCGGGGATTTGGTGTCGTGGGGCGCCGACGGACAGCTGCGTTACGTCGGCCGCGCTGACGAGCAGGTCAAGATCCGCGGGTATCGCATCGAGCTCGGTGAGATCCGGGCGGCCCTCGCCGATTTGGACGGGGTCGATCATGTGGCGGTGATCGCACGCGAGGACCGCCCCGGCGACAAGCGGCTGGTGGGCTACATCACAGGGGCCGCCGACCCGGCCGAGATCCGTACGCAGTTGGGTGAACGGTTGCCGGCCTACATGGTGCCGACCGCGATCGTCGTGCTCGAGGCGCTGCCCTTGACGGTCAACGGCAAGCTCGATGTCGGCGCCCTGCCGGCACCCGAATACTCCGATGTCGACCGTTACCGGGCTCCATCGAGCGCGGTCGAGGAAATCCTGGCCGGCATCTATGCCCAGGTACTGGGTGTGCAGCGGGTCGGTGTCGATGATTCGTTCTTCGATCTGGGCGGCGACAGCATCCTGTCGATGCAGGTCGTGGCCCGCGCCCGCGCGGCCGGCGTAATGTGCCGTCCGCGTGACGTTTTCGTCGAACAGACCGCGGCGCGCCTCGCACAGGTCGCCACGGTGGTCGCCGACGGCGAGGGCGGCGTGGTCGACGAGGGCACCGGGCCGGTGGTGGCTACCCCGATCATGCGCTGGCTGCACAGCGTCGAGGGTCCGGTCGAGCAGTTCAACCAGACGATGGTGTTGCAAGCTCCTGCCGGTGTCGCACAGGGCGACGCGATGGTGGTGCTGCAGGCGTTGCTTGACCGGCATGCCGCGTTGCGGCTGCGCGTCGACGACGACGGCGCCGGCGGCTGGTCGTTGTGGGTGCCCGAAGCCGGGACGGTAGATGCCGGCGGCTGCGCGGACACCGTCGACGCGCTGTCGGCCGAGGCGTTGGTGGCGGCCCGGTCACGCCTGCACCCGGGGACCGGGGCATTGCTGCGCGCGGTGTGGGCCGAGTCGACCAACCAGTTGGCGTTGATCATTCACCACCTGGCCGTCGATGGCGTGTCGTGGCGAATCCTGTTGGAAGACATCAACATTGCATGGGCCCAGCATCGCAGTGGCCAGCCGGTGGCGCTGCCGGCAACCGGGACGTCGTTTGCGCGGTGGTCGTCGTTGTTGGCCGAGTACGCGCAGACCGCGGAGGTGATGGCCCAGGCCGAGGCGTGGCGTCAGGTGGCGGCGATCCCGGCCGTGCTGCCGCCGGTACAGGCGGAGGACACCTACGTCAGCGCCGGCCAATTGTCGGTGTCCCTGGATGTCGAGACGACCCGCCTGCTGCTCGGTGCGGTCCCGGCGGCGTTTCATGCCGGGGTGCAGGACATCCTGCTGATCGCGTTCGGGCTGGCGTGGACCCAATTCTTGAGCGTCAGCGCCCCGATCGGCATCAATGTGGAGGGCCACGGCCGCCAGGAGGAGCTGGCCCCGCATATCGACTTGTCGCGCACGGTGGGCTGGTTCACCACCAAGTACCCGGTGGCGCTGAACTTCGGGGGCCCGGCCGGCGGCCTGTCCTGGGGACAGGTGATAGCGGGTGAGGATGCACTGGGCACTGCGATCAAGGACGCCAAGGAACAGCTGCGCGCCCTGCCCGATCCGCTGACCTACGGGCTGCTGCGCTACCTCACCCCCGAGGTCGATCTGGGTGGGTCCGACCCCGTGATCGGCTTCAACTACCTAGGTCGTCTGGGGGGTGCGGCCGAGCTCTCCAGTGAGCTATGGCGGCTCAGCGAGAACAGTTTCTCGCTGGGCGGCGCCGCGGGCGCCGTGGAGATGCCGCTGGCGCATACCGTGGAGCTCAATGCCGGCACGATGGACACCGAGGCCGGCCCGCAGCTGCAGGCCAACTGGACCTGGGCGCGTTCGGCGTTGCACGACAAGCAGATCAGCCGGCTCGCCGAGCTGTGGTTCGACGCGCTGGCCGGCATCTGCGCGCACGTGCGCGGCGGTGGGGGCGGCTTGACCCCGTCCGACATCGCGCCGGCCCGTCTCGCCCAGCGCGACATCGACAGGCTGGCGCAGCAGTACCGGATCGGCGATGTGTTGCCGCTAACGCCGCTGCAGCAGGGCCTGCTGTACTACGCCGGCAGCGGGCGCGGCGGTGACGACTTGTATGCGGTGCAGCTCGATATCACCGTGAGTGGTGCCCTTGATCCGCAACGCTTGCGCGAGGCGGTGCACGCCGTCGTCACCCGCCACCCGAACCTGGTGGCCGGTTTCTGCGAAGACTTCGGCGAACCGGTGCAGGTCATGCCCGCCGATCCGGCGCTGGCCTGGCAGTACGTCGAGCTCAGCTCGGCAGACGCCGATCTCGAGGAACAGGTACAGCAGCTGTGCACCGCCGAACGCGTCGCGGTCTGCGATCTGGCGGGCCGGCCGCCGTTCCGGGCTGCCTTGATCCGCACCGCAGACGATCTGTATAGGTTCGTGCTCACCAACCACCACATCGTGCTCGACGGTTGGTCGAAGCCGATCCTGCTGCAGGAAATCTTCGCCAGCTATTACGGTGTGCGGTTGCCCGCCGCCCCGTCGTATCGCAGCTTTGTCACCTGGCTGTCCGAACAAGACCGAGGCGCGGCTCAGACGGCATGGCGTGAGGTCCTCGACGGGTTCGGCGCTCCCAGCCTGGTGGGACCCCCGGGGGGCCTAGCGCTCGGTCTGCGCGGTGCGGAGTCGTTCCGAGTGTCCGCGGAGACCACGAAGGCGTTGGGCGAGCTGGCGCGCTCGTACCACACCACGGTCAGCACCGTCCTGCAGGCCGCGTGGGCGCTGCTGCTGACGTGGCTGACCGGACAGGACGACGTGGTGTTCGGCACCGCGGTGTCCGGGCGGCCGACCGACCTGGCCGGCGCGGAATCGATGGTCGGTCTGTTGATCAACACGGTCCCGGTCCGGGCGACCATCGGCGCGGAGACGACCACCGCCGACCTGCTTGAGCAGCTGCAGATCGCCTACACCAAGACGCTTGACCACCAGCACCTGGCTCTGAGTGAGATACACCGCATAACGGGACACGACCAGTTGTTCGACACGATGTTCGTGTACGAGAACTATCCGATCGACACCGCCGCGCTGTCGGCAATCGACGAGTTGAAGATAACCGGCTTTGCGAACCGCGAATACAACCACTACCCGCTTTCGGTGCAAGTCGCGCCGGGCCACGAACTGGGTCTCCGCGTCGAATTCGATACCGACGTGTTCACGGCGGACAGAATCGAGAAGCTGGTCGAACGTTTCAAGCGCGTGCTGGTAGCCATGACCGCGGACGTGACGGAGCAATCATGAGCGTCCGTGCGGGACGGCGGGCCGCCAAACAGCTTGGGTCAGAAGCGGATCCAGCGTAGATGCCGCTGTCTGACCTGGCCTCGTTCCGCGCCCGGTCCGACTCAGCTATCCCGATCGCCGGGCGTTGATCGGCAGGACGAGCCGGAACTGAGCGCCGCCCTCGTGGGGCAGGCACTCCAGGTCGCCGCCGTGGGCGCGGGCCAGCGCCCGCGCGATCGCCAGTCCCAGCCCGGCGCCGCCGTGGTCGCGGGCGCGCCCGGTGTCCAGGCGCACCAGCCGCTCGAAGACGCGATCCCGCTCCTGCTCCGGGATGCCCGGCCCGGTGTCGGTCACGGTGACCTCCGCGACGTCGTCGCCGGCGCGCAGGTCGACGGTGATGGCGCCGCCGGCCGGGGTGTACCGGCGAGCGTTGTCGAGCAGGTTGGACACGATCTGCGACAACCGGGTCGGGTCGGCCTGTAGCGTCAGCGACGGTAATCCGGTGCGGCGCACCGTGATCTGCGGTGCCAGCATGGCGGCTCGGTCGACTTCGCCATCGAGCACGGCGGCCACGTCGACGTCATCGCGCTCGAGCGCCAGCCCGGCGTCGATGCGGCTCAGGTCCAGCATGTCGGACACGAGCCGTCCGGCCCGGCGCGCATCGGAGAACAGCAGCGCCGCCCGGCGATATTGGCTTCCGTCGTGGTGTTCGGAGGCGCTGTTGGCGAGTTGCTCGGCGGCGACCTGGATGCCGGCGATCGGGGTGCGCAGCTCGTGGGCGGCGTCGACGAGGAATCGCCGGGTTGCCGTCTCCGCGCGCTGTGCGGTGTCGGCGGCGCGCCGGGCGCGGCGCTCGGACGTTTCCAAGGCGTCCAGCATGCCGTCGAAAGCGCTTGCGGCGCGGCCGAGTTCGGTGTCGGTGCGCTCGGGATGCAGGCGGCAGCCGCGGTCCCCGGTGGTGATGGCGTTGGCCAGCGCCGTGAGCCGATCCAGCGGCCGCAGCGCCGCCCGGCTAACCGCGATCAGCAACAGCGCCGCGATCAGCAAGGTCACCAGGCCCGCCGCGATCAGCAGCCCACGCAGCTGGCGAGTGACCTGCGTCGTCTGCGTGGTGTCGGCGACCAGGATCACCCGGGAGCCGTCGGGCAACGGATGCACCACGGCCGTCGCGGTGGCATCCGGCGGAGGGCCGGGCCTTGGCGGTCGCGGCGGCGGTGGCGGCGGAAACGCATAGGGCGCAGGCGGATACGGCGGTGGCGGAGGTGGCGGAACGGGCGGCGGTGGCGGCTGCACCGGTCCGGCGGTCAGGTCGGGGCTGATCCCGCGGTCTCCGTAGGCGGCGCCGTCGGCGGTGACGACGAGCCCGCGAATCCCGCCGCCGTTGAGTTCGGCCGCGATCCGATCGGGCGAGGTGTGCGCGGCGCTGAGCGCGTCGGCGCGCGATGTCTCGGCGAGCAGCCGGTCGTGCAGATTGTGGCGGGTGAGGACGCCCATCGTGACGTCGATGGTCACCCCGAGCACCATTAGCAGGACGGCCAGCAGCGCCAACACCACCAGCGTCACGCGCCGTTGCAGCGACGGAGTCGGCGTCGTCGATGCGCCCGTCATGGCCGCTCGGGTTGCAGCCGGTAGCCGATGCCGCGAACGGTGTGCAGGATCCGGGGGCCGTGGGCCTCGAGCTTGCGCCGCAATCCGCTGACGTGCACCTGCACCAGGTTGGGGTCGTACGCGTCGTAGCCCCACACCCCGTTCAGGATCTGGGCGGCGGAGACGATCCGGCCCGCTGCTCCACGAGGAAGGCCAGCACGCGCAGCTCGGTGGCGGTCAGGTCGAGCCGGTGGCCGTCGCGCGCGGCGACCCCGGCGCCGAGGTCCAGCGCAACTTCGCCCACCTGAACCACCTGCGGCAGCCGTCCGCGCCGGCGCAACACCGCGCCGACCCGCGACACCAGCTCGGCCAACTCGAACGGCTTGATGACGTAGTCGTCGGCTCCGCCGTCGAGGCCGCGCAACCGGTCCGGCAGCCCGTCGCGAGCGGTGATCAAGACGATTCCGATGTCGCCCCATTCGCGGATGACATCGATGAGCGCGAACCCGTCGCGGCCCGGCAGCATCACGTCGAGCACCACGAGATCGGGCCGCATGCCGTCGAGCACCTCTTCCAGCCCGTCGCCGTCGCAGCGGGCGTCGGTGTGATAGCCGACATCGGCGAGCGCCTCGCTGACCATCTCCCGGATGGTCTCTGAGTCTTCGACGACCAGCACCCGCGGTGTGCCCACGCTGAAGTGACCGCCGCGACCCGCGGCCGTGCGGACGCAATCAGTCATGACCACCATTGTCGGCGCCGGTGCTGAAACGAACCTGAAGACGCCGGTCTCTCCCGCCACGGCAGCCTCGTTGGTCACAAGAGGTCGGCGATGTGTTCGGTGCCCACCTCCGAGCGACAATCTCGCTGCCGGCGCGGCGTCGCGGCCGTTGTCGCTCGGAGGTGGGCACAACACTGCTTCCTTCCGCTCGTGACGGCAGTGGCGGATGGGACTCGGCGCAGTTTCTTCAGATCCACTTCAGATCCGGCTCCTACCGTCCGTGACATGACCACGAACGACGACATCGACACCAATCCGCCGAGCAATCCGCCGCCCGCCCACCGTCCGCCCGAGCGACGCCGTCACCCCACCGGTGTGGTGATCGCCGCCGGGGTGGCGGGAGCGCTGGTGGGCGCGGTCGGCACCGTCGCGGCCATCGCCTTCGCCTGGATCGTCAGCGTCGGTCCGCCCGGCCCGCCGCCACCACCCGGGCCCCCGCCGATGCTGTTCCATGCGCCCCCGCCGCCGATGGCCGGTCCGGGAGGGTTCGGATTTGCGCCGCCGCCCAGCCCGCCCGGCCCGCCCGGCCCGCCCGGCCCGCCGGGCCCGCTGGAACCGCCGCATGGCGCCTGGCCGGGACCGCCGCACCAGGGTGTCCCGACGCCGCCCCCGCCGCCACCGTCCCCCGCGCCGCGCCCCTGAGTGCAGGATGGGGAGCGTGCCACGAGATCAATCGTCTCCGCTCCCCGCCAAGCTCGCCGCACGGCTGCTACGGTCGCGCCACCTGATGCGCGCACCGATCTGGATCTACAAGGCCCGTGCGGGCGCGCTGTTCGGTTCGCGCATCCTGTTGCTCGAACACATCGGCCGCAAATCCGGAGCGCCGCGCCACGCGGTGCTGGAGGTCATCGACCACCCGTCCCCCGACACCTACGTCGTGGCCTCCGGATTTGGCCGAAAAGCCCAGTGGTTCCGCAACATTGCGGCCAACCCTCAAGTACGCGTCTACGCCGGCAGCCACGCGCCCAGGCCCGCCGCCGCGCGCGTCCTCGACCAACACGAGGCCGACCGCACGCTGGCCGACTACCGAACCCGCCACCCCAAAACGTGGGAGCGGATGCGCCCGGTGCTCGAGGACACGCTCGGCGCGCCGATCACCGACACGAATACCCCGCTGCCGCTGGTCGAGTTCAAGCTGGACTAACCCCGATCCGGGCCCTTGACCGTCATCGCGGCGAACAGGGCCAAAAACAGCGCGGCCGGAAGGCCGTTGACGACCTTGTCGCGCACCCGGACGTGCGCGCCGACCGCCACCACGAAGTACAGCGTCAGCATCGCCGTCGTCACCCTCGCCAGGACGGGGAAACGGGTGACCGACAGCAGGCCGACCGCGGCGGCCGCCTTCACCACCGGCAACACGGGCCGCACGTTCTCCGGCAGGCCCACGTCATCCAGCACCTTCTTGATTGGGGCCACCTGGACGCCGCACAGTACCGCGTCGACGGCGTGGAAGGCGCCAAGCGCCGCATAGGTCATGGGGGAGGTCAACGCACTCATCCCGCAATCCTATTGAGTCAGCTCGCCCGGGCCTTCGGCCGGCTGACGGGCGATCGCCTCCGCCTTGGCCACCGCCTGGGCGATCGCGGGGTCGGTTTCGGTGGAGAACCAGTCCGCGACGTCGGCGTCGTCGTCGGCGCTGTGCTTGGGCGCGTCCTCGACCGGCGAGGGCTGGAAGCGGAACACCCCGTCCTGGCCCGGGGTGCCCAGGAGTTTGGTGAATCCCTGCAGCGCCGCGCTGAAGTCGCTGGGCACCACCCACACCTTGTTGGCGTCGCCGCGGGCCATCTCCGGCAGCGTCTGCAGGTACTGGTAGGCGAGCATCTCAGGGGTGGGCCGGCCCGCCTTGATCGCGGCGAAGGTCTTCTCGATGGCCTTGGCCTGCCCCTGCGCCTGCAGGTAGGCGGCGGCGCGCTCACCCTGGGCGCGCAGCATCCGGGACTGCCGCTCGGCCTCGGCGCCCAGGATCGCCGCCTGCTTGGCGCCCTCGGCGGCCAGGATCTGCGCCTGCTTCTGACCCTCGGCCTCCTTGATGGCCGCCTCGCGCATACCTTCGGCGGTGAGGATCATCGCCCGCTTCTCGCGGTCGGCCTTCATCTGCTTTTCCATCGACGCCTGGATCGACGGCGGCGGGTCGATGCTGCGCAACTCGACCCGTGCGACCCGCAGGCCCCAGCGGTTGGTGGCCTCGTCGAGCACGCCGCGCAGCTGCCCGTTGATCTGGTCGCGCGATGTCAGCGTCTGCTCCAGCGTCATCCCGCCGACCACGTTGCGCAGCGTGGTGGTGGTGAGCTGCTCGACGCCGACGATGTAGTTGCTGATCTCGTAGACGGCCGCCTGGGGAACCGTGACCTGGAAATAGACGACGGTGTCGATGTTGAGGGTCAGGTTGTCCTCGGTGATCACCGGCTGCGGCGGGAACGACACCACCCGCTCACGCAGGTCCACCCGGGCCCGGATGCGGTCGATGAACGGCACCAGCAGTGTGAGTTGTCCGCTGACGGTGCGACTGTAGCGGCCCAGCCGTTCGATCACCGCGGCCTCGGCCTGCGGTATCAGCGCCACCGACTTGGCCACCACGACGATGGCGAAAATCACCAGCACCGCCAGCAGCACCAGACCAGCAACCGCACCTTGCATCGGAGTTCCTTTCTTTCGCAGCCGTTCTCGCGGCCCTACAGGCCGGCCTTGAAGACCACCGCGGTGGCGCCGTCGATCTGCATCACGGTCACCGGCTCGCCGGGTTCGTAGACGTCGTTCTCGTCGAGCGGACGCGCGGTCCACACCTGGCCGTCGAGCTTCACCTGACCGTTGTCGCGGGCCACGCGCTCGAGCACCAGCGCGGTTTTGCCCTCCAGCGCTTCGATTCCCAAGCGCGGCACGTTCGGCGTCAGCCGGCGCCGCAGCGGCGGACGCACCACCACCAGCAGCAGCACCGAGACGACCAGGAACACCGCGCCGTCCACCCACACCGGTGAATCCAGCAACCAACTCGTGAGGGCCGCGGCCAGCGCGCCCCCGCCGAGCATCACCAAAAACATATGGCCGGTGAGCGCCTCCGCACCGGCCAGCACCAGCGCGAATATTAGCCATAGCAGCGCGGCGTGCATGCGGCAAGGATACGCGTGATCCGCCTGTGCGGGGCAAAACAACTACACTGCGTCTGGTGTGGTGTCCCAGTGTTTCGCTGTCCCTGTGGGCCAATGCCTGGCTCGCGGGCAAGGCTGCGCCCGATGACGTCCTGGACGCGTTATCCGTTTGGGCGCCAAAGCAATCGGTGACCGCGTATGATGCCGTGGCGGCGGGTCATACCGGGCTGCCGTGGCCCGATGTCAACGACGCCGGGACGGTCACGCTGCTGCAGACTCTGCGCGCCGCGGTGGGCCGCCCCACGTCGACGCGGGGGGCGCCGCCCCTGATGCGCGGGACCATCAACGTGGTTTTGCCGGTACCCGGCGATGTGCGCGGCCTGGCCCCGGGAACGCAGTTCGAGCGGGACGCGCTGTCCGCCGGCGAGGCGATCATCATCGCCAACCCCCACAGCCCCGCTACCGCCGTCGGCCTGGTCCCCGAATTCTCCTATCAGGACGACGACGACACGCCCGACGACTACGAGACCGGCCTGGCCGAACTGTGCACGCTGACGTGGACCGTGTACTCGCTGCCCGGCGCCCCGATACTCGACCACTACGAGCTGGGCGACGCCGAATACACCCTGCGGTCCGCCGTGCGCTCGGCCGCCGACGCGCTGGGCACCATCGGGCTGGGATCGGCCGCGGCCGACGTCGACGATCCGCGGGGACTGGTCGAACAATTGCTGGAATCCGCACGGCAACACCGCATTCCGGATCACGCGCCGTCACGCGCGCTGCGGGTGCTGGAGAACGCCGCGCACGTCGACGCCATCATCGCGGTCAGCGCGGGGCTGAGCCGGTCCGACTCACCGGACCGTTTCGCCGCGCCCATCGCCGCCGGCCTCGAACCGCTCGGCACGCAGTCGTCGTCGGAGGCCCGCATCGCCAGCGACGCGCTGCGACCGCTGACCGCCGTGGTGCGTTCGGCGCGGATGGCCGCCGTGACCGCGATCCTGCATTCGGCCTGGGCGGACTAGTCCTGATAGCGGGCCGCACAGTGCGGCGGCTCGCAGGGCGCGCCGTCGACGCTGGCGAGGCAGCCGGGCACCGGGTCGGGACCGGTCACGCGTTCGGGCGCCCGGCCGTGGCGCAATTCGTCGATCAGGTCGACGGCCAGTTGCGCAAAACGCGGGTGGGCGTTGGGCGTTGACGCCCGCACCATGACGATCCCCGCGGCCTCGGCCTGTCCCGCCAACTCGTGGTCGAGGTCCCACACCACCTCGATGTGGTCGGCCACAAAACCGATCGGGCAAACGACGACGGCCGTCGTGCCCGCCTCCGCCAGGGCCGCCAGGTGGTCGGCGACGTCGGGCTCAAGCCACGGAACCTGGGGCGGCCCCGACCGCGACTGCCATACCAGGTCGTAGTCGGCGTATCCGGCGGCGGCCGCCACAAGGCTTGCGGCGTAGGCGACTTGCCGGCTGTACAGCCGCGGGCCCAGCCGCTCGTCGGCGGCCACCGGGATCGAATGCGCGGTGAACACCAGGCGCGCGCCGGGAACCTTTTCGGCCGCGTCTGTGATTGCCCTGGCGAACATCTCGACAAAAAGCGGGTGGTCGAAATACGGCCGCAGCTTGACCAATTCGGGTGCGTCCGGCCCGGCGGCGCGTCGCGCCCGAGCGATGTCCTCGACGTATTGGGTGCAGCTGGAATAGCCGCTCCACGCCGAGGTGGTGAACACCGCCGCTCGGCGAATCCCGTTGTCGCGCATGGTTGCGACGGTGTCTTCGACGTAGGGCTCCCAGTTGCGGTTGCCGAAATAGACCGGGATGTCCAGGCCGCGGTCGGTCAGTTCGGCGCGCAACTGCTCGATCAGCGCCAGGTTGATCCGGTTGATCGGTGACACCCCGCCGAAATGCAGGTAGTGCTCGGCGACGTGGTCGAGGCGTTCCGGCGGCACGTTGCGACCCCGGGTGACGTTCTCCAAGAACGGCCGCACCTGCTCGGGGCCTTCCGGCCCACCGAAGGACAGCAGCAGGACGGCGTCGAATTCCATTAGGCTCTAAAGCAATTGCGTGCTGGCGCCACCGTCGGCGTAGATGATGGTCCCCGTCGTCGCCGGCAGCCAGTCCGACAGCAGCGCGCACACCGTCTTGGCGACCGGTGTCGGGTCTTTCATGTTCCAGCCGATCGGGGCGCGCTGGTCCCAACCCTCCTCGAGCAGCTGCATCTGGGCGCCGGCCTCTTCGCCCAGCGCACCGCCGACGATCGCGCTCATCGCCAGGGTCCGGATCGGGCCCGCGGCAACGAGATTGGAGCGGACGCCGAACTTACCCGCCTCGCGCGCTACGAACCGGTTGACCGATTCCAGCGCGCTCTTGGCGACCGTCATCCAGTTGTACGCCGGCATCGCGCGGCTCGGGTCGAAGTCCATGCCGACGATCGAACCGCCGGGGTTCATGATCGGCAGCGTCGCCTTGGCCAGCGAGGCGTACGAATACGCCGAGATGTGAATGCCTTTCGAGACGTCCTCGTACGGCGCGTCGAAGAACGGGTTGATGCCCATCCCCGTCTGCGGCATGAACCCGATCGAGTGCACCACGCCGTCGAGCTTGTTGCCGTCGCCGATCTCGGCCGTCACCCGCTCGGCCAGCGAGTTCAGGTGCTCCTCGTTCTGCACGTCGAGCTCGATCAGCGGCGCCTTCTCCGGAAGCCGGTCGGCGATGCGCTGAATCAGGCGCAACCGGTCAAAACCGGTCAGCACCAACTGCGCCCCGGCCTCCTGGGCCGCTTTGGCGATGTGAAACGCGATCGACGAATCGGTGATGATCCCCGAGATCAGGATCCGTTTGCCGTCGAGCAGTCCAGCCATGTCCGTCCTTAGTGTCCGTATGTCGTATTTGAACTCAGTGGCCCATGCCCATGCCGCCGTCCACCGGGATGACCGCGCCGGCGATGTAGCTGGCGTCCTCGGATGCCAGGAAGCTGACCACCCCGGCGACCTCGGCGGCGGTGCCGACCCGCTTGGCCGGGATGAAGTCCAGCGCACCCGCCTGGATCCGCTCGTCGAGGGCACGGGTCATCTCGGTGTCGATGTAGCCCGGCGCCACCACATTCGCGGTCACGTTGGCCTTGGACAGCTCGCGGGAGATCGAGCGGGCCATGCCGATCAGGCCGGCCTTGGCGGCCGCGTAGTTGGACTGGTTGCCGATGCCCCAGCTGCCGGAGACCGAGCCGATGTAGATGATGCGGCCGAACCGCTTTTTCTGCATGCTGCGCGCGGCGCGCTGGGTCACCCGGAACGCCCCGGTGAGGTTGGCGTTGATGACCTCCTCGAACCGCTCCTCAGTCATCCGGATGAGGAATGCGTCCTTGGATATGCCGGCATTGGACACCAGCACCTCAACCGGGCCCTGGTGCTCCTCGACCTCCTTGAACGCGCGGTCGATGGCCTCGTTGTCGGTGACGTCGCACACGACGCCGAACAACCCCTCGGGCGCCCCGGATCCCCGGTGCGTGACCGCCACCTTGTGGCCGTCGGCGGCCAGCCGCTGCGCGATCGCCAGACCGATCCCCCGGTTTCCTCCGGTAACCAGGACCGAGCGGGCTACGAATGCGGGTCTGCCGTAGTCGGCAGCACTTTCGGTGGTGTTCTCGGTGGCCGTGTCAGTCACCCCGTCAACCTATCGCCTCGGCTCACGCTGGCCGAAACCTCCCCCGTTTCACCACGCGGCCGTAACGCCAGGGCGAAAAATCGCGCGGAATCCCGCCGTGGCGTTACGAGCGCGATCCGGTGTCGGTGTGACTCAGCACACTCTCGTCATGACCGACCCGTTCCTGGGCAGCGAAGCCCTGGCCGCGCGACTGATGTCGCGGCATGAGCTGCGGAGTCGTTACGTCGCCCTGCATCGCGATGTGTACCTGCCGAGGGATGCCGAACTGACGGCGATGCTGCGGGCCAAGGCGTGCTGGCTGCGATCGCGCCGAAGGGGCGTCCTGGCGGGCTTCTCGGCCTCCGCCATGCATGGGGCTCGGTGGATCGACCCGTCCCGACCCGCCGAGATCATCGATACCAATCGACGTCCGGCCCCGGGAGTACACGTCTGGGAGGAACGCATCGAACCGCACGAGATCACCGTCGTCGAGCAGATGCGCGTCACCACGCCGGCGCGCACCGCGCTTGACTTGGCACGTCGTCATCCCAGAGACATCGCGGTCGCCGCGATCGATGCGCTGGTGCAAGCGACGGAGCTGAAGATGGCCGACGTCGAGGTGCTCACGGACCGCTACCGCAGCCGCCACGGCGTGAGGGCCGCCAGGGCGGTTCTCGAACTGGTCGACGGCGGGGCTCAGTCCCCGAAGGAAACGTGGCTGCGTCTGTTGTTGATCGATGCCGGCTTCCCGCGGCCGCAGACACAGATCGCCATACGCAACGAATGGGGTTGGGCCGAGGCGTATTTGGACATGGGGTGGGAGGACATCAAGGTCGCGGTCGAGTATGACGGCGACCACCATCGGTCCCTGCGCACCCAATACGCCAAGGACATCGGCCGACTCGAGATGCTCGAGCGTTACGGCTGGATCGTCGTCCGCGTCATCGCCGAGCACCATCCCTCCGACATCATTCGCCGGGTGCGCGACGCCCGAAGCCGCCGCTTGTAACGCCAGGGCGAAAAATCGCGCGGAATCCCGCCGTGGCGTTACAAGCGGGCTCAGGGGGACGGCGAAGACTCAAGTCGGCAGGCGGCGGTTGATCAGCAGCGCCGCCAGCGCCGCTAACGCCAACACCAGCGCGCCCAGCCGCACCCAGCCCACGCTCGCGTCGCCCTTGATCGTCTCGTAGCCGATCTGCTGTTGCAGGGTCGCGTAGACGGCCTTCAGCTCCTGCAAAGACGCTGCGTTGTAAGCGTTTCCGCCCGAGAGCTGGGCCACCTTCTTGAGGGTCTCGTCGTCGACCGGCACCGGCTGGCGCTGGTCGTTGATCTCGACGAAACCATAGGGGGTGCCGAACGAGATCGTCGAGATCGGCACGCCCTGGTCCTTGGCGGTGCGCGCGGCGGTGAAGGCGCCCTTCGGGTTGTCGGGGTTGGTCGGCATCGTCTCCTTGCCGTCGGAGAACAACACGATGCGCGCCGGCGGCGGCTTGTCGCCGCCGCCGATCACCGCGCCGACCGTCGCGATGGCCTGCAGGGCGGTGAAGATGCCCTCCCCGGTGGCGGTGCGGTCGGCAAACTGCAGCTTGTCCAGCGCGGCCTTGGTCGAGTCCCGATTGGTCGTCGGCGACACCAACACCGTCGCGGTCCCCGCATACGCGATCAGTCCCAGGTTGATGCCCGGGGTGAGCTCGTCGGCGAACTGCTTGGCCGCCTCCTGGGCCGCCGCCATCCGGTTGGGTTGCACGTCGGTGGCGCGCATCGACTGCGACACGTCGATCACCAGCATCACCACCGCGCGGTTGCGGGGAATGCGGACGTCGTTCGTCGGGCCCGCCATCGCGATCGTGAACAGCACCAGCGACGCGACCAGCAGGATGGCCGGCACATGCCGCCACGTCGAAGGCCGTTTGGGCGCAACGCTTTCCAGCAGCTCCATGTTGGCGAACCGCAGCATGCGCCGCTGCCGCGCCAACTGCATCAGGATGTAGAGCGCGGCCAGGCCGAAGACGACCAACAGGAACAGGAAGAACCACGAATGTTCGAAGCCCGACAACGACATCGGGCCCAGGAGCGGCAGGCTCATATGCGAGTCACTGGCGCCCCGCCAATGCCCCGCGCCGGCGGGATTCCACGAACCGCACGATGTCGGCGATCCAGTCGCGGTCGGTACGCAGCGTCAGGACCGGGGCCCCGCAACTGCGGATGGTGCGCGCCACGTCGGCGCGGTGCGCCGCGGCGGCCTTGGCGAAGTCGTCGCGCAGCTGCGCGTCGATGGTGAACTCGCGGGTGACCCCGGACTCGGCGTCCTGCAGTACCACGTCGCCGATGTCGGGCAGTTCGACGTCGCGGGGGTCGAGCACCTCGATGGCCAGCACCTCGTGCCGGGCGGCGACCGCGCGCAGCGGGCGCATCCAGTTGATCGGCCCGAGGAAGTCGCTGATGATCACCGCCATACCGCGCCGGCGTTCCGGGCGGCGCAGCGCGTCGATCGCCGTCGCCAGGTCGCCGCGTACCCCGACCGGCGCGCGCGGCGTGGTGGCGATGGTGCGCAACAGCGTCTGCTCATGCTGGCGGCCGGAGCGGGCGGGCACCCGGGTGATGTTCGCGCCGGTGGACACGATCGCGCCGAGCCGGTTGCCGCCGCCGCTGTTGAGGAAGGTGATCGCGGCCGCGGCCGCCACCGCCAGGTCGCGCTTCTCGCACACCGTGGTGCCGAAGTCCAGGCTGGCCGACATGTCCACCACCAACCAGGTTTCCAGCTCGCGGTCGGCGATCATCTGCCGAACGTGGGGGTGGGTGGTGCGCGCGGTGACGGCCCAGTCCATGCGGCGGACGTCGTCACCGGGCTGATACTCGCGCGACTCCCCCGGCTCGGAGCCCGGGCCCGGGATCAGCCCGAGGTGATCACCGTGCAGCACACCGTCGAGCTTGCGTTTGACGGTGAGCTCGAGGGTGCGCAGCGCCGCCGACAGCTTCGGGTCATCGATCTGCCCGCGCTGCATCGACGGGGGATGGACAGCCGACCGCCCCTTGGGCCCGGTCACCGACCGCTGGCCGCGCCGGCGGGTTGCATCACCGGGGCCACCGAATGCCCTTGCTGCGGAACGGCATTCACCTGAGGCAGGGCGACCGTCTGCAGCACCCGGTTGATGACGATCTCCGGCGAGATCTCGTCGGCCAGCGCGTCGTAGGTGAGCACGAGCCGGTGCCGCAGGACGTCGGGAATGACGTCCACGACATCTTGCGGAATCACGTAGTCGCGGCCGCGGACCAGCGCCAGCGACCGGGAGGCGGCGATGATGCCCAGCGAGGCGCGCGGCGACGCACCGAACGAGATCCACGTCTTGACGTCGTTCATGCCGAGCTGTTCCGGATGACGGGTGGCGGTCACGACGCGCACCACATAGTCCACCAGCGCGTGGTGCACGAAGACGTTGGCGGCGATGTCCTGCAGTCGCAACAGGTCGCCGGTGTTGAGGATCTGCTTGGGCTCCGGCGGGCGCACGCCCATCCGGTAGATGATCTCGCGCTCCTCTTCCGGCGACGGATAGCCGACGTTGATCTTGAACAGGAAGCGGTCGCGCTGCGCCTCGGGCAGCGGATACACACCCTCGTGCTCGATCGGGTTCTGGGTGGCCATCACCAGGAACGGGTTGGGCAGCGGGAAGGTCTTGCCGCCGATCGAGACGTGGCGTTCCTGCATGACCTCCAGCAGCGCCGACTGCACCTTGGCGGGCGCGCGGTTGATCTCGTCGGCGAGCAGGAAGTTGACCACCACCGGGCCGAGCTCGGTGTCGAACTCCTCCTTGCCCTGCCGGTAGATGCGGGTACCGATGATGTCGGTGGGCACCAGGTCGGGGGTGAACTGGATGCGCGCGAACGTCCCGCCGACCACCCGCGCGAACGTCTCGACGGCCAGCGTCTTGGCGACGCCCGGCACACCCTCGAGCAGCACGTGGCCCCTGGACAGCAGGCCGACCAGCATCCGCTCCACCAGCTGGTCCTGGCCGACGATGATGCGTTTGACTTCGAAGATGGCGCGCTCGAGGGTCTGGACCTCGGCGGCCAGTCCGTTGCCCCCACCCGTCGGCGCTTCGTGAGCCGGCGAACCTGCTTGCCCGCCCGGGCCCGAGTAACCACTGGCGCCTGGCGGCGGCCCACCTGCTGCTGTCATCAAGAACCCTCCACGCTCAATCGGACACGACTGCCGGGCAGCGACGTGCCCTCGTCCAACTATTCCAGGCCTGCCGGTCCCCGTCGACGCTCGCCCGGCCGATGGGTCGCCGGCCCCCGCGATCAGTACTCGATGATCCTGGTCAGGAACGGCGTCATCCCCGGCTTACGAACCGGACTGACCGTAACCTTCCCGGCGCTGCCGGAGGCCTCCAGCATCTGGCCGTTGCCCAGGTACATGGTGACGTGCTGGCCGCCGTTCGGGCCGTAGAAGATCAGGTCGCCGCGCCTGGCCTGATCCGGCGGGATGTGGCGCCCGGCGTTGTACTGGTCACCCGAGAACCGCGGGATCAGCACGCCGACCCCGGCGAAGCCGTAGCGCATCAACCCCGAGCAGTCGAAGCCGGTGATGTTGGCCCCGTCGCCGACGCCCTTGCTGGGGCCGTCCAGCGAGCCGCCGCCCCAGGAGTAGGGCACGCCCATCTGCGACCCCATGCGCTTGATCACGTACTCGATGGCCTGCCGCCCGTAGACCCGCGGGATCTTGCCGCCGGGGTTGGAGGGGGTGGCCGCGCTGGGAGCGGGATCGCCGCCGATGTTGATGCCGAGCCCGCCCAAAAACTGCTTGCCCAAATTGAACGTGGTCTGGGTGGCCTGGGCGGTGGCCTGCAGCGAGGCATTGGCGACGGCGAGCGGATCGCCCGGGGCGCCGGCGCTGATCTGGGCCGGCAGGGTGGGATCCCACGCGCCCGGATCGGCCGCGGCCACCGGAGCCGGACCGGCCACAGAAAGCATCAGCCCGGTCACCACGGTGGTGATCCAGGCGAAGTTGATGAGACGGAATCGCTTGCGGCGCATGACTTCCCGTTCAGTTCTCACTGGATCACCATTCGATGTATCGGACCACGTAGGGGGTCATGCCGCTGGTGCGCACCGGGGCGACGCGAACCTTCAACCCGATGTCGGGAGCCTCGAGCATCTGCCCGTCACCGAGGTAGATCGTCACGTGCTGGCTGCCGCCCGGGCCGTAGAAGATGACGTCGCCGCGGCGCATCTGCGAGGACGGGATCTTGCGGCCGAGGTTGTACTGCGAGCCCGAGTAGTGGGGCAGCTTGATGCCCACCCCGGCGAACGAGTACAGGACCAGGCCCGAACAGTCGAAACCGGTGATGCCGGCCCCGGAGTCGATCCCCTTGCTCGGGCCGGCCGCGTTGCCGCCGCCCCAGGAGTAGGGCACACCGATCTGCGACATGCCGCGCCGGATCACGTACTCGGTGGCCTGCCGGCCGTACACCCGGGGAATGCGCCCCCCGACCCCGCCCGGCGCCGCGTTGGTGATGCCGGTGTCGTCGGGCTTGAGGATGCCCAGCTGCTGCAGGAAGTTGCGGCCGAGACCGGCGGTGACCTGTGTCGAGGTGGCCGAGATGCCCAGCACCTGGTTGATCACCGCGATCGGGTCGCCGGGGATGTTGGCGCTCGGGACCATCGGCAGCGTGGGGTCCCAGGCGCCGTCCCACTGGCGGGCCCCGGACGACGGCGCCGCCCCGCCGGGCGTTCCCGTCTCCCAGCGATCGCCCGACGCCGGGGAGCCGCCCGACCCTTGCCGGGCGGCGGCCTCCCGCTTGGCCGCCTCGAGCTTGGCCTGCGCCTGGTTCCGCTCGGCGGCCAGCCGGATCATGTCCTCGCGCTGCTCGTCGAACTTCTGCCGGGAATTGGTCAGCGCCGCCACGGCGGCATCCTGGCTGGACTTGGCGTCGGCGGCGGCCTTGTCGGCGTTCTGCTTGGCCAGCCGCGCCGCCGATTCCTTGTTCAGCTGCTCGGTGCGGGCCTGCTGCAGCTTGGCCATCACGGTCTGCGAACTGGCGGTCAGGCTCTTGGCGGCGGCCTCGGTGGCGATGATGTCGTCGGGGCTGCTGGCGGTCAGGTAGCTGCTCGACGGTCCGTTCATATAGGCGGCCGCGGCGAACGTGTTGAAGCGCTGCTGCGCGCCGGCGATCGCCGCGTTGGCGTCCTTGACCGCCTGCTGGCTGGTCTCCAGATCGTGTTGGGCGGTGGCCACGTTGTCCCGGGCGGTCTCCACATCGACGAGGGCCTTGTTGACGCTTTCCTGTTCGGTCTGAATTTCGGCGCTCAGGTTCTGCAGGCGCTGGTTGGCCTTGGCGACGTTCGGCGATCAGTGCCGCGAGATTGTCGGCGGCGGGGTCAGCCTCCGCCAGTCCCGGGGTGCACACCAAGAGGGCCACGCTCAACACCGATGGCACGACGGGCCGGAGCAATCTTGCGGTCGGTCGCGCGGAAGACCCCCAGCGTGTGCGTCTCATTCGACTAGGTCTCCTACGGCTCGACGCGACGGGCGGCGCCGGCCACAGCATTCTCGTAAGGCGCCAAAGACAACACCAGCATCATTTGCACCGTACGTCACACAGGTGGGCGTGCAAACGCTCCACCGAAATCGCACTCTCTACGTGCGTTTAATGTGACCGAACGGTGACCTGGCCCGTTTGCCGAATTAGCCGCGAGTCGTCAGGACCCGGTGTTGGCCTCGGCGTCCTCAGCGGTCGCCGACCCGTCCGAGGTTGCTGAGCGCTCGCCGCGCACCTGCAGCAATCGGGTGCCGACGGCCGCGGCGAAGACCGCGATCAACAGGAAGATCGTCAGGCCGGTCCAGGGAAACTCGGGCGTGTCGAGCTCGTGCAGGAAATGTTGCGCCGAGACCACAGGGTTGCCCGTCTTCGCGATGTCCTCGCCGGCCTCGAGGGTGACGCGCGGGAACTGCGTGCTGTAGCTGCCGACGTAACTCGGGCTCAGCGTCAGGACGGTGGCGTCGTGGTAGTCGGCGCCGACCACGGTCGAGATGTCGCGCAGCGGGGTGTCGTTCGGGGGGTTGTGGTCGAGCAGCACGATCTTGAGGTTGATGCCGTCGGCGTGCGCCTGGTTGACCACCTCGAGCAAACCGGGCATGACCGCCGGTGGCGCGCTGACCCCGGTGGCGGCGACCTGGGCCTTGATCATCGTCATGTCGACGTCCACCGGAATGTAGGCGGGAAGGACCGGAACCGTTTGCGGCGGCGGTCCGAAAGAAACGTGCCCGGTCATCTGCGCCTCCTGCGGTAGTGCTAGAGGCACCGTACGCGACGCGCGGGCGCCGCATCGCGCCCGGCGCCGATCGCGCCGCGTTCATCCCGGCGAGATTCGGGCGCACACGAAGGTTTAACCGGCGGCCACCGCGATAAGACTGCAATCAGGACTGCCGTAGTAATGCAGGACAAGCGTACTGTTAAAGTTGCATGATCGTTTTGGACGATCCGCCGACACTCAGCCCGTCGGCGCTAGAACTAAATCCTTGGGAGTTGAAGTGACTGATTCTGTGAACTCATTCGGAGCCCGCAACACCCTCGAGGTCGGCGACAAGAGTTACCAGATCTATCGCCTCGATGCCGTCCCCAATACCGAGAAGCTCCCCTACAGCCTCAAAGTCCTGGCCGAGAACCTGCTGCGCAACGAGGACGGCAGCAACATCACCAAGGACCACATCGAGGCCATCGCGAACTGGGATCCCAAGGCGGAGCCCAGCATTGAGATCCAATACACCCCGGCGCGCGTCGTGATGCAGGACTTCACCGGCGTGCCGTGCATCGTCGACTTGGCCACCATGCGCGAGGCGATCGGCGACCTCGGCGGCGACCCGGAGAAGGTCAACCCGCTCGCGCCGGCCGACCTGGTGATCGACCACTCCGTGATCGCCGACCTGTTCGGCACCGCCGACTCGTTCGAGCGCAACGTCGAGATCGAGTACCAGCGCAACGGGGAGCGCTACCAGTTCCTGCGCTGGGGCCAGGGGGCGTTCCAGGACTTCAAGGTGGTGCCCCCGGGCACCGGCATCGTGCACCAGGTCAACATCGAATACCTCGCCAGCGTCGTGATGGAGCGCGACGGGGTGGCCTACCCCGACACCTGCGTGGGGACCGACTCGCACACCACGATGGTCAACGGCCTCGGCGTGCTCGGATGGGGCGTGGGCGGCATCGAGGCCGAGGCCGCGATGCTCGGCCAGCCGGTGTCGATGCTGATCCCCCGCGTGGTCGGCTTCAAGTTGACCGGCGAGATACAGCCCGGCGTGACGGCTACCGACGTCGTGCTGACCGTGACCGAAATGCTGCGCCACCACGGCGTGGTCGGCAAGTTCGTCGAATTCTACGGCGAGGGCGTGGCCGAGGTGCCGCTGGCCAACCGAGCCACCCTGGGCAACATGAGCCCCGAATTCGGTTCCACCGCAGCGATTTTCCCGGTCGACGAGGAGACGATCTCTTATCTGAAGTTCACCGGCCGCAACGACGAGCAGCTGGCGCTGGTCGAGGCCTACGCCAAGGAACAGGGCATGTGGCACAACCCGAAGCACGAGCCCGAGTACTCCGAATACATCGAACTCGACCTGTCCGACGTGGTGCCGTCCATCGCCGGCCCCAAGCGTCCGCAGGACCGGATCGCGCTGGCCGACGCGAAATCCACGTTCCGCGAGCAGATTTGCGACTACGTCGGTGACGACCCCGACAAGAAGGAATACTCCAAGCTCGACGAGGTTGTCGATGAGTCGTTCCCGGCCAGTGACCCGGGGCAGGCAACCAACGGCCACGCCGACGACCACAAGGTGCAATCGGCCGCCGCGCACTCCAAGGGCCGCGTGAGCAGCCCGGTGACGGTCAAGTCCGACGAGCTCGGCGAGTTCGTGCTCGACCACGGCGCGGTGGTGATCGCCGCCGTCACGTCGTGCACCAACACCTCCAACCCCGAGGTGATGCTGGGCGCCGCGCTGCTGGCGCGCAACGCCGTCGAAAAGGGCTTGGTCTCCAAGCCATGGGTGAAAACCACCATGGCCCCGGGCTCCCAGGTGGTCCACGACTATTACGACAAGGCCGGCCTGTGGCCGTATCTGGAGAAGTTGGGCTTCTATCTGGTCGGCTACGGCTGCACCACGTGCATCGGTAACTCCGGCCCGCTGCCCGAGGACATTTCGAAGGCGATCAACGACAACGACCTTTCGGTGGCCGCCGTGCTGTCGGGCAACCGCAACTTCGAGGGCCGCATCAACCCCGACGTGAAGATGAATTACCTGGCGTCGCCGCCGCTGGTGATCGCCTATGCGCTCGCCGGCACCATGGACTTCGACTTCGACGAGCAGCCGCTCGGCAAGGACAAGGACGGCAATGACGTCTTCCTCAAAGACATCTGGCCGTCGCAGAAGGACGTCTCCGACACCATCGCCTCGGCGATCAACCAGGAGATGTTCACCAAAAACTACGCCGACGTCTTCAAGGGCGACGAGCGCTGGCGCAACCTGCCCACGCCGAGCGGCAACACCTTTGAGTGGAACCCGGATTCGACGTACGTGCGCAAGCCCCCGTACTTCGACGGGATGCCCGCCGAGCCCGAGCCGGTCGCCGACATCACCGGCGCGCGGGTGCTGGCGCTGCTCGGTGATTCGGTGACCACCGACCACATCTCCCCCGCCAGCAGCATCAAGCCGGGCACCCCGGCGGCGCAGTATCTCGACGAGCACGGCGTGGAGCGCAAGGACTACAACTCCTTCGGCTCGCGGCGCGGCAACCACGAGGTGATGATCCGTGGCACGTTCGCCAACATCAGGCTGCGCAACCTGCTGCTCGACGACGTGTCCGGCGGTTACACCCGCGACTTCACCCAGGATGACGCGCCGCAGGCGTTCATCTACGACGCGGCGCAAAACTATGCGGCGCAAGACATTCCGCTGGTGGTGCTGGGCGGCAAGGAGTACGGGTCGGGCTCGTCGCGTGACTGGGCGGCCAAGGGAACGCGGCTGCTCGGGGTGCGCGCGGTGATCGCCGAGTCCTTCGAGCGCATCCACCGGTCCAACCTGATCGGTATGGGCGTGATCCCGTTGCAGTTCCCCGACGGCAAGTCCGCCAAGGACCTGGGGCTGGACGGCACCGAGGTGTTCGACATCACCGGTATCGAGGCGCTCAACGACGGCAAGACGCCGAAGACGGTGAAGGTCAAGGCAAGCAAGGACGGTTCGGACGCAGTGGAGTTCGACGCCGTGGTGCGCATCGACACCCCCGGCGAGGCCGACTACTACCGCAACGGCGGCATCCTGCAGTACGTGCTGCGCAACATGCTGAAGTCGGGCCAGAAGTCGGACTAGCGCGAGACCGGCCCAGCCACTCGTGCCCAAAGTCAGCGAGGACCATCTGGCGGCTCGCCGCCGCCAGATCCTCGACGGCGCCCGCCGCTGCTTTGCCGAATTCGGCTACGACAAGGCGACGGTGCGCCGCCTGGAGAAGGCGATCGGGATGTCGCGCGGCGCGATCTTCCACCATTTCCGGGACAAGGACGCGCTGTTTTTCGCACTCGCCCACGAGGACGCCGAGCGGATGGCCGATGTCGCCTCCCGCGCGGGACTGATCCAGGTGATGCGGGACATGCTGGCCGCGCCCGACCAGTTCGACTGGCTGGCCACCAGATTGGAGATCGCCCGCAAGCTGCGCAACGATCCCGCGTTCAGCCGCGGCTGGGCGGAGCGTTCGGCCGAGCTGGCGGCGGCGACCACCGATCGGTTACGCCGGCAGACGGAGGCACACCGGGTGCGCGACGACGTGCCCGGCGACGTACTGCAGTGCTATCTGGAGTTGGTGCTCGACGGCCTGGTCGCCCGGCTGGCGTCCGGCGAGGACCCGCAACGCCTGGCCTCGGTGCTCGACCTGGTCGAGAACTCGATGCGGCGCAACGGTTCTCGAGGTTAGGCCCGCGCCGCCTTCGCGGTCCGGTTGGGGCCGCCGCGGCTGCGCATCGTGGTACCCGACTCCCGCAGCAGGCTGTGGATGGACCCGTACGACCTACCGGTCGTGGCAACCAGGCTGCGGATGCTGGCCCCGCCTTCGTAGGCGTGGCGCAGTTCGTCCAACAACTGGTCGCGCGCCTTGGCCGACCTGTGCATTGCTCTTCTCATGGCTCCTCCGACACCGGGACACGACCGCAAGAAACCTAGAGTAAGAAGCCGTCGTCGACGGCGGGGAATTTCGCCAAATCGCCTTGGGCGCTTGCCGCCAGTGGCGATCGCAAGCGCGACCGCCGCAGAGTCCAAGCCGGGCGCAGCGGGTCGCCACCATCAGGCCAAGTCAGGCGAGCTCGATGAGATCCCGGTATTCGTCGGACCAGTAGTCCTCGGTGCCGTCCGGTAGCAGCACCACCCGTTGCGGGTCGAGGGCCTCGGCGGCGCCGGGGTCGTGCGTCACCAGCACCACCGCGCCCTGGTAACTGCGCAGCGCGTCGAGCACCTGCTCGCGCGACGCCGGGTCGAGGTTGTTCGTCGGTTCATCGAGCAACAAGACGTTGGCGGTCGACGCCACCAAACCGGCCAGCGCGAGCCGCGTTTTCTCACCGCCGGACAGGGTGCCCGCCAATTGGTCGAGCTGCGGACCGCTGAACATGAACGCGCCCAGCAGGCCGCGCAGGTCCTGCTCGCCCGAATCCGGTGCGGCGTGGCGGATGTTGTCCCACACGCTCGCGTCGTTGTCGAGGGTGTCGTGCTCCTGCGCGAAGTAGCCGATCCGCAGGCCGTGCCCGGGCTCGAGCCCCCCGGTGTCGGGGGTCTCGGTGCCGGCCAGCAGCCTCAGCAGTGTGGTCTTGCCGGCGCCGTTGAGCCCCAGCACCACCACCCGCGAGCCGCGGTCGATCGCCAGATCGACGCCGGTGAACACCTCCAGCGACCCGTAGGACTTGCTCAGCCCCTTGGCGACCAGCGGCGTGCGCCCGCACGCGGCCGGCGTCGGGAACTTGATGCGGGCCACCTTGTCGGCGACGCGCTCCTCGTCGAGCGCGGCCATCATCCGGTCGGCGCGGCGCAACATGTTCTGGGCCGCAACGGCTTTGGTGGCCTTGGCACCGAGCTTCGCGGCCTGGGTGCGCAGCGCGGCGGCCTTGCGTTCGGCGTTGGCGCGCTCCCGGCGGCGGCGCTGCTCGTCGGTCGCGCGCGCGTCGAGGTACTTCTGCCAGCCCATGTTGTAGACGTCGGCCTCGCCGCGCACGGCATCCAGAAACCACACCCGGTTGACGACGTCGGCGAGCAATTCGACGTTGTGGCTGATGATCACCAGCCCGCCGGTGTGGGCCCGCAGGAAATCGCGCAACCAGCCGATCGAATCGGCATCCAGGTGGTTGGTGGGCTCGTCGAGCAACAGCGTGGTCTCCGAGCCCGAGGTTCCCGCTCCGCCCTCGGAGGCGGCGAACAGGATGCGCGCCAATTCCACCCGGCGGCGCTGCCCCCCGGACAGGGTGCGCAGCTGCTGGGTCAGCACCCGTTCCGGCAGGCCGAGACTGGCGCAGATGCGGCTGGCTTCGCTCTCCGCGCCGTAGCCGCCCAGGGCCACGAAACGCTCCTCTAGCTGCCCGTACCGACGGATCGCGCGGTCGCGGGCGTCGTCGTCGGCGACCTCGGCCATCAACGCCTGCTGCTTTTCCAGGTCGGTGAGCAACACGTCCAACCCGCGGGCCGACAGGACCCGGTCGCGGGCCAGCACGTCGAGGTCGCCCTCTTTGGGATCCTGTGGCAGATAACCGATTTCGCCGGTGCGGGTGATCGACCCGGCGTACGGCTCGGTCTCCCCCGCCAGGATGCGCAGGGTGGTGGTCTTGCCGGCGCCGTTGCGGCCGACCAGGCCGATGCGGTCGCCGGGCTGGACCCGCAGATCGGGGCCGTCGGGCGAGAGCAGGATGCGCGCGCCAGCGCGGACCTCCAGGTCCGTGGCCGTGATCACGATCGCTCTCCCGAGTTGAAAAGACGCCTATTTGTCGTCGGTGAATACCGCTGGTCGTCGTTCTGCGCGTGCGGCAACCGCTTCTTCGAAGTTGGCGGTGAGCAGGCGGACGAAAAGCTGTCCCAAGCCTTCGGCTTGCATGTGCCCTTCCAGGCTACCGGCGTCCAGTCCACTCCACAGCGTGCACTTGGTCAACTCGACGCCCGGCCGCGAGAACGCCGCGATCCGCGCGGCGATGGCGTAGCAGGTGTCCAGCAACTGCTTATCGGGCACTTGGCAGGACACGAGCCCGATGCGCTCGGCCTCCTCGGCGGTGATGTCGCGCCCGGTCAGCATGATCTCGAACGCCCGCGACGACCCGATGGCCCGCGGCAGCAGGTAGGACAACCCCAGTTCGCTGGCCGTCAGCCCGTTGTTGATGCCGGCGGCGCGGAAGTACGCGGTGGTGGAGGCCACGCGGATGTCGGCGGCCAGCGCCAGGCACAGGCCGCCGCCGATGGCGGGGCCGTTGACCGCGGCGATCACCGGCTGGTGCAACCGGCGCAAACCCAGGATGACTTCGTCGAGAATCTCCATGGAGCGCAGCGCATAGGTGGGGCGGGTCAGCCCCTCGACGTGGGGCACCGAGCCCGCGGACTTGTGATCAGCCCCCGAGGAAAAGCCCCGGCCGGCCCCGGTGAGGACGACGACGCGCACCGCGTTGTCGTACCTGACCTTTTCCAGGGCCTCCTTGAGCGGGACCATGACGTCGAACGCCATGGAGTTCATCCGCTCGGGCCGGTTGAGGGTTATCAGCGCGACGCCGGGCCGCGGGTGGTCTACCAGTACCAAACTCACCCATGCAACCTAGCGCGTGGCCGACGCCGGCGCGGTGCCGCGCTTACTCGGCCGGGCCGGCTTCGGCCGCGTCGATGTCGAACGCCCGGACCTGCTGGACCAGGTCCTCCAGGGCCGCGGGAGGCAGCGCACCCGGCTGGTTGAACAGCAGTTTGCCCTTCTTGAAGGCCATCAGCGTGGGGATGGACCGGATCTGGGCGGCCGCGGCCAGCTGCTGTTCGGCCTCGGTGTCGACCTTGGCGTGCACGATGTCGGGGTGTTTCTCCGAGGAGGCCTGGAACGTGGGGCCGAACTGGCGGCATGGACCACACCAGGACGCCCAGAAGTCGACGAGCACGATGTCGTTGCCCTCGATGGTTTCGTTGAACTTCTCAGCGGTGAGATCGAGTGTTGTCACATTTTCGGTAACGCCCGGCGCCGACACGGTGTTCCCGCTCCGCCGGCGCCGCGCCCGGCGCTGGTTACGGTTGCGTACGTTTTCCCGCGTCCGACAGACTGGGCCTGACCATCCGCCGCCTCAAAGGACCAGTGAGGGAATCGCGTTGGGCCACTACATCGCTAACGTCCGTGATCTCGAGTTCAACCTCTTCGATGTCCTCGACATCGGCGCCTTCCTGGGCACCGGGGGCTACAGGGAACTCGACGAGGAGACGGTCCGCACGATATTGGCCGAGGCCGCCCGCCTGGCCGAGGGCCCGGTGGCCGAATCCTTCGCCTTCGCCGACCGCAACCCGCCGGTGTTCGATCCGGCCGAGCACACCATCAGCGTGCCCGACGAGCTGGCCAAGACGGTGCAGGCGATCAAGGAGGCTGGCTGGTGGCGGTTGATGCTGGCCGAGGAGATCGGCGGCATGGCCGCACCCCCGCCGCTGGCGTGGGGGGTCAACGAGATGATCATCTGCGCCAACCCGTCGGCGAACTTCTTCTGCCTCGGCCCGTTGATGGCCCAGGCCCTGTACATCGAGGGCAACGAGCAGCAGCGGCACTGGGCCGCCGAGGGCGTCGAGCGCGGCTGGGCGGCCACCATGGTGCTCACCGAACCCGACGCCGGTTCTGACGTCGGCGCCGGACGCGCCAAGGCCTTCGAACAGCCCGACGGCACCTGGCACATCGAGGGCGTCAAGCGCTTCATCTCCGGCGGCGACGTGGGCGACACCGCCGAGAACATCTTCCACCTGGTGCTGGCCCGCCCCGAGGGCGCGGGTCCGGGCACCAAAGGCCTGAGCCTGTTCTATGTGCCCAACTATCTGTTCGACCCGGACACATTCGAACTCGGTTCGCGCAACGGGGTTTTCGTCACCGGCTTGGAACACAAGATGGGCATCAAGTCCTCACCCACGTGCGAATTGACCTTTGGCGCAACCGATGTGCCCGCCGTCGGCTACTTGGTCGGCGACGTGCACCGGGGTATCGCGCAGATGTTCACCGTGATCGAGCACGCGCGCATGACGATTGGCGTCAAGGCCGCCGGCACGCTGTCCACCGGTTATCTGAACGCGCTGGCTTTCGCCAAGGAGCGGGTGCAGGGTGCGGACCTGACGCAGATGTCCGACAAGACCGCGCCGCGGGTCACCATCATCCACCACCCCGACGTGCGCCGCAGCCTGATGACCCAGAAGGCCTACGCCGAAGGCCTGCGGGCGCTCTACATGTACGCCGCCGCACACCAGGATGACGCAGTGGCCCAACGTGTTTCGGGCGCCGATCACGACATGGCGCACCGGATCGACGATCTGCTGCTACCCATCGTCAAGGGCGTGAGCTCGGAGCGGGCCTACGAGGTGCTGACCGAATCGCTGCAGACACTGGGCGGTTCCGGCTTTTTGGCCGACTACCCGCTCGAGCAGTACATCCGCGATTCCAAGATCGACTCGCTCTACGAGGGCACCACCGCCATCCAGGCGCTCGACTTCTTCTTCCGCAAGATCGTGCGCGATCGCGGCCAGGCCCTGCAGTTCCTGACGACTCAGATCACCGCGACCATCGACGACTGCGACGAGGCCCTCAAGCCGGTCGCCCAATTCCTGCAGACCGCGTACGACGACGTGACGGCGATGACGGGCGCACTGACCGGGTATCTGATGTCCGCGGCCCAACAGCCCACCGATATCTACAAGGTGGGGCTGGCCTCGGTGCGGTTTCTGCTCGCCGTCGGCGATCTGCTGATCGGCTGGCGATTGCTGGTGCAGGCCGGCGTCGCACACCGCGCGCTGACCGACGGCGCGGCGGGCGCTGACGAACCGTTCTATCAGGGCAAGGTCGCGACCGCGACGTTCTTCGCCAAGAACATGTTGCCGAAGCTGACCTCCCTGCGCACGGTCATCGAGGCCATCGACGACGAGATCATGAGGGTGCCCGAAGAGGCCTTCTGACGGTCACAGGTTACGCACAGCTCAAATGGGTAAACCATGACGTTCGCTCTCACCGACGAATGGAGAAACGTTGATGTCTGCCAGCTGTGCCGTGCCCCGGCTCACGCGCTTCGCGGTATTCGCGGTCGCGGGGGCCACCGCCCTGTCCCTGTCCGCCTGCGGCTCGTCGAACAAATCCAGCTCCACCTCCACCTCGACCTCGACGTCGACGTCCACCGTGACCTCGGCGGCCCCCTCGTCCACCCCGAACGCCGAAGCTAAGGTCAGCGGCCTTATCGCGTCGGTGGCCGGCAACTCCATCCAGGTCACCAAGGAAGACAACGCGACCGCCGCGGTGAACTTCACCTCGACCACCAAGATCACCGAGGCCGTTCCGGCCGGCCTGCCCGACGTGACCCAGGGCAGCTGCCTCATCGTGAAGCCCACCGAGGGATCGGCGCCCGGGCAGCCGGTGACGGCCGCGAAGGTCAAGATCAGCGAGTCCGTCAACGGCACCTGCCCCAAACCGCACGAGTCCACCCCCGGCGGGGCCAGCAGCACACCGCCGTCCGGCTCGCCGTCGCCGGCCCCCGCCAAGCCGGCCTGGGTGCGGGGTTCGGTTGCGTCGGTGTCGGGCGACACCATCAACCTGACCGGCACGGATGCCAGCGGAAACACTACGCAGACGACGGTCACGGTCGACGACAAGACCAAATACACCAAGCAGACCACCGCGAACACCGAAGCGATCGCGCCGGGCAAGTGCCTGTCCGCGCGCGGAACCACGGACAGCGGCGGCGCGCTGCAGGCGACGAGCATCAAGCTACGACAGGCCGTCGACGGCAAATGCGGCAAGCCCAAGCAGCCCGGCCAGGGTGGATGACCCAGGCTCGAGCTAGCTGAGATTGCCGTCACCGCCGGCGGGCGCGAGCGAAAACCGCGCCCGCCGGGGGTGATTGGCCACGACGGCGAACATGTGATGGAGAAGAGTCTGTGCGTGCCGCTTCGTTGAAACCCCGGCCGACGCACATCGCGATCGCCGCGGTGATCGTTTTCATCGCGTTGTGCGTGGCCATGTGCGACTCCCCGCGCGACACGTCGAGCAGTAACGCGCCGCCCGCCGTCATGGCCGTCCCGCCCAGCGCCGCACCGAGCGCGGCGCCACCGCCGGCGCCGCCCCCTGCCCCGCCGGTCGGCAAGGATTACGTCGAGGGCATGGTCCAGTCGGTGTCGGCTGGCACGATCGCGCTGCGGACGCGAACCGGCTCCGCGAGTGTGGATTACACGCCCGAGACGAGGGTTGTCCAGGTCACCCCGGCCAAGCTGGCCGACGTGACCCCCGGCAGCTGCGTGAACGTCCGCGCCACCCCGCAGAGCGCGCCGACCCCCGGGGCGGTCACCGCGCAAGCGGTGACGGTCACCGCGTCCGCGGACGGCAAGTGCCCGCCGCCGGCCGGGTTCTACGGGACGGTTGCGTCGGTGTCGGGCAACACCATCACCGTCACCGGGCTGGGCCCCGGCGGCCCGGGCGCGCCTACCACCGTGACCGTCACCGAATCGACCTCATATCAACGGCAGACACCGTCGGACGCCCAGGCGATCACCAACGGTAAATGCCTGGGCGCTAACGGAACTCAAGACGGCGGTGTGCTGCATGCGGCGATGATCAGCTTGGAGACGTGCCCGCCCATGGGCCACCCGCACCACCACCACCTGCATCTGCCCCACCTGCCGTTCCACCTTTAGCCTGCGGCGGCGCGAAGCCGGGCGCAGCGGGCCGCCGGCCGTTCAGCCGTTGACCCGCAAACCCTTTCGCGCCTCGAGCTCCTCTTGGGTAACCCATTCGCGCAACGGTCGCCCCGGCACACACAGCAACGTGAGGACGAAGCTACAAGGAATGTCAGCTCGGTTGTTCGCGTCCCGGTAGTGGATCACGTCGCCGCCGGCCCCCCAGAACGCGTCTCCCGCGCGAAGGACGCGGGGCGCTTCACCTTCGATCTCGAACAGCATCTCCCCGTCGATCATGTACCCGAATCCCGGTCCGCCGGGAAGCCGATGCGGCGGGTTTCCGGGGGCGCCGGGTGGATGGTTGATGAGGACGGTCAGCACGTGGGCGTCGGCCGGAATCGACGGCGACCGCACTTCCTGCGGCACGGTGAACGTTGATTTCGGTTCGAAGTCGTTCGCATCCAACAACATTCGCTGCCTCAACCTGGGGTTACGACGCGCGGTGCGCATCGATCCAGTCGGAGTATCGAGTGGTGAAGATCGTGGCGTTGTCGTCGGGCGCGAGGGTGTGATCGTCGATCACCGCGCCGAAGTACGGGGCCTGGGCGTCGGTCACGACCCGTCGATGATCACCGCCGGCGGCGAGGCCCGTGCGGACAAAGTCGTCCATTCCCATCGCTTCGGGTCCGGCGATCTCCGTCACGCCGTTGCTCGGGGGCTCGACCGCCGCGCGGGCCACGGCGGTGGCGACGTCGTCGGCGGCGATGGGACGGAACAGCGCGGGCGGCAATCTGACAATGTCTCCGTCCGTGGCGGAATCGGCCAAGCTGACCGCGAATTCGTAGAACGGAGTTGCTCGCACGATCGAATAAGGCACGCCCGAATCCTTGATCAGCTTCTCCTGAGCCGCTTTCGCGGTGTTGTAGCCGCTGTCCGGCATGCTCTGCGCGCCCACCACGGACAACGCGACGTGGTGTTTGACCCCCGCTTCCCGTTCGGCAGCGAGAAGATTCGCGGTCGCGGTCGTGAAGAAGTGCATCACGGGTTCATCGTCGAACACCGGCGAATCGGCGACGTCGACCAGGACGTCCGCACCGGCGACGGCGTCGGCCAGGCCTTCACCGGTGAGTGAATCGACACCGGATCGGCGGGAGGCGACGAGCACGTCGTGTCCTTGCGCGAAGAGCTGGCTCGCCACCTTCGAGCCGATAAGCCCACGACCGCCGATGACCACGATCTTCATGATGGACCTTTCCGAGTTGTTCTTGACCGAACCGGTCTACTTGCTGCCAAATCCGGCGATGGCGACGACCTCGATCTCGACGCGCTGGCCGGCCAGTGCGAGCGCCTCGACGCCCAGTGCGGTCCACAGCGGCTGCCGTTCACCGAGCCGCTTGCGGAACTGGTCCACCATCAACGACATGTGTTGACTGCCAATGGAATCGTCGGCGGTGGGGACATGGTAGGAGTGTACGTTCACCACGTCGCCCCAGGTGGCGCCCGCCTCGGCGAGGGTTTTCTCGATGTTGTCACACGCCTTGTCGATCTCGTCCTCTAAGGATGTGACCGACAAGGCGAAATTCGCGTCCCAGCCGCCCTGCCCGGAGATCTCGATGCGATCGCCGATGCGCAGAGCTTGGCGGTAGTGGTTGCGGGTGCGGGCAATCTCGCCGTACCCGGGCGTATCGAAGAATTCGGGCTTGGACATGCGGGGGTTCCTTTCATCAAATGGGCTCACCGGGGAATCTCACGCCGAAGCGTTTGCAGAGTTCGGGCACGCTGTCGACGTCCATCTCCAGCTCGTAGCGTGCACAGAGTTCGTCTAGGCTCTCCGTCGAGATCTTGTCCACACCGCCAAGGTCGGTGAGCTCGTCGAAGAACTGCTCAAATCCTGCGGGGGAAATGATCTCGAGGATGCGGGCGGGTTCGTCACCCGCATTCCAGAACGTATGCCATTGGCCCCGCGGCTTGAAGATGAAGTCGGCGGGCCCGCCATAGAGCACTTCATCGCCGAGCAAAGCTCCGACGCGTCCCTCGATGATCCAGCTGTACTCATCTTCGTTGTGGTGGCGATGAAGCGGTGCGGCCAGCGCTCGTGGCGACATCGGATGCTCGAGGACCGAGAAGCGCCCCTCCGCATCAAGCTTGTCGAGGATGTGGCGGACACCGATCGTGCCTTGGAACACCGACTTGCCTTCGGTGCGCCCGACAGACCTAGCGGGCGGCCCGCCCGGCCTCAAGATGTCAGTTGCCACGTCAATTCCACCTTCCCAACTCTTCTGTCGTCACCGAAACAACCATCTGGCCTCACACTGCATGATCGAGGTCTCCTTTAGGTTTTCCGTGACGGTTCATCGCCGTCCCCGGTATCGACGGCTCTTGAACAGCTCAGCTCGGCCGCCGCACAACGGGGGGCAATCCTGCGCGGTCCTGCTCTTAGTGAACCTGCAACCACGCCGGGTGAGCTGTCATCACCCCAACCACCAATTCACCCGGGTGAGTGGTGCGCCGCAGTGAACCCGAGCGTGGACGGATGAGCCTGCGCTCGCGGAAGCCCGCTGTTCGCGGGATAGATCGAACGCGTCCGCATTATGAGTGGACTTGCCTCCCATCAGGGAATCGCATCTTCCGAAACTGAACGCACACAGCAGAATACGCTCACCAGAGCGGCGACTACGTCGTCGCTGACGGGCGGCCGGCCACGGAACAAGCGCGGGCGATTAGGGGCTGTCGCGAGCCGGCCGCGACACCGGGCGGAGCAATCCTTGATACTGGTCGGCGACCAGGTCCCGATATTCGGGGTGGCGCAGGATGTAGTCGGCCGTGACCTTGCACCGTGGGATGACGGTATGTCCGGCCCTCCGGATCAGAGTGAGCACACCACTGATCATCGCCGAGGAGACCCCCCGATCACGCCATTGCGCATCGACCTCGGTGGCCATCAAAACGATGTGCGCGCGGTAGCGGCGGTACGGCTGCCGACCGATCACCTGGCCGTCGACGGCGGCCTCGAACCGACTGTCTTGGGCGTTGTCGGTGATGATCGTCTGTAATCCATGGTGGGCACTGCGTTCGATACTGCCCATCGATGTTGCCGATTCGCTCACGATCCACTATCCCTTCCGCATCGTCACGGGTGGCAGCTGAGGTCATGGGCGATGACCTCATGCTCGGTGAGAGTCGCCGGGGTGTCATCATCCGAATTCCGATCGTCCGGGTGATTCGCCTCGATGAAGCCGGACTGCGCTGCGCCAGGGGGCCGAAAGCTACACGGCATCAGGGTTTTCCACCACTACCGCCACCCCTTGGCCCGAGCCGATGCACACCCCGATCACGCCATAGCGTGCGCCACGTTCCCGTAGCTCAATGGACAATGTCAACAAATACCGCGCTCCGGTCGCGCCAAACGGATGCCCGATCGCGACCGCGCCACCGTTGGGCGTGAGCTTGTCATCGGGCACGACAAAGCCGTCGAGTTGGTTGGGCAACTCCCGCAGCACCCCCAAGGCTTGCGCGCTGAACGCCTCGTGGATCTCCCAGACATCGATCTGTTGCGGGGTCAGGCCGGCACGCCGGATCGCCGCCGGCATCGCCCACGCTGGAGCTATCCCCATGATCAGCGGATCGATCCCATGGACGGCGCTCGACACCATCTTGGCCAACGGCTGCAGGCCCAAGTCGGCCGCGCGCTCCTTCGAACCGATGAGTACCGCGCTCGCGCCGTCGCTCAGGGGCGAGGAGTTCGCCGCCGTCATCTGCGTGGTGCCCGGCTGGGCCGGAAGTGCCGCCAGCGCCTCCGCCGTGGTGTCATCACGGATGAACTCGTCATGCTCAACCACGCGCGCCGCCGTCTTCTTGGTAGCCGGGATCGACACTGCCATGATCTCTTTGGCCAGCCTCCCCCGATCGCGAGCGGCTTTGGCGTGGCGCTGCGAGCGCAGCGCAAACGCGTCAATCTCCCGACGGCTCAGCGAATAGCGATCCGCGACATTCTGCGCCGTCTCGATCATGCTGAGGTAGGCGTTGCGCGCCAGCAACACTGGATTCGGCGGACCGCCCGCACCACTCCACATCGTGTCGAGCATCAACACCGGACCGCGGGGGTTGAAGGCCGCGTCCCCCTTCATCAGCGCCCAACCCGAGCGCGACATCGATTCGACCCCGCACGCGATGCCCAGGCCCAGATCGCCGGCCTTGATGGCATGGCTGATACTCACCGCCGCACTCAACGACGAGCCGCAGAACCGATTCACCGTCAAGCCCGCGACGCTGTCGGGAAACCCAGCGGCAAGTGCGGCCCATCGTGCGATATCACCCATCCCCTCATGGGCGGGGTTCACGCATCCGGCGTGGACATCTTCGACGGCATCCAGGGGAACGCCCGCCCGTTCGCATGCGCCCTTGAGCGTCATGCCCAACAGGTCGTCGGCACGGATCGCCGATAGCGCACCCCCGTAGCGGGCAAACGGCGTGCGCACTCCGCCGAGGACATAGGCGTCGCTCATCGGGGTCCCTCCTCGTCGCGGCCAAGCCCACACGACGTGGAGCGCCGCGACATGCGGTCCACCCGTTCCGTCAGTACGATCCGGTCACGACGATCACGCGGTAACAAGCACGGCCCCAACGATATTGGCGCTCGCCCAAGATCAAGCAACGTCGGCATTCGTGATTACCCTTCCCCGGTTGCGCTCATCGACTGAGTCGGGCGAAAGTTCGGTCTGCGGCCCGAAGCGATAGACCAACACCGGATGGGCTTCTCGGTAGCGCGTGTTCGATCAGTTGCGGCCGGCCATGACGCCGCCGTCAACGTTGAGGATTGCGCCGGTGACCCAACTGGCCTCGTCCGACAGCAGATACGTCACGGCGTTGGCGACGTCGGCGGCGGTGCCGACCCGTCCCAAGGGATGAAACGGCGCGAACGTCTCTAGCGTGGCGTCGATCTCGTCCTTCGGGACCCATCGCTCGAGGGCAGGGGTCTTCACCGCGGCCGGTGCCACCGCGTTGACGCGGATCTTGTGCCCGGCAAGCTCGATGGCCAAGTTGTGGGTGAGCGCATGCAGCCCGGCCTTTTGCATGGAATGCCCCGCCGATGGGGTCCGGCCGATGGCTTGATGCGCCCACATGCTGCCGATGTTGACGATGGCCCCGCCCTCGCCCCTGGCGACCATCCCCGCAACGACGGTCTGAGTCAGGAAGAACAGTGCGTGGTTGAGCTCCATGTAGGAGTCGTAGAACTGCGCGTCGTAATCGAGAAACGGCCTGGGGATGAAGAATCCGGCCGCGTTGACCAAAAGGGTCGCATCGCTGTGCTGTTCGGCAAGCGCGCGCCGCACATCGGCGATCGCAGCGCGGTCGGTCAGCTCGGCGGCGATGCCCCAGGCGTGGCCACGCCGGCCCGTCAGGTCGGCGACGGTGTCGTCGACACGGGCTTTCGAGCGTCCCACGATCACCGCGCTGCCGCCATGGTCGACGACATCGAGAGCGACCTGCCGGCCCATGCCCGCACTGCCCCCGACAACGATGACCTTCTTGCCGTCAAAATGCATGCTCGGGTCCCTTCCCGGTCTCCTGACGAGCCCCCAACCGGGGTAGCAATCCCGTCCGATCTGTAGTGAGACTGCGGCCAGGCGGGGTGAGCTGTCATCACCCCGGCACCGTATTCACCCGGGTGAGTGAACCGACTTTGCAGTGAGAATCGACGACGACGGCTCGGTTTTCAGAAGATAGTTAATTTGCAAGCGCAACGAAATTATTTTGAAATGGCCGCCACCTGTTTTCGAAACGGAAATTGTCCGCTAGCGATAAGAAACCAGCACCGATTCAGGGCAGCCGCGCGTATTCTGACCAGTATGGTCAAGACCAAGACCTGCGTGCATTGCGGCCACACGTTCGACCCGGATGCCCGGCGGCGTGACCTATCCGATCCGGAGTGGCTCCCGGCCGCATCGGTCTATTGTTCGCACGAGTGCAGTGACCGCTACCATTGCGAGATCGTGCATTGCTGCTCGACCCACGTCAAAGAGAAGGCTCAGCGCGAAGCCGCCATGGCGGCGCATCGCGAAACGTAGACCGATTGTCCCGCCGGCTGCTATGTCTGCGCATCCGACGGCACCCCGCGTTGCGGGTGGTACAGCAGTGCACGAACAAGCGGGCGGGGTCCGACCGACCGGAGCATCTGACTGGCCGGGCGGACCCGTACCCGCTTCGGCCACCAGAACCAGCGTCCCATCACCGTCATGATCGACGGCGTGATGAGCGATCGGACGACGAACGTGTCGAACAACAGGCCGATGCCGATCGTCGTGCCGAATTGGCCGATCGCCCGGAGATCGCTGGTGATCATCGTGCCCATGGTGACGGCGAACACCACGCCGGCGGCCGTCACCACCGGCCCGGTCACACCCATGCCGCGGATGAGTCCCGTTTTCAGCCCCGCTCCGATCTCCTCCTCGATGCGGGACACCAGCATCAGGTTGTAGTCGGACCCCACCGCCAGGAGCACGATCAACGCGAATTCGGTTGCCACCCAGTGCAACTGGAAATCACCAAGGTGCTGCCAGATCAGTGTCGAGAACCCGAAGGCGGCCCCTAGCGACATCACGATGGTGCCGACGATGACGCCCGCCGCGACCAGCGCGCGGGTCACGATCACCATGATGATGAAGATGAGCACGATCGAGGCCACCCCGGCGATCATCAGGTCGTACTTGGCGCCGTTGGCGATGTCGTAAAACGTTGCGGCCGTGCCGCCGAGGTAGATGTCCGCGTTCTCCAGCGAGGTGAGTTTCAGCGCCTCCTTGGCCGCTTGGCGCTCCTGATCGACGGACGCGATTCCCTTCGACGTCGCCGGATCCACGGAGTGAGTGATGATGAAGCGCGCGGCCTTGCCGTCCGGCGACACCATCAGGCTCAACCCCAGCTGGAAGTCCGAGTTCTGGAAGATCTCGGGTGGCAGGTAGAACAGGCTCTCCACCTGGGCGTCGTTGAAGGACTTGCCCATCACGGCGTTCGTGTCGGTCAACCGGTCGAACTGATCGATCAGGCTGTCGAACGAGCTGTAGATGGTCAGCGTCGTATCCCGGATCGACTTCGAGACGGCGATGTTCTCGGGGATGATCGCCAGCAGTTCGCGCGTGGCCTTGGCCGTGTTGGTGAGGTCGCTCGTGAGGGCGTGGAACTTTTCGGCCAGCAGATCGAACCCGTCCAGCGCGTCGAACAGGCTCCGTAGCGACCAGCAGATCGGGATGTCGTAGCAGTGCTTCTCCCAGTAGAAGTAGCTGCGAATCGGTCTCCAGAAGTCGTCGAAATCCGCGATGTGATCCCGGATTTCGTCCGTGATGGCCGCCGTCTCCCCCGTGGTTTTCGAGCTGTCGTCGGCGGCGTTCGCGAGCTTCTGTGTGACCGCGTACTGACGCTCCAACAGCGCGATCTGGGTGTCGAGGAAACCGGTGATCTTCTTGATGTCGGCGACGCGATCCTTCAGGTAGTTCAGGTTGCTGCGGATCGGCGCGCTTTGCACACTGAGCTGGAACGGAATCGATCCGTCTTGAATCGGCGGGCCCAGAGGCCTGGTGATGCTCTGCACACGTTCGATGCCCGGCACCCGGAAAATGGCACCGGCGATCTTGTCCAGGACCAGCATGTCCCTCGGATTGCGCAGATCGTGGTCCGATTCGATCATCAGCAGGTCCGGGTTCAACCGGGCCTGGGTGAAGTGTTGATCGGCCGCGGTGTACGCCTGCACCGACGAAGCGCTCGGCGGCAGGTAGTACAGGTCGTTGTAACGAGGAGTGAAGCCCATCAAGCCAATTGCGCCGACGATCGCCAGGATGACCGACGTAGCGAGGATGGGCGCCGGCCACCGCACGATGGCCGTCGCCAAGCGGCGCCACCGCGTGTAGTTGAACTCGCGCTTCGGGTCGAAAAGACCGAAGCCGCTTGCGAAGGCGATCAGCGCGGGCGTCAGCGTGACGCCCGCGGCCACCACCACCAGCAGACCGACCGCACACGGAAACGCCAGCGAACTGAAGTACGGCAGCCGGGTGAATTTCAGACAGGCCAGCGCCCCGACAATCGTCAAACCCGAGCCCAGCACCACCTTGGTGACACCGGCGAACGTGTCGTAATAGGCGGCTTCGCGATCCAGCCCCCGTTCGCGGCCCTCCTGGTAGCGGCCGACCATGAATATGGCGTAGTCGGTGCCGGCGGCGATGGCCAGTGCCGTCAACAAGTTGACGGCGAAGGTCGACAGCCCCATGATGCCGGTTTCGCCCAGCAGCGCAACGACGCCGCGACCGGTGGCCAGTCCGACGAACAGGATGACCATCGTCAGCAACACCGTGCCGATGGATCGATAGACGAACATCAGCATGATCGCGATGATGATGATGGTGATGATCGTCATCTTGGCCAGGCTCGCGTCGCCGACGACGATCGTGTCGGCGGTCAGGGCTCCCTGACCGGCGACGTAGGCCTTCACCCCGGCCGGCGGTTTCGAGTCCGCGACGATTTTGCGAACCGCCGCAACCGATTTGTCGCCGACGGCCCCGCCTTGGTCACCCCGCAGGTTGACCTGAACATAGGCCGCCTTGTGGTCGTAGCTCTCGACACCGGAAGACGTGAATCGCTGTCCCCAGAAATTCAGCGCATGCTCGACGTGTTCGTGGTCCTGCTGCAGCTTCTTGACCAGATCGTCGTAAAACCGGTGAGCATCCTCGCCGAGGGGTTTGTCACCGACCAGGGTCACCAGGACAAGGTTGTCGGAGTCGTACTCCTTGAATTTCTCCCCGATGTGCTTCATCCCGGTCACCGAAGGCGCGTCGGACGGCGAGAGCGGCACCGAGACTTCCTCGGCAACCTTTTCCAGCTGTGGGACGAAGACGTTGACGCCGATCGCGATCAGCAGCCAGACCACGATGATCGGCAGCGCCAGGACGCGGATGGTGCGGGCGATCCGCGGTTTCCGCTCAACCTCGGTGCGCTGCACGACGGGGATTTCGGCCGTGTCGTCAGCGTCGCTGCTATCGCTGCTCACGCGGACTTGTCCAAGCAGGAAACCTGCGCGTTCCGGTTGGTGGCCTGTTGTTGATCGACCAACTTGCCGTCGACGGTGATGCGGCAGCCGATGAAGGGACTGTCACCTTGGGCGACGACGTAGGCGAAGATGCCGGGCATCTCGGCGACGATCGTCTTCGACCATGGCAAGGTGGTGAAGTTGGCCTTCTGCGGCAGTGACTCCGCATCCATCCAGTTGACGACGCCGGTCGTCCCGGGCGGTCCCAGGATTTCGTAGATGGCGGTCTTGGCCGCATACGGCGGGGTCGCGTCCCGGGGATCGGGCTTGGGCAGCCCGGGTCCTGGGAAAACGCCGTTGAGTCGGATCACTGCGACGCCACCGATGACCAGCGCCACAGCCACGACCAGCGGAACCCATGCCCGCTTGAGAAGCGTTAACACCGTGCCCCCCGATCAGGAATGCTCGACCGGCTGATATTAAGACATCTCTTCGCGTGCGCCACGGCTAGCCGAACGCAACAGCGGTCGAGTTGATTCCCGCGGTGGGCGCATTCGCTCGGATGCCATGTTCAGATCCCTACGGTTTCGATGACCGCGAACTGCCCAGCCTGGCCGACGGTCGTGCGGCGAAATCCGGCGGAGGCGAAGAGCGCGTCGAACTCGGCGATGTCGCGTTCCTTGCCACCATTCATGACCAACATGTTCATGTCCATCATCGCCGGCAGCCCGGGAAGCCCGAATTCTCCCACAAGATAGTCGATGACGACGAGGCGCCCGTTCTCTTGCAGGGCGGCACGGCAGTTTCTCAAGATCCGTATGCAGTTCTGGTCGTCCCAGTCGTGCAGGATGTATTTGAGCACATAGAGATCCGAGGGCGGTACCGTCTCGAAAAAATCGCCTCCCACCGCGGTAAGACGTTCGTGCAGACCATCTTTGCGCGCCGCCGTCGCGGCGTCGGGCACGATGTGCGGCAAGTCGAAGACGCCACCGCGCAGGTGGGGGTTGGCCCGCATCATCGCCCGAAGGACCTCGCCGTTTGCTCCCCCAACGTCCAGCGCGTATCTGACGCCTCGGGTGTCGACCACCTTTGCGATCTCGATCGCAGCGGCCGCACTGAGATTCGACATGGCTTCGGTGAAATGACTCGCCTCGTCGGGATGCGCGGCCAGATAGTCGAAGATCGTGCCGGGTGCGCCGTGTGCAGCCTTCATCTGGCCGGTGCCGCTGCGAACAGCATCCGGGAAGCGGCCCCAGGTCAGCCAATGACCAGGCGCGGCTTGGGCAAGGACCATGCCACGCAACGAGTTCGGGTCGTCGCGCAGCAGCGTGCTGAGCAAGGGCGTCCCGGTGAGCCGCACACCATCGTCCGACGTGACAAGACCCAGGGAGGCGCAGGCACGGATAAGCCGCCGGGTGGCGGCCGGATCGATGGACTCTTCCGCCGCGATCGCTTCAGCCGTGTCGGTACCCGCGGCGAGATGATCCGCCACGTTGAAAGTCGCTGCAGCACGAACGATCTGCGTGACCCAGAAACCGGTCAGCATGGTCATCATGCGCTCGTAATCTTGCGCCCCGGACGGTGCGGAATGTGCTGTCATGTCTCCTCCATCGCGGCAGACGGACTCGAGGCCACGGCCGGTTGCACGCCGGGCCGGTCACGGCACAACGCCGCGATGTCGCACGGGACGGGTCGGCACCCGCCAGGCGGATTGGTTATCAACAGTGCGGCGCACAACGCGCCTAGGGCGAATAGCGCGGCACTCACCTCCAACACGCGGGCGAATCCGGCGGCGCTCGCCGCGCCGACGGTGATGAGGCCCATGGACCCGATCGACATCAGCGCGGCCAGCCGCGACACCGCGTTGTTGATCGCCGACGCCAGGCCGCTGTGTTCGGTCGGCACCGAGGCCAGCATCACCGACGTCAGCGGTGTGATCGTCGCGACCAGCCCGATGCCCAGCACGGTCATCCAGGGGATAAGGTCGCTGATCGCGTGGAATCCACTGGGTTTCGGACGGATCAGCAGCAGTCCCAATCCCGCCACGGCGGGGCCCCCGATCAGGAACGCGCGTGGTCCCACCCGCGCGGCGATGCGACCGACATGGCGGGCGAACACGAACGACAGCGCCGGGATCGGCAGGGTGGCGAGTCCGGCCGCCGTGGCGGAGTACCGGCCGATTTCCTGGGTGTAGAGGGCGACGGCCAGCGATCCCAGCGTCAATGCGCCGTAGACGAAGGCGGTGACGAGGTTGGCGGCAGCGAAGTTACGAAAGGTGAACAGCGACAACGGAAGCATCGGGCACTTGCTGCGGTGCTGCCACCTCACGAAGCCGGCCAGGGCGGCGACCCCGACCACCAATGGTGCGAGGACAGCCGGGTCGGTCCAGCCATCGCGTTGGGATTCGATCAACGCGTATACGGTCGCGCCCAGCCCCACCGCCGACAGGACCACCCCCGCGGTATCGACACGGGCGCCTTCGACCCGCCCCGATACCGGGCACAGCCAGAACGTCAGGGCATACCCGACCGCCATAGGGATCGCCGACAGCACGAAAATCCAACGCCAGCCCAGAAAGTCGACGCACATTCCGCCCAGCAGGGGGCCCGCAGCGAAGGCGGTTCCCGTCCACCCGGTCCAGACGCCGATCGCCGCGGACCGCTGCGCCTTGTCGAAGACCGTGTTGATCAACGCCAGCGAGCCCGGCACCAGGAACGCGGCACCCAGGCCTTGGACGAGGCGCGCGGCGATCAGCATCGCGGGCGAGGTGGCGGCCGCCGCCAGGACCGAGCCCGCGCCGAAGGTCAACAGCCCGAAGCGCATCACCGGAACGCGCCCGAACAGGTCCGAGACGGAGCCGCCGGGCAAGATCGCGGCCGCCATCGCCAACAGGTAGCCGTCAATGACCCACTGCTGCAACGCCAGACCACCGCCGAGATCGTGCTCGGTGGCCGGCAAAGCCAGATTGATCACGGTGGAATCGAAGAACGCGACCATCGACACCGTCACCGCGACCACCATCGCCCGGCGGGTCGGTGCCGCGTCGCGCAACGTCATTGCGGGGCCCGTTCGTCGTATGGCCGTGGCTGGGCGCCAGACCCGTTGCGTGAGCTGGTCATCATCGGTTCTCACCACCGGTCGAAATGCAGCACGTCGTCGAGCGGAATCCGTTTGGCACGGCGGAAGGTCGTGCCGGTGTAGTAGGCGGTGGGGATGGTCGTGGCGTGATAGACGTTGTCGGGCAACCCGAGTATGGCCCGCATCTCGTCGTCGGCCATGATCGTCACCCCGGTCCACGTGGTCCCCAAGCCCCGGGAGCGCGCGGCGAGCATGTAGCTCCACGCGGCCGGCATGACCGAACTCCAATACCGGTTGGCGTTTTCGCCCGTCAGCGTGCCGTCACCGTCGATGACCTCGACGCACGGGATCATCAAGACCGGGACCTCGCCGAGGTGCTCGGCGAGGTACGCCGCGCTGTTGGAGACTTTGCGCTGCTCGCGATTGCGCGCGGGATCGTCTTTGAACCGATCGGCGACCGCGTACGGCGACGCGGCGATCGAGTCCCAGGTGCGCCGGTACACCTCGGCGATCGCCCGACGCTGTTCGGCATCGGTGACGACGATGAAGCTCCAGTTCTGCACGTTCGCCGACGTCGGTGCCTGCACCGCGATCTCCAGGCATTCCCGGATCAGGCCGATGGGAACGGGTTTGGTCAAATCGAGGCGCTTGCGCACCGAGCGGGTCGTGGTCAACAGTTCGTCGGTGGACAACTCGACTCTTGCGTAGTCGCTCATGCCGGCAGGATGGCGATGACTTCGACCTCCACGCGGATGTTGGGCCACACCAGCCCGTCGATGATGCTGAACATGGCGGCGGGCCGGTGGCGGATGATTTCTTTGCTTACCGCCAGGTAGGCGGACGCATTGTCACGGCCGGTGACCCATTGGCGCATGTAGACGATGTCGGTGAGCGTCGCGCCGGCCTTGCCGAGTGCCTTTTCGACGTTGGCCCAGCACTGCCGGGCCTCGTCGGTGAAGTCCTCGGGCAGCGTGCCGTCTTCGCGCACCCCGGGTGTTCCGGAGACGAAAATCTGTGTGCTGCCCCCGGATACGGCGACGGCGTCGGCGTAGTGCCCGATGTGATCGGCCACTCCGGTGCGGATCGGGGTAATGGTGGTCATCGCGAGACTCCTTGGCGGTGTGTGCTTTTCGGCTGACTTTGTGAGCTGTCTGTCGTGATGGCGACTCCGCTGGCCTCGTGGCCCGCGACCACGTGCGCGAGGGCGGCGGCGGCCTGATCCAGGCCGCAGGAACGCGGGGTCGGCATGCTCAATCGACGGGAGGCGAGTAGCGCGGCGAGGCGGCCGAGTTGCGCCCCGTCGGAACGGACGTAAACCGACGTCACGCCGATCCCGCGGGTGGGTGCGGGCGGGTCGGGGGTGATGGTGGCCAGCCGGCCGCCGTCGGCAAGCGCGGTCATGGCCGCACCTGCACCCCCCGGGGCCGCGTTGGCGACGGCGTCGACAGAGCCCCTCGCCAACGCCCTCGCGTGTTGCGGCCACAGCGGATCGCGGTAGTCGATCACTTCGCGGGCCCCATGCTCGCGGACCCGGACGGCGCTGCGCGGACCGGCCGTGGCGAGGACGTCGACCCCGCGCAGGGCGGCCAGCTGGACAATGAGCCCGCCGGTGATCCCACCCGCGCCATGAACGAGCAACGTCTCTCCCCCGCGAAGCGCCAACGCCTCGCCGACCACCTGCTCGGCGGTCAACGCCGGCACCGGAAAGATCGCCGCGGTCTCCCAAGGGATCTCGGGTGGTTTGCGCGCCAGCGATCCGACGGGTGCGATCAGAAGCGGCGCCCACGCGCCGTGGTCGCGCAGCGGCACGGGGTGACACAGCACCTCATCGCCCACACCGAATCCGCCCGGGCTGTTGCCGACGGCTTTGATGACCCCGGCGGCCTCGACACCGAGCGCCAGCGGCGGCCCCGTGCCAACGTCCCAACCCCCGTACCGAATGATGTTGTCCCAGTTGCCGACACCGGCGCCGCGAACGTCGATGAGGACCTCGTCGGCCGCCAAGGGTCGGGGGTCGTCCACGTCGAATGTCTCCACGTTTCCGCCGAGCGTGCGGATTCCCGCCACAAGCATGGTCACGGCGAGACGGGCGGCCGGTCGTAGGTCATGGTGGTTCCTTCAAGGCTCAAGCGCTCTTCTGTGCTTTCTGCGTCTCGTCTTTCAGTAACCGGGCGAGTTCGGACTCCTCGGCCAGCAGCGGATCCCAGACCTGATTGACCGTCGGATGCGGCGCGACCGCATGGCGTAGGAAACTGACCGGGACCTTCGCGACGATGGCCAGGGTGGCCGCTTGAACCAGTTCCGAGAACTGCGGGCCGACGAAGGTCGCTCCGAGCAACGTGTCGGTCTCGTCGTTGATGACCAGTTTCGCCCATCCTTGGAAGCCATCCCGGTATAGGGCGAGGAATGACACTGCGCCGGGGTAACGGGCGGTCCGCGTCCGCACCGCGAATCCTTCTGCTCGGGCCTGACTTTCGGTGCGCCCCGCCCACGCCACTTGAGGGTCAGTGTGGATAACCTGCGCCAGGTTGCCGGCATCATGGGCAGTCAACTCGTTCTCGGACAGTTCCCGTCCCGCGGCCCGGGCCGCGATGATGTCGGCCACGACGCGGCCGTGGTAGGTGGAGATATGAGACAGCCGGGCACGCCCGGTGGTGTCTCCCAGCGCGTAGAGCCAGTCGCCCGTGACGCCGACCGCTTGGAGATGGTCGTTCACAGCGACGGTCTCGCCGCGTGGCAGGCCAAGGGTTTCCAGTCCGATGTTGTCGGTGTTAGTGCGCCGTCCGGCGGCCAGGACGATCTCGTCCACCTCGACGGTCTGGCGGTGGAACGTTGCGGCGACGGGCCCGCCCGCCACGGGGCGGGCGGCCGACGACAACTCTGTCTCGAAGTGAATCGTGACGCCTTGGCTGCGCAGTGATTGCGCGACCAACTCGCGGGCTTCGGGTTCGCAGTTGGGAAGCAGGGTGTTACCACGCACCAGAAGTGTTACCGCGGAGCCCAATCCGGTGAGGATGGTCGCGAACTCGACACCGACCGGACCGCCGCCCACCACCAGCGCACGCGGTGGCACTTGTGCCATGGTCGTCAGGTCCCGATTGGTCCACGGGCGTGCTTGCGCCAACCCGGGTACCTCCGGCACGTTGGGACGAGTGCCGGTCGCCACGACGACCGCATGGTGTGCCGTCAGGACGACTTCGGTGGTATCTCCCGGGGCGTAGGCCACGCGCACTGTTCGTTCTCCGCTCAGCCGGCCGAAGCCGTGAAACACCGCGACCCCGGCTTGCCGTAGCGATGCTCTTCGGTCGTCGTCCGAAAGGTGCTCGATGATCGCATCGCGCTTCGCGAAGACGGCGGCCACGTCGATCTTTCGGTCCGACATAGCTTCTCGCACACCTGGAACCGACCTCGCGAGGTTGAACACCTCGATCGGGCGCAGCAGTGTTTTGCTGGGGTTGCAGCCCCAATAATGGCACTCCCCGCCGACCAGACGATCGTCGATGAGCGCTGCCGACAGGCCCACGGACGCGAGCTTGCGCACGGCGGCCACACCGGCCACCCCGCCGCCTATGACGATCACGTCGAAGTCCTTGCTCGCTTTCATCAGGCTCACCCGTTACAACGAGCCGGGTTGCGACGGTTGGAAGTTTCCGGACTGCATGAGGCGCCAGCGGCGGGTGCCGGCGATGTCGCGCCGAGTATGGCGTAGGCCGCGGCGGCGCTTGCCGCGGAGAAGACGCTGTAGCTAAGCGGTGACTCGATACCGAGGGCTACGGCCATCGCGGTCCCAAATACAGTGAGCACCAGGCAGGTCGCCGCCCCGACGAGTTTCGGCCACCAGCCGGCCAGGAGCAGGATCGCCAGGCTCGCTTCGGTGGCGGTGGCGGCCCACACGATGACGGTCAACGACCATCCAGAAGCAAACGGAACAAGCCAATGGGCATAGTCGGCGAAGCGGTCCATACTCCCCCAGCTACCCTGCCCAAACGGTTCCCACCACCCGAATCGGTCCGCAACGGCGGACAGAAAGGCCGCCGCGAGTGAGACTCGTAGTGCCATCCGGACAACTCGGATCGGATCAGGCGTGCGCATGGCTCGCGTTGTCGTCCGTGGTGAGCGGTCCGTCTCCGGTGTCCAGGAGGAACACCGCCAGCAATTCGGCGGGTTCGGTGGCGCTGGCATTTTCACTGATGGTGTGGTGGGCGCCGGGCGCTTCACTCCATGTCTCGCCGGCGTGATAGACGCGTGCCGGCTCACCTTCGACCTGACTGCGGATCGCACCCGAGATCACGTACGCCACGATGAACGCCGATTTCGCGTGGTGGTGGGCTTCGCTTTTGGCTCCGGGCGGATAGCTGACGCTCACTGCCTCAAGTGATTTGCCCGGCACATTGGTGGGTTGATTGAAAACCGGGCGGACCACCGGCTTTTGCTCCGGATTCTCTGGCGCCGGCTCGGCGTGCGCGGCAGGCGCGAGCATCACCGCCACGGTCAGCGCGGCGAGCGGTTTTAGGGCCATTTTGGCCGCCTTCCCTTTTCAGTCCTCGACGACCCGCAGGATTGTCTTGCCGGGGATGCGCTTGCCGGGAGCGAACGCGGTGGCGGCGTCGGCGAGCGGCAGGACCGCGCCCACGACCGGCTTGAGGCGTCCGTCCCGCACGCGCGCGGCGAGGTCTGCGAGCTGGGCGCGGTCGGCTTCGACAAGGAAGAAAACTGCCCGTCCGTCGTGCGGCTGGGTCTTCGGCGGCTCCGCGATGGTGACGAGCGTCCCGCCCGCCCGCACCAGTGCGGCCGATCGGGCGAGGACCTCCCCGCCGATCACGTCAAACACCACATCGACTTCGCCTGCGTCCTCGAGCTTTTCGGTCTCCAAGTCGAGGAAGGCGTGCACGCCGAGCTCCTCCGCCCGGTCGCGGTCTGCGGTCCGGCCGGTGCCGATGACGCGCGCACCGACCTCGCGGGCGAGCTGCACCGCGATCGACCCGACCCCACCCGCGGCACCGTGGATCAGAACCGTTTGCCCGGCGGCGAGGCGGCCGTGGTCGAACAGGCCCTGGCAGGCGGCCAATCCAGAGATCGGCAGCGCCGCGGCCACGGTGTGGTCGATATCCATCGGCAGCGGTGCGAGATTGCGGGCTTCCACCGCGGCGTACTCCGCCAGCGAGCCGTTGCGGGCCCAGTCGGCGATTCCGAACACTCGCTGGCCGACAGTCAAAAGTGTGGTGCCGTAACCCAACTCAACCACGACGCCCGACAGCTCGTGGCCGGGCACGCTCGGCGTCCGGTCGTGACCCGAGCGGTCGATCCACGTGTGCGGCCAGTCAAGCTCGCCGGGTGTGAAACCGGCGGCGTGTACCCGCACGACGACGTCGTTGTCGGCCGCCTGGGGGTAGGGCAGGTCCGTCAGCGACAGGCCGGCGACACCGGCGTCACGATCTGAAACAGTGATGGCTCGCATTACAGGTCCCTCCTGATATGGGTGGTTGTCGTCGGGTCAGCCGCGGGCTGCGGTTGTACGCTGACGAGCTCGAGGCCGAGATCACGGACCCGGTCGAGAAGTCCGTAAAGCTGTGACTGGTCGCGGATTTCACCGGTGAACACGGTTTCGGTCGCACCGGCCTCGAGGCGCATCCCTTCTAATGCGGACCCGAGCCGCTCGGTCACGCGGCCTCGAATGCAGATCTGGTACATCGTCGACTGCACTTGCCCTCCGCTCGCCGGCTGTCGAGTCAGCATTCACCGGTGCGGGGTGAGTCGTCATCACCCGGCGAGCCAAATCACCCGGGTGAGCGCGAACCGGTTCACATCGTGATGCGCGCCCCGCCGTCATCCGGCGGGCGTGGCGTCACGGTGATGGTGATCGTGGACCGGCTTTGGGGCGGAGCACCGCGGATGCCGCGCATCGCCATACTCGCCAAAGCCATTTCGTTGAGCATGTTTTCCGGATTCGTCGCCAGGACGGTCGGGGGGATGGGGCCGGGGAGGGAGTTCGGCCATGTCACCGCGACGGCCCTGATGGTCGGCGTGGCCGCGGCCCAGCCCGGCGGCACCGACAGCGCGCCGATTGAGGAGGCTCGGCCCACCCCCGCCGACAGCACGGGCGCCGCACCGCTGCCCGCCCTCTCCGCCGAACCCAATGACGCTGCTGCGCTCGCTCCCGGACCTCCCGAAAGCGCCCCCAAACGTTCCAATACGGCGTCCATCTTGCTGGCACCGTCCGGGTCGTAGTGCGCCGCGTAGCCCAAGCCCGCATACGACCCGGCCGTCCCCGTGGACGTGATGGCTGTCGCCGCCGATGAGACGGCCAGGTTCACCGGGCTCAGTAAGCTCAGCAATTCCAAGAACGAGGGAAGTCCTGCCGCGGCCGGTAGAGGAAGCGCAAGTCCCTGAAGCGCATTGGGTACCGCGGAGAGCAGCTGCGAGCCCGCCGACAGGATGGCCTGGGTGGCCGTGCCGGCTGTCGTGGTGCCGGCGTGGGCAGCCGCGGCGCCCTGTTCGGCGACCCCTGCTGGATCGGTGGTGGGAAGGGGCGAGGTAAACGGCGGTAACGCCGAAGCCGCAGCGGATGCGCCCGCATACCCGTACATCGCCCCGGCGTCTTGGGCCCACATTTCGCCGTACTCGGCTTCGGTGGCCGCGATCGCCGGGGTGTTTTGGCCGAAGAAGTTCGTCGCGATCAGCAACATCAGCTGCGCACGGTTGGCCGCGACCACCGGTGGAGGCACCGTCATCGCGAAAGCGGCCTCGTAGGCGGCCGCGGCGACCCTGGCCTCGGCAGCGGCCTGCTCGCACAGGGCCGCCGTCGTCGTCAGCCAGGAGACGTAGGGTGCGGCGGCGGCCGCCATCGCCACCGACCCGGGACCCAGCCATGCTGCGCTGGTGAGGTCCGAGATCACCGACCCATAGGAGCCGGCGGCGCAATACAGGTCGGCGGCCAGCCCGTCCCAGGCCGCCGAGGCGGCCAGCATCGACCCGCAGCCGGGACCGGAATACATTCGGCCGGAGTTGATCTCAGGCGGCAGCGCCCCGAAATCCATCTTCGAAATCCCCAGGTTCCTCCGGCTATCCGGTCGCCTCGCGGATGTAGCGGCCGATCTGACGCAACGAGCGGATGGCTTCGGGGATCATCGGCGCGGCGAGCTGGAACACGTGGATTTGGCCCGGCCATACCTGCACTTCGACCGGCACCCCGGCGGCGGCCAGTCGTTGAGCCGCCAGCTGCGCGTCGTGAAGCAACACCTCGCAACCGGACACATGGATCAGCATGGGCGGCAGGCCGGGTCGGATGTGGTCGAGCGGCTCGTAGAGCGCGTCGGAATGCCCGTAGGCGGCGGTGCGCCCTGCGGCGCGAGTGATCAAGGCGTGGAAGGCGTCGAACGCTCTGGGCGGAAACATCGCGTCCGAGCCGACGTTGGGATGAGTCGTTTTGGGTTGCGTGGCCAGTTGCAGCAGCGGTGACATGGCCGCCATCGCTGCCGGCTGCTCACCGCACTCGAGCAGGCGTTGGGCCAGCGCTAGTGCCAGATAGCCGCCGGCGGAATCGCCGGCCAACACGATCTGGTCGGGCTGGTAACCCTGTCGTCGCAACCAGCGGTACCCGTCGTAGCAGTCCTCGATCGCCTCGCCGATCGCATGTTTGGGGATCTTGCGGTAGTTGGGCACCAGTACGGGGCTGTCGGCGAAGCCGGACAGCATGCTGACCAGCCGACCGTGCGAGTGGGCGCCGCAGGTGAGGAAGGCTCCGCCGTGCAGGTACAGGACGGCCCGGTGGGAGCCGTCGGCCGGTAGCACTCCGGCGGCGCGGACTAGCTGCGCACTGCAGTGCGCCAGCCCGACACCCGTGCGTACCGTGCCCGGTGGCGGGGCGATGGCGCGAGCGGCGATCTCAACGGCGCCCCATGGCCAGGGCGCCGAGGGCAGGTGGCTGCCCACGCTCAGTGCGGGCCGGATCATCAGTCGGGCACTCAGCGAGGCAATGCGCCCAGCCATGCTCGGACCGTCCTGGATCACATCGACGACGACGTCCGCGCGGAACGGGGACCGTCGGGCTTTACGCGCCCTGGGCGCTCCTAGACCGGGGCGCGGTGAACCGGGTACGGCGGCGGGCGCGGTCATGTCAACGCTTCCGCGCTCGGGAAATCGGTTGCCCCACGCCCCCAACGGATTTCACGTGGTGATTGCGCCGCGAGCGGCCTGGGCTCGTCGTGTCGACTCTGGGGTGAGAACCAGGCGCGCATACCCCGCACAAGCGCGTACGCTGCCGGTCAGCGAATCTGGGTGATTCGCTTGGGAGTTGGCGCGCGTCTCCGCATGACGGGCACTGTTGTCCGCCAGCGGTCGCCGCCTGCCGATCACGGCGCTGCCAAACAGCCGCACGTCCCCGGGCCATCGCTTGGCGGCGTCGCTTGCTGGCGTAGGCGATCAGCCCCGCCGCGGTCGAGCACCCCACCCAGATGCCGGCGGTGACGCCGAAATCGGTGAGTCGACCATTGACCAATGTGAGAAGCGCATAATCACCGGCCACCACAGCCACCAACACGGAGGCAACGCGTACCCGGGTCATCATGACACTCCCTCGGACCCGATCGGGCGCACAGCGAAGACGCTGCGCAGGTATCCGGTGGAACGCCCGCAGGTCGCACACACCGGGCGGGTGCCGCAGCGCGACGCCATCTCGCGTTTGTCACCTACGTAGGTCGCCATCGCCCATCGCACAGTGGCCAGGCAGTGTTGGCAGAGCGTTTCGACGAGGTCACCGTCCGGGCTGAGCCCCATTTGGTCGCATCCGTCGATGGCGTGTATCTCGGCGACCGCCACCGCCGGCGCACCGCATGTGGTGCCGGTCGCCAGCCCCTGGGCACTGCAGATGGGCTGCAGCGCGTGAAGTTGGTCCTCGATCGCCGGGATGGCGCCCGTCCCGGCCTCTCCATTGCGGCGCGCCCAATGCCGGGCAGATGCGGCGGCGCCCCGTAATCGATGCAGCAGCCATGGTGTTCGCGTGGCGCCGGAGCCGTATTCGGTTGGCGGTCGTTGAAATTGGCGGGGCTTCATGTGTTTTCTCCACTTCGTGGCGGTGGCGGTTCCGCGGTGATCGACACAGCGAGGTTGTCCACCTTCACCCCGACCCGTTGCTCGCTCATGCGGCCTGAATGCCGATCCCCGAAACGTGGTGGACTCCACGTACCGTCCGCTCGCCAGTTGTTAAGTCAGCATTAACCGACGTGGGATGAGTGGTCATCGCCCGGCGAACTGATTCACCCGGGTGATTTGCCTGGCATTGGGAGCGTCACGAGCTGTCAGCGAACGTCGCTCAAGGTGGTGTATTCGCGACGTCATCCCCCGCACGTGGGTGAGCCACCCATTTGCCGAGAGGATGCGCGGTGCGAATCGAAGAGGCGGTCAGCGGCTCATCGCGTTGCCGCAGCCGGGCGGGGCGCCCGCGACGCGCCCGGCGCTTTGGCGACCCGGAACTTGGCCAGCAACGGCCGAGGGACGCGGCGCTTCCTGATGATGACTGCGGGCCAATGCTTTTCGGCCGACAAGCGCAAGGCCGTTACGCGATGCCGTAATCGTTGATCTTGCGGTAGATGGTCGCACGTGACATTCCCAGGGCGCGTGCGGCCTCTTGTTTGTTGCCGCCGCTGTCCTGAAGGCTGCGGACAATCGCATCGCGCTCCAGAGCCTCCATCCGAGTCAGCTTGCGTCGTGTGACGGACCGGCACTCCGGCGGCAACTTGTCGACGCCGATAATGCCGGATCGTTGGCGGGCAACGGTGTCGGTCAGGACCCGGCGCAGCTGCGAGACGTTGCCCGGCCACGGCAACCTGCTCAGCTGCCGCATGGCCTCGGGCGCCAGCGTCACATCGGCGCCCCGGGTGATCTCGCGCAGCAGCAGGGGCACGAGTTCCTCGAGGTCGTCAATCCTGTGTCGCAACGCGGGCACGGTGACGGTATGGGTGAACAGCGGCAGTAACTGTTTGATCGGTGCAGCAGGAGCCGCGGAACTTGTGGTGGCCGCGATCCACCCCCGACCTGCGCGCGCGGCCAGCATCGGCACGATCGCTTCGAGTATGTCCTCGTCGATGTCATCCACGTCGGCGATCACCACCGCGAAGTCGTCATCGGCGGCCAGTGTCGCCAGCTCGGCGACGAAAGATGCCGCGCTCCCGAAGCTTTCGCTGCGCATCACGCGAATCGTTCGGTCCGGCTTCACATGCTGCCCCACCGCCTGCGCCAGCTTTGCCCGGCCGGATCCCTTCTCACCCTCGATCATCACCCATTCTCGGTCGCGGCAGCACTGCCGGACCTGCTGGCAGCAATGCAGCCAGGCGCTATTGCGACCGACCAAGCCGGGGATGTACGTGGGCGCAAGGCGGCCCGTTCGACGCGATTGCGAGCCGGTCTCGCCGGAAAGATCAACGCGGAAAACGACGTTGAGGCGGCCGGCGCGTGTCGTCGACCGGTCGGCGGCGGTGATTTTGGCGATGTGTCCCCGCGGCAGCACAACCAGCGCCGTGCCCGACAGGGTGGACGTGAGCAGATCCGAGGCGTGTTCAAGCAGCGCGGTCTGCTCGTCCCCGTCGAGCGTGCGACGCAGGTAGGGGTTCATCAACACGACATCGCCACCGATCGCCAACACGCCGGCCGAACATCGCCGTGCCTGCTGCAGATAGGCTTCCAGAAGTGCCGTCTCGCTCTCATGAGCCACCACGCGCAAGCGATCCTCGATGTGGCGACTGGCGCTGGTAGCCAGCGCGAGCAGCAGTGGATCGGATCGGTCTGCGAGACAGCTCAGATTGACGGCTCCGATGACTCTGCCCGTTACGGGATCACGGATCGGTGACCCCGCGCACGCAAAACCGGTGAACATAGCCACGTAGTGCTCGCTGCCACCGATGAATGTGGGCTGTCCGGTTTCCAGAGCCGTGCCGATCCCGTTGGTGCCCGCCACCTCTTCGGCCAAGCTATAGCCCGGTGCGAGGCTCACCGTGTCCAACGCGTCGAGGATGGGGACTGCCGCAGCGGTCCGATCGACGACCACACCGTCAGCCGACGTCAGGACGACGCTGACATCCTGCGCGGCCAGGTCAAAGGTGACCCGCTCCAGCACCGGCGCAGCCGCGCGCACCAGGCGCGAACCCCTGTTGGGTTCGCGCACAAAGGGCAGCTCGACCCGGTCGGGGTGGACTTGCAGGGCCCGGGACCGACGCCACGAATCGAGGACACCGGGGCGCAGAATGTCCTCATCGACTGAGCGAATCACGTCAAGGGACTCCACGGGCAGGAACGTTTCCTTGGCCTGCTCGAGTTCGGCCGTGCGGCGCGCCTGTGAACCCATCCCCAACTACCTCGACTCCGGGTCACCGTCGCGGAGCGGCGGCTGACACCCGCCGACCGCGGCCGGAGACTGGGTGTCCCTTCGCTGCAGACAGCAAACTTTTATCGACTTCGGCGATTACCCTACGCGCGCGACGGGTGCGTTGCTCGGATGAACCGATACACCCGTCCGAAGCCAAGCGGAAAGACCATGACGGACCGTCCGCCGTCGTCTCAATTTGAGACACCCATTCACCTCATGTTGAGACGCTCACCATCCGCGCGCAGCGATGTCATGAGTTGGCAGGAGCCGATACATCGATCCCGAGAGGAGAAATACGGTGAGCGGGCACAGCATGAGCGCGGATCACGAGAAAATGATGAGGTCCTTGGGGCTAGCGCCCGCCAGCAAAAGGGGACGTGCACCGGGTGTGATTGCTGAGTGCGTTGATTCAATCGAACGCGAAACACAGCAGGTGGGGCCGAAGAACATGCCTACACTGACTGCCAGCGCTAACGGTGGCGAGAACAGTGGATTACACAACTTGGACGTCTCCCGCCCGCCCACAACACGTCGGCGGGTGGCGGTTCGCGTGAGTGCCGCGAATGCGTCGGGGCAGCTGCGCACGCCGCCGATCCGCGGGCGGGCGAGCGAGCTGAGGGCGATCGATGCGCTGATCGCGGCGCTCGCTCAGGGGCGTGGGGGCGTACTGGTCATCGAGGGACCACCGGGCATCGGCAAGAGCCGCTTGTTGACCGAGGTCTTGGCGCGCGCCGAGAAGGCAACCGTCCGTGCACTCTTCGGCGAGGCGTTCGAGTACCAGCAGACGGTGCCGTTTTTCCCGCTGTTCATGGCGACACTGCGCGCGGATCCCCCCGTCGGGGATGCGGAGGCGTTGCGCCGCTTGGGCACATCGGCCGATCTCAGCTACTGGGTGGTGCGCGATCTGCAAGCGGCCATCCATGCCACCGCGTCCCGAACGCCCCTGGCGATCCTCCTCGAGGACATCCATTGGGCCGACAACGCCACCCTGCTGGCGCTGCGGTCGCTGGCCGCAACGCGACCCGACGCCCCGGTGCTGTGGATCCTTGCCACGCGAACCGGGGCCGGCGGTCCGGCCGTTCGCGAGACGCTGACCGCGCTGGAACGCGAGGATGCCACCTTTCTGCGGTTGACTGCCATGACACCGAGCGCGGTCGCAGACATCGTGCAAGACGCCGTGCGAGCCAACGCGGATGCGTCGCTGCTGAATCTGGCCGATAAGGCGCACGGCAACCCCTTCCTGCTGACGGAGCTGCTGCGCGGACTGGACGAGGAGGGCCGGCTCGACGTCAGCGATGGCCGCGCGCTCGCCACGGGAGATTCGTTGCCGCGACGGCTCAGCCACACCATGCAGCAACGACTCGATCAACTCTCCCCCGCCGCCAGCCAAGTCGTGCGGGTCGCGGCAGTACTGCCTGACCGATTCTCGGCCCGGCTGCTCGCCGCCATGCTGGAACGCCGCCCGGCCGCCCTGGTGTCGGCGGTCGAAGAGGCGGTCCGCGCCGACCTGCTCATCGAAGACGGTGATCAGATGAGGTTCCGTCATGATCTGCTGCGCGAAGCGACGCGCCAATCGTTGCCCCGGTCGCTGCGCCGAGCGATGGAGCGGCAATCGGCGAGCGTCATGCTGGACATGGGCGCGGCGCCGCAGGAGGTCGCCACCCAGCTCGCCCGCAGCGCGGAGGTGGGCGATCAGGCGGCGATCGCCGCACTCCGCGAAGCCGCACAGTCTCTGGCCTATAGCGATCCGGGCGCCGCGTCGGACTTGAGCAAGCGCGCGTTGGAACTCCAACCCGCCCAAGACTCAGGACGCGCGTCACTCGTCACAGAGACGATCGTGCTGCTCAATCGGGCCACCCGCTACGAAGAGGCGGAAAGATTGGCCGACACCACCCTGTCTGCCGCGCTGGCGCCCGAAGAAGAGGCCAAGATTCTTCTCCGGCTCCGGACACCGATCACCGATACGACAACGCGACACATCGAAGACAACCGCCGCGCTCTTCAACTGCCTCACCTCAGCGACGTGACCCGGGCACGACATCAGGCGTGGCTGGCGTACAACATGGCGATGTACGGCCAACAGGGACAGGACAGCGCGGCAGCCAACGAGGCGGCGGCCGCCGCCGCATCCACCGGCGATCTCGAGTCGAGCATCCTATCCGGAGTAGCACTTGCCTGCCTCGACTGCGCGGACGGGTACGCCGGCCGCGCCCTTTACCGGGTTGAGCAACTGCAAGCCCTGACCCCCGCGGGCGACATGACCGCTCACAATCTCGCCGCATGCCACCTAGCAAACCTGCTCGCGGTGGTCGGACGGTTGAACGATGCTGCGGCGCTCGTCGACAAGTGCACAGAGAAATCCAAGCAAGAACGCGACGGCATGGCGCTTCACATCTGGGCCCTGACGGCGGGAGTCGTACAGGCGGCCGCGGGCAGATTGTCGGCTGCCCGCGCCGCCATCGAGTGGCTGCCCACGCCGGAGCGAACGGGGTCGACCTTCGTAACCGCGATGCGCATGTTCACCCTGGCGGAGGTGGCGGCCCGCACCGACGACCGAATGTTGTTGCTAGAGACGATGAGTGAGGCACGCGATGCCTACTCCAGCGGTACACCTGCCGTACGTCGCGGGGCCGCGGCCGCGCTGGGGCTGGCGGCGTGGCAGCGCGACGACGTCCATGAAGCTGTGCGGTGGCTCGGCGGCGATATCCCGCTGCTCGTGACACCCGTCTTGCCAACCGTCTTGGATCAGCTGACCTTGACCGCGCGGGTAGCGTCAGCCGCCGGTGATGCCGGCCTGCGAGCGCGCCTCCTGGCCGCCGTTGACGTGCTCGAACGCGAGCGGCCCGGCGTTGGGTTGTTCTGCATAGTCGCGCAGCACATCCGCGGGATCCTCGAGCGCGATGCCGATGCGTTGGTGGCGGTGGCGAGTGCGCTCCACTCGTCGTCGCGGCCGCTTCTCTACGCTGGCGCCGCCGAGGACGCCGGCGGCGAGCTGAGTCGCGCACAGCGCAACACCGAGGCGCTCGACGAGCTGAACGCGGCATTCGACACCTACATCGCGTGTGAAGCGATTGCCGATGCCCGCCGGGTCGGCCGCGCGCTGCGTGGATTGGGCGTGGAGCGGCGGATCGTCAGCCCGCGAGCAAAATCGGGCTGGGGCAGCCTCACCGACTCCGAACTCACTGTCGTCAACCTCATCGCACAGGGCGCGACCAACCGCGACGTCGCTACCGAGCTGCACCTCTCCCCCCACACGGTGAAGACCCACGTCCACAACGCATTTGCCAAGCTCGGCGTCAGTTCCCGCGCCCAATTGGCGCAGCTCATGCGCGGCGCTGATTGACCGGCAGCAAATCGGATAGATGGCGTGCGCGGGCCTACAATGACGTGCACTCCAATGGCAGTCCGGTAAACGGTAGATAGGACACACACCCGATGGGGCCTTCCACCGGCCTATTCGATGTCGGCGGCCCAAGGCTGGTCACTCCGCCGCTTCGAGGGCGGGCAGACGAGCTGAAAATGATCGGCGCACTGGTTACCGCGCTGCCGCGGGGCCGCGGGGGCGTGCTGGTCATCGAGGGCCCGCCCGGCATCGGGAAGAGTCGGTTGCTCACCGAAGTGTTGGCGCTGGCCGACCACAGCGGGGTGCGCACCTTGTTCGGTGAGGCGTTCGAGTACCAGCAGACGGTGCCGTTTTTCTCGCTGTTCATGGCCACGCTCAACGCCGATCCCCCGGTGGGAGACGCCGAGGCGTTGCGCCGCCTGGGCGGATCGGCCGACCTGCGCTACTGGGTGGTGCACGATTTGGCCGACGCGATTCACGCCGCGGCCGCACAGACCCCGCTGGTGATTGTGTTGGAGGACATTCACTGGGCCGATAACGGCACGCTGCTGGCGCTGCGTTCGCTGGCCACCGCGCGGCCGGATGCGGCGGTGTTGTGGATATTGACCGCCCGCACCGGGGCCGGCGGGCCAGCGGTGCAAGAGACGTTGTCGGTGCTGCACCGCGCGCATGCCACATTCCTGCGACTGGGGGCCATCGCGCCGGATGCGGTCGCCGACATGGTTTGTGACGCCGTGCGGGCGAAAGCCGATGTGTCACTGTTGAATCTGGCCGCCAAGGCGCACGGAAATCCGTTTTTGGTCAGCGAGCTCGTCAGGGGGCTCGGCGAGGAGGACCGACTGAGCGTTACCGGCGGGCACGCGGTGGCCACCGGACATGAGCTGCCGCGACGGCTGGGCGCCAGTATGCAGCAACGGCTGGACCTGCTCTCCGAAGGTGCATCAGAAGTGGTCCGGGTGGCCGCGGTGCTGCCGGACCGGTTCTCGGCCGGCTTGCTGGCCGCGATGCTGGAACGTTCGCCGACGTCGTTGCTCTCGGCGCTCGAGGAGGCGGTGCGCGCGGATCTTTTCATCGAAGACGGTGAGCAGCTGAGGTTTCGGCACGACTTGCTGCGCGAGGCCACCCGACAGTCCTTGCCGCAGTCGCTGCGCCGGGCGATGGAGCGCCAGTCGGCGTCGGTCATGCTGGGGATGGGCGCGGCGCCGGCCGAGGTAGCCACCCAGCTGGCGCGCAGCGCCGAGCCGGGAGACCGGGAGGCGATCGACGCTCTGCGCCACGCCGCCCAATCGGTTGGCCGCGGCGACGCGAGCGCGGCCGCGGACCTGAGCAAGCGCGCACTGGGGCTGTTGCCCGCCGACGACGCCGAGCATGGATCCCTGGTCGCGGAAACGGTGGGGTGGCTCAACCGGGCCGGCCGCCACGGCGAGGCCGAAGAATTGGCCGTCGCGGCGCTCTCGGGCGCGGCGTCGCCCGAAGTAGAGGCCGAGATCCGGCTGCGACTTCCCGTGCACACCAAGCACACTGACCAGCGGCGTGTGGAGGAGAATCGGCGGGCGCTCGAGTTGAGCGGACTCAGCGAGATCACCCGGGCGCGGCATCTAGCGTGGCTGGCGTACAACCTGGTGTTCGACGAAGGTGGGCAACGGCGCGAGGCCGCCGACGAGGCGGCCGCGGCCGCGGCCGCCACCGGTGATCTCGAGGCCACGATCATGGCCGGCGTCACCCACGCTTTGCTCGATGCCGGTGAGGGGTATACGGCCCGCGCACTGCGCCGTTTCGAAGAGCTTTGCCCGCTCGCCCACACGAATGAAACGGCGTTGGCGCATGCCTATGCCGGAATGTACAACGCAAACCTGCTGGCAGTGGTCGGCCGGTTGGACGACGCGACGGCCCAGGTTGCGCAGGGCATCGGGCAAGCCGGTCGGGAAGGCAACGCGATGGCGCTCGCCTTGTGGGCCGTCTTCAGTGGGCTCGTCCACCTCGCTGCGGGCCGGCTGTCGGCCGCTCGCGATGCGACGGAATGCCTTCCGCCACCGCAGCGGACGGGGGCGACCGAGCACGACGTACTCCGCACGGTGATTCTCGCCGAGGTGGCGGCCCACACCGATGACCGGAACTTGTTGCAACAGATGGTCAATGACGCGCGCGACGCCCATTCCACTGGCTCCGCCGGCATTCGTCGCGGATCGGCGTATGTGCTCGCGCGGGCGGCGTGGCAGCGCGACGACATTCATGACGCGATGCGCTGGCTCGGCGACGTCATCCTGCTGGCGACACCGTTTTTCCCCCACGCGTTGGCTCGCCTGATCTTGGGTGCGCGGGTGGCCTCGGCCGCCGGTGATGCCGGTTTACGCGCGCGGGTCCTGCAGGCCACCGAGGTGCTCGAGCGTGACCGGCCCGCGGTGCCGCTGTTCGCGGCGGTGGCCGGGTACGCCCGCGGGATCCTCGAACACGATGCCCAGGCATTGGTGGCTGCCGCAGAGTTGCTGCACGCGTCGCCGCGGCCGCTTCTGTACGCCAGCGCCGCCGAGGATGCCGGCGGCGAACTGGCTCGCGCGCAGCGCAATGCCGAGGCGCTCGAACAACTGAACGCCGCGTTCGACACCTACATCGAGTGCGGGGCGACCGCCGATGCCCGCCGGGTCGGTCGCGCGCTGCGCGGGTTGGGCGTGGAACGGCGCATCGTCACACACCCGCGGGCGAAAACGGGCTTGGACAGCCTCACCGACTCCGAACTCACCGTCGTCCATCTGATCGCCGACGGCGCGACCAACCGCGCGGTCGCGCAGCAACTGCACCTCTCCCCTCACACGGTGAAAACGCATCTTCACAATGCCTTCGCCAAACTCGGGATCACGTCCCGCGCTCAACTGACGCAACTCATGCGCCGCCCGGATTGACCAATCCGTCAAAGCCCAAGGCCACTAGGCATACACCGACCCGGCCCTAAACATCACCCGCCGGGCGATGGTGGCGCGGTTCCCGCGGTGCCAACGTAGTCATTGCGCTTTGGATCGCCGCGACCCAACCAGGGCCCGGCGCCGGAGGGCAAACGCGCAGAGGGTCGAGAAGACGATGATGAGCACACTGTTGGGAATGTTGATGATGATGCCGGTGGTCTTCGGCGTGGGTGGCTACGTGTTGGTGTCCCGACGTCCATGAGCACGGCGCAGACGATGGCGGGCCGCCGGCCCGCGTGCCCCGAAGTCTCGCGTTGAGACGCTCAGTCACCTCCCTTGAGAGGTTCAGCATCCGGGCGCGGCGGTGCAGTGGGTTGCAGGAGTAGAGGCTTCGGTGAAATCAGGAGAAGTGCGGTGAGCGGGCACAGCATGAGCGCGGCTCATGAGACAACCATTGAGCCCTTGGCGGGACGCGGGTCCGCCGGCCCAAACGGGCACCGCCGGCGTGCGCCCGCGGCATTTCCGGACGGCGCATCTGATTCAATAGAGTCGCCGCGATTACCGAGCAGAACGAGCCCGGGCGGCCCCGCAAGGACAAACTGGGATGCCGACAGGGCGGCCACCCAGGACGCGTCACCGCCGAGTTTCCCCGCCCGGCTGCAGGATTCGACGGATTCGCGGAGTGCGGACATGAGCGGCTCAGCAGGGCGCAGCGACAACGGCGTCGGACAAGCCGGTGCGCGCGCAGTCCTGCTCGCCACCAAGCTGCACGTCCCGGCCATGGGGGCGCAGCTGGTTCACCGGGCGGCCCTGCTGGACGCATTGTCGGCGGGGCGTACCCGCAAGCTGACCCTGTTGAGTGCGCCGGCGGGTTGGGGCAAGACGACATTGCTGGCGCAGTGGGCGATGGGTGGGGATGGGCGGTTCGCCTGGCTGTCGCTCGATTCCTCCGACAACGACCCGGTGTGGTTTTGGATGTACGTGGTCGCCGCGCTGCAGAAAGTCAGTCCCGGGCTGGGGATTCGCGCGGTCGAACTCCTGGCGATGGGTGCCGATCCAGTGCAAATCGTGCTGCCTACCCTGCTCAACGATCTGGACACGATCGCTAGCCCCGTCGTGCTCATTCTCGATGACTACCATCTGGTGGTAGGCCGAGCGATGCATGAGCAGCTTGCCTTCTTCATCAGCCGGATGCCGGCGAATCTTCACCTGGTGTTGGCCACCCGAGCCGATCCGATGTTGCCGCTGGCTCGGCTGAGGGCCAGCGGCGAGCTCGCCGAGGTGCGAACGGACGACTTACGTTTCGGGCCGACCGAGGCGGACCACCTGCTGAACGATGTCCTCGGGCTGGGCTTGGCGCCCACGGATATTCAACTGTTGCACCGCCGCACCGAAGGATGGGCTGCCGGCCTCTATCTTGCCGCCCTCTCGCTTGCCGGGCGTGCTGACACCGCAACGTTCATCAAGACGTTCGCAGGCGACAACCGTCATATCGTCGACTACTTGATGGCCGAGGTGCTCGACGGGCAGCCACCGAACCTGCGTAGTTTTTTGCTCCGCACGTCGGTCCTGGGACGACTCAGCGGTGCGCTGTGCGACGCGGTGCTGCAAACGTCTGGCTCGGCCGCGGTCCTGCAAAAGATCGAGCGCGAAAACCTGTTCGTGGTGCCACTGGACACGTCGCGTCACTGGTATCGCTATCACCAGCTGTTCGGTGAGCTGCTGCGCACCGAGCTGCGCCGCACCGAGCCTGATCTCGTCGCCGATCTGCACCGGCGAGCCGCGACGTGGTTCGAGGCCGAGGGACTCATCGATGAGGCGGTGCGCCACCTGCTCGCCGCCGGCGACACCGCGCGCAGCGCTGACCTGATCGCCGCGGACTGGGTCGACGAATTCAACGGCGGCGGCCTGTCGACCATCTCCGGCTACCTGGATCTACTTCCCGAGGAAACCGTCTTAGAGGATCCGCGCCTGAGCGTCGCCCGCGCGTGGATCGCCCTCAGCGTCGGTCAACTCGATGACGCCGCCGAGTGGATCGAGGCGGTCGAGGCGCGATCCGCGGACGATACCGCGGATGGTCGCGCCATCAGCGCGCAAGCCGCCGTGTTGCGCGCGGTTCACTCATTCAAGACGGCTGACGTTGCTGCCGCGCTCGAGGGGGCTCGCCGGGCGACCACCCTCGATTTCGGCGAAGCACCGCTGGGCCGACCGAGCGCCTATTGCATTTATGGTGCCGCGCTGTACTTTTCGGGCGATGTCCCCGAGGCGCAAGCCGCCTTCCGGCGGGCCGTGCAGCTTGCCGAGAAGGTGGGCGATCGTCGCGCCCGCAGTTCCTCGTTGGGCTATCTGGCGCTGATCTCGGCCGAACGGGGTGAGCTCGCGGATGCCGAGCATCAGATCCGGGAGGCTTCGGGCAGCCCCCGAGACCTGGCCGATGCGGAACATCTGGTGGACGTGATGGTGTCGCTGGCCACGGCCGAACTCCTCGCCAAAAGCGGTGACGCGCTTGCGGCGGTGGCCGCCGCGGACATGGCCGTCATGTCGGCCCGCCAAAGTGGTGCGATCCTCGAGGTGGCCAAGGCGCAGTTGGTGAGGGCGGAGATCTCCGAGCGGCTCGGCGACCACCAGACCGCCAAGGCGAGCCTCGAAGAGGCCGGCACCCTGGTGCGTGGTTGCGCCGATGCCGGCATCGCCCCGACGCTGCTCGCCTCGGCCGAGCGCAACGCGGGAGTCGCGGTGAGTCCGCGCAACGAACGGAGCGTGGTCGCCGAGGAACTGACCCCCAAAGAGGTTGAGGTTCTTCGCCTGCTCGCCACCCGGCTATCGCGACGCGAGATCGGTGAGCGGCTCTACGTCTCGCTCAATACCGTGAAGACCCACCAGCGCGCCATTTACCGCAAGCTCGGCGTTGAGCACCGCGGCGCGGCGGTCAGCCGGGCGCGAGAACTCGGACTGTTTTAGCCCATCCGCGGGCACCGCACCAGATGTGCCCGGTCACGAATCACCTTGTCTGACAAAGCCGTTAATGAACCACGCCCAGCCGCCGCCAGGAAACCGGAAAGGGACCAGGACATGCTTACTGCCGCTATCAGGCCCCAGGCCCGATTGGTGTCGTCGAAGACACGGAGGTTCCCGAGTCGTGGTTCGGTGGCGCAACCGCGCCCCACGGTTGAGCCGTCGAGCATCTCCGACGAGGACATGGCGTGGTTACTGGTCGACGCGGTGAATTCGTGTCTGACCGGCTATGAGCGCACGGTTGTCTTCGTCGAATTAGGCTGCGGCGAAGGGTATCTCGTGATCAAACGCATCCTCACCTCCCTCCTGGCAACCCGTACGGCGTTGCCGGTGGCGATACACTCGAAGTTGACCGGATGGCTGAATGGCTACGCCGGCAGCCCAGAGGAGCCGCAGCTGCGCAGGATGCTGGCCATCATTCGCCCGCGGCAGCCCGAGGCGGTTTAGGAGCGCCTGACCCGCCAGACCGGTCGCGCCCCGTCAGTGGTGATCTTGGGTAGTGGGTTCGGCGGATTCGTCACGTCGTTTTATCACCCGGGTGAGGCACTCAGGTGGGCGAGGACAGTTCACCCGTTTGCACGCCATGCTTTTGATGTCTACAGCTACGCAGCCGTGTTCTGTTGTGTGAGACAGCCTCCAACAAGGAGGAACCTGACAAGGAGGACGTAGTGAACGCCGCCAGGAGAATGCTGGAGACCTATCCCCGCGATCTAGGCCGGATCGATCGAGACAGCTGGTCGCATGTATCGACGCGTGTTTTGAATGCGACCAGGCGTGCACAGCGTGTGCAGACGCCTGCCTCAGTGAAGACGACGTCAACCACTTGACCAAATGCATCCGTACCTGCCTTGACTGCGCGGATGTCTGCGCGACAACCGGGCGCGTGCTGTCCCGGCACACGGGCTATGACGCCAACTTGACCAGGACGGTGCTCCAAACGTGCGCCGTCGCCTGTAAGACAAGCGGGGACGAGTGCGACAAGCACGCGGCGAAACACGAGCATTGCCGCGTGTGCGCCGAGGTATGCCGTCGCTGTGAACGAGCCTGCCGCGATCTTGTCGAGGCGCTCGGTTGAGGCAACCACCGGGCGGGCGCACGGCTTCGCTTCGCGAGTGCGACCTTGCAGATAAGGAATGGAGACGGCGCTGATGGGGATTTCTGAATTCGACGACGTCGGGGCCCACCTGCTCGAGCCGGAAGAAAGCGTGGACTCTGAACAGACGGGCATCGACCTGGACGAGGGCTACTCACCCCCGGAAAGCCCGCGGGAATTGCGGGCGTGGGGTCTCACCGCGAGGGAAGCGCGCACCCACGAAAGTCTGGCGCGCCGGCTGGCCCGTGAGCTGCCGGACGTGACCGACCAGTGGGACGGCGACGGAATCGGTGATAGCGCTGACAGCGATGGCGAGCCGATCGACGATCAGGTCGGCGGCATGCGCGCGGGCCGGCTCGTCGCCTTCGACGTAGACCCTACGGATCCGGCTACGGATTACCTTGCCTACGACGTCGGCATTGACGGTGGCGCCGCGTCGGCTGAGGAAGCCGCCATCCATATCATCGGCGATGAAGACACGAACGCCGGTGGTGGATGGCGTTTTTGATGACCTGTCGTCCGGCCGGATGGTGAGGTTCGAGCTGTGCCGACCCGCATTGTGATCCTCGGCGGGGGCCCGGCCGGTTACGAGGCGGCACTGGTCGCCGCCGCCCGAGGGCCTGAGGTGGCACGGGTGAGCATCGTGGACGCCGACGGTATCGGCGGTGCGGCCGTGCTGTGCGACTGCGTGCCGTCAAAGACGTTCATCGCCTCCACCGGGCTGCGCACCGAACTGCGCCGGGCGCCTCTGAGCTTGGACATCGGTATCGCCGACGCGGAGATCTCGTTGCCCGAAATCCACCAGCGGGTCAAGACATTGGCGGCCGCCCAGTCCGCCGACATCACCGCCGACCTGCTCAGCATGGGCGTCGAGCTGATCGCCGGTCGCGGTGAGCTGATCGACGCGACTCCCGGGCTGGCGCGCCACTGCGTCAAGGTGACCAAGCCCGACGGCACCGCGATGGTGCGAGATGCCGACGTCGTATTGGTTGCGACCGGCGCCAGCCCGCGAATCCTGCCCTCGGCGCAGCCCGACGACGAGCGCATCGTGACCTGGCGCCAGCTTTACGACCTGACCGCGCTCCCCGAGCACCTCATCGTCGTCGGCTCGGGCGTCACCGGCGCCGAGTTCGCCAACGCGTACGCCGAACTCGGTGCCGCGGTGACCGTCGTGGCCAGCCGGGACCGGGTGCTGCCCTACGAGGATGCCGACGCCGCATGGGTACTGGAGGAATCGTTTGCCGAACGCGGCGTCAAACTCGTCAAAAACGCACGCGCGCAATCGGTTGTCCGCACCGAGGGCGGAGTCGTGGTGACGATGACCGACGGCCGCACCGTTGAGGGCAGCCACGCCCTGATGACGATCGGATCGACCCCCAACACCGACGGCCTGGGCCTGGAGCGGGTGGGCATCGAGCTGGGGCGCGGCAACCACCTGACCGTAGACCGGGTGTCACGGACGTCGGTTCCCGGGATCTATGCCGCCGGGGATTGCACCGGCCTGTTGCCGTTGGCCTCGGTCGCCGCGATGCAGGGCCGGATCGCGATGTATCACGCGCTGGGCGAGGCGGTTAGTCCGATCCGGCTGCGCACCGTCGCGGCCACGGTATTCACGCGTCCCGAGATCGCCGCGGTCGGCGTGCCGCAGACGGCGATCGACGACGGCTCGGTGCCGGCCCGGACCATCATGCTGCCACTCGAAACCAATGCGCGCGCCAAGATGTCGGAGCTGCGTCATGGCTTCGTCAAACTCTTCTGCCAACAGGCCACCGGCGTCGTGATCGGCGGTGTGGTGGTCTCCCCGATCGCCTCGGAGCTGATCCTGCCGATCGCCGTGGCCGTGCAGAATCGCATCACGGTCGACGGGCTGGCGCAGACGCTCGCGATCTACCCGTCGCTGTCCGGCTCGATCACCGAGGCGGCCAGGCGGCTGATAGCGCACGATGATCTGGACTGACGCCGCACAGTGGTTGGCGCCGCGGCCCGTGGCCCGGGCGACCCTTGTCCTGGGCGCACTGCCTGCCGCCGTGTGGTGGCTGGCACCGTGGAAGTTGTTGATCAAGACCACAATCGATGAGATGCCGCCGCCAGGAGCTCAGACCACCCAGTTAGGAGAATTCACCAGCCACATCCACCCAACCAGCGGTGCTGCGCGGCTGGCGACCTTGCCCGACGGGTCACGGATACTGCGGCTGGACAATCTCCATGCCACGTTGGGTCCGCAGCTGCGCGTCTGGCTGAGTGACACACGAGTAGCCATGTCGACACCGCCGGAGTCGGCAGCGTCATTCTGTGGTGCGCCCGCTTCGGTGTGTCCTTTGGCGCCGCGGAGCTGCGATTCGTGCCGCAATCACTGGACACACCCTTGAGGGGTCTAACCGTCCGTCCAGCTTGAGCATTATCACCCGGGTGAATGGTGCTGGAGGGTGATGACGGCTTGGCCGGGTCCGGGCCACGCTCAGAACACCACCCGGCAGGTGCCCATACACAACCTGGCCATCGACCGGGCGGGAATGAGTTCCGCAGCAACGGGCTTGCACGCGCAGTCGTGCAACAACGCTCTATGAAGGCCTGGTAACGGAGGATCTGTGACGCAAACAGCGCGCCGCATTAGCTTGACGACGCGGGACCGGCGGATGCTGGCCGGCGCGTACTGGCCGGTCGTCGCGTTCGCCGCCGCGCTCCTCACCGCACGAACAGCGCGTAGCCGCCGACATCGGCAGGAGGCCGCAGACACATGACGCAAGACCCAACCCTGACCGCGCTTTCGGCGGCGGGGGTCTCGGTTTGGTTGGACGACCTGTCGCGCGACCGTCTGGTATCCGGCAACCTGCAGAGGCTGATCGACACCAGAAGCGTAGTCGGCGTCACCACCAATCCCTCGAATCTCCAGCGGGCGATCTCACATGGCCATGCCTACGATCGGCAGATCACCGAACTGGCCGAAGGCGGCGCCGACGCCGAATCGGCGATCCGCACCGTCATCACCGACGACGTCCGGCAAGCGTGCGACGTCCTGCGCCCGCAGTGGGAAGCCTCCGGTGGCGTCGACGGACGGGTATCCATCGAGGTGGACCCGAGGGCAGCCCACGACGCCGACAAGACGGTCAGTCAAGCCGTCGAGTTGTGGAAGATCGTCGATCGGCCGAATCTGTTCATCAAGATCCCCGCGACGTCGGCCGGTATGTCCGCGATCACCGCCACTGTGGCCGAGGGCATTTCAGTCAACGTGACCCTCATCTTCTCGGTCGAGCGCCATCGTGCGGTGATGAACGCCTACCTGGCCGGGCTGGAGGCGGCGCAGCGCGCCGGCAAAGACCTCACCCAAATCCATTCCGTGGCATCCCTGTTCGTCTCCCGCATCGACACCGAGATCGACCAGCGGCTGGAGACGATCGGCACCGAGGCAGCCATGGAACTGCGCGGACGTGCCGGAATCGCCACCGCCCGGCTCGCTTATGCCGCATACCAGGAGGTGTTCCAAGCCGGACACCGCTACGCCGCGCTCGGCTACGACGGCGCCCATGTGCAGCGCCCGCTGTGGGCCTCCACCGGGGTGAAGAACCCCGCCTATCCCGACACCATGTACATCACCGAGCTGGTCGCGCCACACACTGTCAGCACCATCCCGGAAAAAACCCTGGAGGCACTCGCCGATCACGGCGTGATCAGCGGCGACTCCATCACCGGGACGGCCGCCGACGCCCGAGCCGTGCTCGACAACATCAGCGCAGCCGGCGTGGAACTCAAGGACGTTGTGAGGACGCTCGAAGATGACGGCGTCGCCAAATTCGTAGCATCCTGGCGGCAACTGCTCGGGTCCTATCCCGCTCCCCCAAATCTGCTGCCGAAAGGACACCAATGACTGTCGTCAACAAGGGCTTTCGCGGGCGTCGCGCCGAGTCGGTCGTCGAGTTGCCGCCCGGTCAGCATCTGACCGCGGACTTCCCCGTGCTGCAGGCGGGACCGACTCCGCGCATCGACCTCGATCGCTGGCGGTTCACAATCCGCGACGAGCATGGCACCGAACGCGTGTGGACCTGGGCCCAGTTGAGGCAATTGCCCAGCGAGCGGCCCACCGTCGACATCCACTGCGTCACCACGTGGTCCAAGCTGAACACCATGTGGGAGGGCGTAGCTGTAGACACTCTTTTCGAAGGGATCGACACGGCCGCCGAATTCGCACTGGTCGGTTGCTACGGCGGTTATACCACCAACCTCCCGCTGCGCGACCTTCTCGGCGGCAGGGCGTGGATCGTCTACGCCTACGACGGCGCACCGCTCAGCCCGGTGCACGGCGGCCCGGCACGGCTGCTGGTGCCGCACCTGTATTTCTGGAAGTCCGCGAAGTGGGTGAGATCCATTGAGTTGCGCGACAGCGACATACCGGGCTTCTGGGAAGGGTTGGGCTACCACAACTACGGGGACCCGTGGCGAGAACAACGCTACGCCGGGGATTGACGGCGACTGTGGATGTCGACGTGAAACCGGCGCTACGGTGGCGGGTCGCGCGTGTCGTGAATTCTCACCCCGAGACCGATTCGGCGCGCACGATCCGGCTGACCGTGCCCGGCTGGGGCGGCCACCTGGCCGGCCAGCACATCGATCTCAAATTGACCGCCGAGGACGGGTACAGCGCGCAACGCAGCTACTCACTGAGCAGACCGGCCGACGGTGAGCACATCGAACTCACCGTGCAGCGGATCTCCGACGGAGAGGTCTCGCCGTATCTCCTCGGACTCGCTGCCGGCGACGAGATCGAATTGCGCGGCCCCATCGGTGGCTGGTTCGTCTGGCGCCCCGACGAGGAGGGTCAGGTTCTACTCGTCGGCGGCGGATCGGGAATCGTGCCGTTGATGGCGATGCTGCGACAGCGGCTAGTGGTGGGCAGCGCCCACTTTCGGCTGATCTATTCGGTGCGCAGTCCTACCGATGTGTACTACGCCCAAGAGTTGGCGCGGCTCGAGCGTGAATGTGATTGGCTTGAGGTCACACGGGTCTACACCCGCTCGGCCGCGCCACACACCACGCGGCCGTCCGGCCGGGTGCGTGCCGCTGACTTCGCGCCGACCCGCTGGGCACCCCGCAACGAGTTGCGCATCTATGTGTGCGGCCCAACGGGATTCGTGGAATCGGTGACCGCAATGCTGATCGAGCAGGGACATCAGCCGTCAGCCATCCGGACCGAGCGGTTTGGGCCGAGCAACTAATCCAGAAGCGAGGAATGATGACCGAACCGACACACGTCGACGGCAACGCGGCCGCGGGCGCCTTCGCGGAAGTGCTGGGATTCGACGTCACCACCGCAACGCTGACCTGCGGGAAATGTTGTCGTAACACCGCCTTCGCCGAGAGCCACGTCTACCACCGCGGCCCCGGCATCGTGGTGCGCTGCCCGGGCTGCGACGACGTCCTGGCCCGACTCGTGCAAACGAGCACGGACACCTGGCTCGACTTCCGTGGCGCCCAGTCCTGGCGTATCGCGACCCCGGACCGCTGATGCAATCCCTCGACGTACTCGCCGGTCGCGTGCGCACCGCCGACATCGTGGACGCCATGGGGCGCCGGCACCGACACCGTTGTCACCTCCTCGACCTGGTGAGCCCGACACCCGGCCGCCGTCTCTTCGGTCCCGCCGTGACCATCTCCTACTTCCCGACGTGCCGGGTCGCCCTCCCTCCCGAGCGCTACAACTTCAAGAGGTTGTTCTACGACGCCATCGAAAGCGGCGCCGACGGGCGCGTGCTCGTCCTGGCCAGCAATGGCTGCAGCGACGCGTCGCTGGGCGGCGGGACAAAGCTGTCGCGTGTCCATAACCATCGGCTCGCCGGCATTCTCGCGGACGGGAAGCTGCGCGACTTCGCCGAGCTGGCGCACTACGACCTCGCCGTCTATTGCCGCGGCGAGACAACGCGGTCGGGCGGCGACATCGTCACCCCGTACGAGGCGAACCGTCCGGTGGTGATCGCGGGGGTGGCGGTCCGTCCCGGCGACTACGTCTTCGCCGACGCCTCGGGCGCCGCGGTCATACCCGCCGGCGACGTGCGCGCGGTGATGCGCGCCGCCAAAAAGGTCGCACTGGAGGACGCGGAGACCATCGTGGCCATCAGGGCCGAGACGCCAAACACACTGGGAACCAACGAGAACTGACGGATCGGACCGCGCCCACAACGTTTGGGCACTACACACGACAACGCTAGGGGCGGGAATGGTTGAGCATCATCACGTCGACTGGGACGCGGACACGCGGCGCATCGAGACACCCCGGCTGGTGTTGCGGCCGTGGGAACTCGATGACGCTCTCGCCGCATATGCGATCTACGGTGCGCCCGAAGTGGCGCGTTGGCTGTGCCCGGCCTTGCCCCCCATCCCCGACGCGATGGTGATGCGACACGTCCTGGCGGCATGGATCGCCGAAAGCGACCCGACCGGGCTGCCGCTGGGCCGGTGGGCGATCACCGACAACACCGCGGGAGACGTAATCGGGGGCGTTGCCCTGCTTCCGCTGCCGCCGGGCGGCACGGATCTGGAAATCGGGTGGCAGCTGTCTCCGAACGCTTGGGGCTACGGTTACGGCGCGGAAGCCGGTCACGCGGTTGCCCATCAGGCATTCGAAAACCCCGGTATCAGTGAGGTCTTCGCAGTCGTGCGACCGGAGAATCGCCGTGGTGTGGCTACCGCCCGGCGAGTGGGGATGGAGTGGGTCGGCGAGACCGACAAGTACTACAACCTCACGCTACAGGTCTACCGTTTGACGAAGGCCGATCTCGACCTGCCGGAGCCGGCTTGTGCGCACTGAACGGCATGCCCCGCAACGGCTTACCGTCGTCTCACCCGGGTGAATTGCACCCAGGGATGAGGACAACTCACCCCATGCGCGTAGATAGTGGTCGCTGATCTGAGCCGCGACCGACACACAGAACGGAGACCGCATGTCGCAGAGTGAGGCCACCGCCATGATGACTGCTGGGCCAGGAAAGTCTCGAATAAACGTCATCGCGCCCCTCGTCGCACGTTACGGTTTGGCTGTAGTCCTGGCCTGGTTCGGCGCCATGAAATTCACTTACTATGAGTCCCACGGCATTTCGCATTGGGTGGCCAACAGCCCCTTCTTGAGTTGGGTCTACGAAATCATGTCCATCGACGCCTTTGGCCGATTGAACGGAACGGTAGAATTGGTCACGGCGGCGCTCTTGGCCCTCAAGCCCTGGTCTCCGAAAGCTGCCGTGGTGGGCGGGATAGTCGCCTCTCTGTTCTTCGTCACCACGCTGAGTTTCATGATCACGACGCCCGGGGTCGGCGAGGCGTCTGCGGGTGGGTTTCCCATTCTGTCCGCCGACGGCGAATTCTTGATGAAGGACATCGCGCTCATCGGCTTAGCGCTCTGGCTGTTGGTGGACGCTATCGACGCAACCCGCGAACAGCCGGTCGTCGCCAAATCGCAGTGACTCTCCCCGCCGACGAAGTTGCCCGGGACGAGGACTCGCGCCCAACTCCGCATCAAATCACCCGGGTGAACAGACGGCTGGGGTGATGCCGGCTCAGTCCGCGACGTTGCAGTCTCGTTAGACGGCGGCCCAGCGGGGAGCCGTCAAAGACAACCACGAAGGGGACCGAACATGCATTTTGACGGCAAGAAGGTCATCGTTGTCGGCGGCAGTGCCGGCATGGGTCGGCAGGTCGCTCTCGATGTCGTCGACCATGGCGGCAGCGCGGTGATCATCGGACGTTCGAAGGACCGTGTCGATGACACCGTCGCTGAGCTGACGAACCGGCGTCGCCACGCCTGGGGCATCGCCGCCGAACTGACTGATCGCGCTGCCGTCGCGGATGTACAGCGTGCGCTGTCCGAGCAGCACGACGACGCGACCTTGCTGGTCAACGCGGCGGGATTCTTCATCCCCAGGCCGTTTCTCGAGTACGACCAGCAGTTCTACGACTCCTACATGGAGCTCAACTACGCGCTGTTCTTCCTGACACAGACCGTCGTTGCGGGCATGATCGCCAATGGCGAGGGCGGTTCCATCGTCAACATCGGCAGCATGTGGGCACATCAGGCCATCGGTTTGACACCATCGTCTGCGTATTCGATGCAAAAGGCCGGCCTGCACGCCCTTACCCACAATCTGGCCATCGAGCTTGCGGAGCACAAGATTCGCGTCAACGCGGTGGCGCCGGCGGTTGTCAAGACCCCGCTGTATGAAGGCTTTATCCCGAAGGACGAAATCGACGCCACGCTAGACACTTTCGCGCCGCTTCACCCGCTGGGACGAGTCGGCACCCCCGTCGACGTCGCCAACGCCGTCACCTATCTGCTTTCCGAACAGGCCAGCTGGGTCACCGGCGCGATCCTCAACGTCGACGGCGGCATCATGGCCGGCCGCAACTAATCGGACAACCGAGCACACTCACCAAGGAGCATCCGTGTCACACGAATACACCAAGAACCCGGCGGCGGTCGACGCGCTGAGTCCCGAGCAGTACCACGTTACCCAGGAGAGCGGGACCGAGCGTCCATTCTCCGGCGAATACTGGGCCAACAAGGAACCCGGTATCTACGTCGACATCGTCTCCGGTGAGCCGCTGTTCGCATCGGTCGACAAATTTGAGAGCGGCACCGGCTGGCCCAGCTTCACCCAGCCGATCGACGCGGACAACGTCGTCGAGAAGAGCGACCGCAGCCACTTCATGGAACGCACCGAGGTTCGTTCGGCGCACGGCGACAGCCACCTCGGGCACGTCTTCAGCGACGGCCCCCGGGATAAAGGCGGCCTGCGCTACTGCATCAACTCGGCGTCGCTGCGTTTCATTCACCGCGACAACCTCGAGGCCGAAGGTTACGGGCGATACCTGAGCCTGTTCTCCGACGCGGCTGCGGAGCGACGCGGCGGCGCACCCGTGAGCGAGCAGCGGTCATGACACACAAGGTTGCCGTCCTGGCGGGTGGATGCTTTTGGGGCATGCAGGATCTGATCCGCAAGCAGCCCGGTGTGGTGTCCACGCGGGTCGGCTACACCGGCGGCCAGAACGCGCACCCCACCTATCGCAACCATCCCGGGCACGCCGAAGCGATCGAGATCACCTACGACCCCGACCGGACCGATTATCGGACGCTGCTGGAGTTCTTCTTCCAGATCCACGACCCGACCACCAAGAACCGCCAGGGCAACGACGTCGGGACCAGCTACCGCTCAGCGATCTTCTATCTGGACGACGAACAGAAGCGGATCGCGCTCGACACCATCGCCGACGTCGACGAGTCGGGACTGTGGCCCGGCACGGTGGTCACGGAAGTGGCTCCGGCCGGCGAGTTCTGGGAGGCGGAGCCCGAGCACCAGGACTACCTCGAGCGGTATCCGTCGGGCTATACGTGCCACTACGTCCGGCCAGGATGGAAGCTGCCCCACCGCAGCGGCTTTCGCGATGCCAAGTCGCCGTCGGCGCACGCGAACCGCGACGGGTGATCGCGGTCGTCCGGCGCCGACGCCGTTGACCGCCGGCGGGAGACGGATCCAGCATTAGGAGACCAATCTGATGTCCGCCTACGCACCCCCGGTGGGTGAGCTGCGCGCCCACCGGGCCTTTCCGGCGCGCGTCGGGCCCAAGGGCAACCTGATCTACCGCCTGATCACCACGACCGATCACAAGCTGATCGGGATCATGTACATCGTCGCCTGCTTCGCCTTCTTCTTCGTCGGCGGGCTGATGGCGCTGTTCATCCGTACCGAGCTGGCCGCACCGGGGCTGCAGTTCTTGTCGAACGAGCAGTACAACCAGCTGTTCACCATGCACGGCACGGTGATGCTGCTGTTTTATGCCACTCCGATCGTGTTCGGGTTCGCCAACCTCGTGCTGCCCTTGCAGATCGGCGCCCCCGATGTCGCCTTCCCACGGCTCAACGCATTGTCGTTCTGGCTCTTCATGTTTGGTGCTCTCATCGCGCTGGCGGGATTCATCACCCCGGGCGGCGCAGCGGATTTCGGCTGGACGGCTTACACGCCGCTTTCCAACGAGGTCCATTCCCCGGGCGCCGGAGGCGACCTGTGGATCCTGGGGCTGATTGTCGGCGGCCTGGGCACCATCCTGGGCGGGGTGAACATGATCACCACGGTGGTCTGCCTGCGCGCACCGGGTATGACGATGTTCCGCTTGCCGGTATTCACCTGGAACATCCTTGTCACGAGCATCATGGTGATAGTCGCTTTCCCGTTGCTGACGGCCGCGCTGTTCGGCGCCGCCGCCGACCGCCACCTCGGCGCGCGCATCTTCGACGCGTCCAACGGCGGAGTCCTGCTGTGGCAGCACCTGTTCTGGTTCTTCGGCCACCCCGAGGTCTACATCATCGCGCTGCCGTTCTTCGGCATCATCACCGAGGTCGTGCCGGTGTTTTCCCGCAAGCCCCTGTTCGGCTACTCCACGATGGTGTACGCCACCATCAGCATCGGGGCGCTGTCGATCGCGGTGTGGGCGCATCATCTCTACGCCACCGGTGCGGTGCTGCTGCCGTTCTTCTCGTTCACGACGTTCTTGATCGCGGTCCCCACCGGGATCAAGTTCGTCAACTGGATCGGCACCATGTGGAGGGGCCAGCTGACCTTCGAGACCCCGATGCTGTTCGCGATGGGCTTCCTGGTCACGTTCCTGCTGGGCGGGTTGTCCGGGGTGCTGCTGGCCAGCCCTCCGATCGACTTCCACGTCACCGACACGTATTTCGTGGTCGCCCACTTCCACTACGTGTTGTTCGGCACGATCGTGTTCGCCACCTATGCCGGGGTGTACTTCTGGTTCCCGAAGATGACCGGACGGCTGCTCGACGAGCGGTTCGGCAAGCTTCATTTCTGGCTGACGCTGATCGGCTTTCATACGACGTTCCTGGTGCAGCACTGGCTGGGCAGCATGGGCATGCCGCGCCGGTACTCCGACTATCTGCCCACCGACGGCTTCCAGCCGCTCAACATCGTCTCGACGATCGGGGCGTTCATCCTCGGCTTCTCGATGCTGCCGTTCGTGTGGAATGTGTTCAAGAGCTGGCGGTACGGCGAACCGGTCACCGTCGACGATCCATGGGGACACGGCAACTCGCTGGAATGGGCCACCTCGAGCCCGCCGCCACGACACAACTTCACCGAACTCCCCCGGATCCGCTCCGAGCGGCCCGCCTTCGAACTTCACTACCCGCACATGGTCGACCGATTGCGCGCTGAATCCCACGTGCGATACGGGAGTGCGGATGCGCGGTGAGCGCGACGCCGGAGTCGTTGTCGCTCAAACCGTTTAGCACGTTTGTCCCGTCCGCTCCCGCAGTGCCGGCGCCGGCCCGCATCCATGACGTCGTCATCGTCGGATCGGGCCCGGCGGGGTACACCGCAGGCATCTATGCGGCGCGAGCGCAGCTCGACACGGTGCTGATCGAAGGGACTTCGCGTGGCGGGGCGCTGATGACCACCACGGTCGTCGAGAACTATCCCGGCTTCCGCGAGGGCACCAGCGGGCCACTTCTCGTAGGGGACATGTGTGCCCAGGCCAAACGGTTCGGCGCCCAGCTGCACCCCGACGACGTCGATGATTTCCGGCTAGACGGTGACGTCAAGACCGTGGCGGCAGCCGGAAGGGTCTGGCGTTCCCGCGCCGTCATCCTCGCCATGGGTTCGGTCCCGCGGGCGCTTGGCATCCCCGGCGAGAAGAGGCTACGGGGCCGAGGCGTCAGTACCACCGCCAAGGGTGCGGGGTTGATGTTGCGCGACAAGGATGTCGCCGTCGTCGGCGGAGGGGACGCCGCCATGGAGGAGGCGCTCTTCCTGACGGGGATCGCGCGCAGCATCACCATCGTTCATCACCGCGATACCTTCCGCGCATCGCCGCTCACCACCGCCCGGGTGCGCGCACACGACAAGGTCACCGTTCTCACCAACACCTCGGTCCTCGCCGTCCGAGGGCGGCGGTGGGTGACCGGCCTGCGGCTGCGACAGCACGTAGGCGGCGCCGAGCGCGATCTGCCGGTTTCCGCGGTGATCGTGGCCGTCGGGCACGGCCCCCGCTCGGAGCTGCTCGCGGGCATCGTCGATCTCGATCCCCACGGGTATGTCCTCACGCGAGAAGGGACCAGCCACACCTCGGTCGACGGCGTATTCGCCGCCGGCGACCTGGTTGACCGCCGCTACCGGCAGGCCATCACCGCGGCCGCCAGCGGTTGCGCATGCTCCCTCGACGCCGAACGCTGGTTAGCGAAATCTGCTCTGAGACAGGGCCGATGACCACCGTCGGCCTGGCTAGAGCATCACCACGACCTGCAGAATATCGGCGGCAGATCGGATCGGTCTATCGCAGGACGGGCATCGAGCGACGCGCCGGGACAGCCGCCGCGCGAGACTCGCGGGGTGTAGCTCCCGTGCGGTGCACTCGGCCGTGTACTCCAACGCATCGAGATGGTCCGCGCACACGAAACCGCAGGCATTGCCATCCTCGTCACAATCGTCGCGTTTGCAGTAACCGACCATGTGAAACTCCACATACGCCGCCGCCGGGCGCGCACACCGAAAACCGTTGTCGAGGAACGCCAGCTGACACTGTGGCGAGAAATCGAGATGTTCGATGCCGCAGGGAGTGGCGATCGGGCTGTGCGTCCGAACCGGGGAGTTTGTGATAGCGGCGGTGGATCTCGGCGCGACATCCTGGGCCTCCGCAGGTCTGCTCATACAGTGAGCGTGACGCGCGGCGGGGTTAACCGTCATCACCCCTGCCGTTCATTCACCCGGGTGATTGGCGGTGAAGGGTGATGACAGTTCACAACGGTTGGGGCCAGGCTCACTACCGGGAACGGAGGCACGCGTGGACCGAATATTTCATGCCCTGATCGGCGACTCGGCCGGTGTAACCGGTGCCGCCATCAAATCCTCGACGCTGTTCCTCACCGCCGCGGTCCTGTTTCGCTTCACGGAGCGGCGCACCCTCGCCGAATTCGCGCCCTTCGACTGGATCGCCGCGGTCGCCGCGGGCGCCATCGTCGGCAGGGCCGCCACCGCCAGTGACGCGTCGTGGCTCAGCGCAACCACGGCGCTGATCTGCCTCCTGGTCACCCACGCGGTGTTGGCACGATTGCGCTTCATTCCGGGGGTTCGACGGTTCATCGATCCACCGCTGAAAGTGCTGATCCGCGACGGGAAGATAGACCGACGCAATCTGCGCCAATGCGGGTTGACCGCAGCCGACCTGGAGGCCGTGTTACGCCTGCACGGCCACCCCAACGCCGACTGCATCAATCTTGCGATCTTCGAGGCCAAAGGCGCCATTTCCGTTCTGCGCAAAGACGATGACTGCAGAGCGGCGCGAGATTCGAGTCGATACCGAAGTTCTAGACCGTGAAGCCAAGGGCGCGCAGTTGCTCGCGCCCGTCGTCGGTGATCTTGTCCGGGCCCCATGGCGGGTTCCACACCCAGTTGATCTTCAGCTCGTCGACCAAGCCGGCGCCGACGAGCGCGCTGCGCGACTGGTCCTCGATGACGTCCTGCAACGGGCAGGCCGCCGAGGTGAGCGTCATGTCGATCAATGCCACCGGGCCCATCTCGCCGTGCTCGACCTCCAAGCCGTACACCAGGCCCAAATCCATGACGTTGATGCCGAGTTCGGGGTCGACGACGTCATGCATCGCTTCCTCGACGTCGGCGAGCAACTCGTCATGTGGTGTGGTGGTCTCGCTCATCTGTAACCTCCTCGAGGGCTGGTTCTTGTCGTGAGTAAGCCTGTGCCAGCGCGTCTTTGCACGCCATCCACCCCAGCAGCGCGCATTTCACCCTGGCGGGGTATTTGGCCACCCCGGCGAACGCGACTCCGTCGCCGAGCACGTCCTCGTCGCCATCGATGGTACCGCGGGAGGACACCATCTCGGTGAACGCGGTGATGGTCTTGAGGGCATCGCCGACACTTTGACCGATCACCTGCTGGGTGAGGACCGAGGTGGCCGCCTGGCTGATCGAGCAGCCCTGCCCGTCGTACGACACGTCGGCGACGGTTTCGCCGTCGTCGGACAGCGCGACGCGCAGGGTGACCTCGTCACCGCAGACCGGGTTGACGTGGAACACCTCGGCGCCGAACGGCTCCCGCAGCCCGCGGTGCTGCGGGTGCTTGTAGTGATCAAGGATCACGTCCTGATACATCTGTTCGAGGCGCAAGGTCATTGTCTCCCAACCCATGGCGACGACCCGCTGCGCCCGGCTTCGCCGCGCTTGCGATCGCCGACGAAGAAATCCAGCGCGCGGCGCACGCCCGCGACCAACCGCTCGACCTCTTCGGCGGTGTTGTACACCGCGAAGGACGCCCGGGCCGTGGCCGCCAGCCCGAACCGGCGATGCAGCGGCAGCGCGCAGTGGTGCCCCACGCGCACCGCGACGCCGTCGTCGTCGAGGACCTGCCCGACGTCGTGCGCGTGCACGCCTTCGACGACGAATGACACCGGAGAGCCGCGGTTTTCCAGTGCGGTGGGCCCTATGATCCGCACGCCCTCGATCCCGGACAGGCCCTCGAGGGCGGCGGCGACCAGCCCGCGTTCGTGCGCCTCGACGGCGTCCATGCCGATGCCGTCGAGATAGCGCGCGGCCGCGGCCAGCCCGACCACCTGGGACGTCATCGGGGTGCCGGCCTCGAAACGCTGCGGGGGCGCGGCGTAGGTGGAGGCGTCCATGGCGACGTTCTCGATCATGGAGCCGCCCGTGAGGAATGGCGGCATCGCCGACAACAACTCCCCGCGTCCGTACAGCACGCCGATCCCGTTGGGACCCAGCATTTTATGGCCGGAAAAGGCGGCGAAGTCGACGTCGAGCGCGTGGAAGTCGACCGGGCGGTGCGGCACCGACTGGCAGGAGTCCAGCACGGTGAGCGCGCCGACGGCTTTGGCGCGGGAGACCAGTTCGCCCACCGGCGCGAGCGCGCCGGTGACATTGGAATGGTGGCTGAAGGCAACGACTTTGACCCGCTCGTCGAGCTCCAGCGAGTCCAGGTCGATGCGGCCCTCGTCGGAGATGCCGTACCAGCGCAGCGTGGCACCGGTGCGGCGGGCCAGCTCCTGCCAGGGGACCAGGTTGGCGTGGTGCTCGAGCTCGGTGGTGACGATGACGTCGCCGGGGCCGACGGCACGCTCGAACCGGTTGTCGCCCAGCACATAGGAGACCAGGTTGAGCGCCTCGGTGGCGTTCTTGGTGAAGATCAGCTCCTGCGCGTCGGCGCCGACGAACGCCGCGATGTCGGCGCGGCCCTGCTCGTAGGCGTCGGTGGCCTCCTCCATCAGCTGGTGCGCACCACGATGCACGCCCCCGTTGGACGTCAGCAGAAACTCGCGCTCGGCGTCGAGCACCTGCAGCGGACGCTGGGCCGTCGCCCCGGAGTCCAGATACGCCAACTGGTTTCCGCCGCGCATGACGCGCTTGAGGATCGGGAAGTCGGCGCGGATCGCCGCGAGATCGAGAGCGGAAGCCGCCGCATCACGCCGAGTCATGTCAGGCCTTCGCAGACGCCGCCTGCACGAAGCGCTCGTAGCCGTGCTCCTCGAGCTGGTCGGCCAATTCCGGGCCGCCGGCTTCGACGATGCGCCCGCCGACGAACACGTGGACGAACTGCGGCTGGATGTAGCGCAGGATGCGGGTGTAGTGCGTGATCAGCAGAACGCCGCCATGCTCGGCTTCGGCGTAGCGATTCACACCCTCACTGACCACCCGCAGCGCGTCGACGTCCAGGCCGGAGTCGGTCTCGTCCAGGATGGCGATCTTGGGCTTGAGCAGCGACAGCTGAAGAATCTCGTGGCGCTTCTTCTCGCCGCCGGAAAAGCCTTCGTTCACACTGCGTTCGGAGAACGCCGGGTCGATCCCCAGGTCGTCCATCGCGGCCTTGACTTCCTTGACCCAGTGCCGCAGCTTCGGCGCCTCACCGCGCACGGCGGTGGCGGCCGAGCGCAGGAAGTTCGACATGGACACCCCGGTGACCTCGATCGGGTACTGCATCGCGAGGAACAGGCCGGCCCGGGCGCGTTCGTCGACGCTCATCGCCAGCACGTCCTGGCCGTCCAGCGTGATCGATCCGGACGTCACCTCGTACTTCGGGTGCCCGGCGATGGCGTAGGACAGGGTGGACTTGCCGGATCCGTTGGGACCCATCAGCGCGTGCGTCTCCCCCGAGGACACCGTGAGGTCGACGCCCTTGAGGATTCCGATGGCGTCGGCCTCGTTGGTGCGCGCGACGCTGACGTGTAAGTCCTTGATTTCGAGCGTGGTCATCAGTTCTTGTTTCCTTCGGTCAGCTCAAGCTCGTGTTCGATGGCCTCGGTCAGACGCTCGCGCACGGCGGGCACGGCGATCTTCTGGATGATCTCGGCGAAGAAGCCGCGCACGATCAATCGGCGGGCCTGGTCTTCGGGGATGCCGCGGGCCCGTAGGTAGAACACCTGCTCGTCGTCGAATCGCCCTGTGGCACTCGCGTGTCCGGCGCCGACGATCTCACCGGTCTCGATCTCGAGGTTGGGCACCGAATCGGCGCGGGCACCGTCGGTGAGGATCAGATTGCGGTTGGTTTCGAAGGTGTCGGTGCCGGTCGCCTCGGCGCGGATCAGCACGTCGCCGACCCAGACGGCGTGTGCGTCCGGACGGTCGGATTCCGGATCCGCTTGCAGCGCACCCTTGTACAGCACGTCCGAGCGGCAATTGGGGTGAGCGTGGTCGACGAGCAGCCGGGATTCGATGTGCTGGCCGTCATCGGCGAAGTAGGTGCCGAGCAGTTGAGCGTCGCCGCCGGCGGCGGTGAACCGCACCGTCGTCGAGGTGCGCACCAGGTCTCCCCCGAGCGTCACGTTGACGTGGCCGAGCACCGAATCCTTGCCCAGCCGTGCGTGATGCGCGCTGACGTTGACCATGTCGTCCGCCCAGTCGGCGATCCAGATCACCCCGAGCGCCGCCGAGTCTGAAACAATGATCTCGACGTTGTCGGCGTACGTTCCGCTGCCGCGCAGGTCGACGACCACGATGGCCCGCGCGAGTTCCTCGACGCGGATCTGCAGATGCCCGTAGGCGACCGCGCCCTCGCCCGGCCCGTCCACCACGATCTCGATGGGCTTGGCGACCTCGCTGTCACGCGCCACGGTCACCACCGTCGCGGAGTTGAACGACGAGAAAGCCTGAGCCGCAACGCGATCGGCGGGAACGCCGCCCTGGCCCAGCCGCTCGTCGCCCCGGCGGACGACTTCGGTGCGCACACCCGGCTGTTCGGTGACGGTGATCTGCGCCTTGCCGGTGGCATGCGCCGAACCGTCGTGCAGGCCGCGCAGCCGGCGCAACGGGGTGAAGCGCCAGATTTCGTCGCGGCCGTGCGGGACCTCGAACGCGTCCACGTCGAAGGAGGAGAACAGCTCCCCCTTGTTCAGCGCGGTAAGCGACGACCCCTCGACCGCTTCGGTCAGATTCGTCACTAGCCGACCGCGCCTTCCATCTGGAGCTCGATCAGGCGGTTGAGCTCTAGCGCGTACTCCATCGGCAGCTCTTTGGCGATCGGCTCGACGAAGCCGCGCACCACCATCGCCATCGCCTCGTCCTCGGTCAGGCCGCGGCTCATCAGGTAGAAGAGCTGGTCCTCGCTGACCTTGGACACGGTGGCCTCGTGCCCCATCGTGACGTCGTCCTCGCGGATGTCGACATACGGATAGGTGTCGCTGCGGCTGATCGTATCGACCAGCAGCGCATCGCATTTCACGCTGGAGCGTGATCCGTGGGCGCCCTTGTTCACCTGCACCAGGCCGCGATACGAGGCGCGGCCCCCGCCGCGCGCCACCGACTTGGACACGATGTTGCTCGACGTGTTGGGCGCCAGGTGCAGCATCTTGGCGCCGGTGTCCTGGTGCTGGTCTTCGCCGGCGAAGGCCACCGAGAGCACCTCGCCCTTGGCGTACTCGCCGGTCATCCAGACCGCCGGGTACTTCATGGTGACCTTGGATCCGATATTGCCGTCGACCCACTCCATCGTCGCGCCGGCCTCGGCGCGGGCGCGCTTGGTGACCAGGTTGTAGACGTTGTTCGACCAGTTCTGAATCGTCGTATAGCGAACGCGCGCATTGGGTTTCACGATGATCTCGACGACGGCCGAGTGCAGCGAGTCCGATTTGTAGATCGGCGCGGTGCAGCCCTCGACGTAGTGCACGTACGAACCCTCGTCGGCGATGATCAGCGTCCGCTCGAACTGGCCCATGTTCTCGGTGTTGATCCGGAAGTAGGCCTGCAGCGGGATGTCGACGTGCACGCCCGGTGGGACGTAGATGAACGAGCCGCCGCTCCACACCGCGGTGTTGAGCGCGGAGAACTTGTTGTCCCCCGCCGGGATCACGGTGCCGAAGTACTCCTGGAAGATCTCGGGGTGCTCGCGCAGGCCGGTGTCGGTGTCGACGAAGATGACGCCCTGGGCCTCGAGGTCCTCGCGGATCTGGTGGTAGACCACCTCGGACTCGTACTGCGCCGCCACGCCACCGACCAGGCGCTGCTTCTCCGCCTCGGGGATGCCCAGCCGGTCGTAGGTGTTGCGGATGTCCTCGGGCAGGTCATCCCAGGTCGCCGCCTGCTTTTCGGTGGAGCGCACGAAGTACTTGATGTTCTCGAAGTCGATGCCCTCCAGGTTCGAGCCCCACGTCGGCATCGGCTTGCGCTCGAAGATGCGCAGCGCCTTGAGCCGGGCCTGCAGCATCCACTCGGGCTCGCTCTTCTTCTCGGAGATGTCGCGGACCACCGCCTCGGACAGCCCGCGCTGGGCGCTGGCGCCCGCGACGTCGGAGTCGGCCCAGCCGTAGCCGTACCGCCCCAGGGAGGCGATCGCCTCTTCCTGGGTCAGCGGCGCGGTAGCCGTCTTGCTGGCCTCGGGTGTGAGTGTCATCGAGACGCTCCTTTGATGCTCGTGGTGTCGGTCATGTGGCGCGGGCTGGGCGCCGTACTTGAAGCCTTGCTCTGCGTCAGCGGGACGTGCGTGGTGCAGGCGCAGTCGCCGTTGACGATGGTCGCCAACCGCTGGACATAAGTGCCCAGCACCTCGGCCATCGCCTGCTGTTCGGCCTCGCACAGCTCGGGGAATTCCTCGGCGACATGCGAGACCGGGCAGTGGTGCTGGCAGATCTGCACGCCGTGAATCGGCCCGCCGACCTGGGTGGTGCTGGCGACATACCCGGCCTTGGTCAGCGCGGTGGCGATCCGTTCGGCGGCCGCCTCGACGTCGTCGTCCGCCGCGCTGTCAGCCGCGGTGACCTCGGTCAAGATGGCGTCGATCCGTTGCCGGGCGAACGCCTGAACCGCCTCTTCGCCGCCGATCTCGCGAAGCTGCCGCATGGCCGCCGCCGCCAGGTCGTCGTAGGCGTGGTCGAGCTTGGCCCGACCGCCGGCGGTCAACCGGTAGCGCTTCGCGGGACGCCCGCGCCCCGCCTGCTGCCATGCCGCGGGGGCCGTGGCCTCGGCATCGCCGGCCTCGATCAGGGCGTCGAGGTGCCGGCGCACACCGGCGGCCGCCAGGCCCAGCCGGTCACCGATCTCGCCCGCGGTGATCGTTCCGGATTCCAGCAGCAGGCGCACGATGGCGCGGCGGGTGTGACGATCCGAGCTCGCAGCGCCGACGTCGGGCGCGGCGACGCCATCGGGGCTGGTTCGGATTTTCACAACACCAGTGTGACGCAATTCCGACGATCGGTCTAGCAAGGGTCCCCTGTCCTGGCGTTGCGCTGGTCACACCGCCGGACGGCTACGCTGCTGAAGATGTCAGCCCGCCACCACACGCTGAGCTCGTCGATCGCGAGTCTGCACGGCGACGAGCAGGCGGTGGGTACGCCGCTGAACGATACCGAGCTGACCTCGCTCCGCCGCATCCGCCTGTTCGGCGCCAGCGGCACGATGCTGATGGCGATCGGCGCGCTGGGCGCCGGGGCGCGGCCCGTCGTGCAGGACCCGACGTTCGGGGTGCGGCTGCTCAACCTGCCGTCGCGCATTCAGACCGTGTCGTTGACGATGACGACCACGGGCGCGGTCATGATGGCGCTGGCCTGGCTGATGCTCGGCCGGTTCGCGCTGGGCAACCGGCGGATGTCGCGCGGTGACCTGGACCGCACCCTGCTGCTGTGGGTGCTGCCGCTGCTGATCGCCCCACCGATGTACAGCAAGGACGTCTACTCCTATCTGGCGCAGAGCCAGATCTCCCTGGAGGGACTCGACCCGTACCGGGTCGGCCCGGCCTCCGGGCTGGGCCTGTCCCACATCTTCACCCTGTCCGTGCCGACGCTGTGGCGCGAGACGCCCGCGCCCTACGGCCCGCTGTTTCTGTGGATGGGGCGCGGCATTTCGGCGATCACCGGGGAGAACATCGTCGCGGCCGTGCTGTGCCACCGGCTCGTCGAGCTGCTCGGCGTCGCACTGATCGTGTGGGCGACGCCCCGGCTGGCCCGGCGCTGCGGCGTCGCCGAGGTCAGCGCGCTGTGGCTGGGCGCGGCCAATCCGCTGCTGATCATGCATCTGGTGGCCGGCGTGCACAACGAGGCGTTGATGCTGGGCCTGATGCTGGCGGGTGCCGAATTCGCGCTGCGCGGTGTCGACACCCCGCGCCTGCTGCCGCGCTCCCTCAAGCCGGGTCCCGACTGGGAACCGCTGGGCATGCTGGTGGCCGGCGCCGTCCTGATCACGCTGTCGTCGCAGGTGAAGCTGCCGTCGCTGCTGGCGCTGGGCTTCGTCACGATGGCCCTGGCCTACCGGCGGGGAGGAAACCTGCGCGCCCTGCTGTTGACCGGAGGCGGCATGGCGGCCCTGTCGCTGGCGGTGATGGCCGTCGTGGGCTGGGCCAGCGGCCTGGGCTTCGGCTGGATCTACACGCTGGGCACCGCGAACGTGGTGCGCAGCTGGATGTCGCCCCCGACGCTGCTGGCGCTCGGCACCGGGCAGGTGGGCATCCTGCTGGGCCTGGGCGATCACACCACCGCGGTGTTGGGACTGACCCGTGCGATCGGTGTGCTGATCATCACGGTCATGGTGGCGTGGCTGCTGCTGGCCGTCTTCCGCGGCCGGTTGCACCCGATCGGCGGCCTCGGCGTCGCGCTGGGCATCTGCGTGCTGCTGTTCCCGGTCGTGCAGCCCTGGTATCTGCTGTGGGCGATCATCCCGCTGGCCTGCTGGGCCACCCGCACCGGCTTCCGGGTGGCGGCGATCGTCATCAGCCTCGTCGTCGGCATCTTCGGCCCGACCGCCAACGGCGACCGGTTCGCACTGTTCCAGATCGTGGACGCCACGCTGGCCAGCACCGTCATCGTGGTGCTGCTCATCGCGCTGACCTACACCCGGTTGCCCTGGCGGCCCCTGCCGGTGCAGGCCCGGGAAACCGACCGTCGACCGGCCGCCGACCCGTCATCGCCCGCGCAACCTGCCCCGACCCCGCGGCCGACGCCGACCCATGACGCCTACGCTGATTCCACGTGAGCCGCGCCGACGACCCAGCCGTGCGCCGCATGAGCGGCGCCTATGAGGAGGAGCGGCGCTCGTGAGTCCCGACGTTCCTGACACGGTCGTGCGACTGCGCGGCGTGAACAAGCACTACGGATCCACCACAGCGGTCTCCGACCTCGACCTGGAAGTGCACGCCGCCGAGGTGCTGGCCCTGCTCGGGCCCAACGGCGCCGGTAAGACCACGACGGTCGAGATGTGCGAGGGCTTCGTGCGCCCGGACGCCGGCACCATCGAGGTGCTCGGCCTGGACCCGATCGCCGACGACGCGCGGCTGCGGGCGCGCATCGGCGTGATGCTGCAGGGCGGCGGCGGCTACCCGGCGGCCCGCGCCGGCGAGATGCTCGACCTGGTGGCCGCCTACGCGGCCGATCCGCTGGACCCGGCCTGGCTGCTGGACATCCTGGGCCTCACCGACGCCGCGCGCACCACCTACCGGCGGCTCTCCGGCGGCCAGCAGCAACGGCTCGCGCTGGCGTGCGCGCTGGTCGGCCGGCCCGAATTGGTGTTCCTCGACGAGCCCACGGCGGGCATGGACGCCCACGCGCGGCTGCTGGTGTGGGAGCTGATCGACGCGCTGCGCCGCGACGGCGTGACGGTGGTGCTGACGACCCACCAGCTCAAAGAAGCCGAGGAGCTCGCCGACCGGATCGTCATCATCGACCGCGGGGCGACGGTGGCCTCGGGCACGCCCACCGAGCTCATGCGCAGCGGCGCCAAGGACCAGTTGCGGTTCAGCGCGCCGCCCCGGCTCGACCTGTCCCTGTTGACCGCGGCGCTGCCCGAGGACTACAAGGCCACCGAGGTGACGCCGGGCGAATACCTCGTCGAGGGCCCGGTCGACCCGCAGGTGCTGGCGACGGTCACGGCGTGGTGTGCCCGGATCGACGTGCTGGCCACCGACATGCGCGTCGAGCAACGCAGCCTTGAGGACGTGTTCCTCGACCTCACCGGCAGGAAGTTGCGGCCATGAGCGAATCACCTTTCCCCGCAGGCACTTTCGCCCCCGACCCGCGCCCCAGCGCGGTGCCCAAGATGCTGGCCGCGCAGTTCGGTCTGGAGCTCAAGCTGCTGCTGCGCAACGGCGAACAACTGCTGCTGACCATGTTCATCCCGATCACGCTGCTGGTCGGGCTCACGCTGCTTCCGCTCGGCTCGTTCGGCCAGCACCGCGCCGCCACGTTCACCCCGGTCATCATGGCGCTGGCGGTGATCTCGACCGCGTTCACCGGGCAGGCGATCGCGGTCGCCTTCGATCGCCGCTACGGCGCGCTCAAGCGGCTCGGGGCCACCCCGCTGCCGGTGTGGGGCATCATCGCGGGCAAGTCCCTGGCCGTCGTCACGGTGGTGTTCTTGCAGGCAATCCTGTTGGGCGCCATCGGTTTTGCGCTGGGTTGGCGACCCGCGTTGCTCGCGTTGGCGTTGGGCGCGGGGGTCATCGCGCTGGGCACCGTGGTGTTCGCGGCCCTCGGCCTGCTGCTCGGCGGGACGCTGCGGGCCGAGATCGTGCTCGCGGTCGCCAACCTGATGTGGTTCGTCTTCGCCGGCCTGGGCGCGCTGACCGTGGAAACCGACATCATCCCGACGGGTGTGAAATGGGCGGCCCGGCTGACCCCGTCGGGCGCGCTGACCGAGGCGCTGTCGCAGGCGATGACCATGTCGGTGGACTGGTTCGGGGTGATCGTCCTGGCGGCCTGGGGCACGCTGGCCGCGCTGAGCGCGCTGCGCTGGTTCCGGTTCACCTGACGACCGCTCGGCGACCCAGGGCGTACTACAGCATGTAGTTTTCGGTGCCTTAGGATCGGGCCGTGCTCGGACGAACGCTGTTGCGACTGGTGGACCTGCTCCCCAATCCCAGTCTGGGCGTCCAGCGGCTGATCGCCGCGGCCGTCATCCTGACCCAGGGCGGCATCGCCATCACCGGCGCGATCGTGCGCGTCACCGCCTCGGGGCTGGGCTGCCCCACCTGGCCGCAATGCTTTCCGGGCAGCTTCGTCCCGGTGGCCCACGCCGAGGTGCCGCGCATCCACCAGGCCGTCGAGTTCGGCAACCGGATGGTCACCTTCGCCGTGGTGATCACCGCGGCGTTGGCCGTGCTCGCGGTGACGCGGGCCCGCCGACGGCGCGAGGTCCTGGTGTATGCGTGGCTGATGCCGGTGTCGACCGTCGTCCAGGCGGTCATCGGCGGCATCACCGTGCGCACCGGGCTGCTGTGGTGGACGGTGGCCATCCACCTGCTGACGTCGATGACGATGGTGTGGCTCGCGGTGCTGCTCTACGTCAAGATCGGCGAGCCCGACGACGGAGCCGTGCGCGTGCTGATCCCCGCGCCCCTGCGCGCGCTGACCGCGCTCTCGGGCGTGAACCTGGCCGCGGTGCTGATCACCGGCACGCTGGTGACGGCCGCCGGCCCCCACGCGGGTGACCGCAGCGCCACCCGGACGGTGCCGCGACTCAAGGTCGAAGTCGCCACTTTGGTGCACGTGCACTCCTCGCTGCTGGTCGCCTACCTCGCGCTGGTCGTGGGCCTGGGCTTCGGGCTGCTGGCGGTGCGTGCGACCCGCGCGGTGCTGCGGCGGCTCGGGGTGCTGCTCGTCCTGCTGTGTGCGCAGGCCGCCGTCGGCACCGCCCAGTACTACACCGGCGTCCCGGCGGCGCTCGTCGCCCTGCACGTGGCGGGGGCCGCCGCGGCCACCGCCGCCACCGCGGCGCTATGGGCGTCGATGCGAGAACGGGCCGAGCCCGAGCCGCTCGCAGCCTGACTCGACCGCCACGGCGAACCGGCGCTGCGCGAGCTCGCGAGTGGCGGCGTCCACGTGCCGCCAACCCAGCTGCGGCGCAACGAGATCCAGCTTCACCAACCGGTCCCCCGCCACGTCGGCGCGCGCGTAGAGGAGCTCCCGCGCGCCGACCCCGGCGCGTTCGGCGGCCGCCGCCAGCGCGGCATAGGCGAGGTCCCAGGACTCGAACTCCGGCTCGCCCGGCCAGGCGTGGGATCGCTCCCCGCCGAGAAAGATCAACGTCGAGCGGGCCGTCGCGCCAGGGTCCGTCGGGATCCCGTCGTCCGCGAGATCGCGCAGATAGCGCTCAGTGAAATTCCAGGCGATGGCGTCGGGCGGGTTGAGCAGGTGGCGCACCCGGCGGGTCCAGGCCAGGAATTCGTCGCGCCGGCCCGGCCCGACCGGGGCGGCCCGCAGGATCACCAGGTCGGCCTGGGCGGCCCCCGGGTCGTCCCAGGACAGCCACCGCGCGTGCAGGCCACGCCGGCGCAGCGCGGGCACCAGCCCCGCGTCGTCGGGGTCGTCGCCGGGCCCCGCCAGCACGATGCGGGGATGGAAGACGTCCGGACGAGCGAGCTTCATGCCCGGGCATGATAAGCACATGCACGCAATCGAAGTCAGCGAAACCGGCGGCCCCGAGGTGCTGCGCTACGTCGATACGCCGCAACCCTCCCCCGGCCCGGGCGAGGTGCTGATCGAGGCCGAGGCCATCGGCGTCAACTACATCGACACGTATTTCCGCTCGGGCCAGTACCCGCGCCAGCTGCCGTTCATCCTCGGCCAGGAGACGAGCGGCACGGTGGTGGACACCGGCGAGGGCGTCGAGGGGTTCACCGCCGGCGACCGGGTGGTCACCGCCACGGCTTCCGGCGGTTATGCCGAATATGCCACCGCCCCAGCGTCTTTCACCGCGTCGGTGCCCGACGGCGTTCCCGCCGACGTGGCGGCCTCGGCGCTGCTGAAGGGGCTGACCGCGCATTACCTGTTGAAGTCGGTGTATCCGGTGCAGGCCGGCGACACGGTGCTGGTGCACGCCGGCGCGGGCGGTGTCGGACTGATCCTGACGCAGTGGGCGCACCTGCTCGGCGCGCGGGTGATCACGACGGTCTCGACCCCGGAGAAGGCGCGGATGTCGGCGAAGGCCGGCGCCGACGAGGTGCTCTCCTACCCCGACGACGCCGACGAGTTCGGCGAGCGGATCCGGGCGTTGACCGACGGTGCCGGGGTGGCCGCGGTGTACGACGGCGTGGGCGCGACCACCTTCGACGCCAGCCTGGCCAGCCTGGCCGTGCGGGGCACGCTCGCGCTGTTCGGCGCGGCCAGCGGGCCCGTTCCGCCGTTCGATCCGCAGCGGCTCAATGCCGCCGGCTCCGTGTTTTTGACCCGGCCGTCGCTGGCGCACTTCGTCCGCACCGGGCAGGAATTCAGCTGGCGCGCAGAGGAATTGTTCGCCGCGATCGCCCGTGGCGACATCACCGTCGAGGTCGGCGGGCGTTACCCTCTGGCCGATGCCGCCCGCGCCCACGAGGACCTGCAGGGCCGCAAGACCACGGGCTCGATCGTGCTGGTGCCCTGAGGGCTGTCGAGTCACAGCGGCCACATTGGTTCGCCGCGGAAGGCATGGGCGTTTTGCCCACCTCCGAGCGACAACGCATCGCGGTGGGGTTGCCGTTACTAGGCGCGGTGGGGTTGCCCTTACGCGCCGTGGTGGGTTGCCGCTACCCGCCGTGGTGGGGTTGCGACAACTCGGGCCGGACGATTGTCGCGGGGAGGTGGGCATTCGCGGTCCACTCTCTCGGAGAGACTGGAGTGGCCCAAGTGACTGGCGGCGCCCGAGTGGCGGCCCCAGATCGTCAGAACAGGTGCGGCAGCCCGATGGCCGAGTCGATCGCCAACGCGCAGAACACCACCGCCAGGTAGTTGTTCGACTGCAGGAACAACCGCAGCGGCTTGACCGGCTCACCGACGCGCACCCCCGCGTACAGCTGGTGCGCCATCGCCAGGAACCACACCCCGGCCACCACGGCGACCGCCGCGTACAGCCAGCCCGTCGCCAGCGCCAGCGCCAGGGTGGACAGCACCGTCAGCCAGGTGTAGATCAGGATCTGCTTGGTCACCTGGCGCTCGGTCGCGACAGCCGGCAGCATCGGGACGCCCGCCGCTTTGTAGTCGTCCTTGTAGCGCATCGCCAGCGCCCAGGTGTGCGGCGGCGTCCAGAAGAAAATGATGGCGAACATCACCAAGGCGGGCCAGCCGATCGTGTTCGTCACGGCGGACCAACCGATCATCACCGGCATGCAGCCGGCCGCACCGCCCCACACGACGTTCTGCGAGGTGCGGCGCTTGAGCAGCAGTGTGTAAACGAACACATAGAACGCGATCGTCGCCAGGGCCAGCAGCCCCGACAGCAGGTTGGTCGTCCACCACAGCCAGAAGAACGACCCGACCGTCAGCACCAGCCCGAGCACCAGGGCGTTGCGGGTGGGCACCGCGGCCCTCGCCAGCGGCCGGCGCGCCGTGCGCTTCATCACCTTGTCGATGTCCGCGTCGGCCACGCAGTTCAGCGTGTTGGCGCCCCCGGCGGCCAGCATGCCGCCGATCAGGGTGTTGACGATCAGCAGCGGGTTGACCGTGCCGCGCTGCGCGAGCAGCATCGCCGGGATCGCGGTCACGAGCAGCAGCTCGATGACCCGCGGCTTGGTCAGCGCCAGGTACGCCAGCACCGTGCCTCGCACCCGGCTTGGCAATCGGCTCGGCGCGGCGCGCCCGCGAACGCTCACGCAATAACTCCTCGGGGTCGCAGCGGCGCGCAGCATCTACTACAGACGATGGTAGACCGAGTGGCGGCGATGCCCCGCCCGTGGGTCGGTTCCCGCAGACTTTTCCCAGTTTTCCGAACTGAATGTTAAGGGCTTTCGACGGGCGCGTAATTTTCTCACCTGCCGGCCGCGGGTACCCGAAATCCTGCTCTGCAAGAGCCGGCCCTCCCGCACTAGGGTGGGATTGATCAGCTCGATGACCCAAGGACTGAGTCTGTGACGACACTCGAAGAGATCTCCACGCTGACCCAACCGCACCTCCCGGACGACTGGTCCGAGCTCGACTCGGCCGCCGTCGACACCATTCGGGTGCTGGCGGCCGACGCGGTGCAAAAGGTCGGCAACGGCCACCCCGGGACGGCGATGAGCCTGGCCCCGCTGGCGTACACGCTGTTCCAGCGGACGATGCGCCACGACCCCAGCGACACCTACTGGCTGGGCCGCGACCGGTTCGTCCTGTCGTGCGGACACAGCAGCCTGACCCTGTACCTGCAGCTGTACCTGGGCGGTTTCGGCCTGGAGCTCTCCGACATCGAGTCGCTGCGCACCTGGGGATCCAAGACGCCCGGGCACCCGGAGTTCCGCCACACCAAGGGCGTTGAGATCACCACCGGTCCGCTCGGGCAGGGCCTGGCGTCCGCCGTCGGCATGGCGATGGCCGCCCGCTACGAGCGCGGCCTGTTCGACCCCGACGCCGCCCCGGGCACCAGCCCGTTCGATCACTTCATCTACGTGATCGCCTCCGACGGGGACATCGAAGAGGGCGTCACCTCGGAGGCCTCGTCGCTGGCGGCCGTCCAGCAACTGGGCAACCTCATCGTTTTCTATGACCACAACCAGATTTCGATCGAGGACGACACCAACATCGCGCTGTGTGAGGACACCGCCGCGCGCTACGAGGCCTACGGCTGGCACGTGCAGAGGGTCGAGGGCGGCGAGAACGTCGTGGGCATCGAGGAGGCCATCGCGGCCGCCCAGGCCGTCACCGACCGGCCGTCGTTCATCGAGCTGCGCACCATCATCGGCTATCCCGCGCCGAAGTTGATGAACACCGGTAAGGCGCACGGCGCGGCGCTGGGCGACGAGGAGGTCGCCGCCGTCAAGCAGATCCTCGGCTTCGACCCGGACAAGAACTTCGAGGTGCGCGACGAGGTGATCGCCCACACCCGCAAGCTGGTCGACCGCGGCAAGGAAGCGCACGAGAAGTGGCAGGCGGATTTCGACGCGTGGGTGCAGCGCGAGCCCGACCGCAAGGCGCTGCTGGACCGGTTGACCGCCGAGGAACTGCCCGACGGCTGGGACGCCGACATCCCGCACTGGGAGCCGGGTTCCAAGGAGCTGGCCACCCGGGCGGCCTCGGGCAAGGTGCTGTCCGCGGTGGGACCGAAACTGCCCGAGCTGTGGGGCGGCTCGGCCGACCTCGCGGGCAGCAACAACACCACCATGGATGGCGTGAAATCCTTTGGCCCGCCGTCCATTTCGACGAAGGACTACACCGCCGACTGGTACGGTCGCACGCTGCATTTCGGCGTTCGCGAGCACGCGATGGGTGCGATCCTGTCCGGCATCGTGCTGCACGGCCCCACCCGCGCGTACGGCGGCACGTTCCTGCAGTTCTCGGACTACATGCGGCCCGCGGTGCGGCTGGCCTCGCTGATGGACATCGACACCATCTACGTGTGGACGCACGACTCCATCGGGCTGGGCGAGGACGGCCCCACCCACCAGCCGATCGAGCACCTCGCGGCGTTGCGCGCCATTCCCAAGCTGTCGGTGGTGCGCCCGGCGGACGCCAACGAGACCGCGCACGCCTGGCGCACGATCCTGGCCCGTGGCAACGGCAGCGGCCCGGTGGGGCTGATCCTGACCCGCCAGGGCGTGCCGGTGCTCGAGGGCACCAGCGCCGAGGGGGTCGCCCGCGGCGGGTACATCCTGGGTTCGGACGGCGAGGAGGCCGGCCAGGACCCCGACGTGGTGCTGATCGCCACCGGCTCGGAGGTTCAGCTCGCCGTTAAGGCGCAGAAGTTGTTGGCGGACAAGGACATTGTGGCGCGGGTGGTCTCCATGCCGTGCGTCGAATGGTTCGAGTCCCAGCCCGACGACTACCGCGACAGCGTGCTGCCGCCGTCGGTGTCGGCACGGGTGGCCGTCGAGGCCGGCGTCGCGCAGAGCTGGCACAAGTTGGTCGGTGACACCGGGAAGATCGTTTCGATCGAGCACTACGGCGAATCCGCCGACTACAAGACCTTATTCCGTGAATTCGGCTTCACTGCCGAAGCCGTCGCTGCCGCCGCGGAACAAGTCGTGGATAACTGAGGAAAGGGTAATTCACATGACCGCTCAGAACCCTAACCTCGCGGCGCTGAGCGCCGCGGGCGTTTCCGTGTGGCTCGACGACCTGTCGCGGGAGCGGCTTCGGTCGGGGAACCTGCAGGAGCTCATCGACACCAAGAGCGTCGTCGGCGTGACCACCAACCCGTCGATCTTCCAGAAGGCGTTCGCCGAGGGCGATGCCTACGACAGCCAGATCGCCGAGCTCGCCGAGCGCGGCGCCGACGTCGACGCCACCATCCGCACCGTCACCACCGACGACGTGCGCAACGCGTGCGACGTGTTGACGCGCGAGTGGGAGAACTCCGACGGCGTCGACGGCCGGGTGTCCATCGAGGTCGACCCCCGGCTGGCGGGCGACACCGACAAGACCATCGCTCAGGCCGTCGAGCTGTGGAAGATCGTCGACCGGCCGAACCTGTTCATCAAGATCCCGGCGACCGAGGCCGGGATTCCGGCCATCACCGCCGTTCTGGCGGAAGGGATTTCGGTCAATGTCACGCTGATCTTCTCCGTCGAGCGGTACCGGGCCGTGATGGACGCCTACCTGGCCGGCATGGAGAAGGCCCGCGAAGGCGGACACGACCTGTCCAAGATCCATTCGGTGGCTTCGTTCTTCGTCTCCCGGGTGGACACCGAGGTCGACAAGCGGCTGGAGAAGATCGGGTCCGAGGACGCCAAGGCGCTGCTGGGCCAGGCCGGTGTGGCCAACGCCCGGCTGGCCTACGCGGCCTACCAGGAGGTGTTCGAAGGCGGCGAGCGTTACCAGGCGCTCAAGGCCCACGGGGCCCGGGTGCAGCGTCCGCTCTGGGCGTCGACCGGGGTCAAGAACCCCGACTACTCCGACACCCTCTATGTCACCGAACTGGTGGCGCCCAACACGGTGAACACCATGCCGGAGAAGACAATTGACGCGGTCGCCGATCACGGTGTGATCAAGGGCGACACCGTCACCGGCACCGCCGCGGACGCCCAGCAGGTGTTCGACAAGCTGGACCAGATCGGCATCGATCTGAGCGACGTCTTCGTGGTGCTCGAAGACGAGGGGGTGGAGAAGTTCGTGGATTCGTGGACCGAGCTGCTGGAGGAAACGCAGAAGCAGCTGGGTTCCGCCTCCAAATGAGCCCAGCCCGCACCGCGCAACAATGGCATAACCCGTTACGGGACAAGCGCGACAAGCGCCTGCCGCGCATCGCCGGGCCGTGCGGGATGGTCATCTTCGGTGTCACCGGCGACCTGGCGCGCAAAAAGGTCATGCCGGCGATCTATGACCTGGCCAATCGCGGGCTTCTTCCGCCGAGCTTTTCGCTGGTGGGCTTCGCCCGCCGGGATTGGAGCACCCAGGATTTCGGCAAGGTGGTGTACGAGGCGGTCAAGGAACATTGCCGCACCCCCTTCCGGGAGGAGAACTGGGAGCGGCTGGCCGAGGGATTCCGTTTCGTGCCAGGCGCTTTCGACGACGACGAGGCGTTCGCCCGGCTGGCCGAGACACTGGACAAGCTGGACGCCGAGCGGGGAACCGGTGGCAACCACGCCTTCTACCTGGCCATCCCGCCCAAGTCCTTCCCGGTCGTGTGCGATCAGCTGCACAAGTCCGGCCTGGCCCGCCCGCAGGGCGAGCGGTGGAGCCGGGTGGTCATCGAGAAGCCGTTCGGCCACGACCTGGAGAGCGCGCAAGCGCTGAACCAGTCCGTCAACGCCGTCTTCCCCGAGGAGTCGGTCTTCCGGATCGACCACTACCTGGGCAAGGAGACGGTCCGCAACATCCTGGCGTTGCGGTTCGCCAATCAGCTGTTCGACCCGATCTGGAACGCGCACTACGTCGACCACGTGCAGATCACCATGGCCGAGGACATCGGCCTGGGCGGTCGGGCCGGCTATTACGACGGCATCGGCGCCGCCCGCGACGTCATCCAGAACCATCTGATGCAACTGCTGGCGCTCACCGCCATGGAGGAGCCGGTCAGCTTCAGCCCCAGGGCGTTGCAGGCCGAGAAGATCAAGGTGCTCTCGGCGACGCAGCTCGCCGAGCCGCTCGACGAGACCACCAGCCGCGGCCAGTACGCCGCGGGGTGGCAGGGCGGCGAGAAGGTCCTCGGGCTGCTCGACGAAGAAGGGTTCGCCAAGGACTCGACCACCGAGACGTTCGCGGCCATCACCCTCGAGGTGGACACCCGCCGCTGGGCGGGCGTGCCGTTCTACCTGCGAACCGGAAAACGGTTGGGCCGCAGGGTGACCGAGATCGCCCTGATCTTCAAGCGCGCACCGCACCTGCCGTTCGACGCGACCATGACCGACGAGCTGGGCACCAACGCCATGGTGATCCGCGTGCAGCCCGACGAGGGTGTCACGCTGCGGTTCGGGTCCAAGGTGCCCGGCACCGCGATGGAGGTCCGCGACGTCAACATGGACTTCTCCTACGGTTCGGCGTTCGCCGAGGAATCCCCGGAGGCCTACGAACAGTTGATCCTCGACGTGTTGCTGGGTGAGCCGTCGCTGTTTCCGGTCAATGAAGAGGTCGAATTGGCTTGGCAGATACTCGATCCCGTGCTGGATAACTGGGCGGCCGGCGGCAAGCCCGAGCCGTACGAGGCGGGCACCTGGGGCCCGGACTCCGCGTTCGAGATGCTGCACCGCACCGGCCGGGAATGGCGGCGGCCCTGATGATTATCGATATGCCGGACGCCACCACCACCGCGGTCAACAAGAAACTCGACGAACTCCGCGAGAGGGTCGGCGCCGTCGCGATGGGCCGGGTCCTGACGCTGATCATCGCGCCCGACAGCGAGGAGATCCTCGAGGAGTCGCTGCAGGCGGCCAACGACGCGAGCCACGAACACCCCAGCCGGATCATCGTCACGATGAGGGGAAATCCGTACGCGGACAAGCCCCGGTTGGACGCGCAGCTGCGCGCCGGTGGCGACACTGGCGCCAGCGAGGTCGTGGTGCTGCGGCTGTCGGGCGCGCTGTCGGGCCACGCGGCCAGCGTCGTCACCCCGTTCCTGCTCCCCGACATCCCGGTGGTGGCCTGGTGGCCCGACGTCGCGCCGGCGGTGCCCGCGCAGGATCCGTTGGGCCGGTTGGCGATTCGCCGCATCACCGACGCGACCAACGGGGTCGATCCGCTGGCGGCGATCAAGAGCCGGCTGCCGGGATACACCGCCGGTGACACCGACCTCGCCTGGGCGCGCATCACCTACTGGCGGGCGCTGCTGACCTCGGCCGTCGACTTGACGCCGCACGAGCCCATCGAGTCGGCGCTGGTGTCCGGCCTGGCCACCGAGCCGGCGCTCGACGTCCTGGCGGGGTGGCTGGCCAGCCGGATCGACGGCCCGGTGCGCAGGGCGGTCGGCGAGCTCAAGATCGAATTGACGCGCAGCAGCGAGACCATCGTGTTGAGCCGCCCGCAAGAAGGCAGGACGGCCACGCTGAGCCGGACGTCGCGTCCCGACGCGCTGCTTCCGTTGGCGCGCAGGGAAACCGGCGAGTGCCTCGCCGAAGACCTGCGTCGCCTGGATCCCGACGAGATTTACCAAACCGCGCTGGAAGGCATTGAGAAAGTGCAATACGTGTGAGCACCAGCATCGAAATCTTCCCGGACAGCCAGGCCCTGGTCGACGCCGCCGCGACGCGACTGACCGACACCATCGGGAAGGCGGTCGCGGCCCGCGGCCGCGCGCTCGTCGTGCTGACCGGCGGCGGCAACGGCATCGGGCTGTTGCGGTCGCTGGTGGACCGGCCGATCGAGTGGTCCAAGGTGCACCTGTTCTGGGGCGACGAACGCTACGTCCCCGAAGACGATGACGAGCGCAATGACAAGCAGGCGCGGGCCGCGTTGCTCGATCATGTCGACATCCCGTCCAGCCAGGTGCACCCGATGCCGGCCAGCGACGGCGAATTCGGCGGCGATCTGGCCGCGGCGGCGCTGGCCTACGAGCAACTGCTGGCGGCCAACGCCGCGCCCGGCCAGCCGGTGCCGAGCTTCGACGTGCACCTGCTGGGCATGGGCCCCGAGGGCCACATCAACTCGCTGTTCCCGGACACCCCGGCCGTGCTCGAAACCACCCGCATGGTGGTGTCGGTCGACGACTCCCCCAAGCCGCCGCCGCAACGAATCACCTTGACGCTGCCCGCGATTGCGCGTTCCCGCGAAGTCTGGTTGATGGTGTCGGGCGCCGGGAAGGCCGACGCGGCGGCCGCGGCCATCGGTGGCGCCGCGCCGGTGTCGGTGCCGGCCGCCGGGGCGATCGGTCAAGAGATCACGCTCTGGCTGCTCGACGAGGACGCCGCGTCGAAGCTGCCGTCGGACCCGTCCGGCGTGGCCTGACGCGATTCCCACCATGGGGTCCCCGGCCGGCCCGTCCGGGTCATAATGGCGGTCATGGCAGACAGAACCGTGCGCGGGGGGCAAGAGCGAAGCCGGATCAAGACGCTCACCCAGGCCGCCTTGAACGCCGACAAGACGGTGGAGCAGGTCGAAGACGTCCTCGACGGTTTGAGCAACACCATGAAAGAGCTCAGCAGCTCCTTGTCGGCGCTGAACGCCACGGTGGAACGCCTGGAAGCCGGCCTCGATCACCTGGACGGCACCATGGCCAGCCTGGACGATCTGGCCAAGCGGCTAATCGTACTGGTCGAACCCGTGGAGGCCATCGTCGCGCGGATAGACGAGATGGTGAAGGTGGGCGAGACCATGATGTCGCCCCTGGCGATCACCGAGCACGCGGTGCGCGGTCTGTTGGACAGGCTGCGCAACCGGACCGCGGAGTAGGCCCCGACCCCTGATGGCCACGCTGCTGCTGCACCACTCCGCCTTCGCCGCGCATCGTACGGCCCCCGGGCACCCGGAGCGGCCGGACCGCTATCGCGCGGTGGAGGCGGCGCTGCGCCAGCCCCGGTTCGACGCGCTGGTGCGCGAGACGGCTGAGCCGGCCGAGCTTGCCGCCGCGCGCTACGTGCATTCCAACCGCTACGTGGACGCGCTCGAGGCGGCGCGCCCCGAGCACGGCTACGTCTATCTCGACGGCGGCGACACCATGATGGAGCCCTCGACGTGGGAGACGGCCTTGCGCGGGGTGGGCGCCACGCTGCGGGCGGTGGACCGGGTGCTGGCCGGCGACGTGCAGAACGCGTTCGTCGCGTGTCGGCCGCCGGGGCATCACGCCGAGTCCGAGCGCGCGATGGGCTTCTGCCTGTTCAACAACATCAGCATCGGCGCGCGGCACGCGCAGCGCAAACACGGGCTGATGCGCGTCGCCATCGTCGATTTCGACGTCCATCACGGCAACGGCACGCAGCAGATCTTCTACTCCGACCCGAACGTGCTCTACGCGTCCACGCACCAGATGCCGCTGTTTCCCGGCACCGGCGCGGCGCGGGAAACCGGGGTCGGCAACATCTTCAACGCGCCGCTGGCGCCCGGCGACGGCGGCGCCGAACTGCGCGCCGCCTTCGCCGACCGGATACTGCCCGCGCTGCACGCCTTTTCACCCGAACTGATCATCGTGTCCGCCGGATTCGACGCGCACGAGCGCGATCCGTTGGGCTCGCTGACCATGACGACCGACGACTTCGCCTGGGTCACCAGGGAATTGATGAAATCGGCGGAGATGCTGTGCGACGGCCGGCTGGTGGCGGTGCTCGAAGGCGGTTATGACCTGCAAGCCCTGGCCGATTCGGTGACCGCGCACGTCGGCGAGCTGGTGAAGGGCTAGGCGCCCTCCCCTGGTCAGCTCGCCTTTTTCTCGTGCATCTCGGGGGCCGGGCCGCCGACCGGCGTCGCCGACTTCATGATGTCCTCGATCGCGGCCAGGTCCGCGTCGGTCAGCGTGACGTCGGCCGCACCGGCGCTGTCCTGCAGGTAGGTGACGTGCTGCGCGCCCATGATGGCGGTGTGCACGCCGGGTTGCGCGAGCGTCCAGGCGATGGCCAGCTGGCTCGTCGTGACGCCGAGATCGATGGCCAAATGGCTCAGGTCATCAACGACTTTGAGGTTACGCAGATAATCCTCGCCGGTGAAGATCGGACTCTTGCCGCGCCAGTCGCCGTCGGCAAAGCTGGTGTCTGGCTTCATGGTTCCCGTGAGCAGGCCGTGCGCCAACGGTCCGTACACCATCACCCCGATGTCGTGGGCGTGGCAATAGGGCAGCAGGTCGGATTCGATGTCACGGCGAAACAGGTGGTACGGCGGCTGCACCGCTTCCACCGGAAGCGTGGCCGAAAGTTCCTCTATCTGGGTCGTGTCGTAGTTCGAGACACCGACGTGCCGAATCTTGCCCTCCGACACCAGTTCTGCGAGCGCTTCACCCGTCTCGGCCGCCGGAGTCGTGGGATCCGGCCAGTGGACCAGGTAGAGGTCGATGTAATCCACGCCCAGCGCGCGGAGGCTGGACTCGACACCGCTGCGCAGGTACTCGCGGCTGGCGTCGCGGACCAGTCCCGTGTCGGTTTTGCGCAACCCGCCTTTGGTGGCGATCACCAACTCGTCGCGGGCCCGCGCGAAATCGTCGCGAAGGGCCTTGCCGAGAATGCGCTCGGATTCCCCGAACCCGTATTGCTGGGCGGTATCGAAAAAGTTGATCCCCAGGTCACGAGCGCGTTGGATCATGGTGATCGCGGCGTCCTCATCGGCTTGGCCCCAGTCGCTGCTGAACGCCCAGGTGCCGAAGGCCAACCGGGAAACCTCAAGCCCCGTCTTACCGAATGTGATGGATTTCAAATGCCAACCTCCCCCGTTGGATGTTCGTCCCTGCGTGCGCGGCCCGCGCAGGCAAGCCACGACTCAACCATAACGACGCCGACACCGCGTGCCGCAACACCGGTGGTCAGCGCGGGAAGTACGCGCGTCGTCAGCCGCTGTTGCGCAACGCGCTCGCCAGCCCGTTCATCGTCAGCAATATCCCGCGCTGCACCAATTCGTCGTCGTCGCCGGAGCGGTACCGGCGCAGCAACTCCACCTGGAGGTGGTTCAGCGGCTCGAGGTACGGGAAGCGATTGAACACCGACCGCGCCAGCGCGGGGTTGTCCGCGAGCAGGTTGTCCTGCCCGGTGATGAGCTTGTGCATGGCGATGGTTCGGCCGTGCTCGTCGACGATCTTGCCGAAGACCCGGCGCCGTAATTCCTCGTCGTCGACCAATTCGGCGTAGCGGGCCGCCAGGCCGAGGTCGCTTTTGGCCAGCACCTGAGCCAGATTCGACAGCACGCTGCGGAAAAACGGCCAGCGCTGGTACAAGTCGTGCAGGATGCTCACCCGCTCGGCCTCGCTCTGCGGGCCCGCCGCGATCCACTGCTCGAATGCCGACCCGGTGCCGTACCAGCCGGGCAGCATGACCCGCGACTGGCTCCACGCCAGCACCCACGGGATGGCGCGCAGGTCCGAGATCGACTCGGTGGGTTTGCGGGACGTCGGCCGGCTGCCGATGTTCAGCGACCCGATCTCGCTGACCGGGGTGGAGGCCATGAAGTAGTCGACGAAACCCGGTGTGTCGTGCACCAATTCGGCGTAGGCCCGCTGGGCCAGCACGGCCACCTCGTCGAGCACCGCGTACGCCGGTTCCGCGGCGTCGCCCAGGCCCTCGACGTCCAGCAGCGTGGACTCCAGCGTGGCGGCCAGCAGGCTTTCCAGATTGCGTTGCGCCACTCGCGGTTCGGCGTATTTGGCGGCGATCACCTCGCCCTGCTCGGTGAGCCGCAGCGAGCCGTTCACCGCGCCGGGCGGCTGCGCCAGGATCGCCTCGTAGCTCGGCCCGCCGCCACGCCCGACGGTGCCGCCGCGACCGTGGAAGAGCCGCAACCGGATTCCGGTTTTGCGCGCCACTTCCACCAGCGCCAGCTCGGCCCGGTACACCGCCCAGCTGGACGCCAAATACCCGCCGTCCTTGTTGGAGTCCGAGTAACCCAGCATCACTTCCTGGGTCTCGCCGCGCGCGGCCACCAGCGCCCGGTAGATCGGAAGTTCCAGCATCGCGTGCAGGATCGTCGCGCCGTTGTGCAGATCGTCGATGGTTTCGAACAGCGGGGAAATGCCCACGGGGCAGTAGGGTTCGGGACCGGACGCGTCGATCAGCCCCGCCTCTTTCAGCAGGATCGCGGCCTCGAGGACGTCGGAGACCGAACGGCACATCGAGATCACGTAGTTGGGGACGGCGGACGGTCCGTAGCGCTTGATGGCGTGCGCGGCGGCGCGCACCACATCCAGCTCGCCGCGGGCCAGGTCGGACAGCTGCGCGTCGTCGGCCACCAGCGGGCGGCGGGTGCCCAGCTCGGCCGCCAACAGCTCGACGCGCTCGTCTTCGGGCAGCGAACGGTAGTCCGGGTGCACGCCGGCCCACGCCAGCAGCTCGCAGATCACCTCTTCGTGCGCGTCGGAGTTCTGCCGCATGTCCAGGCCGCACAGGTGGAACCCGAAGACCCGCACGCCTTCTCGCAGCAGCGCCAGGCGGTCGTCGGCCAGCAGCGCGCTGCCGTGGCCGCGCAGCGACTCGTCCATGGTGTCGAGATCGGCCCCCAGTTCGGCCGGGGTTTCGTACGGCGGCAGCCCCAGATCCAGCACCTGCTGCGGTGTCCGGTCCAGGATCGCCGCGCTCGTCGCGCTGAGGCGGGCGCGGATCACCCGCACCGCCCGCCGGTACGGTTCGTCGGCGCGGGCCTTCTCCGCGCAGCCCCCGGCGAGTTCAGTCAGCGCGGGGGTGACCGAGACCAGGCGCGCCGACATCGACAGCTCCTGCTCCAGCGCGGTCAGTTCGGCCAGGTAGTGCGCCAGCGCGGTGAACGCGGCGCTGCCGGTGGCCTGGCGCACCACGTCGGCCGTCACGTTCGGATTGCCGTCGCGGTCCCCGCCGATCCAGGAGCCGGGCTGCAGCATCGGCTCGTCGAACAGGTCGGCGTCGGGCCAGCGGGCGCGCAGGGTGTCGCGGACCTCGGCGTTGACCTGCGGGATCACCTTGAAGAACGCGGCGGCGTAGTAGCGCAGACCCACCTCGATCTCGTCGGTGATCTGCAGGCGGGACAGCCGGATCAGCGCGGTCTGCCACAGCGTGAGGACCTGGCGGCGCAACTCGAGTTCGATGTTGCGCCCGTCGTCGGTCTCGGCGTGCCCCTCGGCGTGCAGCCGCATCAGCTCGTTGATCCGGTGCTGGGTGACGAAGACGGTGCGCCGGCGGGTCTCGGTGGGGTGGGCGGTGATCACCGGAGCGACCACGGCGCCCTTCAACGCGTCGGCAACCGTGTCCGAATCGAGTTGTGCCTCATCGAGTTTGGCGTAGGTCGCGGCCAGGGTGCTGTCCGGCGGTGGTTCGCCGGCGGCGACGTGGACAGCGCGGCGGCGCTCGCGGTGGATGTCTTCGGCGACGTTGGCCAGCAGCGCGAAGTGACTGAAGGCGCGGATGACCGGGATGGCCTGGTGGATGTCGATGCGATAGAACATCCGGGCCAGCTCCGCCCGGTCGATCTCGGAGCGGCGCACCCGGAACGATTCCACTCGGGCGCGTTCGACGAGCTCGAACACCTCGCGCCCGTTCTGCTCGCGCACCGTGTCGCCCAGGATGGCGCCCAGCAGCCGGATGTCGGCCCGCATCGGCTCGGTCGCCGCGCGCCCCACCGGGGTGCGCTGGACGGCGCCGATCGGTTCCAGGGTGTCCTCGGGGGCTTCGGAGGCGTCAGCCATGCGTCCCACTATCGGCGTGCCGCGGGGCGGTCAGGTCGTCAGTGGTACTTGATCAGCAGCGCCATGCCGATGATGCACACCAGCCAGATGCCGGTGATGAACAGCGTCAGGCGGTCCAGGTTCTTTTCCACCACGGTGGATCCGGACAGGCTCGATTGGACGCCACCGCCGAACAGCGTGGACAGGCCGCCACCCTTGGCGCGGTGCAGCAGCACCAGCAGCACCACCAGGATGCTGGTGACGACCAGGGTGATCTGCAAAGCCAACTGCATGACGGCCAGCCTACCGGTGCCTTGGCCGCATCACGGAAGAGGCCCACCGGCGGCGATGGCCGCCAGCGTGGCGAATTGCTCGCCGTCCAGCGACGCGCCGCCGACCAGGCCGCCGTCGATGTCGTCCTGGGCGACGAGCTCGCCGACGTTCTTGGCGTTGACCGAGCCGCCGTAGAGCACCCGCACCGAGTCGGCGACCTGGGGCGAGGCGAGCGACGCCAACTCCTTGCGGATCGCCGCGCACACCTCCTGGGCGTCGGCGGCGCTGGCCACCCGCCCGGTGCCGATCGCCCACACCGGCTCGTAGGCGATGACGACCTTGCCGATCTGTTCGGTGGACAGCCCGGCCAGCGACCCCCGCAGCTGCTCTTCGCAGTGGATGACGTGGTTTCCGGCCTCGCGCACCTCGAGGTGCTCGCCGATGCAGACGATCGGGGTCAGTTCGTGCTTGAGCGCCGCGGCGGTCTTGGCGGCGACGACGGTGTCGTCCTCGTGGTGGTACGTCCTGCGCTCGGAGTGCCCGACGACGACGAACGTGCAGCCCAGCTTGGCCAGGAAGGCGCCGCTGACCTCGCCGGTGTAGGCGCCGGCGTCGTGCTGGGACAGGTCCTGCCCGCCGTAGGTCAGCCGCAGCTTGTCGCCGTCGACCAGGGTCTGCACGCTGCGCAGGTCGGTGAACGGCGGCAGCACCGTGACGTCGACCTTGTCGTAGTACTTGTCCGGCAGCGCGAACGCGATCTTTTGCACCAGCGCGATCGCCTCGAAGTGGTTGAGGTTCATCTTCCAGTTGCCGGCGATCAGTGGCTTGCGGCTCACGCTGCGTCTCCAGTCGGTTGCGGACGGTCCAGTACCTCGACACCCGGAAGCGTCTTGCCCTCAAGGTATTCCAGCGACGCTCCCCCACCGGTGGAGATGTGCGAGAAGTCGCCTTCCGGGATGCCCAGCGCGCGCACGGCCGCCGCCGAGTCCCCGCCGCCGACCACGCTGAAGGCGCCCTTGCCGGTCGCGGTGGCGATCGCTTCGGCGACGCCCTTGGTGGCGGCGGCGAACGCCGGGAACTCGAACACGCCCATCGGCCCGTTCCAGAAGACGGTCTCGGCGTTGGACAGCAAGGTGGCGAACCGTTTGACCGATCCGGGCCCGATGTCCAGACCCATCAGGTCGTCCGGGATGGCGTCGGCGGCGACGGTCTGCGGTGTCGCGTCGGCGGCGAACTTGTCGGCCACCACGATGTCCACCGGGAGCCGCAGCACGTCGACGTAGGTGTCCAGCAGCCGCCGGCAGGTGTCCACCATCTCGGTCTCCAGCAGTGACTTGCCGACGGAAAAGCCTTGCGCGGCGAGGAAAGTGAAGCACATGCCGCCGCCGATGACGATGCTGTCGGCCTTGGTGGCCAACGACTCGATGACCCCGAGCTTGTCGGACACCTTCGACCCGCCGAGCACCACGGCGTAGGGGCGTTTGGTGGAGCTGGTCAGCTGCTGGAGCACCTGGATCTCCTCGGCCACCAGCGTGCCGGCGTAGTGCGGCAGCAGGGTCGCGATGTCGTACACGGAGGCCTGCTTGCGGTGCACCACGCCGAAGCCGTCGGAGACGAAAGCGCCTGTGGGCCCGACCAATTCGGCGAGCTGGCGGGCGAGGGCGAGCCGCTCGGCGTCGTCCTTGCTGGTCTCGCGGGCATCGAAGCGGATGTTCTCCAGTAGCAGGACGTCGCCGTCGGTCAGCCCCTCGGCGCGGGCCAGCGCGTCGGTGCCGACGACATCCCCGGCCAACTGCACGTGGCGGCCCAGCTGCTCGGAGAGCGCCGCGGCGACCGGCGCCAGCGACAGCTTCGGGTCCGGCCCGTCCTTGGGACGCCCGAGGTGCGCGGTGACCACCACCTTGGCGCCCGCCTCGACGAGCGCCTTCAGCGTCGGCACCGAGGCGGTGATGCGCCCGGGGTCGGTGATCTTGCCGTCATCGAGCGGCACGTTCAGGTCCGAGCGCACCAGCACGCCTCGGCCCGAAACCCCCTCGCCGAGAAGGTCTTTGAGCGTGTGGACGGCCACGGGTTACAGCGACTTGCCGACCAGGGCGACCAGGTCCACCAGGCGGTTGGAGTAGCCCCATTCGTTGTCGTACCAGGACACCACCTTGGCCTGGTCGTCGATCACCTTGGTCAACCCGGAATCGAAGATCGAGCTGTGCGGGTCGGTGACGATGTCGCTCGAGACGATCGGCGCGTCGTAGTACTTGAGGATGCCCTTCATCGGCCCCTCGGCGGCCGCCTTCATCGCCGCGTTGATCTCCTCGGCGGTGGCGGACTTCTTCAGCTCGGCGGTCAGGTCGGTGACCGAGCCGGTGGGGATCGGCACGCGCAGCGCGTAGCCGTCGAGCTTGCCCTTCAGCTCGGGCAGCACCAGGCCGATGGCCTTGGCCGCGCCGGTGGAGGTCGGCACGATGTTCAGGGCGGCGGCGCGGGCGCGGCGCAGGTCCTTGTGCGGGCCGTCCTGCAGGTTCTGGTCCTGGGTGTAGGCGTGGATGGTGGTCATCAGGCCCTTGACGATGCCGAACTCGTCGTTGAGCACCTTGGCCAGCGGCCCCAGGCAGTTCGTGGTGCACGAGGCGTTGGAGATGATGTTCTGGCTGCCGTCGTACTTGTCGTCGTTGACGCCGAGCACGATGGTGATGTCCTCGTCGGTGGCCGGCGCGGAGATGATCACCTTCTTGGCGCCGGCGTCCAGGTGGCCCTTGGCCTTGGCGGCGTTGGTGAAGATGCCGGTGGACTCGACGACGACGTCGACGCCCAGGTCGCCCCAGGGCAGCGCCGCCGGGCCCTCCTTGACCTCCAGCGCCTTGATCTTGGCGTTGCCGACGACGATGGTGTCGTCACCCTCGAGGCTGACGTCGTGCGGCAGGCGGCCCAGGATGGAGTCGAATTTCAGCAGGTGCGCCAGGCTGGCGTTATCGGTGAGGTCGTTGACCGCGACCACCTCGATGTCAGCGGTGCCTTGCTCCTGTTGAGCCAGCAAGGCCCGGTAGAAGTTCCGCCCGATTCGACCGAAGCCGTTGATACCTACTCGGACCGTCACTTGTCTCTCCTCTGTGTTTCCTGAGCCGTCTTCATCAATGTCTTTTCCATGTCCGCGGACACTGCCTCTGGTCAGCCTAGATCAGCGACACGCTCGGTTGGCGCGCCGGTAAGAGTGTGGACCATCGCCTTTGCAGGATGGTCGTCGGTAGACGCCACAACGTGTGCGCAACATCACCCGAGCGGTTGCGGGTCCAGACCGGCTTCGGCCTGCCCGGCGCGCCCTGTCGAGCCTGCAATTCCGGCTGGAAGCCCTCGCGGACTCCTGCACCCGCTCGCTCCCCACGCCGGGTGTCAACAACGTTGGCCAGCGGCGTTAGGATGGGCCGCCGCAATCGCGTAGAACACATGGAGGAAGGGACGTCCACGGTGCCGAAGCGAACCACAGCTGCCGGCGATGGACTTGACGCGTCCGCCGCCAACCGCCCAGAACACGGCATGGTCAGCCGGTCGGTGGTATTGCAGTGCGCCTTGCGATTGGTCGACCGTGACGGTGTGGATGGATTGTCGATGCGGCGTCTGAGTGAGGCGGTGGGTCGCGACCCGACGGTGATTTATCGGCATGTGCCGAACAAGGCGGCGCTGCTCGACGGCATCGCCGAGATTGTGCTGGGCAAATTGCGGGTGGACACGGCAGACCCGGACTGGGCCGAGCAGCTGCGCGCGGTGGCGCATGACTTTCGCCGACTGGCCCTCGAGCACCCGAATGTGGTGCCGCTATTGGTGACTCGGCCACTAGCCACGCCGCTGGGGCAGCGACCCCCGGGCATGCTACGGCCACTGGAGGACGTCGTCGCGCTGCTCACTTCGGTGGGCTTCAGCGGAGTCGACGCGCTACATATTTACCGGGTGCTCTTCGGCTATCTATATGGCCACATCCTCACCGAGCTGCAGGAGGTCGTCGAGCGGCCCGAGGAGTCCGATGATGTGCTGCGCCTCGGGTTGCACCGACTGGCGATCACCGAGTTCCCTCAGGTGCGCGCGCTGGCCCCAGCGCTCGGCGACTACGACGGTGCAGCCGAACTCGACCGCGCTCTGGATGTGTTGTTCATCGGTCTGGCCGCCACCGTGCCAGCGCCAAGGCGCTCGGCCCGCAAACGCGCGAGGAAGTAGCACGAGATCAGCTAGGCGTTTCGTCCCCACCTGCCGCTGTGCTGGAACGGAAGATCTTGTTCTTTCAAATCGGGCGTACCCAAGATCCGCGTGCTCGTCGCGCACGCGGCGACCGCGAATCGGCGTACGCTCATCGATATCGAGCAGCTCGGTTGCGAGCGAACATGCTCGACTACAAAGGAAATTCGATGGCAGCGCTCACAACGTTTCGCACTCCCTACGAGATTCGTCTCCAACTCGTCACGGACACCATAAGCGCGCACTCCAAGGTGGGCAATGATGCGGCGGTCAAACTCGCCGTGCATGTCCTGGCTGCGTTGAACTCAATCCCCGAAAAGGTGCGCTGAGTAACGGTCCGGCTGGGCGTCAGCACCGCAGCGACCGCACGCCTTCCCGTTGGTGCGCATCCATTTCGTCCTGCTGATCCCGGTATGGCTTGGCGGCATGTTGCGAGGGATATTGTGCGCCAGCGCGTGTCGATGGTGTGGACGTACGGTGATGGGCACAGTGCGGGCTGACCGAAGTGCCGCCGGCACGAATTGGCAGACGGTGCCGGGTATCACGAATTGCCCTGCGGCGAGGCGTTTCGGCCGTCGCTGCTGAGCGCGGCGCAAAAGCCGCGAGCCAAGCTTTGAGCTGACAGCTCGGATATACGGATGGAACAGCATGATGAAACGATTGACCGGCCTTGACGGTGTCACGCTGCACGGCGAAACATCAGTGATGCCCACCCACGTCATGGCCGTGTTGTTTTGCGACCCCGAGGCGCACGGCGCAGTGACCGCCGACGCGATTTGCAAGCTGCTGGCTCAGCGCACTGCGACAATCCCGGGTTTCCGGCAGCGTCTGCTCACCAAACCCTTCGGGTTGGGCCAGCCGTCATGGATCGAGGACCCCGCATTCGATGTCCAAAGCCATCTGCATTGTGTGCGGCTGGCCGAACCCGGCACCATGCGAGAGCTGACCACCCTTATCGGCGAGTTGCATGGGCAGCCGTTGAACCGCGACCGCCCGCTGTGGGACGCCTGGGTCGTGCAGGGTCTCGCCGACGGCAGACTAGTGGTGTTGATCAAGTTCTCCCACGCCATCACCGACGGTGTGGGCGCAGTGACGTCGATGTTGCCCGAACTGATGACTGTCGATGCCGACGCTGAATTCGCGGTGGCGCCAGAGCGGGCCGAGGCCACGATGCCCGGTGCGGCCACCAGGGTGTGGGACGTGATCGACGAGATCGCCGCCAACACCGCTGTGGGCATTCGGATCGCCGTCAGGCTGGGCCCCGTCGCGGTGAAGTCGACGATAGGAACCGCGTTGAGATCGGTACGCCAACTCCTCCCGGGTGCAGGACCGCAACGGTCCGACGGTTCGGATTCCGAGGAGGACGACAGTTCGCCGCGAACGCTGCTGAACGCCCCCCTCACCGCGCGACGGACCGTTGCGTTCGCCGGGGTGGCCATGGATGATGTGCGCGCCATCGCCGCCGCGTTCGATGTCACTGTGAACGATGTTTTTTTGACCGCAACGACATCGGCGCTGCGCAGATGGTTGGCAAGCCACGACACGGTGCCCAGTCATCCGCTGCGCACCATGATGCCGATCTCGACACGCGGCGTCGACGGCGACGCGTCCAATAGTTGGTCGCCTGTTGTCGTCAAATTGCCGGTGGATCTGGCCGACCCGGCACAGCAGTTGGCCAGCATTCACGATGCGACATCCAGGATCAAGGACGGGCGACGGGCAGTGCGGCCCGTCAATCTCGCCGACGTCATAGACCTCGTTCCACCGGTCGTCATCGGCTGGGTGATGGGTGTGTACACCGGTCTGCAACTGTCGCGGTTCCACTCGCCAGTCGCTCATGTCATCGCCTCCAACGTTCCGGGCCCCAGCGACGAAATCTATTGCGCCGGGGCGCATGTCCTCGGAATTCACGCTCTGGCCCCGCTGTTTGAGGGCTCGAATCTCAACATCACCGCCGTGTCCTACAGCTCCACTCTGGCTGTTGGCATCGTCGCGTGCCCCGATAACGTCGATGACGTCGCATCGGTCGCGACCTGCATCGAAGACGTGGTCGGTGAACTGAAAATCGCCGCCGACGAAAAGGCCGGCCAGAGCGCAGGTTTATCCCGCCCCAGCGAGCCGGAGCCCACCATGAATGGCACTGCCACAACGCAATTCGCAGGGGGCGAAGCGGGCTGGCCCGATCGGGGCCTCGCGCCACGAAATGCCGGCATAGCTCACTTCCTCGAATGAGGGCCTCAGGGCCCACGCCGTAGGCCAACAGCGTTGACAACCCGTCTGACAGGGCGTTTACTGGAGGTCTAGTCCGGAAACTGGTCATCGGCGTTCATGCGTTCGCCGCAGCACACCGCACTTTGGTTCTCACGATCGGCATTGTGACCGCCCTGGGCTTGGCTGTTTCGGTCGCCGGCCAACATGACATTCGTCCAGCCACGCGTCGACCAGCTCAAATCAACACCCTCGATACCTAATACCCGAAATGGGGCCACCATGAGGAACTCTGACCACGCAAAGCGAAACACTTTCCGCGAGAATGTGATTCACGTAGGCGCGGGCTTTCTCGCCAAGGAGCGTCCACACGTCACACAGACGTTGTCCACGCTTGAGGCGCAGCTAGGCAGATGGCATCCGAAAGATGTGGACATCGAAGTCACCCTGCAGGACCGCGGCGGCAAGGAACAGCGCATCACGTTGCGCACAACCCTTCCCGGCCATCCACTGCTCGTAGCAGTCGCAGAAAACCCGGACATCACCCGTGCCCTGTGCGATGCAAAGCGCGAATTGAGCCGGCAGCTTGAACACCAGAAGTCGACACACGATCCGATGAACAATCGCCGGCTCAAGCGCGCGACCATCCGCCATCCGGACTAGCCGCACACCGTTCGAGGTGGCCCGGCACGCAATGCAGGACCCCAACCAAACAGCAACTGTCTTTCACGAGCAGGAAGGTGCACGAACATGACGCACGCCACTGAGACGCATTCGGTCGTCAGCTCTGCCGAGGAGCGCGTAACGCCCGCAACAGGATCTGGTATCTCGTTGATCCATAATGGCCCGTTGACGGTCCAGGACGTACTCCGCGCGGGCATGCGCCGCAGGGCCAGACGCAAGGGAATGGCCCGGCAATCGATCTGGGATTCAGACGGCGGCGTAGGCAAGCCGTGGAGAGCCGACGTGCCGCTGGGCGGCACAACGCGATAACACGGCGGCGGCACGGTATGAACGCCGATCTCGTCGAGAGGGCTCCGCCGTCAATCGCCGCGGCGTTTGCGCAGCCAGCCCAGCGCCGCCTCGGCGGCGTGGTAGCCGCACAGTCCGTGGATGCCGGCCCCGGGCGGGGTGGACTGCGAGCACAGGTATACCCCCGGCACACCGGTCGCGTACGGGTTGACGGAGACGCGGGGCCGCAGGATCACTTGGAGCCCGTCGTTGGCGCCGCCGATGATGTCGCCGCCGATGAAGTTGGGGTTGTAGGCCTGCAGATCGGCGGTGCCCCTGCTGACGGTGGCGACGACGCGGTCGCGGAATCCGGGCGCGAAGCGCTCGATCTGGTCAGTGATGATCTCGGTGGCATCGCCGGTGTAGCCGAACGGCACGTGGGCGTAAGGCGTAGATCGGGTTGATATTGCCCGCCGAGCGCGACGGGTCGGCCAGGTACTGCTGCCCAAGGATGATGAACGGCCGCCGGTACATCCGACCTTGCGACCGCTCGCGTTCGCTGTGTGCGATCTCGGCGAATGTCCCGCCCAGGTGCACGGTGCCGGCGTGACCGCAGTCGGGATTGGTCCAGGGAATGTGGCCCTCGATGGCGTAGTCGACCTTGAAGGCCGAGGACCCCTGGCGGTAGCGCCGGTAGGAGCGCTTGATGCGGCCGGGCATGGCGTCGCCGTAGAGCCGCAGCGTCGCGGCCGGGGTGAGGTCGAGCATGACGATGTCGGCGTCGGGAATGTCTTTGCGGCTGGTCACTGTGACGCCGGTGGTGATCGCAGCGCCGTGTTCGGCCAGGACGGCTGCTAGCGCCGCGATGATCGAACCCGATCCGCCCGCAGCCACCGGCCAGCCGTAGTGGTGCCCGCTGGCCATGAACATCAGCGCCATTGCGGCCGTCAGCGGCCGGTCGAGCCGGGTGTAAGCGTGCGCGGCCTGGCCACCGTATAGCGCGCGCACCCGCTCGGTGCGAAACCAGCGGGCCAGCACGGTCGCCGGCAACAGCGCGCGCGGCCCGAAGGCAGCAAGCCGGATGGGGTGGTGCGGAACATGCAGGACCGGGCGCATCAGGTCTTGGCACAGCTCGTCGAAGCCGGCGGCGAGATCGCCCACCGCGAGCCGCCACCGCCGTCCGTCGGCGCCCATTTCGGCCACGGTTCGGTCGATCGACCGGTACAGCAACCCGGCGGTGCCGTCGTCGAGCGGATGCGCGCAGTCGACCTCCGGCCACTTCCAGGTCAGCCCGTAGCTCGGCAGGTCGATCTCCTCCCAGAACGGTGAACCCACTGCCATCGGATGCGCAGCCGAGCAGACGTCGTGGATCACCCCGGGCACCGTCAGCTCGGCCGAGCGCGCTCCCCCGCCGACCGTCTCGCCGGCCTCCAGCACCTGCACGTCGACACCGTGGCGGGCGAGGTGGATCGCGGCGGCCAGCCCGTTGGGCCCGGCGCCGACGACGACTGACCTAGCCATGGGCGTCATCAATGACGTGGACGGGGCAGTCATCGCCGGGCTCGGGCCACGGCTGGCGGGTCAGCATGTCCTTGACGTCGACGTAGCCCGCCTCGATCAGGCCGGTCTTGGCGTCGAGGATGCGGATACGACTGCCGTTGGACGTGGATGGGCTGACCCTCCAGGACGATGACCCGCAGGTCGCCGTCCTCGAAGCGGCAGCGGCGTTGCACCGCCTCCACAAGTTGCTCGTTGTGCAGGTGGCCCTCGCCGAAGTTCCACCCGACGAGCGGCCCGGCAACGATTTCGCCCTCACGGATCTTGTAGTCGGCTTCGTCGTCGATCGCGCGCGGCAGCAGCCCGTTGAGCGCCCGGCCATGCACGTGCATCGCGCGGAAGGCGGCGATCTTGTCCGCCAAGATTTCGGCGGTTTCCGGGTCGTAGAGCCTCGCCAGCTGATTGACGACGAGCGCGGAGCTCTTCACGATGTCGGCGTCGATCTTCTCCTCGGCGCCCGCACGAAAGCACCACACGCTGGTGGCCCAGTTGCCGGCGTAGTACCGCATTGCCGGAAGGAACGAAATCTTTTCGGGGAACATGTTTCCCACGATGACCACCACCACCGCGAGGATCACGAGGGCGAGCAGCACGGGCGAGCGAAGATCGGTGGCCCGGACCGCGCCGTAATGCCCGAACAGATAGAACAGCGAGAAGATGAAGAACACGTTCCATTCCAAGGGCACTCCCATTGGGAGGTTGGAAATGATGTTGAGATGGAACAGCACCATGAACCCGATCAGAAACCATCGCCACGGGTGATCGGCGGCGAAGAAGACCAGCACCGTCGGAACCACGAATTCCGCTGTGGTGCCGCCGACGTGGGCCATCAGCTTGGGCAGCAGCGACGGTCGCAGGTCGTTGACGTGGTCGAGGTAGAGCAGGTGCTTCAGCGGGGTGAACACCCGGCTTCGCAGCAGCGCGTTGTTGCTCGTCATCACCGCCACCACGTAAGGGAAATGGTGGTTGAGCTTGGAAACCGCTGCGCCCCACCACAAGCAGAGCATGATGAGCTTGCAGGCCGCGATCTGATCGGTGAACGGGAAGAAGAACACGAACAGCTTCAGCCAATAGTGTTCGCCGCGGGCGGCCAGGAAGACCGTCTTGTCGCGTAGACCCAACAGGGCCAGCGCCACGATCGTCGGGATGACCCGCACGGGGTCGATCAGGCCGACATCGCCCGCGGTGGTGACCGGCCCGCCGTGACCGGGCGACAGCAGCGCCCACACCCCGCCGATCAGAACGATGGCATACAGCGCGACGTCGAAGGCGGTGCGCGTGTCGCCGCGGGTGAACGGAACCTTGCCGGGCCAGGCCGGGAGCCGAATTGTGTTGGGTCGCAACCAGTAAAGGATGCCGCCGATTGGTGGCATGAACCGCCCGGTCAGCGGCCCGGATCCGCAGCCGAGACCGGTGACCTCGAACAGCAGCGTGAAGATGACGACCTTCTGGTAGACGATGGGTTGCGTCCACCAGTCGCCGATGCGGCCCAGACCGCCCAGGCCGGGGGTTAGCGAGATGATCGCGGCGGGGGCGGCGACGTAGAGGGCGATCTTGAGCAGGTAGAGCAAATACACCGCGTATGGCGTGCCGAAGCCGTGTTCCGCCCAGTGCCGGGTCACGACTTGCAGCCGGGTGGCCCGGGGCAACGTGGGCCAGGTGCTGCGGTCGACGTCCGGAAGCTCCGGTGACATGAATCCCATGGGCGGCCTCGTTCCTGTCGGAAAACCAGCTGGCCCATCGAATGTATCGGCACCGCAGCCGACTCAACGGCTTACGCGGGCGAAAATGCCGAAACACCATGACGGCGGCGCTTCCTTGGTCGCTACCATCGAGGGACTCGACTCGGCACCTGGCCCGGCGCGAGCGTCAAGGGAGGAACGTGACCGACAGCGACAACGCCGATGGCGGGGACATCGGCAAATTCGACCCCGTCTTGACCCAGCGCCTGATGGCGGTGATGCGCCCGGTCTTGAAGACGTACTTCCGGTCGGAGGTACACGGCCTGGACTCGTTCCCGCCCGGCGGCGCGCTGGTGGTCGGTAACCACTCGGGCGGCATGTTCCCGATGGACGTCCCGATCTTCAGCGCCCACTTCTACGACAAGCTCGGCTACGACCGGCCGGTCTACACGCTGAGCCACGACATCCTCATGACGGGCCCCACCGCGGACTTCTTCCGGCGTACCGGATACATCCGGGCCAATCGGGAGAACGCGGCCGTCGCGCTGCGGTCCGGCGGGGTCGTGATCGTGTTCCCCGGCGGCGACTACGACGCCTACCGGCCCACGCTGTCGGAGAACGTCATCGACTTCAACGGACGCAAGGGCTACGTCCGCACCGCGATCGACGCCGGCGTCCCGATCGTGCCCGCGGTGTCGATCGGCGGGCAGGAGACGCAGCTCTACCTGACGCGCGGCACCTGGCTGGCCGAGCGGCTGGGCATCAAACGGTTGCTGCGCAGCGCGATTCTGCCGGTCTCGTTCGGTTTCCCCTTCGGCCTGAGTGCGGTCATCCCGCCCAACCTGCCGCTGCCGACCAAGATCGTGACCCGGGTGCTGGAGCCGATCGACATCGCCGGAAAGTTCGGCGAGGACCCCGACATCGACGAGGTCGACGAGTACGTGCGCTCGGTGATGCAGGAGGCGCTGACCGAGCTCGCCGCCAAGCGCCGGTTCCCGATCCTCGGCTGAGTCATGCCAAACCCTTTGAGCGAGACCCTTGGTCTGATCGGCACCATGCGCCGCGCCGGACTGATCGCGCCCATGCGCCCGGATCGCTACGTGCGGATCGCCGCGGCCATGCGCCGCGAAGGCATGGGCATGACGTCCGGGTTCGCCAGCGCCGCCCAACGCTGCCCGGATCGGCCCGGGCTGATCGACGAGCGGGGCAGCCTGACCTGGCGCGAACTCGATGAGCGGTGCAACGCGCTCGCCGCGGCGCTGCAGGGGTTGCCGTCGGGCCAGCCCCGCGTCATCGGGATCATGTGCCGCAATCACCGCGGTTTCGTCGAGGCGTTGGTGGCCGCCGACCGGATCGGCTCGGACATCCTGCTGCTCAACACGTCGTTCGCCGGGCCGGCGCTGGCCGACGTGGTGACCCGCGAGGGCGTCGACGCCGTCATCTACGACGAGGAGTTCACCGAGACGGTGGACCGCGCGCTGACCGGCACGCCTGACGCGACCCGCATCGTGGCGTGGACCGATGCCGAGCATGAGCGCACGGTCGAGGGGCTGATCGCGGCCCGGGCAGGCGCTCAACCCAAGCGCACCGGGCGCAAGGGCAAGATGATCCTGCTCACCTCCGGCACCACCGGAACGCCCAAGGGCGCCAAGCAATCTGGCGGCAACGCGGGAATCGGAACGCTGAAGGCGATCCTGGACCGCACGCCGTGGCGGGCGGAGGAGCCCATCGTGATCGTGGCGCCGATGTTCCACGCCTGGGGCTTTTCCCAGCTGCTGCTCGCGGCGTCGTTCGCCTGCCCGGTGATCACCCGGCGCAAATTCGACCCGGAGGCCACCCTGGACCTTATCGACCGGCACAAGGCGACCGGCCTGGTGGTGGTGCCGGTGATGTTCGACCGGATCATGGATCTGCCGGCCGAGGTGCGGCGCCGCTACAGCGGCCGGTCCCTGCGGTTCGCCGCGGCATCCGGTTCGCGGATGCGCCCCGACGTCGTCACCGCGTTCATGGACGAGTTCGGCGACGTGATCTACAACAACTACAACGCCACCGAGGCGGGCATGATCGCCACCGCCACGCCGGCCGACCTGCGCGCGGCGCCCGACACCGCGGGCCGGCCCGCCGGTGGAACCGAAATCCGCATCCTGGACCCGGAATTCAACGAGCTGCCCGCCGGCGAGGTCGGCAGCATCTACGTGCGCAACAACACCCAGTTCGACGGCTACACCTCGGGCAGCACGAAAGACTTTCACGCCGGATTCATGTCGTCGGGCGACGTCGGGTATCTGGATTCCGCGGGCCGGCTGTTCGTCGTCGGCCGCGACGACGAGATGATCGTGTCCGGCGGCGAGAACGTCTACCCGATCGAGGTGGAGAAGGCACTCGCAGCACATCCCGACGTGGCCGAGGCGGCGGTAATCGGCGTGGACGACGAACAATACGGCCAGCGGCTGGCGGCGTTCGTGGTGCTGGAGCCGGGCGCCGGCGCCACCCCCGACGCCCTCAAGCAACACGTGCGGGACAACCTCGCCAACTACAAGGTGCCGCGCGAGATCGCGGTCCTGGATGAACTCCCCCGCAGCAGCACGGGCAAGATCGTGCGCGCGGAGCTGCGAGCACGGGTCGGCGGCTGATGCGGTTCACCCGGATGATCAGAAGGCCCAGGCCACTGATGCGCGCCACGCTGGAATTGGCCAACGCCGCCAACGGTTTACGGCCGCTGGCCCGCAAGGGCTACAGCACGGTGCTGGTGTTCTGGTTCGGGTGGCCGGCGTCCGAGGTGCCGGGCGTGTACTTCTCCGCTTCGCTTTTGGACGTGCTGCGGCGCGGGCGCCGCGGCGACTTCGCGGGACGTCGCGGGAAGGTGGCGCTGGCGCTGACGGCGGCCTCCTGGGCCATCCTGGCGGTGATCAAGTACCGCGGCGTGACGACCCCCGGGCCGGTGCTGGAGGCGGGGCTGCGCGAGCAACTCGGCGACGACTACGAAGAGGCGCTCGACAAGCTGCCGCAGACCAAGCCCACCCGCAGCGGGCGTCGCACCCTGCCACTGGGGAATACGGTGGCGCGGCGCCGCTACGTCGAGAAGACGAACGTGGTGTCCTACGGGCCGCACGGCCGCGCCAATCTGGCCGACATCTGGCGCCGCCACGATCTACCGCGCGACGGCAAGGCGCCGGTGCTGGTGCAGGTGCCCGGCGGCGCGTGGGTGATCGGAATGCGCCGGCCCCAGGCCTATCCGCTGATGAGCCACCTGGCCGCGCGCGGTTGGGTGTGCGTGTCCATCGGCTACCGGGTGTCGCCGCGGCACACCTGGCCCGACCACATCGTCGACGTCAAGCGCGCGCTGGCCTGGGTGAAGGAGAACATCTCCCGCTACGGCGGGGATCCGAATTTCGTGGCGATCACGGGCGGTTCGGCCGGTGGCCACCTGTGTTCGCTGGCGGCGCTGACACCCAACGACCCGGCGTTCCAGCCGGGCTTCGAGGAGGCCGACACGTCGGTGGTCGCCGCGGTCCCGGTGTACGGGCGCTACGACTGGTTTTCCACCGAGGGCGAGGGCCGGCGCGAATTCGTGGAGTTGCTCCAAAAGTTCGTCGTCAAGCGGAAATTCAGCACCCACCGCGACATCTACGTCGACGCCTCACCGATCCGTCGGATGCGCGCCGACGCGCCACCCTTCTTCGTCCTGCACGGGCACGACGATTCGCTGATCCCGGTGGGCGAGGCGCAGGAGTTCGTCGAGGAGCTGCGCGCGGTGTCCAAGTCACCGGTCGCCTACGCCGAATTGCCGCACGCTCAACACGCTTTCGACATCTTCAGTTCCCCGCGGGCCCACCGTTCCGCGGAGGCCGTGGCGCGGTTCTTGTCGTGGGTGTACGCGACGCGTCCGCCCCAGCGCGACTAGGACGGCTCTCGGCCGCCCGAGGCGGTGCCCCGAGCCGTGCGCGCTCCCGCGCCCCGGGCCGTGCGCGCTCCCGCGCCCCGAGCCGCCCGCGCTCCCGGCGACACGAGCCGCCCGCGCTCCCGCCGACACGATTTCGGATATCGGAAACGGATATTGAATTCCCTTGTGTCACTGTGGTTTCTGTGGTCACAATGCGGGGTTTTGTGTCGGTGGGCCTCGATAGGTTGACGGTGTGAGTTCGGGCGGCATCATCGATCGGGACGCGATCAGCGCGGCCTTCGACGCGCTTGATGCCGCGATCGAGGGCGTGGCGGGGCTGAGTTTTGATGCGCTGGCTCCTCGGGAGTGCCTGGCGCTGTTGGAGCGCTGCGAAAGGGCGCGCCGCCGGCTGCCGGTGGCTGAGCATGCGTTGATCAATCACCTGGCCCGCCAGGCCAGCATCCACGAACTCGGCGGCCCGCTGGATCAGGCGATCGCCGACCGGCTGCGGATCAGCCACACCGAGGCCGCCCGGCGGGTCAAAGACGCCGCCGATCTGGGCCCGCGCCACGGCCTGACCGGTGAACCCTTGCCCCCGGTGTTGGCGGCCACCGCCGCCGCCCAGGCCCGCGGTGAACTCGGCGCCGCCCATGTGGCGGTGATCCGCCGGTTCTTTCGTCGCCTGCCGGGCTGGATCGACCCGGCCACCCGCGAGCGGGTCGAGGCCGAGCTGGCCGGTCACGCCGCGTATCACCGGCCCGACGAACTCGACGGCCTGGCCCACGTCCTGGAAGATTGCCTCAATCCCGACGGTCTGTTCACCGATGAGGACCGGGCCCGTAGCCGCGGGGTGACCCTGGGCCGCCAACAAGCCGACGGCATGTCGGAGTTGCGGGGCCTGATCACCCCCGAACTACGCGCCACGCTGGAGGCCGTGGAAGCCAAACTCGGCGCCCCGGGCATGTGCAACCCGCTCGACGACACCCCGTGCGTGGAGGGGACGCCCAGCCAAGAGGCCATCGACGGTGATACCCGCTCGGCTGCTCAGCGCGGCCACGACGCGCTGCTGGCGGCGCTGCGCGGGCTGTTGGCCTCTGGGGAGTTGGGTCAGCACAACGGGTTACCGGCCTCCATCATCGTCACCACCACCCTGGCCGAGTTGGAGGCCGCCGCCGGGCGAGCCCTGACCGGCGGGGGCACCATCCTGCCGATGAGTGAGGTGATCCGCCTGGCCCGCCACGCCCACCATTACTTGGCGATCTTCGATAAGGGCAAGGCCCTGGCGCTCTATCACACCAAGCGGCTGGCTTCCCCGGGGCAGCGAATCGTGTTGTACGCCAAGGACCGCGGCTGCACCGCCCCGGGCTGCACCGTCTCGGGCTACTACTGCGAAGTCCACCACACCACCGACTACAGCAAGTGTCACAGCACCGACATCAACCAGCTCACCTTCGCCTGCGGCCCGCATCACCGCATGCTCAACCCCGGCGGCTGGAGCACCCGCAAAAACACCCGCGGCGACACCGAATGGAAACCACCACCCCACCTCGAGCGCGGCCAACCCCGCACCAACACCTACCACCACCCCGAAAAACTCCTCCACCACGAACACGACGACGACGAAGCCGACAATCCCGGCGCCGCATAACACTTCACGATCGCCGCTAGCTCAGATCGCGGCGCCTCATAGTCGTGAGATCGCCTGGCAGCAGGCCTAGTTGGGGCTGTTCTCCCGCGCGGCGGCCTTTTCGAGGTCGGTGAGCGCCGGCTCGATACGATCGGCCATGTCGTCGATGTCGTTGGCCACCTCGGGCGTCGTCACGAAGCCGAAGTCGAGGTAATCCGTGTAGGAGAAGCAGGTGATGTTCAGCGCGACGTCCATCACCGGCGGCCCCAGCGGCACCAGCGAATCGAGCTTGGCGCCGGCCATGTACAGCGGGAACGACGGGCCGGGCACATTCGAGACAACCAGGTTGATAGGGGCCAGGTTTCGCGACAGACCGCTGGCGGTGTAGGCCCGCGCGGCCAGCCCCAACAACCCCGGCGGCGTCGTCTCGGTCAGCCCCATGATCTGATGCGCAGACAACGCCTTGGCCATCAGCTTGGCGTTCTGGGTGCTTTCGTGGATGGACCGCAGCCGCTCCCCGGGGTCTTCGATGTGGGTGGCCAACGAGACGGTCATCGAGCTCACCTTGTTGCCGACGTCATCCTTGTTCTCGTCGGTGCGCGTCGACACGGGGATCTGCGCAATGAGCGGTTTGGCAGGCAGCTCACCGCGTTTGAGTAGGTAGTCGCGGGCGGCGCCGGCCACCAACGCCAGCACCACGTCGTTGAGCTTCACACCATAGGCGTCCTTGATGACCTTGGCGCGGGCTAGTTCGACGCGGCAGCCGGTGATGCGCCGGTGTGGCGAAACCAGCGCGTTGAAGCGGGTTTTGGGCGCTTCGAAGTAGCGCGGCGGCCTGCTGCGCACCCCCAGCGTGGCGATCTGCTGGCGCACGGTCTGCTCCACCAGCCGCGCGACGCGGAACGGCGTCTTGACGCCGACGTTGATGAGCGCGCCCACCGCCCGCCGCTCGATGCCCGGAATATTCAACCCCACCAGCGATCCGACCGTCTCCTGTTGCGGCGGTCGCGGTTCCGGCGTGACGTCCAGCAGGATCTCACCCAGGCCGGCGCCGGAGACGCCGTCGACGATGGCGTGGTGCATCTTGGTCAGCGACGCGATCCGGCCGCCCTCGACGCCCTCGATCACCCACATCTCCCACAGCGGCCGGGCGCGGTCCAGCTTGTAGGACATCAACCGCCCCACCAGTTCCTCGAGTTCGCGCCGACCGCCGGGCGCCGGAACCGCGATGCGCCGGATGTGGAAGTCGGGGTCCAGGTCCTCGTCCTCGACGAACCACGGCCGGTCCAGGCCGAATGGCGCCCCGGTGACCCGCCACCGCAACTGCGGCAATTCCGGCAGCCGCTCGATGATCAGCTCGCGCAGTCGCGCAAAGCTGTACTCGGAGCATTCCTTCGGGTCGCAGATCGCCAGCGCCCCCACGTGCATGTGCCAGCCCGCGGTTTCGGCCGACCAAAACGCCGCATCAACGCTCGAAAGCCGTTTCATTCCCCGACCGTAGCCCCCGCCACCCCTTGCGAACAGCGATTCGCGCGACCAGTTAGGCGTCTTCCAGCAAATCCGGCGTCACCGCCGACTCGGTGTCGGGAATGCCCTCGATCTTCGCCTTGCGGTCGGCCATCGACAGCAACCGCCGAATGCGGCCGGCCACAGCGTCTTTCGTCATCGGCGGGTCGGCGAGCCGGCCGAGCTCCTCCAGCGACGCCTGTCGGTGCTCGACGCGCAGCTTGCCGGCCGAGGCCAAATGGTCGGGGACGGTGTCGCCGAGGATCTCCAGCGCCCGCTCCACCCGGGCGGCCGCCGCGACCGCCGCGCGCGCCGAGCGGCGCAGGTTGGCGTCGTCGAAGTTGGCGAGCCGGTTGGCCGTGGCCCGCACCTCGCGGCGCATCCGGCGCTCCTCCCACACCAGCCGGGTGTCCTGGGCGCCCATCCGGGTCAGCAACGCGCCGATCGCCTCGCCGTCGCGCACCACCACCCGGTCGGCGCCACGCACCTCGCGGGCCTTCGCGCTGACCCCCAGCCGCCGCGCCGCGCCCACCAACGCCAGCGCCGCCTCCGGGCCGGGGCAGCTGACCTCCAGCGCCGAGGACCGACCCGGCTCGGTCAGCGACCCGTGCGCCAGGAAGGCCCCCCGCCACGCGGCCTCGGCGTCGCCGACGCTGCCGCCCACCACCTGGGCCGGCAGCCCGCGCACCGGGCGGCCGCGGTTGTCGAGCAGCCCGGTCTGGCGGGCCAGCGCCTCACCGTCGTTGGCCACCCGCAACACGTACCGGGTGCTTTTGCGAATTCCACTGGCGGACAACACATGCACGACGGCGGTGTAGCCGTAAAGTTCGAAAATGTCTTTGCGCAGCCGCCGGGCGACATTGCCGAGATCGACCTCGGCCTCGACCACGACGCGGCCGCCCACGATGTGCAGCCCTCCGGCGAACCGCAGCAGGGACGTGACCTCCGCCCGGCGCGCGCTGACCGATTTCACGACCAGGCGGCTCAGTTCGTCCTTGACTTCGGTCGTCATCGCCACGAGTCGTCACCCCTTGGTCCGCTGCCGGCGGGCCCATCCCCACCTGGTGGTGGTTTTGCACCGTCGACCCGAATATCCGCGGTGGCCGTGGCCGGAGCCGCTTCCGGACCCTTGCGGGCCGCCCGGACCCCGTCCAGGGCCGCCGCGAGCTTGCCTGGATCATGTAAAGGTGTACCAGGTCGGGACACGTCGGCGAAGTGGACCTCGGCATGCAGCAGGGTGGCGGTGCGGCGCAGTTGCTCGCGTTCCCGCTCACTCGGCACCCGGTCGGCGTCGATGATGATGTCGTGCACTGTGAATCCCGGAGCGTGCTGGGCCAGCACGTGCAGATGACGCTCGACGGAGAACCCGGCGGTCTCCCCCGGCTCGGCCACCAGGTTGAGCACCAGGGCGCGCCGCGCGGACGTCGCCCGCAGCGCCGCCGCCAGCTCGGGCACCAACACGTGCGGGATCACGCTGGTGAACCACGAGCCGGGGCCCAGCACCACCAGGTCGGCGGCCATGATGGCGTCGACGGCCTGCCGGGTGGCCGGGGGGTGATCCGGCAGCAGCCGCACCCGGCGCACCTTGCCCGGGGTGGTCGCGATCGCCACCTGGCCGCGGATCACCCGGAACATCCGCGGGTCGCCTTCCAGGCCGGACACGTCGGCCTCGATCTGCAGGGCGATCGGGCACATCGGCAGCACCCTGCCCTTGACGCCCAGGATGCGCCCGAGCTCGTCGAGGGCGGCCACCGGATCGGCCAGCACCTCCGACAGGCCGGCCAGCATCAGGTTGCCGATCGGATGCCCCGCCAGAGCGCCGCTGCCACCGAACCGGTGCTGCAGGATGGTCGCCCACAGACGCCCATGCGGGCTGTCAGAAGCCAAGGCCGCCAACGCCATTCGCAGGTCGCCGGGCGGCACCACGCCGAGTTCGCCGCGCAGCCGGCCCGAGGATCCGCCGTCGTCGGCGACGGTCACCACGGCGGTGACGTAGGGGGTAAGGCGGCGGGCCGCCGACAAGGTCGCGTACAAGCCGTGTCCGCCGCCCAGCGCGACGATGCCCCGGTTGAACGGCTCGCTCATTCGCGGCCCAGATCCCGGTGCAGCACGCGCACCGACAGCTGGTGATCGGCGTTCAGCAACTGCATCAATTGCTCGGCGATCGCGACACTGCGATGCTTCCCCCCCGTGCAGCCGATGGCGACCGTCATATAGCGCTTGCCCTCCCTGCGGTAGCCGTCCACGACCAGAGATAGCAGTCGATGGTAGGCGTCGAGAAACTCGGCCGCGCCGGGCTGGCTCAACACGTAATCCCGCACCGCGGGATCCTGCCCGGTGCGGGGGCGCAATTCGTCGACCCAGTGCGGGTTCGGCAGGAATCGCACGTCCATCACCATGTCGGCGTCCATCGGCAGGCCGTACTTGAAACCGAACGACTCGACCGTGACGCTGGTGGTCGCGCCGGCGTCATTGCCGAACGCCCGCTCGATGGTCTCGCGCAGGCCCCGCACCGACAGCGTCGACGTGTCGATGATCAGGTCGGCGGTGGCGCGCACCGATGCCAGCATCCGGCGCTCGGCCGCGATGCCCTCGGCCAGCGTCTGATCGCCCTGCAGCGGGTGGCTGCGCCGATTCTGCTCGTAGCGGCGCACCAACATGTCGTCGGATGCTTCCATGAACACCACCCGCGGGGCGATGTTTCGGGTCGCCAGCTCGGTGCGCACCGAATCCAGATCTCCGGTGAAGCCCCGCGACCGCACGTCCATCACCACCGCCAGCTGGGTGATGCGCGACCCCGCGTCCATGCCGAGGTCGACCATCCGGGTGATCAGCTGCGGGGGCAGGTTGTCGGCCACATACCAGCCGAGATCCTCGAGCACCTTGGCCGCCGTACCCCGCCCGGCCCCGGACAACCCCGTCACGAGAACGACGTCGATACCGGCCGGGGCGTCCACCGAGTGATTCCCCGCCAACTCGCCCGGACCCGTCACTGCGCGGCCCTGGACTCGTCGGGGGCCTGCTCGGGTCGCAGCGCCTCCAGGACGGCGGTGGCGGTGGCGACGCCGATGCCGGGAACGGCGGTGATCTGGTCGACGGTGGCCTCCTTGAGGCGGGCTATCGATCCGAAATGGCTTACCAGTGCCTTACGGCGATGTTCTCCCAATCCTGGCACCGAATCCAGCACCGATGCCGTCATTCGCTTGGATCGCTTGCTGCGATGGTAGGCGATCGCGAACCGGTGCGCCTCGTCGCGGATACGCTGCAGCAGGTAAAGACCCTCGCTGTTGCGCGGCATGATGACGGGGTCGGGTTCCGAGGGCACCCACACCTCTTCGAGCCGCTTGGCCAGCCCGATCACCGCGACGTCGGTGATGCCGAGCCCTTCGAGCACCGCGCTGGCCGCGTTGACCTGCGGCGCGCCGCCGTCCACCACGTACAGGTTCGGCGGGTAGGCGAAGCGGCGGGACTTCCCTTCCGGCGAAAGCATATTCGGGTCGTTCTGCTCGCTCAGGTGGCGCGCGAAGCGGCGCCGGGTCACCTCGGCGATGGAGGCGACATCGTCGGAGCGCCCCTGTCCGGCGGCCTCCCGGATGCTGAAGTGCCGGTAGTCCGATTTGCGTGGCAGACCGTCCTCGAACACCACCAGCGAGCCCACCACGTCGGTGCCCTGCACGTGGCTGATGTCCACACATTCGATGCGCAGCGGCGCCTCGGACAGCCCGAGGGCTTCCTGAATGTTCTGCAGCGCAGCGGATCTGGCGTTGAAATCACCGGCCCGCTTCAGCTTGTGTTGCTGCAGGGCTTCTTTCGCGTTGCGCTGCACGGTTTCGGCCAGCGCGCGTTTGTCACCGCGCCGCGGCACCCTCAAGACGACCCGGGACCCGCGCAGGCCGGACAACCAGCTCGTCAGCTCGTCGGCGTTGGACGGCAGGCAGGGCACCAGCACCTCCCGAGGCACCGGGTTCACCGATTCGTCTGCGGCGCCGCCCAATTCGGCCTGCTCGCCGTAGAACTGCGTCAAAAACTGCTCGACCAACTGCTCCTCGCCGGAATCGCCCGGGTCGGCGGACTTTTCGACGATCCAGCCGCGCTGACCGCGGACCCGGCCGCCGCGCACGTGGAACACCTGCACCGCGGCCTCGAGGTCGTCGTCGGCGAAGGCCACCACGTCGGCGTCGGTCCCGTCACCGAGCACCACGGCCTGCTTTTCCATCGCCCGCTTCAGCGCGCCGAGGTCGTCACGCAGCCGCGCGGCCCGCTCGAAATCGAGACGCTCGGCCGCCGCGTTCATCTGCTGTTCGAGCTCGCGGGCGAACCGGTCGGTCTTGCCCGACAGGAAGTCGCAGAAATCGTCCACGATTTGACGATGCTGTTCGGCACTGACCCTGCCGATGCACGGCGCCGAGCATTTGTCGATGTAGCCCAGCAGACACGGACGGTCGATCTGCCTGTGCCGCTTGAACACTCCCGCCGAACAGGTGCGCGCCGGGAACACCCGGGTGAGCAGGTCCAGCGTTTCCCGGATGGCCCACGCGTGCGAATAGGGGCCGAAGTACCGGACGCCTTTGCGGCGCGGGCCGCGATAGACCATCAACCGCGGGAATTCCTCGTTGAGGGTGACGGCCAGCACCGGATACGACTTGTCGTCGCGGTAGCGGACGTTGAACCGCGGGTCGAATTCCTTGATCCAGTTGTATTCGAGCTGCAGCGCCTCGACTTCGGTGTTGACCACCGTCCACTCGACCTTGGCCGCGGTGGTGACCATCTGCCGCGTGCGCGGATGCAGGCCGGAGATGTCGGCGAAATAGGACGTGAGCCGGCTGCGCAGGCTTTTGGCCTTGCCGACGTAGATGACCCGGCCGTGCGGATCCCGGAATCGGTAGACGCCCGGCTCCACCGGGATGGACCCGGGCGCCGGGCGGTACGTGGCGGGATCTGGCACAGATCCAGGCTAGTAGCCGGGAACGACGTGCCGAGAAAGGCGGGGCGCCGGTCTACTGTGGTGCCCACGAACGTTGGGGAGGCCGGGAAGGGTTGGGAGGAACAGTGGCCGCCGAGTCCTCGCTCGCCTGGTTGCTGCGGCCGGTCTCGGTCGAGGCGTTCCTCGACGAGATCTGGGCGATCAGGCACCACCACATCCAGCGTGGCGAGCCGGGCTACTTCGACGGCCTGCTGCCCGCGGCCGACGAACTCCTCGAGCAGATGCGAGCGGAGCCGTCGGCCGTGCGGCTGGTGAAGGGCGGCCAGGACAGGGATCCGGCGAGCTATCGCCGCGGCGACGGCAGCCTCGACCCGGACCGCGCCCGCGAGGGCCTGGCCGACGGGTACACCATCGTGCTGAACGGCCTCGAGCGGTACCTGCGCACGGTCGCCACGCTGTCGCATTCCCTCGAGGTCGAGCTGAACTTCCCGACGCGGGTCAACGCCTATGTCACGCCGCCCGACGCCACCGGCTTTGCCCCGCACTACGACCCGCACGACGTGCTGGTCCTGCAGATCCGGGGATCCAAGACGTGGCATGTGTCCACCGGCGCCCCCGTGCCGCCGCACGAGATCGAAAGCCGCAAAGGGGTCGGGACGGACGGGCCGGCGGCGGCGGCGACCGACGTGTGCCTGCGCGCCGGCGACGTGCTGTATCTGCCACGCGGCCAAGTGCATTCGGCCGAAACGCGCTCGGAGCCATCCGTCCATCTGACGATCGGGCTGCACGCACCCACCGTGCTCACGCTCGTCACGCACGCGCTCTACGCGCTGAGCTTGCGCGACCCCCGGCTGCACACCCGCCTGTCGCCGCGGCACCTGGACGACGCGGGCGCCCGCGCCGGCCTGGAAGACCTGGTGCACGACACCCTGCGCACCGTCGAGGGCCCCGACATCGTCGCCGACGGCCTCGGCGCATTGGAGGATGTCCTGGTCCGGCGCGGCCGATGCCCGCCGGTCGGGCGGGTGAGCGACACGGCCGGAATCGACGCCCGGACGCTGGTGCGCAAGCACCAGCCGCTCTACGCGCGGGTGACCCGCGCCGCCGATCGCGTTGTCCTGCACTTCGCTCAGCTGTCCGTGGCCGCCGGCCTCGACCACGAGGCCGCGATGCGGTTCCTCGCGTCGAGCACCGAGCCGTTCCGGGTCGGCGAGCTGCCCGGCCTGAGCGCCCCGCAGCAGACGGGGTTGGTTCAGACGCTCCTGTTGAACGGGTTCCTTGCCCGGCTGTCCACTGACTGAAAAATACCTTCGCATTTCCGGTGAAAGTCGGGAATCGTATCCGTATTTGCGGACACTCTGGCGATAAGCTTCATGACATGCGGACCGCTGTCCGCACCGCGGCCGCCCTCGTCACTGCCACGCGACATCGGCGACCGCAGCCTTCGAACGAATCGCAGTGTCGCAACGACGAGGGTGGCCAACGATGACGATGCCGATCTGGGCGGCCTTTCCACCGGAAGTGAATTCGGCGGCGCTCACCACCGGCCCGGGGCCCGCCTCGTTGTTGAACTCGGAGACGGCGTGGCTGAACTTGAGCGCCGAATACGACACGGCGGCTACCGAACTCAGCGAGTTGTTGGCCGAGGTGCAGGCCGGGACGTGGCAGGGTCCCACCGCGGAGAAGTTCGTGGCCGCGCACGTGCCGTACCTGGCCTGGCTTTTACAGAACAGCGCCAACGCCACGGCGGCGGCCCTCGAGCACGACACCGTGATCGCGGCGTACAACGCCGCGGTGGCGGCCATGCCGACACTGGCAGAGATAGCAGCCAACAAAGCCCTGAACGCCTCCCTGATAGCGACGAATTTCCTTGGTGTCAATACGATTCCGATCGCGCAAAACGAGTTCGAGTATTTGCAGATGTGGCTGCGGGCAGCCACCGCGATGGCGATGTATGAAGCGGTGTCCCAGACCGCGATGACGTGGGTCCCGCCCACCGCGCCACCCCCGCCGATCCAGCTGGCCAACCCCCCCAACCAAGATGCGGGCGGGGGGGCAAATCAGCTGAGCTGGTGGGTAGATCGCGTGCAGATGGTCGCCCAAGAACTCACCACGGACCTGAACCAGCCTGGGTCCAACCCGTCCACGGCCATCCACAGCCTGCTGACTGACCCGCTACTCCTCAAGGTTCCGCACTGGGCGGGCGAGTCGCTTTACACCTTCATTCCCCAAGTGCCGCAGTTGACTCAGCTCTCGGTCGGGCTGATCGTCCCCTTCCTCCCCGTCGCCGGGGCGGCCGGCCTGGCGGGGCTGGCCGGGCTGGCCGGCGTCGCGCCGCCCGCGCCCACCCTGCCCGGGGCGGCGGCCGCGCCGGCGCCGTCCCACACCGGAGCGCCCGTCGCGATGGCGCCCGGCCTGAGCGCCCCCGCCCCGGCCGCAACACCGGCCGCGGCGCCCGCGCCCGCACCGGCGGCGACCCCGGCATCCGCCGCGGCGCCCGCGGCGCCACCCGCGACCGCCGTCGCCGGCTTCGATTACCCCTACGTCGTCGGCCCGCCGGGTATCGGCGCCGGTGCGAACCTCCCGGCCGGCGCGCGGTCCCAGCAGAGATCGGCCGAACCCGGCACCGCGGCCGCGGCGATCGCCCCGGCCCGGCGGGAACAGGCCCGCCGCCGGCGCCGCCAGCGGCCCGGCCTGATCGACCCCGGCCGCCGCCACGAATACCTCGACGCCGACCCGGAGCCCGATGCCGCCGGCAAAACCACGGCGACGGCGTCGGACCGGGGGGCGGGGCCCCTGGGGTTCGCCGGCACCGCCCGCGGGCCCGATGCGGCCCCAGTGGGGTTGACCACAATCGGCGCCGATTCCTTGGACGACGGACCCCGGATGCCGCTGCTACCGAGCAGCTGGGGCCCCGAAAGCGAGGGGGCGGAACCGGGGCAGACGGACGCCCCCTGAGCGGCCCGTAAGCGTTGCCGGCGGTTTGGGCGGCGCCGGTTCTGGCTACCAAGCCTCTAACTCAACGTTAGAGTGGGGGCACAGCAATGGAGGGAGTCCGTAAATGATGAAGCGCTCGTGGGCCAAACTGGCCGTCACCGTCGGCGGCTTGGCTTTGGCGTCGACCGCTGGGGCCGGGGTCGCATCGGCCAGCCCCGATTACGGTCCGATGATCAACACGACCTGTAGCTACGACCAGGCGATGCGGGCCGTGCACGCGGAGAACCCGATGGCCGCCCAGTACCTCGACCAGTCGCCGCCGAACCAGCAGTTTTTGCAGCAGTACCTGGCGTCGTCGCCCGATCAGCGCGTGAACCTGCTGCACGCGATCGAGCACAACCAGGGGGCCCAGCAGGCCCTGCCGATTTTCCAGCAGATGATGACGGACTGCACCCGATACTGAGTGCCTCCGATACGGGTCTCCGACTCAAGCGTTAGGTAGTCAGGCGGCGGGCCGCTGCGGGTACGCAGCGAGCCCGCCGGCCTGTACGGCGCTCAGGAGGCCGGCAGGTCCGGCCGATAGCGCGTCAGCAACGCGCGCACCGTGTCCATGGCCTCCACCGCGCGGCCCTTGTCGACGGCCTGGATGGCCATCACCGGGATGTACTCGTCGTCCGGCAAATCGATGCGCGCCCAGCGGTGGCCCACCGGAAACGAGACGTCGACAACATCGGGCCACTCGATCAGCTTGTCTCCCAGCAGGTTTCGCACCGATACGCCCGACGGCCCGACCCGCAGCCGGGGGCGGGCGAACAACAGCACGATGCCGGCGATGACCAGCCCCAGCACCGCGATCGCCACCTGGTCGGCAGTCTGAAAAACCACGCCGGTCGATCTCGCCTTGAGCAACAGCCCCACCACGATGTGCGCGCCGGCGATGAGCACCGCAGCCCCATAGGCGAATAGCGGCGTGCGGTGGGGACGCAACACCGCATCCCAGGTCTCGCGGTCGGGAGGCTCAGTCACGACCGAGCGCGCAACTCACGCAGGGTCAGCGCGGTGGTCAGGGCGGCCAGCGTGGCTTGGGCCCCTTTGTCCTCGGCCGATTCCGGAAGGCCGGCGCGGTCCAGTGCCTGCTGCTCGGTGTCGGTGGTCAGCACCCCGTTGGCCACCGGTGTGGAAGTGTCCAGCGACACCCGGGTCAGGCCCTGGGTCACCGCATCGCAGACGTATTCGAAATGCGGTGTCTGCCCACGGATCACGACGCCCAGCGCGACGACGGCGTCGTGGTTGCGGGCAAGTTCCTGGGCCACCACCGGAATCTCGATCGCGCCGATCACCCGGACCACCGTCGGGTCGTCGACACCCGATTCCGAGGCCACCTTGCTGGCACCCGCCAGCAGTGCGTCGCAGATCTCGCTGTGCCAGGTACTCGCAACGAGGGCCAGTCGCAGGCCGGACGCATCGAGCGGGGGAACCTCCGGCACCCCCTCGGCGGGGCTCATGGGCGCCGCTCCTGCGCATCACTTCGTTCTGCATCGTCGGCGGGGTGGCTCACAAAGCACCACCGAATTCACCTGGCAGGTGGACGGATTCGTGAAAGTCGTCCAGCCCGGCCAGGTCGTGGCCCATCTTGTCCCGCTTGGTCATCAGGTAACGGATGTTCTCCGCGTTGGCGCGCACGGGAAGCGGCACCCGCTCGATGATGTGCAGACCGTACCCGTCCAGCCCGACGCGCTTGGCCGGGTTGTTGGTCAACAGCCGCATCGAGCGCACGCCGAGGTCTACCAGGATCTGCGCGCCGATCCCGTAATCCCTTGCGTCGGCGGGCAATCCGAGCTTGAGGTTGGCGTCGACGGTGTCCTCGCCGGCGTCCTGCAGCTGATAGGCCTGCAGTTTGTGCATCAGGCCGATGCCGCGGCCCTCGTGGCCGCGCATGTAGAGCACGATGCCGCGTCCCTCGCGGGCGACCATCGCCATGGCGGCGTCCAGCTGCGGCCCGCAGTCGCAGCGGCGGGAACCGAAGACGTCACCGGTCAGGCACTCGGAGTGCACGCGCACCAGCACGTCGTCGCCGTCGGAGTCCGGCCCGGCGATCTCGCCGCGCACCAGCGCGACGTGTTCGACTTCCTCGTAGATGCTGGCGTAGCCGATGGCACGAAACTCGCCGTGCCGAGTCGGGATCCGGGCCTCGGCGATGCGGGCGATGTGCTTCTCGTGCTTGCGCCGCCACTCGATCAGGTCGGCGATGGTGATCATGGCGAGGTCGTGTTCGTCGGCGAACACCCGCAGCTCGTCGGTCTGCGCCATCGAACCTTCGTCCTTCTGGCTGACGATCTCGCAGATGGCGCCCGCGGGCTGCAGGCCGGCCATCCGGGCCAGGTCGACCGCGGCCTCGGTGTGACCGGGCCGGCGCAGCACGCCACCGTCCTTGGCGCGCAACGGAACCACGTGACCGGGGCGGGTGAAATCGTCGGCGACGCTGATGGGATTGGCGAGCAGCCGCATCGTCGTGGCGCGGTCGGATGCCGAAATGCCGGTTCCCACACCATCTTTCGCGTCCACCGTGACGGTGTAGGCGGTGCCGTGCTTGTCCTGGTTCACGGCGTACATCGGCAGCAGCCCCAGGCGGTCGCAGATCGCCCCGTCCAGCGGCACACACAGATATCCCGAGGTATAGCGCACCATGAACGCCACCATCTCCGGCGTCGCCTTCTCGGCGGCGAAGATCAGATCGCCCTCGTTCTCGCGGTCCTCGTCGTCAATGACGATGACGGCCTTGCCGGCCGCAATGTCGGCAACCGCCCTCTCGACGGAGTCCAACCTCGTCATCCCTGCTACCTCGCCGTCCCCGCTTTTCCGAGGGGGAACACTGTCAAAACGGCCCACACGAGAAGCCCACGTGTTGCATTCAGTATGAACCACGCCGGCGGCGCCGTTATTGCGACGGCTTGATCAGCGGGACATCAACCGCTCGACATATTTCGCGAGTAGCCGCGAGGTAGCGCTGTCCTGGTCATGGGGATTTGCAGCATAGCCCGGAACGGTGAACGCCCGAATATGTTTGACCTGCCTAAGAGCGGGCACCAGCCCGTTCTCCAGGAAACCGCGTTGTGATTTGAGTCACAGGTCGCGGCGGGCGGGACTGTGCGTACGCACACTCTGGCGCATACGCGGCGAAAGTGTGCATAAGTTCGAAATCCGGTGTGCCCCTTGGTATTCCGTGTCACCGCGAGTTAACTGTTGGCCATGACCACCACGTACACACCACCCGCTGACCCCGCCGACCCCGAAGCCGCCGCGCTGGAACTGATCGTCGAGGCCGCCGAGGCCGCCACGGGCAGCGCCGCGTTCCGAGCCGTCCTGCAGGAGCTTGCCGGCCTCCTGCAGGTCGAGGGCGCCCTGGCCGGGCTGACCTGGCGCGACGCCAAGCTAGCTGCCGCCGCCATTGCCTTCGACGTCGTCATGTCGCCCACGCCCGCCCGGTCGCTGCGGACCCGCACCAACCGCATCCTGGACGAGTGGCCCGCTACTGTCGAGCAGGCGTCGGTGGCACGAGCACTCAACACGGCCGCCGCCCTGGTGTCCGGGCTGTGATACGCCGCGCCCAACACCGAAGCCGCTGCCAGCGGCCTGATGCCATGCCATCCTATGAATAGCCATCTGCGGGTGAGCCGCATAAACTCATGTGATTATGGGGCAAGATGCACTGCAGGTCGTCCCCGCCGAGCTAGCAGCTACTGCCGGCCAGTGGGAGGCACTTACCTCCCAGCTGGTGGGCGCGCCGCCATCGCCGGGGCAACCATTCCAGACCACCACGGCAGCAGTGAACGCCGTCAACGCGGCGATCGGTGTCACCGCCGCATCCTTCGCAGCACGGACCCAGGAAACGGTCGGTGGGGTGACCACAGCCGCCGGTGGATACACCGCCCAAGAGGCCACATCGGCGGCCGACATAGCCGCCATCACAGGTGTGACGGTGGTCTAGATGCCAGCAACCCTCTCGCAAATCCTGGCGTGGAGCACCGAGCACCTCATTGACGCGGCCGCCTACTGGACGCAAACCGCCGACCGCTGGGAAGACGCATTTCTGACGATGCGCAACCAGGCGCAAGCCATTACCTGGCACGGCGCCGGCGGCGACGCGCTGCGGCAACGCACCGGAGCCGACGTATCCGTCGTTAGCGGCAAAGCCGACCAGCTACGCCAGGCGGCCGGAATAGCCCGCAACGGCGCCAGCGACATCAGCGCCGCGCAGCGGCGAGTCCTGTATGGCGTCGAGGACGCGCAGAATGCGGGATTCACAGTCGGGGAAGACTTGTCGGTCACCGATACCCGCAGCACCAGCCCGGCCGAACTCGCGACGCGCCAAGCTCAGGCCGAAGCGTTCGCCGCTGACCTGCGGTTGCGCGCCGAGCAACTCGACGGAGCGGACACCAAGGTCTCAGGCCAACTCACCGCCGCTACAGCCGGTCTCGGTGGCGGTGGGTTTGCGCAGAACTCGACCACCAACCCCGGCGGACAAGCGCAAAACGGCAGCGGTAGCGGGGGACAGTCACAGCCCGGCCACAACGGGGGGCAGCCGCAACCTCCGACCGCCAACCACGACGGCGTCCGATTGGTTGACTTCACCCAAGACAACGCGTCCGGCCCCAACCCGCCGCCTTTTGCGCCGTGGGATAACCCAGATGGGGCACCGCCGCCGGCACCGCAGCCTGGGTTCATTCCTAAGTACGAACAGAGCATCACCGCGCCCCCGGCGCCTAAGGCCGGTCCGCCGGCATCGCCGCTGCCGAGCCCCTCTGTAACGCCACTGCCGAACCCCGCGGCCGTCGGTCCGGCCGCCGCTGCGCCCGCGAAGGCCCCATGCAGCACATACGACATGACGAAAGCCCTACTAGAGCCCGCAGGCGGCACTATTGGGATCTTGACCGCAGTCCCTGAGGGTCTGACCCTCGCGGGGATTCCCGCCGCGCTCGGTCAACTCGCTCTCGGTACCGCGGCGGTCGCTGACGGCCTCGACGCCGCCGATAGATGCCTACCTTGATGCCGCCAACAGCACAGACTTGGAGGACGCGCGCGTGAAGAGGAACCCCCTATACAGCCCGGTGTTCTTCGCAGTGATGGCTGCGCTATTCCTGGCCTTGTTCGTGGTAAACGTCATCCACGGCACGTGGCTGGGCTTGATCAGTACCGGAGGCCTCGCCGTGTTGATGGGCTACCGGGCCTGGTCCGGCAAGCGCCGCATAAACCAGCAATAGGCCTACAACGCAACGTCGCGCGCCCTAAGGCGCTGCAGCGGCGGGACGCCAACGGCGCGACCTCAAGGTACGTCCCGCGCTCACCGGCACGCTCGGCTGCAGCTAGACGATGAGGCTACTCGCGCAGTCTGGCCAGCTCAGCCTCAGCCCGGCTGCCGGCCTCCCGGCGCAGCGCTTCCCGGGCCGTGACGTCGAGGTCGTCGAGGGCTACGCCGAGCCGCTCCGCTTCGGCCGTCATCAGCTGATTCATCCGCGCCCTGTACGTCTCCCACCACAGTTTGGCGGTCGGGTCGTCGTCGACGACGCCCCGCTGGTACCAGCGCAGCACCAGGTCGTCGCCGGACCGCGGAGCAGCCCTGTCCTGCCGGGCCAGCACGTCGGCCACAGCCTGCGCGGACAGCCGCACACGGGGGTCACGGCCGATGCGCCTGAGCGACCAGCCCAGCCCGCGCAGCCGCGCCACCTGAGCGTCCCGTTCACGCCGTGACTCAACGCTGATCGTCATGACTTGACAGTTTGCCGAAAGGTACCGTCAAACTTGACACCCAACCGGCGCGAATCTCCACCAAAAAGGCCCTTTGACCAGCCTCTTTGCAAACCCGCTGGTAGGGGGCCTGGCCGGTGAAAAAATCCCGCATTTTTCGGGGGGAGGAGACCCTTGCCGGTCCGGTCGGCCACGCGCTCGGGCGTGTCGAGTTTTACATAGGCCCCCTATATTGCCTGGTCAACTGCGTGCGGCGCCTGGGTGAACGGGCAGGCCCCCGGCCGGCTTTTCGGTGGGGGCCGCCAGGGCCTGCCCGTTCATGCGCGTCGCGGCAAGATCAGCGGGTAAAGCTCGCCAAGCCGCTGATCTTGGCACTGCCGCGGGTCGCGCCTGGCGCGTCGAGGGTCGGGAAACCCAACCGACCCGCGCGCACACCTTCACTGCTCAGTTGACCGCGCCAGACACGATTGCTGGTTCGACCAGCACGACACCCATGCCCAAGTTGAGCGACCGCAAGACCCGGTGACGGCACAGCTCGAGCACCCGGTCAACCGTCAAGCCCATTCGCCGGGCGCAGTCGTCGAGGTCGAGGTAGTCGCCGTGCAGGTCCGGGTCGTAGCGGGCCGGCGCCGTCATCAGCCGGCGTCAGTCAAGGCGATGACGGCGAACGCCTGCGGCCGTAGCACGGTGACGCCGACGCGGGCCTCGGCGCGCATCACGAACTGGTTCGTGCTGAACAGGTCGCCGGCCACGTCGATGTCGATCCGCGTGTCCTCGCGCACAAATAACTTGAGCTGCGACCAGTCGGCCAGCACCGCCGTACCCTCGGGCATCGTCGGACTGACGACACGCGTGGCCGGGCCAAAGATATTGCCCGAGCCCGCGACACCGGCCTGGTAGCCGTCGAGCAGGAACCCGGCGTCGGCGGCCGACGCGCCGCCCCACTGAAAGCGAAGCAGGTCGATGGTCGCGGCATCCTCGGGCGAGAGCACCCAGGCGGTCGGCTTCTCGCCGAGCTTTTGCAGCTTGGTCACGGCGGAGCGCAATGAGGTGACCACGTCGGTGTCGAAGGCGACGGCAGTGACGCCGGTGGTGTGCAGGATGCCGGTCTGCTGCTCGCCTGTGCCGTCACCGTTGACTGCGGTGTTCTCGATCGAGTCCAACACGCCGGCGACCATCTCATCCTGCAGCCAGGCCGTGATGGTCGGGGTGTCCTGCCAGAGCCGGATCGGTGCCGGTTCCGACAGGTGCGCGTGGACCCGGGCACGGTCGGATACCGCCTTGACGGTCAGCGTGCTCGTGGGCTTGGTTCCGCCGTCGGCGACCGGGGCCGCGTTGTTGTCCCGGGCCGACTGCACGAACGCCTCGTAGCTATTGCTGGTGATGGTCTGCCGGTTCGCCAGCAGGTCGATGATCCGCGTCGGGTGCGGCAGCGCGGTCACAGCGCCAGGGATCAGGGACGGCACGTCCACGCTGCCGGATACGACGGCGCGGGACTCGCCGCCCATCGCGCGTACCGCCGTTGCGGCCCGGGCTGCCCAGCCGCCGCCACGGCTGCCGGCACCGCCGCGAGCCTGTGCCCGCGCTACCGCCTCCGCGGCCGGATTGCCCTCGCCGCGGCGTAGGGCTTGCTCGATGCGTTCGCCGAGCTGCTCGATGGCCGCGGACGCCGACCTGAACGCGGTGTCCTCCTCGGGCGTGAGGTCTTCGCGGTCATCCGCGAGCACCTCGTCCAGAAGTGCTTGCCGCTGACTCAGCAGCCCGTCCCGGCGACGCCGGAGTTCTTCGAGTGTCATGGTTTTGCCTCCTGGCAAATGGGGTGCGCGAAACGCTGACGCGCACAGCGCAATTAGGAATTCGGTTCGCGCGCCCAGTGCCAGGGCCGTCCGCTCGGCAGCCGCCGGGTGGTCCAGTGCCAGGCGGTGGTAATCCAGCCGGCGGCCAGAGGGCCGCTACAACCGGGCGCTGCTGCCTGCCGCCCACGATAGACCCCGGTTGCGACAGACGGCAACGCACGAAAACCGTTGGTATAGTGCGCTATACACATTTGTGGCGGTGAGCTGCATAAGGCTAGAAGCGACCCGCGCTCACACCGTTTCCAAAACGGTGGCAGCGACGCTGAAGGCGCGCGCGGCCGCGGCCCGGTCGTGCCAGGCCGGCTCTTCACACCCGGCAAGCACAGCCGCGACCCGCAACGCCGCGACAGGATCGTCCTCAAAGAGGGCGAGGCGACAGACCATCACCGCCGCCCGCCGAGCGTCCGCCCACCCAAGTCCGACGAATGCGCTTTCCAACTGCAGCAATCCGGCAAAGTCCTGCAGGGCGGTGCGGAAGTGGTCGGTCTCGGCAGCAAGCTCGGGCACGTTGACGAGCAGGTCCAAAGCGGCGTGCTCTACGTCGACGGGATTGGCGGGCACCGTGCTCATTCGATCCTCACCGCTGACCGTCGTTGTCGGCGTCGCCGTTGGCTCGGTCCAGCGCCGAGAACGCCTGCTCGTCGAGGAACTTCTGCACCATCGCCGGGGCCGGCATCATCGCCGCCAGCGCCGCCAGGTAGGTCCGGGCGGCGCACTCCAGCAGCCAGACCAGGCTGTGGGTGGGCGCGGCGCGTAACTCGGCGCAGACGGAATCGAGCGCGCCCTGGTCTCGGCGGTGAATCGCCGAGACCAACTGCAGCCAGTCGGCCAGGCCGCCAGCGAAAGCCGCGTCCTCCTGGCGGTCATCGGGGTCATTCATGGTTTCCTCCTCGGTTGGGGATCTGCCCGGCGAGGACGCCGGGCGGACGTTGACGCGGCGGGAGCGACGCCGCCCACTGCGAGCACGGGCCAAGCGCCGGGCAGAGCTGGCACACCGCGGCGGCCCGCTCGTGCCGCTCGGCGACGGCGGCCGGGTCCTCGCCGTGCTCTGCCTCGTCGAACAGCGCGGCGCGGTTGCGGCACAGCGCGCCCGGCAGCTTCGGCGCCCGCACCGCGGCGATCAGCTGGTTGATCTGCTCGACGGCAGGCGACGGCTTCACCGATTGCGGCGCACGCTCCCGTGGTTGCACGAGGCCGCGGCGTCTGCGTTCTTCGTACCTGCGGTTCCGCTCGGCGCGCGTCAGGGGGCACCGCCATCTAGTCCTCCTCCGTGCTATAGCGCGGCTCACTGAAGTCGATTGGCGCGCAAGCGCTATCGCGAAAGCCCTCTGATTTGGCCTGTGCGAGTTCGGAATCCGCTCTCCGGCTCCGTGACACCACTGGGGGGTCGATCGCGTCCACGGCGGCCGACGGGGCCGCAATTCGGGGCCGCCGCACGCAAGGAACCCTGCGGCTCCTGCCGAATTCGTCCTTACAGTGCTGCCCGACCGGAGCCGAACACATCGGGCAGCCTTGATCGATCGCACCCCGGTAGGCCGCCTCGATCGGCCGGCCGGCCCTGCTCACGACACACCGCGCATCGAGGGGTGCTTTGCCGCTTCGGCGCACGGACGGCAAAGGTCGGGCCGCCATGCCACCGAGCCGCCAGTGGCGGGCGCGCTGCTGCACCGCGAGCACGGGGCGGGGTGCTCATCACCATCATCAACAGCATCATCAACATCAACTCGCCCCATCCGATGGTCCTTCGATCCCCCATCCGATCCCCCATCCGATAGGCCCTCGGATGGGGTCAGCGCTGACAAAACCGAAGGGGCCGTGACTCGTTGCGCCAACTCCTCGGCCGCCCGCTCGATAGCTGCGTTCAGCGCCGCCCGCCGGGAAGCCCTGTCGCCGTCGAGGCCGTCCACCGGCTTGATCGGCATCGGCTCGGCGGCGAACACCCGGTACGCTGCCTCACGCAATCGCCGTGACTTCACGGTCTTGATCGACCGGGCCGCTGCGATGTACGAGGTCGGGCTCTTCAGCGCGCCGTCTAGCCGCATGAACGGCCGCACCCAGAGCTGGCCGGCGTCGTAGTCAACCCATCCGGCCCGACGCAGGTCGGCCGCGTCTCCCCGCACATCGTGCTCGGTCAGATCACTAGCGGCAGAGGCCCACTCGCCGGGTTGGATCGCGATGATGCCCGCGCCCGTCAGGTCCGGGTGGACCCATAGCCACATCAGTAGGCGCTGTGCCCGGGCCGGGACGGCGCGGAAGTCCTCGTCGTGGAAAAGCTCGCTGGGGAACAGCGCCCCGCCGCGGGCCATCAGACCTCCACCTCCCAGCGGCCGTCGCCGTAGTCGGTGCGGGGGAGCTTGTGCGCAGCCTCAGCTCGGCGCTCAGCTCGGCGACGCACCAGCGCCACGGTCTCCATGAGGTCGGCCAGCGAATCGGCGCGGATACGAACATCGGCAGCCAAGCGCACAAGCTCGTCAGCAGTCGGAGTGTGCCCCTTGGCGAAAGCCGTGGCGATCTCTCTGGCCATCGCGTCGCCCTCGGCGATTAGAGCCGGACCGGTGGGCGCGCGCCAGCCGCGGCGCCGCAGCAGTTTTCGCCGCATCGCCTGTGGGCCGGTAGCGGTCACGCGGTACCACCGGCCTTGCGCGCCCGGCGGGCGCGGGCTGACTTCAGTGCGAGTAGCTGGAAATGAGCCTTACGTGCGTTTTCCGCCCGGCGGGCACGTTCGGCAGGCAGCAGAATCCCGTCGGGGTCTACCTGGCGCTCGAAGCGCTCGTTGAACGCCCGGCGCGCCGGTGCGGTGCGGGCGCTGCGGTTGGGCGTGCTTGACCAGCTGATGTTGGACGCGATACGGGCCTGCAGGGATCGTTCTGCAGGCGTCGAGCCAAACTGGTTCGACATGAAAACCTCCGGAAGGGCATGCTTCGCAAGCCCTTCTGCGGAGGGTTCGGCCGGAGGGTTATCCGGCGCGCTAGTTGCACACTGTACGCCTACGGTGTGCGAAGCCCGCTACAACAGCGTGTCGAGACGCCGCAACAGGTCCAGCGTTACGCGCGTAAACCCCTGTTCCACAGCCCAATTGAGCTGACGGGTGAGCCTGTCGGTATTGCGGTCGAGCGCGTCGCCGCACTCGGGACACCGCAGCGTGTAGCGGCGACCCAGGGGCAGTTCGTCCTCCTCGCCGACGTTGGCGGCGGCGCGTGCCCGTGCATTCCAGTCGGCGGCCCGCTGGGCCGCATACGTCAAGCGGCGAAGCCGGACCTTGTGGTCGTCGTTCGGCTTCCGCGAACCGCCGGCATCCCAGATCGGCACCGGCCGCCCGGCGGCGTCGATGTGCTCCAAACCGCCGCTGCGCTTGGTCTTGCGGACGCGTGCGTTGGGTGTGCCGAATCCGCCGATCCAATCGAAAGGGCTGGGACGCCAGTGGTCGGCGTCGTCTTCGCGGGAGTAGTCGCGCTCCCACATCCTGTTCGGGTGTGAGGCGGCGTCACAGTAGACGGTGACGGTGGCCCTGTTCACCAGTCCCCCAGCCCGAGGCTGCGGGCCTCGGCGGCGGCCCGCTCGGCCGCGGTGCTCTTGGTGTAGCGGTCGAGCATGTCGCGGCTGCTCCACCCGGCCACGGCCATCAGGCCGCCTTCGCTGCCGCCGGCCGCCAGCCACCGCGACGCCGCGGTGTGGCGCAACAGGTGTAGGTGGAAGCCGCTAATCCCGGCTGCTGCGGCGCGGACTTTGAGCGCTTTGTCGAGCGCGTGGTACCCGAATTGCTGACCGCCGCCGCCAAGCCACAGCGCCGGGCCGTCCGCGAGCCGGTGTGTTCGTCGCGCGCGGACGTAGCGGTCGACCGCCCGCGCGGTCTGCGGGCCGAACGGCACCATCCGACCCTTGCCGCCCTTGCCGCGGCGCACCCGCGCCAGGCCCTGCGCCACATCCACGTCATCGACGTTGAGACCAAGGACCTCCCCGGCGCGGAGGCCGGTCTCGAGCATCATGCGGACCACCGCTTCGTCACGGCGGTCGACGAAGCCCTTTCCGGCGCAGGCCTTGACCAGAGCCCCGCACTGATCGTCCGAGAGCCGGTCGACAACCTTGACGTCGAGCTTGGGTGGCCGCAGCGCCGCCAGCTCATCGCGGTCGGTCTCGCCTTCCTCGACGGCCCAGGCGGCGAACCGTTTGAGCGCCATCTGCCGCGCCCGCGCTGTCGCCGGGGAGGCTCCGTCAGCAAGCAGGTCGGCGACCCAGGCGCGCACCAGGTTGCGGTCGAATGCCGGGGTGTGGCCGTGGCCGCCGCACCAGCGCACGAACAGGCGGACGCCCGTCGTATAGCTGTCCAACGTCTGCGGGGACTTGCGGTCGGCCTGCAGGCTCAGCGTCCAGGACGGCAGTAGCCCGGCGAGGTCTGGCTCCGTTACGGAGGTCATAGCCGTTATGTTAACCCGATACGGTATGCGGCGGCCAGAAACGACTCGATACCCGCGATTTAGCTGGTAGATCCGCTTTTACGCGTCATCAACCGCTCGACGTATTTCGCGATCACGTCGACTTCGAGGTTCACCTGCGTCCCGATCGGAGCCTGGCCCAGGGTGGTCAGTTCGCGGGTGGTGGGAATCAACGAGACCTCGAACCAGTCGCGCGGGTCACTGCCGAGCCCGGACACCGTCAACGAGATCCCGTCGACGGTGATCGACCCCTTCTCCACGACGTAGCGGGCCACCTCCGCGGGGATCTCGATGCGCACGACCTCCCAGTGCTCGGACGGCGAGCGGGCCACGATCTGCCCCGTCCCGTCGACGTGGCCCTGCACGATGTGCCCGCCCAGCCGGCTGTTGACGGCCGCGGCGCGCTCCAGGTTCACCCGGCTGCCGACCTGCAATGCGCCGAGGTTCGACCGGTTCAGCGTTTCGCCCATCACGTCGGCGGTGAACAGCCCGCCGGGCAGCAGCTCGGCGACGGTCAGGCACACGCCGTTGACGGCGATCGAGTCGCCATGGCCCGCGTCGGCGGTCACGACGGCTCCGCGGATCGTCAGCCGCGCCGCGTCGGAAAGGACGTCGCGACCCGTCACCTCCCCGAGTTCCTCGACAATTCCGGTAAACATCCCCTAAGGCTAATTGGCCCGCCCGTACGCGGATGAGCAGGGCAAACACCACCGCACGGGCGACACCGGGGCCCCGCGTTCACCAGGGCAGTCACCGGCACCCTCTACGATGCGAAGTATGCAGACCCGCCGCCGTCTATCGGCCGTCCTCGCATCCCTGACCCTCGCCACCGCCTTGATCGCCGGCTGCTCGTCGGGCTCAAAGCAGAGCGGCGCACCACTGCCCGACGGCACGACCTTGGTCAAGCAGTCGGCCGACGCCACCAAGAAGGTGCAGAGCGCGCACATCGCGCTGAGCATCCAGGGCAAGATCCCCGGGCTCCCCATCAAGACGCTCAACGGTGACCTCACCACGGCACCGGCCACCGCCGCGTCGGGCAACGCCACCATCACCTTGGGCGGCTCCGACATCGACGCCAACTTCGTGGTCGTCGACGGGACCCTGTACGCCACGCTGACCCCCAACAAGTGGAGCGATTTTGGCAAGGCGTCCGACATCTACGACGTGTCGGTGCTGCTGAACCCGGACAGCGGGCTGGGCAACGCGCTGGCGAACTTCAGCGACGCCAAGGCCGAGGGCCGCGAGACCATCGACGGGCAGAGCACCATCAAGGTCAGCGGCAACGTCTCGGCCGACGCGGTGAACAAGATCGTGCCGCAGTTCAACGCGACCCAGCGGGTCCCGAGCACGGTGTGGATCCAGGAGTCCGGTGACCACCAGCTGGTGCGCGCCAACCTGGAGAAGAGTTCGGGCAATTCCGCCGAGGTCACCCTGTCGAAGTGGGGCGAGCAGGTTCAGGTCACCAAGCCCCCGGTGAGCTCGTGACCACACAAACCGGGCGCCGCGTCGCGATCAGCGCCGGCAGCCTGGCGGTTCTGCTGGGCGCCCTGGACGCCTATGTCGTCGTGACGATCATGCGCGACATCATGAGCGACGTTCACATCCCCATCAATCAGCTGCAGCGCATCACGTGGATCATCACGATGTACCTGCTGGGCTACATCGCCGCCATGCCGCTGCTGGGCCGGGCGTCCGACCGGTTCGGCCGCAAGCTGGTGCTGCAGGTCAGCCTGGCGCTGTTCATGGTCGGCTCGGTGGTCACCGCGCTGGCCGGTCATTGGGGCGATTTCCACCTGCTGGTCGGCGGCCGCACGATCCAGGGTGTGGCCAGCGGCGCGCTGCTGCCGGTCACCCTCGCCCTGGGCGCCGACCTGTGGGCCCAGCGCAACCGCGCCGGCGTGCTCGGCGGCATCGGCGCCGCCCAGGAACTCGGCAGCGTGCTGGGCCCGCTGTACGGGATCTTCATCGTCTTCCTGTTCCACGACTGGCGCTACGTGTTCTGGATCAACGTCCCGCTGACCCTCATCGCGATGGTGATGATCCAGTTCAGCCTGCCGTCGCACGAACGCACCGAAACGCCCGAGAAGGTCGACCTGGTCGGTGGCGTGCTGCTCGCGGTCGCGCTGGGGCTCGCCGTGATCGGCCTGTACAACCCACAGCCCGACGGCAAGCAGATCCTGCCCAGCTACGGGTTGCCGCTGGTGATCGGCGCGGCCGTGGTCGGGGTGCTGTTCCTGCTGTGGGAGCGGTTCTCCCGGACCCGGCTGATCGAACCGGCCGGCGTGCGCTTCCGGCCGTTCCTGGCCGCGCTGGGCGCCTCGTTGTTCGCGGGCGCGGCGCTGATGGTGACCCTGGTCGACGTCGAGCTGTTCGGCCAGGGAGTGCTGGGGCAGACCCAGACGCAGGCCGCCGGGCTGTTGCTGTGGTTTTTGATCGCGCTGCCGATCGGGGCGGTGCTGGGCGGGTGGATCGCCACCCGCGTCGGCGACCGGGCGGTGACCTTCGTCGGGCTGCTCATCGCGGCGTACGGGTACTGGCTGATCCATTACTGGCGCCAGGACGTGATGAGCCAGAAACACAACATCCTGGGGCTGCTCAACGTCCCGGTGCTGCACGCCGACCTGCTGGTGGCGGGCTTCGGCCTCGGACTGGTGATCGGGCCGCTGACGTCGGCCGCGCTGCGCGTCGTCCCGTCGGCCCAGCACGGCATCGCCTCGGCGGCCGTGGTGGTGGCCCGGATGACGGGCATGCTGATCGGGGTGGCCGCGCTCAGCGCGTGGGGCCTGTACCGGTTCAACCAGATCGTGGCGGGCCTGACGGCCGCGATCCCGCCCGACGCCACCCTGTTGGAGCGGATCGCCGCGCAGGGAACGATGTACCTCAAGGCGTTCGCCATGATGTACGGCGACATCTTCGCGGCCACCGTCGTGATCTGCATCGCGGGCGCGCTGCTGGGTCTACTGATCGGCGGCCGCAATGAACACGCCGAGGAACCGGAAATCCCTGAGCCGCAAGAAGTTTCGCTGAGCGAGCGCTAGGCGCTGCGCGGCACCAGGCTGAGTACCACGTCGGGTCCCACCCGATCGATTCCGTCGAACTGCCAGCGCAACGCCCGCGCGATCGTCGACACACCGACGTCGTCGACCGCGGTGACCGGTCCCCCCAACAGGGTCGGCGCGACGTAGGCGAGGATTCGGTCCACCGCCCCGGCCCGCAGGAAGGCGCCCGCCAGGGTCGGGCCGCCCTCCAACAGCACGTCGGTGCGGTCCGACACGGCCTTGAGCACCTCGGCGGGGTCGTGTGTCCGGATCAGCATGGTTCGCGAATCGTCGTTGAGAACCTTTGCCTCCGAAGGTATTTCGCGCATCCCCACGACGACCCGCAGCGGCTGTCGCGCGGCCAGCGAGCCGTCGGGCAAGCGGGCCGTCAGCGCCGGGTCGTCGGCCAGCACGGTGCCCGTGCCCACCACGATCGCGTCGCATGCCCCGCGGCGGCGGTGCAGGTCCAGCCGTGAGGCCTCGCTGGAAATCCACTGGCTGGAGCCGTCGGCGGCCGCGCTGCGGCCATCGACGCTGCTGGCGTACTTCCACGTCAGATGCGGCAGCCCGGTCCGCTGCTTGTGCAGCCACTCGCGCAGCGGCCCGCGGGCGACCTCGTCGGCCAGCACTCCGGAGCGCACCGCGACGCCCGCCTCCTCGAGCCGCGCCGCGCCCCCGGCGGCCTGCGGGTTCGGGTCGGCGACCGCGTAGACCACGGTGGCGACGTTCGCGTCCAGCAGCGCGTTCACGCACGGCGGGGTCTTGCCGTAGTGGTTGCACGGCTCGAGCGTGACCACGACGGTCCCGCCCGCGGCCAGGTCGCCGGCGCGGCGCAGCGCCAGGATCTCGGCATGATCGCCACCGGCCGGCTCGGTGCCGCCCACGCCGACCACCTCCCCGCCGGCGTCCAGGATGACCGCGCCGACCGGGGGATTCGGATACGTCGTTCCCTTGACGAGAGTGGACTGCTCGATCGCCAAGCGCATCGCGGCGTCAAGGCCGTCGCCCGGGGAAACGGTCATCGACGCCAATGCGGGGACGCGGCGGCGGCCTGACGGCGCAACGCGTCGATCGCCGTCTCCGGGTCGGCGGCGCCGTAGACGGCCGACCCGGCGACGAAGCAGTCGACGCCCGCCTCGGCGGCCTGCTCAATGGTGTCCCCGTTGATCCCGCCGTCGATTTCGACCAGGATCGTCAACTCCCCCGCGTCGATCAGCTTGCGGGCCGTGCGCACCTTGCTCAGGACCTCGGGAATGAAGCTCTGGCCGCCGAAGCCGGGCTCCACCGACATGATGAGCAGGGTGTCGAACTGCGGCAGGATCTCCAGGTACGGCTCGAGCGGCGTGCCCGGCTTCACGCTGATCCCCGCTTTGGCGCCGGCGGCGCGGATGTCGCGCGCGACGGCGATCGGATTCTGGGTGGCCTCGGCGTGGAAGGTGACGTTGTAGGCCCCCGCCTCGGCGTAGGGCGGTGCCCAGCGGTCGGGGTCCTCGATCATCAGATGGCAGTCCATCGGGATGGTGGTGGCCGCCAGCAGGCTCTCCACCACCGGCAGCCCGAGGGTCAGGTTCGGCACGAAGTGGTTGTCCATCACGTCGACGTGCAGCCAGTCGGCGCCGGTCACGGCGGCGGCCTCGTCGGCGAGCCGGGAGAAGTCAGCGGAAAGGATCGACGGTGCGATCAGGGGCCCCTTCGATGATTCCGTGTTGCCAGCCATGAGCGCCAGACTACTGAGCCGCGCGGGCCGGTTCACATCTGGCGGCGCTACCCCGCTTCGCGGCGCAGCGCGGCCGCGGCGGGGTTCTTCGTGTCGCGCCCCCGCTACCCCGCTTCGCGGCGCAGCGCGGCCGCGAACATCGCGTCGGTGCCGTGCCGGTGCGGCCACAGCTGAACGTAAGGCCCGTCGCCCAGGTGGTCGACGGGCTCGAACAACGGCCGGGTGTCCAGCGCGCTCACCGGATGGCGGCGCAGCGCGTCGGCGACCACCCCGACGGTTTCGGCCAGGTGCGGCGAACAGGTGGCGTAGAGCACCACACCCCCGGGACGGGTCAGCGCGATCGCGGCGCCCAGCAACTCGCGCTGCAGCTTGGCCAGTGCCGGCACGTCGGACGGTTGACGGCGCCACCGGGCCTCGGGCCGGCGGCGCAAGGCCCCCAGCCCGGTGCAGGGCACGTCGACGAGCACCCGGTCGAACGCCGGCTCGAGGTCGGTGTGCCGGCCGTCGACCCGCAGCACGTCGACCGGCAGGCCGCGGGTGTTCTCGGTCACTAGGTCGGCGCGGCGCGGGGCCGGCTCCACCGCGGTGACGTGGGCCCCGGATCCCGCGCCCAGCGACGCCAGCAGCGCCGTCTTGCCGCCCGGCCCGGCGCACAGGTCGAGCCAGCGGCCGCCGTCGCGCTCGACCGGCGCCAGGGTCAGCGCGCGCGCCACCAGCTGGCTGCCCTCGTCCTGGACCAGCGCCGCACCGTCGCGCACCGGCGCCAGCCGCCCGGGATCGCCGCCCGGCAGGTACACCGCGTACGGCGAATACCGCCCGACGGTGCCGCCCACCGCGTCCGCCAGCTCGACGGCGGTCAGCGTGCCAGCGCGAGCGGCCAGATGCACCTGGGGCCGTTCGTCGTCGCTGGCGAGCACCGCGTCGAGTTCGCCCGCGGCCGCGCCCAGCGCGTCGGCGAAGGCCTGGGCGATCCACCGGGGATGGGCGTGCACGAACGCGGCGTGCCCGATCGGGTCCCGCGCCGGGTCCGGCGCCAGCTCCGCGACCCAGGATTGTTCGTCGCGCCCGGAGATGGTGCGCAGCACCCCGTTGACGAAACCCGCTCGCGCCGAGTCGAATTCGATGCCTGCCTGTTCGACGGTGGTGGACACCGCGGCGTGCGCATCGACCCGGGTGCGCAGCAACTGATACGCGCCCAGGCGCAGCAGGTCGAGCAGGACGGGGTCGATGGCTTGCGGGGCGCGCCCGGCGGCCGCGCCGATGACCGCGTCGAGCAGGCCACGGCTGCGGCACGCGCCGTACGTCAGCTCGGTGGCGAATGCGGCGTCGCGGCCGGTGATTCCGCGCTCGCGCAGCAGCGCGGGCAGCGCCAGGTTCGCGTACGCATCGCGCTCGCTGACCGCCCGTAGCACCTCGAACGCCGCTGCCCGGGCCGGGTCCAGCGGCCGGCGGGCGGGCCGCCGATCCCGCTGCGCAGGCCGGCGCTGCGGCCGGGCCGGCTGGCGGTCCGGCCGGTTGCGCTGGCGCCCGTCACGGCCGGCGCTCATGTCGCCCGCACCGCGGGGTCGAGCCGGGCGCCGCGCGCCCAGTCGACCGCGTTCATGAATTTCTTTCCGGGCGGCTGGATTTGACCCAGGCGAACCGGATCCGAACCGGTGCCGACCCAGACGCCTTTGCGATCGACGTGAATCGCGCCGGGCGGCAACGGTTCTGGCGAACCGGGCGCGACGGCGGCGTCGACCGGCCCGAGTTTGACGCGCAGGTCGCCGATCACGGTCCACGCGCCGGGGTTGGGCGTGACGGCGCGAATGCGGCGTTCCACCACGAGCGCCGGCAGATCCCAGCGCACCCGGGCCTGCTCCACGGTGATCTTGGGGGCGACGCTGACCCCCTCGGCCGGCTGCGGCCGCGGCGTCAACGTCGAGTCGGCGATGCCGTCCAACGTGGTCGACAACAGCGCCGCGCCCGAAATGGCCAGTCGCTCAAGCAATTCCCCGGCGGTATCGGTCGGGCGGATCGTCTCGGTCACCACCCCGTAGATCGGGCCCGAGTCCAGGGTCGGCTCGATCTGGAACGTCGAGGCCCCCGTGATGGTGTCCCCCGCCGCGATGGCCGCCTGGACCGGCGCGGCGCCGCGCCAGGCGGGCAGCAGCGAGAAGTGCAGGTTGATCCAGCCCCGCGGGGGCACCGCCAGCAGGTCGTCGCGCAGCAGCGCGCCGTAGGCCACGACCGCGCAGCAGTCCGGCGCCAGCCGCGACAGCTCCGCGACGAATTCCGCCGAGTTGGGCCGCGACGGCCGCAGCACCGGAATGCCCCGGTCGAGCGCCTCACGGGCCACCGGCGACGGCTCCGGCTTGCCGCGTCGCCCGGCGGCGGCGTCGGGCCGGGTCAGCACCGCGATCACGTCGTGGCGTGGCGAGTCGATGAGGCGGCGCAGTGCGGGCAGCGCGGGCTCGGGAGTACCGGCGAAGACAAGGCGCACCGGCCCAGTCTAGAAAGCGCCGGAGGCCGGCCGGACCCACCCGAGGAGACCGGAATTGCGCGCGTATACTATTGCTTATGACTACTATTTCTAGTAGTCATGATCTGAGCGGCGTGAAACCGCGCGTGTCGACATCGACGTCGAAGACAACCTTTCCGTTCCCCCAAGGAGGTCTGATGACCGTCGACTCCACCATCAGCGACGCCCGAGTCGCCGCCACACACCGCACGGTTTGGGCGCTGGGCGACTACGCCCTGATGGCCGAGGAAGTGATGGCCCCGCTGGGCCCCGCCCTCGTCGAGGCCACCGGCATCGGGCCCGGCGTCCGAGTCCTCGACGTCGCCGCCGGCTCGGGCAACATCTCGCTGCCGGCCGCCGCCGCCGGCGCGGCCGTCGTCTCCACCGACCTCACCCCCGAGCTGCTCCTGCGCTCGCGGGACCGGGCCGCGGCGCAGGGCCTGACGATCGACTACCGGGAGGCCAACGCGCACGCGCTGCCGTTCGGCGACGGCGAATTCGACGTCGTCATGTCGGCGATCGGCGTGCAGTTCGCGCCCGACCAGCAACGCGCCGCCGGCGAGCTCGTCCGGGTCTGCCGGCCCGGCGGCACGATCGGCGTGATCAGCTGGACCCCGGAGGGCTTCTTCGGGCGGATGCTGGCCACCATCCGGCCCTATCGCCCGAGCCTGTCGCACCCCGTGCCGCCGGCGGCGCTGTGGGGACGGCCCGGCTACGTCACCGCGCTGCTGGGCGACCGCGTCGGCGAAATCACCACGGCGCGTGGGATGTTGGCGGTGGACCGGTTCGCCAGCGCGGAAGACGTCCACGCCTACTTCAAGCGGCACTACGGCCCGACGATCGAGGCCTACGCGAACATCGGCCACAACCGGGTGCTGGCCGCCGAGCTCGACGCCCAACTCGTCGAGCTCGCGCAGCAATACCTCGCCGACGGCACTATGGGGTGGGAGTACCTGCTGCTCACCGCCACCAAGCGGACCGACTAGGCGGGGTAGACCCGGCGGCTACAGGCCGATATCGGCGTCCAGGTGCACGTCGGGCTCGCCACCGGCCGCGGTGAACGCGGTCAGCGCCCGCACCAGCCCGTGGCGCTCGGGCGGCGGCATCTTCGCGACGATGGCCGCGATCTCGGTGCGCCGGTGCGCGGTGACCTGGTGGACGACGTCGCGTCCGCGCGTGGTCAGCGCGGCGAGCAGCTCACGGCGCGAGGTCGGGTGCGGCAGGCGGTCGATCAGTCCGGCGGCGACCAGCCGGTCCACCATCCGGCCGGTGGCCGACGGCTGCACGCCCAACAGACCCGCCAGGGTGGCCAGATTGACCGGGCCGCGGTTGGACAGGATCACCAGCGTCCGGAACTGCGCGATGGTGATGGTCTCGTCGACCTGCCCGACCGAACGGGCCGAGATCGCCATCAGCAAACGGGAGGCCGTCAGCAAAGCGTCGGTGATGACATCCAACGACTCGTCAACGGTCGCGTTGTCCGCTGTCATATCGCCCCTCCCCGGATTGTTTCCGGCCTCTCGGCGGCTAAGGAATAGAAAGTGTAGCAACCTTCGAATGTCGTAAACAGGAAATATTGCATGCACATACTGTCGCCCAGGGTAACGGTTTGTGACCGCTAGCCGATGTGCAGCGGATCGATCTGGACCCGGGCGGGCTCATGGGTTTGCCGGGCGCTGAGCACACCGACGCCGCGGCGCAGCGCGGCCGCCAGCGCCAGGCCCTGCCGGCGGGGCACGCGCACCAGCATTCTCGTCACCGCCACGCCCGCCGGGGTCCCGGCCGGGCGGCGCACGCCGGCCGGCAGGTCCACCGGCCCGAGCAGGTCGGCTTCCAGTTCGGCGAGCCGGACCTCGCCGAGCAGCGCGGTCACCGCGTCGGGCGTTCCGTCGATGGCCGCCATGTGCACGCTCGGCGGCAGGCCCACCTCGGCGCGGGCGGTCAGTTCCGCTTCCGCGTGCCCCACCGGATCCCAGCGGATCAGCGATTGCACTGTGGGAAGCGATGATTCGGCGATCACCAGCACCACGCCGCCGTCGCCGCGAGCACGCACCAGCGCGGCGGCGCTCATCCAGCGCCACAACGCGTCCTCGGCGGCGCGCAGATCCTGCCGGCCCAGCAGCGCCCACGTGTCCAACAGCAGCGCCGCCCCGTAACCACCGGACGCGCGCGGTTCGGCCCCCGGGGTGGCGACCACCAGGGCCGGTCCGGGCGCGACCTCGGGCACGACGCCATCGCCCGACGAGGTGATCACCGCCGTGCCCGGAAACGCGCGGCCGAGCTCTTCGGCGGTGCGGCGGGCCCCGACGACCACGGCGCGCACCGCGTCCGAACCGCAGCGCGCGCACCGGCGGGTCGGGTCGATCCGCCCGCACCAGCGGCAGAGCAGCGCGGCGCCCCCTTCCTGCAGCGACAGCGGCCCGGTGCAGTGCCGGCACCGGGCGATGGTGCGGCAGCGCGCACACGCCAGCGACGGGACGTATCCGCGCCGCGGCACCTGCACCAGTACCGGAGTCCCGGCCTGCAACGCCGAGCGGGCCGCGCGCAGCGCGATCGAGGGAATGCGCGCCGTGCGGGCCGCCGGGTCGCGCTCGTCGGCGTAGCCGGTGTCGTCGAGCGCGCTCACCCGCGGGGTGCGGGCGCGCACCACGGGCCGCGCCGCGACGATGTCGTGCGCCCATCCGCTGCGCACCAGCGCGTGGGCCTCCGCGGTGCGCGCGTAGCCGCCGATCAGGGCCGCGCACCGGGCCTGGTGCGCGCGCAGCATCGCCACCTCGCGGGCGTGCGGATACGGGGCCCGCGGCTCGGCCAGGCTGTCGTCGGCGTCGGCCCACACCATGACCAGGCCCAGGTCGCTCAGCGGCGCGAACACCGCGCTGCGGGTGCCGATCACCAGCCGCGCGGTGCCCCGCAGCGCCGCCAGCCAGCGGCGATACCGGGCCGCGGGGCCCAGACCCGCCGACAGGGCGACCACGCTGCCCTCGTCGATCCGTGTCGTCGCCGCCCGCCACAGGGCGTCCAGGTCGCGCTGGTCGGGAACGATCGCCAGCGCGGACCGGCCGGCCCGCACCGTTTGGGCGGCGGCCTCGGCGAATCGGTCGGTCCACGGCTCGCCCGGCAGCGCCTGCCAGACGGCCCGGGCGGCCCGCGACTCGGCCAGGGCGGCCAGGAATTGAGCGCCCCGCCCGTAGCCGTCCCAGCCCGCGGGGTCGACGGGGTCCGGGATCGCCGGGCCCGGCGGGTCCCGGCTCACGACGGGCTCCCGCTCCACCCTGGCGTGGCGGGCCGGCACGGCCAGCCGCAAGACGTCGGGACGGGTGCCCGCGTAGCGCGCGGCCACCGCGTCGACCAGCCGGCGGATCTCGGGGGTGAGCACCGGTTCGGCCGACACGACGCGGTCCAGCCAGCCCAGCTTGCCCGGGTGGTCGGTGTCGGCGCGGCGCTCCAGCACGAACCCGTCGACCAGCCGGCCATGGAAACGCACCCGGACCCGCACCCCGGGCTGGGCATCGTCGGACTGCTCGGCCGACACCAGATAGTCGAACTCGCGGTCCAGGTGCGGCACGGACAGCATCGGCAGCACGCGGGCGATGGGTTCCACTTCGACCGGCGTGCGCGCGCTGGGGCTCACGGCGCCCTCGGGCCGCGAATCATGGTGCTATCCAATGCCTTTACCGTCCGGCCCGCAGCGTACCGGCGACCACCGACAGATCAGCCTTCGGCGGGCGCCGCGGCGTCCCCGCCGTCCTGGCCGGGAAGCTCGCGGCCGAAGAAGAATCCCGCCGTGATCAGGATCTGGGCCGCCGCGTACGACCACCAGATCGGCACGGCGAGCGCCTCGTTGCCCAGGATGAAGCGGCTGATCGCGATCATCGAATCCGAGGCCGCGAAACACACCGCCCCCACCGCCGTCCAGATCGTCGGCATTTTCGCCAGCAGCGCCGTGCACACCATCGCGGTCAGCACCACGATGTAGACCGTCACCGGCAACGTCAGCTTGTCCGGGCCCAGGTGCGGCCAAAACCACACCAGCAGCGCGATCGACACCAGGCACATCAGGACCACCGCGGCGATCCGGAGCGCCGCGGGCCGCTCGGCTTGCGACGACCACGACAGCGGGGGAACCAGCGGCAGCAGGGCACCGATGAAACACATGTGCGCCAACAGGAATGCCGCCAGGCCGATCTCGAAGGACAGCGTCCACCACGGGATCGCGAGCACCCAGTCGCCCAGGGCCGACAACAGCAGGGCCGGCATCAGCCACCGCCGCTCCCGTACGCATCCGTGCCCGGCGGCGGCGAGCATCAGCAGGATCGCCATCGAGGCCTTGAACGCCGGCTGCAGCACCCAGTGCCCGGTCAGCTCCATTCCGGGCGGCGAGCGCAGCGCCAGCACGGTCAGGTAGATGCCGTAGCCGAGGGCCACCCAGCCGGCCACCACCCAGGCGCCGGCCACCAGACGAGGTGCGTACGGTACGTCCATGCCCAGCTTGGATAACACAGCCGACGAGAAACCCGCGATCGACCCCATCCTGCAGAAGGTACTGGACGCGGTTCCCTTCCGGCTATCCACCGAGGACGGCATCGCCGCGGCGCGCCAGCGGTTCCGCGACCTGCCGCGCAGGCCGCTGCATCCCGAGCTGCGGGTCGAGGACCGCACGATTGCCGGCCCCGCCGGGCCGGTCGCGATCCGGATCTATTGGCCGCCAAGCCATTCCGACGGTCAAACCGGGGCGCCCGTCGTGTTGTTCTTCCATGGCGGCGGCTTCGTGATCGGCGACCTCGACACCCACGACGGCACGGCGCGCCAGCATGCCGTCGGCGCCGACGCGATCGTGGTGTCGGTCGACTACCGGCTCGCGCCCGAGCACCCCTACCCCGGCGCGGTCGAAGACGCGTGGGCGGCAACGCTTTGGGTCGCCGGGCACGCCGCCGACCTGCACGGCGACCCGGGCCGGATGGCCGTCGCCGGGGATTCGGCCGGCGGCACGATCGCCGCCGCGGTCGCGCAGCGGGCACGCGATCACGGCGGACCGGCCCTGAAATTCCAGTTGTTGTGGTACCCGTCGACCATGTGGGACGCCACGCTGCCGTCCTTCGCCGAGAACGCCACCGCGCCGATCCTCGACGTCAGGGCCGTCGCCGAGTTCTCCCGTTGGTACGCGGGCGAAGTCGACCTGTCCGACCCGCCGTCGGACATGGCGCCGGGGCGCGCGAAGGACCTGAGCAACCTGGCGCCGGCCTACATCGGCGTCGCCGGCTATGACCCGCTGCGCGACGACGGCATCCGGTACGGCGAACTGCTGGCGGCTGCCGGGGTCGCCGCCGAGGTGCACAACGCCGAGACGCTGGTGCACGGCTACCTGGGCTACGCCGGTGTGGTGCCCGCGGCCACCGCGGCGCTCGAGCGCGGCCTGGCGGCGCTGCGAACCGCCCTGCGGGGCTGAGCCCGGGGCGTACGGTGAGTTCATGACGGAGCGCACCTTCGCCCGGATGGACGGGGAAACCCCCGATTACCACACGCTGATCATCGGTGCCGGATTCTCCGGCATCGGCGCCGCCATCAACCTCGACAAGGCGGGGCTGCCCGATTACCTGGTGCTCGAGGCCGGCGACGGGGTCGGCGGCACCTGGCACTGGAACACCTATCCCGGTATCGCGGTGGACATTCCGTCGTTCTCCTACCAGTTCTCCTTCGAGCAGAGCCGGCACTGGTCGCGCACCTACGCGCCGGGCCGCGAGCTCAAGGCCTACGCCGAACACTGCGCCGACAAGTACGGCGTCCGCTCGCGGATCCGGTTCAACACCAAGGTGCAGGCGGCCGACTTCGACGACGAGCGCGGGCTGTGGCGGGTGCAGACCGACCCCGGCGGCGAAGTCACGGCGAGGTTTTTGATCAGCGCCTGCGGCGTGCTGACGGTGCCGAACCTGCCCGACATCGACGGCGTGGACTCGTTCGCCGGCGTCACGATGCACACCGCGCGGTGGGATCACGGCCAGGATTTGCGCGGCAAGCGCGTCGCGGTGATCGGCACCGGCGCGTCGGCCGTGCAGGTGATCCCCGAGATCGCGCCAATTGTCTCGTCGCTCACCGTGTTTGAGCGCACCCCGATCTGGTGTTTCCCGAAGCTGGACGTCCCGCTGCCCGCGCCGGCGCGCTGGGCGATGCGCATCCCGGGCGGCAAGGCGCTGCAGCGGCTGCTCAGCCAGGCGTACGTGGAACTGACCTTCCCGATCTCGGCGCACTACTTCACGGTGATCCCGCTGGCCAAGAGGATGGCCACGCTGGGACGCGCCTATCTGCGGCGGCAGGTCCGCGACCCGGTGGTGCGCGAGCAACTCACCCCGCGCTACGCCGTCGGCTGCAAGCGCCCCGGCTTCCACAACGGCTACCTGGCCACGTTCAACCGCGACAACGTGCGCCTGATCACCGAACCGATCGACAAGATCACGCCCGACGCGGTGGCGACCACCGACGGCGAAACCCACGAGATCGACGTGCTCATCTTGGCGACCGGCTTCAAGGTGATGGACCCCGACAGCGTCCCCACGTTCGCGGTCACGGGCAGCGGCGGTCGCTCGTTGAGCCGGTTCTGGGACGAGCACCGCTTGCAGGCCTACGAGGGCGTCACCGTTCCGGGCTTCCCCAACCTGTTCACGGTGTTCGGCCCGTACGGTTACGTCGGCTCTTCGTATTTCGCGCTCATCGAGGCGCAGACCCATCACATCGTGCGGTGCCTCAAGCGGGCGGAGCGCCTGGGCGCGACCCGCGTCGAGGTGAGCGAGGAAGCCAACGACCGCTACTTCGCCGAGATGATGCGCCGGCGGCACCGGCAGATCTTCTGGCAGGACAGTTGCCGGCTGGCCAACAGCTATTACTTCGACAAGAACGGCGACGTGCCGCTGCGGCCGGGCACCACCCCGGAGGTGTACTGGCGCAGCCGGCGATTCGATCTGGACGACTACCGCTTCACCGGCTAGCTAGCGGTTACGCTGCACGGGTGGCGAAGGAATTTGACAGCATCGACGAGTCGCTGCGCGACTTCATCCGCGAACAGGCCGTGTTCTTCGTCGCCACCGCGCCCTCCGAGGGAGGACGAATCAACATGTCCCCCAAGGGATATTGCGACACGTTCGCGGTGCTCGACGAGCGCACCGTGGCCTACCTGGACCTGTTCGGCAGCGGCGTGGAGACCATCGCCCATCTGCGCGACAACGGCCGCATCACTGTCATGTTCTGCTCGTTCACCCGCAACTCGCGGATCCTGCGGCTGTTCGGCACTGGGCGGGTGATCCGGCCCGACGACGCCGAATTCACCGATCTCATCACGCATTTCGGTGACCGGCATGCGGGGATCCGCGCCATCATCGTGGTCGATGTGGAGCGGATCGCCGACGCGTGCGGATTCGCGGTGCCCTACTACGAGCTGGTCGACGAGCGACCGGTCCTCAACGCGTATCACCACAAGGCGCCCGACGAGGCCTACACCCGGCTGATCAACCGCAACCGGCGCAGCATCGACGGGCTGCCCGCGCTCGATTCCGACCACCCGGGTCCACCGCGGTGACCCGTCGAACGTGACACTGTGGTCACGCTCGGCGCCGAACGTGACTGCGACGTCACATTCGAGGCGGCGGGCAACCTAGATGGCGCGCTTGAGGTCGTCGACCTTGTTCAGCTGCTCCCAGGGCAGTTCGACGTCGGTGCGGCCGAAGTGCCCGTAGGCGGCGGTCTGCGCGTAGATCGGGCGCAGCAGGTCCAGGTCGCGGATGATCGCGCCGGGACGCAGGTCGAACACCTCCGGGACGATCTTCTCGATCTTGACCGGGTCGACGGTCGCGGTCCCGAAGGTCTCGATGAACAGCCCGACCGGCGCCGCCTTGCCGATGGCGTAGGCCACCTGCACCTCGACCCGCTCCGCGAGCCCGGCGGCGACGATGTTCTTGGCCACCCAGCGCATCGCGTACGCCGCCGAGCGGTCCACCTTGGACGGGTCCTTGCCGGAGAACGCCCCGCCGCCGTGCCGCGCCCAGCCGCCGTAGGTGTCGACGATGATCTTGCGGCCGGTCAGCCCGGCGTCGCCCATCGGGCCGCCGACGACGAACTTGCCGGTCGGGTTGACCAGCAGCCGCGTCGAGGAGGTGTCCAGCGTGTCGTGCGCCAGGTCGTTGAGCACGGTGTTGAGCACCTTTTCCCGGATGTCGGGGGTCAGGGTGTTCTCCAGGTCGATGTCGGCCGCGTGCTGGGTGGAGATGACCACGGTGTCCAGCCGGACCGGGACGTCGTCCTCGAATTCGATGGTGACCTGCGTCTTGCCGTCGGGGCGCAGGTAGGGCAGCACGCCGTTCTTGCGGACCTCGGTCAGCCGGCGCGACAGGCGGTGGGCCAGCGCGATGGGCAGCGGCATCCGCTCGGGGGTGTCGTTGATCGCGTAGCCGAACATCAGGCCCTGGTCGCCGGCGCCCTGCGCGTCCAGCGGGTCGGCGGCGCCCTCGACGCGCGTCTCGTGGGCGGTGTCGACGCCCTGGGCGATGTCGGGCGACTGCGCGCCGATGCCGATGTTGACCCCGCAGGACGCCCCGTCGAAGCCCTTGTCCGACGAGTCGTAGCCGATGTCGAGGATGCGCTCGCGGACCGTGTTGGTGATGTCGGCGAAGGCCTCCTTGGCCGTCGTCGTCACCTCGCCGACCACGTGCACCTGCCCGGTGGTCACCAGCGTCTCGACCGCGACACGTGAGCGGGGGTCCTGCGCCAGCAGGGCGTCGAGGACCGAGTCGCTGATCGCGTCACAGATCTTGTCGGGATGTCCCTCAGTCACCGACTCACTGGTAAACAGGCGACCCTTTTCGCTCATGCCAATCCTTCCAAATAGTTAGTCAACCGAATTATATCGGCCCGCATCAGCCCGGCCGGCACCCCGTCCCGGAGCCGGGAAGAACTCGACCGCTTTACCCGCTGTCCCCGTGCAGGAACGCGGCGATCGCATCCACGATACGACTGGCCATCAATGTCTTGGAGCCGTGCTGCAGTGCGGACTCGGTGCCGTCGGAGGCCAGCAGCCAGCCATCGTTGCTGTCCACCTCGAACGCGCGTCCCTCACCGACGGCGTTGACCACCAGCAGATCGCAGCCCTTGCGCTGCAGCTTGGCCCGGGCGTGAAACAGCACGTCGCCGCTGGCGTCGCCGGTCTCGGCGGCAAAGCCGACGATGGCCCGCATGTTGGGCAACTGCCCGTGGGCGCGGGCCCGCACCGCCCCGGCGAGGACGTCGTCGTTGCGCACCAGCTCGATCGTCGGGGGCGCCGTCTCATTCGAGGCGCTCTTTTTGATCTTGGCGGCGGCAACGTGCGCGGGCCGGAAGTCGGCGACCGCGGCGGCCATCACCAGCACGTCGGCCTCCGGGGCGCGCTTGGACACCGCGTCGCCCAGCTGGGCCGCGGAGCTGACGTGGACGACCTCGACACCGGCGGGATCGATCAGCCGGGCGGTGTGCCCGGCGATCAGGGTGACCTCGGCGCCGCGCTGGGCCGCCACCCGCGCCACCGCATAGCCCTGCTTGCCGGAGCTGCGGTTGCCGATGAAGCGCACGGGGTCGACCGGTTCGCGGGTGCCGCCGGCGGTGACCAGCATCTTGCAGCCGGCGAGGTCGTAGGGCAGCGCGTCGTGGCGTTCCAGCAGCAGGTGGGCCAGGGTGGTGATCTCCTCGGCTTCGGGCAGCCGACCCGACCCGCTGTCCGTCCCGGTGAGGCGCCCGGCGGCGGGCTCGAGCACCACCGCGCCCCGCCGGCGCAACGTCGCCACGTTGTCGACGGTGGCCGGGTGCAACCACATCTCCGTGTGCATGGCCGGCGCGAACAGCACCGGGCACCGGGCGGTGAGCAGCGTGGCGGTCAGCAGATCGTCGGCGCGGCCGTGCACCGCGCGCGCCAGCAGATCCGCCGTGGCCGGGGCCACCACGACCAGGTCGGCCTGCTTGCCGAGCTGGACGTGCGGGACCTCGGGAACGTCGTTGAAGACGCCGGTGTGCACCGACTGACCGGAGAGCGCCTCAAAGGTGGCCGCGCCGACGAAACGCAGCGCGGACTCGGTCGGGATGACCCGGACGGAATGGCCGGCCTCGGACAGCTGGCGGACGACGGTGCACGCCTTGTAGGCGGCGATGCCGCCGGAGACACCGACTACGACTCGTTTGGGGATCCGCGTGCGGTCCACAGCGCGCCCGGCCCGGCCCTGTTACTCGCCCTCGGTGTGCTCGAGCAGGTCGCCGTGGATCTCGCGGAGCGCGATCGAGAGCGGCTTCTCCTGCAGCCCCGGCTCGACCAGCGGCCCCACGTACTCGAGGATGCCCTCGCCGAGCTGGTTGTAGTAATCGTTGATCTGACGGGCCCGCTTGGCCGCGTAGATGACCAGGGCGTACTTGCTCGAGACCCGGTCCAGCAGCTCGTCGATGGGCGGGTTGGTGATGCCCAGCGGGGTGTCGTAGGCGCCCGGCGCCCCGGCGGACAGGTCGAACCGGTCGGGGACGGCGGCCAGCGCGGCGTCGGACTGCGGAATAGTCACTGAGGTCAATCTCCTCTACGTTCGAAGGCGGGCCAGAGCCCAAAACGGCTGATCGCCGGCGAAAAGTCGGTGCTCAATCTTGATTGGATGTGGTCTGGCTTTCGGTGTGGCCAGCCGGGTCGTGCCGGTCCGGGGCAGTTCCCACCAGCAAGGATACCAATTCGGCGCACGCAGACTCCAATCGACGGTTGACGACCACCCGGTCGAAGTCGTCACGGGCCGCCATTTCGATGCGGGCCGTCTCGAGGCGCCGCCGCATGACCTCCGGGGTCTCGGTGCCGCGGCCGACGAGCCTGGCCTCCAAGTCCTCCCAGCTGGGCGGCGCCAAAAACACCGTCAGGGCCTCGGGCATCGCCCTCTTCACGGCCCTGGCCCCGGCCAGGTCCACCTCGATCAAAACCGGGAATCCGCGGGCCGTGGCGTCGCGAACCGGCTCGGCCAGGGTGCCCGAGCGGTGCAGGCCCGCGTGAATTTCGGCCCACTCCAGCAGGGCGCCCTCGTCGATGAGCTGCTGGAAGCGGGCGGGGCTGACGAAGTGGTAGTCGACGCCGTCGACCTCGCCGGGCCGGGGCGCCCGCGTGGTGGCCGAGACGCTGAAATGCAGGTCCGGGACCCGCTCGCGCAGGCATCGGACCACGGTCGACTTGCCGACCGCGGAGGGACCGGACAGCACGACCACACGCCCCGCACGCGATGGTTCGGGACGTGCCCCGTGCTGGATGTCCGGTCCCCCGCCGCCGTTCATCGGCGCTCCCGGGCAGGTGCGCCCACGGCTCGGGTCGGTTTGCCCGCCTTCTCCTCAGGCCGTTCGGCCTGCATCGTCGGCGGCCGGGTTAGGAGCCGAACTTTTCCAGCAGGGCCTTGCGCTGACGGTCGCCGAGGCCGCGCAGGCGGCGGGTGGGGGCGATCTCCAGCTCAGTCATGATTTCCTGCGCCTTGACCTTGCCCACCTTGGGCAACGCCTCGAGAAGCGCCGAAACCTTCATCTTGCCCAGGACGTCGTCGGTCTCGGCGTCCTTGAGCACCTGGGTGAGGTTGGTGCCGCCACGCTTCAGCCGGTCCTTGAGCTCTGCTCGTGCACGACGTGCGGCAGCCGCCTTCTCCAACGCGGCCGCGCGCTGCTCGTCGGTCAACTGGGGAAGGGCCACGATTCCTCCGTATCTGATCAATCAATTTCAATCGATCTCATTTTGTCTCGCCGGTTCTTCTGCCAGCGGAGACGACCGTACTCAGGCCTCCTGACGAAATCTAACCCGCCCCCCTGCTTAACGGGGCAAACTCCCAGCATGCAACGGCGCGTGTCCCCCCAAAGCGGCCCGCCGCGCGACGTCGACGGCGCCCGCCGCGACGCCGTGCCGAGGGGCCCGGCGCGGCCCGTTTTGGGCCGTCGCCAAGCCATCTACCAGCGACTTTATCCGAAGGGGCCGTCGTGGGGTGCGACGACGTGGCCGTCCGGAAACGCGCCGGCGCGCACCCGGGCGGGGCGGTGCGAGGGATCACGCATTCGTCGCGGCGTGTCGCGCGTGTCGCGTTCGGCCGGTCAAAGGGCAGGCCAGCGGCGCCGCCCCGCGGCCGCGCGGGCCGCGGGGGTCCCGCGGGGTCGTGTGTGCCGCCCGGGCCCCACGGCGGCGGGCGTGTCACTTCCGCGGATTCGCGTCGGCGAGGGACGTGTCACCGCAGGAACGGGATCGTGGCCTGAGAGCGTTCCGTACCCGCGGGAAGGCGGCGGCCCCGGGCCGCGTATCAGCTAATCCGCGGTCGCGGATCGGATACCATCGGGGCGTGTCCAACCTGCGAATTCGCCAGGCGGCTGAGCTGCTCGGCGTCAGTGATGACACTGTGCGGCGCTGGATCAACCAGGGGGCGTTGGAGGTCAGTCACGACGCGGCCGGTCGCAAAGTGATCGCCAGCGAGGACCTCGCCCGCTTCTCCCGCAGCAACGCGCCCGCGCCGCCGGCCGACCCGCTCAGCATCGGCAGCTCGGCCCGCAACCGCTTCGTCGGGCTGGTCACCGCGGTGGTCAGCGACAAGGTGATGACCCAGGTGGAGATGCAGTGCGGCCCGTTCACCGTCGTCTCGCTGATGAGCACCGAGGCCGCCGAGGAGTTGCAGCTGCGTCCCGGCAGCGTGGCGGTGGCCGTCGTCAAGGCCACCACGGTCATCGTCGAAACGGCCCAGCCCAGCACGGCGCTGGCGTCGGACTAGCGGCGATCGCAAGCGCGGCGTAGCCGGGCGCAGCGGGTCGCCGCCATCGGACTAGCTCACACCGCCAGGTAGGCGACAGCGTCCAGCATCCGTTCGGCCGCCCCGCGCAGCTCCGCCACCCCCGGCCCGGCCCGCAGCACCTCGCGCGCGACCGCGGGCAGCAGCTGCCCCGGCTCGGCGCCGCCCAGCCCGGCGAGCGCCTCGGGGCGCCCGCCCTGCACCCCGAGGCCCGGCACCAGCACGGGCCCACCCAGGGCGCTGAGATCGGGCGCCTGCAGCACCGTCGCGCCCACGACGACGCCGACGTATCCGGGCCCGGACGGGGTCGCGGACCGATTCACCACGGCCGCCTGGTCGACGACCAGCTGGGCCACCGTGCGGCCGTCGAAGGCGGCCCGCTGCACGGTCGCGCCCTCCGGGTTGGAGGTCGCGGCGAGCACGAACACCCCCCGGTCGTGCGCGGCGGCGGCTTCCAGCAGCGGCCGCAACGACCCGAACCCCAGGTACGGCGTGGCCGTCACCGCGTCGGCGGCCAGCGGCGAATCCCCCGCCCAGGCGGCGGCATAGGCGGCCATCGTCGTTCCGATGTCGCCGCGCTTGGCGTCGGCCAGCACCAGCACGCCGGCCGACCGCAGGGCCGCGATGGTGCGTTCCAGCACCGCGAATCCGGCCGCGCCGTACGCCTCGAAGAACGCCACCTGCGGCTTGACGACGGCGAAGCCGGAGAACGCCTCGATGCAGATGTCGCAGAACGCGGCCAGCCCGTCGGCGGTGGTGGGCAGCCCCCAGGCCCGCAGCAGCTCGGGGTGCGGGTCGATGCCCATGCACAGCGGTCCGCGTTCGGCCTTCGCGTCGCTCAGCCGGACCCCGAAGCCGGTCACCGGGCCCCGTTTCCGGGCAGGCCGCCCTGGCCGATCTGGCTGTGCAGCTCCTGCAGGCTGCGCACCCCGATGTCGCCGCGGATGCCCGCTTCGATGCCCTGCACCGCGGCCGACGCGCCCTGCACCGTGGTGACGCAGGGGATGTTGACCGACACCGCGGCCGAACGGATTTCGTAGCCGTCGATGCGCGGACCGGAATTGCCGTAGGGGGTGTTGATCACCATGTCGACCTCACCGGCCTTGATCACGTCCACCGCCGACTGCGCGGGCCGCCCCGGCTGCGGGTCCTCGAAGTGCTTGCGCACCTCGTCGCACGGAATCCCGTTGCGGCGCAACATCTCCGCGGTGCCCTCGGTGGCGAGGACGCGGAATCCCAGGTCGGCCAGGCGCTTGACGGGAAACACCAGCGAGCGCTTGTCGCGGTTGGCGACCGACACGAAGATCGTGCCCCGCGCCGGCAGCGACCCGTAGGCGGCGGTCTGGCTCTTGGCGAACGCGCTGCCGAAGTCGCGGTCGATTCCCATCACCTCGCCGGTGGACTTCATCTCCGGGCCGAGCAGCGAATCGATGGCGGCGCCGTCGATGCGGCGGAAGCGGTGGAAGGGCAACACCGCCTCCTTGACGGCGATCGGGGCGTCCAGCGCCGCGTGTGCCCCGTCCCCGGAAGCCGCCAGCAGCCCCTCCTCGCGAAGCTGGGAGATGCTGGCGCCCAACATGACCCGGGCGCACGCCTTGGCGAGCGGGATCGCGGTGGCCTTGGACACGAACGGCACCGTACGGCTGGCCCGCGGGTTGGCCTCGAGGACGTAGAGCACGTCGTCCTTGAGCGCGTATTGCACGTTCAGCAGCCCCACCACACCGATGCCGTGCGCGATGGACTCGGTCGCGCGGCGCACCTTCTCGATGTCGCTGCGGCCCAGCGTGACCGGCGGCAGCGCGCAGGCCGAGTCGCCGGAGTGGATGCCGGCCTCCTCGATGTGCTCCATGATGCCGCCGATGTACACCTCGGTGCCGTCGCAGAGCGCGTCGACGTCGATCTCCACGGCGTCTTCGAGGAAGCGGTCGACCAGCACCGGGTGTTCGGGCGAGAGCTCGGTCGCGCGGGTGATGTAGCCCCGCAGCGTCTCCTCGTCGTAGACGATCTCCATGCCGCGACCGCCCAGCACGTAGGACGGGCGCACCAGCACCGGGTATCCGATGTCTTCGGCGATCCGGCGGGCCTGGTCGAAAGTGGTTGCAGTGCCGTACTTCGGGGCCGGCAGGCCGGCCGCGGTGAGCACGTCGCCGAACGCGCCGCGGTCCTCGGCCAGGTCGATGGCTTCCGGCGGGGTGCCGACGATCGGCACGCCGGCGTCGGCGAGGCGTTGCGCCAGCCCCAGCGGGGTTTGACCGCCGAGTTGCACGATCACCCCGACCACCCCCGGCCCGTCCCCGGCCGATTGTTGCTCGGCGCGAAACACCTCCAGGACGTCCTCGAAGGTGAGCGGTTCGAAGTACAGCCGGTCGGCGGTGTCGTAGTCGGTCGACACGGTCTCGGGGTTGCAGTTGACCATCACGGTCTCGAAACCGGCCTGGCTCAACGTCGTTGCCGCGTGCACGCAACTGTAGTCGAATTCGATGCCCTGCCCGATCCGGTTGGGGCCCGAACCCAGGATCAGCACCTTGGGTTTCTGGGTCTGCGGGGCCACCTCGGTCTCGGCGGCGGGGTCGAGCTCGTAGCTGCTGTAGTGATACGGCGTCTTGGCCTCGAACTCGGCCGCGCAGGTGTCGACGGTCTTGTACACCGGGTGCACGCCGAGGCGCTCGCGTAGCGAGCGCACCCCGTTCTCGCCGGCCAATTCCGGTCGCAGCGCGGCGATCTGGCGGTCCGAAAGCCCGTTGTGCTTGCCGCGCCGCAGCAGGTCGGCGTCGAGGACCGGGGCGGCGATCAGTTCGGCGCGCAGCGTGATCAGCTCGCCGATCTGCGCGACGAACCACGGGTCGACGCCGCTGGCCTCGGCGACGCGTTCCACCGAAGCGCCCAGGCGCAGCGCGAGTTCGATGTCGTAGAGGCGGCCCTCGGTCGGGGTGCGCAGCCGGGTCAGCACCTCCTCGACGTCGCCGTCGGGGTCCGGCTTGGTCCAAAAGCCCGTGCGGCTGGTCTCCAGCGAGCGCATCACCTTGCCCAGCGCCTCAATGAAGTTGCGGCCCAACGACATTGCCTCGCCGACGGATTTCATCGTGGTGGTCAGGGTGGGGTCGGCGCCCGGGAACTTCTCGAAGGCGAACCGCGGGGCCTTGACCACCACGTAGTCCAGGGTGGGCTCGAAGCAGGCCGGGGTCTCCTTGGTGATGTCGTTGACGATCTCGTCGAGGGTGTAGCCGATGGCCAGCTTGGCGGCGATCTTGGCGATCGGGAAGCCGGTGGCCTTGGACGCCAAGGCGCTTGACCGCGACACCCGGGGGTTCATCTCGATGACGATCAGCCGGCCGTCGGCCGGGTTGATCGCGAACTGGATGTTGCAGCCCCCGGTGTCCACGCCCACCTCGCGCAGGATCGCGATGCCCAGGTCCCGCATCCGCTGGTATTCGCGGTCGGTCAGCGTCATGGCCGGCGCGACGGTGACCGAATCACCGGTGTGCACGCCCATCGGGTCGAAGTTCTCGATCGAGCACACCACGACGACGTTGTCGTTGCCGTCGCGCATCAACTCGAGCTCGAATTCTTTCCAGCCGTAGATCGATTCCTCGATGAGCACGTTGGCGCTGGGGCTTTCGGCCAGCCCGGCGCCGGCCATCCGGTCGACCTCCTCGACGGATCGCGCCATCCCCGAACCCAGACCGCCCATGGTGAAGCTGGGCCGCACCACCACCGGCAGGCCCAGCTCCTCGACCGTCTCGCGGACCTCTTCCATGGTGAAACACACTCGGCTGCGGGCGGATTCACCGCCCACCTTGGCGACGATGTCCTTGAACATCTGCCGGTCCTCGCCGCGCTGGATGGCGTCGAAGTCGGCCCCGATGAGCTCGACGCCGTGGCGCTCCAGCGCGCCGTTCTCGTAGAGCGCGACCGCGGTGTTGAGCGCGGTCTGCCCGCCCAGGGTGGCCAGCAGGGCGTCGATCTTGTTGCCGCGCTCGGCCTGCTGGGCGATCACCTTCTCGACGAATGCGGCGGTGATCGGCTCGACGTAGGTGTGGTCGGCGTACTCCGGGTCGGTCATGATGGTCGCCGGGTTGGAGTTGACCAGGCTGACCTCCAGGCCCTCGGCCCGCAGCACCCGGCAGGCCTGGGTGCCCGAGTAGTCGAACTCGCAGGCCTGACCGATGACGATCGGCCCGGAGCCGATCACCAGGACGTGACGCAAATCGGCGCGACGCGGCACTACCGCCCCTTTCCGCGGTTTGGGGCCGCCATCAACTCGATGAATTGGTCGAACAGATAATTCGCGTCGTGCGGCCCGGCGGCGGCCTCGGGATGGTATTGAACCGAAAAGGCCCGTCCGTCGGCGAGTTTGACACCCTCGACCACCCCGTCGTTGGCGCACGTGTGGCTGACGATCGCCTGGCCGAACGGCGTGTCGAAGGACTGTCCGGCCTCCCCCTCGAGTGCGAAGCCGTGATTCTGTGCGGTCACCGCCACCCGCCCGGTGGCGTGGTCGATCACCGGGATGTTGATGCCGCGGTGACCGAACACCATCTTGTAGGTGGACAGGCCCAGCGCGCGGCCCAGGATCTGGTTGCCGAAACAGATGCCGAACAGCGGGATTCCGGCGCCCAGCACCTCGCGGGTCACCGCCACGATGTGGTCGGCGGTGGCCGGGTCGCCCGGGCCGTTGGACAGGAACACGCCGTCCGGATTGATGTCGGCGATCTGCCGGTAGGTCGCCGAGGACGCCAGCACGTGGGTGCGGATGCCGCGGCGGGCGAAGTTGCGCGGCGTGTTGGTCTTGATGCCCAGGTCCAGCGCGGCCACCGTAAACCGGGGCTCCCCTTCGGGTTCCACGATGTAGGTGTCCGGCGTGCTGACCTCGCCGGCCAGGTCGGCGCCCAGCATGGACTGCTGGCCCCGCACCCGCTGCAACAGCTCGTCGGGGTCGGCGAGCGCGTCCCCGGAGAACACGCCCGCCTTCATCGAGCCGCGGGTGCGCAGGTGCCGCACCACCGCCCGGGTGTCGATGCCGGCGATCCCGACGACGTGCTGGCGGATCAGTTCGTCCTCCAGGGTGCCGGTGGCCCGCCAGTTGGACGGGCGCGGCGAGGGATCGCGCACCGCGTAGCCGGCGACCCAGATCTTGTCGCCGCGGCTCTCGGCGTCCTCGTCGTTCCAGCCGGTGTTGCCGATCTGCGGCGCGGTGGCCACCACGATCTGCCGGTGGTAACTGGGATCGGTCAGCGTCTCCTGGTAACCGGACATGCCGGTGGAAAACACGGCCTCGCCCAGTGTTTGGCCGATCTTGCCGAACGGGGTGCCGGTGAAGACGCGGCCGTCTTCGAGTACCAATAGGGCCTTACTGCTCACGCGACCTCATTCTCCTGGCCATCCCGTTCCTCCAGCCACGGGTCGTAGTCATGGCGGTGATCCGCCCGGAAACCGGTGTCGATCTCGACGCCCGACGGCAGCCGCCAGCGGATCGCCAGAATGCCGATCCGGGCCGGCCTGACCGCCATTCCGCGCTCCATGCGGATGGCCGTGATCGAGTCCCGTGGAATCCAAATCGGGTGGGCCCGCAGGCGTTCCACCATGATGCCCCCGGCGTAGCGGGTCAGCACCGCTTTGCTGCGGTAACCGAGATCGCCCGCCGCGATCCGCTCGTTCCAGCCCGGCGCCATCATGGACCCGCAATAGTGGCCGCGGGTGGTGATGCTCGCCGCACCGACCTGGTCCGGGATCTGCGGCAGGTCGCCGATCAGCTCCGCCTGCCGCTGCGCGCGGCGCTGCCAGCTGCGCATCATCAGCTGGATCACCACCGTGATCACCACCACCAGCACGGCCGCGAAGATCAGCGACCCCGCCAGCGTGCCCGAATTCATGCCGGGCACTTCCCGTCTCGGCAGGTGACCTTGCCGCGCAGCAGGGTCGCGGTCACGGTGGCGGGCAGGGTCATCGCTTCGTAGGGCGTGTTGGCCGACCGGCTGGCCAGGTCGGGCCCGGCGACGGTCCAGGAGGCGTCGGGGTCCACCACGGTCAGGTTGGCCGGCTCCCCCACTTCCAGCGGCCGGCCGTGATCGGGCAGGCCCACGATGCGCGCGGGGTTCTCGCTCATCACCCGGGCGAGGCCACGCCAGGTCAGCAGCCCCGGGATGACCATCGTCTGCACGACGATCGACAGCGCCGTCTGCAGTCCCAGCATGCCGGGCCGCGCCGCGGAGAACTCCACGCACTTCTCGTGCTCGGCGTGCGGGGCGTGATCGGTGGCCACGCAGTCGATGACGCCGTCGGCCAGCGCCTGGCGCAGCGCAACCGCGTCGGCCGCCTCGCGCAGCGGCGGGTTGACGCGGTTACGCCCGTCGTAGCTGGACAGCCGGCTGTCGTCGAGCATCAAGTGGTGCGGGGTGACCTCGGCGGTGATCGAAATCCCTTGATCCTTAGCCCATTTCACGATCTCGACGGTGCCGGCGGTGGAGGCGTGGCAGATGTGCACCCGGGCGCCGGCGTCGCGCGCCAGCAGCGCGTCGCGGGCGACGATGGATTCCTCGGCGGCCCGTGGCCATCCGGACAGGCCCAGCCGGGCGGCGGTGGGTCCCTCGTGGGCGACGGCGCCGACGGTCAGCCGCGGCTCCTCGGCGTGCTGGGCGACGAGCACGCCCAGCCCGGTGGCGTACTCGAGGGCGCGGCGCATCACCAGCGGATCGTGCACGCAGATGCCGTCGTCGGAGAACATCCGCACCTGCGCGGCCCCGGCGGCCATCATGCCCATCTCGGTGAGCTCCTTGCCGGCCAGCCCGACGGTGACGGCGCCCACCGGGTGCACGTCCACCAGGCCGACCTCCTGGCCCCGATGCCAGACGTGGTCGGTGACCACCGGGCTGTCGGCGACCGGGTTGGTGTTGGCCATCGCGAACACCGCGGTGTAGCCGCCCAAAGCCGCGGCGGCCGAACCGGTTTCGATGTCTTCGGCATATTCGCGGCCCGGTTCGCGCAGGTGGGTGTGCAGGTCGACGAACCCAGGCAGCAGCACCTGGCCCGTCGCGTCGATGACGTCGGCGGTGTCGGGGATCTTCAGGCCCGGGCCGATCTCGGCGATCTGACCGTCCTCGGCCAGGACGTCGACGCGGTCGCCTTCGCCGTACAGCCGAACCCCGCGCAGCAACACGCTCATGCGGCCCCCTCGCTTCCGGCCGACTCGGCACCCACCAGCACGTGAAACAGCACCGCCATCCGCACGTGCACACCATTGGAAACCTGTTGCAGCACGGCCGATTGCGACGAATCGGCCACCGATGACGCGATCTCCATGCCGCGCAGCATCGGCCCGGGGTGCAGCACCACGGCGTGCCCGGGCAGCATCGCCTGGCGGCGATCGGAAAGCCCGTACAGGGACGAGTATTCGCGCACCGACGGGAAGAAGCCGCCGTTCATCCGCTCGGCCTGCACGCGCAGCATCAGCACCGCGTCGGCGGCGGGTAGCTCGGCGTCGAAGTCGTTCGACACCGTCACCGGCCAGCCGTCGACGCCGACCGGCAGCAGCGTCGGCGGTGCCACCAGCACCACTTCGGCGCCCAGGGTGTGCAGCAGCATGACGTTGGAGCGGGCGACCCGGCTGTGCAGGACGTCGCCGACGATCACGACCCGCCGGCCCTCGATGCCGCCGAGCCGCTGGCGGATGGTGAGCGCGTCCAGCAGCGCCTGCGTCGGGTGCTCATGGGTGCCGTCGCCGGCGTTGATCACCGAGGGGCCGGAATCGCCGCCGGCGCGTGTCCATTCGGCAAGCAGGTGCGCGGCCCCCGACGCCGGGTGCCGGATGATCAGCGCATCGGCCCCGGCGGCCCGCAGCGTCAGCGCGGTGTCGCGCAGCGACTCGCCCTTGCCCACCGACGATCCGGCGGCGCTGACGTTGATCACGTCGGCGCTCATCCACTTGCCGGCCACCTCGAAGGACACCCGGGTGCGGGTCGAGTTCTCGTAGAACATCGTCACGATGGTGCGGCCGCGCAGCGTCGGCAGTTTCTTGATCTCGCGGCCGACCAGCGCCTGGGCGAAGCGGTCGGCGTCGTCGAGGATGGCGGTGGCGTCGTCGAGGCTCAGGTCCCCGGCGGCAAGCAGGTGTCGGGTCATCGCGAGATCACCACCCCGTCGTCACCGTCGCTCTCCCGCAACAACACGTGCACGCTCTCGGTGCGTGAGGTGGGGACGTTCTTGCCCACATAGTCGGCGCGCAGCGGCAGTTCGCGGTGGCCCCGGTCGACCAGCACCGCCAGCTGCACCACCCGGGGGCGGCCGACGTCGCGCAGCGCGTCCAGGGCGGAGCGCACCGAGCGGCCGGAGTAGAGCACGTCGTCGACCAGGATCACCAAGGCGTCGTCGATGCCGCCGGCCGGGATCGAGGTGGCTTCCAGCGGCCGGGGTGGTTTTTGCATCAGGTCGTCGCGGTACAGGGTGATGTCCAGCGCGCCGTGGCCGACCTCGACGCCGCTGTATTCGCCGATGTTGCCGGCCAGGCGTTCGGCCAGGATCACGCCGCGAGTGGGGATGCCCAGCAGCACGACCCGCGGAGCGTCGGGGCCGTCGAGGGCCGTCTTTTCGATGATCTGGTGTGCGATACGGGAAATGGTGCGGCCCACGTCGGCCGCCGACATCAATTCCCGGGAATCACTGCCTGAGCGCGTGTCGCCCGCAGCACCCATACGAAACTTGACCTCCTTCTCCGCCTCACCGGACGGATCGTTAAAGGATGTCGACTGCACGGCAGCGTAGCACTTATTTCGGGGGCGGCGGCGCCGGCCGCGTGTGGCGCGCATCGCTCCCCGGTCGCGCTCGTCACACGCGTCCCACGAGTCTCTCCGGGGAGGCACACGATGTGTGCCCACCTCCCAGCGACAAGTTGCCGAGCGGCACCCGCCACGAGCGGCACCGCTACGGGCGGCACCCGCCACGGCCCGCGTCCCGGCCCGTTGTCGCTCGGAGGCGGGCAAAACACCCATCGCTTCGCCCAGTGTCGCGTGGGAGGAGAATCGGACGGTCCGTCGGCGCGCGTTGCGCCGCGTTCGCGCGCGTTGCGCCGCGTCCGTGCGCGGCGGCGCCGGTCGCGCGGCGGCGCCGGCCCGCTAACCTGACCGGGTGAATCGCTCGACCCTTGACGGCAACGCGGCCTCCGTCCGCGAGGTGTGCGACGCCGGCCTGCTCGCCGGCGCGGTGACGGTGGTATGGCAGCGCGGAGAACTGCTGCAGGTCAACGAGATCGGCTACCGCGACGTGGACGCGGGCCTGCCGATGCAGCGGGACACGCTGTTTCGCATCGCGTCGATGACCAAGCCGGTGACGGTCGCGACGATCATGAGCCTGGTCGACGAGGGCAAGCTGACGCTCAAGGATCCGGTCGTGCGCTGGGCGCCGGAGCTGGCCGGCGTGCGGGTGCTCGACGATTCGCATGGCCCGTTGGACCGCACCCACCCGGTGAACCGCGCCATCCTCATCGAGGACCTACTCACCCATACCAGCGGCCTGGCGTACGGATTCTCGGTGTCCGGCCCGATCGCCAAGGCCTACATGCGGCTGCCGTTCAACCAAGGCCCGGACGCGTGGCTGGCCGAACTGGCCAAGCTGCCGCTGGTGCACCAACCCGGCGAGCGGGTCACCTACAGCCACTCCATCGACCTGCTGGGCGTCATCGCTTCCCGCATCGACGGCAAGCCGTTCCATCAGGTTCTCGACGAACGGATCCTGGGGCCGGCGGGCATGACCGACACCGGGTTCTTCGTCACCGCCGAGGCGCGGCGGCGCGCGGCGACCATGTACCGGCTCACCAACGAGCACCAGCTGCAGCACGGGGTGATGGGCCCGCCGCACCTCACGCCGCCGTCGTTCTGCAATGCCGGCGGCGGGTTGTGGTCGAGCGCCGACGATTACCTGCGCTTCGTGCGAATGCTGCTCGGCGGCGGAACGATCGACGGGGCGCGGGTGCTCTCGGAGGAGTCCGTGCGGCTGATGCGCACCGACCGGCTGACCGACGAGCAGAAGCGGCACAACTTCCTGGGCGCGCCGTATTGGGTCGGCCGCGGCTTCGGGCTGAACCTGTCGGTGGTGACCGATCCGGCAAAAAGCACACCGCTGTTCGGACCCGGCGGCGTCGGCACGTTCAGCTGGCCCGGCGCCTACGGGACCTGGTGGCAGGCCGATCCCACCGCGGATCTGGTCCTGATCTACCTCATCCAGAATCTGCCGGACCTGACCGTCGACGCGGCCACGGCTGTCGCGGGCAACACGTCGCTGGCCAAACTCCGCACGGCCCAACCGAGATTCGTCCGCAACACCTACCGCGCGCTCGGCCTCTAAAGGGCGCATCGCCATGCCCGACTACCCACCCGACCGCATCAACGGGCCGCGGCTGACCCTGCGCCTACCCACGCTCGACGACGCCGGACCGCTGTACCAGCGGGTCGCGCGCGATCCGCAGGTCACCAAGTATCTGCTGTGGGCACCGCATCCCGACGTCGCGGCGACGCGGCGGGTGATCACCGAAAAGCTCAACGCGGCCGCCGACGAGAAGACCTGGGTGATCGAACTGCGGCACCGCGGCGAGGTCGTCGGGCTGGCCAGCTGCCGACGCACGGCGGCGCACTCGGTCGAGATCGGCTACTGCCTGGGCCGGCGGTGGTGGGGCAAGGGCCTGATGTCGGAGGTGCTCGGCATGCTGCTAACCGCGCTCGACGCCGATCGCGACGTGTATCGGGTCTGGGCCACCTGCAGCGTCGACAACGAACGCTCGGCGCGTCTGCTCGAGCACGCCGGCTTCTTCCTGGAGGGCCGGCTGGCCCGGCACGCCGTCTACCCCACGATGGGACCCGAGCCGCAGGACAGCCTCCTCTACGCCAAGATCCTGCGCTGACTAGCCGTTCTGCAGCGAGCCGTCGTGCTCGAGCGCCCGGCGGGCGTAGGCCCGCACGTCGGCGTCGCTGTCCTTGAGCGCGATCCCAAGCGCGTCGCGGGCGTCGGGTTCGGCCGCCCAGCGCGTCAGGCTGAGCACCGCCGCCTTGCGCACGTCCAGGTGCGCGTCGCTGAGCGCCTCGGACAGCTGGGGAACCGCGAAATCCGCAGCCGCGCCGGCCAGCGCGCGCGCCGCGCCTTCGCGCACCTGCCAGGCCGGGGCCCGTAGCGCCTGCTTGACGGCGGCGTAATCGTCTTGGCCGCAACCGATCTCACCCAGCGCGGCGAGGCCGGCGGCACGGACCAACGGGTCGGTGTCGGCGACCAGCCCGCGCACCGCCCGGCTAGCTGGGGCTGCCACCGCCGCTAGCGTCGCCAGACCGGCGGCCGCGGCGATCCGGACCTCCCGGTTCTCGTCGTCGGCGGCGTCGACGACGCCCTGCACGTCGTCGACGGACACCAGCGCGCGCACCGCCTCGATGCGCACCCGATGATCGGCATCGGCGAGGGCGCGGCGGTAGTGGGCGCTGTCACCGGCGCGGCGTGCCGCCAGCACGTACAGCGCCGCCGCCCGCACCACGCGGTCGGCCGAATCCAGGTATTCCCGGGCCTTTTCGGGCTCGGGCAGCACCTCGACCAGTTCGCGGATCCCGTCGGCGCCGGTGCGGCGCACGGCCGCGTCGTCGTCGCCCAGCACCGCCAACAGCGCGGGGGCGTACCCGTCGGGGATGTGCTCGGTCAGCGTGGCCACCGCGGTGCGGCGCACGCCGGGATCGAAGTCGGCCAGGTAGCGCGCCAGGTCGGCGACCGTCGGCTCCTCGAGCGCCAGCACTTCGGCGATGCGAGGCGAGGGCGGCTCGAAAGCCGTTGTCGCCGAGGCGATTCGGGACACCGCCGTGGCCGGGGCCTGGCCGCCGATCAGCGGCGGCTCCTCCACCGGGTACACGGTCCGGTCGGTGGGCGGCAGGCCGTCCAGCTCCGGGACCGGCACGAAGTACGGCGCCACCGGCCGCTTGAGGAACACCATCTCCCCGCCGGCGTCTTTGCGAAGGTTGAGGTGGTAGCCCCACTGGGCGTCGTCGCGGCCGGGCAGATCGGCGCGGTCGTGATAGAGGCCCCACCGCGATTCGGTGCGGGTGTGCGAGGATCGGGCGGCCATCTCGGCGCAGTCCCGGATGAACGACACCTCCACCGCGCGCATCAGCTCGTGCGGGTTGCGGGCGCCCATCTCGGCGATCTCCTCGCTCATCCGCTCGAAGGTGCGGATCGCGAGCGACAGTTTGGCCGCCGTCTTGGGCGGGGCGACATAGTCGTTGACGAAGCGGCGCAGCTTGTATTCGACCTGCGGCTGCGGCGGCCCGTCGGGGTGGCGCAGCGGCCGGTAGATCAGCTCGTGCGCCTCGCGCACCTGGTCCTGCGGAAGCCGTTGCGGCGCGGCGACATCGGCCAGGGTGGACGCGGCGTGCGTGCCGGCGAGGTCGCCGAACACGAACGCCCCGATCATGTAGTTGTGCGGGACGCAGGCCATGTCCCCGGCGGCGTACAGGCCGGGCACCGTGGTGCGGGCCTGCTCGTCGACCCACACGCCGGACGCGGAATGCCCACTGCACAAACCGATCTCGGAGATATGCATCTCGATGTCGTGGGTGCGGTAGTCGTGGCCCCGGTTGGCGTGGAATGTGCCCCGGGTGGGCCGTTCGGTGGTGTGCAGGATGTTTTCCAGCGCCGTCAGCGTCTCGTCGGACAGATGCGTCACCTTGAGATAGATGGGCCCGCGCGCGGAGTCGATCTCGCTTTTGACCTCGGCCATCATCTGCCCCGACCAGTAGTCGGAGTCCACGAACCGCTCGCCGTGCGCGTTGACCTGGTATCCGCCAAAGGGATTGGCCACGTACGCGCACGCCGGCCCGTTGTAGTCCTTGATCAGCGGGTTGACCTGGAAGCATTCGATGCCCGACAGCTCGGCGCCCGCGTGGTAGGCCATCGAGTAGCCGTCGCCAGCGTTGGTCGGGTTCTCGTACGTGCCGTACAGGTAGCCCGAGGCGGGCAGCCCGAGCCGGCCGCACGCCCCGGTCGCCAGGATGACCGCCTTGGCGCCGACGGTGACGAACTCGCCGCTGCGCGTGTTCAGCGCCGCGGCGCCCACCGCGCGGCCGCCATCCACCAGCACCCGCACCGGCATCAGCCGGTTCTCGATCCGGATCTTCTCGCGCATCGACCGTTGCCGCAGCACCCGGTACAGCGCCTTTTTCACGTCCTTGCCCTCGGGCATCGGCAGCACGTACGAGCCCGAGCGGTGCACCCGGCGCACGGCGTATTCACCGTGCTCGTTCTTCTCGAACTTCACCCCATAGCGCTCGAGACGCTGCACCATCGCGAACCCGCGGGTGGCGGTCTGATAGATGGTGCGCTGGTTGACGATTCCGTCGTTGGCGCGGGTGATCTCGGCGACGTAGTCCTCGGGTTCGGCCTTGCCGGGGATCACCGCGTTGTTGACGCCGTCCATGCCCATCGCCAGGGCGCCCGAGTGCCGCACGTGGGCCTTCTCCAGCAACAGCACCTGCGCGCCGTTCTCGGCGGCGGACAGTGCCGCCATGGTGCCGGCGGTGCCGCCGCCGATGACCAGGACGTCACAGTCGAGCCGGACCGGTGCCGCCGGGTCGGGAATCTGCATCATGGAACCTCCGCGTGGTTCAGCGCGGCGATGATCTGCGCGCGCAACTCCTGCTGTGGCCGGTCGCTGCGCGGCTCCGGCACCTCGATCGAGGCACGCACCGGCTCACCGGCGCGGCCCAGCACCACGATGCGGTCCCCCAGCGCCAGCGCCTCGTCGACGTCGTGGGTGACGAACACGATCGTGGTCGGGTGGGTGCGCCAGGTGTCGATCAGCAGCCGCTGCATGGCGGCGCGCGTCTGGGTGTCCAGCGCGCCGAACGGCTCGTCCATCATGACCGCCCGGGGCGCCCCGGCCAGGCCCCGCGCGAGCTGGACGCGCTGGCGCATCCCGCCGGACAGGCTCTTGGGCAAATAGTTGCCGAATCCGGTGAGCCCGAGTTCGTCGATCCAGCGTTCGGCGGCGGCGCGCCGGCCGGCCCGGGGTGCGCCGCGCAGGCGCAGCGCCAATTCGATGTTGGACCGCACGGTGCGCCAGGGCAGTAATGCGTTGTCCTGGAACACCATTCCCCGGTCGCCCGAGGTGGTTTCGACGGGGTCGCCGTCGGCCAGCACGCGGCCGCCGTCGGGTAAGAGCAGGCCGGCCAGGGCGCGCAGCACGGTCGACTTGCCGCAGCCCGACGGCCCGGTCAGCACCAGGATCTCGCCCGGCCGCACCACCAGGCTCAGGTCGTCGATCACCGCAGGACCGTTGTAGGACAAGCGAACCCGGTCCAGCTCGAGGCCCATCCCGGTCTTGGTCGCGGTCATCGTGCGCCCTCCTGGGCGCGCGGCAGCCAGCGGGTCACGCGGCGGCCCACCAACTCGACGGCCGCCGACGTCACGAATCCCAGCACCCCGATGGTGATGATGCCGACGAACACCCGCGGGTAGGCCAGCACGGTGTAGTCCTGCCAGGTGCGGTAGCCGACGCCCAGGCGCCCGGAGATCATCTCGGCGGAGATCACGCAGATCCAGGCCACGCCCATGCCGACGGACAACCCGCCGAACACACCCGGCAGGATGCCGGGCAGCACCACCTGGGTGAGCACCTGCCAGCGGCCGCCGCCGAGCGTGCGCACCGAGTCCTCCCACAGGGTGGGCAGCGCGCGCACCGCGTGCCGGGTGGAGACCATGATCGGGAAGTAGGCCGCCAGGAACGTGATGAACACGATGCCGGCCTCGTCGGTCGGGAACAGCAGGATGGCCACCGGCACCATGGCGATCGCCGGGATGGGCCGGGCCAGCTCCACCAGCGGCCCGAACACGTCGGCGAACAACCGCGAGCGGCCCAGCAGCACACCGGTCGCGACGCCGACGACGGCGGCCAGCCCGAACCCGGTCAGGATGCGGATCAGCGACTGCGCCAGGTCGAGCCAGTACTCGCCGGTGCCGAGCCGGCGGTGCAGCGCGTTGACGATCTCGGTGACGGTGGGCAGCGTGTCGAATCGCAGCAACAGCCGCACCTTGTCCGCGGTGAGCAATTGCCACACCCCGATCGCGGCGGCCACCGACGCCAGCCGCAGCAGCCGAGACTGCCACCGTGCCGCGATCCGCCGCGGCCGCGCCACCGCGGGCGTCGAGACGACGCCGAGGACTTGATCGGCCACCACGTGGGCAGTCATACCGAACCTCCCAGTGCCTCTTGGTAATCCATGGCGACACCGCGCGGGTGACCGGCGAGGTACCGGTTCGCCCCGGCCGGGGTGCCGAACGGCAGGTAGTTCTGCCCGTCTTTGACCCAGAACGCCTTGTCGGCGAACCAGCGGGTGCCGAGCTCGGCGTCGGGAACGTAGGCGGCGCGGACCTTGGCTCCGTGGCTGACCGCGTCCCGCACGGCCTGCAGCAGCGCGGTCGGGGTCGCGACCGTCTGCGTGGCGTCGGCCCCGTCCAGCCACAGCTCGCTGGCCAGCGCGGGGTCGCCGCGCAGCGCCGACGGGTTGGCGGTGCGCGCCCGCGACGCCGCATAGTCGAGGCCGCGGGCGGTGAACACCGCGCGCAGCGGTTCGTCCACGACGAACTTCGCCACATCGAGATCGGCGAAGTCACCGATCGACTTCAGGTACGGCACATCGCTTTTCAGCGCCTCGACCAGCGAGGGCTTCAGCGTGGTGTCGAACGACGTGCCCCCGGGACCGTTGTAGAGGTAGACGACCTCCTGGGGCAGCCCGCTTTCCTTGGCCACGATGCGGGCGGCCTGCAGCGGCTTGTCGTTGAGGAAATCAATGGCGTCCAACTGCGCCTGCAGGAAGGCGCCCAGCACCTCCGGGTGCGCCGACGCGTAGGAGCGGCGCACCACCACACCGTGCAGGGTGGGCAGGTTCAGCTCGGCCCCGTCGTAGAGCAGCTTGGCCTTGCCCTGATAGACCAGCAGCCCCGGCCAGGCGACGAATTGCGAAAGCGCCTGTACCTGACCGGATTCCAGCGCCGATGCCCCGACCTGCGGTTGCTGGTTGAGCACCTCGACGCCGGTGACGCCGGCCCTGCCCAGCGCGCGCACCAGGGTGCCGTGGCCGGCCGACCCGACGCTGGCGGAGACCTTGGTGCCGGCGAGGTCGGCCAGGCCCTTGGCGCGCGAATCCGGGGTCACCACCACCATGTTGAGGGCGCCCTTGGGGTTGTAGCCGGTGATGGAGACGATCTCGGTGCGGGCCAGCGGGTTGGCCTGCGTCTTGGAGCCGTTGATCAGCATCGGATAGTCGCCCATCGAGCCGATGTCGATCTTCTCGGCGAGCATCTGCGCGGTGATCGGGGCGCCGGTGTCGTAATCCTGCCACCGCACCGCGTATTTGGTGCCGGTGCGGGTGGTGATGTCGGCAAGGCGGTGTTCGAGGTAGCCCTGTGCGCGCAGCAGCGTGCCCGCGGTGACGGTGTTGATGGTCTTGGACTGGTATCCCACCACCACGTTGACCACGCCGGATGACTGCGACAGGGATTCCAGCGAGCACCCGGAGGTGAACGCGGCGATCGCGATCATCACCGACGCCGGCCAGACGGCGTGTCGTCTCATCGAAGAATCCTGGGGATAAACGCTTTTCAGCGAAGGAGATAGGGCATGTTGACGGTGACGGCGCCGGTCGGACAGCGGGCCGCGCAGGGGCCGCAGTACCAGCATTCGTCGACATGCATGAAGGCCTTGCCGGTGTCGGGGTTGATGGCCAGCGCGTCGAGCGGGCAGACCTCCACGCACAGCGTGCAGCCGTCGATGCACAGCGACTCGTCGATCGTCACCGGCACGTCCGCGCGCGTGTTGTTGATCAGCGTCATGGGTTGCTCCTCGTTTCGGCTCGGACAAGATTGCCGCGCATGGTGATTCGGTCGCCGCGCATCCGGATGTACTCGAGGTCGACGGGGGTGCCGTCGGCGAGGCTGGTGAGGCGCTCCAGCATCAGCAGCGCCGCGCCGTCGGGCACCTGCAGCGTGGCCGCCGAGTGCGCGTCGGCGGGGATGGCCTCGAGCGCCAGCGCCGCCGAGCCCAGCCGCTGCCCGCTGACCTCCTCGATGAGCGCGAACAGGTCGTCGGTTTCCAGGGGATGGTTCAGGACCTGCCTGCCGATGTCCGGGGCGAGGTAGGTGAGGTCCAGGCTGAGCGGCAGGTCCCCGAGGTAGCGCAGCCGCTCGACGAACACCGCCCGCTCCCCCGGTTTCAGCCGCAACCGGCGGGCCACCGACGGCGGCGCGGTGACCGGCATGGCCGCCCGCACCTCGTTGCGCACCTCGCCGAGATCCTTGAACGTTTCCTTCAGGCCCAGCAGCGCGTCGAGCCCGTGGTCGTACTTGCGCTGCGCGACGTGGGTGCCGACCCTGGGCCCGCGGTCGATCAGCCCCTCGTGCTTGAGGACGGTCAGCGCTTCGCGAACGGTGTTGCGCGAGACCGAGAACTCGGCGGCCAGATCGAGTTCGGCCGGCAGGCCGTCCGGGTAGGCGTCGGCGTGGATCTGCTGGCGCAACACGTCGGCGACCCGGCGGGCGCGGCTGGCCCGCGAGCCTTGAACATCCCCGACGGGTACTGGTTGCGCCACGCCGCCACGCTAACGCAGCTCAGGGGCCCTTTCCGGGCCGCCGGGCAGCGTCGGCGACGGCGCCCAGCCGCATTGCGCCGGGTCCCGTTCGCGCCCGACCAGCGGAAACCTCGGACCGACGCGCCATTGCGCCACCTGCGGCGATCCGCCGGTGTTGCGATCTGGATGAGCAGAACCCGACGCGCGCGTCAGGTGTTGTCGGCGACCGACGGCACCGCCGGCGCGCCGTTGCGCGCCCCGTTCATGCCGGAGGCGACGGAGGCGTCTGCGGGCAGCTCGAACGCCGCGGTCACCGAGCCCACCGCGGCCGCCGCGGCGTTGCGTTGCGCTTCCATGCGCGCCAGCGCCGTCTCGGTGAAGACCGACAGCCCCAAATCGGGGTTGTAGCCGTGGATTTCCTTGACGTCGAGCTGGGCCAGGAAGTAGACGATCTCCTTGGAGACCACCTGGCCGGGCACCAGCACCGGGAAGCCCGGCGGGTAGGGCACCACGAACGTCGTCGACACCAGCGTCTTGCCCTCGGCCAGCCGCCGGCCCGCCATGCCGATCAGCACGTGCTCGCGATCGGCCTCTTCGTATCCGGCGTAGAACGCCGACCGCATGTCACCGAAGTTGCATTCGTCGACGGGCCGGAACGCGACGTCGAACTCGCTGAAGTCGGGCAGGTGCGGCAGGTCCTCGGTGATCTCCTCGACGTGGCGCTGCTGCAGCGCCCGGTCCGCCACGCTCGCCGCCTTTTCGGTGCGGTCGAAATCGATTGCCACCCTCCGCAACACGTCGAGCAGGTAGTGCACGCTCGACCAGGTGACGCCGATCGTGAAGATCAACAACACGCTGTTGATCGACGTCTTGTTGATCTGGATGCCGAACCGCTCCATCAGGATCTTCTCGCGGAAGTCGTAACCGTTCATCCCGGTCGCGCCGACGAACAGGGTTACGCGCGTCGCGTCCAGCACGAACTGGTCGGAGCGCCACGCCTCGTTCCATTCGGCCAGCGCGCCCTGCCTGACCTCGCGGTACGAACTGACCGACGACTCCCGGAATTCCTCGGGCACCAAATCGGATTCGTCGAGGATGCGGAACCACTTGCTGATCAGCCGGTCCTTGCGGACCCGGTGCCGGAAGACCAGCGCCATGTCGTAGACCTGCCGGACGAGTTGGAAACCCTCGATGTCGACCTGGCGGCGGGCCAGGTCCAGCGACGCGAGCAGCTGCTGGTTCGGTGAGGTCGACGTGTGGGTCAAAAACGCCTCCCCGAACGCGTCGCGGGTGAGTGCGTTGAAATCCTGGTCACGGACGTGGATCATCGACGCCTGCCGCAGCGCCGACAGCGATTTGTGCGTGGAGTGCGTCGCGTAGACGCGGACCCGCGCGCTCGCCGGATCGGGCATCAGCTCACGCTCGATCCACTCCGACCGGTCGACCCCGTCCATCGACGCGGCCCATTTCCGGTATTCCTCAACGTATTCCGGCGATGCCAGCATGTGCTCGAGGCGTTCGGCGGCCACCATCGCGGTCCGCTGCCGCGCCCACGGCACCGCCGTCGCGAAGGCGTACCACGCCTCGTCCCACAGAAAGCAGATGTCCGGCTTGATCGCCAGCACCTCCTGCATGACCTGCAGCGGGTTGTAGACGACGCCGTCGAACGTGCAGTTGGTCAGCAGCAGCATCCGCACGCGGTCCAGTTGTCCCGCCGCCTCCAGGTCCAGCAGCGTCTGCTTGATGGTGCGCAGCGACACCGCCCCGTAGATCGCGAACTGCGGCAACGGATAGGCGTCCAGGTAGAGCGGGTAGGCGCCGGCCAGCACCAGCCCGTAGTGGTGCGACTTGTGGCAGTTGCGGTCGATCAGCACGATGTCGCCGGGCCGGGTCAGCGACTGCACGACGATCTTGTTGGCGGTCGACGTCCCGTTGGTGACGAAGTAGGTGTGGTCGGCGTTCCACGTTTTCGCGGCCTTGTCCATCGCCTTCTTGATGTTGCCGTGCGGGTCGAGCAGCGAGTCCAGACCGCCGGAGGTGGTGGAGGTTTCGGCCATGAAGATGTTGCGGCCGTAGAACTCCCCCATGTCCTGCAGAGACCTGGAGTTGAAGATGCTGGCGCCGCGCGCGACGGGCAGCGCGTGGAACTGGCCGACCGGCGCCGCCGCATACGCCCGCAGCGCGTCGAAAAACGGTGTGGCATAACGGTTCCGCAGCCCGGCGAGCACTGTGCTGTGCAGATCGGTGACGTCGTTGAGCCGGTAGAACGTCCGGTCGTAGACGTCGGGCTCGCTGTCGTCGCCCGCCGCGATCGACTCGTCGGTGAGCAGGTACAGGTCGATGTGGGGCCGCAGCTCCCTGATCCATTCGCCGCACTCGACCCAGTCGTTGGCGCGGTCGGGGATGACGCCGTCCGCGTCCTCGTTGGGCCCGAGCAGCGTGTTCATCAGCGGCAGCCGGTCACGCGAGCGCAGCGGCAGGTCGTCGCGGATGATCGCGGCCTGGATCTCCCCGTTCAAAGCGACGGCGGTGATCGCGTCCTCGACGCTGGGGACGACCAGGATCTCGAACTGCACATCGTCGGACGGGCAACGCAGCGCCCGCAGGCATTCGGCCAGGCTGTCCGGCGCCGTGCTGGGGGCGTCGTCGGCGAGCAACACGGTGTAGAAGTGCTGCTGTTTGGCCTGCGCCACCAGCTCCTGGTCATCCAGCGGCGCCGAGGTGTCGAAAAGGCCTGCGCGGTCGCCGTATTCGCTCAGCAGCCGCACGGCCAGGGAGACCTCTTCGGTGAGCCGCACCGTGGACAGGCTCTCCAGGTGCGCGCGGAAGACCGCCAGGTTTTCCGCGCCCGGGTACAGCCAGTAGCGCTCGTAGGCGGCGATCCGGTCCATCAAACGCTTCACCCGGGCCACGTCGTGGGTTTTGTCCAAGCCGGCCAGATCCACCTCGGCGAGGTGGCGGCACGCGTCGTCGAGCAGGTTCCAGGTGTCGACCCGGGCGTAGGACGGGTTGGCCACCGCCGCCAGCGCGGAGACTCGAAGTCGTCGCGGCTGGGTGCTGTATCGGATCATGACCTCACCTGTTCTTCTCGGATCGCCGCCGCTGCAGTCCAACTCGTATTGTCAACCCGCCGCGCCCCGACCGTGGCCGTTTCACCTGAGCTTGATCAGCGATCCGGCTCGTCACCTTCGATCATCCGCCGGTTTGCCCGGGCGTCCGCCCACCGCAGCACGGGCAGCTCCCGGCTACGGGCCGGCAGGTCGGTGACGTCGCTGAGCGCTCGCACCACGCCCTGCGTCAGGCCCATGATCGCGGCCATCACCGGCAGCAGCGCCTGCAGCGGCCGGGCCGCCGAACGCACCGTGCTGATGCGGCGGGCGACGGCCACCCGTTCAACGCAGTGATACAGCCAGGCGCCCACCCCCAGCGCGAAGATCGAGAGCACCGAGGCGACGATGGTCCACCCGTAGGCGGCGCACACCACGGCACCCACCACCACCGCCGCGGCCAGCACGGCCGCAACGACCAGGCGCAGCTCCAACCGGGTCATGGCTGCGGTCCGTGGTCCTCCGCTGTGCCGGGGGCGTCGGAACCCGCCGCGCCGCGAACGGCCTGGGCGGCCGCCCTGATCTGCGGGGTGACCAGCATGACGTGGCCGAGGACCCCGTTGACGAAGCCCGGCGAGTCGTCGGTGGACAGCTCCTTGGCCAGCTGGACGGCCTCGTCGACGGCGACCGGCTCCGGCACGTCGTCGGCGTAGAGGAGCTCCCACACCGCGACCCGCAGGATGGCGCGGTCCACGGCGGGCAGCCGGTCCAGCGTCCAGCCCTGCAGATGCGAGCTGATCAGGTCGTCGACGTGTGCGGCGTGTTCGCCGACGCCCCGCGCCACCGCCGCCGTATACGGCTGCAGGGGCGCGATTTCGGGGTTCGCCTCGGCGAGCCCGGTGCGGACGTCGACCACCTCCGCGGGGCTCAATCCGCGCGCCTCGGCTTCGAACAACAGGTCGACGGCGCGCTTGCGAGCCTGATGTCGCCCTTTAACGGGCCGGCTCACGCGTTGACACGTCCCAGGTAGCTGCCGTCGCGGGTGTCCACCTTCAGCTTGTCCCCGGTGTTGATGAACAGCGGCACCTGAATCTCGGCCCCGGTTTCCACGGTGGCGGGTTTGGTGCCGGCGCTGGACCGGTCGCCCTGCAGGCCGGGCTCGGTGTGGGTGACCTCCATCTCGACCGACACCGGCAGCTCGATGTAGAGCGGCACCCCGTTGTGGAACGCCACCTGCACGGGCAGGCCCTCCAGCAGGAAGCGGGCGGCGTCGGAGACCAGCGACTCCGGCAGCGGGTGCTGCTCGTAGTCCTGGCTGTCCATGAATACGAAGTCCGAGCCGTCGCGGTACAGATACGTGGTGTCGCGCCGGTCCACGGTGGCGGTCTCCACCTTCACCCCGGCGTTGTAGGTCTTGTCGACGACCTTGCCCGAGAGCACGTTCTTCAGCTTGGTCCGTACGAACGCCGGGCCCTTGCCCGGTTTGACGTGCTGGAACTCGACGATCTGCCACAGCTGGCCGTCGATCACCAGCACCAGTCCATTCTTGAAATCGGCAGTGCTTGCCACGGTTCGGTATGTCTCCTCGAGGATGGACAGTCGTCTACGGAACTGTCTGTAACTTGTCGGCCAGTTTAGAGTGCTCGCCGATCGAGGCCGGCCGGCCGGGGTCGGACGGCGACGGACGGAACGCCGCTAGCGGTGGGCCTGTTCGCGGTCGACCCGGGATGGTTCCTCGGGCGAGGGCAACGGCTTGATCATCGTCAACAGCGGGACGCGCAGCGTCACCCCGCTGGCGAACGGCAGCCGCACGGCGAAATAGACGATGTCCATCTCCAGCCGTGTCTCGCGTAGGGGCTGGGCGTACATGTCCCACCGGAAATCCCGCAGGCGCGCCAGCCCCCGTGCCACCCCGTTCACGCCCCCGACCTTACTCGGGCGCGCAACCCCCCCGAGCTAGGAGAGAACGGCCAGCTCCTTGGGGAATTTGGTCAGCAGTTCCGGGGCCTGCGCGCGGCCCTCTTCCGGCACCACCAGGGTGTCCTCGATGCGGACGCCCCCGCGGCCGGGCAGGTAGACGCCGGGTTCCACGGTCACCACGGACTCGCCCAGCAAGGTGCCGGTGGACGTGGCGCCGATGCCCGGCGCCTCGTGGATCTCCAGACCCACGCCATGGCCCAGGCTGTGGCTGAACTGCTCGCCGTAGCCGGCGTCGGCGATCACCTGGCGGGCCGCGGCGTCCACCCCGCGCAGGTCGGCGCCGGCGCGCAGCGCCTCCCGGCCGGCCCGCTGGGAGTCGGCGACCAATTGGTAGATCTCCAGCTGCCAGTCGGCGGCCTTGCCAAGCACGAACGTGCGGGTCATGTCGGAGTGGTAGCCGCCGACCAGCGCGCCGAAGTCGATCTTGACGAAATCACCGGCCGCCAGCGCGGCGTCGGTGGGGCGATGATGCGGGATCGCCGAGTTCGGCCCCGCGGCCACGATGGTCTCGAACGAGATCGCGTCGGCGCCGTGGTCGAGCATCAGGGCCTCGAGCTCCCTGCTGACCTCGCGTTCGGTGCGGCCGGGCCGCAGCCCGCCGCGCGCCACCAGGTCGGTGAGCGCGGCGTCGGCCGCCTCGCAGGCCAGGCGCAGCAGGGCGACCTCACCGGCGTCCTTGACCTCGCGCAACGCCTCGACGGTTCCGGCGGCCTTCACCAGTTCGGTGGGCGCCTTCCGGTCGTTCAGCTCGCCGGTCAGGGCGTCGAATCCGTCGACGGTCACCACGTTGCTCTCGAAACCCAGCTTTCGCGCGCCCGCCGCGGCGGCCTGCCCGACCAGGTAGCGCCCCAGCACGCGCTCGATGGCGACCTCCAAGTCCGGCGCCTGCTCGGCGGCCTGGGTGCGGTACCGGCCGTCGGTCGCCAGCAGGGGGCTTCGATCGTCGGCGAACACCAGCAACGCGCCGTTGGACCCGGTGAATCCGGAGAGATAACGGACGTTGACCAGGTCCGTGACCAGCAGCGCATCCAATCCGCTGGTCTGCAGCCGTGCTCTGAGCCTGTCTCGACGCTGTGAATGTGTCACGGGTCTTGACGGTACTCGCTACGCTTTTGGGCCATGAGTAACTGGATGCTGCGCGGATTGGTGTACGCCGCGGCGATGGTCGTCGTTCGATTGTTCCAAGGTGCGCTGATCAACGCGTGGCAGACCCAGGCGGGTTTGTTCAGCGTGGTGCTGCTGCTGCTGTTCGTCATCGGGGTCGCCGTGTGGGGGGTTCTGGACGGCCGGGCCGACGCCATCGCCAACCCCGATCCGGACCGCCGCGGCGACCTGGCGATGACCTGGCTGCTGGCCGGCCTGGTCGCGGGCCTGCTCAGTGGCGCCGTCTCCTGGCTGATCGCGCTGGTGTACACCGGCCTGTACACCGGTGGGCTGATCAACGAGGTGACGACGTTCGCGGCGTTCACCGCGCTGTGCGTCTTCCTGCCCGGCATCATCGGCGTGACCATCGGCCGCTGGCGGGTGGACCGCAATCCCCCGCCGCGCCGCCCCGGCACTGACGAGGAACGCGCCGACACCGACGTGTTCTCCGCGGTGCGCGCCGACGACGCGCCCACCGGTGAGATTCCCGCGGCCGGCGCCCAGACCGAAGAGCGGACCTCCGCTGTCGCCACCGCCGAGCGCGAGGGGCCCACGGAGACGATGCCCACGGAGGAATCCCCCACCGAGACGATCGCCAAGACCGAGGACGACCCGAAGACCGAGGTCATCCCGTCGGCCCGCGAGGAGCCGAAAAAGGACTAGCCGGCGGCGGCCAGGTAACGCAGGGCGAGCAGATAGCCCTGCACGCCCAGCCCCACGATCACTCCGGTCGCGACCGGGCTGAGGTAGGAGTGCCGCCGAAACTCTTCGCGCGCATGCACATTCGAGATGTGCACCTCGATCAGCGGCGCGCTCAATTCCGCGCACGCGTCGCGCAGCGCCACCGAGGTGTGGGTGAGCCCGCCGGCGTTGAGGATCACCGGTTCGCTCGCGTCGGCCGCCGCGTGGATCCAGTCCAGTAGCTGCGCCTCGTTGTCGCTTTGTCGCACAACGGCTTTGAGGCCGAGCCCGGCGGCTTCGCGCTCAATCAGCGCCGCCAGCTGCTCGTGCGTGGTGTCGCCGTACACGTCGGGCTCGCGCCGGCCGAGCCGGCCGAGGTTGGGACCGTTGATCACGTTCACCGTGGTGGTCATGATTGCGCCTCCGCGAGTCCGGCGTACGCCGCCGCCAACAGCGACGGGTCGGGCCCGGCCAGCCGGCCGGGCTTCGCCAGCCCGTCGAGGACGACGAACCGCAGCACACCGGCGCGCGACTTCTTGTCCCCCGCCATGTATTCCAGCAACTGAGGCAACGCGTCGGCGTCGTAGCTGACCGGCAGGCCGAGCGCGGACAGGATGGTGCGGTGGCGCTGCGTGGTGGCGTCGTCGAGGCGCCCGGCGAGGCGGGCCAGTTCCGCGGCGAAGACCAGCCCCACCGATACCGCCGCGCCGTGCCGCCACTCGTAGCGCTCCCGGCGTTCGATCGCGTGCCCCAATGTGTGCCCGTAGTTGAGGATCTCGCGCAGCTCGGACTCCTTCTCGTCGGCGGCGACGACCTCCGCCTTGACCGCGATCGCGCGGCGGATCAGCTCCGCGAGCACCTCACCGGAAGGGTCCACGGCGGCTTTCGGGTCGGCCTCGATGAGGTCGAGGATCACCGGATCGGCGATGAAGCCCGCCTTGACGATTTCGGCCATCCCGGCGACGAGTTCGTTGTGCGGCAACGTTTGCAGCGTCGCCAGATCGACGAGGACCGCGCGCGGCTGGTGGAACGACCCGACCAGGTTCTTCCCCGCGTCGGTGTTGATGCCGGTCTTGCCGCCGACGGCCGCGTCGACCATGCCCAGCAGCGTCGTGGGCACGTGCACGATGTCGACGCCGCGCAACCAGGTGGCCGCCGCGAAACCGGCGACGTCGGTGGCCGCGCCGCCCCCGAGGCTGACCAACGCGTCCTTGCGCCCGATCCCGATGCGGCCCAACACTTCCCACAAAAAGCCCACGACCGGCAGATCCTTGCCGTCCTCGGCGTCCGGGATCTCGATGCGGTGGGCGTCAACGCCCTTGTCCGCCAACCGGCTTCGGATCAGCTCGGCGGTCTCGGCCAGGACCGGTTGGTGCACGATGGCCACCTTGTGCCGGTCGCCGAGCAGCTCCTCGAGCTCCGTCAGCAGGCCGGTGCCGATGATCACCGGGTACGGCGGGTCGACGGCCACCTCGATGGTGACCGGGTCATCATGTGCCCTCACGTGGCCGCCCCCGCCGGTGCCTGCAACCGCGAGACGATGTAGCGGACCACCGCGCCGGGGTTGCGGCGGTTGGTGTCGACGCGGATGGTCGCCGCCCGGCGATACAGCGGACTGCGTTCGGCCATCAGCGCGCGGTATTTGTCGGCGCGGTCGGGCCCGGCCAGCAGCGGGCGCACCGTGTTGCCGCCGGTGCGCCGGACGCCTTCGGTGGCGCTGATCTCCAGGTAGACGACGGTGTGGCCGGCGAGCGCCTCGCGGACGCCGGGGCTGGTGACGGCGCCGCCGCCCAACGACAGCACGCCGTCGTGGTCGGCCAGCGCGGCGCGGACCACGTCCTCTTCGATGCGCCGGAATTCCCGTTCGCCGTCGGTGGCGAAGATCTCGTCGATGCGCCGCCCGGTCCGCTGCTCGATCGCCGCGTCGGTGTCGAGGAAGCCGACGTCGAGCGCCTTGGCGAGCCGGCGCCCGATGGTGGACTTGCCCGACCCCGGCAACCCGATCAGGACCGCTTTGGGCGCCATCACGCCGTGCCCCGGGCGGCCGGCGATTCCCGCTCGGCGACCGCCCTGCGATAGGCCTCGACGTTGCGGCGGGTTTCGGCCAGCGAATCGCCGCCGAATTTCTGCAGCGCGGCGCGGGCCAGCACCAGCGCAACCATGGCCTCGACCACCACGCCGGCGGCGGGCACCGCGCACACGTCCGAGCGCTGGTGGATCGCGACGGCTTCGTCGCCGGTCGCCATGTCGACGGTGGCCAGCGCGCGCGGGACGGTGGAAATCGGCTTCATCGCCGCGCGCACGCGCAGCGGCTGGCCGTTGGTCATGCCGCCTTCGAGCCCGCCGGCGCGGTTGGTCGAGCGGACCACGCCGTCGGGGCCCGGGTACATCTCGTCGTGGGCACGGCTGCCGCGGCGGCGCGCGGTCTCGAATCCGTCGCCGATCTCGACGCCCTTGATCGCCTGGATGCCCATGACGGCGGCGGCGAGCTGGCTGTCGAGCCGGTTGTCGCCGCTGGTGAACGAGCCCAGCCCGACGGGCAGGCCCAGGGCGACCACCTCGACCACACCGCCGAGGGTGTCGCCGTCCTTCTTGGCCGCTTCGATCTCGGCGATCATCGCCTTTTCGGCCGCCTCGTCGTACGCGCGGACCGGGCTGGCGTCGATCGCGGCCAGGTCCCCCGGGCCCGGCGGCGGGCCCTCGTAGGGCGCCGACGGGCCGATCGCGATCACGTGCGAGAGCACCTCGACGCCCAGCGCCTGGCGCAGGAACGACCGGGCGACGGTCGCCGCGGCGACGCGGGCCGCGGTCTCCCGGGCGCTGGCCCGCTCCAGGACCGGCCGGGCGTCGTCGAAGCCGTACTTGAGCATGCCCGCGTAGTCGGCGTGGCCGGGCCGCGGCCGGGTCAGCGGGGCGTTGCGCGCGCTGTCGGCCAGCTCGCCGGGGTCGACCGGGTCGGGAGCCATCACGGTCTCCCACTTCGGCCATTCGGTATTGCCGATCTCGACGGCGATGGGCCCGCCCAGGGTGACGCCGTGGCGCACCCCGGACAGCACGCTCACCGCGTCCCGCTCGAACGCCATCCGGGCGCCGCGGCCGTAACCGAGCCGGCGGCGGGCCAACTGCTCCGAAATGTCCAGGGAGGTGACCTCCACGCCGGCGACCATGCCTTCGAGCACGGCCACCAGCGCACGGCCATGCGACTCCCCGGCGGTGATCCAACGCAACACGCGTCCCATCTTCCCATGGCGGCTTCCGAAAGCCGATTCGCGCAGCCCGCGGCTGCGGGGAACCGATGCGGGGACTTTCATCCTCCCTGATTCCAGGGGTGACCACGCGATTCGGTCGGCGGCCGGGCCGGGCCGCCGCGGTCGTGTGCCAGCATCTTGTCTGGTGGGTCAATTTCTCTGGTACATACCGAATACCGTCGAGCCCGGCCATCGCGGCGACGACACCGTCGACGGCTGGGGAAGCCTCGACTATTCCGTCGAACTGGCGCAGCGCGCCGAGCAACACGGCTGGGACGGCGCGCTGATCGGCACCGGCTGGGGACGTCCGGACACCTTCACGGTCGCGACCGCAATCGCCGCGCGCACCAACCGCTTCGCGCCGCTGGTGGCGGTCCGTCCCGGGTACTGGCATCCGGCGCATTTCGCCAGCGCGGCGGCCACCCTCGACCGGCTCAACGACGGCCGGCTGCTGGTCAACATCGTCAGCGGCGCCGACGATCCGGCCGCCTACGGCGACGCCGAGGTCGACAAGTCACGCCGCTACGACCGCACGCGGGAATTCATCCGGTTGCTGCGCCGGTTGTGGCGCGAGGACGACGTCACCCACCGCGGCGAGTTCTACACCGTCGAACACTCGAGCCTGCAGCCCCGCCCGCTCGGCGCGGCCGAGGGCCGGCACCCGACGCTGTACTTCGGTGGGGCATCGGCGGCCGCCGAGCAGGTCGCCGCGACCGACGCCGACGTCCAACTGTTCTGGGGGGAGCCCCTGGACGGGATCGCCGAACGCATCGACCGGCTGAAGTCGTTGTCCGCCAAGCTCGGTCGCGAGCACGCGCCGCTGGAGTTCGGCCTGCGGGTCACCACGCTGGTGCGCGACACCTCCGAGCAGGCCTGGCGCGACGCCGAGGCCAAGGTCGCCACCCTGGCCGGAACGCCCACCATGCAGCTGCTGCACGACCCGAAGGGATCCGCGGGCCAGCGGCGGCTGTCCGACCTCGCCGCGCGCGGCGAGGTGCTCGATTCCTGTCTGTATACGACGCCGAGCAAGTACGGCGGCGAAGGCGCCGGGACGACGTGGCTGGTCGGGTCGGCCGCCGAAGTCGCCGCCGCGCTGCGCAAATACGCCGACCTGGGGGTCAGCCATTTCGTGCTGTCGGACACCCCGTACAACTCGGAGACGGTCCGGCTCGGCGACGAGCTGTTGCCGCTGCTGCGCCCCGCCGTCGTCGGCAACTGAAGGCGTCAGAGCAGCGACAGGCCGATGCCCGCCGCGCTGGCCAAGCACATCGACGGCCCGTGCGGCACCGTGCGGCCGCCCCGAGCGCCGCCGCGAATCCGGGCGACCATCCCGACCAGCACGGTCAGCAGCGGCGCACCGAACGCCGCCAGGAACCACACGCCGGCGCCACAACAACCGGTCAGCGCGCCCACGCCGATGGCCAGCTTGACGTCGCCGGCCCCCATCCCGCCCGGCGCCACCCAGTGGACCAGCAGATAGATCGCGGTCAACGCCGCGGCTCCGGCCAGCGCCGACCACCCGCGCCCGGCCACCCCGGCCACCGCCAGGATCGCCGCGGCGCCGGTCAGGGTCAGCGCGTTGGGCAAGCGCCGTTGGTGGATGTCGTAGCAGCTCAACGCCGCCAACCAGGCCAGCACCAGGCACCCCGCCGCAATCCGCATGCGCGGCAGGCTAATCCGATGCCTCCAGGGCGCAAGCCATGGCCTCGCGGGGCGCCGGCAGCCCGGTGAACTGTTCGACCTGCGCGAAGGCCTGGTGCAACAGCATCTGCACGCCGCTGATCACCCGGCCCCCCGCGGCGCTCACCGCGGCGGCCAGCGGCGTCGGCCACGGGTCGTAGACGGCGTCGAGCAGCACACCGATGCCGGCGAACGTGCCGGCATAGCGGGCGGCCACGTCCGCGGGAATGGTGCTGACCAGCACGTCGGCGGAAGCGACCTCGTCGGCCAGCCCGCCGCCGTCGAGGTCGCAGAACCGCGTCGCGACGCCCATCGCGTGTCCCAGCTCCACCAGCCGGGCCGCCTTGCCGGGATTGCGGGCCACGACGGTGATGCCGCCGACGCCCAGTTGCGCCAGGCCGGCGACGGCCGCCGGCGCGGTGCCGCCCGATCCACAGACCAGCGCCCATCCAGAGGCCGTCGACCCGAGCGCGCCCGCCACCCCGTCGATGTCGGTGTTGTCGGCCCGCCAGCCCGCCGGGGTGCGCACCAGGGTGTTGGCCGACCCCACCCGCTCGGCACGCTCGGTGCGCTCGTCGGCGAACGCCAGGGCGGCGAACTTGCCCGGCATGGTCACCGACACCCCGACCCATTCGGGGCCGAGCCCGCCGACCACCCCGGGCAGCTGGTCGGCGTCGCATTCGATGCGGTCGTAGGTCCAGCCGGTCAGGCCCAGCGCGCGGTAGGCCGCCAGGTGCAGCTGCGGGGATTTCGAGTGGGCGATGGGTTTGCCGAGCACCGCCGCCTTCCGGGGTGCGCCGCTGGCTTGACCGAGCGGCGACCCGCTGCGCCCGGCTTCGCCGCGCTTGCGATCGCCGTCAGCGGGCGGAATCGAGGACACCGTTGTGCTTAGCCAGCTCGATGTTGGCCAGGTGCTGCTGATAATCCTTGGTGAACAGCGTCGTCCCCTGACCGTCGATGGTGACGAAGTACAACCAGTCGCCGGGTTCGGGGTGCTCGGCGGCGTTGAGCGCGTCGACACCGGGCGAACAGATCGCGGTGGCCGGCAGGCCCTGGGACACGTAGGTGTTCCACGGCGTCTTCTGGGCCCGGTCGCCGTCGGTGGTGGCCACCTCCCGGCGGTCCAGCGGGTAGTTGACGGTCGAGTCGAACTCCAGCGTGTGGTGGGCGTGCAGCCGGTTGTAGATGACGCGGGCAACCTTCGCGAAGTCCTGCGACCTGGCCTCCTGCTGCACCAGCGACGCCACCACCAGGATGTCGTAGGGCGACAGGCCCATGGCCTGGGCGGTGTCGACCAGCCCGGACTTCATGTACTCCACCGCCCCGGCGCCGATCAGGTTCGACAGGATGGTCTCGGGCGGCGCGGACGGATCGACGTTGAAGGTCCCCGGCGCGATCAGCCCCTCGATGCGGCGGTGGTCCTTGCCCAGCTCACCGACGGGTTCGGTGGCCCAGGGCGGCACCGCCAACGCCAAGGGAGAACTGTTGGTGGCGGCCGCGCGCAGGTCCTCCACGGAGACGCACCGCTTACTCCCGTCGAAATCCACGCAGGTGGCCCGCGAGATCAGGGTGAAGATGCCGGGGTTGACCACGTTGGTCTTCATGTCGGTGGTGTCGTCGAGCTGCCGGCCCTCCGGGATGACCAGCCGGCCCACCCGGCTGTCGGGGTCGGCTAGCCGCGTGACGGCGTTGGCGGCCGGGATCTCGGTGCGCATCCGGTAGAAACCGGGCTGGATCGAGGAGATCTTGCTGTTGCCGTGCGCGGCGTTGACGAACGCGCGGACGGTCTTGATCACGTGCTCGTTCTGCAGCGTCTCCCCGACCATGGTGGTCGAGTCGCCGTCCTTGATCTGAATCACGATGTCGTGCTTGCCGTTTCCGGTGTAGTCGTCACCGGGACCGAACACGGCGTGCCACAGCTTGCCGCCGGCGAAAACACCCGCCACCACGATGACCGCCACCAGCGCCAGCGCGGTGCGCAGGGCGGTGCGCCGGCGCCGGCGGCCCCGCTCCGCCCGATTGCGGGCGGTGCGGCTCGACCTGCGCCGGGGCGGACCCACGGCCTCGGGTTCGGCGCGTTCACGCCGTGCGCTGTCAACCATCGGCACGCTCCCCGGGCCCGGTCAGGGTCGCGCGGCGCTGATCCAGCCAACTCTGCAGGATGGCCACCGCCGCCGCCTGGTCGATCACCGCACGCTGCTCTTTGGCCCGCACCCCGGCCGCGCGCAGCGATCGCTGCGCGCTCACCGTGGTCAGTCGCTCGTCGGCCAGCCGCACCGGCGTGGGTGCGACGCGGTCGGCCAGCGCGTCCGCCAGCTCGATCGCGTCGATCGCCGAGGGACCGGTGCGGTCGGCCAGCGTGCGCGGCAGCCCGACGACCACCTCGACGGCCTCGAGTTCGGCGGCCAGCGCCGCCAGGCGGCGCAGGTGTTTGCCGGAGCGGTCGCGGCGCACGGTTTCCACCGGGGTGGCCAGGATGGCGTCGGGGTCGCTGCAGGCCACGCCGATGCGGACGCTGCCCACGTCGACGCCGAGCCGCCGGCCCCGCCCGGGGTCCTGGTCAGGATCGCCGGGCCGGTCGGGCGCGCGGTGCTGTGCGGAAACCACTCAACCGACCCGCGCTATCGCGGTGATCTCCGAGCGGATTGCGGCGAGGGCGGCGTCGATGCCGGTCGGGTCCTTGCCGGAGCCCTGCGCCAGGTCGGCCTTTCCGCCGCCGCGGCCGTCGACCGCCGCGGCCAGCTTCTTGACCAGGTCGTTGGCGCGAAGCCCGAGGTCCTGGGCGGCCGGATTGGCCGCGACCGCATACGGCACGCTTCCGCCCTCGCCGTCGGCGATCAGCGCGACCACCGCGGGATCGCCGCCCAGCTTGCCGCGGATGTCACCGACCAGGGAGCGCAGATCGCCCGCCGTCATCCCGCCGGTCATCCGTTGCGCCACCACCCGGACGTTACCGATGCGCTCCGCGCCGGCCGCGGCGTCGGTGGCGGCGGCCTTCGCGCCGGCCAACCGGGCGCGTTCGAGCTCCTTCTCCGCCGCCTTGAGCCGCTCCACCAGGTTGGCCACCCGGGCGGGCACCTCGTCGGACGGCACCTTGAGCGACGACGCCAGCCCGGCCATCAGCGCGCGTTCCTTGGCCAGGTGCCGGAAGGACTCCAGCCCGACGTAGGCCTCGACCCGGCGCACCCCGGAGCCGACCGAGGATTCGCCCAGGATCGTGACCGGCCCGATCTGCGCGGAGTTGTGCACGTGGGTCCCGCCGCACAGCTCCAGCGAGAAGGGCCCGCCGATCTCCACCACCCGCACCTCGTCGGGATAGCGTTCGCCGAACATCGCGATCGCCCCCATGGCCTTGGCCTTTTCGAGTTGCTCGGTGAACGTGTGCACCTCGAAGTCGGCCTGCACGGCCTGGTTGGTCACCTCTTCGATCTGGGTGCGCTGTTCGTCGGACAGGGCGCCCTGCCAGTTGAAGTCGAAGCGCAGGTAGCCCGGCCGGTTCAGCGATCCGGCCTGAACGGCGTTGGGGCCCAACACTTGTCGCAGCGCCGCGTGCACCATGTGGGTTCCCGAGTGGCCCTGGGTGGCGCCCCGCCGCCATTGCGGGTCGACGGCCGCGATGACGGTGTCGCCCTCCACGAATTCCCCGGACTCGACGTTGACCCGGTGCACCCACAGGGTTTTGGCGATCTTCTGCACGTCGGTGACCGCGGCGCGGGCGCTCCCGCTGGCGCCCGTCCCGCTGATGGTGCCCTCGTCGGCGATCTGGCCGCCGGCCTCGGCGTAGAGCGGGGTGCGGTCCAGCACGAGTTCGACGCGGTCGACCCCCTCGGTGCCGTGCGTGACCACCGGCACCCGCTTGCCGTCGACGAAGATTCCCAAAAGCTTTGCCTCGGACGTCAATTCGTCGAAGCCGGTGAATTCGGTGGGGCCGGCGTCGACCAGTTCGCGGTACGCGCTCAGGTCCGCGTGCGCGTGCTTGCGGGCGGCGGCGTCGGCCTTGGCGCGGCGGCGCTGTTCGGCCATCAGCTCCCGGAACCCGACCTCGTCCACCTGCAGGCCGGCCTCGGACGCCATCTCCAGCGTGAGCTCGATCGGGAACCCGTAGGTGTCGTGCAGGGTGAAGGCGTCCGATCCCGAAATCGCCTTCGCGCCTGAGGCTTTGGTGGTGCCGGCGACCTCGTCGAACAGTTTCGATCCCGCCGCCAGCGTGCGGTTGAACGCGGTTTCCTCGGCGACGGCGATGCGCCTGATCCGGTCGAAATCGGCGACGAGTTCGGGATACGACGGGCCCATCGCGTCGCGCACGGTGGCCATCAGGTCGCCGACGATGGGGCCCTCGATGTCGAGCAGCTTGGCCGAGCGGATCACCCGGCGCAGCAGCCGGCGCAGCACATAGCCGCGGCCGTCGTTGCCCGGCGTGACGCCGTCGCCGATCAGGATGGCCGCGGTGCGGCTGTGGTCGGCGATGACCCGGTAGCGCACGTCGTCGTCGTGGTTGCCGGCGTCGTATCCGCGCGGGGCCCGCGCGGCCACGGCGTCGATGACCGGGCGCAACAGGTCGGTCTCGTAGACGTTGTGCACGCCCTGCAGGATGAACGCGACCCGCTCCACACCCATGCCGGTGTCAATGTTCTTGCGGGGCAACGGCCCGAGGATCTCGAAGTCCTCCTTGCCGGTCCCCTCCCCGCGCTCGTTCTGCATGAACACGAGGTTCCAGATCTCGATGTAGCGGTCCTCGTTGGCGATCGGGCCGCCCTCGACCCCGAATTCGGGTCCCCGGTCGTAATAGATCTCCGAGGACGGGCCGCACGGCCCGGGGATGCCCATCGACCAGTAGTTGTCGGCCATGCCGCGGCGCTGGATGCGCTCGTCGGGCAGCCCGGCGATCTCCTTCCACAGCTGCACGGCCTCGTCGTCGTCGAAATAGACCGTCGCCCAGATGCGTTGGGGATCCAGGCCGTAGCCGCCCTGCTCGACGCTGTTGGTCAGCAGGGTCCACGCCAATTCGATGGCGCGGCGCTTGAAGTAGTCGCCGAACGAGAAATTCCCGGCCATCTGGAAGAACGTGTTGTGCCGGGTGGTGATCCCGACCTCGTCGATGTCGGGAGTGCGGATGCACTTCTGGATGCTGGTGGCGGTCGGGTATTCCGGTGTGCGCGCGCCCAGGAAGTAGGGCACGAACTGGACCATGCCCGCGTTGACGAACAGCAGGTTGGGGTCGTCGAGGATCACCGATGCGCTCGGCACCTCGGTGTGACCCGCCTTCACGAAATGATCAAGAAACCGTTTCCTGATCTCGTGTGTCTGCACTTTTTCAGTCCGCTTCTTTCTCTTACTTCGACGTCTTGTTCCCAGCCTATTCGCCGGGGTATGGGAAGCCCGTCTAACGACGCATTTCGACCGCTCACAGTACCTGCTCGGTGGCGTCGGCTATCGGGCCGCTAACCCTCCAAAAAGCTCAGCCGGACCGAGCGTTGCGGGTTGTCGCGGTTCAGGTCGACCAGCACGATGCTCTGCCAGGTGCCCAGCATCGGCTCCCCGCCGGAGACCGGAACCGTCACCGACGGTGCGACGAGCGCGGGCATCACGTGGTCGGCGCCGTGCCCCTCGGAGCCGTGCGCGTGCCGGTAACGGTCGTCGCGCGGCAGCAGCCGTTCCAGCGTGTCGACCAGGTCGTCGTCGGAGCCGGCGCCCGTCTCGATGATGGCCACCCCCGCCGTGGCGTGCGGGATGAACACGTTGCACAGACCGTCCCCGCGCGACCAGCAGAAGCCGCGCACCGCCTCGGTGAGGTCGACGATGCGGCGGCGGGAGGTGTCCACGTCCAGCACATCGGTATGCATCCGAACCAGCCTACGGCGCGCGCGTCGCGACCAGCCAATCGTTTGTGAGCGCGACCACATTTGGGCATTGCGGCGCGTAACCCGCAGGAGGAAGGTGGTTCATGACCGGTGGCGCCACCGGGGCGCTGCCCCGAACAAAGAGGGGGTGGATCGTGTACGCACGCTCTACCACAATTCAGGCGCAACCCTCGTCGATCGACGCCGGGATAGCGCATGTTCGCGATGAGGTCATGCCCGCGCTGCAAGGCATGCCGGGCTGCATCGGAGTATCCCTTTTGGTCGACCGTCGCTCCGGCCGGTGCATCGCCACCAGCGCCTGGGAGAGCGACGAAGCCATGCGCGCCAGCGGTGAAGCCGTGACCGGAATCCGCGATCGGGCGGCGGAAATGTTCGGGGGCACGACGGACGTCGAGCAGTGGGAGATCGCGGTGCTGCATCGCGACCACCACGCGCCCGACGGTGCGGGCGTGCGTGCGACGTGGGTCATGGTGCCGCCGGAGACCATGGACCAAGGCATCGAGTACTACAAGTCGTCCGTCCTGCCCCAGCTCGAGGGCCTCGACGGGTTCTGCAGTGCGAGCCTGCTGATCGACCGTGCCTCCGGGCGTGGCGTGTCCTCGGCGACGTTCGACAGCATCGACGAGATGGAGCGGAACAGGGAGCAGGCAACCGCGCTGAAGAGCTCCTCGATGCAAGAGGCGCGCGCCGAGGAACTCGATGAATGCGAGTTCGAGCTGGCGCTGGCGCACCTGCGGGTGCCCGAGCTGGTCTGATCTAGAGGGGGTGGTGGACCGGCCGAACCAGGCATTCGGCCGGTCGCCGATCCGCGTCCCGAAAGCATTGCGGCGAGTTGCCCGCAGGAGGAAGGTAACTGGTGGGACCGGTGGCGCCACCGGGGTGCCGCCCCGACAGAGAAGGGGTCGACCGTGTACGCACGCTCTACCACCATCCAGGCGCAACCCCTTTCGGTCGACATCGGAATTGCGCATGTTCGTGACGTCGTCATGCCCGCCCTCAAGGAGATCGACGGGTGGTTGGGGTTGTCGCTGTTGGTCGACCGGCAGTCCGGCACCTGCATCGCCACCAGTTCGTGGGAGACGGTGGAGGCCATGCGCGGCAGCGCCGAGCGGGTCGCGCCCATCCGTGACCGGGCCGCGCTGATGTTCGACGGCAGCGCGCGGGTGGAGGAATGGGACATCGCCCTGCTGCACCGCGACCACCCCTCCCGCCAGGGCGCGTGCGTGCGCGCCACCTGGCTCAAGGTGGTGCCGGACCAGCTGAGCAGATCCCTGGACTTCTACCGGATGGCGGTGCTACCCGAGATGGAGAACCTGGACGGGTTCTGCAGCGCCAGCCTGCTGGTCGACCACCCCAGCTGCCGCCGGGCGGTGACCTGCTCGACGTTCGACTCGATGGACGCGATGGCCCGCAACCGCGACCGCGCCACCGAGCTGCGCAGCCGGCGGGTGCGCGAACTGGGGGCCGAGGTGATCGACGTCGGGGAATTCGAGCTGGCGATCGCCCACCTTCGGGTGCCCGAGCTGGTCTGAGAGCGCACGCGGGTCAGGGCAGCGCGTCGCCGGGGAATCCGCGGCAGGCGTGCACCTGGTAGACGAACACCCCCGCCGCCACCCCCGGGTCGTCGGCCATGATGGCAGCGGTCTCGTCGACGGTCGCGGCGAAAACGCCGATGCCGCAGACGTCGGACTCGTCGGTGACCGGCAGCACCACCGCGAGCACGCCGTCGTCACGCAGTCCGAAGTTGCGCCGGCCGTGCTCCCAGATGATCTGCGCCGACGACTCGTCCCCGAACCTCGGGCCGCGCTTGAGGATGACGACGCTGTATTGCTTGGCGGTGGGCAGCAGTTGGCCCATCTCCTCGTCGCTGAAGGTTTTCATCCCTTGTCACCCCGCTTCCGGCGGATGATCGCGCGCAGCCGCTCCAGTCGGCCCGCCATGTCGCGCTCGAAGCCTCGGGCGGTGGGCCGGTAGTAGTCGACGCCCACCAGCTCGTCGGGTGGGTATTGTTGCGCCGCAACACCATCCGGCTGGTCGTGGGAGTATTTGTAGCCCTGCGCATGGCCCAAGGCCTCAGCCCCCGAATAGTGTCCGTCGCGCAGGTGGGGCGGCACGCGGCCGGCCTTGCCGGCCCTGATGTCGGCCATCGCCGCGCCCAGCGCGGTGGTGACGGCGTTGGATTTCGGCGCGGTGGCCAGGTGAATCGTGCAGTGCGCCAAGGTGAGTTGCGCCTCGGGCATGCCGATCAGCGCGACCGTCTGCGCGGCCGCGACCGCGACCTGCAGCGCGGTCGGGTCGGCCATGCCGATGTCCTCGCTGGCCAGGATCATCAGCCGGCGCGCGACGAACCGAGGGTCCTCCCCGGCGACGAGCATGCGGGCCAGGTAGTGCAGCGCGGCGTCGACGTCCGAGCCGCGCACCGACTTGATGAACGCGCTGATGACGTCGTAGTGCTGGTCGCCGTCGCGGTCGTAACGCACGGCGGCTTCGTCGAGGGACTGCTCGATGGCGGTGACGGTCAGCTCGCCGTCGGGCGGCACCGCCTCGGCGGCGACCTCCAGCGCCGTCAGCGCGCGGCGGGCGTCACCGGCGGCCAGCCGCACCAGGAGGTCGACGGCGTCGGGCGCGACCGCGACCTGCCCGCCCAGGCCGCGTGGGTCGTCGATCGCGCGCTGCACGACGGTGCGGATGTCGTCGGCGCTCAGCGCCCGCAACTGCAGGATCAGCGAGCGGGACAGCAGCGGCGCCACCACCGAGAAGGACGGGTTCTCCGTGGTCGCCGCCACCAGCAGCACCACCCGGTTCTCCACGGCCGACAGCAGCGCGTCCTGCTGGGTCTTGGAGAACCGGTGCACCTCGTCGATGAACAGCACCGTCTGCTCGCCATGGAGGAGCGCGGTTCGGGCCTTTTCTATCACCGCCCGAACGTCTTTCACACCGGCCGACAACGCCGACAGCGCCTCGAACCGGCGCCCGGTCGCCTGTGAGATCAGCGCGGCCAGCGTGGTCTTGCCGCTGCCCGGCGGCCCGTACAGGATGGCCGACGCCACGCCGGAGCCCTCGACGAGGCGGCGCAGGGGCGAGCCGGGCGCCAGCAGGTGGTCCTGCCCGACCACCTCGTCCAGCGACGCCGGGCGCATGCGGACGGCCAGCGGTGAGCCGCTCGACGCGCCCAAGCCGTGATCGTCTGGCAGCGGCGCGCCGGGCAGGTCAAACAGACCGTCGGACACGGATTCAGGCATACCACGAGGGACGGACGTCCGCTGCGGCCCCGGCGATCCGCGCGCACCGGCCGCATCTTTGCTAAGTTCCGGTTTGCCAAGTTCAGCGCGCGTTCCTCCCAGGACAGCAAGGACGGACATGAGCCAACCCCCCGAATATCCAGGCCCGCCGGACCCTCAGGGCGGGGGCCAGGATCCCCCCGGCTACCCGCCACCGCCCGGTTACGGCACGCCTCCCCCGCCGCCCCCGGGTTACGGCCCGCCCCCCGGATATGGCGCGCCTCCCCCGGGTTACGGGCCGCCGCCCGGCTACGGCCCCCCGCCCGGGTACGGCGCCCCGCCGCCCGGGTACGGCGGCCCACCCGCGCCGGCCTTCAGCATCGGTGACGCGTTCGGCTGGGCCTGGAACGCCTTCTCCAAAAACCCTGTGGCACTGATCGTTCCGGCCTTGGTGTACGGGATCCTGATCGGCGTCGCCTCGGCCCTGGTCGGCCTGAGCCAAAGCGTGGGCACGACGACGACCGGCTCCGACGACGACTACTTCACCTTCACGGCGAACCTCAACGGCGGCGGGATGACGCTGCTCATCCTCGGCTACCTCGTCGCCTACCTGGTGGGCGCGTTCGCCCAAGCCGCCTTCCTGTCCGGCTGCCTGGATCTGGCCGACGGGCGCCCGGTGACCGTCGGTTCGTTCTTCAAGCCGCGCAACTTCGGCATGGTGTTCCTGGCCGCGCTGCTGGTCGGCATCCTCACCTCGATCGCCTCGGCGCTGTGCTTCTTGCCGGGCCTGATCCTGGGCATTTTCGCCCAGTTCACGATCCCGTTCGCCATCGATCGATCGGAGCAGCCCATCAAGGCGCTGACCTCCAGCTTCTCCACCGTCACCGCAAACTTCGGCAACGCGCTGCTGGTGTGGCTGGTCGAGGTGGCGCTGTTCGTGGTGGGCGCGCTCGCGTGCGGGGTCGGGCTGTTGGTGGCGGCCCCGGTCGCCTCCCTGATCGGGATCTACGCCTACCGCAAGTTCTCCGGCGGGCAGGTGGTCGCGCCGCAGCAGGCGGGTTACCAGCCCGGGCCTCCGCCGGGTCCGGCGCCGGCGTAACACTCGGCGCGAATTCGGCGCGCCGGGCATCGGAGGCTTGCGCCGCGTGCGTACCGTGCAGCAGTAATGGCGTTTGCGGACATGACATTCGGCACCGGTGCGGCCCCGGCCGGCGGCCGCTACGACGCGGACCGGTTGCTGGCCGCCTACCGGGCCGCCCGCGCTCAGCAAGCGCTCTTCGATCTGCGGCGCGGCCCGGCGAGCGGCTACGACGAATTCGTCGACCCCGACGGCAACGTGCGCCCGGCGTGGGCCGAGGTGGCCGACGCGATCGCGGAGCGCGGCCGCGCGGGGCTGGACCGGCTGCGCTCGGTGGTGCGCGGGCTGATCGACAACGACGGCATCACCTACACCGACGTCGCGCCCGGCGGCCGTGGCCAGGAGCCGAGGCCCTGGCAGCTGGACACGCTGCCGCTCGTGCTGTCCGCGGCCGACTGGGAGGTGCTCGAGGCGGGGCTGCTGCAGCGGTCCCGGGTGCTCGACGCCGTGCTCGCCGACCTGTACGGGCCGCGCAGCCTGCTCACCGACGGTGTCCTGCCGCCTGAGCTGCTGTTCGCCCACCCCGGCTACGTGCGTGCCGCCAACGGCATCGAGATACCCGGCCGCCATCAGCTTTTCATGCACGCCTGTGACGTCAGCCGGCGTCCCGACGGCGCCTTCGTCGTCAACGGCGACCGGACCCAGGCGCCCTCGGGGGCCGGCTACGCGCTGGCCGACCGGCGCGTGGTCGCGCACGCGGTTCCCGACCTCTACGAACGCATCGCGCCGCGGCCGACCACGCCGTTCGCCCAGGCGCTGCGGCTGGCGCTGATCGACGCGGCACCCGACGATGCCCAGGACCCGGTGGTGGTGGTCCTGTCCCCGGGCATCTACTCCGAAACCGCTTTCGATCAGGCCTATCTGGCCACCCTGCTGGGCTTCCCCCTGGTCGAGAGCGCGGACCTGGTGGTGCGCGAGGGCATGTTGTGGATGCGCTCGCTGGGCACCCTGAAGCGCGTCGACGTGGTACTGCGCCGGGTCGACGCCGACTACACGGACCCGCTGGATCTGCGCGCCGATTCGCGCCTCGGGGTGGCCGGTCTGGTGGAGGCACAACACCGCGGCACGGTGACCGTCGTCAACACGCTGGGCAGCGGGGTCCTGGAAAACCCTGGGCTGCAGCGTTTCCTGCCCGCCATGGCCGAGCACCTGCTGTCGGAGACCCTGCTGCTGCCCAGCCCGCCGGCCTACTGGGGCGGCATCGCCTCCGAGCGTTCGCACTTGCTGGCGAACCTGGGGTCCCTGCTGGTGAGGTCGACGGTCGGCGCGAAAACCCTTGTCGGACCGGCGCTGTCGTCGCCGCAGCTGGCGCGGTTGGCGGCCCAGGTCGAGGCGGCGCCGTGGCAGTGGGTCGGCCAGGAGCTGCCGCAGTTCTCGTCAGCACCCACCGATCACGCCGGAGCGTTGTCCTCGGCGGGCGTCGGCATCCGCTTGTTCACCGTCGCCCAGCGGGGCGGTTACGCGCCGATGATCGGCGGCATCGGCTACGTGCTGGCGCCCGGGGACGCCGCCTACGCGTTGAAAACCGTTGCGGCAAAGGATGTCTGGATCCGGCCCACCGAGCGGGCGCGGGCCGAGGCGGTCAGCCCGCCGAGCGTGGAACCGCCGGCGAAGACGGCCGCGGGCACCTGGGCCGTCAGTTCCCCGCGCGTGTTGTCCGACCTCTTCTGGATCGGCCGCTACGGCGAGCGCGCCGAAAGCATGGCGCGGTTGCTCATCGTCGCCCGCGACAGGTTCCACGTGTACCGGCACCACCAGCACAGCGAGGAAAGCGAGTGCGTGCCGGTGCTGATGGCCGCGCTGGGCCGCATCACCGGAACCGACACCGCGGCCGACGGCGGCGGCGACCACGCCGAGATGATCGCCGTCGCCCCCTCGACGCTGTGGTCGCTCACCGTCGACCCGCACCGCCCCGGCTCCCTGGTGCAGTCAGTGGAAGGCCTGGCGCTGGCCGCCCGCGCGGTGCGCGACCAGATGTCCAACGACACGTGGATGGTGCTGGCCGCGGTGGAGCGCGCGCTGGCGCTCGACAGCGAGCCGCCGGACTCGCTCGCCGAGGCCGACGCCGCGCTGACCCGGGCGCAGGCCCAGACCCTGGCCGGGATGCTGACCCTGTCGGGGGTGGCCGCCGAGTCCATGGTGCGCGACGTGGGCTGGACGATGATGGACATCGGCAAGCGCATCGAACGCGGCCTGTGGCTGACCGCGTTGCTGCGGGCGACGCTGACCGTGATGCGCGGGGCCGCCGCCGAACAGACCGTCATCGAATCCACCCTGGTGGCGTGCGAGTCTTCGGTCATCTACCGGCGCCGCACCGCGGGCAAGGTCAGCGTCTCCGCCATGGTCGAGCTGATGCTGTTCGACGCGCAGAACCCGAGATCGCTGCTGTACCAATTGGACCGGCTGCGCACCGATCTCGGGGACCTGCCCGGCTCGTCGGGGTCGTCGCGCCCGGAACGTCTGGTGGACGAGATAGGCACCCTGCTGCGCCGATCCCATCCCGCGGCGCTGGAACGGGTCGGCGACGACGGGCGGCGCGCCGAGTTGGCGGACCTGCTCGGCGCGGTCCACGCCGAGCTGCGCAACCTGGCCGACGTCATCACCACCACGCAGCTGGCCTTACCCGGTGGGATGCAACCACTTTGGGGTCCCGACGTGCGCCGGGTGATGCCCGCCTAGCCGGTCGGCGATGCCTCCCGCTCCGCGGCGACGCCGTGGTAGCGGTGCGGGTCGGGCAGGCGCCGGCGCCGCACCATGTGCACCAGCGCCAGGACCGAGAGCGTCGCGGCGTAGATGCACCACAGCGACGCGAACGCGTGCACGTAGAGGACGGCAACCACGCTCAGCCCCACCAGGTTCGCTATCCCGAACACCACGATGGAGCGATAGCCCGACATCACCGCGGGCCCGATGACGGCGATGACGTAGAGCGCCGCCCACACGTAGCCGCCCCGAACGCCGGTCTGGTACTGCAGCGCATGGGGACCCATCGTCACCGTGACCGGGTCGGTGAGCACGACGACGGCGAGATAGACCGACACGACGGTGCCCAGCACCGCAAACGGCGCCACCCGGAGCCGGGCGCCGCTCGGTTCCAGCGCCAGGATCGCCCACGGAACCAGCGCGGGAAGCAGCGGCAGCGCGATGAAGACGTAGGCGAGCATCGCCAGGTGTTTCATCCCCGGGGAGACGACGTCGTTGGGCCACACCGCCGCCTCGATGAACTGATGGACCGAGAACACCGTCGGCAGCAGGGCGAAGGGCACTTCGCGCCAGTGCTTCACCTCGCGCAGGGTCGCCACGGCGACGGGCACGAGGGCGGCGCCCACCACCAGATCCGCCGTCATCGAGAAGCACATCGGCTAACCCGCCACGGACGCGGGTCCCCGGGACTCCGACGTTGCCTCGTCGACGACGGTGTGGATGAACTTCATCTTCTCCAGCACCGCGGCCGGCAACACGAACGGGTACAGGTCGTCGTGCCCCATCGACCGGTTCACCATGTTCAGTGACCACGACAACGGCAGCCACATGTCGATGATCGTCTGAAATGCGCTGGGCCCCAACGCGGGGCGGTCGAAGGTGGCCGACGCCGCCGCCAGCCCGCACCACGCCGAGGTGTCCAGCGCGTCCCGGATGTGCAGGTAGTGGGCGAACGTCTCGGCCCAGTCCTCGCTCGCATGCATGGTGGCGTAGGACGACACGAAGTGGTCCTGCCAGCCGTCGGGCGCGCCCTCGCTGTAGTGGCGGTCGAGCGCCGCCTGGTAGTCGGCGTCGGGGTCGCCGAAGAGCTCGTTGAACCGCTCCAGGCGGTCGCGGTACGGGGCGATCAACCGGTAGTAGTAGTAATGCCCGATCTCGTGGCGGAAGTGGCCCAGCAGGGTCCGGTACGGTTCGTCCATCTCGACCCGCAGCTGCTCGCGGTGCACGTCGTCACCCTCGGCCAAATCGATTGTGATGACCCCGTTCTGGTGCCCGGTCATCACGTTTTCGTGTGCGCTGGACAGCAGCCGGAAGGCCAGCCCGTAGTCGGGATCCTTGTCCCGCCCGACGATCGGCAGCTTCAGCTCGTGCAGCTCGGCGATCAGCCGTCGTTTGGCCGCCTCGGCCCGGGCGAACTCGGCCAGGCCGACCGCGTCGGCGTCGTTGGGCCGCTCGGCGGTCAGCGCGCACGACGCGCACAACAATCGCGGGGTGTTGACCGGCACCAGCCAATTGCATTCGGCCACCTGAAGATTCGCGCACAGCTGGTACTCGCTGGCGGGCACGACGCCGGCGTGCTCGGTGGCCTCGCCGTCGGAGATCACCAGCAACGCCATCTGTTCGAGCGAAAAGCCCAGCGCGCTACCGCAATTCAGGCACGTCGAGTTCTCGAACGTCAGGCGCTGGCCACAGTTGGGGCAGGTGAAGTCACGCATGCGAGAAGTCGCCTTCGATGGGGTCTGAATAGGGCACCACGTCGACGGCGACGTCGATCACGCTGTGCTCGGAGTCGGTGTAGATGATGCCGCGCAGCGGCGGGACATCCGCGTAGTCGCGGCCGCGGCCCACCACGATGTAGCGCTCGTCGATCATCTGGTCGTTGGTGGGATCGAGCCCCAGCCACTCGAATTGGCCGGGGTCCTGCGGAGTCCACACCGCGGCCCAGGCGTGCGTGGCGTCGATGCCGATCATCCGATCCTTTCCGGGCGGCGGGTCGGTGGCCAGGTAGCCGGACACGTAACTGGCCGCCAAACCGTTGGCGCGCAGGCAGGCGATCGCCAGCCTGGCAAAGTCTTGACATACCCCCTCCCGGGCCGCCAGAACCTCGGCGACGCCGGTCGAAATCGTCGTCGACCCCGACCGGTAGGTGAAGTCGGTGAAGATCCGGGACGCCAGATCCCGCAGCACCTCGATCAGCGGGCGTCCGGGCGTGAAGCTGGGCGCCGCGTACTCGCGGACCTCGTCGGTGATCTCGGGCGGATCCAGGTCCAGGGTGAACTCGGCGGCCAGCGCCCCGATCCGTCCCGCCGGCCGGGCGTCCTCCCACGGCTGCACGGCCGCCCCGGCGGCGTACAGGCCCGGCGCCGGCGGATAGACGTCGACGACCGAATCGCTGACCACCTTCAAGACGCTGTGCGGCTCGGTCACGTGGAAGTAGGAGCTGATGTTCCCGTAGGTGTCCGTGCTGGTGGAGCTGTCGGCGGGGGCGGGCTCGATGATCAGCCGATGGGCGACGCGGCGTTGCCGCAGCGAGTCGCGCGGGGTCAAAAACCCGCGGCCGTACGAGCTGGTCACGACGTCGGAGTAGCGGTATTCGGTGCGGTGGGTGACTCGATGCCGGCGGGCGGACCCGGCGTCTGCTTCAGACACAGGCTGATCACATCACACACCGGGCCGCTACGGACTGCCGGCGGCGGCGGTTTGCCGATATGACGGCAACGGGCCGGAAACGGGAGCACAATCGAGGAGTGGCCACCTGGGACGAGGTCGCCCGCATCGTCGGCGAGCTGGCCCTCACCTCCGAGCCGTCGCCGCACGACTGGCGGGTCGGCAAGAAATTGCTGGCCTGGGAGCGGCCGCTGCGGCCCTCGGAACGCGAGGCCCTGGCCCGCAACGGCCCGGAGCCGCCGCGCGGCGACATCCTCGGCGTTCGGGTGTCCGACGAGGGAGTCAAGTTCGCGCTGATCGACGACGAGCCGCAAACCTACTTCACCACTCCGCATTTCGACGGCTACCCCGCCGTGCTGGTCAACCTGGCCGAGATCTCGGTGCGCGACCTCCAGGAGCTGATCACCGAGGCGTGGCTGACGCAGGCGCCGCGGAAGTTGGTGCAGGAGTTCTTGGCCGACTCGCGGTGAGGCTCACACGGGCCGGAGGTCGATGACCCGTTGCAGGTCGTCGATGCAGGCGCCGACGGCGTCGGCGAGGATCGCCTGGGTTTTCGCGCCGGCGCCCGACGGCAACTGCGACGCGTGATGGCGGGCCGACGCCGTGTATGCGCAGGCGCCGGCGGCGTCGCGGTCGGCGAGTGCGGTCGCGGCGGCGAGCACGACCAGCACCGTGTGCACGTGCGGGGCCGGGGGCTCGGGGCCGACGTCGGGGGCGGGGGCGACGGCGCGGGCCAGCTGCAGCACCGAGCCGGCCAGCAGGGCCACGTGCACGGCCTGGTGATCGGCGGCGTGCACGGCGTCGCGCAGGCCCCATCGGCGCGGGGCGATGGCGACGACGTGGCGGGCGGTGGTGCGCGCCTCGAGCAGGCCGCTGAGCTGTTCGTGCACCCGGTCGACGGCCGTCAGCGGCCAGTCGGGCGCGGCGGCTTTGCGCCCGGCGGCGACGTCGGCGGCGCGCGCCAAGACGTCGTGCAGCACCGCCAGCACGCCGACGCGCGCGCCGCGCAGCAGTGCCAGCGGGTCGGCGGGAAACAGCAGCACGGCGAAGACGATGGCCACCGCGCCGCCGATCAGCGCGTCGAATATGCGTTCCAGCCCGACGCCGCCGTGGTAGAGGGCCAGCACCAGGATCGCCGACACGATGGTCTGGTTCGCGAACATCATCCCGTGCCCGATGAAGCCGCCCCCGATGAACACCGCGGCGCCGAGCGCGATGAACGCGGCGATCGCGATGGGCACCGCGCCGGGCCCGAGCAGGCCCTGAACCGCCGAGCCCAGCCCGATGCCGAGGGTCACCCCGATCATCATCTGGATGGCGCGCTGTGCGCGGAGCACGTTGCTGGTCGACAACTACACCGCGGCGGCGATCGGCGCGAAGAACGGTTGCGGGTGACCGAGGACATCGTGGGTCAGGTACCAGGACACGCCCGCGGCCGCCGACGTCTGCACCAGGTTGAACCAGACCGCGCGCAACCGCTTGCCGCCCGCGCGCGCGGCGGCGAGGACCCTCGAGGGCACCGCCGGCCGCGAAGCGCCCACCGGCTAGGTCCGGATTAACTCGAACAGCGGAATCACCCTGCTGGTCTTGGCCTGGTACTCGGCGAACCCGGGCGCCGCGGCGGTGACCTTGTCGAAGAGATCGTCGCGCTCGTCGGTCGGCAGCTCGCGCGCGGTCACGTCGAACGCGTCCGTTCCGACCTCGACGCGGGCGCTCGGGTTGGCCCGCAGATTGTGCACCCAGGCCGGGCTGACCGGGGCCCCGGCGAAGGAGCCGATGACGATGAGCTTGCCGTCGATGTCGAAGTACGCCAGGGGGGACACCCGGGGCTGGCCGGACTTGGCGCCGGTCGTGTGCAGCAGCAGCAGGTTGGCGCCCTCGAACTGGCCGCCGACCTTGCCGCCGTTGGCGCGGAATTCGTCGACGATGGCCCGGTTGAAGGCATTAATAGTGTCGGTGTCCGGCAGGTGTTCGGTCATGCCCGGTCAACCTTTTCGGGCTTGGCGTCTATTCCGGACTCCTTGCGCTGCTGGGCGGTGATCGGCGCCGGCGCATCGGTGAGCGGGTCGACGCCGCCGCCGGTCTTCGGGAACGCGATCACCTCGCGGATGGAGTCGACCCCCGACAGCAGGGCGTTGATCCGGTCCCAGCCGAACGCGATCCCGCCGTGCGGGGGCGCGCCAAAGGTGAACGCCTCCAACAGGAATCCGAACTTCTCCTCGGCCTCGGCGTGGTCCAGTCCCATCACCGCGAACACCCGCTCCTGGATGTCGCGGCGGTGGATACGGATCGAGCCGCCGCCGATCTCGTTGCCGTTGCAGACGATGTCGTAGGCGTCGGCGAGCACGTTGCCCGGATCGGTGTCGATCGCGTCCTCATGCCCGGGCTTCGGCGAGGTGAACGCGTGATGCACGGCGGTCCACGCCCCGGAGCCGACGGCCACGTCGCCTGCCGCGGTCGCGTCGTCGGCGGGTTCGAACAGCGGCGGGTCGACCACCCAGACGAACGCCCAGGCGTCCGGATCGATCATGCCCAGCCGGTGCGCGATCTCACCGCGCGCCGCCCCCAGCAGGGCCCGCGACGGCTTCGGCGGGCCCGCCGAGAAGAAGACACAGTCCCCCGGCTCGGCCCCCACGTGCGCGGCCAGGCCGCCGCGCTCGGCGTCGGACAGGTTCTTGGCGACCGGGCCGCCCAGCGTGCCGTCGTCGGCGATCAGCACGTAGGCCAGCCCGCGGTGGCCGCGCTGCTTGGCCCATTCCTGCCAGCCGTCCAGCGTCCGGCGGGGCTGCGACGCGCCGCCCGGCATCACCACCGCACCGACGTAGGGTGCCTGGAAGACGCGAAATGTGGTGTCTTTGAAGAACTCTGTGCAGTCGACGAGCTCGAGTCCGAATCGCATGTCGGGCTTGTCGGAGCCGAACCGGCGCATCGCCTCGGCGTAGCTGATCCGCGGGATGGGCGTCGGGATCTGGTACCCGATCAGCGCCCACAGCGCCGAGAGGATCTCCTCGGAGATGGCGAGGATGTCCTCGGCGTCCACGAAGCTCATCTCCATGTCGAGCTGGGTGAACTCCGGCTGGCGGTCGGCGCGGAAGTCCTCGTCGCGGTAGCAGCGGGCGATCTGGTAGTAGCGCTCCATCCCGGCCACCATCAGCAGCTGCTTGAACAGCTGGGGGCTCTGCGGCAGGGCGTAGAACGAGCCGGGGTGCAGCCGGGCCGGCACCAAAAAGTCGCGCGCGCCCTCGGGGGTCGAGCGGGTGATCGTCGGCGTTTCGATCTCGACGAAATCGTGCTGCGCCAGCACCGCACGCGCGGCCGCATTCACCTTGGAGCGCAACCGAATTGCCTCCGCCGGACCGTCGCGCCGCAGATCGAGGTAGCGGTACTTCAGCCGCAGTTCCTCGCCGGCGGGCTCGTCGAGCTGGAAGGGCAGCGGCGCGCTCTCCCCCAGCACGGTCAGCGCGGTCGCGTTGACCTCGATCTCACCGGTCGCGATCTCGGGGTTGGCGTTGCCCTCCGGGCGGATCTCGACCACGCCGGAGACGGCGACGCAGAACTCGGCGCGCAGCCGGTGCGCCTGGGCCAGCACGTCTTCGGCGCGGAACACCACCTGGGTGATCCCGGAGGCGTCGCGCAGGTCGATGAAGATGACGCCGCCGTGGTCGCGGCGGCGGGCCACCCAGCCCGCTAGCGTCACCTGCTGCCCGGCGTCGCTACTCCTCAGCGACCCGGCGGCGTGGCTGCGCAGCACAAAAACACTCCCCTTTACGTTGGACGACAGATCAGTCTAAGGGGCGGTGTAGTTTCGCTCGTATCGCCACAAACATCGCACTCGTCGGTCCGGGCGCCGTCGGTACGACGGTTGCCGCGCTGCTGTCGCGGGCCGGACATTCGGTCGTAGTGTGCGGCCGCACCCCGCGCGAGAGCATCGAACTGCGGCCCGACGGCGCCGACCCGATCGTCGTCCCCGGCCCGGTGCACACCGATCCCGGCGAGGTTTCCGGCCCGGTCGACGTGGTGCTGCTGGCCGTCAAGGCCACCCAGAACGACCAGGCGGCTGGCTGGCTGGCCCGGCTCTGCGACGTCCACACCATCGTCGTCGTGCTGCAAAACGGTGTGGAGCAGGTCGAGCAGGTGCAGCCGCACTGCCCGCGATCCCCCGTCATCCCCGGCATCGTCTGGTATTCCGCGGAAACCCAGCCCGACGGCTGGGTGCGGTTGCGCGGCGAGGCGGCCCTGGTGCTGCCCAGCGGGCCCTCGGCGGAGACGGTCGCCGAACTGCTGCGCGGCGCCGGCTGCCGGGTGGACTGCGACCCCGACATCATCACCGCGGGCTGGCGCAAGCTACTCACCAACGCGCTGGCCGGGTTCATGGCGCTGTCGCGCCGGCGGTCGGGGATGTTTCGCCGCGACGACGTGGCCGCGCTGTCGCGCCGCTACCTCGCCGAATGCCTGGCCGTCGCGCGGGCCGAGGGCGCCCGGCTTCCCGACGGCATCGCCGACGAGCTGACCGACCTGTTCCGCAACGCCCCAGAGGACATGGGCACGTCGATCCTGACGGACGCGGAAAACCACCGGCCGATGGAATGGGACGTCCGCAACGGCGTGATCATCCGCAAAGCCCGGGCCCACGGCCTGGCCACACCGATCAGCGACGTCGTGGTGCCGTTGTTGGCCGCGGCGAGCGACGGGCCCGGCTAGATTAATTTCATGTTCCCCTGCGAGCGCGTCGACGTGAACTTCATCGAATCGGCGCCATTTGCGTTCCGCAACAGCGTCGACCTGGCCATCACCCCCGAGCAGCTGTTCGAGGTGCTCTCCGACGCGGCATCCTGGCCGCGCTGGGCGAAGGTGATCACGAAGGTGACCTGGACCAGCCCCGAGCCCCGCGGCGTCGGCACCACCCGCGTCGTGGAGATGCGCGGCGGCATCGTCGGCAACGAGGAATTCCTCGCGTGGGAACCCTTCACGCACATGGCTTTTCGTTTCAATGAATGCTCGACCAAGTCCGTGGCGGCCTTCGCCGAGGACTACCGCGTCGAGGCCATCCCGGGCGGCTGCCGGCTGACGTGGACCATGGCCCAGAAGCCGGCCGGCCCGGCGAAGCTGGCGATGGTCGTGGTCGGGCCGCTGCTGAACCTGGCCCTGCGCCGATACCTGCGCAACCTGCGTAGCTACACCGACTCCCTTGCGACCCGGCAACCTTAGGAGCGTGTCATGACCTTCAACGAGGGCATGCAGATCGACACCAGCGCAGCATCGTCGTCCGGCGGTGGCGGGATGGGGATGGCCGTCGGGGGCGGCGGCCTCGGGCTGATCATCCTGCTCGGGGCGCTGTTTCTGGGCGTCGACCCCGGTCGCGTGATGAACCAGCCGCAGACCAACACCGGCGGCTATTCCGCGCCCGGTTTCGACCTGAGCCAGTGCAAGACCGGCGCCGACGCCAACAAGTACGTGCAATGCCGCGTGGTCGCCACCGGCAATTCCGTGGACGCGGTGTGGCATCAGCTGATGCCGGGTTACACCCGCCCCCATGTGCGCCTGTTCAGCGACCAGGTGAGCACCGGTTGCGGACCGGCCACCACCGACGTCGGGCCGTTCTACTGCCCGGCCGACCAGACGGCGTACTTCGACACCAGCTTCTTTCAGGATGTGCTCGTCAAGCAGCTGCATTCCAGCAACGGCGCTTTCGCGCAGGAATACGTCGTCGCCCACGAATACGGTCATCACGTGCAGCAGCTGCAGGGCGACCTGGGCCGCGCCCAGCAGGGGGCCAAGGGCGCCGGCGGCAACGGCGTGCGCACCGAGCTGCAGGCCGACTGCTACGCCGGCATCTGGGCGTACTACGCAGCGACGGTCAACCAGAAGGACGGCACGCCGTTCCTGAATCCGTTGACCGACGAGGACATTCGCGACGCGCTATCGGCCGCCGCATCGGTCGGCGACGACCGCATCCAGAAACAGGCGACCGGGCGCGTCAACCGCGAAAGCTGGACCCACGGCTCGGCCGAGCAGCGGCAGCATTGGTTCACCGTCGGCTATCAGACCGGTGATCCGAAGCAGTGCGACACCTTCTCCGCACCCGACTTGGGCTAGCCCTACGACGATGCAGCCCGCGCAGCGGGGTGAGGAGGAGTAGCCCAATCGGGCTAAGCCAGTAGGCCTTTCAGTTCGCCCCGGCCGGCCTCGTCGAGCGGCAACAGTGGCGCGCGCGGATCCCCGACCGGGAAGTCGAGCAGCTCCAGGCCGGCCTTGACGGTGGTGGCCAGCCCGCCCGCGACGATGAAGGTGAGCAGCGGCTTGAGGTCGTCATAGAGCTTCTGCGCCGTGTCGAGGTCGTTCGCGCGCACCGCCTCGTAGAGGTCGATGCAGGGCTGCGGCCGCAAACACGGTGCGGCCGTGCACCATCCGGACGCCCCGGCCTTCAGCGCGTCGAGCACCAGCGGGTTGCTGCCGTTGTAGAAGGGCAGCCGATTGCCGGACAGTTCGGCGATGCGCTGCATGCGGGTCAGGTCGCCGGTGGACTCCTTGACCATGGTCACGTTGTCGATGGATTCGAACATGCGCACCAGCAACTCGGGCGGCATGTCGACGCCGCTGGTGGCCGGGTTGTTGTAGGCCATGATCGGGATCGAGATGGCATCGCTGATGCTGCGGTAGTGCTGGAAGATCTCCCGCTCGGTCAGCTTCCAGTAGGACACCGGCAGGATCATCACGGCGTCGGCCCCGGCCTGCTGCGCGTAGGTGGCGCGCCGAATGGTCTTGGCGGTGGTCACATCCGACACACCGACCACCACCGGCACCCGGCCCGCGACGGTGGCGATGGTGGTGTCGACCACGGTGTCGAATTCGGGTTCGTCGAGATAGGCGAGTTCGCCGGTGCTGCCCAGCGGTGCGATCGCATGAACGCCGGCCGACACCAGCCGATCGACCAGCGCCGCAAGGAGTTTCGTGTCGATGCCGTCCCCAGAGAACGGCGTTACCGGGTAGGCGATGATGCCGTGGATCTTGGGCTCGGACGTTTGCGCCACAGGCGGGCTCCTCGGATTCGGTTGGCGGATAACGGGTTAGCTGGTCAGCGCGTCCGGGTGCCGGGCCAGGGCCCGGCGGGCGTAGTAGGCGAAGTTGGCGCGGCTGCGCTGCGGCGACAGTGTCCAGTCGTGGGCCTCGCGGGCCAGCTCCTCGGGTAGCTCTTTGACGGTGCCGGCGGCCATCGCGGCCAGCTGCAGTTTCGCGGCGCGCTCGATGAGGATGCCCAACGAGCACGCCTCCTCGACGCTGGCGCCGGCGATGACGTGGCCGTGGTGGGCCAGCAGGACCGCCTTCTTGTCCCCCAGCGCGGCGGAGATGATCTCCCCCTCCTCGTTGCCGACCGGCACGCCGGGCCATTTCTCCAGGAACGCGCAGTCGCCGTAGAGCGGCGTGGTGTCCATGTGGGACACGATCAGCGGAACTTCCAGCATCGACAGCGCGGCCACGTGGAACGCGTGCGTGTGCACGATGCATTGCACATCGGGGCGGGCGCGATAGATCCAGCTGTGAAAGCGGTTGGCGGGGTTGGCGATTCCGTCTCCCTCAAGGACGTTGAGGTCCTCGTCGACCAAAAGCAGGTTGGCGTCGGTGATCTCGTCGAAGCCCAGACCGAGCCGCTGGGTGTAGTAGGTGCCGTCCCGCTCGGCGCGGGCGGTGATCTGCCCGGCCAACCCGGAATCGTGCCCGGCGTCGAACAGGGCGCGGCACGTCAGGGCGAGCTTCTGGCGGGTGGTCAGCGGCGCATCGGCGGCGTCCTTGGATTGAAGGGCCGTCAACTGCTCGGCCGCGCGGCGCATCAAGTCGGATTTCGAATCGGTGAACGTGCTGGCCATAACGGGCTCCCTCGGCGATATGACACGATAGTATCACTATAGGAAACCTTGTGTCATGAGAGGGGCGGCCGGTGACGGCACTGCTGCGCGCGGTCCGCAAGCAACGCGGCCTCACTCTCGAGGCCCTCGCCCAGCAGACCGGGCTGACCAAGAGCTACCTGTCCAAGATCGAACGCCGGCGCAGCACGCCGTCGATCGCGGTCGCCCTCAAGGTCGCCAAGGCGCTGGACGTCGACGTCGGGCGGCTGTTCTCCGAGGAGGCGGCCCACGAGAAGATCACCGTCGAACGGGCCGCCAGTGCGGAGGGTGAGCGCTACCGGGTGCTGGCCTCGTCGGTGCTGGGAAAGTCGATGTCGCCGTTCGTGGTTCGCCCGACCGAGAGGCCGGCCGACGACCCCCATCCCGAGCACACGGGTCAGGAATTCCTGTTCGTGCACGCCGGGACCGTCGAGCTCGACTACGGGGATCAGACGTTCACCCTCGGGCCCGGCGACAGCGCCTATTTCGACGCCTCGATCGGCCACCAGGTCCGGGCCGTCGGCGCCGAACCCGCCGAGGTCGTCGTCGTGGCTACCAGGGACGCGTCGAGCAGGTGACTCCGGTGGTGGCGCTCTGGGTCACCACGACCTGGCCGTCCACCGCGATCTGGCACTGAATCTGCGGCATGTTCGACGAGTCGCAGTCCGGCCAGTGGCATCCACCGCTGGCGTTGACGAACGCCCACTGGTTGGGGTCGGCCAGGGTGGCGTTGTAGACGAGCGGCTGCCCGGCGGTGAACGCCGTCTGCACGGTGTTCAGGAACTGCGACGAGTTCGAGTTGAAGGCCGCCTGGCTGGGCGGATCGCTGTTCATGTACCTGACGTTGCCGGTCAGGTTGCCGGTGGCGGTGATCGTGTACGTCACCTGGTGGCCGGCGGGATCCGCGTGGGAGGTGGCGGGCGTCGCAATCATCGCAGCGGCCGCGGCAAACGTCGCCGCCGCGATCCCCGTGGTCGCTATTCGCACGTTCGTCATATCTCAAACGCTACCGAATCCGTTACCGCCGTATCCGGGAAACGGCCTCTACCACGCGGGGCGTTCACCTTCAGGTCGCGCGGCTGCGGTATGAAGCAGGAGTGAGCGACGATTCGGAACATGCCGGCATCAGCCGCCGCCGGTTACTCACATCGAGTGCGGCCTCCGCGGTTCTCGGCGGCGTCGGGGTGGGCGGCGCCGCGCTGCTGTGGTCGCAGCCCGCCGGCCCCCGCGGGCCCGCGGCCTGGCTGCAGTCCGACCGCAACGGCGCGCCACCGATCGGCGGGCTGCACCTGCAATTCGGCAGGGACGCCGCCACCGAGGTGGTGGTGTCCTGGCACACCACCGACGCCGTCCGCAATCCGCGCGTCCTGCTCGGTACGCCGACATCCGGCTTCGGCCGCACCGTGGCCGCCGAGACCCGCACGTACCGGGACGCCAAGTCGGGCACCGAAGTTCGAGTCAACCACGCCCGGCTGACCGACCTGACCCCGGACACCGACTACGTGTACGCCGCGGTGCACGACGGAGCCGAACCGGAACAGGGCACCGTACGAACGGCGCCGTCGGGCCGAAAGCCCTTGCGGTTCACCAGCTTCGGCGACCAGTCCACGCCGGCTCTGGCCAAGATGCCCGACGGCCGCTATGCGACCGACAACATCGGCTCGCCGGCGGCCGCCGACACCACCATCGCCATCGAGCGCCTCGGCCCGCTGTTCAACCTGGTCAACGGCGACCTGTGCTACGCCAACCAGGCCCAGAACCGGATCCGGACCTGGTCGAACTGGTTCGACAACAACACCCGCTCGGCCCGCCACCGGCCCTGGATGCCGGCGGCCGGCAACCACGAGAACGAATTGGGCAACGGGCCGATCGGTTACGGCGCTTATCAGACCTACTTCGCGGTGCCCGATTCCGGGTCCAGCCCCCAGACCCGCGGCCTGTGGTACTCGTTCACCGCCGGATCGGTGCGGGTGATCAGCCTGGCCAACGACGATGTGGCCTACCAGGACGGTGGCAACTCCTACGTGCACGGCTACTCCGGCGGAGAGCAAAGGCGCTGGCTGGCAAGCGAACTCGCCGCGTCCCGGAGCGACCCGAATATCGACTGGGTGGTCGTGTGCATGCACCAGACGGCGATCTCCACCGCCGACAAGACCAACGGGGCCGACCTGGGCATCCGGGAGGAATGGCTGCCGCTGTTCGACCAGTACCAGGTGGACCTGGTGTTGTGCGGCCACGAGCACCACTACGAACGCTCGCATCCCGTGCGGGGCGCGCTGGGGACCGACACCCGCACGCCGATCCCCGTCGACACCCGAAGCGATCTCATCGACTCCACCCGGGGCACGGTGCATCTGGTCATCGGCGGCGGCGGCACCTCGGCGCCGAGCAACGCAATGTTCTTTCCCGAACCCCGGTGCCGGGTGGTCACCGGCGTGGGGGCGTTCGACCCCGGGCTGCGGCGCAAGGCGCCGATCTACGTCCTCGAGGACGCGCCGTGGTCGGCGTTCCGCGACCGCGACAACCCTTACGGCTTCGCGGCTTTCGACGTCGACCCGGGCCGCCCCGGCGGCAATACCTCGATCAAGGCGACGCATTACGCGTTGCGGGGCCCGCTGGGCGACATGGTCGTGATCGACGAATTCACCCTGACCAAGCCGCGCCGCGACAAAAGCTAGCTCAAAACAACGTCTCCTGAACGGGTTGCGGCGTTTCGGCCGAAACCGCTTGGGAGAACGGGCGATGATCGCCGGCGAGCCGGTACTTGGCGATCAGCGGGGCGGCGCGCTCGCGTAGCATGTCGCGATAACCCTGCGGCAGGTAGGCGCCCCGCCGGTACAGCTCGCGATAGCGGCCGACCAGTTCGGGATGCGAGCGCGCCAGCCACGACATGAACCATCCGCGGGTCGAGCTGCGCAGGTGCAGGCCGAAAACCGTCACGCTGCCGGCGCCGGCGGCCGCGATCTGGCCGAGCAGCGCGTCGAGATGCTCGGCGGAATCGGTGAGATACGGCAGCACCGGCGCGACCATCACGTGGCAGTTCAGCCCGGCGGCGGTGATCGCGCCGATCAGGCCGAGCCGCGCCTGTGGCGTGGGCGTGCCGGGCTCGACGTCGCGGTGCAGCTCGGCATCCCCGACCGCCAGCGACACCGCGACCGACACCGGGACCTGCGCCGCGGCGTCGGCGATCAGCGGCAGGTCGCGGCGCAGCAGGGTGCCCTTGGTCAGGATCGAGAGCGGGGTGCCCGATTCGGCCAGGGCGCCGATGATGCCGGGCATCAACGCGTAGCGCCCCTCGGCCCGCTGGTAGGGATCGGTGTTGGTGCCCAGGGCGACGGTCTCGCGCTGCCACGACGGCCTGCGCAGCTCGCGACGCAGCACCTCGGCCACGTTGGTCTTGACGACGACCTGGGTGTCAAAGTCGTTGCCGCAGTCCAACTCCAGGTATTCGTGGGTGGGCCGGGCGAAGCAGTACCGGCAGGCGTGCGAGCAGCCGCGGTAGCCGTTGACCGTATAGCGGAACGGCAGGGCCGACGCGTTGGGCACCTTGTTCAGCGCGGACTTGCACAGCACCTCGTGAAAGGTGATGCCGTCGAACTGCGGCGAGCGCACGCTGCGGACGAAGCCGATGCGTTGCAGCCCCGGCAGCGCCCCGTCCTCGACCGGTTTCCCGTTGACCGCGACGGCCTGGCTTGCCCACCGCATCCCGCTATTCGAACATCAGTTCGAGATACAGTCAAGTGCCATGGCCCATCCGCCCCGCTGCGCCGCCGAAGCCCGGCCTTGTGCGCGGTAGCAAACCAGATTATTTTCGGGTGACCGAACCGAAGGCGGGGTGTTGCACGCATGCGTTTGATCCATGTCGCGGCGGCGGTTGGCATTCCCGTCGTTGTGCTGATTGGGGCGTCGCCGGCCGGCGCGGAAACCGGCGCCGTCGGTTATGCCCAATGCGTCGGAGGCGACACCAAGCCCCCGCCGCCGGGCGTGAGTGCAGACGTGTGGTTCCCCAGCGTCCATGTGATCGACCACGACATCATTTCGGGTGTGCCGGCCGCCGAAGTGGTTGAGAGGCTGGTGAACATGGGCGTCAACCGGGACGACGCCGTTCGCCGCGTGCAGTGTTATCTGGTCAACTCACCGCATTAGCCCGCTTCTGCCGCCTACCGCGCGGGGCTAAGCTGCGGATCGTCGCCCCGGACGTCAGCCGCGAGGAGTTATGACCGAACGCATCGAGACTTCCCGCACCATCGCCGCACCGGCGTCGGACATATTCGCCGTGCTGTGCGACCCGCAGGGCCACGTGGCGATCGATTCGTCCGGGATGCTCCAGGATGCCGACGGCGATCCGGTGCGCGGCGTCGGTGACCGCTTCGTCGTGCACATGGATCGCGAGTCGTTGAACGACTTTCCGCAACTGGGCAAGTACGACGTCACCGTCGAGATCAAGCAGTTCGAGCAGGACCGCCTGATCGCGTGGACGGTGCTCGGTCAGATCCAGCCACCGATCGGCCATGTGTACGGCTACGCGCTCGCGCCGACCGAAGACGCCTCGGCCACCGTGGTCACCTCGTTCTACGACTGGTCGGACATCGACCCCAAGTGGCGGGAAGCCGGGATTTTCCCGATCCTGTCCGAGGGCGCGCTGCGGGCGACCCTGGGAATTCTCGACCGCACCGTCCGCCGCGGTTATCCGCGGGGAATCGTGCTGTAAGCCCGGCGGCAGGAGGGACCGACATGTTGCATTCGATGGTTCTGGCGAGTTCGGACCCCGTCGCCGCCGGCTTCATTCTGCGTGGCATCAAAGGGATTTTCGTCGCGATCGGCAGCATCATCGCCGCAATAGTCTGCGGCGTCATCGCCATGATGAAGGGCCGCAATCCGCTGGGATGGGGAATCCTTGGACTGTTCTTCTCCATCCTCACCCTGATCGTGGTGATCGTCATTCCCAGCAAGAAATGACCGGGCCGCGCCGGCCCGCGCCGGCGCGCTAGAAGGGCGGCGGCTCCCCGTCCCCCACGGCGTGAGTCGATTCGGAATACCAAGCGTACGAAGGCCTTTCAGCCAGGCGAGCCGTTCGGTTGTGTTTGCGTTCTGCTGCGATGCGGGTGGCGCGGTCTTGGGTGCGGGTGCGGCGGCGTTGGGGCATCATCGCGGTGCGCTGGGCGCAGTGGTTCGGGGGCGGGTCGGCTTCGGGGGCCGCGATCGCGCCGGTGGCCGCGCACAAGCTGGGAAACAGCAGCGCGCTGCCCGGGGTGGTCACATAGGTGTGCCCGGCCGGGGAGGTGAAGATCAGCGTGCCATCGGGCAGCTGCTTTTCCTGCCAGCCCCAAAACGTTTTCACCAAATGATGCGTACGGCACAGCGCCTTGAGGTTCGACGCGTGTGTGGGGCCACCGGCGGCGTAGGGGATGGTGTGGTCCACATCGCAGGCGGTGGCCGGGCGATCACAGCCGGGCCAGCGACACGTCAGATCCCGACACCGCACAAAATCGGCCAGCGCCCGCGAGGGCACATACCCCGGCTCCAAGGCGGCGTCGCCGGGATGGGTCAACGGCACCAGTGTGGCCGAGGCCGCCAGCTCGGCGAGCACCTCCGGGGGGATCAATCCCTCGGCGCCGACCTCGGCACCCGGGGTGGATGCGCGACCCTCCAGCACCGCGTGTTCGCCGATCACATGGACAGTCACCGGGCCCGCGGCCCGCCCCCCGGCCGCGCAATCCGCGCGCCCGCAGCGACACCCCAGCCGATCGGCGTCGGCGGCCAACGCCCCCAATGCATCAGCGCGGCGCTGCTCCCGAGTCCGTGGGTCATGCGCACACACCGTGGCCGCCAACCCATCCAGGCGCCGATCCAGCGCGTGAGCATCCGGGGCATACAGGGTGGCCTCCAGATGCGCCAGCCCATCGCCCATGTCGGCCATCCACACCTGCCGGCCGGCCGCGCGCTCCTGGCGCCGCCGCACCGCATCCACATCAGCCTTGGCCACGACCTTGTCGACCTGGGCCGCCAACCGGCCCTGACTCAACGACGGCCACCGGCCCACATTGGCCGCCAACACCGCGTCCACCGCCCCCAGAACCTCGGGATCGACGATCAAATCGGTGCGGAACACGATGGTCTGAAACATCCGATAATCGATATCCCCGGCGCCAAACACCGCCCCCACTTTCGGCAGGCGTTCGCGCATCGCGCGGGCATAGCGCACCCGGCTCGCGGCCAACCCCTGGCCGATCCGCAACTGCGCGCCCACCTCCGCGGCCACCGCCGCCTCGGTGTCCACCGCCCACTCCTCGCTCTCCGCACAGCGCGAGAGCCGATAGGCAAACAACTCCCCGATCGCCACCAACTGCGCCGCCGCCGCCCGATTCTCCACCCGCGCCACAACCCCGAGGTGCTCCAACAACGCCGCCGACTCCCGCGTCGACGACGGATGACAACGCTCAACGAGCTCATCAAGCTCCGCGATCACCGCACGCCGCCGCACCTCATCGAACATACGTTCGACTATGCCACAGGCAACCGACAAACCGCCTACCAGGCCCGAAACGGGCTACCGGCCCAGCCGCGCAAGCACGTCGGCGACAACGGTCTCCGAAGCGACGGCCGACTGCTCCCCCGTCCCGAGGTCCTTCACCCCGACCGTGCCGGCCTCGATATCGCGGTCGCCCAGCACCAGGGCGACCCGGGCGCCCGACCGGTCGGCCGCGCGCATCGCGCCCTTGAGCCCGCGGTCGCCGTAGGCCAGGTCGACGCGCACCCCGGCGGACCGCAGTTGACCGGCCAGCACCGCCAGCCGCAGCTTGGCCTGCTCGCTCAACGGCACCCCGAAGACCTCGCAGCGCGCCGCCGTCCCCACGCTCTTGCCCTCGGCCCGCAGCGCCAGCAGCGTGCGGTCCACGCCGAGCCCAAATCCGATGCCGGACAGGTCTTGTCCGCCGAGCTCGCGCATCAGGCCGTCGTAGCGGCCCCCGCCGCCGATGCCCGACTGCGCGCCCAGCCCGTCGTGCACGAACTCGAACGTGGTCTTGGTGTAGTAGTCCAGCCCGCGCACCATGCGCGGGTTGATGACGTAGGGCACCCCGAGCGCGTCCAGATGCGCCAGGACGGTGTCGAAGTGCTGCTTGGCCGCATCGGACAGGTGGTCGAGCAGCACCGGCGCATCGGCCGTCATGGCCCGCACCTCGGGTCGCTTGTCGTCGAGGACGCGCAGCGGGTTGATCTCGGCGCGCCGGCGCGTCTCGTCGTCAAGCGAGAGCCCAAACAGGAACTCCTGCAACAGTTCTCGATACGCCGGTCGGCAGCTGTCGTCGCCGAGCGAGGTGATCTCCAGCCGGAAGCCGTCGAGCCCCAGGGAGCGAAAACCCGCGTCGGCCACGGCGATGACCTCGGCGTCCAGGGCCGGGTCGTCGACGCCGATCGCCTCCACGCCGACCTGTTGCAGCTGGCGATAGCGGCCGGCCTGCGGGCGTTCGTAGCGGAAAAACGGTCCCGCGTAACAAAGTTTGACGGGCAACGCGCCGCGGTCCAATCCGTGTTCGATGACGGCGCGGACCACGCCGGCGGTCCCCTCGGGCCGCAGCGTCACCGAACGATCGCCGCGGTCGGCGAACGTGTACATCTCCTTGGACACCACGTCGGTGGACTCGCCCACGCCGCGCGCGAACAGCGCGGTGTCCTCGAAGATGGGCAGCTCGATATCGCCGTAACCGGCGCGGCGGGCGGCCCCGAGCAGTCCGTCGCGCACCGCGACGAACTGGGCCGAGTCCGGCGGGACGTAGTCGGGCACGCCCTTGGGCGCAGAGAATTCCGCCACCGGTTACAGGCCTTCGAGGAAGGGGTTGAGGCGCCGCTCGGCGCCGATGGTGGTGGCGTTGCCGTGCCCCGGCAGCACCACCGTCGCGTCGTCGAGCACCAGGAGTTTGTCGACGATCGAGGTCAGCAGGTCGCGTCCGCTGCCGCCGAACAGATCGGTGCGCCCGACCGACCGCTCGAACAGCGTGTCGCCGGTGAACACCAAGTCCTTGTCCCCGGTCACCCGGAACACCACCGATCCGCGCGTGTGCCCGGGGGTGTGGTCGACGTTGACCGTCACGCTGCCCAGGTCGAGCTTGTCGCCGTCGCGGTCGAGCTCGACGACCTGCTTGGGCTCCCGCCAGAAGGCGCCCGCCACCAGCTGCGCCAGCCGTGGGCCCAGGCCGTAGATCGGGTCTTTGAGCATGAACCTGTCCTCGGGATGGATGTAGGTCGGGCACCCGTAGGTGTCGGAAACCTTCTGCGCCGACCACATGTGGTCGATGTGCCCATGGGTCAGCAGCACCGCCGCCGGCGTCAGCCGGTTCTCGTCCAGGATGCGCCGCAGCGGGGCCATCGCCCGCTGACCCGGATCCACGATGACGGCGTCCGTTCCCGGCCGCTCAGCCAGCACGTAGCAGTTGCACTGCAACATGCCGGCGGGAAATCCGGTGATCAACACGGATCCCATTTTCCCATGGGGCCCACTTGACACGAGTCGCGGCGCCCACATTAGCCTGAGCTGGCCACCTCACGGGTTTATGGGGCTCCGATCCAATCATGGAGGCATAGCGGCCGTGCCGACCAACGAACAACGACGTGCCAACGCCAAGCGCAAGCTCGAACGCCAGCTGGAGCGGCGCGCGAAGCAAGCCAAGACGCGCCGGATCGTGTTGATCGCGGCCGGCTCGATCGTGGCCGTGGCCGTGGTCGTGGCGGTGGTCCTGACGATCGTCAACACCAAGCACGAACACAAGAGCAACACCGCGGCGACGACGACCAGCAGCAGCTCGCCGGAGAGCACGACGCCCGCCGGGCCCGCGCCGTCCGCCCCGCCGTTGCCGGCGTTCAAGCCGTCGGCCGAGGTCGGCGCCAATTGTCAATACCCGGCAACGCCGGAGCCCGCGGCCAAGCAGGTCAAGCCGCCGCGCACCGGCAAGGTGCCGACCGATCCGGCGCAGGTGAGCGTCAGCATGGTGACCAACCAGGGCCACATCGGCCTGATGCTGGCCAACAACGAATCGCCTTGCACCGTCAACAGTTTCGCGAGCCTGGTCGGGCAGAAATACTTCGACAACACCAAATGCCACCGGCTGACCACCTCACCGGGGCTGGGCGTCTTGCAGTGCGGCGACCCCAAGGGCGAAGGCACGGGCGGCCCGGGCTACCAATTCGCCAACGAATACCCCACCGACCAGTACCCGCCGAACGACCCCAAGGCGCAGGAGCCCGTCCTCTACCCGCGCGGCACCCTGGCCATGGCCAACGCCGGGCCCGGCACCAACGGCAGCCAATTCTTCATGGTCTACAAGGACTCCCAGCTGCCGCCGCAATACACCGTGTTCGGCACCATCCAGCCCGACGGGCTCGCCACCCTGGACAAGATCGCCAAGGCCGGCGTCGCCGGCGGCGGCGAGGACGGGGCACCCGCGACCGAGGTCACCATCACCTCGGTGCTGCTCGACTGAGTCCGAGCGGGGCTCAGGCCGCCGACGTCACCCGGTAGACGTCGTACACGCCCTCGACGTTGCGCACCACGTTCAGCAGGTGGCCGAGGTGCTTGGGGTCACCCATCTCAAAGGTGAACCGGCTGATGGCAACTCGATCACCGGACGTGGTCACAGACGCGGACAGGATGTTGACCTTCTCATCGGCCAGCACGCGCGTGACGTCCGACAGCAGCCGGTGCCGGTCGAGCGCCTCGACCTGAATGGCCACCAGGAACACCGACGACGGCGACGGCGCCCAGTGCACCTCGATGATGCGCTCGGACTGCTGCTGCAGCGAGGCGGCGTTGGTGCAGTCGGTGCGGTGCACGCTGACCCCGCCGCCGCGGGTGACGAACCCCATGATCTGGTCGCCGGGCACCGGCGTGCAGCACTTCGCCAGCTTGGTCAGCACGCCCGGGGCACCCGGGACCGAGACCCCGACGTCGTCGCTGCTGCGCGGGCGCCGCAGCATGGTCGTCGGGGTGGACCGTTCGGCGAGGTCTTCTTCGGCCTGGTCGATGCCGCCGAGTTCGGCCAGCAGCCGCTGCACGACGTGCCGGGCCGACACGTGCCCCTCACCGATCGCCGTGTAGAGGGCGGACACGTCGAGGTAGTGCAGCTCGCGGGCCACCGCCGACAGGGTCTCGCCATTGACCAAGCGCTGCAACGGAAGTCCCCCGCGACGCACCTCGCGTGCCATCGCGTCCTTACCGGCCTCCAGTGCCTCCTCGCGGCGCTCCTTGGCGAACCACTGCCGGATCTTGGCCTTGGCGCGCGGTGACACCACGAACTGCTGCCAGTCCCGCGACGGCCCGGCGTTGGCCGCCTTCGAGGTGAAAACCTCGACGACTTCCCCGTTTTCCAGCTTGCGTTCCAGCGCCACCAGCCGTCCGTTGACCCGGGCGCCGATGCAGCGGTGGCCGACCTCGGTGTGCACGGCGTAGGCGAAGTCCACCGGCGTGGAGCCGGTCGGCAGGGTGATGACGTCGCCCTTGGGGGTGAAGACGAAGATCTCTTGTACCGCAAGGTCATACCGCAACGATTCGAGGAATTCGCCGGGGTCGGCGGCCTCCCGTTGCCAGTCGAGCAGCTGGCGCATCCACGCCATGTCGTCGATCTCGGCGGCGGCGTGCGGATGCGGAACGCCGTTGCGCCCCTTGGCCTCCTTGTAGCGCCAGTGCGCGGCGATGCCGTATTCGGCGGTGCGGTGCATGTCGCGGGTCCGTATCTGCACCTCCAGCGGCTTGCCCTCGGGGCCGACGACCGTGGTGTGCAGTGACTGGTACACGCCGTAGCGGGGCTGGGCGATGTAGTCCTTGAACCGGCCGGCCATCGGCTGCCACAGCGAATGCACCACGCCCACAGCGGCATAGCAGTCCCGGATCTCGTCGCACAGGATGCGGATGCCGACCAGGTCGTGGATGTCGTCGAAGTCGCGGCCCTTGACGATCATCTTCTGGTAGATCGACCAGTAGTGCTTGGGCCGGCCCTCCACCGTCGCCTTGATCTTCGAGGCGCCCAGCGTGCTGACGATCTCGGCGCGGACCTTGGCCAGGTAGGTGTCGCGCGACGGCGCGCGCCCGGCGACCAGCCGGACGATCTCCTCGTACTTCTTGGGATGCAGGATCGCGAACGACAGGTCTTCCAACTCCCACTTGACGCTGGCCATACCCAGCCGATGCGCAAGGGGCGCAATGACTTCCAGCGTCTCGCGGGCCTTGCGGGCCTGCTTCTCCGGCGGCAGGAACCGCATGGTGCGCATGTTGTGCAGCCGGTCGGCCACCTTGATCACCAGCACGCGGGGATCGCGCGCCATCGCGGTGATCATCTTGCGGATCGTCTCGCCCTCGGCGGCGCTGCCCAGCACCACCCGATCCAGCTTGGTCACACCGTCGACGAGATGGCCGACCTCTTCGCCGAATTCTTCGCTCAAGGCGTCCAGGGTGTAGCCGGTGTCCTCGACGGTGTCGTGCAGCAGCGCGGCCACCAAAGTCGTGGTGTCCATGCCCAATTCGGCCAGGATGGTGGCGACGGCCAGCGGGTGGGTGATGTACGGGTCGCCCGAGTGGCGCAACTGGGTGGCGTGGCGCTGGTCGGCGACCTCGAAGGCGCGCTGCAGCATCGACACGTTCGCCTTCGGGTAGATCTCCCGGTGCACCGCCACCAGCGGTTCGAGCACCGGGTTGAGCGTGCTGCGCTGCGCGGTCATCCGCCGGGCCAGCCGCGCCCGGACCCGCCGCGACGCGCTGCTGGACGTCTTCAGGGACTCGGTCGGCGGCTCCGGCGCCTCCATGGGCTGCGTGATGGCCGGCGGCTCCGTGACTTTGGTGGGCGCGTCGAGCGCCTGGGACGCGCTGTTGTCATCCGCCACGTGTGGTCACCTCCGAATTCGAGGATACGTCCTCTCGATCCGATGACCCGGCTCCTTCTCGCGCCGTCCCCGTCGCCGCTCCGCGGCCGGGAGGTACCCCCGTCGCGGCGCGCACCGCCGCCGGCGGCGGGAGCGCTACTCGCACATCAGGCTGTGCACCGGCAGCGGCGCGACCGCGTCGCGGCCGCCCAGCCCACCGAGTTCGAACAGCACCGCCGCCGCCACCACGTTCGCCCCGGCCCGCTCGAGCAGCCGGCCCGACGCCGCCAGGGTGCCGCCGGTGGCCAGCACGTCGTCGACGATCACGATGTTGCGTCCGCGCAGGTCAATGCCCTCGCCGGGGATCTCCAGCGTGGCGGTGCCGTATTCCAGGTCGTACCGCTCGGCGTGCACCGGCGGCGGCAACTTCCCGGCCTTGCGGATGGCCAACACGCCCGTGCCCAGCCGGTCGGCGACGGCCGCGGCCACCAAAAACCCCCGGGCCTCGATGCCGGCCACCAGATCGGCGCCGGACGCAAGCTCGGCCACCGCTCCGGTGATCGCCGTCATCGCCGTCGCGTCGGCGAACACCGGGGTGAGGTCCTTGAACTGGATCCCGGGCTTGGGGAAGTCGGCCACCTTGCGCGTCAGCGACGCGATGAGCTCCGCCACGGGCGTCCGCCCGCCGACGTCCGTCACGGCAACCTCACTGCACCAGGGCCCATCGGTCCATGTTCCAGCCCACGCCCCACCGGGTCGGGTTGTTGCTCACGGCGTACATCTTCTTGGACATCAGCAACGTGCGCTGCTGCCGGTACAGCGGCAGGGTGGGCATGTCGCCCCACAGTATCGGCGCGGTTTCGGCCAGCAGCCTGACGCGCTCGGCGGCGTCGGCGGACACCGCCAGCGCCCCGATCGCGCTGTCGACCTGGGGATTGCTGTATCCGCACAGGTTGTTGCCGTTGCCGGTGTGCAGGGCGTACGCGTCCAGCGCCGAGGACCCCGTCGAACCGCTGCCGGTCGCGCCGCCGGTGCTGGCCAGCAACGCGTCGATCTTCCCGTCCCGCAACGCCCGCGGGCCCGAGCTGTCCAGCGTGACGCCGGTGACCGTGATCCCGGCCGCGGCGCACGATTTGGTGATGACGCCCACGTTGACCGCGAGCCGCGCGTTGGGCCCCTGGTAGCCGATCCGCAACGCCAGAGGCGCACCGCCCAGCGCGTTGCGCGCGGCGACCGGATCCGCCTTGCCGAACGGGCCGGCCTCGGCGGCCCCGTCGGCCGCGGTGACGGCGTCGTCACCGGCCGGGCTGAGGCGTGAATTGGCGATCGGCGTCCCCGCGTCGTGGGCCAGCGCGTCGCGCGGCGTGCACAGCGCGACGGCCCGGCGCGCCTTGGGCGCCGCCAGCGGCCCCTGCGGGGCGAAGAACAACTGCTCGATGCCGTCGGACGGGGCATCCGAGCGCTCGTAGTTGTCGGGCGTGGCCAGCGTTCCCGACGAGCCCGCGGCGACGTCGACCACGTCGACGGTGCGGTTGTTGACCCGGTCCTGGATGTCGGGCCCCTGCGGCCACACCGTGATCCGCTTGGTGATGGCCCGCGGCCCCCACCAGCGGTCGTTGGCGACGAGCACGACCGCCCCGCCCTCCAGGACGGACCCGATTTTGTAGGGCCCCGACGACGGAAAGCGCTTGAGGTCGACACCGGGTTTGAGGTCCCAGATCGTGTTCCACAGCTTCGCGATCTGCTGCACCAGCGGCGCGTTGTGGCTGAGCAACGCCGCGGTCACGTCGACGTTGAGCTGGTCGGCGATGACGTGCGAGGGCATCAGCGAGGTCGCGGTGAACAGCTGGTTGTAGTCGACGACGCCGCGGTCCGGGACGAACGACACCCGCGCCTTCTTCTGCCCGGGGATGCACTCGACGTTGGCGATGTCGATATAGCCGCCCTGAGTGGCCGCATCGAATTCCGGGAAGCGGCCGGACTGGGCCGCCCACGCGAGCACGATATCGTCGCAGGTCAACGGCTTGCCGTCGGAGTAGACGGCGTTGTCGGCGATCTGGTAGTCCAGCACCAGCGGCGTGCCGCCGACCACCGAAACGGTGCCGAAGTCGCGGTCGGCGACGATCTGCCCGCCCGGCCCGTGGTAGCTGAACCCGGTGAGCGTGCGGGCGAAGGCCTGCGCGCCGGCCGAGGCGGCGCCGGCGACGGTGTTGGTGTTGTAGGTGCTCAGCGGGCCGTCGACCACGTAGTCGAGCTCGGAGGCGGCGCTACCGGCGCACGCGGTCACCACGAAACCCGCGACCAGCGCCACCGCCAGCCCGGCGCTGATCCACAGCGCGATATTGTGCCGGCCGGTTAGCGCGCCATCGGCCCCAGTTCCCCGGTACCTGGTGGCCATCGCGTCTACCGCCGGCCGACGTTCCGCTTGCCGGTGGGACGACGAGTCCCGGTCGGCCGCACGGGACGGGCCCCCGGCGCAGGCTTGCTCGGTGCGGGCTTGGACGGCCCCGACGGCCTCGACGCCGATTCGGCGGCGTCGGCCTTGGCATCCTCGTCGGGGACGTCGGCGACGTCGTCGGCGTCCGGCGCGTTCTCGGCACCCGCGCGCGCACCGCCGGCGCGCCGCCGCAGGACGCGGCGGGTGTGGGTGCGCACCAACTCGGTGCGTTCCCGCATGCTGACCAGCAGCGGCGTGGCGAAGAAGATCGAGGAGTAGGTGCCGACGATGATGCCGATCAACTGCACCAGCGCCAGGTCCTTCAGGGTGCCGACACCCAGCAGCCACACCGCCACCACCATCAGCGCCAGCACCGGCAGCACGCCGATCAGGCTGGTGTTGATGGACCGCATGAACGTCTGGTTGATCGCCAGGTTGGCCTCTTCGGCGAAGGTGCGCTTGGGTTTGTGCTGGAAGCCGTGGGTGTTCTCCTCGACCTTGTCGAACACGATGACGGTGTCGTAGAGGGAGAATCCGAGGATCGTCAGCAGGCCGATGACGGTGGCCGGGGTGACCTCGAAACCCACCAGCGAGTACACGCCGGCCGTCACGGCCAGGTCGAAGAACATCGCCGCGATCGCGGCCAGCGTCATGTACCGCTCGTAGCGGACCGTGATGTACACGCCGACCAGCGCCAGGAACACCACCAACGCGAACAGCGCCTTCATGGTGATCTGGTCGCCCCAGGTCTCGGAGACCGCCGAGTCGCTGATGGCCTGCTTGCTGGGCTTGCCGTCGGGTCCCTTGGGCCCGAACGCGTCGAACAACGCGTTGCGCAGCTTGGTCGTCTGGTCGTTGGACAGCGTCTCGGAGCGAATCTGCACGGTCGCCGCCGCGCCGTTGCCGACGACGACCACCGATTCCGCATCGTTGCCGAGGGTCTTGCGGAACACGTCCTGGACCTGGGAGGTGTGCACCGTGCCGTGCGTCCCGTTGGCGGGCATCGACACCGTGGTACCGCCGTTGAAGTCGATGCCGAAGCTGAAGCCCCGCAACACGATGGACAGCAGCGCGACCGCGACGATCGCGCCGCTGATGCCGAACCACAGCCGCCGCCGTCCGACCACCTCGAACGCGCCGGTGCCGGTGTAGAGGCGCGACAGGAAGCTGTGGTGCGGCGCCCCGGCGGTGCCGGCGGCGCTGGCGGTCAATTCGGTTGTGCCTGCCGAGGTTTCGGTGATCTCGGTCGCGTCATTGGAGGCCATCACGTCATCCCCGTCCCGTCGTGACCTGCGACGAACCCCGGCGTTCGCGGGCGACCTGCTGGATTGCGCCCAGGCCGTTATATGCGGGCTTCGCCAACGTCGGTGACTTGGAGGCCAGGTAGACCAGCGGCCACGTCACCAGGAACACCACCACCAGGTCCAGGATCGTGGTGAGGCCCAACGTGAATGCGAAGCCCTTCACCTGGCCGATCGCCAGCGCGTAGAGCACCGCGGCGGCCAGGAAGGTGACCGCGTTGCCCGACACGATCGTCTTGCGCGCCCGCGTCCACCCTCGCGGGACCGCCGACCGGAACGAACGCCCTTCGCGGATCTCGTCTTTGATGCGTTCGAAGAAGACGACGAACGAGTCCGCGGTGGTCCCGATACCGATGATCAGACCGGCGATGCCCGCCAGGTCGAGGGTGTAGTTGATCTGGCGACCCAGGATCACCAGGATCGCGAAAACCATTGCGCCGGAAGCGGCCAGCGACAGCGCCGTGAGCAGTCCCAGCACCCGGTAGTAGAGCAGCGAATACAGCAGCACCAGGACCAAGCCGATCGCGCCGGCGATCAACCCCGCGCGCAGCGACGTCAAACCCAGTGTCGCCGAGACGGTTTGGGCCTCCGACGATTCGAACGACAGCGGCAACGAACCGTATTTCAGGACGTTGGCCAGCTGCTTGGCGGTCGCCGCGGTGAACGGCGGGTCGCCGCCGCTGATCTGGGTGCGGCCGCCGGGGATGGCTTCTTGGATCATCGGGGCGCTGACGACCTGCGAGTCAAGCGTGAACGCGGTCTGGGTGCCGATATGGGCGGCGGTGAAGTCCGCCCAGGTGTTCGCCGCCGCGGACTTGAACTGAAGGTCGACGACGTAGCCGATGCCGCGCTGGTTCTGGCTCGAGGTGGCGTCCTGGATCTGGTCACCGCTGATGATCGAGGGCCCCAGCAGATACGCGACCTTGTGGTCGGTCGAGCAGGTGATCAGCGGCTGGGTGGGATCGTCGTTGCCGGCCAGGATGTCTTCTTTGTCGCAGCGCGTCGCCTGGAACTGCAGGGCCAGGAACTGGATGCCCTGCCGGGTGCTCTGCCGCCACTTCTTCTCGTCGGCGATGCGCTCGGCGAGGTCCTTGCGCGGATCCGGCGACGCGGGCTGCTCGGCCGGCGGCGCCCCGGGGGCCGGGGTGGCCGGGGCGGGCGCCGGGGCCCCGGGAGCCGGAGCGGGAGGCGCGGGGGTGGGCGCCGGCGGCGGATCCTGCGGGTAGGGGCGGGGCTGGGCGCCCGGCTTGCCTCCCGGCGCGGGCTGTCCGGCCGGGGGCGGGGCCGGTTGGCCCGGTGCGGGTTGGCCGCTGGGCCCGGGTTCTGCGGGCGCGGGCTGGCCGGGTGCGGGCTGGTGCGCCGGGGGCTTGGGCTCGGCGCTTTGGGCCGGCATCGAGTTGAGCACCGGACGGATGTACAGCCGGGCCGTCTGGCCCAGGTTGCGGGCCTCGTTGCCGTCGTTGCCGGGGACCGTGATGATCAGGTTGTCGCCGTCGACGACGACCTCCGAGCCGGACACGCCGAGCCCGTTGACGCGGGCGCCGATGATCTGCTGCGCCTGCGCCAGCGCCTCGCGGCTGGGGCGCGAGCCGTCCGGGGTGCGCGCGGTCAGCGTGACGCGGGTGCCGCCCTGCAGGTCGATCCCGAGCTTGGGGGCGGCGCGCTTGTCGCCGGTGAGGAACACCAGCAGGTAGACGCCGATGAGCAACACCAAGAAGACCGACAGGTAGCGGGCAGGGTGCACCGGCGCCGAAGACGATGCCACGTTCCTTCTATCTCCTCGAGAATCGGTTACTTACCCCGGACAGAGCCTAGAAAAGCCTACGTGGCCCCGAGGAGCCCGTCGCGCAAGCCGCCCTCCCCCGAAGTATTAGGCGTCAGGAATCCTTGGCGACCGAGCCCTCGTCGGCGGGCTCGTCCCCGTCGACCAGATCCTCGTCGTCGTCGGGCAGGATGCGGTCGCGGATCGCCAGCTTCATCCAGGTGGTCACCACGCCGGGGGAGATCTCGAGGTCGACGGTGTCATCGGTGATCGCGACGACGGTGGCCTGCAGGCCCGACGTGGTGTGCACCCGGTCGCCCGGGCTCAACGACTCGTGCAGGTCGATGGTGGCCTGCATCGCGCGCTTCTGGCGCCGCGACGCGAAATACATGAACCCGCCCATGATGAGCAGGAACGGCAGGAACAGGATCAAACTCTCCATGGGCGCGCCTGTGTCTTTCTTTCTTCGGATTTCGGGGGTGGGTGCCGGTGCGACGCGGACGCCGCGCACCTCATCACGGTCCAGTGTGCCCGTTCAGTCTGGCAGGCCGCGGCCCGTCACCGGCCGCCGCGGTGCGACCGGTGCCCGCCGGAGGCAAGCTCGATAGGCTTTCAACGTGGCGTGACACGCGCGCCGCGGGAGGGAGTACGTGGTGGCCGGCCTCGAGCAGACTCGCCAACTGGTCACCGAGATCCCCGGCCCGCTCTCGCTGGAACTGAGCAAGCGCCGGGCGGCGGCGGTGTCGCACGCGGTCAACGTCTCCGTCCCCGTCTTCGTGGCGCGCGCCGGCGGCGGCATCATCGAGGACGTCGACGGCAACCGGCTCATCGACCTCGGCTCCGGCATCGCGGTGACGACCATCGGCAACTCGGCGCCCCGGGTGGTCGACGCCGTGCGCGCGCAGGTCGCCGAGTTCACCCACACCTGCTTCATGGTGACGCCGTACGAGTCGTACGTCGCGGTGGCCGAGACGCTCAACCGGATCACCCCGGGCTCCGGCGAGAAGCGCTCGGTGCTGTTCAATTCCGGCGCCGAGGCCGTCGAGAACGCCGTCAAGGTCGCGCGCGCCTACACGCGCAAGTCGGCGGTGGTCGCGTTCAACCACGCCTACCACGGCCGCACCAACCTGACGATGGCGCTGACCGCGAAGTCCATGCCCTACAAGGCCGGCTTCGGCCCGTTCGCGCCGGAGGTCTACCGGGCGCCGCTGTCCTACCCCTATCGGGACGGCCTGATCGACAAGGAGCTGGCCACCGACGGGGAGAAGGCCGCCGCGCGGGCCATCCGGGTCATCGACAGCCAGATCGGCGCCGACAACCTGGCCGCCCTCCTGATCGAGCCGATCCAGGGCGAAGGCGGGTTCATCGTGCCGGCCGAGGGATTCCTGCCCACCCTGCTGGAGTGGTGCCGCAGGAACGACGTGGTGTTCATCGCCGACGAGGTGCAGACCGGTTTCGCGCGCTCGGGCGCCATGTTCGCCTGCGAACACGAGGGCATCGAGCCCGACCTGATCTGCACCGCCAAGGCGATCGCCGACGGGCTTCCCCTGTCGGCGGTCACCGGCCGGGCCAACATCATGGACGCGCCGCACGTCGGCGGCCTCGGCGGCACCTTCGGCGGCAACCCCCTGGCCTGCGCGGCGGCGTTGGCCACGATCGAGACGATCGAGAGCGACGGGCTGGTCGAGCGGGCCCAGCAGCTGGAGCGGCTCATCACCGAACCGCTGCTGCGGCTGCAGGCCGGCGACGACCGGATCGGCGACGTCCGCGGCCGCGGCGCGATGATCGCGATCGAGTTGGTGAAGTCGGGGACCGCCGAGCCCGACAGGGAGCTGACCCAAAAGCTGACCGTCGCCGCCCAGGCCGCCGGCGTCATCGTCCTGACCTGCGGCATGTTCGGCAACATCATCCGGCTGCTGCCGCCGCTGACCATCGGCGACGAGCTGCTGGCCGAGGGAATCGAGATCCTGAGCGGGTTGTTGCGCGACCTGTAAGGCCCCGCCCCCGTGGGCAATCTCACAACCACGCCATAGGCCGTATCATGGTGGAATACCGTTACTTTAGCTAACGTTCTATGTGTCAGCGCCGACGCGCTTATTGACTCGCTATCTTTCATTCGCAAGGGATCTGTTTATGTCGACTGCCATTCATGACGAAAACCTCGACCGTCGCATCGAGGAACTCATCGCCAACGACCCCCAGTTCGCCGCCGCCCGACCGGACCCGGCGATCACCGCCGCCACCGAAGCGCCCGGGCTGCGGCTGCCGCAGATCATCCGGACCGTGCTCGACGGCTACGCCGACCGGCCTGCCCTGGCGCAGCGCGTCGTGGAGTTCGTCACCGACGCCAAGACCGGGCGGACGACGGCCGAGCTGCTCCCCCGTTTCGAGACCATCACGTATGGCGAACTCGGCGAACGGGTTTCGGCCCTCGGCCGTGCCTGGGCCGGCGACGCGGTGCGCCCCGGCGACCGCGTCTGCGTGCTCGGCTTCAACAGCGTTGACTACGCCACCATCGACATCGCGCTGGGCACCATCGGGGCCGTGTCGGTGCCGCTGCAGACCAGCGCGGCGATCTCCTCGTTGCAGCCGATCGTCGCCGAGACCGAGCCCAGCCTGATCGCCTCGAGCGTCAACCAGCTGCCCGACGCGGTGGAGCTGATCCTGGCCGGCGACCACGTGCCCGGCAAGCTCGTCGTGTTCGACTACCAGCCCCAGGTCGACGACCAGCGCGAGGCCGTGGAGGCCGCCGCCGCGCGGTTGGCCGACTCCGGCGTCGCGGTCGAGGCTCTCGCCGACGTGCTGCGGCGCGGCAAGGACCTGCCGGCCGTCGAGCTGCCGGCGAGCGACGAGGACTCGCTGGCCCTGCTGATCTACACCTCCGGCAGCACCGGCGCGCCCAAGGGCGCGATGTACCCGCAGAGCAACGTCGGCAAGATGTGGCGGCGCGGGAGCAAGAACTGGTTCGGGGAAAGCGCCGCGTCGATCACCCTCAACTTCATGCCGATGAGCCACGTCATGGGGCGCGGAATCCTCTACGGCACGCTGGGCAACGGCGGCACCGCGTACTTCGCCGCCCGCAGCGACCTGTCCACCCTGCTCGAGGACCTCGAGTTGGTGCGGCCCACCGAGATGAACTTCGTCCCCCGCATCTGGGAGACGCTGTATGGCGAATTCCAGCGCCAGGTCGAGCGGCGGCTGGCCGACGGCGATGCGGGCCCAGAGGCCCGCGAGACTGTCGAGGCTGCGGTGTTGGAAGAACAGCGCCAGTACCTGCTGGGCGGGCGGTTCATCTTCGCGATGACGGGCTCGGCACCCACCTCGCCGGAGCTCAAGGCGTGGGCCGAGTCGCTGCTGCAGATGCACCTGATGGACGGCTACGGCTCCACCGAGGCCGGAATGGTGTTGTTCGACGGGGAGATTCAGCGTCCGCCGGTCATCGACTACAAGCTGGTCGACGTTCCGGATCTGGGCTATTTCAGCACCGACCGTCCGCATCCGCGCGGTGAGTTGTTGCTGCGGACCGAGAACATGTTCCCGGGTTATTACAAGCGGGCCGAGACCACCGCGAACGTGTTCGACGAGGACGGTTATTACCGCACCGGTGACGTGTTCGCCGAGATCGCGCCGGACCGGCTGGTGTATGTCGACCGCCGCAACAACGTGCTCAAGTTGGCCCAGGGCGAGTTCGTCACGTTGGCCAAGCTGGAGGCGGTGTTCGGCAACAGCCCGCTGATCCGCCAGATCTACGTTTACGGCAACAGCGCCCAGCCCTACCTGCTGGCCGTGGTGGTGCCGACCGAGGAAGCGTTGGCGGACAACGATCTTGAGTCGCTCAAGCCGAAGATCGCCGACTCGCTGCAGAAGGTCGCCAAGGAGACCGGCCTGCAGTCCTACGAGGTGCCGCGCGACTTCATCATCGAGACCACGCCGTTCACCCTGGAAAACGGCCTGCTGACCGGGATCCGCAAGCTGGCGTGGCCGAAGCTCAAGGCACACTACGGGGATCGGCTCGAGCAGATGTATGCCGAGCTGGCCGCGGGACAGGCCAACGAGTTGGCCGAACTGCGCCGCAGCGGCGCGGCGGCGCCGGTGGCCCAGACCGTGAGCCGGGCCGCGGCCGCCCTGCTGGGTGCGACGGCCGGGGATCTGTCCGCAGATGCCCACTTCACCGATCTTGGTGGAGACTCGTTGTCGGCGTTGACCTTCGGCAATCTGCTGCGCGAGATCTTCGATGTCGACGTGCCGGTGGGGGTGATCGTCAGCCCGGCCAACGACCTGGCGGGGATCGCCGCCTACATCGAGGCCGAGCGGCAGGGCTCCAAGCGCCCGACGTTCGCCGCCGTGCACGGTCGCGGTGCGACCATGGTGCACGCCAGTGACCTCACGCTGGACAAGTTCCTCGACGAGGCGACCCTGGCCGCCGCGCCCAGCCTGCCCAAGCCGGCCACCGAGGTGCGCACCGTGCTGTTGACCGGCGCGACCGGCTTTTTGGGCCGCTACCTGGCGCTGGACTGGCTCGAGCGGATGGACATGGTCGACGGCAAGGTCATCGCCCTGGTGCGGGCCCGCACCGATGAGGAGGCGCGCGCCCGGCTGGACAAGACCTTCGACAGCGGCGACCCCAAACTGCTGGCGCACTACCAGCGGCTGGCCGCCGACCACCTCGAGGTCATCGCCGGCGACAAGGGTGAGGCCAACCTCGGCCTGGACCCCCAGACCTGGCAGCGACTGGCCGAGGAGGTCGACGTCATCGTCGACCCCGCCGCGCTGGTCAACCACGTGCTGCCCTACAGCGAGCTGTTCGGCCCCAACGCCCTGGGCACCGCGGAACTGATCCGGATCGCGTTGACGTCCAAGCAAAAGCCCTACACCTACGTGTCGACGATCGGGGTGGGCGATCAGATCCAGCCGGGTGAGTTCGTCGAGAACGCCGACATCCGCCAGATCAGCGCCACCCGCGAGATCAACGACGGCTACGCCAACGGCTACGGCAACAGCAAGTGGGCCGGCGAGGTGCTGCTGCGCGAGGCGCACGACCTGTGCGGCCTGCCCGTCACGGTGTTCCGCTGCGACATGATCCTGGCCGACACCACCTATGCCGGGCAGCTCAACCTGCCCGACATGTTCACCCGGCTGATGCTGAGCCTGGTCGCCACCGGTATCGCGCCCGGGTCGTTCTACGAACTGGACACCGACGGCAACCGCCAGCGGGCACACTACGACGGTTTGCCGGTCGAGTTCATCGCCGCGGCGATCTCGACGCTGGGGACCCAAATCACCGACAGCGACACGGGCTTTCAGACCTACCACGTGATGAACCCCTACGACGACGGCATCGGGCTGGACGAGTACATCGATTGGCTGATCGAGGCCGGGTATTCGATCGAGCGGATCGCCGATTACTCCGAGTGGCTGCGGCGCTTCGAGACCTCGCTGCGGGCCCTGCCCGATCGGCAGCGTCAGTACTCGCTGCTGCCGCTGCTGCACAACTACCAGAAGCCGGAAAAGCCGATCAACGGCTCGATGGCGCCCACCGACGTGTTCCGTGCGGCGGTGCAGGAAGCGAAAATCGGCCCCGACAAAGACATCCCGCACGTCTCGGCGCCGGTGATCGTCAAGTACATCACCGACCTGGAGTTGCTCGGACTCCTCTGAGGTGAGCCAAACAGCAAGTCGCCCAGCCCTTTTGGGGCTGGGCGACCTGTTTCGGTGTGCCGACTACTGCTGCGGGTGCGGCCAACGCAGATATGCGGCGTTGCCCCCTGATCCCGCGCCCGCCCGGTGGCGGCGCCATCCCCGCTTTGGTTCGGGGTCAGACGACGCGCGCGGCTTGGTCAGCGCACCCGAGGAGACCTCGGCCGGCTGCTCGTAAACCGAATCCCGATACGGCTCAACGGCCGGTGTGCCCGTGGTGGCCGGCGCCAGCGGCTGCACGTCGCGCGCCAGGCGCACGGCGGTGCGCGCCAACACAACACCTCCGATGAAGATGATCAGCGCGCCCAGGCCCGAGAAGTAGGTGACCTCGAGCACCGCGCGCTTGCGGTCGGTCGCGGCGATCGGGTCACCGGCGGAGCCGATTCCCAGCAGCGGGGCGACGTCGCCGCCCACCACGAACCAGGCGCCGGCCAGCACGGCCAGCCAGCCGCCCAACATCGCGGCGACGCGGTTGCCGGCAACGATCAGCAGCAGGCCGCCCAGCGCGGTGGCCGCGCCCGGCGCGACTTCCAGCCAGCCCCGGGCCGTGCTCCACGCCCAGTTTCGGTCCGGCGTGTAGGCGAAGTTGAAGTGTGGACCGACAAACGGTATTAACGCCCCCCAGGCTCCCAGAATGACCAGGAGCAATCCGCTGACCGCGCCTCGCGAGCGCGGCATGCTCAGCGCGCTGGTTCGGCCGTCTTCTGCGTATTTCATGACATCCCCTCGTTGAATACCGGGCCTGTTTCCGGCTCGAGATGGGTACCCGGCGACTTCCACTAGTAACCCACGCGGCAAACGAAAGCCAACCGAGCGCCGTGGTTGTTGAGGCTGGTGGGACTGGTGTTACTGTTGAAGGCCGAGCAACAGCAGCACGATCGCCATCGCCGGAAAGGTGCCCTGGGCGAGCGCGGCGCGGGCCTTGTCGGGCGCGGACACCAGCAGCACCACCGCGGCCGCGGCCATCGATCCGATGCCGGCAAAAACGAGCGCCGCGCCAACGGTGGTGTGCCCCAACGCAATTACGGCGATGCCGATGCCGGTGACGATCGCGAGGAACAAGTTGTAGAAGCCTTGGTTGAAGGCGAGCAGCTTCGTGGTTTCGGCTTCCGCGGGGGTGGTGCCGAAGGTGGCGCGGGTGCGCGGCGAGGTCCAGGTCAACGATTCCATCACGAAGATGTAGACGTGCAGTAACGCCGCCAGCGCGGCGAACAGCAGCGCGGTCGTGATCATCGCGTCCTCCTCGTCTCGCGGTCGCTCGCACTACCTTCGCGCAAAGCGGCACCGGCAGCCAAGGGCTGCCGGTGCCGTTCGTGTTGCCGGCTACCGTCCTAGACGCCGGCGTGGTGGCGGTGGAACAGGCCGCCGGGGCGGCGGTGGAACAGGCCATGCCCGCCGCGCTCACGGGGTGCCGCGTCGGCCGGCACCGCGTCCGTCCGTGCGGGCGCCATGCCGCCCGTCTCGTCGTACATGGCCGGTTGGGCCGCCGGCACGGCGGCATCGCCCGCCGCGGGCGCCGGTTGGGTCACCACGACGTCGCGCGCGTGCCGAACGGCCAGGCGTGCCACGGCCGCCCCACCCAGGAACACGATCAGGGCGCCGAGGCCGGTGAAGTAGGTGACCTCGAGCAGGGCCCGTTTCAGGTCCGCCGCGGCCGCCGGTTGGCCGACGTCCCCGATGCCCAGCGTCGGCGCGAACGCGCGGCCGACGACGAACCAGGCGCCGCCCAGCACCGCCAGCCAGCCGCCGAACACGGCGTTCGCGCGGTTGCCGGAGAGCAGCACCAGCAGGCCACCCACCGCCGCGGCGACCCCGGGAAGCACCTCGAGCCAGCCTTTGGCCGCGGTCCAGGTCCAGGCCGGGTCGGTGGCGTAGGCCCAGTCGATGTTGGGCCCGAAGAACGGAACCAGCGCACCCCAAGCTCCCAACAGAATCAGGAGTAGCCCGGTCAGCGCGCCGCGGGTACGCGGCATGTACAGCGCGCGAGGGCGTTCGTAGTCGTGGCGCCTGTTCCTCATCTCAATCTCCTTCACGAGGCGTGATTGTTGTGAGGTTGGTTACCCACGGCGCCGCGAAGTAACCGGATGGGGCCCGCGCGATCGTTTGCTGGCTACTCGAACAGGCCGGGCTGCCCGAGACCGGCCGCCCCGGCCGGCGGCGCCATGCCCAGGTGCGTCCACGCCTGGGCGGTGGCCACCCGGCCGCGCGGGGTCCGGGCGACCATGCCGGCGCGCACCAGGAACGGCTCGCACACCTCCTCGACGGTGGTCGCCTCCTCGCCGACCGCCACCGCCAGCGTCGACACCCCGACCGGGCCGCCGCCGAAGCTGCGGGTCAGCGCCGAGAGCACGGCCCGGTCCAGCCGGTCCAGTCCCAGTTCGTCGACGTCGTAGACCGCCAGCGCGGACTTGGCGACGTCGCGGGTGATCACACCGTCGGCGCGCACCTCGGCGAAGTCCCGCACCCGGCGCAACAGCCGGTTGGCGATCCGCGGCGTGCCCCGCGAGCGGCGGGCGATCTCCTCGGCCGCGTCGCCGCCGAGTTCGATGCCCAGGATCCCGGCGGAGCGGGCCAGCACCCGTTCCAGCTCGGCGGGCTCGTAGAAGTCCATGTGGGCGGTGAAGCCGAAGCGATCGCGCAGCGGGCCGGTCAGCGCGCCGGACCGGGTGGTGGCGCCAACCAGGGTGAACGGCGCCACCTCCAGCGGGATCGACGTCGCGCCCGGGCCCTTGCCGACGACCACGTCGACCCGGAAGTCCTCCATGGCCAGGTAGAGCATTTCCTCGGCGGGCCGCGCGATGCGGTGGATCTCGTCGATGAACAACACGTCGTGCTCGACCAGGTTGGACAGCATGGCCGCCAGGTCGCCGGCGCGTTCCAGCGCGGGGCCGGACGTCAGCCGCAGCGAGGAGCCGAGCTCGGCCGCGATGATCATGGCCAGCGACGTCTTGCCCAGCCCCGGCGGCCCGGACAGCAGGATGTGATCCGGTGTGCCGCCGCGGTTTTTGGCGCCCTCGATGACGAGCTGCAGCTGTTCGCGCACCCGCGGCTGGCCGATGAACTCCCGCAGCGAGCGCGGCCGCAGGCTGACGTCGATGTCGCCCTCGCCGGGCGCCAGCGCGCCGGAGACGTCGCGGTCCGACCAGTCTTCCTCAGCGGGGGTCATCGGGACTTGCCCAGCAGCGACAGGGCGGCGCGCAGCGCACCGGAGGTGGTCGCGTCCTGCTCGGCGGCCAGCACCTTGTCGGTGGCTTCCTCGGCCTGCTTGACGGCGAACCCGAGGCCCACCAGGGCCTCCACCACCGGCCCGCGGATCGCGTGGCCGTTGAGCGCGGCGCCCGCGGCGGCCGCGCCCGCACCGGCGGCGCCCACCTTGTCCCGCAGCTCCAGGACCATCCGTTCGGCACTGCGTTTGCCGATCCCGGGGACCCGGGTCAGCGCGGCGACGTCACCGTCGTGCAGCGCCTGGCGCAGCGCGCCGGCGTCGTGCACGGCCAGGGTCGCCATCGCCAGCCGGGGCCCGACCCCCGACACCGACAGCAGGGTCAAAAACAGGTCGCGGGTGTCGGTGTCGGTGAAGCCGTACAGCGTCATCGAATCCTCGCGGACGATCATCGCGGTGATCAGCCGCGCCTCGGTCCCGGTCCGCAGCGCGGACAGCGTCGACGGCGTCGCGTTCACCCGGTAGCCGACGCCGGCGGCCTCGATCACCGCATGGTCGAGCGCCACCTCGAGCACCTCGCCGCGCACCGCGGCGATCATCGGGCGGCCTTGAGCTTGGCCTTGTATTTCTGCCGCTGCTGGGCGGCCAGCGCCTCGGCGGCGGCCATCCGGGCGATCATCGGCGCCCGCCAGCAATGACAGATCGCCAGCGCGAGCGCGTCGGCGGCGTCCGCCGGCGTCGGTTTGGCTTGCAGCGCAAGGATTCTGGTGACCATCGCGGTGACCTGCGCCTTGTCGGCCGCGCCGTTGCCGGTGACCGCGGCCTTGACCTCGCTCGGGGTGTGGAAGTGCACGTCGATGCCGCGCCTGGCCGCCGCCAGCGCGACCACCCCACCGGCCTGGGCCGTGCCCATCACCGTCGACACGTTCAGCTGGGAGAAGACCCGCTCGACCGCCACGACGTCGGGCTCATGCGTGGCCAGCCAATGCTCGACGGCGTCACTGATCGTCAGCAGCCGCTCGGCGAGCGGCGCGTCCGACGGCGTGCGCACCACGTCGACGTCGAGCGCGACCACGGTGCGCCCGCGCCCGCTCTCGACGACCGACAGCCCGCACCGGGTCAGGCCGGGGTCGACGCCCATCACCCGCATTACCCGCTCCCACCTAGTAGAACAGCTGTTCGATACCCTAGCGGCCGGCACCGACGCGCCGCGGCTGCGACACGCGGCGGCGCCACCGATTCTGGGCCGATTCCCGGGCCGCGAGGTTACCGCGCCGGTGCCGCGAAAAAGCTGTTAGCTTTAGCCCACGTTCGCTCAAGCATCGTGGCAACGGAGGGTGCGCGTGGGATCTCTGCTGGTCGTGCTCGCCATCGTGCTGTTCATCGCGTCCATCGTGGTGCTCGTCATCGCTTTGCGCCGCCCCAAGCGGCCGGCCGAGCGCGCCGGGCGGCCGGATCCGCTCGCGTCGGACGCGATGCCGCAGTTCGGGCCGCGCCAACTGGGCCCCGGCGCCATCGTCAGCTACGGCGGCACCGACTACATCGTGCGCGGGTCGGTCACCTTCCGCGAGGGACCGTTCGTCTGGTGGGAACACCTGCTCGAGGGCGGCGACCAGCCGATCTGGTTCAGCGTCGAGGAGGACGACGGACGGCTGGAACTGGCGATGTGGATCACCCGCAAGGACGTCCCGCTGCGGCCCGGCGACCCGTACGTCGTCGACGGCGCGATGTTTCACGAGACCGAACGCGGCCGCGCCTCGTACACGACCGAAGGCACCACCGGGCTGCCGGCCGGCGGCGAGATGGAATTCGTCGACTGCACCAACGAGGACGAGACGATCCTGCTCTCCTTCGAGCGCTGGGCCCCGGACATGCCCTGGGAGGTGTCGACGGGCAAGGCCGTGTCGCCCGGCGAACTCACCGTGTACGCGGCGCCCCCGCCCAGCCCCGCCTAGCGCGCGCGAGGTCAGGCCGGTGCCCCTTCATCAGCTCGCCGTGACCCCGGCGGACGTATCCGGGCAGCGGCTGGGGCTCGCGCTCAACGCGCCGGTCCCCGCGCCGCTGGCCACCTGCCGGCTGGACCATCCCTGCGGCGCCGGGGCGCTGCTGCTCGGGGTGCTCGGCGCGTCGCACGTCGTCGCGGTCGAGCACGCCGCGGGCCGGTTCTCCGAGGAAATCTCTTGCACGGCACGCAATCTCGGGGCCGACCTGCCCGAGCGCACCGACGCGCCCGGCTACCGCCTGCAATCGCGCACCGGCGCCCGCGACGAGGCGGACTTCCGCCGCCTCGCGCACGACCTGCGCGGCCGCTGCGCCCGCCAGGCGGGCTGGCTCGGCGGCACGTTCCCGGGCGACGACGCCGCGCTGACCGTGCTGGCCGCCGAGCCCGACGGCGCCGGATGGCGTTGGCGGACATGGCATCTGTACCCGGGGCGTCCCGCGGGCTCCGGCGGGACCGTGGTTCACACGGCGAGCCGGTGGCAACCGTGAGCCGGACCCGCCTGTTCGTGATCTCCGGCCTGCTGGCGGCCGGCGCGGTGGTGTGCCTGATCACCGGAATCATCCTGTTGCAGAAGAACATCGCGTCGTACGTGGCGGGCCACTATCACGAGTACGCCCACGACGTGAACGGCAGGCGCTACCAGTGCAGCGGGTCGCCACGGCAGGCGGCCGACACGCTCGCCGCGTACGCGCACCCCGAGGCGCGCGCCGACAACGGCAACACCGAATACCTGCGGTACGCCAACAACATCGTGATCGTCGGGCCCGACGGGACCTACCCGTGCAGCATCCGCGTCGAGTCGCTGAGCGCCGGCTACAGCCACGGCGCGTTCATCTTCCTCGGTCCCGGATTCACCCCCGGCTCCCCGTCGGGCGGTTCCGGAGGCAGCCCCGGCGGCCCGGGCGGAACCAAGTGATGGCACCACCGCAAAGGAGACAACCATGTACCTCGCCGTCGAGATCGGAACCGTCGACATCAATCCCGTCCTGAAGGGCGCGGTCGCGACGATCCTGTACTTCGTCGTCGGCATGGCCGTCCTGCTCGTCGGGTTCTACGTGGTCGACGTGCTGACCCCGGGAAAGCTGCGCCACCTGGTGTTCATCGACCGCCGCCCCAACGCCGTGATCGTCGCGGGCGCGATGTACATCGCGCTGACCGTCGTCATCATCACCGCGATCGCCAACAGCTACAGCCAGTTGGGCCAGGGGCTCCTCGGCGTGGCGGTGTACGGATTGATGGGGGTGATTTTGCTCGGGATAGCGCTGCTCACAATGCATCTGCTGATCCCGGGGAGTTTCCACGAGCACATCGACGAGCAGGTGCTGCATCCCGGCTCGTTCGCGGTGGCGCTGATACTGCTCGCCGTGGGAGGGGTGACCGCCGCGGCGGTGTCATGAGCTCCGTCGACGTGGCCACGGCCCCGGCGGCGCCGTCCGCGGCAGCGTCGGGGCGGTGGCGGGCGCTGCTGTTGGCCGCCGTGGCGGCGTGCGCGGCCTGCGGCATCATCTACGAACTCGCGCTGCTGACGCTGTCGGCCAGCCTCGACGGCGGCGGCATCGTCGCCACCTCGCTGATCGTGGCGGGCTACATCGCCGCGCTGGGCGTGGGCGCGCTGCTGGTCAAACCCCTGCTGGCGCACGCGGCGATCATCTTCATCGCCGTGGAGGCGCTGCTCGGCGTCATCGGCGGGCTGTCCGCGGCGGCGCTGTACATGGTGTTCGCGTTCCTGGACGGCTCCGTCGGGTCGACGTGGGTGCTGGCGGTGAGCACGGCCCTGATCGGCGGCCTGGTCGGTGCCGAGGTGCCGCTGTTGATGACGCTGCTGCAGAGCGGGCGGGTGACCGGTGCCGCCGACGCCGGGCGCACGCTCGCCAACCTCAACGCCGCCGACTACCTCGGCGCGCTGCTGGGCGGGCTGGTCTGGCCGTTCCTGCTGCTGCCGCAGCTGGGGATGATCCGCGGCGCGGCGGCCACCGGCATTATCAACCTGGCGGCGGCGGCCGTCGTCGCGCTTTTCCTGCTGCGCCGCGTGGTTTCGACGCGCCAGCTGCTGCTGGCGCTGTGCGCGCTGGCCGCCGCGCTGGGGCTGCTGGCCACCCTGCTGCTGCGTTCGGCCGACGTCGAAACCACAAGCCGGCAACGGCTTTACGCCGACCCGATCGTCGCCTACCGGCACACGCCCTACCAGGAGATCGTGGTGACCCGCCGCGGCAACGACACCCGCCTGTACCTCGACGGCGGGCTGCAATTCTCCACCCGGGACGAATACCGCTACACCGAAAGCCTGGTGTACCCCGCCGTCGGCAAGGGCGCGCGTTCGGTGCTGGTGCTCGGCGGGGGCGACGGCCTGGTGGCCCGCGAGTTGCTGCGCCTGCCAGGCGTTTCCAAGATCGTGCAGGTCGAGCTCGACCCCGCGGTGATCGACATCGCGCGCACCACGCTGCGTGGCGCCAACGGCGGTTCGTTGGACAACCCGCGGGTGGCCGTGGTGACGCAGGACGCGATGAACTGGTTGCGCGGACCCGACCTCGACCGGTTCGACGCGATCATCGTCGACCTTCCCGATCCCGACACACCCGTGCTGGGCCGGCTGTATTCGGCCGAGTTCTACGCGCTGGCCGCGCGGGCGCTGGCGCCCGGCGGGCTGATGGCGGTGCAGGCGGGCAGCCCCTTTTCCACGCCGACGGCCTACTGGCGCACGGTGTCGACGATCCGGGCGGCGGGCTACGCGGTCACGCCGTATCACGTGCACGTGCCGACGTTCGGCGATTGGGGATTCGCCCTGGCGCAGCGCGCCGATACCGCGCCCACGCCGACGGTGCCGCCCGACGCTCCCCCGCTGCGTTTCCTCAACCAGCAGGTGCTTCAGGCCGCGTGCGTGTTCTCCGGCGACGTCGCGCCGCGGCCCGTGGAGCCGTCGACGCTGGACAATCCGCGCATCGTCGAGGACATGCGGCACGGGTATGACTAGATCCGTTGCGTAATCCCTTGCGCCGAGCGTGCAGTGAGGGCGAAAAATCGGCCGAAATCTCGCCCTGAGTGCACGCTCGGCGAGGCGAAGGAGGCGAATTACTCCTGCTCGAGGGCGGCGAGCACCTCGTCGGACAGGTCCACGTTGGTCCACACGTTCTGCACGTCGTCGCTGTCCTCCAGCGCGTCGACCAGCTTGAACACCTTGCGCGCGCCCTCGACGTCGACCGGCACGCTGACCGACGGCTGGAAGCTCGCCTCGGCGGACTCGTAGTCGATGCCGGCGTCCTGCAGCGCGGTGCGCACCGCGACCAGGTCGGTCGGCTCGGAGATGATCTCGAAGCTCTCGCCGAGGTCGTTGACATCCTCGGCGCCGGCGTCGAGCACCGCCGTCAGCACGTCGTCCTCGGTCAGGCCGTTCTTCTCCAGCGTGACGACGCCCTTGCGGGTGAACAGGTAGGACACCGACCCGGGGTCGGCCATGTTGCCGCCGTTGCGGGTGACGGCCACCCGGACCTCGCCCGCCGCCCGGTTGCGGTTGTCGGTCAGGCATTCGATCAGGACCGCGACGCCGTTGGGCCCGTAGCCCTCGTACATGATCGTCTGGTAGTCGGCGCCACCGGCTTCCTCGCCCGCGCCGCGCTTGCGGGCCCGCTCGATGTTGTCGTTGGGCACCGAGGTCTTCTTCGCCTTCTGGATGGCGTCATACAGCGTCGGGTTGCCGGCGGGGTCACCGCCGCCGGTGCGGGCGGCGACCTCGATGTTCTTGATCAGCCGGGCGAATTCCTTGCCGCGGCGCGCGTCTTTGACGGCCTTTTGGTGCTTGGTGGTGGCCCACTTGGAATGGCCGCTCATCGGTGTCTCTTACCTCTTCTATGTCTGGAAAGTTCGCCAGTCGAGTCTACGTGGACGTCTGCGGCCGACTACCGGGCGCTTCACTCCGGTCGCAGGGTTCCCGCAGTCGCGACTTCCGGCGAGAGCATGCGCCTGAGGGCTTTGGCTGTGCGGTGACGGCGTTGAGTGTGCGCTGGCGGCGGCGACCCGCCCGGGGAGCGCCGCCCTGGACGCACACTGAAAACCCGGACTGCACACCGAACGCCCTGACAGCCTCGGCCGTCAGCCGGTCACCATGTCGACGAACATGTGGTGGATCCGCCGATCGCCGGTCACCTCGGGGTGAAACGCCGTCGCCAGCTTGCGGCCCTGGCGCACCGCGACGACGTGACCGGCGGCGCTGGCCAGCACCTCCACGCCGTCACCGACCCGCTCGACCCACGGCGCGCGGATGAACACCGCCCGCACCGGATCGTCGAGGCCCGCGAAGTCGATGTCCCCTTCGAACGAGTCAACCTGTCGTCCAAAGGCGTTGCGCCGCACGGTCATATCGATCGCGCGCAGGGGCAGCGCCTCCCTCCCGCCCGCCCCGGCGTCGAGAATCTCGCTGGCCAGCAGGATCATCCCGGCGCACGCGCCGTAGGCGGGCAGCCCGTCGGCCAGCAGCCCGCGCAACGGCTCAAGCAGGCCGAGGTCTCCCAGCAGGTGGCTCATGGTCGTCGATTCCCCACCGGGGATGACCAGCCCGTCGACCGCCTCCAGCTCACCGCGCCGGCGCACAGGCATCGACTCGGCCCCGGCTTCGCGCAGGGCCGCCAGGTGCTCGCGGGTATCGCCCTGCAGCGCGAGGACCCCGATCCGGGGGGCGCTCACTGGTGATATCCCCGCTTGAAGCGGGTCAGCCCCTCCTGCATGACCGCCGCGACCATCTCGCCGGATTGGGTGAAGATCTTGCCCTGGCACAGCGCGCGGCCGCCGTTGGCCGACGGGGAGGACTGGTCGTACAGCAGCCACTCGTCGGCCCGGAACGCCCGCATGAACCACATCGCGTGGTCCAGCGACGCCACCTGCAGGTGCTCGCGCACATCGAGGTGGGTGACCTGCGCCGACCCCAGCAGCGTCAGGTCGCTCATGTAGGCCAGCGCACAGATGTGCAGCACCGGGTCGTCGGGCAGCGGGTCACGGTGGCGGAACCAGACCTGCTGCTGGGCGGCCTTTCCCGGCGTGAGCTGCAGGCGCTCGCGCGGCACGATGCACACGTCCCACTCCGCGAACTGCTTGAACCCGGCGTCGTCGAACACCTTGACCGAGTCCAGCCCCGGCAGGCCGTCCGGCGGCGGCGCGGGCGGCATGGGGTCCTGGTGGTGGATGCCTTCCTGGTCGGTCTGGAAGGACGCGCCCATGCTGAAGATGATCTCGCCGTGCTGAATGGCGTTGACGCGCCGGGTCGCGAACGAGCCGCCGTCGCGGGTGCGCTCCACGATGAACACCGTGCGCTCCTTGGCGTCCCCGGGCCGCAAAAAGTAGCCGTGCAACGAGTGGACCTGGTAGCGCGGGTCGACGGTGCGCACCGCCGACACCAGCGACTGCCCGGCGACATGACCGCCGAAGGTGCGCTGCAGGAATCCCGATTCCGGGCTGAAGATGCTGCCCCGGTAGATGTTGACCTCGAGCTGCTCGAGATCAAGGATCTCTTCGATCGCCACCAATAGCCCTCGGCTTACCAGCCGCGTTCGGCCAGCCGATGGGGCTGCGCGATCTGCTCGACGTTGATGCCGACCATCGCCTCCCCCAGCCCACGCGAGACCTTGGCCAGCACGTCGGGATCGTCGTAGAAGGTGGTGGCCTTGACGATGGCCGCCGCGCGCTGGGCGGGGTCGCCGGACTTGAAGATGCCCGAGCCCACGAAGACGCCCTCGGCGCCGAGCTGCATCATCATCGCCGCGTCGGCGGGGGTGGCGATGCCGCCGGCCGTGAACATGGTGACCGGCAGCTTGCCCGCCCGGGCCACCTCGACGACGAGTTCGTAGGGCGCCTGCAATTCCTTTGCGGCAACGTACAATTCGTCTTCGGACAGCGACGTCAGGCGGCGGATCTCGCCGCCGATCGCCCGCATGTGCGTGGTCGCGTTGGAGACGTCCCCGGTGCCGGCCTCGCCCTTGGAGCGGATCATGGCCGCGCCCTCGTTGATCCGTCGCAAAGCCTCGCCGAGGTTGGTGGCGCCGCACACGAACGGCACGGTGAACTTCCACTTGTCGATGTGGTGGGTGTAGTCGGCGGGGGTGAGCACCTCCGACTCGTCTACGTAATCCACCCCGAGGCTCTGCAGGATCTGCGCCTCGACGAAGTGCCCGATGCGCGCCTTGGCCATGACCGGGATGGTCACCGCCGAGATGATGCCCTCGATCATGTCCGGGTCGCTCATCCGCGACACCCCGCCCTGGGCGCGGATGTCGGCGGGCACTCGCTCCAGCGCCATCACGGCGACGGCGCCGGCGCCCTCGGCGATCTTGGCCTGCTCGGGGGTGACGACGTCCATGATGACGCCGCCCTTGAGCATCTCGGCCATGCCGCGCTTGACGCGTGCGGTTCCGGTTCGCCCGTTGCCGTCCGGTGGGTGGGCGCTAGTCACTGCTTGATCTCCTTCAACCGTTGTCGACCCAGTCTAATGAGGCGCTTTGGCCCGCGTTGACCGACGGAGTCAGCGGATCGACAGCAGCGGGCCGGGGGCGCGGCCGCCGGCGAGCGCGGCCGCGTCGGTGAGCAGTCCGGATAGTTGCATGGGGTACACCGTCTCCCCCGCGGCGACGAGCTGGGCGATGTCGGCAGCATCACACCAGCGGTGGCCGTGGATGTAGCTGCGTTCCAGTTCGGTGCGGCCCGTGCGCGACGGCTCGAACCGGCGGGTGCGGTAGACGAAGTAGAACTCCTCGCTGTCGATCAGCGAGCCGTTGAACTCGAAGACCTGGTCGCGCCGCCACACGGGCCCGACCATGTCGGCGGGCGCGACCCGCAGGCCGGTTTCTTCGGCGAGCTCTCGCGCGGCCGCCTCGGCCAGCCGCTCCCCCTGCTGCACTTCGCCTCCCACGGTGAACCACCACTTCGGGGCGGGCTCGCCCAGCGCCGGATCCGACCCGCGCAGCAGCAGCACCGCCCCGCTCTCGTCGAGCAGCACGACGCGGGCCGAGGTGCGGTGGTTGAGCACGCCGTGATCGCCGTGGGCCAACGCGTGCGGCCGCTCCACGATCTCGAAATAGCTGGGCAGCCCGGCGGTCCCGCCCAGGTGGAACAGCCGCACCAGGGGCCGCTCGGCCAGCGCCAGCGTGTCGCGCACCGCGTCGTTGTGGAAGCGGCGGGCCAGCAGCACCCGGGCCTCGGCGTCGGCCAGCTCGGCGATCAACCCGGCCGGCAGGGACGCCGGGTTGACGGCGGCCAGCGCGGCCGACAGCTCGTTTTCGCACGTCTCCCGCGCGGGCCGGGGCGCGCCCTCGGCGGCGTCGGCCAGCGCCGCCAACCGCCGGCCCTCGGATGCGCCGCCGTAGGCGTCGATTGCCACGGCGCGCGCCACCACCGCGCGGCGCGCCAGCGCGCCGTCGAGCGCCTGCCACGACAGGTCGTAGCGGACGTGCAACCGGTCCAGCCGGTTGGCCGTCCGGTACGCCCAGGCGCCGAAGACGCCCAGCACCGCGACCAACACCGCGATGGCGACGATCAGCCATGTCATCAACCGGCCACCTCAACCTTGGCGCCTGTCGCGGCGACCGTCTCGTAAACCCTCAGGATCTGGCTGGCCACCACCGACCAGTCGTAGCGCTGGACGGCGGCCGAACCGGCCGCCACGTAGCGTTCGGCCAGCCCATCATCCTCCAGCACCGCGACCAGCGCATCGGCGAGCGCGGCGCCGTCGCCGACGGGCACCAGGCGGCCCACGTCCCCGCCGGCCAGCACGCGCCGGAAGGCGTCGAGGTCGCTGGCCACCACCGGAGTCCCGGCGGCCATGGCCTCGACCAAGACGATGCCGAAGCTTTCCCCGCCGAGGTTGGGTGCGCAGTAGACGTCGGCGCTGCGCATGGCCGACGCCTTGCCGGCATCGTCGACCTGGCCGAGGAAGCGAATGTTGTTCACGAATTCGCCTGCCTGCGCGCGTAATTCGTCTTCGTCACCGCGTCCGACGATGAGCAGCTGCACGTCCGCGAACCGCTCAACCAGCCGCGGCAGCGCGTCGAGCAACACCCCCACGCCCTTGCGCGGCTCGTCGTAGCGCCCGAGGAACAGCACCGTCTTGCCGGGCCGCGGGTAACCGTCCAGCAGCGGCGCGGTGGCGAACGAGCCGACGTCGACGCCGTTGGGGATCTCCACCGCGTCGGTTCCCAGCGCCTCCATCTGCCAGCGCCGCGCCAGGTCGGAGACCGCGATCCGGCCGACGATCTTTTCGTGCATCGGGCGCAGGATGCCCTGAAAGACCGTCAGCGTCAGCGATTTGGTGGTCGACGTGTGAAACGTCGCCACGATCGGACCCTCGGCGATGTTGAGGGCCAGCATGGACAGGCTCGGCGCGTTGGGCTCGTGCAGGTGCAGCACGTCGAAATCGCCTTCGGCGAGCCACTTTTTGACCCTGCGGTGGGTGGCCGGGCCGAACCGCAGCCGGGCCACCGACCCGTTGTAGGGAATCGGGACGGCCTTGCCCGCCGAGACGACGTAGTCGGGCAACACGGCGTGCGGCGAGGCCGGCGCGAGCACGCTGACGTCATGCCCGCGGGCCCGCACCACCTCGGCAAGCTGCAGGACGTGCGACTGCACCCCGCCCGGAACGTCGAACGAGTAGGGACAGATCATCCCGATGCGCATCAGGCGTCCCTTAGCCGGGCCTGCTTGTTCTCGGAGAGGTCGGCCAGCCACTGCGGCTGCATCATGTGCCAATCCTCGGGGCGGGCGGCAATGTTCTTCTCGAAGTGATCGGCCAACAGCTGGGTGATCGCGCCGACGTCGCCGCCGGTGCAGTCCAGCGCCGGGTGGATGGCGACGCCCCAGCCCTGGCCCTCGAACCAGCAGTGGGCCGCTAGCAGGGCCGCCCCCGTCGCGATCGCGAGCTTCGCCGGCCCGGCCGGCATCCGGGTGGGTTCGCCGAAGAAGTCGACCTGCACGCCGGTGCGGGTGAGGTCGCGCTCGGCCATCAGGCACACCACCCGGTTGTCCCGCAGCCGGTCGCACAACACGTCGAAGGGTGGCCGCTCGCCCCCGGACAAGGGCAGCACCTCGAAGCCGAGGCCTTCGCGGTAGGCGATGAACCGCCGGTAGAGCGACTCGGGTTTGAGTCGCTCCGCGACGGTGGTGAAGGTGCCGTGTGTCTGCGCCAGCCACACCCCTGCCATGTCCCAATTGCCGCTGTGCGGCAACGCGATCACTGCGCCGCGGCCGCCGGACAGTGCCGCTTCGATATGGTCGCGGCCCTGAACAGAGTCGTGCAGCTGGCGGCCGACCGCGGCGAGGTCCATGCCCGGCAGGCGGAACGCCTCGCGCCAATAACGGGCGTAGGAGGCCACGGACGCCCGCATCAGTGAATCCGGAACGTCTGAGGGCGGCACCCGCAAGACGCGGGCCAGGTTCTTGCGCAACTGATCTGGGCCGCCGCCGCGGGCCGCGTAGCGCGCCGCGGCGCCAAATGCGTTGCGCGCGGCGAACTCCGGCATCGCCCGCACGGCCAACCAGCCTGACGCGTACGCCCAGTCGGCCCCGACGCCGCTCAACCGGCCCGCGACGCGGCTCGCCAGGCGGCTCGGTGCCGTGATCGCGTTCATGCCCGGCGGAGTGGGAATCACGGCGCGACCGATCCGCGGTCGGTCGCACCCGGCGAGGTGCGCACCGTGCGCAACCGCTGCGCGCAGGTGACCAGGCTGGCCGCCGCCAACAGCCACATCGCCACCGGCAACGCGGGCGGCCACGCGACGAACGGAAAGTCCGAGATGCCGGCGCCGACCAGCACGATGATCAGCCGCTCGGGCCGTTCGATGATGCCGCCGTCGCCGCGCAGGCCGCTGGCCTCGGCCCGGGCCTTGATGTAGGAGATCACCTGCGAGGTGACCAGGCAGATCAGGGTGGCCGCCGCCAGCAGCTTGTCGTGCAGTCCGAAGGCGATCCACCACAGCAGCCCGCAGAACACCGCACCGTCGCTGACGCGGTCACAGGTGGCGTCCAGCACCGCGCCGAACCGGGTGCCGCCGCCTTGTTCCCGCGCCATCGCCCCGTCGAGCATGTCGAAGAGGACGAAGAACCAGACCACCAGCGTGCCGATGAACAGCTTGCCAATCGGGAAGAAGATCAGCGCCCCCGCCACGGCCACGACGGTGCCCAGGATCGTGACGACGTCGGGGGTCAAACCCAACCGCAGGCACGCTTTCGCGGTCGGAGTGGTCAGCCGCGCGAACGCCGCCCGGGACAGGAACGGCACCTTACTCATGATCGCGTTGCGCTCATCGCTGCTTCGTCCACTCCGTCGCCAGCAACTGGCGGGTTTCGCGCAGCAACTGCGGGATCACCTTCGACCCGCCGATGATGGTGATGAAGTTGGCGTCGCCGCCCCAGCGCGGGACGACGTGCACGTGCAGGTGCTCGGCCAGCGACCCGCCGGCCGAGGTCCCCAGGTTGAGGCCGACGTTGAAACCATGCGGCCGCGACACGTTCTTGATGACGCGAATCGCCTTCTGGATGAAGGACATCAGCTCCGCGCTCTCCGGATCGGTGAGGTCCTCCAGCTCCGAGACGCGCCGGTAGGGCACCACCATCAGGTGCCCGGGGTTGTACGGGTAGAGGTTGAGCACGGCGTAGACGAGTTCACCGCGCGCGACGACTAGGCCGTCTTCGTCGGTCAGCTGCGGGATGTCGGTGAACGGCTGCTCGGTTTTGCCGTTGTCGCGCTTCATCGGCGCCTCGGCCAGATAGGTCATCCGGTACGGCGTCCACAACCGCTGCAGATGATCTTCCTCGCCGACGCCCCGGTCGAGGATGGTGTCGTCGGTGCGCGGCTCGGCGCGTTCGCGCTCACTCACCGGCCGCCACCTTCACGAGTTCGGCGGTGGGAGCGGCATTCTCGCGATCGGCGATCCACTTCACGATGGCGTCGACCGCGCCGTCGCGGGGCACGCCGTTGATCTGGGTGCGGTCACCGAAGCGGAAACTGACCGCGCCCGCCGCAACGTCACGGTCGCCGGCGAGCAACATGAACGGCACCCGCTGGTTGGTGTGGTTGACGATCTTCTTGGCCATCCGGTCGTCGCTGGCGTCGACGTCGACCCGAACCCCGTGCGAACGCAGTTGCGCCGCAACGTCGTTCAGATAGTCGACGTGGTCGTCGGCCACCGGGATGCCGACCACCTGCACCGGCGCCAGCCACGCCGGGAAGGCGCCGGCGTAGTGCTCGGTCAGGATGCCGAAGAACCGCTCGATGGACCCGAACAGCGCGCGGTGGATCATCACCGGCCGCTGCCGGCTGCCGTCGGCGGCGGTGTACTCCAGCTCGAACCGCTCCGGGAAGTTGAAGTCCACCTGGATGGTCGACATCTGCCAACTGCGCCCCAGGGCGTCGCGGGCCTGCACGGAGATCTTGGGTCCGTAGAACGCCGCGCCGCCCGGATCCGGCACCAGCTGCAGGCCGGATTCGGCGGCCACATCGGCCAGGGCTTTGGTGGATTCCTCCCACATGGCATCGGAGCCCACGAACTTCTCCGGGTCCTTGGTGGACAGCTCCAGATAAAAGTCCTCCAGCCCGTAATCGCCGAGCAGCTCGAGGATGAACCGCAGGAGCGACGCCAGCTCGGCGTGCAGCTGCTCGCGGGCACAGAAGATGTGCGCGTCGTCCATGGTGAAACCGCGCGCCCGGGTCAACCCGTGCACCACGCCGGACTTCTCGTAGCGGTAAACGGTGCCGAATTCGAAGAGCCGCAAGGGAAGTTCGCGATACGAGCGCCCGCGCGACCGGAAGATCAACGTGTGCATCGGGCAGTTCATCGGCTTGAGGTAATAGTCCTGCCCCGGCTTGCGCACGGTCCCGTCGTCGTCGTATTCGGCGTCGAGATGCATCGGCGGGTACATGCCTTCGGCGTACCAGTCCAGATGGCCAGACGTGTGGAACAGGTCCGCCTTGGTGATGTGCGGGGTGTTGACGAACTCGTAGCCGGCGGCGATGTGCTTGCGCCGCGAGTACTCTTCCAGCTCCCGGCGCACGATGCCGCCCTTGGGATGGAAAACGGCCAAGCCGGAACCGATTTCGTCGGGAAAGCTGAACAGGTCGAGCTCGGTGCCCAGCTTGCGGTGATCGCGGCGCTGGGCCTCCTCGATCAGCGTCAGGTGGCGCTCCAGCGCTTCCTGCGACTCCCAGGCCGTGCCGTAGATCCGTTGCAGGCTGGCGTTGTTCTGGTCGCCGCGCCAGTAGGCCGCCGAGCTGCGGGTCAGCTTGAACGCGGGGATGTGCCTGGTGGTCGGGATGTGCGGTCCCCGGCACAGGTCGCCCCAAACCCGTTCGCGGGTACGGGGATTGAGGTTGTCGTAGGCCGTGAGCTCATCGCCCCCGACCTCCATCACCGAAGGATCACCGGACTTGTCGTCGACGAGTTCGAGCTTGTAGGGCTCCCCCGCCAGCTCGGCGCGCGCCTGGTCCTTGGACTCGTAGACCCGGCGCTCGAACAGCTGGCCCTCTTTGACGATCTGGCGCATCCGCTTCTCCAGCGCCGCCAGATCCTCGGGCGTGAACGGCTCCGGTACGTCGAAGTCGTAGTAGAAGCCGTCGGCGATCGGCGGGCCAATGCCCAGCTTGGCTTGCGGGAACAGCTCCTGGACGGCCTGGGCCAACACGTGCGCGGCCGAGTGCCGGATCACGCTGCGGCCGTCGTCGGTGTTGGCCGCCACCGGGATCACCTCGGCGTCGGCGGCGGGCGCCCAGCTGAGGTCGCGCAGCTTCCCCTCCGCGTCGCGCACCACCACGACGCCGTCGGGCGCCCCGCGGCCCGGCAGCCCCGCATCCCGCACCGCGGCGGCCGCGGTGGTCCCGGCAGGCACCCGGATCGGGGCTTGCGGGTCGCCGCCGTCGGCTCCCGAGGCGGCGTGTGCGGGGACGGTCATTGTGGCGGTCTCCAAGGCTCGATGGGTCGACGACCATGCTATCGGGGCGGTTCGGCGCCGAGCAGGGCCGTCGAGCAGCCGCCCACAAGTCCGGCAAGATGGACCCGATGGGGGCGCAGACCGGTTTGACGCTGCTGCTCGGCGCCGTCGCGGTCATCGTGCTGGTCAACTGGATCAGCGAGCGCACCGGGCTGCCCAGCGCGCCGCTGCTGGTTCTCGTCGGCATCGGCTATGCGCTGGTGCCGGGGCCGAATATCAGCCTCGAGCCCGACGTCGTGATGACCTGCATCCTGCCGCCGCTGCTCTTCAACGCGGCGCTGGAGTCGTCGCTGGTCGGTATCCGCCGCAATCTGCGCACGGTCATCAGCCTGTCGGTGGTCCTCGTCCTGTTGACCGCGGCGTCGGTCGGCATCGCGTTCGGGCTGCTCGTCAGCGGTGCGACGCTCGCGGTGGGCATGGTGCTGGGCGCCGCGGTCGCGCCGACCGACCCGGTGGCCGCGCTGGCCGTGGCCCGCAAGGAAGGCCTCCCGCTCAACATCGTCACCCTGATCGAGGGCGAGGGGCTGCTCAACGACGCGACCGCCCTGACCACGCTGTCGGTGGCCATCACGGTGGCGCGCGGCGCCGCGTTCTCCGTGCCGTCGGCGATCCGGGAGTTCGCGCTGGCGGCCCTGGGCGGCCTGGCGGTGGGAATGGTGTTCGCCTACTTCCGGCGGCTGCTGCGCCGGTGGAGGCACGACGTGCTGACGGCCAACGCGATCTCGCTCGCCACCCCGTTCGTGACCTACCTGGTGGCCGAGGAGCTGTCCGCCTCCGGTGTCCTGGCGGTCGTGGTGTGCGGGTTGATCGTCGGCCACGACTCGCCCCGGCTCGAATCGGGGGCGAGCCGATTGCAGACGCGGGCCGTCTGGCGGCTGGTCAACTTTCTACTCGAGGGCCTGGTGTTCTTGCTGATCGGCCATCAGCTGCCGGCCATCCTCGACGACTTGGGCGGCTACGACCTGTCGACGATCATCGTGGCGGTCTCCGTCACCGTCGCCGTGGTTCTCGTGGTGCGGCCGCTGTGGTTGCTGCTCACCCAGTCGCTTCCCCGGCCGCTGCGCACCCGGCTCGGCAACGTCTCGGGTTCCGCCGACGCCGCCGACGCCGACGACGCAAACGACGCAAACGACGCCGACGAACCCGACGGACCCGACGGACCCGGCGAGTCCGACACCGGGCGCCGGCGCAACCGAACCTCCGAGCGCCTCAGCGGCCGTGAAGTCTTGGTGCTGAGCTGGGCCGGCACCCGCGGGGTGGTCAGTCTCGCGGCGATTTTCGCGGTTCCGTTCGTGACCGACAGCCGCGCGCCGTTTCCCGACCGGGACCTGCTGCTGTTCTGCACCCTGGTCGTCGTGCTGGTGACGCTGATAGGACAGGGCATCACGTTCGGCCCGCTGGTGCGCGCCCTGGGCCTGCGCGCGGATGCCACCGACGAACTGCGGCTGCGCAACCGGGCTCGCGCCGCCGCCGTGCAGGCCGCGCTGGACAGGCTCGACTCGCTGGACCAACAGGACGACGTGGACGTGGACCCTCGGGTGATCGACGGTGTGCGCCAACAGTTGTCGGCACGGCTCGAGCGGTATCAGCACCGGCTCAACCTGTTGTCGGACGCCGCCGAGGCGCCCGCCGCTCCCCGCTACGAGGCCGCGGTCGCCATCCGCCGCATCGCCATCGACGCCCAGCGCGACGAGCTGGTGCGCTGGCGGGACGCGGGCATGCTGCCCGACCAGAGCCTGCGCGCGATTGAACGCGAACTCGACCACGAAGAGAGCACGCTGCCGATGCGGACGCGCCGGGCCCGCCGGCGCACGCAAAGGACTTGATTTTCAACCTGTTTGGTGCGGCCTACCCTGTTGCGACGACGCTCCATGAAACCCCTTGCGGGCGAACGACTCTCAGGGCTGGCCGGGTTTGAGCCGCACGAACAGCGCGTCGGCTTCGGTGAGCAGGCGATCGCCGTCGGTCAACCGGCCCGAGACGAAGATCTTGCGCCCGTCCACCCGGTCGACGCCGGCGTCGAACTGTAGTTCCTTCTCCACCGGCACGATGTGGCGGTAGTCGATCTTGAGGTAGGCGGTGCGCTGCCGCGGGTTGCCGGTGAGCACCGCGGCGCTCAGCCCCAGAATGGAATCGAACAGCATCCCCAGCGCGCCGCCGTGCACGGCGCCGTTACGGCCGAGATGGAACCGGGCGAAGCGGGCCTCGCCATGGACGCGGCCGTCTGCGCCTTTGCGGGCCGCCATGGGGATCGTCAGGATGTTGCCGCGCATCGGCAGGTCCATCCGGCGGCCCGACGGGGAGGCCCACTCGTCGGCGTCGTACGGCGCCAGCAACGCCGACACCTTCTCCAGCAGGTCGGCCGCCTCGGTGATCACCTCGTCGGGGGCGTCGGCGGCGCGGGCGTGATCCTGCAACGCGCGCACGGCGTCGATGAACCTGCCGTAGTCGGGCCCGCCCTTGGTGGTGGGTTCGGGCGGGTTGAATCCCCCGCCGGGGTGTCGCTGATGTTCGGCCACCACCACACCGTATTGCCCGACGGGCGCGCGCATTCGCGTGGTGGCTACCCGGTCTGCCGGGCCCCGGCGGCCGACAGGGTCTCGAACTCGTCGTCCGACAGCGTGATCTGGGCCGCGGCGACGTTCTCCTCCAGGTGCGCCACCTTCGACGTCCCCGGAATCGGCAGCATCACCGGTGACCGCTTCAGCAACCACGCCAGCGCCAGCTGTGACGGCGTCGCGTCGTGCTCGGCGGCGATGCGCTGCAGCGGTCCGTCAGGGGCGGCCAGCGGTCCGGCGGCCAGCGGGAACCAGGGGATGAAACCGATGCCCTGTTCGGTCACCGCGTCCAGCAGCGGCTCGGCGTCACGGGCCGACAGGTTGTACATGTTCTGCACCGACACGATCTCGGTGATCTTTTGCGCCGCGCCGAGCTGGTCGACGTTGATCTCGGACAGGCCGATGTGGCGGATCTTGCCCTCGTTCTTCAGGGTCAGCAGCTCGCCGACCTGGTCCTCGAGCGGGAAGTTCTTGTCGATGCGGTGCAGCTGGAACAGGTCGATGGTGTCCACGCCCAGCCGGCGCAGGCTCAGCTCGCATTCCTGCCGCAGATAACTGGGGTTGCCCAACGGGATCCAGATGTCCGGCCCGGTGCGCAGCAGGCCCGCCTTGGTCGCGATCACCAGGCCGTCGTAGGGATGCAGCGCCTCGTGGATGATCTCCTCGGAGAAGTACGGGCCGTAGGAGTCGGCGGTGTCGATGAAATTCACCCCGAGCTCGACGGCGCGGCGCAGCACCCGGACGCATTCGTCGTGGTCGTCGGGCGGGCCCCACACGCCCTTCGCGGTAAGGCGCATCGCCCCGAAGCCGAGTCGGTTGATGGTCAGATCTCCGCCGAGGGTGAACGTTCCCGACGCCCCGGCAACGGTTTTCGAGTTTTGTGCGGTCACATCTTCAGACCGTACTCGCAAAACACCGCCGCGCACCGTGGCGTGGCAAGCTGAACGCGTGGACCTACGAGCGCTCGAGGAACTTCCGCTGACCTATCGGGAAGTGGGTGCGACGGCGGCCGGTGACCTGCCCGCGGGATACGACCATCAACACGCCGAGCGCCAAATCGGCACGGGCCGGCAGCGTTTCGAGCAGGCCGCCGACGCCGTGCTGCGCTGGGGCATGCAGCGTGGCTCGGGGCTGCGCGTGCAGGCCAGCTCGGAGATCGCCGTCGTCGACGCGGTGGTGGTGGTGCGGATGGGTTTTCTGCCGGCGCCCTGCCGCGTCGTGTACGTCGTCGACGAACCCGACATTCGCGGCTTCGGTTACGGCACCCTGCCGGGCCACCCGGAATCCGGCGAGGAACGTTTCGTGGTGCGCTACGACCCGATCACCTCCGCGGTCCACGCGGAGGTGTCGGCGTTCTCCCGTCCGGCGACCTGGTGGAGCAAGGCCGGCGGCCCGGTGGTGCGGGTAGCGCAGCGGCTCATCGCCAAGCGTTACCTCAGGGCCGTCTGACGCGCGGCTACCGGGCCGCGATGCCGCGCCCGATGCTGCCGCTGTGCACGCCCTGCGCCAACCGGGCCAGCGCGATGGCGCCCACGAACAACCCGAAGTCGCGCAGCGCGACGTCGTAGAACCCGGGCCCGGTGACCAGGTCGATGATGATCCCGGCGAGCCAGGCCGCGACGACCCAGGCGCCCAGCCGTGGGGCCACCGCCACCACCACCCCGGCCACGATCTCGATGATCCCGACGAGGTACATGCACTGATCGGCCGTTCCGGGCACCAGGTCGTCGATCCAGCCGGCCAGATACATGCTCCAGTGATGCGGGTGGGTCAGCAGGTTGAAGAACTTGTCCAACCCGAACACGATCGGCGCGATCGTGAACACGGTGCGAAGCGCGAGGTAGGCCGAATAGGCCGGGTCCCGTAGCTGCTCGGCGAGGGTGGGCGTCGCGCTGACTTGATTGGTGCTCATCGGGTGCCTCCATTTCTAACGGATAATAAATCGAACGGTAGAACGTGTAGACTGTAGCGTCAAGCATTTTGTCTGTTAGAAATGGCGCGGGAATGGACGACCGGAAGCACCTGCAGCGCGACGCCGCCGGCATCGGGGCGCTCGCCGATCCGGTGCGCCACCGCCTGTATCAGTTCGTGTGCGACCAGCCCGCGCCCGTGACCCGCGACCAGGCGGCCGACGCCGTCGGGATCCCCCACCACCAGGCCAAGTTCCACCTGGACCGGCTCACCGCCGAGGGCCTGCTGGAAACCGGTTTCGCGCGCGTGACCGGGCGCTCGGGCCCCGGCGCCGGGCGTACCGCCAAGCTGTATCGCCGGGCGGGCCGCGACATCGCGGTCAGCCTTCCGCAGCGGGAGTACGAGCTGGCGGGCCGCTTGATGGCTACGGCGATCGCCCGGTCGGCGGGCACCGGCGAACCGGTCACCAGCGTCCTGAACCGGGTGGCCCACGACTACGGTCGCGCCATCGGGGCGCGGGCCGGCGCGCGAGCGCCCGCCGACGCCGCGGGCGCGCTTCGGCGCGCGGTGGAGCTGCTGAGCCGGCACGGCTACGAGCCCCGCTACGGCGACGGCGAGGTCGAGCTCGCCAACTGCCCGTTCCACGCCCTGGCGCAGGAGCAGACGGAGCTGGCCTGCACCATGAACCACGCGCTGATCAGCGGCGTGGCCGATGCGCTGGCGCCACACGGCCCGAACGCCCGGCTCTGCCCGGGGCCCGACCGGTGCTGCGTCGTGCTGGCGCCCGGCCGCGCGTAGGCCGCGAGCGAGCCCTATGCCCGCTCTGATGTCCCCCAGCCGGACAGCAACCGTGCCGCGCCCGTGCACATCTCGTCGATGACCTCGCGCACCGACGCGTCGTCGCGGATCATCCCGACGCCCTGACCGGCGTCGACGGGCGCGATCCGGCAGTCCCCGGCGGCGATCGCTGTGGCCAGCTCCTCGCAGGCGGCCGGGTCCAGCGCCTCTTCGTGACCGGTCCAGTGCTCGACGAACTCGTTGGCCAGCACCCGCGACGGGAATCGCGCCGGCCAGGGCAGCCCCTTGGCGACGTCGAAGACCCGGGTGACCGCGGTGTCGGTTTCGGTGGCGGCCACCAGGGCCCGGCGGCCGGCGTCGCCGGTCAGCGCCTCCGGACAGGCCGACAGGCGGGTCCCCACCCACGCGCCGCTGGCGCCGGCGGCCAGCACGGCGGCCAGGCTGCGCGCCGAGGCGACACCGCCCGCGGCCAGCACCGGCACCGTGACCGCGTCCAGGACGGCGTCCAGCAGCGGCAGCAGCCCCAGCTTGACCTCGCCGTGCCCGCCGCCCTCCGACCCGCGGGCGACCAGGATGTCGACGCCGGCGTCGACGGCCCTGCGCGCCCCGTCGCTGTCGTAAACCTGTGTGACGGTGGGGATTCCGGCGTCATGCGCCTTGGCGACCCAGGACCAGTCGGTTCCGAAGCTGACCGACAACAGGGCGGGCCGTGCGGCCAGCGCATCCTCGAGCAGCCCGGCCTCGTTGCGCATCACCCAATCGACCAGGCCGATGCCGAACTGGCCGTCGACGCCCCGCAGCTGCTCGGCCAGCAGCTCCCGGGTCGCGACGCTGCCCATGCCGACCATGCCCAGACCACCGGCCGCCGTGACCGCGGCGGCCAGGCGGCCGCCGGCGACCCCGCCCATCGGAGCGTTGACGATGGGCGCCCGCAGACCGAAACTCGTTGCCCAGGGCGTCGAGAGCATCGGCGGCTAGTGCGCCGAGGGGATGGTCTTCAGCACGGTCAGCAGGACCACCGAATCCTCGATCGCGTGCAGGGCATGGCGTTCGGGCGGGATCGCAAGGTATTCGCCGGCCTTACCCTCCCAGGCGTCGCCGCCGGTGGTCAGGCGCACGCGGCCGCGCAGCACCTGCAGGGTGGCCTCGCCGGGGCTGTCGTGTTCGGAGAGGTCGTGGTCGGCCAGCAGGGCCAGCACGGTCTGCCGAAGCTCGTGGCTGTGTCCGCCGTGGATCGTGTGCGCGGCCCGTCCGCTGTGGGACTGTTTGGCCTCGGCGAGCTTTTCGGACGCGAGGTCGGTCAACGAAACGGAATCCATTGTGAGTCCTTCGTAGTTGCAAGGCCTTTCACCGACGGCCTTGAGGGTGGGCAGTTAACCGCTCAGTAGGAGTATCCCCGCCGCGATCAGGCCGGCCACCTTGACCGCCTCGAGGGCGACGTAGCCGTAGTGGGCCCGGGAGCGCGGCCCGTCCGATCCGGACAGCACCCGGTCGGTACGGCGGGTCAGCGCGGGCCGCACGGCGACCAGCTGCACGGCCAACGCGGCGACGGCGACGCCGACCGCCGCGATGACGCCCGCCGGGGTGGGGCCCGCGATCACGATCGCCCCGATGACGAGCGCGAAGGCCACCTCGACGGTGTTGAGGGCGCGGAAGACCAGCCGGCCGATGCCGAGCCCGATCTGCAACGTCACGTTGGGCGCCCGGAACTTCAGCGGGGCTTCCAAAAACGAGATGGCCAGCACCATGCCGAGCCAGACGAAGGTGAGCGCGACGGCGATCGCGGTTCCGGTCGTCATTTGGCCGCCCCCTGCAGCGTCAGGTGAGCCAGACACAGGTCCGGCTCCACGAACGAGTCGAGCCGGTCCACCGAGACCGGTGCGCCCCAGGTTTCCACCGCTCCCTGCATGAGGCCGAGGTGCACCGGACACACGACGCTCGACCGGTTTTCGGCCAGCTCCAGGAATGGGCAGTGCCGCAGTCCGACTTGTTGCTCCCCGTCGACCACCCGGCGCTCGGGCGCGAAGCCGAGTTCGTCGAGCACCTCGATCAAACGGGCGATGACCTCCTCGGCGTTGGCGGGGGCGTCGGGCCGCGGATGCAGCTCGGCGTCCACCTTCCGCCCCCACGCCCGTCCCGCGGCCAGCGCCTTGGGCCCCGGGTCGCGCTCGGTGGCGAAGGCCATGGTCAAGATCTCGGCGAGCAGCCGGTAATGCCGCGTCCCGCCGCGATCCATCTGCCGGACCGCCCGGAACATCAGCGGTGGGCGGCCCGGGCCTTTGCGGTCCAGCTCGACGTGTTCCACCTGCCCGTCGGTGACCAGGCTGTCGAGGTGGAAGCGGACGGTGTTGGGGTGGACGCCCAGCTCGTCGGCGATCCCGGCGATGCTCATCGGTTCCGGGGAAGCCCGCAGCAACCGCATCACCGCGCGGCGCCGACCGGCCGATTCGCCCGCGACCGAACCCTGAACCTCCGGGAGTTTCTCCAACTGCCGGGCCTTCTGGGCTTTCTGCGTCTTCTGGGTTCTCTGGGTCTTCACCGGGTCCCTCACGCTGCTCGTCCTTCAAGCCCCGTCCGAATGGGCGGCACTGGGCTGACCCGCCACCAGCGGTGTGTCGACGCCGAGCGGGCCGACCTTGGCCGCCCCGCCCGGGGACCCCAGGGGTTCGTCGCGGCCCGGCAGCGTCTCGGCGAAGAATGCTGCATTGTCGGCCAGGTGCGGCTGGAGATCCTCGGGCAGGTCATCTTCGTAGTAAATCGCCTCCACCGGACAAACCGGCTCGCACGCGCCGCAGTCGACACACTCGTCTGGATGAATGTAGAGCGCGCGGCCGCCCTCGTAAATGCAATCCACGGGACACTCGTCGACGCAGGCGCGATCCATCACATCGACGCATGGCTTCCCGATCGCGTAAGTCATGGGCTACAGTTTACACAACATGTCTTGTAAAAATTGGGTTCGAGGCCTAAGAACGGTGAAGGCCGACGGTAGGCTCATCGACACCCCGCCCCCGGTGCGCCATGGGTACCACGAGTTGGCCCTGGCCTCACCGCAAGGCGCTGCGCGACAGGAGATCTGATGCCAGGACAACGAGCAGGTTCCGAACTTCCGCTGCCGGCATCGCGCCGTGACGACAGCGCGGTCGCCGGCCATTGGCTGTTGGCCCGGCTCGGCAAGCGAGTGTTGCGCCCCGGCGGGGTCGAGCTGACCCGCACCCTGCTGTCGCGCGCGGAGCTGGGCGGCGCCGATGTGGTCGAGCTGGCGCCGGGCCTGGGCCGCACCGCCACCGAGATCGTGGCCCGCGGTCCGCGGTCCTACGTCGGCGCCGAGGGCGACCCGGACGCGGCCAACATGGTCCGCGGCGTGCTTTCCGATCTCGGTGCGCAGAATGCCGCCGTGCGGGTGGCGGACGCGGCGGAGACCGGGTTGCCGGACGCCAGCAGCGATGTCGTCGTCGGAGAGGCGATGCTGACCATGCAGGGCGACGCGGCCAAACAGGCCATCGTCGCCGAGGCGGCCCGCGTGCTGCGGCCGGGGGGCCGCTACGCGATCCACGAACTCGCCCTCATCCCGGACACAGTGTCGGAGGAGGTCAGCACCGAGATCCGGCAGGGGCTCGCGCGTTCGATCAAGGTGAACGCGCGGCCGCTGACGATCGCGGAGTGGTCGAAACTGCTCGCCGAGCACGGACTGGTGGTCGACAACGTCGCCACCGCACCGATGGCCCTGCTACAGCCCCGCCGGCTGGTCTCCGACGAGGGCCTGTTCGGGGCCCTGCGGTTCGCCAGGAACGTGCTCCTGCACCGCGATGCCCGCAAACGGGTCCTGGCGATGCGCCGCACGTTCCGCAAGCACCGCAAGCAACTGGCCGCCGTCGCGATCGTCGCCCACAAGCCGGCGGCATCGGCCACCGGCTGACCGGCCCCGGAAGGCTTTCGGGACGGCCTGCGCCGTTCGGCCTTGCGCCGCTTCCGATATCGGGTCCCGAGTTTGGGCCCGTTCCGCAATCTCCGCGTGACGGTTTAGTGACGCCCCCTGACGTAACTTGGCTGCGGCAGTTGTGGGGAGAACGAAGGAGCTTGCCGAGCATGGGTGCTAGCCCACCGTCGCTGACGGATTCCGACCTCGACGCGTTGGCGTCGGATTTCCTGCAGTCGCATTACCTCGGTGCCATCTACGCCGATTGGTCACCCGATCGGCGGCTCGACATGTTCCTGAGGCGGCGCGGCCTCGCCAGGGTGGCCAACGACGGCGACCTGTCCCACAACGTCTTGCAACGCATCATGTCCCGGGCGGGCCGTGCCTCATTGGCGCGGCATTGATCGGCCTGCTCTTCTGCTGCAGAACCAGGTAGGCGACCGCGATGAACAAAAACCGCGAAAAAGTTCGAGTTTTGACGGCCGAAATGACAACCCACGCATTGGTACGGACGTACTATTGCGCTCTAACGCTGGACGTGCCGCCGGGGATGGATGAGTCGTTGAGGCTAGCGGGGAGGGGACGATGAATTCACCGAAATGGATGGTTCATTGGCCGCAGCGCAGGCCGACGGCCACGATCTACCAGTTGACCGACCGACTCCACCGCGGGCACGTCGCCCGGGTGCCCGCCCATCAGATCACGGCGACGGTGTCGGCGTGGCTGGCGGACCTGGGAGCCGACAGCCCGCTGGTCGACGAACTCGAGCGCGCCGTGTGCGGCGGCGACTGGGCGGCGGCGCACGCCCTGAGTGAGTGCTTGTCCATCGAGATCGCGGTGGCCGACTGAGAATCGCGACTCAGCGCTGAGCGAGTGCCCGCGCGGCACGGCCTAGGCTGTCGTCGATCAGCCGGTCGGCGGCGCCGAAGTAGGTCGGTGACGGGTCTTTACCCACCAGCTCGGCGATCGCTTGCTGCTCACCCAAAACATCTGCGGCATCGAGGTTTTCGGCCATGCGCTGCGTGTGCACGGTCAGGCCGGTCAGCAACTCCGCGGTTTGGGATCCCGCGACCACGGTGCGCCGGCCCAGCGTGCGCAGGGTGTCCCATTCGGCGTGCCACGCCCCGTCGGGCCGTTCGTCGTCGGCCAGCGCCGCGGCGGTGTGCAAGGTGGCGGCCAACGGCGGCGCCGACAGCGCGGCGCGGCGAATCAGGATGGACAACACGGGGTTACGCTTGTGCGGCATGGACGACGAGCCGCCCCGGTTGTCGGCCGTCGGCTCGCTGAGTTCGGCGATCTCGGGGCGGGCCAGTGTGACGATGTCGGAGGCGATGCGGCCCCAGCAGTCGGTGCAGCCGACGAACGCGTCGGCGGCGCCGGTGATCGGCGCGCGGGCCGTGTGCCAGGGCGCCCGCGGCGCCAGGCCCAATGCGGTTGCCGTGTCGGCGGCGACGCCGGCCGCCACCCCGGCCGGGTCGGAGCCGCCGGTGAGCAGCGCCGCCAACTCCGTGGTGGCGGCCAATGTGCCCGCGGCGCCGCCGATTTGGACGGGCGTGGTCAGCGCGGCCATCCGGTCGAAGGCGTCGACGACCCCGTTCAGCCAAGCGGCGGCCTTGGCGCCGAAGGTGGTGGGTGCGGCGTGCTGGGTAAGGGTGCGGGCCACCATCGGCGTGGCCCGGTGCCGCGTGACGAGTTCGGACAGCGCCGAGATCTGCTCTCTCAGCTGCGTGATCAGGTCGTCGGCGACCGCGCGCGTGGCCAGCATCAGGCCGGTGTCCAGGACGTCCTGGCTGGTGAGTCCGCGGTGGATCCACGGCGCGACGGCCGGCTCCGCGCGCTCGCGCAGCAGGTTCACCAACGGGATCACCGGGTTGCCGCCGTCTTCGGCGGAGGCCGCGAGCGCCTCGCAGTCGTCGTGCGTCACCAGATTCCGCAGCTCCACACCGACACACTCGGCGGCTGTCAGGCCGGCGCCCGCCAGCGCGCTCAGCCACGCGGATTCCACCGCGACCATCGAACCCAGCAGCGCCCCGTCGGTCATGTGCTCGCCGGCTCGATGGTCTCCGGGCCACAGCAGATTCGTCATCGCGCGTCCGCCCGGTACGCCAGGAACACGGTCTCGGCCAGCCCCTGCAGGTGGATGTCGAAACGGTATGCGGCGCCGTCATTTTCGGCCACGCAGAGCAACGTTTCCAGACGCTCGGCGGGGACGGCGGCCAACAGCGGATCGGCGTCCGGGTCGGCTCCGGGCAGGTAGGCGCGGGTGAACAACCGGTTCAACAGCCCCCGCGCGAACACGGTGAGCGCGAAGAACGGCGGGCGCCCGTCGATCACCGAACCCGGGGTCAGGGTGGTGAACGCGTAGCGTCCGGCGTCGTCGGTCGCGCAGCGCCCCCAGCCGGTGAACGACGGGTCTCGATGGCGCCGACCCGCTGCGCCCGGCGCAAGCGCCGCGCTTGCGATCGACGCGTGGGATCGGCGCAGCGAACCGGCCTGCCGCGCAATGCGCCCCGCGGTATCGGGCTGCCAGAGTTCGACCAGGGCATCGGGGACCGCGGCGTCGCCGCCGTCGTACACCGTGCCGTGCAGCCGGATGGCCTGCGGGTGGCCGTCGTCGACCAGCTCGCTGTCACCGGGGTACGGCAATCCCAGGTCGAGGAAGGGTCCGACCGTTTGCCCTGGGGTGCAGGCTGTTTCAGTCATGCGCGCCCTCGGTGGGTGTCGGCGCGCCGCCGGTCAGGACGATGTCCCACCGGTACCCGGTCGCGTACTCGGGCTGGGTCAGGTCGTGGTCGTAGCGGGCGATCAGCCGTTGCCGCGCGGCGGGATCGAGGATCGACTGGAAGATCGGATCCAGCTCGAACAGGGGGTCGCCCGGGAAGTACATCTGGGTGACCAGGCGCTGGGTGAAAGCCGTTCCGAAAACGGAGAAATGGATGTGCGCCGGGCGCCAGGCGTTGCGATGGTTGCGCCACGGGTAGGGGCCGGGCTTGACGGTCAGGAACCGATAGGAGCCGTCCGGCCCGGTCAGGCAGCGGCCGGCGCCGGTGAAGTTGGGGTCGAGCGGGGCCGGGTGCTGGTCGCGCTGGTGGCGGTAGCGCCCGGCGGCATTGGCTTGCCAGATCTCGACCAGCTGACCGGCCACCGGCCGGCCGCCTTCGTCGACGACGCGTCCGGTCACCGCGACGCGCTCCCCGATCGGCTCGCCCGGATGCCCGGCCGTCAGGTCGGCGTCGAGCGGGTCGACGTCCTGGTGGCCGAAGCACGGCGCCCAGAGCTCGATCCCCTCGGGATCGACCGCGACCAGGGGATGCTTGGGATGGCGCAGCGTCGTGCTGCTGTACGGCGGATAGTCCAGGAGCGGCTGATCGTGCGCCGGGCCTGCCCCGGCGCCGCCCGGGTATTGCGCTGCGATGCGGGCGATCTCCGCCGTGATGTCAGCCTGAGAAGCGACACACCCGGCGTCCATGAGCCGTGACGCTACTCTCGATGCTCCCCTACAGGGCGCGGATCAACGCCGCGCGCCCCTTGGTCCGCAGGCGGTGCACGGCCGAGCCGCGGTATTGCTCGATCGTGGCGGCCATCTTGTTGCCCAACTCCTCGAGCTCCGCGTCGGTGATCTTCACCTGCGGAGGGGCCGGGATCATGTCGCGTTCCTCTTCGTCCGCGTGCGCCTCCAGCACGGTCTTGAACGAATTCCACTCGTCCTCATACCCCGGCGCACTCTGCGGCGTCTTGAGCAACACGGAAAGCTGGTCGACGACCTGGCGGTGTTCGGCGTGGGCGACCGCGATCAGCTTGGTGGCCGCGCGCAGCGCCGGGTAGTACAGGTCGTCCTCGATCCGGAAGTGGATGTCGAGCTCGATCAGCATGTCGTCGAAAAGGGCATGGCGCTCTTCGGAATTCAGCGGTGCCTCGCTGACCTTGCGGCCGAGGCCCTTGAGCACGATGTGGTGTTCTTTGAGAACGTCGTAGGCGTTCAATTGGCTCCTCCTTTAGCGATTCCGACCGCGCCGCCGGGAGCGGGCTGCTGCTCACCGCGGACTTCGACCACTCCGTCGACCAACCGGGCCTCGTAGCACGGCAGCGGCGCTGCCGCCGGACCGCGCACCACTTCGCCGGATTCGGCGGCGAACCACGAGCCGTGCCAGGGGCACACCAACCGGCCGCGGTCCATCCAGCCGTCGGCCATCGGGGCGGCCAGGTGGGGGCAGAATTCTCCGTACGCCGCGACTTCACCGGGCGTGGTCTGACAGACCACCAGGCCCACACCGTCGACCTCGACGCGCACCGGTTTGCCGTTGAGCGAGCTCGCGGGCAGCACCGGCGTCCACGTGGAGGTGCGCAGCCGCGGACCGGACTGGTCGATGCCGATGCCGGAGTCGAAGACCAGCGCCCCACCGAGGTAGCTGCCGGCGACGGTGATGCCGTAGCCCAGCGCGGTGAGCACGATGCCTCGCCCGTGGCGTCCCTTGCGACGGTCCCACCACGACTGCATGTACAGCGCGGTGGCGGCGACGTTCAGCAGGCCGTGCACCGCGCCGACGCGGCGGTCCTCCTCGTGGGTGTGCTGCCAGTCGGTGACGCCGGTGACGGCCGAGCCCAGGCTCGCCAGGATGCCGACCCCGAGGGCGCGGGAGGCGAATCGTGAGGCGTCGACGACCTCGGATGCGGGCTGGCCCGGCAGCACGCTGAGGACGTCCAGCGCCACCGTCGTGCCGAGCGCGCCGCTGGTCAGCGACGCCAACGGCGGGTGCACCGGGTGCCCGAGCCAGACCCCGTTGAGCGCGTTGGTAACGGTGTTGCGGGCGCCGCCGAGCCCGTTGTAGGCGAAGCTGAGCAGGTGTTCGAACCGATAGCTCGGCCGATCCATCCACTCCTGGCGCCCGATAGCGGCCAGAACCTTGGATCCGACCTGCTGCAATCGACCCCCGCGTGGCCGACCCACCATCGCACCCTGCCTTTCCTCAAATCAGTGGAAATAAGCGGTTAATAACCGCAAAACCGAACGATTACCGGCAGTTTACTCCGCGCTCACATACGCCGAACCGCCGCCGTGACCCACGGTAGCCGGGGGCTTCCGGCTTGTAATTGCGCGCCGCCTGTGAATCGGCCCCAAGGATTCTGCGGACAACCTGGCGACGCGGGCGCCCGGCGGTTGACCGGCGCCGAAGACTGCGGGATTCTTCTGAGCGGAGAGTATTTCTGTAGATCAGAGGGAGTCATGGCGCACCGGGACGGCGGATTACTCGAAGTCTTCGAGAACGTGCGCCGCGGGATGATCCCCGCACACATCTACAACGACAAGGAACTGTTCGCGCTGGAGAAAGAACGGCTGTTCGGCCGGGCGTGGACCTTCGTGGGGCATGAGTCCGAAATCCCGCACGACGGCGACTACGTGGTGCGCCGGGTGCTCGACGACTCGTTCATCATCACCCGGGATTCCGCCGGCGAGGTGCGGGCCCTGTTCAATATGTGCCTGCATCGCGGGATGCAGGTCTGTCGCGCGGAGATGGGAAACGCCTCCAACTTCCGCTGCCCCTACCACGGCTGGACCTACCGCAACGACGGACGGCTCACCGGGCTGCCGTTCCACCGGGAGGCCTACGGCGGCGACGAGGGGTTCGCCAAGGACCAAACCCTGTTGCCCGCACCGAATTTCGCGAGCTACAACGGCCTGCTGTTCATCAGCCTTGATCCGAATGCCGAACCGCTGGAAGACTTCCTGGGCGACTTCAAGTTCTACCTGGACTACTACACCAAGCAGAGCGCCGGCGGCGTCGAGGTGCGGGGGCCGCAGCGCTGGCGGATCAAGGCGAACTGGAAGATCGGCGCGGAGAACTTCGCCGGCGACATGTACCACACCCCACACACCCACGCGTCGATCGTCGAGATCGGCCTGTTCCGCGAGCCGAAAGCCCAGAAGCGCAAGGACGGCGCCACCTACTGGGCGCACCGCGGCGGGGGCACCACCTACAAACTGCCCCCCGGTGGCTTCGAGGAGCGGATGCGCTACGTCGGCTACCCCGCCGAGATGATCGGCCGCATCAAGGGCGTGTGGACCCCGCAACAGCAGCGGGTCGTCGGCGAGGACGGGTTCATGATCTCCGCGGCGACCTGCTTTCCGAACCTGAGTTTCGTGCACAACTGGCCCAAGGTGCGCGATCGCGATGACGAGGTGCTGCCGTTCATCTCGATCCGGTTGTGGCAACCCATCAGCGAGAACGAGACCGAAGTGTGTTCGTGGTTCGCCGTGGACTCCGCCGCTCCCCCGCAGTACAAACAGGATTCGTACAAGGCGTATCTGATGTGCTTCGGGTCGACGGGCATGTTCGAACAGGACGATGTGGAGAACTGGGTGTCGCTGACCACCACCGCGGGCGGTTCGATGGCGCGGCGGCTGCTGCTGAACAGCCGCATGGGCCTGCTCGCCGACGACCGCCCCGTCGTCGAGCCGTTGGCGCCCAACGCTTTTCACGGCCCCGGACGCGCCCAGGTCGGCTACAACGAGCACAACCAGCGGGCGCTTTTGACCATGTGGGCCGACTACCTGCAGGGGGCCGGCGCGTGAGAAAGCCCCTGCCCTTCAGCGACACTCGACACCTCGAGGCGCACCAGTTCCTGGTGGACGAGGCCTACCTGCTCGACGCCCAACGGTATGAGGCGTGGCTGGACACGCTGACCGACGACGTCCGCTACACCATGCCGGTGCGGGTCACCGCCGCGCGCGGCGCGGGATTCGACGCGTCGCCCTTTCCCGAGCCCGGAATGGCCCATTTCGATGAGGACAAGTACTCCCTGACCCAGCGGGTCGCGCGGATGGGCACCGAGCACGTGTGGGCCGAGGACCCGCCGTCGCGGCTGCGGCACTTCATCACCAACGTGCGCACCTTCGAGTGCGACGATTCCGAGGACGTGGTCGTCGAATCGGCCGAGCTGCTGTTCCGCAGCCGCGGCGACGTCAACGAGGCCGCCCTGCTGTCCTGCGGGCGCGAGGACCTCCTGCGCCGGTGTGGCGATCGCTTCAAGCTGGCGCGGCGCACCATCCTCGCCGACGAGTCGGTGCTACGGATGCAGAACCTGGCGGTGTTCCTATGAGCGACGAACCCATCACGATCGCCAACGAATTCACCGAGGTCGTGGTGCGCCGGATCGACACCCGCAACGGGTCACGCCTGCTGATCAGCGCCCCCAGGTCCGGGGAGTCGATCACGCTGGACGCGCTCGAGGTCGAGGCCTTGACCTGGCAGAACCCCCGTACTCTGGCCGCCATGGTCGGCAATTCCCACGCGCCGCTGCTGCCCGACGATCCCGAGGAGCGCGATGACGGGCTGGCTTGAGGGCAAGCGCGCACTGGTCGTCGGCGCGGGTTCGGGAATCGGGCGCGCCATCCTCGACGCGTTTCGCAGCGAGGGCGCGAAAGTCGCCGCGCTGGAACGCGTTCCGGAGAAGTGCGCCGCGCTGCGCGCGCAGCTGCCCGACGTACCGGTGACCGAGGGCGACGCGACCGCCTACGACGCCAACGAACGGGCCGTCACCGCCGCGGTGGACGCCTTCGGCGGGCTGGACACGCTGGTCAACTGCGTCGGAATCTTCGACTTCTACAGGGGCATCGGCGACATCGACCCGCCCGACCTGCCCGGCGCGTTCGACGAGATGTTTCGCACCAACGTGCTCAGCCACATGCAGTCGGTCAAGGCGGCGATCCCGGCGCTGCGGCACGCGAAAGGGGCCTCGATCGTGCTGACCGAGTCCGCCTCGTCGTTCTACCCGGGGCGCGGCGGCGCACTCTACGTCGCCTCGAAATTCGCGGTGCGCGGCCTGGTTTCGGCGCTGGCCCACGAGTTGGCGCCCGGGATCCGGGTCAACGGGGTGGCGCCCGGCGGCACGCTGAACACCGATCTGCGCGGCCTCGCCAGCCTGGGGCTGGGCGACACCCGGCTCGACGACAGACCCGGCCGGGCCCGCGAGGTGGCGGACCGCACTCCCCTGCACGTCGCGCTCACCGGCGAAGACCACGCGTTCAGTTATGTGTTCCTGGCGTCCGACCGCTCCCGCGGGATCACCGGCGAGACCGTGCGTCCCGACGGCGGATTCGGCCTCGGCGCAACGAAACCCGACCCGAAAGGGACCGAACCATGACCGACCGGCTGGAGCGGCAGCGGACCCTGGTCGCGCAGGGATGCCGCGTCGCGGCCGCCCGCGGCCTGGTCGACGGCATCCTCGGCCACCTGAGCCAGCGGGTCGACGACGAGCGCCTGCTGGTGCGCTGCCGCAGCGACGCCGACGACGGGGTGGCGTTCACCCGGCCCAGCGACATCCGGCTGGTCCGATTCGACGGCAGCGCCGGCGCCCCAGGCGAACTCGACGGGTACCGGGTGCCCAACGAACTGCCCATCCACGTCGAGACCATGCTCGCCGACCCGCGCCACACGGCCGTCGCGCACCTGCACCCGCCGGCGGTGGTCGCCGCCGATTTGGCCGGCATCACGATCCGGCCCATCTACGGCGCCTACGACATTCCCGGCGCCTGGCTGGCGCGCGGCGGTGTCCCCGTCTACGAACGCGCCGTGCTGATCCGGGATTCGCGGCTGGGCAAGGAGATGGTGGCGGCCATGCGCGGTGCGCCCGTGGTGATCTGCCGCGGACACGGAATCACCAGCGCCGCGGCCACGGTGCCGCAGGCGGTGCTGCAGGCGATCAGCCTCGACGCGCTGGCCCGCATGGCGTTGCGAGTGCGCGCCGCGGGCGGCGCGCTGCGCGACATCGACGACGCGGACTGGGAGGACCTGCCGGATCTGGGGCCCGCGCTCACCGCCGAGGCGGCCTGGCGCCACGAAGTGGCGCGGCTCCCGTCGGGGCCCGCGTCGTCGCCGGCCTAGCTAGCCGAGCAGATCGCCAATCTCCTTGGCGGCGTTGACAAGTGCGGCGGCCACCGCGGGATACCGGGAGGGGTCCAGCCGGTGTTGCGGCGCGGCGGCGTTAAGCGCGAGCCGCAGGCCGGGCGCCCGGGCCGGGATGGGCACGGCGACCGAGGCGACGCCCTCCTCGCTCTCCTCCCGGTTCGTGGCGTAGCCGCGTTCGCGGATGTCCGACAGCTCGGCTTCCAGCTCGGCGCGGCTGGCGATCGAATGCGCGGTGATGCGCTCGAGCCGCTCGCGCGGCAGCAGCGCACGCAATTCCGGTGGCGACAACTGGGCCAGCATCACCTTGCCCGTCGAGGTGCAGTGCGCGGGCATCGTGCGGCCCAGCCGGGACGCCACCCGCACCGCGGCCGGCCCCTCGACGGCGGCCACGAAGCGGACGCTGGCGCCGTCCAGCATTCCGACGTGCACGGTCTCGCGCAGCTGTTCGCTGAGGCCGCGAAGGACGGGTGCGGCCGACCGCGCGATGTCGACGCGGCCGAAGATCGCGAACGCCACCCCGGTCAATGACGGGCCGGGCAGGTACGCCTTGGACACCGGGTCCTGCCGGACGAACCCGCGGTAGGCCAGCATCGCCAGCAACCGGTGCGCGGTCGACGACGCCACACCCAGATAGCGGGTCGCCTCGCTCAACCGGATCTGGGGTTGTTCGCCCAGCAGCAACAGCAGTCGCAGCGCATTGTCGACCGACTCGATCGGATACTGCGGCGCAAGCGAATCGGCGGGCGCCGCCGCGGCGACATCCCGTGCGGCGCGCTCGCGCTTGGGTGGCATGGCTCAACGGTAACCAGTGGGCGCCGGACGCAGGAGGGTTTCGTCCCGTGGGTCTGGGCGCCCCAAGCGAATTGAAACGCGCACCTTGGGGCGCGGATCGTGGGCCGGTCAGGCATCCTTGACGCATGAATGTGGAGCCCTTGCTGCACTCGATCCCGCCGCTCGCCGTCTACGTGGTGGTCGGCGGTGTGGTCGGGATCGAGAGCCTGGGCATCCCGCTGCCGGGCGAGATCGTGTTGGTGACCGCGGCCCTGATGTCGTCGCATCACGACCTGGCCGTCAATCCGATCGGGGTCGGCGCCGCCGCGGTGATCGGCGCGGTGATCGGAGATTCGATCGGGTACGCGATCGGGCGCCGCTTCGGCATGCCGCTCTTCGACCGGCTCGGCCGGCGATTCCCCAAGCATTTCGGTCCCGGACACGTCGCGCTCGCCGAGAAACTGTTCAACCGGTGGGGCGCGCGGGCAGTCTTCCTGGGCCGGTTCATCGCGCTGTTGCGGATTCTGGCCGGGCCGCTGGCGGGTGCGTTGAAGATGCACTATCCGCGGTTCCTGGCGGCCAACGTCTCGGGCGCCATCTGCTGGGCGGGCGGCACGACCGCGCTGGTGTACTTCGCCGGCATCGCGGCCGAACGCTGGCTGGAGCGGTTCTCCTGGATCGGGCTGGTGGTCGCCGTGGTGGCCGGTCTCACCGCGGCAATCCTGTTGCGCGAGCGCACATCACGGGCGATTGCGGAATTGGAGGCCGAGCATCACAGCAAGACCGCGGAGGCCGCCACGCAAGCCGACACGGTCTGACTAAACGGCCTCGCTGGTGTCCGCCACCAGCGGCGGCCGGTGTTCGTCGATCAGGGCGCGGGCCATCCGGCGGGCGCGTTTCGCCGCGTCGAGGTCCCCGACGGCGGCGAGGATGATGGCGCCCTTCATCAGGATGTGCCACGACGACGCGAAGTCTTCGATGTCGGTCAACCCCGCTGCGATCGCGCGGCCGCGCACGATGTCGCGGACGTGGTCGATGTGGGTGATGCAGGCCTGTCCGGCCGGATGGTCCGGCCCGACTTCGAGCAGCACGTTGATGAACGAGCAGCCCTCGTATCCGTCGCGGAGCTGGAACCAGTCGTGCATGACGTCGAAGATCGCCAGCAACTGTTCCTCCGGGGTGGTACCGCGCTGCCGCGACTGCTCCTCGATCAAACCGTGCGTCCAGAGCTCTTCGCGGCGCTGCAGCACGGCCAGCACCAGGTCGTTCTTGGTGGCGAAATGGCGGTACAGCGTCGCCCTGGCGACACCGGCCCGCGCGATAACCTCGTCGGTGCCCACGGCGCGGATGCCGCGGCGGCTGAACAGCTCATATGCCGCGGTCAGCACGCGCTCACGCGCCGACGCGGCAGGCGTCCCGACATCGGAGGTTGTCATACGGGCCTTACCGTACTCTTAGCCCCGGACCCATAGACAGACCGCCCTGTCTCGTTATACAAATGAGATTCGCATCCGCGAACAGTCGGTCTTCAGACACTAGGACGGGCATCCTCGCGGCGTCTCGGACGCCGGCCGATCAGGGGGTCCATCATGAACTCAGCCATTGCGGAACAATTGCCCACCACTCACCTCATGCTGAGCACCAAGCTGGTGTATGAGCTGGGCGATCCGCACAGCACGCTACGGGCGACCGCCGATCGTTGCGGCCCGGCGGTGCTGATCTACGCGGGGGGCGAGATCGACGCGTGCAACGAGCACACCTGGCGCCACCTGGTCAGCGAGGCGGCCGGCGTCGTCACCGCGCCCGGCCCGTTCGTCGTCGACGTCACCGGGCTCGAGTTCATGGGCTGCTGCGCGTTCGCGGTGCTCGCCGACGAGGCGAAGCGCTGCCAGAAACGCGGCATCGATCTGCGGCTGGTGAGCTGCGAGCCGATCGTCGCCCGCATCATCGACGCGTGCGGGCTCGGCGGCGTGCTGCCCATCTACCCCACCGTCGACTCCGCGTTGTCCGCGGCCGCGCGCTGGTAACCACACGGCACTCCTCGGCCGTAATCGGCTGAATGAGCGGCCATCCCACCGTCGGCGCGGAGGAAGAGTTTCTCCTCGTCGACCCGCGAACCGGTGAGCCGTCCCCGCGCAACGCCGACGTGGCGGCCGAGGCCGAGCGCCGCGGCGTCGCGCTGCAGCTGGAACTGAGCAGCTGCCAGGTGGAAACCAGTTCCGACGTGGCGGCGAGCGCCGCCGAGCTCGGTGCGGAACTGCGCCGGCTGCGGCGCACCGCGGCGCAAGCCGCGCAGGCCGTCGGCGTCCAGCTGCTGGCCTGCGGGCTTCCGCCGGCCACCCCGCACGCGTTCCCGGTCACCGACACCCCGCGCTACCGCCGAATCGGCGACGAGTTCGGGATGATCGCCCACGAGCAGGGCATCTGCGGCTGCCACGTGCACGTGCAGGTGCCCGACCGTGCCGCGGCCATCCATGTCAGCAACTGGCTGCGGCCGTGGCTGCCGTCATTGCTTGCGCTGTCGGCCAATTCGCGGGTGTACCGCAACGCCGACAGCGGCTACGCGAGCTGGCGCAGCGTGCTGTGGCGGCGCTGGCCCGCCGCGGGAGCGCCGCCGTTCTTCGCCTCGCCCGGCGAATACGACGACGCGGTACGCATGCTGGTCGACACCGGGGTGATCCTCGACAAGGACATGGTCTATTGGGACGTGCGCCCTTCGGTGGAGTTCCCGACGGTGGAGGTCCGCGTGGCCGACGTGCCCGCCACGGTGGACGAGACCGTGCTGCTGGCCACGTTGATCAGGGCCGCCGTGATGACGGCGCTCGACTCACCCGACGACGCCCGCCGCCTGCCGCCCGGCGCGCTGCGCGCGGCGTATTGGAAGGCCGCGCACGACGGGTTGTCCGGGCGCACACTCGATTTGATCCACGGCCGCGGGGCGGTGCCGGCGCGTGAGCAACTGGGAGCGCTCGTGCAACGGGTCCGCCCGGCGCTCGAGTCGCTGGGGGAATACGGGCACGTCGTCCGCGAACTCGACCGCGTCGCGACGCGGGGCAATGGGGCGATGCGGCAGCTGCGGGCGTGGCGCCAGCGCGGCGAGGTGGCGGACGTCATCGCCGAAGCCGCCGCGGCCACGCTGAGTTGAGCCTCATTGCCGCACAACCGTTCTCGTCAGGCCACCGCGAGGAGCCGATACAGCCCGATCAGGCCGACGACCACGATGATGGCGCGCAGCGCGCTGCCCGACAGCCGGCGCCCGTAACGCGCCCCGAGCAGGCCACCGACCAGCGAGCCCGCCGCGATCAGCCCCGCGGCCGGCCAGCTGATCCGGTCGAACGCCGCAGCCGTATAGGCAACGGCGGCAACCACATTCACCACCAGGGCCAGGAGGTTTTTGGCGGCGTTCATGCGTTGCACCGACTCCGGCAGCAACGCCCCCATCAGCCCGACTAGCAAAATGCCCTGGGCGGCGGTGAAATAGCCGCCGTAGACGCCGACGGCGAAGGTGCCCAGCACCAGCGTCGCCATCCGCCCCGGCGGGACGTGCTCGGGTGAGCGGCCCGCCTGCGCGGCGCGCCGGGCGGTCCACGCCTGGATCCGCGGCCCGATCACCACCAGCGCCAGCGCCAGCACCAGCAGCACCGGCACGATCTCGGCGAACACCTTCTCGGGCAGATGCAACAGCAGATAGGCGCCCAGCGTCGCGCCGGCCAGCGAGGCCGGCAGCTGCCAGCGCAACCGATCCCACTGACCGCGCAACTCGGCGCGATAGCCCCAGGTGGCCGACACGCTGCCGGCGACCAGGCCCGTCGCGTTCGACATGGTGGCCGTCACGGGCGGAAAGCCGAGCGCAACCAGCGTTGGGAAGGTGATCAGGGTGCCGGAGCCGACCAGCGCGTTGATCGCCCCGGCCGCCAGTCCGGCCAGGCATATGAGGAACATCTGAAATGGCGACACCGAAGAAAAACCTTAGCCTGCCGCCGATTTCGTCCCGAGGGCAACCACTACTCCGCTCAGGCGGGCGGGGCTTCGGCACCGCGCTCGACCCCGGTGCGCAGCTTGACCGACGCCGAATACGCCAGCGTCCGGAAATGCAGGACCGGATCGTCGGAGGGCTCGATGCCGTCGGTCACCCGCATCGGGTCGAACACCACGATGTCGCCGCCGTGTTCGCGCTCGGTGTCCAGACCGGTGATCTGCAGGGAGCCGACGGTGACGATCTGGGTGCTCTGCCAGGCCGACGACGGGTCCACCGTGGAGTCGGTGGGCCCGGCGATCTGCACCCGGAAGTCGAACCGCACCGGTCCACCGTCCAGCCGCGTCGCCAGCTCGTCGGTGAGGAAGTCCGGATCCTTGCCGTGGGCGTCCGACACCGACAGGTACTCCTCGGCCGCGATCGGAACCAGGTGGTAGCGAACGAATCTGGCGCTGCTGTCGGCGGCGATCCAGCGGAAGGCGTGCAGGCCGTGGTATTCGGTGGTGGCGTAGCTGGCCGGGATCCGGTTGGCCTCCCGCAGGATGGGCAACCTGCCGAGTAGCCCCGGGTGGGTGAGCAGGTGCTTGCCCATGCGCAGCGGCGTCGTCAGGCCGGGCCGCATCGCCTTGAGCAGATCGATGAAGCCGTCCGGCGTGCTGGAGACGAAGAGCCGGGCGGTCTGCGTGGAGACGTCGGTGGTGGAGCCGTCGGGCAGGGTGAACTTCACCGCCATCCCACGCACGCCGGGCCGGCCGTCGCGCTGCTTGGGGTTGCCCGATCCGTTGGAGAACCGGATCAGCGCCGGGACCGGCGAGCCGTCGAGATGGCTTGCGCGCGAGAGCATTACCGCGTCGCGGGCCGCGGTGAACGTGCCCCGGTACAGGGTGCCCTTCGCATGCAGCGCGCGGCAGCCCGGCCGAGCGCCGCCGGCGCCCCGGATCGCCTCGATCGCTTGGTCAGGGGTTAATCCACCGCTCATGGACGAATCTTAGTGGCATTTGAATCGCAGTGGTATCAGCTGGGAAAGCCGAAGAGTTCGACGACCCCGTGGTCGCGACCGGCCGTGTAGCCGCCGTCGACGGCGAGGGCCTGACCGCTGACGAAGGAGGCGTCGGGCGACAGCAGGAAGGCGGCCATGGCCGCGATCTCCTCGGGCTGTCCCAGCCGTTGCAGCGCGTGCTCCTTGGTGATGGAGGCGAGCGGGCCCTCCATCCCGGGAATGCTGAACACGCTGTGCGCCATCGGTGTTTCGATGAAGCCGGGACAGATGACGTTCGCCCGGATGCCGCTCGGCCCGTAGTCGAGGGCGATGTTCTTGGTGAGCAGCACGACGCCGCCCTTGGCCGCGTTGTAGGAGCTGCCGCCGGCGGTGCCCTCCAGGCCCTCGACGCTGGCGACGGTCACGATCGAGCCCCGCTCACCCTCGGCGCGGGGTTGGTCGATCATCCTGGCCAGGGCCGCCTTGGCGACCAGGAAGGTGCCGGTGAGGTTGATCCCGATCACGCGGTCCCATTCGGCGCGGTCGAGCAGGTGCACCGGGCCTCCCCCGGCGACACCGGCGGCGTGGAAGAGGCCGTCGAGGCGGCCCGGCACCGCGTCCAGGACCGCCGCGATCGCGGCCTCGTCGGTCACGTCGGCGGGCACGAAGGTGAACCGCGGGCCCAGATCATCGGGCGGTGCCGCCAGGTCGGCGCCGACGACGGTGCCGCCCTCGGCCAATAACCGTCGCGCGGTGGCCAGCCCGATTCCGGAGGCGGCGCCGGTCACGACGAAGGTGCGGGAGCGGGCGCGATCGGGGTTCACCATGTCGGATCCTCCTCGGGGCGGGTCGGGCGGCCCCGTCATGGTGACACATCGGCCCGGGATCAGTTCGCGGATACCGGATTTGCGATAGCCGCGCTGGATCGACTCATAGCGAGCCCATCTTGGACATCGGCCCTGGCGCCGGAGGACGATAGGACCGCGCTCGAATCCGCGCCGCCCAGAGAGTGAGGAACAACGATGTCATCGACTCAGCCGCAGGCGCCCTCCCCGCGTGCAACCGGCCGGCGGGCGCTGAGAGCGGTCGCCGCCGCGGCGGTCGTCCTCGCCGGCCCCCACGCATCCGTCGGGATAGCGCTGGCCTCCGACGAGGCGATCGCCATCGCGCAGGGCGTATCGGTCACCCCCGCGCCCGGCTGGACGCTGGGAAACCGCGGCCCGAACTGGGTGGCGCTGAACAACGCCGACACCAGCGCGCAGATGCGGATCACCGTCAAACACGCCGGCGGCACCGACGCCGCGGCGGTTCTGCAAGCCGACATCGACCAGTACGTGAGCGGCGCATCGGCCATCTTGACCGGTGTGAATCGATTGACGGCTCCCGACGTCACGCCGCTGCAGGGGCCCAACTTTCAGCAGCAAGCGTCCCTCAACTACACGGCCGGCGTAGTGAACCCGCAGGGCACAATTCCGGTGATCGGCACGTTCACCGAGCTGCTGAACACGTCGAACGGGCGCTCGGCATTCATCGACTTCCGCCAAGGCAGCGGCGCGACCACCCAAGCCGCGGGCGACGGCGGAATGATGGTCGGCTCCATGGAATGACGCCCCGCCGTCGGGCACGGCACAGCGATCCCGTATTACCGAGTGGAACACATCGAACGCGGAGGGGTTCATGCCACAAACCGACACGGCGGAGACGCTCGCCGGGATCGTCGAACGACACGCCCTGCAGCGGCCCGAGGCGATCGCGATCCGCTACGGCGAGCGCCAGTGGTCGTGGGCCGACTGGAGCTCGCGGATCCGTCGCGCCGCGGGGGTGCTGCGCGACGCCGGGATCGAGCGGGGCCAGTGCGTGGCGTTCCTGGACAAGAACCATCCCGCCTGCCTCGAGGTGCTGATCGCCGGCGCCTCCATCGGCGTGGTCACCACCGTCGTCAACTGGCGGGTGATCGGCGACGAGCTCGTCCACGTGCTCGCCGACAGCGGGGCCCGCGTGCTGCTGGCCGGCGCCGAGCTGCGCGCCGCCGCCGAGGCGGCCGCCGAGCGGGTACCCGGCCTGGAACGCATCATCGAGGTCGGCGAGGAGTACGAATCGTTGCTCGCCGCGGCGTCACCGGCCGAGGCCGACGCGGGGCTCGACCCGAACGAGACCGCGCTGGTGATCTACAGCTCGGGCACCACCGGACGGCCCAAGGGCGTGCTGCTCAGCCAGCGCGCGCTGGTCAATCACGCGGCGAACCTCGCGCCGGCGTTCCCGTTCGCCGACGGGGACGCGAACCTGGTCGCCATGCCGCTGTTCCATGTGGGCGGGATCGGCTACGCGCTGTTCGGGATCCGTTCGGGCGCACCGACTTTCCTGACCCGCGAACCCGATGCCGCGACGCTGATCGGCGCGGTGCGCGCCGGCGCCACCCACGCGTTCTTCGTGCCGCCGGTGATCGCCCGGTTCCTGCAGGCGGGTGAGGCGGCGACCGCCGCCATCGCCGGCCTGCGCTACATCGTCTACGGCGCGGCGCCGATGCCGCTGCCGTTGCTGCATCGGGCGCTGGCGACGTGGCCGGACACGAAATTCGTGCAGGTGTACGGGCAGACCGAGCTGTGCGGCGCGGTGACGGCCCTGTCCGACGCCGACCACCGCGATTCGGCGCGACCCGAATTGCAACTCTCGGCCGGAAAGGCGGTGCTGGGCTGCGAGATTCGCATCGTCGACCCCGAGACGGGCGCCTCGTTGCCGCCCGGACAGTCCGGTGAGGTGTGGGTGCGCAGCAACCAGAACATGACCGGGTACCTCAACCGCCCGGAGGCGACCGCCGAGACGATCACCGCCGACGACTGGGTGCGCACCGGCGACGTCGGGCGCCTCGACGCCGACGAGTACGTCTACATCGAGGACCGGCTGAAGGACATGATCATCACCGGCGGTGAGAACGTGTACGGCCCCGAGGTGGAAAGCGTGCTCATCGAGCATCCCGCCGTGGCCGATGCCGCGGTGATCGGGGTGCCCGACGACTTCTGGGGAGAGTCGGTCAAGGCGATCGTGGTGGCCGACGGCGAGGCCGATCCCGCCGGCATCATCGAATTCTGTCGCCAGCATCTGGCGGGCTTCAAATGCCCACGCACCGTGGATTTCGTGTCGGAGCTCCCCCGCAACGCGAGCGGGAAGATCCTCAAAACGCAGCTGCGGGAACCGTTTTGGCGAGACCGGTCCCGCGGAATATGAGCGGCCGTGTGGACGCGCGGCGGCGTGACTGCGCGATCAGTGTGCTGGGCGGCCCGACGACGGTGATCGACATCGCGGGCCGCAGGATCGTGATGGACCCGACCTTCGACCCGCCCGGGGTGTACGCCTACCTGACCAAGCTGACCGGTCCCGCGGTGAGCGCCGAAGCCCTGGGCCCGGTGGATGCGGTGTTGGTCAGCCACGACCAGCATCCCGACAACTTCGACGACGACGGCCGGCGCATGGCGCTGGCCGCGCCGCTGCTGCTCACCCATCCCGGGGCGGCCGGCCGGCTGGGCCCGCCCGCGGTCGGGTTGGCGCCCTGGGAATCCCATGAGCTTGGCGGTGGGACCGGATCGCTTACCGCGCAAGCGGTTCCGGCCGTGCACGGCCCCGCCGACGGGCAACGGGACGACGGCGGCCACATCAACTGCGAGGTGACCGGCTTTGTGCTGTCGGGGCCCGGGTTGCCGACGGTGTACCTCAGCGGCGACAACGCCTCGATGAGCGCGGTCAAGGACGTCGCCGACCGGGTCGGGCAGGTCGACATCGCGGTGCTGTTCGCCGGCGCGGCGAGCGTGCCCACCAAGGAGCGCGGGCGGCCGTTGACGCTGACCGCGGCGCGCGCGGCGGCCGCCGCCGAGGTGCTCGGCGCCAAGGCGGTGATCCCAGCCCACGTCGACGGCTGGGCCCACTTCAGCGAGGGCGTCGACGAATTCGTCGCCGCGTTCGATCAGGCCGGCATCAGCAGCCTGCTCAAGGTTGCGCCCCACGGGGACTGGATCGAGTTATAGGCGTCCCTCGACGCGCAGTTCCGGATGCACCCAGTCGGGCGAGCGGCGTTCCTTGAACGAGCGGAAGCCCTCGATGGCCTCGGCGTCGGACAGGCTGGAGGTCATGCCGATCCGGTCATACAGGCCCAGGTAACTGTCGATGCTGGACTTGATGACGCCGCGGGCGCGCGGCGCGGTCCGACAGCATTGCGCGAGTAGGTCTTTCGCCGCGTCCAGCAGGCCCTCGTGCGGCACCACCCGGCTGACCAGGCCCCAGTCGAGGGCTTCGACCGCGGTCAGCACTCGTCCGGTGAACATGAGGTCGCGGGTGCGCACCGGGCCGATGACGCGGGTGAGCATCTGGCTGTAGTAGGTGTCTGCGTAGCCGCGGAACAACTCGGGCACCCGGAAGGTCGCCCGATCGCTCACCACCGACAGGTCGCTGCACAGCGCGATCTGGAATCCGCCGCCCTGGCACAGCCCGTTGACCGCGGACACGATGGGCTTGGCCGAGGTGCGCACCGCGTCGAACGGCGTCACGTCCATGCCCAGTGCCGAGCCGAACGTGATCCAGTTGTCCTCGCCTCCCCCGCCACCCATGTCGCCGCCGGGCGCGAAGACATCGCCGGTTCCGGTGAGCACCAGCCCGGCCAGGTCCGGGTCCTCGTTGAGACGTCCGACGGCATAACGGATTCCGAAGTACATCGCGGGGCTCAGGGCGTTGCGCGCGTCGGGGCGGTCGATGGTGCACACCGCGATCGGTCCCTGGCGCTCGAAGCGCAGATAGGGCGTGCCCAGCCAGTCTCCCTCGGGAGGGCGGGGGGTGTTCGGCGGAGTCGAAGGGTTCTGCGCCACGGGGCTCCTCTCGGGTCGGCGCCGCTACTGTAGCTCTTACAGTATCCGCGGGGCCGGGCGCCACCCCGAATGCGGTTTCAGGGCCGGCCGCGGCTCTCGGTGCCCACCAGAAGCAAACCCGGGGCTTTGGCGGGATTTTTCAGGGCTTGGCCAACCCGTGGGCGGCTGGACCGTTGATGCTCGAGCGGATCTCGAGCCGTGTCTCCCATGATCCCTTCCTCTGTTGCTGTGAGTCGTCCTCTACAGCTGTACCCGTCGCGCGGGCGGGTAGTAGTCGTTCGGACCGGAAGCGCTATTCGTTGATGGATGCCGGCTTTTCGCGAAGCCGCTCGCGTTATCGCAGGATGTGCGCGAGCTTTCGCCATCGCCGATGCCGGTGGCGAAACATGAGCCGGACGAAGGCGCGGGTCAGTACGCCATTCAGGCCGTCGTCGGTTTCGATCTCGTCGGTGTAGCGGCAGCTGCGCTCGTCGATGGGTTCAAACGTCAGGCGGTGGTTCCACGTGCGGACCGGTCCCCCGTGCTCGTTGGTGTAGATCTCGGTCGGCTCCAGGCGCTTGATGGTGAGGTGGTGGGTCCAGGCGGGGATCACGCCGAACCACCAGAACCGCGCCGATCCCTGGGTGCCGACCTCGATGCGCTCGGGGACGTCGAGGCGGTAGATCCGCAGCACGGGGCTCAGCACATGGCGCATCAGCTCGGGCTTGCGCGCCAGGGCGGCCGCGGTCTCGGCGGGGATCGGCAGCTCGGTAGTTAGGGTTACCTTACTCACGCGGTTCATGGTGGCCCAGCGGGCGCATTCCGGCAAGGGCAGCGTGGCCTCGGGGCTTCTGGCGGCGACTTCGTCTCGCCGAGCGGTTAACCCGACGCGGCGCACCAAGCGGGCCGCTATCAGGACCAGGAAACATCGTTGGGGTCAGGACGCTATCCCGCGAGAAGGCGAGGAAGCGCAGGTGGATCAGGGGGCCAACTGCTCAGTGACCTGGGTCGATGTGTGGTCCCGGCTGGGATCGAACCAGCGACCTTCCGCGTGTGAAGCGGACGCTCTCCCACTGAGCCACGGGACCGGCGCCGAGATGGCGAACGACGTCGAAGACTAGCACGTGCAGACCCCGACGATACCGGCCGCATCGGCATGCCGGGCGCGACGCGATAGCCTAGACACGGCTCGTACCAAGAAATTTGTATGTGCCCGCTCACGTGGACTATCGTCGTGCTTCGCACCGGGCGACGATCTCGTCCGAGGCGCGCGGATGTAGCGCAGTTGGTAGCGCATCACCTTGCCAAGGTGAGGGTCGCGGGTTCGAATCCCGTCATCCGCTCGAAGGTGCAAGTGGCGTGGACCCCAACGGTGGAGTGGCCGAGTGGTGAGGCAACGGCCTGCAAAGCCGTGCACACGGGTTCGATTCCCGTCTCCACCTCCAAGCTTTTGGTTTCCCCGGCGCGATTAGCTCAGCGGGAGAGCGCTTCCCTGACACGGAAGAGGTCACTGGTTCAATCCCAGTATCGCGCACCATGTTCTACCTGCGGTTTTGTGCTGAAATCCGCGCCGCGTGACCTAGATATGATCTGAACGCCGCGCGGCTTCATGCAGAAGTGGTCGCGCAGAGCCGATTTCGAACCCCGCCCGATGCTGCCTCGACCGTCGTGGTCGACGAAACTCCTTCGACGCGCGGACTCGGGGGCTCGCAGCATCCTCGGTTGAGCGCGGGCCGAACGCGACATTTGCACCAACCCAGACATACGCCCGATTTCGACATTTGCGCTGATAGCGACATATGTACGACTCCCCGTGCAGCCCTTGGCAATTCGATTTCTATGCTGTTAGCTTCACCGCATAACGCACACCGATGCAATCCTTGCGGACCTCGAAGCCGCGGGAGTATTCGCCGCCCTGCCATCGACGACGGCGAGATGTTGGTCGCCGCGCTGAGCTTCGATGCCTGCCTGCGGGGCATTCCGGCCGGCTCGATGCGGTCCCGCGCGTCGGCCGTGCGTGCTGGCCGCTGGCCGTGCGAGGACCGCGCCGGCGTGGCTCGCGCTCTCGATATCGCCGCAACGCTGATCGAGTCGCGATGAGCGGCCCTCCGCCGCGCCCATTTTCGCCGGCGTGGGCGGGCCTGGTCGTGGAGTACCTGGCGGGCGCGGGCCGGTCGCCGGCCACGATCGCCACCCGCCGCGGGCATCTGGTTTCCATGGCGCGCGGGCTCAGGTGCCCGCCGGCGCGGGTCACAACGGCCGCCAACCTCGCGTGGTTCGGCCGGCAATCGTGGAGCATCGAGACGCGCCGCAGTCACCGCAACACGGCCGTGTCGTTCTTCGGGTGGGTGCACCGCGCCGGCGACCTGTCGAGGAACCCGGCCGCGGACCTTCCGGTGATACGTGCGGCTGCGCCGGCGCCGGGGCCCGCCCCGGGCCTGGTGTGGATCCGCGGGTGCGCCTGATGCTCAGGCTTGCGGCCGAAGCTGGTCTTCGCCGGGCCGAGACAGCGCGCGTGCATCGCCGCGACCTCATTCATGGGCCGGCCGGCGCCGAGCTTCTCGTTCACGACAAGGGCGGCAAGCTCCGCGTTGTGCCGCTCGGCGACGACCTGGCCGCAGCGATCACCGGCGACGGTGACGCCGCCTACCTGTTTCCCGGCGACGACGGCGGGCACCTGTCGCCGCGGTGGGTCGGCAAGCTGATGGCCGGCGCACTTTCCGGCCACTGGTCGGCGCACTCTCTGCGCAACCGGTTCGCCACCAGGGCCTACCGCGGATCCCGCAACCTCCGCGCCGTGCAAACTGCTCGGACATTCCAGCGTCGCGACCACCCGAGCGGTACACCGCTGTTGACGACGAGCTACGAGCCGCGATGATGTCGGCGCTGACGCAATAGCTCAGGAGCCCGCCTCATCAGGCTTTACGTACTGCGATGGCCAGGGCGTTCGGTATGCGGCGTCGCGAGACACCCGGTACTCGTCGACCGAAGACACCCACACCACTGGCATATCTCTGCCAGGCACCACGTCGCTCACCGAGATCATCGACACCTGTTCGCCGCTTGCGGTCGTGACCTGCACCCTCATACCTGCGTGAATGCTCATAGTGCAGAGCGTGACGCATGCCAGCGCGCTGGTAAAGAAAAATCTGTTGCGGCATGTCTTGTGGCATGCGCTTGTGGCATGTAAAGTGACTCTCTGCCAATCCGGGCGCAGGGAAGGATTTGCGACATGACCGAGGAAGGCCGCGGCGGCTTCAAGCCGCCCTACCTGCCGTTCGCCACGCTCTGGAACTTCGTCGGCGAGCTGGCTGCACATCCGCTGCCGCCAGCGATTGACCGGTCTCTTATGGGCACGAAATCCGGCTCTGATCAGGTTAATCTGATGGCCACGCTGCGCACCTTCGGTCTGATCGACGACGACCGCAAGGTCCAGCCAGAGTTTGTGGAATTCGCTACCGCTGACGAGGTAGCCCGCAAGGAGTACCTGCGTGTGCTGGTCGAGAAGTACTACGCCGACGCGCTCAACGTCTCCTCCCAAAACGGCACCGAGCAGCAGCTGCATGAATGCTTCCGCGACACCTATGGAGTCGACGGCGCCGACACCCGACGGAAGGCCGTGACGTTCTTTCTGCATGCAGCACGGCGTGCCGAAATCCCGCTCAGCCCGCACTTCCCGAGCACCCGCGCAGGGTCGGGCTCGCCAGGTCAGAAGCGCAAAACCCCAAAGAAATGGACCACCAGCAGCAGCGTCGGGAACGCGGCCGAGCCCCGCAATACCTCGGCGCCGCTCAAGTCCGAGTACGAGACGAGCGTCAAGCTGCAAACAGGCGGCACCATGTCGTTGACGGTCAACGTCAACCCGCTCAACCTGCGCGGTGAGGACCGCAACTTCTTCTACGAGATCGTCGACAAGCTCGCCGATTACGCAGAGAAACACCAGATCAACGAGCTGGACGGCAATACCAACAAAAACGGCCCTTCCGAAGAAGGGCCGTCGGGCCAACCGTCCGAGGACGGTGGCGGGGTTACGTGAACACTATAACCGATCTACAAGGTGAAGTCATTCCCCACCTGGGGCGTGGCGATGGGCGTGGTGGTTGCCGTGGCTGACACGCTGGCCGTCTACGTCGACGGCTTCAATTTGTACCACGGGCTGCACGAGGCGTCCGGTTGTAAACATCTGTGGCTTGATGTAGTCGCTCTCGCGCAGAGTCTCAGGCCGCAGAGCACACTGATTAAGGTGATGTACTTCACCGCACCGGTCCTCAACGATCCCCGTGGTCTGGCGAGGCAGCAGCGTTACCTTGCCGCGCTCACGGCGCAGAACCCCGGCGTGCTTGAGGTCGTCCAAGGCCGATACCAGCAGAAGAACAAGAAGTGCCTCAAGTGCGGCAACACATGGCGGGCCTACGAGGAAAAAGAGACTGACGTCAACATCGCCATCAACCTGGTCGCCGACGCCGCCAACAAGCTGACCGACGCAGCGCTGATCATTTCGGCCGACAGCGACCTCGCTCCCGGGGTTCGGCTGGCGCGGCAACTCAACCCGAACCCGTTCGTTGCCGCTGCGTTCCCTCCGAAGCGGGTCTGCAATGAGCTCAAGACCTTGATGCCCCGCTCATTTCACGTCGGCATGGGCAAGATCCGAAACAGCCAACTCCCGCCGATCGTGGTCGACGCCGCCACAAGTAAGCAGTTCACGCGGCCCACCAAGTGGACCTAGGGCCGACCGCCACCGAGGGCCATATCGCACAGTGATGACGCCGGTCGGTGGGCGCCAACAACACGTCCGGCCCGGTTGGTGCCGTAGTCAATTCGACGACTGTTCCACCGGGGCCCGCACGGCGAGGTACTTCCTCATAGCCGGCCCGGTCTGGATCCGAACCTGCAGCATTCGGCGGTAGCCGCGCATCCAGAGTTTCGCGAGGACCAGCGAACGGCCGGCGTACGGGTTGCGGTCGCCGGGATCTGCCAACGAGTCCTCACACACGGCTTGGATGAACTCGGGGCGACGCGTCACCCGCCAAGCATGGCACTTGCCCGCGACATTCCCGTGCTTACACACCGCGGCGCCGGAGTGCTAGCCGCGCAAGGATTGCTGCGCGGCGTTAATATTCGCTACTCGGTCACCACCCATTTTGTCGAGGAGGGCGCCCGCAACGGCGATCAACCAGTTGATGAACCTGACCGGGCCACGGGCGTCGTCGACGCCGTAGAGCCGCAGGTCGCCTTCGGCGATCGGCTTCCCGGTAGCGATTGCGCTACACGCCTACCTGATTGCTTCAGCTTGTTGTTCATCCACGTTGGCAGTGTCGCATGAGCGCCGACAGCTGGACCAGACCACGACGTCGACCAGCCGGCCGGCACCGCCCGTCTCGGCTCAGGCGCCACAGATCCGTTGTTTTTCCGAGGGGACTGGTGTCGTCTCCAAGCGTGGAGGGGCAGAGCCGCTAGTGCGCTGGGTGCAGGTCGGCGTAGGCACCTCGATTACTGCGCCTAAACCGGGGCCGAACGCAGCAGTCGCGCTTGGCTGCAGTCCACTCAATGGCGTCAGGACGCTTCGTTGATCAGTTCAGCAATAACCCCACGCTCGACCAGCCCTAGGAACAAGCTTGTGGCCGCCATTGCGACGATAATCGCATCCGTCTCCGATGCGTGCTGCAGTTCCAACCAGTGAGCCATGACGTGTCGCGATGGCATCGACGGTAAGGGCCTGCCCGGTTCCCAGGGTTCCAACAGGGAGTGCAATGGCTGAAAGGCCAAACAGACGCGAAAGTCGTTCTTGGCGATGGCTTCCTGTAGTTTCGTCGCGATCGACATCTCGCGCGTCCTGTTGTAATCAAACTTCTTACCCTTGTTGGTCCTGCGCAATGCGGAGTCGATGACACTGCTTCCGAGCGCACAAGCGGAAGCCGTGTACCCAGCCTCCAATACGTCGAAGACCTCGACGAGCAGCGGCAGCAGCATTGCTATCGACTCCGGTATCCGGTCGCCCTCGTCCAGCACAAGCGCCGCCCGACAATCATCGAGGATCAGTTCTTTCGACCGAAGCACGATCTCACGACGTTCGTCGCGGTCGTCAGCAGCAACTAATTCATCGACGATCTGGCGGCGAGGTACAAACGCCAAGGGGATGCCCTCCTGCGTAATAGCCCAGGCCTTCTCAGGGTCAACCTCGGGCGACCAATTCGGCACCCATCGGCGAACGAAACCGCCGACGCCCGCAATGCTTTCGGCGATCTTCGCCACCGATGGCATGAAGTCTGCGTAGTTCCGAATTAACGGTAAGACCGTAGTTGTAATCGACTCAATTACAGGCTCTACCATCTCGGTCAGCTGCTGGTTGATCACAGTCAGCTCTTGCGTAATCCGAGTACGCGTTTCCTCGTCGAGGTCTTCCCATTTCGTCGGCGGCCCCTTGTCGGCCCACGCGCGAGCTGAGGTGTACTGAGGCCGGTGCTCCATCCGTCCAGCTTAAAGCGATGGGCGCAGCTAGCCAGCACGACAAGCGGCCATCGAATGCCCGGCACCAAGCCGCCCCAGTGGCAGATCGACCAGCAGGTCGGACTACCTCAGCCCCGGTCAAATATCGCTTGGATGAGTTGCCGCACAGCAAGGAGCGCCAATCGGTCACGCGCGAAATTTGCCTGACTGCGACACCGCTAGCGTCTGCCTGGTCGAGACCCTAGCCATCCAAAAGCATCCCAGCATTGGCGTGCTTTGATAGAAGTTGGTCGCTATCACAAACTGTTCGAAGGAGTCGCAGGTTGACCGGTCCGGACCGCGTGCGGCACAACCTTGGGCTCGGGTTCGGCTCGATATATGTGCATAGTGACGGAACTGTCGAGTACATCAAGGGTCTCAGCACCATCTTCAAGCTCCGCGTACAAGACGTCACTGGGTTCACTGTCAGCAAAGGCAAGAGGTGGTATGACCGAAATCTCCAAATCCTGGGCCATGAAACCACTTTGGCGATTCTCACCGACTTAGGCGTCAATCAAGTTGAAGATAGCGAAAAGATCTTTCGGGACAATCCGATGTTTGGGCAATCCAGCGCCCGCGGGGGTACGGCGTCCGTCGCGGATGAGCTGAAGAAACTGGCTGACTTGCGCGCGAGTGGCGTCCTAACAAACGCCGAATTTCAGGATCTGAAGGCTCGCCTTCTTAATTCCAGACGGTAGCGAACCAAATATCTGCCGTGCTGGTCTCAGGTCAGGCGAAGGTGATGCGTCACTGCACCCGTTGGTGACTGAGTTGAGAGTCGGCCCGGCGTTCTGCGGGCTCGGCTACAACGCGAGATGCCGCTCATCCCAGCGGCGTGAACGTCAGGGTCCACGGCCCCTGGGTGTTGGATATGTGAAACGTGGTCCGCCCAGTAGCGCGGTAGGTGGTGGTGCCGGAAACACCACTGGATGAGTCCTGCCCTATGGCGTTTAGCACGAGGGGGCCATCGCTGCCGTCGGCTTGCACCGGTTGCACGATCATTGTCCAACTGGATGCCTGATAGGCGACGGTGTAACCGTGAGCTACCAAGTCGGCTGTCTTGACCTGTTCGCCGGTGCCGGAAAGGGTGACCGGGTAAGCCTGCACCGAAGGGGTGGAAATGGTGCTCCCGGGCATATCATTGCCACTCACTGACCCGTGGTAATTCTTGTCGGGTGTCGGTACACAGGCACTGAGTGCGACTACAGCCACCGCGACGCTCACGGTTGTCAAGGGCTGACGAAATGTCATGGTCTTGCTTGCTCCTGTTCGGTCTGGCCCGTTCATGGCCGGAATGGAACCCAATTGCCGTGGCAGATCGCCAAATACATCCCGTCCCGGCCGGGTGTGTGGTCAAACGCAAACGCGACCGGTCCGTCTGGTGTTGGGGTGCATGGGTCGCCGAGGTCGCCTTTTAGTCCTGCGGCGATCACGTTCGGGTCGTTGTAGGTCTGCCAGGCTGGTGGCGGTGAACCGGGTGCGGTGCTTACGGCGCAGATAAGGTATGGGCCGCCACGCTGGACTAACTGGATTTCTGCGGGGCGGGGGCACGGCGTACCCACTTGTGGTGCTGCGTTGGCGGGCGCGGCCAGCGCGCCGCTGGCCGCCGCAACGATCATGATTATGGGTGATACTCTCCGGCCAATAGTGTTCATCCGGTGCATGGTTTGTGAGCGTAGGGGCTCGGGCCGATCCTCACACCGCAAATTGTGAAAAATCCCCGCTGCGAGAGGCGGTTCGGGGATAGTGTGCATCCGAATCGCCACCGGAGTGTGCGGGCTGGTTAACGGTCATCAGTGGAGCGATTTACCGCCGCGCCTCGCGAAAGAAGCGAGATAAGGAGTGATCAAGGATGCGTATGGAGAGAGCCGTGGCCATCGCCGGGTGGGTGATTGTCGCAATCGCCGCCGCGTGGGCCGTCTTCCTATTCAAGGGGATATTCTTTAGCGATAGCGGCGACATTTCGGTTCCTCAAGTTTTGGTGTTCGTGGCACTCACCGCTCTGACCCTCGGCTTCTACTTTTTGCCGACAATCGTCGCCGCATATAGGAGCTCCCCCAATACTGGCTCGATAGCTGTGATCAACGTCTTTCTCGGGTGGACGTTCATCGGATGGGTGATTTCCCTGGCGATGGCGGTTGCCGGCAACACAAGAACCGGCTGACTACCCACGAAAGGTGTGCCCCGTTTGAAAGATGTTGAAGAACCTCGACCACGTAAGACCCCTTGACGCCGAGGGCAATTGCGTAGCGAGTCAACCTCGCGACGAAACCGCCTTGAGCGTGCGACGGTCGAATATGTGCCGCCATTTCAGCGGGGGTTATATCCGCCGAGTCGCGTAAATCGTGGGCGGCTCAGGTTCCGACTGACTCCGGCCCCAGGGCATTCACCGGCCGCGAGCGGGCATGGGCATGTTCGGCATCGGCGACATGCTCGGCCTGTTCTCCATCGGCATTTTCATGTCTTTCATCATGGAGGCACAGCAATCCTTCGACTGGGCAGCCGGCGGGTCCGCTTTCATCATGGAGCAGCAGTCCGACTTAGCGAAGAGGAGATAGACGACGGCGATGATGACAACGATGCCGACGGCGATGCCGACGATGGCGAGGATTCGGTAAAGCCAGCGAGTCCACGTCGGGCCGGTGGGAGTACGTGATGTGGTGGAAGCGGTGTCGGTCATCACTCCTTACCTTTCATGCGGGATAACCTCGTATTATCCGTCAGCGGCAGCCAACTGGCCAGGCCAACCCTTACCCCGAGATTCCCGGCACACCCTCGAGGTGTCTTGTCGCGCCTCGTTAATGACGCCACCAAGCGTGCCGAATGGTCCGAAGGGTCGGAAGGGCCAGGAATTTCTGGCGGTTGGCAGCCCCTCTCGTGTTGTCCCACAACAGATTTGCCCGTTATGCGTGATCGGTGCAGGGATTCAAGGTTGCGCCCCACAGTGCTGGCACCTATCGGGTCCTGACCAGCCGTTCGGCAAAGAAGGCTATCGCGCGGCCAACTGATCGTTGATGTTGGTCCATTGGCCTTCGCCCTTGTGGTTGCCCATGTTTCGGCACTGACCATCGAGGATGATCTGCCCGTAGGCGTGGTCGGACGGCATGTAGCTGATGCTGGCGGCCACGCCGTCTTTGTTCAGCGAGGCGCCGTGGTAGTGCTGTCCCGGTGGCGCCCCCTCGTTCCAGCCCTGCGCGATCATCGCCGCGCGTACTTGCTGGAAATACGTATCGGGATCCCCGTAGATCAGGAAGCTCAGCGTGACGGTGCCCTGAAACGGCGGATCCCCTTGGTCGTTGCACGAGGCGAAGGAGAATGCCCCGCTGACTCCCTCCAGCTTCGCGGCGGCGACGATCTGCTTGGCCGGCTCGATCACCTGCGCCTTGGTCTGATCGTCGCTCATGGGATGGGCCGTATCCTCGTACGGATTCGTCGATCCCGCGGCATGTGGTTTGTGTAGCACTGGCGCGCATCCTCCTAACAACACGGCGACGACCACTAGCGAACTGATCAGCGCTTGGCGCAACGGCATACGTTGTTCCTCAATGGTGGTGTTGAGCATCGAAAACATGGTTGTCGGTAATAGATCCTGGCGACCGCTCCCACTCCGGGTCGATGACGGCAGGCGTGTGCGGGCCGATGGTGACCGGGGGTAGGCCGGGGATCCTGACCTGTACGCCACCCAACGAATGGCGGTGATCGGCGGTCATGCCGTCGGCTTGTAGTTGGTCACCATGGCCGGAGACGATGTCGGACATGCCATAGAGGGCTTCGCTGCCCCGGTGGTAGTAGTACGAGTGGTCATGGGGATTGATGCCATCGGAGCCGGGGACCTCGGCGCGGAAGCGCACCGACCCGAACCCGTCGACCGCGGGGTCGGTACCCAGGCTGGGGTTAGTGCCGAAGAAGTTCTCGCCGAAGAGTTTCTTGCTCGCGCCGTCGAGATGTCCGAGCATGCCGACCGGATCGGTGGAGGCATCTCCCACGAAGACGTGTCCACCGTCGAGGTGGAATTGTTCGGCGCTGCGGGCCATGTCGGTTCCGGGGCAGCCCAGTAGCACGGCGTCGTTGGCGTGCATGTTGTGCATGGCGAAGGCGTCGGCGACGGTGGTCGAACCATACGAGTGGCCCAAGACGGTGACATGTTGGCCCGCCCCGAGGTGCGTCGCCCACAGACCGTTGACGTCTTGGGCCAGCGACGCACTGCCCACGCGAGCCAGCGCCGGTGTGGAGATGCGCTGGACGTCGTCGAATCCGTTGGGGGCGTCGTAGCCCATCCACGCGATGACCGCCGTCGGGTTATGGGGGTCGGCGGCGTTAGCCTGTTCGAACAGGTTGATCGCGTCGTTGTGGCCGTCGTGTAGCCAGCCGCCTTTCACGCTGCTGCTGGTACCGGGCACGATCACCGCGGTGTTCTTGGCGGTGTCGGGGTTGCCGATCGCGATCGCCGCACGGCCCTTGCCGCCGAATGCCGTTGGGTCATAAGCGAATAGGTAGACCGGTTTCGGGTGAAGCGGGTCTCCCGCGTCGTGGTCGAGGCCTAGCTTGGTCTCGTTGGCGTTCTGGTAGCGGGTCACATCCGTGGCCGACAAACCGAATTTCGCGGGGTCGCGAAGCACGTCATCCACCGAGACACCGTTGCGGCTGGCGATGCCCCGCACGCGGTCGAGGTCTTGGTTCATCACCGTGAGGTTGGCGTCATTGCGCGCCAGAATGGGGACGCCGTTGAGGTTGCCGATTTGGTCGGGGTGCTCGGCCATGAATCGCTGCCGCTGCTGGGGGGTCAGGGATGTCCACCAGCGATTGACGTCCTCGGGACTGGCGTTCGGCGGCGGGACCTGGATGTCGGCGTCAACTGGCGCCAGGATGTTCGGGTCGTAGCCATCGGTGCGCAGATTGCCCAGACAGTTCTGCAGCGTGGCCGAGTAGCCGTCACGAGTCGACTCCAGGTCGCCAAGAGCATCCCGGACATCATCGGCCGCGTCGGCCCTCGCGTCGTCGATCAGCTTCTTCAGAAAGGCCTGGGTTTTCGCGTCGGGGTGGCCGTATTGCAGATCGTGCTGGGCCGCGTCGATGATGTGGTCGAGTCCCTGCAGCGCGTGTTCGAGCGTGGAGATTCGTTGAGCTCCGGCGTTCTGCGCCTCGGCCAACGCGGCGGCGATGTTCTCCAGATCGCTACCGATCTTGGGTAACTGCTCGGATTGCGCACCCAGGGATTTGATGACCCGCTGCACTTCAGCGGAGTCGTTGATCGGGTGATCGCCATTCTGGTGGTTCCAGGCCGCATCAAAGCGCTTCCGGGCTTGCTCAAAGGCGTGGTCGGCTTCGGCCGTGTGCCGACCCGCGCCGTGGAAGGCTTCCGCCAGGCTCGAAATCTGAGCCGGGCTGCCCGCCTGCAGGCTCTGGTTGATCGCCCAGGGGTCTCCACCGGCCCGGGCGATCAGATCGGCCACGCTGAGCCACTTCAGCTGCATCGCTCCGCCCGAAAACCTAGCTGATAATTCTCCACACCAGCTATGACGCTACCCCCAACCGGGGGTCGTCCAAGTTAGCTACATCCGGCGACGCGCCGCAAGTCACCGCCGTGCTCCGCCGTGGCCGATGCCCTCCGATTCCCGGGCTCGCCCGGGTGCACTCAAACGGCCACCCGGCGCCGGAGCCTGGGGTTACGATCTGCGCACGGAGCTACAGATTCGAGGTGGCCATGCATCGCACCCGACGTTTCGTCACCACATTCATCACGGCCATCGCGCCGATGATCGCCGTCGCCACATTCGCCGCGTCACCACCCGCCGCGGCCGACCCGATATGCGGGACGGCGGGAACGCCGCCCTGCGCGGGGCCTAGCCCGTTGACACCCGAACAGCAGTGCGCGTTCATCGCGTGGCGATCGATGATGCCGTGCAACTGGCTCGGAATGCAGGTGCCCGCCGGCACGCCGGGAAGCTGGGACAACCCACCGGCACCGCCACCCGAGCCGTGAGCGAGTTGCGGGGCGGCTGAGGGGCCAACCGCCACTGGCGCCTCGGCCCCGCGAAAACCCCACGCGGCATGGGCTTCTCGCTTACCAACCCCAGTCGTCATCGTCGAGGACGTCCACGGTGAGGCTGCTGTCGGCGGGGGCTTTGGTCCCGTAGGTAAAGGTGAGCATAGTGCGGTCGTCGTCGAGGGGTTCCGTCGCGACGACGGTGGCGTGCCCGACCTTCATGCGGATCCTGTCTCCGGGCTTCAGTTCGTCAACGCGTTTCAGGGGCACGCTCAACCCATCAGCACCGGTGCAACGGGTAATTCCGCAGATACCGTGGTCATCATCGCCATCCTTTCACGGCTGGCAATGCCTTCGGCGGCCACGCAAGCGCATTCGCGGATGCGGCGGCCTCACGCGCCGATCAGATACGCTGCGCCGCAACGGAATACCGCCCACGCGGCGCGCCGGAGTAACGCGCCGAGACCCTGGAACTATTCAGTTCTGCACGAGATCGGGAATCGGCTCCGCGTCCGTCAGCCAGTGGCGTCCGACCTGTCGTGCCGCCTCCCACTTGGGGATGCTGACCGCATCGTCCTGGCCGAGGTCCTCGGGGGTCGGGCCGATGCGCTCGGCCAGCGAGGCGAGGGCCCCGAGGTCGAAGTTGTAGACCTCGGCCGCCGCCAGCCCCAGCATCTGGCGGGTCTCCTCGACGGGAATGTCCCAGAAGGAGCGGCGCAGCCAGTCGCGGGTGTGCGGCCAGGTACCCTCCGGATGGGGAAAGTCGTTGCCCCACAAAATGTTCGATACGCCGATCTCGTAGCGGCGCGCCAGCTCCCGGCGCTCGGTGGTGGTGGCCCCGATGAAGCAGTTCCGGTCGAAGTAGGCCGACGGCGGCATCGTCAGGTCGCCCTCCATCAGATGGCTCATCTTCTTGGCCGAGTGCTCACGCAGATACCGCGTGTCCATCAGCCAGAGCAGATCGTTGGCCCAGAACGCGCCGCACTCGGTGACCCCCCAGCGCAGCCCGGGGAAGCGCTCGAACACGCCCGACCACAGCGCGAACCACAGGGGCCGGGCGCCCCACCAGCGCACCTCGGTCACGTAGATGCCCAGGTGCCCGCCGTACTCCTCCTGCGGGGCGGGACCGGAATGGGTGTGGATCGGCATCTGCAGGTCCTGACAGGCGGCCCAGACCTTGTCGTAGCGACGATCGTGATACGGCGGGTAGCCGACCCAGCGCGCGGGAATCAGGATCCCGCCGCGCAGTCCGGATTCCGCCGCTCGGGTGATCTCGGCGACCGCCGCGTCGACGTCGGCCAGTATCGGCACCACCGCCACCCCTGCGCGCCGCTCGGGGCTGTGGCTGCACAGTTCGGCCAGCCAGCGGTTGTGGGCCCGCGCCCCGGCCATGGCGCGCCCCGGGTCGAGGTCGCCCGACTGGCCCAGTCCGGCGCCGAACGGGGCGCCGGCCACGCCGGTCACGGCGTCGGCGTCGGGGAAGATGACCTCGCCGACCACCCCATCGCCGTCGAGTTCCCTGTCGCGCAGGCCGACGTCCCATCCCCCGGCGATGCCGTCGCCGTGCTCGGAGAACCACTCCTGCGCGAACTCCTCGTCGATGAATCCGCCGGCCTGCGCCGCGGCGGTCTTCTCGGCCAGGTAGGCCTCGAAGTCCTCGCGGTACTCGGGGTCGACGTATTCGCGGTACCGCTCGGTCGGGAGTTCGGCGTGGGTGTCGGCGGAGATGATGATGTAGGGGTTCACGGGCGGTCCTTCCTTACCAGGCACGGATGGGGTCGGGTTCGAAGACGGTGCTGCGCGCGTCGGCGGGCACGGTGTCCAGCGGCTCGGCGACCTCGGCCACGGTCGGGCCGATCCGCTCGACGAGCGGCGCGAGAACCTGGAGGTCGAAGCCGTACACGGCGGCCGCGTTCCCGCCCAAAATGGCCGCCACCTCCTCGGCCGGAACGCGGGAGAAGGTGTGGCGCAACGCTTCCCGCGTGTAGGGGGCGGTGCCCTCGTAGTGCGGGTAGTCGCTTCCCCACATGATGCGGTCGACGCCGATGCGGTGCCGCTCGGCGCACTCGACGGGACGCATGAAACTGGCGCCGACGTAACACTGGCGGGCCCAGAATTGGCTCGGCTTGAGGCTCAGCGAGCCGGCGGTGGGCCCGGCGAACCGGGCGATCGCCGAGTTCTCCCGCCCGTAGCGGGCCGCCGCCACGTCGAGCGAGTCGAGGGTCGCCGGGATCCACCCCGCGCCCTGCTCGGTGAAGACCACGGTGAGGTCCGGATGGCGATCCAGCGCGCCGCTGAAGATCAAGTGCCACAACGCACGATGCGCCCACCAGTGCGTCTCGTACACCCACACCGCGAACGAGCTGCCCCACCCGTCCGTCGGGCTCGGCCCGGCGTTGCCGCCGTGGTGGTTGACCACCACGCCGGCCTCCGCGCACGCCGCCCAGAGCGGCTCCCAGTGCTCGGCGTAGAGCGCGGGAATGCCCGTGCCCGGGGCGATCCCGGGCAGCAGCACCCCGCCGCGCAGGCCCAGCTTGGCGATCTGCGCCACCTCGGCGATGGCCTCGTCGATGTCCGGCAGCAGGATCTGGCCCACCCCGGCGCGCCGCTCGGGCGACAGGGAGCAGAAGTCGGCGAGCCAGCGATTGTGCGCGCGCAGGCCGGCCCAGCGCAGCTCGAGCTCGCGGGCCGTCTCGGGTGGCGGGGCGGCCAGGCTCGCCTGGGGAAAGAACGGTGGCACGGTGTTGGGGTAAATGACTTCCCCCGCAATGCCTTCGGAATCCAGGTCGGCGTTGCGCCGATCGCTGTTCCAGTTGCGCTCGGCCTCGGGCTCGGTGAGATCACCGAACGGGTTGACGTATGTCTTTGCCCAGCCGTCGAATTCGTCCCGGTACTGCGGATCGAGGTACTCGCGGTAGGCGAGCAGGTCGGCGCCGGCGTGGCAGTCGGCCGAAATGACGGTGTAGCGGTCCATGCGCTACGCCCGCGCCGGCTCGGGCCTCGGGGCGGCGAGCAGGGCGACGTCGTCGTAGCGCTGGTGCACGTAGGGCAGCAGCCACTCCTGCGGCACCCGCGCCGCGATCCGGCCCACCTGGACGGTGCGCCGCCGACACCAGGTGATCGACCTGACCTGACGAACGACGATGTCGGCCACCGGATCCAACGGCGACTCCCCCAGCTCGAGGGTTCCGTCGATGTTCTCCAGCAGCTCGTAGTGGCGGTGGTACTCGCCATAAACCAGGTGGGGGTCCGTGATGCCGCTGCCGTCGGGGGCCCGCAGGAACTTGAAGTAGAACTCGGTGTTCACCTGGTCGGGGGGCAACTCCGCCGGGCCGGTGATCTGTCCGCTCAGCCTGATGAGCGCATAGCCCAGCCGGTCCACGGTGGCGGTGACGCGATCGCCGTCGCGCTCCACCTCGATGCGGGCCAATTTCTTTGGCTCGCCGAACGTTTCGCGCCCGCCGGTGACCGACTGCTCGGTGGACTGGGGCATGAAGAGCGGGTAGTCGCCCTCGACCTCGCCGTGCCGGGCGGTCACCGAGAACACCGCCGAACCGAAGGGCGCCATGCCCTCGATCCGCACCCGCTGCAGCTGGATGCGCACCAGTGGTTCGGCCGCGGGCTGCAGCGGGCGGGGCAGCACGGCCGCGACGATCTCCGGATCGGTGAGGTAGGTGACGGTCACCGCCTCGGTGGCGATGGGCGCCTTGGTGGCATCGATCTCGTGGTCCACCTGCGCCTCGGGCGGGCGAGGACCGTAGCGAATGACGTTGGTGTTCAACGCTTTCCTCCTTCACTGTTTTCGGCGTGCCGCCCGAGGACGTCGACGAGGTAGTCGGGCGCGCCGCGGGAAAGGATCGAGGCCGCCTTGGCGCTCACCACCTGATCGGCCGGGGTGGGCGGGCCCATCATCCAGAAGCGGTCCGCGCGAATCCCCTCCACCACCTGGTCGGCGACGGTCTCGAGCGGGGTGAACTCGACGTGCGCGCCGGCGGCCTCGAAGCGGGCCACGACCTTGTCCAGTGTCTGCTCGGGCGTGTGACGTTGCTGGGTCGCGGCGTAGCGCTCCGGGCGATGCCGCCACGACTCCCAGATGCCGGTGTTCAAAAAGCCGCCGGGGAACAGGACGTGCGCCCGGACGCCCTTCCCCGCCATCTCCAGGTGGGTGTAGAGGCTCTCGGTGAGGCAGAGCACTGCCGCCTTGGTCATCGGGTAGACCGCGGTGGCCGGTCCGCCCATGGCGCCCCGGGCGATCGGGGCGAACCCGCCGTTGCCCGAACAGGTGTTGACCACGTGTCCCTCGCCCTGCTCGAGCAGGAGCGGCACGAACGCCTTGATGCCGTGGATGACGCCGAGCACGTTGACGTCGATCCCCCAGCGCCAGTCGGCCAGGTCGTGCTCCCACATGTAGCCCTCGGAGACGCCGCCGGTGCCGGCGTTGTTGCACACCACGTGGACCGCGCCGAAGCGCGAGACCGCCTCCTTGGCCAGCGACTCGACCGAGGAATAGTCGGTGACGTCGGTGAGAACCCCGGCGGCCTCGATGCCCTCGTCCGCGAGCGCCCGGGTCGCCTCCTCGAGGGGTTCGGCGAGGACGTCGGCCAGCACCACCCTCATGCCCTCGCGGCCGAAACGGCGGCCCATGGCCCGGCCGATGCCCCCGGCCCCGCCGGTCACGACCGCCACCTTGCCCCGCAGGTCTTCCATTGTGGTCATGGTCACATGGTCGCTTATATCACCGCAAGCAGTCGCATTATGCGACCATTGGGGCCATGGCCCCGCGCCCCTCCCCGCAGACCGAACGGGTGGTGAACCTGTTCGAGCAGCTGGCGGGCGACGGGAGCCGCGGGATGACATTGGCCGAGGTGTCGCGCCACTTGAGCGTGCACAAGGCCAGCTGCCACTCGATGTTGTCCGAGCTACTGCGGGCCGGCTGGCTGCTGCGCGACCCGGTGCGCAAGACCTACCACCTCGGTCCCGCTCTGGTCCGGCTCGGCCGCGAGGCCGCGGGCCGCTACCCGGCGCTGGTGTTGGCCCGCTCCGCGATGGCCGAGCTGTCGGCCGCGACGGGCGCGCACTGCGTGGCCTTCTCGGTGAGCGAGGACTACTCCACCGTCGTCGATCAGGTCCGGAGCCGTCGCGGCGGCGGTCACCCGATGCCGATCGGCACCCAGTTCCCGCACCGTCCGCCGTACGGGGCGTCGACCGTTGCCTGGGCCGGTCCCGAGGTCCGGGAGCGCTGGCTGGCCGCGCTGCCGGACGACGTGCGCGATCGCTACCGCGAGGCCATCACCAATGCCCGGCGGCGTGGGTACGCGGTCGGCCTGCATCTTTTGCCCGATCTGCGCCTGCAGGAACTGGCCCTGATCGTGCGCAGTGCCGAGGTGCGGTCCACCCGACTGAGCCGGCTGGCGCAGGAATTGACCGACGAGCTGATCCACCAGGAGGAGTGGTTCCCGATCGACCTCGACGCGGACCGCACCTACGAGGTGAGCCACATCGACTCCCCGATCCTGGGCCCCGGGTCGCGCATCGCCCTGATGCTCAGCCTGGTCCCCAGCGCCGAGCCGATGAGCGGCGCGGCGGTCACCGGCCTTGGGGCGCAACTCGCTTCGGCGACCCGCCGGCTGAGCGCCGCCCTGAGCGACGAATCCGGTTAGTGCCGCTGCGGAGCCAGCCGCTTGAGGGCCAGGCCCCCTTCGAATGGTCGGTAGCCGAAGGCGGCCGGGGCGCGATATCCCGTGTCCTCGAGGGGAGTCCGCACCTCGGCGACGGTGGGCCCGATCTTGCCGGCGATCGGCGCCAGCGCTTCTAGATCGAATCGGTACAGGCGACCGGCGTTGCCGCCCAAGATCTTTCGGCAGACGTCCTCCGGCCTGTCGTGCAGGGCCCAACGAATGGCCAACGTGGAGTGGGGCGCAAAGCCCTCCTCGTGGGGATAGTCGCTGCCCCACATGATGTGATCGGGCCCCATGAAGTCGATCATCGAGGAGTCGTACGGCATCAGCTCGGTGGCCAAATAGCAGTTCCGCTGGACGTATTCGCTCGGAGTCAGGGACAGCTCGTCGACCGACGATCCGCCGAACATTCCATAGGTGCGGTTGCCCGCGTCCGACTTCATGGTCGGCACCATGGCGTCGAGGACGGCGAGCTGCCCGGGCACCCAGAGCGTGCCCTGCTCGGTCGGCACGAAGCGCAGCGTCGGGTAGCGCTCGAACACCCCGGCCAGGATCAGGTGACCCAGGGTCCGCTGGGCCCACAACGCCATTTCGGTGATCAACACCGCGTTGGAGGCCGGCTGGTCCATCGGCATCTCGGGGCTGCCGGCGCCCGCGTGCTGCACCACCGTGAGGTCCAATTCCGCGCACAGCGCCCAAAGTGGTTCGTAGCGGGTGTGAAACAGCGGGGCCACCTGCGAATCGCCGGGCGACACCGGCGGAATGAGCACGCCGCCAAAGCAATCCTGCTCCGCGCCCCAGCGGATCTCCTCCAGCGCCAACTCGACATCGTTGGGAAAGATCTGGATCAGCCCGCGCCGCCGGGCGGGCGCCAGCGAACAGAAGTCGACCTGCCACCGGTTGTGGGCCTGCACGCCAGCCCAACGTTGCTCGAACTCCTCACGCGTGCGCGGCAAGCTGATGGTGATGTTGGGGGTCGTCGGGAAGAACGGCGGAACGGTGTTGGGCAGCAGGACCTCGGCGGCCACCCCGTCGGCGTCCATCTCGGCGATCCGAAGCTCGTGGTCCCAGTTCCGGTTGGCTGTGGCGACGATCAGATCGTCGAACGGGCTGGCGTAGGCCTTGGCCCACGCATCGAACTCCTCGTGCAGACTGGCCGGCAGATACGGTTTGTAGTCGTAAAGATCCGCCCCGGCGTGGGTATCCGTCGAAATGACGACGTAGCGATCCAGCGTGTCCCAGCTTGTAGCCATCGCACCTCCAAAGGTACGTCGAGTATAGGAGAAACGGGTCGGCTCGCGAAGGGCCAACGAAAGTCCGGGCCGCGACCGGAGCAAGATGTCACCCGTGAGTTGGACGAGGTACGACGGCAGGGCGCTCGCGGATGTCAGCCTGGATGGCGAGGCGCTGCACGCCGAGCTCGAAGACTATATCCGCGTTGACAATCCGCATCTGACGGACGTGCGACTGGAGCGCGCGACCGCGAGCGAGCCGTTCGACGCCGAATCCCGGAAGCGCTGGTATGAGGTCACCTACTTGGCCGAAGACCCGGAGGACACCGCGTAGCCGCGAGACACCGCGGCCCGTTTTCCCGCGCGCACGCCGACCGCGGCGCTAGATTCCTGTCCTGAGCGTTGCGAAGGAGTCGGCCGGTGCGGTCAATCATTGCCGTCGTCGTCGCGTTCGGTTGCGCGCTCATCTCGGCGCCGGCGGCCGCGGCCGACGACGACTTCGTCGCCCTGGCGGTGTCCGTCGGGAGCGGACGTGCCGCCGGGTGGGGCACCGGGGGCAGCCAGGACCAGGCAAACCAGATCGCGCTCGCCCACTGCACCGCCGAGGCCGGCGACGTGTGCGAAGTCGTGGCCGGCACGCGCAACGGCTGCGCATCGGTGGCGTTCGACCGTTCCGGCCGGTTCCAGGGCGGATCCGGCCCGGACACAACGGCATCCGATGCGGACGCCCTGGCCAAGCTGGGCGCCCCCAACGGACGAATCAAGGCCTCCCACTGCTCGTCGTGAAATCCGGGACGACGCCTCGCGCGATGCCGAGATGGACACCGCGATTTCGGCTATCGTTCACTTAAGTCGTCCTTGACTTGCCGCCGATTGGCCCGCGCATAGAGGGGAGGCCATGGCTCATCCGAAGGCCGGTTTTGCCACGTGGTCGGCCGCCTGCGCGATTGCGCTGGCCACGGGCGCGCTGGCCGGCGCGGCACCGGCGGCGGCCGATGACGACGCCGACGATGCGTTTCTCGCCGGCCTCGACAGGGGCGGGATCACGATGTTCGACGACGACGATGCGATCGCGACGGCCCATGCGGTGTGCAGCAGCATCGAAACGAACCCGAACGTATCGATGCTGGCGATCAAACTGACCAAGCAAACGCCGATGTCGGCGAAGCAATCCGGATACTTCATCGGCCTTTCGGTGGCCAGCTACTGCCCGGAATACAAAGACGACGTCGATCCGTCGATGGGGTGGCTGATACCACCCCCGATCCTGTGAGAGCGCAGAATCCCGCTCAGCCCTGCGCCGCGGTCAGCCAGAACACCGTGCGCTCGATGCCGGGCACGATCTCGGTGACGTCGATCTCGCCCTGAGCGAATCGCGTGAGAAACCCGTACACGACGCCGGGCAGGATGAGCTCGAGGTCTTTGGCGAACCCCGGATCGGCTTGGGCCAGAATGGCTTTGGCGACAGGGACGACGGCATCGACACCGCGCTGGATGAGGCGTTTTCCCCCGGGCCCCGATCGCGCCTGGAAGTAGGAGCGCAGCATCAACGGGTGGCTTTCCCACGGCTCGAAGATGGTCCTCATCACGTGCATCAGGTCCACATAGATCGAATCGCCGGGTAGGTCCTCGATCAGCGACGGCAATCGCGCGTAGCGGTTGGCGTCCATCCAGCCTTCCAGCGCGGCGACGATGAGCTCGTCGCGCGTCGGATACCGCTTGTAGATGGTCGCCAACGAAACGCGGGCCCGTCGCGCCACCTCGCGCAGCTGCACGGCCTCGTAGCCCTCGGTGTCGAGCATTTCGACCACGATGTCCAGGATCGGATCGACCCGGGGCCCGGACGCGCTGTCCACGGTCTGTACTCGGGACCCTGTCGTCTTCACAGTAACCATGTTACTGTGCGCACGTGAGTAACGGCGTTACTCCGGCCTGATCTGGGCCGATGACCAAGAAAAGAGGAAACGCGCCGTGGGTTCGTTAGATGGCAAAGTCGCCTTCATCACCGGGGTGGCGCGCGGCCAGGGCCGCAGCCACGCGGTGCGGCTCGCCCGTGAGGGCGCCAACATCATCGGGATCGACATCTGCGCCGACATCCCCGCCAACGGATATCCGATGGCCTCCCGGCAGGAACTGGACGAGACCGTCGCCCTCGTCGAAGAGGCCGGCGGAAAGATGCTGGGCACCGTCGCCGATGTGCGCGACTTCGAGCAGGTCAAGACCGCGATGGATAGCGGCGTCGAGCACTTCGGCCGCCTCGACATCGTGTTGGCCAACGCCGGGATCGCGCCATTGGCGTTCCGCGAGTTGAGCATTGAGGAGGAACTGGCGCAGTGGCGCGCGGTCACCGGCGTCAACCTCGACGGCGCCTACCACACGGCGTGGGCGGCCGTTCCGCACCTGCTGTCCGGCAATCGCGGCGGGGTGATCATCTTCACCAGCTCGACGGCGGGCATCAAAGGTTTCGGCGGCCTGCAAGGCGGCGGCCTGGGCTACGCGGCGTCCAAACACGGCATCGTCGGCCTGATGCGTACGCTCGCCAATGCGCTTGCGCCGCTGAACATTCGGGTGAACACCGTGCACCCGACCGCGGTCAACACCATGATGGCGACCAATGATGACATGACCGACTTCCTGGAGAAGAATCCCGGCGCCGGCCCCCATCTGCAAAACCCGATGCCCGTCGGCATGCTGGAACCCGAAGACGTCAGCGCCGCGATCGCCTACCTGGTCTCCGACGAGGCGAAGTACGTGACCGGCGTGACCTTCCCCGTCGATGCCGGCTTCTGCAACAAGGTCTGATAGCCCGTGACAACGAACGACGCAACGGGCCGGGTCGCCGGCAAACGGATCCTGATCACCGGGGCCGCACGCGGCATGGGACGCTCGCACGCGGTGCGGCTGGCCGAGGAGGGTGCCGACTGCGTCCTCGTCGACATCTGTTCCACCCCAGCGGGTTTGGAATACCCGCTGGCCACCGAGGACGACCTGAACGAGACCGCGAACCTGGTCGGGAAACACGGCCGCCGGGCGATCACCGCGGTCGTCGACGTGCGCGACGAGGCCGCCATGAAAGCGGCGGTCGACGCGGCCGCCGGCGAACTCGGCGGGCTCGACGGCGCGGTCGCCAACGCCGGCGTGCTCACCGTCGGCACCTGGGACACCACCACCGCCGAGCAGTGGCGGCTGGTCGTCGATGTCAACCTCATCGGGGCCTGGAACACCTGCGCGGCCGCGCTGCCCCACCTCGTCGCGCGCGGCGGCGGGAGCCTGGTCAACATCAGTTCCTCGGCCGGCATCAAGGGGACCCCGCTGCATGTGCCCTACACGGCGTCCAAGCACGGCATCGTGGGGATGACGCTCGCGCTGGCCAACGAGCTTGCCGCACAGAACATTCGGGTCAACACCGTGCACCCCACCGGCGTGGCGACCGGCATGGCGCCCCCGACGATGCACACGTTGATCGCCGAGCAGCGGCCCGACCTGGTGCCCATCTTCCTCAACGCGCTGCCCGTGCCGCTGATCGAGGCGGCCGATGTGAGCAACGCGGTGCTCTACCTCCTCTCCGATGAATCCCGTTATGTCACGGGGCTTGAACTGAAAGTGGACGCCGGTGTCACCATCAGATAGTGCTTTGACGGACGACGGTGCGCGACATGAACGGGGGGCGCGCACCTTCGCCGAGGTGATGACGGTCGACCCGCCCGGCGATCGGGGACCCTTCACCGCAGGGCTGATCGACTTCGTCTTCGGCGAGGTGTGGTCGCGGCCCGGGCTCAGCCGCCGCGATCGACGGTTCGTGACGCTGGCCTGCGTCGCGGCCGCCGACGCGCTGGCCCCGCTCGAGCAGCACGTCTATGCGGCGTTGAACAGCGGTGACCTCACCATCACCGAAATGCGGGAAACGGTCCTGCATTTCGCCGTCTACGCCGGCTGGCCGAAGGCCTCGCGGTTCAACATCGCCGTGGACCAGGAGTGGGCCAGGATCGCCGAGGAACGCGGCGAGGCACCCCCTCCCCCGGAACCGTTGCTGCCGCTGGTCACCGCCAGCGACCCCGAGCAGCGGCTGCAGGGCGGCGAATCATCGTTCAAGGAGATCAACTGCCTGCCGTTCGCGCCGATGCGCGACAACCCCTACTCGGGCGCGGGCATTCTGAACTTCGTCTTCGGCGAGATGTGGCTGCGGCCCGGCTTGGGCATGAAGGAACGCCGCCTCATCACGGTGGCCTGCGTCGCCTTCCAGGACGCCGAAATCCCGATCATCTCCCACGTGTACGCGGCGCTGAAGAGCGGCGACGTCTCGTTCGAGGAGATGGACGAATTGGCGCTGCAGTTCGCGGCGTACTACGGCTGCGCCAAGGCCGACTACCTCAACCAGGTGACCGCGGAGCAGAAGCAGCGGGTGACGGCCGAAAACCGGGCCGATCCCGCGACCGTCGGCTGACACGACAACGGAGGACACTGCCATGACGGCAACCGCGTCGTCACCGACGCTCTCGGGTGCGTTACTCATTGGCGGAGAACGCATTACCGCGGCATCCGGCGGAACCTACCGCCACGTCTACCCGGGCACCGGCCTGCCCAACGCGTCCATACCCCTGGCCGGCCGAAGCGAGGTCGATCGGGCCGTCGACAGCGCGTGGGACGCGCACCGGGAATGGATGTCCTACCCCGTCGATCGCCGCCGCGACCTGTTGTTCGCGCTGGCCGACGTGGTGCGCGACCACTTCGCCGAGCTGAGCGAGCTCAACGTGCACGACTACGGCGTCCCGATCGCGGTCGCCGGCAACTCCGTACTGACGGAGCGGTTCCTGCGCTACTACGCCGGCTACGTCGACAAGTCGCACGGCGCAAGCACTCCCGTCGCCGGCGCGTTCGACGTCAACATCGTCGAGCGCGAACCGTACGGCGTCGTCGGCGTCCTGGCCCCGTGGAACGGGCCGCTGGTCGTGGTCGGCGCGGCCGTGGCCCCCGCGCTGGCGGCGGGAAACGCCGTCATCCTCAAACCCTCGGAGGTTGCGTCGTTGGCGCCCTTGCGCTTTGGCGAACTCTGCCTGGAAGCGGGCCTGCCGCCGGGGTTGGTGAACGTGCTGCCGGCCGGCCCGAAGGGCGGCGACGCGCTGGTGCGTCACCCGGGGGTCCGCAAGATCCACTTCACCGGCGGACAGGCGACCGCGCAGAAGGTGCTGCAGGCCGCATCGCACAACCTCACACCCGTGACGGCCGAATTGGGCGGCAAGTCGGCGTATCTCGTGTTCGCCGACGCCGACCTCGACATGGCCGCCGTCATCGCGGCCCACCAGGGGCCCATCACCCAGGCCGGCCAAAGTTGCGCCTGCGCCTCGCGGATCCTCGTCCATGCGTCGGTGTACACGGCGTTCGTGGAGAAGCTCGTGGCGACCGTGCGGGCCGCGAAGGTCGGGGATCCGCTGCAGCCCGACGTCATGCTCGGGCCCGTCGTCAGCGAGGCCGCAGCCGAGCGCGTCCTCGGTGTCATCGACCAGGCGGTCAGCGAGAAGGCCGGTGACCTGATCACCGGCGGGCGCCGGCTGGGAGGTGAACTCACGTCCGGCTATTTCATCGAGCCGACGATCTTCGCGAACGTCGACAACCGCTCGGCGCTGGCGCAAACCGAGACATTCGGGCCGGTGGCTTCCGTCATGCCGTTCGGCGACGAGGACGAGGCGGTCAGGATCGCCAACGATTCGCGCTACGGCCTCAACGCATTCGTGGCCACCTCCGACCTGGAGCGGGCGCATCGGGTGGCGCGCCGGCTGGAAGCGGGTTCGGTGTGGGTGAACAGGCACAGCGACATCGCGCCCCAAGGCCCCTACGGCGGATACAAACAGAGCGGGTTCGGCCGCACCGGCGGCGTGGAGGGCCTGTATGACTTTCTGCAGGTGAAGAACATTCGCATCGGCATGAGCTGACGGACAGAGTTCCGAAACACGGTGTCCATCAGGTATTTCCGCTAGTGGCGTACAGTCGCCTTCATGAGTTTGGTCGAGTGGCTGCGGACCCCCCGCTACTTGCGGACACGCTTCATGATGGAAACGCGGCCCCTGAACAGCCTCGAGATGGAGATCGTGTTCCTCGAGGTCTCCGCCCGCGACGCGCTGGTGCGCGTGCCCGTGGCGTTCATGCTCCTGCCGAAGACCGTCCGCCCGTGGCGTGATCAACCGTCCAAGCCGGAGCAGGACAAGTAGGGCGCGGCCGTCGTCTGCCGTAAACCCTTGGGGGCCGCCGCCGCATCGGGCATGCTGACGGTATGCATGCGATCAACGGGGTCCGTGACCCGGCGGCAGGCTTTCCCCTCGACACCGCGGCCGACGACGCCGGCGAGCGCCGGCAGGCCAACCGTGCGGTCGCCGTCAGCGCGGCCGGGCTGGCGCTGACCGGCCTGGTGGAACTGGTCATCGCGCTGTTGTCCGGTTCGGTGGCGCTGCTCGGCGATGCGCTGCACAACCTGTCCGACGTCTCCACCAGCGCCCTGGTGTTCGTCGGCTTCCGCGCCTCGCGCAAGGTCCCCACCGAGCGGTACCCCTATGGCTACGAACGCGCCGAGGACCTCGCCGGCATCGGGGTGGCCCTGGTGATCTGGGGCAGCGCCGTGGTCGCCGGTTTCGAGAGCGTCACCAAGTTGCTCCGTCACGGCGGCACCGGCTACGTGGGCTGGGGCATCGCCGCGGCCGTCGTGGGCGTCGCGGGCAACCAGCTGGTGGCCCGCTACAAACTGGTGGTAGGCAAGCGAATTCGGTCGGCCACCATGGTGGCCGACGCCAAGCACTCCTGGCTCGACGCATTATCGTCGGCCGGGGCGGTGCTGGGGCTGATCGGCGTGGCACTCGGCTGGGGCTGGGCCGACGCGGTCGCCGGAATCGTCGTCACCGGATTCATCTGCCACGTCGGCTGGGAGGTCACCGCCGACATCGCGCATCGCCTGCTCGACGGCGTCGACCCCGACATCATCACCACCGCCGAGGCCGTCGCCGCCTCGGTGCCCGGCGTGACGCACGCGCACGCCCGGGCCCGATGGACCGGCCGGACCCTGCGCGTGGAAGTGGAAGGGTTCCTGAACGCGGACACGTCGCTGGCCGCGTCCGATCAGATCGGTCGCAGCGTCGCCGCGGCCCTGGCGCCGCGGATCCCGGAGATGCAGAGCTTCACGTGGACGGCGCGGGCGGCCTGACCGGTCGGCTCAGTTGCCGGCGTCGCCATCGGGCTTGGGCCCGCGGTCCTCGCCGGTGATGTACTTCGGGCAGTAGTGGGCGGCCGAGAGGAACGTGAACTTGGCCGCGCTGGCGCCCTGGAATGCCGGGTTCTGGTTGCGCAGGTCCGTCACGATCTTCGCGTCCGACTGGCCGTCGTCGAGCAGCTCACACACCGACTTGCCGATGGTGATCGCGTTGCCGGCGTCCTGGTAGGTGATGCCGGCGTCGCGCAGGTCCTTGAGGAAATCCTGATCGTTGTCGACGTCCGCGTGGGCCGGGACGGCCAGGCCGAGCGCGGCGGCGGCACTACAGAGCCCGAGGAGAAATCGCATAACGCCATGATTGTTTCAAACCCCGCGGCAATCGGCACCTCGGCGCCGTTACGGGGTGTTCGTGGTGGAGGTGATCGCGCCCGGGCAGTACGTGCTCGCGGCGATGGCCGCGAACTGGTTGGCCTTGCCCTCGCTCAGCGCGGAGTTCTTGGACAGCAGCGTCTTGACCACGTCGGGCATCTGCGTGCCCTGGCCGACCGTGTCGCACACCCATTTGCCCGCGCCCACCGCCTTGTCGGAATCGGCGAAGGTGATGCCGGCCGCGCGCAGTGACGCGATGAACGCTTCGTCGGTGCCGTCGACGCCGTCAACCGGGTCGGCGTGCGCCGGCACCGCGAGGCCGATCGTGACGGCCAGGCCGGACAGGGCGAGCATGAGCTTCATGGCTCAGTGATTCTCCCAGAGATGTCGCCCACCCGCACCCGCTAGCGACAGGCATCGTCAACTCGCGGTTGACACTCGGCATCCGTCAACCTAGCGTTGACGACATGTCCGAGCCCATCCGCATCGCGTATCCGATCCGCCTCGACGAGTTGATCACCGCGATCAAGACGACCCACCCCGACGTGCTGGACCAGCTGACCGACGCCGTGCTGGCCGCCGAGCACCTGGGCGAGATCGCCGACCACCTGATCGGCCACTTCGTGGACCAGGCCCGCCGCTCCGGAGCGTCCTGGACCGACATCGGCAAGAGCATGGGCGTCACCAAACAAGCCGCCCAGAAACGATTCGTCCCCCGCGCCGAGGCCACCACCCTGGGGCCGGAGCAAGGCTTCGCGCGGTTCACCCCGCGGGCGCGCGGCGCGGTGGTGGCGGCCCAGAACGCCGCGCACGAGGCCGGCAACGGCGAGATCACCCCCGACCACCTGCTGATCGGGGTGCTCGCCGATGCGGCCGCGCTCGCCACGGTGTTGCTGCGCCTGCAAAAGATCGACACCGAGGCGCTACGCGACGCCGCGGCCGCGTCGATCGCCGCGCTGCGCGTGGAAGACCAACGGCCCGAACTCATCCCGTTCAGCGGGCCGGCGCGCAAGGCCCTCGAATTGACCGTGCGCGAGGCCCTTCGGCTCGGCCACAACTACGTCGGCACCGAACACCAGCTGCTTGCGTTGCTCGAACTGGAGGCCGCCTCCTCCACCCCGGGGCCGCTGCACCGGTGCGGCGTCGACAAGGACCGGGTCGAGGCCGATCTGATCGCGGCGCTGGACTCGCTCGGTGGCGGGAAATCCGTTGCCCCGGACGGCGGCGGTGACGCCTGACGGCTGCGGCCGACCCCTGCCTCGGGCGCTACCGCGTGTGCGATCATGCGAGGGTCCCCGCAACGGTGCCAAGGAGGCAAGACATGGCGAAGATGCGCCGCTGGCTGGTATCGGTGTCGGCCGCGCTGGTTGCCGCGGCGAGCGTGACCGCCGTCGTTCCGGCGCCGCCCGCGGGTGCCGGCGACGCGCCGATCGGCCACATCGGGGACACGCTGCGCGTGGACAACGGCACGTTCATCGCGGACGTGACGGTGAGCGGCGTGGCGCCCTGCGACCCGCCGCCCGGCTTCGGCTACACGCGCGAGGGCACCTACAAGGGCTTCCCCGGCAGCACCGTCGAGCGCGCCGACGTGACGATTCGCGCGATCCGCGTGCCCAATCCGTACATCATGGCGACCATCTTCAGTTTCAACGGGGTGACCCCGAACGCCGACGCCTACAAGCCGCGGGCCTCCGATGCGCCCGACGCGCTGGACAACGTGATCGTCAACGCGCCCAACGGGGCGATCGTGCGCGGTGAGGTGTATTGGGACGCCTACCGCGACCCCGTCTCCACCGTCGTCCTGCTGGACAAGAAGACGGGCTATCACCTCGCCCAGTGGAATCTTTGATCCGAACCGTCCACGTCGCGGCGGCGGATTCCGGTGCTGCCGCCGAGCTGGCCGCCGTTGCGGCGCTTACCTTTCCGCTCGCGTGCCCGCCCACGGCGGCCCCGGAGAACATCGCGGCCTTCGTGGCCGCCAACCTGTCGGCCGAGCGCTTCGCGGACTACCTCGCCGATCCGCACCGCGCCGTCCTCACCGCGGCGCACGACGGCCGGATCATCGGCTACGCCATGCTGATTCGCGAGCCCGGCGCCGCCGAGCTGTCCAAGATCTACGTGCTGCCCGCGTACCACGGCGGCGGGGTGTCGACGGCCCTGATGGACCGCGCGCTGGCCACGGCCGACGAGTGGGGCGCGCGGCGCGTGTGGCTGGGGGTGAACCAGGCAAACCAACGCGCGCAACGCTTTTACGCCAAGAGCGGCTTCAGGATCAGCGGCACCAGGACGTTTCGTCTCGGCGCCGGCCTCGAGCACGACTATGTCATGGTTCGCGAGCTGGGCTAGCCGCCGCCGTCAACGCCAGCAGCCGGGATGTGGCCCGTAAGTACTTCTTTCGGTATCCGCCGGCCAGCATCTCCTCGCTGAAGATGGTGTCCAGTTTGGCCCCCGACGCCACCACGGGAATTCCGGCGTCGTAGAGCCGGTCGGTAAGCGAAACCAGCCGCAGCGCGACGTTCTGGTCGTCGATCCCGTGCACGCCGGTCACAAACACCGCGCGCACGCCCTCGATCAACGTCAGGTACCGCGACGGGTGCATGGTGGCCAGGTGCGCGCACAGCGCGTCGAAGTCGTCGAGCGTGGCCCCGTCGACGCGCGCCGCGCGCGCCGCCACCTGTTCGTCGGACAGCGGCTGCGGGGCCGGCGGCAGGCCGCGGTGCCGATAGTCGGGCCCCTCGATGCGCACGGTGGTGAAAATGCTTGCCAGCGTGTTGATCTCGCGCAGGAAATCCTGCGCCGCGAAGCGGCCCTCGCCGAGCTGCTCGGGCAGCGTGTTGGAGGTGGCGGCCACCGACACCCCGCGCTCGACCAGCGACGAGAGCAGCCGCGCGATCAGCGTGGTGTTGCCCGGGTCGTCGAGCTCGAACTCGTCGATGCTGACCGCCGTGTAGGCGCCCAGCAGGTCGACGCATTCGGCGAAGCCGAACACCCCGGCGAGCTGGGTGAGCTCCCCGAAGGTCGCGAAAGCCTTGGGGGGCGGCCCATCCGGCGTCCCGCCCTTCGACCCGCCCGGCCCGTCACCGGGCAGTTCGTAGTAGGCCGACGCCAGTAGGTGCGTCTTGCCCACCCCGAACCCGCCGTCGAGGTACAGCCCGACACCGGGCAGAACCTGCCGTCGTCCCAACAACTTTCGGCGGCCCGCGCGGCGCTGCGTGGCCTGCCGGCAGAAGTCCTGGCATGCCAGCACCGCGGCGGCCTGCGTCGGCTCGGCCGGATCGGGCTGGTACGTCGCAAAGCTCACGTCGGCGAACGTCGGGGGCGGCCTCAATTGGGCGATCAGGCGCTCCGGCGAGACGGTCGGATGCCGATCCACCAGGCGCGCGACGGCGCCCGAAACGCCCGCGGAGGTGGACCCGTGCATGCAGGAACTGTAGCGGCGTGCTGCAATCAGACCCATGCCCGAGACGCCGCTGTCGCTGCTGGGCTCGGTGCGCGACCTCGAGGACGGCGAACTCCCCCGGCTCTACGGCTATCCCGAGCAGGACGCGACCTGGGTGCGGGCGAACTTCATCACCAGCGTCGACGGCGGCGCCACCTCGGGCGGCAGCAGCGGGGCGATGGGCGGGCCGGGCGACCGGTTCATCTTCAACCTGCTGCGTGAGCTCGCCGACGTCATCGTGGTCGGCGCGGGCACCGTGCGGATCGAGGGCTACTCCGGGGCGCAGCTGAGCGCCGCCCAGCGTCAGCACCGGCAGGCCCGCGGACAAAGCGAGGTCCCGCCCCTGGCGATCGTGACCAAATCGGGCCACCTCAACCGGGACATGGCCGTGTTCACCCGCACCGAGGTGCCCCCGCTGGTGCTCACCTGCGCCGCGGCGACCGCCCAGACGCGACGGCTGCTCAGCGGCGTGTGCGAGGTCGTCGACTGCTCCGCCGGCGATCCCGAGAAGGTCGACGAGGCCGCCCTGCTGGCGGCCCTGGGCGCGCGCGGGCTGCGCCGCATCCTCACCGAGGGCGGCCCGATGCTGCTGGGCTCGCTGATCGACCGCGACATGCTCGACGAGCTGTGCCTGACGATCGCGCCCTACATCGTCGGGGGCCAGGCGCGACGCATCGCGGCCGGCCCGGGCCAGCTGCTCACCGGGATGCGGTGCGCCCACGTCCTGACCGACGACGCCGGCTACCTTTACACCCGCTACGTCAGGGCCTAGCTACTGTGGTCGGCATGAGTCGGCCGTACACGTGCGCCACGATCCTCGTTGCGGTGACCGCGCTGCTGGCCGGCTGCGTCCCGGGCCTGGCCGCCAACCCGCGCTTCGCCACGAATTCCGGTGCGCGGCCGCAGGGAGCGGCGACCTCCAAGCCGGCGCCCACCGGCCCGCCCCCGATCGCCGCGCCCAAGAACGACCTGGCGTGGCACGACTGCACCTCGCGGGTGTTCGCCGACGCGGCGGTTCCCGCCGCCGCGGGTGTGCAGCTCGACTGCGCCACCTACGACTCCGACCTGGACCCGGTCAACGGCGGGGGCGGCAGCCTGAGCATCGGCGTGGTGCGCGCCCGCACGAACAAGACGCCCCACGACGCCGGGCCGCTGGTCTTCACCACCGGCTCGGATCTGCCGTCGTCGGCGCAGCTGCCGGTCTGGCTGTCCCGCGCCGGCGCCGACGTGCTCGCCGCCCACCCGATCGTCGCCGTCGACCGTCGCGGCATCGGCATGTCGAGCCCCATCGACTGCCGGGACAAGTTCGACCGCCAGGAGATGCGCGACCAGTCGCAGTTCCAGACCGGCGACGACCCGGTGGCCAACCTGTCCGAGGTCGCCAACACCGCGACCACCAACTGCACCGACGCCATCGCGCCTGGTGCCTCCGCCTACGACGACGCGCACGCCGCCTCCGACATCGAGCGGTTGCGCAGCACCTGGGACGTGCCCGCCCTGGCGCTGATCGGCATCGGCAACGGCGCCCAGGTGGCGCTGGCCTACGCCGGATCGCGGCCCGACAAGGTCGCCCGCCTCGTCCTCGACTCACCGGTCGCGTTGGGCACCAACGCCGAAGCCGCCGCCGAGCAACAGGTCAAGGGGCAGCAGGCCGCGCTCGACGCCTTCGCCGCCCAGTGCATCGCGGTGAACTGCGCGCTCGGTCCCGACCCCAAGGGCGCCGTCAGCGCCCTGCTGGCCGACGCCCGCGCCGGCAGGGGCCCCGGCGGCGCGTCGGTGGCACAGGTCGCCAACGCCATCACCGTCGCGCTGGGCTTCCCGTCCGGCGGTCGCGTCAACGCCACAACCGACCTGGCCAACGCGCTCGCGGCCGCCCGCTCCGGTGACACCAACGGGCTGAACAACCTGATCAACCACGCCAACACCGTGCAGGACTCCGACGGCCAGTTCGTCAATGTCTGCAGTGACGCCGTCAATCGCCCGACCCCGGACCGGGTGCGTGAGCTGTTCGTCGCCTGGGGCAAGCTCTACCCCCAATTCGGTACCGTCGCCGCGCTCAACATGGTCAAGTGCGTGCACTGGCCCACCGGTTCCCCGCCGCCCTCCCCGAAGACCCTGAAGGTCGACGTGCTGCTGCTCGGCGTGCAGAACGACCCGATCGTGGGGACCGACGGGGTCGCGGCGACCGCGGCCAGCATCATCAACGCCAACGCGGCCAGCAAGCGGGTGATGTGGCAGGGCATCGGGCACGGCGCCAGCATCTATTCGGGCTGCGCGGTTGCGCCGCTGAACGGCTACCTCAGCAGCGGCAAATTGCCCAACACCGACACCTACTGCCCGGCCTGATGCTGCCTTCAGCGGCGCCGGCGCGCCGGTGTACGGTGCGCTGGTGACGGCAGCTGAATCGATCCGAACCGGCTCGCGCGAGCGGCTCCTGACCGCCTTTCGTCCCCGCACCGGCGCGCCGAGCGTGGCGAGCATCTTGCGGTCCGCGCTGTGGCCGATCGCCATCCTCTCGGTGCTGCACCGCAGCATCGTCATCACCACCAACGGCAACATCACCGACGACTTCAAACCCGTCTACCGGGCGGTGGTGAACTTCCGGCGCGGCTGGGACATCTACAACGAGCACTTCGACTACGTCGACCCGCACTACCTGTATCCGCCCGGCGGCACGCTGCTGATGGCACCGTTCGGGTACCTGCCCGAGTATCCGTCGCGCTACCTGTTCATCCTGATCAACACCGTGGCCATCCTGGCCGCGTGGTATCTGCTGCTGCGGATGTTCAACTACACGCTGTCCTCGGTGGCCGCGCCCGCGCTGCTGCTGGCCATGTTCTGCACCGAGACGGTGACCAACACGCTGGTGTTCACCAACATCAACGGCTGCGTGCTGCTCGCCGAGATGCTGTTCTTGCGGTGGCTGCTCGACGGCCGGATCGGCCGGCAATGGTGGGCCGGCGTGGCGATCGGCCTGACGCTGACGCTCAAACCGGTGCTGTTGCCGTTGCTGTTGCTGCCGGTGCTGAACCGCCAGTGGCGAGCGCTGGTGCCGGCCTTCGTGATTCCCGTCGTCGTCAACGCCGCCGCGTGGCCGTTGGTCAGTGATCCGATGGACTTCGTGACCCGCACGGTGCCCTACTTTTTGGGCACCCGCGACTATTTCAACAGCTCGATCGAGGGCAACGGCGTGTACTTCGGCCTGCCCACCTGGCTGATCGTGTTCCTGCGAATCCTGTTCACGCTGTTGGCCATTGGGGCCCTGTGGCTGTTGTACCGCCACTACCGCACCCGGGACCCGCGGTTCTGGTTGACCAACTCCGCGGGTGTGCTGCTGCTGTGGTCGTTCCTGGTGTCGTCGCTGGCCCAGGGCTACTACTCGATGATGCTGTTCCCGTTTTTGATGACGGTCGTGCTGCCCAACTCGTTGATCCGCAACTGGCCGGCGTGGCTGGGGATCTACGGCTTCATGACCCTGGACCGCTGGCTGCTGTTCAACTGGATGCGCTGGGGCCGGGCGCTGGAGTACCTCAAGATCACCTACGGCTGGTCGCTGCTGCTGATCGTGGTGTTCACCGTGCTGTACTTCCGGTACCTCGATGCCAAGGCTGAGAACCGGCTGGATGACGGGATCGATCCGGCGTGGCTGATGACCGAGCGGCAGCGCGCTACCGTGGATGCATGACCTCCCCCGACGTATCGCGTCCGAAGCTGCAGCTGACCGACGACGAGTGGCGCCAGAAGCTCACCCCGGAAGAGTTTCACGTGCTGCGCCAAGCCGGCACCGAGCGACCCTTCACGGGTGAATACACCGACACCAAGACCGAAGGCGTGTACCAGTGCCGTGCCTGCGGTGCCGAATTGTTCCGCAGCACAGAGAAATTCGAGTCGCACTGCGGCTGGCCGTCGTTCTTCGACCCGGCGAAATCCGATGCGGTGATCCTGCGGCCCGACCATTCGATGGGGACGACGCGCACCGAGGTGCTGTGCGCGAACTGCCACAGCCACCTGGGCCACGTGTTCGCTGGTGAGGGCTATCCGACGCCGACCGACCAGCGGTACTGCATCAACTCGGTCTGCCTGCGACTGGTGCCGTCGGGGGCTTGAGTCCCAGCAGTCACAAGAATCCGGGGGGCATGCGTTGTGCCCACCTCCCAGCGACAACGTCGTTAACGGGTGTGACCAGGGCAAACACGTTGTCGCTGGGAGGTGGGCAAAAGCCCCCTTCCCTTCCCCAGTGACAGACGCGACGGGTGTGACGCCCAGGCCCTCAGTCGGCGCGCGTGGCGTGCACTTCCCAGAACGGCGCGTACACCCGGCTGCCGTCGAGCCAGGGTTCCATGGCGCGGAACCGTTCCAGCAACTTCGCCGCCTCGTCGGCCATGTCGGGGTTGCGCGCGGCCATCAACTCGATGGACTCGGCGCTGATGTTGACCTGGTAGGTGGTCGTGCCCAGATAGGTGATGTCCCACCCGGCGTCGGGCAGCACGTCGCGAAAGTCGCTCTCGGACAACGACCGCAGCATCTTGAAGCCGTTGATGTTGTGTTCGCCGAACTCGAACATGTACAGCCGCGCGCCCGGCCTGGTGGCGCGCCGCAGCGCCTCGGCGTAGGACCGTCGCAGCTCGGGCTCGGTGCTGAACGTGTGATAGAAAGCGCAGTCGACCACGGTGTCGAAGTGGCCGTCGAACCCGTCCAGCTTTGTGGCGTCGGCCACCTCGAAATTGACTGACACCCCGGCTTTTTCGGCGTTCGCCCGGGCGCGCTCGATGGCGCCGGGCGAGCCGTCGATGCCGGTCGCCGAATAGCCCTTCGAGGCGTAGTAGATGGCGTGGTGGCCGGGGCCGGTGCCCGGATCGAGCACCTCGCCTTTGATCGCGCCCAACGCCACGAGCTGCTGGACCACCGGTTGCGGGCCGCCGATGTCCCACGGCGTGGCGGTGGGCAGGCCGTGCGACGTCCGGTCGTCACGGTACATCTGCTCGAAACGGGTGGGGTCGGTCGGATCGAACGGCGCTGTCATGGCAGGGCTTTCACCAACTGCTCGACGGCCACCCGGGGGCCGGTGAAGAACGGCGTCTCCTCGCGGGTGTGCCGGCGGGCGTCGGTGGCGCGCAGTTCGCGCATCAGGTCGACGATGCGGTGCAGCTCGGGAGCCTCGAACGCCAGGATCCACTCGTAGTCGCCGAGCGCGAACGCCGGGACCGTGTTGGCGCGGACATCCTTGTATTCGCGGGCGGCCATGCCGTGCTCGGCGAGCATGCGGCGGCGTTCCTCGTCGGGCAGCAGATACCACTCATAGGACCGCACAAAGGGATACACGCAGATGTAGTTGCCGGGCTCCTCGCCGGCCAGGAACGCCGGGATGTGGCTCTTGTTGAACTCGGCCGGCCGATGCAGGGCGACGCTGCTCCACACGGGCGAGCTGGCCCGTCCCAGCGCGGTGGTGCGGCGGAAATCGGCGTAGGTGGCCTGCAGCGCCTCGACGCGTTCGGCGTGCGTCCAGATCATGAAGTCCGCGTCGGCCCGCATGCCCGCCACGTCGTAGAGGCCGCGCACCACGACGCCGCGCTCCTCCTGTTGCTTGAGGAACGTCGACGCCTCGTCGATGACGTCGTCGCGCTCCTCGCCCAGCTCACCCGGCTCCACCGAGAAAACCGAGAACATCAGGTAGCGAATCTGGGAGTTGAGCGAGTCGTAGTCGAGCTTGGCCATGAAACCTATCGTGCCACTTGCGCGTCCGGACCTCCGATGGCCCTGATCACATCCTCGGCCGCACGCCCGGCCGCGCCGACGCAGGCGGGCACGCCGATGCCGTCGAGGTAGCTCCCCGCCACCGCGAGCGTCGGCGGCAGTCCGGCGCGCACCTCGGCGACCAGGTCGGCATGGCCGGGGCCGTACTGCGGCATGGCGTCGATCCAGCGCTGCACCCGGACGTCGACGGGGTCGATGTCGAGCCCGAACACGGCGGCCACATCCCCCAGCGCCCAGGCCAGCAGCTCGTCGTCGGAGGTGCTGGCCGCCACGTGGTCGCCGAACCGCCCGAACGACAACCGCAACAGCTGCACGTCGGCCCGGGCGCCCCACTTGCGGGACGACAGCGTGATGGCCTTGGCCCGCAACCGCTCCCCGGTGGCCACCAGCACGCCCGAGCAGTCGGGGAACGCGGTGTCAGCCGGCACGGCCAGCGCCAGCACCACCGACGATGCGCTCGCGATGCGCCCGGCCGCGGCGACGCTGCGGGGCGCGATGCCGCCGAGCAGGCGGCACGATTCGTGCACGGGCACGGCCAGGATCACCGCGTCGGCGCCCCAGCGGGCGCCGGTGTCGTCGAACACCGCCCAGCCCGCGTCGGCGCGCTCGAGCCGCGACGCGGCGGCGCGCACCCAGCGCGGCCGGGCGCGCGCGGCGAGCTCCTCGACCAGCACCCGGTACCCGCCGTCGAGCGCGCCGAACACCGGCGCGCCGGTGGCCGGCGGCACGACCCGCCCGACGGCGTCGGTCAGGCTGGCGGCGCCACGGTCCAGCGCCGCGGCCACGGTCGGGGCGGCCGCACGCAGGCCGATGGTGGCCGCCGAGCCCGCGTAGACCCCGCTCAGCAGCGGGTCCACCGACCGCGCGACCACCTGGTCGCCGAACCGGTCGCCCACCAGGTCGGCCACCGCGGGATCGCTGCCGGCGACCCACTCCAACGGGCGGGAGGGTTCGGCGTCGATGCGGGCGACGGTCGCCTCGTCGACCAATCCGGCCACCGACGCCGCCGACGACGGGATGCCCACGATCGTGCCGGTGGGGAGCGGGCGCAGCCGTTGCCCGCTGTAGATCAGCGGGCGAGCACCGGTCGAAACCAGTTGGTGCCCAGTCAGATTCAGCTCGTCCAGCAGCGCCGGCAGCTCGGGTCGGCGCAGCACGAACGCCTCGGCGCCCAGATCCATCGGCGCCCCGCCGACCAGCTCCGTGCGCAGGATCCCGCCGAGCCGCTCCCCCGGGTCGAACAGCGTGATGGCCGCGTCGTCGCCGAGGGACATGCGCAGCCGGTAGGCCGCCGTCAGCCCCGAAATTCCGCCCCCGACAACGCAATATGAGCGGGACGTCATAGCGAATGGACCAGCGACACCAGGTCGGTCAGCACTGCGGGGTCGGTCTCGGGCAGCACGCCGTGGCCGAGGTTGAAGACGTGACCGGCGGCGCCGGCGTCGACCGCGCGCCGACCGTCGTCGACGACGGCGCGCGCCGCGCGTTCGACCACCGGCCAGCCCGCCAGCAGGACCACCGGATCGAGGTTGCCCTGCAGCGCCGTGCCGGGCTCCACCCGGGCCGCCGCGTCGGCGAGCGAGGTTCGCCAATCCACGCCCACCACCGTCGCGCCGACCTCCGACATCGCGCCCAGCAGTTCGGCCGTGCCGACGCCGAAGTGCGTCATCGGCACGCCGTACTCGGCCAGGGCGGCGAAGATCCGGGCGCTGTGCGGCTGCACGTAGGCGCGGTAGTTGGCCAACGACAGCGTCCCGGCCCACGAGTCGAACACCTGGATCGCGTCCACCCCGGCATCCAGTTGCACCCGCAAGAAGCCGACGGTGATGTCGGTCAGCTTCTCCATCAACGCATGCCAGCTGTCGGGATCGGCCAGCATCATCGCCTTCGTGCGCGCGTGGTGGCGGCTGGGCCCGCCCTCGATCAGGTAGGACGCCAGGGTGAACGGCGCGCCGGCGAAACCGATCAGCGGAACATCGCCGAGCGCGGACACCAGCAGCGACACGGCGTTGGAAATCGGTTGAACCCGTTGCCGCTCAAGCGGTTTGATCGCGGCGACGTCGGCCGCGGTGCGCACCGGCGACTCGATCACCGGTCCGACCCCGGCGACGATGTCCAGGTCGATGCCGGCGCCGAGCAGCGGCACCACGATGTCGGAGAACAGGATCGCCGCGTCGACGTCGTGCCGGCGCACCGGTTGCAGGGTGATCTCGCAGACCAGCTCGGCGTCGAAACACGCCGACAGCATGTCGTGCTGGGCCCGCAGCGCCCGGTATTCGGGCAGCGACCGGCCGGCCTGCCGCATGAACCACACCGGGATCCGGCGGGGCTTTCGGCCGCCCGCCGCGGCCAGATACGGCGACTCGGGAAGGTCGCGGCGAGTGTCCGCACTGGTGTGCGTGGGCCTGTTCATCGGCCTCAATGCTGCCATGACCGCAGAACGCCAAACCCCGCTGCGTACTATCGCGACCGCAACCGTTTGAACGTCAGGAGCCCGGATGCCGGTCAGCCAGCCCCCAGCCAATTACGACGAGTTCCCCAGCCTGCGGTGCGAGCTCGGTGAGAACGGCGTGCTGACGCTGGTTCTCGACTCCCCGGGGCTGAATTCGGTGGGCCCGCAGATGCATCGCGACCTCGCCGACATCTGGCCGGTGATCGATCGCGACCCGGCCGTGCGCGTCGTCCTGGTCCGCGGCGAGGGCAAGGCCTTTTCCTCCGGCGGCAGCTTCGACCTGATCGCCGAGACCATCGGCGAGTACGAGGGCCGGATCCGCATCATGCGCGAAGCCCGCGACCTGGTGCACAACATGATCAACTGCGACACCCCGGTCGTGTCGGCGATCCGGGGGCCGGCGGTGGGTGCGGGCCTGGTGGTGGCGCTGCTGGCCGACATCTCGGTGGCGGGCCGGACCGCGAAGCTGATCGACGGGCACACGAAGCTCGGCGTGGCCGCCGGCGACCACGCCGCGATCTGCTGGCCGCTGCTGGTCGGCATGGCCAAGGCCAAGTACTACCTGCTGACCTGCGAAACCCTGCTCGGCGAGGAGGCCGAGCGGATCGGCCTGGTCTCCACCTGCGTCGACGACGATGACGTCCTGTCCACCGCCACCCGGATCGCCGAGAACCTGGCGCAGGGCGCGCAGAACGCCATCCAGTGGACCAAGCGCAGCCTCAACCACTGGTACCGCATGATGGGCCCCACCTTCGAGACCTCGGTGGGCCTGGAATTCCTCAGCTTCAGCGGCCCCGACGTGCAGGAAGGCCTGGCCGCCCACCGCGAGAAGCGCCCCGCCCGGTTTACCGGCGGATCTGCCACCTGAGCAGGACATATACGTTTGGTGGAGGGCTGGTAACGGGTTGGTCGCGGCGGGTTTGAAACCCGGCGCGCCTGTCGCAGCGTGTCAGCCGATGGGTCTACCGTCGATCCCTGTGACCCCTGCCGTGACGATACAGAGCGGTCGGGATGAAGAGGAGCGGTGCCAAGTGACCTCATCCGAACCGGCCCCCTTCCGCGAGGCGGTGGCGGCGATGAACGCCGTGGCCGTGCGGCCGGAGATCGAGCTGGGTCCGATCCGGCCGCCGCAACGCCTCGCTCCCCACAGCTACGCGCTGGGCGCCGAGGTCAAGCATCCCGACCGCGAGATCATCCCCGAACGGTCCGACGGCGACGCCTTCGGCCGGCTGATCCTGCTGTACGACCCCGAAGGGGCCGACGCGTGGGACGGCACCATCCGCATGGTCGCCTACATCCAGGCCGACCTCGACCCCAGCGAGGCCGTCGATCCCCTGCTGCCCGAAGTAGCGTGGAGCTGGCTGGTCGAGGCACTGGAGTCACGCATGGAACACGTCGTCGCGCTGGGCGGCACCGTCACCGCCACCACCTCGGTGCGCTACGGCGACATCTCGGGGCCGCCGCGCGCCCACCAGCTCGAGCTGCGGGCGTCCTGGACCGCCACGTCGCCCGCGGTCGGCGCGCACGTCGAGGCGTTCTGCGAGGTGCTGGAGCACGCCGCGGGCCTGCCGCCCGCCGGAGTCACCGACCTGAGCTCGCGGTCACGCGCCTAGCATGGGCGAACCGTCGCCCGACGGGCCGGGCAGCAGCGCGCCCGGCGGCACCGAACCCGCCCCCACCCCACTTCCACGCCCGACCGAAGGCGTCCCGCCCATCTCGGTGAGCGTGTACGAAATCGAGGCCGCGGCAGAGCGCCTGGACCGTGGGCGCGGGCCGTTCGCGGTGGACGCCGAGCGGGCGTCGGGTTTCCGCTACTCCAACCGGGCCTACCTGATCCAGATCCGCCGGGCGGGCTCCGGCACCGTGCTGATCGACCCGGTGAGCCACGGCCGCGACCCGCTGGAGGCGCTGCGGCCGGTGGCCGAGGTGCTGGGCACCGACGAATGGATCCTGCACTCGGCCGATCAGGACCTGCCCTGTTTGGCGGAGGTGGGCATGCGGCCGCCCGCGCTGTATGACACCGAGCTCGCGGGCCGCCTGGCCGGGTTCGAGCGCGTGAACCTGGCCACCATGGTCGAGCGGCTGCTGGGTTTCGGGCTGGCCAAGGGCCACGGCGCGGCGGACTGGTCCAAGCGCCCCCTGCCCGCCGAATGGCTCAACTACGCCGCGCTGGACGTGGAACTGCTCATCGAGCTGCGCGCGGCGATCGCGGAGGTCCTCGCCGGGCAGGGCAAAACCGATTGGGCCGCACAGGAATTCGACTACCTGCGGGACACGGGTTCGAAAGATCCGGGTGCCGCGGCGCGACGGGACCGGTGGCGACGAACGTCGGGAATCCATCGGGTGCGCGACAAGCGCGGCCTGGCCGCGGTGCGCGAATTGTGGTTGACGCGCGACCAGATCGCGCAGCGCCGCGACATCGCGCCGCGGCGCATCCTTCCGGACTCGGCCATCATCGACGCCGCGCTGGCCAACCCGACGACCGTCGAGGAACTGGTCGCCCTGCCCGTGTTCGGGGGGCGCAATCAACGCCGCAGCGCCGCGACGTGGCTGGCGGCGCTGGAGGCCGCGCGCCAGAACAAGAATCCGCCCGTGGACGCCGAACCGCCGAACGGGCCGCCGCCCCCCGCGCGGTGGAGCCGGCGCAAACCGGAGGCCGCCGCGCGGCTCGAGGCCGCGCGGGCGGCGCTGTCGGAGGTGTCCGAGCGGGTGCACGTCCCCACCGAGAACCTGGTCTCGCCGGACCTGGTGCGACGGCTGTGCTGGGACTGGGAGGCCGCGCCGGATCCGTTCGAGGCCGTCGAGGCGTTTCTGCGGGCCGGGCAGGCCCGGCCCTGGCAGCGGGAGTTGGTGGATCCCGTGCTGGCCCGGGCGCTGCAGGCGGAAGGCACCGAAAGCGCCGGTTAGTCGAGGTGCTCCCGGATCTCGGCTTCCGCCTCGCTGCTGCCCAGGGCGGCGACCCACCCGGTGATGCGGCGTGCCACGTCCTGATCCGTCAGGGCCAGGTCCGCCAGCAGCTCGCCCCGGGAGGCGTGCTCGTAGAACCGCTGCGGCAGCCCGACGTCGCGGCACGGAACGTCGATCTCGGCGCGGCGCAGGGCGGCCGACACCGCCGAGCCCACGCCGCCGTTGACCCCGTTGTCCTCGCAGGTGACGACCAGTTTGTGCCGCGCCGCCAGGTCGAGCAGGTTGTCCGAGACCGGCAGCACCCAGCGCGGGTCGATGACCGTGACGCCGATCCCCTGATCCTGCAGTCGCTTGGCCACCGCCAGCGCCATCCGCGCGAACGCGCCGACGCCCACCAGCAGCACGTCGTGGTTGCATCCGCCGGCCGGGACCGCGAGCACGTCGACACCCGAGATGCCGGAACCACGGCGCTCGATCGCCGGGATGTCCTCGCCCACATCACCTTTGGGGAAGCGCAGCGCCGTCGGCCCGTCGTCGACCTCGAGCGCCTCACCGAGTTCCTCGCGCAACCGGGTGGCGTCGCGGGGGGCGGCCGCCCGCATGCCGGGCACGATGCCCAGCATCGACAGGTCCCACATGCCGTTGTGGCTGGCGCCGTCGGATCCGGTGATCCCGGCCCGGTCCAGCACCATGGTGACGGGCAGCCGGTGCAGCGCCACGTCCATCATGATCTGGTCGAAGGCGCGGTTGAGGAACGTCGAATAGATGGCCACCACCGGGTGCATCCCGCCCATGGCCAGGCCGGCCGCCGACGTCATGGCGTGCTGCTCGGCGATGCCGACGTCGAACAGGCGATCGGGAAACTGCTGCCCGAACGGCGTCAGCCCGGTGGGGCCGGGCATGGCCGCGGTGATGGCGACGATGTCGCGGCGCTTGCGGGCGTAGCCGATGAGCGCATCGGAGAAGGTCGCCGTCCAGCCCGGGCCGGGGACGCTGGTCGCCTGGCCGGTAAGGGGATCGATCACCCCGCAGGAATGCATCTGCTCGGCTTCGTCGTCCTCGGCGGGCGCGTAGCCCATCCCCTTGCGGGTCACCACGTGCACGATCACCGGGCGCCCGAAGCCGCGGGCGTGGCGCAGCGCGGCCTCCACCGCGCGTTCGTCGTGGCCGTCGACGGGGCCCACGTACTTCAGCCCCAGGTCGGTGAACAGCAGCTGCGGTGACAACGAGTCCTTGATGCCGGCCTTGACGCTGTGCATCACCCGGTAGGCGAGCCGGCCGACCAGCGGCAGCGCCCGCAGCGCGTCGCGGCCCCTTTCCAGGGCCTGCTCGTAGACCGGTTGCAGCCGCAGCGTGGCGAGATGGTCGGCCACGCCGCCGATCGTCGGGGCGTAGCTGCGCCCGTTGTCGTTGACGACGATGATCACCGGGCGGCCCGACGCGGCGATGTTGTTCAGCGCCTCCCAGCACATGCCACCGGTCAGCGCCCCGTCGCCGACCACCGCGACCACGTGCCGGTTGCGGTGCCCGCTCAGCTCGAAGGCCTTGGCCAACCCGTCGGCGTAGGACAGCGCGGCGCTGGCATGGCTGGACTCCACCCAGTCGTGCTCGCTCTCGGCGCGCGACGGATACCCGGACAGCCCACCCTTTTTGCGCAGGGTTTGGAACTCGTGGGAACGTCCCGTCAGCATCTTGTGGACGTAGGCCTGATGGCCGGTGTCGAAGATGATCGGATCGTGCGGCGAGTCGAACACCCGATGCAGCGCGAGGGTCAGTTCGACCACGCCGAGATTGGGCCCGAGGTGTCCCCCGGTGGCAGCGACCTTGTGAATCAGGAACTCGCGAATCTCGGCGGCCAATTCGCGGAGCTGATGCGCAGAAAGGTGCTGCAGATCAGCGGGCCCGCGGATCTGTTCCAGCATCCCGTCAGTCTACGCAGCCACACGCGCAGGTTTGGTAGCGTCAATGCGCGGTGAGCCGGGAAGCCTGGTCGGCACTTCTACTTCCGACCCAGGAGCACGCCATGAGCATCGAGGCCGCCGCACCATCCACTCCCCGCGGACGTATCGTCGCAGTGTGCGTGCCGAGCAGATCGCCGAGGACTTCCCCGTCGTCAGCATCGACGCGGACGCGCTGGAAGCCGCCCGGATGCTGGCCGAGCACCGGCTGCCCGGGCTGTTGGTCACCGACGGTTCGGGGCGCCCCTACGCGGTGCTGCCCGCCTCCCAGGTCGTCCGCTTCATCGTGCCGCGATACGTGCAGGACGACCCGTCGCTGGCCGGCGTGCTCAACGAATCGACCGCCGACCGCTGCGCGGAAAAATTGAGCGGCAAGAAGGTGCGCGACGTGTTGCCCGACCACCTGGTCGACGTGCCCCCGGCCCACGCCGACGACACCATCATCGAAGTGGCCGCGCTCATGGCGCGACTGCGCAGCCCGCTCGTCGCGGTGGTCAAAGACGGCGGACTGGTCGGGGTGATCACGGCATCGCGGGTGCTCGCCGCCGCGCTGAAAACCTGATGCCCCAGGCACATCGATGAGCTTCATCGCGATCCTGGTCTTCGTGGTCGCCTATGTCCTGATCGCCAGCGACCGCGTCAACAAGACATTCGTGGCCCTCGCCGGCGCCGCGATCGTGGTCACCCTGCCGATCATCCGATCCGACGACGTCTTCTACTCACACGAAACCGGAATCGATTGGGACGTCATCTTTTTGCTGCTCGGCATGATGATCATCGTCAGCGTGCTGCGGCAGACCGGCGTGTTCGAGTACGTGGCGATCTGGTCGGCCAAACGCGCCCGCGGCTCGCCGTTGCGCGTCATGATCCTGCTGGCCCTGGTGACCGCGATCGCCTCAGCCCTGCTCGACAACGTCACCACCGTGTTGCTGGTCGCCCCGGTGACGCTGTTGGTGTGCGAACGACTGGCGATCAACGCGGCGCCCTTTTTGATGGCCGAGGTGTTCGCATCGAATGTCGGCGGCGCGGCAACGTTGGTGGGCGATCCGCCCAACATCATCATCGCCAGCAGGGCCGGTCTGACGTTCAACGACTTTCTCGTTCATCTGGCGCCGATCGTGGTCATCGTCCTCGGCGTCCTGATGGTGTTGTTGCCGCGCCTTTTTCCCGGGGCGTTCAGCGTCGACCCCGATCGGGTTGCCGACGTGATGTCGCTGGAGGAAAAGGAGGCCATCCGCGACCCCCGGCTGCTCGTCACGTGCGGGATCGTCTTGCTGGCGGTGTTCACCGCGTTCATCGCGCACTCGCCGCTGCATATGGAACCCTCCATGGTGGCGCTGCTGGGCGCCGGGATCCTGGTCGTGGCGTCACGACTCAAGCCGTCCGATTACCTGTCCAGCGTGGAGTGGGACACGCTGCTGTTCTTCGCCGGCCTGTTCATCATGGTCGGCGCGCTGGTGAAGACGGGAGTCGTCAAAGAGCTTGCCCGCGTGCTGATCTCCGCCAGCGGAGGAAACACCCTGGCCGCGACGATGATCATCCTGGTCGCGTCGGCCGTCATCAGCGGGGTCGTGGACAACGTCCCCTACGCCGCGACGATGGCGCCGGTGGTGGCCGACCTGGTGCCCGCCCTGACCGATCACGCCAACCCCGGCGCCCTGTGGTGGTCACTCGCGCTGGGCACGGACTTCGGCGGCAACCTGACCGCCATCGGCGCCAGCGCCAACATCGTCATGCTCGGGATCGCCCACCGCTCCGACAACCCCATCTCCTTCTGGGAATTCACCCGCAAGGGCGCGCTCGTCACCGCCGTCTCCATCGCGCTGGCCGCGCTGTATGTGTGGCTGCGGTATTTCGTGATGGCCTAGGCGCCGGACTAATCGCCACGTGTCAGCAGCGCGACGCATTCGACGTGGTGGGTCAACGGGAACGCGTCGAACACCTTGATCTTCTCGACGGCGTAGCCGTGGCCGAGATAGATACCGATATCGCGCGCGAAAGACGCTGCCTCACAACCGATGTGCACCACACGCGGGACACCGGCCGCGGCGAGCAGATCGATGATCTCGCGCCCGGCGCCCGCCCGCGGTGGGTCAAGCACCGCCACATCTGCTGTTGAGGCGCCTTCTCGCTGCGCCGCCAGCGCGCGGCGCACCGAGTCGGTGACGATCTGCACCTGGCTCAGATCGGCCAGCGCGCTCCGGGCGGCCCGCGTCGACCCGCGCGAGGTGTCCACGCTGAGCACCCGCCCCGAGGCCCCCACGGCCTCGCCGAGCGCGGCGGCGAAAACGCCTGCGCCACCGTAAAGATCCCAGGCGCTCATGCCGGTGCCGGCGGCCGCCCAGTCGGCGACCAGGGCGCTGTAGGTCGCTGCGGCGTCGCGGTGCGCCTGCCAAAAGGCGGTCACCGGCACCTGCCAGGTGCGCCCCGCCACCCGCTGCACCGCCTCGTAGCGGCCCTCCATCACCTTGGTCGCCGTGCGTCTGCCCTGCCGCAGGGTGCGCACCACGTGGCGCGCGCCGTCGTCGTCGACGGCCACGTGCAGCTGGGCGGCCGGCGGCCACTCGGTCTCGGCGATCCCGTCTAGCATGCCGTCGGGCAGCTGCGCGCAACGCAGGTCGGTCACCAAATCGTCGCTGTGGTAACGGTGAAAGCCCGGTCGATGGTCGGCGCCCACGTCGAGGCGGACGCGGGTGCGCCAGCCCGTGGGTCGCGACGACAGCGGTTCGGCCTCCCCGCTCCAGCGATGCCCACCGAGGCGCTCCAGCTGATTGGCCACCACCTCGGCCTTGAGCGCGCGCGCCACCTCGGGGGCGGCGAACGCCAGGTCGCAGCAGCCGGCGCCGCCGACCCCGGCGATCGGGCACAGCGACGCCGTGCGGCCGTCCGCCGGCTCGACGACCTCGACAACCTCCGCGTGCCAATAGGATCCGCGGTCCGCGGTCACCCGCACCCGCACCCGCTCACCGGGCAGCGCGTACCGGACGAACACCACCCGGCCTTCGTGGTGCGCCACGCAGCTGCCGCCGTTGGCCGGGGCGCCGGTGGTCAACGTCAGCTCCCCCACCGCGGGCGACACCCCGCGCGGTGGGCGGGTCGATTCGCGGGTCAATCGAAAATACCCCGACGAGCGTCGCCCGGCGCCACGTGCGGCTGCAACGTCTTGCGCCGTTCGGACGAACTCAGTTGCCACGGAACCGAAGTCACCATGACGCCGGGCATGAACAGCAGCCGCCCCTTGAGCCGCAGCGCGCTCTGATTGTGCAGCACCTGCTCCCACCAGTGCCCCACCACATACTCCGGGATGAACACCGTGACCACGGTGCGGGGCGACTCCTCCCGGGCCCGCTTGACGTATTCCAGTACGGGGCGGGTGATTTCGCGATACGGCGAGGCGATGACCTTGAGCGGAACGCTGATATCGCTCGCCTCCCACTTGCGCACCAGCTCGCGGGTTTCCGCGTCGTCGACGCTGACCGTCACCGCCTCGAGAACGTCGGGGCGGGTGGCCCTCGCGTAGGCCAGCGCGCGCCGCGTCGGCAGGTGCAGCTTCGACACCAGCACCACGGCGTGGTTGCGGCTGGGCAACACCGCGTCCTCCTCGTCCTCGGCCTGCTGCGCCAATTCGCGGTTCACGGTGTTGTAGTGCCGGTGGATCATCTTCATCATGCCGAACAGCAGGCTCATCGCGAACAGCGCGATCCACGCCCCGGCGACGAACTTGGTGACCAGCACCACCAGCAAAACCGCACCGGTGGAAAGCAATCCGACCGTGTTGACCACCCGCGAGCGCATCATCTTGCGCCGTACCCCGGGATCGGTCTCGGTGCGCAGCAACCGGGTCCAGTGCCGCACCATGCCGATCTGGCTCAGCGTGAACGAAATGAACACGCCCACGATGTACAGCTGAATCAACGCGGTGACCTCGCCGCGGAACGCCACGATCGCCAGCACGGCCACCCCGGACAGGAACAGGATTCCGTTGGAGAACGCCAACCGGTCTCCGCGGGTGTGCAATTGGCGCGGAAGGTAGCTGTGCTGGGCCAGGATCGAACCGAGCACCGGGAATCCGTTGAACGCGGTGTTGGCCGCGAGCACCAGGATGAGGGCGGTCACCGTGGCGATCAGCAGGAACCCGAGGTGAAAGCCGCCGAACACCGCCTGCGCCAGTTGGGTGACCAGGGTCTTTTGGTAGTACCCCTTCGGGGTTCCGCTCAGCTGGGTCGCGGGATCCTCGACGAGCTGAACGCCGATCTTCTGCGCCAGCACGATGATGCCCATCAGTAGCGTCACCGCGATTGCGCCCAACATCAGCAGGGTCGTGGCCGCGTTGCGCGACTTGGGTTTCTGAAACGCCGGCACCCCGTTGCTGATCGCCTCGACACCCGTAAGCGCCGCACACCCCGAGGAGAACGACCGCGCCACCAAGAACGCCAACGCGAAACCGACGACCTGGCCGTGTTCGGCGTGCATCTGGAAACCGGCGGACTCTGCCCGCAAGGGATCACCCAGCACGAAGATCCGGAACAGGCCCCAGCCGATCATGACGAGGACCCCGATGATGAACGCATACGTCGGGATGGCGAACGCCACCCCGGATTCGCGCACCCCGCGCAGGTTCAGCGCCATCACCAGCAGAATGGAGGCCACACAGAAGAACACCTTGTGTTCGGCCACGATCGGGATGGCCGAGCCGATGTTCGCCATCGCCGACGCCGTCGAAACCGCCACGGTCAGAACGTAATCCACCATCAGCGCGCTCGCCACGACGAGGCCCGCCGTCTCGCCCAGGTTGGTGGTGACCACCTCGTAGTCGCCGCCACCGGAGGGGTAGGCGTGGACGTTCTGCCGGTAGCTGGCCACCACCACCAACATGACCGCCGCCACGGCGAGCCCGATCCACGGCGTCAGCGCGTACGCCGAGACCCCCGCCACCGAGAGCATGAGGAAGACCTCCTCGGGCGCATACGCCACCGAGGACAACGCGTCGGAGGCGAACACCGGCAAGGCGATCCGCTTGGGCAACAGGGTGTGGCTGAGCCGGTCGCTGCGAAACGGCCGGCCGATAAGCAACCGACGAGTGGCGGTTGAAAGTTTGGACACGAGAGCCAAGAGTAAGCCCAGACGCCTCTGACGGTAGCGTTCGTGGACGAGAATGTTCGCCGACCGAAACGGCTTGCCCACGTGCGTTGCCGACGAAGGGCGCAGGACGCGGCCGAGAGGACCACAAGTGCGAGTAGTAGTGATGGGCTGCGGCCGTGTCGGCTCCTCGGTCGCCGACGGGCTGTCCCGCATCGGTCACGACGTGGCCGTCATCGACCGCGACAGCACGGCCTTCAACCGGCTCAGCCCCGAATACGCCGGCGAGCGGGTCCTGGGGCAGGGATTCGACCGAGATGTACTCCTGAGGGCCGGTATCGAAGAGGCGGACGCGTTCGCCGCGGTGTCCTCCGGTGACAACTCCAACATCATCTCCGCGCGCCTGGCACGGGAGACGTTCGGCGTCAAGCGGGTCGTGGCCCGCATCTACGACGCCAAGCGCGCCGAGGTCTACGAGCGCCTGGGCATCCCGACCATCGCGACCGTGCCCTGGACCACCGACCGCCTGCTCAATGCCCTGCTGCGGGAGACCGAGACGGCCAAGTGGCGCGACCCGACCGGCACGGTCGCCGTCTCCGAGGTCGTCCTGCACGAGGACTGGATCGGCCACCGGGTCACCGATCTCGAGCAGGCCACCGGCGCGCGGGTCGCCTTCCTGATCAGGTTCGGGGCCGGCGTCCTGCCCGAGCCGAAGTCGGTGATCCAGGCCGGCGACCAGGTCTATGTCGCGGCGATATCCGGGCGCGCCGCCGAGGCGGTCGCCATCGCCGCGCTACCGCCGAGCGAAGACCTGTGATGAATACGGGACCGGCTGTGAGGGGACGGCGCATATGAAGGTAGCGGTTGCCGGTGCCGGTGCGGTCGGTCGCTCGGTCACGCGGGAACTCATTGGCAACGGCCACGACGTGACGTTGATCGAGCGCAACCCCGACCACGTCGACGTCGACGCCATCCCGGCCGCGCACTGGCGCCTGGGCGATGCGTGCGAGCTGACGCTGCTGGAATCGGTGCACATGCAGGAGTTCGACGTGGTGGTGGCCGCGACCGGCGATGACAAGGCCAACGTCGTGCTAAGCCTCTTGGCCAAAACCGAATTCGCGGTGCCCCGGGTGGTGGCCCGGGTCAATGACCCGCGCAACGAGTGGCTGTTCACCGACGCCTGGGGCGTCGACGTCGCGGTGTCGACACCGCGCATGCTGGCGTCGCTCATCGAGGAGGCCGTCGCCGTCGGCGATCTGGTGCGGCTGATGGAGTTCCGCAAGGGGCAGGCCAACCTCGTCGAGATCACGCTGCCCGATGACACGCCCTGGGGCGGCAAGCCGGTGCGCAAACTGCAGCTGCCGCGCGACACCTCGCTGGTGACGATCCTGCGCGGCCCGCGGGTCATCGTGCCCGAGGAGGACGAGCCGCTCGAAGGCGGCGACGAGCTGCTGTTCGTCGCCGTCGCCGAGGCCGAAGAGGACCTGCAGAAGCTGCTGTTGGGCTAGTCGCCGACGCTACGGGGTGCCAGCTCGGCGCCCGCCGCGATGGCCCGTTGCGCCGACTTGATCGCCGCGTAGGTCGCCAGCGCGGCCAGCACGGTCAGTGGCCAGCCCATCCCGATCCGCGCGGCCGCCAGCCACCCGGTCCGATCGGCGTCGTAGAGCAGCCCCTGGACCACGAAGCGGGAGGTGAACACCAGCACCCAGCCCAGTGAGGCGATGTCGAACGCAAGGACGGCCTTTGGAACGCTGCGCCAGCCGTCCCCGCGGCCGGTGGCCCAGCTCCACGCGTAGCCCACCAGCGGCCGGCGGATCGCCACCGACGCCGCGACCACCACCGCCCACACCAGCGACATCCAGATGCCCAGCAGGAAATAGCCCTTGGACTCCCCCAGCACGTAGGCGATCAGCGCGCACAGCGCCACGCCGAAGAACCCGGACAACGCCGGTTGTGGGGAATCCCGCCGGATCAGCCGCCACAGCAAGACCAGCGCGGCCACCCCCAGCGCGGCCGCGATCGCCGGGACCAGTCCCGACACGCTCGAGACGATCACGAAGACGACCACCGGGAGCGACGAGTAGATGACGCCACTGACGCCGCCCGCCTGCGCCAGCAGGCGCTCGGGGCTGATGCGACTAGTGGTTTGTTCCGATGAGCCCGGCTCCCGGGCGGGCGGGGTGGCCCCGCCCAATCCTTCCGGGACGGTCACCGTTGAATTTCGTAGTGCGGGTTGTAGATCGCCTTGGTTCCGTTCTCGAGCTTGCCGAGGCGGCCCCGCACGCGCAGGGTGCGGCCCGAGTCGATGCCCGGGATGCGGCGCTGGCCCAGCCACACGAGCGTGACGGTGTCGCTGCCGTCGAACAATTCCGCGCGAACCCCGCCGGCGCAGGCCCTGCCGTTGCATTCCACGCTGCGTAGCGTGCCGACCATCGTGACCTCCTGGCCACGCTCGCAATCGATAGCCCGTTGCGCGCCGGTGCTGGCGACTTCGTCGGACAGTTCCTCAGAGTCGCGTTGCTCCGGATCCTCCGTCAACCGACGGGTCAGCCGGCGCAGATACCCTTGGGCCCCCATGGCCACTCCTGACGATAAAAGCTTCGATGCTTCCCTCTATGCCAACGGACACCGTAGACCTCTTGGTTCCCCAGCGCCAACCGACTCAAACGTGATGTTGGACCGCAGGTCAACGCCGTGCACTATCGAGGGGTGGTGGTCGATCTGAACGGTGTGACGACGGTGTTATTGCCCGGAACCGGCTCCGACGACGACTACGTTCAGCGGGCGTTTTCGGGCCCGCTGGCCCACGTCGGCGCGGTATTGATGAACCCGCCGCCGCGTCCCGACCGGCTGATCGACGGCTACCTGGCGGCGCTGGATGCCGCGGCGTGCGAAGGTCCGATCGCCGTCGGCGGCGTGTCGATCGGCGCGGCGGTCGCGGCGGCCTGGGCGCTGGCCCATCCGGACCGGACGGTCGCGGTGCTGGCCGCGCTGCCGGCGTGGGCGGGGGCGCCCGGTGAGGCGCCGGCCGCCCTCGCGGCGCGGTACTCGGCCTCCCGGCTGCGCGCCGACGGCCTGGCGGCGACGACGACCCAGATGCGGGCGTCCAGCCCCCCGTGGCTGGCCGACGAGCTGACCCGCTCGTGGGGCGCCCAGTGGCCGCACCTTCCGGACGCCATGGAGGAGGCGGCCGACTACGTCGCGCCGAGCTGCGACGAGCTGGCCGGGCTGGCCGCGCCGCTGGCGGTGGCGGCCGCGGTCGACGATCCGATCCATCCGCTGCAGGCCGGCCTCGACTGGGTCGCCGCGGCGCCGCGCGCGGCGCTGCGCACGGTGACGCTGGATCAGATCGGCGCGGATCCCGCCGCCCTGGGCGCGGCCTGCCTGGCGGCGCTGGCCGAGCTGGGCTAGCCGGGGTCTCAGCCGCCGGTGGTGGTGCGCAGCTGTTGCATCGCCGACCCGTCGGCGCTGCGGCGCGCGGCCGGCTGGTCGGCGGGGGCCTGCTGGTCCTCGGATTGCTGCGCATCCGCTTGTTGGGCGGCCTGTTGCGCCGCGGCGGCTTCGCGCAGCTGTTGCGCCATCGGCTCGGGCAGCTGCACGGCCAGCGGTGTGCGCACCGGCAGGGGCGTGTCGCCGCGCCGAACCACGGTGTCGGCCAACGCCGCTCGCGCCTCCTGCTCGAGCGCCTCCATCGTCTCGTGGGCGCCGTTGATGACGCAGCGGATCATCCAGCGGTAGCCGTCGACGCCGATGAAGCGCACCACGCCGGTGGCGGTGCCGACCACCTCGCGCCCCCACGGCCCGTCCTTGATGCTGACCTGGGCGGAGTCGTTGCGCAGCGACTCGGCGAGCTCGCCGGCCACCTCACGCCACAGCCCACCCGTCTTGGGCGCCGCGTAGGCGGCGATGGTGAAACGACCGTTGGGCGTGACGACCCAGACCGCGCTCGGGACACCGGTTTCGGTCAACTCGACCTGCAGCTGGCCGGCCTCGGGCATGGGGATCAGCACCGAGCCCAGGTCGAGCCGGGCCAGCTCGGCGACGGCGGGATCGTCGAAGTCCTCGATGTCGAACGGGCCCTCGAGTTCCTCGGCAGCGGGCTCGTCGGCGCCCGGCGTCACGGCCTCGTCCGCCCGGGCGTCCGCGGCCGAAGCGCTGTCGTCCTTGCGTGAGCGTTTACCGAATGCAGCCATCAGCGCCGCTCCTTTTCATCGCTTCGCCCTGCTCGCCGGCGCATCACAGACTCGCGTGTCCGCCGGAGGAACCGTGACCACCGTCGCCACGGGACGTTTCGGCCAGCCCGGCCTCGTCGAACGACGACACCTCGACCAGCTCCACCAACTCGACCCGCTGCACCAGCAGCTGGGCGATGCGGTCGCCGCGATGCACCACGATCGGCTCGGTCGGATCGAGGTTGATCAGCGCGACCTTGATCTCGCCGCGGTAGCCCGCGTCGATGGTGCCGGGACTGTTGACGATCGAAAGCCCAACGCGCGCAGCCAATCCCGACCGAGGATGGACCAGCCCGACCATGCCGAACGGGATGGCGACCGCCACGCCCGTGCGCACCAGGGCGCGCCGCCCGGGCTCGAGCTTGACGTCCTCGGCGCTGTAGAGATCGATCCCGGCGTCGCCTTCGTGGGCGCGGGCGGGCAGCGGAAGCTCGGGGTCAAGGCGGACGATGGCCAGACTGGTCGACACGGGGCCACAGACTACCCTTGACTGCGTGTCCGATACCCGCGTCGCGCCGCACAACGTGCGGTATCGCGAACGATTGTGGGTTCCGTGGTGGTGGTGGCCACCGGCCCTCGCGCTCGCCGGCATCCTCGCGTTCGAGTTCAACATGGGCGTCACCCGCCACTCCTCGTGGTGGCCGTACGCGGCACTGTTCGCGGTGGCGGCCGCGGCACTGTTGTGGCTGGGGCGCGTCGAGATCCGGGTCACCGCCAACCCGTCCGCGCCGGGGGAAGTGGAACTGTGGGCGGGCCCCGCGCACCTGCCGGTCACCGCGATCGCCCGGTCCGCACAGGTAGCGCCCTCGGCCAAATCCGCCGCGTTGGGCCGCCAGCTCGACCCGGCGGCCTACGTGCTGCACAGGGCGTGGGTGGCGCCGATGATCCTGATCGTCCTCGACGACCCGGACGACCCGACGCCGTACTGGCTGGTGAGTTGCCGTCACCCGGAACGGGTGCTGTCGGCCCTGACAACGTAGCGGCAGCTATCAGGCCGCGCAGTCGGTACAGATCATCACGCCGTTCTTCTCGCTGGCCAGCCGACTGCGGTGTTGCACCAGAAAGCAACTCGAGCAGGTGAACTCGTCAGCCTGCTTCGGAACGACACGGACCGAAAGTTCTTCACCGGACAGGTCGGCGCCGGGCAGTTCGAAATTCTCAGCGGATTCAGATTCGTCGACATCGACGACGGCCGAAGCCGCCTCGTTCCGTCGCGCTTTGAGCTCCTCCAGCGAGTCCTCCGAAACGTCGTCCGTCTCGGTGCGCCGTGGAGCGTCATAATCGGTAGGCATATCTATTCCCCTGCCCTATTGCCTCTGCTTGCCTCTGCATGCCCTCGTAAATCTCAAGCATCGCTTTGTACCAGCGTCGAACGCATCCACCAAATGATTCGTGCCCGTATCGCGGCCCATTAAGGTGTGATTTACCTCACACACCCATTTTCACCCTTGCGCTCGCTTCTGAACAGTGGGTTTGGGGTGCGACTAGAGTGCAGCTGTGGTCACGCAAATCACCGAGGGTACAGCTTTTGACAAGCATGGTCGGCCCTTCCGGCGGCGCAACCCCAAGCCCGCGATCGTCGTGGTGATTTTGCTCGCAGTGGCCACCGCGGTCGTCTGGACCGTGGCGCTGACCCGGCCCGCCAAGGTGCACGAGGCGGTGGTGTGCAATCCCCCGCCGCAGGCGACCGGTTCGGCGTCGGCGCAGCTCGGTGAGCAGGTGTCGCGCAGCGCCATGATGGACGTCGCGCCCGCCAAACTCGCCGACACCAAGGTCCGCGTCCTCAACGCCAGCGGCCGGGGCGGGCAGGCCGGCGACGTCGCCGGGGCGATGAAAGACCTCGGCTTCGCGCAGCCGACCGCCGCCAACGACCCGCTCTACGCCGGCACCCGGCTCGCCTGCCAAGGCCAAATCCGTTTCGGCACCGCCGGACAGGCCACCGCCGCGGCGGTGTGGCTGGTGGCGCCGTGCACCGAACTGTTCAACGACAGCCGCGCCGACGACTCCGTCGACCTCGCCTTGGGAACCGACTTCAGCGCGTTGGCCCACAACGACGACATCGACGCCGTGCTCGCCACCCTGCGGCCCGGCGCGACCGAGCCGTCAGATCCCACGCTGCTGGCCAAGATTCACGCCAGCAGCTGCTGAGGCGCTCAATCCAGGATCGGATCCAGGCCGTTGAACCGCTCCAGGACGGCCAGCAGCTCGTCGGCGATCCCGGGGGCGGCGGCCAGCACCAATCCCGCCCCGGTGGCGTCGTGCGCCGGCAGCACCACCCGGGCCCCCGCCTCGGTGGCGATCAGCGCGCCCGCGGCGCGGTCCCACACCTTCAGGCCGTGCTCGTAGTAGGCGTCCAGCCGGCCCGAGGCCACCATGCACAGATCCAGCGCCGCCGAGCCGATGCGGCGAACGTCGCGGACCACCGGCAGCATGCGCGCCAACAACGCCGCCTGCGCCGCGCGGCGCTGCCGCGAATAGCCGAAACCGGTGCCCAGCAACGCCATTGACACGTCCTCGACCGCCGCGCACTGCAAGGGCTGAGTCCCTTGGCCGTCGCTGACGTGCGCGCCGAGGCCGCTGGCCGCCGAGTACACCCGGTCGGCGACGACGTCGGCGACCGCCCCGGCCACCGACTCGCCGTTGACCTGCGCGGCGACCGACACCGCGTAGGCGGGAACGCCGTAAACGAAATTCACTGTGCCGTCGATGGGATCGAGCACCCAGGTCACCGATCCGGGCGGGGTGCCCGCCGGGTCGGTCGGTCCGCCGCCCTCCTCGCCGAGAATGGGGTCCCCAGGCCGCAATTCGGCCAGCCGGTCCCGCAACAGGCGCTCGGTCTCGGTGTCGACCACCGTCACCGGATCGGTCGGGGTGCTCTTGGTCCGCACCGCGCCGCTGTCGGGGCCTGTCACGCCGGCCGGCTCGGCGCCGAATACCTCGGCGCGCCGGCGCCGCACGAACGCGGCGGCCTCCGTGGCCACGGTTTCGGCCACTGAACGCAGCCGCACGAGCTCGTCATCGGATTGGATCACCGGTCTATCGCATCACAGTCGGCGCGGGCGCGCAGACACCGCGGGCTGCCGGCGTCGCGGCGTTAAGGTGAGCGGACAGCCCCGTCACGCCGAGGAGATTCGATGACCAGCACCGACTCGACCACGGACACGCCCGGCGCAGCACCGGCCGACGGCACACATGAACGCCGCGGCTTCGGCATCGACGTCGGCGGCAGCGGCATCAAGGGCGGCATCGTCGACATGGACACGGGGTTGTTGATCGGCGAACGGGTCAAACTGCTGACCCCGCAACCCGCGACGCCGTCGGCGGTCGCCAAGACCATCGCCGCGGTCGTCAACGAATTCGGGTGGACCGGGCCCCTCGGCGTGACCTACCCCGGGGTGGTCACGCACGGTGTGGTGCAAACCGCCGCCAACGTGGACAAGTCCTGGATCGGGGTCAACGCCCGCGACATCATCAGCGCCGAGCTGGACGGTCAGGACGTGACGGTCCTCAACGATGCCGACGCGGCCGGGCTGGCCGAGGAGCACTACGGGGCGGGCAGGAATCAGACGGGCCTGGTGATTCTCTTGACGTTCGGCACCGGTATCGGCTCGGCGGTCATCCACAACGGCACGCTGATCCCCAACACCGAATTCGGGCACTTGGAGGTCGGCGGCAAGGAAGCCGAGAAACAAGCCGCCTCCTCGGTGAAGGAAAAGAAGGGCTGGTCCTACGAAAAATGGACCAAACACGTCACCGAGGTGCTGGTGAGCATCGAGAACGCGATGTGGCCGGACCTGTTCATCGCCGGGGGCGGGATCAGCCGCAAGGCCGACAAGTGGCTGCCGCTGCTCGAAAACCGCACCCCGGTGGTGGCCGCGGCCCTGCTCAACACGGCCGGGATCGTCGGCGCGGCGATGGCCGCCACCTCGGACGTGACCCACTGAATTTCGCCCGGCACAGCTGTAGTACCGCGCACTGTCGTTACAATGGTCTTCGGCGAACGCCCAACCGATAGCGTGCGACTACGCACGCTGATACCAACGCCGACATCGACATAGCAGACACTTTCGGTTAACCATGCCCAATACCCACCGAAGGTGAGCCCAAACGAAGGGGTGTAAGTGGCAGCGACCAAGGCAAGCCCGGCAACCGATGGGCCGGTGAAACGCACCGCCACGAAGTCTGCGTCGTCCCCCGCCAAGCGTCCGGCGGCCAAGGCCGCCAATGGCTCCGCGCCCGCCAAACGGGCCGCCAAGACGACCGCGCGGTCCACCAAGTCCGACGCCGCCGAGCCCGCCAAGAAGACCCGCGCCAAGGGCGCCGAGGCCAAGGGCCGCGGCACCAAAGCGGCCAAGGGCGGCCCGGCGGATCCCGACGCCCTCGATTCCGACGGCGCCGTCGAGGATCTCGACAACGAACCAGACCTCGAGGCTGAGCCCGGCGAGGACCTCGACATCGACAGCGACCTGTCCCTCGACGACCTCGAGGAAGACGTGGCGTCCGAAGACGCCGAGGTCGAATCGGGCGATTCCGAGGTGGGTGACGACGAGGAGGCGCCCGCCCCCGCGGCGGCCGCCGAGCCCGCCGCCGACGAGGACGACGAGATCGCCGAGCCCACCGAAAAGGACAAGGCCTCCGGCGATTTCGTCTGGGACGAGGACGAATCCGAGGCGCTGCGCCAGGCCCGCAAGGACGCCGAGCTCACCGCCTCCGCCGACTCGGTTCGCGCGTACCTCAAGCAGATCGGTAAGGTCGCGCTGCTCAACGCCGAGGAAGAGGTCGAGCTGGCCAAGCGGATCGAGGCCGGCCTGTACGCCACGCAGCTGATGACCGAGATGACCGAGCGCGGCGACAAACTGCCGGCCGCCCAGCGCCGCGACATGCAGTGGATCTGCCGCGACGGCGACCGCGCCAAAAACCATCTGCTGGAGGCCAACCTGCGGCTGGTGGTGTCGCTGGCCAAGCGCTACACGGGCCGCGGCATGGCGTTCCTCGACCTCATCCAGGAAGGCAACCTGGGTCTGATCCGCGCGGTCGAGAAGTTCGACTACACCAAGGGCTACAAGTTCTCCACGTACGCCACCTGGTGGATCCGCCAGGCCATCACCCGGGCCATGGCCGACCAGGCCCGCACCATCCGCATCCCCGTGCACATGGTCGAGGTGATCAACAAGCTGGGCCGCATCCAGCGCGAGCTGCTGCAGGACCTGGGCCGCGAGCCCACGCCCGAAGAGCTGGCCAAGGAAATGGACATCACGCCGGAAAAGGTGCTGGAGATCCAGCAATACGCGCGCGAGCCGATCTCGCTGGACCAGACCATCGGCGACGAGGGCGACAGCCAGCTGGGCGATTTCATCGAGGACAGCGAGGCCGTGGTGGCCGTCGACGCGGTGTCGTTCACGCTGCTGCAGGACCAGTTGCAGTCGGTGCTCGAGACGCTCTCGGAGCGCGAGGCCGGCGTGGTGCGGCTGCGCTTCGGCCTCACCGACGGCCAGCCCCGCACCCTGGACGAGATCGGGCAGGTGTACGGGGTGACCCGCGAGCGCATCCGCCAGATCGAGTCCAAGACCATGTCGAAGCTGCGCCACCCCAGCCGCTCGCAGGTGCTGCGCGACTACCTGGACTGAGCCCGGTCCGGCCTTCCGTGAGAACGGTTGGCGCACAAGCTGTTCGCGGCTCGCGGCACCCCGACCGAGCCAAACAACCCATGCCGCGGGGAAATTCGGCTGCGCTGGCGGCGCCGCCGTCGTACGGTGAGGCGCATGTCAGCACACCGCACAGTGGTCTCGTCCGGTTCGGAATTCGAATCGGTGGTCGGTTACTCGCGCGCGGTGCGGGTCGGTCCGCATGTGGCGGTGGCCGGTACGACCGGCACCGGGCCCGCCGGTGACATCGCCGCCCAGACGCGAGATGCCCTGCGCCGCATCGACATTGCACTGCAACAAGCCGGCGCGTCACTCACCGACGTGATACGCACGCGCCTCTACGTCACCGACATCTCGCGCTGGCGCGAGGTGGGCGCCGTGCACGAGGAGGTGTTCGGCGCGATCCGCCCCGTGGCCACCATGGTCGAGGTCTCGGCGCTCATCGCGCCCGAGTTGCTGGTGGAGATCGAGGCCGACGCCTACGTCGACTCGCCGGTGACCGGAGGGAAGGCGCCGTCGGCCCCCGGGGGGTAAGGGGTGACGCGGGTCACCGCGGCGACCGGCAGGGTGCCGTACAGGTGCGGGAACAACATCGACGCCGGATCGGTTGGCACTCCCGGCTCCCAGCGCACCGGTGCGTCGAGGCGAGCCGGGTCGATGCGCAACAGCACCAGGTCACGCCGGCCCCGGTAGAGCCGGTTGGCGGGCAGGTGGACCTGCTCGGGCGTCGACAGGTGGATGAATTCGGCGCCGTCCGCGGGGCGGATGGCGCCGTCACGGCGGGCCTGCGCCCACTGCTCGGCCCCGCACAGGTGCACCAGCACGTCGGCAGCGAAGGTCACGACGGTCACCCTAGAGAACCGTCCACACCAAATCTGACCAGGCCGTGAGAAACGACACACCCGATAACGATCGGGGAACAAGGCGAAAACGCCATACGTCTGAGAAAGTGAATGTACGAGAACGGAGAAGCCATGAATGCAACTCTGACGAGTCCAGAACTGACACGGGCCGACCGCTGCGACCGCTGCGGTGCCGCGGCCCGTGTGCGCGCCAAGCTGCCTTCCGGCCTCGAGCTTCTCTTCTGCCAGCACCACGCCAACGAGCACGAGGCCAAGCTGACCGAGCTGGACGCCGTGCTGGAGGTCAGCGGAAGCTAGCCAACCGAACTCGCCCGTCCCCAATGTGGGCAGCGCGGGCGATCTTCGGTAATGCTGGACTGGTATGAGCGATCAGGTCGCAAAACCGTCGCGCCACCACATCTGGCGAATCACCCTGAGGGCTCTGTCCAAGAGCTGGGACGACTCAATCTTTTCCGAGTCGGCTCAGGCTGGTTTCTGGTCGGCGTTGTCCCTGCCGCCGTTGCTGCTCGGGATGCTGGGCACGATGGCCTACGTGGCGCCGCTGTTCGGGCCGGACATGCTGCCCAACATCCTGCGGCAGCTGCTTTCGACGGCGCACAGCGTGTTCTCCCCCAGCGTGGTGAACGAGATCATCGAGCCGACGGTCCGCGACATCGCCAGCAACGCCCGCGGAGAGGTGGTGTCGCTGGGATTCATCATCTCGCTGTGGGCGGGGTCGTCGGCGATCTCGGCGTTCGTCGATTCCGTCGTCGAGGCGCATGACCAGACGCCGCTGCGCCATCCGGTGCGGCAGCGCTTCTTCGCGCTGTTCCTCTACGTCGTGATGCTTGTGGTCGTGGTGGCGACCGCGCCGCTGGTCGTGGTGGGCCCGCGCAAGGTGGAAGAACACATCCCGCTCGGCCTGTCCAACGTGCTGCGCTACGGCTACTACCCGGCGCTGATCATCGGCCTGACGCTCGGGGTGATGATCCTGTACCGGGTCGCACTGCCCGAACCGCTGCCGTCACACCGGCTGATCCTCGGTGCGATGCTGGCGACCACGGTGTTCGTCACCGCCACCCTGGGCCTGCGGTTCTACCTGAGGTGGATCACCAGCACCGGCTACACCTACGGCGCGCTCTCCACCCCGATCGCATTCCTGCTGTTCGCGTTCTTCGGCGGGTTCGCGATCATGCTCGGGGCCGAACTCAACGCCGCGGTCCAGGAGGAGTTTCCCGCGCCCACCACGCACGCCCACCGGGTGCGCACCTGGTTGTTCTCCCGCTCGCCCGCCCTGAAGAAGACGGTGGAGACGCTGGCCAGCCCGATCGCGAATCCCGCCACGCAACAACGCGATACCGCGCCGGCGAAGCCGCCCGGGTGATCAGCCCTTCTTGAGCCGGTCGTAGATCTGCTTGCACTCCGGGCAGACGGGTGAGCCCGGCTTGGCCGCCTTGGTGACGGGGAACACCTCGCCGCACAACGCGACGACGTGGTTGCCCAGCACCGCGCTCTCGGCGATCTTGTCCTTCTTGACGTAGTGAAAATACTTGGGTGTGTCGCTGCCGGTCCCGTCGTCGACGCGTTCGTCGGTCTCGGTGCGCTCGATCGTCTGGGTCTGCATACCTGACATTCTTGCACTGCCCGGTGCGCTGCCGGGCCGCCCCGAAACCGGCCACGCCGGAATCGTCCAGGTGTGGGACAGTGGAGAAATGAAGCACGGCTCCGACGCGGGGTTCGACGGCAGCTTCGATGACTTCGCCGGCCACAAGGGCCGCCCGGTGCTCATCACCGCCGCCGAGCCCTCCTATGAGGAGCAGCATCGCGCGCGGGTCCGTAAATACCTGACCCTGATGGCATTCCGGATTCCGGCCCTCATCCTCGCCGCGCTCGCCTACGGCGCGTGGCACAACGGCCTGATCTCGCTGGCGATCGTGGCGGTGTCCATCCCCCTGCCCTGGATGGCCGTGCTGATCGCCAACGACCGCCCGCCGCGCCGCCCCGACGAGCCCCGCCGGTTCGACAACGCGCGCCGGCGCACCCCCCTGTTCCCCCGCGCCGAACGCCCGGCGCTCGAGGCTCCGCGACACCCGCAGCCGGGGTGGCCTCCCGACCCGCGGGGCGGAATCGACGACGGCTAGCGCTCGTTCCGTCTTCGGTGCCGTCGCGGCGCACTTCTCAGGACATTCTCAGGTCTTCGGGACATTTGTGCACGTCAAGACGTGTGAGATGGGGAACCGCTGGGAACTCTGAACCCTAATCGGTCGTTGAACTCGATGACAGTACAAGCCGAACGGGAGGTCGCTATGGCGAACGCCAGCACGAGCAGATTTGACGGCGATCTGGATGCTCAAAGCCCCGCGGCGGATCTAGTGCGCGTATATCTGAACGGAATCGGCAAGACGGCGTTGCTCAATGCGGCGGGGGAAGTTGAACTCGCGAAGCGGATCGAAGCCGGGCTCTACGCCGAGCACCTGCTCGAAACGCGTAAGCGCCTCGGGGAGAACCGTAAACGCGATCTAGAGGCCGTGGTGCGCGATGGTAAGGCCGCGCGCCGTCACCTGCTGGAGGCGAACCTGCGCCTGGTGGTGTCGCTGGCCAAGCGGTACACGGGTCGTGGCATGCCGCTGCTGGACCTGATCCAGGAGGGCAACCTCGGGCTGATCCGCGCGATGGAAAAGTTCGACTACACAAAGGGATTCAAGTTCTCGACCTACGCCACGTGGTGGATTCGTCAGGCCATCACCCGCGGCATGGCCGACCAGAGCCGCACCATCCGGCTGCCCGTCCACCTGGTGGAGCAGGTCAACAAGCTGGCGCGGATCAAGCGTGAGATGCACCAGAACCTCGGCCGCGAGGCCACCGACGAGGAACTGGCCGCCGAATCCGGCATCCCGGTCGACAAGATCAACGACCTGCTCGAGCACAGCCGCGACCCGGTGAGCCTGGACATGCCGGTCGGCTCCGAGGAGGAAGCCCCGCTGGGCGACTTCATCGAGGACGCCGAGGCGATGTCGGCCGAGAACGCGGTGATCGCCGAGTTGCTGCACACCGACATCCGCAGCGTGCTGGCCACGCTCGACGAGCGCGAGCACCAGGTGATCCGGTTGCGGTTCGGCCTCGACGACGGCCAGCCCCGCACGCTGGACCAGATCGGCAAGCTGTTCGGGCTGTCCCGCGAGCGGGTTCGCCAAATCGAGCGGGACGTAATGTCCAAACTCCGCAACGGGGAGCGCGCCGACAGGCTACGGTCGTACGCGAGCTGACAACTCACTCAAGCTAGGTAGCAGACAGTATGCCCGCCGCGTCAGCGGCGGGCATACTGCTTGCCTGGGAGGCGTTACACCCATTCATGCAGCTGGCCAAGTAGACTCAGCGTCGATGGAAGGTGCTGAATGAACGACCTGGTTGACACCACCGAGATGTACCTGCGGACCATCTACGACCTCGAAGAAGAGGGCGTAACGCCGCTACGTGCCCGAATCGCCGAACGCCTCGATCAGAGCGGGCCGACTGTCAGCCAAACCGTGTCCAGGATGGAGCGCGACGGGCTGCTCCACGTGGCCGGTGACCGCCACCTCGAGCTCACCGACAAGGGCCGGGCGCTGGCCGTGGCCGTCATGCGCAAGCACCGCCTCGCCGAGCGACTGCTGGTCGACGTCATCGGTGTGCCCTGGGAGGAAGTGCACGCCGAGGCGTGCCGCTGGGAGCACGTGATGAGCGAGGAGGTCGAGCGGCGGTTGGTCAAGGTGCTCAACCACCCGACCACCTCGCCGTTCGGCAACCCGATCCCCGGGCTTCTGGACCTGGGCGTGGGCCCTGAGTCCGGCGCCGAGGAGGCCATCCTCGTCCGGCTGACCGAGTTGCCGCCCGGCTCCCCGGTGGCGGTGGTGGTCCGGCAGCTGACCGAACACGTCCAGGGCGACACCGACCTGATCACCCGCCTCAAGGACGCCGGCGTGGTCCCCAACGCGCGCGTGACCGTCGAGACCGGCCCCGCCGGCGTGACCATCGTCATCCCCGGCCACGAAAACGTCACCCTGCCCCACGAGATGGCCCACGCGGTCAAGGTCGAAAAGGTCTGACCCACCACCCCTGGCCCCCCGGCTAGCCCGCCCTGCGGCCGAACGGCCGACGCGGCGGGAGCCGCACCCCGAACTGCTTGGCCAGCCGGTACCCGGTGAGCGCGAGATCCCGGATGTCCTCGGGCCGCAGGCCCGAGGACAACGCGGTGTCCAGCATGCCCGCCATCCGGTGCTCGGGCTCACAGCGCAGCGCCTCCTGCAGCGACACCCCGGCCAGCGGGCCGTCGCCGCGCGCGTACGCGCTGAACGCGAGCAGGACCAGCGCCTCGACCCGCCACGGCGGCGGCAGGGTGCGCGCCAGCACCGCCCACAGCGACTCGACGTCGTCGGCGCCCTCGCCGACGGCCAGCGCGTACAGGATGTCGCGGACCTGCGGGTCGCTCAGCGCGCAGCCCAGCGCCGCCAGTTCGGCGTCGGACAGCGATTCGCCCGAGGCGACCCGGGCGGCGGCCGCCATCGCGCCCTCCACGTCGCCGCGGGTGCAGCGGACCGGATGCGCGCGATGCGCGGCGCGGCGCCGGGCGGCGTGCCGGCCGACCGCGCCGGCCAATGCGGCGCTGCGGGCCGGGTCGTCGGGCGCGATGACCGCCTGCAGGTCGGCGCGGCGCGGGTAGAGCCGCCTGCCCTCCAGCACCGCCGCCGCGGCCAGCGGCGAGGCCGAGGGGTCCTCGACGAGGCCGCTCGACCCGCAGCCCTCGACACAATGCCAGCGTCCGCCGAGGGCGACCCGGTCGACCACGTGGGTGGCCCAGAGCTCAATGTCGTGCTGCGACAAGGACTCTGCGAGGGCCTCACACAACTGCCGGTACTCGTCGTTGCAGCTGGGACAGTGCGCGCCGTCGGCGTCGACGATCACCGCGATGACGGCCTCGGGCCGGGCCGCCGCGGCGACCTCGGCCAGATGACCGACCCGTCCGAACAACTCCTCGGAGAGGTCGACGCGCATCACCGACCCGAGGTGCCGATCCTCCAAAGACACTAATACCAATGAATTTTCGGGAATGAAGCCGAGAACGGCGGGCAGCGCGGCGATGAGCGCGCCGGGGCGGGAAAGCTCGAAGTCGGGTTGTGCATGCGTGGTCATGAGCACCAACGCTGACGGCCGCCACCGTCGGCCGGTGCTCGCGCGCGCCGGCGCGGCAACCCAGCTGTGGATGAACCCGGCACTGTGAGTTGTGCTGCTCTACTGTTTAGCCCATGGGCTCGGCGCAAGAGTACGACATGGTGGTCATCGGTTCGGGGCCCGGCGGGCAGAAGGCCGCCATCGCCTCGGCCAAGCTGGGCAAGTCGGTCGCCATCGTCGAACGCGGCCAGATGATCGGCGGCGTCTGCGTCCAGACCGGCACCATCCCGTCAAAGACGTTGCGCGAGGCGGTCCTTTACCTCACCGGGATGAGCCAGCGCGAACTCTACGGCGCGAGCTATCGGGTCAAGGAGAAGATCACCCCGGCTGATCTGCTGGCCCGCACCCAGCACGTGATCGGCAAGGAAGTCGACGTGGTGCGCAACCAGCTGATGCGCAACCGCATCGACCTGCTGATCGGCCACGGGCGGTTCGTCGACCCGCACACCATCGAGGTCGAAGACCCGTCGCGGCGCGAAAAGGTAACCATCAGTGGCAAATACATCGTCATCGCCACCGGAACGCGGCCGGCGCGGCCGTCCGGCGTCGAGTTCGACGAGGAGCGCGTGCTCGACTCCGACGGCATCCTCGACCTCAAGACGCTGCCGGCCTCGATGGTGGTCGTCGGCGCCGGGGTCATCGGCATCGAGTACGCCTCGATGTTCGCCGCGCTGGGCACCAAGGTCACCGTGGTGGAAAAGCGCGGTGACATGCTGGACTTCTGCGACCCCGAGGTGGTCGAGGCCCTGAAGTTCCACCTGCGCGACCTGGCGGTGACGTTCCGGTTCGGCGAGGAGGTGACCGCGGTCGACGTCGGCTCGGCGGGCACCGTCACCACCTTGGCCAGCGGCAAGCAGATCCCCGCCGAGACGGTGATGTACTCGGCCGGTCGGCAGGGCCAGACCGACCATCTCGACCTGCACCACGCCGAGCTGGAGGCCGACAACCGCGGCCGGATCTTCGTTGACGACTATTTCCAGACGAAGGTGCCGCACATCTACGCCGTCGGGGACGTAATCGGTTTCCCCGCGCTGGCCGCGACCTCGATGGAGCAGGGACGGCTGGCCGCCTACCACGCGTTCGGGGAAGCGTGCGACGGCATCACCGAGCTGCAGCCGATCGGCATCTACTCGATCCCCGAGGTCTCCTACGTCGGGGCCACCGAGGTGGAGCTGACCAAGGACGCGGTCCCCTACGAGGTCGGGGTGGCCCGGTACCGGGAGCTGGCCCGCGGCCAGATCGCCGGGGACTCCTACGGGATGCTCAAGCTGCTGGTGTCCACCGAGGACCTGAAACTGCTCGGCGTGCACATCTTCGGCACCAGCGCCACCGAGATGGTGCACATCGGGCAGGCGGTGATGGGGTGCGGGGGCACGGTGGACTACCTGGTGGACGCCGTGTTCAACTACCCCACGTTTTCCGAGGCCTACAAGGTGGCCGCGCTCGACGTGATGAACAAGGTGCGCGCGCTCAACCGGTTCCGCCGCTAGGCCAGATGGTGGCGACCCGCTGCGCCCGGCTCCGACATATGGTGGCGACCCGCTGCGGCCACGGCCGCGCTTGCGATCGCCACGGCTAACAGGCGTCCTGCAGGTCGCCGGGGACGGGGTCGCCCGGCCCACCGACTTCGGCGCGGGCCAGCAGCTCCGCGGTCTGGGCGTCGAACGGCGCCGAATACGAGATGTCCGGCGCGCACCCGCCGCGCTCGAGACCGCCGATCAGCCCGGTGAGCGTGGTGCCGCTGACCCACGGAGCGCCGCTGGTGCCGTCCACCAGACCTTCGCACGCGAGCGCGGGGAACCCGCTGTCGCCGACCGAGGTGCTGCCCTGGCACCCGATGGGCTCGCCGCCCACGCCGACCGGATAACCCAGCACGGTGACGCGACTGCCCGGTGGGGGCGTCACGCCCAGCGTCAGCGCCAGACCCGCGCGGGACTCGACGCTGGCGCCGGTGTCGTTGCTGACTCGCGCGATCGCGTAGTCGGCATGCGGATCCTTGCTGGCGACCCAGCGCGGATCGAGGTAGACCGCGTCGGCCTTCCACACGTCGGTGGGAGCGGGCGCGGCGTCGCCGGCGAAACCGGGAACGAAGGTGATCAGCGACGCCCCGGCCAGACAATGCGCCGCGGTCATGATCAGGTCCCCGCCCTTGGAATGCACCACCGAACCGGTGCAAACGTGGAGCGGCCCACCGTCGATGAAGATCGCCCCGATCCGCCGGTCCGGCTCCACCGGACCCGCGACCGCCTTCTGCTCGGGCTGGCTGAGCCGCTGCACGGGGCCGCCGGTCCGCGGCGCCGACACCGGGGCGCCCGACACCTGCTCGACGGGCCGATGACACGACGTCAGCGACGTCGCCACCCCCACCACCGAGCAGAGCACCAGGATCGGTATGCGCATCGCCTTCATCATGCCCGACGCCGCGGCGGCGAGCCGACTTCCGCGCGACGCCGTGCGCCACGGGGTTTGCTGACGCCGCGGAGGGGACCCCCGATAGGGTCTCACCGGATTACGCCTGAGAATTATCGCGTTCCACGGTGCGAACGCCGGAACCGAGTTCGCTGTTCTATCCGGGTGCCGCCTGATTCAGGGGACACTTGGTAGGGCACCCTGAAGGGACCCCCGAGAGGAGGCGATCGAAGATGGATCACCATCGAGACCCAGGTGACCAGTACCAGCAGGGCCAGCCCGGCATGTACGAGCTGGAGCTGCCCGCGCCGCAGTTGTCGACGTCCGACGGCCGCGGCCCCGTACTGGTGCACGCCCTGGAGGGCTTTTCCGACGCCGGTCACGCCATCCGGCTGGCGGCCTCGCATCTCAAGGCCGTGCTGGACACCGAGCTGGTCGCGTCCTTCGCGATCGACGAATTGCTGGACTACCGCTCACGGCGGCCGCTGATGACCTTCAAGACCGATCACTTCACCAACTATGACGACCCGGAGCTGAGCCTCTACGCGTTGCGCGACACCGTCGGCACCCCGTTCCTGTTGCTGGCCGGCATGGAGCCCGATCTCAAGTGGGAGCGCTTCATCACCGCAGTCCGCCTGCTGGCCGAGCGGCTCAACGTGCGCCAGACCATCGGCCTGGGCACCGTCCCGATGGCCGTTCCGCACACGCGGCCGACCACGATGACCGCGCACTCCAACAACCCGGAGCTGATCGCCAATTTCCAGCCGTGGATCGCCGAGATCCAGGTCCCGGGCAGCGCGTCCAACCTGCTCGAGTACCGGATGGCCCAGCACGGCCATGAGGTGGTCGGCTTCACCGTGCACGTCCCCCACTACCTCACCCAGACCGATTACCCGGCCGCAGCTCAGGCGTTGCTCGAGCAGGTCGCCAAGACCGCGTCGCTGGAGCTGCCGCTGACCGCGTTGACCGAAGCCGCGGAGGTGATCCGGGCCAAGATCGACGAGCAGGTCGAGGCGAGCGCAGAGGTCGCTCAGGTGGTGGCGGCGCTGGAGCGCCAGTACGATGCCTTCATCGACGCTCAGGAGAACAGATCGTTACTGTCGCGCGACGAGGATCTGCCGAGCGGCGACGAGCTGGGCGCGGAGTTCGAGCGATTTCTCGCCCAGCAGGCGGAGAAGAAGTTCGACGACGACGATCAGGCCTGACCCTCTGCCGAACACCCAGCCACACCGCCCTTAGCCCGGCCCGACAGCAAGGTTGGCCCTATGACCGAGCGGAAGCGCAAGAACAGGCTCCGCCCGGTGCGCGAAGTGACCGCACCCACACTCGAGTTCCGCACCATCCACGGTTACCGGCGCGCCTACCGCATCGCGGGCTCCGGGCCGGCGATCCTGCTGATCCACGGCATCGGCGACAACTCCACCACGTGGAATGCCGTGCAGGCCAAGCTCGCCCAGCGCTTCACGGTCATCGCCCCGGACCTGCTGGGTCACGGCCGATCCGACAAGCCGCGCGCCGACTACTCGATCGCCGCATACGCCAACGGGATGCGGGACCTGCTCAGCGTGCTCGACATCGAACGGGCCACCATCGTCGGTCATTCCTTGGGCGGCGGTGTGGCCATGCAATTCGCCTACCAGTTCCCGCATTTGGTGGAGCGGCTGATCCTGGTGGGCGCCGGCGGCGTGACCAAGGACGTCAACTTCGTCCTGCGGTGGGCTTCGCTGCCGATGGGCAGCGAAGCCATCGCCCTGCTGCGATTGCCCCTGGTGCTGCCGGCGGTTCAGGTCGTGGGCCGGGTCCTGGGCGCCGCGCTGGGCAGCACCGGCCTGGGCCGTGACCTGCCCAACGTCCTGCGGATCCTCGACGATCTGCCGGAACCGACGGCGTCGGCGGCATTCAGCCGAACCCTGCGGGCGGTGGTGGACTGGCGCGGGCAGATCGTCACCATGCTCGACCGATGTTATTTGACCGAAGCCATCCCGGTGCAGATCGTCTGGGGCACCAAGGATGTGGTGGTCCCGGTCCGGCACGCGTGGATGGCCCATGCCGCGATGCCCGGTTCGCGGCTCGAGATCTTCGAGGGCTCCGGCCACTTTCCCTTTCACGACGACCCCGCCCGCTTCATCGAGGTCGTCGAGCGCTTCATGGATTCGACCGCGCCCGCCGAATACGATCAGGCCGCGCTGCGCGGGTTGCTGCGCACCGGTGGTGGCGAGCGGGCCGTGAGCGGCCCGGCGCCCACGCGCGTCGCCGTGCTGAACGCCATGGGGTCCGACGAACGCAGCGCCACCTGATTCCACCTTGATCGAGGCGGCGCGGTTCGGGGTCGTACAGTCGGGCCATGGGTATCGACGTCACGGTGTTGCGGGTGTTCACCGACGCGGACGGCAATTTCGGCAATCCGCTCGGCGTGGTGGATGCCGCTGAGGTCGGGGTCGCGGACCGGCAACGGGTGGCGACCCAATTGGGCTACAGCGAAACGGTTTTCGTCGACCGTCCGGCCGCGGGCTCCGCGACCGCGCACGCCACCATTTACACGCCCCGGACCGAGCTGCCGTTCGCCGGGCACCCGACGGTCGGCGCCTCGTGGTGGCTGCGGGAGAACGGTCGGCCGATCAACACGTTGCAGATACCGGCGGGAATCGTGCAGGTGGGCTACGACGAACACCACACCCGCATCAGCGCCCGCGCGGAATGGGCGCCCGAGTTCGCGTTGCACGAATTCGCTTCGGCCGACGATGTTCTCGCCGCCGACCCGACGGACTTCCCCGACGACACGGCGCACTACCTGTGGGCCTGGACCGACCGGGCCGCCGGGGCGCTGCGGGTGCGCATGTTCGCCGCCAACCTCGGTGTGGCCGAAGACGAGGCGACCGGTTCGGCCGCGATGCGCATCACCGACTACCTGAGCCAAAACCTGCGGATCACCCAGGGCAACGGCTCGGTCATCGAAACCACCTGGAGCGCCGAGGGCTGGGTCGCGGTGGCCGGGCGGGTGGTCAACGACGGTGTGCGACAGCTGGACTGACCGGGGCCGCCGGCGGTCGCACGCTCAGCGCTGCCGGTGCAACACCGCGGCCAGGTGGTCCTGCAGCGGCTGGCCGACCGCACCCATCTGCACCGTGTAGGACAGCTCATCGCCGTCGATGCGGAAGCAACGCCCCAGTCCCGTCACCTCTTTGGCCGTAGGCGTGAGGCCGACCGTCGTGGTGGACATCTGCATGTCGATGAGGTCGCCGGTGACCGAATAGGTGCCGACCTCGATCTCGGTGATGCCGCTCGGGTGGGCCAGCACCAGCTCGACGTGGCCCGGCTGCGGCACGCGAAGGTATCCCGTCTCGGCGTGTAGCGGCTTGCCGTCGGCCACCGCCTTGGTTTTCTGGGCGTAGGCCAAAAAGGGTTTGCCCACATGGGCGAACGTGACTTCTTCGAGGTAGTCGAACGGCGGGATCGTCGGGTACTTGCCCGCGCCCTGGCCGACCCACGTGCCGAGGAGCGGGGCCAGGGCCGCCAGGTCGGGATGCAACTCAGGGGGCATGCACCGAGCCTAGCGGGCCCCCCGGCGGGATCCGTCAGCCCGGCGTGGCCACTCCGCGGTGCTCGCGCAGCGCCTGGATCTCGCGCTCGAAGTCGTCGGCGGACTCGAAGGAGCGGTACACGGACGCGAACCGCAAGTACGCCACCTCGTCGAGATCGCGCAGCGGCCCGAGGATGGCCAGGCCGACCTCGTGGCTGGGGACCTCCGGGGAGGCCACGGCGCGCACGGTGTCTTCGACCTGCTGGGCCAGCAGATTCAGCGCGTCGTCGTCCACCTGGCGGCCCTGGCAGGCCCGGCGGACTCCGCTGATGACCTTTTCCCGGCTGAAGGGCTCGGTGACGCCGCTGCGCTTGACCACCGCCAGGACCGCGGTTTCCACGGTGGTGAAACGCTTTCCGCATTCGGGGCACGATCGGCGACGCCGGATGGCCTGCCCCTCGTCGGTTTCGCGCGAGTCGATCACCCGGGAATCCGGATGGCGGCAGAAGGGACAGTGCATGACCGCTCCTTCACCGTGCCGACAACCGGGTACCGCAGAACTTTGAGCGTACCCGTGCGCTGACCTGCACGGCTAACGGAGCCGCCCTCCCTGGGGCGGCGCCACGCGGGCCGCGCACCTCACGGGCCGGAACCGTTGGGACACAACGACCGTCAGCCGATCGGGGCGATCAGCGTTTGGCCGGCAACCAGCGTCGGCGAGTTCAGGTCGTTGAGCTCACGGATGCGATCGGCCACCGCGGCGGCCGGCGCGTCGGGGGCCACGCGGTGAGCGACATCCTGCAGTGACTCCCCCGCGTCGACCCGCACGACGGCGAGCCGGTTCGGGACGGGGGCGGCCGAATTCGTCGAGTCGCCGTTGAGCGCCTGCCCCACGTTCGCGACGAGGCCCAGCCACAGCGTGATCGCCCCGGCGGCGAGTGCCAGACCAACCGTCGTCGCCCAGGTGACGGCGCGCCTGCGGTGCGGAGCGACAGACATCGCGACCCCGGTGCCGTAGTAGCGCGTCGGGGCGCCCGCGGGCCGCGACGGCGCGGGGCGCCGCGAGCGGGCCAGGCCGTCCCTGCCGTACCGAACGCCCTGAACCGGTCCGTTGACCGGGCGCCGAAGACTGCTGGTGCGCGGCGCAAGCGTGTGGATGACTGTCATCTGCGTTCCTCCGGTCAACTAGCTCTCGCTCGTGTGTTCGACTCTAATCGCTTGTGTGTTCGAAACCCGAACATTTGAGCGAAGCGTGTCGCACGAGCAAAACGCTAGATCACACCACCGGCAACTCCGTCGGCCTCTACCACTGTCACGAGGCACAAATACCCGGTCTCGGCAAGAGTTACACATTTGTGATTCGGCCGATGGCGGCGCTTTTCCGGCCCGGGACGCCCGGGCGACACGCCAGTCGAACACATGTTTGATTCTTGTCGGCGGTGCGGCTACATTCAGTGCCATGGGCGACAGCAACGACACTTCCCCGAACACCGGCCCGGCCGCGGCGGACGGCCGGCTGCACTCCGTGGACTCCGCGCTGACCGAGCGGCAGCGCACCATTTTGAATGTCATTCGCGCCTCGGTGACCAGCCGCGGCTATCCCCCGAGCATCCGGGAGATCGGCGACGCCGTCGGGCTGACGTCGACGTCCTCGGTGGCGCACCAGCTGCGCACGCTGGAACGCAAGGGGTATTTGCGCCGCGACCCCAACCGGCCCCGGGCGGTCGATGTCCGCGGCGCCGACGACGACGTGGCCGCGCCCGCCACCGAGGTGGCCGGGTCGGATGCGTTGCCGGAACCCACGTTCGTCCCGGTTCTCGGGCGGATCGCGGCCGGTGGACCCATCCTGGCCGAGGAAGCCGTCGAAGACGTGTTCCCGCTGCCGCGCGAGCTGGTCGGCGAGGGCACGCTGTTCCTGCTCAAAGTGGTGGGCGACTCGATGGTGGAGGCCGCGATCTGCGACGGCGACTGGGTCGTCGTGCGCCAGCAGAACGTCGCCGACAACGGCGACATCGTCGCGGCGATGCTGGACGGCGAGGCCACCGTCAAGACGTTCAAACGCGCCGGCGGTCAGGTGTGGCTGATGCCGCACAACCCGGCGTTCGACCCCATCCCGGGAAACGACGCGACCGTGCTGGGCAAGGTCGTCACGGTGATCCGCAAGGTCTAGCGGCCGGCGGCCCCGCTAGTCGGCCCGGGTGAAGCCGTTGGCCAGCGCGACCTCTTCGCTGGACAACCAGATCTCGGGCAGCGTGTCCTGGTACAGGTCGCTGCCGGGCGTGTAATACAGGCCGTACCGGGCGCTCGCCTTGATCGGGTAGCCGTCCGGCGCCTGGTACGGGTCGTCGAGTGGCAGGTGGATGGTCGGGCGCCCGTCCGGGCCCGCCAGCCCGTTCTCCGAGCCGTCCTCGGCGTCGTCCGCGGCGGCGTGCCGACCGCCGGATCGCTGCGCGGCGACGAAGGCCCCGGCCGCCCCTGCGCCGACCGCCCCGGCCTCGGCGGCCCCGGACACGTCGGGCTCCGCGGCGACATCGTCCTCGGGTTCGACTTCCGCCTCAGGGACCGCGACGTCGGGATACTCATCCTCGGGCGCGGCGGTTTCCAGGGCACCGGTGACGGCGTCGGCATCCGGCGGCGTGTGCGCAACGGCGACGTCGGGATACTCGTCGTCGGCGTACTCGTCCTCCGGATAGCCGGCGTCGGCGTAGTCGGCGTCGACGTAGGCGGCATCGTCGGCGGTCTCGGCCTCGGCGACCTCGGGAACGGCGTCGGTGTAGTCGGTGTAATCGGCCTCGGCATCGGGATAGTCGGCCTCCGCCAGCATCTCCTCCGAGACGACGGGAATGGAGTCGGTGTCGATCGCGTCGGGGTCTTCCTGCTCGACGCCGTAGTCGCTCTCCGACGGCGCCTGACGCTGCCAGCTGACCCGCGCGGTGGCCGCGGCATCGGTCGGCCGCTCGGGTTCGCGCGGCCCGCCCGGCGCGAAATGCTCGGTCGCGAGGTCGGGGTCCTCCGGACCCCAGGGCGCGTCATACCCCTGGTCGGGCGCATACCCGGCGGCACCGTCGGCGCCGGAGCGGCGCCGGCGCCATCCGAACAGCGCCCACGCCACCACCACCAGCAGCACCAGGACCGGAATGGCGGCCAGCCACCACCACGAATGCCAGCCGAACTTGTTGGCGTGTGACGGCATGGCCGAACTGCTCGGCTGGTTCTGGCCCGAGACCTGAAGGCCGCTCAACAACGGCGCCAGGTTGGCCGGGTCGGTGCTGAACGTGTTCTTCGCCCGGTTCCACGAAATCTTGCCGCCGGTGAACTGCTGCGAGATCACGTCACCGTCCACGGCCTGGTCGCCGACGGGCGCCCCCAGTTTGCCGGCCGGACCGCGCAGTTTGTCCCAGGCGGCCTTCATCGCCCCGCGCACGACGAACGCGCCGTGCTCGGCGGTACGGAAGATCACCGGTTTGTCGGCGGCCGAGAAGGTGCAGATCCGGCTGGACGGGCCGATGCCGCCCTCGGTTTCGTTGGTGACCGGGAATCCGAGGCCGCTGCCGACGGGCCCGCCGAGCGACTCGTATTTGGCCAGGATGTCGGTCTCGAGCGCGTTCGCGCCGGTCGCCGGGGTGAAGAACACCTTGCCGCCGGCGAAGTTCTGGACGATGCCGTCACCGCCGATCGGGGTCTGCCCGCCCTGCTTGGCACCCAGCGGTCCGTTGGGTCCCCCGGCCGCCCGCCACGCCATGTTGATGGCCGCGGTGGGATCGATCGCCACCTGCAGGCCCTTCAACTGGTCGGCCAGCCCCGGCGGTTCGGTGGTGAACTGCTTGGTCTGCCGGTTCCACGAAACCTGGCCGCCGCTGAACTTCTGCGAGGACACCTCGCCGTTGTAGGTCTCGTCGCCGACCGGAACACCGAGCACCCCGCCCGAGCTGCCCAGCTTGTCCCAGGCGGAGTTGATGGCGCCGCGCACCACGTACGGGCCGTGCTCGGGCGTCCAGAAAATCACCGGCTTGTCGGTGGCCGAGAAGGTGATCACCCGGCTGTCGGGGCCCGCCAGGCCCGGCACTTCGCTGATGGCCGGGAAACCCAGATCGCTACCGGCCGGCCCGCCCAGCATCTCGTATTTCTCCAGGATGGGCCCGTAGGCGAATTTGGCCCCGGTGGCCGGGGTGAAGAACATTTTGCCGCCGTCGAAGTCCAGGGCGAACCCCTCCCCGGCGGGGTACACGTCACCCTTGCGGGGGCCGAGCGGGGACGTGTCGCCGCCGGCCTTCTCCCACGCGGCCATCATCGCCGCTTCGGCGTCACCTATCGGGCTCGCGGTGGCGACGGGCGCCAGCAATACGGCGGCTAGTGCTGTGGTCGTCAGGCTGACCAGCGCGCTTCCGATCAGCTTGCGCATGTGACCTCTATGCACCTTCACCAAGCCTTCCAGCCTCCGGATACGGCTCTATCTGCGGCTATGCCCTTACCTGCATAACCGGCGAAACGGGCCGTTCTTCCGCGGGGAATGGACCCGCTCACGATCCGCCTTATCGCCGGGCTCGCATAACTTTGCTCCAGCCAACAAGAAATGCGAAGTCAAATCACGAATTTTACAAAAAGGGATACCACACCGATGTCGAAATGATGCCGGGCCACGGCCGAATCGCGACCATCCATGCGTCGGCGCATATCGCGCCCAAAGCCGGCCGGGATTTCATCAATCGAGCGCGGCCACCGCGGCCCGCGGGGCGTTCGCCGACTGGACGACGATCCGTTAAACGAAAAGCTATACGCCGAGGCTGCGGCCGATGATTTCCTTCATGATTTCGGTCGTGCCGCCGTAGATGGTTTGCACCCGGGCGTCCAGATAGGCACGGGCGACCGGGTATTCGCGCATGTAACCGTAGCCGCCGTGCAGCTGCAGGCAGCGGTCGATCAGGTGCACCTGCTTCTCGGTGCAGTACCACTTGGCCATTGCGGCCTGCTCGGCGGTCAGCTTGTGGTCCAGGTGCAGGCGAACGAATTCGTCGACCATCATGCGCACCACGGTGGCCTCGGTCGCCAGCTCGGCGAGCACGAAGCGGCTGTTCTGGAAGCTGCCGATCGGCTTGCCAAAAGCCTTGCGCTCCTTGGTGTATTGCAGCGTCTGCTCCAGCACCTGCTCCATCGCCGCGGCGGCCATGATGGCGATCGAGATCCGCTCCTGGGGCAGGTTCTGCATGAGGTAGATGAACCCCATGCCCTCTTGGCCCAGCAGGTTCTCGGCCGGCACCTTCACGTCGGTGAACGACAGCTCGGCCGTGTCCTGCGCGTCGAGCCCGATCTTGTCCAGGTGCCGTCCGCGCTCGAAGCCTTCCATCCCACGCTCGACGGCGAGCAGGGAGAAGCCCTGGGCGCCCTTGTCCGGATCGGTCTGCGCGACGACGATGACCAGGTCGGAGTTGATCCCGTTGGTGATGAACGTCTTTGAACCGTTGAGCACGTAGTGGTCGCCCTGCTTGACCGCGCGGGTCTTGATGCCCTGCAGGTCGCTGCCGGTGCCCGGCTCGGTCATCGCGATCGCCGTAATCAGTTCTCCGGTGCAGAATTTCGGCAACCAGCGCTGCTTTTGCTCCTCGGTCGCCAGCGCCAACAGGTACGGCGCCACGATGTCGTTGTGCAGGCCGAAACCGATGCCGCTGTAGCGACCGGCGGTGGTCTCCTCGGTGATGATCGTGTTGTACCGGAAATCCGGGTTACCCCCGCCGCCGTACTCCTCGGGCACCGCCATGCCCAGGAAGCCCTGCTTGCCGGCCTCGAGCCACACGCCGCGGTCGACGATCTTCGCCTTCTCCCACTCGTCGTGGTACGGCGCGACGTGGCGCTCGAGGAAGGCCCGGTAGGACTCGCGGAACAGGTCGTGCTCTGACTCGAAAAGAGTGCGCTGGTATTTGATGGCGCTGCTCATGGAATAGACCTCCGGCGACGGTGATTTCTGCAGCCCAACATATACCAACCGGACGGTTGGTCGGCAGCTGGCGGGTCGGCGCCGGCGGTGCGCTGGGGAATCGGCCGCTACGCCCGACGGCTCAGCGGGCGGCGAACTCGCGCAGCCGGCCGGCCAGGGCGACCGGGACCCGGGCCTTGATCCGGGTGCCCTCGGCGTCGTGCTCCTCGTGCTGGACGCGCCCGTCGGCGTGCAGGCGGGCCACCAGGTCCCCGCGGTGATACGGGATCACCACGTCCACGGCCGTGTCGGCGGGCACGGCCAGCTCGGCGATGCGGCGGCGCAGGGCGTCGATGCCCTCGCCGGTGCGCGCGGAGACGAACACCGCGCCCGGCAGCGCGTGGCGGAGCTTGGCCAACGCCAAATCGCTTGCGGCGTCGACCTTGTTCACCACCAGCAGCTCGGGCGGGGGCGCGCCGTCATGGTCGGCGATGACGTCGGTGACCACCTGTCGGACCGCATTGATCTGCGCCAGCGGGTTGACGTCGGAGCCGTCGACGACGTGCACCAGCAGGTCGGCGTCGACGACCTCCTCCAGGGTGGAGCGGAAGGCCTCGACGAGCTGGGTGGGCAGGTGCCGGACGAACCCGACGGTGTCGGTGAGCACGAACGAACGTCCTTCGTCGAACTCGGCGCGCCGCGTGGTGGGCTCCAGGGTGGCGAACAGCGCGTCCTGCACCAGCACCCCGGCGCCCGTCAGCGCGTTGAGCAGGCTGGACTTGCCGGCGTTGGTGTAGCCGACGATGGCGATCGACGGCACGTCGCTGTGCAACCGCCGGCTGCGCTGGGTGTCGCGGACCTGCTTCATGTCCTTGATCTCGCGGCGCAGCTTCGCCATCCGCTCGCGGATGCGCCGCCGGTCGGTCTCGATCTTGGTCTCACCGGGACCGCGCAGGCCCACGCCTCCCCCGCTGCCGCCGGCGCGGCCACCGGCCTGCCGCGACATCGACTCACCCCAACCGCGCAGCCGCGGCAGCATGTATTCCATCTGGGCCAGCGACACCTGCGCCTTGCCCTCCCGGCTCGTGGCGTGCTGGGCGAAGATGTCCAGGATCAGCGCGGTGCGGTCGATGACCTTGACCTTCACCGCCTTCTCCAGCGCGGTCAGCTGAGCCGGGGACAGTTCACCGTCGCAGATGACGGTGTCGGCGCCGGTCGCCAGCACCACCTCGCGCAGTTCGGCGGCCTTACCCGAGCCGATGTAGGTCGACGGGTCGGGCTTGTCGCGGCGCTGGATGAGCCCTTCGAGCACCTGGGAGCCGGCCGTTTCGGCGAGGGCGGCCAGCTCGGCCATGCTGGCCTGGCTGTCGGCGGCGGTGCCGTCGGTCCACACGCCCACCAGGACGACCCGCTCCAGTCGAAGCTGGCGGTATTCGACCTCGGTGACGTCGGCGAGCTCGGTGGACAGGCCGGCGACGCGGCGCAGCGCCGACCGATCCTCGAGGGCGAGTTCGCCCGTGCTGGGCTCCGTGACCGCGTGATCGCGAAATTCGGGATGTGTCATAGGCAATAAGAGATGATGCACGCAAAGTCGGTGGCGTGCATCTGAATTAACGCTACTGTGCGCGCCACCATTCCTCGCTGATTTCTCCGTGGGCCACCAGTACCGACGGCCCGCGCAGGTAGCTGGTGGCGTCGGTGATGGTGACGACGACCTCGCCGCCCGGCACCCGGACGGTCAGCGTGCCGGTGTCCGCCCCGGTGCCGGCCAGCGCGGCGACCGCGGCCGCGACCGTTCCGGTGCCACACGAGCGTGTTTCGCCGACCCCCCGCTCGTGGACGCGCATGTGCACCGCCCCGGCGTCCGGTGCGGTGAGGATCTCGACGTTCACCCCGTCCGGGAATTGGGCGGGGTCGAAACTGACCGGCGCGGCCACGTCCAGCGCGGCCAGCGCGTCGACGGTCAGGTCGGGGTCGACGCAGGCCAAGTGGGGATTGCCCACATCGATCGCCACGCCGGAAAATCGCCGCCCGCCCAGGACGGCGTCGCCCGGGCCGAGCGTGTTGGCCTTGCCCATGTCGACGCTGATGTCGGCGGTGGTCCCGTCGACGCGATGCACGCTGACCGGCCGGGGGCCGGCCAGCGACCCGACGACGAAATCGTCGCGGTCCTCCAGCCCGCTCGCGCGCAGGTAGTGGGCGAAGACCCGCACGCCGTTGCCGCACATTTGGGCGATGGACCCGTCGGCGTTGCGGTAGTCCATGTACCAGTCGTCGGCGGCCACGCCGTCGGGCAACCGGTCCAGCACGCCGGCCGCGGCGGCGGCGCCGGCCGTGGTGACCCTCAGCACCCCGTCGGCGCCCAGCCCGCGTCGCCGGTCGCAGAGGGCGGCCACCCGGGACCCGGTCAGGCTCAGCTCGGCCGCCGGGTCGGGCAGCACCACGAAGTCGTTCTGGGTGCCGTGGCCCTTTGCGAATTTCACCAGTTCAGGATACGTGCCGCCACGCGCGTACCGCGCCGTCGACGAGCCCGGCGCGATCGTCGGCGTTGAGCCACTGCACCCGGTGGTCGCGCCGGAACCACGAGCGCTGCCGTCGCACGTAGCGGCGGGTGCCCACGAACGTCTGCTCCCTGGCCTCGCGGAGTCGATCCGGGCCGCCACCGTCGTCGAGCGCCGCGATCACCTGCGCGTAGCCCAGGGCTCGCGAGGCGGTGACCCCGTCGCGCAGGCCGTGCTCGAGCAGGGCGGTGACCTCCCCGACCAGGCCCTGGTCGAACATGGCGTCGGTCCGCTTGGCCAGCCGGTCATCGAGAATCGTTGTGTCACAGTCCAATCCGATGATGGCGGTGTCCCATCGCGGGGCGCCGATCCGGGGCGCGGAGGCGGCGAACGGCCGGCCGGTCAGTTCCACCACTTCCAGGGCCCGCACCGTGCGGCGCGCGTCGGTGGGCAGGATCGATGCGGCCGCGGCGGGGTCGCGACGGGCCAGCTCCGCGTGCAGCTCCCCCACCCCGACCTCGCCCAGCCGCCGCTCCCAGCGTGCGCGCACGGCGGGATCGGTGGCGGGAAACGACCAGTCGTCGAGGAGTGACTGGATGTAGAGCATGGAGCCGCCCACGATGATGGGCACCGCGCCGGCGGCCGCGATCGCCTCGATGTCCGCGGCGGCGGCTTGCTGATAGCGGGCGACGGTCGCGGTCTCGGTGACGTCGAGGACGTCGAGCTGGTGATGCGGAATGCCGCGGCGCGCGTCGACGGGCAGCTTGGCGGTGCCGATGTCCATGCCCCGATACAGCTGCATCGCGTCGGCGTTCACGATCTGTGCGCCCAGCCGCTCCGCGATGTCGAGGGCCAGCTGCGACTTGCCCGTTCCGGTGGGACCGATGATGGCCAGTGGTCGCACGGCCACCGTCACAGCTGCCAGGCGCCGGCGAAGTATCCCACCCCGTAGGGCGCCCCCCGGTACAGCTCCTTGGCGGATCGGGGCCCCGGCTCGGCCAGGCCGGCCAGCACCTGAAAGGCGACCCGCCCCAGGATCTGGGGCGGCAGGCGGGTCAGCGCCGCCACGTCGCCGTCGGCGAGCGCGTCGTTGAGGGCCTCTTGCGCGGGCGCGTTGTCCGGGTGGTGTCCGCCGGGGGCGGACGGGGTCAAGGTGTTGGCGCCGTCGGCGACGACCAGCACCCCGATCGGCTCGGGCAGCCGGTCGATCTCGGTTCGCAGTTCGCGGCCGCGGCGAAGCGCCGCGGTGGCGCCGTGGTCGCCGCGGTAGACGCGGACCCGCGCGCTGGCCTGCGGCTGCGCCCGGCCGCGCACCCAGCCGCCCAGCAGCGCGCACACCGGGAGTGCCAGTGGCTCGGGCTCGTCGCCGTCCTGCGGTGACAACCGGACACGCACGTCAACTCCGAAACCCGCGAACGTGCCCGCGGCGTCGGGACCGAATTCCTCGTCGGCGGGGCCGGTCCCGATGATCACCCAGCGTTCGGGCAGCAACGCGGCCGCCGCGAGCGTCGCCGCGACCAGATCGGCCACCTCGGCGGCGGCCGCCCCGGCAAGTTCGGGAACAAGCACCGGCGCCGACGGGACGATGGCAATGGCGCTCAGCACGCCACCAAACTAACGTGATCGGGCCGCCACCAGCGAACCAGTCAGCAGCGTGGGCCGTCGGCGACCACCAGGCACTCGCCGTAGGGACCGAGGCTCTCTTCGGCGGATGCGTCCCGGGCCCGCTTTCTTCGCGGTGCGCCCCCACCGGATTCGGTCCGGTCGACGGCGGCGGCCTCGCCGCGCGCCAGCGCGATGGTCGCGACGATCACCACCGACACCGCGGCGACCAGCACGAACGACTCGGCCCCGCTGGCGTTGACCGTCTCGCCCAGCACCAGCACTCCGAGCAGCCCCGCGACCACCGGCTTGGCGACCGTCATCGTCGGCAGCGACGCGGTCAGCGTGCCGGCGCGGAATGCCGATTGCTGGAAGATCATCCCGGCCAGCGCCACCAGCAGCCAGGGCACGAACTCCGGCGAGGTCAGCACGCGCGCGACGCCGTGCTCGGACATCTCGACGATGCCCTTGGTCAACACCGCGAACAGCGCCAGCGAGGACCCCGCCACCACCGCGAGCAGCACCGCCGCGAACGGGCTGCCGGACCAGATTCGTGCGGCCACCACGCAGCCCACCAGCAGCGGCGCCATGACCAGGGCCACGATGATCCAGGTCTGCAGCGGCGCGCGCTGGTGGCCGGACTCCGGGTCGCCGACGATGATGACCACCGCCAGCCCGGCCGCCAGGACCAGCGCCCAGATCCATTCCCGCGGCTTGACCCGATGATGGGCGAGCCGCGCGTAGATCGGGAGCGCGAACAGCAGCGCGGTCACCTGCAGGGCGGTCACCATGACCACCGAGCCCCACGCCAGGGCGGCGGCCTGCAGGCTGTAATTGGTGACCGCGGCCATGCCGCCGAGCCACCATCGCGCGTCGCGCAGCGACATGCGGAACAGTTCGAGGTGCCCGACCTGCTTGTCGGTGATCTCGTGCGCGGAGCGCTGACGGATCACGTCGCCGATCGCCGATGCCAGCGCCGCGCACAAGGCAATCAACGCTGCGACATCAACTTTCGACATATCCCCGACCCCCAGAGCTCACGACCGTCCGACCCAGCTTTCCCCGGGGCGCAAGCAAATACACGCACATTTCGCGTTCAGTTCAGATACAAATCTATGACGTTTCACACGTCCGGCCGCGCCGCGGGCGATCCTTCGATTATTACTTCAGCAATCTATGTGACCGCTTGGATAACTCTAAGAGAACATCACAGGTAGCGCGAGCCGAGGCGGCCGCCCCGGTTCCCCGCCCCGAATACCAAGGTGGCGGCGTGTGGTCGCGCAAGCTGCTTGAATACTGTTAGGCGCCTGCTGGGAAAACCCGGGTGGGACGTCCGCAGATGCAAGAACGGTGCCGCTACGCGCGGCAGGCGCGCGGTACGCCAACCGCGCGGAAGGTTTGCGAAAGGGTAGTGACGAGCGCATGACGGCTGACCAGCCTCGCGACGAATCGGCCCGGCCGGTGCCGCGTCCGGGGCCGCGTCCCGGTCCGCGGCCCGCGGGCTCGGGGTCGCGGCCGGCCGCTCACCCGGTCGTGGTGCCGCCCCCACCCAGCGATCCGCACCAGTTCGGGCGCGTGGACGACGACGGCACGGTGTGGCTGATCAGCGCCGCCGGCGAGCGGATCGTGGGCTCCTGGCAGGCCGGTGACCGCGAAGCGGCGTTCGCCCACTTCGGCCGGCGATTCGACGACCTCGCCACCGAGGTCACGCTGATGGAGGAGCGGCTGGCCTCGGGCACCGGGGACGCGCGCAAGATCAAGGCGCACGCGTCCGAGCTGGCCGAGACGCTGCCGACGGCCGCCGTGCTGGGCGATATCGACGCTTTGGCCACCCGGCTGGCCAGCATCGCCGAACACGCCGAGGCGACCGTCGCCGCGGACCGCTCCCGGCGCGAGGAACATCGGGCCGCCCAGACCGCCCGCAAGGAGGCGCTGGCCGCCGAGGCCGAGGAGTTGGCCGCCACCTCGACGCAATGGAAGGCCGCCGGCGACCGGCTGCGCGCGATCCTCGACGAGTGGAAGACCATCACCGGCCTGGACCGCAAGGTGGACGACGCGTTGTGGAAGCGCTATTCCGCGGCCCGCGAGGCCTTCAACCGGCGGCGGGGAGCGCATTTCGCCGAGTTGGATCGGGAACGCTCGGGAATCCGCCAGGCCAAGGAACGGCTGTGCGAGCGGGCCGAGGAACTCTCCGATTCGACCGACTGGACCGCCACCAGCGCGGAGTTTCGCAAGTTGCTCACCGAATGGAAGGCGGCCGGGCGGGCGACCCGGGAGGTCGACGACGCGCTGTGGCGGCGCTTCAAGGCCGCCCAGGACGTGTTCTTCACCGCCCGCAACGCGGCGACCGCGGAAAAGGACGCGGAGTTCCGCGCCAACGCGACGGCCAAAGAGGCGCTGCTGGCGGAGGCCGAAAAGCTGGACACCAGCAATCACGACGCCGCTCGGGCGGCGCTGCGCTCGATCGTCGAGAAGTGGGACGCGATCGGCAAGGTCCCGCGGGAGCGCACCGCCGAGCTGGAGCGCCGGCTGCGCGCGGTCGAGAAGAAGGTGCGCGACGCCGGCGAGGCGGATTGGTCGGATCCCCAGGCGCAGGCCCGGGCCGAGCAATTCCAGGCGCGCGCCGAGCAATACGAACAGCAGGCCCAGAAGGCCGCGGCGGCGGGCCGGGCCAAAGAGGCCGAAGAGGCCAAAGCCAACGCCGAACAGTGGCGGCAGTGGGCGCAGGCGGCCGTGGAGGCCCTGAGCCGCAAGTCCTAGCTGCCGCCGCCCGATCCGGTACCGCTTCCGGGATCGTCACGCGGGCGGTCCAGGTCGTCCAGCAGCGAGGTCGACTGCTGCTGGGAGGCGGCGCGGCGGCGCTGCTCCTCGGCGGCGAGCTGCACGATGGTCCGCTGCCACACCACGCGCGCCCAGTGATAGATGAGCAGCAGCACGGTGATCCAGGCGACGATCAGGCCCCACCCCGGCCCCGGGTGCCCCGCGGCCACGGTCTGACGCGACCAGATCGCCAGCATGCCCGCCGCGCCCGCGATCGCCGAGCCGGCGAGCGCAACCCAGGCCAGCGCCCAGCGCCGGGTCACCAGCGCCAGCATCGAAAAGCCCACGCCGAAGACCAGCGCCAGCCAGGCGAACACCCGCGACGGCAGCGCGACCGCGGCCGCGCCGGCGCCGTGGCTCCCGAACAGCACGTCCCAGCCGCGCACATCGCCGGTGTGCGGCAGGATGAACGACCCGAGCAGCACGAACACCAGGATCGACACGAAGAAGCCCCGTGGGCCGGGGTCGATCCCGCGCGCCACCCGGCGTTCGGCGGCCTCGATCTCGGTGCGCAGGGCGCCAAGTTGTGTGTCGTCTTTTTTCATCGTGCACATCCCAGGGGTTGGGCCGGGCCGACGGGCGGACCGACGGCGGGCATGCCCAGGCCGATGCCGCGCGGGCGCCGCCCTGCGGCGTGCGCGTCACCCGCCCGGGTGCGGCGGTGGGTCAGGATGCCCGCGTCGGCGATGAGGTGGTGGGGTGCGGCCCCGGTGACCATCGTGGTGATGACGTCGCCGGGGCGCGGCCGGGTGTCGGCGGACCCGCGGGCCGCGTCGCCGACGGCGAAGTGAACCAGCCGGCCGTCGCGCGCCCGCCCGCTCATCCGGGCGGTGGCGGTGTCCTTGCGCCCCTCGCCGGTGGCGACGAGCAGTTCGACGGTTTGGCCGACCAGGGCCTGGTTGCCCTGCAGCGAGATCTCCTCCTGCAGCGCGACCAGCCGCTCATAGCGTTCCTGCACAACGGCTTTCGGTAGCTGACCGTCGAGGTCGGCGGCGGGGGTGCCGGGCCGCTTGGAGTACTGGAAGGTGAAGGCGGCCGAGAACCGGGCCCGGCGCACGACGTCCAGCGTGGCGGCGAAATCGTCCTCGGTCTCACCCGGGAACCCGACGATCAGATCGGTGGTGATGGCGGCGTGCGGCATCGCCGCCCGGACGCGGTCGATGATGCCGAGGTAGCGCTCGGCGCGATACGAGCGCCGCATCGCGCGCAGCACCCGGTCGGACCCGGATTGCAGCGGCATGTGCAGGGCGGGGCACACGTTCGGCGTCTGCGCCATGGCCTCGATGACGTCGTCGGTGAATTCGGCCGGGTGCGGCGAGGTGAACCGCACCCGCTCCAGCCCGTCGATCTCGCCGCAGGCGCGCAGCAGGCGGGCGAAGGCCCCGCGGTCGCGCGGCAGCGCGGGATCGGCGAAGGACACCCCGTAGGCGTTGACGTTCTGGCCCAGCAGCGTGACCTCGAGCACGCCGTCGTCCACCAGCGAGGCGACCTCGGCCAGGATGTCGTCGGGGCTGCGGTCGACCTCCTTGCCCCGCAGCGACGGCACGATGCAGAACGTGCAGCTGTTGTTGCACCCGACCGAGATGGAAACCCAAGCGGCGTAAGCGGATTCGCGGGCGCTGGGCAGCGACGACGGGAACTCCTGCAGCGCCTCGGCGATCTCGACCTGGGCGACCTTGTTGTGCCGGGCCCGCTCGAGCAGCGTGGGCAGCGACCCGATGTTGTGGGTGCCGAAGACGACGTCGACCCACGGCGCCTTGCGCAGCAACGCGTCCCGGTCCTTTTGCGCCAGGCAGCCCCCGACCGCGATCTGCATCTCGGGATTACCCCGCTTGCGCGGCGCCAGGTGGCTGAGGTTGCCGTACAGCTTGTTGTCGGCGTTCTCGCGAACCGCGCAGGTGTTGAACACCACCACGTCGGCGTCGGCGTCCTCGGCCGCCCGCTGGTATCCGGCCGCCTCCAGCAGGCCCGCCAGCCGCTCGGAATCGTGGACGTTCATCTGGCAGCCGTAGGTGCGGACCTGGTAGGTGCGCGCCGGTGCGGCGCCCCGCGCCACCGCCTCTCGCACCGTCGAAGTCACGGGGCCATGGTACGGCGGGCGGTCGGCGCGGGTGAAACCGCACGTCACCGCCTAGACGCGGCGGCGCTCCCGCTCGGCGGCCAGCTCGGCGAACACCACCTCGCACGCCAGGTTCTGGCTGTAGCCGCGGCGCGCCAGCATCCCCACCAGCCGCCGCGTCACCCGCGCGTCGTCGTCGCTGAGCGTCTCGCGGCGCAGCTTGGACCGGACCAGCTGTTCGGCCCGGTCCCGCTCGGCGCCGGCGTCGATGCCGGCCAGCACGGTGGTGATCACCTCGTTGTCGACGCCCTTGGTGTGCAACTCGGCGGCCAAGGCGCGCTTGCTCTTTCCGGCGTGCGCGCGGCGGGACCGCACCCACTGCTGGGCGAAGTCGGTGTCATCGATCAGGCCGACGGAGGCCAACCGGTCGAGCACCCGCTCGCTGACGTCGTCGGGATAGCCCCGCTTGGCCAGCCGGCCGCGCAGCTCGGCCCGGGTGCGCGCTCTCGCGGTGAGCAGGCGCAGGCACAGCGCCCGCGCCTGCTCCTCGCGGGAGGGATCAGAAATCGACGGGGGCGGGCAGGACGCTGTCATCGGACAAGTCATCGGTCACGACCGCGCCAATGCCGAGCTTTTCCTTGATCTTCTTCTCGATCTCGTTGGCCACTTCGTCGTTCTCCATCAAGAAGGTGCGGGCGTTCTCCTTGCCCTGGCCGAGCTGCTCGCCCTCATAGGTGAACCAGGAACCGGACTTGCGGATGAAGCCCTGATCCACCCCCATGTCGATCAGCGAGCCTTCCCGGCTGATGCCCCGGCCGTAGAGGATGTCGAACTCGGCCTGCTTGAACGGCGGCGACACCTTGTTCTTGACGATCTTGACCCGGGTGCGGTTACCCACCGCGTTGGTGCCGTCCTTGAGGGTCTCGATCCGGCGAACGTCCATGCGCACCGAGGCGTAGAACTTCAGCGCCTTTCCGCCCGTGGTGGTCTCGGGGCTGCCGAACATCACGCCGATCTTCTCGCGCAGCTGGTTGATGAAGATCGCGGTGGTGCCCGAATTGTTCAGCGCGCCAGTCATTTTCCGCAGCGCCTGGCTCATCAGCCGGGCCTGCAGGCCGACGTGGCTGTCCCCCATCTCGCCTTCGAGCTCCGCGCGCGGCACCAGCGCCGCCACCGAGTCGATGACCAGGATGTCCAGGGCGCCGGAGCGGATCAGCATGTCGGCGATCTCGAGGGCCTGCTCCCCCGTGTCGGGCTGGCTGACCAGCAGGGAATCGGTGTCCACGCCGAGCTTCTTGGCGTACTCCGGGTCCAGGGCGTGCTCGGCGTCGATGAAGGCCGCGACGCCGCCGGCGGCCTGGGCGTTGGCCACGGCGTGCAGGGCGACGGTGGTCTTACCCGAGGATTCCGGGCCGTAGATCTCCACGACCCGGCCGCGGGGCAGGCCGCCGATGCCCAGGGCCACGTCCAGTGCGATGGATCCGGTCGGGATGACCGAGATCGGCTGGCGCATCTCGTCGCCGAGACGCATTACCGAGCCTTTGCCGTAGCTCTTTTCGATCTGGGCCATCGCCAGTTCGAGAGCCTTCTCGCGATCGGGGGCTTGCGCCATGGTGTCTCTCCTATAGTCGGTGTTCGTCTGACCGGTATCGGTCGGTTGGCGGTGACACTAGAGAAGCCCACCGACAAGTTGACTGGCCGAACGCTCCCCACACTAGCCGAACAGGTGTTCGATTCAAGTCTGACACGCCGTTCATCGCCATCGCGTGTGGCAACATCGGCCACCGAAAGGCGTCGACGGGGCTTCGCGGCGGATTTCCTCAAGAGGCGGGCGCGACGCGATGGACATCTCCACCGAGCTGGCCGAAACGGCTTCCTATGGAGGCTTTTTCGCCCTGACCGTCGGCGGCGACGCGGCGGGATGGCATCCGGTCACCCAGTCCTACACCGACGGCTGCGCCGACCTGATCGACGCCACCGCCCGGCGCTACCGCACGACCGACCTGCGGATCGGCGCCTCGCTGGTTCACCTCGGCCACGCCACCCGGCTGTGGTCGCCGGTGCTCGCGTGCGCGATCGGCCACGGCGTCCTCCCCCGGCTCGACGACCTGCAACGCGCCGACGACGGCGCGCAGCTACGACTGCCCCGACCCGTTGGGATGCCCGCCGATTCACCGGACGCGCTGTATCGCGCCGTGGTGAGCGAGCACATGCGCCCGCTCGCCGCCGGCCTGCGGGTCAAGCTGGCGCCGGCGCTGCTCGCGGGCAACATCGCCTCCGCGCTGGTGGGCGCCGCGCGGGCGCTGCTGACGGCGCGGCCCGACCTGCGCCGCGCGATCACCGAGACCACCCGGTCCCTGCTGGACACCGGCGTGCTGGCCGGATCCGGCGTGATCACCGGCCCGCGGCTGGGCTTCCGGCGCCGCAGCTGCTGCCTGTTCTATCGCCTGCCCGACGGCTCGTTGTGCGGCGACTGCGTGCTGCACCGGACGCCGCGGTAGGGCCGGGCGCCGTTTGGTGCCGCCGCGCCGGGGTATGTGGCCCACCATGGCCCCGACCTCAGCACCGTCCCTGCGCGCCCTCGCGCTGGTCTGCTCGTTGAAGAAGAGCCCCGCGCCGTCCAGCAGCGACCTGCTCGCCGACCAGTTGCTCGATCAGCTGCGCGGCGCGGGCGTCCAGGGCGAGAAGGTGCGATGCGTGGACCTGGCGCTGCTGCCGGGTGTCGAGGCCGACATGGGCCCGGGCGACGAGTGGCCGGCGGTGCTGACCAAGATCAAGGCGGCCGACATCGTCATCGTGTCGACGCCCACCTGGGTCGGGCACATGTCCAGCGTCGCGCAGCGCGTCCTGGAGCGCCTGGATGCCGAGCTGTCCGACACCGACGACACGGGACGGCCGGCAATGGTGGGCAAGGTGGCCCTGGCCGCGGTCGTCGGCAACGAGGACGGCGCGCACAAGATCGTGGCCGACCTCTTTCAGGCGCTCAACGACATCGGGTTCTCGATCGCCGCGCAGGGCTGCACCTACTGGAACGGCGAGGCGATGCAGGGCACGGACTACACCGACCTCGACGACGTCCCGGACGCGGTCGCGTCCGCCACCGCCAACGCGGCCCGCAATGCCGTGCACCTGGCCACGGTGCTGCGGCAAAACCCTTATCCGGCATACGAATAACGCGCGCGAGTCACCACTGCTCGTGGGGCACGTCGAAGTCGACGCACAACGCCCGCCAGACGTCGCGGGGCTCGATGCCCTCCTCGATGGCCTGGGCGGCCGTCCGGCCGTCGAAACCGGTCAGCACGTGATCGACCAAGACCGATGACCCGTAGGTGGAACCGAAGCGCAGCACCACCCGCTCGTGAAACTCCGTTAGCCGCACGCCAGTGAACATACCCAGCGGGCATGGATCGGACACCGGGGCGCGACGCCGGTCATCGCCAGCTGGCCGGCAGGTCGATGATGTGATTCGGGCAGTCCTCCTGGACCGCGAGGGACATGGTGTCGCGGGCGTGTTGCGCCGACATCGTGGCGCGCAGTCGCATGAAGGCGTATTCGGCCGGCGCGAGTCCCTGCTCGGCGGCGGCGGGATCGTCCATCAATTGACAGGCCTGCTGTTCCTCGGGGCTGTCGGCGCGCGCGACGCCCGCCCCGAACACCGGCCCCGCCAGCAGGGCGCCGGCCGTGACCGCCGTGATCATCCTCATTGCGTGCCTCCCGCCGAAGCATAAGGCCGTGCGGGGCGGGTCATCCGGCCACCGCCAGCGCGTCGTGGCACACTGCGACCGGGTCGGCGACGTCGGCGGTGCTAGCGGCGGCCCGCCGCGCCGCGGCCCGGTAGCCCGGCGCTGCCAGCACGTCGTTGACCGCGGCCACCAGCGCGTCGGCGCTCAGCGGACGAACCAGCCGCGCGCTGCCCTGGCGGACGATCCGGTTGGCGATCTCCCACTGGTCGCCGCCGCCGGGCACCGCGACCAGCGGCACCCCCGCCAGCAGCGTCTTGGCCACCATGCCGTGCCCGCCGCCGCAGATCACCACGTCGGCGTGCGTCAGCAACTCGGCCTGGCTGCCCAGCCCGGCCACCGCCCACGGCGGCACCGTCAGCTCCGCCCCGCCCAGCCGCGAGACCACCACCCGCGCCCCCGGCGGCAGGGTGTCCCCCGGTATCAGGCAGGCCAGCCCCACCTCGGCCAGGCCTTCGGTGCCGGTCGACGCGGTCGACGGCGCGACCACGACCACGGGCCCGGACCCCGCGGGGATGTCCAGCGCCCGGTCGGTCGGCTCGAAGTGCAGCGGGCCCACCAGCACCGCCTCCGGCGGCCAGTCCGGGCGGGGCACCTCGCACGCGGGCAGCGTGGCGATCAGCCGTCGCAGCGGACCGGGGTCGGCGGCCGGCAAGCCGATCTCGGTGCGCACCGCCGCGCGCTGCCGCAGGCCCGCCCGCCAGGAGCGCGCGGTGAGCGCGCGCATCGCGGCGTCGCGCAACCGGCCCCGGATGCCGGTCCCCGGCGCCAGCCCGCTGCCGATCGGGGGCAGGCCCTTCGACGGCAGGTACAGCGGATGCGGATTGAGCTCGATCCACGGGATCCCCAACAGCTCGGCGGCCATCCCGCCGCCCGCGGTGATGACGTCGGAGACCACCAGGTCGGGCGCCAGGTCGCGCAGCGCGGGCACATTGAGCACGGCCATCCGCGCGGCGCGCCGGTGGATCCTGGCCCCGGCGTCGACGTCGTCGTCGGTGGCCACCAGCCCGTCCAGCGCGACGGCGTCAATGCCGGCGCCGCGGGCGGTGTCGATCCATTCGGCGCCGGTGAACAGCGTGGGCTCGTCGCCCGCCTCGGCGAAGCGCCGGCACAGCGCGATCGCCGGGAACGAATGCCCGGGATCGGGCCCGGCGACCACGGCGACACGCATCGGGTTCACCCTGCCACAGCGCACGGCCGCCACGCTCGCCTACGCTGGCAAGATGACCGAGCTGACTGGGACAACCGTGGCGAACACCCGCACGGTCGAGGGATTCCTGAACGCGCTGCAGGACGCCGATTACGAGGCCGCCGACGCCGCTTTGGCCGACGACCTCGTCTACGAAAACGTCGGCCTGCCCACCATCCATGGCCGCGCCAGGGCCATGAAGCTGTTTCGCCAGATGGACGGCCGCGCGGCCTTCGAGGTGAAGATCCACCGCATCGCGGCCGACGGCGGCGCGGTGCTCACCGAACGCACCGACGCGCTGATCTTCGGCCCCCTGCGGCTGCAGTTCTGGGTGTGCGGTGTGTTCGAGGTGCACAACGGGCGAATCACGCTGTGGCGGGACTACTTTGACTTTTTCGACATGCTCAAGGCCACCGCGCGCGGCCTGGCGGCGCTGGTGGTGCCGTCGCTGAAAGCGGCGTTCTGAGCGGGGCACGATGATAAACCGGGACGCCGCCCGCACGCGGCCGAATTTCTGGCAGTTCGTCCGCTATTGCTGCGGTGGCCGCCTACCGGACTCGATGCGCGACTGGGTGCGCAACGACCTGGCTGGCAAGGGCGCGAGCGCACGGATGATGCGCCGCGTGGCGGTGCCGGCTGTGGTGGTGCTGGCGCCGTTCTGGTTGATCCCGACGACGCTCGACGTGCATCTGAGCATGACGCTGCCGATTCTCATTCCGTTCGTGTACTTTTCGCACGCGCTGAACAAGGTGTGGCGGCGCCACATGCTGGCCGTGCACGATCTGGATCCCGAGTTGGTCGACGAGCTGGCCCGCAAGCGCGACGCCCGCATGCACCAGTCGTACATCGAGCGCTACGGCCCGCGCCCGGAAGACTAGCCCGACGGTGACGACCCGCTGAGCCCGGAAGACTAGCCGGCGCCGCGCAGTCCGCCGAGTTCGTCGAACGCCTGCGCCCAACCGAGCAGGCGGTCGGTCGCCCCGGCCAGCTCCGCGCGGTAGCGCTGCGACTCGGTGAGCCCGTCACCGTTGGCCGAGGACACCAATTGCGCTGCGGCGGTGACCATTTCGTTGTATTGGCGAACGCCGGCGCTCAGTTGCGCGGTGAACGCGTTGATGGTGGGCACCAGATACGACCGCGACTGTTCGCTGGCCTGCGCCGCCCGCTCCATCGACACCACCTGCGCGGCCGTGGACGCCATGGCCGCCGAGGTCTTGGTGGCGGCCGCGGTCAGGTCGCGGATCTCGGCGGTCGGCAACATCGCGCCCCGCTCCAGCACGGCCACCAGCGAGAAGAATCCGCGCTCGGAGGCGCCCAGCGCGTACATGGCGGGGCGCGCCGCCGAACCCGGCGGCGGCAGCCGGCGCGCGGTCGTGGTCCGCGGTACCGGCAGCGGCTCGGACCGCAGCCAGCGGTAGCGCAGCAGCAGCAAGGTGGCCGGAATGGCCATGACGACCGCGACCCCGCCGGTGATCTCCAGCAGCAACGCGAACCATCCCCAGGCCGCGAGCAAGATCGTCACCACCGCCCAGAACGCGCACCCGGCGGCGAAGATCAGGCCCCACCGCAGCGCGCGGCGGCGACGGCGCAGCTGGCGTGCGCGCGGATCCGCGGCCGCGCTGATCTTGCGGGCCACCAGGTCGGAAACGTCGGCGGCGGTGGCCAATCCGCGGTGCAGCAGCGCGCGCCACAGGCGGGGCCGCGGCGCGTTCACCGCCATGAGACCGGACTACTGGCCAAGTGGCTTCTCGCTGACCGCACCGCCGGCGCTCTCCGCCGGCGCCGGAGTGGCGGGCGTGGTCCCCGCCGCGGGCGTCCCCCCGGTCGGCAGCGCCTCGCCGCGCATGGAGGCGCGGATCTGCTCGAGGCGGGAATGGCCGGCCATCTGCACGCCGGCCTGCTCGACCTCGAGCATCCGGCCCTGCACCGAGCCCTGCGCCAGCTCGGCGGCCCCGATCGCGTTGGCGTAGCGGCGCTCGATCTTGTCGCGCACCTCGTCGAGGCTGGGGACGTTGCCCGGGGCGGCCAGATCGCTCATCGACTGCAGCGAGGCGCTGACCTGTTCCTGCATCTTGGCCTGCTCGAGCTGGCTGAGCAGCTTGGTGCGCTCGGCGATCTTCTGCTGCAGCACCATGGCGTTCTGTTCGACCGCCTTCTTGGCCTGTCCGGCCGCGTTCAGCGCCTGATCGTGCAGCGTTTTGAGGTCTTCGACGCTTTGCTCGGCGGTGACCAGCTGGGCGGCGAACGCCTCCGCGGCGTTGTTGTATTCGGTGGCCTTGGCGGCGTCCCCGGCGGCGGTGGCCTGGTCGGCCAGCGTCAGGGCCTGACGCACGTTGACCTGAAGTTTTTCCACGTCCGCCAGCTGACGGTTGAGCCGCATCTCGAGTTGCCGCTGGTTGCCGATGACCTGCGCGGCCTGCTGGGTCAGCGCCTGGTGCGTGCGTTGCGCCTCCTCGATGGCCTGCTGGATCTGCACCTTGGGGTCTGCGTGCTCGTCGATCTTCGCGTTGAACAGCGCCGTGAGGTACTTCCACGCCTTGACGAACGGATTGGCCATGAGTTAGCTCCACCTTCGCTTCCTGAGGGGCCGGATGGTTCCGGATCGACCCTGACGGGCCGCGCGCCTGACGCTCAATTTAGTGGGTCGGCGCCGATCGCCCCACCCTTTGCGCGGCATCGGCCGACCGGCACTCAGGCCAGCGCGAGCGACGCCACCGGCGGAATGACGACCTTGGTGCTGACGTCGATGCTGGTGCCCGCGGCCGCGTCGGCGGGCACGCCGGCGGGCGCCCGCTCGTGGGCCCTTTCCTGGCCGGCCATCCGCTCACCGGCGTCGGTGAGAACCGACGACAACGGGACGTCCAGCGCGTCGCAGATCGCATTGAGCAGCTCGCTGGACGGCTCCTTGCGGCCGCGCTCGACCTCGGACAGATACCCGAGGCTCACTCGCGCCGAATCGGACACCTCACGCAGCGTGCGGCCCTGTGTCGTGCGGGCCTCGCGCAGCACGTCGCCGATCACCTCGCGCACCAATGGCGGCATCCCGCCCTCCTTCGTCCAGTCGGCCCTGCGCGGCACGTCGTCAGCTTGCCTCCGGCAGGTGCTCATTAGGTGAACGCCGTCAGCGGCGGTCTGGTTCCCGCTCGGCGGCCAAAGAATCAGCCGTTCGTGCGGCGCAATTCCCGAACGGTCGAGACCACGTAGTCGATCCCGGTGATCACCGTCAGCACGATCGCCGCGCCCATCACCACCGCGGCGGCCACCCGGAACGGTCCCCCCAGCGGCAGGACGAACAATCCGATGGCCAACACCTGAACGACGGTCTTGACCTTGCCGCCCCAGCTGGCCGGGATGACGCCGCGGCGGATCACGGCCAGCCGCAGCACGGTGACCCCGAATTCGCGAACCAGGATCACCACGGTGACCCACCACGGCAGCTCCCCGAGCATCGACAGGCCGATCAGCGCCGATCCCACCAGGGTCTTGTCCGCGATCGGGTCGACGAACGCGCCGAATTCGGTTGCCATGCCGTAGTTGCGGGCCAGCAGGCCGTCCAGGCGATCGGTGATGCACGCCACCGCGAAGATCAGGAACGCCACCACCCGGAAGCCGGGCTCCTGGCCGTCACCGGCGAACAAGGCGAGCAGAAAGACCGGGACCAGCACCAGCCGCAGCAGCGTCAGCGTGTTGGCGAGGTTGGCGATGTTCGCGCGGCCTACCACCGGACCGGTCTGCGGCTGCCCCGACACGGCAACAGAATAACCGTTGACCAGCGTCGCCGTTCCCGATGCCGATACTGTTAGCCGTGAGCACAAGTCCACAGGGCTACCGGCCGCTGGTGCGGCGAGCGCGAACGTCCGACGTTCCCGCCATCAAGCAACTGGTCGACACCTACGCGGGCAAGATCCTTCTCGAAAAGAACCTCGTGACGCTCTACGAGGCCGTTCAGGAGTTCTGGGTGGCCGAGCACGAGGGCCGCGTCGTCGGTTGCGGCGCGCTGCACGTGCTGTGGGCCGACCTCGGCGAGGTGCGGACCGTCGCGGTGAACCCGGCGATGACCGGCCACGGCATCGGCCACGCGATCGTCGACCGGCTGCTCGAGGTCGCCCGCGAGTTGGCGCTCAAGCGGCTGTTCGTGCTGACGTTCGAGACCGAGTTCTTCGCGCGGCACGGGTTCACCGAGATCGAGGGCACGCCCGTCACGGCCGAGGTGTTCGAGGAGATGTGCCGCTCCTACGACATCGGTGTGGCCGAGTTCCTGGACCTGAGCTACGTCAAGCCGAACATCCTCGGCAACTCCCGGATGCTGTTGGTGCTCTAACCGGCCCGGAATTCCACGCTCGCGCTAGTCGGGGTCGGGGTCGCCGCCGTCGGCGTCGGCGCCGCCCCGGATCAACGCCAGCGTCCCGGCCAGCTCGTCGGGCTTGATCAGCACCTCGCGCGCCTTGGACCCCTCCGACGGCCCGACGATGCCGCGGGTCTCCATCAGGTCCATCAGCCGGCCGGCCTTGGCGAAGCCGACGCGCAGCTTGCGCTGCAGCATCGAGGTGGAGCCGAACTGGCTGGACACCACCAGCTCGACGGCCTGCAGGAACACGTCCATGTCGTCGCCGATGTCCGGGTCGACGTCGGTGCGTTCCCCGGTGGGCTTGGCGGCGGTGACGCCCTCGGTGTACTCGGGTTCGGCCTGGTCCTTGCAGGCGGTGACGACGGCCTGGATCTCCTCGTCGGTGATGAAGGCGCCCTGCAGCCGGATCGGCTTGCCCGCGCCCATCGGCAGGAACAGGCCGTCGCCCATGCCGATCAGCTTCTCCGCTCCGGCCTGGTCCAGGATCACCCGGGAATCGGTGAGCGACGACGTGGCGAACGCCAGCCGTGACGGCACGTTGGTCTTGATCAGCCCGGTGACCACGTCCACCGACGGGCGCTGGGTGGCCAGCACCAGGTGAATGCCTGCGGCCCGGGCCTTTTGGGTGATCCGCACGATGGCGTCCTCGACGTCGCGGGGCGCGGTCATCATCAGGTCGGCCAGCTCGTCGACGATCGCGACCACGTACGGGTAGGGCCGGTATTCGCGCTGGCTGCCCAGCGGCGCGGTGATGGCGCCGGAGCGGACCTTCTCGTTGAAGTCGTCGATGTGGCGCACCCGCGACGCCTGCATGTCCTGGTAGCGCTGCTCCATCTCCTCGACCAGCCATGCCAGCGCCGCCGCCGCCTTCTTGGGCTGGGTGATGATCGGGGTGATCAGGTGCGGAATGCCCTCGTACGGCGTGAGTTCCACCATCTTCGGGTCGATCAGGATCATCCTGACCTCTTCCGGGGTGGCCCGGGCCAGCAGCGAGATCAGCATCGAGTTGACGAAGCTGGACTTACCGGATCCGGTGGAGCCGGCGACCAGCAGGTGCGGCATCTTGGCCAGGTTCGCCGAGATGAAGTCGCCCTCGATGTCCTTGCCCAGCCCGATCACCAGCGGGTGATGGTCGCGCCGCGTCGACGGCGCGGTGAGCACGTCGGCCAGCCGCACCATTTCGCGGTCGGTGTTGGGCACCTCGATACCGACGGCGGACTTGCCGGGGATGGGCGCCAGCATGCGCACGCTTTCGGTGGCCACCGCATACGCGATGTTCTTCTGCAGGGCGGTGATCTTCTCGACCTTCACGCCCGGGCCCAGCTCGACCTCGTAGCGGGTGACGGTCGGTCCGCGGGTGCAGCCGGTGACCGCCGCGTCGACCTTGAACTGGGTCAGCACCTCGGTGATGGCGTCGGCCATGACGGTGTTGGCGGCGCTGCGCTTCTTGGGCGGGTCCCCGGCCACCAGCAGGCTCAGCGACGGCAGCACGTAGGGGCCCTCGACGACCCGGTCCAGCTCAATGGTGTCCTGCTTGTCCGCCGACCGTCCGCGCTTGCGGCCCCGCGCCGCGCCGGGCTCTGAGCCGGGTTGCAACGCCGGTTCGGGAACCGTGGGGATGTCGTCCTGCAGCGCGGCCTGGGCGTCATCGTCCGGCGACCACGGCGCCGGCTCGCTCGAGGCGTCGTCGGGGTAATCGTCGGGTTCGGCGTCGTCGAACTCGTCGGCGTAGTCGTAGGGCTCGTCGTCGTAGTCCTCGTCGACGAACCGCGTGTGGAACAGGTTGCGCATCACCACGGGCACCTCGCGGATCGTGGTGCCCGTCAACAGCAACAGCCCGAACATGAAGCCGATGAACAGCAGCGGCGCCGCGATCCACGGGGTGAGCCCGTCCGCGAGCGGCCCGCCGATGGCGAAGCCGATGAATCCCGCCGCGCGCCGGCGCGCCTCCGGGTCGCCCGGCGAGCCCGACCACAGGTGACGCAGGCCGAGCACCGACAGGGTGATCAGGCTGGCGCCCAGGATCAGCCGGGGCCGCACCTCGGGGTCGGGCTCCGTCCGCATCAGGGTCACCCCCACCGCGGCGGTGACGACGGGCAGTGCCAGCACGCCGGCGCCGATGAAGGTCCGCACCAGGGTGTCGATCCACGCCCCGACCGGCCCGGCGGCGTGGAACCACGAGCTCGCGGCGACCACCACGGAAAAGCCCAGCAACAGCAGCGCGATGCCGTCGCGGCGGTGGCCGGGGTCGATGTCGCGGGCCCGCCCGATCGACCGGGCCGCGCCGCCGGTCCCCCGCGCGGCCATCAACCAGGTGGCGCGCAGGGCGCGACCACAGGTCAGCCCGATTCCGACCAGCGGTGAGCGATTCCGGCGGCGGGCGGGCTTGCTGGGCTTCCTGCGGGGCGCCGCTGGTCGCGCGCCGCGGGATCCGCCCGCGCGCGAAGGGGCCTTTGACCTGCTCGTTCGGCTTGCGGAGCGGGCGGCGGTCTTACTGGGCATGACGGCAAGGGTAGTCGCAACGGCATCATCTACACCACCCGCCACACTGGTAACCGCCCGGCTTGTGCGGCATGTGGCGGGTCGGCTCCCCGGCCGCGTGAGTAGGGTGACATTTCGGTGAGCGAAGTCGTGCTCGTCACCCGTCCCGGAGCGCCCAGGAGGCCATCAATGCCCGTTGTCGTCGTCGCCACCATGACCGTCAAACCGGAATCGGTCGACACCGTTCGCGACATCCTCACCCGCGCGGTCGAAGAGGTGCACGACGAGCCGGGCTGTCAGCTGTACTCGCTGCATCACTCGGGCGAGACCTTCGTCTTCATCGAGCAGTGGGCCGACGAGGAGGCGCTCAAGGCGCACAGCACCGCCCCGGCGATCGGCAAGATGTTCAGCGCGGCCGGCGAACACCTCGACGGCGCCCCCGACATCAAGATGTTGCAGACGATCTCGGCGGGCGACCCGGCCAAAGGACAGTTGCGCCCCTGATGGCCCCGTCGTCGGAAGGCCCGCTCAAAGGCAAGGTCGCGTTCATCACCGGCGCGGCGCGCGGCCAGGGGCGCGCACACGCCGTGCGACTGGCTGCCGACGGCGCCGACATCATCGCCGTCGATCTGTGCGACCAGATCGCCAGCGTCCCCTACTCGCTGGCCACGCCGGAGGACCTGGCGGCCACCGTGAAGCTCGTGGAGGACACCGGCGCGCGCATCGTGGCCTCCCGTGGCGACGTCCGCGACCGCGAATCCCTGTCGGCGGCACTGCAAGCGGGGCTCGACGTGTTCGGCCGCCTCGACATCGTGGTGGCCAACGCGGGGATCGCTCCCATGCAGTCCGGTGACGACGGCTGGCACGACGTCATCGACGTCAACCTCACCGGCGTGTACCACACGATCAAGGCCGCGATACCCACGATGGTCAAGCAGGGCACCGGCGGATCGATCGTGCTGATCAGCTCGAGCGCCGGGCTGGCCGGCGTCGGCAGCCCGGACGCCGGTTCGGTGGGCTACGCCGCCGCCAAGCACGGGGTCGTCGGGTTGATGCGGGTTTACGCGAATCTGCTTGCCGGGCAGATGATCCGGGTCAACTCCATTCATCCGTCCGGTGTCGAGACACCGATGATCAACAACGAGTTCACCCGCGAGTGGCTGGCCAAGATGGCCGCCGCGACCGACACACCCGGCGCCATGGGCAACGCCATGCCGGTGGAGGTGCTGGACGTCGAGGACGTCGCCAACGCGGTGGCCTGGCTGGTGTCGGATCAGGCCCGCTACATCACGGGGGTCACGTTGCCGGTCGACGCGGGCTTCCTGAACAAGTAGCGGCCATGGCTCGAAATCCGGTAGCGCAGACGGCGTTCGGCCCCATGGTGTTGGCCGCCGTCGAGCAGAACGAGCCGCCCGGGCGCCGCCTGGTGGACGACGATTTCGCCGAGCTGTTCTTGCCCACCCCGCTGCGGTGGCTGGTCGGCGCGACGCGGTTCGCGCCGGTTCGTCGCCTGATGATCCGCGGCTCGGAGTTCACCGGCCCCGGATTGTGGGCGAATCTGGCCTGCCGCAAGCGTTTTATCGCCGACAAGCTCACCGAGTCGCTCGACGACATCGACGCCGTCGTCATTCTGGGGGCGGGGCTGGACACCCGCGCCTATCTGCTGACGCGTCGGGTTCGCATCCCGGTGTTCGAGGTCGACCTGCCGGTCAACATCGCCCGCAAATTCAAGACGGTCCGCCGGGTGCTGGGTGAGCCGCCGCTGTCGGTTCGGCTGGTGGCGCTGAACCTCGAGCACGACGACCTGCTCACCGCGCTGGCCGAGCACGGTTATCGCACCGATTACCGGGTCTTCTTCATCTGCGAGGGCGTCACCCAATATCTGACCGAGGCCACGGTTCGCCGCACGCTGGAGGGGCTGCGTGCGGCCGCACCCGGCAGCCGTTTGGTGTTCACCTACGTCCGTAGGGATTTCATCGACGGCACGAATCGGTATGGCACCCGCACGCTGTACCGCAACGTCCGCCAGCGCCGGCAGCTGTGGCATTTCGGCCTGCAACCCGACGACGCCGCCGCGTTCGTCGGCGAGTACGGGTGGCGGCTGGTGGAGCAGGCCGGCCCCGACGAGCTCGCCGAGCGCTACGTCGCTCCGACGGGTCGCAAACTCAAGGCGTCGCAACTGGAGTGGTCGGCCTACGCGGAGAAGATCTAACTGGTCAGACCTCGATGACGGTCGGCACGATCATCGGCTGGCGGCGGTAGGTTTCGCCCACCCACTTGCCGACGGTGCGCCGGACGCCCTGGGCGATGCGGCTCGGGTCGGTGATGTTCTCGGCCGCCAGCGCTTCCAGCTCCGCCTCGACCCTGCGCACGGCGGGCTCAAGCGCCTTGGGGTCCTCGGAGAAGCCGCGCGAATGCAGCTGCGGTGGGACCACCGGACGTCCGGTGCCGCGGGCGACCACGACGGTCACCGCCACGAAACCCGATGAGAGGATGAGCCTTTCGCCCAGCGTGATGTCGCCGACGTCGCCGTTGATCAGGCCGTCGACGAACATCTTGCCGACGGGCACCGCCCCGGCGATCGCGGCCTTGCCGGCGACCAGGTCGACGCTGACCCCGTTCTCGGCGAGCAGGATCGACTCCTCCGGCACGCCGGTGCGGGCCGCCAGCTTGGAGTTGGCGCGCAGCATCCGCCACGTCCCGTGCACGGGCATGACGTGGCGTGGCCGGATCCCGTTGTACAGGAACAACAGTTCGCCGGCGTAGGCGTGGCCCGAAACGTGAACGCGCGCTTGGGCGTTGGTGACGACGCGGGCCCCGATCTTGGCGAGTTCGTCGATGACGCCGTAGACGGCCTCCTCGTTGCCCGGGATCAGCGACGACGCCAGCACCACGAGGTCACCCGCGGTCAGCGTGATGCTGCGGTGCTCGCCGCGCGACATGCGCGACAGCGCCGACATCGGCTCGCCCTGGGTGCCGGTGGTGATCAGCACGACCCGCTCGGGCGGCATCATCTCGGCGGCGCCGATGTCGATCACGTCGGAATCGGCCACCCGCAGGAAGCCGAGCTCTCGGGCGATGCCCATGTTGCGCACCATGGAGCGGCCGACGAACGACACCCGGCGGCCCAATGCCACTGCGGCGTCGATGATTTGCTGGACCCGGTCCACGTTGGAGGCGAAGCACGCGACGATGACGCGGCCCTCGGCGCCGCGGATCAGGCGGTGCAGCGTCGGACCGACCTCGCTTTCCGACGGCCCGACGCCGGGGTGCTCGGCGTTGGTCGAATCGCACAGGAACAGGTCCACCCCGGCGTCACCGAGGCGGGACATGCCGGGCAGGTCGGTCGGCCGGCCGTCCAGCGGAAGCTGGTCGAGCTTGATGTCGCCGGTGTGCAGAACCGTTCCCGCGCCGGTGTGCACGGCGATCGCCAGCGCGTCGGGGATGGAGTGGTTGACGGCGAAGTATTGGCATTCGAACACGCCGTGGGTGCTCTTCTGGCCCTCGGCCACCTCGACGAACACCGGCTTGAGGCGGTGCTCACGGCACTTCGCGGCGACCAGCGCGAGGGTGAATCTCGAACCGACGACCGGGATGTCGGGGCGCAGCTTGAGCAGGAACGGAATGCCGCCGATGTGGTCCTCGTGGGCGTGGGTGAGCACCAGCGCCTCGATGTCGTCGAGCCGGTCCTCGATATGGCGCAGATCCGGGAGGATCAGGTCGACCCCGGGCTCGTCGTGGGTGGGGAACATCACCCCGCAGTCGATGATCAACAGCCGGCCCAGGTGTTCGAAAACCGTCATGTTGCGGCCGATTTCGCTGATGCCGCCCAGCGCGGTGACCCGCAACCCTCCAGTGGCCAATGGGCCTGGCGGGGCGAGGTCTACATCCACTTCTCGGACGCTCCTTGGGTCACCTGAGCACCGACGCCGCGCGCATATCGGCGGCCAAGGCGTCGATTTGCTCTGGCGTAGCGGGCATTTGGGGCAGCCGGGGATCGCCGACGTCGATGCCCTGCAGGCGCAGGCCGGCCTTGGACAAGGTCACGCCGCCCAGGCGCGCCATCGCGTCGCACAGCGGGGCGACGGTGGAGTTGATCTTGCGGGCGGTGGCGATATCCCCGGAGTTGAAGGCGGACAACATTTCCCGAAGTTGATTGGCCGCCACGTGGGAGATCACGCTGATGAAGCCGGTGGCGCCCATGGCCAGCCACGGCAGGTTCAGCGCGTCGTCGCCGGAGTAGTAGGCCAGGCCGGTCTCGGTGATGATCTGGCCGCCGCTGTGCAGGTCGGCCTTGGCGTCCTTGATCCCGACGATGTTCGGGTGCGCCGAGAGTGCGCGGATGGTCTCGGGCTGGATCGGGATCACCGACCGGGGCGGGATGTCGTAGAGCACCACCGGCAATTCGGTCGCGTCGGCGACGGTGGTGAAATGCGCGATCAGCCCGCTCTGGGGCGGTTTCGAGTAGTACGGCGTGACCACCAGCAGCCCGTGCGCGCCTTCGGCCGCGCAGGCCTTGGCCAGCCGGACGCTGTGCGCGGTGTCGTAGGTGCCCGCGCCGGCGATGACGCGGGCGCGGTCGCCCACCGCCTCCAGCACGACGCGCAGCAGCTCCCGCTTCTCGTCGTCGGTGGTGGTCGGCGATTCGCCGGTGGTGCCGGAGACCACCAGCCCGTCACACCCCGCGTCGATCAGGTGGTTGGCCAGGTGGGCGGCGGTGGCGGTGTCAAGGGAGCCGTCCGGGCGAAACGGTGTGACCATCGCGGTCAGCACGGTTCCCAACCGCGCTGGGGCGTCGAATCCGGCCGTGCTCACGGTGTTCAGGTTACCTGGCGCCGGCAAGCAATTTCGCACCCGCACGAGCGCGCGTTGCCGCGACGCACGCCGGCTCAGCCGCCGCAGGAGTCACACCCGGGCGGGTGGCCGATAAGCGCCCGCCTAGCAGCGACGACGGCGTCTTTGAAGCGTCCCCGATGGTCGGTCAGGCTTCGGTCGCCAACGGGCTGGTCGCGACCTCGGTCCCGTCGGCCAGGGCGGAGATCTCGAAGTCGGCGAACACCGCCGGCGCCGCGCCCGCCAGTTGACGCAGGCATTCGATGGCAAGCCGCCGGATCTCCACGTCGGCGTGCTCGCTGGCGCGCATGGCGATGAAGTGGCGCCACGCCCGGTAGTTGCCGGTGACGACGATGCGGGTTTCGGTGGCGTTGGGCAGCACCGCGCGGGCGGCCTGGCGCGCCTGCTTGCGCCGCAAGACGGCGTTGGGCTGGTCGGCGAACTTCTCCTCCAGCTTGGCCAGCAACTCGGTGTAGGTGGCGCGGCTGGCGTCGGCGGCCGCGGCCAGGATCTGCCGCAGTTCGGGGTCGTCTTCCATGCCGGGCGGCACGACGACGTGCGAGTCCGTCTCGGGGACGTAGCGCTGCGACAGCTGCGAGTAGGAGAAGTGCCGGTGCCGGATCAGCTCGTGGGTGCACGAGCGCGACAGGCCGGTGATGTAGAACGACACGCTCGCGTGCTCGAGCACCGAAAAGTGTCCGACGTCGATGATGTGCTTGATGTAGCCGGCGTTGGTCGCGGTCTTGGGGTTGGGTTTCGACCAGCTCTGGTAGCAGGCCCGGCCGGCGAACTCGACCAGCGCGGGGCCGCCGTCGGCGTCGGTGCTCCACGGGACGTCCGGGGGCGCCAAGAACTCGGTCTTGGCGATCAGTTGCACGCGCAGCGGTGCGATCTCGGCCACGGCGCCCACCTTAAGGCGTGCCGGGCGGATCGGTGTCGCAGGCCGGACATCAGCTGATCGCCCGCAGGTCGGCGGCCAGGTCTCCCCGCCCGGAGACGCTGAACCCGCCCAGGCCCAGCCAGGACGCCATGGACCGAAGCTCGCCGGCCAGCGCGGCGGCCACGCGGGCTTTGGGGGTGTCGGGCTCGGCGAATGCGCCGACGACACGCAGCGAGTCGGCGGGCCGGTCGGCCTTGAGGTCGACCCGCGCCACCAACCGCCCGTCCATCAGCAGCGGCCACACGTAATAGCCGTACTGCCGTTTGGCTGCCGGCGTGTAAATCTCTATGCGGTAATGGAATTCGAAGAGCCGCTCGACCCGGGGCCGAAAGAAGATCAGCGGGTCGAACGGGCAGAGCAGCGCGGTGCCGCGGTCGGCGCGCGGCACCGTCCGGCCCGCAAGCAGGTAGGCGGGGGCGGACCAGCCGTCGACGTCGACCCGCTCGATGTCACCGGCGGCCAGTAACTGGGCGATCGCGGGCTTGACCTGCGCGGCGGACAGCCGGAAATAGTCGCGGATGTCGGCCTCGGTGCCCATCCCCAGCGCGGTGGCCGCCCGCAGCGTCAGTTCGCGGAGCGCCTCGTCGTCGTCGACCTCGCGGGCCAGCACCGCGGCCGGCAGCACCCGTTCCACCAGGTCGTAATGGCGGGCGAAGCCCACCCGGGTGGCCGTGGTGAGCACCCCGGCCGAAAACAGCGCCTCGGCCACCCATTTGGTGTCGCTGCGGCTGCCCCACCAGCTCCCGCGTGGCCCGCGCGGCCCGACGGCCAGATGCGCCTCGATCTGGCCGGCCGTGCTGGGCCCGAGCTCGGCGACGGCGGCGACCACCTTCTCAGCCAGCCGCGGATTGGCCTTGACGATGTGGGTCCCCCACCGGCCGTGGCGGTACTGGCGCATCCGCCAGCGCAGCAGCGGCCAGTCCTCGACGGCCATCAGCGCGGCCTCGTGCGCCCAGTACTCGGCCAGCAGCCGCGACGAACGCGGGCCCCAGGCCGCGCGGTCGAGCACGTCACGGTCGTAGGGGCCGAGCCGGCTGAACACCGGGGCGTAATGGGCGCGCACCGCCACCGAGACCGAATCCAGTTGCAGCACTTGGATTCTGGAGATCAGCCGTTTCAGGTGCGCCCGGGTGATCTCGCCGCCGGGCCGGGGCTCGGTAAATCCTTGGGCCGCAACGGCTATCCGCCGGGCTTGAGCGGCGGATAGCCTGCGGGTCGACACGGCGCCGAGAATACCCCGCCGTCGGGGCCCGTCGGCGCGGGCTGGCGGGAGCTCAGCTCGCGCGGACCTTGCCGTCCACCGGAGCCAGGGCGCCGTCCTCGGACGGGTTCTTCTGTTCTTGGTAGGCCGCCTCGAGTGCGGCCGGAACGCGGTCGAGGTCGCGGTAGACGCCCATCAGCTGCTCGAGGATCTCGATCCGCTGCGCGGTCGCCTCATCGACCGCGCGCCGTGCCTTGTCACGGTAGTGATCGGCCCCCTGCTTGGCGTCACCGAGGAGCCGCTCGCACTCCCGCTCGGCGTTTCGCCGCGCCTCGTCGATCGCCGCCTGGGTTTCGGCGCGCATCTCGGCCAGTTCGGCGTCGAGCTTCTCCTTGGTCTGTTCGTACTCGGCTTCCAGCGCCTTTTGCTGGGCGGCCATGTCGGCGAGCACCTCGTCGCGCTTGCGTTCGGCGGCTTCGGCCTCGGCCTCGGCCGCCGCGATCAGCGCGTCCGCCTCGGCGCGCGCCTCGGCCTGCATCTCAGCGACCTCGTCGACCGCGCGCTGCAGCATTTTCGCCATCCGCTTCTGCATCGCGTGCGGCGAGGGTGACGTGTCGGTGAGGGCGGCGACCTCCTTGCGCAGCGCGGCGGTTTGCTCGCCGGATTCCTGCAGCCGGGCCCGCAGGCTTTCGACATCGTCAAGCAGCAGCTGCTGCTTGGTGGTCAACATTTCGATGTGGGCATCGACGGCGGACGCGTCGTAGCCCATGAACTTTCGCGAGAACGTCTTCACGGGTTCGGTTATCACTGCCAATTCCCCCTTCTCACCAAACTCCTGGTAGACCCTGCGACCGACCCCGAGTCCGAGTATGTCAGGTCGGGGCCGGGCGCGAGCGGCTGCGCAGACTCAGCGACGGTAGCTGTGGAAGCGGTACCGCAGCCCGGACCGGCTGGCCTGCCACTCCCCCGTCTCGCCCACCCAGGTGTCGTCCAGGGCGGGCGCCAGCGCGTCGTCGTCGTCGCGGCGCAGGTCGAGCTCGATCTCGGTGACCTCGCACCGGGTGGCGTACGGCAACGCGGCCAGATACACCTGCCCGCCGCCGATCACCCAGACCGCGGGCTCCCCCTCGGCCCGGGCGAAGGCCGCGTCCAGCGAGCCGACCACCTGCGCCCCGTCGGCGGCGAAGCCGTCCTCGCGGGACAGCACGACGTTGCGCCGGCCGGGCAGCGGCCGCACCTTGGCCGGCAACGAGTCCCAGGTCCGCCGGCCCATCACCACGGTGTGCCCGATCGTCACCTCTTTGAACCGGGCGAGGTCTTCCGGCACGTTCCAGGGGATGCCGCCACCGCGCCCGATGACGCCGGAGGTCGACTGGGCCCACACCAGGCCCACAGTGATAGTACGCGTCATACCGCGACGGGGGCTTTGATGGCCGGGTGCGGATCGTAGTTGCGCACGACGACGTCGTCGTAGGTGTAGTCGAAAATCGAATCACGTTCGCCCAGAACGAGTTCCGGGTAGGGCCGCGGCTCGCGGCTCAGTTGCAGCCGCACCTGCTCGACGTGGTTGTCGTAGATGTGGCAGTCCCCGCCCGTCCACACGAACTCGCCGACCGACAGGCCGGACTGGGCGGCCATCATGTGCGTCAGCAGCGCGTAGCTGGCGATATTGAACGGCACGCCGAGGAACAGGTCGGCGCTGCGCTGGTAAAGCTGGCAGCTCAGCCGGCCGTCGGCCACGTAGAACTGGAAGAAGGCGTGACACGGCGGCAGCGCCATCTGGGGGATCTCGCCGACGTTCCAGGCGGACACGATGATGCGCCGCGAGTTGGGGTCGGTGCGCAGCAAATCCAGGGCGGCGCTGATCTGGTCGACGTGCTCACCCGTCGGCGTCGGCCAGGACCGCCACTGTACGCCGTAGATCGGCCCGAGATCGCCTGTGTCACTTGCCCATTCGTCCCAGATGGTGACCCCGTGCTCGTGCAGCCAGGCGACGTTGGAATCGCCGCGCAGGAACCACAGCAACTCATACACCACCGACTTGAGGTGCACCTTTTTGGTGGTGAGCAGCGGGAAACCGGCCGACAGGTCATAGCGCAGCTGCCGGCCGAACAGGCTTCGGGTCCCGGTGCCGGTGCGGTCGGATTTGGCCGTTCCCTCGTCGAGCACCAGTCGGAGCAGGTCCTCGTAGGGCGTCGGGATTGGCACGCGGTCAGGATACGTCTAGGCAAGCGGAGTAGAACGGGTGCCATGCCGAATATCACCGACGTCGTCACCACCCCCGATGGCACCTGCCCGGTGCACCTGTTCACGCCCGACGGTCCGGAATCCCAAGTCCCGTGGCCCGGTGTGGTCATGTATCCCGACGCCGGCGGCGTGCGGGGCACGTTCGAGGAGATGGCCGCCAAGCTGGCCGGATTCGGCTATGCCGTGCTGCTCCCGGACGTCTACTACCGCACCGCCGACTGGGCGCCGTTCGACATGGCGACCGTCTTCAACGACCAGTCAGAACGGGGGCGCCTGTTTTCGATGATCGGCAGCGTCACCCCGGACCGGATGGCCGCCGACGCCACCGCGTTCTTCGACTACCTGGCGGCGCGCCCCGAGGTGTCCGGCGAGCGCTTCGGCGTGTGCGGCTATTGCATGGGCGGGCGGACGTCGCTGATCGTCGCCGGCCGGGTGCCCGACCGGGTGGCCGCGGCGGCGTCGTTCCACGGGGGCGGCCTGGTGACCGACACCGACGACAGCCCGCACCTGCTGGCCGACCGGATGAGCGCGACGGTGTACGTGGGCGGCGCCCAGAACGACGCGTCGTTCACCGCCGATCACGCCGAACAGCTCGACAAGGCGCTGACGGCGGCCGGCGTCGAGCACACCATCGAGTGGTATTCGGCGGGCCACGGGTTCGCCGTCCCGGACAACGCGCCGTATGACCCCGCGGCCGCCGAGCGGCACTGGGACGCGATGACGGAGGTGTTCGCCGCGGCGTTCCCGCGCTGACGGTTGCGCGGGGCCGTCAGGTCGGCGGCAGGTTCACCAACTCGGCCAGCCGGGCGCGGTGCCGGTAGCCGGTGCCGAACGCCAGCTGGTCGCTCTTGGCCCGCTTGAGGTAGAGGTGCGCGGGATACTCCCAGGTCATCCCGATGCCGCCGTGCAGTTGGATGCATTCCTCGGCGGCGTGCACGGCGATATCGCTGCAGTAGGCCTGGGCGATGGCGGCCGCCGCGGCCGCGTCGTCGTCGGCCCGGGCGCAGGTGTCGGCCGCGTAGCGGGCCGCGGCCGCGGCGGCGCCGACGTCGAACCACAGGTCGGCCAGCCGGTGCTTGATCGCCTGGTAGGAGCCGATCGTGCGGCCGAACTGCCGGCGCTGCCGGGCGTAGTCCAGCGTGGTGTCGAAACACCATTGGGCGACTCCGAGTTGCTCGGACGCGAGCAGGGCCGCACCGGTGAGGACGGCATCGGCCACCGGCCCGTCGCCCGCGCCGACCTTCGAGGAGGGCGCGCCCGAAAACGTCACGGCGGCAAGGGGTCTGGTCATGTCCAGCGCGAGCAGCGGCGACACCTGCACGCCCGCCGCGGCGCGGTCGACGGTGTGCAGCTCGAGCCCGTCCGGACCGGTGACGGGCACCACCAGCACGTCGGCCTCGCCGGCGCCGGCCACGGCGGTGACCGATCCGCTGAGTCCGCCGGGTCCGCCGCTGACCCCGGTGACCGGGTCGCCCGGCGCGGTGGTCAGCGGCACCACCAACGCCGCCGTCAGCTCGCCCTGGGCCAGCGCCGAGACGGTCCGGGTGTCCCCGGCGCGCAGCAGTGCCACCGTGGCGAGGACCGCGCTGGACAAGAACGGCACCGGCGCAACGGCCCGGCCGATCTCCTCCATGACCACCGCAGCCTCGCGGGCGCTTGCGCCGGCCCCGCCGAGCGACTCGGGAACGAGCAGGCCGGCCACGCCCAATTCGGTGGCCAGCGTCCGCCACACGCCCGAGAAGTCTTGGGGTTGGGCGTCATACACGCCGGCCACCGATTCGGGCGGGCAACGCTCGGCGAAGAGCTGACGGACGCCGGCCCGCAGCGCCTCTTCGGTGTCCGAATAGAGCAGGTCCCCGGTCAGCACGGCAAGGGGGCTCATCGGGGCAGGTCCTTCCACGCGGCGTCCTTGTCGACGCGGTGTTCACCCGGCAGGCCGAGGATCCGCTCGGAGATGGTGTTGCGCAGGATTTCCGACGTGCCGCCCTCGATTGAGTTGCCGCGCGCCCGCAGGTAGCGGTAGCCGGGCCCGCGGCCGACCAGGTCGACCGTCTCGGGCCGGCGCATGGTCCAGTCGTCGTAATACAGGCCGGATTCGCCGTGCAGCTCGATCTCGAAGCCCGAAATCGCTTGCGCCAGCTTGGCGAACGCCACCTTCATGCCGGCCCCCTCGGGCCCCGGCTGACCGGTGGCGGCCTGCTGCCGCAGCCGTTCACCGGCGAGCCGGAAGACCTCCGCCTCCACCCACAACCGCATCAGCTGATCGTGCATGGCGGGGTCGCGCAGGGCCGGCTCGGCGCGCCAGGCGTCGGCGACCTTGCCGATGTGGCCGCCCTCGCGCGGCGCGCCGGCGCGGGAACCGATGGCGACCCGTTCGTTGTTCAGCGTGGTGGTCGCGACCCGCCAGCCCCCACCCTCCGGGCCCAGCCGGTTCGCGTCGGGCACCCGGACGTCGGTGAGGAAGACCTCATTGAACTCGGCCTCGCCGGTGATCTGGCGCAGCGGCCGGATCTCGACGCCGGGCTGCGTCATGTCGCAGAGAAAGTAGGTCAGGCCGGCGTGTTTGGGCACGGCCGGATCGGTGCGGGCGACCAGGATGGCCATGTGCGCGTGCTGCGCCTGCGACGTCCACACCTTCTGCCCGTTGACAATCCACTCGTCGCCGTCGCGGACCGCGCGGGTCGACACCCCGGCGAGGTCGGATCCGGCACCCGGCTCGCTGAACAGCTGGCAGTAGATCTGCTCACCGGTGAACAACGGGCGCAAGAACTTTCGCTTCTGTTCGTCGGTGCCGAACGCCGCGATGGTCGGCGCGGCCATGCCCATGCCGATGTAGTTCTTGGGGGTGCCGCCCACCGGCGCCCCGGCGGCGGCCAGCCGGGCGTCGACGCGCTCCTGAGCGGTGCGCGGCAGATCCAGCCCGCCGAAGCCCCGCGGCAGGTGCACCCAGGCCAGTCCCGCATCGTATTGCGCGCCAAGGAATTCCCGCGCGTCGCCGTCCTTCGGATCGTGCTCGTCGAGCAGTGCCTGCACCCGCGCGTCCAGCTCGGCCGCGTCGAAGGCGTTCATTGACCGCCGCCGGGGGCGGACCGGAATCCCTGCGCGGCGCCCAGCAGCAGACCGCCGTCGATGACCATGGTTTCGCCGGTGATCCAGCTCGCCGCGTCGGAGACCAGGAAGGCGACCGCCGCGGCCACGTCGATCGGTTCGCCGATGCGCCCGAGCGCGATCGACGACGCCAGCGGATCCTCGTGGTCCTTCCACAGCGCCTCGGCCAGCCGGGTGCGCACCACCCCGGGGCAGATCGCGTTGACCCGCACGCGCGGCGAAAGTTCCAGCGCCAGTTGCTTGGTGACGTGGATCAGCGCCGCCTTGGTGGCGTTGTACATGCCCATCGCCGGCGACTGGTGCATGCCGCCGATGGAGGCCGTGTTGACGATCGATCCGCCGTGCTCACCCATCCACGACTTGACGGCGAGCGAGGTCCACAGCAGCGGAGCCCACAGGTTGACGTCGAAGATCTTGGTGAAACGGGCATGATCCTGGTCGATCAGCGCGCCGTACGCGGGGTTGGTCCCGGCGTTGTTGACCAGGATGTCGAGGGTGCCGAAGCGCTCGAGGGTCATGTCCACGCAGCGCCGGGCGGCCTCCTCGTCGACCGCGTGCGCCCCGACGCCGACGGCCCGCTCGCCGACCTGCGCGGCGGCCTCGTCGGCCGCCTCCTGCTTGCGCGCGGTCAGCACCACGTTGGCGCCCGCTGCCGCGAGCTGTTGAGCGATCGACAGGCCAATTCCACGTGACGCGCCGGTGATGATTGCGGTACGGCCGGTCAGATCTTGTGAGGTCATGTCGTTGGCCTTCCGTCGTTTGCCACCGAATCTTATTCGCGATGTTTTGGACATGTGTTGAGGTGGTATGCCACGCGCATGCTATCGAAATTGACACTCATGAAACCGCTGGTTGTCGCCGGGGCTGTGGCTGCGGCTATCGCTGCCGCGCCCGCGGCCGTTGCTGACGTTTCCGTAGCCGGACCAGCGCCGACCCACATCACCTTCAAGCAGGATCCGGGCGGTGGCGGCTGCGACGCCAACGGGAACTGCGGCTCGGGAGGCCAGTTCGAGGGTCCCGGCGGCGGACCCGGTGGTCAGGGCTGCGTCCCGGGTGTGGGCTGCGGCTCCGGCGGCCAGTTCGCCGGCCCCGGCGGAGTGCCCGGCGGCACCGGCTGCCTGCCCGGCGTCGGCTGCGGCTCCGGCCACGGATAATCGCTCAAACCCGGTCAGCCTCCCGAGAGCCTGGTGATCCAGGCCCGGGAGGCTGACGGGTCTATCACGTCGTCCAGCTCGAACGTGGTGGCCGCCCGCAACGCTTTGCCGTGCTCGTAGGCGGCGGCCACGAGGCGATCGAAGAGACTCTGCCGTTCGGCGGGATCGTCGACCGCGGCCAGCTCCTTGCTGTAGCCAAGGCGCACAGCGCCTTCCAATCCCATGCCGCCGATCTCGCCGGTCGGCCAGGCGATGGTGAACTGGGGCGCGCGGAAGGAGCCGCCGGCCATCGCCATCGCGCCGAGCCCGTATGCCTTGCGCAAGATGATCATGCCCAGCGGCACCGTCAGCCGCGCGCCGAGTACGAACATGCGGCCGAAGCGGCGCACCGCCGCCTGGGTCTCCGCGTCAGGACCCACCATGAAGCCGGGGGTATCGCACAGCGAAATCACCGGCAGCCCAAACGATTCGCACAGGGCCAGGAAGTCGCCCGCCTTGTCGGCCGCCTCGGCATCGATCGCGCCGCCTAGGTGGTGGGTGCTGTTGGCGATCAGCCCGTACGGCACCCCTTCGACGCGCACCAGCGCGGTGACGATGCCCACGCCGTAGTCTGCCCGCAGCTGAAGGACCGATCCGACGTCGACGATCGACTCGATCGCCCGGTGCACGTCGTAGGCGCGTAACCGGTTCTGCGGCACCACATGCCGGGCCAGCCGGGGGTCGGGCGCTTCCCACTCACCCAGGCTGCCCTGAAAGTAGGACAGGTACTGCTTGGCCAGCGCCACGGCGTGCGCCTCGTCCCGGGCGACCAGGCCGACCACGCCGTTGCGGCGCTGCACACCGATCGGCCCGATCGCCTCCGGCGGGTACACGCCCAGCCCGCCGCCCTCGATCATCGCCGGCCCGCCCATCCCGATGTTGGCGTCCGGAGTGGCGATGATCACGTCGCAGACCCCGGCCAGGGCGGCGTTGCCGGCAAAGCATCGGCCGGACACGATCGACACCAGCGGCACCTCGCCGCGCAGCCCGGCCAGCATCCGGAAGGTCGGCACGTCCAGCCCGGCAGCGCCGCCGACGTCGGTGTCGCCCGGTCGCCCCCCGCCGCCCTCGGCGAACAGCACCACGGGCAGCCGCTTGCGCGCGGCCAGGTCGAAGGCGCGATCGGTTTTGGCGTGGTTACGCATGCCCTGCGTGCCGGCCAGCACGGTGTAGTCGTAGGACACCACGACGGCCTCGGCGGCGGCCCGCCCGAACCGCTCCGCGCCGATGGTCGCCAGGCCGGCCACCAGGCCGTCGGCCGGGGTGTTGGCGATCAGGTCCTCTTCGGAACGGCGGCTGCGCTGCGCCGCGATGGCCAACGCGCCGTATTCGACGAAGCTGCCGGGATCGACCAGATCGGCGATGTTCTCCCGCGCGGTGCGGCGGCCCTGCTGGTGCCGCTTGGCGACGGCCGCCGCACGGCCCTCGTCCAGGGTGAGCGCGTGGCGCCGCGTCACCTCGTCGAGGTCGGCGCGCGGCCGGTCGAGATCGGTTGCGGCCCTTGCGGATTCTCCGCGGTCCCCCGCGTCCGTGCGGGTGAAGATCAGCAGCGGGTCGCCGGTGCCGACGACCTGCCCGGGCGTCACCAGAGTCCGGACGGTCCGCAGCGCGTCCGGCGCGACGAGCACGTGCTGCATCTTCATCGCCTCCAGGACGACCAGTTGGCTTCCGGCGGCGTACTGCGCCCCCTCGGGCGCCACCTCGACCACGGTGCCGGCCAGCTGCGCGCGCAGCGCGTCCTCGTCGGGATAGAGCTCGACCTCCGCCGGCGGCGGTTCTTGCTCGTGTGATTGCGCGGCGCGGGCCAGCTCGCGAAGTTTCTGGTCGACGAAATCGGTGCTCACCCAACCGGATTCGACGCGGTCCGCGCGCAGCAGCTCGCGGAGGAATCCGATGTTTGTGTGGATGCCCTCGATGCCGAACTCGGACAGGGCGGTGCCGGCTTTGCGTAGCGCCGCCGGCCACGACGTCCCCCGCACATGGACGATGACCTTGGCCAGCAGCGAGTCGTACTGGGGGCTCACGACCAGCCCGGGCCGGCCATAGGTGTCGACCCGCACGCCCGGCCCGCTGGGCGGGGTGAACGCCGTGAGCGTGCCCGCCGACGCCAGCACGGAGAAGTCGGGCCCGAACGTCTCCGCGTTGACCCTGAGCTGAATCGCGATGCCGCGCTGGGCGGCCGGCTCGCCGATGACTTCGAGCCCGTCGGACGCGATGCCGGCCGGCAACCCCAGCCCGTAGAAGGACGCGCCGCCGGCGATCGCCAGCTGGACGGCCACCAGGTCGAGTCCGGTGGTTTCCTCGGTGACGGTGTGCTCCACCTGGATTCGCGGGTTGACTTCGAGGAAGACGAAATCCTCGCCGGTGACCAGGAATTCGACCGTGGCCAGCCCCCGCAGGCCCACGCGCGCGCACAGCCGCACCGCCGCCTGATGCAGCGCCCGGCGCAGCTCATCCGAAAGCCCTTGGGCGGGGGCTATTTCGACCAGCTTCTGGTAGCGGCGCTGGATGCTGCAGTCGCGATCCCCGACCGCCAGCGCGTGCGTCTGGTGGCCGGCCGGCGCGGCGACGACCTGCACCTCGATGTGGCGGGCGTCGTCGAGCAGCGCCTCGGCGTACAGCGCCGGTTCGCCGAAACCCAGCTGCGCCTCGGCCGCACAGCGCTGGTAGGCGTCGTCGATCTGATTGGCGCGGTGCACCTTGCGCATTCCCCGTCCGCCGCCGCCGGCGAGGGCCTTGAGCATGATGCCGCCCTGCTGCGCCGCGAAGAACGCCTTGACGTCCCCGACGCTGCTCGCCCCGTCGGTCGCGGGCAGCACCGGCACCCCGGCGGCCAGCGCGGCGCCGCGGGCCGCGGTCTTGTGGCCGAGCAACCCGAGCACCCCGGGGTCGGGGCCGACGAACGTGAGGCCGCCGGCCGCGCACGCGTCGGCGAATTCGGCGTTCTCGCTGAGGAATCCGTATCCGGGGTGGATGAGGTCCGCGCCGGAGCTCTTCGCCACCGCCAACACGGCGGACTGGTCCAGGTAGGCCCGCGGGCCGCTGCCGGGCAACCCGATCGCCTCGTCGGCCGCGTGCACGTGCGGGCTCTGCGCGTCGTCGCCGGCGTAGACGGCGATCGTCCGCATGCCCAGTTCGGTTGCGGTGCGGATGATTCGCAGTGCGATCTCGCCGCGGTTGGCGACCAACAGGCTCGCGCTCATCGCAGCGGCTCCCCCCACCGCACCTGTTCGCGGAGCCTGGCCTTGAGCAGCTTGCCGCCGGCGTTGCGCGGCAGCGCGGTATCGACCACCGTGACGTATTGCGGCACTTTGAAATCGGCGAGCCGGCCGCGGCAGTGCTCCAGCACGGCCGGCACGTCGATGTCGTCGTCACCGCCGAACAGCACGGCCCCCACCTTCTCCCCCATGACGTCGTCGGCGACCCCGAGCACGCAGGCGTCCGCGACGTGGGGCGCCCCCAGCAGCACGGCCTCGACCTCGACGCTGGAGACGTTCTCGCCCCCGCGGTTGATGATGTCCTTGAGCCGGTCGATGAGGTGCACCCTGCCCGCGTCGTCGACGCGCACCACGTCGCCGGTGTGCAGCCAGCCGTCGGCAAAGGTCGTCGCCGTGGCTTCGGGCCGGTTCCAGTAGCCGGCGGTGACGTTGGCGCCGCGGGTCACCAGCTCACCCACGCCGGGCTCGTCCCCCAACGGGATCAGCCCGAGGTCCACCGACGGGACCGCGTACCCGACCGAGTCGGCGTGTTCGACGGCCTCGCCGTCGGGCAGCACCGTCATCAGCGATGCCGTCTCGGTCATGCCGTAGCCGTTGAACACGGTGGCGTGGCCGAACGCGTTCTTCACCGTCCGCACCAGCGACGGGGCGATGGGGGCCCCGCCGTATCCCACCCACCGGATCCCCGAGACGTCTGTCCCGGCAAACCCCTTGTGCCGCAACAACAGTGAGTAGATCGCCGGCACCGTCACCAGCACCGACACGCGCTCGGCGCCCAGCGCGGCGATCAACGCGTCGAGGTTCAGGGTGGGCATGATCACCGACGCTCCCCCGAGCCGTGCGGCGGCCAAAAGTTGTGAATTGCAACCCGTCACGTGGAACAGGGGAACCGAGATCAGCGTCCGCATTCCCTCGCCCAGGTCTCGCGGTTGTTGCAGACACCGGATCGCGTTCTCGGTGTTGGTCAGGAACGCCTCGTGGGTGGTGGGCACCCCTTTGGGGTGGCCGGTGGTGCCCGACGTGTAGAACAGGGCGGCCACGTCGGTGCGGCCGAGTTGCTCGCTGACGTACGGCGGCCCTTCGGGCAGCGGGGAATCCGGCGCCAGATCGAGCCCCGCACCCGAGTCGGACAGGACGAAGTCGACCTCCGGTTGAGCGGAGCGCATATTGACCGCCACCGCAATGCCGCCGGCCATCACGACGCCCCAGAACGCGAGCACCCAGTCGATCCCCGCGGGGTAACGCACCGCGACCCGGTCGCCCCGCTTGATGCCTTCCGCGCGCAGCCCACCAGCCACCCGCGCGGCGCGGTCCCAGAGTTGTCGGTACGTCAGCCGGCCGCCGCCCAGCTCGACCAGCGCCTCGCTGCCCGGACGGTTGTCGACGTGTTCGGCGAGCATGTCCAGCAGGGTGGCGGGCAGCTCGTCGTAGCGCGGGACGCCGTCGCGGCCGCGGGACACGCCGACCGTCGGGAACGGGTTGTGGTCGCGCGCGATTTCGATCACTGGAGGCATACCCGGTCCTTACTATCCGGTGTCCTATCGTGATAGCGGTGACGAACGATTCCGCCATCATGCCCGAGGCGTTTTTCACTGTAGACGGCGACTCCTACGTTCCTGGCGCGATGACGCAAGGGCCGTGGGGCGCGGCCATGGGCGGCCAGATCGTCGGCGGCCTGTTGGGTTGGGGCATAGAGCAATCCGGCGTCGATCCGGACCTGCAGCCCGCCCGGTTCACGGTCGACCTGTTGCGCCCGGCGCTGATGTCGCCGGTGCAGATCCGGACATCGGTCCTGCGGGAGGGTCGGCGCATCAAGCTGGTCGACGGCGAGCTGGTACAAAACGGCACGGTCGTCGCGCGGGCCAGCGCGCTGTTCCTCCGTCGCGGCGATCATCCGGACGGCCGGGTGTGGTCCTTCCCGGTCGAGATGCCGCCGCTGCCGACATCCTCCGACGGCTTCCCGGAGGCCATGCCGTTCCTCATCTGGGGGTATGGGGCCACCCGCGACGGCAGCCCGGGCATCGCCGCCGGCGAGTGGGAGCAGTCCGACTCGCAGAAGTTCGCGTGGGCCAGGATCTTTCGGCCGATGGTGCAGGGCCACCCGCTGACCCCGTTCACCCGGCTGGCGTTCGTCGGTGACATCACGAGTTCGCTCACCCATTGGGGCACCGGCGGATTGCGCTACATCAACGCCGACTACACCGTCACCGCTAGCCGGTTGCCCGACGGCGAATTCCTGGGGTTGGCCGCCCAGAGTCACTACGGCACGGCCGGGGTTGCCACCGGGGCGGCCACCCTGTTCGACCGGCACGGCCCGCTCGGCACCAGCTCGGCGCTGGCCCTGGCCCAACCGGCCGACGCGTTCAAGCCGACCTACGCGTAATCCATCAACTGGGCGGCGACCGTCGCCCCGAGTTCCCAGCACGCCTGCAGCTGCTCCTTGCCGGGCTTGCCCGAAACCACCACCGTCTCAGCGGCTTTGGACCAACCCAGCCCGGTCGTGATCGTGTCGACCGCGCGCTCGGCGCCCTCGGTGCCCTCGTTGCCGTGCAGGTACAGCCCGAACGGTCGCCCGCGGGTGGAGTCGAGCAGCTGGTAGTAGGAGCAGTCGAACGCGTGCTTGAGGGCGCCCGAGATGTAGCCGAGATTGGCCGGGGTGCCCAGCAGGTAGCCGTCGGCGGCCAGCATCTCGGCCGGCGACACCGTCAACGCCGGGCGGCGCAGCACCTCCACACCCTCGATCTCGGGGTCGGTCGCGCCGGAGACGACCGCCTCGAACATCTCGTGCGTGTGCGGCGACGGCGTGTGGTGCACGATCAGCAGCGTCTTACTCATGGTCGCCCTGCAGGTTCACGGCCGTCTTCATGGCTTCGCGGGCGCGGCGTCGATCCCCGGCGTAGTCGTAGGCGCGGGCCAGCCGGTACCAGCGCCGCCAGTCGTCGGGGTGGTCTTCCACTTCGGTGCGCACCGTGGCGAACAGCGCGTCGGCCGCGTCGCGCTGGATGCGGCCCGACGGCCGGCGCGGCAGGTCGCTGGTGTCCAGTTCCATTCCGTCGGCGGCGATCAGGCGCGCGAGCCGCTGATGCGCCAATCCCGCGCGCAGGGTCGCGACCATCGCCCACAGGCCGATGACGGGCATCACCAACACCGCCAACCCGAGGCCGACGGCGGCGGCCCGCCCGGAGGCGATCATGGCGACGGCCACCCGTCCCAGCAGCGCGAAGTACACCAACAGCGCGACGCACATGAAGGCGACGAGCAGTTGGGTGCGCAGCGCTTTGGTCATTGCAGGTTGAGCAGGGGCTCCAGGCCCACCGTCAGTCCGGGGTGTTCGGTGATGCGCCGCACCGCCAGCAGCACGCCCGGCACGAACGATGTCCGGTCGAGGCTGTCGTGGCGGATGCTCAGCGTCTCCCCCTCGGTGCCGAACAGGATCTCCTGGTGCGCGACCAGCCCGGCCAGGCGCACCGAGTGCACCGGGATGCCGTCCACGTCGGCGCCCCGCGCGCCCGGCAGGCTGGTGCTGGTGGCGTCGGGGTTGGGCGGCAAGCCTTTTCGTGACTCGGCGATCAGTTTGGCGGTGCGCGTGGCGGTGCCCGACGGTGCGTCGGCCTTGTGCGGGTGATGCAGCTCGATCACCTCGGCCGAGTCGAAGAAGGGCGCCGCCTGCCTGGCGAAGTGCATCGACAGCACCGCCCCGATGGCGAAGTTCGGCGCGATCAGCACCGAGGTTTTCGGGTTCTCGGCGAGCCAGGCCCGCACCTGCTGCAGACGCTCGGCGGTGAAGCCGGTGGTGCCGACGACGGCGTGAATCCCGTTGCCGATGAGGAACTCCAGGTTGCCCATCACCACGTCGGGATGGGTGAAGTCGATGACCGCCTCGGTGCCGCCGTCGGTCAGCAGGCTCAGCGGGTCACCGGCATCCACCTCGGCGGACAGCGTCAGATCCTCGGCGGCCTGCACGGCGGCCACCATCGTCGATCCGACTTTTCCCTTGGCTCCCAGCACTCCCACTCGCATGGCCTTCACCCTAGACCGAGTCCCTTCCGCGCCGCGGCGTGCGTCGAGGGGTTATCTCAATGACAGCTCGAACGTGGGATTCTCGCGCCGATCAGGTGTGGACGATCCAGGCCGCTTCGGTGTAGGGAGCGGGTTGCGAGGGATCGTTGATCGTGATGTACAGCTCGCCTCCCGTCGGCATAGCGAAACCGACGAATCCATGTGCGGTCTGCCCGTCGTGAAGGCCACCCGATTCCAGCGGGGGCATCTTGTTCAGTCTCTGGTAGTCGACCGCCATCGTTGCCGGCTGGGGGGCGTCGTTGCCGCCGCCGTATCCGGCGAACATATAACGCTGGTCGAACTGGAAGAAGTAGTGGGACGTCGCGGTGATCGTCATTTCCACCACGTTGCATGCGGAGCCAGGCGTCGGACTCGCAAAGTGCGAGGCGCACCCCGGCGGTAACCACGTTGCACTGTCGATAGTGATGTCGGCGGTCGCGCCGCCGGCCGCCCGCGCATGCACGGGCACGCCCATCTGACCGGTCGGGAACGGTGGGCTCTCGGACGCGGGGTCGGCCGAACCGGAGGGACACGAGCATGTGGCAATGACCGCCGCGGCCGCGGCTGCCGCACCTACAAATCCCGCGCGCACCACGGGTGGTTACCCGCGGCGCTGCCACGAGAAACGCGTGGCTGGCGGCGGTGCGACGCCTCGCCTACTTTTTGAACCGCCCGGCGAAGCCGCGCAGCGGCAGGTCGGCGCTGGTGATCAGCCCCGGCGGCGCCGCGATCACCGACTTGATCGCGGCGAGGGCGGGCATGCCGGTCACGGTCATGCCGATCGAGGCGAAGCTGTCCGGGTTGGACAGGTCCACGCCGGGCTTGGGAAAGATCATGTGCTTGTTGTAAATGCACGGATCACCCTTGATCTGGGTGATGTAGCAGCCCTTGATGTTCCAGCTGGGTTCGGTGTGCGGGGTCATCTGCCATTCCAGGTGCGTCTCGACCCGCGGCACGCCGTCGACCATGCCCTGGTACTTGATGTAGTTGCCGCCCAGCGAGCCCTTGGGCAGCGTGTACCAGCCCAGGTCGACGTCCTTGGTGCAGGCGCCCAGCTCGTAGCTGAACGTGACCTCGTCGAGTGTCAGGTCGAAGCAGTCGGCCATCATGTACACGCTGTCGGCGAAGACGCGGGTGTATTTCTCGAGCTTCGACGGGATGTCGGGGTCGTCGACCGGCTGGCCGTAGCCCACTTCGATCCAGGTGTCCTTGGAGTGGTGGCACGACACGTCGACGGACTCGATGGTGGTGATGTTCTCGATGTCGGCGACGTCGGCCGAACACACCACGCCCAGAATCTGATTGAGCCCCGGGTTCATCCCGGTGCCGTAGAACGTGGCACCGCCCTTCTCACAGGCGTCGGCCAGCAGCTTGCTCACCGGTTTGCCCGACGGGTGCGGGTGATTGGTGTCGCGGTGCCAGCCGGTGATCCAGTCCGCGGTGGTGACGATATCGATGCCCGCCTCGAGCACGTGTAAGTAGAGGTCCTCGTCGGGGAACACGCCGTGGAAGGTCAGCACGTCCGGCTTGGCGGCGATGATCTCCTCGATGGTGCCGGTGAACTTGACCCCGTTGGTCCCCACGCCGGCGAACTCCCCGGTGTCCGTGCCGACCTTCTCCGGCGAATAGGCATGCACGCCAATGAGTTCGAGATCGGGCTGGGTCGCGATCCGCCTGATCATCTCCGAGCCGACGTTGCCGCTTCCGACCTGAAAGACGCGGATCGGTGCTGTACTCATTGCGCTAAGCCTTCCTGCGATACGAATGCCTCGGGATAGAACTGCTTGGCCCACTGGCGAATTGCCGTGAATCCCTCGTACTCGTCGGGGGCCAGCGCGGGTGGATCCGAATACCGTTGGTGCTGCCAGATTTCGATGTCCTGGGTGAACTGGCGGATCACTTCCTGGCCGAATTCGGCCGCCTTGCGTTCGGCGCGTTCCGAATCGCCGCCCGGCGCGCGGCCGATGTAGACCATGAACCGGACGTCGGAGGTGCGCTCGTCCACCGGGGTGATCGCGGAGATGGTGCGGTTGTCGATCATCCCCCAGCTCTTGGTCACCGCGATGCCCAGGCCGCCGTTGATGGCCTGCACGCCGCTGTTGACGTCCTCGATCAACTGGGCGTCGTCGCCCTCGAAGGTGATGGTGAAATCGACGTACGACACCGGCTCGGCGAAGTCGTGGCGGGTGAACACCGGCACGATCGGGGTCTTGTGCACGAACTTGAAGTGCGCGAAGTCCACCCCGTTTTCCAGCACGTACTGCGGGTGCATCTCCAGGGTCTCGCGGTACAGCCGCTGCTGCGGGTAGTAATCGTCGGCGGTGCTGCCGTCCTCGAAGGCGGCGAACACATCCGGCGGCTCGAAGTACGGTTCGCGGCGCTCGACGTCGTGCCAGATGTAGACCGACGCGTTGCGTTCGACCACCGGGTAGGTGCGCATGCGCCGGCCGCGGTTGGGGCGGTCCTGGTACGGGATGCAGACGTTGCGCCCCTCGGCGCTCCACTGCCAGCCGTGGAACGGGCACTGCAGCACCTCGCCGACGACGGTGCCGCCGTACCCCAGGTGCGCCCCGAGGTGCTCGCAGTAGGCGTTCATCACGGTGAGCTGACCCGATTCCGCGCGCCAGGCGACCATCTCGGAGTCGAAGTACTTCATCTTGTGCACGTCGCCGACGCCGATCTCGTCGGACCAGGCGACCTGGAACCAACCGGTCGGCTTCATCGACAACGGCGGCTTAGCCATCGAACCCTGCCATGTGAGCTGCCCTCCCTCGGGTACGAATATAAGCCGCGCCCCGAGAAAATCAAAGTACCCTCTATGAAAACGTCGGCGGCCTGCCCGCCCGAGTGGATAAGATCGCCCAATGACCCCTCAGACCAGCGGAGCCGGCATCGCGGGCCGGCGCCCGAACCGGCGGGGCCATGCGACTCGCGAAAGCATGCTCGAGGCCGCGCTGCGCTCGCTGGCCTCCGGCGAGCCGGGCTCGGTATCGGCCAACCGCATCGCCAAGGACATCGGCGCCACCTGGGGCGCGGTGCAGTACCAGTTCGGCGACACCGACGGGTTCTGGGCCGCGGTGCTGCACCGCACCGCGGAGCGCCGCGCCGCGACGTTCTCGACGCTGTCGGCCCCGATCTCGCCGGACGCCCCGCTGCGCGAACGCGTCGGCGCCATCATCGACACCCTCTACACCGGCCTGGCATCGGCCGATTCGCGCGCGATCGAGAACCTGCGCGCGGCGTTGCCCCGCGATCCCGACGAGCTCGAACGCCTCTATCCGCGCACGGCCGCCGAGCTGTTTTCCTGGGGCAAGAGCTGGCTGGAGACCTGCCAGCAGGCCTTCGCCGGTCTGGCCGTCGACCCCGACCGGGTCCGCGAGGTGGCCGCCCTGATCCCCGGCGCGATGCGCGGCCTGGTGTCCGAGCGCCAGCTGGGCTCCTACGCCGACCTCGACATGGCGCGCCGGGGCCTGACCAACGCGCTGGCCGCCTACCTGGAGCCGTCCCGACCGTAACCGGCTCAGGCGTCGATGACCACCCGATCGCCGCCGGCCCGCGACACGCACACCAGCATGCCGTCGTCCCCGGGCGAGGCACGCCCGCGGTGATCCACCTGCCCGGCAAGCACTTTGACCCGGCACGTGCCGCAGAACCCCTGCCGGCACGAGTAGGGCGTCGTCGGGTCGCGGTCCAGCATGACGTCCAGCGCCGTGCGGTTGGCCGGCACCGCGAGCACCCGCCGGGAGCGCGCGAGCTCGAGTTCGAACGGAACCCCGTCGACAACGGGCGCCGGGCTGAACCGCTCGTAATGCAGTGGCGCCCCCGCATATTGGTCGCGGGCGATCCGCACGGCCTCGAGCATGGCGCTCGGGCCGCACACGTAGACGGCGGTCGCCGGGCCGGCGCCGGCCAGCAGTTCCGCCACGCTCGGGAAGCGGCCGTGCTCGTCGTCGGCCCACACCGTCACCCGGTCCGGGTCCACCGACACCACCTCGTCGAGCAGCGGCATGTACTCGCGGCTGCGCCCGGTATAGATTGCGCGCCAATCGATCCCGCGCTGCGCGGCCGCGCGGATCATCGGCAGGATGGGGGTCACGCCGATGCCGCCGATGACGAACAAGACGTCGCGCTCGGCGGTGCCGAGATAGAACGCGTTGCGCGGGCCTTCGAATTCGCACGTGTCGCCCACGCCGAAATTCTCGTGCATCTCGATGGATCCGCCGCCGCCGCCGGCGATGCGGCGCACCGCGATGCGGTAGTCGGTGCGCCGCCCGGGCGGACCGCACAGCGAGTACTGCCGGCGCCGGCCGGAGGGCAACAGGACGTCGATGTGCCCGCCGGGCGTCCAGGAGGGAAGCAGCCCCCCGTCGGGGTCGGCCAACGTCAGCGCGACGACATCGGGCGCGACGAGCTCGCGTTGGGTCACGACCGCGGTCAGCGTGCGCTGCACCGACTTCACCCGCGAGGGTTCCCACCGCGACACCGAGGCGAATCCCTCGAACACCGCCCGCACACCCCACAGCAACGACCCAAAGCGGTCGTGGGCGCGCCGGCCGTACAGGTCGGCGGGCCTGCTGGCCCAAATGCTTTCCGGCACCGGTCCCCCTAGGTCTGCCGAATGTCCAACCGCGCGAACAGCCGGACCGCCCCCGGGCTGATGCGTCGCATCGCGTAGCCGATCCTGGATTCGGCGGCGATCGGCAGCACCGCCGGTCCGGTCTTGACGGCCTTCACGATCGCCTTGGCGGTCGCCTCGGGCGTGAAGTTGCGGCGCCGGTAGGCGGCGTCGGCCTTGCCCCGCGCCCGCTCCTGCTGCTCGGCGCTCATCCCGGCGTAGATGGTGCTCTTGGCGATGTTGGTGTTGACGAAGCCCGGGCACACCGCGGTGACGCTGATGCCCTCGTCGGCGAAGTCGGCGCGCAACGATTCGCTGAGCGCCAGCACCGCCGCCTTGGTGGTGCTGTAGGCGACCATCGACTTCGACGGCAGGAAGGCCGCGGCCGAGGCCACGTTGATGATCGTTCCGCCCTCGCCGCGCTCGACCATCTGCGCACCGAACGCCCGGCTGCCGGAGATGACGCCGCCGACGTTGACCCCCATGATGTTTTCCCAATTCGCCGAGCTGGTCTCCAGGAAGCGGCCCGCCATCCCGATGCCGGCGTTGTTCACCAGGATGTCGACCACACCGTGCTCGTTACGCACCTGTGTGGCAAGGTCGTTCATCGCGGCCTCGTCGCTGACGTCGACCTGATAGACCGCGGCCTCGGCGCACGCGGCGCGGACCGCGTCGGCGGTCTCGTCGGCGGCCGTCCGATCGCGGTCGGCCAGCACGATCTTGCGGGCGCCGCGCCGGGCCAGCTCCACCGCGGTGGCCCTGCCGATCCCGGCACCGGCGCCGGTGACCAGGGCGAGCTTGCCGCGCACCTCCCCCCGTTCGCCGCGCGACTCGACCGCGGGGGGCGCACCGGCGACGGTCCGGTCGACCCACTCGGCGGTCAGCCGGGCGACGACGTCGGGGCGCGAGGTCACCACCCAGTGCCCGCCCTCGATCGCGATCACCCTGGCGCCCTGAGGAATTGCGCCGGTGAAGCGCTGCAGCGCGGGGGTGACGAAGACGTCCCGCCGCGGAACCACCGTCTGGACCGCGACGGAGGTCTCGGGGAGTTGCGGGCCCGGCGCCAGCATGGGCGCGGGCATATTCTGCCGGTACAGGTTGAGCCCGTTGACATAGTCGGTGACCGACCGCCTGGTGTCGTGGCGCTGGCTGCGGGTGCTCGAGCGGCCGATGCGCTCAAGGGCCTCAATGACTTTCACGCCGACGCGCGAGCGAAACGACAGCTCGGGCACCCCCGGGCACAAGAAGAAGCCGATGTAGCCCGAGGAGATGAGCTGCCTGGCGACCTGGGCCACGGCCCGTGGGGTGCGCGCGGACCGCAGAAACGCCCCCGCGTACTGCAGGTGCGGGCCCGAGATCGACGTGAACGAGGCCACCCTGGGCATCACCGAGTCGTCGGTGACCGCCGCCCAGGCCTGGATCGAGCCCCAGTCGTGGCCCAGCAGGTGGACCCGCTCGACGCCCAGGCTGTCGATGACCGCCTCGATGTCGGAGACGAGCTGCGCGAACCGGTACCCGGAAGGCTCTGCGGGAGAAGATGATTCACCGGCCCCGCGCACGTCGTAGGCGACGAAGTTGTAGGGTCGGCCCGCCAGCTCGCCGGCGACGCCGTCCCACACGTGGTGGTTGTCCGGAAAGCCGTGGATCGCCAGGATGGTCGGGCGCGCCGGGTCGATGTCGGTGTAGCGGTGCACGGCCAGCGTGACGCCGTCGCTGGCGGTGATGCGAGACGTGGTGCCCATCGGTCAGTGCGAGGCCCGCGCGGCCGGTGAGACGGCCAGGTAGTCCACGGCCAGTCCCAGCCCGCCGAGCTGCGAGGGGTGGAAGCCCGGGCGGTAGTAGTTCCCGATCGCGCGCACGAATCGCAGTGGCCCGGGCACCAATCCGCGGCGCGCGGCGGCGAAGTAGTCCCGCCAGCGCGGCTTGGCGCCCGGCGGCAGGTAGGGATCCAGCGAGTACAGGAACCGCACGCCGCGAATCCACAACAGCAGCATGGCGGGCGACACGACCAGCTGGGCGCGGACCTGCCGCCAGTAGCCGGCCCGCAGATGCTTCATGGTGTCGAAGGCCACCGCCTTGTGTTCGACTTCCTCGGCGCCGTGCCAGCGCAGCATGTCCAGCATCACCGGATCGGTGCCGATCGCGTCGTGGGCCGGCGAATTCAGGATCCACTCGCCCAGGATGGCGGTGTAGTGCTCGATGGCGGAGACCATGGACACCTGCTCGAGCAGCCAGCTGTGCTGGCGGCGCTCGCTCCAGCGGGGCCGCGGCCCGAGCAGCTTGTCGAACAGCCACTTGATCTGTCCGGTATAGGGGGTCAGGTCGATGCCCCGCGCGGCGAAGTGGGCGAGCACGCCGGCGTGCGCCTGGGAGTGCACCGCCTCCTGCCCGATGAATCCCTGGACGTCGAGCCGCAGCTGATCGTCTTTGATCAGCGGCAGGGTCTTCTTGAACACGTCGACAAAGAACTCCTCGCCCGCGGGCAGCAGCAGGTGCAGCACGTTGAGGACGTGGGTGGAGAACGGCTCGCCGGGCACGTAATGGAACGGCAGAGCCGCCCAATCGAAGTGCACGTCGCGCGCCTCGAGGACCAGCCGTTCGTGGTCGAGCGACGCGTCGTGCGGACCCGCCGCCTGGTCGTCAACGGTCAGCATTATTGCCCCCTACCTCGGCGTTTCCGACGCTGCGCGCTGCCAGTATAGTTGCGCAACCAAGTATGCGGAACCAGCGGTACCGGGTTTTGTCCCGGCCGGTGTCTAGGGCGCGACCGGGCGCAGGTCGTAGGATCCCGGATCGGTGTTGGCCAGCATGGCGCGGTGCGCGGCCGGGGTGAACGGCCACACCTCGGGCACCCCGTCCTTGTTGAGATACCAGCTGTCACAGCCGGTGGTCCACACGGTGTTCGGCATCGCGGCCCGCAGCCGGGCGTTGAAGCTGTCGGTCGCCGAGCGTGTCGGTTCGACGGTGTCGAATTCCCCTCGGCGCCAACGCTGGATCCACCCCAGGATGTGATCGGCCTGCGATTCGGCGACGGTCGTGAGTGCCAGGTTGCCGACCGGGCTGTGCGGCCCCAGCATCATGAAGAAGTTGGGGAAGCCCGGCATCGCGACGGTCTGGTAGGCCCGCGGCCCGTCGCGCCACACGTCGTCGGCGGCGATGCCGTCGCGGCCGATCAGCCGCATCGGCCGAAAGAACGCGTGGGTGTCGAAGCCGGTGGCGAGCACGATGACGTCGACGTCGTGCAGGACGCCGTCGTCGGTCACGATGCCGCGCCGCTCCACGTGGTCGATGCCGGCGGTGACCAGGTCGACGTCGTCGCGCTGCATCGCGCGGTAGAAGCCGCCCGACATCACCAGCCGTTTGCACATCGGCGTGTAGTCGGGGGTCAGCGCCCGGCGCAGTTCGGGGTCGCGGACCTCGCGGAGGCTGGCGCGGCACAGCGCGCCCATGATCTTTCGGCGCACGCCGGGCTTGGTCAGCCCCACCGCGAAGAGGTCGAACACCATGCTGTAGCCGCGGTACGCCACCCGGTCCAGCCACGGAAACCGGTTGCGGGTGATGCCGGCCAACCGGGTGTAGCGGGGGTTGGGCAGCTTGAGCACCCACTGCGCCGTGCGCTGGAACAGCACGACCCTGCCCGCCACGCCGGCCAGGCCGCAGACGAGTTGCACGCCCGTGGACCCGTTGCCGACGATCGCGATCCGCCGGCCGGCCAGCTCGACGGAATGGTCCCAGCGCGCCGAGTGAAAGACGTGGCCGCCGAAGTCGTCCAGGCCGGCGATCGACGGCATCCGGGGATGGTGCAACACGCCGGTGGCCGTGATCAAAAAGTCCGCCGCGCACTGTTCTCCGGCGGCGGTGCGCAGGGACCAGCGCCCGTTCTCGAAACGGGCGTCGGTGATTTCGGTGCCGAACCGGATGCGGTCCCGCAGGCCGAACCGGTCCGCGATTTTCCGGAAGTAGTCCTGGATTTCACCGCCCGGCGAGAACATGTGCGACCAGTGCGGGTTGGTGGCGAACGTGTACTGGTAGACCCGGGACGGTATGTCGCAGGTTAGGCCCGGATAGGTGTTGTCGCGCCAGGTGCCGCCCACCTCGTCAGCCTTTTCGAAGATCGTCACATCGGTAATGCCGCTGCGCAGCAACGCAATTGCGACGCACAGCCCGGACATGCCCGCTCCGACGACCGCTACGGCGGGATCGCGTCGCGTCATCGGAACTCCCGCGGCTCTTCGGCTACTCGGTTTCGGCGCGCTGCTTGAGGCGCTGCAGGGTGAGCCGGATGTGCTCGGTGTTGGCGGCCACCCGATCGCTGACGCCGGTGGCCTTGCCGGCGACCTTGCGGAACCACCCGGGCCGGCGGTCCCAGGTGCTCTCGGTGACCTCGCAGCCGCCGTCCGCCGCGACGATGTCGTACTGCCAGCGGGCGACGGGAAGGATGCTGTAGCGCACGTCGAAGGCGAAGCGGCGGCCCGGTTCGGCGTCGGTGACGGTGCATCTGGTGCTCCAGCGCCGGCCGCGGTTCTCGTTGTGGCCCGCGAAAACCGCGCCCGGGGCGACCGCCTCACCCTTGCGCCACTGCATCGCCACCGCCTCCTCGGCCAGCGAAGCCAGGGTGGGCAGGTGGGTGATGAGCCGGTACACCACGTCGGGGCGGGCGTCGATCTGCACGGTGGCCGAAACGCACGGGGCGGTCATCCGCCGATCATAGCCAGCGGGCGATGCGATGCACATCGATTGCGGGCCCTATGAAGTTTCTTCACAATCGAAGGTGACTGCGCGAACGAGGGGCCATCATGCGAGTCGGCGTACCGACCGAGACCAAGACGAACGAGTTTCGCGTGGCCATCACCCCCGCCGGTGTCGCCGAGTTGGTCCGCCGCGGACACGACGTGCTCGTCCAGACCGGCGCCGGCGAGGGATCGGCGATCGCCGACTCCGAGTTCAAGGCGGCGGGCGCGCAACTCGCCGATACGGCCGAACAGGTTTGGGGCGACGCCGACCTGCTGCTCAAAGTCAAAGAACCCGTGCCCGCCGAGTATGAGCTGTTGCGGCGCAACCAGATTCTGTTCACCTACCTGCATCTGGCCGCCTCGCGCGCGTGCACCGAGGCCTTGCTGGCGTCCGGAACGACGTCGATCGCGTATGAGACGGTCCAAACCGCCGACGGCACACTGCCGTTGCTGGCGCCGATGAGCGAGGTGGCGGGCCGGCTGTCCGCTCAGGTGGGGGCGTATCACCTGATGCGCACCCACGGTGGGCGCGGCGTGCTGATGGGCGGCGTGCCGGGCGTCAAGCCGGCCGACGTCGTCGTGATCGGGGCGGGTACCGCGGGCTACAACGCGGCCCGCGTCGCGAACGGCATGGGGGCGATGGTGTCGGTGCTCGACGTCAACATCAACAAGCTGCGGTTGCTCGACGCCGAGTTCGGCGGGCAGGTCCGCACCCGGTACTCGTCGGCCTACGACTTGGAGGGCACCGTCAAGCGCGCCGACCTGGTGATCGGCGCGGTGCTGCGCCCCGGCGCCAAGGCCCCCAGCCTGGTCTCGAATTCCCTTGTCGCGCAGATGAAACCGGGCGGGGTGCTGGTCGACATCTCGATCGACCAGGGCGGCTGCTTCGAGGACTCGCGGCCGACCACGCACGACGACCCGACCTTCGCCGTGCACGACACGCTGTTCTACTGCGTGGCCAACATGCCCAGCGCGGTGCCCAAGACGTCGACGGTGGCGCTGACGAACGCGACCATGCCGTATGTGCTCGCGCTCGCCGAGCGCGGCTGGCGTGCGGCGTGCCGATCGGATCATGCTCTGGCCAAAGGCCTTTCGACGCACGACGGCGCGCTGCTGTCCGGGCAGGTGGCCGCCGATCTCGGGCTGCCGTGCACCGACCCCGCCTGCGTGCTGGGCTAATCGGCTAATCGGCTAATCGGTGGCCACGAGGCCGGCGATGATGTCGGCCGCGGGGCCGGCGCTGGCGTGCTTGAAGGCCGCCCCGGCCCACAGCGGTATCCCGTTCGGGTCCTCGAGGGCGGCGGCGGCTTCCCGGATGGGCGATGTCATCTGGTTGACCTCGGGGTAGCCCAGCGGCGCCACGTGGTCGAGCATGCGGGTGAAGTCGTTTTCCAGCCCGCGCGCGTAGCGGCCCGAGAAGGCCCGTGTCACAACGGTGGTCGCGAACAGCGGGTTCTTCAGGGCGGTGCGGTGGGCGGGGTTGGTGCCGGCCTCGTCGGCGAGCAGCAGCGCGGTGCCGACCTGCGCGGCCACCGCTCCCCGGCGCAGGGCGGCGCCGATCTCGTCGGCGGTGCCCAGCCCGCCGGCGGCGATGATCGGGATGTCATGGGTGTTGCGGATGCGGTCGATGAGCTGGTGCAGCGACTCGTTGGCGGGTTCCATGTCGGGCGCGAACGTGCCGCGGTGCCCGCCCGCGGCGGGGCCCTGGACCACCAGGCTGTCGGCGCCGGCGGCGACGGCCACCCCGGCCTCGTACGCCGACGTCACCGTGACCATCACCAGCAGGCCCAGCGCGCCGAGGCGCCGGATCACGTCGGGCGGCGGGACGCCGAACGTGAACGACACCAGCTCGGGCCGGACGTCGGCGACCACCTCGAGCTTCTGTTCCCACCCGTCGTCGTCGCCGTAACGCGGGTGACCGACCTCCACCTGGTAGTGATCGGCGATCTCTTCGAGTTCGGCCGCGTAGTAGTCCAGGGCCACCCAGTCGGCCACACTGGGCTGGGGCACAAACAGATTCACGCCCAGCGGGCCGGTGGTGGCCTTGCGCGCGGCGGCGATGTCGTCGGCGAACCGCTCGGCGGTGAGATACCCGCCGGGGACGAAACCGAGCCCACCGGCGTTGGACACCGCCGCGGCCAGCGCGGGAGTCCCGGGGCCGCCGGCCATCGGGGCACCCACGATGGGCACCGCGATGTCCCAAAAGCCCAGTACCATTCGGCTAGTCCGCCGACGGCGAGCGCCGAGGGGGCGCGAGTGAGGAGGCGGACATTCGAGCTAGCCTACCATCGCCCGAAGTTGTTGGGGCAGTGACCGTTTGGTGGCATAGGGGCCGAGAACCGCGGCGCCGTAGCGCTGCCCGAGCAGCCGGCGGGCGACGGCGTTGACCTCATCGACGGTCACCTGGTCGATCTGCCGCAGGGTGTGCTCGATGCTGCGGTGCTTGCCGTAGTTGAGCTCGCTGCGGCCGAGGCGGCTCATCCGCGAGCCCGAGTCCTCCAGGCCGAGGACCAGGCCGCCGCGCAGCGAGCCCTTGGCGATCCGGCACTCCGCCTCGGTGATGCCGTCGCGCGCGACGGCGTCGAGGACCGCACCGGTCACCTCCATGACCTCGGCGAAACGTTCGGGCTGGCACGCCGCGTACACGGACAGCGCGCCGCTGTCGGCGAAGATGTCCACCGTCGAGTACACCGAATAGGCCAGCCCGCGCAGCTCCCGAACCTCTTGGAACAGCCGAGAACTCAGGCCGCCGCCCAGCGCGGTGTTGAGCACCGACAGCGCCCAGCGGTGCTGCCAGCCGCGGCCGGGCGTGCGCACCCCCAGCGACACGTGCGTCTGCTCGGCGTCCCGGTGGCCCAGCGCCAGCCCGGGCCGGCCGTTGACCCGCCCGGCGCCCTTGCGCGGCGCGATGGGTGCGCGCCCACGGACTAGATGCGGGCCGAAGTGCTCGCGCACCAGCGCGACCACCTCGTCGTGGTCGACGTTGCCTGCCACCGCCACCACCATGCGTTCGGGCGTGTAGCGGCGGACGTGAAACGAGTGCAGCTGGCTACGCGTCATCGACGTCACCGACCGCGCGGTGCCGATGACGGGCCGGCCCACCGGGTGGTCGCCGAACAGCGCGCCCAAGAACATGTCCCCGAGCGCGTCCTCGGGGTCGTCGTCGCGCATCGCGATCTCCTCGAGGACCACGTCGCGTTCCAGTTCGACGTCCTCGGCGGCGCAGCGGCCGTTGAGCACCACGTCGGCGACCAGGTCGACGGCCAGCGCCAAGTCGCTGTCGAGCACGTGCGCGTAGTAGCAGGTGTGCTCCTTGGCGGTGAACGCGTTCAGCTCTCCCCCGACGGCGTCCATCGCCTGGGCGATGTCCACCGCGGTGCGGCTGGGGGTCGACTTGAACAGCAGGTGCTCGAGGAAGTGGGCCGCGCCGGCGACCGTGGCGCCCTCGTCGCGCGAGCCGACCCCGACCCACACCCCGACCGAGGCGGAACGCACCGCCGGCAGGTATTCGGTGACCACCCGCAAGCCGCCCGGCAGCGTCGTGCGCCGCAGTGCGGCGTGCGGGTCCGCCGCGGCCGTGTGGTTACCCCGCCGCAGCGCGGGGTCAGCTGCTCGCTTTCCCGAATCAGCTCGCGGCATCGGCAGGGGCGGCCGCCGGGGCATCGGCTGGCGCCGAGTTGTCGTCCTCCACCAGCACCAGCGAGATCTTGCCGCGCTTGTCGATGTCGGCGATTTCGACGCGCAGCTTGTCGCCGACGTTCACCACGTCCTCGACCTTTGCGATGCGCTTGCCCTTGCCGAGCTTGGAGATGTGCACCAGGCCGTCGCGACCGGGCAGCAGCGAGACGAAGGCGCCGAAATCCGTTGTCTTGACCACGGTTCCGAGGAAGCGTTCGCCGACCGTCGGCAGTTGCGGGTTGGCGATGGCGTTGATCCGGTCGATCGCGGCCTGCGCCGAGGGCCCGTCGGTGGCGCCGACGAACACGGTGCCGTCGTCCTCGATGGAGATCTGCGCGCCGGTCTCCTCGGTGATGCCGTTGATCACCTTGCCCTTGGGGCCGATGACTTCACCGATCTTGTCCACCGGAACCTTGATGGTGGTGACCCGCGGGGCATACGGGCTCATCTCGTCGGGCGCGTCGATGGCCTCGGCCATGACCTCGAGGATCGTCAGGCGCGCGTCTTTGGCCTGGCCCAGGGCGCCCGCCAGGACCTGCGACGGGATGCCGTCGAGCTTGGTGTCCAGCTGCAGCGCGGTGACGAAGTCCTTGGTGCCGGCGCACTTGAAGTCCATGTCGCCGAACGCGTCCTCGGCGCCCAGGATGTCGGTCAGCGTGACGAACCGCCGCTCGGTCCGGCCGTCGATCTCCACGTCGTCGGAGACCAGGCCCATCGCGATGCCGGCCACCGGCGCCTTCAGCGGCACACCGGCGTTCAGCAGCGACAGGGTGGACGCACAGACCGACCCCATCGACGTCGAGCCGTTGGAGCCCAGCGCCTCGGAGACCTGGCGGATGGCGTACGGGAAATCCTCGACGCCGGGCAGCACCGGGATCAGGGCCCGCTCGGCGAGCGCACCGTGCCCGATCTCGCGCCGCTTGGGCGAACCCACCCGGCCGGTCTCGCCGGTGGAGAACGGCGGGAAATTGTAATGGTGCATGTAGCGCTTGGAGGTTTCCGGCCCCAGCGAGTCGATCTGCTGGGCCATCTTGACCATGTCGAGCGTGGTCACCCCCAGGATCTGGGTCTCACCGCGCTGGAACAGCGCGCTGCCGTGCGCGCGGGGCACCACGGCGACCTCGGCCGAGAGCGCGCGGATGTCGGTGATGCCGCGGCCGTCGATGCGGAAGTGATCGGTGAGGATGCGCTGGCGCACCAGCTTCTTGGTCAGCGAGCGGAACGCGGCGCTGACCTCTTTCTCGCGGCCCTCGTAGGTTTCGGCGAGGCGCGCGAGCACCTCGGCTTTCAGCTCGTCGGTGCGCGCGTCGCGCTCGGCCTTGCCGCCGATGGTCAGCGCCTTGGCCAGCTCGTCGGTGGCCACCGAGGCGACCGAGTAGTAGACGTCTTCCTGGTAGTCCGGGAACGTCGGGAACTCGCCGACCGGCTTGGCGGCCGCCCCGGCCAGCTCCTCCTGCGCGGTGCACAGGGTGGCGATGAACGGCTTGGCGGCCTCGAGCCCTTCGGCCACAACGGTTTCCGTCGGCGCCTGGGCGCCGCCCTCGACGAGCTCGATGACGTTCTCGGTGGCCTCGGCCTCGACCATCATGATCGCTATGTCTTTTTCGGCGGCGCCGCCGCCGACTATGCGGCCGGCCACCACCATGTCGAACACCGCCCGCTCGAGCTGCTCGACGGTCGGGAACGCCACCCACTGGCCGTCGATGAGCGCGACCCGCACGCCCCCGATCGGACCCGAGAACGGCAGCCCGCTCAGCTGGGTGGAGGCCGACGCGGCGTTGATCGCCAGCACGTCGTACAGGTCGTTGGGGTCCAGGCTCATGACCGTGACCACGACCTGGATCTCGTTGCGCAGTCCGCTGACGAACGACGGGCGCAGCGGGCGGTCGATGAGCCGGCAGGTCAGGATCGCGTCGGTGGAGGGACGGCCCTCGCGACGGAAGAACGAGCCGGGTATGCGACCGGCGGCGTACATCCGCTCCTCGACGTCGACGGTCAGCGGGAAGAAGTCGAAGTGCTCCTTGGGGCTCTTGCTGGCGGTGGTCGCCGACAACAGCATGTTTTCGTCATCCAGGTACGCGACCACGGCGCCGGCGGCCTGCTGGGCCAGCCGGCCGGTCTCGAAACGGATGGTGCGGGTGCCGAAGCTCCCGTTGTCGATGGTGGCGGTCGCCTCGAACACGCCCTCTTCAATTTCAGCGACAGACATGGACGTCCGTACGGCCTCTCTTATTCGGCTGTTTCGCGTCGTCACGCGCAACCTGGAGAGGGTCCGCAGCGCCCGTTGGGGCCTGCGAGTCACCCTGGGAGCTATCCCGAAGAGCCAGTCTGAATGCGGCTACGGCCATCGATCGAAGCGGCCGAGAAGCCCCAGATCCGGAGAGCCCGGCAGCCACTACCGAAGACCGCCCGATGCAGACTGGGCTGCTCCCTCGAAGGTGCGTAGTGACACGCTGGAACGGCGCACGCGGATCTGCGTGGCCGCACCGTTTTGCTCGGGCCGAACCGGCCCAGAACGTCCTTACTCTACACGGGCGGGCCCGCCCCGCCAGCATCGCGCGGGATCGGGCGGGCGTCATAGCCCCGGTGACGGCGGCGTCAGCGGCGCAGGCCGAGGCGCTCGACCAGCGAGCGGTAGCGCTCCACGTCGATCTGGGCGACGTATTTGAGCAGCCGGCGACGGCGCCCGACCAGCAGCAACAGGCCGCGCCGCGAGTGGTGGTCGTGCTTGTGCACCTTGAGGTGCTCGGTCAGGTCGGCGATCCGCTTGGTCAGCAGCGCGACCTGCGCCTCCGGGGAACCGGTGTCGGTGTCATGCAGGCCGTAGGTGCCCAGGATTTCTTTTTTCTGCTCGGCTGTCAGCGCCACGAACTATCTCCATCAATCGGTGCCGCGAAAATTTCGGTCGTGGCCGCCGCGGACTGCAGCACACTCCGTATCGGGGGGCGAGTCTATCAGCGGCCGCGATGTTCGCCGAAATCGCAGGCCAGCGCCGCACACTTGACAACATACAACCATTTGGTTGTATGTTTGCCGGGTGGATGTGGACGAAGAGGACCGGGTGGACGCCCTGTTCCACGCGCTCGCCGACCGAACCCGGCGCGACATCATGCGACGGACGCTGGCCGGGGAACACTCGGTTTCCACGCTCGCCCGCAAGTACGACATGAGCTTCGCCGCGGTGCAGAAGCACGTCGTCGTGCTCGAGAAGGCCGGCCTGGTCACCAAACGACGCAGCGGTCGCGAGCAGCTGGCCAGCGGTGACGTGACGGCCGTGCGGTCGGTGGCCTCGATGCTCGCCGAGTTGGAACTCCTCTGGCGCGACCGGATCGCACGCATCGACGAACTCATCTCATCCGACTCAACCAAGGAGGACTGAACCATGCCCGTAACCGGCGTCGAGCACGATCCCGACAACCTGACGCTGACCATCACCGCGGACTTCGCCGCGCCGGTGCACCGGATCTGGCAGGTCTACGCCGACCCGCGTCAACTGGAGAAGGTGTGGGGGCCGCCGTCCCATCCGGCGACCGTCGTCGACCACAGCCTGACGCCCGGAGGTCGCACGACGTATTTCATGACCGGTCCGGACGGCGAGAAATACGCCGGATATTGGGAGATCACGGCCGTCGACGAGCCGACGAGCTTCTCGTTCCTCGACGGCTTCGCCGACCTGGACTTCAACCCGAACCCCGGACTGCCGGTCTCGAGGAACGTCTACACCTTCACCGAGCACGACGGCGGCACTCGCGCGACCTACGTGAGCGCCTTCGAGTCCGCCGAGGCGCTGCAACAGGTGCTGGACATGGGGGTGGTCGAGGGCTCGTCGTCGGCCATCAACCAGATCGACGACCTGGTCGCTTCCTGAAAACCGCGGTGGATCAGTCCTGCGTCGACAGGATGGTGCGGGCCCGTTCGGTGTCCTCGCCCATCGCGACGATGAGTTCCTCCACGGAGCCGAACTTGTGCTGCCCACGGATGCGGCCGACGAAATCCAGCGCCACGTGCTGCCCGTACAGGTCGGCGTCGGTGTCCAGGACGAACGCCTCGACGGTGCGGGTGCGCCCGGAGAAGGTCGGGTTGGTGCCGACGGACACCGCGGCCTGGTAACGCTCACCCGGGATGACGGTGCCGGTCACCGGGCCGTGGCCGAGGACGGTGAACCACGCGGCGTACACGCCGTCGGCCGGGATGGCCGAATACATCGGCGGCGCCACGTTCGCGGTCGGGAAGCCCAGTTCGGCACCGCGCCCGTGACCCCGCACCACCACGCCCTCGACCCGGTGCGGGCGACCCAGGGCCTCGGTGGCCGCCACCACGTCGCCGGCGTCCACGCAGGACCGGATGTAGGTGGACGAGAACGTGACGGTCTCGTTGCTGTGGTGCTCGGAGAGCAGCGACATCGACTCCACGGCGAACCCGAATCGATCGCCGGCGCGCCGCAGGGTCTCGACGTTGCCGGTCGCCTTCTTGCCGAAGGTGAAGTTCTCCCCCACGACGACCTCGACCACGTGCAGGTTCTCCACCAGCAGCTCGTGCACGTAGCGGTCCGGCGTGAGTTTCATGAAGTCGGTGGTGAACGGCATCACCAAGAAGACGTCGATGCCCAGCTCCTCGACCAGCTCGGCGCGCCGCGTCAGCGTCGTCAACTGGGCCGGATGGCTGCCGGGATAGACCACTTCCATCGGGTGCGGGTCGAACGTCATCAACACCGTCGGCACGCTGCGCGCCCGCCCCGCTTTCACCGCATGCGCGATCAGCTCCGCGTGCCCGCGATGCACACCATCGAACACACCGATGGTGAGCACACACCTGCCCCAGTCCGTGGGAATCTCGTCTTGGCCGCGCCACCGCTGCACGACCGCAAGCCTACGGCGCCGAGTGCCCGGCCGGGAGATCCAGAGGGCCCGACACCCGCCAGGGTGGCGGGGAACACGCCGGATTTGGATGGGGTTGCCTAAACTTTGTCGTTGTGAGTGCTGACGAAGAGCGTGGCGGTCTCACCGCGGTCGGCCAGGACTACCTCAAGGCGATCTGGAATGCCCAGGAGTGGTCCCCCGACAAGGTCAGCACGAAGATGCTGGCCGAGAAGATCGGGGTGTCGGCCAGCACGGCCTCGGAGTCGATCCGCAAACTCGCCGAGCAGGGCCTCGTCGACCACGAGAAGTACGGCGCGGTGACGCTGACCGAGGCCGGACGGCGCGCGGCGCTCGAGATGGTGCGCCGGCACCGGCTGCTGGAGACCTTCCTGGTCAACGAGCTGGGCTACGCGTGGGACGAGGTGCACGACGAGGCCGAGGTGCTCGAGCACGCGGTGTCGGATCGTCTGGTTTCCCGCATCGACGCCAAGCTGGGATTCCCGCAGCGCGATCCGCACGGCGACCCCATCCCCGCCACCGACGGGCAGGTGCCCACCCCGCCGGCGCGCCAGCTGTGGGCGTGCGGCGACGGCGACGCCGGGACGGTGGCCCGCATCTCCGACGCCGACCCCGAGATGCTGCGCTACTTCACCGACGTGGGCATCAACCTCGACTCCCGGCTGCGGGTGCTGACCCGCCGCGAGTTCGCGGGCATGATCTCGGTGGCGATCGAATCCGGCGACGGCGACGAGACGACCGTCGACCTGGGCAGCCCGGCCGCGCGGGCGATCTGGGTGACCGCGTAGCTCAGTCGGCCAGCAATCCCTTGGCGATGTGGGTGACCTGCACCTCGTTGCTGCCGGCGTAGATCATCAGCGACTTGGCGTCGCGGGCCAGCTGCTCCACGCGGTACTCGGCCATATATCCGTTGCCGCCGAACAGTTGCACGGCCTCCATGGCCACCTCGGTCGCCGCCTCCGACGAGTACAGCTTGATCGCCGACGCCTCGGCCAGCGTCAGCGGCTTACCGGCCTGTTGGCGCTCGATGGTGTGAAAGACCATGTTCTGCACGTTCATTCGCGCGATCTCCATCTTGGCCAGCTTGAGCTGGATCAGCTGGAACTGCCCGATGTTCTTGCCCCACAGCGTGCGGCTCTTCGCGTAGTCGACGCACAGCCGGTGGCATTCGTCGATGATGCCCAGGGCCATCATGGCGATCCCGATCCGCTCGGCGGCGAAGTTGGCGCGGGCGCTGTCGCGGCCGTCGCCGTCGGTGTGCTGTTCGCTCTCGCCGAGCAGCCGGTCCGGGCTCAGCCGCACGTTGTCGAAGAACAGCTCGCCGGTCGGCGAGGACATCATGCCCATCTTCTTGAACGGCTTGCCCTGCGTCAGGCCCGGCATGCCGGCGTCGAGCACGAACACCAGCACCGGGCGGTTGCGCTTGTCCACCTTCGTCGGGTCGGCGTCGCCCTCGTCGAGTTTGGCGTACACGACCAGGACGTCGGCGCAGGGCCCGTTGGTGATGAACGTCTTCTGCCCGTTGAGGATGTAATCGGCACCGTCGCGTTTGACGTAGGTCTTCATGCCGCCGAACGCATCCGAGCCCGAGTCCGGCTCGGTGATGGCCCATGCCGCAATCTTTTCCAGCGTCATCAGCTCGGGCAGCCAGCGTTCCTTCTGCGCCAGCGTGCCGCGGCTCATGATGGTCGCCGCACCCAGGCCGAGGCTCACCGACGCGGTGCTCAGCAACCCGATGCTGACCCGGGCGATCTCGGAGACCAGCACCGCGATCATCGATCCCTGGGCTCCGCCGCCGAAACCGCTTGCCTCGCCGTCGCTTTGACGCTCTCCCGAGCGCTCCCGGTCCAGCATCTTCTTGACCGATTCGGCGGCCATGGCATCGAGGCCGAACTGGCTGAACAGCTTGCGCGCGATCGGATAGGGCGACATCGCGCCGGTTTCCAATTCGTCGAGATGCGGGCGGATCTCCTTGTCGACGAACTGCCGAACGGCGTCGCGGACCATCAGGTCGGTGTCGGACCACTCGATCATGGCGCCCTAGCGTTCGGCGCGCTGGTAGGCGGTGACGACGGCGGCGCCGCCCAGCCCGATGTTGTGTTGCAGTGCGGCGCTGACGTTGTCGACCTGACGCGCCTCGGCCGTCCCGCGCAGCTGCCACGTCAGTTCCGCGCACTGCGCCAGCCCGGTCGCGCCCAGGGGATGCCCCTTGGAGATCAGGCCACCGGAGGGGTTGACCACCCAGCGGCCGCCGTAGGTGGTGTCGTTGTTGTCGATCAGCTTGGGCGCCTCACCCGGCCCACACAGGCCCAGCGCCTCGTAGAGCAGCAGCTCGTTGGCCGAGAAGCAGTCGTGCAGTTCGATCACCTGGAAGTCCTGCGGACCCAGCCCGGACTGGTCGTAGACCTGTTGTGCGGCTTGCACATTCATGTCGTAGCCGATGAGGTTCTTGGCGCTCCCGTCGAACGTCGAGGCGAAGTCGGTGGTCATGGCCTGACCGACGATCTCGACGGCCTGGCCCGCCAGCCCGTGGCTGTCGACGAAGCTCTCCGAGGCCAGGATGGCCGCGCCCGAACCGTCGGAGGTCGGCGAGCACTGCAGCTTGGTCAGCGGGTCGGAGATCATCCGCGCCGCCAGGATGTCCTCGAGCGTGTAGGACTCCTGGAACTGCGCGAACGGGTTGTTCACCGAGTGCTTGTGATTCTTATAGCCGATCTTGGCGAAATGCTCTGCGGTGGAACCGTATTGCTTCATGTGCTCGCGGCCGGCGGCGCCGAACATCCACGGCGCGACGGGCATCGCGAACTCGTCGATCGCGGCCATCGCCTTGACGTGCTTGCCCATCGGCGATTCGCGGTCCTGAGCTCCGCCGCCCAGCGAACCGGGCTGCATCTTCTCGAAACCCAGCGCGATCGCGCAGTCGACGATGCCGCCGCGGATCGCCTGCGCGGCGAGGAAGAGCGCGGTGGAGCCGGTGGAGCAGTTGTTGTTGACGTTGACCACCGGGATACCCGTCATGCCGAGCTCGTAGAGCGCGCGCTGCCCGGACGTCGAATCCCCGGCGACGTAGCCGACGTAGCCCTGCTGCACCTCGTGGTAGGCGATGCCGGCGTCGGCCAGCGCGTTGGTCCCCGACTCACGCGCCATGTCGGGGTAGTCCCAGCCCTCGCGGCGACCCGGCTTCTCGAATTTCGTCATGCCGACGCCGATGACGTAAACCTTGTTGGACATCTTGTTGGACATCGTTGTCCCTTCCCGTGGGCCGCCTGGATACCTCAGTCTGCAACGTAGCCCAACCAACCGCTCGGCCGGGACCCGTTAGAGCGTCGCCGGGCGGGATCGATGGCCCGCCTCCTCCTCAGTCCGTTCCGGACTGCATCGTCGCCGGGCGGACCACCACCACCGACTTGGTCCGCGCCCCCTCGTCGCGCAACAGCGCAACCACCCGGCCGTCGGGGTCACAGGCGGCGTAGACGCCGTCGATCCCGGCCGCCGGCAGGGACCGGCCGTTGGCGGCGGCGTCGGCCTCCCCGGCGGACAACTGCCGGCGCGGAAAGATCAGCAGGCAGGCCTCGTCGAGGCTGTAGCTCAGCCGCGGCCGCTCGGCGAGCTCGTCGAGCGAATACGCCTGGTCTAGCCCGAAGCGGCCGGCCCGGGTGCGGCGCAACGCCGTCAGGTGCCCGCCCACCCCCAGCGCGGCACCCAGATCGCGGGCCAGCGCACGGATGTAGGTCCCCGACGAGCAATCGACCTCGACGTCGACGTCGAGCACGTCCACGCCGTGCGGTCCGGGGCGAATGTCGCGCACGTCGAACCGGTCGATGCGCACCGGGCGGGCCTCGAGCTCGACGGCGTGGCCCTCGCGGGCCAGGCGGTAGGCGCGCTTGCCGCCCACCTTGATGGCGCTGACCGTCGAGGGCACCTGCGCGATGTCACCCCGCAGCCCCTCGACGGCGGTCCCGATCGCCTCGGCGGTCAGGTGCCCCGCCGGGACGCTGCGCACCGGCTCGCCCTCGGCGTCGTCGGTCGACGTGCTCTGGCCCAGGCGGATGGTGGCCGCGTACGACTTCGAAGAAGCCGACAGCAGGCCGAGGATCTTGGTGGCGCGCTCGACGCCGATCACCAGCACTCCGGTGGCCATCGGGTCCAGGGTCCCCGCGTGCCCCACCCGCCGGGTGGAGAAGATCCGGCGGCAGCGGCCCACGACGTCGTGGCTGGTCATCGCCGGCGGCTTGTCGACGACGACGATGCCCGGACCGCTCATAGGACGATGGCGGTCAGCACCAGCCCGCGCTCGACCGACCAGCGGCCCGCCAGCTCCGTCAGCGGCGGACCGGACAGCGCCGCCGGATCGATCAGGATCCGCGAGACGAACCGGCCCGTCGCCGCGCCGGGGCCGTCGGACTCGAACGCGATGTGGGCGTCCTCGAAGCCCAGCCACCGCTTGGTCAGCGGGAACCACGCCTTGTACGTCGCCTCCTTGGCGCAGAACAGGATTCGGTCCCAATGCAGATCCCCCGACAGGTGGGCGGGGATCTCGGTGCGTTCGGCCGGCAGGCTGATCGCGTTGAGCACGCCGTCGGGCAACACGTCGTGCGGTTCGGCGTCGATCCCCACCGAGCGCAGCGCGTCGGTGCGGCCCACCACCGCGCCGCGGTACCCCGTGCAGTGGGTGAGGCTGCCGACCACGCCGTCGGGCCAGCAGGGTTCTCCCTTCTCGCCCTTGAGGATCGGCACCGGCGGCAGGCCGAGCTCGCCCAGCGCGATGCGGGCGCAGTGCCGGACGGTGATGAACTCGTTGCGCCGCTTGGCCACCGATCTCGCGATCAACGGCTCCTCTTCGGGCAGCGGGGCGAGATCGGGCGGATCGGAATACACCTCCGAGTAGGCCAGGCCGTCGGTGGCCGGCAACACGGAGGACACCAGCGTGTGCTCCCCCGTCATCGTGATTGCCGCTGCCGCAACCGTTCCCGGAACTGCGTGGCCTGCTGTCGCATCTCGGGGGTGATCTCGAAGTGGCCGCCGAAGTCGTTGAGGTCACCGGGCGCGTACTGGGGATCCGGCAGTACCTGGCGCAGCCAGCTGGGCGGCTTGCGGCGCCGCCACTCCCGCGGATAGCCCACCGACACCTCCTCGAAGCGCACGTCGTCATACCAGGTGGTGCGCGGGATGTGCAGGTGACCGTAGACCGAGCAGACGGCGTTGTAGCGGGTGTGCCAGTCGGCGGTCTTGGTGGTTCCGCACCACAGCGAGAACTCCGGGTAGAACAGCGCGTCGCAGGGATCGCGGACCAACGGGAAGTGGTTCACCAGAACGGTCGGCGTCATCCAGTCCAGCTCTTCGAGGCGGGCACGGGTGATCTCCAGGCGCTCGCGGCACCACGCCTCGCGGGTGGGGTACGGCTCCGGGGAGAGCAGGAACTCGTCGGTGGCCACCACGTTGCGGTCCCGCGCGATGGTCAGCCCCTCGGCTTTGCTCGTGGCCCCCTCGGGCAAGAAGCTGTAGTCGTAGAGCAGGAACATCGGCACGATCGTGGCCGGACCGCCGCGCTCGGTCCAGACCGGGAACGGATGCTCCGGCGTGATCACACCCATCTCGTCGCACATGTTGACCAGGTAGTCGTAGCGCGCCTTGCCGAAGACCTGCACGGGGTCGCGGGTGGTGGTCCACAGCTCGTGGTTGCCGGGCACCCAGATCACCTCGGCGAACCGCCGTCGTAGCAGGTCAAGGGCCCAGCGAATCTCGTCGGTGCGCTCGGCGACGTCGCCGGCGACGATCAGCCAGTCGTCCGGCGACGACGGATGCAGCGATTCGGTGACCGGCTTGTTGCCGAGGTGACCGGTGTGCAGGTCGGACACCGCCCACAGCGTCGGTTGCCCACCGTTGGTCGAGTCCTGCCCCGATCTATGCCCAGCCACGAATAACCACCCTAACGACCCGGGCCGGGCGATCTGTTTTCGCGCCCGGTCGGCGGGTGAACTAGAACAAGTTCACCTTTGCCTGTGACCCCGAGCGCGCGACTTGTACACTCCCCCGAAAGGACCGCTGCGGCGTCAGGGGGTGTCGTGTTCGCCAATGTTCGTCTGATGGGGGCGCTCGGTGCGCTGCTCACAGCGGCCATCGGGGGCACGGTGGGCGTGTTGTCCGGTTCCCCTTCCCTACCGGGTGGCGGCGATCGACCCGTCGAGCTGCGGTCGACCGCCCAGCCGATGGAAACCACGATGAAGAGCCCGATCGTGGCGACCACCGATCCGCGCCCGTTCGACGCGTGCGAGGACATCCCGTTCGACGTCGTCCAGCGCCTCGGGCTGGGATTCACACCGCCCGAGCACGAGGACGGGCTGCGCTGCCACTTCGACGCCGGCAACTATCAGGTGGCCGTCGAGCCAATCATCTGGCGCACCTACGAGGCCTCGCTGCCCGCCGACGCCGTCGAGACGACGATCGCGGGCCACCGCGCCGCGCAGTACTGGGTGCTCAAGCCGACCTATCACAACAGCTACTGGTTCTACTCCTGCATGGTCGTGTTCAAGACCAGTTACGGGGTGCTGCAGCAGGCGCTGTACTACTCGACCGTCTACTCCGACCCCGAGGTCGATTGCATGCAGACCAACCTGCAGCGCGCCAACGACCTCGCTCCGTATTACAAGTTCTAGGGTGAGCATCACCTCGATCCGCCCCGCGCAGCCGACCCTGCACACCCTGAATCACTTGGGCGGCAAGGCCCTTGGCCGGTTGCTGGGTCTGCCGCCGGCGACCACCGACTACACCGTGGAGCGCGTGCGCGTGCCGATGCGCGACGGGGTCGCCTTGGTGGCCGACCATTACACGCCCGCCACCCCCGTCGGCACCCTGCTGGTCCGCAGCCCCTACGGACGCGGATTCCCGTTCACCCTGATATTCGGCGCGCTGTACGCGGCGCGCGGCTACCACGTGGTGCTGCAGAGTGTGCGCGGAACGTTCGGGTCCGGCGGGGTTTTCGAGCCGATGGCCGACGAGATCGCCGACGGCGCGGACACCGTCGCATGGCTGCGTGAGCAGCCGTGGTTCACCGGCAGCTTCGCCACCATCGGCATGTCGTACCTGGGATTCACGCAGTGGGCCCTGTTGCAGGATCCCCCGCCGGAACTGTCCACCGCGGTGATCGCGGTGGGACCGCACGACTTCAACGAATCGACTTGGGGCACAGGGTCGTTCGCGGTCAACGACTTCCTGGGCTGGAGCGACATGGTGGCGCACCAGGAGGACCCGGTGCGCGCCCGCGCCGCGCTGCGCCAGTTGCAGACCCGCCGCAAGGTGCCGCGGGCCGCGGCCGCGACGCCACTGGGCGAAGCCGCCCGGGCCCTGCTCGGCACGGGCGCACCCTGGTTCGAATCGTGGGCCGAACACAGCGATCCCGGCGATCCCTTCTGGAATGCGTTGCGCTGCAACGAGGCGCTGGACCGGGTTCAGGTGCCCGTGCTGCTCATCGGCGGCTGGCAGGACCTCTTCATCAGGCAGACGCTGCGGCAGTACGCGCATCTGCACGGCCGGGGAGTCGATGTCGCGCTCACCGTCGGCCCGTGGACGCACACCCAGCTGCTCACCACCGGGCTCGCCACCTGCGCCCGGGAGACGCTGGATTGGCTGGGCACTCACCTGGGTGAGGCCCCCGCCCGCCGGCCCAGCCCGGTCCGGGTCTACGTCACCGGCGTGGGTCGAGGCCAAGGGTGGCGCAGCCTGCCCGCGTGGCCGCCCGTCACCACCGAGCGCGCGCTGTACCTGCGGCCCGGTGGCTACCTGGGTGAGACCGCCCCGACGCTGAAAGGGCTGTCCCCGGCCACGTTTCGCTACGACCCGGCCGATCCGACACCGACCATCGGCGGCCCGATGCTGTCCGCCAACGGCGGTTACCGCGACGACGGCCGGCTCGCGTCGCGCGCCGACGTGCTGGCGTTCACCAGCGCCACCCTCACCCAGGACCTGTACGCCTACGGAACCCCGGTCGTCGAGCTCGCACACGGCGCCGACAATCCGCACGTCGACCTGTTCGTGCGGGTGAGTGAGGTCGATCCGAAGGGCCGGTCGCGCAACGTGAGCGAGGCCTACCGCCGGTTGGCCACCGCGGCGAAGACGAAGTCGGAGAAGGTCGTTCGCCTCGAGCTCGACGGCATCGCCCACCGGTTCCGCGCCGGGTCACGCATCCGGGTGCTGATCGCCGGTAGTTGGTCCCCGCGCTACGCGCACAACCTCGGCGGCGACGAACCGGTGCTGACCGCCCGGCGCGCCACGCCGGTCACCCACAGCGTGCGCTACGGACGCTCCCGGCTGGTGTTGCCCGTCGGCCCGGCGGAGTTGTCAGCCGACGGCATCGCGGACGCGGGCGGCGACGGCGTCTAGCGCGGGATCGTCGTGCACCGGCGCCGCCAACGGTGCGTGCACCGGCAGCTCCACCCAGCTCTTGCAGCCGGCGTATTCGGGCGTCCGGGCGATGCGTGCCGGTTCGGCCAACGGGATCACCGACACCACCAGCACGGCCAGCTTGTGCTTGGGGCGAAAATCGAGCCGGTCGGCGCGCACCGACTCGGGCGTCCAGATGTGCAGGTCCTCGATGGCCGCCAGGCCGTCGGGCCGCTCAACAGCCACCGCCGCAACGACTTTCGCGGCCGCGCGGATCACCAGCTCGTCGTCGGTGCTGTCGGCGGCGGCGGGCTCGAGCAGGTCTCGATGTTCGGTGCGCACCCGCTCGGCGTGGCTGTGCGCGACCGTCGGGAACAACAGGAATTCGCGGGCGGCAAGGTCGAACCGCTTCTCCCCGGTGCCCCCCTTGCGCAGCAGCACCCGTTGGCGGCCGTCGAGCAGGGCGTGGACCGCGGCGCTCCACTCTTTGAGCGCGGGCATCGTGGCGGTCACCGTCATGTCGCACCCGCCAACCGGGCCACCACCTCGGGCCGGCGCAACGGCGGCACCGTCTTGGGCGGCTGACGCCGCGGGGCCAGCCGCCCGAGCAGCCGGGTCGTCGTCTCGGTGACCTCGGCGACCGCCTGCTCGAACGCCTCGGCGTTGACGGCCGACGGGTGGGTGATGCCGCTGACCTTGCGCACGTACTGGCGGGCCGCCGCGGCGATTTCCTCCGCGGTGGCCGCCGGCTGAAGACCCCGCAGTTCGGTGATGTTCCGGCACATGGTCCCCACGATAAGCGCTGCCCCGCCGTACCGCCTCCGGTCGCAACGGACGGCTGACTACGGTTGCATTCATGACCGACGAGATCCTGCTGATCGACACCGAGGAACGGGTCCGCACCCTGACCCTGAACCGACCCCAATCGCGCAACGCGCTGTCCTCGGCGTTGCGGGACCGCTTCTTCGGCGCGCTGGCCGACGCCGAAACCGACGACGACGTCGACGTCGTCATCGTCACCGGCGCCGACCCGGTGTTCTGCGCGGGACTCGATCTCAAGGAGCTCGGCGGCTCGTCGGCGCTGCCGGACATCTCGCCGCGGTGGCCGGCGATGACCAAGCCGGTGATCGGCGCCATCAACGGCGCCGCCGTGACCGGCGGGCTGGAGCTGGCGCTGTACTGCGACATCCTGATCGCCTCGGAGAACGCCCGCTTCGCCGACACGCATGCCCGGGTGGGCCTGCTGCCCACCTGGGGGCTGAGCGTGCGGTTACCGCAGAAGGTGGGCATCGGCCTGGCCCGGCGGATGAGCATGACCGGCGACTACCTGTCCGCCGCCGACGCGCTGCGCGCCGGCCTGGTGACCGAGGCGGTGCCCCACGAGCGGCTGCTGGGTGCCGCGCGCCAGGTCGCCGCGTCGATCGTGGGGAACAACCAGGACGCGGTGCGGGCGCTGCTGGCGTCCTATCACCGCATCGACGACGCGCAGACCGGCGCGGGGCTCTGGCAGGAGGCGATGGCGGCCCGGCAATTCCGGACCAGCGGCGACGACATCGCCGCCAACCGCGAGGCCGTGCTGCAACGCGGGCGGGCCCAGGTTCGCTGATCGGGCGGTCCGGTCGGGCCGATTTCCGGCCACCCAATACGATCAGGTGATGCGCGCGGTTGTGGGAATCAGCAGGGCGCTCGCCTGCCTGGCGCTGGCGGCATCGGCGATCGCGGCCGGTGGCCCCCTCGCGGCCGCGCAGCCGCCGCCCAAGTTCCCCAACCTCGACGGCTACACCGCCGTCCCGGCCGAGGGCTACCTCAGCACCGGCGCCTCGCCGCGGATCGCCTTTTCCGCCCCGTACGCGCTGGTCTGTGACTTTTACGGCGGGCCGGCGCCCGCGCCGCAACCCTCGCAGGACATCAAGTGCAAGGGCGACATGTCGGGCATGGACGACGTCCCCATCCCCGGGGGCCACCCGCGGCCGGGCGATTGCGTCGTGGGTTCCGTCGACTTCAAGGGCCCCGGCTACCAATTGAGCCGCATGTCCTACAGCGGATGCGACGGCAACCCGCCCGCGCTGCCCACGGGCGCCAAGCTGTTGGCCGCGGGCCAGAAGTTGACCTACCTCAACGTCACCTGCGCGGTGGGAGCCGACAACCTGGTCGCCTGCCTGGACACCACCAGCGGCGACCACGGATTCGTCGTGCAGCGCTCGGGCAGCTGGGCGTTCTAGCGGCCCGTGGTGGCCGCCCAACGGCCCGAGATCGCCCGGGCGCCAACGAAGACCAGCCGCAGCAGCACGAACGTGGTCAGCCCCGTCCAGATGCCCGCCAGACCCCAGCCGAACACCAGCGACAGCCAGATCAACGGCAAGAAGCCGACCAGCGCGCTGATCACGGTGGCGGTGCGCATGAACGCGGCGTCCCCCGCACCCAGCAGCACGCCATCCAGGGCGAAAACAATTCCGGCAAAGGGTAATTGGGCCACCAGGAACCACCACGGCACCCCGATCGCGGCCAGCACCGAACGGTCGTCGGTGAACAGGCGGGGCAGCGCGGAAAACCCGACCGCGCAGAGGGCCGCCAGCAGGGCGGCGGCCGCCGCCGAGAACAGCGTCACCCGTCGCGCCACCGATTTCGCGTGTGCGGCGTCACCGGCGCCCAGCGCGGCGCCCACGAGGGCCTGCGCCGCTATCGCCAACGAATCCAGCACCAGCGCAAGGAATTCCCACAGCTGCAGCACGACCTGATGCGCGGCCAACGCCGAGGCGCCGAATCGGGCGGCGACCGCGCCCGCCGAGACGAAGCAGGCCTGAAAAGCCAGCGTCCGCACCACCAGGTCCCGGCCCATCACGAGTTGGGCCCGCAGCACGGCGCGGTCCAGCCGCAGCGGTGCCCGCTCGGCCAGCAGCGCGCGCCCGAACAGCACCGCGGCCAGCCACTGGCCCGCCAGGTTGGCCACCGCCGATCCGGCCAGCCCCAACCGCGGCAACCCCAGCCAGCCGTAGACCAACAGCGGGCACAGCAGCGCCGAAAGCCCAAAGCCGGCAACCACATAACGCAGCGGGCGGACGGTGTCCTGCACGCCGCGCATCCACCCGTTCCCCGCCAGAGACACCAATATGGCCGGGGCGCCGAAGATCGCGATGCGCAGCCACGGCAGCGCCGCCGCGGCGATCGCCTCCCCGCCCACTTTGCCGCCGGCGATCACCGACACCAGCGGCACCGCCGCAGTCTGCACCGCGATCACGACGAGTGCGCCCAGCCCCAGCGCCAACCACGTCGCCTGCACGCCCTCGGTCACCGCCGACGAGCGGTTGCCGGCGCCGAAGTGGCGGGCCGAGCGTGCCGTCGTGCCGTAGGAAAGGAAGGTGAGGTCGGAACCCACCAGGCTGAGCAGTAGCCCGCCGATGGCCAGCCCGGCCAGGCTCAGGGCGCCGAGCCGGCCGACGACCGCGGTATCGAAGAGCAGGTAGAGCGGTTCGGCCGCCAGCACGCCCAGCGCGGGTAGCGCCAGGCCGGCGATCCGACGGCCCCCGGCGTCGGGTCGATCCGGCTCGGTCACCCGAGCGCGGTGCGCAGCGCCGCGACGGCGTCCTCGATCGGGCCGGTGGTCGAGTAGCCGGCCGCCAGCCGGTGCCCGCCGCCGCCGAATGCGGACGCGACCGTCGCCAGGTCCACTTCGGCCTTGGCCCGCATCGATACCGACCACTGCCCCGGCGCGACCTCCTTGAAGACCGCGGCCACCTCGGCCTGCTGCGTGGTCCGCACGATGTCGACGATGCTTTCGACTTCCTCCGGGCGGGAGCCGCTCCAATCCTGGTGGCCGACAACGGCATACACCAGCCCCCGGCCGCCGGCCGCGCCCGGCACCAACTGGGCCGACGCCAGCACGCGCGACAGCAGCGGCAGCCATCCGAACGGATGGGTGTCCATCAGGGTCCGGCTGATTGCGGCGTTGTCCACGCCGGCGTCGACCAGCCGGGCGGCCAGACGAAGGGCGCGCGCGCTGGCCCAGCGGAACGATCCGGTATCGGTCGTCAGGCCGGCGTAGATGCAGTGCGCGACGTCGGAATCGATGGGCTTGCCCCACGCGTCGAGGATGTCGGCGATCATCATCGTGGTCGAATCCGCCGACACGTCAACGAAATTGGCGGTGCCGAACATGTCGTTGGAGGCGTGGTGGTCGATCACCAGCACCTCGGCGCCCGACACGGCCAGCTCGCTCAACGCGCCCAGGCGCTTGACGCTCGGAACGTCAACGGTGACAACCAGATCGACGTCGCGGCGCATCGCGTCCGGGCTGACCAGCAGGTGACGGCCCGGCAGCGACGCCAGCGATTCCGGCAGGCCGGCGGGCTCGGCGAAACTGACCTCGACCCGCTTGCCGCACTTGTCGAGCACCAAACCAAGCGCCAGACCGGCGCCGATGGTGTCGGCGTCGGGATGCACGTGGGCGATCACCGCGACGGTGGCGGCGTCCGACAGTAGGTCGACGGCGGCCGGCGCGTCGACGCGTGCACCCACACCGGCCAGTTCAGTATTCGCGTTGGTCGTCGTCACCGATGCTCCCGTCGAGGCCGGGCTCGGCGCCCGATCCGCTATCCCGGTATGGATCGGCCTCCCCAGCCGGCTTGGCGCCCGAACGAACCCGCGCCAGATCAGCGTCCGCGGCGCGGGCCCGCGCCAGCAACTCGTCCATCCGCTGCACGTTGTCCGACGTGGTGTCGCGGGTGAACGTGAGGGTGGGCGTGAAGCGCACGCCGGTGCCCGCCCCGACCATGGTGCGCAGCGCGCCCTTGGCCCGCTCCAGCGCGGCCGCGGCCGCGCCGTAGTCCGGCTCGTCGTCCAGCGTGCGCCCCATGACCGTGTAGAACACGGTCGCGTCGTGCAGGTCGGCGGTCACCTTCGCGTCCACGATGGTGACCCCGTCAAGCCCGGGGTCCTTGATCTCGAACTCGATCGCCGAGGCGACGATCGTGTTGATCCGCTTGGCGAGGCGGCGGGCCCGGGCGGGGTCAGCCATGCCGGGTCACGACCGTTCCTTTTGGACCAGCTCGTAGGACTCGATGATGTCGCCTTCCTTGATGTCGGAATAGCCCAGCGTCATACCGCATTCGAAGCCCTCGCGGACCTCGGTCACATCATCCTTTTCGCGTCGCAGCGAGTTGATCGTGAGGTTCTCGGTGACCACGACGTTGTCGCGCAGCAACCGGGCCTTGGCGTTGCGCCGCACCACGCCGGAGCTGATCATGCAGCCGGCGATGATGCCGACCTTGGAGGACCGGAAGATCGCCCGGATCTCGGCGCGACCCAGCTGGTTCTCCTCGTAGATCGGCTTGAGCATGCCGCGCAGGGCCTTCTCGATCTCGTCGATCGCCTGGTAGATCACCGAGTAGTAGCGGATCTCCACGCCCTCGCGGTTGGCCAGCTCGGTGGCCTTGCCCTCGGCCCGCACGTTGAAGCCGATGATCACCGCGTCCGACGCCGACGCCAGGTTGACGTTGGTTTCGGTGATGCCACCGACGCCGCGGTCGATGACGCGCAGCGCCACCTCGTCGTCGATCTGGATGCCCATCAGGGCCTCTTCGAGCGCCTCGACCGTACCGGCGTTGTCGCCCTTGAGGATCAGGTTCAGCTGGCTGGTTTCCTTCAGCGCCGAGTCCAGGTCCTCCAGGCTGATCCGCTTGCGCGAGCGGGCCGCCAGCGCGTTGCGCTTGCGGGCGCTGCGCTTGTCGGCGATCTGGCGGGCGATGCGGTCCTCGTCGACGACCAGCAGGTTGTCACCGGCGCCGGGCACCGACGTGAACCCGATGACCTGCACGGGCCGCGACGGCAACGCCTCTTCGACGTCGTCGCCGTGCTCGTCGACCATGCGGCGCACGCGCCCGTAGGCGTCGCCGGCGACCACCGAGTCGCCGACGCGCAGCGTGCCGCGCTGCACCAGCACGGTCGCGACCGGCCCGCGGCCGCGGTCCAGGTGCGCCTCGATCGCGACACCCTGGGCCTCCATGTCGGGGTTGGCCCGCAGGTCCAGGGCGGCGTCGGCGGTCAGCAGGACCGCCTCGAGCAGCGCGTCGATGTTGGTGCCCTGCTTGGCGGAGATGTCGACGAACATCGTCTCGCCACCGAAATCCTCTGCCACCAAACCGTATTCGGTGAGCTGGCCACGGATCTTGGCCGGGTCGGCGCCCTCCACGTCGATCTTGTTGACCGCGACCACGATGGGCACGTCGGCGGCCTGCGCGTGGTTGATGGCCTCCACCGTCTGGGGCATGACACCGTCGTCGGCGGCCACCACCAGGATCGCGATGTCGGTGGCCTTCGCGCCGCGGGCACGCATGGCGGTGAACGCCTCGTGACCCGGGGTGTCGATGAAGGTGATCGGCCGCTCGTCGCCGTCGTGCTCGACGGACACCTGGTAGGCGCCGATGTGCTGGGTGATGCCGCCCGCCTCGGCCTCGCGCACGTTGGCCTTACGGATGGTGTCCAGCAGCCGGGTCTTACCGTGGTCGACGTGACCCATCACGGTCACCACCGGCGGGCGGGTCTGCAGGTCTTCCTCGGTGCCTTCGTCCTCGCCGTAGGTCAGATCGAAGGACTCGAGCAGCTCGCGGTCCTCGTCCTCCGGGCTGACGACCTGGACGACGTAGTTCATCTCGCTGCCCAGCAGCTCGAGCGTCTCGTCGCCCACCGATTGGGTGGCCGTCACCATCTCACCGAGGTTGAACAGCGCCTGCACCAGCGAGGCCGGGTTGGCGTTGATCTTGTCGGCGAAGTCGGAGAGCGACGCGCCGCGGGCCAGCCGGATCGTCTCGCCGTTGCCGTGCGGCAACCGCACACCGCCGACGACCGGGGCCTGCATGTTCTCGTACTCGGCGCGCTTCGCCCGCTTCGACTTGCGGCCACGCCGGGGCGCGCCGCCGGGACGGCCGAACGCGCCGGCCGCACCGCCGCGCTGGCCGGGACGGCCACCGCCGCCACCGGGCCGGCCGCGGAAACCGCCGCCGCCTCCGGGCGGGGCGCCGACTCCGCCGCCACCGCCGCGGTAGTTGCCGCCTCCCCCGTCACGACCGCCGGGACCACCGGGCCGGCCGCCGCCGGGCCGCGGGGCGCCGGGGCGCGGCGGGCGGCCCTGTCCGGCCGCGCCGGCGGGCCGGGGTGGCATGTTGCCCGGGGAGGCGCCGGGCCGCGGCGCGCCCGGGCGGGGCGCTCCGGGACGCGGCGCCGCCGGGCGCGGGATGGGCCGGTCGACGGGTTGCGCCGACGAGAACGGGTTGTTGCCGACGCGCGGGGCGCGGGGCTTGGGGATGGGGCCGGGGCGCGGGCCCGGCGTCATGCCGGGGTGCGGCGCCTGGCCGGGAGCGGGCGGCTTCGGCTGCCCTGGCGACGGCGCCGACGGGCGCGCGGGGGCCGGCCCCGGTCGCGCCGGGGCGTCGCTCGGCGCGGCGCCGGAGGCCTGGGCGGCGGCGGCGGGCGCCGCGCCACCGGGCTGGGCCGGCGTCGCGGTCGCTTCGCCGTTGCCGGCGGGCTTGTTGATCGCGTTGTCGAGGGCCGCGTCGAGCGACTTGTCGGGGGCCTTGGCGGACGCCTTGGCGTCGCCTTTCGCGGCCTTCGCGGGGGCCTTCTCGGCCGCGGGCTTGCCGCCCCCGAAGGACTCGCGCAGCCGGCGAGCGACCGGTGCTTCTACCGTCGACGATGCGGATTTGACGAATTCGCCCTGATCATTCAGTCGGGCGAGGACTTCCTTGCTGGTGACACCGAGTTCCTTAGCCAACTCGTGTACGCGGGCCTTACCTGCCACTACATCTCCTGTCTATGAGGCGACAGTCGTGGGGCCGCGCCTCGGGTTTAGCTATGACACATTGTCATCGGGACTTCACGGTGTGCTCATGTTCTTTGCTACCTGTTCTGTTGCCGGGCGATCGGGCGCACTCAGCGACTCTATGTGCTCGACCACCGCGGAGGTGTCCGGTGAACCGGTGATGCGCAGCGCCTTGGTGAAAGCCCGCCGCCGGATCGCCTGTTGTGCGCAGTGCGGCACGGGATGCAGCCACGCACCCCGCCCCGGCAGGCGACTGCCTGTGTCAACGATCACGGCGAATTCGCCGTTCCCGGTCGGCACAGCCACCACGCGAAGCAGTTCGACGGCCAACTCTTGCTTTCGGCACCCGATACACGTCCGCACGGGTCCACCCATGTGTCGGTGCGCCCTTCTGGGTTTCGGAGGCCGAAGGCTCACGCTGGATCAGAAATAGTCTAGCGTCACCGGATCGATGGTCAGCACCGCCCGAGGATGTGCGGGCGCGCCCTAGCGGTCGTGGGCCATTCCGTGGGTGGCGCCGTGTTCGGGCTCGTTCTCCGGATGCCCGCCGGGCGAGTCCCCGCGGATGTCGATGCGCCAGCCGGTGAGCCGGGCGGCCAGCCGCGCGTTCTGGCCCTCCTTGCCGATGGCCAGTGACAACTGGAAGTCGGGGACGACCACCCGGGCGGCGCGGGCGGACGGGTCGATGATCGACACCGAGACCACCTTGGCGGGTGACAGCGCGTTGGCGACGAAGCGGGCCGGGTCCTCGTCGTAGTCGATGATGTCGATCTTCTCGCCGGATAGCTCGCTCATCACGTTGCGGACCCGCTGACCCATCGGGCCGATGCAGGCGCCCTTGGCGTTCAGGCCGGGCAGGTTCGACTTCACCGCGATCTTGGAGCGATGGCCGGCCTCGCGCGCCACGGCCACGATTTCGACCGACTCGTCGGCGATCTCGGGCACCTCCAGGGAGAACAGCTTGCGAACCAGGTTGGGGTGGGTGCGCGACAGCGTGATCAGCGGCTCGCGGGCCCCGCGGGTCACCCCGATCACGTAACACCGCACGCGGTTGCCGTGTTCGTAGCTTTCGCCGGGGACCTGCTCGGCCGCCGGGATCACGCCCTCGGACGCCTTCGTCTCGGTGCCCATCCGCACCACCACCAGGCCGCGCGCGTTGGCCCGGCTGTCACGCTGGATCACGCCCGCGACGATCTCGCCCTCACGCGTGGAGAACTCACCGTAGGTGCGCTCGTTCTCGGCATCGCGAAATCGCTGCAGCATCACCTGGCGTGCGGTGGTGGCGGCGATGCGGCCGAAGCCCTCGGGGGTGTCGTCCCATTCGCTGATGACGTTGTCGTCTTCGTCGGTCTCCCGGGCGATCACCCGGACGACGCCGGTCTTGCGGTCGATCTCGATCCGCGCGTCGTTCTGATGGCCCTCGGTGTGCCGGTAGGCGGTGAGCAGCGCGGACTTGATGGTCTCGAGCAGCTCATTGACCGAGATGCCCCGATCCACCTCGATCGCATGCAGTGCGGCCATGTCGATGTTCATCTGCGCCGCTCCTTCTCATCGCTACGCTCTGCATCGTCGCCGGCGCGGTTCATCAGCACCGCTCCTTCTCATCGCTACGCTCTGCATCGTCGCCGGCGCGGTTCATCAGCACCGCTCCTCCCCAGCCCCACGCTTCGCCAGTGCCAGTTCGGCGTCGGCAGGGGGCGAAAACTCCACCTGGACAACAGCTTTGACGACATCACCGAGCGAGATTTCGCGGATCGCCCAGTCCCGGCCGGTGCGAACCACCAGCGCGACGGCGTCCTCGTTCGTCTCGCCGATGCGGCCGGTCAGCGTCGATCCGTCGGAGAGGGTGACGTCGACCTTGCGGCCGCGGGCGCGGCGGAAGTGCTTCGCGCTGGTCAGGGGGCGGTCAACGCCGGGCGAGGAGACCTCGAGCACGTAGTGGTCGCCGATGGTGTCCAGATCGTCGAGCAGCGCCGACGCCGAGCGTGACAGCGTGGCGGCCGTGTCCAGGTCGAGGCCGTCGTCGCCGTCGGCGATCACCGTGATGCGTGGGGGCCGGGTGCGTGCGTCGATGACCACGTCTTCGATCTCGTATCCCGCGCGCGCAAACTCTGCATCGAGTAGCTCGATCACCTGCGTCTGCGACGGTAGCCCGGTGGTCACGGCGAGCTCCTCATCTTGAGTTGTCCGGTCATCTGGCGGATGTCGCCGCCGCGATGGCTTCGCGTCCGGCTTCCGGTGTCCCGGCGGAGAACGTGCTGGCTGTCCTCTGCGAGAACCAGCTATCCACGATACGCCAGGAATCGCGGATGGCGGCGCGATCGCGTGCTGGCTTCGTGCCCGCCGACGCACCGGTGGCAGGATGTGCTTGTGCCTAGCGCAGTTCCGTTCGTCAACCGGCGAGACGTCCTCTCCGGCGGCGTCGCTTTGGCCGCGCTCGGTGTGGTGTCCGCGTGCGGAAAGTCCGCGCCCAAGCCCCCGCCCGTCGAACAACTGCTGGGCCCGTTGGACCAGGCGCGCCACGACAGCGCGCTGGCGAGTGCCGCCGCCTCGGCCGTCGGGAACCCCCCGCAGGTCGCCGCCGCGCTGACGGTGGTGGCGAGCCAGCGCGCCGCGCACGCCCGCGCGCTGTCCACCGAGATCGCGCGGGCCGCCGGCAAGCTCGCCGCGCCGTCGTCGAGCGAAACGCCCAGCCCGAGTCAGGCCGAGCCGGCCGGTCCCCCGCCTCCCCCGCCGCCGGTGGCCGACGTGATCAACGCGCTGCACGCCTCGGCCGACAGCGCCGCTCGCCTGGTCGGCACCGAATCCGGCTACCGGGCCGGGCTGCTCGCCTCGATCGCCGCGTCCTGCACGGCGTCCTACACCGTGGCGCTGGTGCCCGGGGGGCCGTCGATATGAGCTCGGGGAAGGACGCCGACAACGCCGCGCTGTCCGACGCGCTAGCCATCGAACATTCGACGATCTACGGCTACGGCATCGTCTCGGCCATGTCGCCGCCCAGCGTCAACGGCATGGTGGTGGAGGCGCTCGAGCAGCACCGGCAGCGCCGCGACGACGTCATCGCGATGCTGACCGCCCGCAAGGTCACCGCCCCGGTTGCCGCCGCCGGCTACCAGCTGCCCCTGGTGGTCGGCAGCCCGGCGGACGCGGCGCGGCTGGCCGCGCGGATGGAGAACGACGGCGCCGGCGCGTGGCGCGTTGTCGCCGAACACGCCGAGACCGCCGAGGACCGGGCGTTCGCTTCGACGGCGCTGGTGCAAAGCGCGGTCATGGCCGCCCGGTGGAACCGGGTGTTGGGCGCCTGGCCGATCACGACGAGCTTCCCGGGCGGCAACGACTAGCCCGTCTCAAGCGCCGCCGCGATGTCGGAGGCCAGCGACGCCCCCGTCGCCAGTTCGCGGGTTTGCCCGCCGAAGCGGTCGCGCAGTTCCACCACGCCGTCCGCCCAGCCGCGCCCCACCACCACGATCCAGGGCACGCCCAACAGCTCGGCATCCTTGAACTTCACGCCGGGTGACGCCTGGCGGTCATCGAGCAGCACGTCGACGCCCAGCCGGTCGAGCTCGCCGGCGAGCTCGGTGGCCCCGGTGCGGGCCCGGTCGTCCTTGTTGGCGATCACCAGGTGGACGTCGAAGGGCGCGACCGACGACGGCCACCGCAGCCCCAGCTCGTCGTGGTGCTGCTCGGCGATCACGGCCACCATCCGCGAGACGCCCAGGCCGTAGGAGCCCATCGTCAGGCGCACCGGCTTGCCGTCCTCGCCGAGCACGTCGGCGGTGAAGGCGTCGGTGTATTTGCGGCCGAGCTGGAAGATGTGCGCGACCTCGATGCCGCGCGCCGACACCAGCGGGCCCGCGCCGTCCGGCGACGGGTCCCCGTCGCGCACCTCGGCGGCCTCGATGGTGCCGTCGGCGGTGAAATCGCGGCCGGCGACCAGCCCGACGACGTGCCGGCCAGGCTCGTCGGCCCCGGTGATCCAGCTGGTGCCGTCCACCACGCGTGGATCGACCAGGTAGCGAACACCGTTGTCGCGCAACGCTTTCGGACCGATGTAGCCCTTCACCAGAAAGGGGTACTTGGCGAAGTCGGCGTCGTCGAGCATCGCGTATTCGGCCGGTTCGAGCGCCGCGCCCAGCCGCTTGTCTTCGACCTCACGGTCGCCGGGTAGCCCGATGGCCAGCAGCTCCCAGTCCCCACCGGGCTCGCGCACCTTGAGCAGGACGTTCTTCAGTGTGTCGGCCGCGGTGACGGTGCGGCCCAGGTCGGCGGTGTTGGCCCAGTCCACCAGGGTGGCGATGGTCGGGGTGTCGCCGGTGTCGTGGACCACCGCCTCGGGCAGCCCGTCGATCGGCTGCGCCTCCGGGCGCGCGGTGACGACGGCCTCGACGTTGGCCGCGTAGCCGGACTCCAGGCAGCGCACGAAGGTGTCCTCGCCGACCGGGCTTTCGGCCAGAAACTCCTCGGAGGCGCTGCCGCCCATGGCGCCGGAGACCGCCGAGACGATGACGTAGCGCACCTGCAGGCGCGCGAAGATGCGCTGATAGGCCTCGCGGTGCGCGTGGTAGGCGGCCTTGAGCCCGGCGTCGTCGACGTCGAACGAGTAGGAGTCCTTCATCAGGAACTCCCGCACGCGCAGGATGCCGGCGCGCGGCCGCGCCTCGTCGCGATACTTGTTCTGGATTTGGTAGAGCAGGACCGGAAAGTCTTTGTAGGAGCTGTATTCGCCCTTGACCGTCAGGGTGAACAACTCCTCGTGCGTCGGGCCCAGCAGGTAGTCGTTACCGCGGCGGTCTTTGAGCCGGAACACCGAGTCGCCGTATTCGGTCCACCGGTTCGTTGCCTCGTAGGGCGCGCGGGGCAGCAGGGCGGGAAACAGGATCTCTTGCCCGCCAATGGCATTCATCTCCTCGCGGACGATGCCCTCGATGCGGCGCAGCACCCGCAGGCCCAGCGGCAGCCAGCTGTACAGCCCGGGCGCGACGGGCCGGATGTAGCCGGCCCGGATCAGCAGCTTGTGGCTGGCGACTTCGGCGTCGGCGGGATCGTCGCGCAACGTGCGCAAAAACAGCTGGGACATCCGGGTGATCACAGCGGGCTAGCCTAGCGGTGACGCGGGGCCCGGTATCCGGCAGCCCGAGACTGCAACCAGCGACGCGTTTCCCGAGTAGGACGTAGGTAGCTGCACTCTCGCGGAGGGTCAGTGAGCTACAGCTCCCCGGCGTCCATCGCTTCCTTGACCTCTTGCGCGTGCGCGACCTGGTCGGGTGTGTAGCCGATGAGCAGCGCCGCACCGCCGACGATGACCGCCACCCCTGCCACCCACAGCAGGCCGTAGGTATAGCCGTGGTCGAGCGCCTGCAGCTGCGCGTCGGTCATGTTCTTCACCGGGCCGGTGGTGCCGCCCAAATACAGTGTCCGCGAAGTGATCACGGCCTGGATGACGGCCAACACGAGCGGGCCACCCAGGCTTTGCAGCATCAGCGTGACCGCGGAGACGGGACCGATCTGATCGAAACCCACACCGGCGATGGCCGACAGCGTCAGGGGCACGACGGCCATGCCGATGCCGATCCCGCCGACCACGATCGGCAACACCAGGTTGGGGAAGTAGGCGACGCCGCGGTGCATGAACGCCCAGCCGTAGAGCATCGCCCAGAAGAGCAGGATGCCGCCGCCGATGGTCAAGACCCGCGGCGAGAACCGCGACACCAGCTGCGAGGAGATGCCGAGGCCGATCCCCATCGCGATGACGAACGGGATGAAGCCGACGCCGGCGTGCAGCGCGCTGTAGCCGAGGATGTCCTGCACGTACAGGCCGATGCACACGGTCAGGCTGAACATCAGCCCGCCGGCCAGGAAGATCGCGGTGAACGTGACCAGGCGGTTGCGGTCGCGGAACAGATCGAACGGCACGACGGGGTTCTCGGCGGTGCGCTCCACGATGATGAAGCCCAGCCCGGCGAGCATCGCCACCACACCCGAACCGATGGTGGTGATCGAAACCCACCCCTTTTCCGGCCCCATCGAGAAGGCGAACACCGCGGCGGTGCACGTCAGGGTGGCCAGCATGGCGCCGGTGGCGTCCAGCTTCATCCGCTCGCGGTTGGTCTCGCGCAGCGCGGTGCGGGCCAAATACATCATCACCAGGCCGATCGGCACGTTCACCAGGAACGCCAGCCGCCACGACACCTCGGTGAGCGCTCCCCCGACCACGAGGCCCATCACCGAGCCGACGGCCGTCATCGCGGCGAAGACCGCGGTCGCGAAGTTGCGCGCCGGTCCCTTGGGGAAGGTGGTCGCCACCAGCGCCAGGCCCGTCGGCGAGGCGATGGCCGACCCGACGCCCTGCGACAGCCGGGCGATGACCATGGTCGCCTCGTCCCAGGCGACGGCGCACAGCACGGAGGAGATGGTGAACAGGGCGACACCGACGATGAAGGTGCGCTTGCGCCCGATGGTGTCACCGAGCCGCCCGCCGAGCAGCATCAGCCCGCCGAATGTCAGCACGTAGGCGGTGATCACCCAGCTGCGGCCGGCGTCGGACAGGCTGAGCTCGTTTTGGATCTTGGGGAGCGCGACGATCGCGACGGTGCTGTCCATCGTCGCAAGCAGCTGCATACCGCCGATGGCGATGACGGCCGCGATGAAGCGTCGCGAGGGCAGCCACGCCGGGTAGTACTTGCTGATGCGATTGGAGGCGGTCTCCGCCGGGGGCTTTGCGGCGGTCTCCGCCGTGCGCACCGGGGCCGGACGATCGGGGCGTGCAGACGTCCAGTTTTGGACAGCGCGCTCTGAGTCGTTGAGAGCCGTCATAAAGGGTTACCTTACAGTAATCTTAAGAAGCGTTTAAACCCCGAAAGCCGCCACGGCGCCGATCACGATGATCGCGGGAGGTCGGATCCCCTCGGCGCGAATCTTTTCGGGCGTGTCGGCGAGGGTGGCCCGCAAAGTGTGTTGAGCGGCCGTCGTTCCGTGCTGAACGACAAGCACGGGCGTATCCGCTGGTCGACCTCCTGCCAAAAGGGCTTCGGCGAAAAGTTCGATGCGTTCGACGGCCATCAGCAAAACAATCGTGCCGGACATCGCGGCCAGCGCATCCCAATTCACTAACGATTCGGGATGCCCGGGTGGGAGATGGCCGCTGACCACCACGAACTCGTGGTTGATCGCCCGATGGGTGACGGGGACACCCGCCAATGCGGGCACCCCTATGGCGCTTGTCACACCCGGCACCACGGTGACCGGGATCCCGGCCTCGGCGCACGCGAGCACCTCCTCGTAGCCGCGGGCGAAGACGAAGGGGTCCCCCCCTTTGAGGCGCACCACGAAGCTTCCAGCCCGGGCGCGTTCGATCATCACGTCGTTGATGGCGTCCTGGGCCATCGCCCGCCCGTACGGGATCTTGGCGGCGTCGATGACTTCCACGTGTGGGGGCAGTTCGGCGAGCAGTTCCGGCGGCGCGAGGCGGTCGGCGACCACGACGTCGGCCTGGGCGAGCAGCCGGCGCCCGCGCACGGTGATCAGTTCGGGGTCGCCGGGACCGCCCCCGATCAGCGCCACGCCGCCCTTGACGGCGTCGGAGCCCACCGGGCCCTCGGGGGTGATGACCCCGGTCTGCAGCGCCTCCCGGATGGCCGAGCGGATCGCCGCCGAACGCCGGTGCTCGCCGCCGGCCAGGACGCCGACGGACAGCCCCGCATAGCTGAAAGACGCTGGCGTCACCGCGGTTCCCTCGACGGCGATGTCCGCCCGGACGCAGAAGATCTGGCGGCTTGCGGCCTCGGCGACCACGGCCTCGTTGACGCGCGGGTCGTCGGTGGCCGCGATCGCGTACCAGGCGCCGTCGAGGTCGCCGTCGCGGTATTCGCGCAGTGCCAGAGTGATTCCGGTCATGGCCTCGACCGACCGGGTGGCGCTGCGGGAGATGACGTGGACGTCGGCGCCGCTGGCGATGAGCAACGGCAACCGGCGCTGGGCGACGGTGCCGCCGCCCACGACGACGACCTTCTTACCGGTCAGCCGCAGCCCTACGAGGTAGGCGCTCTCAGTCACCCGGCAAGCTTAGTGGTTCGTGGCCTTGGCATCGCGCGCGTAACGCCGCGGCGAAGTTCGGCCGGATTTTTCGCCGTGACGTTACGTCCGCGAACCCGCTCGCCGGGCCGCGTGGGCGACGAAGCGCGCCACCGCCTCCGGCGCGGCGGCCGGGTGGGTGTGCAGATACGACGCGTGCACGCCGCCGTGCACGACGCCATCGCGCACGGCCCCGCCGGCATCGTCGGCGTCGTCGGCGTCGGGGGCCCGGTACATCCATGCCGGCTGGTAGCTGTCGCTGAATGTGACTGCGGTGCGGTGGAATTCGTGCCCGACGGCCCGCTGGCCCGCAGTGTACAGCGGGGAATCGGCCACGGCGACGGCGTCGCGGTAGGCCAGCGTCAGCTGCGGGGTGAACCGGGCCCGTCCGGCCAGCACGCCGCACATCGGGTGGCCGTCGAGTTCGGTGGCCAGGTAGATCAGCCCGGCGCACTCGGCGTGCACGGGCGCCCCGGCGGCGGCCAGCTCCTTGATCTGCCGGCGCACGACCTCGTTGGCGGACAGCTCGGCGGTGAACTGTTCGGGAAAGCCGCCGGGCAGCAACACCGCATCGCTGCCGTCGGGCAACGCGTCGCTGAGCGGATCGAATGCGACGACGTCCGCGCCGGCGGCCGCCAGCAGCTCCGGGTGCTCGGCGTAGCCGAAGCTGAAGGCCTTCCCGGCCGCCACGGCCACGGTGGCGCGCCGCCGCGCCGACTCCCCCACCGCCGCCGCCGGATCCCACGGCTGCCCGGCCGCCGGGGCCCGCGCGACCGCGATCACCGACGCCAGGTCGACGTGGGCGGCGACCAACGCGGTCATCGCGTCGACCGCCTGCCGGGCCCGGCGGCCGTACTCCACGGCGGTGACGAGCCCCAGATACCTTGTGGGAAGCTCCAATTCGGCCGCCCGCGGGATGGCCCCCAGCACCGGGACACCGGCCTGCTCGCAGGCCTGCCGCAACACCTGCTCGTGGCGGGTCGAGCCGACCCGGTTCAGGATCACGCCGGTGACCCGGGTGGCGGTGTCGAACGTCGAAAAGCCGTGCAGCAGCGCGGCGATGCTCTGGCTTTGACCGCGCGCGTCGATGACCAGCACGACGGGTGCGCCCAGCAGGCGGGCGACGTGGGCGGTCGATCCGGCGGCGGGGGTGGCGGCGGACGGCCCGATCCGCCCGTCGAACAGCCCCATCACGCCCTCGATCACCGCGATGTCCGCGCCGGCGGCGCCGTGCGCGTACAGAGGGCCGATGAGGCCCTCCCCGACCAGCACCGGGTCGAGGTTGCGGCCCGGCCGGCCTGCGGCCAGGCCGTGATACCCGGGATCGATGAAGTCCGGGCCCACCTTGAACGGCGCGACGGTGTGACCCGCCCGGCGCAAAGCGCCGATCAAACCCGTTGCCACGGTGGTCTTTCCGCTGCCGGACGAGGGTGCGGCGATGACCATGGCGGGAACACTCACCACTCGATGCCCTTCTGCCCCTTGCGCCCGGCGTCCATCGGATGCTTGAGCTTGGTCATCTCGGTGACCAGGTCGGCCGCATCGATCAGCGGCCGCGGGGCGTCGCGTCCGGTGATGACGACGTGCTGGTGGCCGGGCCGCGCCGCGAGCACCTCGACCACCTCGTGGACGTCGACCCAGCCCCACTTCAGCGGATAGGTGAACTCGTCGAGCACGTAGAAGTCGTGGCGCTGGTCGGCCAGCCGGCGCGCGATTTCGGCCCAGCCGTCGGCCGCGGCCGCCGCGTGATCGGTGTCGCTGCCCGCCTTGCGCGTCCAGGACCAGCCCGCACCCATCTTGTGCCATTCGACCGGCGCGCCGGCGCCGTGTTGTTCGTGCACGTCGCCGAGCGCGGCGAACGCCGCCTCCTCGCCGACCTTCCACTTCGCGCTCTTGACGAATTGGAACACCGCGACGGAAAGCCCGGCGTTCCAGGCCCGCAACGCCATTCCGAACGCCGCCGTCGACTTCCCCTTGCCGGCGCCGGTGTGCACCGCCAGCACCGGCGTGTGACGTCGCGCCCGGGTGGTCAGGCCATCATCGGGAACCTGGACTGGAACTCCTTGCGGCATAACGGGTTACCTTTCTCACGCGACGTCGCGTACCGCACGCGTCAACGAATCGGCGTGCAGCTGCTCCAGCCGAACGGCGGGTGCGCCGAGTTGGCGGGCCAGCTGCTCGGCCAGGCCCAGCCGCACGAACGACGTCTCGCAATCCACGACCACCGCGGCCGCGCCTTCGGCCACCAGCCGGGCCGCCGCGGATCGGGTGCGGCCCAACGGATCCGGTCCGGCGGTGGCCCGGCCGTCGGTGAGCACCACCACCAGGGCGCGGCGGGCCCGGTCGCGCGCCTTCTCCCGGACGATCAGCTCGCGCGCGGCCAGCAGGCCTTCGGCGAGCGGCGTCTTGCCGCCGGTGTCGAAGCGGGCCAGTCGCCGCCCGGCGATGTGGGCCGAGGAGGTCGGCGGTAGCAACAATTGCGCCTGCTGGTGCCGGAAGGTGATCACGGCGACCTTGTCGCGGCGCTGGTAGGCGTCGCGCAGCAGCGACAGCGTGGCGCCGCTGACCGCCGCCATCCGGTCGCGGGCGGCCATCGAACCCGAGGCGTCCACCACGAAGATCACCAGGTTGCCCTCGCGTCCCTCGCGCACGGCGCGGCGCACGTCGTCGGGCCCGGGCCGCAGCGGCCCGGCCCCGGCGCGCTCGGCGGCCGAGAGCAGCGTGGCGAACACGTGCAGTCCGTGCCCGCCGCAACTGGTGTCGTCCCCGTCGGTGGCGGCGATGACGCTGCCGCCGGCGTTGCGCGCCCGCGACCGCCGCCCGGGCGCGCCCTCCCCCACCCCGGGGACGCGCAGCGCGCGGGTGCGGAAGGTTTTCGACGGAGGCGCGCTGGGCTTGGACTTCGGCGGCTTCCCCGTGGTGCTGTCCCCCGAGTCCCGTTGTGGCCCAGCCTGTTCGGTGTCCGGCGTTTGACCGCCGCCGGGCGGGTCGGGCTCGGGGTCCGGCTCGGAGCCGGCCCGCGCCAGGGCTTCGTCCAGCTGGTCGCGGTCGATCCCCGGATCGTCGAAGGGGTCGCGGCGGCGCCGGTGCGGCAGCGCCAGCTCGGCGGCGACCCGGATGTCCTGTTCCTCGACGGCGGGCGCCCCGCGCCAGGCAGCGTGGGCGACGGCGGTGCGGGCCACCACCAGGTCCGCGCGCATGCCGTCGACATCGAACGCCGCGCACAGCGCCGCGATGCGCCGTAACTCGTTGTCGGGCAACACCACATCGTCGACGAGCGCGCGGGCCGCGGCGATGCGCCGGGCCAGCTCGGCGTCGGCGGCGGCGTATCGCTCCGCGAAGCCGTCCGGGTCGGCCTCATACGCCATTCGCTGCCGGATGACCTGCACCCGCACGTCGACGTCGCGTGAGGCGTGCACGTCGACGGTGAGCCCGAAGCGGTCCAACAGCTGCGGACGCAGTTCGCCCTCTTCGGGATTCATGGTGCCGATCAACACGAACCGCGCCTCATGCGAATGCGAGATGCCGTCGCGTTCGATGTGCACCCGCCCCATCGCCGCGGCGTCGAGCAGCACGTCGACGAGATGATCGTGCAGCAGGTTGACCTCGTCGACGTAGAGCACCCCGCCGTGCGCGCGGGCCAACAGGCCCGGGGAAAAAGCGTGCTCGCCGTCGCGCAGCACCCGCTGCAGATCCAGCGAGCCGATGACCCTGTCTTCGGTTGCCCCGAGCGGCATTTCGACCAGGCCGGAATCGCTGCCGGTCGCCGCGCACAGCAGCGCCGCCAGGCCGCGCACGGCCGTCGACTTGGCGGTGCCCTTCTCGCCGCGGATGAGGGCGCCCCCGATCTCAGGGCGCACGGCGCACAACAGCAGGGCGAGACGCAGCTGGTCGTGCCCGACGATGGCGCTGAACGGGTAGGGCCTCACGGCTTGGCCGCCAGACCGGAGCCCGGCCGCAGCATGGGCACGTGCGGGACGCCGTCGTCGACGAAATCGTCGCCGTCGCGCACGAATCCGTGCTGCGCGTACATGTCGGCCAGATAGGTCTGCGCGTTGATCCGGCACGGGTAGTCACCCACCTCGGCCAGGGCCGCGCGCAGCAGCCGGGTGGTGTGGCCCTGGCCACGGGCGCTGCGCTTGGTGCACAGGCGCCCGATGCGGAACGCCTTCTCGCCTCCGGCGTGCTCCTCCATCAGCCGCAGCGTACAGATCACCTCGCCGTCGGCCGTCTCCAGCCAGAAGTGCCGGGTTTCGGCGAGGAGGTCACGGCCGTCCAGTTCGGGATACGGGATCGCCTGTTCGACGACGAACACCTCCACCCTCAACTTGAGCAGCTCGTAAAGTGTCTGGGCATCAAGGTCTTTGGCCCAGATACGCCGCAGTGCTTCAGTCATTGACATCCAACCCCAGTACCTTCGTTCCCCACGAAAAGACCTCGTCGTAGAGCGCCGGCTCGTCCGACAGCGACGCCCCCAAAGAGGGAACCATCTCCTTGAGCGCGGGCAACCACGACTGAAAACGGTTGGCAAAGCACCGCTGCAACACGTCGAGCATGATCGGCACCGCGGTCGACGCCCCGGGCGAGCCGCCGAGCAGACCCGCGATGCTTCCGTCGGCGGCCCCCACCACCGTGGTGTCGAAGTCGAGCACCCCGCCCTTTCGCCTGTCGCGCCGGATCACCTGCACGCGCTGACCGGCCACGGTCAACTCCCAGTCGGAACCCGCTGCGGTGGGCGCGAATTCGCGCAGCATGCGCAGCCGGTCCGGCTCGGAGAGCCGCAATTGGCCGAGCAGGTACCCAAGCAGCGTCAGCTGGGTGGCGCCGACCCCGAGCAGGGAGGCCAGGTTATGCGGCTTCACCGAGCGGGGCAGGTCGGTGAAGTGCCCGCGTTTCAAGAACTTCGGTGACCAGCCGGCGTACGGGCCGAACACCAGCCACGGCTTGTCGTTGACGTAGCGCAGGTCCAGATGCAGCGCCCCCAGGGGCGGGGCGCCGGGCGCGGGCGCCCCGTACACCTTGGCCCGATGCGCGGCGGTGAGCGCCGGCTTGTCGGCGCGCAGGAACCGGCCGCCGATCGGGAATCCGGCGAAACCCCTGACCTCGCTGATGCCGGACTTCTGCAGCAGGGGCAGCGCGTCGCCGCCGGCCCCGACGAAGACGAATTTGGCGTGACAGCGGCGCTTTTGGCCGGTGCGGCGATTGCGGATCGACACCGTCCAGCCGCCGTCGGACCCGCGGGTCAGGTTGCGGACCTCGTGCCCGAACAGGGCCGTCGCGCCGCCCCGCACACAGAATCCGACCAATTGGCGCGACAGCGCACCGAAGTCGACGTCGGTGCCGTGGGCGGCCCAGTTGAGTGCGGTCGGCGTGGAGAAGTCGCGATGGGCGGCCATCAACGGCAGCCGGCGGGCGAACTCGCCCGGGTCCTCGATCAATTCGATGCCGGCGAACAGCGGGTTGGCCGCCAGCGCGTCACGGCGCCGCCGCAGATAGTCCACGCGCCGCGCCCCGCGCACGAAGCTCGCGTGCGGGATCCGGGTCAAAAAGCTCCGATCGGTCAGGATGCCGTTCTCCACGGCGTGAGCCCAGAACTGGCGGGTCACCTGAAACTGCTCGTTGATGCGCACCGCTTTGCTGATGTCGATCGAGCCGTCGGCGCGCTGCGGGGTGTAGTTCAGCTCGCACAGCGCCGAATGCCCCGTGCCGGCGTTGTTCCAGGGGCTGCTGCTTTCCGCGGCGACGGCGTCGAGGCGTTCGACGAAGGTCAGCGACCACTCCGGCTGCAGCCGGCGCAGCAACGCGCCCAGCGTCGCGCTCATGATGCCCGCGCCCACCAGCACGACGTCCGTCCGCGCGGTTGTGGCTAGCGATGACACCGGCTTGCTGGTCCTTCCCTCGACTGGGCCGATCCCCAGGTTATCCCGAGGCAAAGTGGGCGCGAACGACGTGCGGCTCCCCGTGCCCAGCAAAAGCTAAGCTTGCCTCGTGACTGGCTGGGTGCCCGATGTCCTCCCCGGATATTGGCAGCGCACCATCGCGCTCGGCCGCGATCCCGCCGGTGAGGGCGACATCGTCGCGACCCTGATCCGGCGCGGGCCGGCACAGGCGGGCCCGGCCGGGCGCGCGGTGCTGGCGGTGCACGGCTACACCGATTACTTCTTCCACACCGAGCTGGCCGACCATTTCGCCGCGCGCGGCTTCGCCTTCTACGCGCTGGACCTTCACAAGTGCGGTCGGTCGCGGCGCGACGGCCAGACGCCGCACTTCGTCACCGACCTCGCCAACTACGACACCGAACTCGAGCACGCCCTGGACGTCGTGCGCGCGCAGGCCCGCGACGTGCTGGTGTACGGGCATTCCGCGGGCGGGCTCATCGTGTCGTTGTGGCTGGATCGGTTGCGCCGCCGCAACCCGGACGCGCACGCCGACATCGGCGGGTTGGTGCTCAACAGCCCGTTTTTGGATCTGCCCGGCCCGGCCATCCTGCGGCATTCGGCGACCGTGGCGCTGCTCGGGGGTCTGTCGCGGGTGCGGTCCAAGGGCGTGGCCAGGTCGCCGGGTGAGGGCGGCTACGGCACCACGTTGCACCGCGACTATGGCGGGCAATTCGACTACAACCTGCAGTGGAAACCCGTGGGTGGCTTCCCGATCACCTTCGGTTGGCTGCACGCCGTCCGCCGCGGCCAGGCCCGGCTGCACCGCGGCCTCGACGTCGGCGTGCCGAATCTGATCCTGCGCTCGGACCACAGCGTGCGCGAAACCGCGGACCCGGAGCCCATGCGGTGCGGCGACGCCGTTCTCGACGTCACCCAGATCGCCAGGTGGGCAGGCTGTGTCGGAAACCGCAGCACCATCGTCCCGGTGGTCGATGCCAAGCACGATGTGTTCTTGTCGTTGGAGGGCCCGCGCGACGTCGCCTATCGGGAACTGGATCTCTGGCTGGACGAGTACCTGCCCACCAACAACAGCGACGCCCCGGCGTCGTTCGGAAGGGGGTGACGGTGTGGAGACCTACGACGTCGCGATCATCGGAACCGGTTCGGGCAACAGCATTCTCGATGAACGCTTCGCCGACAAACGGGTGGCCATCTGCGAACAGGGCACGTTCGGGGGCACGTGCCTGAACGTCGGGTGCATCCCGACCAAGATGTTCGTCTACGCCGCCGAGGTCGCCCAGAGCATCCGGGAGGCGGCGCGCTACGGCATCGACGCCCGCATCGAGCGGGTGCGCTGGGACGACATCGTCTCGCGCGTGTTCGGGCGCATCGACCCGATCGGGGTCAGCGGCGAGGACTATCGCAACGCCGCGCCCAATATCGATGTGTACAAACAGCACACCCGGTTCGGCGCGGTCCAACCCGATGGGCGCTACCTGTTGCGCACCGACGCCGGCGACGAGTTCACGGCCGATCAGGTGGTGATCGCGGCTGGGGCGCGCGCCGTGGTCCCGCCCGCGATCCTCGAGTGCGGCGCGACGTACCACACCAGCGACACGATCATGCGAATCCCTGAACTGCCCGAGCATTTGGTGATCGTCGGCGGCGGTTTCGTCGCAGCCGAATTCGCCCACACTTTCTCCTCCCTGGGCTCGCGGGTCACCCTGGTGGTCCGGGGCTCCACATTGCTGCGGCACCTCGACGACGTCGTCGGCGAACGCTTCACCCGCATCGCGGCCAGCAAGTGGGAGCTGCACACCCACCGCAACGTCGTGGGCGCCGAAAACCAGGGTTCGGGCGTCGCGGTGCAACTCGACGACGGTCGCACCGTGAACGCCGACGCGCTGCTGGTGGCGACCGGCCGCGTGCCCAACGGCGATCTGCTCGACGCCGAGCAGGCCGGCGTCACCGTCACCGACGGCCTGGTGGTCGTCGACGAGTACCAGCGGACCACGGCGCGTGGCGTTTTCGCGCTCGGCGACGTCTCCTCGTCGTATCAGCTCAAGCACGTCGCCAACCACGAGGCGCGCGTCGTGCAGCACAACCTGCTGTGCGACTGGGACGACACCGAAGCCCTGGCCGCCACCGACCACCGCTACGTGCCCGCGGCGGTGTTCACCGATCCCCAGATCGCCTCCGTCGGGCTGACCGAAAACCAGGCCATCGCACAGGGTTTCAAGATTTCGGTGAAGATCCAGAATTACGGCGACGTCGCCTACGGCTGGGCGGCCGAGGACACCACCGGGATCGTCAAGCTCGTCGCCGAGCGCGGCACCGGCCGCCTGCTGGGTGCGCACATCATGGGTGATCAGGCCTCGTCGATCATCCAGCCGTTGATCCAGGCGATGAGCTTCGGGCTGACCGCCCTGCAGACGGCCCGCGGGCAATACTGGATTCATCCGGCCCTGGCCGAGGTGGTGGAGAACGCGCTACTGGGTCTGCACTGACCTCGGCGGCGGCTCGGGCGTGAGCGGTTCAGTGTCGAGGGCCAAGAATCCGCGCTTCACTTGCATCCGGCGCGGCGGGGAACTTACAGTCGTGGCCGGTTGTTCTCAGCCCGATACCGCAAGGACGCGCCGGAAGGACCCCAGTGGCCAGCACCGAGATCGACCGGCGGCCGTCACGGGTGACCAGACTTCTCGGCGCCCTGACCACAGCGGAGTGGTGGCGGCTGGCCGCGATGCTCGCGTCCATCGTCGCGCTGCACCTGCTCGGCTGGCTCACCCTGGTGTTCTTGGTGGCACCGGCCCAATACAGCTTGGGCGGCAAAGCTTTTGGTGTCGGGATCGGATTGACGGCCTATACGCTGGGTATGCGGCACGCCTTTGACGCCGACCACATCGCCGCCATCGACAACACCACCCGCAAGCTGATGAACGACGGGCAGCGCCCGCTGGCCGTCGGCTTCTTCTTTTCGCTGGGCCACTCCACCGTGGTGTTCGCGTTGGCGCTGTTGCTGGCGGGCGGGGTGAAAACGGTCGTCGGGCCGGTCGAGGACGACTCCTCGACGCTGCACCACTACACCGGGTTGATCGGCACCAGCGTCTCCGGCGTCTTCCTGTATGCGATCGCCCTTCTCAACCTCATCGTCCTGGCCGGCATCCTGCGCGTGTTCGCGCGGTTGCGCCGCGGCGAATTCGACCCCGAGACCGACGGGGCCGAGCTGGAGCGGCAATTGCAGAGCCGCGGACTGATGAACCGGGTGCTCGGCCGGCTCACCAAGTCGATCACCAAGTCGTGGCACTGCTACCCGATCGGGTTGTTGTTCGGGCTGGGCTTCGACACCGCCACCGAGATCGCACTTCTGGTGCTCGCCGGCACCAGCGCCGCCGCCGGGCTGCCGTGGTACGCCATCATCTGCCTGCCGGTGCTGTTCGCCGCGGGCATGTGCCTGCTGGACACCATCGACGGTTCGTTCATGAACTTCGCCTACGGCTGGGCGTTTTCCAATCCGGTGCGCAAGATCTACTACAACATCACCATCACCGCGCTGTCGGTGGCCGTCGCCCTGCTGATCGGGAGCGTCGAACTGCTCGTCCTGTTCGCCGACCAATTCGGTTGGCGGGGCGCCTTCTGGACCTGGATCGGCGGGCTGGACCTCAACGCGGTCGGCTACGTCGTCGTCGGCATGTTCGTCGTCACCTGGGCGGTGGCCCTGCTCGTCTGGCGCTACGGCCGCATCGAGGAAAAGTGGGGCCCCACCGACCTGGGGGCCGAATCCGCGACCTAGCGGCTCACCGGGCGCGGGCGTGCGAGGCGCGCGAAGCGTTGACAACGCTCGGCAGCGGGAGTAGACCCAAAAAACAGCGCCGCGCAAGTGGGCCGACGTTCGACTCCGGCGGTGCAGGAGCCCCGGCCCGGCTCCGGAAAGCTGCAGCATGCCAACGGAAGCGGCAGTCCAGACAGCACCACCGTTGACCCGTGTTCTGCGCGGCAAGGTCTCGGGCGCCGCGTCGCGTGTGCACGGCACCGTGATTCGAAGTTCGAGGGGTATCACGGAACGCACCGTCGACACGGTCGGGGGGTGACGGCCATGGCGGATCGCCCGGTGCAGCCGACGGGAACTTCAGCACGGGCGGCGCAGTGGCGCGAGGCGGACGATCAAAGCCGGCGGACTGCGGTGCCGGCATGACAGCCCGCATCTTGGTAGCCGGGATCGGCAACAGCTTCCTGGGGGATGACGGATTCGGCTCCGAAGTGGTCCGCAATGCCGAACTGCCGCAAGATGATCCGATGGTCCAGGTCATCGACTACGGAATCAGGGGGATGCACCTGGCCTATGACCTGCTCGAGGAGTGGGACACGCTGGTCCTCGTCGACGCCGTACCCAGCCGCGGCCATCCCGGCACGCTGCACGTCTTCCAGGCCGATCACGAAACACCCTCGCGGACAAGCGGTCTGGACGGCCACAGCATGGACCCCGCCGCCGTCTTCGCCAGCCTGCGGGCGCTGGGCGGCCGTCCGCCCTACACCGTCGTCGTCGGGTGCGAGGCCGGCAGCGTCCAGGAAGGCATCGGGCTGACCGAACCGGTCGCCAAGGCCGTCCCCCGGGCGGCGCGGGCGGTCGAAGAGATCGTCGCGGCGTTGCACGGGGCGGCACTACCCGCGGCCGAAGACGGGTACTGAACCATGTGCCCGGCACCAGGGGGGCCGCTGGATCTCGTTCAGCACCACCGCGCCGACGTGGTGTCGCTGCTGGCCGAGCGCGGGCGCATCGGCGAACCCATCGTCGGGGTCTGCTTCGACGGCACCGGTAACGGCGGTGACGAAACGATCTGGGGCGGAGAGATTTTGGCGCTGGGCGCCCGGAGCCGGCAGTTCGTCCGGGTCGGCCACCTGCGGCCGGTGCCGATGCCCGGCGGCGATGCGGCGGTGCGCGAACCGTGGCGGATGGCGCTGTCCCAGTTATGGACGGCCGACATCGATTGGACCCCGGATCTGGCGCCCGTCGCCGCCGCGACCGATGACGCACTGCGCCTGGTCCGTTCGCAACTGGAGACCGGGACGGGCTGTGTGCCGTGCTCGAGCATGGGACGGCTGTTCGACGCGGTCGCTTCCCTGCTCGGCGTGCGGCATCGCATCGACTACGAGGGGCAAGCCGCGGTCGAGCTCGAGGCGCTGGCGGAGTCGGCGGGCTGCGATCCCGGGCGGCCCCGGCCGTCGTTGCCGCTGGCGGTGCGCCCCAACGGGGTGATCGATCCGGTACCGATGGTGCAGACGATGGTCGCGGCGCTGTACGCCGGGACGCCGCGCGCGGTGCTGGCCGCGACGTTCCACCTCGCGGTCGCGGACGCGGTCGCCGACGTGGTGGCGCGGGTGGCCGGCGACACCCGGCTGGTGGGGCTCACCGGCGGGGTGTTCCAGAACGTTCTGCTGACGCGCGCTTGCCGTGACTTATTGCAGCGCAACGGTTTCGAGGTCCTCACCCACCGCACCGTGCCGCCGAACGGCGGCGGACCGTCGCCGGGACAGGCCGTGGTCTCGGTGCTGACGGCGCGGGAGGGGGCCACGCGGTGACCGACCGGCGACTGGCGCGCGTCTAGCTTCGACGTCAGACTGGCCCGGTGCCCGGTTCCCTGCGTGACGTGCTGCCCGCCGCGGCCGCCCTGCTCGGCGTTCCGGGCGCGGTCGACACCCTGGCGGTGACGGAGCGGGCCGGCTCCGATCGGATCGACCGGGTGCTCGTCGTGCTGGTGGACGGGCTGGGCTGGCACCTGCTTCCGCAGCTGGCGGGCGGCGCGCCGCTGCTGGCCTCCGTGCTGGGGGGCGCCACCGGCCGGCTGACCCGGCTGGAGTGCACCTTCCCGTCGACCACGCCGACCAGCCTGGTGTCCCTGGGCACCGGTGCGGCGCCCGGCGAGCACGGGGTTCTGGGCTTCACCCTGCGGGTGCCGGGCACCGAGACCGTGCTCAACCACGTCCGGTGGCGCGACGATCCCTCGCCGGCCGTCTGGCAGCCGGTGCCGACCTGGTTTCAGCGGCTCAAAGAGGCCGGCGTCAGCGCCCGCGCGGTGCTGCCGGCGCTGTTCCTCGGCAGTGGGCTGACCGAGGCCGCGTACCGCGGCGCGGAATTCCGCCCGGCCGGCCCCGCCGACGACTACGCCCAGCTGGTGGTCGACGACCTGCGCTCGGCGCCCGGACTGGTCTACGGCTACACCGCCGAACTCGACACCGCGGCCCATGTCTTCGGCGTCGGCTCCGAGCAGTGGCACGCGGCCGCGGCGAGCGTCGACACGCTGCTTTCGCGCCTGCTCGAGGCGCTGCCGCCGAACGCGGCGCTGCTGGTGACCGCCGACCACGGCGGCCTCAACGTCCCGCCGGAGGCCCGCATCGACCTCGACGCCGACGCCCGGCTGGCCCGGGGCGTCCGGGTGGTCGCCGGCGAGCCCCGGGTCCGCTACCTGCACACCGAGCCGGGCGCCGCGCCCGACGTGCGGGCCGCGTGGGCCGAGGTGCTCGGCGGCCGGGCGACCGTGTACAGCCGCGAGCAGGCGGTGGGCACCGGGATGTTCGGGCCGGTCGCCGCGCCGCACCTGGAGCGGCTGGGCGACGTGGTGGTGGTCTGCTCGGGCGACACGGCGGTGCTGGCCAGCGCGCACGAGCCGCCGGAAGCCTCGCGCCTGATCGGTTTCCACGGCGGAGCCAGCCCGGCCGAGATGGCGATCCCGCTCATCGTTTTCCGCCCCTAGCTGCACCGACCGTGGATTCGGACCGACTTCACAGCTCGTTCCGACCGGTTTACCACGATTCGCGTTGTACATTCGGCGCACTGTGTTGTTCCGGGTTGGCGGTCAGACTCGGCGGTGGCGGCCCGCCACCGCGATCGTCGCAGCCCTGGGTGTGTTCATCGCCCTGATAGCCGGTTCGTCGCTGCGGCCTCAGTTCGCCGCGTCCAGCCTGCCCGAGCCTGCCGCCTGGTCCGGCCCGGCCGCCGGGGTCGGCGCGCATGCGCTCCCCCGGGGCCTCCACTCCGCCGTCGGCCGCCCGGCGCCGGCCGCGTGGGAGTCGCCGGCACCGGCGGACAACACCAACAAGAAGCCGTTCCACAGCATGTGGATGACGAAGGAACGGCCCCAAACCTGGAACCGTTCGTCAGCGCAAGTGGCCCTGTCACCGGCGCCGACGACGTTCGGCCCGGTGCGGGCGGCGCCCGACCACGCCCAATCCCGTTCTCCCGCAATCATTGCCACCGACCGAGATACGTTGACCCGGCTCTGCATCGCCCGCGTCTGATCGCCGCACGCCGCGCATTCGCGCGACAGGGCTCATATCTCCCGTGTCTATCTCGTGAAGGACGCCCCCAATGTTTTCGAGCATCAACCACACCGCCCGCCCCCGGCGGAGGCTGTAATGGATTTCGCGACGCTGCCCCCGGAGATCAACTCCGCGCTGATGTATTCGGGTCCCGGTGCGGGATCGATGGTCGCGGCCGCCGCGGCGTGGGACAAGCTTGCCGCGCGGCTCTGCACCGCGGCGGCCGACTACCGGGCGGTGACCGCGAAGCTGGCGGCGCAATGGGAGGGCCCGGCGCCCTCGGCGCTGCGCGAGGCCGCCCGCTACGTCGACTGGCTGGACGCCAACGCCGCACGGAGCCAGGAGGCGGCCGTGCAGCTGGGCGCGGCGGCCGGGGCGCACGAGGCGGCGTTCGCGGCGACGGTGCCCCCACCGGCGATCGCGGGCAACCGCGCGCGCCGCACGGCACTGGTGTCGGCGAACTGGCTGGGCCAGCACAGCGCGGCAATCGCGGACGTCGACACCGACTACGACGCCATGTGGGCGCGCAACGCCGGCGCCATGTACGCCTACGCCGACGCCGCCGCCGGCGCGGCGACGTTGGCCCCGTTCACCCCTCCGCCTTCCGACGCCGGTGCGCGCGCAGACAGCTGGCTGTTGAAGGCGGCGCCCGACGTCATATCGGCCGGCCGCCGCGTGATGTCGGCCATTCCCGGCGCGCTCGAGCACCTGTCGTCGGCATCGCGGACCACGTTCGAGGCGTCCCTTTCCTCGGTGACACCGTCGCTGTCGAAGCTGAATTCGCTGACCGCGCCGTCGGATTTCGCGATCGGCCACCTGAATTCGATGAACAAGGCGGCGGCGCTGCGCACACTGTTCCCCAGGCCGGCCGCCGTCGACGGGGTGAACGCGCGCGTGGGCCGCGGGGTGTCGCTGGGCGCGCTGTCGGTGCCGCGCAGCTGGACGACGGCCGCGTCCGCCGCGCAAGGCCTGGGCGGGGACCGGCGGGCGAAGGCGCCCGCGTGGTCGGGGCCGGTGGGTGCCGCCGTTAGAGCGGAGTCACGTAGGCCGAGCTGATGCCGCCGTCGACCAGGAACGTCGACGCCGTGATGAACGACGCGTCGTCGCTCGCCAAAAACGCGACGGCCGCGGCGATTTCGCCGGGGTCGGCGAAGCGGCCCACCGGCACGTGCACCAGCCGGCGCGCGGCACGTTCGGGGTCCTTGGCGAAAAGCTCTTGCAGCAGTGGGGTGTTGACCGGCCCGGGGCACAGCGCGTTCACCCGGATGCCCTGCCGGGCGAACTGCACCCCCAGCTCCCGCGACATGGCCAGCACCCCGCCCTTGGACGCGGTGTAGGAGATCTGCGACGTCGCTGACCCCAGGACGGCGACGAACGACGCGGTATTGATGATCGAGCCGCGCCGCGCGGGAACCATGTGCCGCAACGCCGCCCGGCAGCACAGGTACACCGACTTCAGGTTGACGTCCTGGACGCGTTGCCAGGCGGGCAGCTCGGTGTTCTCGATGACATCGTCGTCGGGGGGTGAGATGCCGGCGTTGTTGAACGCGATGTCGACGCGGCCGTAGGCCTGCGCCGCGGTATCGAACAGCGCGTTGACCGCGTCCTCGTCGGCGACGTCGGTGGGCACGAACAGGCCGGACAGCTCGTCGGCCGCGGCGGCGCCCGCGTCGTGGTCGACGTCGGCGACCACGACGGTGGCGCCCTCGGCGCGCATCCGCCGCGCCGAGGCCAGCCCGATGCCGCCGCCGGCGCCGGTGACGACGGCGACCCGGCCTGCCAACCGTTGGGTGAGATCGACCGCCATCGCCTAATCCTCTCCGATCGCGATGAAAACGTTCTTGGTCTCGGTGAATCCCAGCGGCGCGTCCGGGCCCAGCTCGCGGCCCAGGCCCGACTGCTTGAAACCGCCGAACGGGGTGTTGTACCGCACCGACGAGTGCGAATTCACCGACAGGTTCCCGGCTTCCACCGCGCGGGACACCCGCAGGGCGCGGGACAGGTCGTTCGTCCAGATCGATCCGGACAGGCCGTAGGCGGTGTCGTTGGCCAGCGTGACGGCGTCCTGCTCGTCGTCGAAGGCCAGCACCGTGACCACCGGGCCGAAGATCTCTTCGGTGACGGTGCGATCGGTGCGCCGCGGGGTGAGAACCGTTGGCGGGAACCAGAATCCGCGCCCGCTCGGCGCGGTGCCGCGAAACGCGACGGGGGCGCCGTCGGGCACGTAGGACGCCACCCTGGCGCGGTGCGCGGCCGACACCAGCGGGCCCATTTCGGTGCCCCGGGACGCGGGGTCCCCGACGACGACACCTTTGACGGCGGGTTCGAGCAGCTCCATGAAGCGGTCGTAGACGCTGCGCTGCACCAGGATCCGGCTGCGGGCGCAGCAGTCCTGCCCGGCGTTGTCGAACACCCCGGCCGGCGCGGTCGCGGCCGCCCGCTCCAGATCACAGTCGGCGAACACGATGTTGGCGCTCTTGCCGCCCAGCTCCAGGGTCACCCGCTTGACGCGGGCCGCCGCCCCGGCCAGCACCCTTTTGCCGACCTCGGTGGAGCCGGTGAACACGATCTTGGCGATGTCGGGGTGCGTGACGAACCGCTCCCCCACCACCGGGCCCGGTCCCGGCAGCACCTGGAGCAGGTCTGGGTCCAGGCCGGCGTCGGCCGCCAGCTCACCGAGGCGGATCGTGGTCAGCGGCGTCGCCTCGGCGGGCTTGACCAGTACGGCGTTACCCGCCGCCAGCGCCGGCGCGAACCCCCAGCAGGCGATGGGCATCGGGAAGTTCCACGGGGCGATCACACCGACCACGCCCAGCGGTTCGTTGAACGTGACGTCCAGCCCGCCGGACACCGGAATTTGCTTGCCGGACAACCGTTCCGGGCTGGCGGAGTAGTAGGTCAGCACGTCGCGGACGTGGCCGGCCTCCCACTCGGCCGACCCGATGGGATGACCCGAGTTCGCGACCTCGAGGGCCGCGAGCTCGTCGAGATGGGCGTCGACGACGGCGGCGAAAGCCCGTAGGCCGGAGGCTCGTTCGGCCGGGGACAGCCGCGCCCACCGCCGCTGCGCCGCCCGCGCGCGGCCCACCGCGTCGTCGACGGCCGCCGCGTCGGCGTGCTCGACCGTGCGCAGCACCTCCTCGGTCGCCGGGTTGATCAGTTGCGTCGCGCCCACGTCAGCGCCCCGCATACGCCCGGGCAGCGTCCACGATCGCGGCGAACAACCGCAGATCCTCCAGGGACTGCTCCGGATGCCATTGCACGCCAAGCACAAACCGGTCCCCGGGGAGCTCCAGCGCCTCGACGACGCCGTCGGGATCGGTCGCGCTGACCACCAGCCCGTCCCCGACCCGGTCGATGGCCTGGTGGTGATAGCACGGCGCGTCGACGGTCTCCCCCACCAGCGCGGCCGCCCGGGTGCCGGCGACGGTGCGCACCGGCACCCGGGTGAACACCCCGTCGCCGGCGCGGTGCCCGCAGTGCCCGAGCACGTCGGGCAGGTGCTGGTGCAGCGTGCCGCCGAGTGCGACGTTGAGCACCTGTGCGCCGCGGCAGATCCCGAGCACCGGCAGCCCCCGGTCCAGCGCGGCGCGCAACAGCGCGAACTCCCAGGCGTCGCGGTCGGTGCGGGGTTCGTCGGTCGTGGGATGCGATTGCTGGCCGTAGCTGGCGGGGTCGAGGTCGTAACCGCCGGTGATCACCAGCGCGTGCACGCCGTCGAGCACCGCGCCGACGACCTCGGCGTCCGCCGGTTGCGGGGGCAGCAGGACGGCGATCCCGCCGGCCTGGATGACGCCCTCGAAGTAGTCGGTCGGCAGGTATCCGGCGGGGATGTCCCAGATCCCGGTCTGCACCCGCTCGAGGTACGTGGTCAGGCCCACGACCGGGCGCACGGACTTGCGTGGCGATCGCAAGCGCGGCGCAGCCGGGCGCAGCGGGTCGCCACTATCCAGCTCAGAGCCGTTCAAAACCACGCGTCCTTTCCCAGTCGGTGACCGCGGCGTTGAACGCCGCCAGTTCCACGCGGGCGTTGTTCAGGTAGTGGGCGACCACGTCGTCGCCGAACACCTCGCGCGCGAGCGCCGAGCGCTCGAAGGCCGAGGCCGCCTCGGCCAGGGTGGCGGGCAGCCGCTCGACCCCGGGGGCGTGATAGGCGTTCCCCGCGTAGGGCTCCGGTGGCTCGAGGCCCCGTTCGACACCGTACAGCCCGCCGGCGACGATCGCCGCCACCGCCAGATACGGGTTGACGTCGCCGCCGGGCACCCGGCACTCGACCCGGGTGTTGGGTCCGTGGCCGACCACCCGCAGCGCGCAGGTGCGGTTGTCCAGCCCCCAGGCCACCGCGGTGGGCGCGAAGCTGCCGTCGGCGAATCGCTTGTAGGAGTTGATGTTCGGCGCATAGAACACGGTGAATTCGCGCAGGGTTGCCAGCAGCCCGGCCACAAAGCTGCAGAACGTCGACGACATGCCGTGCGGACGGGCGGGGTCGGCGAACACCGCGCCGCCCCGCGGGTCGCGCAGTGAGAGGTGTATGTGACAGCTGTTGCCTTCTCGCTCATCGTATTTCGCCATGAACGTCAGGCTCTTGCCGTGCTGATCGGCGATCTCCTTGGCCCCGTTCTTGTAGATGACGTGGTTGTCGCAGGTGACGAGCGCCTCGGCGTAACGGAAACCGATCTCCTGCTGTCCCCTGTTGCATTCGCCTTTGACGGCCTCGAATTGCAGGCCCGCGCCGGTCATTCCGTTGCGGATGTCGCGCAGCAGCGGCTCCATGCGCGACGACGCCGCGATCGCGTAGTCGATGTTGTAGTCGCTGGCCGGGGTCAGGCCGCGGTATCCGCCGGCCCACGCCTGGCGATAGGTCTCGTCGAAGACCATGAATTCCAGCTCGGTCGCGGCGTCGGCGCTCCACCCGCGCCGGGCCAGCCGATCGAGCTGGCGGCGCAGGATGGCCCGCGGTGACACGGCGACCGGGCTGCCGTCGGCCCAGCCCACATCGGCGATTACCAGGGCCGTGCCGGGCAGCCAGGGAATGCGCCGCAGGGTGGACAGATCGGGCGTCAGCACGGTGTCGCCGTATCCGGTGTCCCAGCTCGACATCGCGTAGCCATCGACGGTGTTCATGTCGACATCGACCGCCAGCAGATAGTCGCAGCACTCGGCGCCCCGGGTGGCCACCTCGTCGACGAACAGTTGCGCGGCCACCCGCTTGCCGACCAGGCGTCCCTGCATGTCGGCGAACGCCACGATGACCGTGTCCACCGCGCCGGCGGCGACCAGCTGCCGCAGGGCACTCAGCGAGAGCATCGGGTCGGTCACGGCGTCATCGTCGGAGGCCATGACCGTTAGTCAACCAGGCGCTACCAGGTGCTGGTGCGCAAAATGATCTCGGCGGCCAGTTGCGCCGTCGACTCCTGCACGGTGCGCCGTCCCAGATGCACCACCCGGTAGTCGGCGTAGACGTACTGCTGGCTGGCCTGGGCCACCGACCGGGCGGCCGGCGAGCTGACCAACACGGTGGTGCCGATCTCCACCGGTGGGCAGTGCCCGTCGCGGATGGCGCCGTCGCGATCGCCGGCGCGCGGATGCCCGCGGTCGATCACCACCAGCCCGACGAACCGGCCCAGCCGGGTCGCCGTCAGTTCCCACGCGAGGTCGCCACCGGCGCGGTCGCCCATGACGACGGCCCAACCGATTCCCAGCGCGTCGAGAATGCCGATCACCGACTTGGGGGTCAGCCGCGGGTCGAAGCCGATCACGACCGTCCGCAGCGATGCGGTGTGCAGGCGCTCGCAGACCGCGTCATACGCGGCGGGGGCGCGTTCCTCGTCGCCCAATATGACGACGACGACGCCCGTCTCCGGTCCGGCCACAACGACCGGGACCGGGAACCCCTCCAGGGTGGTCATCATCGAGGACACCCAAGCACGCTACAGCCAAACGGCATGCGCGCGCGATGATTCTGCGGCATGTGATACAGGGACACAGTTTCCACCGGCACTCGATGACGGCCCGCCGGCCGCGTCGTCAACGGCGGCGTTCACATCGCGACTTCGGCGAATACCTTACGGGCGCAACAGACTTGCCAGATGCGGACGCGCCGGCGGCGGGCCGTGCAGCAGCCCGAGGACGGCGTCGACGTCGAGATGGGCGGCCAGCAGATCGGCGGCGAGATCGAGCTGGGCGTCGCGCCGCGCGGCGACGTTGGTGTCGTCGTCGACCACGAAGCCGCCCCGGCCCGCCGCGTCGGCGACCCGGGTGAGCCAGGCGCGCCGGAAGTCGTCGTTGTCGAGCACGCCGTGCCAATGCGTCCCAAAGATCGCGCCGCGCACCACACCTTGCGGTTGCGGATCGGTGCCGGCGTCGAACCAGGTTTGCTCGGCGCAGCGCGCGATCCGCCCGTGATGGATCTCGTATCCGCCCAAGGGACCGTCGATCCCACACCGCCAGCGGCGCAGGGCCTTGGCCGGATCGAAGGCGATGTCGGCGTCGAGCAATCCCAGCCCCGGCACCTCGCCGGCCCCGGACTCCACCGCGTCATCGATACGACGGCACAGCATCTGAAATCCCCCGCAGATCCCCAGCACCGGTTTGCCGGCCCGCGCGTGCGACACGATCGCCTCGGCCAGGCCGCGCTCGCGCAACCAGGACAGGTCGGCGACGGTGGCCTTGCTGCCCGGGACGACGATCAGGTCGGCGTCGGCCGCGCCGGCGGGGTCGGCGACCCAGCGCACCACCACGCCCGGTTCGCAGGCCAGCGCCTCGACGTCGGTGGAGTTGGAGATCCGGGGCAGCCGGACCGCGGCCACCCGCAGCCACTCGTCGCCGCGCGGCGGGGCGGGCGTGCCGATGACGCGGTGCGCGACCACGGACAGCGAGTCCTCGGCATCGAGCCACAGCTCCTCGGCGTACGGCAGCACCCCGTAGGTGGGCCGCCCCGTCATGGCCTGCAGCTGGCGCAATCCCGGCTCGAGCAGCGCGGGATCGCCCCGGAACTTGTTGACGATGAAACCGGAGATCAGCGCCTGGTCGTCGGGCTCGAGCACCGCGACGGTGCCGAACAGGTGCGCGAGCAGGCCGCCGCGGTCGATGTCGCCGACCAGGACCACCGGCAGGCCGGCGGCCCGGGCCAGCCCCATGTTGGCCAAATCGGTGGCACGCAGGTTGATTTCGGCGGGCGATCCGGCGCCCTCGCAGATGACCGCGTCGAATTCGTCTCGCAGGCATGCCAATTCGTCGAGCACGACGGAGGCGAGCCGATCGCGGTGTTGGACATAGCTTTTCGCGCTGACCGAGTCGGTGACCCGGCCCTTGATCACGAGCTGCGAGGTGCGGTCGCTGCCCGGCTTGAGCAGCACCGGATTGAACCGCACGCTGGGCTCCAGGCTGGCCGCGCGGGCCTGAATCGCCTGGGCGCGACCGATTTCGCCGCCTTCGACGGTGACCACGGAGTTGTTGGACATGTTCTGCGCCTTGAACGGGGCGACCCGGGTTCCGCGGCGGGCCAGCAACCGGCACAGGGCGGCCACCACCACCGATTTACCGGCGTCGGAGCTGGTGCCGGCGACCAGCAGCGCCCCGCTCACCCGTGCGCGGCGAGCAGTGGGGCCCTCATGGCAGCGTGAGGATTTCGACGCCGGTGTCGGTGACCAGCAGGGTGTGCTCGAACTGCGCGGTCCACTTGCGGTCCTTGGTGACCACCGTCCAGCCGTCGTCCCAGATCTCGTAGTCCAGGCCGCCGAGGTTGATCATCGGTTCGATGGTGAAAGTCATGCCCGGCTGCATGACGGTCGACACCGAGGGCTGGTCGTAGTGCAGGACGACCAGCCCGTTGTGGAACGTGGTGCCGATGCCGTGCCCGGTGAAGTCGCGAACGACGTTGTAGCCGAACCGGTTTGCGTACGACTCGATGACGCGGCCGACGACCGACAGGGCACGCCCTGGCTTGACGGCGTTGATGGCGCGCATCGTCGCCTCCCGGGTCCGCTCCACCAGCAGCCGGTGTTCTTCGGCGACGTCGCCGGCCAGGAAGGTGGCATTGGTGTCGCCGTGCACGCCGTCGATGTAGGCGGTGACGTCGATGTTGACGATGTCACCGTCCTCGATCACCGTCGAGTCGGGGATGCCGTGGCAGATGACCTCGTTGAGCGACGTGCAGCACGACTTCGGGAAGCCCTTGTAGCCCAGCGTCGAGGGATAGGCGCCGTGGTCGACCATGTATTCGTGGGCGATCCGGTCGAGTTCGTCGGTGGTGACCCCGGGCGCGACCGCCTTGCCCGCCTCCACCAATGCGCGCGCCGCGATCTGGCCGGCGACCCGCATCTTCTCGATCACCTCGGGCGTCTGCACCCACGGCTCGCTGCCCTCCTGGACCGTCGGCTTCCAGGCGTACTCGGGGCGCGGGACGCTGCCGGGCACCGGCAGAGTCGGGGACAACTCTCCGGGGGAAAGCGCGGTGCGAGCGGGCATGCGACCAGCTTAACCGGGGTCCCCCCGGCGATCAGACTCGCTGGCGGCGCAGCAGCGAGCGGCGCGGGCCCCGGATGATCACCGAACCGCACACCACCCGCCCGGTCAGCACGACGTGCGGCCTGCCCTCACCAGGCGGGTCTTTGCGGCGATCGCTGGCACTGCCCACGTAGACCTCGACGTCGTCGATCGACGCGCTGGCGCCGTCGGGCAATCGAATCTCGACGGAGCCGAACCGCATGTCCAGTTCGACGACCACCACCGGCCCGGCGAACCGGGCCTTGGTGAGGTCGAGTTCCACCGAGCCCAGCCGGCGCACCAGCGCCAGGCGGGTGGGCACCGTCCATTCGCCGTGCCGCTTCAGCGAGCCCGCCCAGCCGCGCAGTTCCACCCGGTCGGCCGCCGAGGTGACGATGGCGCCCGGTCCCGGCAGGTCGCCGACCAGATGGTCCAGCTCCCCGCGCGTGCGCGCGTAGGACACCTGCGAGGAGCGCTGCTCGAACTCGTCGATGTCGATCAGCCCGAGCGCGACCGCGTTGTGCAGTCGCCGCATCGTGCCGTTGCGGTCGGCGTCGGAGACGCGCAACGCCACCATGTCGCCGCCGGTATCGGTCATGCTCGCAATTTACCGCCGCCGCGGCCGAAGCGGACCGGGCCCGTAGGACTGCTAGGCCAGAAAGTCCGGCGGCAGTGACTCGAGCATCACCTTGGTCATCCGGACGGCGTACTCCGAGCTGCCACCCCCGACGATCAGCGCCGCGAACGCCAGATCGCCGCGGTAGCCGGCGAACCAGGAATGCGACCCGCCCGGGAACTCGGCCTCACCGGTCTTCCCGTACACCTCGCCGCAGCCGGCGATCTCCTTGGCGGTCCCGTTGGTCACCACCAGCCGCATCATGGGCCGCAGCGCGTCGATCATCTTCGGGCTGATCGGCGTGGCGTCGCCCTGCACGGCCGTCTGGCGGCCCGCGATCAGTTGCGGCACCGGCGTCTTGCCGGCCGCGACCGTCGCCGCCACCAGGGCCATGCCGAACGGACTGGCCAGCACCTTGCCCTGGCCGAAGCCGTCCTCGGTGCGCTCGGCGAGGTCGACCGTCGGCGGCACCGAGCCGGTCACCGTGGTGATGCCGTCGATCTGGTAATCCAGCCCGAGCCCGTAGCGGGACGCCGCCTGGGTCAGGCCGCGCGGGGGCATCTTGCTGCTGAGCTCGGCGAAGGTGGTGTTGCACGAACTGGCGAACGCCCGCGACATCGGCACCACCCCGAGGTCGAAGCCCCCGTAGTTGGGGACGGTGCGGTGCCCGATGTCGAGGCGGCCCGGGCAGCCCAGCATGGTGTTGGGCGTGGCCATGTCGCGTTCGACCGCCGCGCCGGCGGTGACCATCTTGAACGTCGACCCGGGCGGGAACAGCCCGGTGGTGGCCGGCAGGCCGTCGGCGTCGGCGCCCGCGTTCTGGGCGATCGCGAGGATCTCCCCGGTCGAGGGCTTGATCACCACGATCATCGCCTTGCCGCCGCGGGTGTCCACCGCATGCTGGGCGGCGTTCTGCACCGCGCGGTCCATCGTGAGCGACACCGAGGGGGCCGGTGATCCCTCGACCTCGTGCAGCACCTCGACCTCGACGCCGTTCTGGTTGACGCTCACCACCCGCCAGCCGGCCTCGCCGTCGAGCTGGTCCACCACCGCCTTCTTCACCGCGGCGACGACCGCGGGCGCGAAATGCGGGTCGGTGGGCAGCATTTCGGGCTGGGGCGTGACCACGATGCCGGGCAGCCGGCCGATCGCCGGGAACACCTTGTCGTTGTCGTCGGGGTGCAGCGTGACGCCGAGGTCGACCGGGTGGGGTGTCGAGCTGGCCTGCTCGGCGAGCAGCTGCGGGTCGTTGAGCGTGTCGTTGAACGGGTGCAGTACGTCGACCACCGCGTGCGCCGTACCGAACAGCGCGGGTCCGGCCTGGGTGGCGTCCAGCGTGTAGTGGTACACGTAGCCGGGCACCAGCACGTCGCTGCCGCCGAGTTCGTTCACCGAGGCGCGGCGCGGCCGATCCGCGCGCAGCGCGAACGTCTGGTGCTCGCCCAGTTTGGCGTGCAGAGCCGTGGTGGTCCAGCGCACCCGCCAGCGGCCCTCGTCGCGCGCCATCCTCAGCTGGCCGTCGTAGCTCCAGACGCGGTTCTTGGGCAGGTGCCAGGCGAAACGATAGCCGACCGTGCCGGTGTCCTCGGCGTACTTGGCGTTGAGGACCTGCGCGTCGAGGTGGGTCGCCTGCAGGCCGGACCAGGCGGCGTTGAGCGCTTCGCGCGCCTCGTTGGGGCTGTCGCTGAGCTGGGCGGCCGTCGCGGTGTCGCCGACGGCGAGGGCGCGGAAGAACTTCTCCGCGGCCGGGCCCGGGCCGTCGGGCCGGGGCGTGCACCCGGACAGCGCGATGACCGCGACGAGCAGCAGGCCTGAAACGGATGAGGCCGCTGTTGTTCTAGTTACCATCGGTGCTGATGTTATGAGCTGCGGCGTGAACTGCGGCGCCGCCACACCGAGACCGAACCGTTATGCGTGGTCGTGGCAGCTCGCCCCGACGCCGAGCGCCCGGGCAGTCGGGCGTTCGCCGGCCGGCGCCCGCCCAGCCGGGCGGCGGTCGCTGCCGGGTGCGCAACTAGTCGAGCAGCACCGTCGCGAAGGTGCCGATCTCGGCGAAGCCGACGCGGGCGTAGGCCGCGCGCGCCACCGCGTTGAAGTCGTTGACGTAGAGGCTGGCCGTCCGCCCGCTGCCGACGATCACCGCGGCGACCGTGGCGGTGCCGGCGGTGCCCAGGCCCAGGCCGCGCCACTCCGGGTGCACCCACACCCCCTGGATCTGGCCGACCCCCGGCGACTGCGAGCCCACCTCGGCCTTGAAGACGACCTGGCCGTGCTCGAACCGCGCCCAGGCGCGACCGGCCGAGATGAGGCTGGCCACCCGCCGCCGGTAGCCGCGACCGCCATCCCCGATCCGCGGGTCGACGCCCACCTCGCCGATGAACATGTCGACGGCCGCCACCAGGTAGGCGTCCAGCTCCTCGGGCCGGACCTGGCGCACCGCGGTGTCGATGTCGCAGCTCGGGTGGGTGGACAACGCCAGCAGCGGCTGGCGGTCGCGCACGTCGCGGGCCGGCCCCCACGCCCCCTCGAGCCGCTCCCACATCGGCATCACCAGGTCGGCCCTGCCGACCAGCGACGAGCAGCGCCGCGTGCCGCGCATGGCCTCGTCGGCGAACGCGCTCAGGTCGGCCGGGGCGCCGCGCAGCGGGATCAGGTTGGCGCCGGCGAAGCACAGCGATTGCTCGGCGCCGCGCAGCGTCCACAGTTCCCCGCCGATGGAATTGGGGTCGATGCCGTGGTCGGCCACCCGGGCCGCGACCATGCACGAGGCGACGGGATCGTCCTCGAGAACCCGCCAGACCGCGGCCGCATCACGCACCACGGACACCCGACGCTCGCCGACCAGGCGGAAAAGGGGCGGAGCCGACATGTGGCGAACTCTCTGTGGTGCGATCTCAGGGCCAGGGCGCTGGCGTTTATCAGCTTACGGTCACAACCGGCGAACCGCTCGATGTTGTGTCCGGTCCGTGATCGCCGCCCATCTCGGCGGCGATGCGCATCGCTTCCTCGATCAAGGTCTCGACGATCTGCGCCTCGGGCACGGTCTTGATCACCTCGCCGCGAACGAAGATCTGCCCCTTGCCATTTCCCGATGCGACGCCGAGGTCGGCCTCGCGGGCCTCGCCCGGACCGTTGACCACGCAGCCCATCACGGCGACGCGCAGCGGGACGTCGAGGCCGTCGAGGCCCGCCGAGACGGCGTTGGCCAGGGTGTAGACGTCGACCTGCGCGCGGCCGCACGACGGGCAGGACACGATCTCGAGCCCGCGCGGGCGCAGGTTCAGCGACTCGAGGATCTGGATGCCGACCTTGACCTCTTCGACCGGCGGCGCCGACAGCGACACCCGGATGGTGTCGCCGATCCCGCGCGACAGCAGCGCGCCGAAGGCGACCGCGGACTTGATGGTGCCCTGGAACGCGGGGCCGGCCTCGGTGACGCCGAGGTGCAGCGGATAGTCGCACCGCTCGGCCAGTTGCTCGTACGCGGCGACCATCACCACCGGGTCGTTGTGCTTGACGCTGATCTTGATGTCGCCGAAGCCGTGTTCCTCGAACAGCGAGGCCTCCCAGAGCGCGGACTCGACCAGCGCCTCGGGGGTGGCCTTGCCGTACTTCTGCAGGAACCGCTTGTCCAGCGAGCCCGCGTTGACCCCGATGCGGATCGGGATGCCGGCGGCGCCGGCGGCCTTGGCGACCTCGCCGACGCGGCCGTCGAATTCCTTGATGTTGCCCGGGTTCACCCGCACCGCGGCGCATCCCGCGTCGATCGCGGCGAAGATGTACTTCGGCTGGAAGTGGATGTCGGCGATCACCGGGATCTGGCTGTGCCGGGCGATCTCGGCCAGCGCGTCGGCGTCCTCCTGACGCGGGCAGGCCACGCGGACGATGTCACAGCCGGCCGCGGTCAGCTCGGCGATCTGCTGCAGCGTGGTGTTGACGTCGTGGGTCTTGGTGGTGCACATCGACTGCACCGAGATCGGGTGGTCGCTGCCGACCCCGACGTCGCGCACCATCAATTGGCGCGTTTTGCGCCGGGGTGCGAGCGTGGGCGCCGGGGCGTCCGGCATGCCCAGGCCAACGGACATGAGTTCTCCTACTGAAACAGCCTGATCGGGTTGACCAGATCGGCGGTCACGGTCAGCAGCATGTAGCCGACCACGAACACCAGCACGACGTACGTCGCCGGCATGAGCTTGAGGTAGTTCACCGGCGCGGCCGCGACCATGCCCCGGGCCGAGCGGATCAGGTTGCGGACCTTTTCGAACATCGCGATCCCGATGTGCCCGCCGTCGAAGGGCAGCAGCGGCACCAGGTTGATCGCGCCCAGGATGAGGTTCAGCTGGGCCAGGAAGAACCAGAACGCCACCCACAGTCCGTGGTCGACGGTGTCGCCGCCGATGATGCTGGCTCCGACCACGCTCATCGGCGTCTGCGGGTCGCGCTGGCCGCCGCCGATGGCGTGCACCAGCGCACCGACCTTGGTGGGAATCGTCACGAGCGCCTTGCCCACCTCGACGGTCAGGTCCCCGGCGAACGCAAGACTGCCCGGGATCGCCGAGAGCACCCCGTAGTGCGTCGGGCCGGTCCGGACGGCGCCGACGCCGATGGCGCCGACCGTCGAGGCTTGCGGTTGAGCGCCCTGCCCGTCGGGCCCGGTGGTCAGGTAGCGCTGCGTGGGCGTGACGTTGACATACGTGGTGATGGCGGTGCCGTCCCGCTCGGCGACGATCGGGGTGTTGCCGTGCACCTTGCGGATGGCCGCGGCCATCTCCTCGAAGGTCGACACCGGGGTGTCGCCCACCTTGACGATGACGTCGCCGGGGCGGATTCCGGCGAGTGCCGCCGGCCCGGGCCCGGTGCAGTCCGCGATCTTGCCGGGCGCCACTTCCGGTGCCACACAAGCGGTTTCGCCGACCACCGCCTTGGTGGGCGGGTGCAGGTCGGGCAGGCCCCACACCAGCGCGATGCCGTAGAGCAGCACCAGGCAGATGACGAAGTTCGCGGCGGGCCCGGCGAACAGCACCGCGACGCGCTTCCAGACCGCCTGCTTGAACATGGCGCGGTCGGTCTCGTCGGGCGCCAGCTCCTCCACCGAGGTCATGCCGGCGATGTCGCAGAATCCGCCCAGCGGCACGGCCTTGAGGCCGTACTCGGTCTCGCCGCGGCGGGTCGACCACAGCGTGGGGCCGAAGCCGACGAAGTAGCGCCGCACCTTCATGCCGGTGGCGCGCGCAACCCACATATGGCCGCACTCGTGCAGGGCCACCGAGATCAGGATGGCCAGTGCGAACAGCACAATGCCGATGACGAACATCATTAGGCTGCGAGGACCTTTCTCACACCGCTCCGGAGGCTTTGACCGATAAGTTGGCGGGCTGCGCCTGTGCGACGACACGCTGGGCCCGCTCCCGTGCCCAGCGCTGCGCGTCGAGTACCTCATCCACGTTAGCGGGTGAGACGGCCCATTGGTCGGCGGCGTGCAGCACGTCGGCGATGGTTTTGACGATGGCACCGAACCCGATGCGGCCCGCCAGGAACGCCTGCGCCGCCTCCTCGTTGGCGGCGTTGTAGACCGCGGTCATGCAGCCGCCGGTCTGCCCGGCGTGCCGGGCCAACTCGACGGCGGGGAAGACGTCGTTGTCCAGGGGCTCGAATTCCCAGCTAGACGCCGTGCTGAAGTCGCAGGAGGCGGCCGCGCCGGGCACCCGGCGCGGCCAGCCGAGGGCCAGCGCGATCGGCAGCCTCATGTCCGGCGGGCTGGCCTGGGCGAGGGTCGAGCCGTCGACGAAGGTGACCATCGAATGAACAATCGACTGGGGGTGCACGACCACCTCGATGCGGTCATAGGGAAGGCCGAACAGCAGGTGGGTCTCGATGAGCTCGAGCCCCTTGTTGACCAGCGAGGCCGAGTTCAGCGTGTTCATCGGGCCCATCGACCACGTCGGGTGGGCGCCGGCCTGCTCGGGGGTGACGTCCTCGAGCTGGGCGGCGGTCCAGCCGCGGAACGGGCCGCCGGACGCGGTCAGCACCAGCTTGGCGACTTCGTCGGGAGTCCCGCCGCGCAGGCACTGGGCCAGCGCGGAATGTTCGGAGTCGACCGGCACGATCTGGCCGGGCTTGGCGGCCTTGAGCACCAGCGGACCGCCGGCGATCAGCGATTCCTTGTTGGCCAGCGCCAGCCGGGCGCCCGACTCCAGCGCGGCCAGGGTGGGCCGCAGGCCCAGCGCCCCCACCAGCGCGTTGAGGACGACGTCGGCCTCGGTCTCCTGGACCAGCCGGGTGACGGCCTCGGGCCCGGCAAAGGGGATGTCGCCGGCCCGCCGCGCCGCCGCTTCGTCGGCGACCGCGATGTTGGTCACACCGGTGGCGGCGCGCTGGTGCAGCAGCGTGTCCAGGTTCGCCCCACCCGCGGCCAGGCCGACCACTTCGAAGCGGTCCGGATTGGCCGCGATGACGTCCAGCGCCTGGGTGCCGATGGAGCCGGTGCTGCCCAGCACCAGCACGCGCACGCGGCCCGGGGTTTGCCCGTCGGTCGTCGGGTTGGTCACCCATTCATTGTGCCGCCCGGCCCGGACGGGGGCCACGATGCGGCCGCGCCCGCGGCGCGGCCTTATGCCAGAATTTGGGTTCAGCAAGCCGATCCGATCCGAAAGGGATTCGCCGTGGCCAGTACCGAGGTCGAACACTTCACCGGCGTCGACTCCGTCGAGGTGCCGTCGGCGGCGTGGGGTTGGAGCCGGATCAATCACCGGACCTGGCACATCGTCGGCCTGTGCATCTTCGGGCTCTTGCTGGCGATGCTGCGCGGCAACCACGTCGGCCACATCGAGGACTGGTTCCTGATCGGCTTCGCGGCCCTGGTCCTCGTCGTCCTGATCCGCGACCTGTGGGGCCGCCGGCGCGGCTGGATCAGGTAGCCGCTCCCCGTTTGCCCTGGCGTTTCACCCGGCGATGCCAGGCGCCGCCGATCACGACGACCGCCAACGCGAGCATGGCCACCAGCCACGGCCATATTCCGTGCTGGTGCACCCAGCCGGCAGTCGCACCCTGCAGGCGACCGACCGCGGTGATCACCGCGTCCCGCGGGTTGGCGTTTGCGCCGAACAGGCGCACCTCGTAGCTGCCGTAGTAGGCGACGTACAGCCCGACCAGCACCAGCAGCGCGCCACCGATCCGGTTGACGAACGGCAGGATTCGGCGCAGCCGGTCCACCATCGCGGTGCTCGCCGTCGCGGCGGCGACGGCGAGCACACCGACGACCAGGGTCAGCCCCGCGCTGTAGGAGAGGTAGATCGCCACGCCGGTGACGATCGATCCCCCGCGCAGGCCGGCTGCGGTGACGGCCAGAAACGGCCCGATGGTGCACGACAGCGAGGCGACCGCGTAGCTGATGCCGTAGCCGTACATGGAGCCCAGCCGCACCGTGGGGGCCCACCTCGGCCCCAGCGGCCGCGAGGCCAGGGCCGACAGTTCCCGACCCGACAGCAGCCAGGCACCGAGCACGATCAACACCACGCCGACCAGCGCGGTGGCGTACGGCAGGTAGCGCTGCACGGTCGTGGCCGCCGACACGGTCAGCGCGCCGAACACGCCGAACACGGTCAAGAAGCCCAGCGCCATCCCGACGGTGGCCGCCAGCGCCCGCCCGGTGGCGGCCACGCCGGAGCGTTCGTCGGGTCGCCGGCCGCGCACCACCAGCAACAGGTAGGCGGGCAGCATGGCAAACCCACACGGATTCAGCGCGGCCACCAATCCGGCGGCGAAGGCCAGGCCGACCAGACCCTGGTCCATTTGGTCAGGACCTCAGCGCGGAGACCCGGTCGGAGAGCTCCTGCTGTGACATCGCCGAGGTCGGGTTGTTGACGAAGGTCGAGCTGCCGTCCGCACGGTAGAACACGTAGGCGGGCTGCCAGGGGACGTTGTAGCGGGCCCAGATGGCGCCGTCGGTGTCGTTGAGGGTGGTGAAATTCAGGTTGTACTTGGAGACGAAGCCCTGCATCGCACCCACGTCCGCGTGCGCCGCGATGCCGACGAAAGCGACGCCGGGGTTGGCGGCCGCGACCTGGCTGACGCCGGGAGCCTCTGCGTTGCAGTACGGGCACCACGGCGTCCAGAACCACAGCACCGCCGGCTTGCCCTGCAAACTGGCGCCACTGAAGGGTGCACCGCTCAGGGTCGTCGCGGTGAACTGCAATCGGTCGTCGGCGGCCTGCGCGCGTGGTCCGCTGGCCACGCCGACCATCATCGCGGCGACGACCAGCGCCGCGGCAAACGCTTTGTTCAGGGCTGACAAGCGAATCCTCATGGCACACCTCGTTACTGGAGTCATGCCTTACTCGACGGGACAGCCCGTAGTCCGGTTCATCCGCCCCCAGCGAGCTACCGGTTCTCGAAGGCCAGCTGGCCGCACGCGGCGCTGATCTCGCGGCCGCGGGTGTCGCGGACCGTGCAGGACACGCCCTTGGCGCGGACCCGCCGCACGAACTCGCGCTCGACCGCCTTCGGGCTCGCATCCCACTCGCTGCCCGGCGTCGGGTTCAGCGGGATCAGGTTGACGTGCACCAACGGCCCCAGCGCGCGATGCAGCCGTTGCCCCAACAGGTCCGCCCGCCACGGCTGGTCGTTGACGTCACGGATCAGCGCGTACTCCACCGATACCCGCCGGCCGGTGACGTCGGCGTAATACCGTGCGGCGTCGAGCGCCTCGGCGATCTTCCACCGGTTGTTGACCGGCACCAGCGTGTCGCGCAGTTCGTCGTCGGGCGCGTGCAGCGACAGCGCCAGGGTCACCGCGAGCCCTTCGTCGGCGAGTTTGCGGATCGCGGGCGCCAGGCCGACCGTCGACACCGTCACCGAACGGGCCGAAATGCCGAACCCGTGGGGCGGCGCCGCGATGATGCGCCGCACCGCGGCGACCACCCGGGCGTAGTTGGCCAACGGCTCCCCCATGCCCATGAAGACCACGTTGGACAGCCGCTGACTGGGGGGGCCGAAGTCGTCGCGCAGCACCGCGGCGGCGGCGCGCACCTGCTCGAGGATCTCGGCCGTCGACAGGTTGCGGCTCAACCCGCCCTGGCCCGTCGCGCAGAACGGACACGCCATGCCGCAGCCGGCCTGCGACGAAATGCACACCGTGTTGCGCTGCGGATAGCGCATCAACACCGACTCCACGGTGACCCCATCGAGGGCCCGCCACAACGTCTTTCGCGTCTCGCCGGCGTCGCAGGCCACCTCGGAGACCGCGGTGAGCAGGATCGGGAACATCGTGTCGGCGATCGCGTCGCGCAGCCCGGCCGGCAGGTCGGTCATCTGCCGCGGGTCGGCGATCAGCCGCCCGTAGTACTGATGCGCCAGCTGCTTGGCGCGAAAGGCCGGCAGCCCCAGCTCGGCGACGGCGGCGGCGCGGCCGTCCGCGTCGAGATCGGCCAGGTGCCGCGGCGGCTTGCCGGGTCGCGGCTCGGAGAACACCAGTTGTTGGACCATGACCTGTCCAGTATCGGTCACGTCGGGCCGACCTAGGGAACGAGCGTCAGCACCGTCCACGCCGCGACCGCCGACGGCAGGACGCCGTCGAGGCGGTCCATCAGTCCGCCGTGGCCGGGCAGCAGCCGGCCCATGTCCTTGATGCCGAGGTCGCGCTTGATCTGCGATTCCACCAGATCGCCGAGCGTGCAGGTCAAAACGAGCACCAGACCCAGCAGCGCGCCCACCCACGGCGGTTTGCCGGCGAGGAAGGTCGCGGTCAGGGTCGCCGCGGTGATGCCCAGGACGAGCGAACCGGCGAGCCCCTCCCAGGACTTCTTCGGGCTGATCGCCGGGACCATCGGGTGCTTGCCGAACAACACGCCGACGGCGTAGCCGCCCACGTCCGACGCGACCACCGTGATCATCAGGCAGAACACCCGCCCCGCGCCGTCGGCGGGATACACCAGCAACGCGGCAAAGGACGCGAACAGCGGCACCCACGCGGCCAGGAAAATTGTGGCGGACGCGTCGCGCAGGTAGGACGGCGACGGGGACCCACCGGCGGGTTCGGGCGGTGTGCGGTTGTCCTGCATGAACAATCGCCAAAACAGGCACGCCACCACGGTGACGCCGAAGCCCGCCAGCGCGCCGGCGGCGTGGAACGGCCAGGTCAGCCACACCGTGAGCTGCCCGCCGGCCAGCAACGGGATGACCGGAATGACGAATCCGGCTTCACGCAGCCGCCGCACCACCTCGTGGGTGGCGACCAGGATGGCCATCGCGACGATCGGGACCCAAAAGCGGGGGGCGAACACCAGCGTGACGACCAAAGCGCCGCCGATACCGGCGCCCACCGCGATCGCGGCGCGCAGGTCGCGGCCGGCCCGCGAGGTCTTCTTCGCGGGCGGCGGCATCGCCGTGAACGCAGGCTCCGGCTGGGCTGCGGCGCCGGGCTCGTCGGGCGGGGTGCCTGCGCCGGGATCTGGGGTAGCCACGGGCCTGAGTCAACTTAGCTGCCGAGTGGTCGCTAGACCTCCAGCAGCTCGCCTTCTTTGTGCTTGACCAACTCTTCGATCTGGGTGGTGTACTGGTGCGTGGTCTTGTCCAGGTCCTTTTCGGCCCGGCCGACCTCGTCCTCGCCGGCCTCGCCGTCCTTGCGGATGCGGTGCAGCTCCTCCATCGCCTTGCGGCGGATGTTGCGCACCGAGACCTTGGCGTCCTCCCCCTTGCTCTTGGCCTGTTTGACCAGCTCGCGGCGACGTTCCTCGGTGAGCTGCGGGACCGCCACGCGGATCAGGGTGCCGTCGTTGGTGGGATTCACGCCCAGGTCGGAGTTGCGGATCGCCGTCTCGATCGCCCCCACCTGGCTCGCCTCGTAGGGCTTGATCACCACCAGGCGCGCCTCGGGGACGTTGATGCTCGCCAGCTGCGTGATGGGGGTGGCGGCGCCGTAGTAATCGATCACGATCCGCGAGAACATGCCGGGATTGGCGCGCCCGGTCCGGATGGTCGACAAGTCGTCGCGGGCGACCGCTACGGCCTTCTCCATTTTCTCTTCAGCGTCGAAGAGAGCCTCGTCAATCATCTGCGCCGCTCCTCATCAGGTGGTGACCAGAGTCCCGATTTTCTCACCAGCGACCGCCCGGGCGATATTGCCATTGGTCAGCAGGTTGAACACCAGGATCGGCATGCCATTGTCCATGCACAGGCTGAACGCGGTGGCATCGGCCACTCGTAGCCCGCGGTCGATGACCTCGCGATGACTGATCGCGGTGATCAGCTCGGCCTCGGGATACTGCCGCGGGTCCGCGGAGAAGACGCCATCGACGGCCTTGGCCATCAACACCACCTCGGCGCCGATCTCGAGCGCCCGCTGCGCGGCGGTGGTGTCGGTGGAGAAGTACGGCAGGCCCATGCCGGCACCGAAGATCACCACGCGCCCCTTTTCCAGGTGGCGTACGGCGCGCAGGGGCAGGTAGGGCTCGGCGACCTGACCCATGGTGATCGCGGTCTGGACGCGGGTGACGATGCCTTCCTTCTCCAGAAAGTCTTGCAGCGCGAGGCTGTTCATGACGGTGCCCAGCATGCCCATGTAGTCCGAACGGGTGCGTTCCATGCCGCGCTGCTGCAGCTGCGCCCCCCGGAAGAAGTTGCCCCCGCCGATCACGACGGCGACCTGGACGCCGCCGCGGACCACCTCGGCGATCTGCTGCGCCACCAGCGCCACGACGTCGGGATCCAGGCCCACCTGGCCGCCACCGAACATTTCGCCGCCGAGCTTGAGTAGCACTCGCGAATACCTGGCCCGGGTCAGCGCCTGGCCGGAAGCCAGTCCGTTCGTGGGCTCCTGCCTCGGAGCCGCCGGGCCGGCGACGTGGGGCTCCCTGGACTCCGTCATCAGACTCCTCGCATGAGAGTGCCATCCCGGGCGATCTCATCCGGAACGGCATTTCACATCCTGCCTCATCGCAGCACAACGGGGCGTCGGTGGGGTGCATTATGCGCACAGTTGGCGTGCGGGAGCGATTTTCGAGCCTGCCGGTACCGAATGTTCCGACGCCCGGCGCTGCGTTTGAGCCGCCGACGGCAGGGGAACCCGCTACAACGCGGTGACATATGCGGTCTCGAGCAATGAGGACCGGGTTCGCCGTATGACCGGATCGATCGCTCGCGATCGTTGAGCGTGGATCGCTCACAGTACGCCAACGAGGAGGAACGGATCCATGGCGGAAGAAAACAAGTCGGGACCCGCTGAAGCGGTGAAGGGCGTCGTCGAGGACGTCAAGGGTAAGGCCAAGGAGGCCGTAGGCGCGGTGGCCGGTCGCGATGACCTGACCCGTGAGGGCCAGGCGCAGCAGGACAAGGCCGAAGCGCAGCGTGACGCGGCGAAGAAGGAAGCCGAGGCGGAAGCCGCGCGTGGCGGCGCCGAGGCGGCCGAGGAGCGCCAGAAGTCCAACCAGTAGCTTGATGGGAAAGATGGGTCCGGTCCATGAAAATGGGCCGGGCCCATCGACTTTCTCCAGCGCGCCGGCCTGAGTTTGCATAGCTTTGCATAGTTTTCGGCCGAGTGGGTAAACAGCCCTAGCGCTGCCAGACATCTCGCGCGAGGCGCCTACGGACCGGGGGGAACGCAGGGACCTCACGAGGTTGGAGATGTCGTTGGACAGGTCGATGGACATTGTGGTGCTCACCGACGAGGCTGATTTCGAATCGGCCTTACCGGATTTGACCACGTTCGCGCTCCCGGCGCGCGTGGCGCTGACCGCCCACACCGACGGTCATTGCGCCACCGCCGACGTGGCGATCGTCGACGCGCGCAGCAATATGCCTGCGGCCCAGGCGGTTAGCCGCCGACTGGCGGCGCAGAACCCCGCTACCGCGGTGGTGGCCCTGGTGAGGCCGGCGGATTGCGCCGCGGTCGACACCGATGGCAATTTCGACGACGTGATGCTGCCCGGCACCGGCGCGGACGAGCTGCGGGCGCGGTTGCGGCTGGCGGTCGGCCGCCGCCGCGGCACCGCCGACGGCATCTTGAAGTTCGGCGACCTCCGCCTGCACCCGGCGAGCTTCACCGCGTCGCTGGACGGCCACGACCTGACTCTGACCCTGACCGAGTTCAGATTGCTGAGTTTCCTTGTGCTGCATGCCGGCCAGGCCTTCACGCGCACCCGATTGATGCGGGAGGCGTGCGGCTATGACAGCAACAGCCGGGCCCGCACGGTCGACGTCCACATCCGGCGACTGCGCGCCAAGCTCGGCACCCGGCACGAATTCATGATCGGCACCGTCCGCGGGGTCGGTTACCGGGCGCCCACGCCCCCGCAACCGGAGTGGGTGCTCGCCGATCCGGCGCTGACACCCACGCGGGCAACCTGATCCACGACGCCCTCATCGACGTGGCCGCAACGGTTTTCGCGGCCGTCACCCGAAGAACGGGAAGGCGCGCTTGCGCGCCAGCGCGTCCATGCCCTCCTGGATGGAATCCTGCACTTCGTGGTATTTGCGGTCGATGTATTCCTCGTCGTCCGCCCGCGCGGGGTCGTGGTCGAGTTCCACGGCGGGCATGAAGCGCGTCCTGATCTTGGCCGGCAGCGGCAGTTGGGGCAGCGCCGCCGGGGCGATCCCCCACGGCAGCGAGATCGCCAGCGGGAACACCTTGAGCCGCAGTAACCGGTCCAGTTGCAAGGCTTTTGACAGCCGGTCGCCGCGGATCAGCACGGGCATCGCGTCGGCCCCGCCGACGGTGGCGATGGGCACGATCGGCACCCCGGCCCGGATCGCCATCTTGACGAAGCCCGTCCGCCCGGCGAGGTTGGCCCGATCGCGCTCCGTCCATGGGCGCAGCGAGTCCACTTCCCCACCCGGCCACAGCGCGACGTCACGCCCTTCGGCCAGGGCGGTGGCGATCGCGTCCGGGGCGGCCGGGAGCACCCCCATCGACCGGAAGTAGCGCCCGAACAACGGGATTGCCATCAACGCGTCATGGGCGGTGCCGTGCAGCGGCCGGTCCTGGCCGAACCGTCGCCACCATTGCAGACCAACCGTCCAGGCGTCCCACACGAACGGGGCCCCGGAGTGGATCCCGACCAGCAGCGCCGGCGGTGCTTCCGGAATGTTCTCCCAGCCGTCGATCTCCATCCGAAACCAATAGTCCACCAGCACATTCCACAAATACTTCTGTCGCTGCAGGGCGGCCTCGTCCTGGCCGGACAGATCCCAGCGGCCGGCGCGCTCGGCGACCCAGCCGCTCAGCCCGCCGCTGTGTTCGCTGCGCCGCTCGTCCATCGCCGCTCGCGTTCGCTCGGCGTTGCGTTGCGCTTGTTTGCGCACGCTCGCCGGCCTGTGGTCCGGATTACTCATGAATGCCGGGTACCCGGTTCACCCGCGCCCGATTCGTCGGGACGCAAAAACTCCCCGCACCACGGGGGTGCGGGGAGTTTTGCCGGCCGGATCAGGCGCTGGGCGCCGGCGCCGGCGGGGCACCGGGTGCCGGGCTGTTCGGCGCGCCGGGCGCCGGGCTGTTGATCGTCCCGGACGCGGAGCCGCCCTCCATGTTCGACGTCCAGATCAGGACGTCTTGCATGCCGTCGTTGTAGACGACGCCGTTGGGGGGCGCGCCGGTCACGTCGAAGTACAGCGTGCCGGTCGACTCGCTGCCCTGCGGGATCGGCGCGGGGCTGAGCCCGTTCGGGGTCCCGACCTTGTCGATCACCCGGTAATTCTGACCGTTGGGTCCGCGGGCGATGAAGTCGTTGACCATCGGGGTCACGAGGCCGGCCTCCGACCGGGCGCTGATGTCCGCCTGGTAGAGCGTGCCCTTGGGCGTGTAGCCCGGGATGGTGACATTGCTCGGCTGCAGGTTGCTCACGGTGTAATTGGTGATCAGGGCGCCGTCCACGAGCTGTTCGCTGGTGCCGAATCCCTGAATGTTGGGCGGCGGCGAAGCCAAAGCCGGCGCCGCGGCGAAAACGCCCGCGGCCGCAATCCCGGCGGCGGCAACTGTCTTAATGGCCGTCTTGGTGACCTTCATTCTTCATTCCTTTCGTCGCACACAAACGCCCCCCGTCAAGGGCATGCAGATATACGCAGCGAAATAGCCATGCGGCTCCGGCTTTAAACATCTACCCGCGCCGCACGCCAATAATCGGGTCCATTAGCTGGTGAAATGCGGGTGTTTTCGCCGACGACATCTTTGGTAACAGAACACAACATCCGCATCACCGCTAACACCCGCCGCGCGCCCCGATTAAGCCGTGCGCCGCCGGGTAACCCGTGCGCGAAGGCGTTCTGAGCACAGGCCGAGACATCCGCGAAGGGGGCGATCGCGTGCAACGTGGCAACTCCAAGCACAGCTCACGGGAAGACGACGAGCTCAAGCACGAACTGGAGGGCACGGTCCGCGGCAATCGGTCCAGCCGTAGCGAGGAGTGGCGGGACCCGGAGCCGCCGGCCGACGACGATCCGGACGTTCCGGCCGCCGGCCCAACCCGTCGCGAATCGTAAAGCGGGAAGCGGCGCCGGCGTTTGCCCGGGCCGGCTTCTCCAATGACATGGCCAACTTTCGAGCGAGGCAAAGGAAATCAAGATGGGCTTTACCGCGCAACAACAATCCGTCCCGGGCGTGCAGGCCCAGATGGATCCAATTCCCGATTGTGGTGAAAACACTTACCAGGGCTCGGGAAAACTCCTCGGCAAAAAGGCGATCATCACCGGCGGCGACAGCGGCATCGGGCGTGCGGTCGCGATCGCCTTCGCGCGCGAGGGCGCCGACGTGCTGATCGCGTACCTCAACGAGGACGACGACGCGCGCGACGTGGCCCGCTACGTCACCAACGCCGGACGCAAGTGCGTGCTGGTGCCCGGTGACCTCTCCGACGCCGCCCACTGCCGCGCCGTCGTGGACCGGGCGGTGCAGGAATTGGGCGGCGTGGACATCCTGGTCAACAACGCCGCGTATCAGATGATGCGCAAGAGCCTGGACGAGATCAGCGACGAGGAGTGGGATTACACCTTCCGGCTCAACGTGGGCGCGTATTTCTACCTCGCCAAGGCGGCCCTGCCCTACCTGAACGCCGGCTCGTCGATCATCGGCAGCTCGTCGGTGAACTCCGACAGCCCCAATCCGACCCTGGCGCCCTACGCCGCGACCAAGGCGGCGATCGCCAATTTCTCCGCCAGCTTGGCTCAGCTGTTGGGCGAGAAGGGGATTCGGGTCAACAGCGTGGCGCCGGGTCCGATTTGGACGCCGCTGATCCCGTCGACGATGCCGCCGGACAGCGTGGAGTCCTTCGGCGACAACGTGCCGCTGGGGCGTGCCGGCCAGCCCGCCGAACTCGCCCCGCTCTACGTGCTGCTGGCCTCCGACGACGCGAGCTACATCTCCGGGGCGCGGGTGGCCGTCACGGGCGGGCGGCCGATTCTGTAGGCGGCGATCCCGTCGCGCCCTCTCGCAGGTGTAACGGGCCGCCCGCCGGGGTACAGCCCGGACGGGCGAAACGGCGAAAGGATGGCACCGATCGTGGCCATCGGGAGCGGTCAGCGGCGAAGGTTGCGACGATGGTCGGTCGCGGCGGCCTCCGGAGTCGTGGCGGTAGCGGGATGTTCGGCCCCCGGGTCCTCGCTGGAGAGCGCGCCGGCGGTCAGCGTGGCGACCATCGACGCGGCCCTGCATGACCCGGTCTGGTCCTATCACGACCACGAGTTGCTGGGCCTCACCGACGATCACCGGCTGGCCGCGATCGGCTACGCCGGGCCGGGCACCGCCCATACCCGGCTGTCGGCCCCGATGGGGTCCGGGCGCAACCTGCAGATCAGCCAGAAGGACGACCGCCACGTCTTCGTGCCGCAGCCGGAGCGCGGCAAGGTCGCCGTCGTCGACATCGCGACCCTGCGGCCGGTCGCCGAAATCGACGCCGGCCCCGCGCCTTCCTACCTCGCCGAGGACGCCGGCATGCGGGTGTTGCTGGCGCTCGCCGCGGACGGTTCGTCGGTGACGCCGGTGGACCAGTACGGGTTCCGCAAGCTGCCGACGGCCACCTACGCCGGGGACCCGGCCGACACGATCGACGGGTCCAACCGCGGGCGGCAAATCGAGTACCACCTCTACGGCGCCTCGGGCATCCGCTATTACAAGGGGCCCACGTCGCCGCCCGAAGAACGCGGCTCGCTTCCGATGGCCGTCGCCGTGTGGGCGGGCGACGGAACCCAGGTCACCCGCAGCTATGTGGCCGGGCGCGACGACAAGGTGCTGTACGCGGTCGACTCGCGTCGCGGCGGGGACGGGCTCGAGGTGCTGGCCCGAACCGAGCTGTCGTCGCCGATTCGCTATCTGGGCACCGACGACACGCGCATCTACGCGGCCACCGACCGCGACGTGACGGTGCTGGAAACCGCGAGCTTCACCGGCTTTCCGAACGGGACCATCCGGGTGATCCGCACCCTCGACTACCGGGCGGGATTGCCGTCGGGCCCGGTCGCTTCGGCGCCGCTGTCCGGGATGGCGATCGGGCCCAAGCGGGTGTATCTGACCCTGCGCGGCCAGCCCCACGTGATCAGCGTGGCGAAGCCACGCCTGTGAGGGAGTTCAGATGAGCACCACAGCGCGGCGGCCCGAGCCGATCGGCATCGATGACGACTTCGAGCTGCTCGAGGAGCAGATCGCGGCGCTCAAAGAGCTCGCGCGGCTCGACGACGTTCCCGAAGGGCAGGCCTACGACTTCGGGATCCGTTGGGGGGCAGCGCTCGCCGGGAGGTTCCGCCGGTTGGTGCACTACAGTTGCCTGGGCGTGCTCGACGAGCCCGCCGAACGACGGTTCCAATCCCTATGTGACGACCTGCGTTCCGTGTCGGAGTTGATCGAGAGGTTCGATCTCGCCCGGCCGCGGTTCACCGATACCCCGAGCCACCCCACGTTGCGCTAGCCTGTCTCGCCCTGGCGCGGCTCGCGATGTCCTCGACGTCGGAGATCTCCCGGTAGTCGGACAAAAACTCGTTGGCGGCCAACACGATTCCGGTACGCGGGGCCGGACAGTCGTCGTTGCGGCACGTCAACGCCACCATGAAGGCGTCGTCGTCCTCGTCGAGGAACAAGAACCCGAGATACAGCGCGTGCCCGACGGCGAAGTCCCTGCCGCCGCAGCCGGCACAGTGTCCGCCCTTGACGGCCACCAGCTCTGAAACTCGTTCGCGCTCAACGCTTTGCAGGTCGATCAGCTCGGGACGCGTTGCCGAAGGGTCGGGCATGTCAGATCTCCACGTCCTTGTCGTAGTGGACGTTGTCCTCGCGCCAGCCCCCAAGGCCGTGGCCGATGCCGGAGTAGTCGTCGATGAACTCGATCTGGTTGATCCACTTCGCCATCTTGAAACCGACCTGGGTCTCCACCCGCAGCCGCAGCGGCGCCCCGTGCTTGATGGGCAGCGGCTTCCCGTTCATCTCGTAGGCCAGCAACGTCTGTGGCTTGTAGGCGAGTTCGAGATCGATCACCTCGTAGAACTGGCCCTCCCCCTCCGCGCTGGGCTCGTCGCGGCCGGTGTCCTGCATGGTCAAAAAGCAGATGTACTTCGCCTGCGGGAGCGGACGCACATGATCGGCGAGTTGGGCCAGCGGAATTCCGCTCCACTGGCCGATGCTGGTCCACCCCTGCACGCAGTTGTGCATCACGCGTTGCGATTGCTGCTCGGCCAGGCCGCGCAGCGCGTCGAGGTCCAGCGTCACCGGGTTTTCCACCAGCCCCCCCACCCGCACGCGCCAATCGACGAAGTTGTGCACGGCCATCACCTTGTACTCGGCGCTGGTCGGCGGCTTGCCGTTGACCCGGTGCTCCTTGGACGTCATCCGCTCGGGGTAGTTCTGCCTCGAATTCAGCGGCCGCAACAGGATTTTGCGGGCGCGGGTGACCACGGCGCCGAGCACGCGGCGCACCTGAACGGGCCGGCGCAGGCTCCACACCGTCGCCGCGACGTGGACGGCGACGATGGCCGCGATGATCACCAGCGACAGGGCGGTGGCCCAACCGATGTTGCGCACGGAACCGAAGATCATCGACGCGGTGAGCTGGCCCCAACTCCAGAAGAAGATCATCGACAGGTGGATGACGATGAACACCACAAACGCGATCAGGCCGAGGAAGTGCAGGCTGCGCGCCCATTGCCGGCCGCCCCACATGCGCACATACCAGGGGAACGCGGCCTCGATGGCCGGTGACTGCGCGGCGCCCGTCAGGATCTGGAACGGCGCCAGCACGAAGATGACCCCGGCGTAGGTCAGCTTCTGGATGGCATCCAGTGGCTCGCCCGGCAGCAGCGGCGGCAGGTTGAAACTCATGTAGGTGACGACGTCGTTCCACGCCTCACCGAAGATCGACCACGACGCCGGCCAGTACCGGTGCCACTGCCCGGTGGCGAACAGCAGGATGTAATACGAGAGGCCGACGAGGATCCAGCCGATCACCGAGAAGAAGTGCCAGTGGCGGCCCATGCCGAGTTTCTTGTGGCCGGGCAACGAGAACAGCGAGCTGTAGTCCTCCTCCTCGTCGAGGGTGTCGTAGAGCTTGTTGACCGGCATTTCCTTGACCGTGAAGCGCGCCCACTCGCTGCCGGGCCTGCTGTCGTCGTGCCAGTACAGCTTCGGGTGCGTGGACAGGATCTCGATGCCGCTGCGGATCACCAGCGTCAGAAAAAGGACATTGAGCCAGTGGTCGATGCGCAGCCACGCCGGATAGTCGAGCACTGTCATGTCGTCACCGTTCAGTCGCGCCAGTTCTGCCGTTGCGGATACGCCACGTTGATGCCGGACAGGACGGTGGTGTGCACGGCGATGAAGGCACCGGCGAACGCCATGGCAAACGTTCCCGGGGCCAGGTCCCACCGCCCGGTCACCGCCACCAGACCCGGCAGGCTGACAAACCGGCTGACCAGATAGATCACCAGGAAGGCCGCGCACACCAGGCTCCCGGCGTACCAGCCCGCTTGCGGCACAAGGGGTTTGGCGGCAAACGCCATCGCGGCGGCGACGGCCAGGCAGGCGGCGATCAGCGCGGCCAGATACACCCAGAAATACAGCGGCAGGCCGGGCCGGGTGGCCGCCAGGTAGGCGTGCACCGCCACCAGGCCCATGAGCAGCGATGTGCCCAACGCGGTTACGGTGCGCGGCAAGTCGAAGGCGACGTAGCCGTTGAGCGTGAGGAGGGGCGAGGACAGCACCTTGTGCCACGCCGTGAGCCACAGTCGCCCCAGGAGACCGGCCATTGCGGCTGACTACCCCGACTGATAGCCCCACAAACGATCGACCGAGGCGACCTCGAACGGCTCGATCCGCACCGTCGGAGAAGCCGCCTTGCCCCCCGCAGGCAGGGCTTTTACCCCTTGGGCGGCGTAATAATCACCCTCACTGCGGGTTTCGCGGCGCGGCGCAGCGCGCCACCGGCGAACCGACCAGCCGGAACTCCTCACTGGTGTCCAGCTGGGGATCGACGCCCTCCTGGAAGAGGATGATGATGTCCGAGCCGCCGAACTGGAAGTACCCGAACTCCTCCCCCTTGGCCATGTGTTTGCCGGGCACCGCGGTGAGGACGACCGACGACACGTGGGCCATGCCCACCGGGATGACCGCCACGATGCCGATGTCGCCGCAATCCGATTGCGAGGTGTCGACGGTGACCACGCCGCGGGTCTGGGAGAACTCGTACCCGCTGCTGGCGCTGTCGCTGGAGGCGAACTCGTGTTCTTCCAGGCCCACCCGCATGAAGACTTTCCCGTTGATCCGGAAGGACTCCTCGACCAGTCCCGCGACGGGCAGGTGATAGCGGTGGTAGGCATGCACCGGCAGCATGTAATGCACGAAGGTGCCGCGGGCGAAGCTCTCGCTGTATTGGCTTCCTTCGATGAGTTGCTTGATGTTGCCGTACTTTTCGTTCTTGACGGTGGTGGCGGGGATGCTCGAGTCGGCAGCGATGTCGTAGGCGTGCTGGTATTTGCAGTCGGCCGGTGAGGTCACCACCAGGTTGGTGGTCGGCTCGGCGATCGGGCGCAGCCCTCCGTTGATTTCCCGCGCGATGAATTGGTTGGCGGTCAGCCATCCGCTGGGCGCGTTCGGGACGCCGTCGACCAGCGACTCATGGATGCGGTACTCCGGCGCGTTGTCGATGAACGACTGCAGGGCTTCGGGGCTGAACGACTCCGGCGTGTCCAGGAAATTCCCCCACTGCCGGGCGAAGTCCGTCAGCCATTCCCGAAAGACACCGGAGCCCTGGGCCGGCTCGTCGCCCTGGTCGACCAGGAAGTAGAAGTGCGCCATGCGATCGCTGACCTCTTGAGCCTGCCGCTTTTCGTTCTTCCAGGCGTCCGCGTCCGACTCGTGGGGCACCCATCGGAGGAAGCGCTTCAGGTAGGCCTCGTACTCGCCGATGTCGCGCGGCCACTCGAGCGCCTCGTACAGCTCCGGGTTCAGCTCGGATTCGGCCCGCCCGCGCGCCTTTTGCAAAGACCGCTCGAGCCGATCCGCGAGACCGGGCTCGTTGTTGAGCGTGTCGCGCAGATTGTGGATGACGGAATCCGGCTCGCTCATGTCACTGCTCCCTGGTGTCGTCTGTGCGCGAACGCTTCGCGACCACGGGCAGTCACGTACCCGCGGACTCGGGCGGCAAACGGCGCCGCATCGCCGCGGTGCGCACGCGAACGCAAAGGACCGCGGGGAGTTGGCGATTCCCGCTCAGCGTCCGCGGACGCGGCGATTGTGCTTCTTGATCGCGTCGACCAACTCCGCTTTGTTCATCGTCGATCGGCCCGGAACTTCGAGCCGGCGCGCCACGTCGAGCAGATGCTTTTTGCTGGCGTTGGCGTCGACGCCCTCGGCCGACTCGCCGGACGGTCGCAGCCCGCCACGCTCGGCGCGCTCGTCGGACGGCCCCTTCTTCTCCTTGGGTTCCCAGTGGTCGCCGACCTTTTCGAAACTGTGCTTGACGGCGGCGTAAGCCACCCGGTGGGCCCGTTCCTCGCTGCCGTACTGGTCGGCGGCCGCGTCGTGGGATTTCGCGAACGTGCGTTGCGCTTTGGCGTCGGAACGCCGCAAAGTGCTGGGCAGTTCGCTCTTCTTGGGCGCTCCGCCTTTCGTCGTCTTCGGCATCGAACCTCCTCGTGCGCCAAAAGCGGTGCGGGAAACCTGTTACCGCCGGTCGGTTACCCCGTTGCGGGCCGGGCAATCGCGGTCCGGGAAATGTGCGCCGTGACCAGGCGGACATATGTCAACATGGTTGACATGAATCAGGACGACGCCCCGCTTGGCTATCTGCTGTACCGGGTGGGGACGGTGTTGCGGCCGGAGGTTGCCGCGGTGCTGAGTCCGTTGGACCTGGCCCTGCCCGAATTCGTTTGCCTGCGCATCCTTTCGATGCACCCGGGGATGTCGAGCGCCGAGCTGTCCCGCCACGCGGGCGTCACCCCGCAGGCGATGAACACGGTGCTGCGCAAGCTGGAGGACGTCGGTGCGGTGGAGCGGCCTTCGTCGGTGTCGTCGGGGCGGGCGCTGCCGGCCAACCTGACCGGCGCGGGCCGCGCCCTGCTCAAGCGCGCCGAAGCGGCGGTGCGCGGCGCCGACGCCCGGATCCTGAGCAAGCTCACCGAGACGCAGCAGCGCGAATTCAAAAGGATGCTCGAAAAACTCGGGTCCGACGAGCGGGCCTGATCACCCGGCCTGGATCCGCGCCCACGGCCGGGCCTCTTCGAGTTCGTAGGCGAGTTCGAGCAGCAGCGACTCCTGCCCCATACCGGTCGACAGCATCATGCCGACCGGCATGCCGTGGGCGGATTGGGCCAACGGCAGCGAGATCGCCGGTTCGCCGGTCACGTTGTGCAGCGGGGTGAACGACACCCACTCGATCAGCCGGTTGATGACCTGCTGATAGTCGGTCGGCGCCAGGAACCCGATGCGGGGCGTCTCGTCGGCCAGGGTCGGCGTGAGCACCGCGTCGTAGGTGCCGTAGAACCGCGCGGTGCGCCGCCGCGCCCCGCGCAGGCGCATGATCGCCGCCGGGAGCCGGTGCAGGTGGCGGCCGGTGTGTCGCATGAGGCCCAGCGTCAGGCAGTCGAGCTTGGCGCGGTCGAACGTCTCGCCGAACATGTGCCGTCCGCCGCGCACCTGGGCCAGCGCCAAAAATCCCCAATACAGCACGAAGTCGTCGACGAAACTGGCCGCCACCGGCGGTTCGTCGACGTGTTCGACGCGGTGGCCCAGCTCTTCGAGCAGGCCCGCGGATTTCAGCGTCAGCTCCCGCACCGCGGGGCTGCACTCGCGCTGGATCGAGCGGGTCAACACCGCGATCCGCAGCCGCTGCCGGCCGGGCCCGGTGACGTCCCCGACCGGGGCCAGCTTGGGGTTACGCCAGATCCGCTCGGCCTCCCGGTAGAACGCCGCGGTGTCGCGCACCGAACGGGTCACCACGCCGTTGACGACGACGCCGACCGGCATCCGGCGCAGCACCGCGTCCAGGGGCAACCGCCCGCGCGACGGTTTGAGGCCGACGAGCCCGTTGCAGGACGCCGGGATGCGGATCGAGCCGCCGCCGTCGTTGGCGTGCGCGATCGGCACCACACCGGCGGCGACGAAGGCGCCCGACCCCGATGAGGATGCGCCGGCGCTGTATTCGGTGTCCCACGGGTTGCGGACCGGGCCCAGCCGCGGGTGTTCGGCCGACGCGCTGAAACCGAATTCCGAGAGCTGCGTCTTGCCCAGCGAGGTCATCCCGGTGGCCAGGTACAGCTTCGTGAACACGCTGTCGGCGACGGCGTCGCGGCGTGTCCACGCGTCGGTGCCGTGCATCGTGGGCTGCCCGGCGACGTCGACGTTGTCCTTGATGAACGTCGGGACGCCGGAAAAATAGCCGTCGGCCGCCTGCTCGGCGGCCGCACGCGCTTGCCGAAAACCCGCGTACGCCAACCCGTTCAGGGCCGGGTCGACGGCTTCGGTGCGGGCGATCGCCGCCTCGACCGCCTCGGCCCTGCCGACGCGTCCGGAGCGGATGGCCTCGGCGAGCCCGACCGCGTCGAGATCGCCGAGGGCGTCGTCGCCGAACGCGTGCACGTGCCGCATAGCAGTGACGCTAGCCGCTCACGCGCGCCGGCTACGCCTGACCCACCTCGAAGCGCACGAACCGCGTCACCGTCACACCGGCGTCGTCGAGCAGGGCCTTGACCGTCTTCTTGCTGTCGGACACCGACGGCTGCTCGAGCAGCACGGCGTCCTTGAAGAAGCCGTTCAACCGGCCCTCGACGATCTTGGGCAGGGCCTGCTCCGGCTTGCCCTCCGCCTTGGCGGTTTCCTCGGCGATGCGGCGCTCGCTGGCCACCACGTCCTCGGGCACGTCGTCGCGGGACAGGTAGCGGGCCTTGAGCGCGGCGATCTGCAGGGCGACCGCGTGCGCGGCCTCCTTGTCGGAGCCCTGGTACTCGACCAGCACGCCCACCGCCGGGGGCAGGTCCGCCGCCCGCCGGTGCAGGTACGCCTCGACGGTGCCGTCGAAGTTCGCGACCCGGCGCAGCTCCAACTTCTCGCCGATCTTGGCCGACAGCTCGGCGATCGCCTGCTCGACGGTCTTGGTACCCGAGGTTTGGTCAATAGAAGAAGCCTTGAGCGCGTCGACGTCGGCGGCCTTCGACGACACGGCCGCGGCCACGATCTGGTCGGCCAGCGCCTGGAACTCCGCGTTCTTGGCCACGAAGTCGGTCTCGCTGTTCAACTCGATGAGCGCGCCGCCCTGGGTGGCGACCAGACCCTCGGCCGTCGCCCGCTCGGCGCGCTTGCCGACGTCCTTGGCGCCCTTGATCCGGAGCGCCTCGACGGCCTTGTCGAAGTCGCCGTCGCTTTCGGCCAGCGCGTTCTTGCAGTCGAGCATGCCGGCACCGGTGAGTTCCCGAAGCCGCTTGACGTCGGCAGCGGTGAAGTTCGCCAATGTTCAGCCTTCCTAGGAGGATTCAGTGGTGGTTGGTTCGGGGGTGCCCGCAGCGGCGTCGGTGGGGGCGCTGGCAGCGGCGGAGGCGAGCAGTTCCTGCTCCCATTCGGGCAGCGGCTCGGCGGCCTCGGCCTCGGGCTTGCCGTCGCCGCGGCCGACCCCGGCGCGGGCCTGCAGGCCCTCGGCGACGGCGGAGGCGATGACCTTGGTCAGCAACGCGGCCGACCGGATCGCGTCGTCGTTGCCCGGGATCGGGTAGTCGACCTCGTCGGGGTCGCAGTTGGTGTCCAGGATCGCGATGACCGGGATGCCGAGCTTGCGGGCCTCGCCGACGGCGATGTGCTCCTTGTTGGTGTCGACGACCCAGATGGCCGACGGCACCTTGGCCATGTCGCGGATACCGCCAAGGCTGCGGTCCAGCTTGTTCTTCTCGCGGGTCAGCATCAAGATTTCCTTCTTGGTGCGGCCCTCGAAGCCACCGGTCTGCTCCATCGCCTCGAGCTCCTTGAGGCGCTGCAGCCGCTTGTGCACGGTGGAGAAGTTGGTCAGCATGCCGCCCAGCCAGCGCTGGTTGACGTAGGGCATGCCGACGCGGGTCGCCTCGGCGGCGACGGATTCCTGCGCCTGCTTCTTGGTGCCGACGAACAGGACGGTGCCGCCGTGGGCGACGGTCTCCTTGACGAACTCGTACGCCTGGTCGATGAAGGTCAGCGTCTGCTGCAGGTCGATGATGTAGATGCCGTTGCGGTCGGTGAAGATGAACCGCTTCATCTTGGGATTCCACCGGCGGGTCTGGTGCCCGAAGTGGGTGCCGCTGTCGAGCAGCTGCTTCATGGTTACGACGGCCATGGTTGTGCCTTACTTGTGTCGGTTGTCGCCTGGCATCGGGTGAAGCCGGGCCCTGGCGCCTGCTGCGATGCCGGACCCGTCCGGAAAATCCGGTCGGGACCGCCCGGCACGCGATTGCGTTCTCCTCGTGGAACCGGAGACGCGATGCGGACGCGCGAAGTCAGCCCGCGGACGAGCTGCGACCAGCAGTTTACACCGGTTCGGCGGGTGCTTTTGCCACGCTTCCCCAGGCGGCGTCGCCGTCCACAGTGCCGGTGCGGCCGGGTGGCGTGGCCGGGCGGGCCGCGCTGAACTGCCTGGATGCGGTGGATGGCGCTGACGTTGGGTGCGGCCCTGGTCAGCGCGGCGCCGGCGGCGGCCGACGACGATCGCCTGGACTGGCCGTTGCGCCCGCCGCCGGCCGTCACCCGGGCGTTCGATGCCCCCGTGCAGGATTGGCATCCCGGCCACCGCGGTGTGGACCTGGCCGGCGCCGCCGGTCAGCCGGTGTACGCGGCGGGCGCGGCCACCGTGGTCTTCGCCGGGCTGCTGGTGGGGCGGCCGGTGGTGTCGCTGGCGCATCCCGGGGGCTTGCGCACCAGCTACGAGCCGGTGCGGGCGGCCGTGCGGGCCGGGCAGTCGGTGGCGGCCGGGACCGTGATCGGGACGTTGATGGCCGGCCACCCGGGGTGCCGGGTCGCGGCGTGTTTGCACTGGGGCGCGATGTGGGGTCCGGCGTCGGGGGCCCACTATGTCGATCCGCTGGGCCTGCTGAGGTCGACGCCGATCCGGCTCAAGCCGCTGCGGCCGCCGGGCGACGCCGCGCAACATGGGTAACAGGCGCCACACGCGTCGCTGCGCGGGTGGACAGGCGTTGCGCCCACCTCCGAGCGACAATCTCGGGCGGGCCCATGACCTGCGAAAACGTGTTGTCGCTCGGAGGTGGGCACTCGCAGTGCGCCCTCCGCCAGCGCCTGGTGTGGCCGATGGGACTGGTGCGACGCGACGTGTGACGACGCCGGCCCGTCGCCCGGGCCGCGGCGGCGCTCAGGCGCGGGGGTGGGCTTGGTCGTGCACGGCGCGCAGCCGGGACACCGCGACGTGGGTGTAGAGCTGCGTGGTCGCCAGGCTGGAATGGCCGAGCAGCTCCTGGACGACGCGCAGGTCGGCGCCCCCTTCGAGGAGGTGTGTGGCCGCACTGTGCCGCAGGCCGTGCGGACCTATGTCCGGCGCGCCGTCCACCGCGGCGACGGTCTGGTGCACCACCGTGCGGGCCTGGCGGACGTCGATCCGGCGTCCCCGCGCGCCCAGCAGCAGCGCCGGGCCTGAGTCGGCGTTCACCAGGGCGGGACGCCCGTCGGCCAGCCACGCGTCGAGCGCCTCGGCGGCCGGCGCCCCGAACGGCACGCTGCGCTGCTTGTTGCCCTTGCCCAGGACGCGGACCAGCCGATGCCGGGTGTCCACGTCGTCGATGTCCAGGCCGCACAGCTCGCTGACGCGGATCCCGGTGGCATACAGCATCTCGACGATGAGCCGGTCCCGCAGGGCCATCGGCTCACCTTGCTGCGCACCGGATTTGGCGGCGGCCAGGGCGTCGAGGGCCTGGTCCTGGCGCAGCACCGCGGGCAGGGTGCGGTGCGCCTTGGGAACCTGAAGCCGCGCGGCCGGATCCGTGTCCAGCAGGCCACGCCGGACGGCCCAGGCGGTGAACGCCTTGACCGCCGAGGTGCGCCGGGCCAGTGTCGTGCGGGCGACGCCGGCCGCGGCCGCGGCGGACAACCACGAGCGCAGCAGCGGCAGGCTCAACCCGTCCAGGCCGACGCCGCGCTCCGCCGCGAACGCGAGCAGCGAGCGCAGGTCGCCCAGGTAGGCGCGGCGGGTGTGCGCCGAACGCAGGCACTGCAAATCCAGGTATTCGTCGAACTCCTCGAGGATCGCCTGCACTCCCCCACGGTCGCAGGGCCGGCCGGGGCGCTCTAGCCGACGCGCCGCAGCGTGTCCGGGGTGAGATCTTTGAGCGTGGGATAGCCGTCGACGGCCATGATGAGGTCCGCCTCGGCGAGGATCGAGCGCAGCACGTGCACGATGCCGTCGTCGCCGCCGAGCGCCAGGCCGTAGGCGTAGGGCCGGCCGATACCCACGGCCGTCGCGCCCAGCGCGAGCGCCTTGACGACGTCGGCCCCGCTGCGCACGCCCGAATCGAACAGCACGGGCAGCCCGTCGGCCGCCTCGACCACGCCCGGCAGGCAGTCCAGCGCGGGCAGGCCGCCGTTGGCCTGGCGCCCACCGTGGGTGGAGCAGTAGATGCCGTCGACGCCGCCGTCCTTGGCCCGCCGGGCGTCGTCGGGATGGCAGATGCCCTTGATGATCAGCGGCAGGTCGGTCAGCGACCGCAGCCATTCGAGGTCGTCCCAGGTCAACGGGTTTCCGAAGGTCGTGATCCACTGCAGCACGGTGCCTTGCGGGTCCTCCTCGGGCGGGCGCTGCAGGCCGGCGCGGAAGATCGGATCGCTGGTGTAGTTGCTCAGGCAGAGCCCCCGCAATTGGGGGAAGTTGGCCGTGGACAGGTCGCGCGGGCGCCACCCGGGAATCCAGGTGTCGAGGGTGACGATGATGCCCTGGAAGCCGGCGGCTTCGGCCCGCCGCACGAGGCTGGCGGCCAGGTCACGATCCTTCGGCGTGTACAGCTGGAAGAAGCCGGGGGTATCGCCGAACTGGGCGGCGACGTCTTCCATCGGGTCGGCGGTCAGCGTCGAAACCACCATCGGCACACCGGTTTTCGCGGCCGCGCGCGCGGTGGCCAGGTCGCCGTGGCCGTCTTGGGCGCAGATGCCGATGACGCCGATCGGCGCCATGAACACCGGCGACGGCAAGGTCAGGCCGAACATCTGGACCGACAGGTCGCGGTCGGCGGCGCCGACGAACATGCGCGGGATCAGGCCCCAGCGATCGAACGCCTCCCGGTTGGCCCGCTGCGTGCGTTCGTCACCGGCGCCGCCGGCGACGTACGACCACACCGACGGCGACATCGCCCGCTCGGCGCGGGCCTCCAACTCCGCGAAGGCCATCGGCAGCGCGGGCGCGATTCCGCCCAGGCCCTTGAAGTAGATCTCGTTCTGGTAGTCCGCGAATGCCATGGAAAAGAGAATGCCAGTCGAGCCGTCAGGCGGACGAGTTCGCCGCCTCCGCCTCGGATTCTGACTGGGCGAGTTCTTTCTTCCACTGGCGGAACGTCTCTTCGGTGCGGCCGCGGCGCCAGTAACCCGAGATGGACGACGCCCATTTCGCGTCCACGCCCCGCTCCTTGCGGATGTAGGGCCGCAGGTTGTGCATGACCGCCTGCGCCTCGCCGTGGATGAACACGTGCACCTGCCCCGGCAGCCACGGGGCGCTGGTGACGGCCTCGATCAGCGGGGCGTGATCGCCGGCGCGGTCCTCGGGCACCAGGTCGGCGCGTCCGCCGCGATACACCCAGTGCACCTCGACGCCATCCGGTGCGGTCAGCGGGATCTCGTCCTCCGGCCCCGCCACCTCGATGAACGCCTTCCCGACCGCGCTGGGCGGCAACGCCTCCAGGGCCGCGGCGATGGCCGGCAGCGCCGATTCGTCGCCGGCCAGCAGGTGCCAGTCGGCGGCGGGGTCCGGCGTGTAGGCGCCGCCGGGGCCCATCAGGTAGATCGGCTGGCCGGGCTGGGCGGTGGCCGCCCACTGGCCGGCCGTCCCGTGCTCGCCGTGCACGACGATGTCCAGCGCGATCTGGCGGGCCTCGACGTCGACGTGCCGGACGGTGAGGGTGCGCACCGTGGGCCTCTTCTCCGGGGGCAGACCGGCGAAGCTGTCGAGGGTGAGCGGCTCGGGAAGACCGGCGACGTCCACGTCGTCGGCGACGAACGCCAGCTTGACGTAGGAGTCGGTGAACTTGCTGGGCACGAAGGCGTCAAAATTCTTGCCCCGCAGCACCACCCGCACCATGTGCGGGGTGAGCTGCTCGGTACCGACAACTTCGAAGCATTGCAGCGGTCGACCTGCCACGTGTCCTCCTGTCCGACGCCCGACCCGCCTCGACTATACGAGCCGCGGCGTTGACGCAGCGTGGCCCGCGGTCGCCCGGACGATTCGCCACAGCCCGTCCTGGCGCTGCACCAACCCGGCCAGCTCGAGCATCGCCAGCGGCCCCAGCACCTGCTCGGGCACCAGCCCCGACGCGACCGCGATCTCGTCGACCGTGGCGGCGCCGCGGCCCGGCAACGCCTCGTATACCCGGCGCTCGGCCTCGCTCAGGCCGTCCAACGGCGTGACCGGCCGCGGCTCGTCCGGCGCCAGTTCGCCGATGTGGCCGATCAGCTCGACGATGTGCTCGGCGCGGGTGACCAGCTCGGCGCCGTCGCGCAGCAGCGCGTGGCAACCCGCCGACGCCGACGAGGTCACGGGTCCGGGCACCGCGGCCACCACCCGCCCCAGCGCCCGCGCCCAGGCCGCGGTGTTCGCCGCGCCGCTGCGCAGGCCCGCTTCCACCACCACCGCCGCGCCGGAGACGGCGGCCACCAGGCGATTGCGGGTCAGGAACCGGTGACGGGCCGGGCGGACGCCGGGGGCGTATTCGGTGAACAACAGCCCGTGCTGGCCGATGCGGTGCAGCAGCGCGGTGTGACCGGCCGGGTAGGGGACGTCGAGCCCGCCCGCGAGGACCGCCACGGTGATCCCGTCGCAATCCAGCACGGCCCGGTGGGCGGCGCCGTCGATGCCGTAGGCACCGCCCGAGACGACGGCCACGTCGCGTTGCGCCAGGTCGGCGGCGAGTTCGGCGGCCATCTGCTCGCCATAGGCCGTCGAGGCGCGCGTCCCCACCACGGCGGCGGCCCGCTGCGCGACCTCGTCGAGTCGGGCGGGCCCCTGCGCCCACAACACCATCGGCGGGCCGCCGCGCCGCCGTGCTTCGGCGCCGCCGAACGCGGCGAACGCCAGCACCGGCCACTCGTCGTCGTCGGGCGTGATCAACCGGCCGCCCCGCCGGGCGATCGCCTCGAGATCGGCCGCCGACGTGTCGATGTCGCGCCTGGCCTCGGTGTGCCGGGCCAGGACGTCGTCGACCGCGCCCCGCCGGACCCGCTCGGCCGCCTCGACCGGGCCGACACGCCGCGCCAGGGCGGCGAGCCCGGCGCAGGGCGGTTCGGCCACCCGGGACAGATACGCCCACGCCCGCAGCGCGCGCTGCCGGCCGGTCGGGGCGCTCACCGCTGCGTCCCCGGCTGGCGAAAGCTCAGTGCGGCGGCGACCTCGTCGAGCCCGGGCGACGTGCGGCCCGCCAGGTCGGCCAGGCTCCACGCGACCCGCAACGTGCGGTCGAGGCCCCGGATGCTGATCAGGCCGCGATCCAGCGCCCTTTGCAGCGGCTCCATCGCCGCTTTGCTGGGGCGGAACTTTCGGCGCAGCAGGGTCCCGCTGACTTCGGCATTGGTGCGAAAACCGTGCGGCTGCCAGCGCTGCGCGGCGGCCGCACGGGCGGCCGCCACCCGCTGACGCACCTGTGCCGTGGATTCGCCGTCGCGACCCGAGAACGCCGTCGCCCGCACCGGATCCATCTGCACCCGCAGGTCCACGCGGTCCAGCAACGGCCCGGACAACTTGCCCAGGTAGCGGCGTTTGGTCGCCGCCGGGCACATGCAGTCCCGCGGATCGGCCGGCGCGCACGGGCACAGGTTGGCGGCCAGCACCAGCTGGAACCGGGCCGGATAGCACGCCACCCCGTCGCGGCGGGCGAGGCGAATCTCGCCGTCCTCCAACGGTGTTCGCAAGGCCTCTAACGCGCTGACCCGGATCTCGGCGCACTCGTCGAGGAACAGCACCCCGCGGTGGGCCCGGCTGACGGCGCCCGGTCGCGCCATCCCGGAGCCCCCGCCGACCAGGGCCGCCACGCTGGAACTGTGGTGGGGCGCCACGAACGGCGCCCGGGTGATCAACGGTGTGTCCCCCGACAGCAGCCCGGCCACCGAGTGGATCGCGGTGACCTCCAGCGACTCGCTCTCCGACAGCGGCGGTAGCAGGCCCGGAAGGCGTTGCGCCAGCATCGTTTTGCCCACACCGGGCGGCCCGGTGAGCATGAGGTGGTGCGCGCCGGCGGCGGCCACCTCCACCGCGAAGCGCGCCTGCGTCTGGCCGACCACGTCGACCAGGTCCACCACCGGCTCCTCCGGCGTGCGGTCCGGATTGACCCGGTTGTGCAGGGCGCCGGTGCCGCCGAGCCATTTCTTCAGCTGCCCCAGGGTCCGCACGCCCCACACGTCGATGCCGTCCACCAGGCTGGCCTCGGCGAGGTTGTCCGCCGGGACCACCACGGCCGGCCATCCGTCGCGCTTGGCGGCGAGCACGGCGGGCAGCACCCCGCGCACCGGCCGGACCCGCCCGTCCAGCGAAAGCTCGCCCAGCAGCACGGTCTTCTCCAGCCGGTCCCACGGGTTTTTTCGCTGCGCCGAGAGCACCGCCGCGGCCAGGGCGATGTCGTACACGCTGCCCATTTTCGGCAGCGTCGCCGGCGACAACGCCAGCGTGAGCCGCGCCATGGGCCAGTCGTTGCCGCAATTGGTGACCGCGGCCCGGACCCGGTCGCGCGACTCCTGCAGCGCGGCGTCGGGCAGACCCACCAGGTGCACGCCCGGCAGTCCGGACGTGATGTCGGCTTCGATCTCCACGATCTCGCCGTCCACGCCGCGCACCGCGACGGAGAACGCGCGCCCCAGCGCCATCAGCCGACGCCTTGCAGGTGGGTGATCTCCGGGGTGCGCCGGCGTCCGACCCGCACGCCGATCACGTCGATGCGGATCGCCGCCCACCGCCGGTCCTGGCCGGCCAGCCACAGCCCGGCCAGCCTGCGCAGCCGCCGGACCTTGCGCGGGGTCACCGCGTGCGCCAGTCCCCCGTAGCCGTCGCCGGTGCGGGTCTTGACCTCGACGAACACCGCCGTGCCGGCGCGGTCGCAGGCGATGATGTCGAGTTCGCCGTAGCGGCAGCGCCAGTTGCGGTGCAGGATCCGCAATCCCGCCCGCGTCAGGTGGTCCACGGCGAGCGCCTCGCCCATGGCCCCCAGTTGGATCCGGGTCATCGTCGTTTCGGTTGTCATGCGGGCCACGGTGCCCGCCGGGGCCGACGGGTCGGGCCGCCGTCGCGGGCCGCGGCCGCCCGCGCCCGCGGGTTATCCCCAGTGCGGCCTCCATCCACAGGAGGCCGGGCAACACTGGGTCACGCGATGCGGTCGGCCCTGGTGTAGATGTTCATCGAGTCCTCGCGCAGGAACGCCACCAGCGTGATGCCGGACTCCTCGGCCAGCGAGACCGCCAGCGATGACGGCGCGGAGACGGCCGCCAGCACCGGAATCCCAGCCATTACGGCCTTCTGCGTCAACTCGAAGGATGCCCGCCCGCTGACCAGCAACACCGAGGCTGCCAGCGGCACCCGCCGATGCTCCAGCGCCCAGCCGATCACCTTGTCGACGGCGTTGTGCCTGCCTACGTCCTCGCGCACCACCAGCATCGTGCCGTCGACGCCGAACAGCGCGGCCGCGTGCAACCCGCCGGTGCTCTCGAAAACCTTTTGCGCGGAACGTAGTTGGTCCGGCATCGCCTTCAGCGTGGCCGGGGCTACGGTCGCGGGATCGGCACCCGGGGTGAACCGGCTGCTCAACCGCACCGCATCCAGGGACGCCTTGCCGCAGACCCCGCACGACGAGGTGGTGTAGAAGTTGCGGGTGACGTCGAGGTCGGGTTTGGGCACCCCGGGCGCCAGCGTCACGTCCAGCACGTTGTAGGTGTTGGCGCCGTCGTCGTCACGCCCGGCGCAGTAACGGATGCTGTGGATGTCGTCGCGGCCGCCGATGACCCCTTCGGTGAGCAGAAAGCCTTGGGCGAGTTCGATGTCCGCGCCCGGCGTGCGCATCGTCACGGTGACCGCCGCGCCGTCGACCCGGATCTCCAAGGGCTCCTCGACGACCAGGGTCTCCGGCCGGGTGATCGCCTTCTCGGCGGTCAGATGCGTGACCCGCCGGCGTGACGTTACGTGCCCCACTACGCGGTTTCACCGCCGGCGGCGGGCTCCACCCGGATGACGACGGCCTTCGACACCGGGGTGTTCGACTTCGCCGCAGTGTGATCGAGCGGAACCAGCGGGTTGGTCTCGGGATAGTAGGACGCGGCGTTGCCGACGGGAGTCGAATACGCAACCACCAGAAAGTCTTTCGCGCGCCGTTCCTGAAGCCGGCCCTCGGCGTCCGTCCACTCCGACACCAGATCGACGCGCCCTCCCGGGGTCAGGCCCAGCGCGTCGATGTCGGCGGGGTTGATGAACACCACGCGGCGCCCGCCCTTCACCCCGCGATAACGGTCGTCGAGGCCGTAGATCGTGGTGTTGTACTGGTCGTGGCTGCGTATGGTCTGCAGCACCAGCCGGCCCTCGGGCACCGGCACCCATTGCAGCGGGTTGACGGCGAAGTTGGCCCGCCCCGTGCTGGTGTGGAATTCGCGCGTGTCACGCGGCGGGTGCGGCAGCTGGAATCCGTCGGGCGCACGCACCTTGCGGTTGTAATCGGCGCAGCCGGGGACCACCGCGGCGATCGCGTCGCGGATGGTGTCGTAGTCGGCGGCGAAGCTCTCCCACGGAACCGGGTGCGCCGCACCGAGAAGCGTGCGGGCCAGCCGGCACACGATTTCCACCTCGCTGCGCACCTGGTCGCTGGGCGGGTGCAGGCTGCCGCGGGACAGGTGCACCATCGACATCGAATCCTCAACCGAGACAACCTGTTTGCGCCCACCTCGAACGTCGCGGTCGGTGCGGCCGAGGGTGGGCAGGATCAGCGCCGTATTCCCGTGCACGAGATGGCTGCGGTTGAGTTTGGTCGAGATCTGCACGGTCAGCGCGCAATTGCGCAGGGCGGCCTCGGTGACGACGGTGTCGGGGGTGGCCGAGGCGAAGTTGCCGCCCATACCCACGAACACCTTCGCCCGCCCGTCGCGCATCGCCCGGATCGCGGCCACGGTGTCATACCCGTGCTTGCGGGGAGTGGCGATGCCGAACCGATCATCCAGGGCGGCCAGAAACTCCTCGGGCATCTGCTCCCAGATGCCCATCGTGCGGTCGCCCTGCACGTTCGAATGTCCGCGCACCGGGCACACCCCGGCGCCCGGCTTGCCGATCATGCCCCGCAGCAGCAGCAGGTTGGTGATCTCGCCGATGGTGGCCACCGCGTGCGCGTGCTGCGTCAGGCCCATCGCCCAGCACACCACCGTCCGCCGCGACGCCATCAGCATGTCGGCGACGCGGTCGAGCTGTCGGCGTTCGATGCCGGTGGCGGCGAACACGTCGTCGAGGTCGATGTCGAGGGTTCGGCGCCGGTATTCGTCGAACCCGGCGCAATGCGCGTCGACGAACGCGGTGTCGATGACGGTCCCCGGGGCGCGGTCGTCGGCCTCCAGCAGCAGCCTGCCCAGCCCGGCGAACAGCGCCATGTCACCGCCCAGGCGGATCTGCACGAATTCGTCGGCGATCGGGATGCCGTGCCCGACGACGCCATGCACCTTCTGCGGGTCCTTGAACCGGATCAGCCCGGCCTCGGGCAGCGGGTTCACCGCAATGATGTTGGCGCCGTTGGCCTTTGCCTTTTCCAACACCGACAGCATCCGCGGGTGGTTGGTGCCCGGGTTTTGTCCGGCGATGACGATCAGGTCGGCCAGCTCGACGTCCTCGACGGTGACCGAACCCTTGCCGATGCCGATCGACTCGGTGAGCGCCGAGCCCGAGGACTCGTGGCACATGTTGGAGCAGTCGGGCAGGTTGTTCGTGCCGAACGACCGGACCAGCAGCTGGTAGCAGAACGCGGCCTCGTTGCTGGTGCGGCCCGACGTGTAGAACACCGCCTCATCGGGGCTGTCCAGGGCGCCGAGCTGGTCGGCGATCAGCCGGTAGGCGGCGTCCCAGCCGATCGGCCGGTAGTGGTCGTCACCGGGACGCAACACCATGGGGTGGGTGAGCCTGCCCTGCTGGGACAGCCAATACTCGGGCTTCGCGGACAGCTCGGCGACCGAGTGCCGGGCGAAGAACTCCGGTGTGACGGTGCGCTTCGTGGCCTCCTCGGCGACGGCCTTGGCGCCGTTCTCGCAGAACTCGGCCAGCTTGCGACCGCCGTGCTCCTCGGGCCACGCGCACCCGGGGCAGTCGAAGCCGTTGCGTTGGTTGAGCCGGGCCAGCACCGCCGCGGTGCGCAGCGCGCCCATCTGCTCGAACCCGCGTTGCAGCGAGACCATCACCGCCCGAACGCCCGCCGCCTCGCGCTTGCGGGGCGTGACGGTGACCGCGTGTTCGTCGTAGTCGACGGCGGCAGGCCCGGACACGGCCGAGCGGTGAGACCTCACAGCATCAAATTACCGCTTGGCGGGGGCCTCAGACCCCTCAGACCGTTCAGACCGCGGAAGCCAGCGCCGCCAGGGCCTGCGCCGAGGAGTAGAGCGGCCGCCAGCCCAGTTGGGTCTTGGCCTTGGTGGTGTCCATGACCATCGACGTGCGCGCGGTGTGCAGCCATTCCAGCATCGCCGGCATCAGCGGAACGCGCGAAATCGCCGCCGAGGCCGCCGAGGCCGCGACGGCGGGAACCCGGACCGACCGCGCGCCCAGGGCCTTGGCCACGTCGGCCACCGACACCACGCCGTCGCCGGCGATGTTGTACGCGCCCGGCGGCGCCGGTGCGGTGGCCGCCAGCGCGATCGCGGAGGCGACGTCGTCGTGGTGAACCAGCTGCAGCCCGACACCCGGATCCGGCACCACCGGTTTCAGCAGGGGAACGGCCTTGAGCGCCTTGACGACGGCGCGTATCGGGCCGGGCAGCTGGTTCCACGGCATGGCGTCGGCCAGGGCGGTGGCGTTGGGCCCGGCGACCACGCACGGCCGCAGGACGAAGACCTCCAGCGGCGAATCCCGGGTGATGTCGGCGAGCATCGCCTCGCACGCGGCCTTCTGCGCGGAGTAGTAATGCTCGGCGGACCCGCGCACCGGCACGTCCTCGGTCAGCGGGACCGGGTTGTCGGCGTGATAGCCGTAGGCCGCCACCGACGAGGTGTAGACCAGGCGCCGCGGCCGCTCGGCGGCCACCGTCGCCTCGAAGACGTTGCGGGTGCCCTGCAGGTTGACGCGGGCGCTCTCGTCGCGCGAGCCCATGATGATGAAGGCCAGGTGGATCACCACGTCGGCCTGCGCGACCACGGCGTCGACGGCCTCGCGGTCCAAGATGTCGCCCCGCTGATAGGTAGTCTTGAGCCAGCCGCGTGAGGACGGGTCGAACGGGCGGCGCGCCATCCCGATGATGGCGTCGACGGCCGGTTCGCGCTCGAGCGCCGTCACCGCGGAGATGCCGATCTCCCCGGTGGGCCCGGTCACCGCGACGGTCACACCCATCTAGACGTCCTTCCCTCCCGTTCCCAACCGAAACCCTGCGCGGAAACGCCACCGCGGTCAAAGGCGACGGACGGGTCGCTCACCGATTCGCTGCGACCGGGCCAAACCGCGTGTAAGGGTGGGGCCGGCGACCGATAATCTACGGCGACCGAAAGGTCACAGCGCCAACACCGCAGGAAACGAGGCACAGCATGGCGGACAACGCGAAAGCCCGTGCGGTCGCGCCCCCGACTGGCGGGGAGAAAGCCGACCCCTCGACGGTTTTCGCAGCTCTGGCCGAAATCATCTATCGGGGCTCGGATGCCAACGAGATGTACGCGGCCATCTGTGTCGCCGCCACCCTGGCCATCCGCGGCTGCGACCACGCCAGCCTGATGGTGCGCGAGAACGACCGGTACGTCACCGTCGGCGCCAGCGACCGGCTGGCGCAGCAGGTCGACGAGTTGGAACGCCGCGCCGGCGACGGCCCGTGCATCGATGCGATCGAGGAGGAGACGCCCCAGATCGATCCCGACCTCACCACGCCGTCGCTGTGGCCCAAGCTGGCGGCGGTGCTGGTCGCGGAGACACCGGTGCGGGGGGCGATGGGATTTCGCCTCCTGGTCGACAAACGCAAAGGCGCGGCGCTCAACCTGTTCAGCGATACCCCGAACATGTTCGACGCCGAGTCCGCCGGGCGGGCGGCGGTGCTGGCGGCCTTCGCGAGCGTCGCCATCAACGCGGTCGCCAAGGGGGAAGACGCCGCCAGCCTGCGCCGGGGACTGCTCAGCAACCGCGAGATCGGCAAGGCGGTCGGCATGCTGATGCTGCTGCACGACATGAGCGAGGACGACGCCTTCGACCTGCTGCGCCGCCATTCCCAGGCGCTGAACATCAAGCTGGCCGAGGTCGCCCGCGCGGTGATCGAGCAACGCGGCCAGCTGCCCGCCCTCGCGGAAAACCAGCTGCCCCCGAACGCCTGACCGGCGGTTATTCGGGGAGCCGCAGCTCGGGCTTCTCGACCTCTTCGATGTTGACGTCCTTGAAGGTGACCACCCGCACCTGCTTGACGAAACGCGCCGGGCGGTACATGTCCCACACCCACGCGTCGGACAGCCGCAGCTCGAAGTAGACCTCGCCGTCGGCGTTGCGCGGCGTCATCTCCACGCTGTTGGCCAGGTAGAAGCGCCGTTCGGTTTCCACGACGTAGCTGAACTGGCCGACGATGTCCTTGTATTCGCGGTACAGCGAGAGCTCCATCTCGGTTTCGTACTTTTCGAGATCTTCTGCGCTCATCTGCCACTCATCCGCTCAGACGTCCTTCTCCCACATGCTGTCCCCGGGACCCTGGTCCCATCTTTCCTCACCGATATCCGTCGCGCTGCAGCGGTGGGTCCGGATCGCAGTCGGCCACCAGCCTGGTGCCCGATCCGTTCGCGACGCGCCGCACGTTGATGAACGAATAGCGGTGCTCCGGACACGGGCCCAGCCGCGCCAGCGCCGTGCTGTGCGCCGGCGTGCTGTAGCCCTTGTGCAGGGCGAACCCGTAGCCGGGATGATCGGCCTCCATGGCCACCATCAGCCGGTCCCGGCTGACCTTCGCCAGCACGCTGGCCGCCGCGATGCACGCCGCGACCGCGTCACCACCGATGACCGGCAGCGACGGGACCGCCAGGCCGGGCACCCGGAAACCGTCGCTGAGCACATAGCCCGGCCGCACGGACAGCCCGGCGACGGCGCGGCGCATCCCCTCGATGTTGGCGACGTGCACACCGCGGCGGTCCACCTCGGCGGGCGGGATGAACACCACGTGGTAGGCCAACGCGTAGCGACGGATCAGGGGGAACAACTTCTCGCGGGCGGCCTCGGTGAGCTTCTTGGAATCATCAAGCGCGGCAAGGCTTTCCATTCGGCCCGGGCCGAGCACACAGGCGGCCACCACCAGCGGGCCCGCGCAGGCGCCGCGGCCGACCTCGTCGACGCCGGCCACCGGGCCCAGCCCGTTGCGGTACAGCGCCGACTCCAGGGTGCGCAACCCTGACGACTTCCGGATCACCGTGCGCGGCGGCCACGTCGTGGCCATGGCTACCGAGTCTGCTGCGGGTTCACCGACTCCACGCCACCCCAACGGGACGGCGGCCACACGATGAACCTGGCCTTGCCGATCACATTGGACACCGGCACGGTCCCCGTGGTGGGGTCGCCCGTGCACAGCACGCCCTTGAGCGCCTCGGCGGGCACGCTGGTGCAGTGGGCGCGCGAATCCGCCGAGTGCGTCCGGTTGTCGCCCATCACCCACAGCCGCCCGGCCGGGACGGCGACCGGCCCGAACTCACTGCCCAGACACGGGTAGACCGACGGGTCGGCCGCCATGGTGTTGCGATCCAGGTACGGCTCCTTCAGCGGCTTGCCGTCGACCGTCAACCCGGTCTCCGCCCGGCACGCCACCGTCTGCCCGCCGACCGCGATAACCCGCTTCACCAGGTCGTTTTCGTCCGGCGGGACGAAGCCGATGAACGACAGCGCGTTCTGCATCCAGCGCAGCACGGTGTTGTTCGACCGGATCGACTTGTAGCCGAGGTTCCAGGGCGGCGGCCCCTTGAAGACGATGACGTCGCCGGGGCTCGGGGCGCTGAACCGGTAGCTGATCTTGTCCACCATGATCCGGTCGCCGACGCAGCCGGTGCAGCCGTGCAGCGTGGGCTCCATGGATTCCGACGGGATCAGGTAGGGCCGCGCCACGAAGGTCAACATGACGTAGTAGAGCACGACGGCGATGACCGCCAGCAGGGCGAATTCGCGCAGCGTGGAGTGCTTGGCGGCGGCGGGTTCGGACGCCTGGTCCGCGGGGCCTGGTTCGGGAACCGGCCCGTCGGCCGCCGCGGCGTCGTCGGGGCGCGTCTCCGGATTGCGCGTAGAGACCTTCGGATCTGAATCGCCAGCGTGGGACTGGGGGTTAGATGAATCCGCGGTGTCGGTCACGTGATCAGCGTAGCCAGCACAGGTTGTCGCCCGGCAAGCCGGCGAGTGATCCGCTCCGGAAACCCGTAAGGCGAATCACCAGCGCCGCCAAGGCGTCCCGGCTCAGCGCTTCTCCTTGATCTTGGCCTTCTTGCCGCGAAGCTCCCGCAGGTAGTACAGCTTGGCGCGGCGGACATCACCACGGGTCACGACCTCGATGTGGTCGATGTTGGGCGAGTGCACCGGGAAGGTCCGCTCGACGCCGACGCCATAGCTTTCCTTGCGGACGGTGAAGGTCTCGCGGATGCCACCGCCCTGGCGGCGGATCACCACGCCCTTGAACACCTGGATGCGCTCCTTGGCGCCCTCGATGACCTTGACGTGCACGTTGATGGTGTCGCCCGGGCCGAAAACCGGGATGTCGTCGCGCAGCGACGCCTGATCGACGAAGTCCAGCCGGTTCATCTGAGAGACACTTCCTTGAGGTCGCGGCCGACGGCAGCTACCCACACGTAGGTGTGAGGCGGTCGCCGAGCCGATGGGCTTTCTGGCGTATCTCGCAGCGGGCGGGAAATGGCGCAGGCGGCCTGCAGCCGCTGGAGACAACTGGTCAATTGTGCCAGACGGTGCGCGTGCCGCGAAAATCACACGAAGTCGGCGGTTCGCGGCGAGCCGAATGCGCTGGTGAATGGTACATATGACTGGGGTCGGAACGCGCTACCCGCACCATTGCGTGACGGCCGGTACGGGTGGCGCGCGAGGGTCCGCACCGCTGCACTGTGTCCAAGTCACGTCCGAAGTCGCGCCGAAGGAGTGGAATGCGGGTACGGCCACTGACGCTGCTCACCGCCACCGCGGCGGTGACGTTGCTGGTTGCCGCCGGTTCCGAGGCGCTGGTTCAGGCCAAGGTGTACAGCCTGCCTATCAACGCGCCCGTTCGGGTCATCCCGCAGCGGCCGGCACCCGCACCACCGCAGTCGGCGGCGCTGATGCTCGAGGCCGCCACACCGCCGCAGGAGCCCCAGCCGCCCCAGGCGCTGCCGGGCGCGGGGTCCGCCCCGCTGCAGGCCCGCGTCCAGCAGGCCACCGAGGAGGCCGCCGCGAGCGGCGCCGCGCTGTCGGTGGCCATCCTCGATCGCCGTACCCACCAGCTGGTTTCCAACGGCAACGGCCAGGTCGTGGGCACCGCGTCGGTGGCGAAGCTGTTCATCGCCGACGACCTGTTGCTGCACCAGGCCGAGGGCAAGGCCGCCCTGAGCGCCGAGGACCGCCAGGCGCTCGACATCATGCTGCAATCCTCCGACGACGGCGCCGCCGAGCGGTTCTGGGGGCAGGGCGGCGGGTCCGCCATCATCTCCGAGGTGGCCGCCCGCTACGGCCTGGCGTCCACCACCCCGCCCAGCGACGGGCGCTGGTGGAACACGATGAGCTCGGTGACCGACCTGATCCGCTACTACGAGATGCTGCTGGACGGCTCCGGGGGCCTGCCCGCCGACCAGGCCAAGATCATCGTCAACGACCTGGCCCAGTCCACCCCCAACGGCGTCGACGGCTACCCGCAGCGGTTCGGCATCCCGGACGGCCTGTACGCCGAACCGGTCGCCGTCAAGCAGGGTTGGATGTGCTGCATCGGCAGCGACTGGATGCACCTGTCGACGGGCGTGATCGGGGCCGACCGCCGCTACATCATGGTGGTGCAGTCCCTGCAGGCCTCCGACGACGCCACCGCGCGGGACACCATCACCCGGGCGGTCAAGACGATCTTTCCCGAGGGCCGCATCGACGCGGTGGCGCGCGGCCTCTAGTCTTCCGGGTCAAGCAGCTCCGGGCGGCGTTCGCGGGTGCGCTGCAGCGAGATCTCCCGTCGCCACGCGGCGATTCGCGCATGGTCACCGGAGAGCAGCACCTCGGGGACCTGCAGCCCCCGCCAGGTCGGCGGACGGGTATAGCTCGGCCCCTCCAGGCGGCGGTCCAGCGCCGGCGAGTGCGAATCATCTTGGCGCGACGCGGGATTGCCCAGGACGCCGTCGAGGAGCCGCAGCACGGCCTCGATCATCACGACGGCCGCCGACTCCCCGCCCGGCAACACGTAGTCGCCGATGGAGACCTCTTCCACCCGCATCCGCCGCCCGGCGTCCTCGATGACCCGCTGGTCGATGCCCTCGTAGCGGCCGCACGCGAACGCCAGGTGCTTCTCGGCGCTCCAGCGCGCGGCGGTGGCCTGCGTGAACAGGGCCCCGGCCGGCGTCGGGACCACCAAAAGCGTTTCGCCGGAGCAGATCTCGTCGAGGGCATCACCCCACACCGGCGCCTTCATCACCATCCCCGGACCGCCGCCGTAGGGGGCGTCGTCGACCGAGCGGTGCACGTCGTGCGTCCACCGCCGCAGGTCGTGTACCGCCAAATCGACCAGCCCGGACTGAATCGCCTTGCCCGGCAACGATTGCCGCAGCGGGTCCAGGTAGGCGGGAAAGATCGTGACGACGTCGATTCTCATCTCGAAGGCCCTACAGATCCAGGAGGCCTTCGGGCGGATCGATCTCGATGGTGCCGTCGTCCAGCGACACCGACGTCACGATCGCGGTCACGAACGGCACCAACGCCTCCCCGGATTCGCGCCGCACCGCCAACAACTCCCCCGCGGCGGTGTGCAGGACCTCGGCGACGACACCGACGTCGTGGCCCGTGATCGTCCGCACGTGCAGGCCTTCGAGTTCGTGATCGTAGTAGGTGTCGGCCTCGTCGATCGGCGGCAAATCGTCGGAATCGACGACGAACAGGGTGCCGCGCAGCGCGTCGGCGGCGTCGCGGTCGGTGACGCCGGCCAGCCGCACCAGCAGCCGTCCGCCGTGTTCACGCGCGCTCTCGACGACGAAATCCCGCTCCCCACCGCCGCGAGACGCCTTGCCGCGCAACGTATTACCCGGCGCGAACCTGGCGTCCGGGTCGTCGGTGCGGATTTCGACGACGATTTCGCCGCCGATCCCGTGCGCTTTGACGACGCGCCCGACGGTCAATTCCACCGGGGTTCTCTACTGGTCGGTGTCCACCACGTCGACGCGGATGCCGCGACCGCCGATACCGGCGACCAGCGTGCGCAGCGCGGTCGCCGTGCGACCGCCGCGGCCGATCACCTTGCCCAAGTCGTCGGGGTGGACGTGAACCTCGACCGTCCGCCCCCGGCGGCTGGTCACCATGTCGACCCGGACGTCGTCGGGGTTGTCAACGATCCCGCGAACCAGGTGCTCAACAGCGTCAACGACAACCGTACTCATCGCCGGGGTCAGCTCTCGGTGGTCGACTCGGCCTGCTCGCCGCCCTCGGCGGGCGCCTCGGCCGGCTTCGTCTCGGCGGTCTGCGCGGCGCCCTCGGACTCGGCCTTGGACTCGCCCTCGGCGGCCTTCGCGGTCTTCTTCGCCGGGGACTTCTTCTTCGGCTTCGCGGCCTCGGTGGTCGGTCCGCCCTCGGCCTCGGCCAGCGCGGCGTTGAACAGCTCCAGCTTGCTGGGCTTGGCGGGCTTGACCTTCAGGCGGCCCTCGGCCCCGGGCAGGCCCTTGAACTTCTGCCAGTCGCCGGTGATCTTCAGCAGCTTGAGGACGGGCTCGGTGGGCTGGGCACCCACGGACAGCCAGTACTGGGCGCGCTCGGAGTCGATCTCGATGAAGCTCGGGTCTTCCTTCGGGTGATACCGGCCGATGACCTCGATGGAGCGACCGTCGCGCCGGGTCCGCGCGTCGGCGACGGCGATGCGGTACTGGGGATTGCGGATCTTGCCAAGCCGGGTGAGCTTGATCTTGACAGCCATGGTTAAGCGACTTCTCCTGTGTGTGTCACGCTGCAATTCAGCGATCGGGGCGGGAATGCCCGGATCCGGTTTTGCCTCGCGTTTCTGACCGGCCGGCGATGCGTGATCGCTCGGCGGACAGCCGCCTATTGTGCCAGACCAGGGGCGGCGATCAGAAATTGTGGCGATCGCAAGCGCGGCGCAGCCGGGCGCGGCGGGTCGCCACCATCCGGTCGAGCCTCACATCACCTTCTGGAAGACCTTGGTCTCCACGCGCCGGGTCATCCGCCAGCCCTCGGGGGTGCGCGCGAACTCGTCGTCGTACCAGAGGCCGCAGAACAGCACCTGCTCGTTATCGCCACCGAGCACCATCGGGTTGAAGCAGATCACCCGCGACGACGCCGTGTCCCCGTCGATGCGTACCGAGAAATTGCCGAGCATGTGGGCATACACCGGGAAGTTGGGCAGCACCTCGGCCAGCCACTTCTTGACCTCGGGATAGTGCCCCTCGATGCCGCCCAGCGCCGTGTAGTCGATGTAGGCGTCGGGGGTGAACACCCGGTCCAGGTCGTCGAAGCGGCGATTGTCGATGGCGGTGGAGTAATCCACCAGAAGCTGCTGGATCTCAAGGCGGTCGGATATCTCGGCCAGGCTCAACATGCATCGGACAGTAGACGAAAATCCGCGGCGACAAGGGCCGGAAGTTAGACTCTCGGCCCATGCGGAAGCTCGTGGGCTCGGTGTCCGGGATGGCCGCGGCGCTGCTCGCCGTCGTCGCGTTCGGTGCCCCTGTCCCCCTCTCGCGCGCCGACAGCAGCCAACCGATCGGCTCGATCCCCATCCCCGACGGCCCGGCGCAGACGTGGATCATCGCCGATCTGGACAGCGGTCAGGTGCTCGCCGGCCGCGACCAGAACGTGGCCCACCCGCCGGCGAGCACGATCAAGACGCTGCTGGCCCAGGTGGTCCTGGATTCGGTGAGCCTGGATTCCACGGTGGTCGCCGACGTCGCCGACACCCAGGTCGAATGCAACTGCGTCGGCATCAAACCGGGCCGCACCTACACCGCGCGCCAGCTCCTCGACGGCCTGCTGCTGGTCTCGGGCAACGACGCCGCCAACACGTTGGCCCACATGCTGGGCGGCCCCGACGTCACCGTCGCCAAGATGAACGCGAAGGCGGCCTCGCTGGGCGCCACCAACACGCACGCGGCGACGCCGTCCGGCCTGGACGGCCCGGGCGGGTCGGGCTCGTCCACGGCGCACGACCTGGCCGTGATCTTCCGCGCGGCGATGGCCAACCCGGTGTTCGCGCAGATCACCGCCGAGCCGTCGGCGATGTTCCCCGGCGATAACGGCGACCGCCTCATCACCAACCAGGACGAACTGCTGCAGCGCTACCCCGGCGCGATCGGCGGCAAGACAGGGTTCACCAACGCCGCCCGCAAGACCTTCGTCGGCGCCGCCGCGCGCGGTGGCCGCCGGCTGGTGATCGCCATGATGTACGGGTTGGTGAAAGAGGGCGGGCCGTCGTATTGGGATCAGGCGGCGACGTTGTTCGACTGGGGATTCGCGCAAAGCCCGCAGGCCGGCATCGGCTCGCTGTAATCGCCGCTCGCGCAGCTCAATCCGGCAGCGCGGCGGTCAGCAGCGCCATCAGCACCGGGATCCGCTGGGCCGCGATGTCCGGTTGCGGCAGCACGCCTTCCACCACGGCGGCGCCGTCGAACACGTTGGTCATCAGCGCCACGAACACCGGGAAGGTGTCCTCGGGGAACCGTTCGGCGCCCGGGAGCGCCCGGGCGGCGTCGTGGATCTTCGCCGCGTACTGACCCAGCTCGTGTTGCAAAGTCTCCCTGAGCTTTTCGTCGGTGCGGGCGGCCACCAGCAGTTCATAGATGACGGCGTTGGCCGGACCGCTGGTGATGTCACGCAGGATCCCCAGGGCCGCCTCCAGGGCCGGCCGGTCGGCGGGTATCTCGGCGACCCCCTTGGTGAACGACTCCAGCTGGCGGCGCAGCACCTCCGACGCCGTCGCCGCCATGAAATCGCCCATAGTGTCGAAGTGCCGGAACAGCGCGCCCACCGACACCCCGGCCCGCTTGGTGATCACCGCGGCGGACGCCCGGGCGTAGCCGACCTCGATGATGGTGGCGATGCAGGCGTCGAGCAGCCGCCCGACGGTTTCCTGGCGGCGCTGTTGCTGGGTTCTGGCCATGTCAGGCGCTCTGGGTCAGGGCGCCCTGTGGTCGGCGGGCGCGCTCGCCGGCCCGCAGGTAGCGGCCCGACGTCACGGTTTGCCCGTAGCCGTCGCGGAATCGGCCCCCGCCGAACACGACGACGCCGCCCACGCCGGTCGCGACGACGGCGTGGTCGTTACGGTTGACCATGCGGCGCAGGCCACCGTAGAACGGCACCGCTTCCTCGTGGTAGCGGTCGACGGATTCGTCGAGACCGGCCGGGTCGATGACCACGAAGTCCGCGCGGTCGCCGACCCGCAGCGTGCCGGCGTCGATGCCGAACCACTCGGCCAGTTCGCCGGTGAGCCGGTGCACCGCCTGCTGTATCGACAGGAAGGGCGCCCCGGCCCGGTGCGCGTCCTGGGTGCGCTTGAGCATGCGCAGTGCAAAGTTGTAGAACGCCATGTTGCGCAGGTGCGCGCCGGCGTCGGAGAAACCCATGTGGATGCTGGGGTCGGCGGCGAGCTTGTCGAGCTGCTTGGGCCGGTGGTTGGCCACGATGGTGGTCCACCGGACGTTGCGCTCGCCGTTTTCGACGAGCACGTCGAGGAACGCGTCCAGTGGGTGCAGGCCACGCTCGTCGGCGATCGCACCGAAGCTCTTGCCGATCAACGACGCGTCGGGGCATTCGACGATGACCGCGTCGTGAAAGTCGCGGTGCCACAGCGACGGTCCTAGCTTGATGCGGTCGAACTCGCGGCGGAACCGACGACGATAGGCCTCGTCGGCCAGAAGTTCGTTGCGCTGCAACTGATCCCGCAGGTGCAGCGCTGCGGTGCCCGCCCCGAACTCCTCGAACACCGGCAGATCGATTCCGTCGGAATACAATTCGAACGGCACCGGCAGGTGCTGGAACCGCACGCTGGACCGCAGCAAGGTGTTGAGCACCCGGGTGCCGAGCCCGAAGGTGTGCACGGCGAGCGGCATCGACTTGGCGTCCGCGGAGACCAGCATGCTCATCCGGACTCCCTTGCCGCGCCCGAAGATTCGGCTGCTGGTCAAGAAGAACATCAGCGACAGGATCGGGTTCTGAAGATTCGGCGCGCTCTGCAGGATCCGGCCGCGCTTGCGCAGGACTTTGATGAGTTTGCGCCGTTCCCGCCAGGTCGCGAAGGTGGACGGCAGCGCGCGGGACCGGAAACGTTCGCCGTCGAGTTTGTCGATGGCCGCGTCCATCCCGGACATGCCGAGCAGCCCGGCGTCCAGCGCCTCGTCGAGCAGCGCCGCCATCTTTTTCAGCTCGTCGTCGGTGGGCCGAATCGTCGGGTCGGTGGCCCGTTCCAGTCCGAGCACCGCGGTGCGCAGGTCCGAATGACCAAGCAGCGAACCGACATTGGGGCCCAGCGGCAGGGCGTCGATCGCCTTGACGTATTCCGCCGCCGTCGACCACGTCCGGCCCGAACTCAGCGCGCCGAAGACGTATTCGCGCGGAACCGCCTCCACTCGGCTGAACAGATCGGCGGCGTCCTCGGAATCGGCATAGACGGTCGACAACGAGCAGTTGCCCAGCAGCACGGTGGTGACACCGTGGCGCACCGACTCGCGCAGGCCGGGGTCCAGCAGCACTTCGGCGTCGTAGTGGGTGTGCACGTCGAGGAAGCCGGGCACGACCCATTTGCCGGCCGCCTCGATCACCTCGGGGCAACCGGTCTCGTCCAGCGCCTCGGCCGAGACGGCGACCACGACACCGTCGCGGATGCCCAGTGTGCGGGTGAGCGGCGCGGCGCCGGTGCCGTCGAACCACAATCCGTCGCGAATGATCACGTCGTAGGCCATGGCGTCCTTCCGGTCATCGTTGCCGAACGCTAACATAGATAGCAAGCACTCGCAATCTTTCTTCGGCGCAGCGTGGCGGTGCCCGGAAGCGCTGGTTAGTCTGCGTCACCGAGCGGCCGCGGCGACCGCGACGCGCCGGCTACGCCGGTGAACGGAAGATCTTGCCGCGCAACATGATCAGATCGGGATTGTTCAGCACGGCGGGCCCCGACCGCGGGTCGCGGGCGAAGCACAGCAGGTCCGCCGAGGCGCCGTGGTCGAGGCCGGGGCGGCCGAGCCAGCGGCGCGCGTCCCAGCAGGCCGCCCCCAGCGCCTGCGTCGGGCTCATGCCGATGCCCTTGAGCGCTTCGACCTCGTCGGCGATGCGACCGTGCGCGACCATGGTGCCGGCGTCACTTCCGGCATATATCTGCACGCCGGCTTCCCGCGCCGCGGCGATACGCGACGGGCCGCGCGCGTGCAGGTCGCGCATGTGGGCGGCGTAGGCCGGATACTTCGCGGCGGCCTCGGCGATGCCGGGGAAATTCTCGAGGACGTTGACCAGCGTGGGAACCAGCACGGTGCCGCGGGAGGCCATCAGCTCGATGGTGTCGTCGTCCAGGCCGGTGCCGTGTTCGATGCAGTCAATGCCGGCGTTGATCAGGCCGGGCAGCGCGTCCTCGCTGAAGACGTGCGCGGTGACCCGGGCGCCGTGGGCGTGGGCGGCCTCGATCGCGGCCGCCAGGACGTCGTCGGACCACAGTGGCGCGAGGTCGCCGGCGCCGCGGTCGATCCAGTCGCCGACGAGCTTGATCCAGCCGTCGCCGCGGCGCGCCTCCTCGGCGACCGCGTCCGGCAGCTGCCACTCGTCCTCCAGTTCGCGCGAGAACCCCGCCGCGTAGCGCTTGGGTCTGGCCAGATGCCTGCCGGCGCGGATGATGCGGGGCATGTCGTCGCGGTCGTCGAGGCTGCGCGTGTCAGTGGGCGATCCGCAGTCCCGCAACAACAACGCCCCGACGTCGCGTTCCGTCTCGGCCTGGGCGATCGCCTCGTCGAGCGGGATCTCGCCGTGATGGCCCAGGCCGACGTGGCAGTGCGCGTCCACCAGCCCGGGCACGATCCATCCGCCGTCGAAGACGGTGTCGGCGCCGGCGATGGGTTCGGTGCTGATGCGGCCGTCGACGATCCACAGTTGGATCTCGGTCTCGTCGGGCAGTCCCACGCCCCGCACGTGCAGGCGCACGGCGGCTAGTTTCTTCCGGTCACGACTTGCCCGGGAACTTCAGCTTGGACAGATCGAAGTCGGCCAGCCCGGGCGGCAGCTCGTTGAGACCCTCGGGCATCTGCGACAGGTCGGGGAACCCGGCCGGCATGCCGGCGGCCAGCGGGTTTCTCGCCTTGGGTGGCGTCGGGCCCCGCCCGCCCTTCTTGGCCTTCTTGCCCGCCTTGCCCTTGGCGCCCTTGGACTTTCGCGTCGCGGACTTGCGGCCCATCCCGGGGATGCCCATGCCGCCGAGCATGGACGACATCATCTTGCGGGCCTCGAAGAAGCGGTCGACCAGCTGGTTGACCTCCGAGACCGTGACGCCCGAACCGTTGGCGATGCGCAGCCGCCGCGACGCGTTGATGATCTTCGGGTCGGCGCGCTCGGCGGGGGTCATACCGCGGATGATGGCCTGCAGGCGGTCGAGTTGGCGGTCGTCGACCTGGGCCAGCGCGTCCTTCATCTGCCCGGCCCCGGGCAGCATGCCCAGCAGGTTGCCGATCGGGCCCATCTTGCGGATGGCGAGCATCTGTTCCAGGAAGTCCTCGAGCGTGAGCTCGCCGGTGCCGATCTTGACCGCGGCGGCCTCTGCCTGTTCGGCGTCGAAGACCTGCTCGGCCTGCTCGATCAGGCTCAGCACGTCGCCCATGCCCAGGATGCGGCTGGACATCCGGTCGGGATGGAAGACGTCGAAGTCCTCCAGCTTCTCGCCGGTGGAGGCGAAAAGGATTGGGACACCGGTCACTTCGCGGACCGAGAGCGCCGCGCCACCGCGGGCGTCGCCGTCGAGCTTGGTGAGCACCACCCCGGTGAAGCCGACGCCCTCGCGGAACGCCTCGGCGGTGGTGACGGCGTCCTGACCGATCATCGCGTCCAGGACGAAGAGCACCTCGTCGGGGTCGATGGCGTCGCGGATGGCCGCGGCCTGCGCCATCAGTTCGTCGTCGATGCCGAGCCGGCCGGCGGTGTCGACGATGACGACGTCGAAGTGCTTGGCGTTGGCCTCGGCGATTCCCGCCGCGGCGACCGCGACCGGGTCGCCGGGTCCGGACCCCGGGGATTCACCCGGGTGCGGCGCGAACACCGGCACCCCGGCCCGCTCGCCGACCACCTGCAGCTGGTTGACCGCGGCCGGGCGCTGCAGGTCGCACGCCACCAGCAGCGGGGTGTGGCCCTGCCCGCGCAGCCAGGCCGCCAGCTTGCCGGCCAGCGACGTCTTACCGGAACCCTGCAGGCCGGCGAGCATCACCACGGTCGGCGGCGTCTTCGCGAACGCCAGCTGGCGGGTCTGTCCGCCCAGGATGCCGATGAGTTCTTCGTTGACGATCTTGACGACCTGCTGCGCCGGGTTGAGGGCACCCGAGACCTCGGCGCCCTTGGCGCGGTCCTTGATCCGGGTGACGAAGGCGCGCACGACGGGCAACGACACGTCGGCTTCCAGCAGCGCCAGCCGGATCTCGCGGGTGGTGGCCTCGATATCGGCGTCGGTCAGTCGACCCTTGCCACGTAGCCCCGCGAGGGCGCCGGTCAATCGGTCGGACAGCGATTCAAACACCCCGCCAGCCTAGTGGCACCGCAAGCGCGACCCACGCCGCCGGGCGCAGCTTGCCGCGCGGACGACGAGTGTACGGCCCGCCGCCCATTCGGCCGCGAGTGCGCGCGCGGCCGCACACTCGGCCGCCCCCGTCGGCACGAATCCGCCCCGGACACGCGTCGGCGTGGCTTATGTTTCGGCAGGGACTAGCGAAGGGAATGACCTGATGCTCGAGCTGATCGACAAAGGGTCCTGCACTGCCGAGCACCCGGTGCCCCTGCTCTTCGTCCACGGCGGGTGGCACGGCGCGTGGTGCTGGGAACACTTCCAGGACTTCTTCGCCGACGCCGGCTACCGCACGGTCGCGGTGAGCCTGCGCGGGCACGGCACCAGCCCCACCGCGAAGCCGTTGCGCAAGGTGTCCATCGCCGACTACATCGAGGACGTCCGCTCGGTGGCCGACGACCTCGGTGGCGCGCCGATCCTGATCGGGCACTCCCTGGGCGGGTTCGTGATCCAGCGCTACCTCGAAGAGCGCAGCGCCCCGGCCGCGGTGCTGGTGGGCTCGGTGCCGCCGCAGGGCGTGCTCAAAATGGCGTTGCGCGTCTGGCGCCGCCGGCCGTCGATGACCATGGAAGCCTGGAACGATCCCACGCTGCTGAAATTTTTGGCCACCCCGGCGCTGGCCCGCGAGTACCTCTTCTGCGCCGACACACCCGAGGACATCGTCGAGGCCTGCCGGCAACAGGCCGGGGCCGAGAGCGTGCGCGCCGCCATGACCGATCCGATGGTCCGCCGCGTCCGGACCCGGCGGGTGACGACGCCGATCCTGGTCCTGGGCGCCGAGCACGACGGCTTCGTCAGCCCCGGCGACGTGCGCGCCACCGCGCGGGCCTACGGCACCGAGCCGGAATTCTTTTCCATGGGCCACAACATGATGCTCGAGCCGGGCTGGGCCGACGTCGCCGAACGCATCCGCGACTGGCTGCAGACCCACGAAGCGGTGACCCACGCACGATAGCGAGTCGAGTCGCTCCAACATCGAAAAGCGTTGGCGTGCTAGATTTCACAGCCGCCACTCAACCGAGCTGGCCGTGTCGAACAGCAACGATTGGGGGGCCTGTGTCGATGCCGGCCAGCAGCATCCAAGCGCGGACCGACACCGACCAGGGCGACGACAGCGGCACCGCCGTGCTGCGCGGCTGGCAGCGCAGGGCGCTCGTCAAATATCTCGCCGGCCAGCCGCGCGACTTCCTGGCGGTAGCCACCCCCGGGTCCGGCAAGACGACGTTCGCGCTGCGGGTGGCGGCCGAACTCCTCGGCCAGCGCGCGGTCGAGCAGGTCACCGTCGTGGTGCCCACCGAGCACCTCAAGGTGCAGTGGGCGCAGGCCGCGGCGCGGCACGGCATCGCCCTGGACCCGAGATTCTCCAACGCCAACCCGCGGATCGCGCCGGAGTATCACGGCGTCATGGTCACCTACGCGCAGGTCGCCGCGCATCCCACGCTGCACCGGGTCCGCACCGAGCAGCGCAAGACACTGGTCGTCTTCGACGAGATCCATCACGGCGGGGACGCCAAGACCTGGGGCGACGCCATCCGCGAGGCGTTCGACGACGCCACCCGCCGGCTCGCACTGACGGGCACGCCCTTCCGCAGCGACGACAGCCCCATCCCGTTCGTGACCTACGAGGCCGGTCCCGACGGGATACGGCGGTCGCAGGCCGATCACACCTACGGCTACACCGACGCCCTGGCCGACGGCGTGGTCCGGCCCGTGGTCTTCCTCGCCTACTCCGGGGAGGCCCGGTGGCGCGACAGCGCCGGCGAGGAGCACGCCGCCCGACTGGGTGAGCCGCTGTCCGCCGAGCAGACCGCGCGGGCGTGGCGCACGGCGCTGGATCCCGCCGGCGAGTGGATGCCCGCGGTGATCACCGCCGCGGACCTGCGGCTGCGCCAGCTGCGCACGCACGTGCCCGACGCCGGCGGCATGATCATCGCCTCCGATCAGACCGCGGCCCGCGCCTATGCCACCCTGCTGACGAAGCTGACCGGCGAGGCGCCGACGCTGGTGCTCTCCGACGACCCCGGCTCGTCGGCGCGCATCAGCGAGTTCGCGGCGAGCACCAGCCGCTGGCTCGTCGCGGTGCGCATGGTCTCCGAGGGCGTCGACGTGCCGCGGCTGTCGGTCGGGATCTACGCCACCAGCGCCTCGACCCCGCTGTTCTTCGCCCAGGCCATCGGCCGGTTCGTGCGGTCGCGGCGCCCGGGCGAGATCGCCAGCATCTTCGTGCCGTCGGTGCCCAACCTGCTGCAGCTGGCCAGCGAGCTGGAGGCGCAGCGCAACCACGTGCTCGGCGAGCCGCACCGGGAATCCGAGGGCGATCCCCTCGACGGCGATCCCGCAACCAAGACGCAGGACGAGAAGAGCGACCTCGACAAGGGGTTCACCTCGCTGGGCGCCGACGCGGAGCTCGATCAGCTCATCTTCGACGGATCATCGTTCGGCACCGCCGCGCCGGCGGGCAGCGACGAGGAGGCCGACTACCTCGGCATCCCGGGCCTGCTCGACGCCGAGCAGATGCGTGCGCTGCTGCACCAGCGCCAGGACGAACAGCTGCAGCGGCGGGCCCGGCTGCACCAGGAGACCGGATCGCCGGGTGCCGTCGAAACCCCGTCGGCCACGGTGCACGGCCAGCTTCGCGAGCTGCGCCGCGAGCTCAACGCGCTCGTCTCGATCGCCCATCACCGGACGGGCAAGCCGCACGGCTGGATCCACAACGAATTGCGGCGCCGCTGCGGCGGCCCCCCGATCGCCGCCGCGAGCCGCGAACAGCTGCGGGCGCGCATCGACGCCGTCCGCCGGCTCAACGCCGAGACGTCGTGAGCCGGTACGGCATGGCCCACCACGGTTGTGCATGTGCCAAATTGGGGCCAGAGTGGAATCTATGACCGAACAGAAAGTGATCGAGCAGTGGCTCGAGGGCTGTGCGGTTCAGCGGATCATGTTCCGCGACGGTCTGGTGCTGAATTTCGAGGACTACAACGAGCTGGTGATCACGGCACCGATGCGTCTGACCCTGCCGGCCATCGAAACCTCACCCGCCGAAGTGATCGCCATCGACCCGAACCACCCGGCGGGTCAACTGCGTCCGCTCTTCGATTTCGCCGGATCGAGCTGCACGAGTGCCGTCTGGTCCGACACCGGAGATCTCCATCTCGAGTTCTCCGACTATCACCAGATCGACGTGCCGTCCAACGACAACGCCATCGCGTGGGAGCTCTACAGCAAGCACCACGGTTATGCTGCCTGCCTCGCGCACGGCGAATTGCGCGTCGTTCGCCTCGATACGGCTCGGGCCGACGGCGACCGGTGAGCTAGCACGCGCCGAGGTGTTTCATGCGTCGCGTGGACTACGTCATCCACTACGTGGAGTCGCTCACGAGGTCGGTGACGTTCTACCGCGACGTGATCGGGCTGCAGGTACGGATCGAAGGCGACGGCTACGTCGAGTTCGAGACGGCCAACACCAAGTTCTCGCTTTTCGAGCGGTCGAAGCTGCCGGAGCTCATCGGCCGCGAGGGCGGCAACCCGCCGTGCGGCGAGATCGGTTTCCTGGTTGACGACGTGGACAGCGAGGCGGAACGGTTGCGGCACCTCGGTGCCGAGATCCTCACCGGACCGGTGGACCGGCCCTGGCGTGAAAGGACGCTCCACATCGCCGACCCGGACGGCCACGTCATCGAATTCGCCCAGAAGTTGCGGTGATCGCCGGCGTCATCGGGGTTAGTCGCCGACGGGTTCCTCGAGCACCTCGACCGCCGGCCCGCCGAGCGCGGCGAGCAGGCTCTGCTCGACCGCGTCCCGCCCGGCTTGCCCGCCGGAGGCGGCCGTCACGCAAAAGACGTCGGCCGCCGTCGACCCGAACGTGTTGACCTTGGCCCAGACGATGTCGGTTCCGGCCCGCTCCAGCGCCCGGGTCAGCATCGCGAGCAGCCCCAGGCGATCCATGGCGCGGACCTCGACGATCAGCTGGCCGGCGGTGCCCGTATCGACCCACAGGATGCGCGGCGGGGCGGTCGAGCGCGTCACCGGCACCCCGACCTGAACCTCACCGGCCCGCGTGGACGCCGCGCCGGCGGCGTCGCTATCGCGTTTCTCCAGCGTGCCCAGCACGTCGACGTCACCGGCGAGCGCGCCGGTGAACTGCTGGCGCAGCAGGCCCGCCTCCGGCGGCGAACCGAACAGCGGCGACACCACGAATTCGACGACCGCGAAACCCGCGTCGGTGCTGGCCGACGCCGAATGGATGCGCAGCGAGTTCAGCGCCAGCACCGCCGCGGCCTTGGACACGAGCCCCCGCTGATCCGGGGCGGCCATCACCACGTCCAGCCGCTCACCGCCACTGGGCTTGATCTCCACGTGGACCGCGCGTTGAGCGGCCAACGAAAGATATTGGGGTGCAGTCGGTTCGGCCTCCGGAAGCGGCTCCCCCGCCATCACCAGCCGGCAGCGCCGAACCAACTCCTCGATCAGGGACGCCTTCCATTCGCTCCACACCCCCGGCCCGGTGGCCTTGGAGTCGGCTTCGGTGAGCGCATGCAGCACTTCGAGCAGCAGCGGATCGCCGCCGAGCGACTTCGACACGCGCTCAATGGTTTTGGGGTCGTTCAGGTCGCTGCGGGTCGCCACGACCGGCAGCAGCAGGTGGTGGCGGACCAGCTGCGCGAGCGTCTCGGAGTCGGCGGGCGAGATCCCCAGTCGCGGCCCGATATCCAGGGCCAGGCCCGCGCCGAGCACGCTGTGGTCGACGCCGCGGCCCTTGCCGATGTCGTGCAGCAGCGCGCCGAGCGCGAGCAGGTCGGGCCGCGCCACGCGCGTCGCCAGCGGCGCGGCGTTGACGGCCGTCTCGATGACGTGCCGGTCCACCGTCCATTTGTGCGCGACGTCGCGCGGCGGCAGGTCGCGGATCGCGTCCCATTCGGGCAGCAGCCGGCCCCACAGCCCGGTGCGGTCGAGCGCCTCGATGGTGGCCACGGTCGTCGGGCCGGCGGACAGCACAACCAGTAAGTCGTCCAACGCTTCCCGCGGCCAGGGCACCGGCATCTCGGGCGCGCCGGCGGCCAGGCGGCTCAGCGTGGCGGCGCCGATCGGCAACCCGGTGTCGGCGGACGCGGCGGCCACCCGCAGCACCAAGCCCACGTCGGTGTCGGGTCGCGCGTCGCGGGCGAGCACGATCTCTCCGCCGTATTCGACGACGCCCTCGTCGAGGGGGCGGCGCTTGGGCCGGCGCACCAACGCCGAGACGCCGCGGCGCGGCAGGGCGTTCTCGGCGGTGCGCAGCCCCGTCTCGGCGTGGTAGGCGATGGTGCGCCCGGCGTCGGATAGCTTGCGGGCCAAGTCGAATCGGTCACCGATGTGCAGCGCGGCGCTGAGTTCGTCGCCGTATTGGGCCAGCAGCTGATCGCGTCCGCGCCCGGACACGCGGTGCAGCTCGGTGCGCACGTCGAGCAGCGTCAGGTGGGCGTCGTCCAGCGAGCCGCCCGGCGACTCCGGGCGGGCCATGCCGTGGCGGTCGATGAGCTGGGCCACGCCGAGCGCGTCGAGCAACTGCACATCGCGCAGGGCGCCACGGCCCGATTTCAGGTCCGGTTCGGCCCGCTGCGCGATCCGCCCGCAGCGCTCCCAGCGGGCCTGCGTCATCGCGACGAGCTCGTCCATCCGGGAGCGAATTGCGCTGCGCCACTGGCGTCGCGCGCCCGCGATCAGTTCCTCGGACAGCCGCGCGTCGCCGGCGATGTGGCGTGCGTCCAGCATGCCCAGGGCCGCGATCATGTCGGCATTGGCCACACCCAGGGCGCCGGACACGGTCCGCACGCTGTGGTCGAGGCGAACGTTGGCGTCCCACAACGGATACCACAACCCGTCGGCGACCTTGCCCAGCACGTCGTCGGACTTGTTGTCGTGCAACAGCATCAGGTCCAGGTCGGAATATGGCAGCAGCTCGTGGCGGCCCAACCCGCCGATGCCGACGATCGCGAAGCCGCTGTCGTCGTCGATCCCGATCTCGGCGGCCTTGGCCATCAACCATGATTCGTGCAGATCCAGCCAGGCGTGCCGCAGTTCGGCGGCGTGTAGCTTGCTGCCCTCGGACAGCAGTTGGCGCCGCGAGGCGGCCAAATCGACTGCCCCGCCGGCGCTTCCTGTCCCCGCTTGGTGCCCGGGCGGATCGGAGCCGTTCGGGGTCATGCCCTCGCGGCCCGCCCGGGGCGAATCAGCAATTGACGGAATGCGTCATAGCGCATCGGTTCCGCGCTCGCCGGTGCGCACGCGCACAATGGTTTCCACGGGACTGACCCACACTTTGCCGTCGCCGATCTTGCCGGTGCGCGCCGCCCGGACGATGCTGTCCACGACCTTGTCGACGATGGAGTCGTCGACGACGACCTCGATCCGCACCTTGGGCACGAAGTCGACGGAGTATTCGGCACCGCGGTAGACCTCGGTGTGCCCCTTCTGCCGCCCGTAGCCCTGGATTTCGCTGACCGTCATCCCCAGGACGCCCGCGTCCTCGAGACTGGTCTTCACGTCATCGAGCGTGAACGGCTTCACGATCGCGGTGATCAGCTTCATGACTGCTCTGCCTCCACTTTGTCGCCCACTCGGTCCTCCTTCACGCCGTTGCGGGTGTCCGCGACAGCGACCCGGGGCGGGAGCACCGAGCCGGTAGCCACCGCGAAATCGTAACCACTCTCGGCGTGCTCGGCCTCGTCGATACCCGTGGCTTCCGCTTCCGGGTTGAGGCGAAGCCCGATGGTGTACTTCAGGATCAAAGCCAGAATCAGCGTAACCACACCGGAGTAGGCGAGGACGCTGAACGCGCCGATCGCCTGCCGCTCGAGCTGAGCCCAGCCGCCGCCGTAGAACAATCCCTTCGACACCCCGACCACGCCGTTGATCGCCGGGCTTTCCGGGGCGGCGAGCAGGCCCACCAGCAGCGTGCCGGCCAGGCCGCCGACAAGGTGCACCCCGACCACGTCGAGCGAGTCGTCGAAGCCGAGTTTGAATTTCAGGCCGACGGCCAGCGCGCACAGCACCCCGGCGACCAGGCCCACGACCAGCGCGCCCAGGACGTTGACCGACGAGCAGGACGGGGTGATGGCGACCAGGCCCGCGACGATGCCCGACGCGGCCCCCAGCGTCGTCGCCTTGCCGTCGCGGATGCGTTCGGTCAGCATCCAGCCCAGCATCGCGGTGGCCGTCGCGACCGTGGTGGTGACGAACGTCGTCCCGGCGACGCCGTTGGAGCTGGTGGCCGACCCGGCGTTGAACCCGTACCAGCCGAACCACAGCAACCCGGCGCCGAGCATCACGAACGGCAGGTTGTGCGGGCGGAACAACGTGGTGGGCCAGCCGCGCCGCTTCCCCAGCACGATGGCCAGCATCAGGCCCGCCACACCGGAGTTGATGTGGACGGCGGTCCCGCCGGCGAAGTCGATCGCGTGCAGCTTGTTGGCGATCCAGCCGCCGTGCTCGGAGGCGAAGCCGTCGAACGCGAAAACCCAGTGGGCGACCGGGAAGTAGACGAACGTGGCCCACAGGCCGGCGAACACCAGCCAGGCGCCGAACTTCAGGCGGTCGGACACCGCGCCGGAGATCAGCGCGACGGTGATGATCGCGAACATCAGCTGGAACGCCACGAACACCGTGGCGGGCAGGGTGCCGGCGAGCGGAATGTCCGTTGCCGCAGTGCCTTTGCTGGGGTCGGCGGCCACCGCGTTGACGCCGATGAGGCCCTTGAGGCCCCAATAGGACGTCGGCTTGCCCATGAAGTTGCCGACGTCGTCGCCGAAGGCGATCGAATAGCCGTAGAGCACCCACAGCACGGTGACCACGCCCATCGCGCTGATGCTCATCATGAGCATGTTCAGCACGCTTCGGGCGCGCACCATACCGCCGTAGAAGAACGCCAGACCCGGCGTCATCAACAGCACCAGCGCGGAACTGGCCAGCATCCAGGCGGTATCGCCGGTGTTGGGCTGGCCCAGCATCGGGTATGTCACTCGCAATCTCCTCCGGTCGGGCCGCAATGGGACGTCGGACATGCGTCCGATGACCTGCGAGAAGATTGCGCAATGGTTGTTTCGGCGATGGTGCCGTCGTGTTTCGGCGGGATTAACGTCGCGCGCGCCGCTGCGGTGGTGTCAGCCGAGCAGCGCGTCGACGAACGCGGCCGGTTCGAATGGCGCGAGGTCGTCGGGGCCCTCACCGAGCCCGACCAGCTTGACCGGCACGCCGAGCTCCTGCTGGACCCTAAAGACGATGCCGCCCTTGGCCGTTCCGTCCAGCTTGGTCAGGACGGCCCCGGTGATCTCGACGACCTCGGCGAACACCCGGGCCTGGGCCAGGCCGTTCTGCCCGATGGTGGCGTCGAGCACCAGCAGCACCTCGTCGACCGCGGCGCGCCGGGTCACCACGCGCTTGACCTTGTCGAGTTCGTCCATCAGCCCGACCTTGGTGTGCAACCGGCCCGCGGTGTCGATGAGCACGACGTCGACGCCGGCGGCGATGCCCTTGTCGACGGCGTCGAACGCCACCGACGCCGGGTCGGCGCCTTCGGCCCCGCGCACCACCTCGGCGCCCACCCGCGACGCCCAGGTCTGCAGCTGATCGGCGGCCGCGGCCCGGAAGGTGTCGGCGGCGCCCAGGACGACGCGCCGCCCGTCGGCGACCAGGACGCGGGCCAGCTTGCCGACCGTGGTGGTCTTCCCGGTGCCGTTCACGCCGACGACCAGCAGCACCGAGGGATGGTCGGCGTGCGGCAGCGCCCGGATCGACCGGTCCATGCCGGGCTGCAGCTCCTTGATCAGCACGTCGCGCAGCACGGCCTTCGCGTCGGCCTCGGTGCGCACGTCGCTGCCGGCCAGCCGGGCGCGCAGCTGGGCGATGACCGATTCGGCGACCACGGGGCCCAGGTCGGCGACGAGCAGCGTGTCCTCGACGTCCTGCCAGGCGTCTTCGTCGAGGTCGCCGCCGCCGATCAGGCCCAGCATGCTGCGGCCGAAGGCGCTTTGCGAACGGGCCAGCCGGCCGCGCAGCCGTTCCAGGCGGCCCTCGGGCGGCGCGATCTCCTCGATCTCGGGGGCGGCCGGCGTTTCGGGCGCCGGGGTCTCGGGCGCCGGGGTTGCGGGTTCGGGTGGCGCGGCGGGGATCGGTGGCGGCGCGACGGTCTCCGGTTCGGGGAGGTCGACGTCGGAGATGGTGCGCCGCGGCGCGTCGCGCGGGATGGTGGCGTCGTCGCCCACCCCGGGCAGCCCGGTGGTGTCGAGCCGCTCGGGCGGCGCCACGGTCGGAGTCTGGCTGAAGGTGATCCCGGACGACGCGGTGTATCCGCCGGAGCGGTCGATCGCCCCGGGTTCGGCGCGCGTCGAGAAGCTGATCCGCCGCCGGCGATACCGCAGCAGGCCCAAGACCAGCGCGACCAGGACGACGAGAGCTATCAGGACCGCGAGCGCGATCCAAAGACCTTGGGACACGCTGACATTGTTTCAAGCGGTCCGGTGCCGGTCGGTCACCGGGGCGTGCCCCGGCCCGCCGATCAGGTCGTGACCAACTGCTCCACCTGCTGGCCGCGCATCCGCTGGGAGATCACCGCGGTGATGCCGTCGCCCTGCATGGTCACGCCGTAGAGCGCGTCGGCGACCTCCATGGTCGGCTTCTGGTGGGTGATGATGATGAGCTGCGAGCGCGCCCGCAGCAGCTCGAACAGCGAGATCAGGCGCCGCAGGTTGGTGTCGTCGAGGGCGGCCTCCACCTCGTCCATGATGTAGAACGGCGACGGGCGGGCCCGGAAGATCGCCACCAGCATCGCCACCGCGGTCAGCGCCTTCTCGCCACCGGACAGCAGGGAGAGCCGGGTGACCTTCTTGCCCGGCGGACGGGCCTCCACCTCGATGCCCGTGGTGAGCATGTCGCCCGGATCGGTCAGCCGCAGCCGGCCCTCGCCGCCGGGGAACAGCACGGTGAAGACCTCGGTGAATTCGCGCTCCACGTCGGCATAGGCCTCGCTGAACACCTGCAGGATGCGGGCGTCGACCTCGTCGACCACCCCGAGCAGGTCCTTGCGGGCGGCCTTGACGTCCTCGAGCTGGGTGGACAGGAAGTTGTAGCGCTCCTCGAGCGCGGCGAACTCCTCCAGCGCCAGCGGGTTGACCCTGCCGAGTTCGGCCAGTTCGCGCTCGGCCCGCTTGGCCCGGCGCTCCTGGGTGGCGCGGTCGTAGGGAATGGGGGCCGGCGCGAAGACCTGCTCGCCGCGCTCCTTGGCCTGCTCGTATTCGGCCATTTCCAGGTCGGTCGGCGGCAGCTCGTTCTGCGGGCCGTACTCGGCGATCAAATCCTCGGGCGCCATGCCGAACTGCTCGAGCACCATCTGCTCGAGCTGCTCGATCCGCAGCGCAGCCTGGGCGTTGGCCACCTCGTCGCGGTGCAGCGAGTCGGTCAGGGCGGCCACCCGGGCGCCCAGCGCGTTCACCTCGTCGCGCACCGCCGCCATCGCCGTCGCGCGCTGCTGGCGTTCGGCGGCCAGGGCGTCGCGGATCTTGGACGCCGAGTCGACGACCCCGTTCAACCGCTGCGCCAGCAGCCGGCCGGAGTCGGCCACCGCCGCGGCCACCGCGGCCGCCCGCAGCCGCGCCTCACGTGCTTGCTGGGCCCGCACCCGGGCTTCGCGTTCGGCGGCGGCCGCGCGGCGCAACGAATCCGCCCGCCCGCGCACCGCGTTCGCGCGCTCCTCGGCGGTGCGCACCGCGAGCCGGGCCTCCACTTCGACGCTGCGCGCGTTCTCGGTGGCGGCGGCGATCTGCTGGCGGTCCACCGGTTCCTCCGCCGGCGCCTGCTGGGTCTCCTGGGCGTTGCGCAGCCGGGTTTCCAGTTCGGTGACTTCGGCGACGGTCTGGGTCCGGCCCGCTTCGAGCTCCTCGCGTTGCCGCAGCAGCCTGCTCCACTCGTCCTCGGACGTGCGGGCTTCCTGGCCGAGCCGGCCGAGCTGTTCGTACATTCCCGAGATGGCGCTGTCGGATTCGTTGAGGGCGGCCAGCGCCTGCTCGGCGGAGTCCTGGCGGGCGGCCTGCTCGGTCAGCGCGCCGGACAGCGCCGCGCTCAGCTGGGCCACCTGGGCCTCCGCGGCGGTCAGCTCGTCGCCGGCCTTGTCGATCTCGGAGGTCACCTCGAGCGTGGACAGCTTGCGATCGGAGCCCCCACTCACCCAGCCGGCGCCCACCAGGTCGCCGTCGAGGGTGACCGCGCGCAACCGGGGATGCTCGGCCACCAGGGCCAGCGCCCGGTCCAGGTCGTCGACCACCGCGACGCCCGAGAGCATCGCCGTGATCGCGCCGCGCAGCCGCTCGGGAGCGTCGATCAGGTCGAGCGCCCACAGCGCGCCCGCCGGGGCGGCCTGCGGGGCGGGGTGATCGGCGGGCCAGTCTCCGAGCACCAGCGCGGCCCGGCCGCCGTCGGCCTGTTTGAGCGCGGCGACCGCGGACCGGGCCGCGCCGAAGCTCTCGGCGGCCAGCGCGTCGGCCGCCGATCCCAGCACCGCGGCCAGCGCCGCCTCGTAGCCGGAGCGGACCTTGACCAGCTTGGCCATCGGACCCAAAAGACCTGTGCCGGAATGGTTTTGGGTAAGCCAGGCGGCGCCGTCCTTGCGTTCGAGGCCGACGGCGAGCGCGTCGATGCGGGCGCGCAGCGAGGCCACCTGGCGTTCGGCGTCCCGCTCGGCGGACTGCAGTTCGGCGACCCGCGCGTCGGCCAACCGCAGCGCGGCCACGGTGCGCTCGTGGTGCTCGTCGAGTCCCATCTCGCCCTGGTCGAGTTCCCCGACGCGACCCTGCACGGTTTCGAATTCGGCCTTGGCCTGCTGGGCGCGGGCGGCGGCGGCTTCGATGCGTTCGGACAGCCGCGCGACGCTGTCGTCGATCGACTCGACACGCGCCCGCATCGTCTCCACCTGACCGGCCAGCCGCGCCAGCCCTTCGCGCCGATCCGCCTCGGCGCGCACCGCCGCCATGTGCGCCCGGTCGGCCTCGGCGGCCTCGCGCTCGCGCTCGGCCAACTCGGCGCGCGCGCCGTCGAGCCGGGTGCGCGCCGCGGCCAACTCCGCCAGCAGCCGCTGCTCGGCGATCGCGACCTGCTCGGCCTCGGCTTCCAAAGCGTCGGGGTCGGTGTCGCCCGCCGCCACCGGCTCCACGTCGAGGTGCTGGGCCCGCTCGCTGGCGATGCGCACCGTGGCGGCCACCCGTTCGGCCAGCGCGGACAGCGCGAACCAGGTGTGCTGCACCGATTCGGCGCGCCCGGAGAGCTCGCCGACGGCGGTCTCGTGCGCGGTGAGCTCCTCGGACGCGACGGCCAGCCGCGCGGAGGCCTCGTCGTGCTCGCGCCGCATGGCGGCCTCGGCCTCGAAGATGGCCTCGCGCTCGCCCTTGCGGTTGACCAGGTCGTCGGCGGCCAGCCGCAGCCGCGCGTCACGCAGGTCGGCCTGGATCGTCTGGGCGCGGCGGGCCACCTCGGCCTGGCGGCCCAACGGTTTGAGCTGGCGGCGCAGCTCGGTGGTCAGGTCGGTGAGCCGGGCCAGGTTCGCCGACATCGCGTCGAGCTTGCGGAGGGCCTTCTCCTTGCGCTTGCGGTGCTTGAGCACGCCCGCGGCTTCCTCGATGAACGCGCGACGGTCCTCGGGCCGCGACTGCAGGATCTCGTCGAGCTTGCCCTGCCCGACGATGACGTGCATCTCCCGGCCGATCCCGGAGTCGCTCAGCAGTTCCTGAACGTCCATCAAACGGCAACTGCTGCCGTTGATTTCGTATTCGCTGGCGCCGTCGCGGAACATCCGCCGGGTGATCGAGACCTCGGAGTACTCGATGGGCAGCGCGTTGTCGGAGTTGTCGATGGTGACGGTGACCTCGGCGCGGCCCAGCGGGGCGCGCGACGAGGTCCCGGCGAAGATGACGTCCTCCATCTTCCCGCCGCGCAGCGTCTTGGCGCCCTGCTCGCCCATGACCCAGGCCAGCGCGTCGACGACGTTGGACTTGCCCGAACCGTTGGGCCCGACCACCGCGGTGATGCCCGGCTCGAAACGCAGAGTCGTCGGCGAGGCAAAGGACTTGAAGCCCTTCAGCGTCAGACTCTTGAGGTACACGGCGAGCCAGACTACCGCTCAAACCATCCCGGACAGGCTCACCGAGGGGTGTCGGCCGGGCCGAAATCTGCCGGCGGCGTCGCGGGGCGACGCACTGGTCACAGTGGTCACATCAGCCACGAGAAGCAGGCGCCGTCACCGCTCGACGAACCCCTCGAAACGCTCCTGGGGCTGCGACCAGTCGGCGACGACCTTGTCGACGCGTCCGGGCTGGGCGGGCCAGGACGCGCCGCCCCGCAGCAGCTCCAGCAGCTTCTCGCCGGCCTCCCGCGGCCCCTGGGCGACCACCAGCACCCGGCCGTCGGCCTGGTTCGCGGCGTAGCCGGTGAGGCCCAGCTCCAACGCCCGGCACCGCGTCCACCAGCGGAAACCCACCCCCTGGACGTTCCCGTGCACCCAGGCGGTGAGCCGGGCGTCAGGATCCGACATCGCTCACCTCGAAGTTGACGGTGGTGCCGGACTGCAGGGTGCGCCCGACCGTGCAGACCTGGTCGATGGCCCGGTTGACCACGACGCGCAGGCGCTCCTTCTCGTCCTCGGCCAACCCCGACAGATCCAGCTCCAGCGTCTCCTCGAGCAGCGGATAGCGTTCCTGCTCGCGGTCGGCCGCGCCGGAGACCCTGACGACCGCCTTGTAGTCGTCGCCCAGCCGGCGGGCCAGCGGCATATCGCTGGACATCCCGCTGCAGGCCGCGAGCGCGATCTTGAGCAGCTCGCCGGGAGTGAACACGCCGTCGACGTCCTCGGAGCCGACGAGCACCTGCGCTCCCCGCGAGCTGTATCCCGTGTAGCGGCGAGTTCCGGTGCGTTCCACCCATAGTTCGGCCATGGCTCATTTCTACCGGCCGGCCGCGCCGTGACGCGCGGGCATACTGTTTGGCATGGCCACCGTCGTCGCGTTCCACGCGCACCCCGACGACGAGGTGGTCCTCACCGGCGGCACGCTTGCGCGCGCGTCCGCGGCCGGGCATCGCGTCGTCGTGGTCACGGCGACCGACGGGCGAGTGCACAACGAGGACGGCAACAGGCTGGGCGAATTGCGGTCGAGCGCAAGCATTCTCGGGGCCCAGCGGGTGGAGTGCCTCGGCTACGCCGACAGCGGCTACGGCCCGCTGTTCTACCCCGATCCGCCCGGGCGCACCCGATTCGGGCGGGCGGACCTCGACGAGGCGGCGGGGCGGCTGGCCACCATCCTTCGCGATGAGCGCGCCGATCTGCTGCTCAGCTACCAGCCCAACGGCGGCTACGGCCACCGCGATCATGTGCAGGTGCACCACGTCGGCAAGCGAGCCGCCGAGCTCGCCGCGATTCCCCGGGTGCTCGAGGTGACGATGCCGCGCGAAATGCTGCTTCGCGTCAGCGATCTCGCGCACCTGCTGCGGCTGCCCGGACCGTACGAACGTGACATCGTCCGGGGCGCGTATGCCCCGCGCGCGACCATCACCCACCGGGTCAACGTGTTCCGCTTCGCCCGCCAGAAGCGGGACGCTTTTGCCGCGCACCGTTCCCAGATCGGCAGTTCGGGCCTGGGCGCGCGCCTGTTCGGGCTCCTGATGCGGTTGCCGCCCCAGGTGTTCGGCGCGCTGTTCAGCCACGAGTGGTTTGTGGATCCGGCGCTGCCCACGGGGACGCTGCGCCGTGACATCTTCGAGTGATGCACCTTTTGCGTAGTCGAGTGTGAACGCGGGGCGTCCCGTGTGAAAGCCGGTCACCCACCCTCGGCGTGTCGCAACCGTGTGGTCACCGTCAAAGCCAAGTCTTCACACTCAAACACGCGGGCGCGGTTGGCATTTCGGGCAATAGAACGACGAGCGGTTCATGAACTTCTCCCTGCGCATCACCGCGCCGCAGCGGCGGCAGCCCTGGCCTTCGCGGCCGTAGGCGTCCAGTGAGCGGTCGAAGTATCCGGATTCGCCGTTGACGTTGACGTACAGCGAATCGAACGAGGTCCCGCCCTTGGCCAGCGCGTCACGCATCACGTCGGCGGCCGCGTCGAGCACGGCGGTCAACTGCTTGCGGGTCAGCGCGTCGGCGATCCGCGCCCCGTGCACCTTGGCCCGCCACAGCGCCTCGTCGGCATAGATGTTGCCGATGCCCGACACCACCTGCTGGTCGAGCAGCTGGCGCTTGATTTCGGAGTGCTTGCGCCGCAAGACCTTTACGACGGCGTCGGCGTCGAACCGGGGGTCCAGCGGGTCACGCGCCAGGTGCGCGACGGGTTCGGGCACCACGCTGCCGTCCACCTCGACCAGGTCGGCGAGCATCCACCCGCCGAAGGTGCGCTGATCGGCGAAGCTCAGCACGGTCCCGTCGTCGAGCAGGGCGGAGATCCGGACGTGGTCGGCGCGCGGCACCGCGCCGAGCAGCATCTGCCCGCTCATGCCGAGGTGCACGACGAGCGCCGCGTCGCTGTCGAGCAGCAGCCACAGGTACTTACCGCGCCGGTCGGTGCCGGTGATCCGGTCGGTGAGGAGCCGGGCGGTCAGGTCCGCGGCCCCCGCCTCGTGGCGTCGGACCGCGCGCGGGTGGTGCACCCGGACGGCCGTGATCGTCTTTCCCACCACATGGGCGTGCAGGCCGCGGCGCACCACCTCGACTTCGGGCAGTTCGGGCATCGATTCAGCTGCCGGGAACGGTGTCCAGCGCTTCCAGCGCCTTCCAGGTCGCCGCCGCGGCCTTCTGTTCGGCTTCCTTCTTGGAGCGGCCCACGCCCGAGCCGTATTCGGTGTCGGCCACCACGACCACGGCGGTGAATTCCTTGTCGTGGTCGGGGCCGGTCGAGGTGACGACGTAGGACGGCGCGCCCATGCTGCGGGCCGCGGTCAGCTCCTGCAGGCTGGTCTTCCAGTCCAGCCCGGCCCCCAGCGTCGGCGCGGCGTCCAGCAGCGGGCCGAACAACCGCAGGATCACCTCGCGCGCAACGTCGATCCCGTGCTCGAGGTAGATCGCACCCAGCAGCGATTCCATGCCGTCGGCCAGGATGCTCGACTTGTCCGCCCCGCCCGTGTTCGCCTCCCCGCGCCCCAGCAGCAGGTGCACCCCGAGGCCCCCGTCGCAGAGCTTTCGCCCGACGTCGGCCAGCGCCTGGGTGTTGACGACGCTGGCCCGCAGCTTGGCCAGGTCCCCCTCGCTGCGATCGGGATGGCGGTGGTAGAGCTCGTCGGTGATGGTCAGGCCCAGCACGGCGTCGCCGAGAAACTCCAGCCGCTCGTTGGTCGGCAGCCCGCCGTGTTCGTAGGCGTAGCTGCGGTGCGTCAGCGCCAAGGACAGCAGTTCGTCGGGCAGCTCAACCCCGAGGGCGTCGAGCAGAGCCTGCCGTGAGCTCACCGCTCACCCCGCGATTCGTCCGCCTCGGGGTCGAACATGCCCGCCAGCTTGGCCCAGCGCGGGTCGATGCGGTCGTGCTGATGGCCCGGCTCGGCGGCCAGCGGCACCCCGCATTCGGGGCACAGCCCCGGGCAATCCGGCGTGCACACCGGCGAGAACGGGAGTTCGAGCCCCACCGCGTCGACGATGGACTGCTCGAGGTCGATGGTGTCGTCGACGATGTGGCCGACCTCGTCCTCCTCGGTGGTCGCCTCCGTGGTGCTGTCCGGGTAGGCGAACAGTTCGGTCAACCGCACCTGCACGGTCCCGTCGAGCGGGGTCAGGCACCGCGCGCATTCGCCGGCGGTGGGCGCGGTCACCGTCCCGGTCACCAGGACGCCCTCGGACACCGACTGGACCTGTAGGTCCAGTTCCAGGGGGGCGCCGGCCTCGATCGCGATCATGTCCAGCCCGATGCGGGCCCGGCTAGGCACGGTGTTGCGCACGGTCACCATCGCGCCGGGCCGCCGCCCGAGCCGGGTGATGTCGAACGTCATCGGCCCAGATAGCCGAGGCGCACCGCCGCGCGTCGATGAGGTGGTGTGCTGGCGCGTCATATCGGAAATCCTACGGCGCCGGCCGCACAATTCCAGGGCTCGCCCGCCCGCTGGGCGGGCGGCGAAACGCTAGCGCACGGCGTAGTCGTGCGTCCCGGCCGCCGTCCGCAGTTGGTGGCGGCCGCGGCCCACCGACCGCAGGGTGCCGTTGAGAAATTCCTCGAACTCGGCGAGCTTGTTGTCGACGTAGATGTCGCATTCGCCCCGCAGCCGGTCGGCCTCGGCGTGCGCCGAGTCGATGAGCCGGGTGGCCTCGGCGTTGGCCGCCTCGACCACGCTGTTCTGCGACACCAGGCGCTGCTGTTCCTTGATGCCCTCTTGCACGGCCTTCTCGTAGGAGATGTTGCCGTTTTCGAGCAGCCGGTCGGCCTCGGCCTGGGCGCGCCCGACGCTGGCCTCGTAGTCGCGTTTGGCCGCGGTGGCGATGCGCATCGACTCCTCGCGGGCCTCGCCGACCATGCGCTCGCTGTGCTGGCGGGCTTCGCTCACCATCCGGTCGGCCTGCGCCTTCGCGTCCGACAGCAGCCGGTCGGCCTCCGCGCGGGCGTGGTTGAGCATGGACTCCGACTCGGTGGTCGCCGATTCGACCATGGACTCGGAGTGCGTCTTGGCGTCCTGCAGCATGGAATCGCGCGCGTCCAGCACGTCCTGGGCGTCGTCCAGCTCGCCCGGAATCGCGTCCTTGATGTCATCGATCAGCTCCAGCACGTCGCCGCGGGGCACCACGCAGCCGGCCGTCATCGGGACGCCGCGGGCTTCTTCGACGATGGCGCTCAATTCATCCAGCGCTTCAAACACTCGATACACGGCCGTACCCTCCTGGCGTCTGCAAAACTGTTGTTACCAGTGTGCCTGGTGTTGTCTCTGTGACAGCGGTGGCGACACCGGTGTGTCGGGTATTTGCCCGTTCCCGGTGTCCTAAACGCCCCGGCGAGCCGGTGCCGGCGTGGGCGTGGTCAGTGAGTTTCATGCGAAAGCGCCCGTTCACGCTGTTTTCGCGGCGGCGACGGCCGCGCGCGGTGGTTCGTCCATATTCGTCGCCGGGCCGCGCCGCTGCGGCCTTTGCCCCGGTGTGGGTTTTGCGTCGACGCGCCCGGACCCGGCTATTTGCCAGCGATTCTAGGGTCCGAGGAACCGCCGGACGATCGGGCCCTGTGCCCTTATACCCCCAAGGGGTATAGTCCGATCCGTCGGAACAGACTCACCTCGCGCCGGCGGCTCACCGCAGGAGGTTTCAGTGATGACGGTGCTATCGGCGATCGGGCACGCCCTGACGCTCGCGGGTTCGATGACATGGGAAATCCTGTGGGCGCTGATCGTCGGCTTCACCCTCTCGGCGGTGGTGCAGGCGGTGGTGCGGCGCTCGACGATCGTGGCGCTGATGGGCGATGACCGCCCCCGCACCCTGGCGGTGTCCGCCGGGCTGGGGGCGGCGTCGTCGTCGTGCTCGTACGCCGCGGTGGCCCTGGCGCGATCGCTGTTCCGCAAGGGCGCCGACTTCACCGCCGCGATGGCGTTCGAGATCGGTTCGACCAACCTCGTGGCGGAGTTGGGCATCATCCTGGCGCTGCTGATGGGCTGGCAGTTCACCGCCGCCGAATTCGTCGGCGGCCCGTTGATGATCGTGGTGCTCGCCGCCTTGTTCCGGCTGTTCGTGCGCTCGCGACTCGTCGACGCCGCCCGCGAGCAGGCCGAAAAGGGAATCGCCGGATCGATGGAAGGCCATGCCGCCATGGACATGTCGGTCAAAGGAGAAGGCTCGTTCTGGCGGCGGCTGTTCTCCCCGGCCGGCTTCACCTCGGTCTCGCACGTGTTCGTGATGGAGTGGCTGGCGATCCTGCGCGACCTTATCCTGGGCCTGTTGATCGCGGGGGCCGTCGCGGCGTGGGTTCCCGAGAAGTTCTGGCAGAGCTTCTTTTTGGTGGATCACCCGGTCTGGTCGGCGCTGTGGGGTCCGCTCGTGGGCCCCGTCGTGGCGATCGTGTCCTTCGTGTGCTCGATCGGCAACGTCCCGCTGGCCGCGGTGTTGTGGAACGGGGGGATCAGCTTCGGGGGCGTCATCGCGTTCATCTACGCCGACCTGTTGATCCTCCCGATCCTGAACATCTACCGCAAGTACTACGGCACCAAGATGATGCTGACCCTGCTGGGCACCTTCTACGCCGCGATGGTGGTCGCCGGATACCTGGTCGAATTGATCTTCGGCACAACGCATCTCATCCCGGCGCAACGCAACGCGACCGTGCTGGAGGCCTCTATCTCGTGGAACTACACGACCTTGCTCAACATCGCCTTCGGCGTGCTCGCGATCGTCCTCGTCGCCCGGTTCATCACCTCAGGGGGCCTGCCGATGCTGCGCATGATGGGCGGCTCCCCCGACGCCGACCGCTCCGGCCACGCGCATTGATCCGCGTCACGGTTGCGGCAACTGCACATCGAGCACCGTGCACCGGCCCTCGTCCGCCTCGGCGAGCGCCCACCCGATGGCCTCGCGCATCTCCGCCGGCGTGGTCACGCTGCGTCCGCTTCCCCCGCACGCGCGCGCCAGGGCGGCGTAGTCGGTGTCCGGCGTGAGCCGGGTCTCGGGAAAGTCGTTCTCCCGCATCGATATTCCCGGCCGATAGAGCTCCATCACCGGCAGCTTCGAGGCCAGGTACGAGTGGTTGTTCAAGACCACCGTCACGAACGGCGCGTCATGGCGATGCGCCGACCACAACGCGGCCGTGGGCACACCGAAGTTGAACGAACCGTCACCGCAGATCGCGACGACGGGCGCCTGCGGCCTGGCCAGTTTGACCCCGAAGGCCCCGCCGAGCGCCCAGCCCAACGCCGGTGCGCCCGTGTCGAAGAACTGCCCCGGCGGCCGCTGGACCTGCCGGGCCACGGCGGGCCGGTTGGTCACCGCCTCCTGGACCACCACGGCGTCGTGCGGCAGCGCGGCGCCCAGCGCGGCCAGCATCGCGTCGGGCGCATCGGCCGGCCGGTCGGACGCGGCACGGCGCGCCGCCTCCCGGCGGCGTTGCGCGACATCGGATTCGGCCGCCCGCCGCCGCGCGCTCCACTTCTCGCGCAGCTCGTCGGTGGCCAGCCGCAGCAGGGTCTGCTCGAGCAGCACCAGCGTCACCCGCGTGTCGGCGGTCAGCGCGATCTCGACCGGATAGGACCACAGCGGCATGCCGGCCTTGACGGGGTCCGCGTCGATCTGCACCACGTGGGCATCCGCGGGCGGGGCCAGCTGTGCGGGCACCCAGGGCACTTCGGAGTCCAGCAGCAGCACGGTGTCGGCGGTTTCCAGCGGGCCCGCGTCGCCCACCACGTGCAGGGGGTGCCCGAACGGCAGGTTGGCGCGGTCGCCCTGGTCGATCACCGGCGCACCGAGCAGCTCGGCGATGCGGGCCAACACGACCGCGGCCCCGGGTTCCGCCGCGGTCCGGCACGCGACGATGACGACCCGCTGCCCGGCGACCAGGATCCCGGCCAGCCGGCCCAGGGCCCCGGGGTCCGGGCCGGGCGGTATGGCCGGCGGCAGCCGGCGCGGCAACACACGGCTGCCGGGCTCCATCAGGGCTTCTCGCGGCAGCATGACGTAGGCGGGTCCGGACGGGCTGGACTGGGCGACCTGGAATGCCCGCCGGACGATGGGGGCCAACTCTCGCCCGCGGGGAACCTCCATGTGCCATTTGGCGTAGTTGCGCACGACGGCCGGCTGGTCGAGTTGCTCCTGCTGCCAATGGATGTAGGCGTCGCGGTGGCCGCGGACCTCCGGCGCCGAACTGTAGGGGGTGCGCCCGGCGAACATCACCACCGGCGTCCCGTTGCGCTGGGCGTTGTGCAGCTGGCAGCCCAGGTTCAGCGTCCCGGCATCGACGTGCACCATGACCGCCTGCGGACGGCCGCTGGCCATGTGGTGTCCGATAGCCGCCGCCAACGCGACGCTCTCGTGGACACACAGCACCGCCCGCGGGCTCGGCGTGCCGGCCGCGCGCGCCGCCGCCAGCGCTTCCTGGATCGGGGCGGAGTCGGTTCCGGGGTTGATGAAGAAGTGCGCGACTCCCTCGTCGGCCAGCAGGGCGATCAGGTTGGTCGCGGCCTCGGGAACGTCGAAAAGATTGTCTACCGTCATGGCTGCCGTTCTCCTTTGACGTCGGCGACCGCGCGAACCCCCCTCTTCTTCGGATCAGATCTTCAAGATACGTTCCGCCGTGGCGTAATTGACCCGTTCCGCTCGCTGGGCGTGGCGTTGCGCGCTCGGAGCCATCGGGTACCCGCGCAGCGCCCGGCTACTCCACACCGTTGCCGTCTCGTCAACGACGTTGCCGCCCAACGCCTTCGGCGGCAGACGGTGTCGCTCAGGACCGACCGGCACGCTTTTCGCGCAAGCGACGGTTGACCGCTTCGGGCAGCAGCTCCGACACGTCGCCACCGAGCATGGCGACCTCCTTGGCCAACGACGACGACACGAACGAATACCGGGGCGCGGTCGCGACGAAAAAGGTGTCGACACCGGCGACGTGCTTGTTCATCTGCGCCATCTGCAGCTCGTATTCGAAGTCGGTGCCGGTGCGCAGCCCCTTCACGATGGCGGTCATCCCCCGCGACCGCACGAAATCGACCACCAGGCCCTGCCCGGCCTCCACCCGCAGATTGGGCAGGTGCGTCGTCGATTCGTTGATCATCGCGATCCGCTCGTCGAGGTCGAACATGCCCTTCTTGGCGGGGTTGGTCAGGATCGCCACCACCACCTCGTCGAACTGAGCCGACGCGCGCTCGAAGACGTCGATGTGGCCCAACGTCACCGGGTCAAACGAGCCCGGGCATACCGCGCCGCTCATAGCCCGCGCCGACGACGATGCAGAGCGAAGCGATGCGGAGGAGCGGCGCCCACGTGGTGCGCCGGCGACGATGCAGAGCAAGCAATGAGGAGCGGCGCCATGGCGCGCGCCGAGACGATGCAGAGCGAAGCGATGCGGAGGAGCGGCGCCATGGCAAATGACGGTACACGCCCGCTCATACCCGCTCGGCGAGCTCCAAACGGGTGTCGCCGTAAACGCGTTGCGGCCACACCGACCAGCCGGCCGGCCAGCGCAGCGGCGCGCCGCCGGCCGCGCGCTCGACGACCGCGACGGCGCCCTCGCGCACCCACCCGTGCGCGATCAGCGCCGCCAGCACGGCCTCGACCTCGGCGGCGGCGACGTCGTACGGCGGGTCGGCCAGGACGAGGTCGACGGGAGAGGCGGTCCCGGCCGACAGCACGGCCGCCACCGCGCCCCGGCGCAGCGTCGCGCCCGGCAGCCCCAGGGTGTCGATGTTGCGCGCGATGACCGACGCGGTGCGCGGGTCGGACTCCACGAAGAGCGCGCTGGCGGCGCCGCGGGAGAGCGCCTCCAATCCCAGGGCGCCCGAGCCGGCGTAGAGGTCCAAAACCGCCAGGCCGCGCAGCTCGCGGCGCGCGGTCAGGATGTTGAACAGCGACTCGCGGACCCGGTCGGTAGTGGGCCGCGTGCCCCGCGGCGGGACCGCGATGCGCCGGCCCCCGGCCACGCCGCCGATGATCCGGGTCACGTCCAGATTCCTACAGCAGCGTCGACCAATAGTCCCAGAACCGCGCCATGCACAGCAGAAACACCGCGGTGAACCACAGCGCGGCGATCGACCATCGCCATTGGTACACCACCCACGCCGGGCCGGCTTGGCGGGCCTGCAGCGCAGGGCGATACGCGATCGAGGCGACCACCACCAGCAGCGACATGGTGATGACCCACACCACCATGCAGTACGGGCACAACGCGCCGATGCGATACAGGCTCTGGAAGATCAGCCAGTGCACGAACATCGCACCGGCCAGCACCCCGGCCGTCAGTCCCAGCCAATACCATTGGGGCAGAACAACTTTCGTCAACGCCAGCAGTCCGGTGACGATCACCACGGTGAAGGCCACCAGGCCGAGCAACGGGTTGGGGAACCCCAGCAGCGACGCCTGCGGCGTCATCATCACCGAGCCGCACGACAGGATCGGGTTGATGTTGCAGGACGGCACGTACGACGGGTCGAGCAGGATGTCGATCTTCTCGACCGTCAGCGTCATCGACGCGACCAGGCCGATCGCCCCGGCGATCAGCAGCCACCACGCGCTGGGCGCCGGCACCGGGGCCGGGGTGGGATCGGCGCTGGGATCGGCCGATTCGGTCGACACCGCGCCGGTCACATGGCGGCCGGCGCGACCGCGCCGTCGATGCCCGGGATGTTGCCCACGATCTCTTTGATCTTGCTGACCAGCGCGTCGGGCGTCGACGGGTCGTAGTCCTCGCCGTTGATCTTGATCGTCGGCGTGGCCTTGATCTGTGCGGCCGCGGCCTCGCCGGTGACCTTGTCGAGGTATTTGCCGCTGTTGATGCAGTCGGGCACCTTGCCCGCGGCGCCGGCCTCACGGGCGAGTTCGATCAACCGCGCGTTGTCCGGGAAGCTCTTGCCGGTTTCGCTGGGCTGAATGTCGGTGGTGAACAGCGCGGTATGGAAACGGCGGAAGGCGTCGAGGGATTCGTCGGCGACGCAGCGGGCCGCGTTGGCCGCGCGCGACGAATAGTTGTGGTTCCGCGAGCTGTCCAGGATCGACACCATGGAGTAATCGGCCGCGATGGCCCCGACGTCGATGAGCCGCGACACCGTCGGCCCGAAGGTGCGTTCGAAGTTGCCGCAGGCCGGGCACAGGAAGTCCTCGTAGAACGTCACCACGGCCTTGGGGTTGTTGGTGCCGGGCTGGGTGACCAGCTTGCTCGACGTCACCCGCACCGTGTCGCCCGCGCCGGTGGCGGCGGGCTTCTTGTGGTTCGACGTCACGATGTAGAAGACGAGGACGACCGCGAAGATCACGACGAACGCGGTACCGCCGATCTGGACGAGCCGGCCGGACTTACCGCCGGAGGCCGACTTCATGTCGAATCGTGGGGGGCGTTTGGGTTTGTCGGCCACAGGTTCCCTGATCTTTCGGTAGGCGAGTTGTCGGTCTGCCGACAAAGCGATCGGACAAGGCGCCTCTAGATTACCGGCGCGGGCCGCCGGGCGACTCAGACCCGGCTGAGGTGTGCGCGCAGGGCCGAGATCAGCTCGCTGGTCGCGACCATGCTGTCGCCGCCCAGCTGGAACATGTTGGCGAAGCCGTGGGTCAGCGAGCCCAGGTAACGCAGGTCGACCGCCGTCCCGGCGGCCCGCAGCGCCTCGGCGTAGGCCTTGCCCTCGTCGCGCAGCGGGTCGAAGCCCGCAACCGCGATCAGCGCCGGCGCCAGTCCGGCCAGCGATTCGGCCAGGGCCGGCGAGACGCGCGGGTCCGTGCGGTCCAGCTCCGAACTTCGCAGGTATTGGGACTCGAACCAGTCGATGTCGCGTTTGGTCAGCAGGAAGCCCCGCGAGAAAAGGCTCAGAGACCGGGTCTTCGCGGTGAAGTCGGTCCGCGGATAGATCAGCCACTGCAACACCGGCGCGGGGCCGCCCTCGTCGCGCGCCAGTTGGCTGACGACGGCGGCGAGGTTGCCCCCGGCACTGTCGCCGCCGACCGCGATACGGCCGGGCGCGGCGCCCAGCTCGCCGGCGTGCTCGTATGCCCACGTGAACGCCGCGTACGCGTCCTCGATCGCGGCCGGCGCCGGGTGCTCGGGGGCCAGCCTGTAGTCGATCGACAACACGTGGACGCCCGCGTCACGGCAGGTCAGCCGGCACAGCGCGTCGTGGGTGTCCAGGTCACCGATCGACCAGCCGCCGCCGTGGTAGAAGACCAGCAACGGGGCCGCCGCGCCGTCGGCCGGACGATAGTGCCGGGCGCCGATGTCCCCGGCCGGGCCGGGCAGCGACAACTCGGTGACCTCGACGTGGATCTGCGGACCGGGGAAACCCACGGTCGAGTCGTGCATCTGCGCCCGGGACGCCGCCGGGTCGTCGCCGACGACCAGCCCGTCGATGCCGACGGCGCGCAGGCCCGACAACATCAGCTGCAAGGTGGGATCGAGGGTGTTGCCGTCGATGATGACCGATCGGCCGCGAACCAGCCCTCGTCGCACCGCGGTCGGGATCCACGGGATGACCTTGACCCCGGCGCTGGTGACGGCGCCCTGGATGCGACTGGCCAGGGGCACCGACGCGCGCTGCGCTGCGGTGTGCACGTCTGGCGCGGCAGACAGAGGCTTGGTCATGGGCAACCCCCTTTTCAAACAACGTGGCACCGCTTGACGACGAAAGTGATTTCACCCCTGAGCGGCCGCCGATTCCGGTGTGCCGCGCGACCAACTGTACGTGGTGGCGCGCCGGGTACCGGAGGCCGCGGATGGACACCTGCCCAGGTGTTGATTAGGTTGCATTTGCTCCCTCGGTAATATCGTGATCCCCAAGCCGATGAAGCCTCACGGATTGCGAGCAACTTCGACGTGTTCGATTTCGAACGCAGCGCCTCGAACTCGGCGCCGAACGCCGTTGATCTTCTCGCGCGATGGCGGAACCCGGCTCGGTGCACAATCTCGGACCATTAATTTCACAGGCAGGTGAATGAATTGACTGGCGAGTCGGGCTCCGCCGCACCCTCAATTGCTCTCAACGACGAAAACACGATGCCGGCCCTGGGCCTGGGCGTCGCGGAATTGTCGGACGACGAGACCGAACGCGCGGTATCGGCGGCGCTGGAAATCGGTTGCCGGCTCATCGACACCGCCGCGGCCTATGGCAACGAGGCCGCCGTCGGGCGCGCCATCGCCGCCTCCGGGATTCCGCGCGCCGAGCTGTTCGTGACCACCAAGCTGGCCACCTCCGATCAGGGTTTCAAGGGGGCGATGGACGCCTGCACCGCCAGCCTGGAACGGCTGGGCCTGGATTACGTCGACCTGTACCTGATTCACTGGCCGGCCCCGTCGCTGGGCAACTACGTGAACTCCTTCGGCGGAATGATCCAGTCCCGCGGGGACGGGCAGGCCCGCTCGATCGGCGTCTCCAACTTCACCGAGGAACACCTGACGACGGTCATCGACCTCACGTTCGTCACTCCCGCGGTCAACCAGATCGAGCTGCACCCGCTGCTCAACCAGGAGGCGTTGCGCAAGACCAACGCCGAGCACAACGTCGTCACGCAGTCCTACACGCCGCTGGCGCTGGGCAAGTTGATCGACAACCCGACCGTGAGCTCGATCGCCGGCGAATACGGCAAGACCGCCTCGCAGGTGCTGCTGCGGTGGAACCTGCAGCTGGGCAACGCGGTCGTCTTCCGCTCGGCCAAGGAAGAGCACATCGCGACCAACATGGACGTGTTCGATTTCGAGTTGGCCGCCGAGCACATGGATGCGATCAACGGGCTCAACGACGGCACCCGGCTGCGCCCGGACCCCGACACCTACGAGGGTTCATAAGCGACGGCTACCCCGCGGGGCAGCTCGCGGCGGCCTGACGCAAAACACCGGTCGACGCCGCATCCACCGGCAGCGCATAGCCGCGCAGCACGGCGATGAATTGCATGGCGTACTGGCAGGCGAACGCCCCGTTGGGTGGCATCCATTGGCCCGGCGCCGAATCGCCCTTGTCCTGATTGGCCGGCCCGTCGACGGCCAGCAGGTTGGCCGGATCGTTGGCGAAGCGCAGCCGCTCGGGCGCCGGCCAGCCGTACGCGCCCATGTCCCAGGCGTACGCGAGCGGCACGATGTGGTCGATCTGCACCGATTCGCCGACCTTGGGGCCGCGCGCAAAGGCGATCGTCTTGTTGGTGTACGGGTCGTGCAGCGTGCCGGTGGCCACGGCGTCCGGGCACCGCTTGATCGACACGTACGTCTTGTCGACGAGATCGCGGTTGAGGATGTCGTCGCGGGTGTCGCACCCGTTGTGCCCCAACGGCGCGTCGTTGTCGTCATCCCAGGCGTCGCCGAACGCCGCCCGCAGGTAGTCGTAGCGGTGCAGCCGCACCGGCACGACCGGGATGCCCGCGAGCACGTCGACGCCGGGCAGCACCGTCGGAACGTCCGCGCGCGCAGCGTATTCCGCGGAGTGCCGGGAGGCCGAGGTCCCGACAGTCTGGTAGGCCACCACCACCGCGAGCGCGGCCGCCGCGGCCAACCACAACAGCACCTTGCGGTTCAACTCTTGTCCAGGTATTCGATGCGGTCGGTGTCGGTGAATCGCGCCGCCAGCACGGCCAATCCGGGATCGGAGGGGTCCTCGGAATAGGTTCGGACGCAGAATTCCCGCGCCGCCTCGATGTACTCCAGGTGGTCGGCCAGGGACAGCAACCGCAGCGTGATCGCCCGCCCGGACTGGTTGCGGCCCAAGACATCTCCCTCGCGGCGCTCCTTGAGGTCCAGGTCGGCCAGGGCGAAGCCGTCCAGCGTCCCGGCCACCGCGCGCAGCCGTCGGCCGGCCGGCGAGTCGGGCGCGGACCAGCTGGCGAACAGGCACAGGCTCGGGTGCCGGCCGCGGCCGATCCGGCCGCGCAGCTGATGCAACTGGCTGATCCCGAACCGGTCGGCGTCCATCACCAGCATCACGGTGGCGTTGGGGACGTCGACGCCGACCTCGATGACGGTGGTGCACACCAGCACGTCGATCTCGCCGGCGCGGAAGGCCGCCATCACCGCGTCCTTCTCGTCGCCGGACAGCCGCCCGTGCATCAGCCCCAGCCGCAGGTGCGCCAGCTCGCCGGAACGCAGTCGGGCGTAGAGGCCTTCGGCGGTCTCGGGGGCCTTGGCGTTCTGTTCCTGCGCGCCCGGATCGTCGTCCTCGTCGATGCGGGGCGCCACCACGTAGGCCTGCCGGCCGGCGGCGACCTCTTCGCTGATGCGCTGCCAGGCGCGGCCGAGCCAGGTGGGCTTGTCCTTGACGAAGATGACGTTGCTGGTGATCGGCTGGCGTCCACGCGGAAGTTCGCGCAGCGTCGACGTTTCCAGGTCCCCGTAGACGGTGAGCGCGACGGTGCGCGGGATCGGCGTCGCCGTCATCACCAGCAGGTGCGGGGTGACACCGGGACGGGCCTTGGCCCGCAACTGATCTCGCTGTTCGACCCCGAAGCGGTGCTGCTCGTCGACCACCACCATGCCCAGGTTGTCGAACTCCACCGCGTCTTGCAGCAGCGCGTGGGTGCCGACGACGATGCCCACCTCACCGCCGGCGATCTCGGACCGGATCTGCTTCTTCTGCGCGGCGGTCATGGAACCGCTGAGTAGCGCCACCCGGGTGGCCCGATCGGCGCCGCCCAGCTGTCCCGCCATCGCCAGCGGGCCGAGCACGTCGCGGATGGATCGAAGATGTTGCGCGGCAAGCACTTCCGTCGGGGCCAGCAGCGCGCACTGATAACCGGCGTCCACCATCTGCAGCATCGCCAGCACCGACACGATCGTCTTACCCGAGCCCACCTCCCCCTGCAGCAGGCGGTTCAGCGGGCGGTTGGACGCCAGCCCCTCGGACAGCACGCCGAGCACGTCACGCTGCCCCGCGGTCAGCTCGAAAGGCAACCGCCCCAACAGTTCCGCGGCCAAACCGTCCGAACGCGGCGGCGCCGGGGGCCCCGATTCCGAAAGCTCGCCGTGCCGGCGGGCCACCAGGGCCCACTGCAGCCCGACGGCCTCGTCGAAGGTCAGGCGCTCGCGTGCCCGCTGACGGCGGGGCTCGCTTTCGGCGAGGTGGATGTCGCGCAACGCCTGATCCTCGGAGACCAGGCCGAATTTCGCGCGCAGGTCCTCGGGCAGGGGATCGGGCACCGGGTCGAGGACGTCGAGCACTTGGCGCACGGTGGCGAAGATGGTCCAGCTCTGCAGCTTGGCGCTGGCCGCATAGATTGGGAAGAAGTGGCGCTGATACGCGTCCGCGATGTCTTCGCCGGTGGTGGCGTGCGAGGCGTTGGCGATGCTCTTGAGGGACACGGTGCCGCGGTTCTTCCCGTCCGGCGTGTCGAGGAGGAGAAACGCGGGATGGGTGAGCTGCATGACGTTCCTGAAGAACCCGACCTCGCCGGAGAGCATCACCTTGGTGCCGGTGGTGAGGTCCTTTTTGATGTAGTTCGCGTTGAAGAACGTGGCGGTCACCTTGTTGCGCCCGGAGCCGAGCGTGATGCGGTGGCAGACCTTCTTCGGCGTCTTCTTCATCGGGAACGTCTCGGTGTCGGTGATCGTGTCGACGATGGTGATGTGTTCACCGGCGGGCGGCCGTTCGTCGTCGGCGTCCCAGCGGCTGGCGCCCTCGGTGTAGCTGCGGGGGTAGTGGCGCAGCAGGTCGTTGACGGTCCGGATGCCGAACACCTCGTCGAAGAGCTCCACGACCTTCCCGCCGACGGCGTAGTCCAGCCGGTCGGACAGCGACACCATCGCTACTCGACCCCGATCAGCAGCGCGTCACCGTGGTGGCCGGTGCGGTAGGTGACCAGTTCGGTCCCCGGGTGGTGGTCGTGCATGTGCTCTTCCAGGATGTCGCCGACGGCGCCGACGTCCCCATCGGTCTCGATGCCGGCGCCCAGCAGCACGGTTACCAGGTCGCCGCCGGAGGCCAGCAGGAGGTCGAGCAGGCCGATCGCCGCCTCGACGGCGTCGGCGGCCACGATCAGCACCTCGTCGCCCGCGATGCCCAGGCCGTCGCCGGGATGGCAGCGGCCCGCCCAGGTCAACGCGCTCTCGGTGGCGATGCGCACCGATCCGTGCCGCGCGGCGCCGGCCGCCCGGGCCATGGTGTAGCCGTCGTCGACGGCCTGCCTGCCGGTCTCGTGCACGGCCAGCGCGGCCAGGCCCTGCACCATCGACCCGGTCGGGATCGGCACCACGTCGATCCCCCAGCCGATGGCCGCCGTGCACCCCGCGACCAGCTCCTCGGCGGCCACATAGCCGTTGGGCAGCACCATCACCTGCGCGGCGCCGGTGTCGACGACGGCGCGCATCAGCTGGTGCGCGCTGATGTTGGTCGTGGGATCGTGCGCCGCGGGGTCGCGTTGCAGCACGGAGGCGCCTTCCCCGGCGAACAGCTCGGCGGCGCCGTCGCCGTCGACGACGGCCAGCACCGCCCGTTCCCGCGTCCAGCCGCCCGCGGGCAACCCGGGGGCCCCGGAGCTCAGGGCCGAGATGACGATGCGGCTGAGTCGTCCGGCCGTCAGTCCCGCCTCGACGGCGGCGCCGGCGTCGTCGGTGTGCACGTGCACGGAATAGGTGCGTTGCGCGGACGACGGCGCCGACGCGATGCCCACCGAATCGCCCAGGTCCTCCAGCCGGTCCCGCAGCGCGTCCGCCGCCGCGGGCTCGCAGCCGTCCAGCCGGTACATCACCTCGAATTGGGGCGCCGGGCGCGGCGCGGGGGCTTCGGTGCGCTGCGCCCGCGGCGCGAGCTCGTAGACCGCCCGGGCCGGCGCCTGCCCCGTGATGGTGGTCCGCAACGCGTCCAGCAGGACCAGCAGGCCCCGCCCGCCGGCGTCCACGGCTCCGGCGTCGGCGAGCACGTCGAGCTGCTCGGGGGTCTTTTCCAGGGCGACCACCGCCGCGTCCCCGGCGGCGATGACCGCCGGCGCGAGCCCGTCCCCGGCGCGCGCGCACTGCTGCACGGCGGTCGCGGCGGCCCGTAACACCGAGACGATGGTCCCCGGGACTTCCTCGCCGCCCATCGAGGTGATGACCAGCTCCACGCCGCGCTGCAGCGCATCGCCCAGCACGACGGCGTCGATGTGGGGCAGGTCGCCGCCGGCGTCGCTCGCGGCGGTGGCGGTGACGTCGGCGAGGCCACGCAGGATCTGCGACAGGATCACCCCGGAGTTGCCACGGGCGCCGTTCAGCGCGCCGGCCGACAGCGCGGCCGCGGCCCGGGCGGCGCACCCCGAGCCGCCCTGCGCGTTCAGTTCCGCCAGGGCCGAACGCATGGTGAACAGCATGTTCGCGCCGGTGTCGGAGTCGGCGACGGGAAAGACGTTGAGTCGATTGATCTCGTCGATGTGGGTGATCAGGTCGCTGACGGCGGTGTGCGCCCAGTCTCGCAGGGTCATCGCGTCCAGGAGACGTAGCTGCGACGTATCAGCAGTGCCCAGTTGACCCACCTCCTCCGCACCTGTCTCCCGGTGGGCGCCAGCGTAGCCCGGCGACGCAGCCGCTGCGCTCAGTTGCTCCGCGCCGGTGAGGAAGATCGAGCGGCCCGCCGGCAGCGGCAGAGCTTAATAGCCCTGCCGGATACCGGGATTGGCCTGCCCCACCAGCGCGCGCTGATTGCTGCCGTCGCGGCTGACGCCGTAGCGGCTCATCTGATAGTTCATCGACGCGCATGCGGCCGCCACCGGATCCCACGCCGAGTTCGACGTCCCGGGCTGGTGGAAGGCCGCGAAGGTATCCGGCATTACCTGCCACGGGCCGCGCGTGGCGTGCAGCGGGCCACCGTCGAGCTGAGAAGGCCCGTAGGCGTTGCTGTCTGACAGGTTGATCGCACCCGAATGAAATTGCGATTCGTGGTCGGCGATGGTCATCATGCCCTCGATCCAGTGACCACGGGCCGACGCCTCGGTGACGCCGATCCGGGTCAGTGCCTCCTCGAGATAGCCGCGGATCGCGTCGGGTCCGTCCGGCCACACTCCCCGACCGTCGAAAGCGACCTGCCGCAGCTGGATTCCGCCGCGCACCGCGGCCGCCTCTTGCACCGCGGGACGAGGCGGACGGGGCTGCCACAACCACGTCGCATCGGCTGGAGCGGGGCCCGATGCTCTCGGGCCCGGTCCGCCCTGCCCGATGCCGTCCTGCCCGCCCACAGCGGTCGGGCAGTTGACCGACGTACTCCCTATGGCGACGCTGCCCAGCGCCGCCACCACCAGATAGGCCGCCGCCACCCGGCGCAACCTCAACACAAACCGTCGTACGCCCGCCGGTGAGCCCCGCCCGCTCTCGACGTCGGCTGGACCGGCGGCGTTTTCGGCGCGCGCAACCACCCCGCGCACTCCCCTCAAGCCTGCCGATATTCGCTTCCCAGCCTCATCCGCAGCTCCGCGCGGGCCGGCACCACCGGGAAGAAGACTTCAGCCAATCAGCGCGCCGTCCGCACCTGATACAGGCAGCGACCGCGCCGACCATCGGCGGCGACGCCATCCTAGCGGCGCCGCGTCCGAGCAGCCCGGATTCGCGCCGGTACTGTGATCGACTCGGTGTTTACCGCCCAAGGGGTCGCGGCGCACACCTGGCCCCGGCATGGCCCGGGCCGCCAGTCGACGTTTTGGTGGTTACCACGACAATCGGTATTCTGATTGGGCCCGGTGAGGCCGGGCTGTCCCGGCCGGATTGCCGGACCCCCGAGATTTTGAGGAGCTTGAACAATGGCCGCTGTGTGCGACATCTGCGGGAAAGGCCCCGGCTTCGGCAAGTCGGTGTCGCACTCCCACCGCCGCACCAGCCGCCGGTGGGACCCCAACGTCCAGACCGTGCACGTCGCCCGTCCGGGCGGCAACAAGCAGCGCCTCAATGTCTGCACGTCCTGCATCAAGGCCGGCAAGGTCGTCAGGGGCTAGTTCCCCCTACATGACGACGTGGCCGGCGTCGACCGGGATCGACACCCCGGTCACGTAGCGCGACCGCGGCCCGGCCAGCCACAGCACCGCCTCGGTGACGTCCCGCGCCTCGACCAACGGCACGCCGGGCAGCAGCATCTGCGAGACGGCCGGGTTCGGGTTCTCCGTCATCCGGTTCACCACGAAGTCGTTGAGAATCATCGGCGTCGCGACACCGCTGGGGTGCACCGAGTTGACCCGAATCTTGTGCGGCGCATACGCATTGGCCGCCGAGCGCATCAGACCCACGACACCGTGCTTGGACGCCGCGTAGGCGAACATCGCGGCGCTGCCGTCACCGCCACGTCCGGTCAGGCCCTGCGACGAACTGACCAGCACGACCGAGCCGCCGACGCCCTTGCGCACGATCGACGGGACCGTCGCCAGCATGGTGTGCCACACACCCTTGAGGTTGGTGTCGACGATCGTGTTGAACACCGGTTCGGCGTCGGGCTCGGTGACGCCGATCGCCACCACCCCGGCGTTGGCGATGACGACGTCGACCTCGCCGAGCTCGTCGATGCCCGCCTGCACGCCGGCCCGCAGACCCGCAAGGTCGCGCACGTCCGCGATCACCGGAACCGCTTTGCGGCCCGCCGACCCGACCAGCTGGACCGTTTCGGCCAGCTCTGCCTCGGTGCCCAACGCGTAGGGAATGGCCTCGAGGTCGGCGCAGATGTCGACGGCGATGATGTCGGCGCCCTGCTCAGCCAGCGCGACGGCGTGGCTGCGGCCCTGGCCGCGCGCGGCGCCGGTCACGACGGCGACGACGTTGTCGAATTCACCCATGCTCAGATCTCCAGTTTCGTGCCGGTCTCGCGCTCGGCGAAGGCCACCAGCCGCGCGGCCGTGTCGTAGTCGCACGCCAGTTGCGTGCGGCCGATGAGCACCGGCCCACCGCGCAGCCCGAACCTGCCGCTGACCCCGACGTAGCTGCCGGGCGGAATCGGCTCGCTGATGCAGTACAGCGTCGGCGCCGCGCCCTCGTCGATGTCGTTGGCCAACCGGTCGGCCACCGCCTTGACCCCCTTGTGGGCCAGCGACATCAGCGGCGAGTCGCCCAGGTTGGACAGGTTCGAGGCCACCCAACCGGGGTGGGTGAGCTGCGTGACGAGCGGCGATGCGGCCGCGCGCAGCCTGCGGTCCAGCTCGAGCCCCCACAGCATGACCGCGAGCTTGGACTGCGCGTAGGCGCCCAACCTCGTCCACTTGTGGCGGCGCAGGTGCAGGTCGTCGAGGTGCAGCGTCGCCGACCGGTGGGCGTCGGAGCCGACGTTGATGATCTGCGAACGCACCTTGGGCAGCAGCAAGTTGGTCAGCGCGAACGGCCCGAGCAGGTTGGTGCCCAGTGTCATCTCGAATCCGTCGACCGTCTCGGTGCGGCGGTCGGTGAGGGCGCCGGCGTTGTTGATCAGGATGTCCACCGGCTCGTCGATCAGGCCGGCGAAGGCCCGCACCGACGACAGGTCGGCGAGGTCGAGCTTGAGCACCGACGTCGCACCGCCGCCGTTCGCGGAGATTTCGGCAGCGCGTTGCTCGCCGAGTTCGGTGTTGCGCACGGCCAGGATCACGTGCGCGCCGGCGTGGGCGAGCGCGCGCGAGGTGCCCAGCCCCACCCCGTTGGTCGCTCCGGTCACGATCACGCGCTTGCCGGTCAGGTTGCCGAGCCTGCTCGGCGTCCACGGTAAGGTCACGGCGACTAAGAGTAATCGTCGGTTCTATGTAAGTTGGACCGGACGGACTTTCCCGAGGCGGTTCGACATGAGTGACAGCGCCACCGAGATCACGAATCTCATCTACACCTATGCGCAGCTGCTCGACGGCGGCGACCTGGACGGGGTGGCCCGCCTCTTCGAGCACGGCCGCATCTGCGGCGTCGAGGACGGCCCGCCGGAAACGGTGTTCGCCGGCTCGGCGCGGGTCCGCGAGATGTACGAAATGGCCACGCGCATCTACGAAGACGGCACCCCGAAGACCAAACACAACACCACCAACGTCCAGCTGTACATCGACGAGGCCCAGGGCACCGCGACGAGCACGTCCTACTACTGCGTCACCCAGGCCACCCCCGACCTGCCGCTGCAGGTCATCGTGACCGGGCACTACAAGGACACCTTTCACCGGGTGGACGGCGCCTGGTGTTTCGACAGCCGCACCATGTTCGTCGACCAGGTCGGCGACGTCAGCCACCACCTGAAGTTCTGAGCCTCGTGCCGTCCCCCAGCGTCTTCGAGCCGGCCGCCGTCCTGGCCGACGCGCAACGCAAGGAAGGGCTCACCGACTGGGGCCCGGGCGAATTCGAAGAGCCGCTGACCGTCCTGCTGCGCGACTATGCGCGGGCTGACCTCAACGCGATCGGCGCCCACATCCTGCGCTCGGGCATCGTGCACAGCCTGCGGATGCGGCTGCGCACCCAGGAGTGGATCCGCCGCCATCCGGAGATTCTCGACGAGCGGGTGGCCGCGCCGATCGTCGTCGTCGGGATGATGCGCAGCGGGACCACGCTGTTGCAGCGCCTGCTGGCGGCCGATCCGCGCTTCGTCTGCGCGTACGGGTGGGAGGTCGTCGAGGTTGCGCCGCGGTTGAACCATCCGTTCACCGGGGTGGATCCGCGCATCGCCATCAGCCAAGCGCGCGAAGCGAAATCGCGCGAACTGGTGCCCGAGTTGTTCTCCATCCACCCGATGTACGCCACCGAAGCCGAGGAGGAGATCGTCTTTTTGGCGGACGCCTTCTTGTCACACGTCCCCGAGTCGGGCGCCCACCTGCCCCACTACCGAACCTGGCTCGACGACCAGGACTTCACCCCCGCCTATGCCTTCCTGCACCGCATGCTGCAGTTCCTGCAATGGCAAAAACGCCAACGCGGGCTGGCCGGTCAGCGGTGGGTGCTCAAATCGCCGGCGCACCTGGGGTATTTGGGCCCGCTGCGCGCGCACTTTCCCGACCTGCACGTCGTGCACATGCACCGCGATCCCCGCACCACGATCGCGTCGGGGGCCAGTCTGAACGCCACGCTGCACGCGATGCACGCCGACGTCGTCGACGCCCACCGGGTCGGCGCGCAATGGCTGGCACGGATGGGCTGGACCAACGACCGTGCGATGACGACCCGCGACGGCTGGTCCGACGACGGTGAGCGCGTCACCGACATCGGGTTCGACGATGCGGTGGCCGACCCAATCGGGCAGGTGGCCCGCGTCTACGACGCGATCGGGCTGCCGCTGACGGCCGAGGCCGAGGACGCGATGCGGCGCTGGCTGCGTGAGCGTCCGCGCGAGGCGGCGCGCCCGCCCTACGGCCTGGAGAACTACGGCCTGCTTCCCGAGCATGTCGACGAGCGATTCACGTTGTACAACAAGCGATTTGCACAATATATCGGAGGAACAGCGCATGCCTGAAGACCCGGTCGCGACGGCATCCCAGCACGAACAGGAACTGGCGGCGCTCGAGCTGATCGAGCATCCCACCGTCAAGGCCGCGTACCGGACCGTCGCCGAAACCTGGCTGGGCCGCGCCAAGGCGTCCGACGCGATGCGCGAACGGTTCGACGACGCGTTCGCCGAGGTGATGTTCTCGGCGGCGATGTGGTCGTCCAACCAGGACAAGCTGCGACCCAAGGTCAGCTGCATCACCCGGCTGGCCCACCCCGTAAACGGCCGCCGGATCCCCGGATCGCGGTGGGGCATCGACAATCCCGACAGCGTGTACCGGGTGATCCCCATCTCCGGGGACGAGCGCTACGAGATCCACGGCCGGGTCGGCGAACACCGGATGACCGAGAACTACTTCACGCTCTGGGACGCGAACATGGGCACCGTCGACGTGCTCAACGGCCGCACGATGCGGGTCGACTCAGACGGCAGCTTCACCATCACCGTCGACTCCGAACCCGCCAACGGCCGGCCCAATCACGTGCGGAGCACCCCGGCGGCACACGAGTTCTACATTCGCGACGTGCTGCTGGACTGGGGCCGCGACGACCCCAATCACCTTGAGGTGCAACGGCTTAGCGGCCCGGCGTCAACACCGGCACGCACCCTTGACGAGCAGGCCGAGGCCACCGCCGCGATGATGGATTACTTCGCGAACTTCACCGGCAAGCTCAGCCACGGCGTGTACAAGATGCCGGCCAACCATTTCAACCTGGCCTGGTCGGCCGACAGGATCGGCGCCATGCGCAACCAGGTCTACGTGATGGGCCGCTTCGATCTCGCCCCCGACGAGGCGTTCGTCGTCGACCTGAATGACGGTGGCGCCGAATACTTCACCGTCCCGCTCAGCAACGTTTGGGGCACCACCCTCGAGCTCGTCGACCGTACCGGCAGCCTCAACAAGGCGCAGTCGGTCCCCAACCAGGACGGCACCTACACCTACGTGATCTCCCCCGTCGACCCCGGCGTGGCCAACTGGATCGACTCCGACGGCCTGCGCGAGGCCATCCTGACCCTGCGCATGGCGGAGTTCGGCGAGGCCGGTCCGCGGGAAGACCTCGGTGCGCGGGGCCGCGTCGTCAAGCTGGACCGGCTCGACGCGGAGGTGCCATACCTGGAGCGGGTGAGCCCGCAGCAGCGGACCGCCCAGCTCGCCGAGCGCCGCAAGGGATATCTGCGCCGCCTACCGGAAGGGACGATTTAGCGATGGCTCGCTGGCTGATCACGGGATGCTCCACCGGCTTCGGACGCGAAATCGCCCGCGCCGCACTGGAAGCCGGCCACAGCGTGGTGGTGACGGCGCGGCGCGCCGAGGCGGTGCAGGACCTCGCCGACGAGTTCGGCGACCGGGCGCTGGCCGTCGCGCTCGACGTGACCGACACCGGCCAGGTCGCGGCCGCGGTGGCGGCGGCCGACGAGGCCTTCGGCGGAATCGATGTGCTGGTCAACAACGCCGGACACGGCTACCTGTCCGCGGTGGAAGAGGGTGAGGACGCCGAGGTTCGAAAGCTGTTCGACGTGAACTACTTCGGCGCCGTCGACATGATCAAGGCGGTGCTGCCGGCCATGCGCGCCCGCGGATCGGGCCACATCATCAACATCTCCTCGATGACCGGCCTGGTGGCCAACCCGCCCAACGCCTACTATTCGTCGACCAAGTTCGCGCTGGAGGCGGTCACCGAGGCGCTCGCCACCGAGGTCCGCCCCCTGGGCATCAAGGTAACCGCCGTCGAACCCGGCGCGTTCCGCACCGATTGGGCGACAAGGTCGATGAAGGAATCCGGGGCGCCGATCACCGATTACGCCGACGTGGCGGCGCGCAAGGACCTGATCAAGCAGTTCGCCGATCACCTGCCCGGCGACCCGCGCAAGGTGGCCGAGGCGGTGCTGATGCTCGCCAAGCTCGACGACCCGCCGCTGCGGTTGCTGCTGGGCCGCGACGTGCTCAAGGCCATGCGGGACAAGATCGCCGCGTTGTCGGCGTCGATCGACGAATGGGAAGCCGTCACCAAGGACGTCAACTTCCCGGCGTCGTGACGCCGAGCCGTCAATCCCGCACGACCAGGACCGTCTTGCCGGCGCGGCCGCCCCGCTCCCGGCTTTCGAACGCCTCCCGGCCCTCGTCGAGCGGGAACGTCTGGGCGATCGCGACGTGCAACCGGTCGCTGTCGACGAGCGCGGCGAGCTCGGCGAGCTGATCCCGATTCGGTGTGACGATGAAGAAGGTTGCGCTGACGCCGAATTCGTCGGCCCGGCCGTCCGGCGGCGGTGCCGACAACGTCACCAGCCGGCCGCCGCGGCGCAGCACGCCGTAGGACCTTTCCAGCGTCTGCCCGCCGACGGTGTCGACGACGACGTCGTAGGCGGCGCCGGCCTCGTCGAATGCCTCGGTGCGCGTGTCGATCACCCGCTGCGCGCCGCAGCCGCGAAGAAGATTCGCGGTGTCGCTGCGCACGGTCGCGGTCACCCGCGCACCCAGCAGGGCGGCCAACTGAACGGTCAACAGGCCCACCCCGCCGGCGCCTCCGTGCACCAGCACGCTCTCCTTTGGCTGCACCGCGGCGTGATCGACCAGTGCCTGCAGCGCGGTCAGGCCGGCCAGCGGGAGCGCGGCGGCGACGACGTGGGAGACCGTCGACGGTTTGGCGGCCAGATCGGCCGCGGGCACGGCGACGAAATCGGCGGCCGCGCCGTCGCGGTCGAACGCGATCAGTCCGTAGACCTCGTCGCCGGGCACGAAATCCGTGACGTCGTCGGCCACCGCGGACACCACACCGGAGACCTCGTGGGACGGGATGACGGGGGTTCGGCTGACGCCGTCGCGGGTCCACGTCTCCTCCCATGTCAGCTCGTCGAAGGTGATGGCGGCCGCGTGCACGGCCACCAAGGCTTCCCCGGCCGCCGCGACCGGCACGGGCGCCCGCTCGATCACCAGCTGCTCCGGTCCGCCGCGCCGGTTCGCCCGTAGCGCGGTCATCTCGTTCAGGGCAGCCGCCAATCGATCGCGTCCGCGCCCATTCCGGCCAGCAGTTCGTTGGCACGGCTGAACGGGCGGGAGCCGAAGAACCCCCGCGACGCCGACAGCGGCGAGGGGTGCGGTGACTCGATGGCCACGCAATTGCCTTGGGCGAGAATTGGTTTGAGTGTCGAGGCGTCGCGGCCCCACAGGATCGCCACCAGCGGCAGCGAGCGCGCGGTCAGCGCCCGGATGGCGCATTCGGTCACCGTTTCCCAGCCCTTGCCCCGGTGCGACGCCGGATTGCTGGGTCGCACGGTGAGCACCCTGTTCAACAGCAGCACACCGCGCTGCGCCCAGGGCGTCAGGTCACCGCACGAGGGCGGGGGGTGGCCCAGGTCGGTCGTGTACTCCTGAAAGATGTTGGCCAGGCTGCGCGGCAGCGGCCGCACCTCGGGGGCCACCGAAAAGCTCAGCCCCACAGCGTGTCCGGGCGTCGGGTAGGGATCCTGTCCGACGATCAGCACCCGGACCTGGTCGAACGGATAGCTGAAGGCGCGCAACACATTCGGGCCGGCGGGCAGATACCTGCGCCCGGCGGCGATCTCGTCCCGCAGGAACTGCCCCATCTGGGCGACCTGCCCGGCCACGGGTTGCAGCGCGTTCGCCCAGCCCGGCTCGACCAATTCGCTCAGCGGGCGCGCCGTCATCGTCGGCCCTTCGCGATCGGGTAAACGGTCACCGCGTCACCCTAGTACGACTGCCAGCCGGCGTGGCCGCTCCACTCCTGATCGTCGACGAGCACCCGGGCGGGCCCGTCGAGCACCCGCCCGATGATGCGCCATCCGGCCGGCGCGGGTCCGGCGAAACATGCCACCAGGGCGTGGTCTTCGCCGCCCCCCAGCACCCACGGCCACGGATCGGCGCCTGCGGCGTCGGCCGCCGCGGCGAGCGCGTCGCGGTCGGCGGCCAGCGCCGCCGTGGACAGGTCGATGCCCACCCCCGACGCGTCGGCCACATGCCGCAGGTCGGCGATCAGGCCGTCGGAGACGTCGATCATCGCCTGCGCCCCTCCGGCGGCGGCGACCGCACCCTGACCGTACGGCGGCTCGGGCACCACATGCCGGCGCCGCAGCTCCTCGAAGCCGCCGATACCGGTGTGCCACAGGGCGAATCCCGCGGCCGAACGGCCCAGGTCGCCGGCGACGGCGACCAGCGAACCCGGCGTTGCGCCCGATCGCCGCACCGGCTCGCGGCCGCCGAGATCGCCGAGCACCGTCACCGCGATCACCCACTGCGGGCAGCTGACCAGGTCGCCGCCGGCGATGCCGGCCCCGACCCGTTGCGCCTCGTCCCACATCCCGTCGACGAGCGCGTCCACCGCGGCCGCCGGCGTCTCACCGGGCGCGCCGAAGGCGACGACGAACGCCGTGGGCCGCGCGCCCATCGCCTCGATGTCCGCGGCGTTCTGGGCGATCGCCTTGCGGCCGATGTCGTGCGGCGTCGACCAGTCCAGCCGGAAGTGGCGGTCCTGCACCAGCATGTCGGTCGACACCACGGTGCGGCCATCGCCGGCCGCCACCAGCGCCGCGTCGTCACCCGGCCCGAGCACCACAGCGGCGGGCTGGCGGCGACCGGCCACCAGGCGGTCGATCACGGCGAATTCGCCGAGTTGCCGCAGCGTCGATTCGTCCCGCACGCCACCCACGATAATTGGCCATCGGGGTGGGCTGAGGCGATAGTGATGTGGGGACAGGAGGTGCGGGCGGTGGCAACCGAATCGGACGCCGACGGCGGGCCGCCGCGCGCGGTGATCATCGTCGCGGTGGCGCTGGCCGTCACGACCATCGGGGTGATCCTGGCGATCGCGGCCACCCGTGAGGCGCCCCCGCAGCCGGTCGCCGTCGCGGGCGTCCCGGCGCCGCAGGCCGACAGCCCCGCGTGCCGGGCGCTGATGGACGCGCTGCCGCAGCGCCTGGGTGACTATCAGCGGGCGGCGCTCGAGCAGCCGGAACCGGCGGGCGCGGCGGCATGGCGCTCCGGGCGGGGCGCCGACCCCGTCGTGCTGCGCTGCGGCCTGGACCGCCCGGGCGAGTTCGTCGTCGGCTCCCCGATCCAGGTGGTCGACCGGGTGCAGTGGTTCCAGGTGCGCTCCGACCAGCAATCCGCCGGTGACGCCGGCAGATCCACCTGGTACGCGGTGGATCGCGGTGTCTATGTGGCGCTCACGCTGCCCACCGGGTCGGGCCCGGCGCCGATCCAGCGCCTGTCGGAGGTGATCGCGCAGCGCATCCCGGCCGGGCCCATCAGCCCCGGGCCGGCGCGCTAGCTAGCGCAGGCCCACACCGCGGGCCAGCGCCGTCTCGACCATCGTCGCCAGCAGGGTCGGGTAGTCCACGCCGCTGGCCGCCCACATCCGCGGGTACATCGAGATCGTGGTGAACCCCGGCATCGTGTTGATCTCGTTGAGCACCGGCCCGTCCTCGGTGAGGAAGAAATCCACCCGCGCCAGACCCTGGCAGTCGATGGCCCTGAAGGCGCGGACCGCCAATTGGCGCACTGTGTAGGCGATTTCGTCGTCGACCTTTGCGGGCACGTCCAATTCGGCGGCGTCGTCAAGGTATTTGGTGGCGAAGTCGTAGAACGAATCCTCGCGGCCCCGCACGCCTGCCACCCGGATCTCGCCGAGCGCGCTGGCTTCGACTGTGCCGTCGGGCATTTCGAGCACACCGCACTCCAGCTCGCGGCCGATGATCGCGGCCTCGACGATGACTTTGGGATCGTGGCGGCGCGCCGCGGCGACGGCGGCGTCCAGCTGGTCCCAGCTCGCTACCCGGCTCACACCGATCGAGGAACCTCCCCGGGCGGGTTTGACGAACACCGGCAGCCCCAGCCGCTGGCACTCCTCGGGCCGCAGCCGCGCGCGCGAGGGGCGCAGCACCGCGTAGTCGCCGACCGGCAATCCCTCGGCGGCGAACAGCTTCTTGGTGAACTCCTTGTCCATGCCGGCGGCGCTGGCCAGCACACCGGCCCCCACATACGGCACGCCGGCGAGTTCGAGCAGACCCTGGATGGTGCCGTCCTCGCCGTAGGGGCCGTGCAGCACGGGGAACACCACGTCGACGGACGCCAACACCTCACCGGCGCCGGGCGGCAGGGCGACCAATTGGCCGCCGCGCCGCGGATCGGCCGGCAGCGCCAGTTCGGTTCCCGACTCGGCGGTGACTTCGGGCAGCCGCCGGTCGGTGATCGCCAGCGCGGCCGGGTCGCCGTCGGTGAGCACCCAGGAACCTTCCGGGGTGATGCCGATCGCGACCACCTCGAAACGCTCGGGGTCGAGGTTGCGCAGAATGCTGCCCGCCGAGACGCACGAGATGGCGTGCTCGTTGCTGCGCCCCCCGAAGACGACGGCCACGCGCGCCCGCTCGCCGCCCCCCGAGCCGGGGCGCGGCGTCGACCGATCGCTGGCATTCACAATCTCAAGAGGCTACCGGGTAGGTGGGGTCTCACTCGGGCTTGGTGCGGCGGCCCAACAGCAGCGCCATCGCCTCGTCGACCGACAGCCCCTTGTGGCAGACCCGGTGCACGGCGTCGGTGAGCGGCATTTCGACGTCGTAACTGGCCGCCAGCGCCAGCACCGACTCGCAGGACGTCACACCCTCGACGACGTGCCCGTCGCCGCCGTCGGGCGTGCCGGAAAGAATCGACTCGACGGTTGCTCCGCGGCCGAGCCGTTCACCGAACGACCGGTTGCGCGAATGCGGGGAGCTGCACGTGGCCACCAGGTCGCCCACGCCGGCGAGCCCGGCCAGCGTCGCACCCTTGGCGCCCAGCGCGATCCCCAGCCGCATGATCTCGGCCAGGCCCCGGGTGATGATCGCCGCCGCGGTGTTTTCGCCGAGCCCCACGCCGGCGGCCATCCCGCAGGCGAGCGCGATCACGTTCTTGCACGCCCCGCCGATCTCGGTGCCCACCACATCACTGTTGGTGTAGGGGCGAAAGTATCCGCTGTTCAGCATGCGCTGCAGGGCGACGGCCCGGCCCGAGTCGCCGCAGGCGACCACGGTCGCGGCCGGCTGGCATCCGGCGATCTCGCTGGCCAGGTTCGGCCCCGAGATCACCGCGACGTGAGCGGGGTCGACGCCGGTCACCGCGACGATCACCTGGCTCATCCGCATCAGGGTGCCCAGCTCGATGCCCTTGGCCAGGCTGACCAGGGTCGCGCCCTCGCGCAGCAGCGGCCGCCAGCGCTCGAGGTTGCTCCGCATCGTCTGCGCCGGCACGCCGAGCAGCACCGTGGACGCGTTCTGGAGCGCCTCGGCGGCGTCGGCGGTGGCGCGGATGCCCGGCGGCAGCGACGTGCCGGGCAGATAGTCCGGGTTCGATCGGGTGGCGTTGATCCGCTCGGCGAGCTCGGGCCTGCGGGCCCACAACGTGACCTGTGTTTCCGGCCCGCCCGCCTCGACGAGCACCTTCGCCAGCGCCGTGCCCCACGCCCCGGCGCCCATGACCGTGACGGCGCCGGTCGAACTGGCATGCGTGCTGGTCATGTGTCACCCCCTGTCGTGGTCGGCGTTGCTCATGCGGCACGTGCAGCCGCTACACCCTAGATCAGCGACGGACCGGGCGTCACGCGGCCAGCGTGTCCCGCGCGCCGGGGCCATGACGCCGGCGCGCGGGGCCGCGCTGGCAGGATGACATCTCATGAGCGGCATACGAGCCGACGGCGCGGGCGATGTCGCGTTGATCATCGCCGTCAAGAGGTTGGCCGCGGCCAAGACCAGACTGGCGCCGGTTTTCTCGGCGCGCACCCGCGAGAGCGTGGTGCTGGCGATGTTGATGGACACCCTGACCGCCGCGGGGCGCGTGGAATCGCTGGGCTCGATCACCGTCATCACGCCCGACGACGCGGCGGCCGCGGCGGCCGCCGAGCTGGGTGCCGACGTGCTGGTCGACCCGACGCCCGAGGGCCACCCCGATCCCCTGAACAACGCGATCGCCACCGCGGCGCGCGCGGTGGCAACTTCGTTCTCCAATGTCGTTGCGCTGCAAGGCGATTTGCCGGCGCTGCAGACCCAGGAGCTGGCCGAGGCCGTCGCCGCCGCGCGCCAGCACCGGCGCAGCTTCGTCGCCGACCGGCTGGCGACCGGAACCGCGGCGCTCTTCGCGTTCGGGGGTCCGCTCGATCCCCGGTTCGGTACCGATTCCTCGGCGCGGCACCGCAGTTCGGGTGCGATCGAGCTGACCGGCGCGTGGCCCGGCCTGCGCTGTGACGTCGACACTCCGACCGACCTCGCTGCCGCCCGCCGCCTGGGGGTGGGCGCCGCGACCGCCCGCGCCATCGCCGCGCACTGATTTGCCTCACGAGCGGTCGATGTCCGGAAAGCGAACGTCGGCCCAACGGCGAATGGATTCCCGTGCGCGCTGCGCCCGGTGACGGCCTGTAGTGGCGACCCGCCACGGCCGCGCTCGCGATCACCACTGGCAGCACCCGCGCGTGATGAGCGATGATCGCAGGGTGACTGAAATCGAAGCTGAGGCGCGACCCGACGAGAATTTGTGGCATTCCGGCGACTCGGCCGTGGCGGCGCCCCCAGCTGCGACGCCTACCGCGATGACCGATCTGCCCGACGAGCGTTACCTCAACAGGGAACTGAGCTGGCTGGACTTCAACGCCCGCGTACTGGCGCTGGCCGACGACAATTCGTTGCCGCTGCTGGAACGGGCGAAATTCCTGGCGATCTTCGCCTCCAACCTCGACGAGTTCTACATGGTGCGGGTCGCCGGCCTCAAGCGCCGCGACGAGATGGGCCTGTCGGTGCGCTCCGCCGACGGTCTGACGCCGCGCAAGCAGCTGGCCCTCATCGGAGAGCAAACCCAGCGGATCGCCACCCGGCACGCGCGGGTGTTCCTCGATTCGGTGCGGCCCGCGCTGGCCGAGGAAGGCATCCACATCGTCACGTGGGCGGACCTCGATCAGGCCGAACGCGACGAACTCTCGGCCTATTTCACCGAACAAGTCTTTCCCGTCCTGACGCCGCTGGCCGTCGACCCAGCGCACCCGTTCCCATTCGTCAGCGGGCTGAGCCTGAATCTGGCGGTCATGGTCCGCCAGCCCGAGGATGGTGGCCAGCACTTCGCGCGAGTCAAGGTGCCCAACAACGTCGATCGCTTCGTCGAACTCGCCGCCCCCAGGTCGGGCCGGGACAGCGCCGCGGGCGAAGCCCGGTCCATCGTGCGCTATCTGCCGCTGGAAGAACTGATCGCGGCCTTCCTTCCTCTTCTCTTCCCCGGCATGGAAATCGTGGAGCACCACGCCTTCCGCATCACCCGCAACGCCGACATGGAGGTCGAAGAAGACCGCGACGAAGACCTGCTGCAGGCCCTCGAACGCGAACTGGCGCGCCGGCGGTTCGGCCCGCCGGTGCGGCTCGAGATCGCCGACGACATGACCGAGGGCATGCTGGAATTGCTGCTGCGCGAACTCGATGTGCATCCCGGTGACGTCATCGAAGTCCCCGGCCTTTTGGATCTTTCGTCGCTGTGGCAGATCTACGACCTGGACCGCCCGGCGCTCAAGGACCCCGCGTTCGTCCCCGACACGCATCCGGCCTTCGCCGACCGCGAATCCCCCAAGAGCATCTTCGCGACGCTGCGCGAGGGCGACGTGCTGGTGCACCACCCGTATGACTCGTTCTCCACCAGCGTGCAGCGATTCATCCAGCAGGCCGCCGCCGACCCCAACGTGCTGGCGATCAAACAGACGCTGTACCGCACCTCCGGTGATTCGCCGATCGTTCGCGCGCTGATCGAAGCGGCCGAGGCCGGAAAGCAGGCCGTGGCACTGGTGGAGATCAAGGCGCGCTTCGACGAACAGGCCAACATCCGCTGGGCGCGCGCACTCGAACAGGCGGGCGTGCACGTGGTTTACGGACTCGTCGGGCTCAAGACGCACTGCAAGACCTGCTTGGTGGTGCGTCGCGAAGGCTCGGCGATCCGGCGCTACTGCCACATCGGAACGGGCAACTACAACAGTAAGACCGCCCGTCTCTATGAGGATGTCGGCCTGCTGACCGCGGCCCCCGACATCGGCGCCGACCTCACCGACTTGTTCAATTCGCTTACCGGCTATTCGCGTAAGGTCTCCTACCGCAATCTGCTGGTGGCGCCGCACGGAATTCGCACCGGGATCATCGAACGCGTCGAACGTGAGATCGCGGCGCACCGCGAACGCGGGGACGGGCGAATTCGTCTCAAGATGAATGCGCTGGTGGACGAGCAGGTCATCGATGCGCTGTACCGGGCGTCGCAGGCCGGCGTGCGGGTCGAGGTGGTGGTGCGTGGCATCTGCGCGCTGCGCCCGGGTGCACAGGGCTACTCCGAAAACATCGTTGTGCGCTCCATTCTCGGGCGCTTCCTCGAGCACTCGCGGATCATCCATTTCCGCAACATCAACGAATTCTGGATCGGCAGCGCCGATATGATGCACCGCAACCTCGATCGCCGGGTGGAGGTGCTGGCTCAAGTCAAGGACCCCAAGCTCACCGCGCAGCTAGATGAATTGTTCGAGTCCGCACTGGATCCGTCCACGCGCTGCTGGGAACTCGGGTCCGACGGGCAGTGGACCGCGTCGCCGCAAGAGGGCCATACGGTGCGCGACCACCAAGTATCGTTGATGGAGCGGCATCGCAGTCCCTAGACCTGTGCGGTGATTTCCGGTTGTTCCCGGGCCGCAGCGTGATTGAACGTGCGACTCTGACCGAATTGACCTGCAGGAGTTGAGGTGCCGCCTTCGAGCTCGTCTAGCGCCCGGCGCTCTGGAAGCCGAGTCGTCCATGCCGCCGGCGCGGTCCTGTGGCGGCCGGGCGACGCCGACACCGCCGGCCACGATGTCGAGATCGCCGTCATCCACCGCCCCCGCTATGACGATTGGTCACTGCCCAAAGGCAAAGTGGACCCCGGCGAGACCGCGCCCGCGGCGGCGGTGCGGGAGGTGTACGAGGAGACCGGCCAACACGCCGTCCTGGGCAGGCGGCTCAACGCGGTGAGCTATCCGATCGACGCGGGCGTCAAAAAAGTCTCCTACTGGTCGGCGCGCGCCGTGGGCGGCGAGTTCGTTCCCGGCGACGAGGTCGACCGGTTGCTCTGGTTGCCGGCGGCCGAAGCCATGCGGAAACTCGATTACGCCCAGGACCGAAAAGTGTTGCGCCACTTCAACAAAAAACCGGCCGACACCCACACCGTGCTGGTGGTCCGGCACGCGACCGCGGGACGCAAGTCGCGCTTCTCCGGCGATGACACCAAGCGGCCGCTGGACAAACGGGGGCGCGCGCAGGCCAAGGCGCTGGTTCCCCAGCTGCTCGCCTTCGGTGCTTCGCGGGTGTACGCGGCCGACCGGGTCCGCTGTCATCAGACCGTGGAACCACTCGCCGAGGAGCTCGGCTCGACCGTGCACAACGAGCCCACCCTCACCGAAGAGGCCTACGCCAAGAACGCCAAACGCGGCCGCCACCGGATGCTGGACATCGCCGGCGAGCACGGCACACCGGTTGTCTGCACGCAGGGCAAGGTGATTCCGGACCTGATCGCGTGGTGGTGTGCCCGCGATGGGGTGCGGCCGGACAAATCGCGCAATCACAAGGGCAGCACCTGGGTGCTGTCGTTGTCGGGCGGCCGGCTGGTCGCCGCCGATCACCTCGGCGGTGCGCTGGCCGCCAACGTGCGCGCCTAGCGACAGAGCGACGGCCGACCGCAGCTCGATGGCGGCGGCCCGCCGCTAGCACACGAATACCCTCCGGGGCACCGCTGCCGCCGAAGGGTATTCGTGTCTAGAACGTGCTCTGCCTAGCGGCGGCCGCGACGCGCGGTCGTCTTCTTGGCGGGAGCCTTGCGGGCCGTCGACTTGCTCGCGGCCTTCTTGGCCGGGGCCTTGGTCGCGGCCTTGCGGGCCGGAGCCTTCTTTGCCGCAGTCTTCTTGGCCGGAGCCTTGGTCGCGGCCTTGCGGGCCGGAGCCTTCTTCACTGCGGCCTTTTTGGCCGGAGCCTTCTTCACTGCGGCCTTCTTGGCGGGAGCCTTCTTGGCCGCGGCCTTCTTGGCGGGAGCCTTCTTGGCCGCAGCCTTCTTGGCGGGAGCCTTCTTGGCCGCGGTCTTCTTGGCCGCGCCCGTGCCACCTACCACACCGCGCTTGACGGCCGGGCCGTCCGACGGGAGACGCTGTGCGCCAGACACAACCGCTTTGAATTGGGCACCGGGACGGAACGCGGGGACGGAAGTCGGCTTCACCTTCACCGTCTCACCGGTACGCGGGTTGCGAGCCACGCGCGCTGCGCGGCGCCGCTGTTCGAACACACCGAACCCGGTAATGGTGACGCTGTCGCCCTTGTGTACCGCACGCACAATGGTGTCGACAACGTTCTCGACCGCTGCGGTCGCCTGCCGACGGTCCGTGTTCAATTTCTGTGTGAGCACATCAATGAGCTCTGCCTTATTCATCAATCCCTCCGACACTAGTGGTCCTCGATTTTGAACCGACTAGTGGACACGGTAAACCCTCACCCAGCAAATTTCCAAGAGCCACGCGCAATTTCACGGCAAGGCGTACGGCGTTTTCGCAATCCGGTTGCCGCCCTTGACCGGTGGGGGATCGTAAAATCGGCCCGGTTTAGTTAGCCGATCGAGCAGAAATTCGGCTCCGTCCGACCGTTCAGGAGGTGGACAGAGTGCGAGGTTTCCAGTCCGGATAGGCCGCCTCGAAAGACTCGATTTCATCGAGTTTCCGCAGCGTAAGGGCTATATCGTCAAGACCTTCGAGTAGCCGCCACGCGGTGTGGTCGTCAATCTTGAACGGCAGCACCGTCGTTCCCGCGGTGATATTTCGATCTTGAAGATTGGCAGTGATTTCCAAGCCGGGGCTCTGCTCGATCAGCTTCCAGAGCAGCTCCACCCCGTCCTGAGAAACTTCGGCCGCCAGCAGCCCCGCCTTGCCGGCGTTGCCCCGGAAAATGTCACCGAATCGAGACGAGATGACCACTCGGAACCCGTAGTCCATCAGCGCCCACACCGCGTGCTCGCGCGACGAGCCCGTCCCGAAATCGGGTCCTGCGACCAGGACCGACCCCCGATCAAACGGGCTGAGGTTGAGCACGAATGACGGATCCGACCTCCAGCTCGCGAACAAGCCGTCCTCGAAACCGGTTCTGGTTACACGCTTCAAATACACCGCCGGAATGATCTGATCGGTGTCGACGTTGGAGCGCCGCAGCGGCACACCGATACCGGTGTGGGTGTGAAAAGCTTCCATGGTCATCCCTTCAGACGTCGGATACGTCAGCTCAAATCGGCCGGAGCGGACAATGTGCCCCGAACTGCTGTCGCCGCGGCAACGGCCGGAGACACCAAATGCGTGCGGCCGCCTTTACCCTGGCGCCCTTCGAAGTTGCGGTTGGACGTCGCCGCGCACCGCTCGCCCGGCGCCAACTGGTCCGGATTCATCCCCAGGCACATCGAGCAGCCCGCCTGCCGCCATTCGGCACCAGCGGCGGTGAAAACCTCGCCCAGCCCTTCGTCTTCGGCCTGCGCGCGCACCCGCATCGACCCCGGCACGACGAGCATCCGCACCCCCGGGGCGATTTTGCGTCCGCGCAAAATGTCGGCCACGGCGCGGAGATCTTCGATACGACCGTTGGTACAAGAGCCCACGAACACCGCGTCGACGGCGATGTCACGCATCGGGGTACCCGGTCGAAGGTCCATGTATGCCAACGCTTTCTCAGCGGCCTGGCGCTCGCCGTCGTCGGCCATCAGTTCGGGGTCGGGCACGGCGGCGGCCAGCGGCACGCCCTGGCCGGGGTTTGTGCCCCACGTCACGAACGGGCTCAGCGACTCCGCATCGAGGTAGACCTCGGTGTCGAATTCGGCGCCCGGGTCGGTGTGCAGCTGCTGCCAATAACGCATTGCCGCATCCCATTGCGCGCCTTTCGGGGCGTGCGGGCGGTCACGCAGGAATTCGTAGGTGGTGGCATCGGGAGCCACCATTCCCGCCCGGGCGCCGGCTTCGATGCTCATGTTGCAGACGGTCATCCGGCCTTCCATCGACAGGGATTCGATGGCGCTGCCGCGGTATTCGATGACATGCCCCTGCCCGCCGCCGGTGCCGATCTTGGCGATCAGCGCGAGGATGATGTCCTTGGCCGTCACGCCGGGGGGCAATTTCCCGTCGACATTGACCGCCATCGTCTTGAACGGCCGCAGCGGCAACGTCTGAGTCGCGAGCACGTGCTCGACCTCCGAGGTGCCAATTCCCATGGCCAGCGCGCCGAATGCGCCGTGGGTCGAGGTGTGACTGTCCCCACAGACGATCGTCATGCCCGGCTGGGTGAGGCCCAGTTGTGGCCCGACGACATGCACGATGCCCTGCTCGAGGTTGCCCATTGGATATAGCCGCACACCGAATTCGGCACAATTTCGCCGTAATGTCTCGACCTGCGTGCGGGACACCGGGTCGGCGATCGGCTTGTCGATGTCGATGGTCGGAACGTTGTGATCCTCGGTGGCCAGCGTCAAATCGGGGCGCCGCACCGGCCGCCCGGCCAGGCGCAGGCCGTCGAAAGCCTGCGGGCTGGTGACCTCGTGCACCAGGTGCAGATCGATGTAGATCAGGTCGGGGGCCGCCTGCCCCGACGCGCCCCCGGAGACCACAACATGGTCGTCCCAGACCTTTTCGGCCAGCGTGCGCGGCTTGGCGGCCGCCCCTGCGTCGCTCCCCATATCGAACTCGCCTCGATTCGCGTCATCCGCGGCTCGCCGATCAGTCGGGCTGTGATCTCAGAATGCGAGACGCTAGTATCTTCCTGTGAGACAGCATAGCGGTATCGGCGTCCTGGACAAAGCCGTGGGTGTCCTGCACAGCGTCGCCCAATCCCCCTGCGGATTGGCCGAACTGTGTGAGCGGACCGGGCTGCCCCGGGCCACGGCCTATCGGTTGGCGGCGGCCCTGGAAGTCCATCGCCTGTTGGCGCGCGACGACGAAGGGCGTTGGCGGCTGGGCCCGGCCGTCACCGAACTCGCGGCGCACGTCAACGATCCGCTGCTGGCCGCCAGCAGCGCGGTGCTGCCCCTGTTGCGCGAGACCACCGGCGAAAGCGTGCAGCTGTACCGGCGTGAGGGCACCGACCGGGTCTGTGTGGCCGCCCTGGAACCCGCTGCGGGCCTTCGCGATACGGTTCCGGTCGGGGCGCGACTGCCCATGACGGCGGGGTCGGGCGCCAAAGTGCTGCTGGCACATAGCGACGCGGCCACCCAGAAGGCGGTGCTGGCGACGGCCAAATTCACCGAACGAACGCTGGCCGAGGTGCGCCGCCGTGGCTGGGCACAGAGCGTGGCCGAGCGCGAGCCCGGTGTGGCGAGCGTGTCCGCCCCGGTGCGCGACGGCCGCGGCACCGTCGTCGCCGCCATCTCGGTGTCGGGCCCCATCGATCGGATCGGCCGGCGTCCGGGCGCGCGTTGGGCCGCCGATCTGCTGTCCGCCGCCGATGCGATGGCCCGCCGGCTCTAGTTCCCAGGTCCTTCCGCGAGCGCCGCGGCGGGCCTGACAGACTGACCGGCATGGGAACCAATCAGCGCGCGAGCATCGTCATGTCGGAAGACGAGATCGCCGATTTCGTCGTCAAGAGCCGCACCGGAACGCTGGCCACCGTCGGCCCCGACGGCCAGCCTCACCTGACCGCCATGTGGTACGCCGTGGTCGACGGCGAGATCTGGCTGGAGACCAAGGCGAAGTCGCAGAAGGCCGTCAACCTCAAGCGGGACCCGCGGGTGAGCTTTTTGATCGAGGACGGCCACACCTACGACACGCTTCGCGGGGTGTCCTTCGAGGGCGTCGCGGAGATCGTGGACGACCCCGACGTCTCACACCGGGTAGGGGTCAGCGTCTGGGAGCGCTACACCGGCCCTTACACCGAGGACATGAAGCCGTTCGTCGAGCAGATGATGAACAAGCGGGTCTGTGTTCGCATCGTGGCCCGCCGCGCTCGTTCGTGGGATCACCGCAAACTGGGCCTGGCGCCGATGCCGGTGGGTGGATCGACCGCTCCGGCCGTCCTGGGGAACGACCAGTAACTGCGGTTTAGTTTGTAGCCCCGATGGGATTCGAACCCACGCTACCGCCGTGAGAGGGCGGCGTCCTAGGCCGCTAGACGACGGGGCCAGAAACGATCCGAGCAGTCAGCATAGCTCACCGCGCTAAGCCCACCTAATCGCTTGAAACGGTGCGGATTTTGCTGGGGTACCAGGACTCGAACCTAGAATGGCTGAACCAGAATCAGCTGTGTTGCCAATTACACCATACCCCATTGGCCGCCTAAAACTGCTGGTCAGCGCCGATTGCGGGCCTTTGCAAGCTCTTTGGGGACCGCCACTGCCAGTCGTTGTCGGCTTTGGTAAACCGCAGTGCAGACTACCAAAGTCTCGCGGGGCAGTCCGCATGCGTGGTCTGGGTCTCCCCTAACCGATCGTCGCGCGCGCCGCGCGCAGCCGCCGCACGCTGCGGTCGCGGCCCAGCAGCTCGAGCGACTCGAACAGCGGCGGGCTGACCGTCGTGCCGGTGGCGCCCACCCGGATCGGGCCAAACGCCTTGCGCGGTTTGAGGCCCAGCTCGTCGATGAGCGCCGCCTTGAGGGCGGCTTCGATCTGTGGCGTCGTCCAGTCCGCGACGCCGTCCAGCGCGCCCAGCGCCGCATCGAGCACGGTGGCCGAGTCCGGCCCCAGCTCCTTGGCCGCGGCCTTGGGGTCGATCGCGTACTCGTCGTCGTTGAGGAACTTCAACAGGTCCCAGGCGTCACCGAGCACCACGATCCGGGTCTGCACCAGGTCGGCGGCCGTGGCGAAGCCGGCGTCGTCGAGCTCGAGGCGATGACCGTGCACGCCGAAGTAATCGCGCAGCCTGGCGGTGAAGTCCTCGACGGTGAGCATCCGGATGTGCTCGGCGTTGAGCGCGTCGGCCTTTTTCTGGTCGAAGCGGGCCGGGTTGGAGTTGACGTCGACGACGTCGAACGCGGCCACCATCTCATCGAGACTGAACACGTCGTGGTCGTCGGCGATGGCCCAGCCCAGCAACGCCAGGTAATTGAGCAGCCCTTCGGGGATGAAGCCGCGGTCGCGGTGCGCGAACAGGTTCGACTGCGGGTCGCGCTTGGACAGCTTTTTGGTGCCCTCCCCCAATACCGTTGGCAGATGCGCGAACTGCGGGGTGCGCTCGGCGACGCCGATGCGGATCAGCGCCTGATACAGCGCGAGCTGGCGCGATGTCGACGGCAGCAGGTCCTCGCCGCGCAGCACGTGGGTGATCTTCATCAGCGCGTCGTCACACGGATTGACCAAGGTGTACAACGGATCTCCGTTGGCGCGGGTCAGCGCGAAGTCGGGCACCGACCCGGCCGCGAAGGTGGTGGTTCCCCGCACCAGGTCGTCCCAGCTGAGGTCGCCGTCGGGCATCCGCAGCCGCACCACCGGCTGGCGGCCCTCGGCGAGGAATGCCGCGCGCTGCGAGTCGGTCAGCTGCCGGTCAAAATTGTCGTAGCCCAGCTTGGGATTACGGCCCGCGGCGAGGTGCCGCGCCTCGACCTCCTCCGGCGTCGAAAAGGCGTAGTAGGCCTCTCCCGCCTCGACCAGCTTGGCCACCACGTCGCGGTAGATCTCGCCGCGCAAAGATTGGCGGTACGGGCCGTAGGGGCCGCCCACTTCGGGCCCCTCGTCCCAGTCCAGGCCGAGCCAGCGCAGCGCGTCCAGCAGCGCCAGATAGCTTTCCTCACTGTCGCGTTGGGCGTCGGTGTCCTCGATGCGGAAGACGAAGGTGCCCCCGGTGTGCCGGGCGTAGGCCCAGTTGAACAGCGCCGTGCGGACCATGCCGACGTGCGGGGTGCCGGTGGGCGACGGGCAGAATCGGACGCGTACGTTCGCGGGTGCAGTCACGATTTTCCTTTGCGGAGCACGGGATTGGTCAGGGTGCCGATGCCCTCGATGGTGATGGAGACGGTGTCGCCGTCCTCGATGGGGCCGACGCCCGCCGGGGTTCCGGTGAGGATGATGTCGCCGGGCAGCAAGGTCATCACCGCCGAGATCCACTCGACGATGGAGCCGATGTCGTGGATCAGCAGCGACGTGCGGCTGTGTTGCTTGACCTCGCCGTTGACCTCGGTGCGCAATTCGAGATCGCCCGGGTCCAGCGGCTTGAGGTCGGTCACGATCCACGGCCCGACCGGGCAGAAGGTGTCGTGGCCTTTGGCCCTCGTCCACTGGCCGTCGGCTTTTTGTTGATCGCGCGCCGACACGTCGTTGCCGATGGTGTAGCCGAGGATGTTGTCCGCGGCCTGGGCGGCCGAGACGTCCTTGCAGGGCCGGCCGATGACCACGGCCAGCTCGCCCTCGAAGTGAACCGGTGATGCGTTGGCCGGCAGGCGAATCGGTACGTTGGGCCCGATGATGGCGGTGTTCGGCTTGAGGAATATCACCGGCTCGGCCGGCGCGGGGCCGGTCATGTCCTTCATCTCGGCGATGTGATCGGTGTAGTTCTTGCCGACACAGACCACCTTGCTGGCGAGTATCGGGGCGAGCAGCCGGACGTCGGCGAGCGGCCATGACCGGCCGGTGAAGTTCGGCGTGCCGAATGGATGCTCGGCGATCTCGCGGGCGATCATCTCGGCGGGGTCGTCGAGTTCGCCTTCGATGCTGACGAAGGCGACACCGTCGGGGCTGGCGATTCGACCAAGGCGCATTCGGTTGAGCCTAGTGAGGGTCGCGAGCGCGGCGAAGCCGGGCGTGGCGGGCCCTCACCATCCGACCCAGTGAGGGTCGCGAGCGCGGCGTAGCCGGGCGTGGCGGGCCGTCACCATCCGACCTAGTCTGGCGACGATTCGGGCCGGGACGGCCCGAGGAGGAGCCGGACGATCCCGCCTAGCCAGGGTCGCGAGCGCGGCGAAGCCGGGCGTGGCGGGCCAGGCGATGACCAGCAACGGCACACGTCCTGCGGCCAAATTTCCCGGTGGTATGCAAGCATGGGGAATGCAGACCGACTCGACCGATACGCCCGAAATCGGCGCGGGCGTGCGCTGCTCGATCATGGTCGTTTCGCTGCTGGCGACGGCGAGTTCGTTCCTCTTCATCAACGGCGTCGCATTTTTGATCCCGTCGCTGCGAGTGCGCGGAGTCCGGCTGGACGAAGCCGCCCTGCTTGCCTCGATGCCGAGCTGGGGCATGGTGGTGACGCTGGTGTTGTGGGGCTATGTGCTCGACCGGGTGGGCGAACGGGTGGTGATGGCCACGGGCTCGGCGCTGACCGCGGCGGCGGCCTACGCCGCGGCGTCCGCGCATTCGTTGGTGCTGATGTCGGTGTATCTGTTTCTCGGCGGCATGGCCGCCGCCAGTTGCAACACGGCGGGCGGGCGGCTGGTGTCCGCCTGGTTCCCGCCGCAGCAACGCGGCCTGGCCATGGGCATCCGCCAGACCGCGCAACCCCTGGGAATCGCCTTGGGCGCGATGGTAATTCCCGAGCTCGCCGAACACGGACCGCAGCACGGCCTCAGGTTCGCCGCCCTGGCATGCGCGGTCGGGGCGATAGCGAGCGTGATCGGAATCGTCGACCCGCCCCGGAAACCGCGCGCGAGCGCGAGTCATCAGGAACTCGCCAGTCCCTATCGAAAGTCCTTGACGCTGTGGCGGATTCACGCTGTGGCGGGCCTGATGATGATGCCGCAAACGGTGACGGTGACGTTCATGCTGGTGTGGCTGATCAGGAACCTGCACTGGTCGGTTACGGCCGCGGGCGGGTTGGTCACCCTCTCGCAGCTGTTGGGCGCGCTCGGCCGGGTTGCCGTGGGCCGCCTGTCCGATCGCGTCGGGTCGCGGATGCGTCCCGTGCGCTACATCGCGGCGGTCGCGGTGTTGGCGCTCCTCTTGCTGGCGTGGGCCGACTACATGAATTCGCGGTGGCAGGCGGGGCTCATGGTGGTCATCGCGGTGATCTCCGTGCTCGACAACGGGCTGGAGGCCACTGCCATCACCGAATTCGCCGGCCCGTATTGGAGCGGCCGCGCCCTGGGCATTCAGAACACCACCCAGCGCATGATGGCGGCGGCCGGACCCCCGCTGTTCGGCGCCTTGATCGCGGCCGCGAAATATCCACCGGCGTGGCTCTTGTGCGCCTTGTTCCCGTTGGCGGCGGTGCCGCTGGTGCCGACGCGGTTGCTGCCGCCCGGTTTGGAGACCAGGGCCCGGCGGCAAACCGTCCGTCGCGTTCGTTGGTGGCGTGCCATCCGTTCCCACGCAATGCCGAATAGGCCGGAGCGACGTTTGCCGCAACGATCCGGTGAGAACTATTAATAGGTGCAGACGACATCGACGCGTCGATGGGTGATGCTGGGGACGGGACTGATCGCGACGTTGAGCGCGACGGTCTTCATCAACGGCATCGCCTTTCTGATCCCCGCCCTCAACGACGTACGCGGCATCAATCTGGCCGAGGCGGCGCTGCTCTCGGCGATGCCCAGCTTCGGCATGGTGGTCACGCTGATCGCCTGGGGCTACATACTCGACATCGTCGGCGAGCGGATCGTGCTCACGGCGGGCTTGGCCCTCACCGCGGCGGCGGCGCTCATCGCTGCGGCGGTGCCGGAATCCATGCTGACGGAAGGGATCGCCCTGTTCGGTGGCGGCATGGCCGCGGCGAGCGCCAACACCGCCAGTGGCCGCCTGGTGACGGGGTGGTTCCCGCCGCAGCAGCGCGGCCTGGCGATGGGGATTCGACAGACCGCGCAACCGTTGGGAATCGCGTTGGCCGCCTTGGTACTTCCCGAGCTCGGCGAACGCAACATCTCGGTCGCGCTGTTGTTCCCCGCGGCGGTGTGCGCGGTGTCCGCGGTGCTGTGCGCCGTGTGGGTGCGCGATCCCGCACGCCCCGAACGGTCGGCGGCCGACAAGGCCGAATTGGCCAGCCCGTACCGCGGCACGACGGTGCTGTGGCGCATTCACTTCGCGTCGGCGCTGCTCATGGTGCCCCAAACCGTGGTCTTGACGTTCATGCTCGTCTGGTTGATGAAAAACCAGCATTGGTCGATCGCAACGGCCGGCGTCTTGGTGAGCTTCTCGCAGCTGTTGAGCGCGCTGGGTCGCATCGCCGTCGGCAGGTGGTCCGACCGCCTGGGATCGCGAATGCGCCCGATCCGCATCATCGCGATGGCCGCCGCCGTGGTGATGGTCTTGCTGGCGATCGCGGATCATGCGCACTCGGCGATGGCGGTGACGCTGATGGTCGCCGCGTCGGTGATCACCGTGCTCGACAACGGTTTGGCGTTCACCGCCATTCCGGAAGTGGCCGGCCGATTTTGGAGCGGGCGCGCCATGGGCGCGCAGAACACCAGCCAGCGACTCACCGCGGCGGTCGGGCCGCCGGTCTTCGGCGAGATGATCGACGCGACCGGATACCCGCTGGCCTTCGCGGTGTGCGCGCTGTTTCCGTTGCTGGCCCTGCCGGTGGTGCCGTCGGAGGCGCGCTCGCGCGCGGCCGCCCGCGACTAGAGCCCGGCGGCGATCCGTTCGCCGACTTCGCGGGTGGCGAGCCGTTCGCTCCCGCGCGTTGCCAGGTGGCGCTCGACGGCCCGGTCCACCCGGGCGGCGGCGTCGTCCTCGCCGAGATGGGCGAGCAGCAACGCCACCGACATGATCGCCGCCGTCGGATCGGCGATGCCCTGCCCGGCGATATCCGGTGCGCTGCCGTGAACGGGCTCGAACATCGAGGGGTTGGTCCGCGTGGCGTCGATGTTTCCGCTGGCGGCCAAGCCAATTCCGCCACACACTGCCGCCGACAGGTCGGTGATGATGTCGCCGAACAGGTTGTCGGTGACGATCACGTCGAACCGACCGGGATCGGTCACCATGAAGATGGTGGCCGCGTCGATGTGCTGATACGCCACCTCGACGTCGGGATAGTCCCGGCCGACCTCGGCCACGATGCGCGACCACAACCTCCCGGCGAAGGTCAGCACGTTGGTTTTGTGCACCAGGGTCAAGTGCTTTCGGCGTCGCTGAGCCCGCTCGAACGCGTCGGCCACCACGCGTCGCACGCCGAAAGCCGTGTTCTGGCTGACCTCGGTGGCGACCTCGTTGGGCGTTCCGACGCGGATGGCGCCGCCGGTGCCGGTGTAGGGACCTTCCGTCCCCTCGCGCACCACCACGAAGTCGATGTCGGGATTGCCGGCCAGCGGGCTGTTCACACCCGGATACAGCCGCCCGGGCCGCAAGTTGATGTGATGATCCAGCTCGAAACGCAAGCGCAGCAACAAACCTCGCTCCAGCACGCCGCTGGGCACCGACGGGTCACCGATGGCGCCGAGCAGGATGGCGTCATGCGCGCGCAGCTCGTCGACCGCCGAGTCCGGCAGGAGCTCACCCGTGGCGTGGTAACGCCGCGCCCCCAAGTCGTAGCTGGTCTTCTCCACTCCGGGCAGCACCGCGTCCAGAACGTTGACGGCCTCGGCCACAACTTCGGGCCCGATACCGTCGCCCTCGATCACCGCCAGCTTCATGGGCGCCGCTCCTCCTCATTGGCGCCGCTCATGCGGCGCGTGGTCGGGTCGCCGGCGCGCTTCATGAAAGATCAACCACCTCAAGCTTGTTCGCGCCGACGGCCGCACCGATCTCCGACCGCACGTCGCCCGGCACGTCCCGATCCAGGCGCAACAGGATCGTCGCTCCCGGACCTTCGGCGTCCTCGGACAGTTGCGCGGCCTGGATGTTCACCCCGGCCGAGCCCAGCAGGGTACCGATCTTGCCCAGCGCACCGGGCTGGTCGACGTAGTTGATCACCAGGTTGATGCCGCGGGCGCGCAGGTCGAAGTTGCGGCCGTTGATTTGCACGATCTTTTCCACCAGCTGCGGCCCGGACAGGGTGCCGGCGACGTTGACCGCGCTGCCGTCGTGCGCGACCGCGCGCACGTCGACCACGCTGCGGTGGTTCGGGCTCTCCGACGCCGTGCCGATTTCGGCGGTGATGCCGCGTTCCTCGGCCAGCGCCGGAGCGTTGACGAACGTCACCGGACCCTCGACGACGGCCGAGAACAACCCCCGCAGAGCCGAAAGTTTCAGCACCTCAACGTCTTCGGATGCGAGCTCGCCGCGCACCTGCACCGACAACGACACCGGCGGGCCGTCGGAAAGGGTGGCCGCCAGCACGCCGAGCTTGCGCACCAGGTCCAGCCACGGCGCCACCTCTTCGTTGACCACCCCGCCGCCGACGTTGACGGCGTCGGGAACGAATTCCCCGGCCAGCGCGAGTTTCACGCTCGCCGCGACGTCGGTGCCGGCCCGATCCTGGGCCTCCTCGGTCGAGGCCCCCAGATGGGGTGTGACCACCACCTGCGGCAGCTCGAACAGCGGGCTGTCGGTGCACGGCTCCTTGGAGAACACGTCGAGGCCGGCCGCGCGCACGTGGCCACTGCGGACCGCGTCGGCCAGCGCCGCCTCGTCGACCAGGCCGCCGCGGGCGGCGTTGACGATGACGACGCCCGGCTTGGTTTTCGCCAACGCGTCCTTGCCGATCAGTCCGGCCGTTTCGGGCGTCTTGGGTAGGTGCACCGAGATGAAGTCGGCGCGGGCCAGCAGTTCGTCGAGCGTCAACAACTCGATGCCCAGCTGCGCGGCGCGGGCCGGCGACACGTAGGGGTCATACGCGATCAGGTGGGTGCCGAAGGCGCTGAGCCGCTGGGCGACCAGCTGCCCGATGCGACCCAACCCGACGACGCCCACCGTCTTGCCGAAAATCTCGGTGCCCGAGAACGACGACCGCTTCCAGGTGTGCTCGCGCAGCGAGGCGTCGGCCGCCGGGATCTGGCGGGCCGCGGAGAGCAGCAGCGCCAGCGCGTGCTCGGCGGCGCTGTGAATGTTCGACGTCGGCGCGTTGACCACCAGGACACCGCGCTCGGTGGCCGCGTCCACGTCGACGTTGTCCAGGCCGACCCCGGCGCGGGCGACGATCTTCAGCTTGGGGGCCGCCGCGAGCACCTCGGCGTCGACGGTGGTGGCCGAGCGGACCAGCAGCGCGTCGGCCTCAGGCATGGCCGCCAGCAGCTTCTCGCGATCGGGCCCGTCTACCCAGCGCACCTCGACCTGGTCGCCCAGGGCCGCGACGGTTGATTCAGCGAGCTTGTCGGCAATGAGTACAACAGGCAAATTCACCCGGCCAGCCTATCGGCTGTAATTGACGGGTGGACGTCACCATCGTCGGCAGCGGACCCAACGGGTTGACCGCCGCCGTAATCTGCGCCCGGGCCGGCCTGAAAGTGCAGGTCGTCGAAGCTCAACCGACGTTTGGCGGGGGTGCGCGCACCGCGGCCGACCCCGATTCCGCGGGCGTCTTGCACGACATCTGCTCGGCGGTGCACCCGTTGGCGCTGGCATCGCCGTTCTTCAGAGAGTTCGACCTGCCCGCGCGCGGCGTGCAATTGGCGGTCCCCGAGATTTCCTACGCCAACCCGTTGCCGGGCCGCCCGGCGGCCATCGCGTACCGCGACCTGGACCGCACCTGCGCCGAATTGGAGGGCGGCGCCTCCTTCCGGCGCCTGCTCGGCCCGCTGGTCGAGCGCTCCGACGACGTGGTGGCCCTGCTGCTGGGCGACAAGCGGTCGGTGCCGAACTCCGTGCCGTCGGCGTGGCGGCTCGGGGTGCGGATGCTGGCCCAGGGCACCCCCGCGTGGGGTTCGCTGACCGGCGAGGACGCCCGCGCCCTGTTCACCGGTGTTGCCGCCCATATCATTTCGCGGATGCCGTCGTTGACGGCGGCCGGTGCCGGGATGATGCTGGCCACCCTCGCGCATTCGGTGGGCTGGCCGATTCCGGTGGGCGGCAGCCAGGCGATCACCGACGCGCTGATCGCCGACCTGCGCGCCCACGGCGGCGAACTGACGGCGGGCACGGAGGTCACTTCGCCGCCTCGCGGGGTCGTCGCCTTCGACACGGCGCCGACCGCGCTGCTGCGGATCTACGGCGACTCCCTCCCGAGGCGCTACGCCAAAGCATTGCGGCGCTACACGTTTGGTCCGGGGGTGGCCAAGGTCGACTTCGTCCTGGCCGACGAGATCCCCTGGGCGGACCCGCGGCTACGAAAGGCCCCCACCCTGCATCTCGGCGGCACCCGGGCGCAGATGGCCCGCGCCGAGGCCGAGATCGCCGCCGGCCGGCACGCGCAATGGCCGATGGTGCTGGCCGCCTCCCCGCACGTCGCCGACCCGGGCCGCATCGACTCGAACGGACGCCGCCCGTTCTGGAGCTATGCCCACGTGCCGTCGGGGTCCACCGTCGATCCGACGGAGGCCGTGACCGCGGTGGTCGAGCGCTTCGCGCCCGGCTTCCGCGACGTCGTGGTGGCCGCACGCGCGGTGCCCGCCGCGCGGCTGTGCGACCACAACGCTAACTATGTGGGCGGCGACATCGGGATGGGCGGCAATTCGGCCTGGCGAGCGATCGCGGGACCGACTCCGCGGCTAAACCCTTGGCGCACACCCATTCCCAAGGTGTACCTGTGTTCGGCGGCCACGCCACCGGGCGGCGGCGTCCACGGCATGGCCGGCTACTACGCCGCGCGCACGCTGTTGCGCCGGGAATTCGGTATCGGCATGCCTAAGCTGGCCCCGTGACCAAACTCGCGATCATCTATTACTCGGCCACCGGGCACGGCACCACGATGGCGCAGCGCGTCGCCGCGGCGGCCGAGTCGGCGGGGGCCGAAGTCCGCCTGCGCCACGTCGCCGAAACCCAGGATCCCGCCTCGTTCGCCCACAACCCGGCCTGGACGGCGAATTACGAGGCCACCAAGGACCTTCCGGTGGCAACCGGCGACGACATCGTCTGGGCCGACGCGGTGATCTTCGGTTCACCGACGCGGTTCGGCTCTCCCGCAGCGCAATTGCGCGCGTTCCTCGACTCGCTGGGGGGGCTGTGGGCCCAGGGCAAGCTCGCCGACAAGGTGTATGCGGGCTTCACGTCGTCCAACACCGTGCACGGCGGTCAGGAAACCACCCTGCTCTCCCTGTACATCACGCTGATGCATTTCGGCGGCATCATCGTGCCGCCGGGCTACACGGATGCGTGCAAGTTCGTCGACGGCAACCCGTACGGGGTCAGCCTGGTCACCACCCACGACAACATCAACGAATTCGACGAGCCCACCGACAAGGCCCTCGAGCACCTGGCCCGCCGGGTGGTCGAGACGGCGGATCGCCTCGCCTCGTCCTGAGCCGCCTCGCCTCTTAGCCCGCCGAACGTGCACTCACGGCGAAAAAATCGACGAAAACTCGCCCTGAGTGCACGCTCGGCGCCGAAAAGCTAAGCCGTCTCGGTGATCGGCCGGTCGACCCAGCTCATCAGGTCGCGCAGCTTCTTGCCGGTGACCTCGATGGGGTGCTCGGCGTTCTCCTTGCGCAGCTGCTCGAGCTGCTTGTTGCCGCCCTCGACGTTGGCGACCAGCTTCTTGACGAAGTCGCCGTTCTGGATGTCGCGCAGGATCTCCCGCATCCGGTCCTTGGTGCCGGCGTCGATGACGCGGGGCCCCGACAGATACCCGCCGAATTCCGCGGTGTCGGACACCGAGTAGTTCATCCGGGCGATGCCGCCCTCATACATCAGGTCGACGATCAGCTTGAGCTCGTGCAGCACCTCGAAGTACGCCATCTCCGGCGGGTAGCCCGCCTCGACCATCACGTCGAAACCGGTCTTCACCAATTCCTCTGTGCCACCGCACAAGACGGCCTGCTCACCGAAGAGGTCGGTCTCTGTCTCGTCCTTGAAGGTGGTCTTGATGACGCCGGCGCGGGTACCGCCGATGGCCTTGGCGTAGGACAAGGCGAGCGCCTCACCCTTGCCGGACGGGTCCTGGTCGACCGCGATCAGGCAGGGCACACCCTTGCCGTCGACGAACTGCCGGCGCACCAAATGACCGGGCCCCTTGGGCGCGACCATGGCGATGGTGACGTCGGCGGGCGGCTTGATCAGGTCGAAGTGGATGTTGAGGCCGTGACCGAAAAACAACGCGTCACCGGGCTTCAGGTTCGGCTCGATGTCATTTTTGAAGATGTCGGCCTGCGCGGTGTCGGGCGCCAGCAGCATGATCACGTCGGCCCACTTGGCGACCTCGGCGGGGGTGTCGACGTCCAGGCCCTGCTCGGAAACCTTGGGCCGCGACTTCGAACCCTCCTTCAGGCCCACCTTCACCTGCACGCCGGAGTCGCGCAGGCTCAGCGAGTGCGCGTGCCCTTGGCTGCCGTATCCGATGACCCCGACCTTGCGACCCTGAATGATGGTCAGGTCCGCATCGTCGTCATAGAACATTTCTAGTGCCACTGTTGAATATCTCCTTGTGTGTTACTTGGCCGTGCCGATTCCGCGTGGACCGCGAGACAACGACACCACTCCCGATTGCACGATTTCACGGATGCCGAACGGTTCCAGGATCCGCAGCAGCGCCTCGATCTTGCCGCGGTCGCCCGTCGCCTCGATCGTCAGCGCCTCCGTGGAAACGTCAATCACCTTGGCGCGGAACAGGTTCACCGCTTCGATCACCTGACTGCGGGTGCCGGCGTCGGCGCGCACCTTGATCATCGCCAATTCCCGCGACACCGAGTTGTCGTCGTCGAGCTCGACAATCTTGATGACGTTGATCAGCTTGTTGAGCTGCTTGGTGATCTGTTCGAGCGGGGTCTCCTCGGCGGAGACCACGATCGTCATCCGGGACATGTCCTTCTGCTCGGTCGCGCCGACCGCCAGGGACTCGATGTTGAAGCCGCGCCGCGAGAACAGCGCGGCCACGCGGGCGAGGACACCGGGTTTGTCTTCGACCAGCACCGACAGAGTGTGGGTTTGCGGACTCATCAGGCGTGCCCTTCACTCTCGTCGTCGAACAGCGGGCGGATCCCGCGGGCCGCCTGGATCTCGTCATTGCTGGTGCCGGCGGCGACCATCGGCCACACCTGCGCGTCCGCGCCGACGATGAAGTCGATCACGACCGGTCGGTCGTTGATCGCCCGCGCCTGCTCGATCACGTCGGCGACGTCTTCCTCACGCTCGCAACGCAACCCGACGCAGCCCAGCGCCTCCGCCAGCTTCACGAAGTCCGGGATGCGGTGCGAATGCGTGGCCAGATCCGTTTGCGAGTAACGCTCTTCGTAGAACAGCGTCTGCCACTGGCGGACCATGCCCAGGTTGCCGTTGTTGATCAGCGCCACCTTGATCGGCACGCCTTCGATCGCGCAGGTGGCCAGCTCCTGGTTGGTCATCTGGAAACAGCCGTCGCCGTCGATCGCCCAGACCTCGGCGTCCGGGCGGGCCATCTTGGCGCCCATGGCGGCCGGAATGGCGAACCCCATGGTGCCCAGGCCGCCGGAGTTGAGCCAGGTGCGCGGCTTCTCATAGGAGATGAATTGGGCCGCCCACATCTGGTGCTGGCCGACGCCGGCGACGTAAATGGCGTCCGGGCCGGCGATCTGGCCGAGCTTCTCGATGACGTATTCCGGGCCCAGGCTGCCGTCGCTCTGCGGTCCGTAACTCAGCGGATACGTGGACCGAACCCCGTCGAGGTAGGCCCACCACTCGGTCATGTCGATCTTGCCGGGCACCCCGTCGTGGCGGAGCTGCTCGACCAGCTCGGCGATGACGGCCTTGACGTCACCGACGATCGGCACGTCGGCGTGGCGGTTCTTGCCGATCTCGGCCGGGTCGATGTCGGCGTGGATGACCTTGGCTTCGGGCGCGAAGGTGTCCAGCTTCCCGGTCACCCGGTCGTCGAAGCGGGTGCCCAGCGCGATCAGGAGGTCGCTGCGCTGCAGGGCCGCCACCGCGGCGACGGTGCCGTGCATGCCGGGCATGCCCATGTGCTGACGATGGCTGTCCGGGAACGCGCCGCGCGCCATCAGCGTGGTCACCACCGGGATGCCGGTCAGCTCGGCCAGCTCGGCCAGCTGCTCGGTCGCGTCCCCGCGGATGACACCCCCGCCCACGTACAGCACCGGTTTGCGGGCCGCAGCGATCAGCTTGGCGGCCTCCCGGATCTGCCGGTTGTGCGGCTTGACGGTCGGCTTGTATCCGGGCAGATCGATGCGCGGCGGCCAGCTGAACGTGCACTGGCCCTGCAGCACGTCCTTGGGGATGTCGACCAGCACTGCGCCGGGGCGGCCCGAGGAGGCGATGTGGAAGGCCTCGGCGAGCACCTGCGGGATCTCGTTACCGGAGCGGACCAGGAAGTTGTGCTTGGTGATCGGCATCGTGATGCCCGAGATGTCGGCTTCCTGGAAGGCGTCGGTGCCGATCAGCGTGCGCCCCACCTGGCCGGTGACCGCGACGACGGGGATCGAGTCCATCTGGGCGTCGGCCAGCGCGGTGACCAGGTTGGTGGCCCCGGGGCCGGAAGTCGCCATGCAGACACCGACCTTGCCGGTGGCGTGCGCGTAGCCGCTGGCGGCGTGACCCGCGCCCTGTTCGTGGCGGACCAGCACGTGGCGCAGCTTCTTCGAGTCGAACAGCGGGTCGTAGACCGGCAGCACCGCGCCGCCGGGGATGCCGAAGATGACGTCGACGTCGAGTTCCTCCAGCGACCGGATCACCGACTGCGCGCCGGTAAGTTGCTCGGGCCCAATGCGTTTCGGCTTGCCGTTGGCAGACTTCGCGGCCGGCTTCACCGCGTCGGTGGCGATGTCGGCGGCGCCCGGTGTGTCGGGGGCGGGCCGCCTGGTGGGAGCGCTCACTGTCGTTCAGTCCTTATTCACTCTGGGAGTCTCGCGGGGGCAACAAAAAACCCCCGACAGCTCATCTGCTGCACGAGGGTTGCGCGTTGGTGCTGGATTGCTTCAAATGCTCAAACGCAAGTCAGGCACCAACGCGCCTAATTACTACGAGCATCCCGGGCTTTCCGGCGGTATCCATAGCGCTCGACGGTAGTCTTCGCACAGCTCAGCAGTCAAATCCGTCACCGTCACCAGCCGGGTTGGGCGCGCGCCGCCGCCTGGCCGCTCGCGGGATCCGCCGGGCGCCCCGGGTGAAATGATGGTCGGGTGGCTACCGGTTCGTCTTCCCGAACACCTCTCGTGATCAAGCTGTCCCCCATCGCGCACCTCGCGGTCGGATTCCTGGCCCTGGGCTTGCTGATCCCGGTGATGCTGTGGCCGCCGTCCGCGCCGCTGCTGATCATTCCGGTGGTGCTGTCGGCGATGATCGTCCGGTTACGCACCGTCGCCGACGACCGCGGTGTCACCGTCCGCACGCTGCTGGGCAGCCAGACGGTGCGCTGGGACGACATCGACGGGCTGCGTTTCCATCGCGGTTCCTGGGCACGGGCGCGCCTCAAGAGCGGCGCCGAGCTGCGATTGCCGGCGGTCAGCTTCTCGACGCTGCCGGAGCTCACCGCGGCCAGCGCGGGGCGGGTTCCCAACCCCTATCAGTGACGGCGGCCCAGCTCAGCCGATCGGGTTCACGCCGTTGAGCGCCACCCACACGCCGATGCCGGCGGCGATGCCGGCCAGCAGGGCGACGAACGACCCGATGAACGGCCGGTGGGCCCAGCCGCGGCGCGCGTCGAGACCGTAGCGGCCGGGTCCGCACAGGATGACCGCGGCGGCCACGGCGATGAGGGTGATCTGGTATTCGTACCCCTCGGGCAGGAAGTACGAGAAGGTGTGCGTGTGCGGCCGCGCCGAGACGGTGGCCAGCAGGCCATTGATCAAAAACGCAAGAGCGCCGGCCGCGGCCAGCGGCGTGAACAGGCCCAGCACCAGCAGCACACCGGCCACGAGCTCGCCGCCGGCGCTCACGTAGGCGAGGATGTCGGCGTGCTGGTAGCCGACGTCGGACAGCGAGTTCCTGAACCCGGTCACTCCCGAACCGCCCCACCAGCCGAACAACTTCTGCAGCCCGTGGGCGCCGAGCACCACGCCCAGCCCGACCCGCAACACCAGCAAACCCAGATGCTGGGTTCCGCGCCGCCCGACGTCGTGCAACCGGTCGTCGTGCTCGTCGTCGTCGATGTCCGTGGACTCCGGCGCCGCGTGCCGGGCCGCCGAATGCGGCTGGACGTACGGCAGCGGCTCCTGGTGTTCGAGCAGGTTGTAACCCGAGGCCCCGGAGCCGGCCATCGCCGCGGCGGCGCCGTAGGGGATGACGGTGGTGGTTCCCGTGGACGGGTTGAAGTCACCGGGGTAGCCGACTGGGGTCAGATCGTCTTCGGGGTCGACCAGGCGCGCCGAGGCGGGGCGTCCCGGGGTCGACTCCGGGGATTCGCCGGGCCGCTGCCAATCTGCGTCATTCGGTTGACTGGTCACGGGTGTCAGGGTAAGGGCAGTTGGCCCCGAATTGGGGATTTGAGCGGCGCTTTCGCCAGGCAATCGACGGTTTGCCCGCCAAAAACGCCCGGATCGGTCCGAAATCGGCCTGCGAGCCCGTCTGGAGGGGCCGGAAGGCACGATCCGGGGCCCGTCGGCACCCGGCGGAAAGCGGGATCCGATCGCGGGTTCGGCGGCGGGCGAGCGGGACGCGTGTGGCGGCGGCGGCGGCGGTGTCCGTAGCCTGACGGTCATGCGACTAGGGCGATCGGGGCGGTCGGTGCGGCGCGGGCTCGCCGCGCTGTGTGCCCTCGTGCTGGTGACGAGCGGGTGCGCGCGCTTCAACGACGCGCAATCACAACCGTTCACGACCGCCCCGGAATTGAAGCCGCAGCCGAGCTCGACGCCGCCCCCGCCGCCGCCGCTGCCGCCCACCCCGTTCCCGAAGGCCTGCCCCGCGCCGGGGGTCATGCAGGGCTGCCTGGAGAGCACCAGCGGGCTGATCATGGGGCCCGACAGCAAAACCGCGCTGGTCGCCGAGCGCACCACCGGAGCGGTCAAGGAGATCTCGGTCAGCGCCGAGCCGAAGGTGAAGATGGTCATCCCGGTCGACCCGTCCGGGGATGGCGGGTTGATGGACATCGTGTTGTCGCCCACCTACACCCAAGACCGCCTGATGTACGCCTACGTCAGCACCCCGACCGACAACCGGGTCATCCGCATCGCCGACGGCGACATCCCCAAGGACATCCTGACCGGGATCCCCAAGGGCGCCACCGGCAACACCGGGGCGTTGATCTTCACCAGCCCCACCACGCTGGTCGTGCTGACCGGCGACGCCGGTAACCCGGCGATGGCCGCGGACCCCAATTCGCTGGCCGGCAAGGTGCTGCGCATCGAGCAGCCGACCACCGTCGGTCAGGCCCCGCCCACCACGGCGCTGTCCGGCGTGGGTTCGGGCGGCGGCTTGTGCACCGACCCGGTCGACGGCTCGCTGTATGTCGCCGACCGCACCCCGACCGCGGATCGGTTGCAGCGCATCACCAAAACGTCGGACGTCTCCACGGTGTGGACCTGGCCGGACAAACCCGGCGTGGCCGGATGCGCGGCGATGGACGGCACCGTGCTGGTGAACCTGATCAACACCAAGCTGACGGTGGCGGTCCGGCTGGCTCCGACCACGGGCGCGGTCACCGGTGAACCCGACGTCGTGCGCAAGGACACCCACGCGCACGCGTGGGCGCTGCGCATGTCACCGGATGGAAACGTCTGGGGCGCAACCGTAAACAAGACGGCGGGCGACGCCGAGAAGCTGGACGACGTGGTGTTCCCGCTCTTCCCGCAGGGCGGCGGCTTCCCGCGCAACAACGACGACAAGACGTAGGGCGCGCCGGGTTTTGCGCGAAAGTGCAACTGGCGACGCATCTGCCGAGACGCGCCGTCGACAACTGCACTCTCGCGACTTTGGGGTGGGGCTAGCCCTGGCCGCAGGCCGCCAGGACCAGTTCGCGCACCCGGGCGGCGTCGGCCTGCCCGCGGGTGGCCTTCATCACCGCTCCGACGATCGCGCCCGCCGCGGCCACCTTGCCGCCCCGGATCTTTTCCGCCACATCGGGATTGGCGGCCAGCGCCTCGTCGACGGCCGCCTGGGTGACCGAGTCGTCGCGCACCAGCGCCAGGCCGCGCGCGGACATGACCTCTTCGGGTTCGCCCTCCCCGGCCAGCACGCCCTCGACGACCTGGCGCGCCAGTTTGGTGGACAGCTTGCCCTCGTCGACCAGCGCCACCACCGCGGCGACCTGGGCGGGCGTGATGGCCAGCTCGTCGAGCGCGACGTTGGCCTCGTTGGCCTTCTGCATCAAGAAGTTCCCCCACCAGGCCCGCGCCTGTTCGCTGGACGCGCCGTGTTGGATGGTGGCGGTGACCAGTTCGATGGCGCCGGCGTTGACCAGGTCGCGCATCACCTCGTCGGAGATCCCCCACTCTTCCTGAATTCGCTTGCGGCTCAACCACGGTAGCTCGGGGATGGTCTGGCGCAGCCGCTCGACGAGCTCGCGGCTGGGCGCCACGGGCTCCAGGTCGGGCTCGGGGAAGTAGCGGTAGTCCTCGGCGGTCTCCTTGACGCGGCCCGGGCTGGTGTAGCCCGCCTCGTGAAAGTGCCGGGTTTCCTGGGTGATCTGGCCGCCGGAGGCCAGGACGGCGGCCTGGCGCTGCATTTCGTAACGCACGGCCACCTCGACGCTTTTCAGCGAGTTGACGTTCTTGGTTTCGGTGCGGGTGCCGAATTCGGCCTGGCCGGTCGGCTTCAGCGACACGTTGGCGTCGCAGCGCATGGAGCCCTGATCCATCCGGACGTCGGATACGTCCAAGGCGCGCAACAGGTCCCGCAGCGCGGTCACGTAGGCCCGGGCGATCTGCGGGGCCCGGTCCCCGGCCCCGACGATGGGCTTGGTGACGATCTCGATCAGTGGTACCCCGGCGCGGTTGTAGTCGATCAGCGACGTCGTCGCGCCGTGAATGCGGCCGGTCTCGCTGCCGATGTGGGTGAGCTTGCCGGTGTCTTCCTCCATGTGCGCGCGCTCGATCTCCACCCGCCAGGTGCTGCCGTCTTCCAGCGGGGCCTCGAGGTAGCCGTTGATGGCGATGGGCTCGTCGTACTGCGAAATCTGGTAGTTCTTCGGCATGTCCGGGTAGAAGTAGTTCTTCCTGGCGAAGCGGCACCAGGGCACGATCTCGCAGTTGAGCGCCAGCCCGATTCGGATGGCCGACTCCACCGCGGTCTGGTTGAGCACCGGCAGCGAGCCGGGCAGCCCGAGGCACACCGGGCACACCTGGGTGTTGGGCTCGGCGCCGAATGCGGTCGTGCAGCCGCAGAACATCTTGGTGACGGTGGACAGCTCGACGTGCACCTCGAGGCCGAGCACCGGATCGAAACGCGCGATGACGTCGTCGTACTCCATCAGGTCGGCGCTGGCGGCAACACTCATGCGCTCGATCCTAGTGGTGATCGCGAGCGCGGCGGAGCCGGGCGAAGCGGGTCACCACCGATCAAGACTAGTGGTGATCGCGAGCGCGGCGGAGCCGGGCGAAGCGGGTCACCACCGATCAAGACTAGTGGTGATCGCGAGCGCGCTCTCCTCCCCTGCCCGGGAACATCCCGGCCAGCACGGCGGCCATCTCGAGGTAGCTGCGCCGGCTCTCCTTGCTCATTCGGTCCAGCGCGATCTTCCTGCCCTCGTGCACGTGCCGGTCGAACGGCAGCACCACGGTGGCGGCGACGCGTGCGGACAGCCGGTCAAGTTCCGTCACGGCCACACCCTCCACCTTGGCCGGCTCGACGTGATTGACCGCGAGCACGGTCGACGCCATCAATCGTTGATACCCGTTGTGGCACAGCCACTCCAGGGTGGTGTGGGTCTTGCGTATCGCGTCGATCGAGGTGCTCGTGACCACCACGAGGGCCCGCGACTCCGGCAGAACAGCCTCCATCACACTGGAATTGAGCGCTTTGACGCAATCGACCAGCACCACCGAATACTGGTTTCTCAGCATCGAGAACGCCCGCAGAACGTCACGGCGCTCCAGGCGCCAGTCGGTGCTTGCGTAGTCCGGCAGCCCGAGCACCTCCAGCCCGAAGCCGTTCATATAGGTCAGCGCCCGGATGTCCTCGTAGCTCGTTGCCGGGCCGCCGCGGAGCAGGTCGGCCATGCTGTGCGGGTTGTGACGGCCGTGGCGCTCGGCCAGGTCCCCCGCGTCGATGTCGAGTGCGAGCACCCGGTCGTTGCGCACCGCGGCGAAAGTCGACCCGAGGGCCTCGACCACCGCGGTCTTGCCCACCCCGCCTTTGAGGTTGAGGACGGCGATCGGAAAAGCACTACCCACAGTCGCGCGGATGCGCTCCCGCAACTCCGTCTCGTAGGCGGCGTTTTTGCCCGGGCCGAGATCGATCCCGGTGACGCGGTGGATCAACCCTCGCCAGTTGAGCCTGGCGTCGGTCTCGGGGTGGTCGAAGCGATCCAGCGCCGTCTCGCCCAGCACCGGCCCGGGGCGCGGCGGGACCGGCGGACGGCGGCCGGGCCCGCGAGGCTGGGGCACCGTGGTCGCCGACGGGCGGGCGTCGGCGCGCCAGCTGGGCGGGCGCAGGTGGTGGGGTGCCGGGCCCGGTGGGCCCGCCGATCCGACGGAATGCTGAACGACTCCGCGACTCTCACCAGGGTTGCTCATACCCCGGTATAGCCGTTATGCACGGGTCCGGAAACCACCGGTTATCTGCCCGGCGGGCCTAGCCGAAGAAGGCCGCGGCGTCGTCGTAGCGGCTGTCGGGCACCAGCTTGAGCTGGCGGACGGCATCGGCCAGCGGCACCCGGCCGATGTCCTGGCCGCGCAGCGACACCATCTGGCCGTATTCGCCGGCATGCGCCGCGTCGGCCGCATTCACGCCGAACCGGGTGGCCAGCACCCGGTCATATGCCGTCGGGGTGCCGCCGCGCTGGACGTGACCCAAGACGGTCACCCGGACGTCCTTGTTGATGCGCTTTTCCACCTCGGCGCCCAGCTGCGCGGCCACACCGGTGAATTTCTCGTGGCCGAACTCGTCAATCCCGCCTTCCCGCAACGCAATCGAGCCGGGTATGGGTTTGGCGCCCTCGGCGACCACGCAGATGAAGTGCGAATCTCCGCGCTGGAAGCGACGTTTGACGAGCCGGCAGACCTCTTCGACGTCGAAGGGCTGCTCGGGGATCAGCGTCATGTGCGCGCCGGAAGCCAGGCCCGCGTTCAGCGCAATCCAGCCCGCGTGCCGGCCCATCACCTCGACCAGCATCACGCGCTGGTGGGACTCGGCGGTGCTGTGCAACCGGTCGATCGCCTCGGTGGCGACGGTCAACGCGGTGTCGTGGCCGAAAGTCACGTCCGTGCAATCGATGTCGTTGTCGATGGTCTTCGGCACGCCGACCACGGGAACGTTTTCCTCGGAGAGCCAGTGCGCGGCCGTCAGCGTGCCTTCCCCCCCGATCGGGATGAGGACGTCGATCCCGTTGTCGTCGAGGGTCTGCTTGACCTGGTTCAGCCCGGCCCGCAGTTTGTCGGGATTCACGCGCGCGGTCCCCAGCATCGTTCCGCCCTTGGCCAGCAGGCGGTCGTTGCGGTCGTCGTTGTGCAGCTGGACGCGCCGGTTCTCCAGCAACCCGCGCCATCCGTCCTGAAATCCGACCACCGACGAGCCGTACCGGGAGTCGCACGTACGCACCACCGCCCGGATGACGGCGTTGAGCCCGGGGCAGTCGCCGCCTCCGGTGAGCACTCCGATCCGCATAGCCCTATCTTGCCGGGCGGCGGGCTACCGGCGCGAGCAGACGTCAGATCGCGGTCGGCAGCGGCCCGCGCGCCGCTTCGTAGGCGGCCCCGACGCGGTACAGGCGGTCGTCGGCCAGCGCGGGCGCCATGATCTGCAATCCGACGGGCAGGTCGTCGTCCGGCGACAGGCCCGACGGCACCGACATGCCGCAGTGTCCGGCCAGGTTCAGTGGCAGCGTGCACAGGTCGAACAGGTACATCGCCAACGGATCGTCGACCTTCTCACCGAGCCCGAACGCGGTGGTCGGGGTCGCCGGTGACACCACGACATCGACCGACCGGTAGGCCTCGTCCAGATCGCGGGCGATCAGGGTGCGCACCTTCTGAGCCTGGTTGTAGTAGGCGTCGTAGTAGCCGGCCGAGAGCGCGTAGGTGCCGATCATGATGCGCCGCTTGACCTCCGGGCCGAAGCCCGCGGCGCGGGTCAGCGCCATCACCTCCTCGGCGCTGTGGCTGCCGTCGTCGCCGATCCGCAGCCCGTAGCGCATCGCGTCGAAGCGCGCCAGGTTGCTCGACACCTCCGACGGCAGGATCAGGTAGTAGGCGGACAGCGCGTACTCGAAGTGGGGGCAGTCGACCTCGCTCACCTCGGCGCCCAGCGCGGTCAGCTGCTCGACGGCGGCCCCGAAGGAGGTCAGCACCCCGGGCTGATACCCCTCGCCGCGCAGCTGCTTGACCACGCCGACGCGCACGCCCTTGAGGTCACCGGCCGCCCCGGCCCTCGCCGCGCCGACGACGTCGGGCACCGCCGCGTCGACGGACGTCGAGTCGCGGGTGTCGTGCCCGGCGATCACCTGATGCAGCAGCGCCGTGTCCAGCACGGTGCGCGCGCACGGGCCGCCCTGGTCCAGCGACGACGCGCAGGCCACCAGGCCGTAGCGCGACACCGTGCCGTAGGTCGGCTTGACGCCGACGGTCGCGGTCAGCGCGGCGGGCTGCCGGATGGAGCCGCCGGTGTCGGTCCCGATGGCCAGCGGCGCCTGGAACGCGGCCAGCGCCGCCGCGCTGCCGCCACCGGAGCCGCCGGGCACCCGGTCGACGTTCCAGGGGTTGCGGGTGGGCCCGTACGCGGAGTTCTCGGTCGAGCTGCCCATCGCGAACTCGTCCATGTTGGTCTTGCCGAGGATCGGGATGCCGGCGGCGCGCAGCCGCGAGGTGACGGTGGCGTCGTAGGGGGCACGCCAGCCCTGGAGGATCTTGGATCCGCAGGTGGTGGGCATGTCGACCGTGGTGAAGACGTCCTTGAGCGCCAGCGGCACCCCGGCCAGCGGCGACGGCAGCCGCTCCCCAGCGGCCACCGCCTCGTCGACGACGGCGGCCGCACCGAGCGCCTCGTCGGCCGCCACGTGCAGGAAGGCATGGTAGCGATCGTCGGTGGCTTCGATCTGGTCCAGACACGCCTGGGTGACCTCGACCGACGACAGCTCCTTGGCGGCGATCCGGGCTGCCAGCGTGGCGGCGTCGGACCGGATGATCTCGTTCACTCGCTGTCTCCCAGGATCTGCGGGACCGCGAAGCGGCCGTCGACGGCCGACGGCGCCTCGGCCAGCGCTTCGGCCTGGGTCAGGCAGGGCGCCGGCTCGTCCGGGCGGGTGACGTTGACGTCCTTGAGCGGGTTGTCCGTCGCTTCGACACCGGTGACGTCGACCGCCTGTACCTGGCTGACGTGCGTCAGGATGGCGTCGAGTTGGCCGGCGAAGCTGTCGAGCTCGCTGTCGGTCAACGCCAGCCGGGACAGCCGGGCCAGGTGCGCTACCTCGTCGCGGGAGATCTGGGACACGATCCGAAAGCCTAGCCGCGGGCCCGCTGCCGGCGGAGGGGGCCCGAGCCGGCTCGAGCCGAAATGCCGCCGACACATCGCTGTGCAACAGTGTTGGCCGTGCCCTCCTATCTGTTGCGCATCGAGCTCGTCGACCGTCCGGGAAGCCTGGGGTCGCTGGCGGTCGCGCTCGGTTCGGTGGGCGCCGACATCTTGTCGCTCGACGTCGTGGAGCGGAGCTCGGGGTACGCGATCGACGACCTGGTCATCGAGCTGCCGCCGGGGGCGATGCCGGACTCGCTGATCACCGCCGCCGAATCACTGTCCGGGGTCCGGGTGGACAGTGTGCGCCCGCACACCGGTCTGCTGGAGGCGCACCGCGAGCTCGAGCTGCTCGACCACATCGCCGCGGCCGGCGACACGGCGTCCAGGCTGCAGGTGCTGGCCAACGAGGCGCCCAGGGTGCTGCGCGTCAGCTGGTGCACGGTGTTGCGCAGTGCCGGCGGCGAGCTGCAGCGCCTCGCCGGCAGTCGCGGCGCCCCCGAAACCAAGGCGGACACGGCCCCGTGGCTGCCCCTCGAGCGGGCCGAGCCGCTGGACAGCAGCGCCGACTGGGTGCCCAAGGCATGGCGCGACATGGACATGACGATGGTCGCGGCCCCCCTGGGAGACCCGCACACCGCCGTGGTGCTCGGCCGGCCGGGCCCCGAATTCCGGCCGTCCGAGGTCGCCCGGTTGGGCTACCTCGCCGGGATCGTCGCCACCATGCTGCGCTGATCGGCCGCAACCCCGTCGAAGCCTAGGCCTTGGGGCGTTCCGGGCGGGCGGCGGTGCGAGTGTTGAAGGAATGAATTCCATTATGCACCAACGTGTTTGATCGCCAGCACTGACCGGGCTAGTTGTTTGTCGGTGGTGGTTGGGGTTGGAAGGGGTCATACCACCACCAGTCGGCCCGCTCGCCGGTAGGTCCCGGACACGGTGGCACCGCGGGCGGGGGCCCAGTGGGTGGACGCGCCAACGATCCCGGGCTCAGTACCCGGCCGGCCTCGTCGGTCACGGTCAGGGCGTCTGCGGGTCCGGTGAGGGTGATAACGCCCCGGTGATGCAACCGGTGGTGATACGGGCAGACCAGCACCAGGTTGGCCAACTCCGTGGGGCCACCGTCCTCCCAATGCCACAGGTGATGCGCGTGCAGGCCACGGCTGGCCCCACAACCGGGCACCACACACGAGCGGTCGCGGTACTCCAGCGCGCGGCGCAGCCGCCGATTGATCACCCGCGTCACCCGCCCGGCCCCAATAACCTGCCCGTCACGTTCGAACCAGACCTCACAGGTGGCATCACAGGTCAACAAGCGACGTTCGGCATCGGACAGCAGCGGACCCAAATGCAGGGTTGCCGCGCGCTGCCCGACGTCGAGGTGGGCCACCACGGTCGTGTGCTGCCCATGCGGGCGGCGGGTGGCCTCGGCGTCCCAACCCGCCTCGACCAGCCGCATCAACGCATCGACCGTGCTCGGCAACGGCGGCCGCTGATCGGAAACGCCCGCGCCGTTTGCCTGATCGTGTTTCCACTCGGCGATCAGCGCCTCACGATGAGACGCCAAAGCGGCGTCGAACTTCGCCGCATCCAAGTGGCCCAGCATGATCCGATAACAGGCGCCCCACTCAGTGGCGGTCGTAGTGATCGAACGCTCAGGCTCGATCTCGGGCCCAGGTTCGGACTCGGACTCGGACTCGGACTCTGACTCGGACCGAGGTTCAGGCTCGGGTCGCGGTTCCAGCTTCACCGCGGTACGCAACTGACTGACCGTCGCCACCGCGGCCAGCTCCGCGTAATGCTCATCAGACCCCTCACCCGCGCGCGCCGCGATCACCCCGACCTGATCGGCCGACAGCCGACCCTCCCGCAGGCCGGCGGTGCAGCGCGGAAACTCCTCGAGCCTGCCCGCGATCGCGGCGATCGTGTGCGCGTTGGCCGACGAACACCCCAGCTTCCAGGCCACCAACGCCGGCACCGAGCGCGCCCCGGTCACACCACACAATTGGTCACGATCAATCTCGGCCACGATCTCCACAATGCGCCCATCAATCGCATTGCGCTGACCCGCCAACTCCGCCAACTCCCCGAACAGCACCTCAAGGCGGTCACTCGCAGTGACCACCACAGCCTCAGCGGATGCGATCGACGACATGCTGTCATCATCACAGCCACCACCGACAAGTTCGGGCCAAGTCATGTCGCGCTAGGAGGGCGCGACCCGGCGCAACCAGATCAGCGGGCACCCGACGACATCGCCACCGGGTCGTCGTCCTCCCACAGCAGCAGCTGACGAACTGCCGGGCGCGGGCCATAGGGCCGCAGCATGGTGCTGGCGGGTCGTGGCCGCACCCGCTGCGGCCACCAGAACCAGCGCCCGAGAAGCCTTGCGACAGAAGGCGTCATGAACGACCGCACGATCAGCGTGTCGAACAGCAGGCCGAGTCCGATGGTCGTGCCGATCTGGCCGAGGACCTGGAAACCGCTGAAGACGAACGCACACATGGTGACGGCGAACACGACGCCGGCCGAGGTGACCACCGAGCCCGAGCCGGCCATCGCCCGGATGATGCCGGTATTGATGCCCGCATGGATCTCTTCCTTGAATCGCGAGATCAATAGCAGGTTGTAGTCGGACCCGACGGCGAGCAGCAGGATCACGGCCAGCGCCAGCACCACCCAATAGAGCTGGATGCCGAAGATGTACTGCCACACCAGAACCGATAGCCCGAACGAGGCGCCCAGCGACAGGGCCACGGTACCCACGATGACGAGCGCGGCGATCAGGCTGCGCGTGATGATCATCATGATCAGCAGGATGAGGCTCAGCGCCGCGAAGGCCACGATCATCAGGTCGTACTTGGCACCGTCCTGGATGTCCTTGTACGTCGCGGCGGTGCCGCCGAGATAGATCTGCGCGCCGGCCATCGGCGTGCCCTTCAGGGCCTCGTGCGCGGCCTTGGCCATCGGATCGATGTGCGAAATGCCCTCCGGCGTAGCGGGATCGCCCTCATGGGTGACGATCATGCGGGCGGCCTTGCCGTCCGGTGACAGGAACAGCTTCAGCCCGCGTTTGAAGTCGGGATTGTTGAACACCTCGGGCGGCAGGTAGAAGGTGTCGTCGTTCTTGGCCGCGTCGAAGGCTCGCCCCAGTGCCGTCGCGTTGTCGATCGCCGCGGCGGTCTGCGCGTAAATGCCCGACAGCGTCGCGTAATTGGCCAAGGTCAGATCGCGATTGGTCTGCTGGCTCTCGATCTGCGGCGGGATCAGCGCCGTCAGTTTCGGTTGCAACGCGTCAAGCTTGTCGAGGGAAGCGGTGAGGTTTTCGAACTTCTCGGTGAGCTGGTCGATGCCGTCGATCGCATCGAAGAGAGAGCGGAACGCGAAGCAGGCGGGAATGTCGTAACAATGCTTTTCCCAATAGAAATAGCTGCGCACCGGCCGGAAGAAATCGTCGAAATTCGCGATCTTGTCGCGCAGGTCCCGGATCGTGCCGAGCGTGTCGCGGAAACTTTCGGTTTCCTCGTGGGTGGTGCCGGCGAGCTGCTGCTGCAATACGTACTGCTGCTTCAAGATGTTGATGGTCTTGGTCAGCTCATTGGCCTGCTTGAGGGCGTCGTCGGCCCGATCGCGTTGGTAGGTCAGGTTTTGCTGTTGCGCCGCACTTTGATTGCTGACCACGAAGGCAAGCGAGCTGTGGACCAGCGGGGTTCCCAACGGCCTGGTGATGGACTGCACCTGGGCGATGCCGGGAACGTGGAACACCGCCTTGGCCACCTTGTCCAGGATGAGCATGCTCTCCGGATTACGCATGTCGTGATCCGTTTCGACCATCAGCAATTCGGGCTCGAGCCGGGCCCGCGAGAAGTGCTTCTCGGCGGCCGTGTAACCGATGTTGGCCGGTGCGCTCGCGGGCATGTATGGCCGGGTGTCGTAACTCGTCTTGTATCCGGGCAGGGCGAGCAGACCGACCAGCGCCAGCGCACACGCCGACGCCAAAACCGCGCCGGGCCAACGGACGATGGCGGTGCCGATGCGCCGCCAACCTCGCGTCCGGATCGCCCGCTTGGGGTCGAAGATCCCCACCTTGGCGCCCAAAGTGAGGATGGCCGGCCCCAGGGTGAGCGCGGCGAACAGCGCGACGAGAATGCCCAATGCCGCCGGCACACCCAGACTTTGGAAGTAGGGCAGCCGGGTGAAGCTCAGGCAGGCCACCGCACCCGCAACGGTGAGACCCGACCCCAGAACGATGTGCGTGGTGCCGTGATACATCGTGTAGAACGCGGTTTCGCGATCCTCACCGGATCCGCGCGCTTCTTGATAGCGGCCGACGAAAAATATCGCGTAGTCGGTTCCCGCGGCGATCACCAGAAGCGTCAGCAGATTCGTCGCATAGGTCGACAGCCCGATGACTCCCGCGTTGCCGAGGAACGCGACAAGGCCTCGGGCGGCTGACATTTCGATCAGGACCGTGGCGAGCACCAGCAACGTGGTGAGCACCGAGCGGTAGACGAAGAACAACATCACCGCGATCACCCCCACCGTGATCCCGGTGACCTTGGCGGTCCCCTTGCTCCCGACGTCGAACTGATCGGAGATCAGCGGCGCCGCGCCGGTCACATAGGTCTTGACGCCGGGGGGCGGCTTCATGTGTTCGACGATGTCGCGGATGGCGCCGACGCCCTCGTTGGCCAGCGCCGAGCCCTGATTGCCGGCGAGGTTGACCTGAACGTAGGCGGCCTTGCCGTCGCTGCTCTGCGATCCCGCCGCGGTGAGCGTGTCGCCCCAGTAATCCTGGACGTGCTGGACGTGTTTCTTGTCCCGCTCGATCTTTCGGATCATCTCGTCGTAAAAGCGGTGGGCGTCCGCGCCGAGCGGCTTGTCACCTTCCAGCACGATCATGGCCGAGCTGTCGGTGTCGAACTCGTGGAATTTTTCACCGATGCGCTTGATCGCCTTGAGCGACGGGGCGTCGGGCGAGTTCAGCGCCACATTATGGGTTTTCCCAACGTCTTCCAGTTGCGGCACCGCGATGTTGGTGAGGGCGGCGAGCCCCACCCAGAACAGCAGGATCGGCAGCGCGAGCCGGCGAATGGTGCGCGGCACAAAGGACCGCGGCTGTTGTTCGTTGCTCATCCAGATTTGTCCAGACAGAAGGTGTAGGCGTCGACTTTGTGAACCGTGCGTTGGTCTTTCACTTCACCGTTGACGGTGATGCGGCAGCCGAGGGTGTCCCCGTTGCCCTGCGCGACGACGTTGCCGATGACCGCGGGCTCCGTGGTGGTGATGGTGAACGACCATGGCAGGGGCGCGTCCTTGACTTGCTGCGGCTGGGCGTTGACGTCCAGGTAGTTGATGGTGGCCACCGCGCCCGGGGCGCCGAAAACCTCGAGGACCACCTGCTTGGGGTTGAACGGGACGATCTCGGCCGCCAGGCCGCTGTTGGCCGTCGTGTTGTCGTGCGAGCCGAAGATGCCGTGCAGCCGATAGATCCCGAACCCCGCGAGCGCGACGACGAGCACGCTGACGATCACCATCCACCCCCGCCTCACCAGGGGTGCTAACGAAAAGCCTTTCACCCGTTAGCCTTTCGAAAATCGGGTGACAGGGACGCGCCCGATGCGAGCGCGGCTGCCAACGTCGTCAGCGTGATCGACAGCTATGACAGTGCGGTACGGGACCGTACTCTACAAGGGGAAATTTTTCCCCTGGTCAAGTCGGGCGATGAATTCCGGCGCCGTCACCGGTCAGTCTCCGTACGAGCAATCCTGCGAGGAGTAACCATGCTGCCCGACCCGATTTCGGCAACCGACCTGAACATCTACGGCGACGCCGAGCTGCCGTGGGCCAGGGCCCTTGACGCGATGAAGGCCCTGCCGTCCGAGGAGACGCCACAGTTTCTGGGGACGGTCCGGGCGGACGGCAGCCCACACTCGGCGGGTATCGGCTCGATCGAACACGGCGGCCACATCTATTTCACCAGCGGCCCCGCGACGCTGAAATCCCGCAACCTGGCCGCCAATCCGGCCTGCACCCTGTCGTTCCGCCTTCCCGGAGTCGACCTGGTCCTCGACGGCGTAGCCCACCGGACCACCGATGTGCGCGAACTCGACGAGGTCACGGCGCGCTATCGCGACTCCGGCTGGCCCTGCGAACGCGACGGCGACGCCGTCACCGCCCCGTACAGCGCCCAGAGCGCGGGGCCGCCGCCGTGGTATTTGTACCGATTCGTGGCCCGGGGCGCTGTCGGTGTCGCAACCGCCGAGCCCCACGGGGCGACGCGTTGGCGGTTCGCGCCCTAGGCGCCGGGCCCCGCGGTCAGGCCCGGGATGAGGAACCCGTCGACGAACGCCTGCACGGTGCGACGGGTGGGCGGACGCCCGGGGATGATCGACCGGAAGATGAGGTAGCCGGGCAACAGGTCCCAGAGTTCGTCGGTGATGACGTCCTCGGTGATCTCGCCGCGGTCGACGGCCTGGTGCAGCACGTGCTGAATCATCGCCTTGCGCTGGTCGAGGAATTGATGCTGCAGGGCTTCGTTGAGTGCGGGGTGCCGCGACACCTCGACCATCACCGCGCGGATGGTGCTGGCGTGCTGCCCGCACTCGACGGCGATGGTCTCCCCCAGGCTCAGCAGGTCGCCGCGCAACGTGCCCGTATTCGGCGGGACGGCCACCTGGCGGACGCCTTCGATGAAGGCGGCCAACACCAGTTCGGCCTTGGACGGCCAGCGCCGGTACACCGTGGCCTTGCTGGCGCGGGCGGCATTGGCCACCGCGTCAACCGCCAGCTGGTCATAGCCGTGTTCCTGCAGCAGCCGCAGGGTCACCGCCAGGATCTCGGCCTCGCGCGGCGACCACGGCGATGCCTGCGCGCACTCCTCGGCCGTCTGGGTCATAGAACCCACGATAGAGCCGCCCGGGCGGTGCGGCATGTATATGTCGTTATCGGGAGGTCATGAGCGCGCGTTCGATGTCGGCGACAAGGTCGTCGGTGTCCTCGATGCCCAGCGAGATGCGCGCGAACCCGTCGGCGACCGGGTCGCCCCAGCGTGCCCGCCGATCCACCGACGTGTGCAGGCCCCCGAAGCTGGTGGCGGCGATCAGCAGCTCGCTGGCGTCGACGAGGGCGTGCACCGCCGCGGCGTCGGCCAGTTCGACCCAGAGCAGGCCGCCGAATCGGCGCATCTGCGCCATGGCGACGGGATGCGCCGGATCCTGCGCCAACCCCGGGTAGCGCACGGCCCGCACCGCCGGGTGGCCGGCCAACATCGTCGCCACCGCCCGGGCGTTCTGGCATTGGCGCTCGAATCGCAGTCCGGCAGTTTCCAGGCTGCGCAACAGAAGCCACGCCTCGAACCCGCCCAGGACCGCGCCGGCGAGCAGGCGTTGGCGCTCGGCGGCGGCGAGTAACTCGGACTGACTGGTTGCGACATAGCCGGCCAGCAGGTCGCTGTGACCGGACAGGGCCTTGGTGGCGCTGGCCACCACCGCGTCGGCGCCCAGCGACAGCGGCTGCTGACCCAGCGGCGTGGCGGCGGTGTTGTCGACGACCAGGCGTGCGCCGCGGCCGTGGCAGATGGTGGCCAGCCGGTGCAGGTCGACCACGTCGAGCGCCGGATTGGTGGGGGTCTCGGCGACCACCACGTCGGCTTGCGCGGCGGCGTCATAGATCTGCGAGCTCGACGCCGCGACGACCGTGACCCCCGCAAGCGCCAGGTCCTCGGCGGCGTGACGGCGCACCTGGTAGTAGCCGTCGGCCGGCACCACCACCGTCGCCCCGGGCGGCGCCCAGGCCCGCAACACCGCGCTGACGGCCGCCATCCCCGAGCCGAACACCACCGCACCCGCCGCCCCCTCCAGCTCGGCGAGGGCCGATTCCAGTTGCCGCCACGTCGGGTTGGAGCCGCGGCCGTAGCTGTCCAGGGTTTCGTCGGCCGAAAGGTGATACGTGGCGGCGAGCACCGGCTGCGGCGCGACGGGCTGGCCCGAAACCGCTTGGGAATTCACGGCTTTGAGGCTGCGGGTGGAATCGCCGTACCGGCCGCTCATCGGTTATTCCGCCGGTGTTTTTTGCGGACCGTCGGCCAGCAGCCGCCGGAAGCCGTCCTCGTCGAGGACGGGCACCCCCAGCTCGACGGCCTTGTCGTACTTCGACCCCGGCGAATCCCCGGCCACGACGTAGTCGGTCTTCTTCGACACCGACCCGGCGGCCTTGCCCCCGCGCGCCAGGATCGCCTCCTTGGCGTCGTCGCGCGAAAAGCCGGCGAGGGACCCGGTGACCACTACCGTCAGGCCCTCGAGGGTGCGCGGCACGCTGGTGTCGCGCTCGTCGGCCATCCGCACGCCGGCGGCGCGCCACTTGTCGACGATCGCGCGGTGCCAGTCGACGGTGAACCATTCGGTGAGCGCGGCGGCGATCGTCGGGCCCACGCCCTCGACCGCCGCGAGCCGCTCGGTCGAGGCCGCCATGATGGCGTCCAGGTCGCCGAACTCGGTCGCCAGGGCGCGCGCCGCCGTCGGCCCGACGTGGCGGATGGACAACGCCACCAAAACCCGCCACAGCGCAACCTTTTTGGCCTTGTCCAGGTTGTCGAGCAGCCGTCTGCCGTTGGCGGACAAGGTGCCCGCCTTGGTCCGGAAGAGCTCGGTGCGCAACAGGTCGTCCTCGGTCAGCGTGAACAGGTCGCCCTCGTCGGCGATCACTTCGGCCTTGAGCAGCGCGATGGCGGCCTCGTAGCCGAGCCCCTCGATGTCGAACGCCCCGCGACCGGCGACGTGGAACACCCGCTCCCGCAGTTGCGCCGGACAGGACCGGGCATTGGGGCAGCGGATGTCGGCGTCGCCCTCCTTGGCCGGTGCCAGCGGGGTGTCGCACTCGGGACACGTTGTGGGCATGACGAATTCGCGTTCGGAGCCGTCGCGCAGGTCGACGACGGGGCCCAGCACCTCCGGGATGACGTCGCCGGCTTTGCGGATCATCACGGTGTCGCCGATCAGCACGCCCTTGCGCTTGACCTCGGCGGCGTTGTGCAGGGTGGCCAGCCCGACGGTGGACCCGGCCACCTTCACCGGCGTCATGAAGGCAAAGGGCGTGACGCGCCCGGTGCGCCCGACGTTGACGCGGATGTCGAGCAGCTTGGTCTGCGCCTCCTGGGGCGGGTACTTGTAGGCGACGGCCCAGCGCGGCGCGCGCGACGTGGTGCCGAGCCGGCGCTGCAACGCGACGTCGTCGACTTTGACCACCACGCCGTCGATCTCGTGCTCGAGGTCGTAGCGGTGCTCTCCCCAGTAGCCGATGCGCTCCTCGACCGCGGCGAGGCCGCGCACGCGCGCCGTCTGTTCGGCCACCGGCAGCCCCCAGGCCTTCAGCGCGGCGTAGGCCTCGTGCTGGGTCTTCGGGGCGAACCCTTCGGTGCGGCCGATGCCGTGGCAGATCATCCGCAGCTTGCGCCGGGCGGTGACGGCCGGGTTCTTCTGGCGCAGCGACCCGGCGGCGCTGTTGCGCGGGTTGGCGAACGGGGCCTTGCCGTCCTCGACCAGGCTGGCGTTGAGCGCCTCGAAATCGGCGAGCAGGAAGAACACCTCGCCGCGCACCTCCAGCAGGGACGGCGTCGGAAAGTCCTTGCCGGCGGACAGCCGCTCGGGCACGTCGTCGATGGTGCGCGCGTTGAGCGTCACGTCCTCACCGACGCGGCCGTCGCCGCGGGTCGCGGCGCGTTCCAGCCGGCCGTCGCGGTACACCAGTGAGAGCGCGACCCCGTCGATCTTGAGTTCGCACAGGTAATGCGGTTCCTTGCCGACCTCGTTCTCGACGCGATTGCTCCAGGCCACCAGCTCGTCGCGGTCGAAGACGTCGTCGAGGCTCAGCATGCGTTCCAGGTGCTGCGCCTCGGCGAAGTCGGTGGCGAAGCCCGCGCCGCCGACCAGCTGAGTCGGCGAATCGGCGACCCGCAGCTCCGGGTGGCGCTCCTCCAGCGCGAGGAGCTCGTTGAACATCGAGTCGAATTCGGCGTCCGAGATGATCGGCGCGTCCTTGATGTAGTAGCGGAACTGGTGTTCCCGGACCGCTTCGGCCAGGTCCTGCCACTGCCGCCGGACCTCGGGCGCTACCGAATCAGCTTCTGCTGAGCTCACCTTGGCAGGCTATCCGAGGACACCGACGCAAAACCCGGCGCGCTCGACTCAATCCTCCACTCCGTCTTCCACGAAGGACCGCAACCGGTCCAGGGCCGCATCCCACCGGCGGGACAACTGGTCGAGGTAGTCGCTGGCCGACGCCAGCGGCCCGGTCTGCACCGTCCACACGCGCTCGCGCCCCCGCCGGCTGCTGGTGACCAGCCCGACCGACTCCAACAGCTGCAGGTGCTTGCTCGCCGCCTGCCGGGTGACCGGGACGACGCTGGTGACCTGCGACGTCGAGCTCGGGCCCTGATCGCAGAGCCGCACGATGATGCGCAGCCGGTTCGGGTCACCGAGCGCACCGAAGATCGGGGCGCCGACGGCGACTCGTCCGCTCATACCCGGACGCCCTCGATGTACTTGCGCACCAGCGTGGTCTGGATCGCCCAGCCTTCGCCGTTCGCCTCGAACGACGCGCCGCGGCGGGCCTCCGGAATGGCCTCGAAACCGGATTCGGTGATGGTCAGCAGCACCCCGTCGGACCGCTCGGCGAGGGTGAACTCGACCAGCGTGGTCGGCTCGCCCTCATAGTCGACCTCCGGGTCGATGGCAAAGGGATGCCAGCGGTAGGCGAACCGCCGCCGCGGCTCGACGGCGACGATCTGCCAGGTGCTCGTCACGCCCGCGTGCGACTGTTGGCGCTTGGCGACCTCGCCGTCGACGGTGGTCGGGCTGATCGCCGCGGTCACCGATGTCCCGGCGACGAACGGCCCGTCGAAGCGCACCCCGAACCAGCGGCCGAACTCCTCGGCGTCGCTGATGGCCCGCCACACCCGCTCCAGCGGCGCGCGCAGCACCACCTGCTTCTCGATCTTCATATGCAACCTCCTGGTTGCCTATTAGTTCAGCACGGCGCGGTATGAAACGCAACCCCTCGGTTGCCTATTTGATGGCGTCGGGATCCTCCGCGAACATCTGGGCGGCCTTGCGGGCGAGCTCGATCGCGGTGCGGGCCCACGCGGGGGTGGCGCCGGCCAGACCACAGGCCGGGGTGACGCCGATGCGTTCGCGCAGCGCCGAGCGGGCGAAGCCGAGGCGATCGGTCACCGCGACCACACCACCGGCGACCTCCTCGGCCGACAGCCGCCGCGCCGGGGCGCTAGCGGGGACGACGCCCAGCACGACGGCGCGGTCGGACTCGACGAACGCGGCGATGCCGTCGAGATCCGCCGCGCTCAAGGCGCCCGGATCGACCGAGACCGCGCTGAATGCGCTGCGCTGCAACAGGTCCCAGGGCACGCCGGGTGCACAGCAGTGCAGCGCCACCTCGCCGCCCACCGTCTCGGCGCAGGCGTCGAGCAGGCCGCCGGCCACCGCCTCGTCGAGCGGCGCGACCGGACTGAGCGCCGTCACCCCGCTCAACGCGCCCCCCAACGCTTTTGGCAGCGACGGCTCGTCGAACTGGACGACCACCGGCGTCTCGAGGCGCCGCGACAGCTGAGCACGATGCGCGGCGACGCCTTCGGCCAGCGACGACGTGAGGTCGCGCAGCGCGCCGGGGTCGGTGATCGCCCGGTGCCCGTTGGCCAGCTCGATCTCGGCGGCCAGCGTGATGGGGCCCGGCGCCTGCACCTTGACCACGCGGCCGTCATTGCGCAGGCCGGCGGCCTCCCACGCCTCTTCCAGCGCGTCCATGTCCTCGTCGAGGAGGCTGACGGCGCGGCGGGTGACCGCGCCCGGACGGGCGACGAGGCGATACCCGCGCGGCACTGTGTCGATGGCGACGTCGACCAGCAGCGCCCCGGCCCGGCCCAGCAGGTCGGCGCCCACCCCGCGGGCGGGCAGTTCGACGATGTGCGGCAGCGCCCCCGCCAATTCGCCGACGATCACGGCGGCGGCCTCCCGCGCCGCGATGCCCGGCCAGGAACCGACGCCACTGGGCCCCGCGAAAACACTCACCGGCCAACCGTATTCGACGTCGCCCGGGCCGCCGGTCGGCAGGGGCTGTGTGCCGAGGGTCCCCGCGGGTAGGTTCAACCGCAGAGGGGTGCAAAAACGGTGTCGCAGAGGACGAAGTGGGCGAGGCTACCGCTGTGGTGCGGGGCGGTGCTGATGGCGGTGTCGTGCACCCGGGTGGTGGACGGCGCGGCGCTCGCGGGTCCCGACACCAACCGCCGGATGGTGCAGGGCGTCAACGTCGACACGATCCTGCTGGACCAGTCGCGGATGCGTGCGATCACCGGCGCCGGTGAGCACCTGACCATCATTCCCTCGATGGACGGCACCAGCCCGGTGAACATCGACGCGCTGGCCCAGACCGCGCCGCGGGAGTGCCGGTTCATCTACGACGAGACCGCGACCTTCGGGACCGACCTCGAGGCGTTTCACAAGACGACCTTTCAGGACCCGCCCGACGGCGCGTTGATCTCGGAGGGCGCGGCGGCCTATCGCGACGCCGAGACCGCGCGGACCGCCTTCAACGCCCTGGTGGGCACCGTCGGGGACTGCGCGAACGGCTCGGGTGGGCAGCTCTACGTCGGCGAGTGGAACGCCGACGGCACCTCGCTGCACCTGCGGCCCGGCGGTTGCGGCCGCGACTACCGGATCCTGTCGGTGGCCATGCTGGAGGTCACGTTCTGCGGCTTCGCGCAATCGGTGTCCGACATCGTGATGACGAACATCGCCGCGAACGTGCCGCGCTAGTTCGCGATCAGCGCGACGTCGCGGCGATGACGGCGCTGCCGATCACCTCGTCCCCGTCGGGGTCGGGCCGGTACAGCACCAGCGTCTGGCCCGGCGCGACACCGCGCAGCGGGACGCGCAACCGCACGACGAGTTCGCCGCCGACGAGTTCGGCCACGGCGTCGGCCGTCTCACCGTGCGCGCGCACCTGAACCGCGCACTCGATCGGCCCCGACGGCGTCACACCCGAGGTGAATACCGGTGCCCGCCCGGTCAATTCGCGCACTTCGAGTTCGGCCACGTCCCCCACCCGCACGGTCGCGGTCTCGGCGTCGATCGCGGTCACGTAGCGCGGGCGACCGTCGGGGCCGGGCCCGGCGATGCCGAGACCCTTGCGTTGCCCGATGGTGAAGCCGTGCACGCCGTCGTGCTCGGCGAGCACCGTCCCGTCCGCATTGACCACGGCACCGCGGCGAACCCCGATGCGTGAGCCCAAAAAGGCTCGGGTGTCGCCCGACGGGATGAAGCAGATGTCGTGACTGTCCGGCTTTTCGGCGACGGCCAGGCCGCGGCGGGCGGCTTCGGCGCGGATCTGTGACTTGGGGGTGTCGCCGATCGGGAACGCGGCGTGGCGCAGCTGCTCGGCGCTCAGCACGGCCAGCACGTAGGACTGGTCCTTGTCGTGGTCCACGGCGCGGCGCAGCCGACCGCCGGAAAGCCGGGCGTAGTGGCCGGTGGCCACCGTGTCGAACCCGAGCGCAACGGCTCTCGCCGACAGGGCCGAGAACTTGATCTTCTGATTGCACACCACGCACGGGTTGGGCGTCTCGCCGCGCGCATAGGACGACACGAATTCGTCGATGACGTCCGCCTGGAACTTTTCCGCGAAATCCCAGACGTAGAACGGTATTCCGAGCACGTCGGCGACCCGCCGCGCGTCCGAGGCGTCCTCTTTCGAGCAGCAGCCGCGCGAGCCGCTGCGCAGCGTGCCGGGCGAGGACGACAGCGCCAGGTGCACGCCCACCACGTCGTGTCCGGCGTCGACCATCCGGGCCGCGGCGACCGACGAGTCGACGCCACCGCTCATGGCTGCAAGCACCTTCACTTAGGACGCCCCCGCCGCGGCCAGGGCCGCCCGACGCGCCCGCTCCACCGCCCCGGGCAGCACCCGCAGCACCGCATCGACGTCGGCGTCAACACTGGTGTGCCCCAATGAGAGTCGCAGCGACCCGCGGGCGCTGGTCGGGTCGGCTCCCATGGCCATCAGCACGTGCGAGGGCTGCGCGACACCGGCGGTGCACGCCGAACCGGTCGAGCACTCGATTCCGTTGGCGTCCAGGAGCATCAACAGCGCATCGCCCTCGCAACCGCGGAACGTGAAGTGCGCGTTGCCGGGAAGGCGCAGCGGGTCGCGGGCACCGTTGAGGCTGACGTCCTCGATGCCGCCGAGCACCCCGTCGACCAGCCGGTCCCGCAGCGCCCGCAGCCGGGCGCTGTTGACCTCGAGCCCGTCGATCGAGATCCGGGCCGCCGCGGCCATTCCGACCGCACCGGCGACATCGGCCGTCCCCGAACGGATGTCGCGCTCCTGGCCGCCGCCGTGTGCGAGCGGCACGCACGCGACGTCGCGGCGCAACAGCAGCGCACCCACGGCCGCGGGGCCCCCGAACTTGTGCGCGGTCACGCTCATCGCCGACAGCCCGCTGGCGGCGAAGTCCACCGGCAACTGCCCCACCGCCTGAATGGCATCGCTGTGCATCGGCACCCCGAATTCGGCTGCGACGGCGGCGAGTTCGGCGACGGGCAGCACGGTGCCGACCTCGTTGTTGGCCCACATGACCGAGACCAGCGCGACATCGTCGTGGTGGGTGAGCACCTCGCGCAGCGCCGCCGCCGACACCGAGCCGTCGGGCGCGGTCGGCAACCACGTCACTTCGGCTCCCTCGTGCTCGACGAGCCAATTGACCGAGTCCAGCACGGCGTGGTGTTCGACCTCGCTGGTGACGATGCGCCGGTGCCGCGGCTCGGCGTCGCGCCGGGCCCAGTAGATGCCCTTGACGGCCAGGTTGTCGCTCTCGGTGCCGCCGGCGGTGAAGATCACCTCCGAGGGACGCGCCCCCAGCTTGTCGGCAATCAGTTCTCGGGATTCCTCGATGCGGCGCCGCGCCGCCCGGCCGCTGGTGTGCAGCGAGGAGGCGTTGCCCACCGTGCCCAGCACAGCCGTCATCGCCTCGACGGCGGCGGGGTGCATCGGGGTGGTGGCGGCGTGATCCAAATAGACCATGACGCGACCCACGATACCGGCCCACCGGTGGGCTCAGGCCACCAGCACGCGCCCGTGACCAGCGCCCCGGGCCGTTCCGGCGCCCACCGCCGACTGGCAGCGGCCGGCCAGGGCACGCCGATCGGTCCCCGGGAGCTGCAGCGACTCGACGTGCACCCGCGCCAGCGTGCGGCGCTGCGCGAGCAGCCGGCGGATCGAGCCCAGCAGGGTCTCGTCGCCGACGAAGGCCGGCACCGTCGAGAGGCCGCCATCGATGTGGTGGTAGGTCAGCCGCAGGGGCTGCACCGGCCGTCCGGCATCGATCGCGGCCTGGAACATGGCCGGATAGAACGCCCCGCAGTCGCGACCACACCACGTGGTGCCCTCCGGAAACGCCACCACCGTCTGCCCGGCGCGCAGCCGGTGGGCGACGGCGTCCACCACGCCGGGCAGCCGCCGCAAACTGGACCGCTCGATCGGGATGACCTTGCAGACGCGGGCCACGATCGCGGTCGCCGGCCCGCTGAACATGTCGGCACGGGCGACGAACGACCCGGGCAACACCGAGCCGATCGCGAAGACGTCGAGCCACGACATGTGCGGGCTGACCACCAGCACACCGCGCAGGTTGCGAATCGGGTTGCCCGACACCGCAATCCGGACACCGAAGCAGCGCAGCACCAGCCGGCAATAGATGCGCTGCACGCGGGTGCGGCCCGGCAGTGGCAGGGCCAGCAGCGGCAGCCCCGGCGCGAGCAGCAGCGCCAGCAGCAGGCGAAGCGTGACCCGCAGCGCCACCAGCGGCGGCGGGCAGGCGACCGCGTCGCCGGGGCGCACGCAGCCGGCGCCGCACGAGGCGCGCGGTAGCCAGGAGTGCGCGATGCCGGTCATTTCCCCGCCATCTCCGCGGCGGCCGACACCGAGCGGAGGCGTTTCAGGTATCGGGTGTCGGCGTGCTGTTTGCCCAGCAGCACGCAGAAGTCACCGACACCGAAATCCGGGTCGTGCGCGGGCTCCCCGCACACCCGCGCGCCCAGCCGCAGGTAGCCGCGCAGCAGCGCCGGAACCGAGGGCCGCGCGGGCGCCGGGATGTCGTCGAGCGCGGTCCCGTCGACGACGACGGGGCGGTGTGGCCGCACCCGGTGGTGCGCGGGCGCGCCGTGACGGGCCAGGATGACGTCGCGGACGCCGCGCAGCCGGCTGCCCGGCGGTTGATCGTCGGCCTCGTCGCCGATGGGCACCGACACGCACCCGGTGACGTGGTCGTAGCCGTAGCGGTCGAGGTAAGCCAGGATGCCCGCCCACATCAGCAGCACCACGCCGCCGTTGCGGTGCCCGTCGCGCACCACGGCGCGCCCCATCTCGACCAGGGACGGCCGCAGCGGGTCGAACGCGCGGATGTCGAATTCCGTGGCGGTGTAGAGCCCGCCGGCCGCGATGGCGCCCGCCGGCGCCAGCATGCGGTAGCAGCCCACCAGCTCACCGGTGTTGTCGTCCCGGACCAGCAGGTGGTCGCAGAACTCGTCGAAGCGGTCCTCGTCGCGCCGGTCCGATCCGTGCCCGCCGTCCAGCGGCAGGGCGAAGCCGGGGGTGCTGGTGAAGACGTCATACCGGAGTCGCTGCGCCGCTTCGATCAGGCCGGGATCGGTGGACAGCAACAGCGAGTAGCGCGGCGTGGTCGACGCGCCGCTGAGCTTGTCGGCGGGGATGAGGACAGAAGCGATGCTCATGAGACACAACGTGGCGTAGCCGGTGAGCGGGTCGGCATCGGCGCTGTGACGTGTCGGTGCACGTCAGATGACGAAATGAGACCGAGCCAACCGACGACGCGGGGGCGCCGTCGTCCCATCCGTCACTCGGATCACTGGAAGGCGGGAGGAGCTTTGTGCCCACCTCCGAGCGACAACGACGGCCGCCGTTGCGGTTGTCGCTCGGAGGTGGGCACAACGGCACATCCCCCTGGGCCGGGGACTGGTGGGGCCGGTGTGACGCACCGGACGGGCGTGGCACACAAGAAAGCCCCCGGCGCCGCGGCGCCGGGGGCTCTTCGAGGCCGAGAAGCTCAGCCCTTGCGTGCCTTGATCGCGTCGGTCAGCTGCGGGGCGACCTTGAACAGGTCGCCCACCACGCCGTAGTCGGCGATCTCGAAGATGGGTGCCTCTTCGTCCTTGTTGACCGCGACGATGGTCTTGGACGTCTGCATCCCGGCGCGGTGCTGGATCGCACCGGAGATGCCCAGCGCGATGTAGAGCTGCGGCGAGACCGTCTTACCCGTCTGGCCCACCTGGAACTGGCCCGGGTAGTAGCCGGAGTCGACGGCGGCACGAGACGCGCCGACGGCCGCGCCGAGCGAGTCGGCCAGGGCCTCGACCACGCTGAAGTTCTCCGCGCTGCCCACGCCGCGACCGCCGGAGACCACGATGGTGGCCTCGGACAGCTCGGGGCGGTCACCGGCGACCGCGGGCTCGCGGGCGGTGATCTTGGTGGCGTTCTCGGCGGGGGCCGGGACCTCGACGGTGACCTGCTCGCCGGCTCCGGCGGACGGCTCGGCGTCGACGGCGCCGGCGCGCAGGGTGATCACCGGGGTGTCGCCGTTGGCCTGGGCCTCGACGGTGAACGCGCCACCGAAGATCGAGTGGATGGCCTTGGGGCCCTCCTTGACCTCGACCACGTCGACCAGCAGACCGGAACCGATCCGGGCCGCGAGCCGGCCGGCGATTTCCTTGCCGTCGGCGTTGGCGGCCAGCAGCACGGCCGCGGGCGCGTTCGACTCGGCCAGCGCGGCAAGCACGTCGACCACCGGGGTGATCAGGTACTTGTCCACGTCGTCGGACTCGGCGACGTAGATCTTGGCGGCGCCGGCCTCCTTCAGCCCGTCGGCCAGCGGGGCGGCCGTCCCCGGCGCCCCGACCACGACGGCGGAGGGCTCGCCCAGCGCGCGGGCGGCGGTGATCAATTCGGAGGTGACCTTCTTCAGCGCACCTTCGGCGTGCTCCACGAGCACCAATACTTCAGCCATGGTTATATCGCTCTTCTCGTCTCAGGAATGGTCTTCGATGGGGTGCTCGAATTAGATGATCTTCTGGGCGACCAGGTACTGGGCGACCTGGTTGCCGCCCTCGCCCTCGTCGGTGACCTTCTCACCCGCGGTCTTCGGCGGCTTCGGCGTCGACGACAGCACGGTGGATCCGGCGTTGGCCAGCCCGACCTCGTCGCTTTCGACCCCGATCTCGGCCAAGGTCAGCACCGTGACCTCTTTCTTCTTGGCGGCCATGATGCCCTTGAACGACGGGAAGCGCGGCTCGTTGATCTTCTCGGTGACGCTGACGACCGCGGGCAGCGTGGCCTCGAGGTTGAAGACGCCGTCGTCGGTCTCGCGCTCGCCGGTCACCTTGTCGCCCTCGAGGGAGAGCTTGCGCACGTGGGTGAGCTGCGGCAGGCCCAGGTACTCGGCGATGATGGCCGGGACCGCCCCGCCGGTGCCGTCGGTGGCCTCGTTACCGGCGATCACCAGCTCGGTGCCCTCGATGGTGCCCAGCGCGCGGGCCAGCGCCCACCCGGTCTGCACCACGTCGGAGCCGTGCAGGCCGTCGTCCTTGAGGTGGACGGCCTTGTCGGCGCCCATCGACAGGGCCTTGCGGATCGCTTCGGTGGCGCGCTCGGGACCCGCGGTCAGCACGGTCACCGACCCCTCGACGCCGTCGGCGGCTTCCTTCTCCCGGATCTGCAGGGCCTCTTCTACCGCGCGCTCGTTGATCTCGTCCAGCACCGCGTCGGCGGCCTCGCGGTCCAGCGTGTAATCGCCGTCTGTCAGCTTGCGCTCTGACCAAGTGTCTGGGACCTGCTTAATCAGGACCACGATGTTCGTCATGAGTGTGGTTCGTCCTCCTCGAAGGGGTCCGCAGCGCTCGACTGCGAGACCTCGGTACGCGTTTTTCGCAACGCACAGCCGTGTTACTACCCGGTAACTTTGTGCGGTATGCCTTCACACCATAGCTGGTAGTGCTGCAGGTTCTTGCGGCCCGCCTCCCCCTGCGCGCGCGGGGTTACCCACTTGTGTGGTTCGCGAATCCGACACTTCGCGTTAGCCTGCCTATGCAATGAGCGCACCGGTACCTGACCTCCCCCCGCACACCCCCGGCGTCACCGCGTCGGTGGGCGACGCGGTGATGATGCTGACGGGCGAGCGCACCATCCCGGGTTTGGACATCGAAAACTACTGGTTTCGGCGCCACGAGGTGGTCTACCAGCGGCTTGCCGAGCGCTGCGTGGGCCGCGAGGTGCTCGAGGCGGGCTGCGGCGAGGGATACGGCGCCGACCTGATCGCCGGCGTCGCTCGCCGCGTCATCGCGGTGGACTACGACGAGTCCGCCGTGGCCCACGTCCGCGCCCGCTACCCCCGGGTGGACGTCATGCAGGCCAACCTCGCGCGGCTCCCGCTGCCCGATTCGTCGGTGGACATTGTGGTCAACTTCCAGGTCATCGAGCATCTGTGGGACCAAACACAATTCGTCGCCGAGTGCGCGCGGGTGCTGCGACCGTCGGGGCTGCTGATGATGTCGACGCCCAACCGGATCACCTTCTCGCCCGGGCGCGACACCCCGATCAACCCGTTCCACACCCGCGAACTCAACGCCGACGAGATGGCTGAGCTGCTCATCGCCGGCGGTTTTTCGGACGTGTCGATCAGCGGCCTGTTCCACGGTCCGCGGCTGCAGGAGATGGACGCCCGGCACGGCGGTTCGATCATCGACGCGCAGATCGCGCGCGCGGTAACCGACGCCCCGTGGCCACCCGACCTGGCGGCGGACGTCGCCGCGGTCACCACCGACGACTTCGAACTCGTAGAAAGCGGATCCGGCGCGGCGACCGGCCGGCACATCGACGACAGCCTCGACCTGATCGCAATCGCGGTAGCGCCGTGAACTCGACGCCAGACCGGGTCCCCGGACTGTTCACCCTGGTTTTGCACACCCATCTTCCGTGGCTGGCCCACCACGGCCGCTGGCCGGTCGGTGAGGAATGGCTGTATCAATCCTGGGCGGCGGCCTACCTGCCGCTGATGCGCGTGCTGAACACGCTGGCCGGCGAGGACCGCCAGGGACTGATCACGCTCGGCGTCACGCCGGTGGTGAACGCGCAACTCGACGACCCGTATTGCCTTGGCGGCATGCATCATTGGCTGGCGAACTGGCGGCTGCGCGCAGCCGAGGCGGCCAGTGTGCGGTCGATTCCCCGATCGAAGTCGGCCGGCTATCAGTCGTGCACGCCGGAGGCGTTGCGCGCCTTGGGGATTCGCGAGGAGGCGGAGGCCGAGAACGCCCTTGAGGACTTCGCCACCCTATGGCGGCACGGCGGCAGCGCGCCGCTGCGCGGGTTGCTCGACGCCGGCACGGTGGAGCTGCTCGGCGGGCCGCTGGCCCACCCGTTCCAACCGCTGCTCGCCCCCCGCCTGCGCGAGTTCGCCCTGCGCGAGGGGCTGGCCGACGCCGGGCAGCGGCTGGCGCACACCCCCACCGGCATCTGGGCGCCCGAATGCGCGTACGCGCCCGGGCTCGAACACGACTACGCCGCCGCCGGGGTCACGCACTTCATGGTCGACGGCCCGTCACTGCACGGCGACACTGCGCTGGGCCGGCCCGTCGGCGACACCGACGTGGTGGCGTTCGGGCGCGACCTGCAGGTCAGCTACCGGGTGTGGTCGCCGAAGTCCGGCTACCCCGGGCACGCCGCCTATCGCGATTTCCACACCTATGACCACCTCACCGGGCTCAAGCCGGCCAGGGTCACCGGCCGCAACGTGCCCTCGGAAGGCAAGGCGCCCTACGACCCCGAGCGGGCCGACCACGCCGTCGACATTCACGTCGCCGACTTCGTCGAGACGGTCCGCAACCGCCTGACGAGCGAGTCCGCGCGCATCGGGCGGCCCGCGCATGTGATCGCCGCCTTCGACACCGAGCTGTTCGGCCACTGGTGGTACGAGGGCCCGACCTGGTTGGAGCGGGTGCTGCGCGCCCTGCCCGAGGCCGGCGTGCGGGTGGGCACCCTGACCGACGCGATCGCCGACGGCTTCGTCGGTAGCCCGGTGGCCCTGCCGCCCAGCTCGTGGGGTTCGGGCAAGGACTGGCAGGTGTGGGCCGGCGACCAGGTCGCCGACCTGGTGCAGCTCAACAACGAAGTGGTCGACACCGCGCTGAGCACCGTCGACAAGGCGCTGTCCCAAACCGCGACGCTGGACGGGCCCATCCCCCGCGACCACGTCGCCGACCAGATCCTGCGCGAAACCTTGCTGACGGTCTCCAGCGACTGGCCGTTCATGGTGAGCAAGGATTCGGCCGCCGACTACGCCCGCTACCGCGCCCACCTGCACGCGCACGCCACCCGTGAGATCGCGGGGGCGCTGGCGTCCGGGCGGCGCGACACCGCGCAGCGCCTGGCGGAGGGGTGGAACCGCGCGGACGGACTCTTCGGCGCCCTCGACGCCCGCAGGTTGCCCCGATGAGGTGGACCACGAAGTGAAGATCCTGATGGTGTCGTGGGAGTACCCGCCGGTGGTCGTCGGCGGGCTCGGCCGGCACGTCCACCACCTGTCCACCGCGCTGGCGGCCGCAGGTCACGACGTCGTGGTGCTGTCACGCCGACCCACCGGGACCGATCCCCGCAGCCATCCGTCGTCCGACCAGATCAGCGAGGGTGTTCGGGTGATCGCGGCCGCGCAGGATCCGCACGAGTTCACCTTCGGCACCGACATGATGGCCTGGACGCTCGCGATGGGGCATTCCATGGTCCGCGCCGGGCTGAGCCTGAAGAAACCCGGCAGCAGCCACGCGTGGCGGCCCGACGTCGTGCACGCCCACGACTGGCTGGTGGCCCATCCGGCGATCGCGCTGGCCCAATTCTATGACGTGCCAATGGTTTCCACGATCCACGCGACCGAGGCCGGTCGGCATTCCGGCTGGGTCAGCGGCGCGCTCAGCCGTCAGGTGCACGCGGTCGAGTCCTGGCTGGTGCGCGAATCCGATTCGCTGATCACCTGTTCGGGGTCGATGGCCGACGAGATCACCGAACTGTTCGGTCCGGGGCTGGCCGAGATCACCGTGATCTGCAACGGCATCGAGACGGCGCGGTGGCCGTTCGCGGCGCGGCGGCCGCGCACGGGGCCGGCCGAACTGCTTTACCTGGGGCGGCTGGAGTACGAAAAGGGGGTGCACGACGTCATCGCCGCGCTCCCGCGGGTCAGGCGCACCCACCCGGGCACCACGCTGACCATCGCCGGCGAGGGCACCCAGCAGGGCTGGCTCATCGAGCAAGCCCGTAAACACCGGGTGCTCAAGGCGATTCGGTTCGTCGGGCACCTCGAGCACGCGGAGCTGTTGGCCGTACTGCATCGCGCCGACGCCGCGGTGTTGCCCAGCCACTACGAGCCGTTCGGCATCGTGGCGCTCGAGGCGGCCGCGGCCGGCACTCCCCTGGTGACGTCGAACATCGGCGGGCTGGGCGAGGCGGTGATCGACGGTCGGACCGGCGTATCGTGCCCGCCCCGCGACGTGACCCGGCTGGCCGCGGCGATTCGCACCGTCCTCGACGATCCGCGCGCCGCGCAACAACGCGCCCGGGCCGCCCGCGAACGCCTCACGTCCGACTTCGATTGGCATACGGTGGCCGACAAGACCGCGCAGGTCTATCTGTCGGCCAAGCGCGGCGAGCGGCAGCCGCAGGCGCGGCTCCCCATCGTCGAACACGCCTTGCCGGACCGGTAGCGAGCTTTCTAACGTTTCAGGCATGGGCCTGGACTATTCGAGCGTGGTGCACGCGCCGATCACGGACGTCTTCGATTGGCATGCCAGGCCGGGTGCCTTCCACCGCCTCTCGCCGCCGTGGCAGCCGATGCGCCTCATCGCCGAGGCATCCTCGCTCGAGGACGGGCGGGCGACGCTGGCGCTGCCCGGCGGCCTGCGCTGGGTCGCCGTGCATCAGCCGGACGGCTACGATCCCCCGCGCCGGTTCGTCGACGCCCTCGGTGGTGACGGCCTGGCCACGCTTCCGGCGCGAATGGCGTTGCGCTGGCGCCACACCCACGAGTTCGTAGACATCGGCGATGACCGCACCCGGGTGATCGACCGGGTCGAGACCGCGGTGCCGGGATCGCTGTTGCGGCCCATGTTCGACTACCGGCACCGCCAGCTGGCCGACGACTTGGCTGCCCACCGGGTGGCCGCCGAGAACGGTCTGAAGCGATCGACGATCGCCGTCACCGGATCGTCGGGGCTGGTCGGTTCGGCGCTGACGGCGTTTCTGCGCACCGGCGGGCACCGGGTCATCCGGCTGGTCAGGCGCGACGCACGCGACACCGACGAACGGCGTTGGGACCCCGCGGATCCCGACCCGCAGCTGTTGGCCGGCGTCGACGCGGTCATCCATCTGGCTGGCGCCTCCATCGCCGGACGGTTCACCGACAAGCACCGGGATGCCATCCGGGACAGCAGGATTGGGCCCACCCGGCGCCTCGCCGAACTCTTGGCCCGCACCGACCCCCGGCCCGCCGCGCTGATCTCGGCGTCAGCGGTCGGCTATTACGGATACGACCGCGGCGACGACACGCTGAGCGAGGACAGCGACCGTGGGGAGGGATTCCTGGCCGACGTGGTGGCCGACTGGGAGGAGGCGACCGCACCCGCGCAGGAGGCGGGGCTGCGGGTGGTGCGGGTGCGCACCGGCATCGTCCAGTCACCGCGCGGCGGCACGCTGAGGCTGATGCGTCCGCTGTTCGCCGCCGGGCTCGGGGGGCGGCTGGGCGACGGCAGGCAATGGCTGTCCTGGATCGGAATCGACGACCTGGTCGATGTGTATCACCGCGCGCTGTGGGACGCGGCGCTGTCGGGGCCCGTGAATGCCGTTGCGCCGCAACCCGTCCGCAACGCGGAGTACACGTCGACCCTGGCGGCGGTGCTGCATCGGCCGGCCGTGTTGCCGGTGCCGTCGCTGGGGCCTCGCCTCCTGCTCGGGGGGCAGGGCGCCCGCGAACTGGCCTGCGCGAGCCAGCGGGTGGCACCCCGCAAGCTCGTCGCGGCCGGGCACCGGTTCCGTCAACCCGACCTGACCCAGGCGCTGCGTCACCTGTTGGGCCGCGGGCAGTCAACGGTTAGGGCACCCGGCGGACGGTGAGCGGGCCTTCGTGAAGGTCGCGGCTGATGGCCTCGGCGCACGAACGCGCACGAAGGACGGGGCTCTGGGTTCCCCAGGTATGCAAGAACCCGTCGACCAGGTCGGCCAGCGCAGCCTCGGAACTCCACCGCGGCGACCATCCGAGAACGTTACGCGCGCGGTCGGTGCCCAGCAGCGGCAACGAAAACGCCATGTCCAGCCAGCCACGATCGAGGGGTTGCAACCTGGCCCGCCACGACGCCGCCACCAGCAGCCCCAGTAGCGGGGAGGCCACGTGAATCGGGCGTGCCCGCAACGCCTTTGCGATGTCATCGCGGCCGACCGGCGGTTCGGCGGCCAGGTTGAAGGGCCCGAGTGCGCGGCGCTCGATCGCCTTGACGCACGCGTCGGCGACGTCGTCGGCGTGCACGATGGACACGCTCAGCGAGCGGTCCAGCGGTAGCAGCGGCAACCAGCGCACCCAACGCGGGTCCACGTAGGCGGGCAGGGTGTAGCGCCGCAGACCCAACGCGGCGTCGCGCTGCAGGATGAAACCGGGCCTCATCCGGGTGATTCCGACCCCGTCGGGGTTGTGCCGCTCGTAGCCGTCGAGCATGTGCTCCACCGCGGATTTCGCCCTGCTGTACGCGGAGGATGGTATGCCCGCGGTCGAGAAGGTCTCGTCGACCTTCTGCCCGTATCGCCCGGCGGCGTAGGTCCCCACCGACGACATGTGCAGCAGGTGCGGCACTTTCGCGTTGTGTGCCGCGCTCAATACCGCCGCGCTGCCGTTGACCCCGACCGCGTCCAAATAACGCCTGTTGCGGGTGGGCTGGAAACCCCACGCCAGATGGACCACGCACGCGGCCCCGCGGAAGACCTTGAGCAGCTCGAGCTCCACGCCCGGGTCGGCCAGGTCCAGCTCGTGCCAGTGGGCGGACCGGTACACGTCGTCCGAAGGCGGTCGCCTCCGGCTGATTCCGACGATCTCATAGTCCGAGTCGTCGGCGGTGAGCCGGCGCAGTAAGGCGGTGCCGACGTTGCCGCTGGCCCCGGTGATCACGATGCGCTTGGGCACCGGCTACCCCCTTTCCTACGCCCGGCTACTCATCGGCATCCCTGCCGTCACGGCTCTGCCGATACGCGCGGGCGCGCAGGTCGGCGAGCCACCGCGGGTGCAGGCTCAGGCCCGGCGCGGTGTTGACGACGGGATCGAACGACACGTCGCGATGCTGTTCGTCGTCGACGACCGCGGTCAGCGTCAAGCGGCCCACCGGGGTGAAATGCCCTCTGCCGCAGGCTTGGTCGAGCGCGATCTCGATATTGCCGTGTTCGAGACGGTTGCGGACGCTGGCCAGCGACAAGCCGAGGCCGTCGATGTCGCTCGGGGTGCGGGCCCGCAGCCACCAATTGTGGTTCTGATAGTGCAACGGCATCAGGGTGGTCAGTGTCTGTCCGTTCCACGACGCGGTCGGCCGCAGCGCCACCGCCCGGGACAGCACCCCCGACCCGGCGGACACGAGCAAGATGTCCCACGGCTTTCCCGCCGGCTCCGGGGGCGTCAACCGGAAAGCCAGGCCGACGAAGTCGGGCAGCGCGCCCGGTGTGCCGCTGGCCTTGGATACCCGGGCAACGATCTCCGACGAGGGGATCGGCAAGCCCTGACCCGCCGGGGCGATGCGTTCGATGAAGCCCCTCGCCAGCACCCCGCTCGGATGAAAGATCCGTTTGCCCCGGATCGCGGAGCCCCACTGGAAGGGCAGCGCCACAAGATCGAAAACATTCACCGGCGGCGGATTCCCGTTCTGTGTCGGGGGAAACACGCCGCGCGACGTCCCTGGGTGACGACGGGACGGCTACGGCGCCGCCACAGCGCGAGCGGCGGTGCGCCAGTTGATCATGCGCAGAGCGGGCAGCTGTTGTTGCCCGCTGTAGGAGTGGCTGTCGATGTAGACCTGCGCCATGACCGCCTGCCACGACTCGAACTGGGGTGAGGCCCTCCACATGCCCTCGTAGAGCCCCACGATGACGGCCTTGTTGTCGTCGGTCAGCGCGTAGACCGGCCCGCCGAAGTCGCGACCGTCCACGACCATGTCGGGGATGGCGAAACGGCCGTTGGTGACCGTGCCGACCGGCCCGCAGCGCTGCCCGGTCGAGCGGCGCAGCTGACACACGGGCAGGCCCGGCTGCGCGCGCAGCCCGGGCGTCGACCGCAACTGCCGGCCCGTGGGCAACACGTCCGAGGCCGTGACATTGCCTGCAAGAGCGATGACTTCGTATTCGACCGGCAGCATCGACGTGTCCGCAGCCGAGTCCGTGTCGACCTGCCTACGGCCGAGGACCACATCGCCGATCGGCTTGCGGTCACGGTCGGTCACCATCGACTGCCCACCGTCGCATTGCCCGCTGGTCAGCGCGACCCGCAGCCGCGGCTCGACCATTCCGAGCATGCATACCGTGTTGCCCTGACGAATCTCCATTCCCGGAAACACCGTGATCCCCGGGTCGGCGCCAGCCCATCCCGGTGCGCCGATAAACATCATGATGGCAGCGGGCGCAAGCGCTAACCGGCACCAGCGGCGGCCGAGCTTTTCCATTGGGCCGCACCACCCCTCGCGTCCGTCCGTCAAGGGATTCGTCGCGTTTGTTACGTGGCCCGCGTATACCCCGCGGTTACGCCGCCAAACACGCATTCACCACCGGGTTCATCGGCGTCGTTGCTCACCGTCCAGAAAACGAAACTTTGCTACCGCGCGACGGCGGGGACGCTAGGCTGCTGTCAGGTTGAGTTCACAGCTGCGTCTTTAGCGGGAGCGGTGTGCAAACACTGGTCACTCCCTTCTCACCACAATCGATAGGCGCTTCAATGGCTGCTCTTCACTCCGCGGATTCGGCGGACCAACAACATCCCACACGCGGCCGCCACATGGCCCAATTCGCCAGGGCGCACGTGTTCGTCTATGCGCGCTGCCTCGCCACGGTGGTGCGCGTCGACGGCGAGATCGATGCCGCGAATGCGAGAGACCTCACCGAAGCCATCCGCGGCTTCGCCCGGCTCAAGACCCCGGTGGTCCTCGATTTGAGCCGACTGCGCTTCCTCAGCGTCGAGGGCTTTCGGGCGCTGCTGTTCGTCAACGACGAGCTCCGTAAAGCCCGCGTGCACTGCAGCGTGGTCACCGGCAAGGCGATCCGGCCGCTGCTGCGGATCGTGCACGACAACGGGTTGGCGACCACCGACTCGGTACCGGAGGCCTTTCAAACCATCGAAGACATCCTTGCGGCGCGACGGCGTTTCGTCTCCGAACTCGCCCGCCCGAGACAGCCGCGTAGCCGGGTCCCCCGCAGCGCCGCGTCGTGACCCCGATGGGGGTTAAAACACCGCACGGGTTGGCGTTTCGGCTCCGTGCTCGGTTTCGGGCCCAGCGTGACTCGGCAAACACGGATCACCTTCATCAAGTGAATGTTTAAGTTATTGAACAACGTGGTATCTCCCACCGGGCGGCGCGGGGCGGGGCCTGGCGGCTCGTGCCGTGGTTTGCCCGCCTCGTCGGCGGGTATGACCGCGTGTGCCGGGCCAGCGCAGGCCCGGCCATTCCCAGCCGTCCGGGAGGGAGCGCTTGGGCACCATGGGAGCTTTGTCGTTTTCGCCCGCGGGCGCATCACCGCCCGTGACGGGCTCCTCGGGCGGTGACGACTTCGGCGAGTGGCGGTCGGAGGTCCGGCGGAGGGTTTTGGTCGAGGTCGCCGAGTTCGTCGCGCAGCGACGCGCCGCCGACCTGGACGGGGCGGGCATCGAAGCGGTCGGCGACATCCTGGCCGACTTCGTCTCCGGCGGTAAATGCCTGCGGTCGACGTTCGTGTACCTGGGGTGGCTGTGCGGCGCGCCGGCCGACCCCGCGGCGTTGCGGGCCGCGGCGAGCTTTGAGTTGGTGCACGCCTTCGCGCTGCTGCAAGACGACGTCATGGACGGCTCCGACGTGCGGCGCGGCCGCCCGTCGGCGCACCGGCAATTCGGGCGGTGGCACCGGGAACGCGGATTGCCCGGCGCCTCACGGCGATTCGGCGAGTCCGCGGCCATCCTGCTCGGAGATCTGTGCCTGATCTGGGCCGAACAAATGCTGCGGGACAGCGGAATCGATCCCCGGCGGCTGCAATTGGCGTGGCCGCGCTACGACGCGATGCGCACCGAGCTCGCCGTGGGACAGTTCGCCGACCTGATCAACGACGCGCGGCAGGCGCCCGGGCTGGAATTCGTTCTCGATGTGGCACGGCGCAAATCGGGCAACTACACCGTGCGCCGACCCCTGGAGATCGGGGCGGCCATGGCCGGCTGCGGCGCTCACACGCTGTGCCAACTGGGCCGCTACGGCCGCGCCGTCGGCGAGGCGTTTCAGCTCCGCGACGACGTGCTCGGCGTCTTCGGTTCACCCGCGGTAACGGGTAAAGCCAGCGCGATAGACCTGCTCGAGCGCAAGGCAACCAGCGTCGTGGTGGCCGCCCACCAGCTGGCCGATCCCGCGACCCGCCGTGAACTCACCGAGCTGGCGAATCGTGAAGCCCTCGGGCGTGACGCGATCGACAGGTGGAAGGCGCTGATCATCGGGACCGGGGCCGTGGGGCTGATCGAAGAGATGATCGGCGACCGCGTCGCGTCCGCGCGCGCCCACCTCGGGGACCTGCCGATCGAGGAGCCCGTTCGCATCGCGCTGGCCGAAATGGCGGCGGCTTGTACGGATCGCGCCGTATGACCGGTACCGAGTCGGGAGCGCGTTGACCATGCGGACCATCGACGGACGCACCGATCACGTCGTGGTGGTCGGCGCCGGCCTGGCCGGCCTGTCCGCGGCGCTGCACCTGGCCGGGCGGGGGCGCGCGGTCACCGTGGTGGAACGTGAGCCATGGCCGGGCGGGCGGGCCGGGCGCCTCGACATCGACGGGTACCGGATCGACACCGGGCCAACGGTGCTCACGATGCCGGACATCATCGACGAGACCTTCGCGGCCGTCGGCGAGACAAGGTCCAACCGGCTGGAGCTGTCGCCGGTTGATCCCGCCTACCGCGCCGTGTTCGCCGACGGCAGCGCGCTCGATGTGCACAGTGACGCAGACCGGATGGCCGACGCAATCGCCGACTTCGCCGGTTCCGGGCAGGCGGCGGGCTACCGGCGGCTGCGCACGTGGCTGACCAGGTTGTACCGCACCGAATTCGACGGGTTCATCGGTGCCAATTTCGATTCCCCGCTCTCGCTGCTCACGCCGCGGCTGGCGCAGCTGACGGCGATCGGCGGCTTCCGCAGGTGGGATCGCATGGTCAAGCGGCACATCAGCGATGAGCGACTGCAGCGGATCTTCACCTTCCAGTCGCTGTACGCCGGGGTGGCGCCGCGCGACGCCCTGGCGGTCTACGCGGTCATCGCCTACATGGACACCATCGCGGGCGTGGTGTTCCCGCGGGGCGGCGTGCGCGCGCTGCCCGACGCGCTGGCCGCGGCGGCCACCGACGCCGGCGTCCAATTCCGTTACGGCGCAACCGTTACGGCCCTCGAACAATCCGGCGGCCGGGTCAGGGCCGTACTCACCGAACAGGCCGGGCGCATCTCGTGCGACGCGATCGTGCTGACCACCGAACTGCCCCAGACCTACGCGCTGCTGGGCCGCACACCCCGCCGCGCCGTGCGGTTGCGGGCCTCCCCGTCGGCGGTGGTGGCGCACCTGGGTTGCCCCGCGGTCGCTCGCGACACGGCCCACCACACCATCCTGTTCGGCGAGGCATGGGATCAGACCTTCACCGACATCATCCGCGACGGCCGGTTGATGACCGATCCGTCGTTGCTGGTGACCCGCCCGACGGCCGGCGACCCGGCGCTGGCTCCCGAGGGCCGCGATCTGCTCTACGTCCTGGCCCCCGCGCCGAACCTGGAGCGCGGCACCATCGATTGGTCGCGGGCCGGCGCCGCCTACGCCGAGGGCCTCGTCGCACACGTCGCGGACCGGTTGCTCCCCGGATTGCGGGAGGACGCAACGGTTCTCGACGTCGTCACACCCGCCGACTGGGCCCGTCAGGGCATGGCGGCCGGCAGCCCCTTCGCGCTGGCCCACACGTTCGGTCAGACCGGGCCGTTCCGGCCGGCCAACATGGTGCGCGGCATCGACAACGCGGTGCTCGCCGGTTCCTCCACGGTGCCCGGCGTCGGCGTGCCGACCACCCTGATTTCCGGGCGGCTCGCCGCGGACCGCATCACCGGGGCCGCCACGAGGGCCATCGCCGTCCTCGACACGAAAGCCGGTTTGCCATGATGCGCAGCGAATTGGCCGCGGCCGGAATCGACGATCCGCGGCTGCGCGAGGGATACCGCCAGTGCCGGGAACTCAATGCCGCCCATGGCCGCACCTTCTTCCTGGCGACCCGGCTGCTCGCGCCCGACCAACGGCCGCCCGTGCACGCGCTGTACGGCTTCGCCCGCTACGCCGACGACATCCTCGACGATCTCGATCCGCGGCTGGACCCTTGCAGTCGTGGCAGGCGGCTGCAGCAACTGTCCGAGCGCTTCTTCTCCGACGGCGCCCACCTCGACGATCCGTTGGTGGCGGCGGTGACGCACACCGCACGGCGCTACCGGATCAGCGCCGGGCTCTTCGAGGACTTCCTGAACTCGATGCGGATGGATCTCACGGTCACCGACTATCCCGACCGCGCAGCGCTCAACCTCTACATGCGGGGCTCCGCGGAAGCCATTGGGCTGCAGGTACTCCCGATCCTGGGAACCGTGACGCCGATGGAGGAGGCCGCGCCGTATGCCGCGGCGCTGGGCCGGGCCTTCCAGCTCACCAACTTCCTGCGCGATGTCGACGAAGATCTGGTGCGCGGCCGGGTCTACCTGCCGACCGACGAACTCGCGGCCGACGGCGTGGATCGGGAGCTGTTGACGTGGTGTCATGCGCATCGCCGCACCGACCCCCGGGTGCGCCGCGCCCTGGCCGCGCAGCACGAAATCGCGCGTCAGACTTACCGATTCGCCGCGGCGGGGATCGCCACGCTGGCGCGTCGCTCACGGCCGTGCGTGGCAACCGCGGCCGCCCTGTACGCCGAGATCCTGGACTGCATCGAAAGAAGCGAGTTCGCGGTGTTCGACCACCGGGCCACCGTGGGCCGGGCTCGACGGCTTCGGGTCGCCGGTGCGGGACTGATACGGTCGTGGCGGGCGCGAAATCGCGAGCGGGACGATCTCAACTCGGGGGCCGCATGAGCGATCGGTGGCAATACCTTGTGGTCCTGGCCGCATGCCTGCTGATCACGGCGCCGCTGGAGGCGTTGGGCCCCGGCGTCTACCGACAGTGGCGACGCTTCCTCAAGGCGGTGCTGCCGGTCGCCGCGGTGTTCCTGATCTGGGATGAGATCGCCGTCGCCGCGCGCGTGTGGACCTACGACGGCGCGTACCTCAGCGGCCTGAGCATCCCGTTTCGGGTGCCGATCGAAGAGGTGCTGTTCTTTCTCGTCATTCCGACATGCGCGCTGCTGACCTACAACGCAGTGGGCGCCATCCTGGCAAGGGTGCACCGGCGGTGAGCGGTCTCGGCTACACCCTGCCCGCCGCGCTGGCGGTATTGGCCGTCTGCGCACTGGAATTGGCGGTGCTGCGCACCGGGCTGTTTCGCCGGCCGGCCTACTGGCTGTCGATGGTGATCGTCCTGGGATTCCAGATCCCGGTCGACGGATGGCTGACAAAGCTCAGCTCGCCCATCGTCAGCTACGACGATCGGCAGCTGAGCGGGCTGCGCTTCCCGTTCGACATTCCGGTCGAAGACTTTCTGTTCGGTTTCGCGTTGGTCACCGCGGTGCTGCTGCTGTGGGAACGGCAACATGCGCGTCGGTGATGCGGGCCCCGCCCCCGCCGACCTGGCAGCCGCGTTCGACGCGGGTGCCGCGGCCTACGACCGGCTGGTCGGCGCCAGCCCGGGCTACCACGCGCAACTGCTGCTGTCGGCGCGCCGGATGCGGATTCCGGCCCGCGGCAAGGGCTTACGGCTGCTCGACGCCGGCTGCGGGACGGGCGCCTCGACGGCCGCACTGCTCGCCGTCGCGCCCCACGCCGACATCGTCGCCGTGGACGCGTCGCGCGGAATGCTCGACGCGGCGCGCGCGAAGGACTGGCCCGCCACGGTGCGCTTCGTCCACACCCCCGTCGAACAATTGGCGGAGCACGGGATCACCGGGCCCTTCGACGCCATCCTGGCCGCGTACCTGATCCGCAACGTCGCCGACCGCGACGACCAACTGCGCAATTTCCGCACACTGTTGCGCCCCGGCGGCACCCTGGCAGTGCACGAGTATTCGGTGCGCGACTCCCGGGCCGCCACCCGCATCTGGCACGCGGTCTGCTGGGGCATCATCATCCCGTCCGGGTGGTGGCGCACCCGCGACACCGCGCTGTATCGCTACCTGTGGCGTAGCGTGCTCGCATTCGACGGCGCCGCGCGGTTCCGGACCCGCCTCGCCGACGCCGGCTTCACCGCCGTGCACAGCGAGACGATGCCCGGCTGGGAAGCCAACATCGTGCACACCTTCCTGGCGGACGCGCCGTCATGACCGCGCACGCCGACCGTCGCCGCCGAACATTGCCCGCACCAACGGGATTGCCGGACGCCGGCGCGCTGCCGTCGCGGCCCCGGGTCGCCGTCGTCGGCGGCGGGATCGCCGGACTGGCCGCCGCCACCGGACTCGCCGAGCGCGGCGTCGCGGTCGAGGTCATCGAACGCGAACCCTACCTCGGCGGTCGGGTCGGCGGCTGGACCGAGCGCGACGGCGGCGTCGACCTCGCGATGAACCGCGGCTTCCACGCGTTCTTCCGGCAGTACTACAACCTGCGCGCCCTGCTGGCCCGGATCGACCCGCGATTGCGGATGCTGACTCCCGTCGAGGATTACCCGCTCATCGACGGCGCGGGGCGGCGCGACAGCTTCCGCGGGCTGCCGCGCACCCCGCCGTGGAACGCCGTCGCCTTCGCCGCGCGCAGCCCGACGTTCCGCCTTCGCGACTTCACCCGCATCGATGCCCGCGCCGCCGCGCCGCTGGCCGCGGTGTCGGTGCCGGGCACCTACGAGCGCCTCGACCACATCGACGCCGCGGCGTTCCTCGAAAACATCCGATTCCCCGAGGCCGCACGGCATCTGGCGTTCGAGGTGTTCTCCCGCAGCTTCTTCGCCGACCCCGCCAAGCTGTCCGCGGCCGAGTTGGCGACCATGTTCCACATCTACTTCCTGGGATCGGCCGAGGGGCTGATCTTCGACGTCCCGTGCGCGAACTACGACAGCGCGCTGTGGCAGCCGTTGTGCGGCTACCTCGAGGGGCGCGGGGTGCGGTTTCGGCTCGGCACCGCCGCCCTGGGCATCGAGGGGGATTCGGCGGGGCGCTTTCGCGTGCACACCGATTCCGGCGAGCGGCTCGACGTCGACGCGGTGGTGCTGGCCACCGACGTCGCGGGCCTGCAGCGGATCGTGGCGGGATCGAGCGGCCTTGGCACCGATGACTGGCGGGCCCGGATCTCGCGGCTGCGCACCGCGCCGCCGTTCGCCGTGCATCGGTTCTGGCTCGATCGCCCCGTCTCGGCGCGGCGCCCGGCGTTTCTGGGCACGGCCGGGTACAAGCCGCTGGACAACATCAGCGTGCTGGAACGCTACGAACGCGAAGCCCGCGCGTGGGCGTGCGCGCATCAGGGTTCGGTGGTCGAATTGCATTCCTACGCATTGGATTCGGCGCCGTCGCGCGCCGCCGCGCTCCGCCGGCTGCACGCGGTGTACCCGGAAACGGCGGCGGCACACATCGTTCACGAGAGGCTGCTGCACCGCAGCGACTGCCCGCTTTTCGCGCCGGGCACCTATACGGACCGCCCCGCGGTGATCACCCCGACACCGGGCCTGGTGTTGGCCGGCGACGCCATCCGGATCGACCTGCCGGTGGCGCTGATGGAGCGCGCCGCCACCACTGGGTGGTGCGCCGCGAACCAACTGCTGAAACGCTGGGGACTGGCCGGACACCCGTTGTCCACGGTGCCCACCCGGGGCCGTTCACCACTGCTGCGATGGCTTGCCACCCGCGAGGGAGCCGCCCGGCGATGAAGATCCGCGACCAGCTGCAAAGCCTGCGGGCGTGGCCCAAAGATTGGCCCCTGCAGGTGATCCCGCGTGTGTCGTGGGCCGATCAGCGCCCGACCTATCGCGATGCACAACCCGCCGTCATCGACGCCGCGCTGCGCCGCTCACAGCATCGCCCCACCGGCAACTGGTACGCGTTCGCCGCCAGCCGGCAGGTGGTCGGCGGGCGGCCGTTCGGCGCGCTCGTCGCCGGCGTCGAGGTCGTCGCCTGGCGCGACGAGCAGCACCGCCTGTGCGTGGGACCGCGCAGTTGCCCGCACCTGGGGGCCGACCTCGCCACCGGCACGGTGCACCGCGGCACGCTGGTGTGCCGGTGGCACGGGCTGACCCTGGACGGGCGCGCCCGCGAATTCGGTTGGAGCCCATTGCCCGGTCACGACGACGGCACCCTGGTCTGGGTGCGGCTCGATGCGGTCGGACGGGAGCCGCCGCTGGAGCTTCCGGTGATTCCGGACCGGCCGACCGGCGACACCCTGGCCGCAGTCGCCCGCATGGAGGGCGTCTGCGAGCCGATCGACGTCATCGCCAACCGGCTCGATCCGTGGCATGGCGCCTGGTTTCACCCGTACTCGTTCACCCGCCTCGAGGTGCTCACCACACCGACCGAACACGCCGACCGCTTCTTGGTGGCCGTGACGTTCCGGATGGGACGCCTGGGGGTGCCGGTCGTCGCGGAGTTCAGCTGCCCGGAGGCCCGCACCATCGTCATGCGCATCGTGGACGGGGAGGGGGCGGGCAGCGTCGTCGAAACCCACGCCACCCCAATCGGTTTGGGCCCCGATGGCCGCCCCCGCACCGCCGTCCTGGAAGCCACCATCGCGCACTCGGGGCGGCCCGGGTTCAAGCGGGCATCCCGGGTGGCGCCGCTGATCACGCCGCTCATGCGCTTCGCGTCGAGCAGGCTCTGGCGCGACGACCTCGCCTACGCCGAGCGTCGTTACCAGGTACGCGCCGCACGCGGATGACCCACAGCGGTGCGCATGCAAGAATCGTCGGATCAGTTCCGCACCCGAGTCCGCCTCGGCCGTCACGAGGCACTACGCAGTCGCGGTCGCAGTGACCGTCGGCGCGCACCTTGCGTACCTGCTCTACGTGCCCAGCGGCGGCTTTCTCGCATTGCGCTGGCCGCGCACCATGGCGCTGCACGTGCCGGCGGTGGGTTGGGGTATCGCCGTCGTCACGCTCAGGCTCCCCTGCCCGTTGACCATCCTGGAATCGTGGGCCCGCCGCAGCGCGGGGATGAATCCGCTGCCGACCGCGGGCTTCATCGAGCGTTATGTCGCAGGTCATTTCGTGCCGACCGGGCGCATTGGTGCCGCACAGGCGTTGGCGTTCAGCGCGGCCGGCGTCTCATGGTGCGTCCTGGCGCGGCGGATCCTTCATCCCCGGAGGCGGCCCGTCGGCGTGAACGGCTGAGCGCCGCCACAGCAGCCATACGGTGCCCAGCACCAGCGCCGCGAACACGATCGCGGCCGGCCACAGGGCCAGTTCGGCAAGCCACACACGCCGTTGCAGGCGCAGCACTTTGCGCTGGGCGCCCCGCAGGCGTTGCGACGTCTCGTGCACGGTCATCGGCCATCACATACCCGAGGAGCACCTGTTCAAACCGCAGGACGCCGCGGTCTGTAGCCACAAGCATTTGACTATTGAATACATGAAACGTCTCCGCGATTCGGCGCCCTGCTCAGCGGGAATGCCATAGCGGAATACGGGGAAGGAACACCATGAGCTTCGACAACACCGGCGAGGGCGCCACGCAGGCGGTGGGAAAAGTCACCGAGGCGCTGGAAACCATCGAGCGCGCCCGGGGACACCTGTACTCCTTCCACCAACTCACCGGCCATGCCGACCTCCAACTCGACGAGGCGGTGTCGCGGTTGCACGAACTCGGGCACGCCGGTCTGGCCCAACACATCAGCCGCGAGCTGATCGGGCGCAACGTCCTCCCGGGGCGCTGGAGCTTTCAGGTGGTCGAAGACTACGACGACGGCTACTACCGCTGCTTCAAGGAGATCGAACAGCTGGTGCGAATGCGACTCGCCGGCGGACAGCGCCACCGCTACGAGATGGCGATGAAAGAGGAGCGGCGCACCGCGGGTCACCCCGCCCACACCGCGTCGCCCAACGACGAATCGACGAATGGTGAAAACCTATGAGCAACAGAGAATTCGACAAGGGCGACGCGGTCGAGTGGCAAAGCCACGGCACGACGGTCCGCGGTACCGTCGAGGGCGAGATCACCTCGGATACCGAGGCCGCCGGGCGCACGGTGCGCGCCTCCGCGGACCAGCCGCAGTACAAGGTGCGCAGCGACAAGACGGGCGCGGATGCGGTGCACAAGCCGGACGCGCTGCGCCGCGCGGACTGATTCGTGTCGAGGGTCATCCGATGACAGAGGACAAGGACACCACCTGGGCCCGCTTCCACGACGCGGTGAACATGACCGCCGGTGAGCTGGAAAAGTGGCTCGCCACAGAAGAGTCGAACGCCGTGGGACAAAAGCAGGGCGAGAGCGAGTCGACCGGTCATGCCAGCGGGCGCCGCATCGTCGAGATACTCACGGCGAAGCGAAAAGACCTCACCGAGGCCGACTACGCGCACATGCGCAAGGTTGTCGGGTACGCCAAGCGCCATCTGGCGCAACGTCCACAGGGCAACATCGACGAGAGCCCCTGGCGCTACTCGTTGATGAACTGGGGTCACGACCCCGCGAAGTCGTGACACCGCCTCGACCCACCGGCTAAGCCACGGTGATCCGGTAGGGGTGCCGTAGGCTGATGGCCACCGACCGGACCGGGGGCCGCGCGCAGCGGTCCCGAAACGCTGGTCGGCCTATCTTGCAAGAGGATGCGGGTAAGTGACCAAGCGCGGCGCCGCTGACCGGCGAATGGACCGAGCCGAACTCGAGAAGTTGATGTCGGCGGACATGCGCGCGATCACGGCGCAGTCCGACCGCATCGGCCGGCACTTCGCGCGGCAAAACGAGGTCAGCGGCACCGACTTCCACGCCCTGCTGCACATCATGGTCGCCGAGACTGCCGGAACGCCTTTGACGGCGGCGCAATTGCGGAGGCGCATGGACGTATCGCCCGCCGCCATCACCTATCTCGTGGACCGCATGATCGACGCAGGGCACCTCCGGCGCGAACCGGACCCGCAGGACCGCCGCAAGACGCTGCTGCGCTACGAGAAACCTGGAATGGCGCTGGCGCGCTCATTTTTCACGCCGTTGGGCGCCGAACTGCATACCGCCCTCGCCGAGCTTCCCGACCGCGACTTGGCGGCCGCTCATCGGGTTTTCACGGCGATGATCGAGGCGATGTCCGCCTTCGAATCCACGCTCACCGCACCGGCTCCCAAACGGCCCGCCACCCCCGAGGGGAAGCGCACCCCGGCGAAAGGCCGCGGCGGCGCCGTGCGCTGAGACGCACCGGGCCGGTTAGTGCACCGGGCGCTCGACGGTGCATCCCAACAGCCGCTGCTCGATGAGATCCGCTCCGCGGGCCACACCTCCGGTGGCCGCGAACCCGGCGGCCACCCGTCGCGCACCGTCCGCCATCGTCATTGCCTGACGCACCTTCGCTCTCAGCCGCGCCGGTGTGAGTTTTTTCGCCCTCAGCCGGGTGCCGCAGTGAGCGACCTCCACCCGCCGGGCGACTTCGGCCTGATCGCGGGCGAAGGGAACGACGCAGACCGGTACACCCCGGTCGAGAGCCTTCAGTGTGGTCCCCATTCCGCCATGCGTGATCGCGCAGGCGGCCTTCTCCAGGACGGCGGTGTGCGGCACGAAACGGCATACCGTCGCGTTGTCGGGGCGCGGCAAATCGGTGGGTATGCCCGCCGGAAACGTCGCCACGACGTGCACGTCCTCATCGGCCAGCGCGTGCAAGGCGATTCGCCCCAGCGGTTCGTCGGCCTGCCGCAACGACGACGTGTTCACCAGCACGACGGGCCGGTCGAGGTCATCGATCCAACCCGCTGTCACGGTTTCGGTCGGCTCGAATACGCACGCGCCGATGTGGTGCAACACATCGGGCCATCCCGGATGCCGATACTCGAAAGGCTCGCCTCCGACGGCCAGCAGCAGCGGCGCGCGGCGCATGAAGCCGTCCACCGACGTTACCGGTGGCACCGCCAGCTGCACGCGAATTGCGTTGACGCGCGGCAGCATTGGCCGGTCGAACAGGTACCTCACGATCGGGCGTACCGTGGCGTCCCGCAGGTCACCGACGACGCCCGGCAGGGGCCGCAGCCCGGGACCGAACGGCGGCACGCCCCGGGAGCGCAGGTACGGGGTGAACGGCGAAAACAGCGACCACGGAATCTCCCCGGCGTCTGCGGCCGACAAGGCGCCCCAACAATTCGCGTCCACGATGACCGCATCCGGCCGAACCTCGGCCACGGCCCGACGCAGGTCGTCGACCTCGAACACCGCTCGCCGGCACAGCACGTCGACCGACGAGGTCAAGACCTCCAAGGCGTTTCGCGCCCGCCAGTCCTTCCCGGCAATCGCCTCGATTCGCGGATCGACGGGCGCGGCGTGCACGCCAACCGAGCGCATCGTCGAGACGCCGCCCGCCATGGTGCGCACATGAACGTCGTGACCCCGCCGGGCGAGTTCGGCCAGCAGGGCGCCGACCGGCAGCAGATGTCCGAGTGCCGGCGAGCCGTACGCGAGGATGACAGCCACGTCGCGCGAAGCTACGTAACGCGGACGAGGTCGACGTCGCGCAGCGCCGCGAGGTTTGCCGCACCGCAGCCGTGCAGGCAAACCCGAAGCTCATCGATGAACGGCTGCAGCCAATCCACCACCGCCGCAGTGGATTCGATCGCGGCCGGCAGCAGCGGCCGGGCCACCGCCACGACGTCGGCCCCCAGGGCGATCGCCTTGGCCGCGTCCATCCCGGTTCGAATGCCACCGGACGCCACCAGCGGGATCTCCGGCAGCGCCTCGCGCACCTCCACGACCGCACGCGCGGTGGGGATTCCCCAGTCGGCCAACTCCGGATGGCGCAGTTCGCCGTAACGCACGAACTGTTCGACCCGCGACCACGACGTGCCGCCGGCGCCCGCCACGTCGATTCCGGCAACCGGAAGCGTGCCGTCGGCCCCAAGGAGTTCGGCCACCGCGGCGCCGCCGATCCCGTGGCCGACCTCCTTGAGCAACACGGGGTAGCCGAGGGCGTCGGCCGCTTCGCGCAGCCGGTCCACCGAGCCGGAGAAGTCGGTGTCGCCGTTGTGTTGCATCGCTTCCTGCAACGGATTGGTATGCACGGCAAGCGCGTCGGCGCCCACCCGATCGAGGGCCTTGGCCAGGTCCGGCACGGCCGCCTTCGCCAGCTGGGATAGCCCAATGTTGCCGAACAGCAACGCATCTGGGGCGACGTCGCGAACCGTGAAGCTGTCCGCGGCGCGCTCCCCCAGCGCGCTGTCGAGCATGATGCGCTGCGAGCCGAGCATCATGCCGACGCCGAGCTGTTGGGCGGCGGCCGCCAGATTGCGGTTGATCGTCCCGGACAACTCTGCGCCCCCGGTCATCGCGCCGATGAGGATCGGAGAGCGCAGGTTGGCACCGAAAAACGTGGTGGACAGGTCGATGTCGCCCAGGCTGGTCTGCGTGAGCGCGTTGTAGGGCAGGTGATACCGGTCCAGGCCGGTGCTGACCCCGGCATAACCGACCGGCTCGCTCAGGCACACGTCGATGTGCCGCCGCTTGCGATTCTTCATCGCGCCACGGTCAGCGGTCATCGCCGGCAAGCCTCGCGTCCATCAATGTCTCCGCATCGCGTCCATAATGTTCATAGTGCCCCCTTTCGCGCAGCGCCATGCCGACTTCGTGGCGCTGCGTCGTTTCAGTTGATTAATGTTTAACTAACTGAAAGGGTTGTGTTCGTGGTATGGGAGCCCTTGGCCACCGCTGTGACGGGTCGACGTTCGTGGCTGCTCGCGCTGGTCGCGGCCCTGCTGGGGGTCGGTTTCATGGTTCTCATCGGCGAGAACGCGGCGGCGGGCCAGTCACCGAAATCGCTGCCCGACGACTCCGCGTCGGCCGAGGTGGACGCGCTGTCGCGGCAGTTCACCGGCGGCGACCGCGCCCCGGTGATTGTCGTGGTCAGCCGGACCGACGGCGCGGTGCTCAGCCCCTCGGACGTTTCGGCCGCACGCGCGGCCCGCGATCGGGCCCAGGCCGCCGCGCCGCCCGGCGGGGATGGCGCGGCGCCCGCGCTGCCGTCGACCGACGGGAAGGCCGTCCTGGGCATCGTGCCGATCAGCGGCGGCCTGTCGGGGCTTGACCTCGACCGCACGGTCACGGCGCTGCGCACGGCCGCGGCGAGCGGCCTGCCCACGGATCTGCAGGTGCACGTCACGGGCGGGCCGGCGTTCGGCGCCGACATCGCCAGCGCCTTCACCAACGCCAACATCACCTTGCTCGCCGTGACGACGTCGGTGGTGGCGCTGCTGCTGATCGCCACGTACCGGTCCCCGGTGCTGTGGCTGGTCCCCTTGCTCGTCGTCGGATTCGCCGACCGGGTCGCCGCCGCGGTCGGTACGGCGGTGGCGTCGCTGACCGGGCTGAGCTTCGACGGCGCCACCTCGGGCATCACCAGCGTGCTGGTGTTCGGGGCGGGCACCAATTACGCGCTGTTGTTGATCTCCCGGTATCGCCAAGAGCTACGGCGCCATTCCGGGCACCGCGTCGCGCTGCGGCACGCCGTGCGCCGGGCGGGGCCGGCCATCGTTGCCAGCAATGCCACCGTGGTGCTGGCGCTGCTCACGCTGCTGTTCGCGGCCACTCCGAGCACACGCAGTCTGGGCGCGCTGGCGGCGTGCGGCCTCGTGGTCGCCGCGGTGTCGGTGCTGGTCATCCTGCCGCCGATGCTGGCCGTGTGCGGCCGCCGATTGTTCTGGCCGTTCATCCCGCACGCCGACGACGCCGAGGACCGGGATTCCGGTGCCTGGCGGCGCATCGCGGAATCGGTCGCCCGTCGTCCCGCGCTGGTTGCGGTGGTCGCGATCGCGGTGCTGGCCGCCCTGGGCACGGGCTTGTGGGGGACCCGGATCGGGCTGTCGCAGACCGAGCAGTTCCGCGTGCGCGCGGATTCGGTGTCCGGTTACGCCGTGGTGGCCGAACACTTCCCGGCCGGCCTGGCCAACCCGACACTGGTTGTCGCGCCCACCGCCCACGCGTCGCCCGTGCGGCAGGCGATCGGGGCCACGCCCGGCGTCGTCTCGGTGACCGAGTCCGGCCGCGCGGAAACGGGGCTGACGAAGTGGTCGGTGGTGATCGACGCACCGCCGTCGTCCGACCGGGCGTTCGGCATCGTTGCCGCACTGCGGGATTCGACCCGGGCCGCCGACCCCGGCGCGCTGGTGGGCGGCGCCGACGCGCAGGCCCTCGACGTCCGGGACGCGGCCGCGCATGACCGCGTGCTGCTGATCCCGGCGATCCTGGCCGTCATCCTGGTCGTCCTGTATGCGTTGCTGCGATCCGCCCTCGCGCCGCCGACCCTGCTGGCCGCGACGATTCTGGGTGCCCTGGCCGCGTTGGGCATGGGCGGCTGGGCGAGCATCCATATCTTCGGTTTTCCGGCACTGGACAACACCACCCCGCTGTTCGCCTTCCTGTTCTTGGCCGCCCTCGGCGTGGACTACACCATCTTTCTGGTCACCCGCGCCCGCGAAGAGGCCGCACGGCACGGCGCGCGCGACGGGATGGTGCGCGCGGTGTCGGCGACCGGAGGCGTAATCACCAGCGCGGGAATCGTTTTGGCCGCCGTGTTCTGCGTGCTCGGGGTGCTGCCGTTGATCGTCCTGACGCAGTTGGGGATCATCGTCGGCCTGGGCATCCTGCTCGACACCTTCGTGGTGCGCACCCTGGTCATCCCGGCGTTGTTCGCCCTCATCGGCGACCGAATCTGGTGGCCCACCAGCCCCGCCAATGCCGAACCCGTTGAACAACAAGCGGATCGGGCCCAACGCGAACGGAGCACGCCGTGAACAAATCGATCTTAGGTGCGACGGCCCTGGGCGTCGCCGCGGCCGCCGGCGCCGGCAGCGTCGCCAGCGCCAACGCCGCCTCGCCGTGGTACGCGCGGCTTCGCAAGCCCGCGTACCAGCCGCCGCGCGCCGCCTTCCCCGTCGCGTGGACCACGCTCTACGCGGACATCGCGGTCACGTCGGCGGTGGCCATCGACCGGTTTCGCGCCACCGGGCGCCATGACCAGGCGCGCAGCTACGCCGCTGCCCTGGTGGTCAATCTGCTCCTCAACGCCGGGTGGAGTTGGCTCTTCTTTCGGTACCACAAGCTCGGTGCGGCCGCGGTCGGTGCCGCGGCGCTGACGGCCAGCAGCGCCGACCTGGTGAGGCGCACCGCGCAAGCCGGCCCGCGGGGCGGGCCGGCGCTACTGCCCTACCCCATGTGGTGCGGCTTCGCGACCGTCCTGTCCACCCACATCTGGCGGCTCAACCGTTAAGGGGCCGAATCATGCCCGCCCTGTTGTGGTTTCGCCGCGATCTGCGGCTGCGTGACCATCCGGCGCTGCTCGCCGCGGCCGAGGCCCACGAGGTGCTCGCCTGCTTTGTGCTCGATCCGCGGCTGGAAAGCTCGTCGGGACAGCGCCGGCTGCAGTTCCTGGGTGACTCGCTGCGGCGGCTGCGCGCGGACCTCGACGGGCGGCTGCTCGTCACCCGCGGGCGGCCCGACACCCAGATTCCCCACATCGCCAAGGAGATCGGCGCGACGTCGGTGCACATCTCCGAGGACTTCGCGCCGTTCGGCACGCGCCGCGACGAACGGGTGCGCGCCGCACTGGGCGCGGTCCCGCTGGTGGCGACCGGCTCGCCGTACCTCGTCTCGCCCGGACGCGTCACCAAGCCGGACGGCTCCCCGTACCAGGTGTTCACACCGTTTCTGCGGCAGTGGCACAAAGTCGGCTGGCGGGCCCCGGCCACATCGGGCGCCGCCTCCGCGCGCTGGCTCGATCCGGCGCGCCTGCAAGTCGAGCACTGCGAAATCCCCGACCCCGGTGTCTCGCTCGATGTCGCCGCCGGCGAGGCCGCGGCGCGCGCCCAGTGGAAGTCCTTCCTCGACAACGGATTGAGAAGCTACGCCGACGACCGCAACAGGCCCGACCTGCGCGGCACCAGCCGGATGTCGGCGCACCTGAAATTCGGCACCGTCCACCCCCGCACCCTGGCCGCCGACCTGGACCTGCGCGGCGGCGGGGCGCAGGCGTACCTGCGGGAGTTGGCTTTCCGCGATTTCTACGCCGACGTGCTGCACCACTGGCCCGCGAGCGCGTGGCGCAACTGGAACAAAGATTTCGACGGCATCCCGACCGACTCCGGCGCCGAGGCCGAGCGCCGCTTCGCGGCGTGGAAGGCCGGTGAGACCGGTTTTCCCTTCGTCGACGCCGGGATGCGGCAGCTGCGCGAAACCGGGTTCATGCACAACCGGGTGCGGATGAGCGTCGCGTCGTTTCTGGTCAAGGACCTTCATCTGCCGTGGCAGTGGGGCGCCGAATGGTTTCTGGACCAGCTCGTGGACGGGGACATGGCGAACAACCAGCACGGCTGGCAGTGGTGTGCGGGCTGCGGCACCGATGCCGCGCCCTACTTCCGGGTGTTCAACCCGACGACACAGGGCGAAAAGTTCGACCCCACAGGCGATTACATCCGCCGCTGGGTGCCCGAGCTGCGCTCGGCCGATGACGTGCACCTGCGCAGGGGCCGGCGGCCGGACAACTATCCGCAGCCCATCGTCGACCACGCCGCCGAACGGGCCGAAGCGCTGCGGCGCTATCAGAGCATCTGATCTCGGCGCTCGTTTGCCCAATCGTGCACCCGTAGCCGATGGGCATGCCATGATCGGCCGATTCAGCTGGTCAAGCCATTCGGGAGGCGACAATGACCGTCATCCGCGCGCTGCCGGTTTCGTGCGCTGCCGCCGGCCTCATCACCGCCGTCGCGGGCTGTTCCTGCTCGATCGGTTCGTCGCACGCGGTGAGCAGGAGCGAGGTCGCCGGCCAGATCTCCGCGAAGATGACCGACGCCGCGGGCAACAAGCCCGAGTCGGTGAACTGCCCGAACGACCTGCCCGCAACCCTCGGCGCGCAGGTGACCTGCGAAATGAAGGTCAAGAACCGGCCGTTCGGCGTCAACGTCACGGTCACCAGCGTCGAGGGCGGCGACGTCAAGTTCGACATGGTGGAGATGGTCGGCAAGGAGCAGGTCGCCGCCGCGATCAGCACCCAGCTCGGCCAGCGGGTGGGCAGAAAGCCGGACTCGGTGACCTGCCCCGACAATCTGAGAGGCGTTGCGGGCGCGACACTTCGGTGTCAGCTCACCGACCACGGCCAGAAATACGGTGTGCTGGTGACCGTCACGAACGTCGCCGCGGGCGACGTCAACTTCCATTTCAAGGTCGACGACCGGCCGCAACCGGACAGCTAGCGGGAGGCCTTTTTCCGTTCGATGTCGGCCAGGGCGGCGGCGAGTTCGGCACGCTGCGCGGCCGAGCTCTCCCAGGCGAGCTGGCGGTTCTTGACCACCTTGGCCGGCGCGCCCACCGCGATCGAGTAGTCCGGAATCACCCCGCGCACCACCGCATGCGATCCCAGCACGCAACCGCGCCCGACCGACGTGCCCCGCAGCACCGACACCTTGACCCCCACCCAGGTGTCCGGGCCGATCCGCACCGGGGACTTGACGATGCCCTGGTCCTTGATGGGCATGTCGATGTTGTCCATGCGGTGGTCGAAATCGCAGACGTAGCACCAGTCGGCCATCAGGACCGAATCGCCGAGCTCGATGTCGAGGTAGGCGTTGATGACGTTGTCGCGGCCCAGCACCACCTTGTCGCCGAACCGCAGCGAACCCTCGTGCGCGCGGATGGTGTTCTTGTCACCGATGTGGACCCAGCGCCCGATCTCGAGCTGCGCGAGCTCGGGCGTGGCATGGATTTCCACACCCTTGCCGAGAAAGACCATGCCGCGGGTGATGATGTGCGGGTTGGCCAGCTTGAACTTCAGTAACCGCCAGTAGCGCACCAGGTACCACGGGGTGTATGCGCGGTTGCGCAGCACCCACTTCAGCGAGGCCAGCGTGAGGAACCTGGCCTGGCGCGGGTCGCGCAGGTTCGATCCACGCCAGCGGCGATGGACCGGGGCGCCCCACATGCTCGTCATGGCCGGAAAGCCTAGTCGAGAGCCCAAGCGATACCCTCACGTGTACTCGACCGCCGCACCTGCGCACGCCCTGGGGAAGGACTTGGAAACCGACGTGCTTGCCCGACACCTCGTCAGTGGGCTTCGGCGTTGCTCATCCGCGCTGCTGGCGGCGGCGCTCGTGGCCGGGGTCGGCGGCTGCGGCACCACCGACTCGTGGGTGGACGCATCGGCCGCACAAGGCTGGCCGGCGCAATACGCCGACGCCGCCAACAGCAGCTACACCCCCACCGGCGGGGCCACCAAGCTGTCGTTGCAGTGGACCCGGTCGGTCAAGGGGAGCCTGGCCGCCGGACCGGCGCTGAGCGCGCGGGGCTATCTGGCACTGAACGCCCAGACCTCCGCGGGTTGTTCGCTGATGGAGTGGGAGAACAACCACAACGGACGCCAGCGCTGGTGTGTGCGGTTGTTCCAGGGCGGCGGCTTCGGCGGGCCGCTGCTCGACGGCTTCGACAACCTCTACGTCGGCCAGCCCGGCGCCTTCCTGTCGTTCCCGGTGACGCAGTGGACGCGCTGGCGCCAGCCGGTCATCGGCATGCCCACGACGCCGCGGTTCCTCGGTAGCGGCGAGTTACTCGTCGCCACGCACCTGGGGCAGGTGCTGGTTTTCGACTCACATCGCGGCCAGGTGGTGAGCAGCCCGCTCGATCTGGTGGACGGCATCGATCCCACCGATGCGACGCGCGGGCTCGCCGACTGCGCGCCGGCGCGCCAGGGCTGCCCGGTGGCGGCGGCCCCCGCCTTCTCGGCCGCCAACGGGATGGCGGTGCTCGGCGTCTGGCAGCCGGGGGCACCGGCCGCTGTGCTGGTGGGCCTGAAGTACCACCCCGGGCAGACGCCGCTGCTGACCAAGGAGTGGACCAGCGACGCCGTGGGCGCCGGCGCCATCGCCAGCCCGGTGCTCTCGGCCGACGGGTCGACCGTCTACGTCAACGGCCGCGACGAACGCCTGTGGGCGCTGCGCACAGCGGACGCGAAGGTGAAGTGGTCGGCGCCGCTGGGATTTCTGGCGCAGACTCCCCCGGCGATCACCCCGCAGGGGCTGATCGTGTCCGGTGGCGGGCCCGACACGCGGCTCGTCGCGTTCAAGGACGCCGGCGATCACGCCGACCAGGTGTGGCGCCGCGACGACGCCGTCCCCCTGTCGTCGTCGAGCCTCGCGGGCGCCGGGGTCGGCTACACGGTGGTCGGCGGACCGCCCGCCAACGGCGCCCCCGGGATGTCGGTGCTGGTCTTCGATCCCGGTGACGGCCACACGCTGAACAGTTATCCGCTGCCGGCGGCCACCGGGTATCCGCTCGGGGTTGCGGTCGGCACCGACCGGCGGGTGGTGGCCGCCACCAGCGACGGCCAGGTCTACGGTTTCGCGCCGGCCTGACCGGGACATACTCCTTAAGTGCCGATCGACGACCCCACAGCGCAGGACGCCGCGACCACCACGGCGGAGGGCCGGCGCGCAAGCACCGCCGACATCGTGGCGACGCTCGTCCTGCTGGTCATCCATGGCGGCCTCTACGGGGCGACCTTTGTGGTCCTGGGCCTGCTGGTGATGAGCACCGACCCGTGCAGCTATCAGAAGTGCGGCGATCCCGCCTGGATCGACCGGGCCATGAACCTGGGCACCTGGGGCGGGGCCGCCCTCTTGGTCGCCGACGTCGTGGTCGCCGTGTACCTGCTGGTGCGCGGGAGGAGGGCCTTCTTCGTCCCGATCATCGGTTGCCTCGCCCAGGTGGCGCTGGCGGCGCTGGCCGTGGCGATGGAATTGCGGGCCGGGCCGGTCTGAGCCGTGGTCAGATTGCCAGCGGCGGGATCGCGTTGCGCGGCACCTGGGCCTGGGCGGGCCCCCCGAACGCCGGCAGCATCTCGCCCGGGGCGAAGTAGAAGATCAGCTGATCGTCGGTGATGGCGAAATTCTGATAGTGCGACGGATCATGGCCCGTCGACGGCAAAATCGCGGCGCCCAAAGGGGTTTGACGTTCCAGGTCGCGCTGCACGATCGGGAAGATGGCGTCCAGCGGCGTCGTCCCCGGCGGGAACAGGGTGTCGAAGGTGATGGGCTGCTTCGTCCCGAGGTTGTAGTTGAACGCCTTGTACCAGATCGACGACCGCGTTCCCCCGACGTCCTGGAAGAACTTGAGCACCACGCTGCGGGTGTTGTGCGGCGGCTGACCGGCGCTGTGCTGGTCGGTGGTGGCCTCCAGCTGGTACGGCTGGTCGCGCCCCCCGGAACTCTGCGCGACGTTGACGAAGCCGTCCCGGTTTTGGGTGATGTAGTCGGTCAGCGCCTGTTGATCCGGGTAGTCGGTGGGAAACGTCATGGTGAGCATGTAGTTGGGGCCGGTGGCGTGCACGCGGCACATCTGGCCGGCCTCGACGCTGCCGCCGAGGCTCGCGCACGACGGCGGCTCGGCGGCGGCCGGCCAGCCCAACAACACCGCCGTTGCGAGCAGCGCAGCGGCTATCAGATAACGCATCGTGGAATTGTCCTCGCAAACTAGCCAGGGCGGGGGTGCGACCGGAAAAGTAACCGCCGCCAGCGTACCCGGCGCTACCGGGACGCCCGGCAAACGAACGCCGTCGCGCGCCCCGAGGTTCCCGACCCGATCCGGGTGATGACCGTCGACAGCGGCCGGCGGCCCCGCAGCCGCATCCGTTTGCGCAGCGCGTCGGGGTCGACCCGCACCCCGCGGACCAATACCTCCAGCGACCCGCAGTCCAGCGCCGAGAGCGCCTGCCGCAGCCGTCGTTCGTCGAAGACCAGCCGCTCGATCACCTCGAAGCCCCGCACCCCGGCCGGCAGCCGATCACCCGAGAGGTAGGCGATGTCGGGATCGAGCTGCCACAGCCCGTGCCGCGCGCCGTAGTGGCGCACCAGCCCGGCCCGGACCACGGCGCCGTCCGGGTCGACGATCCACCGCCCGACTGGGCGCACGCCGCAGTCGTCGGGGTCGGCGTCGGTGACCTGTTCGCCGCGGTCGAGGACGCTCGCCCGCCGGGTGACGCCGGGCCGCGCCAATCCCGACGACCACAGGCAGGCTTCCCGAACCGAGCCGCGATAGGACGTCACCTCGATCTCTCCGTCGAAGCCCAGCCGCCGCACCTCGTCGAAATCGATTCCCGGAGCGCACTTTACGACAAAATCCCGGCCTCGATACGCCTCCAGCAACGCGGCCAGGCCGGGCTGATAGTCGTCGATGCGCAGGCGCCGCCGACCCTCGGCGCGGCGCGCCGGATCGACGACGAGCACGGCATCGCGGGTCACCGGGTGCAGCGCGTCGGCGCGGCAGAGCCCCGCCGCCCCCACGTTGTGGCGGGCCATGGCCAGCCGCACGGCGTCGACGTCGCTGCCCACCGTCGTGATCCCGCGGCCGCGCAGCGCGGCCAGCTCGGTGCCGATCGAACACGTCGCGTCGTGCACGACGGCGTCCGGGGCGGCCTCGGCCAGCCGCCCGGCCCGGTGCACCGCCACCGGCGCGGCGGTGGCTTGCTGCAGCGCCTCGTCGGTGAACAGCCAGTCCGACACGGCGCACCCCAGCCCGCTCAGTTTCTCCGCGGCGCGGCGGCGCAACAGGACCGTCTCCACCAGCACCGCCGCCCGCTCACCGAAGCGGGCGCGGGTCGCGGCGACGTCGGCGACCCGGGTGGCGTCCGTCAGCTCGAGTTCGGCGACGGCCGCCAGCGCCGCGGCGCCGGCTTGCGACCGCAGGTAGCCGACGTCGTCGGCGCTGAACCGCAGCCCACCGCTCAGGAGGGTTTGACCCCGGTCACCATCACGTTGTAGAACCAGCCCTTCGGCACCACGCGCCGCCACACATTGGCATCCGCCCAGCTCAGGGCCTTCCAGCCGTTGAACGCGAATTTCGCCCAGCCCCAGCCGAGCCGCCCGGCCGGCACCGACGCCTCGAAGGTGCGCACCGGCCAGCCGAACATCGCGGCGGTGAACTCCTCGCTGACGGTCCGCACCTCGGTCGCGCCGGCGTTGGCGGCCATCCGCTCGAGGTCACCGGGCGTGAAGGTGTGCAGGTCGACGATGGCCTCCAGCGCCGCGGCGCGGGAGGATTCGTCGAGCTCGGCCTGCGGGCGCCGCCAGCTGCCCAGGCCCGGCAGCTTGGTGACGTTGGTGGCGATCCGCCAGGTCAGCGTGGACAGCTCGCGGGCGTAGACGTCGCCGGCGCTGGTCGGTTCGCCGGCGAAGACGAACCGCCCGCCCGGGCGCAGCACCCGGATCACCTCGCGCAGCGAAAGCTCGACATCGGGAATGTGGTGCAGCACGGCGTGCCCGACGACCAAATCGAAGGTGTTGTCCTCATACGGGATGCCCTCGGCGTCGGCCACCCGGCCGTCGATGTCCAGGCCCAGGGACTGCCCGTTGCGGGTGGCGACCTTGACCATGCCCGGCGACAGGTCGGTCACCGACCCGCGGCGAGCGACCCCGGACTGGATCAGATTCAGCAGGAAAAACCCTGTGCCGCAGCCCAATTCGAGGGCCCGGTCGTAGGGCAACTCCCGCAGCACCGCGTCGGGCACGATGGCGTCGAAACGGCCCCGCGCGTAGTCGATGCAGCGCTGGTCATAGGAGATCGACCACTTCTCGTCGTAAGTTTCGGCCTCCCAGTCGTGATAGAGCACCTGGGCCAGCTTGCTGTCGTGCCGGGCGGCCTCCACCTGCTCGGCGGTGGCGTGGGGCGTCGGAACGGCGTCGGTCGAACTCGTCATGCAGGGCAGCCTAACGGCCGCCGGGATCCGCCCGATCGCCACCGCCCTGACCAGCGGAAAACACCTCCGCGTAGCGGCGGCGTTCGGCGGCGAGCCGCTCGGCGCGCCCCAGGTCGAACACGTCGTTGATCCCGGCCTTGGCGGCGGCCAGCGCGTGCCGGGGGCCGTCGAGGAAACGGCGCGCCCATCGTGCGGCGGCGTCGTAGACGTCGTCGGGCGCCACCATCTCGTCGATGAGGCCCAGCGCCAGGGCTTCCTCGGCGTCGAAGAATCGCCCGCTGAACACCAGTTCCTTGGCCTTGCTCACCCCGGCGGCCCGGGTCAGGCGGGCCATCGCGTCGCCGCCGGGCACCAGGCCGGCCAGGATTTCGGTCGCGCCGAACTTCACGTTGTCCCCGCTGATGCGCCAATCGGCGGCCAGCGCCAGCGTGAGCCCCGCGCCCAGCGCGTATCCGGTGATGGCGGCCACGGTCGGCTTGGGGATGGCCGCCACCGCGTCGATGGCCTCCTGCCGGACCCGGGCGGCGGTCTCGGCTTCGGCGCCCCGCAGCGTCCGCAGTTCGGGCATGTCGTCGCCGGCCGAGAAGATCTCGTGGCCGCCGAACAGGATCACGACGGCGACGTCGTCCCGGCGACCCAGTTCCTCGGCCGCGGCGATGACCTCGCGGTAGACCTGGCGGGTCATCGCGTTCGTCGGTGGCCGCGACAGCAGCAGCATGGCCAGGCCGGCGTCCTGCGAGCCGTCGCTGACCACGACGCTGACGAACTCGCTCAATGCCGCCACCCCAGCCCGCCGGCTTCCCGCGCCTGGTGGTAGCGGTCGGAATCGAAGAACTCGAAAACCCAGTTGTCGCCCTGGATTTCGAGGTGCGGCTGCACCGGCACGATCTGGCGCTCCACGGCCAGCACCTCGGCGACGGTCCGCCCGGCCAGCGAGTCCAGCTGCGTCCAGGTCGGCGGCAGCAAAAAGCTGCGTCCGGCCGCGAAGTCCTCGATCGCCGCCTCCGGCGTCGTCCAGCCCGCCCGGTCGGATTCGGTGTTCTCGCCGTCGGCGCGCTGCCCCTTCGGCAGGGCGCCCACGAAGAAATAGGTGTCGTAGCGCCGCGTGCGCTCGGCCTCCGGGGTGACCCAGTTGGCCCACGGCCGCAACAGGTCCGAGCGCAGCTCCAGGTTCTCCCGCCGCAGGAAATCCGCGAACGACAACGTCCCGTCGGCCAGCGCCCGGCGGGCGTCGCCGTACACCGACGCGTCGCCAACGATACTGTCTGGCGCCGAACGGCCCCGGCCCGCCGGCCCGGCGAACAGCACCCCCGATTCCTCGAACGTCTCGCGGGCCGCGGCGCAGACCAGCGCCTCGGCCAGGTCGGGTTCGATGCCGAAGCGCTGCGCCCACCACTCCGGCGGCGGTCCGGCCCAGGCGATGTCGGCGTTGCGGTCGCGGTCGTCGACGCCGCCTCCGGGGAACACCATTGTCCCGGCGGCGAACTCCATCTTGGCGTGCCGCCGCATCAGGAAGACGCCCAGTCCCGGACCCGTGTCTCGGACCAGCATCACGGTCGCCGCCGGCCTGGGGACCAGCGGGGCTTCCTCGGGTGACGTCATAGTTGCCTCCGGTGGGCTGCGCGGGTGCGGACTCGCCGCGCGAAGTAGCGCCCGTCGACGACGTCGAGGGCGATCGCTTGGCCGAACGCGGTGGACAGATTCTCCGCGGTCAGCACGTCGGTGAGCAATCCCGCGGCCACCACCCGACCTTCCGCGAGCAGCATGCAGTGACTGAACCCGGGCGGGATCTCCTCGACGTGGTGCGTGACCAGCACCAGGGCGGGGGCGTCGGGGTCGGCGGCCAGGTCGGCCAGCCGCGCCACCAGCTCCTCGCGGCCGCCCAGGTCCAGGCCGGCGGCCGGTTCGTCGAGCAGCAGCAGTTCGGGGTCGGTCATCAGCGCGCGGGCGATCAGCACCCGCTTGCGCTCGCCCTCCGACAGTGTGCCGTAGGTGCGGTCCGCCAGATGCTCCGCGCCCAGGCTCTCCAGCATGTCGATCGCCCGGCGGTAGTCGACGTCTTCGTAGCGCTCGCGCCAGCGGCCCAGGACCGCGTAGCCGGCCGAGACCACGAGATCGCGCACCACCTCGTCGCCGGGGACGCGCTGCGCCAACGCCGAGGAACTGAGGCCGATGCGGGAACGCAACTCCGTCACGTCGATCCGGCCCAGCCGCTCACCGAGCACGAAAGCCACGCCGGACGAGGGATGTTCGGCGGCCGCGGCGATCCGCAGCAGCGAGGTTTTGCCCGCCCCGTTGGGCCCGACGATGACCCAGCGCTCGTCGAGTTCGACCGCCCAATCCAACGGCCCGACCAGGACGTTGCCGCCGCGCTGCAGCGCCACCTCGCGCAATTCGATCAGCAGATCGGGGTCGGCTGCCTCGCTTCCGTTTTCGGGCACCCGACCATGGTGCCGTATGCCCATCGGATCGACACAAGCAACCTACTCGGGCGGGATTTCCACCCGGCGGACCTCGCCGTCGATCGCGTCGGCCGCCTCGATCTCGCCGCGGGTGATGCCCAGCAGGAACAGCACCGTGTCCAGATACGGGTGGCTCAGCGACGCGTCGGCGACCTCGCGCAGCGCGGGCTTGGCGTTGAACGCGATCCCCAGCCCGGCGGCGGCCAGCATGTCGATGTCGTTGGCGCCGTCGCCCACGGCGACGGTCTGCGCCATCGGAACACCGGCGTGCTGCGCGAATTCCCTTAGCGCCGTTGCTTTTCCGGCCCGGTCAACGATGGGGCCGATCACGCGCCCGGTGAGGGTGCCGTCGACGATCTCGAGCTCGTTGGCCGCGACGTAGTCCAGCATCAGCTCCTCGGCCAGCGGCTCGATGATCCGGCGGAAGCCCCCGGAGACCACGCCGCACGCGTAACCCAGCCGCCGCAGGGTCCGCAGCGTGGTCCGCGCGCCCGGCATCAGCTCCAGCTGATCGGCGACCTCGTCGATCACCGTGGCGGGCAGGCCGGCCAGCGTCGCGACCCGCTGCTCGAGCGACTGCGCGAAGTCCAGCTCGCCGCGCATCGCGGCGTCGGTGATCGCGGCGACCTTGCCCTCGGCGCCCGCCTTGGCCGCCAGCATCTCGATGACCTCACCCTGCACCAGGGTGGAGTCCACGTCGAACACGATGAGCCGCTTGGCCCGCCGCTCCAGCGTGTAGTCCTCGACCGCGACGTCGACGTGCTCCTCGCTGGACACCCGGTTCAGGGCGGTCCGCAGCCGGCCGTCGGTCCCGGGCGGCACCGAGACACGCAACTCCAGCCCCGTCACCGGATAGTCGGAGACCCCGCGGATCAGGTCGATGTTGACGCCCAGCGCGGCCACCTCGCGGGCCACCGCGCCGAACGCGCCGGCGGTGATGGGCCGGCCCAGGACGAAGATGGTGTGCGTCGAGGGTTCCCGGATGATCGGCACGTCGTCGCTGCGCTCGATGCTGACGTCCAGGCCCACCTTGCGGATGGCCGACTCGACGTCGTGGCGAAGCTCGTCGCCGTCGGCGACGGCCGCCGGGCAGCACACCAGCACGCCGAGCGTCAGCCGGTGCCGGATCACCACCTGTTCGACGTTGAGCAGCTCGACCCCGTGCCGCGACAACGCCTCGAAAAGGGTCGCGGTCACACCCGGTTGGTCCACGCCGGTGACGGTGATCAGCACCGACACCTTGGGTGGTGAGTTCACTCGCGACAGCCGCCCGTCAGGCCATCAGCTGCGAACCTGGACGTCGTCCAGCCTGGTGACGTCCTTGTCCGCGGGCCCGTGCGCCCGGCCCACATGCGCCTCGGCGCGCAGCCGTTCCACCATGTGCGGGTAGTGCAACTCGAATGCCGGCCGCTCCGAACGGATTCGGGGCAGCTCGGTGAAGTTGTGCCGCGGCGGCGGGCAGCTGGTCGCCCACTCCAGGGAGTTGCCGTAGCCCCACGGGTCGTCGACCGTGACGACCTCGCCGTAGCGCCAGCTCTTGAAGACGTTCCAGACGAACGGGAACATCGACGCGCCCAGGATGAAGGCGCCCACGGTCGACGCGATGTTGTAGGGCTGGAAGCCGTCGCTGGGCAGGTAGTCGGCGTAGCGCCGCGGCATGCCGAGGTCGCCCAGCCAGTGCTGCACCAGGAAGGTGGTGTGGAACCCGATGAACGTCAACCAGAAGTGCAGCTTGCCCAGCCGCTCGTCGAGCAGGCGGCCGGTCATCTTCGGGAACCAGAAGTAGATGCCCGCATACGTCGCGAACACGATGGTGCCGAACAGCACGTAGTGGAAGTGGGCGACGACGAAGTAGCTGTCGGTGACGTGGAAGTCCAGCGGCGGGCTGGCCAGCATCACGCCGGTCAGGCCACCGAGCAGGAAGGTGAGCAGGAAGCCGACCGAGAACAGCATCGGTGTCTCAAAGGTCAACTGCCCCTTCCACATTGTGCCGATCCAGTTGAAGAACTTGATCCCGGTGGGCACCGCGATCAGGTACGTCATGAACGAGAAGAACGGCAGCAGAACGGCTCCGGTGGCGAACATGTGGTGCGCCCACACAGCTACCGACAAGGCCGCGATCGACAGCGTCGCGTACACCAGCGTGGTGTAGCCGAAGACCGGCTTGCGCGAGAACACCGGGATGATCTCGGTGACGATGCCGAAGAACGGCAGCGCGATGATGTAGACCTCGGGGTGGCCGAAGAACCAGAACAGGTGCTGCCACAACAGGACTCCGCCGTTGGACGCGTCGTAGATGTGGGCGCCCAGATGGCGGTCGGCGGCCAGTCCGAACAGCGCGGCGGTCAGGATCGGGAACGCGATCAGGATCAGGATCGAAGTCACCAGGATGTTCCAGGTGAAGATCGGCATCCGGAACATCGTCATCCCGGGCGCGCGCATGCACACCACGGTGGTGATCATGTTGACCGCCCCGAGGATGGTCCCCAGACCGGCGAGGATCAGCCCGGTGATCCACAGGTCTCCCCCGGCGCCGGGCGAGTGGACGGCGTCAGACAGCGGTGTGTAGGCGGTCCAGCCGAAGTCGGCGGCCCCACCCGGGACGATGAAGCCGGACGCGGCGATCAGCCCGCCGAACAAGAACAGCCAGTACGAGAAGGCGTTCAGCCGCGGGAACGCCACGTCGGGCGCCCCGATCTGCAGCGGCAGCACCAGGTTGGCGAAACCGAACACCACCGGGGTGGCGTAGAGCAGCAGCATGATCGTGCCGTGCATGGTGAACAGCTGATTGAACTGCTCGTTGGACAGGAACTGCAGCCCGGGAGCGGCCAACTCGGTGCGCATCAGCAACGCCATCAGCCCGCCTATGAAGAAGAAGGCGAAGCAGGTGACGGTGTACATCACGCCGATCAGCTTGTGATCGGTGGTCGTGATCAGTTTGTAGACGAGGTTCCCTTTGGGGCCCATGCGGTCCGGGTACGGACGAACGGCCTCGAGTTCTCCCAAGGGGGGCGCTTCGGCTGTCAACAGCTTCTCCAAACATCCGGATCGGACACTGGCCCAACATCACTATTGAGTCGAATCTTAGCCGTCGATGATGGCGACGTCAGGGCTGGTCCTACAAACTGTCGTAAACGGGTCTGCGGGGCGCCGCGTCCTTCGTCGCGGCGCCGGGAGGGGTCGATGGTGGCGACCCGCTTCGCCCGGCTCCGCCGCGCTCGCGATCGCCACGGGTCGATGGTGGCGACCCGCTTCGCCCGGCTCCGCCGCGCTCGCGATCGCCATGGGGGTCGGCGATGTTAGCGTCTGACGTGTGTCGTTCGGCGTGATCAGACCCCCCCGGCTGGCCCCCGGGTTCGCCGTCGCCGGCGCCGTGGCGGCCGCGGTCGTGCTGGCATGCGGCGGCTGCGGATCCCACCGGCCCGCCGCCACGCCCCCGGCCCGTTCGCTGGTCACCCCCACCACGCAAATCGCGGGGGCCGGGGTGCTCGGAAACGACCGCCGGCCCGACGATTCGTGCGCCCGCGAGGCCGCCGAGGCCGACGCGGGGGCCGCGAAGCGGCGCGTCCACAACGCCGCCGGCGTCGAGCCGGACGTGGTGCAGGTGCCCGCCGACCCGCAGCGCATCGTGGTGCTCTCCGGCGATCAGCTCGACGCGTTGTGCGCGCTGGGCCTGCAATCGCGGGTGGTCGCCGCCGCGCTGCCGGACGGCTCGCCGACCCAGCCCGCGTATCTCGGTGGCGCGGTGCACGGTGTGCCCGGCGCCGGCACGCGCTCCCACCCGGACGTGAAGGCGATCGAGGCGGCCCACCCCGATCTCATCCTGGGCTCCCAGGGGTTGACGCCCACCCTGTATCCGCAGCTGGCGGCGATCGCCCCGACGGTGTTCACCGGCGCGCCGGGCGCGGGGTGGGAGGACAACCTGCGCGCCGTCGGCGCCGCCACCGCGCGCGGCACCGAGATGGACGGGTTGCTCGGCGGGTTCGCGAAACGGGCGACCGACGTAGGCGCGCGCCACGACGCCTCCCACTTTCAGGCGTCGATCGTGCGACTGACCACCGAGGCGATCCGGGTCTACGGCGCCAACAACTTCCCGGCCAGCGTGCTCGGCTCGGTCGGCGTCGACCGGCCGGCGACGCAGCGGTTCACCGACAAGCCCTACGTCGAGATCGGCGCCACCGACGCCGACCTCGCGAAGGATCCCGACCTGTCCATCGCCGACGCCGACGTGGTGTACCTGTCGTGCGCCACCCCGGCCGCCGCCGACCGTGCCGCCACGGTGCTCGACAGCGGCCCGTGGCGCAAGCTGTCGGCCAACCGCGACAACCGGGTCTATGTCGTCAACGACGAGATCTGGCAAACCGGCGAGGGGCTGATCGCGGCCCGCGGCATCGTCGACGACCTGCGCCTGGTGAACGCCCCCATCAACTGAGGCCGGGCCAGTCGAACGTGATGTTCGCCCCGATAGTTGGCGGAAGAACGTTACCCTAGCTAAAATTTTGGTCGAAGCCATCGGACCGAAGAGGAATATTCATGCGCACTGTTTCGGCATACGCCGCCACGTCGGCGACCGAACCGCTGACCAAGACCACCATCGAGCGGCGCGACCCGGGCCCGCGCGACGTGGCGATCGACATCAAATTCGCCGGCATCTGCCACTCCGACATCCACACCGCCAAGGGCGAATGGGGCACGCCGAATTACCCCGTGGTCGTGGGCCACGAGATCGCCGGCGTCGTGACCGAGGTCGGCGCCGAGGTCACCAAGTTCAAGGTGGGCGACCACGTCGGCGTGGGTTGCATGGTGAATTCCTGCGGCCGGTGCAGCAGCTGCGACGCCGGGCTCGAGCAGTACTGCAAGAACGGCGCGACCTTCACCTACAACTCGATCGATAAGGACGGCACGTCGACGCAGGGCGGGTACAGCCAGGCGGTCGTCGTCGACGAGAACTTCGTCTTGCGCATCCCCGACTCGCTGCCGCTGGACAAGGCGGCGCCGCTGCTGTGCGCGGGCATCACGCTGTTCTCGCCGCTGCGGCACTGGAAGGCCGGGCCGGGCACCCGGCTGGCGATCATCGGCCTGGGCGGCCTGGGGCACATGGGCGTCAAGCTGGGCGCGGCGATGGGCGCCGAGGTCACCGTGCTCTCGCAGTCGCTGAAGAAGATGGAAGACGGGCTGCGGTTGGGCGCCAAGCATTACTACGCCACCGCCGACCGCGAGACCTTCAAGAAGTTGCGCAGCAGCTTCGACCTGATGCTCAACACCGTCTCGGCGAACCTGAATCTCAACGACTACCTGAGCCTGCTCGACGTCGACGGCACCCTCGTCGAATTGGGCATCCCCGAGCACCCCATGGAGGTGGGCGCGTTCCCGCTGGCGCTGGCGCGCCGCAGCCTGTCCGGGTCGAACATCGGCGGGATCGCCGAGACCCAGGAAATGCTGGACTTCTGCGCCGAACACAACGTGACGCCCGAAATCGAGGTCATCGACCCCGACTACATCAACGAGGCGTACGAGCGCGTCCTGGCCAGCGACGTCCGCTACCGCTTCGTCATCGACATCTCGAAGCTGTAGCGGCTCAGGACGCCGTGTGGGGGGCCGGCTCGGCCTTGCCGTTGGCCGCGCCGGGATTTTCGGCCGCCTCGGGCGGGTGTGTGATGCCCGCCAGCGGCCAGCCCGCCGCGGCCAGCCGGGCGGCCACCCGCGCGATGTTCTCCGGGCCGGCGTCGTAGTGGGTCATGTCGGAGATGAAATCGGCGATCACGTCGCGGTTGATCTCCTCGCCCGGCCTGGTTTCCTCGTCTATCGCGTCGACGACTTCCTTGATCTGGTCCTCGGTCAGCGGGGTGCTGCGCAGCAGCTCCAACAGCGGTACACGGTCGGGTCCGGGAACGCCGTCGGGGTAGCCGCATTGCAGCCACTGGATCACTGAACGGAAGAAAGCGGCCGTAGAAGATGGGGTAATCGCCACGCCCACCAGTCTCCCGGCAACCCGGCCGGCGGCGCCACCGGGCCGCCGCGGGGTCGCCACAATTCACGCGGCGTTCACACACCGCTTGGCTGAATGCCCTGCTAGAAGTCCCAGTCCTCGTCCTCGGTGACGACGGCCTTGCCGATCACGTACGACGAGCCCGAGCCGGAGAAGAAGTCGTGGTTCTCGTCGGCGTTCGGTGAGAGCGCCGACAGTATCGCCGGGTTCACGTCAGTCTCGTCGCGCGGGAACAGCGCCTCGTAGCCGAGGTTCATCAGCGCCTTGTTGGCGTTGTAGCGCAGGAACTTCTTGACGTCCTCGGTGAGCCCGACCTCGTCGTAGAGGTCCTGGGTGTACTCCACCTCGTTGTCGTAGAGCTCGAAGAGCAACTCGTAGGTGTAGTCCTTGAGCTCCTGCTTGCGTGCGTCGTCGACCAGCGCCAGGCCGCGCTGGAATTTGTAGCCGATGTAGTAGCCGTGGACGGCCTCGTCGCGGATGATCAGCCGGATCATGTCGGCGGTGTTGGTCAGCTTGGCCCGGCTCGACCAGTACATCGGCAGGTAGAAGCCGGAGTAGAAGAGGAAGCTTTCCAGCAGCGTGGAGGCGACCTTGCGCTTGAGCGGTTCGTCGCCCTTGTAGTACTGCATGACGATCTCGGCCTTGCGCTGCAGGTTGGGGTTCTCCTCCGACCAGCGGAACGCGTCGTCGATCTCGGCCGTCGAGCACAGCGTGGAGAAGATGTTGCTGTAGCTGCGCGCGTGCACCGACTCCATGAAGGCGATGTTGGTGTAGACGGCCTCCTCGTGCGGGGTCAGCGCGTCGGGAATGAGGCTGACCGCCCCGACCGTGCCCTGGATGGTGTCCAGCAGCGTCAGGCCGGTGAACACCCGCATGGTCATCTGCTTTTCGTGGGCGGTCAGGGTGCCCCACGACGGCAGGTCGTTGGACACCGGCACCTTCTCGGGCAACCAGAAGTTGCCGGTGAGCCGGTCCCACACCTCCGCGTCTTTTTCGTCCTGCAGCCGGTTCCAGTTGATCGCCGAAACGCGGTCAATCAGCTTCATGTTTTCGGTCACCAGAACCCCGCTTCACACGCCGTTTTGCCTGAGGGACGTCAGGCTCCAGACACTACCCCTGGGGTACGACAACCGAGCGCAACACAAGAAGTTGTGTTTTGCGTGTCGCGGACGCCCGCGGGCCGCCGGATTTGCCTCTTCACTCCAGTATGCGCGCGGGGGCCGGCGTTTCGTGGGCATAACCGGGGACGGGATGTACCATTTGGTACATGATTACCGAAGACAGCGTCGAGATCGACGCGCCGGCGCACGTGGTGTGGAAGGTGTTCAGCGATGTCGAGCGCTGGCCCGAGTGGACGGCCTCGGTGACGTCGCTGGCCGCGGTGGACGGGCCCGGGCTCGCGGTCGGCAAGCGGTTCGCGATCAAGCAGCCACGCATGTCGAAGCTGGTCTGGAAGATCACCGAGCTCGAGCCGGGGACGTCCTGGACCTGGGAGCAACGCGCCCCCGGCGCGCGGGCCAGCGCCCGCCATGATGTGATCGCGCAGCCCGGCGGCGGCACCCTGGTGCGCCAGCGCATCGACCAGAACGGCATGCTCGGCGCGCTGGTCGGGCGGCTCATGCGATCGATGACCCGGCGATACCTCAAACTCGAGGCCCAGGGCCTCAAGGCCCGCTCCGAGCAGCTCAGCCGCGCCGATGGCGCGCACCCCTGACACCGAGCGGCGCCGCCAACTCCTCGATGCCCTCGTCACCGAGTTCGCCACCGGCGGCGTCGGCGACCGGTCGCTGCGCGCGGTGGCCGACGCGGTCGGCACCAGTCACCGAATGTTGTTGCACCACTTCGGGTCTCGGGAAGGACTGCTGGTAGCGATCGTCGAGGAGGTCGAGCGCCGCCAGATGGGGCTGCTGGCCGAGTTGCCCGACGACCCGGTCGAGGGCTTCGCCGCCATGTGGGCCGATGTCCGCCGGCCCGAACTGCGACAGTTCGAGCGCCTCTTCTTCGAGTGTTACGCCCGCGCCGCGCAGGGCGAAAAGCCTTTCGCGCGAATGGTTCCCGGCGCCGTCGACGGCTGGCTGGGCGAGGTCAAGGAGGCCGCCGACGGCCCGGTCGACCCCGCCCTGGCGAGGCTCGGGCTGGCCGTAATCCGTGGCCTGCTACTGGATCTCGTGGCCACCGACGATGACGCCGGCGTGGACGCGGCCGCGCGCGCCTTCGCGGAACTGCTCCGCTGATTCGTACCGGTGCCTCAGTTGGCGGTGTGCACGATCAGGACATCGGTCTTGACCCGGCGGGAGACCTCGGACGGCACCGATCCCAGCAGCCGCCCGGCGACGCTGTTGAGCCCGACGTTGCCCACGACCATCAGGTCGGCACGGACCTCCTCGGCGACCTGCACCAGCACGTTGATGGGCGCGCCGACGATCGACCGTTCCTCCACGTTATTGGCCCCCGCTTGGTGCGCCCGTTCCGTGGCGTCGCGAAGGATCCTGTAGTACGGGGCCTCCCCAACCGTCCGATAGTCCTGGCCGTGGTCGCTCCCAGGCGGGATGGCGTAGCGGCCGCGTTCCTTGGGGACGGGGAGATGCGCCGTCACCACGATCAATCGCGCGCCGTGGTCCGCGGCGATCGCCGCCGCGCGCTCCACCGCGAGCAGCGACGAGTCCGAGCCATCGGTGCCGACCACGACGGTCTGATAGGCGCTCATTTCCCTGTCACTGTAACGCCCGGCGGCGGCCAAATCTCCAAACGAATTGGCTCAACTTTGCACGGCGGCCGCGTGCCTGCCCGTGCCGACCCCGAAGAACTGATACTCCGCGGGCCTGACCGAGCGCGTGGCCCGCCAGTACTCCCAGGTGTAGCCGCCCCACAGCACGGTGTTCTTGCCGTGCTCGTCCAGATACCAGCTGCTGCAGCCGCCGCTGTTCCACACCGACGGGCCCAGCCGGCGCTGCAGCTCGTCGTTGAACTCGTCCTGGGCGGCCCGGGTCGGGGCGAGCGCCTGCGCGCCCAGCTTGTCGCAGGTGGCGATCGCGTCGGCGACGTAACGGATTTGGGACTCGATCATGAACACCACCGAGTTGTGTCCCAGCCCGGTGTTGGGGCCCAGCAGGAAGAACAGGTTGGGCACGTCGGCCACGGTGATCCCGCGGTGGGCGCCGATGCCCTCGCGGTTCCAGCGGTCCACCAGATCCTCGCCGTGCAGGCCCTTGATCTGGACGTAGGTGTAGGAGTCGGTGACGTGAAAGCCGGTGGCGTACACGATCACGTCGGCCTGGCGGTGCGTGCCGTCGACGGTGTCGATGCCGTCGGCGGTGATCCGGGCGATGTGGTCGGTGACCAGTTCGGTCTTCGGGTCGGCGACCGCACCGTAATAGGTGGAGGAGTTCAGGATGCGCTTGCACCCGACGCGGTAGTTGGGAATCAGCTTGCGGCGCAACTCCCGATCCTTGACCGATCGGCGAATGTTGTACTTGCAGTACGCCTCAATGAACTTGAGCAGGTTGGGCCGCTTGGTCATGCCGAAGGCCAAAGCCTCCTGGCCCCAGTAGATGACAAGTCGCACGAGCGCGCGCAGGCCGGGCACGTTCTCCATGGCCCGGCGCACCGCCAACGGGATCTCGGGGTTCGAGCGCGGCACCACCCACGGCGGGGTGCGTTGGTAGAGCTGAAGTTCGGCGACCTGCCCGACGATCTCCGGCACGATCTGGATCGCGCTGGCGCCGGTACCGATCACCGCCACCCGCTTGCCGGTCAGGTCGACGCTGTGGTCCCACTCCGCGGAATGGAAAGCGGGACCGGCGAATTCGTCGCGACCCTCGATGTCGGGCATGGACGGGATGTGCAGCGCGCCGGCGCCCGAGATCAGGAACTGCGCGACGTATTCGCGCCCGTCGGCGGTGAACACGTGCCAGCGGTGCTCGTCGTCGTCCCAGTGGGCCCGATCCACCAGCGAGTTGAACTCGATGTAGCGGCGCAGCCCGTACTTCTCTGTGACGCCCTGGAGATAGTCCCAGATCTCGGGCTGATACGAGAACGGGTTCTTCCAGTCCGGCTTGGGCTCGAACGAAAACGAATACAGGTGCGACGGGATGTCGCAGGCGCACCCGGGGTAGCTGTTGTCGCGCCAGGTGCCGCCGATGTCGTCGGCCTTTTCCAGGATGACGAAGCCCACACCCTGCTTCTGCAGCGCGATGGCCATCCCCAGGCCGGAGAACCCGGTCCCGATGATGACGGCGCGGGTGTGGACGGGTTTGGAGGCCTTGGCCGCCGGAACCGGGGCGGTCTCGGTGTGTGTCACGACGTCGGTCACGGTCGATCGGTCTTTCTAGTCGGGCCAGTCTCGGGTCGGCGCTCGCCGGCATCCTCGGCCGTAGCCGCCCGGCTGGCGCAGATACCCAGTACCCAGGGTATCGGTTGGGACGAGTGTTGACGATCGCCAGGGTGATGTCAACGTGCCGAAGGTTCTCAGCCCGCGGCGCGGTTGGCCGGGACCACGCTGTGGATCGGCTGGTCAGGGTCCATGCGGATGCCGAGCGCCTCGGCGGTGCCGACGATGACCCCCATCATGATGGTCGTGAGGTGGGCGACGAATTGCTCGCGCGGCATGCGAAGGGGGCTGTCGGGGTCGGGGCCCAGCCACCACTCGGTGGCCGAGGCGGCGCAGCCGAACGCCGCGTTCCCGGCCAGCTCGACGGCCGCGTGGTCCAGCTCCATCTCGCGCAACTCGTTGTCGAACATGTCGGCCACCGCCAGGGTGATGCCGCGTCCCTCGTTGAGGATCTGGGGGCTCGCCGGCGAGCGGCCCTGAATGAAGACCCGCAGCACGTTGGGGTGCTTGTCGACCAGGTTGACGTACTCCTCGACGGCGCGCCGGATCACCTCGCGGGACGAGTCCGTTTTCAGGTCGATGGACGGGAAGATCGCCGCCCACAACATGTCGCGCAGCCGCTCCCCGATCGCCTGGAACAGGTCGGACTTGTCGTGAAAATGCCGGTAGATCTTCGGTTTGGCGGTGCCCGCCTCCTCGGCGATCTCCCGCACGGAGAGCTCGGGTCCCAGGCGGTCGATGGCGCGGAACGCCGCGTCGACGATCTCGCCGCGCACCTTCTTGCGGTGCTCGCGCCAGCGTTCGCTGCGCGCGTCGACCTTGGCCCCCGGCTTGGCGGCCGGGTGGGGCCTGGGAGGTCGAGGCATTCTCACCACCTCACGCACTTTACCCCGTCGTCGCTTCTGACCTGGGCAGACTGGCCCAGACGAAGACACCGCGGTTAACGGTGCCGCTGGGCGTACTCCCCCGGGCTGCAGCCGAGCATCGACCGGAACTCGTTGGTGAAATGCGCCTGGTCATACCAGCCGAGCCGGACGGCCAGGTCGGCGAAGTCGACGCGTCGATCGCTCTCGATCGCCAACGCAGCTTGCTGCAGGCGGTAACGGCACAGCACCCACTTGACCGGCACACCGACATAGCGCCGGAACACGCGCTGAGTGGTTCGCGCGCTCCAGGGCGAGCACGCCATCACCTGCTCCACGCGGTGCAAAGCCTCGTCGTCGTGCATCCGGCGGAGCAGCGCCGTGAGGGCGTCGTAGGTCGGGTCGCAGATGGTCGCAGCGCCGATCGCCATGTCCAGTTGTGCGGCGGCGAGCTCGATGTCGTCGTCGAAAAGCGTTGGACCGCTGAACAAGTCGTCGTCGACTCGAACGATTCGGCCGGTCAGCGCAGCCGCATCGCGTCCGAATCGGGCGGTGAACCCGCCGGCGCGGAAGCGCGCACCGACAACCGCACCACGCCCCGACAACGTGATGGTGAAGACCCTCTCGACGACGCCGTGTACCAACGTGGCGGGCAAAGCGAATCCATGGCGCGGGGAGTCGGTGCCCCATTCATGGCTCAGGTTGATCGACGGGAAAGTGATCACCTGACTTTCACGCGGCGGCTGTCCCGTCAGATCCCAGCACACCGACCAAAAATGCTCGACGAACTTGGCTGCGGCCTGCGACGGCGCTTGGCGACGGAGGTCGAACGTCGATGCGCTGCCCGCGCGTCCGACCACGCCCGGCTGTGGACCGATCGCCTGTGGCGCGTTTTTCCAAGCCTCCACATGACGAATCTAGCCAACCTGGATTGCATGAATGTGCAACCGATTCCCGAGGGCTACACGAGTTTGACCCCGTTCTTGGTCGTCGATGGCGCCGAAGCCGCCATCAGCTTTTACATCGACGTCTTCGGCGCGACACTCGTCGAGAAGATGGCCGGACCGAATGACACGATCGCGCACGCGGAACTGGACTTCGGCCACGGCAGGTTGCAGCTGTCCGATCCCAACCCCGGCTACCACCTCGAAGCCCCCGGCCGGACAGAATCGGTGACCCATTCGGTGGTGTTTTACTGCACCGACGTCGACGCCGTGCTGGCGCGGGCCCAGCGAGCGGGCGCGACGGTACGCGAAGAGGCCCAGACCTTCGTCACGGGCGACCGGTTCGGCTCAATCGTCGACCCTTTCGGGCAACGCTGGTCGATCATGACAAGGGTCGAAGACATGGATCCCGCCGAGCGCGAACACCGGCTTGCCAGCTGGGGCGCCGACAACCTGTAAAGCACTCCCGGAGAGTGAATCGGTGTCCTACAGCATGCAGGACACGCAGCCCTCGACCTCGGTGCCCTCCAATGCCAGTTGGCGAAGACGGATGTAGTACAGCGTCTTGATTCCCTTGCGCCAGGCGTAGATCTGCGCCTTGTTCACGTCGCGGGTGGTGGCCGTGTCCTTGAAGAACAGCGTCAGCGACAGCCCCTGATCCACGTGCTGGGTGGCCGCGGCGTAGGTGTCGATGATCTTCTCGTAGCCGATCTCGTAGGCGTCCTGGTAGTACTCCAGGTTGTCGTTGGTCAGATACGGCGCCGGGTAGTAGACGCGGCCGATCTTGCCTTCCTTGCGGATCTCGATCTTGCTCGCCACCGGGTGGATCGAGCTGGTCGAGTGGTTGATGTAGCTGATCGACCCCGTCGGCGGGACGGCCTGCAGGTTCTGGTTGTAGATGCCGTGCTCGGCCACCGACTCCTTTAGCCGCCGCCAATCGTCTTGCGTCGGAATGCGAATGCCCGCCTCGGCGAAGATCTCGCGGACCCGCGGGGTGGCCGGCTCCCACACCTGCTCGGTGTACTTGTCGAAGAACTCACCCGAGGCGTATTTCGACCTCTCGAAGCCACCGAACTTGCTTCCCCGTTCGATCGCAATACGATTCGACGCGCGCAGCGCGTGGTAGAGCACGGTGTAGAAGTAGATGTTGGTGAAGTCGACGCCCTCTTCGGAGCCGTAGTGGATGCGCTCGCGGGCCAAATAGCCGTGCAGGTTCATCTGTCCGAGCCCGATCGCGTGGGACTCGTTGTTGCCCTGCTCGATTGAGGGCACCGAGGTGATGTGCGTCTGATCGCTCACCGCCGTCAGCGCGCGGATCGCCACCTCGATGGTCTGGGCGAAGTCGGGCGAGTCCATCGTCTTGGCGATGTTCAGCGACCCCAGGTTGCACGAAATGTCCTTGCCCACTTTGGCATACGACAGGTCATCATTGAACACCGACGGCGTGGAGACCTGCAGGATCTCCGAGCACAGGTTCGAGTGGGTGATCTTGCCGTCGATCGGGTTGGCCCGGTTCACCGTGTCCTCGAACATGATGTAGGGGTAGCCGGATTCGAACTGCAGCTCGGCCAGCGTCTGGAAGAACTCGCGCGCCTTGATCTTGGTCTTGCGAATGCGGGCGTCGTCGACCATCTCGTAGTACTTCTCGGTGACCGAGATGTCGGCGAACGGCAGGCCGTACACCCGCTCGACGTCATAGGGCGAGAACAGGTACATGTCCTCGTTCTTCTTGGCCAGCTCGAAGGTGATGTCGGGAATCACCACGCCCAGGCTCAGCGTCTTGATGCGGATCTTCTCGTCGGCGTTCTCGCGCTTGGTGTCCAGGAATCGGTAGATGTCGGGGTGGTGCGCGTGCAGGTACACCGCGCCCGCGCCCTGGCGCGCCCCGAGCTGGTTGGCGTAGGAGAACGAGTCCTCGAGCAGCTTCATGATCGGGATGACGCCCGAGGACTGGTTCTCGATGTTCTTGATCGGGGCGCCGTGCTCGCGGATGTTGCTCAGCAGCAACGCAACTCCCCCGCCCCGCTTGGACAGCTGCAGCGCGGAGTTGATCGATCGCCCGATGGACTCCATGTTGTCTTCGATGCGCAGCAGAAAGCAGCTCACCGGCTCGCCGCGCTGCTTTTTGCCCGAGTTCAAAAACGTCGGGGTGGCCGGCTGGAACCGTCCGTCGATGATCTCGTCGACGAGCTTCTCGGCGAGGATGGTGTCACCGGCGGCCAGCGTCAGCGCCACCATGACCACGCGGTCCTCGAAGCGCTCCAGGTAGCGCTTCCCGTCGAACGTCTTCAGCGTGTAGGAGGTGTAGTACTTGAACGCGCCCAGGAACGTCGGGAACCGGAACTTCTTGGCGTAGGCCCGATCCAGCAGCGTCTTGACGAAGTTGCGGCTGTACTGGTCGAGAACCTCGCGCTCGTAATAGTTCTCCTTGATCAGGTAGTCGAGCTTCTCGTCCTGATTGTGGAAGAACACCGTGTTCTGGTTGACGTGCTGCAGGAAGTACTGATGCGCGGCCTCGCGGTCCTTGTCGAACTGAATCTTGCCGTCCGCGTCGTACAGATTCAGCATCGCGTTGAGCGCGTGGTAATCCGTCTCCCCCGGCAACGCGTGGGCTCCGGTGGTTACAGGCTCTGCAGCGACGGTTGTTGACACGTCTGTTCCTTCCAGAAATCGGCTAAGCCCGCGCGGACGGCATCCACGTCGTCCTGGGTTCCCATGAGTTCGAAGCGATAGAGGTACGGGACGCCGCACTTGCGTGAGATCACGTCGCCCGCGTAGGCGAATTCGGCGCCGAAGTTGTTGTTGCCCGCGGCGATGACGCCGCGGATCAACGAACGGTTGTGCTCATTGTTCAAAAAGGCGATGACCTGTTTGGGGACATAGCCGCCGGCGTTGAGGTCAGGAGTGGCCCGCCCGCCGCCGTAGGTGGGCAGCACCAGGACGTACGGCTGGTCCACCTCGATACGGCCGTGCAGCGGTATCCGCGTGGCGGGAATCCCCAGCTTCTCCACGAAGCGGTGGGTGTTCTCCGACACGGAGGAGAAATAGACCAGGTTGCGCCCCGTGGTGTCCATGGTGCGGCAACTCCTTACCTAACGTCTTGCCTTACGCGCTGAGTTCCACCGCGGCGAGCGCCTTGATGCGATCGGGCCGGAAACCCGACCAGTGGTCGTTGCCGGCCACCACGACGGGAGCCTGCAGATAGCCCAGCGCCATCACGTAATCACGCGCCTCGGAGTCCAACGTGATGTCGACCGTGTCGTAGACGATGCCCTGCTTGTCCAGCGCCTTGTAGGTGGCGCTGCACTGCACGCATGCCGGCTTGGTGTACACGGTGATGCTCATAGAATGCCGCTCCTTTGCGGAAGAGGGGGACCCAATGGACTGGCAACTACTTTTGGACTGCGTCTTTGCTAGGTTCAGCGATCCGGCAGGCGCCCAGATTCCCGTCCTGCGGCGACCAGTGCCGAAGACCTGTCTTCGACCACTTCGCGCCGATTTCGGGGGGTTCACCGAGCCTGGCTGGCTTGGCGATCCTGGGATCCGCCGGTGCATCGAAACACTACACCTAGTGGCTGACAAGATGTCGAGATACAAGATGTTCTGAATAACATTTCTGAAATTCCCTGGTCGTGAGGCCTGTGTCGAACAAATTCGGGAACCCGCCCCGGCGTGTCGCAGATCACACGCCGACGCCAAGTCGCCTCCGGGTATCGGTATAGCAGCGGCCACCGACAACCCCGGTTTCGAACCGCTGGCCACGACGGGCCTACCGACAGCTAGCAAAGCCGCCAGACGGTGCTGGCGGCTTTGGCTATTCGTCGGCGGCAACCCCGCTGGTCACCTCCCGGACGGCTTGTCGACTTCTGCCAATCAGCCGGCTTCGGCGGCGAGCTTGCCCACCACGTCGCGCACGTTCGCCGACAGCTCGGCATGCTCGGCGGGCGGCCTGCCTTCCAGCGTCTTGAACGGCACGGACAGTTTGATCGAATCGACGACCCGCGCGCCGGCGATGCCGAAGGACTTGCGGGTCTCGTCGTGCGCCCACACCCCGCCGTACTGGCCGAAGGAGCCCCCGATGACGGCCAGCGGCTTGCCCTTCAGCGCGCCGTCGCCAAACGGGCGCGACAGCCAGTCGATCGCGTTCTTGACCACCGCCGGGATGCTGCCGTTGTACTCGGGTGTGACCACCAGGGCGGCGTCGGCGTCGGCCGCCGCGGCCCGCAGCGCGGCCACCGGGGCCAGCGGCGGGGCGTCGGCGTTCATCGCGTCGTCGATCTCCTCGTTGTAGAACGGCAGGTCGGCGAGCCCCTCGAAGAGGGTGACGCTGACACCGTCGGAGGCGACCGCCGCCGCCAATTCGGCGATCTGGCGGTTGATCGACGCCGCGCGCAGGCTTCCCACTAACGCCAAGATTTTGATTGCCACTCTCGCAGTTCCCTTCGGTCGTTGGTATACATCCTCGCACGACCTAAACGGACTGTGGTCCGATTTATTCCTCCGGCGTTAAAGTGCAAGGGTGAGCGGCGTCGAACGGTCGGGCGAGTTGCCGATGTGCGTGCCGCAGCTGCCGGCGCAGGAACGGGGCGACGCCCTGCGCAACCGCGCGCTGTTGCTGGATGCGGCGCGTCGCCTGGTCGCCGAGCGCGGGGCCGACGCCGTCACCATGGACGACGTCGCCGCGGCCGCCGGCGTCGGCAAGGGCACCCTATTCCGCCGGTTCGGCAGCCGGGCCGGCCTGATGATGGTGCTGCTCGACGAGGACGAACGCGCCAGCCAGGAGGCGTTTCTGTTCGGTCCCCCGCCGCTGGGGCCCGACGCCCCGCCGTGGGATCGGCTGGTGGCCTTCGGCCGGGAACGGATGCGCTTCGCCCACACCCATCACGCGCTGCTGTCGGCGGCCAACCGCGACCCGCGGACCCGTTACGGGCCGCCGGCCGCCGTCCTGCGCAGGCACGTGCGCGTGCTGCTGGCCTCGGCGGAGACGTCCGGCGACCTCGTGGTCCAGGCCGACGCCCTGCTCGCCCTCCTCGACACCGACTACGTGGAGCATCAGCTGAACGACGGCGGTCACACCCTGCAGACATTGGGCGACGCGTGGGAAAGCTTGGCGCGCAAGCTTTGTGGGAGGTGAACGTCGGCATGTCCGCGGCGGCGCGCGACTGGGTCCTGCACGTGGACCTCGACCAATTCCTGGCATCGGTCGAGTTGCGCCGTCGCCCCGAATTGGCCGGGCTGCCCGTCATCGTCGGCGGCAGCGGTGATCCCAGCGAACCGCGCAAGGTCGTCACCTGCGCGTCCTATGAGGCCCGGGAATTCGGTGTGCGGGCGGGCATGCCACTGCGCGCGGCGGCCCGCCGCTGCCCGGATGCGACCTTCCTCCCCTCCGACCCGGCCGCCTACGACGCGGCGTCCGGTGAAGTCATGGGCCTGCTAAGGGATCTGGGCCATCCGGTGGAGGTGTGGGGATGGGACGAGGCCTACGTCGCCGTCCACGCCGAGGACCCCGGCGAGGTGGCACAACAGATCCGCAGCGTCATCTCCACCGAAACCGGACTGTCCTGCTCGGTCGGCATCAGCGACAACAAGCAACGCGCCAAGGTCGCCACCGGATTCGCCAAGCCCGACGGCGTTTTCGTGCTCACCGATGCGAATTGGATGGCGCTGATGGCCGACCGTCCGGTCGACGCGCTGTGGGGCGTGGGGCCCAAGACCGCGAAAAAACTTGCGGATCTTGAGATTACGACGGTGTGGCAACTGGCCCACAGCGACGCCGAGTTGTTGACGGCCACGTTCGGGGCGCGCACCGGGCTGTGGCTCCTGCTGTTGGCCAAGGGTGGGGGTGACAGCCACGTCAGCGCCGAGCCGTGGGTGCCGCGCTCGCGCAGCCACGTCGTCACCTTTCCCCGCGACCTCACCGATCGCGCCGAGATGAACGCGGCCGTTACGGGTTTGGCCGAACAAGCGCTGGACGACGTGCTGGCCGAAGCGCGGGTCGTGACGCGGGTGGCGGTCACCGTGCGAACCTCAACCTTCTACACCCGCACCAAGATTCGCAAACTCGACGCGCCCACCACCGATCGCGACACGATCGTCGCTGCCGCCTTGCGCGTCCTGGATTTATTCTCCCTCGACCGCCCGGTCCGCCTGCTCGGGGTGCGGCTGGAGTTGCTCATGCCGGACTAGCGGCGCCGGGTTGGGTGGGCCCGGCCGCAGCGCGCGGGTGAAGATCACGTTCACCTGGCGCATGGCGACGCTATAGGGCCACCACGCAAGCCTTTTGAACGCGTAGAGCGCCCGAATGTCGGCCGAGGTGTAGATCAGGTATCGGTTCTTGGCCACGCCGGCAAGGATCTTTTCGGCGGCCTTCTCAGGCGACACGGCGTGGCCGGCGAATCGCCGTATCCACCGGGCGACGTTGGGATCCTCGCGGTCCACACCGGCGATCTCCACGGTCCCCACCAGCGGGGTGTTCACCGCGCCGGGCACCACCAGCGACACCCCGATGCGGTGGCGGGCCAAATCGAAACGCAGCACCTCCGAGACGCCGCGCAGTCCGTACTTGCTGGCGCTGTAGGCGGCGTGCCAGGGCAGGGCGACCAACCCGGCCGCCGAGGACACGTTGACCAGATGGCCGCCCCGCTTGGCCGCCACCATCGGCGGCACGAACGTCTCGATGACGTGGATCGGGCCCATCAGGTTGATGGCGACCATCTTGCTCCACTGCTCGTGGGTCAGCCGGTCGACGGTGCCCCAGGCGGATACGCCGGCGATGTTGAGCACCACGTCCATGGCCGGATGCGCGGCGTGGATGTCGGCGGCGAACGCGGCCACCTGGTCGTAGTCGGCGATATCGAGCGCCCGATGCTCCCGGACCTGCGCGCCCAGCGCGCGCGCGTCGGCCACCGTCAGTGCCAGACCGTCGGAGTCGCGGTCGGTCAGGTAGAGCTCGGCCCCCTGGGCGGCGAGCCGCAATGCCGTCGCGCGGCCGATGCCGCTGGCCGCGCCGGTGACAAAGCACCGCTTTCCCGCGAAATACCGCCCGGACGCCTTGTTCGCCATGGCGGTGACGATACCGCCGGTATCACCCAGACCGGCGCTAGGGACGGCCGGACCACAGGGCGTGCAGCCACAACTGCTCGAGCACGCGCACCCGTCGGTCACGGTCGCTGTCGGATCCGGTCAGAACCGGGTCGCCGGTCAACACCAGCGCGGTGGTACCCGTCAGGGTGCGGATCAGCGTCGGAAGATCGTCGCTGATCGGCCTGGCGGTCCCGGCCTTCATCTCGGCCTCGACGATGGCGACGATCTGCGCCAGCACCACCTCGAACTGCTGGTCGAGCAGGTCGCGGATCTCCACGTCGGTGTGGCGGGCCTCGTTGCAGGCGGTCACCACCGGATCGTTGTGCTCGTAGACGGCGGCGGCGCTGCCGACCATCCGCTTGGCGAACTCCTCGGGTGACTCGCCCGCCTGGCGTGGCGCGAAGTACTGGGTGAGTTCCTCGAGCTCTTCGGTGGCCTCCGCCATCAGCTGTGCCAGCACGGCGTATTTGGAGTCGAAATAGAAGTAGAAGCCCGAACGGGCGACCCCGGCGCGCAGGCTGATGGTGCTGACGGACAACTCGGCGAACGGTTTTTCCTGCAGCAGTTCGCGCACGGCCTCCACGATCGCCTGGCGTTGCTTGTCGCCACGCCGACGCGCGCCCGGCTCCGGATTGGCGGGGTGGCTGCTCACTCCCTGACCTTGCACCACGCCGCGCAAAAAGCAAACTTGACAGCCGTCAAGTTTTTCAGCGAAGGTAATAATCAGTGACCGCTGTCACCCCGAGGGCACGCAAAGGAGCGTCTATGACCACCATCAGCACTCCGCACTACCTGCTGGATCAGGCGCGGCGCCGATTCACCCCGACGCTGAACACCATCCCCGGCATGGGGGCGATCGAGAAGCGTCTGCTCGCCCACGAGTGGGACACGAAAGTCCTGGCGGAACCGCCCGCCGGCAGCGACCTGAAGCCCGTGATGGGTGACGCCGGGCTCCCGATCCTCGGCCACATCATCGAATTGTTTCGCGGCGGCCCGGACTACGCGTTGTACCTCTACAGGAACAAGGGCCCGCTGATCTACCTCGATTCGCCGATCATGCCGGCGGTCACGGCGCTGGGGCCCGACGCCACCCAGGCCGTGTTCTCCAACCGCAACAAGGACTTCTCGCAGAAGGGCTGGCACCCGGTGATCGGGCCGTTCTTCAACCGCGGGCTGATGATGCTGGACTTCGACGAGCACATGTATCACCGGCGCATCATGCAGGAGGCGTTCACCCGCAGCCGCCTGACCGGGTACGTCGAGCACATCGACCGCGTGGCGACCGACATCGTCGCCGGCTGGCCGACCAACGACGCCCGATTCCTGTTCCACCCGGCGATGAAGGAACTCACCCTCGACATCGCGTCCTTGGTGTTCATGGGGCACGAGCCAGGGTCCGACCACGACCTCGTCACCAAGGTCAACCAGGCGTTCACCACCACGACCCGCGCCGGTGGGGCGATCATCCGGCAGCCGGTTCCGCCGTTCAAGTGGTGGCGTGGCCTGCGCGCCCGCCAGCTGCTCGAGGACTACTTCAACGAGCGGGTTAAGGAGCGCCGCAACGCCACGGGCAACGACATGCTCACGGTGCTGTGCCACACCGAGGACGACGACGGCAACAGCTTCACCGACGAAGACATCGTCAACCACATGATCTTCTTGATGATGGCCGCCCACGACACCTCCACGTCGACGACCACCACGATGGTCTACAACATGGCCGCCAACCCGGAATGGCAGGAGCGGGCGCGCGAGGAGTCGGCCAGGCTCGGCGACGGTCCGCTGGACATCGAGTCGCTGGAGAAGCTGGAAACGCTCGAACTGATCATGAACGAATCGCTGCGGATGGTGACGCCGTTGCCGTTCAACATGCGGATGGCGGTGCGCGACACCGAGCTGCTGGGCCATTACATCCCGGCCGGCACCAACATCACCATCTGGCCCGGCATGAACCACCGACTGCCCGAATTGTGGACGGAGCCAGACAAATTCGACCCCGAGCGGTTCGCCGAACCGCGCTCGGAGCACAAGAATCACCGCTACGCCTTCGCACCCTTCGGCGGCGGCGCGCACAAGTGCATCGGCATGGTGTTCGGTCAGCTGGAGGTCAAGACCGTGGTGCACCGGCTGCTGCGCCGCTACCGCATCGAGTTGGCCCGGCCGGGCTATCAGCCGCGCTGGGATTACGGCGGCATGCCGATTCCGATGGACGGCATGCCGATCGTGCTGCGCCCGCTCTGAACTTCCGCGACGGCGTGTCACCGTCTCCGCCGGCGCGGTAGAGCCCGAGTTTCATTTGCGCTACCACCGGCGCTAGCGCAAATGAAACTCCCCTAGTTGGTTGCACGGGGTGCGCGGCATCAGTCGACCGCGAGCAACCGGTTGGCGCAGGCGATGACCGCGCGCAGCGCCGACTGCGTCGGATCGTCCGAGAGGCCCATCGCCCACTCGGCGCGGGCACCGTCGCTGCCGCGGATGAAAGTGGCTGTGCCGGTGGGCGACTGCATCTGATGGAAGTTCACGATTTCGACGGTGATCCCGCGCTGATGCAGCATCGCGGTCAGGGCCGCGATCGGGCCGCTGGCGGCCACGGTCGCGGTGCCGATGCGGTCGCTCAGGGCGATCACGGCCTGGAAGTTGCGGGCCTGCGGGCCGGGTCGCACCGCGCCCGTGCACTCCCATTGGCCTAGCCGCAGGGGTCCCGTGCTGCGCCCGTAGGTCGCGAGGAAGGTCTCCCAGGACATGGCGTCGGCCTGCTCCCGCAGCCCGCGGGGCAACGAGACGCCGAAACGATCGCCAAACCACACGGTGGCGGCGTCGAGATGTTGGAGCGGGTTGCGCTCGGGAAAAGTCATGGTGCCGGTCTTCTCTAGTCAGCTGGTGCGACCGACGGCAGTAGCTTCCGACCCACAGCGGGGGGTCGGTCAGAATCAGACCCCGCTGCGGGTGCTAGCTACTACGAAACGCGCGAGAAGACGCATGAGCGTTGACATTAGCCCCCTTCGCTCCGCGCCTTCAACCCCCATACGACCGTACAAAAAAATATAGGAAATAATACGAATAGTTTGGTTTGGGCGGGGTTGACAGGGGGTAAGAAGCCGGGTAACAGTCAATTAGACGGCTGTTGAACTATCCCCTCACCTGAAAGGCACGATCATGAAGTCAACGCCCACTCGGAACACCCTCAAAGCTGTCGCCGCGGCCGTCGGGCTGGCCGCAGCTTTGCTTGGACTGACGGGATGCGCGCCGACCACCAGCACGACTGGCTGCGATGGAGTCGTTGGCTGCTTGCTCTAAAGGGTCACGATGGGTAGCCCGCTGGGGAGGACCGAGCGGACGTCGTCCTCAGCGGAGACAACCTATGACGCTTGATCGATCGCAGTCGGCACCCGACGCCGTCATCATCTAACGATGTCGCACGAGCGCCGCCTCGGTCGAAACATGTTTCCAATGCCATTGCGCAGCGGGCGATTCAGCCTGCTCGTGACATATCCAGCCACTTCTCACTTAACACTGGTGAGACGTAACAGGTGTCCATAAGTCCTTAACGCATCTGAAAGGGACGATTATGACCTCATTGAAGACGAAAGCCTTTAAAACTGCCGCGGCGGCTACGGGGCTTGCCGCGGTATTGCTGCTGCCCACGGGATGCACGATGACCCCGGCCGACGCACCCGCCAGCGGCGGCACCCTTGGTGGCACCGTCGGCGGTGTGGTGGGTGGCGTGATCGGCGACGTCGGCGGAATTGTAGGCGGGTTGCTCCCCTAGCCGTTCACCACAAACGACCCGCCGGATCCCCTTGCCGGCGGGTCGTTTGTTACCCAGCCGGCTCGGGTGCGGGCTCAAACCGCAGGTACGCCTGAATTGTCGTTCCCGTCCTGGCGGTATGCGTGCGCACCAAATCCGAAATGGCGTTGACCAAGTACAGGCCGCGGCTGGCGGGGCCGCACGGACCCGGGTCGAGGCGGCCCACCAGCGGATCGTCGAGCTGTCCGGTGTCGCGGGCCTCGCACACCAGATATCCGTCGTCTTTCCAGAACGCCAACCGGCAGGCGCCCCCGGTGTACATCAGGCTATTGGTGGCCAACTCGGTGGCGACCAGCTGCAGATCCTCGATGCACTCCTGGGAAAGCCCCATCCACCCCGCATAGTCGACGGCGAACGAGCGGGCGGGCCGAAGATCCGCTGACTTCCTCACCATGTAGGTGACGGCGCCGGGATTCGCGGCCAACGGCTGGTTGCAACGCTGCAGCACTTCGTTCGGCGCGTAGTCCGGGCTGCGGTGCAGCGCACCGCTTTTCCACAACAACGGGTGCGTCGCTCGGGCATCCATCAGGACTTCGTCGCCGATCGCGCTCGCGTCGTAGAGGCACAGGCTTGTCGCCGGGTATGCGTCCATCGCCGTGTTGACCAGCGCTTCGTGCTCGATGCAGGCGACGAACTCCTCCTCGGTGCGGCCCGGCCACGCGAGCTGGCTGACGATCCGCACCCGCCGATCCGGGTGCTCGTCGATGAACGCGCCCTCCATCGCCATGAACCGGCTCGGGTTCCGGGCGGCCTCGGTGACGTCGGTCATGTACACGTCGACCGGCAACGCCTCGCCGTCGTACAACTCGCCCTGCAGCAGGGCCAGGGTCTCGGGAGGCACGGCGAGCAGCACCGCCTCGCCTGACGCCAAACCGTCGCCGACGAAGCGGCCCACCAAGTCCAAAAACTCCTGCTGAGAGTGATAAATCAGTGCGGAGTGGACGAAACCGTATTGTCTGGTTTCGGTATCCGCCGTCACTTCAGCGCTCTCGCTTTCGATCACTTGCGCCAACCCCCTGCTGGATCGGCTGTCGCCCATCCCCCCTTCCAGTACCCAAGACGGGCCTTCGCTATGCCGCGCAACAGATCACATTTGCGCGCACACCCGGGGGGGCGACATCGGGCGGCGCGATCACAGCCACCAGGAGGCGGCGGCATCGAGGTGACGGCGGAGGCGATAGCAGGCGACGCTCTCGTCGGCGGCCTCCACCGCCTCGACAATGCGCAAGTGAGCGTGGTGCACGGCCAGCACGTCCGACCAGGTGGGCAGCGCCTGCCCGGTGCTCGACCAATGCCGGCGGAACAACTCGACGATGATCCGGAGGAACAGGTCGAGCAGCGCGTTGCCGGCCAGCTGCGCCAACCCGACGTGGAAATTGAATTCCTCCGCGATCGCCCGCCGGACGTCGTCGGGCGTCGGCTGCGCGGCGTCCGGCAGCCGTGACCGATGCGCAACGAGGAATGCCGCCACCTCGGGCTCGTCGAGCCGCTTGACGACCTTGGCGACGTTGTCGATCTCGATGGCGTCGCGGACGCACCGTAGGTCTTCGCGGCTCGGGTCGCGGTACTGCAGGTACAACGCGATCGTGTCGATGCTGGCCTGGGCAGCGGGTTCGGCGATGACGAGTCCGCCGCCGGGTCCGCGGCGCATGTGGGCGATCGAGTGGTATTCGAGCAGGCGCACCGCCTCGCGGAACACCGCGCGGCTCACCCGGTAGCGCGCCAGCAGGGCCGCCTCGGTGCCGAAGACCGACCCGACGTGCCAGCCGCTGGCGGCGATGTCGTCGCCGATGGTGACGGCCAGCATCTCGGCCAGCTTGCCGCGGGGCATCTCGGAATCGAGACGCCGCCGCCGCGTGCGCCCGCGGACCCTGTCGCCGGGATGGTGCCGTTGCAGCCAGCCCGTCACCGCCTCGACGTGTCGCTCGGACAGCGTCTTGGCGCGCGCGGAATCACCGGCCGTGACGGCGGCGACGATCTTGGAGTGGTGGGCGTGCAGGTGTTCGACGGCCTCGATGGCCTCGGTCGCCGAGTCCGTTCGCGACGCCAGCGCGTAGCGCGTGGTGAGCCGCATCAGGACGTCGATAAACAGTTGCAGCACGGGATTTTTCGATTGCTCGGCCAGCGCGATGTGGAACTCGTCGCGCGGCGCCGGCAAGCCCGGCTGCCACTTTTCCTCGGCGTCTAAAACGGCCCGCAGCCGCGCGATGCCGGCTTCGTCGATGCGCTCGGCGGCGAGCGAGGCCGCCAACGGCTCGAGCACCAGACGCGCGTTGAGCAGATCGCCCAGCGTCGTGCCCAGATATTCGAGATAGATGACGACGGCGCGGGTGGCGGGCCCGGCGTCGGGCTCACAGATGTACAGCCCGCCGTTGGGGCCGCGCCGCATCCTTGCGACCTGGTGGTGCTCGACCAGGCGAACGGCCTCGCGCAGCACCGATCGGCTCACGCCGAAGCGTTGTTGCAGGGCGAGTTCGGATCCCAGCGATTCGCCGACGGCCCAGCCGCGGCGGACGATGTCCGCCTCGATGTCGCGGGCGAGGATCGACGCCAGTTTGTCCGCGTGGCCGGCCTTCAGGTCCTCACTCATCTGAGCTCAATCACACGCTCAACAGGTGAGCAGCATGCACCCCGCGACGGGCCCACCGCCGACGGAAACGACGCCGACCTCCGGGCGGCGGGCGACCTGCCGCCCCCCCGCGTCGCCGCGCAGTTGCAGGCACCCCTCGTGCAACGCCCAGTAGCCGTGCATGCGCCCCGCCGAGAGTTGGCCGCCGTAGGTGTTCAGCGGCAGCAGGCCGTCGCGGGCGATCCGCGCGCCGCCTTCGACGAAGGGCCCGGCCTCGCCGTCCCCACACACACCGAGGGCTTCCAGCCACGCCAGCGTGAGATAGGTGAATCCGTCGTACAACTGGGCGACGTCCAGATCGGCGGGCCGCAGCTGCGTCCGCGACCACATCTGCGCCGTGGCGTCCGACATCGCCATCTTCGGGTAGTCGTCGCGGTGAAACCAGCCACCGGCGCCGTCGGATCCGCCGATCGCCTCCACCCGCACCGCGCGGTGCGGACAGTCGGCGCCGTACTCCGCGCGGGACACCACCACCGCGATCGAGCCGTCGATCGGGACGTCGCAGTCCAGCAGTCCCAGCGGGGTGGAGACCGGCCGCGCCCCCAGGTAGTCGGCCATCGTCATCGGATCCCGGTACACCGCACGGGGATTCAGCGCGGCGTTGCGCCTGCCGTTGAGCGCTATCCACCCCAGCTGCTCTTTGGTGGTCCCGTACAGCTCCATGTGGCGACGACAGTTCAGCGCCAGCCAGTTGGCGGCCGAATAGGCCTGCGCCGCAACCAGATCGTTGACGTCGTCCATCGCCCCGACGGCGGGCTTCGGCTCGCCCTCGGGTGTCTCGAACATCCGCGCCAAGGGAGGGGCGGGAGCGTTCTCTTCCTGCTTGACCGGGACGGTGCCGCCGAGCATCTGGATCGTCCGGTACACCACCACGTGCCGGGCTCGGCGTTCGGCGACCGCGCGGCAGGCCGACATCACCGGCGACAGCAGGCCGCCGGTGCCGAACCCGGATCCGCAGTCCGCGGCGTCGATGCGCAGTTGCGCGTTGACGTCTTCGGCGGGTGTGTCGCCGAGCGTGGCGATCCCGTCGATGTCGGTCGCGGCCAATCCGGCGTCCTCGATGGCCCCGCGCACCGCCTCCATCGTCAGCTCCAGGCCCGGAATGCCGGTGCGACGGCCGATCCGCGAGATCCCGATGCCGGACAAGATCGCGTCTTTTTCGAAATGCGTCATGTACACCGCCCGTCAGACCACACCGTCGCCGCGTCGAATCAATTGAGTGTACTGTATTCGTCGTGTCAGACGGGGCGCTGCTCATCGAGTACTGCGACGGCTGCGCGCGCTGGGTGCATCCGGCGAGCGGCGAATGCCGCGAGTGCGGGGGCTCGCTGGTGGCGCGCGAGGTGTCGGGGCGCGGCACGGTGTTCACCTACACGGTCAACCACCACCCGTACAACCCGGAGATCCCCACCCCCTACGTCATCGCCATCGTCGAACTCGCCGAGCAGCGTGGCCTGCGGGTGGCGGCCAATATCGTTGACTGCGAACCCGATTCGGTGACCTGCGGGATGCCGGTCACGCTCCGCCCGGAGCGGGGCGCCGCCGGTGCGCCGCAGTTCGCGCCGGCGTGAGCCGCGGAATCAGTTGATCAGCGGGTCGCGCGGCATGCCGAGGATTCGCTCGGCGATCTGATTGCGGGTCACCTCGGAGGTGCCGCCGGCGATCGCCATGCCGCGCGCTCCCATCATCAGCCGGCCGGCCAGGGCGCCGGCGCCGTCGAGCAGCGCGACCTCGGGACCCAGCAGCGCCGCCATGATCGCGGCGCCTTCCACCATGTGCTCGGCCAGCTTCAGCTTGGTCACGTTGCCCTCGGGGCCCGGGCCCGCGCCTTCGACGCTGCGCGCGGCGCGCCGCAGGTTCAGCAGGCGCAGTGCGGTCTCCCCGGCCAGATAGTTCCCGACCCGAACGTGCCCGCCCGCCAACCGATCCGGGCGTTGCTGGGTCAGCTGCACCAGTTGCGAGGCCAGGCCCTCGTAGAACGACCCGCTGCCCCCGATGCTGACCCGCTCGTTGCCCAGCGTGGCGCGGGCGACCGTCCAGCCGGAGTTGGGCTCCCCGACGACGTCCTCGTCGGGCACGAACAGGTCGTTGAAGAAGACCTCGTTGAAGTCCGAGCCGCCGGTGATCTGCCGCAGGGGCCGCACCTCGACCTCAGGTGCTTTCATGTCGACGATCACCGTGGTGATGCCGGCGTGCTTGGGGGCGTCGGGGTCGGTGCGCACGGTGGCCAGCCCACGCGCGCAGTAGTGCGCCCCGCTGGTCCACACCTTCTGGCCGTTGATCTTCCAGCCACCGTCGACGCGGGTGGCCCGCGTCTTGATGGACGCGGCGTCCGAGCCGGCGTCGGGTTCGGAGAACAGCTGGCACCAGATCTCGTCCTTGCGCAGCGCCTTCTCCACGAATCGTTCGATCTGCCAAGGCGTTCCGTGCTGGATGAGGGTCAGGATCACCCACCCGGTGATCCCGTAGTCGGGCCGCTTGATACCGGCCGCGCGGAACTCCTCCTCGATCACCAGCTGCTCGACGGCGTCGGCGGCGCGTCCCCACGGCTTGGGCCAGTGGGGCATCACGTAGCCGGTCTCGATCAGCTTGTCGCGCTGGGCGTCCTTGTCCAGGGCGGCGATCTCGGCGACGTCGGCGCGGACGCCGGCGCGGAGTTCTTCGGCCTCGGGAGGCAGGTCGAGGCTGTTTTCGCGGACGGCGCCGGCGGCGGTGCGCTCGAAGACGTCGGCGGCCGGGGCGTCACCACCGAACAGCGCCGTGGTCACCACGGCACGCCGCAGGTGCAGGTGCGCGTCGTGTTCCCAGGTGAAGCCGATGCCGCCGTGCACCTGGATGTTGAGTTCGGCGTTGCGGACGTAAGCCGGGAACGCCAGCGCCGCGGCCGTCGCGGCGATCAGGCGGAATTGCGCCTCGTCCTCCGAGGCGTCCTCGCCCGCCGCGCGGGCGGCGTCCCAGACGGCGGCGATCCCGGACTCCGCGCCCACCAGCATGTTCGCGCAGTGATGCTTGACCGCTTGGAAGGTGGCGATGGTGCGCCCGAATTGCTGGCGCACCTTGGCGTAGTCGACGGCCGCCTCGACGCAGTCCGACGCCCCGCCGACCGCCTCGGCGGCCAGCAGGGTGCGCGCCCGGGCCAGCGCCGACTGCCGCGCCCCCGCCAGGATGTCGTCGTCGGACACCCGCACGTCCTGCAGGCGCACCCGGCCGGATCGCCGTGTCGGATCGAAGTTTTCCGGCACCTCGACCGAAACGCCGGCGCGGTCGCGCTCGAGCACGAGCACGTCGTCGCCGGCGGCGATCAGCAGCAGCTCGGCAAGGCCGGCGCCCAACACGATTCCGGCCTCGCCGTTCGCGACGCCGTTGGCGACCTGCACCTGGCCGTCGAATCCGACGCCCGCGGTGACCGTTCCGTCGATCAGGCCGGGCAGCATCCGCGACTTCTGTTCGGCCGCACCGTCTTTGGCGATCACCGCCGACGCGATCACCGTCGGCACGAAGGGCCCCGGCGCCACCGCGCGGCCGAGCTCTTCGATCACCACCACCAGTTCGGGCAGCCCGAAGCCGGAGCCGCCGTACTCTTCGTCGACGTGCAGGCCGAGCCAGCCCAACTCGACCAGGTTCTGCCAGAATCCGGGCCGGGGCTCGTCGGTGGCATCGAGCAGCGATCGCGCCGCCCAGCGCGCCTTTTGCGCGGTCAGGAACCCGCGAGCCACCTCGGCGAGTTCACGATGGTCGTCGGTTAATGCGATTCCCATGAGGGGCCCTCCTCGCGCGCCGCATGCCAGCCGGGTGTGATTGCTGGGTGCCTGCCCCGCTTCGAGGGGAAGCGGGGCGGCTGGCTAAAGAGTGTACTTAATGCGGGGAGGGCCCCAACGGGCGGCGCCTACTTGGGGGCGAACCGCTGCCCGGCGTCCAGGCGCAGGCATTGGCCGTTGAGCATCGGGTTGTCCACGATGGCGGCCACCAGCTTGGCGTACTCCTCGGGACGGCCCAGCCGCTTGGGGAAGGCCGCGTCTTTGGTCAGCGCCGCCGCGAATTCGTCGGGAATGCCCTGGGTGAGGCCCGTCGCGAAGAGGCTCGGGGCGATCCCCAGCACCCTGATGCCCACCGAGCCCAGGTCACGCGCCATGGTCAGGCACATACCGGCGATGCCCGCCTTGGCGGCGGTGTAGGCGACCTGCCCGATCTGGCCCTCGAAGGCCGCGATCGACGCGGTGTTGATGATGACGCCGCGCTCGCCGGTGTCGGGGTCTTCGGGCTCGTTCTTCGCCATGTGCGCGGCGGCGAGCCGGCTGATGTTGAAGGTGGCGATGAGATTGAGGTCGATCACCGACTGGAAGGATTCGAGGTCGTGCGGCCCGGACTTGGTCAGGGTCCGCTTGGCGATCCCGCCACCGGCGGTGGTGATCACGACGTGCAGCCCGCCGAGCTTGTCGACCGCGGCCTGCAGTGTCTCCTCGGTGCCGGTGAAGTCGGTGACGTCGACGGGATAGAAGGTACCGCCGATGCCTTCGGCCACCGTCTTACCGTCGGAGCCTTCGCGGTCGAGCACCGCGACGTCCGCGCCGCGATCGTGCAGCAGCTCGGCGCTGGCGCGACCCATCCCCGAGGCGCCGCCGATGACGACGACCTTCTTTCCTTTGATCTCCATCCGGACCTCCCATTTGTTGCTTGTCAGAATCGAAGCAATCTGTAACGTTACGTAGGCACGCTAGCGTGTCCGCTCCGGACGCTTGTCACCGAGCCATGCCAAGCTGGCAACCGTGCTCCTCCTCGACGTGGCAAAGGCGTCCACCGACGTCGGAAGCACGTCGTCGCGGCTGAGAAAAGTCGCCCACATCGCCGACCTACTGGCGCGGGCCGCACCCGATCCCGCCCTCGTCATGATCGTCGTGTCCTGGCTGTCCGGCGAGTTGCGCCAGCGCCAGATCGGGGTCGGCTGGGCGGCGTTGCGCTCGCGCCCGCCGCCGGCCTCCCACGCCACGCTGACCGTGGGCGCCGTCGACGCCACCTTCTCCGAGATCGGCGCCGTGTCCGGCAAAGGCGCACAGGCGCGCCGCGCCGCGCTCCTTACCACCCTGTTCGCCGCCGCCACCGAAGCCGAGCAGACGTTCCTGCTGCGACTGCTCGGCGGCGAACTGCGCCAGGGCGCGCTGGCCGGAATCATGGCCGACGCCGTGGCCAAGGCCGCCGGGATCCCGGCGGCCGCTGTGCAGCGGGCCGCGATGCTGGGCGGGGACCTGCCCGCGGTCGCGGCGGCGGCCCTGTCCGGCGAACCCGCCGCCCTGCAGGCCTTCACCCTGCGCGTCGGCCGCCCGGTCGGCCCGATGCTGGCGCAGACGGCGCCCAGTGTGGCCGACGCGATCGAACGCCACGGCGGGCGGGCGATTTTCGAGGCCAAGCTGGACGGGGCGCGAGTGCAGATCCACCGCTCCGGCGACCAGGTCACCGTCTACACCCGAAGCCTCGACGATGTCACCGCCCGGGTGCCCGAGGTGGTGGAGGCGACGCTGGCGCTGCCGGTGAACGACCTGATCGCCGACGGCGAGGCGATCGCGCTGCGGCCCGACAACCGGCCGCAGCGCTTCCAGGTCACCGCCTCCCGGTTCGGCCGCTCGGTCGATGTCGCCGCGGCCGTTGCCGCACAACCACTTTCGGTGTTCTTCTTCGACATCCTGCACCGCGACGGCGTCGACCTGCTCGACGCGCCGACCACCGACCGGCTGGCCGCCCTGGACGCGTTGGTGCCGCCCGCGCAGCGGGTCGATCGGCTGCTCACCTCCGACCCCGTGGAGGCCGGCGCCTTCCTGGACGCGACGCTGGCCGTCGGCCACGAGGGTGTGATGGCCAAGGCGCCGGACGCGCAGTATCAGGCCGGCCGCCGCGGGGCGGGCTGGCTGAAGGTCAAGCCGGTGCACACCCTGGACCTGGTGGTGCTGGCCGTGGAATGGGGGTCGGGGCGCCGCCGCGGCAAGCTTTCCAACATCCATCTGGGCGCCCGCGACCCGGACAGCGGCGAATTCGTCATGGTGGGAAAGACTTTCAAGGGCATGACCGACGCCATGCTGGACTGGCAGACCGCCCGGTTCACCGACCTGGCGATCGGCGGGACGGACGGCTACGTCGTGCACGTAAGACCCGAGCAGGTGGTCGAGGTGGCCCTGGACGGCGTGCAGAAATCGTCGCGCTACCCCGGCGGGCTGGCGCTGCGGTTCGCCCGCGTGGTGCGGTATCGCGACGACAAGGGCCCCGCCGAGGCCGACACCATCGACGCCGTGCGCGCGCTGTACTAGGCGAGGCCTTTCTTACAGGCGACCGGACGCGCCGAACGAAAAGGTTGTGCCCAAGCCCGAGGCGCGGTCCTAAACTTGCGCGATGAGAGTCGGCATCGACTTTGGCACCACCCACACCGTCGTCGCGGCCGTCGATCGAGGCAACTATCCCGTCGTCTCCTTCGACGGCGTCGACGCGTGGCCGTCGATCATCGCCGCCAATGCCGCCGGCGAGTTGCGCTTCGGCGCCGACGCCGCGGCCGTCCGGCACGATCCGGGGTGGTCGGTGCTGCGCTCGTTCAAGCGTCTGCTCAACGACGCCGGCCCGCAGACCCAGGTCAACCTGGCCGGGCGTGACTACCGCCTGGCCGATCTGCTCACCGGGTTCCTGGCGCAGCTCAAAACCGACCTGCAGCGTCACTCCAACGCCGACCTGGCCTCCGGCGAACCGATCGAAGCCGCGATCAGCGTGCCGGCCAACGCCTCGAGCGCCCAGCGCCTCCTCACGCTGGACGCCTACGTGGCCGCGGGATTCCGCGTCGTCGCCCTGCTCAACGAGCCGTCGGCGGCCAGCCTGGAATACGCCCACCGGTACCGCTCCACCATCACCGCCAAACGCGAACACGTCCTCATCTACGACCTGGGCGGCGGCACGTTCGACGCCTCACTGCTGAAGATGACCGGGCACGCGAACGAGGTCGTCGTCAGCGAGGGCATCCAGCGGCTGGGCGGTGACGACTTCGACGAGGCCATCGTCGAGCTGGTGCTGGCCGGCGCCGGCCGGCCCGTCGTCGACGCCGCCACGCGCGACCTGCTCGCCGAGGAATGCGCCACCCGCAAGGAGGCGGTCGGGCCGCAGACGCGACGCTTCCTGGTGGACCTCTCCCCCGTCGATCGTCCCCCGTTCTCCTGCCCCATCGACGACGTCTACGCGGTGTGTGCGCCGCTGGTCGACCGCACGATGGAGCTGCTCGACCGGGTCCTGCGCGACCCGGCGCGCGGCCACAAGGACGTGGACCTCTCGAAGGTGGCGGGCATCTACGTCGTCGGGGGCGCGGGCGGTTTCCCGCTGGTGTCCCGGATGCTGCGCAGCACCTTCGGCGACAAGCGGGTCAAGCGCTCGCCCCACCCCTTCGCCGCCACGGCCATCGGCCTTGCCGTCTTCCTCGACAAGGAATCGGGTTTCGCGCTGTCCGAACGCTTTTCGAGAAACTTCGGCGTCTTCCGGGAGGCGGAGGCCGGCGCCGGGGTCGTGTTCGACCCGATCGTGTGCAAGGACGTCTCGCTTCCCGACGACGGCCGATCCCCGCTGGTGGTGAAGCGCAGATATCGGGCGGCGCACAACATCGGGCACTTCCGGTTCGTGGAGTGCAGCCGCCTGGTCAACGGGCGGCCGGACGGCGACGTCACGCCGTACGACCCGGTGCTGTTTCCGTTCGACCCTGCCCTGCGCGACCGGGACGACCTCGGGCGTCAGCCGGTCGGCCGCTGGGCGGAGGGGCGGGACGGCCCCGATGTCGAGGAGCGCTACGTCATCGCCCCCAGCGGGGCGGTGGAAGTGACCCTGACGACGCACCCGGCCGGGTTCGAGCGCACCTTCCGCCTGGAGCGGTGCGGGTCGGCGAGTTGATGAGCCGCCCCGGCATGCAGCTCTACGACGTGATGCGAACGGCGTTCGCCGCAAGGGAATTCACCGACGATCCGCTGCCCGACGAGGTGCTGGGGCGCATCTTCGACAACGCTCGCTTCGCGCCCAGCGGCGGCAACCGGCAGGGCGCCCACGTCACCGTGGTGCGCGACGCGGCGGTGCGGCGCAGGCTGGCCGAACTCGGGATGCCCGCCGCGCGCAGGTACTTCGCGCAGCTGCAGGCGGGTGAAAACCCCTGGAATTCAATCCATCCCAGCGCGGTGCCGCAGAAGGCCATCGAGGAGACGGAGATCCCCGACACGTTCGTCGCGCCGATCGCGAAAGCGCCTGTGGTTCTGGTGGTTTCGGTGGATATGACCGTCGTCGCCGCCCTCGATCAACATCTGGACCGCGTCGGCATCGCCGGCGGGGCGTCGGTCTATCCGCTGATTTGGAACATCCTGCTCGCCGCGCGCAGCGAGGGCTACGGCGGCACCATCACGACGATGGCCATCGCCGCCGAAGAGGACGTCCGTGGGCTGCTGGGCATCCCCGATCGGCATGCGGTCGCCGCGGTGGTGCCGCTCGGCAAACCGGTGCGGCAGCTGAGCAAACTGCGCCGCCGGCCGGTCGCGGAGTTCATCACCCGGGATCGGTTCGACGGCCCGCCGTTCGGCTGAGGTTCAGCGGGTTTCGCCGCGCAACTCGGGCAACACGGCTTGGCGCCACGCCGCGAAGAAACCGTCCATGTCGGGACCGATCTGCTGCACGTAGATCTCGTCGATGTCGGCGTCGATGTACTGGCGCACCTGCGCGACGTGCTTCTCGGGGTCCGAGCCGCAGGCGACGCTCTCGGCGACCGTCTCCGGTGGCACCAGCGACATGAGTGCGGCGAAATCCTTGGGCCGCGGCAGGATCTGGGAGGTCTGGCCGGGCAACCCCTCATTGGCCCACAACCGATGCGCCGTCTTGAGCGCGGCATCGGCGTCTCGATCCCAGCAGACCTTGGTCCCCGCCTGTACCGGTTTGTCGCCGCCGCCGGCCTCGCGGAATTGCTTGACCAGATCGCCGTCGGGCATGGCGATGCTGTACCCGTCGCCGATGCGGGCGGCCAGCTCCACGGCCTGGGGACCGAACGCGGACACGTAGATCGGCACCGGCTGCTCCGGCCGCGTGTAGACCCGCGCTTCCTGCACCTCGTAATGCTTTCCGTGGTGGCTCACCTCGCCACCCTGGTGCAGCTTGCGGATGACCTCGACCGCCTCCTCCAGCATTTCGAGGCGCACACCGGCGGACGGCCATGGGTCGCCGAGAATGTGCTCGTTGAGGGCCTCGCCGCTGCCCACCCCCAGCACGAAGCGCCCGTCGAGTTGCACCGCCGCTGTCGCAGACGCCTGCGCGATGACCGCCGGATGGATCCGGATGGTCGGGCAGGTCACCGCGGTGCTGACGGGCAGCGACGTCGCCTCCGAGAGGGCACCGATCACTCCCCACACGAACGGGCTTTGGCCCTGCTCGTCGTTCCAGGGGTGGTAGTGGTCGGAGATCCACAGCGCGTCGAAGCCGGCGTCCTCGGCGCGCTTGGCCTGGTCGATGAGCTCCTTGGGGCCGAATTGCTCGCAGGTGAGAAAGTATCCGATCTTGGTCATGGCGCCCGGCTACCCGCTCAGCGCCCGGTTATGCGCGGCCGATGGGGGTGGCGTGAACGGGGCTGCGGCGCAGCGTGTTTGCGCCCAACCGCGCGGCACGCAACATCGGCCTCATTGGTCGCGTCCCGGAAGGGCAGTAGCGAATGCCCACCTCCCAGCGACAACGGCACCGCGCCGGGCCCCCCGCACGACGGCACCGCGCCGGGCCCCCGCACGACGGCACCCCGCCGGGCCCCCGCACGACGTTGTCGCTAGGAGGCGGGCAAACAGCTTGCGCCCCCCGCCGGGCCGGTGTGGCAGATGTGACTGGGGCCCCCGCAGCGGCCCGCCGGCGCCACAGGCGGCGCTGGCCCCCGCACGCACCGCCCGCACAGCCCCGCGTCCCGCGAGAATCGCATCGCCAATTCGGAGAAGGTGGTTCTCCGCGGCCGAGAGACGATTTACGATCGCTGGTGACCTGAGCCCACCACGACGATCGGAGTCCGCCATCGACGCCTGGATTCTCGACGCGGTACGCACGCCGCGCGGGCGAGGCCGCCCCGACGGCGGACTGCACGCGGTGCACCCGCAGGCCTTGCTCGCGCGCTGCCTCACCGCGCTGGCCGAGCGGACCGACTTCGATCCGGTCGACGTCGATGACGTGATCGCCGGCAACGGCATCCTCAGCGGGGACCACGGCGACGACATCGCCCGAATGTCCGTTCTGTTGGCGGGGTGGCCGGAGACCGTGCCGGGGATGACGTTGAGCCGGTTCTGCGGCTCGGGCCAGCAGGCCGTCACCGTTGCGGCGGCGGGCATCGCCGCCGGCAGTGAGGATTTGGCGATCGCCGGCGGTGTCGAGTCGATGTCGCGGTGGGGGGTAACGGCCGGGGTCCCGACGATCGACGGCAACAATCCCGATCTTCGCGCAGTGTACCCGACTGTGCCACAAGGCATTTCGGCAGATCTGATCGCGACACTGGAGGGATTCGGCCGCGAGGTCGTCGACGCCTACGCCGCGCAGAGCCAGAGCCGCGCCGCCGTGGCCATCGAGGAGCGGCGCTTCGATCGTTCCCTGGTCGACGTGGCCGCACCCGCCGGCCGCTTGGAACACGACGAGCATCCGCGCCCGGGCACCACCACTGAGACGCTGTCACGCCTCACACCGGCCTTCGAGGCGATGGGGGCCGCGCGCGCCGACGGCGAGCAACGCACGTTCGACGAGATTTGCCTCGAGCGCTATCCCGGCGTCGACCGCATCGATCACGTGCACCACGCGGGCAACTCGTCCGGCGTGGTCGACGGCGCCGCCGCCGTGCTGCTCGCCTCCTCCAACTGGATGCACACCCACCGCGTGACCCCGCGGGCGCAGATCCGGGCGACCGCGGCCATCGGCAGCGAACCGATCATCATGCTCACCGCGCCCGGCCCCGCGGCGCAGCGGTGCCTGGAACGCGCCGGCATGACGGTGGCCGACATCGATCTGTGGGAGATCAACGAGGCCTTCGCCGCGGTCCCGCTCAAGACGATGCGCGATCTGGACATCGATCCCGACGTGGTCAACGTCAACGGCGGCGCGATCGCCCTCGGGCACCCGATCGGCGCCACCGGCGCCATGCTGATCGGCACCGTTCTCGACGAACTCGAACGTCGTGACCTGACAACGGGACTGGTGACCATGTGCACGGGCGGCGGGATGGGCACGGCGACGATCATCGAGCGGGTGTGAGGGTGCCGACCACGCTGGAGCTCGACCGGCCCGGTGACGGTGTCGCCGTCCTGCGTCTGAATCGCCCGCAGCGCCTCAACGCCATCAACGAGACGATGCAAACCGAATTGCGCGGCCTGCTCGGCGATTTGGCCGTCGACGCCACGGTGCGCGCCGTGGTGCTGACCGGCGCCGGACGCGGGTTTTGCGCGGGCATCGACGTGCGCGACTTCGGGCCGTCGATGCTCGAAGCCAGCGCGCCGGCGCTGGAGCGGATGCGCTTCCAGGAGAGGATGGCCGCCCTCGCCGAAGCGGTGCGCGCCCTGCCGCAGCCCGTCATCGCCGCCGTCAACGGCCCCTGTGTCGGCGCGGGCCTCGCGCTGTGCCTGGCCGCGGACATCCGAATCTGCTCGGCCGCCGCCACTTTCGGCAACGCCGCCATCCTGCTGGGGCTCTCCGGCGCCGAGATGGGCATGAGCTATCACCTGCCGCGCATCGTCGGCACCAGCGTGGCCGCCGATTGGATGCTCACCGGCCGCACGGTGTCGGCGACCGAAGCCGATCGGCGCGGGCTGGTCAGCGAAGTCGTCGCGGCGGATGGGTTGGCCGGCCGAGCGGTGGAGTTGGCCACGTTGATCGCGGGCCATGCCCCGCTCGGAGCGCAACTGACCAAGCGCGCCCTGCAGGTCAACACCGACGCCGCGAGCTTCGAGTCGGCGCTGGAACTGGAGAACCGCAACCAGGTGATCACGCACGCGACGGACGAGGCGGCCGAACGCCGCAAGAAGTGGTCTTCATGACCGGACCCCTGCGCGGCGTCCGCATCGTCATGATGGGCGGGCTGGGGCCCGCGCCGTTTTGCGGAATGTTGTTGGGCGACTTGGGCGCCGACATCGTGCGCATCGACGCCGTCGCGGGGGTCGACGCGCCATTGCCGATCGACTACACGGTCCGGCGCGGCCAGCGCTCGCTGGCCGCCGACGTGAAAGACCCCCGTGGGCGGGACCTGGTGCACCGGCTGGCCGCCGGCGCCGACGCCTTCGTCGACGTGTACCGCCCGGGGGTGGCCGAACGGCTGGGCATCGGGCCGGACGCGCTGACCGAGCGCAACCCGCGCCTGGTCTACGCCCGCATGACCGGGTACGGGCAGGACGGGCCGCTGGCCGGTCACGCCGGTCACGACATCAACTACCTGGCCCTCACGGGCGCGTTGCACGCCATCGGCACCGCCGAATCCCCGGTGCCGCCGCTGAATCTGATCGGCGACTACGGCGGCGGCGGAATGCTTTTGGCGGTCGGCCTGCTCAGCGCGATCCTCGAGGCGCGCGAGTCCGGGGTGGGTCAGGTGCTCGACGTCGCGATGGTCGACGGCGTGGCGACGCTGTTGGCGCCCTACTTCGGGATGCTGCCGGCCGGCACCTGGCGCGACGAACGCGAAGCCAATCTGCTCGACGGCGGCGCGCACTTCTACGGCGTCTACGCCACGGCCGACGGTGGTCACGTCGCCGTCGGCGCCATGGAGTCGAAGTTCTACGCCGAACTGTGCGATCGCCTCGGCGTCACCGTGCCCCAGGACGACGACGCCCCGGCCGCGTGGGCCGCGCACCGCGCCGCCCTGGCCGCCCGTTTCGCCGAGAAGCCCCGCGATGAATGGGAACGCATCCTCGACACGCCGGGATGCTGTGCCACACCGGTGCTTTCGCTGACCGAGGCGCCGCGGCATCCGCACCACGTCGCGCGGCGGACCTTCGTCGAACTCGACGGCATCACCCAGCCCGCGCCGGCGCCGCGCTTCTCCCGCACGCGACCGGCTACGCCGTCGGCCCCCGCGCTGCCGGGCGACCACACGCAAGCGCTGCTGCGCGAGGCGGGATTGGACGCGCAAACCATCGCCGAACTCGTCGACTCCGGCGTGGTGGCACAGAGCAAGAGGAGACGCTGAATGTCGTGGGACTTTTCCACCGACCCGGAATGGGCCGAGCAACTGGAATGGGTCGAAGGCTTCGTCCGCGAGGAATGTGAGCCGATCGACCTGATCGTCAAGGAGTCTCACGACCTGGGCGACCCCGTGCGCCAGGCGCTGATCCCGCCGCTGCAGGAGATCGTCAAGGAGCGCGGGCTGTGGGCCACGCACCTCGGCCCGCACCTGGGCGGCCCGGGCTACGGGCAGGTGAAGCTGGCGCTGCTCAACGAGATTCTCGGTCGCTCGGAGTGCGCTCCGATCGTCTTCGGATCACAGGCGCCCGACTCCGGCAACAGCGAGATCCTGGCGCACTACGGCACACCCGAGCTCAAGGCGCGCTACCTCGAGCCGCTGCTGGACAACCGCATCATCTCCTGCTTCTCGATGACCGAGCCGCAGGGCGGCGCCGACCCGAAGGTGTTTCGCACCACCGCGGTGCAAGACGGCGATCACTGGGTCATCAACGGGGAGAAGTGGTTCTCGTCGTTCGCCTCCATGGCGTCCTTCCTCATCGTGATGGCGATGACCGACCCCGACGCGCCGCCGTACCAGCGCTACTCGATGTTCGTCGTTCCCGGCGACACCCCCGGCATCAACGTGCTGCGCGACGTGGGACTGGGCTACCAGCCCACAGGCGGCGGGCGCGAGGGCTATGTCCGCTACGAAAACGTCCGCGTGCCGGCCGATCACATGCTTGGGCCGCGCGGCGGGGCGTTCGTCGTCGCGCAGACCCGGCTGGGCGGTGGGCGCATTCACCACGCGATGCGCACGGTGGGGCTGGTCCGCCGGATCTTCGACATGATCTGCGAGCGGGCGGCATCGCGCTACACCCAGGGCGAGGTCCTGGCCAACAAACAACTCGTGCAGCAGATGGTCGCCGACTCATGGATGGAGATCGAGGCCTTCCGGCTGCTGACCCTGCAAACCGCTTGGAAGATCGACCAATTCAACGACTACCACGCCGTGCGGGCCGACATCTCGGCGGTCAAGGCGATGATGCAGAAGGTGCTGCACGACGTCTCCTCGCGGGCGCTTCAGCTGCACGGGTCGCTGGGCACCACCCACGAGATGCCCTTCGTGCAGTACCTGGTGGAGTCGTTCGTGCTCGGGCTGGCCGACGGCCCGACCGAGGTGCACAAGGTGACGCTGGCGCGGCTGTTGCTGAAAGACCGCGAGCCCGCACCCGACCTGTTCCCCTCCGAGCATTTGCTGCGGCTGCGCGCGGCGGCGGAGGAAAAGTTCGCCGACAAGCTGGCGGGCATCCCCCGCGGCTAAACCGCTTTCGTGACGCCCACGTAGGACAGCACCACGTCGGATAGGTCGGTCTGGCGGGTCAGCACCGCATAGGAGCGGATGAACGACTGGCCCACGCAGCCGTCGATCTTGACGTGAAAGTTGCTGATCATCACCCAGGGATTCGCGCCCTTGAACTGCTTCTTGATCACCGGCACCACGATCACCAGGCCCGGCTTGAGTCCCACGCTCATCACGCCGTTGATGGGTGCCGACACGAACGGCAGCAGGGGCGGCAGCGTGCCGGTGGCGTCGAACGTCGGGCTGACGCCGGGGATGATCCCGGCGCCGCCCTCCATGATCACACCGTTGGAGGTGCTCATGTCGATCCCACAGCCGATCTGGTAGCCGACTTCCAGGACGCCGTGGGCCTCTTCGGGTCCGCGGAGCGAGCCGACGAAGATGCCGCTGGACATGTATTCGCGCGACGAGATCGCGGTGGTCAGCGGCGCTACCGGAACCTGCATCTCGTCCTTGGCGCCCAATCCCAGCGTCCAGCCGTCGGGGGTGTTCAGGATCGCGGGGGGATTCGAGGGCACCGCCGCGCCGGCCGGTGGCGCCGCATCGGGCGGGGCGGGACCGAGCTGGGGTTCGGAGTCGGCCGAGGGCGCCGCGATCACCGACATCGCGAGGCACACGGCGATAGCCATGGCACGACGGACGACGATGGCTACCGGCCTCACGGGCGAAACCGTACGCAGGGTCGCATTTGGTGCGCGAAATTTGCTGGCCGGCAATCCACATTTGTTGTTCGTTCGTGACTGTTATGCAATGTAGAATCGGCAGTAGCGTTTCGACAATCTCCAGTATCCGGCGGATCACGGAGAGGGTGGCGATGATTTCTCGCAGGTGCGCTTGCCTACTGGTCGCGGGTTCGACGGTCCTCGCGGCGCTGACCGGTGGCACCGGGACGGCCCTTGCGAATCCGGACGCCGGCCAGCAGCCCGACATCCCGGCGATCGACGAATGGCCGATACAGTTCCCGACCACGATGACGAATCCGATCGACGATGATGAAAACGAACTGTCGACCACCGGCGGCGGTGTCGGAATGGTTTGTCAAAATCTCGGGGCCCACTGCGGCTGAGTACCGTCAGTCCAGCATCGACAGGGCGCGCCCCAGTAACCGCGGCAGACTGGCTGCCATCGCTTCCAATTCGGCCCGCGGCGATCGCCTTCGGCGGTTGTGCTTGACGATCAGCGACCACGTCGCCACCGATTTGTAGCACGCCAACGCGGTGAACCAGCCCAAATCGGTTGCCTCGCAACCCAACTCGCACCGATAGAGCTCGGCGAGTTCGGCGGTCGGCGGTGCCATCGCGTCCGGCGCCGGAACCCTGCGGTAGGTGTCCGGGTCGCAGTTGATCAGGAACCAGCCCACATCGATGCGCGGATCGCCGATCGACCAGATCTCCCAATCGATCACCGCGTTGATCCGCGCCCCGGAGGCGAGCAGGTTGCCCAGCCGAAAGTCACCGTGCACCACGCCCGGCGCCATCGCGCTTGGCGCGCAGGCCAATAGGGTGTCGCGGACGTTCGGCCAGCCGGGCGCCAGCGCCGGATCGACGGTGTTCAGCGTGTCGGACCAGCGGTGGACTTCGGCGACCGGGTCGACGACGGGTTCATCGCCCAGCCCGAGCTCCGTCGGCGAAAGCCGGTGCAGCGCGGCCATGGCCCGGCACGCGTTCCGGTACCGGTCGGTCACGTCCGCAACGGGCGCGCATCCGTCGAAGAGCGGTTCGACACAGTCGCCGTCGACCCGGGACATGACATACAGCGGCGGTGTGTCCGGGGGACGTCCCAAGTCCTCCCGCAGCACATCGGGAACCGGAACACTGGTCGCGGCAAGGGCTTTGAGGATACGTGCCTGGCGCAGCACGTCGCGATGAGCGACCGGTTCGACGCCCGGTGGAGCGACCTTGATCACCACACGCCGGCCACCCAGGTCACCCCCGAAGGTCAGGCTGGAGGCGCCCCCGGATAGTGGAGCGACGTCCGTGACCCCCGCATCGGCGAGGCGCGCGCGCAGTTCGCCCAGGTCGAGCTCGGCTCTGCTCATTCAGCCAGCGTGCCGGTTCTCGTCCAGCCGACCTCGGCGAGGAACGGCTGGGTGTGGGCGATGCGCCCGGTCAACGACTTGGGATCGCCCGTGCACAAACGGAACGCGGTTTCGGTGATCAGGGCGATGTCTTCGGTGTCGGTCTTGGCCAGGTCGAGGGTGCCGGCGCCGGGCGTGGCGACGGGGTTGGACGGTGCGGCGGCGTTCACGGCGATGCCGTCGTCGTACAGTTCTGCCGCAAGGCTTTTCGTCAACCGATTGAGCGCGGCCTTGGCGGTCCCGTAGATGCCGAAGCCCGCGGTCCGGTCGAACTCGGAGAAGGGCGGGCCGGGTGGCAGGTCGCCGCCCACCGAGGTGAGGTTCAGGATCCAGCCGCGCCCGCGCTCGCGCATCGCGGGGATCGCCAGCTGGCACAGGTGCAGCGGGCCGAGGACGTGCATCTCGATCATCAGCCGAGCGCGCCGCTCGGGGAACCCGTCCAGGGGCCGCAGGAAGGTGACGGCGGCGTTGTTCACCAGGATGTCCGGTGCGCCGACGGCGCCGGTCACCTCGGCGAAGAGCCGTTCGCGGTCTTCGGCTTGGGACAGATCCGCTTGGACCGCAATGGCTTTCCCGCCGGCGGCGACGATCTCGTCGCGCGTCTGGCTCAGCGAGCCCTGGTACTTGGGATCGGGATCCATCGTGCGGGCGGTCAGCGCCACGGTGGCTCCGCTCTCGGCCAGGCGCGCGGCAATCGCCTTGCCCAGGCCCCGGCTGCTCCCGGTCACGAGAGCCACCATCCCGTCGCACTGCTGCACGCTCATTGGTCGTCCTCCTCCGGAACCGCCGTCATCGGAAATGGCTTCTCCGCATCAGAGAATGCCATTATCGCCGGTTGAGGGGAAGCCTCCTGCCGCGCGCCGCGCCGAGCGAGTAGGGGCCGCCGCCGATGAAGACCAGCAGGAAGAACGCGAAGCAGAAGAGGATGGACAGCGCGCCGCCGTTGCCCCCGGGCGGGTCGGCGACGGGCCAGAGGGCCATGGGCTGATGCATCCAGAAGTAGGCGACCGCCATCTCGCCCGACGCGATGAATGCGGCGGTGCGCGTGAACAACCCGGCGGCGACGAGCAGGCCGGCGACGATCTCGATCAGGCCGGCATACCAGCCGGGCCAGGATCCGAACGCGACGACAACGGGCGAGCGGACGGGCCAATCGAACAGGCTCCTCGACCCGTACGCGGCGAAGAGCAGGCCGTAGACGAGGCGAAACGCGGACAACACGGCCGGGGCGTGGCGGGCCAGGCGGCGGTCGAGACCCTTCGTCACGATCCACACGTTACGGTCGCGGTCCAGTCCAGCAGTCGCCGCCACAGCCGGTGCCGGCTCGACGCCATGTTGTGGCAGTGCGCGCTGTCGGCCAACACCACCGTGGTGATGTCGGGGCAACTCCGGTACAGCGCCGCCTCGGCGCGGGGATCCGGTGAGACGTCGACGGCGCCGAAACCGACCAGCACCGGGACGTCGATGCGCGCCGCATGGTCGGCCACGATGCCGGGGATCATCGCCGTGCCGAACACCCGCGGCACCACCGACTTGGCGGTTACGGAGTCGGCGGCGACGACGGCCGCGGGAACGTCGGCGAGGTGAAACCAGCTCTGCAGATGCTCGCGCGGGCCCTCGAAATACGGCTGCGGCAAGGCCGAAAGGATTTCCTGGGCGAGCTCGGCGCGCCCCTGCGGGGATCCGGCGCGAGCGATGAGCGCCGCATCGAGGTTCAGCGGCGCGACGTGCCGATTGGTGCACCCGAGGAGCGCCATGCCGGAGTAACTGGGGAACAGCGCTTGCTGGGTGAGGGCAAGGTAGCCGCCCAGCGAATGCGCCACGGCCACCGGCGGCGCGTGGACGCCGATGGTGTCCGGCAGAGCCGCCACGGCGCAGGCCAGCGTGGCGGCGATGTCGGCGAAGTCGAAGTCGCGGGCCGGTTGCGAGCTTTCGCCGGTGCCCAACGGATCGATCGTCACGACCGCGTAGCCGTCGCCGGTGGCGAATTCGGCGAAGCTGTACCCGTCGTGGCCGGGAATCTCGAGGTCCCAGTACTCGCGGCTGTAGGTGCCGCCCGGCAGGCAGACGAGGACGGCGGCCGCGGCGTTGCCCGCGCGCGCCGGGTAATAGGTCGCCGCCAGCGATGCCCGCTCGCCGATCGCGCCGCTGACGTCGAGGCTCAACACGTGAGCGGGAAACGCCATCGCACGCAACTCCTTTCCGAACGGACGCCGCGCCAGGGTGATCAGTGTGTCAGGTTCGCCGTACCCGCGGCTAGCGTTGTCGGGCATGTTGACCTACCTGTACCTGCTCGGCGCGATCTTCGCGGAAGTGGTGGCGACCAGCCTGCTCAAGAGCACCGAAGGTTTCTCTCGACTCTGGCCGACCGTGGTTTGCCTGATCGGTTACGCCATCTCGTTCGCGTTGCTGGCGGTCTCGATTTCGCGCGGCATGCAGACCGACGTCGCCTACGCGTTGTGGTCGGCCATCGGCACGGCCCTCATCGTGTTGATCGCCGTGCTGTTCCTGGGCTCGTCGATATCGTTGACCAAGGTCGTCGGCGTCGGCCTGATCATCGCGGGTGTCGTCACGCTCAATTTGAGTGGCGCCCACTGAGGGCAGCAGCCAGGATCGACGCAACGACTCGTGGCAGGAGAAAAGTGACCTTTCGATTCCGTGGCCTCGCCCTCGTTGCGTTGACCATGGCGCTGGCATTGCTGCTCGCTCCGCGCGCCTCGGCCGACGCCTACACCGACGAGCTGGTGGCCCACTTCAACGCCGAGACGCATGTGGTGACCGACCCCGGGGCCAGGCCGCCGCTGCGCAATGTCGGCGAACTGAATCGGCAGATCCTCGCCGGTCCGTGGACGTGGAGCCCCCAGCCACCGGTCTGGGTGGCAGCGGTGGCGCCCGGCAACAGCGGTGTGACCACGGCGGATGCCATCCACGGCGCGATGTCGGCGCGGGAGCCGAAGTTCAGCGGCGTCATCGTCGTCATCGACTCGCACGGCTACCACGTCCGTGCCTACAAGGTGCCCAAAGTCATTGCGGACCGCGTCGATGAATTGATGAATCAGTCGGCCACCGAGCACGGACCCGACCCGTACGCGACCACCAGTGCGTTCGTCAGCAGGCTGGCCGCCCTCGACGTCCCCGCCAACGCGCCGGTGGCCACCTCTGCGGTCGCCCACGAGAAGCACGACGACTGGGCCTGGCTGAAGGTGACGCTGGTCATTTCCGGCATCGCCCTGGCGATGGGCGCGCTGCTCTGGATCGTCGTGCGCCGAAATCGCAAGCACCGCAAGCCAATCGACAAGTGAGGTCTTCCCGATGAGTACGAACAAGATCAATCGCGGCATCCTGCTCGCCATGGTGCTGATCGGAACGATCGCCTACGGCTTGCTGTACAGCCACGCGTCGACGGTGTTCAAGCTGCTCGTTCCGCTCGCCCTGCTGTTCCTGCTGGGGATGGTCATCCGCGATGTGCTCAAGGACCGGGACTCCGGAAAGCCCTGACGTCGCGCCGCGACGATTGGGGTAGCGTTCTCCGGAAAGTTTTCGCCTCGTGCGTCGGCGGAGAGCAGGGACTGAGAATGAGTGCGAGTCTGTATGGCCTTCTGACCGCGATCAGCCTCGCGCTGGCAGTGCTATTGGCGGCCGTCGCCGGCTTCTACGTCAATCGCCTGGAGCGCCGGCCGACCCTGCCGATCAGCGAGGAAATCGGCAGCGCTAAAGCGGTTTTGCACAAGGTGCGCAAACGCGAACCGATGTCGCAGGACGAGGTGGACTACGCCAGGCAGGTCGTCGCCGATCGTCGGTCGGTGATGGCCCTGTGCATCCCCGGCGCCCTGTTCATGTTGAGCTGTTTTTTCGTCTTCGGCAGCCTGTACCACCTGCATGGAGCGACGCCTTCCGAGCGCACGTTCCTCGGCGTGATCCCCATGCTGACCTCGACGAACCTGGCCATTCAGCTGCGCCGCAGCGCGAGTCTGAAGCGCCGGCTGCAGAAACTGCCTTGACTCTGTCCGTTGAGTACATGACCGTCTACTATCCGTATGGGCTCCGAGGCCGGGGCCGCGGCAGAACACGATGTGCAAAACGGATTCTTCAGAGGTGATCGAGTGGGCCCTCGTTCAGTCGGGCGGACTGTCCTGGCGCGAATCTGGATGCCGTTGGTCGCCGTCGTCGCGGTCGGTGTGGGCCTGCTGTGCATGTACAAGGTGCACCAGTTCTCCGAGCCGGAGCCGGTCGTCACCGTCAACGGTCCGCAGGCCCCCGAGCAGTTCAACCCCAAACGGATCACCTATGAGGTGTTCGGCTCCCCCGGGCAGGGCGGCAAGCTCGTCTACATCGACATCGAGGGCCACCCGCATCAGGTTGATTTCACGACCCTGCCGTGGACCCACACGGAGACCACCACACTCACGGTGGCGTCCGGCAGCATTTCGGTGCACGTTCATGGCGGCCAGGTCGGCTGCCGGATGCTGGTCAATGGCGTAGTCCGCGACGAACAGTCGGATGACCATCAGGACGCCGACGTCCAGTGCAGGGTGAAATCGGCATGAGCGAGCATCGCTCCGATGAGCCCGGGGTCAAGCGCCCGTTCATCCCCAGGATGGTCCGCGCTTTCGCGATACCGATCATCTTCTTCTGGGGCCTGCTCGCGGTCACGACGAATACCTTTATGCCCCAAGTGGAACGGGTCGCAGAGGAACTCGCCGGGCCCATGGTCCCGCACTACGCCCCCTCCCAGCGGGCGCTGTTGCACATCGGCGAAAAGTTTCAGGAATCGAACTCGACCAACCTGACCATGGTGGTCTTCGAGGCGAACCGGCAACTGGGAGACCAGGATCACCGGTACTACGACGACCTGATGCGCCGCCTCCAAAACGACACCAAACACGTGCAATACGTGATGGATTTGTGGGGCAAGCCTTTCACGGCGGCGGGGGCGCAAAGCGTCGACGGCAAGTGCACCTACGTGCTGCTGCGTCTCGCCGGCGATATCGGCCAGATTCAGGCGAACCAGTCGGTGGACGCCGTCCGCGACATCATCAGGAAGGACACCCCGCCACCCGGGCTCAAGGTCTATGTCAGCGGCGCGGCCCCGCTGGCCTCCGACACCCTCGCCATCGCCAACGCCAGCCTGAACAACGTCACCATCGTCACGATCATCCTCATCGTCGTGATGCTGCTGCTCGTGTACCGCACGCCCTCAACCCTGTTGGTGCCCTTGCTCGGCGTCCTCATCGAGATGCTCGTCGCCAAGGGCGTCGTCTCGACCCTGGGGCATTACGGGTACATCGAACTGTCGTCGTTCGCGGTGAACATCGTCATCGCGCTGACCCTGGGCGCGGGGACGGATTACGGCATATTCCTGATGGGCCGATACCACGAGGCGCGGCAGGCCGGCGAAAGCCGGGAGGACAGTTTCTACATCGCCTACAAGGGCGTCGCACCCATCATCATCGGGTCCGGCCTGACGATCGCCGGCGCGTGCTACTGCTTGACGTTTGCGCGCCTGAACTACTTCCACACCATGGGGCCGGCCGTCGCGATCACGATGCTGTTCACCATCGCCGCGGCGATGACGCTGGGCCCGGCGGTGTTGACCGTCGGCAGCCTGTTCGGGATGTTCGACCCGAGAACCAGCACCAAGGGACTGTTGTACCGGCGCATCGGGGCGAGCGTGGTGCGCTGGCCGGTGCCGATCCTGGCGGCCAGCTCCGCGGTCGTCATGATCGGGGCGATCTTCGTCCCCACCTACCGGCAGAACTACGACGACCGGCAGTACCAGCCGGCCGGCGCGCCCGCCAACCTGGGTTTCCAGGCGGCGGATCGGCACTTTCCCAAGAGCAAGCTGTTCTCCGAGATGCTGATGGTCGAAACCGACCACGACATGCGCAATTCGGCCGACTTCATCTCGCTGGACCGGGTCGCCAAGGCCCTGATCCGGTTGCACGGCGTGGCGATGGTGCAGGGCATGACCAGGCCCCTGGGCCGGGCGCTCGAGCACGCCAGCATCCCGTACCTGTTCACCACGCAGGGCAGCGGCAACGGCCAACAACTCCCGTTCAACAGGGAGCAGAACTCCAACACCGACGCGCAGGCCGAGATCCAGGCGCACTCCGTCGCGGTGTTGCGAAAGGAGATCGGCTTTTTCCAAAAGGTGTCCGACGAATTGCACCAGACGGTGCTCACCGTGGAGGACCTGCAACGGGTCAGCGAAGAGATGAACGAGGAAGTCTCGAATCTCGACGACTTCTTCCGCCCGATCAAGAGCTACTTCTATTGGGAGAAGCACTGTTTCGACATCCCCATCTGCTGGGCGTTCCGATCCTTGTGGGACACCATCGACCACATCGACCACCTGGCCGAGGACATCAACCACGCCAGGATCTCGCTCACGGAGGTGGACAAGGCGTTCCCGCAGATCATCGCCCAACTGAAAGCCACCGCCGACGACACCGAGGCGCTGCAGTTGAAGTTGGTCAACAGTTACGGGTCGGCGGATCTACAGTCCATCCAGACCGACCAGACGTTCGACGACCTGATCAACGTGGGCAACGACTTCGACAGGTCCCGCAGCGACGACTACTTCTACATCCCGCACGAGGGTTTCGACAACGAGGACGTCAAGACGGGCATGAAGTTGATGATGTCGCCCGACGGCAAGGCGGCCCGCTTCATCGTCACCCACGAGGGCGACGCGATGGGACCCGAAGGGGTGGAGCACGTCGAACAGTTCCCCGACGCGATCAAGACGATCCTCAAGGAGACCTCCCTCGCCGGCGCCCGGGTCTACATCGGCGGTTCGGGGTCCAACGACAAGGACATCAAGCAATACGCGATGTCGGACCTGCTGATCGCGGCGATCGCGGCGTTTGTGCTGATTTTCTTGATCATGATGTTCATCACGCGAAGTCTGGTGGCGGCGTTGGTGATTCCCGGAACGGTGGCCTTCTCCTACGCCGGCGCGTTCGGCCTGTCCATACTTTTCTGGCAGCACCTCGTGGGCCTGCATTTGCACTGGCTGGTCCTGCCGCTGACGTTCATCATCCTGGTGGCCGTCGGGTCGGACTACAACCTGCTGCTGATCAACAGGGTCAAAGAGGAGTTGCACGGCGGCATCCACACCGGTCTCATCCGCGCGCTCGGCAGCACCGGGGGCGTGGTCACATCCGCGGGCCTGGTGTTCGCGTTCACCATGCTAGCCATGCTCACCAGCGATCTGCGGACCATCGGTCAGGTGGGTTCCACCGTGTGCATCGGCCTGCTGCTCGACACCCTGATCGTGCGTTCGTTCGTCGTGCCGTGCATCCTGCGCATCCTCGGGCCGTGGTTCTGGTGGCCGACGCTGGTGCGTTCCCGCCCGCTGCCCCAGCGCTGATCCCGCAATCCCACCGCCACCCCGACACGGAAGGCCCAAATCGCATGAGCGCCAACGACACTCCCCTGGCCGGTCGAGTCGCCTTCGTCACCGGCGCCGCGCGTGGGCAGGGCCGCTCCCATTGCGTCCGGTTGGCGCGGGCCGGCGCCGACATCGTCGCCATCGACGCGTGCGCCCCGGTCGCGGCGCACAATGGCTATCCGGCCTCGACACCCGAGGACCTTGCCGAGACGACGCGCCTGGTGGAAAGCGAAGGCCGCAAGATGCTGGCCGACCAAGTCGATGTCCGGGACGCCGCGGGGCAACAGCGGGTGGTCGACGAGGCGATCACCCAATTCGGCCGCCTCGACATCGTCGTCGCCAACGCCGGCGTGCTGAACTGGGGCCGACTCTGGGAGATCTCGGCGCAGCAATGGCAGGACGTCCTCGACGTCAACCTGACCGGTGTGTGGAACACCATCAAAGCCACTGTGCCCGCGATGATTCAGGCCGGCAATGGGGGCTCGATCATCACCATCAGCTCGGCCGCGGGCGTGAAGGCCGTACCGGGGTGTGGTCACTACTGCGCCAGCAAGTTCGGTGTGGTCGGCATGACCAACTCCCTGGCGGTCGAGCTCGGCGAGCACGGCATCCGGGTGAACTCGGTGCACCCGTATGGCACCGACACCCCGATGGGCAACGACCCCTCGATGTGGCAGCTCTTCGCCGACCACCAGACCTACATTCACAGCTTCTCCCCCGGCGCGCTGCCCACCGATTCACTCGCCGACCCGGACCTGGTCTCCGACATCGTGCTGTGGCTCGCCAGCGACGCGTCCTCGCTCGTCACCGCCGCGCAGATCCCCGCCGACAAGGGTTACCTGAAAATCTGATCTCAGTGGTGCGCCTCGTCTTGGACGCCGAAAGTGTTGACGGCCAAGGCCAGCAGCAGGTAGCCACCGATGGTGAAGATCAGATCCATGCATTGCTGCTCGGTGAACAAGCGGCACAGGTCATCCCAGGTCGTCTCGGCGACCGTGCTGTCGGCCGTGAGATCGTCGACGGCGGCGATCACGGCCCGGTCGGTCTCATCGGCGCAGCGGCCGGTCCCAATGTCGTCGATCTCGGATTCGGACAGCCCCGCTCGCGCGGCGATGGGGAGGTGGTGCGACCACAGATAGCCGCACTTGCTCCGGTGCACCACGCGAAGCAGCGCGACTTCTCGCACCCGCGGCGACAGCGTCGATCGGGTCAGCAGGTACGCGTTGAACGGCAGGTAGGCCGCGGTCAGGTCGGGATGGCGGACCAGGGTGGACAAAACATTGCCCGCGCCAACGGGATTCGCCCGCTCGGTGGGGATCAGGGATGCCAGCGATTCCCGGGCGCGCTCGTCCCATTCCCCGGCGGGCAGCGGCGTCAGGCGCAGCGGGTGACGACCGTCCGTGGTCATTCGATCGGCTCGTCGCCGAGCACGGTGGTGCGCAGCATTTCGCGTTGGGAGTCCGGGTCGTACGGGGCCGCACGGTGCAGCACCCCGCGGTTGTCCCAGATGACGGTGTCCCCGACCGACCAGCTGTGGCTGTAGACCTTCTCGGGCGTCGTCGCGCGCGCCAGGAGCTCGTCCAAAAGGGCGCGGCCCTCGTCGAGCTCCATGCCGACGACGTAGTCCGCGGAGGCGCCCAGCACGAGTGATTTGCGGCCGCTGCGGTGCGTCCACACCAGGGGATGCTCATGCGTGCGCCGAGATCGCCAGCGCTGCACCTGTTCCGGGGAGGGATCGGGATACACGCGGCGCTGGGACGCTTCCAGCGAGTGCACCACGCGCAACGTGCCGAACCGCTGCTTCTCCTCATCGGTCAGGTCGTCGTAGGCGGCGTAGCTGTTGGCGAACTCGGTTTCCCCGCCCCATTCGGCCACCCGCACCGCCGAGAGCACCGTGGCCTTCTGGGGGCATTCGTCGCCCAGCGGCGTGCAGCCATCGATGTGCCAGTCGAAGGTGGCCTTCAGGTAGGCGGCCGAGGCGTTCTTGGACTTGTCCAGCGTGATCGGGTAGATCCCGGCCACCGGGTGATGGCCGTCCGAGGAGTGATCGACCTCGCCGAGGAGGCGGCAGAAGCCGACCTGGGCCACAGGATCGAGGTGCAGGCCGCGGAAGACCAGAACGCCGTTGTCTTCCAACGCATCCAACACCGCCGCGCCGACCGAGTCGTCGGCCAGCTCGGTGGGCCCCAGGCCCGCGACCTCGGCGCCGACGGACTCGGTGAGTTTGGTGATGGTGAGCAGACCCATGGTCGCTCCTTTCCGGAGAGGGATGAATCAGGGCACCGGCCAGCCGGTCCGGGTCATGACCGCGTCGGCGGCGTCGACCGGGGCCGGTTGATGCATGATCTCCACCGCCATGGCGACCATGACCAGCGAATAGATCATGTGCAACAGGTTGAGCGCATCGTCGGGCAGGTTGTCGAGCGGAAACTTGTCGCAGTAGTCGATGGCCTCTTCGAGGCGCGGAAAAAACGCGTTGTAGAAGTCGAGTAGCTGCGGCATCGACGCGCCGACCCGGGCGTTCCAGCGCTCGGTTTCGGTTGCCAGGCACCAGGTTTGGGCGTAGTCCTCCAGCTCGGCGAATGCGCTGGGCAACATGGGATGCATGGTCACACCCCCACCGGATCCTGTTCGCGGCGATAGGCTTCGACCCAATCGACGACGACCTTGTGCAGGTGGCGTACCAAGATCTCTTGGTCGTTGAGGGGAAAGTCGTCGACGATGCCGTATTCCAGCGCCGCCTGGGTCCCGCCGAGCATTCCGGCGTCTTGTAGCGCAAACTCTTTGAGCACCACCGCGGCGACCTCGTGCTCGATGCGCTCGCGCACGGTGCTCGCCGGGTGGAAGTAGGTGTACGCCTCGAACCGGTGCGTGTTGTGCGAGGTGGGCCAGTACCGGTACAGCAGATACCATCCGCCGTAGATCAAAATCTCGATGTTCGGGAAGATCTGGAAATTGCTGATCCCCCAGGGCTCGATCCCACCAGGGTTGAGCCCGGCCGGCAGCTCGCCGATGTCCGGGGTCTGCCACGGCCCCACCAGCCCGCTGCGGGTGGCGCGCTCGATCGGGTACATGTATTCCGGCGGCAACAGCCAGCGGCGCCGCCCGGCGGTGGAGACCAGCCGGTGCGGGCCGTCGAGTTGGAAGTGCCCGCAGGTGAATCCGGCGTTGGGGTCGCGCACCTCCGCCGGCACCTGCTGCGAGTGCAGCGACGGCACGTGGTAGTACTCCTGGAAGGCGTCGGCGAAGATCTTCCAGTTGCTGTTGTTGTGGGCCACCCAGTCGTAGCGTTCGGTCAGCTTCCCGAACGGATAGTCGTCCAGCCCGGTGATCATCGGGCCGAGGAACTCGCGCAGGCTCTGGCGCGGCTCGGTGTCGAAGTTGATGAAGACGAAGCCGTTCCACACGTCGCAGTGCACCGGACGCAGCCCATACTTCGCGGGATCGAGGTCGAAGAACTCCGATTCCTGCTGCACGAACTTCAGCGCGCCCTGCAGGTCGTAGCGCCAGCCGTGGTACTTGCAGGTGAACTGCCGGCAGGTGCCGCGGGTCTCCTCGCCGGGATAGTCGTTCCACACCAACTTGTTTCCGCGATGCCGGCACACGTTGTAGAAGGCGCGGATTCGCTCGTCTTTGCCCTTGACCACGATCACCGACGCCCCGACGACTTCGATCTCTTTGGTCAGGTAGCTGCCGACGCGGGGCAATTCCTCCACCCGGGCGACGTTGAGCCACGCGCGCTTGAAGATCGCCTCCCGCTCGAGTTCGTAGAACTCGCGGGACGTGGAATCCCTGAAAGAGACGGGGCCCGTGCCCAATTCGGGGTAGTGCTCGGTCCAGGAGCCTTCCGGCGGCCGGCCTGATCTCGTCATCGCATCCTCACTATCACATCACCGATCCGCCGTTGACGCCCAAGACCTGACCGGTGATGTACCTCGCTTCTTCCGAACACAAAAAGCCCACCGCGGCCGCGATGTCGGCCCCGGTGCCCAGGTAGCCCACCGGGATATTGCTGGCGATCTGCTCGTTGGAGGGCAGGTACCCGGCGGCCTGGCCCTGGTGCTGCATCGGGGTCTCGATGCCCGAGGGCGGGATGTTGTTGACGGTGATCCCGTTCGCCGCGTATTCGCGGGCCAGCGACTTGGTCAACGTGATCACCGCGCCTTTGGACGCCGCGTAGTGGGCGGCGAACGGGGATCCGCGCTGGGCGCTCGACGACGAGATCATCACGATTCTCCCCCAGTTCGCCTCCACCATGTCCGGGAGCGCGACCTGGCAGCAATGAAACGTGCCGGTCAGGTTGACATCGATGATCCGCGACCAGGATGCGGCGGTGATGTCCAAGAAGGGCGAAAACCCGAACATCCCGGCGCTGGTCACCAGGACCGTCACCGGTCCCAGTTCGCTGCGCACCTTCGCGAACGCCTGCTCGACGGCGGACCGATCGGTGACGTCGGCGCCCACTGCGAGCGCGGTCGCGCCTTCGGCGCGCAGGCCGTCGGTGACGCGTTGCGCCGCATGCTCGTTGACATCGAGGACGGCCACCTTGAGGCCGCGCCGGCCCAATTCGTGACACGTCGCCTCGCCCATGCCTGAGGCGCCGCCGGTCACCACCGCCACCCTGGTCATCGCATCCGCCGCCCTATCGCTCATTCGTAGACCACCCGCACCGTGGGACTGGTCGGCACGGCCTGACACGTCAGCACCCAGCCGTCGTCGACCTCATCCTGGTCGAGCGCATCGTTGTTGATCATCCGGGCGCTACCCTGCGTCAGGCGCCCCATACACGTTCCACACGAACCGATTTCGCACGAGGACGGCGCCCGCAGCCCCGCCATACGGGCTGTCTGCAACAGCGTGTTGCCCGCGTAGTACGGCGCGGTGGTCGTCGATCCGTCCAGCACGATGGTGACCTCGTCGGTGACCGCGTCGGTCTCCGGCGGCGCCGCCGCGGCCACGTCGGTCACGTCGAAATGCTCGATGTGCAGGCGGCCGGTGGGCACGCCCGCCGCGCCCAGGGCGGTTCGCACCGTGTCCATGAACTCGTTCGGCCCGCAGACGTAGAAGTCGGCGCCGTCGGTGTTCTCGACGAACGCGGCGATGTCCGCCTGGGTGGCGAAGCCGCGTTGGTCGTCGAGATGGTGGTGCAGGACGAAACGGTCCGCGTGGCGCTTTTCCAGCGTTTTGAGGGCCTCGTCGAAGATCACCGCGTCCCGGTTTCGGTTGGCGTAGAACAACCGCGCGCCGCGCGTGCCGGACACCAGCGCGGTGCGCAACAGCGAAAACACCGGCGTGATGCCGCTTCCGCCGGCGAACGCGACCAGGTCCCGGCCGGTGTCGTTCAAGACGAAGCGTCCCTGCGGTGGAAGGGCGTAGAGCAGGTCGCCGGGTGCGGCGGTGTCGTTGAGCCAGTTGGACACCGCGCCGCCGCGGTCGCGTTTGACCGTGATGCGCAGGTCTTCACCGACCGCGGGGGATGACGACATCGAGTAGCAGCGCCGGTACTCGCGCCCGTCGACGCGGACCAGCAGCGTCAGGAATTGCCCGGCTTGGTAGCCGAACCGTGCCGCGCTGCCCCGGGGAACATCGAGAACGATCGACACGGCGTCGCGGGTTTCGGGTATCACGTGCTTGACCCGAAGCGGCACAAAGCCTTCCGGGGCATCGGCCATGTCGACAGCGCCCGCTGCGCCGCCGGTCACGGTCGCCGGACCGGCGTTGGCTGTGCTGTGGTGATCGCCCATCTCCGTCAGAGTATCAACTACTTGCGATTAGTCTCAAGTACTAGATATTGGTCACGTCATCCGTCGACGTGATCGTCGAACAGCTCATGGCCGGTGCCCTTTTCGACCACGCGGCCCAGCAATTCGCGCAGGGTCCGCTGCTCTTCCTCGGTCAGCACGCCGAACACCTCCTGGTGTGCGGCGATCGCGTCACTGACCACCGTTTCGGCGACTTTGCGGCCCTCGCCGGTCAGGTAGGCCCGCAGGATGCGCGCGTGCTGGGGGTCCTGCTTCCTTTCCACCAGGGCACGGCGTTCCAACGCGGTGAGCGCGAGCTGGACGCCTTGCGGGCTGATCAGCAGCCGCCGCGCCAATTCGGCGCCGGACAACCCGGGTTCGTTGGCCAATTGGCGCAGCACACCGATCTGGGCGGTGCTCACGCCGTGTTCGCGCATCGCCTCGTTGATGGTGGTCAGGGAGTAATAGAAGGCCTGCTTGAGCAGCCACAGGATGTTGTCGGTGAGTTCCATACCTGCCTCCGTCAGGCCGCGGGGCTTTTGTAGATCTGTCCGTTCTTCATGACAAAACGGACTTCGAGCGTCTTGGCGATGTCGTCGAACGGGTCTCCCGGCACAGCGATGATGTCCGCGAGATAGCCGGGCGCCAGCCTGCCCAACTCGTCGTCAGCGTCGATCAGCTCGGCGGCCACCACCGTGGCCGCCCGGATTGCCTGCGCGGGAGTCATGCCCCGCTGCACCAGCGCACCCAGTTCTTTGGCGTTTTGGCCGTGCGGGATGGCCGGCGCGTCGGTGCCGCACGCAATCCGGACGCCCGCATCGATCGCCTTGGGCAGCATGGCCTTTGCGCGCGGAAACACCTCCAGCGCCTTCTTGCGCAGCTCCGGCGCGATGCGGTCGATGGCCATGGCCTCCGTCAGGTAGGTGGTCGAGACCAGGAAGGTGCCGTGGTCGACCATCATCTGGATCGTTTCGTCACTGGCCAAAAAGCCGTGTTCGATGCAGTCGATGCCCGCGCGGATGCAGGCCTGGACCGCGGTGTCCCCGACGGCGTGCGCGGCCACGCGGACTCCAGCCCGGTGGGCTTCGTCGGCGATCGCGGCGAACTCGGCGTCGGAGTACTGCTGCGCGCCGGGCGCGGTGCTGTGCGACATCACCCCGCCCGAGGCCGACACCTTGATCAGCTTGGCGCCGTGCCGGATTTGGTAACGCACGCAGGCGATCACGTCGGGTACGCCGTTGGCGATGCCCTCGGCCACCGATAGCGGCATGACCCCGGGCGCCAACCGCTGAAAGACCGTCGGGTCCAGGTGCCCGCCGTACGGGGTGACGGCATGGCCGGCGGGATAGATGCGAGGCCCGACGTGCCACCCCTGGTCGATTGCGCGCTGCAGCGCCACGTCGAGCAGATACCCGCCGGTCTTGACCATCAGCCCGAGATTGCGCACCGTGGTGAACCCGGCCTCCAGGGTGGTGCGCGCGTTGACCGCCCCGCGCAACGTGCGATAGGCGGGGTCGTCCTGCACGCCATGCATGGGCGACGGCAGGCCCTCCGGCCCGCCGGGTCCGCCGATGAGCAGGTTGAGCTCCATGTCCATCAGGCCCGGCAGCAGCGTCACGTCGCCGAGATCGACGATGGTGGCCGAGTCCGGCAGCGGCCCTTCGGGATTGATCGCGGAGATGCGTTCGCCGTCGACCACGATCACCGCCGGAGCGTGGATCCGGCCCGTGACGACGTCGGCCCACCGCGCCGCCCGCAGGACGATCGCCTCGGTCATGGAACCGGCTCGGACACGCAGTCCAGGGTCGAAGCACCCGAGTCGGGGACGCGGGGTTGCTTCCAGCACTCCACCGGGAACGACACCATGATCATGGAGTAGAGCAGGTGCATCAGATTCAGAACGTCGTCCGGCAGGTCGTCGAGAGAAAACTTGTCGCAGAACGACAATGCCTCCTCGGCCCGCGGGGTGATCGCGTCGTAGAAGGCCTTCATTTCGACCATGGAACTGGCCAGCCTCTTGGCGTAACGTTCGGGTTCGCTCGCCAGGCACCAGTCGGCGAACGGTTCGAGGTCGGCGAACTCGGCGGGCAGCATCGGCATCTCGTTCACACCCCCGCGCTCGTCGTCCGGCGATAGTCATCGATCCAGGCGGCGGTCTCCTTGTGGAGGTGACGGATCAGGACCTCCTGGTCGCACAGCAAGAACTCGTCGATCACCTGGGATTCGAGCATCGTCTGGGTCGCCTCCAGCGTGTTGGCGTCCTGCAGCCCGTATTCCTTGAACGACACCGCCGCCAGTTCCTGAGCGACGCGCTCACGCGGGGTGCGCGGCGCCGGGAAGTACAGCGTGCCCTCGAAGAGGTGACTGTTATAGGACGTCGGCCAGTAGTGGTAGGTCAGATACCAGCCCTGGCCCCAGAACAGGATGACGAAGTTGGGGAACAGCTGGAACGAATCCAGCCCCCACGGATCACATTTCGCCGGGTTGAGCCCCTCGGGCATCGGGCCCAGATCGGGCTTGTCCCATGGCCCGAACAGCCCGCTCTGGCAGACGTCCTCCATCGGCTTGCGCATCTCGTCGGCCATTTCCCAGGCGCGCACCCCCGAGGTGCTGACCAGCCGGTGCGGCCCGTCCAGCCGGTAGTGCGGGGCCTCAAAACCCGCCTCGGCGGCCGCCTTCGAGTACGCGGTCGGTGACTGGTTCGCGTGCAACACGGGCGCGTGATAGAACTCCTGGAACGCGTCCATGTAGAGCTTCCAGTTCGCCTTGACCTCGGAGCGATAGCACCAGCGCGAGACCATCTTGTCGAAGGGATAACCTTCCAGCCCGGTGATCATGGGTCCGAGGAACTCTCGCAGCGACTGCTCGGGCTTCTTGGCGAAGTTGACGAAGATGAACCCTTCCCACACGTCGCAGTGCACCGGCACCAGCCCGTAGCGGCCCTTGTCGAGGTCGAAGAACTCCTCCTCCTGCTGCACGAAGGTGAGGTTGCCGTCCAGGTCGTAGCGCCAGCCGTGGTACTTGCAGGTGAACTGCCGGCACACCCCGGCTGTTTCTTCCTGCGGCATGTCGTTCCACACCAGCTTGTTGCCGCGATGCCGGCACACGTTGTGATAAGCCTTGATGTCGCCAGACGTGGTGCGCACCAAGATGATTGAGGTGTTGACAACCTTCAGCTCGCGGGTGAGGTAACTGCCTTTGCGCGGAAGCTGTTCAACACGACCGACATTGAGCCAGGCACGCTTGAAGATGGCGTCACGTTCCAACTCATAGATCTCGGGGCTGATCGAGTCCCGGTAGGACACCGGCTCGGTGCCCAATTCCGGGTAATGCTGGGTCCAGCTCCCCTCCGGCGGTTTAGGAAATCGAGCCATGATCGCTCCTTAGCAGTCCAATCTCAGCGAAACTGCAGCAATGCCTGCGCGAAAACAACCACCCGCGCACCGGTTTCACCGATCCCTGAGGGCTCCGTCACGGCCGACGGTATATCCTCGTGTCACCAATAGCAAGTAGTTGATACTGGCCCCGGGAGGCGCGGATGGACCATCACCCCGCAGTGCAGATCGCCGGAAGCGATGGGGCGCGGCCGCAGGCCGGCGTCTTGCACGTCATCTCTCCGCACACCGAGGAACCGATCGCCGAGGTCAATGCGGCGGGATCCGACGACGTCGACGCGGCGGTGGCGGCGGCGCGCGCGGCCTTCGGGCCCTGGGGCCGCAGCGAGCCGGCGGAACGGGTCGCCGCGATCCGGCGCCTGGCCGACATCTACGACGGACGCCGCGCGGAGATGGCCACCACGATCACGGCCGAGATCGGCGCCCCGATCAGCTTCGCCCAGCGGGCCCAGGTCGGCCTGCCGGCATTCATGATGCGCGCGTTCTGCGACCTGGCCGAACGGCACCCGTGGCAGGAGACCAGGCCCGGGTTCTTCGGAAGCGACGTGCACGTCCGCAAGGAACCCGTCGGCGTCGTCGCGGCGATCGTGCCCTGGAACATGCCCCAGTTCCTCATCGTCACCAAACTGGTGCCCGCGCTGTTGGCCGGCTGCGCCGTCGTGCTCAAACCCGCCCCCGAAAGCCCGTTGGACGCGCTGCTTTTAGGCGAGATGATCGCCGAAGCCGGCCTGCCGCCGGGCGTGGTCAGCATCCTGCCGGGCGACGGTGCGCTGGGCGCCTACCTCGTCGCCCACCCGGGCGTCGACAAGGTGTCGTTCACCGGCTCCACCGCGGCGGGGCGGGCGGTGGCCGCATCGTGTGCGGTCAACCTCACCAAAGTCAGCCTGGAACTCGGCGGCAAGTCCGCCGCCCTGGTTCTCGACGACGCATCGCCGGACAAGGTGGCCGCCGGGGTGCGATCCGCGAGCCTGTCCAACAGCGGCCAGATCTGCAATGCGCTCACCCGGGTCCTGGTGCCGCAGGGGCGCCACGACGAGTACGTCGACGCGCTCGCCGCCGAGATGGCCGGCCTTCGCGTCGGCGATCCCAACGATCCCGACACCCAGCTCGGTCCGTTAGTGTCCCGGCGCCAGCAGCGACGCGTTCGCGACTACATCGAGATCGGCCAGAACGAGGGGGCGCGCGTCGTCATCGGCGGCACCGACATGCCCGACGGACTCGACCGCGGCTGGTATGTCCGGCCCACCCTGTTCGCGGCGGCCGACAATTCGATGCGCATCGCCCGGGAGGAGATCTTTGGGCCCGTCATCACCGTCATCCCCTACCGCGATGACGAGGAGGCGCTGGCGATCGCCAACGATTCCGATTACGGCCTGGCCGGCTCGGTGTGGAGCAACGACAGCGACCGTGCGCTGGCGATGGCCACCCGCATCCACACCGGGACCGTCGGCGTCAACCAGGGCTACACGATGGATCCGTTCGCGCCCTTCGGGGGCGTCAAGGCCAGCGGCTACGGCCGCGAACTCGGGCCCGAAGGCCTCGACGGTTACCTGGAAACGAAGTCGATCGCCATCGCCGCGGAATCCTAGATCCGTTGGCGCCCTTGGCGTTTGGCACGAATCTACGGCATCGTCATGCCGCTTTGGCGTATCTGCGAACCACGTCGTCCTCGCCGAACGTGCTGGTGCGCTGTTGGCCGTTGTCGTCGCGGCTGAAGAATGTCCATTGCCGCGGACCGCTCTGCGGACCACTGATCATCTTGACGGTCAGGCGCAGTTCCGTGGGGCGGCGCGTGCCGATGACGTCGCCGACCCGGATCTGCGACGGGTGAATCTCGGGTGCGTCGCACCAATTCTGTGTGGACATGACGTCCATCCTCCCTTGTTCCCAACAGCCTATCCGTAGTTCGGCGTTTCTCGCGGACGGATCAGCTTGCCGCGCCGTCAGCCTGACCCGGACAAGCGGCGCGCCCTCCGGGGAGACGCGCCTGAGGTCAGTAGCATGTCCTCGGCACCTCATACGTCCCGAGATGACCAAAACAGGCCTGTAGCTGGCCTGACACAGGGGAGGTGGCGGTGAGCAGATTCGTTGACGCGATGCTCTGCGCTGCGGAGTCGAGTACCCATGGCCTGGTGACCGGCGAACCTGGTTCGCCGGTTCGGTCTAGCTGGGCCGAAGTACATCAGAGCGCCCGACGGGTAGCCGGCGGACTGGCCGCCCTCCGGGTCGGCGCGGGCGATCGGGTCGGTGTGCTGGCCGGCGCTCCGGCGGAAGTCGCGCCGATCGCGCAGGGGGTCTGGCTGCGCGGCGCGTGTTTGACGATGCTGCATCAACCGACGCCACGCACCGATCTGCAGGCGTGGGTGCGCGACACCTTGGCGGTCATCACGATGATCGAGGCAACCGTCGTGATCGTGTCGGAGCCGTTCATGGCCGCGGTGGACGTGTTAGCCGAGCACGATGTCGCGGTGGTGACGATGGCCGAGCTATTGAGCGCCGCACCGACCACCGTCGTCGACAGCGATGAGAACGATCTGGCGCTTCTGCAGTTGACGTCTGGCTCGACGGATTGCCCTAAAGCAGTGATGATCACCCATGCGAACGTGTTCGCCAACGCCGAGGCGATGTTCGTCGGTGCCCAGTACGACTTGGACACCGACGTGATCGTGAGCTGGTTACCGCTATTCCACGACATGGGAATGACCGGATTCTTAACGGTGCCAATGCTATTCGGTGCCGAGTTGGTCAAGATCACGCCACTCGACTTCTTGTCCGATATCTTGTTGTGGCCCAAGTTGATCGACAAGTACCGAGCGACCATGACCGCGGCACCGAATTTCGCCTACGCGATGCTCGCCAAGCGGTTACGGCGGCACGCAAAGCCCGGTGATTTTGATCTGTCGTCGTTGCGGTGGGCATTATCAGGTTCCGAGCAGGTCGAACCGGCCGACGTGGAGGAACTGTGTTTGGCCGGCGTGCCGTTCGGACTGCGTCCAGAAGCGATCTTGCCCGCTTATGGAATGGCCGAAACGACTGTGGCGGTGTCATTTTCGGAGTGTGGCCGTGGACTCGTCGTTGATGAGGTGGACGGCGATATGCTGGCGGTGCTGCGCCGCGCAGTGCCCACCGCCGCCGGCCGCACTCGTCGACTCGCATCGCTGGGGCCGCTGCTGAAGGGTATACAGGCACGCGTCGTCGATGAGGACGGCGCCGTTCAGGCGCCCCGCGGTGTGGGAGTCATCGAGTTGCGGGGAGATCCGGTCACGTCCGGGTATCTCACGACGGCCGGTTTCATGGCCGCTCAAGACGACCAGGGGTGGTTGAACACCGGCGATCTGGGTTATCTCACCGAGCAGGGCCACGTGGTCGTGTGCGGTCGGGCCAAAGACGTCATCATCATGGCCGGACGCAACATCTACCCCGCTGATGTCGAACGTGCTGCCGGGCGCGTCGTCGGGGTGCGCGCAGGGTGTGTGGCCGCCGTGCGGCTCGATGCCGGCCGTTCGCGGGAATCGTTTGCCGTTGCGGTGGAGTCGAACGACGTCGACGATCCCGCGCAGGTGCGGCGCATCAAGCATGAGGTCGCTCATGAAGTCGTCACCGAAGTCGCGGCGCGGCCACGCAGTGTGGTGGTGCTGGCCCCGGGGGCGATTCCCAAGACGCCGTCCGGCAAGCTGCGTCGCGGTTACGCGCTGCCCCTGGTCACATGAGCGCGCTCCTATAGCGAGCAAATCTCGGTGGTGGGGTAGCGTCGTAGGTGAGCCGTTTCGTTGTCCGCGGTGTTCCACCGCAATGGGCGCAGTGAACACCCAAAGGCAATGCGATTCCTCCACTCGCCACGCGACCGCGGACGAGCGATGCCGAACTTAGGAACAATCTGTGTATCGCACGGCGAGCCGACGCACGGCCGTCCCCGTCCGGGTCTCGGTAGCCCGCCAGTTAGGCGGCGACATCGACGGAGCGTGGTGGCCACGCGCGGACCGCATCACCAACGAATTACCCGGCCTTGTCGCGGCGCTGACACCCCTGCTCGGCGACATCTGCTCTGTCAACGTCAACTGGCCGGCACTACAACGACCGCCCGATTTCAACTGGCACGGATGGGAACACAAGCGCCAGCACGTGATGACGTTCATCGGCGGCGAGGAGCGGGTGAACCTTTTGATCGTTCCTTATGCGACATACAGCGGGCTTGCACTGATGGTGCTGCGCCGCGCGGCCGGACTGCCCGTCGAGGCCAAGGATCGCGACAAACCCGCGTTCGTCACCGCCGGCTCGATCCTGCAGGCCGCCCGACAACAACGCGCCCTCGACCGTTAGGCGATTTCGCTCACGACGTAGACGGCGACATAACCGATCGGGATGCCGGTCCAGGTTGCGATGCATTCGCGCGCGGCCAGTTCCACAGCGGCCCGACTTGTCGTGCGGGTGGACCTGCCGATCTCGGGGACGGTGATCGCCCATCCGTCGGCGTCGCGGGTGACTTCGATGTCGAAGCACTGACCGACCATCGGACACTTCACGCGGGGGACGACCCGCTGTCGACGAACGCCGCGCGACGCTTGTCGGCGCAGCAACGTGGGCTGAACAGGCATGGCTGCTTTCCTGAGTCGCAATCGAACCGCGGGCTAGATTAATGCGACCCAGGACGAAAACCTAATTGGCGGATCGCGCCGCATAACGGCGTTGCCCGAAGCCGGCGTGGTTCGCAGCGGTCACGGGTGGCTCCAGCCGCGCAGTTGTGCCGCAATGTCGTCGAGACCGGCCATCGCACCGGTGGCCACCCGGATCACCAAATCGAAGCGATCGTCCTCGGGCGCACTGATCCACTGGGCGTTGATTGCCAGGAACGTCCGGCAGGCCGCCCACCCGAGTCGCTTGTTCCCGTCCACCAGCGCGTGATTCCGTGTCAGCGAATGCAGCAGTGCGGCGGCCTTGACGTGGGGATCCGGGTAGGCGTCCTGGCCGAAGATGGAGGCTCGAGGACGCGCCAGAGCGGATTCAAGCAAGCCGTAATCCCGGACAATGACGTCCACTCCGACGGCTTTTCGGGCAATTTCCAGAAGATCCTCGAGGTCCAGATAGTCCGTCATGCGTCCTTGAGGCGCTCCAGAACACCTGCCTCCTCGCGAAGCACGCGCTGCAGCGCATCGGCGACCTTGGCCTTGTGCGCCCGCCGGGCGATGTACTCGTCGATGGCCGACAGCGCGACGGCCTGCATCGATCGGCCTTCCGCACTGGCCTGCCTGCGCAGCGCTTCCGCCTGCTGTTCACTGGGCCGAAGAGTCATTCCCATAGCCGAATGATACCGGACTGATACCACGGCGCGCCTAGTGATGTGTGATGCAGGCCACATCTGCGCGTTATATGTTGCGGGCGTCACAACCAAGGAGATTTCATGGTGGGCGTGAATCGTACGAACAAGGCCATGGTCACGCCTCGTTCCGGCGCAGCGGTCAATTCGCACCGGCTGTTCATGGCGTTTCTGGCCGTCACGATATTCATCAGCGCGGTCGCCGGCGTCGTCGCCGCGGCGTCGACGGGACACGAGACCGCCGCGCTCGTCATCGCGCTCGTGGCCGGCGGGAGTTTCATGACCGCCGCATTCTGCTAAATCCGCGACGTCGATTGGCGCGATGCGCCCAGTTATTTCGGTGGAGCTAAGGGGACTCGAACCCCTGACCCCCACACTGCCAGTGTGGTGCGCTACCAGCTGCGCCATAGCCCCAAGTCGTGCTCATCGAAGCTACACCACCGGTAACCGTCCTTCAAAGTTGCTGCTCAGGAAGATTCAGCGTGTGCGGAGACGGCAAGGGGTCGGGCTCCGGAACGGGCACCGTCCGGGTCTCCGGCGCCACCACCCAGCCCACCGCGGCGATCAGCAAAACGATGCCGCTGATGATGAAACCCCAGCCGTAGCTCAGCCGCTCGGCGACCCAACCGAGCGTCATGGATCCGACGATCGCGCCCAGGTCGGACATCATCTGCACGGCCGCCACCGGACTGCCCGCGCGCGCCTCACTGCCCAGGATGTCGGCGACGGCGGCCTGCATCGGCGACATGTAGATGCCCGTCACCGCCCCCACCACCACCGCGGCGACCAGAAACCTCGGCAATGACGACGCCGCGCCCAAGAAGATGGTCGCCGCGCCGGACAACGCCAGGCCCACGATCATCAACGTGCGCCGTCCCATCCGGTCGGACAGGTAGCCACTGGGGATCATGGCCAGCGCGTTGCCCCCGGCGAATGCCGCGAGCGCAATGCCGATGACGCCGACGCCGCGGCCCATGACGTCGGTGATGAACAAGGGGACCAGGGCGACACGAAGGCCGAACGCCGACCAACCGGTCGCGAAATTGGCCCCGAGCGAGGACCAATAGGCGCGCACGCGCAACGCCTCTCGCATCGTCACCGTCGACCGCGTCGGCGGCCCCGGGGCCGCCAGGGCCGAATTCCGCAAGCCGAAAAACAGCACCACCGCCACACCGAGCAAAGCGACGCCGTACACGATGAACGGCGCGGTGAGCCCCCAACCGGCCGCCAGGGCGCCGACGGCCGGGCCGCCCACGGCCCCGACCATGAACGACGTGGTGAAAAGGCCCGCGACCCGTCCGCGGGCGTCGGGCGGGCTGATATGGATCATCAGTCCCAGCGCCGAAACATAAAACATTGTCGATCCGATTCCGCTGATGACGCGGAAAGCCATCAATTGCCAGTAAGCCTGGGAAAACGCACACGCGCCGGTGGAGACCGCGACGATCACCATCCCGCCGATGTAGATCCGCCGCTCCCCCAACCGCTGGACCAGCTGCCCGCTGACCGGCGCAAAACACAGGCGGGCCAACGAAAAGACGGTGACTAAGAAAGTCACCGCCTTGATGCTGACGCCGAAACTGCGGGCGAAAGACGGCAGCGCCGGTGAAATGACTCCGTAACCAAGCGCGACCATGATATTTGCCCAGCTAAGGATCCAAACTTCGCGCGGCAGACGGGTCGAACGCGACGCGCGTCCCCCCGGACGGGTAAGGCGGAGGGAAAGGGTCACCCAATGACTTTATTAACTACCTCGCGCGCAGTTTCTTGCACCTCGGCTAAATGCTCTTCTCCGTTGAAAGATTCCGCATAAATCTTGTACACGTCTTCGGTTCCCGACGGTCGCGCGGCAAACCACGCGTTGGCTGTCGTCACCTTCAATCCGCCCAATGCGGCCCCATTCCCGGGTGCCGCGGTCAGCTTGGCGGTGATGGGCTCCCCCGCCAGTTCCGTCGCGGTCACCTCGTCGGCGGACAGCTTGGCGAGCCGGGCCTTTTGGTCGCGGTCGGCGGGCGCGTCGACCCGCGCGTAGAACGGCGTGCCGTATTCGGCGGTCAACTGTTGATAGCGCTGGGAGGGACTCGTCCCCGTGACGGCCAGCATTTCCGAGGCCAGGAGGGCCAGGATGATGCCGTCCTTGTCGGTGGTCCACACGGACCCGTCGCGCCGCAGGAACGACGCACCGGCCGATTCCTCGCCGCCGAAGCCGATGCCGCCCTCGATCAGGCCGTCGACGAACCACTTGAAGCCGACCGGCACCTCGATGAGCTTGCGGCCGATGCCGGCGACCACCCGGTCGATCATCGACGAACTGACCGCGGTCTTGCCGACCGCGATGCCGCCCGGCCACGACGGCCGCTGCGTGTACAGGTATTCGATGGCCACCGCCAGGTAGTGGTTCGGGTTGAGCAGCCCCGCGTCGGGCGTGACGATGCCGTGGCGGTCCGAGTCGGCATCGTTGCCCGTGGCGATCTGGTAGCGGCCGGGGTTGTCGGACATCCCGCGGATGAGTCCCGCCATCGCGTCCGGTGAGCTGCAGTCCATCCGGATCTTGCCGTCGTGGTCGAGCGTCATAAACCGCCATGTCGCGTCGACCAGCGGATTGACCACGGTCAGATCCAGGCGGTGACGGGTGGCGATCTCGCCCCAGTAGTCCACGCTCGCCCCGCCCAGCGGGTCGGCGCCGATCCGCACCCCGGCCGCGCGGATGGCATCGATGTCGACCACGTTGGGCAGGTCGTCGACATAGTTACCGAGGTAGTCGTGGCGCTGCGCGGTCTGTAGCGCGCGGGCCAGCGGGATGCGCTTGACGCCCGAGCCGTCGCGCAGAATCTCGTTGGCGCGCTTGGCGATTGCGTTGGTGGCGTCGGTGTCGGCCGGGCCACCGTTGGGCGGGTTGTATTTGAAGCCTCCGTCCGAGGGCGGGTTGTGCGACGGCGTCACGACGATCCCGTCGGCCGGCGCGTCGGTGCGACCGCGGTTGTAAGTGAGGATGGCGTGGCTGACCGCCGGGGTCGGCGTGTACCGGTCGCGGGAATCGATCATGGCGACGACGTCGTTGGCGGCCAGCACCTCCAGCGCGGAGACCCAGGCCGGCTCGGAGAGGCCGTGCGTGTCCCGGCCGATGAACAACGGGCCTGTAATGCCGTGGGCGGTGCGGTACTCGACGATGGCCTGGGTGATCGCCAGGATGTGCGCCTCGTTGAACGCCCCATTGAGCGCCGACCCGCGGTGGCCCGACGTGCCGAATGCCACCTGCTGGGCGACGTCGCCGGGATCGGGCTGAATCGAGTAATAGGCCGTCAGCAGGTGGGGCAGATCGACAAGGTCTTCGGGTTGGGCCGGCTGACCGGCGCGAGGGTTGGCCACCATGGTTACCAATTCTGCCCGTCTCCCGCCGCCCCCGGCCTGCGCCGGTCTGGACTCCCGCCATACGCTGCGTAGCGCACCGGCAAACGAAGGGAATCGACGCCAGTGGCGCAACGGGACTATCGCGAATTGGCCGCGGTGTTTGCCGGTGGGGCGCTGGGTTCCCTGGCCCGGGCCGCCCTGAGCGACCTCGCCGGTGGCCACCCAGAGAGCTGGCCGTGGCCGACGTTCACGGTCAACATCGTCGGGGCGTTTCTGGTGGGCTACTTCACCACCCGGCTGCTGGAGCGGTTGCCGACGTCGAGCTATCGGCGCCCGCTGCTGGGCACCGGATTGTGCGGCGGTTTAACGACTTTCTCCACGATGCAGGTCGAGACGGTGAGGATGATCGAGCACGGTCATTGGGGGCTGGCCGTCGGCTACACCGTCGCCAGCATCGTGCTCGGGCTGCTGGCGGTGCACCTGGCCACCAAGTTGGTGCGCCGGGTGCGGGTGCGCCGATGACCACCGCGACGACTGCCGTGGTGTGGCTGGGCGTCGCGTTCATCGGCGGCGTCGGATCGGTGCTGCGCTTTGTGATCGACCGTGCGGTCGCGCGCCGGGTGTCCCGGCCGTTCCCGTTCGGCACGCTCGTCGTAAACATCAGTGGCGCAGCGCTTCTCGGATTTCTCGGGGGTTTGGCGCTCAACAAGGAGGCCGCCCTGCTGGCCGGCACGGCGTTCGTCGGCGCCTACACCACGTTTTCGACCTGGATGCTGGAAACGCAGCGACTCGGCGAGGAGCGCCAGCTGCGCTCCTCGCTCGCCAACGTCGTCGTCAGCGTGGTGTTGGGCGTAGCGGCGGCGTTCATCGGGCAGCGCCTCGCCGAGCTGTTCTGAGTCAGGCGCGCGGGACGTCGTCGGGGGTGCGGGGCAGCACGTACAGGGCCATGCGCCGATTCGCCATGTCGTGTTCGCCGAGGAATGCGCAGCCGCCGCGCTCACAGAACTTGCGCGCCAACGCATTGCGGTGGTCGGGGTCGAACATGATTCGGCGACACCGGGGATCGAGCGTGAAGATGCTGCCCACCAAGTGCGGCAGCAGGTAACCGACGTGTCCACGCTGGATGTAATCCAAATCGGCGACCGCGACGTGCAAGCCCAGATCGTAGGGATCGTGGTCGTAGCGGGTGGCGATGGAATCCTTTGCTGCCCTGTACATCTCTATATAGGCGCGGTCCACCCCGTCGTGCAGCGCCAGGAACGGACGAGAAAAGCCCCCGTCGAGCTGCGCCCGCAGGTATCGATGCCACCGCGCCACCGGCCAGTGGGACTCCCAGGCTTCGACCAGGTGCGGGCGGCCCATCCACTCGGCGATCATCTCGGCGTCGGCGTCCGGCTCGGCAAGACGCAAACCGTACGGCTCGGGCAGGTCCGGGATCGGCGGCGGCGGGACGCTGCGGATCTCCTCGGGAAGATCAGTCAATTCCCGGGGGAGGACGCGTTCCGCGTCGCTCATGTCAGTGGGCTCCGAGGAGCTTCGCCAGGACGACCGCCTGGCTGATGTCCACCTCGCGGGTGGCCGTGACCAACGTGACCGGAACCCGCTTGGCAAGCTTGCGCAACTCCGCCAGCGCGGCGCTGTCGCGCAGTTCCGCCTCGTAACGCGAGGTGAACTCGTCGAATCGTTCGGCCCGGTGTTGGTACCACTCGCGGAGGTCCTTCGAGGGTGCGACCTCCTTGCACCAGATGCCCACCCGCGGGTCGTCTTTGCGCATGCCGCGCGGCCAGACCCGATCGACCAGCACGCGCTGGCCCTCGTCAGCGCTGACGTCGTCGTAGACCCGCACGACTCGGATCCGCCCTCTGGGGCTCACATGCCCAGAGTAGCCACGGGCCCGCTTGTCAGTGGGCACAATTACTATCGAAAGTATGTTCGAGGAATTGACGGCCGTCGATCCGGCAGCCGACGAATCGTCGCTGGTAGAGCGTATCGCCGAGCTGGAAATGCTCAAGTCCGCGGCGGCCGCCGGCCAGGCCCGGGCGGCGGCCGCCCTGGACGCGGCGCGTCGAGCCACCGAAGCGGCCACCGGGGTGCCCGCCGCGCGCCGCGGACGCGGCGTGGCAAGCGAGGTTGCCCTGGCGCGACGGGACTCCCCCGCGCGGGGCGGCCGGCATCTCGGTTTCGCCAAAGCCCTGGTGCACGAGATGCCGCATACGCTGGCCGCCCTGGAATGCGGGGCCCTGTCGGAGTGGCGGGCGACGCTGATCGTGCGCGAGAGCGCATGCCTGGACGTCGAGGACCGTCGCGCCTTGGACGCGGAGATGTGTGCCGACCCGTCGAGCCTGAGCGGCATGGGCGACGCGCGAGTGGCCGCGGCCGCGAAGGCGATCGCCTACCGGCTCGATCCGCACGCCATCGTCGAGCGGGCGGCCAAGGCCGAGGAAGACCGCACCGTCACCATCCGCCCGGCGCCCGACACCATGAGCTATGTCACCGCGTTATTGCCGGTGGCTCAGGGGGTTTCGGTGTATGCCACGCTGCGCCGCGAGGCAGACACCTGCGGCGACGGGCGAACGCGCGGGCAGGTGATGGCCGACACCCTGGTGGAAAGGGTCACCGGCCGCAGCGCAACGGTCCCCACCCCGGTCGCGGTCAACCTCGCGCTGACCGACGAGACGCTGCTCGGCGGTGACGATGCGCCGGCTGACGTCGCCGGCTACGGCCCCATCCCCGCGTCGGTCGCGCGCAGCATGGTCGCCGAGGCCGCCGCCGATCGACGTTCGCGAGCGACCCTGCGCAGGCTCTACACGCATCCCCAATCCGGGGCGCTGGTGGCCATGGAGTCACGAGCGCGACTCTTCCCGCAGGGCCTGGCCGCGTTCATCGGGCTCCGCGATCAACACTGCCGCACTCCCTACTGCGACGCGCCGATCAGGCACCGCGACCACGCGCAGCCGTGGGCCGACGGCGGCCCGACCACCGCGGACAACGGCCTCGGATTGTGCGAACACTGCAACTACGTCAAGGAAAATGCGGGGTGGCGGGTGAGCACGAGCGTCGACGAAAACCACACCCATACGGCGCTTTTCACGACGCCCACGGGCACAACCTACTGTTCGACGGCGCCGCCGCGCGGCCCCACCATCACGATGAGCAAGCTCGAAGTCCGCGTCGGCGTCGCGCTCGCGCGACATGCGGCCTGACACTCAGTAGTGATAGGTGTCCGACGGCGCGGGTGAGTGATCGCGCTCTTCCTCGTCGATGTCCAACGCCTCGATACCGTACGCGCGAGCCAGCTCGAGGATCTTGGTCGCCCGAGCGATGCGGGGCAGATCGGAGCCGTTGCGGATCTCTCCCCCGTCACGTTCGAACTCGGCGAAAAACTCTTTCGCCCAAGAAATTTCGTCCTGCGACGGCGACAGACCCTCATTGACGACGGCGCACTGGTCGGGTGTCAGGCAGATCTTGCCGGTCATCCCGAACTGGGTGGAGACCGCCGTGGCCTCGATCAGTTTCAGCGGATTGGAGCCGATGGTCGGGCCGTCGATCGCGCTGGGCAGGTCGGCGGCCTTGGAGGCGATGGTGAAGCGAGATCGCGTGTAGGCCAGCGTCGCCGGGTCGTCCCCGAAGCCGGTGTCGCGGCGGAAGTCCCCGATACCGAACGCCAGCCGGAAGGTTCCCTTGGTCGCGGCGATCTCGGTGATGCGCTCGAGGCCTCGGGCCGTTTCGACCAGGGCCACGATCGGCACGTCGGGCAGCCGCTTCGCGGTCTCGGTGACGTGGTCGACCGATTCGACCATCGCCAGCATCACCCCGCCGACCGGGGTAGCGGCCAGGGCGGCCAGGTCGTCCGCCCACCAGGGGGTGCCGAAGCCGTTGATGCGGACCCAGTCCACGTTGCCGGCGCCCAGCCAACTCACCACGTTGTCGCGCGCGACGTGCTTGTCCTTGGGCGCGACCGCGTCCTCGATGTCGAAAACGACGATGTCGGCGCGCGAGTCCACCGCGGACTGGAACCGGTCGGGATGCGTGCCGTTGACCAGTAGCCAGCTTCGGGCCAGTACCGGGTCGATGCGAGAGCCGATGTCTTCGGGTGCGGCGGCGCTGCTGTTGACCTGTTCGTACATTTCGCTGATCTGTCGTCTTCTCGTGGTTTCGAACGGCGGGCGTGTGCCCCTTAACCGTAGCGATGTCCCGAACAACTGGTCGGGCAATCCCCCGCGGACGTGCTGACGCCTCGGCCGCGCCGCCCGCGGAGTTCCTGAGCGGAGCGGCGAATCGCCGGACGGGCCAGCAAACGAAACGCACCCGCCGCCGAGTTTCGCCGTGGCCGCCCGGGGTAGCCACCTTCCTGGACGTCGCGGCCGCCGGCCGACGCCGTTTCCTGCGGAGACTAGAGCACCCTGGTCCCCAAATGCCTCTCGATCAGCCGTCTGGCCGCGACCGAGAAAACCCATTAGGAGTAAACATGCGTAGGGCCATTGCAATCGTTTCAACCACCGGGGCGCTGTTGTTCGGTGGAGCAGGTGTCGCCAATGCCGCCGTTCCGAGCGCCCCGGCGCCGTCGCCGACCACAACGACGTTGGCGGACAACGACAATAGTCAGCACAGCGACAACAGCGGACTGTGGGGCCTTCTCGGCCTCCTCGGCTTGGGCGGGCTTGCCGGGCTGATGCGCCGCAAGGACGCCGCCGCGCGGCCCGGCGTCGCACCGACCACCCCTCGCGACCGCGGCGTCTAGCCCCTTCGCCGACCTGTGGGCACCGGGTTTGGCGACGAAATATATTGTTTCCCAACGTATCCCGGTTTCAGTTAGCCCTGCCGAACGGCGTCCCGCACCGCGGGGCGCCGTTTGGCCGTTTCTGCAGCGGGTATACCTCGCCAAGCCGCACACAGCCCAGCGTGCGTTTCACAACTCCCGATCACTGGAGGTATCGGCGATGGCCGACATGATTATCCAGTCACCCGACGAGGTCGTCGCGTTCCTGAAAGCACAGCACAACCTCATCGAGGACATGTTTGACCAGGTGCTGCACGCTACGGATCCCAAAGCGCGGGAAGAGCCGTTCGCGGCGCTGCGCCAACTGCTGGCGGTCCATGAAACCGCCGAGGAAATGATCGTGCACCCGCGCGCACGCAAGGAGGCCGACGACGGCGACGCCATCGTCGACGCCCGCCTGAATGAAGAGCATGGGGCCAAGGAGCTGCTGTCGCAGATCGAGCAGCTCGACGTCACCTCGCAGCGGTTCATCGACGAACTCACCAAACTGCGCGAGGCCGTGCTCGAGCACGCCAAGCAGGAGGAGACCGAGGAATTCCCGGTCCTCACACGCCAGCTCGACGACGACGATCTCAAGCGGATGGGCACGGCGGTGCGCGCCGCCGAAGCCATCGCGCCGACCCACCCCCACCCAGGCGTCGAGTCGGCAAAGCTGAACTTTGCACTCGGCCCGTTTGCCTCCATGCTCGATCGCGCCCGCGACCTCATCGGACATGCCGTCGGCTGAGTTTCCGTAGGCTCGATCAAATGAGCGTTGCCCCGGACACCACCGTTGCCCTGCAAGACCGGTTCTTCCGCGAATTGCCGGAAATGGCGGTCCGCTGGCAAGCCGAGACATTTCCCGGGTTGCGGTTGCTCGTGCTCAACGACCGGCTCGCCGAGAGCCTCGGGCTCGACGCAGCCTGGCTGCGCGGCGACGACGGGCTGCGCTTCCTGACGGGCAACCTGGTGCCCAGCGGGGCCGCCCCCGTCGCCCAGGCCTATGCGGGGCATCAATTCGGCGGCTTCGTCCCTCGATTGGGCGACGGGCGCGCGCTGCTCCTCGGCGAGCTCGTCGACACCGACGGGCGGCTGCGCGACATCCACCTGAAAGGCTCCGGAGCCACACCGTTCGCCCGGGGCGGGGACGGCCTGGCGGCCGTCGGACCGATGCTGCGCGAATACATCGTCAGCGAGGCGATGCACGCGTTGGGCGTTCCGACGACACGGTCGTTGGCCGTGGTCGGCACCGGCCGCCCGGTGTATCGCGAGACCACACTGCCGGGCGCCGTGCTGACCCGGGTGGCCAGCAGCCACCTGCGGGTGGGCAGCTTCCAATACGCCGCGGCCACCGGCAACAAGGACCTGCTGCGCCGCCTCGCCGACCATGCAATCGCCCGCCACCATCCCGCCGCGGCCGAGGCCGAACGCCCTTATCTCGCATTGTTCGAAGCGGTCGTCGCGGTCCAGGCCGCGCTGATCGCCCAGTGGATGTTGGTCGGGTTCGTTCACGGGGTGATGAACACCGACAACATGACGATCTCCGGGGAAACGATCGACTATGGTCCCTGCGCGTTCATGGACGCCTACGACCCGGACACGGTCTACAGTTCGATCGATTTCTGGGGCCGCTACGCCTACGGCAACCAGCCGGTCATCGCCGGTTGGAACCTCGCGCGCTTCGCCGAGACACTCCTTCCGTTGCTGTCGGACAGCAGCGAGGAGTCCATCGCACTGGCGGAGCAGTCGTTCGGGGTGTTCCAAGCCCGCTACGACGCGGTGTGGACCTCGGGCATGCGGGCCAAACTCGGCCTCTCCGCCGGCGTCGACGCCGAATTCGCCACGGCCTTGGTCGAGGAGCTACTCCTTCTGCTCAAACAGAACCACGTCGACTACACGTCGTTCTTCCGACAGCTCAGCCATGTGGCGCGAGGCGACGCGGAGCCCGCGCGCGGACTGTTCATGGACCTGGCCGGCTTTGACGCGTGGTTGGCGCGCTGGCAAGCATTGCGCCCCGACGCCGACGCGATGGATCGCACCAACCCGATCTATATCCCGCGCAACCATCTGGTCGAGGAGGCCCTCACCGCGGCGACGGACGGCGATCTCGCGCCCGTCGAGCGGCTCCTGGCGGCGGTGACCGAGCCGTACGTGGAACGGCCCGGTTGGGAGCGCTACGCCAGTCCCGCCCCCGAGGACTTCGGGAAGTACCAAACCTTCTGCGGCACTTAGCCTTACGCTAGCTTAGCGAACTCGTCCTGCAACTCATCGAGGCGTTGCAGCGTCTGATCCCGCGGTTCCGTCGGCAGGTTCACCAAGAGGTGTTGCAATCCCAGATCTCGGTAGCCCTCGAGCTCAGCCGCCGTGGCCTCCCCGCCGTGGAAGTGGATCACCGGCACGTCCCGGCCGACCAGCTCGCGCAGTTGGTCCAGCTGCGGTGCTAGCTCTCCCGCCGAGCCTGTCATCGAGAGCCAGCCCGCGTTGAGCCGGGCGATGCGTTTGAAGCCCGCGGGTCCACAGCCCAGATACAGCGGCGGATACGGTTGCTGCACGGGCTTGGGCCAGCTGTAGATGGGGTCGAAGTCCACGAATTCACCATGAAATTCGGCCTTTTCGCTCGTCCAGATCTGGATCATCGCGTCGAGGCGCTCGTCGACCACGCGTCCCCGGACCGCGGGATCGACGCCGTGGTTGGCGATCTCTTCGCGCAGCCACCCCACGCCCACGCCGAAGCGGAATCGACCCTGCGACACCAGGTCCAGCGACGCAACCTCCTTGGCGACGTGGATCGGATCGCGCTGCGGCACCAACGCGATGCCGGTGCCCACGAGGAGCCTCTCGGTGACGGCCGCCGCCGCCGTCAGCGCGACAAACGGATCGAGTGTGCGGTAGTACTTTCGCGGAATCGGTCCCCCGCTGGGGTACGGAGTTTTCGCGTCGACCGGAATGTGCGAGTGCTCGGCGAGAAAGAGCGATTCAAAACCGCGCTGCTCGAGCGCCTTACCCAAGTCCGCCGGAGCGATGCCCTCGTCGGTAACAAATGTCAGCACACCGAAACCCATGCCGCTCAGTCAACAGCATCTCCGCTCGGCTGTCAGCGCTCAGGCAGGCTCTGGCGCTTCGCCCGTCCGCCTGGCCGGACGTACCGCGCCCCACAGCCCAGTGACGATCCCGACGACGGCGCCGCCCAGGCCGATCAGTTGCTGCGAGGGCTTCAACTCGCTGTGCACGCTCAACCCGCCGACCAGGTCGGCCACGTCGGCTCCGGCGGAGGCCAGGAACCAGCCGCGGGTGTTCTTGCCGCGCAGCGCCGCGCCGGCCAGCAGTGCACCGATCAGCGCGTCGCGATAACCCATCGATCGCAACAACAGTTGCGCCGTCGGCGTCGGCTCCTCGGGGTCGCCCCACAATTTGTTTGCGCGCAGGGGGTCAACGAGAAACGAAACGCCAGAGGCGAGCCGAATGGTGCCCGCGGAGAGGCCGAACCGGTCGATTGACATGGTCCCTGAGCCTAGGAGCAAAAGCCCGTCTCGCGCACGCATTCGCTCCGAATGCCGGTCATGGCGCCGGGCATGCGTCGGCGATCTGCAGCGCGGCCGGCCACAGCACCGTGGCCACACCGAAGGCGAAGGCGTCGGCGGCGGCGGGTGACACCACTTCTATCCTTGCGTGAATTCGCTGGGTCTGCTCGGGGTGAAAAACGGTCCACGCGAAACCGATACAGAGGTAGGGAATCGCGAGCCACACGGCCAGCTCGATCAGCCCGCCGATGCTGACCTTGCGCCCGAGGACGCGCCGTACCGGGTCCATCGCATGTTCGATTTGGCCCATCACCGCACTCCCCGCTACCGCAACACCAGCTTCAAAGCGTAATCGACGACCGCGTCGAGATCATTGCCCAAATGACCGGCGAGCCACTGCTGGGCAAGCTCGGCCATCGCGCCGGTGTACATCGCCGCGGCGACCTCGGCGGCCACCGGATCGGAACCCGGGTTGAGACGCCAGCCCTCGGTCAGTACCCCCTGGCGCAACATGTCCTGGGTGGCGCGGCGGCGAGCGGCCAGCACCGGGTTGGTGCGCGCATCGGTGAACAACACGCGGCCGCGCCGCGGATCGGCCGAGGAGAAGCCCAGCACGGCCGCGATGCCGGCGCGGGTGCGCGCGCCCAGCGAATCCCCCGCCTCCTCGATAGCGGCCGCGATCACCTCGGCGAGCTGCTCACTCACCCGGTCGTACACCGCGCCGAGCAGATCGTCGGTGTCGCCGAAGCTCTCGTAGAAATACCGGGTATTCAACCCGCACTCCCGGCAGACCGAGCGCACCGAGACGGCGGCCTCGCCCCCGCTGCCGAACAGGCGATACGCGGCCTCGACGAGCAGCGCACGACGCTCGGCGCGGCGGTCCTTGAGCGGTACACCGGCCCACCGGGTGGGACTCGACATCCCTACAGCGTAGGTCGACACGGCGCGGGTCTTGTCACACCCGTAACCAAAACATATTCTGGTTACAGTCGTGACCAGAAGTCCCGAGGGAGTGATTCGTGTTCCTGCCACACCAGATAGTCGGGCAGATGATCAACAAGCGGTTGGACGACACCATGCGGCGGCGCTTCTTCCGCGGCATGGAATTCGCCGCGCCCGTCGGCGATCCGGGCTGGTTCGGTCCCGACAGCGCCGTGTGGCGCGTGCATTCGCACCTGCCCGCCTTGATCTTCGGCCTGTATTGCGCCGCCTTCATGGAATCCCTGGACCCGTCGATCTACTGGATGGGCATGCACCATTCGCGCCTGATCAAGCGCGACAGCAACGGAAACCCGATATCGCGCGTGCCGCAGATCGACCCCGAGGGCGCCGCGACGCGGCTGGGCCACTCGGTCGCCTTCTTCATCGGCACGGCGTACGGGTCGACGGAAACCGCCGAGCGCCTGGCGACGTCCGTGCGCGCGATGCATCACACCATCAAGGGCACCCGTCCCGACGGAGCCCGCTACGACGCCGACGATCCCGAGTGGCTGCGATGGAACTACGCGACGGTCGTCTGGGGGCTGGCCACCGCGCACGAGCTTTATCACCCAATGCCGTTGCGCGGCAAGAACCTCGACCGCTATTACGGCGAGTTCGTCCGGGTCGGACACGCCCTGGGCGGTACCGATCTGCCGACCACCAAGGCCGAGACGCTCGAGTGCCTGGAGTCGTACTTGCCGAAATTGGCTGTGACTCATGGGAAAGCGATGGGCACCGGCCCCAACGTCCCCATGCCGCAGGCGGCCGTCGATTGGGCCATTCGCGACACGATGCCGAAATGGGCCAAGCAGCTGCTGCAGCACCGTGACCCCAACATCATCGAACGCACCGCCCGTCGTACCGCGGTGTGGTCGATCATCAACGGGATCAACGCCGCGGCGGGCCCGACACCGGAGTTTCGGCAGGCCCAGGCCCGGGTCAAAGGAGGCACCACCGTTCCCCACACCGTGCCGATCTACGTGCCCGGCACCGATCAGGTCCGCACCCGCTCCGAGGTGGAGCTCAGCTTCCAGTCGGTGTAACCGGCTGCCCTAGGTGCTGGGGGCAGTAAGCGCTCGCGGCGATCATGGTGAACTGCGCGGCGCCGTCCACGGTGAACCCCGGATTGCTCGACGACACGTTGTGGATGACGTCGACCTGGGGATGGCCTTGGTCCATCAGCTCGCACGCCCTTTTGCCGACCCCGACCGCGGTGGCGGGGCTCTCATAGGTGATGCCGGCCTTGTTGAGCGCGGTCAGGAAGCTCACATCCGCGGCCGAATTGCCGGCCGGATCGGCGTGCGCAGGCGTGGCCACACCGATGAAGACGACGAAGCCCGCAAGCACTACAGGGATGCGCATGGCTTTCATCTTGGTACAGAGCCGCGGTCCTGGCGCCGGCAGCCCTTGGCCACCTGGGCGAAGGGCCTGGGTGTGGTACACAGTGGCTATGTCCGCGCTGACCCATCAACCCTGTTGAGAGCCCCAGCGGTGCACGACGATCGACTGCTGAGTCCCGGCCAGACGTGCTGGCGTACGGCGCGTGCCGACAAGTTCGCCCCCATCGTCGATGCGGCGGACTACTTCAAACACGTCAAGGCGGCGATGCTGCGCGCCCGCCGCCGAATCATGCTGATCGGCTGGGATTTCGACTCCCGAGTGACGTTCGAGCGCGGCCGCAAGACGCTGCCCGGCCCGAACCAGCTGGGCACCTTCCTTTATTGGATGCTGTGGAAGCGGCCGGGTCTGGACATCTACCTGCTGAAGTCCAATTTGCGTCTGCTCCCGGCCTTCGATGGCCTCTGGTATGGGCTTGCCCCGGTATCGCTGGTGAACCAGATCAGCAGTAAGCGAATGCATTTCGCCATCGACGGCGCCCATCCGCTCGGCTCGGTGCATCATCAGAAGATCGTCGTCGTCGACGACGCGGTGGCCTTCTGCGGCGGCATTGACCTCACCCTTGACCGCTGGGACACCCGCGCCCACGAGCATGTCAACCGCCACCGCCGCACGGCACGCCGCAGCTACGGGCCACGGCACGACGTCGCGGCGGCGGTCGACGGTGCGGCGGCGCGGGCTCTTGGCGAGCAAGCGTTGGCGCGGTGGCAGACGGCGACGAAACAAGCGTTGGCGCCCGTGGAGGCACGGCACAGCGCGTGGCCCGGCAAGCTGGAACCGACGCTGCGCAACGTGGACATCGGGATCGCTCTCACCCTGCCCGAACTGGACGATCGCCCCGAGGTCCGCGAGGTCGAGGCGCTCAACCTTGCCGCCATAGCGGCGGCCCGCGACACCATCTACGTGGAGAACCAATACCTGGCGTCGCGCACCATCGCCGACGCCCTGGCGGCGCGGCTGCGGGAAGCCGACGGCCCCGAGATCGTCATCGTTCTTGCGCGCAAAGGCAATAACCCGCTCGAACGGGGAACGATGGACAGCGCACGCCACCTCCTGCTTCACCAGCTGTGGGGGGCCGACGAGCATGACCGGTTGGGCATCTACTGGCCGGTGACCGACCGCGGCGCGCCGATCTACATCCACTCCAAGGTGCTGGTGGTCGACGATCGGCTGCTGCGGATCGGGTCGTCGAATTTCAACAACCGGTCATTGGGATTCGACAGCGAATGCGATGTGGCCATCGAGGCGCCGCCGGCAAGTTCCGACGATGACGTGCGCCGTGAAATCGCCTCCGTGCGAAACGGTTTGGTGGCCGAGCACTTAGGGGTGTCGCCTGGCGAGCTCAACAGAGCGATCGCCGAACACCGGTCGGTGCACAAGGCCGTCGAGGCGCTTCGAGGCGACGGCAAGACGTTGCAGCCCTTCACCGAGCGCACCGTGGCCGATGAGGCGGGCCCGCTGGCCGAGAACGAGCTGATGGACCCCGACCATGTGCCGCGGTCGCTGAGCCGAAGCGTGCAACGCTTCATCACCGGCCTCCGGGGTTAACGCGCCGGCGATTGGGGTGTGAGTCGAACCGGACTCGGCCTAGTCTGGGCAGAAGTGCCAGTGGACTAAGGACGAGCACCCATGAGCATCGACGACGAATCCGTCACCACGTTGGAGGACCTTCGGGGCGACCTGGCGCAGCGGTACAAGAGGACGCCGACGGGCGGAAGTTCGATCGACAGCGCGATCGCCGAAGCCGACATGGCGGCCCTGGACCGCGACGGCTACGTCATCTGGGAGAACCTGCTGAGCGCCGAAGAATGCGCGCACATTCGCCAGACCGTGCGGCCGTGGCTCGGGCATACCGGACGCAACTCGTTCGAGGGCCGGCGTACGCAGCGGATCTACAGCGTGCTGAGCAGGACACGGGCGTGCGATCGGCTTGTCGACCATCCCCGGGTGCTCGCCGCTCTCGACCGGTTGCTGATGCCCAACTATCTGCTTTCGGCGTTGCAGGCCATCAACATTCAGCCCGGCGAGGCCGCACAGCTGGCACACCATGACGACGGCTTTTACCCGATTCCACGCCCTCGCGCGCCGCTGGCGGCCGCCACGATCTGGGCGATCGACGACTTCACCGCCGACAACGGCGCCACGGTCCTGTACCCGGGGAGCCACCGGTGGGGCAAGCGCCGGCCGGACTCCGACGACGAGGCGTTGCCGGTGGTCATGCCCGCCGGCTCCTGCGTCTTCTTCGTCGGCACCCTCTGGCATGGCGGGGGTGCCAACAACACCGCCCACGAGCGGCTGGCCATCACCGCTCAATACTGTGAGCCGTGGCTGCGGCCGATGGAGGCCTATACGTTGTCGGTGTCGCGCGACATCGCGCGCACGGTCTCCGACGACATCCGCCGCATGCTCGGCTACAGCATCCACCCGCCGTTCGTCGGCAACGTCGATGGCTTGCATCCGTTGCGGCTGTTGGGATCTGGTCCCGACGCATAGATGCGGGGCGGCTTCACCGCCTCGGACGATCCGCCTCTGCAAGAATGGTCCGATATGTCGCGATCATTCGACGTCCTGACCGAGTCGCCCGCCAGCGTTGAGCAGATTCACGCCGCGTTCGGCCGAGAGGACTATTGGCTGGCCCGCATCGCGGCCGGCGCCGCCGACACCACCTTGGATTCACTGGTGGCCGACGCCGACGGCACGGTGACGGTGCGCACGACTCAACGCCTCGGTCGTCAGCTCCTGCCCGGGCTGGTCGCCAAATTCGTTACCGGCGAGGTGAAGATCGTGCAGACCGAGACGTGGCGTCCGGACAGCGATCGCCAGGTGCGTGGGCGGGTCACCGTGTCCGCTTCGGGCGGATTGGGATCAGGCCATGCGGATACGTGGCTGGCGCCGACGGATGACAGCGGTTCGCAACTGCGCGCCGCCCTTCAGGTGAACGTCAAAATCCCTTTGGTGGGCGGCAAACTCGAAAAGTCCATCGGGGCAGGTTTGGCGGAGGGAATCCCCGAGATGCTGCGCTTCACCACTACGTGGATCGCCGAAAACACATAAAACTGCGCTTCGCAGCATTTACGCTCCCTGTCCATGGACCCGAGAGTGTCGGCCGGCATCGGCCACGGCAAGGCCTTGTCTCCGTCGGCACTGATTGCCGCATCGCTGACCGGGCTGGTGTGGCTCGCGCCCACAGCCCACGCCGACCCCGATCCCATCTCCGTCGGCGCTTATCTGCACACACTGAACGTGTTGCATGTGCCGTACGACAATCCGGGCAGGATTGTCGACATCGGGAACAACGTCTGCCAGCAAGCGCGTGGCGGCACCGACTTCGACACCATCTACCCGACGGTGGCGAGCAACGGCTACGCATCCGCGCAAGCGGGTCAGATCATGGGCGCTGCCGTCGGGACATTCTGTCCCGACATGGAGGCTGCTTTCGACCGCTGGACCAACAGCTAGGCGGGGCCTACTGGCGTCATAACGGTTCGCCGATGTCAGGGAGTAGGGCGATGTCCTCTGGCTGGCCGTACCGGCGAAACAATGCCGCAGTTTCCCGAATATTTCTGATAGCCCAATCAGTATTGAACTGGCATAGCACCTGGTACTCGTATTTGAAGCGTTGTGCCCTGTCTCCGACTCGTTTAGCCGCTTGGCTCGTAACCACGCCTTGCATGTACCAGTAGAGAAGGTCATCGAGGCTGCCCGCCCGGTCGAAGCCGAGTTTTCCGCGCTCGTAGAAGGTGTAGTGGTAGGAACCGTCCTCGGCAACGAAAATGTTCAAACCATCGGTCGTCCGGAAGCCAACCGGCATGGGACGCACGCCGAGCCTTTCCGACAAACGATCGATTTCACTTTGAAGTGCCGCAGATTTATCGTCCAAGGCGCGGTCCATATTGATCCAATAACTTAACTGACCATTCCTACACGGACGGCTTTACTCACTGTCCTGCGACGATAGCGTCACGCGCTGACTCGAAATACCGGCATATGCGTTCTCTCTTGATCCATTGAAGCCACGTCTGTGTGCTTTCAAAATTAGCACGCTCGTCCTGAAGTTTTTGCACTAATTCTTCGAGCGGAAGCTTTGGGGAATCATCGAAATCGTTGAAATAATGCCACTTCCGCGACCGATCGTACAAGCCGTGCACATCCGGCGCATCGCGTGGACCAATCATCGCATTGATCTCGCCTTCCCGGGACGACCGATAAATCTGCACTTTGCAAGCTGCAGCACGGTAGAAGACAACCGAACCCTTCGGCCCCCCCTCGTCCACATTGACGTCAATGGCATACAGGTCGAACCCCATGCTCAAGAGGAGGGGCCCTATGATTTGTTGAACTTCCTGCACAAAGTTGTCGTCCACACTCAATCCTTCAACCAGGTGTTTCCAACACGATGGTATCCATACTTTGCCGCATTCTCCGTTAGGAACTCAATCTCCATGGCTGAGAACGATCCTTGGCGCTTTAAATAGACTTCTTCAACAGACGAATATTCATCACCCAGAACGTATTCAATGCAGGGCACACCTTGCTCCATTCGAGTTCGAAGGAAGTTCTCGTTGGCTTGCCACGTTAGGGCCGTCGCGTCCGCATCACGGAGGCCCACGGTAAGGGCTTCCCAGGTTGGGCCGCCGGTGTCGAAGTAGATCCCACCGTGGGCTCTGGCCTCGCCGATGTAGCCACCTTCATATCCGTCGAACTTGCCGAGGACTACTCGGTCTGGGTTGTCACCGACATAGTGAGTCGACATGTCAGCGAGTTGCTGGCTGAGTTCCGCTGTGGGCTCTCCATGCAGGTGTGCGTAGGTGAGATCCGTTGCCACCTGCTCTGCCCACGGGTTGTAGCCGAAGGGGTGATCGATGCCGATCGGGGCATGTGGCGAAACCGCTAGGCCAGGATCAAGCACAGCGGAGCCAATATCGGCCAATTCCCCCGCACGTACGACGGCCGCTCCTTCCCCACCGAAGAGCATCGTGGGCAGCGTGGTGGCGGCGTCGGAGGTCTTGCCGCCCAAATAGTAAGCGAGGCTTGGGGAGTCTATTGCGCTCTTGATTTCCGTGAGTCCGGTGCCCACGGGGTTCAGGGCCGTTTCGGCGGTGCCTTTGAGCATCTGCTCCCATGACTTGAGCACACCTGGAGCTCCGGGGCCTCCCTGCCCGAAAAGGTTTTTGATCCCCTGCTCGGTAGCGAACCAACGGTCACTAAAGCCTTCGGAGAATCCCGGTGGCGGCGGGGCCTTCGGCTCGGGTGGAACGTAGTTGGGCATCCCGTTGTCGATCCACTGCTGTGTCTGGCTCACAACGTCATTCAGCCGCGCCTCGATCTGATTCGGCGGCACACCGTCGCGAATCATGGTCTGGCGCGCCATCGCCTTGAAGCTCTCGACATCTCCTGGGTTCAGCCGCGGCGGCGGGACACCGCCGCGCCCGGGTCCGGCAGGTCCAGCCGGCAACAGCATGTCTTGCAGCGACAGGGGCATGCCAACGGCGCCCGCGGGAACAGGCGGGCCCTTCCGCGAGGCGCCGTCCGTGCCCGCGGTTGCCGGGCCATCGGGCAACAACATGTCTTGCCACGTCCGTGGCTTGCGCCCTGCTGCCGGATTGGGCGGACCTTGCGGCGGTGCGCCACCACTTGGTGCATGACCGCCGGTATCCAGCGGGACTTCGCCCACGGCAAAGCGGACGGCGGTGGCAAGCTCGTGGTCGGCGCTGTGGGCATGCACGTTCAACGCAATGAGCTGATCCTGCAGCAGCTGTTGCTGGGCGGCAAATTCTATGGGATCGCGCCCAATCCACGTGTCGCCCACGTCAATTCGCCAGTCCGGCGTGATGGTCCAGCCATTGGCCTCAGCGGCCCGCTCGATGTCCTCGAGTTCGCGCTTGCATGCGCGCACATCGCCCTCGGCGCGTGCCACCGCCGCGGCTACCTGCCGGGACTCCTGACCGTCGGCCTCGATGTCACGTCGAGCCTTACCGAGGTCAGCGCGAAACGCCTCTCCGGCTTCCCCCTGCCAGCCGCTGAGAACGTTATGCACCTGCTGGAGGTTCTCCCCCAACTGCTGCAAGGTGTTGGCGCGTCCGTTCGCGGTCTCGAACACCTTCTGGATCGCGCCGAGATCCCAACGCTTGACGTCATTGGGGGTCAGCTGCCCCACTCGTGACCCCTACTCCCGCACCGACCGAAAAGCTCGCGCCGACTCGTCCTCGTTGGTGAGGTAGCCGAGCATCGCCTCGGCGACGTGCGACCCCAGGCCGTCCACCTGCAGCTGGTGGTGGTCGTGGCGGGCCTGCCAGCGCGCCGCGAGCTCACCCAGCGCCAGCTCCGAGGATCCGATCCAGCCGGGCGCGGCCGCCGCAAGGCCGTCCTCATGACTGAAGAAATCCAACGCGGCCTCGCCGATCGCGTTGAACATGTCGTTGCTGCCGACGTGCAGTGCGGCGGGATCGACCTTCAATCCATTTGCCACGAATGTCTCCTACGGCTCGCCGGGATTGCGCTCCGAATCTTAATTTGCTGCGTAGGACCGCGCACTTCACCTCTTGCGGGTCAAGGCGCTGACCAGCTGCTTTCTTCCAGCGTGAAGACCTGCACCGCTGCGGATTTGCCCTTGAGGGCATGGGGCCCCCGATCGACGAGGCCGACAGGTCGAGAAGCCAGCGCATCGACGCACGACTCGGTGAGCAGGATCGCGTCGCCCGTCGTCTTGGTTAGCTGCTCGACGCGCGCGGCTACGTTGACGGTGTCACCGATCAGCGTGAATTCGAGCTTGCCTCCCCCGCCGATGGTGCCGGCAATTACCACCCCGGTGTTGATCCCGATGCCGATCCGCAGTGCTCCGTCGAAGCGCTCCGAAACGAGCCGCTGGATCCCGACAGCGACATGCACCGCGGCATTGGCATGTGCCGCAAGGTCGTTCGGTGCGCCGAAGACGGCGAGGGCTCCGTCGCCAAGGAACTTGTTGACGTGCCCACCGGCCTGAACGACGGCGGGCACGACGATCGCGAACAGCGAGTTGAGCCGGGCGACGGTATCCTCGGCGGTATTGGCTTCGGCGAACGGGGTGAAATCGCGAATGTCGATGAACATCACGGTCACCTCGCGGCGCTCACCGGTAAACACGTCGTCGCCCTGTTCGAGCAGCCGCGCCGCCAGCGCCGGGTCGACGTAGGTGCCGAAAGCGCCCTGAAGTCGTTGCCGCTCAGCCAAACCCGCCTGCATGCGGTTGAACGACGCGGCCAGGGCGCCGAGGTCGTCGTCCTGGACGACGGGTAGGCGCTGGCTATAGTCGCCTGCCGCAACGCGTTCGGCGCCCTCGGCGAGGTCGCGGATGGGTTGCAAAGACCTCGAGAATCCAAGGCCGACGGAGACCGGTATGGCGAATACAAGGGCTAACGCGCCGCCGATCACGAGGGAAACGATGGGAGCATCACTGATTCGATTCGACGCTGCGGCAAGCAACGCGCCGCCGACAGCATAGGCAAACGCGACAGCGACCATGGACACGTTCGATCGCGCGGCGAAAGTCGGGCGAGAGCGCGGCAGTGAGTCACCGACCCCAGTGTCATTGGCGAGGGCGACCCTGGCGGGCCGCCATGCCGCCTCGATGCTGTTGTGAAGCGCGACCAACTGGACCGCTAATGCAATGGTCGCAGCCACGCTCCCGTATTGGAGTAGCCGCAACCAACTCGCTCCGGCGATCACACCGACGACGACCGACAACGCGGCAGCCCAGACAGCGGCGGCCCACATCGTGCGGGAAGTCGCCCTGCGGGAAAAGATATAGGTGCCCTCCAGGGCGGCCGCTCGATCGACCTCGCGACCCGCTGCCCACTGCTCCGCGAGCCGTGCCCATCGGTGATCCGGTAGAACCATGATGCATGCGAGCACAAGCGCGGCCACCACGGTGGCTGCCGTCGCTGCAACGTAGCGATCGGACCTTTCGAACACGACGATCGGATACGAGACAAGGGTGAGGTAGATCGGCACCGAGATGACGAATGCGATCACGCCGCCCGCCCAGGTGTACCTCGCCCCGTACCGATCCCACGCCCACTGCCAGATGCGGTCCATGCGAGGAGATTAGACTCCCGCGATCTGCGGTGCGGCCGTTCTGATGCTGCCCGGTCAGAACGTTTTGCCGTGCAACTCGGCCAGCGCGTGAATCTGTTCGAGGTAGTGCTCGAGCGAATGGTGGATGAACCTGGCCGACAACGTGGTGGTCCCGGCGGCGGCGATGGTGTGCAGCGAGTCTTCGGTTTTCGCCGGTTCACCCACCGGGTCCAGTGGCTGGTCGGCGGGCAAGACGACCTCGAAGCCGTCCGGCAGCTCTCGCGCCCGCAGCCACTCGGCGGCGGTGGCAATGGACACGTAGTACGGACACCACCCGTCGGCGAGCGTGAGCGCACGGCGCAACGACCGCTTGGTGCGCCCGCCCACCCAGATCGGCATATGTGGCTGCAGCGCACAGGGATCGATGGTGAGCCCACCGAACGAGTAGTACTCGCCGTCATACACCGGCTCGTTGGTGGGCAACGCCGCCCGCAGCGCCTTCAGGGCGTCGTCGGCACGAGCGCCGCGGTCGTCGAACGGCGCGCCCAGCAGGTCGAATTCCTCCCTGAGGCTCCCGACGCCGACGCCCAGGATCACCCGGCCGCCGCTGACGTGATCCAATGTGCCATAACGCTTTACGATCGCGAGCGGGTGGTGATAGCCAAGCACCAGGGTCATCGTGACGAGCCGAATCCGGCTGGTGCGCGCCGACACGTAGCCGAGCGTGGCCAGCGGGTCCCAGTACCGGGAGCCGCGGCGGGCGGCCTCGGTCGACGGTATGCCGATGTGCTCGCTGCAGGTGAGGTGGTGATAGCCAAGACCGTCCGCCGTCTCGGCGACGCGACCGATGTCTTCGATGGTGGCCGTCTTCTCCCACGTCAACGCCGCGCCGGCGACGTTCGTGACGACAGGTGTCGCGATGCCGAGTTTCAATCCAGCGGCTCTTCACCGGCAAGGACCGTGCGGTGCATGAGCCGACCGCTGTCAGCGGCATACGGCAGCGCCCGGTGCATGGTCCCGGTGTTGTCCCACATGAGCAGGTCGCCCAGCTGCCACTCGTGGCGGTAGACGTAGCGCGGTTGAGTCGCCCAGTCACGAAGGCGCGCAAGCAATGCGCGGCTTTCTTCCACCGGCAGGTCGATCACGTAATCCGCCGTCGCACCGAGCAGCAACGACTTACGCCCCGATCGGTGAGTCCACACCATGGGGCAGGATTTCGTGGGCGATTTCTGCCAGAACGCGATCTCCTCGTAGCTCATCTCGGGTCGCACGTAGTACTGCGAGCGCTCCGCGCTGTGCACCACCCGAAGGCCGGCGATCGTCTCCTTGTCGGCCTCCGGCAGCTCCTCGTAGGCCGCGTAGGTGTTGCAGAACTCGGTCTGACCGCCGGAGTCGGACAATTTCATGGCGCGCAACAGCGTGGCCAGATTCGGATAGGGCTGCAGGGAGCCGTCGAAATGCCAGAACAGCGAGCCTTTCAGGTACTCGGCGCGCTGATTGACGTTCGTGTCGAGCGAGATCTTGTAGATCCCGCCCTCACCCTCGTTCTGCACAATGCTGCCAAGGGTTTTCGCGATGGTGACCTGCTGTTCGTCGCTGATCTGCAGTCCGCGAAAGAAGACCACCCCGCGCTGCTCGAGGATCGCGCGGATCGCCTCGGCTTCGCGACCACTGAGCAGCGTGTCGAGATCGGTCTTGATCTCGCTGCCGATCAACGGCGTGCAGTCGATGACGTCGAGTCGTGTGGTGGACAGTCCCATGCGTCAGCTCAATCTCGTGAGAATGGTCTTCGCCGAATGCTTTACCCGCGGCTGCCTCCACAACTCCACCGCCAACGAGACCGTGGATCAGCGAGTACAGCAGATTGCGCAGGTTCGCGACGTCCTCGGGCAGCGGCTCGGCATAGTCGAACTTGTCGATGTAGGCGACCGCCTCCTCGGCGTGCGGAAAAACCTCGTCGTAGAACGCCTGTATCTCGGCCATGGAGCTGTTCACACGCTTCACGTAGCGCTCGTGCCCATCCTCGATGGCCCATTCGGGCACCAGGTGCTCAAGTTGCGAGAACTCGTGCGGCAAAAGGGCATTCATCGGCCGGCCTTCGCCTTCTCGCCTGCCGCCACATAATCGCCCACCACCTTGTGCAGGTGACGCAGCAGGATCTCCTCGTCATTCATCGTGAAATGCGTGAGCGCACCGCTGTTCAGCATCGCCTGCAACCCTTCCGACGGGCTCGCGTCTTCCAGGATGATGTCGTTGAGGAAGGTAACTGTGAGCTCTTGGCCCAGCCGTTCTTTGTGCGTCTTGGGCGGCTGGTAGAACATCTCGACTTCGAAGATGTGCGAGTGCGGGCCCGTCGGCCAGTGCGTGTGCGTACTGAAACCGGACGAACCGAAGATCAGCACGAAGTTGGGGAAGAACTGGAACGAATCGAAGCCGTACTTCTCCGAACGAGTCGGATTGAGCCCGGACGGCATCGGGCCGCGATCGGTCCGCTTGTTCCACGGGCCGGCCGCGCTCGCCTCCATCACGCATTCAATGGGCTTGGAGTACGGCGTCTTCTGCGACGGCTCGCCGGCGAAGGAAAACATCCGGTGCGGACCCTTGAGCCGGTAGGCCAGCGCGTCGGTGAACGGGTTCGGCTGGTCGAAGGCGTCTCGCGCCTCCGCGGTGAGGGCGCCGAACGAGGACGCGTGCAGATACGGCCCGTGGTAACTTTCGGCGAATCCGTCGACGAAAATCTTCCAGTTGCACTGCAATTCGACCTTGAACCGATACACCTGGTGTGGCCCCGCAAACGGATACCCTTCGATGCCGTGGGCCAGCTCGCCGAGGTAGGACCGCAGCGGCTCGGTGTTGTGCGGGTCGAGGTTGACGAAGATGAACCCCTCCCAGACCTCGCATTGGATCGCCGGCACCCGGCAGCTCTCGGCGTCGAAGTCGAGCAGCAGATCCTTGCGGGTGGGCGCGTGCAGCGAACCGTCCAACTTGTAGCGCCAGCCGTGGAATCGGCAGTACAGCACCGGGGCGCGACCTTGTACCTCTTCGAACGGGTCGTCTTCCCACAGCATCTTGTTGCCGCGGTGCGGACAGATGTTGTGGAAGGCGCGGATCACGTCGTCCTTGCCGCGAACGATGATGATCGACGTGTTGAGGAATCTCAGCTCGCGGGTGAAGTAGCTTCCCGACTTCGGCACCCGCTCAACCCGTCCGACGTAGAGCCAGGTTTTTTTGAAGACGTGCTCGCGTTCCTTCTCGTAGAACTCTTCTGAGACACAGTCCTCGAGTGACACTGGGCCACGGCCCAATTCGGGATAGGCGTCCGTCCAGTGCCCGCTCGACGGCTTCGTCACCAAGACGTCCTGACTCATCGGGCCCTCCTCCGCCTCTCGGCCGAAGGTAGCACTTGACCAAATGCGCAAATAGGCCTTCAATTGCAACACCCTGTTGCAATTTTGGAACACCACGTGGAGCAGAACCTGCCGTTCGACCTCGATGCCTTGCTCGTATTCGGCAAGGTGGTCGAGTGCCGCAGCCTGTCGAAGGCGGCCGCGCTGCTGGGCATGCCCAAGTCCACCGTCAGCCGCAAGCTCAGCAAGCTCGAGGCGGACCTCGGGATCAAGCTGCTGCGCAAGAACACGCACCAGCTCACCGTCACCGACCTTGGCGAAAAGATCTACAGCCACGGCGTGAACATCTTGGCCGAGGCCAACGGTGTGCGGGCGCTGGTGGAAGGCAGCAAGCTCGAGCCGCAGGGTGAGTTGCGCGTTGCCATCCCGGTCTTTGTCGGCATCGACTACGCATCGCGAGTCGGCGCCAAATTCCTGAAGCAATATCCCCAGTCGCGGCTGGATATCCGCTTGGTGGACAACGTCGTTCATCCCGTCCACGACGGGTTCGACGTGGTTTTCGGCACGGGGCCGCTGCAGGACTCGACGCTGATCGCGCGCAAGGTCTTCAGCCTCGAACTGTTCCTTTGTGCGTCACCGGAGTTCATACGGGAGCTACCCGAACCCATCACCGCTCCCACCCAATTGGATACCGTGCCGTTCATCGACTGCGGAGTCAGCGAGGGACCGCGCAGGCTCACCGTCGCCAAGAACAAGCGGCGCCATGAGCTCTCGCCGATGGTTCGGGCGCGAGCCAACAATTTTCAGGTGTGCAAGCAGTACATCCTGAACGGGCTCGGTGTCGGTGCGATGCCGAGCCAGATCATCGTCACCTCCGAGTTGCGGGACGGCAGCATCGTGCCGGTGCTGCCCGAATGGCGCCTCGAGCAGCTTGACGTCTACATGATCCATCCCTTCCAGCTCTCGTTCTCCACGTTGATCAGCGCGTTCTACGAGACGGCGTGCGACATCATCACCGAGAACACCGCGCGAAGCGCAGGCGGCAAAACCGGCCGTCTGCACCTATAAAGCGAAAAAGTGAGCGTTTGCTGGCGGCGAGTCCAATACTTAGGTGATGAGTAGGCCTGCACCGCCCGTGCTGACGGTTCAATCGGAGTGGTCACAGCGCAGTTTCGCGCCGGGCCACGACATCGTGGTCGGAAGTGACCTCCGCGCCGACATGCGCGTCGCCCATCCGCTGATCGCCCGCGCCCACCTCCTGCTGCGCTTCGACGGGGCCAAATGGATCGCGATCGACAACGGTTCGCCCTCCGGCATTTTCGTCAATGGTCACCGGGTACGGGCCGTCGACATCCACGATCGCCAGAGCCTCAACCTCGCCCGGCCCGACGGGCCGCGTCTGAGCTTTGGGATCGGCCGGCACGACGGGGCGGTGGGCCAACTACCGCCCACCCTGGAGGCGGTGCCGGTGATCGCGCCGCCGGGCGCCCCGAAGACCGCCCGTCCGGAACCGCCACGGCGGCCCGGCGTCCCGCCGCCCCGCATCGCGCGACCGCAACCCGCCCCGCCGCGCTACCCGCCCGCCGGCCAGCCCCCGCGCGCTCCCCACCCGGCGCCGCAGCCGGCGGGGCTCCAGCCGCTCACCGAGATCGGGGCACAGACCCTTGAAGCCTCGGGCTTCGACAGCGCCAACCTGCGGCGCGCCGTGCAGCGGTCACGTTCGAGGCTCGGGGCGCCCCCCGCGGGGGCGGCGGTCATCGGCCGCGCGGAAGACAGCGACATCGTCATCTCGGACGTCTTGGCGTCGCGCCATCATGCCTACTTGGTGCCGGGCCCCACCGGCATGGAGATCCACGACGCGCAAAGCATCAACGGGACTTTCGTCAACGGCACCCGCATCTTGTCGGCACCGCTCACCGAGGGTGACGTAATCACGATCGGCAACGTCGACCTGGTTTTCAACGGTGAAATCCTGCTGCGCCGCGCCGAAGCGGCCACCCGCACCGGCGGGCTGGAAGTGCGGGAGGTCGACTTTCACGTCGACAACAAGCGGCTGATCCAAAAGGTGTCCCTGACGGCGCGGCCCGGGACGCTGACCGCGCTCATCGGTGGGTCGGGAGCGGGCAAGAGCACGTTGTCCCGGCTGATCGCCGGCGCCACTTGTCCGACCTCGGGCTCGATCACGTTCGAGGGCCACGACATCCACGCCCAGTTCGCGTCGTTGCGGAGCCGGATCGGGATGGTGCCCCAAGACGACGTCGTGCACCGCCAGCTCACGGTGACCCAGGCGCTGAACTACGCGGCCGAGTTGCGGCTGCCGACCGACACCAGCAAGTCCGACCGCGCACAGGTCGTCGCGCAGGTCATCGAGGAACTCGGCTTGACCAAGCACGCCGACACGCGAGTCGACAAGCTGTCCGGCGGGCAGCGCAAGCGCGCCTCGGTGGCCCTGGAACTGCTCACCGGGCCGTCGCTGCTGATCCTCGACGAGCCCACGTCGGGCCTGGACCCCGCATTGGACCTGCAGGTCATGACGATGCTTCGGCAGCTGGCCGACGCCGGCCGCGTCGTGCTGGTGGTGACGCACTCGCTGAGCTACCTCGATCTGTGCGACCAGGTGTTGCTGATGGCGCCGGGCGGCAAGACCGCCTACTGCGGTCCACCCGGCGACATCGAAGCGACCATGGGAACCACCAACTGGGCCAAGATCTTTGGAATGGTGGGCGCGGACCCCGACGAAGCCAACCGTCGATTCCTGGCCCAAGCCAAACCGCCGCCTCCTGTATCCGACGCGGACAAGCCGGCCGATCTCGGCGCTCCGGCGCGCTCCAGCACCTGGCGTCAATTCTCGACGATCGCCCGCCGCCAGGTCCGGCTGATCGTCGCCGATCGCGCCTACTTCATCTTCCTGGCGCTGCTGCCGTTCGTGATGGGCGCGCTGGCGCTGACCGTTCCCGGCTCGACGGGATTCCGCGTGGCCGATCCGAACGGCGACGGGTCCGACGAGCCCGGATCGGTGTTGATGTTGCTGACCATGGCCGCCGTCTTCATGGGCACCGCGCTGACGATCCGCGATCTTATCGGCGAGCGCCCGATCTTTCGCCGCGAACAGGCGGTCGGCCTGTCGACCAAGGCCTATCTGCTCGCGAAGATGGCGGTCTTCTTTGTGTTCGCCATCGTCCAGTCGACGATCGCGACCACCATCACCATTCTGGGGAAAGGCGCGCCGACCCGGCCGGCCCTGCTCCTTGGCAGCGCCACACTCGAGCTGTACGTCGCCACCGCCGCCATGTGCGTGGCCGCGGCGATGATCGGCCTGGTCCTGTCCTCGCTGGCGCGCTCGAACGAGCAGATCATGCCGCTCCTGGTGGTGTCGCTCATGTTGCAGCTGGTGCTCTGCGGTGGGATGGTCCCGGTCACCGACCGGATCGGGCTGGATCAGATGTCCTGGGCGGTCCCCTCCCGTTGGGGGTATGCGGCGCAGGCTTCGACGGTCGACTTGTGGACGATCGAGCCCGGGCCGCTCGCCCCGAAAGACCGCCACTTTAAACACACGGCGGGGACATGGCTGTTCGACGTCGGCATGCTGGTGTTGCTGACGGTCGTGTACGCGGGAATCGTGGGGTGGCGCAGCCGGCTCAAGCGCCATTGATCCGTCGCTAGACGAAGTCCAAAGCCTCGACCGTCGCGACGGGGCCCTCATGGGTGGGCCGGTTTGCACCGCCAATGCAGTACACGGTGTTGCCCACCGCCGCGACCGCCTCAGCGTGACGCGGCGTCGGCAGCGGGGGCAGCGTGGACCACTTCGCATTTGCGATGTCGTACATTTCTGCGACTCCCAACACCTGGGTTGGTTCCTCACCACCGACCGCCACGATTCGGCCATCGATGAACGCGGCGCCGTAACTTCCACGCGGAGTTGGCATGTCGACCAACTTGGTCCAGGTCCCTGCTTGGGGATCGAACCGTTCGAACGCCGCGGAATTCTTGTCGGCGGACAGGAACCTCCCGCCGACCGCGTACATGTAGGTGCCGTCGGACGCCGCGGCCAAGTGTTCGCGCGGGGTGGGCATGTTGGCCGCGTCGCGCCACGAGCTGCCGTCGAAGACCTCGGTCTGGCCGACGAGCTGCTTGGCGTTCTGTCCGCCGGCGACGACGAGCTTGTCACCGACCACCGCGGCCGCCGGTGCCGCCCGCGCGTGGCTGAGGCCGGCCAGCTCCACCCAATTGCCGCCGCGCAACGCGAACACCTTGGTGGACGCCTGCGTGAGGTCGCCGCTGGCGCCGCCGAGGACCACCACCTCGTTGCGATACGTGGCCGCGGCGGCGTGGTGGAGCGGGACGGGCAGCGGGGGTTGGGCTTGCCAGGCGCCGGTGCGCGGGTCGTAACTCTCGACCGTCTGAAGTGCGACTCCGTCGCGCAGTCCGCCCATGATCCAGATCTTGTCGCCCAGCACGGTCCACGCCGTCATCAGCCGGGGTGTGGGCGCGTCCGGTAGCGAACGCCACTGCGCGGCCGGCTGGGCCAGGCGTGGCGGCAGCTGTAACGCCTCGGCCGTCGCGGTCACCTGGTCGTCACCGACGGCCGTCGACCCCCCGACGGCGTAGATGGACTTCCCCACCGCATCGACCGCCATGCCGTGGCGCGCAGTCCCCATGTCCGGCAAGCCATCCCACGTCTTCGTCGACAGATCGAACACCGCCACGCTCTTGAGGACTTGCCCCGCCGACTGACCCCCGGCGGCGACCAGGCGCCGGTCCGCGATCGCCACGCCAAGGTCACTGCGAGGCTGGGGAAGGTCGGGCAATTTCGTCCAGGTTTTCGCGGCCGGGTCGTACGCCTCGACCGCTACCAGGTCGGCGTTCCCGTTGGTCCCGCCGACCGTGTACACCAGTTTCCCGTCCGAGGCCGCGGCCAGCATCTGTCGCGGGGTCGGGATGGGGGTGCCGAGGGTCCAGGCGTTGCCGTCGAAGATCTCGGTGGAGTTCAGCAGCGCTCCGTTGGCGTCGACGCCGCCGGTGACGATGATGCGGTCACCCACCACGGCCGCCGCCGCTGCCGCGCGGGGCTGCAACAGGTGGGGCAGCTCCACCCAGTGACTGTTGACCACGCGCCAAACCTGGTCGCTGGCAACCTTTTGCGCGCCCGCGGCGCGCCAGCCGCCGAGCACGATCGGGTTTCCCTGCCACGTCACGGCCATGGCCTGTTGAACCGGGACCGGGAGATCGTCGCCGCTCTTCCAGCTGTCGATGACGGGGTCATACCCCTCGTGGTTTGCGACGACGGCGTGGTTGCTGCCGATTCCGCCGAATATCCAGATCGTGCCGTCGGCCTGGGTGGTTGCCGCCGCGTCGCGTGCGATGCGCGCGTTCGTGATCGGCTGCCACTTCACCGACGCCTGGCTCGGCTGGCTCGCGGCGGCCTGGGGGTGCCGCTTGCCGTGCGTCAGCAGCACGTAGACGCCGCTGCCCAGCACCAACACGGCCACCACGATCGCGACGGCGATCAGCGCCGCGGTGGCGCGGCTTCGCTTCGCTTTCGACGGTTTCGGCCACGCCACCGCGCCGGTCGCCAATCCGCGCGGCGTATCCGGAACACGGTCGGCAGAACTCGTCGGCGCGATCGCGTCGGTGACACTTGTCTGTTCGGGGATCATCTGGGTGGGCTCGGACGTGTTTGGGCCGCGCGAGACAGCGGGTGCGCGGCCCGGCTGCGGGCGACCGGGCGGCCGTGACGGCGGATGCGGTGGCGTCGAGGTGGTGCGATCTCCCAGCGCATTCATCAGCGAGGTGGCACTTTCCGGGCCGGCGATCCGTGGGCCCGGTTTGGCGATCCTCGGCGGTCTCGGCACCGGCCGCGCGATGCGCCCCGAACCCGCACCCGCGGCGGTAATCGCCATGGAATCGGGCTTTAATCCGTTGCGGCGCAGGCTCTCCTGCAATTCGCGGCCGAACTCCGCCGCTGACGCCGGCCGTTCGGCGGGATCGAACCGCATCGCTTTTTCGATCGCCGAACAGACCGCGTCGGGGATCCCATTGGGGCGCAGGTCCGGGACCCGCGTGCTTTTGATCCGGGTGTACTGCGCGAGGAGGTCTTCGCCGCTGCGGCGCTCGTATGCGGCGTTGCCGGCGATGAGCGCATAGAGCGTGGCACCGAGCGAGTAAACATCGGTCTCGACCGTCGCCGGATCGCCGGTCATGACCTCGGGCGCGAGGAAATCGACTGTGCCGGAAAACAACCCGGACGCCGTTTCATAGCCTCCAGCGACGTGCGCCGTCCCGAAATCGGTGAGCTGCGGTTCGCCGTAGTCGTTGACGAGAACGTTCGCGGGCTTGATATCGCGGTGCAAAGTTCCTGTCAGGTGAGCGGTTTCGAGCGCCCCGCACAATTTCACACCGATCCGCATCGCTTCGGGCCAGGCGATCGGCCCCTCTCGCTGCACCCGCAGGCCCAGGGAACCGGCGGCGCAGTACGACATCACGATATAAGGCCGGCCGCCCGCGGTGACGCCGACGCGCAGAATGTTGACGATGTTCGGATGGCCCGACAGGCCGCCCATGGCGTAGCCCTCGCGGAGAAATCGTTCGCGACTCTCGTCGTCGCCGAAGGTCGGCAACACCTTGATGGCGACGTTGCGACCGAGCGCAGTCTCGCGACAGCGATACACCACGCCGGCGGCGCCTCGAGCGATCTGGCGCGCGTTGTCGAATCCGGCGGCAGCCAACTCCGCGACGATGTCGCTCGGTCCCGGCGCCCGGGGGCGAGCCTTGGGTCTTTCAGCCATTTCGTGGCCTCAACTTCCCAGGCAACTGATGATCGAGTTAAGGGTAGCGAACATGAGCGCACCGGCTGAACGGTTCCGGTGAGGATCGTCGCAAAGCTCAGCCGGGGAGCAGCGCGCGATCGGCCAGCGCGCCCATCACCGGCGCCAGTTCCCGGGCGTATTCGAACGTCAGATGGTTGGCGTCGTGGAACACCACGGTGTTGCCGACGATGACCGGGCACCGGTCCAAGGTGCAGAACAGCTCGGTGAGGTCGGCGTACTGTCCGCCGCCGGCTTTGGTGGCCGCCGCCTCGGCGGCGATGCCCGGATCGTTCACCGCCGTCGATCTCGGCGGCGCGCAGGCCGTCGCGTCATCGAGGTGACCGGACAGGCAGGTCGGCACCAATGCGTGCGGATCCGGGGCCGGCCCGAGCACCAGCACCTTGGCACCGGTACCGCGCAGCTGCTGGACGAGTCGGGTCAGGCTGCCGAGCCAGGCCGAGTCGTATGACGTGACACCGGCCGGAAAGTCGTAACGGTCACCGTATTTGCGCCACAGGCTCAACACGACCAACTGTGGATGCTGGTTGCGCAGGCGGGCGACGACCAGATCGCGCCACTTGTCGCACTCGGTGAATTCCCGGCGCAGGAACGGGTTGATGATGGGCAGGTCCAGCATCGGGCAGCCGCCTTTGGTCAGGGCATCCAGCCGCCAGTGCCGCCGCCCGGTGACCTGCTGGAATGCAGGGATCCACATCGCTGCGGTCGAGTCACCGACCAGGGCGACGCCGGTCTTTGACGCCCTGTCGCCGCTGATGCACTCGGGCTGATCGGCCTCCAAAAAATTGCGCAAGCAGCCCTTGAAGTAGGCGATCGGGTTTTCGGCTGAAGCAGCGCCGATCGATGGGTCGAGATTCGACGGGACTGCCTTGAGATCGGCGGATACCGCGACCATCGTCTGCACTTGCGCAAACGCGTACTGCACCGCCGCGTCGTACGCGTCGAGGCTGTCACCCGCCGGTGGTATCGGCCCGGTGACTTTCAGCGCCGCCGCCGGGGCACCGTGACCGACGGGGGCGGGGATCGCCACCAACAACGCCGCGCCCACGCATACCGCCACCGCGGTCGCACCGCCACCGAGCAACAGGCTGCGGAACGCGGACCGGCGCACGAAAGGGGCGAAGCGGAGCGGGTTTTCGATGAAGCGCAGGGTGAGCACGGCCAGACCGCCGGATATCGCGACCGTCGCCAGCCTGCCCACCAGTCCCAGCGGATGGCCCAGCAACGGCGGCGCGAGCAACAACACGGGCCAGTGCCAGAGATACCACGAATACGAAATTCGGCCGATGGCTCCGATCGGCGACCACGCCAAAAGGTGCCCGCACCCTCGGGTGGGGTGGACACAGCCCGCGCCGATCACGAGTGCGGTGCCGAGCACGGGCAGCAGGGCGGCCGTGCCCGGGTAGGGCGTCATCACGCTCAAGACCGTGCAACCCAGCAGGATCAGTGCCAGGCCCGCCCATCCCGCGATCGCGGCGGGCAGCGCCGCCAGCCGGCGCCACTGGGTGGTCGTCAGGGCCACCAGGCCGCCCACGGCCAACTCCCACGCCCGGGTGGGCAGTGAAAAGAACGCGACGGAAGGCACGATCGGGGTGGCCAGCAGTGACGCGGCAAACGACAGGACCGCGACCAGCGCAAGGACCAGGAGATAAGGACGCTCGGACGACACGCCCGCGGCGCGCCGACGCCGCCGCCGGGTGGCCCAGGCCGTACCGATGATGACGGCCGGCCACACCAGGTAGAACTGCTCCTCGACGCCCAGGGACCAGTAGTGCTGGAACGGCGACGGCGGCGTGTAGGCAAGTTGGTAGTCGATGCCGTGGAAGACGAACCAGTAGTTGCCGATGTACAGCGCGCTGGCGATGCCGTCACCGATGACGCCCTCGGCTTGCAACGGGGGCAACAGGATCGCCGAGGCGATCGCGGTGACAACGCCCACCGCAGCCGATGCCGGCAGCAGCCGGCGGGCTCGCGCCCCGTAGAAGCGGCCCAGCCGGACGGTGCCTGCAGTGCTTACCTCGCGGTAAAGCATTCCGGTGATGAGGAATCCCGAGATGACGAAGAACACGTCGACGCCGGTGAACCCACCGCCCACACCGGGCACGCCGGCATGAAAGAGCACGACGGCCAACACCGCGACGGCACGCAGGCCTTCGAGGTCTTGGCGAAATGCCGGCTTCGGCGGACGCAGGCCCCGCGCTTGCGTGACGGGGCTGACGCTCTCAACGTCTGCCATCGTCACCAACTGGGTGAAGGGCAACTCTCGAGAATGGTAGATACATGCGAAATCGCGACGGGGCAGCTATGTCAGTATCTGCGCCAATTACCGTCTGACCCCCCTTGACCCCAACCGCCCCTTCAGTCCGAGGTGACTATAGCTATCTCCGCGGCCATGTGCGGATATACGTCCGAATTGCCTCCCGCTTCGAGGAACCCCCTGGCAAATACCGGCGCCGCCGAGCGAAACTGACAGCTATGAGTTTCGTGGAGGAAAAGGTGCTTCCGCAGCTGCTGCGAGTGCACGACACGGTGTATCAGAAGACGAATGGCTGGATCGGTCACCGCGCGCTGTGGATACCGAGCCTGCTGCTGCATACCGTCGGCGCGAAGACCGGTAAACGACGCACGACGTCGCTGACCTATGCCCGCGACGGTGACAAGTATCTGGTCGTCGCCTCCAAGGGCGGCGCCCCCGAAGCCCCCGGCTGGTACCACAACCTGAAAGCCAACCCCGACGTCGAGATCAACGTCGGACCACGGCGTTTCGCCGTCACCGCGCGACCGGTGCTGCCCGATGACCCCGACTACCCGCGGCTATGGCAGATCGTCAACAACAACAACCAAAACCGCTACGTGGAGTATCAGAAGCGGACGTCACGACCCATCCCGGTGGTCGTCCTGAGTCCGAAAGGCTAGAACGATTCACCCTCTGACCTCGCCCGAGCAGGTTTGAAACCGGCGAGTCTGGATACCTCCCGGTATGTCGAGCAAGCGGCTAGCGCTTCTTGACCGCAGGGACCTAGGGAAGGGGTTTTGCCATGATGCTCTCCAAGGTTGCCATGAAGACGACGGCGGCCGCCGCCGGCATCGCGACGGCGGGAATTCTGATGGCGTCGCCGGCGCTGGCGGATCCGCAAGTCGTAGCGTTTGGCCAATCCGCAGAGATTCCAAGCGCAAACGGCGCAGAAGCCATCAACTACACCGTGAACAACTTGCAGCCCAGCGGCCACAACGATGGCATCTGGTACTCCGACGTCACGGCCACAGGTGTGCGCGGTAATGCGACTCCGGTCATTGCCGACTTCAACGCGCGTGCCGTCAACAGCTCGACCTACGCGGTCATGAAAGGGCATGAAGTAGACGGCCTGCCGAACCAGCCGATCGCGCCGGGCGCCCAGGCGACCGGGCGGCTCTACTTCGACGTTCGAGGCGGCACGGCGCCGGACAGCGTTGTCTACCGGGATGCCGCCGGCATCGACAAGGTCGTCTGGAAGAGCTAACGGCGCCGTAAGCGCCGCCACATCTGGGTTCGCCCCGATGCAGCCACTTCGGTCCTAGCGCATCGAGCATCGGCGCTTGGCGATCGGCGCACGCCTGGGGGTTGCCGGCGGTAATCAGGGCACGATGTTTGTCATGGTCGCCGTCCACCGCGCGCCGATGCGTTCCCGCAACGATGCCGTCGAGCCGCAAGCTGCCATCGACCGCGCTCGACGGCTCGGCCTGTGCGGCTTCGGGCAATACGTGGATCGCTCGGGCGAACAGGAACGGCTTGTCCGTCGGGTCGGCCGATTCGCCGACCTCGATGACGGCTCGTTTGTGTGGAGCCGCGACACCGACGGGTGGTTCTGGTTGGGCCGCATCTGCGGGCCGTACTTCTATGACGCCGGCGAAGCGGCCGCCGCAGTGGATTTGGTGCACGTAAGACCGTGCGAGTGGCTGTCGGCACCGACGCCTGAGCAGGAGGTGCCGTCCGCGGTCATTGCCACATTCCGGCGCGGTGGACGGAACTTTCAGGAAATCCATCACCGATCGATCGGTGAGCACACACAAAGAATTTGGGATGCTCGCAGGAATCAACCTGCAGACGACTAGCCGAACCTCGCAGACCGCGGACGGCCTAAGCGCGGCTCGTCAGGACTACTCACCCAGGGCTGCACGCCATTTCGGAAAAGCCCGTTACTGAGCTGCGGGCACGCTCCAGTCACGCGCGAAAGATATTCACTGTTTCGGGAAGACCCAGCATCCGTGGGTCGCGTCGCCCTGTAGCAGCGAGAAGGAATTTGTGGGCGTCGATTCCGCTTTCCTTCGGGAATGCCGCGGCCGGTATCGCAAGCAGGCGGACTACGTGCGAGTCGGCTGCGATGATGGGATCGCGGCTTAGGATGTCGAGGACGAAATCAAGGCTGTCATAAAGTCCTTCGCGTAGATCTGATGGCTGATTGATGGCGTCGCGGATGTCGTCGGCGTGCACGTACGCGTCCATCAATAGAGCATGTATTGCCCGGCCAACAGTGAAACGCGGTGCTGGACTGGGTCGGACCCACATGTCGTCGCCGAACGCGGTCAACAGCCCTGCCGTCGACTCTCCGATCTGCCGCATCTGGGCGGCAAGGTCGTTGGGCGGTTGGGCGCGCAGCGACGCCGCCTGTTCATCGGCGCTTCGCGTACCGCTTGCGCCCGTGACGGTGTCGATCGCCTGACCCACAACATGGGCGGCGACGTCGCGCACCTGCCAACCGGCGCAGCGGGTGGCTCGGGTCCACATCGACATATCGAGCCTGGCCAACAAATCCGAGAAGTTCTGGTACTCGCGGAGCAGGCCGACCGTCGTGCGCTCACGGGTAAGCACGGGACGCCTCCTCCAAGCGATCCTTCACATCTCGAAGTCGTTCGAGCTGCACCCGGAACCCATCCTGCGTGAGCACCCCGATACGGCAGACCAAGTGGCGCACTCCGGCATCGATGTAGTTCGCCAGCTTGGCCGCAACCGCCTCAGCGGACCCGGCGGCGAAGGCCTGGAGACTCTCGACGGCCGCAAGCGGAAATCCATACGTTGCGGTGGTGAACCGATCAAGTTCGGATCGACCGCCATCTGGCGAGTCCGTTACAAGGACCGTCACAAAAAGGGCTGGGGTGACGGCGTCAGTCGGCCGCCCAGCCAGCTTGGCTGCGGCGCGAACGTCACCTAGACCCGTCGCGAAACCCGACGGCGTCGGCGGGTAGGGCAGCCAACCGTCATATGCCGCCCCCGCGCGAGCGCGGGCGCGCGGCGTGTCGCCGGCAAGCCAGACCGGCGGCCCGGCAGGGTTGAACGGCCTTATCCCAGAAGGAATGTCACTCAGGGCGATCGTATCGCCGTGAAACGCGCTCGGCCCTGCCCCGGCCCATAGCTGTCGCCAGAGCGCAACAGTCTCGTCGAGCCGCCTGGAGCGCCGTCGCCATGACACTTCCGACACCGCGTATTCGGTCTCCGATATCCCCGGAAAGCCGGCACCGACAGCTACGACGAGGCGGCCCTGCGCCAATCGATCGATGGAGGCTAGCGCTTGCGCGGCTTGTACAGGTCTGCGCAACGCAGGAAGAAGCGCAGCGGTGCCAAGTGTCACCCGCTCAGTCACCGAAGCGGCAGCCGCGAGAAATGTCAACGCTTCGATACGTGGGCCAATCAGTGAGTCGTTGGCCCATAGCGAGTCGAAGCCGAGATCCTCGATGGTGCGCACCATGCGGGCGAGTTGGTCAGGTTCGGTACCCGGCCATTGGTCAGCGGCAAGCAGCGCCACGATCCCGACACGCAATGCGCCTTTCCCACCTGGATCGTGCAGTTGCCGGTGAGATGCAAGAGAAGTCATGGGGCCCACGTCCGGTTCGTTCACACCACGGTGAGAATGATCTTGCCGCTGGTGCGGCCCTGGCTGCTGATGGTCAGGGCACGCGCCGCGTCGGCTAGCGGGAGCCGCTCGGCGATATGCACCCGCAATTTTCCGCATTCGACGAGCTGCGCGATGCCCCGGAGGCCGGCCGCGTCGGGCTCGACCAGGTAGTCGTAGGCGTGAACTCCGAGCTCTTTCGCACGCTCGTGCAGGCCTGGCGTCCAGGCGGCTTGAGCGCTGACCAGAATCCCCCCGGGACGAAGACATCCCAATGCCTCGACACCAGCATCACCACCGAACATCTGGATCACCACGTCAACATCACCGACTACCTCGTGGACCGGCGTTACGGTGTAATCCAACGCCTGGTCAACACCCAGCTCGGCAAGGAAGCGGTGTTTGGCGGCGCGGGCGGTCCCAATGACGTAAGCGCCGTGCGCCTTGGCGATCTGGACCGCCAAATGCCCGACTCCCCCAGCGGCGCCAGCTATCAGCACGCGCTGGCCGGGCGCAACGTGGGCGACGTCGACAAGCATCTGCCATGCGGTGAGCCCCGCGAGCGGCAGGGCGGCTGCTTCGGTGAAGTCCAACCCGGCGGGCATAGCCGCGAAGTGCCGTGACGGCCCGGTGACGAACTCGGCGTATCCGCCCGCTTGGCGCGGGAACCATGGCATTCCGAAAACCCGATCGCCGACATTGAATCGGTTGACGCCGTAGCCGACCTCCTCGATTACCCCTGCGACGTCCCAGCCGTGAATGAACGGCAGATTGAGCACCCGGTTATATGCCCGACCTCCACTTGTGTAGTAGTCCACTGGGTTAACACCAGCGGCGTGAACGCGGACTTTCACCTCGGTCGGGGCCGGCTGCGGTTCGGGGGCCTCCGCTAACCGCAGGGAGGCGGGGCCGTCCCACTCATGTTGGATGATTGCGCGCACGAAAACTGCCTCCTCAGTTATGGTTTGGCCGGAATTAGGTGCCGCTTGCGGCTGGGCGTCATGCCCCTCGTATCGAATACGACCGTCGTCTCGGCGCTTTGGCCGTCTCGAAGCCGGAACCGGTCGGCACCGCACCAGCGCCGTACCGAACCATCCACCGTTCCACGGCCTTCCCACGCGATCAGGAGGACGTTGCCGCGGTGCGCGTAGTCGGCGACCGATAACGTCAGGTCCGGAACGTGCTTGACCGCGGCGGCCAGTTGGGCGACATAGGCATTGCGTCCGCGCAATGGTTCGGCAATTCCCGGCCAGTGCAGCGCAACATCGTCGGTGACGAGGCCGTGAACGCGGGTGGTGTCGGTGGGCGCAGCCCAGAATCGGGCCCAACCCGCGACGAAGGATGCGACCGTTGACACCGGCGGCTCCAGCGCAGCAGCCGGCCCGGCGAAACCAACTTGGTGATGAAGGATCCTGGTATCGAAGTAGCCGCAGTCGCTGGTGAGCTGTCCGCCGCGGAAGGTGCACACGAACGTGACGGGGACATCGATGCGGCTGCCGGGATCAGTGGTCAGGCCGAGGAGATTGTTCCCCACCGTCCCGGTCATGCGCCCCCACACCACGGCCGTGTCGTCGCCGAATGCCGTCCCATCGAAGTGGCCCTGGTAATCAGGCACTGATTGGAAGAAGGCCGCGTAGAACTTGCGCAATTGCGCGTGGCCGGTGACCGGCTGGCGAACCCCAGAGTCTTGGTAGCTGCCGTCGGGTGCGTATGCGGCCACGATCGCTTCGACGTCGTGTCGGTTCTTAGCCTCGGCGTAGTTGCGCAGTGCCTCGCGCAGCACAGCCTCAGTGGACATGGGAGTTCTCCTGCGTGGCGTCGAGCGTTGGTGTGGGGGTTGCAGTGATCTCTACCGGGATGCCATTGAGCACCGCGGTGCCGGATAGTGGATCGAGTTCTATGCCGTCGGCCAAGAGGTTGCTGTTGACTCCCGGCCGTTGTGCCGCGATAGCGGCAGCCGTTCCTGGTTCGTCGTGTCCCCAACCATGCGGTAGTGAGACCACGCCGGGGGTCACTGCGTCGGTCACCTCCACCGGAGCGTCGATTACGCCGGCGCGCGACTTCACCCGGGCGTGCTTGCCGAGCTGGAGACGTGCGACGTCGGTGGGGTGAATTTGCAATGTGCACCGGTCTGGTCCTTTGGCCAGCGTGGGCAAGTTGTGCATCCAGGAGTTGTTCGACCGCAGGTGACGCCGCCCGACCAACACCATGCTGTGTTTACGGGGCCGGAGGAAGCTGGCGCGCAATTGGGCAACATCGTCCACCAACGGTGGTGGGGCGAGCTCGATCTGCCCCGACGGTGTGTTGAGTATCCCGGGCAGCTGTGGGCTCAGTGGGCCGAAATCCATCCCGTTGGGATACTCGCGCAACCGGGCCAGGGTGAGCGGCCCATCGGCGTCGCCGTAGGGTCCTGCGCGTAACAACAAGTCAAGAAGACGCTCGGGGCCGCGAAGCTGTCCATGCGCATCGCCGCCGACAGCCTTCGCCAGCGATTCGGCGACCATGTCGTCGATGGCCTTCAGGTCGGCCGTGGCGCCTTGTCGTGCCAGGATTCCGATCAAGCGCAGCAAGATCTGCCAGTCCGCTTTGTCGCCGGGCTGCGCGGGCAGCACCGGCGGTGAGTAGGTGGCAGTGTTGCGGATCGCAAAATGGCCGAAGAACAAGTCATAGTGGGGCTTGGTCAGCGGCGAGAGCGCCGGCAACAGTACGTGCGCATGCCGTGTCGTTTCATTGCGGTACAGATCCAGGCTGACCATGAGTTCGAGCTGCTCGAACGCAGCCGAGAGGCGCGAGCTGTTCGGAGCTGAGCGCGCCGGATTTCCGGCTACGGTGATCAGCGCCTTCACCTGCCCTGCTCCAGGCGTGTCGATCTCCTCGGCAAGGCAGGCCAGCGGCAGCTCTCCGAGAGTCTCGGGGGCGCCACGCACCCGGCTGCGCCACCGCCCGATCGCGGTGCCCGTCCGCCCCGCCGTGACCAGTCGCAGATCGGCCGCAGGGCGGGCGAACATGGCACCGCCGGGCCGATCGAGGTTGCCGGTCAGGACATTGAGGACGTCGATCAGCCAGCTCGACACGGTCCCGAAGCGCTGAGTGCAAGTGCCGGTGCGGCCGTACACGGCCGCAGCCGGCGCGGTGGCCAGATCACGCGCGAGCCGGCGAATCTCCTCGGCCGGGATTTCGCAGTGCGGAGCAACGGTCTCCGGAGAAAACTCGCGTGCGACCTGCTCAACGGTTTCGACGCCGCGAGTGTGCGGGCCCAGCCGGCCAAGATCGATGCGATCCTCACTGAACAGAACATGCACCAACGACAGCAGGAGCAGTGCATCGGTGCCCGGCCGGATCCGGTAGTGCTCGTCGGCCTCTTGGGCAGTTCGACTCCGGCTGGGGTCGACCACGACCAACCGCCCCCCGCGGCGCCGCAGCGCACGTAGCCGTCCCCGCATACCCGGAGCGGTGAGCAGGCTCCCGTTGGACACCATCGGGTTAGCGCCCAAGATCAATAGATATGAGCAGCGGTCGACGTCGGGCAGCGGCACTGTGTACATCCCGCCGAACATGAGTTGGCAGGCAACAAATTTCGGCATCGCGTCGACGGTGTTCGCGGTGTAGATGTTGCGTGAGCCGAGCGCCCGCATCGCGGCGCTGCCATAGAGCGTCGTGGCAAAGTCGTGTGCCACCGGGTTGCCGAGGTACAAGGCCACGGCATCCGCGCCGTGCTGGTCAATGACCGCGGTGAGTCGTCGATCGACGACCGCGAACGCCTCCTCCCAGGACGCGGGCTGAAGCCGACCGTCGGCGCTGCGGAGATGCGGTGCACGTAACCGGTCGGGATCTTCATGAAGCTCTTTGAGCCCGAAGGCTTTCGGGCAGACATGTCCGCGGCTCGATACGTGGTTGCGATTGCCACGGATGGAGCTGACCTCGCCCGCATCCACGCTGCTCTCCAAACCGCAACCGGCCTCGCAGAGCGGACAGACATGCCGTTGGATTTGCATACCGGCAGTATATACATACTGACAGTATGTACCACAAGTATGTACCCTGGGTATGTATCGCGTATGCTGAGACCCGTGACCGGCCCGCGTACCCAAGCAGAGCGCACGCGCGTCACCATCGAGCAGATCGTGTCGGTGGCGCGCCGCGCATTCGCCGAGGACGGCTTCGACGCCACCTCCGTCGATGGCATCGTCGAAGGTGCCGGCATGACCAAGGGCGCGCTCTACCATCACTTCCCGGGCAAACGCGCGTTGTTCGCCGCGGTTTATGAAGCCGAGCAGGTTGCGATCGGCCAGGCTGTGCTGCGCGCTGCCCGACGCGGCAACAGCAGCTGGCAGAATGTCCTGAGTGGCTGCCGAGCGTTCTTCGACGCGGTGCTGGATCCAGGGGTGCAGCGCATCACGCTGATCGATGCTCCCGCAGTCCTCGGTTGGGAGACGATGCGCAAGCTCGAAGACGAGCATGTCACTTCCCTGCTCCGGCAGGGTCTTTCCCAAGCGATCGCCGACGGCCACCTCGGGCGCCAGCGGGTGGAGCCTTTGGCGCACCTCGTTCATGGCGCGATGTGTGAAGCCGCGATGACGGTTGCCCGCTCAGCGGACCCGATGCGCGAGAGTAGAGATTCGCTCGCGGCTCTGGAAAACCTGCTCAACGGCATCGTTGTTCGCCGCAAGCGCTAAGCGCGCGTGATGAGGTCGACCGCGCCCGCTTACCCCGACTACAGGCGGGAAGCATGCCTAGGTCCGCCCGGCGATGAGCGCCCCACTTCGGAAATGCTTCGATGATTGGCAATTCTGCGCCTCCAGCGCAACCGGCCCTACCACCGAGGCCGAATTGATCAGAAAGAAAACTGGCCAGAGCTTGGTTGCTCTGACCAGCACATTCTCTGTGGAGCTGCCGGGAATCGAACCCGGGTCCTACGGCATTCCCTCAAGACTTCTCCGTGCGCAGTTCGCTATGCCTCTACTCGGATCTCCCGGTCACGCGAACAAGCCGAGATGACGATCCCAGTCGCTGTTGGTGTCCCGATAAGTCCCGCGACCGGACTCATCGGTGGATCCCTCTAGCTGACGCCAGGCTCCGGGTCGAGGGCGTTCCCGGTCTGACGGACTAGCTGTCGCTTAGGCAGCGAGAGCGTAGTCGCGCTGATGTGAATCGGCGCTTATCTGTTTGCAACGACGCTTACGGTGGTCGGTTGCCTGCACCGGCACGCTTCCCTTGATTCGATGCGCGAAGTCGAAACCTTTCAGCCCCTCGCATCCCGCCGACTTTCGGCAGGAATATCAATGGTACCCGCCTATCAACCAGCGGCAATGGGATTATCTTCCCCGCTCGGCCACGAGCGTCGACTCGTTGCGCGAAAAACCCCCATATCAACGCATCAATCCGACGTTCGTCGCGAAAGGCGACGAAGAGCGGTCAGATCACGAAGTTGAGGTGCTCGACGATCTGGCCGGCCACGTCTTTGTCGCCACCGAGTTCGACGTCCTGGGCGCGCGCGGGGCACATCGGCCGGCCGCCGGCGAGCCTGGTGAACTGCAGCCCGTCCAGCCGGATCGTCGCCGTCGGCTCTTGTCCCGCGAAGCTGTCGACGACGGCGGCCCGACCGTCGACCCTGACCCGGATGGTGCGGGCCAGCGGGCCGGTGAGCTCGAATTGGACGCGCGAACCCTCGGGGGCCTTGGCCAGCCTGCCCACCACATAGCCCATCGTGGCGGCGATCTCGTCGACGGCAAGCGAGGCCGCCGGGCCGGCGAGCTCGTCGTCGGAGGGCGGCCGCTCCAATGCGACGCGGATGTCTTGCTCGTGCATCCAGCAATCGAACACCCGGATCCGCATGAACCGGCCGTAGGTGTCCGGGCCCGTGGGGGTCGCCGTCACCGCGTTCCACTCCTCGTCGGACAGGGACGTCAGGGCCGCGCGCCGGTCGTCGGTGATCGCCCGGAAGCTTTCCAGCACATCGGCATCCGCGTGGGTGCCCAGATGGCGAACCCAACACTCGTTCATCGCTCCGATGTCGTTGCGCACGTGCTCCAGCACGGAGACATCGATGTCGGGCTGGGGCGCGGCGATGCCGGCGAGGAAGGACTCGGTGCCGATCATGTGCGACACCAAGGCCTTGACGTCCCAGCCCGGCAGCGGACTCGCCGCCCGCCATTGCGCCTCGGACAGGCCCGCCAACAGCGCGTCGAGGTCGTCCCAAACGGCGAACAGACCGGTGAGCACGGTGGACTTGTCGAGTTTGGTGACGGGGCGATCGGCCATGGTCAGGATCGTAGGCCGGTCAGGCCGACGCGATCATCGCCACGGACCCCATCGCGAGCACCATGCCGATCCCCTGCCAGCGGGTCACCCGCTCCCGCAGCACGACCATCGCCAGGACGACCGTCGCCGCCGGATACAGCGAGATCAGGATGCTGGCCAACGACAGCAGCCAGGTGTGCAGGGCCGCCAGCATGGTGATGTTGGCGAAGATGTCTAGGACGGCGACGGCGACCGCCAACCGCAACGGCTTGCCGCGCGGCGGCTTCAGGTTCTGGCTGGTTGCGGCCATCGCGAAGATCACCAGGCTGGCCGCCACCCGGGCGAACACCAGCGGCCAGAGCTTGCAGACGTGGGGTGCCTGGTGCAGAAACACCAGGTTCAGTCCCATCGCCGAGCCCGCAACGACCGTGAGCCAGGCCACTTTTGGGGTGAACCGATATGGGGTCCCCTCGACGGGGGCCTCGCGGCTGACCAGCATCACCGCCCCCAGGGCCAGCACGACACCCACCAGGGCCGCCTGCCCCGGCCGCTCCCCCAGAGCCATACCCACTGCGACGGGTACCGCGGCGTTCAGCACGGCCGCCAGCGGTGAGACGACGGAGATCGGTCCCGAACCCAGCGCCGCGAAGAACGCCCACATGCCGAACGCCATGCCGATTCCGTAGAGGGTCCCCCACAGAACGGCCCCGACATGAATAGGGCCACCGACGAAGATGGCCATCACACCGAGTAGGACTGTCTCGATCGGATAGGCGACCAGCATGACGCGCAGCGCGGCCACCCGCCGAGCTGCGACACCGCCCACAAAATCGCTGACACCGTACGTAACGGCTGACAGCTGGGCGTACGCGGCGCCGATCAGGTCATGCCCTTCGCTCGGCGCCCTAGTTCACGGACCACTTCGCGCTGTGCGTCGCGCTGGGCCATGTCCTGGCGTTTGTCGTAAGCCCTTTTGCCGCGCGCAAGGGCCAGTTCGACCTTGACCTTGCCCTCGGAGAAATACAGAGACAGCGGCATCAAGGCGAGGTTACCATCTCGAATCTTGCCGACCAGCCTGTCGATTTGTTGCCGATGTAACAACAACTTTCGGTTGCGCCGGGGGTCATGATTGGTCCAGCTACCGTGCTGGTACTCCGCAATGTACAAGTTGCGCAACCACACTTCGCCGTCGTCGATCGTTGCGAAGGCGTCAGCTAACGAAGCTTGGCCCTCGCGCAGGCTTTTGACCTCGGTGCCTTGCAGCGCGACCCCGGCCTCGAACGATTCGATGATCGAATAGTTATGCCGCGCTTTGCGATTGGTGGCCACAACTTGTTTGCTGCCGCCTTTGCCGCCCGCCGCCTTGGCCCGGCCGGATCCCTTGGCCACAGCTACCGCCGGATATAGAGGCGCAAGGTCGCGTACGCCGTCAGGGCCGCCATCGACACGCCGAGCAGAAACAGCCACGGCGAGATATAGAGGATGTCGGCGTAGTCGACCTTGGCGATCAGGTGAGCTTGGTAGAACTGGCTCAGCGCGTTGTCCAGGAACAAGGCCCGCACCAACATCAGGCCGATGACCGCGATGGCGACACCGATGGACGCGGCCAGCATCGCCTCCACCAGGAAGGGCAGCTGGGTGTACCACCGGCTGGCGCCCACCAGCCGCATGATCCCGATCTCCGTGCGTCGCGTGTAGGCCGCGACCTGCACCATGTTGGCGATCAACAGGATCGCCCCGACCGCCTGCACCAGCGCGACGGCGAACGCGGCATCCCGCAACCCGTCGAGCACCGCGAACAGCCGGTCGATCAGGTCCTTCTCGTTGAGGATGCTGCGCACCCCCGGCTGCCCCTGCACCGCGGCGTCGAATTCCGCGTGCTGTTCGGGGTTGTTGAGTTTGACGATGAACGACGCGGGGAACGAGTCCTTGCCCGCGACGTCCTTGAACTCCGGGAACTTCTTGATGGCGTCGTTGTAGGCGTCCTGCCGGTTGACGAACCGCACCGACTTGACGTCCTGTCGCGCATCGACCTTGTCGCGCAGCGCCTTACACGGAGCGGACGCGCACGTCGCGTCGTTGGCGGAGATGTCGTCGGTGAGGAAGACTTGCGTCTCGACGCGGTCGAGATAGATCTCCCGGGAGTTGTCGGCCAGCCGTACCACCAGCAGGCCGCCGCCGAACAGCCCGATCGAGATGGCAGTCGTCAGGATCATCGCGGCCGTCATCGTGACGTTGCGGCGAAGGCCGGTCAGGACCTCGTTGAGCAGGAAGCCGAAGCGCACTTAGCGGTCCATCCCGTAGACGCCACGCTGCTCGTCGCGCACCAGCCTGCCCAACGACAGCTCGACGACGCGCTGGCGCATCGAGTCGACGATGTGATGGTCGTGTGTCGCCATCAACACCGTCGTCCCGGTGCGGTTGATCCGCTCCAACAAATCCATGATGTCCTTACTGGTATCTGGGTCGAGGTTGCCCGTCGGCTCGTCCGCCAGCAGCACCAGCGGCCGGTTGACGTAGGCCCGCGCGATCGCCACGCGTTGCTGCTCGCCGCCGGACAGCTCGTGGGGCAGCCGGTTTGCCTTCCCCGACAGGCCGACGGTTTCCAGCACGTCGGGCACCACGCGGTTGATCGCGTCACTGCGCTTGCCGATCACTTCCAGCGCGAAGGCGACGTTCTCGTACACGGTCTTCTGCTGCAGCAGGCGAAAGTCCTGAAAGACCGTTCCGATCACCTGACGCAGCTTCGGTACGTGACGACCGCGCAGCTTGTTGACGTGGAACTTCGACACTCGGATGTCGCCGGAGGTCGGGCTCTCCTCGCCGAGCAGCAGCCGCATGAACGTCGACTTGCCCGAACCCGACGGGCCGATCAGGAAGACGAATTCACCCTTGTCGATCTTGACGTTGACGTCCTCCAATGCGGGACGGGCCGCGCTTTTGTACTTCTTGCTGACGTGGTCCAGGGTGATCATCACGGCACGCCAGTGTAGCGGTGATTTTCGCTGGCAGGCGAAGTCAACGGGCCGGGGGCGACGTCGTGGGGGTCGGACCGGGGCCCGGCTGCGGTTGCTCGGGCGTCGGCGTGGGCGGGCTCGTGCTCGGCGGGCAGAACGGCGCCGGGAGGATGCACGGCAGCTGCGGCATCTGGAACGGCGGCGTAGTGGTGGTGGTCGTGGTCACCGGAGGTGGCGGCGGTGGAGGCGGCGGCGTGGTCGTCGGGGTCGGCGTATAGGTGACGGTCGCCGGCGGCTGCTGCACGCGGCTGCGCGGCACCCACGTGTAGTTGGGATCGGGCACGAACCCCGGCGGCACCACTTGCTGGGCCGGGGGCTTTGGCGCCGGCGCCGGGCGGTAGGTGTCGTAGGTCCACCACACCAGGAAAAAGGCGATGATCAGCACCAGGGTCGACGTGCGCATCCGCCCGCCGAAGACGTAATTCGGCCAGCGATGTTCGGCATCCGTGTCGTCGCCGCGCTTCTCGAGGATGTTCAGGGTGAATTTCACCGCTTTTGCCCCGCACCTTGGACGTCATTATCGGTTTGCCGTTCGGCGGCCGGGACGGACGCGTCGTCGACCAGCTCCACCCGCGCGTCCGCCGCCGTCACGATCCCGACGCGGGCCAGCGCGCGGATGACCAGGACACGCAGCTGCCGGCCGACCTCGAACTGCTTACCGGGCAGGGTGCGGGCCACCATTCGCAAGGTGACGGTGTCCACTTCGATGCTCTCCACCCCCATCACGGTGGGCGCATCCAGCAGCAATGCCCCCAGCACGGGGTTGTCCATCGCGCGGTCGCATTCCTGGTGCAGGACCTCGTTGACCCGGTTCAGGTCGGCGCTGGTCGACACCGGAATGTCCACCACCGCGCGCGCCCAATCCTTGGACAGGTTGACCACCTTGACGATCTGCCCGTTCGGGATGGTCAGCACCTCGCCGTCCGGCGAGCGCAGCCGGGTCACCCGCAACGTCACGTTCTCGACGGTGCCGCTGGCTTCCGTGGCCGCAACGACGGTGAGGGTGACCAGATCCCCGAAGCCGTACTGCCGCTCCACCAGGATGAAAAAGCCGGACAGCAGGTCTCTCACCAACTGCTGGGCGCCGAAACCCAGGGCGGCGCCGACCACGGTGGCCGGGGCGACCAGACCCCCCACCGAGAACTGCAGCACGTCGGCGATCTGCAGCATGACCCAGATGCCGATGATGACGACCGATACCCAGGAGATCACCGAGGCCACGGCCTGGCGGTGCTTGGAGGCTTCCGAGCGCACCAGCGCGTCGCTTTCGGCGAAGCCGAGGTTGAGCTGCCGGGTCACCTGCTGTGCCACCCAGTTGACGAACCTCGCCGCCAGCACCGCCGCGATCAGCACCATGGCGATCCGCAGACCCCTGGTGATGATCCACTCACCGATCTCGCCCCGCCAGAAGTCGTGCCAACGGTGCGTCATCGAGGCCGCAAGAATGCTTGTGTTATTCGTCATCTTTTCGGTTGCGCCAACGGATTCCCGCTTCCAGGAATCCGTCGATGTCTCCATCCAGGACGGCCGCCGGATTGCCGACCTCGTATTCGGTCCGCAGGTCCTTGACCATCTGATAGGGGTGCAGCACGTAGGAGCGCATCTGGTTGCCCCACGAACTGCCGCCTTCGCCTTTTAACGCGTCCAGCTCCGCGCGTTCTTCGGATCGCTTGCGCTCCAACAACTTTGCCTGAAGCACTCGCATCGCCGAGATCTTGTTCTGCAATTGCGATTTTTCGTTCTGGCAAGTGACGACGATACCCGTTGGGACGTGGGTTAAACGTACCGCGGAGTCGGTGGTGTTCACGGATTGGCCGCCCGGGCCGCTCGAACGGTAAACGTCAACGCGCACATCGCCTTCCGGAATGTCGATGTGATCGGTGGTCTCCACCACAGGCAGCACCTCGACTTCGGCGAACGAGGTCTGACGCCGGCTCTGGTTGTCGAACGGGCTGATTCGCACCAGCCGATGGGTGCCCTGCTCCACCGACAACGTGCCGTAGGCGAACGGGGCGTGCACGGCGAACGTCGCGCTCTTGATGCCGGCCTCTTCGGCGTAGGAGGTGTCGAACAGCTCGACGGGATACTTGTGCTGCTCGGCCCACCGGATATACATCCGCATCAGCATCTCGGCCCAGTCGGCGGCGTCCACCCCACCGGCGCCGGAACGGATCGTGACCAGCGCCTCGCGCTCGTCGTACTCGCCCGAGAGCAGGGTGCGCACCTCGGTGGCCTCGATCTCGGCCTGCAGCGCCTTCAACTCGGCGTCCGCCTCGGCCAGCGCCTCTGCCGCGCCCTCGCCCTCCTCGGCCGCCAGCTCGTACAGCACCGGCAGGTCGTCCAGACGCCCCCGCAGCTCCTCGATCCGGCGCAGCTCGCCCTGGGCGTGGGACAACTCGCTGGTCACCCGCTGGGCGCGGGTCTGGTCGTCCCACAACTGAGGATCGGAAGCCTCGCGTTCGAGCTTCTCGATGCGGGCGCGCAGACCGTCCACATCGAGCACCCGCTCCACCGTGGTCAGGGTGGAGTCGAGGGCGGCGATGTCGGCTTGACGGTCGGGTTCCACAGCCGACAACGTTACCGGGGGCCGCCAGCCTGCCCGGCCACCGGCGAGTGCTGAGGTCACGACCAGCGGTCATGCGTTTAGAGTCGAGGCACGATCATGTGCGCCCCGCGTTGCGCGCCGGCCTATTTTGGAAGCCCCCGGCGCTGACGTGGCCCGAATAGAAGGTCGAGAATGCGCCCGTACCACGTTGCAATCGTCGGCTCCGGACCGTCGGGGTTCTTCGCCGCGTCCTCCTTGCTGAAGGCGGCCGACGCGTCGCAGGACATCGATGTCGCCGTTGACATGCTGGAGATGCTCCCCACCCCGTGGGGGCTGGTGCGCTCCGGCGTCGCGCCCGATCATCCGAAGATCAAGTCGATCAGCAAGCAATTCGAGAAGACGGCCCAAGATCCGCGGTTCCGTTTCTTCGGCAACGTCTCGGTCGGCGAGCACGTGCAAGCCAGTGAGCTCGCCGAGCGTTACGACGCCGTCATCTATGCCGTCGGTGCCCAGTCCGACCGCGCGCTGAACATCCCCGGCGAGGAGTTGCCGGGCAGCATCGCCGCCGTCGATTTCGTGGGCTGGTACAACGCGCATCCCAACTTCGAGGAGGCCACGCCCGACCTGTCGGGCGCGCGCGCCGTGGTCGTCGGCAACGGCAACGTCGCCCTCGACGTCGCGCGCATCCTGGTCACCGATCCCGACGTGCTGGGCCAGACCGACATCGCCGACCACGCGCTGGAGTCGTTGCGGCCGTGCGGGGTCGACGAAGTGGTGGTCATCGGCCGGCGCGGGCCCCTGCAGACCGCGTTCACCACGCTCGAACTTCGCGAGCTGGGCGATCTGGAGAACGTCGACGTGATCGTCGACCCGGCGCAGCTCGAGGGCGTGAGCGACGAGGACGCCGCCGCGGCCGGCAAGACGGCCAAGCAGAACATCAACGTGCTGCGTGATTACGCGAAGCGCTCCCCGCGCCCGGGGCATCGCCGGATCGTGTTGCGCTTCATGACCTCGCCGATCGAGATCAAGGGCGAGGGCCGGGTGGAGCGGATTGTGCTCGGCCGCAACGAGCTCGTCACCGACGCCAACGGGCGGGTCTCCGCCAACGACACCGGCGAGCGCGAGGAGCTGCCGGTGCAGCTGGTGGTGCGCTCGGTCGGTTACCGCGGCGTGCCCACGCCGGGGCTACCGTTCGACGAGAAGACCGCGACGATCCCCAATAGTGGGGGCCGGGTCGACGGGAGCCGCAACGAATACGTGGTCGGGTGGATCAAGCGCGGGCCGACCGGCGTCATCGGCACCAACAAGAAGGACTCCCAGGACACCGTGGACACGCTGCTCGCCGACCTGGCCAGCGCCGCCCGCCCCGATGGTGGCGGCCTGGCGGATTTCCCGGACGACCACGCCGATCAGCTGGCCGAATGGCTGGCCTCGCGCCAGCCCAAACTGGTCACCTCGGCGCATTGGGAGCTCATCGACGCCCACGAGCGGGCGGCCGGCGAGCCGCACGGGCGCCCCCGGGTCAAGCTGCCGAGCTTGGCCAAGTTGCTTCGGGTCAGCCACGGCTAGATCGCCGGCCCTACTCAACGCCGGCGATTCTCCGTAGCGTTGGGGTCGTGCGTAGCGACGAACCGGTGAGCGTACTCACCGAGGACGAGAACTGGAATCGGTTGGGCAGTGTCACGCTGGGCCGGCTGGTCACCAACTTCGCCGGTGAGCCCGAGATCTTTCCGGTCAACTTCGTGGCGCAGGACCGCACCGTGCTGTTCCGCACCGCCGAGGGCACCAAACTGTTCTCGGCCGTGGCGAACCACGCGGTGGTCTTCGAGGTGGACGACCACAACCTCGTCGAAGGCTGGAGCGTCATCGTCCGCGGTCGCGCCCGGCTGCTGAAAACCGACGCGGACATTGCACACGCAGACCGCGCGCAGTTACTGCCGTGGACCGCCATGCGCAAGCCGCACTATGTGCGGATCACCCCGACCGAGGTCACCGGTCGTCATTTCCGGTTCGGCCCGGAGCCCGATTCATAGGTTGCCACAGCGGATCGCGAGCACGGAGTGCCTGCTCCGCGTGCGCGTCGGGATACAACCGCATCCACCGTGCGAGTCGGCGATCCAATTGCGCGGGCGCCGTGAAGTTTCCGAGCGCAGCATCGCGCGAGATCGACACCGCTCGCAGTGTGGCTCCGCGCAGCCTCGCTTCCTCGAAAGCGTGCCGCAGCACCGTGCCGTTGTCCACCTCGGCGACGACGGTGCCGACCTGCGCGAGCCTTCGGCTGGTCGACCGATGGATCACGGCGACCGGGAATAGGGCCGCGCGGACCAACGAGAACGCAACCGATCAGCTTGAAAACCGTTTTGCCCCAGAGGATGTCCGCTTCCACCTTGCGCGGTTCGCCGGCCGCGTCGACGGCCGATGGGCGTCGGCAAGCGCGGCGCGCGCGACGGCGAGTCGGGTAATCCGTCGATTCCCACGACAATCGCCGGAGCCGAATACATTTTGCTCATCGCGACTTCCTTCGTTGAGCGGTGCGTTCTCAGGCTATTGGCCGTAAAGCGCTCTCCCCCAAGGAGATCGGTCTCGAATTTGGCGCCATTGGAACCGACTGGCCGCGAAACGCTGCGAATTCACTGTTGCCATCGCGATGCCGGCAACCGAATACTGGGTGCGGACGAAAACCGGGTTTGTTTGACATGCGAGACAGCGGCACCACAGCCACCACCTAGACGGGAGACCTCGCGCATGACCGCTCAACCGACCTCCGCCCAACAGTCATCGTCACAGCCGCTGGTCGGCAAAGGCTGGGTCCAGGGTGTCGCCCTCGTCATGATCTTCGGCTTCCTGGTGATGGGCATTCTGGCCTACCGCACCTATTCGGCGTCGATGCCGATGCCGGACAAGGTCGTCAGCGAATCCGGTCAGCTGCTGTTCACCGGCGAGGACATCACCCGCGGACAGGAGCTCTACCAGGCGCGCGGCCTGATGGAATACGGCTCGGTGCTCGGTCATGGCGCCTACCTGGGACCCGACTACACCGCCGAATACCTGCGCGCGGCAACGCAGGACGTCGCCGATCAGCTGAGGGCGCAGGGTGTCAGCGAGCCGCGCGATCGGGTGGTCACCGAATTCCGCACCAACCGCTACAACCCGGCGACCAAGACGTTGGTGTTCACCGATCGGCAGGCCGCGGCGTTCGACCACATCCAGAACCGGTACGCGGCCTACTTCGGGGAGAATTCGACGAAATACGGTCTGCTGCCCCACATGATCACCGACCGGGCGCAAATCCGTGAACTGACCGGGTTCTTCGCCTGGACGGCATGGGCGGCGGCGGCCGAACGCCCCGGGCACCGGTACACCTACACCAACAACTGGCCCGCCGAGCCGCGAGTCGACAACGGCCCCACCGCTCCGGTGATCGTCTGGTCGGCGCTGTCGCTGATCGCCCTGCTGGGCGGCATCGGCATCATGTTCGCGGTCTACGGCCGCTGGAGCCAGAAGGTCGGCTGGCACAGCGCCGAGTCGTCCACCCTGTCCTTCCGCCAACCCGGCGAGGTGAGCCTGACGCCCGCGCAACGAGCCTGCATCTGGTTCTTCGCCATCGTCTCGGTGCTGTTCCTGGCGCAGACGCTGCTGGGCGCGGCCGCTGAGCACTACCGGGCCGACCTGTCGAACTTCTTCGGCTTGGACCTGGCCCGCGTGCTGCCGTACAACCTCGCCCGCACCTGGCACCTGCAGCTCTCGCTGTTCTGGACGGCGGCGGCGTTTTTGGCCGGTGGCATCTTCTTGGTGCCGTTCATCGCGCGTCGCGAACCCAGGCGTCAGGCGTTGCTCGCCTACGTGTTGCTCGGGGCGGTCGCCGTGGTGGTGTTCGGCTCGCTGATCTGTGAAGCGCTGTCCATCTATGGCGTGATCCCCGCGGGCGGGCTGTTCTCCCAGCAGTGGGAGTACCTCGACCTGCCGCGGCTGTGGCAGGTCCTGCTGATCGTCGGCATGTTCTTGTGGATCGCCATCATCTGGCGCGGCATCCGCGGCAGGCTCAAGACCGAGTCGAAGATGAACATGCCCTGGCTGTTCTTCTTCTCCGGGCTGGCCATCCCGGCCTTCTACGCCGTCGGCCTGTTGGCCGGCAGCGACGCCCACTACACCGTCGCGGACTTCTGGAGGTTCTGGGTCGTGCACCTGTGGGTGGAGGACTTCCTGGAGTTGTTCACCACCGTGATGGTGGCCTACATGTTCGTTCTGCTCGGTGTGGTGCGCGAGCGGATCGCACTCGGCGTGATCTTCCTCGACGTCATCCTGTACTCGGCCGGCGGCGTCATCGGCACCATGCATCACCTGTACTTCTCCGGCACGCCGGTGGAGCACATGGCGCTGGGGGCGTTCTTCTCCGCCGCCGAAGTCATACCGCTGACCTTCCTGACCGTCGAGGCGTGGGCGTTCCTGCAACTCGGCGCGCGCCAGCAATCCGGCGACGCCAATCCCTTCCCGCATCGCTGGGCGGTGATGTTCCTGGTCGCGGTCGGATTCTGGAACTTCTTGGGGGCGGGCATCTTCGGGTTCCTGATCAACCTGCCCATCGTGTCCTACTACCAGATCGGCACCGCCCTGACGGCCAACCACGGGCACGCGGCGATGATGGGTGTTTACGGCATGCTCGCCGTCGGCCTGGCCATGTTCGCCTTCCGGTACGTGATCCCGGCCGACAAGTGGCCGGAGAAGCTGGCGCGGATCTCGTTCTGGTGCATGAACATCGGGCTGGCGTGGATGGTGTTCGCCACCCTGCTGCCGCTGGGCGTGCTGCAGCTCTACCATTCGGTCAACGACGGCTATTTCGAGGCGCGGTCGCTGGGCTACATCACCAAGCCGGGCAACGCGGTACTCGAATGGCTGCGGCTACCCGGAGACGTCATCCTGATCGTCGGCGGCGTGCTGCCGTTCGTCTGGATCGCCTGGATCGCGCTGCGCAATTTCCGGTCGGGCACGACGGCGCAGGAGCTGCCCGAAAGTCCGCTGTACACCCAGGCCGCGGTCGAGCCGGAGGCCGGCGCCGCGGTGCCGGCGAAGGATTGACGGTGACCGCGCCGGCGACCTCGGTGTGGTTGATCGCGGGGTACTCCCTGGCCCTGCTGGCCGTCGGGTGGAGTTTCGACGTCATGGCCCGACGGGCGTCGGCGCACGCGGCGCGCTGGCGCACAGGCCAATTCACCTACCGGCCCGACCATGACGCCTGGATATGTCCGCAGGACCACTGGCTGTGGCCGACGTCGTTCGATCCCAAGCACCGGGTCATGCGGTACCGCGCGCTGCCGGTGGTCTGCAACAGCTGCCCCGTCAAATCCGACTGCACCACATCGGAGCACGGTCGCGAGATCAGCCGCGAGATCGACCCGTGGCCGCATTCGGACGCCGGCCGGTTTCACCGCGGAATCGCCTGCTGCGTGGCGGCATTGGGCATCGTGTTGCCGCTGGCCACCTTGATCGCCAACCACTCGGCCGCGGACGCGCTGGTCCTGATGGCGACCGTGCTGCTGGTCGCACTGCTCGGAGCGCCGCTCGTCCGCCACCTGTGGAACACTCCGTCGAACGCGCCTGAACACCTGCCGCACCGCACCGCGATCGAGGATCAGGTGGCGGCGGCGATCGACCGCTACTCCACGCGCTGGGGCGGCTGGAAGCCCAAGGAGGACAACACGACATGACCACGCTGGTGATCGGCCTCATCGCCGCCGGAATCGTTGTGCTTGTGGTGCTCGCGACGTGGTCGCTGGTGGTGCTGCGCGAGTACGAACGCGGGGTGGTGTTCCGGATGGGGCATGTACGTCCGCTGTACGCCCCGGGGCTGCGGCTCCTCATTCCGCTTCTGGACAAGATGATTCGCGTCGACCAGCGCCTGGTCACGCTGACCATTCCGCCGCAGGAGGTGATCACCCGCGACAACGTGCCGGCCCGCGTCAACGCCGTCGTGATGTTCCAGGTGACCGATCCGCTGAAAGCGATTCTGGCGGTGGAGAATTACGCGGTCGCGACCTCGCAGATCGCCCAGACCACCCTGCGTTCGCTGCTGGGCCGGGCGGACCTGGACACGCTGCTCGCGCACCGCGAGGACCTCAACAGCGACCTGCGCACGATCATCGAGAAGCAGACCGAACCCTGGGGCGTCCAGGTCCGTGTCGTGGAGATCAAAGACGTCGAGATCCCCGAGTCGATGCAGCGAGCGATGGCGCGTGAGGCCGAGGCCGAACGCGAGCGCCGCGCCAAGGTCATCAACGCCCGCGGCGAGTTGCAGGCCTCGGAGGAGCTGCGCGAGGCCGCCGAGACCCTGTCGAAGAGCCCGGCCTCACTGCAGTTGCGTTACCTGCAGACGCTGCTGGAGCTGGGAGCCGATCAGAACTCGACCGTCGTCTTCCGTTGCCGGTCGACATCATCACGCCGTTCCTCCGAAATCCCGAGATGCTACGGGGTGTGGTCGACAGCTTCAACCATCGCGGTTGACGGCGGGCCGACGCCGGGGTTAGCCCAAATATCAAGCGCGTCAATTACTTTCAATATTCGACACGCGTAGATCTAGAGGCCGCTTCGGTGAACAGAAGATGAACGATGGGCAAACGTAGTCTTAATTCTGCCTGGTCGGCGCCGTGAAATACACAAAACCCCGCACACGTCGGCCGCACCTGCGACCTTTGAAGGGCCCAAAAACCGAAGGTCTCCCGCGATGCCCTGTGCGCACGGTCCGCCAACTCGATAAGTACCGCGCTGCCCGCTAGGCAGGCGCGGAGCGATCGCGCCCGGCCGTCCCGTCCCCCGACGCGGGGGTGAGCTTTGCCGGCTTGTCATGCCGGCCTGGGATCGGCCCCACCAACTTTGATCAACGCCGTTGCGGCAAGCGCCGGCGCCAGTGGCGTCTGTCCGCAGACCGCACTTCGAGGGGATGTATCCACAATGGATTGGGCTTTTGTTCCACCAGAAATCAACTCCGCCCGGATGTATACGGGCCCCGGCATGGGCTCGCTGTTGGCCGCGGCGGGAAGCTGGGACGCGCTGTCGGCCGAGCTGAGTTCGGCCGCCGAGGGCTACGAATCGGCGCTCTCGGGCCTGGACCTGCAATGGCGCGGTCCCGCAGCGCAGGCGATGGCGTTCGCCGCCATCCGCTACGCCGAGTGGCTGCAGGTGACCGCCGAGCAGACCAGGCAGACGGCCATGCAGGCCCGGACGGCCGCGGCGGCCTATGAGCAGGCGTATGCGATGACGGTGCCCCCGCCCGTGATCACCGCCAACCGCACCCTGCTGGCGGCGCTGGTGGCGTCGAACATCGTCGGCCAGAACACCGCGGCCATCGCGGACACCGAGGCGCAGTACGCCGACTATTGGGCCCAGGACGCCGCCGCCATGTCCGCCTACTCCGTGTCCTCGGCGGCCGCGACCCAGTTGCCGCGGTTTGCGCCCGCGACCAACTCCACCAACGAGTCCGGGGTGAGCGCCCAGAAGGCCGCCGTGACCGCGGCCAACAGCAACGCCGCCGCCAACAAGGCCGTCACGCAGAGTTATTCACCGTTATCCACGCAGCAAACGGGCGACACCTACAACTACTACGGCGACATCTATGACTTGTCGGATACGACAGCGGCGGCCGGCGGCAAACCCTTCTTTGCGGCCCTCGACGCCATTCAGGGCACCGGCGTCGGCTTCAGCGCTCCCTACAACATGGAGCAGTTCGTATCCGGCATCATCGGGGCCGAGAACAATTTGGGTATTCTCGCTAAGCCCTTGGCCGCCGCCCCTGCTCTCGCGGCGCCCGCACTCAGCAGCACCACAACGAGTCTCGGCGGGGGTCTCGGCGCAGGCCTGGGCAACGTCACCGCAACCCTCTCGCACGCCGGATCGATCGGGCCGATGTCCGTGCCCGCAAGCTGGGCCGCGCCCACGAGCACCCATATCTCGCCGTTGGAGCCGGCCGGTTTCACCACGCTGCCGGGAACCGAGGAGCCGGTAGCGTCCGGTTACCCCGGCTACCCCGGCATGCCGGGCGGCGGCGCCTCGCGATCCGTCGGAGCGGGTGCCCCGCCCCGCTACGGCGTGCGGCTCACGGTGATGCCACGCCCTCCGGCCGCCGGGTGACGCACCGCCAACAGGGCCGCTGTACGCAGCTGATAGCGCTGTAAGACAATGGATTTCGGGTTTCTACCTCCAGAGGTGAACTCTGGCCGCATGTACGCGGGCCCCGGCTCGGGGTCGTTGTTGGCCGCCGCGGGAAGCTGGGACTCACTGGCGGCCGAGTTGAGCATCACGGCCGCCGTGTACGAATCGGTGCTGTCCGGCCTGACGGGCCTGTCCTGGTACGGGCCCGCCTCCCAGGCGATGGCGGCCAGCGCCGCCCCTTACGTGGGATGGCTGCACGCGACGGCCGAGCGCGCACAGCAGACGGGCATCCAAGCTCGGGCGGCGGCGGCAGCCTACGAGCTGGGGCGCGCCATGACCGTGCCCCCGCCCGCGGTCGCGGCCAACCGCACCCAATTGGCGACGCTGGTGGCAACGAACTTCTTCGGGCAGAACACCGCCGCGATCGCGGCGAACGAGGCCCAGTACGCCGAATACTGGGCCCAGGACGCCTCCGCGATGTACAGCTATTCCGCCAGTTCTGCTGCAACGGTGCAGTTTTCGCCGTTCTCTGCCCCGCGCGAAGCGACCACTCAGGATGGGGTGACAGCGCAGCAGGACGCCGTTACGCAAGCTACCGCCAATGCCGCGAACTCGAATGCGGGCCCGGGTTCGCAGCTGTTCGCGTTTTCCAGAAGGGACGGATTCGCGCGAATCCTGGACACCATCCAGGGCGCCCAGGTCGCGTTCCGATCAATCTTCACGGCGGAGGGGTTCAACGCGGGAATCATCCAGGCGGACAAGAACTTGGGCATTTTGCCGAACCTCGCGGCGGTCCCGGCCGCGCTCCCGAAGGCGCCCGCGCTGAGCGGCGCCGCGTCCGGTCTGGGGAACGTCAATGCGGTGCTGGCCCGCGCCGGCCGAATCGGCCCGATGTCGGTGCCCGCGGGTTGGGCCGCCGCGGCGGGTGACCCCGTCCCGGCGTTGCCCGGCGGCGGGTTGTCCGGGCTGCCGGCGACCGAGGCGCTCGCCCGCACCGGGCCCGCCGCCGCCGGCGTCCCCGGCATACCCGGAGGGACGGTTCGGCGGGCACCGCTTGTGGTGCCCCGCTACGGCGTTCGCATCACGGTCATGACGCGCCCGCCCGCGGCCGGCTGACGCGCCCTAGGACTGCGGCTCCTGCGGTGCGGGCGGAGTCGGCGGGGCGATTCTCCAGTTGTCCGGATTCTTGGGCGAATACAGCACCGGGAACAGTTGACCGATGGTCGGCCACTGATCCACGTCGACGGCCATGCGCTGATACACCGCATGTTCGTTGACCGAGGGGCCGTTGATCACTCCGGCGATGGTGACGAATTGCTCGCCGGTGGCATCGGGACGCGGGCTGACCCCGGTCACCAGCAGCGTGCCACTCAGCAGCTCACCGCGGGGACCGCGCGGGACGAACCGCTGGACCAGGAATACCGCCAGCACCGCGATCAGGAGGATCAGCAGTCCGAATTCCCACACCCCGCCATCGTAGGGCCGTGATAAGACTGCGTCATGAGTCGCACCGAGGATCTGGCGCTGGCACTGACGCTTGCCGACCGCGCAGACTCGTTGACGTCCTCCCGATTCGGTTCGCTGGACCTGCGCGTTGACACCAAACCGGATCTGACGCCGGTGACCGATGCCGACCGCGCGGTCGAAACCGAGCTGCGGGAGGCGCTCGCGCGCGAACGCCCGAAGGACAGCATCGTCGGCGAAGAATTCGGCGGAGACACGACCTTCACCGGGCGGCAGTGGATCATCGACCCGATCGACGGGACCAAGAACTTCGTCCGCGGGGTGCCGGTCTGGGCCAGCTTGATCGCGTTGCTGCACGACGGCGTCCCCGTCGTCGGCGTGGTGAGCGCCCCGGCGTTGCAGCGCCGGTGGTGGGCCGCGGACGGCCACGGCGCGTTCGTCGCCTTCAACGGCACACCACCCCGCCGGATATCGGTTTCCTCAGTGGCGCAACTGAATTCGGCCAGTCTGTCGTTCTCCAGTCTTTCCGGGTGGGCGCAGCTGGGCGTGCGGGACCGCTTCATCGCGCTGACCGATGCCGTGTGGCGGGTGCGCGCGTTCGGCGACTTCCTGTCCTATTGCCTGGTGGCCGAGGGGGCGGTCGACATCGCCGCCGAGCCGGAAGTGTCGGTATGGGATCTGGCCGCGCTGGACATCCTGGTGCGCGAAGCGGGCGGGACGCTGACGGCGCTCGACGGCACCGCGGGACCGCATCATGGCAGCGCCGTGGCCACCAACGGCCTGCTGCAGGGGCAGGTGCTCGGCAGCCTCACTGTGAATTAGTTAACAAGTGTTCTCTGTGATCTTACTCCGGAGTAAGATCGGCTGTATCCGCTTGCCCATCAACCTGAGGCCGCTGACCCATGACCGATACCGGTTCACCAAAAACAACCGCCCGCTCGCGCGTCAAACGGCGCGACCATAAGTCCGCGGTCGGGCTGCAACCGCACAAACGCACCGGCGTCGACATCGCCATCGCGCTCATCACCCCGCTCGTCGGCCAGGAGTTCCTGGACAAATACCAGCTGCGCGACCCGCTCAACCGCGCCCTGCGCTACGGCACCAAGACGATTTTCTCTACGGCCGCCACGACTTCTCGGCAGTTCAAGCGGGTCCAGAATCTGCGCACCGGGCCGACCCGGCTCAAGTCCAGCGGCAAGGACTATTTCGACCTGACGCCCGACGACGAGCAGAAGATGATCGTCGAGACCCTCGACGAATTCGCCGAGGAAGTGCTGCGCCCCGCGGCGCACGACGCCGACGAGGCGGCCACCTACCCGCAAGACCTGATCGCCAAGGCCGCCGAGCTGGGCATCACGGCGATCAACATTCCCGAGGATTTCGACGGCATCGCCGCGCACCGCTCCAGCGTGACCAACGTGCTGGTCGCCGAGGCACTCGCCTACGGCGACATGGGCTTGGCGTTGCCGCTGCTCGCCCCGGGCGGCGTCGCCTCCGCGCTGACCCATTGGGGCAGCGCCGATCAGCAGGCGACCTACCTACCGGAATTCGCCGGCGAGAACGTGCCGCAGGCCTGCGTGGCCATCGCCGAGCCGCAACCGCTCTTCGACCCCACCCGGCTCAAGACGACCGCGGTGCGCACCCCGAGTGGCTACCGCCTCGACGGCGTGAAGTCATTGGTGCCGGCCGCGGCCGACGCCGAGCTTTTCATCGTCGGCGCCCAACTCGACGGCAAGCCGGCCTTGTTCATCGTCGAGTCGTCGGCGAAAGGCCTGACGGTAAAGGCCGATCCGAGCATGGGGCTGCGCGCGGCGGCCCTGGGCCACGTCGAGCTCTCCGGGGTGTCGGTGCCGCTGGGCGCGCGCCTCGGCGAGGACGACGCCTCGGATCAGGATTACTCCGAGGCCATCGCGCTGTCCCGGCTGGGCTGGGCGGCGCTGACGGTCGGCACGTCGCACGCGGTGCTCGACTACGTCGTCCCCTACGTGAAGGAACGCGAGGCCTTCGGTGAGCCGATCGCCCACCGCCAGGCGGTGGCCTTCATGTGCGCCAACATCGCCATCGAATTGGACGGGCTGCGGCTGATCACCTGGCGCGGCGCGGCGCGTGCCGAGCAGGGCCTGCCCTTCATCCGCGAAGCGGCGCTGGCCAAGCGGCTCGGCGCCGACAAGGGCATGCAGATCGGACTGGACGGCGTTCAGCTGCTCGGCGGCCACGGCTACACCAAGGAGCACCCAGTCGAGCGGTGGTACCGCGACCTGCGGGCCATCGGCGTCGCCGAGGGTGTCGTCGTCATCTAAGTCGTTAACTCATTCGAGCTGAAAGTTCAATCATGGCAATCAATCTGGAACTGCCCCGCAAGATGCAAGCGGTCACGACCAAGACGCATCAGGGCGCCGCTGAGTTGATGCGGCCGATCGCCCGCAAGTACGACCTCAAGGAGCACGCGTACCCGGTCGAGCTCGACACCCTGTTCAGCCTCTTCGAAGGCGCTTCGGAGTCATTCGAATTCGCCGGAGCGAACGCGCTCGGCGGCGAGGACGAAGAGCGCGACAAAAACCACAACGGCGCCAACATGGCCGCGCTGCTCCAGACGCTGGAAGCCAGCTGGGGCGACCTCGCGATGATGCTGTCGGTCCCCTACCAGGGGCTGGGCAACGCCGCCATCTCCGCCGTCGCGAACGACGAGCAGCTACAACGCCTCGGCAAGGTGTGGGCGGCGATGGCGATCACCGAACCCGGCTTCGGGTCGGACTCGGCGGCGGTCGCGACGACCGCCACCCTGGACGGCGACGAGTACGTGATCAACGGCGAGAAGATCTTCGTCACCGCCGGGTCGCGCGCCACGCACATCGTGGTGTGGGCCACCCTGGACAAGTCGCAGGGCCGCGCGGCGATCAAGTCGTTCGTCGTGCCGCGCGAGCACCCCGGGGTCACGGTCGAGCGGCTCGAGCACAAGCTGGGCATCAAGGGTTCCGATACCGCCGCCATCCGGTTCGACAATGTCCGCATCCCGAAGGAAAACCTGCTCGGCAACCCCGAAATCGAGGTCGGCAAGGGCTTTTCCGGTGTCATGGAGACCTTCGACAACACCCGGCCCATCGTCGCCGCCATGGCCGTCGGCGTGGGGCGCGCGGCGCTCGAGGAGATCCGCAAGATCCTGACCGAGGCCGGCGTGGAGATCTCTTACGACCGACCGGCGCACGTTCAGAGCGCGGCGGCCGCCGAGTTCTTGCGAATGGAAGCCGACTGGGAGGCCAGCTACCTGCTCTCGTTGCGGGCGGCCTGGCAGGCCGACAACAAGATCCCCAACTCCAAAGAGGCGTCGATGAGCAAGGCCAAGGCCGGCCGGATGGTCACCGACGTCACCCTCAAGTCCGTCGAATTGGCCGGCACCGCAGGGTATTCCGAACAGACCCTGCTGGAGAAGTGGGCGCGCGACTCGAAGATCCTGGACATCTTCGAGGGCACCCAACAGATCCAGCAGCTGGTCGTCGCGCGCCGACTGCTGGGCCTGTCCTCGGCCGAGCTCAGGTAGCGACCGCGTTCAGCCGCTCGCGGTCGTCGTCGTCCAGTTCGATCGAGGCGACGTCGACGTTCTCCTCCAGGTGCCGCAGCGACGAGGTGCCGGGGATCAGCAGCACGTTGGGCGCCACGCCGAGCGTCCACGCCAGCGCGACCTGGGCCGGGGTGCGGCCGAGGCGCTGCGCGATCCCCTGGACCAGCTGATGGCCGAGCACGGGGTTGGGACGCATGAACGCCGCGCCCAGCGGGAAGAAGGGGACGAACGCAATCCCCCGCGTCGTGCACTCGCCGAGCACCGCGGCCGACTCGCGGTGAATGAGATTGAATGCGTTTTGCACACAGGCGATTTCGGTGCGCTCGCACGCATGGGCCAGCTGCTCGCGGCTGACGTTGCTCAGTCCGATTGCGCCGATCAGCCCGGCGTCGCGCGCGGAGATCATGGCCGAGAGCTGGTCGTCGAACAGCTGATCGGGAGCCGAGCTGTCGAACACCCGCAGGTTGACCACGGCGAGCCGCTCGACGCCGAGAGTGCGCAGGTTCGTCTCGATGTCGCGGCGCAGCTCGGCCGGCTCGCCGGCCGGCAGCCAGGCCCCGTCGCCGTCGCGGCGCCCGCCGACCTTGCTGACCAGCGCCAGGTTTGGCGGATAGGGATGCAGCGCCTCGCGGATCAACTCGTTGGCAACGTCGGGCCCATAGATCTGGGCGGTGTCGATGTGGTCGACGCCGAGTTCGACCGCGCGCCGCAGTACGGCCAACGCCTCGTCGCGGTCGCGCGGCGGGCCGAACGCGTTCGGACCGGGCAGTTGCATGGCGCCGAAGCCCACGCGGTTGACCGAAAACCCACCGAGTGGAAAGGGATCCATACGGTGAGGTTAGCGTCGAAGCATGGACACGTTTCACGCGCTCGTCGCGCGCCAAGATGGTGACCGGATAACCGCGTCGGTCGAGACGCTTCGTCCCGACGACCTACCGCCCGGGGACGTGACGATCCGGGTCCTGTATTCGAGCGTCAACTACAAAGACGCGCTGGCGCTGACGCCCGGCGGCGGCGTGGTGCGCAACTATCCGGTGGTGCCCGGCATCGACCTGACCGGCGAGGTCGTGGAGTCCACCTCACCGGACTTCGCCGTCGGCGACGCGGTGCTGGCCCACGGCTATGCGATCGGCACCGGCCACCACGGCGGCTACGCCGAATACGCGCGGTTGCCGGCCGACCAGGTGGTGGCGCTCGGCGCGTTGAGCCCCCACGAGGGCGCGGCGATCGGAACCGCGGGCTTCACCGCGGCGATGAGCGTGCAGGCGCTGATCGACTGGGGCATCGCACCCGACGCCGGCGACATCGTCGTCACCGGCGCGACCGGCGGAGTCGGCTCGGTCAGCGTGGACCTGCTGGCGGCCGCCGGGTACCGGGTCGTCGCCTCGACCGGCAAGGCCGACGCCGCCGAGCGGCTGAAAACCCTTGGTGCCGCGGAGGTTATCGGTCGCCTGCCCGCCGATCCCGACGCCAAACCGCGACCGCTCGGCAAGGCCCGCTGGGCGGGCGGGGTGGATTGCGTGGGCGGGGCGACGCTCGCCGACGTGCTCAGCACCATCGACTACGGCGGCGCGGTGGCGGCCAGCGGTCTCACCGGCGGTCCCGCCCTGCACACCACGGTCATGCCGTTCATCCTGCGCGGTGTGGCGCTGCTGGGCATGGACTCGGTGCTGATGCCGATCGGGCCGCGGCGCGCGCTGTGGGCCCGGCTGGGTGATTCGTTGCGGCCGCGTCACTTGGACTCGCTGGTCAGCGACGTCGACGTGAAGGACGTCGTCGGCGTGATCGATCAGGTGCGCGCCGGCAAGTTCTCCGGCCGGGCCGTGGTGCGGGTCGCGGGCGGTTTTTGAGGCGGCAGTAGGCTCTGCTGGCATGCGCGCGGTACGGGTGACTCGGCTCGATGGTCCAGACTCGGTCGAGTTGGCCGACATCGACGAACCGACTGGTGACGGGGTCGTCGTCGACGTGCACGCCGCCGGGGTGGCGTTCCCGGACGCCCTGCTCACCCGCGGCCTGTACCAGTACCGCCCGCAATTGCCCTTTGTGCTGGGCGCCGAAATCGCCGGCGTGGTCCGGTCGGCGCCCGAGGGCGCGCACGTGGGTCCCGGCGACCGGGTCGTCGGCCTCACGATGCTGTCCGGCGGCATGGCCGAGGTCGCAATCTTGGCCCCGGACCGGGTGTTCAAGCTGCCCGACAACGTGAGCTTCGAGGCCGGCGCCGGCCTGCTGTTCAACGACCTGACGGTGTACTTCGCGCTCACCGTGCGGGGCCGGTTGCAGCGCGGCGAGACGGTGCTGGTCCACGGCGCGGCCGGCGGCATCGGCACCTCGGCGCTGCGGTTGGCGCCGGCGCTGGGCGCCTCGCGCACCATCGCCGTCGTCAGCACGCAGGACAAGGCCGACATCGCCACGGCCGCCGGCGCGACGGACGTGGTGCTGGCTGACGGGTTCAAGGACGCGGTCAAGGAGCTGACCCACGGCCGTGGCGTCGACATCGTCGTCGACCCGGTCGGCGGCGACCGGTTCACCGATTCCCTGCGCTCGCTCGCCCCCGGCGGACGACTGCTGGTCGTCGGATTCACCGGCGGTGAGATCCCCACCGTCAAGGTAAACCGATTGCTGCTCAACAACATTGACGTCGTCGGCGTGGGCTGGGGCGCGTGGGCGGGCACGCATCCGGGCGCGCTGGCCGAGCAATGGGCCGGCCTCGAACGTCTGCTCACCTCCGGGGAGCTGGCTCCGCCCGAGCCGGCCACCTACCCGCTGGACGAGGCCGCGGCCGCCGTCGCCTCACTCGAAAACCGCACCGCCAAGGGCAAGGTCGTGCTGCGCGTCCGGGGTTGACGGACGTATTTGTTGGCCGCCTCCCAGCGAGCGGGCGCGTTGCCATCGGAGTTGTCGCTGGGAGGTGGGCACCGAGCGGGTCCGGCCTGCCGGAGACGCCTGTGGCGACTGTGACTGACGCGAGACGACGACGGCCTGGCGCTCTTGCGGCCCTTGTGTCCGACCAAAACAAAAAGTAATGTCACTTTCAGTTTTGTGACCGCCGAGCTTGGCCCATCGGAGGAGCCGTCCATGGAATCCTTTGTGCACCTGCGGAAAGGGAAGACGCCACGCCGGCTTCATGCGGATCTTGACGGGCTCAAGGACGACGAGCTGGGCCGCGGCGGGTTCACCGGTCGCACCGCCAACCTCTACCGGCGCAACGATCCCACCGCCTACCGGTCGGTCGGCCCGCTGCGCCCCCTCGACGTGCTGTCCAGCGAGCTCAAGCCCGGCGACGCCACCGACGCGGGTGGCGGGCCGCTGCTGATGTTCAGCAACGACGACTGCCGAATTCTGTTGAGCCGTCGCCATGAGCCGATGCCGTTCTTCGCTCGTCACGTCGACGGCGACCTGCTGTGCTTCGTCCACCAAGGCACCGGTCTGGCCGAGACGGAGTTCGGGCCGCTGCGCTATCGGGAGGGCGATTGGCTGTACATCCCGAAGGCGTGCACCTGGCGCCAGCTGCCCGATACCGCGACGACGATGCTGATGATCGAGGCCCGCGACGAGTTTCGGATACCGCCCCCCGGCGCGCTCGGCCGCCACTTCCCCTTCGACCCGTCGCAGGTCGTCATCCCCGAGCCGGTCCCCGCCGACGACGACGCGTCCGGCGGCGAGTACGAGGTCCGGCTGATCCACGAGGGCGGACCGACAACGCTGTTCTACCAACACAATCCGCTCGACGTCGAGGGCTGGCGCGGCGATAACTTCGCGTTCACGTTCAACATCGCAGACTACAACGTGGTCACCTCCGACAGCGTCCACCTGCCGCCGACCGTGCACCTGTTCATGCAGGCCACCGGCGTCTACGTGATGAACTTCCTGCCCAAGCCCGCCGAGGGCGTCCCGGGCACCGAGCGCACACCGTGGTATCACCGCAACGTCGACTACGACGAGATCGCCTTCTTCCACGGCGGCTCGCTCTACGGCATCCCGATGCCGCCAGGTTTGATTTCGCATGCGCCGCAAGGGGTTCACCACGGCGCACCCGAAAAGGCGCGCGAACGGGCGCGCCGCAAGTTCGACGAATACTCCCGCGTCGACTGGCAGGTGATCGCCATCGACACCCGCCGCCGGCTGACCCCGTCGGCGGAAATACTCGCCCACGACCTAGGACAACATTGATGACCCGCGATGAGGAGGAGCGGCGCTAATGACGCACGCCGTGAAACCCAAGAAGCACGAGTACGATCGCATCCCCTATCTCGTTGCCTTCCAGAACAATTCCGGTGTCCGGGACGTCTACGGCGGCCTGGCCGAGATCACCGTGCTGGAAAGCTACCTGCTCAAGCCCAGGGACAATCCGTCGGACACCGTGCTGGTGTTCATGCACCCGATCGGCGGTGGCGCCTACCTGCCGATGATCAATGCCCTGGCCCGCGCCGGTCATCACGTCATCTACTGCAACAGCCGCTTCCGCGGCACCGACTCGGCGCTGCTGATGGAGAAGGTGGTCGAGGACCTCGGCGAGTGCATCAAGGACGCCAAGAAACGGCTGGGGTACTCCAAGGTGGTGCTGGCCGGATGGAGTGGCGGCGGTTCGCTGTCGGTGTTCTACCAGCAGCAGGCGCAGAATCCGACGATCACCTCCAGCCCGACCGGTGACGGCCCGGACCTGACCAAACTCGACCTGCCCGCCGCCGACGGCATCATGCTGCTGGCCGCGCACATCAGCCGTCACGGCACGCTGACCGAGTGGCTGGACGCATCGATCCTCGACGAATCCGACCCGACCAAGCGCGATCCCGAGCTTGACCTGTACAACCCCGACAACCCCAACCAGCCGCCTTACAGCCAAGAATTCCTGGCCCGGTACCGGCAGGCGCAGATCGACCGCAACCGCCGCATCACCGCGTGGGTCAAAGACAAGTTGGCCGAGCTGAGGGCCGCCGGCCGGCCGGACGACGAGTTCGGGTTCGTCGTGCACGGCACCATGGCCGACCCGCGATGGCTGGACCCAACCGTCGATCCCAACGAACGCGCCCCGGGGACGTGCTACCTGGGGGATCCTCAAGTGGTGAACATGAGCCCCGTCGGGTTGGCCCGGTTCTCCACGTTGCGCGGCTGGCTCTCGCAGTGGAGTTACGACGACGCCCGCGGCGACGCGGTGTCCTGCGGGCCCGATATCGCGATCCCGGCGCTGGTGATCGGTAACCTGGCCGACGACGCGTGCACACCCAGCCACACCCGCCGGCTTTTCGAAGCGATCGGGCACCCGGACAAGGAGATACACGAAATCCCAGGCGCCACACACTATTACGCGGGACCCGACCAGCGTGACGCGCTGCGCACGGCGGTCACCATCGTCACGGACTGGCTCGTCCGGCACGACTTCGCGAGCGCCGAGTGATTCCCACAGGTCCGCTGGACGGCGTCCGGGTGCTCGAACTGGGCACCCTGATCGCCGGCCCGTTCGCCGGGCGGCTGCTGGGCGACATGGGCGCCGACGTCATCAAGGTGGAACTTCCCAAGGCCCCGGACCCGTTGCGCACCTGGGGCCAGGCCGAAGTCGACGGGCAGCACGTCTTCTGGACGGTGCACGCGCGCAACAAACGAGCCATCACCCTCGACCTGCGCCACCCCCAGGGCCGCGAACTGTTCTGCGAGCTCGTCGAGAAATCCGACATCGTGGTGGAGAACTTCCGCCCGGGCACCCTGGAGAAGTGGAACCTGGGCTACGACGTGCTGTCCGAGCGCAACCCCGGCATCATCCTGGTGCGCGTCTCCGGTTACGGACAGACCGGACCCGACGCGTCCAAGGCCGGTTACGCGTCGGTCGCCGAGGCGGCGAGCGGACTGCGACACCTCAACGGTTTCCCGGGCGGCCCACCGCCCCGGCTGGCGCTCTCGCTCGGCGACAGCCTCGCGGGCATGTTCGGCGCCCAGGGAGCGCTGGCCGCGCTGTACCGCCGCAGCGTGACCGGGCGCGGCCAGGTGGTCGACGTCGCGCTCACCGAATCCTGTTTGGCCGTTCAGGAATCCACGATCCCCGACTACGACGTCGGCGGCGTGGTGCGCGGACCGTCGGGCACCCGGCTCGAGGGCATCGCCCCGTCCAACATCTACCGCAGCGCCGACGGCTCGTGGGTGGTGATCGCCGCCAACCAGGACACCGTCTTCGCGCGGCTGTGCAAGGCCATGGGGCGCCCGGAGCTGGCCACCGACGACCGGTTCGCCACGCACGTCGCGCGCGGCCGCAACCAGGACGAGCTCGACAACATCATCGGCTGCTGGGCGGCCGAACGCCAGCCGGGCGAGATCATCGAAACCCTTTCCGCCGCAGGGGTGATCGCGGGTCCCATCAACACGGTCGCCGAGGTCGTCAACGACCCGCAGCTGCGGGCCCGCGACATGCTGGTCGAGCACTACGACGAGCGGTTGCAGCGCAATGTGCTCGGACCCGGCATCGTTCCGGTGCTCTCGGAATCTCCGGGCCGGCTGCGCAACGCCGGTCCGGCGCGTCCGGGCGAACACAACGACGACGTCTACGTCGGGTTGCTGGGCAAGACCGCCGCGGAACTCGAGGAGCTGCGGGCCCAGGAGGTGCTATGACCACCCAGCATGTCCAGATTCGAGAAGTGGCCCTGCGCGATGGCCTGCAGATCGAGGCGCCAATCCCGTTGTCGGCCAAGCTCGAACTGCTGGCCGCGGTGGCGGCCACCGGCGTCCGCGAGGTGGAGGCCACCGCGTTCGTCTCCCCGACGAAGGTGCCGTCGATGGCCGACGCCGCCGAGCTCGCGGCCCACCTGCACGACTACCCCGACATCGAATTCTCCGCCCTGGTCGCCAGCCCCAACGGGGCCAGGCGGGCCGTCGCCGCGGGGCTACGCTCCATCGAGTACGTGGTGGCCGCCGACGACACCTTCAGCAAGGCCAACGTCGGGCGATCCAGCGCGGAGGCGACCAACCAGATCGACGAGATCGTCGCGATCGCGCACGACGGCCCCACCGGCGTCCCTGTCACCGTCGAGGTCGTCATCGCCACGGCGTGGGATTCGCCGTTCGAAGGCCCCACCCCGCCGCAGCGGGTGCTCGACATCGCCGCGGCCGCACGCGAGCGCGGCGCCGAACGGCTGTCGATCGCCGACACCATCGGCACCACCACCCCGGGCCGCGTGAGTTCGCTTATCGCGCAACTGCGTCCGGTCATCGGGGACATGCCGCTGGGCGGCCATTTCCACAACACCCGCGGCTCCGGACTGGCCAGCGCCTACGCCGCGGTCACCGCCGGGGTGACCCGGCTGGACGCCTCGGTCGGTGGGCTGGGCGGCTGCCCGTTCGCCCCGGGCGCCACGGGCAACATCGCCACCGAGGACCTGGTGTATCTGCTGCGCGACAGCGGTGTCGACGTCGACGTCGACCTGCAAGCCGCCATCGCCGCGGCCGCCGTGGCGAAGTCGTTGGTGGGCCACGATTTACCGAGCTCCCTGCTGCGCGCCGGCGACCGGATACAGAATTGATGTCCGCCCCGGAGGCAACCCGCGAGCTGACCGCCAAAGGCCGCCAAACCAGGCAGGCCATCGAGCAGGCCGCCCGTAAACTGTTCGCTGAACGGGGCTTTCACGGCACCACGGTGGCCGACATCACGTCGGCCGCCGGGAAATCGCCGGCGGTGTTCTACCGCTACTTCACCGACAAGGAAGACCTGCTGGCGGCGCTGGCGAAATCGTTCCTGCACGAGGTGGTGACGCCGTCGGGGGCCAGTGTTCACCTGCCCGACGCCCCCGACGACGACGCCTTTTTCACCTCGGTGGTCACCGGCTACTGGAACATGTTCAAGCAGAACATCGGGATCATGATCGCGGTGGCCCAGCTGGCCGCCACCCAGCGCCGGTTCGCCGCCGTGCAGAACGAATTCCGGCGATTGGGCATCGATCTCGTGGCGGCCTCGGTGCGCCGCGCCCAGGAGCAGGGCTACGGCGCCGAATTGAACCCCGAATACACCGCGGCGGCCATCGCGCTGCTGTTCGAGAACTTCACCACCGTGTTCGTCGGTCCCTCCAACCTGGGCATCAAGATCAGCGACAAGGACGCCATCGCCACGCTGTCGACGATCTGGAAGAGAACCCTGTACGGCGCATAAGGAGAAAGCCATGGATTTCACGCTGCCCGAGCACCTTCCGGGTGTGCTCGCCGAGATGGACGAGTTCATCGAGACCGAGATCAAACCGCTGGAACGCGAGAACATCCAGTATTTCGACCAGCGCCGCGAGCACGCGCGCACCGATTGGGACAACGACGGCATTCCCACCCGCGAGTGGGAGGACCTGCTCGCCGAGATGCGCAGGCGCGCCGACAAGGCGGGCTGGCTGCGCTACGGCCTGCCGGCCTCGCTCGGCGGCCGCGACGGCAGCAACGTCGACATGGCCGTCATCCGGGAACACCTGGCGCGCAAGGGACTTGGCCTGCACAACGACCTGCAGAACGAGTCGTCGATCGTCGGGAACTTCCCGCAGGTGATCATGATGGAGCGCTTCGGCACCGACGAGCAACGCCGGGTGTGGTCGGAAGCGCTGATCACCGGGGAACGTTCGATGGCGTTCGGACTGACCGAGCCCAAGCACGGCTCGGATGCCACCTGGCTGGAAACACACGCCGAACGTGACGGCGACACCTGGGTGATCAACGGCTCCAAGCGGTTCAACACCGGCGTGCACCGCGCCACCCACGACCTGGTCTTCGCCCGCACCTCCGGGGAGCCCGGCGGCGCACGCGGAATCACCGCGTTTCTGGTGCCGACCGATACGCCGGGGTTCGACGTTCCGTACTACTGGTGGACGTTCAACATGCCCACCGACCACGGCGAGGTCGAGCTGACCGACGTTCGGGTGCCCGCGGACGCGGTGCTCGGCGAGGTGGATCGCGGCCTGGAGGTGGCGCAAACCTTCCTGCACGAGAACAGGATTCGGCAGGCGGCCAGCAGCCTGGGCGCCGCGCAATACTGCATCGACCGCGCCGCCGAATACGCCGGCGGCCGAACTGTGTTCGGCAAGCCGCTGTCGGTCAACCAGGCGGTGCAGTGGCCGCTGGCCGAGTTGCAGACCGAAGCACAGATGGTGCGCCTGCTGGTCCAATACGCCGCCTGGCATCTGGACCGCGACCACCACATGGAGGTCTCCGACAAGGTGTCGATGGCGAATTACCGCGCCAATCGCCTGGTCTGCGACGCCGCCGATCGCGCCATGCAGATCTTCGGCGGCCTCGGGTACAGCCGGCACGAGCCGTTCGAGCACATCTACCGACACCACCGTCGTTACCGGATCACCGAGGGCGCCGAAGAGATCCAGATTCGCCGGGTGGCGCAGCGGCTGTTCAACTTCGGCCGAAAATGATGCACGATGACGAGTCGGCCGAGCTGACCGCCAAACTCGCCGCCGTGCTCACGTCGGCCATCGGCACCGACACGGCGGTCGAGAACCTGCGCGCGCTAACCGGCGGCGCCAGCAGAACCACCTGGGCGTTCGAGGCCGTGACCGGCGCGCAACGCCGCTCGCTGATCCTGCGCACCGGTCCGCCCGACGACGTGCATGCCGGCATGGAACTCGAGGCCCGGTCCCAGGCCGCCGCCGCGGCCGCCGGAGCTCCGGTCCCCCACGTCCTGATCGCCGACGATTCGCCTGCGGCACTGGGTAATCCGTTTCTGATCTGCGATGAGATCAAGGGCGAGACCATCGTGCGGCGCATCCAACGCCGGCTCGACTCCGGTGACGGGCACGCCGGCCGCGCCCGATTGCTGCAGCAGTGCGCGCAGGCGGCGGCCGCCATTCACCGCGCCGACCCACACGGCCCGGGCCTGGCCCACGAGGACCAGCTCGACGAATGGCGCCGGCGCCTTGACGACATGGGCGACACCACCGCCACCTTCGAATGGGGGTTTCGCTGGCTGGCCGCAAACCGGCCCGACCCGACGCCGGCGGTGCTGGTGCACGGCGACTTCCGGATGGGCAACCTCATCGTCGACGGATCCGACCTTGCCGCCGTGCTGGATTGGGAACTGGTGCACGTCGGCCAGGCGTACGAAGACCTGGCGTGGTTCTGCATTAGGGCCTGGCGATTCGGCGCCCCGGCCAGCCTGGGCGCCGGCGGCCTCGGCAGCATCGAGAGCTTCCTGCGGGCCTACGAGCAGGCCGGCGCGACTACCGTCGACCGGGTGGCGTTTCACTGGTGGCTGGTGCTGGCCACGCTGCGCTGGGGTGTCATCTGCCGATTCCAGGCGGAACGGCATCTGAGCGGTCAGCACCGCTCGGTCGAGCTGGCCACCATCGGGCGCCGCGTCTGCGAGACCGAGTGGGACCTGCTCAACCTGCTCGCGCCCGCCGACGATGGGCGCCGCGCGGCGGCGCGAGGAGGAGGCGGGCAATCGGGGCCGGGCGGCCCCGTGAGCGGTGCGTACGGCCGCCCGCAGGCGGCCGAACTCGTGGCCGCGGTGGCCGAATTCCTGGAGACCGACGTCCGGGCCGCGACCGACGGCCAGGTCAACTTTCACGCCAGGGTGGCGGCCAACGCCCTGCGCATCGTCGAGCGCGAACTACTCGACGACAGCGGGGCCGAATCCCGTGCGGCGCTGGCCGGCCTGGGTGTCGCCGACGAGGACCAGCTGGCCGCCGCGATCCGGTCCGGCGAGATGGACGACCGGGCGGCCGACGTCACGGCCTGCCTGCGCACCCTGGTACGGCGCCGGCTCGCCGTCGCCCACCCCGGATACGACAGCGAATAGGAGCCACCGCCATGCCCGCGTCCCGCGCAGAAACGGTCATCGAGGCCGCCGACCGCCTGTTCACGGCGATCGAGCGAGGCGATGTCGCGGCGGTCGGCGCGATGTGGAGCGACGACATCGCGGTATGGCGCGTCGGCTCGCGCCACGACCCCCTCAAAACGGACGACAAGGCCCGCGCGATGCGGGTCATCGAGTGGTTCATCGGCGCGACCACGCAGCGCCGCTACGAAATTCTCGACCGGCAGCTCTTCGACGACGGGTCCGCTCAGGGCTTCGTCCAGCAGCACGTCCTGCACGCGACCGGGCATGCGGGGCAATCGATCTCGCTGCGCGTGTGCATCGTGATCCGGGTGGGCACCGACGGCCGGATCGAGCGCATCGACGAATATTTCGACCCCGCCGGGATCGCGCCGTTGCTGGATTGAGACTAGATTCGCCACCAGACATGGGGGTGACGATGACGACTTTGGAGACACTGCTTCACGATCCCGACCTCGCCGGCGGGTGGAACCTGGTCTTGGATCGCTCGGCCATCACGTTCAAGGTCCGCAACATGTGGGGGCTCGTCAACGTCAAGGGCCGCTTCACCGACTTCACCGGCGACGGCCAACTGACCGGCAAGGGAGCGGTTTTCGGGCGCGTCGACATCCGGGCCGCCTCGCTGGACACCGGGATCGGCCGCCGCGACAAACACCTGCGCTCGGCGGACTTCTTCGACGTGGACCGCTTTCCCGAGATCGGCGTCGTCGTCACCGCGCTGCGCCCCACGACGGGCAAGGCCGCCGACGTTCGGGCCAACTTCACCATCAAGGGCATCACCGCGGAGCTGCCGCTGCCCGTCACGATCTCCGAACTCGACGACGGCTCGGTCCGCGTCGCCGGCGAGACCACGCTCGATCGTGCCCGGTTCGACCTGGGTTGGAACCGGCTCGGCATGATCGGCCCGACGGTGACCGCGGCGGCGGAAGCGATCTTCGTGCGCGAATCGCGATGAGATTTCTGCGGGCACCGGCGATAAGCCCGCAGCGACCCCAGTAGCATCTGCACCGTGTCCGACAGCCTCCCCCAATCCAGCGTCGCCCTGCGGATCCTCGTCTACAGCAGCAACGCCCAAACCCGCGAACGGGTGATGCGCGCGCTCGGCAAGCAGCTGCACCCGGATTTGCCCGAGTTGAGCTATGTCGAGGTGGCGACCGGTCCGATGGTGGTGCGGACGATGGACGAGGGCGGCATCGACCTGGCCATCCTGGACGGCGAGGCCACCCCGACGGGCGGCATGGGAATCGCGAAACAGCTCAAAGACGAACTCGAGACCTGCCCACCGCTGGTGGTGCTCACCGGGCGTCCCGACGACGCGTGGCTGGCATCCTGGTCGCGCGCCGAGGGTGCGGTGCCACATCCCATCGACCCCATCCTGCTGGGCCGCACGGTCCTCAATTTGCTGCGAACCCCGGTTCGCTGACCTTCTCCTCGCCGCGGCCATGCCGCGGCTTTTGCCTTCCGCTGACCGCCTGCGGCGGTTCTGACCACCGGCGCCGGTCCGAGTTCGCGCAGCACAGCACGCGCGCGGCCCCCCAATAGTGCAAAACGCCCACCCCGGGCAAGCGCACCGCGCGCCGCGACGCTATGTTGAAGATCACTGTGACGGGCTTCAGACCCAGTTCGTCACAGCAGCCCGGTTACCGCCTGGCCGCTGCAGGCGGCTCGTACGACGGATCATGGAGCGAATTGAACGTCTACATACCCATCCTGGTGCTCGGTGCGATCGCCGCGGCCTTTGCCGTGGGCTCGGTGGTGATCGCGAGCCTGGCGGGCCCGTCACGGTTCAACAAGTCGAAGATGGCGGCCTACGAGTGTGGGATCGAGCCCACCGAGACCTCGGTGAGCGGGCCGCATGCGACGGCAGGACAGCGGTTTCCGGTGAAGTACTACCTGACCGCGATGCTGTTCATCGTCTTCGACATCGAAATCGTGTTCCTGTATCCGTGGGCGGTCAGCTATGACGCGTTGGGCACGTTTGCTCTGGTCGAAATGGTCGTGTTCATGCTCACGGTCTTCGTGGCCTACGCGTACGTGTGGCGCCGCGGCGGCCTGACGTGGGATTGAGGTAAGACGTGGGTCTTGAGGAACAGCTGCCCGGCGGGATTCTGCTGTCCACGGTCGAGAAGGTGGCGGGCTATGTCCGCAAGAACTCGCTGTGGCCGGCGACATTCGGGTTGGCCTGCTGCGCCATCGAGATGATGGCAACCGCCGGGCCAAGATTCGACATCGCTCGGTTCGGCATGGAACGCTTCTCGGCCACCCCCCGGCAGGCCGATCTGATGATCGTCGCCGGCCGGGTCAGCCAGAAGATGGCACCGGTATTGCGGCAGATCTACGACCAGATGGCCGAACCGAAATGGGTGCTCGCCATGGGCGTGTGCGCGTCGTCGGGCGGAATGTTCAACAACTACGCGATCGTCCAGGGCGTGGATCACGTGGTCCCGGTGGACATCTACCTGCCCGGATGCCCGCCGCGGCCGGAGATGCTGCTGTACGCAATCCTGAAGCTGCACGAGAAGATTCAGGAGATGCCGCTGGGCGTCAACCGGGAAGACGCCATCGCCGAGGCCGAGCAGGCGGCGCTGTCGGCCCGGCCCACCATCGAGATGCGCGGACTGCTGCGATGAGTTCGCCGAATCAGGATCCACACGAGGCGATCGGCCGCGCCGACGAAGAAGTCATCGACGTGCGCCGCGGCATGTTCGGCGTCCAAGGCTCGGGTGACACGTCCGGCTACGGCCGGCTGGTGCGCGAAGTCCTGCTTCCGGGCAGCAGCCCGCGGCCCTACGGCGGCTACTTCGACGAGCTCGTCGACGGACTGGCCGAGGCCCTGAAAAAGGGCGGCGTCGAATTCACGGACGCGATCGAAAAAGTGGTGGTGTACCGCAACGAGCTCACCTTGCATGTGCGCCGGGAGGCGCTGCCGCAGGTCGCCCAGCGCCTTCGCGACGAACCGCAACTGCGCTTCGAAATGTGCCTGGGCGTCAGCGGGGTGCACTACCCGCACGAGGCCGGCCGCGAACTGCACGCGGTTTATCCGCTGCAATCGATCACGCACAACCGCCGCGTCCGCCTGGAAGTGTCTGCGCCCGACGATGATCCGCACATCCCGTCGCTGTTCGGCATCTATCCGACCACCGACTGGCACGAGCGTGAGACCTACGACTTCTTCGGCATCATCTTCGACGGTCACCCGTCGCTGACCCGCATCGAAATGCCCGACGACTGGCACGGACATCCGCAGCGCAAGGACTACCCCCTCGGCGGAATTCCCGTCGAATACAAAGGCGCACAGATCCCCCCGCCCGACGAGCGGAGAGCGTACAACTGATGAGCACCACCACCGAATCGACGCACGACGGCGCCGGCGAGACACTCGTGGTCGCCGGCGGCCAAGACTGGGACAAGGTCGTCGAAGCCGCCCGCAACGCCGATCCCGGCGAACGCATCGTCGTCAACATGGGGCCCCAGCACCCGTCCACGCACGGGGTGCTGCGGCTGATCCTGGAAATCGAGGGCGAGACGGTCACCGACGCCCGCTGCGGCATCGGGTACCTGCACACCGGCATCGAAAAGAACCTCGAATACCGCTACTGGACCCAGGGCGTCACCTTCGTGACCCGGATGGATTACCTCGCACCGTTTTTCAACGAGACCGCCTACTGCCTGGGCGTGGAGAAGCTACTCGGCATCACCGACCAGATACCCGAGCGCGTCGACGTCATCCGGGTGTTGATGATGGAGCTCAACCGGATTTCGTCGCACCTGGTGGCCTTGGCCACCGGCGGCATGGAACTGGGCGCCATGACCCCGATGTTCGTCGGTTTCCGGGGCCGCGAGATCGTGCTGACCCTGTTCGAATCGATCACCGGCTTGCGGATGAACAGCAACTACATCCGGCCCGGCGGCGTGGCCCAGGACCTGCCACCGAACGCGCAGACCGAGATCGCCGAGGCCCTCGAACCGCTGCGCGAAGTGCTGCGCGAGATGAGCGGCCTGCTCAACGAGAACGCCATCTGGAAGGCCCGCACCCAGGACGTCGGCTACCTGGACCTGACCGGGTGCATGGCGCTGGGCATCACCGGGCCGATCCTGCGTGCCACCGGGCTGCCGCACGATCTGCGCAAGAGCGAACCGTACTGCGGATATGAAAACTACGAATTCGACGTAATCACCGAAGACACGTGTGATGCTTACGGGCGCTACATGATTCGTGTCAACGAGATGTGGGAGTCGATCAAGATCGTCGAGCAGTGTCTGGACAAGTTGAAGCCCGGCCCGACCATGGTCGAAGATCGCAAGATCGCCTGGCCGGCCGACCTGAAGGTGGGCCCGGACGGCATGGGCAACTCGCCGGAGCACATCGCCAAGATCATGGGCGGTTCGATGGAGGCCTTGATCCACCACTTCAAATTGGTCACCGAGGGCATCAGGGTTCCGCCCGGCCAGGTGTACACCGCGGTCGAGTCGCCGCGCGGGGAGCTCGGCGTGCACATGGTCAGCGACGGCGGCACCCGGCCCTACCGAGTGCATTACCGAGACCCCTCGTTCACCAACCTGCAGTCGGTCGCCGCGATGTGCGAGGGCGGGTTGGTCGCCGACCTGATCACCTCGGTCGCCAGCATCGACCCGGTCATGGGCGGGGTGGACCGGTGACCGGCCCGCAGGGACAGCCGGTCTTCCTGCGGCTCGGCCCGCCGCCGGACGAGCCCAACGCGTTCGTCGTCGAGGGCGCGCCCACGTCGTATCCGCCCGAGGTGCGGGCCCGGCTGGAGGTCGACGCCAAGGAGATCATGGGCCGCTACCCCGAGAAGCGCTCGGCGCTGCTGCCGTTGCTGCACCTGGTGCAGGCGCAGGATTCCTACCTGACGCCGGCGGGCCTGGAGTTCTGCGGTGAGCAGCTGGGACTCAGCGGAGCCGAGGTGTCCGCCGTGGCGAGCTTTTACACGATGTATCGCCGCGGCCCCACCGGCGACTACCTGGTAGGCGTCTGCACCAACACGCTGTGCGCCGTCATGGGCGGCGACGCCATTTTCGATGCCCTGAAAGAACATTTGGGCATCGGCAACGACGAGACGACCGCCGACGGATCGGTCACCCTGCAACACATCGAATGCAACGCCGCCTGCGACTACGCGCCCGTGGTGATGGTCAACTGGGAGTTCTTCGACAACCAGACTTGCGAATCGGCACGCGAACTCGTCGACTCGCTGCGTTCCGGTGAGCCGAAGGCCCCGACCCGCGGCGCGCCGCTGTGCGCCTTCCGGGAGACGTCGCGCATCCTGGCCGGCCTGCCCGACGAGCGGCCCGACCAGGGGCAGGGAGGCGCCGGTGCGGCGACCCTGGCCGGCCTGAAGGTAGCCAAGGAACACGGCATGCAGGCGCCCGGCGCGCCGGAAGGCCAGCCATGACAACCACTTCCGAGACGTCCGGCGCCACGCCGCTCACTCCGGTGCTCAGCCGCTTCTGGGACGACCCCGAGTCCTGGACGCTTGAGACCTACCGCCGGCACGGTGGCTACGAGGCGATGAAGAAGGCGCTGGCGATGGAGCCGGACGCGGTGATCGGGGTGGTGAAGGATTCCGGGCTGCGCGGGCGCGGCGGCGCGGGCTTCTCGACCGGGACCAAGTGGTCGTTCATCCCGCAGGGCGACACCGGCGCGGCCGCCAAACCGCACTACCTAGTGGTCAACGCCGACGAGTCGGAACCCGGTACCTGCAAAGACATTCCGCTGATGCTGGCGACACCGCACGTCCTCGTCGAGGGCGTCATCATCGCCGCCTACGCGATCCGGGCCAACCACGCGTTCATCTATGTGCGCGGCGAGGTGCTGCCGGTGCTGCGCCGCCTGCAGAACGCGGTGGCCGAGGCGTACGCCGCCGGGTACCTGGGCCGCGACATCAACGGCTCGGGATTCGATCTGGAGCTGGTCGTGCACGCGGGCGCCGGCGCGTACATCTGCGGCGAGGAGACCGCGCTGCTGGATTCGCTGGAAGGCCGACGCGGCCAGCCGCGGCTGCGCCCGCCGTTCCCCGCGGTGGCCGGCCTGTACGGCTGCCCCACGGTGATCAACAACGTCGAGACCATCGCGAGCGTGCCGTCGATCATCGGCAACGGCGTGGACTGGTTCCGCTCGATGGGAAGCGAAAAATCCCCGGGCTTCACGCTGTATTCGCTGTCCGGGCACGTCACCCGCCCCGGACAGTACGAGGCCCCGCTGGGAATCACGTTGCGGGAGTTGCTCGCCTACGCCGGCGGGGTGCGGGCCGGCCACCGGCTGAAGTTCTGGACGCCCGGCGGCTCGTCGACCCCGCTGCTGACCGACGAGCATCTCGACGTCCCGCTGGACTACGAGGGCGTGGGCGGCGCCGGCTCGATGCTGGGCACCAAGGCGCTGGAGATCTTCGACGAAACCACCTGCGTGGTGCGTGCGGTGCAGCGCTGGACGTACTTCTACAAGCACGAATCGTGCGGCAAATGCACGCCGTGCCGCGAGGGCACCTTCTGGCTGGACAAGATCTACGAGCGGCTGGAGGCCGGCACCGGCACCCACGAGGACCTCGACAAACTGCTGGACATCTCCGACTCCATCTTGGGTAAAGCGTTCTGCGCCTTGGGCGATGGCGCCGCCAGCCCCGTCATGTCGTCGATCCAGTACTTCCGCGACGAGTACGTCGCCCATGTCGAGGGCGGCGGATGCCCGTTCGACCCACGAGACTCCATGCTGATACCGAACGGAAAGGCATGACGAGCTGATGACGAGCCTTGCCAAAACCGAGACCGGCGACGAGGTGCGTCCGCCGGAGATGGTGACGCTGACCATCGACGGCATCGAAATCAGCGTTCCCAAGGGAACTCTGGTGATCCGGGCCGCCGAACTGATGGGCATCCAGATCCCGCGGTTCTGCGACCACCCGCTGCTGGAGCCGGTCGGCGCGTGCCGCCAGTGCCTGGTCGAGGTCGAGGGCCAGCGCAAGCCGATGGCCTCGTGCACCACCGTGGCCACCGACGACATGGTCGTGCGCACCCAGCTCACCTCCGAGGCCGCCGACAAGGCGCAGCACGGCGTGATGGAGCTGCTGCTGATCAACCATCCGCTCGACTGCCCCATGTGCGACAAGGGCGGCGAATGCCCGCTGCAGAACCAGGCAATGTCCAACGGGCGGGCCGATTCTCGCTTCACCGACGAGAAGCGCACCTTCGCCAAGCCGATCAACATCTCCTCGCAGGTTCTGCTCGACCGCGAGCGCTGCATCCTGTGCGCGCGCTGCACGCGGTTCTCCGAACAGATCGCCGGCGACCCGTTCATCGACATGCAGGAGCGGGGCGCCCTGCAGCAGGTCGGCATCTACGCCAACGAGCCGTTCGACTCCTACTTCTCGGGCAACACGGTGCAGATCTGCCCGGTGGGCGCGCTGACCGGGACCGCCTACCGCTTCCGGGCCCGTCCGTTCGATCTCGTCTCCAGCCCGAGCGTCTGCGAACACTGTGCCTCCGGATGCGCACAGCGCACCGACCACCGCCGCGGCAAGGTGCTGCGCCGGCTGGCCGGCGACGACCCGGAAGTCAACGAGGAGTGGAACTGCGACAAGGGCCGGTGGGCGTTCACTTACGCGACCCAGCCCGACGTGATCACCACTCCCCTGGTTCGCGACGCCGACGGCTCGCTGCAGCCGACCTCGTGGTCACACGCGATCGCCGTCGCGACGCAGGGCCTCGAGGCGGCGCGCGGGCGCACGGGGGTGCTGGTCGGCGGCCGCGCGACCCTGGAGGACGCCTACGCCTACTCCAAGTTCGCGCGAATCGTGCTGGACGGCAACGACATCGACTTCCGCGCCCGGCCGAGTTCGGCCGAGGAGGCCGACTTCCTGGCGGCCCGCATCGCCGGCAGGCCGATGACCGTCAGCTACGCCGATCTGGAGTCGGCGCCGGTGGTCGTGCTGGCCGGGTTCGAGCCCGAGGACGAGTCGCCGATCGTGTTCCTGCGGCTGCGCAAGGCGGCCCGCAAACGCGGGTTGCCCGTCTACGCGGTGGCGCCGTTCGCCACCCGGGCGCTGGACAAGATGTCCGGCCGGCTGATCAAGACCGTGCCCGGCGCCGAAGCCGCGGCGCTGGACGGGTTGGCCACCGGCGAGGTGGGTGACCTGCTGTCCACCCCCGGCGCGGTCATCATGGTCGGCGAACGCTTGGCCACCGTGCCGGGCGGATTGTCCGCTGCGGCGCGGCTCGCCGATACCACCGGCGCCCGCCTGGCCTGGGTGCCGCGGCGCGCCGGCGAGCGGGGCGCGCTGGAGGCCGGTGCGCTGCCCGGGCTGCTGCCCGGCGGCCGTCCGGTGGACGACGAGACCGCCCGGGCGCAGGTGGCGCGGGCCTGGAACGTGTCCGAATTGCCCTCCGGCCGTGGGCGTGACGCCGACGGCATCCTGGCCGCCGCCACCGACGGGACGCTGGGCGCGCTGCTGGTGGGTGGCGTCGAGCCCGACGACTTCGCCGACCCCGAAGCGGTGCTGGCGGCGCTGGACGGCGCCGGCTTCGTGGTCAGCCTCGAGATGCGGGACAGCGCCGTCACGCGGCGCGCCGACGTGGTGTTCCCGGTCGCGTCGACGACACAGAAGGCCGGCGCGTTCATCAACTGGGAGGGCCGCTTCCGGCCCTTCGACGCCGCGCTGCGCAACACCCAGGACGCCACCCAGTCCGACCACCAGGTGCTCGACGCGCTGGCCGACGAGATGGGCGTCTACCTGGGCATGTCCACCGTCGACGCGGCCCGCGAAGAACTGGCCGCGCTGCGGCACTGGGACGGCAAGCGCCCCGCGAGCCCGGACGTCGCGGCGCCGCAGCCACCCGAGGTCGGCGCTGGCGAGGCGGTGCTGGCCGGCTGGCGGATGTTGCTGGACAACGCCCGAATGCAGGACGGTGAGCCACATCTGGCGGGAACGGCCCGCAAATCCGTCGTGCGGCTGTCCGCCGACACGGCCGCCGAGATCGGCGCCGCCGAGGGCGACGCGGTGACCGTCAGCACGTCACGCGGGTCCATCAGCCTGCCGCTGCTCGTCACCGACATGCCCGACCGGGTGGCGTGGCTCCCACTCAACTCGTCGGCGTCGGCGGTGTACCGCCAGCTCGGGGCAACCCCCGGCAGCACAGTGAAAATCGGAGTGGGCAAATGACTCGCGCCGGCGACGATGCAGAGCGAAGCGATGAGGAGGAGCGGCGCACATGACCACCGGCTTGACGGTCTTCGGGCACGACACCTGGTGGCTGGTGCTCGGCAAGGCCCTGGCCATCTTCGTGTTCCTCATGCTCAACGTGCTCGTCGCGATCCTGCTCGAACGCAAGATCCTCGGCTGGATGCAGCGCAGGCCCGGACCGAACCGGGCGGGACCCTGGGGCGTCCTGCAGAGCCTGGCCGACGGAATCAAGTTGGCGCTCAAGGAAACGATCACGCCCGGTGGTGTCGACAAGTTCGTCTACTTCGCGGCGCCGGTCATCTCCACGATCCCGGCGTTCACCGCCTTCGCGTTCATCCCGTTCGGCCCGGTGGTGTCGGTGTTCGGCCACCGGACGCCGCTGCAACTGACCGACCTCCCCGTCGCGGTGCTGTTCATTCTGGGGCTGTCGGCCATCGGGGTGTACGGAATCGTGTTGGGCGGCTGGGCATCCGGGTCCACCTATCCACTGCTGGGCGGGGTGCGCTCCACCGCCCAGGTCATCTCCTACGAGGTGGCGATGGGACTGTCGTTCGCGGCGGTGTTTCTGTACGCCGGCTCCATGTCGACGTCACAGATCGTCGCCGCGCAGGACCGGGTCTGGTACGTGTTCCTGCTGCTGCCGTCGTTCGTGATCTACCTGATCTCGATGGTCGGCGAAACCAACCGGGCGCCCTTCGATTTGCCCGAGGCCGAGGGTGAACTGGTCGCGGGATTCCACACCGAGTACTCGTCGCTGAAGTTCGCGATGTTCATGCTGGCCGAGTACGTCAACATGATGACGGTGTCCTCGCTCGCCACCGCCTTGTTCTTCGGCGGCTGGCATGCGCCGTGGCCGCTGAACATGTGGGCCGGCGCCAACACCGGGTGGTGGCCGGTGCTGTGGTTCACCGCCAAGATGTGGACCTTCTTGTTCATCTACTTCTGGCTGCGGGCCTCGCTGCCCCGGCTGCGCTACGACCAGTTCATGGGCCTGGGCTGGAAGCTTTTGATCCCGGCCTCGCTGGTCTGGGTGCTGATCGCGGCGGTGGTCCGCACACTGCGCAACCAGGGGTATCAGCACTGGACCCCGGTACTCGTGGTGAGCAGCATCGTGTTCGCCACGGTCCTGGTGATGTTGCTGCGAAAACCGTTCAGCGCGCCGGGGATTCGCGCGCTGGAGCGCCAGCTGCGGCGTCAGGCGAAGAAGGTGCCGGCCGCATCGATCTCCACACCGGTATTCCCGACACCGCCGCTGCCGGCGAAAGAGATGAAGTCGCTGGCGGCGGCGAGCAAGGAGGAAGCACGTGGCTAAATTCTTGGACGCCGTGGCCGGATTCGGCGTGACGCTGGGATCGATGTTCAAAAAGCGCGTCACCGAGGAGTATCCGGAAAAGCCGGGCCCGGTCATGCCCCGCTATCACGGGCGTCACCAGCTGAACCGCTACCCCGACGGCCTGGAGAAGTGCATCGGCTGCGAACTGTGCGCGTGGGCGTGCCCGGCCGACGCGATCTACGTCGAGGGCGCCGACAACACCGAGGAACTCAGGTACTCCCCCGGGGAACGCTACGGCCGGGTGTATCAGATCAACTATCTGCGCTGCATCGGCTGCGGCCTGTGCATCGAAGCCTGCCCGACCCGGGCGCTGACGATGACCAACGACTACGAGATGGCCGACGACAATCGCGCCGACCTCATCTACGAGAAGGACCGGCTGCTGGCCCCGCTGCTGCAAGACATGCTCGCGCCGCCGCATCCCAGGGCCGAGGGCGCCACCGACAAGGACTACTACCTGGGCAACGTGACCGCACACGGGCTGCGGGACAACCAGCACGCCGGAGACTCCCGGTGACCGGTTTCGCGGGCCACGCCGTCACGTCCGTGATGGCCTCCAGTTTCGCCCACGACACCATCGCTCGAACCTCCACCGGCGAAGCGGTGACGTTCTGGGTGCTGGGGGCGCTGGCGGTGATCGGTGCGCTCGGGGTGGTGTTGGCGGTCAACGCCGTCTACTCGGCGATGTTTTTGGCCATGACGATGATCATCCTGGCGGTGTTCTACATGATCCAGGACGCGTTGTTCTTGGGCGTCGTTCAGGTCGTCGTCTACACCGGCGCGGTGATGATGCTGTTCCTGTTCGTGCTCATGCTCATCGGCGTGGACTCCGCCGAATCGCTGCGGGAGACGCTGCGGGGCCAGCGCGTCGCCGCGGTGGCCGCCGGTGTCGGATTCGGCATCCTGCTCATCGCCGCCATCGGCGACGTGGCCGCGGGCGGCTTCGCCGGGCTGACCACCGCGAACGCCGCCGGCAACGTGGAAGGGCTGGCGGCGCTGATCTTTTCGCGCTACCTGTGGGCATTCGAACTCACCAGCGCATTGCTGATCACCGCGGCCGTCGGGGCCATGGTGCTGGCGCATCGCGAGCGTTTCGAACGCCGCAAGACGCAACGCGAGCTCTCCCAGGAACGATTCCGGCCCGGCGGGCACCCCACCCCGCTGCCCGGCCCCGGCGTCTACGCCCGCCACAACGCCGTCGACGTGGCCGCGCTGCTGCCGGACGGCTCGTACTCGAAGCTGTCGGTGTCGCCGATGCTGCAAAGCCGCGGCGCCGACGGCAAGAAAACCCCGTCCCCCGAGGCAAGCTCGAGTCTGTCACAAGGCGGTCCGTCGTGAATCCCGCTAATTACCTGTACCTTTCGGCGCTGCTGTTCACCATCGGGGCCGCCGGTGTGTTGCTGCGCCGCAACGCCATCGTGATGTTCATGTGCGTCGAGCTCATGCTCAACGCCGTCAACCTCGCGTTCGTCACGTTCGCGCGGATGCACGGCCACCTGGACGGACAGATGATCGCGTTCTTCACGATGGTGGTGGCCGCCTGCGAGGTGGTCATCGGCCTGGCCATCATCATGACCATTTTCCGTGCCCGCAAATCGGCGTCCGTCGACGACGCGAACCTACTCAAAGGCTGAAGAGCGCCACGTGACGAATCTTATTGGGACTCAATACAGCTGGCTGCTGGTCGCGCTGCCGTTGGCGGGTGCCACCATCCTGCTGTTCGGCGGGCGGCGCACCGACCGCTGGGGGCATTGGCTGGGCTGCGCCACTGCGCTGGCGGCATTCGCCCTGGGCCTGAGCCTCCTGGGCGAGTTGCTCGGCCGCCCCGCCGACGACCGCGTCATCCACCAAAAGGTGTTCAGCTGGATCCCGGTCGGCCAGCTCCAGGTCGACCTCGGGCTCCAGATCGACCAGCTGTCGGTCTGTTTCGTGTTGCTGATCTCGGGGGTCGGCTCGCTGATCCACATCTATTCGGTCGCCTACATGGCCGAAGACCCCGACCGCCGGCGCTTTTTCGGCTACCTCAACTTGTTCCTCGCCTCGATGCTGCTGCTCGTGGTCGCCGACAACTACGTGGTGCTCTACGTCGGCTGGGAAGGGGTGGGCCTAGCGTCCTACCTGCTGATCGGGTTCTGGTACCACAAGCCGACCGCCGCCACCGCCGCCAAGAAGGCTTTCGTGATGAACCGGGTCGGCGACGCGGGGCTGGCGCTCGGAATGTTCTTGATGTTCAGCACTTTCGGCACGCTGTCGTACGCCGGGGTGTTCGCCGGGGCGCCGGCCGCAGGGCGGGGCGCGCTGACCGCGATGGGGCTGTTGCTGCTGCTGGGCGCCTGCGCCAAATCCGCGCAGGTGCCGCTGCAGGCCTGGCTGGGTGACGCCATGGAGGGCCCCACCCCGGTGTCCGCGTTGATCCACGCCGCCACCATGGTGACCGCCGGGGTGTATCTGATCGTGCGGTCCAACCCGCTGTACAACCTCTCGCCCGACGCGCAACTGGCGGTGGTCGTCGTGGGTGCGGTCACGTTGCTGCTCGGGGCCTTCATCGGCTGCGCCAAGGACGACATCAAGCGGGCGCTGGCGGCCTCGACGATGAGCCAGATCGGTTACATGGTGCTGGCCGCGGGCCTGGGTCCGGCCGGCTACGCGTTCGCGATCATGCATCTGCTCACCCACGGCTTCTTCAAGGCCGGGCTGTTCCTGGGATCCGGCGCGGTGATCCACGCGATGGACGAAGAGCAGGACATGCGCCGCTACGGCGGCCTGCGCGCCGCGCTGCCGATCACGTTCGCCACGTTCGGCCTGGGATACCTGGCGATCATCGGTGTGCCGCCCTTCGCGGGCTACTTCTCCAAGGACGCCATCATCGAGGCGGCGCTGGCCGCCGGCGGCGTCCGGGGTTACGTGCTGGGCGCGGCGGCGCTGCTGGGCGCGGGCGTCACCGCGTTCTACATGACCCGCGTCATGCTGATGACCTTCTTCGGTAAAAAGCGCTGGGCGCCCGGCGCCCACCCGCACGAGGCGCCCGGCCTGATGACGTGGCCCATGATCCTGCTGGCGATCGGCTCGGTGTTCTCCGGCGGCCTGCTCGCGGTCGGTGGCACCTTGGCGCGCTGGCTCGAACCGGTCGTCGGGAAACACGAAGAAGTCACCCACGCGTTCCCGGTCTGGGTCAGCAGCGCGCTGGCATTGGGTGTGGTCGCCATCGGGATCGCCGTCGCCTACCGGCTTTACGCCACCGCGGACATCCCCCGGGTGGCCCCCCTGTCGGTCTCGCCCCTGACGTCGGCCGTCCGCAAGGACTTCTACGGCGATGCCCTCAACGAGGAGGTGTTCATGCGCCCCGGTGCGCAACTGACCCACGCGCTTGTCGAAGTCGACAACGCGGGCGTCGACGGCTCGGTCAACGCGCTGGCGGCGCTCGTGAGCCAGGCGTCGAATCGGCTGCGGGGCCTGCAAACCGGCTTCGCCCGCAACTACGCACTGTCGATGCTGACGGGCGCGGTGCTGGTGGTCGCGCTGATCCTGGCGGTGAAACTGTGGTGAACCCGATGACCTCGGTTCCATGGCTCAGCGTGCTGTGGCTGGTGCCGCTGGCCGGAGCCGTGCTGATCATCCTGATGCCACCCGGGCTGCGGCAGCTCGCCAAGTGGACGGGCCTGGTGTTCGGCGTCGCGACCCTGGCGGTCGCGATCGTCGTCACCCTCGGGTTCAAGACCGGCGGCGCCCCGTATCAGTTCGTCGAAAAGCACCAGTGGATCCCGGCTTTCGGGGCCGGCTACACCCTGGGCGTCGACGGCATCGCGGTGGTGCTGGTGCTGCTGACCGCGGTGCTGATCCCGGTGCTGCAGATCGCCGGCTGGAACGACGGGGGCCAGCGCACGCGCGGCGTGCACGCCTACGTCGCGCTGACGCTGGCCATCGAATCCATGGTGCTGATCTCGGTGATCGCGTTGGACGTGCTGCTGTTCTACGTGTTCTTCGAAGCCATGCTCATCCCGATGTACTTCCTGATCGGCGGCTTCGGCGGGGGGTCGGGCCGCTCACGTGCGGCCGTGAAGTTCTTGCTGTACAACCTGTTCGGCGGGCTGATCATGCTGGCCGCGGTGATCGGGCTGTATGTGGTGACCTCGCAGCACGGGTCGGGCACGTTCGACTTCCGTGAGATCGTCGCCGGCGTCGCCTCCGGGCGCTACGGGGCGGATTCCGCGGTGTTCAAGGCGCTCTTCCTGGGCTTCATGTTCGCGTTCGCGATCAAGGCCCCGCTGTGGCCGTTCCACCGCTGGCTGCCCGACGCCGCGGTCGAGGCCACCCCGGCCACCGCGGTGCTGATGATGGCCGTGATGGACAAGGTCGGCACCTTCGGCATGCTGCGCTACTGCCTGCAGCTGTTCCCCGATGCCTCAACGTATTTCCGCCCGCTGATCGTCGTGCTGGCGGTCATCGGGGTGGTCTACGGGGCGATCGTCGCCATCGGCCAGACCGACATCATGCGCCTGATCGCCTACACGTCGATCTCGCACTTCGGGTTCATCATCCTCGGCATCTTCGTGATGACCAGCCAGGGCCAGAGCGGGTCGACGCTGTACATGCTCAATCACGGGCTGTCCACGGCGGCGGTGTTCCTGATCGCCGGCTTCCTGATCTCGCGGCACGGCAGCCGGGCGATCGCCGACTACGGCGGCGTGCAGAAGGTGGCGCCCATCTTGGCGGGCACCTTCCTGGTCTCCGCCATGGCCACCCTGTCATTGCCCGGCCTGGCCCCGTTCATCAGCGAATTCCTGGTCCTGCTGGGAACTTTCAACCGGTACTGGCTGGCCGCCGGATTCGGCGTCACCGCGCTGGTGCTGTCGGCCGTGTACATGCTGTGGCTCTACCAGCGCGTGATGACCGGGCCGGTGGCCACCGGCAACGAGAAGATCGGCGACCTGAGGGCGCGCGAATTGATCGTCGTCGCACCGTTGATCGCGCTGCTGCTCGTGCTCGGGATCTATCCCAAGCCCGTCCTCGACATCATCAATCCGGCCGTCGAGAACACCATGACCACCATCGGCCAGCACGACCCCAAACCAACGGTGCCGGTGGGCAATCCCAGGCCGGCCCAAGCCCGGACCGCTGAAGGACCGCGATGACCCTCCCCACCCCCAGCATCCAGTACTTCCTGCTGTCCCCGACCCTCATCGTGTTCGGCATCGCCGTGGTGGGGGTCCTCGCCGAAGCGTTCCTGCCCAGGCGCATCCGCTACGCCGGCCAGGTGACGCTGGCCCTCGGCGGCTTGATCGCGGCGTTCGTCGCCGTCGTCGCCGTGAGCCGCTCGATCAAGAGCTCGGGGCGGGCCGCGGTCCTGGGCGCCATGGCCATCGACCGTCCGACGCTGTACCTGCAGGGCACCGTGCTGCTGGTCGCGGTGATGGCCGTCATCTTCATCGCCGAACGGACCCAAACCAAAACGGAGAGCAAGGTTTCCGTCGCAACGGGCGCCGGCGGCACGGGAGGCCTGGACTCGTTCACCCCGCAGGCGTCGGCGGTGCCCGACAGTGACGCGGAGCGGGAGGCCGAGCGGGCCGGAGCCGCCCAGACGGAGCTCTTCCCGCTGGCGATGCTGTCGGTCGGCGGCATGATGGTCTTTCCGGCGTCCAACGACCTACTGACGATGTTCGTCGCGCTGGAAGTGTTGTCCTTGCCGCTGTACCTGATGTGCGGCCTGGCCCGCCACCGTCGCCTGCTGTCGCAGGAAGCGGCCATGAAATACTTTCTGCTGGGCGCGTTTTCGTCGGCCTTCTTCCTCTACGGTGTGGCGCTGCTCTACGGCGCGACCGGCACGCTGCTGCTGACCGGTATCCGCGATGCGCTGACCACACGCGGCGACAGCTCGCTGGCGCTGGTCGGTGTCGCACTGCTGTCGGTCGGCCTGCTGTTCAAGGTCGGCGCCGTTCCGTTCCACTCGTGGATTCCGGACGTGTACCAGGGCGCCCCCACCCCGATCACGGGATTCATGGCGGCGGCCACCAAGGTGGCGGCGTTCGGCGCGCTGCTTCGGGTGATCTACGTGGCGCTGCCGCCGCTGCATGACCAGTGGCGGCCGGTGCTGTGGACGATTTCCATCCTGACCATGGTGGTGGGGACCATCACCGCGGTGAACCAGACCGACGTCAAGCGGATGCTGGCCTACTCCTCGGTCGCCCACGTCGGATTCATCCTCACCGGCGTCATCGCCGACAACCACACCGGGCTTTCCTCCACGTTGTTCTATTTGCTCGCCTACAGCTTCAGCACCGTGGGCGCGTTCGCCATCGTGGGCCTGATTCGCGACGACGACGGTGTCGAGGATGCCGCGCTGTCGCACTGGGCCGGGCTGGGACAGCGCTCCCCCATTGTGGGCGTGATGTTTTCGATGTTCTTGTTGGCGTTCGCCGGCATCCCGCTGACCAGTGGATTCGTCAGCAAGCTCGCCGTGTTCAAGGCCGCCGCCCAGGGGGGCGCCGCGCCCCTGGTGATCGTCGGTGTGGTCGCCAGCGGTGTCGCCGCCTACTTCTACGTGCGGGTGATCGTGTCGATGTTCTTCACCGAAGCCACCGAGGACACCCCGCACGTGGTGGCGCCGGGCATCCTGAGCAAGGCCGCGATCGCGGTCTGCGCCGCGGTCACCGTGGTGTTGGGCATCTTCCCGCAGCCGCTGCTCGACCTGGCCGATCACGCCGCGCACCTGCTGCACTGACGGTGACCGACGTCGGCGCTCAGGCCAAGAACGGCCGGATCGCCAGCAGGTAGATCACCAGCGCACCCAGCGGGGCGGCCAACGGCAACCACGGCAACTGCAACGGGAACGACGTTGCGACCAACCCGGCGAACGTAAACCCCACCGCGGCAACGGCCGTCGGCCAGCTGCTCAGCACCACCGGGGCGGCCGCGCCGGCCGCATGGCGGCACACCAGGTAGGCGGCCGCGCACAATCCGGACAGCGCGACGAACACGACCGGCGGATCGGACAGCGTGACCGTCACGACCGCCAGCAGCACGGCAACCGTTGCGGCGAACCGGAATACCGTCCCCGCGCCCACCGAAACCAGGGCCGCCACCCACGCGGCCACGGCGAAACCGTGCGAGCCCCCGGCCGCCGATCCCACCATGAGCAGACCGAACCCGGTCGCGAACGCGGGCGAGCCCAGCCGACCCAGCGCGCCCGCACCACCGCTATCCACGCAGCCTCCCGCGCACCCGGCGGCGGCGATCGGGCAGCACACCCATCGACTGCTCGAGGCCGCTCTCGCCCCGCCACGACACGATGTCCACACCGACGGTGGCCATGTCGCGATACATCGAGGAGCGCTGCAGCGCCCACATCCGATCGACCAACGGATCCTGATCGTCTTCGAACGGCGAACTGTCGAGGATGTCCACGGCCAACACGACATGGCCCCGCCTCCGCAGATCGATGAGGGCGAGAGCGAATTCGGTGTCGAGCAGCGTGGAGAACGCGATGACGATCGCCCCGGCAGGCACCGCCGCGCGCGGCGCCAGCGTGCCCGTGGTGCGCTCGAATCGGTCACCGGCACCGAGCACGGTGTCGAGCACCCGATAGAACTGGCGCTGCCCGATGTCGGCGCCGAGCCAGCGCGGACGGTTGCCCCCGAGCGCGACGATCCCGGCCCGATCACCGTGCCGCAGGGCGGTTTGCACCACTTGCGCCGCGCCCCGGACGACCCGTTCGGTGGCTACGGTCGCCGGACCCGCCGGCTGCCGATACCCGTCGATCAGCACGACCACGTCCGCCGCGCGGTCGGTCAACCGCTCCGTGACGTGCAGCTGGCCGCGGCGCGCGCTCACCGGCCAATTCACCGCGCGCAGTTGGTCTCCCGGCACGTAGGGACGAATGTCGGCGTATTCCACCCCGGGGCCGACGTGCCGGGTCAGGTGGGCGCCCAGCCGGTCGAGCAACTCGATCTGCGGGATGGGCGTGGCCTGCGGCGGCGTCAGCGGAAACACGATGACCTCGGCGGCGTCGACAACGCCGGTGCCGGTGAGCAGCCCACCGCGTGCGATCACCTCGACGCGGGCCGCGATCCGGTACCGTCCCCAGCGCTGCGCCGTGGCCGCCACCGTCTTCGCCCGGCCCGCATCGGCATCGGCGATCTCGAGCTCCATCCCCTCCACGTCCGGGACCGTGAGCCGGGCGGCCGACAACCCTTGTTCTTCCCCGCTGATCCACACCCGCAGGTGCGCCTGCTCGCTTTCGAAGCATCGCTGGGCGTCAGGCTCGCCGTGCACGCGAATTTCCGGCACCCGCCGCTGCCAGCTGATCGAACACAGCACGCCGAGCAGCGGCGCCGCGAACGCGATCAGCTGCCACCGGGCGCCGATGACGGCCGCGGCCATCGCGAACCCCGCGCAGGTGGCAACCGCGCGCGTCAATCCCGATGCGCGCCAGCGAAACTCGATCTCGCGGCCCTGCGTCACGCCGGACTCATCCGGTGTCCCCCGGGCTCGCGCCGGTGCGCGGCACCGGCAGCCGGTGCAGCAGCTCCCCGATGACGTCGGCGCCCTGGATCTTTCGCACCCACATCTCCGGGCGCAAGGTGATGCGGTGCGCGACCGCCGCGGTGGCGAGCGCCTTGACGTCCTCGGGGATCACGTAGTCGCGGCCGAGCAGCAGCGCGCGGGCGCGGGCGAGCTGGACCAGGTCGAGTTCGGCGCGCGGGCTGGCTCCGACCGCGACCTGCGGGTGGTGCCGCGTCGCGTTGGCCAGCGAGACCACGTAGTGCAGGACGTCTTCGTGCACGGTCACCTGCTCGACCGATTCCCGCATCGCCAGCAGGTCGTGCGCGTCCACGACCTGATTGACCGTCGGCTCGGCCGATCCGCGTTCGAGGCGCCGCCGCAGCATCGAGGTCTCGTCGCGTTCGGAGAGATACCGCAGTTCCAGCCGGATCGCGAATCGGTCGAGCTGCGCCTCGGGCAGCGGATACGTGCCCTCGTACTCGATCGGGTTGTCGGTGGCCAGCACGATGAAAGGCCGTGACAGCTGGTGTGTTTCGCCGTCGATGCTGACCTGTCGTTCGGCCATCGCCTCCAGCAGCGCCGCCTGGGTTTTCGGTGGCGTGCGATTGATCTCGTCGGCGAGCAACAGGTTGGTGAAGATCGGTCCGGGCCGGAACGCGAAGCGCCCCGACTGCATGTCGTAGATCGTCGACCCGAGCAGGTCCGCCGGCAGCAGGTCGGGGGTGAACTGCACACGGGTGAATTGCAGCCCCAGCGCGGCCGCAAAGGATCTCGCGATCAGCGTCTTGCCCAGGCCCGGCAGGTCCTCGATGAGGATGTGACCGCGCGCGAGAACGGCGGTCAGGATGAGCTTGAGCGCGGCGCGCTTGCCCACCACCACGCGTTCTATTTCGTCGAGGATCGCCTCGCAGTGTGCGGTCGTGGCTGCTACCGGCAGCGTCATTTCTGGATCGCGCCCCCTGTCATACCTGCTCCAACTTTCGCAGAATCTCTTCCAGCGCCGCCCGGCCCGGCCCCGGCTGGCGGTCACCGTTGCGGATGACGTTGTTGGGGTTGACCCAGTCCCACAGCTCGACACCGAAGAGCATTCGGCCGGTCGCGTGGAAGGCGGCGGGATCTTTGGCTTGCCGTTGGCCCGTGGCGATTTCGTACCGTCGGGCCAGCATCGGGCGCAGATGCCGGTCCCAGTCGGCCCGGGTGGCCTCCGACCGGCGGATGGTCGTCTCGGTGGTGGAAAGCCAGCGGCGCAACGAATCCCCGAGGTCGTCGGCCTCGGGCTCGGTGCCGGCCTCGGGCCCGCGTCCCAGCTTGCGCCGCAGGCCGAGCAGTACCACGGCCAGCCCGATACCGGAGGCCGCCAACACGAGTCGGCGGTCATGCTGCGTCAGCGTCAGCAGTTCGATGGCGATGATGAGGCAAACTCCTAGGGTCGCGGTCTTTTTCATGCGACGCTCAGCGATCGGAGTTCGTCGAGGACCAATCGAAGCACGCGCACCGCCACGTCGCGGTGTCCCTCGTTCATCACGTGCGGACTGAACCGCGCCTCGGTGAACAGGTTCACCAGTTGTACGGCGTTATCGGCATGCAGGGCATGGCGTTCGACCGCACGGGCCAACACCTCGGACGGGGTATCGAAGTCCTGGGGGACGGCCCCGGGAACATGCGCGAGTTCGCGTTCCATCGCGGCGTAGCAGGCGATGATCGCCTCGCGCGGCTCGCGGCTGAGGTCCGTCATCTCCGCCAGCCCACGCTCGGCGGCCCGCGCCAGCGACCGCGGCGGCGCCGCGGCCGCCGGGGATTCGGCCGGCTCGTCGGCGATGCGGAGTGCGATCGGGTGCCGCCGTCGCCTCGCCGTGGCGACCGTTCCGGCGACGATCACGAACAACATCGCGGCCGTGCTGGCGAGCAGCACGCCGAGCATGCTCTGGGAACCGTCGCGCGGCCGGTGCTGCTGCTGCGGTGGTGGCGGCGAGCCGCCATGCCCCGACGGCGGCTGGCCGCCGGTCTCGGATGGGGAGGGAGCCGGGCCGATGCCGTGGGGCGCCAGGAGCCTGCTTAGCAGCATCACGATCAGCAGCCACGCGACGATCACCGCGAGGCCGATCAGCAACACCCGCCAGCTCGGTCGGCCCCTCCCGGTGCCCAGCATGTCGGACAGCGCCCCGGCGGACGGCGCGGGTGCACGGGGGTCTCGCAACCGCGCGACGACCGCGATCGCGACCAAGGCCAGCGTCGCCGCCAGGATGGCGACCACGAACACCATGGCCGCCCGGCCCCCCGACTCGCTGCGGGCCGCATGCTGCTGAGCCGGGAAATACCCGCGCAGGGCGGCCGCGACCACGAGTAGGAGAACGATCAGGGCCACGACCCGCCCTGTCGGCTTGTCCATACCAGGCATGGGCACACCACTCAACCGGTTGCCTGCCGCCGTTGCGGCACTGGCTTTGCTCATACTTGCACGTCAGGCGGCCCTAGGGCCAGGACTGGCGTTCGATAGCGTCGGTGGCGTGGTCCGGGCTTCGCCGGAGTGCGATCGACCGCCCCGGCTCAGTCCAGCGCGAACGGCCGGAAACTGCCGTCGAGCACTTGTAGGTGCCCGATGGTGCGTCCGGTGACCTTGCCGGGGTCGACGAGCGCCAATTCCACTGCAGCGCGGGCGAATTCATCCGCGGACGCGGTGTCGTCGAAGTTGCGGGCGTAGTAGGAAAGCCCCGGTGTGAGGATCGGCTTGGACGGCGACAGCGCGTTGACCGCGATGTTGTGGTCGGTGAGATCGAATGCCGCGCATTGGGTTAGATGCTCGAGCGCCGCCTTGGACCCACCGTACCCGGGCAGCACACCGCCGCTGCGGTCGGCGTACGGGCCATCACCGGGCAGTCGCGACGCGACCGAGGTGATGTTGATGATCGACCCGCCACCCGCCTCGATCATGTCGGGGCACACCAGCTGCATCAGCTCGTAAGCCGCGAACACCGCGATGTCGAAATGCCGGCGATACGCGTGCAAGGGCGTACTGACGAACCCCGGCCAGCCGGGCCTGGCGGCGCCGCTCGGCGGTTTGGCGGGCTTGGGGCGCGGTTCGCCGCCGGGCGCCGGCGGGCGGCCGGGCGCGGTGAACGCCGCATTGTTGACCAGAATCGCGATCGGGCCCAACGCATCTCGCGCCGAGTCCACCAGCCGGGCGATCTCGTCGCGGTCGGTCAGATCGGCGCGCACCGCGACGGCGCGTCCGCCCGCGGCCTCGATGTCGGCGACCGTCTCACCGATCGTTCCCGGCAGCCGGTCATCCCAGACCTCTTCGGTGCGCCCGGCGACCGCCACCGCCGCGCCCTCGGCGGCCAGCGCCAACGCGATCGCTCGACCGAGGCCGCGGCTGGCACCGGTGACGATCGCGGCGCGCCCGGCGAGCCGGCCCGTCATCGCCGCACGCCGTGCACGACGATGGCCGTGGTCTGCTCCACCCACGCGTCGTCGAGCTCTTCCTCCGGGCGCAGCAGCATCCGCAGCATCGTCGCTCCCCCAATCAACTCGATCAAGCGATCCGGATCCACGTCGGGATGGGCTTCGCCCCGGTCGACGGCCTCGCGCAGCCGCACCCGCACCGCGGCGAACAAGTCCACGAATCGCGACATCACCCGCGCGTTGAGCGCGGGATCGGCCGTCATGTCGGCCACCAGGCCGGGCAGCGCGGCGCGCACCACCGGGGTGGTGAACACGTCGCGGGCGGCCTCGATCATCATCCGCGTATCGGCGGCGATATCCCCGGCCGGCGCCTCCAGCGCGGTGGGGGCCACGGGGAAGGCCGCCTCGTGCACCAGCTCGGCCTTGCTGGACCACCGCCGGTACAGCGCCGACTTCGTGGTGCCGGCGCGCTCGGCCACCGCGGCCAGACTGATGTTTGAATAGCCCGTTTGGACAAGCAGTTCCGCGGTCGCCGATAGGATGGCCGAGTCGATACGCGGATCGCGCGGGCGGCCGGCGCCGGGGGCCTTGTCAAGGCCGGACGGGTCTGCTTTCATAACGCTACCTACCGTATCGTAATTGCCGCGAAAAAGTCTCAAAGGATGGAGGCACTCCCCGTGGCCACTGAACCGGCAGTCGACAACGTCGACCGGCTGCAGCGCTCCAGCCGCGACGTCACCACGTTGCCGACGGTGATGTCGCGCTGGCTCTCCACCGTACTGCCCTACGGCGCAAAACCCGAGGTGACCGTCGAAAGCGGCGTGGATTCGACGGGCATGTCGTCGGAGACGATCATCTTGACCGTCCGCTGGCAGCAGGACGGGCAACCGACCGAGCAAAAGCTGGTGGCGCGGGTGGCGCCCACCGCCGAGGACGTGCAGGTCTTCCCGACCTACCGGCTCGACCACCAATTCGACGTCATCCGCAAGGTCGGCGAACTCACCGACGTGCCCGTGCCCCGGGTGCGGTGGCTGGAGAACACCGGTGACGTCCTGGGCACACCGTTCTTCGTGATGGACTACGTCGACGGGGAGGTGCCGCCCGACGTCATGCCCTACACGTTCGGCGGCAACTGGTTCGCCGACGCGCCCGCCGAACGGCAGCGCGAACTGCAAGACGCCACCGTCGGCGTCTTGGCTTCGCTACACTCGATTCCCGACGCGCAGAACACCTTTGGCTTCCTCACCGAGGGACAAATCGGGGACACCGCGCTGCGCAAGCACTTCAATTGGGTGCGGTCCTGGTATGACTTCGCCGTGCCCGACATCGGGCGATCGCCGCTTTTGGAACGCACCTTCGATTGGCTGGAGGCCAACTGGCCGGCCGAGACGGCCGCCGCCGAGCCGGTGCTGCTGTGGGGCGACGCGCGCGTCGGCAACGTGTTGTACAAAGACTTCGCGCCCGTGGCGGTGCTGGACTGGGAAATGGTGACGCTGGGGCCGCGCGAGCTGGATGTGGCGTGGATGATATTCGCGCACATGGTCTTTCAAGAACTCGCCGGCCTGGCGACGCTGCCGGGGTTGCCGGAGGTGATGCGCGAGGACGACGTGCGCGCGACCTACGCGCGCCTGGCCGGCGTCGAAGTCGGCGACCTGCACTGGTTTTACGTGTACTCGGGCGTCATGTGGGCGTGCGTGTTCATGCGCACCGGCGCGCGGCGCGTGCACTTCGGCGAGACCGAAAAGCCCGACGATGTCGAATCGCTGTTCTACCACGCCGGATTGATGCGACGTTTGATCGGAGAGGACCAGTAATGCTCGGACCGCTCGACGAATACCCGGTACACCAGATCCCCCAGCCGATCGCGTGGCCGGGCTCCTCGGACCGCAACTTCTACGACCGCTCCTACTTCAACGCCCACGACCGCACCGGGAACATCTTCGTCATCAGCGGCATCGGCTACTACCCCAACCTCGGGGTCAAGGACGCGTTCCTGCTCGTCAGGCGCGGGGACACGCAGACCGCCGTGCACGTTTCGGACGCCATCGATCAGGACCGCCTCAACCAGCACGTCAACGGTTATCGGATCGAGGTCATCGAACCGCTGCACCGGCTGCGCATCGTGCTCGACGAAACCGAAGGCATCGCAGCCGATCTCACCTGGAAGGGGTTGTTCGACGTCGTCCAGGAGCAGCCGCACATCCTGCGTTCGGGCAACCGGGTGACGCTGGACGCCCAGCGTTTCGCGCAACTCGGCAGCTGGAGCGGCCACATCGTCGTCGACGGGGAGGAAATCACCGTCGACCCCAACACCTGGCTGGGCAGCCGCGACCGGTCCTGGGGCATCCGCCCGATCGGCGAGGCCGAGCCCGCCGGACGGCCCGCCGACCCGCCGTTCGAGGGCATGTGGTGGCTCTATGTGCCCATGGCCTTCGACGATTTCGCGATCGTCCTGATCATTCAGGAGGAGCCCAACGGGTTCCGTTCGCTCAACGACTGCACCCGGATCTGGCGCGACGGCCGCGTCGAGCAGCTCGGCTGGCCGCGGGTCAAGATCCACTACCGCTCGGGCACCCGCATCCCGACCGGCGCGACCATCGAGGCCACCTCCCCCGACGGCACCGAGGTCCACTTCGACGTGGAGTCCAAGCTGCCGGTCCCCATTCACGTCGGCGGCGGCTACGGCGGCGATTCCGACTGGATACACGGCATGTGGAAGGGCGAGAAGTTCGCCGAGCGGCTGACCTACGACATGACGGACCCGGCGATCGTCGCGCGCGCGGGGTTCGGCGTGATCGACCATGTCGGCCGGGCGCTGTGCCGCGACGGCGACAAGCCACCGGTGGAGGGCTGGGGCCTCTACGAGCACGGCGCGCTGGGCCGCCACGACCCGTCGGGATTCAAGGACTGGCTGACGGTCGCGCCGTAACCGGTCCGCGCTTCACGATTTCGCCCTGCAACTCGCAGAAATGCGGTTCACTAGACCGCGTGTCACAGCCGCCCCGGATCGTCGACGTCGTCGTGGTCGGAGCGGGCTTTGCCGGGCTGGCCGCCGCGCGCGAGCTGAACCGGCAGGGCCACGACGTGGTGGTCTTCGAGGGCCGCGACCGGGTCGGTGGGCGGTCGCTGACCGGCAGCGTCGCCGGATTGCCGGCCGATCTGGGCGGCACTTTCGTCGGGCCGACCCAAGACGCCGTGCTGGCGATGGCGGCCGAACTCGACGTCCCCACCACGCCCACGCACCACGACGGCAAGAACCTGATCCACTGGCGCGGCTGGACGCACGCGTATCGCGGCACCATTCCCAAGCTGTCCCTGACCGGGCTGCTGGACATCGGCCGGCTGCGCTGGCAGTTCGACCGGATCGCCCGCGGCGTCCCGCTGGCGGCCCCGTGGGACGCCCGCCGGGCGCGCGAACTTGACGGCCTGTCGCTCGGCGGCTGGCTGCGCTCGGTGCGGGCAACCGCCTCGTCGCGCGACCTGCTGGCGATCGTGGCGCGGGTGACCTGGGGGTGCGAGCCCGACGACGTGTCGATGCTGCACGCCGCCCGCTACGCGCACGCGGCCGGCGGCCTGGACCGACTGCTCGACGTCGAGGACGGCGCCCAACAGGACCGCTTTCCCGGCGGCACGCAACAGATCGCCGAAGCCGCGGCCGCCGAACTCGACACGCGGGTGGTGCTGGGCGCACCGGTGCGGCGCATCGAACGCCACGGTGCGGGCGTGACCGTGACGACCGATGTCGGCGAGACCGAGGCCGGCTTCGTCATCGTCGCGATCCCGCCGGCCCATCGCGCCTCGATCGAGTTCACTCCCCCGTTGCCCGCCGAGTACGAGCAGCTCGCCCGGCATTGGCCGCAGGGCCGGCTCAGCAAGGCGTACGCGGCCTATTCCACGCCGTTTTGGCGGGCCAACGGCTTTTCCGGGCAGGCGCTGTCCGACCGGGGCCCCGTTTTCATCACGTTCGACGTCAGCCCGCACCCGGACGGTCCGGGCATCCTCATGGGTTTCGTCGACGCCCGCGCCTTCGACTCACTGCCCGGCGACCAGCGCCGTCGCGACGTGTTACGTTGCTTTGCAACGCTTTTCGGTGACGACGCACTCAAACCGCTCGACTACGTCGATCATCGTTGGGGCGCAGAGGAATTCGCGCCGGGCGGCCCGACCGCGGCGGTGCCGCCGGGGTCGTGGACGCGGTTCGGGCGGTGGCTGCGCGAACCGGTCGGCCCGATCCACTGGGCGGGCACCGAGACCGCCGACGAATGGACCGGGTTCCTCGACGGGGCGATCAGGTCCGGCCAGCGTGCGGCCGCCGAGATCACCGCGCTGCTATGAGCTGATCCGGCTGGTCGCCGATTGGTGGATCGCCGCTTCGGCCAGCGTGCGCAGCTGGCGGCTCACCTCGCGCGGGTGCTCGAGCATCGAGCAGTGCCCACCGGGCAGCTCCACCAGACCGATCAGATTGGGCACGTCGCGTGCGATCCGGCGGGACTGGCTGATCGGTGTCAGCCGGTCGCGTTCGCTGCCGATGACCAGCGTCGGCACCGTCAGCCCGCTCAGGTCGAGATAGCGGGACCCCATCGACGTGACCAGCGCCCGCGCGCAGCCGGCCCGGCCCCGCGGCGACGTGTTCTCGAAGAGCTCGTAGACGAGGCGGGCGATGCTCGGGTCGGCGTCGCGCCCGGTCGCCAGCATCGCGACCACATAACGGCTCGGGATGCGGGCCGCACCCGGGACGGGAAACCCACCAAAGACGCCGATGAGGGCCTGCCCGGCGAGCACCCGCGCCGGCGACAGCCCGTGGGGCACCGCGAGAAGTTGCACGTTGCGAATCAGGTCGCCGCTCGTGGTGTTGATCAGCGCGACGGCGTCGGCGCGCCGCGGAACCTTGTGCCGGTAGCGCTCCGACCACGCGGCGATCGTGATGCCGCCCATCGAGTGGCCGGCCACCACCGCCCGTTCATGCGGCGCCAGCGTCGCGTCTAGCACCGAATCCAGATCGGACGCAAGGTGTTTGAGGCTGTACGCCTTGGCCCGCGGTACGCCGCTGCGGCCGTGCCCGCGATGGTCGAACGCGATCACCCGGTAGTCGCCGGCCAGGTCGACGATCTGGTAGGCCCACGCGCGGATCGCGCACGTGATGCCGTGCGTCAAGACGATCGGATAACCGTCAGCAGGCCCGAACACCTCCGCGTGCAGCCAGGTGCCGTCGGCCGCGCGGACCGGCAGGGTCTCGCTCGGTGGCAGCCGTTCGGGGAACGGGTCAAAGGCGCGTACCGCCCGTCGAGCACTCATGCGCCGCTCCCCCCTCGAACACGGCCCCGTCGCCGCAGCTAAGGATGAGACGATTTTATCCCGACATTCGGTATGGGTTTGGGAAATCCGGCTCTTCGGGTACCACATCGCGCTGACCGACGTACGGACGTGGATCCGCCCGGCTCCGGCCACCGCGACCGGCGCGGTGCTCGGTGGGCGCTATGCCGCGAAGCAACTGCTGCACCGGGTGAGCGGTTGATCGCGCGGCCGTCACGCCGGGGTCTGCTGGCGCAGCGTGGTGTGGGGGCTTTGCCCGTAGGTCTGCCGGTACAGCACCGCGAACCGCCCGGTGTGCGCGAACCCCCACCGCTGGGCGATTTCGGTGACGGTCGAGGTGCCCGCCGACGCCGCGATCAGCTCTAGATGGGCGCGGCGCAGCCGGACACGGCGCATGTACTCGGTGGGTGTGGTGTCGAGTTGGCGGCGGAACAGGTACTGGACCGCCCGGGGGGTCAGATGCACCGCGGCCGCGACATCGTTGATGCCGATGTCCTCGGTGGTGTGACGGTGGATGAAAGACACCGCCTCCTTGAGCGTTTCGGGCAGCGTGCCGTCGCCGCCCGGATCCTGCTCGGTCAGATTGGATGGATAACACTCGAGCAGCGCGCCGGCCAACAGGTTGGCCATGCCCGCGGCGATCATCGGTTGCTGGGCGGTGTCGGCACACGCCAACGTCGTCAACACGTAGTCGAGCGCGCGATGCCAGGCCCGCACGGCGGCACGCGAACGTGGTCGCCACTTCAAGAACTGGGTCCGTTGCGACAGCGCCGTGTGCCATTCGGCGGCGACCGCGTGCAGCACCTCCGCCGCGAGGACAACCACATCGAAACGTGCCCCGTTGCAGTGCAATACACACGACATGCCGTGCGCGACGAGGATGGGGAAGTCCGCGGTCGCCGAGGGGCCGCCCGCGACGCTCAACGATCCCGCGCGCGGCTGTATGACGACAACGGTGTCGCCCGCCGGGATCTCGAGCGTCAATCGACCCTGGATCGCCACCTCGTCCACCGTCATCGATCCGGTGTCCCGGCGCCGATGCGACACCGCGCAGTGTCCGGTGAAGCCGGAGAGCCGCCAGCCCGGCCGATAGGCGGCGGCGAAAAGCCGGCGCGCAGCCCGCGCATCGATGCCGCGAAACTGCTTGTATTCCACCGCGACTGGCTGAACCCCGTGCTCGTGCTCACCTCCGAGCTCGGGACGTGCGGGGCGGTACTCGGCCCGGGTCTCCTCGCCCGCGGAACCCAGGAGCCCCCCAGAGGGCAAACTGGCGGTCGCGCGGGTCGCGGTGGTCATGGCCGGCTCGGAGGAAAGACCGGGGGCAGCCTCGTCATTGCATCACCGTGCCGCCGTCGAGGACAGATCTGTGGATGCCCGGCCCTGCGCGCCCAGGCTCTGGTAGACATTCAGCGCGTCGAGCGCGATTCGCTCCCATGCGAAGCGTGACTGTGCGCGGCTGCGTCCGGCCGCGCCCATGCTTTCGCACTGAAAGCGCTGGGCGAGAAGCCGTCTCAGCGCGGCTGCCAGGCCGACGGGATTCTCCGGGGGCAGTATGACGCCGGTGATGTCGTCGAGGACGACGTCGGCGAGGGCGCCCACCGTCGCGGCGACCACCACCACGCCACTGGCCATGGCCTGCAACGCGGTCGAGGGGCGCAACGGTTCGCGAGGGGTGCACACCATGACATCGGCGGACCGGACCCACATCGGCATTTCGTTGCCGGGGATCGTGCCCGCGAAGCGGACGCGGTCGGCAACCCCGAATTCCTTGGCGAGATACTGCAGCTGGGCCCGCGCGTCGTCGTGCGCGGGGTTGGTCGCCTCGGTTTCCGCAATGACCAACTCCGCTCCGGGGACGCGGTACAGCGCGCTGATCGCAATGTCAAAACCGTTATGCTGCAGGGGGTTCGGCGCTATGCAGAGAACACGCTGCAGCCCGTCACGGGCAATTGCGGGACCGGCCGGGGTGTATCGCTCGGAATCCACCCCGCAGGTCAACGCGGACACCCGCGCCCGGCTGCGGCGCAGTTGGGCCAGGAGGTCGACGTCGGCGCTGCTCTCGCCGGTCGCCCAGGCGGCGCCGCGCGCCAGCAACGGCTCGATGCGCCGGCGTTCGCTCCCATTCCCCGCGTGGGCGCCTGATGCCGTGGCGAGGCCCAAGAACGTCTGCACTACCGGGACACGCTGACGTCGTGCGGCCAGCTGGGCGGCCAACCCGCCCAGCCACCCGTACGCGTGCACGACGTCGGGTTGTTCCTTCGACCAGACCCGCTCGAGTCTGGCCGCCCAGTCCCCGACGTAGGGCAGCACGTCGGTGGCGGAGGCCGCGGCGCGCGGACCGACGGGAACCGACACGCTGCGGCAGGCACCGGCCCTGGCACGCCGCCGGCCGTTTTGCCGCAGGCAGACCACCGCATCGTGCCCCTGGGTGGTCAGCGCGGCGCCCAGCTGCTCGGGGTCCTCCCCGACCACGTCATCGCCGCTGACGATTGCGATCTTCACTCGCGGTTCCCTCCGCGCACGTCATCCATCCACCCCGACATCACCTGGGCATACCACCCTGGGGCGTCCGCGAAACGAACAAGATCACCGCTTCGTTTGGTGGCCGGGAATTCGGTTGATGGACCACACGTGTGCTGGCGTGGACTGCTAGCCCAGAACCTCCATCAGCAGCAGGGCGCCGCCGACCGTGCCGATGTTCGAACGAAACGGCGTGCAGGTGACCCGCACCCGAGCGGGGCGCCCGCGCCGGTTGACCGCGTCCACCACGACTTCCCCGGAGGTGTCGGGGTCGACGAAGGCGTTCCCGATCAACGGCAGCACGCCGTCGAGCGGCAGGCCGATGTCGAGGGCGGTCAGCCGCGACCCGAGCGTCTCGTCGGCGCGGAGCCCCCACAGGTCTTCGCAGCCGCGGTTCCACAGAACGATCTTCATTTCGCGGTCCACCACCACCATGCCGCTCTGGATCGAGTCGACCAGGGAATCCTGGAAGCTCTTCGCCTCGTCCAGTTCCAGGCTGCGTTCGCGCAGCATGTCGTTGATGGTTTGCAGTTCGTCGTTGGTGGACTGCAGCTCCTCGTTCATCGTCTCGAGTTCTTCGTTGGTGGACTGCAGTTCCTCGTTGGTGGTCTCGAGTTCCTCGACCGTGGATTGCAGTTCCTCATTGGTGGTTTCGAGCTCTTCGTTGGTGGACTGCAGCTCTCCGTAGGCGGCCTCGAGCTGGCGGTTGGTTTGCACGACCTTGTCCAGGAGAGCCCGCGTCGCGGTGACGTCGAAGAAGACGATCGACACGCCGAGCAGACCGTTCTCGGCGTCGACGAGCGGATTCACGTGGATCTCGAACCACACCGTCTCGGTGCCCGGCCGCTGCCATTTGACGTCCTGGATCCGCGACGGACGGCGCTCCACCTTGGCCTGCTCCACGTAGGCGCGCAGCTCCACCGGACGATAGGAGACCTCGAGATCACGCAGCAGCCGGCCGATGTCGCGCGCCGAGAGGCCGAACAGGGTTTCGGCCTGCTGGTTGATCATGGCGACGGTGTCCTCGCCGGTCACCACGATCTGGGCCACCGGGCTGGCGCGGAAGGCCAGGTCGCGCACGGTCGCCAGGCCCGGCAGCTCCGCGTGGCGTTCGTAGAACGCCCCGCCCGGCTCGTAGCGATCCGCGCCGACATGGGTCCCGGCCGCCTTGCGGAAGATTCGATGTTTCAGGCTCACCGGCGTGAATCGGTCACCATGACTGAGGAGCATCTCGGCGTGCCCGAGAAACAGCGTGCCCTGGGGCGTGAGCGCAAAGTGTAGACGCCCCAACACATTTCGCTGCGTCTCCGCGTTGAGATACATCAACGCGTTGCGGCACACCAGAAGGTCGACCCGTGATATCGGCGCATCCGTGACCAGGTCATTGCGGCCGAAGATCACCGCCCGGCGCAGGTCTTTGCGAAAGACGTAGCGGCCGTTGACCTGCTCGAAGTAGCGCCCGAGCATTTCCGGCGGCACGGACTCGACCGCCTTGGCGTCGTAGGACGCCCCGCGCCCCTCGCCGAGTGCATCTTCGTCGACATCCGTGGCATAGATTTTGACCCGCTGGCGAAACTCCTCGGCTCCCAGCGCCTCGGCCAGCATCATGGCCAGCGTGTAGGCCTCCTGGCCCGACGCGCATCCGGCGCTCCACACCCGGATCGGGTCGTCGGGTCCCCGCTCGGCCAGCAGCCGCGGGATGACCTCGGCGCCCACGTAGTCCCAGGCCTCCGCGTCGCGGAAGAACGACGTGACGTTGATCAGGATGGTGTTGAAGAGCGCGGTGAATTCGTCCGAGCTGGCCTGCAGAAAGTCAAGGTACTCCTCGAACGAGGTGTAACCCGCCTGGTCCATCCGGCGACGGACGCGGCGCATCAGTGAGGTGCGCTTGTAGCCCGTGAAGTCGAAGCCCCGCGAATCGCGCATATAGCGCAACAGGGCCTCGAAAGCCTCGTCAGTGGTGGATTCCAATGCAAGTCCCGTCCGACAACGGTTCGACGAAGGACTTGAACACTACTCGCGAAATCAGAGGCGGTTTTCCCGACCGACCAATGCCCAGACCGTCTTGCCCGACAGCGTGGGGGTGGCCCCCCATCGCCGAGACACGGCGGACACGATCGCCAGACCCGAGACCATGTGGGCGCCGCGGTCGGCATCTTCGTGCCGGGCCGGCAACTGCGGGCTGTTGTCCTCGACCGCGACGGAGACGATGTCTTGGTAGCTCTCGACGATCAGCACCGGAACGCTCTCGGTGTGGTCGAGGACGTTTTCGACGAAGACGGTGGCCACGGTGGCCGCGACCGCGATCACCTCGCGAATGTCCCAGTTGGTAAGCCAATCGGCAACCACGGTGCGGGCGAGATCGATGCTGGCGCTGGATCGCGACAGCTCGGTGCGGGCCCGCCGTCGGACCTTGACCGACTGCCCGTGCACCGCCTCCAGGGCGAGCTTGCGATCCGGATGCACCGGCACATATCGGGTGACCCCGGCCCTGGTGATCGCGCGGCGCACCGCCGGTTGTTCGCACACCAGCAGGATCGGGACGTCCGGCCACACGCTGACGTGCCAGCGAGCGCTGGTGAACACCGTCCACGCCGAGGCTGACGGCGCATGCAGCCCGTTGATGTCGACGATCACCGCGCGCGGCGCGTCGATCGCGGCCTTGATCACGGCGTCGCGGATCGTTCGATAGGTGGAGCTGTCCAGCACTCCCTGCACCGTCAGGATGGCGGCATCCTCAACGGGTTCCAGCGCTATCCGCGGAGCGGGGCTGCGACCGGTCATCCGGCGTCACCTGGCTGCCGGGCGGCGCCGGACAGCCGGTCGCTGAGCACGTGCAGCGCGCGTTCGGTTTCCTCGGCGATCGCCGCGTAGCGGCGGACGAGCAGTCCCGGCCCGGCCCTGTCGGCCATGTCCCTTGCGAGCCGGGCCTTTTCCTGCAGGCTGCGCACCGCGATCCACAGCGCCCCCTCGAGCTCGTTGTCCCGCGCGCCGAGCAACGCTTCGGCCGTCCAGGCGTGGCCGACCTGGCAGCGGAAGTTGCCCTCACTGATGGAAACCAGCGAACCGTTGCAATCGGGGCAGGTGTAGCCGGACGGCGACCCCAGTTTTTCCGTGTCGAAGTCGGTCGCGAACCGCGACCTCATGGCGATGCGGTTCTCGAGCTCCATCGCGGCGTCGCGCTCCATGGCAAAACCCTCTATCTCTCGGTGCGACAGCTCTTTGAGGACCGCTCCGATGTCGGCCGCGTCGGCCTGCCGATCCACCACGCCGGCCTCGGCGGCGTTGACGGGCATCGCGGGGAACAATGCGTCCTCGGGTGACTGGCCGATGGCGGTGCCGCCTCGGGCACGGATGGCTCCCATTCCCAGCACGGAGTCGTCGAGCACGCCGGACAGCAGCACGCCGATCGCGCGGGGCCCGAATGCTACGGCGACCGATCGGAACAACGCATTGATAGCCGGCCGATGCCCGTTCTCGGTGGGCCCCTGGGACAGCAGGACGTGATGGTCGGAGACGAGCAGGTGGCGATCGGAGGCCCTGGAGGTCGCCCTCGAGGTCGCCACCGTCCGCCGCCGCAATCACCACTTCCGTCTACCCCGATCGATGGTAGGCAACCGTCGACGCGATGGACAGGCTGGATTCGGGCCGTTTTACACCGGTTTCGCTGTGGTACCCCACACCGTTGAGCGGCCCATCACAGCTAATCAGTCCCGATTCCACATCAGGCAGAGAGGGAGGCCATGGCCACCGACCAGAATCCCAAGCAGCGCGACCTGGAATCCGCACGGTTCCGCCACGACACGGGATACCTGACGACCCAGCAGGGCGTGCGCGTCGACCACACCGACGATTCGCTGTCGGTCGGTGAGCGGGGACCGACGCTGCTGGAGGACTTTCACGCCCGGGAGAAGATCACCCACTTCGACCACGAGCGCATCCCGGAGCGCGTGGTGCACGCGCGGGGCGCCGGCGCCTACGGCTATTTCGAACCGTACGACGACTCGTTGGCGCAATACACCGCGGCGAGATTCTTGACCACTCCAGGCTTGCAGACCCCGGTGTTCGTGCGATTCTCCACGGTGGCCGGCTCGCGGGGTTCGGCCGACACCGTGCGCGACGTGCGCGGCTTCGCCACCAAGTTCTACACCGAACAAGGCAATTACGACCTGGTGGGCAACAACTTCCCGGTGTTCTTCATCCAGGACGGCATCAAGTTCCCCGATTTCGTGCACGCGGTGAAACCGGAGCCGCACAACGAGATTCCGCAGGCGCAGTCGGCCCACGACACGCTCTGGGACTTCGTGGCGCTGCAGCCCGAGACGCTGCACACCATCATGTGGCTGATGTCGGACCGGGCATTGCCGCGTAGCTACCGGATGATGCAGGGCTTCGGCGTGCACACCTTCCGGTTGGTAAACGACCGCGGCGAGGGCACTTTCGTGAAATTCCACTGGAAGCCGCGGCTCGGCGTGCACTCACTTATCTGGGACGAATGCCAAAAGATCGCCGGCAAAGACCCCGATTACAACCGCCGCGACCTGTGGGAGGCCATCGAGTCGGGCCAGTACCCGGAGTGGGAGCTCGGCGTCCAGCTCGTTCCCGAGGAGGACGAGTTCAGCTTCGATTTCGATCTTCTCGACGCGACGAAAATCATTCCCGAGGAACAGGTTCCGGTGCGCCCGGTTGGCAAGATGGTGTTGAACCGCAACCCGGACAACTTCTTCGCCGAGACCGAGCAGGTCGCGTTCCACACGGCGAACGTGGTGCCCGGCATCGACTTCACCAACGATCCGCTGCTGCAGTTCCGCAACTTCTCCTACCTGGACACCCAACTGATCCGGCTGGGCGGCCCCAACTTCGCCCAGCTGCCGATCAATCGGCCGGTGGCCGAGGTCCGGACCAACCAGCACGACGGCTACGGACAGCACGCGATTCCGCAGGGCCGCTCCAGCTACTACAAGAACACCATCGGCGGCGGCTGCCCAGCGCTGGCCGACGAGAACGTGTTCCGGCACTACACCCAGCGGCTCGACGGGCAGACCATGCGTAAGCGGGCCGAGTCCTTCGAGAATCACTACAGCCAGGCGCGGATGTTCTGGATGAGCATGACGCGCGTGGAGGCCGAACACATCGTCGCCGCGTTCGCTTTCGAGCTCGGCAAGGTGGAGACGCCCGAGATCCGTTCGGCGGTGGTGGCACAGCTCGCGCGGGTCGACGGCGAATTGGCCGCCCAGGTGGCCGCGAAGCTGGGGCTTCCCGCGCCGCCCGAGGAGCAGGTCGACACGGTGACCGCCTCACCGGCGCTGTCACAGGTCACCGATGCCGGCGACACCATCGAATCGCGCAAGGTCGCCGTGCTGGCCGCCAACGGCGTCGATGTTGTGGGGACACAGCGCTTTATCGAGCTGATGGGACAGCGCGGGGCCGTGGTCGAGGTGTTGGCGCCGGTGGCCGGCGGCACACTGGAGGGCGGATCCGGCGGCGAACTGCCCGTCGACCGGTCCTTCACGACGATGGCGTCGGTGCTCTACGACGCGGTCGTGGTGGCGTGCGGGCCGCGGTCGATCGCGACGCTGTCCAACGACGGGTATGCGGTGCACTTCGTGACCGAGGCCTACAAGCACCTCAAGCCCATCGGGGCGTACGGCGCCGGCGTCGACCTGCTGCGCACCGCCGGTATCACCAACCGCCTCGCCGAGGACACCGACGTGCTCAACGACCAGTCCGTCATCACCACCAAGGCCGCCGCCGACGAGTTGCCCGATCGCTTCGTCGAGGAATTCGCCGGCGCGCTCGCCCAACACCGTTGCTGGCAACGGCGCACCGACCCGGTTCCGGCCTAGCGCCGGTGTTTTCCCCGCGGCCGGGGCGGGCATAACTGAAAAGGTGTCTCATCGTGGACAGGAGGATGGATCATGCCGCGTTCGTCGATCAAGAACGAGAAGCTGTACCAGGATCTGCGCAAGAAGGGCGACTCCAAGGAGAAGGCCGCGCGGATTTCGAATGCGGCCGCCGGCCGGGGCAAGTCCTCGGTGGGCCGCAAGGGCGGCAAGTCCGGGTCTTACCAGGACTGGACCGTTCCGGAACTGAAGAAGCGGGCCAAAGAGCTTGGCATGTCAGGCTATTCGAGCCTGACCAAGGACAAGCTGGTGGCCAAGCTGCGTAATCACTGACGCGACAGGCCGAGCCGGTCGGCCAGCACCAAGAAGGCGACCGCGTAATCGTTTTCGGCGGTCTCCGCCTCGATGCGCTGCCAGTCCAGGCGTTCACGCACCGCGCGCACGGCCGGCAACAACCGGCCGAAGTCGCAGTGATGCTCCCCCAGGGAGCGCAACTGCTGGACGAGCACCATGGTCGGGGGCAGCACCGGCATGCCGATCGCCAGGACCTCCTGCTGTTCGGCCTGATCCAGCGTCGCGGCGTCGACGGGCACGCCGTTGATGCGATGCAGGACGTCGACGAGCGTGTCGCCGGTGCGGGCCTTGAACAACCAATCCTCCGGGGGACGTTCGATGGCGAAGCCCGCATTGGTCAGGGTGGCCACCGCCGTCTCCACGTCGGCCTCGGCCACCACGAGGTCCACGTCGTGGCTGGGTTCCGGTGCGCCGTAAGCCCATAACGCATAGCTGCCGGCCAGGGCGAAGCGCGGCCCATGTTCCTTGAGCGCCGAGGCGGCGCCTCTCAGCGCCTCCCGCAACCGCGAGGCGCAGCTGGTTGCGTCGGCATGTGCGTCGAGGGGTTCCATGGTGCATTAGGTGATACCCCGCGGGCCGGACCGGCAACCTGACGACGGGCGGTCGTAAGGCCGTTTAACTTGCGCGCAACGGGGAAATCGTCCGTTATGTCAACCGCGGTGCCACGTTCATACGATGCTGCGGCCGTCGTGATTTCGGCCCCCTCCCCCGACCCCATCAGGCGAGGGGGAACGCTCCCGGTGGGCGGCCCGGCGTGACGGCGGGGCTGGTCGAGCACTGGCTCGAGTCCGGACGGCTCGAGCTTCCCCTGCCCGCGTCGGGACGCACGGCCGAACGCTGGCAGCGGCTGGCGCGGCTGGCCGAGGACAACATCGTCGCGGCCAGGATCGCCGAGTCGCACGTGGATGCGGTCGCGATCCTGCACGAGTTGGGCGGCAAGCCCCCCGACCCCGGTCAGCTGTGGGGCGTGTGGGCCGCCGAAGCGCCGGACACGGCGTTGACGGCAACCGATGTCGACGGCGCGTTCACCCTGAACGGCACCAGGGTCTGGTGCGCGGGCGCCGGGTTCTGCACGCATGCGCTGGTGACGGCGCGGCTCGAGGACGGGACCCAAGGCCTGTTCGCGGTGACCGTGACCGACCCCGCCGTCAAGGCCCTGCCCAGCACCTGGTGGAACGCGGGGATGGCCGGCAGCGACACCAGGCCGGTCCAGTTCACCAACGCCCAGGCCGTCGCCGTGGGTGACCCCGGAGCCTACCTGAATCGACCGGGCTTCTGGCACGGCGCAATCGGTGTCGCCGCCTGTTGGCTCGGCGGTGCACGCAGGGTCGCCGACCCGCTATACCGCTGCGCCGCAAGCCGATCCGCCGACGCGTACTCGCTGGCGCACCTGGGCGCGGTGGACGCCGCGCTGGCCGCCAGTGACGCGATGCTGGCCGAGGCCGCGGCGCAGGTCGACGCGGATCCGTTCGACCGATCCGGAACCGCGCAACTGCTGGCCCGCCGCGTCCGCACGGTCGTGGAACACGCTGTCGACGAAGCGATTACGCGCACCGGCCGGGCCCTGGGCCCCGGCCCGCTGTGCCAGGACGGACGGCACGCTCAACGGGTCGCCGACCTGAGCATCTACATCCGGCAGAGCCATGCGGAGCGGGACCTGGCCGAACTCGGGCAGCTGGCGGGCAGACAGGCGATGAGGGCGCCGTGAAAACCGTGCCGGCGGGCAACTGCGCGTTCGCGGCCGATCCGCTGACCCACGGCGGCACACCGGTGCCGTTGTGGCTGGCCGCTTTCGCCGAAAGTCCCCTGCCGACACTGGATCTGGCGGAGTGCCGACGGCTGATCGTCGTAGCCCCGCATCCCGACGACGAAACCCTCGGCCTGGGCGCGATGGCCACGCAGCTGACCGCGCTGGGGGTTGACGTTCAGGTGGTCTCGGTCAGCGACGGCGGGGCTGCCCAGCCCGATGTGTCGGTCACGGACCGACTTCGTATGGCAACCATCCGCAGATACGAATTGGGCCGGGCGGCCAGCCTTTTGAATGTCCCCAGCCCGATCTCGCTGGGTTTTCCCGACGGTGAGCTGACCGATCACGAGGACACGCTGGCCGACACGCTGGCGGAGATCCTCGACGGTGGCGGCCCGGCGACCTGGTGTGCGGCGACGTGGCGGGGCGACGGGCATCCCGATCACGAAGCCGCCGGGCGCGCTGCCTCCGCGGCGTGCGCCCGCACCGGCACGACACTGCTGGAATATCCGGTGCTGATGTGGCATTGGGCGCGCGTCGCCGATCCCGCGGTGCCGTGGGACCGGGCCTATTCGGTGCCGTCACCGAGTTGGGCGATGTGCCGCAAACGCCGCGCGGCGCAATGCTATCGGAGCCAACTCGAGCCCGCCGGCGGGGAATCCTCGCCCACCTTGCCGGGTTTCGTGCTTGCGCGGCTGCTCGCGGTGGGCGCCGCGATGGGGGAACTCGTATTCCGGTGACCCCCGCGCCGACCCGCGACGAAATGCCGCGGTGAGTGCCCAGGCGGCAAAGTGGGTAGGTGAAAACCTATGCGCGTGGCGACCTTCAACATCCTGCACGGCCGCACGATCGGGGACGGTGTCGACGTTGCGCGCCTGCGTGATTGCGTGCGCCGTCTCGATCCGGACGTGCTCAGCCTGCAGGAGGTCGACTGCGATCAGCCACGCTCCGAGCGGGCCGACCTGACCGCCGCGGCGGCCGAGGCCATGGGCGCGGTCGAGCACCGGTTCGTGGCGGCGATTTCCGGTACCCCGGGCGCGACCTGGATGGCCGCCACCGGCCGGGAACAACCCGGGACAGCCGCGTACGGAATCGCCCTGCTGTCCCGATACCCCGTGGCCAGTTGGCAGGTGTTGCGACTGCCCCGCATCCCGATGCGGTTTCCGATGTACCTGCCCGGCCCCAACCGGGTGATGATCGTCGACGAGGAGCCGCGGGCGGCGGTCATCGCGCAGCTGCGCACCCCGATGGGCGGGCTGACGGTGGCCAACACGCATTTGTCCTTCGTTCCGGGCTGGAACAGGCGCCAGCTGCTGCGGGTGATTCATGACCTGCGCGGCTTCCCCGGTCCACGGCTGCTGACCGGCGACCTGAACATGACGCCGAAAACCGTTGGCCGCTGGTCGGGTATGCGGGCCTTGGCCACCGCCGAAACGTTTCCCGCCGATAACCCCAACCGCCAGCTCGATCACATCTTGACCGACGATCCCCGGCTGTGCGGCGGAGCGGTCGACGCCAGCCCCATGCCGATTTCCGATCACCGACCGCTGGTGGTCGACCTCCAGCGAGTCTGAGCCCGCGGCGTCAGCACGGGCGATCGCCGGCCGATTTCATGGCACCCAGGACACGCTCGATGTCGTACGTCGACGGCGCCTCGCCGGTGACCCTGATGATCTCCACTCCGACGTCGGCGCTGTCGACCGGGTGACGCTGGGGCGCAACAAGTTTGCGGGCGATGGCCATGACCTCGTCGTCGGCCACCCGTCGCGGCAACAACGCCAGCAGCGGTGCGTACCCCGTGGCCGGGGCGAGCGGCGGGCAGCCCGCACGCAGAAACGCGACAACCCTGGACACCCGAGCTTGAAGGTTCATGTTCCACCTCGCTCATCCACCGCCCGCCCGCTCCAGCGGGACACGGCAGGGATAACCGGGCGCGGCGGTTTGAAACCGGGCCCGGACCCGCCCCGTCGAGCAAGCGGCTTACTGGTTTTTCTTCTGGCGCTCTTCGGCCGCGTCCGCGCCGGCCCGCGCCGACTCGGCTTCGGCTTCCTTCTTGCCCGCGTCGCGTTGGGCGTCGGCTTTGTCTTGCTGGGCCCGGCCCTCGTCGGCAAGGTCGTCACGGCCGAGCACGGCCCCGCCGACCTCCTTGGCCTTGCCCTTCACGCCCTCGACGGCGCCCTGCACCGCTTCCTGCGGCCCGCTCTTCTGGTCCCCCATGGGTCGACCTCCCTCTCGGTGGTGAGTGAGCTTGCGCTCGATGGCACCTAGGGCGTTCCCGCCGCACGCCTCGCCAAACGCCCCGCCGTCGCATCCACGCCCCACGTATCGGAGCGTCGATCGGTCGGTTTGAACGGGCTTTTACCGGGTAGTAGTACTAGCCGGCGGCGCGAAGGGGGGTGAAGGCGGTGACCACCATCGCCGTGATAGGGGCCACCGGCACGGCCGGGTCCCGCGTTGTCGCCCGGCTGAGGTCGCGCGACGTCGCGGTGGTCGAGATCTCACGCGAGCAGGGCGTCGATGTGTTCAGCGGGTTGGACCTGTGCGAGGCGCTCCAGGGGGTGGACGTCGCGATCGACGTGTCCGATCCGGTGCCGCCCGAGCCGTCCGACATCGGTCAATCTCTGGCCACCGCCTCGCACAACATCGTGGGCGCCTGTGCCATCCAGGAGGTGCACCGCCTGGTGGTGCCGACGATCGCGGGCATCGACGACCCGGAATTCGACGGCATCCCCTACTACGAAGGCAAACGGGCGGCGAAGAACATCGTGCTCGACGGCCCGGTGCCGACCACGATCGTGAAGTCCACCCAGTGGTATGAATGCGCCACCCACTGCGATGCGGTGAGCTGCGACGGTGACGAGGTGATCGTCGAGGACTGGCTGATTCAGCCGATCGCCGCCGACACCGTCGCCGACGTGCTCGTCGAGGCGGCGCTGGGACAGTCGCACACCCCGCGCACCATCACCGGCCCGCACCCCATTCGCCTGCCCGAACTGACATCGAAACTGCTTGCCCAGCAAGGCGATGGCCGGCAGGTGCGGACCGTGCGGCCCGCGGTGGCCGCGCTCGCCAACGGGGCGCTGTTGGCGTCCGGGCACGCGGTGGTCGTCGGTCCCGACGTCGACACGTGGCTGCGGACATTGGCGCCGAGCACCGACGGGCACCATGCGGCCGACGGCGAAAAACCCGGCGGGGCTTAGCTCACAGCAGCAGCGCACAACTGACGACGATCATCCCGCCGGTGACGAACGCGGCGTAGTCGTTGATGCTCCCGGTGTGGACGCGCCGCAGCCACCCCAGCGATCGCGCAACGCCGTCGCGCCGCAGCGCCAGCACCAGCAGCGCCACCCCGAGGATCAGCTCGATGGCGATGGTTCCCAACGTCTTGGGTTCGAAATAGCCAAATCCCACGCCGGGGTTCGGCAGCGTGACCGCCGACCCCAGGGCGCCCGCCGCATATCCGGCCGGGTCGAGCAGCCCGGCGGTAGCAGGGCCGGCGACGTGCGCGACGAACGGGCCGGCCAGCACGCCGAAGCCCAGGCAGCACGCGCTCAACATGATCAGGCTGGCCTTCATGCCCGGCCGGATCGGCTCCAAATGGGCGTATGCCCGGTTCCGGCGGCGGTAGAAGCCCAGGTATGCGGCGCGCCCCAGGGCGGCGACGGTCAGGACCTGCGCCAGCAGCGCACAGCCCAGCACGGCGGGCCGGTCGGACAAACCCTTGTGTATCAAGCCAAGTGAGGCATAGCCGTTCAGCGGCGGCAGGCCGGCGATCGACAACACCCCGACCGTGAACGCCGCGGTCAGCAGCGGACGCCGACGCGCCAGCCCGCCCATCTCGGAGAGCTTGGTCAGCCCGGTGGCGTGCACCACCGCGCCGGCGCACAGGAATAGCAGCGCCTTGAACAGTCCGTGGTTGACAAGGTGATAGACCGCACCCGCGACGCCGTCCGCGGTCCTGCTCGCGAATCCCGTTGTCAGGACTCCGGTTTGGGCGACGGTGTCCCAGGCCAGCAATCGCTTGAGGTCGTCTTGCAGCAACGCCATCGCCGCGCCGACCAGCGCCGAGGCCAGGCCGAGTCCGGTCAGCAGCGCCGGCAGCGACGGCAGGTTCACGAATACCTGCAGCCTGAGGCGGGCCAGCGCCACCACCCCGAGGTCGACCATCAGCGCCGAGAACAGCGCCGACACGGCGCCCGGGACGGGGGTGTGAGTGTCGGGCAGCCAGGCATGGAACGGCACCAGGCCGGCCTTGGTCGCGAAGCCCGCCACCAGAAACGCGACCGCGAGCAGCGTCGCCCTGGTGGCACCGGTGGCGACGGCGCCGTGCAGTTGCACGAAGTTCAGCGCCCCGGTCGCCGAGTAGAGCATCGCGCTGCCGATGAAAACCGAGAAGCCGGCGATGCTGGTGAGGACCAGGTTTTTGAAGGCGGCCTCCACCGCGATGGGGCGTTCCAGAAAGAAACCGGTCAGGCCGTAGCTGGCCAGCGCGGCCACCTCGAACCAGACGAACAGATTGACCGTGTCGGCGGTGAGCGCGGCCCCGATCAGCGCGGCCAACAGCAGCTGCACCAGGCAGGCCAGGCCACCCAGCTCTCGGCGGCCGAGGTCTCCGAGTTCGGAAAGCGCGCTGACCACCAACACGATGCCCACCCCGGCGGCCAGCGTGGCGAAGGTGAGCCCGAAAGGGTCTGCCACCAAGGCGATTCCGAGCGACGCGCCCCGCACCGGGTGTTCGTTGGACAGGAAGTGCGTCAACAGATGACCGGTACCGGCGAACACGCGCGCGGCGACGCCCAGCAGCACCGCCAGCGATGCGCTCAACGCGGTCACCGCCACCCACAGCGGCGCCCGCGGCGCCCGCCGGGCGGCCAGCGCGGCCAGCACCGCGCCGATCAGCGGGAGCACCACTGGCAACGGGAGCAGCTGCGCGGGCGTCGGCACCGGCTCAGCCCCGCAGCTCGGTCAGGTCCGCCGCGTCGACGCTGCGGTAGTGCTGGGCCACCCGGACCACCACCGTCAAGAACACCGCGGTGATGGCCACCCCGATGACCACCGCGGTGATGCAGAAGTTCTGCAGCACCGGATCTGCCACATTCCCGGCAACCAGGTCTTTTTGAGTGCGCCCGCCCGGCAGCCCGGCGAGCACCGGCGCGGTCGAGTCGTTGCGATAGGCCATCGACACCAGCAGCAGATAGGTCGAGGACTCCATCAGTGACAGGCCGAGGACGATTTTGATCAGGTTGCGGCGCGACGTCACCGCGAACAAACCGAGGCAGAACAACACCCCGGCGGCGACGTAGTTGGCGACGATCATGATTCGTCCTCGTCGGGTGTCCAGTCATGTCTCATGCCCAGCAACGCGAACACCGCGATCGTGATGCCGGTGGCCACCTCCACCAACTCGGCGGCCGAGATCACCTGCAGCGTGCCACCGGCGCGGATCGTCTGTTGGGGCGCCAGCGGAAGCCAATTGTCCAGGAATGAACCGGTCAGCCACATGCCCACCAGGCCAACCCCGACAATGGCTGCGGCGCCGGCCATTTCGGCGACCTCCAGCGTCGCCGGGCGCACCGCGGCGCGCACCGCGCGGTGCCCGAGCGCCGTATAGAGCAGGACGACGCAGCCCGCCAGCACCACCCCGGCGGGAAAACCGCCGCCGGGCGTGTAGCCCCACGCGGCCAGGTAGACCCCGGCGACCGCCAGGATGACCGCGGCGACGCGCGCGCCCACTCGCACCACCACCGTCATCGCGACCGCCCGCTCCGGGGCGGGCGCGCCCAGCGCGTCGTCGTCGGCGTGCTCGGGGGCGGGCTCCGGCTCGTCGCGGCGCTCTTGGTCTTCCGCCGCACGCGCCTGTGACTCCCGCCGGTCGGGGCCTTCGTCGGGGTCGGCCTTCTCCTGCTCGGCGCGCCCGGCGCTGGCTTCGCCGACGAACTCCGATCGCGGTTCGCGGCCCCGCGAGAGCAGCAGCACCGCGACGACGGCGGCCAGCAACAAGAACGTCTCGCCGAACGTGTCGAAGGCCCGGCTGCCGTAGACCACTTCGCTGACCGCCTCGGTGGTCCCCCACCGCGGCAGCGCGATCGCCATCGCGTGTCTTGCGATGTCCGGCAACGCGTTTGAACCGTCGGGCAAGGCCGTGAAGCCGACGGCCACCACGGCGGCGAAACCGCCGACCAGCAGCCCGCCCAGCCCCGCGCGATGCCACCCGGCCTCGCGCGGGGGTCGTCGATCAGTCATCGCGGGCACCACCATCGTCGAGGGCCTCGCCCAGCTCACCCCGGTCGAAAACGTCGGTGCGAATCTTCCCGATGGCGATCAGGTACAGGACCGGCTGGGCGATCGCGCCGACCGCGACCGTGGCGAGCGCGACGTCCGGCGCGGCCATGACCACGAACAGCGCGCCCAGCACGGTGCCCATCGCCGACAGGGCCATCACCGAACCGGTGATGCTGCGCAGGAACACCACCAGCACCGCGCAGCCGACGACCAGCGCCAGGCACAGATAGTCGACCGCCCACAGCGATGTCACCGGCCCGCTCCGGGCCCCTCGGGCTGGTCGATGACCGCGCCGTGCCACATCGGCACCCCGGTCTTGTACGCCGCCCGCGCCAACGCGTGCGCGGCGATCGGATTGACCAGCAGGAGCAACACGGCGACCAGCAGCGCCCTCGAGCCGTACTCGGTGAAAGGCCCTTTGGCCACCGCCAGACCGGCCAACAGCGGTAACGCGCCGGCGGTGATTGTCTTGGAGGAACACTGGATTCGCGTGTAGACGTCGGGCATGCGCAGGATGCCGATCGCCCCGCTCAGCGAAAAGAACACTCCCACAACGCATAAGACGATCACTAGTGCGTCGGTGACGACGGAGCTCACAGCAGACCCCGCTCCAGGTACCGCGCCCACACCAGCGCGCCGAGGTAACTGAACGAGGCCAGCCACAGCGCCACGTCCAGATAAATCGCGCGGTCGGCCACGGCGGCGTAGAACAACACCACCAGCGCGCACTGCGTGGAGATGGTGTTCAGCGCGACCACGCGATCCGACACCGACGGCCCCCGCGCCAGCCGAATCAGCAGGACGCACGCCACCAGCAGCTGCGCGATGCAGACCCCCGAAAGCACGCCGCTCATCCGCTTCTCCCGCCCCGAGACCGGCTCACCGCGATCACTCGGCTCTCCAGCGGCCCGTTCACCGATTCCCGCGCCGGGCCGCGCGGCACGGCCATCGCGTGATACTGCAACAGGTGCCGGCCGCGATCGAGGTCGACGAACTGGTTGTCCACGACCAGGGACGTCAGCAGGCCCGTCGCGGCGAGTTCCCCGTCGGAGCGCGCCTGGGTCGGCGCGATGATCATGCCCGAGCGCAGCGGCCGCGACGGCGACAAGATGCGGCGCGACAGCGACAGGTTGGCGGCCACGATGCGCGCCGCACAGGCGGCCGCGAGCGCCACCAATGCGGCGAGGCGGCGCGGCGCCAACGCCGACCACGGCCCGGCGACCGGGCCCAGCGGAGCGAAAGCGAACCCGCACCCCACCGCCACCACCAGGCCGACCAGCAGGTTTTCCACTGTCGGGGTCCAGGTCAGCAGGATCCACACCGCAAAAGCCCACGCCGTCAGCGCCACCACCCGCTGCGCACGCGCCGCAATGCCCACCCCGATGCCCACCTTTCGCCCTCGTATCGCGGGGACGGTCCGGGATACCCGTCGCACGGCATGATCAACCGTCCACGGTGGGTCGCACCCCGAATAACGATTGCGTCACGATCGACATCACGATTGGTTAAGAACGGGTGCGTTCTCTTAGAAATTTGCGGACCGCTTCACGGTTCGCTTAGCAAAGACGGCCGCGAGCGCCCTCAACGGCCCAAGCGCGCCCGATCGTTCGTCGTCAGCGAACATCGCCACTGTTTGCCTCCGCTACTTTGGATTTCGAGGATCGGGAGCCTCAGTCGAAAGAAATCCATTTCGTTTCGAAGGACAACAAACATCATGAAAATCAGCAGTATTGTCGCGCGCCGCCGAGTGGCCGGAGTCAGCGCCGGCTGCCTGCTCGGGGGGATGGCCATGGGCATCGTCGGCGCGCCGTCGGCTGCCGCGGCACCCGACTGCAGCCCCGCCGGTGTGAACTCCACCGTCTCCTCGGTGCAAGGATCCGCCGAGCAGTATCTGGCTGCGCACCCCGGGGCCAACCAGGTGGTGACGGCCGCCTATGGCCAGCCGCGCCCCGAGGCCGCATCGAGCCTGCGCAGCTACTTCACCGGGCACCCGCAGGAGTACTACGACCTGCGCGGCATCCTGGCGCCGATCGGCGAGACCGAACGGCAGTGCAATGTCACCGCCCTGCCGCCGTACCTGGAGTCGGCCTACCACGAGTTCATGGCCGGCTGATCCAGCCCACGAGACGACCCGCCACGACGTTGTGGCGGGTCGTTTCCGCGTTGACTCCCGAGCACCCGTGTGAACGGCTTTGCGGGCGGGTACTTCTGGCGAATATCGGTGCGGGCGGCGAACGGGAGTGGAGGGCCGATGATGCGACTGCGTCGCAGCGTGCTGAGCAAGCCGGGAATCGCGCGCAAGCGTCGCGGAAAGGGCTTCTCCTACTACGAGCCGGGCGGCAAGCCGGTTTCCGATCCGGAAACCCTGCAGCGCATCAAGGATCTGGTCATCCCGCCGGCGTGGAAGAAGGTGTGGATCTCGCCGCATCCGAACGGCCACATCCAGGCCGTCGGCGTCGACGCCGCCGGGCGCCGGCAGTACCTCTACCACTCCGCGTGGCAGGCCGAACGCGCCGAGGAGAAGTTCGACCGGGTGCTGGAACTTTCGACGCGGCTTCCCGCGTGCCGCGCCGAGATCGCCAAAGACCTTGCGCGCCACGGCTTGACCCGCAAGCGCGTGCTGGCGCTCGCGCTGCGGCTGCTCGACCGCGGTTACTTCCGCGCCGGCGGCGAGCAATACGCCGAGGAGCACGAGTCCTACGGGTTGTCCACCCTGCTATGTGAGCATGTGGTTGTCCGGCGTGACGCCGTCGAATTCGACTTTCCGGCCAAGAGCGGGGTTCGGCGCACCGTGGAAATCGAGGACCCCGACGTGGTCCGCGCGGTGCGTGCGCTGATGCGCAGGCCCGACCGCACCGAGCGATTGCTGGTGTGCCGCAACTCTTCCGGGTGGATCGATGTGCGCGCCGATGACCTCAACGCCCGATTCAAGGAGCTGGCCGGCGACGACTACACCGTCAAGGACCTGCGAACGTGGCACGGGACGGTGCTGGCGGCCGCGGCCTTCGCCGACGCCGACCCGGCGGTATCGGGCCGGGTGGCCAAGCGCGTCGAGGCCGCCGTGATGAAAGAGGTCGCCGAGGAGCTGGGCAACACGCCCGCGGTGGCGCGCGGTTCCTACGTGGATCCCCGCGTCGTCACCGGCTATGAGCAGGGTCTGACCATCGCCGCGGCGGCGCGCCGCGCCGAGCGCGCCAAATCGCCCGACCTGGCGCAGGAGATTCTGGACAAGGCCACCCGAATGCTGATCCGGCGCGTGGCCAAGGCCGACAGCGCCAACGGATCGTCCGGCCTGCGCAAGACGGCATGAACGATTCCCCACCGTCAGCTGTTAACTCGCTGTGAGTCCGCCGGCCGGACCGTGAAGGGGAATAACAACCCTCTTTGCGGGTAACCCGGCACGTGTGGGAAGTGCCAAAGCCGCCCATGCGCGGTCGCCTGCCGTAGTCACGCCTGCCTGCAGGTGGTTCAACCAACAGCCACACACGCCCACCCGCCAGCACTGAAGAACCGTCTGCCCAGGAGGGAACAACATGTCCAAACAAGAGGTCTCCGACTACCTGCTGGAACGGTTGCGGGCGTGGGGCGTCGAGCACGTGTTCGGCTACCCGGGCGACGGCATCAACGGCCTGCTCGCCGCGTGGGGCCGGGCGGACAACAAGCCCCAGTTCATTCAGTCGCGCCACGAGGAGATGAGCGCCTTCGAGGCGGTCGGCTACGCGAAGTTCACCGGCCGAGTGGGCGTCTGCGCGGCGACATCGGGCCCTGGCGCGGTCCACCTGCTCAACGGCCTCTACGACGCCAAACTCGACCATGTCCCGGTGGTGGCGATCGTCGGTCAAACCAACCGCAGCGCCATGGGCGGCAACTACCAGCAGGAGGTCGACCTGCTGAACCTGTTCAAGGACGTCGCCAGCGACTACGTCCAAATGGTCACCGTCCCCGAGCAATTGCCCAACGTGCTGGACCGCGCGATCCGCATCGCGATGACCCAGCGGGCGCCGACGGCGTTGATCATCCCCAGCGACGTCCAGGAGCTGCCGTACTCGCCGCCCGAGCACGCGTTCAAGATGGTGCCCTCCAGCCTGGGCATCGAGTACCCGGACATCGCCCCCGACGACGCCGCCATCGCGCGCGCCGCCGACGTCCTCAACGCCGGCAAGAAGGTCGCCATGCTGGTGGGCACCGGGGCGCGCGGGGCCCACGAAGAGCTGGCCGAGGTCGCCGACCTGCTCGGCGCTGGCGCGGCCAAGGCGCTGTTGGGCAAGGACGTCCTTTCGGACGAATTGCCTTGGGTCACAGGATCGATCGGGCTGCTGGGAACGCGTCCGAGCTACGAGCTGATGATGGGCTGCGACACGCTGCTCACCGTCGGATCCAGTTTCCCCTACACGCAGTTCTTGCCGCAGTTCGACCAGTGCCGGGCGGTGCAGATCGACATCGACGGGCGAATGATCGGGATGCGCTACCCGTACGAGGTCAACCTGGTCGCCGACGCGAAATCTGCACTGCGCGCACTGATTCCGCACCTGCGCCGCAAGGAGGACCGGTCGTGGCGCGAAGGCGTCGAGAAGAACGTGGCGCGCTGGTGGGAGACGATGGATAAGGAAGCCATGGTCAGCGCCGACCCGATCAACCCCATGCGGCTGTTCTCCGAGCTGTCCCCCCAGCTGCCCGAGAACGCCATCGTCACAGCCGATTCCGGCTCATCGGCCAACTGGTACGCGCGCAACCTGCGCTTCCGCGGCAACATGCGCGGCTCGCTGTCGGGGACGCTGGCGACGATGGGCCCCGGGGTTCCCTACGGCATCGGCGCGAAATTCGGCCACCCGGACCGGCCGGTCATCGTGTTCGCGGGCGACGGCGCCATGCAGATGAACGGCATGGCCGAGCTGATCACGATCAAGCGCTACTGGAGCGAGTGGAAAGACCCCCGCCTGATCATCGCGATCCTGCACAACAACGACCTCAACCAGGTGACCTGGGAGATGCGTGCGATGGCCGGCGCCCCGAAATTCGCGGAGTCCCAAAACCTTCCTGACGTCGACTTCGCCGCGTTCGCGGCCAGCCTGGGCCTGAACGCCATGGCGATCAAGGATCCGGACGAATTATCCGACGCGTGGCGCAATGCCTTGTCGGCCGACCGCCCCACCGTGCTGGACGTCTTCACCGATCCCGACATGCCGCCCATCCCGCCGCACGCCACCTGGGAGCAGTTCAAGTCGGCCACCACCGCGGTGTTGTCCGGTGACGAGGACCGTGTGGGCTTCGTCAAGGTTGGCCTGAAAACCAAGATGCAGGAGTTCATGCCGCACAAGAAGAGCTGACCGGGCCGGGTCAGCCGAGCGACTACGCCAGCCCGGAGCGGGCGATGCGCAGGTCGTCGACGAACGACTGGTAGACCTCGTCGCGGCGGTCGCTGCGGTCGCGCAACACCGACGACGGGTGCACGGTCGCCACCACGATGGGCTCGGGCGTCCTTGCGATGTCGACGGACGCCGGGAGCTTCAGCTCCCGGCCCCGCTGCTCGGAAACCCGAAAGGTGGTGCCCAGCAACGATTGTGCGGCCGTTGCCCCCAGGCACACGATGACCTCGGGCTGCACGGCCTCGATTTCGGCGATCAGCCAGGGCCGGCAGGCGACGACCTCGGTGCGGCCGGGCTTTTGGTGGATGCGCCGTTTGCCGCCCTTGCGGGTGAACTTGAAATGCTTGACGGCGTTGGTCTGATAGGTGAGCACCGGGTCGATGCCGGCGTCTTCGAGCGCCCGGGCGAGCAGTCGGCCCGCCGGCCCGACGAACGGCTCACCGGCGCGGTCCTCCTGGTCACCGGGCTGCTCGCCCACCAACATGATCGGCGCCCCGGGATGCCCGTTGCCGAACACGGTTTGGGTGGCATCTTCGAAAAGCGCACAGCCGTGGCATGTTTCGGCCGCGCTGCGCAGCGCGTCGATGTCCCGCTCCTCGGGGAGATAGCGGTCGGCGCCGGGGGCCTTCGCGGTGGCTGTCATGAGAATGTGGCGGCGTGGGTACCCCCGCTCCCCCACCGAGCGGGGGTACCCAGCCTCGGGTGGCTCGTCAGCCCTTGCCCACGATGGCGTCGCGGGCACGGTCGAGCATCGCGGCGAACGGGCCCGCGGCCAGGTTGGCCACCTGTGATTCCACACCGGCGTGGGGCCGGGTGGGCGCGATGGCTTCGGCGAGCTGCGCGGCGCGGCCCATCCGTTCCAGCTCGTCGGCGCTCAATTCCTCGCCCAGCTTGGCGAATTCGTCGTGCTCCTCGTGCTCGGCGTGGTCGATCACCGCGTCGCGCAGCTTGGTCAACTCGCGGGTGAATTCCTCGCTGTCGACGTCGAGCTTTTCCAGCCGCTGCAGCACGGTCTTGGCCTCGTGCTCTTCGTGCAGCCGCTTGTCGACCACGGTGGTGCCATTGGCGATCTTGCGCTTGGCCCGCGGGTGAACGATTTCCTCCTCCGCGGTCTCGTGCACGGCGAGCAGCCGCCGAAGCTCGACGAAGGCCTTCTCCCGCGCTTCTCCGGACGCCGCCAGGGTGTCGGCGAACATCGCCTTGATCTGCTCGTGCTGACTGACGAGAAAGTCGACCACGTCGGTGGGCGACGTGATGGCGCGTGCCATGGTGTCCCTCCCATCTCCCTTGGTTCGACGCGCAGGGCTGTTGCGCGCTCACCGAAGCGGCTACCCGGCGAAATCGGCCATCAAACGGGTGTGGGCGCGCCCGGGTGGGGTATGTGTCCCTGGTCGTGGGCTACATTTCGGGCAGGTTCGGCCGCGAAGGAGGCACGGCGTGACCAACCCCCAGGACCCGTATTGGCAGAACCCGCTGAGTTACGACCCACTCGGCCGGGTCCCCCCGATCGAGCCGATGGAGCCGATCGAACCGCCGGCGGAACCGCCCGGGATCCCGCCGCCGCCCGCACCCCCGCCGTACCGCCCGGCCGTCAACACCCTCGCGACGCTGTCACTGGTGTTCGCGTTCGTGTTCGCTCCCGCCGGAGCGGTTCTGGGGCACCTCGGGTTGGCGCGGATCCGGCGCACCGGCGAACTCGGCCGCGACCGCGCCCTGGTCGGGGTGACGCTGTCGTACGTGTTCATCCTGTTGGCGGTCGTCGCGCTGGCCGGATGGGCGACGCTGGGCGGGTCCACGTCGTCGCACCGGACGGCCCACGACGCGACCACGTCGGCCGGACCGCCGCCCCCGACCGTCCCACCGGACACGATCACCACGCTGCTGCCCGGATTGGACGCGCTGCGGAACATCACCTCCGACGCGAACCTCGAGGTCGGTCCGACGTGGAACAGCCCCGGCCGCTCGGCGCAGGACGGCAGCATCGACCGCCCGGAATGCTGGGGAAGCATCGCCGCGGGCAGCCCGGACGCCTACACCCCGGGCTCCTTCACCGGGTATCACGCCGGCGAATTCACCGACACGCGCAGCATGTTCAAGTCGATCCAAGTCATCCAGGGCGTGGCGGCTTTCCGCGATCCGGCCGGGGCGCAGTCCCAACTGGACACGCTGCTGTCCGGATGGCGCCAGTGCGGCGGCTCGACCGTCACCGTGACGGCTTCGGGTGGGCAGCCGATCAAGATGGCGGTGAGCGCTCCCGCCGACGCCGGCAACGGCATCACCACATTGGACTTGACGCCCAAGGGAATACAGGTGCGCTCGGCGCGAGCGGTCGCGGCCAAGGCCAACGTCGTCCTCGACCTGAACGTGTCGGCCAGCGGCACCACGGACAGCGAGCGCCCGCGGCTGGCCGCGGTCACCATCGCCAACTACATCCTCGGCAAGATCCCGGGCTGAGCGGCAGGCAAGGTCAACTGTTCACGCGTGGCGACCCGCCGCGCTTGCGATCGCCACCGGCTCACGCGCGGCGACCCGCCGCGCCCGGCTCCGCCGCGCTTGCGATCGCCACCGGCTCACGCGCGGCGACCCGCCGCGCCCGGCTCCGCCGCGCTTGCGATCGCCACTAGGCTGACCGGATGAAATACGTCGACGTCGACGGGGTCGGACGGGTCAGCCGGATCGGCTTGGGCACCTGGCAGTTCGGCTCGCGCGAATGGGGTTACGGCGACAGCTACGCCGCCGGCGCCGCGGGCGACATCGTGCGGCGCGCGCGAGCCCTGGGGGTGACGCTGTTCGACACCGCCGAGGTCTACTGGTTGGGCAAGAGCGAGCGGATCCTGGGCGAGGCGCTCGGCGACGAACGCGCCGAGGTGGCGGTGGCCAGCAAGATCATGCCGGTCGCTCCCTTCCCCGCCGTCGTCAGGCAACGCGCGCGAGCCAGCGCCCGGCGGCTGGGACTGGACCGCATCCCGCTGTACCAGATCCACCAGCCCAACCCGGTGGTGCCGGACTCGGTGATCATGCCGGGGATGCGGGACCTGCTGGACCGCGGGACGATCGGCGCGGCGGGCGTCTCGAACTATTCGCTGCAGCGATGGCAGAAGGCCGATACCGCGCTGGGCCGGCCGGTGATCAGCAACCAGGTGCATTTCTCGCTCGCCTATCCGAAGGCACTCAAGAACCTGGTGCCGTTCGCCGAACGGGAGAACCGCATCGTGATCGCCTACAGCCCGCTGGAGCAGGGGCTGCTGGGCGGCAAGTACGGCGTCGCCAACCGCCCCGGCGGCGTTCGCGCGATGAACTCGTTGTTCGGCACCGAGAACCTGCGCCGCGTCGAGCCGCTGCTGCAGTTGTTGCGCGACGTCGCAACGCAACTCGGCGCCAAGCCGGCACAGGTGGCGCTGGCCTGGCTGATCAGCCACCCGGGCGTGGTGGCCATCCCCGGCGCGTCCAGCGTCGAGCAGCTCGAGTTCAACGTCGCAGCCGCCGACATCGAGCTGCCGACCGAATCCCGTGACGCGCTCACCGAGGCGGCGCTGGCGTTCCGGCCGACGTCGGCGGCGCGCTTCCTCACCGACCTCGCGCGCGAGAAACTCGGCCGCCGCTAGGACTGGTTGGCCTCGGCGAACGCGGCCGGGCTGGCCGGCGCGCCGCGCGCGACCACGAGCGGCATCGACGTCGAGGCGTTGGTGCGCAGGATGGTGTGCACGACGTCGATCAGGTCGTCAACCGGCATCAATTTGCCGGGCATGCAGCCGCGCGACGACCACAGCGGAACCGCCTTCATGGCGAGGTCCATATCCCAGTCGGCGTTCATTCCGGTTGCCGCGTCGCCCTCGCCGCCCGCGCACTCCCCGACGATCAGGTTGGTGAAGCCGACGTCGGAGTGTTCGGCCCGCCACGCCTCCACGAGCCGTTCCAGGGCGGCCTTGCTGACGCCGTACGCGCCCAGGCCCGGCCACGGCGGTCCGAAGGTACCCGCATCGGAGGACAGGTACACCGCCTTGCCGGCCGACGCGGTCAAGTGCGGCATCGCCGCGGCCGTCACCAACGATGCGCCGATCACATTGGTGTCGAAGATGCGCCGCCACGTGTCGGCGTCGGTGTCCACCATGCGCACGAGCGGCCCGACGGCGGGTGTGTAGACGAGGTTGTCGATCCCGCCGAGGGCGTCGACGGCCCGACCGATCGCCGCCCGGCAGGACGCCTCGTCGGTGACGTCGCATTCGATGGCGGTCGCGTTCGGGCCGGCCTCCTTGGCCGCGGCCTCGATGCGCTGCAGACGCCGGGCAAGCAACGCGACCTGATCGCCGCGCTGCGCGAGACCGACCCCGATGCAACGCCCCAGCCCACTCGAGGCGCCGACCACCACTGTCCTTGACATATTCGCCCTCTCTTGTAACGCGAGACGCTGTCGCCAGAAACCTACCGGATGCGACTCGTCCGTTGGCGATCACTCGCTACTTAAGTCGCCACGACGGCGTTCCGGTCGCCTGACTTGGCCCGGTACATGGCCTCATCCGCGCGCGCGGTGACCGCGTCGACGGACTCGGCGGGAAGGGCGAGCGTGGCACCGATGCTCAAGGTCGCGCCTATCGTGTTGCCGGAAACGTGGATGGGTTCGGCGACGCGCCGGCGAATCTTCTCGGCGATCTGAGCGAGCTCGTCGGCGCTGCGGACGCCGGGCAACAGGATCAGCATTTCGTCCCCGCCCGTGCGCCCCACGGTGTCCTCGCGGCGGACGCTCGCCCGGATCCGCGCCGCGACGGTCGCCAGCACGACGTCGCCCGTCCCGTGTCCCCACCGGTCGTTGATCGCCTTGAAGTGGTCGACGTCGCAGAACAGCACGCCCACATGCGTTTCGGGGGGCGCGGTTGCCGCAGCGCGGCGTCCAGGCGGGCCATGGCCTCGGCCCGGTTCACCAGGCCGGTGAGGGTGTCGAACCGTGCCAACCGTTCCAACTGTTGTTCCGCCTCGACCTGATCGTCGACCACCCGCAACGCCGCGATCAGCCCATCGGTGTTGCCCTGGGCATCGGTGTAGGGCTTCCCGTGACCGTCGACCCAGTGGTATTCGCCGTCGAGGGAACACACCCGGAAACGTTGGAGCACCTGTTCGCCCCCCGCGATGCGGCGCAGGGCGGTTTGGAGTTTGTCGCGGTCCTCGGGGTGGATGCGGCGGGCGAAATCCGGGCCCGTCCACCTCGACAGCGGGCCGCCCAGCGCGGGTTCCACCGACGGGGAGATCCACGCGACCCCGCCGCCGCGAAAGTGCACGATGATGTCGACGGCGTTGTCCGCGAGGATGCGATATCGCGTCTCGGCCTCGGCGCGTTGCTTGCTGGCCAGCTCCTTGGCGATCAGCAGGTGCTGCTCGCGCTGGCTGAAGTAGAAGGTCACCGCGCCGACGACCGCGGTTCCCAACAGGATCGAGAAGGTCCACTGCGCGTTGGCGTCCGGGCCGAGCTCCAAAAAGATCGGCCTCACCACGGCCACGACGAGCGGAAAGCCGGCCAGGATCGCGAGCAACCGGACCAGCGAGGACCGGTCGGGCCGCGCGAGCAGCCACGCGAGCGGAAACCGGTCAACGCGCGCCAGCGACGTGGCCGCGACGAGCAGCAACAGGACCGCCGCCGTCAGGAACGCCTGGCCCTTTGACGGCGAGACCCCCACCAGCGCCAGCGCGTCGAACAGGTAGGCCCCGGCCGTGACGAACGGGATGGCAGCGCTCGCCGCCAGGCACAGCGGCCAGACCGCGCGGGTGCACCGATCCACCCGGATCAGCGCGACGGCGGTCGCCAACGGCAGGGCCGACAACGCGGTCTGAACGCTCGGGCGCCCCGGCCACGACCACTCGCGCATGCCGACGGCCTCACCGAACCAGATCCTGTCCACCGTGAACGAGCCGAGGCTCGCGTACTCCGCGAGCACGAGGACGGCGAAGGCGGCCGCGGCCGCGGCCAAACACCGTCCGGCCCATCGGCGCTCGCGCGAGGGACTCCCCCATTGCAGCAGGATCGCCGCGCCCAGCGCGGCCAGCCACAGCGCGGTCCACGGCATCATCTGCGGCCAGGTCGGATAGATCCGCGTCAAGCGCTCGATGCCGGCCGTCCAGCCCACCCACGTCAGCGCTGCGACCACGAGCACCAACAGCGCGGCGGCCCGCCCAGAGGTGTTCATCGCCGATTCCAGTCGCGCGTCAGGACCGGGCCTGTCCATCGGCTGTCCCTCTCGTTCCCGGCGCTCGGCGCGCAGCATCAATGCCGCCGCCGAAAAAATTAGCCGATGTGGCTTGTCGGCGAGAGCGATTCACCCGATCCGGGGAACGGGGCGGTCGTCGGGGACTAGCTCGACGGGAGTCCCTGCAGCACCACGGCGGTGTGGGCCTCCACGTTGAGGGTGCCTCCGCCGGGCACCTCGTCGGCGGGGGTGGTCTCGTCGGGCCCGGTGTACACCACGACCTGCCAGGCGGCACCGAATTCCTTTGGCGGAAGGGTGAATTCGATCGGTTCGTGGTGGGCGTTGAAGCACAGCAGGAACGAATCGTCCAGCACCCGTTGGCCCCGCTCGTCGCGGCCGGGGATGCCGTGGCCGTTGAGGAACACCGCGACGGACTTGGCGAAGCCCGCGCCCCAGTCCTCGTCGCTCATCTCCGTGCCGTCGGGAGTGAACCAGGCGATGTCGGGCAGCCCGCCCTGGCCGCGGCGGCCCACCGGCTTTCCGGAAAAGAACCGGCGCCGCCGGAACACCGGATGCTCGGCACGCAGCGCCGACACCGTGCGGGTGAACTCCAGCAGGCCCGCGTCGGCGTTGGCCCAATCGATCCACGTGAGCTCGTTGTCCTGGCAATAGCCGTTGTTGTTGCCGTTTTGGGTGCGCCCGAGTTCGTCGCCGTGACAGATCATCGGCACACCCTGCGACAACAGCAGCGTGGTCAGGAAGTTGCGCTGCTGTCGGGCGCGCAGCGCCTTGACGGCCTCATCGTCGGTGGGCCCTTCGGCGCCGCAGTTCCAGGACCGGTTGTGGCTTTCCCCGTCGTTGTTGTCCTCGCCGTTGGCCTCGTTGTGCTTCTCGTTGTAGGACACCAGGTCGCGCAGCGTGAACCCGTCGTGGGCGATGACGAAGTTGATCGATGCCACCGGGCGGCGCGCGGTGTGCTCGTAGAGGTCGGCCGATCCGGAGAGCCGGTAGGCGAATTCGTCGAGGGTGGCCGGCTCGCCGCGCCAGAAGTCGCGGACGGTGTCGCGGTACTTGCCGTTCCATTCCGTCCACTGCGGCGGAAAGTTGCCCACCTGATAGCCGCCCGGCCCGACGTCCCACGGTTCGGCGATCAGCTTGACCTGGCTGACGGTCGGATCCTGTTGCACGAGTTCGAAAAACGTCGACAGCCGGTCCACGTCGTAGAACTCGCGGGCCAGCGTCGAGGCCAGGTCGAAGCGGAAGCCATCGACGTGCATCTCGGTCACCCAGTAGCGCAGGGAATCCATGATCAGCTGCAGCGAGTGCGGATGCCCGACGTTGAGGCTGTTGCCCGTGCCGGTGTAGTCCATGTAGTACTGCTTGTCGTCGTCGACCAGCCGGTAGTAGGCGGCGTTGTCGATGCCGCGCATCGACAACGTGGGGCCGAGGTGGTTGCCCTCGGCCGTGTGGTTGTAGACCACGTCGAGGATGACCTCGATGCCGGCCTCGTGCAGCGACCGCACCATGGCCTTGAATTCCTGGACCTGGCCGCCGGGCGTGGTGGCGCTGGAGTACTTGAAGTCGGGCGCAAAGAATCCGATTGTGTTGTAACCCCAGTAGTTGGACAGGCCCTTGTCGACCAGGGTGGAGTCGTTGGCGAAGTGGTGCACCGGCATCAGTTCGATGGCCGTGATGCCCAGACTCTTGAGGTGCTCGATGATCACCGGGTGTGCCACCGCGGCGTAGGTGCCGCGCAGCTGCTCGGGAACGTCCGGGTGGGTCTGGGTCAGGCCCTTGACGTGCGCCTCGTAGATGACGGTGTCGGCGTAGTGGCGGTCCGGCGGGCGGTCGTTGCCCCAGTCGAAGTAGGGGCTGATCACGACCGACTTGGGCATGCTCTGCGCCGAGTCGTCGTCGTTGCGGCTGTCGGGGTCGCCGAAGTTGTAGCTGAACAACGATTGGTTCCACTCGAACGAGCCGTCGATGGCTTTGGAGTACGGGTCCACCAGCAGCTTGTTCGGGTTGCATCGGTGCCCGGCCTGCGGGTCGTACGGGCCGTGCACGCGGTAGCCGTAGCGCTGCCCCGGTTCGATGTTGGGGATGTAGGCGTGCCAGATGAAGCCGTCGACCTCGGGCAAGGGGATGCGGCTCTCGGTGCCCTCGGCGTCGAACAGGCACAGCTCCACCCGCTCGGCCACCTCGCTGAACAAGGCGAAGTTGGTGCCCGCGCCGTCATACGTCGCACCCAGCGGGTAGGCCCTGCCCGGCCACACCTCACCGGTGGGCGTGGGGGCGGCGACCTCTGTGGGAGTCATGGGGCACTCAATACCCGGCCGACGCGGCGGTCAAACTCCCGGGCCGCCCGCGGCGCTGGGCGACACAAAGCGGAAAGCCTTGTGGCATAGGTGATCACGGATTGAGGATAACCTTCACCGCCCCGTCCTGCTTCTTCTGGAAGATCTCGTAGGCGTGCGGGGCCTTGTCGAGGGGAAGGACGTGCGTGGCAAAGGTGTCGACGCCGAGCGGGTCGTCGTCGGTGAGCAGCGGCATGATGTCGTCGACCCAGCGTTTGACGTTGGCCTGCCCCATCCGCAGGGTCACCTGCTTGTCGAACAGGGTGAGCATCGGCAGCGGGTCCGCCATGCCGCCGTATATGCCGATCAGCGAGATCGTTCCCCCGCGCCGCACGATGTCGATGGCCGAGTACAGGGCGGACAGCCGGTCTACGCCGGCGGTTTGCATGAACCGCTTGGCCAGCGCGTCCGGCAAGAGCCCGGTGGCCTGCTGCGCCAGTTTGGCGGTCGGCGAGCCGTGCGCTTCCATGCCGACCGCTTCGATGACCGAGTCCGATCCACGCCCGTCGGTCAGGTCGCGGATCGCGTCACCGAGCGAGTCGACCCGGCTCACATCGATGGTGTGGATACCGCGTTGCGCGGCGCGGCCCAGCCGTTCGGGCACCAGGTCGACGGCGATGACGCGGTAACCGAGGTGATCGGCGATGCGGGCGGCCATGTCCCCGATCGGGCCCAAACCGAGCACGGTGACCGTGCCACCGTCCGGGATGTCGGCGTAGGCGACCGCCTGCCACGCGGTGGGCAGCACGTCGGACAGATAGACGAACCGCGAATCCGGCGGCCCCACAGGAACTTTGATGTGGGTGAACTGGGCCTGGGGGACGCGCAACAGCTCGGCTTGGCCGCCGGGGACTTGGCCGTAGAGCTCCGAATAGCCGAACAGCGCCGCCCCCATGCCTTGGTCGCGCACCTGGGTGGTCTCGCACTGGGTATAGAGCTGCTGGCCGCACATGTAGCAACTGCCGCAAGAGATTTGGAACGGGATGACGACCCGGTCCCCCACCCGTAGGTCGCCCGTCTGCGTGCCGACCTCCCGCACGATGCCCATCGGCTCGTGGCCGAGGATGTCCCCCTGCTTCATGAAGGCCCCGAGGATCTCGTAGAGATGCAGATCGGACCCGCAGATGTTGGTGGAGGTGACTTCGATGATGGCATCGGTGGGCTGTTCGATCTTGGGGTCGGGCACCGAATCCACCCGCACATCGCGCTTGCCGTGCCACGTGACAGCCTTCATGGAAAGAGCGCATACCCGTCTGCCACCCGTCTAAACGGCGGAGCGGGGCCGCCGGCGGTTGCCGTCAGCGCTGGCTGTGCTGGAGCGGATGCTCGCTCTCGATGAGCGACCGCGCGATTTCGATCAGCTTGATGTTGGATTGTTGCGAGACCCGGGTCAGCAATTGGAACGCCTCGACGGCGTCGATGCCGAAGCGCTCCATGATGACCCCCTTCGCCTGACCGATGATGTCGCGCGAGGCCAAGGCGCTACGGAATTGGTCGTTCCGGCGCATCATCGACCAGGCCAAGGCGATGTGCGTGGCGAAGACCGTGCCGATCTCCACGGCTTCCTCGGTGAAGGCGTGCGGGTCCTCCGCGTAAAAGTTCAGCGCCGCCATGCTGGTGCCGTCGATGAACAACTCGAAGGACAGGATGGAGCGGATCGGGGTCTGCTCGAGCGCCAGGCGGCGATACCGCAGCCAGCGCTGTTCGGAGCTCAGGTCGGCGATGTGCATCATGTGGTGCTCCCAGGCCGCGGTGAGGCAAGGACCTTCGCCGGAGCTGTCCTGAATGGCATCCAGGACCATCGGGTAGCGATGCGTCGCGACGACCGAGCTGACCGACGCGCCCTTCTCGGCGAGGGTGATCCCCGCGTACTGCGAACCGCTCACGTGCTCGACCCCGCTGTCGAGCAATTCGTGCAGCCCGGCCGCGGTGCCGCTCTGTTCACGCTCCAGATTGGCCACCAGCTCCACCAGTTGGTTGGCGATCGTGGCACTGCCGTCTCGCATCACATCACCCCCGGAACCGTTCGTGGCCCGCAGAGCCCTTCCTGATAGGCGTCGCGATGGCATCGCAAAGTCGCGCATACCAACGCTCACCAGAAGTCTATGAGCCATACAACGAAGCGCAAGGCACGATAACGAAACGCCAGGACAACAGCGTAGGCGGCGGCATCCGAGCGGGAGGACGCCCTGGGCCGTTTTGCCCGGCCTGTCCCCTTGGATTCCCTTGTCGAACAGTCGTTTTCAAGCCGTCGTCGGTCCCGGGGCGGCGCGGGACACTCCTCACCACCGAAGTCCGCCTACACTCGGGTCGGTGACCTCCATTGTGATCGTGGGAAGCGGCTTCACCGGATTCACCTGCGCCCGCCGTCTGGCCCGGATTCTGCGCCGGCGGCACGCGCCCGTGGACATCACGATCATTTCTCCGGTCGACTACATGCTGTACACACCGTTGCTGCCCGACGTGGCGGGCGGGGTGGTCGACGCCCGGTTTGTCGCTGTCCCACTGGCCAATTCGTTGCGGGGCGTGCACGCGGTGCGCGGCCGCGTCGACGGGGTGGACTTCGCGCAACAGACGCTGACGTATTGCGATCCCGAGGAACGCAGCCATTCCATGTCCTGGGACCGGCTGGTGCTCACGCCGGGGTCGGTGACGCGGTTGTTCGACGTCCCGGGCCTCGCGAGGCATGCGCGCGGGTTGAAGACCACCGCCGAGGCGCTCTACCTGCGCGACCACTTCGTCGAGCAGCTGGAGCTGGCCAACATCGAGGACGATCCGCAGGTGGCCGCCGCCCGGCGCACCGTGGTAGTGGTCGGCGCGTCCTACTCGGGCACCGAGTTGGTGGCGCAGCTGCGGGCGCTGGCCGACGCGGCGGCCAAACAGATGGGCTTCAACCCCGCCGAAGTGCGATTCCTGCTCCTGGACCTGGCCGAGCAGGTGATGCCAGAGGTGGGCAAGAAGCTCGGCGAGGCCGCGATGAAGGTGTTGCGCAAGCGCGGTATCGACGTCCGGCTCGGCGTCACGCTCAAGCAAGCGCACGCCGATCACGTTGTGCTGAGCGACGATTCGCGCATCGACACGCACACGATCGCCTGGGTGACGGGGGTGACCGGCGCCCCGCTGATCCAAGACCTGGGGCTGCCGACCGAGAAAGGCCGGATCACGGTGCAGCCCGATCTGCAGGTGCCCGGTCACCCGGAGGTGTTCGCCGCCGGCGATGCGGCCGCGGTTCCCGACCTCACCCAGCCCGGCCAGATCACGCCGCCGACCGCCCAGCACGCCACCCGGCAGGGCAAGGTGCTGGCCCGCAACGTCGCCGCCAGCCTCGGTTACGGCAGCCCCAAGCAATACAAGCACCGCAACCTGGGTCTGGTGGTCGATCTGGGGCCCCGCTACGCGGTGGCCAACCCGCTGAACATCCACTTGTCCGGGCTGCCGGCCAAACTCGTGACGAGGTCCTACCACCTGTACGCGATTCCGCGCGGCGTCAACCGATGGGCGGTCTCGCTGGCCTACCTGACCGACGTGCTGTTCAACCGCTCCGTCGTCTCCATCGGGTTGTCCTCCGAGGACGACGCGCAATTCACCGCCAGCGAGGGCATCCCGATGCCCAAGACCAGCTGATCGTCAGCCTTCGGCGGACTGCTGGGCCATCGCGTAGGCGAGCTGAAGGAAATCCGCCCCGGCCAACGCGCTGAAGACGCCCGCGATCAGCCGGGTGAACCGGGGTACGAACACCAGACCGATGGCGAATCCGGTGGCGACCCACATGTCCAGGCAGAACGGGCAGGTCAGCAACTCGCCCAGGCTGTGCCGAAGCTCGCTGTGCTCGCGGACCTCTTCCTGGACCTCGGCCGGCCCGCCGGTGCCCGCGTAATGCGTGAACGGGGCGCGCAGCGGGCTGGTCACCGCGTCTTTGGTCAACGTTCGCGAGAGCTTGTGGGTGCCCAGCGTGAGGATGACCAGGTCCTGAATCCGCCAGCGCGACGGCAACGTGCGCCCGCTGACCACCGCGGCGATTACCGCCGCCGTCACGACGAGGCCGTAGACCACCAACACCGCCAGGTAGCCCCCCAGCGGGCGGGGATTGTCGCCGCGGTAGGCGTCCGCCTCCTTGCGTGCACCGTCCACCACCTGGGCGCCGGTTTCCGTCAACTCACCCATCGCTTCTCCTTGAAGGCATAGGGGGTCGAGTACCCGGCGCCGCCCGGCGCAATCGGCGATCAGCTCACCGCCGCGTGCCCTCCCGGTCCCGGGACTCGGCGGGCTTGGCCGCCTTCGCCGCTTCTCGCAACGTGCGGTTGGTGGACCGCAGGTCGGTGTTGGCGGCCGCCAACGTCTCGTTGTCGTCTTCGAGTTCGAGGATGCGAGCGATGCCGGCCAGGTTGACGCCGGCCTCGACCAGACCGCTGATGCGGCGGAGCCGCGCGAGGTCGTCGGCGCTGTAACGGCGCGTTCCCCCTTGACTTCTCGCGGGCGTGAGCAGCCCGTAGCGTTCGTAGAGCCGCAACGATTGCACCGGAATCCCGGACAGTTCGGCGGCCACCGAGATTCCGTACACGCCGTGGCCGGACGCCGGAGCCCCGGCCTCGCCGCGATGTTCGACCATCGCACATCCCCTCAGCTGATTCATTCAAAAAATCTGTTTAGCACACTTGCATGAATATGTCGACAATGCTATACCGAATCTATGTCGTCAGACACAGGAAATTTGTCGGACCACAGCGTAGATCGGAGTGAGAGGTGACAACCATGCTGATGCGTTCAGATCCCTTCCGTGAGCTCGACCGCTTTGCCCACCAGGTGCTCGGCACGGCCGCCCGGCCTGCAGTGATGCCGATGGACGCCTGGCGCCAGGGCGAGGAGTTCGTCGTCGAGTTCGACCTGCCCGGCATCGATGCCGACTCGCTGGACATCGACATCGAGCGCAATGTCGTGACCGTGCGCGCCGAACGCCCGGCCCTCGACCCCAACCGCGAGATGCTGGCCACCGAGCGCCCGCGCGGCGTGTTCAGCCGCCAGCTGGTGCTCGGCGAAAACCTCGACACCGACAAGATCCAGGCCTCCTATTCCGAAGGTGTCCTGAGTCTGCACATCCCGGTGGCCGAGAAGGCCAAGCCCCGCAAGATCGCCGTCGGCCGCGGCGACGGGCACCGCGCCGTCGCAGAGGGCGCCGCCCAGCGCGAGGTCATCAACGCCTGACCGGGCGGCGGACTGGGCGGCGGTCGCAGGCGCACGCGCTCGCGTGTCGGCCTCGCGGCCGCCGCCCGCCACGGCAGTGAGCGAGGAGCCACGGTGGAATCGACATGGGAACTCAACGGCGAAACGGCCAGCGTCGAGCAGGCGTTGTCCGGCGGCAACGCGCAACCCGCGGGCTGGTTTCGGTTCCACTTCACCGATCAGCGGTGGGAATGGTCGGAACAGGTGCAGCGGATGCACGGCTACGAGCCGGGCACCGTCGTGCCGACCACCGATTTGGTGCTCTCGCATAAACACCCCGATGACCGCGGGCAGGTCGCGGCCACCATCGATCAGATCGTGAACACCCGCCAGGCGTTCAGCACCCGGCACCGGATCATCGACACCGGCGGAAACGTACGCCACGTCGTCGTGGTCGGCGATCGGCTCTACAACGACGACGGCGACGTGATCGGGACGCACGGGTTCTACATCGACGTCTCCGCATCGAACGGGCAGGTGCACGAGGACGCGGTCAGCGCGAAACTCGCTCAGATCAGCGAGAATCGGGCAGGCATCGAACGCGCCAAGGGCATGCTGATGCTGATCTACGGCCTCAGCGACAGCGCGGCCTTCGAGTTGCTCCGATGGCTCTCGCAGGAGGCGAATGTCAAGCTGCGCACGCTCGCCGAGCAGATCGCCGAGGACTTCCGCGGCGCGGGCTTGCCGCTCAATACCCAGTCGGAATTCGACCATTTGCTCCTGACGGCGCACCAGCGCGTCCGTCCCGCCGACGACCGCGGGTAAGGCACTGCAGCCCACGTCTTTTCGGCGTGGGCGACCCGCTGGGGACCGTCCGCATTTATGCTGACCACGATGGCGAATCACGGCCCCGATCCCACGACGCCGCTGTGGCGCGCGGCGCAGGTTTTTCGGTTGCTGAGTTGCGTGTATGCCGCCGGGTTTCAAATCGCGATCAATCCCGATCTGCGCCGGCCCGCGCTCGGTTGGGTCCTGTTCACTGTGCTGATCGGCTGGAGCGCGGCGTGCGCCGTCGCCTACCTGCGGGGGTTCGGGCGACGACCGTCATGGGTGCTGGCCGAGATCGCGATCGCGGTGTTGCTCATGTGGTCGAACACCGTCGTCGCGACGCCGCACTGGGCGGCCGAGAACCAGACCTGGCCGACGACGTTGTGGGCGAGCAATCCCACGATTTCCGCCGCGATCCAGTTCGGCCCCGGTGGCGGGATGCTGACGGGCCTGGCGGTGATGGCCACCAATTTCGCCGTCAAGGACTACCTCGCCCTCAACCTGGGGCACAACGCCACCGTCATCATCGAGCTGGCCATCGGCATGGCGATCGGCATGGCCGCGCAGACCGCGCGCCGCGCGCACGCCGAACTGCAACGGGCGGCCCAGTTGAGCGCCGCGGTGCAGGAACGCGAGCGACTGTCCCGCGAGGTGCACGACGGCGCCATCCAGGTGCTGGCGCTGGTCGCCAAGAAGGGCCATGAAATCGGCGGCGCCACAGCGGAACTCGCCGACCTGGCGAGCGAGCAAGAACGAGCGCTGCGTCGATGGGTGGCATGCGCCGATATCGATCCCGATGCCGACGGCGCCACGATGGATCTGCGCACGCTGCTGCGATGCCGGGCGTCGGACCGGGTGTCGATCAGCCTGCCGGCGACTCCGGTGTTGTTGGGACGCCGGATAGGGACGGAGCTCGACGCCGCGGTGGGCAATGCCCTGGACAACGTCGGTGCCCATGCGGGACCGGAGGCACGCGCGTACGTACTCGTGGAGGACCTCGGCGATTCCGTCGTGGTCAGTGTCCGCGACGACGGCGTGGGCATTGCGGCCGGTCGACTCGAGGAGGCGGCGCGTCAGGGACGCCTGGGCGTCTCCCAATCGATCGTGGGGCGGCTGGCGTCGCTCGGCGGCACCGCGCAACTGCGCAGCGGCCCCGGCGAGGGCACCGAGTGGGAGTTGTGCGTGCCGCGCGGGGAGGGACGTCGTGGTTGAGGATGCGGCGCCGGCGACGGTGATGGTGGTCGACGACCATCCGATCTGGCGTGATGCGGTCGCGCGCGACCTGGCCGAGGGCGGATTCACCGTGGTGGCCACGGCCGACGGGGTGGCCGCCGCGGGGCGGCGGGCGGCCGTGGTCAAACCCGACGTGGTGGTGATGGATATGCAGCTGCCCGACGGGAACGGCGCACAGGCCACCGCGGCGGTGCTCGCGGCGTCGCCGTCGACGCGGGTGCTGGTGCTGTCGGCCTCCGACGAACATGAGGACGTCTTGGAAGCCGTCAAAGCCGGTCCGACGGGAACCTGGTCAAGAGCGCCTCGAAATCCGAACTGGCACAGGCTGTGACGGCGACGGCCGCGGGCCGGGCCGTGTTCACCCCGGGGCTGGCCGGACTGGTGCTGGGTGAATACCGGCGCATCGCGCAGAGCAAGGACGACGGCCCCGCCCGTCCCAGCCTGACCGAACGCGAGACAGAGGTGTTGCGGTACGTCGCAAAAGGGCTGTCCGCCAAGCAGATCGCCGTGAAGCTGTCGTTGAGCCACCGCACGGTCGAAAACCATGTGCAGGCGACATTCCGTAAGCTGCAGGTCGCGAACCGGGTGGAATTGGCGCGCTACGCGATCGAGCATGGCCTGGACTCCGAACCGTAACCCGCTGTTAGCGGGGTGCCCCGCCGGTCTCGTGGGCCACCGCCCGCGCGGCGACGAGTGCGGCCACGACCACGGCCATGCACACCAGCCCGTCGTCCTTGAGGCCCCACCTGATCGCGGCCAGGATCGCGACACCGGCCACGCACAGCAGCGCGCCGACGACCGCGCCCCGCCCGCGTGAGGTGACGGTCCCGGCGCCGTCCCAGCCGGCCAACGGGTTGTTTTCGAGCGGCCGCAACGCGACGAACAGCACGGCCATGGCGAGGACCACGATGAGCACCTGCGCGACGCTGACGGCGAGGAAATCCGGCTGGCCCGGAAACCGCGGGGCGCCAAGGTGATCGAAGAGCAGGTGCACGCCCAGCAGCACCGGCATGTGCCACAGGTAGAGGGTCATCGCTCCGGAGTTGCCGATCGCGGTCCACCACCACACCCGCGGTCGCTGCGCCCAGCGCGCGATCGCCGGTGCGGCCGCGATGGCCAAGGCGCTCAAGATGATTGCGTGCCCGGCCAAGAGCAACGACGGCGGGCTGGTGTTGGAAAGATGGTGATCCCCGGTGCCGACCATGCTGATCTGGTACGGCCCCCAGCGCACCAGTGCGATGTCCACGGCGAAGAAGACGCCGGCCACCGTTAGCGCGGCGCGGCCGTCGAGCAGCCGGCGGCGGTAGGCGACGCCGAACATGGCCGGAATGAGCCAGACGCACAAGTTGAGGTAGCCCAGCGGCATCATCGCCGGCGAATGCAGCCGGATGACGTCGATCAGCGCGATCGCCCCGTAGACCGCGGCCACCCCCGCGGCGAGGCGCCGCGCCGTGGTGATGCGATACAGCACCGGCATGGCGGCCAGCACCAGGACGTAGGCGCCCAGGAACCACAGCAGCTGCGTGCTGACGCCGGCAATCGGCTCGTAAATGTGTTGGGGCAGTGCCCGATACAGCACGGTCAGCGCGACCGCCCAGAACGCCAGGTAGTAGAACACCGGCCGGAACAGCCTGGTGCAGCGTTTCATCAGCCAGTCTCCCCAGTTGGTGCCCGGGGACCAGGAGGACAGGCAGGCCGCGGCGCCGGCGAAGAAGAACAGCGGCATGATCTGAAGCAGCCAGGTCGCCGCCTGGAACAACATCGAGGTGGTGAGCAGGTTGTCCCAGATCAGGACATGGTTTTCGATGACGCTGATGGCCATCACGGTATGGCCGAGCACCACACCGATCAGGGAGGTGATGCGGATGACGTCCAGGACGCGATCACGGTCGGCCGGCGTGCGCGCGGCCACCTCGGCGACGTCGGGAAATCTGGCGAGAGTTGACATGGGTGTCCTTCTGTGAATCGGGATGAAAGCGTTGCGGCGGAGCCGAAGTCGTGCGATGAAAGAAGCATTGCCGACCGCGCGGCTGTGAGCCTGAGCGGTTCTACGCGTTGGGGCTGAGTAGTACTACTCAGCTCGCGGTGTTGAGTGGGTCGTAGTCGGCCAGCAGCCTCTCGATGCGGGCTTCGTCGAGTCGGACCCGCACGGTTGCGGCTTCCTGCTGGTCGCGAATGACCTTGGCCAGCGTGAACGCGCTCGACACCAAAAAGAGGAAGGTGATGCCGAGGAACAGTCGCTGCCACGCGTCAAGGGGAAGAAAGTAAATCCCGGCCAGCGCGGTGAGAAAGCTGATCGCGAAGGCGACGGCGGCCTGAACGAAGAAGGCGGCGGTGGTTTTTGACATGCTGTTGGGAACGGTCATGCCGATAAGCCTGCGACGGCGCACCCTTGGCGGGGATCCGTAAGACTACTCAGATTTGGCGACGACTCGGGGTGCCCTCGACAGCGACGCCGCAACACTCGCGGCGCACGCCCCGAGCATCGTGGCGATCACCGTCGCCACCTCCACCACGGCGAAGTGGGCATCCACGACCGGTTTGACCACCAACACCACGGCGAGGGCGGGCACGATCAGCAGCACCGACCACGCCACGAGGCTGTCACCGGGGATGCGTGAATTTGCCTCTGTGGCAAACACATACAACAAGACGAGCAACAGGGCCGCCGCGCCGAAAACGACCGTGGCGATCCCGCGTGCTTTCAAAGCCCCATCTTGAGGCCTGCTCCGGCGTCGATGAACAGTTGCTGGCCGGTGACATAGCGGGATTCGTCGGATGCCAGGTAGATCACGGCGTGGGAGATGTCGGCGGGGTCGACGTAGGGGACGGGGATGGCTTGCATGAAGGGGAAGGTGACTTCGGCGTCGGAGCGGGTCGGGTTGGCCAGGTCAGGACGAAACGTTTTGTAGGTGTTGTCGTTGTGCAGCATGTGGGTGTCGACGTTGGTGGGGTGTACGGCGTTGACCCGGATGCGGTGCGGTCCGAGGGTGAGGGCGAGTGCTTTGGTGTAGTCCCTGATCGTGGTCTTGGATAGGGCGTAGGCGGCCCCGCCTGGACCTTTGAGCGTGGCGCCGTGGAGGCCGGTCTGCGGCACCAGCCCAGCGATGGAGCCGGTGACGATCACCGATGCGCCTGGATGCAGGTGTGGGAAGCCGACGTGGATGGTGTTGACTACGCCGATGAAGTCGACGTCGAAGGCGTCGATGAATCCTTGCGGGGGGATGTGTTCTCCCAGGGGCATGATGGCGGCGTTGGCCACGACGACGTCGAGGCCGCCGAGTTCAGCCACGGCGTCGTCGAAGGCTTTCTTGAGTGCGGCGCGGTCGCGGACGTCGACTTGGGCAGTCACTGCACGGCGGCCGGACTTTTCGACGAGATCTTTGGTCTCGTCCAGGTCGGCGGGGGTGGCCATCGGGTATTCGGCGGTTTCGATGTCGGCGCAGACGTCAAGGGCGATGACGTCGGCACCTTCGTCGGCCGCGTGAACGGCGTGGCTCCGGCCTTGTCCGCGGCCGGCGCCGGTGATGGCGATGACTTTTCCGTTGAGTCGGTTCACTGTTGGACTCCTCGCTAATTCACGAAACCGCGTAGGGCGTCTACGCCGAACATGGGGCTGACCATGAATGAGTAGTCGGGATATGTTTTCTGCCACTGAGTGATTCAGGTTCCTACCGGCGTCACACGCCTCATCTCACAACCCGTATCGGCACCGATGTGGGTCCGGACAGCGACGGGGTGGTAGTCCACGTGACGGGTCCGGCCAGTTCCATCCGCTCGATTTCGTCGAGGATCTGATTCAGTACCACACGCACTTCCAGGCGGGCCAGGTGCGCGCCCATACAGAAGTGCGCGCCGTGGCCAAAGGTCACGTGGCCAACACCGCCACGATCGATGTCGAAGTCCTCGGGTTGGTCGAAACGGTCGGGGTCATGGTTGGCGCCGGCATAGAACAGCACCACGCGCGAGCGTTCGGGGATGGTGATATCGCCGACCGTGTAGGGCGCCAGGGTGGTTCTCCCGACCCACTGCACCGGGCAGCCCCACCGCAGCGCTTCCTCGGTCGCCGCACCAATAAGGTCCCGGTTCTCGCGTAACCGGTCGTAGAGATCTGGGTCGCGGGCCAAGCGCATCAGCAAGATCCCGAGCAGGTTGGTAGTGGTCTCGCTGCCGGCCACCAACAGGATTAATGCCGTGCTCAACGCTTCCAGCATCGACATGTCACCCTCGTCGAGGGCGATGCGTACCCGCCCGAATACATCCTCGGTGCGCATCCGGGTGCGCCGGTCGAGTTCGTCGTGAATCAGCGCACGCATCGCCAGCATCCCCGGTAGTGCCCGGCCGACCGAGGTAGTCACCTCGGACAACGAGCTCACTGCGAACACAGACCGGAAATCCTCGGAATACCTTTGGAATTCACTGCGCCGGGTCTCATCGACACCTAAGATCAGCGCGATCGCGGCCACTGGCAGCGGCACCGCCAACGCAGGAACCACATCGACTGTCTCGCGGCCCAACAGCGCCTCGACTCCGGGCTGAGTAATCTCCCCCAAGGTGTCCTCGAGTTGGCGCACTGCGCCCGGGGTGAATGACGGTGCGGTGATCCTCCGCAACCGGCTGTGATCGGGTTCGTCGGTGCTCACCACACCGGGCATGGGCATCGACCGCAACAAGATGCCCGAGGCCGACGACAGCGTGTCGTGGGCGCGCGCAGCAGCGACAATGTCGTCATAGCGTGAAAGCATCCACACGTTCAACCGTTCGTTTACCGCCACCCGCTGCGCGCGCAGCCGGCCCAGCTGAGCCCACGGGTCGGCAATGGCGTCGGGGTGGGTGGGATCGAAGTCGGTCCGTGGCACCTGCGCACCGGCGTGACGCACCTTGGCGCGCCGCAGATCTTGCAGCACGCCGCGTCCGATCATGGACCCCGAATCACGCACCGTGCCCGCGACAGCACGCAATGAACTCATGAGGACCGCGCCCGCATCATTGCGACGTCGCGCTGAGCCCCGGAGGGGCGGGAAGTGAATCGGTAGTCACCATGCGGGGATCGGCGGGCCAGCCGCCGTGCCCCGACGATCGTTTGGGGCCGGTGATAAACCGTATCGCCTTGGGAATTGACGAAATAGGTGTTAATGCCTTCGTTGCAGCGAGTGAAATAAAGGTGCGCAGTCCTTCCGGTGGTTTGCATCCGCGAGTGGTAGGCCTCGAACGCCTCCGGTGTCACCGCGACCACGACATCGGCGCCCGCGCGGCGGGTCTCGTCAATGACACGCACCGCGTGCTCGGCCATCATCTCCACGAAGTCGGTCCAGCCGACACCGACGAATCCCAACGGCCCGACGATCTCCCACCGATTGGGCAGTCGGGGGTGCGCGGTGCCGGCGTAACTGCGCAACCCGCGCACTCGGTAGTCCTCGGCCAGGTCGAAACCGTCAGTGCCCAGGATCGTGTCCGGCCGGTACGTTTCGGGATCGGTCCACAGCTCGTAGCCGGTGGCCGTGACGATCAGATCAGTCTGATGCTCGACGCCGTCGACGGTTCGGACTCCGTTGCGGGTGACCCGATCTATAGGGGTGGTGATCAGGTGGGTTGTGGGCTCGTTGAACGCCGGCAGGTAGCTGCTGGAGATGATGGGCCGCTTGGCTAGAATGCCGTGGCGGGGAAGCAGTTTGCGCCGGGTTGACTTGTCGTGGACGACCGCGCGCAACAGGGCGCGAAACCACAGCCGCGACCACGCGTCGTAGCTGCGCATCAGCACAACCAGCGCGGTGTCGGGCAGCCGCGACATCACATGCACGACCGGCACGAGCATGAACAGGTCGAACGCCAGCCGCCCGGCATGGTGGATCACCGCCATGAGACCGGGCAATCCCAACACTGCGCGCAGGCGCGGGGTGATCTCGACGTCGGGTTTGGGCAGGATCCAGTTCGGGGTGCGCTGGTATACATCGAGCTGGGTGACCTTGCCCGACAGCGCCGAGACGATCTGGGCGCCGCTGGATCCGGTGCCGATCACGGCGACCTTCTTGTCGGTGATGTCGTAGTCGTCGTCCCACGCGTTGGGCCGCAGCACGGTCCCACCGAACTCGGCGATGCCATCGATGCCGGTGCTGGCCTTGGCGTTGACGTAGCCTCCCACCGAACTGATCACGAACCGTGCCGTGACCTCCGTGCCGTCGCGGATCGCCAGCCGCCACCGCCCGGCGTCGTCGTCCCACAGCTGACGCATGACCTCGCTGTCCGGCCGAAGAAACGGGTAGAGGCCACAGCCGCGGGCGGTGTCGGTCAGATACCGGTAAATCTCGGGGCCCGGCGCGAACAGGCGACTCCAACGGCGGTTACGCGCAAAGGACAACTCATACCAAAAGATCGGAATATCGACGGCCAGGCCGGGATAGTGGTTGTCGCGCCAGGTACCGCCGAAATCGCCGCCGCGTTCCAGAATCACCAAATCGTTGATGCCGCGCCGGCGCAGCTGGTGGGCCGCCGCGATTCCCCCGGGACCCGCGCCGATGATCGCGACCTCGACGTCTAAACGTTGACTCATGGCACTGTCCTTCTGTTGAGCACCTCGCCGCGCTGATCCGCAGGGGGGGTGGCCCTCGGTCGCAGCCTGAACATGGCGGTCACCAGCAGCGCGGCCATCACGAAACACACTGCGGCATAAGGAAGAACGCCGGTCGCGGTACCCGAGGCGGTGACGCGCCCCACCGCAGCGAAGTAGTCGCGCAGTCCACTGACCCAGCTGATCGCCATGACAGCCAGAAACGCCGCGCCGAACACCATGGCATAGGTGGTGTCGCAGGTGGTCCCCTCGCGGCGCGCCCACGGCCACGCGCGGACGACGGTGAACCCGCCGACGACCCCCACCGCCGCGGTCGCCAGCAAGTAGACCACCGCTTCGGCCAGGGGAGCATTCCCAAGCAGCCAGGCGGGAACACCGAGCACACCGAGTGCCACAGTCGTCAGCACGCCGACCGCGACGGCGCGGGCCGCCAGCGTCCCGACTCCGAGTTGCTTGCCTTCGGCGACCGGCTCGACTACCCACCGCTGGACGAGGAACGCGACCACGATCGGGGCCAGCGCAGAGAACAATGCGATGCTGGTCAGCGGCACCACGCCCAATGACGGTGCGGTGGAGCGGTTTTCGGAATTCCATACCCACCACTTGAGTTGCGGGCCGATGTGGTCGAACACCTCATAGAAACAGCTGTGCACGAAGCCGACGCACACCGCGCCGATCAATGCACCGTGGCGAGCGAAGATGCCGAGGCTCCGCACGATGTCGTAGGCGAGGGTGAGCAGGGCCGGGTAAAGAGCGATGATGTAGAGCGGCAGCCGGTCGAACATCAAATCGACGGTGAAAACGTTGTGCACGAACACGATTCCCAGTTGGTTCTCCAAGCCGAACACGCGCGGGAAATAGATCGGCGGTTCGATCACCAGCAGGTAGATGATGCCGCTGAACCAGAGCACCAGCCGGGTTGGATCCCCCTGCGTGCGTCGCACTTTGATGGCGACGATCAACGATGCGATGGCGCCGGCGGTGATGGTGCATTCCAGCAGCGGCAGCGTCCAGTTCGCCAGTTCGACAGGATTGCGAAGATGGATCATTGGCGGTGAGTTGGCGCAGGAAAAGCCAAGTTTGCCGGCCAGCCGTGCTACCTCGGGAATACAGATCTCAGACATTGTGATCGGGCCCTAATCGGGCGGGCAAGCGAGGCGGAACCGGCATCTACTGCGCTCCGGCCGTTGCGGTGTACCAGTGTGCGATGTCGGCGCCGACCTCGTAGCGGTGAAACCAGCGGTCGGCGAACAGTGGGAGCGGTTGATGTGTCGGGTTGTGCCACGGGGATTGCGACTCGAGGATGCGTAGCAGGGCGACGCCCTTCTGCCGAGTCGACAGGTGTCCGAGCGCAGGTGGTGCGGGGCGGGGCCGGCGCCGGGCGGACAATGACATGGCGGGCAGCGCCCGGCGCGCGTCGATGATGCGGTCGGCCTCAGGCACGTGGGTGTTGAATCCGTCCACGACGATCATGAAGGCCTCATTCATGTGCCTGAGGATGGCGGGCAAGGCCCGTACCCTCCGTGTACGGCTGCGGATGAGCGAGTCGTAGACCACCAGCGCGGAGCTGCGGTGTTCGACTTCTTCGACGAAGTGCCACAGAAACAGTGATGCCACCCGCTCGTCACCGGGCGCGAACAGGGTGGCCTCATTGTCCAGCAGGAGTTTGAAATACGGGGTGAACGTCGCTTCCAGGTTGGCAGTGTAGGCGAGCCGGAAATCCAGCGGCGCGCTATCGGTGAGCCGATCGAAGCACCGGACCGTGTCAGCCAGGGTTTGTTCCAGGCCTGGATGGCGGCGGGCCAGCGCGTGCACGTGTTGACGGTGTGCGTTGGCGTGCTGGGCTTCTTGGCGTAGGAACGCCTCGGCCTCCGATTTCGCCTCAGCATCGGTGATCAGGGGGATTGCTTCGCGCGTCGCAGTCACGATGAGTTTCTCGAAGGCGATCGCGATGATTGAGACCGCGTTGGTGAACACCGAGAACGTTGGATTGCGTGGATTCCAGATGAAGGGGATCTCGCCATCGAAATCAAAGCGCACCTTGCGGATTTCGAGTGAGGTGATGTCGCGCCTCCTGTCAGCCATCGGTCGACGTGGCGGTGCCTCGAATTTGCGCCACGCCACAGGGCGCGGGCATCACGGGCGATTCCGGTCTGCCGGCCTCAGTACGAGAACGAGCCTAACGATCGGCTGGACACAAAGTCAATACTGTCCAGTCAATGCCGATGCGAATAACTCGGCATACCTGGCTGGACACTTTATTAATTGCGTCTAGTCTCTCAAGTAGTATTTGGCCGAGCCGGGAACTTAGTGCGAACGACGTGAACCAGGAGGTTGGTGTGCGTGCGGTGATCATGGACAGCAAGGGGACGGTGCACGTTGCCGACCGCCCCAATCCGACATTGCCTGGCCCGCAAGGTGTGATCGTCGCCGTGGAGGCCACCGGGATCTGCGGATCGGACCTGCACTTCTACGATGGTGATCTGCCATCGATCGACGGCTTGAGCATCGGGCATGAAGCCGTCGGCGTCGTCGTGGAGGTTGGTGACGCGGTCCGCCGCGTCAGCGTGGGCGATCGGGTAGTGGTCTCCTGCATCACCGGTTGCGGGCACTGCCACGGCTGCGCCGTGGGCGACCCCGCCACCTGCGATACGGGCGCGTCGCTGTTCGGCTTCGGCGGTGAACTCGCCGGTGCCCAGGCCGAGCTGCTCGCGGTGCCCGTCGCTGATGCCACGCTGCTGCCCGTCCCTGCAAGCATCAGCGACGAGGCGGCGGTGTTGCTGGCCGATAATCTGGCCACCGCGTGGACGGCGGCGCGACGGGGTGACGTCGGCGCGGGGGCTGCGGTATTAGTGCTGGGATTAGGCGCGGTCGGTCAATGCGCGGTGCGGTGCGCGCTGCAGTTAGGTGCCGCAACAGTATTGGCCTACGACCCGGTTGAGGGCAGGCGAGCCAGGGCGGCATCGTGCGGGGCGACGGCGATCGGCGGTCCCGACGTCGCGGCCGCTGTTGCGGAGGCAACCCGGGGCCGCGGTGTCGATGCGGTGATCGACGCCGTCGCCACCGACGCGTCCCTGGACTCTGCCGTCGGTGCGGTGCGAGCCGGTGGCACCATCTCGGTCGTCGGCATCCACGACGCACAGCCCTACCCGTTCCCGATGTTGCAGGCGGTCTACAAGTCGATCACTTTGCGGACGTCGATGGCGGCGGTGCAAAGCGCGTGGCGCGAATTGCTGCCGTTGATCATGGCTGGGCGTCTAGACACCTCGGGCATCATCACCCAACGCCATCACCTTGAGGACGCACCGCAGGCCTACGAGCTGGTCGCCGCGCGCAGCCCCGAATGCACCAAAGTGCTGCTTATCCCGTGAGCCACGTTTGACACCAGCGAACGAGCACCGAGAAAATTATCCGATGACTGCGCACTCATCCCTACATTCCCGTCCGTCGGCGATGCTGACGCCAATGAGTTCGGGGTAGGAGGGGCCCGGTGCGGACTCATGGGTGGGGCGGCGCCACGCCGGCCAGCGACGAAGAAGCCATCGACCGCATCCTCGATGCCGCCGACGATGCCATCGAGGCGCGCGGCGCCGATATGCGTATCGCCGACGTCGCCCGGGCGCTGGGGGTGTCGCGCCAAACCGTCTACAACTACTTCCCCGGTTCGGGCGCGCTGCGCGAAGCGGCGGCGACCCGCTCGGGCTTGCGGTTCCTCGAGCCCTTGGCCGAGCACCTGGCTGGCATCACCGATCCCATTGAGGCCCTGGTGGAAAGCCTGGCCTACACCCTGGAATGGCTACCCGAGGATCGCTCCATCCAGGTGATGCTCGCAACCGACTTCACCAAAGCCTCCACCCGGATCACGTCGGACGCATGTGTCCAGTTCGGCCACGCCATCCTCGCTGGCCTCGACGTCGACTGGGCAGACCTGGGACTGCGGGACGCAGACCTCGACGACCTAGTCGAATACATGCTCCGTATCCTGCAGTCCTTCACGATCGACCCAGGCCGCCCGCCCCGCCGCGGCGCAGCACTGCGCGACTACCTGCGCCGATGGGTGGCACCGGTCCTGTACGCCGAGATCACCGCACACCAGTAGCCCACGCGATCGGTTACCGATCCCGTCAAGGGGCCGCGGGATGCATCGTCAGGAACCTGAGGGTCGAATGACAATGTATGCGTGTTGGTTTTGATGAGCGCGGCCCCGATTGCGCGGCGCCGACTGGCGAAAACCGTTGCGACACCGATGCATTAGGAAGAGCTCAGGCGTCGATGACCACGCGCCCGTTTTTGGCCCGGGACACGCAGACCAGCATCTCGTCGTCGCCCTCGGCGGCGCTCCCCCGTCGATCAACCTGTCCGGCAAGGACTTTCACCTTGCAGGTGCCGCAGAAGCCCTGCTGGCAGGAGTAGGCCGTCGTCGAGTCGCGGTCGAGCATCACGTCCAGCGCCGACCGGTTGGACGGCACGGTGAGCACCCGCTGCGAACGCGCGAGTTCCAGTTCGAACGGGACGCCGTCGATCACCGGCGGCGGTCCGAAACGTTCGTAGTGCAACGGCGCGTTCGCGTGTTCGTCGCGCGCGATGCGCACCGATTCGAGCAGCGCGGTCGGGCCACACACGTAGACGGCGGTGGTTGGGCCGGCGTCGGCGAGCAGGTCCGCCGCGGTGGGGATCCGGCCGCGCTCGTCGTCGGCCCAGACTGTGACGCGGTCCGGCGCGACCGCCACCACTTCGTCGAGCAGCGGCATGTAATCGCGGCTGCGCCCGGCATACACGGCGCGCCAATCGATTCCGTGCTGCTGCGCGGTCTGGATCATGGGCAGAATGGGCGTGACCCCGATGCCGCCGATCACGAACAACACCTCGTGCTCGTCGGTGACGAGATAAAACGCGTTGCGGGGGCCTTCGAACTCGATCGAGTCCCCCACGTGCAAGGTGTCGTGCATTTCGATCGAACCACCGCCGCCGTCGGGAATGCGGCGCACGGCGATGCGATAGTCGGTGCGCCGCCCGGGCGCACCACACAGCGAGTACTGCCGGCGGCGTCCCGACGGGAGCCGGACGTCGATGTGCGCGCCGGGCGTCCAGGATGGCAGCAATCCGCCGTCCCGGTCGGCCAGCGTCAACGCGACCACGTCGGGCGCCGGCTCCTCACGTTTGGTGATCACCGCGGTCGTGGTCCGCCGCACGGGCTGGACCCGTGAAGGCGTCCACCGCGACGCCGACGCCATGCCGCCGAACAGCGTGCCGACGCCGTACAACGCGGTGTACATCCGGTCGCGTTTGCGCCGGCCGTAGAGGTCGGCCGGAATGCTGTCCCAAATAGCCCGTGTCACAGCCATCCTCACGCCTGCCCCATGCCGTGACGGCCCGCGGGCTCCGATGTCAGGTTGACCCACTCGCCGGTGAATCCGGCGATGACGTCGGGATGCGAGGTGACCACCCAATGGCCACCCTCGATCGGGACGATCCTGCCGCCGTCCGGAATGGAGCCGGTAAACCGTTGCAGGGCGGGCGATACGAAATAATCCCGCCGGGCGACGAGCACCTGCACCGGCACCCGTGTCTGCGGCAACTGCTTCACGGGCACGAAGAACGGCGCCGGCATGTTCGCCCGGTACAGGTTGAGGCCGTTGAGGTAGTCGTCGATCGACCGGGTCGCCGCCGCCCGCTGCCGGTCGCTGCCGCGGCTGCGGCCGATACGTTCCACCGCGGCAAAGACTTTCCCCGTGGCGCGCGAGCGGATTGCCAGCTCCGGCACAACCGGGCACAGGAAGAACCAGATGTACGACGACGCGAGGGCCTGCTTGACGACGTCGAAGACGGCGCGCGGTGTGCGCGGGGACCGTAGGAACCTGCCGGCATAGTTCAGGTGCGGCCCGGAGATCGACGTGAACGAGGCGACCTTGGCCATCACCGTATCGTCGGTGACCGCCGCCCAGCCCTGGATCGAACCCCAGTCGTGGGCCAACAGGTGGACCTGGCCAACCCCGAGGCTGTCGATCACCGCGCCGACATCGGAAACCAGCTGCGGCAGAACATAATCCGTTCGCCGTGCCGGTTTGGAGGAGTCGCCAGACCCGCGCACGTCATACGCCACGACGTTGAACCGGCCGGCGAGTTCGCCTGCGACACCGTCCCACACGTGGTGGTTGTCCGGGTAGCCGTGGATCGCCAGAACGGTGGGCCGCCGTGGGTCGATCTCCGTGTAGGCGTGGACGGCCAGCGAAACCCCGTCTGAGGCGATCACTGTGCTGGACTGAGTCATCCCGAACGCTCCCGTGTTCAGTGCGACGCGCGGGCGGCGGGTGAGCGGGCCAAATAGTCGACCGCGCGACCCACCCCGCCCAGCTGGGACGGATGGAAACTCGGCGTGTAGTAGGCGCCGATGACCCGCAGGAACTGGAATGGCCCGGGCACCAAGCCCCTTCGGGCCGCGCGGAAGTAGTCGCGCCAGCGCGGTTTGGTCCCCGGTGGCAGGTACGGGTCGACCGAATACATGAACCGCACGCCGCGGATGAACAGCCACAGCAACGCGGGCGTCACGAGCAGCTGGGTGCGCACCTGCCGCCAATACCCGGCGCGCAGGTGCTTCATGGTGTCGAACGCGACGGCCTTGTGCTCGACCTCCTCGGCGCCGTGCCAGCGCAGCAAGTCCAGCATCACCGGATCGGTGCCCAGGGCATCGTGCTGAGGGGTGTCCAGAATCCATTCGCCCAGGATCGCGGTGTAGTGCTCGAGCGCCGCCACCATCGAGACCCGTTCGAGCAACCAGCTCTGCCGGCGGCGCCGGCTCCAGTGCGGCCGGTCACCGATGAGTTGGGTGAACAGCCAGCGCATCTGGTCGGTGAACGGCGTGACGTCGATGTCGTTGGCCGCGAAGTGCCCGAGCACCCCCGCGTGCGCCTGGGAGTGCATGGCCTCCTGGCTGACGAATCCCTGCACATCGCGCCGCAATTGATCGTCTTTGATCAGCGGCAGGGTGTCCTTGAACGCGTCGACGATGAACTCCTCACCCGCCGGCAACAGCAGGTGCAGCACGTTGCAGAAGTGGGTGGTGAAGGGCTCGTTCGGCACGTAGTAGAACGGCAGCGTCGACCAGTCGAAGTCGACGTCACGCGCCTGCAGGACGATGCGCTCGTGATCGAGCGAGGCGTCATGCGGGCCCGCTGCCATGTCATCGACGGTGAACATCGTTGCCATCCCCTTTTCGTGCTAGGCGCTGCGTTGGGTCTCGTCCTCTACTTCAGTGATCAGACGCTCGCTGCGCAAGAACCGGACGAGGTGATCGACCGTCTCGGTGAGCGCCGGCTCGCGCAGGCGGACCGTGGCCAGCCCCCGCCGGTGACGGTACTGGGTGTTGTCGTAGCGCTTGTCGCGCATCGCCGCGATCTTGCCCGCCGACCGGGTGAGGAAGTCGACCAGCGGATACATCTGGTCGTTCGGCGTGCACTGACGGTCCAGCTGCTCGGCGAACGATTCGATGTCGTGGTACTCAAAGCGGTACCCGTAGCGCTCGGTCAAGATCCGGGTGATGTCGGTCAGGTTGTAGTAGTCGTCGGCCGTCAAGTTGAAGACACTGCCCGACTCGTCGGGGAGGTCCATCAGCGCGACGATGTGATCCGCGATGAGGTCCGCCGGCAGCAGGCTGATCTGGTTGAGCGCGTTGACGGCCAGACCGTGCTCGATCATGAATGCCGTGAGGCGCACCAGGATGTCGTCCTGGCTGCCGAAGCCCGCCCGGGTCGGAGAGATCAGCGACGGCCGGTAGATGCGGACGTCGAGGCCCTTCCGCTGCGCGGCCAGCGCCAGCTGCTCGCCGACCCACTTGGTTTGCGAGTAGCCGAAGTCCAGCCCGGCCATCTTCTCGTTCGCGTCCCACTCCCCGACCACCGGTTCGGTGCTCCAGCCGTAGATGAACGTGCTCGAGACCAGGTGGAAGGTCTTGCGGTGGGCGGTCATCGCCAGTCGCAACAGCTCGCGGGTGCCCTCCACGTTCGCGGGCCGCAGGGCGTCGTAGGTCCGCACGTAGTTGACCAGCGCGCCGTTGTGCACGACGGCGTCGACGTCCTCGGCGAGTTGCTGGAAGGCCGCCTCCCCGATGCCCAGCGCGGGCTCGGCGAGATCGCCACAGATCACCCGCACCCGCGCCCGGACCTCCGCCTCGAGCGCCGGCGTCCAGAGCTGGGCGCGGCGCAGCGACGCGACGATACGGTCCAAACCGTGCGCGGCGTCGGTGGCCCGCACCAGCGCGTGCACGTTGTACGACGTCCGGCTGAGCAGGCTGCCCACCAGGAACGGCCCCAAAAACCCGGTCGCGCCGGTCAGCAGGATGTCGGTGGGCGCACCCGCTCGCGCGGGCGCGAGCTCGGGCAGCGGCAGGGCGGCGTCGGCGCGCATCTGCGCGGTCTCGTAGGCCTCGTAGTCGGCCGAGATCTGATCCAGCGCCCGGCGCAGGGCGTCCAGCGGCTGGCCGGATCCCTCGCCGAATTGGCGCATCAGCCCGAAGAATTCGGCCACCGTCAGCCGCTGCAGCAGGCGCGTGTTGACCTCGTCGGCGAGCTCGCCCGCGCCGTGCTCCTCGAGCACGGCCTGCAGGTCGGTGCGGAGTTCGGCCAGCGCCAGCGAATCGATGCCGAGGTCGGCGAACGAGCAGTCCTCGTCGCCGGTGAGGTCGTAGCTCTCGATGAGATTGCGGAAGCGCTCCAGCGGGCCCGCACCGACCTCCACGGCGTCGCGGCCCCGGGTGGCCGCCGGGTTGACCCAACTCGTGAACGCGGGCAGCGTGCCGTCCAGCCACAGCTGGCGGGTCCGCGCGCGCCGGATCTTGCCCGAGGTCGTCTTGGGGATGCTGCGTGGCGGCGCGAACACGATGGTGTGCGGATCGATGTGGCAGTGCCGCCGGATCGCGCGGGCCAGGGCCTTCGCGTCGGGCAGGTTGTGCTCGTCTCGCACCTCGGCGACCACGACCAGCGCCTCCTGCTCGTCGCGCTCGACCGACAGCGCGGCGACGCACCCGCTGCGGACCTGGCCGGCGGAGCGTTCGACGACGGCTTCGACGTCGGAGGGGTAGCAGTTGACGCCGCGCACGATGATCAGGTCCTTGCTGCGGCCGCAGACGAACAGCTCACCCTCGTAGAGGAAGCCGAGATCGCCGGTCCGCAGATAGGTGTGGTGGTCATCGCCGGCGATGCGGGCCCCGAACATCTCCGTGGTGAGCTCCGGGCGGTTCCAGTAGCCGCCGCCCTTGGAGGGCCCGTCCAGCCAGACTTCGCCGACCCGGCCCTCGCCCAGCGCCGTTCGCGATTCGGGATCGACGATGCGAACCAGGGTTTCGTCGATGGGCTTGCCGCAACTGACCAACGGGACCTGGTTGCTGTTCTCCGGCAACGCCTTTTCGACCCGCGCGACATTCTTTTCCAGCCCGCGCTTGTTCACCGTGATGGTCTGGCGCCCCCGGATCGAGACGATCAGGGTGGACTCGGCCATGCCGTAGGCGCCGGTCAGCGCCTCGGGCCGCAGGCCGTAGTCGCCGAACCGCTTCCGGAATTGGTCGAAGGTGTTGGCCCGCAACGGTTCTGCCCCCACGACGATGCACTCGAGGCTGCTCAGGTCGACACCGGCCAGCTCGGACGCGGGCAGCTTGTCTTCACGCAGGCAGTATTCGAGCGCGAAGTTCGGTCCCGGCGTGTGCGTGGCGCGCACGTCGCTGATCAGCCGAAGCCAGGACGAGGGCCGCGCGAGGAAGTCCAGCGGCGACATCGCATGGGTGGACCCGCCCAGCAGCAGAATGAACATGTAGGCCGAAATCAGGCCCATGTCGTGATGCTGCGGAAGCCACGAGGCCAGGACCACGTCGCCGGTGAAGGCGGACCCGTTGGCAATCACGTTGGCGTGGCTGACGATGACGCCCTTGGGGTCGTTCGTCGAGCCCGAGGTGTATTGCAGGAAGAGCACGTCCCCCGGCGTGTCCGCCACCGGGGCGCCGCCGAATTCCTGGGCGCCGTCGGTGGCGAACCAGGGCAGCTCCGGCAGGGCGGCGTCGGACCACGCCTGCCCACCGTGGCGCTGGCCGAGCAGCAGCCGGAAGTCGTACTCGAACTGCTTCGTCGACAGCACGGCCTTGGCGCCGCAATCCCGCGCGATGAAACTGAGCTTGGCCAGTCCGGACTCGAACGACATCGGCAGCGGTGGGCTGACGGGGACGGCGATCACCCCGATTCGGGCGCAGGCATACAGCGCCGCGATCATCTCCAGGCCGGGGGGGTAGACGAGCAACGCGCGCTCGCCCGCTTTGAGGCCGGCCTCTTTGGACAGGTAGGCGGCCAGCTCGCGGGTGCGGTCGGCGAAGCTCTGATAGGTGTAGTGCTCGAGTTCGCGCCCGTCGACGTCGACGAAGCGGAAGAGAGTCTGGTCCGGCTTCAGCGCTTCCCACTTGTGCAGGTAATCGATCAGCGTCTCCATCTTTGGAGCGACCCCCCTTCCAGGTTTGGACTGAGCCCGGGAACGACTTCCGTCATGAATATAAAACCAATGTAACCCTGACGCCCGGTGAAGAGCAAAACATCCAGCAGCATTAATGGGCTATGCACAACACATTCACAGCTTCGACTTAAGCGGCGAATTTAATTGCATAAATCCTGATCTGTGTCGATACGGACTTCAGTATCTCAGTGGCTAGTGAGCAGGGATTATGCTCGGCGTTGCTCCTCAGATACTGACGTACGGATGTACTAATCCACGCAATTCATATGTCCCGCGGCGCCCGCAATAATAACCCTGCCACCCGCGTCGCCTTATGGTCAAATCGCTGAGCCAGAAAAGATTTCCAGATTCCGATTTTGCCGGCTTTTTGTGCCCAGGCGCCGGAAGTGGATTGCGGAACTAGAAAGTGACAGGCGTCACGGCGCGGGCGCGCTGTGCGCGCGGGCGATGGTGGACGGGGCGACCTGCGCGATGCGGATCCGCGGTCCCGCCCGGGCCACGAGCTTCACGATGCCCAGGAAGCGCTCCCCGTCGATGATGGGTGACAGCGGCTCGTCCTCGGCCTCGATGATCATCTCGTGGCCGTTGACATCGCGCAGCCCCTTGCCGCGGAGCATGCCGTTGGTCAGCGCCGTGGGAAGCTGCGCCACGATCCGCGACGGCCGCAGGTATCCGGCCTGAAAGTGCAGCGCACCCGGCTCGGAAGCCTTGGGGAACAACCGCAGCGGACCGCCGATGCGCAGATCGATCGCGCCGGCGTGCAGCAGGCTGTGCGTGCGCGACGGGACCTCCTCGCCGTCGATGACCACGTGAGCGCTCGTGGGGGTGAACAGGATCGAGGCGTAGTTCGGCGTCTTGACCCGACTCGGGGCGACCTTGGACGTGATGTAGTCGCCGAAGCTGCGGGCGATCACCCGCGCGACGGCGAGCCGACCGTGATCGGGGGCGTCGTAATACCGGTCGTAGAAGCGGTTCCCGACCCCGCCCGCGGCCAGCCCGAAGCAGAGGCGATGAAACGCCGCGCCGTCGGCGGTTTCGCCGTCGAGCACCAGCGTGTCGAGCCACATCTCGGGCGGAGGCTGATCGGCCTCGGCGGCGGCGACCAATGCGCGGATGATCGTCTCCGGCCGGCCGCGGACCCGGGCCTTGCGGGCCACCGCGTTCACGCTGCCCCCGTTGGACGGGACGAACGCCGGCCAACTTTCCGGGTCGCCGATGCATCGCTCGGTTTCGTTGATCAACCAGTGCAGCGCGCCGTCGCCACCGTCGCCCACCAGGTGGGTGACCCGGGGACCGATCTGCGCGATGGTGTCGCGGAGATCGTCGATTGATGCGGTCTCATGCACCTCGCCCCAGGGACCGACGAGGCGACGCAGTTCGTCGATGCGCTCGCGGGGCGCGGCACGATTCTTCCGCGCTTTCGGATTGACGATGACGCCTAGAAACATCCGGCGGTCCCCCACGCGTACCTGACAAAACACCGCTGTCGTGCTACCCGCGCCGGTGGGATGTCGCTGGTCATCCCAGGCACGATACCTGCGAGCGCCGCCGGACGAGCAATGCGTCCTCACCGCCACCGCGCGGCCGCTCGGCCCAGCGCCGCGCTCGGCAGGCGCGTCGTTAGGGTGTCTGCCATGGCCGATTGGACCGCAGCCCGGCTGCCCTCGTTCGCCGGACGGACCATCATCATCACCGGCGCCAACGCCGGGCTGGGTGAGATCACCGCCCGCGAGTTGGTCCGGGTCGGTGGCCACGTCATCCTGGCCGTCCGCAACACCGACAAGGGGCACGCCGCCGCCGCCCGCATGGCCGGCCCCGGTCGGGCCGAGGTGCGCCAGCTCGATCTGCAGGACCTGTCGTCGGTGCGGCGCTTCGCCGAGGGCATCGACACCGTCGACGTCCTGGTCAACAACGCCGGCATCATGGCCACCAAACACGCGGTGACCGTCGACGGCTTCGAGGGTCAGATCGGCACCAACCACCTCGGCCACTTCGCCTTGACCAACCTGCTGTTGCCCAAGCTGACCGACCGCGTGGTGACGGTGTCCTCGCTGATGCACCACTTCGGCTATATCAGCCTCAAGGACTTGAACTTTCAGTCGCGGCCCTATTCGGCCTGGCTGTCCTACAGCCAGTCGAAGCTGGCCAATCTGCTGTTCACCAGCGAGCTGCAGCGGCGTTTGGACGGCGTCGGCGCGTCGCTGCGCGCCCTGGCCGCCCACCCGGGCTGGTCGCACACGAACCTGCAGGGCAACTCCGGCCGCAAACTGGGCGACGCGGCGGTCCTGGCGGTCGACCGCATCGTGTCGACCGACGCGGATTTCGGCGCCCGCCAGACGTTGTACGCGGTGTCGCAGGATTTGCCGGGCAACACTTTCGTCGGCCCGCGGTTCGGGCTGTACGGTCGCACCCAACCGACGTGGCGCAACTGGCCGGCCAAGCGCGCGGGCACCGGCGCCGCGCTCTGGGAACTGTCCGAGCGGCTCACCGGAACCGCATTCCCGCTCTGAGCGGGCCGCGTCTGTGCGGCCCGGCAACCGCGAGGCGCGCCGGTCGGGGCCGCGATTAAATTAGTAGTTCGAGCACAAGCCAGCTGGGTGAGGAGGTTATGCCATGTCCGACGTGCATCTGGCGGCCATTCTCGCCCTGTGTGCCGCGCTGGCATCCGCGATCGGCAACGTCGTGCGTCAGCGGTCCGCGCAGGAGGTCACCGACAGGCGGGTGGGCCACCTGACGTTGTTCGGCATGTTGCTGCGCGACACCCGGTGGTGGCTGGGCGGTTTGGGCGACATCGGCAGTTACGTGCTGCTGGCCGCCGCCCTCGACAAGGGCTCGGTGTTGCTGGTGATGTCGCTGCAGGTGACGGCGCTGCTGTTCGCGCTGCCGATTTACGCGCGGATGAGCCATCACCCGATCACGCGCCGGGAGTGGACCTGGGCGCTGCTGCTGGCGGTCGCGCTGGCGGTGCTCATCGCGATCGGAGACCCGACCGGCGGTCAGCAGCGGGCGCCGCTGCAGACGTGGCTCGTGGTGGCCGCGGTGATCGGCCCGCTGTTGCTGCTGGGCTTGTTGGGCGCCCGCATCTGGGTGGATCGTCCCGTCGCGGCGCTGCTGCTTGCGGCGGTGGCCGGCTCGCTGCTGGCGGTGTTCGCGGTCCTGATGAAGGGCGTTGTCGACATCCTCGAGCGCCATCCGGGCCAGGTGTGGCAATCCTTCGAGCTCTATGCCCTGGTGGGCTGCGGGGTGGCCGGGATGATCTATCACCAATCGGCGTATCGGGCCGGCGCGCTCACCGCGTCGCTGCCGACGATCATCGTGGCGAAGCCCGTGGTGGGCGGGATCCTCGGAATCGTCGTGCTCGGCGAGACGCTTGCGGCCGGCGGCTGGGAGTGGTTTGTCCTGGCGGTGACGGCGGTGGTGGTGATCGTCGCGACGGTGGGCCTGGCGCGCGGTGAGGCGGCCACGGTGTCGGCCGGCGCGGGGCGCGACGTGAAATCCAATGAGCGGCCGACCGCCGCCACCCAAGCGTGAGCGGGCCGGAGCGGGACGCGAATCACCGCCTCTAGCAAGCTTTTCGGCTGCTACGGGTTGATGGTGTTGTCGCCGACCTGGCGGCCCCAGACGTACTCGATCGCGTACGGCGATCCGGTGTCCAGGTGGTTGTAGGGCGCGATGCTGTTGCCGGTGTCCATGACCAACTCGGGTGCGGGCCACAGGTCGCGGCTGATCTTCTGCCAGCAACCCGGGGCGCCGCCGGGGCCGCCGCGGGCGTTCACGCGTGGCAGGTTCTCGGGCCAGATGTAGGGGTTGGGCGCCCCGCCGACCACCCCGGCGATGCCGCCCACCAGCGACGCGATGACGGGCACCGCGGACACCGGGTTCGCGATCAGTCCGAGCCCGGAGAGCACCTCGGTGTCCATGTTCAGCGAGTAACCGTTGAAGCCGCCTTCGGCCGCGCCCGTGGGGCCCAGCGCATCGACTTCGCTGCGCATCAGGCAATAGATCTCGGGGCTGTAGGTGTCGAGCAGCTGGGCCGTGGGCACCAGATCGGCGGCCCCGCGCGCCAGATACGGGCCGCCCTTGGTGAACAAGTCGGCCCCGGTGTTGCCGAACCCGGCCGCCGACAACAACGCCTGATCCAAATCCTTTTGCTGCGCGTTGATCGTGCGCGAGGTGACCACCGCGTTGTTCAAGAAGTCGAACAGATCCGGCGAGGCGTCCGCATAGGTGTCCCCCAGCGCCGCCAGCCGCTGAATGTCCTTGCGCGCCTGCGGCATCCGCGGATTCACCTCATCCAAAACCGCGTTCGCATTCACCACCGACTGCCCGAACTTCTCCCCCAACCCGGCCAACGACTGCGCCGCCGCGCTCAACGTCAGATTCAACTTGACCGGATCGACCTTCTGCGCGATCGAGGTGATCGTCTGAAACAGCGTGTTGATCTCGGTGGTCACCGAACGCGCATCCAGCACGGTGTGCGCCGAGATCTTCTGCGGCGACGGGTGCGCCGGCGTCGTCAACGACACATACTTGCCACCGAACACCGTCGTCGCCTTGATATCGGCATTCACATTCGACGGGATCAACGCCAAATACCGCGGATAGACCTCCAGCGTGAACTTCGCCGCCGGCTTGCCATCACGCACCGTCTCCGCGATCTTGCCGACCCGCCCGATCTCCACCCCGTTATAGGTCACCTTCGAGCCCGGATCCATCACCAACCCAGCCCGCGACGCCAGCATCGTCAACTCGGTCTTCGGCGTGAAGCCGCCCCGGAACTGGATGTACACCAAGGTGAAGATCACCGCGAGCACCACCACAACGACAAAGGTGTAGACCTTGTAGGGCGGGACCCGGGGGTCGTTGATCTGAACGGGTGAACCTTCCATAGCGCTACACCACGAATCCGAAGGTGGATTTTGCGCTGGGCGGCAAGGCATGCGGTTGGCTATTCAGATAACCCACCGTCGCCACAGCTGGCCCCTCACGTCGGTGCCGCGGCCTGGCGGCGCTGCGGCAAATCACTCCCCCGACTCACTGCCCGTTACCAGGGGCTCTGTACACAGATGCAATAACGAAGACCAGTGCAATGTACCGCGACGCGGTGGCACGAACAACGCAACGCCGAACTATCGCGCCGCGCGCGGCGGGGCCGTCGACCGTGGCGGCACGCGAATGATGGTTCCCGGCAACTCTTTCGCGTGCTACGGGTTGATGGTGTTGTCGCCGACTTGACGGCCCCAGACGTACTCGATCGCGTACGGCGATCCGGTGTCCAGGTGGTTGTAGGGCGCGAGGCTGTTGCCGGTGTCCATCACGAGTTCGGGCGCGGGCCACAGGTCTCGGGTGACCCGCTGCCAGCAACCCGGGGCGCCACCGGGGCCGCCGCGGGCGTTCACGCGTGGCAGGTTCTCGGGCCAGATGTAGGGGTTGGGCGCCCCGCCGACCACCCCGGCGATGCCGCCCAGGAGCGACGCGATGACCGGGACGGTGGCGACCGGATTGAGCAGCAGACCTAGGCCCGAGGTGACCTCGGTGTTCATGTTCAGCGAGTAGCCGTTGAAACCACCTTCGGAGGCGCCGGTGATGGGCACGATGTCGTGGTAGTTGTGCAGGGTGCAATAAAGCTCGGGGCTGTAGGTGTCGAGCAGTTGGGCCGTGGGCACCAGGTCGGCGGCCCCGCGGGCCAGATACGGGCCGCCCTTGGTGAACAAGTCGGCCCCGGTGTTGCCGAACCCGGCCGCCGACAACAACGCCTGATCCAAATCCTTTTGCTGCGCGTTGATCGTGCGCGAGGTGACCACCGCGTTGTTCAAAAAGTCGAACAGATCCGGCGAGGCGTCCGCATACGTGTCCCCCAGCGCCGCCAGCCGCTGAATGTCCTTGCGCGCCTGCGGCATCCGCGGATTCACGTCGTCGAGGAGCGTATTGGCGTTGACCACCGACTGCCCCAGCTTGTCCCCCAACCCGGCCAACGACTGCGCCGCCGCGCTCAACGTCAGATTCAACTTGACCGGATCGACCTTCTGCGCGATCGAGGTGATCGTCTGAAACAGCGTGTTGATCTCGGTGGTCACCGAACGCGCATCCAGCACGGTGTGCGCCGAGATCTTCTGCGGCGACGGGTGCGCCGGCGTCGTCAACGACACATACTTGCCACCGAACACCGTCGTCGCCTTGATATCGGCATTCACATTCGACGGGATCAACGCCAAATACCGCGGATAGACCTCCAGCGTGAACTTCGCCGCCGGCTTGCCATCACGCACCGTCTCCGCGATCTTGCCGACCCGCCCGATCTCCACCCCGTTATAGGTCACCTTCGACCCCGGATCCATCACCAACCCAGCCCGCGACGCCAGCATCGTCAACTCGGTCTTCGGCGTGAAGCCGCCCCGGAACTGGATGTACACCAAGGTGAAGATCACCGCGAGCACGAGCAGCGTGGCGACCGCGATCCACTTATAGGGCGGGGTCCGCTGCGAGTTGATCTGCACAGGTGAACCGGGACTCTGCTGTCTCGATACCACCGTCGCCGCCCCTTACGTTCTCCCCCGGGTCAGAGCCGATACCAGGAGCCCTTGATAGAAAGATCATTAAAATCTACCGCGGCGCCCGCACTTATGCGAACCGCCATTAACAAAATTCGTGTTGGCGCCTGTTCCAGCGCTCAACTTTACGAGACGCGCTGGCGCGTCCCCTCTTCGGTGGCGGCGCACCCGTCCGCGTGCGGGTCTACGCTCGGGTAGCGGTAAGGAGAGGTGCGCAATGCTCGCAGCGTTCGGATTCGAATCCCTGGGTGTGGTCGTCGGCGACATGTATTTCGTCGACCCGTCCCCGCTCGAAGGTCAGGAAACCCCGGAGCGGGGCGTCAGACTGGAACTGCGCCTCGTCGACCGGGCCGAGCCCCAGGGCTCGATCTATGCCGGTGTCCCGATCGCCTTCACCCGCCCGGTGTGGCGGGTGGACCTTTTCGGATCGACGGAAAGCCCACCGGGGACGCTGGACCGGGCCCATCACCACCCGCGTTTCGACGGCTGGGAACCCGGACGCCGGCACTTCGTCCCGGAGCTCTCAGCGGACCCGGTGTCGTGGCTGGCCGAGCAGCTGGCCGACCCGTCCGCCGTGCTGACCCGGGCCGGCGTCGACGCCGACGCGGTCAGCGAGGCCGACAAGGAAGGGCTCGCCGCCGCGGCGCCGGAGATCGTCGCCGCGGTGAAGCGGTTGCTCGACGGTGTGCGGGACGGGGAGCTGGCCCCCGAACCCGCCGAGCCGGTTGCCGCCGCCCGTACCGGTTGGCTCTGATCTGCGTTAGCGTCGTCGGCGTGACCCTCAAAGACATCGCCCTGAACACCCTCGACGGCCGGCCCACCACGCTGGCCGAATTGTCCGACGGCGCAACGCTCGTCGTCAACGTGGCCTCCAAATGCGGGCTCACTCCGCAGTACACGGCCCTGGAGAAGCTGGCCAAGGACTACCGCGACCGCGGCCTGACCGTCGTCGGCGTCCCGTGTAACCAGTTCATGGGCCAGGAACCCGGCACGGCCGACGAGATCCAGGAGTTCTGCTCGACGACCTACGGGGTGACGTTCCCGTTGTTGGCGAAGACCGACGTCAACGGCGACGGCCGCCACCCGCTGTACGCCGAGTTGACCAAAGCCGCCGACGCCGACGGCCAGGCGGGAGACATCCAGTGGAACTTCGAGAAGTTCCTCCTCGCACCCGACGGTGCGGTGGTGCAGCGCTTCCGGCCCCGCACCGAGCCCGACGCCCCCGAGGTCATCAGCGCCATCGAGGCCGTGCTGCCGCGGTAGGTCGGCGCTCGCTAGGCGAGCATCGGGTCGATCGCGGAGCGCGGCACCAACACCTGAGTGGCGTCGGGCACCATGCGACCTTGGTCGAAAAAGAAGATCACTCCGTCGTTGGTGACCGCGAAATTCTGGTAGTTGGCGGGGTCGTAGGCGGCGGCCGGCGCGATGGCCACCGGCGGGGGCGTCGGCGTCTGGTTCGCGGGAGGTGTGGTCTGCGGCTGGTTCCCCGGCGGGGTCTGCGCCGGGTTCGCGGGCGGCGCGGCCTGCTTCTGCAGCTCGCTCTGCACGATCGGCGCGACGGTCTGCAGCGGGTCGTCGACGCGCCACAAGGGCGTGTTGTTCTTGTCGTCTGAGGCGGCGGTCCACACGATCGCCTTGCGATAGGTCTGGTCCCAGTTGAACGACTTGAACGTCGTCTTGGGGGCGCCGGTGTTCTCGACGACCTTGAACACCACGGCCTCGGTGCCGCGCGGTGGTATCGCCGACCCGTAATTCGTCGACGAAATGGTCAGTTGGTAGGGCTGGTCGCGGGGTGCGGACGATTTGGCGGCGTTGAGGAAATCGTCGCGCTCCTTGGTGATGAAGTCCGCCACCGACTTCTCGTCGGGGTAGTTGACCGGGAAGCTGATGTCGACGTTGTAGCCGGGGTCGGCCATCTGGATCTTGCATGCCTGGCCGGTGTTGGCACCCTTGAGTTCGGCGCAGTAGTCCTTCGGCGGCGCGGCGGCGGCGACGCCGGCCGAGCCGAAGAGAACGAGGGCCGTGGCGGACGCTGCCACCTGGATGCTGCGCATGTGGGATCTCCTCCGACAACTCGCGGTACCGATGCGACGGACGGAGGTAAAGATATGCCATCGCGTGCTTGGCGAACACGTTCCCGACTGATCATTCGCTTTGCGAACGTTCGCGCCAACGCCCCCGCCGGGCGTGAAAACGGCCCCCGGAGCAATCTCCGGGGGCCGTTTTACCTGGTAGCGGGGACAGGATTCGAACCTGCGACCTCTGGGTTATGAGCCCAGCGAGCTACCGAGCTGCTCCACCCCGCGTTGGTGAATGCCAGGTTACCGAACCGGTGTCACGGCGACCAAATCGCGCGCTCAGCGGGGTGAGCGGCCCGGCGTTCGCTGACAGGACTGCGCCGGGCGCGTCAGAGCGCCATCCCCATTTGCGTCAATCTGACCCGGTTCTCGTCGAACCACTCCTGTTCGCGACCAGGCTCAGGCAAAACCAATCCAGCCTCCATTGCATTTGCCGGGTCGACTTCGGTCAACGCGACGAGAAATTCGGCTTCAGACTGGCCGGTGGCACGACTCCACATCCGCGAGAATTCGCGCAGCATCGTTTGGCGGGTCGCGGCATCGCGCCCGTGGCGGATGGCGCCGAACAGGTAGGAGTGGCTCGCCTGTTTGCGGCCAACGAAGCAGTCACCCACCGGGATCTCGTGGAAAAGAACGTTGACGAATAATTCCGGTGCTCCGGTGGCGCTGGTGTGAATGGTGGTGATCTCGTCGGCGATTCGAGCCTTCGCCGACTCGCTCAGCAGTCCTGGCGGACTGTAACACTGGTAGACGGGCATTTCGTGGGAGTCCTTTCGAACGAGTAGGGATTTGGCCGGCGCTATGCCGCCAAGGAAGGCGAGCAGATCAGCGACCCCATCGGGGCGACCGAACCGGCCGTGCTAACCACGCACGGCCGCCATGAATCTTTCGAGTTCGCATGGGATGTCGGGTCCCGAGGGCTCGATCATGACCTCGGTGGCACCGGCCTCCGCCATCGCCGCGACGGCCCTCCCGACCGCGTCGGCCGATCCGCTCAGGGTGACCGACGGAACCGAGGCGTAGCCTCCGGCATGCCAGGCCGCCATGTCGGCCGTGTTCATCTCGACCATGGTCCCCTGGTGAATGTGTAAGTGGCGCAGGCGTTGCGGGATCCGCTCGATCACGTCCAACCACGCTGCGCCACCCGGCATCTCGCGCAACGCGTCGGCACCCTGCGTGGTGTAGACGAAATGATATGCCGCCGCCCAGGGGGCACCCACCGCCGAGCGGACCCGTTCGTCTGCCAGGCTCTCCCCTTCGTCGAGTACGGTGCCCATTGTCGCTACCACTGTGCGCGCAAAATCACGCTGTCCGGGCACGACATTGAACATCGAGATGATCCCGTCGGCGCCGACCCGCTTGGCGACGCCTGCACCCTTGGGACCGGTTGCCGCCAGCAGCAACGGGATTCGCAGGGGCAGCACCTCCGATTGCGATGAGCTGAGCATCAATTTTATGGCCGCACCTTCCCAGTCGACCACCTCGCCGGCCAACAGCGCCTGGTAGGCACGGATATAGGCCTCCATGTACGACCATGCGATCGGGGGCTGGCCGATGGCCGCGCGGCTGGAGAATCCTGTGCCGAACGACGTCAGAATGCGTCCGGGTGCCACTCGGTGCAGTGAGACGGTCTCTGCGGCGTTGACCAACGGATGACGCTGTGTCGGAATCAGTACCGCGGGACCCAGCTCAATCGTCGTCGTCCGCTCGGCGGCGCGGTGCAAGGCCAGCCAGACGTCATCACCACCGAACGGACTGTCGTAACAGTAGGCGCGCCGATAGCCAAGTTTCTCCGCTGAGGCAATGTGCTGAGCCGACTCGATCGACGGTGGTAACGCGACGCTTACCGCAACATCCGTCATCGCCTCTCTACACCTCCGGCATTCGCTTGCTGAGTTTTTGCAGCGTCAGCATTTCGCGTCCTTCGTCGTCGAGGTACGGGATGCCGATCCCGTACTCTTCCCACCGGCCGGCAATTATGGATTCCAGCTCGGGCGATAACCGATCGGTCGGCGGGAAGCGGCGCCCGCCCCATTCCGCGCGAGGCTCGATCTCCCAGCTACGGGTGGCGTCGATGAGCACCCGCGTCCACTGGCCGGCCCCGTACTTGTTGGTGTCGTTCTTCTCCGGCGGGGTCGACGGATCGAGCGAGGAGCCCAAACCCGGTCCAAAGAAAGCGATGTCGCCGAGCCCCGCGTTGACCCGATAGGACATGGCCCAATCCAGCGCGACCGGATCGTGGATGTCGATGTCCTCCTCGACGACCATCACGTTTTTGTGGAACCACACCGATCCCCCGGTGCCCCAGAGCGCCGCGGCGATCTGTTGCGCGTGGCCGCGGTACCGCTTCTGGATCTGCACCAGTGTGTTCTGGCCGTTGGTCACCTCGGTCATCCAGAGGTCGGTGATGCCGCCGATGCCAAGATCGTCGAGCACGTTCCAGGTGATCGCCGACCGTGCGAAGTTGGTGATGCTGTCCTCGTTGAACATCCCCGGCCGGATGCCCTCGAGGGTGCCGCGAAGCACCGGGTCGTTGCGGTGGGTGATGCGGGTGACCCGCAGGACCGGCGCCGGTGCCGCGCCGCCGATGAAGCCCGGATACTCGGCGAACGGACCCTCTACGACGAACGTCGAGGGGTCGGGATCGATGAAGCCCTCGACGACGATCTCCGCGGTCGCCGGCACGTGCAACGGCACAGATTCGCAGGGCACCAGGTCAACGGGTCGGCCGAGCAGCGCCCCCATCATGTCCCACTCACAGACGTTCTTGGGAAAGGGGCTGCCGGCGCAGAACGGCAGCACGTCGTGCCACCCATAGACAACCGCAACCGGCATCGGCTCTGGCTTGTATTCCTCCATATGGCCGCCCCAGCCCTGGCTGGGCACCAACAATTTGGCGATCTTGTCGCGGTCGACGATCTGGCCGCGGTAGAGACCAATGTTGTCGCGTCCGGTTACCTTGTCTTCGGTGACGACGCCGCAGAAGGTGTCGATGTAGCGGCCGCCGTCCTCACCGTGCCACTTCGGGACGGGGAGCTCCCACAAATTGATGTCGTCGCCTTCGACGATGTTCTCTTTGACCGGGCCCGAGTCGACAACGCGTGGTGGGATGGGCTTTTTGAACGCCTCTCGCAAGTGACGAACGATGGCCGAATCGCTGGTGCCTTCTGGCAGCCCGAGCATCAGTTGGACCTGGCGCCGGCTGCCCAGTGCCGACGTCAACAGCTTTGTGCACCTGGTGTTCTCATGGCCGACAATGTTTTCGAACAGCAGAGCCGGGCCGCCCAGAGACAGGTTGGCGCGGGTGATCGCACCGATTTCCTGGTCCCAGTCGACAGCGGCCCTGACCCGACGCAACTGGTCCGCCGCTTCCAGTGTTGCCAGCCAGCTACGCAGGTCGGGTCCCGCACCGGCCCCGTCCGGTTGGGTGATACTCGTCGTTTCCGGCAGGCTTGTGCCCGTGGTCATTTCGGTCTCCTCACTCGATCGGGGCGCACAGCGGCTGGCGCAACTCCTGCTCGATCCGGGTGGCCCACCGGTCGGCCTCCGTTAGAGCTGAGTCGCCGTTTGGGTGTTGCTGATCGTCCTTCCAGCGCTTGATCAGACTGTGTTCGATGCCGAGCTGATCAAGGACCCGGCCGACCACATAATCGGTCACTTCGTCGACCGAGGTGGGCCGCGCGTAGTACGCCACCGTCGGTGGGAAGATCACGGCTCCGGCTCGCGCCAGGTAGTGCATGTTCTCCAAGTGGATCTCACTCAACGGGGCCTCGCGCGCGACCAGGACCAGCCTGCGTCGTTCCTTGAGCGTCACGTCGGCGGCGCGCGTGATCAGGTTGTCGCTGAAGCCGATTCGGATGGCGCTCAACGTCTTCATGCTGCACGGGCAGACCACCATGCCGTCGGTGCGGAACGATCCACTGGAGATGCCGGCGGCGAGGTCGCGTGCGCTGTACGCGTGTGAGGCCAACGCCCGAACCGCCTCGACGCTGGTATCGGTCTCGAGCTTGATCGTCGCCCGCGCCCAGTCACTCAACACCAGGTGCGTCTCGACACCCAAGTGCCCGAGGGTTTCCAGTAGGCGGATGCCCAGAGCGGCACCGGTCGCTCCGGTCATGGCAATCACCAATCTCATGACCTCCTCCTTTCACGGATCGCCGCTCGAGAACAGCTACGGCGTAACGTTTTCCGACTTCAGCAGCCACGCCTCTTTCTCGAGGTCATCGATGATGGCGTGCAATAGGTCGGCGGTCGCGGGGTCAGCAGCGTCGACGTCGTCGTGCACGGCGCGGATGGTGCCGACGACGGCGTAGATGCGGGTGGTGATCAGGTCAACGGCTTCGGCGGCGCCGATCAGACCCGGGGGGATAGCCGGAACCGTCGTCGTCGCCACCACCGTGTCCGAGCGGCCGTCCGGGACCGCGTCCAACGCGCGCAGTCGTTCGGCGATTGTGTCGCTGGCCTCGCGGGCGGTGTCCACGATGGCGTCAAGTTGCAGGTGCAGGTCGCGGAAGTTCGTGCCGACGAGGTTCCAGTGCGCCTGTTTGCCTTGCAGGTGCAGTTCGATCAGGTCGACCAGGACCCTCTGCAGGTCTTCGAACAGGCTCGCCGCGGCCCGAAAGGGCCGTACGTCGGCGGCGTTACGCCGGTTGGCGGACAGTGAGATCGTCATCATGCTTCCCTTCAGATGGGGGCCGGGTGGCGGTACCCACGGCAATCCTTCCGTCGTGGATCCAAGTCTGCGGCGAACCGAACGGCCGTCGCATCCGCCGGTGGCTAGTCATGCGGGGTCGTCGATCTTCACGCCATAAGGGGTCCGACGGCCCATGCTCCGGAACCCTTCGGTTCACTATGCGTTGCCGAAAGGTTGTGCCCACTTATCAGACGGGACATCTTTCCCACAATTAGCGCCATGGCCGTACAAACGCCTGGGCGCTCTGCTGCGCCGCCTTGTTCAGCCGAAGCGAGAAAGTCCCGTGCAAATCGCTGCCGTTGTGCACACGCCGCGCGCGGTGATTGCGCTCGACGCACGCACTGTCGCCAGCCTCCGGCATGTCGAAATCCCACGCGTCACGCGAGCAAGTCCCGGCGGTAGGCGGTCGGCGTCGTCGCGAGCCTCCGGCGCATCACCGCCGCCAAATGCTGAGAACTCGCGAACCCGCATTGGTGGGCGATATCGGTGATGCTCAGTGACGGGTTGCCCAGCAGCTCACAGGCGTGCATGAACCGACGATTCATCAGCCACCGGTGCGGCGGCTCTCCGGTGCCCTCCAGGAACAGTCCTGAAAGGCGTGTCGTCGACAAGCCCACCACCGCCGCCAGTTCGTTCAGGCCGACATCATCCGAGAGGTGCGCCTCTAGGTAGTCGATTGCGCGCCGCAGGCGCCAATCCCGATAGCCTGGACCGCTTTTCTTCGCTAAGGACGGGGATCCCGACACACTCGAGTGCTGGCGTATAAGTCGAACAACGAGTTGTTGACCGAGAGAGTCAATCATCATCCGGGAACACCCGTCCCGGTGAGTCATTTCGCGAACGATCTGCCGGCATATGCTCTCTGCCAAAGGGTCCCGGGAACACATTGGATCGATCAACGTGACCGACCGAGCCACGTTGGCGGCGCCGCTTTCCACCGCGAGCCTTTCCACCATCGCGTGCGGCACATACACGTGCAGATAACTAAATGGCCGCTCAGCGCTGAATACTCCTCTTGGCTGTTCGCCGGCGACCACAACGTTCATGTGGAAAGCCGGATGTTCGCGGCCCCATTTGCGGCGCCCGTCACCAAAGTACGTGTGGTGGTGATGTCCGCTCAGGGGCATGGCGATAAGGTCCGTGGTGTCGACGGCCGGACCCACCAATTCGTATGCCGATTTGTTTTCGAACCGCCAGATCGCTGCGGTAAGAACACCGCCGGAGCCTGTGATGCGTTGTCCGGGCTTGAAGCCCAGGCACTCAGAAACATCTTCGGGCGTGACGAATGCGGGCCCAGTCATGCTTGGACGCCCTGCCCAGGCGCCGTGTGGACGCCGCGCGCGGACCGGTCGCGGTCATCCGAGATCACACAGACAAGTCTCGACTCGGTGTCGGGCCTTCAGCCACCGATGATGGGACACGTTTCCCACAGATAGCGACATCGTCCGGCTACGCACGACATTCCCGAAATCGGTGCGTGTCTCGTGCACAAGGTACGCGCCGCAGACACGCCAGTGACCCACCTGTCGCGGTAGACACGTCCGGACGTTTCGTTTTACACGCGGAGGAACACGATGGATGTCAATCGGTTGGACGCCCAAGCGGCATCCACGGTCACGGCGGAGAAATCGGCCAAGTCTCAAGCGAGACCGAACGCTCGATTTCCGGACCACCGCCCCCTGCCCCTGCCGTCCGTGACGAGCATTGCAGGGCAAGCATGCTTTCACAGCTTTGTCGCGCTATCGCTGGTGTTCGCAAGCGCCATGTTGTGGGCGGCAACATTCGGCGAGCTTCCCATGTTCGTCAAGCCTCCCACACATTGCGTTCAATACGACTTCGGCCCGGCGGGCTCGGCTGACCGCCTCAGTCGATGAAGATGGGCATGAACACACACCGAAGCACGAGAACGAGATTCGGCTCAGAGCGCTATCGCTTTGTGATCCCGGATTATTCGCGGTCGACCGAATTGGACGACTCGCTTGGCCGGGATGTCGTTTTGCGACAACTTGTCCTGCACGGCCTCGCCACGGTCTTGCTGATGATGGCCGCCTTCGCAATCAGCTGTTAGTCCTCGCGCGTCGTCCGCCGACAAAAACGGATCAGAAGGAGACTCAGTGTGCCTGAATTCGGCGAAACCGCAGTCGTTCTGGGGGGAAGCATCGCCGGCCTGATGGCCGCCCGTGTTCTGGCTGACTACTACACCACGGTGACCGTGGTGGAACGAGACGTTCTGCCCGAACGCCCAGTGGCCCGCCGCGGAGTGCCCCATGGCCCCAGTCCGCACATTCCCCAAGTTCGCGCCACGCAGACCATGGAGGAGCTGTTCCCCGGGCTCCTCGATGAGTTGGTGGCGATGGGAGCGCGAGTGTGGAAGGACGGTGACCTATCGCGAATCTGGATGTCGTTCGCTGGGCACAAATTTCTGCAATCCGGCACCATCCCGGATCCCGAGACGGTGATCAAGTACTACGTCAATAGGCCCCTACTCGAGTGGTGCATCGGACGCAGAGCACGCCACATTCCCAATATCGAGTTCCTCGTTGGCCACGATGCGGTGAGACTGACTTCGACTCCGGCCCGTAACCGGATTACGGGTGTCGTGACCGCACAGCGTGACTCAGGTGCGGAAAGAATCTTGGCCGCCGATCTGGTGGTCGACGCCACAGGACGCGGTTCGCGGACCCCGGTATTCCTCGACGATCTCGGCTACCGTCGCCCCCACGAAGATGAGCTGATGGTGCATGCCGCCTACGCGAGCACGTTGTTGCACGTGCCACCTGGAACGTTGCGCGAATACATGGCTGTCAGTGGCGCATTGCCCGGCCGGCCAACGGGATTCGCAATGTTCGCCGGCGAAAACGACACCTACATGGTTGGAATGCAGATGATGGCGGGAGGCCAGCCGCCCTCCGACCACGACTCGCTGCTGGCCCGCTTGGCAGAAGTCGCGCCCGCGCATGTCGTTGAAGCCGTGCGTCGCGCCGAACCACTCGGACCGCTGCGTCAGCATCGCTTTCCAGCGAATCGGTGGCGCCGATACGACAAGTTGACGGCGATGCCTCAGGGTTTGATCGTCATCGGCGACGCCATGTGCAGCTTCAATCCAGTTTACGGGCAAGGAATGTCGATCGCCGCTGTCGAGGCGCTCATCCTGCGCACGTGCCTTGAGCGCGGCGACCGCGACCTTCAGCGGCGGTATTTCCGAGCGGCCGCCAGGGAGATCCGGACCGCTTGGCAGGCCGCCGTCGGGGCAGACCTAACGCTTCCTCAAATCCAGGGGCCGCGGCCTTTGTCCATGCGAATAACAAACGCGTACCTCCGTCGGGTTATGGCAGCCGCGGAAACCGACCCCGTCGTCGTCCAGCAATTCATGCGGCTGATTGGCATGGTCGACCGTCCGTCGCGCCTGCTGCGCCCCTCGATGGTGTTGCGTGTCATGACGAAGTCGAGGCGGGCGACCAAGGACAAAACGCACGTCAGCGCCCAGCCCTGCAAAGAGGAACAGGTCAATGGACATCTATGAAGCGCTCTACACGACCAGAACGATGCGCCGCATGCGGCCGGACCCGATACCCCTGGGCACGCAGGCCCGCATACTTGATGCGGCGATCCGTGCGCCCAACGGCGGCAACACCCAGCGCTGGCATTTCCTCGCGGTCGACGATCCCGCGCTCAAGCGCTCGCTGGGTGAGTTGTACCGCCGCGGCCGCGAGAAAGAGCACGAAGAATTCAGGACAGGGACAATGGCCGCGCCCGCGCCCGGCCTGGATCCCACCGCGCACGCCGACACGCTGCGTCGCGTCATCCGCTCGGGCGACTACCTGGCCGATCATTTCGACGAGACACCGCTATTGCTCTTTGTTTTCGCGATCGACGACCACGGCGGTGCCAACATCTTTCCCGCCATCTGGAGCGCGCTGCTGGCCGCCCGCGCCGAAGGCGTCGGCGGTGCCATGACAACTTTGCTTCGCTATTTCCCAGATGCGGTGAATGAGCTCTTGGGGGTGCCGATCGAGCAGGGGTGGACGATGTCGGCCATGGTGGCGTTCGGGTATCCACTCGGCAGGTGGGACGTTGCCGCCAATCGCCGCCCGGTGCACGAAGTCTCATCTCGTAACCGTTGGGGCGCTTCTTTCGGCACCGACGTGCCGCGACCACTGTGGCCCGGTAGCGACGAACCAATCCTGGGCAATCGGTTGCGGCAGGTGAATCCCGACTCCCGGTGTTGAGAGCCAAGGATTCCATTCCACATCGATCAAATCGGGGAGATTGCGTGAGCACTTCAAACAAGGGCATTTTCGCTCGACGCCACGACGACGCGCGTGGACGCCCTGTGAACGGGCATCAGCGGCTGCTCGGCCAAACCGGGTTCCGGATGGTCCGGAAAGCCGACACTACAACGGATTTCAGCGTCGTCGAAGCCCGCGTCAGATGACTTCGACACCAATGCCGGCACCCGAGGTTGCCGCGCGCTACGACTTCGTGATCTGTGGGTCAGGGTCTTCTGGATCGGTCGTCGCCGGTCGGCTTTCGGAGAATCCGGACGTTACGGTGCTTTTGCTCGAGGCCGGTGAAACCGATGATGTTTCGGCAGTCCACGATCCCACGCAGTGGCCGCTGAACTTGGGTAGCGAGCGTGACTGGTGTTTCGTCTCGCAGCCGAGCGCCCATCTCAAGGGCAGATCGGTGCTGCTGTCGATGGGGAAGGTGCTCGGCGGGGGGTCGAGCATCAACGTGATGGTGTGGGCTCGGGGACATCGAAGCGACTGGGACTACTTCGCAACCCAGGCGGGTGACGAAGCCTGGGGCTATGAATCGGTGCTTGACATCTACCGTCGCATTGAGGATTGGCACGGGCCGGCAGTCTCCGCCCGCGGCACCGGGGGCCCCATGTCCGTGACGTCCCCGCCCGACCCCAATCCGATCGCTCCGGCCATCGTCGAGGCTGCTCGCTCGCTGGGGATCCCGAGCTATCCGAGCAACAACGGCGCCATGATGGACCGCGGCGGCGGCGCAGCGCTCTTGGACGTGACATTGCGAAACGGGCTGCGGCAGTCCGTGTATCGCTCCTACGTTCATCCGCACCTGCACCGCCCGAACATGACAGTCCTCACCGGTGCGACGGTGACTCGGTTGGTCGTCGGCCGAAACCGGGCTACGGCGGTCGAGTTCTCGCACAACGATCGGACGCACCAGGTCGTCGCGGCACACGAGGTAGTTGTCTCGCTTGGGGCCATCAACACGCCAAAAGTCCTCATGCACTCCGGTATCGGCGACGCTGACGAGCTGCGGCGCTTCGGAATTCCCGTCGTGGCGCATCTTCCGGGCGTCGGCAGAAACTATCAGAGCCATCCACGGATCGACTGCGTGTGGGAATTCCGCGAGCCACTCGAGCCACGGAACAACGCCGGGGGCGCCGGGGTGTTCTGGAAGAGCGACCAGAACCTGGAGGCACCCGACCTGCAGATCTGCTTCGGCGAAGTTCCGTTGTCCAGCAGCGCGAACGCTGCCGCTTATAGCCTGCCCGAGCACGGGTGGACGGCGTGCGCCGGGGTGCTGCGCCCGAAAAGCTCTGGCCGAGTCCGGATTACCGGAGCAAGGCCATGCGACCCGGTGTCGGTCGAAGACAACATGCTGGCACACCACGACGACCTCGCGGCCGCCATCGCCTGCGTGGATCTCGCCCGTGAGATCGGCAACTCGACAGTACTTCGGCGTTTCAACAAGCGCGAGGTCATGCCGGGCGATCTCACACGTGCCGAGCTCGAACAGTTCATCCGCTATGGGGCCGAATGCTATTTCCACCAAAGCTGCACGGCGAAGATGGGACGCGACAGCATGTCTGTGGTCGACTCGAACCTCAAAGTTCATGGCATAGAAGGGCTTCGGATTGCAGACGCCTCAATCATGCCTCGGATCACCACCGGCAACACCATGGCGCCCTGTGTCGTCATCGGTGAGCGCGCCAGCGACATCCTCAAAACGGCGCACGGACTCTGACGCCGGCGCTTGGGCATCTGTTTGTCACCCTGAACCTGGACGATCTGTCGGCAAGACCCGGTCAAGTTGACTGCGCGAGCTGATATCGAGCTTGGTGAACACCTTGCGAAGGTGGTACTGGACGGTTCTGGGGCTGATGAACAACCGGGCGCCGATCTCCGGATTCGACAAGCCGTCCCGAGCCAGCCGCGCGACCTGAGTTTCCTGCGCCGTCAGCTTTTCACCGTCGACACCGGCAGTGCGCTTTCGTGCGGTCTCACCGGTGGCCTGCAGCTCACGTCGGGCCCGTTCAGCGAATGCCTCCATCCCCATCGCGTCGAGCATTTCGTGCGCGATACGCAGCTGCGTCCGCGCCTCCGTGCGCCGGCGCCCCCGCCGCAGCCATTCACCGTAGAGCAGATGCGTGCGGGCGAGCTCGGCACGGACACGACTGTGCCCGTAGTGTGCGATCGACTCTCGGTACAGCAGCTCGGCGGCCTCACCGTCGGCCAGCAGCGCACGGCAGCGCGTCTCCACACCGAGCGCCCATCCGGTGCGGGAAGCGCTGGTCATCTCGGTGATCCACTCCATCGCTTGGGTTGCCTCTTCGCGCATTCCGCTTCGCACGGCGGCCTCGACAAACTCTGCCGCGGCCCAGTTGGCCACCCCCGGGTAACGAAGGCTGGGATACTCCTGTTGCTCGAGCCCGCGGCGGGCGGCCGCCAGTGCTTCCGCGTAGTTGCCGAGGCCGTTATGAAGCAGGGCTTTCGTCCACTCGGCCACGGCGATCGAGATGCCTTCTCCCCGTTGAGGGGCTTCTGCAACGGTCCGCGAGATGAGCGCCTCCGCGTCTGCTTGATGGCCGCGGATCGAGGCCAGGGTCATGGCGGCGTACGGCGCGAGGTTGCTTCCCGTGGCCTCTGTCACCGTGTGCTGCTCTTCGACCAGCACGCTCACAGCCGTCAGATCGCCAACGAACGTCAGCAACATCGCCCGTGTGCTCAGGGCGAGCGGAAGCGCGTTCATCGCGCCCGTCTTACGTGCCAACGTGAGGTAACGTTGCGAGAGCCTGTCCCAGTGTGCGTCATCCCAAAGGTGCAGTGCCGCTTGGCTAGTCAGCCACATCCAGCGAAGCTCGTCATCAACCGACATACCGGTTCCCGTGGCGTCCAGCGCCGCACGCAGGTATGGCACCGCGGCCGAATACCCCTCGATGAAATTCGCCGCCAGCCCGTTAAGCACGAGATCGGGAGCGCGTGGCAGCTCCGCCGATCGGGGGGCCGCGGTCGCAGCCCTTGCTACCTCGAGTACGTGACCCCCCGGACTGGCGAGACGGCCTGCGAACTCAGCGGCGGAAATCGCGTCGAGGTACGTCTCCCGGGCCAGTCTGGCGTCAATCGGCTCGAGGCGCCGCGCCGCCCGAAGCAGCAGGAGCGGAGCATCGCCGCCCCGGTTCGTGGCGTATGCCAACTGGGCACGAATGAGGTCCGCCCGAGCATGCTGCAGTTCGCTGAGCGGTCCGCGCTCGGCCATGGCAAGCAGATCCAGCGTCGAGTCGAACGCGCCGGCGTCGGCTTTCGATGCCGCGGCAACCAGAGCGCGCTCGACGCGAAGGGCCGGATCGAGGGTCAACATCGTCGCCCGCTCGTGAAAGGCGGCCGCGGCCGCCATGCCGCCACGGGCCCGCGCCCGCCCTGCCGAACGCTCCAACTCGGCGGCGACGTCCTCGTCCGGACCTGGCGCAGCATGTGCGCGATGCCATGCGCGCCGGTCAGGATCGGAGTCCGGGTCGGTCACCTCGGCCAGCGCGGCGTGTACCTGCTGTCTGATGTGCAACGGGGCCGCCCGGTAGGCGGCTGAGCGTGCCAGCGGATGGCGGAAACGCACCCGCGCACCGAATTCCGCCAAGCCCGCCTCGATCGCCGGGGTGGCGGCCTGCGCACGGATCTCCAAACGTGCGGCGGCGCGCCACAGCAGCCCCGGGTCGCCGAGCGGCTCCGCCGCCGCCAACACCAACAATCGACGGCTCTGATCGGGCAAGGCCTCCACCCCGCGGCGGAAACTTTGCTCCATCGCCGCTGACAGCCGCGGCGCCCCTGGTAACCCGAACCCGCCGGCCAGTTCTCGCCCCGCGAGACTACGGGGCAATTCGAGCAGCGCCAGTGGATTGCCGCGAGTCTCGGCGATGATCTGGTCGCGCACCCGCGCATCCAGCGGCGTGGCCAAAACCGTCTCCAATAAAGCTCGCGCGTCCGTTTCCGTGAGCCCGTTGACCTCCAGCGTCGGGAGCTTTTTCAGCTCGGGGTTCACAACCCGCGTCGTGAGGACCAAACCCACAGATTCAGCGGCCAACCGCCGGGCGACAAATACGAGCGTCTGCGACGAGGCCTGGTCGAGCCACTGCAGATCGTCGACCAAACAAACGAGCGGCTCGACCTCAGCCATGCTGGAGAACATGTTCAACACCGCCAACCCGACGAGAAGGCGGTCCGGTGCGGGACCTATCGTTTGACCCAATGCCGTGCTCAAAGCGTCGCGTTGCGGCACCGGCAGATAGTCGAGACGATCGAGCATCGCCGCGCACAACTGGTGCACCGCGGCGTAGGCCAGCTCCATCTCCGACTCGACCCCGCTGGCACGGATGACGCGACAGCCGGCGGCCCGTTCACCGACGTAGTCCAGCAAGGCCGTCTTGCCGACACCCGGCTCTCCATGAAGTACCAGAACACGACTCTCACCGGCGCGTACGCGGGTGAGAAGCTGTTCCAGCGCAACACATTCCGCGTGCCGGCCTATCAGGCCACCACCATTCCGTGGCGGCGACACCGGGTCCACGGTGTCGAGAATAGTCGCGTGGTCAGCCACCCGCTGGCCAAAGGATGCTGTTCGGGCGCCAGGCGTCGTTCACGATGATGTCACGCGCTGACAAGAGCTTGAGCCCCCAGGTTCCGCGCCCGGTGAATTTCTTTGTCGCAGTGTGAGTCCAGCGTCGCGCACGCCGCCACTTATCCGGCAGCGTTTCTCAGGTGATCGCCGTTCGTGTCGCCGATCCACACGTTGTGACATCCTCCGGCTTGTACTCGTCGTCGCCGGCGCGACACGATGGGCGTATGGCGGAGGCCAACGCAACAACTCGTGTGGTGGTGATCGTCGTCTTCGACGGCGTGAAACTGTTGGACGTTGCGGGTCCCGCCGAGGTGTTCGCCGAAGCCAATCGGTTCGGCGCACGCTATTCGCTCGAAATCGCATCGGTAGACGGACGCGATGTGACCACGTCGATCGGCACCCGATTCGCTGTGACGTGTCCCCTCTCGGCCCTCGAATCCGTCGACACCGTCATGGTCGCGGGCGGTGACACGCTGATCGGGCGGCCGATCGATCCCGCTCTCATCGAAGCACTCAAGACCGTCCCGGGCCGGACCCGGCGCTTGGCATCCGTTTGCACGGGTTCGTTCATCCTGGCGCAGGCGGGCCTGCTCAACGGCAAGCGGGCGACCACGCACTGGCGGCATACCGGGCGGTTGGCCCGCATCTTCCCCGAGGTGAGCGTCGAACCGGATGCGATCTTTGTCCGCGACGGAGATGTATTCACCTCGGCGGGAGTGTCGTCGGGCATTGATCTCGCGTTGACGTTGGTGGAGGCGGATTATGGAGCCGAGTTGGTCCGTAAGGTCGCCCGGTCGTTGGTGGTATATCTCAAACGCGCTGGCGGACAATCGCAATTCTCCGTCATGGTGGAGGCCGACCCTCCGCCGGATTCTCCACTCAGGGCGGTTACCGATGCCGTCAACGCGGATCCAGGTGCCGACCACAGCGTGAAAAAGCTTGCGGCTCAGGCATCTTTGAGTACGCGCCAATTGTCCAGACTGTTTCAGTCCGAGTTGGGTTTGACGCCGGCACGTTATGTCGAGTTGGTTCGCGTCGATTTCGCTCGTGCCGCACTCGAAGCCGGCCGGACCGTTGCCGAGACCGCACGGGTAGCGGGCTTTGGGAGCACAGAAACACTCAGGCGGGTTTTTCTCAGCCGCCTGGGCATCACCCCCAGCGCCTATCGGGATCGTTTCCGCACCTCCTACGACTGAAACAACCGGGCCGGCTGCAACAGGTCGTGCATCCCGATGCGGTGGAGCATCTCGGCCCTGAGCCTGTCGAGCACGGCGAAGCCGACCTCCGCGCCATCATCGGCAGGGTCGATATGGACCCGAAAAGGACGCTGCCCAAAGGGTTCTTGCACCACGTTGACGACGGCTTCGGCCACTGTGGATGCATCGGCATCCGGAGGCACGATCGCTGCAACGGCCTCACGAATGCGGGCGGCGAACCCCGCGTACGGTCCGCCCTCATACTCGTCGACCACCGCCTCATCAGCGGGTGAGCCGGCACGTGCGAAGTGGTTGGTGCCGCTGGTGAACGCGCCGGGAACGATGATGGTCGTCTCGATGCCCCACCGCGCGAGCTCCCGGGCGTAAGCCACGGCCAACGCATCCATCGCGGCCTTCGCCGCAAAGTAGGGGGCGAGATAGGGTGGCGTGCCGCCGGCCGCACTGCTGCTCGATACCCACACCAGGAGGCCTTGCCGTTGCCGTCGCATGTGCGGCAGGATCACGCGGTTGACGCGCTGCGTGCTCAGCACGTTCACGTCATAGAGCTCTGCCAACTGTTGCGGTTGAAACGCCTCGGCCGGGCCGAACACCATCTGTCCCGCGTTGTGAACCACCACGTCGATCCGCCCGTTGGCCTCGAAGATCCTTTCAATCGCGGCATCCACCGAAGTCTGCGACTGCACGTCCATTTCCACAGCCCGCAGCTCGACGCCATTGTCCTTCGCGAAGTAGCCGATCGCCTCAACCTGAGACGCGTTGCGGCCGTCCGTGTCCCGCATCGACGCATAAACCCTGTGGCCGGCTAACGCCAGCGCTTCCGCGCTGAGGCGGCCGAACCCGCTTGATGCACCGGTGACCACGATGACGTCGCGACCCATATGGAAAGCTTGACTAGCCTATCGGGTGATCGCATCCGCCGATGGCTAGTTCTCGTCCCTCTGGACTTCCCGGACGCCGCGTTGGCCCGCACGGCCGATTCATCCTGCCGCGGGCAGGCTCGCCGTGTCCTGCGGCGGCCAAAGCGGTTGCGGCACTTCGACACCGAACGGCGTGTTCCAGCCGTTTCGGGATGAAACCTCGTGCACGGGATGCCGATTGGCCGCGACACCCCATTTGCCCCGCGGGTAGCCGAGGGCCAGCATGGCCGACATCGTCCAGCCCTCCTCGACGGGGACGCCCAGTAACTCGTTGACCCTGTCCTCGAAGTTGCGGAGCACCATGGTCATGACGCCGCCGACGCCCTCGGCGCGGGCGGCCAGCAGCACGCTCCAGATCGCCGGGAAGATGTTGGCTCCACCGAGGTCGTCGATCGCGAAGACGAAGAGCAGCAAGGGAATCTCTTCGAAATGGTCGGCCAGGTAGTCCCCCGACCCCTTGATTCGGCGCATCGTCTCGGCGTGGGCGGCCGCGTCGGCACCGGGCGCGGGCGCCACCATCGGTCCCGTCCCCGCCCCGAACTTCTCGTATTCGAGGGCGCGGGCCCGCCGGAACAGTTGGGCGAACTCACCGATGAGCGCCGGATCGTCGACGGCGACAAAGTGCCAGCGTTGGGTGTTGGCCCCGTTGGGGGCGCGAATGGCCGCGTCGAGGATGCGGGCCTGCGTGTCCAGCGGAACCGGATCCGGCCGCAGCCGCCGCATCATCCTGGTGGTGTACAGCGCCTCGTGGATGTCCATCTGTCTACTCCCTTCCGGGCTATTCTGGCCAGCTGTTGTGCAGGATCTTGTCGACGAAGTCGACGCGCTCGAACTTGGGATCGAAGTGCGCCAGGACGTCGGCGTTCATGGTGCCGGCCGTGGTGTGCGGGCGGTGCTTCATGCCGTCGTTGAACGCCGCCAGGATGCGGTTCTTGAAATCGGGGCGCGGGTGGGCGGCGGTCACCGCGGCGAGCGCCTCGGGAGCCAGCTGCTCGCGCCCGACGCCGACCACGTCGACCTCCACACCGGCCTGCAGCAGCGCGACTTCGGGCGCCAGGAACTCGGGCACGCCGGGCGTCGTGTGCAGGGCGATGCCGAGCCACACGGTGTCGGCGTCGGCCTTGTCGGCGCCGGCGTCCATCAGGAAGTCCCGCGCCGCGTTGGCGCCGTCGACCTCGAAGCGGACGGTTGAGTTGCGGTAGTGGTCGGTCAGGCCGACGTCGTGAAACATCGCGGCGGCGTAGAGCAGTTCCAGGTTGGGGTGGATCCCGCGGCGCAGGCCCTGCAGGGCGCCGAAGAAGAACACCCGCCGGGAATGGTTGAACAGCAACTCGTCTTCGGTGTCGCGAATGAATTCGGTGACCTCGCGCGCCAGCGCGGTGTCGGGCACGTGGATGCCGGCGATGGCGTCGATCGAGCTGGTGGTCATGGTCGTGTCTCCTTCTGCGGCGACGGTTGTGCCCAGTGTGCGACGGTCCGGTCGATCCGACGCCGCTCGTTTGAGCCGTCAACTCCTCAAAAAGCGACACAATGGCTGACGTGGCGCACGAGGGAAAGCATTCGCGGGTGGTGGTCATCGTCGTCTTCGACGGGGTGACGCTGCTCGACGTCGCGGGGGCGGGTGAGGTCTTCGTCGAGGCCAACCGCTTCGGCGCCGACTACCGGCTCAAGATCGCGTCGGTGGACGGCCGCGACGTGACGAGCTCGATCGGGACCCGGTTGGGGGTCACCGATTGCCTGTCGGCCATCGACTCCGCCGATATCGTCCTGGTGGCCGGCAGCGACCACCTGCCCGGGCGACCGATCGATCCGGCGCTGGTCGAGGCCGTCAGGTCGGTCGCCGCGCGGACCGGGCGGATGGCGTCCATCTGCACGGGGTCGTTCATCCTCGCGCAGGCCGGCCTGCTCGACGGCCGGCGCGCCACCACGCACTGGCACGACGCCCGGTTGTTGGCCCGCGCCTTCCGGGACGTCACCGTCGAGCCCGACGCGATCTTCGTGCGCGACGGCGACGTGTTCACCTCGGCGGGGATTTCCTCGGGTATCGACCTGGCGCTGGCACTGGTCGAAATGGATCACGGGACCGAACTGGTGCGCGACGTCGCCCGGTGGCTGGTCGTCTATCTGAAACGGGCCGGCGGCCAATCACAGTTCTCGGTGCTGGTCGAGGCCGATCCCCCGCCGCAGTCGCCGCTGCGCGCGGTCACCGAGGCGGTCGCGGCGGACCCCGGCGCCGACTACAGCGTGAAAAAGCTTGCGGCCCTGGCATCGTTGAGCACCCGCCAGCTGACCCGGCTCTTTCAATCCGAGCTGGGGATGACACCGGCGCGCTACGTCGAACTGGTTCGCGTCGACTTCGCCCGTAACGCGCTCGAGGCCGGCCGATCGGTCACCGAGACCGCGGGCATGGCCGGCTTCGGCAGCATCGAGACGCTGCGACGCGCGTTCGTCAATCACCTGGGCATCAGCCCGAAGGCCTATCGGGACAGGTTCCGAACCGCCTACGCCTGAACGCTATTTGGTGTTGTTGTACTTGGTGATCGCGTCGTCCAATCGCTGCAGCGCCGCGCCGTAACCGGCGAAATCGCCCTTCTTCTGCGCGTCCTTGGCCGCGCCGATCGCAGCCTGAATCTCTTGCAGCACAGCCGCTTTGGCCGGTGACAGCGCCACCGACCCGTCCGGCGCCGGCGGGACGGCCGCGGGCGGCGGCGATCCCGGCGTCGCGGCGGGCGCCGGCGCGCTGGGCGGCGGATTCGCCGGGGTCCCCGCCTCGGTGGGCTGAATGCCCGTCGCCGCCGCCCCCGCGCCGGGGCCGAACAGCCCGGTGAGCGCGTCGCGCACGGTCGGGCCGTACCCGATCTTGTCGTTGTACATCATCGCCACCCGGATCAGCCGCGGGTAGGACGACGCGGCGTCGCTGGCCCCCGGGGAGGCGTACACGGGTTCGACGTAGAGCAGCCCGCCCTGCCCCACGGGCAACGTGAGCAGGTTGCCCCACCGGATCCGGTTCTGGTTGTCGCGCCCGATCACCCCAAGGTCCTGGGACACCGCCGGGTCGGTGGTGATCGCGTTGTTGGCCAGCTTGGGCCCGTTGACCTGGCCCGGGATGGTCAGCACGGTGATCCGCCCGTACGTCGCCGGGTCGGAGCTGGCGCTGATGTAGGCGGCGAGATAGTCGCGCTTGAACCTGTTCATCGCGCTGGTCAACTGATACGACGACGAATTGTCGTTCTTCGCAATGTTTTTCGCGACGATGTAATACGGCGGCTGATAGCTGCTGGCGGTCGGGTTCGGGTCCAGCGGCACGTCCCAGAAGTCCGACGTGGAGAAGAACGTCACCGGGTCGTTGACGTGATACTTCGCCAGCAGCATCCGCTGCACCTTGAACAGGTCCTCGGGATAGCGCAGGTGCTCGGCCAGCTCGGGGGTGATGTCGCTCTTGGGCTTGACGGTTCCGGGGAACACCCGCATCCACGCCTTGAGCACCGGATCCTGCTCGTCTTGCTGATACAGGCTGACGGTGCCGTCGTAGGCGTCGACGGTCGCCTTCACCGAGTTGCGGATGTAGGAGACCCGCTTGTCGGGTGCGAGCCTGTTGAACGCCACCTCGTTGGAGTCCGCGGTCGCCGACTCCAGCGACGTGAGTTCGGAATACGGGTAGTTGTCCAGTGTGGTGTAGCCGTCGATGATCCACACCAGTCGCTTGTTGACGATCGCCGGGTAGACGGCGCTGTCGGTGGTCAGCCACGGCGCCACCGCCTCCACCCGACGCGCCGGGTCACGGTTGAACAGGATCTTGCTGTTCGAGCCGATCACGTTGGAGAACAAGAAGTTCCGCTCGGCGAACTTGGCGGCGAACACGCTGCGCGACAGCCAGTCGCCGAGGGGTACGCCGCCGAGTCCGGTGTAGGTGTAGTTCTTGGTTTCGTTGCTGGTCTCGTAGTCGTATTCGCGGTCGGCGCCGTTGCGCCCGACGATCGCGTAGTCCGCGGCCGTGTTGGAGATGACCGGCCCGTAGTAGACGCGCGGCTGGTCGAGCGGCGCGGGACCGTCGGACACCACGTTGCCGTTGGCGCCGACGACGTTGACCAGGAATTCGGGGTAGCCGCCGTTTTGGTTGGGGTCGTTGGCGATTCCGCGCACCGTGTTGGCCGGTGACGCGATGAACCCGTTGCCGTGGGTGTAGACCGAGTGCCGGTTGATCCAGTCGCGCTGGTTGTCGATGAGGCGGTCGGGGTTGAGTTCGCGGGCCGCCACGACGTAGTCCCGCAGCGACCCGTTGCGGTCCAGGTAGCGGTCGATGGAGAGCTGGTCGGGGAAGTAGTAGAAGTTCTTGCCCTGCTGGAACTGGGTGAACGCCGGGCTGACGATCGTCGGGTCGAGCAGCCGGATGTTGGAGGTGGTGGCGCGGTCGTCGGCGACCTGCTGGGCGGTGGCCTGCGCGTCGCCGGTGTAGTTGCGGTAGGTGACCACGTCGGCGGTCAGGCCGTAGGCTTGCCGTGTCGCGGCGATGCTGCGGCTGATGTATTCGCTTTCCTTTTGCGCGGCATTGGGTTTGACGCTGATCTGCTCGACGATCAAGGGCCAGCCAGCACCCACGATCAACGACGACAGCAGCAACAGGACCAGGCCGATCGCGGGAATCCTCAAGTCCCGCAGGACGACCGCGGAGAACACCGCGCCCGCGCAGATGAGCGCGATCGCCATGAGGATCAGCTTCGCCGGCAGCACGGCGTTGATGTCGGTGTAGCCGGCGCCGGTGAAGGGCTTGCCGCCGCGGGTGTGCGACAGCAGCTCGTAGCGGTCCAGCCAGTAGGCGACCGCCTTGAGCAACACCAACAGACCGACCAGGGTGACCAGCTGGATCCGCGCCGACCGGCTCAGCGCGCCGGTGCGTCCGGAAAGCCGAATGCCGCCAAAGATGTAGTGGGCCAACAGGTTGGCCACGAACGCCAGGAACACCGCCACGAACAGGTAGCTGAGCAGCAGCCGGTAGAACGGCAACTCGAACGCGTAGAAGCCGAGGTCCTTGCCGAACTGCGGGTCTTTGATGCCGAAGTCGCCGCCGTGCAGGAACAACTGGATCCGCACCCAATAGCTTTGGGCGATGATGCCGGCCAGCAGGCCGATCGCCACCGGGACGCCGGCGCTTACCAGCCGCAGCCGGGAAAGGACCAGGGCGCGGTAGCGCGCCACGGGATCGTTGTCGTTGCTCGGTACGAACACCGGCCGGGTGCGGTAGGCCACCGCGAGCCCGGCGAACACGATGCCGCCCACCAGCAGGCCCGCGATCAGAAAGACCACGAATCGGGTGACGAGCACGGTGGAAAACACCGAGCGGTAGCCGAGCTCGCCGAACCACAGCCAGTCGACGTAGGCGTCGATCAGCCGCGGGCCCGCGAGCAGCAGAGCGATCACACCCAGTGCGATCAGGATCAGAATCCGGCTACGCCGAGTCAGCTTCGGCATTCTTGCGGTGGGCCGCATCCCCACTGGCTACGCTCCCTGATCGATTGCTAGACGGTGACAACTCTACGCACTGCACAACCGGCGATCCCGCGCTTGCCTAGCAACTCGGCGGCTGCCCACCGGACGTGATCGCGTGCAGCGCATCTACCGCCTGGCTGAGCGTCTCGACCTTGACCAGCCGCAGGCCGGACGGATTGTCCGAACTGGCCTCGTAGCAGTTCTTCGCCGGCACCAGGAACACCGTCGCCCCGGCCGCGTGCGCGGCGACCATCTTGTGGGTGATGCCGCCGATCTGGCCGACCTTGCCGTCGGCGGTGATGGTCCCGGTTCCCGCGATGAAATTCGACCCCGCCAGGCCACCGGTGGTCAGCTTGTCGACCACGGCCAGGCTGAACATCAGTCCGGCGGACGGGCCGCCGATGTTGGCGAGATTGAAGTCCACGACGAACGGCGCCCACGGCGCGTCGAGCACCGCGACGCCCAGGTAGCCGTAGTCGCGGTCCTTGTTGGAGCCCAGCGTGATCTGCGCCACACCGGCGGGTTCGTTCTTGCGGCGGTAGTCGATCGTCACGGTCTGACCGGGTTTGGTGTTCTTCAGCAGCCCGGTGAAGGCGTCGACGGTCGCGACCGGGGTGCCGTTGACCGCGTCGATGGCGTCGCCGGCCTTCAGCTTGCCCGCCGAGGGACCGGGTTCGGGGACCTTCGCCACCGTGACCGCCGACGGGTACTTCAGATAGCCCAATGCCGCGTATTCGGCGCTGTCCTCGGATTGCTTGAAGTCGGCGCTGTTGGCCTTGTCCACTTCCTCCCGCGACTTGCCGGGCGGATAGATGATGTCGCGCGGCACCAGCTGTTCGGTGTCCGAAAGCCAGAGCGTCAGCGCCTCGCCCAGCGTCAGATCGTCGCGCTGCGAGACGGTCGTCATGTTCAGGTGACCGGTGGTCGGATGCGTCAGGGTGCCCTGGATCGCCACCACCTGCTTGCCGTCGACCTCGCCGAGCGTGTCGAAGGTGGGGCCGGGACCCAGCGACACGAACGGCACCGTCACCACCGCCAGCAACACACCGAACACCACGATCGGCACCAGCGCGACCATCAGGGTCAGGATGCGCCTGTTCACGCCGAATACACTAGACGGAGCGCGTCGCCGGTCATTCGGCTGCAAGGCCCCCCGTACGAGGTTCAGCTACAAGCTGACCCGCCGTCGCGCGCCTTCCGATCCCACGGTGAGTACCGTTGGGGTCATGGCTGACCTGCCGTTCGGCTTCTCCCCCGGGGAGGACCCCGACAAACACGGGAAGAAAGATCCCGATTCGGGGTCGAACCCCTCCGACCCGTTCGCCGCGTTCGGAATGAGCGGTGATTTCGGCATGGGTGACCTGGGCCAGATCTTCACCCAGCTGGGTCAGATGTTCAGCAGCGCCGGCACCGTCGGACCCGGCGGAACGGCTTCGGGGCCGGTCAATTACGAATTGGCGCGGCGCGTCGCCTCGAACTCGATCGGCTTCGTGGCGCCGGTGCCGGATACGACGAATTCGGCGATCGCCGACGCGGTGCACCTCGCCGAAACCTGGCTGGACGGGGCGACGGCGCTGCCCGCGGGCACCGCCAAGGCGGTGGGTTGGACTCCCGCCGACTGGGTCGACAACACGTTGGCGACGTGGAAGCGGCTGTGTGACCCGATGGCCCAACAGATCTCGACGGTGTGGGCGGCGTCGCTCCCCGAGGAAGCCAAGAGCATGGCCGGCCCGCTACTGCAGATGATGTCGCAGATGGGCGGCATGGCGTTCGGCTCGCAGCTCGGGCAGGCGCTGGGCCGGTTGTCCCGGGAGGTGCTGACGTCGACCGATATCGGTTTACCGTTGGGGCCCAAGGGAATTGCGGCGATCATGCCCGACGCCGTCGAGTCGTTCACCACCGGGCTCGAGCGTCCGCGCAGCGAGATCCTGACCTTTTTGGCCGCGCGCGAGGCCGCCCACCACCGGCTGTTCAGCCACGTCCCGTGGCTGTCGAGCCAATTGCTGGGAGCGGTCGAGGCCTACGCGATGGGCATGCAGATCGACATGTCGGGAATCGAGGAGCTGGCCCGCGACTTCAATCCGGCGTCGCTGTCGGATCCGGCGGCGATCGAAAACCTGTTGGGGCAAGGCGTATTCGAGCCCAAGGCCACGCCCGCGCAGACGCAGGCGCTCGAGCGCCTCGAGACGTTGCTCGCCCTGATCGAAGGGTGGGTGCAGGTGGTGGTGGCCGCCGCGCTGGGCGACCGGATTCCCGGCGCGGGCGCGCTCGGCGAGACGCTGCGCCGGCGCCGGGCCAGCGGCGGCCCGGCCGAGCAGACCTTCGCGACGCTGGTCGGGCTGGAGCTGCGGCCGCGGAAGATGCGTGAAGCGGCCGCGTTCTGGGAGCGCCTGACGCAGGCCGCCGGGGTCGACACGCGCGACGGCATCTGGCAGCACCCCGACCTACTGCCCAACGCCGAGGACCTCGATGAGCCCGCCGGTTTCATCGACCGTGTCATCGGTGGTGACACCAGCGGCATCGACGAGGCGATCGCCAAACTCGAACGCGAGGACCCCGACTCCGACGGCCCTGTGGACAACTGAACGGGCCGTCGCCCCCGCCGTGACACAGTGGCGCGGTGACTCAGCAGTGCCAGGCCGCGCTGTCCACCTACGCGCTGGACCCGGCGATGCCGGTGCTGCTGCGCCCCGACGGCGCGGTGCAGGTCGGCTGGGATCCCCGTCGCGCGGTGCTGGTACGTCCTCCGGGCGGTTTGGCCGCCGCCGAGCTGGCCACGCTGTTGCGGACCATGTCGTCGCCGACCCCGCTGCCGGAGTTGCAGCGACGGGCGCTTGACCGTGGCCTGACCGACACCGAGGGCCTGAGAAGCCTGGTGGCGCAACTGGTTCGGGCCGGGGTGGCGACCGAATGCGGGCGACCGCGCGGCCGGGCGCCGTCGGTGCGGGTGCACGGCCGCGGGCCGCTCTCGGAGTTGCTCGTGGAATCGTTGCGCTGCTCGGGCGCCCGGATCGCGCACAGCAGCCAACCGCACGCGGCGGTGTCGGCCGGCGACGTCGACCTGGTGGTGTTGTCGGACTACCTCGTCGCCGACCCGCGCATGGTGCGCGATCTGCACGACCAGGGCGTCGCGCATCTGTTGGTGCGGGTGCGCGACGGCATCGGGCTGGTGGGTCCGCTGGTGATCCCCGGGGTGACGAGCTGCCTGGGCTGCGCGGACCTGCACCGCAGCGACCGCGACGCGGCGTGGCCGGCGATCTGTGCGCAGCTGCGGGAAACCGTCGGCGTCGCCGACCGGGCCACCGTGCTGGCGACCGCGGCGCTGGCGCTGTCTCAGGTGAACCGGGTGATCGCGGCCGTGCGCGGCCAGGGCGCGGCGTCCGAGCCCGAACCGCCCCAGACGCTGAACGCGACGCTGGAATTCGATCTGCACGCCGGCGCGATCGTCGCGCGGCAGTGGGTCAAGCACCCGTTGTGCGCCTGCTGAGGGCGGTCCCGTGCGCTGACCTGCGGCGACGCGAGTTGACAACAAGCGTTGTCGGCTTCTCTCCACATCGCGTGGGCCATCATGGATGATGGTTACGTGGCAGACATCAAACGGGGCCGGGCTGCGCGTAACGCCAAGCTGGCCAGCATTCCGGTCGGATTCGCCGGTCGGGCAGCGCTCGGATTCGGTAAGCGGCTGACCGGCAAGTCCAGGGACGAGGTCCAGGCCGAGCTTCTGGAAAAGGCCGCCCACCAGTTGTTCACCGTCCTGGGTGAGCTCAAGGGCGGCGCGATGAAGGTGGGCCAGGCCCTGTCGGTGCTCGAGGCCGCGATTCCCGAGGAGTTCGGCGAGCCCTACCGCGAAGCGTTGACCAAGCTGCAAAAGGACGCCCCGCCGCTGCCGGCGGCCAAGGTGCACCGGGTGCTCGACGCCCAACTGGGCACCAAGTGGCGCGAGCGGTTCAGTTCGTTCGACGACACCCCGGTGGCCTCGGCGAGTATCGGCCAGGTGCACAAGGGCGTGTGGTCCGACGGCCGCGAGGTGGCGGTCAAGATCCAGTACCCCGGGGCCGACGAGGCGCTGCGGGCCGACCTCAAGACCATGCAGCGGCTGGTCGGGGTGTTCAAGCAGCTCGCGCCGGGCGCCGACATCCAGGGCGTGGTCGACGAGTTGATCGAGCGCACCGAGATGGAACTGGACTACCGGCTCGAGGCCGAGAACCAGCGCGCGTTCGCCAAGGCGTATCACGACCACCCGCACTTCGCGGTGCCGCGCATCGTGGCCAGCGCACCGAAAGTGGTGATCCAGGAGTGGATGCAGGGCATCCCGATGGCCGAGATCATCCGCCACGGCACCACCGAGCAGCGCGATCTGGTCGGCACCCGCCTGCTCGAGCTCACGTTCGACGCGCCGCGCCGGCTGGAGATGCTGCACGGCGACGCCCACCCGGGCAATTTCATGCTGCTCGACGACGGCCGCATGGGCGTCATCGACTTCGGCGCCGTCGCGCCGCTGCCCGGCGGCCTGCCGATCGAGCTCGGGATGAGCATCCGGCTGGCCCGCGACAAGAACTACGACCTGCTGTTGCCGACGATGGAGAAGGCCGGGTTCATCCAGAAGGGCCAGCAGGTGTCGGTGCGCGACATCGACGACATGCTGCGCCAGTACGTCGAACCGGTCGAGGTCGAGGTCTTCCACTACACCCGCAAGTGGCTGCAGAAGATGTCGGCCATCGAGATCGACCGGTCCGTGTCGCAGATCCGCACGGCCCGGCAGATGGACCTGCCGCCCAAGCTGGTGATCCCGATGCGGGTGATCATGTCGGTGGCCGCGATCCTGTGTCAGCTGGACGCCCACGTGCCGATCAAGGCGCTGTCCGAAGAGCTGGTGCCCGGGTTCGCCGAACCCGACAACGCGGTCGTCTAGTCTCGCGCGCTAGGCCGCCTTGCGGGGGCGGCCGCGGGGTCGTTTGAAGCTCAACACCGAACCGCGGTCGAAGATCTCGCCGCCCCACACGCCCCAGGGCTCGGCCCGTTCCAGCGCGGCCGCCAGGCACTGGCGGCGCACCGGGCAGTCGACGCACAGCGACTTGGCGCGTTCGAGATCGGCCGGCGCTTCGGCGAACCAGAGATCGGGATCGCCGGCGTGACACGGCAGGTCCGGCCTGGGGGCTATCCGTGCCGACATGTCCTACCACCTACTTCCTGGTCTGGGTTGCTGTCCTTGAGCGGTGATCCGGACCAGGTCGCTTCGTTGCCGACCGATAACTATGGCCACGGATCCTTGACTTCGGGTCCGTGGCCATCTGGGTGAAAACCGGGGCTGCTGCTTACGTTGCCTTCGGTGGGCCCCCGACTCCTACGGACGCGTCGGTCGCGGCGGCGGCGCGATGCTTACGCGCGGCCGCCGACACGGCGGCGGGTGCGGCATGGGAGGTACCCGCGGACAGCTCCGCGCGGGCCACGCCTACACCGAACGCGTCGCTGAGCATCGCGGCCACCCTCCTTCGTCCGTAGTGCCGAGTCGCGGTATCGAGGGTAAACGGTCACCGTCGTCGTCACAACCGATTTTCTGACCTGCGCGTTTGCCGGTCAGCGACCGCGAACCAGCTCCAGCACGTCGGGGCCGTACTGTTCCAGCTTGCGCGCGCCGATGCCGGGAATCGCGATCAGCGCCTCGTCGTCGTCGGGCCGCAGCTCGGCGATGGCGATCAGCGTGTTGTCGGTGAAGACGACGTAGGCGGGCACCTTCTGTTCCTTGGCGACGTCCAGCCGCCACGCCTTGAGCCGGAGCAGCAGGTCCTCGTCGATGTCGGCCGCGCAGGTCTCGCAGCGGCGCAGCATGACGGCCGCCGGGGTCGTGAGGTTGTTATTGCAGATCCGGCAGCGGGTCGCGGTGGCCCGGTTGCGCCGAGACTTGTTCGGCCCCGGCTCGGCCCGTGCCTGGGGTGCGATGCCGTTAAGGAACCGCGACGGCTTGCGGCCCTGGCGCCCGCCCGGGCTGCGGGCCAGCGCCCAGCTGAGCGCCAAATGCGTTCGGGCCCTGGTGATTCCGACGTAAAGCAGGCGGCGCTCCTCCTCGACCGCCTCGCTCTCGGCGCCGTGGGCCAGCGCGTGTGAGATGGGAAGCGTGCCGTCGGCCAACCCGACCAAGAACACCGCGTCCCACTCGAGCCCCTTGGCGGCGTGCAGCGATGCCAGCGCGACGCCCTGCACCACCGGTGGGTGCCGGGCGTCGGCGCGCATCCGAAGCTCGGCCAGCAGCCCCGGGAAGTCCAGCTGCGGGCGTTGGGCGACTTCGTCGTCCACCAGTTCGGCCAGCGCGCTCAGGGCCTCCCAGCGCTCGCGGGCGCGGGTACCGACCGGCTCCTGGGCCGTTAGGCCCAGCGGTTCCAGCACCGCGCGGACGACGTCGGGCAGGGGACCCTCCGCACCGCGCTCGGCGGCCCGATGCAGCGCCAGCAGGGCCTGTTTGATCTCCTGGCGATTGAAGAATCCCTCGCCGCCGCGGACCTGGTAGGCGATGCCCGCCTCGGTCAGCGCCTCCTCGTAGATCTCCGACTGCGCGTTGACCCGGTACAGCACGGCGATCTCGGACGGCGGGGTGCCGGATTCGATGAGCCGCGCGATCGACGCCGCGACCGCGGCGGCCTCGGCCGGCTCGTCGGGATGCTCGTGGAACGTCGGCGCGGGACCCGGCGGGCGCTGGCCCACCAGGTGCAGCTTGCTGCCGGCGACCCGCCCGCGGGCCGCGGCGATCACCTGGTTGGCCAGCGAGACCACCTGGGGGGTGGACCGGTAGTCGCGCTCGAGGCGCACGACGGTGGCGTCGGGGAAGCGGCGGGAGAAGTCGAGCAGGAACCGCGGCGAGGCCCCGGTGAACGAGTAGATGGTCTGGTTGGCGTCGCCCACCACCGTCAGGTCGTCGCGGTCGCCCAACCAGGCGGTCAGCACCCGCTGCTGCAACGGCGTGACGTCCTGGTATTCGTCGACCACGAAGCAGCGGTAGCGGTCGCGGAACTCCTCGGCCACCGCCGGGTCGTTTTCGATCGCGGCCGCGGTGTGCAGCAGCAGGTCGTCGAAATCGAGCAGGGTGACGTGTTCGCCGCGCGCTTTGAGGGCCTCGTAGGCGGCGTAGACGCCGGCGATCTGGGCGGCGTCCAGGGGGATGTCCCGCCCGGCGGCGGCCACCGCGGCGGGGTATTCCTCGGGGCCGATCAGCGACGCCTTGGCCCACTCGATCTCGCCGGCCAGGTCGCGCACGTCGTCGGTGCTGGCGTTGAGCCGGGTGCGGCTGGCCGCCCGGGCCACCACCGCGAACTTGCTGTCCAGCAGCTGCCACCCGGTGTCACCGACCACCCGCGGCCAGAAGTACCGCAGCTGCCGGTGGGCGGCGGCGTGAAAGGTCAGGGCCGAGACCGCGCCGACGGCCGGCCCCGTGCCCGCCGCGGCGTCGATCGCCCGCAACCGGGAGCGCATCTCCCCCGCCGCCCGCTGGGTGAACGTGACCGCCAGCACCTGGCCGGCGGCGACATGACCGCCGGCGACCAGCTGGGCGATCCGGTGAGTGATGGTGCGGGTCTTGCCCGTTCCGGCGCCGGCCAGCACGCAGACCGGGCCGCGCGGAGCCAGCACGGCCTCGCGCTGCTCGTCGTCCAGCCCGGCTGTCAGTGGATCGGCGACCGTCGGCATGGCGTCCATAGTGGCTTCCCATACTGACAAGTCGCCGAGCGAGCTGATGCATCGCCACGCCCGAATCGGATGGCCTGGCGTGTCGCCACGGCGCGTCGCGTCCCACTCCTCCGCATCCCGCTGCGCGGAATGCATCGTCGCCGGGCTACCCCCGAGCGCCCACTCCTCCGCATCCCGCTGCGCGGAATGCATCGTCGCCGGGCTACGTTATCGGGCTATGACCACTGCCCCGCTCACCGTCTACACGACCTCCTGGTGTGGCTACTGCCATCGGCTCATGACGGTGCTCAAGTCCAACGGAATACCGTATGAGGCGGTCGACATCGAGCACGACGCGGCGGCCGCTGACTTCGTCAGCTCGGTCAACGGCGGCAACAGGACGGTCCCGACGGTGAAGTTCGCCGACGGGTCGACGCTGACCAACCCGAGCGCGGCCCAGGTGAAGGCGAAGCTGGCCGAGACCGGTAGCTGAGCAGGCCCAGTCAGTCGATCGCGGCCCAGGATTCGATGATCACCCGCGCGATCGAAATCGACCCGGGCAGCAGGAGTTTCGACTCCGAGGAACTCGACCAGTCCCCGGCCGCCAGCGCCTCGCGCACCTCGTCGCGCGTGAACCACGCCGCCTCGGCGATCTCGCCGTCGTTGAACGAAAAGTCCTGCGCCGGGTCGCCGACGGCGTGGAAGCCGACCATCAGCGAGCGCGGGAACGGCCACGGCTGACTGCCCAAATAGCGCACGTCACGCACGGTCAGCCCGATCTCCTCACGGATCTCCCGAGCCACACACCCCTCGAAAGACTCACCGGCCTCGACGAATCCGGCCAACAGCGAGAACATCCGCTCCGGCCACACCGCCTGGCGCGCCAGCACCGCGCGGTCGCCGCCGTCGTGCACCAGACAAATCACCGCCGGGTCGATGCGCGGGAACTCCTCGTGCCCGGTGACCGGGTTCACGCGTGACCAACCCGCCCGGGCCGGACGTGTGGGTGAACCGTCCACCGAGCTGAATCGAGACTTCTCATGCCAATTCAACAGTGCGACAGCCGATGACATCAGCTGGCCGCTGGTGTCGTCGAAGATCGGGCCGAGGCTGCGCAAGTTCACCACCTCGGTGCGCGCGTCGGGGTCCTCCGGGGCCTGCAGCGCGCCGCGGATCGCCCACACGTGGCGGCCACCCTCGAGGCGCCCCAGAAACACCGCCTCCGACGGCGGCTTGTCGCCGAGTTCGGCGGCGGCACCCAGCACCACCCGGCCGTCGGAAACCAGCACCTGATTGCGCGAGTCCACCCGCAGCAGCGCCGCCTCGGCCCAGCCCGCGGTGGCCGCCTCGACGTCGGTGCGCAGCTGATCGGCTCGGTCGGCTCCGACGCGCGACAGCAACGGGACGCTGCGCAGCTGAAAATCCGCGATCGCCATCAATGCCCCACGCTTCGGATGTAGAGCAGGCGGTCGTTGGCCTCGACGGCGTCCACCTCCGGGGCGTCGATGCGCCACAGGTGCCCGTCGCGCACCACACCGAGCACGATGTCGCGCAAATGCCGCGGCGAGCCGCCCACTTCGCTCTGCTCGACCTCACGCTCGGCGATGGCGAGCCCGGCGTCGGGCGTCAGCAGGTCCTCGATCATCTCCACGACGCTGGGCGTCGTGGTGGCAAGCCCGAGGAGCCGGCCCGCGGTCGCCGACGAGACCACGACCGAGTCCGCCCCCGACTGCTGCAGCAGGTGCTGGTTCTCGGCCTCCCGGATCGAGGCGACGATCTTGGCGTTGGGCGCGATCTCGCGCGCGGTCAGCGTCGCCAGCACCGCGGTGTCGTCGCGGCTGGTGGCGACGATGATGGACGCGGCGTGCTGGGCCCCGGCCAGCCGCAACACATCGGCCTTGGTGGCGTCACCGTGGACGGTGACCAGGCCCGCGCTCTCGGCGTGCTCGAGCGTGCTGCGATCGGTGTCGACGACGACCACCTCCGCCTGGATGGTTTCGTCGCCGAGGATCGCGGCCACCGCCGTTTTGCCCTTGGTGCCATAACCGATCACGATGGTGTGATTGCGCACTCTGCTCCTCCAACGCTGAATCTTCCACCCTTGGCGAGACCGCTCGGAAAGCACTTCGAGCGTGGTGCCGACCAGCACGGCCAGGAACGCGATCCGCAGCGCGGTGAAGATCAGGGTGTGCACCAGGCGCGCGGTTTCGGTGTACGGCGTGATGTCGCCATAGCCGGTGGTCGACAGCGAAACCGCCGAGAAATACAGGCAGTCCAAAAATGTCAGCGGCTCGTTGCGCACATCGCGGAACCCGTCGCGGTCCAGGTAGACGATGACGGCCGCGCCGAACAGCACCACCAGGGCGATGGCCAGGCGGCGGGTGATGACCCGAATGGGGCTGGCGTGCTCTTCGGGGATGCGCACCACGCCGATCAGCTGGTGACCGCGCTGGGCGGTCAGCGTTTCGTCCAGACCGCTCAGCTTTCGGGACCTACCGTTGCCCACGGCGGCCCGTCATCGGTTTGATTTCCGCGCACGAGACACGCACGCGTCTTATGTAACCACGGGCACCGCCTCCCCGATACTCGGGCGGCGCGGGTCACACCGCGTACCGTCCGGATCGATCAGCAACCCGGCCAGCTCGGCGGCGCTCGGCAGTTCGCCGGGGACCACGGTGGTACCGGCGCGCACGTAGTAGAAGGCGGTGCGCACCGACGATTCCGCGACCCCGGCCAGCGCCGCCCAGGCCATCCGGTACACCGCGAGCTGGACGGCGGCCTGGCGCAGCGCCTCCGCGCCGTGCGGCGGTTCGCCCGTTTTCCAGTCCACGACGGTCGCGCCGCCGTCGGGATCGGCGAACACCGCGTCGATGCGCCCGCGGACCAGGGTCTCACCGATCGGCATCTCGAACGGCACCTCGACGGCGACGGGAGTCCTTGCGGCCCAAGGAGATTCGGTGAATGCGGCCTGCAGCGCGGCCAATTCGGCGCTGTCGCCGACGTCGGAGTCCGCCGCACCCGGCAGATCGCCGAGATCGAACAGGCATTCTGCGCCGTAGAACTTCTGGACCCAGGAGTGAAACGCATTGCCCAGCAACGCATGCGGATCCGGCCGCGACGGTAGCCGATGCCTCAACCGCTGCGCGGTGCCCGCCGGGTCGCGCGCCAGGCCGACCAGGGAGCTGACCGACAGCTGGCCGGGCAGTTCCCGGACCGGTGGCTCGATCAACCGCGCCCGTTCGGCCAGCAACGCATCGACGTCGGCGGCCCAGCCGTCGACATCGGCACACGGCCGGCCGGGTCCGGCGGCGAGCGCCCGCCTCACCAGCGTCGCACCGCGCTCGACCTCCTCGCGCCGCACGGCCAGCGGGTCTGCCGGCCACACCGCTTCGATGACGTTGTCGCGAAGCGGGTTTCGCTCGCCGTCGGCGGGCGACGGCGCCCAGTGCTCCACGGTGCCGCAGGGGTCGCCCGCCACGGCCGCACGGTCGATGACGTCCTTGATTTCCACCAGGAAATCCGACGGGCCGCGCGGCTTGACCCCGGTGGCGCCCCAGTGGTGCCCGGACACCAGCAGGGTGTCCTCGGCCCGGGTGATCGCGACATACAACAATCGGCGCTCCTCGTCCACGCGCCGCTGATCGAGCTGGCGGAGATGCTCGGAGATCTTGTCCGACAGTTGTTTTCGGTTGGTGACGTCCGAGGTGTCGAGCACCGGGATGCCCAGCGCCCCGGCGGCGGCGCGGTCGCCGCGAAGCAGCGGGGGCAGCTCCGCGGCGTCGGTGAGCCAGGTGCTCCTGGACGCGGTCGACGGGAACGTCCCACCCGAGAGGTGCGCGACCGCCACCACCTCCCATTCGAGTCCCTTCGCCGAATGCACGGTGAGCACCTGGACGCGGTCGCGCGCGACCGCCAAAGGTGCCGGCGCCAAACCGTTCTCGACCGCCTCGGCGGCATCCAGAAACCCCAGCAGCCCGCCCACCGAGGCGGTTGCGGACGCGTCCAGCCGCGTGGCCGCGCCGTCGGCGCGCTCGGCGTAACCGGCGACGACGTCGGCGAACGCGTCCAGGTGCTCGGTGCCGGCCCAACCCGCCGCCACCCCCGCCGCGGCCCGGACCTCGCAGTCGACGCCCAGCACGCGGCGCACCTCGGCCACCAGGTCGGCAAGGGGATGGCCGAGGTGGGCGCGCAGGGCGCTCAGCTCGGCGCCCAAGGCGGTGATCCGCTGATACCCCGCCGCCGAATACGAGCCGGCCGGACCCGGGTCGGCGATCGCGTCGGCCAGGCAGACGGTGTCGGCGTCGACGTGCGAGGGGTCGGCGGCGCGCGCAATCGCCTCGGGCGAGGGCGGCGCGGGGTCCCCCGCGGTCCCGCCGAGCGCGCGCGCACGCTGCCACAGCGCGGCGATGTCGCGGGCGCCGAGGCGCCAGCGCGCGCCGGTGAGCACCCGCATCGCCGCCGCGCCGGCCGTCGGGTCGGCGACCAGCCGCAGCATGGCCACCACCTCGGCGACCTCGGGCACCGACAGCAGCCCGGCCAGCCCGACCACCTCGACGGGAATGCCGCGCGCCCGCAACGCGTCGGCGATCGGCGCGGCGTCGGCGTTGCGGCGCACCAGCACCGCGGCCGTCGGCGGGCTCACGCCGTCGGCCCGGGCCCGCCGGTAGTGGGCGTCGAGTTGGTCGGCGATCCACTCGCGCTCGGCCACCACGTCGGGCAGCAGGGCGCAGCGGACCGTGCCGGGCGGGGCGTCCGGGCGAGGGCGCAGCGCGTGCACGGCCACCGATCGCCGCCGCGCCTCGGCGGATACGGCGTTGGCGACCCGCAGGGTCCGCGGCGGATTGCGCCAGCTGGTCCGCAATTCCAGGGCGGGCGCGGGTGTGCCGTCGGAGCGGGGAAAGTCGGTGGTGAACCGGGGCAGGTTGGTCGCCGAGGCCCCGCGCCAGCCGTAGATGGACTGGATGGGGTCGCCCACGGCCGTCAGCGCCAGCCCGTCGTCGACCCCGCCGCCGAACAGGGCCGACAGCGCGATGCGCTGGGCGTGGCCGGTGTCCTGATACTCGTCGAGCAGCACCACCCGGTAGCGGGCGCGCAGGTCCTCACCGACCTGGGGGAAGCCCGCCGCCAACCGCGCGGCCGAGGCCATCTGCATGCCGAAATCCATCACTTTCTCGGCGCGCATGCGCTCGTCGAGCGCGTCCAGCAGAGGCACCAACTCCGCGCGCTCGGTCTGGGTGCCCAGCAGGCGCAGTAACCATTGGCTGGGACCGCGCTCCCGCTGATAGGGCCCCGCGGGCAGGCCATGGACGAGCCGCTCTAGCTCGACGTGGGTATCGCGCAGCTGTCCGGTGTCGACGAGGTGTTCGGCCAACTGTCCCCACAGGCGCAACACCATCGAGGTGACGGCGGCCGGGGTCTTGTCGGTGTGCAGCTCGCCGCGGTAGCCGTTGACCACGTCGAAAGCCAGCTGCCACAGCTCGGTTTCGCTGAGCAACCGGGTGTCGGGCTCGACGGGCAGCAGCAGCCCGTAGTCGCGCAGCAACGAACCCGCGAACGCGTGGTAGGTGCTGATCACCGGGGCGCCCTCGGGCTCGGCGACGGCATCGCCGACCGGGCCCAGGCCGACGCCGGCCAACCGGGCCAGCCGGGACCGGACGCGGCGCAGCAGCTGGCCGGCGGCCTTGCGGGTGAACGTCAGTCCCAGCACCTGGGCGGGTTCGGCGTAGCCGTTGGCGATCAGCCACACCACCCGTGCGGCCATGGTCTCGGTCTTACCGGCTCCGGCCCCCGCGATGACGACCAGCGGGCCCGGCGGCGCGGCGATGACCGCGGACTGCTCCTCGGTCGGCGGGAAAAGGCCGAGCGCGCAAGCCAATTCGCTCGGGTTGTAGCGGGCGTTCATCGGGCCGCCCCGTCGGTGTGCGCCGGGCAGCACGGCCGGATGGGGCAGTGCGTGCAACCGTCGTTGCGCCGCGCCACGAACTGCGGGCCGGCCGTGGCGGCGGCGGCACGCCGGATGACCTGTCGCCATTCGTCGCCGGCGTCCGCGGTGAGCGGGTCCTGTTCGCGTTCGACGGCCCCGGCCGCCCCGGCCTTGCCGACGTAAACCAGCCGCGCCCCACCGGGTTCCACGGTGTCGCCTCCGGGGGCCACCAGGCCTTCGGATACCGCCAGCTGATACATCGCCAGTTGGGCGTGTTGTTGGGCGTCGTCCTTGCTGACCGGGGACTTGCCGGTCTTGACGTCGACGATCACCAGCCGGCCGGCGGCGTCGCGCTCCAGCCGGTCGACGCGGCCGCGCAGCCGAACCTGTTCCCCGTCACCGGTTTGAAGGGTTCCGTCGATCTCGACCTCGACGCCGACCTCGGTGAGCGCGCCGCGGCTCTGGCTTCGCCACTCGACGAACGCCTCGAGCATCGCGCGGTGACGGGCCAGCTCGTTGTCCGAATGCCATTGCGCCGCAAAGGGTAGGTGCTGCCAGGCGCGCTCCAGCTCGGCCAGCAGTTCGGATTCGCTTCGATGCGGTTCGGCGATCAGCGCGTGCACTACCGAACCGATGGTGGAGCGCAGGTCGCGCGGATTGGTCCCGCCGTGGCGTTCGGCGAGCCAGCGCAGCGGGCAGTCGGTCAGTGTCTGCAGGGTCGACGGGGTCAGCGTCACGACGTCGCCGCCACCCCGCAGCGGCTCACCGGTGCTGACCGGGGTCAGGCCGTGCCAGCCGGCCGGGTCGGCGCCGGGCACCCCGGCTTTGGCCAGGCGGGCCAATTGCGTTGCCGCGCAGTCGCGGGCGAGCTCGTCCACCGCCCCGTCGGGGGCGCAGACCACGCCCCGCAGCCGGCCCACCAGCGCAGCCGCCGACAGCACCCGGGGCGCCGAAACAGGTTGCAGCGCAGTCGTTTCCACGTCTTCGTCGGCCCATTGCGCGATGTCGAAGAAGAACGGCGACGGCAGCGCGGCCGCGTGGTCCGCCCCACCGGTGTCGCTGTCGACCGCCGTCACCAACAGCCGCCGGCGGGCACGGCCCATCGCCGCCACCAGCAACCGCCGCTCCTCGGCCACCAGGGGTGCGCGCATCGAGGCGTCCGCGGTGACCCCGTCCAGCTCGTCGAGCAGCCGCTGGGTGCCCAGCACACCGCCCCGCGGAACGGTGTTGGGCCACAAACCATCCTGCAATCCGGCGATGACCACGAAATCCCATTCGTGTCCCAGCGCGGCGTGCGCGCTGAGCACCCTGACCTGCCCCGCCGTGGCGGCCGGCTCGGGGTTGGCGTTCGGCAGGTGCAGCGCGGCGACGTGCTCGACCAGGCCGCGCAACGACGCGCCGGAAGTGCGCGACACGTAGTCGTCGGTGATGTCGAACAACGCGGTGACCGACTCGAGATCCCGGGTGGCCTGGGCCGCGGCGGGGCCGCCGCGCTCGCTGACCGACAGCCAGCGGCGCTGCAGCCCGGACCGGTCCCAGGCGGCCCACAGGGTGTAGCGCGGGTCCTCACCGGCTTCGTGGCACCGCGCGGCAGCATCCAGCACCGCGCGGACCTTGCGCAACGAACGGAACTGTGGACCCGGCGGCACGGCGCCCGACAGCGTCTCGACCAACAGCTCGGCGAAGTCGCCCGGCGGGCGATCGGGGTTGGCGCGCTGCAGGGTTCGGCGCAGTTGCCGCAGCGAAACCGGGTCGACGCGGCCGATGGGGCCGGTCAGCAACGCCAGCGCCTGCTGCCCGTCCAGCCCGTCGGCGGCGGCCAGCAGCACGGTCAGCAGCGCGCGCACCGCCGGCTCCTCGGCCAGCGGCCCGGTGGCGGCGGCCGCGGCCACCGGCACCCCGGCGGCGGCGAGCGCGCGCGGCAACCGCGCGCCGGCCCGCGGTACCGACCGGACGATGACCGCCATCTGCGACCAGGGCACGCCGTCGACCAGGTGCGCCCGCCGCAGCGCGTCGGCGATCGCCGCCGCCTCGGCGTGCGCCGAGGCGGCGAGGCGCACCGTGACCGATCCCTCCCCCGCCCCGGCGCCGTCGATCCGGCGGCCGGCGCCGCCGCCGGGCAACCGGGCGGCGATGCCGCTGACGGCGCGGGCCACGGCGGGCGCGCAGCGATGCGACGTCGTCAACGTCACCGCCGGGCCGTCGCCGTCGAGCAGCCCGGCCGGTTCGCCGCCCCGGAAGCCGAACACCGCCTGATTGGGGTCCCCGGCGATCAGCGCCAGCTCGGCGCCCGCCGCGAGCACCCGCACCAGGCGGGCCGCCTGAGGGTCGAGCTGTTGGACGTCGTCGACCAGCAGGACCCGGATCCGGCCGCGTTCGGCCGCCAGCAGCTCGGGGTCGACGGCGAACGCCTCCAGCGCCGCGCCCACCAATTCGGCGGCGCCCAGCGCGGGTGTCGTCGCCTCCGGCGCGGCCGTGCCGACCGCCGCGCGCAGCAACATCACCTGCTCGTACTGGCGTGCGAATTGCCCCGCGGCGATCCATTCCGGCCGGCGGCAACGACGGCCGAGCCGCTCCAGTTCCCCTGGGTCGATACCGCGTTCGGCGCAGCGGGCCAACAGGTTTCGCAGTTCCGTGGCGAACCCCGCGGTGCTCAGCGCCGGCCGCAGCTGCGCCGGCCACGCGGACGTCGCGCGGGGGCCGTCGTCGAGGTCTCCGGCCAGCAGCTCCCGGATGATGGCGTCCTGCTCGGCGCTGGTGACCAGCCGCGGGGGCGCATCGCCGGCCCGTTCGGCGGCGCGCCGCAAGACCGCGTAGGCATACCCGTGCACGGTCCGCACCAGCGGTTCGCTGACGGCGACCCGGCCCGGTCGGGAGCGCAGCAACGCCGTCGTCAACGCGCTGCGCTCGGCCATCCCGAGCCGGCCCGAACCGGTCAGCAGCAGAACCGATTCCGGGTCGATCCCGGCGTCGATCCGGGCGACCGCGGCGTCGATCAGCAGGCTGCTCTTTCCGGTTCCGGGCCCGCCGAGCACGCGAACGATCCCGCGCGCGCCGGGCGCCAGCACAGCGCTCGCGTCGGCCTCCCAGGTGTGTGCCATGGCTGCATGCAATCACCAGGGTGTGACAAGTGGACCCGGTCAGCGCCGACGCGAGCTCTTACCCTGGAAGTCGCAGCAGCGCGAAGAATGGTCTCAAGGCTGCAAAAGGAGGGGTTGACGACCATGACGGACGAGCACGGCTTTCCCATCGACGAGGCGCCCGAGGGCGACGCGGTGGAGCAACTGCGGCCCGCCGATTCCGACGACGACGCCGGCCTGGACACCGATTACGTGAGCGCCCGGGACCGCGAGGCCAACGAAGCCGACGTGATCGAGCAGGCCTACGTCGTGTCCGCGGACGACGATCGGGACGACGATCGCTGAGGACCGCCCGCGACGCCCGGTGACGGCGGCTGGCACCATCGACGGGTGACCGCGAAGTTGTACGTCCACCGCTACGGTCCGTCCGGTCCGGCGCGGATCCTCGCGCTGCACGGGCTGACCGGGCACGGGCAGCGGTGGCAACACCTGTCCGGCCTGCTGCCCGAGATCGGCCTGGCCGCACCGGATCTGCTCGGCCACGGCCGGTCCTCGTGGGCGGCGCCGTGGACCATCGACGCCAACGTCTCGGCGCTGGCCTTGCTGCTCGACGCGCAGCCCGGCACGCCGGTGGTGGTGGTCGGCCACTCGTTCGGCGCAGGGCTCGCCATGCACCTCGCCGCGGCCCGGCCGAACCAGGTTTCGGGGCTGCTGCTGCTCGATCCGGCGATCGGGTTGGACGGCGCGTGGATGCGCGAAATCGCCGAGGCCATGTTGTCCTCGCCCAACTATCCCGACGCCGAGGAAGCGCGCCTGGAAAAGGTGCACGGCTCGTGGTCGGATGTCGAGCCCGCGCTGCTCGAGGCCGAGCTCGACGAGCATCTGGTCGCCCTCCCCAACGGCCGCTACGGCTGGCGCATCAGCCTGCCGGCGATGATGGCGTACTGGAGCGAGCTCGCCCGCGACGCGGTGCTGCCGCCGGCGCAAACGCCGACGATCCTGGTGCGCGCCAAGCGAACATCGCCGCCGTATGTCACCGACGAACTCATCGCGGGCCTTGCGCAGCGGCTGGGATCGCGTTTCCGGCTGCTGGATTTCGACTGCAACCACATGGTGCCCTACGCCAAGCCCGACGACGTCGCCGCGCTGGCCCGCGAGCTACTGGAAGCCCGCTGACCGTGGCGCCGGTGACCGACGATCAGGTCGAGCGGGTGCGGGCGCTGGTCGCCGCCATCCCGTCCGGCAGGGTGGCCACCTACGGCGACATCGCCTCGGTCGCAGGGCTTTCCAGCCCGCGGATCGTCGGCTGGATCATGCGGACCGACTCCTCGGACCTGCCGTGGCACCGCGTCATCACCGCCTCCGGGCGCCCGGCGCGCCACCTGACCACCCGGCAGCTGGAGCTGCTGCGCGCCGAAGGCGTGCTTGCCCGCGACGGCCGGATCGCGCTGCGCGAGGTTCGCTACGAATTCCCGGACGGGGCCTAGTGGCGATCGCCAGCGCGGCCGTGGCGATCGCAAGCGCGGTGCAGCCGGGCGCAGCGGGTCGCCACTACCGGCCGAAGCCGGGCGCAGCGGGTCGCCACGCAACTAACCTAGAGCACCAACCGGACCAGCGCCGCGGTGCGGGCCAGACCGGGGAACGCCTCGGCGGTGGACCGCGGGTGCAGCGCATGGACCGCCAGGCGAAACATCAACGCCCGCAACAACATCTGCGGCCATTCCGGTAGGGCGTTCCAGCGCTCGATGAGTCCGTCGTCGGCCTCGCCCCAGGACAACGCGTCGATGACGGCCACGCCCGCCGCCCATGACGCGGGCCGCCAGTACGGGGTGATGTCGGTGATGCCCGGCGCCGCGGTGCCCACGAAAAGCACTGTGCCGTAAAGGTCCCCGTGGACCAACTGGTTGGGACTCTTGGTCGGCTTGCGCAACGTGGCGAGCTGGTTGAGCAACTCCACCGAGCGCTCGGCGTCCGCGGTGGCCGGGGCCACCCGGGCGCCGGGCGGCACCGAGGCCAGCGGCCGTTCCTCCCACGCCGCGCGGTCGGCGGCGATGAAAATGTCGACGTCCCCCCAGGGCGCCGCGGGGCCCTGGGTCAAAAAGCGGGGGCGTTCCAGTTTGCCCGTCGCCTCGTGCAGGCGCACCGCCGCCGAGACGACCTCGTCGTGGCGGGGCTCCGGCGTCCCCGCGACGAAGGTGTCCGCCCGCCACCCGGAAACGACGTAGCGCCCGTCGGTGGACCGGACCGGGCGGGCCAGCCGGACGCCGTCGACGAACAACGTCTCGCGGACCCGGGCGGACCACGCCGCGCGGGCGTTGTCGGCCACCAGCGACAGGACGACCTCACCGCACCGCCAGCCACCCTCCCAGCTGGCGCCCAGATAGACGGGTTTGACGCCGGCCAAACCGAACGCCGACAGCACATGGTCCGGCGGTGGCTCGACTGTCACACCGGTACTCTAAACGAGTCCAACAGCGGCGAAGCTCAGTACAGGATCATGTCGGGTTGCATCTGCTGCGCCCAGGCCACAATTCCGCCCTCCAGGTGCACCGCATCGGCGAACCCCGCCTGCTTCAGCACCGCCAGCGCCTGCGCCGAGCGCACGCCCGTTTTGCAATACAGCACCGGCATGCGGTCCCGCGGCAGCTTTGCCAGACCCTCACCCGAGTTGATCGACGACTGCGGGACCAGCTGCGCGCCGTCGATGTGCACGATGTCGAACTCCACGGGCTCGCGGACGTCGATCAGGGCCAGCTCCTTGCCGGAATCCAGCAGTTCGCGCAGCTCCCGCGGGGTGATGGCCGTCGCGTCGCCGGCTGAGGTGTCGGCCACCGCGCCGCACAGCTGCTCATAGTCGACGAGCTCGGTGATCTTCGGCCTCGACGCGTCGGACGGGTCCCGGCGAATCGCGATCGTGCGGTAGGTCATCTGCAGCGCGTCGTAGATCATCAACCGGCCCAGCAACGAATCGCCGATGCCGGTGATGAGTTTGATCACTTCGGTGCTCATCACCGAGGCGATGGACGCGCAGACGATGCCCAGCACGCCGCCTTCGGCGCACGACGGAACGGTGCCGGGCGGCGGCGGCTCCGGGTACAGGTCGCGGTAGTTGAGGCCGCGTCCGTCCGGCGCGTCCTCCCAGCACACCGAGATCTGGCCCTCGAATTGGTAGATCGAGCCCCACACGTACGGCTTTTTCGCCAGCACCGCCGCGTCGTTGATCAGGTACCGGGTCGCGAAGTTGTCGGTGCCGTCCACGATCAGGTCGTAGCAACTGAACAACTCGACGGCGTTGGTGGAGTCCAGGCGCACCTCGTGCAGGCGCACGTCCACCAGCGGGTTGATCGCGAGCATCGACTCCCGCGCCGACACGGCCTTGGGACGCCCGACGTCGGCCACGCCGTGAATGATCTGGCGGTGCAGGTTCGATTCCTCGACGACGTCGAATTCGACGATGCCGATCGTGCCCACGCCGGCCGCGGCAAGGTACAGCAAGGTCGGCGCCCCCAGGCCACCGGCGCCGATCACCAGCACCCGGGCGTTCTTGAGTCGCTTCTGCCCGTCGACCCCCAGGCCGGGAATGATCAGGTGACGGCTGTAGCGGGCCACCTCGTCGCCGGTCAGGTGGTCTGCGGGTGCCACCAGCGGCGGCAACGACGACACGGACAACATCTCCTCGGTCAGCTTCGTGGTTCTGCTTATGAATCCATCACAGCAGCCCGCCGGGGCGACGGCAACGAAGGCACTCGGCCGCTAGGCGATCGGGTACGGCCAGGGGTTGAAGCGGCAGGTTTTCCCGTCGGCCTTGACGGTGTCGGGGTCGAACTGCGCGGCGTCGTTGTTGGACGTGGAGAACGTCTGCTGCATCATCACCGGCGCCAGGGCGCCCTGCTGTTCGCAGGCCTCGTGGTGCAGGTATCCGATGGCGTGGCCGACCTCGTGGTTGATCACGTATTGCCGGTACGAACCGATGTCCCCTTCGAACGGCACGGCGCCGCGCACCCAGCGCGCCTCGTTGATGAAAACCCGCGCCTCGCGGTTGGCGCCGAAAACCGGGTTGTAGCAGGACGTCTCCAGCCGGAATTCGTAGCCGCACCCCTCCCGCACCGTCACCGGCGACACCAGCGAGATCCGAAAGTCGGGCTTTGCCCCACTGGCGCCGTCGATCCGGATGAAAGCGAACTGCGGGTTGTGCGTCCAGCCCTTCGGATTGGCCAACGTCTGGTCGACCATCTGCGCGAACGCTTCGTCGTCGCCGAACATCGTCGGGTCGATGCCGTTCTCCACCTCGACGGTGTACCGGAACACCTTGGCGGTGCCCTGGCCGAACTGGGGCGTCGCGCCCGGCACCGCGTGCCACGTCTTGTCGCCGGCTTCGGTGAAGGGGCCGCCGTCGGGCAACGTCCCGGCCGGCAGGTTGGCGTCGAACGCGGCGAGCCCACGCGGCGGCGCGTCGATGATCGTGGTGCCCACCGCGCCGATCGCGGGCGGACTCTCGATGGGCTGGCTGTTCGTGGGCTTCGACGCGCCGGCGCCGGTCACCGTCTGGTACATGACCACGGCCGTCAGCACCGCCAGGACCGGCAGCGCGTACGCGCGCCAGCCGTAGGTGGAGACGAACCGCCCGAGCCACGTTTGTTTGCGCCACTGCCGCTGCCGCTCACGGTCGGCCCGCGCCCGCCCGGCTTCCGGGGCGGCCAGGGGGTCACGCAGCGCCCGCAGCGGCTCGCGCCACTCGTCGCGCAGCACCGGCACGCGACCGCTGCTGCGCGGGGGTCGCTGCGACGTCATTTTCCCAGGATTACACAGCGGACCACCCACGCCGACCGTGGCGCGCCCGAATCCGGCGCCCGACACCGCTTCTGCCAGGTACGACGACGCCGACGGCGGGAGCTCCAACCCCGCGGGTAGTAAGGTCTTTTCAACGAGCTGCGAGCGGCTAGCCCCGGTGGACCGACGGCCGGCCGTCGACAATCAGATGAGGACTCGATGAGCGAACTCGCCAAGATGCCGGCACGGCGTGCCGTCAGATCGGCTGACCGCGGCAGGCCGGCGGACGGCGCCGCGGCCCCCAACCGGCGGGGCAACCGGCTGCCCCGCGATGAGCGCCGCGGCCAGTTGCTCATCGTCGCCAGCGACGTCTTCGTCGACCGCGGCTACCACGCGGCCGGCATGGACGAGATCGCCGATCGCGCCGGGGTTAGCAAACCCGTTCTGTACCAACACTTTACGAGCAAGCTCGAGCTGTACCTCGCCGTGCTGGCGCGGCACGTGGAAAACCTGGTCTCCGGCGTCCAGCAGGCGTTGAGCACCACCAAGGACAACCGCCGGCGGTTGCACGCCGCGGTGCAGGCGTTCTTCGATTTCATCGAGCACGACAGCCAGGGCTACCGGCTGATCTTCGAAAACGACTACGTCACCGAGCCCGAGGTGGCCGCCCAGGTGCGCGTGGCCACCGAATCCTGCATCGACGCGGTGTTCGCGTTGATCAGCGAGGATTCCGGGCTGGACCCGCACCGCGCGCGGATGATCGCCGTCGGGCTGGTCGGCATCAGCGTCGACTGCGCCAGGTACTGGCTCGACTCCGATCGCCCGATTTCGAAGGCGGACGCCGTCGAGGGCACCGTCCAGTTCGCCTGGGGCGGACTGTCACACGTGCCGCTGACCCGCTCCTAGCGTCCCTTGCCGGCATGTTTGCCGGCTTCGATTTCGGCACCGATCCCGAAGCCGACCCGCCGCGCGTCGGCGACGCCGATCTCGACGTAGGCGATCTTGCTGGTGTGGATCAGGAAGCGACGGCCCCGCTCGTCGCTCAGTCGCAGCAGCCCCGACCCCTCGCCGAGCGCGGCGCTGACCAGGTCTTCGACTTCGGCGGGCGTCTGGTCGCTGGCAAGGACCAACTCGCGCGGACTATCCGTGATCCCGATCTTGACCTCCACGGTCACCCCTTCCGTAGGCATTGAAGTCGTGCGCGGGCGGCGAAGTCCCAGCCCCGTCAGCAGCAGGCTAGTTGACGCGGCCGACCCCCACCTCGTCGCGTCCCCACACTTCGCGGTCAGCGAAACTTCGGTCGCGCGCCGATAACGATTCGCTTGCAGGTTGTCTCACACACCCGCGCGATACCCGATCCGCGCTTTCGCATGGCTAACTTCGGCCCCATGGGTACCACATTGCCGCACCTCGACGACCGGATCCGGAGCTACCCGGACGACGACGCTGACGACTGCGACACCGACCCCTACCTGAACGCCGACTACAACTGGACGGGCTGGCCGGCCGATTCACGCTGGCGACCCGCGACGGCGATCCTCGGCGCGGTGGTGGCCGTCGGCGCCATCGCCACCGCCGTCATCATCAACAGCGGCGACAGCGCGTCAACCAAGGCCACGCTGGGAGCGCCGGCCCCCCACCCGGTGACCTCGGCACCCGCGACCACCAAGGCGTCCGCGCCACCGAGCCCCTCGCGCGTGGCCCAGCTGCCGCCGGAGACCGTGACGACCGTCACCACACCGAGCGCCGCGCCCAGCACCCCGGCGGCCCAAACCCCCACGGCCGCACCGCCTCTCGCGCCCGCGCCGCCGACGGCCGCGCTGAACCCGCGCACCGTCGTCTACAGCGTGAGCGGGACCAAGCAGCTGCTGGACCTGGTGAACGTGGTCTACACCGACGCGCGGGGCGTCCCGCAGAGCGAGTTCAACGTCTCGCTGCCGTGGTCGAAGGTGGTGGTCCTCAATCCCGGCGTGCAGACCGAATCCGTGGTCGCGACCAGCTTCTACGGCCAGCTCAGCTGCTCGGTCTTCAACGCCGCCGGTCAGCGGATCATGGCGTCGGGCAGCCCGTCGAACATGGCGACCTGCTCGCGCTGAGTTTGACGGCCGTCAGCTCAGGCCCAACTCGTGCATGCGGCGGTCGTGCGTCTGCTGCAACCGATCGAAGAACGCGTTGAGCTGGCCCAGCCCGCCGGCGCCCGACATCACCAGGTCGACGAGCTCGTCGTGGTCGGCCAGCAGGTACTGGGCCTGGGTGATCGCCTCGCCGAACAGCCGACGGGACCACAGCGCGAGCCGGCTGCGTTGCTTGCCGCTGGACGTGACGGCGGCGCGCACCTCGGCGACCACGAACTGCGAGTGCCCGGTCTCGGCCAGCGCCCCCCGCACCACGTCGGCAACCTCGTCGGGCAGCCCGTCGGCGATCTCCAGGTACAAATCGGCGGCCAGGGCGTCACCGACATACGTCTTCACCAAGGCTTCCAGCCACGTGCTGGGCATCGTCAGGCGGTGGTAGTTCTCCAGCGCCGACACGTACTTCGACATCGCCGACACGACGTCGACGCCGCGGCTTTCCAGCGCGTCGCGCAGCTGCTCGTAGTGCTGCATCTCCGCGGCGGCCATGCTCGCCATCGAGATCCGTCCGCGCAGGTCAGGGGCCATCCGCGCCTCGTCGGTGAGCCGGTAGAACGCGGCGATCTCGCCGTAGGCCAAGACCGCGAACAACTCGTTGACCCCGGGGTGATCGGCCGACAATCGCGGGGCAGCCGACTCCTCCACTTGGTCGGTGGAAGAGGGCTGGTAAGAGGGCCGGGTCATGGCAACACTGTAGTCGGCGGAGTTGGCGCGAAACGGGTGCCGGAGCTCGACCAGCTATCATGTAGGTAGATGGCGGTGTTATTTGTGCCAAATGTTCTTCCCACGCCGCTATCGGCGAAATGTGCGTGCACAGCAGGCCCGCCCGGGCTGGGACCCCCAGACTGAGCCGGAGCCCGCGACTCGGCGACGTATTCGGAGTCGGAACTCGTGCGCGCGTGACCGCGACAGAGAAACACCCGACACAATCCGATACGTCTTCGAGAGGCTACCTACCCACGCATGACCACACTGACCAGCACAACTGAACTGACCTTTGCTCAACTCGGTGTCCGCGACGAAATCGTGCGCGCACTCGCCGAAAAGGGGATCGAAAGCCCTTTCGCCATCCAGGAACTGACCCTGCCGCTCGCGCTCGCCGGCGACGACCTGATCGGGCAGGCCCGCACCGGCATGGGCAAGACCTTCGCCTTCGGGGTGCCGCTGCTACAGCGCATCACCTCCGGCACCGCCGCGCGGCCGCTCAACGGAACACCCCGCGCGCTGATCGTGGTGCCCACCCGCGAGCTCTGCCTGCAGGTAACCGATGACCTGGCGCTGGCGGCCAAGCATTTGACCGCCGACGAAGGCCGTCGGCTCTCCGTGGTCCCCATTTACGGCGGCCGCCCCTACGAGGCGCAGATCGAGGCGCTGCGCGCCGGCGCCGACGTCGTGGTGGGCACCCCGGGCCGGCTGCTCGACCTGAGCCAGCAGGGCCACCTGCAGCTCGGTGGGCTCTCGGTGCTGGTGCTCGACGAGGCCGACGAGATGCTCGACCTCGGCTTTTTGCCCGACATCGAGCGCATCCTGCGGCAGATCCCCGTCGACCGGCAGTCGATGCTGTTCTCGGCGACCATGCCGGACCCGATCATCACGCTGGCCCGCACCTTCATGAACCAGCCCACCCACATCCGGGCCGAAGCGCCGCACTCGGCGGCCACCCACGACACCACCGTCCAGTACGCCTACCGGGCGCACGCCCTGGACAAGGTGGAGCTGGTCAGCCGGATCCTGCAGGCCGAGGGCCGCGGCGCCACGATGATCTTCACCCGCACCAAGCGCACCGCCCAGAAGGTCGCCGACGAGTTGGCCGAGCGCGGTTTCGCGGTGGGCGCCGTCCACGGCGACCTCGGACAGGTGGCACGCGAGAAGGCGCTCAAGGCTTTCCGGACCGGCGACATCGACGTGCTGGTGGCCACCGACGTGGCCGCGCGCGGCATCGATATCGATGACGTCACCCACGTCATCAACTACCAGATCCCCGAGGACGAGCAGGCGTACGTGCACCGCATCGGGCGCACCGGCCGCGCCGGCAAGACCGGCGTCGCCGTCACCCTGGTGGACTGGGACGAGCTCACCCGCTGGGCGCTGATCGATAAGGCGTTGGGGCTGGACAACCCCGAACCCGCCGAGACCTACTCCAGCTCGCCGCACCTGTACGACGAGCTGAGCATCCCCGCCGATGCCGGAGGCACCGTCGGTGCGGCCCGCAAGGCGCAGGGCGCGCGCCGCACCGGTGAGCGCGCCACCCAGAAGCCGGGACAGAAATCGGAGAAGACCGCGCGGCGGTCCGGGACGCGGCGGCGCACCCGCGGCGGCCAGCCGGTCAGCGCGCACCCGTCGGGCAACGGCGCCGCGAGCAGCAACGGTGATGCCGCCGCGGAAACGCCGGCCGGCTCCCCGCCGGGAAACGCCGGCTCCAGCCGTCGCCGCCGTCGGCGCCGCAAGCCGGCGGAAGCCGCCGCGGCGGCCCCCACCGCGCAAAACAACTAATTCCCCGCGCCACGCATGGTCAGACCCGAGCGCCGGACCAAGCGCGACATCCTGGCCGCCGCGACCATCGCGGTCGTCGTCGCGGTGACGGCGGCCCTCATCTGGTGGACCAGCGACGCGCGGGCCACCAGCAGCCGCCCGGCCGCCGTCCCGGCGCCCAACCCGAGCCCGGCCCGGCAGGTTCCCGCCGGCCTGAAACAACTGTGGACCGCCTCCAGTCCGGCCACCACCGAGCCGGTGGTGGTGGGCGGGGTGGTCGTCACCGGTGCGGGCGTGCGGATCGACGGGCGCGACGCCGGCACGGGCCAGTCCCGCTGGAGCTACGCCCGCGACACCAGCCTCTGCGGAGTCTCGTGGCTGTACCGCTACGCCGTCGGGGTCTACCGCGACGACCGCGGCTGCGGGCAGGTGAGCACCCTGGACGGCTCCACCGGTCACCGCGGCCCCGCCCGCAGTGGCTACGCCGACCCGCGGGTGCGGCTCTCCTCCGACGGCATGACCGTCTTGTCGGTCGGTGACACCCGCCTGGAGCTGTGGCGCTCGGACATGGTCCGGATGGTGGCCTACGGCGAGACCGACGCCCGGGTGAAGCCGTCGTCGCGAGGGCTGCACTCCGGCTGCAGGCTGATCTCGGCCGCGGCCAGCTCGTCCGCGGTCTCGGTGCTGGAGAGCTGCGCGAATCAGGCCGACCTGCGCCTGGTGCTGCTCCGGCCGGGCAAGGACGACGACGAACCCCAGCAACACGTCGTGGCCGAGCCGGGGATCGCGCCCGATTCGGGTGCCCGGGTGCTGGCAGTCCGGGACACCACCACCGCGGTGTACCTGCCGGCGCCCCAGCCCCGGGTGGACGTGATCGACGAAACCGGCGCCACCGTGGCGAGCACCCTGCTGCCCAAGCCGCCGTCGCGCTCGGCGGCGGTCTCGCACGCCGGCAGCCTGATGACCTGGTGGACCGGCGATTCGCTGATGGTTTTCGACGTGAACACCCTGGCGCTGCGCTACACCATCGCCGCGGGTGACAAGACGGCGCCGCTGGGGCCGGGGGTAATGATGGCGGGCCGGCTGCTGGTGCCCGTCACCGGCGCGATCGGCGTCTACGACCCGGTCAGCGGGACCGGCGAACGCTACATTCCGGTCGACCGTGCGGCCAATCCCCCGCCACCCGGGAGGGCGGTGGTCCCGGCCGTGTCGGGGTCGCGGGTGTTCGAGCAGCGCGGCGACACCGTGGTCGCCCTGGGCTGAGCGTTCGGGGCGGCGACGGCCGCCCGGGCGTCTTAGCCCATCGGGCCGCGACGGCCGTCGCCCGAGTTAGCCCGTCGGGCAGCCTAGGGCCCGTCGAGTGTGAATCGTTGGCTTTCGGTGTGAATCTGCGGCGGCGACACGCCGATCGGGCGCGCCGCCAGTTCACACTCAAAGCCGTCAGTTCACACTCAAGATTGCGGCTCGGCGCTGAGCGCCGGGCGGGCGATCGCCGCTAGACCTCGACCGCGAACGTCGGCAGCGGCTTGCCGTTCTTCCAATGCCTGAGCAGCGCCGTCGCCAACTCGCCGTACGCCGACGCGCCCTTGTTCTTGCGGCCCGCCATCACCGACGAACCCGAGGCGCTGGCCTCAGCGAAACGCACCGTGCGCGGAATCGGCGGGGCCAGCACCGGCAGGCTATAGCGGTCGGCGACATCGAGCAGCACGTCGCGGGTGTGGGTGGTGCGCGAGTCGTACAGCGTCGGCAACGCGCCGAGCAGGCGCAGCTCCGGATTGGTGATCTGCTGGACATCGGCGACCGTCCGCAGGAATTGGCCCACACCGCGATGCGCGAGCGTCTCGCACTGCAGCGGCACGATGACCTCGTCGGCGGCCGTCAGCCCGTTGAGGGTCAGCACACCCAGCGACGGCGGACAGTCGATGATCACCACGTCGAACCGGTCTGCGAGTTTGGCCAGCGCTCGCTTGAGCGCGTATTCGCGCCCCGCCCGCATCAGCAGCATCGCCTCGGCGCCCGCCAGGTCAATGTTGGCCGGTAGCAGCGTCATTCCCTCGGCCGTCTCAACCAGCGCGGCGTTGGGCTCGACCTCACCGAGCAATACCTCGTGCACGGAGACCGGGAGTTTGTCCGGGTCTTGGCCCAGCGAGAAGGTCAGGCAGCCCTGCGGGTCGAGGTCGACCAGCAGGACCCGCTTCTTCTCCTCCACCATCGCCGCCCCCAGCGAGGCAACGGTGGTCGTCTTGGCGACGCCACCCTTCTGGTTGGCCACCGCCAATACCCGGGTCCTACTCACTGGCCGCCCGCCCCTCCGCATCGCCGCGCGCTCACAGTGCCATCCTGGCATGTTCGTCCACCATGCGCTCGGGCCCGGCAGCCACCGCATGTCGTCCGGCAGAATCATTCTCTATGGGCTTGCATGATCACCGTTTGGTGCTGCTGCGCCACGGCGAGACCGAGTGGTCGAAGTCTGGCCAGCACACCGGCCGCACCGAGGTCGAGCTGACCGACGCCGGCCGTGAACAGGCCCAGCTGGCCGCCGGGGTGCTGGGCGAGCTCAAACTTGTTGACCCACTGGTGATCAGCAGCCCACGGCGACGCTCGCTGGTCACCGCCGAGCTGGCCGGGTTGTCCGTCGACGACGCGACCGAACAGCTCGCCGAGTGGGACTACGGCTCTTATGAGGGCCTGACCACCGAACAGATCCGGGAGTCGGTGCCCGACTGGCTGGTGTGGACGCACGGATGTCCGGGCGGCGAGAGCGTCGCGCAGGTCAGCGAGCGCGCCGACGCGGCGGTCACGACGGCGCTGCGGCACATGGAGTCGCGCGACGTGGTCTTCGTCAGCCACGGCCACTTCTCGCGCGCGGTGATCACCCGCTGGGTCGAACTGCCGCTGGTCGAGGGCAGTCGCTTCGGCATGATCACCGCGTCGGTCGCGGTCTGCGGGTTCGAGCACGGGGTGCGACAGCTGCGGGCGCTCGGGTTGACCGGCCAGTGAACCGCGAACCACCGTTCGCGCTGTGCGGGCCGACCCGAACCCTGATCGCCGACGGCGTGTCGCGGCGCTACTGCGACGTGGGCGCGGCGCAGGCGGCGCTGCGGTCGAATCAGGCGCCGATTGTGTTGGGCGCGTTGCCTTTTGACCTCAGCAGCCCGGCCGCGTTGCTGACGCCGCGCGCCGTCGACGTCACCCACGGGCTCCCGGACTGGCCGACGGGCCCGCTGCCGCCGGTGCGGGTGGCCGCGGCGCTTCCGCCGCCGGGTGACTACCGCGACCGGGTCCGCCGCGCCCGCGATCAGCTCGCCGCAGCCGACAACCCGCTGCACAAGGTGGTCTTGGCGCGCGCCTTGGAGCTGGTGGCCGATGCCCCCATGGATGCGCGGGCCGTCCTGCGCCGGCTCGTGGCCGCGGACCCGGCGGCCTACGGCTACCTCGTCGATCTGAGCGCCGCCGGCGACGGCTACGCGGGCGTGGCCTTGGTGGGCGCCAGCCCCGAACTCCTGGTGGCGCGCAGCGGCGACCGCGTCGAGTGCCGGCCGTTCGCGGGGTCGGCCCCGCGGGCCGCCGACCCGGATGCCGACGCCGCCAACGGCGCCGCGCTGGCCGCCTCGGCCAAGAACCGGCACGAGCATCAGCTGGTGATCGAGACCATCCGGGCGGCCCTGCAGCCGTTGTGCGACGACCTGTCGATCGCCGCCGAGCCGCAACTGAGCCGCACCGCCGCGGTCTGGCACCTGTGCACACCGATCAGCGGACGGCTTCGCGATACCTCAACGAGCGCAATCGATTTGGCGCTAGCGCTACACCCCACCCCGGCTGTCGGAGGCGTCCCGACCGACGCGGCGGTCCAGCTGATCGCCGAGCTGGAGGGCGACCGCGGGTTTTATGCGGGGGCGGTCGGCTGGTGCGACGCCGCCGGCGACGGCCGCTGGGTGGTGTCGCTGCGCTGCGCGCAGCTGTCGGCGGACCGGCGCAGCGCGCTCGCTCGCGCCGGCGGTGGTATCGTCGCCGAGTCCGATCCCGACGACGAAGTCGCCGAGACCACAACCAAATTCGCCACGATACTCAACGCACTAGAAGTCCAACGATGACCACAGACATCCGTCGCGCCGCGCCCCACGACGTCGCCGCCATCACCGAAATGATCCACGCGCTGGCCGAATTCGAGCACGCCGCCGATCAGTGCACGGTCACCGAAACACAAATATCCGCAGCGCTTTTCGGCGACCGCCCGACGGTGTACGGACACGTGGCGGAGGTGGACGGCGAGGTCGCGGCGATGGCGCTGTGGTTCGTCAACTTCTCCACCTGGGACGGCGTGGCGGGCATCTATCTGGAAGATCTGTTCGTGCGCCCGGGATTTCGCCGCCGCGGGCTGGCCCGGGCGCTGCTGGCGGCGCTGGCCAACGAATGCGTGCAGCGGGGCTACACCCGGTTGTCCTGGGCGGTGCTGAACTGGAACACCGACGCCATCACGCTCTACGACGGGATCGGCGGGGAACCGCAGAACGAATGGACCACCTACCGGCTGTCGGGGTCGCGGTTGGCGGGGCTGGCGGAGTCGCCCTGACCGCCGGCGGCCCAGCGCACCGCGGCCGGGCTGAACAGCAACCCCAACACGACCAGCGCGACAAGCCCCGCCGGGATCCCGTAGCCGGGCTGGTGTGATCCGACCGCGAGGTACCAGGCCACCGGCAGCAGGAGCAGCTGGGTGATCACGGCCAGGCCGCGGCCCCAGCGCTTGCCCAGCATCAGCGCGCGGCCCGCGGCGATCACCCCGGCGCCGACGAGGACGAACCAGCCGGCGGTGGCCAGACCGTTGGCCACGTGCTGGTCGGCCCCGGCGATCCCGCGCACCACCAGGACCACGGCCACGATCAGCGCGGCCATCCCCTGCACGGCGACGACGACGCCGGCGCGGCGGACGGCGGTCGGGGCGGATGGCGGCGTCACAGCGCCAGCGTAGTCAGGGCGGCGGCGCTCCTCCTCACGCCGCGCTGCGGCGTGCATCGTCGCACCGCCTAACCCGATTGCGGCGCTCCTCCTCACGCCGCGCTGCGGCGCGCATCGTCGCACCGCCTAAGCTCGTGCTTCATGCGGGCCGTGCTGATCGTCAACCCCACAGCCACTTCCACCACACCGGCCGGTCGCGATCTGCTGGCCCACGCCCTCAAGAGCCGGCTACAGCTCAGCGTCGAACACACCAACCACCGCGGGCACGGCACCGAGCTCGCGCAGAAGGCCGTCGCCGACGGCGTCGACCTCGTGGTCGTGCACGGCGGCGATGGCACGGTGAGCGGGGTGGTCAACGGTCTGCTCGGCCGTCCCGGCACGCTTCCGAGCGGCCCGGTGCCCGCGGTGGCCGTGGTGCCCGGCGGTTCGGCGAACGTGCTGGCGCGATCGCTGGGCATCTCTGCGGATCCGGTCGCGGCCACCAACCAGCTCATCCAGTTGCTCGACGACTACCAGCGGCGCGGCACATGGCGCCGGATCGGCCTGATCGACTGCGGCGAGCGGTGGGCCGTGTTCAACACCGGCATGGGCGTCGACGCCGAGGTGGTGGCCGCGGTCGAGGCCGAACGCAGCAAAGGCGGCAAGGTCACCGCGTGGCGCTACATCCGCGCATCGGTGCCGGCCGTGTGGGCCTACACCCGCCGCGAGCCGATGCTGACGCTCGAACTTCCCGGCCGCGAACCCATCACCGGGGTGAGCTTCGCGTTCGTTTCCAACTCCAGCCCGTGGACGTTCGCCAACGAGCGGCCGGTGTGGACCAACCCCGGCTGCAGCTTCGAGTCGGGACTCGGGGTGTTCGCGCCGACCAACCTGAAGACGATCCCGACGCTGCGGATCGTCCGGCAGATGTTCGCAAAACGGCCCGCGTTCAACTTCAAGCACCTCGTCACCGAGGACGACCTGCCGTGCGTGCGAGTTACCTCGACCGGGGGCCCCGTCGCCTGCCAGTTCGACGGGGATTACCTCGGCGTGCGCGAAACCATGACGTTCAAGTCGGTGCCCGACGCGCTTGCGGTGGCCGCCCCTCCTCAGCAAAAACGACGCTGACCTGCGGCAACGCGTGGCCTGTGGCGCACGCGACACAAACACGGACGGGGAGAGGCCCGTCAGTGTAGTACAACGGAGTAAGGGCTTGACTACGAGATGATCAAAGTGAGATAGCCCACGAGCGAACTCACACTATTGACATCTGTTGAGCCTGTGAAACGATCAAAAGGTTGCATGCAGAAATTACGTAGGGGTGCGGCCCCTTTTCTTCTGCACGCGTTTAACAGCCGAAGAAAATAGCCGTGCGCCTTGCTGCGCACTCAGTAAGGAGTAAAGACGTATGGATTGGCGCCACAAGGCGGTCTGTCGCGACGAAGACCCGGAGCTGTTCTTCCCGGTGGGGAACAGTGGTCCGGCGCTCGCGCAGATCGCTGACGCGAAACTGGTCTGTAATCGGTGCCCGGTGACGACAGAGTGCCTCGGCTGGGCCCTGAACACGGGCCAGGACTCGGGCGTCTGGGGCGGCATGAGCGAAGACGAGCGGCGTGCGCTGAAGCGTCGCAACGCCCGGACGAAAGCCCGCAGCGGGGTTTAACCCAGATAACGCAAAACGGTGCGGCCTCGACGATTGTCGGGGCCGCACTCTTGCGTGTGCCTACAGCAGCATTCGGGTCCGCCGACCGATCGGGACGCGCAGCACCACGTCGGTGCCGCGGGCCGGGGCCTGGGTCATCCCCAGGGTGCCGTCGAGTTCCGCCGACACCAGCGTCCGCACGATCTGCAGCCCGAGGCTGTCGGAGGTCTCGAGGCTGAAGCCGTCAGGCAGCCCCCGGCCGTCGTCATGCACGACAACATCCAGCCAGCGCGCGGAGCGCTCGGCCCGAATCGTCACCGACCCTTCCTCGACCGCCGGGTCGAAGGCGTGCTCGATCGCGTTTTGCACCAGCTCGGTGATCACCATAATCAGCGCCGTCGCGCGGTCCGAGTCCAGCACGCCCAGATCGCCGACCCGGTTGATGCGGATCGGCCGGTCCACCGAGGCCACGTCGTTCATGATCGGCAGGATTCGGTCGATGACCTCGTCGAGGTTGACCTGCTCGTCCACCGACATCGACAGCGCGTCGTGCACCAACGCGATCGACGACACCCGGCGCACCGACTCGATGAGCGCCTCCCGCCCCTCCGCGTTGGCCGTGCGGCGGGCCTGCAGGCGCAGCAGCGCCGCGACGGTCTGCAGGTTGTTCTTCACCCGGTGGTGGATTTCGCGAATGGTGGCGTCCTTGGAGATCAGGGCCCGGTCGCGGCGCTTGACCTCGGTGACGTCGCGGATCAGCACCGCCGCGCCGGCGCTGGCGCCGTCGACCACCAGCGGCAGCGTGCGCAGCAGCACGGTGGCTCCCCCGGCGTCGACCTCCATGCGCATGCTGCGCCCGCCGGCCACCAGATCCCGCACATGCTCGGCCACTTCCTGCGCCTCGAACGGATCCGAGATCAGCGGGCGCGTGACCTCGATGAGGTTGTGTCCCTCCAGGTCGGCGGTCAGGCCCATGCGGTGGTAGGCCGACAGCGCGTTGGGACTGGCGTAGTCGACGACGCCCTTGACGTCGAGGCGGATGAAGCCGTCGCCGACCCGGGGGGTGGAGCGCGACATCACGACGTCCCCCGCGTCGGGAAAGGTGCCCTCGGCGAGCATGTGGACGAGGTCGCCGGCGCACTGCCGGTAGGCGATCTCCAACTGGCCGGACGCGCGGTCGGCGGCCACCGCGGTCTGATGATGCGTGAGCACGGCGACCACCTGGCCGCCGTAGCGCACCGGGGACGCCTCGACGTGCGTGCCCGGCAACCACGAATTCTCTTGACCCGCAACGTCATCCCTCTTGGCGGTGCCCGACGCGAAGGTGTCGGCGACGAGGGACAGCCGCTCGGAGGCGATGGCGGTGCCCACCGCATCGGTCTGTAGCACCGTGGGCGCGGTATTGGGGCGGCATTGCGCCACGCACACCAGCACGCCGTCGTCGCGACGCACCCACATCAGGTAGTCGGCGAACGACAGGTCGGCCAGCAGCTGCCACTCCCCTACCACCGCATGCAGATGGTCGACCGCGTTGCCCGGCAGCATGGTGTGTTCGGCGAGCAGATCACCGAGAGTTGACATCGCTTACTCCCCGGGTCGTTCCCCGGCGGCTGGTCGAAGGGCCCGACCGGCTAGCTGATCACCGCGATGAGGTCGCCCGCCTGAATGACGTCGCCCACCGACACGCTCACCTTGCTGACGGTGCCGCCGACCTCCGCAAGGACGGGAATCTCCATCTTCATCGACTCCAGCAGCACCACGATGTCGCCTTTGCCGATCTGATCACCCTCGTTGACAACGACTTCGAGCACGCTGGCCACGATCTCGGCGCGCACATCCTCGGCCATCTTCACCCCACTCGTTTCGGCCTCTGCGCAGGCTGGCCGCTGGTCATCGCTGGTTGTTGGTCCATCGCTGGTTGGTCCATCAACGTTCTATCAGGTCGCCTACATCGAACCACAGGCCCCACCGCGACGACGGCGCCCGGCCCCTCCCGCGGGCCGCACCAGGGCGAAGACAGTGCGCGGCGCGTCTCATGAGAGACTGGACGACAAGCCAACCGGCGCCAGGCGCCTGGTTTGACAGCAATCAACGGAGGTTCGACCCATGGCCAAACGAGGCCGTAAGAAGCGCGACCGCAAGCACAGCAAGGCCAACCACGGCAAGCGGCCCAATTCCTGAGGACGCTACTGCGTACCCCGGATGATGGTGGTGCGCCGAATCTCGAGCCGTAGCCGCTCGCGCAGGCCCTCCGGGGCCCTCTCACCTTTGCACTTGGTGGCGATCAACGCCTTGATCCGCTCTTCGAGCCCGTAGTGCTTGAAGCAGCCGGGGCACGCCTCGAGATGCCTGCGCAGTTGTTCGCGGGTATCCGGGCCGCATTCACCGTCGAGCAGCAGCCATACCTGGCGGATGACCTCCGCGCAGCCGACGCTGCCGTGGGACTCGTCGTTGGGGCAGGCATCCGCCGAAGCACCGCCCTGGCCGGCGAACTCGCTCATGACGACACCTCCTCGTGCGCCTGCTGACCGCGGTTGAAGCCCCGCTCCTTGGCAACGTCGGCCAACAGGCCGCGCAGTTGCCGTCGACCGCGGTGCAGCCGTGACATTACCGTTCCGATGGGCGTGTCCATGATTTCCGCGATTTCCTTATACGGAAATCCCTCGACGTCGGCGTAATAGACCGCCATCCGGAATTCCTCCGGCAAGGCCTGCAGCGCGTCTTTGATCTCGGAGTCCGGCAGCGACTCCAGCGCCTCCACCTCGGCCGAACGCAGCCCGGTGGAGGAATGCTCGGCATTGGCGGCCAGCTGCCAGTCGGTGATTTCCTCGGTCGGGTACTCCGCGGGCTGGCGCTGCTTCTTGCGGTAGCTGTTGATGTAGGTGTTGGTCAGGATCCGGTACAGCCACGCCTTGAGATTGGTCCCGGCGCGAAACGAGCGGAAGCCCGCGTAGGCCTTCACCATCGTCTCTTGCAGCAAATCCTCGGCGTCGGCGGGATTCCGCGTCATGCGCAGTGCACCGCCATAAAGCTGGTCCAGCAGGGGAATCGCGTCGCGCTCGAACCGCGCCGTCAGTTCCGCGTCCGTCTCTTCGGGCGCCGCGGGTTCGGTGATGGACGGCCCCGCCGCGCTATCGCGGCCATCTAGAGAATCGGCCATATCGATTAACCCGGTCCCTTCTGCTGCGGTGTTACCGGAAAGCACCGAAAGTGCCACCGGACTCGCAAGGACGCCAGCCAACTGCTCCTCGCCTAACAGGCTCGTCGCCGTTGACACCACGCTGCTCCTCCCAATCTAAAGGCTCACCCCGACAGCTTTTGCCCGGGTGTGACCCACCGCATCGAAAACCAATTGGATCAACCGCGCGCGCGATCCGACTATTTCCGGGCGGAATTCGGCCCGCGATATCGGTGCCCGCTCCCCGGCGTAGACCCCGATCGGACCGATTCGGGCGTGGCGTTAGTGTGACGCCATGTCCCTGAATGGCAAGACCATGTTCATCTCCGGCGCCAGCCGCGGCATCGGCCTGGCGATCGCCAAGCGCGCCGCGCAGGACGGTGCCAACATCGCCCTGATCGCCAAGACCGCCGAGCCGCACCCGAAGCTGCCGGGAACGGTGTTCACCGCGGCGAAGGAGCTCGAAGAGGCGGGCGGGCAGGCCCTGCCGATCGTCGGGGACGTCCGCGATCCCGATTCGGTCGAGGCGGCCGTGGCCAAGACCGTCGAGCAGTTCGGCGGCATCGACATCTGCGTCAACAACGCGTCGGCGATCAACCTGGGTTCGGTCACCGAGGTGCCCATGAAGCGGTTCGACCTGATGAACGGCATCCAGGTGCGGGGCACGTACGCGGTGTCGCAGGCATGCATCCCGCATCTGAAGGGCCGCGAGAACCCGCACATCCTGACGCTGTCGCCGCCGGTGCTGCTGGGCCGCGAGTGGTTGAAGCCGACGGCGTACATGATGGCCAAGTTCGGGATGACGCTGTGCGCGCTGGGCATCGCCGAAGAAATGCGGGACGAGGGCATCGCGTCGAACACGCTGTGGCCGCGCACGCTGGTGGCGACGGCCGCGGTGCAGAACCTGCTCGGCGGCGACGAGGCGATGGGCCGGGCCCGCAAGCCCGAGGTGTACTCGGACGCCGCCTACGTCGTCCTCAACAAGCCGTCCAGGGAGTACACCGGCAACATGCTGCTGTGCGAGGACGTGCTGGTGGAATCCGGCGTCAAGGACCTCTCGACATACGACTGTGTGCCCGGTTCGAAGCTGGGCGTGGACTTCTGGGTCGACGGCGTCAACCCGCCGGGGTACTCGGGGCCTTAGTCGTGATCGCAAGCGCGGCGCAGCCGGGCGCCGCGGGTCACGACCAGCGGAGGTAGCCGGTGGGCGGCGCGGCCACTCCGGGCATCGCCGCGTTGATGAAAGCCGGTGTGCCGCACCAGGTTCTGCACTTCGACGCGGTCACCGACCTGTCCGAGTCGTCCGACGTCGCGCCCGAACAGGTCTTCAAGACCCTGATCGTCGCCCTGCCGGGTGAGCTGGCCGTCGCGATCGTGCCGGTGCCGTGGCGGTTGTCGCTGAAGGCGGTCGCCGCGGCGCTGGGTGTGCCCAAGGCCGTCATGGCCGAGCCGGCCGCCGCCGAGCGGGCCACCGGCTATGTGGTGGGCGGCATTTCGCCGTTCGGTCAGCGCAAGCGGCTCCGCACGGTCCTGGACGGCTCCGCGCTGCGCTGGGATCGGATCCTGTGCAGCGCCGGCAAGCGGCATTACGACGTCGCGGTCGCGCCCCGGGACCTGATCCGCCTCACCGGCGCGATCACCGCCGACATCAGCCGAACGTGACGACGACCTTGTCCGCGGCGCCCGGAGTCTGGGCGAGCTCGAGCGCATCACCGACGCTGCCGAACGGGATGGTGTGGCTGACGATCAGCGCGTACTTCTCCCAGTTCGCGACGAGATCCTTGGTCACCTCGAAGATTTCGTCGGGGTAGCCCATGCTCCCGAGCAGGGTGATCTCGTTGCTCATCAGGTTGATGAGGTCGACGGGCACCGGCTCCTTGTGGACGCCGACGATGCCGACGGTGGCGCCCTTTTGCGCCGCGGCGAGCGCGGTGTTGACGACGGCGGGCACACCGGCCGCGTCGAGATAGATGTTCGTGCCGGCCTTCCCGGGGTACATGGAATCGCCCGCGCCGTGCAGTTCGATCAGCCGCGCCACCACGTCCTCGTCGGCGGAGTTGATGACGGCGTCGGCGCCGATCTGCAGCGCCTTGTCCAGCCGGCCGGGGAGCAGGTCCACGACGACGACGTGGCTCACGCCAAGGGATTTGAAGGCCAGCGTGGCGCCCAGGCCGATCGGTCCGGCGCCGAACACGGCGACCTTGTCCGTCGGCTTGGGTCGGCACCGGTTGGCGCCGTGGCGCGCGACGGCCATCGGCTCGTTGAGCGCCGCGACCTCCCACGGGACGTGGTCGGGGATGACCTCGAGACTCGTTCCGCGTACGGCGTTTTCGATGAGCAGGTAGTCGGCGAGCGCGCCGCTGGGCCCGCCGTTGCCGATGATGCCGCTCGGGGCGGCCATCGGGTTGATGACGACGTGGTCGCCGACGGCCAGGCCGCTCACCTTCGCGCCGACCTCGGCGATCTCCCCGGCGGGCTCGTGTCCGAGCGGCGTGTGTCCCTGGCGCGAGGGCAGCCCGCCGATGGTGATGTAGAAGGCGTCCGAGCCGCAGATGCCGCAGGCGCGCATCCGGACCAGTACGTCGTTGGGGCCCACCGTGGGACGCTCGGCGTCGAGCACCTCGGCCTTGCCCGGGCCGGTGACCATTGACATCTTCATCGGTGACTCCTCGGTCTTACGGTCAAGCCGCCATGGATTGCAGAAACCCCGGCCAGTCGGGAAACAGTGCCCGGTCCACGATCTCGATGCGGACTCCAGCCGGGTCGACGTAGTAGGCGAACATCGACAGCGTCTCGCCGCTGGGTCGCGCCTCCAGCCGGTACCCGCTGCGTTCGAGTTGCGCTGCGGCACCGGCCATGTCGTCGACCCAGTAGCCGAGGTGGTGGGCGCCGCCCCTGGGCGGCGGGGTCCAGATCGTGCCGGGCACCGCCTGAATCACTTCCAGGTGGGGTGCGTCCACCGAGTACACAAAGCGGAACGGCACCTCGATGTCGCCGTCCGCGGTGGCCACGCTCAACGCGGCATCGACCGGTTTGGTCCACCGGTACCCCATCACCCTGGTGAGCCGTTCGGCGGCGGCGGCCATATCGTCAACCACCAGCCCGGTGTGATAGCAGTCCGCCGGGTTCATGCTGTGCCTTCCAGTTCGATGTCGAACGTATCGAGATATTCGGCGAAGATCGGTTCGAGCGCTTCGACGGTCAGGCCATACTGGTCGAGGGTGTAGGCATTGAGCGCGAACCGGTCCTGGGGGTGCCCGGCGAGCCAATTGCGCATCCGCGCTTCGGTTTCTGCGGTCAGCGGCTCGTCGGCCCATTCGTAGATGCGCCGCATGACGTCCATCGGGTCACGCATCATCTCGTGGTAGTACATATGGAAGAAGCGCTCGTCGCCGATGCGATCGCGGGCGCGCAGCGGCCGCTGGACGTGGTAGCGCATCTGCGCCATGGCGTTGCGCCCCATGGCATTCAGGTCGATGGCATCGGGATGCAGCACCATCCCCTTGGGCAGCTTCCACAGGTTGCACAGCGACCCCGTCGCCCTGTAGGGGTCCCGGTGCGCCCACATCAGCCGGGCGTCGGGGAACACCTTGAGCAGCGCCTCGATGTGCACCGAATGCGACGGCATCTTGAGGCTCCAGTTGCCGGCGCGGTGGACTGCAACACCTGCAGGTAACGCTTCTGATATTCGTACGTGCTGGTCATGTCGGCCTCGTGGAACAGCCATTCGGCGTAGCGCGAGGTCGACAGGAACGAGTCCCAGGACAGCCCCTTGAAATCCTGATTGTGGATGAACATGTCCTCGGTGGGCCCATCGGCGTCTTCCCAGTGCGGCAGCGGCACTTTGGCCTGCGTGACCATGTCCAAAATCTTGCGCTGTTCCTCCAGCAGGGCCAGGCAGCGCGCGTCGGTGCGCAGCGCCTCGGTGGTGGCCGGCGGGATCGGGTGCACGCACTGCCAGTGCAGCAGCGAGCGCCGGGCCGGATCCTGGTCGAGCAGGTAACTGATGACCGTGGTTCCAGTGCGGGGCATGCCCAGCACGATCAGCGGTCGCTCGACGGGCGCGTCGAGGACTTCGGGGTGCTCCTGGATGTAGGCGTGGACCTGCATGCGCCGCCCGAGCGCGTCGGTGGCGTCGGTGAGGACCCGTTCGCGGCCGAAGGGGGTGAACGCGGCCGAACTGTTGAGCTCGTCGAGCATGATGGCCAGGCCGTCTCGCCAAGAATCGGAATCGATTTCGGTGAGGCCGGTGCGCTGTGCGGCCAGCTTGAAGACGTCGTCGGTGGTCGAGACGTTGTCGAAGTTGTTGTCGCTCATCGTTTCAGACCGTCAGGTATCCGCCGTCGACGGCGATGGTGGTGCCGGTGATGTACGAGGCGGCGTCGGTACACAGGAACAGCGTCGCGCCGGCGCAGTCCTGGGGCGTGCCGGGCCTGCCCAGGGGCGTGTGGAAGCCGATCTCGACGTCCATCACCTCGGGAATGCCCATGGCCGGGTGGGTCATTCGGGTGTCGATGAGCCCGGGTGCGATGGCGTTGACCCGGATCCCGTCGTTGGCCCACCGCCGCGACAGGTTCATCGTGAGGGCGATGAGGCCCATCTTCGACGAGGCGTAGCCGGGGACGAACACGGCGGAGCGGAACCCGGACATCGACACGACGCTGACGACGCTCGCCCCGCCGGGAGCCTGGCTGGACTTGAGCAGGTCATGGCAGCGCATGGTCAGCCGCATCGGGCCGAACATGTTCTGCGTCACCGACGCGGCGTATCCGTCCGGGTCGTATTCGTCACCCGCCGGGTAGGGGCCGCCGGCGTTGTTGATTAAGATGTCCAGTTCACCCAGCGAATCCGCCAGGGCGTCAACCGATTTCGGGTCCTGTATCTGGCATTGGCGGTAGGTGTAGGCGCTCAGATCCGTCTCGGAATAGTCCGTGGCGGACCCGCGGGTGCCGGTGACGGTGACGGCCGCGCCCGCCCCGGCGAATGCGGCGGCGATGGCGTTGCCGATGCCGCTGGTGCCGCCGGTCACCAGCACGGTGGCGCCGGTGAAATCGAAGTTGACGGTGTTCATTCGGGTGACCTCAGTTCGTTGATGGATTTGGTGAGCCACGCTTTTTCCCAGAAGTTGTCGGCGTCGGCCAACAGTGCCTCGTGGGCTTCGGCGGCGACGGCACGTGCCGCCGCGTGCAACGGCTGGGCGGCCAGGATCAGGTCGGTGAGGTGGATGGCCTGCACCGGCCGCCCGACCGCCAGGTGCGCGCGGGCCGCGTCCACGAGCGCGTCGGCCCCGGCGGCGCTCACCACATCGGCCGCAACGGAATCCGGTGCGATCCCATACAGTTCGGTGGTGGAGCGATGCCGGAACCACCCGGTGTACATCTCCCAGATGGCGCGCACATTCCACGAGGTCTTGCCGTACCCTTCACCGATGTCGAGGTGCTCGGGCACGGTGACCTCGCGCATCGCGGTATGGACGTCGGCGCCGGAATTCATCAGTTCGGCGGTGCGGTCGTGCACGGCCTGCATGGCGTCACGCATCGCGCTGACTTCCTCCGCGATGCGGTCGGCGCCCTCGATCGGGTCGAAGTGGCCGGTGATCAGCCGCTGCGGTCCGTAGTCGAGCACGGTGTTCAACGACTCGATGTAGAGAATGGGATCGCGATAGCGGTCGCCGCGGATGGTCATCAGATTCGGGACATGCCCGAATAGCGGGCCGAACAGGTTGCCGGTGAACAGGATTCGCTCCTGCGGCAGCCACACCACCAGTGCGTCGGTGGTCTCGCCGCCCGGCGTCCACGCCAGCTCGAAGGTACGCCCTCCGACGGTGATGTTGTGGCGCTGGTCGAAGGTCGTCGTCGGCTCGGGGAACGAGAAGTCGATGGTCGCGGGGTCGAGGGTCTTGAAGTGCTCGAGCACGGCGTCGGAGAACTTCTGGAAGGCGAACGACGTCTTGGGCACCCGGTAGCCCATGAGCAGTGTGTTGTCGTCGCGCCAGTACCGGTAGTTGCGGTGCATCACGACGTTGGTGCCCTCGTCGCGCAGCGCCTTCACCCCGCCCCAATGGTCGGCGTGCCCCTGGGTGACGATGATGGCCCGTGTCGGGCCCGGCACCTTGGCAAAAGCCTTGCGGTGCAGCGGCCCCTCGAAGACCAGCCCGCTGTTGACGATGACCCGCCCCTCGTCGGTGGCCACCGCGTAGGCGTTGGAGACGCCCGGCGACATCCACACGCCGTCGCCGAGGGCCAGCGCGGGCGTGTCCGTCGCCGCCGACAGGTCGCCGGCCCCGGGCCGCTCCCGATGAATCCCAGCCATGACTGGCGATCCTCTACAGTTCTAGAGGTAAAGTCAATATCCATGGGATTGCAGGGTCTGATCGACAAGGTGGCGGTCGTGGTCGGCGGCGCCACCGGCATCGGCGCGGCGACGGCCGCCCGTCTCGCCGGCGAAGGCTGCCGGGTAATCGTCGGCGACGTCGCCGACGATTGCGCGCGGCGGACGGCCGAACGCATCGCCGCGACCGGCGGCGCGGCGACGCACGTGGCCTTCGACCTGGCGGATCCCGCGTCGGTCGCGGCGCTGATCGACACCGCCGCAACGACTTTCGGCGGCGTGGACCTGCTGTTCAACGTGGGCGCCGACATGAGCATCATCCGGGCCGACACCGACGTGGTGGACATCGATTTCGACGTCTGGGATCGGGTGATGGCGGTGAACCTGCGCGGGTATGTGGCCGCGATGAAATACGCTATCCCGAGAATGCTGGACCGCGGCGGCGGGGCCATCGTCAACATGTCGTCGGCGGCGGCGTTCCAAGGAGAGCCCGCGCGCCCGGCCTATGCCACCGCGAAGGCAGGCATCGGCGCGCTCACTCGCCACGTCGCGTCGCGGTGGGGGAAGGACAACATCCGGTGCAACGCGGTCGCGCCCGGCTTCACCGCGACCGAGACCATCCGCTCGGTGCCGCAGTGGCCGGACCTGGAGGCCGGCGCGCTCAAGCGCATTCGCGGACCGCGCGTCGGCGAGCCCGGCGACATCGCCGCGCTGGTCGCCTTCCTGCTGTCCAGGGAGGGCGAGTGGATCAACGGTCAGGTCGTCAACATCGACGGCGGCACCGTCCTTCGGTGACCCATGGCCGCCAGTACGAGATCCCGCAAGCGCGACGGCGATGAACGCCGCCGCGACCTGTGCGACGCGGCGATCCGGGTGCTGGCCGAGCACGGATCGCGTGGACTCACCCATGGGCAGGTCGACCGCTGCGCCGGCGTCCCCGAGGGCACCACGTCGTACTACTACCGCACCCGCACGGCCCTGCTGCGCGGCGTCGGCAAGCGGGTGGCCGAGATCGACGTCGCAAATTTGCAGTCGGTGATTGATGAGCCGGTCGACCCGGTCTCGCCGTTCGCGCACCTGGCCCGGCTGACCATGATGCAGGCCGACGGGACCGGGCTGATGCTGAACCGGGCGCGCCACGAGTTGCTGCTGGGCGCCGCGCGCGATCCCGATCTGGCCGAGACGGCGCAGGTGTTCGTCGCCCGGATCAACGCGATGGCCCGCGACGCCATCGCCCATCTGCAGCCGGACACCCGCGACCCCGAACTGCTGGCCGCGCAGACCACCGCCGTCACGACCTTCATCGCCGGCATCTTCACCCGGCTGGCCGCCGGCGACCGCACCGTCGGCGCCGCCGAGCAACTCACCCACCTGCTGGAGGCGGTGGCCACCGCCGTGGCGCTCGCGGCGCAGCGGGGTTAGGCGCCGCGGCGGGTCTGCTGGCCATGGCTGGGCCGTTGACGATTGGCGTGGGCGTCAGCGACGCCGACACGATTCAGACGGAGGGCAATTACCCGACGCGCGAGGCGTGCCAGAACGCGGGCCCAGGCGTGAAGGCCACGGCGCCGGGAAGCTGGAACAACTTCTGGTGCGTTGCGGACCGTAACGTCAACGGCAACTGGAAGTCGGTGCTCAGCAACTGATCCGGCCGTCAGGCGTTGCGCCCCTCGGGTGCACGTGTCATTCGGCGACGCTCCGAACGCGAACAACGACTCGCCGAGGAGCGTTTCGTCGTCAAGCCTGCACCTACACCTTCCACCACCCGGAAAAGCTGCTGCGCGACGGAGGCGACGATGAGGCGGTATAACTCAACACGTCCCCATTTGCGAGGATGACGAACCTATGTGAACTTGACGTTCATGCCGCCCATGGGCCCACGCCGCCGACTTTCTCGATCGTGATGTGAGTCAGGTATCCGGGGGGTGCGTCAGGCGGGGGGAACCCCGTGCCGGGGCCAAAGATAGTCGTGGCGATCTTGTCGAGTAGTTCGGGAGCACCGCCCTCCTCGACGCGCGCCGTGCCCCTGATCAACAGATAGGGCGTCTGCGGCCCGCTGCGGTCGGTGGACGCGATGGTCACCGCCACACGGGGATCACGCCGGATGTTGCGGATCTTCTGATGTTCCTGCAGATGAGCGGTGACGAGCTCGTCACCGCCGTCGGCTGTACTCTGCACCGTCACCCAGACCAGGCTGACTTGCGGGCTTCCGTCGCGATTGATCGTGACAAGCGTGGCCGGGTCGGAACCGATGAGTTGGCGTGCGCTGTCGTTGAGTTTCGTGATGTTCATTGTGTTCTCCTGATTCGTCGTGGTTCCGGGCGTTTCGGCTGTCTATCCATACGACGAAGAAGCTGTGCGTGATCCGACAACCCGGCCATCGCGCTGCTGGCGGCCGGCGAAGAACTACGGAAGCGCAAAAGACGACGCGAAATCGCGCCTGCCCTTAGGCAAATCGGTTATTCAGACGTCCACGCGGTCCCGAGCGCAGTAATAGCGGCCAGCCGAGCGCTACAGGATTTTCATCTGCTCGGGCTCCGGCTCGGCCGGCTCGAGTAGCTGCGGGCCGTTGTTGCGCACGTTGTTGACCAGCGTCGACACCTCACGCGTGCGGATGGCGCGCACGTCGGGCGTGCGGGCCAGCAGTTTTTCGTCGATCGGGGCGTCGGGGTCGAGCCATCGGTCCCAATCGCGTTCGGGCATCACCAACGGCATCCGATCGTGGATCTGCGCGAGCTCCCCGGGCGCGTCGGTGGTGATGATTGTGCAGCTCAGCAGGGGCGACGCGTCCTTGGCCGGCTTCCATACCGACCACAGGCCCGCCATGAACAGCGGCTCGCCGTCCTCCCGGTACATGAAAAACGGTGTCTTGCGAGACTTCTTGCCGGCCGCGGCGTCGGAATTGACCCGCCATTCGTAGTAGCCGTCCATCGGGATCAGGCAACGCTTGGACTTGGCGCTGGTCCGGAAGGCCGGCGAGCTGGTGACCTTGTCGGCGCGGGCGTTGATCAGCATCGGACCCTTGGTTTCGGGCGCGCCGTCGGCGCCCGCCTTGGCCCACGGCGGCACCAAGCCCCAGCGCATCAGCCGCACCCGCCGCGTCGGCTCGTCCTCGGGTTCGGAATGCCGGCTGACGACGGTCGCGATGGTCGAGGTCGGAGCCACGTTGTAGTTGGGCGCGCTCGAATCGGCGTCGGCGCCGGTGGTCTCGTCGATCGCCTTGATCTTCTGGGCCAACAGGGCCGGGTCGGTCGTGACCGCAAACCGTCCGCACATACCTCCATGGTGGCAGAAGCCACGGGACTCCTATGGGTGGCAGAAGCCACGGAACTCCTATGGGTGGCAGAAGCCACCGAACTCCTGTGGGTGGCAGAAGTCGCGAACTCCTATTGGTGGCAACAACCGGTGACAGGCGATGATGGACCGGTGACTACGTGGACGGCCCCCCGGGCACCGCAACCGGTGCACGCGACCGTGACCGTTCCCGGTTCGAAATCGCAGACCAACCGGACCCTGGTGCTGGCGGCGCTGGCGGCGGCGCAGGGCCAGGGCACCCCGACCATCAGCGGGGCACTGCGCAGCCGGGACACCGACTTGATGATCGGCGCGCTGCGCACGCTGGGCCTGCGCGTCGACGGCGACGGGACGGAGTTGACGGTCAGCGGCCGCGTGGTGCCGGAACCGATGGCACAGGTCGATTGCGGCCTGGCGGGCACGGTGCTGCGGTTCGTCCCGCCGCTGGCGGCGCTCGCCGAATCGATCGTCGAGTTCGACGGCGACGAGCAGGCCAGGGCGCGGCCCATCGCGCCGCTACTCGACGCGCTGCGCGGGTTGGGCGTGCGGATCGATGGCTCGGGTCTGCCGTTTCGGGTCCTGGGCACCGGCGCGGTCCCCGGGGGCACCGTCGAGATCGACGCCTCGGCCTCGTCACAGTTCGTCTCCGGGTTGCTGTTGTGCGCGGCCTCTTTCGCCGAGGGGCTGACGGTGCGGCACACCGGTTCGGCGTTGCCGTCGGCGCCGCACATCGCGATGACGGTGACGATGCTGCGCCAGGCCGGCGTCGACGTCGACGACTCCGTCCCCAACCGCTGGCGGGTGCGACCCGGGCCGGTCGCGGCCCGGCACTGGGTGGTCGAGCCGGACCTGACGAACGCCGTCCCGTTCCTGGCGGCGGCCGTCGTCACCGGCGGCGCGGTGCGCATCACGGGCTGGCCGGCGAACAGCGTGCAACCCGCCGAGCACATCCTGGCCGTGTTGGGCAAGTTGAATGCTGTTGTCACCCAACATGATTCGCACCTGGAGGCGCGCGGCTCCGGGGACTACGGCGGTTTTGACGTCGACCTGCGCGCGGTCGGCGAGCTGACCCCGTCGGTGGCCGCCCTGGCGGCGCTGGCGGCCCCGGGCTCGGTGTCGCGCCTGTCCGGCATCGCCCACCTGCGCGGCCACGAGACCGATCGGCTCGCCGCGCTGAGCGCCGAAATCAACCGCCTGGGCGGCGATTGCACCGAAACGCCCGACGGCCTGGTGATCACCGCGACACCGCTGCGGCCGGGCGTCTGGCGCGCGTACGCCGACCACCGGATGGCGATGGCGGGCGCAATCGTCGGGCTTCGGGTAGCCGGCGTCGAGGTCGACGACATCGGCGCCACCACCAAGACGCTGCCCGACTTTCCGCGGCTGTGGGCCGACATGCTGACCGCACAGGAAGACCGCGGCATGTGAAGCCCGGCGACTACGACGAGTCCGACGTCAAGATCCGCTCCGGCCGGGGTTCGCGGCCGCGGACGAAGACGCGTCCCGAGCACGCCGACGCCCAGGCCGCCATGGTGGTCAGTGTCGACCGCGGCCGCTGGGGGTGCGTGCTGGGCGGCGACGTCGACCGTCGGGTCACCGCCATGCGGGCCCGGGAACTGGGCCGCACGCCGATCGTCGTCGGCGACGAGGTCGATGTGGTCGGCGATCTGTCCGGGCGGACGGACACGCTGGCCCGCATCGTGCGCCGCGGTGAGCGCCGAACTGTGTTGCGGCGCACCGCCGATGACACCGATCCGACCGAACGGGTGGTCGTCGCCAACGCCGACCAGCTACTGATCGTGGTGGCGCTCGCCGACCCGCCTCCCCGCACCGGGCTGGTGGACCGGACGCTGATCGCCGCCTATGCCGGCGGACTCACCCCGATCCTGTGCCTGACCAAGACCGACCTCGCCCCGCCGGAGCCGTTCGCGGAGCAGTTCGTCGACCTGGATCTGACGGTGGTCGTCGCGGGCCGCGACGATCCCCTGCTCGCCGTGGCGGATTTGCTCGCCGGCAAGATCACCGTGCTGCTCGGGCATTCCGGCGTCGGCAAGTCAACGTTGGTGAACCGGCTGGTGCCCGACGCGGACCGCGCCGTCGGCGACGTGACCGACATCGGCCGGGGGCGGCACACCTCCACGCAATCGGTCGCGCTCCCACTGGCGACGTCGGGCTGGGTGATCGACACGCCGGGCATCCGCTCCTTCGGGCTGGCCCATATCCAGCCCGACGACGTCATGATGGCGTTCTCGGATTTGGCGGACGCCATCGAGGACTGTCCGCGCGGCTGCGGGCACATGGGCCCGCCGGCCGACCCCGAGTGCGCGCTGGACACACTGACCGGGCCCGCCGCCCGCCGCGTCGCGGCCGCCCGCCGACTGCTGGCCGCACTCAACCAGGCTTCTTAGCCAGCCGCATGCCGAGCTCATCCGGCGGCACCAAATGTCCCTCGGCGCACCGGATTTCGACGCTGACCTCGGCACCGCAGCCCACGTGTGTCAGCCGCAGCCGGTGACGCCCCGGCAGATGATGCCTCCCCCACTCGAACATCGCCCACACCACCGGCATGAAATCGATGCCCGCCTGGGTGAGCACATACTCGTCGCGGCTGCGCTGGCCGGGCTCCCGATAGGGCTGGCGCCGTAGCAGTCCGAGCTCGACGAGCTCGGCCAGCCGCGCCGAGGTGGCGGCCTTGGTGATGCCCACCCGGCGGGTGAAGTCGTCGAAACGAGTGGTGCCGTAGTACGCCTCGCGCATGATCAGCATCGCGGATTTGGTACCGACGACCCCCATCGTCTTTTCGATCGCGCACTCGCCCACCGCCGACCAGGCGTCGCGGTCGGCCAGCGGCCCCTGCAGCAGTGTCATCTAAATCACCTCCCCAGCTGGGTTGCTTTCAGCATACCGAGGTGTTTATCTGAGTATAGCTTGATATACCCAGATGGACTCGAGGAGGAGCCATGAACCAGGGTCGCGACGCCGTCATCGTCGGAGCAGTGCGCACGCCCATCGGCAAGGGCAAGGCCAGTGGCGCGCTGCACGATGTGCTGCCCGCCGACCTGCTCGCGCACAGCCTGCGCGAGCTGGTGACGCGCACCGGTGTCGATCCGGCACAGGTCGACGATGTCATCGCCGGCGCCGTCACCCAGGTCGGTGACCAGGCCGTCAACATCGCCCGCAATGCCCTGCTGGGCGCGGGATTCCCGGAGACGGTGCCCGGTGTCACCATCGACCGCCAGTGCGGTAGCAGCCAGCAGGCCATCAGCTTCGCGGCACAGGGTGTGATCGCCGGCGCCTACGACCTGGTGATCGCCGCCGGCGTGGAATCGATGGGGCGCGTCCCGATGGGCAGCCAGGTGTCACCGGGCAGCAACCCGTTCGGCGAGGGGATGGACGCGCGCTATCCCGAGGGCCTGGTGCCCCAAGGCATCAGCGCCGAACTGATCGCCGCGAAGTGGGGCTTTTCGCGCACCGAACTCGACGAGTTCTCCGCGGGCAGCCACGAGAAGGCGGCCCGCGCCACCAAGGACGGGCTATTCGACAACGAGCTCATCCCGATTGCCGGGCTCGCCACCGACGAGATCATCCGCCCCGGTACGACGGTGCAGACCCTATCCGGATTGCAGCCGGCGTTCTACAGCGAGGCGGCCAAAGCCCGTTTCCCGCAGATCAATTGGGAGATCACCCCGGGCAACTCGTCGCCGCTGTCCGACGGCAGCGCCGCGGTCATGATCACCAGCAGCGAGGTCGCCCAGAAACTGGGCCTGCGCCCGCTGGCCCGGATCCACACCACCACCGTGGTGGGCTCCGACCCGCTCTACATGCTGACCGGCGTCATTCCCGCCACCGAGAAGGTGTTGTCGAAAGCCGGGCTCACGCTGGCCGACATCGACCTGTTCGAGGTGAACGAGGCGTTCGCGCCCGTGGTGCTGGCCTGGGCGCACGACACCGGAGCCGATCTGGCCAAGACCAACGTCAACGGCGGAGCGATCGCGATTGGTCATCCGTTGGGCGCCAGCGGCGCTCGCATCATGACGACGCTGGTGAACGCTTTGGAGCAGCGCGGTGGCCGGTATGGGCTGCAGACGATGTGCGAGGGCGGCGGCATGGCCAACGCCACCATCATCGAGCGACTGGGCTAGGAGACGGGGCGATGGACGTAATCCGCGCCGCCGCAGTGCAGCTCAGCCCCGTCCTTTACAGTCGCGAGGGCACCGTGGAAAAGGTGGTCGGCAAGATCGCGCAGCTGGCACGCCGCGACGTGCAGTTCGCGACATTCCCGGAAACGGTGATTCCCTACTACCCGTACTTCTCGTTCGTCCAGCGCCCCTTCGAGATGCGACCGGAGCACCTGCGGCTCCTCGACCAGGCCGTGGCGATCCCGTCGCCGGCGGTCGACGCGATCGCCGAGGCCGCCCGTGCGGCAGGCATGGTCGTATCGATCGGTGTCAACGAGCGCGACGGTGCTTCGCTGTACAACACGCAGTTGTTGTTCGACGCCGACGGCACCCTGCTGCAGCGCCGCCGCAAGATCATGCCGACCTACCACGAACGGATGGTCTGGGGCCAGGGCGACGGTAGTGGGCTGCGCGCGGTCGACAGCGCAGTCGGGCGCGTCGGACAGTTGGCGTGCTACGAACACTTCAATGCATTGGCCCGCTACGCCTTGATCGCCGACGACGAGCAGATCCACTCGAGCATGTTCCCCGGATCTTTCGGCGGCGACCTGTTCGCGCGGCAGATGGAGATCAGCGTGCGCAATCACGCGCTCGAGTCGGGCGCCTTCGTCGTCAACGCGACCGCGTGGCTCGAAGCGGATCAGCAGGCGCAGATCATGGCCGACACCGACTGTCCGATCGGACCTATCTCGGGCGGCCACTTCACCGCGATCATCACGCCCCAGGGCGAATACGTGGGTGAGCCGCTGCGCACGGGCGAGGGCGACGTCATCGCTGACCTCGACTTGTCGTTGATCAACACGCGGAAGGCGCTGATGGATGCCGGCGGCCACTACAGCCGGCCCGAAACGCTCAGCCTGCTCATCGATCGCACCCCACGTACCCAGGTACACGAGAGCATCGGACCAGAGGAGGTCGAAAGTGTCTGCGTCTGAAACCAAGTTCGAGGGCATTCGGGTGCGCTACGACAGCGCCAAGAGCTATGACGCGCTGGTCGGCGCGCTGCTCGCCGACATCGGAGAAAGCCCGGTGCCGATCGACGACATTACGACGACGACCGGCGACTGGCAGGAATACGAGGGTCGAATCCAAAACCACGCCGGCCCAAGTGGATTCATGTTATTCGGCACGGTCGACCACGGCGCCTGGATCACCAAGGCCGGCATCGACCGCAAGGCGTTGCGCGTCATCCTCGGCAACCCGCTGATCGCCATCACCATGCTGCGCCACGACGTCAAGGCCGGATTGTTCGCCCCGGTCGAGCTGTTGGTCGCCGACGAGGGCGACGATGGCAGCAGCGTGACCTATGTCAAGCCGTCGTCACTGATAGTCGTCGAGCCCAATCCCGAGTTGCTCAGCGCCGCCGAGCAACTCGACGCCAAGCTGGCGGCACTGGCCGAAAAGGCGACCGGCGGCTCCTGACGACCAAATTCGCTGACGCCCGTCATTGACGGGCGTCAGCGATTGGCGTACCGTGCCTGCATGGCGTCGGCACGCGCAGCATCCCCGGCCAACTCTGCAGCCGCGAGCGTCCGGGAGGCCCGGCGGCTCGAGACGCGGGCGCGCCTGTTCGACGCGGCGTTGTCCGAGATCTCGCAACGCGGGTTCGCCGCCGCCGACGTCAGCGCCATCGCCGCCGCGGCGGGCGTGGTGAGGGGGACGTTCTACTTCCACTTCCCCACCAAGGAGCACGTCCTTATCGAGGTGGAGCGCAACGAGGAGACCCGGATCATCAGCGAACTCGGCGATGCCAAGGGCGATCTGGCCTCCGTGCTGTCACAAGTTGTACAGCACGTTCTGCGTGCCGAACGCCGGCTGGGCGACGCCGTTTTCCGCGACATGCTCGGGTTGCATTTCTCCTCGACCCGTCCGGTCGAAGACGAACTGACGCAGCATCCCCTCGCCCAGTTCCTGGTGGGCGTGATCGGCCGGGCCCAAGACGAGGGACAGGTGCCCGCCGACGCCGACGCGGCGGAACTCGGAACGTTCTTCCTCACCGGGCTTTTCGCGCTGCTGTCCACCGGAGCGCACGACGAAGCGCTGTTGGGCCGTTACGTGGCAACGATTGTCAAGGGAATGGAGAGACGATGAATCGCACGGGCATCGAGGGCTACCGGGACTTCCTGGCCCGCCGCGACGGCGAGGCCGACCTGCTCAACAGGCGGCTGGCGAACCGAGAGCGGTTCTTCGGCGAACTCGAAGCCAACCCCGTCCGGTCGGCCCAACCGGCCGACCGGCAGACGTTCCTGCGCAACCTGCGCCGCCGGCGACCCGAACCCGGCCTGGACCCGAAAATGCTGTTCCTGCTGGCGACCGCCAAGCTGAATCAGGCCGAGCGGTTCGGCGTGGGACTCGGCGAAACCTATGGGCGTAACAGCGACGAGAGCCTGCCGCCCGAGAACGTCTACCTCGAACTCGAGGAGCACTACCACACGCGGCTGCTCGCCTACGCGCTGGACGTCTTCGATCTCACCTTCCAGGTTGTGCCCCCGCCTTTCGTGATGCGCCAGTTCGTCAAGACGAGCGTATTCCTGCCCGAACGGCTCGGCTTCCTGTTCGTCGGGGCCGCAGAGATGGCCGGCTGCATCATGTTTGACGAACTGCGCCGCGTGGGCGGAAGGCTCTTCGCCGACGAACCGGACGTCGCCCAGCGAATCGAATTGCTCTACAGCGAAATCCTCACCGACGAAATCGGCCACGTCGGCTACTGCGCGTCACGCTGCACGTCGGCCGAGCGGGCGATCATGCGCCTCATCTACCCGTACATCGGTCGGCTTTTCGCGCGCCAGACCGCGGAGATCGGCCTGCTCGTCGACAAGGAGGCGTTGGCCGCGCGGCTCGACCGCCCCTTCGACGTCGACGAACTCACCGCCGACCTGGGCAACGAGACCTACCTCGTCGCGCATCCCTGACGACGCCCGCGGCGAGCGTGCACTCAGGGCGAATAGCCAGCGAAATAGTCGCCGCCAGAACACGTTCGGCGAGAACCTCTAGGCAGCAAGCGCCCTAGGCGGCGAGGCCGTCGTCGACACTGCGCGCGACGGCCGCGCGCTTCCCGCGCCGCCAACCGCGCACGGCGGCGATCGCGGACTTCAAACCGCGGCGGCGGCCGGTGGCCGGATCGGTACCCAAGAAACCCGGCTCGAGTTCGTCGAACATCCGCTCGCTGCGGGTCTCCGGGGCGTTGTCGGCGTCGTCGCGCAAGTACTTGTTCGGCAGCGACAGCTTGGCCAGCGTGCGCCACGTCTTCGCGTACTGGAACAGGAAAGACCCTGTGGTGTAAGGCAAGTCGTACTTGTCGCAGACCTGGCGCACCCGCACCGAGATCTCGTGCAGCCGGTTGCTCGGCAGGTCCGGGTACAGGTGGTGCTCGATCTGGTGGCACAGGTTGCCGCTCATGAAGCGCAGGGCGGGGCCCGCCTCGAAGTTGGCGCTGCCCAGCATCTGGCGCAGGTACCACTGCCCCTTGGTCTCGCCGATCATGTCGGTCTTGGTGAATTTCTCTGCGCCGTCGGGGAAATGGCCGCAGAAGATCACCGCGTTGGCCCACACGTTGCGAATCACGTTGGCAAGCGCGTTGGCCTTCAGCGTGGACATGTAGGTGGCTCCGGGTGACAACGAGGTCAGCGCGGGGAACGCCACGTAGTCCTTGAACACCTGCCGCCCGGCCTTGGCCAGGAACTCGTCGACCCGCTCCCGGGCTTCGTCGTTGTCCATGCGTCGCTTGGCGATCTTGCCGAGCTCCACGTGCTGCAGGCCGACGCCCCACTCGAAGAGGAGGGCCAGCAGAGTGTTGTACACCAGGTTGAAGATGTTGAAGCGCTTCCAGCGCTGGTCGCGGGTGACGCGCAGCAGGCCGTAGCCGACGTCGTCGTCCATCCCGAGGATGTTGGTGTACTTGTGGTGCACGAAGTTGTGGGTGTAGCGCCAGTGCTTGGACGACCCGCTCATGTCCCACTCCCACGTCGAGGAGTGAATCTCCGGATCGTTCATCCAGTCCCACTGCCCGTGCATGACGTTGTGGCCGATCTCCATGTTCTCGACGATCTTGGCCACGCCCAGCGTCACCGTCCCCGCCCACCAGGCCGAGCGCCGCGAGCTGGCGGCCAGCAGCAGCCGGCCGGTTACCTCGAGCGCGCGCTGGGCCGCGATGGTGCGGCGGATGTAGCGAGCGTCCCGCTCGCCGCGCGAGTCTTCCACGTCCTGGCGGATGGCATCGAGCTCAACGGCCAGGTTTTCGATATCGGCGTCCGTCAGATGGGCGAATACGTCGACGTCACTGATCGCCATCGTCGTCATCTCCCTGCGGTCGTTTGTTCGGTACTAGACCTACGCTATCGTAACCTACGAATCCGTAGGTTACCTGTGAGTAGCCTTTAAATGTCGAGCACGCAATCGCCGGACGCGGCCGACACGCAGGTCTGCACCCGGGTCCCCGGGTCGTGCTCCTGGCCGGTCCGCAGGTCGCGGACGTGGCCCTCCACCAGGCCGACCACGCAGGACTGGCAAATACCCATGCGGCACCCGAACGGCATCTGCACGCCGACGCTCTCCCCCGCATCCATCAACGACGTCGCGGCGTCGGCGGCGACGGTGCGTCCGCTTTGCGCGAAGGTGACCGTCCCGCCCGCACCGGCGGGCGCGGCCTTGGACACCGCGAAGCGCTCGAGATGCAAACGCTCGGCGATGCCCGCGGCCGACCACACGCGCTCGGCCGCGGTGAGCAGGCCCTCCGGCCCGCAGGCCCAGGTTTGGCGCTCGCGCCAGTCCGGCACGTCGGCGTCCAGCGCGGACAGGTCGAGCCGGCCCTGAGTGCGCGTCTCGCGCAGCTGCAACCGATAGCCCGGGTGGTCGGCCTGCAGCGCGGCCAGCTCGCCGCGAAACATCACGTGCGATTCCGTGGGGGCCGAATGCAGGTGGGCGATGTCACCGATTTGGTTGCGGCGCACCAGGGTTCGCAACATCGACATCACCGGCGTGATCCCGGAGCCGGCGGTGAGGAACAGGATCGAGGCGGGCGCGGGGTCGGGCAGGACGAAGTTGCCCTGCGGCGCGGCCAGCCGGACGACAGTGCCCGGTTCCACGCCGGCCACCAGGTGCGACGAGAGGAAACCCTCCGGCATCGCCTTGACGGTGATGGTCACGGTGCGCGCCGAACCGGAGCGCGCGGGCGTCGCCGCCGGGGTCGAGGTCAGTGAATACGACCGCCAGCGCCAGCGCCCGTCCATCAGCAGTCCGATGCCGATGTACTGGCCCGGCTGGTAGTCGAAGTTGAAGCCCCAACCCGGCTTGATGACCAGGGTGGCGGAGTCCTCCGTCTCGCGACGCACCTGCAGGACGCGTCCTCGCAGTTCGCGCGCCGACCAGAGCGGATTGGCCAGGTGCAGATAGTCGTCGGGCAGTAGCGGCGTCGTGATGCGCGCGGCGAGCTTGCGCAGGGCGTGCCAGCCGGGATGCCGGTCGGCACCGGCGACCACGGGCCGCTTGGTGTCGACGACGTTGCCCGCGATCGATGGGTTCCGTTTGCCCAGAGGAAGCTCCTGCTCACGACGTGGCGCTTTACTTACGCTCACATTGTGATCGATTCTGTGTGCTTCACGAAACCTACGGTACCGTAACCTACGGTGTCGTAGCTAGCGCTCGGGGCGGGAATGCCTCACAGCGTCACATCAGCTCCAGCAAAAACGGCAGCTCCTGGTTGGCGTACCAGGCCAAGTCGTGGTCTTGCGCGTCGCCGACGATCAGCTCGGCGTCCTCGTCGCCCAGGTCCGCGGCGTCGACGGCCTCGATGGCCCTGGCCACCGCCTCCTCGGCACCCGCGTTGTCGACGTACGCGGCGATCACGTCCTCGATCGGGACCGCGCCGGGCAGCCTGACGACGGCGTCGTCGAGGTCGGGACGGTAGGTGACCCCGGATGCGTCGAAGTCGACGTCGGCGGCCAGCACCGCGCGGCGCGGCGGCCGGGAATCCGAGGGCGCTTCGCCCGCCAACAGGCGCAGAGAGGCCAGCGCCGCCTCGCGCAGCGCCACGTCGGCGAGCTCGTCGTCGTCGCCCGCGGCGTAGGCCTCGCGCAACTTTGGCGTCAGCGCGAACGCCGTGCCGCTGACCGGACGCAGCGAGCCGTCGGCGACGAGCTGCTGCAGCATGGCCAGCGTGGCGGGGATGTAGACGACGGTCATGTTGGCTAGATCGGCGTGGAGGCGTCGGAGATCTCGGGCGCGGCTGGCTTCACAGCAACGAAGGATAGCCGCACGCAGGGGTTTTCACCGCCGGCTAGGACCGGGAAGCCTCCAGCAGCTCCTCGAGCGCCTGGCTCAGCAGTCCCGGCAGCAGGTCGACGTCGCTCATGGCCTCGCGGTCGGCGTTGATTCCGTAATAGAGCATGCCGTTGTACGACGTCACCCCGATCGCCAGCGCCTGGTTCTGCAGCAGCGGCGGCACCGTGTAGGTCTCCAGCAACTTGGTGCCGGCGACGTACATCTGCGACTGGGCCCCCGGCGCGTTGGTGATCAGGAGGTTGAACGTGCGCTTGGAGAAGCTCGGGAAACTGGTCGCGACGCGGATTCCCATGGCGTGCAGCGTGGGCGGGGCGAACCCCGACAGCGTGACGATGGTCCTGGCGTCCACCAGCTGGGCGGCCGTCGGGTTGGACTCGGTGGCGTGCGCGATCTGCGAGAGCCGCACCACGGCGTTGGGCTCCCCCACCGGCAGGTCGACGAGGAACGGCATGACCTGGCTGATCGCCTGGCCGGGGCCGCTCGCGTCGAGGTCGCCGTCGTCGTACACCGACAGCGGCGCCATCGCCCGCACCGTCGCCGTCGGCGACACCGCCACCCCACGCGACATCAGCCAGTTGCCCAGCGCGCCGGCGATCACCGCGAGCACCACGTCGTTGACGTCGCAGTCATAGCGGGCGCGCACGGCGCGGTAGTCCTCGAGGCTGCCGGTGGCGACGGTGAACCGGCGATGACGCGAAACGGTGGCGTTGAGCGGGCTGCTGGGCGCGTCGCCCCGGGCCAGGTTGCGCACGAAATCGAACGCCCGGCGCCCGGCGCCGACGAGCTCGCCGTAGTTGGTCACCAGGCCGCCGATCGCGGACCCGACGGCCTGCAGCTGCGCGCTCGGACCGGTCAGCCACTCACCGATCGCACCCAGCACCAGCCGGGTGTTGCCCGGGTCGCGTTCCGGGATCCAGATGTCTTCGGGGGCCGGGGGCGGGCGCCTCGTCCGGTCGCTGATGACGTGGTTGATCTCCAGCGCCGCCATCCCGTTGATCAGGGCTTGATGCGATTTGGTGTAGAGGGCGAGCCGGTTCTTGGACAGGCCCTCGACCAGGTACATCTCCCAGAGCGGCCGCGACTTGTCCAGCGGCCGCGCGGCCAGCCGCGCGATCAGTTCGTGCAGTTGACCGTCGCTGCCCGGCGAGGGCAGCGCCGAGCGCCGCACGTGATAAGTGATGTCGAAGTCGGCGTCGTCGATCCACACCGGCCGGGCCGTGCCGACCGGCACCTCGCGGACCTTCTGCCGGTAGCGCGGGATCTGGGGCAGCCGCTGCTCGACGGTGGCCAGCAGCGTCTCATAACTCAGCCCGGCCCGCGGACGGCGCAGGATGGCCAGCGATCCGACGTACATGGGGGTGGCGGTGTTTTCCAGCCGATAGAACGACGCGTCCGGCGGGGACAACCGGGTCACCATACGGCGCAGTCCTCCTCGTCGATTCATCGCCCTGTCGCCTCAAACGATGTCTGGCCAACGGTAATCGTCCAGCCCGCGGCGCACGTCGGCATGGGGACGCGCGATTGCGACTTATGCCATGATGACGACTGTCTGCCCCTCTCCAGCAGGCTTCCGGTCCGGCCGAGAAGTTGGAGAGTGCGCGTTGAACACTAGCCCCGTTGCGAATCCATCCGGCGCTTTCACCGTCATGCCGGTCGTCGACTACGAACCGGAAACCCAGGATGTGCCGCGCACCGTCCCGTCGTGCCGGCCGTCCTCGCGCACTCCGCTACGCCGCCGCGGCGGCCACGCCACGCCCCGGTCCTACACCGGGCAACTCAGCAGAGCGCCGGCGCCGGTCATGTCCGCGCGGATGCGCCAGGCGGCGACCTTCGCCGACGCGGCGCTGCGGCGCGTGCTGGAGGTCATCGACCGGCGCCGCCCGGCCGCCCAGCTGCATCCGTTGCTGTCGCCCAGCCTGGTGGATTCGGTTGTCGCGGTGGGGCGTTCGGTGGCCGGGCGGGCGCCCGGCCACGCGGGTGCCGCCGTGTTGCGGCGCATGCGACTGCAGCCGGCGGGCCACCGGGACCCGGACGCGGCCGCCGAGGTCTTCGGCTCCTACAGCCGCGGGAACCGAGTCCACGCCATCGCCTGCCGGGTGGAGCAGGTGGGCGCGGCGAGCGGCGCCCGGTGGATGGTCGTGGCCCTACACATCGGGTGACCGCACCGGTCACCTCGCAGCGAGCAGCCGTCCGCGGTGAACCGCTCGCCCGAAAGCTAATGCAGCTCCGCCGGTTGGGCCGGGTCGCGCCGTGGGCGGTGTCCCAGCGGCAGCAACATCGGCACCCGGCGACGGTAGTCGCGATAATGCTCACCCAGCGCCTCCACCAGGTCGTGCTCCTCCAGGTGGGTGGCGACCAGGATGTAGCCCGTCATGGCGACCGAGAACAGCAGGTGTCCGGCCGTCATCGTGGGCACCGCCCAGAAGACGATCACGAAGCCGAGCATGAGCGGGTGGCGCACCAACCGGTACAGCATCCGGGCGTGAAAACCTATGTGCGTGTAGGGTTTTCCGCGCCACGCCAGATACACTTGGCGCAGGCCGAACAGGTCGAAGTGGCTGACCATGAACGTCGCGGCCAGCGCGATGGCCCAGCCGAGCCAGAACAACGTCCACAGCGCCAGGCGCCCGGCCGGTGGCCGCACGTCCCAGACGACGGCCGGCATCGTCCGCCATTGCCAGTAGAGCAGCACCAGCACGGCGCTGGACAGCACCACGTAGGTGCTGCGCTCGATCGGCGATGGCACGATCCGCGTCCACCACGCCTTGAACGACGGCCGCGCCATGACGCTGTGCTGGACGGCGAACACGGCAAGCAGCCCGATGTTGATCAGCACCGCCTCACCGATCGGCGCCGGCAGGCCGTGATCGACGGTTCGCGGCACCCAGAAGTTTCCCAAGAACGCCACGAGGTACAGAAATGCGGCAAGAAAGAGCAGGTAAGCGGCGGCGCCGTAACCGACAATCAAGAATCGCTTCATTCGCTGATTGTGCGCCTCGCCGGCGCGTTTGAACATGGGGCGGATGCCTCATTTTCGGCCGCGCACGGCACGTTTCCAGACGCCCGTCGGGTTAGCTGGGCACCGGGTTCACCAGGCCGTGCCGCAGCGCGTACATGCTGGCGCCGATGCGGTTCGAGACGCCGATCTTGGCGTACGTCCGCTCGACGTGATTGCGGGCCGTTTTCTCGCTGATCACCAGCGACGCCGCGATCTCCTTGTTGGACGCGCCGCGGGCGACCAGGCACAGCACCTCGACCTCCCTGGGGGTCAGCCGGTCCGGCCGCAGGTTCGGTCGTTGCGCGGGTTGTCCGGCCGCGTGCAACACCGCTTCGACCGCCACCGCGTCGAGTTCCCCGGCCTGCGCACGCCCGCGCAGCCGGCGGGCCGCCGCGCCGGCCGACATCGGCTCCCGGTACGGCCTCGGCTCGCGGGCGGACTGGTAACAGACGGCGGCGGCCAGGATGCGATCCGGCATGTGCAGCGCGGGCCCGGCCAGCCCGCGCGGATATCCCGAGCCGTCGAGGCATTCGTGGTGATTGCCGGCGACCTCGGCCAGCCGGCCCAGGCCGGGGACCTGGTTGAGGATGCGCACCGTCAGATACGGGTGCAGCCGTACCCGCTCGAATTCCGATGCGCTCAACGGGCCTTGCCGCGACCAGATGTGATTCGACACCCCGATGCGGCCGAGGTCATGGACGTGGCCCGCGCGCCGGGTCAGCGCCACCGCGTCCGTGTCCATTCCGGCGGCCAGCGCGGCGTCGCCCGCGAGCCGGGCCACCGCGCGCGAATGCCCAAGGGTGAACGGGCATTTCAGGTCGACGAAGTCGCCCAGCGCGACGAGCAACGCGTCCAGCGACGAGTCGTCAAGCCGCTGATGGCGATCGGGCGCCTCACCCAGCGCCGCCGCCCACGCATCGCCTGCGGGCGGTCCGGCCAGGATCGCGTCGGCGTCGCGCAGGAACGCGTCGGCGACCCGGGGATCGAACTGCCCGCCGCGCCGGCCGCTCACCATGGCCACGGCGCCGGCGACGCCGTACGTGCGGTGATGAACCTCGACCATGTCGGCGAGCTGCGCGATGCGCATCTGGATGGGGATGGTCTCCCCCCGCGCTCCCGCGGGCAGCCCGCCGCCGTCGTAGCGCTCGAAGGCGAACGCGAGCGCGGCCTGCACGTCGGGACTCAACCCGATCCGGTCGGCCAGCAGCGCCGCCGACGCGCAGTGCGAGTGGATCAGCCGGGAGATGTGACCGCGCGCGTTGGCGAAAAGCGTTGCCAGCACGGCCATTCGATGCGCGAGGGGCTGGCCGCGGCCGACGTTGCTCGCCAGGAAGCGCAGGTACGGGATCCCGGACCAGTCGACCAGATAAGAATCGTGGCGGACGGCGATGTCGTCGCCGAACCAGCGCGCGTATTCGTGGGAGTCCGCGTGGCAGCCGACCCACATGATCAGCGTGGTGTAGTAGGCACAGTCGCGCTCGTCGGCACACAGCCCGAGCCGGTCGGCGAGCCGGGTCGCGATGAGCGCCGCGCGCAGCATGTGCTCGGCGGGTTGGCCGAGGCCGAGATCGATCGCCACCGACAACGCCGCGAGCAGCTCCGCCCGCGTCGGTAGTTCGGACTCTGGCATGAGCCTCATTGTGCCCAGCCGGCGGCCGCGGGGTCACCCGATTGCGGCGGTGCGCCGCACGGCCTCGTGCCGGGCGGCGTCGAAGCTGTCGAAATGCCCGGAGCCCACCGCGAACACGCCGCGTTGCGGCGGGCGGAAACCGGCCAGCCGCGCCTGCGGGCGCAGCGGCCCCACCGGCCCGAGGTCCACCTCGCGCAAGACCGCGCGCGAGTGTCCCACCGCCCACACCTGCGCGGGCGCGATCATGAATCGCTGGCCGTTGGGCGCGGTTCCGGCGAGCCGGATCCGCCCGGCCCGCAGCGTCGGCCCGGCGACGCGGCCGAGGACGGCCAGGGCCGCCCGGTTGGTCCACGCCCAGGCGGGCAGTCGCGCGCCCACCGCGCTCATCAGCCGCGTCGACCACGTGGCGTGCAGGTCGATCTGCCAGGCCAGCAGCCCCGGGATGGCGACGAACAACGACCACGGGGTGACCCACGCGACGTCGATGTCGCACTGGACCGCGTCGCGGCTGGTCGCCGCGCTGAAGAAGCGGGCGCAGCTCTGCGGGCCCGGCGTGGTCGCGTAGAAGGTCCAGGCGCCGTGGGGGTCGCGGTGCCACACCGAGCGATAGCCGGGCGAGAACGACGTCGCCGGGAACTGCCGCAGCGCCAGGTAGTGCCCGCTGGCGAAGGGGAGCCCCAGCACGCCGAATCCGACGAATCGTTCGTCATCTCCGGCGGGCAGGACGGGGTGGTGCAGGACGGCGGTGGCGGCGTCGAGGGGGGTGCGTGCTGTGGTCATCCCTGGATGGTCCGCGCGGCCACCGCCCCGGCGCATGGGGCGGATGCCTCAAATTCGGCGCGCCCGGTTCGCGAGCGCCCGGCCAGTCGGGCGTTGGGCCGCGAGCGCCCGGACAGTCGGGCGGCGGGCGGAAAGCCGGAAAGGCGAATGCGCCCCGCTAGCGCCGCTTCACCGATTTGGGTGGCTTGGCGCCGCGGCCCTGTTGGCGCGCCGCCGCTCGCCGCTCGCGGCGGCTGGCCCCGGCGGGAACCCCCGCCGGTGTCTTGGCGTCACCGCCGTTGCGCTGCACCTGCGCCGAGCCGTCCTCCGAGGGGCCGGAATAGGTGAGCGCCGGCGCCTGGTTGTCAATCCCCTTGGCGCGCAGCGTACTTGGGGCCTCTTCGCGCACGGCGGTCGTGGTACCGCCCTGCTGGGCGGCTGCGGCGGTGGCGAATTCCTCGAGCCCTTCGGGCGCCTGGACCGGGGCGACCTGCGGGGTGGGCACCGCCTCGACGGTCACGTTGAACAGGAAGCCGACCGACTCCTCTTTCATGCCCTCGAGCATGGCCATGAACATGTCGTAGCCCTCGCGCTGGTATTCGACCAGCGGGTCGCGCTGGGCCATCGCGCGCAGCCCGATGCCCTCCTTGAGGTAGTCCATCTCGTAGAGGTGCTCGCGCCACTTGCGGTCGATGACGTTGAGCAGCACGTTGCGCTCCAGCTGACGCATCGCGCCCTCGCCCGCGATCTCCTCGAGCTCGGCTTCCCTTGCGGCATAGGCGTTTTCGGCGTCTTTCAGCAACGCCTCAAGCAGCTCCTCGCGGGTGAGGTCGTCGCGCTCGGAGTCGGCGTCGTGGTGGGTCAGCGGCGCATGGTCGATGCCCACGGGATACAGCGTCTTCAGGGCCGTCCACAGGGATTCCAGGTCCCAGTCCTCCGCGTAGCCGTCGGCCGTCGCGCCGTTGACGTAGGCGGTGACCACGTCGCGGACCATGTCCAGCGCCTGCTCCTTGAGGTTCTCGCCCTCCAGGATGCGGCGGCGCTCGGCGTAGATCACCTTGCGCTGCTGGTTCATCACCTCGTCGTACTTGAGGACGTTTTTGCGGACCTCGAAGTTCTGCTGCTCCACCTGGGTCTGGGCGCTTTTGATCGCGCGGGTGACCATCTTCGCCTCGATGGGCACGTCGTCGGGCAGGTTCAGGCGGTTGAGCATCGCCTCGAGCGCGGCGCCGTTGAAGCGGCGCATGAGCTCGTCGCCCAGGGACAGGTAGAAGCGCGACTCGCCCGGGTCACCCTGCCGGCCGGAGCGGCCGCGCAGCTGGTTGTCGATGCGCCGCGACTCGTGCCGTTCGGTGCCCAGCACGTACAGGCCGCCGGCCTCGATCACCTCTTCGGCCTCCTTGGAGGCCTCCTCCTTGACCTTCGGCAATTCCTCGTGCCACGCCGCTTCGTACTCGTCCGGCGTCTCCACCGGGTCGAGGCCGCGCTCACGCAGCCGCTGGTCGGTGAGGAAGTCGACGTTGCCGCCCAGCACGATGTCGGTGCCTCGACCGGCCATGTTGGTGGCCACGGTGACGCCGCCGCGGCGGCCGGCGACCGCGATGATGGTCGCCTCCTGCTCGTGGAACTTCGCGTTGAGCACGTTGTGCGGGACGCGGCGCTTCTGGAACTGCCGCGACAGGTACTCGGAACGCTCGACGCTGGTGGTACCGATCAGCACCGGCTGGCCCTTTTCGAAGCGCTCGACGACGTCGTCGACGACCGCGATGTACTTGGCCTCCTCGGTCTTGTAGATCAGGTCGGACTGGTCGGCGCGGATCATCGGCTTGTTGGTGGGGATGGGCACCACGCCGAGCTTGTAGATCTCGTGCAGCTCGGCCGCCTCGGTCTGGGCGGTACCGGTCATGCCGGCGAGCTTGTCGTAGAGCCGGAAGTAGTTCTGCAGGGTGATGGTGGCCAGCGTCTGGTTCTCGGCCTTGATCTCGACGTGCTCCTTGGCCTCGATGGCCTGGTGCATGCCCTCGTTGTAGCGGCGGCCGTAGAGCACGCGGCCGGTGAACTCGTCGACGATGAGCACCTCGCCGTCGCGCACGATGTAGTCCTTGTCGCGGTTGAACAGCTCCTTGGCCTTCAACGCGTTGTTGAGGTAGCTGACCAGCGGCGAGTTCGCGGCCTCGTAGAGGTTGTCGATGCCGAGCTGGTCCTCGACGAACTCCACGCCGAGCTCGTGCACGCCGACGGTGCGCTTGCGCAGGTCCACCTCGTAGTGGGTGTCCTTTTGCATCAGCGGAGCGAGCCGGGCGAACTCGAGGTACCAGTTGGAGGCGCCGTCGGCGGGGCCGGAGATGATCAGCGGGGTGCGGGCCTCGTCGATCAGGATGGAGTCGACCTCGTCGACGATGGCGAAGTTGTGTCCGCGCTGGACCAGGTCGTCGAGCGAATGCGCCATATTGTCGCGCAGGTAGTCGAACCCGAATTCATTGTTGGTGCCGTAGGTGATGTCGGCGTTGTAGGCCACCCGCCGCTCGTCGGGCGTCATCTGGGCGAGGATCACGCCGACATCCAGCCCGAGGAAGCGGTGCACGCGACCCATCCACTCGCTGTCACGTTTGGCCAGGTAGTCGTTGACGGTGACGACGTGCACGCCCTTGCCGCCGATGCCGTTGAGGTACGCCGGCAGCACGGAGGTCAGGGTCTTGCCCTCACCGGTCTTCATCTCGGCGACGTTGCCGAAGTGCAGCGCCGCCGCGCCCATCACCTGCACGTCGAAGGGGCGCTGGTCGAGCACCCGCCAGGCCGCCTCGCGGGCGACGGCGAAGGCCTCGGGCAGCAGGTCGTCGAGGCTCTCGCCGTCGGCGTGCCGCTTCTTGAACTCGTCGGTCTTGGCCCGCAACTCGGCGTCGGTGAGCTTCTCGATCTCGTCGGACAAGGTGTTGACGTAGTCAGCCACCCGCCTGAGACGCTTGAGCATGCGACCTTCGCCAAGGCGCAGCAACTTCGACAGCACAGCTATGTCCTCTACGGTTTGATCGCCCGGCTCCTCCTCATCGCGCTACGCGCTCTGCATCGTCACCGGGCCGGATCGGAGTCTTTGGCGACACCCATCCTAGGTGACGTCGCTCTTTGGGCGCCGAACGTCGACTTCTTGCGCCAATTTGCTTGAAATCTCGCAATAAGTCGACGTTCGGCAGGGTGACGGGATCAGCCCAGTCGGATCAGGCCGTAGTCGTAGGCGTGCCGCCGGTAGACCACGCACGGCCGCTCGGTGTGCTTGTCGTGGAACAAGAAGAAGTCGTGCCCGACGAGCTCCATCTCGTAGAGCGCGTCGTCGACCGTCATCGGCGTGGCCGGGTGCTCCTTGGTCCGCACGATCCGTCCGGGTTCGTGGTCCTGGTCCACGCCGTCATTCGATGCGCCGTGGTCGACGGGCGCCTCGGGCGCGCCGCGCGCCGGTTCGGGGGGCGGCACCGCGGTGGCGGCGGCCAGCGAGACCGGCGTCTTGTCGCCGTAGTGGACCTTGCGGCGGTCCTTGACGCGGCGCAGCCGGCTCTCCAGCTTGTCCACCGCGGACTCGAACGCGGCGTAGAAGCTGTTGGCGCAGGCCTCCGCCCGGCTCACCGGGCCCCGGCCACGGGCGGTGATCTCCACGCGTTGACAGGATTTGCGCTGCCGCCGGTTGGGAGCGTGTTTGAGCTCGACATCGAAGAGGTAGATGGAGCGATCGAACCGCTCGAGGCGGGCGAGTTTTTGGGAGACGTACAGGCGGTAATGATCGGGGATTTCTACGTTGCGGCCTTTGAACACAACGTCGGCGGTGGTTGTCGGTTGGGCTTGCCCATCGGGGGCGGAGGGAGGTTGGTCCAGAATCTGACCGGAATCCACGGATAGCCTTGACATACGTGACAACTCATTTCTCTTTACACGTCGCACGCGCGTTGCGTGCCCGGCTGGCTTGATGCGCCGACGAGGTGAGAGCGGTTCGAGACTGGCTACCGCCGCAGGCTGCCCGCCGGTGCAAGGTGTCGATTACTCACCCCTTCCCGCAAGTGGGGCTCAACCTGGGAATATCCCGACCAAGTGAGTCAATGAATGTTGATTCCGACGTTAGCTCGTGTTCGCCTACCCATGCCACTAATTTCGCAGAGCTGTTGCGAGTTCTTCACAACCTCTTGGCCGGTTCACCGCCTCACGCGGCGGCGATCGTCAGCACCGCGACGACCCGGACCCCCGCGGCCTGAAGGACGCGCACCGACTCGCGCGCCGTCGCCCCGGTGGTGACGATGTCGTCGACGACCATGACGTCGGCGGCAGGCGGCCGGCCGCACAGCACGACCCGGCCGGTGATGTTGCGTTCCCGCGCGGCGGTGCCCAGCCCCACCGAGTCGCGGGTCAAGGCCTTGATCCGCAGTGCCTGGGCCACGGCGATCTCCGGGTGCTGCGCCACCGCGGCGCGGGCCAACCGGAGAACGGGGTCACCGCCGCGCCGGCGCGCGGCCGAACGCCGGGTCGGTGCCGGCACGATCGTGAGCGGGGTGTCGAGGATCCCCCACGACAGCAGCCGGTGCACCCCGAGCGCCAGTGCGCGCGCCAGCGGCGCGACGAGATCGGCGCGGCCGTGTTCCTTGAGCGCCAGGATCGCCTGCCGGCGGGCGTTGGCGTAGCGGCCGAGCGCGAACACCGGGACGCCCGCGTCGATGCGCGGGTTCACCACGTGCGGCTCGTCCGGCCTGACGGCCAGCTCCGTGGCGCAGGCTTCGCACCACCGGGACGACGGCGCGCCGCAGCCGCCGCATTCGGCCGGCAGGATGAGATCGAGCACGCCGCCAGTGTGGCGGGCGGGGGTGACACGGCGAGGCTTAGCCTCGATCTTTCTTGAGGTGGGTTGGTTGTTGTCGATTGGTCGGTTGTTGCCGGTGCGGTGGGTTGGGCGTGGAGCGTCCCCGGCGCTGGGTCGCCGGTTCTCCTGGGTCCTGGGCCGTAGGGATGTTGTGGTGAATTCAATTGAGTGCGGCGAGGTTTCGTTGACCCCTGGTCAGTAGTTCTGACCAGGGCCATCGTCTGCTCAGGCGCAGGATGCGACGGCGTCCGGTGGTGATGACCCGGCCGGCCACCGAAAGCAGGCGCAGGCGCAGTCGTTTGGGTTCCCAGCTGCGGGCGGGGTGATCGGGCCAGGCCAGTAGTTGGGTCCAGGTCAGCAGCTCGTAGGCCAGAGCGGCCAGCTCGAGCCAGATCTCGTTCTTGCCGAAGGCCTGCAGCGGCAGGTTGGCCAGGCCGGTGTCTTTGAGGGTGCGGATGCGGTCCTCGGCGCGGGCCCGCAGTCGGTGGCGTACTTCGAGGTCGGCGAGTCGCCCGCCGGTGGTGTTGGTGGCGAACATCGTGATGCGCCAGCCGTGGGCATCGGTGATGCGCAGTTGGGCACCGGGATGTGGGCGTTCCCGGCGGGCGATCACCCGCATCCCTGGCGGCCAGCCAACGAACGTCGCCGGCAGCCAGCGGGTCAGTTCGGCAACCTGAGCGCCCTCGCGCAGACACCCATCGGCGTCCTTAGCGCGCCGCCAGGCCTGGCGTGGCAGGGCGGCCAGGGCATCCAGCACGGGTTGGCGACCGTAGACACCGACCGAGTAGGACAGACCCAGGTGGTGGATGTGCCAGAGGAATTCCTTGACTCCCGAACCGGTGTCGCCTCGCACCAGCACCCGATCGCGCACCCCCTGGGGCAGTTGGGCCAACGCGGCATCAAGGACCGCGATCTGATCGGCGGCGTCGCTGGCGTTGGCCCGCCCGGGACGCAACATCGCCGCCAACGGCTCCCCGGTACCGCCGGCACCGTGATCAACGAACGCCATCATCGGATGAAACCCGTATCCCCGCTTGAAGTTCGGGGTCGCGCCTTCTTTATCCGAATGCGCCCCGATCAAGGTGGCGTCCAGATCGACGACGACCTCCCCAGCTACAGGAACCGGGCAGCACAGCTGCCACACCGTCGCCCGCGCGCTCGCCCGCGCATGACGGATCGCGGCGATCGCCGCGGCGGGATCCCCGCCGAGAGTCTCCAGCAGCCGGCTGATCGTGGGATCAGAGGCCACCGCACCGAACAACTCCGGCTGAGCACGCAGCAGCGCCGCATCGGCCAAGCAGTCACCGCCGAGCGCGATCGCCACCGCCAGATCCAGCACCATTTTGCCCGGATCGTGGACCGAGCGCGGCGCCCGCCACGACCGCAGCTGATCCGAGAGAACCGACGTCAAGCCGCTGACCTGCGCAGTCTGCACGAGCAGCGCCGCACCAGTCGAGGAAATCAACGACTCGCGACCAGCCTCGACCCTAAACCCACCACAACGGCTACGCTTCACCTACGGAGTGCCTTCCCGCTTGCAGAACATGGACCCTAGACAAGTCACATTTTCTCAAGCAGGACAGGCACTTCCGTGCATCACACGCCCGTCACCACCCCATCTTCACGAAAGATCGAGGTTAGCGCTTAGCCCGGCAGCACCGGCGCCGCGCCGGGAATCGTCAGCCCGGGCACATCCGACCAGCCCTGCTGACCGTCGGCGGACGGCGAATACTGCAGCACCCCTTCGGGTCCCGCGACGTAGGCCGTGGACGGGTTGGCCACCACGGTGGTCACCGGCATCTGCAGTCCGCGGGCCGGCGCGTCGGAGTTCACCCCGTCGATGTTCACGTACGAGACCGGATGGTTGGCGTCGGTGCGGGTCACCACGATGTCGTCGCCGGTGCGCCACGACAGCGACACCACCGAATTGCCCAACCCGAAGCCCAGCCGGCGTGGATACGTGAGCGCATACTGGCCGGCCTGGGTCTGCTCGACGCTGGCGAGGATCACCTGCCCGCCGATCACCATCGCGGCCCGCGTGCTGTCGCGGGACAGCTGCAGGTCGGTGATCGGCCCCGGGAACCGGGTGGCCACCGCCACCGAATCCACCGGAATGCGCGCGGGTTGCCCCGACGCCGGCTCCTGGATCGCCCGGAGCACGTTGTTGCCGTCGACCACCACCCAGACCACGTCGTCCAGCGACCAGGTGGGGCGCGACAGGCTGTGCCCGTCGGCGGACTGCACCGCCTCCTGACCCAGATCACCGATCCACAAGGAGGCCGCCATGTCCGGGGCGCCGCGGTGCAGCGTCACCACGGACGCCACCTCCCGGCCGCTGCGCGACAACGCGGCACCGGTCTGATCCCCCATGCGACCGAACGCGCCCGGCACCATCGAGGTGTGCTGCCCGTCCAGCGACACCAGTGAGCCATTCACCAGGGCGTGCAGCCCGGCGCCCGCGCCGTCGGCCACGCCGGGATCGGTGGCCGCGACATCGGAGGTGGTCCACCCGTCGCGGAATCGGTCGTCCAGCGGCGCGCCGTCGGCGTTGATCACGTACGGTCCCCGGATGTCGGCGCGGGCCAGCGTCCAAATGATCTGCGCCGCAACCAATTGCCTGCTGTGCGGGTCGGTGGTGGACAGCTTCTCCAGATCGACGCGCGCCCCGCCATACCCCCGCCCGATCCCGTTCTTGCCGCCGTCGGCCCGGGTCACCGGCCCGCGCAGCCGCAGCGGGGGGGCGAGCAGGTTGCGGACCGTGTGCGCCATCTCCGGCCGCGGCCCGGCGATCACCTTGGACACCAGCTCGGTCGCCAACTGGTCGTGGTCGGGCACCGCGACATAGCGCGGATCGGGGACCACGGTCTTGCCGGTCGGGTCGGCGAAGTAAAGAGTATTGCGTTTGTAGGTCGCCTGGAACTGTTGCCAGTCCAGGAAAACCCCGTTCGGCAGGCGGTCGATGCGCCAGCCGCCGGAGGTCTTGACCAACTCGATCGGCCCGGGATCGGGCAGCACGCCCTCGGCGGTTTCGAACACCCCCATGTCGGACAGCGAGCCCAGGATGTCCGCCCGCATGGTCGCCGAAACACGTTCGGCCGCACGGGTTTCGACGAACACGACGTGGTCGATCAGCAGCGCGCTACCGGCGTCGTCCCACGAGTTGGACGCCGACTGGGTGAGGAACTGGCGGGCGGCCAGGTGCCGGTTCGCCGGATCGGCTGTGGCCTTGAGGAATTCGCGCAGCAGCACGTCGGGGTCCATGCCCGGGGTCGGCTTGGGCAGGTTTGACGGCGCCGGCCGCTCGACGGTGCCGATCGCCTGCGGCGCCGACGAACTGGGCACCCCGGCGCAGCCAGCCAGCAGGACGGCCAGCATCAGCAGGCCCAGCAGGCGCCGCATCACAGGGTCCTTTCGGCGTGCTCACGCTGGCGCTGCGGACGTTCCTTGCGCTCGGACCCGCCGGCCTGCGGGGCGGGACCACCCGGCTGAGAAGGCTGCGGGATCGGTTTCATGGGCAGCGGGCTGGTGGTGACCTTATGGCCCCGGACCAACGGCAGCGTCAGCCGGAAGCACGAGCCGTCGCCCGGTTCGCCCCACGCCTCCAGCCGGCCCTGGTGCAGCCGCGCGTCCTCGATGCTGATCGCCAGGCCGAGCCCGGTGCCGCCGGACCGGCGCACCCGCGAGGGGTCCGCGCGCCAGAACCTGCTGAAGACCAGCTTCTCCTCGCCCGGGCGCAGCCCGACCCCATAGTCGCGGACGGTGACCGCGACCGTGTCCTCGTCGGCGCCCATCCGGATCTTGACCGGCTTGTGCTCGGCGTGGTCGATGGCGTTGGCGATCAGGTTGCGCAGGATCCGCTCCACCCGGCGGGTGTCGACCTCGGCGATCACCTCGTGCGTGGGCAAATCCACCTGCAGTTCGATGCCGGCGTCCTCGGCCAGATGCCCCACGTTGCTCAGCGCGCTGCGCACGGTGGTGCGCAGGTCGACCGCCTCGACGGACAGCTCGGCGACACCGGCGTCGTGCCGGGAGATCTCCAGCAGGTCGTTGAGCAGCGACTCGAACCGGTCCAGCTCGCTGACCATCAGCTCGGTGGAGCGCGCCAGCGTCGGGTCGAGGTCCGCGCTGTGGTCATAGATCAGGTCGGCGGCCATGCGCACCGTGGTCAGCGGGGTGCGCAGCTCGTGGCTCACGTCAGAAGTGAAGCGGCGCTGCAGGTTACCGAACTCCTCCAATTGGGTGATCTGTCGCGACAGGCTTTCGGCCATGTCGTTGAATGACATCGCCAGCCGCGCCATGTCGTCCTCGCCGCGCACCGGCATCCGTTCCGACAGGTGCCCCTCGGCGAACCGTTCGGCGATGCGCGACGCCGACCGCACCGGCACGACGACCTGGCGCGACACCAGCAACGCGATCCCGGCCAGCAGCACCAGCAGCACCGCGCCGCCGGTGATCATGGTGCCGCGCACCAGCTGGATGGTGGCCTGCTCGTTCTTCAGCGGGAAGATCAGGTACAGCTCCAGGTTGGCCACCTGCGAGGACGCCGGGGTGCCGACGATCAGCGCCGGGCCCGAGAACCCGTCGGTGTGCACGGTCGCGTACTGGTAGGACGCCTGCCCGGCCTTGACGAAGCCGCGCAAGGAATTGGGCACCTGGTCGACGGGGCCGGCCGTGGTGGCGGCGCGCGGTCCGTCGCCCGGCACCATCAGCACCGCGTCGAAGGCGCCGGCCATCCCCGCGCCGGAGGCCTGGTCGGTCTTGGACGTCAGCGTGTTGCGGGCCAGCTGCAGGCTGCTGTCCAGCGAGCGCGCCTCCTCGCCGTTCACGATCCCACCGACCGTGGTCCGCGCCCGCTCGATCTGTTCGATGGCGGCCTTGACCTTGACGTCGAGCACGCGGTTGGTGACCTGAGACGTCAACACGAAGCCGAGCGCCAGGATGACCGCCAGCGACAGCCCAAGCGTCAACGCGACGACCCGCAACTGCAGCGAGCGGCGCCAGGCGATGGCGACGGCCCGACTCACTGCGCCCATGCCGCGAGTCATGGGGCCGGAGCGCCCCCAGCGGCTCCGTGTGCGTCGCCGGGAGCCCCAGATCACGTGTTCCTACCGGTCACGGAGGTCCGGCCTTGTACCCAACTCCTCGAACGGTCAACACCACGGTCGGGTTCTCAGGGTCTTTCTCGACCTTGGCCCGCAGACGCTGGACGTGCACGTTCACCAGGCGGGTATCCGCCGGGTGACGATAGCCCCACACCTGTTCGAGCAGCACATCACGAGTAAACACCTGCCGCGGTTTGCGCGCCAACGCCACCAGCAAGTCGAACTCCAGCGGGGTCAGCGAGATCTGCTCGCCGTTGCGCGTGACCTTGTGCGCGGGCACGTCGATCTCGACATCGGCGATGGAGAGCATCTCGGCGGGCTCGTCGTCGTTGCGCCGCAGCCGCGCCCGCACCCGGGCCACCAGCTCCTTGGGCTTGAACGGCTTCATGATGTAGTCGTCGGCGCCCGACTCGAGGCCAAGGACCACGTCGACGGTGTCGGTCTTGGCGGTCAGCATCACGATCGGCACGCCGGAATCGGCGCGCAACACCCGACACACGTCGATGCCGTTCATGCCGGGCAGCATCAGGTCCAACAACACCAGATCGGGGCGCAGTTCGCGCACCGCAGTCAGGGCCTGGGTGCCGTCACCGATGACCGCAGTGTCGAAACCCTCCCCACGAAGCACGATGGTGAGCATCTCGGCTAGCGAAGCGTCGTCATCGACGACCAAAATCCTTTGCCTCATGGAGTCCATGGTGTCACCAGATCGGGACAAAACTCGGGCGCCACACGGGCGTTTCTTCTCCGATACGGCCGAATCGTGACAAATCTGTGCTATCTGGCCATCAAACTGGCGGCCAAACCACCCGGATCGACGTCTTTGTCGACGACCCGCCACGGGCCGCCCCAGCCCGCGGCCGCCAGCCCCGCGTAGACGTCGCCGGTGCGTTGCTGGAGCTCGTCGTCGCGTTCGTAGCTGTCGCGCGCCCGGCCCGGATCGGATGCGGCGCGGCTGCGCGCCCGCTGCCCGGCCAGTTCGGCCGGCACCGCCAGCAGCACCTGCCAGTCGGGCGCGGGCAGACCCAGGCGCTGGTATTCGAGGCCGTGCACCCACGCCACCGCCGGCCCGCCCGCGTCCTGATGCAGGCGCGCGGCGGTGTAGGCCGCGTTGGACGCGACGTAACGGTCCATGATCACCACGTCGTGGTCGCGGCGCAGCCCCTCGAGCTGCTGGACCGCGGCGGCGCGGTCGAGCGCGAAGAGGGTCGCCATCGCGTAGACCGAGGACGCCAGGTCCCCGTGCTCGCCGTGCAGCGCCTCGGCCGCGATGTCGGCGGTCACCGATTGCCCGTACCGCGGGAAGGCCAGCGTGGCCACCGACCGCCCGGCCGCTTCGAAAGCGGACAGCAACCCTTCGGCTAACGTCCGCTTGCCGGCGCCGTCGACGCCTTCGATCGCGATCAGCACGGCGCGAGCCTAGTCCCTCGCCGAGTGCCCGGCTGGCCGGGCACTCGGTGCCGAACGCCCGCTTGGCCGGGCGTTCGGCCAAAGCCGGCTCAGTAGCGGTAGTGGTCGGCCTTGTAGGGGCCGTCGACGTCGACGCCGATGTACTCGGCCTGCTCCTTGGTCAGCTTGGTCAGCTTGCCACCGAGCGCCTCGACGTGGATGCGGGCCACCTTCTCGTCGAGGTGCTTGGGCAGCCGGTAGACCTCGTTGTCGTACTCGTCGTTCTTGGTCCACAGCTCGATCTGCGCGATGACCTGGTTGGAGAAGCTGTTGCTCATCACGAACGACGGGTGGCCGGTGGCGTTGCCCAGGTTCAGCAGCCGGCCCTCGGAGAGCACGATGATCGACTTGCCGGTGTCCGGGAAGGTCCACAGGTCGACCTGCGGGCGGATGTTCGTCTTGGTGGCGCCGGACTTCTCCAGCCGGGCGATCTGGATCTCGTTGTCGAAGTGGCCGATGTTGCCCAGGATGGCCTTGTCCTTCATCGCCTTCATGTGCTCGAGGGTGATGATGTCCTTGTTACCGGTGGTCGTGATGATGATGTCGGCCTCGCCGATCACGTCCTCCACCCGCTTGACGTCGAAGCCCTCCATCAGCGCCTGCAGGGCGTTGATCGGGTCGATCTCGGTGACCGTCACCCGGGCGCCCTGGCCGGCCACCGACTCGGCCGAACCCTTACCGACGTCGCCGTAGCCGCAGATCAGCACCTTCTTGCCGCCGATCAGCACGTCGGTGCCGCGGTTGATGCCGTCGATCAGCGAGTGCCGGCAGCCGTACTTGTTGTCGAACTTGGATTTGGTGACCGAGTCGTTGACGTTGATCGCCGGGAACGCCAGGTCGCCGGCGGCGGCGAACTGGTAGAGCCGCAGCACGCCGGTGGTGGTCTCCTCCGAGACGCCCTTGATCGACGCGGCGATCTGGGTCCACTTGTCCTTGTCGGTCTCGAAGCGCTTGCGCAGCAGGTTGAGGAACACCCGGTGCTCGGTCGAGTCGTCCTCGTCGTCGGGCGGCACCACGCCGGCCTTCTCGTACTGCGCGCCGCGCAGCACCAGCATGGTGGCGTCACCGCCGTCGTCCAGGATCATGTTGGCCGGCTCGTCGGGCCAGGTCAGCACCTGCTCGGCCGCCCACCAGTACTCCTCGAGCGTCTCGCCCTTCCACGCGTACACCGGCACACCCTTGGGTTCTTCGGGGGTGCCGTGCGGGCCGACGACGACGGCCGCGGCGGCGTGGTCCTGGGTGGAGAAGATGTTGCAGGACGCCCACCGCACCTCGGCGCCCAGCGCGACGAGGGTCTCGATCAGCACCGCGGTCTGCACGGTCATGTGCAGCGAACCCGAGATGCGCGCGCCCTTGAGCGGCTGCACGTCGTGGTACTCGCGGCGCAGCGACATCAGACCGGGCATCTCCTGCTCGGAGAGCTCGATGTCCCGGCGACCGTAATCCGCCAACGACAAATCGGCGACCTTGAAGTCGATGCCGTTTCGAACGTCGGGGGTGAGTGCGTTTTCGGTCGTCGTCATGGCTTCTCTTCCTTTTTCCTGCCGTCTCGGGGCTCGCTCGGATCCAAGCGGTAATTAGCTTAGGTATGTTCTTGCGCCACTGTAGTCGTGCGCCCGCGCGCCGCACGGGCCAGGGAACGTTCAGGGAACCTTGACGACGCCGTGCCGCTCGGCGAACGGGGTCATCAGCCGCGCCAGGTCGGCGGCCACGTCGTGGTCGGCCTCGGGCGGCATCGACACATAGCTCAGCGCCAGCCGCACGATGGCGCGCGCCAGCACACCGGCATCCTCGTCGCTGGTGGCCACCCAGCTGTGCGTGAGCGCAGTGGTCAGCCGCTCGGAGGCCCGCGTGATGATGGGCGCGCTGCCGGTGGTGATGATCTGCAGCAGGTCCGGCTTGGCGACGCCGGTCAGCAGCGAGATCACCAGCGGATCGGCCGACAGCTCGGTGAACAGGTCGCGGAAGCCCTGCAGGAACGCCGCATAGATGTCGCCGACGTGGGCACCCAGCGCGGCGTTGACGGCGTCGACCAGGCGGTCGGCCAGGCGCAGGCCGTACCCCTGCGCCAGCCCCTGCCGCGAGCCGAACTCGTTGTAGATGGTCTGCCGGCTGATGCCCGCGGCGCGGGCCACGTCGGACAGGGTGATGGCCGACCAGTCCCGGGTCAGCAGCTCCTCGCGCATCGCGTCGAGCACCGAATCACGCAGCAGGGCGCGCGACGCCTCGGCGTACGGCATCCGCTTCACAGGCGCGACAATAGTGGCTCGCGAGCCGAAATCGGCTCTTTCGCTACTGGCGGTGGCGGCCGAACGAATCACGAACGGGCGACCTCCACCATCTCGAAGTCGGTTTTGGCCGCGCCGCAATCCGGGCAGCTCCAGTCCTCCGGGATGTCGGCCCACCGGGTTCCGGGCGCGATGCCGTCCTCCGGCCACCCCTTGGCCTCGTCGTACTCGAATCCGCATTGGACGCAGACGAAAAGCTTGTAGTCCTCGCTCATCGGTTCACTCCTATCGGGCTAGTTTCGAAATCGACCTTTTCGCGCACCGCGCAATCGGGGCAGCACCAGTCGTCGGGAATGTCGCTGAAGGGCGTGCCCGGCGGAAAGCCTTCCCGCGGAGCGCCTTTCGCCTCGTCGTAGATGTAGTCGCAGCCGGGGCAGCGGTAGGCGGTCATGCGCGGGCCTCCTGGGCCCCGTAGCGCGCGAGCAGCTTCTCGCGGAGCCGCGGCTGGATGTTGACCCGGGTGATGTCACCGTCGTAGTGCGCCAGCACCCGGTGGTCCATGACCTTGCGCCACAGGGGCGGGAAGTACGTGAGCGAGATCATCGACGCGTACCCGCTGGGCAGGTTGGGCGAGCCGTCCAGGCTGCGCAGCGTCTGGTAGCGCCGCGTCGGGTTGGCGTGGTGATCGCTGTGTCGCTGCAGGTGATACAGGAACAGGTTGGTCACCACGTGGTCGGAGTTCCAGCTGTGCGCGGGGGTGCACCGCTCGTAGCGGCCGCTCGAATTCTGTTGCCGCAGAAGGCCGTAGTGCTCGAGGTAGTTGACCGCCTCGAGCAGGCTGAAGCCGAAGACCGCCTGGACGATCACGAACGGGATCAGCGCCGGCCCGAAGACCGCGATCAGGATCCCCCACAGCACCACCGACATGGCCCAGGCGTTGAGCACGTCGTTGGACGGGTACGTGAGGGGGTTCCAGGGATTCTTGCCCAGCCGGCGAATCCGCTGGGCCTCCAGCCGCAGCGACGAGCGCAGGCTCCCGAAGACGCTGCGCGGCAAGAACTCCCAGAAGGTTTCCCCGAAGCGCGACGACGCGGGGTCCTCCGGGGTGGCGACCCGCACGTGGTGGCCGCGGTTGTGCTCGATGTAGAAGTGGCCGTAGCAGGTCTGCGCCAGCGTGATCTTGGACAGCCAGCGCTCCAGCGAATCCTTCTTGTGGCCCATCTCGTGGGCGGTGTTGATGCCGACGCCGCCCAGCACCCCGACCGACAGCGCCACGCCGAGCTTGCCCGCCCAGCCCAGCGGCCCGTCGAAGCCGAGCCAGCTCAGGTTCGACGCGGTGAACAGGTAGGCGCCGAAGACCACGCTGAGGTACTGGAACGGCAGGAACGCGTAGGTGCAGTAGCGGTAGTACCTGTCGTTCTCGAGGCGCTCCATCACCTCGTCGGGCGGGTTCTGCCCGTCGGGCCCGAAGCGCAGGTCCAGGATCGGCAGCAGGACGTAGAGCAGGATCGGCCCGATCCACAGCGGCGCCTGCGCGGCGGCGTGCCAGCCGAGCCGGTTGAGCGCCCAGACGAGCGGCAGCATCACGAACAACGCCGTCGGCGCGATCAGCCCCATCAGCCAGAGTCGGCGCTTCTTGTCCCGCCACGCGGGCGCGCCGGCTGCCTGTTCTACCTGCGGTTCGAGTGTGGTCATCTGCCCAACCTCCTTGTGAGTCACACCACGTTGAGATTGGACAATACCGGCGTTTGCGTCTCCTGTCTAGACAAACACCATGATTTTGTAAACCAACAGCCGCTACGGCACCGGGCTGTTCGGGTCCGCCTCGAGCGAGTCGCTGGGCTCGGGCGCAGCCGCCTCACGCTCGCCCTGCACCGAATGCCGGTAGCCGTAGCCGACGTAGATCGCCGTGCCGACCACCAGCCAGACCCCGAACCGGACCCAGGTGAGCGCGGTGAGGTTGAGCATCAGCCACACGCAGGCCGCGATCGAGGCGATCGGAAGCAGCGGCACCCACGGCGCCTTGAAGCCGCGCTCTAAGTCCGGCCGGGTCCGGCGCAGCACGATCACGCCGGCGGAGACCAGGACGAACGCGAACAGCGTGCCCACGTTGACCATCTCCTCGAGCTTGGTGATGGGGAACACCGACGCGGTCACGGCCACCACCAGGGCGACCAGCACGGTGATCCGCACCGGGGTGCCCCGCGAACCGGTCTTGGCCAGCGAGCGCGGCAACAGCCCGTCGCGCGCCATCGCGAACAGCACCCGGCACTGGCCGAGCATCAGCACCATCACCACGGTGGTCAGTCCCGCGAGCGCGCCGATCGAGATGATCTTGCTGGCCCAGTGAATGCCGTTCGCGGTGAAGGCGGTCGCCAGGTTGGCCTGCCCGCGGCCCGGGACCGTCTTGAGCTGCGTGTAGGACACCATGCCCGACAGCACGACCGCGACCGCGACGTAGAGCAGGGTCACGATGCCCAGCGACGCCAGGATCCCGCGGGGAACGTCGCGCTGCGGATGCTTGGTCTCCTCGGCCATGGTGGCCACGATGTCGAATCCGATGAACGCGAAGAAGACGATGGACGCCCCCGCCAACACGCCATACCAGCCGTAGTGGCTGCTGTGCGCCCCCGTCAACAACGACAGAACCGATTGGTCGATGCCCTTGGCCTCGCTGCTGGCCTCCGGTTTGGGAACGAACGGCGAATAGTTGGCGCGCTTGATGTAGAAGACCCCGACCACCACGACGAACAGCACGACCGACACCTTGATGCCGGTGACCACCGCGGAGAACCTCGACGACAGCTTGGTGCCCAACGCGATCAGCGTCGCCACCCCCGCGACGATCACCAGCGCGCCCCAGTCGACCTGGGTCGATCCGAATTCGGCTGTGCCACCGGCGAACCCGAACACGGTGCCCAGGTAGCTCGACCAGCCCTTGGCCACCACGGCGGCGCCGATCGCCAATTCCAGCAGCAGGTTCCAGCCGATGATCCAGGCCAAGAACTCACCGAACGTCGCATACGAGAACGTGTAGGCGCTACCGGCCACCGGCAGCGTCGAGGCGAACTCGGCGTAACACAGCGCCGCGAGCGCGCAGGTGCCCGCCGCGATCACGAACGACAGCCAGATGGACGGCCCGGTGATGTCGCCGGTCGTCGACGCGGTGACCGTGAAGATGCCGGCGCCGATCACCACCGCGACGCCGAAGACGACCAGGTCCCACATGGTCAGGTCCTTGCGCAACTTGGTGTCCGGCTCGTCGGTGTCGGCGATCGACTGTTCCACCGACTTCGTGCGCCACCGATTGGCCATGCAACCGCCCTTTCCCAACGCTGGGAGCCATTGGTCCGACACAGTACTGGGTACTCCCCCCAGATGCCGGACAGCAAAGCAGACGCGCGGGACCACGCGCTGGTCATCGGGGGGAGCATCGCCGGGCTGTGCGCCGCGCGGGTGCTGTCGGACGCGTATTCGCGGGTCACCGTCTACGAGCGCGACGAGTTGCCGGCCTTCCCGGCGAACCGGGCGACGGTCCCCCAGGACCGGCACCTGCACATGTTGATGGCGCGCGGCGCGATCGAATTCGAGAACCTCTTTCCCGGCCTGCTCGACGACATGGTGGCCGCGGGCGTGCCCAAGCTGAAGAACCGGCCCGACTGCATCCACCTCGGCGCGGCGGGCCACGTCCTGGGCACGGGGCAAACCCTGCGCGACGAATTCACCGCCTACGTGCCGAGCCGGCCGCACCTGGAATGGCAGTTGCGCAAACGGGTTCACGACCTCGACAACGTCACCATCGTGCGGCGCTCGGTGGCCGAACCGCGGTTCGACCCCGCGCGACAACGGGTGACCGGTGCGCTGGTGGATCCGGCCGATCCCGACGGCGGGGAGCCGGAATTCGTCGGCGCGGACCTCGTCGTCGACGCGGCGGGGCGGGGCACCCGGCTGCCGGTGTGGTTGGCGCAGTGGGGTTTTGCGCGCCCCGTCGAACAGGCCGTCGACATCGGCATCAACTACGCCACCCAGCAGTTCCGCATCCCCGACGGGCTGATCGCGGAGAAGGTCGTCGTCGCCGGCGCCTCCCACGACCAGTCCCTGGGGCTGGGCATGCTGTGCTACGAGGACGGCACCTGGGTCCTGACCACGTTCGGCGTGGCCGACGTCAAACCGCCGAGAACGTTTCCCGACATGCTGGGTCTGGCCGAACAGCTGCTGCCGGGCCGCTTCAGCGTGGCGCTGGCACAGGCCGAGCCGCTGGGCGATCCGGCCTTCCACGCGTTCCCGGCCAGCCGGTGGCGCCGCTACGACAAACTGGAGCGCTTCCCCGGCGGCATCATCGCCTTCGGCGACGCGGTGGCCAGCTTCAATCCCACCTTCGGCCAGGGCATGACGATGACCTCCCTGCAGGCCGGCCATCTGCGCCGCGCGCTGCAAGGCCCCGACGATCAACTGGCCGCGACGCTGCACCGCGCCACCGCCAGGAGCACCTTCCCGGTGTGGATGATGAACGCCATCGGCGACATCACCTTCCACCACGCCGGCACGAAGGGGCCGATTCCCTGGTGGTGGCGGCCCTCCGGCGCGCTGTTCGACCAATTCCTCGGCGCCGCCGAAACCGAACCCGTTCTGGCGGAATGGTTTTTGCGCCGGTTCTCCCTGCTGGACAGCCTCTACATGGTGCCGCCGCCGCGGATCATCGGCCGCGCCATCGCGCACAACGCGCGCCTGTGGTTAGGCGAGCGTCGTCAGGCGGTCAGGCAGCGGCGCGTGGCGACCGCAAACGCGGCCGCGGCGACCGCAAGCGCGGCGGAGCCGGGCGAAGCGGGTCGCCGCGCTCGGCACCAGCCGCGCGCTGCGGGTCGCCACCATCAGTCCTAGCCGCTACAGCCCTACCGTCGCCCTGAACAACTTGCTCGGCTCGTGCGCGACCAGCCGGATCGGGGCGTCGTCGGCCGCCACCCACGCGGCCATCCCCCGCTTGAGCGTCAGCGAGCCGGACTTGCCGTGCACCGTCGTGGAACCCTGGATGCACAACAGGATCTGCGGGCCGTCGTGGCTGCACGTCGCATCCACCTCGTGGCCGACGTACTCGTCTTCGAGGTCCAGCAGCGCGACGGCGAACTCGTCGGTCGGCGTCTCATAGATCAGCCCGAAGCCCTCGCGGCGGATGTGCGGCCGCAACTGCTCCTCGGTGGTGGGCGCGAAGTCCAGGACCCGCAGCAGCTCGGGCACGTCGACGTGCTTGGGGGTCAGCCCACCCCGTAACACGTTGTCGGAGTTGGCCATCACCTCCACCGCGAAACCCCGCAGGTAGGTGTGCAGGTTGCCGGCCGACACGAAGATGGCCTCACCCGGGCCCAGGCTGACGCGGTTGAGCAGCAACGCCGCCAGCACGCCGGCGTCGCCGGGATAGCGCTCGCCGAGCTCGAGCACCGTCTTGGCCTCGGCCGCGAATTCGGTTGCCCCCGAACTGAGGTACGCGATCGCGCCGTCCAGCACGGCGGGCACCAGCACGTCGATGTCGGGCTGCGGGGCGGTGATCCACGTGGTGAACAGCGCGCGCAGGCCGTCGGCGTCGGACTGGTCGTTCAGCAGATCGATGAAGGGGTCGAGGTCGGAGACCGCCAGGGCCCGCAGCAGCTCGACGGTGCGCGACACCTGGCGGAAGCCCGCGAGCGCCTCGAACGGGTGCAGCGCCACCAGCAGCTCCGGCTTGTGCGAGGTGTCCCGATAGTTGCGCACCGGCGAGGTCAGCGGGATGCCGACCCGCTCCTCGCGCAGGTAGCCCTCGGCCGCCTGCGCGGCGCTCGGGTGCGCCTGCAGCGACAGCGGCTCGTCGGCGGCCAGCACCTTGACGAGGAACGGCAGCACGTCCCCGAAGCGGGCCCGCGACCCGGGGCCGAGCTGGCCCTCGGGGTCGGCGTCGAGCGCCTCGAGCAACGTGATCTCACCGTTGTCGGTTTCCAGCCAGGCCGGGTCGCCCGGGTGGGCGCCGAACCAGAGCTCGGCCTCCGGATGCGCCGCCGGCACCGGACGTTCGGTGAACTCGGCGATCGCGGTACGCGAACCCCACGCGTACGTTCTCAAGGCCCCGCGAAGCAGTTCCACTGTTCTATTTATCCCCGCACCAGTCGCATGTAAACCGCGGCCATCTCCAGCCGGACGGCTAATACTGCCAGCTGCTGCTCGACGCGACCGGGACCCCCCAGCGCAGGCGAAACACCGGAGCCGGCCGAGCCGCCGGGACCGTCGGGCACATCCTCGGCGGCGAGCAGGTACACGTCGTCGAGCCCGGCCGTCCGGGCGGCCACCACGGTCTGCTCGGCCGCCAGGATGATCGCCAGCACCCGCAGCCGCGGCGGCAGCGGCCCGTCGATCTCCTCGTCGTGGAACAGGGCGGCGTCCGGATCGGCGATGGCGCCCCCGAAACCGGACGAGGCCGCGGCGCGCAGGGCGACCACCGCGTCCGCCAGCCCGGTGGCCGGGGTGACCTGGTTCGCGATCCGCAGCAGCACCGAGCTGCCGTGCCGGGCCAGGGCCAGCGTCGCGGCGCCGTCGCCGGCCAGCGCGATCTGGCGGTCGGCGATGCGCGCGGCCAGCAGCTTCGCCGGATTGGTGAACAGCTCGCGGGCGGCGCTGTTGCGCAGCGCCTCGGCGTCGAGCTCGTCGGCGAGCAACGCCAGGTCCACGCTGGGCCGTGGGTCGACGGCGTGCACCACCGCGAGCCCGGCGGCCAGATACCGGCACAGCCCGAATTCGTCGGGAACCCCCAGCCGGGGCGCCAGCAGCGCCGCGTGCCCGGCCGTGGCGTCGCGCAACGGACCCTCGTAGGGCGCGGCCACCACGACCCGCGCGCCACGGCGCACCCCGGTCGCGGCGGCGGCGACCAGCGCGGGGTCGCCGGGGTCGTCGCCCGCGACGATCAGCACGTCGAGCGGCCCCACCCACGGGGGCGCCTCGCCGGCCAGCGTGAACGGCTGGGACGCCACCGAATTCAACGTCGCGGCCAGGATCGCCCCGGCGGTCTCCGCGGTGCCGCGGCCCGACACCCAGATCACGCTGCGCGGACGGTCCTCGGCGCTCAGCGGGTCCAGCGCGCCCTCCTCGACCGCGGTGGCGATCGCACGCACCTGCGCGCCGGCCGACGACGCCGCCCGCAGCAGGCCGTCGCGGTCGGCGGTCAGCAGGCCGTCGGTGTCTTCGAGATCGATTGCCTGGGTGGCGTTCACGGGGCGGCCCCCGCGCGTGGGGTCTGCGCGGCGATTTCGGCGCTGATCTGGGCGACCACGGCGCCGACGTCCTCGGCGGTGCGGCCCTCCACGTTGAGCCGCAGCAGCGGCTCGGTGTTCGAGCTGCGCAGGTTGAACCAGTTGCCGTCGCCCAGGTCGACCGTCACGCCGTCCACGTGATCGAGGGAGTGGATGCGGGTGCCGAACGATCTCAGCACCGCCTCGGTGCACTGCGCGGCGTCGGCCACGGTGAAGTTGATCTCGCCGGACGATTCGTAGCGCTGGTAGTCCGCGGTCAGCTCGGACAGCGGGCGGTCCTGCTCGCCGAGCGCGGCCAGCACGTACAGCGCGGCCAGCATCCCGGAGTCGGCGCCCCAGAAGTCGCGGAAGTAGTAGTGGGCCGAATGTTCGCCGCCGAAGATCGCGCCGGTGTCGGCCATCAGCGCCTTGATATAGGAGTGGCCCACCCGCGAGCGCAGCGGTGTGCCGCCGCGCTCGCTGACCAGTTCGGGCACCGCGCGCGAGGTGATCACGTTGTGGATGATCGTCGCGCCGATCTCGCGGCCCAGCTCGCGCGCGGCCACCAGGCTGGTCACCGTCGACGGCGACACGGGGTTGCCGCGTTCGTCGACCACGAAGCAGCGGTCGGCGTCCCCGTCGAAGGCCAGCCCGATGTCGGCGCCGGTCTCGCGCACGAACGTCTGCAGGTCCACCAGGTTGGCGGGCTCGAGCGGGTTGGCCTCGTGATTGGGGAAGGAGCCGTCGAGCTCGAAGTACAACGGCAACAACGTGATCGAGGCGATCGGGCCGAGCACCGCGGGGGTGGTCAGGCCGGCCATGCCGTTGCCGGCGTCGACGGCCACGCGCAGCGGGCGCAGCCCCGAGGTGTCCACCAGGGACCGCAGGTACTGCCCGTAGTCGGCCAGCACGTCGCGGTCGGAGACGGTGCCGGGTGGGCCGTCGTAACCCTGCACGCCGGCGATGACGTCGTCGGCGATGACGCGCAATCCGCTCTCGGCGCCGACCGGTTTGGCCCCCGCCCGGCAGAGCTTGATTCCGTTGTAGGCGGCGGGGTTATGGCTCGCGGTGAACATCGCGCCGGGGCAGTCCAGCAACCCGGAGGCGAAGTAGAGCTGATCGGTCGAGGCCAGACCGACGCGCACCACGTCGAGGCCCTGGCCGGTGACGCCGGCGGCGAAGGCCGCGGCCAGGGTGGGCGAACTGTCGCGCATGTCGTGGCCGATCACGACTTGGCGGGCGCCCTCGGCGCGCATCAGTCTGGCGAAGGCTGCGCCCAAATCGGTGACCAGCGGCTGGTCGAGCTCTTCGCCGACTAGACCACGCACGTCGTACGCCTTGACGACACGGTGGACAGTCGCGGCGGGCCGAGACATGCGGGACTCCTGACGACGTGAACTCTTGGCCGTCAGCCTATCGGGCCGAAGAGAACACGAGCCGCGGTGCGGGCGGATTCGCCTAGTCGCTGGGATCGGGCAACACACGCAGGTGCCCGCGGCGCCTTCCGGACCGATGCTCCGGCGGGGCGAGCACGCTGCTGCTGGGCGCGGTGGCCTGGGTGCCGCCGTGATGGAGGTGCGGGTCGGCGAAGCCGTTCACGGGCGTTGGGGCGCCGCCGTACGGCGCGCCGCGATCCCCCGAACCTCCTTCGCGGACGGCGTCGGCCAGGGCGACCAGGTCGTCCTCGTCGGGGTGGGTGGGCAGGGGGCCGGCATGGCGCACCAGCTCCCATCCGCGGGGGGCGGTGATGCGGCCGGCGTGGTTGACGCACAGATCCCAGGAGTGCGGTTCCCGAGCGGTCGCCAGCGGGCCGACGACTGCCGTCGAGTCCGAATAGACGAACGTTAGGGTCGCCACGGCGTAGTGCGGGCACCCGGGCCGGCAACAGCGACGGGGAACGTTCACGCTCGAAAGGCTATCGTGCGCAAACGCCGCCGAAGCGCCGGACACGCGCAACCGGACGGCCGCCGATGTCCAACCGTTACCATCGGCCCAATGAGTGAATCCCGCGGCGATTCGCGCAGCTCCCCGCAAAGAGATCGGTTTTCGGACGGATCGGCTCCGCGCCGGCCCGCCGGCCATCGACGGTTCCGCCGGGGTCGCGAGATGCGCGGGGCGCTGCTGCCCCCCAGCGTGCCGGGGTGGCGCAGCCGCGCCGAGCGGTTCGACATGGCGGTGCTGGAGGCCTACGAGCCCATCGAGCGGAGCTGGCACGACCGGCTGGCCGACCTCGACGTGGCGGTCGATGAGATTCCGCGGATCGCGGCCAAGGATCCCGACAGCGTGCAGTGGCCGGCCGAGGTGATCGCCGACGGGCCGATCCCCCTGGCCCGGTTGATCCCGGCCGGTGTCGACATCCGCGGCAACTCCACGCGGGCGCGAATTGTCCTGTTCCGCAAGCCAATTGAGCGACGGGCGAAGGACACCATCGAACTCGGCGACTTGCTGCACGAAATCCTGGTGGCCCAGGTCGCCATCTATCTCGACGTTGAGCCATCGGTCATCGATCCGACGATCGACGACGAATAACGACGGTGCGCGGCTTTTAGATGATGCCGCGCTTGAGGCGGCGGCGCTCGCGTTCGGAGAGACCGCCCCAGATCCCGAAGCGCTCATCATGCTCGAGGGCGTACTCGAGGCACTCGTGGCGCACCTCGCAACCCAGGCAGATCTTCTTGGCCTCGCGGGTGGAACCACCCTTTTCCGGGAAGAAGGCCTCGGGGTCGGTCTGGGCGCACAGCGCCCGGTCCTGCCACTGGTCGGCGACGGGCGCCGGCAACGGCTCGGGCTCGAATGCGCCTGGCGCATCAGGAACCACGGTCAAATGCGGCCGGGCGGGTCGGGCCGGCGCCGAGTCGATCGGGGTGTGCGGCGTGCTCGCCATTGCGCCTCGAAAAGTTTCGTAAGACATACGGTCGTCCGCCTCCTCAGCTTGATTGAGAAAGAGTGATTGATTTCCCACTGTTCTGATGTACAGACAATTCGAACAAGTGATCGAATCTCGGTCTGCGACACCGGAGTCGGCCGGCCAACCGGGAAATGACACTGATGTGATTAGACACGGGTTGATCTGCCGGGTCAAGCACTTCGGCGCATTTCCATACCATCTCGTGATCGAATTTCGGCGTTTCTGTTGCTTTGGGCCGTCGGCGTGTTGATCACATAGCTCACAACTTCCCCACAAGTCGTGGGGAGCCCCGACTTTGAGGCAGGCCCGACGGGCCCACCACCGCACGCTCGTCGGGCAGTACTGTCGTGCTGTGTGAGGCTCAAGTGAAGGTCACCGTCCTGGTCGGTGGGGTTGGCGGCGCCCGCTTCCTGCTGGGGATTCAACAGTTGTTCGGGCTGGGTCAGTTTCACACGCAAGGGCGCCCAGACACGAAAGCCGGCAGTCACGAGCTGACGGCGATCGTCAACGTTGGCGATGACGCCTGGATCCACGGACTGCGAGTCTGCCCCGATTTGGACACCTGCATGTACACCTTAGGTGGAGGTGTCGACCCGGAGCGAGGGTGGGGGCACCGCGACGAAACCTGGCACGCCAAAGAGGAATTGGCGCGCTACGGGGTGCAGCCGGACTGGTTCGGACTCGGCGACCGCGACCTGGGCACCCACCTGGTGCGCACCCAGATGCTCAACGCCGGCTACCCGCTGTCACAGATCACTACGGCGCTGTGCGACCGCTGGCAACCGGGCGCGCGGCTGCTGCCCGTCACCGACGACCGCTGCGAGACGCACGTGGTGATAACCGATCCCGACGACGGCAGCCGGCGGGCCATCCACTTCCAGGAATGGTGGGTGCGCTACCGCGCCCAGGTGCCCACCCACAGCTTCGCGTTCGTCGGCGCCGAAAAGGCAGCGGCCACAACCGAAGCCACAGCGGCCATCGCCGAGGCCGACGTCATCCTGCTGGCCCCGTCGAATCCGGTGGTGAGCGTCGGCGCCATCCTGGCGGTCCCCGGCGTTCGCGGCGCGCTGCGGGCGTCCAAGGCCCCGGTCGTCGGCTACTCGCCGATCATCGGTGGAAAGCCGTTGCGCGGCATGGCCGATGCCTGCCTGTCGGTGATCGGCGTCGAGTCCACCGCCGAGGCCGTCGGCCGCCACTACGGCGCGCGTCGGGGCACCGGCATCCTGGATGGCTGGCTGGTGAGTGAAGGCGACGGCGCCGACATCGAGGGCGTCGCGGTGCGCTCGGTGCCGCTGGTGATGACCGACCCCGAGGCGACCGCCGAGATGGTCCGCGCCGGGCTGGAGCTGGCGGGGGTGGCGCCATGACCCCCTCCCCCGGCGAGCACGGCACCGCCGCCGCGATCGAGATCCTGCCCGTCGCCGGGCTGCCCGAATTCCGGCCGGGCGACGATCTGGGCGCGGCCGTCGCCGCGGCCGCGCCGTGGCTGCGCGACGGCGACGTCGTGGTGGTCACCAGCAAGGCGGTGTCCAAATGCGAGGGCCGGCTGGTGCCGGCGCCCCGCGACCCGGAGGAGCGCGATCGGCTGCGGCGCAAGCTGGTCGACGACGAGGCCGTTCGGGTGCTGGCCCGCAAGGGCAAGACCTTGATCACCGAGAGCCGGATCGGGCTGGTGCAGGCCGCCGCGGGCGTGGACGGCTCCAACGTCGGGCGCGACGAGCTGGCCCTGCTGCCCGTCGACCCGGACGGCAGCGCCGCCACGCTGCGCGCCGCGCTGCGCGAGCGGCTCGGCGTCGAGGTCGCCGTCGTCATCACCGACACCATGGGCCGCGCCTGGCGCAACGGCCAGACCGACGCGGCGGTGGGCGCCGCGGGACTGGCTGTGCTGCACGGCTATTCGGGGGCGCTCGACCAGCACGGCAACGAGTTGCTGGTCACCGAGGTCGCGATCGCCGACGAGATCGCCGCGGCCGCCGACCTGGTCAAGGGCAAACTGACCGCGATGCCGGTGGCGGTGGTGCGCGGCCTGTCCGTGACCGACGACGGCTCGACGGCACGGGACTTGTTGCGGCCCGGCACCGAAGACCTGTTCTGGCTCGGCACGGCCGAGGCGATCGACATGGGACGCCGCGAGGCGCAGCTGCTGCGCCGATCGGTGCGCCGGTTCAGCGCCGAGCCGGTCCCGGCCGATCTGGTGGAGGCGGCCGTCGCCGAGGCCCTCACCGCGCCAGCCCCCCACCACACCCGCCCGGTGCGGTTCGTCTGGCTGCAGCACCCGGGCACCCGGGCCCGGCTGCTGGACCGCATGAAGGACAAGTGGCGCAGCGACCTCGCCGGCGACGGCAGGCCCGCCGAGGCCATCGAGCGCCGGGTGGCGCGCGGCCAGATCCTCTACGACGCGCCCGAAGTCGTCATCCCGATCCTGGTTCCCGACGGCGCCCACTCCTATCCGGACGCCGCCCGCACCGACGCCGAGCACACCATGTTCACCGTGGCCGTCGGGGCGGCCGTGCAGGCCCTGCTGGTCGCGCTGGCGGTGCGCGGGCTGGGCAGCTGCTGGATCGGGTCGACGATCTTCGCCGCCGACCTGGTGCGCGCCGAGCTCGACCTGCCCGCCGACTGGGAGCCGTTGGGCGCCGTCGCCATCGGCTACGGCGCCGAGCCCGCCGGCCCGCGCGACGCCGCGGATCCCGGGGACCTGCTGATCCGCAAGTGAGCCGTCGTTTTTCCGAGATACTAAGCCCATGAACTTCGCGGGCAAGGCGGCGGTTTCGGCCGACAAGGTCCGCGGCGGCTACTACACCCCGGCACCGGTGGCGCGCTTTTTGGCCAGCTGGGTTCGCGAGGCCGGCCCCAAGATCGTCGAACCCTCCTGCGGTGACGGCGCGATCCTGCGCGAGCTGGCCGCGCTCAGCGACCGGGCCCACGGCGTCGAGCTGATCGCGCGCGAGGCGGCCAAGGCCCGCCGGTTCGCGCCCGTCGACACCGACAGCCTGTTCACCTGGATTGCCCGCGCCGCCGAAGCCGGCGCCGGCGGCTGGGACGGGGTCGCCGGCAATCCGCCCTACATCCGGTTCGGCAACTGGGCGTCCCAGCACCGCGACCCCGCCCTGGAGCTGATGCGCCGCGAGGGGCTGCGCCCGACCAGGCTGACCAACGCGTGGGTGCCGTTCGTCGTGGCCGCCACACTGCTGGTGCGCGACGGCGGGCGGGTGGGCCTGGTGCTGCCGGCCGAGCTGCTGCAGGTCTCCTACGCCGCGCCGCTGCGCGACTTTCTGGTGAGCCGATTCCGCGACATCACGCTGCTGACCTTCCAGCGCCTGGTGTTCGACGGCATCCTGCAAGAGGTCGTGCTGTTCTGCGGCGTAAGGGGCACGGGCGGGTCCGGCCCCGCCCGCATCCGGACCGTGCACCTACGGGACCCCGACGCGCTGGCGCGGGCGGACCTCGACGGCGGATGGGCGCCCGCGCTGCTGCACGAAAACGAGAAGTGGACCAAGTACTTTCTGGACCCCGCCGCGATCCGGCTGCTGCGCGCGCTCAAGGGCTCCGGCGCCCTGCTCCCGCTCGGGTCCGTCGCCGAGGTCGACGTCGGCATCGTGACCGGGCGCAACGCGTTTTTCACCCTGACCGACGCCCAGGCGGCGGAGCTGGGTTTGCGGCCGCACTGCGTCCCGCTGGTCTCGCGCAGCGCCCAGCTGTCCGGGCTGGTCTACGACACCGATTGCCGGGCAAGCGATCTCGCGGCCGGGCACCGCGGCTGGCTGCTCAACGCGCCACGCGAGCCGGCCGATCCCGCGTTGATCGCCCACATCCGCGCCGGGGAAGCCGCCGGCGTGCACCGCGGCTACAAGTGCTCGATCCGCACGCCCTGGTGGCGGACGCCGTCGCTGTGGGCGCCGGATCTGTTCCTGCTGCGCCAGATTCACCGGGCGCCGCGGCTGACCGTCAACGGCGTGGGCGCGGTGAGCACCGACACCGTGCATCGGGTGCGCCTGCCCGGTGAGGACCCCGTCGACCCGGCGGCGCTGGCCGCGGTGTTCCACAACAGCGTGACGTTCGCCTTCGCCGAGATCATGGGCCGCAGCTACGGCGGGGGCGTGCTGGAGCTCGAACCCCGCGAGGCCGAGCAGCTGCCCATCCCCGCGCCGGCACACGCCGATCCCGACCTCGCCGTCGATGTGGACCTGCTGTTGAAGGCGGGCGAGATCGACAAGGCGCTCGACCTCGTCGACCGTCGCGTGCTGATCGACGGGCTGGGACTGCCGGCCGAGGCGGTGGCGGACTGCCGCCGGGCGTGGGCATCGCTGGCCGATCGCAGGAAACGGCGGGGCACCCGGTGAGCCTGCGGGAGTCGGTGATCGCGACCCTGTCCGGCTGGGAACCCCCCGACGCGGGCCAGGATTCGTTGCGGCACGCCGTCTTGGCGTTCGTCGCGGCCCGCGACGACGCGTGCCGCCGCGAGTGTGTGCCGGGGCATGTCACCGCGTCGGCGCTGGTGCTCGATGACGCCGGCGACCGGGTGCTGCTGACGTTGCACCGCCGCCTGGGCCGGTGGGTGCAGCTGGGCGGCCATTGCGACGACGATGACGCCGACATCGTCGCCGCGGCGTTGCGCGAGGCCACCGAGGAGTCCGGGGTCGACGGGCTGCGGATCGAGCCCGAATTGGCGGCCGTGCACGTGCACCCGGTGGTGTGCTCGCTGGGCGTGCCGACCCGGCATCTGGATTTGCAGTTCGTGGCGCACGCGCCGGCCGGCGCGCGGATCGCGATCAGCGACGAGTCGGAGGACCTGCGCTGGTGGCCCGCCGACGAGTTGCCGGAGGGCACCGATCACGCGCTGGCGTACCTGGTGTCGCGGGCGCTCGGTCGAGCGCCCGGCTAGCCGCACATTCGCAGCCGAGCGCCCGGCTAGCCGGGCACTCGTCGGGAACGGCCTTCAGACGTCGGACGAGTAGCGGATCCCGCCGTCGGGAATCGAGACGCCGGGCCACACCCGGGCGCCGCGCAGCAGTTCGCACCGCGCGCCGATGTCGGCGCCGTCGCCGATCACCCCGTCGCGGATCAGCGCCCGCGGGCCGATGCGCGCGCCGAACCCGATGATCGAGCGCTCGATGACGCTGCCCGCCTCGACCTTGGCGCCGTCGAAGACCACCGCGCCGTCGAGCCGGACGCCGGGCCCGATCTCGGCGCCGCGTCCCACCACGGTCCCGCCGATCAGCACCGCGCCCGGCGACACCGCCGCGCCGTCGTGCACCAGCTGCTCGCCGCGGTGGCCGTGCAGGGCGGGAGACGGCGCGATGCCGCGGACCAGATCCGCCGATCCCCGGACGAAGTCTTCCGGGGTGCCCATGTCGCGCCAGTAGCTGGCGTCGACGTAGCCGCAGACCTTGACGCCGGGATCGGACAGCAGCGCGGGGAACACCTCGCGCTCCACCGAAACCTCACGGCCGCGCGGGATCCGGTCGATCACGCGGCGCGAGAACACGTAGCAGCCGGCGTTGATCTGGTCGGTCGGCGGATCCTGCGTCTTCTCCAGGAAGGCGGTGACCCGGCCGTCCTCGGTGCTCACGCAGCCGAAGGCCCGCGGGTCGCCCACCCGCACCAGGTGCAGGGTGACGTCGGATTCCTGGGCGCGGTGGAAGTCGAGCATCTGGCCCAAATCGGCGCCGGAGAGCACGTCGCCGTTGAACACCATGGCGGTGTCGTGCCGCAGGTGGCCGGCGACGTTGGCGATGCCGCCGCCGGTGCCCAGCGGGCTCTCCTCGGTGACGTATTCGATCTGCAGGCCCAGCTTCGAGCCGTCACCGAACTCCGCCTCGAAGACGCCGGCCCGATACGACGTGCTCAAGATGACGTGCTCGATGCCCGCCGCGGCGACCCGCGACAGCAGATGGGTGAGGAACGGCAGTCCGGCCGTGGGCAGCATGGGCTTGGGCGCCGACAGCGTCAGCGGCCGCAGCCGGGTGCCCTTGCCGCCGACCAGGATCACGACGTCGACTTGTGGAGTTCCCACCTCAGTGTCGCCCTTCTACCAGTTTCGCCCGGCCCGACGCGCGCACCGCGCTGCGCACCATCAGGCGGGAACGTACCGCCAACGAGGCGCGCAGCGCCCAGCGCAGCGGCGCGCGCAACCAACCGGCATGCCGGTCGGCCAGAAACATATACGTGCTCTTGTGATGAGCGGCGAGGTGGCTGGCCGGGTCCCCGCCCGTGGAGTGGCCCTTGTGGTGCAGGACTTCCGCCGACGGCACGTAGACGGACAGCCAGCCCGCCTTGCCGAGCCGGTCGCCGAGGTCGACGTCCTCCATATACATGAAGTAGCGCTCGTCGAACCCGCCGATCTGGCCGAACGCCGACCGCCGCACCAGCAGGCACGACCCCGACAGCCAGCCCACCGGGCGCTCGCTCGGCTCCAGCCGCTCCTGGCGGTACGCCGCCGACCACGGGTTGGTTTTCCAGAACGGCCCGACGACCGCGTGCATGCCGCCGCGGATCAGGCTGGGCAGGTGCCGCGCCGACGGATACACCGAGCCGTCGGGATCGCGGACCAGCGGGCCCAGCGCACCGGCGCGCGGCCAGCGCGACGCGGCGTCCAGCAGGGCGTCGATGCTGCCCGGTCCCCACTGCACGTCCGGGTTGGCCACGATCACCCACTCGTCGTCGCGGTCCAGCTGCGCGACGGCGCGATTCACCGCGGTGCCGTAGCCGAGGTTGGCTCCGGTGTGAAACAGCCGCACGTTGGGATAGCGATCGACCGCCGCCTGCGGGGTGCCGTCGGTGGAGCCGTTGTCGGCCAGCAGCACGCACACCTCCCGCTCCGTGGCCAGCGACAGCGAGGCCAGGAAGCGCTCCAGATGCGGGCCCGGCGAGTAGGTCACCGTCACGACCGGCAGCACGTCAGTCACGCGTAGAGGGTAACGGTCGATCGGCCGCGGCCAGGGCCGCGACAAGCGCGGGGCGCCAGGGCCGCAGCGGCCGCAGCCCGGCCGCCGCGGACTGGCCACCCGACAGCGCGGAGTAGGCCGGCCGCGGCGCCGGCCGGGGAAAGCGGTCGGTGCCGACCGGACGCACCCGCGCCGGGTCGGCGCCGCACTCCTCGAAGACGGCGCGGGCCTGCTCGAACCGCGAGACCGCGCCCTCGTTGGCGGCGTGCAGGATCGGGCCGGGCACGCGGTCGTCGACGATCTGCAGCAGCGCGGCGGCCAGGTCGCCGACGTAGGTCGGCGAGCCGATCTGGTCGTCGACCACGTCCACCGGGCCGTCCCCGGCGGCCAGCCGGCGCATGACGGCGACGAAGTCCTTGCCGGCGCCGCCGGTGTAGACCCAGGCGGTGCGGACGACGACCGCCTCGGGCAGCGCGGCCAGGACGGCCTGCTCCCCCGCGGCCTTGCTGCGGGCGTACACGCCCTGCGGCGCGGTCTGATCGCTGGGCTCGTACGGCCGCGGTGCGGCGCCGCCGAAATCGCCGTTGAAGACGTAGTCGGTGGAGACGTGGATCAACTGGGCGCCGGCCCGCGCGCAGGCCCGCGCGATGTGCCCGGGACCGGCCTCGTTGACCGCGAAGGCGCCCGCCTCGTCGGTCTCGGCGCCATCGACGTCTGTGTAGGCCGCGCAGTTGATCACCACGTCACCGCGCTGCACGATCCGTTCGGCGGCCGCGGGGTCGGTGATGTCCCACTGCGACGACGAATGCGCCAGGACCTCCCGGCCCTGATCCGCCGCCAGCGAGCTCAAATAGCCGCCCAGCTGCCCACCGGCGCCGGCGATCACGATCCTGCCTGACATGGTTCGAGTTTGGCATGGCCCGGCGAAGCCCAGAAAAGCGCGGGGCCCAAGAAATCGCGGGGTAGCGCGGGCCACGCCGCGATCGGCTACCCGTGAAGCTCGTGTGTCGCAAGTAATGTAGTGGGATGCCTGTGCAACGTGTGGTTCGTGTGATTGCCACCGTGCTGACGCTCGCGGTCGTCGTCGGCACCGGGATCGCGTGGAGCAATGTCCGGTCCTTCGAAGACGGCATCTTTCACATGTCGGCGCCCTCGCTGGGCAAGGGCGGCGACGACGGCGCGATCGACATCCTGTTGGTCGGCCTCGACAGCCGCACCGACGCGCACGGCAACCCGCTGTCCCAAGAGGAACTGGACACGCTGCGGGCCGGCGACGAGGAAGCCACCAACACCGACACGATCATCCTGATCCGGATCCCCAACAACGGGAAGTCGGCAACCGCGATCTCGATCCCGCGCGACTCCTACGTCGCCGCCCCCGGCCTGGGCAAGACGAAGATCAACGGCGTCTACGGCCAGACCCGGGAGGCCAAGCGCGCCAGCCTGGTCCGCGCCGGCGACGCCGCGGCGGACGCGGCCGCCCAGGGCACCGAGGCCGGCCGCGAGGCGCTGATCAAGACCGTCGCCGACCTGACCGGCGTCACCGTCGACCACTACGCCGAGATCGGCCTGCTCGGCTTCTCGCTGATCACCGAGGCCCTCGGCGGCGTCGACGTCTGCCTCAAAGAGCCGGTGTTCGAGCCCCTTTCGGGTGCCGACTTCCCGGCGGGCCCGCAACGGCTCAGCGGCCCCGAAGCCCTCAGCTTCGTGCGCCAGCGCCACGAACTGCCGCGCGGCGACCTGGACCGGGTGGTGCGCCAGCAGGTGGTGATGGCCTCGCTGGCCCACCGGGTCATCTCCGGCAAGACGCTGTCCAGCCCCACCACGGTGCGGCGCCTGGAAGCCGCCGTGCAGCGTTCGGTGGTGATCTCGGCCGGGTGGGACGTGATGGATTTCGTGCAGCAGATGCAGAAGCTGGCCGGCGGCAACGTCGCGTTCGCCACCATCCCGGTGCTCGACGGCGCCGGCTGGAGCGACGACGGCATGCAGAGCGTGGTGCGGGTGGACCCGCACCAGGTGGCCGACTGGGTGAACGGACTCCTGCACGAGCAGGAGGAGGGCAAGACCGAGGAGATCGCCTACACGCCCGCGAAGACCACCGCCAGCGTCGTCAACGACACCGACATCAACGGGCTGGCCGCGGCCGTGTCAGACGTGTTGAGCGCCAAGGGTTTTGCCACGGGCACGGTGGGCAACAACGACGGCGGGCACGTCAAGGCCAGCCAGGTCCGCGCCGCCAAGAGCGACGACATGGGGGCCAAGGAGGTCTCCAAGGAATTGGGTGGGCTGCCGGTGATCGCCGACGCCTCGCTGGCGCCGGGCGCGGTGCGGGTGGTGCTGGCCAACGACTACAGCGGCCCGGGCTCGGGCCTGTCGGGCACCGAGACGATCATGCCCGCGCGGGTGTCCACCGCCGGCGCGGTGGCCACCAACCCCAACGTCCCCCCGCCGTCGCCGATCCTGACCGCCGGCTCCGACAAACCGGAGTGCATAAACTAACGACCCGTGCAGCAACCGAGCACGCTGAGCGGGGCCATCCTCGATCCGATGTTGCGGGCCGACCCGGTCGGCCCGCGGATCACCTACTACGACGACGCGACCGGCGAGCGCATCGAGTTGTCCGGGGTGACGCTGGCCAACTGGGCCGCCAAGACCGGCAACCTGTTGCGCGACGAACTGGGGGCCGGGCCGGCCAGTCGCGTCGCGATCCTGCTGCCCGCGCACTGGCAGACGGCCGCGGTGCTGTTCGGGGTGTGGTGGATCGGCGCCGAGGCGGTGCTGGCGGGGCCGGCCGACCTGGCGCTCTGCACCACCGAGCGCCTTGACGAAGCCGACGACGCGGTGGCCGGGGGCGAGGTCGCGGTGCTGTCGCTGGACGCGTTCGGCCGCCCGGCACCCGACCTGCCGATCGGTGTGACCGACTACGCCACCGCGGTGCGGGTGCACGGCGACCAGATCGTTCCCGAACCGCGCCCGGGGCCCGCGCTGGGTGGCCGCTCGGTCGACGACGTGCTGGCGGATTGTCAAACATCCGCGGCGGCAAGGGGTTTGACGTCGAGCGACCGCGTGCTGTCCGGCAAGCCGTGGACCGAACCCGCCGAGCTGGTGGACAACCTGCTGGCGATCATGGCCGTCGGCGCCTCGCTGGTGCAGGTGGCCAACGCCGATCCGGACGCGCAGTCGCGCCGCATCGAGACCGAAAAGGTCACCCGGGTGCTCTGAGGCGGCGCCACCCGCCCCGGCACGATTCATATTGATATCGCAATATTTCGATGTTAACGTCGAGCGAGCACGGGCTGAACACGCGGACGACGAGGAAGGTTGCGGCAATGGCGGTGTACGGGCTCTTGGCGAAGGCGGCGGGGACGGTCGTCACCGGGCTGGTCGGCGTGACGGCCTACGAGGTGGTGCGCAAGGCCGTGGCCAAGGCGCCGCTGCACGAGACCGCGGTGAAGGGCGCCGAGCTCGGTCTGCGCGGCACCCGCAGGGCCGAGGAGGCCGCCGAGTCGGCGCGCCTGCGCCTCGCCGACGTCATGGCCGAGGCCCGCGAGCGCATCGGCGAGGAGGCGCCCACGCCGTCGATCGCAGAACCCCACGACCACGAGCACTGATCGCCGCTATGGACCTCGCCCTAGTCCCCGACGTTGACGACGAGGTGCGGGCGAAAGACCCCGCGCTGCAGGTGATTTCCGACGCCGCCGGACGTATGCGGGTCGCGGTCGCCTGGGTGCGCGCCGATTCGCGGCGCGCCGTGGCGGTCGAGGAGGCCGTCGCCAAGTGCGAGGGCGTGCGCGTGGTGCACGCCTACCCGCGCACCGGGTCGGTGGTCGTCTGGTATTCGCCGCGGCGCTGCGACCGCTCCTCGGTGCTGGCGGCCATCGGCGACGCGGCGCACGTCGCCGCCGAACTGATCCCGGCGCGCGCGCCGCACTCCACCGAGATCCGCAACGCCGACGTGCTGCGCATGGTGATCGGCGGCGCGGCGCTGGCGCTGCTCGGGATGCGCCGCTACGTGTTCGCGCGGCCGCCGCTGCTCGGCCCCAGCGGCCGGCTGTTCGCCACCGGTGTCACCGTCTTCACCGGCTACCCCTTCCTGCGCGGCGCGCTGCGCTCGCTGCGCTCCGGCAAGGCCGGGACCGACGCGCTGGTCTCCGCGGCGACCGTGGCGAGCCTGGTGCTGCGGGAGAACGTGGTCGCGCTGACGGTGCTATGGCTGCTCAACATCGGTGAGTACCTGCAGGATCTGACGCTGCGACGGACCCGTCGGGCCATCTCGGAGTTGCTGCGCGGCAACCAGGACACGGCGTGGCTGCGGCTCGACGACGGCCCCACCCCGCGCGAGGTCCAGGTGCCGATCGACACCGTGCAGATCGGCGACGAGGTCGTGGTGCACGACCACGTCGCGATCCCGGTCGACGGCGAGGTGGTCGACGGCGAGGCCGTCGTCAACCAGTCCGCGATCACCGGGGAGAACCTGCCGGTCAGCATCGTGGCCGGCGCGCACGTGCACGCAGGTTCGGTGGTGGTGCGCGGACGCCTGGTGGTGAGGGCCAGCGCGGTCGGCAACCAGACCACCATCGGGCGCATCATCGCCCGGGTCGAAGAGGCGCAACACGACCGGGCGCCGATTCAGACCGTCGGCGAAAACTTCTCCCGCCGTTTCGTTCCCACCTCGTTCATCGTCTCGGCCATCACGCTGGCGATCACCGGTGACGTCCGCCGGGCGATGACGATGCTGCTGATCGCCTGCCCGTGCGCGGTGGGTTTGGCCACCCCGACGGCGATCAGCGCGGCGATCGGCAACGGCGCGCGCCGCGGCATCCTGATCAAGGGCGGTTCGCACCTCGAGCAGGCCGGCCAGGTGGACGCGATCGTGTTCGACAAGACCGGCACGCTCACCGTCGGACGCCCGGTGGTCACCAACATCATTGCGCTGCACAAGGACTGGCAGCCCGAACAGGTGCTGGCCTACGCGGCCAGCTCGGAGATCCACTCGCGGCACCCGCTGGCCGAGGCGGTGATCCGCTCCACCGAGGAACGCCACATCACCATCCCGCCGCACGAGGAGTGCGAGGTGCTGGTCGGGCTGGGCATGCGGACCTGGGCCGACGGCCGGACCCTGCTGCTGGGCAGCCCCGGGCTGCTGCGCTCCGAAAAGGTCAGGGTGTCCAAGAAGGCGTCGGAATGGGTGGACAGGCTGCGCCGCCAGGCCGAGACGCCGCTGCTGCTGGCCGTCGACGGCACGCTGGTGGGTTTGATCAGCCTGCGCGACGAGGTGCGGCCGGAGGCCGCCGACGTGCTGAAGAAGCTGCGCGCCAACGGTATTCGCCGGGTGGTCATGCTCACCGGGGATCACCCGGACATCGCCGAGGTGGTGGCGCGCGAACTCGGGATCGACGAGTGGCACGCCGAGGTGATGCCGGAGGACAAGCTCGCGGCGGTGCGCGAGCTGCAGGACGAGGGCTTCATCGTCGGGATGGTCGGCGACGGCATCAACGACGCGCCCGCGCTCGCGGCCGCCGACATCGGCATCGCGATGGGGCTGGCCGGAACCGACGTCGCCGTGGAGACCGCCGACGTGGCCCTGGCCAACGACGACCTGCATCGCCTGCTCGACGTGCGGGACCTCGGGGCCCGCGCCGTCGACGTCATCCGCGAGAACTACGGCATGTCCATCGCCGTCAACGCCGCCGGGCTGATCATCGGGGCGGGCGGCGCGCTGTCCCCGGTGCTGGCCGCGATCCTGCACAACGCGTCGTCGGTGGCGGTGGTGGCCAACAGCTCCCGGCTGATCAGATACCGGTTGGATGCGCCGCGCAACGGCAGCGGCAACTGACCCGGCTCAGCAGCCGCACTGCTCGCCGCGCCAGGCGCGCACGCCCTGCCACACGGCGACACCGGCGATCGCGAGCCCCACGGCGGGGTCGATCCACCAGGCGCTCGACCACAGCGCCGTCGCCGCGAGGCCGATCAGCACCCCGGCCGCCTGGGCGCCGCACAGGTAGTTCTGAATCCCCTCGGCCTCGGTGGCGCCCGAGCCCAGCCGCGCGCCCAAGCGGTGGTTCGCCCGGCCCAGCACCGGCATGAGCAGCAGGGCCAGGGCGGTCAGGGCGATGCCGATCATCGACGTCTCGGCGCGGTGTTCGCCGACCAGCTCGCGGATGGATTCGGCGGCGATGTACGGGGCGGTGAGCCAGAACGACACCGCGACGCCGCGTTGTGCGCGCCGCTCGGCGCTCGGGGAAAAGGTGCGCGCGCCGCTGAACCGCCACACCACCATCGCGCTGGCCAGCGCCTCCGACGCCCCGCCGAGGGCCCAGCCGGTCAGGGCGATGGAGCCGACCGAGAGCCCCTGCCACAGCCCGACGGCGCCCTCGACGAGCACCACGGCCAGGCTGATCCACGCCAGCCGGCGCGCCCACGCGGCGCCGCGCCGCCAGCCGGCGTCGTGCGCGGCGGTGCATTCCTGCGTCAGGGCGGCCGATGTGGTCATTGGGCCAGGTTAGCGAGCGCGCGGCGGGGCCGGGGTCGCAACACCCGGCCGTGATCGATCTGTGTCGCGCCGCCGGCACGGCGGGGCCCGGCCCGCCGGCCGCCGCCCGGCGTTGGTAGTTATTGTGGCTAACCAGTAGACCCGAAGGGATTTCCGCGATGGCGCGCACCGACGACGACACCTGGGACCTGGCGACCAGCGTGGGCGCGACCGCCACCATGGTGGCCGCGGGACGGGCCCGGGCCACCCGGGACGGCCTGATCGACGACCGGTTCGCCGAGCCGCTGGTCCGCGCGGTGGGCGTCGACTTCATGACCCGGTGGGCGGCCGGTGAACTCGACTCCGCCGACGTCGACGAGCCCGGTGCCGCGTGGGGCATGCAGCGCATGACCGACATGATGGCCGCCCGCACCCGCTACATCGACGCGTTCTTCGCCGAGGCGGGCGCGGCCGGCATCGGTCAGGTGGTCATCCTCGCCTCCGGCCTGGATGCGCGCGCCTACCGGTTGCCCTGGCCCGCGGGCACCACGGTGTTCGAGATCGACCAGCCGCAGGTGCTCGAGTTCAAGGCCGCCACCATCGCCGACCTCGGCGCCGAGCCGACCGCCGAGGTGCGCAACGTCCCGGTCGACCTGCGCCACGACTGGCCGTCGGCGCTGCGCCAGGCCGGCTTCGACGCCGGGCGACCCGCCGCCTGGGCCGCCGAGGGGCTGATCGGCTTCCTGCCGCCGGAAGCCCAGGATCGGTTGCTGGACAACATCACCGACCTGTCCGCCGACGGCAGCCAGTTGGTTGCCGAGGTGTTCGCGAACACAGGCACCAGCGGGGACGCGCTGAACGCGGCGAGCGAAAAGTGGCGGCAGGGCGGCCTCGACATCGCGCTGGGCGACCTGGGCTTCCCCGGGCCGCGCAACGACGTGGCGACCTACCTGCAGCAGAAGGGCTGGCAGCCGGTGCGCACGCCGCTGAATCAGCTGCTGGCCAACACCGGGCTCCCGCTGCAATCGACCGACCCCGAGGCGCCCTTCGCCCAGAACTACTACTGCACCGCGGTGCGCAGCGCGGCGCGTTGAGGAAGGCAGGCACCAGTGCCAAACAGCAAGCCACCCAAGCCACTTGACGGATTTCGGGTGCTCGACTTCACCCAGAACATCGCCGGGCCGATGGCCGGCCAGGTGCTGGCCGACCTGGGGGCCGAGGTCATCAAGGTCGAGGCGCCCGTCGGCGAGGCGGCCCGCCACATCACCGCGGTGCTGCCCGGCCGCCCGCCGCTGGCCACCCTGTTCCTCCCCCACAACCGCGGCAAGAAGTCGGTGATGGCGGACCTGCGCGACGACGAGGCCAAGCAGCAGATCATGCGGCTGGTCGACACCGCAGACGTTGTGCTGGAAGGGTTTCGGCCCGGGGTGATGGAACGCATGGGACTGGGACCCGACGAGCTGCAATCCCGCAACCCCAAACTCATCTACGCGCGCCTCTCGGCCTACGGCGGCAACGGCCCGGAGGGCAGCCGGCCCGGCGTGGACCTGATGGTCGCCGCCGAGTCCGGCATGACCACCGGGATGCCCACGCCCACCGGCAAACCCCAGATCATCCCGTTCCAGCTCGTCGACGCCGCCAGCGGACACGTGCTGGCGCAGGCGGTGCTGGCCGCGCTGCTCAACCGCGAGCGCCACGGCGTGGCCGACGTCGTGCGGGTCGCCATGTACGACGTCGCGGTCAGCCTGCAGGCCAGCCAGCTGACCATCCACCTGAACAAGCCCAACGCGGAACCCAAGCCGTCCGACTCAACGCCAAAGCCCAAGCGGCGCAAGGGTGTCGGGTTCGCCACCCAGCCGTCGGACGCCTTCAAGGCGGCCGACGGATACCTGGTGATCAGCGCGTACGTGCCCAAGCACTGGGACAAGCTGTGCGAGATCATCGGCCGCCCCGACATGCGCGACGACGAGCGGTTCATCGACCAGCGCGCCCGGGCGCTCAACTATCCGGAACTCACCGAGGAACTCGAGAAGGCGCTGGCCGCCAAGACCGCCGACGAATGGGTCCGGCTGCTGCAGGACGGCGGCCTGATGGCCTGCCACGCCTATACCTGGAAGCAGGTGGTCGGCACCGCGCTGTTCGCGGAGAACGAGCTCGCCCTGCCGGTCGGTGAGGGTGAGGACGCGGTCACGGTGATCCGCACCCCGGCACGCTATTCCAGCTTCGACGCCGACGCCACCGACCCTCCCCCGGCCCTCGGGCAGCACACCGAGGAGTATCTGGGCGCACCGCAACCCGCGTCGTGAGCCTCAGGGCGTCAGCTTGACCACCCGGTCGTTGCCGCGGTCGGCGATATAGACGCTTCGTTCCTTGTCGACCGCCACCGCCAAGGGCGTGTTGAGCCCGTCGAACGGCAGGACGGTCGGCGTGTTCGAGCCCGCCGGGAACTTCAGCACGTCGCTCTTGTCGTGTTCGGTGACGTAGACGGTGCCGCTGTTGTCCACCGCGATGCCCCACGGCACGGAGACGTTCTGAAATGGCAACTCCGCCTGGGTATTCGAATTGGCGTCGAGCTTGACGATCCTGTTGTTGTCGGTGTCGGCGACGTACACGGTGCCCGCGGCGTCGACGGCGACACCGTCGGGATTCATCAGTCCGTTGAACGGCAACTCGGTCTGGGTCTTGGATCCCGCCGCCAGCTTCACCACCCTGCTGTTGCCGCGGTCGGCGACGTACACCGCGCCCTGGCTGTCGACCGCGACGCCCTCGGGGTAGCTCAGACCGGAAAACGGCAGCACCTTCTGGTCGTTGGAGCCCGCGGCCAGGCTGACCACCCGGTTGTTGAAATCGGCGACGTACACCGTGCCGGCGCCGTCGACGGCCAGACCCTGCGGCTGGTAGAGCCCGTGGAACGGCAGCACCGTCGTGGCGTTCGAACCGGCCGTCAGCTTCACCACGCGCCCGTACATGCCCTCGCTGGTGACGTAGACGTCGCCGGCGCTGTCCAGCGCCACCCCGCCCGGGGACAGGCGGAAGTCAATCCCGTTGAAGGGCAACACACTTTGACCGGACGCCTCCTGTGCCGGCCCCGAGGACCGCGTGGACAGGTAACCGGCGACCGCCACGATGAACGCGACGAGGGCGACGAGCGCGATGGCGCCGACGATGATCCACTGCTTTCGCTTGCTGTCGATCGGCACGGCGGGACTCCTGAAGTCCGGCCCGGACCCGTAGGTGTGGCCGAACGTCGTTGGGGCGGGACGGATCAGCGAGGGGTGATGGCCGGAGCGCTCGGACCAGCCGGTGCCGCCGGGCCTCGGGGCCACCGGACCGGCCATGGTCTCGGCGGCGGGCCAGGACTGCGGCTCGCGCTCCGGGCGCTGGGCCGACGCCTCCGCACGCTGGACCGCGTCCTCCCCTTCGCGCAGGATTGTGGTCGCCTTGCGCTGCTCGGACGTGGTCAGCGCGTCATGCGCGGCGGCGGCGAATTCGCCCGCGGTGCGATAGCGCTCCTCGGGACGTTTGGCCATGCCCTTGGCGATCACCTGATCCAGGGCGGGCGGAAACGCCCCGGGGCGCAGTTGGCTGGGCGACGGGGGTGCCTTCGTCAGGTGCGCGGCGACCAGCCGTTCGATCGTGTCGGCCCGATACGGCGGCGAGCCGGTCAGGCACTCACTCAAAACGCATGCGAGCGAATAGATGTCGGCGCTGTGGGTGACGGTGTCGTCGGTGAAGCGTTCCGGCGCCATGTAGTAATACGTGCCGATCGCGGTCCCGAACTGGGTCAACCCCGGATCGGTTGCGGCCCGGGCGATTCCGAAATCCGCCAGGTACGCGAAGTCGCTGCCGGTGATCAGGATGTTGCCCGGTGTGACGTCGCGGTGCGTCACCCCGATGGCGTGCGCCGCGTCCAGGGCGGCCGCGACCTGGCTGATGATCGCGATCGCCCGCGGCGCGGCCAGCGGCCCGTCCCGGCGCAACAGCGTGCCCAGATCGACGCCGTCGACGAGGCGCATGTCCACATAGAAACGCCCGTCGATCTCGCCGTAGTCGTGGATCGGCACCACATGCGGTTCGGTCAGCCGTCCGGCGATATCGGCCTCGCGCTGCAGGCGCGCACGGAACTCCGAGTTGCCGGAGAACTGTTGTGAGATCAGTTTCAGGGCCACCATGCGGTGCTTGCGGGTGTCCTCGGCCTCGTACACCTCGCCCATGCCGCCCTGGCGCAGCAGGCGCACCAGCCGATAGGGCCCGAACCAGGACCCGGCCCGCGAGGCCGGTCCGCTATCGCTCACCGTCGAGTCTCCATGTCACGAAATCGCATTGACCGCACCCGACAGCTTCGCCGTGAACGAGCTGGGCAGCGGGATGGAACCGTACTGGTCCAGCCCCTCCTGGCCCGGCCCGATCGCGGCCTGCATGAACGCCTTCACCGCCTTGCCCGTCGCCGCGTCCGGGTACTTCGAACAGACGATTTCATAGGTCGCCAGCACGATCGGGTACGCGCCGGACTGTGTCGGCTTGTAGAACGACGAGGTGTCCAGCACCAGGTCGTTGCCCTGCCCCTTGAAGGTCGCCCCAGCGATCGTCTTCTCGACGGTGTCCTTGGTGATCGGCACCGCGTCCGGGCCCGCCGACGTGATGATCGACGCCATGTTCAGCTGCTTGCCCACCGCGAACGACCACTCGTTGTAGGTGATCGACCCCTCGGTGTTCTGCAGCAGCGCGGACGTGCCGTTGTTCCCGCTGGCGCCCTGCCCGACGCCGCCGTTGAACACCTCGCTGTCGCCCTTGCCCCAGGCGCCGTCCGACGCGCCGTCGAGGTACTTCTGGAAGTTGGCGGTGGTGCCGGATTTGTCGCTGCGGAAGATGACCGTGATGGGCGTCGACGGAAGGTTGAGGCCCGAGTTGATCGCCTTCAGCGCCGGATCGTCCCACTTGGTGATGGTTCCGTTGAAGATCTTCGCCACGGTGGGCCCGTCCAGTTTCAGCCCGCTCACCCCGGTCAGGTGATAGGTGACCGCGATCGGTCCGAACACCGTGGGCAGATCCCAGGCCTGCGAACCGCACCGCTGCGCCGCCCGGTCATTTTGACCGGTGGACGGGTCCAGCGGGACATCGGAACCGGCGAGATCCGTTTGGTTGTTCAGGAATTCGGTCACGCCGGCGCCGGAGCCGTTGGCGTCGTAATCGAGCGTGTAACCCGGGCAGGCCCGAACGTAGGCGTAGACGAACTGCTCGATGGCGTTTTGCTGCGCGGTCGAGCCGCTGTCTTTGAGGACCTTCTTACCGCCGCAGTCCACCGACGCCTGCTTGCCGCTCGATCCCGACGACGAGTTGTTGTCGCCGCATCCCGCCAGCGCCAGGGCGACGGCGGCCACCACGCTCAGGGCGACACCAGATCGAGCGAACCTCACGAAACTCCTTCGATCGTCAACAAAAGTTAACCAATCGCGAATATACAAACCCTTGACAAAGAATAAGAGGTTAATGGCCGGTGACCGCGTGCCGGACGCAAACACGTAGCATCGGTTGTCAATGCGTCGCGAACAACAGTTACCGGCCGCAGTTGCGGCTCCTGTCGCCGATGGTGGCCAGCTCATGCGGGCCGTCGACCTCACTTTGGGGTTCGGCCCCAAAACGGTCCTCGAGCAGGTCAGCCTCGACTTCCCCGCCCGTTCCGTCACCACCCTGCTGGGGCCGACCGGCTCGGGCAAGACCACCTTCCTGCGCACCCTGAACCGGATGAACGACAAGGTCTCCGGATTCCGGCACAGCGGTGACGTCCTGTTGGGCGGGCGCACCATCTTCGCCGACCGCGACCTGATGGAGTTTCGCCGCAGCGTGGGCATGCTGTTCCAGCGTCCCAACCCGTTCCCGATGTCGATCATGGACAACGTGGTGGCCGGCGTGCGCGCGCACAAAATGGCGCCGCGCAAGCAATTCAAAACTGTCGCCGAGGCCCGGCTCACCGAGGTCGGCCTCTGGGACGCGGTCAAGGATCGCCTCGGGGATTCGCCGTTCCGGCTCTCCGGTGGCCAGCAGCAGTTGTTGTGCCTGGCCCGCGCGCTCGCGGTCAACCCGGACGTGCTGTTGCTCGACGAGCCCACCTCGTCGCTGGACCCGACCACCACCGAGAAGATCGAGGGACTCATCCGCTCCCTCGCCGACCGGCTGACCGTGATCATGGTCACCCACGATCTCGCGCAGGCCGCCCGCACCGGCGACCGGACCGCCTTCTTTTTCGAGGGCAGGCTGGTCGAGGAGGGGCCGACCAAGCAGTTGTTCCTGTCGCCGCAGCACGAGGAGACCGTCCGCTACTTCGCGCCTTTCCGGCCGGCACAGGGCTCGGATCGGGGGTCCTCGCAGACGGCCGGTGTCGCGGAAAGCCAATAGCGGGAAAGGGTCTCGCCGGGAAGAGGAAGCGGGGACGTGAAGAGTCGTCTGGGTACGCTGCTGGGTCTGGTGGCCATCGCGCCGCCGGTCCTCGGGATCGCGGCTTGCGGTGCGCACGCGACGCGGGGGGCGCCGAGCACCGGGCCGGCCGCCGGCAGCGTCGCCACCGCCCCGGCGACGTCCACGATCGAGCTCTCCGAGACCGGCAGCACGCTGCTCTACCCGCTGTTCAGCGAGTGGGGCGCCGCCTACCGCGCCAAGCACCCGAACGTCACCGTCACCACCCAGGGCAGCGGCTCGGGCGCCGGGATCTCCCAGGCCGCCGCCGGGGCGGTCGTCATCGGCGCCTCCGACGCCTACCTGTCCGCGGGCGACATGGCCGCGCACAAGGGGCTGATGAACATCGCGCTCGCCATCTCGGCGCAGCAGGTCAACTACAACCTGCCCGGGGTGCATCAGCACCTCAAGCTCAACGGCAAGGTGCTGGCCGGCATGTACCGGGGCACGATCAAAACCTGGAACGACCCGCAGATCGCCGGCATCAACCCCGGCCTGCAGCTCCCCGCGATCCCGGTGGTGCCGCTGCACCGCTCCGACGGGTCCGGCAGCACGTTTCAGTTCACCCAGTACCTGTCCAAGCAGGACCCCGACGGCTGGGGCCGCTCGCCCGGGTTCGGCACCACCGTCTCCTTCCCGGCCGTGGGCGAAGCGCTGGGCGAGAACGGCGACGGCGCCATGGTGACCGGCTGCGCCGCGAACCCGGGGTGTGTGGCCTACACCAGCATCGGCTCGCTCGACGAGGCCGACCAGCACGGCCTCGGCGAGGCCAAGCTGGGCAACGCCTCCGGCAAATACCTACTGCCCAACGCCAAAAGCATTCAGGCCGCGGCCGCCGGCGTCGCCTCGAAAACCCCGGCGAACCAGGCGATTTCGCTGATCAACGGCCCGGCCACGGATGGGTACCCGATCGTCAACTACGAGTACGCGATCGTCAACGCGGACCAGCGCGACGACGCCACCGCCCAGACGCTGCAGGCGTTCCTGCACTGGGCGATCACCGAGGGCAACGGCCCGTCGTTTCTGGACAAGGTTCACTTCCAGCCGCTGCCGGCCGAGGTGGTGACGCTGTCGGACGCCCAGATCGCCAAGATCGGCGGATGAGCGCAGAAAAGCAAAGGGACGCAAGGGACCTAAAGGAAAGAGAAAGGAAGAAGGCCGTGAAAGTTCGTATGAGTAGGTTGCTGGCGATGGCCGCGACCGCGCCCCTGGTTTTCGCCGCGGCTGCGTGTGGTTCGAACTCGCAGACCGGTGCGCCGAGTCAGGGCGGCGGCGGCCCGGTCGCGACGACGCCGGCGTCATCGCCGGTGACGTTGTCGGAGACGGGCAGCACGCTGCTGTACCCGCTGTTCAACCTGTGGGGCCCCGCCTATCACGACAAGTACTCGAACGTCACGATCACCACCCAGGGCACCGGCTCCGGGACCGGGATCTCCCAGGCCGCGGCCGGGGCGGTCGAGATCGGCGCCTCCGACGCCTACCTGTCCGAGGGCGACATGGCCGCGCACAAGGGACTGATGAACATCGCGCTGGCCATTTCCGCGCAGCAGGTCAACTACAACCTGCCCGGTGTCACCGAACACATCAAGCTCAACGGCAAGGTGCTGGCCGGCATGTACAACGGCTCCGTCAAGACCTGGAACGACCCGCAGATCGCCGGGCTGAACCCCGGCGTGAATCTGCCTGCCACACCGGTGGTTCCGCTGCACCGCTCCGACGGCTCCGGTGACACCTTCCTGTTCACCCAGTACCTGTCCAAGCAGGACCCCGACGGCTGGGGCAAATCGCCCGGCTTCGGCACCACCGTCGCCTTCCCGACGGTGCCCGGCGCGCTCGGGGAGAACGGCAACGGCGGCATGGTGACCGGCTGCGCGGACACCCCGGGCTGCGTGGCCTACATCGGCATCAGCTTCCTCGACCAAGCGCAGGGCAAGGGGCTCGGCGAGGCGCAGCTGGCCAACGCCTCCGACAAGTACCTGCTGCCCGACGCCAAGAGCATTCAGGCCGCGGCCGCCGGATTCGCCTCGAAAACCCCGGCGAACCAAGCGATCTCGCTGATCAACGGCCCGGCGCCGGACGGCTATCCGATCGTCAACTACGAGTACGCCATCGTCAACAGCGGTCAGAAGGACGCCGCCACCGCCCAGACCCTGCAGGCCTTCCTGCACTGGGCGATCAGCGACGGCAACAACGCCTCGTTCCTGGACAAGGTGCACTTCCAGCCGCTGCCGGCCGACGTGGCGAAGCTGTCGGACGCCCAGATCGCCAAGATCAGCGGCCAGTAGGGGTTTGGTGACCGACATCGCGATGGGCGGCGCGCGGGCGCGGATCCGCGGCGCGCGCCGCCCGGGCCTGGCCATCCGTTCCCTGGGTGCGGCGGGCGCGGTGGTTCCGCTGCTCGCGCTCGTGTTCGTGCTCGCGACCCTGCTTCTCGAGGCGCTGCCCGCGATCAGGGTCAACGGGCTGCACTTTTTCACCGCCACCGAGTGGAACCCCGGCAACACCTACGGGGACGCCGTCGTCACCCGCGGCGTCCGGCATCCCGTCGGCGCCTACTATGGGGCGCTGCCGCTGATCGTGGGCACCCTGGCGACCTCGGCGATCGCCCTGGTCATCGCGGTGCCGGTGTCGATCGGGGCGGCGCTGGTGATCGTGGAGCGGTTGCCGAAGCGTCTCGCGTCGGCCATCGGGATGGTGCTCGAATTGCTCGCCGGCATCCCCAGCGTCATCGTCGGCCTTTGGGGCGCAATGACATTCGGGCCGTTCATCGCCCACTACGTGGCCCCGGTGATCGCCCGCAACGCGCCCGACGTGCCGGTGCTCAGCTACTTGCGCGGCAACACCGGTAACGGGGAGGGCCTGTTGGTGTCCGGGCTGGTGCTGGCGGTGATGGTCATTCCCATCATCGCCAGCACCACCCGCGACCTGATCCGCCAGGTGCCGGTGCTGCCCCGCGAGGGCGCGGTCGCGCTGGGGATGACCGACTGGGAGTGCGCGCGGCGGGTCACCCTGCCGTGGGTGTCGAGCGGCATCGTCGGAGCGGTGGTGCTCGGGCTCGGCCGCGCGTTGGGAGAGACGATGGCCGTCGCCATGGTGTCGGGTGCGGTGTTGGGCGCGATACCCGCCAACATCTACGCGACGATGACCACCATCGCGGCCACCGTTGTGTCGCAGCTGGATTCGGCGATGACGGACTTCACCGACTTCGCCGTGAAGACCCTCGCCGAGGTGTCCCTGGTGTTGATGGTGATCACGTTGCTCACGAACGTCGCGGCCCGCACGATGGTGCGCCGGGTGTCGGGCACGGCGCTGCCGGTGGGACGGGGTGTCTGACATGGTCGGTACCCGACGCAAGATCGTCAACGCGCTGTTCTGGATCGGCTGCGTGTGCTGCCTGGCGGTGGTGGTCGTGCCGACGCTGTGGATGCTGGTCGAGGTCGTCGGGCGCGCCCTGCCGGTCTTCAAATGGAGCGTGCTCACCGAGAACACCCGCGGCAACGGCGGCGGGCTGCGCAACGCCATCATCGGCACCGTGGTCATCGGCGTCGGCGTCATGCTGGTCGGGGGCACCGTCAGCGTGCTGACCGGGATCTATCTCTCCGAATTCGCCGGCGGCAGAACGCGTTCCATCCTGCGCGGCGCCTACGAGATCCTGTCCGGCATCCCGTCGATCGTGCTCGGCTACGTCGGCTACCTGGCCCTGGTGGTGAAATTCCACTGGGGCTTCTCCCTGGCGGCCGGGGTGCTGACGCTCTCGGCGATGAGCATTCCGTACATCGCCAAGGCCACCGAGTCCGCGCTGGCGCAGGTACCCACGGCCTACCGGGAGGGGGCCGAAGCGCTCGGGTTGCCGCTCGGCTGGACCCTGCGCAAGATCGTGCTCAAGTCGGCGATCCCCGGCATCGTCACCGGGCTGCTGGTGGCGCTCGCGCTGGCGGTGGGCGAGACGGCGCCGATGCTGTACACGGCGGGCTGGTCGAACTCGGCCCCGACCGGCAAGCTCACCGACTCACCGGTGGGCTACCTGACCTACCCGATCTGGACGTTCTACAACCTGCCGTCGAAGGCGGCCCGCGACCTGTCCTACGATGCCGCGTTCCTGCTGATCGTGTTCGTGTTCCTGCTGATCATCCTCGGGCGGATGATCACCTGGTTCGCGCGGCGGCACTCGGAATCCGGGTAGCCCGATTCGGTTGCGCCACAGCCTCGTTCAGGCGGTCGGCAGCCGCACCACCTGAACGAAGAACTCGTCGATCTGCCGGACCGCCTTCATGAACTGGTCCAGGTCGACGGGTTTGGTGACGTAGGCGTTGGCGTGCAGCTTGTAGCTCTTGAGGATGTCCTCCTCGGCCGAGGAGGTGGTCAGCACGACGACCGGGATCTGGGCCAGCTCGGGGTCGGACTTGATCTTCTCCAAAAGCTGGCGGCCGTCGTATTTGGGCAGGTTCAAATCCAGCAGGATCAGGTCGGGCCGCGGCGCGTCGGCGAACTCGCCGCGCCGGTACAGGTAGTTGAGTCCCTCCTCCCCGTCGTGCGCGACGTGCAGCCGGTTCTTGAGTTTGTTGTGCTCGAACGCTTCTCGCGTGATCAGCTCGTCCCCCGGGTCGTCTTCGACCAGCAGGATGTCGATCGCTCTTCCTTCGGGTGTCACTGATGCGCTCCTTCCAAAGCGACTGAGTCCTCTTCCTCGACGCGCCCGGGCATGGGCAACGTGAATTCGAATCGCGTCCCCTCGGTGTAGGACGTGTCGATCCGCACGGTGCCGCCGTGGTGCTCGACGATCTTCTTGACCAACGCGAGACCCACGCCGGTTCCCGCGTACACCTCCCGGCCGTGCAGCCGCTGGAAGATGACGAAGACCTTGTCGGAGAATTCCTCCGGAATGCCGATGCCGTTGTCCGACACGCTGAACAACCATTCGCCGTCGTGGGTGCCCTCGCCGGGTGCGCATTCGATGACGACGCGGGGCGGGCGATCCTTGTGCCGGAACTTGATCGCGTTGCCGATCAGGTTCTGCCACAGCATCGTCAGCAGCGTCGGATCCCCCACGATCTCCGGCAGCGGCTCCGTCGGGCGCACGATCTGGGCTTCGGTCTCCTCGATCGCGACGGCCAGGTTGGCCAGGCCGGCGTCGAGCGTCGCGTCGAGCTGCACCTCGGTCTCCGTGGTGCCCAGCCGGCCGACCCGGGAGAAGGTGAGCAGGTCGTTGATCAGCGCCTGCATGCGTTTGGCGCCGTCGACCGCGAACCCGATGTATTCGATGCCGCGTTCGTCGAGCTTGTCGGCGTACCGTTTCTCGAGCAGCTGACAGAAGGAGGCCACCTTGCGCAGCGGCTCCTGCAGATCGTGCGAGGCGACATAGGCGAACTGCTCGAGTTCGGTGTTGGACCGGCGCAATTCGGCGGTCTGCTCATCGAGCAGGGTTTGGGCCGAACGGGACACGTCGAGCTCTTCGACCATGCGCTTGCGCATATTCTCGACGTCGATGGCCATGTTGCGAATGTCCTTGGGCCGCTTGGGCGCCGAGATCACTTCGTCGAAGTTGCCCTGGGTGATCCGGCGGCAGGCCGCGGCCAGGCTCGCGATCGGCCGGGTGATCGCCGCGCGACTCAGCAACCCCAACAGCGCGGCCGCGCCCAAAACGATCAGCACCATCGCGCCCAGCACCCAGTCGCGCCAGCCGTTGATGTCGTTGAGCTCGTCGACGGCGCTGGCCGCCGCGTCGGCCAGGTGCGTGTTCTGCGTGTCGAAAAGCACTCGCAGACGGTCGAATTTGGCTTTGCCGAGGTCGGCCATCGAGGTGCTGACGACGCTGGGAACCTTGGGGGTCACGGCCGCGATGACGGGTTCGGCGTAGCTGGTGCGCCAGTCCGCGGCGGCGGTTTCGACCGCCTCCAGGTCGGCGATCAGCTCCGCGCGCCCGCCGACCAGCCGGCGAATCTCGTCGGCGGCGGCCCGTTCGGCGCGTTGCCCGTCGTAATACGGCGCGAGGAACTGCCGGTCGGCGGTGATCAGGTAACCGCGCACGCCCGTTTCCTGGTCCCGCAGGGCCGCCTGCAAATGGGTCGCGGCGACGCGCGCCGGCTGGATGTCCTCGCCCACCTGGCGCGACACCTGGTCGGTGCGGTCCAGTAGCACCCCGCCGACGACCGCGCCGAGGAGCACCGTCGCACCCATGATCCACAGGACGAGGGCCAGCCACCCCCGCACGGTGAGCTGCGCGAGCCGAAGCGGAGCCGGTGCCGTCACGTGGTGGTCCTCTCGATGCGGAGCACGGCGATGTCGTCGGTGAGGCCGCCGCGCGGCTCGGCGAGTTCCTGGGCGCCGTCGATGAGGGCGTCGACGAATGCCGGGCCGGGTCGGTTGGCGTGCGAGCGGGCAAGCTCGAGCAGGCCGTCCTCGCCGAGCCGCTCGGTCCCCTGCCCCGAATAGCCTTCGTAGAGACCGTCGGTCAGCAACAGCAGGCCGTGGCCGGCGGGCACCTCCAGCTCGTGGCGCGGCCAGCCGTCGGCGCGCAGGCCCAGCGCCGGGCCGCCCGGCGGCTCCACCCACTGGACCGCGCCGCCGCCCTGCAGCAACATCCCCGGATGCCCGGCGCGGATGACGCTGACCTCCGGGCGCTCCGGGCAGATCTCGAGGCTGAGCACGGTCGCGAAGATGCCGGTGCCGGTGCGTTCCGAATACAGCACCCGCTCGAGCTGGCGCATCAGGTCGACGCCGTGCACGCCGGCGAAGGTGAGCGTGCGAAACGCGATCCGCAGCGCCGCGCCCAGGGCCGCCTCGTGCGGGCCGTGCCCGGCGACGTCGCCGATCAGGACGTGCACGATCCGGTCGGGCGTCTGGACGACGTCGTAGAAGTCGCCACAGAGCAAAGCGCCTTCGCGGCTGGGGCGGTAGCGGGCGACGATGTCGACGCCCGGGTCGTCCAGCAGCAGCGGGGAGGGCAGCAGTCCGCGTTCCAGCAGCGCGTTCTCCCGGGCCCGCAGCTGGGTCGCGTGCAGGTCGGCGGCGATCAGCTCGGCGCGCTTGCGCTCGATCGCGTACAGCAGCGCGCGACGCAGCATTTCCGGCTCGACGCGGCCCTTGACCAGGTAGTCCTGGGCGCCGGCGGCGACTGCCGACGCCCCGAAATACTCGTCGTTGAGCCCGGTCAGCACGACGATCGGCACGGTGGCGTCCAGCTTGGCCACGCGGTCCAACGCGTCGATCCCGCTGGCGTCGGGCAGGTGCAGATCCAGCAGCACGCAATCGGGGCGGGCGGATTCCAGCTCGCGTTCGGCGTCCGCCATCGACTTGGCCCACACCACCCGGATGTCGGCGGCCGCGTCGGAGATCAGGTCTTCCACGAGCACCGCGTCGGCGCGGTCGTCCTCGACCAAGAGCAACGACAAGGATTGCCAACTCGCCGTCGGCGTGACCGGAGCACGTGCCGGAATCAATTCCCGGCCATCTGTGGACGGGTGTGGGAAGTCACGTTCTGCATTTGCAGACCCCCTGGCCGCGATAAGACCCTTGCTCGTTGGCGGTGGTCGGACGGGATTGCCGGTGCCTGTTTACCGACCGTCGGCTTGGACTTCACGCGCCGTGGAGATCCTATGCGGTGCGGGCGGGGTTTTCCCAACGGACCCGCGGAACGAATCAGCGCAGCAGCGCCCGCGACATCACCACGCGCTGAATCTGATTGGTGCCCTCGTAGATCTGGGTGATCTTGGCGTCACGCATCATCCGCTCGACGGGGAAATCGACGGTGTAGCCGGCGCCGCCGAAGAGCTGCACCGCGTCCGTGGTGACCTCCATCGCGACGTCGGACGCCAGGCACTTCGACGCCGCCGAGATGAAGCCCAGGTGCGATTCGCCGCGCTCGGCGCGGGCGGCGGCGTGGTACACCATCAGCCGGGCGGACTCCACCTTCATCGCCATGTCGGCGAGCATGAACTGCACGCCCTGGTTGTCGCTGACCGGGCGGCCGAACTGCTTGCGGTCCTTGGTGTAGGCGATGGCCGCGTCCAGCGCGCCCTGGGCGATGCCGACCGCCTGCGCGCCGATGGTGGGCCGGGTGTGGTCCAGCGTCGCCAGCGCCGTCTTGAACCCGGTGCCCGGCTCGCCGATGATCCGGTCGCCGGGGATCCGGCAGTTCTCGAAGTACAGCTCGGTGGTCGGCGAACCCTTGATACCCAGCTTCTTTTCCTTGGGCCCGACGCTGAATCCCTCGTCGTCCTTGTGCACCATGAACGACGAAATCCCATTGGCGCCTTTGTCCGGATCGGTCACCGCCATCACCGTGTACCAGCTGGACTTGCCGCCGTTGGTGATCCAGCATTTGGCGCCGTTGAGGATCCAGTCGTCCCCGTCGGCCTTGGCCCGGGTCCGCATCGATCCGGCGTCGCTGCCGGCCTCGCGCTCGGACAGCGCGTAGGACGCCATCGCCGAGCCGTCCGCGATCGAGGGCAGCACCTGCTTTTTCAGCTCGTCGGAGCCGCGCAGGATCAGCCCCATCGTCCCGAGCTTGTTGACCGCGGGAATCAGTGACGCCGAGGCGTCGACGCGGGCGACCTCTTCGATGACGATGCACGCGGCCACCGAGTCGGCGCCCTGCCCGCCGTACTCCTCGGGCACGTGCACGGCGTTGAAGCCCGACGCGTTCAGGGCCTCCAGCGCCTCCTGCGGGAAGCGCGAGTTCTCGTCGACGTCGGCGGCGTGCGGGGCGATTTCCTTTTCCGCCAGCGCGCGGATCGCCGCCCGCAATTCGGTGTGTTCCTCGGGCAACTGGAACAGATCAAAGGTGGGATTTCCGGCCCATCCAGCCATCTCGAGCCTCCTACGCTCTCCTGTGGCGCCCTGCCGAACCGCCCGACTCCTGCGCGGGCGCGGCGCGCCTCGTCGCCAAGCTACTAGTCGGTAACTTTACCCCGGCGCTGCTGCAGCGCCTCATCCTTGGCCCGCACGGTCTCGGCCAGCTGCTGCTGGAAGTCGACGATCCGGGCACGCAGCGCCGGGTCCGACGATCCGAGGATGCGCACGGCGAGCAGGCCGGCGTTGCGGGCGCCGCCGATGGAGACCGTGGCCACCGGGACACCGGCGGGCATCTGCACGATCGACAGCAACGAGTCCAGGCCGTCGAGCCGCGCGAGCGGCACCGGCACGCCGATCACCGGCAGCGGCGTCGCGGACGCGACCATGCCGGGCAGGTGCGCCGCCCCGCCGGCGCCGGCGATGATCACCTCGATGCCGCGCCCGGCCGCGTCGCGGGCGTAGTCGAACATCACCTGCGGGGTGCGGTGCGCCGAGACGACCCGGACCTCGGCCGGCACGTCGAACTCGGCCAGCGCCGCCGCGGCGTCCTGCATCACCGACCAGTCGCTGTCGCTGCCCATGATCACGCCGACGCGAGCCTCCTGCTCACTCATGGTCATGGTCATTTGCGCCGCTCCTCCTCATCGACTGCGCTCCGCATCGTCGCCGGCGTGTGGATCCCATCCGTCCGTCCACTGCCCGTGTGACAACCAGTGTGCCGCCAGGTGGGCGCGTTCCCGCAGCTTCGCCACGCTTTCGCGGGCCGGGTCCAGGCCGACGAAGTTGATGTGGCCGACCTTGCGGCCGGGGCGCTCCTGCTTGCCGTACAGGTGCACCCGCGCGTCGGGCATCCGCGCGAACAGGTGGTGCAGCCGCTCGTCGACGCTCATCTGCGGGGGCGTCGCGGCGCCCAGCACGTTGGCCATCACGGTCACCGGCGCCAGCGCGTCGGTGTCGCCGAGCGGGTAGTCGAGCACCGCGCGCAGATGCTGCTCGAACTGGCTGGTGCGCGACCCGTCCATGGTCCAGTGCCCCGAGTTGTGCGGCCGCATCGCCAGCTCGTTGACGAGCAGCGACCCGTCACCGGTCTCGAACAGCTCGACCGCGAGCACGCCGACCACCCCGAGTTCGCCGGCGAGCCGCAACGCCAGCCGCTGCGCCTCGGCGGAGACGTCGCCGGGCAGGTCCGGCGCGGGGGCGATCACCTGCACGCAGATCCCGTCGCGCTGCACGGTCTCGACGACCGGCCACGCCGCCCCCTGCCCGAACGGCGACCGGGCCACCAGCGCGGAGAGCTCGCGGCGCAGGTTCACCTGCTCCTCGGCCATCACCGGCACGCCGTCGGCCAGGAAGGCGGCCGCGATCTCGCGGGCGTGCACCGGGTCGCGGGCCATCCGCACCCCACGCCCGTCGTAACCGCCGCGGATCGCCTTGACCACCACGGGCCCGGCGATCCCCCGCGCGAACTCGTCGAGTTCGTCGACGCTGCGGATCTCGGCGTAGCGGGGCACCGGCACGCCGAGGGCCTCCAACCGCCGCCGCATCACGAGCTTGTCCTGCGCGTGCACCAGCGCCTGCGGCGGTGGCGCCACGTTGATGCCCTCGGCGACGAGCTTGTCCAGCAGTTCGGTCGGCACGTGCTCGTGGTCGAACGTCAGCACGTCGGCACCCTCGGCCACCCGGCGCAGGTCCTCGAGATCGGTGTGCGAACCGATCACCACGTCGGGGGCGACCAGCGCGGCCGATTCGTCGGCGTCGGTGGCCAGCACCCGCAGCGTCTGCCCAAGGGCGATCGCCGCCTGGTGGGTCATCCGGGCGAGCTGACCGCCTCCGACCATCGCGACCACGGGGATGACCCGGGGAACGGCTCGGGCGGCCGGGGGGCGCGTTTCGAGGGGGGCTGCGCCCGGGGGGCGTGTACTCGGCACGGCCATCATCGTGTCACGGCCGCGCACACCGCCGCCAAGGCGTGTGACCGGCGCTGACACTGAATTGTTATGTACGATTTTGCGTCGAATTTGTGTCCGTCCGTACACTGACGTGTTGTGTCCTTCGCCGAAGCCACGATCGCGCGTCTGCCAAGGGTTTTGCAGCCCTATTTGCTACGCCACCACGAACTGATCAAATTCGCCATTGTCGGCGGCACCACGTTCGTCATCGACTCGGCGATTTTCTACACGCTCAAGCTGACAATTCTTGAACCCAAACCGGTCACCGCGAAGGTGATCGCCGGGATCGTGGCGGTCATCGCCTCCTACGTGCTGAACCGGGAATGGAGCTTCCGCAACCGCGGCGGCCGCGAGCGCCACCACGAGGCCCTGCTGTTCTTCGCGTTCAGCGGCGTGGGGGTGCTGCTGTCCATGGCGCCGCTGTGGTTCTCCAGCTACGTGCTGCAACTGCGCGTGCCGACGGTGTCGCTGGCGGTGGAAAACCTCGCCGACTTCATCTCGGCCTACATCATCGGAAACCTGCTGCAGATGGCGTTCCGCTTCTGGGCGTTCCGCCGTTGGGTATTTCCGGACCAGTTTGCCCGCACCCCCGACAAGGCCCTGGAATCCGCCCTCACCGCCGGCGGTATTGCCGAGATCTTCGAAGACGAGATCGAGGGCGGAAACGTCACCCTGCTGCGCGCCTGGCGCAATCGGGCCGGCCGCCTGGGTCAGCTCGGCGATTCCTCGGAACCGAGGGTGTCGAAGACTTCGTGATACAGCAGCGCGTGCACCTCGCGCAGCCGCGGAATGTCGTAGAACTCCAACGGATCCTGTGACGCCGATTCGATGATCAGCGTCCCGGTGCGAAACATTCGCTCGGTGATCCGGTCGCGGAATTCCACGCTGTTGATCCGGGCCAGCGGGATGTCGATCCCGGTGCGCGTCAACACCCCGTGCCGGAACATCACCCGCCGGTTCGTCACCACGAAATGGGTCGTCAGCCAGCTTCCGAAGGGCCACAACGTCAGCCACCCGACGATCACCAGCCAGATCCCCCAGATGACGCCGTGGATGATGTTCTTGGCGAGCTGCTCCCAGTGCGTCGAGTTGAGGTATCCCGAGCCGAACGCCGCCAGCCCGGTCACCACGATGAGAACCAGCACCGGCCAGATCAACCGCTTCCAGTGCGGGTGCCGATGCACGATGACGTGCTCGCCGGCGGCCAGCACGTTGTCCGGATAGCCCATGCCCGCCGACCTTAGCCGCGCGGCGCGACTAACTAGCGCAAATGCACCACATCGCCGGCCGCGACGACGGCGGTCTGCCCGCCACTGTCCAGGCACAACCGGCCCTGATCGTCGATGGCGGTCGCGGTGCCGTCGATCTGCTTGCCGCCGGGCAGGTGCGCGCGCACCCGGTTGCCGAGGGTCAGGCTGCGCGCCCGGTAGTCGGCGGCCAGCGCCCAGTCGGCGCCGCGCGCGGCGCGCCAGGCCACGATCCGCCGCCCCAGCTCCCGCAGCAGGTCCGACACCAACCGCGTGCGGTCGGGTTCGGCCACGCCGAGATCGAGCAGCGACGTCGCGCCGGGGCCGTCGATCTCCTCGGCGGACTGAGTCACGTTGAGCCCCAAGCCGATAACCACCACCGGCTTGGCCACCTCGGCGAGAATCCCGGCCAGCTTGCCCGGCGAATCGCCCGGCCCGGCCAGCACGTCGTTGGGCCACTTGAGCCCCACCCGGGCCGCGGACCCTTCCAGCAGCGGCGCGACGGTGTCAACGACCGCCACCCCGGTGGCCAGCGGCAGCCAGCCCCACCCGGTGCTGGGGACGTCGACGACGCTGACGCCGACCGACATGGTGATCTGGGCGCGCGGGGTGGCCGACCAGCCGCGGCCGTGCCGCCCGCGGCCGGCGGTCTGGTGCTCGGCGATCAGCACGGCGCCGGCGACGTCGGCGCCCGACGCCGCCCGCGCCAGCAGGTCGGCGTTGGTGGATCCGGTCTGCTCGACGACGTCGAGCTGACGCCAGCCCAGCCCGGTGCCGATCAACTCGGCGCGCAGCGCGGCGGCGTCCAGTGGTGCTCGAAGTTGATCTCGGTCTGTCACCGGACCCAGCCTAGAACTCAGGACCGACGGTCGCGCATGTCCAGGACGGCCAGGTGGCTGAACAGCATGCTGGTTCCGATCGGGTTGCCCCCACCGGGATACGCGGTGCCGCTGGGCGCGGCCATCGTGTTGCCCGCCGCGTACAGGCCCGGAATCGGGTGGCCGGACGTGTCGAGCACCCGCGCCGCGGCGTCGGTGCGCAGGCCGCCTTTGGTGCCCAGGTCCGAGATGCCGAACGCGGCGGCGTGATAGGGCGGCGAGTCGATGGGCACCAGCGGCGAGGCGCCCGCCGAGAACGCGCGATCGAACGCCTCGTCGCCGCGGCCGAAGTCCTCGTCGACGCCGGAGGCGGCAAAACCGTTGAACCGCTTCACCGTTGCCGCGAGCCGCTCGCCCGGAACCCCGATCTTGGCGGCCAGCTCCTCGAGGGTGTCCGCGGAGTGCCACAGGCCGGCGGCGACGTACTTCTCGGTCTCGACGATGGAGACGTTGGCCGCCTTGACCGGCGGCACCTCGCCCTCGGAGTCGTCGTAGATCATCCAGTACGGCAACGTGATTGAGCCGTCCTGCAGTTGCGCGATGATCTCGCGGCCGGCCCGGTCGTAGGCCCGGGACTCGTTGACGAACCGGTCGCCGTCCTGGTTGACGAAGATGCCGCCGGTGAACCACAGCGCGAAGGCGGACCGGCCGTCGGGATGGGTCATGCCCGGCGACCACCAGGCCTGGTCCAGCAGGTCGGTGTCCGCGCCCGCGGCGATGCCGGCCTGCAGCGCCAGACCGCGACTTCCCGGGCCCCCCATGGTGTCTCGCGCGCTGCCCGGCACCCCGTACTTCCGCCGCAGCTCGTCGTTGCCCTCGAAGCCGCCGGCGGCCAGCAGCACGCCCCGGCGGGTGCGGACGGCGCGGCGCTGCCCGCCGGTCTCGACGATCGCGCCGGTGACCCGGCCGTCGTCTACCACGAGGTCGACCAGCGCGGTGTCGCGCTGCAGCGACGCGCCCGGGTACTCGCCGATGGCCTTGAGGAAGCGGGCGATCAGCGCGCGGCCCCCGACGTAGTAGTCCGACGGCGGTTCGGCGCCGAGCCGGTCGGTGTCCAGCGGCCCGCGGATCGCGTCGCGGAACTCGGGGGCGGCGGCCACCGCCAGCGGCTTGGCCGCGATGTGGCGCTGGCCGTCGAGGCGCGCCTTGGGCGCCTTGCCGTAGTAGTCGGGCCACGGCAGCGGCACGAACTTCAGGTTCGGGTCGGCCTCCAGGTACTCGATCAGCGGCGCGCCGCCGCGGACGTAGGTTTCCTGCAGCTCGCGCGGGGTGCGATCGCCGACCACGGCGCGGTAGTAGGTGAGCGCGTCCTCGATGGTGTCGTCGGTGCCGGCGCGCAGCAGCACCGGATTGCACGGGAACCACACGCCGCCACCGCCGGAATACGCCGTGGTGCCACCGAATTTCGCGGTGGCCTCGACCAGGAGCACGTTGAGGCCTTCGCGCGCCGCGGTGTACGCGCCGGTCACGCCGCCGCCGCCCGATCCCGCGACCAGTACGTCGCATTCGGCCGTCCAGTCCGCGGGTCCCAAGAGGCGGGCGTCCATCAGCGGAGACTACCTCGCCGCGTTCACAGGTAGCGCTGCCGGCCGTGCGACGCGAATTCCGCGTCGAGCGAGCGCTTTTCGTCGGCGCTCATCCGGTGGTACGCGGGCGCTCCCCGCCCGGCCCACCGATACACCGGTTCGTCGGTATGCCAGCGCTGTCGTTGCAGCACGCGCTTGAGCACCTTGTTGGAGCCGGTGACGGGCAGGCTCGTCGACAGCCGCAGGAACCGGGGAGCGCCCTTGCTGCCCAAATCTTGCTGGGCGGACAGGTAGGCGGCGAACCCGGCGGCGTCGAAACTCTCGGGATCGGCCACCTCGAGGGCCGCCATCACCTGATCGCCCGAGCGCGGATCGGGCACCGCGTAGACCCCGGCCGCCACCACGTCCGGGTGCCGGCGCAGCACGCGCTCGATGGTCAGCGCGGACGTGTTCTCGCCGTCGACCCGGATCCAGTCGCCGCGGCGGCCGGCGAAGTACAGGAACCCCGCCTCGTCCCGGTACCCGAGGTCGCCGGTCCAATACCAGCCGTTGCGGATCCGCTCGGCGTCGGCGTCGTCGTTTTTGTAGTAGCCCTCGAACGTCCGGGTGCCGGCCTTGTCGACGATTTCGCCCACGGCCTCGTCGGGGTTGAGCACCCGGCCGTGCTCGTCGAGGAGCGCGGGCGGGCAGTCGGTCAGCGTCTCCGGATCGACCACCGCGACACCGGGGTGGGCCGGCCGGCCCAGCGCCCCCGGCGGTGCGTCCGGGGCGTGCGCGACGGCGCCGCCACCCTCGCTCGAGCCGTAGCCCTCCAGCAGCTCCGCGCCGAAGCGGCGCCGGAACTGCGCCTGGTCGTCCGGTGACGCCTCAGTGCCGAAGCCGCGGACCAGCGCGTTGTCGGCGTCGTCGGGCCGCTCGGGTGTGGCCATCAGATAGGCGAGCGCCTTGCCCACGTAGGTGAAGAACGTCGCGCCGAAGTAGCGCACGTCGGGCAGGAACCGGGACGCCGAGAACACCGGCGTCAGGCACACCGTGGCGCCGTTGGCCAGCGCCGGCGCCCACAGCGCCATGATCGCGTTGCCGTGGAACAGCGGCATGCAGCAGTAGTCGACGTCGTCGCGGACATGCCCGAACTTCTCGGTGGCCGTGTGCGCGATTAAGGCCAGCCGCCCCTGGCTGCATTTGACCGCCTTCGACGCGCCCGTCGTCCCCGAGGTGAACAGCAGCAGGAACAACGACTCCGGGCCGACCCCGGGCGCGACGTCGGGTTGGCCGCGAAGGGGGTCCACGCGCTCGCGGTAGCCGGGGTCGTCGACCTGCAGAAAACGGTCCGCCGCCAGTTCCAGGCCGAGCCCGCGCAGTCGCTCCGCGCCCGCGGCGTCGGTGACGATCATCTGGCAATCGGTGTGCCGGATCTCTTCGGCCAGCTCGGCGGCGCCGCGGGTCGGGTTGATGCCCACCACGGTCGCCCCCGCCAGCGCCGCGCCGCCGAGCCAGAAGACGAAGTCGGGCACGTTGTCCAGCAGCACCCCGATGTGAAACGGGCCGTCACGGCGCATCGATCGGGCCAGCGCGGCGCGCGCGGCGGATTCGCGGACCACCTCGTCCCACGTCCAGTCGCGGTCGCGGGTGCGCAGCCCGACGTGTTCGTCACCGAGGCGATCGAGGAGCATCGTCGCGATGTCGGCGGCCATCTCAGGCCGACGCGTGCACGAGGTCCAGGTACTCCTGCGGCAGCTCGTCGCGGGACAGCTTGGTCACGCTGACCACACCGGGGTTGTAGGAGTCCTCACCAATGATCTTGCCGCTCTTGTCGATTGGCCACAGCAGCAGCTGCCGGAACACCACCAGGTAATCCCCGTCGGGGTCGTCGACCGGCATCCCGAGGATGCGCGTCAGCTCCGCCGCCGGGTAGAGCTGCTTGAGCAGACCCTCGGTCACCAGGCAGTCGTCGTCGACGACGAGCCGCTGCACCTCGAACTCGAGAATGTTGGTGCGGGTCGCCAGGAAGTCGACGTAGTAGCTGCGCACCCCGTCGGTGGTTTTCGCGCCCACATCCTGGGCCCCGTGCCAAAAGTGGTAGGCGGGATCGGGGCTCAGCGTCGCCATCAACCGCTCCAAATCCGGTGCGGCCTCGGCCTTCATATGTTCGATCACCACGCTCAGCACCGCCCGGTGCCGCTCGTTGGTGGTTTCGGCCAACCGCCTCTCCAGCGGTTCCCAGGTCCGGTTGGGGTCGATGATCGCCATGCGGTCATCATCACGAATCCGCCGGCCCGCGGTCATCCGCCAGCCGTCGCCCGTATTCGCCGATCCGCCCGACGATCGTCGGTCAGGCCTGTTCCGGTTCGTCGAGTTCGGTCGAGGACAGCGCGATCGGCCGGATCATGAGCACCAGCGTGGCGATGAACCGGTCCATCGGATCGTTGAGATCCCACCCCATCTGCGACCCCACATGCGCGAGCCGCGCCGCGACGGTGCTGTGATGCAGATGCAGTTCGGCGGCCGTGCGCCGCAGCGACCCGAATACGAGGAAGGCCTCCACGGTGTCGACGTCGAGCGCACCCGTAGGTGTCGCGGCAATCTCGTTGATCCGCAACACATCTCGTTGCCGGCGCACACGTTCCAGGGGGATGTCGGCCAACAGCTCCAGCGCGCTGAGCCGCTCGTAGGCCACGGCGCGCCTGCCGTAACCGGTCGACGACGCGAAGCGCAGCGCGCCCAGCGCCTGCTGCCAGGAGGTGGCCGCGGCCAGCGCTTCGACGCTGGCACCGATGCCGACCCAGGGACCCCGGTTCGCCCCCTCGGTGCGCCGTCCCGGGAACGCGGTGGTGATCGCGCCCTCCAGCCCGTCGGAGAGCGCCCGGGTGTCGATGGGCCCCTGGCACAGCACGGCCGTCGCGTTCCCGATGGCGGTCGAGCGCACCGACGAGCCCGGAAGCTGGCGGGCGATGATCCGCAGCGCCTCGGGCGGCGAGTGCGCCGACACCGCCAGCACGCAGATGTTGCGCTTCTCGTCCAGCCCGAGCAGGCGGACCGCCCGCACCCGATCCTCCCGGCGCTCCTTGCCGGACAGCACGACTTCGAGCAGCGCCGGGTCCCCGATGTGCAACTCGCCCGACGCCCCGGCGCGCGCCGGCACCGCGCGCAGCGTGTGGGCCAACCGATCGAGCAGCACCGGATCGAGGGCGTGCCCGGGACCGTCGCGCTCCAGCCACACGCTCGGCTCGTCCGCCGGTGCCGGCGGCGGCACATCCCTGCCCGGTTCCAGGCCGCCCGTCGCGTCGTAACGAATCACGGTGCCCGACGCCCACCGCGCGCCGATCGGGCACTCGGCCAGCAACGCCGCGCAGCGCACCACGGTGTCGGCGTCGGCCGCCGACTCGTGGAGCCGGTCGAAGTGGGAGATGATCCGCAGCACAGAGGCGGAATCGGAACCCAGTTGCGACATGCGCGCCGGATCGGCGTTCATCAGCGGAGGTTACCGTCAAAGCCCTTCAAACCCCTTTAAAGCCCATGAAAGGGACGGGCTACCAGCCACGCTAAGCTCGACTCCCATGACGAGCGTTACCGACCACACCGCGGAACCCGCTGCCGAACACACCATCGACATCCACACCACCGCGGGCAAGCTGGCCGAACTGCACAAGCGCCGCGAGGAGTCGCTGCACCCGGTGGGTGAAGAGGCCGTCGAGAAGGTGCACGCCAAGGGCAAGCTGACCGCCCGCGAGCGCATCCTCGCCCTGCTCGACGAGGACTCGTTCGTCGAGCTCGACGCGCTGGCCCGGCACCGGAGCAAGAACTTCGGCCTGGAGAACAACCGCCCGCTCGGCGACGGCGTGATCACCGGCTACGGCACCATCGACGGGCGCGACGTGTGCATCTTCAGCCAGGACGCCACGGTGTTCGGCGGCAGCCTCGGCGAGGTGTACGGCGAGAAGATCGTCAAGGTCCAGGAGCTGGCGATCAAGACCGGGCGCCCGCTGATCGGCATCAACGACGGCGCGGGGGCGCGCATCCAGGAGGGCGTCGTCTCGCTCGGCCTCTACAGCCGCATCTTCCGCAACAACATCCTGGCCTCCGGCGTCATCCCGCAGATCTCGCTGATCATGGGGGCCGCCGCCGGTGGGCACGTCTACTCCCCCGCGCTGACCGACTTCGTGGTCATGGTCGACCAGACCAGCCAGATGTTCATCACCGGGCCCGACGTCATCAAGACCGTGACCGGCGAGGACGTCACCATGGAGGAGCTGGGCGGCGCCCACACCCACATGGCCAAGTCGGGCACGCTGCACTACGTCGCCTCCGGTGAGCAGGACGCCTTCGACTGGGTCCGCGATCTGCTGAGCTACCTGCCGCCCAACAACGCGACCGACCCGCCCCGCTACGCCGAGCCGCACCCGCCCGGCGCCATCGAGGACAACCTCACCGAGGAGGACCTCGAGCTGGACACGCTGATCCCGGACTCGCCCAACCAGCCCTACGACATGCACGAGGTGATCACCCGCATCCTCGACGACGACGAATTCCTGGAAGTCCAGGGGGGTTACGCGCAGAACATCGTCGTCGGGTTCGGCCGCATCGACGGCCGCCCGGTCGGGATCGTGGCCAACCAGCCGACGCAGTTCGCCGGCTGCCTGGACATCAACGCCTCGGAGAAGGCGGCCCGCTTCGTGCGGACCTGCGACTGCTTCAACATCCCGATCATCATGCTGGTCGACGTGCCGGGCTTTTTGCCGGGCACCGGCCAGGAGTACAACGGCATCATCCGGCGCGGCGCCAAGCTGCTGTACGCCTACGGCGAGGCCACCGTCCCCAAGATCACCGTCATCACCCGCAAGGCCTACGGCGGCGCCTACTGCGTCATGGGCTCCAAGGACATGGGCTGCGACGTCAATATCGCCTGGCCGTCGGCGCAGATCGCCGTGATGGGGGCCTCCGGCGCCGTCGGATTCGTCTACCGCAAGCAGCTTTCCGAGGCGGCCAAGGAGGGCAAGGACGTCGACGCGCTGCGCCTGCAGCTGCAGCAGGAGTACGAGGACACCCTGGTCAACCCGTACGTCGCCGCCGAGCGCGGATACGTCGACGCGGTGATCCCGCCCTCGCACACCCGCGGCTACATTGGCACGGCGCTGCGCCTGCTGGAACGCAAGATCGCCCACCTGCCCCCCAAGAAGCACGGGAACATTCCGCTGTGAGTCGAGTGAGCGACGGGAACGAGACGAACAATTCGGCCGCTGTGAGTGACGAAAACGGTTCTGCGGCAACCGAAGCCGCGCCCGAGGCGCACGAGCCGCACATCCAGATCCTCAAGGGCGAACCCACCGTCGAGGAGGTGGCCGCGCTGGTCGCGGTGCTGGGCAGCGTCGGCGGTGCGCCCGAGCCCGAACAGCCCGAGGAGACCCGCTGGGGTCTGCCGGTCGACCGGCTGCGGTTCGCGATGTCGAACTACCAGCGGCTCACGTTCCAGCAAATGACCCACATGAGGCATTGACCCGCCTGGTGCTGGCGTCGGCCTCGGCCGGCCGGCTCAAGGTGTTGCGTCAGGCCGGCGTCGACCCGCTGGTCGTGGTGTCCGGCGTCGACGAGGACGCGGTCGCGGCCGCGCTGGGACCCGGCGCGGAGCCGCCCGACGTGGTGTGCGCCCTGGCCCGGGCCAAGGCCGAACAGGTCGCCGGCGGGCTGGACGGCGCCGTCGCGGCCGATTGCGTTGTCCTTGGCTGTGATTCGATGCTTTCCCTCGACGGCCGGCTGTGCGGCAAGCCCGGGTCGGCCGACGCCGCGGCGAGCCAGTGGCGCCGCATGGGCGGGCGCTCCGGCGGGCTGCACACCGGGCACTGCCTGCTGCGGATGTCCGACGGCGCGATCACCCATTGCGAGGTCGAATCCGCTTGCACCACAGTCTATTTCGCCGAACCGACGGAGACCGATCTGCGCGCCTACGTGGCCGGCGGCGAACCGTGGCACGTGGCTGGCGGCTTCACCCTCGACGGGCTGGGCGGCTGGTTCGTCGACGGCATCGACGGCGACCCGTCGAACGTGATCGGCGTGAGCCTGCCGCTGCTGCGGCGCCTGCTGGGGCGGGCCGGGCTGTCGGTGGCCGCGCTGTGGGCCGGCAATTGACCCCGAGCGCCGAATTGTGGGGCCGAATCCCGCTCCAACCGCGGCAACTAGCCTCGATCTTTCGTGAAGATGGGGTGGTGACGGGCGTGTGATGCACGGAAGTGCCTGTCCTGCTTGAGAAAATGTGACTTGTCTAGGGTCCATGTTCTGCAAGCGGGAAGGCACTCCGTAGGTGAAGCGTAGCCGTTGTGGTGGGTTTAGGGTCGAGGCTGGTCGCGAGTCGTTGATTTCCTCGACTGGTGCGGCGCTGCTCGTGCAGACTGCGCAGGTCAGCGGCTTGACGTCGGTTCTCTCGGATCAGCTGCGGTCGTGGCGGGCGCCGCGCTCGGTCCACGATCCGGGCAAAATGGTGCTGGATCTGGCGGTGGCGATCGCGCTCGGCGGTGACTGCTTGGCCGATGCGGCGCTGCTGCGTGCTCAGCCGGAGTTGTTCGGTGCGGTGGCCTCTGATCCCACGATCAGCCGGCTGCTGGAGACTCTCGGCGGGGATCCCGCCGCGGCGATCGCCGCGATCCGTCATGCGCGGGCGAGCGCGCGGGCGACGGTGTGGCAGCTGTGCTGCCCGGTTCCTGTAGCTGGGGAGGTCGTCGTCGATCTGGACGCCACCTTGATCGGGGCGCATTCGGATAAAGAAGGCGCGACCCCGAACTTCAAGCGGGGATACGGGTTTCATCCGATGATGGCGTTCGTTGATCACGGTGCCGGCGGTACCGGGGAGCCGTTGGCGGCGATGTTGCGTCCCGGGCGGGCCAACGCCAGCGACGCCGCCGATCAGATCGCGGTCCTTGATGCCGCGTTGGCCCAACTGCCCCAGGGGGTGCGCGATCGGGTGCTGGTGCGAGGCGACACCGGTTCGGGAGTCAAGGAATTCCTCTGGCACATCCACCACCTGGGTCTGTCCTACTCGGTCGGTGTCTACGGTCGCCAACCCGTGCTGGATGCCCTGGCCGCCCTGCCACGCCAGGCCTGGCGGCGCGCTAAGGACGCCGATGGGTGTCTGCGCGAGGGCGCTCAGGTTGCCGAACTGACCCGCTGGCTGCCGGCGACGTTCGTTGGCTGGCCGCCAGGGATGCGGGTGATCGCCCGCCGGGAACGCCCACATCCGGGCGTGTCATTCCATCTGTGTAAGTCCGGGGTGGTCCAAGATCGGACCGCCGTTGGGGCGGACAGAAGGAGTGTTTTGTGACGAAGACCACGCAGTCGTCGGCTGAGGAGAAGTCGGCGGCGCGGCGGCTGGCCGAGACGTTTTCGGCGGAGACGCTGGATTCGCTGATCAAGGATGCGGTGAAGTCGGGCACTCCGATCGACGGCGCGGACGGTTTGCTCAATGAGTTGACTAAGGCGGTGCTGGAGCGCTCGCTGCAGACCGAGATGACTCATCATCTGGGCTATGAGTCCGGGGATCTGGCCGGGCGCGGGTCGGGCAATTCGCGCAACGGGTTCAGCTCGAAGACGGTGTCCACGGTCAACGGTCCAGTGGATATCTCCGTGCCGCGCGACCGCAACGGATCGTTCGAGCCGGCGATCGTGCCCAAGAAGACCCGCCGACTCAATAACATCAATTCCGTTGTGTTGTCGCTGTATTCGCGCGGGATGACCACCCGCGACATTGAAGCCCATCTGCAGGAGGTGTACGGGGCTGCCGTGTCGCGCGAGCTGATCTCTAATGTCACCGACGTCGTGGTCGATGAGATCAAGGCCTGGCAGTCCCGCCCGCTCGATGAGGTCTATCCCATCCTCTACATCGACGGGCTGCGGTTGCGCATCAAGGACAACGGGGTGGTCACGACCAAGGTGGCCTATCTGGCCATCGGGGTGGATCTGGAGGGCCGCAAACACGCCCTGGGGGTCTGGATCCAAGACTCCGAGGGCGCCAAATTCTGGCAGAAAGTCGTCATCGACCTGCGCAACCGCGGGGTGCGCGACATCCTGATCGCCTGCTGCGACGGGCTGACCGGGCTGCCTGATGCGATCCGCTCGACCTTTCCCGACACCGTGGTGCAGACCTGCGTGGTGCACGTCATCCGCAACGCCATGCGCTTCGTGTCCTACAAGGACCGCAAGAAGGTCGCGACCTCGATGCGCGCGATCTATGGCGCGTCGACCACCGAGGCCGCCGAGCTCGCGCTCAAAGAGTTCGACACCGCCTACGGGGCCCAATATCCTGGGGCAATCGACGTTTGGCGCAACGCCTGGCCAGAGTTCGTGCCGTTCCTGGATTATCCGGTGGAGCTGCGCAAGATCGTTTACACCACCAACGCCATCGAGTCGATCAACTTCCAGCTGCGCAAGATCACCAAAAACCGCGGCCATTTCCCCGACAAGGACGCCGCGATGAAGTTGCTGTATCTCGGATTGCGCAACATCTCCAGCGACAGAGGAGGATTCTCGGGCACCGGAACGTACAACTGGACTGTGGCATTGAACACACTCGCCAGACTGTTCCCGGGACGAATTCCGTTGTGTTAGACTACAATTCGTAGTCAAATCACCTCTGACTTACACAAAATTCGTGACAGGCTCCCACATCCCGGTGCCCAACTGCGCATCACCGATGCCCACGGCTGGCGCATCACGATGTTCGCCACCAACACCACCGGCGGGCGACTCGCCGACCTCGAAGTACGCCACCGACTGCGGGCCCGCGCCGAGGACCGCATCCGCACCCTCAAAGACACCGGCCTGGCCAACCTGCCGCTGCAGGCCTTCGGCAAGAACGAGATCTGGCTCGAGCTGGCCGCTCTGGCCTACGAGCTGCTGACCTGGACCCAACTACTGGCCTGGCCCGATCACCCCGCCCGCAGCTGGGAACCCAAACGACTGCGCCTGCGCCTGCTTTCGGTGGCCGGCCGGGTCATCACCACCGGACGCCGTCGCATCCTGCGCCTGAGCAGACGATGGCCCTGGTCAGAACTACTGACCAGGGGTCAACGAAACCTCGCCGCACTCAATTGAATTCACCACAACATCCCTACGGCCCAGGACCCAGGAGAACCGGCGACCCAGCGCCGGGGACGCTCCACGCCCAACCCACCGCACCGGCAACAACCGACCAATCGACAACAACCAACCCACCTCAAGAAAGATCGAGGCTAGTCGACGTTGGTGACGAAATCCCGGGATGAGTAGGCTCGGCAGCGTGGCATTACCCCCCGATCCAAGCCCGACACTGTCGAACTACGCCCACCCCGAGCGACTGGTCACGGCCGACTGGCTGTCGGCCCACCTGGGCACCCCCGGCCTGGTGATCGTCGAGTCCGACGAGGACGTGCTGCTCTATGACGTGGGCCACATCCCCGGTGCGGTGAAAGTCGACTGGCACACCGATCTCAACGACCCGCGGGTCCGCGACTACATCGACGGTGCGCAGTTCGCTGAGTTGATGGACCGCAAGGGCATCGCCCGCGACGACACCGTGGTGATCTACGGCGACAAGAGCAACTGGTGGGCCGCCTATGCGCTGTGGGTGTTCACGTTGTTCGGCCACCCGGACGTGCGCCTACTCAACGGCGGCCGCGACCTGTGGCTGGCCGAACGCCGGGAGACCACGCTGGACGTCCCCACCAAGACGTCCACCGGCTACCCCGTCGTCACGCGCAACGACGAGCCCATCCGCGCCTTCAAGGACGACGTGCTGGGGATCCTCGGCAGCCAGCCGCTGATCGACGTGCGCTCGCCCGACGAGTACACCGGCAAACGCACGCACATGCCCGAGTACCCCGAGGAGGGCGTGCTGCGCGGCGGCCACATCCCCACCGCCCGGTCGATCCCGTGGGCCAAGGCGGTCGACGAGAGCGGCCGCTTCCGCAGCCGCGAGGAACTCGAGGAGCTCTATGGCTTCCTCGAGCCCGACGACAAGACCGTCGTGTACTGCCGCATCGGCGAACGGTCCAGCCACACGTGGTTCGTCCTGACGCACCTGCTGGGCAAGCCCGGCGTGCGCAACTACGACGGGTCGTGGACCGAGTGGGGCAACACCGTGCGCACCCCGATCGTCGCGGGCCCCGAACCGGGACCGGCACCGGGGCCCGTCTCCGTTTGATGGGTTCGTCATGAGCATGCCCGCGCCGCTGGCCGAGGTGGTCTCCGACTTCGCCGAGGTCGAGGGCCAGGACAAGCTGAAGCTGCTGCTGGAATTCGCCGACGAGCTGCCGGACCTGCCGCCCGAGCTCGAAGAGCGGGCCATGGAGCCGGTGCCCGAGTGCCAGACGCCGCTGTTTCTGCACGTCGACGCCAGCGACCCGAACCGGGTGCGGTTGCACTTCAGCGCGCCCGCCGAATCGCCGACCACCCGGGGTTTCGCGTCGATCCTGGCCACCGGCCTGGACGAGCAGCCGGCCGCCGAAATCCTGGCGGTGCCCGAGGATTTCTACGACGACCTCGGGTTGGCCGCGCTGATCAGCCCGCTGCGATTGCGCGGCCTGTCGGCGATGCTCGCGCGCATCAAGCGCAGGCTGCGCGAGTCGACCGGATAAACCCGGACCGCCTCGTCGGCCCAACGGCGCGGCGCTTAGACTTCCCGAGAACTCGTTGTAAGAAATTCTCTTAGAGAAGCCCCGCAGAAATACGTCTGCGACCGATGCCATACAGGAGGCGCTGTGGCCAGTCACGCCAGCTCGAGGATCTCCAAAGTCCTCGTCGCCAACCGCGGCGAGATCGCTGTCCGGGTGATCCGCGCGGCCCGCGACGCGGGCCTGTCCAGCGTGGCGGTGTACGCCGAACCCGACGCCGACGCGCCGCACGTGCGGCTGGCCGACGAGGCGTTCGCGTTGGGCGGTCAGACGTCCGCGGAGTCCTACCTGGACTTCGGCAAGCTCCTCGACGCGGCGGCCAAGTCCGGCGCCAACGCCGTGCACCCCGGCTACGGATTCCTCTCGGAGAACGCCGATTTCGCTCAGGCTGTGCTAGACGCAGGCCTGATCTGGATCGGCCCCAGCCCGCAGTCCATCCGCGACCTCGGTGACAAGGTCACCGCCCGCCACATCGCCGCCCGCGCCCAGGCGCCGCTGGTGCCCGGCACCCCCGACCCCGTCAAGGACGCCGACGAGGTGGTGGCATTCGCCAAGGAGTACGGCGTGCCGATCGCGATCAAGGCCGCCTTCGGCGGCGGCGGCCGCGGCATGAAGGTGGCCCGCACCATCGAGGAGATCCCGCACCTCTACGAGTCGGCCGTGCGTGAGGCCGTCGCGGCGTTCGGCCGCGGCGAGTGCTTCGTCGAGCGCTACCTGGACAAGCCGCGCCACGTGGAGGCGCAGGTGATCGCCGACCAGCACGGCAACGTCATCGTCGCCGGCACCCGCGACTGCTCGCTGCAGCGCCGGTTCCAGAAGCTGGTGGAAGAGGCGCCCGCGCCGTTCCTGACCGACGCGCAGCGCAAGGAGATCCACGAGTCGGCCAAGCGAATCTGCAAGGAGGCCCACTACTACGGCGCCGGGACCGTCGAATACCTGGTCGGCCAGGACGGCCTGATCTCCTTCCTGGAGGTCAACACGCGCCTGCAGGTCGAGCACCCGGTCACCGAGGAGACCGCCGGCATCGACCTGGTGCTGCAGCAGTTCAAGATCGCCAACGGCGAGAAGCTGGACCTCACCGAGGACCCCACCCCGCGCGGGCACGCCATCGAGTTCCGGATCAACGGCGAGGACGCCGGGCGAGGCTTCCTGCCGGCGCCCGGCCCGGTCACCCGCTACGACATCCCGACCGGGCCCGGGGTCCGGCTGGATTCGGGCGTCGAGGCCGGTTCGGTCATCGGCGGGCAGTTCGACTCCATGCTGTCCAAGCTGATCGTGTACGGCGCCACCCGCGAGGAGGCGCTGGCCCGCTCCCGTCGCGCCCTGGACGAATTCCACGTCGAGGGGCTCGCCACGGTCATCCCGTTCCACCGCGCCGTCGTGAGTGACCCGGCGTTCATCGGTGACGGCGAGAGCTTCTCGGTCCACACGCGCTGGATCGAGACCGAGTGGGACAACACCATCGAACCGTTCACCGCCGGCGAGCCCCTGGACGACGAAGCCGACGCCCGGCCCCGCCAGAAGGTCGTCGTGGAGGTCGGCGGCCGCCGGCTCGAGGTGTCGCTGCCCGGTGACCTGGCGCTGTCGGGCGGGGGCTCCGGCGGCGGCGAGGCGGGTGTCATCCGCAAGAAGCCCAAGGCCCGTAAGCGGGGGGCGCACGCCGGTGCGGCCGCCTCCGGCGACGCGGTCACCGCGCCCATGCAGGGCACCGTGGTCAAGGTCGCCGTCGAGGAGGGCCAGGAGGTTACCGCCGGCGACCTGGTGGTGGTCCTCGAGGCGATGAAGATGGAGAACCCGGTCACCGCGCACAAGGACGGCGTCATCACCGGGCTCGCGGTCGAGCCCGGTGCGGCCATCACGCAGGGCACGGTGCTGGCCGAGATCAAGTAGCGGCCCGACGGACTTCACCGGGATCACCGGGAGCGTTGTCGCCCCTGGCCACCACGAGTAGGGTGGCGGGCAAGGTTGAGTTCACAGCCGCCGCCCGGGGTACGTTGTTGGCGTGGGGACAGGCGAAACTCCCTGCTTCTGCGAACTTTTTGCAGTCGGCTGACGTATTCCACAGCAGGAATCCTCCGCACGGATGGAGTCAGCAATGTCTGTGGCGCAATCGTGGCAACAAAGCCGCACGGCGCAGTTCACCGCCCGGTGGGGCCCGACGGGCACCCTGATCACGGTCGACGGTGAGCTCGACGCGGCCAATGCGGATCAGCTCGCCGCGTACGTCCAACAGAGCGTCAACCGCTCCCGGCGGGTGATCCTCGACCTGCGCGGCCTGAAGTTCATTGGCACCGCGGGCTTTTCGACCCTGCACCGGATCAACGTGGTGTGCTCGGCCGCGCAGGTGTCGTGGGCCATGGCGCCGAGCCCGGCGGTGTCGAGGTTGCTGCGCGTCTGCGATCCGGACGGCACGCTCCCGGTGACGACGCCGAAGGCCGAGCCGCTGCTCGAGCCGCTGCGGGTCGATGAGGGCGAAAACCCCCGGCCGCTATTGCAATTGGTCCCGCAGCCGCGTTAGCGATTTCGCCAGTAGGCGCGAGACGTGCATCTGTGAGATGCCGACCCGCTCGGCGATCTGCGTCTGCGTCATCGACTCGAAGAACCGCAGCACCAACACCGTTCGTTCCCGCTCGGGCAGCGCCTCGAGCAACGGGCGCAACGATTCCTGGTCTTCGATGCGGTCCAGGCCGGTGTCCACGTCGCCGAGGGTGTCGGCGATCGCGCGAGCTTCCTCTTCCTCGCCCCCGCCCCCACTGTCGATCGACAAGGTGTTGTAGGAGCTGCCGGCGACCAGGCCCTCGACCACCTCTTCGCGGTCCATCTCGAGCTCGGCGGCGAGTTCGGTCGCGGTGGGCGCACGGCCCAGCCGTTGGGACAGATCGGCGGTGGCGGTGCCGAGCCGCAAGTGCAGTTCCTTGAGGCGCCGTGGCACCTTGACCGACCAGCTGTTGTCGCGGAAGTGGCGGCGGACCTCGCCCATGATCGTGGGCACCGCGAACGAAACGAAGTCGGAGCCGGCGTCGACGTCGAAACGCACCACCGCGTTGACCAACCCGACGCGCGCCACCTGGACGAGGTCGTCGCGCGGCTCGCCGCGGCCCTCGAAGCGGCGCGCGATGTGGTCGGCCAGCGGAAGGCAGCGCTCGACGATCTTGTCCCGTTGGCGCTGAAGTTCCATGGAATCGGCCGCGACGGAGGCCAACTCACGGAACATGTCCGGAACATCGGCGTACTCGTTCGGACGCGAGACCGAACCGCCGGCAGCTCGCGGTGTCACCTGCTGGAGGCCGCCCGTCGCGCCGTCAGTGTGATGCCGAAAACACTGCCGGTTTCATTGGGTTCGCGACCATCGTGAAAAGTCTGCACGTCGTCGGCCAACGACGTCAGCACATGCCAACTGAAGCTGCCGGGCGACACCACATCGTGGGTGTCGCATGCCGCGGAAGCCTCCACCACCAATTGGTCGTCCTGCGGATCGACCACGACGCTCAGCGTCGCGTCGGGAGTGGCCGAGCGAATCAACCTGGTGCACACCTCATCGACCGCGAGTCGCAGGTCCGCCACCGCATCGAAATCCAGGTCCTCGAAGGTGCCGATCGCGCCGACCAGGGTGCGCAGCATCGCGAGGTTCTCCAGCCGAGCTGCGACGTGAAGTTCGACGGCGCGATGGCCGCGCGGACGCTTGTTAGCGTGCGATCCAGCATCGTTCATATGGTCTCCCGGCATGGTTTGACTGACACTACTACTGCTCCGCAGCCCGCCGTGGACCGTGCGTTCGAGCCGGTCAGTCATGATCGCCGCCGGGTATCCGGCCCGCCATGGACGGGCCTGACGCGACCGATACAGACCGGACGCGCCGGCTTAGGCGCGTCGCAGTAATCGCCGGGGTCACGCTGATCGTCTTGCTGGTGGTCGCAGTGGGCATTTATGTCGATGTGCTCGTGTTTCTGTCCCCCATGATGGGGTGACGCCATTTTTGTCCAAGCAAACGCAACCGTTTCGGCACTCATCATGGTGCACACCTGATACCCACTCGACGGCGCCCGTAATCTCGGATTCGGGTTTCCGGCAGGATCTGACCGCGGGCGACGTCGTGGCAGGTCACCCGGGAAAAGCGGGGCGCCGCATGCGCGGACGGCCCCCTAGCTGGCGGGCCTTTGCCGCTGCACCTCGGGATGTTCGGAGTACCAGCGATCCGCGAGCCTGCGTATCCGCCGGTGCTCCAAGCCCAGCCAGATCAGACCCAGCACCGCGGCGACGACGGCGGTGACGCCCGCGGTCATGCCCTCATGGTGGTGTCCGGTCGCGAAGGCCGCCAGGCTCCCGCAGGTGCCGATCACCCCCGCGACCACCAACAGGTACCCCGGCCAGTGCAGGACGTCGATCAGCGACTCGCCAGCGAGCGGCCGCGTGGTCCTGAGATGGTCGACGGGGTCGTGATAGGTGTCTCCCATGGCTGCTCCCTGCTCCTCAGCGCACCATCAACGTTAGATCCCGGGGAGGCAAACCTAAAGAGCCAGCACCGGACCGGCGATCGGGGCGACGCCCATGGCGACCATCAGCGCCATGACGGTCAGCAGGAACCACCCGGCGCCCTGCCACCCCCACCAGGTTCCGCGGGCCTTCCACACGCGGTAGGTGCGCACGAACGCCCAGATCCCGCCGGCCAGCGCGATCATCGGACCGCCGATCGCCAGCAGGGTGCGCTGCGGCGGGCCGCAGGCCACCGTGTCGACGCCCCCGGCCGGACACGTGCTCACCCACACCGCGGCGATCAGCAGGAAGCCGACGGCGCCGGCCGTCGCCGCGGCGGCGAACCGGACGGCGGCGAGCACCTCGCGGTCTTCCTGTCCCAGGCGGTCACCGCCTGGTCGCTGGCCTGCTTTCTGCATCGTCCTCACCTCCCCGGATTCGGCCCGCCTACGTTCATCGCTAGCCGCGTCGTTTTGGTTACAACCCTCGCGGCGACGCCCCCCGGCGGCGGGTCTAAGAAATACCCCCGGACAAACCGGGGCAAACGGCCCGGGGCTCTGGTCAGGCCGTCAGGGCCGGTCGGTCAGGGCGCCGCGAATGGCCCGCATCGCGGCGTCGATCTCGGCGCGCGTGACGGTCAGCGCCGGGCGGAACCGGACGCCGTCGCGGCCCGAGGGCAGCACGATCACCGCGCGCCGCCACAGCCGGCGGATCAGCTCGTCGCGGTCGGCGGCGCTCGGCAGGCTGAACGCGCACATCAGCCCGCGGCCGCGGGGCTCGAGGACGACGCCGGGGAACTCGGCGGCGAGTTGCTCGAGGCAGCCCAGCAGGTAGGCGCCCTGGGCGGCGGCGCGATCGAAGAGTTCGTCGGCCTCGATCACCTCCAGGATGCGGCGGGCGCGCACCATGTCGGCCAGGTTGCCGCCCCACGTGGAGTTCAGCCGGGACGGCACCGCGAACACGTTGTCGGCGACCTCGTCGACGCGGCGGCCCGCCATGATGCCGCACACCTGGGTCTTCTTGCCGAATGCGACCACGTCGGGTTGCACGCCGAATTGCCGGTAGGCCCAAGCGGTTCCGGTCAGGCCGCAACCGGTCTGAACCTCGTCGAAGATCAGCAGCGCATCGTGCCGGTCGCACAGCTCGCGCATGGCGGCGAAGAACTCCGGCCGGAAGTGGCGGTCCCCGCCTTCGCCCTGGATCGGTTCGGCCACAAAGCAGGCGATGTCGTGCGGGTGGGCCTCGAAGGCCGCGCGGGCCTGGGCCAGCGACGCGGCCTCGAGCGCGGCCACGTCGGCCCCCGGCCGGATATAGGGGGCGTCGATGCGCGGCCAGTCGAACGTGGGGAAGCGATCCACGGTGACCGGGTTGGTGTTGGTCAGCGACAGCGTGTAGCCGCTGCGGCCGTGGAAGGCGCCGCGCAGGTGCAGCACCCGGGTGCCCAGCGCGGGGTCGAGGCCGCGCGCCTCGTTGAACCGGCTCTTCCAGTCGAACGCCACCTTGAGCGCGTTCTCCACCGCGAGCGCCCCGCCGTCGACGAAGAACAGGTGCGGCAGCGCCGGGTCGCCCAGCACCCGGGCGAACGTCTCGACGAAACGGGCCATCGCCACCGAGTACACGTCGGAATTGCTGGGCTTGTTCAGCGCGGCGGCGACGAGCTCCGCCCGGAATGCGTCGTCGCCGGCCAGCGCCGGGTGGTTCATGCCCAAAGCCGAGGAGGCGAAGAACGAGAACATGTCGAGGTAGCGCCGGCCGTCGCGGGCGTCATAGAGGTAGGAGCCGCGCGAGCGGTCCAGATCCAGGACGAAGTCGAAGCCGTCGATCAGCATGCTGCGCGCCAGCACCTCATGGACGCGGCCGGGATCGCGGTCGCCGTCCGGGCGGCGACCGGCGCGGGCGAAACGTTCCAGGGCGGCCGTCATGACGCCCATGCTACGGGCATGACGACGTATTTTTACACTATTATGGCGCTGTGCCAGGATAATTTATGGAATATGCTGCCTATCCGCGTAAAAAGTATTCAGGATGATGGTGCTGCGGGTCTTGACGTTCGCGGCCGTCCGGATCCGCTGCAGCAGGTCCTCGAGCGCCCGGGCGGACGCGACGCGCACCAGCAGGACGTAGCTTTCTTCGCCGGCCACCGAGTGACACGATTCGATTTCCTCGATGTGCTCGAGGCGGGCGGGCGCATCATCGGGTTGAGAGGGATCCAGAGGAGTGATGGCCACGAACGCCGACAGCAGGTGCCCGACGGCCTCCGGGTCGACGCGCGCCGAGTATCCGGCGATCACGCCGCGGGCCTCGAGGCGGCGCACCCTCGACTGGACCGCCGACACCGACAGCCGGGCGCTGGCCGCCAGCTCCGCCAGCGTCGCGCGCCCGTCGGCGACCAGTTCGCGCACCAGGATCCGGTCGACATCGTCGAGCGTCTCACTCATGGCCGGAGACTATCGCAGGAACGGCGCGCCGTGACCCGCGCGAAATGGCTGCCGGCGTGGCAGCTTCGCGCGTTGTTCGCGGCGGGCCTCTCGGCGATGTACGCCGCCGAGGTGCCCGCTTACGGCACCCTGGTCGCGGTGAGCGAGCAGGTCAACGCCGATGTCGTGGCGCGCCAGCCCGACGCCGAACGGTTCGGCTCGCTGCGGCGCGTCACCGCCGAGCGGCACGGCGCCATCCGTGTCGGCAGCCCGGCCGATTTGGCCGCGGTCGCCGACCTGTTCGCCGCGTTCGGCATGCTCCCGGTCGGCTATTACGACCTGCGCTGCGCGGCCTCCCCCGTCCCGGTGGTGTCGACCGCCTTCCGGCCCGTCGATGCAAACGAGCTGTCGCTCAACCCTTTTCGAGTGTTCACCTCGATGCTGGCCACGCGCGACGCGCGCTTCTTCGACCATGACCTGCGCCGCCGCGTCGAGGCCTTCCTGGCGCGCCGCCGGCTGTTCGATCCCGCGTTGCTCGCCGGCGCGCGCACCATCGCCGCCGACGGCGGCTGCGCCCGCGACTGCGCGCACGAGTTCGTCGCGGCGGCGGTGGCGGCGTTCGCCTTGTCGGCCGAGCCCATCGACAAGTCCTGGTACGACGAGTTGTCGCGGGTGTCCGCGGTGGCCGCCGACATCGCCGGCGTCGGCTCCACCCACCTCAACCACCTGACGCCGCGCGTCCTCGACATCGACGATCTGTACCGGCGGATGACCGGGCGGGGCATCACGATGATCGACGCCATCCAGGGGCCGCCGCGCACCGACGGGCCGGCGGTTCTGTTGCGCCAGACCTCTTTTCGCGCCCTGGCCGAACCCCGCCGGTTCCGCGGCGCCGACGGCCGGATCACCGAGGGGGCGCTGCGGGTGCGCTTCGGCGAGGTGGAGGCCCGCGGTGTCGCGCTGACCCCGAAGGGCCGCGCGCGCTACGACGCCGCGATGAGCGCCGCCGACCCGGCCGCGGTGTGGGCGGAGCACTTTCCGCCCACCGACGAGCAGATGGCCGCCGAGGGGCTGGGCTACTACCGCGGCGGTGACCCGTCGGCGCCGATCGTCTACGAGGACTTCCTGCCGGCGTCGGCGGCGGGCATCTTCCGGTCGAACCTGGACAGCGACGCCGAAACCGCCGACGCGCCAGACGAATCCGGCTACGACGCGCAGTGCCTGGCCGGGGCGATCGGCCGCGACATCGCCAACCCCTACGCACTCTACGAGGAGGCCTGCGCATGACCACCGAACAGTTACGCGCCCGGGTGCTGGGGGCATTCGACGCGATCGGCGTCACCGCGAGCCTCGGCGAGCCGGACGCCCATGGGCTGCCGGCCAGCACGCCGATCACCGGCGAGGTGCTCTTCACCGTCGCCCCCACCACGCCCGAGCGCGCCGAGCGGGCGATCGCCGAAGCGGCCCAAGCGTTTTCGGTGTGGCGAACCACGCCCGCGCCGGTGCGCGGCGCGCTGGTGGCGCGGCTGGCCGAGTTGCTGACCGAACACAAGCGCGAGCTGGCCACCCTGGTGACCGTCGAGGTCGGCAAGATCACCTCCGAGGCGGCCGGCGAGGTGCAGGAGATGATCGACGTCTGCCAGTTCGCCGTCGGCCTGTCGCGCCAGCTGTACGGGCGCACCATCGCGTCGGAACGGCCCGGGCACCGGCTGCTGGAGACCTGGCACCCGCTCGGCGTGGTCGGAGTGATCACCGCGTTCAACTTCCCGGTCGCCGTGTGGGCGTGGAACGCCGCGCTGGCCCTGGTGTGCGGGGACCCCGTGGTGTGGAAGCCCTCGGAGCTGACGCCGTTGACGGCGCTGGCCACCCAGGCGCTGATCGCCCGCGCCGCGGCCGACGTCGGCGCCCCGCCCGCGGTGAGCTCCCTGGTGCTCGGCGACCGCGACCTCGGCGGGCTGCTGGTCGACGACCCCCGGGTCGCGCTGGTGTCCGCGACCGGTTCGGTGCGGATGGGCCGCGAGGTGGGCCCCCGCGTCGCCGCGCGGTTCGGCCGGGTGCTGCTGGAGCTGGGCGGCAACAACGCCGCCATCGTGACCCCGTCGGCCGACCTGGACCTCGCGGTGCGCGCCGTGGTGTTCGCCGCCGCCGGCACCGCCGGCCAGCGCTGCACCAGCCTGCGCCGGCTCATCGTCCACGAATCGGTGGCCGACGAGGTGGTGGACCGCGTCGTGTCCGCCTTCCGGCGACTGCCCATCGGCGACCCGTCCGCACCGGGCACGCTCGTCGGGCCGCTGATCCACGAGACCGCCTACCGCGACATGGTGGGGGCGCTGGAATCCGCGCGCGCCGACGGCGGCGAGGTCATCGACGGCGACCGCAGGCACCCGCAGGGTCGCGAGCAGCCGAGCGCCTACTACGTCGCGCCGGCCGTGGTGCGCATGCCCGCTCAGACCGCCGTCGTGGCGACCGAGACCTTCGCGCCCATCCTCTACGTGCTGACCTACGACCGGCTGGGCGACGCGATCGCCCTCAATAACGCCGTGCCACAGGGGCTTTCGTCGTCCATCTTCACCACGGACCTGCGCGAGGCCGAACGGTTCCTGGCCGAATCCGACTGCGGAATCGCCAATGTCAACATCGGCACCTCGGGCGCCGAGATCGGCGGCGCGTTCGGCGGCGAGAAGGAAACCGGCGGCGGGCGGGAATCCGGCACGGACTCGTGGAAGGCCTACATGCGCCAAAGTACCAATACCGTCAATTATTCCGGTGAGTTGCCGCTGGCCCAGGGCGTGGAGTTCGGATGAAGCCTGTGAATCCATTGTGGCGGTCGTCTCATGTCGTGTGAGTACTATCTGACACATGCCGACAGCCCGAAGGCGTCTATCCCCCGAAGATCGGCGCGCTGAGCTGCTCGCTTTAGGGGCAGAGGTTTTTGGGAAGCGACCTTACGACGAGGTCCGCATCGATGAGATCGCGGAACGCGCCGGGGTGTCGCGGGCCCTGATGTACCACTATTTCCCCGACAAGCGAGCGTTCTTCGCAGCGGTGGTCAAGGACGAGGCCGACCGCCTGTACGAGAACACCAACATGGACGACGTCACCGGTCTGACCATGTACGAGGAGATCCGAGTCGGCGTGCTGGCCTACATGGCCTACCACGAGCAGAACCCGGAGGCCGCCTGGGCGGCGTACGTCGGGCTGGGCCGGTCCGACCCGGTGCTGCTGGGCGTCGAGGACGATGCCAAGAACCGCCAGATGGAACACATCATGTCCCGGATCAACCAGCTGCTCACCGAGCTGAACACGGGCATGGAACCCGACGTCGAGCGGCACCTGCGGGTGATCCTGCACGGCTGGCTGGCGCTGACCTTCGAGATCTGCCGGCAACGGATCATCGACCCCACCACCGACGCCGACAAGCTCGCCGACGCCTGCGCGCACGCGCTGCTCGACGCGATCGCGCGGGTGCCCGAGATCCCGGAGAAGCTCGGCGAGGCGATGTCCACCTCGCGGCTCTAAGCGCGGCATGTCGGTCCCCGTTGGCACCATGGATGGGTGAGCACTCGCGCTGATTCCGGGCCGCCCGGCCCCGCCGACCCGCTGGGCCGGTTCAGCGCCGTCACCCGAGAGTGGTTCACCGGCACCTTCGACGCGCCGACCACGGCGCAGGCCGAGGCCTGGGAGGCCATCGCCGACGGTCACCACACTTTGGTGATCGCCCCCACCGGGTCCGGCAAGACGCTGGCGGCGTTCCTGTGGGCGTTGGACAGCCTCGCCGGCGCGGCCGACCGCCCGCCGGGCACCCGGGTGCTCTACGTGTCCCCGCTCAAGGCGCTGGCCGTCGACGTCGAGCGCAACCTGCGCACCCCGCTGGCCGGGCTCACGCGCATCGCCGAACGCCGGGGCCTGCCGCCGCCGGACATCAGCGTCGGCGTGCGCTCCGGCGACACCCCGCCCGCCACCCGCCGCCAGCTCATCAACCGGCCTCCCGACGTGCTGATCACCACACCGGAGTCGCTGTTTTTGATGCTCACCTCCGCCGCGCGCGAAACCCTGGCCGGGGTGCAGACGGTGATCGTCGACGAGATCCACGCCATCGCCGCGGGCAAGCGCGGCGCGCACCTGGCGGTGTCGCTGGAGCGCCTCGACGCGCTGCGGGAGGACAAACCCGCCCAGCGGATCGGGCTGTCGGCGACGGTGCGGCCACCCGAGGAACTCGCCCGGTTCCTGTCCGGGGGGCAGCCGACCACGATCGTGGCGCCGGCGTCGGCCAAGACCGTCGAGCTCACCGTGGCCGTGCCGGTGCCCGACATGGCGAACCTGGCGAACAACACGATCTGGCCCGACGTGGAGAACCGCCTGGTCGACCTGATCGAGGCGCACAACTCGACGATCGTGTTCGCCAATTCGCGTCGGCTGGCCGAACGACTTACCGCCCGCCTCAACGAGATTCATGCCGAGCGCAGCGGCGTCGAGCTATCCACGGAGGCCAACCCGAAGGTGGCGGGCGGCGCCCCGGCCCACATCATGGGCTCCGGCCAGACCTACGGGGCCGAGGCGATACTGGCGCGCGCCCACCACGGTTCGGTCAGCAAGGAACAACGCGCCCTGGTCGAGGAGGACCTCAAACGCGGACTGCTCAAGGCGGTGGTGGCGACCTCCAGCCTCGAGCTCGGCATCGACATGGGCGCCGTCGATCTGGTGATCCAGGTGGAGGCGCCGCCGTCGGTGGCCAGCGGGCTGCAACGCATCGGCCGGGCCGGGCACCAGGTCGGCGAGGTCTCCCAGGGGGTGCTGTTCCCCAAGCACCGCACCGACCTGATCGGCTGCGCGGTCAGCGTGCAGCGCATGCTGGCCGGCCAGATCGAGACGATGCGGGTGCCGGCCAATCCGCTCGACATCCTGGCGCAGCAGACCGTGGCGGCCGCCGCGCTCGAGCCGCTGGACGCCGACAAATGGTTCGACACGGTGCGCCGGGCCGCCCCGTTCGCGACGCTGCCGCGCAGCGTGTACGAGGCCACCCTGGACTTGTTGAGCGGCAAGTACCCCTCCACCGATTTCGCCGAGCTGCGTCCGCGGCTGGTCTACGACCGCGATACCGGCACGCTGACCGCGCGCCCCGGCGCGCAACGCCTGGCGGTGACCTCCGGCGGCGCCATCCCCGACCGGGGGCTGTTCACGGTGTATCTGGCCTCCGAGGCCGAAAAGCCTTCGCGGGTCGGCGAACTCGAAGAGGAAATGGTCTACGAGTCCCGCCCCGGCGACGTCATCTCGCTGGGCGCCACCAGCTGGCGCATCACCGAGATCACCCATGACCGGGTGCTGGTGATCCCGGCGCCCGGCCAGCCGGCCCGGTTGCCGTTCTGGCGCGGCGACGGGGTCGGCCGCCCGGCCGAGCTGGGCGCCGCGCTGGGCGCGTTCACCGGTGAGCTGGCCGGGCTCACCCGGGAGGAATTCGAAACCCGCTGCGCCGGACTGGGTTTCGATGCCTACGCCACCGACAACCTGGCCCGCCTGCTCGACGAGCAGCGTACCGCCGCCGGGGTGGTGCCCACCGACACCACCCTGCTCGTCGAGCGGTTCCGCGACGAGCTCGGCGACTGGCGGGTGATCCTGCACTCGCCCTACGGGCTGCCGGTGAACGGTCCGCTGGCGCTGGCGGTGGGACGGCGGCTGCGGGAACGCTACGGCATCGACGAGAAGCCCACCGCCTCCGACGACGGCGTCGTGGTGCGCCTGCCCGACACCGTGTCCGATTTCGCGTCGGACACGGGGATCGAAACCCCGCCCGGCGCGGACCTTTTCGTCTTCGACGCCGACGAGATCGACCCCATCGTCACCGACGAGGTGGGCGGCTCGGCGCTGTTCGCATCGCGGTTCCGCGAATGCGCGGCCCGCGCCCTGTTGTTGCCGCGTCGGCACCCGGGCCGCCGCTCGCCCCTGTGGCAGCAGCGCCAGCGCGCGGCCCAGTTGCTCGAGGTGGCCCGCAAATACCCCGACTTCCCCGTCGTGTTGGAGACCATCCGCGAATGCCTGCAGGACGTCTACGACGTCCCCGCCCTGGTGGCGCTGATGACCGGCATCGCCCAGCGCAGAGTGCGAGTTGTCGAGGTGGAAACGGCGCGGCCCTCGCCGTTCGCGGCCTCGCTGCTGTTCGGCTACGTCGGCGCGTTCATGTACGAGGGCGACAGCCCGCTGGCCGAGCGCCGCGCCGCCGCGCTCTCGCTGGACAGCACGCTGCTGGCCGAGCTGCTGGGCCGGGTGGAACTGCGCGACCTGCTCGACCCCGAGGTCATCGCCGCCACCGCCCGCCAGCTGCAGCACCTCTCTGCGGAACGGGCCGCGCGCGACGCCGAGGGCGTCGCCGACCTGCTGCGGCTGTTGGGCCCGCTGACCGAGGAGGAGGTGGCCGCCCGCGCGGGTGGCGCCGACGTGGGGGGCTGGCTGGAGGGCCTGCGCGCGGCGCGGCGCGCGCTGACGGTGTCGTTCGCCGGCCGCGGCTGGTGGGTGGCCATCGAGGACATCGGGCGGCTGCGCGACGGCATCGGCATCCCGGTTCCGCTGGGCGTGCCGACGGCCTTCACCGAGGAGGTCGCCGACCCCCTGGGCGAATTGCTGGGCCGCTACGCGCGCACCCACACCCCGTTCACCACGGCCGAAGTGGCGGCCCGATTCGGCCTGGGGCTGCGGGTGACCTCCGATGTCCTGGGCCGGCTGGCCGCCGACGGGAGGCTGGTGCGCGGCGACTTCGTCGCCGAGACCCCGGGGCCGTCCGGCGGTGTCGCCGGGGCCGAGCAGTGGTGCGATGCCGACGTGCTGCGCATCCTGCGGCGGCGATCGCTGGCGGCGCTGCGGGCCCAGGTCGAGCCGGTCAGCACCGCCGCCTACGGGCGCTTCCTGCCCGCCTGGCATCACGTGGGGGCGGCCGAATCGCCGCGCGCCCCTGGCCATTCCGGGCTGGACGGGCTGATGTCTGTGATCGATCAGCTGGCCGGCGTGCGGATCCCCGCATCGGCGATCGAGCCGCTGGTGCTGGCCCCCCGGGTCCGCGACTACTCCCCCGCGATGCTCGACGAATTGCTGGCCACCGGCGAGGTCACCTGGTCGGGCGCCGGGTCGATCTCGGGTAGCGACGGCTGGATCGCGCTGCACGCCGGCGAATCCGCGCCGCTGACACTGACCGGGCCCGCCGACATCGAGCTCGGCGACGCCCACCGCGCCATCCTGGACACGCTCGCCGGGGGCGGCGCCTACTTCTTCCGCCAACTCGCGCACGGCGGGGTGCCCGACGCCGCGCTCAAAACCGCGCTGTGGGAACTGATCTGGGCCGGCTGGATCACCGGCGACACGTTCGCCCCGGTGCGCGCCGTCCTCGGCGGCGCCGGCGCGCGCAAGCGCTCGGCGCCCGCGCACCGCTCGCAACGCCCGCCCCGGCTGAGCCGGTACAGCGTCGCGCACGCGCAGTCCCGGCCCGCGGACCCCACCGTCGCCGGCCGCTGGTCCATCCTGGCGGCCCCCGAGCCGGATTCCACGCTGCGCGCCCACTACCAGGCCGAGCTGTTGCTGGGCCGCCACGGCGTGCTGACCCGGGGCGCCGTGGCCACCGAGGGCGTCCCCGGCGGGTTCGCCACCCTGTACAAGGTGCTGAGCGCCTTCGAGGACGCGGGCCGCTGCCAGCGCGGCTACTTCATCGAGTCGCTGGGCGGGGCGCAGTTCGCCGTCGCGTCGACCGTCGATCGGCTGCGCAACTTCAGCGAGGGGGTCGATCCGGAACGGCCGCAGTACCGGGCGGTCGTGCTGGCCGCCGCGGACCCGGCCAACCCCTACGGCGCGGCGCTGCCCTGGCCCACCTCCGGCGGCGAGGGCGCGCGCCCCGGCCGCAAGGCCGGCGCGCTCGTCGTGCTGGTCGACGGCGAGCTGGCCTGGTTCCTGGAGCGCGGTGGGCGCTCGCTGCTGACCTTCACCGACGATCCCGGGGCCCACCACGCCGCCGCGGCGGCCCTGGCCGACCTGGTCGCCTCCCGCCGCGTGGCGGGGATGCTGGTGGAGCGCATCGACGGGGTGCCGGCCCTGGCGCCCCGCGCGGACGCGTCCGGCCCGCTGGGCGCGCTCACCGAGGCCGGATTCCACACGACGCCACGCGGACTGCGGCTGCGCTGAGATGCCCGAAGGTGACACCGTCTGGCACACCGCCGCCGTGCTGCGCGAGCACCTGGTCGGCGCGACGCTGACCCGATGCGACGTTCGGGTGCCGCGGTTCGCCACCGTCGACCTCACCGGCGAGGTGGTCGACGAGGTCGTCAGCCGCGGCAAGCACCTGTTCATCCGGGTGGGACGGGCCAGCATTCACTCGCATCTGAAGATGGAGGGCAGCTGGCGGGTCGGCGAGCGCCCGGTGCGGGTCGACCATCGGGCGCGCATCGTGTTGGAGACCGGCACCGTCCGGGCCGTCGGCGTCGACCTGGGCGTGCTGGAGATCCTGGACCGCGACCGGGACGGCGAGGCCGTCGCGCATCTGGGACCCGATCTGCTGGGCGAGGATTGGGACGCCGCGCGTGCCGCGGCCAACCTGATGGCCGACCCGCACCGGCCGATCGCCGAGGCGCTCTTGGACCAGCGGCTGCTGGCCGGGATCGGCAACGTCTATTGCAACGAATTGTGTTTTGTCAGCGGGCATCTGCCCACCGCGCCGGTGGGCGCCATCGCTGACCCGCTCCGGCTGGTCTCCCGCGCACGAGAAATGCTGTGGCTCAACCGCTTTCGATGGAATCGGTGCACCACCGGTGACACCCGCAGCGGGCGCCAGCTCTGGGTCTACGGGCGCGCCGGGCAGCGCTGCCGTCGCTGCGCCACCCCCATCGACGTCGACGACACGAAAGAGCGGGTGGCCTACTGGTGCCCGTCGTGTCAGCGCTAGTCCCGTGCGTGCGCGAGGAAAAACTGGGCGATGGCCTCCGACCCGTCGAGCGCGTGCGTGGTGGGCCCGATGACGGCCGCAGGCAGATATTGCTTGCCGCCCGGCCAGGTGTGCCCGCCCTTGTCGATCTTGTAGAACACCACCTCGGTGGACGCCGCACACGCCGCGGAGACAAACCGGCGGACGACCGTGCCGTCGCGGACGTCGGGCAGCAGCTCCATCGACGGTTCGCCGGCGCACCCGTCCGCCGCGCGCCACTTGGCCACCATGGCATCCGCCGAGATGGAATGGCTGAGCCCGCCACGGCCGCGGACCGCGCCACCCTTGAACGGCACCAGCGGGTCGGCGGTCCCGTGCGCCTCCCATACCGACACCGGCCGCGACGGGTTGCAGGCCACACCCACGCCCAGGGTGCCGGCCACCGGCGCCGCGGCGGCGAAGACGTCGGCCCGGTCGCAGGCCAGCCGGTTGGACATGAAGCCGCCATTGGACATCCCCGTGACGAAAACGTGTCCGGGCGCGATGTTGAAGTCGTTTCGCAGCTTGCCCACCAGCCCGACGAGGAAGGCCACGTCGTCGATGTGGCGGCGATCCGCGGGTGACGCGCCGCGCCCGTCGGCCCAGCTCTTGTCGTACCCGTCGGGGTAGACGACCAACAGGTCGTGGGCGTCAGCAACGGAGTTGAACCCCGTCAGCGCGCGCTGCGCGATCCCGGTTCCGCCGCCGCCGTGCAAACTGAGCACCAGGCCGATGGGGTCGCCCGCCGGCACGTGCAACATGTAGGTTCGGTCCATGCCGCCGGATCGGAACGTACCGGAAACGTCTCGAGCGCTTGCCGCCGACACGTGCCGCACCCCGCAGCCGGCCACGCATATCGCCACCACAGCGAGCCACAGCCATCGCGCGTACGGCATGTTGTCAGGTCGCCGACGGCGCAGCGACGGACAACGAACGGTTACGCGCCGCCGAAAACAGAGCAAACATTGATGTGGCACGGACCGCATTATCGGCGATCCTCCATCGGGTAACGCCGCGGCGTGCGAGCATTCGAACTGGCCCCGCCCTCAGCAAGCTACGGCTCTTCTGTTCCACGGGAGTATCACAGATGACGAGCACCCAGATCCGCAAGCCCGGCCGGGCGCGGTCGCTCCTGGCTATCGGCGCCGTGCCGGTCGCCGGCCTACTCAGCGCGATGACGGCGCCGGCGACCACGCACGCCACCTCCGCCGATGACGCGTTCCTCGCCGCGCTGAAAGCCAAGGGGATCAATTTCGAGTCGCCCGAGGCGGTGGTCAACTCCGGTCATACCGTGTGCCACGAACTCGATTCGGGCCAAACGCCGGAACAGGTTGCCAACAACGTGCTGTCCAGCAGTTCGCTGGACAGCTATCACGCAGGTTACTTCGTCGGCGTCAGCATCAAGGCGTACTGCCCCAAGTACGCGGCGGCTGCATCCGGGTCCTGAAATTTACAGCCGGTTGACAGACTGGTGACCAATTCGCGGCTAAAGTTGGAACATCCGAAACTAATGTGACGACCACAAGGCCAAAATGATTCCGAAACTTTTGGTCGGTGTTGCGGGTGTCGCCATCGTTCTTGGCGCTTCCGGTTGGACCGCAGCATCGGCCAGCACCGACCCTAATCCCTTCAGTCATCTCAGCTGCGCCTGCAGGGAATTGGATCCACCGGGCGGCTCCGCCCAGCGGGACAAAATCAGCCAGGGCATCCAGCACGGTCTTTCCGCCGCACCCCCGGTCGCACAGTGAGCGCGGTCTAGAGCCAGTCGCGACGTTTGAACATCACGTACAGCACCACCATCAGGACGGCTATCACGCTGGTGCTGGCGGCGAATCCGGCCGCCGTACCGAAGCCCGGGTAGGGAACGTTCTGCCCGTAGAACCCGGTGATCGCCGTCGGCACGGCGATGATGGCCGCCCATCCCGTCAACTTCTTCATGACGGTGTTCAGCCGGGCGTCCTGCAGCGACAGGTTGGTCTCGAAAATCGTGGTGACCATGTCGCGCAGCGACTCCGTCCATTCGGACACCCGCAGCACGTGGTCGTAGAGGTCGGCGTACAGCGGATCGAGCTGGCGGTCGGCGCCGTCCGAAATGCGGTGGTGCTGAATCGAATTGACCACCTCGCGCATCGGTAACGCCACCCGCCGCAGGTTCACCAGGTCCCGGCGCAACCCGAAGGTGCGGCGCGCAAAGTCGCCCTTGCGCGACGTGCCGTCGAACAACTCGTCCTCGATGGCCTCGATGCCGTCGTCGAGGGCCTCGACGGCGGCAAAATGGCTGTCGACCACGACGTCGAGCAGGCCGTGCACCAGGGCGCCGACGCCGTAGGCCTGGCCGCCGATCTCCTCCCACCGCCGGGTCACCAGCGCCATGTCGAAGTCGGGCGTCAGGCGCACGGTGATCAACCCCTGCGGCAGCACGAACGCCGAGATGCGGCGCATCGACAGCGTGCGACCGGGGGCGTCGACGACGTTCGTTGCGGCGCCGGCGATCTCGGCGGCGTACACGGTGAAGAAGGTGTGGGTCTCGTAGCCGGTGGCTTTGACCCGTTCGGCCGCCGCCACGGCGTCTTCCACCGCCCAACGGTTCAGGCCGAGCTCGCCGGCCAGGCCGCCCAGGGTGGCATGGTCAGGTGGCCCAGCGAAATTCCCACACCCAGCGCCGCTCGGGGCGCCAGTGACGACCCCGCGGCGCCGACCGCGCTGACGAGCCGCGTCTCGGCCGACGCAAGCGCCGCGGCGCCGTCCGCCAAACCCGGACCGATGTCCTCCCCCAGCGACGCAAACGCGTGCGCGGTGGCCAATTGCGCGCACACACCCAGGATGTTGACGGGCATCCCACCCGCGATGGTCTGGTTCCCCCAGGTGCTCCAATACCCGAACCAACCGTCGTTTGGGTCGAAAGCGTCTGCGGCGCTTGACCCTTGGCCGATCGAGTCGGCGGCCAGGAGCTGCGCCCCGGAATTTCCCGTGGTCGCCGCGTGCATCATGGTGGCCTGCGCCGTGGCCCCCGACGGGTTGGTCACCTGGGGCGGCGGCGAGAACTGGGGCAGCTTGACCGCGCCCGCCGAGGTCGCGGCGTAGCGATACATTGCGGCGGAGTTGTTCACCCACATGGTGTGGTACTCGGCCTCGGTTTCGGCGATGGCCGGGTAATTGACCCCGAAGAAGTTGGTGGCCAACAACATCGCCAGGCGCGCCCGGTTGGCGGCGACCAGCGAGGGATGAACGACCGTCCAGTGGGTCCATTCGAACGCCGCGGCAACGACTTGCACCGACGCCGCGGTCTGCTGGCACTGCTGCGCGGTCAGGCGCAGCCAGGCGAGATAGGGTTCTAGCGCCTGGGCCATCGCCATCGACGACGGACCGTGCCACGTCGTGGACAGCCACGACAGCTCCGCGGTGTAGCTACTCGCCGATTGCTCCAGCTCGGCGCTCAATTCCTGCCAGAAGCCGGCGGCTTCGATAAGTGACCAAGCGCCGGGTCCGGAGTGGATCAGCGCCGAGATTATCTCGGGCGGCAGTATCCCAAAATCCATGAACCTTTACCTTGGGGAAGAAGTGGGTGGGGCGAACGCCGCGCGTCGGCGCTGGTGCTGGTGGCCGCTGAGGGACCTGACAGACCCGGCCTACCCGGTGAATGCGATCGGCGCCGGCAGTCGTGCGGCGCCACCGTCAATGTCATCCGGCCGACGGGTTTCGAGGCATCACTTTGCCTTTGACCTCCCGGCCCACGGCAACGTCCTCGTACTTTTGCTGTTTGCGTTTTCGCCAGCCGGTGCCCGCCGAGGCGGTCGGCGGCGGCACCATCATCGGCATCATGGGAAATCCGGATTCCGCGGCGGGCAGCGGGGACGCCGCGGACGCGAGTTGCACCCCGGTCTGCGTGCCCGGCAGCAGGCCCACCACGGCGGGGGGCGCGGTCAACTTGCCCAGCGAGACGCCGACGCCCAGCGCGCCGGTCGGCGCCGACGCTCCCGCGCCGATGCCCTTGATCGCGTTGGCCAGAGTGGCCGAGGTCAGTCCCAGGCCCTCCGACAGGCCGGAGCCGATGTCACCGCCCACGGACGCGACCCCTTGCGCGGTCGCCAACTGCGCCCACACACCGAGCAGATTGATGGGGAAACCCGACGAGATGAACTGGTTGCCCCAGGTGCTCGCCCAGCCGAACCAGCTGGCGTTGGGGTCGAAGCCGGTGACGCTGTCGCCGAGCGCGTCCTGGACCTGCGGACCGAACGAGTCACTCGCGGCTTTCATCACCGCCGCCTCTTGGTTGGCCGTCCCGTCCGGATTGGTGTCGGGAACCGGCGAGGTGAACCGGGACAGCTGCCCCGTCGCCTGCGACGTCGTCGCCTGATAGCGGGTCATCGCCGCGGCGTTGTTCGCCCACATGGTCTGGTATTCGTTTTCGGCCTCGGCGATCGCCGCGGTGTTGGTCCCGAACCGGTTGGTCGCCAGCAACTGCCGCAGGCGCGTCCGGTTGGCGGTGACGACCGAGGGGTGGACCACCGTGGCGCGAGTGGCGCTGAAGGCCGAGGCCGCCGCCTCCGCCGAGGAGGCCATCTGCGCGGACTGCTGCGCGGTCTCGCGCAACCACAGCAGGTAGGGCTGGACGGACTGCAGCATGGCCGTCGCGGACGGGCCGTCCCACGATTCGATGAGCGAGGTCAACGTGGAGGTATAGGTGGAGACGGAATTCTCCAGTTCGACGGCCAGGCGCTGCCAGGCGCCGGCGGCCTCGATCAGCGAGCCCGCTCCGGGCCCGGTGTGGATGAGTGTCGAGGTGACCTCGGGGGGTGCTAGTAGATCCATCTCGTCTCACAATGCCCACGCTGAGAACGCCTCAGCAAATTTCCGTTAACCAGGCCGCGAAAAAGCCCCAAACTCTGTACGTCGATGCCTGCTACCTGCCGTCGGTACCTCCCAGTTCGACCGCAAGCCGCTAGGACACCCTATACCCCCAGCAACGGCCTCCTCTTCCCATTTAATCGAGCCGGGGACTTGGCACCCGCCGCTGGTCGGGAGCGGGGCCCTCTATCAGACGGTCACCGAGTCGCCGCGGTTCACCGTGACGATCCGGTCGCCCAGCCCGCGACGCTGCATTTGCCGGGTGAAGTCGGAGAGCGGCGACGCGAACACCGCGTAGTCGTCGAAGTGCACCGGGATGGCCTTCGGCAGGCCCAGCATCGCGACGAGTTCGGCCCCCTGGCGACCGTCCATGGTTACGGTCAGCCCGAACGGAAGCCGCCGGCCGGCCGGCAGCCGGGTGCCGCCGAGGTGCAGCATGCCGACGTCGATCGGGTCGAACCGCGCCGGGATCTCGTTGAGCTCCTGGATCAGCAGGGTGTCCCCGGAGATGTAGAGCCGGCGCCGGGGTGCGCCGTCGGCGGAGCCGATCTCGACCATGGTGCCCATCACCGGCGGCAGCAGGCGCCGGCTCCACCCCGGCGCGTGGCGCCCGGGCAGCGACGTGAGGGTCACGGTGGTGTCGCCCTTGGTGATCGTGTGCTGCTGCCAGGTTTGCAGGCCGCGCGCGTGCGCGAAGCCGCGCTGGTGCAGGCGTTTGGCGGCGTGCGGCGTCGTGATGATGGGCAGGTCGTGGTCGAGCCCCCGCTGCGACACCCTGTCCCAGTGGTCGCCGTGCAGATGGGAGAGCACGACGGCGTCGAGGCGCGGAAGTTCGTCGATGCCCAACGCCGGCTCCTTCAGGCGCTTGGACACCAGTCCGTGGCCGAGGTAGGCGCGTTGCCCGCGGTGCAGGAAATTCGGGTCGGTCAGCAGCGTCAGCCCGCCGACGGAAATCAGCGTGGTGGCGTTGCCGACGAACGTGACGGCGATGTCCATACGCGCGGGCTACCCGATCCCGGGCGGTCCACGCCGCGGGTTGCCCGCCTCAGTCGATGTGCGACGGGGGGTCGGCGAACGCGAGGTCCGACGGGCGCTGGTCGGGACCCATCACGTCGCAGTGCCCGTCGGGCACGAGGTAGGAACTGGCGCCGTTGGGAATCAGGCGGGTGACGGCCACGCAGCGTTGCCAGGTGCCGTCGGGCTGGACGGGCCCGTCGCACTTGCTGAGCACGCCTCCCCCGTACTGGCAGCCGGCGCTCACCGGCGGTGCCCAGGCTATGAGCCCGGCGGCCGTCAGCAGGGCCGCCGATCCCGACACGATGCCGCGCTTCATGGTCGCCTCCCGTCACCTCGCCCCTGGGGCCCTGCGGCGTTGCCGACTGCTTGTGACGCTACCGCTTGCGCACCCTGTCCGCGTAGGGATCACGGCGGCTGACGAACTCGCGCCGCACGCCCGAGCGCGGGTCGGTGAACTCGATGCGCCGTGCCAACAACCGCAGCGGTGTGCTGAAGTCGTCGGGCGCAACGTCAATCACGTTGGGGTACAACGGATCCCCCTCGATCGGTATCCCCAGCGAGGCCATGTGCACGCGCAGCTGGTGGGTACGCCCGGTGCGCGGGGTCAGCCGGTAGAGGCCGTCCGCGCTCACCAGCTCCACCAGCGTCTCGGCGTTGGCCGCTCCCGGCTCGCAGACCGCCTGCAGCTGACCCCGGCGCTTGACGATGCGGCTTTTCACCACGCGGGGCAACCGCAGCGCCGGGTCCACGGCGGCGCGGGCCAGATACGTCTTGTCCACCAGGCCCCGCGAGAACAGCGTCTGGAACGCGCCCCGCATTTCGCGGCGCGCGGTGAACACCAGCACCCCGGCGGTCAGCCGGTCCAGCCGGTGCGCCGGGCTCAGCTCGGGCAGGTCCAGCTCCCGGCGCAGCCGCACCAGCGCGCTCTGCGCGACGTGGCGTCCCCGCGGCATGGTGGCCACGAAGTGGGGCTTGTCGACGACCACGATGTCGTCGTCGCGATAGAGCACCGGGATCTCGAACGGCACCGGCACCTCGTCGGGCAGCTCGCGGTAGAGGTAGACGCTCGCCCCGGCGGGCAGCACGGTTTTGGCATCGATCACCGCGCCGTCGGCGCCCACCACCTCCCCGGCCAGCACCTTGGCGCGGGCCGGCGCGCCGAACCGGGCGCTCAGCTCGGCCAGCACCGGTCCGCCCCGCAGCCGCACCCGCGCCGGGCCGAGCCCGTCACGCACGGGAAGCGGGGCGGGCCTCACTTGAGCGGGACCGGCTCGAGGATCTCGGCGCGGGCCTCGGGCGCGCTGGCCCGCAATTCGTCGGCCGACACGTCGTCGGGCTGGGCCTGGGACAGCACCTCGGCCTCCACCCGGGCGGTGTAGTTGGCGACCTCGCGGTCGATGTCCGCCGCGGACCAATTCAGCACCGGCGCAACCACATCCGCGACCTCGCGGGCGCAGTCGACACCGCGGTGTGAGTATTCGATGGAGATGCGCATCCGGCGGGCCAGGACGTCCTCCAGATGCAAGGCCCCCTCGGCGGTCACGGCATAGAGCGCCTCGACCCGCAGGTAGCCCGGCGCCTCCTTGATCGGGTCGAGCAGGTCGGGGCGGTCGTCCGCCAACGCCAGCACGTCACCGATCAGCGAGCCGTAGCGGTCCAGCAGGTGGCGCACCCGGTAGGGGTGCAGCCCCTGCAGCTCGGCGACGTGCTCGGCCTGGTTGATGAGCGCGAAGTAGCCGTCGGCGCCCAGCAGGCTGACCTTCTCGGTGATCGACGGTGCCACCCGCGCCGGAATGAATTGGGCCGCAGCGTCAATCGCGTCCGCGGCCATCACCCGGTAGGTGGTGTACTTGCCGCCCGCGATGGCCACCAATCCCGGCGCGGGCACCGCCACGGCGTGCTCGCGGGACAGCTTCGAGGTTTCCTCGCTCTCCCCGGCCAGCAGCGGCCGCAGCCCGGCGTACACCCCGTCGATGTCGGCGTGGGTCAGCGGGATGGCCAGCACCGTGTTGACCGTGGTGAGGATGTAGTCGATGTCGGCCTTGGTGGCCGCGGGATGGGCCAGGTCGAGATTCCAGTCGGTGTCGGTGGTGCCGATGATCCAGTGGCTGCCCCACGGGATGACGAACATCACCGACTTCTCGGTGCGCAGGATGATCGCGACGTCGCTGACGATGCGGTCGCGCGGCACCACGATGTGCACGCCCTTGGAGGCCCGCACCTGAAATCGCCCGCGCTGCTTGGACAATGCCTGGATTTCGTCGGTCCACACCCCGGTCGCGTTGACCACCACGTGGCCGCGGACTTCGGTGACCGCGCCGTCCTCGGAGTCGCGGACCCGCACCCCGGTCACACGATCGCCCTCGCGCAGCAGGGCGACGACCTGGGTAGAGGTACGCACCACCGCGCCGTAATGCGCTGCGGTGCGCGCGACGGTCATGGTGTGCCGGGCGTCGTCGACGACCGTGTCGTAGTAACGGATTCCGCCGATCAACGAGCTGCGCTTGAGGCCCGGACTCAATCGCAACGCGCCTGCACGGGTCAAATGCTTTTGCGCCGGAACGGATTTCGCGCCACCCATCCGGTCGTAGAGAAAGATGCCGGCTGCGATGTAGGGCCGTTCCCACACGCGGTTGGTCAGCGGGAACAGGAACGGCATCGGCTTGACCAGGTGCGGTGCCAGCGTGGTCAGCGACAGCTCGCGCTCGTAGAGCGCCTCGCGGACCAGGCCGAACTCCAGTTGCTCGAGGTAGCGCAGGCCGCCGTGGAACATCTTCGACGAGCGGCTCGAGGTGCCCGAGGCGAAGTCGCGCGCTTCCACCAGCGCCACCTTGAGCCCGCGGGTCGCGGCGTCCAGCGCGCAGCCCGAACCCACCACGCCGCCGCCGATCACGACCACGTCGAACTGCTCGGCGCCCAGCCGGTCCCAGGCCGCCTGTCGCTGTTCCGGACCCAGCACGGACACCGGCGAGCTTCGCTGGGTGGACGCGTGGATGGAATCAGTCACGACCTGGACTCCTCACTGGGTTACTCATCAGTAGGGGCGTGCTGCACCAAGGCTAACCGCTAGTCCAGATCGTCGTGCGCCATCAGCCGCCGCGCCGCCTCGGTGATCGAGCCGGACAGCGACGGATACACCGCCAGCGTCTGCGCCAGCTCGTTGACCGTGATGCGGTTCTGCACTGCCACGGCGATCGGCAGGATCAGCTCGGAGGCGATCGGCGCCACCACCACGCCGCCGATCACCACGCCGGTGGACTTGCGGCAGAACACCTTCACGAAGCCCTGCCGCAGCCCGGACATCTTCGCGCGCGCGTTGGTGCGCAGCGGCAGCATGATCGTGCGCGCCGACACCGAACCGTCGTCGATCATGGTCTGCGGCACCCCGACGGCGGCGATCTCGGGGCGGGTGAACACCGTCGCCGCCACCGTGCGCAACCGGATCGGGCTGACGCCCTCGCCCAGCGCGTGATACATCGCGATGCGGCCCTGCATGGCCGCGACCGAGGCCAGCGGCAGCAGGCCGGTGCAGTCGCCGGCGGCGTAGATGCCGGACACCGAGGTCCGCGACACCCGGTCCACGGTCAGGTAGCCGCCGCGGCCCAGCTCGATGCCGACCCGTTCGAGGCCCAGGCCGTTGGTGTTGGGCACCGAACCGATGGTCATCAGCGCGTGGCTGCCTTCCACGGTGCGCCCGTCGGCCAGGGTGACCAGCACGCCGTCCCCGGTGCGGGTGACCGACGCGGCGCGGGCGTTCTTCACCAGCTTCACGCCGCGCTCGGAGAACGCGGCCTCCAGCACCCGGGCGGCGTCGGCGTCCTCATACGGCAGCACCCGGTCGCGGCTGGCGACGACCGTCACCGGCACACCCAATTCGGTGTAGGCGTGCACGAACTCCGCCCCGGTGACCCCCGACCCGACCACGATGAGGTGCTCGGGCAGCGCCTCCAGGTCGTAGAGCTGGCGCCAGGTCAGGATGCGCTCGCCGTCGGGCTGGGCCGACGGCAGCACCCGCGGGCTGGCGCCGGTGGCGATCAGCACCACGTCGGCCTCGTACTCGCTGGTGGTGCCGTCCTGGGCGGTTGCCTTGATGTTGTGGCGGGCCAGCCCGGGCGTGGGGTCGATCAGCTCGCCGCGGCCGGCCACCACGTGCACTCCCACGCCGAGCAGCTGATCGGCGATGTCGGACGACTGATCGGTGGCGAGTTGCTTGACGCGGGAGTGGATCTGCCGCAGCGAGAGCTTGGCGTCGTCGATGTCGATCTCGAAGCCCAGCCGCGGCGCGCGGCGCAGCTCGGTGCGCAGCCAGGTCGACGCGATGAACGTCTTGGACGGCACGCAGTCGTCCAGGACGGCGGCCCCGCCGATGCCCTCGGACTCGATGACGGTGACGTGCGTCGTGTCGGGGTGGGAAGTGGCGGCCACCAGCGCGGCTTCGTAACCGGCCGGGCCGCCACCGAGGATCACGATGCGCGTCGCCACAGCCCTAACCTAACGAAGCCGGGCGCACGCCGCCCAACGCTCGGGGGAAGACCGGGCCAGCTCGGACGTCTAAGCTTTCCCCGTGCCGCTCTACGCCGCGTACGGGTCGAACATGGACCCCGAACAGATGCTGAAGCGCGCACCCCATTCGCCGATGGCCGGAACGGGCTGGCTGCACGGGTGGCGGTTGACGTTCGGCGGCGAGGACATCGGCTGGGAGGGCGCGCTGGCGACCGTGGTCGAGGATCCGGACTCCAAGGTGTTCGTCGTCCTCTACGACATGACACCGGCCGACGAGGTCAACCTGGACCGCTGGGAGGGCTCGGAGTTCGGCGTCCACCAGAAGATCCGCTGCCGGGTCGAGCGCATCTCGTCGGACACCACCACCGACCCGGTCCTGGCGTGGCTGTACGTGCTGGACGCGTGGGAGGGCGGACTACCGTCGGCCCGATACCTCGGGGTCATGGCGGACGCCGCCGAAATCGCAGGTGCGCCAAGCGATTACGTGCACAGCCTGCGCACTCGACCGGCCCGCAACATCGGCCCGGGCACCAGCGCCTGAAAAATCACTCGCCTCTGGGCGATCAGGAGTGTAAACAGACAGACCGAAAACCTACGCGTACTTCCACGGAAGGAAATTCGACTGTCAATCCTGTCCGCACCGCCGGTCGCCGACGCACTGGCGCGGGCGTTCGCCGCCGCCGTCAACCCGGCCCCCAAGGCCGCCGTGCGCTTCCCCGAGGTTTCGGGCCGCACGAGCGAAATCACCGTCCCCACCCGGCACGGCCCCACCCGCGCGACCGTCTATCACCCGCCGGCCGGCACCACCGACCCGCCCGTCTATGTCAACGTGCACGGCGGCGGGTTCGTGGTCGGGCACCCCGAACAGGACGACCCGTGGTGCCGCTATCTGGCCGCCAACGCGGGCGTGGTGGTGATCAACCCCGACTACGTGCTGGCGCCGCTTCACCGCTTTCCCGCCGCGGTGCACCAGATCTATGACGTGGTGCGCTGGGCGGCCGGCCCACACCCCGACTGGGACGGTGCCCGGCTGTGCGTCGGCGGCCAGAGCGCGGGCGGCAACCTGTCCGCCGCGGCGGCCCGGCTCGCGTGGGAGAACGGCGGCCCGCCGATCGCGTTGCAGGTGTTGCACTACGCCCCGCTTGACCTGGTCACGCCCACCCGCGACAAGCCGTCCACCCTCGGCCGCCGGGCGATCATGAAACCGTGGATGGGCGAGGTCTTCGACACCGCCTACATACCCGAGCGGGCGCAGCGGCGCGACCGCCTGGCCTCGCCCGCCTGGGGGAACAACGCCGACGACATCGCCGGCATCGCGCCGGCGCTGGTCGTGACGGCCGAGCACGACCGCCTTTGCGGCGAAGCCCGCCGGTACGCAAAGAAGCTGGACGCGGCCGGCGCGTTGGCGGAGTACTACGAGGTGGCCGGCGTCGACCACGGATACAACATCATGAGCCGGGCCGGCGACGTCACGCGCCGCGCGTACGCCCACATCGCCGGCCACGTCGTGCGCGCCACCAACCGCGACGGCGCCCGCTAAGACCGCTCGAACGCCGCCGACTGCTCGACGATGTTGGCCAGCACCCGCACCCCGATCGCCAGGGCCCGCTCGTCGAGATTGAACGTCGGCTGGTGCAGGTCCAGCTGCGGCCCCACCCCCGGCCACACCCCCAGCCGCGCCATCGCGCCGGGGATCTCCTCCAGGTACCAGGAGAAGTCCTCGCCGCCCCCGGACTGGCGGGTGTCGGCCAGCGCGTCGGGGCCGACGGCCTCGATCGCGTGGGTGAGGATGCGCGTCGAGACGTCCTCGTTGACCACCGGCGGCACGCCGCGGCGGTATTGCAGCGTGTGCTCGATGGCCAGCGGCGCCAGCAGCCCGGCCACGGTCTCGCGGATGATCTCCTCGAGCCCCACCCAGGTCTGCCGGCTGGCGGTGCGCACGGTGCCGGCCAGCACGCCGGTCTGCGGGATGGCGTTGGCGGCCACGCCGGCGTTGACCGCGCCCCACACCAGCACGGTGCCGTTGCGCGGGTCGATGCGCCGCGACAAGACCCCGGGCAGGCCGGTGATCAGCGTGCCCAGCCCGTACACCAGGTCAGCGGTCAGGTGGGGGCGCGAGGTGTGGCCGCCGGGTGAGTACAGCGTGATCTCGATCTGGTCGGCGGCCGAGGTGATGGGGCCGTGCCGGACCGCGATCTTGCCGACCTCCAGCCGGGGATCGCAGTGCAGCGCGAAGATCCGGGACACCCCGCTGATGGCGCCGGCCGCGATGGCGTCGATCGCCCCGCCGGGCATGAGTTCCTCGGCGGCCTGGAAGAGCAACCGCACCCCGATCGGAAGCTCAGGGACCGACGCCAGCACGAGGGCCGTGCCCAGCAGGATGGCGGTGTGCGCGTCGTGGCCGCAGGCGTGCGCGACGTTGGGCATGGTGGACGCGTAGGGGGCGCCGGTGCGTTCGGCCATCGGCAGGGCGTCCATGTCGGCCCGCAGCGCGATCCGGGGCTCGTGCTCGGGGCCGATGTCGCAGACCAGTCCCGTGCCGCCGGGCAACACCTTCGGGTTGAGCCCCGCTTCGGCCAGCCGCTCGGCGACGAACTGGGTGGTGGCGTACTCCTGGCGGCCCAGCTCGGGGTAGCGGTGGATGTGCCGGCGCCATTCGACCAGGTCTGCGTGATGAGAGGCGAGCCAGGATTCGGCGGCGTCGGCGAGTCTCATGCGCGCTCCCCGCCGCGTCTGCGTTCGTGCGCCGCCATCACCCGGTCGCGTTCGGCGGGCGTCTGGGCCAGCTGGACCACCGTGCGCGCCAGCATGATCGCGCCCTCGATCACGGCGCGGTCGGCGCTGGGGTTGGTGGCGGCCTCGGCGAAGCCGCGCTGGTGCACCATGGCCCCGCCGGAGTCGAGCCCAATCACCGGGTGGATCCCCGGCAGCGCCTTGGTCACGTTGCCCATGTCGGTGCTGCCCATGGGCAGCGCCGCCTCGTACTCGCGGGCCACCGGCTCGCGGCCGAGCCGGCGTATCTCCTCGCGAAAGACGTCGGCCAGCCATTGGTCGGGGGTGAGTTCGTCGTAGGCGGGTGCCGGGTTGTCGATGTCGTATTCGCAGCCGGTGGCCAGCGCGCCCGCGGCGAAGCAGGCGTACATCCTGCCCTCGAGTTCCCGGAGCGAGTCGGCTTCGACCGCGCGCATCGCGTACTGAAGCGTCGCGCGCCCGGGGATGACGTTGACCGCCTGCCCGCCGTCGGTGACGATCCCGTGCACCAGCTGCCCGGGCGCCAGTTGCTGGCGCAGCAGCCCGACGGCCACCTGCGCGACGGTCACGGCGTCGGCGGCGTTGATCCCGAGGTGCGGCGCGACGGCGGCGTGGGATTCCGTGCCGCGGTACGTGATGGTCGCCTCGGACAGGGCCAGCGAGCGGGCCGCGGCGATATCCGTCGGCCCGGGATGGAGCATGACGGCGGCGGCGATGTCATCGAACACCCCCGCCCGCAACAACAGCGCCTTGCCGCCGCCGGCCTCCTCGGCGGGAGTCCCCAGCAGCGCCACCCGCAGGCCCAGCTCGTCGGCGACCTCGGCCAGCGCCAGCGCGGTGCCCACCGCCGAGGCGGCGATGATGTTGTGGCCGCAGGCGTGCCCGATCTCGGGCAGCGCGTCGTATTCGGCGCACACCCCGACGGTCAGCGGCCCGCTGCCGTAGTCGGCGCGGAAGGCGGTGTCCAGACCGCCGGGGGCGGCGGTGATCTCGAAGCCACGCTCGGCGACGAGTGCCTGCGCCTTGGCGCAGCTGCGGTGCTCGGCGAACGCCAGCTCGGGCTCGGCGTGGATGGCGTGCGACAACTCGACGAGGTCGCCGCCGCGCCGCCGCACGACAGCTTCGACGCTGTCCAGCAGGCTGTCTAACGGGGCGGTGGGCACTCTCGCAGTATGTCACTCACCGGCCTACGGCCCTGAGGCCCTGAGGGCTACACCAGCCCGGCGATGAAACTCGCCGCCTGGCCCGGGTAGGGCGGGGCGGAGTAGTCGTGGTGCGCATCCCGGTCGCGACCGCCGACGACGCAGACGGGATCGCCTTCGCTGCACAGGTCGATGGTGCGGCCGGCGAACGCGCCCGTCGACGACAGGGGTGTGTCGAATCGGTTGCCGGGATTGCCGAACACCGCGACGGCCCTGATCTTGTTGGCCAGGGCGGGATCCAGCGGGGGCGCCGATCCGAAGTTCCCGATGCGCTGGCCGACGGGCGGCACCCCGGCGAGCATCGAGATCGCGGCGGCGCCCTGCGAGAAGCCGCCGAGCACCAGCCGCGTGGACGGGCACTGGTCGACCATCTCCGCGATGTGGTCGCGTGCGTCGTTGGCGGCGTCGGCGGTCGTCAGGAAGTTGTAGCTGGCCGGATAATTCACCGCATAGGAATCGACGGTGCGCGACCCCAGCGCGGGCTGCAGGGCGGCGAACAGCGCGTCGCCCACCACACCCAGGCCCGGCGGCTCGGCGGTGCCGCGGGCGAAGATCAGTTGGACGTTCGGACAGTCCGCCTTGGCCGACGGCGCCGGGCCGAATGTGACCGAAACCACTGACAGCACAACACCAACGGCGATTGCAATGACCGGGCCAACCACCGGCCACCTACGAAGACTCATACGCCAGATCTTGACACATACCGGCGACACCGTCGCCGGGCCAGGTTCGATCGCCCGGCTCCGCACTCGCGCCTCACCTGCGCTCGCCGTCCCCGGGCTAGGCTCCCGCTGTGACCCAAACCTCGTCCGACCCAGGCGACCTCGCGCGCCGCGCCGCCGCGGTCATCGCCGAGCGCACCGGAATCGACGAGCATGACGTCGCCATCGTGCTCGGCTCGGGATGGTCGCCGGCGGTCGCCGCGCTCGGCACCGAGGCGATCGGGAAGACCGCCGTGCTGCCCCAGGCCGACCTGCCCGGCTTCCGGCCGCCCACCGCGATCGGGCACACCGGCGAGCTGTTGTCGATGCGCATCGGCGCACACCGGGTGCTGGTGCTCGTCGGCCGCATCCACGCCTACGAGGGCCACGACCTGTGCCACGTCGTGCACCCGGTGCGGGCGGCCTGCGCGGCCGGCGTGCGCGCGGTCGTGCTCACCAATGCGGCGGGCGGACTGCGCCCGGACATGGCCGTCGGCGAACCGGTGTTGATCAGCGACCACCTCAACCTGACCGCGCGTTCCCCGCTGGTCGGCCCGCAATTCGTGGACCTGACCGACGCCTATTCCCCGCGGCTGCGCGAATTCGCCCGCCAGGCCGACCCGACGCTGACCGAGGGCGTCTACGCCGGCCTGCCCGGCCCGCACTACGAGACCCCCGCGGAAATCCGGATGCTGCGCACGCTGGGCGCCGACCTGGTCGGCATGTCGACGGTGCACGAGACCATCGCGGCGCGGGCGGCCGGCGCCGAGGTGCTCGGGGTGTCGCTGGTGACCAACCTGGCCGCCGGCATCGGCGGCGAGCCGCTCAGCCACGCCGAGGTGCTCTCCGCGGGGGCCGCGTCCGCCAGCCGGATGGGCGCCCTCCTGGCCCTGATCCTCGAGCGGCTGCCCCGGTTTTAGGGCCATGACGCCCGAGGAGTGGATCGCCCACGACCCCGACCCGCGGACGGCCGCCGAGCTCGCCGCGTGCGACGCGGAAGAATCAGCCGCGCGGTTCGCCCGTCCCCTGAGGTTCGGCACCGCGGGCCTGCGCGGCCCGGTGCGCGGCGGGCCCGACGCGATGAACGTCGCGGTGGTGTCGCACGCCACCTGGGCGGTGGCGCAGGTGCTCAAGCGGCGCGCCCCGGCCGGTGCGCGGGTGATCGTGGGGCGCGACGCCCGGCACGGTTCGGCGGTATTCGCCACGGTGGCCGCCGAAGTGCTTGCCGATCAAGGGTTTTCGGTGCTGTTGCTGCCCGGTCCGGTGCCGACCCCGGTGGTCGCGTTCGCGGTGCGCCACACCGGCGCGCTGGCCGGGATCCAGATCACGGCGTCGCACAACCCGCCGGCCGACAACGGCTACAAGGTGTACGTCGACGGCGGCATCCAGCTCGTCTCCCCCACCGATCGCGAGATCGAGGCCGCGATGGCCGACGCCCCGCCCGCCGACCAGATCGGCAGGGCCCCCATCGAACCGGGCCAGGCCGATCTGGTCGAGCGCTACGTCGAGCGCGCGTCCGGGCTGCGGCGCGGGGCCGGCTCGGCGCGGGTCGCCCTGACGGCCCTGCACGGGGTGGGCGGCGCGGTGGCCGTGGAGACGCTGCGCCGCGCCGGCTTCGCCCAAGTGCACACCGTCGCAGCGCAATTCGCTCCGGACCCGGACTTCCCCACCGTCGCTTTCCCCAACCCCGAGGAGCCGGGTGCCGCCGACGCGCTGTTGGCCCTGGCCTCCGACGTGCGCGCCGACGTGGCGATCGCGCTGGATCCCGACGCCGACCGGTGCGCCGTCGGCATTCCCGACAAAGCGGGGTGGCGGATGCTGTCCGGCGACGAAACCGGTTGGCTGCTAGGAGATTACATTCTTTCCCAGCCGCAGCGCGCCGAAACGCCGGTGGTGGCCAGCACCCTGGTGTCCTCGCGGATGCTGTCGGCCATCGCCGCGCACCGCGGCGCCGTCCACGTCGAAACCCTCACCGGCTTCAAATGGCTGGCGCGCGCCGATGCCGAGGTCCCCGGCGGCACCCTGGTATACGCCTACGAGGAAGCGATCGGGCACTGCGTCGACCCGGACGCCGTACGCGACAAGGATGGCATCAGCGCCGCGGTCCTGGTGTGCGACCTGGTGGCCACGCTGCTGCGCCAAGGCCGTTCGGTCGTCGACCTGCTCGACGAGCTGGCTCGCCGATACGGCGTGCACGACGTCGCCGCGATCTCGCGCCGGGTCGCCGACCCCGCCGAGGCGGCCGCGCTGATGCACCGGCTACGGACCACCCCGCCGGCGACGCTGGCCGGGTTCCCCGCCGAACTCACCGACGTCACCGATGCGCTGATCTTCACCGGCGGTGACGACCACACGTCGGTCAGGGTGGTGGTGCGGCCCTCCGGGACCGAGCCGAAACTGAAGTGCTACTTGGAGATTCGCTGCGCGCCTAGCGACGATCTGGATTCTTCGCGGCGGCGCGCCGGTGCCCTGCGCGCCGAGCTGGTCGCTGCGATGCGGGGCTGGTGAACAGGTTCGGCCCGAACTGGCGGTCCCCCGCGTCGCCGAGGCCAGGCACGATATAGGCCGACTTGTTGAGCCCCTTGTCGACCGCGGCGGTGAACACTCGCGCGTCCGGCGCCGCTTTCTGCACGGCCGCAAGGCCTTCCGGCGCGGCCACCACGCACAGCGCGGTGATGTCGGTGGCGCCGCGGCGCTGCAACAGGCCGATGGTGTGGGCCATCGACCCGCCGGTGGCCAGCATGGGGTCGAGGACCATCACCGGCCGGCGCGCGAGTTTGTCGGGCAGCGCCTCGAGATACGGGACCGGCAGGTGGGTTTCCTCGTCGCGGGCGACACCGACGAAACCCACCTCCGCCTCGGGTATCGCGGCCTGGGCGGCCTCGACCATGCCCAACCCGGCCCGCAGCACCGGAACCAGCAGCGGCGGGTTGACCAGTCGCGTCCCAGCCGTCGCGGCCACCGGGGTGCGGATCCTGACCGACTTTCGCGGCGCCTCCCGGCTGGCCTCGTACACCAGCATCAGCGTGAGCTCGCGCAGCGCGGCCCGAAACCCGGCATTGTCGGTGCGTTCGTCGCGCAGCACCGTCAGCCGGGCCGCGGCCAGCGGGTGGTCGATCACGCGCACGTCCATCCCATGAAGGGTATATAACGATCGGGCAAAGCCCTTCTGACACGCTTGCGTTCGTCCCAGCCACACCGCACGCGCGTTCGTATACTCCCGGGGTGTCGCGCGAAAATCGAAGTCCGAGAAGCCTACTCGGCAGGGCGCATCGCCTCCTGCCGGCGCTCGGCGTGGTCGCATTGGTGGCACTGGCGGCAAGTCCGCTGACCCCGCGCATAGGCCTTGCGGCAGCGGCCATTCCGCAACCGGCGCACATCGTGATCGTGGTGGAGGAAAACCGTTCCGAGAACGGCATCATCGGCAACAAGTCGGCGCCCTTCATCACCTCCCTGGCCGCCAATGGCGCCAACATGACGCAGTCATACGCCGAAACCCACCCCAGCGAACCGAATTACCTGGCGCTGTTCGCGGGCAACACCTTCGGGGTGACCAAGGACCTGTGCCCGATCAACGCCGGCGCGGCCCCCAATCTCGGATCCGAATTGCTGGCCGCGGGCCACACGTTCGTCGGCTTCGCCGAAGGCCTGCCAACCGTCGGCTCGCCGGTGTGCACCGCGGGCAAGTACGCGCGCAAGCACGTGCCATGGGCCAACTTCACCAACGTGCCGGCGGCGAACTCGATGCCGTTCTCCGCGTTCCCGATGGGCAACTACGCCAGCCTGCCGACCGTGTCGTTCGTCATCCCCAACAACGACAACAACATGCACGACGGGTCCATCGCGCAGGCCGACGCCTGGCTGAATCGCCAGCTGTCCGGTTACGCCAATTGGGCGGTGGCCAACAACAGCCTGCTGATCCTGACGTTCGACGAGGACGACAACGGCAGCCACAACCAGATCCCCACGGTGTTCTACGGCGCGCACGTCCGCCCCGGCAACTACAGCGAGCAGATCAACCACTACAACGTGCTTTCCACGGTGGAGCAGATGTACGGGCTACCCAAGACGGGCTATGCCGCCAGCGCCGCGCCCATCACCGACATCTGGGACTAGACCACTGCCCGGCGGCGCCTTGGCCGGTCGTCGCTATTCTGTGCCGCATGGCTGCTGACCTCGTGCCCATTCGCCTGAGCCTGTCCGCCGGCGACCGCTACACCGTGTGGGCGCCCCGCTGGCGTGACTCCGGCGACGAGTGGGAGGCCTTCCTGGGCAAGGACGAGGACCTGTTCGTCTTCTCCTCCGTCGCCGACCTGGTGGCGTTCGTGCGGTCCGACACCGACAACGACCTGACCGACCACCCGGCGTGGAAGGCCCTGACGTCGGCGCACGCGCATGACTTCGAGCCCGCCGAGGACAAGCAGTTCGATCTGGTCGCGGTCGAGGAGCTGGTCTCCGAGAAGCCCACCGCGGAATCGGTGTCCGCGCTGGCGGGCACGCTGGCCATCGTGTCGTCCATCGGATCGGTGTGCGAGCTGGCGGCGGTGTCGAAGTTCTTCAACGGCAACCCCAGCCTGGGCACGGTGTCGGGCGGGGTCGAGCACTTCACCGGCAAGGCCGGCGCCAAACGCTGGCATGCGATCGCCGAGGTCATCGGGCGCAGCTGGGACGACGTGCTGGGCGCGATCGATGACATCGCCACCACCCCCGACGTCGACGCCAAGTTGTCGGCCAAGGCCGAAGACGAACTGGCCGAGGAGCGCGAAGAGGACGAGACCGAAGACGCCGTCGAGGAATCCGCGGCCGACGACATTGACGACGACGTTGACGACGAAGTTGACGAAGACGACGAGGACGACGACACCGAAGCCCGGGCGGCCGGCGACACCGCGGTGCTCGGCGGCGACAAGGACTTCTGGCTGCAGGTCGGCATCGATCCGATCCGGATCATGACGAGCTCGGGCACCTTCTTCACCCTGCGCTGCTACCTCGACGACGAGCCGATCTTCCTGGGCCGCAACGGACGGATCAGCGTGTTCCCGTCCGAGCGCGCGCTGGCCCGCTACCTGGCCGACGAGCACGACCACGACCTGTCCGATCTGAGCACCTACGACGACATCCGCACCGCCGCCACCGACGGATCGCTCACGGTCGAGGTCACCGACGACAACATCTACGTGCTCACCGGCCTGGCCGACGACCTGGCCGACGGGCCCGAGGCCGTGGACCGGGAGCAACTGGAACTGGCCGTCGAGGTGCTCCGCGACATCGGCGACTACTCCGAGGATCCCGCGGTGGACAAGGCGCTCGAAACCAACCGGCCGCTGGGCAAATTGGTGGCCGCCGTGCTCGAACCCGGCTCGGTCACCAAGCCGTCGCCGCCGTACGCCGCGGCGGTGCGCGAGTGGGAGAAGCTGGAGCAATTCGTCGAGGGCCGGCTCCGCCGCGAGTAGGGCGTTTCACGGGCTAGGTTGGTGACGTGTCGCTTCCCGGAATCGGCCCGCTGCCGCTGTACGGGTTCCAGCGCCCGGCCATGTTGCTGTTCGGTTTGGTGCCCCTGGCCCTGCTGGCCGTCTACGTCGTGGTGCAGGCACGTCGCAACCGACGGCTGCACCGCTACACCGACGCCCCCGTGCCGCAGTCGCCGTGGCGGCACCTGCCGATCGCCGCGTCGCTATTCAGCCTGGCGTTGCTGACGATCGCGCTGGCCACCCCCACCCACGACATGCGCATCCCGCGCAACCGCGCCGTCATCATGCTCGTCATCGACATGTCGCAGTCCATGCGGGCGACCGACGTCGAACCCAACCGGCTCAAGGCTGCCGAACAGGCGGCCAGCCAGTTCGCCAGCCAGCTGACGCCGGGCATCAACCTCGGGCTGGTCGGCTTCGCCGGCACACCCTATTTGCTGGTGCCGCCCACGCCGCAGCACCAGGCGACCATCGACGCGCTCAAGAAGCTGGACTTCGCCGACAGCACGGCCACCGGCCAGGCCATCTTCACCGCCCTGCACGCGATCGGCGCCACGGCGGTCACCGGGGGCGACAATCCGCCGCCGGCCCGCATCGTGCTGCTCTCCGACGGCCGCGAGAACAAGCCGTCCAACCCCAGCGATCCGCACGACGGTGTCTACACCGCGGCCCGCCTGGCCAAGGACGAGGGCGTGCCCATCTCGACGATCTCGTTCGGCACCAAGGGCGGCGAGATCGAGATGGACGGGCAGCGCGTCGCGGTCCCGGTGTCGACCGACCAGATGAAGACGATCGCCCGGCTCTCCGGCGGGCAGCCCTACACCGCCACCAACATCGGCGAGCTCAACAAGAGTTACAACGCGATCGAGAACGAGATCGGCTACCGCACCGTGCCGGGACCCGGCAGTTCCGGCTGGCTGCGCCTGGGGGTGCTCGCGGCGCTGATCGCGACGGCGTTGGCGCTGTTGATCAACCGGCGCCTGCCGACCTAGCGCCCGTCCACCGACCGAGCCCGCCCGGCGGGTCAGGCGGGCAGCCTGCGGTTCAGCAGCAGGCCGGCCAGCACGGCGCCGGCCATCACGACCGCACCGAGCAGCATCCACGCCAGGCTCGCGTCGCCCTTGACGGTTTCGTAGCCGATCTGGCGCTGCAGCGTCGTGTACACGTTCTTCAGCGAGTCCAGGCTGTCGGCGTGGAACGCCTCGCCGTCGGTGATCTCGCAGATCTTCTGCAGGGTCTGATCGTCCACCGGGACCGGAATGGTGGCGCCCTCATAGTCGACGGTCCCGTACGGGGTGCCGAACGAGATCGTCGAGATCTGCACGCCTTGGCCCTTGGCGGCCCGGGCGGCGGTGAACGCCCCCTGCGGGGCGTTGGGGTCCAGCGGCACGTTCTCGGCGCCGTCGGACTCCAGCACGATACGCGCCGGCGGCGGGCCTTCGCCGCCGCCCATCACCGAGCCGACCGTCGCGATCGCCTGCAGCGCGGTGAAAATGCCTTCTCCCGTAGCGGTTTTCGGGGCGGGCTGCAGACTGTCGATGCCCGACTTCACCGCGCCGCGGTTCGTCGTCGGGGGCACCAGCAGCGTGGCGTTGGCCGCGAATTCCACCAGCCCCAGGTTGATGGCCGGCGTCAGCTGATCGGCGAACTGCTTGCCGGCCTCCTTCGCCGCGGCCAGGCGGTTGGGCGGAACATCGTTGGAGGCCATCGATTCCGAGACGTCGATGACGAGCATCACGACCGCGCGGTTGAGCGGGATCCGGACATCCGACGTCGGCCCGGCCATCGCCGTGGTCAGCAGCACCAGCGACGTGGCCAGCAGGATGGTCGGCACGTGCCGCCACCGGCTCGGGTGCGGCGGGGCCACGCGCTCCAGCACCTCCATGTTGGCGAACCGCAGCACCCGGCGACGGCGGGCGAATTGCTGCACGACATAAAGGCCGATCACCAGCAGCACGGCCAGCAGCGCGAGGAAGAACCAGGGGTTCTGGAATCCAGTCAGCGACACCGGGCCCAGCAGCGGCACCTTCATGTCGAGCCACACTAGGCGTCGAATCCGGGCCCCGCATCGGGCCCCGGCTCAGCCCGCGGCGAGATCGCGGCGCTGGGTGAACTTGATGTCGAGGCTGCGCAGGTGGGTCTGCAGCCCGGCGTCTTGGACCGGGATCAGGTGGGCCGGCTCGTCGGTCTCGTTGTAGTGGGCGTGCCACATGCCCGGCGGGGTGGTGAAGGCGCCACCGGCCTGCCAGTCCACCCGGATGGGATCGACGATGTCGCCCCGCTCGTCGAGACGCGTGCCCAGCAGCGTGTAGCAGCCGGCCGCGGGCGCGTCCAGGATGAGGTCCAGCGCGACCGACTGGTGCCGGTGCGGGCGCTGGACCTGATGGGGCGGAAGCACGCCGAACATGGCCCACAGCACGTGCGTGATGGTCAGGGTCTGGTCCTGCTCGGCGTTGGCCAGCAGGACGCTGACGCGGCTCTTCTCGTTGGCGCCGGGGCGCGACGCGATCTCGGTCAGCTTGGCGACGGCGTCGGCGCGGCGGAACTTGGTCGCCCGGAAGCGGGGCCGGGTCGCGTCGGCGCCGAGGTAACGCATCAGGGGCTCGTCGTGCACCCAGTACATGGCCGTGTGAGCGCCGGCATAGAACACCGAGTGCGCGCCGGCGGGCAGCGTCACGAAGTCGCCCTTCTCCCACTCGATCAGGCGACCGTTGACCGCCGCGAACCCCCGCCCGTAGAGCACGTAATACAGCTGCGAGGTGGCGTTGGGGTGGGTGTCGACGTGCTCGTTCGCACGAATGGACACGAAGTTGGCCAGCAGCGCGGGGCTGGTCGCCGCGCCGGCCGGGCCACCCAGCTCGGCCGACAGGTCCAGCGGGATCACGCCGGTCGGCGCGTCAAGGTAGAGCTCGGGACCGAACCGCCGGATCGGCACCCGCGGGGTCAGCCCCGAGCCGATCGGGTTGGCGGCCCTGGAGTACTCGAAGTATTCGGCCTGCTCGGCCCACTCTTCGAACCGCCCCTCGAACGCGTACTCGGCGACGTTGACCATCGGCGCGGGGACCGTCGGGTCCAGGTTCGGGCTCGCTAGCTGCTGCATGTCGGTCCCCCTTGCCGCTCAGGTGGATCTGGTATCTAAATAGTATTTATCTTGTATCTAAGTGTCAAACGTCGCAGCTAGACGCGGCCGGTGTACGGTCAATCGGTCGGTTGAGATACGACTTAGCTACCAGAAGGGCCGGGTGTGGCGGCGAAGGACAGGCGGACGGGGACGGCCAAGGACCGCGCGCTGGACTACGTCAAGACGCGGGTGCTCACCGGCGAGTTCCCCGGCGGCGAGCTGATCAGCGAGGGCGACGTGGCCAGCGCGCTGGGGATGTCGCGCACGCCGGTGCGCGAGGCGTTTTTGCGGCTGGAGGCCGAGGGGCTGCTGCGCCTGTATCCCCAGCGGGGGGCCCTGGTGGTTCCGGTGTCGCCCGACGAGGTGCGCGCGGTGATGGAGGCGCGGCTGGTGCTCGAGCAGTTCGCGGCGGGCAAGGTGATCGGGCGCGGCGGCGCCGCATGCGCCGCCGTGTTCGGGCGCCTATCCGGCGAGCTTGCCAGGCAACGCGACGCGGCCGCCGCGGCAAACTGGCGAGAATTCGTGGAGGCCGACCGCGCCTTCCACGCCATCACGCTGCAGGAGTCGGGCAACGCCATCCTGTCCGGCTTCTACGCGTCCCTGCGCGACCGCCAGATGCGGATGATCGGCGAATCGACGCTGCGCGACCCCGACCGGGTGGCCACGATTCTCGAGGAGCATCGGGGTATCGCCGAAGCCCTGCGCGACGGCGATCGCGCGCGGGCGGCGACCGCGGTGCAGACCCACCTGGCCGGCACGGTCCGCGCCATCGGCCTGTCCGTCGACCCGGATCCGTTCTGGGCTACCGGATTTGGCCGCGATGGAGCAGACTGATCGAATAACGCGGGGGCGCAGCGCTCCCGGTCCGCATGTATCGGGGGGAACGATGACCTGGGTGACGGCCTCGAGGTTGCGCGGCACGATGACGAAAACGGCTGTGGCCCTGTCGATTTTGGGGACGGCCACGACGGGTGCGACGATCCCGGCGAACGCGGCACCCGGCTTCGCGCGCACACCCGCCGCGCCGCTCGACGATCCCGATCCCGGCCTTCCCACCAACCCGTCGGATCCCCGATGTGCGGGGATGCCGGGGCTGGCGCAGTGCCAGGGCGGCCCGTACGCCATGGGCGGGGCGCCCACCGGCCCCGCGGATTTGAGCTGCATCAGCATGCCCAGCGACCCGGCGTGCGCGGGTGGCCCGTACGCCCCGCCGCCACCCCCGCCGCCCATTGCGCCGCCACCGGAACCGCTGGCGCCCATGGCCGCGGCCCCCGTAGAACCACCGCCGATGGCCCCGCCGCCGATGGTGGAGCCACCACCCATGCCGGCGGCCGACCCGTCGATGGGGATGCCCGGGCACATCTGAGAACGTCGCACCGGCGGCTCAGCCGATCAGCACCGCGTATCGCGGCTTGATCACCTCGTCGATGATGGCCAGCCGCTCGTCGAACGGGATGAACGCGGACTTCATCGCGTTGATGGTGAACCGTTCGAGGTCGCTCCAGCCGTAGCCGAACGCCTCCACCAGGCGGAGCATCTCGCGGCTCATGAAGGTATCGCTCATCAACCGGTTGTCGGTGTTGACGGTCACCCGGAACCGGGCGCGGGCCAGCAGGTCGAACGGATGCTCGGCGATGCTCTTGACGGCGCCGGTCTGCACGTTCGAGCTCGGACACAGTTCCAGCGGAATTCGCTTGTCCCGCAGGATCGCCGCCTGCTGACCCAACCGGACCTGTCCGTCGGGCAGCACGTCGATGTCGTCGACGATCCGCACCCCGTGCCCCAGCCGGTCGGCACCGCAGAACGCGATCGCCTCGTGGATGGACGGCAGGCCGAACGCCTCGCCGGCGTGAATGGTGAAGCGCGCGTTGTGGTCTCGCATGTACTCGAAGGCATCCAGGTGGCGCGTCGGCGGGTTGCCGGCCTCGGCGCCGGCGATGTCGAAGCCGACAACGCCCTTGTCCCGGAACCGGATTGCCAGCTCGGCGATCTCGCGGGACACCGCCGCGTGCCGCATCGCGGTGACCAGTAGGCGCACCACGATCGGACGGCCCGCGCCGGCACAGGCCTTCTCACCGTCGGCGAATCCGGCCAGCACGGCATCGACGATCGCGTCGAAGGACATCCCGCGGTCGATGTGCAGCTCGGGTGCGAACCGCACCTCGGCGTAGACCACCGAGTCGGCGGCCAGGTCTTCGACGCACTCGTAGGCGACGCGGTGCAGCGCCTCGGGGGTCTGCATCACCGCGACGGTGTGGGAGAACGGCTCCAGGTAGCGCTCCAGCGAGCCGCTGTGCGAACGCGTGCGAAACCACGTCGCCAGCTCGTCGACGTCGGTGGCGGGCAGCTCGTCGTAGCCGGTCTGCCCGGCGATCTCCAGCACGGTCGACGGGCGCAGCCCGCCGTCGAGGTGGTCGTGCAGCAGGGCCTTGGGGGCCTTGCGGATCTGCTCGAGGCCCAGCGGCGCGGTCATTGCGAGATCCGATCGATGATCAGCGGACGCGAAGCCGGGGCGGCGTCGCCGACGCCGAAGGCGCCGTCCAGCTCGGCGAGCGCCGCGCCGAAGCGCTCCGGGGTGTCGGTGTACAGGGTGAACAGCGGCTCACCGGCCGTGACCGGCTCGCCGGGGCGGCGATGCAGCCGGATGCCGGCGCCGAACTGCACGCGATCGCCCGGACGGGATCTGCCCGCTCCGAGCCGCCAAGCCGCCAGCCCCACTGCCATCGCGTCGATATCGCCCATTGTGCCGCCCCGGGTGGCAGTCACGGTCTCGGCATGCCGAGCGATCGGCAGCGGCACCGACAAATCGCCGCCCTGGGCGGCGACGAGCTGGCGAAACCGGTCCATCGCGGTGCCATCCCGCAGTGTCTCGGCGGGATCGCGGCCGTCGACGCCGGCCAGCTCGAGCATCTCGGAGGCCAGCCGCAGCGTCAGCTCGACGACGTCGGGCGGCCCGCCCCCGGCCAGCACCTCGAGCGACTCGGCGACCTCGAGGGCGTTGCCGACGGTCGCGCCCAGCGGGGTGTTCATGTCCGTCAGCAGCGCGCGGGTGGGCACCCCGTGCGCGGCGCCCAGCGCGACCATGGCGCTCGCCAGGTCGCGGGACTGCGCTTCCGAGTCGGTGAACGCCCCGGAACCGACCTTCACGTCGAGCACCAGCGCGCCGGCCCCCTCGGCCAGCTTCTTGCTCATCACCGAGCTCGCGATCAGCGGCAGCGACTCGACGGTGGCGGTGATGTCGCGCAGCGCGTACAGCTTGGCGTCGGCCGGGGACAAGTCACCGGCGGCGAAGATGGCCGCGCCGAGGTCGCGCAGTTGGTCGCGCACCCGCCGGTTGGACAGCGCGGCGGTGAATCCGGCGATGGATTCCAGCTTGTCCAGCGTGCCGCCGGTGTGGCCGAGCCCGCGGCCCGACGCCTGCGGCACCGCGGCGCCGCACGCGGCGACGACGGGCACCAGGGGCAGGGTGATCTTGTCCCCCACCCCGCCGGTGGAGTGCTTGTCGACCGTGGGCACGCCGAGGTCGCTGAAGTCGAGCCGCTCGCCCGAGGCCAGCATCGCCGACGTCCACCGGGCCGTCTCGCCGCGATCCATGCCCCGCAACAGGATCGCCATCAGCAGGGCCGCCATCTGCTCCTCGGCCACCCGGCCGGCGGTGTAGGCGTCGACGACCCAGTCGATGGCGGCGTCGGACAACCGGCCGCCGTCGCGCTTGGTCCTGATCACCGTGGGCGCATCAAAGGCGGGCGGCATCAGCGACGCCCGGCGGCCACGTCGTCGGGACCGAAGGCATCCGGCAGCAGGTCGCCGAGCCGGCGCGGCCCGCGCGGATGGTCGATCAGCAACTCGGGACCGCCGTGTTCGAGCAGCACCTGCCGGCATCGCCCGCACGGCATCAGCACCGATCCGCGCTGGTCCACGCACGCCAGCGCGACCAGCCGGCCGCCGCCGGTGGAATGCAGGGCGCACACCACGGCGCACTCGGCACAGAGACCAAGGCCATATGAGATGTTCTCCACATTGCACCCGGTGACCACGCGGTGATCGTCGACCAGCGCGGCCGCACCCACTGCGAACCGCGAGTACGGCGCATAGGCCCCTTCGGATGCCTGGATTGCCTTGTCCCGCAACGTTTTCCAGTCGATCTCCGGCATCGCGCAACCCCGCTCGTCGGTGGCCGTTTCCGACAGTCACCCTAGCCGCAAAACGGCATTTCGCTTGACGGACATTGACGCAAGCCACACCGTGCGCGAGCTAAGCTCAAGTGCCCGGCGTGACTGTCGCGCAACGTCGCAAGAAGGTCGCAAGAAGGCTGGTGAGGACTGGGGTGACTACACAACCGACAACCGCGGATCCGGCGGCACCCGCACCGGCGACCTCGCGCAAACGCAGGCCGCCGCGGACCCTCTACCGGGGCGATCCCGGAATGTGGTCGTGGGTGCTGCATCGCATCAGCGGCGCGACCATCTTCTTTTTCCTGTTCGTGCACGTCCTGGACGCGGCGATGCTGCGGGTCAGCCCGCAGACCTACAACGCGGTGATCCACGACTATCAGATGCCCATCGTCGGCCTGATGGAATACGGCCTGATCGCCGCGGTGCTCTTCCACGGCCTGAACGGGATCCGGGTGATCCTGATCGACTTCTGGTCCGAGGGCCCGCGCTACCAGCGCCTGATGTTCTGGGTCGTCGGCGTCGTGTTCCTGCTGCTGATGGTCCCGGCCGGCGTCGTGACCGTCATCCACATGATGGAGCACTTCCGATGAGCAGCCCCGACCTTCAGCTGACCCGCGGCCAGACGGCGCCGGTCAAACAACGCAGCTACGACCGGCCCGCCAGCCTGGACAATCCCCGCTCGCCGCGGCGCCGGGCCGGCATCCCCAACTTCGAGAAGTTCGCCTGGCTGTTCATGCGGTTCTCGGGCATCGCGCTGTTCGTGCTGGCGATCGGCCACCTGTTCATCATGCTGATGTGGGACAACGGCGTGTACCGCATCGACTTCAACTATGTGGCGCAGCGCTGGGCGTCGCCGTTCTGGCAATTCTGGGACCTCGCGCTGCTATGGCTGGCGCAGCTGCACGGCGGCAACGGCCTGCGCACGATCATCGACGACTACAGCCGCAAGGACAGCACCCGGTTCTGGCTCAACAGCCTGCTGTTGCTGTCGATGGGGTTCACGTTGGTGCTGGGCACCTACGTGCTGCTGACGTTCGACCCCAACATTCACGCCTGACGGAGGGAGGCTGACCCGTGATCCAGCAACACCGGTACGACGTGGTGATCGTCGGCGCGGGCGGCGCAGGGATGCGCGCCGCGGTGGAAGCGGGTCCCCGGGTGCGCACCGCGGTGCTGACCAAGCTCTACCCCACCCGCAGCCACACCGGCGCCGCCCAGGGCGGCATGTGCGCGGCGCTGGCCAACGTCGAAGAGGACAACTGGGAATGGCACACCTTCGACACCGTCAAGGGCGGCGACTACCTCGCCGACCAGGACGCGGTGGAGATCATGTGCAAGGAAGCCATCGACGCGGTGCTCGACCTGGAAAAGATGGGGATGCCGTTCAACCGCACCCCCGAGGGCCGCATCGACCAGCGCCGGTTCGGCGGACACACCCGCGACCACGGCAAGGCCCCGGTGCGCCGGTCCTGTTACGCCGCCGATCGCACCGGCCACATGATCCTGCAGACGCTGTACCAGAACTGCGTAAAGCACGACGTGCAGTTCTTCAACGAGTTCTACGCGCTGGACCTGGTTTTGACGCAGACGCCGAGCGGGCCGGTGGCCACCGGCGTGGTCGCCTACGAACTGGCCACCGGCGAGATCCACGTCTTCCACGGGAAGGCGATCGTGCTCGCCACCGGCGGTTCGGGCCGCATGTACAAGACCACCTCCAACGCGCACACGCTGACCGGCGACGGCATCGGCATCGTCTTCCGCAAGGGACTTCCCTTGGAGGACATGGAGTTTCACCAATTTCATCCGACCGGCCTGGCCGGTTTGGGCATCCTGATCTCCGAGGCCGTGCGGGGCGAGGGTGGCCGGCTGCTCAACGGCGAGGGTGAGCGGTTCATGGAACGCTACGCACCGACGATCGTCGACCTGGCACCGCGCGACATCGTCGCCCGCTCAATGGTTTTGGAAGTCCTGGAGGGCCGCGGTGCCGGCCCGCACAAGGACTACGTCTACATCGACGTCCGCCACCTCGGCGAGGACGTGCTCGAGGCCAAGCTGCCCGACATCACCGAGTTCGCCCGCACCTATCTGGGCGTGGACCCGGTCAAGGAGCTGGTCCCGGTGTACCCGACGTGTCACTACGTGATGGGCGGCATCCCGACCACCGTCACCGGACAGGTGTTGCGGGACAACACCTCCACGGTCCCGGGCCTGTACGCGGCGGGCGAATGCGCGTGCGTGTCGGTGCATGGCGCCAACCGGCTGGGCACCAACTCGCTGCTGGACATCAACGTGTTCGGCCGCCGGGCCGGCATCGCCGCCGCCAATTACGCACGGGGACACGACTTCGTGGACATGCCGCCGGATCCGGCGGCGATGGTCGTCGGCTGGGTGGGCGACATCCTCTCCGAGCACGGCAACGAGCGCGTCGCCGACATCCGCAACGCGTTGCAGCAGTCGATGGACAACAACGCCGCGGTGTTCCGCACCGAGGAGACGCTCAAGCAGGCGCTGACCGACATCCACGCCCTGAAGGAGCGCTATTCGCGAATCACCGTGCACGACAAGGGGAAGCGATTCAACAGCGACCTGCTGGAGGCCATCGAGCTGGGCTTCTTACTCGAGCTGGCCGAGGTCACCGTGGTCGGCGCGCTGAACCGCAAGGAGTCCCGCGGCGGGCACGCCCGCGAGGACTACCCGAACCGCGACGACGTCAACTACATGCGCCACACCATGGCCTACAAGCAGGGCACCGACCTTTTGAGCGACATCGCGCTGGACTTCAAGCCCGTGGTGCAGACGCGCTACGAACCCAAGGAACGGAAGTACTGATGACGGACGTTGCAGAGCCGCAGGCCGAAAGTCTGGAACCGCCCCTTCCGCCGGTTCCCGACGAGGCGGTGATGGTGACCGTCAAGATCGCCCGGTTCAACCCCGACCAGCCCGATGCCTACGCGGAAACCGGTGGCTGGCAAAGCTTTCGGGTGCCCTGCCTGCCCAGCGACAGGATGCTCAACCTGCTGATCTACATCAAGAGCTACCTGGACGGGACGCTGACCTTCCGGCGCTCCTGCGCGCACGGGGTGTGCGGGTCGGATGCCATGCGGATCAACGGTGTCAATCGGTTGGCCTGCAAGGTGCTGATGCGCGACCTGCTCCCCAAGAAGGCGGGCAAACCGCTGACCATCACGGTCGAGCCGATCCGCGGGCTGCCGGTCGAGAAGGACCTCGTGGTCGACATGGAGCCGTTCTTCGACGCCTACCGCGCGGTCAAGCCGTACCTGATCACCACCGGCAACCCGCCGACGCGCGAACGCATTCAGAGCCCGACCGACCGCGCCCGCTACGACGACACCACCAAGTGCATCCTGTGCGCGGCGTGCACCACCAGCTGCCCGATCTTCTGGCACGAGGGCAGCTACTACGGCCCGGCCGCGATCGTCAACGCCCACCGGTTCATCTTCGACAGCCGCGACGAGGCCGCCGCCGAGCGCCTGGACATCCTCAACGAGGTCGACGGCGTGTGGCGGTGCCGCACCACGTTCAACTGCACCGAGGCCTGCCCGCGCGGCATCCAGATCACCAAGGCGATCCAGGAGGTCAAGCGCGCGATCATGTTCTCGCGCTGATCTGCCGCGTCTGCTCGTCACACATCGCCGGGCTGTCTCGTCTGAGGGGTATGACACAGAAAACCCGCATCGAGCCCCTGCCCCCCAAGCGCGCCGGATTGCTGATCCGGGCCATGTACCGGATAGCCAAGCGTCGCTACGGCCAAGTTCCCGAACCGTTCGCCGTGGCCGCGCATCATCGCAAGCTGATGACCGCGAGCGCCATGCACGAGACGATGGTCGAGCGGGCGTCGAAAACCCTGCCGGCCAGCGTGCGTGAGCTGGCGGTGTTGTGGACCGCGCGCCAGATCGGCTGCTCGTGGTGCGTCGACTTCGGATCGATGCTGCAGCGCCTGGACGGCCTGGACGTGGAGCGGCTCAAGGAGATCGACAACTACGCCACCTCGCCGGCCTATACCGACGACGAGCGCGCCGCCATCGCCTATGCCGACGCGATGACCACCGATCCGCACACCGTCACCGACGAGCAGGTCGACGACCTGCGGGCCCGCTTCGGCGACGCCGGGGTGTTCGAGCTGACCTATCAAATTGGGTTGGAGAACATGCGGGCGCGGGTGAACACCGCGCTGGGCATCACCGAGCAAGGCTTCAATTCGGGTGACGCGTGCCGGATTCCCTGGGCTAGCGACGATCGCAAGCGCGGCGTAGCCGGGCGCAGCGGGTCGTCGCCCGTTGGCTAGCAAACCAGGGCGTGGGCTGATCAGCCCTCTTGGGCGGGTTCGATCTCGATGTAGGTGGTCGGAATACTGAGCGCCGCGCTGCCCTTGTCCAGACCGCGCTCGAATAACTTCATCGGCAGGCTCCAGTTCGCCGCAATCACCTTGTACGCGTGGGCGTGTTCGGACTCGGGCAAGATCCTGGCCTTTCCGGCGACCGCTTGCCCTTTTGGCTTGCCGCGAAGACTGCTGGGCACCACCACGACACGCGGATTGTTGTTGATCCGCTTCACCTTTCCGGTGGACGCATCCGTTCGCACGTAGATCTTTCCGTCGGCGACACCGTGGTTGATCGGGCTCGGCATCGCCTCGCCGGAACGCTTGAACGTCACCAACAAGATTTGCCGCGTTTTGTCGAAACCGGTGAAGTCCTTACCTTGCGGGGTCGCAGCGCCGACGTCGAAGGCGCTGCGGTGGCGCATCATGTCCATACCGCGGAACATCAATTTGCCCAACGTTTCGGTGACGCTGCCGCCCATGTGCTCTCTCCAATCTGCGCCTGACTCGACTGACTTACGGCTGCTCGCGCCGCAGCGGAGAGCCGGTGAACTTCTCGGGATTGGCGACATCCCATAAGGCGCAAACCTTTCCGTCGCGCACCGTCATCGCCATGATCCGCGGGCACATCTCGCGGTAGCCGTCGGCAGCGGGGAAGCCGGCGGTGTAGATGCCCAGCTCGCCGTTGACCAGTCCTGCTTGATAGGACGTGTAGAAGGCGGGCCCGTAGCGGTTTGCCAGGCCGAGCATGAACCGGACCACCTTGTCCGGGCCGTGAATGACGTGAACCGCGGTGGGCGCCTTGCCATTTGAATCGCCGGTGAAGATGACGTCCGGGTGCAGCAAGGAGACCACCGCCTCCAGATCGCCGGCGGCCATGGCGGCCAACAACTTTCCCACCACCTCATTGTGCGATGGGTCGGGTTCGGGCGGTGGCTCGGCCGCGACGGCCTTGCGGGCCCGCGAGGCCAGCTGCCGGGCGGCGGCCTCGCTGGTACCCAGCGCCTCGGCAACCTCCGCGAACGGCACGTCGAACCCGTCGTGCAAGACGAACGCGACCCGCTGGTCAGGCGAGAGGCGCTCCAGCACCACCATCGCCGCGAACCGGGCGTCCTCGCCGGCCACCACCGCGGACAGCGGGTCGGCTTCGGAAGCAGGCGGGCCGAATCCGGTGACGACGGGCTCGGGCAGCCAGTTTCCGGTGTAGGTCTCGCGCCGGTGCGCCGCCGAGCGCAGCCTGTCCAGACCAAGCCGGCTCACCACCGTGGTCAACCACGCCCGCAGGTCGGTGATCTGCGTTCCCTTGTCGGGGTCCTGGCGGTGCCAGCGCAGCCAGGCATCTTGGACGATGTCCTCGGCGTCGGCGACCGTGCCGGTCAGCCGGTAGGCGACCGACATGAGATGCGGTCGCAACGACTCGAATTCGCTGACCTGTTGCGCTGAGGTCATATCGCCGAGCCTAGCCCGGCGACGGCGAGCGCCGAAACGGCGCGAGTGAGGAGCCGGGCAATCCAACCAAGCCCGGCGACGGCGAGCACCGAAACGGCGCGAGTGAGGAGCCGGGCAATCCAACCAAGCCCGGCGACGGCGAGCGCCGAAACGGCGCGAGTGAGGAGCCGGGCAATCCAACCAAGCCCGGCGACGGCGAGCACCGAAACGGCGCGAGTGAGGAGTCGGGCAATCCAACCGAGCCCGAAGCGGGCGCTACGCTCACCACCAATGACCGACAACCTGTGGCTGCACTTCTCCCGGCACGGCCCGGGAATCACGCCGCCGATCATCACCCGCGGTGAGGGCGTCACCATCTTCGACGACCGCGGCAAGAGTTACCTCGACGGCCTATCCGGGCTGTTCACCGTGCAGGTCGGTCACGGCCGCGCCGAGCTCGCCGAGGCCGCCGTCCGGCAGGCGGGCACGCTGGCGTTCTTTCCGCTGTGGGGATACGCCACCCCGACGGCGATCGAGCTCGCCGAGCGCCTCGCCGGCTACACCCCGGGTGACCTCAACCGCGTCTTCTTCACCACCGGCGGCACCGAGGCCGTCGAGACCGCGTGGAAACTGGCCAAGCAGTACTTCAAGCTCACCGGCAAACCCGATAAGCACAAGGTGATTTCGCGATCGGTCGCCTACCACGGCACCACCCAGGGCGCCCTGGCGATCACCGGGCTGCCCCGGTACAAGGCGCCCTTCGAGCCGGTGACGCCCGGCGGCTTCCGGGTGCCCAACACCAACTTCTATCGGGCACCGGAACCGCTGCGCACCGACCCGAAAGCCTTCGGGCAGTGGGCCGCGGACCGCATCGCCGAGGCCATCGAGTTCGAGGGCCCCGACACCGTGGCGGCGGTATTCCTGGAACCGGTGCAGAACGCCGGTGGCAGCATCCCGCCTCCCCCAGGCTATTTCGAGCGCGTGCGGGAAATCTGCGACGAATACGACGTGCTGCTGGTCTCCGACGAGGTGATCTGCGCGTTCGGCCGCATCGGGTCGATGTTCGCCTGTGACGACTTCGGCTACGTGCCCGACATGATCACCTGCGCCAAGGGAATGACGTCGGGCTACTCACCGATCGGCGCGATGATCGCCAGCGAGCGCCTGTTCGAGCCGTTCAACGACGGCGCGACGATGTTCCCGCACGGCTATACCTTTGGCGGCCATCCGGTTTCGGCGGCCGTCGGGCTGGCCAACCTCGACATCTTCGAGCGCGAGGGGCTCAACGATCACGTCCGGGCCAACGCGCCGGCCTTGCGCGCCACCCTGGAAAAGCTCTACGACCTGCCGATCGTCGGCGACGTTCGCGGCGAGGGGTTTTTCTACGGCGTGGAACTGGTCAAGGAAAAGGCGACCAAGCAGACGTTCAGCGACGATGAGCGCCGGCCGCTGCTGGCGCGGGTGGGCTCGGCACTGTTCGATGCCGGGTTGTATTGCCGCACCGACGACCGTGGCGATTCGGTCATTCAACTGGCGCCGCCGCTGATCAGCGGCCAGGCCGAGTTCGACACCATCGAGGCCATCCTGCGCGAGGTGCTGCACGAGGAGTCGGCGCGGCTCTAGCCGGATGGTGGCGACCCGCTGCGCCCGGCTTCGCCGCGCTTGCGATCGCCACTAGACACTAGCCCGCGCGCCTGACCGCGTCGGCGGCCAGCATCACCTCGCGGGCGTGCGGGGCGCTCGGGTTGCGCCCGAACCGCGAGACGGCATTGCACAACCATGCCAGCGCCGAGCGCAGCTCCGGCTCGGTGGCAGCGTCACGATGCAGCGTGAGTTCCGCCAGCACCTGATCGAGCCCGGAACGCCGCACCTGGGTCGCCTTCTCCACCTGTTTGAGCAGATCCTTCAGCGCGCGCGGGGCGACACCGGCCGCGCCGTCGCGCCGGCGCCGCAGCCTGGCCCACAATCGGTCGTCGGGAATGGCGAATCCTCTGAAGTCGGTGCGGGCGGGCGCTTCCCGCGGACCGCGCGCCCAGCGTATCCCGGGGCCGCCGCCCCGGCTGAGTAACTTCCGTCTCATCAGTCACAGCGCGGCTCCCCGAATTCGGGCCCCCGATCGCTTAATGTGCACAGACGATGAGCTTCCTACGTTCGATGTCGTGCCTGGTCGCAGCGGGTTTCGTGGCCTGGGCTCCCGCCACGATTGCCTTGCCCCCCGCCAAGGCCGAACCCGGCGCCGAACCCAACGCCGCGCCCGCGAGCTGCCCGTACAAGGTGAACACCCCGCCGGCGGTGGACTCGTCGGAGGTCCCCACGGCCGGGGATCCCCCGATCCCGCTGGCGGTGCCCGCCAAGCCGGTGGGGGGTGACGCCCTGGCCAGTTGCGGCATTGTCGCCGCACCCAACACGCCGCCGCTCCCGGGCGATGTGTCCGCCGAGGCCTGGCTGGTGGCCGACCTGGACAGCGGCGCGGTCATCGCCGCCAAAGACCCGCACGGCCGGCACCGCCCGGCCAGCATCATCAAGGTGTTGGTGGCAATGGCCGCCATCAACACGCTCAACCTGAACAAGTCGGTCGCCGGAACCGCCGACGACGCGGCCGCCGAGGGCACCAAGGTCGGCGTCCAGGAAGGCGGCGTGTTCACCGTCAACCAGCTGCTGCACGGGCTGCTGATGCACTCCGGCAACGACGCCGCCCACGCGCTGGCCATGCAGCTCGGCGGCATGCAGCAAGCGCTGGAGAAGATCAACGTGCTGGCCGCCAAGCTCGGCGGCCAGGACACCCGGGTGGCGACGCCGTCCGGGCTGGACGCGCCCGGCATGAGCACCTCGGCCTACGACATCGGGCTGTTCTATCGCTACGCGTGGCAGAACCCCACGTTCGCCAACATCGTCGCGACCCGGACGTTCGACTTCCCCGGCCACGGCGACCACCCCGGCTACGAGCTGGAGAACGACAACCAGCTGCTCTACAAGTATCCCGGCGCCCTGGGCGGCAAGACCGGCTACACCGACGACGCGGGCCAGACGTTCGTGGGCGCGGCCAACCATGACGGGCGGCGGCTGGTGGCGGTGCTGCTGCACGGGACGCGGCAACCGATCGCGCCGTGGGAACAGGCCGCCCATCTGCTGGACTACGGGTTCGCCACCCCGCAGGGCACGCAGGTCGGCTCGCTGGTCGCTCCCGACCCGTCGCTGGCGCCCGCCAAGAGCGACACCGCCGCCGACCGGCTCGCCAATAACGCCGCGGCCGGCGCGATCATCGGCTCGGCGGACGCCATGCCGGTCCGGGTGGGCGTCGCTGTCATCGGCGCCATCATCGTGTTTAGCTTGATCATGGCCGCACGCTCGATGAACCGCCGACCCCAACACCGCTGAGCGCCGGTGGGCACCGGATCGCGGCGCGGCCTGCTGGTCGGGCTGACCGCCGCCAGCGTGGGCGTCATCTATGGCTATGACCTGTCCATCATCGCCGGTGCGCAGTTGTTCGTCACCGAGGATTTCGGGCTGTCCACGCGGCAACAGGAACTGCTGACGACGATGGTGGTGATCGGCCAGATCATCGGGGCGCTCGGCGCCGGTGTGCTGGCCAACGTGATCGGCCGCAAACGCTCGGTCGTGCTGATCCTGTTCGCCTACGCGGCTTTCGCGCTGCTGGCCGCGTTCTCGGTGTCGCTGACGATGCTGCTGGGGGCGCGCCTGCTCGTCGGGCTGACCATCGGCGTGACGGTCGTGGTCGTCCCGGTGTACGTGGCGGAATCGGCGCCGACGGCGGTGCGTGGCTCGCTGCTGACGGCTTACCAGCTGGCGATCGTCAGCGGGCTCATTGTCGGATACGTGACCGGCTACCTGCTGGCCGGCACGCACAGCTGGCGGTGGATGCTGGGGTTGGCGTGCGTGCCCGCACTGCTGTTGGCGCCGTTGGTGATTCGGATGCCCGATACGGCCCGGTGGTACGTGCTCAAAGGCCGGGTCGACGACGCCCGGCGGGCGCTGCTGCGGGTGGAGCCCGACGCGCGGGTGGACGACGAGCTGGCCGATATCGGCCGGGCGGTCAGCGAAGGTGGCGGCCGGCTCTCCGAGATGCTGCCGGAAATGGTTCGCAGGCCCTATCTTCGGGCGACTGTCTTCGTCGTCGTTCTCGGCTTCCTGATCCAGATCACGGGCATCAACGCGATCATCTACTACAGCCCCCGGATCTTCGAGGCCATGGGCTTCACCGGAAATTTCGCGCTGCTGGGTCTGCCGGCGCTGGTCCAGGTGGCCGGATTGGCCGCCGTCGGCACGGCGCTGCTGCTGGTCGACCGGGTGGGCCGGCGGCCAATCCTGTTGTGCGGCACCGCGATGATGATCGGCGCCGATGTCGTGCTGATGGCCGTGTTCGGCCGTGGGATCGGCGGCGCGGTCGCCGGGTTCGCCGGCGTGTTGCTGTTCATCTTCGGCTACACCATGGGTTTCGGCTCCCTGGGCTGGGTGTACGCCAGCGAAAGCTTCCCGTCCCGGCTGCGCTCCATCGGGTCGAGCACCATGCTGACCTCCAACCTGGTGGCCAACGCCATCATCGCCGCCGTCTTCCTGACCATGCTGCATTCCTTGGGCGGCGCAGGGACTTTCGCGGCGTTCGCCGCGTTCGCGTTGATCGCGTTCGTCTTCGTCTATCGGTATGCGCCGGAGACCAAGGGCCGCCAGCTCGAGGACATCCGCCACTTCTGGGAGAATGGCGGCCGGTGGGACTGATCGCCGCGGGAACCATGGTCGTGGACGGGCGACTCTGCCGACCGGGCTGGCTCGAGACCGCTGGCGGGCGGATCGCGGCCGCCGCGCCCGGGCCGCCGCCGCGCCCGCCCGACCGCGACTACCCCGATTGCACTGTGGTGCCGGGATTTATCGACATGCACGTGCACGGCGGCGGGGGCGCTTCCTACACCGACGCCGACGGCATCGGCGAGGCCGCCGCCTTCCACCTGCGTCACGGCACCACCACGACGCTGGCCAGCCTGGTGACCGCCGCTCCCCCGGAATTGCTCAGTGGGGTGCGCGCGCTCACCGACGCCACCAGGAGTGGCACGATCGCGGGCATCCATCTCGAAGGCCCCTGGCTGAGCCGGGCACGGTGCGGGGCCCACGACCGCACCCAGATGCGCGACCCGGACCCCGACGAGATCGACGCGCTGCTGACCGCCGCCGGCGACGCGATCAAGATGGTCACCCTGGCGCCGGAGCTGCGCGGCGCCGACGCCGCCATCCGGCGTTTCCTGGACGCGGGAGTAGTTGTGGCGGTGGGCCATACCGATGCGACCTACGAGCAGACCCGCCGCGCCATCGAGCTGGGCGCCACGGTGGGCACGCATCTGTTCAACGCGATGCCGCCGCTGCACCACCGCGACCCCGGCCCGGCGCTCGCGCTGCTGCGGGACCCACGGGTGACCGTCGAGCTCATCGCCGACGGCGTGCACCTACACCCGGACGTGGCGCGCGCGGTGATCGAGGCCGCCGGCGCGGACCGCGTCGCCGTGATCACCGACGCGATCGCCGCGGCGGGCCGCGCCGACGGCGCGTATCGGCTCGGCGCGGTACGCATCGACGTGGTCTCCGGCGTCGCGCGGGTGCAGGGGACGTCGACGATCGCGGGCAGCACGGCCACCATGGATCGGCTCTTTCGCGCCGTGGCCGGGTTCGGCGCGAACCGCGACGCCGGGCTGGCCGCGGCAGTTCAGGTGACGTCGGCGACGCCGGCGCGCGCGCTGGGGCTCGAACGGGTCGGTAGCCTGCTGCCCGGCTACGACGCCAATCTTGTGGTGCTCGACCGTGATTTGCGGGTGAGCGACGTCATGGCGCGCGGCGACTGGCTCTGAGCGTTAACATCGGAGACGTCAGCACCTGACACCGGACGAGGGGCCCCGTACCCGGCCAGCGACAAGACGGGCGCCGTGGAGGTGCGCAATGGCATGGCTCGTCTTGGTCGCGTCGGGCGTCCTGGAGGCGGTGTGGGCGACCGCCCTGAACAAGTCCGACGGCTTCTCCCGGCTCGGCCCTTCGCTGGTCTTCGTTGTCGCGCTGGCGCTTTCGATGGCAGGGCTGGCGACCGCGATGCGCACGCTGCCGGTCGGAACCAGTTACGCGGTCTGGGTCGGCGTCGGGGCCGTGCTGACGGTGGGCTACGCGGCGCTGATCGGCGAGGAACCGGCGTCGTTGACCAAGCTGTTGCTGATCGGCGGCATCGTGGCCTGCATCGCGGGCTTGAAGTTGGTCAGCTAGCGGCCACGGCGGGCCAACCCGGCAATCCGCGAAAGTGCCAGCGCCCCAACGGCTCCCAGCCCCATCGCGGTCAGCGTCTGGCGGGTGCTCAGACCTTCGTCCATGTGCACCCGCGGCGCGATGATAGCCGGGGCCGGGGGCTCCACAGGGCGGTCGCGCGGGTCGGTGGATGCCGTCGCCCCCCACGCGGTGCAGAACAACACGAGATAGGCGGTGATGTAGGCGAACACCATCAACCCCAGCACCGGACCGAACGCCGCGCCCGCGGGGCTGCGCAACACCGTCTTCAAATAGATCGACCCCACCTGCTTGAACACTTCGAAGCCGACGGCCGCGATCAGCCCGGCCCGCATCGAATCGACGAAGCTGACCTTCTCCCGGGGCAGGCGCGCGATCATCCACGTGAACAGCAGCCACGACACCAAGGTCGCGATCAGGATCGAGAAAAGCCAGAACAGCCAGTCGAACACCGCGAATTGCGGCACGCCAAGCCATTTCAGCAACGCGGCCATCGGCGCGGCGTGGCCGACGGTGGTCAGCGCGACGGTGGCCAGGATCACCGCGAACGTCCCCACCATCGCCAGCAGATCGGAGAACTTGCTCCGCACGAAGCCCGGCGACTCGACGTGCGAGTCCCACCACATCTCGGTCAGCGCCTGCCGCAGGTGCGATATCCAGCCCAGCCCCGCCCACACCGCGGTGACCAGACCGATGACACCGACCGAAGTCCGGGCGTCGATGGCCGAGTTCATCAACTCCTGCAGCTGATTACCCAGCGTGCCCGACACCTGGGACCGGATGTGGTCATCGATCGTGCTCAGCAGGTGCGGCCGCCGGGCCAGCACGAAGCCGAACACCGCGAAACCGACCATGAGCAACGGGAACAACGCGAAAATCGTGTAATACGTGAGGCCGGCGGCGAAGAACCCGCCGTTGCGCTCGTCGAAACGCTGGTAGGCGCGGATGACATGGTCGAGCCACCCGTGCCGGGACCGCAGCCGATCAAGAAACCCCTCCTCGGCCGGCTCGCTCATGGTGAAACGTCTTACCTCCGTTGCGGAAGGAACCCAAGCCGATCGTAAACCCGCTGGACCGTCTTCCCGGCGACATCCTGGGCCCGTTCGGCGCCGGCCGCCAAAACGGCCTCCAATTCGGCCAAGTCGGCCATCAGTTCGTCGACGCGGGCCTTGATCGGGGCGACGAACTCGACCACCGCCTCGGCGGTGTCCTTCTTCAGATCGCCGTAACCCTTTCCGGCATAGCCCTCGACGAGCTTGTCGACGCCGACGCCGCTGACCGCCGACTGGATGGTCAGCAGGTTGGACACGCCGGGCTTGGCGTCGGTGTCGAAGCGGATCTCGCGCTCGCTGTCGGTCACCGCCGACCGAATCTTCTTGGCCGACAACGCCGGATCGCCGAGCAGGTTGATCAGCCCGGCGTCGGTGGCCGCGGATTTGCTCATCTTCGACGTGGGGTCTTGTAGGTCGTAGATCTTCGCGGTCGCCTTGGGGATGAGCACGTCGGGCACCACGAACGTGTCCGGGAATCGGGCGTTGAACCGCTGCGCCACGTCGCGGGCCAGCTCGAGGTGCTGGCGCTGGTCTTCGCCCACCGGCACCAGGTCGGTGTCGTAGGCCAGCACGTCGGCGGCCTGCAGCACCGGATAGGTGAACAAACCCACGGTGGTGGAGTCGGCGCCCTGGCGCAGCGACTTGTCCTTGAACTGCGTCATCCGCGACGCCTGCCCGAAGCCGGTGAAGCAGCCCAGCACCCACGCCAACTGGGAGTGGGCGGGCACGTGGCTCTGCACGAACACGGTGCTGCGCGCCGGGTCGATGCCCAGGGCCAGGTATTGGGCGGCGGTGACTAGGGTCCGCCGCCGCAGCGCCTCGGGATCCTGGGCGACGGTGATGGCATGGAGGTCGACCACGCAGAAGAACGCGTCATGGTCGTCCTGCAGTTCGACCCAGTGGGTGACGGCGCCCAACGCGTTACCCAGGTGAAGCGAATCGGACGTGGGCTGCACGCCGGAGAAAATGCGGCTGGATCCGGTAGCGGTGCTCATGATGCACCGATCTTTTCACGCGCGGCCGCCCCGCCCGGTGTGCGGCCAGCCTCACCCTCGATGCCGAGTGCGCGGCGTGCCGGCCGCTCGCGATCGGCCCGCCTTGCGATACCGGCGGTACCGCCTTTAATGTCGGGCTATGCACAACCTCGTCTGCTTGGCTCCTCGCTCGTGAGCCCCGCTCACTCGGCGTCGCACTCGGCCCGTCCCCCGATTCATCTCGGTTCCGGCGAGCCGGTCGTGCTGCTCCACGGGTTTTTGATGTCGCAGACGGTGTGGGATCCGGTGGCGCCGCGGCTGGCCGACACCGGCCGCTACGAGGTCTTCGCCCCGACCATGGCCGGGCACAACGGCGGCCCCTACGCGGGCACCTGGCTGCTGAGCTCGTCGGTGCTGGCCGACCACGTCGAACGCCAGCTCGACCAGCTCGGCTGGGAGAGCGCGCACCTGGTGGGCAACTCGCTGGGCGGCTGGGTGGCCTTCGAGCTCGAGCGACGCGGGCGGGCGCGCAGCGTCACCGGCGTCGGCGCCGCGGGCGGGTGGACGCGCTGGAGCCCGGTCAAATTCGAGGTCATCAGCAAGTTCATCGCCGGGATGCCGATCCTGGGACTGGCCCGGCTGCTGGGCCCGCGCGCGCTGCGGCTGCCGCTGAGCCGCCGCCTGGCCACCCTGCCGCTGAGCGCCACCCCGGAAGGGGTCAGCGACGAGCAACTGCGCGGTGTGGTCGACGACGCCGCGCACTGCCCGGCGTACTTCCAGCTGCTGATCAAGTCGCTGCTGCAGCCCGGCCTGCTGGAGCTGGCGCAGACCGCGGTGCCCGTGCAGCTGGTGCTGTGCGAGAAGGACCGGGTGGTGCCGCCCAGCAGGTTCAGCCGGCATTTCACCGACTTTTTGCCGGAGGGAACGAAGATCACCAAGCTCGACGGCGTCGGGCACGTGCCGATGTTCGAGGCGCCGGAGCGGATCACCGCGGCCATCGCCGACTTCATCGACGAGTGCACCGCGGGCCCGGACCGGCTTTCCGACCGGCACCGGCCGCCGGCTAGCTAGCCAGTTCCTTTTCCAGGTTCTCCGCGATCGAGTCGAGGAATTCCTCGCTCTGCTGCCACTCCTGGTCGGGCCCGATCAGGATGGCGAGGTCCTTGGTCATCTTCCCGCTCTCGACGGTGGAGACGACGACGTTTTCCAGCGTCTGCGCGAACTCGACCACCTCGGGGGTGTCGTCCAGCTTGCCGCGGTGCGCCAGTCCCCGCGTCCAGGCGAAGATCGAGGCGATCGGGTTGGTCGAGGTCGGCTTGCCGGCCTGGTACTGGCGGAAGTGCCGGGTGACGGTGCCGTGCGCGGCCTCGGCCTCGACCGTCTTGCCGTCGGCCGTCATCAGCACCGAGGTCATCAGCCCCAGCGAGCCGTAGCCCTGGGCGATGGCGTCGGATTGCACGTCGCCGTCGTAGTTCTTGCACGCCCACACGTAGCCGCCCTCCCACTTGAGGCAGGCGGCGACCATGTCGTCGATCAGCCGGTGCTCGTAGGTCAGGCCCTCGGCCTCGAACTGCTCCTTGAATTCCTCGTCGTAGATGCGCTGGAACTCGTCTTTGAACATGCCGTCGTAGGCCTTGAGGATGGTGTTCTTGGTGGACAGGTACACCGGCCACTTGGCGTTCAGGCCGTACTTGAACGACGCGCGCGCGAAGTCGCGCACGGAGTCCTTGAAGTTGTACATCCCCATCACCACGCCGCCGTCGTCGGGCAGGGACACCATCTCGTGGACCATCGGCTCGCTGCCGTCGGCCGGGGTGAACGTGATGGCGACGGTGCCGGGCTTGTCGACCTTGAAGTTGGTCGCCCGGTACTGGTCGCCGAACGCGTGGCGGCCGATGACGATCGGTTTGGTCCAGCCCGGAACCAGGCGCGGCACGTTGGAGATGACGATCGGTTCGCGGAAGATGGTGCCGCCCAAGATGTTCCGGATCGTCCCGTTCGGCGAGAGCCACATCTTCTTGAGGTTGAACTCCGAGACGCGAGCCTCGTCGGGGGTGATCGTCGCGCACTTGACGCCCACGCCGTGCTTCTTGATGGCGTAGGCCGCGTCGATCGTCACCTGGTCGTCGGTGCGGTCGCGGTGCTCGATGCCCAGGTCGTAGTAGTCCAGATCGATGTCGAGGTGCGGAAGGATCAGCTGGTCCTTGATCAGCTTCCAGATGACGCGGGTCATCTCGTCGCCGTCGAGCTCGACCACGCGGCCCTTGACCTTGATCTTGGCTTCTTTGGAACCCGGGCTCGACATCGGTGCCTTTCCTGCGGCGTCAGCCTTGTGCGGCGGCCAGCACTTCGTTGAACGTCTTGCTCGGCCGCATCACCGCCGTCGTCTTCTCGCTGTCCGGGTAGTAGTACCCACCGATGTCGACCGACTCACCCTGCACCTCAGCGAGTTCGCCCACGATGGTGTCCTCGTTCTCGGCCAACGAGTCAGCCAGCGCGGCGAAGCGCTCGCGCAAATCCTCGTCGTCGTTTTGCGCGGCGAGTTCCTGGGCCCAGTACAGCGCCAGGTAGAACTGGCTGCCGCGGTTGTCGAGTTCACCGGTCTTGCGCGACGGACTCTTGTTGTTGTCCAACAGCTTTCCGATCGCGGCATCCAGCGTCTTGCCCAAGAGCTTGGCGCGCTCGTTGTCGGTCTTGATGCCGATGTCCTCGAAACACGCTCCCAGAGCCAGGAATTCACCGAGGGAGTCCCAGCGCAGGTGGTTCTCCTCGACGAGCTGGTGGACGTGCTTGGGCGCCGAACCGCCCGCGCCGGTTTCGTACATTCCGCCGCCGGCCATCAACGGCACGATGGACAGCATCTTGGCGCTGGTGCCCAGCTCCAGGATCGGGAACAGGTCGGTGAGGTAGTCGCGCAGGATGTTTCCGGTGGCGGCGATCGTGTCCTGGCCGCGCATCGCGCGCTCCAGCGTGTACCTCATGGCCCACACCTGCGGCATGATGTTGATGTCCAGGCCCTCGGTGTCGTGTTCCTTGAGGTACTCCTTGACCTTCTTGCGCAGCTCGACCTCGTGCGGGCGTTCGGTGTCGAGCCAGAACACCACGGTCATGCCCGAGTTGCGCGCCCGGGTGACGGCCAGCTTGACCCAGTCCCGGATCGCTTCGTCCCGCACGATGGGCATGCGCCAGATGTCGCCGGCCTCCACGTTCTGGGTGAGCAGGACCTCCCCGGTGTCGAGGTCGACGATGTTGGCGACGCCGCCCTCGGGGATCTCGAAGGTCTTGTCATGCGAGCCGTACTCCTCGGCCTGCTGCGCCATCAGCCCGACGTTGGGGACCGTGCCCATCGTCGTCGGATCGAACTGCCCGTGGGTCTTGCAGAAGTTGATGATCTCTTGGTAGATCCGGGAAAAGGTGGACTCGGGGTTGACGGCCTTGGTGTCCTTCTGCCGACCGTCGGCGCCCCACATCTTGCCGCCTGCGCGGATCATCGCCGGCATCGACGCGTCGACGATCACGTCGCTGGGCGAATGAAAGTTGGTGATGCCCTTGGCCGAATCGACCATCGCGAGCTCGGGCCGGTGCTCGTGGCAGGCGTGCAGGTCGCGGATGATCTCCTCGTGCAGCGACGCCGGCAGCGACTCGATCTTGCTGTACAGATCGACCAATCCGTTGTTGACGTCGACGCCGAGTTCGTCGAAGAGCTCCTGGTGCTTGGCGAAGGCCTCCTTGTAGAAGATCTTCACGGCGTGGCCGAAGACGATGGGGTGGGAGACCTTCATCATCGTCGCCTTGACGTGCAGCGAGAACATCACGCCGGTCTCGTAGGCGTCCTGCATCTGCTCCTCGTAGAACTCGACGAGGGCCTTCTTGCTCATGAACATGGAGTCGATGACGTCGGCGTTGCGCAGCGACACCATCGGCTTGAGCACGATCGTCTCGCCGCTTTCGGTCTCCAGCTCCATCTTCACGTTGCGCGCGCGGTCCAGCGTCATCGACTTCTCGCCGTGATAGAAGTCGCCGCCGCGCATGGTCGCGACATGGGTGCGCGACGCCGGCGACCAGGGCGCCATGCTGTGCGGATGCTTGCGCGCATACTCCTTGACGGCCTTGGGTGCGCGTCGGTCCGAGTTGCCTTGCCGCAGTACGGGATTCACGGCGCTGCCCAGGCACTTGGCGTAGCGGTCGCGAATTTCTTTGTCCTCGTCGGTCTTCGGGCTCTGCGGAAAGTCCGGAATCTTGAATCCCTTGCCCTGCAGTTCCTTGACGGCGGCGATCAGCTGGGGCACCGAGGCGCTGATGTTGGGCAGCTTGATGATGTTGGTGTCGGCCAGCTTGGTCAGCCGGCCCAACTCCGCGAGGTTGTCCGGGACCCGCTGCTCTTCGGTCAGGTGTTCGGGGAACTCGGCGAGGATCCGGGCGGCCACGGAGATGTCGCTGGTCTTGATCTCGATGCCCGCGGGTTCGGCGAAGGCACGCACGATCGGCAGGAACGCGTAGGTCGCCAGCAGCGGCGCCTCGTCGGTCAGCGTGTAGATGACGGTCGGCTTTTCGGCGCTCACGGTCCCTCTCCCGGCGTGATTATGGTCAGATCTGTGGGGGGCTCAGCAATCTAACTGCCACGTTATCAAGGGTGTTTGGACAGGTGTCGACCTGCGTCTGCACCGCGACAGTTGGCAGCGGGTCGGCACAGTAAGATAGTCTTCGTATTGGTCATGAGCGCCAGCGACAAGCCCCGGCTTGCTGGCCGGCAACCCTCCAACCGCGGTGGGGTGCCCCGGGTGATGACCAGGTCTAGTAGCCACAGGCTGCGCGGCAAGCGCGGGTCCGCCATAACGGACCCCTGACTAGAGGGGACACGTGATGTGCTTCTGTCCAGCTCCTTGCGATCATCGGCTCGCCTTGGTGGAGCCGCTGATGTGCGCGACCGTGCGCCGCTGCTAGCCGGCCGGCCGTAAGGCCCCGCTGAAGACCCGAGCCCATATTTCAGGAGAAAGCCAACCCACGTGAGTTCCGACAGTTCTTCTTCCAACGGCACCACCAGCGAGAACACCGATCCGACCGCGCATTGGTCGTTCGAGACCAAGCAGGTGCACGCCGGGCAGCAGCCGGACCCGGCCACCAACGCCCGCGCCCTGCCGATCTACCAGACCACCTCGTACGTCTTCGACGACACCACGCACGCCGCCGCCCTGTTCGGGCTGGAGGTGCCGGGCAACATCTACACCCGGATCGGCAACCCGACCACCGACGTCGTCGAGCAGCGCATCGCCGCGCTCGAGGGCGGTGTGGCGGCGCTGTTCCTGAGCTCCGGCCAGGCGGCGGCCACGTTCGCCATCTTGAACATCGCGTGTGCCGGAGATCACATCGTCTCGAGCCCCAGGCTCTACGGCGGGACCTACAACCTGTTTCACTACTCGCTGGCCAAGCTCGGCATCGAGGTCAGCTTCGTGGAGGACCCCGACGATCTGGATTCGTGGCGGGCCGCGGCGCGGCCGAACACCAAGGCGTTCTTCGCCGAGACCATCTCCAATCCGCAGATCGACATCCTGGACATCCCCGGTGTCGGCGGGGTCGCCCACGACACGGGCGTCCCGCTGATCGTCGACAACACGATCGCCACGCCCTACCTGATCCAGCCGCTGAAGCACGGCGCGGACATCGTCGTGCACTCGGCCACCAAGTACCTCGGCGGCCACGGCTCGGCGATCGCCGGGGTCGTCGTCGACGGCGGCACGTTCGACTGGACGCAGGGCCGTTTCCCGGGGTTCACCACCCCGGACCCGAGCTACCACGGGGTGGTGTTCGCCGAGCTCGGTCCGCCGGCCTACGCGCTCAAGGCGCGCGTGCAGCTGCTGCGCGACCTCGGTTCGGCCGCCGCGCCGTTCAACGCGTTCCTGGTCGCCCAGGGCATCGAGACGCTGAGCCTGCGCGTCGAGCGTCACGTCGCCAACGCCCAGCGCGTGGCCGAGTTCTTGTCCGGCCACGACGGCGTGCTCTCGGTGAACTATGCGGGACTGCCCAGCTCGCCCTGGCACGAGCGGGCAAAGAAGCTGGCGCCCAAGGGAACCGGGGCGGTGCTGTCGTTCGAGCTGGCCGGCGGCATCGAGGCCGGCAAGGCCTTCGTGAACGCGCTCAAGTTGCACAGCCACGTCGCCAACATCGGCGACGTGCGTTCCCTGGTGATCCACCCGGCCTCCACGACGCACGCCCAGCTGTCCCCGCAGGAGCAGCTGAGCACCGGGGTCAGCCCGGGCCTGGTGCGGCTGGCGGTCGGCATCGAGGGGATCGACGACATCCTGGCCGACCTGGAGCTCGGCTTCGCCGCGGCGGCCAAATTCGGCGCGACCGCCGGAGCCTCGGGCACCGATCCGCACGCCGTGGCGGCGTTCTGAAGGAGACCGCCCCGATGACGATCCCCGACGCGCCCACCCAAACGCTGCCCGACGAAGGCGAAATCGGCTTTGTCCACATCGGCTCGCTGACCACCGAAAGCGGCGCGGTGATCGACGACGTGCACATCGCCGTGCAGCGCTGGGGCGAGTTGTCGCCCACGCGCGACAACGTGGTGGTGGTGCTGCACGCGCTGACCGGTGACTCGCACGTCACCGGCCCGGCCGGACCAGGACATCCCACCGGCGGCTGGTGGGACGGCATGGTCGGGCCGGGAGCCCCGATCGACACCGACCGGTGGTGCGCGGTGGCCACCAACGTGCTCGGCGGTTGCCGCGGCTCCACCGGGCCCAGCTCGCGGACCCGGGACGGAAAGCCTTGGGGCTCAAGGTTCCCGCGGATTTCGATCCGCGACCAGGTGGAGGCCGACATCGCCGCGCTGGCCGCGCTGGGGATCGACGAGGTCGCCGCGGTGGTCGGTGGATCCATGGGCGGCGCAAGGGCTTTGGAGTGGATGGTCGGTCACCCGGACCGGGTCCGGTCCGGGCTGCTGCTGGCGGTGGGCGCGCGCGCCACCGCCGATCAGATCGGTACCCAGTCCACGCAGATCGCGGTGATCGAGGCCGACCCGAACTGGCAGGGCGGCGACTATCACGACACCGGGCTGGCGCCCGACACCGGGCTGGCGATCGCGCGGCGCTTCGCGCACCTGACCTACCGCGGCGAGGTGGACCTGGACACCCGGTTCGCCAATGACGCGCAGGGCGACGAGGATCCCGCCGCCGGCGGCCGCTACGCGGTGCAGAGCTACCTGGAGTACCAGGGCGACAAGCTGCTCGAGCGCTTCGACGCGGGCAGCTACGTGGTATTGACCGAGGCGCTGAACACTCACGACGTCGGCCGTGGCCGCGGCGGGGTGGCCAAGGCGCTGCGCGGCTGCCCGGTGCCGGCGGTGGTGGGCGGCATCACATCCGACCGGCTCTACCCGCTGCGTCTGCAGGAGGAGTTGGCCGAGCACCTGCCGGGCTGCACCGCTTTGCAGGTGGTCGACTCCCTCTGCGGGCACGACGGCTTCCTGGTGGAATCCGACGCGGTGGGCGAATTGATCCGCAAGACACTGGTTTTGGCCGGCGCGGACAGCAGGGAAGGCACGTCGCAACGGTGACCCGCTCGCGGCACGACCGCTCCTTGTCATTCGGCTCGGCGGCCGCGGCCTATGAGCGTGGCCGCCCGTCCTATCCCCCGGAAGCGATCGACTGGCTGTTGCCGGTCGGCGCGCGCCAGGTGCTCGACCTGGGGGCGGGCACCGGCAAGCTGACGACCCGGCTGGTGGAGCGCGGCCTGGACGTCGTGGCCGTCGATCCGATCCCGGACATGCTGGAGGTGCTGCGGACCTCGCTGCCCGAGACCCGCGCCCTGCTGGGCACGGCCGAAGAGATTCCGTTGGAAGACAACAGCGTTGACGTGGTGCTGGTGGCCCAGGCCTGGCATTGGGTGGACCCCGAGCGCGCGATACCCGAGGTGGCCCGCGTGCTACGGCCGGGCGGGCGGCTGGGCCTGGTGTGGAACACCCGCGACGAACGGCTCGGCTGGGTGCGCGAACTGGGCCGGATCATCGGCAGCGACGGCGACGGCGGCCGCACCCAGGTGCAGCTGCCCGAGCCGTTCACCGACCTCGCGCAGCATCGGGTCGAGTGGACGAGTTACCTTACGCCGCAAGCATTGATCGACCTCGTCGCGTCGCGCAGCTACTGCATCACCTCGCCGACCGAGGTTCGCTCCAGAACGCTCGACGAGGTGCGCCAGTTGCTGGCCACCCATCCGGCCCTGGCGAATGCGACCGGGCTGGCGCTGCCCTATATCACCATGTGCACCCGGGCGACGCTGGCCGGCTGAGCGCCCGCGTAGTGTCTCGTCGCATGGAGCAGCGACTGAGTCTCATCACCCTGGGCGTTGCCGATCTGGACCGCGCCCGCCGCTTCTATGAGCGCCTGGGCTGGCACGGTCAAGTGGTGCAGGAGACCGTCTTCTTTCAGGCGGGCGGCATCGCGGTGAGTCTGTGGGCGCGAGAGAAGCTTTCGGCCGATCTCGGCATCGCCGATCAAGGCGATGACGGTTTCGGCGGCATCGCCTTGGCTCACAACGTGCGGTCGCGCGCCGAAGTGGACGAGATCCTGGCCGCGGCAACAGATGCCGGAGCCACCATCACCCGCGCCGCTGCCGAAACGTTCTACGGCGGGTATGCGGGCGCGTTCCGCGATCCCGATGGTCACGCATGGGAGATCGCCCACAACCCCGGGTTCGCGCTAGCCGACGACGGCGCGATCACAGTGCCCGACTTCTCGGAAGCCTGATCCGTCGTTCAAGTACCCCAGCCCGGTTACCACCCGTCATCGTCGTCGTCACGCAGTAGTTTCTCCGGATGGTGGAAGGTGTTGGTGCGTGGCCGATTACGCTCGAGGTGGGGTGGTGGTTTCCATTCGGTGTCGCCGCGGGGGTTTTTGCGGGTGGTCCAGCCGCCGGGGTCGAGCATGCGGTGATGCGGGCCGCAGGCGAAGGTGAGGTCGTTGATGTCGGTGCTGTGGCAGGTGGCGTAGTCGGTGACGTGATGGACTTCGCAGTAGTAGCCCGACACGGTGCAGCCCGGAGCGGTGCAGCCGCGGTCCTTGGCGTACAACACGATTCGTTGTCCCGGGGAGGCCAGCCGCTTGGTGTGATAGAGCGCCAGGGCCTTGCCCTTATCGAAAATCGCCAAGTAGTGATGCGCGTGGCGGCCGAGGCGGATCACCTCACTCATCGGCAGGATGGTGCCCCCACCGGTCAGGGCTCGCCCGGCGGCGGCCTCCAACTCGGCCAGGGTAGTGGTGACGATGATCGAGGCCGGTAACCCGTTGTGCTGACCCAACTCCCCGGAGGCCAACAGCCCACGCAGCCCGGCCAGCAGGGCATCATGGCCGCGCTGAGCCTTCGAGCGCGTATCACCGTCGATGGCGGCCTGGCTGGGCGTGCCGTCGACACACGGGATGTCGTCGAGCGGGTTGCACATGCCCGGGGCACCGAGTTTGGCCTCCACGGCTTCGAGGGTGGCGCGCAGCTCGGGGGTGATCAGGCCCCGCAACTCCGACATGCCGTCGGCTTGTTGGTTGCCCAGGGTCACCCCGCGGCTGCGGGCCCGGTCCTCGTCGGTGAACGTGCCATCGGGGTTAAGCGCATCGGTGAGCCCGCGGGCCAATTCTTTGAGGTGTTCGGGGCCGAACTGGGTGCCGAACCCGGCCAGTTGGGCTTCGGCGAACTCACGGGCCGCAGCGCTCACCCAGCCGGGAAGTTGGTGGTAGAACTTGCGGATCACGGCCACCTGACCCGCGCCCAGGTCTCCGGCGCGCTGGGCCGCGGCGGTGGCGGGCAGGGCGGGTGGCAGGGGTTCACCGGTCAGTCCGTGGCGGGGTCCCAGGTCGCGGGCTTCCTTGATACGCCGAGAGGCTTCGTGGCGACTGATCAGGGTGCGTTCCGTCAAAGCATGGGACAAGCCGCCGCCCAGATCCTGGGACGGGACTTGGCGGGCCAGCGAATTGAGCAGCGGATGCTCAATGACCGGGATGCGCCGGCGCAGCCTCTCACAGCGCTCCAACACCGCCAGCTGCTGCTGCACGGTCAACACGTCGAGCACCAACGCACACGCGCGGTCCACCTCAGCATCGAGCGCGTCGAACACCGCGTCGACATCGGGCAGACCAGTGGAACTCACACCGCCAAACTATCGACACACACCGACAAAAATCGGCTCTGAGGCCGCCCTAGATTCACACTCGCGCAATTGGTTTCGAAAAATCCCATCCCGAGAACAAGGCCGATCCTCCGGCTGCTCAATAAGCCACATCGCGAACACAACGACCTCACGAAACGCTTATTGTGCGAACCTTTACCCCACCGTTTCGTAAACGTGACAGTGATAGATCAGAGTTCGTAGGCGTGATTCGAGTGCCGTCGGTGCACTCCATGCGGACGGGGAGGCTGGCGTGAAGGCACTTGCACGAACTCATCAATGGATCTGGGTCTTGCGCCAACAGCCCCTCACCATTCGCCTGCTCGCCGCGGCCGCCGGCCTGCTCACCGTGGCCTCGGCCTTTGCGGCGCCGGCCGAAGCGGAGGGCAACGGCGACGACTTCATCGACGCGCTCAATCACGCCGGCATCGACTTCGGCGAACCCGGAAACGCGATGGCCGTAGGCGAGTCGATCTGCCCGATGCTCGCGCAGCCGGGCGGCAGCTTCGCCGGGGCAGCGTCCAGCATCTCCGGCCGTGGCATGTCCCCGCAGATGGCGAGCATGTTCACCACGATCGCGATCCAGACGTACTGCCCCCAGGAGATGGCGAACATCGCCAGCGGCAACCTGTCCGGCGCCATGCCGCAGGTTCCGGGAATGCCCGGCCAGATCCCGGGAATGGGGGGCCAGATCCCGGGCATGGGGGGCCAGATCCCGGGCATGGGTGGCCAGGTCCCCGGAATGACGGGCCAAATCCCGGGCATGGCCGGCCAGATGCCGGGACAGATTCCGGCGCTGCCGAGTTACTAGACGGTGCCCAGCGGGTCGATCGTCCAGGCGATGTAATCCATCGCCGCCCCGACCGCCGCGGTGGTGATGAAGTCGATTCCCTTGCCGCGCACCACCAATAGGCCGGCCCGCTCCTCGGATAGCACCAATCGCAGCAGCGCGGCCACGCCCACACCGATGCCGATCAACAGCGAGCCCCGCCGCCAGAAGTTGGCTCCCACCAATACCAGTGCCGCGGCAAAGATCAAGCCCACCAACAGAATCGGCCACTGGGCTCGCAGCACGGTCCGCGCGGTCATTCCCGTTCGGCCAGCTCGACGACGTTGGTCAGCAGGAACGCCCGGGTCAAGGGGCCCACGCCGCCCGGGTTGGGCGATACGTGCCCGGCCACGTCCCACACGTCGGGATGCACGTCGCCGACGAGTCCGTCGTCGGTCCGGCTCACCCCGACGTCGAGCACCGCGGCGCCGGGACGCACCATGTCGGCGGTCAGCAGGTGCGGGACCCCGACGGCGGCCACGATGATGTCGGCCTGTTTGGTCAACGCCTGCAGGTCGCGAGTTCCGGTGTGGCACAACGTCACCGTCGCGTTCTCCGAACGGCGGGTCAGCAGCAGCCCCAACGGGCGACCGACAGTCACACCGCGGCCGATGACGACCACGTGCGCCCCGGCGATCTCGACGTCGTAGCGGCGCAGCAGGTGCACGATGCCGCGCGGCGTGCACGGCAGCGGGGCAGGGTTGTTGAGCACCAGCCGGCCCAGATTGGTCGGGTGCAGCCCGTCGGCGTCCTTGTTCGGGTCGACGCGCTCCAGCGCCGCGTTCTCGTCCAGGTGCTTGGGCAGCGGCAACTGCACGATGTAGCCGGTGCAGTCGGGGTTAGCGTTGAGCTCGTCGATGGTCTCGTTGAGCGTGGCGGTGCTGATGTCGGCGGGCAGGTCGCGGCGGATCGAGGTGATCCCGACCTTGGCGCAGTCGGCGTGTTTACCCCGCACGTACGCCTGGGAGCCCGGGTCGTCGCCCACCAGGATGGTGCCCAAACCGGGGGTGCGTCCCGATGCGGTCAATACGGCCACGCGCTGCTTGAGGTCGACGAAGATCTCGTCCCGGGTGGCCTTGCCGTCCAGCGTGATTGCTCCCACGCTGACAGTCTGGCAGATCTCGATGATGGCGACCCGCCGCGCCCGGCTACGCCGCGCTCGCGATCGCCATTAGGCTCCCGGTATGTCTACCCCTCCGGACGTCTTCAGCCCCGCGAAGCTCGGTCCGATAACGCTGCGTAACCGCACCATCAAGTCAGCCACGTTCGAGGCGCGCACGCCCGAGGCGCTGGTGACCGACGACCTCATCGAATACCACCGGCTGCCGGCCGCCGGCGGGGTCGCCATGACGACCGTCGCCTACTGCGCCGTCTCCCCCGGCGGTCGCACCGAGGGCAACGGCATCTGGATGCGGCCCGAGGCCGTGCCCGGGTTCCGGCGGCTCACCGACGCGATCCACGCCGAGGGCGCGGCGGTCAGCGCGCAGATCGGCCACGCCGGCCCGGTCGCCAACGCCAAGTCCAACAAGGCGAAGGCGCTGGCGCCGGTCCGATTCTTCAACCCGATCGGTATGCGGTTCGCCAAGAAGGCCACCCGTGAGGATATCGACGACGTCATCGAAGGCCACGCGAACGCCGCCCGGCTGGCCATCGAAGCGGGCTTCGACGCCGTCGAAATCCACCTGGGCCACAACTACTTGGCGAGTTCGTTCCTGTCCCCGCTGATCAATCGCCGCGACGACGAATTCGGCGGATCGCTGCAGAACCGGGCGAAGGTCGCCCGCGGGATGGTGATGGCCGTCCGCCGCGCGGTCGAAAAGGAAGGCACGCCGATCGCGGTGACCGCCAAGCTGAACATGGCCGACGGCGTTCGCGGCGGCATCAGCACCGACGAATCGCTGACCACCGCCAAGTGGCTGGAAGAGGACGGTGGGCTCGACGCGATCGAACTGACCGCGGGCAGCTCGCTGGTCAATCCGATGTACCTGTTCCGCGGCGACGCGCCGCTCAAGCAGTTCGCTGGCGCGTTCAAGCCGCCGCTGCGCTGGGGCATGCGCATGACGGGCAAGAAGTTCCTGCGCGAATACCCCTACCGCGAGGCCTATTTATTGCGCGACGCCAAGCTGTTTCGCGCCGAGTTGAAGATGCCGTTGATCCTGCTCGGCGGCATCACCAACCGCGAGACGATGGACCTGGCGATGGCCGAGGGTTTCGAGTTCGTCGCGATGGCCCGCGCGCTGCTCGCCGAGCCTGACCTGATCAACCGGATCGCCGCCGAGGACGCCCAGCACCGGGTGCACTCCGCCTGCACGCACTGCAATCAGTGCATGCCGACGATCTACAGCCGGACGCACTGCGTCGTGACCGGCGCGCCCGACGCCGCGGCCGCTCCACGCTGATCCACAGGGCCGCAAGCTACAGTTGTGGCGATGTCAGCACCAGCCCCGCCAGCGCTAACCGTCCATCACGAAGGGTCCGAACGTACCTTCGCAGCCGGCCACGATGTGGTCGTCGGGCGCGATCTGCGGGCCGACATGCGCATCACGCATCCGCTGATTTCGCGGGCCCACCTGTTGCTGCGTTTCGACCAGGGCAAGTGGCTGGCCATCGACAACGGTTCGCTCAACGGAACTTTCGTTAACGGCCGGCGCGTGCCCGTCGTCGAGATCCACGACGGGCAGACCCTCAACATCGGCAACCCCGACGGGCCGCTGCTGACGTTCGACGTCGGCCGCCACCAAGGCATGGCCGGGCGCCCGCCCAAGACCGAATCGATGAACATCCCGGTGGCGGCCCCGCCGCAGCCGGCGGCGTGGTCGGCGCAACCGGGCCCGCCCGTCGCCGCTCCACCCGGGCCGCCGCCGCCTCCAGCCGGGCGCACGCCCAACTGGGTGGCGCCTCCGCGGCGGCCGCAGCCCGCTCCCCGGCCCGGCCCGGCGGGGCAAACCATGTACGGCGCCGGCGGTGGGCGACCGCCCGCCTACCCGCCCGCCGCGCCACCCCCGCCGCACAATTCCCCCCTGCAAGCACCCGTCCACAGCCCCCCGCCGGCGCAGCACATCCCCGCGCCCACCCGGGCCGCACCCGCCAACGCCAAGCCGCCCGAGGTGGCGAACCTGGCGACCAAGATGTTCCAGGCGCTGCGGCCGTCGCGGTCCGGCGCGATCCAGAAACCGGCCGGGTCGCAAACCATCGGGCGGGCCACCGACAACGACATCGTCATCCAGGACGTGCTCGCCTCGCGCCATCACGCGTTCTTGATCCAGACGCCGCTGGGCACCGAGATCCGCGACGCGCACAGCGTGAACGGCACCTTCGTCAACGGCGTCCGGGTCGGGTCCGCGGTGTTGACCGAGGGCGACGTGGTCACCATCGGCAACGTCGACCTGGTGTTCACGGGCGACGGCCTGGTCCGGCGCACCGAGGCGGCGACGCGGACCGGCGGCCTGGAGGTCAACTCCGTCTGCTACACCGTCGACCACGGCAAGCAGTTGCTCGACCACATCTCACTGACCGCCCGGCCCGGGACACTCACGGCCATCATCGGCGGTTCGGGCGCCGGGAAGACCACGCTGTCGCGGCTGATCGTCGGCTACACCAGCCCCACGTCGGGCACGGTGACCTTCGAGGGCCACAACATCCACACCGAGTACGCGTCCATGCGCAGCAGGATCGGGATGGTCCCCCAGGACGACGTCGTGCACCGCCAGCTCACGGTCAACCAGGCCCTCAACTACGCCGCCGAACTGCGCCTGCCGCCCGACACCAGCAAAGAGGAACGCGCCCGCGTCGTCGCCCAGGTGCTCGAGGAACTCGACATGACCCAGCACGCCGAGACGCGGGTCGACAAGCTCTCGGGCGGCCAGCGCAAGCGCGCCTCGGTCGCGCTCGAGCTGCTCACCCAGCCGTCGCTGCTGCTGCTCGACGAGCCGACGTCCGGGCTGGACCCGGCGCTGGACCGCCAGGTCATGCTGATGCTGCGCCAGCTCGCCGACGCGGGCCGCGTGGTGCTGGTGGTGACCCACTCGGTGTCCTACCTGGACGTGTGCGACCAGATCCTGCTGGTCGCGCCCGGCGGCAAGACCGCGTTCTGCGGGCCACCCGACCAGGTCGAGGCGGCCATGGGCACCCGCAATTGGGCCGACATCTTCGCCAAGGTGGGCGCCGACCCGGACGAGGCCAACCGGCGCTTCAAGGAGCGCAATCAGCAGTCGTCGCAGCCGCCGACCCCGCAGAGCCCGGCGGACCTGGGCGAACCACCCCAAACCAACCTGTGGCGGCAGCTGTCCACGATCGCGCGCCGCCAGGTTCGCCTCGTCGTGTCCGACCGTGGCTACACGATCTTCCTGGCGATCCTGCCGTTCCTCATCGGCGCGTTGTCGCTGACGGTTAAGGGCCCGCACCCCGGCCTCGGGCCGGCCGACCCGATGGGCCCCGCACCCACCCAGCCGCAGTACATCATGGTGCTGCTCAACATCGGCGCCGTCTTCATGGGCACCGCGCTGACCATCCGGGATCTCATCGGCGAGCGCGCCATCTTCAAGCGGGAGCAGGCCGTCGGCCTGTCGACCACCGCCTATCTGTTGGCCAAGATCGCGGTGTTCTGCGTCTTCGCCACGGGCCAGGCGGCGATCGCGACCATCATCGTGCGGCTGGGGAAGGGCGCGCCGACCGCGCACCCGCAGTTCTTCGGCAACTCCACCTTCTCGCTGTTCGTCACCGTCGCGGGCACCTGTGTGGCCTCGGCCATGCTCGGCCTGCTGCTGTCCGCCCTGGCGCAGTCCAACGAGCAGATCATGCCGCTGCTGGTGGTGTCGATCATGTCGCAGCTGGTGTTCTCCAGCGGGATGATCCCGGTGTATCAGCGCATCGGGCTGGAACAGCTGGCGTGGTTGACGCCCGCCCGCTGGGGCTACGCGGCGGGCGCGTCCTCGATCGACTTCCCGTCGCTGGTGAAGGTCAAGCAGATCCCCACCAACGACCCGATCTGGCAGCACTCGAAACACATCTTCGTCTTCGACATGGCCATGCTCGCGCTGCTCTCGATCGCCTACACCGGCATCGTGCGCTGGCACATCCGGCTGAAACGCTGAGGCGGCTCTCAGGCGGCGACCCTAATCTGGGATGCGATGACCCGACCTGCCCAGCCCCTGCTGACGGCGCGATCCGAGCACTCGCAGGGCAGCTTCACCGCCGGCCGCGACGTCGTCGTCGGCAACGACCTGCGCGCCGACCTGCGGGTCGCGCACCCGTTGATCGCCCGCGCGCACCTGCTGTTGCGCTTCGATCGGGGCCGGTGGCTCGCGGTCGACAACAACACGCTCAACGGCGTCTACCTCGACGGCCGGCGGGTGCCGGTCGTCGACATCCGCGACGGCCAGAGCATCAACATCGGCAAGCCCGACGGCCCGCGGATCACCTTCGAACTGGGACGCCCGCCGGCACGCTCCTTTCGGCGCAGGGACGCCGGGCGCACCGCGCCGCAGCCGCCGGCCGACGCCGGGGAGTTCCCCACCACCCGGGTCGCCGTCGCGGGACCCGAAGGCGATCGCCGGCCGGTGACCGGGCGGGCCGCCTGGATCGGCCGCGCGCTCGACAACGACATCGTCATCCACGACGTGCTGGCCTCGCGCCGCCACGCCTTCTTGACGCCGACACCGGCCGGCCCCGAGATCCGCGACGCGAACAGCAGCAACGGCACCTTCGTCAACGGGGTCAGGGTCACCTCGGCGGCGCTGTCCGAGGGCGACGTGGTGACGATCGGCAACGTCGACCTGGTGTTGCGCGGCGGCGCGCTGGTTCGCCTGCAGGAGGCGGCGACCCGCGCCGGCGGCCTCGAGGTGCGCGAGGTCAACTTCGCCATCGGTGACAAGCGCCTGCTGGAACGGATCTCGCTAACCGCCCGCCCCGGCACACTGACCGCGCTCATCGGCGGCTCCGGCGCGGGCAAGACGACGCTGTCGCGGCTGATCGCCGGGTACGCCACCCCGACGTCGGGCTCGGTCACCTTCGAGGGCCACGACATTCACACCGAGTACGCGTCGCTGCGCACCCGGATCGGGATGGTCCCCCAAGACGACGTCGTGCACCGGCAGCTCACGGTCAGCCAGGCCCTCGGATACGCCGCCGAGCTGCGCCTGCCGCCGGACACCAGCAAAGCCGACCGGGGCCGGGTCGTCGCCGAGGTCCTCGACGAGCTCGGCCTGACCGAGCACGCGAACACCCGGGTCGACAGGCTCTCCGGCGGGCAGCGCAAGCGCGCGTCGGTGGCGCTCGAGCTGCTCACCGGGCCGTCGCTGCTGATCCTCGACGAACCCACGTCGGGCCTGGACCCCGCGCTGGATCTGCAGGTCATGACGATGCTGCGGCAACTCGCCGACGCCGGCCGCGTCGTGCTGGTGGTGACGCACTCGCTGACCTACCTCGACGTCTGCGACCAGGTGTTGCTGATGGCGCCGGGCGGCAAGACGGCGTTCCTGGGTCCGCCCGCCCGGATCGGTCCCGCCATGGGAACCACCAACTGGGCGCACATCTTCGCGAAGGTGGGCGCCGACCCGGACGAGGCCAATCGCCGCTTTCTGGCCCAGAACAGACCGCCGCCCCCGCGGCGGACCCAGGCGCCGGCCGAGCTCGGCGCGCCGCCACGCACCAGCAAGCGCCACCAGTTCTCCACCATCGCGCGCCGACAGGTCCGGCTGGTGGTGTCCGACCGCGCCTATTTCGTGTTCCTGGCCGTGCTGCCGTTCGTCATGGGCGCGCTGTCGCTGACCGTTCCCGGCAGCGCCGGCTTCGGCTACGCCGACCCGGCCGGCGAGTCGGCGGGCGAGGCCGGGATGATCCTGACCCTGCTCACCATGGCGGCCGCGTTCATGGGCACCGCGCTGACCATCCGCGACCTCATCGGCGAGCGGCCGATCTTCCGGCGCGAACAGGCCGTCGGCCTGTCGACCACCGCGTACCTGCTGGCCAAGGTCGCGGTGTTCTGCGGGTTCGCCGTCGCCCAGGCGGCCATCGCCACCGCCATCGTGGTGCTGGGCAAGGGGCCGCCGACGCGACCAGCGGTGCTGCTCGGTCCCTCTAGCTCGGCGGCCACCGTCGAGCTGTTCGTCGCCGTGGCGGCGACGTGTGTGGCCGCGGCGATGCTGGGCCTGCTGCTCTCGGCGCTCGCCCGCACGGGCGAGCAGGTGATGCCGATGCTGGTGGTGTCGCTGATGATGCAGATGGTGCTCTGCGGTGGGATGGTGCCGGTCACCGACCGGATCCTTCTGGACCAGGCGTCCTGGCTGATGCCGTCGCAGTGGGGATACGCCGCGCAAGGGTCGACCGTCGACCTGTGGGCGGTCTCGCCCGGCCCGCAAAGTCCCCGGGACAGCCATTTCCAGCACGCGCCGGCGGCCTGGCTGCTCGACATGGGCATGCTCGCGGCGCTCTCGGTCGGCTATGGCGCGCTGGTGCGCTGGCGCATCCGGCTCGCGCGCTGAACCTCAGCCGTCGTCGTGCGGGCCCCCATCCAGTCGAAGCCCGTGCGCCAGCGCGAAGGCCACCGCCTGGTCGACGTCGACGCGGGCGCCGGCCAGCGACGCGGTCGTCCACAACCCGGGGTCGGCGGTGGTGCCGCGCAGATCGGCGCCGTCGAGCCGGGCGCCGGCGGTCCGCGCGCCACGCAGGTCCGCGCCGCGCAGCACGGCCTTGCGCAGGTCGGCCTCCACCAGGCTGGCCTCCCGCAGCCGGCAGCCGCTGAAGTCGACGCCCCGCAGGTCGATGCCGGCGAGCACGGCGAGCGTGAAATCCACCTCGTCGAACGTGATCGGCCGCAGCCGGCACTGCACGAACACCGACCCCAGCATCGAGCATTGGGCAAAAGAGCTGTGCCACAACGACGTCCGGTGAAACGAGCAGTTGCGGAAGGCCGAGCCGCGGTGCTGCGACTCGGCCAGGTTGGCGCCGCTGAAATTGCATTCGGTGAACACGGTCCGCTCGGTCCGCAAGCGGCTCAGGTCTTCGTCGGTGAAGTCGTGGCCGTCGAACTCGCGGTCGACCCACTCCTCGCTCAATTGGGCGTCAGGGTGGCCAGGGCGTATTCGCTGACCGCGATCAAGGCGTCGGTCGCCGACCGGCGATCGCGGGCGTCGACCGTGATCACCGGGATGTGCGGGGGCAGGGTCAGCGCTTCGCGCACCTCGGCGACCGGGTAGCGCGGGGCCCCGTCGAACTCGTTGACCGCGACCAGGAACGGCAGGTTGCGGTGCTCGAAGAAGTCCACGGCGGCGAAGCTGTCCTGCAGGCGCCGGCAGTCGACCAGCACCACCGCCCCGATGGCGCCGCGGACCAGGTCGTCCCACATGAACCAGAAGCGGCGCTGCCCCGGCGTGCCGAACAGGTAGAGCACCAGGTCTTCGGCCAGGGTGATCCGGCCGAAGTCCATCGCGACGGTGGTGGTCCGCTTGTCCGGGGTGGCCTCGAGGGCGTCGACGCCGGTCGAGGCGTCGGTCAGCATCGCCTCGGTGCGCAGCGGCATGATCTCCGACACCGCCCCGACGAAGGTGGTCTTGCCGGCGCCGAATCCGCCGGCGATCACGATCTTCGTCGACGCGTGCGCGCCGGAATCTTGCTGCACCTCAGAGTGCGCGTAAGCCACGCAGGGTCCTTCCTATGAGTTCGTGACGCTCATCTCGGGTCGAACGCTCGGACAACGTCCTGTGCACCCGAAGGTAGCCGGACAGCACCAGATCCCCGACGAGGACGCGCGCGACGCCGAGCGGCAGGTCCAGCCGGGCCGAAATTTCGGCGACCGACGGGCTCGGCGGGCCCTGGCCGCACAGCTGGATGATTCTGCCCCGCGCGTCGTTGGGCGGATACCGGTGGGGGGCGCCGGGCTGCAGAGTCTGCAGCGGCGCCTCCAGGGGGAGCTCGACGTTGGTGTCGGTCCGGCCGGACGTCAGGGTGTACGGGCGGACCAGGTTCCCCTTACGGTGTGCGGGCCAGCTCTCGGGGGTGTCCATCGCGGCTCACGAGTGGGCGGCGGACCGGCGGGTCGACTGCACCACGCCCCCGACCCGTTCGACGAGGACGGCCATCTCGTAGCCGATCTGACCGATGTCGCACGACGTCACGGCGAGCGTCGCGAGATGCGAGCCATCCCCGACGCGCATCAACAGCAGGTAGCCGTTGGCCATCTCGACGACCGACTGCAGCACCTGCCCGCCCTCGAACAGCTGCGCGGCGCCGGTCGCCAGGCTGGCCAGCCCGGAGGCGACGGCGGCCAGCTGGTCGGCGCGTTCCCTGGGCAGGTGCTCGCTGGCGGCGATGGGCAGCCCGTCGACGGACACCAGCAGCGCGTGCGCGACGCCGGGGACCTCGCGGGCGAACCTGGTCACCAGCCAGTCCAGTGAGTTGTCGGGGGAGGTCATTGTTCGTCGGGTCCTTGCTCCGTGTCACGGGCATGCGAGCGTCCGCTGCGCACGCCGCCGAAATGGTTGCTGAACGAGGCGCGCACCGCCTCGGGGTCGCGGGTGACGGCCGCGTGCTGCGGCTCCCGGTGCGATCTGCCGTTCTGGCCGTGCTCGGGCTCGTCCCGTTCGGCCAGACCCGTTGCGTTGGCGCCGCCGGGCACCAGCCGGGCGCCGGGCGTGCGCACCGGCAGGCCGTGGTCGGTGGTGTGCGACTCGACGGGCTTGTCCTCGGCGGCCGCCGCCAGGGTCCAGCCGCGGTCCCATACCGACTGCCAGTCCAGGTCGGGGCTGTTGACCAGGTCGTGCGGGTCGCCCAGCATCTCCGAGAGCATCCGCCGGTAGATGACGTCATCGTCGGTCGCCGGGTCGGCGGGCTTGTCTTGCCGGGGTTCGCGGGGCCGGGCGGCGAAGAAGGCCGAGGTGTCCGATGCCGCCCGCACCGGCGGAGCCGGCGCCGGTTCGGGCGCGGGCTCCGGCGCGGGCGTGGGCTGCGGTGGTGGCTTCGGTGCGGCCTCGGGCCTGGCGGCCGGCGCGGCCTGGGGCGCGTTTTCCCACCAGGGGGTCGCGAGCTCGCGGCGCCGCCGCGGGGGCGGTGGTTCGGCGGGCGGGGTCGGGACGTCGGTGATGCCGCTGGAACCCGGGTTGCGGCGCGGCAGCAGGGTGACCGACGGCCCGGGCGCGGGCGGGGCGTTGCGGGCCGCCGGCTCGCGCGTGCCGTCGTGCCGCCGCGCGTCGTCGGCGGGCGGGGGCGCGGCGATCGCGCTGGCGAGTTTGGCGCTCGGAGACGACACCGCCCGAATGTGCCGGGGCGCAGCCGATTCCGCGGCGGCCAGGCCGGTGAGGACCGTCGGCGGCAGGTAGATCTCGGCGGTGGTGCCCGTACCCGTCTCGTTGGCCGCGGGGCCGCGCAGCCCCACCCGGATGCCGTGCCGGCCCGCGATCCGGCCCACCACGAACAGCCCCATGTGGCGCGCGTTGTCGGGGCTGACGTCGCCGCCGGCCTGCAGGCGCATGTTGGCGATGCGGCGGTCGGCGTCGTTCATCCCCAGACCGGAGTCGGCGATCCGCACCACGACCCCGCCGTCACCGCCGCGGGACGCCGAGACCCGCACCGACGTCGTCGGCGGCGAGTAGCGCAGGGCGTTGTCGATCAGCTCGGCGAACAGGTGGATGGCGCCGCCCGCGGCCGCGCCCACCAGCGCGCACTCGGGCAGCCCGGCGATCTCGACGCGGCGATAGTCCTCGACCTCGGATACCGCGGCGTTGATCACCGTGGCCAGCGGCACCGGGTCGCGCTGGTCGCGCGCGAGCTGCGCGCCGGCCAGCACCAGCAGGTTGGCGCTGTTGCGGCGCAGCCGGGCGGCCAGGTGGTCCAGCCGGAACAGGCTGTCGAGGCGTTCGGGGTTCTCCTCGTTGCGCTCCAGCCGGTCGATGAGCGCCAGCTGCTGGTCGACCAGCGACCGGCTGCGCCGCGACATGGTCTCGAACATGTCGTTGACCAGCAGCCGCAACCGCGCCTCGTCGCCGGCCAGCAGCAGGGCCTGGGTGTGCAGTTCGTCGACGGCGTGGGCGACCTGACCGATCTCCTCGGTCGTGTAGACCGGCAGCGGCGTCGGAATCGGTTCGGCCCCACCGGCTTTCACCCGGGCGACCTCCTCCTCGAGATCGGTGTGGGCGACCTTGAGCGCGCCGTCGCGCAGGATGCGCAGCGGCCGCACCAACGCGCGCGCCACCAGCAGCACCACGACCAGAGCGATGACGATCGCCGCCAGCACCAACACGGTGTCGAGGATCGCGGCGCTGCGCCGGTCGGCGGCCTGGGCGTGCACCGCCTTGGTCACTGAGGCGGTGACGTTCTTGATGACCTGGTCGGCGATGTCGTCGGTGGCTTGGACGGACCGCAGCAGGTCCGCGTTGTCGACGAGCACGCTGGCCGGGTCGGACATGATCGCCATCCGGGCCACCATCTGCTGTTGCAGCGTCTTGGCCTCGGGCGATCCCGCCCCGAGCACTTCGCTCATGCCGAACAGCGTCGACGGTTCGGTGCCCGCCAGGGTGGCCATCGAGGTGCGCAGCTGCGGCTCGGGCAGTTCGGCCCCGCGGGTGATGAGGATCTTCTGCATCGTCATCTGCCCGCGCGCGCCGACCGCCCGGCTCAACCCCTGCGCCTGGGCGCGGATGTGCTCGTCGTCGACCCGCACCGAGGCGTTGATGACGTCTTCGGCCGTCAACAGGATCGGCGCGTACAGGGTCACCCGCTCCCGCAGACCGAGGCCGCTGTCAGACGCCTTGCTCACCAGCATCTGGCCGGCGTCGAGCAGCGTGTTGACGCCCGATCGGACATCGTCGGTGACGTCGGTGTCGGCCAGCCGGCCCTGCAGTTCGCCTTTGCGGGCCTCGTAGTTCTTTTTGGCGCCCTCGACGTCGCGCCCGGCGGAGCCGGCCTGCAGCGCGACGTCCAGGGCCGACATGTATTTGGTGATCACCGGGACCACGTCGGCGCGGGTGGCGGCCAGTTTCAGGCGCGCCGCGCTGTCCATCGCGGTGTCGATGCGAAGCACACCGAAAACCGTCACCAAGATCAGCGGCACCAGCACGATCGCCAGCACCTTCCAACCGACCGGCCAGTTGCTCAGCGACCAGGCGGGCGGGCGTTTGGCCGCCGCGTCGGCGCCGGGAACCGGTGCGGGCGGGGCGGCATCCGCCTCGGCCGCGCCGGCCGGGCGGGCGAACATGGTCACGTCATCGCGGCCGCATGACCGGCCGCCGCGCTGACCCTGAGCGCTGAACAAAACGAGAGGCTCATGAAACTTCCTGCTTTATTTCCACCCGCCCCGCGCCAGATAGGCGCGCGCGTGTAAGTGTGGCAATCCGACGAGTATGACAGCCCGCGGCCCAGCCCACCAGAATCGTTACTGAGCAGACAGGTCCCTCCAAGGTGGCGCCGCGCGCCCGCGGTCGGTCCTGGCAAACACCGATCCCGCGAAAACGCTAGGCGGGCCGAAGGATTGCGACCAGGAAGTCGGAGTCGTCGGTGAACGGCCGCAGATCCCAGGTGGACAGCAGCACGTCGATCGCGAATCCCGCGTCGACCGCGTCGTTCAGAAACACGTCGAAGTCATAGTCGCGCCCGGCGCCGAAGCCGATCGCCGCGCGACCGTCGCCGGCGACGTGGGCGCGCAGCCGGCTCAGCACTCGGACCCGGGTGCTGGGGGCCAGAAACGTCATGACGTTGCCGGCGGAGACGATGACGTCGAACGGGTCGGCGATGCCGCGCGCGGGCAGGTCGAGCTCGGCGAGGTCGCCGACCAGCCAGCGCGGGCCGGGATGGTCCTGTTCGGCCGCGGCGATGAGCGCGGGGTCGACGTCCACGCCGACCACCCGGTGGCCGGCGCCGGCCAGGTAGCCGCCCAACCGGCCGGGCCCGCAGCCGGCGTCGAGGATGCGGGCGCCGCGGGGGGCCATGGCGTCCACGAAGCGGGCCTCGCCGGCCAGGTCGTCACCCGCGCGGGCCATGGCGCGGAACCGCTCGATATACCAATGCGAATGCCCGGGATCGGCAGCGACCTTCTGCATCCAAATGCTCTGCTCGACCATGCGACCATTATCGCGTTGTGTTCAAGCTGATGTTCTACTCCCCGCGCATCGCCCCCAATACGGGCAACGCCATCCGCACGGCGGCGGCGACGGGTTGCGAATTGCATCTGGTCGAGCCGATGGGCTTCGACCTGTCCGAACCCAAGCTGCGACGGGCGGGGCTGGACTACCACGACCTGGCCTCGGTGACCGTGCACGCCTCGTTGGCGGCGGCCTGGGACGCGCTGTCGCCCGAGCGGGTCTTCGCGTTCACCTCGCACGCGCCCACCTCGTTCGCGCAGGTGCGCTACCGCGCGGGCGACGTGCTGATGTTCGGCCCCGAGCCCACCGGGCTGGACGCGGCGACGCTGGCCGACCCGCACATCACCGGGCAGGTCCGCATCCCGATGCTGGCGGGCCGGCGCTCGCTGAACCTGTCCAACGCCGCGGCGGTCGCCGTCTACGAGGCGTGGCGGCAGCACGAGTACGCCGGGGCGACCTAGGTCGCGATCGCCGCGGTGAGTTTCGCGCCCGCGGGAAGTCAGCACGGCATGGCTACCTTCATCACCATCGGTTACGGGGACGCGGCCGGGTACCACCGCGTGAGCGACGAGTGCAGGCAGGCCGCGCACGCGCGCGATGACGCGCTGCGCGCCGCGGGTGCCCTCATCGGGACCGCCGGACACCCCGTTCAGGTGCGCAATCCGGACGGCGCCGGCGTGCGGATCGAGCCCGGGCCCTATCTGCATTCGGCGCTGCCGATTGCCGGGTTCGCGGTCTTGGAGGCCGACGATCTCGACGCGGCGATCGAGCGGGTGAGCCAGACCCCGTGCGCCGTCGCGCACGGGGTCGTCGAGGTGTGGCCGCTGATGTCCTGGCCGACCTAGCTCTCTTTGATCGTGGCGACCCGCCGCGCCCGGCTAAGTCGCCCGCGCGAACGCCGCGGTCACCAGCTGTTCCAGTGCGTGACCTGCTCGGCGGGCAGCCGCTTGGCCGGGCGGAAGTCGGTGCCCTTGGTGTAGGCGATCGGGAACAGGCCGCCCTGGCTGTAACGGTCGCGCGGGATGCCCACGATGTCGGCGACCTGTTGCTCGCCGTCGCGCAGCAGGTGCAGCGTCGTCCAGCACGACCCCAGTCCCCGCGAGCGCAGCGCCAGGCAGAAGCTCCAGACCGCCGGGAACAGCGACGCCCAGAACGACACCCCACCCAACGGCGACTTGTCCGGGCGGCCCTCGAGGCAGGGGATCAACAGCACCGGCGCCTCGTGCATGTGCTCGGCGAGGTAGGTGGCGGAATCGCGGACCGCGCCCATCCGCTCGCCGCGGGTGTCCCCGTCGGGGTACGCGGCCCCCGGAGCGCTGAGGTAGCCGCGGGCGTTGGCCAGGTAGACGTCGGCGATCGCCTTCTTCTTCTCGGCGTCCTCGACGAAGACCCACTGCCAGCCCTGCGCGTTGGACCCGGTGGGCGCCTGCAGCGCGAGTTCGAGGCATTCCCTGAGCACGTCGCGGCTGACCGGCTTGTCGAAGTCGAGGCGCTTGCGGACCGAGCGGGTGGTGGTGAGGACTTCGTCGACGGACAGGTTGATGGTCATGGGTGGAGACTACCGACGCGGCGGGCCGGCCGGTTCACGCCGAACGTGCACTCACGGCGACGATTCGGCGGAGTCTGCGCCCTGAGTGCACGTTCGGCGTGGCACGTCAGCGGAAATCGCGGGACTTGGAGCCGACGGCCAGGGTGATGCGGCCCAGCCGCTCGGCGACGACGGTGATCGCGCCGCTGGCGTTCTGGACCTGCCCGCGCACCAGCAGCGCCGGCGCCGAGTTCGCCAGCTTGCGATGCCGCGCCCACACCCCCGGCGCGCAGAGCACGTTGACCATCCCGGTCTCGTCCTCCAGGTTCAGGAACGTCACCCCTTGGGCCGTGCCGGGGCGCTGCCGGTGGGTCACCGCCCCGGCGATCAGCACGCGGTCGCCGTCGGGCACCGATCCCAGCTTCTCGGCGGGCACCACCCCCATCGCGTCCAGGTCTTCCCGCAGGAACTGCGTCGGGTAGCTGTCCGGGGAGATGCCGGTGGCCCACACGTCGGCGGCGGCCAGTTCCAGCTCACTCATCCCCGGCAACGCCGGGACGTGCGAGGACGAGCCCACCCCGGGCAGGCGGCCCGGCCGCTGGGTGGCCGCCGCCCCGGCCGCCCACAGCCCCTCGCGCCGGGACATGCCGAAGCAGGCAAAAGCCCCGGCGGTGGCCAGCGCCTCGGTCTGCGGCACGCTCAATTGCAGCCGCGACGTCACATCCAGCAGGGAGGCGAAGGGGCCGTTGGCCTTTCGCTCCTCGACCAGTTGCTCGGCCAGGTCGTCGCCGATATGGCGGACCGCGCCCAGACCGAGCCGGACCTCGGTTCCCGTGTTTTCCAGGGTGGCGTGCGCCAGGCTGGCGTTGACGTCCGGGCCGTGCACGGTCACGCCGTGCCGGCGCGCATCGGCCACCAGCGACTGCGGCGAGTAGAAACCCATCGGCTGGGCGCGCAGCAGCGCGGCGCAGAACGCCGCCGGGTGGTGCAGCTTGAACCACGACGAGTAGAACACCAGCGACGCGAAGCTCAGCGCGTGGCTTTCCGGGAAACCGAAATTGGCGAACGCCTCCAGCTTTTCGTAGGTCCGGTCGATCACCTCGTCGGGTGCGCCGTGCAGCGCGCGCATGCCCTCGTAGAACCGGCCGCGCAGCCGCCGCATGCGTTCGGTGGAGCGCTTGGACCCCATGGCGCGGCGCAGCTGATCGGCCTCGGCGGCGGAAAACCCGGCGCAGTCGACCGCGAGCTGCATCAGCTGCTCCTGAAAAAGCGGCACCCCCAACGTCTTTCGCAGCGCCGGTTCCATGGACGGGTGGTCGTAGACCACCGGGTCCTCACCGTTACGCCGCCGGATGTAGGGGTGCACCGACCCGCCCTGGATCGGGCCGGGGCGGATCAGCGCGACCTCCACCACCAGGTCGTAGAACACCCGCGGCTTCAGCCGCGGCAGCGTGGCCATCTGCGCGCGCGACTCCACCTGGAACACGCCGACGGAGTCGGCGCGGGCCAGCATCTCGTACACCGCCGGCTCGGAGAGGTCGAGGCGGGCCAGGTCCACCTCGATCCCCTTGTGCTCGGCCACCAGGTCGATGGCGTAGTGCAGCGCCGAGAGCATGCCCAGCCCGAGCAGGTCGAACTTCACCAAACCGATTGCCGCGCAGTCGTCTTTGTCCCATTGCAGGACGCTGCGGTTCTCCATCCGCGCCCACTCAACCGGGCACACGTCGGCGATCGGGCGGTCGCAGATCACCATACCGCCGGAGTGAATGCCCATGTGCCGCGGCAGGTTCCGGATCTGGTTCGCCAGGTCGATCACCGGCTCGGGGATGTCCTCGACCTCCGGCGAGTCCGCCAGCCCGCCCCAGTGGCTGATCTGCTTGCTCCACGCGTCCTGCTGGCCCTGCGAGAAGCCCAGGGCGCGGGCCATGTCGCGCACCGCGATCTTTCCCCGGTAGGTGATGACGTTGGCGACCTGGGCGGCGTAGTCCCGGCCGTATTTGTCGTACACGTACTGGATGACCTTTTCGCGCTGGTCGGACTCGATGTCCATGTCGATGTCGGGTGGCCCGTCGCGGGCCGGCGACAGGAAGCGCTCGAACAGCAGCTCGTTGGCCACCGGGTCGACGGCGGTGACGCCGAGGGCGTAGCAGACCGCGGAGTTGGCCGCCGATCCCCTGCCCTGGCACAGGATGTTGTTGTCCCGGCAGAACCGGGCGATGTCGTGCACCACCAGGAAGTAGCCCGGAAATTGCAGCTGGGCAATGACTTTGAGCTCATGCTCGATCTGTGCGTAGGCGCGCGGTGCGTTCGGACCGTAGCGGTCGCGCGCGCCGGCCATGGTCAGCTGCCGCAGCCAGCTGTCCTCGGTGTGCCCGTCGGGCACGTCGAACGGCGGTAGCTGGGGCGCGATGAGCGCCAGCCCGAACGCGCACTGCTCGCCCAGTTCGGCGGCCGCGGTCACCACGTCGGGGCCCCCAGCGAACAGCCGGGCCATCTCCGCGCCGGAGCGCAGGTGCGAACCGCCCAGCGGGGCCAGCCACCCGGCGGCCGAATCCAGGGACTCCCGGGCCCGGATGGCGCCCATCGCCATGGCCAGCCGGCGCCGCGACGGCCCCGCGAAATGCGCGCCGGTGGTGGCGACGACGCCGACCCCGAAGCGCGGGGCCAGCGCGGCCAGCACCGCGTTGCGTTCGTCGTCGAGCGGTTGCCCGTGATGGGTCAACTCGACGCTGACCCTTTGCGCACCGAACCGGTCCACCAGGTCGGCCAGCGCCCGCTCGGCGGCGTCCGAACCACCGTCGGAAAGCGCTTGGCGCACATGGCCTTTGCGACACCCGGTCAGGATGTGCCAGTGCCCGCCGGCGGCCTCGGTCAGTGCGTCGAAATCGTAACGGGGCTTGCCCTTCTCGCCGCCGGCCAGGTGCGCCGCGGCCAGCTGCCGCGACAGCCGCCGGTAACCCTCGGGGCCGCGGGCCAGCACCAGCAGGTGTGGGCCCGCCGGGTCCGGCCGCTCGGTGCGGGCCTCACCGCCCAGCGACAGTTCGGCGCCGAACACGGTACGCATGTCGAGCTCGGCGGCCGCCTCGGCGAACCGCACCGCCCCGTACAGGCCATCGTGGTCGGTGAGCGCCAGGGCGCGCAGGCCCAGCCGGGCCGCCTCCTCGACCAGTTCCTCGGGCGTGCTCGCCCCGTCTAGGAAGCTGAACGCCGAATGCGCATGCAGTTCGGCATACGGAACGGAACGGCCGACGGACGGGCGGGGTGCCCGGCCGTCCCCCGGCGGCCGGTACGTGGCGCGCTTGCGCGACAGGGGGGCGTCCTCGGGAAGCCCCGCCGGCTCACCGGCACGGCGTGGCTTGCTGTCGAGCACCCGCTCCATTTCCGCCCAGCTCGGCGGCCCGTTGAACCAGCCCATACGCGCAGTCTATCGAAAATATGTTCGATAGAGGTCGCCGTGAGAGGGTTGGCACATGCCGGTCATCATCGACCCGCGCCGCCATGACGCGGTGCTGTTCGACCTGGAAACCGACCTCGGCTCAACGCTGGCCGCGCGGCTGCGCGACGTCGGGGTGGGCACCGCCGTCGTCCCCGCCGACGGCCCGGCGCGGGCGGCCGCGGACCTGAAGGTGCGCCCGGGCCGCGCCGTCGTGGTCGCCGGGGCGACGGCCGGCGTCGAGGCCGCCCGCGCCGCGGGATTCGCGTCGGTGATCGGCGTCGGGCCGGCCGGGAGCGCCGGCGCGCTGCGTGACGCCGGGGCCGACGCCGTGGTCAGCGACCTCGGCGAGGTCGGCGTGCGCACCGGGGACCTTCGGATGTCGCAACTGCCGGATGCGATGCGGGCCCTCACCGACGCCGCCGATGGCCTGGCCGGCCGGCGGCCGGCCGTGTTCTTCGACTTCGACGGCACGCTCTCGGACATCGTCGACGACCCCGACGCCGCGCGGCCCGTCGCCGGGGCCACCGAGGCGCTGGCGAAGCTGGCCGCCGGCTGTCCGGTCGCGGTGCTGTCGGGCCGCGATCTCGCCGATGTGACGAATCGCGTTGGCGTGCCTGGCATTTGGTACGCGGGCAGTCACGGTTTCGAGCTGACCGCGCCCGACGGGACACACCATCAGAACGACGCCGCGGCCGCGGCCATCCCGGTGCTCGAGCAGGCGGCGGCCCGGCTGCGCGACCAGCTCGGCGGAATCCCCGGAGTGGTGGTGGAGCACAAGCGATTCGGCGTCGCCGTGCACTACCGCAACGCCGGACGCGACCGCGTGGGTGAGGTGCTGGCCGCGGTGCGCGCGGCGGGGCGCCGCGACGCGCTCCGGGTGACCACCGGCCGCGAGGTCATCGAGCTGCGCCCGGATCTGGACTGGGACAAGGGAAAAACGCTGCGCTGGGTGATCGATCACCTGCACCGGGCCGGGTCGGGATCGCTCACGCCGGTCTACCTCGGCGACGACATCACCGACGAGGACGCGTTCGACGCGGTGCACGACGACGGGGTCCCGATCCTGGTGCGGCACAGCGACGATGGCGACCGCGCCACCGCGGCGCTGTTCGCGCTGGACAGCCCCGCGCGGGCCGCGGCGTTCACCGACCGGCTGGCCGATCAGCTCGAAGCCTAGTCAGGCGTATTCCACCGCGCCGTCGTCGAGCACCACGCGAACGCCGGAACCCTCGGCGCCGGACGCCTCGGTGCGGAACACCGCCTTGCCCTCCCCGGTGCGCCAGATCAGCGTGGTCAGCGTCTCGCCGGGGAACACCGGCGAGGTGAATCGCGAGGCGATCGAGGTGATGTTGGCCGCGACGCCCCCACCGAGCTCGGCCACCAGCGCGCGACCCGACACCCCGTAGGTGCACAGCCCGTGCAGGATCGGCTTGGGGAACCCGGCGAGCTCGCGGGCGAACCACGGGTCGCTGTGCAGCGGGTTGCGGTCGCCGGACAGCCGGTAGATCAGCGCCTGGTCCTCGCGGGTGGGCAGCGCGATCCGCGCGTCGGGCTCGCGGTCCGGGAATTCGGGCGCGACCGGCCGCTGACCCGGCATCCCGCCGAACCCGCCCTCGCCGCGGATGACCAGGGTGGTGAGCGTCTCGGCGATCAGCTGCCCCGATTGCGGGTCGGTGCCCCGGCCGCGCAGCACGAGGATCGCGTTCTTGCCCTCGCCCTTGTCCTGGATGTCGGCGACCTCGGAGACCACCGAGAGCTTCCCCGCGGGCGGCAGCGGGGCGTGCAGCCGGATGCTCTGCGATCCGTGTAAGAGCATGGCCCAGTTGAACTTTCCGACCAGGCCCGCCGCGCCGAAGGCCGGGCAGCAGATCACCGCGTAGGTGGGCAGCACCTGCTGGTCGATGTCGTGGCTGTTCTCGGTGGTGAACGCCAGGTCGTCGATGCCGGCGCCGACACCGAGCGCGTAGAGCAGCGTGTCCCGGTCGGTCCATTCGAAGGTCATGGGTTCGCTCACCGCGCCGACGGCACTCGGGTCAATCGCCATGGGGTCTCCTATTCCAGAAATCGAGAGCTTTTCTGCACGTAACCATCGCAAACCCTTCCCACCGAAGGCGTCGGCAGGGCAGGCTATCTCCCATGTCCAAGCGCAGCTTGTTCCGGAAGGCCTCGGTTGCGGTCGCCACCCTCACCGCAACGGTAATCGTCGCCGGCTGCGGCGGCTCGCCGCAGGCGCGGTCGATCACGGTGACGTTCGTCCGGCACGCCCAGTCGGAGGCCAACGCCGCCGGCACCATCGACACCGACGTGCCGGGCCCGGGTCTGACCCCGGAGGGCAAGGGGCAGGCCGAACAGATCGCGCACCAACTCGGCCGCAAGGACTACGACAGCGTCTACGCCTCCACCATGACCCGGACGCAGCAAACCGCCGCGCCGCTGGCCGCCGAGCTCGGCAAGCAGGTCGAGATTTTGCCCGGCATCCAGGAGATCAACGCCGGCTGGTACAACGGCAAACCCGAGTCGATGGCGAAGTCGACCTACCTGGTGGCCCCGGTGAACTGGATCAAGGGCGATGTGTCCTACAGCATCCCCGGCTCGATCAGCGGCAAAGAGTTCAACGACCAGTTCACCGCGGCCGTCAACAAGGTCTACAACAGCGGCCACCGCAACCCGGTGGTGTTCTCGCACGCCAACGCGATCATGGTGTGGACGCTGATGAACACCCGCAACGGCAAGGAAAGCCTGATGAACACCCACCCGTTGCCCAACACCGGCCGCGTGGTGATCACCGGCAACCCGATGACCGGCTGGACGCTGGTCGACTGGGACGGGATCCGCGACTTCCACAGCTAGGCCGCGGCCAGCCCTCGCGGATCGGCAGTTGACGTGGGCGGCTGCCGACGCCACCATGTCTTCATGCGGTATGTCGTTACCGGCGGTACCGGGTTTATTGGTCGCCGCGTCGTGTCTCGTCTTCTGGAATCCCGGCCCGACGCACAGGTGTGGGTGCTGGTGCGACGGCGGTCGCTGGGCCGCTTCGAACGCCTCGCGGCGCAGTGGGGCGATCGGGTCAAACCGCTGGTCGCCGAGCTGCCGGAGCTGGACCTGAGCGACGAGGTCCTCGCCGAGCTGGGCGAGATCGACCACGTGGTGCACTGCGCGGCGATCTACGACATCACCGCCGGCGAGCCCGAGCAGCGCGCCGCGAACGTCGAGGGCACCCGCGCGGTGATCGAGCTGGCGCGGCGCCTGGGCGCGACGATGCACCACGTCTCGTCGATCGCCGTGGCGGGCGACTTCCGCGGCGAATACACCGAGGACGACTTCGACGTCGGCCAGCAACTGCCGACGCCCTATCACCAGACCAAGTTCGAAGCCGAACTGCTGGTGCGCTCGACGCCCGGCCTGCGCCATCGCATCTACCGCCCGGCGGTCGTCGTGGGCGATTCGCGCACCGGCGAGATGGACAAGGTGGACGGGCCGTACTACTTCTTCGGCGTGCTGGCCAAGTTGGCCGTCCTGCCGTCGCTGACGCCCATCCTGCTGCCCGACACCGGCCGCACCAACATCGTCCCTGTCGACTACGTCGTCGACGCGCTGGTCGCGCTCCTGCACGCCGACGGTCGTGACGGGCAGACGTTCCACCTCACCGCCGAGAAGACGATCGGCCTGCGCGGCATCTACCGCGGCGTGGCCAAGGCGGCCGGGCTGCCGCCGCTGCGCGGGTCGCTGCCCCGCTCGGTGGCCGCCCCCGTCCTCAACGTGCGCGGCCGCGCCAGGGTGCTGCGCAATATGGCGGCCACCCAGCTGGGCATCCCCGCCGAGGTGTTCGACCTCGTCGACCTGCCGCCCACCTTCGTCAGCGAGAAGACCCGAAACGCCTTGCGGGACTACGGGATACGGGTTCCCGAGTTCTCCTCCTACGCACCGAAGCTGTGGCGGTACTGGGCGGAACACCTCGATCCGGACCGCGCGCGCCGCGACGATCCGCGAGGACCGTTGCACGGCCGGCACGTCATCATCACCGGCGCGTCCAGCGGCATCGGCCGGGCGTCGGCGATCGCGATCGCCGAGCGCGGCGCCACGGTGTTCGCGCTGGCCCGCAACGGCGCCGCGCTGGATGAGCTGGTCGCCGAGATCCGCGCCAATGGCGGTGCCGCCCATGCCTTTACCTGTGACGTCACCGATTCCGCGTCGGTGGAGCACACCGTCAAAGACATCCTGGGGCGCTTCGACCACGTCGATTACCTGGTGAACAACGCCGGCCGCTCGATCCGCCGCTCGGTGGTCAACTCCACCGACCGGCTACACGACTACGAACGGGTGATGGCGGTCAACTACTTCGGCGCGGTGCGAATGGTGCTGGCGCTGCTGCCGCATTGGCGCGAGCGGCGATTCGGCCACGTCGTCAACGTGTCGAGCGCCGGCGTGCAGGCACGCAACCCCAAATACAGCTCCTACCTGCCGACCAAGGCCGCGCTGGACGCGTTCTCCGACGTGGTCGGATCCGAGGTGCTGTCCGACCACATCACCTTCACCAACATCCACATGCCGCTGGTGCGCACCCCCATGATCGTGCCGTCGCACCGGCTCAACCCGGTCCGGGCGATCAGCCCCGAACGCGCGGCCGCGATGGTGGTGCGCGGGCTGGTCGACAAGCCCGCGCGCATCGACACCCCGCTGGGCACGCTTGCCGAGGCCGGAAATTACTTCGTCCCCAGGACTTCTCGGCGAATCCTGCACCAGCTCTATCTCGGCTATCCCGACTCGGCCGCGGCGCGCGGGCTGGCACCCGCCGCCCAAGCGCCGCCGCCGGCCGTGCGCCGCAAGCCCAACCGGCCCGTCCGCGCCGTCACCGGCGGCCTGCGCACGCCGCGGGGCGTCAAGCGGCTGGTGCGCCGGGTGCCCGGCGTGCACTGGTGATCATTTCTCCAACGTGAACTGGTTGACGTCGACATAGCCCACCCGAAAGGCGTCGGCGCAGCCGGTCAGATATTTCATGTACCGCTCGTAGACTTCCTCGGACTGCACCGCGATGGCTTCCTCCTTGTGGGCTTGCAGCGCGGCGGCCCAGATGTCGAGGGTCTTCGCGTAGTGCGGCTGCAGCGACTGGATGCGGCTCACGGTGAAGCCGTTCGCGGTGGCGCGCTCCTGCACCATCGGTATCGACGGTAACCGCCCACCCGGAAAGATCTCGGTGACAATGAATTTGATGAATCGGGCGAACGTGAACGAGATGGGCATGCCGCGCTCCACCATCTCGGTCGGGTGCAGACCGGTGATGGTGTGCAGCAGCATGACCCCGTCGTCGGGCAGCAGGTCATGCGCCATGGTGAAGAACGCGTCGTAGCGCTCGTGCCCGAAGTGCTCGAAGGCGCCGATGCTGACGATCCGGTCGACCGGCTCGTCGAACTCCTCCCAGCCCTGCAGCAGGATCCGCGCGGAACGGGGGCTCTTCGACTGCGCGATCAGCCGCTCGACGTGCTCGGCTTGGTTGCGGCTCAGGGTGAGGCCGACAACGTTGACGTCGTATTTCTCCACGGCGCGCATCATGGTGGCGCCCCAGCCGCAGCCGACGTCGAGCAACGTCATGCCCGGTTGCAGCCCGAGTTTGCCCAGGGCGAGGTCGATCTTGGCGATCTGCGCTTCCTCCAGCGTCATGTCCTCGCGCTCGAAGTAGGCGCAGCTGTACGTCTGGGTCGGGTCGAGGAATAGCCGGAAGAAGTCGTCCGACAAGTCGTAGTGGGCCTGCACGTCGTCGAAGTGCGGCGTTAATTCAGTGCCCTCCGGGGGCTCCGACGTTGTGGGCATCAGCTCAGCCTAATAGCCGAGATGGCTATGTTGTAGACAATGAACGGTTGTAGACAATGAACGCTCCCGTTTTCGTCGACGTCGACACCGGCGTGGATGACGCGCTGGCGCTGATCTACCTGTTCGCCAGCCCGGACGCCGAGGTGGTCGGCATCGCCTCGACCGGTGGAAACGTCGGGGTGGAGCAGGTCTGCGAAAACAATCTCGGCCTGCTGCGGCTGTGCGAGGTCACCGGCATACCGGTTTCGAGAGGCTCCGATCAAACCCTGACCGGACCGATGTGTTTGCCGTCAAAAGTCCACGGCCCCAGGGGATTAGGCTACGCCGAGCTGCCACCGGGTGGGGACGGGCTCACCGACTACGACTCCGCGGACGCGTGGGTGCGGGCGGCGAAGGCCCACCCCGGGGAGCTCATCGGCGTGGCGACCGGCCCGTTGACCAATCTGGCGCTGGCGCTGCGCGCCGAACCCACCCTGCCGTCGCTGCTGCGCCGGCTGGTGATCATGGGGGGTTCCTACGACCACCGGGGCAACACCACCACGGTCGCGGAATGGAACATCAGCGTGGACCCGGAGGCCGCGGCCGAGGTGCTGGCGGCCTGGGGCCAGGAAACCGTTGGCCACCAACGGCTTCCGATCCTGTGCGGGCTGGACTTGACCCGTAAGGTCGCCATGACACCGGAGCACCTGGCCCGGCTGGCGGCCGCCGCCGGGTCGACGACCACGCCGCTGAGCGAACACGACGAACGCGCAACCCGGTCCACGGCGTCCAACCCCCTGATCAGGGTGATCGAGGACGCGACCCGGTTCTACCTGGAGGCCTACCACGACCTCGGCCACGGGTATCAAGCACACATGCACGATCCGTTGGCCGCCGCCGTCGCGCTGGATCCGGGGCTCGTCAACACCCGGCCGGCGACGGTGGACATCGAGCTGACCGGGACCCTGACCCGCGCCATGACGGTGACCGACTGGTCGGGTCGCCGAGAACCCAACGCGCTCATCGGGATTGACGTGGACGCAGCGGGGTTCTTCGATCGGTTCATCGAGCGGGTGGGCCCCTTCGCGCGCCGGTTAGCCGATACCCCATGAAGTTTCGTGCCATCGAGCTGATCCGGGCGGGGTGGGGCGGCGTGCTGCTGGCCGCCCCCACCGAGGTGCTGAGCCACATCCACGGGGTACGGGTCGATCGCAAGGCGATCGTCGTCACCCGGATCCTGGGCGCTCGCCATCTGGTCCAGGCGGCGTTGTCGGGGGTCGACCCCGGCCCGGAGGAACTGGCGGCCGGGGTCTGGGTCGACACGGTGCACTCGGCGACCACGCTCGGCCTGGCCCTCGTCGACCGGCGCCGGGCCCGCGGCGGGGTGACCGACGCCGTGGTCGCGGCGTCGTGGGCGGGCCTGGGGTGGCGCCATTTGCGCACCGGTCAGGCCAGGACCGGCGCTCTCCGCGGCCGCGACCGGCTGGCCCGCGCCGTTCTGCGGGCGTTGCCCGGCGGCCGCGCCCTGGTGGCGCAGGCGCAGGCGGTACGCGCCGATTAACGCCACGCCCTTGACGTCAGGGACAATGGGGGTTTGTGTTGGCATGATTTGGTGGGATGTGTGGGGCTCGGCGTCAATTCGTTAGCAGCTCTCATCAAATGAAAGGTTTCGGAAGTCATGGCGGAGCTGGTTACGGGGAAAACGCTGCCGAACGTGGTCGTCACGGGCATTGCCATGACGACCGCACTGGCGACTGACGCCGAGGCCACGTGGAAGCTGTTGCTGGACAGGCAAAGTGGCATCCGCAAACTCGAGGACTCGTTCGTCGAGGAGTTTGACCTGCCGGTGCGCATCGGCGGTCATCTGCTCGAGGATTTCGACGGCGGACTCACCCGCGCCGAACGCCACCGGATGGGCTACCTGCAGATGATGTCGACCGTCCTGGGCCGGCGGGTCTGGGAGAACGCCGGCTCGCCCGAGGTCGACAGCAACCGGCTGATGGTGTCCGTCGGCACGGGCCTGGGCTCGGCGGAGCAAATCGTGTTCAGCTACGACGACCTGCGCGCCCGCGGGATGAAGGGTGTCTCCCCGCTGGCGGTGTCCAAGTACATGCCCAACGGGGCCGCCGCTGCGGTGGGCCTGGAGCGGCACGCCAAGGCCGGGGTCATCACCCCGGTGTCGGCGTGCGCGTCGGGTTCGGAGGGCGTCGCCCAGGCGTGGCGCAACATCGTCTTCGGGGAGGCCGACATCGCGATCTGCGGTGGCGTGGAGGTCAGGATCGAGGCGGTCGCGATCGCGGCGTTCGCGCAGATGCGGATCGTGATGTCGACCAAGAACGACGACCCCGTCGGCGCGTGCCGCCCGTTCGACCGCGACCGGACCGGCTTCGTGTTCGGCGAGGCCGGCGCCCTGATGGTGATCGAGACCGAGGAGCACGCCAAGGCCCGCGGGGCCAACATCTTGGCCCGCATCATGGGGGCGAGCATCACCTCCGACGGCTACCACATGGTGGCCCCCGACCCCAACGGCGAACGCGCCGGGCACGCCATGACCCGCGCCATCCAGCTCGCCGGGCTCTCCCCCAGCGACATCCACCACGTCAACGCCCACGCCACCGGCACCTCGGTCGGCGACGTCGCCGAGGGCAGGGCCATCAACAACGCCCTGGGCCCCCACGGCGGCAACGCCGCCGTCTACGCACCCAAGGCCGCCCTGGGCCACTCCGTGGGCGCCGTGGGCGCCGTCGAATCGATCCTGACCGTGCTCGCGCTGCGCGACCAGGTCGTGCCGCCCACGCTGAACCTGGAAAACCTCGACCCCGAGATCGACCTGGACGTGGTGGCCGGCAAACCCCGCCCCGGCAACTACGAGTACGCGATCAACAACTCGTTCGGCTTCGGCGGACACAACGTGGCGACCGTCTTCGGACGCTACTGACGCGCGCATAGCGAAGCGCATCGAAACCGCTTAGTGCCGAACGCGTTTTGGCCACACCGGCCGATGCGTCGGGCCGCATCCTCGAACACGGTTTGGTGCACGGGGTGCGGGGTACTGGACCGACTATGGCCTTCGCCGACTATCAAAAAGAGCTGTACGACCAGTCGCTGCACGGTAATCAGCCGCAGTACCCGATCAGGTTCGAGGACCTGGAGGAAAAGGCGGCGGCGGCGATGGCACCGAAGGTGCTGCAGTACGTCGCGGGCGGCGCCGGTGACGAGCACACCCAGCGCGCCAACTGCGCGGCCTTCAAACGGTGGGGGCTGTACCCGCGGATGGGGATCGCCCCCGAGGAGCGCGACATGTCCGTCGAGCTGTTCGGCATGAGGTTTCCGTCGCCGATCTTCATGGCGCCCATCGGCGTCATCGGGGTGTGCGACCCGGAGGGCCACGGGGACATGCTCTGCGCCCGGGCCTCCGTCCGCACCGGCGTCCCGTTCTTCGTGGGCACGCTCACCTCCGACCCGATGGAGGATATCGCCGCCGAACTGGGCGATAGCCCGGCGTTCTTCCAGCTGTACACGCCGCCGGACCGCAAGATGGCCGCCAGCCTGGTGCACCGCGCCGAGGCGGCCGGCTTCAAGGCCATCGCGGTCACCCTGGACACCTGGGTCACCGGCTGGCGGCCCCGCGACCTCAGCGGGGGGAACTACCCCCAGGTGCCCAGCGGGTGCCTGGCCAACTACACCAGCGATCCCGTTTTTCGCTCCCGCTTGAGCCGGGGCGAAGACGCCACCGAGGCGGCGGTGCGCAAGCTGCCCATTTTCGGCGGCCCGTTCCGGTGGGACGACCTGGAGTGGCTGCGGGCGGAGACCGACCTGCCGCTGATGGTCAAGGGCGTCTGCCACCCCGACGACGTCCGCCGCGCCAAAGACATTGGCGTGGACGGCATTTACTGCTCCAACCACGGCGGCCGGCAGGCCAACGGCGGGTTGCCCTGCCTGGATTGCCTGCCCGACGTGCTCGAGGCGGCCGACGGGCTGCCCGTGCTGTTCGACTCGGGCGTGCGCAGCGGGGCCGACATCATCAAGGCCCTCGCGCTGGGGGCGACCGCCGTCGGGATCGGCCGCCCCTACGCCTACGGGCTGGCCCTCGGGGGCGTCGAGGGCGTCGTGCACGTGCTGCGCTCGCTGCTGGCCGAAGCGGACCTGATCATGGCCGTCGACGGATATCCCTCGCTCAAGGACCTGACGCCGGAGGCGCTGCGGCCCATCTACTCGTAGCTGCCCTCGAGGTACCAGCGCCGCTGGCGATAGCACAACAGCAACGCACGCTCGCTTTCCAGCAGGATCTGGGCGCGGGCGGTGCGGCCGGACCCTTGACCGGCCCCCTGACCGCCCCCGGGCCGGTCGTCCCACCACCGCTCGTCGACCGGCCAGGGGCCGGCCCACCAGCACAGCCGCTCGTCTCGGCCCTGGCTGATCATGCGGGCGGGGTCGGCGGAGAACAGCCCGCGGTTGGTCACCCGTATCGGGTTCCCTTGGGTGTCAAGCAATTCCACCGGATCGTCCAGCAACACCGCCGGTGACGGCGCGGGCAGCCGGCCGGGCCACGGCAGATCGGGATCGGCCCGCGGCACCGGCTCGTCGCCCAGCGGGATCAGCGTGATGCGCTCGGCCGGCCCGCGACCCCCAGACAGCACCGGCACTCGCACCGCCTCCGGACCGAGCAACCCCTGCACCCGCACCAGCGCCCGGCGGGCCCGCAGCCTGTCCTCCTCCCCCAGCCCACCCCAGAGCGGCAACTGCAGCGCCTCGGCGGATACCACCTCCACCGCCTGCAGCCGCAACAGCGTCACCGCGGCGGTGGGCCGGGGATCGCGCGCGGTGCGATTGCTCAGCCAGCCGTCGAGCTGCCAGCGCACCCGGTCGGCGGTGGCGTCCTCGGTCAACGGCTCGGCGCACCGCCACACCCGATGGCGTTCTTCGCCGTTGGCGGTGACGGCGTGGATGGCCAGCCGGGTGCATCCCACGCCGGCGGCCATCAGCGCCTGATGCAGCGTTCCGGCCAGCGAGCGCCCGGCGAACGCCGCGGCATCGACCCGGTCGATCGGCGGATCGCAGTCCAGCACGGCCTCGAGCTCGGCCGGCGGCTCCCGCCCGGAGGGCGGCCGTTCGGGCTCGCCGCGGGCCAACCGGTGCGCAGTCACCCCGTCGGCGCCGAACCGGGAGGCCACATCGCTGCGCGACAGCGCGGCGAACTGCCCGATGGTGCGAATCCCCATCCGCCACAACAGGTCCGTCAGCTCTTCCCGGCCCGGACCGGACAGGCTCGGCTCGGTGGCGAGTTGGCGGATGGACAGGACCGACAAAAACCTCGCGTCGCCTCCCGGCTCGACGACGCGGCCCGCCCGCGCCGCGAAGACCGCGGTGGACAACTGGTCGGCGATCCCGACCTGACACTCGGCGCCGGCGGCGGCCACGGCATCGATCAGCCGTTCGGCGGCGACGGCCTCGGACCCGAAATAGCGGGCCGCCCCGCGCACCGGCAACACCAGGAGCCCGGGCCGCAGCACCTCGGCGCGGGGCACCAGGTCGTCCACCGCCGCGATCACCGCTTCAAAGAAGCGGGCGTCGCGGTCCGCGTCGGCGGTGGTGACGTGCAGCTGCGGGCACCGGGCCGCCGCCTCCCGGCGTCGCAGGCCCCGGCGCACCCCCACCGCGCGGGCGGCCGACGAACAGGCGACCACCCGGTTGGCCAGCGTGACCGCGACCGGCACGGACGCGGGCAGATCCGCGGCCGCCGCCGCCGCGACCGCGGGCCAATCCATGCACCAGATCGCCAAAACCCTTGAACCAGAAGGGGTTACCACCGGAGTTCACCCCGCTCGCGCTTGGGCCATCACCCGTCGTCCCGCACACATCCCGCTGACCTGCAGCCGCACCCCGCTGATCCGCCCGAATCCGGGGGCGGGCATTCCCCAGTGCGGGGTGATCTCGTAGCCACAGACCCGGGCCGCCAGCCGCGTCGGCGCGCCCTGCCAATCGCCGCCGGTGACCAGCAGAGTGCACCCCTTGCTGCGGGCCCGCGCCACCACCGCCCGCGCCCGCGTCGGCGGCACCCGGCGCCCGCCCAGCCCGAGGACCACCAGATCCATGCCGTCGACGAGCACCGCGGCCACCTCGACCGGATCGGTTCCGGGATCCGGTATCACCGCGAGCCGGCTCAGATCCGCCCCCATCTCCGCGGCGGCCAGCAGCCCGATGTCCGGCTGGCCGACGATCGCGGCGTTGCCACCGGCCGCCGTGACCGCGGCGACCATGCTCAACAACAGCGACCGGGCACCCGAGAGCACCGCCACCGTTCCCCGCGGCAGCGGCGCCGGCAGCAGGTCCGCCAGCCACTGCGGCAGCGCCAGCTGGGACTCCGAGTCCAGCAGGTCGTCGGGGACGGTCGGCCCGGCCTTTTTCGAGGAGATGCTCGCCATCCGCCGTCGAAGCGATTCGAGCTGCTCAGCGCGGGTTTCTTCGCGGTGACTGGAGGCAAAAGCCGCGGTCATGACCTAGCCTCCTTCACCGGGCGTTCGAAAGTATGTTCGAAGTAAACACCGGCCCTCTGACAACCGTCAAGCAACGTGAGGGGCTGCTTTATGCGCTCGGTGCCGGTGTGGCTGATGGTGTTTTCGGGCGTGATTTTTTCGGCGGCAACGCCCACTCCGTCGACGCTGAACCATGCCAGCCGGCCGGCCGCCGCGGCCCCGGGCACGGGGCCGGCGTCGCCGCACGTCGCGCCTCACAAGTCCCATCGGCCACACCAGACCCTGGCGGAGGGCGCAGTGCGTGTGCCCACCTCCGAGCGACAACACGTTTTCGCTGGTCACGGGCCCGCCCGAGATTGTCGCTCGGAGGTGGGCACAACGCCTGTCCACCCGCGCAGCGACTCCTGTGGCGCCTGTTACCCATGTTGTGCGGCATCACTCGGCGGCCGCATCTCCCGCTCGCGCGTCTTGTCCAGGAGGCGGACCTTCCGGCGGAAGCTCAGCGGGCACGCCGAGCAGCCGGGTGATCACTTCCACCGGAAACAACGCCGAAAAGTCCTGCACCCACGCGAGGGCGACTACTCCCATTCGATGGTGCCCGGCGGCTTGCTGGTGATGTCCAGCACCACGCGGTTGACCTCGGCGACCTCGTTGGTGATGCGGGTCGAGATGCGTTCGAGCACCTCGTAGGGGACCCGGGTCCAGTCGGCGGTCATGGCGTCCTCACTGGTCACCGGCCGCAACACGATCGGGTGCCCGTAGGTGCGGTTGTCGCCCTGCACGCCGACCGAACGCACGTCGCCCAGCAGCACCACGGGGCACTGCCAGATCAGGGTGTCCAGGCCGGCGGCCGTCAGCTCCTCGCGCGCGATCGAGTCCGCCCGCCGCAGCGTGTCCAGCCGCTCCGCGGTGACCTCGCCGACGATCCGGATGCCCAGGCCGGGACCCGGGAACGGTTGGCGCGCAACGATTTCCTCCGGCAGGCCCAGCTCGCGCCCGACCGCGCGCACCTCGTCCTTGAACAGCAGCCGCAGCGGCTCGACGAGTTTGAACGTCAGGTCGCCGGGCAGGCCGCCGACGTTGTGGTGGCTCTTGATGTTCGCGGTGCCGCTGCCGCCGCCGGACTCCACCACGTCGGGATACAGCGTGCCCTGGACCAGGAACTCGACGCCGGAGCCGTCGGAAGCGTTGTCCCCCACGATGTCTCGCACCGCGCCCTCGAACGCCCGGATGAAATGGCGGCCGATGATCTTGCGCTTGCCTTCGGGATTGGTCACGCCGGCGAGCGCGTCGAGGAAGGTGTCGGCCGCGTCGACGGTCACCAGATTGGCGCCGGTGGCGGCCACGAAATCGCGTTGCACCTGCGCGCGCTCGCCCTCGCGCAGCAGCCCGTGGTCGACGAAGACACAGGTCAGGCGGTCACCGATGGCACGCTGTACCAGCGCGGCGGCCACCGCGGAATCCACGCCGCCGGACAGCCCGCAAATCGCATGGCCGTCGCCGATCTGGGCGCGCACCTGCTCGACCAGCGCCTCGGCGATGTTGGCGGCCGTCCAGTCCGCGCCGAGCCCGGCGAAGTCGTGCAGGAAGCGGCTGAGCACCTGCTGCCCGTGCGGGCTGTGCATCACCTCCGGGTGGTACTGCACGCCGGCCAGCCGACGGGCCCGGTTCTCGAACCCGGCGACCGCCGCGCCCGCGCTGCTGGCCACCACCTCGAACCCGTCCGGCGCGGCCGTGACCGCGTCGCCGTGGCTCATCCACACCGGCTGGACGCTCGGTAAGCCCGAATGCAGTTCGCCGCCAAGGACTTTCAGTTCGGTGCGGCCGTATTCGCTGGTGCCGGTGTGGGCGACGGTCCCGCCCAGCGCCTGGGCCATGGCCTGGAACCCGTAACAGATGCCGAACACCGGCACCCCGAGGTCGAACAGCGCCGGGTCCAGCTGCGGGGCGCCGTCGGCGTAGACACTGGACGGCCCGCCGGAAAGGACCAGCGCCAGCGGGTCCCTGGCCTTGATGTCCTCGGCCGTGGCGGTGTGCGGGATGACCTCCGAGAAAACCCGCGCCTCGCGGACCCGGCGGGCGATCAGCTGCGCGTACTGCGCCCCGAAGTCCACGACGAGCACCGGTCGAGCGGGCGGTCCGGACGCGCCCGCCGGCTCGGTTGCCTCAGTTTCCCTGGATTCGGCCACGCAGGCGAGTCTAGTGGCCGCCTGCGCCGCCGCCGCCCGAGAGGCCCACGGCGAAAACGCGGTGCGTAACGCGCCGCCGCGGCGAATTCTATGCCTTTGGCATGAGGTCGGCGGTCGAGTATTGATAACGACAATCATTTTCAATTGACTGGTCGAGGATCTGCACACTGCCCAGCCCAGGAGTTGCCGTGATGACGTTGCCCGCCGCAAGCGCGCCGCCGATGGCCGACCGCCGACGAGGCGTCCGGCGATGACCGCGCCGGTGTGGATGGCGTCCCCGCCCGAGGTGCACTCGGCGTTGCTCAGCAGCGGACCGGGGCCGGCGTCGCTGTTCGCCGCGGCGGCGGCGTGGAGCTCAATGAGCGCCGAATACGCCTCGGCCGCAGAAGAACTCGGCGCGCTGTTGACGTCGACGCAGGCCGGGGCGTGGCAGGGGCCCAGCGCCGAATCCTACGTCGCCGCGCACGCCCCGTACCTGGCGTGGTTGACACAGGCCAGCGCGCACAGCGCCGCGGCGGCCGCCCAGCACGAGGCGGCGGGCACCGCCTACACCGCCGCGCTGGCGGCGATGCCGACCCTGCCGGAGCTGACCACCAACCACGTCGTCCACGGTGCCCTGGTGGCGACGAATTTCTTTGGGATCAACACCATTCCGATCGCGGTCAACGAGGCCGACTATGCGCGGATGTGGGTCCAGGCCGCCGGCACGATGGCGACCTATGAAGCCGTCTCCACGGCGACGGTGGCGGCCGTACCGCCGACCGACCCGGCGCCGCCGATCCTGAAGTCCGAGGCCACCGCGCAACACGACCACGAGGAGGACGACGACCACCACGACCACGAGCACGGGTTCGACAGCCCGCTCAACCAGTTCGTCGCCCAGATCCTGCGGCTGTTCGGCCTCGACTGGGATCCGGTCGAGGGGACCCTCAACGGCCTGCCCTACGAGGCCTACACCAACCCCGGGGACCTGATGTGGTGGGTGGTCCGGGCCCTCGAGCTGTTTTCCGATTTCCAGCAGTTCGGGGCCCTGTTGCAGGAAAACCCGGCGGCGGCCTTCGAGTTCATCACGCAACTCGTGCTGCTCGACTGGCCGACACACCTGGCCCAGCTCGCCAGTTGGCTCCCGACGCAGCCCCAGTTGCTGTTGCTGCCGATGCTCGTCGCCGCGGCCCCCTTCGGGGCGCTGGCCGGCTTTGCCGGCCTGGCCGCCCCGGCCCCCCCGGCCGCGCCCGCCGCGGTGCCGGCCGCCCCGGCCCCAGCCGCACCTCCGAGCCTGCCGGCGGCGCCCGCCATGAGCCCCGTCACCGCGCCAGCCGCGGCCGCCGCGCCGGCACCCGCGCCCGCGCCCGCGCCCTCGGCCGCCACGGTGGCCAGCCCGGCGCCGCCCGCGCCGCCGGCCGCCGGCACCGTCCCGTTCGTGCCCCCGTACGCCCTCGCGCCTCCCGGCATCGGTTTCGGTTCGGGGATGAGCGCGGGCGCCGCCGCCGGCGCGAAAAAGAAGGCGCCCGAACCCGATTCGGCCGCGGCCGTCGCGGCCGCGGCCGCGCGGGAGGCGGCGCGCACCCGCCGGCGCCGGCGGGCGCGGCAGCGCGCCCATGGCGACGAGTTCATGGACATGAACGTCGACGTCGATCCGGACTGGAACGAGCCGGAGACGACGGCGTCGCACGGCGGCGCCGCAAACCTGGGCTTCGCCGGCACGGCGCGCAAGGAACCCGTCGCCGCGGCGGGCCTGACCACCCTGGCGGCCGACGAATTCGGCGACGCACCCCGCATGCCGATGGTGCCGGGCACCTGGCCCCCGGGCGACGGCAAGGGGGCGCCCGGCAGCGGGGGCTGACTCCGTCGTCGACGAAATCACCTGCGGCACAGCGCGTTAACGCGTTGACCGGCGACCGGCCGTCCCCGCAGGCATCCGCCCCGCCGCGGCGCGGGCACCGAAACGCTGGCGGCACGCATGGCGGACATGGTGGAGTGGGTATCGGTCAACCAGCCCCCGAGACCAGAAAGCGAGGACCGCCGGTGAGCTCAGAGCTGGGTCTGCCAGAAAAGGTGCGCGCCTGCCTGTTCGACCTCGACGGCGTGCTCACCGACACCGCCAGTGTGCACACCAAGGCGTGGAAGGCGATGTTCGACGCCTACCTGTCCGACCGGGCCCAGCGCACCGGCGACGAATTCGTCCCCTTCGACGCGGCCGCGGACTACCGCAAATACGTGGACGGCAAGAAACGCGAGGACGGGGTCCGGTCGTTTCTGGAAAGCCGCGGCATCGAACTGCCCGACGGCAGCCCCGATGACCCCGATGACGCCGAGACCGTCTACGGCCTGGGCAACCGCAAGAACGACATGTTCCAGAAGGTCCTCAAGCAGGACGGCGTCAAGGTCTTCGACGGTTCGCGGCGCTACCTCGAGGCGGCGTCGGCCGCGGGCCTGGGCATCGCGGTGGTGTCCTCGAGCGCCAACACCCGCGACGTCCTCGAGGTCACCGGGCTGGACCGGTTCGTGCAAAAGCGGGTGGACGGCATCACCCTGCGCCAGGAACACATCGCCGGCAAGCCGGCGCCCGACTCCTACCTGCGCGGGGCGCAACTGCTCGACGTCCCCGCCGAGGCGGCGGCCGTGTTCGAAGACGCCTTGTCGGGGGTGGCCGCCGGCCGGGCCGGTAACTTCGGTTTCGTGATAGGTGTCGACAGGGTGGGCCAAGCCGAGGACTTACGCCGCAACGGCGCGGACGTGGTGGTCAGCGACCTCGCCGAGTTGCTGCAGTCATGATCACCGACGAAGCGTTTCCCGTTGACCCGTGGCACGTTCGCGAAACCCAGCTCGACCTCAACCTGCTGGCCCAGTCGGAATCCCTGTTCACCCTGTCCAACGGGCACATCGGGCTGCGCGGCAACCTCGACGAGGGCGAGCCCTACGGCCTGCCGGGCACCTACCTGAACTCCTTCTACGAGATCCGGCCGCTGCCCTACGCCGAAGCCGGCTACGGCTACCCGGAAGCCGGCCAGACGCTGGTCGACGTCACCAACGGCAAGATCATCCGGTTGCTGGTCGAAGACGAGCCCTTCGACGTGCGCTACGGCGAACTGATCTCTCACGAGCGCGATCTCGACCTGCGCGCCGGGACGCTGACGAGAACCGCGCACTGGCGCTCGCCCGCGGGCAAAGAGGTCAAGGTGGTCACCACCCGGCTGGTCTCGCTGCCGCACCGCGGCCTGGCCGCCATCGAGTATGTCGTGGAAGCGGTCGGCGAATTCGTGCGGGTCACGGTGCAGTCCGAACTGGTCACCAACGAGGACCAGCCGCAGACCTCCGGCGACCCGCGCGTGTCGGCCATCCTGGAGAACCCGCTCGAAGAGGTCGCCCACGAAAACACCGATACGGGCGCGGTCCTCATGCACCGCACCCGTAGCAGCGCGCTGATGATGGCCGCCGGAATGGATCACGAGGTCGAGGTTCCCGGCCGCGTCGAGGTCAGCACCGATGCGTGGGCCGATCTGGCGCGAACCACCGTGATCTGCGGGCTGCGCGAGGGACAGAAGTTGCGCATCGTCAAATACCTGGCCTACGGCTGGTCGAGCATGCGCTCGCGTCCGGCGCTGCGCGACCAGGTCGCGGCCGCGCTGCACGGCGGCCGCTACAGCGGATGGCAGGGGCTGCTGGATTCGCAACGGAAGTACCTGGACAACTTCTGGGACTGCGCGGACGTCGAGGTCGAGGGCGACCCCGAATCCCAGCAGGCGGTGCGCTTCGGGCTCTTCCACCTGCTGCAGGCCAGCGCCCGCGCCGAACGCCGCGCCATCGCGGCCAAGGGACTCACCGGAACCGGCTACGACGGGCACGCCTTCTGGGACACCGAGGGTTACGTGCTGCCGGTGCTGACCTACACCGCGCCGCACACCGTGGCCGACGCGCTGAAGTGGCGGGCCTCCACCCTGGATCTGGCCAAGGAGCGGGCGGCCGAACTGGGCCTGGAGGGCGCCGCCTTCCCGTGGCGGACCATCCGCGGGCAGGAGTGCTCGGCGTACTGGCCGGCCGGCACGGCGGCCTGGCACATCAACGCCGACATCGCGATGGCCTTCGAGCGCTACCGCATCGTCACCGGCGACGACGAGCTGGAAGCCGATTGCGGCCTGAAGGTGCTGGTCGAGACCGCCCGGCTGTGGCTCTCGCTCGGCCATCACGACCGGCACGGCGTCTGGCACCTGGACGGTGTCACCGGCCCCGACGAGTACACCGCGGTCGTCCGCGACAACGCCTTCACCAACCTGATGGCCGCGCACAACCTGCACACCGCCGCCGACGCGTGCAACCGCCATCCCGACGCGGCCAAGGCGCTGGGGGTCACCACCGAGGAGGCGGCCGCGTGGCGCGATGCCGCCGACGCCGCCCACCTTCCCTACGACGACGGGCTCGGGGTCCATCAGCAGTGCGAGGGGTTCACCACCTACGCCGAATGGGACTTCGAGAAGAACACCACCTACCCGCTGCTGCTGCACGAGGCCTACGTCCGGCTCTATCCCGCGCAGGTGATCAAGCAGGCCGACCTGGTGCTGGCGATGCACTGGCAGAGCCACGCGTTCACCCCCGAACAGAAGGCCCGCAACGTCGACTACTACGAGCCGCGCATGGTGCGCGACTCGTCGCTGTCGGCCTGCACCCAGGCGGTGATGTGCGCCGAGGTCGGGCATCTGGAGCTGGCCCACGACTATGCCTACGAGGCCGCCCTGATCGACCTGCGCGATCTGCACCACAACACCCGCGACGGCCTGCACATGGCCTCGCTCGCCGGCGCCTGGACCGCGCTGGTGGCCGGGTTCGGCGGCCTGCGCGACGACGAGGGCATGCTGTCATTGGATCCCGCTCTGCCGGACGGGATTTCGCGGTTGCGATTCCGGCTGCGGTGGCGCGACTTCCGGGTCACCATCGACGTCAACCACGTCGATGTCACGTACACGCTGCGCGACGGGCCCGGCGGCGAGCTGACCATCCGGCACGCCGGCGAGGACCTCGAGCTGAGCACCGAATCCCCGACGACGGTCGCCGTGCGTCCCCGCAAGCCGCTCCTGCCGCCGCCGCACCAGCCGCTGGGGCGCGCGCCCATGCACCGGCGGGTGCTGTCGCGGCCTCACTGAGTGTCGGCGGGCCCGAGCATCCGCTCCACTTCGGCGCCCACCGCGGCGCGCAATTCGGCGTCGGTCAGCTCTTCGATCCCGGTCGCCGAGCGCAGGACCGGCGCGAACAACCGCCAACCAAATTGCAGGGCAAGGGCATTGGCGACGGCGAGCCTCGCCTTGACCTCGTCGTCGTAGAGCGGCCGCACCCCGTCGAGCAGGGTGGCGATGTTGGGGAAGCGCTTCTGCAGCTGGCCCGCCGGATAGCCGTCGAGCACGGTGCGGGCCATCACCCGCATCTGGCGGTCCAGGGAGCGCTGCACCACCTCGGCGGGGGTGTCGGTCTCCAGCTGGGCGCTCAGGTCGTCCCCCAGGTGGTCGAGCACGGCGCCGACGAGTTGTTCCTTGGTGCCGAAGTGCCGGAACACCAGCCCGTGGTTGACGCCTGCCCGCGCGGCGATGTCGCGGATGGAGGTCGCCGCCGGGCCGCGCTCGGCGAACAGCTCGGTGGCGGCCTCCAGGATCGCCGCGGCCACTTCCGCCCGCCCGGTCGGGGGTTTCCCGCGGCCTCTTGCGGACGTTGTAGTCATCTGACTACACTACCAAACGTAGTCACTTGACTACACCCGTTTTGACTCGAGGAACACGACATGACTGCTCAAATCACCGTCACCAAGCTGGGAAGTCGCATCGGGGCCCGAATCGACGGCGTCAGCCTCGGCGGCCACCTCGACGACGCCGCGGTCGAGACGATCCGCCGGGCGCTGTTGACGCACAAGGTCGTCTTCTTTCGCCACCAGCACCACCTTGACGACGAGCAGCAGCTCGATTTCGCGCGCCTGCTGGGCACCCCCATCGGCCACCCGGCCGCGTCCGCCCTGGCCGCCAAGCACATGCCGGTGATCACGCCGATCGACTCCGAGTACGGCAAGGCGACCCGCTGGCACACCGACGTGACGTTCGCCGCCAACTACCCGGCGGCCTCGATCCTGCGGGCGGTCACCCTGCCCTCCTATGGCGGCTCGACGCTGTGGGCCTCCACCGTGGCGGCCTACCAGCATCTGCCGGAGCCGCTGAAGCACCTGGTGGAAAACCTCTGGGCGCTGCACACCAACCGCTACGACTACGTGTCCACCGAGGCGGTCATGTCGATGAGCGACGCGCAGCGGGCGTTTCGGCAAGCCTTCGAGAAGCCCGACTTCCGCACCGAGCATCCCGTGGTGCGGGTGCACCCGGAGACCGGTGAACGCGCGCTGCTGGCCGGCGATTTCGTGCGCGGCTTCGTGGGCCTGGACAACCACGAGTCGAGCGTGCTGCTCGAGCTACTCCAGCGACGAATCACCATGCCGGAGAACACCATTCGCTGGGCCTGGGCGCCGGGCGACGTCGCCATGTGGGACAACCGCGCGACCCAGCACCGGGCCATCGACGACTACGACGACCAGCCCCGGCTCATGCACCGCATCACCTTGATGGGCGATGTGCCGGTCAACGTGCGCGGCGAGCGCAGCCGGGTGGTCAGCGGCACACCGCTCGAGGTGCTGGCGAGCTGATGGTGACGACCCGCAGCGCCCGGCTACGCCGCGCTCGCGATCGTCACGGGAGCTGATGGTGACGACCCGCAGCGCCCGGCTACGCCGCGCTCGCGATCGTCACGGCGAGTTAGCTAGCCCACCGAGCTGACCGGATCGACCGGTGACCAGCGCAGCGCGCCCGGGGCGGAGAGGGGCACCCGCGGGTGCGCCGGCGCTATCGGATCCAGCCGGCGGTACGGTTCGCCCTGCGCCGGGCGCCGGTCGTTTTCGCCGTTGTTCGGCCACAGCGACGCGGCCCGCTCGGCCTGGGCGGTGATGGACAGCGACGGATTCACGCCGAGGTTCGCCGAGATCGCCGCGCCGTCCACCACATACAGCGTCGGGTAGCCGTAGACCCGGTGATAGGGGTCGATGACCCCGTGGTCGGCGTTGTCTCCGATCACCGCGCCGCCGAGGAAGTGCGCGGTCAGCGGGATGTTGAGCAGCTCGCCCCAGGTGCCGCCGGCCACGCCGTCGATCTTGGCGGCGATGCGGCGGGTGACCTCGTTGCCCACCGGGATCCACGTCGGGTTCGGCTCGCCGTGGCCCTGCTTGCTGGTGTACCAGCGGATGCCGAGCTTGCCGCGTTTGGTGAACGTGGTGATCGAGTTGTCCAGGTGCTGCATCACCAGCGCGATCATGGTGCGCTCACTCCACTGGCGCGGGTTGAGCAGCCGCAGCATTCCGCGCGGATCTTCACGGGCGGTGTCCAGCAACTGCTTCCAGCGCGGCACGTCGGTGCCTTCGGGGCCCGGCCCGTCGGTCATCAACGTCTGCAGCAGCCCCATCGCGTTGGAGCCCTTGCCGTAGCGGACCGGCTCGATGTGGGTGTCGGGCGTCGGGTGGATCGACGACGTGATCGCCACCCCGTGGGTGAGGTCCAGATCCGGAGAGACCTCCAGGCGCCCGGCCCCGACGATGGACTCGGAGTTGGTGCGGGTCAGCACGCCGAGGCGGTTGGAGAGCCGGGGCAGCCGGCCCTCGTCGCGCATCTTGAACAGCAGGTGCTGGGTGCCCCACGTCCCGGCGGCCAGGATCAGGTGCTTGGCGGTGTAGGTGCGCCGGTCGCGGCGCAGCCAACTGCCGGTGCGCACCGTGCGGACCTCCCACAGCCCGTCGGGGCGCTGCTCGAACCGCTTCACCGTCGTCATCGGAATGACTTGCGCCCCACCCGATTCCGCGAGATAGAGGTAGTTCTTCAGCAGGGTGTTCTTGGCGCCGTAACGGCACCCGGTCATGCAGCAGCCGCACTCCAGGCAGCCGGTGCGCTCGGGTCCGGCGCCGCCGAAGTAGGGGTCCGGCACGGTCTTGCCCGGCGCCTTGGTGCCGTCGGGGCCGAAGAACACCCCGACCGGCGTCGGCACGAACGTGTCGCCGCAGCCCATGTCGTCGGCGACCTCTTTGACGACGCGATCGGCGTCGGTGAAGGTCGGGTTTTCCACCACGCCCAGCATGCGTCGCGCCTGGTCGTAGTGCGGCATCAGCTCGTCGCGCCAGTCGGTGATGTGCGACCACTGCTGGTCTTTGAAGAACGGCTCCGGCGGCACATACAGCGTGTTGGCGTAGTTCAGCGAGCCGCCGCCCACGCCGGCGCCGGCCAGGATCAGCACGTTGCGCAGCGGGTGGATGCGCTGGATGCCGTAGCAACCCAGCTTCGGCGCCCACAGGAACTTGCGCAGATCCCAGGACGTCTCGGCGAAATCCTCGTCGGCGAACCGGCGTCCGGCCTCGAGGACGCCGACGCGGTAGCCCTTTTCCGTCAGCCGCAATGCGCTGACGCTGCCCCCAAAACCCGAACCGATGATCAGTACGTCGTAATCCGGCTTCATCGCACCAGTATGGCCTTACTCGCGGGTAACAAACCAGCGGCCTCCGCCGATGCGCGGGCGCCCGGCTGCCCGGGCGGTCGGCGTCCCGCGCCCGCCTGGCCGGGCACTCGCCGATGACGAGTCAGCTACCGACGGTCAGCCCGACCTTCTGGAATTCCTTGAGGTCGCAGTAGCCGGCCTTGGCCATCGACCGGCGCAGCCCGCCGACCAGGTTGAGGCTGCCGAACGGGTCGTCGGACGGCCCGCTCAGCACCTGCCGCAGCGGCGGCCGTTCACCGACGGCGATCTGCAGCAGCGCCCCGCGCGGCAACGACGGGTGCGCGGCCGCGGCCGGCCAGAACCATCCCTCGCCGAGCGCCTCGGCGGACTCGGCGAGCGGGGTGCCCAGCACCACCGCGTCGGCCCCGCAGGCGATGGCCTTCGCCAGCTCGCCCGAGGTGTGGATGTCGCCGTCGGCCAGCACGTGCACGTACCGGCCGCCGGTCTCGTCGAGGTATTCGCGACGCGCGGCGGCGGCGTCGGCGATCGCGGTGGCCATCGGCACGCTGATGCCCAGCACCTCGTCGCTGGTGGTCACGCCGCGGGTGGCGCCGTAGCCGACGATGACGCCGGCGGCGCCGGTGCGCATCAGGTGCAGCGCGGTGCGGTGGTCCTGCACGCCGCCGGCGACCACCGGCACGTCGAGCTCGGAGATGAAGGTCTTGAGGTTCAGCGGCTCGCCGTCGCTGGCCACCCTTTCGGCCGAGACGATGGTGCCCTGGATGACCAGCAGGTCGATGCCGGCCTGCAGCAACACCGGGGTGAGCGCCTGGGCGTTTTGCGGGCTGACCCGCACCGCGGTGGTGACGCCGGCCTCCCGGATGCGGGCGACGGCCGAGCCCAGCAGGTCCGGGTTCAGCGGGGCGGCATGGAATTCCTGCAGCAGCCGGATCGCCGCCGAGGGTTCGGGCTCCTTGCTGGCGGCCTCGACCAGCTGGGCGATCTTGGCCTCGACATCGGCGTGCCGGCCGATCAGCCCCTCGCCGTTGAGCACGCCCAGCCCGCCGAGGCGGCCCAGCTCGATCGCGAACTCCGGCGACACGAGCGCATCGGTCGGATGCGCCAGCACCGGGATCTCGAACCGGTAGGCGTCGAGCTGCCAGGCGGTCGACACGTCCTGCGACGACCGGGTGCGCCGGGACGCCACGATGCTGACTTCGCTCAGTTCATAGCTGCGACGGGCGGTGCGGCCCATCCCGATCTCGACCATCTGGGCCTCAGCGCGCGTAGTAGTTGGGGGCTTCGACCGTCATGGCGACGTCGTGCGGGTGGCTTTCCCGCAGCCCGGCCGCCGTGATCCGGACGAACTGGGCCTGCTGCAGTTCCTCGATGGTCGACGAGCCGGTGTACCCCATCGCCGCGCGCAGACCGCCGGTCAGCTGGTGGATCACCGAGGACAGCGGGCCGCGGAACGGCACCCGGCCCTCGATCCCCTCGGGCACCAGCTTGTCCTCGGAGAGCGCGTCGTCAGCGAAGTAGCGGTCCTTGGAGTACGACTTTCCGGTCCCGGAGCCCCGGCCCGCCATGGCCCCCAGCGACCCCATGCCGCGGTAACTCTTGAACTGCTTGCCGTTGACGAAGATCAGCTCGCCGGGCGCCTCGGCGGTGCCCGCCAGCAGCGAGCCCAGCATGGCCGTCGACGCCCCGGCGGCCAGCGCCTTGGCGATGTCGCCGGAGTACTGCAACCCGCCGTCGGCGATCACCGGCACCCCGGCCGGCCCGCAGGCGGCGACGGCCTCCAGGATCGCGGTGATCTGCGGCGCGCCCACGCCCGCGACCACCCGCGTGGTGCAGATCGACCCCGGCCCCACGCCCACCTTCACGGCGTCGGCGCCAGCGGCGACCAGCGCGGCGGCCGCCGACCGGGTGGCGACGTTGCCGCCGATCACCTCGACGCGGTCGCCGGCCTCGGCCTTGAGTTTGCCGACCATGTCGAGCACCAGCCGGTTGTGCGCGTGCGCGGTGTCCACGATCAGCACGTCCACCCCGGCGTCGACCAGCATCATCGCCCGCACCCAGGCGTCGCCGCCGACGCCGACGGCGGCGCCGACCAGCAGCCTGCCGTCGCTGTCCTTGGTGGCCAGCGGGTGCTGCTCGGTCTTGACGAAATCTTTGACGGTGATCAGCCCGGTCAGCCGGCCGTGGCCGTCGACGATCGGCAGCTTCTCGATCTTGTGGCGCCGCAACAGGCCCAGCGCCGCGTCGGCGGACACCCCCTCCTGCGCGGTGATCAGCGGGGCCTTGGTCATCACCTCGGCGACCTTCTTGGTCTGGTCGACCTCGAACCGCATGTCGCGGTTGGTGATGATGCCGACGAGCGCGCCCGACTCGTCGACCACCGGCAGGCCGGAGATGCGGAACCGGGCGCACAGCGCGTCGACCTGGGCCAGCGTGTTGTCCGGGCGGCAGGTGACCGGATCGGTGACCATGCCCGCCTCGGAGCGCTTCACCATCTCGACCTGGCCGGCCTGTTCGGCGACCGGCAGGTTGCGGTGCAGCACACCCATGCCGCCGGCGCGCGCCATCGCGATCGCCATGCGCGACTCGGTGACGGTGTCCATCGCCGAGCTCACCAGCGGCACCTTGAGCCTGATCTTCTTGGTGAGCTGGCTGGACGTGTCGGCGGTGGCGGGGACCACGTCGGAGGCGGCGGGCAGCAACAGGACGTCGTCGAAGGTCAGCCCCAGCATCGCGATCTTGTGCGGGTTGTCGCCCCCCGTGGGCACCGGGTCGTCGACCAGGCCGCCGACCCGCACATACGGACTGCCGACGAGGTCAGAGCTGGCTTCCAGGTGGGACGTGCCACGGGTCATCAGTGGGGCCCTCCATACGATGCGGCGTGAGAAAACCCATCCTATCGGCTCCCCTTCGCCGGGTGACGATGCGCGCCGGGACGGCGCGAGGAGGAAGCCGGCCAATCGGGCACAGCGTGAGAGTTCGCTTGCTCGGGGCGCGCCGCGCACCCCGAACGGAACGGGAACGGCGGGTGGCTCCCTGCTGGCGTTATCCCGACCGGGCTGCGTAGGCTAGGGGCGTGCGCGACCACCTCCCACCGGGTTTGCCGCCCGACCCTTTCGCCGACGACCCCTGTGATCCGTCGGCGGCACTGGAAGCCGTCGAGCCGGGCCAGCCCCTGGACCAGCAGGAGCGGATGGCCGTCGAGGCCGACCTCGCTGATCTGGCGGTGTACGAAGCGTTGCTGGGGCACAAAGGCATTCGCGGGCTCGTCGTCTGCTGCGACGAGTGTCAGCAGGATCACTACCACGACTGGGACATGCTGCGGGCCAACCTGCTGCAGCTGTTGATCGACGGCACCGTGCGCCCGCACGAGCCCGCCTATGACCCCGAGCCGGACGCCTACGTCACGTGGGATTACTGCCGGGGCTACGCCGACGCCTCGCTCAACGAGGCGACGTCAGACGCCGACGGCTTCCACCGCCGTCACTGATTGGGCGCACCCGGCGTAGCCGCCGACGAGGGCAGCGTCGCGTTCGGGTTGCGCGATTCGACCTTGGCGTTCAACAGCTTCAGCTGATTCATCAGCTCCCGCTTGGCGACGGGGTCGTCGATCGACTGCACCAAACTGCTCACGTCGGTCAGCTGATTCTTGGCCTGCTCCCACTCGCCGCGGTCGATCGATTCCTGCACCTTGGCCAGGTCGGCCTTGGCGGCCAGCATTTCCTGCTTTTCGTGGACCCGCGGTTGGTCGAAGAACATCGCGTGCAACCCGTGCAGGGGGGTGCCGGGACGGGCCTCGACCACCATGGCGCCGAAACCGCTGAGCGCGATCAGCGCGGCGGCGACCGAGGCGATGGCGGTCAGGCCGCGACGGCCCCGCCGGCGCTCGACCAGTCCTTTCCGCAGCGCGTTGACGGCCTCCTCGGGCGTCACCAGCGCGCTGGCCGGCGGCCATCGCAGGTTGTCGCGCCAGTCCTCGAGCATCGTGGTCAGCACGTCGACGTCGGGGTCCTCGACGCTCACCGGCCGGCGCTGGGCCAGCGCATCGAGGAGCAGGTCGGTGCGGGCGAATTCATCCAGGGATTCAGGCACAGTCACCTGCCGCAATCATCTCGGACTTCAACCGCGACAACGCGCGGTGCTGGGCAACTCGGACCGCCCCCGTGGTGCTGCCGACCGCGGCCGCGGTCTCCTCGGCGGACAGGCCGACGACGACGCGCAGGATCAAGATCTCGCGCTGCTTGGCGGGCAGGATTTCGAGCAGTTCGCTCATCCGGCTCACCGAATCGGCTTCGATGGCAAGCTGTTCGGGCCCCGCGTCGGGCGACCACCGTTCGGGAATCGATTCGGTGGGATAGGCCAGGTCACGACCGGCGGCCCGATGGGCGTCGGCGACCTTGTGGGCCGCGATGCCATAGAGGAAGGCCAGGAAGGGGCGTCCGCGATCGCGATAGCGGGGCAGCGCCGTGATGGTCGCCAAGCACACCTCCTGCGCCACGTCATCCGCTGACAGGCCACCCCGATCGACCGTGCCGACGCGGGCCCGGCAATATCGCACGACGATCGGACGGATGGTCTCCAGCACCTCCCTCAGCGCGCCGTGGTCTCCGGTGACGGCCTTGGCGACCACGGCATCGAGACGTTCCCCTGCTGGAATTGTCATCGACGGTGATATCCCTAACGTTACGAACCGGACACATCGCGGGCCAACTGGGCTAACTAACGAAATGACAATAACGGGCAAGGGCCCGATTCAAGCGGAACGCCACGTTCCACCGGCGTGCCGCACCTGGCCTGCGCAGACATCCCGGATTTCGTGCAGTTGCTGTGCCGAAAACGTGACGCTTTCGATATCGATCAGCAAGCACGCCAACGCCCAACGCAACGGGAGCAGACCTAACCGGCCGGTGGTCTGCAGCGCGGCGTCCGCGACCGCGCGGGCGCGCTCGATGTTTCCCGCACTGCACAGCGCGGCGGCCAGCACCACCTCGCTCTTGACTCGGTGCCGGGCCGACGGGACGCTCATGGCCGCCGCCAGCTCCGCCGCCTCGCCGGCATGGCGGACGGCGACGTCACCCTCGCCGCGGGCCATCGCGAGTTCGGCGGCCACCCACCGCCGGCGCACCGGAATCCGGTCGGGCACGGGCGTTTTGGGGTCCGTGGCTGCCAGTAGCGGGTCGGCGCGCGCCAGCAGCGCCGCCGCGGCCGCGAAACGCCCCACGCCCAGCGCGTCGGCCGCCAGCCCGATCAGGGCGTCGGCGCCCGCCTCGGGATCGGCGCCGGCCAGCGCCAGGGCGCGCCCGTCCCAGCGTCGCGCGACGGTGTGCCAACCGAGCTGGCGCAGGAACGATCCCTGCGTGCTCATGCCCAGCGAGGCCAGCCGGCCGGCCGGCGCGGCGCGCCGCAGCGCCGCGAGGTCGCGCTGCGCGGCGCCGTAGCGCCCCTGTCCCCCGGCCGCGACGGCGCGCAGCCACAGTTGCGCCGGCGTCGTCGCCGACGGCAGCGGCCAGTCGCCGGGCCCGTCTCCGAACGCGGCGTCGGCCAACCGCCGCCCAATCAAGGAAGTGTGACGAGTTTCAATCACAATGATGTAGTAAACAGTTTGTGGTCTTCCTGTTACCGAACAGTTAATCACTATAGCCCATGGATAAATTCGGCCCGCGGGCGCGGTCGGCGCTGAGCTGGGAAATCACGTTTCGGACAACCGCCTGGTAGCACCCCGTCGGAGGCGCCATTTCATTCGAGATGAACGCAACGTTAATTTTGCACCAAGGGACACATACTTTGCCGGGCTAAGTGGCTATTGACGGAAATTCACCGTCGCCCCTAACGTCTACACATGACGGGTAGTCATCGGGGACTCCACTCCACTTAATTTAAGTTGCACACAATCGCTTTCGCGAACCCGACCGCACGTGGGCGGGCCGTGCAGAGAGGGAACGAACCAATGCCACAGCCGGAGCAGCTACCTGGACCCAACGCCGACATCTGGAATTGGCAACTGCAGGGCTTGTGCCGCGGCGTTGACTCAGCAATGTTCTTCCACCCCGACGGCGAGCGCGGCCGCGCCCGCATGCAACGCGAGCAACGCGCCAAGGAAATGTGCCGGCAATGCCCGGTGATCCAGGAATGCCGTTCGCACGCCCTCGAAGTCGGCGAGCCCTATGGGGTGTGGGGCGGCCTGTCGGAATCCGAGCGCGACCTCCTGCTCAAGGGTGACCTCGGCCGCGGCATCCGCCGCAGCGCCTGACCGATCGTCCTTCGCGGGCGGCGGCCTAGTATTCCGGCCGTCGACGCGACCTGGGCAGGTACTCCGCGCCGCCCTCGCCTTCCCAGCGGTGGATCTGCTTGTCCGGAACGTGCGCCGAATCACGCTGGGTGAACAGCGATTTCGCCTTCTCCGCGGGCATGGTTGCTTCCATCGTCTGCATCATCGCAAGACCACCTGTGGCCCAAGGCTTTTCGCCGCATGCATTTCGTACGGCAGGGCCCTCAGCACCGTCACGGACCGCCCCGTCCCACCCGGGATGGCGTAGAAACGCTGGTCGCCGGGGCGGGCGCCGGCAATCGCGCGACCCAGCGGGGACGCCATCGAATAGGCCTTGATGCCGGCGGCCTCGGGGCACGGCCGGCCGAGCAGAAGCGTCTCCGTCTCGCCGGTGTCGTCGTAGCGGATGGTCAACACCATGCCCGCTTCGGCGACGGGGTCAAAGGCCGCCCCTTCGCCGACGACGACCGCGTGGGACAGCAGGCCCTCGATCTCGCAGATGCGCGCGCGCCACACGGACTGGCGCGCACGGCGATTCGGGTTGTAGTCCATGAGGTCGTCGGGAACCTCGGCCCCGCGGCGCGAACGCAGCCCGGCCAGTTCGTCGTGCAATCGGGTGTAGTCCTGAGGCGTCATCCGGATGCGCTGGATGGTGGTCATGGCGCGTGGCGTCCTTTCGTGTCGGAGGGGTTGCCGCCAGGGGCGGGCGGGCCGGTGCACCGCCCCTGACGACTCGGGTCGCCCGGGGGGCGAAGTCTTCGTCCGTCGCTGATTCCATGGTCGCGTGACCCGTCGCGCCGGCGCTTGCCCCCACCGGACAACGGGGAGGGGGCTCGTTGTCGAGCCCCGACAATGTCATCGCCGCCGCACGGCCCGGCCGGCCGTCGAATGAACGATTCGCATCCGCAGTCCGTGAACCAGACATGGACGCGGCGGGCCAGCCGCGGTCTATAGCCGACGCGGCGTCGAGACGCGTTGCGCCGCGCCGGTCCTCGCACCCGAAGGGGATGCACTGTGGCACATGGGCGCACCACACTGGGACGACAAGCGTGGCTGGATCGGCCGAGCTACCGACTCGAGCACGCTCTGACCTTCGTGTTCGCCGCGGCGGGTCGGCACCGGGATCGGATCAGCAATTTCTTGCACGGCACCTGGCTCGGTCATCCGCTGCATCCGGCTCTGACGTCGATTCCGATGGGAGCGCTGACGACGACGGTCGCAATGGATGCGGTCAGCGTGTTGCCGCGCCGCGCCGCGCCGCTGCACGACGCGTCGAGGTTTGCGCTGGGCGTCGGGCTCGCCGGCAGCGTCGGCGCGGCCGCCACCGGACTGACGGATTGGCAGCACACCCACGAACAATCGCGTCGAATCGGTCTCGTCCACGGCGCCCTCAACGCCATAGCGACGGGCCTGTACGCGGCGTCATGGTGGGACCGCCGGGGCGGGCGGCACCGGCGCGGGATGGCGGCGAGCGCGCTGGGCTACGGCCTCACCCTCGGCGCCGGCTACCTCGGCGGCACGTTGGTGTTCGCATCGGGCACCGGGGTTGACCGCTCCGGCGCCCGGCTGAGCGGAGACCGGTGGACACCGGTGCTGGCGGTCGCGTCCTTGGATGGCCAGCCGCGGCGTGTGGAGGTGGCCGGCGTCGGCGTGGTGCTCTATCGCAACGAAGGCCGGGTGTTGGCCGTCGGCGAGCACTGCCCCCACCTGGGCGCGCCGATGAACGACGGCTGGATCGACCGCGATCGAATCGTTTGCCCCTGGCACGGTTCCAGGTTCGCGTGCGAATCGGGAGAAGTGTTGCGCGGACCGGCAACAGCGGCGCTGCCGAGTTATCCGGTGCGGATCCGCGACGGGCTGATCGAGGTGCGCGGAGTCGCGCAGTGAACGCCTACGACGTGCTGTTCGAGCACCACAGAGTTTTACGCGGACTCTGCGAGAGGATCACAGCGATACCGCCCGAGGCCGACGAGCGCCAAGTCGCCCTCGACGAGCTGTTGATTGAGCTGGACGTCCACATGCGGATCGAGGACGACCTGTTCTACCCCGCCGTGTCGGCGGCGAGCACACTCGTCGCGATCGCCCATGCGGAGCATCGCCAGGTCTGGGATCAGTTGGCGGTGCTCCTTCGGACGTCGCCGACCGCGCCGGACTACGAAGACGAATGGCGCTCATTCGTCACCGTCCTCGATGCCCATGCCAGCGAGGAGGAACGCGACTTATGCCCGGCCCCAATAGATTTGAGCGAGGACATGCTCGAGCGCCTCGGCAACCGAATGATCGAGCGCATCGCCCGGCTGCGTGGGTCGACGCTCAACCGGCTCCGCGTCCGCGGCCGCGCGGCCCTGCTCAGTTCGCTGTGACGGGCGGGGATCTGGCGCTGCGGCGAGTCGTGCCCGTTTTTGAAATCGGCGAATTGGGTAGGCACCGCCCATGAACAAGGGCGCATCCTTTGCGGTCGCGGCCCTCACCGCGACCCTCGCACCGCTGGCCGCCTGCGCGAACCAGCAGGGCAGCCAACCCAATACGTCGCCGCTGACCAGCCCCGCCCCGGGCGCGGAGCGGCTGACCACCCAGCTCAAGACCGCCGACGGGATCCCGGTCGCCAACGCCACCTTCGAATTCGCGAACGGCTACGCCACGGTGACCGTGGAGGCCGGCCCCAACCAGGTGCTGAGCCCCGGTTTCCATGGGCTGCAAATCCATTCGGTCGGCAAATGCGAGGGCGACTTCGACTCCGCGGGAAGCGTCTACCAGGCGGCCGATCACACGGGCTACCCCGCCAGCGGAGACCTGACCGCGCTGCAGGTGCGCTCCGACGGCTCGGCGAAGCTGGTCACCACCAGCAACTCGTTTACCGCCGCGGACCTGAGAAGCAGCTCGGGCAGCGCCCTGATCCTGCACCAGAGCGTCGACAACTTGGGCGGCGGCCCCACCGCCGAGTCGAACAAACGAATCGCCTGCGGTGTGATCGCGGCGGCGTCGGCGACGACGACCTCGTCGACCACCAGCGTCACAACCAGCACCAGCACCAGCACAGTCGTCGTGCCACCGCCGTCGACGAGCACGAGCACGAGCACCGTCACGGTCACCAGCACCCCGACCACGACGTCCGCGCCGACCACGACCGTGACGACCCCGCCCAGCCTGCCGCCGGGCACCCGCTGACGCTTGAGGCCCCGAAAACGGCGCCGGCCCCGCGACGGCGAATTACTGTGCTGAGATGCAGACCGCGCTGTTCACCCTGGGTCTGGTCCTGTTTCTGCTCGGCCTGCTCACCGGGCTGGCCGTCCCCGCCCTGAAGAACGGGCGCATGGGGTTGTCGAGCCACCTGGAGGCGTTGCTCAACGGCATGTTCCTCGTGTTGCTCGGTCTGCTGTGGCCGCACATTCACCTGCCCCACGCGTGGGGAATCGCCGCGGTCGCGCTCATCGTGTACGCGGCCTACGCGAACTGGTTGACGACGCTGCTCGCGGCGGCGTGGGGCGCCGGTCGCAGATTCGCGCCCATCGCGGCGGGCGACTTTGAGGCCTCGACGGCGAAGGAGAGCTTTGTCAGCTTCGGGTTGGTGTCGCTCTCGCTGGCGATCTTGGTGGGCGTAGGCATCGTCATCGTCGGGGTCCTCGTCGGGCGCTGAGGATCGTGCTTAGGTCGGGATTGTGAAACCCCTCGCCGACTTCTTTCGCGACACGGTCGGGGCGCGGATAGCGGTGGCCGCCGTGCTCGGAGTCGCCGTCGCCCTTGGGGTGGGCAACACGGTCGGCTGGCGGTTCGCGCTGGCCGGCTGGATCGTCACCGCCGGTGTCTACGTGGTGTGGACGCGGCTCATCCTGGGCGGAATGGATGCCGATCAAACCCGCGAATATGCGACCCGGGAGGATCCCACCCGGTGGGCATCCGACGCGGTCATCGTGTCGGCGAGCGTCGCGAGCCTGGGCGGGGTCGGTTACGTGGTCGCCGCGGCGTCGCGTTCGGGTCCCGGCGCCGTGGAAGCCGCCGTCGTCGGCATCCTGACCGTCGCGGCGTCCTGGTTCGCCGTGCACACGCTGTTCACCGTGCACTACGCGCGGCTGTATTACTCGGACGAACCGGGCGGAATCAACTTCCACGACCCGGAGCCGCCGCGCTTTCGCGACTTTGCGTATGTCGCCTTCACGGTCGGCATGACCTATCAGGTGTCAGATACCGAGATCGGATTGACCTCCATCAGGGCCACGGTGCTGCGCCAGGCGCTGCTGTCCTACCTGCTCGGCGCGGTCGTCCTGGCGGTCACCATCAACCTGATCGCGGGATTGGGCGCCAAGTTCTGACGCGTGCGGTCGAGTGGAACGCGTTGCGCCACAGACCTATCCGGAAACGTCACCGAAGGTGATAGGCGAACGACTTCTCTTGACGCTGCTTCATCTTCTCCAGGCACTGGTGGTGCTTGCGGGCGTGATACGCCAGCGGGAAGTAGGTGAGCCGGTCGGGCAGCACGCGGTAGGCGGTGCGGATCGCGGTGTACACGCGGATGAGTTGACGTTCCTCCTTGGGACTCCAAGTGACGCCGAGCTTTTCGCGAAGACGCGGGTCGAGCAACCCCACGACGGACAGGTAGTTGAGCCGGAGCGCGGGCAGCACCGCGGCCCGCACCAACGGCGCCAGCGCTTTCGGCAACGACGGCGGCACGTCGACCCTGCCGGTTTTCATGTCCTCCATCAGCTGCAGCGCCTGGGGCGTGCCCCGCAGCGTGTCGATCATCGCTTCGAAATAGTCGGCCATCTCTTGCTGCGACTCGGGATAGCCGCGCATGGGCACGTGGAGCAGCCGGGCCAGCCGGCGGTTGTCGCGCAGCAGCTCCTCTTTCTCGGCCTCGGTGAACTCGCGCCCGATCAACAACCGCCCGGCCTGTGCGTTGACGATGTAGCCGGTGGCGATCACCCACTGATAGGCCTCGGGATTCAAAGCGCTGATCTGCCTACCGGTCTCGGCGCTTTTCATGGTGATCGGCTGGTGCATCGCACGGACGCGGTCACCTTCCGCCCTGGCCTCGGTGCCGCCATAGGTCCAGCGCAGGACCGAGTCGACGGAACGGATCGCGCGGCCGCCGGGGTCCCCGTGGAAGGCAGCGGAGTAGCGGCCGGTGATTTCGGCGATGACCGGGTGCATGGCCTGCATCATGAACGCCGCGCCCTCGAGGATGAGGAATGTCCAGCGCCCGGTGTGCTCGGCGGTCAGCGATTCCGGCGGAACGAGTTCGATCTCTTCTGCGTCCTGTTGGTCCTCGGAGTGCCGGCGGACATCGACTTCGGGACTTGCGGTCATGGCGCCGACGCTAATGTGACCGTAAGGTCGCGTTCAAGTCGCGTTAGGAGTTCATGTGGGCACCGCAAAGTCCAGCTCAAGGCGCCGAAAAGCGCCGCAGCAAGCACGCTCTCGCGAGATGGTCGCGAAAATCGTGTCGTCGACAACATTGCTGCTGCGCCAGCACGCGCCCGAGCAGATCACCACCAACCTGATCGCCGAGAAGGCCGGCGTCAGCAAGGGCTCGATCTATCAGTACTTCGCCGACAAGGAACAAATCATCAACGCGGCGATCGAACGGCTCGCCGCCGAGCAGGCTCCCGCAATCGAGGACATGCTCAGGGGGATCACCCTCGACCGGCCGGAGTCGGCGATGGAGTCATCGATCGACATCCTGATCGACTACACCATCGCCAACCGTCGGCTGATCCGCTACCTCGCCGAACGGCCCGACCACGTCCGCACGTTCGACAAGGTCTCGGGACTCAACGCCACGCTGCTGGCGATGACCACGCTGCACATGAATCACTACCGCAGCCAATACCGCGACGAGCTCAGCCCCAGCGCGTTGGCGTGGTTGTTCTTCAACATGGCCGTGGCGACGACCATGCGCTACATCGAGTCGGACGATCCCATCCGGCTCGACGAATTGCGGGCCGGCCTGAAGTTCGCGTCCGCCGGCTTGCTGGCCGCGGGCCGCACCGAGCCCTGAAGGAAAACACCCCGGGGCGCCGAGGCGGAAGAATCGAGAGACTTACCCCGGGTCATGCGGCGGTCCGCACATCGAGCTTCGGAAGCATAAGCTGGCTATGACTTCGCCAATGCTTCGTACTTCTTAACTTGGGATTCCAGGGTTTTTATGACCTCGTCGGCGTTGGCATTCACTAATCCGCCACCGCCAGTATTGATGAGGACAGGCCCATCGACCGCGAAGAACGAAAGCAGGCTGGCGCCATCGGCAGTGATCTTGACTCCGACTGAGCCAGCGGCGACCTTTGGCGCGGACATCGGCGCGTAAGTGAGATTGGAACCGTTGTAGGTTTCGCCCGTGCAGGTTGCGAGGGCATCGGTTAAGGACTTGAACGACGCTCTAGCTTGATCGGCGTCGGCGTACTGGCGCAACCCGACTTTGAGAAATTCAGCGGACAGGCCACCTCCCTTGGTGAAGTCCCGCTTCACATAGCTTTTCTCTTGGAAGGCCGGCTTGTAGTCGCAGAATGTCTTGTCGACCGACCTGTCCGAGGGAGGGTCTTGGCTGTACCCGGCAGGAAGGTCCTGCACGCCAAGTAGCGCCTCGGTGAGCGCCTTCTCGGAAAGGATGCGTTGGGTGGGGGCGCCGGATGCGGTCGAGGCCGTCGTAGCAGTCGTGGTCTTACTTGAATCCGATGTGCCACTGCCGCAACCCGCGGCCGACAAGGTCAGCACGAGAGTCAGCAGGATCCGCGGCACCAATCGCCCCTGCGAGTTCACTTGCCGCAACTTACCTGAACCAGAATTACATTCGATGTCGATGCAGCCTTTTGGGCGGTTAGGTGCGACGCCAGAAATTGCCTCCAAAAACGAAGCACCCCCGGTTTCGCCGGGGGTGTTCCGTGTCTAGTCGCCTAGTGGTGGTGATGACCGTGGCCGTGGCCGTGGTCATCGGCTTCCTCGGCCGGCTTGTCGACGACCGCCGTCTCGGTGGTCAGCACCATCCGCGCCACCGACGCCGCGTTGAGCACCGCCGAGCGGGTGACCTTGACCGGGTCGATGACACCGTCGGCGATCAAGTCACCGTAGGTGAGCTTGTCCGCGTTCAGCCCGTGGCCGTTGGGCAGCTCGGTCACCTTGTGCACCGCCACCGCACCGTCGAGCCCGGCGTTGGTGGCGATCCAGTACAGCGGGGCCGCCAGCGCCTCGGAGAAGACGTCGACGCCGAGCGCTTGATCACCGGTCAGCGAGCCGCGCAGCTGTTGAAGCGCCTTGCGGGTCTGCAGCAACGCCGAGCCGCCGCCCGCGACGATGCCCTCCTCGACGGCGGCCTTGGCGGCCGCGACGGCATCCTCGACGCTCTCCTTGCGTTCCTTGAGCGCGGTCTCGGTGGCGGCACCCACCTGGATCACGGCGACACCGCCGGCCAGCTTGGCCAGCCGCTCCTGCAGCTTCTCGCGGTCCCAGTCGGAGTCGGTGGACTCGATCTCGGCGCGCAGCTGCTTGATGCGGTTGGCCACCGCGTCCTTGGCGCCGCCGCCGTCGACGATGACGGTGTCGTCCTTGCTGACCACCACGCGGCGGGCCGAGCCCAGCACGTCCGTGCCGACCTCGCGCAGCAGCAGGCCGGCGTCGGGGTTGATCACCTGGCCGCCCGTCACGATCGCCAGATCCTCGAGGAACGCCTTGCGGCGGTCGCCGAAGAACGGCGCCTTGACCGCGACGGCCTTGAGCGTCTTGCGAATCGAGTTGACCACGAGGGTCGCCAGCGGCTCGCCCTCGATGTCCTCGGCGATGATCAGCAGCGGCTTGCCGGATTCGGCGACCTTTTCCAGCATGGGCAGCAGGTCGGGCAGCGAGCTGATCTTCTCCTGGTGCAACAGGATCACGGGGTCGTCCAGCACGGCCTGCTGGGCATCGAAGTCGGTCACGAAATACGCCGACAGGAAGCCCTTGTCGAAGCCGACGCCCTCGGTGAACTCGAGCTCGGTGCTCAGCGTGGAGGATTCCTCGACGCTGACTACGCCGTCGGTGCCGACCTTGGTCATCGCCTCGCCGACGAGCTCGCCGAGGAGCTGGTCGCGCGACGACACGGTCGCCACCTGGGCGATCGCTTCCTTCCCGGAGACCGGGGTGGCCGACGCCAGCAGGGCCTCGGACACCGCGTCGGCGGCCTTGGAGATTCCCGCACCGAGTTCGATGGGGTTGGCGCCGGCCGCAACCAGGCGCAGGCCGCCCTTGACCAGCGCCTGGGCCAGCACAGTCGCCGTGGTGGTCCCGTCGCCGGCGACGTCGTTGGTCTTGGTCGCCACCGACTTCACCAGCTGGGCGCCCAGGTTCTCGAACGGGTCTTCCAGGTCGATCTCCCGCGCGACGGTGACACCGTCGTTGGTGACCGCGGGCCCGCCGAATGCCTTGGCCAGCACCACATGCCGGCCGCGCGGGCCCAACGTCACGCGTACCGCGTCGGCGAGCGTGTTCACGCCCGCCTCGATGGCGCGGCGCGCCGTTTCGTCGTACTCAATAATCTTGCTCATCAGGCTCCTTCACGCCCCAGCTCTGAGGCTCTAACGCATGCCGCCCCGGAAATCACCCGCGCGGACGCGGGGATCGCCGGGGCGGGACACGGTTCTTACTTGGAGACGACAGCCAGCACGTCGCGCGCCGACAGGATCAGGTACTCCTCGCCGTTGTACTTGATCTCGGTGCCGCCGTACTTGCTGTAGATGACGGTGTCGCCTTCCGAGACGTCCAGCGGGATGCGCTTCTCGCCGTCTTCGTCCCACCGGCCGGGGCCGACTGCGACGACGGTGCCTTCCTGCGGCTTCTCCTTGGCGGTGTCGGGAATGACCAGACCGGACGCGGTCGTGGTCTCGGCCTCGTTGGCCTGCACGAGAATCTTGTCCTCGAGTGGCTTGATGTTCACCTTCGCCACGATTGGAGCCCTCCAGTGTTTGGGTCGGGTCCGGGACGAGCCCGGACCGGGAGTTGGTGGCCGGTCCGGGGCGGGCCCGGAACCTGCCGAATTATCAGGTGTTCGGCATTCGTCCATGCCCGAGCGCCGTCGTCGCGGGTGCCGACACAGGGCGTGGCCGATTGCCACCTAGCACTCTATACACGGGAGTGCTAGCACTCAAGGGGGCCCCGCTGCTCCCCGCGCGTTCGCCCTCAGCGATCAGCCGACCTGCGCCTTCACCACCGGCAGGCCCGGGTCGCTGGGCACGTCCAGCGGGGATGGCGGCGCCCCGGCGGCCACCAGATGCGCGGCGAACGACGCGATCATCGCTCCGTTGTCGGTGCACAGCCGGGGCCTGGGGATGCGCAACGTCAGGCCGCCCGCCGCGCAGCGCTGCTCGGCCAGCTCCCGCAACCGCGAATTCGCGGCCACTCCCCCGGCGATCAGCAGTGTCGAGACGCCGAGGTCCGTCGCGGCGCGCACGGCCTTGCGGGTCAGCACGTCGGCCACCGCCTCCTGGAACCCGGCCGCGACGTCGGCGTTCACCGCGTCCGGGTGGCTTTCCAGGTGCCGGGCCACGGCCGTCTTGAGGCCGGAGAAGCTGAACGCATAGGGGTCGTCGCGCGGCCCCGTCATGCCGCGCGGGAAGGCGATCGCGTCGCGGTCGCCGGTGCGGGCCAGCTCGTCGAGCACCCTGCCGCCCGGGTAGCCCAGCCCCAGCAGCCGCGCCACCTTGTCGTAGGCCTCGCCGGCCGCGTCGTCGACGGTGCTGCCCAGCTCGACGATCGGCTCGCCGAGCGAGCGCACATGCAGCAAGTGGGTGTGGCCGCCCGAGACCAGCAGCGCCACGCACTCGGGTAGCGACCCGTGCTCGTAGACGTCGGCGGCCAGGTGCCCGCCCAGATGGTTCACCGCATAGAACGGAACCCCCCAGGCGGCCGAATAGGCTTTGGCCGCAGCAACTCCCACCAACAGGGCGCCGGCCAGCCCGGGCCCGATCGTGGCGGCGACGATGTCCGGCCTGTCCAGGCCCGCGGCCGCCAGCGCGCGGCGCATGGCGGGCCCCAACGCCTCCAGGTGCGCGCGCGAGGCGATCTCGGGGACCACGCCGCCGAACCGCACGTGTTCGTCGACGCTGGAGGCCACCTCGTCGGCCAGCAGGGTGACGGTGCCGTCGGTGTCCAGCCGCGCGATGCCGACTCCCGTTTCGTCGCACGACGTTTCGATGGCCAAGATCGTCGTCACAGCGCCTCCCGCCGCATGGTGTAGGCGTCGGCGCCGCTGACCCGGTAGTAGCTCCGGCGCACGCCGATCTGCTCGAACCCGACACTGCGGTACAGCGCGATGGCCGCCTCGTTGTCGGTGCGCACCTCCAGGTAGACGACGCCGCCGTCGGCGAACGTCAGCAGCTCGTCGAGCAACCGGCGGCCGATGCCCTGCCCCTGGTAGGCGGGGTCCACGCCGATGGTGTGGACCTCGTGCTCGTAGGGCGGTGTGCGGCCCAATCGCGAGATGCCGGCGTAGCCGACGAGCGTTCCGCCGACGCGCGCGCCCACGTAATGGTTGTGGGCACTGGCCAATTCGCGGTTGAACGCCGCCGCCGGCCATGGATCGTCGCCGTCGAAGAGCTGCGCCTCCAGCTCGGCGCAGCGCTGCGCGTCGGCCCGCGTCAACGCGCCGACGGTCACCGGCTCGGCGATCATTGCCGCGCCGCCAGGGGTTTGGCGTCGGGCCGACGCAGGTACAGGGCCACCAGCGGAGCCGGGTCATCGCGCCAATCCCCCACCGCGGCAACGAGTCCGGCCGGTGTCGGGTGGATGGGACCGCACACCGGCAGGCCGAACATCGCCGCGTGGTCGGGTGAGCCGGCCACAGCCTGCGCTCCGCCGTGGTCGACGTCGGCGGGGGCATCAACGCCCGGTCCGCCGGTCCGGACGCCGTCGCGGTAGCGGGCCCAGTAGACCTCGCGCCGTCGGGCGTCGGTCACCACGAGCGCGTCCCCGGTGGTGTGCACGCCGATGGCGTCCAGGCTGCACACGCCGTGCACCGGGATGCCGAGCGCATGCCCGTAGGCGGCGGCGGTGGCCATCCCGGCCCGCAGGCCGGTGAACGGACCCGGGCCGCAGCCCACCACGACGGCGTCGAGGTCGACCATTGTCAGCCCCGCATCGGCAAGGGCGGCAAGCACATTCGGGGTCAGGCGTTCGGCGTGGGCGCGGGCGTCGACGGTGACCCGCTGCGCCAGCGCGCACAGGTCCTCGCGCCGCACGATGCCGGCCGTCACCGCGGGGGTGGAGGTGTCGAGGGCAAGGACGATGCTCATGGGTGCGCCTCACCGCCGGCCCACTGCCAGGTCGCGATCCGCACGTCGGACCCGCTGAGGCGTTCCAGCCTGATGTCGAGGTGGCGTTCCGCGAGGCGCTCGACCAGACCTTCACCCCATTCCACCACGACGACAGCGTCGTCGAGATCGCTGTCCAAGTCCAGCGAATCGAGCTCACCGAGCAGGTCTGCGCCCTGGTTGTCGGTGTGGTCGAGCAACCGGTACATGTCGACGTGAATCATCGTCGGGGCGCCCTCCCGTCGCGGCGGATGCACCCGCGCCAACACGTAGGACGGCGAGGTGACCGGGCCGTCGACGTCCATGGCCGCGGCAATCCCCTTGGCCAGCACGGTCTTTCCCGCACCGAGCGGACCGGAGAGCACCACCACGTCGCCCGCCCGCAGCTGCTCACCGAGCCGGGTCCCCAACGCGATCGTGTCCTCGACGCGCTCGCAGGTCGCGGTGCCCTCACCCTTACCCACGACGCCACAGCCTTTCCCGTATCCGCCGCAGCCGCAGCGCCGCCTTGGTCGGGGTGGCACGCCTGACCAGCCGCACCAGGCCACCGTTGATCGCCTCCGGCTTGTCCAGCAGCGCCAGGTGACTCGCGCCGACGACGATGACCAACTCGGACCGCGGCAGGCTGGCGGCCATCTTTCGCGAATACTCGTCCGGGGTGAGCAGGTCGTGGTCCCCGCAGGCGATCAGGGTCGGGACCCGCAGCAGGGTCCACAGCCCGGCGGTTTCGTCGTGCTTTTCCAACGCGTCCAGAAACCCCACCATGGTGGGTATCGGCGTGCTGTTCATCATCCGCTGCGAGAACGCGTCCAGGCTCCGGCTGACCTGCAGATCGCTGTAGGACGCGGCGCGCAGCACCGGGCCGATCAGCGAGCGGGATACGTTGCGCCCGCGGTGCATCAGGTTCGGCGCGGACCGCGCGGCGACCCGGACCGCTTCCAGCGCAGGGTTTTTCAGGATCTCGCCCAGTGGTGATCTCGCCACACCTTCGGCCGCCGAGGAAATCAGCGCGGCGCCCACGATTCGGCGCCCGTACTGTTCGGGGAACTGGCGGGCGTGCGACAACACCGTCATGCCGCCCATCGAGTGGCCCACCAGCACGATCATTCCGCGCGGCACCACCGCGTTCAGCACGGTCTGCAGGTCCCTGCCGAGCTGGGTCAGCGTGTAGGTCTCGGGCTCGGCCTCGCCGGATCGGCCGTGGCCACGCTGGTCGTAGAAGACCATGCGCACGTCGGGGCCCAACTGGTCGGGCAGCCGGGTCCGCTGAAAGTGGAAGGCCCCCATCTGCAGGCAGAATCCGTGCACGAACACCAGCGTCAGCGGCGCGTCGGCGGGGCCCGCGTCGCGGACCGCGAGCGGCACCCCGTCGGGCGTGGTCACCACCAGGCTGCGGTCGTCCTCGAGCCGGTTGAAATCCTCGTGGGCGTAAGGGTCTTCGACCGTGGCGCGTTGGGTGATCGAGCGGCGGGCCGAGGCTCCGATGATCGTGGCGATGGCCGTCAGCCCCGCACCACCCGCAAGCCATGCCCTGCCCCTATAGCGCCTGCGGGTTCCGTCAGGGCTCAATGGTTCGCGCCTCGCGGTAGGTCCTGGTGATCCGCCCGCGGGGGCTGGTCACCACTTCGTAGTGGATGGTGCCGAGCAGATCCGCCCAATCCTGCGCGGTGGGTTCGCCGCTCGCGCCGGGACCGAACAGGATCGCCTCGTCGCCCTCGGCGACATCGGTGGGGCCGGGTCCCAGGTCGACGACGAACTGGTCCATGCAGATCCGCCCGACCCCCGGTCGGCGCCGGCCGTTGATCAACACCTCCAGGCGGTTGCCCAGGGACCGGAAGACGCCGTCGGCATAGCCCACCGGCAGCAGCGCGAGGGTGGTGTCTCGCCGCGCGGTCCAGGTGTGCCCGTAGGACACGCTCTCGCCCGCACGAATCGACTTCACCAGTGCCACCGGGCATTTCACTGTCATCGCCGGAATCAGTCCCATGTCGCCGCGCTCGGGAACCGGGCTCAGTCCGTACACCGCGATGCCGGGGCGCACCATGTCGAAGGCGAGGTCGGGCCGCGACATCGTGGCCGACGAGTTCGACAGGTGCGCGGCCTCGTACCGCACCCCCTGATCGCGCGCCTGGGCGAGCATCTCGGTAAACCGTTGGGCCTGAAGGTCGTTGACCGGGTTGGCGGGTTGGTCTGCGTACACCATGTGGGACATCAGGCCGCGCAGCACGATGGCGTTCTCGGCGACGGCGCGGCGCAGCGCGGTAAGCATCGACGGGTAGTGCTCCGGCGGCACGCCGTTGCGGTTCAGCCCGGTGTCGACCTTGACGGTGACCGTCGCGGTCCGGCCGGTGCGGCGCACGGCGTCGAGCAGCTCGTCGAGCTGGCGCTCCGACGACACGGCGATCTGGACGTCGGCCAGCAGCGCGGGCGCGAAGTCGAAGCCGGGCGGGTGCAGCCAGGCCAGCACCGGCGCGCGGACGCCGTCGGCGCGCAGCGCCAGCGCCTCGTCGACGGTGGCCACCCCCAGCTCGGCGGCCCCCGCGGCCAGCGCGGCGCGCGCCGTCTGGGCGGCTCCGTGGCCGTACCCGTCGGCCTTGACGACGGCCATCACCTGCGCGCCGCCGGCCTGCTCGCACAGCAGCCGCACGTTGTGCGCGATGGCGCCGAGGTCCACCAGGGCCTCGGCGAGGAGGCCCGGTGTCAGGGATATCGGCGTAGCGGCCCGCCCGGTCATGGGCGCCATTGTCCCAGAACCGCGCCACCCGCCGCCGAGCGTGGACTTGTTGGCGAGATTTCGGCGTGATCGGCGCAACAACTCCACGCTCGACGGCGCGGCGCCACCACCTCAGTGCGCGAAGTGCTGATCCGCGTAGTGGCCGCCGGGCCGGAGCTTGTCCAGCGAACTGAGCGCCGAGACGGCGTCATCGTGCAGGGCCCGGGCCAGGTCGGCGGACAGGCCCTCGCGCACCACGATGCGCAGCACGGAGACGTTGGTGGCGTTGTCCGGCATGGTGTAGGCGGGCACCTGCCAGCCGTAGGTCCGAAGCTCGTGGGAGACGTCGAACTCGGTGTAGCCGCGGTCCTTGGACAGCCGGAACGCGACCACGGGGATCGCCGAGCCGTCGGAGACCAGCTCGCAGTGCTCGCTGACCCGCAGCTGCTCACCGAGCCAGCGCGCCGTCCCGGACAGCGCCTGCATGACCTTGGTGTAGCCCTCCCGGCCGAGCCGCAGGAAGTTGTAGTACTGGCCGACCACCTGGTTACCGGGGCGGGAGAAGTTCAGCGTGAAGGTCGGCATGTCGCCGCCGAGGTAGTTGACCCGGAACACCAGGTCGTCGGGCAGGTACTCCTTGCTGCGCCACACCACGAACCCGACGCCGGGATAGGTCAGCCCGTACTTGTGGCCGCTGACGTTGATCGACACCACCCGGGGCAGCCGGAAATCCCACTTGAGCTCGGGGTGCAGGAAGGGCACCACGAACCCGCCGCTGGCGGCGTCGACGTGCACCGGGACGTCCACACCGCCGCCGGCGGCCAGCTTGTCCAGCGCGCCGCAGATGTCGGCGACCGGCTCCAGCTCGCCGGTGTAGGTGGTGCCCAGGATCGCCACCACGCCGATGGTGTTCTCGTCGACGGCGTCGACGACCTGTTCGGGGGTGATGACGTAGCGGCCCTCCTCCATCGGCAGGTAGCGGGGCTCGACGTCGAAGTAGCGGCAGAACTTCTCCCAGACCACCTGGACGTTGGACCCCATCACCAGGTTCGGGGTGCGGCCCTTCCAGTCCTTGCCGATTTTCGCGCGCCACCGCCACTTCATCGCCAGCCCGCCGAGCATCACCGCCTCGCTGGAGCCGATCGTGGACACCCCGCACGCGCTGTAGGGGTCGGCGTCGTTCAGGCCGTCGGCGTGGAACAGGTCGGCCACCATGCACACGCAGCGCTGCTCGATGGCCGCGGTCGCCGGGTACTCGTCCTTGTCGATCATGTTCTTGTCGAACGTCTCGGCCATCAGCTTGCCGGCCTCGGGGTCCATCCAGGTGGTGACGAAGGTGGCCAGGTTCAGCCGCGAACTCCCGTCGAGCATCAGCTCGTCGTGGATGAAGCGGTAGGCGGCGTCGGGATCCATCGATTCGTCGGGCATCCGCAGTGCGGGGACCGGTGCGGTGAACAGCCGGCCCGTGTAGGCGGGGGCGATGGAGTGCGCGGGCAGCGAAGGGTGTTGTGGCACTGGGGAATCCTCTCGATAGGTCTACAGGGCGGCCAGGGCGGCTCGGATGTGTGGCACCATGCGCGAGGCCGAGGTGGGCGCGTCGCCGGGGCCCGGGTCGGCGGCCGAGCTCGCCGCCGCGCGCGCGTGGACGAAGGCCGCGGCCGCGGCCGCCTCCCCCGGCGGCAGGCCCGCCGCCAGCAGCGCGCCGATCATGCCGGACAGCACGTCGCCGGAACCCGCGGTGGCCGCCCACGACTGCCCGGCCGGGCTGAGGTAGACCGGACCGCCCGGATCGGCGACGACCGTGACGTTCCCCTTGAGCAACACCGTGGCGCCGAACGCGTCGGCCAGCTTGCGGCACGCGCCCACCCGGTCATCACCGGGGGGGTTACCCGCCAGGCGGGCGAATTCACCCGCGTGCGGGGTCAGCACCGTCGGCGCGCCGCGTTTGGCCACCAGCTCGGGATGGGCCGCCAGGATGGTCAGCCCGTCGGCGTCCACGATCACCGGCAGCTCGGTGTCGAGCGCGAACCACAGCGCCGCGGCCCCGGCGTCGTCGGTGCCCAATCCCGGCCCGACGACCCAGGACTGCACCCGCCCGGCCGACGCGGGGGTGGGAGAGGCGATCACCTCGGGCCAATGGGCGAGCACCTCGCGGTGCGCGCTGCCGGCGTAGCGCACCATCCCGGACGTCGCCGCGACCGCGGCGCCGGTGCACAGCACGGCCGCACCCGGGTACGTCGACGAGCCGGCCATCACGCCGGTGACACCCTGGGTGTACTTGTCGTCGTGGGGTCCCGGCACCGGCCAGCGTGCCGCCACGTCGGTGGCCTCGAAGCCCAGCACGTCCGTGTCGGGCAGGTCCAGGCCGATGTCGATCAGCCGCACCCGCCCGCACTCGCCGAGCGCGTGCACGGGTTTGAGCCCGCCGAAGGTGACGGTCAGGACGGCGCGCACGGCGGGGCCGCTGGTGGCCCCGGTGGCCGCGTCGATGCCACTGGGGATGTCGACGGCAACCACCGGGATCCCCGCGTCATCGACCGCGGCGAACACCTCGGCCGCGGCGGGCCGCAACGATCCCGAGCCGGAGATGCCCACGACACCGTCGATGACGAGATCGGTTGCGGGCGAGACGCTTTCGACGATCCTGCCGCCGGCCCTGCGGAACGCCGCCAGCCCCTTGCGGTGGGTGCGCTCGGGGTTGAGCAGGATCGCGTCGGCGGCCGCCCCGCGACGGCGCACGAAGGTGGCCGCCCACAGCGCGTCACCGCCGTTGTCTCCGGAGCCGACGACGGCGCACACGCGTCGCCCGCTCACCCCGCCGGTGCGGGCCGCCAACTCGCCGATGATCTCGGCGGCCAGCCCGTAGGCCGCGCGCCGCATCAGGGCGCCGTCAGGCAGGCTGGCCAGCAGCGGCGCCTCGGCCTGGCGGATCGCGTCTACGGAGTAGTAATGCCGCATCAGAGCCAGATTACGTGTCGCCGTCGCGGGGGCTTGGCGCCCACCATCTTTCGCCGCGGACCGCCATCAGCTCGGGGGCACGCTGCGGCGCGCCATGGCCTTGAGTCGCGCGGGACTCAATTGCCGGCTGCGCCGGGACCGGGTGCGGGTCATCGGGTAGAAGCACAGTCCGATGAGGATCGAGGCGAAATGCCCGATCGCGGTGAAGTCGAGGTCGACGCGGTCCATCGTGATCAGCGGGAAGCCGAAGATGACGAACAGCACCCCCAGATAGCCCCAGCGCCAGGGCCGGGCGATGTGGTAGGTCAGCACGGCCATCACGCCGACGAGGAAATAGCTGACCCCGATGTCGCGGGCGTGCACGAGGCGTTGCGACGCATCGCGTTCCTCGATCGCGAAGTAGAGGATGCCCTCGCTGATGTAGGTGGCCAGGATGTGAGAGCTCAATCCCACACTGAGCCAGCGCAGCTGACCGAGCCAATGCTCGGCCGGCGCGAGAAACAGGGTGAACAGCAGCAGGTAGGGCTCGAAGCTTTTGCCGTCGATCCACAGCAGACTGGAAAACAGTACGTGGAGTGGATCCTTGCCCAACTCGTGAATGTTGGTGGAGCGGTGCAACAACACCGAGTGCAACTGCCGGCCGGTGAGATGGTTCTGGATGATCGTCGTGACCATCAGCACCAACAGCCAGCCGTAGGTCAGCGGCGCGGTGCTGACGAAATGCCACACCGCCAGCGTCATGCTGCGCACTCGTGCTCGAACCGATGCAGGCGCCACGACATCAACCTTCGCACGCGGGGCGCCGCGCCCCTACGACTTCGGCGGCTAACACGCCGCCACCCCTCAGCTACCCGATGGCGCGGGGACCTCGGCCGGCGGCGCGGCGGCGGGCGCCGGCGGTGTCAAATGTCGCCACCAGCAGCCGATGTAGAGCACCATCGAGGCCACCAGCGCGACCAGGACCCAGATCACGACGGTGATGTCGACCCAGCTGCCGAAGGGTGGTGAACCGGGCAGGGCGTTTCGCAACGGCACCACCGCGAACAGCATCGCCGCGTACCAGGTCGTCATCGGTGGCTGGAACGGCCGCCGGTCCCGCGCGGTCTGAACCGCCACGAACACAGCCAGACTGGCGATCGTGATGAGCACGCCGAGGATGACGATGGCGAACGCCGCGGTGCTCAGCGACCGCCGCAGTTGCAGCCGGTAGGGGCCGTCCGCCTGGGGCCTGGTCGCGGTGAGCTGCCACCCCGAGAGGTGGTCGACGAACGTGACGGGCACGTGTGCGGGCGCGCGGTCGGTGTCGGGGCCGTAGAAGATCTCGACTTCGATCAGCCCCGAGCGGTATTGGTCGAACGGCCAGCGTTCGATCTGCCCGGCGATGGTCAGCGGGACCGACATCAGGCCGGGGAGCATGCCCTTGGTCCAGGTGTGCCGCGACGGCATCGCCGAGGATCGGACGCGGAGGCTGAGATCCTCCTTGAGATGGTGGGTTTTCGGATCCAGCAACGCCGATCCCGGATTGAAGGCGAGGTTGACGGCGAGCACGCTGTAGTTCGACTGGATCTCTTCGACGTTGATCGTCGCCGAGGGCTCGTCGGCGCTCACGACCGGGGTTATACCGTCCAGACGCCGGACGGCATCGCCTTGGGCGTACATCATGATCGACACGATGTATGCCGCGACGATGAGCACGACGAGGCCCACGACGACGTATCTGATGCCGCCCGATCGCATACTTCCTCCCGCACGGACGCCGTGACCAGCTGGCCGAAATGCTTCCCAGGGCAATGTAATGGATCGGCCGCGGGTCCGTCGCCGATACGCGCGAAGCGGTGCGCGCTGCCTACTCGACGGTGACGGACTTGGCCAGGTTGCGCGGCTTGTCCACGTCGTAGCCGCGCGCCTGGGCCACGGACGCGGCGAACACCTGAAGCGGGATCGTCGACAGCAGGGGCTGCAAAAGCGTTGACACGGAAGGGATTTCGATCAAGTGGTCGGCGTAGGGGCGCACGGTGTCGTCGCCTTCCTCGGCGATCACGATGGTGATCGCCCCGCGGGCCTGGATTTCGCGGATGTTGGACAGCAGCTTGGCGTGCAGCACCGCGGACCCCTTGGGGGACGGCATGACGACGATGACGGGCAGATCGTCCTCGATCAGCGCGATGGGGCCGTGCTTGAGCTCGCCGGCGGCGAACCCCTCGGCGTGCATGTAGGCCAGTTCCTTGAGTTTGAGCGCACCTTCCAGCGCCACCGGGTAGCCGACGTGGCGGCCCAGGAACAGCACCGTCGGCGACTGGGCGAATTGGTAGGCCAGCGCGGCCACCGGCTTGATCGTCGCGAGGACCCGCGCGACGACGTCCGGCATGGCTTCCAGCTCGTGGTACTCGCGCGCGACCTCGTCGGGGTACTTGGTGCCCCGGGCCTGCGCCAGCGCCAGGCCGACCAGATAGTTGGCGGTGATCTGCGCCAGGAACGTCTTCGTCGACGCCACCCCGATCTCCGGGCCGGCGCGGGTGTAGAGCACCGCGTCGCACTCGCGCGGGATCTGCGAGCCGTTGGTGTTGCAGATCGCCAGCACCTTGGCCTTCTGCTCCTTGGCGTGCCGGACGGCCTCGAGCGTGTCGGCGGTCTCGCCGGACTGCGAGATGGCGACCACCAGGGTGCTGCGGTCCAAAACCGGGTCCCGGTAACGGAATTCGCTGGACAGCTCCACCTCGACCGGCAGCCGCGTCCAGTGCTCGATCGCGTACTTCGCCAGCAGCCCGGAGTGGTACGCGGTGCCGCAGGCCACTACGAACACCTTGTCGATCTCGCGCAGTTCCTGATCGGAGAGCCGCTGCTCGTCGAGCACGATCCGGCCGTCGACGAAATGGCCCAGCAGGGTGTCGGCGACGGCGGCGGGTTGCTCGGCGATCTCCTTGAGCATGAAGTACTCGTAGCCACCTTTTTCGGCGGCGGCCAGATCCCAATCGATATGGAACTCGCGGTATTCGACATCGTCGTTGCCGTCGAAGTCGGTGATCCGGTAGCCGTCCGCGGTGATCACCACGGCCTGGTCCTGGCCGAGTTCGACGGCGTTGCGGGTGTGCGGGATGAAGGCCGCGACGTCGGAGCCGACGAACATCTCGCCGTCGCCGATGCCGAGCACCAGCGGGGTGGAGCGGCGGGCGGCGACGATGGTGCCGGGGTCGTCGGCGTTGGCGAACACCAGCGTGAAGTGGCCGTCGAGGCGGCGCAGCACCGCGAGGACCGACGCGGGGAAATCGCCGGCGGTCTCGCCGTGGCGGTAGGCCTGCGCCACCAGGTGCACCGCGACCTCGGTGTCGGTGTCGCTGGCGAACTCCACGCCCTGGGCCTCGAGCTCGTGGCGCAGGTTCGCGTAGTTCTCGATGATGCCGTTGTGGACCACCGCGATCTTGCCGGCGGCGTCGCGGTGCGGGTGGGCGTTGCGGTCGGTGGGGCGCCCGTGGGTGGCCCACCGGGTGTGGCCCAGGCCGGTGGTGCCGGTCAGCGAGTGCCGCGGCATCTGGGCGACCGCCTCTTCCAGGTTGGCCAGCCGGCCGGCGCGGCGGCTCACCGTCAGGGTGCCGTCGCCGTTCGCCAGCGCGATGCCCGACGAGTCGTACCCGCGGTACTCCATCCGCCGCAGCGCGGCCATGACGACGTCACAGGCGGGCTGCTGCCCGACATAGCCGACAATTCCGCACATTCTGACCAGGGTAGTGCAGGCGGCACACCGGGCCCGCAATCCGGCGCTATGGTTAGGCCGCCCACCTGCAGGAAGGCGTGCCCGGGCACCGCGACTGGGACGGCCTCAGGTGGACGTCCTGGACCAATCGGCCCAGTCCCCAGCCATTCATGTCACCGTCATAACCGGCGGGAGTTCTTTCATCTGATGTGCGCGCGACGTTTTCGTTCACGTCATCGCGGCCGCGCTTAACGCCTCTAGCATTCCAAATTGTCAGCAAAGATCGTCACCGACCAAAGGACTAGCTGCGTGAGGCTGCCCAGAGTTTCTGGCTACCTCGATTCCCGTTTTCGCCGACACATGAATTCAGCCGTCGATGGTTGTTCACCGGGAATTGTGCAGCGGGTCGCATTGAAATGCGTAACTTGCTCCGACCGACAACCGTGCGCCATGAGGAGGCAATCATGACCGCAGTTCGGTACGACGAAGTGGTGCCCGCCCCCTCGGCGCCGGCCCCCGGGCACGCCGCCCGGCCACGCCGGCACCCGTCCGCGGGCTCCGGAAACGCCTTGATGGACTTGACCACCCACGTGCTCACCGCCACGCTGCACCAGCTCTACGCGGCGCTGTGGCGGGCGGGGGTCATCGAGGTCACGGCCTAGTCATCTGCGCCGGCGCGCGATTGCGATGCGCTAACGTCGACGCGTGGCCCGCATCCGCAAGCTCGTCGCCGCTCTGCACCGCCGTGGTCCGCACCGGGTTTTGCGGGGTGACCTGGCCTTTGCCGGTCTGCCGGGTGTGGTGTACACCCCGGAGGAGGGCCTGAATCTGCCCGGCGTGGCGTTCGGCCACGAGTGGCTGGCCGGCGCCGCCCGGTACTCGAATCTGCTCGAGCATCTGGCGTCGTGGGGGATCGTGGCCGGCGCTCCCGACACCCAGCGGGGTGTGGCCCCCTCGGTGCTGAACTTCGCCTTCGATCTGGGCACCGCCCTGGACATCGTGTCGGGTGTGCGCCTCGGGCCGGGCAAGATCAGCGTGCATCCCGCCAAGCTGGGCGTGGTCGGTCATGGTTTCGGCGGCTCGGCCGCGGTATTCGCCGCCGCGGGAATGCCCGCCAAGCTCGCGGCGGTGGCGGCGATTTTCCCCAGCGTCACCAGCCCGCCGGCCCAGCAGCCCGCCGCGACGCTCAAGGTGCCGGGAGTGATCTTCACCGCGCCGGGCGACCGGACGACGTTGAACTCCAACGCGCTGGCGCTTGCCGAGGCGTGGAAGCCGGCGACGCTGCGCATCGTCAGCAAGGCCGAGCCCGGCGGGCTGGTGGAGGGTCGGCGGCTGGCCACGGTGCTCGGCCTGCCCGGCCCGCACCGGCGTACCCAGCGGTCGGTTCGGGCGCTGCTGACCGGTTACCTGCTCTACACGCTCGGCGGCGACAAGAAGTATCGCGATTTCGCCGACCCGGACGTGCACCTGCCCGGGACGGACGCCATCGATCCCGAGGCCGAGGCGATTCCCCTGGAAGAAAAGATCGTCGCCCTGCTGAAGTGAGGGGGAGTTGATGTCGAGCGCGCACGCGCTGTACGCCCGCTGGATCACCGAACTCTGGAACGGACGGCCGGTCGCGGCCGAGCTGGTCACCGACGACTTCGTCGGTCACTGGCCCGGCCGGGAGGTACAGGGACCGGACGCTCTCGCGCAGATCATCGAGCAGACACGAAACATGTTCTCGGACTTGAGCTTCGGCATCGAGGTCGGCCCGCTGACCGAGGGTGATCTGGTGGCCGGGCGCTGGGTGGGCACCGGCCACGGCCCGGACGGCCCGGTCTCGTTCACCGGTAACGACATCCTGCGCCTGGCCGCCGACGGCCGGCGCTTCGCCGAGTACTGGACGGGCACTTCCGCGGGCTGAGCGCCCCGTCCCGCACGGGCGCGTGGTAAGTGTCATGGATGCGAATCGGGATCGCTCTCAACTATTCGGGCGGCTTTCACGAAGCCGTGGACCGCGTCGTCGAACTCGAAAAGTCCGGCATCGAGGTCGCGGTGGTGGCCGAGGCGTATTCGTTCGACGCCATCAGCCAGCTGGGATACCTGGCCGCCAAAACCAACACGGTCGAACTGGCGTCCGGGGTGCTTCCCCTCTACATCCGCACGCCGTCGCTGCTGGCGATGACGGCCGCGGGCCTGGATTTCGTGTCCGACGGGCGATTCCGCCTCGGCATCGGCACCTCCGGACCGCAAGTGATCGAGGGCTTTCACGGGGTCCCGTTCGACGCCCCGCTCGGGCGCACCCGCGAGATCGTGGAGATCTGCCGCAAGGTGTGGCGCCGCGAGCGCGTGCAATACGCCGGCAAGCACTACCAGCTACCGCTGCCCGCCGACCGCGGAACGGGTCTGGGCAAGCCGCTGCAGCTCATCAATCACCCTGTGCGCGAACGCATTCCGATCAGCATCGCCGCGCTGGGTCCCAAGAATGTCGAGCTCACCGCCGAGATCGCCGAGGGCTGGCAGCCGGTCTTCTATCTTCCGGACAAGGCCGCGTCGATCTGGGGTGAGCCGCTGGCCGCCGGCGCCGCCAAACGCGATCCCGCGCTGGGTCCGCTCGACGTCATGGTGCACGCGTCGCTGGCCATCGGGGACAACGTCGACGAGCGGCTGGCCTGGGTCAAGCCGCAGCTCGGGCTCTACATCGGCGGGATGGGCGCCAAAGGCCGCAATTTCTACCACAATCTGGCGACGCGTTACGGGTACGGCGAGGTCGCCGACCGGATCCAGGAGCTGTATCTGTCCGGCCGCAAGCAGGAGGCCATCGACGCCGTGCCCGACGAGCTGGTGCGGGGCATGTCGCTGATCGGGCCGCGCGGGTATGTGGCCGAACGGATGGCCGCCTTCGCCGAGGCCGGCGTGACCACGCTGTTGTTGAGCCCGCAGGCCACCGACCGCGACGAGTCCATGCGTTTCGTCGAGGAAGCCCTGCAACTGCAGCCCTGAGCGGTCACTGCCCCGCCTGCGGAAGCTGGTCCGCGGCAATCTCGCACGGCGTCGACCCCTCCCCCGCGGCGGGTGCGGGTTCGGCGGCCGGCGCTGCCGCGGGAGCCGGCGGCTCGGCCGGCGCCGGATCCGCCGGCGGCGGGGTCTCGACCGGTTGGGCTTGCTGTTCGGGCTCCGTGGGATCGGGCTGACCCGCCTCCCCGTCGACAGGTTCGGCTGGACCGCTCCCCTCGGCGGTGTCGCCGGCGTCCTCGGCGTCGCCGGCGTCCTCTGCGCCCTTCGCGTCAGTCGGATCCTCGGCGTGAAAAGGGTTCTCGTCGAACGCGTTTCCGTCCGCCGAATCGCCGAGCGCGGCCGCGCCATCCGACCCGTCGCCCGCCGACCCGAGCAGATCGCCCATCGCGTCGACGATCCTGGCGGCGAGCCCAAGAAGACCGCCGCCACCCCCACCGAGCCCACCACTGCCGAGGCCGTCGCCGAGCCCACCGCCGCCGAGCCCGCCCAGATCGCCCAAGCTTTCGGCGGGCCACCCCGACGCGTCACCGAGGCCGCTATCCCAGCCCGCGACCGGCGCCGGCGGAGCCGGCAGGGGGGCGACCGGCGCCGGCGCCGCGGCCGCCACCGTCGCCGCGGGGTCGTCCACCCGCGGTGCGGACGCGGCGGCCACCGGCGGGGCGAGCTGCACCGGAACGGCCCCCGCCCCGAGATCACCGGGAAACTCGAACCGCGCCGCCGGGGCGGCGGCGGCCCTGTCGATCACCATCGCGTAGGACGTCTGGACCCCGTCCGACGCGGACCGCATCGCGGCCAGCCAGTCGTTACGAATGTCGTTGTCCACGTAGGGAATCACCTGATGCCGCACCACATCCTCGGCGCCCCGCCGGTCCCCGGCCGTGACCGCGGCGGCGGCGGCCAACCACGCCGGCCGCTGCGCCTGCGCGCGGTCGTCGACGGCGATGGCCGTCGCGACTTTCGAATCGACCAGGTGCCACAGGTTGTCGCGCAGCGACTCGCATCGCTGGGCCGCCGCGCGCAGTTCGCCGACGACCGCGTCCGCGCTGTCGCAATGCCGTTGCAACAGCTGCACCGCGGCGTCGCCGCCCGCGCCCTGCCACGCGACGGCCAGCTCGGCCACCTGGGCGCGCTGCATGCGCAGCGCCTCGGCGGCCACCACGCCGGCGGCCCGCAGCTCCGCGCAGTCACGGTCGAGCGCGCGCAGGTCGAGACCGTCCTCGCTCGCATACCATTCCCGGATCTGCGCGGGATGCGCTGTCAGGTCAAGATGTTGGTAGCCGAGCGCGTGGGACGCCTGCACGTAGGTCTGGGTGTGCTCGACGGCAACCCGGCCCTCGGCGAGGCGCGCGTCCACGTCCAACCGGTCGGCCACGAGCTACGCGATCCGCGCCGCGGCATACAGTTCGGCGTCGGCGTAGCGCTGCGCGCTGGACCGCAGGGCGGCGGCGATCTCGCTGGACGCGCGCGACCACTGCGTCACCTGCTGCGTCAGGCGCCCCAACTCGACGCGAAGCGCGTCGCCGCGCGCGGCGTGCGCCCGCCCGGCGCAGGCCCCGCCGAAGGCCAGCCTGGCCAGGTGATCGCTGACCGCGCGGTCGAGAAATTCCGCGGCCATGGCGAATTGGTTAGCGACCCGGTGCGTGGCCGACGCGTCGATCTGGGCGCGGGCGGCGGCGACAGGCCGTGTTCCCCCAACGAATTTCATGCCTAATCCGACGCCGGTAGGCGGGTCGGGGTTCCCGGCGCTGCGGGATCAGTGCGCGGCGCTGACCGCTTCGGCGACCCGGGTGGCGATCCGCGCAGCGATCTCCTTTTCGGGGGCCTCCACCATCACGCGGATCATGGGCTCAGTTCCCGACGGGCGCAACAGGATTCGACCGGTGTCGCCCAGCTCGGCCTCGGCCTGCCCGACCGCGGACTGCACCGACGGCGCGGCGGCGGCCGTGGCCTTGTCGGCCACCGTGACGTTGATCAACACCTGCGGCAGCGTCTGCATGGCCGAGGCCAAATGCGCCAGCGACGAGCCGGTCTGCGCCATCCGGTTCATCAGCCGCAGCCCGGTGACGATGCCGTCGCCGGTCGAGCCCAGCGCGGGCATCACGATGTGCCCGGACTGCTCGCCGCCCAGGCTGTAGTCGCCGGCCCGCAGTTCCTCCACGACGTAGCGATCGCCGACGCCGGTGGTGCGCACCGTGATTCCGGCCGAACGCATGGCCAGATGCAACCCCAGGTTGCTCATCACGGTGGTCACCAGCGTCCGCGAGGACAGTTCGCCGGCCTCGTGCATGGCCAGCGCGAGCACCACCATGATGTGGTCGCCGTCGACGAGGTTGCCGTCGGCGTCGATGGCCAGGCACCGGTCGGCGTCCCCGTCGTGCGCCAGGCCCAGGTCGGCGCGGTGCACGACGACCGCCGCGCGCAGCGAATCCAGGTGCGTGGAGCCGCAGTTGTCGTTGATGTTGAGCCCGTTGGGCTCGGCGTTGATCGCGATCACCCTCGCGCCGGCCGCGCGGTACGCGCGCGGGCCCACCGCCGAGGCCGCGCCGTGGGCGCAGTCCACCACCACGGTCAACCCGTCGAGGCGCAGCGTGCTGGCCTTGCTCAGGTGACGCAGGTAGCGGTCGGCCGCGTCCTCGGCGTCGACGACCCGCCCGATGCCGGTTCCGACCGGGCGCGGCCCCGGATCCCCGACGAGGGCTTCGATCTGGTCCTCGGTGCCGTCGTCGAGCTTGCGGCCGCCGGGCCCGAAGATCTTGATGCCGTTGTCGGGCATCGGGTTGTGGGAGGCGGAGATCATCACCCCGAAATCGGCGTCGTAGGCGCCGGTCAGGTAGGCCACCGCGGGGGTGGGCAGCACCCCCACCCGCAGCGCGTCGACGCCCTGGCTGGTCAGCCCGGCGATCACCGCGGCCTCCAGCATCTCGCCGCTGGCCCGCGGATCGCGGCCGATCACCGCGACGCGGCGGCCCGGCGCCGACGCGCTCGCCAGACGCCGCGCCGCCGCGGAACCCAGCGCCAGCGCCAGCTCGGCGGTCAACTCGCGGTTGGCGACCCCACGGACACCGTCGGTGCCGAATAGTCGACCCATGCGAACAAACCTCTCACAGTTGTCGGGCTAGCACCTAACGTGCCCGTTCCTTTGTGGCCGAAACCAGGCGCGGGTGGGCGCAGACACGCCGCAACCGGCCACAACTTGTGCACCGCGATGCCAAGTTGTGGCCGGAAAGCGACGGCTGATCAGCGCTTGCTGTACTGAGGCGCCTTGCGGGCCTTCTTCAGGCCGTACTTCTTGCGCTCGGTGGCGCGCGGGTCACGGGTGAGGAACCCGGCCTTCTTCAGCGCGGGACGGTCGTCCGGCGAGGCCACGATGAGCGCCCGCGCGATGCCCAGGCGCAGCGCGCCGGCCTGCCCCGAGGGGCCGCCGCCGTGCAGGTGGGCGTAGACGTCGAAGCTCTCCACCCGGTCCACGGTGACGAGCGGGGCCTTGATGAGCTGCTGGTGCACCTTGTTGGGGAAGTAGCCCTCCAGGGTGCGGCCGTTCAGGTTGAATTGGCCGGTGCCGGGCACCAGGCGCACCCGCACCACGGCCTCCTTGCGGCGGCCGACGGTCTGGATGGGCCGTTCGAACACGTAGGGCTCGGCGGGCGCGGCGACGTCGGCGGGCTCCGAGGCCTCGACCGGGGCTTCGGTCACCTCGGCGGCGGCCACTGTTTCCTCTGCGGTCTCTGGGTTGTCCGGGTTCTCTGGGTTCTCCAGGCCCTCGGTCGTTTCGGTCACTGGGCCACCTGCTTGATCTCGTACGGAACGGGCTGCTGTGCGACGTGGGGGTGCGTCGGGCCGGCGTAGACGTGCAGCTTGCGCGCGATCTGCCGGGCGAGCTTGTTCTTGGGCAGCATGCCGACGATCGCGTCCTCCACGACGCGGTCGGGGTGCTTGGCCATCAGCTCGCGGATGGTGCGGCTGCTCAGACCGCCGGGGTACCCCGAGTGGCGGTACGCCAGCTTCTTGTCCAGCTTCTGGCCGCTGAAGGCGACCTTGTCGGCGTTGATGACGATGACGAAGTCACCGCCGTCGACGTTGGGGGTGAACGTCGGCTTGTGCTTGCCGCGCAGCAGGTTGGCTGCCGCGACGGCAAGGCGGCCAAGCACCACGTCCGTGGCGTCGATGACGTGCCACGACCTCGTGGTGTCACCCGCCTTTGGCGTGTACGTAGGCACAGCGCTTACCACTCTTTCTCTGCGAGCCTCTGTTCCGAGGCTGTGGATCCCGGTGTGACCGGGTGCCGGTCAGGCGTCCGCGGTAAGGGCTTGGTCTCGGCGACCGACGTTGACCCGAGGCCCTGGCGTACCGCACGCCAACGGAGCAGCTTACCGACCGCCATCCCCGCAGGTCAAAATGACTGTGTGGCCCCGACGGCTCTCCCCCGTCAGGACCACACAGTCTCACGCGCGGCCAGACCGCGCGGTGTCTCGTCGGCCGCTACCGCGCCCACACCCCGGCGGCGCGGCGGTCGGCGTTGGCCACCTCGTCCGCGCCGTCGCGGACCGCGTTTCCGAGCGCGGCCAGCATCTCGTTGAGCGCGGTCGCCGACTGGTGCCATTTCAGCTGCTCGGCCTGGTAGGCGGCGGCCGCTTCGCTGGTCCAGAGCTGCTGCAAGGGCGCGATGTGTGCTCTCAGCTCGTCGAGCGCGGCATTGAAGCGGGCCGATGTCGAGTGAATTTCCTGGCGCACCGAGTATTCGATTTCACCGAAGTTGTAGGACAACACCGAATCCACGGGATCTTTCCTCCTCACAGGTTTCCGCCGGCGGCGGCGATGCGGTCGGCGTGGCTTTGGCCGGCCTCCTGCAGGGTGGCCGCGTTCTGCCGAATGGTGTCGGCGATGGTGTGTAGGGCGTGGTAGAGCCGCACCGACTCGGCGTTCCAGCGATCGATCACGTCTTTGAAGCGCGTGGCCGCCGGCCCGCCCCACGCCGACGGCGGCACGCCGCTCATCCGGCCGATGAACGCCTGCAACATTGCCCTGATTTCCTCGTTGCGCGCGTCGGTGGTGCCCGCCACCGACCGCATCAGGTCGACGTCGGCGCTCAGTGGGTTTGGTGCAGCCATACCTATTACGACCGTGACGGGGGTCGTTCGGTTCCACGAATTGTCATCCGATCGCGTGGGCGGATCTGACCGCCTGCTCGCACGCATCGCGGACCCCGCCCTCGTCGCCGGGTCTGCTCTGGCATCCGACGCTGATCCGCAGGGGGCCGTCGAGCAGCACCGTCCAGCGCACCTCATGACCCGGGCGCACCTCGCGGTAGGTCACCGCCGACCGGCCCGCGCTGGTACCGGACGGGTTGAAGTCGACGAACAGCCCGGCGGGCTCGACGTCGATCGCGCGTTTCAACCGTTCGGCGGTGCCGCTGAGCGTCTCGCCGGCCACCGGCGACTGGGTGATGTGCAGCGCGACCTCGGGATCGGCCGGAGACGTGACCTGGACCCGCGCCGAGCCCGGCCCGGTGACCACCCGTCGCGCCGGCCATGTCGCCGGGACCGACAGCGCCACCCGGCCTTCCACCAAAAACGTCGTGGGCGTGGCCTCTACTCGCGTCGGGGGCACTACGCCACGCCGGTCCGGCGCCATCGCAGCCGGCGCCGCCGCGGCGACGACGATGGCGGCGGCCCCCAGTGTGCCCAGGGCCCGCACCCGCGACGGGCGGGCGGTGGGACGCGCCCCCGACGGCAGCGGGCGCACCGGGAAGGACGCCCGCGCAAGCCGGGTGAAGCGAATATGGTTGATTTCCAGCACACTTGGTGCCGACGGCCCGCTCCCGCGTAGCCCGTGGATGATCGACGCCGCCAGCGGCGACGCCCCGGCGACCGTGCTCGGCGTGTCGATCACCACCGCCGCGGGGGCCGCGCCGGCGATGACATCCGCGACGGCTTCGGCGACGGATTGCGGATCGGCGTTGCGCGGTACGGCGGTGATCTCGCTCGCGGTGACCGCCACCAGCCGCTCGGCGATTTCCACCGCCACCGTCGGTTCCGCGCGAGACGCCCGCGTCAGCAGCCATGATCGCGGGCGCGTCCGCACCGCGCCGGCCACCCTCGCGGCGGCCGCGGTCACCACGCCCACGCGCGAGGAGGACCACCAGGACGGGTGCACGACGACCATGCCGTCGGCGGTTCCGCAGGTTGCCGCCCGCAGCGCGGCCTCCCACAACGCGTCGACGGTTACCGGCCGCTCCCCCACCAGCGCGACGCGGTCGTCTATCGCGTCCAGGGCGGACCGGATGACGTCGGCCGTCTCGCCCTCGTCGATCGGTCCTGTGCCACAACATAACCGGCGGATAGTGCCCGGCCCGGCCTCGATGATCGGACGGTGTTCGCTCACGGCGGGCTCCAAGCCACCTGGACGAGGTCTTCGTCGCCGGTACGGTTGGTCAGCAAGCCGCGGCCCGGCGGCAATTGCGCCGGCCGAGCGCGGCCGAACGGCGCGCCCTCGCTGGGAGATCCGCTCATCATCAGCGACATGCAACCGAGGTCACGCAGACCCGCGAGCACCGGCTCGAACATCGCGCGCTCCGCCCCGGCGCCGCGCCGGGCGACGACGAGGTGCAATCCCAAATCTTGTGCGTAGGGCAGGAATTCGGCGATCGGTCCCAGCGGATTTTCCGTCGGCGTGGCGACCAGGTCGTAGTCGTCGACCACGACGTAGATCTGCGGCCCGGACCACCACGAGCGGCTGCGCAACTCGGCCTGGCTCGCGTCGGGCGGCGGCATTCGTGCGCTCAGCAGGGCGAGCACGTCGGGCAGCAGCGCGGCCAACGCGGCCGGCGACATCGCATACCCGCGGAGATGCTCCGACTCGACAACGCCGAGCAGCGTGCGCCGGAAGTCGACGATCAACAGCTGTGCTTGCGCGGCGGTCTTCGTCCGGACCAGCTCACGGCACAAGGTACGCAGCGTCGCCGTCTTCCCGCACGCGCTGTCGCCGAGGATCACCAGATGCGGCTGACCGTCGAAATCTATTGCCGCCGGGCGCAGTTCGCGCTCTCGCAGGCCGAGCAGCACTTGGGCGCGAAGCTCGGCTCCCGACCCGCGCACCAAGGTCTCGCGGTCCACGTGATCGGGCAAGAGCGGTATCGGCGGCGCAACCGAGTGACCGGCGAGCACCTCGGCTACGGGCCTTGCGACCACCATGTGCAGGCCGTCCCGGGACAGCCCCCGTCCCGGGCTGTCGTGCGGGACGTGCGCGGCGGCCTTGCGGTCCAGTTCGGAGTCGGCGGGATCGCCGAGCCGCAACTCGACGCGGGTGCCGAGCTGATCCCGCAGCGACGGCCTGACGTCGGCCCAGCGCGACGCCGACAACACCACGTGCACACCGAACGAAAGCCCATGGGTCGCAAGGGCGGTGATCGAGGCCTCCAGCGCCTCGAATTCCTGGCGCACGGTTGCCCAGCCGTCGATGACGAGGAAGACGTCGCCGAACGGATCATCGTTGGCGACGCCGGCTGCGGCCCGCCGGCGATAGTCGGCGATCGAGCCGATCGCGTGCTCACCGAATATGGCTTCACGCCGCCGCACGACCGACTCGCATTCGGCGACGATCCGCCCGACGAGTCGGGACTCGGCCCTGCCGGGGACCGCACCGACGTGCGGCAACGACCGCACCGACGACAGCGTCCCGCCACCGAAATCCAAGCAGTAGAACTGCACCTGGCTCGCGTCGTGCGTGGCCGCCAGGGCGGTGATGAGTGTGCGCAGCGCCGTCGACTTGCCGGATTGGGGCCCCCCGACGATCGCCGCGTTGCCGGCGGCCCCGGACAGGTCGATCATCAGTGGCGTTCGGCGCTGTTCGAAGGGGCGGTCGACAAGGCCGATGGGGACGGCGGTCAGGCCGGCCGGCGTGGGCTCCGCGCTGTGCAGCAGGGTGTGCAGCTGCGGCGCCGGCCCCAGCGGGGGCAGCCAAACCCGGTGCGCGGGCGGCCCCTGGCCGCGCAGCCGGTCCAGGACCGCATGGTAGATGGCCGGCGGGGAAGTCATGTTCGCCCGGTGGGTGCGACGGACCGCGCCGGTGACGCGGGTCGTGAACGCCTGGGTCGAGCGCGCCGCGGCGGGGGCCTTATCCGGGGAAGCGTCCGTCCGCAGCGGTCCCGAAACCGAGGCGGCCTGGAAGCGAATCGGTTCGCCGCCGCCGATCCGCAGGAAGCCGGCGCCGGGCGCGGCGGGCAGCTCGTACGCATCGAGATTGCCCAGCACCGTGCGGGATTCGGCGGCGGACAGGGTCTTCAGGCACAGGCGGTACGACAGGTGGGCCTCGAGCCCGCGTAGCCGTCCCTCGTCGAGGCGCTGGCTGGCCAGCAGCAGGTGCATGCCCAGGGATCGGCCGAGACGACCGATCGCCACGAAGGTGTCGGCGAAATCTGGTTGCTGGCTGAGCAATTCGGAGAACTCGTCGACGATTATGAACAGCGTCGGCAGGGCCGGCAGCGGCTCAGGCGGGTCGCCGCTGCGGCGCGCGCCTTCGTAGGCCTCGACGCTGACGCAGCCCGCCGTGCGCAGCAGCTGCTGGCGACGATTCATCTCGCCGGCCAGCGCGTCGCGCATGCGGCTCACCAGCGGCGCGTCGTCGGCCAGGTTGGTGATCACGGCGGCCACGTGTGGCGCTCGCGCATAGTCGAGAAAGGTTGCCCCGCCCTTGAAGTCGATGAGCAACAGGTTGAGCGTCAGCGGGGAGTTACGGACCATCATGCCCAGCGCGATGGTCCGCAACAGCTCCGATTTTCCCGACCCGGTTGCACCGATGCAGAGCCCATGCGGGCCCATCCCGCCCTCGGCCGGCTCTTTGATGTCCAGCTCGAGCGGTGCGCCCTGCATGGTGGTGCCGATGGGGACGCGCAGGCGGTCGCGGCGCGCCTGGCCGCGCCATAGCGTCGCCGGGTCGAAACGATGCACGTCGCGCAGACCGACCAATCCGGGCCAACCGGGATCACCGCCCCCCGCTCTCCCCCGATGACCGGCCAGCCGGAGGGCGCACACCAGCGCGTCGACGGGCTCCATCCGGTCGGGGCAAGAAACCGGCGCGGCCTCGCCGGAGCGCCGGATCGTCAGCGGCGCACCGTCATTGCCGCCGCCGATCGCGATGGTGGTGGCGCCGCCGAGCGCGGTGGGACCCTCGTCCAGCTCGGCGACCACCACCACCCGGGTCGCCGCAACGCCCGCGAGCGCGCCCTGCACCTGCGCGGCATCCGAATAGACCATCCGCACCGGACCGGCCGCGTCGGAATCGCCGGGATGTTGGTTGTGCGGCAACCATTTCAGCCATTCCCAGTGGGCGCGATGCGGCTCGCTGACCGCGGCGGCGATCCGCACCTGATCGGGCGCATGCTGCACGGCGAGCTGGCAGATCATCGCGCGTAGCAAGCCACGCGCGGCCCTCGCGTCGCCGTCGATCGTCACCAGCGATCCGTCCCGCAGGTCGATCGGTACCGGCGCAACGACTGTCGAATATGCGTGGAGGAACCGGCGCAACGCCGTGTCGGTGACCGGATCGCGAAGCTCCTCGGCGGCGAGCTCCGGCGCCACCAAACGACGGGCGAGCGGCTGAGGTCCCGTGCCCAGCCGCACGACGCAGAAGTCCGCGTCGCCCGGTCCGCGCTGCCACATCCGAGCGCCGCCGATCAACGTCCACAGTGTGTCGGGATGGGGATGACGCCGAATGGCGCACGCGCGCTGCGCCATAGCGACCTCGGATACGGATTGACTGAGCCGACTCAGGTAGTCGAGATACCGTCCGCGGTCGGCATCGATGCCATCGCCGCGCCGGTGGGCCCGGCCGGTCAGCCCGGACGCCAGGGCCGAGACCAGCATCATCAGCGGGAAGGCCAGGAACACGGGGGTGCGGGCCATGGCGGTCCCCGACGCGAACGCGGCGGCCATGATGCCGATGCTCACCACGGAGATCGCCACCGGCAGCAGGCGGGGCAGTAGGCCGGGCCCCGCCGGTGGCGGCAGGTCCGGTGGCGCCTCGACCACGATTGGCGCCTGTTGTGCCTCGGGCACCAACATCTCGGTCATCGCATCGCCTCCAGTTCGACGACGGTAGGGAGCACCGAAAACGGCGACAAGTCACCTGTGGACAGCCGGATGCCGGGACGTCGAAACCCGGCTATGTTCGCCAGGATCCGACCGAAGGGACCGCCGTTGGCTGCATCCGATACCGGGCTGTGCCGGGTCCGCGTTCATTGGGGCACCGCCGTCGCCGATCTGGTGCTGCCCGCCGGAGTGCCTGTCGCGGTGTTGATTCCGTCGCTCATCGACGCCCTCGGGGTCCGTCCCGCCGACCAGGAGGCGGTGCGCTACCAGGTGTCGATCCCCGGCGCGTCCGCGCTGAACCCGTCGACGACGTTGGCGCAGAACCGCATCGGCGACGGCGCGGTCTTGGTGCTGAGCACACCCTCCGTGCCGTTACCCGCGCCGCGTTACGTCGACATCGCGCGGGAGGTGGCGGCCACGCTGGAGGGGCCCGCTCGGTTGCGTGGCGGTGCCGCAACCCGGCGGGTCACCCGGCTCTGCGGAGCGACTGCGGCCGTCGTCCTGACGGCGGTTGGCGGGCTGACTTTGGTCCGAAACACCTTCAGCGACAGCCACCCTCGAGACGAAGGGATGACGGGCGCCGCTTTGGGATCGGCCGCCCTCGTCGCGCTCGGGCTTGCCGCGGTCGCGCACCGGGCCTACCGAGACCCGATCGCCGGGCTGGCGCTGAGCGTGATCGCCATCGTCTTCGCGGCGGTGGCCGGGTTTGTGATGGTGCCCGGTGGCCCAAGCGTTTCCAACGTGTTGCTGGCCGCGGCGGCGGCGGCCGTCACCGCCGTGCTGGCGATGCGGCTGTCGGGCTGCGGCGTCGTCGCGTTGACGGCGGCGGCGTGCTTCGCGGCGGCCGTCGCCGCGGCGGCGCTGGTGGGCGCGATCACCGCCGCGCCTGTGCATGTCATCGCGTCGGCATCCGCGGTCCTGTCGCTCGGTCTGCTCGGGGCGGCGCCGCGCATGTCCATTGCGCTGGCGGGGTTGTCGCCCCGATTTGCGACGGCGGACTTCGCTGTCCCCGGCCCGAGTGACTCGCGGGTGCCCGCGCAAGCGATCCGCGCCGACCGGTGGTTGGTGAGCCTGCGCGCGGGGCTGTCGTCGTCGGCCGGCGTCGGCGCCGCTCTCACCGTGCTCGCCGGCGCACCGCGGCTGTCCTGCATGGCGTTCGGGACCGTCACCGCCGCCCTGTTCCTGCTGCGCTGCAGGTCCGGCGCAGGCGCCGGGCTGCTGAGCTTTGCCATCGGCGGAACCCTCATCGCGGCAACGACCTTCGGCGTCACGGTACTGCGCATGCAGATGCCCGGACCGCTCCTCGCGGCGGCGACGGCGCTGGCCGCCGCCGCGATGTACCTCGGGTTTGCCGCGACACCCTCCTCGCCCGTCGCGCTCCGATGTGTCGAAGTGCTCGAGTGGCTGGCGTGGTCGGCACTGGTCCCGCTGGCCTGCTGGATCAGCGGGCTCTACGGCGCGGTCCGGGGATTGCATCTCACGTGAGGAACTCGCACGTTGGGCGCGTGTTCGCGGTGTCGGCGCTGACGATGCTCGCCGCGTTCGGAACGCCGCCGGCGCAGGCGGTTTCGCCACCCGGCATCGACGACAAGTGGCTGCCCCAGCCCGCCTTGCCCGCGCCGACGCGGCCGACCGTGCAGCGCGAGGTCTGCGCGGCGCTGACGCGCGACTCGAGGCCGGGCCGTAACCAGCCGCCCGGGGCGTTCGATCTCTCGGAGGTGTGGCGCCTCACCCGCGGCGCCGGACAACGGATCGCGGTGATCGACACCGGGGTCTCGCGGCACCGCCGGCTGCCCGACGTGGTGCCCGGGGGTGACTACGTGTCGACCGGCGACGGCACGCAGGACTGCGACGCGCACGGCACGCTGGTCGCGGGAATCATTGCGGCCGCGGCGGATTCCAAGTCGGACGGCTTCAGCGGGATCGCTCCGGAGGCCACGTTGATCAGCATTCGGCAGTCCAGCGCGAAGTTCGCGCCCGCCACCGACCGGTCCCGCTCAGGGGTGGGTGACGTCGACACCATGGCGAAAGCCGTTCGGACCGCAGCGGATCTGGGCGCGTCGGTGATCAACATTTCCTCGGTGGCGTGCGTTCCGGTGGCCGCCGCGCTCGACGACCGCGCGCTGGGCGCCGCGCTGGCCTACGCCGTCGACGTCAAGAATGCCGTCGTGGTTGCGGCGGCGGGGAATACCGGCGGCGCCGCGCAGTGCCCGCCGCAGCGACCGGACGCCACCTGGCAGACCATCACGGTCGCGGTCAGTCCCGCGTGGTACGACGACTACGTGCTGACCGTCGGTTCGGTGAACGCCGAAGGGGCTCCCTCGGGTTTCAGCCTTGCCGGACCTTGGGTCGATGTCGCCGCGCCCGGCGAGGCCGTGGCCTCCCTCGCGCCGGATCCGGTGTCGGGCACGAGTTATGCCGTCCCGGTGGTGAGCGGTCTGGCCGCTCTCATCCGGGCCCGCTTCCCGGCGCTGACCGCGCGGCAGGTGATGCAGCGCATCGAGTCGACCGCGCATCATCCGCCCGCGGGGTGGGATCCGCTCGTCGGCAACGGCACCATCGATCCGCTCGCCGCGGTCAGCACCGGGACGGGCCCGCCCGCCACCACTCCCAAGCCGCCGCCTGCCGCGGCGCCGGCCGCCGTGTCGCCGCCGACGACCCGATCGCGCGATACCCGCGCCCGGGACACCGCGGTGCGCGGCGCCGCGGTTTGCCTCGTCGCGCTGACGGTCGCGCTCGCCGCCGGAGCGGTCAGAAGCCGGTTACGGGGAGCCCGCGACCGCGTCCCGGGCGATTGACGCGCCGCGTCTGCTCAGCTCCGGTCCCGCCGGCAAGAGCGTGAGGATCGGCCAGGGCGCCGGGGTCGGCTCGGAGAGGCCGAGATCGTGCGCGGCGTCGTCGTCGGGGATGGCGAATCGCACCCCGGTGTCGACGATCAGGTAGCGGGTGCCGGCTTTGTCGCCCGCCCGCACGTAGGCGCTGCGGCCGGTCGGCACGTACGCGGCATCCAGCGCGGGGCCCCGGCCATCCGCCTGCGCCAGCGTCACCGCCGCCTGACCGGGCGGCACGGGCAGCCGGCCCCCCGCCAGCAAAGCCACCCCCGCTCGCCCGCCCGCCCAGCTGGCGCATAACGTGCCGGCGGCCTCCGGCAGCGTCGGCGCCCGGTCGGGGAAACCGGCCACGGGCAGCTCGGCGACGACGGGCGCGGCCCGGATCGCCGCGGGCGCGACGGTGATGGGACTGACCGTGCCCTGGGAGCTGCCAAAGCGCATCAGGTCGGCGGCGACCTGGCCGATCCGCTGCACGCCGTCGGCCAGCACCGCGTAATACTCGTCACCGTCGGCGCGTGTGACGCGAAGCACACTGCCGACGCGAAACCCCGGCAGCCCGGGCGCGGCGCCCCCGAGGCCGCGGATGCGGGGCGCCGAGATCGGCGGCGCCTCGGGCATGGCGTTCAGCAACGCTTGCGAGACGAGCCGCGGCGCGTGGCCCTCGAGTCGGAGCGCCCGCACGACGGCCGCATCTTCCAGGTCCACAATGGCCCGGTGCCCGTCGTAGAGCAGATAGGCCGGCGAACCCGAGGAGACCGCGGCAAGGACGGCCTGCCCGGGGGGCATGCGGGTGACCCCGTTGTCGGCGACGGGGCCGACGACGACCGTCGTGCTGCTGGCGTCATCGCTGTCGCACATCGAGAAGGCCAGTTCCTGCGCGGGCAGGGGCCTGCCGACGAATTGCGGTGCACCCGGGATGCCCAGCAGCGGGCCGCGTTTGGCGCGCTCCAGGTCGGCCTCGCGGATCGGCTGCGGATCGGCGGCGCTCCCCGCGATGAGCCGCGCGGAGGCCAGGTTCGGCACCGGATGCCAGACATCGCCCACTCGAACGAACAGCGCACCCGAGTCCCGGGACATCACGATCTGCGCCCGATCCAACGCGACGTGCGGGCTCAGCAAACCCAGCAGCGCACAGCCCGCCAGTGCGAGGACCGTGACCACACAGCCGGCTGCCAGCGATGCCGACGGCATCCGCGCCCGGGGACCGGTCGGGTATATCGCCTCGCCCAGCAACGCGCATTCGGTGCGGCGCACGAGGTATCGGTGAGCGCTGACGCGCAGCCACGTGGTCGGCTGACGCGGCACTGATCCCCCCACCCTGCGAAATCCGTCTGGGCCCACGGTAGGCCGCCGAACGGCCCCGCCGGAGCGCTTATCCACAGGTCGCAGGAGTTTCGCCCCGGCCGAAATTGGGTAAAATTGCCCGGTGAAAACTCACCGTGCAGCTCGCCTCGTCGGCCTGGGCGCTTCGGCCCTGGTGACCGCCGCCGGCCTCCTCGCCGCACCGGCTGCGACGCCGGTCGCCTCCGCCGATGACTGCCCGGACGTCGAGGTCATCTTCGCCCGCGGCACCAACGAGCCCCCCGGCCTGGGCCGGGTTGGCGATGCCTTCGTGGACTCGCTGCGTCAGCAGACGGGCGGGCTGAACATCCTGCCCTACGGCGTGAACTACGCCGCCAGCAAGCTGCAGCTGCACGGCGGTGACGGCGCCAACGACACCATCGACCGCGTGAAGAAAAGCGTGGAGAAGTGCCCGAGCACCAAGATCGTGCTGGGCGGCTACTCGCAGGGCGCCTCGGTGATGGACATCGTGGCCGGCGTGCCCATCGGCGGAATCAACTGGGGCAACTCGCTGCCGCCGCAGTACGCCGACAACATCGCGGCCGTCGCCACCTTCGGCGACGTGGCCGACCGCGCCGGCGGCACGTTGCCCAGCCAGAGCAAGCTGCTGGGCTCCAAGGCCATCGACCTGTGCAACCCCAACGACCCGATCTGCCACGCGGGCCCCGGCAACGAGTGGAGTGGGCACACCGAGGGCTACGTCCCCGTCTACACCACCCAGGCCGCGGCGTTCGTCGCGTCCCGGCTCGTCGGCGCCGGCCAGTCGGTGCCCGGGTACGGCCCGTCGTTCCCCGGCGCCGGCCCGCAGGTTCCGGGCCAGCCCGGGTACGGCCAGCAGACGCCGGTGTACGGGCAGACCCCGCCCGGGTCGGGCCCCTCGATCCACGGCGGCACCGGCACCGCCCCGGCGCCCGCGCCGCTCGCGCCCGGGCCGGTCACGTCCGTACCGCAAGCACCTCTCGTCTAAATCGTTACCGGCGGGTTATCAACGCGCGCTTAACATCTCTGTGTGAGGCTTATCCCTTTAGGGCTGGGCGTCGGATTGCTCGCGGGGGCAGCGTTATTGGTTGCCCCGCAATTGGTTCCCCGTGCATCGGCGTCCTGCCCCGGCGTTGAAGTGGTGTTTGCCCGGGGAACGGATGAGGCGCCCGGTGTCGGGAAGGTGGGCGGGGCGTTCGTCAACTCGTTGCGCGAGCAGACCCGTAAAAGCGTTGGCGCATATGGCGTGAACTATCCCGCCGACAAGGACTTCCTGGCCGCCGCGGACGGCGCCAACGACGCGAGCAGCCACATCCAGCGCATGGCGGTGAACTGCCCCAACACCAAGCTGGTGCTGGGTGGCTACTCGCAGGGGGCCGCCGTCATCGACATCGTCACGGCCGCACCGGTGTCCGGCTTCGGGTTTCGCAGGCCGTTGCCGCCGGCGGCCGCCGATCACGTCGCCGCCGTCGCTCTCTTCGGGAATCCGTCCGGCCGGGCGGGAAACCTGATGAGCGCGCTGAGCCCGAATTTCGAGGGCAAGACCATCGACCTGTGCAACCCGGGCGACCCGATCTGTTCGGGCGGCCTGCGGTGGGCGTCGCATTTGAGCTACGTGCCCGGATTGACCAACAAAGCCGCGAGTTTCGCCGCGGCGAGGGTCTAGCGCGAGCGCACGTCCCTGGTGATGAGGTTGCGCGCGGCCAGCTGGTCGTCGGGCGGGTAGTCGACGCCGACCAGTGTCAGCCCGTGCGCCGGGGCGGTCGCGTAGTCGCTGGATCGGGCTGTGGCGCTGAGCAGTTCGCGGCACCAGGAGACGGGACGCCGGTGTTCGCCGACGGCCAGCAGCGCCCCGACCAGGGAGCGCACCATCGACCAGCAGAACGCGTCGGCGCTGACCCGCGCGGTGATCAGGTCACCCTCGCGCGTCCACTCCAGCCGCTGCAGGTCGCGGATGGTGGTGGCGTTCTCGCGGTGACGGCAGAACGCGGCGAAGTCGTGCAATCCCAACAGGTCCGGCGAGGCGGTGGCCATGGCCTCGACGTCCAGGGGGCGCGGCCAGGCGGTGACGTAGCGGACCTGCTGCGGATCCACACCCCACGGCGCCGTCGACAGCCGGTACACGTAGTGACGCCGCAGCGCCGAGAACCGGGCGTCGAAACCCGCAGGGGCGCGGACGATGTCGACGACCCGGACGTCGGTCGGCAGGAACCGGCCCAGCCGGCGCAGCAACGGCAGAAACTCCGCCTCACCGACGTGCGGTGCACGCGAGTACGCGTTCGGCAGGGCCGCCGCGGGCACGTCGACATGGGCCACCTGCCCGGTGGCGTGGACTCCGGCATCGGTGCGTCCCGCCGCCCGCAGCCGCACGGGTGTGCGGAAGATGGTCGTCAGCGCCTCGTCGAGAACCCCGGCCACGGTACGCTGGCCGGACTGAGTTGCCCAGCCTGCGAAACCTGTTCCGTCGTAGGCGATATCGAGCCGCAGACGGACGTCCTCGCTAACTCTCGTCAGCCTCGTCGTTCGCCTTCTCGGCGGCCTCGGCTTCGGCCCTCGCGGCCACGGCCTTGTCGGCCTTGTCTTCGGCTTCGGCCTGGGCCTTGGTCGGCTCGTCGGAGGCCTCGGTCTCGGGCTTGGTCTCCCCGGCCTCGGCGGTGGCTTCCTCGGCCGTCGGCCCGACGGCTTCCTCAGGCTCGACGGCGGCCTGAGGCGCCGCCGCTGCCGCGACAGGAGCGTCAGACTTCTTGGACGCCTTCACCCGGCGGGCCCGATCGGCCTCGGAGGTGACCGTCTTCTCCCGCACCAACTCGATCACGGCCATGGGCGCGTTGTCGCCCTTGCGCGGCTCGACCTTGATGATCCGGGTGTAGCCGCCGTTGCGGTCGGCGAAGAACGGCCCGATCTCCTCGAACAGGGTGTGCACGACGTCCTTGTCGCGGATCTTCTTCAGCACCTCTCGACGGTTGTGCAGCGCACCCTTTTTCGCGTGGGTGATCAGCTTTTCCGCATACGGCCGCAGCGCACGCGCCTTGGGCTCGGTCGTCTTGATACGGCCGTGCTCGAACAGCGACGTCGCCAGGTTGGCCAGAAGGGCCTTCTGGTGCGATGACGACCCGCCGAGGCGAGGGCCCTTGGTGGGCTTGGGCATTGCGACTTCTCCTAATTGGGGCCGGTCCCCGTATCAGGTAGGACCGGGACGGAACTGCTACAGCTGTTCGGTTTCCGCGTAGTCCTGGTCGTCGTAGGCGGCCTCGGTGGACCAGGTGCCGGTGGCGACGTCGTAGCCCGCGACCTGCGAGGGGTCGAAGCTCGCCGGGCTGTCCTTGAGCGACAGGCCCAGCTGGTGCAGCTTGACCTTCACCTCGTCGATGGACTTCTGACCGAAGTTGCGGATGTCCAGCAGGTCGGACTCGGTGCGCGACACCAGCTCGCCGACGGTGTGCACGCCCTCGCGCTTGAGGCAGTTGTAGGACCGCACCGTCAGGTCCAGGTCGTCGATCGGCAGCGCGAACGACGCGATGTGGTCGGCCTCCGCCGGCGACGGCCCGATCTCGATGCCCTCGGCCTCGACGTTGAGTTCGCGTGCCAGACCGAACAATTCGACCAGGGTCTTGCCCGCGGACGCCAGCGCATCGCGGGGGTTGATCGAACTCTTGGTCTCGACATCGAGGATCAGCTTGTCGAAGTCGGTGCGCTGCTCGACACGGGTGGCGTCCACCTTGTAGGTGACCTTGAGCACCGGCGAGTAGATGGAATCGACTGGGATGCGGCCGATTTCGGCGCCTGAAGCCCGGTTCTGAACGGCCGGCACGTAGCCACGGCCCCGCTCGACGACCAGCTCGACCTCGAGCTTGCCCTTGTCGTTCAGCGTCGCGATGTGCAGGTCGGGGTTGTGCACCGTGACACCGGCGGGGGGCACGATATCGCCCGCGGTGACCTCGCCCGGACCCTGCTTGCGCAGGTACATCGTGACGGGCTCGTCCTCCTCGGAGGACACCACCAGGCTCTTGAGGTTCAGGATGATCGCGGTGACGTCTTCCTTGACGCCGGGCACGGTGGTGAACTCGTGCAGCACGCCGTCAATGCGGATGCTGGTGACGGCCGCACCCGGAATCGAGGACAGCAGCGTCCGGCGCAGCGAATTGCCCAGGGTGTAACCGAATCCGGGCTCCAGCGGCTCGATGACGAACTGGGAGCGGTTGTCGGTGAGGACTTCCTCCGACAGTGTGGGTCGCTGAGAGATCAGCATGGTGTTTCTTCTTCTCCTTCTCGGCACCCGCTATTTGATGCCGTTGGGTTTTCGGGCCGGCCGGCCCGAAAGTCACTTACTTCGAGTAGAACTCGACGATGAGCTGCTCGGTGAGTGGGACGTCGATCTGTGCCCGCTCGGGCAGCTGGTGGACGAGGATGCGCTGACGCTCCCCCACGACCTGCAGCCAGCTCGGGATCGGCCGGTCGCCCGCCGTCTCCCGCGCGATCTGGAACGGCACGGTGTTCAGCGAGGAGTCCCGCACGTCGATGATGTCATACTGCGACACCCGGTAGCTGGGGACGTTGACGTGCACGCCGTTGACGCTGAAGTGTCCGTGGCTGACCAGCTGGCGTGCCATCCGGCGGGTGCGCGCCAGTCCGGCGCGGTAGACGACGTTGTCGAGCCGGCTTTCCAGGATCCGCAGCAGCTCTTCACCCGTCTTGCCGGGCTGCCGCACGGCCTCTTCGTAGTAGCGGCGGAACTGCTTTTCCATCACGCCGTAGGTGAAGCGGGCCTTCTGCTTCTCCTGCAGCTGCAGCAGGTATTCGCTTTCCTTGATCCGCGCGCGGCCGTGCTGGCCGGGCGGGTAGGGGCGCTTCTCGAACGCCTGGTCGCCACCGACGAGGTCGGTGCGCAGCCGGCGCGACTTGCGGGTGACGGGTCCGGTGTAACGAGCCATGAGTATCTCCTAGACCCTTCTGCGCTTCGGGGGGCGAACGCCGTTGTGCGGCTGGGGGGTGACGTCGGAGATCGCGCCGACCTCCAGTCCGGCGGCCTGCAGCGACCGGATCGCGGTCTCCCGGCCCGAGCCCGGTCCCTTGACGAACACGTCGACCTTCTTGACGCCGTGCTCCTGCGCCTTGCGGGCCGCGTTCTCGGCGGCCAGCTGCGCGGCGAACGGCGTCGACTTCCGCGAGCCCTTGAACCCGACGTGACCCGACGACGCCCAGGCGATGACGTTGCCCTGCGGGTCGGTGATCGTCACGATCGTGTTGTTGAACGTGCTCTTGATGTGGGCGGCGCCGTGCGGGACGTTCTTCTTTTCCCGGCGACGGGTCTTCTGCCCCTTCTTGGGGGCGGACGCTGCCTTCTTGGCTGGTGGCATGGGGGGTTACCTGGCCTTCTTCTTGCCGGCGATGGTGCGCTTGGGGCCCTTGCGGGTGCGCGCGTTGGTCTTGGTCCGCTGGCCGCGCACCGGCAGGCCGCGGCGGTGCCGCAGGCCCTGGTAGCAGCCGATCTCGATCTTGCGGCGGATGTCGGCCTGGACCTCGCGGCGCAGGTCACCCTCCACCTTCAGGTTGGCTTCGATGTAGTCGCGCAGGTGGGTCAGCTGGTCGTCGGTGAGGTCCCTGGTGCGCAGGTTCTTGTCGATCCCGGTCGCTTCGAGAATCTCGTTCGAACGGGTCCGGCCGACGCCGAAGATGTACGTCAGCGCGATCTCCATCCGCTTGTCACGCGGCAGATCGACGCCTACTAGTCGAGCCATAGGTGGCGTTTCCTCTTTTTCTCGGCGGAGGTCTGATCCCAGCCCGTTCCCGATCTATCCGGGGCCCGGCCTCCGTCCGGGCGTGGATGAGCGACGTATTCGCTCAGTGGTGCTGGGAGGTCTGCATTCAGTTGTGTTGGTACCGCGGGGCGCCTGGCTCAGCCTTGGCGCTGCTTGTGGCGCGGATCGGAGCAGATCACCATGACCCGCCCGTGCCGACGGATCACCCTGCACTTGTCACAGATTGGCTTGACGCTCGGGTTCACCTTCACGGCTGTTCGATCCTGTTCTGTGTCGTTCGTAGGTTGTTCTGATCGGGCTTGTTACTTGTACCGGTACACGATGCGGCCCCGGGACAGGTCGTAGGGAGACAACTCCACCACCACCCGGTCCTCGGGCAGGATGCGGATGTAGTGCTGCCGCATCTTGCCACTGATGTGGGCAAGCACCTTGTGACCGTTCTCCAGCTCAATGCGGAACATCGCATTGGGCAGCGGCTCGACCACGCGGCCTTCGACCTCGATGGCGCCGTCTTTCTTGGCCATAACTAGTTAACAATCCTCATCGTTTAGTCTCGTTCGCGTCTGCGCCCAGATCGGCGCGACATGGCGCACCGACTTGTAACGTGAGCCGGTGACAGGAAATTCCTAGGACTGGACACACCGAAAGTCGGCGCGGATGCCGCACCGTCGTTCCACGATACCTGGTCATCGGCGTCCACCAAAATCGCTGTCGGCGGAAGGCGGGCCGCCCGCTCGACCTCCCACACGCCCGCTGACGAGCGCATACTTAACGCCGATGACCAACCCCTCAAGCCAGCGCAAGCCCGTCATGCTCACCGTCGACGACGACCCCTCGGTTTCGCGGGCGGTCGCGCGCGACCTGCGTCGTCATTACGGCGAGGACCACCGGATCGTGCGCGCGGAGTCGGGGCCCGACGCGCTGGGCACCCTCAAGGAGCTCAAACTGCGCGGCGAGACGGTCGCGCTGCTCATCGCCGACTACCGGATGCCGCAGATGAGCGGCATCGAGTTCCTCGAGCAGGCGATGGACCTGTATCCGGCGGCGCGCCGCGTGTTGCTGACCGCCTACGCCGACACGCACGCCGCCATCGACGCGATCAACGTCGTCGACCTGGACCACTACCTGCTCAAGCCGTGGGACCCGCCCGAGGAGAAGTTCTACCCCGTCATCGACGGGTTGCTGGACGCCTGGCGGGCCGCCCCCGAGCACCCCGTCCCGCACACCAAGGTGATCGGCCACCGCTGGTCGGCGCGGTCCTGGCAGGTGCGCGACTTCCTGGCCCGCAACGGCCTCTACTACACCTGGTTCATGGCCGACGAGCCCGCCGGCGAGCGGCTGCTCAACGCGGCGGGCGAGGACGGACTGCGGCTGCCGGTGGTGGTCACCCAGCGCGGCGACACCCTCGTCGAACCCACGGACGCGCAGCTGGCCGAGACCCTGGGCCTGACCACCACGCCGTCGCAGGAGTTCTACGACCTGATCGTGGTCGGCGGCGGGCCCGCGGGCCTGGCCGCCGCGGTGTACGGCGCCTCCGAGGGCCTGCGCACGGTGCTCATCGAACACATCGCGACGGGCGGTCAGGCCGGGCAGAGCTCGCGCATCGAGAACTACCTGGGCTTCCCGGACGGGGTTTCGGGCGGCCAGCTGGCCGACCGCGCCCGCCGCCAGGCCGAGAAGTTCGGCGCCGAATTGATCACCGCCCGCAAGGCGACCGCCCTCGAGGTGAACGGGTCCAAGCGCACCGTGCGCTTCGCCGACGGCGGCTCGATCGACGCTCACGCGGTCATCCTGGCCACCGGCGTCGCCTACCGCCAGCTGGACGCCGAAGGGTGCGCCGAGCTGACCGGCTGCGGCATCTACTACGGGGCGGCGGTCTCCATCGCCGCGGAGTGCGAAGACGAAGAGGTCTACGTGATCGGCGGGGCCAACTCGGCCGGGCAGGCCGCCATGTACCTGTCGCGCACGGCCAAATCGGTCAACATCGTGGTGCGCGCCCCCTCCCTGGAGGCGTCGATGTCCTACTACCTGATCCAGCAGATCGAGGCCAACCCCAAGATCAACGTGCTGACCTGCACCGAGGTGCAGCGCGCCACCGGCGACGGCCACCTCGAGCAGCTGAGCCTGGTCAACAACCGGACCGGCGAGACCGAGGACGTCACCTGCGGCCGGATGTTCATCTTCATCGGGGCCGCCCCGCGCACCGACTGGCTGGACGGGGTGCTGGCCCGAGACGACCACGGTTTCATCCTGACCGGCCCCGACCTGCGCAACGTGTGCGGCTGGACGCTGGACCGCCCGCCGCATCAGCTCGAAACCAGCGTGCCGGGGGTCTTCGCCACCGGCGACGTCCGCTCGACGTCGGCCAAGCGGGTCGCGGCCGCCGTCGGCGAAGGGTCGATGGCCGTGATGCTGGTCCACCGCTACCTGGCCGAATCATGACCGGCGCCGAATCGATCAAGGTCCCCTGCGAGCCCGACGAGCTGCGCAGCCTGTTTCTGTTCGAGGCGCTCACCGACGAGCAGCTTGCGGTGCTGTGCGCGGCGGGCCACATCGAAACCTACGAACCGGGCCCGATCTGCGTCGAAGGCGAACCGGCGACCTGCTTCTACGTGCTGATCGAGGGCGAGCTGATGATGTCCAAGCTCTCCGGCGGCCAGGACATCGAGACCAACCGCACCTCGCAGCGCGGCGTGTACTGCGGGGCCTGGCGGGCGTTCACCGGCGGAAAGCAGAAGAGCTACGACGCCTCGGTGCACGTGACCCGGCCGTCGCGGTTCTTCGTGATGGACGCCCCGGTGTTCGCCCAATTCATGCGCGACCAGTTCCCGATGGCCGTCCACCTGCTCGACGGCATCGCCGTCGGCACCGACCGGACCCGCCGCATCATCGACAACCGGGAGAAGCTGCTGGCGCTGGGCCGGCTGTCGGCCGGGCTGACCCACCAGCTCAACAACCCGGCCGCGGCGATCTCGCGGGCCGCGTCGGATCTGCGCGAACGGGTGGCCAGCATGCGGCACAAGCTGGCGATGCTCGCCGACGGCACCGTCTCCCCCGAGGCGCTCAGCGCCCTGGTCCGGCTGCAGGAGAGGGTCGCCGAGCAGGTCGCCAAGTCCGCCTCGCAGCATCTGAGTGCGCTGGAGACCGCCGACCGCGAGGACGCCGTCGGCGACTGGCTGGAAGCCCACGGCATCGACGGCGGCTGGGACATCGCGCCGACGTTCGTCGAGGGCGGCATCGACACCGATTGGCTGGAGCGGATTTCCGCGGTCAGCGAGGAGCTCGCGTCGACATCGGCGGAGCAGGCGATCCGGTGGATCAACTACACCATCGAGAGCGAACTGCTGATGAACCAGATCCTCGAAGCGAGCAAACGGATTTCGGCCCTGGTCGCCGACGCCAAACAGTATTCGCAGCTGGATCGCGCGCCGTTCCAGGTGACCAACGTGCACGAGCTGCTGCGCAGCACGCTGGTGATGTTCGCCGACCGGCTGACCAAGGACGGCGGCAAAAACTCGCACGCCATCGCCGTGGTCAAGGACTTCGACCAGTCGCTTCCCGAAATCCCTTGCTATCCGGGTGATCTCAATCAAGTGTGGACCAACATCATCGACAACGCGATCGCCGCGATGCGCGATACCGGCGGCACGCTGACCATCCGCACCTGCCGGGAAGGCGAGCACATGGCCCGCGTCGAGATCTGCGACACCGGCCCGGGCATACTCGAGGACGTGCGGGAGCACATCTTCGAGCCGTTCTTCACCACCAAGCCGTTCGGCGAGGGTACCGGCCTGGGCCTGGATCTGGCGTTCAACATCGTGGTCAAGAAGCATCGCGGGGACCTGCGGGTGGAATCGGCGCCCGGCGACACCCGATTCATCGTGCTGCTGCCGCTGCAACCGCCCGCCGCCGACGTCGCCCCCGACCTCGACGGCCCGGAAGAAAACGTCACGACCCCGGAATAGGACTGGAATAGGGCCGCACCGCGCCCGGTTGGGAAGACCATGACCGATGCAGCAAGCAAGCCCGATCTCGGCCGGTTCGGATCGTTCGGACGCGGCGTCACACCCCAGCAGGCCAAGGACATCGAGGCGCTGGGCTACGGGGCCGTCTGGGTCGGCGGGTCGCCTCCCGCCGAGCTGTCCTGGGTCGAACCCCTCCTGGAAGCCACGACGACGCTTCAGGTGGGCACCGGCATCGTCAACATCTGGACCGCGGCCGCCAAGCCGGTCGCCGAGTCCTTCCACCGCATCGACAAGGCGTACCCGGGCCGCTTCCTGCTCGGCATCGGCGTCGGCCATCCCGAGGCTCATACCGAGTACCGCAAGCCCTACGACGCCCTGGTGGACTACCTGAAGCAGCTCGACGACTACGGGGTGCCCGCCAACCGCCGGGTCGTCGCCGCGCTCGGGCCGCGCGTGCTCAAGCTGTCCGCGGAGCGCTCCGCCGGGGCACACCCGTACCTGACCACGCCGGAACACACCGCGCGGGCCCGCGAGATCATCGGCCCGTCGGCGTTCCTGGCCCCCGAGCACAAGGCGATCCTGACCACCGACGCCGAGAAGGCGCGGGCGGTCGGCCGCAAGGCGCTCGACGTCTATTTCAATCTCGCCAACTACCGAAACAACTGGAAGCGGCTGGGTTTCGGCGAGGACGAGGTCACCCGGCCGGGCAGCGACCGGCTGGTGGACGCGGTGGTGGCCTATGGCACCGTGGACCAGATCGCGGCGCGGCTCACCGAGCACCTCGAGGCCGGCGCCGACCACGTCCCGGTGCAGGTCCTGACCAAGGATGAAAACCTGGTCTCGGCGCTGGCCGAACTGGCGGGGCCACTGGGACTGAATCCGTCCTGACGACCGGCAGGGGGAGCTGGATGATCGAGGGAGTTTCGCTCAAGCCCGACCTGGGCCAGTTCGGCGTGTGGCTGCCGACGCGATCCATCGAGCCCGAGTTGGCGGCGCAGATCGAATCGCTGGGCTACGGCGCCGCCTGGATCGGCGGCTCGCCGGACGCCGAGTTGTCCTGGGTCGAACCGGCCCTGGCGCGCACGACGTCGCTGCAGCTGGCCACCGGAATCGTCAACATCTGGTCGGCGCCCGCCGCGGCCGTCGCCGAGTCGTTCCGCCGCATCGAAACTCACCACCCGGGAAGGTTTTTGCTCGGCGTCGGGGTCGGCCACCCCGAGCACACCCAGGAGTACGTCAAACCGTACGACGCCCTGGTCTCCTACCTCGACGAACTCGACGCGGCGCTGGTGCCGACCAGCCGCCGGGTGGTCGCCGCGCTCGGGCCGCGGGTGCTGCGGCTCGCCGCGCGACGCAGCGCCGGCGCACATCCCTACCTGACCACCCCGGAACACACGGCCAAGGCACGCGAGTTGCTCGGCGGGGCAGTGTATTTGGCGCCCGAGCACAAGGTGGTGCTGAGCACGGACGCCGAACAGGCCCGCGAGATCGGCCGCCAGACCGTCGAGCATTATCTGGGCCTGAGCAACTACGTGAACAATTGGCTGCGGCTGGGGTTCACCGAAGCCGATGTGCGCACGCCCGGCAGCGACCGGCTGATCGACGCGGTGGTCGCCCACGGCACCCCGGAGGCGATCGCGGGCCGGCTGCGCGAGCACCTGGACGCCGGAGCCGACCACGTGGCCATCCAGGTGCTGGGCGGCTATTCCGAAGAAACCCTGCTACCTGCGCTGACCGAATTGGCCGGCGCTCTGGGGCTAACTGCCGCAAACTGACCCATCGGCTCGGTTAGGGTTTGGGGCATGCGGTTACTGGTCACCGGCGGCGCTGGTTTCATCGGCGCCAATTTCGTGCACAGCACCGTTCGCGAGCACCCCGAGGACTCCGTGACCGTGCTCGACGCCCTGACCTATGCGGGCCGGCGCGAGTCACTGGCCGGCGTCGAGGACGCCATCGAGCTGGTGGTCGGCGACATCACCGATGCCGAACTGGTGTCGCGGCTGGTCGCCGAATCCGACGCCGTGGTGCACTTCGCCGCGGAGAGCCACGTCGACAATGCGCTGGAGGGCCCCGAGCCGTTCCTGCACACCAACGTGGTCGGCACCTTCACCATCCTCGAAGCGGTGCGGCGTTACGGCGTGCGGCTGCACCACATCTCGACCGACGAGGTCTACGGCGACCTGGAGCTCGACGACCCCCAGCGGTTCACCGAGGCGACGCCGTACAACCCGTCCAGCCCCTATTCGGCGACCAAGGCCGCCGCCGACATGCTGGTGCGGGCCTGGGTGCGGTCATACGGGGTGCGCGCGACGATCTCGAACTGCTCCAACAACTACGGGCCGTATCAGCACGTCGAGAAGTTCATCCCGCGGCAGATCACCAACGTGCTCACCGGGCGGCGACCCAAGCTCTACGGCGCCGGCGCCAACGTCCGGGACTGGATCCACGTCGACGACCACAACAGCGCGGTGCGGCGCATCCTGGAATCCGGCGAGATCGGCCGGACGTATTTGATCAGCTCCGAGGGCGAGCGCGACAACCTGACCGTGTTGCGGACGCTGCTGCAGATGATGGGCCGCGAACCCGACGACTTCGACCATGTCACCGATCGCGCCGGCCACGACCTGCGCTACGCGATCGACCCATCGACGCTGTACGACGAATTGTGTTGGGCGCCAAAGCATACCGACTTCGAGGAGGGGCTGCGTGAGACCATCGACTGGTACCGCGCGAACGAATCATGGTGGCGCCCGTTGAAGGACGCCTCCGAAGCCCGCTACGAAGAACGTGGGCAGTGACGTGGAAGTTCGCGAGCTGAAAGTTCCCGGCGCCTGGGAGATCACCCCCGCCGTTCATGGCGATTCGCGGGGTCATTTCTTCGAATGGCTGACCGACAAGGGATTCAGGTCCTTCGCCGGTCACCGGTTGGATGTTCGGCAGGCCAATTGCTCGGTGTCATCGGCCGGCGTGCTGCGCGGCCTGCACTTCGCCCAGGTACCGCCGAGCCAGGCCAAGTACGTGACCTGCGTGCGCGGGGCGGTATTCGACGTCGTCGTCGACATCCGGGTGGGCTCACCGACATTCGGTCAGTGGGACTCGGTGCTGCTCGACGACACCGAGCACAGGACGATCTACCTCTCCGAGGGCCTCGGACACGGTTTCCTGGCGCTGCAAGACAATTCGACGGTGATGTACTTGTGCTCGGCGGAATACAACCCGCAACGCGAACACACCATTTGCGCAACCGATCCGGCGCTGGGGATCGATTGGCCGCTGGTGGACGGCGCGCCGCCCACCCTGTCCGACCGCGACGCGGCGGCCCCCAGCCTCGACGACGTACGCGCCTCCGGCCTACTCCCCACGTGGGAGGAGACGAACGCGTTCGTCGAGGGTTTGCGGGCAAAGCCCACGAATTGACGCGGGTGATCGGCATGCCCATCTGAGGCGATGTGCGTTATCCCGCACCATTGTTGACGCGCGCGGCGCGCAAAATCATTTGCACCGCCTGAGCTGCCTATTAGACGCATATCTATTAACGTTCCCATTGCGGTCGCCGAATTGGACCAGTACCGTAAACCGGCCCAATTCAGGATTCGGTGGCGCTAGGATTGCGCCGATGAAACTCGGGCAGGTGTTCGATCCGCGAAGCAATGCGCTCAACGCATGGCGGTTAGCGCTCGCGGGCGAGGTCATCTTCTGGCACACCTACCCGGTCCGGGGTCATCTGCCTTCGGTGCGGGCGGTTCTTCAGCTGCTGCTCTGCGTCGGCGTCGACGGATTCTTCGCGATCTCGGGCTTTCTCATCACCGCGAGTTGGATCAGCAACCCGCGGCTGCGCGCGTACCTGGCCGCGCGGGCGCTTCGCATCCTGCCCGGCTTCTACGTCTGCATGATCGTGACGGCGTTCGTCTTCGCCCCGCTGAGCGTGGCGATCCAGGGCGGCTCCGCGGCCAGGCTGCTGTTCTCGTTCGCCCCGTTCGAATATGTCCTCAAGAACATCGCGGTGATGTGGCTCAAGCCCGACGTCGGCGGCACCCCGCACGACATTCCCAACGCGGGCATCTGGAACGCGTCGCTGTGGTCGTTGTTCTGGGAAGTGATGTGCTATCTCGTCGTCGCGATCATCGGCGTCGCCGGACTCGCCAACCGCCGGTGGGTTTCCCCGGCCATTTTGGTGGTCGCGGCGATCGGGGCCTCGATGATGCCACCGGTCACCTTCCCCGAGGTGTTCAATCGTCCGACCGGCAACGTGGGCATCGTCATCGTCTTCCTGGCGTGCCGCGCCGCAATCATGTTTGCGGCGGGAGCGCTGCTGTACCAATGGCGCGATGTCATTCCCGCGCGGTGGTCGCTGGTCGCGGTGAGCGTGGTCATCGTGTTGCTGGCCGGCCAGCTGCCGGATTACCGGGTGGTGGCCGCCGTCCCCCTGGCGTATGCCGTGGTCGTCTCCGGCTCCCTGCTGCACAACAAACGCTTGAGATTACGCACCGACGTGTCCTACGGCATGTACATCTACGCGTACCCGATGCAGCAGCTTTTGGCGGTCCTCGGCTTGCTCAGCCTCAATCCGTTCGTGTTCTGCCTCACCGTGGCGGCGGCGACACTGCCGCTGGCCGCGGCGAGCTGGTTCCTTGTCGAAAAGCCGGCGAGGTCCCTGAAGGCGCGCATCAAACGAAAAGCGGCGGGTGCCCGCGAAGCGGCGATGGTGCTGCCTCCGGAGGTCACGGGCGCCGCGTAGCTGCGGTCGTGGCCACAGCCCAAGGACTCACGCGACGGCGCGACCGGCTTCACCGGTTGTCACCGACCACCGGCCTCTGGCCGATACGATGGCGCCGATGGTGCGTGGCGTGACGGGGGTTGGAGGCAGATGAAGCTCGGACAGGTATTCGATCCGCGAAGAAACGCGCTCAACGCGCTCCGGCTGGCGCTGGCGGCCGAGGTGATGCTGTTCCATTCGTGGCCGATCACCGGACACATGCCCCCCAAGTCGACTCTGCAGCTTTTCTTCTCGGTGGGTGTGGACGGGTTTTTCGCGATCTCCGGCTTCCTGATCACCCGGAGTTGGCTCACCGACCCGCGCCTGCGTGACTACCTCACCGCCCGCGCCCTTCGCATTCTGCCCGGTTTCTACGTCTGTCTGATCGTGACCGCGTTCGTTTTCGCCCCGCTCAGCTTGGCGATTCAAGGGGGGTCGGCCGCCAAGCTGCTGGGGTCCACCGCGCCGCTCGAGTACGTCCTGAAAAACAGTGCGATCGCCTACCTGCAGCCGACGATCGACGGAACGCTGCACGATCTACCGGGTGGAAACACCTGGAACGGCTCGATGTGGTCGTTGGTCTGGGAACTGCTGTGCTACTTGTTCGTTGCCGCTATCGGCCTGGCGGGACTGGGCAATCGTCGCTGGGTATCCCCCGTGGTTTTGGCGGTGGCAACACTGGGAGCGTTGGTCTTGCCGCCCCTGACATTTCCCGGGGTGTGGACCATTCCGCAGCTCGCGGTGCGCGCGGCCATCATGTTCGCGGCCGGAGCCGTCATGTATCAGTGGCGAGACGTCATCCCCGCCCGATGGTCGCTGGTCGCGGTCTGCCTCGTGATCGTGGCGGCGTCCGGGTTACTGCCCGATTACCGGGTGGTCGGTGCGCTTCCGCTGGCCTACGCCGTCGTCGTCTCGGGCTCCTTGCTCAAGAGCGAACGGTTGAGGCTGCGCACCGATTTGTCCTATGGCGTCTACATTTACGCCTTCCCGGCCCAGCAATTGCTGGCCGTCTGTGGACTCGCGACGCGCCTCCACCCGGTGCTGTTCTTTCTTGCCTCGGTCACGGCCACCCTGCCGCTCGCCGCGATCAGCTGGTTCGTCATCGAGAAACCCTCGATGTCCCTCAAACGCCGGCTTCGGGTCAAGTGGTCGGCTCCGGTCCCGTCCAGCTCCGACGAGGCGGGCCCCGTCAGCGCGGCCAACGCCGTGGCCGACCGGCCGGCTACGGAGGCCCCGGGTACCGCCTAGGCCGGGTCGTCTCCAACGGCGGTAATATCCGCGAAGCGGGGGGTGCACGACGGGCGGTGGCCGATGACCCTCGGACAAGCTTTCAATGGGGGAAACAACGCGCTGAACGCGTGGCGGCTGGTGCTGGCTGCCGAGGTGATGCTGTGGCACTGCTGGCCCATCACCGGCCGGATGCCACCGGCGGCGACGCTGCAACTTCTGTTCTCGATAGGGGTGGACGGGTTCTTCGCGATCTCGGGGTTCCTCATCACCAGGAGTTGGCTCGACGACCCGCACGTGCGTGACTACCTGACCGCCCGCGCCCTTCGTATCCTGCCCGGCTACTACGCGTGCCTCATCGTGACGGCGTTCGCCTTCGCCCCGCTCAGCGTGGCGCTCCAGGGCGGCTCGGTCGGGGAGCTCGTGTGCTCCGGCGGGCCGCTCGAATACGTCCTGAAAAACAGCGCGGTGGCCTATGTCCATCTCGATGTCGGCGGAACACCAAGCGGGATACCTCATTCCGGGCTCTGGAACGGTTCGCTGTGGTCGCTGGTCTGGGAAGTGATCTGCTATCTCGCCGTCGCCGGTGTCGGTTTGGCGGGCCTGGCCCATCACCGCTGGGTCTCTCCGGCAATACTCGTCGTGGCTACGGGTCTGGCGACGGCGATGCCGCCGATGACGTTCCCCGGGGTATGGACCATCCCCCAGATCGCCGTGCGTTCGGCGATCATGTTCGCGGCCGGAGCCGTCCTCTATCAATGGAGAGAGGTGATCCCCGCGCGGTGGCCGCTCGTCGGGGTGAGCGTCGTCATCGTGCTGGCGTCCAGCATGCTGCCCGATTACCGTACGGTCGCCGCCCTTCCGTTGGCCTACGCGATCATCGTGTCCGGAGCCTTGCTGAAGAGCAGCCGCTTGAGGCTACGCACGGATCTGTCCTACGGCGTCTACATCTACGCGTTCCCGACCCAGCAACTCTTGGCCGTGTGCGGGCTTGCGCGTCTGCAACCCGTTGCGTTCTTTCTCGTCGCCGCCGCGGCGACGCTACCCGTGGCCGCGGCGAGCTGGTTCCTCATCGAAAAGCCCTCGATGGCTCTCAAGCGCCGGCTCAAACGGAAGTGGTCTGACGCCACGAAAGCCGAAGGCGGCCACCCCGCCACCACAGCAGCAGGATGACCACTTCGGCGGCCACGCTGATCGCCGCATAAGGCGACGGATCCCAGCCCCGTTCGGAGAAGCCGAAAAGCCCCACGGTCCGCGACAGCGCGAAGCGACCAGAGATCCGGCGGCCATCGCGGCACCGGCCCAGCGCAGCCACGCGGGACCGCCGGCCACGATCAGCAGAGCGATCGCCAATGACACACTGGCCTGCACCAGGAATCCCGTGCCGATGGCCGGAATGCGTTGGTAGCCATGGACATAGAGGTAGGCGTGGCTGACGGCGCTGAGGGCCAACGACGCGGCGAATCCGAGCCGCACCAGGACGCCGATCACCGCAACGCCCGCTCTTTCAGCGCCAGCGCGGACTCTCCCGTGGTGTAGCCGACCTCGCGGATACCCAATGCGTCGCGCAGCTTGCCGGCCGGCAGCGTCACCGGTTTGGGCGCGGGCCCGTCACCGGGTCTGGGCAGCGGGTACGCGGTGGCGGTGCCGCTGTGAAACGTCACATTGTCCTCCGTTTTGGAAAACAGCTGGTGGACATGGCCATTGAGGCACGTGACGGAGGAGAACCGGCGCAGGTAGCTCAGCGCCTGGGCGGCGTCGTCGGTGCCCCTGCCCCATTGGGGGTACATCGCGAACAAGGGGATGTGACTGAACACGATGATCGGGGTGTCGCTCGGCAGATGGGCGACGTCCTTCTTGACGAACTCCAGCTGATCCACCCCCAGATGGCCCAGCTTGCGCAGGTTCAACGTGTTGACGAGCGCGATCAGGTGCACACCGGCGATGTCGAAGCTGTACCAGCCGTCGCCAACCGCGCCCGCGCCGAAGGTGTTTCGGTACTTCTGTCCCGCGTCGTCGACGGAGTCGTGCTCGCCCGGCACGGTGAACACGTGGTGCGTCTTCAGACCGCTCATCATCTGCTTCGCCTGGTCGAACTGTTCGGTGCTGGAAAGGTGAGTGAGGTCGCCGGTGTGGATGACGAAATCCGGTGTGTAGCCGAGGCTGTTGACCTTGTCGATCGCGTCGCTGAACGTCGCCGCGACGTCCCTGTTGGGCGCACCGTTGAAGCCGAGGTGGCTGTCGCTGATTTGGGCGAACCGCAGGGTGGGCCGGACGTGCGCGCGCTGAGCCGCCGCCTCCCCGGCGACATGCGAGATGACCTCGCCCCCGGCCACGATCAACCCGACCGCCGCCCCGAACCACGCCGTGTGCCGGAGGAGCTGGCGCCGGGTCATGGCATCGTCGCCCGGGCGGCCGGTCATCCCGTCACCACCACGGTGCCGCGCATCATCGGATGAATTGAGCAGACATAGTCGAAAGTCCCAGGGGCGGAGAAGGTGTGGGCGAAGGTCGCTCCGGTTCCCATGCCGGGTGAGTGAAATGAGCCGTCACTTGCGGCGACCGTATGGGGTTCCTCGTCGCGGTTGGTCCAGGTGACGGTGGTCCCGGCGGGCACCGTCAGGTTCGGCGGCGCGAAAGCGAAGCCGTCGATGGTGACCTGGTTGGCGCCGGCTGCGGGGGTTGGCGCGGTGATCGACACCCCGGTGGTGGGCGCGGGGGTGGTCGCCACGGGACGCGGCCGGCCACAGCCGGGCGATGAGATCACGCTCGCGGCCAGCACGGCCGCCAAAAGCCTTCGACGCAGGGCGATATCCATGCCCACAGATAGGGCGGCGGGTTACACCGTTCAGGTGCGGCGCCCCGGGGCGAACACCTCGATGACACCGTCGACCTCACGAACCATCAATTCGGGCAACGGTTTTGGTGCGATCGGCAACTGGTGGGTGAGCACCTGCCCGCTGGGCGAGAACGACGTGGTGTGGCAGGGGCAGCGCAAGGTGTCTTCGGACGCGTCGAACCACAGCTTGCACCCTTGATGGGTGCACACCCCCGATATCGCGTGCACGTTGCCGTCGATGCGCCGGACGAATCCGGTCACCGAACCCAGATCGAAAGCTCGCATGGCCCCGTCGGGCACGTCCGAGCTGGAGGCGACGCGCTGCCAGCTTCCCTCGTTGGGGGTGAGTCGCCCGGCGGCGTTATCCGGGGCACTCGGTCGCCGATGGCGACCGGAGATCACTGCGCGATCGAGGGAAACCGCGGCGACCGCGGCCGTCGCCGCGGCCGACGTGCCGACGATGACCTGGCGGCGCGTGCCGGTGCGCCCGGGCGGGGTTCGCGGCGGCGTGCCTGACATCTGCTCGCCGATGCGACGGTGCAGATCGGCGAGGAATTCCGGGCGCGGCGTGTCATCCCCGCTGCGGGCGGCCCGCAGCTCGATGGCGGTGCGCAGCTGCGCCGCCTCGAAGTCGTCGGGCGCGAACGGCCTGGGCCGGCGCCCCCGCAACAGATCGTCGACATAGCGTCGCAAGCCCCGCGCATTCATTGCTTGCCCCCATCGTTGACCTGCGCCGCCAGCCGCAGGGCGCGGTGCTGGAGCACTTTGGCATTGGGCACGCTGATTCCGAGTTCCGCGGCCGACTCCTTGATCGAATTGCCGCGCAGAAAGCGCGATTCCAGGATCAGGCGATACCGATCCGGCAGGGCGTCCAGGACGCGGGCCACCCGCTGCGGCGCGGTGCTGATCGCCTCCTCGCTGTCGGCCGGTTGCTCGATGTCCTCGATCGAGGTGATCTCCCGTCCCAGGGTCTGGCGCCAGTGTGCGGCCAGCACCGTCCTGGCCGTGGCCCGCAGGTAGGCGCGCACCTCGGCCACGCTCACGGTCAGGCGCAGCGGCCGCAGCGCGGCGAGGAACACCTCGGCGGTGAGGTCTTCGGCGTCGGTCCGGTTGCCGACGCGCGCGAACAGCGTGCGGTACACCCACCCCACGTTGTCGGAGTACACGGCCTCCCAGTCCGGGTAGCCGGCCTCATGCCCGGCGCCGGGTACCGCGCGCAGGGGTCGCGGCCCGACGGGATCGCTTCTTGCCGCCACATGCCTCCTTCACCCGATCAATATCGGCTCGGGTTACACGGGTCAGCGCGCGGCGAGCGCGGCTTCGGCGGCCATCAGCTCGTCGAGCTTGGTGGCGGTGGCGGAAAACACGGACTTGGCGATGCCCAGTATCCGGTCGCGGACCCGGGGCTTCGCCGACGCGGACGGCAGCAGGTGGCCGATCAGGTGACCGAACAGGTCCAGGCGCGCCGTCGACAACCACGACATCAAGTCCGGGTCGTCGAACCAGCGCAGCTGGTTGCTGTAATCGGCCCACGCCAGCCGTAGCCAGTCGATGTCGGTGTCCGGATGCGGCAGCGGCACGCAAAGCTCGTTTTTCAGCGAGTCGTCGCGGTACGCGGCCTCCACGTGGGCGATCAGCGCCGCGCTGAAGATCTGTTGGCAGCCGCGCACGCTCTGCAGGGTGATGCGGTTGGAATCGAATATCGGTGTGGCGAGCCGCTTTTCGGCGCCGTCGGCGGTGCAGTCGAGATAGAGCTCGCGGCCGCTGACCGCCACGGCGCCCCGGTCGAGGACCATCGTGTCGGCCTCGATGGCCCGCAGGTGCCCCATCCTCACGACGTCGGTAATCCGCCGCAGCTGCTCGAGTTCGAGGCGGGTGACGGTGGCGCAGCGGTACATGGCGGGACGGATCGCCGGGTCGATCCGCAGCAGCAGGCCGGCCTCTTCGAGGCGGTCGAACAGATCCCGCACCGACGCCGCGTCGTTGATGGCGCGCAGTTGCGCGGTGAAGCTGGCCTTGATCTTCTCGGCGAACAACGCGCCGGGCTGCATGGTCTCGCGGTCCAGCAGCCAGGAATCGCGCGGCATGATCCAGGTGAGCCGATCCGGGTCGACGCCCTGGCCCAGTAGCCACAGGCAGGTGTCGATGCCGGTCTTGCCCGCCCCGACGATGACGTAGCGCTCGTGGGCGCCGCGCCGCGGCAGGTCGCCGGGCGGGACGCAGTCGATGCCGGGCGCGACCCGATAAGGCGGCGGGCGCATCGCGGGGACCGTGACCCGCATGTAGGTGGCGTCGACGACGCGGCGCGCCACCCGGACGGTGTAGTCGGCGCCGGCGAGCGTGCGGAACCGGGCTTCACCACGGTGTTCGCCGAGGTATTCGCTCATCGGGAAGTAGCTGACCCGCCCGCTCGGCAGCAGCCGCCGGCGCATGATGTGGTCGTAGTAGGCGCAGATCTCGCCGGCGGTGGCCAGTTCGTAAAGCCCCCGGTTCCAACCGACTTGGTCGATGGCGTCGCCACCCAGCGGCAGCGAGTTGACGCCGTAGAACGCCGAGGGCTGGTGCAGCCGCACGAACGGGTAGGCCATGGTCCAGTGCCCACCGGGCGCGTGGTTGCGGTCCACCACCACGACGCGGGCCTGCGCCGCTGAGGCTTCGGCGACCAGCGCGTCGATGAACGCCATGGCCATGGCGCCCGCCCCGACCACCAGGTAGTCGGCCTCGATGGTGTGCATACCGCTGTCAGGCTAGCCCGCCACCCACCTTGCCAAGGCCCGAACCGGGTTACTAGGATATGCAAGTATCCGCTTAAGCGCGTCAACCACATCCGAGGGCCCCATGACCACACAGATTCCCCACTTCATCGACGGTCGGCGCACCGCCGGCCAGTCCGGCCGCACCGCCGACGTCTTCGACCCCAGCACCGGGAGTGTCCAGGCCCAGGTGCCGATGGCCGGCCAGGCCGACATCGACGCCGCGGTGGCGTCGGCCCTCGAGGCCCAAAAAGGTTGGGCCGCAACGAATCCGCAACGCCGCGCGCGGGTGATGATGCGTTTCATCGAGCTGGTCAACAAACACAACGACGAGCTGGCCGAGCTGCTGTCGCGTGAGCACGGCAAGACCCTGGCCGACGCCAAGGGCGACATCCAGCGCGGCATCGAGGTCATCGAGTTCGCCATCGGCATCCCGCACCTGCTCAAGGGCGAATACAGCGAGGGCGCCGGTCCGGGCATCGACGTCTATTCGCTGCGCCAGCCGCTGGGCGTGGTCGCGGGCATCACGCCGTTCAACTTCCCGGCGATGATCCCGTTGTGGAAGGCCGGCCCGGCGCTGGCCTGCGGCAACGCGTTCGTGCTCAAGCCCAGCGAGCGCGACCCGTCGGTCCCGGTGCGCCTCGCCGAACTCTTCGTCGAGGCCGGCCTGCCACCGGGCGTGTTCCAGGTCGTGCACGGCGACAAGGAGGCCGTCGACGCCATCCTGAACCACCCGGACATCCAGGCGGTCGGGTTCGTCGGGAGCTCCGACATCGCCCAGTACATCTACGCCGGGGCCGCGGCCACCGGCAAGCGTTCGCAGTGCTTCGGCGGCGCCAAGAACCACATGATCGTGATGCCCGATGCCGACCTGGACCAGGCCGTCGACGCGCTGATCGGCGCGGGATATGGCAGCGCGGGCGAGCGCTGCATGGCGATCAGCGTCGCGGTCCCGGTCGGTGAGCAGACCGCGGACCGGCTGCGCGCCCGGCTCATCGAGCGGATCAACAACCTGCGCGTTGGCCACAGCCTGGACCCCAAGGCCGATTACGGTCCGCTGGTGACCGAGGCCGCCGTGGCGCGGGTGCGCGACTACATCGGCCAGGGCGTCGACGCGGGCGCCGAATTGGTCATCGACGGCCGCGAACGCGCCAGCGACGACCTGACTTTCGGTGACGCCAACCTCGAAGGCGGCTTCTTCATCGGGCCGACCCTGTTCGACCACGTCACCCCGGACATGTCGATCTACACCGACGAGATCTTCGGGCCCGTCCTGTGCATCGTGCGCGCCCACGACTACGAGGAGGCCCTGCGTCTGCCGTCCGAGCACGAGTACGGCAACGGCGTGGCCATCTTCACCCGCGACGGCGACGCCGCCCGCGACTTCGTCTCCCGCGTGCAGGTCGGGATGGTCGGTGTCAACGTGCCGATCCCGGTGCCGGTGGCCTACCACACCTTCGGCGGCTGGAAGCGCTCCGGCTTCGGCGACCTCAACCAGCACGGTCCGTCGTCAATCCTCTTCTACACCAAGACCAAGACGGTGACGTCGCGGTGGCCGTCCGGCATCAAGGACGGCGCCGAATTCGTCATTCCCACAATGGATTAGGGCCGCGAATGTTTACCCTTGACGACGACGAACGGGTGATCACCGAGACGGCAGCCGCGTTCGCCGCCAAGCGCCTGGCCCCGCACGCCCTGGAATGGGATGCGGCCAAGCACTTTCCGACCGACGTGCTGCGTGAGTCGGCGGAGCTCGGCATGGCGGCGATCTACTGCCGCGAGGACGTCGGCGGCAGCGGGCTGCGCCGGCTCGACGGGGTCCGCATCTTCGAGCAGCTGGCGATCGCCGACCCCACCACCGCCGCATTCCTGTCGATCCACAACATGTGCGCGTGGATGATCGACACGTTCGGCACCGCCGAACAGCGCAAGGACTGGGTCCCGCGCCTGGCGTCGATGGACGTCATCGCCAGCTACTGCCTCACCGAGCCGGGCGCCGGCTCCGACGCCAGCGCGTTGAGCACCCGCGCGGTCAAAGAGGGCGGCGACTATGTGCTCGACGGGGTCAAGCAGTTCATCTCGGGCGCGGGCGCGTCGGACGTCTACGTGGTGATGGCCAGGACCGGCGGCGAGGGCCCGCGCGGCATCTCGGCGTTCATCGTCGAAAAGGACAGTGAGGGGCTGAGTTTCGGCGCGCTGGAGGAGAAGATGGGCTGGCATGCCCAGCCCACCGCCCAGGTGATCCTGGAGGGCGTGCGGGTGCCGGCCGACGCGATGCTGGGTGGCGCGGACGGCGAGGGCGCCGGATTCGGCATCGCGATGAACGGCCTCAACGGCGGCCGGCTCAACATCGCCGCGTGCTCGCTCGGTGGCGCCCAGGCCGCCGCCGACAAGGCGGGAGCCTACGTTCGCGATCGGCAGGCGTTCGGCAAGTCCCTGCTCGACGAACCGACCATCCGGTTCGCCCTGGCCGACATGGCGACCGGCCTCGAGACGTCGCGCATGATGTTGTGGCGCGCGGCCAATGCGTTGGACACCGACGACCCCGACAAGGTCGAGTTGTGCGCGATGGCCAAGCGTTACGTCACCGACACCTGCTTCGAGGTCGCCGACAAGGCCCTGCAGCTGCACGGCGGCTACGGCTACCTGCGCGAGTATGGTCTGGAAAAGATCGTGCGCGACCTGCGGGTGCACCGGATCCTGGAAGGCACCAACGAAATCATGCGAGTGGTCATCGGTCGGGCAGAAGCCGCACGGTTCAGAGCTTCTCCGGCAACCGCATAGAAGGGTCTTCAGATGACCGAGCACGTGACCGTGGCTTTCCTGGGGTTGGGCCACATGGGCGGGCCCATGGCGACGAACCTCGTTGCGGCCAACCATGCGGTGCGCGGATTCGACCCGGTGCCCGCGGCGCTGTCCGCGGCCGCGGCGGCCGGCGTCGCCGCCTTCGACACCGCCGTCGACGCGGTGGCCGGTGCGGACGTGGTCATGACCATGCTGCCCAACGGCGAGTTGGTGAAGCGCTGCTACGCGGAGATTCTGCCCGCGGCGCGGCCCGGTGCTCTGTTCATCGACAGCTCCACGATCTCGGTCGACGACGCCCGCGAGGTGCATGCGCTGGCGGAATCGCGCGGCATCGCACAGCTGGACGCGCCCGTCTCGGGCGGGGTGAACGGCGCGGTCGCCGGGACGCTGGCATTCATGGTGGGTGGCGACGACGCCGCCCTGCAACGCGCGCGGCCGGTGCTGGAACCCATGGCGGGCAAGATCATTCACTGCGGCGCGGCCGGGGCGGGCCAGGCCGCCAAGGTGTGCAACAACATGGTGCTGGCGGTGCAGCAGATCGCGATCGGCGAGGCGTTCGTCCTGGCCGAAAAGCTCGGCCTGTCGGCGCAGTCGCTGTTCGACGTGATCACCGGGGCGACCGGAAACTGCTGGGCCGTGCACACCAATTGCCCTGTGCCGGGCCCGGTCCCGACGTCGCCGGCCAACAACGACTTCAAGCCGGGGTTTGCGACCGCGCTGATGAACAAGGACCTTGGACTGGCGATGGATGCGGTGTCCTCGAGCGGTTCGACCGCCCCGCTGGGCCGCCACGCCGCCGAGATCTACGCTGAGTTCGCCGCCGATCACGGTGACAAGGACTTCAGCGCGATCATCGAGACGCTGCGTTGACCGCGCGCCGAACGTCGACTTGTGGCGGGAAATAAGCCGATTCGGCGCAACAACTCCACGTTGGGCGCGCGGGACGAAGAGCTTCAGAAGTCGCCGGCGTTGCGGCGCAACGTCTCGATGGACGACGCGAGGTCCTGCGATTCGGCGTCGGACATCCCGAGATCGGCGAACACCTGCTTGTTGAGCGTGATCGTCGCGTCCTCGACCGTGGAGCGGCCCAGGTCGGTGATCTGGACCAGCGTGGTGCGCCCGTCGGTGGGGTGCGGAACACGCTGCACCAGCCTGTCGGCCTCCAGCCGGCGGATCGCGTGGGTGACGCTGGTGACGTGAACCTGCAGCCGGTCGGAGGCCTTGGTGATGGGTAGCGCGCCGGAGCGGCTGAACGCCAGCAGCCGCAGCAATTCGTACCGGGAGAAGCTGAGGTCGTAGGGCCGCAGCGCCGTCTCCACGCGGGCCAGCAGGATCTGGTGCGCACGCATCACCGACGTCACCGCGACCATGCCCGGCGCCACGTCACCCCACCCGGCGCGCTCCCAGTTGGCCCGCGCCGCGGCAATCGGATCACGCTTGTCCGGTCGTGAGTCGGCCACGCCCCTTCTTACCGCACTTGGAGCCCGAGCGTGGCCTTTCCCAACGCCGACAGCACCGCCGTCGTCGATGCGCGGCCGCCCACGGTGATCCGCGCGGCACCGTCCGCGTAATACCGCACGCGTGGAGCGTCGTCGCCGAAAGCCTCACGCCACGACAAGCCCTGTTGAGACGGCAGATACATGAAGTTCGCGTGCGCGTCGGTCGTGTAGATCCCCAGCGCGCTCAGGCGCATCCGGAGATAGCGGCGTTCGGCGGTGATCAGCCGGATCCGGCGCAGCAGTTCACCTTCCGCGGCATACGACGCCGCGACCGCGAGCAGGCCCGTGATCGCGATGCCGAACGGCAGCTGCTGGGTCCACAGCGTCGGCGCCAGCTGGTGGGACGCCACCGCGTAACCGATTCGCAGCCCGGCCAGGCCGTAGGCTTTGGAGAAGGTCCGCACCACCACGACGTTGGGAAAACGGGTGACCAGTGCCGCCACGTCGAAACGGTGCTCGGGAGCGGTGAACTCGATATAGGCCTCGTCGAGCAGCACGACGGTGTCGCGCGGCACCCGGCGCAGGAACCGGAGAACGGCGGCCGCGGGCTCCAGCGTGCCGGTCGGATTGTGCGGCCGGCACACCACCACCACGCGGGCGGCGCCGGCCGCGTCGGCCAGCGCGTCGAGGTCGTGCTGGCCGTGCGCGTCCAGCGGAACGAACGACGAGTTCAATCGTGCCAGTTGCGCGACGATCGGATAGCCATCGAACGTCGGCGACGCCATGGCGATCGTGTCGCCCGGCGCGGTCAGCGCCTGCAGCGCCTGCAACACGACGCCCGTCGCCCCGGCGCCCAGCACCACCCGCTCGGTGGGCACACCGATGTGGCCGGCGACCAAGCCGCGCAACCGCTCCGGCAAGAACTCCGGATACCGGTTCGCCGCGGAAACGGACCGAATCAACGCCGAACGCACCGACGGTAGCGGCGGAAACGGATTCTCGTTGAGCGACAAGGCGAACGGATCCACCGCGTCGGGCAGCGCATCGCAGATCTGGCCGGCAACCGGGGCCGGAACCGCGTGCATCAGTCTCGTCCGCCCCAGCGCACCGCGGCGGCGCCGGCGAAGTCGCCGGCATGCGCGAAGGCCGCCATCATGACCACTTCCCCGGCACCCAGCTGGCCGTCGGCGATCGCGCGGTCCAGATTGATCGGGATCCCGGCACCGAACAGGTTGCCGCACTCGTCAAAGGTGTCCCGATGACGTTGCGGGGGCAACTCGAGCGCGTCACGCCAATTGCGCAGAAACGCCCTGTTGGGCTGGTTGGTGACCAGCAGGTCGATGTCCTTGGCGGCCAACCCGATTCGGTCGCAGACCGCCAGCGCCACTTCCGGAACCTGCCGGTTGCCGCGGGCCAGCACCTTGGTGATCTTGCTCTCCGTGAAACCGATGCTGCCCTCGCCGGGGCCGGCCTGCCACCACTTGCGGGGCGGGTCGTAGGACAGCGTCATTTCGCCCGCATACTCGCCGTAGGTGCGGCACTCGACATCCAGGATGGGCGAGTGTTCGCTCAGCGCGACCAGTCCCACGGCGGCGCCGTCACCGGGCACCGCCGACTGCGCCTTGCGGCGGATGGTCGGCTGATCGAAGAATTGTCCGGCCGCGTTCTGTGCGATCGCGATGAGCGCGGTGCGGCCCTGGCCCGCGGACAACAATGTGCGGGCCACGTTGAGCGCCAACACGAATGCGGCGCAGCCGCCGTTGTTCAGGTCGAGCACCCAGGACGGCCGCATGCCCAGCCGATGCGCGATGCCGCCACCCTGGCCGTAGAACGCCATGTCGGGTACCTGGGTGTGGGTGATCAGCACGTCCGCACCTGCGACGACGTCGTGGCCGTGCCGTTCGATCAGGCCCCGGGCCGCACGCTCGATCATGTCGACCGAGCTCTCGTCCGCGCCGACGTGATGGCGAAACTTCGGAGCGCGGAACATCACGTTGTCGCGCAGGTCGTCGGATTCGGCGAATCGGGCGTAGTAGCCGGCGGGAATCGGATCCCCCGGCAGATAGGTGGAAACGTCGATCAGGCTGACGGTCGGCTTAGCCATGGTCTGCTCATCTCATCCACACCGGCGTCACGGGCAGGCCGTTGCGGTGGCGGTACTCGGCGATCGCCTTGAGGTTGCGCAACTCCAGCAGGTGGCCGGCGGCGAACATGTCCCAGAAGTCGCCGACCCACACGGGCCGCTGCGCCGGAGCGGTCTCCGGGTACGGGTTGTGGTCGTAGAAGGGGTGGTGGCAATTCGTCCACAGCACAACCGATCCCGGCTTGTCGAGGACGGTCTGGGCGTCGACGACACGCATCAGGTAGATCATCCACAGATGTTTGCCTTGATCCCAGGCGCAGTGGTAATCCACGGTCCGCGCCTGGGCGTTGGCGACGGTGCGCGTGTAGATCTCGGTTTCCGAGCCGAGCCGGTCGTGCGCCAGCCATAATCCGGGCTCGTCGGTGGGGGTGAACCCGCGCAGGCTGTACGTCCACTCCTCCAGGCTGCGGGTGTCGGCCATGTACTCGTAGAGCTCGTCGGGCGGGCAGTCGACGTAGTCGTTGACGGTGCAGTACTGCCCGAAGACCTGGTCGTGCGGGTACACCGACCGCATCATGTCCATGATGATCGGCGTGGCCTTCTCCCTGGGGCTGGTTTCGATGCGGGTGACCCCGTCGATGAGGTCCGGGATATCCTCAAGCGCTGGCAGCGACATTGGTCAAGTTCTCCTCAGCAAGTGAAATCTGGTCCACCCCGCGGCCTTTAGCGGGCGCGGCGGTGAGAAATGGTGCGAACGGCGGGATCTCGTCGGCGGCGCACTCGACACTGACCACCGCCGGGCCGTCGATGTCGAGCGCCGCGCCCATGGCCGCGGCGAATCCATCGGCGTCGCTGACGTCCACCGCCGCCAGGCCGGGGAACATCGCCGCCAGGCCGGCGCCGAGCCGGCTGGGACGAAACCGGTTGTAGCTGTACAGGTCGTCGTAGAACAGCTGCTCGCGGGTCACGCACATGGCGTGCGCGTTGTTGTTGAACAACACGAACGTCATCGGTAGCCGGTACTGCACGGCCGTGTGCACCTCCATGCCGTGCATGAAGAACGCGCCATCACCGGCGATCACCACGGTGCGGCCGGCCGGGCGGCCAGTGTTGGCTCGCCCCAACGTCATTCCGATCCCGGCGCCGAAGCTGTAGCCCATGCCGCCCATGCCGAGCGCGACGGCGAACCTGCCGCCGCGTCGCACCGGGAGGTAGTGGATGGCCGCGGCGCCGGTGTTGCCGGCGTCGACCACGATGTCGGACCCGTCGGGCACGACATCGTCCAGCACCGCCATGGCCTCGCGGTACCGCACGCCCGGCCCGGTGAAGGGCGGGGGCGTCATTTCGGCGGGCCGGCCCGCGCCGGGGATGCGCGGACCGGCCGGCCGCCCGCGGTGGCGAACCGCATGGGTCAGCGCGCGCAGCGAGCCGCGCAGATCATCGGTATGCACGTGGGTGCAGGGCAGATACGGCGGCGCCGAACCGATCGAGACCGTCCGCACCGCCGCCAGCGCCTCGTCCAGGCCGCCGCGCGCGGTGACCGCCAGCCGGGTGCCGACGATGAGGCACACCGCGCTGGTGGCCACCGCCTCGGCCACGTTGCGGTGACCCATGACGCCGGTCACCCCCAACGCGGCCGGCCCCCCGTCTGCAGCCGCGACATCCTTCGCGTCCGGCACGGTCGCCACCCGCGCGTGCAGCAGCGCGCGTAGCTCTTCGAGTTCGGCGCGGGCGTCATCGCGCGCCACCTGCTCGCCGGCCAGGATGGTGACCCGTCCCTGCACCCGCCGCAGCTCGGCGACGATCGGATGCGGGTTGCCGATCGCGGCCCGCATGCCATCCGCGTCATTGTCGTCACGCCCGGCGTCAAGATGGGCCTGCTGAATGTCCTTGGGCAGCAACAACACCGCCGGTCCGCCGATGCGCGCCGCGGCGATGGCCCGGGGCAGCAGCGAGACGATGTCGGCCGGCGTCAGCAGCCGCTCGCAGAACACCGATACCGCCGAGAACAATGCCTCGGCGTTCAACGATCCGTTTGCGCCGCTGGTGTCCTGAAAGCTGCCGCGGCCGTCCATCGTGCGGGCGGGCTGGCCGACCAACGCCAGCACCGGAACCCGGCTCGCCAGCGACTCGCCCAGACCCGCAACGAGGTTCAGCGCGCCCCCGCCCGAGGTCGCGGCCACCACGCCCACCCCGGCCCCGCTTCGGCTGTACCCGTCGGCCATGGTGGCCGCGGAGAACTCGTGCTTGGCCAGCACCGCGTCGATGTCGGGGCAAAAGTGCGCGGCGTCGTACACGTCCTCGATGTTGGCGCCGTCCACACCGAAGATGTGATCGACTCCGATCGCCGCGAGGTGCCCGACGATATGGTCGACCACCCGGTGCCTGCCAAGCATGCCTGATGAAACGAGGTAGCGGCCCGGTCGGTTCATCGTCGTCCAGATCCAGTACATGAACCGTTCACCGGCGGCCATCGTGATGTTTGAATGACCGTCGAACTTTGCAACGTCGTGCGCGAATACCGGGTCGGCGGTCAAACGGTGCGGGCGCTCGACGGCGTCAGCCTGCGGCTGGCGGACGAGCAGTTCGTGTCGGTCGTCGGACCGTCCGGGGCGGGCAAGAGCACGCTGTTGCACGTGCTCGGCGCCTTGGATTCCCCCGATTCCGGGTCGATCGCCTTCGATGGCGAGGAAATCGCCCGCCTTAGCGATGAACAGCAGTCGCGGTTCCGCCATCGGCGGGTGGGTTTCATCTTTCAGTTCTTCAACCTGCTGCCGACGCTGTCGGCCTGGGAGAACGTGGCGATTCCCAAGCTGCTCGACGGAGTCCGGTTGGGCAGCGCCAAGCCGGACGCGATCCGCCTGCTGGACCGGGTCGGGCTCGGCAACCGGGCGCAGCACCGGCCGGCGGAACTGTCCGGCGGCCAAATGCAGCGGGTCGCGGTCGCGCGTGCCTTGATGATGAACCCGCCGCTGATCCTCGCCGACGAGCCGACCGGAAACCTGGACTCCGCGACGGGCGCGTCCATTTTGGCGCTGTTGGCGGAGGTGGCGCACGAGGAGGGTGGGGGTCGGCTGGTGGTGATGGTGACCCACAACGCCGACGCGGCCGCGGCCACCGACCGGGTGATCACGCTGCAGGACGGTCGCGTCGGTTCGGACGTGATGGCGGTCGCGGGGTGAGGCCCGGGGCGCGGCGCGGCCTCAAGCTCACGGCCGCGGCGAGCAGGCTGCGCGTGTTCAGCCTGCGCGAGCTGGCCGTGCATCGACGCCGCACGTTTGCGTCGATCGCCGTAATGGCGGTCTCGGCAACGTATTTGGTGGCGATCTTCGGCATCTTCGGGTCGATCACCGGGTCGGTGGGCCGGCTGGCCGACGGGATCGCCGGGGTCGCCGCGCTCGAGGTGTCCGGCATCACCGACGGCGGATTCCCCGACTCGATACTGGCCGACGTGGCCGGCGTTCCCGGCGTAGCCACCGCCGCACCGATGATCCGGGCGTCGGCGTCCACACCGTCGGGGCCGGTGCTGCTGCTGGGCGCCGACGCGAGCACCGCCGCCCTGGGCGGCGCCCTCAAGGACGTGGTGACCCGGCCGGTGCAGGCGCTGTCCTCGACGCCGTCCGGCGTTCAGGCCGGACCCCGCGTCGGCTATGCGAAAGGCCAGGCGTTTCAACTGGGTTCGGCGTCGGTCACGGTGACCGATGTGCTCGCGGGCAAGCGATACGAGGACCTCAACGGCGGGCACTACGTGCTTGCGCCACTTGCCTTGGCGCAGAACGCCACCGGCCGCACCGGTCAACTCGACTCGATACTCATCACCACGAAGCGGGGCGCCGACCCCGGCGCCGTCCGCGCCGCGGTCACCGCCGCCGTGCACGGCCGTGCGATCGTCGCGGCCCCGAGCTTTCGGGCGGCCCGCGCCGGCGACGGCGTCAAGCTGATGAACTACATGGCCCTGCTGGGCGCCGCGGTCGCGTTGGTGGTCGGCGCGTTTTTGATCTACACCACGATGACGATGGCGATCACCGCGCGCCGGCCGGTCATCTCGATGCTGCGGGCTATCGGCGGCCGGCGCGCCAGCATCGTCGGCGACATGCTGGCGGAGGCGGCGGTGCTCGGCCTGATCGGCGGGGCAATCGGGTCCGGCATGGGAATTGTGGCGGGCCACATCGCGATTGGGCGCTTGCCCCCGGCGATGACGCAAGGGCTCGAAGCCCGCGTGCAGTATTGGCTGCCCGGTTATGCGATACCGCTGGCGCTCGCGGCGACGGCGCTGACCAGCGTGGCGGCCTCGGCGATGGCGGCGCGGCAGGTGTACAAGGTCTCGCCGATCGAGGCGCTCGCGCCGGTCGGGGCCTCGGCGGCCGACACGGTGCCGCGGTGGCTGCGCATCGCCGGCGGGGTTGGTGCGGTGGCGGTGTTCGCGGTGTCGACGCCGGTCGTCACCGGCCAGCGCGGCAGCTACGCCGTCGTGGCGATGGCCGCGGTGCTGGGCGCCGAGATCGCCCTGGGCTTCGCGCTCACCGCGCCCATCGTCCACGCCACGGCGGCGATGGCGCGCACGTTCGGGTCGTTCGGGGCGCTGGCCGCGGCGACGATCCAGCGTGCGCCGCGCCGGGTGTGGGCGACCGTGATGACCGTGCTCATCGGGGTACTCACCACCGTCGTGATCACCGGCACGAACGCCGACATGATTCGGTCCGCGCGGGACATCTTCGCACCGGTCACCGATACCGACGTGTGGGTGAGCGCGGACCCGCCCGACAGCTACCCCACCGACGTTCTGCCACAGGGGCTTTCCGCGAAGGTCGCCGCGCTTCCCGGCGTGGCGCGCGTGACCGAGGGAGCGTTCGGTTTCGCCGTGGTCGGCGGTACCCGCGTCCTGCTCGACGGGTTTTCCGCCGGCAGCAACGATGCGCTCTTCCGGGCGCTGGACGAACGGGTGCGCACCGAGGTGCTCGCCGGCCGCGGTGTGGTGCTCACGCGGATTCTCGGCACCACTCTGCACGTCCGGGCCGGCGACCAACTGCGGCTCCAAACGCCGCACGGCCCGCGGTCGGTGACCGTGCTGGCCCTGGTGCCGTTCTTCTCGACCGTGATCGGCACCGTCGGAATCGACCTCGACCAGATGCGGGCCTGGTTCGATCGCCCGGCGGCGACGACACTGCAAATCGCCGCGGCCCCGGGGGTGAATCGGCAGCGGCTGCTGGCCGGCGTCCGCGAGGCGGCGCCGGCCCCGAACCACGTGTACGACGGCCCCACCGCGCTGGCGGGGCTGCAGGCCCCGCTGCGTCAGAGCATGTTCATCGCCAACGCGGTGTGGGTCATCGTCGTGGCGGTGGCCGCGGTCGCACTGCTGAACACGCTGACGCTCTCGGTGAACGAACGCCGCCGCGAAATCGGCGTGCTGCGCGCCATGGGATCCAGCCGGCGGTTCACCTTGCGGATGGTGCTGGCGGAGGCGGCCGGAATCGGTGTCGTCGGCGGCGTTTTGGGGCTGGCGCTCGGTCTGACCGACCAGTGGTTGTTCAGCCGCATCAGCGACGACATCATGAATTTCGAAGTCGGCTTTCACCCGAGCCCCCTGGCGCTCGCCTTCACGCTCGGGGCGCTGGCGATCAGCCTGCTCGGCTCGGTGCCACCGGCACGGCGCGCGGCGCGCCTGTCCATCATCGAGGCGGTCAGCGTCGAGTGACGGTGGCGAATCCCTGCAGATGGGGTTTGCACGGGAAGGGCACCGGCGTTCGGATGCTGCGCAGCGCGGCGGTGTCGAATCCGGCGGCGGCGATGGCCTCGAGGGTGCGCCGGTTCGGCTCGCAGCCACCGGCGAGCCACGACCACGGCTTGGCGATCAGATCCTGGAACCGGCCGGTCGCGCCGTCACCGCGCACGTGCTCGAGGACCACGAGCCTGCCGCCGGGCACCAGCACCCGCCGGATCTCGCCGAGGGTTGCGGCCACGTCGCCGACCGAGCACAACACCAGCCCGGCGTGGACGGATTCGAAAGAGTTGTCCGGGAAGGGAATCGACTCGCCCGTTCCCTCGACGAGGTCGACCGCGATGCCGCGGCGCCGGGCGAGCCTCGCGGCCATCCGCCGGAACGGCGCCGCGGGCTCCACGGCGGCGACCGACGTCACCGTGTCGGGCAGAAACATCAAGTCGGTTCCCGGCCCCAGCCCGAGCATCAGCAGCCGGCCGTTCGCGTTACTCAGCGCCGCCCGTCGGTAGCGGTGGTAAAAGAGCCGGTCGAAAAGCGGCTGGCCGAATCGGTACACGTAGGGGAACGCCAGGCTTCGCAGGGTCATCGTGCGCCCAAATCCATTCGGAACGGCGGGTATTCGTCGCGCATCAACGACACGTACACCGCCACCCGGTATCGCCAGCGGACCATGCCCATGAGCAGATCGAACGCGCCCCGTGGGATCGTCCCGGTGAACAGCAGCGCCAGCGCGGCGATGACACACAGCACCTGCAGCGGCGCCTCCATCGACCAGCACAGCAGAACCTGGGGGATGGCCAGCAGCCACTTCACCAGCACCGCCCAGTTTTTCAGCCGCTCGGGATAGTCGACCGCGAGATCGCCGGGGTAGTCGGGCCGAGACGCCAGCGTGAAAGGCGGGTACCTGTCGGTGCTGTTCATCGGGAAGCGGTAGTTCATCAGCCGCCACGACCAGCGCAGCACGCCGACGTTGAATGCGAACAGCGGCCGCGGATATCGCCCGGTGCACAGGATGGCCACTCCGGCCGCCACGGTCGAGAACGGATAGATCAGGTAGAGCAGTATCAGTATCGGGTAGTGCGGCACGGCCAGCACGCACCACTTCACCAGCCAGAGCCAGCGCGAGGGCGAGTCGAAATCGCCTCGCACTCTTACGGAATCGGCCGGGCTGTTCACGGGCTTGACGGGACCGTCGCCGCTACCCCCAAGTTTCGGCTGATTTCGGCGGACATCCGGCGGTGACTCGTAAGGCGCAGAAACGTCGTCAGCGCGCCGGCCTGCAGCCGGTCGGAGATCAGCGCGGCCGGTCGCAGCACGAACTCACCGTGCGACACCGGCAGCGACGCCACCCAGGACACGGCCATGACTTTGCGTCGACGGGTCCTCTCATACCACCGCAGGGCGGCCGAGACATCGGCGCCGCCGTTGGTCCCACCGCGAAAATCCCTCAGCGCCTTGCACAAAACCATCGTGTCGAGCAGCGCCTGGTTGGTCCCCTGCGCCAGGGTGGGCGGCATCGCGTGCGCGGCATCGCCGAGCAACGTGACGGGGCCGTGCCCCGGGCCCGGAATCGGATGGCGAAAATGCGGGAATGGCGAGCCGGCCAGGTCGTCGTCGCTCAGCGTCGCGAGCACCCGGTCGACAGAGTCGGACCATCCGGCGAAGTGGGACCGGATCATCTCGATCGGGCGCTGCGGTCGGACGAAGCCATGCGACCACGGCAGGTCGAACCACCACTGCACCTCCGACCCGCCGGCGGGCCACAGGCCGAGGTTTCCGCGCGCACCGATGATCATCAGCGCGGCATCGGAATCCACGATCTCCGGGACAGTGGCAAGCCCCTGCCAACTGCACCAGCCGGTCGGCTTGGCGGCTTGCGCGCCAACGCAATTGCGCACCATCGAGTGCAACCCGTCGGCACCGATCACCACGTCCGCATCAGCCACGGTGCCGTCGCCGAACTCCACGCAGACACCGACGTCCGTACGGTTCACCGCGATCACCGGGGAGCCGCACCGGATGCGCTCGGCGTCGAACCCGTCGAGAAGGCGTTCCAGCAATATTCGGCGCGGAACCATCCGCACGGGTGCGCCCAGCCGCCGCACCATCGCGGTGACGTCGAGCGTGGCCAGCGGCCGGCCGTGGGACGTCACGGCCCGCACGGTGGCCAGCAGGCGGCCGGCGCCGCCCATGTCGACACCCAGCTGGTTCAGCACCGTCTCACCGTTGGACCAGATCGTCACCGCACCGCCGGGCGCCTGCACGTCGGGCCGGCGCTCGAAGACGGTGACGTCATGTCCGTCCCCCACCAAGCCGCGGGCGACGGAGATGCCGGCCACGCCGGCGCCCACCACCAGCACCCGAAGCGGACGCCCGAACACGCTGGCTCCGATCTCTACAGCGAACGCTGCAACAACACCTTGCCGCTGTCGGCGGCGACCACTTGCACGGCGGCGATCTGGTCGACCGGGGTCGAGATCGCGCCCACGGGTGTCGCGGTGTGACCGGGCACGGCCACCCAGGTCGCCAGCCGCGTTTGGCTGCCGTCGCGACCCACCACGACCATCGCCAGCGTGTCATGGTGCGCGTTCAGCGGGGCCAGGCACACGCACCGAAGCGCGATGGATGTGCCCCAGTGCTGGCCGGTGACCTGGACGCTGGAGGTCAGCAGCGAGGTGCCCACCTGCGCCATCGGCTCGGCCGACGCGGTCACCTGCTGGGCGGGAGTCGACGACCAGGCCTGCAGGCCGACGAACACCCCGATCGCCAGCACCGCGGCCGCCGCGGCGGAGGCCACCCAGGTCACCACCCGGGTGCGCCGCCGGCGCCACCGCACCGCCGCCAGCAACGACGGCAGCATCTCCTCGGACATCTCCGGCGCCGGGCCGGACTCGTCGATCGCGGCCACCTCGTCGCGGTCCAGTTGCGAAAGCAGTGCCGGCACGCCGCTGAGGTCTGCGACCGCCTCACGGCAGGCCGGGCAGCGCGCCATGTGCGTCTCGAATTCGCGGCGTTGCGCGGCCGACAGCGACCCCAGCACGTATGCGGCATCCCACATCGCGTAGCGGTCTTCGGGAGGGCCGATATCGGCCACCGGCGTGTTCATTTCATCCATGTCCTTCACCCCTCAAGCCTTCGGAGCCCCTCATCGGGTAACCCCAAGTTCCTGCAGAGTGAGTCGCAACGCCCGTACGGCATAGTGTAGTCGCGACTTCACCGTTCCCTCGGCGATGCCGAGGTCTGCAGCGATCTGCGTGGTGGTCCAACCGCGGTAGTAGGACCGTTCGATCACCGCTCGGTGATCGGCGGACAGCTGGGCCATCGCGTCCGCTATCAGCAACCGGTCCAGGGCCGCGTTGACCTCGTCCGGCGTGGACTGTTCGGGCGCCCCCGAGACGTCGGTCGAACCGACGACGTTGCGGTATCGCGCGCTGCGCCGATCGTCGATGATCATGTTGCGGGCGACGGTGAACAACCACGCCCGCGCCGAGCGTTCGGTGTCCCCGACGACTTCGGGATGCTGCCACGCCCGCAGCAGCGTTTCCTGGACCACATCCTCGGACTGGCTCGTGTCCCCCGTCAGGCGCAACGCGTAGCGCCACAGAACCGCGGCGTGTTCGTCGAAAAGCGCCTTCATCAGAGCGGCTTCGGCAGCCGCTGACGCGTTCCGAGTGCCAGCCACACGAGCCACTCGATCACCTCCTGCCGGGAGAACGAGCCGAGCAGGCGCCCGGTTCAACGGCCCCGACCCGCCGCGCCCGGCTTCGCCGCGCTTGCGATCGTGGCTCGTTCAACGGCCCCGACCCGCCCCGATCCGCCGCGCCCGGCTTCGCCGCGCCTGCGATCGCGGCTCGTTCAGGCCCCCAGGGTCAGGATGCGCGGTCCGGACTCGGTGACCGCGACGGTGTGCTCCCAGTGTGCCGCCCGCGAGCCGTCGGTGGTGACGACCGTCCACTGGTCGTCGAGCACCACGGTCTTGCCGGTTCCCAGCGTCAGCATCGGCTCGATGGCCAGCACCGACCCGGGGGCCAGCTGCGGCCCGCGCCCGGGCGAGCCCTCGTTGGGCAGGAACGGGTCCATGTGCATCTGCCGGCCGATGCCGTGGCCGCCGTATCCCTCGACGATCCCGAAGGACCGCGAGTGGCGGGCCGCGGCCGCGTGCGTACCCATCTCGATGGCGTGCGATACGTCGGTCAACCGGTTGCCGGGCACCATCGCGGCGATCCCGGCCTCCAGCGATTCCCTGGTGGCCTGGGACAGCGCTTCGTCGGCCGCATCCAGGGTCCCGATCCCGAAGGTGATCGCGGCGTCGCCGTGCCAGCCGTCCAGCACGGCGCCGCAGTCGATCGATACCAGGTCACCGGAGCCCAAAACCTCTGCGGCCGAAGGGATTCCGTGGACCACCCGCTCGTTGACCGACGCGCAGATCGATGCCGGGTAGCCGTGATAGCCCAGGAACGACGGCACCGCCCCGGCGTCGCGGATCACCGATTCGGCGATCTCGTCGAGGCTCAGCGTCGATACGCCGGACACCGCGGCGGCCCGGACGGCCTGCAGCGCGGCCGCCACGACCGCGCCCGCCGCGGCCATCGCGTCGAGTTCGCCGGCGCTGCGCTGCGGCACCACCTTGCGACTCCGCAGCCGCGCCAGCGGGGTCATTTCTACTTGCCCAGCGCCTGCAGCGCGCGGGCGAACACTTCGTCCAAGGTGCCGATGGCGTCGACGGTCTTGAGTTCGTCGCGGTAGTAGTCCAGCAGCGGGGCGGTCTCGTCCCGGTAGACCTTCATCCGGTTCAGGATGACGTCGTCGGTGTCGTCGGCGCGGCCGCGCGACTTGAGCCGCTGCAGCAGCTCGTCCTGGGAGACCCGGAACTCCAGCACCGCGTCGATGTCGGTGCCGCGGCGTTCGAGCATCTCGTGCAGCGCCTTGGCCTGCTGCAGCGACCGCGGGAACCCGTCCAGGATGAAGCCGTTGGCCGCGTCCGGGTCGCTCAACCGGTCGTCGACGAGCTGGTTGGTCAGCTCCGAGGGCACCAGGTCACCGGCGTCCAGGTAGCGCTTGGCCTCCAGGCCCAGTTTGGTGCCGTTCTCGATGTTGCTGCGGAACAGCTCACCGGTGGAGATTTGCGGGATCCCCAGCTTTTCGGAGAGCTTCTGCGCCTGCGTCCCCTTGCCCGCCCCCGGCGGACCCAGCAAAACGACTCTCACTTGAGGAACCCTTCATAGTTGCGCTGCATGAGCTGACTCTCGATCTGCTTGACCGTATCCAAGCCCACGCCAATCATGATCAACACCGCGGTGCCGCCGAACGGCAGGTTCTGTACCGCCCCGCCGTTGCCGATCTGCAAGAACAGGTTGGGCAGCACCGAGATCGCACCGAGGTAGATCGAACCCGGCAACGTGATCCGGCTCAGCACGAACCGCAGGTAATCGGCGGTCGGCTTGCCCGGCCGGATCCCGGGGATGAACCCGCCGAACTTCTTCATCTCGTCGGCGCGCTCATCGGGGTTGAAGGTGATCGACACGTAGAAGTACGTGAAGAAGATGATCAGCCCGAAATAGATGCCGATGTAGACGGGGTCGCTGGGGTCGGACAGGTAGCTGCCGACGAACTTGTCCCACCAGCTGTTGCCCACGCCGCCGCTGCCGCTGCGGATCAGCTGGGTGATCAGGTGCGGGATATAGATGAGCGAGGACGCGAAGATCACCGGGATGACACCGGCCTGGTTGACCTTGAGCGGCAGATACGTCGACGTGCCGCCGTACATCCGGCGGCCGACCATGCGCTTGGCGTATTGCACCGGGATGCGCCGCTGGCCCTGCTCGACGAACACCACGCCGACGATGATGATCAGCGCGGCGATGAGCACGGCGGTGAAGATCATGCCGCCTCGGCTGTCCAGGATGGTCTTGCCCTCGGCGGGGATGCGGGCCGCGATGCCGACGAAGATCAGCAGCGACATGCCGTTGCCGATGCCGCGTTCGGTGATCAGCTCACCCATCCACATCACCAGGGCCGCGCCGCCGGTCATCACCAACACGATGACGATCAGCGTCAAGATGCTCTGGTCGGCGATGATGTCCAGCGAGCAGCCCTGCAGCAGCCCCCCGTTGGCGGCCAGCGCCACGATGCTCGTGGCCTGCAGGATCGCCAGCGCGATCGCCAGATAACGGGTGTACTGCGTCATCTTGGCCTGGCCGGACTGGCCCTCCTTGCGCAGTTCCTCGAACCGCGGGATGACCACCGTGAGCAGCTGGACGATGATGCTGGCGGTGATGTAGGGCATCACGCCCACCGCGAACACCGTGAGTTTGAGCAGCGCCCCGCCGGAGAACAGGTTGATCAGCGAATAGATCTGTCCGGCCGCGCCGCCGCTGGCCTCTTTGATGCACTGCTGGACGTTCGGATAGTTGACGCCCGGGGACGGCAGCGCGGCGCCGACCCGGTACAAGACGACGATGCCAAGCGTGAAGAGGATCTTCCGTCTCAGGTCGACTGTCCGCAGCGATGAGATGAAAGCGGAAAGCAACTCTTCCTCCTGCGCAGCCGGGGGTTTCCTGCATCACGCGCCCAACTCCCGCAGGCCAGGACGTACGGCGTCGCGCGTCGAACCGTGTACGAGACTAACAGCTGGTCCGGTCAGGTCCGGTCAGGGCCTTTCCCGCGGCCACCGGAAATGCTCGGACGGGGCCCCGGAAAAAGCACAGGAAGCCGTCAGGCCGGCGGCGTAGAGTGCGGCTGTCTCGTTGCATTTGCTAAGTAACTTGGGAGCAGTATGACACGCACCGACCAAGACAGCTGGGACTTGGCCTCGAGCGTCGGCGCCACCGCCACGATGGTCGCCGCGGCCCGCGCGCTGGCCAGCGGGGGAGCCAATCCGATCATCAACGACCCGTTCGCCGCGCCGTTGGTGCGGGCGGTCGGCCTGGATTTCTTCCGCCGTCTGGTCGACGGCGAGGTCACCGAGCCCGAGGGCGACGGGGCGGCCGGAGGCGGCGCGAAGGAGCTGGCGCTGGAGACCGATTCGATGGCGGTGCGCACCCGCTTCTTCGACGACTTCTTCCTCAATGCCGCCCGCGACGGGATTCGCCAATCGGTGATCCTGGCCGCCGGCCTCGACGCCCGCGCCTACCGGCTGGGCTGGCCGCCCGGCAGCGTGGTGTACGAGGTCGACCAGCCCAAGGTCGTCGAGTTCAAGAGCGCCACCCTGGCCAGCCTGGGCGCCTCCCCGGCCGCGGACCGGCGGACCGTCGGCATCGACCTGCGGGAGGACTGGCCGGCGGCGTTGCGCGGCAGCGGCTTTGACGTGACGCGGCCGACGGCGTGGAGTGCCGAGGGCCTGCTGATGTACCTGCCGCCCGACGCGCAGGACCGGCTCTTCGACAACATCACCGCGCTCAGCGCGCCCGGCAGCAAGCTGGCCACCGAATATCACCCCGACAACGGGACGACGATGTCGCAACGCGCGCGGGAGTTCAACGACAGGTGGGCGAAAGTCGGCTGCGACATCGACCTTTCCGGGCTGTTCTTCGACGGCGAGCGCAGCAACGTCGTCGACTACCTCACCGGCCGGGGATGGCGGGTGAGCACCCGGCCACGGCGCGATCTGTTCGGCGACTACGGCCTGGAATTCCCCGACGATGACGAGGCGGCCCAGCACCCCAACATCGTTGCGGTCACCGCGACATTGGGCTCATAACCGCGCGCTCAGCCGGGGGGTTTGGCCGCCGGTGCGCGCACGACCATCGGGACCGCGGGGAAACACCACGCCATCTCCGAGCGCGACTTGCGCAGGGCAGCGGTGCCGTAGCCCCGCTTGCGGTAATCGGGGTGAATCCAGATCCGCACGTTGACCTCGCCGCGGACCAGCTCGCCGAACACCATGCCGACCTTCTGGCCGGAGTCGACGGCCACGAACCACGCGGCCTCCTCGTCGTCGACGCGCCCGAGGGCCGCGCTGATCTCGTCGTCCAGGCTGCCGGCCGGCCCGCCCGAGCCGTCGCCGGCCGCGCCGATCTCCTCGGTGCGCACGGCGAAGATGTCGCGGTCGGTGGCGGCGGAGAAGGGCCGCAGCTCCAGGGTCTCCCCCGAGCTCGCCGGGCGCTCGCCCAGGGTGAAGCTCAGCTGCTTGTTGAGGTCTTCGAGTTCGGCGAGGATCTTGCGGCGCGAGTCGATGGTGAGTTGATCGAACGACATGCCCATCACCGCCTCGGCGGCCAGGTGGGAGGTGTCGAGCAGCCGGACGATCGCCTCCACCGCGGCCGCCCTGTTCTCTGATTCCACGATGGCGTCGGCGATTTCGTGCCGCCGCTCCACGGCTTTCGACAGGGCGTCGGCGATTTCCCGGCGGGTGGCTTTGCGGTCGTGGTCGGTCATTGCACCAGCCTAGAACGGCGGTGGTGCCACCGCGCCACATCGGCGCTCTGCCATCTGTAGGAAGCGGTGGTAGCGGTCCTCGACCGCCGCCGCCCATACGGGATCGGGCTCGACGACGCGCTCGGTGCGCACCCACCGGGCGGCGTCGGCGATCGTCGTCTCCAGGCCGGCGGCCATGCGGGCGAGGAAGGCGGCCCCCAGCGCGGCCCCCTCCGCCACCGCGGACACCTCGACGGGGCGCCCGGTGGCGTCGGCGATGGCCTGCAGCCACGGCCCGACCCGGGTGCCGCCGCCGGTGGCCACGATGCGCGACACCGGCGCGGCGGACAGTTCGATGAGCTGGCGCACCACGAAGCCCGACGCCTCGTAGGCGGCCCGCCGCAGCGCGGCGGCGTCGTGGGTCAGATCCAGCGCCTCGAGCAGGCCGCGGCGGTCCGGGTCGTGGAACGGGCTGCGCTCGCCGCGCAGGTAGGGCGACCACACCGGTACGCGGCCGGGTTCGACGGCCGTCGGATCCGCTTGCGCCACAACGCGATCCACCCAGCCGAGGAACAGCCCGCCGGCGTTGCTCGCCCCGCCGATCTGACTCTTGCCGGGCGTGGTGTGGGGAATGGTCCACAGCCCTGGCATCTGCCGGGGCTCGGAAATGGTCGTCCACACGATCAGCGTGGTGCCGCACATCACCAGCACGTCGCCGTCGCGGTCGGCGCCGGCCACGATCTGTTCGCACAGCGCGTCGATCGCGCCGGTGGCCAGCGCGGCGCCGCTGCCCCGCACCTCCCCGACGACGGCCCCCATGCTTTCCACCCGCGGCATCTGCTCGATGCGGGCGCCGCGCTCGGCACACGCGGCGGGGTCCCAGCCGGTCCCGTCGAACAGGGGGAACGCCGTGGCGGCGGTGGCGATGTCGATCACGGCGTCGCCGGCCAGCGCGTGGTTGGCCACCGCCGGCGCGGGCCAGTAGCCGGCGGCGTCGGGCTCCTGCGCGGCCGTCCACCGCAGGAACTCCGCCGCCTCGCCGAGCGCGGGCAGGGGCTGCGCGTCCCCGCCGGGGGTGCGGCCCCGGCCGTCGCCGTACAGCAGCCCCGGCGTGATCGGCGTGCCCGTCGCGTCGACGGCGGTCATCGACGGCACCATCGCCGAGACGGCCACCGCCGCGACATCGGTCCGGTCGGCCAGTTCGGCCAGGGCCGCCGACGGCCCCCGCCGCCACGCCTCGTCGGCGTCGTGCTCGAGGCGGTCGGCCGCCGGGACCCGCAGCGCGTGGGGGATGCGCACCCGCGCCGCCACGTTGCCGTCGGCGTCGGCGGCTATCGCCTTGACCGCGGTGCTGCCGACGTCGATGCCGATTGTGACGTCTATGCGTGACACGGGCGTCACCGTACGCCAGCATTGGCATTCGTGACGTCCAAACCGCGCGCCTTGGTCACGGCCCCGATGCGGGGCCCGGGCTTCGCCAAGCTGCGGGAACTGGCCGACGTGATCTATGACCCCTGGATCGAGCAGACCCCGCTGCGCATCTACAGCGCCGAGCAGCTGGCCGAACGGATCGCGAGCGAGGGCGCCGAAATCGTGGTGGTGGAAAGCGATTCGGTGCGCGGCCCGGTGTTCGCCCAGGGGTTGCGCGCGATCGCCTCCACCCGCGGCGACCCCAACAACGTCGACATCGCCGGGGCCACCGCGGCCGGCATCCCGGTGCTGAACACCCCGGCCCGCAACGCCGACGCCGTCGCCGAGATGACGGTGGCGCTGCTGCTGGCCGCCACCCGCCACGTGCTGCCCGCGGACGCGGATGTGCGCAGCGGCAACATCTTTCGCGACGGCAGCATCCCCTATCAGCGTTTCCGCGGCGGCGAGATCGCGGGGCGCACCGCCGGGCTGGTGGGCCTGGGCGCCGTCGGCCGCGCCACCCAGTGGCGGCTGTCCGGGTTGGGCCTGCGGGTCATCGCGCACGACCCGTACAACCCCGACGCGCGCCACAGCCTCGACGAGCTGCTGGCCGAGGCCGACATCGTGTCGCTGCACGCGCCGGTCACCGATGACACGGCCGGCATGATCGGCGCCGGGCAGTTCGCGGCCATGCGCGACGGCGTGGTCTTCCTCAATACCGCCCGCGCCCAGCTGCACGACACCGACGCGCTCGTCGACGCCCTGGTCGCGGGCAAGGTGGCCGCCGCCGGCCTGGATCACTTCGCCGGCGAATGGCTGCCGGCCGACCATCCGCTCGTGGGGATGGCAAACGTCGTGCTGACCCCGCACATCGGCGGCGCGACCTGGAACACCGAGGCCCGGCAGGCGCAGATGGTGGCCGACGACCTCGAGGCGCTGCTGAAGGGTGACGCGCCCGCCCATCTCGTCAACCCGGAGGTACTAGGCCCATGAAATTCGTCGAGAACGCGGAGACCGCGGTGCTGGACGCGGCCAAGGACATGCTGCGCCGGGGCCTGGTGGAGGGCACCGCCGGCAACATCTCGGCGCGCCGCGCCGACGGCAACATCGTCATCACCCCGTCTTCCGTCGACTACCGCGACATGCAGCTCGACGACCTCGTGCTGGTCGATCCGGGCGGCTCGGTGCTGCAGGCGGCCGATGGCCGGTCGCCGTCCTCGGAGATGCAGTTGCACCTGGCCTGCTTTGCCGCGTTCGACGACATCGGCAGCGTCATTCACAGTCATCCGGTGTGGGCGACCATGTTCGCCATCGCCCACCAACCGATCCCGGCGTGCATCGACGAGTTCGCGGTGTATTGCGGCGGGGACGTCCGGTGCACCGATTACGCCGCGTCCGGGACCGCCGACGTGGGTACCAACGCGGTCGCCGCGCTCGAGGGCCGCGCCGCCGCCCTGATCGCCAACCACGGCCTGGTGGCGGTGGGACCGCGGCCCGACAAGGTTTTACATGTCACCGCGCTGGTGGAGCGCACCGCCCAAATCGTTTGGGGCGCACGCGCTCTCGGGGGGCCGGTGCCGATCCCCGAGGACGTCAACAAAAACTTCGCCGCGGTCTACGGTTATCTGCGGGCCAACGCCTGATGCGGCGGTTCCGGCTCGGCCGCGCCACCCTGGCGCGGGTAGTCGAACTGCGATTCTCGTTGGGCGCCAAGTCTTTTCCCCATATCCCGCCGTCGGGGTGGCACGACAATGCCGACCTGCTGGTGCCCGACTTCTTCGATCCCGACACCGATCAGTGGCACATCGCGATCCAGAGCTGGGTCATTCAGGTCGACGGCCTGACGGTCATCGTCGACACCGGCGTCGGCAACGATCGGCTGCGCCCGCACATGCCGCCCTTGGACCACCTGAACACGGCGTTCTTGGCCGCGCTGCGTTCGGCGGGCGTCGAGCGCGACGCCGTCGACGTGGTGGTCAACACCCACATGCACTCCGACCACGTCGGCTGGAACACCATGCTGGACAACGGCACCTGGGTGCCGACGTTCCCCAACGCCCGGTACCTGCTGCCCGCCGCCGACTATCGCCACTTCGAACCCGACGGGCCCGCCGCGCGGCGGTCGCCGCGCACCGAAGCCGAAGCTGCCCAGCAGCGCGGCGACCAGCTGGTGTTCGCGGACAGCGTGTTACCCATCGACGCTGCGGGGCAACTGATCCGGTGGTCGGACGACTACGCGGTCAGCGATTCGCTGCGGCTGCGGCCCGCCCCCGGGCACACGCCGGGCTCCTCGGTGCTCTGGCTGGACGCGGGCCAACCCGCGGTCTTCGTCGGTGATCTCACCCACAGCCCGTTGCAGGTGCGTCGCCCCGGCGACGCGTGCGCCTTCGACATCGACGCCGCCGCGGCCGCAGTGACCCGCCGCCGCATCTTCACCGAGGCCGCGCAGGCGACAGCGACGGTGATACCCGCGCACTACCCCGGCCGCGGCGGCGCGACGATCCGCGCGCTCGGCGACGAATTCGAAGTCGGTGAGTGGCTGGACATTCCAGCCCTGTGACGTGCGAGGTCACCGCTGATCGATCGCCACCTTGACCGCGCCGCTCTCGCCCTGATCGGCGAGCGCCCAGAAAGCGTCGCGCCACCGCGCCAACCCGAAGGTATGGGTGAGCATGGGACGCAGGTCGACGCGTCCGGCGCCGGCCAGGTCGAGGTAGTGGGCGATGGCGTGCTTGCGCTGCCCGTCGACCTCCTCGACGCCGAAGGCGTTGGAGCCCACCAGGGAAACCTCTTTGAAGTAGAGCGGGCTGTCCTCCCAGCGGCCGGGCGCGTGCACGCCGGCCTTCACCAGGGTGCCCCGCGAGCGCAGGACCCGGACGCCCACCTCGAAGGTCTCGGGCTTTCCGATCGTGTCGTAGACGACGTCGACCGCGCCGGGGTGGGCCATCGGCAGGCCCAGCAGCGGCCGGCGCAGCCGGCCACCGCCCCACGCCACGAGCTCCTCGATGAGGTCCGAACGCGGCTCGTGGGCAAGGACTTTCGCGGCGCCGAACCGGCGGGCCAGCTCGGCCTGGGCACCGAAACGGGCTATCACGGCCACGGCCACGTCGGGATACAGCGCCCGCAGGATCGCGACCGCGCACAAACCCAGCGAGCCGGCCCCGTACACCAGCACCGGGCCCGTATCGGGCGGAGGGTGGCGGGTGACCGCGTGCAGGGACACCGAGAACGGGTCGGCGAACACGGCCGCCTCGTCGGGGATCGAGTCCGGAACCGCGAACAGCATGCTGTCGTGGGCGGGCATCAATTCGGCGTAGCCGCCCGTCACGTCGGCCGAGACGCCGGTGTGGATGCCGGGGCTCAGGGCGCCGTCGGTGAAGCTCCAGCACAGGCTGTAGTCGCCGGCCTGACACGCCGGGCAGGGCGGCGCGATGCCCCGCGGCCCGCAGGACAGCCACGGGTTGAGCACCACCCGCTGCCCCACCTGCAGGCCGCGCGCCCTGGGGCCCAGCGCCACCACGTCGGCCACCACCTCGTGGCCCAGGACTTGCGGGAACGAACAGAACGCGGACATGGCGTTGTCGGCGTCGCCTTCGCCGAAGTCCATCAGGATCTGCTTGGAATCCGACCCGCAGATGCCGGTCAGCCGCGGCCGGGTGAGCACCCAGTCCTCCTGCGGCAGTTGCGGATCCGGCACCTCGCGCAGCGCGGTCGGGGTGCGGGCCAGGTTCTGGGTGAGCGCGTTGGCGCGCTCGGGCACCTCGAAGGGCTCCGGTGGCACGCCGTAGACCAGCGCCCTCATGGCGCCGCCAGCCCCGCCGCCCCGGCGATGAACGCGTCGAGGTCGGCGTTCTTGGCGTCGACGACCGGTTTCATGTCCGGCACGTAATGCTCGAAGCCCTCGGTGCCCAGGGCGGCGAGGATGCCGTCGGCCACCTCGTCGGCGGAAACCTTGGGACCCCGGTAGAGGGGTTCCTCGCTGCCCGGGTGATCCCAGATCTCCGTGTCCACCGGGCCGGGCTCGATCAGCTTCACCGCGATAGGTGTGCCGTGCAGGTCCACGGCCATCGCCTCGCTCCAGCCACACAGCGCGAATTTGCTTGCACAGTAGGCGCTTTCGTGGATTATCCCGAGCCGGCCGCCGACACTGGACACGTTGACGATCATGCCCGATCCCCGCTCGCGCATCCGCGGCAACAGGGCCAGCGTCAGCCGCATCGGGGCGAAGAAGTTGACCCGCATGACCTCTTCGACCTCGTCGGGATCCAGCGCGGTGACCGGGCGCCGCTTCGGGACGGCCGCGTTGTTGATCAGCACGTCGATGCCCCCGAGCGTGTCCCAGGCGGTCGCCGCCAGGTCACGCAGCGCGGAGGTGTCGGCCAGGTCGGCGACCCACATCGCCGATCCCGGGGCGGTACGCCGGCAGTCGGCCAGGACCTCGGCCAGCCGATCCCGGCGGCGCGCGACCAGCCCGACCACTGCGCCACCGCCGGCCAGACGCCGGGCCAGGGCCGCGCCCAGACCCGACGAAGCGCCCGTGATCAGCACCCGCTCGTACGCCATCAGTAAAGGTTGCCGCGAATCGCGGGAAGCGTACAGTGGGGGAAGCTTGTTATATCGGCTAAATATTAGATTGACTACCTCCGATAGGGGCACCACCATGACTTCCACCAGGTACGAGGGCGACACCTGGGACCTCGCCTCCAGCGTCGGCGTGACCGCCACCATGGTCGCGGCGGCCCGGGCGATGGCCACCCGCGCCGAGAGCCCGCTGATCAACGACCCGTTCGCCGAGCCGCTGGTCAAGGCGGTCGGAGTCGACCTGCTCTCCCGGCTGGCCAGCGGCGAGCTCGACCCGGCCGAGCTGAACGACGTCCACGACGGCGCCGCCAGCTCCGCCGGGGCAATGTCGCGGATGGCCGACAACATGGCCGTGCGCACCAAGTTCTTCGACGAATTCTTCATGGACGCCACGAACGCGGGCATCAAGCAGGCGGTGATCCTGGCCTCCGGGCTGGACGCGCGGGCCTACCGGTTGGCGTGGCCGGCCGGGACGGTGGTCTACGAGGTGGACCAGCCGCAGGTCATCGAATTCAAGACCCGCTCGCTGGCCGAGCTGGGCGCCGCCCCCACCGCCGAGCGGCGCGTGGTGGCCGTCGACCTGCGCGACGACTGGCCCACAGCGCTCAAGGACGCCGGATTCGATCCCGCCCAGCCGACGGCGTGGAGCGCCGAGGGCCTGCTCGGCTACCTGCCGCCGGAGGCACAGGATCGCCTGCTGGACACCATCACCGAGCTCAGCGCGCCGGGCAGCCGGCTGGCCACCGAGAGCGCGCCCAACCCCGCACCCGGCGACGACGAGAAGCTCAAGGAGCGCATGCAGGCGATCTCCGAGCGCTGGCGCGCGCACGGCTTCGATCTCGACATGGCGGGGCTGGTCTACTTCGGCGACCGCAACGAGGCCGCCCCCTACCTGGCCGCTCACGGGTGGCGCCTGAACAGCGCCAGCATCCGGGATCTGTTCGCCGCCAACGGGCTTGACCCGCTCGGCGACGACGACATGCGGATGGGCGAGATGCTCTACACGAGCGGCACCTATGAGTGAGGGGCGCGCCGAGGGCGACAGCTGGGGGCCGGCACACAGCGTGGGGGCGACGGCGACCATGGTCGCCGCGTCCCGCGCGGTCGCGTCGAAGGGTCCCGACGCGCTGCTCGACGATCCGCTGGCCGACCCGCTGGTCCGCGCCGTCGGCCTGGATCCCTTCATCCGGATCATCGACGGCGAGATCGACTTCGAGGACGACCCGCTGTTCAACCGCCGGGCGCGGGCCGAGCAGATCACGGTGCGCACCAGGTTTTTCGACGACTTCTTCCTGGACGCGACGAACGCGGGCATCAAGCAGGCGGTCATCCTGGCCTCCGGCCTGGACACCCGGGCCTACCGCCTGCGGTGGCCGGCGGGAACCGTGGTCTACGAGATCGACCAGCCCGACGTCATCGCCTTCAAGACCGACACGCTGGCCGGCCTCGGCGCCGCCCCCACCGCGCAGCGCCGCACGATCAGCATCGACCTGCGCGACGACTGGCCGGCGGCCTTGCGCGACGGTGGTTTTGACGTCACCCAGCCGACCGCCTGGAGCGCCGAGGGGCTGCTGCCCTACCTGCCGCCCGAGGCGCAGGACCGGCTGTTCGACAACATCACCGCGCTGTCCGCGCCGGGCAGCCGGGTGGCGACCGAACACGTGCCCGACCCCGACGCGTTCTCCGACGAGCGCCTGCGCCGCATCTCCGAGCGGTGGCAGCGCTTCGGCTTCGACCTGAATGCGGCCGACCTGTTCTACCGGGGCGAGCGCAACGTCGTCGTCGACTACCTGAACGGCCATGGCTGGCAGGTGAGCGCGCATCCCGCCCGGGAACTATACGCCCGCAACGGGTTTGAGTTTCCCGAGGACGAGATGGCGGCCACCTTCGGTGAGCTGAGCTACGTCGCCGCGACGCTCGAGTAAGGTTTTTCCCATGCCACGCACTCACGACGACAACTGGGATCTGGCGTCCAGCGTCGGCGCCACCGCGACGATGGTCGCGGCGGGGCGGGCGATGGCGACGAAGGATCCGCGGGGTCTGATCAACGATCCGTTCGCCGAGCCGCTGGTGCGGGCGGTCGGGGTGGAATTCTTCACCAAGATGATGGACGGCGAGCTCGACATCGATGCGATCGAGAACGCCTCGTCGGTGCGCGTTCAGGCGATGATCGACGGAATGACGGTGCGCACCAGGTACTTCGACGACTATTTCATGGACGCCGTCGGCGCCGGCGTGCGTCAGGTGGTGATCCTGGCCTCCGGGCTGGACGCGCGCGCCTACCGGTTGCCGTGGCCGGACGGCACGGTCGTCTACGAGATCGACCAGCCCCAGGTGATCGAGTTCAAAACCAGCACGCTGGCCGGCATCGGCGCCGAGCCGACCGCCGATCGGCGCACCGTCGGCATCGACCTGCGGGCGGACTGGCCGACCGCGCTGAAGGACGCCGGGTTCGATACGACCGCACCGACGGCGTGGCTGGCCGAGGGCCTGCTGATCTACCTGCCGCCGGACGCCCAGGACCGGCTGTTCGACAACATCACCGCGCTCAGCGCGCCCGGCAGCACCATCGCCACCGAATTCGTGCCCGGCATCGTGGATTTCGACGCCGAGAAGGTGCGGGAGATGTCCGGTTCGTTCCGGGACCACGGCGTGGACATCGACATGGCGTCGCTGGTCTACACCGGCGACCGCAACCATGTCGTGGACTACCTGTCGAGCACCGGGTGGCACGCCGAGGGCGTGACCCGCACCGAGCTTTTCGAGCGCGGCGGGTTCGACGTGCGCGCCCCGGAGGACGACGACCCGCTCGGTGAGATCGTCTTCATCAGCGGCAGGCTCGGCGGCTAGCTAAACCCTAGAGCCGCCAGGGCCCCGCCCACAGCGCGCTGGCGCCGCTGACGGACCGTTCGACGTTGTCCACGATGCCGCCGATGGTGCGGCCCAGCAGCGCCCCCAGCGCGTCGGGCAGCGACGCGGCGGCCGGCTGCGAGGACGCCCGGGGCCGAAGCATGTCCAGCAGCGAACCGCCCGGGTAGGTGACGATGCGCACGTCGGCGTCCTCGTCCAGTCCGGCAAGGATTTTCGCGCGCCGCAGCGCGGTTCGGAACCCGCCCAGCTCGTCGACCAGGCCCCGCTCCAGCGCGTCGGCGCCGGTCCAGACCCGGCCCCGCGCGACCCGGTCGACGGCGTCTTTGGTCAGGTTGCGCCCGTCGGCCACCCGCGCCACGAAGTCGGCGTACAGCAGGTCGGCCTCGGCCTCCCGGTGGGCGCGCTGCTCCGGCGTGAACGGCGTGTCGATCGCCCAGGCGTCGGCGTTGGCGTTGGTGCGCACGGTGTCCGAGCCGACGCCCAGCCGCCCCAGCAGATCACGGATCACCAGCTTGCCGGTGAGCACGCCGATCGAACCGGTGATCGTCGCGGGGCTGGCGACGACCGCGTCGGCCGCCACGGCGATGTAGTAACCGCCGGAGGCGGCGACCGACCCCATCGACGCCACCACCGGCTTGCCCCGTTTGCGGGCCTTTTTCACCTCGCGCCACAGGGTTTCCGACGCGGTGACCGAGCCGCCGGGGCTATTGACGCGCACCACGATCGCCGACACCGAATCGTCGGCGGCGGCCTCCCGCAGCGCCGGCGCTATGGTGTCGCTGCCGACCGTGGAGGTGCCGAACGGCAGGAACTGGGGTCCACCGCGCCCGTCGACGATCGTGCCGTCGACGTTGATGACGGCCACCGTCGGCTTGGGCCGGCGACCGGGCACCGACGGCGCCGGCGGGATCAGCCGCGACCGTGCCGCGCCGGCGTAGCGCGACAGATACAGCCGCGGCGGCGCATTCTCCTCCGAAACATCTTTCACGCCAACCAGTTCCGCGATGCGGTCATAGGCTTCGTCCCGGAATCCGATACGGTCGACCAGGCCCGAGGACACGGCCTCCTCGCGCAACAGCGGGGCGCGATCGGCCAGGGCGTCCAGGGCGGCGGCGTCGAGCTTGCGTGATGTCCCCACCGCTTCCCACACCTGCTCCCGGATGCTCTCGAGCATCCGGGTGACGGCCTCGCGGTGGGCCTCGGTGAAGCCGTGCTCGGTGAAACGGTTTGCCGCCGACTTGTATTCGCCGCGCGCGACGACTTCGGCTTCGATGCCGGCCTTGTCGAACGCGTCGCGTAAAAAGGTGGCGTTGCTGGCGAAGCCGATCAGCCCGACGCTTCCCGCCGGCTGCATCCAGACCTCGCCGAAGGCCGAGGCCAGGTAGTACGACAACGTGCCCGGGTAGGTCTCGGCCCAGGCCAGTGACGGCTTGGCGGCGGTGAACGCGACGATGGCCTCGCGCAGCTCCTGCACCGCGGCCGACGGCGACGCCGTCAGTTGCACGCGGGCGATCAGCCCGGCGACCCGCGGATCCTCGGCCGCCCGGTAGATGGCGGACACCGTGTCGCGCAGCGACACCGGACGGCTCCCGCCGGTGATCATCGCCAGCGGGTCGAACCCCGACGTCTCCGGCGGCATTGAGCGCAGATCCAATTCGAGCACGCAGCCGTTGGGCACGCCGTGATGACGTGCGGTGTCGACCCGGTCGGCCAGCGCGCGCACCTCGTCCGCGCCTTTTGACAAACCGGGTATCGAGGGCAGGAAAGCGAACATGCCTGCAGACTACCGACCGGCCACCGTACGGTGGTCCGGTGAGGTTTTCCATCGCCATCCCGCAGTTCGACTACGAGACGTTCGACGCGGCGGGGCTGCGGTCCTTTCTCACCCGCGCCGAGGAGCTTGGGTTCGAGGGTGGCTGGGTGCTCGAACAGATCATCGGACCCGCGCCGCTGCTGGCCCCGATGGAGCTACTGGCCTATTGCGCCGCCTGCACCGAGCGGCTGCGCCTGGGCGTCGGCGTGCTGGTGACGTCGCTGCACGAACCGCTGCAGCTGGCCTCGGCGATCACCGCCGTCGACCGGCTCAGCCACGGCCGCCTCGACGTGGGTGTCGCCCCCGGTGGCGGGCGGCGGAAATTCGCCGCCTTCGGCGTCGACAGGGACACCTTCATCTCGTATTTCACCGAGGGCCTGGAGCTGATGAAGGCCGCCTGGTCCGACGACCCCCGGGTGACGTTCCACGGCCGCTTCCGCGAGGTCGACGACCTGCCCGTCGCGCCCAAGCCGGTGCAACGACCGCACCCGCCGATCTGGTTCGGGGGCCTCGCCCCGAAGGCCCTGGCCCGCGCCGTGCGGCACGGCGATTCGTTCCTGGGCGCCGGCTCGTCGACCACCGAGTCGTTCGCCGGGGCCGTCGCCGTCGTGCGCCGCGAGCTCGACGCGCAACACAAGGACCCCGCCGGGTTCACCATCGCCAAGCGGGTCTACCTGACGGTCGACGACGACGCCGCCAGGGCGCGGGAACGCGTGCTCGCCGGGCTGGATCGCATCTACGGGCGGATGCCCGGCGTGCAGGACGTGCCGGTCTCCGGCACCCCCGACGACGTGGCCCGCGGGCTGCGCGAGGTCATCGACGCCGGGGCGCAGATGCTGTTACTGAATCCCGTCGGCATCGACGCGAGCGAGAACCGCGAGCAGATGGAACGCCTTGCCGCGGAAGTGATTCCGCAGCTGAGTTAGGACAGCTCGGTGGCCGAGCCGCCGGCGGCGGTGATCTTCTCGCGTGCGCTGCCGCTGAACTTGTGCGCGGTCACCTCGACCTTGACGGTCAACTTGCCGTCGCCGAGGACCTTGATCAGCGAGTTCTTGCGAACGGCGCCCTTGGCCACCAGCTCGTCCACGCCGATCGAACCGCCTTGCGGGAAAAGCCGATTGAGGTCGCCGACGTTGACGATCTCGTACTCGGTGCGGAACCGGTTGCGGAACCCCTTGAGCTTGGGCAGCCGCATGTGGATCGGCATCTGACCACCCTCGAAGGTGGCCGGCACGTTCTTGCGCGCCTTGGTGCCCTTGGTACCGCGGCCGGCGGTCTTGCCCTTGGAGCCTTCACCGCGACCGACGCGGGTGCGGGCGGTCTTCGAGCCGCGGGCGGGTTTCAGGTCGTGCAGCTTGATAGTCACTTGGCCTCCTCTACCTCGACCAGGTGGCTGACCACCGCGATCAGGCCGCGGGTCTGCGGGTTGTCCTCGCGGATCACCGAGTGGCGGATCCGTCGCAGGCCGAGGGTGCGCAGGGACTCACGCTGCTTCCAGCGGGCCCCGATGGTGCTGCGCACCTGGGTGATCTTCAGTTGACTGCTCATGGTTGGGTCCCCGAAATCTGCGCCTCACGTGCCGCCGCACTGGCCAGCGCGTCGCTTTCCCGTCGCGCCTTGAGCATTCCGGCCGGCGCAACGTCCTCGATGGGCAGTCCGCGGCGGGCGGCAACCTCCTCGGGGCGCTGCAGCAGCTTGAGCGCGGCGACGGTCGCGTGCACCACGTTGATGGCGTTGTCACTGCCCAGCGACTTGGCCAGGATGTCGTGCACGCCAGCGCATTCCAGCACCGCGCGGGCGGCGCCGCCGGCGATCACACCGGTACCCGGGCTGGCCGGGCGCAGCAGCACCACGCCGGCGGCCGCTTCACCCTGCACCGGGTGCGTGATGGTCCCGCGGATCAGCGGCACCCGGAAGAAGCCCTTGCGGGCCTCCTCGACGCCCTTGGCGATGGCGGCGGGAACTTCCTTGGCCTTGCCGTAGCCGACGCCGACCATGCCGTTGCCGTCACCGACGATCACCAGCGCGGTGAAGCTGAATCGCCGACCACCCTTGACCACCTTGGAGACGCGGTTGATGGCGACGACCCGCTCCAGGTAGTTGCTCTTGTCGCCGTCGCGGTCGCGGCCACGACCGCCGTCGCCGCGCCGACCGCGGCTGTCGCGGTCACCGCGCGAGTCACGGCTGTCGCCGGCGCCTTGTCCGCCGGCGGGCTGCTCCGCCATTATGCGGTCCTTCCAGTCGTGTACACGTTCTCAGTCATCAGAATTGCAATCCGTTCTCGCGTGCGGCATCGGCCAGCGCCGCGATCCGTCCGCCGTAGGTGTATCCGCCGCGGTCGAAGACCACGCTGTCGATGCCGGCGGCCTTGGCGCGCTCCGCGATCAGCTGGCCCACCCGCACGCTGCGGGCTTTCTTGTCCCCCTGCAGGCTGCGCACGTCGTCCTCGATCGACGACGCGGCGGCCACCGTGGTCCCGTTCTCGTCGTTGACCAGTTGCACATGAATGTGTCGCGCGGATCGGTTGACCACCAGCCGCGGACGCTGCGGCGTGCCCTCGATCTTCTTGCGCAGCCGGGCGTGCCGGCGCAGCCGAGAGACGCGCCGAGTCGCGGATACGCTCTGCCCCACCGGCTTTCGCGCGGCGGCGCCAGCTTGTGATTGCGCCATGATTACTTACCTGTCTTTCCGACCTTGCGGCGGATCTGCTCGCCCTCGTAGCGCACGCCCTTGCCCTTGTACGGGTCGGGGCGACGCAGACGGCGGATGTTCGCCGAGATCTGGCCGACCTTCTGCTTGTCGATCCCGGTGATGGTGAACTTCGTCGGCGACTGCACGGCGAACGTGATGCCGTCGGGCGCCTCGATCACCACGGGATGGCTGTAGCCCAGCGCGAACTCGAGGTTGGAGCCCTTGAGCTGCACGCGGTAACCGACACCGAAGATCTCCATCTTGGTGGTGTAGCCCTGCGTCACGCCGGTGACCAGGTTGGACACCAGGGTGCGCGACAGCCCGTGCAGCGAGCGGTTGCGCCGCTCGTCGTTGGGGCGGGTGACCACGATCGCGCCATCGTCGTTGCGCGCCACGGTGATCGGCTCGGCCACGGTCAGATCCAGCGTGCCCTTGGGGCCTTTCACCGAGACCTTCTGACCGTCGATCGTTACGTCGACTCCGGCGGGAACCGGAACCGGCTGCTTACCAATACGCGACATCTTTTACCCCCTCACCACACGTACGCGAGGACTTCGCCGCCCACGCCCTGTCGGGCTGCCTGGCGGTCGGTCAGCAGGCCCGAGGAGGTGGAGATGATCGCCACTCCCAGGCCGCCGAGCACGCGCGGCAGATTGGTGGATTTCGCGTACACCCGCAGGCCGGGCTTGGACACGCGGCGCAAGCCGGCGATGCTGCGCTCCCGGCTCGGCCCGTACTTGAGCTGAACGATCAGCGACTTGCCGACCCGAGCATCCTCGGTGCGGTAATCGCTGATGTAGCCCTCGCTCTTGAGGATCTGGGCGATGTTCGCCTTGAGCTTCGAGTGCGGCAACGTCACCTCGTCGTGATACGCCGAATTGGCGTTGCGCAGACGTGTCAAGAAGTCTGCGATCGGGTCCGTCATAGTCATCGAGCGCCACTCCTCTTCATCGCTGCGCTCTGCTTCGTCGCTGTCGCAGTCATCGAGCGCCACTCCTCTTCATCGCTGCGCTCTGCTTCGTCGCTGTCGCAGTCATCGAGCGCCACTCCTCTTCATCGCTGCGCTCTGCATCGTCGATGTCGCAGTCATGACAGTGTCTGTCACCTTCCTCGCGGTGGTTCCCGGCCCGGGCCTGTCGCGCACTTTTCTGGGTTGGTCTGGGGGTTTGCGCTGTTTACCAGCTGCTCTTTTGCACGCCGGGCAGCTCGCCCGCATGCGCCATCTCGCGCAGGCAGATCCTGCACAGGCCGAATTTGCGGAAGACCGCGCGCGGCCGGCCGCACTTGTTGCAGCGCGTGTAGCCGCGCACCGCGAACTTCGGCTTGCGTGCGGCCTTGTTGACCAGTGCCTTCTTTGCCATTTACTCAGTTCTCCTTGAAGGGAAAGCCGAGGGCCCGCAGCAGCGCTCGTCCTTCTTCGTCAGTCGTCGCCGAGGTGACGACGTTGATGTCCATGCCGCGGACCCGGTCGATCTTGTCCACGTCGATCTCGTGGAACACCGACTGCTCGGCCAGCCCGAAGGTGTAGTTGCCGACACCGTCGAACTGCTTGGGCGAAAGGCCGCGGAAGTCGCGGATACGGGGCAGCGCGATCGAGGTGAGACGGTCGAGGAACTCCCACATCCGGTCCCCGCGCAGGGTGACCCGCGCGCCGATCGGCATGCCCTCACGCAATTTGAACTGCGCGATGGATTTGCGGGCGCGACGGATCTCGGGCCGCTGCCCGGTGATCAGCGCCAGGTCGCTGACGGCGCCGTTGATCAACTTCGCGTCCCGGGCGGCGTCGCCGACACCCATGTTGACGACGACCTTGGTCACCGTCGGGATCTGCATCACGTTGCCGTAGCCGAATTCCTTGTGCAACGCATCGCGAATCTCGTTGCGGTAGCGCTCTTTCAGGCGCGGCTGCACCTTCTCTGCAGTGGTCATGTCAGATGTCCTTGCCGTTGCGCTTGGAGATGCGGACGCGCTTGCCGGTCTCCTCGTCGACCCGGTAGCCGACGCGGGTCGGCTTGCCGTCCGAGTCGACCACCATCACGTTGGACGCGTCGATCGGGGCTTCCTGGGTGACGATTCCGCCCGACTGGGCTCCGCGCTGGTTGGTCGAAATCGCGGTGTGCTTCTTGATGGCGTTGACGCCCTCGACCAGCACCCGGTTGCGCTCGGGGTAGACCTTGAGCACCTTGCCTTTGGCGCCCTTGTCCTTACCCGCGATCACCAGGACGGTGTCGTCCTTTTTGACCTTCATCTACAAAACCTCCGGAGCCAGCGAGATGATCTTCATGAACCGCTTCTCGCGCAGTTCGCGGCCGACGGGCCCGAAGATGCGCGTCCCGCGTGGGTCGTTGTCGGGCTTGATGATCACCGCGGCGTTCTCGTCGAATTTGATGTAGCTGCCGTCGGGGCGCCTGCGCTCCTTGACCGTGCGCACCACGACGGCCTTGACGACGTCCCCACGCTTGACGTTGCCGCCGGGGATGGCGTCCTTGACGGTGGCGACGATGACATCGCCGATGCCGGCGTAGCGTCGCGACGAACCGCCGAGCACACGGATGCACAAGATCTCCTTGGCGCCGGTGTTGTCGGCGACCTTCAGCCGCGATTCCTGCTGAATCACTCGATCTCCTGACCTGGTTGCGTGTGCACGGCAGGAGAACCCACCTGGGTGAGCATTCGGCGGGCATGACCCACCAAAAACCTGACGTGCGCGGTCTTTGTCACCGAAGGGCACGCGGGGCCGATTCGCACCGGCCGAGGTCTGCCCAAGGCAACCCCTAGAGTCTAGGGGACGACCAGCTCAGAGCCAAATTCCGCTCCGACGGCATCGAGATCAGGAAATTCTGCACCTAGAACGGCGGCGGATCGTCGTCGGGACCGTAGACGGTGGGCCAGGAGCAGGTCGCCGACGGGGCCCGCCGGGCCAGCCGGGCGTCGCGGTTGTGTTTGCGTTCTGCTGCGATGCGGGTGGCGCGGTCTTGGGTGCGGGTGCGGCGGCGTTGGGGCATCATCGCGGTGCGCTGGCCGCAGTGGTTCGGGGGCGGGTCGGCTTCGGGGGCCGCGATCGCGCCGGTGGCCGCGCACAAGCTGGGAAACAACAGCGCGCTGCCCGGGGTGGTCACATAGGTGTGCCCGGCCGGGGAGGTGAAGATCAGCGTGCCATCGGGCAGCTGCTTTTCCTGCCAGCCCCAAAACGTTTTCACCAAATGATGCGTACGGCACAGCGCCTTGAGGTTAGTGATAAGTCATGAATGTGCCCGCTTACTTTGGGCCTAGAAGGATTCGCGTTAAGGATCCGCAAACCGGGCACACGGCGAGTGCTGGTTGGATGCGCCACATCGTCACCTCATCGGAGTCCACCGCGCCACGCCAGGGCTGAGAACTCCGCACCGGGATCAGCACTGCCATCTGAGACCTCGATGTTTACCACCGCAGAACCCCGGGATGGGAGTGAGCGTGCGCGCACCATGTTGCGCAAATTCAACGGAAGCCGTCACAGTGTGGCGGTGCCGGGGCGGTTGCGCGCCGGCTATAAGATGGCCCAGTGCAAATGTTGCAGTCTATTAATGAGTTGCAGCTGGTGGTTTTGGAGCGGTCGGTGATATCGATATGCGCTGTTTGCCTACATCTCCGAGGCGTGGCGGTGTCCGATCCACCGGGGCTGACTTTGTTGTCCCGGTTGATGCAGCACTCATTCGCTGATGGGCTCAGCTATTCGGGGGCCGTGTCGGCCGTGATGGGCCATGCGGTGGGTTTGTGCCCGAGCTGCGGCGCGGACGGCTGGCTAACGGAGCCAACCTCGTGAGTAGTTTCCGTCCAGTCGGCGATCCCACCGAGCTTGCAGATGATCTGTGCTGCGCGGAGTCCACGCACGTCGGGCAGACGTCTCTGGCGCGGGACGGGGAATGGCATCGCGCCGCGCGTTGGGCGCGGCGTCTGGCCTGGGTCAGCCTGATCGCGATGCTCACCGAGGGTGTCGTGGGGCTGTGGCAGGGCCTGGCGGTCGGGTCTATCGCACTGACTGGGTGGGCGCTAAGCAGCGCGCCAGAGGGCTTGGCCAGCGCGATGGTGGCGTGGCGGTTCACCGGCTCGCGGACTCTGTCCGAGACCGCCGAACGGCGCGCCCAGCACGGTGTTGCGGTGTCGTTTTGGCTGACAGCCCCCTACATCGCCGCCGAATCTATTCGGCACCTCGCTGGTGGGCACCACGCTGAGACGTCGATGATCGGTATCGTGTTGACGGCCGCTACCTTGTTGGCGATGCCTATCCTCGGCCGGGCCAAAAAGCAACTCGCCGTCCGGCTGGGCTCGCCGGCCACCGCTGGCGAAGGTACCCAGAACTATCTTTGTGCGGCCCAGGCCGCCGCGGTGTTGGTCGGCCTGGCGGTAACTGCCCACTGGCCGGGGAGCTGGTGGTTTGATCCGGCGATCGGGCTTGCGATCGCCGCGGTCGCCGTGTGGCAAGGCATTCGAGCCTGGCGCGGCGAGGACTGTGGATGTTGAATCAGAACGACACGTCAGCGAGCACCGTCAGCCGCGGGGGGATGGGGCAGGCGGCTGCTGGTGACCTCCGCCATCGGCCGTGGTTGTGCCGGATCGCTGACCACCCCCGCCTTTGGGACTACTCCATAACTCGCGTTCACCAATGGGCCCGCTATGCGGGCACCTCCCATGTCGAACAACCATGGCGACTGGCAGTTGTGATGGCGCCAGCAGTGGCCCCCAATCCGAAATTTTATAGGTTTTCTCGGGCAGCAGCGTTGGGCGGAGGCGACTTCTCTTAACGCGGTCTTGGTAGCGTTGTGCCACCGCCTATCACCGGACAGGAAAGACATGCCGGACACGCCAACCCGTGAGACGCGCCTGCGGGCGCTGGTGCTCGGCTACAACGGGCTGCTGGCCGGGGTTGCCGGATTCATCAATTCGGTGGCGCTGCTGGTCTTGGCGTTTCCGGTGGGCAACCTGACCGCGTTGAGCACCCAGCTGGGCATGGATTCAGCCAATCCGCTGCTGTACGAGAGCTGCATGATCGCACTGATCGTAGGCGGATTTCTGGCCGGAGCCGCCGGGGCCGGCGCTGTACTGGCGCCGGTGCAAACCCACACCAGTGCGCGCCACGCCGCGGTCCTGCTCGCCGAGGCCGCGCTGCTGTTGGCCGCAGCCGGTATCGAGATTCCCGGGTTCAAGGCGCTGCTGGCTGCGGCCGCGTGCGGGCTGCAAAACGCGATGACCTCGAACTCGCCCGGGATGGCAATCCGCACAACGCACTTCACCGGCACCATCACCGACCTCGGATTGATACTGGGCCGCAGCCGCCGCCACGGGATGGACAAGTGGAAGGCCGCGGTGCTCACGACGACCGTGGTGCTATTCGTCGGCGGCGGCGCGACGGGCGCCCTCATTGGCGGCCGGTTGGGCCACAACGCACTGCTTCTTCCAGCTGCCGCCTGCCTGGCTGTCGCGATAGCCAGCCTGCTGTATAGCCGGCGGCGCAGCACCCGATTGGCCCGCGCGATATCGGCCCCCGAGCGCTCGCATCGCTCCCTTGCTGATCAGGCGACGGCGGGGTAACCGCGGAGCCCAAGCCATGCGCATTCGTATATGCGCATGCGTTTATAGTTTGTTAGTCTGGGCGGGTAAGGCATCGCCGTTGCCTGATTAGGGAGGTCCAAATGGCAGACGAGCGCGGATCAATGGAGGCCAAAGAGTCAACGCTGCTGTGTCCGCGGTGTGTGTCGCAGATGCTGCCGGTGCAGCGCTTCGGCGTGACGATCGATCAGTGCACGGGTTGCGGCGGCGTCTTCCTGGACCGGGGCGAACTAGAGCAACTCTCCGAGGCCGAGGCCAAGTTCTACGCCGCCCAACAGCCACCCCAACCCGCGCCACCGCCGGGAGGGTATGCGCCTGCGCAGTACCCAGCGCAGCCCGCGTACGTCGAAAATCCCCGCCCTAGAGGATTTTTGGGTGGATTGTTCGGAGAAGGCTATTACGGTGGTCGCCACGGAGGATATCGCGGCGGACATCACTGACATTGATGTGTTGACGCGGTCCGGTTAAGGATTGGTCGTGGTCTGCTACCGGTAGCGTCCGCCGTAACTGATGCCATGCTGGGTTGTTCTTGAATTAGTCAATTCAGCCAACTCAGCGCCGGCGTGCCCAGGATCTGAGCGGCGCGATCCTGGCATTGATTTGTAAATCGCCGCAACGGGTCGTCTGTGTGCGGCGCGGATCGCAGCGTAGCTTGACGTTTTTCGGTGCGACGGTGTCGGTCCGTTTCACGATCGCGACCTGGCGTCCCCTCGAGTCATCTTTTAACACATGTGAGATGAAGCGGTGCGGCGGGACCCCACACTTCTGCTCGATATGGCCACAGCCCCGGACTACGGCGGTGTGGTGTTCCTCCTTTGTTATCCGAGGGTCGTCGAGGGTGGTAGCACTGTCAGGCGGGGCATGAACCGGAGGTCGGTTTCGCCGACGTTGCCTATGCCGCGCCCGGCCATCGTTGCCAGCGGCGCGCCGAGCATGCTTGCGGGAGCCCCCGTTGTGGCTCCTGGGGCAGTGGCCAGGCTGGTGCTGGGCAGCGCCGTCGCGGCAGAACTCATTGCTGGGGCCGCCGATGCCCAGGTTTGGGGCACCGACAACGCCCCGACCGTGGCCGCCCGGCCCACGCCCGCCGACACGGCCGCCCCGCCGAGTCCTGCTGAGCCGGGTGCTCCCAGCGCGCTGGACGCAAGCGCGCCCGTCAGCCCCGGTCCCGAAGCTGCGGTGCTGGCGGCGGTGACGGCCGGCATCAGAGATTTCAGCTGATTCGCGTTCGAGAGCAGCGCACTCGATATCCACCCAACCGAACTTGTCATCGACAACGCCGGATTCATGGAACTGAGCGACGAACTCAACGACGACAGCGACCCCGTCGATGACTCGGACGTGGACGATAGCGGGGAGGCGAGCTGCTGCAGGGCCGTGGGCACCGTGGAGGTCACCTGAGACAGGACCGCTTGCGCGTCGGTGCTGGCCGAGCTGCCGACAGCTTGGCCGACCGCGGTCCCCTGTCCGGCCAGGCCGGCCGGGTTGCTGGCGGGCTGCGGCGGGGTGAACGGGGTCAGGAGCGACGCACTGGCCGAGGCGGCGGCGTAGCCATACATCGCGGCGACGTCTTGGGCCCACATCGCCGCGTACTGTGCCTCGGTGGCCGCGATCGCGGGCGTGTTTTGCCCGAGGATGTTGGTCGCGATCAGCGACAGCAACAGGCTGCGGTTGGCCGCGATGACTGGTGGCGGCACCGTCATCGCAAAGGCCGACTCATAGGCGGCCGCGGCCGCCATGGCCTGCGAAGCCGTCTGCTGTGCCGTGGCGGCAGTGGTGTCCATCCACGCCACGAAAGGGGCGCTCGCGGCGGCCATCGCCGCCGACGCCGGACCCAGCCACGGTCCGCTCGTCAGCCCTGAAACCACCGAGGAATACGAAGCGGCCTCCGCATATAGCTGCTCGGCGAGCCCCGCCCAGGCCGACGCTGCGGCCAGCATCGAGCCCGGGCCCGGACCGGCATAAATCCTTGCCGAGTTGATCTCGGGTGGCAAAGCTGCGAAATCCATCATTCACCTCGGAGTGCTTAGCCGGCCGCGATCGCGTTGGCGGCCTCGGTGAGCGCATACGAATCAGCTCTGACACCAAGGGGTTTCGCGACTAATTCGTGGATCGCCGCAGCTTGGGCGCTGACGGCCTGGTACATCTGCGCGCGCGCGGCGAACTGCAGCGCCGTCAACGCCGACACCTCACCGGCGGCGGCGGGAACCACCCCGGTCGTCGGGGCGGCCACGGCCGCGTTTTCGGCGCTCATCGCCGAGCCGATGCCCTGCATATCGTCTGCCGGTGCAGTCAGAGCCTTCGGCTGGGTAGTCACAAAAATCATGGGCTGCTCCTCACTGTTTCCGCCTGGACTTCTTCTGATGGACACGACTCAACCCGCGCATCGGAGAACGCGGGTCCGGCGGAGCGGGCGGGGTTGAGGTGGTGCAGGGCAACTGTGGCGATGATGCCGATGAGAACCAGCCCGCCCCACACCAGTGCGCCGGCGCTGAGCCGTTGTGCCGCACCGAATATCGATCCGGTAGCCAGGTTGCCGACGAGGATTCCGGCTCCGACGATGGTGTTGTAGAACCCGTAATGGGTGGCCACGAGCCGGCCTCCGGCCAGCGAGACGACGGTGTCCATCTCGAAGGGGAAGACCGCGGCCGAACCGACGGCCAGCAGTGCCGCCGACACCAGCAGGGCCCCCACCGCCGCGGGTGTCCCGAACCGATGGCCGTCGGGGACGACCGTCAGCGGCACAAACGAGGCCGCCAGGATGGCCACACCGATGGCCAGGCTACGTCCAGATCCCCAGCGTTTGGTGAACCAACGGGTGATGCGCAGCTGTCCGATCACCGCAACCAGGCCAGAGACAACGAAAAGAACTGCAACCAAAGCCTTTCCAGAGCGCGGCGTCAGCATCGACGCCTGCAGCGGCAGCGCCAGGTACACCTGGAACGTCAACACGTAGGAGCCGATCATCGCCGCCGCGAAGAGCAGGAACGGCCGGTTGCCGGCGACAACCCGCCAGTCCTGCAGAAACGACTTCTGCTGCGGCGCCGAATCGACACCGCGTTGCGGCAACGCCAACAGCTGCGCCACGGTCAACACTGCGAACACGGCCGCCGCTGCCGCCGCCGTGACCTGAAAGTCAACGGCCACCAGGACCAGTCCGACCAGCGGACCCAACAGGATTCCGGCCTGATAGAAGAGGCTGAACATGGCGAAGGCCTCCACCCGGCGATCTCCGGCGTCAGCGGCCAGATAGGCACGCACCGCCGGGTTGAACAAGGCGCCGGCGAAACCGGTTGCCGCCGCGGCGATAAGCACAGCCGGCAACGAGTGAGCCACCACAAGCAGCGCGAAACCGCCTGTGCGCAACAGACATCCAGCCACGATCAACGGCTTGTAGCCCAGCCGGTCGGCCAGCGTGCCGCCCACGATGAACATGCCCTGCTGGGAGAAATTCCGCACGCCCAGCACCAATCCCACCGCCCAGGCGGCCAGCCCGAGCGGGCCAGCCAGGTACCCCGCCAGATACGGCATCAGCATGTAAAAACCCATGTTGATGCCGAACTGGTTGATCATCAGTACCCGGCTGGGCCCGTCGAATCCGCGAAACCGCGCGATAAAGCCCTTCATCGCGACACCAGTGTGGGGTTGGTGATGGTGGTGGTGCGGGTCCAGGAGGTGATGACGTGTTGGTTGGGGTCGGTGAGGGTGGTGGGCTCGGCGACGGGTTGCCAGTTCAACAGCTGGTGCTCGCGGCAGTAGTCGTCGTTGTAGATGGTGTCGAAGTAGCGTTGGGGTCCGTCGGGAAACACTGCGGCGATGCGGGTGTCTTTGGGGTAGGTGCGCGCGGCCCAGCCGGCGACCAGCGTGACGGCGCCGACGCTCCAGCCGCCGCTGGCGAACTGGCTGGCCGCCAAAGTGCGTGCCGCCCAGACGGCTTCGTGTGGGGCCACCCAGTGCACCTCGTTGAAGGCGGGGTAGTCGATGTTGGCCGGGTGGATGCTGGAGCCCAGTCCGCGCATGAGCCGGGTGGTGGCCGGTTGGCCGAAAATGGTCGAGCCGATGGTGTCGACCCCGATCAGTTTCATGTCGGGGTTGAATCGGCGCAGCACCCGCGCCACGCCGGCGGAGTGTCCCCCGGTGCCTACCGAGCAGACCAGCACGTCGACGTTGCCGAGCTGATCAAGCAGCTCCAACGCCAACGATCGGTAGCCGGTGATGTTGTCGGGGTTGCTGTATTGGTCGGGGCACCAAGCCCCCGGCTCGGCGGCCAGGACTTGGGCGACGCGGTCTTTGCGGGCCTGTTGCCAGCCCCCCACCGGGTGCGGCTCGGTGACCAGCTCGACATCGGCGCCGTAGGCGGCCAGCATGTGGCGCACGATCGGTTCCATGCCGGTGTCGGTGACCACGGTGACCGGATGCCCGTAGGCTTGCCCGGCCAGCGCCAGGCCCAATCCGAGGCTGCCGCTGGTGGAATCCACGATGCGGGCCCCGGGTGTGAGTTCGCCGCGGGCCCGGGCGGCTTCGACCATGTGCAGGGCGGGGCGGTCTTTCATGCTGCCGCCGGGGTTGAACCCCTCCAACTTGGCCCAAAACCCGCGTCCGGGCGGGACCAGCGGGGCCGAGATCCGCAACACCGGCGTGTTACCCACCAGCGCGGCGGGTCGCCGATAGGTACCAGGGGCACGCTGGCCGCAGTCGCGCGGCTCGAGGACCGTCAGCGCCGCAACGGAATGAACACAAATGTTGTCAAAAGAACGAACTTCAGTCATCGGAATCGTCGCTTTCCTGCGAAGCCGCGAACCAGAGCGCGGCACTTGACATGGGTCAGCGGTCACCGGCCGCCGCCACAAAGGGCAGAAACGGCCTGGCGCTGACCAGTCAGCGACGAGACAAGCAGAACCGGGTCAAGACGTCTTGACCGGTAACAGAAAAAGCCGGGGCACGCGGGGGGCCGCGCCCGGCGGGCACCCCAAACCAGGCCAGCCCACCAGCGACGGCCACGGCCACGGCCAACACCACACCCAACGCGGCCAGCGCGGCCACCGCAGTACCCGAGCGCGGCAACACCGCCGTGGTGAACTGCTCAGGATGCTCGCCCGACAATCCTTTGCCCACATGCGAATGATCGACGCCGAAACTGGGATGATCACCACCACTTGTCGAGGCCACAACCGCAGGTGCAGGCCGCGCCACCGATGAGTGCGAAGGCATGATCACACTGTCGGCGCCGATTAGCACGCCCCACGCCGCCAACCACACTGCAGTTCCCACCACCGCCACATACCGCAGCCGTAGTAACCAGCTAGCGCCGCCCAACCTCATTACAGCCCGTTCTTAACCGCGGAGATGCGACAACGACGAGGAGTCGGTGCCGCCTGTATCCGACTCGTGATAATGGGCTTGGTTGTTTACTGAGCGGTGGGTGAGCCCGTGCGGTTCTGCGCAGTGCGCGCATGCGCCTGCGAAACCGTGTTCGTTGAGCCTGCCTGATTTTTGGTGCTCAAGCTGCAGGGTGATGTGTGAAATTCCGTGCGTGTGCGCCAGCAACGCCGCTAACTCGGCCCGGGTTTCATGGCAATCGCGGTCCTCATCCACGATCACGTGCGCTGAAAGTGCCGTTTGCCCTGACGTTATTTCCCAAACATGCAGGTCGTGAACTTCGACCACCGCGTCGCGTGCCGCCATCGCCTGGCCAATCTTTTCAGGCTCGAACCCGCGAGGCGCGGCCTCCAGGAGTACCAGGCTTGCAGCACGCACCAATCCCGTCCCGGCCTTCGCCATCAACACCACCACGACGAGCGTGGCGAGGGCGTCGGCGCGTGCGAACCCGGTGAACACAATCACCACGCCGGCGATTGCCGTTGCGATGAAAGCGAACAGGTCGTTGAGGATGTGCTGGAAAGCACCCTCGACGTTCAGGCTGGAGCGATTGGCGCGGCTGATCATCCACGTCGCGGTCACGTTCACCACGACCCCGATCAGTGCCGTCATCAGCACCAGCCTGCCGGTGACCGGCGGCGGGTCAATTAGTCGACGGGCCGCCTCATAGGCCAGCCAGCCCGCCAAAACTAGTAAAGTCAGGCCGTTGGCCAGCGCAGACAAGATTTCCGCCCGTCGCCAACCGTAGGTCATACGGCCCGCTGCCGGCCGTGCTGCCAACCCGATAGCCCACAGCGCCAAAGCGATTGAGGCCGCGTCGGTAAGCATGTGCGCCGCGTCCGAGATCAGTGCGAGGGATCGTGCAACGATTCCTACCGCCACTTCGCCGACCATGAATGCTGTGATCACCGCCAGGGCGCCGGCTAGCCACCGCCGGTCAGCATCGGTTGTGTGCCCGTGCCCGTGGGCGTGGCTGTGCCCGCTCATGGCCGCACCCTCGGCGGCCGGCTGGGGACTAAATCCCCGGCTAGACTTGCTCTGTCAGACGTTCCTGTTCGGTTTTCCATATGAGTTGCGCCTCTTTTCTTTCCTCGTGTTGACTACGCCGTGACGCACGGCTTAAGGCCTTTGTTCAGATGATCGCGGTTGCCTGACCGCTGTTCGCGATAGAGCGGATTGAGCGCAAGTGCTGCGGCGGCGCTAACAAAAAACAATGCAGCGCAGAGCATTTCGTGATGCCCGCGATGTACCGCTGTGCCGGAGATTGCCGCTGTCGCCCATTGCAGATCAGGGTTCTGATTGCGACGACGGTGCCATAGAACCGGTAAGGTGTTGCCCCCGAACGGTTACGGGTAAAAGTATTTGCAGCATGCAGTTCGAATGGGATCGCCGGGGCCGATCCTAGCGCAAGCAGCGCTGCGGAGACTGCGAGTGCTTCGACGTCCGGTGGCGAACTTGAGCTCCGATCGTCGGCCAGGATGATCAGCGGCAGATACGACACTGCCAGGATGGCTAGACCGGCGATCAAGCTACGCCAGCAACCCCATCTGTCGGACAACCATGGGGTGGTCCGCAACTGGCCGGCAACGACCACCACACCTGAAATCGCGAACACACCAGCGGCAAAACAGCATTGGGACCACGGCGTTAGCACCGACACCTGCACAGGCAGGACAAGATAGACCTGGAAAGTCACTAGATACAAACCCATCATCGCGGCCAAGAGCAGCAAAGACCCGTTGACCAGGATGATCCGCCAATCCTGCAAAACCGATGCGGATCTCGGCGCCTGCTCGCTCTGTTGAAGTAGCATTCGCACAACTCCTGCCGAATAGCTGCCGGTAGCCGCCAGGCACACCCGTACATCGATTCCACCGCGCTGGACGGGCAATTCAAAATCCAGGGATTGATCACCGACAACGTTGTCAAAGTTGGTGTACTGAACCGGAATCCATGCACCGTGATCGGTGGCCAACGCCTGCACGACCCGATCTTTGCGGGCTTGTTCCCATCCACCAACCGGGCGCGGTGCATCGACGAGGACAACGTCGGCGCAGTAGGCAGCAAGCATCCGCCCAATGATCGGTTCCATCATCCCGGTATCGATGACAACCGCTACCGGACCCACGCACACCTCGCCCGCTAGAACCAGTCCCAAACATAGGTTGCCGCCGGAAAACTCCGCGGTCCGAGCTTCGGGCAGCAACCCGCCGCGGTCGCGCGCCTTATCGACCAACTGCGTGGCAAGGACTTCCTTCATGCTGCCACCTGGGTTGAAGCACTCAAGCTTCGCCCAGAAACCACGGTTCCGCAATGCTCTGGGACGCCGAGATCCTGGGCACCGAAGCATGTCACACCAAGACACCAGCCGCCCATAGGTGGCAGGCCTGCGCCGCCAGCAGGAGCGCGCCCCGGTGGCGGTACGAGGTGGACTGCCCGCAAGATTATTGCCAGTGTGAACAACGTCAATCATCTGATCGTCACTTCCATCAACGCGCGACACGCGACAATTGGTAAGAAGCGTTCACCGGCCGGCGACGCGAAGCGCAACGGCCTGACGGCGACTGATCAGCGACGAGACAAGCAGAGCCGAGTCAACAGATCTCGACCGGCGCAACGCACTGCAAGCACAGTGGGCGGACCCCGCCCCGGCGCCGCCGCGGGATAAGCCGACCACCCCGCCCCCCCAACCGGGCTGACCGCGGCGCCGAAACTCGCCAACGCGGCCACAGACGGTGTCAAGGCGGCGGCCATGAACTGGTCGTCGTGGTGTGTCGACGAATCCCTTTCTGCGTGCGCATGGTCTGGGGGAAGCTGATCCCTGACCACTTGCGACGATTCAAGCGAAGTCAGCGCTTCACCGGCAACGATTTCCAGATCCGTTGAGTTAGTTCTACTTTCGTGGTGGTGTGCGCCACCGATTACCATCCACAACATCAACCACACTGTGGCTGCTACCGCGACCAAACGGGATCGCAGCATTGTCGGATCGGCAACGTCGATTCTCATAACAACCCCGAAGCTAGCACCGCACGGGAACGATGTCGTCGGCAAAAGCCTAGCTACGACAATATGTGCCCCACTTGTCACGACTCGTTCAGCGCTTGCTCACCACCAGCTCACTTAACGAACCAGATCGAGCGTTAACCCGCGCCGGTTTGGCTGCTTTGCATGACCGCGGTTCGGTTGCGTCAACGGTCCGTCAATTTGAACCGCCCCGAGTTCGATGCACACCTTCTTTCGAGGGAAGGTTGTTCGCATCATGCCGAAGAAGTACGACGAGGAGTTCAAGGCCCGGGCGGTGCGGTTGGTCAGCGACCATGCCGAGGAGTACGCCACCCGTACGGCCTGCCTGACCGCGGTCGCCAAGCGTTTGGGGGTGTCGTATGAATCGTTACGACGCTGGATCAACCAGGCCGAGGTCGACACCGGGGTCCGCGACGGGGCGCCCACCGATACCGTGCGCGAGTTGCGTGAGCTCAAACGCAAGAACCGCGAACTTGAGGAAACCATCGAAATCCTCAAGGCGGCAACAAGTTTCTTCGTGCGGGAGAGCGACCCGCGACACCGTTGATCTGTGCGTTCATCGCCGAGCATCGTGCTCGGTTCGGGGTCGCTCCGATCTGCCGCGTGCTCACTGAGCACGGCTGCGTGATCGCCCCGAGAACCTTCTATGCCTGGCTGGCCCGCCCACCGTCGGCGCGGGCCCTGTGGGACACCGTCATTACCGAGGTGCTGGCCGGCTACTACGAACCCGACGAGCACGGCCGGCGCAAACCGGAGTCCTTGTACGGGGCCACGAAAATGTGGGCTCACTTGCAACGCCAGGGCATCACCGTGGCCCGCTGCACCGTGGAACGACTGATGCGCGTCAACGGCTGGCGCGGGGTCACCCGGCGCAAAAAGGTCCGCACCACCGTGGCCGACCCGGCCGCGACCCGGGCGGCGGATCTGGTCAAACGCCAGTTCCGGGTGCGCGCCCCCAACGTGCTGCTCGTCGCGGATTTCACCTACGTGCGCCTGGCCACCGGGGTGTTCGTCTACACCGCGTTCGCCATTGATGCCTACGCCGGGCGGATCGTGGGCTGGACCTGCTCGGCAAGCAAGGAAGACCGGTTCGTGCGTCAGGCGATCAGGCATGCGGCGCAACTGCGGTTCAATGAAGGCAATCCATTGATGGGCAACACTATTCACCATTCGGACGCAGGGTCGCAATATACGTCGGTGCGGTTCGGGGAAACCTTGACCCTGTCCGGGCTGGTGGCCTCAATCGGCACTGTCGGGGACGCCTTCGACAACGCTCTGGCCGAAACAACGATAGGGCTGTACAAGACCGAAGCCGTCCGGGCGGATTCGCCCTTCCGGCGCGGCCCCCTGCAGCGCCTGACCGACGTGGAACTGCTCACCGCCGACTGGGTGCACTGGTACAACACCAGCCGGCTCATGCACCGCCTGGGCCGCATCCCACCGACCGAGTACGAGACGATCTACTACGCTACGAACACAGCCCAATCAGAGGCTGCACACCCATAACCGCGTGTGCATCGAACTCGGGGCGGTTCAATTCGTACTTCTCGCCTTCGGGCGCCACACGGCAATAGATGGCCGACGATATGGCGCGGTCATAGCGGCGCCCCCGGTGTCGCCATCAATGTCCAGTGCGCCGAACCGCCGCAAGATCCTCACCAGCTCACCCAGCATCGGCGCCAGCCACATGCCAGCCGGCATGTCCAGCACGGCCTAGTAAAGGCCCGGTGCAAACGCTGGCGTTCACCCACCGTCAATCCCATCGTCTGGGCCTGCTGCGCCGCACCGGTTTCGCCGCTTCAACACGCCACTTCGCGGGCAGCATTTCTCTTTGGGACAACGAAGGGGGCAGGCGGGCATTGTTGGTGAGTCAACGCGCCGGGTTGACTGGTGCCGCCTTGAGTGCCAAGATAACGTTCGCATAAACCTCGGTAGGTGAGGCGTCTGCACGGACATAGGCCACTGACCTCGAACGTCGAGAGACGCCCCGGGTCAGGACAGCTCTTCCCGGCTTAAGGGTTGAGCCCAAGTGGCTTCCGGCTCAGCCGGATACGCCGTGTGGTGCCAAAGCTGTGACGAGAGGGGTGCCGCGCCCGGCTGAATCGCCGGGTTGCCTCATCCCCGGTGTGCGACTGTTGGCACCCCCGTGTGCCCTGGCCGTGAGGAGGTGAGAGCGAGATGAGTCGCGGTGATAGTCCCTATCCGAGTCCGATGAGCATTTCGTTCGGATCCGGCCCCGGCACCATTTCCACTATCTGAATCGGCTTGCGCCGCTTCGGTTCGCACTCGCCCGCGTCCCGCTTCGTGGACGTGCGTCTTTTTGGCGTGCTCTGACACGACCACAGCCGCAGCTTCAGTCTGCATTCCCCTTGAGGAGAAGTCCGATGTCTTTTGTGACCGCACAGCCAGAAATACTGGCGACGACAGCCAATGATTTGCGCAATATCGGCTCAGGGCTCGCCGCCCAGAACGCGGCCGCATCTACGCCTACGACAGGCGTGATTCCTGCAGCGGCCGACGAGGTTTCGGCGCTGACCGCGACCCAGTTCGTTGCGCACGCGCAGCTGTATCAAGCGGTGAGCGCACAAGCCGCAGCAGTTTGTGACCTGTTCGTGCGGACCTTAGCGGCCAGTGCCGTTTCGTACGCCGCCACCGAGGCCCTCAACACAATCGCGGCCGGCTAAAGGAAGTGTGTCCAATGACTGTCATGATCGATTTCGGCGCGTTGCCGCCGGAAATCAATTCCGCAAGAATGTATTCCGGCGCGGGCTCAGCGCCGATGCTTAGCGCCGCCGCGGCCTGGGACACGCTGGCCGCTGAATTGCGTTCGGCGGCAACCTCCTACAGCTCGACGATCTCGAGATTGAGCAGCGAAGGCTGGCGCGGCCCGGCGTCGATATCGATGGCGGCCGCCGCAGCACCTCTCGTCGCCTGGATGAACACGACTGGGATGCAGGCTGAACAAACCGCTACCCAGGCCACCGCAGCCGCGGGTGCCTATGAGACCGCGTACTCGATGACGGTGCCCCCACCGGTAATCGCGGCCAACCGTAGCCTTTTGAGCGCGTTGGTCGCCACCAACGTCTTGGGGCAGAACACGCCGGCGATCGCGACCACCGAGGCGCACTACGGCGAAATGTGGGCCCAGGACGCTGCCGCAATGTACGGCTACGCCGCCGCTTCGGCGGCCGCCTCGACGGTGACGCCATTCACCGCGCCACAACAGACAACCAATGCGGCGGGGCTGGACGGGCAGGCCGCGACGGTCAGCCAGGCCACTGCTACGTCGGCAGGCACGAGCACGCAGACGGCACTGTCACAGCTGACCTCCACGGTACCCACAAAGTTGCAGAGCCTCGCTTCACCCGCGTCGTCTTCGTCGTCGACGTCGGGACTTTCGGAAATCCTCGGCCAACTGACTGGCTCTGGTGGGTCTGGGAATTCACAGCTCAACGACTTCTGGAACCAGTGGGGGCCCAACGCGAACATCTGGAACACCATCTTCTCGTCCGGGTTTTACACGCCCAGTAACACATTGGGTGCCTTCACGAGTTTGTTGGGCGCCGGCGCAGCCGGGGGCGCCGCGGGAAACGCCATCGGAGAAGCTGTCACAACCGGCCCCCTCGGAGGCCTATTGGGTCTGACGAGCCTGGGACCCGGCGGCGCCGCATCCGCGGCCCTTGGACGGGCCGCGTCGATCGGCCCGCTATCGGTGCCCGCGAGCTGGACCGCCCTAACCCCACCCCCTAGCTCTCTTGCCTCAGGGCTGGGCGGCACGCCCCTCACCGCGGCTCCGGCAGGTGTGATGCCCATGATGCCCGGCATGCCGATGGCGAACACGGCCGGAAGCCACATAGGCAGTGCTCCCAAATACGGGCTCCGGCTCACCGTAATGGCCCGCTCACCCATCGCCGGATAGCAGATACGGGGATCGGCTGCGAGCCTCAGTTCGACGGCCCCAACCGCATAAGCAGTTCGGCCACGATTCACCGCTTATGTGGCACTCGATGATTTCTAGATAAGGAGACATTCAGATGACTACGCGTTTTACGACCGACCCGCACGAGATGCGCTCGATGGCAGGGCGTTTCGAAGTGCACGCCCGAACCGTGGAGGACGAGGCCCGCAAGATACTGGCGTCCTCGCAAAACATCGCCGGCGACGGCTGGAGCGGTAGCGCTCAAGCCACCTCCTACAACACCGTGAGCCAGATGAACACCGCCTTTCGCAATATCGTCACCATGCTGCACGGGGTGCGCGACAACCTGATTCGTGACGCCAGCAACTACGAGGACCAAGAACAGGCCTCCCAGCAGATCCTGGGCAACTAACTGCTTTGCACCCGTGAGGAGAACACCGATGACGATCAACTACCAGTTCGGCGACGTCGACGCCCACGGTGCGCTGATCCGCACCCAAGCCGCCACCCTAGAGGCTGAGCATCAGGCCATCATTCGCGATGTGCTTGCCGCCGGCGACTTCTGGGGCGGCGCGGGCTCACTGGCCTGCCAGGAGTTCATCACCCAATTGGGCCGCAACTTCCAGGTGATCTACGAGCAGGCCAACGCTCACGGCTCCAAAGTACAAACGGCCGGTTCCCACATGGCCAGCACCGACAGCGCCGTGGGCTCCAGCTGGGCCTAACCGCCTAACCCCAAGCGCGGCAGCCGTATTGCCGCTCCCGTGCTACCACCACCCACCACTGATCCACATGTTGCGCCAAGGAGAGATCCATGAACAAACCGGCGACCGAGACCCGACGACCGCTCCGCCTGCTCGGACTGCTGAAGACACCCGGCGGCCAAGTTGCCCGCCCTCCCACGAGGTCGCCGCGTTGCGCGCCCGGATCCGTGCCGACGACGCCGACGACGCGGCCTTCATTTTGCGCCAGTCCCACCCGGCGCCGTGTTCTGGAATTGATGCCCGCACCCCAGCGCTCCCACGGTGATCGCCCTTGTTGGGATTCAAACCCGCACAGCGCAGGCCGTTTGATGAACCTCGACATTGTCTCCTGCGAAACATGGGCGTCTGCAGCTGCACGTCCTCCACGAGCGCGGGCGGCTGGCCGGCGTGGTGTCAGTGATCGCACTTTGCAATCGAACCTTGCGGATGCGGTTGCGACACTGATGGATTCGAATCCCATCTTGGTGACTCCCGATGCCGATCTGATCGATGCCGCGGTATTGATAGCCGACTACAACTTACACACCATTTCGGTCGTCGATGACGAGGGTCAGGCGCTGGGGGTGGTGACCGTCGATGCCGTGCTCAGGCCACCATTCCCGACGACTGGCGCTAGCGAGCGCCCGGGCCACGCCTGGTTCGCGAAGACCTGACCTCGATGAGCAGCGAAGAAGGAGACTGGCTATGACACTCTTGGACCGCCCCACTTCCGACACAGTGTTGGCGGCGCCGCACGGCACCGCGGTGCTGGACAGCGCACACGTCGGCGACATCGAAGGTGCGCTGGGCCGAATCGGCCTCGGCGACAACGCCCGTCCGCGTAGCCTGAAAATCCGCCTAGCCACCATGCTGGCGATCATCGGGCCCGGCTTGATCGTGATGGTCGGCGACAACGACGCCGGAGGCGTCTCGACCTACGTGCAGGCCGGACAGAACTACGGCTACAGCCTGCTGTGGGTGCTGGTGTTGTTGATCCCGGTGCTGATTGTTAACCAGGAGATGGTGGTCCGGCTCGGTGCGGTCACCGGGGTCGGACACGCGCGGTTGATCAATGAGCGGTTCGGCCGCGGCTGGGGCTGGTTTTCCGTGGGTGACCTGTTCCTGCTGAACTTTCTGACCCTGGTCACCGAATTCATTGGCATCACCCTGGCGGCCGACTACATCGGCATCCCCCGATATGTGGTCGTCCCGCTGGCCGCGATCGCGCTGATCACCATCATGGCCACCGGCAGCTTCCAGCGCTGGGAACGCGCGATGCTCGCGTTCATCGCGATCACGCTGCTGCAAATCCCAATGTTGTTGATGTCCCATCCAGATGCGGGGCGCGCCGCGAAATCGTTTGTCATCCCGGGCATGCGTGGCGGAGTCACCTCGGACGCGGTGCTGTTGATCATCGCGATGGTCGGCACCACGGTGGCCCCGTGGCAGCTGTTCTTTCAGCAGTCCAACATTGTCGACAAGCGCATCACGCCGCGTTTCATCGGCTACGAGCGCGCCGACACCACACTGGGTGCCTTCGTCGTGGTGATCGGTGCGGCGGCGTTGATCATGACCGGCGACTGGGCCGCGCGGGCCACCAACAGCCGTGGGCGCTTCGCCGACGCCGGCACGGTTGCGCACCTGCTCGGCCAAATCAACACCACCCTCGGGTCGGTGTTCGCGATCGTGTTGCTCGACGCCTCCATCATTGGGGCGGCTGCGGTGACCCTGGCCAGCAGCTATGCCTTCGGGGATGTACTCGGGCTCAAGCATTCCCTGCACCGTGGCTTCGGTGACGCCAAGCCATTCTACCTGTCCTACACCGGGATGGTCGTGATCGCCGCAGCGATCGTGCTAATCCCCGGGGCGCCGTTGGGGTTGATCACGACCGGCGTGCAAGCGCTGGCCGGGTTGCTGCTGCCCAGCGCGACTGTCTTTTTGGTGCTGTTGTGCAACGACCGGGAAGTCTTAGGCCCCTGGGTGAACCGGCCGTGGCTCAACGTAGCGTCAGGGCTCATCGTCAGTGTGCTGTTGCTACTTTCGGGAATACTCATGGCCACGACCGTATTCCCCCGCCTCGACATCGTCTCACTCGCCGCCGACCTCACCGTCGGTATCGCCCTATGCTCCGCAACCGTTTTCGGTGTGCTGCGGTGGTATGGCCGCCACCGCCCGAAACACAATGGCCTGACCAGCCCCCCCCTTGACCTGGCCACAGCCCAACGGGCCACCTGGCGAATGCCGCCGTTGACCTCGTTGAAACCGGTGTCCTGGTCGGCCGGAACTCGGCTAGGCATGCTGGCCTTGCGTGGCTACCTCGTAGTCGGGGCGATTTTGCTCGTGGCCAAAGCCATCCAACTCGGTAGCACCTGACGACGACCGTGCGCGTCGGACGCAGCAGCTCACTTAGTGGCCTCGCCAGCGCGAGTGAGCTTCACCCAAACGCCCCCCCACGCACTTGTAACCGCAGCTTCACCGAGCAGACCTGCTTGCGAACTCTGTCGCCGCGCAACCAGGTCTGGGCAACAAAACCTTCACGCGCGTCGGCTGAGCGGGCTCGATCGAACAGCTGTCGGTGCCGTCCAAGCTGGACCGCGAGCGCCCCGCCAATGAACGCGCAGGCTTGAGCGGTGGGAAACATCTGAAGATTCCTCGCCGGCGGGTCGCGATCGATGGCATTGCTGGGATGCCGCTTAGACATCCTGGGGCCGGCCCATCGGGGTCCGTCAGATTACGGTGTAAGCGGCATCTTCGGTTAGGTGTTTCACTTTCCGGCATGCGGTCGGCGAAGCAGATCGCGAAGGCGTTCACTGCCAATCTTGAACGCATGTCCATCGCTTCTGTCCTGTCCCGGTCAGGTGCAGTGACCGCGTGATTAAGTAGAGGTATTCGAGTGCAGCCTGATTGGTCGGGAAGCGGGAAGTGTCCGCGGACACGGATGGCCCAGCCGCGCTCAAAAAGCGGCGCGGTGTCCGTGGGCCACTCGAACAGCGTTGCGCTGAACTGGATCTCGGCGCAAATGGTTGGGACGTCGTCGCGTTATCCGGCAAACGGGGGGCGCGCCATCACCGTCGGGCGGATCCCGTAGCGCGGACCGGTGCCGCCCGAACTTCCGCCGACGCCCGCCAGCGGCATTCCGCCCAGCAGGTTTCCGGGCCCTGACGTGTCGGGCGTGGTGATGAAGCGGCTGACCGGGATCGATGATGCCCCCGAAGGGACCGCCGGGGTCGCGGCAGACCAGGTGGGCGGTACGGACAGCCCACCGACCGGTGCAGCAGAAGCCAAACTTGCCGATATGGCGCCGCCACCACCGGCCACGCCGCGCAGCGACGCGCCAACGGTGGGCAGGGCCGCGGCGGCCTTGGCGCCGTCGCTGGCGGCTTTGGCGGCGGGTGCTAGTGCCTTGCCGAGTGATTGAAAGTGCGTTGTCATGCCGGTAGCGCGATACATCATCGCGAGGGTGTTCTGGGTGGGGCTGGCGTATTGCGACCACAAGCTCACAAACTCGTTCTGTTTCAACGCATCCGAGATCGGTGTTGTGGATGCGGTTGATGAACTAGGTGATGCGAGGCTTTGCAGTGCAGAGGGCGTGGAGGATAACAGTTGCGTCTGCGCGTCCGTGCCGGCCGAGGTGCCGGCGGCTCGGGTGACCGCGGCGGCCTGCATGGCCTGTCCGGCGGGGTTGGTGGTTTGGGCCGGCTCGGTGAACGGCGTCACTTCGGCAGTTGGTGCGGTTTGGGCCGCGTAGCCGTACATCGCGGCGGCGTCTTGCGCCCACATTTCACCGTATTGGGCCTCGAGTTGGGTGATCAGCGGAATGTTTTGGCCGAGGACATTGGTGGAAATCGCCTGGGTGAGCAGGGTGCGGTTCGTTTCGATCAGTGGTGGGGGCACCGTGGCGGCGAACGCGGTCTCGTACGCCCCCGCGGCGGCTCTGGCTGATGTGGCGGCCTGTTCGGCTTGCGCCGCGCTGGTACGCATCCACGTCACATAAGGTTGGGCCGCCTCGGCCATTTGGGCTGATGCCGGGCCCATCCACCCTTCGCTGGTCAGTTGTGTGATGACGGTGTCGTAGGCGGTGGCTGCAGAGTCCAGCTCGGCGGCCAGCATGTTCCAGGCCCATGCCGCGGCCATCATCGATGCCGAACCGGGGCCGGAATACATGCGCGCAGAATTGAATTCGGGGGGTAGCGCTCCGAAATCCAGCACTTGTCACCCTCCTTAGCTGGCCGCGGCGGCGTTGATGGCTTCGGTGGCCGCATAGGAACCGGCGCCGAAGTGCAGCATTCTCACGAAGCTGTCGTGAATCATCGTGGCCTGGGCGCAGACGTTCTGATACATCTGGGCGTGCGTGGCGAACTGGGCCGCGATCAGCACTGAGACCTCATCGGTCGCCGCGGGAACCACGCCCATCGTCGGCGCCGATGCCGCCGCATTCTGTGCGGCCAGCGCCGCGCCGATAGTTGCCAGGTTCTGGGCTGCGGCGGATAACGCTTCGGGTTGGGTGGTCACGAACGACACGGTGATTTCTCTCCTCGCTGGTTCCGGTCAACGGTGTGGAAGGGCCGCTAAAGCCGCTCCTCCGCGAGGTTAAGTGCTGCGCGCGCAATAGTGTATGTCCAAAGACAAATGTTCATCGTCAGCTAGATTCAGTTCATAGCTGTGAACTGTGACGTACATATATGTTCTTAGAATCGCATATGTGTACAAACGTCCACGCTTGAGGGGTAGCCACCGCGGCCGCGGAACGGCATCGCGTTCGTGACTCCACGGCCGACGGTGTCGGCGGCGCTGGACGGTACTCGCGCACCAGTATCTGACCACGGTTTCGGGCGGCGTTGGGGTGCGTGCGACCGCCGTCGACAAGACGAAGGGACCCATTAGTGGACTACGGGGCGCTTCCGCCGGAGATCAACTCCGGGCGGATGTACGTTGGCGCGGGGTCGGGGCCAATGCTGGCCGCGGCCGCAGCCTGGGACGGGGTGGCCATCGATCTGTACACCACGGCAGCCTCCTACAGTTCGTTGATCGCCGAACTCACCGCCGTGTGGAGGGGTCCGGCCTCGGCGACGATGGCCGCCGCCTCGGCCCCGTATGCGGCGTGGCTGACCGCGGCGGCCGCGCAGGCTGAGCAGACGGCCGTCCAGGCGAAGGCCGCCGCGGGTGCCTACGAGGCGGCGTTCGCGATGACGGTTCCGCCGCCGGTGATCGCGGCCAACCGCGCGCAACTGATGATGCTGATCGCGACGAACTTCTTCGGCCAAAACCTGCCGGCGATTGCGGCCACCGAGGCCCAGTACGCCGAAATGTGGGCCCAGGACGCGGCCGCGATGTATGGCTACGCCGCGGCGTCAGCCGGCGCCTCAACGTTGACCACCTTCGACCGGCCGCCATCCACCACCAACCCGGCGGGGCAGGCCGGTCAAGCCACCGCGGTCGCCAACGCGGCCGAAACAAGCGCGCAATCCAGCGCGTCCACCTCGGGGCTGGCAAACCCAACATCGGCCTCCAGCGCAGTACTGAATGCATCGGCTGCGTCATCGGAATCATCCAAACCGGTGGCCTGGAAAGACTGGGTAAAAATGTATACCAGCGACCTTGGCATCCTATATTACCAACTGGGCGACTATGACCACTTTATGAAGCTCTGGCTAGGTGGGAGGCCGGCCGCCGCCAGCAAAGGAACTCAGGCCGCGGCGGCCGTGCCTCGTCTGGGTGGAACCCTGGGCGGAACCCTGGGCGGTGGCCCGACGTCCTCTGCCTCGCCCGTCTCGGCGGGTCTGGGCAGGGCGGCCACGGTGGGTCACTTGTCGGTGCCGCAGAGTTGGGCCGCCGCGGCACCGGCGACAAGCGCGGAAACAGCGCCCCCGGCGGTCAGCACCGTCAGCGCCGGCTCCGAGGCCAAGGGAAGCGGGTTGCTCCGCGGCATGCCGCTGACGGGCACGGGCCGGGCGGCTGGCGGCAAGATTGTCGGGCAGCGGTACGGGTTCCGCCCGATGGTGGTGGCTCGGCACGTCGTCGGCGGATAGACGCTTAGGGTCCGCGGCGCGGCGAACGCGCGGCGTGGGCCTACTTGCCGGACGTGAACCAGGCGACCTTCGCCTGCCAAGACCGGGCAGATCCATACGCGAAGCCAATGGCGCTCAGACAGGCGCACAACCAGACGGACAAGGCGATATCGGTGCCCGCCCAAGCGGTGCCGATTTGAATCACGCTCGCCGCCACCCCGAATCCCGCCGAGATCAGATAGAGGTCGACGGTCGTCGTTGAGCGGGGATCCGTCCGCAGGATCAGCAGCACTCGCCCGGCGTAGGAGAGCAGGTAGATCATCAGGGCACCCAGGACCAGCCAATAGGCCAGCAACCAGAAGTCGGCGGGGGCCGCGAAAAAGTCAAGATGATGGCCTTCGTCGGCGATGACGAACAGCGCCACCAGCAACGGAACCCCAATCCGTAGCGGGCGCGTCACGTGCTTGCGCAACAGCTCGCTCTCGTGGGTTTCGTCGACCAGGCGGATGAGTCCGTGGCGGATGATCGCCGTCACCGCGAAGATCCAGCAGATGTGGCCGAGCAGATGTTGTACGTTCCACAGCCCGAAGATGCGGTGCAGGAGCGGTCCGAGCGCGGCCGCGGCCCACTGCGACATCAGCAGCACCGCGCAGCCATGCAATGCGATGTTGCGGGTAGCGCCGGCCTCCCACCTCGAGCGCCAGGTGTCGCGCCGGATCCACAGGCTGCACAGCAGGGCGGCCAAGGTGGCGACGATGAGTGCGGTTTTGATCATTCAAACGGTCCCGGCAGTCCCGCTCAGACCGGCGGACTGTTGGGATCGGGACGAAGATCACGCAGCCTGGGCGGGCCGGCCTGGGACTCCACATACTCGGTGACCGAGTCGGGGTCGATCAAGCCGAAGCGGACTTGCAGGTCAACCGGATTCAACCCCAAATACTTGGCCGCCCTGATCAAGTTGTCCGCGGTAATCAACCTGCCTTCGCGAGCCGCCTTATAGTACGCGGACTTGCGGTAGCCGAACGCTTCGTAGACCTCGGTAGCCGCCAAAGGCCGACCGACCAGGTACGGCAGCACCACCGCCGGGTCCTTCGCACTGTCGTCCACAATTATGGACGATAGCGCCGTTCGACCGACCCCGCAAAAGAAGCGCGAGCCATTAATCGAACAGCGTCGCGCAACCGTGGATCTTTTCCAGGTCCAGCAGGGCGCGTTTGCGCTGCAGGCCGCCGCCGTAGCCCGTGAGGCTGCCGTTCGCGCCGATCACCCGGTGGCACGGCACGACGATCGCGATCGGGTTATGCCCATTGGCCAATCCCACCGCGCGCGCGGACCCCGCAGCGCCGATCTGCTCGGCGATGCGTCCGTACGACCTCGTCTCCCCTGTCGGGGGTGCGGCACTCGATATGCGACCTCGACGGCGGCCAATGGTTTACCGGAAGCTCAAGAATGACCCAAAGATATTGGATGGCCTAGGAACACCACGGGCGCCAACGGGCGGAGCGTTCGACGAAATCCACTGGGACTGGTTGAGTCGGCCTGGGGCGCGGTGCCGGTGTTGCCATCGGTCCGTTTCCCCAGGCCGCTCTCCGAACCCGCCGTGCGTGTTTCCACGCAGCGGGCTCTCCACGGCATCTGCCGTCAGGCGGGGTGTGCCACCGTCCAGGGGTTGGGGATCGTGTTGCCCCGGTAGCGGTACCGCGTGATGGGTACCGAGGCCAGGTTGAACAGTTCGATCCCGTCCGCCGAGGGTCTGGTCCACCGGCCATGCAGACCGGTGTGATGTCGGCGGATGTCTCTTCCATTCCAGCGGTGCAGCTTTCGGAACCATCGAATCACCCTGTGCCACACGAAGTTTTCCAGGGAGCTCATGGTGTGTTTAGCCACTGCATGCCGGAAGTAAGCCGACCAGCCGCGCATGATCTGGTTGAGCCGGATCAGCACGACCCTGGGTGGTTGCTGCGACAACCTGCTCGTCAGGGCACGTACCTTGTCCTTCAACGACCGGACGGGCCGGTCGGCGATGAAGGTGTAGACGTACCACTTGGTCGTTCCACGCTTGCGGCGCCACTGGATGTGGAACCCAAGGAAGTCTAACCCGTCACCCATGTGCACGATCCGGGTCTTGGCCTCGGAAAGCCGCAACCCCAGCGGAATCAGCACCTTGGCGATGTCTTCGCGCAAGGCTTCGACGTCGGCCTGGTTGCCGTGCACGAGGACGACGAAATCATCTGCATAGCGGACGATTCGCCAATTCGGCAGGTCCTTGGCGCGACGTCGGGCGCGTCGGCGAGGAGTGCTCATGATCCCGCCAGGCATCCACGGCCCGTGCACGTGCTCATCGAGCGCGCCCAAGGCGATGTTGGCCAACAGCGGGGACAAGATGCCTCCCTGCGGCGTGCCGGTGAAGCTGGCCTCACGGATGCCGAGTTCGGTCATCACCCCGGCCTTGAGGAACGCCTTCACCAGCGCGAGCACGCGCTTGTCCTTGACCCGTGCGCGCACCCGATCCATCAGGGCCGAGTGCTCGATCGAGTCGAAACACGCTTCGATATCCGCGTCCAGCACCCAGCGATAACCCTTGGTGCCGAAACGTTGAATCTCCGCGACCGCGTCGTGCGCTCGCCGCATCGGCCGAAACCCGTAAGAGACCGGCACGAAGTCGGCCTCGAAAATAGGTTCCAGCACCAGCTTGAGCGCCGCCTGAACCACCCGGTCGGCGACGGTGGGAATACCCAGCCGCCGCACCTTTCCGCTCCCACCGGGCTTGGGGATGATGCGTTCCCGTACCGGTAGCGGGCGGAACGAACCCGATTTCAACTGGGCTCGCAGGTCGATCAGGAAGCCGGCCACACCGACGGTGTCCTCCATCGTCACGACGGTCATGCCGTCCACGCCAGGAGTCTTCGCGCCGGTGTTGCCTGCGACCCGGTCAAACGCCACCAGCAGCGTCGCCGAGTCGCACACGAAGTTGAACAGATCATCGAACCTGCGGCCGGGATCGGCCGCTGCCCAATGGTGAAGCTTGGTCTGCATCCCCGATACCCGCGACCAAGGCCCCAGCGGGGCATCCTGATCGAGAGCGCCGGTATTCACTGGCGCATCTTCCGGCATTGCAGTGTCCTTCCCTTCTCGATAACCGCTGCCGCCCTTCCCCATGTGCCGGGCTTTCCCCGGCTCGAAGTACTACGGCGGCTCCGCCCCGTCCTGGACTGATCGGCTGTCGATGCGCCCAGCCGACGCCCCAAGACTGGATGCCCGGAACACCGGCGAGACCAGAACGGTTCCCGTGTTCACTGTGATTCGCTCGATGAAGGAGGAGCCCGACTCGGTCCCTGCGGCATCACCACGACTACCCCGCAGCACTTCACCGTGGTCTCCGGGTCGGTCGTTGAAGCCGACCCAGGAGTTCCCAACAACACGCTAAACATGTTGGGACGCACCGCTCTCGGCCCACATCCACCAGGTTCGAGCCGATCCAGCCTTGAGAGACGTAAACGCCGGTTCCTCTCGTACTCCTTTCCATCTCGCTCGCCGGACCCGCACCATCTGGCAGTGCTGACACGTTCCGACTTTGTCGGGGCCGCTTGCCACCCTCACCGGCATCACCCGGATCGGGCTGCCCCCAGCTTCACCGCCCTGCTGCGACAGGATCGGCAGAGGAGGTCTCACACCCCCTCTCGAATACACAGCGCCTCACGGCGCACTCAATGTATGGGCTCAGGACATTTTTGACGTTTTGCCGTCAGGAGATGCTTGACGATTTTGGGGGATGGCTCCTGCGCCGCTGACGTGAAACCGGGTGATGGGTTTGAGGTTTCGTCGGGGACGGACGGCGATCTCTTCCTCGCCGTGCAGTATGCGCAAGTGGGTGTCCTCGATGACGACGGTGACGATCTTGCCGCGGTGACGGGGACCGAGCTTGATGTTTTGGCCAGCGACCATGATCCGGCCGCTGTCGTGGACCTTGCGTTGAGCACGCAGCGATCCCGCGGGCATCGGTGGGGGTGGCAGCGGCGTGGCCGGTGGACGTGCGCCGCTCAGACGGCCCAGCTGCCCGGTGTCTATGGGGCAGGGCCAGGTGCCGACGAGGGCGTTGTCGATCACGGCGTGCATCAAGTGTCCGTCGAGGCGCAGCGTGACGCGCCGTCCGGCCCAGGCGAACCCGATTAGGTGGGTGGTGCCGGCGATCGAGACGGTGCCGTCTTTGGTGACGGTGCGTTCGATCTCCACCGCATCACCGGGCCGGATCACCGCGGTGCCGTTGGCGCGGCGTAACGCGGGGCGCTCGGGTTCGGGGCCGGCCGGCCGGGCCCCGCGCATCGCCATGTATCGCAGATCATCGGGAATGAGTCGAGAGCGCACCGTGCGCAGGACCTCGCCGTCGAGGCTGACGTGAATGCTGCGCAGATCGGCCCACACGTGCAGGGTTCGTCCGGCCAGGCTCTTATGCACGGCGACCGACTGGCGCCCGGAGCGGATCGTGACCTCTCCGCTGGGCGGGACCCGCACGTCGAACTCGAGGGCAGTGCCCGCAGCGGGCGGCAGCGGGGGTGGCTCGATCACATCGATCACCAGCGCCGCCGGGGCCGCAACCCCGGGAGCAGTGGACTGCTCGGCGTCGAGGCGAGTCGGGCCGTTGGGTCGAAACAAGCTGGCCGGCACCGCCATATCCAGCGCTTGATGCGGGCGCTGATGGTTATAGGCGGCGATCCAACCGTCGATCGCTTGCTGGGCGGCAACGATCGATTCGAACGGCGCCACGTGATCGAGGAACTCGGTGCGCAGCGTCTTGTGGAATCGTTCGATCTTGCCGGTCGTGGTCGGTGAGCGGGGCTTGGTCAGCCGCTGTTTGATGCCGTTGTCGCGGCAGATCTTCTCAAAGATCACCTCAACCGGCAGCGGCTTGATGAACCGCCCAGTGAACTGACCACCGTTATCGGTCAACACTTCGGCGGGCACCCCGTAGCGGCGCATCGCCGCGGTGAAAGCCTCAGCCACCTCCCGCGCGGACGGAGTGGCCAACACAGTGGCCACCACGACGAACCGGGAATGGTCATCGACGCCGGTCAATAGTTTGCACTCGCGCCCATCGGCCAACGGCACCCCGCCGACGATGTCGAGCTGCCACAGATGCATCGGCGCTTCGCGTTGCCAGCTCTTGTATTTGCGTTTGTGCTGCTGGGCTTGGGGATCGACCAGGCCATTGCGCACCAACACCCGATGCACCGTTGCCCGCGACGGCACTCGCTCCAGACCCTGACGTCCCAGTTCATGGCTGATCCGGCGAGCCCCCCAGCGCGGATGCTGCCGACGCATCTGACAGATCAGGGCCTCGACATCAGCGCACAACATGCTCGGGCTGGAATGCGGCCGACGAGACCGATCAGCCAGCCCATCCATGCCCTCCTGTTTAAACCGCGCCCGCCACGAGTCCAGCGACTGGCGCGTCGTGCCGTAGCGCAACGCGACCTCACCGATCGGCGAGCCACCCAGCACCTCGCACACCGCCCGATACCGGTACTCCACCAACCCCTGCTGATCCACAACCCCGCCCACCCCGACACCAACAAAGCCGGACCGAACAAGATCACGAATAAGGCCGAAACGTCAAGCGTCTCTTGAGAACAGACCGTCAAAGATCTCTTGAAACCAAACACCGACAGGGACTCGCCAAAACTGCCAACTAACCTGAGTCCTGCGGGTAAGACAAAACCGCGCACCTGCTCGTTGTCAATCGTCGAGTTCTGGCCCATTCCGGCAAGTGGCGAGCGGCGTGGTCGCCGTCGCAGGATCAACCGCACCTGCTCGCCGCCCTGGACCAGGTGACCCGTGAACTCGGCGGCGTGACCCGAGTCTGGAGATTCGACCGAATGGCCACCCTCTGCGACCCCGGAAACGGCCGAGTCACGGCCGCATTCGCCCGGGCGGCCAAACACTACGGGGAGCCGTGGCGTTCGGCCCGACGCGCCTTAGTCATCAGACGGCCCCTCCGGCCCGACACGCTGTGGCCGATGGCCGTTTACACCTCATTATTGCAATCCCGGACCTAGGGAACACGATCCGGGTACGTCCCCCCTGATGATGTTCGCCAAAGGTCGATTCATAGTGATATTGCGATGTATCTATGTTACGGTCGAATGAGTAGTAGATGAAATGCGCCCGACAGGGCCGAACACGAGGAGGAAGTTGATGTTTCCGCATGCGCTAGCGGCGAAGGCGGCCGCTACGGTGTTCACGGGATTGGTGGGCGTGAGTGCCTATGAGCTGTTGCGTAAGGCGGCTGGTGGGGCGCCGGTGCGTCGGGCGACGGTCGCGGCCGCGGAGTTGAGTTTGCGAGGGACGCGTCGCGCAGAAGTGGTAGCGGAGTCGGCTCGGCTGAAGGCGGCTGACGTGGTCGCCGAGGCGCGTGAACGCATCGGCGAAGAGGCTTCCCCACCGGCTGCGGCCGCGGTCCACGACCACGACCACTGATCGCTGTTATGACTGTTGTCGAGGACACCGCCGTAGAAGTCCTCTCCGATGCGGCGGGGCGGATGAGATTGCATGTTCCGTGGGTTCGTTCGGATTCCCGTCGTGCGGTGGCCGTCGAAGACAAGGTGGACAAGCAGACCGGGGTGCGCGCGGTGCACGCCTATCCCCACACCGGATCGGTCGTGGTGTGGTATTCACCCAAGCGTTGCGATCGCTCGGCGATCATGGCGGCCATTGCGGCGGCCAAAGACGTTGCAGCTGAGCTGATTCCCGCGCGTACGCCGCGCTCGGCGGACGTCCGCAACACTGAGGTACTGCGCATCGCGATCGGCGGGGCGGCGCTGGTGTTGTTGGGTGTGCGCCGCTACGGTTTCCGCCGCCCGCCGCTGCTGGGCCCCAAGGGTCAGTTGGTGGCCACCGGCGCGACGGTGTTCATGGGCTATCCGTTCTTCCGCGGGGCGCTACGCTCGCTTCGTTCTGGCCGCGCCGGCACCGACACGCTGGTGACGGTGGCCACGGTGGCCAGCATGGTGTTGCGGGAGAACGTGGTCGCACTGACCGTGCTGTGGCTACTCAATATCGGCGAGTACCTGCAGGACCTGACGCTGCGCCGCACCCGGCGGGCCATCGCCGACCTGTTGCGCGGCACCGCGGACACCGCCTGGATCAGGGCCAATGATGGCAGCGAAGTCCAAGTCCCCATCGATACCTTGCAAATCGGCGACGAGGTCGTCATTCACGATCACGTGGCGATCCCGGTGGACGGCGAGGTGCTCGACGGCGAAGCGGTGGTCGACCAGTCGGCGATCACCGGAGAGACGTTGCCGGTCGGCATGGTCGTCGGCTCCCGTGTACACGCCGGATCGGTGGTGGTACGCGGACGCCTGGTGGTGCGCGCGGCCGCGGTGGGCAGCGAAACCACGATCGGGCGCATCATTTCCCGCGTCGAAGAGGCCCAACACGACCGGGCACCGATTCAAACCGTCGGTGAGAACTTCTCGCGCCGATTTGTCCCGATCTCGTTCATCGTGTCCGCGGCAACTCTGCTGCTGACCGGCGACATCCGGCGCGCGATGACCATGCTGTTGATCGCGTGCCCATGCGCGGTGGGATTGTCGACCCCGACCGCGATCAGCGCCGCGATCGGCAACGGGGCGCGCCGCGGCATCCTGATCAAGGGCGGGTCACACCTCGAACAAGCCGGGCGAGTGAACGCCATCGTGTTCGACAAAACCGGGACGCTGACCGTTGGGCGCCCCGTCGTGACGAATGTTGTTGCCTTCCAGAAGGACTGGCAACCCGAAGAGGTCCTGGCCTACGCGGCCAGCTCAGAGATCCACTCACGTCATCCGCTCGCCGAAGCGGTGATCCGCTCGACCACCGAACGCCACATCACGATCCCGCCGCACGAACAGTGCGAAGTGCTGGTCGGCCTGGGCATGCGCACCTGGGCTGATGGCCGCGTTTTGCTGCTGGGTAGCCCCTCGCTGCTGCGTGCCGAAAAAGTCCGCGTGTCCAAGAAGGCAACCGAGTGGGTCAACAAACTGCGCCGCCAGGCCGAGACCCCGCTGCTGCTTGCCGTGGACGGCACGCTGGTCGGGCTGATTAGCCTGCGCGACGAAATCCGCCCCGAGGCCGCCGACGTGCTGAACAAGTTGCGCAGCAAGGGCATTCGGCGCATCGTGATGCTGACTGGTGATCATCCGGATACCGCCGAGGTGGTGGCCGGCGAACTCGGTATCGACGAGTGGCGCGCCGAGGTGCTACCCGAAGACAAGCTTCAGGCGGTGCGCCAACTTCAAGACGAAGGTTACGTCGTCGCGATGATCGGTGACGGCGTCAATGACGCGCCGGCACTGGCGACCGCCGATATCGGGATCGCCATGGGGCTGGCCGGCACCGACGTCGCCGTGGAAACCGCCGATATCGCACTGGCCAACGACAACCTGCAGCGCCTGCTTGACGTACCCGATCTGGGTGCACGAGCCGTCGCGGTGATCCGGCAGAACTACGGCATGTCCATCGCCGTCAACTCCGTCGGTCTGCTCATGGGCGCCGGAGGGGCCCTATCGCCGGTGCTCGCCGCGATCCTGCACAACGCATCCTCGGTCGCGGTGGTCACCAACAGCTCTCGACTCATCCGCTACCGCCTGATGAACGGTCAAACCGCGACCGCGAACGAACACTCAACGGGGGCGCCTGTCGGCACCACCCGTCAGCAAGCCGCGGTGTCGTCCCCGGTCGCCAATTGATTGCCCATGCTGTCGCGCCTCCCCGCAGCGCCATCCTTAAAGGGCGCGTGTCTGGGCTCACGGGCCTCCCGTTCGAGTGGGCCGCTTAACGCCTGAGGCCGAGGAGCGCCCGGTGAGAAAGGGGAGCACAAGTGAGTGGACCAAAGCCGTCGGCTGAGCAGGTCGGGTCGCACCCGGTTATGCATCTCTCAGAGTTGCTGCACGCGCCGGTCCTGGCCCGGTCGGGCGAGGCTGTGGGCCGGGTGCAGGACGTGATCGTGCGGCTGCGCGGCGCCGACGAGTATCCGTTGGTGAGTGGGATCGTCGCTGTGGTGGGGAGGCGGCGGGTGTTCATCGGCAGCCCCTCCATTTCTCAGTACGCCCCAGACCGCGTGGTATTGGCGACACACAAAATCGATCTGCGCGGTTTCGAACGCCGCGACGGCGAGGTGTTGCTGCGCGCTGATGTGCTAGGACACCGGTTGATCGATGTGGCTGCCGTGGAGTTGGTACGCGCCTATGACGTGGAGCTCGAAGATACCGGCGGCGGGTGGGTGCTTGCCCGTCTGGATACTCGCCGCCCGGCGCGGTTCTTCGGACTAGTCAAAAGTCGGGGTGGGCATGCGGCCCGAGATTGGAAGGCATTCGAACCACTGATCGGCCACGCCCGCTCCGGTGCATCGCGACGTCAGTCAGGCCGGCTCGGCGGGTTCAAACCCGCCGACATCGCTGATCTTCTCGAAGACGCTGACAAAGCCGAGGGTGGGGAGATCCTCGACCGGGTCCGCAGCGACCCGGAATTGGAAGCCGACGTGTTCGAAGAACTCGACCCTGACAAGGCCAGCCGATTGCTCAATGACATGGCCGATGACGAGGTCGCCGCACTATTGGGCCGGATGCGCGCCGACGACGCCGCCGACGCGATCGCAGACCTGCGTCAATCGCGGCGCCGGCGCGTGCTGGAGCTGATGCCGGGCCCGCAGCGCACGAAGGTGATCACCCTGATGGGCTTTAACCCCGACAGTGCCGGCGGCCTGATGAACGTCGACTTCGTCTCCTGCGCCGCAAGCACCACTGCCGGCACGGCGCTGGCACTGATCGCGGGCGCCACGACGATACAGCCCGAGGCATTGGTCAAGATGCATGTCCTTGATGAAGACAACCGCCTGGCTGGTGTCGTGTCGGTGATCGACCTGCTGCAAGCCGAACCCGGTCAAACCGTTGAAGCACTGATGGATTGCGACCCAATTCGAATCGGCGCTGAAGCCGATCTGACCGACGTCGCCCTATTGATGGCCGACTTCAACCTCTACTCCATCCCCGTCGTCGACGGCCAGGACCGCGTGCTCGGGGTTGTCACCGTCGACGACGTGCTAGAAGCCACCATCCCCGAGGATTGGCGTCGCCGCGAACCCGCCCCCCGCCCGGTCCGCGAAATCACCCCACCGCATGACGATCGCGACGCGCCTGCACCAGAGAGTGAGGCGCCGTGACCTCCGGCGAGAAGGCCACCGGCCACGCAGCAGCGACTCACCGATCCGAGTCGCCACCACCGAAGCGCACCGCTGTGCTTGACTCGGCTCACCTCGGTAATATCGAGGGCGCCTTCGGGCGCATTAACGTCGCGGAAACCGACCATCCCCGCACTTTCAAGACGCGGCTGCTGACGCTGCTTGCCATTATCGGTCCCGGAATCATTGTGATGGTCGGCGATAACGATGCCGGCGGGGTGGCCACCTACACCCAAGCTGGCCAAAATTATGGCTACTCCCTGCTGTGGGTGCTACTCCTGCTCATCCCGGTGCTCATCGTCAACCAAGAGATGGTGGTCCGGCTCGGCGCGGTTACCGGCGTCGGACACGCCCGCTTGATCAACGAACGCTTCGGCCGCGGCTGGGGCTGGTTCTCCGTCGGCGACCTGTTCCTGCTCAACTTCCTCACGATCGTCACCGAGTTCATCGGCATCACTTTGGCCGCCACCTACATCGGTATCTCCAAATACATTGTCGTTCCGGTCTCAGCGATCGCGCTCATCGCGATCATGGCCAGCGGCAGCTTTCGCCGGTGGGAGCGGGCTATGTTCGTCTTCATCGCCATCACTTTGGTGCAGATCCCAATCCTGTTGATGGCGCACCCACAGTGGGCCCAGGCCGCCAAATCATTTGTGGTGCCGAACATCTCCGGTGGCGTGACCTCGGATGCGGTGCTTTTGATCATTGCCATCGTCGGCACCACCGTGGCGCCTTGGCAGCTGTTTTTTCAGCAGTCCAACGTCGTCGACAAGCGCATTACACCTCGATTTATGGGCTACGAGCGCGCCGATACGGTGTTGGGGGCGTTCATCGTGGTGATCGGCGCCACCGCGCTGGTCATGATCGGCGATTGGGCGGCGCGCTCCACTGGCACAGCAGGTGGTTTCACCGACGCCGGCGCCATCTCGCATCTGCTGGGCCAACACAATTCGACGCTCGGCTGGTTGTTCGCGATCGTGCTGATGGACGCCTCGATCGTCGGCGCCGCCGCAGTGACCCTGGCCACCAGCTACGCCTTTGGCGACGTATTCGGCCTGAAACACTCGCTGCACCGGGGGTTCGCCGATGCCAAACCGTTCTACCTTTCTTACAGCGCGATGGTGTCGTTTGCGGCGGCGATCGTGCTGATTCCTGGCGCCCCCCTTGGGTTGATCACCACCGCCGTGCAGGCCCTCGCTGGCTTGCTGTTGCCCAGCGCCAGCGTGTTCCTCCTGCTGCTGTGCAACGACCGGGAAGTATTGGGCCCCTGGGTGAATCGGCCCTGGCTCAACTGGGTTGCCGGGCTGATCGTCGGCGTCCTGCTGTTGCTGTCGGGAATCCTGATGGCGACTACCTTGTTCCCCGGCCTCGACGTGATCGTTGTCGCCGGCTACCTGGCACTGACCTTGGTCATACTCGCCGCAGCCACGGTACCGGCACTTCGTTGGATGGGTCGCCGCCAGCCCTCACCACCGGCGGCATCGAGCCCGGCGCGGCCTATTGACCGCAATAGCTGGCGAATGCCACCACTGACCTTGTTAGAGCCCGTGACGTGGTCGCCAGGGACCCGTCTAGGCATGATTGCGCTGCGCGGCTACCTCGTCGTCGGCGCCGTCCTGCTCATCGTCAAGGCTGTCCAGCTCAGCGGCCGATGAATTTGGGCCAATCCGAAAGGTCACCAAATGAGCACGCCACGCAACGGGCGATTCGCCGCCGAAGCCAAATACCTACCGCACTACAACGACATCCAACAGATCACCGGAACGCCATCCTCGCCACCATTGCGGCCGCTCTGGCAGTGCCGTTCATGATCATCGAATGTCGATGATGTTGCGCGCGCACCAGCCGAAATCATGTCGGTGGTCCGCAACGCTCCCGCGTTAAAAGACCTTTGACACCCTGAGGGAAAACCAGTGGCCCAAACGAATATGTCTCGTGGGAAACGGTCGACGACCAGCATAATACTGCTCTTTGCTGCGGCGCTGCAAGGACAAGGACCGTGTGTGGGGCTACGACATCGTTGTTTGGCTTGCCACGGGTTGAGCGTGCGAGCGGCGCGCCGGCGAGGTCTGGGTGGTGCAACGTGTTCACGGCTGACGAAACGGCGGCGGCCTGCCCGGGTGTGGGGTGGTGCCCTCCTCGGTCAAAGAACGGGTGTTGACGTCGCCGAATGGCATCCCCTACGGGGTGGGATTGCATCCGAACCGCTGCTCCGCGTAACTCTCTGTCGTACTTCTTCGGTTTTTCTACATCGCTACCCCTTATAGCTGATGCCTCTGCGACCTCGGGGGAATCTCGGCTTTCTGGCTGTCGTCTCTGATCGCTCGCCCGTCGCCTGAACTAGTGACTGTCTGGCGTTGCCGCAGCGCAGCGATCGCGTGCCGTTCAGCGGATTGCGCGGCGCGGGCGAGTGCGTCGCTTTCCTCGGCCGGATCTGGCCGCAGGAAACTGCCCGTGCCGGGGGCGCCGCTGGCGCCGAGCTTGTTCATCCGCTTGGGTACTGCCGCGCCCTGATATTCCAATGGAATTGGGTGACCGTCTTCGTCGACGTCTCCTAGCGGTTGATGTATTTCTATGTAGGCGCCGTGCGGAAGGCGATTAATGATGCCGGTCTCGACGCCGTGCTGAAGCACCGCGCGGTCGCTGCGCTGGAGTCCGACGCACCACCGGTAGGTGATGTAGTAAATGATCGGCGGCAGCACCACCATCCCGATGCGACCGATCCAGGTCGTAGCGTTCAGCGAGACTTCAAACTTGTAGGCCAAGATGTCGTTCATTCCGCTGAAGGTCAGCACCAGGTAGAAGGCGATCGCCATCGCCCCTATGGCGGTGCGCACCGGCGCGTCGCGCGGCCGCTGCAGCAGGTTATGGTGGGCGTTGTCGCCGGTGATCTTGTTCTCGATGAGCGGATAACTCGTCAACAGGACGAATACCACTCCCATGAGCAGCGCCACCCAGAACGCCGCGGGCACGGTGTGGCCCCACACGTACAGTTCCCACGCCGGCCAAAGGCGAGCCAGCCCCTCGGTCCACATCAAATAGAAATCGGGTTGGGAACCGGCCGACACCTGCGACGGCTTGTAGGGACCGAGATTCCAGATCGGGTTGATCTGCAACAGCCCACCCATCAGACCCAAGATGGCTACCGTCATCGCGAAAAACGCGCCGGACTTGACCGCGAACACCGGCATGACCCGCACACCCACCACGTTGTTCTCGGTGCGGCCGGGACCGGGAAACTGGGTGTGTTTCTGAAACCACACCAACGCCACATGCACGCCGATGAGTGCCGCGAAGATCGCCGGGAGAATCAGGACATGGATGGCGTACATGCGCGAAACGATGATGTCGCCGGGAAAGTCGCCACCGAATAGCGCCCAGTGCAGCCATGTGCCGATTACCGGGACGCTCATCGTGATCGATGACAACGCGATGCGCAGCCCGGTGCCCGACAGCAGATCATCGGGTAGCGAATAGCCGAAGTAGCCCTCGAACATGGCCAGAATCAGCAGCAGCGCGCCGATCACCCAGTTCGCTTCCCGGGGCCGCCGAAACGCCCCGGTGAAAAAGACTCGGGCCAGATGCACCATGATCCCCGCGGCGAACATCAACGCCGCCCAATGGTGGACCTGCCGGACGAACAACCCGCTGCGCACTTCGAAACTGATACCCAGCGTCGACTGGTAGGCCTTCGACATCGCCACGCCGCGCAGCGGTTGATAGACCCCGTTGTAGGTGACCTCAGTCATCGACGGGTCAAAGAACAGGGTCAGATACACCCCCGTGATCACCAGCACGATGAAGCTGTACAGGGCCACCTCGCCTAGCAGAAACGACCAATGCGTGGGAAACACCTTATTGAGCTGACGCCGTAGCGCCGCCGAGGGGTGATACCGCGAATCAAGCGCGCCGCCCTGATCAACGAGCACGTCATCGAATTTTTGGCTCATCGGCAACGCAGATGCCGCGAAAGTGAGCAGTGGACGCATCGCTTCACGGCGAAAGTGTTTACCATTTCTGGGGCCGTTAAACGCGTAGCGCGATCCCCCAATGGCTGCCCCGGGCGGCGAACCCGCAGCAGTGGGCCGCAGGCACAATAGTCGAGGCTCGTTCGCGGCACACCCCCCATGCTTTGAGGCGCGTGCATACTGCTTACCTACGGCCAAGCACCACGGCAAGCAGGGTCGACTGTTCGGGTCGACTGTTCGCGTCATCAGTATCGCGGCTCCGCGCCACCGCGTCGTGGATATCTGGCCCGCGGATGTCACGCGGTTAAGTGCTCACCTGCAGTAGAATCGCTGTCAGTAGCAGCGCTAAACTCCGTGACGGCTTTCAAATTTCGTGTCATGAGGGGAACCCAGCAATTGCCCACGCGCAGTAGCCCGTTCTTCACTTTGCGACTGCGGCTGGGCGCCAGCGATACCACCTGGCTCGCGCCCATCGACCCGGAAGCGTTCCGGGCGTGAATGGTAACTGTTACGATCGGGCACCGTGGCCCGCTACGAATCTCCGAATAACGGTGGCGATGACCAGATTAGCTATACAAATCTCGGCCAGAGTCGAAACCAGCCGCGTCTCACCCCTTGGTATCGCAGGCGCGTGGTGTTGTTAGGAGCGGTCCTCGCGATCCTCATCGCCCTGATCACCTGGGGCATCGTCGCTCTGTTCACAGGCGGCCAGGGCGGCAGCCCCTCCATAACGACAACTACGGCAACTACCGCGCCGACCACCAGCACGTCGGGCGGCTTTCGGCTGCCGTCGCTGCCGTCGGAAATCACCCTCCCATCACTGCCGTCGAAAATCACGCTGCCATCGGAGATCACGCTGCCGTCGCTGCCTTAGCCTGAATCCACCGGGGGCTGGTGTTAGCTGACGCCGACTGGTCTGATCATGATTTCGACGGACGGCGTGCTGTATCCGCTGGTCTGCCCGGCTTCCTTGTTGCTCCGCTCCGGCCTTCTCGGCGATCGTCAGGCGGTCAGCCGTGGTGGGCGCTGTCCGATCATGTTGCACCACAACGTCAGCCATGCGTCAGCCCAGGGCCAATGGCTGAGCAGATGCAGAAGAGGTCGGCGTTGAGGTCGGGTCAGGCGGGCCGAAACGTCGACGACCTTGTGGCGCAGTGTGGCGTCCCGCGCGACGGAGTTGCGGTTGATCCCAGCTTGCGGCAACGCGCGGCAGGTTGTGGGCGAAGGCAGCGGGATCGGATCCTGTTGGCGCCGAACGCTCCAAGGGCGTCCGCGCCAGTGGTCCGTTGATCAGGTCGGCGAACACACGCGCAACTTCGGGCGTAAGATCAGCCGCCGACCTCCAATCATTGGACCTCCTGGGACGCGTTGTGTAGGAACGTGCCCATAGGCTTACGGGTCCAAATGCCCGGGTGCCCGACTCGCACTGCTGTGTGGTACCAGCATGTTCCATGCACCCGGCTGGAACCGTGCCGAACGCGTTGTTGAGCCGACGAGAAGCGAGCACACTGCCGTTCTCTGGTGGTCGTTCAGACTGCGCGGTGTAAACGTTTCGCGTCGCGCGAGCCTGGTTCACGACAGATGCAAGGTGTCGTCAGCGGCTTCCGGCGGCCCACGTTGGTGTCGAGGCTTCGCTTCGGACACCCGTTTGCTCGCTGCGGTCAGAAGCCGGCGGGTTGTTCGACGTGGCCGGCAGGCTCGACCTCGATTGTGGAATGGGTTACCCCGTAGCGTTCGGCAAGGAGTTGGCGGCTTGAGTCCAGCACAGCGTGCCAGTTGGCGCCATCGGTTATCACCACGTGTGCGGTTGCGGCCTCCATGCCGCTGGTGACCGTCCAGATGTGCAGGTCGTGGACCTCACGGACACCCGGAATTGCGGTCAGGTCACGGGCGGCGCCGTTGACGTCGACTCCGGGGGGTGCGACCTCCATGATGATGCGCAGCGCTTGACGCATGAGTTGCCAGGTGCGCGGAAGGATGAACAGGCCGATAGCCGCGGCGACAATGGCGTCGATATAGCGGAATCCGGTGATTGCTATCACGATGGCTCCGACGATGACGCCGATCGAACCGAGCATGTCGGAGAGCACCTCCAGGTAGGCCCCCTTGACATTCAGGCTCTCCTTGGCGCCTGCGGTGAGCAGCCGAAAGGAAATGATGTTGACCGCCAGCCCGACCGTGGCCACGATCAACATCGGCACACCCAGTACCTCTGGCGGCGCGAGGAAGCGCCGCACCGCCTCATAGAGGACGTAAAAGGCGACGCCAAATAGCAACAGCCCATTGATTACTGCGGCCAGCACCTCCAACCGGTATGTGCCATAGGTGCGCTGGTCTGCGGCCGGCCGCTTTGCCATATAGATCGCGGACAAGGCGAGCCCGAGTCCGAGCACATCGGTACCCATATGGGCAGCGTCACTGATCAGCGCCAGGGACCCGGTGACGATACCGCCGATGACCTCCACGATGGCATAGGTGGCGGTCAACGCGAATGCGATCATCAACGGTTTCTGATGGCGTTCACCGGCGCTGCCGATGCGCAGCCCGTGCCCGTCACCATCGGGCCGGCTGGGAGTGGGCTCCATAGTGTTATCGCGCTTGCTGGATGAGCTCATCTGGATGTCTCCCGCGTTTAGCTAAATGACCACTACATATTTCACGCTAGCGAGCTGAGGGTCGTCGCCGTCGCCATCTCGGCAAAGTTCACCCGCCATACTGCCAGCAGCGGGCGCAGAAAGCAGGTGGGGCCAAGGCGGGGTGAGTGCCAGCCCGGTGCGCTTCGCGCCACACGGCAAGCGAATCCAGGAAATAGCCGACCGGACAGCCGCTTGATACCAGTAAAGAAAATTCTCACACCGCAGGTCAGAGGCGGTCCGGCCCGGTTGGTACGAGCGGGGTGGCGTCGCCCTGAGCTAGGATCAGCTTCCCGGGATCATGCTGGCAGTGGGGCGGGGCTGCGGAGTCGCCGGCCGTTCAGTAATGCCAGGGCGCACGCGGAGGTCGTTGCTGATGGGCGCTGCTGTGGTGGCGGACGGAGGGCGAAGCGTAGCGACCGGCGCGGACGGGAGCGTCAGCGGACGGGAGCACAGGGAGCGAAGCGAAGCCCGCAGGTGGCCACTGGATGCGTGCTGGTTACACGCTGTGTTCGGTGTGCAGGTGTGGGATGGGGACTGCGAGATGACGGTGGGCCTCGTAGGCTGGCTGGTGTGAGCGGGGTGCTGGCAGAGCGTGCACGGTGGGAGGCCGAGACGCGGCTTGCTCGGCAGCCTCGGCGGTTGGCGCATGTGCGGGGTGTGGTCGCGGCAGCGGGGCAGCTTGGCCGACATTTCGACGCCGAGACTGCTGATTGTCTGGTGGCGGCTGCCTGGCTACACGATATCGGCTATGCGCCGTCGGTGCGCCAAACCGGTTTCCATCCCCTCGATGGCGCGATGTTTGCCCGATCGGCAGGCTTTGGGGAGCTGGTTGCGTCGTTGGTGGCGTTTCATAGCGGAGCGCGCGGGGAGGCATGCGAACGGGGCGTGTCGGGCTTATCGGCATTCAGCGAGCCTCCCCGAGAGGTGTTGGACGCGTTGACGTTTTGTGATTTGACGACTGGACCTGATGGTTCTGCGGTGTCGGTCGAGGATCGGCTCAGCGATGTCTTGGCACGCTATGGGCCCGATGATCCGGTGCATCGGGCTGTTGATGCCGCGCGGGAGGAGTTGCTGGCAGCGGTGGGCCGGGTGCGCGGCTGGCTGTGAGACCAGCTCAGCCCAGATAGGGGCGGTCGCGGTGTTGCAGGTAGTGGTCGATGCGCAGTCGCATCGAGGGGTGCATATCCAGCGCGGCGATGTCGTCGGGGTGGCTCCAGGTGATGTCGGTGCTTTCGTGGTCGATGGCCAGGGTGCCGCCGAGCACGGTGGTGGTGAAGCACAGCGAGAATTGTTGGCGGACTTCCCCGTCGGAGAATGCTACGACGTGATGGGGGTTGGTGTAGACGCCAACCAGCCCTGTGACTCCGACGTCGAGGCCGGTTTCTTCTTTGACTTCGCGCGCGGCGGTGTCGGCGATGGTTTCGCCGATGTCGTGTCCGCCGCCGGGCAGTGCCCATAGGGTGTTATCGCGGCGTTTGACCAGAAGGATGCGGCCTTGTTCGTCGGTGACGATGGCTGAGGCGGACGGGACCACGCTGTTGGGTTGGGGGGCGTTAGGGTCATTGTAGTAGTCGGTCCGCATTCCAAAATCAACCTTTCCTGGTCAGGGCGGTGGCGTTGTCCCAGACACGGTCAAACGCCTGTTCGAGGGTGGTCCAGAGGCGTGGTTCATGGTGGCGGGACAGCACGAGCAGAGGGTTGTTGCGTCCCGGGGAGCCGTAGATGTGGAAGTTGACGATCATGGTGTCATCGACGCGGAAGATTGACGTGTACAGCGTGCTGTCGTGGGTGCGGATGTGTAGTCCCGGTGTGCCCGTATATGGGGTGAGGAGTTCGACGGAGGTGCGACAGCGGGCGATGACGGCTTCTCCGATGCCTTCTTCGGCGCCGCGGATGGTCATGGCGGCGCTGTCGGGGTCTCCGGTGAGAAAACGGACCTGCACGCCGCGCTTGGCGGCGTCGAGCAGGATATCGAGGAATCCGTCGAGCGTGTCGAACAGGAACGTAGCCGCAATCACCAGAATGTCGATGCCGGTGCTCGCATGAGCGAAATGCTGCTTCCATGCGGTGATCGGTAACTGGGTGCGGCTGGCGTAGAGCGTCGCGGTGAATGGCGCACTGGTGATCGTAGAGAGTGTGCTGATCGTGGAGGGCGGGAATTGGTTGGGCCACAGGTCGTGTGGAGTGCAGTCGAGTGCGTCGGCGGCGCGGCGGGCATTGTCCCCCCGGACGTTGAGATCGGTGTTGGACAGCCAGCGTCGAACGGTCTTGAGGTCCACCTCGATCGCGCGGGCGAACTGAGCCGGCGATAGCCCCTTGGCGTGGAGTCGTTGTTTGAGCCGCTCGTTGGGCATCATCGCGAAAACCGGGCAATCATCGGCACTTTCCATGGCCCCTCGCACAGACCTCCCGTGTCGATGCCGCCGCGTGTGGCGGCCTCGGGTTCCAGTGTGCCATGACGGCGGCGACTGGCCCGGTGTCGGGCAATGCCGGCGGTTATGTCCCTGCCTGTGTCTGTAATGCCCGTGGCCGTGTCGGCAACGTAGGCAAAGGTCCCTGGTGATGCCTGCTGTGTCCGCGTGAACTGAAATCTGCGCCTGATCGGGCGTGTACAGATCACGAAAGGAACAGCAGGACAATGCGTTTGAGAATTGATACATCCGGGACGCGGTTCATTGTCACCAGGGCGGCCGAGCCGCGGCTGAATTTCGACACCGGCAGCCCCAAAGTCGACACCGCGACCGGCGTACCGCTCTACGCTGCGCAGCTGCTGGCGTTGGATGACACCGGCGGCGAAGTACTCAATGTGACCGTAGCCGGTGACCCGAAAATCGGTGTGACACAGCAGGTATCGGTGTCAGGACTGGTGGCCATCCCCTGGGCTCAAGGTGACCGCAACGGCGTGGCCTTCCGCGCCGACGCCATTACCCCCACGACCGGCGCCGCTATATCCAGCGAACAGGCGCGCCCGCAGAAATAACCCGATTGTTGGGGCGCGGCGTGGGCGCCTGTCGCGCCCCAACACGGGACTGTTATCGCCGAAACTCGCGGAAGGCACTTGTCATGGCATCAAACAACAAGCACACCAACAGCTCTGGGTCGACTCAAGGCGACTGGTTCGAAGATCTGATTCTGTCTCTGGCCAAGGCCATGGGGTACCTGCTGTGGTGGTCGATTCTCTTCCCCGCCATTAGTATCCCCATCATCGCCAGTCTGGCGGTCGCCATCACCCACGGCCCACAGCCGGGCCTGATCACCGCCGTCGCGTTCGGTGCCGCGTATGTGGGATGGGCATGGCTTGACCCGCGGTCATTTCATGCCTGGGTGACCGAACCGGTGCGGCACCGCTGGCTGACCTGGTCGCGCTACACCCGCACCTGGGAATCGGTGTGCATCTTGCACGGACTGACTGCCCGCCTAGGTGAATGCACCCTCGTGCCAACCCTGCAGTCGGTACACATCGGCAAGACCACCGACGTTCTGACGCTGCGGATGGTCACCGGGCAATCCCTGATTGATTGGCACAAACAAGCCGACGCACTGGCCGCCGCCTGGCGCGCCGACCGGATCACTATCCGTTCGACCGCACCTGGAGAGCTCCGCATCACCCTCATGCGCGGCGACGTGCTGGCTGACCACGTCGACCTGCCCATAGCCACTTCGACAACCTCAGTGGATTTACGGGCGGTGCCGGTCGGGATCACCGAAACTCGCCACTGGTGGTACCTGCCCCTGTTGGGCCATCACGTGCTGACAGCTGGGGCCACCGGGGCCGGCAAAGGCAGCGTGTTGTGGTCACTGATCGCCGGGATTGCCCCCACCGTGAAAACCGGGCTCGTGCGGCTATGCGTGATCGACCCTAAAGGGGGCATGGAACTGGGCGCCGGGGCACCGCTGTTCACGGTGTTCACCCACGACGCCACCGACACCACCCTGCGCCTGTTGCGCCAACTGGTGGAGGTGATGCACGCCAGAGCAAACCGGCTGCGCGGCAAGACCCGTCTACACACCCCCACACCATCCGAACCGCTATTCGTCGTGGTCATTGATGAGATTGCCGCGCTCACCGCCTACGTCACCGACCGCAAAATCCGCGCCGAAATCGAACAACTTCTCGGTCTGCTGCTCTCCCAGGGCCGGGCCGTGGGGATTAGTGTGGTGGCCGCGGTGCAAGATCCGGCCAAAGAGACACTGCCCGTGCGGCAACTCTTCACTGTGCGCATCGGGTTGCGGCTGACCGAAGCCACCCAAACCACCATGGTCCTCGGCCAGGGCGCACGCGACGCCGGCGCTGAATGTGACCGTATCTCCGATGCGACGCCGGGTGTGGGCTATGTGCTTATCGACGGCAGCGCCCAACCGCAACGGGTGCGAGCCTTCCATGTCACCGACCACGACATCACCACCCTCGCTGCGCGGTTCAGCGCACCAGTTCGCCGGTACGGCGGTGACACGCCACGCAATGCCAGCAGTCCCGACTTGGGTGGGGATCGTCCGTGACGATGGCCATCACACCAAAGGGTGCCATGGTGTTGCCCGGCGTTCCTGATTCGATCGACACCGCTGCTGTGGTGGATCAGATGGTGCGCCGCGCCTCCTCATTCGGATATGAAACATGGTGGCAACGAGCAGAATCCGTCGGCTTCTGCGCCCACCCCATTCAACTGGTCAGCACCGATGAATACGGTCGGGATCGAGTGGTATGGACACGGTGCAACAACCGACGCGCCCACATCTGCCCCTCATGCTCAGACCTCTACGCCCGCGACACCTGGCAACTCGTACACGCCGGCGCCGCAGGCGGCCACCACGACATGCCCGCCGCGGTGGCGCACCGCCCGCAAGTATTTGTCACCCTCACCGCCCCCAGCTACGGGGCTGTCCACACCACCACGAAGTCAAGGGACAAGGACCAGCAGGTATGCCGCGGCCACCGTCGGATTGGTGGATACCGCCGCTGCCCGCACGGAAAGCCCTTATGGTGCAGCACCACCCACGACCATGATGATCCACACGTCGGCCAGCCACTCTGCCGAGAGTGCTACGACTATGCCGGGCACGTGCTGTTCACCTGGCACCTTCCCGAACTATGGCGCCGCTTCACCATCGCCCTGCGACGCGCGCTACGCAAAGAACTGAAAGCCGCCACATGCGACCTGGATACGGTGCGGGTCAGCTTCATCAAAATCGTCGAACTGCAGGCCCGCGCCATCCCGCACATCCACGCTCTGATTCGCCTTGACCCCCACGACGATCCCGATCAGACCGAGTGGGAATCACCGATTAGCGCAACAGACCTCGCCAGCATCATTCAGTACGCCGCCCGCGCCGTGACGCTCACCATCCAGGACCCAACCGCCGACAGCGCCGTGCGGACGATCATTTTCGGCACACAGCTCGACACCCAGCCCATCAGCGCATCCTGTGAGCCGGTGACGAGTGCCCCAACAGAACAGAATCCACCTACCGGCCGATCGCTATCCGGCAGACAGGTGGCGCGCTATCTCGCCAAATACGTCACTAAATCAGTGGCCGACCTGGGGATCAACGCACGCCGTCTCTCAACCGAGGCGATCCCGGACTTGGATGTGTCTGAGCATGTGCGCGCCATCCTGACCACTATCAGCGAGCTCGCCGACCAAGGGCTAAGCGGCATCAGACGCTGGTTGCACACCCTCGGGTTCCGCGGCCACATCACCAGCAAATCCCGCCGTTACTCCACCACGATGACCTCCCTACGTGAACGCCGCGCTACCTGGACTCGCGAACAACACTCGAAAAGCACTGCACGCCAATTTGGTTCAGGATCGAGTGACGATTCCGCTAGCCCCGTTGATAATGAGGATCTGGTGGGGTGGGAGTTTGACCGCGCCGGCCATGCCAGCCTCGGTGAGCGGACCTTGATCATCAGTGCCTCACTACGGCGCATTCAACAGCGTCATACCGCGCGCGAGGCACAACAACCGCAGCGCAGCGGCTTTCCTGTCGAGGTGCCCGATGGCTAGCTTCCCGGCGCACGCCGCGAGCCAGCGGAGTGAGAAACCCTATAGCCGTGAAGAATTCACCGCCTGGCTGATCAAATCCTGTGAGCGCCAACAACTCGCAGTCACCATCGCCAACCCCGCCATCCTTGCCGACATCGCCACTTTGCTGCGCTGAGCTCACAGCCGACACATCCGGGTGCTGGCCACGAAAGAGTATCAACGTTCGAGTTGTTCCTTGCCTGGCCATATCAGCGCAATCCGTTGGCTGACAGTTGATGTCAAGGCCGTGCCGCCGGCGGTCAACCAGGGGTTGAGCCTTGACGCCAAGCGTCAGCCAACACACACTCGACTGCGACCAGGCAACAGGACAGCCGTGATTCAGCGACCGGTTCACTACGCGATGCGCACTGGCCAGTTATCCGGGTCGCCCGGGACAGTGTGCGATGAGCTACCACCCCGATACCCGACCCGACGCCCCAGTTTTGCCACCGCGACGGGCGCTCGTGGTGCACGAGCGCCACATGCCAAGGTCGCTGGATACGACACCGAAGCCAAGACCCGAGATGGTCTACCTGATGGACTAGAAAGACCCGGCCTGATGGACTAGAAAGACCCGGCGCGTAGACGAAGCAGCGCAGCCATCGTCGGGGAACCCAATTATACCCGCCTTCCGCAGTACCAGTCAAACAACTGTGTGCCCCCATCCGCAAATATAGTTGTTTGACTTTCCCTCGGTGTTAGAGTAAAGAAATGCGTCCTACGTCGGTGCCTGCACGCCTGGTCGAAGCCGGAGTGCCGGTGGTCACAGGCGATGCCCGCAGCATCACCTACCGCGATGGCAACCACGCGGTCACCGCCGAACTCGTCCTGGCCGACCGAGTGTCGTCACCAGCATCCGTGCTGGGCCGCGATCGCCGCCCCGGCCACCGGATCTTCCTCATCTGCGAAACCATATCCGAGGAGGCACGTTCAGCTCTGCTGGCCGACACTAACGTGGACCTCAGCGTCGCCAGCACCGGCGAACTGGTGCTCTCCGGGACGACCTATCGTGCCCCCGTGGGGGCGCGCCCACACCGAGGCGCAGGCGAACGTAGCTGGCGGCGGCGCGCGGCCGAGCGGGTCTGCGTGCTCACCCGCGAGCACCTGCGCCAAAGCGACCTCGCCGCGGCCATCGCCGTCAGCCAGCAGGCGGTATCGAAGATGGTCGAGAAGGAGCCGCTGCCAGATACCCCCATGGCGCCCGACGCTCGTCGGGAGTCGCTCGTCGAGCTGGCGTCAGTGCCAGCCGATGACGGAGTCGTTGAGACCTACTGGTACGGGATGGACCCCGTCACCGACCAGGTCCGCAGCGCGATCCGGCTCGGCGCAGAGCTGACCGTGCCGGTGATCGCCGGCGGTGAGGTCGCCGCCGACGTGCTGGCGCCGTGGCGGGTGCCGAGACACGGCCTGGTCTACGCCCAGGAGCTGATCGACCTCACCGACTTCGGTCTGGTGCAAGCCACCGCTGAGGAAGCAACCTTGACCGTACGTGTTCCTGCCGACTCGACGGTGTGGGCGACCGCCGCGTGGTGGAACCAGCTCACCGATGTGCAGCATTCCGACATCATCACCGCAGACCCGGTGGTTGTCCTGCAGGATATGAACGCCGGTGCTGATGCTGGTGACGGCGCCCTGCAACGACTCGACGACTGGATCGCGGGCCGGTGACCGGCGCGGTATCGGTCATCGTCGCGTGCACCGCCGTGGCCGATGACAACGGGATGCGCGCGCTGCACGACGTGTTCACCGTAGCCGCTGACCTGGATTACCGCGTCATCGGCGGCCACATGGTGCGGCTGCTACGTCATGTCTATGACGTGCCGGGAATCCCGCGGGTGACCTCCGATGCCGATACCGGAATTGACGAGCAGGTAGCTGTCGCCGGCGACTTGCACGACCAGCTCACTGCGCTGGGCTACACGGACACCAGCGGAAACCGATACGAGCTCGGTGGGCAGGCGGTCGATCTCCTGGTACCCACCGAGGCCAAGGCGGGCAAGCGATACCTCGGGGAACGGGCCTTTGACGGGGCGCCCGGATTGCGCCTGGCGCTGGCGTCACCGCCGATCCAGGTCGCGGTCACAGCGCGGCTCACCGACGGCACCTATCTGGAATTCGAAGTCCCGCTTCCCGACGTTGAGGCCGCGTTCGTGATGAAGATGCTGGCATGGACAGTGCGGCACTCCGACCGCGACGTGAAGGACATCGAGACGATGCTGGAGATCGTTGCGTCGCAACCGAAGTACCGCGCTTCGCCGTGGCGGATGCATGATCCCGCTGTCACCAAGTTCGGTGAGCGCAAAGACGCAGCTCGGGCAGCGGGACGGATGATCGTCAGCCCGCCCCGGCTAGTTCCGGCCCGGGTGCGGGTTCTGCTTCGCCAGCACGTCGCGTTCGCGCCACGCTGACATTAGGACCCCTCTATCAACATAATTTGCTGCCACCTTCGAGCATCTTTCGTCTTTATTTTGACGTGCGGTCGCTCTGCGGTGACTTGAGACGGCTGTGCCGTCAAATAAGGAAGGGCGACCAGCATGGCTGACACAACATTTGACGAACCGCAGCCTCCAGCCGCTGGCCTTGCACTAAGCCAACTCGATATTCCTCGTGACTAGCTGATCAGCAAAGGCCAGGCCGGCTTCAGCGGGCTCGATCACGTGACGGCGTATTAACGGAGCACGGAAGGTTGTCGGTGTGCACGTGCACGATGCCGAGCATGAGGTTGGTACCGATCAGCGGCTACACCGACTGCAACGGCCGCAGGGTGCCGCCGTACGTGCAGCGGCGCCGAGCGGCGGCCCCACGCTTGGGCCAGCAGGACGCCCTGCGAGCTGCCCAGGTCATCGACGGTCGGCGCAGCGGGTGGGGTGCGGGGGGGTCCGTGGTCAAGGGTGCGACCAAGCTGGCAGCTACTGCGGCGGGCGTGCTGGTGGCCGGATGGGCGCTGTGGCAGGCGGCTGGGCAGGTGCGCGAGTTCACCGGTGACCGTTTGGAGAACCCGGCCCCACTGGCGGGATCCTCATGGTTTGCCACGGCCGGTGTGGTGTGCGAGGCCACCGGCCGGTTCGAGGCCGTCGGTGCGCTGCCAACTCGCAGACGGTCTGCGCCGTCAAGCCGTGAGCGCTAACCCGTTGTGCGAGAGCAAGTGGTACGGCGCCATCGTGGCGCTACGCGCGGGCGAGGGGCCCACAGTCGGTGTGCGCCGACGGGCCACTCGGTGCGCCCTTGTCGATGGAGGTGCTCGATGCCGGCCAAACCGCCACGTACGGATCGCTGGGTGCCGCCATGCTCACCTGTCGCTCCCTGCGCAACGGCGGGGTGTACTGCTATGACCAAGGCAGCGGACGAGGGTTCGAGTTCGGCCCGACCGGTTACCGATTCGACGATGCATTCCTGGGCCAGGTCGCGCATAGAGATGGTGTGCGGCAACATAATTGATGATTGGTGGGCTGTCCTTTGCGGGCACAACGCTGGGACTTCCGTCGCAAAAGAAACGAGGTCGAGGTGGACATTGGGACACACAATGGTGACGGCGTGCCGCCCGACAGCGGGCGGGTGATTCGAGAAGAATTGATCAAATATATGGCGGACACACTGCGCGACCTGCCCGACCAACAGCGGGTGTTCCTGCACCTACCCCGCGCGCGTGTGGGCACGGAATGGTCACAATGGATGGACCACGCCCAACCGACAACGCACGGTAACAACCTGGGCTTCACCGTGGGATATGTGTTCTACCCCGGCGGAGAATGGGACGCCTCAACGGTATGTGAGCGGCTGCAACAACTGTGGCGGATGTGGGGATGGACCGCCACCCTGGGACTACCCCCGGTCGGAGACGGCTACACGCTCGTCGGCCGCTCCTATGACGGCTACGAGTTCACCCTGTACGCCGCACCGCAACGACGCGGCTCCAGCCTGGAAATCGTGTCGCCACACTTCGATCCCGGCACAGGCAATACGAGGGTCACCATGCCGTTCGCGGTCACCCCCTTCGGGGAACTGTCGCTACCCCAAATATGGGCAACCCACCCAGAACTCGTCAAATGGTGAGCACCCACGCCAGCCGAACTGGGATCTCTCCGTTGAACTCGATGGTATGCAAGCGGATTAAAGTTCATACCGAATCGCTGCCCGTCTCCCGGCCGAGCGAAGTAGCGGTAACTCCACCTGACGGTGGATGGAGCCGCTGGCGCGTCACCGACACGATGCAACATTCGCAGTAAAATTTCTACAAGCAATGTAGTATGTACAGCATGCAGCTAGAGCGGCACGAGGTCGATGCTTTCGCCCAGATCCTATTAGCGGCATACGTCGGTGCGGCCGCCGATGCGCGGACCTTCACCGCGGAATGGGGTTCACCGCCCACCCGGATGGATAAGTCGCATCGATTCCGCTCAATCGCCCAGGCGCAGATTGCTCAGTCGGATCAATTCGCGCTGCACCAGGAATACATGGAATCGGGACGCGTGCAAGTCACCGACATGAGCACGCGAGATTCCTACCTGATCCGCAGCAAGGCCGCGATCGACATTGAGGAAGCCCTTTCCGGGGCCGAACAACTTGTCTTGTTCGAACCACCGCGCCAGAATCGTAGCGGACACCCCAAGCTGCTCGCCTACACCTTCGAACGGGGCGGCATGCGACTGTGGGCCTGTGCAACCAAGCGGATGGTCAATCGGCAGCGACTGGTACCCGCAGGAGAATTGGACCACGTTGGATTCTGGCCCTTCGCGGCCGATTCGCCGCCAGACGGTGGCGGCGACTTGAAATTTGACCAAGGCGAGAACGATCCGTTCGATGACCTCGGCGAGGATTTGGACTTCGGGGAGGCAGACGGCCTGTGAACAGGCTGCGAGCATTCCGCGACATCGAAGGGCTCAACCAGGGCGACCTCGCAGAGATTCTCGGCCTGTCGGTACCAATGGTGTCAGCGATCGAAAGCGGTCGCCGAAGCTTCGGAGGCGATCTCGCGGCCCTGGGTTACCGCAATGATCGACTGAGCTTGCCTGACATGTCCGAACCCATTCATCGGGCCCGAGCGTCGACATCGGTTGCGGCAAAGAAGCGGGCCAAGGAGCTTCTCCGGTTGGCCGGCGAAGTCTTCGGCGAGTTGCTTAACGTCACGCCGAAGGCCCCCGATATTCTCCTGCACCGACATGGGCCAGGGGCCGGCCCCGATGAAATCGAGGAACTGGCCGGCGACATCCGTGCTGTGCTGGGCCAGGAGGAATCGGGGCCCATCCGCAATCTGACCGCGCTCGTCGAACGCGCGGGGATCTGTCTTGTGCCGATTCCTAGCCTTCCCGGGCTAGACGGCTTGTCCGCGTGGGTGAATGGTGTACCGGTCATCGGTCTCAATCCCGCAGTTCCGGGCGATAGGTTCCGGTTCAGTTTGGGACACGAATGCGGCCACTTGATATTTCACGATCGTCGTCACGATTCCGTGGAAAGCGAAGCGAATCAGTTTGCAGGTGCACTGCTGTTTCCGCGTGCAGATTTCGACGCCGCGATGATCGATAAGCCCAAGTTGGCCGACTTCATTCAGTTGAAGAGTTCATGGGGCATGTCAGTGGCCGCGATCATCTACCGCGCACACGAACTCGACTACATCGACGATGCTCGCTACCGTGCCCTACAAATCCAGATGTCGAAGTGGCGCCGAACCGAGCCCGGCGAATTCAAACCTGCGACAGGAACACTATTTCAGCGCCTCGTTGAGGTCCACGGAGGCACGCAGGACGTTGCGAAACGCCTCGGAATCAATCCCAAACACCTTGCTGCAGTCGTGAACTGGAGCCACCTTCGGCTAGCGTAAACACGATGGCGACAGCCCGATAGTCAATCCCCGGCAAATCAAGGCCGGCGTTCAATGAAGCTATGGGGCACTTCAGTTTTTCACTCCGGTCACCGGAAGATCCATTTCAGGAGAACCAGTAGACCTCATACCGGTGTCATGCAGCGCGCCAAGACTCAAGAAGACTGCCCGCGCAAGGTCCAGAAACGGGATGCGCTTGTGGCCAGGGAAAGGGTTGTATTAGGCCAGATTCCGTGCGCTGACCGATTCGTCTACTGTCCGCTCCAATGGGGCAGGCGGGCTGTCCGAGTTCGAACAGTGGTTCGACCGACCGGAGCTAGGCCTTGACCGCTCAGCAGACCCAGGCACACGGTGGCGGTGCGCCGGGGAACGAAAGCACACCCACCATCGGGTGCGTCACCGAGGTGGACACCCCGACAGCCGCGGCGGCGCTCAGGCTGTAGCGCCAAGGATAGCTGAGGCCGCTCACCAGCATTCGTGTCGCGACTGCTCAACGAAATGCGTTTGGCGGACATGTCGGAGGCAACCGCTAGCATCCGCAGCCAAAGCCGAAGCGGCACGGGCGATCACTCCCAGCATGCTTGACGCAAAGGAAAGGTGACATCGGTGGCGAGGAAGAAGATCGGCATCCAGGACGCCAGTATCGCGGAAATTGAGGACCTGGAACGGTGGCAAATACTTGCTGGAATTGGGCCCGGCAGTGCGCTGGGCGAAGACCTCGCTGAGGCAAAGGAGTCGGGCGTCTTAAGTCACGCACTACGAGGGGGGATTAAGCACGCGCGATCAATCAACCAGTACGCCAACATGTTCGACAGCCTCTGCGCGCGAACTCTGGTCCTGTCGGCGCGAAGCGGTGCAAAAACAGTGGGGCTGTTGCTTCTCGGGCCGCCCCCAGCGCTGCTGCAACGAGGACCGCAATTCAATGGCCAGAATGCCGCGTTCTTATTTCACGTCGCAAAACTAGGTGTCCTAGCGGTCGATCCAACCGTGCACGGCACGGGCATCGGATCGCGGCTAGTCAGGGTAGGGACCGACATTGCGCGCCAGTCGGGATATCTCGTCCTTTACGGTGAGTTCCATGCTGACCGGCCCGCCCTGCCAACGTTTTACGAACGGTGCGGGTTCGAAGTACTCGAAACGGACCAGGCGCTCAACCTCACCGAAGTAATGGGCTTCCCCACCCTGATAAAGCCAACCGGCAGCGACCGACTCTTCGTCACCGGATTGACCTAGATGCGCCAATGCGGATGGACGCGGTTGATGTCGAGGCTGCGTGCGCCGGGAGTACCCGGGGCGATCACGGCGTGACCGAGCACGGACTTGATGACCGCTTGTTGGCGGTCGATGTCCAAGCTGTCCCATTGCTCGCGGAGCAGGTGTCCGGTGCCCGCGAGTTCGTTGACGTCTGCGGTGTCGGTGGCCGCGGCGATCGCTTTACGCGTTTGGGCGATGCGGGCGGTGATGGGGTCACGGGCGGCGATCCACTCCCGCGCGGTCACGGCACCGTCCGCATACAGCGCGGCCAGCTCATCCAAACGGGCGGTGTCGGCGTCGAGCTGAACCGACAACTCTGCGACATTGGCATCCACGCTGGATTTCCCCACTAGTGCATCGGCCAGTGCCGGAGAGTCCAACCGGGTCAGCACCGCGTCCGTGAGAAGGTCCTCGACGGGTTGAGCCACGACCGTCAAGCGGCCGCAGCCGCCCTGATCCGGGCCGCTCAGACACACATAGCGGCGCACCCGGTTCTCGGGATTGACATGGCGGGCTTGGGAATACAACCGGTTGCCGCACCGGCCGCAGCGCAGCAATCCCGACAGCAGGTAGGTGCGCGGGGCGCGGGTCTTGGTCAGCGCCCGCGCGGTCATGCGGGCTAACACCTGATCGCGCTGCATGGGGCTGATGATCGCTGGCCACGCGGCCTCACCGATCACCTGGCCGTGATGCTCGCGCAGTCCCGCCACGCGACCCGAGCATAGGATTTGGCGCACCGCCGAGGTCCGCCACGATTTCGATGCCGCAGGCGCGATCCCGGAATCGTTGAGCCACATGGTCAATGAGCGGATCGAGGCCCCCGCCAGATACCGGTCCACCATCTCACGCACCACGGCAGCCTCCTCGCTGCGCACGGTGATCTTGTCGGGTTCGTACCCGAACGGGCGCACCGAGCCGTGCGGGCGTCCTTGTTCGGCGTTCTGCAACATCTTGCGGCGGATGCGTGCGGATTTGCGTCCGGACTCTTTGGCGGCGAACGCGGCGAAAATCCGGGCCATGAACAACCCGTCATCATTGCCCAGATCGATATCGGCGGTCACGGTGGCCACGTCGCGCACTCCTACCGATTCACACAACGCGACGAACTCTTCCAGCTCCACCGGGCGGCGATGCAACCGATCCAAGTTGTAGACGAGCACCGCATCGCGCGCACCCGACTCCAGATCGGCCAGCATCCGTGCGTACTCGCGGCGCGGTTTACCAGAGAAGGCCGACACATCATTATCGACGTACTCATCACCGACTGGCCAGCCGCGATCGGCGGCCAGCTTGCGGCAATCCTCCAACTGGCGCGCCACCCCTAACCCGGCGCCCTCAACGTCAGCAGAGATACGTGCGTAGACCGCGGCCGACTGAACACCAACTCGCTGAGCAGTGGCTTTCCGGCGTGACATGAGGGTAGTTTAACATTATCTCAGCTTCGACGCGTGCGTGGGCCCGCCGGCGGCGTAGGGGATGGTGTGGTCCACATCGCAGGCGGTGGCCGGGCGATCACAGCCGGGCCAGCGACACGTCAGATCCCGACACCGCACAAAATCAGCCAGCGCCCGCGAGGGCACATACCCCGCCTCGGGTGGCGCATCGGCGGGATGGGTCAACGGCACCAGTGTGGCCGAGGCCGCCAGCTCGGCGAGCACCTCCGGCGGAATCAATCCCTCGGCGCCGACCTCGACACCCGGAGTGGATGCGCGACCCTCCAGCACCGCGTGTTCGCCGATCACATGGACAGTCACCGGGCCCGCGGCCCGCCCCCCGGCCGCACAATCCGCGCGCCCGCAGCGACACCCCAGCCGATCGGCGTCGGCGGCCAACGCCCCCAACGCATCAGCGCGGCACTGCTCGCGAGTCCGTGGGTCATGGGCACACACCGTGGCCGCCAACCCATCCAGGCGCCGATCCAGGGCATGGGCATCCGGGGCATACAGGGTGGCCTCCAGATGCGCCAGCCCATCACCCATGTCGGCCATCCACACCTGCCGGCCGGCCGCGCGCTCCTGGCGCCGCCGCACCGCATCCACATCAGCCTTGGCCACGACCTTGTCGACCTGGGCCGCCAACCGGCCCTGACTCAACGACGGCCACCGGCCCACATTGGCCGCCAACACCGCGTCCACCGAACGCAACACCTCGAGGTCGGTAATCAGATCCGTGCGGAACACGATCGTCTGAAACATCCGATAATCGATATCCCCCGCGCCAAACACCGCCCCCACCAGCGGCAACCGCTCCCGCATCGCCCGGGCATAGCGCACCCGACTCGCGGCCAACCCCTGGCCGATCCGCAACTGCGCGCCCACCTCCGCAGCCACCGCCGCCTCGGTGTCCACCGCCCACTCCTCGGTCTCCGCACAGCGCGAGAGCCGGTAAGCAAACAACTCCCCGATCGCCACCAACTGCGCCGCGGCCGCCCGATTCTCCACCCGCGCCACAACCCCGAGGTGCTCCAACAACGCCGCCGACTCCCGCGTCGACGACGGATGACACCGCTCAACGAGCTCATCAAGCTCCGCGATCACCGCACGCCGCCGCACCTCATCGAACATACGTTCGACTATGCCACAGGCAACCGACAACCGCCCGGCCTAGCCTGACCGCGAATCCGCCACGCAGCGAAACCCGATGTGGGTGGTCGCGGAGTCCTGCGATTGCGGGGACCGGGCCGCCGGCCGGTATCGGTGGCAGTACTCCGGCGCGCACAGGTGGCTGCCGCCCTTCAACGTCTGGCTGACGGATGGGTCGGCGGGGCCCGGCGGGGTGCAGCAGGCCTTGGGCGCCGAATCGAGCCGGTGGTGCGGCGAGAATTCGGTGGCGGTCCATTCCCAGACGTTGCCGATCATGTCGATAAGGCCGAACGCGTTGGGCGCAAACGTGCCGACCGGCGAGGTCCCCACCCAGCCGAGCGCCCCGTCATTGCGGTAGGGGAAGCTGCCCTGCCAGGTGTTGGCCATCAGCCGGCCATCGCTGGTGACCTCGTCACCCCACGAGTACGTCGTGGTGCTTCCGGCGCGGGCCGCGTACTCCCACTCGGCCTCGGTCGGCAGCCGCCGCCCCGCCCAGCGCGCGTAGGCGGCCGCGTCGGGGTAGGCGACCTGCACCACCGGGTGATCGCCGCGGTCGGCCACGTCGCTGTCGGGCCCGAACGGATGACGCCAGCTCGCGCCCGGCACCCACCGCCACCACTGTCGCCAGTCACGCAGGTCCACCGGCCCCGGCGTCGGCCGGAAAACCATTGCGCCCGGGCACAGATCGTCGGGATCCGCACCGGGGTACAGCGCCGGGTCGATCGGTTGCTCGGCCACCGTGAGATACCCGGTGGCGTCGACGAATTCGGCGAACTGCGCATTGGTCACCGGGTGCCGTTCCACCGCAAGGGGACCCACGGTGACCGTATGGATCGGCGCCTCTTCCGGGTAGAAGCTGGTCGAGCCCATGCGGAATGACCCGCCGGGGAGGTCGACCAGTTCGCTCAGCACCAGTCCAGGGTATGACGAACCCTGCTCGATCGATCCAGGCGTCGCCGGCGCTCGCTCGCGCGGCCGCGTCAGTCGCGCGAAAAGGCCAGCGCGATCTCGGTTTCCACGTCCCGATAGGGCCGGCCGGACAGGTCGACGGTGACCTGTGCGATGGTCCCGCCGGTGAACGCGAACGGCGCCTTGAAGCGACTGGACACACCCGACCCGCCGTTGCGACCGACGGTGATGCCGGCGCCCGCCAACCCGAAGGTGCCGGGGTGGGTGCTCACCCCGGCGAGCGTGCCGACAACCTCGTCATCGATGAACAGCGTCACGTCACCCAGCGGCGTATGACTGTTTTCGACCGTGCCGGTCCGCGAATAGCTGGCGCCGAACAGATGCCTGCCCAACGGCACGGCCTGCGCCGAGGAGACCTCCTGCTGGCGCTCGCCGAGGAAGTTGTACACGTAATGCAGCCGCCCGTCCTGGATGAACAACACGTGCCCGCCGTGCGCGCCGCCCTGCTTGAACAGCACACCCTCGGCGCCGGTGGTATCGATGGTCACCTCGGCCAGCACCGAAAACGAGCGGCCGCGGATCTCGGCGGCCGCGCCGATGCTCACGTCCGCGCAATCGGGATAGTAGACGTAGCTGGACCGTTCGCCGACCAGATACGGCCGCGAGCGCCCCAGGGTCTCCAGGATGTTGAAATCCGAGAGGGGCAGCCCGTTGTACTTGGCGGCCTCCGAGAACCACAACGCCTTGAGTTCCTCGAGTTTCTCCGGCTTTTGGGCCGCGAGGTCGTGGCACTGGCTGCGGTCGGCCTCGATGTGGAACAGCTCCCAGCGATCGGCGTCGAAATGCGACCAGCCGGCCGGTGTGGCCGCGTGCACGGTGTTGGCGAACCAGCCCTCGTGCCAGATCCCGCGGGTACCCAGCATGGTGTAGAACTGGGTGCTTTTGCCGGTGGTGGCCTTCGGATCGTCAAGTGCCGCTTTGAAACTCACGCCGTCCAGTGGTTTCTGTGCGATGCCCTTGACGGTTTGCGGCGGCGTCAGGCCGAGCAGGTCGTAGACGGTCGGCGTGATGTCGCAGACGTTGACGTAGTTGTCGCGGACCTCGCCGTGCGCGGCAATCCCGTTGGGCCAGGAGATGATTGCGGTGTCGGCGATCCCGCCCTCGTGGGAGGCGTAGCGCTTGTAGAGCTTGTAGGGCGTGTTGAATGCCATCGCCCACCCGATCGGGTAGTGGTTGTAGGTCTGCGGCCCGCCGAGATGCTCGAACAGCTTCATGCTTTCTTCGACCGTGTCGATGTAGCCGTTGAAGAACTTGCCCTCGTTGACCGATCCGTTGGGCCCGCCCTCGCCGCTGGCGCCGTTGTCGGAGATCACCACGATGATGGTGTTGTCGAGCTGACCCGATTCCTCGAGATAGTCCAGGATCCGGCCGATCTGGGCGTCGGTGTAGCTCAGGAACCCGGCGAACACCTCGGCCATCCGGGAAAACAGCCTCTTCTCGTCGTCATTCAGGGAATCCCAGGGTCGCACCGTGTCCTGCAGGGGCCACTCCTGGCCGTCGGGACCCTTCACGTCGAGGTACGGGTTGACCGGCGACAGTTCGGTGTCGCCCGGCACGATGCCCATCGACTTCTGCCGCTCCAGCACGATCTCCCGGTAGCGCTCGTAGCCCATGTCGAAACGGCCGGCGTAGTGGTCGGCCCATTGCTTGAAGACGTGATGCGGCGCGTGCCCGGCGCCGGGGCACACGTAGGAGAACCACGGCTTTTCCGGCGCAATCACTTTGGCGTCGCGGATGAATTCGATCGTCTTGTCGGCGAGGTCCTTTGACAGGTGGTAGCCGTCCTCCGGGGTGGCCGGCGGGCTGACCGGATGGTTGTCGTACACCAGGTCGGGATACCACTGGTCGGTCTCCCCGCCCAGGAACCCGTAGAACCGTTCGAAGCCGCGCGAGAGCGGCCAGTGCCGCTTCGTCGACGCCAGGTTCGATTCCTCCAGCGGCGTCAGGTGCCACTTGCCCACGCAGTAGGTGTTGTATCCCGCCTCGGCGAGGGCCTCGGACAGCAGGGCGGTGTCGAACGGGATGCGACCGTTGGCGTTGGGGAAGCCCTCGGTGAACTCCTCGATGGTGGCCATGCCGACGGTCGTGGCATTGCGCCCGGTGAGCAGCGACGCCCGGGTCGGCGAACACAGCGCGGTGGTGTGAAACTGCGAAAGCCGGACGCCGCGTTCGGCGATGCGCGACATGGCCGGCATCTCGACCAGGCCGCCGAAGCAGTCCCAGGTCGCGATGCCGGTGTCATCCCAAACCAGATAGAGGACGTTCGGTGCATCCTGCGGCGCGGTCGGCGCGGCGTAGGGACCCCAATCCGGTTCGGAATCGCGGATATCGAGCTCGATCTTGCCGTTGAAGGCTCGCGAGTCAGTGGACATGCGCCGAGCGTAACGTGGCCGCGAACTTTCCGCGTTTTTTCGCAGCGGCGTTACGTGCGGGTAGCAAAACGCCCGAGACGATCACGTCCCGGGCGTTTCGATGTCGCTCGATGCCTTACTTCGCCTTTTCCAGAATCTCGACGAGCCGCCAGCGCTTGGTCGCCGACGTCGGGCGCGTCTCCATCAGCGAGACGCGGTCGCCGATCCCGGCGGCGCTGTTCTCGTCGTGCGCCTTGACCTTCTTGGTGGTCCGGATGATCTTGCCGTACAGCGGGTGACGGACGCGGTCTTCCAGTTCGACCACGATGGTCTTCTGCATCTTGTCGCTCACCACGTAACCGATGCGCATCTTGCGGCGGCCACGCACCTTCGGGTTCGCGGGAGTGTGCTTGGGGCCCTTGTCCTTCGACGCGGCTTGGGCTGCGGCGGCCTTCTTGGGGGCGGCCTTCTTGGCTTCTGCCATCACGATTCCTTACCATCCGGCCCGGAAGCCAGGCCCAGTTCTCGTTCGCGCAGCACGGTGTAGACGCGCGCGATCTCCTGACGCACGGTGCGAAGCCGGCGGTTGTTGGTGAGCTGGCCGGTCGCCATCTGGAAGCGCAGGTTGAACAGCTCTTCCTTGGACTCGCGCAACCGCTCGCTCAGCTCCTCGTCGGTGAGCTCGCGCAGTTCGCCCGGCGAAATTCCCACTGCCATCAGAACTGATCCTCTCGAGTCACGATGCGCGCCTTGATCGGCAACTTGTGGATCGCGCGGGTGAGCGCCGCACGGGCGATCTGCTCGTTGGGGTAGCTGAGCTCGAACAGCACCCGGCCCGGCTTGACGTTGACGACCCACCACTCCGGCGAACCCTTACCCGAACCCATCCGGGTTTCCGCGGGCTTCTTGGTCAGCGGGCGGTCGGGGAACACGTTGATCCACACCTTGCCGCCACGCTTGATGTGCCGGTTGATGGCGATACGAGCGGACTCGATCTGCCGGTTGGTGACGTACGCGTGCTCCAGGGCCTGGATGCCGTAGTCGCCGAAGTTCACCGCCGTGCCGCCGCTGGCGATACCGCGCTGGCGGGGGTGGTGCTGCTTGCGGTGTTTAACTCTGCGTGGAATCAACATGATTCAGCTCTCCGTGCTTTGCGGTTCTGCAGCGGGTGCGGCGGCCGCGGCGCCCTCTTCGGCGCTGGCGGCCCGGCCGGCCTCGGTGCTGGTGGCCGTGGTGCCTGAGGCGCCACTGCGGCGCGGGCGGGTGCCCGACGGGCGCTCGCGGCGGGAACGCTCGGCGCCCGCGGGAGCGGCGGCGGCCAGTTCGCGCTTGCCACCGACGATGTCGCCCTTGTAGATCCACACCTTCACGCCGATCCGGCCGAAGGTGGTCTTGGCCTCGTACAGGCCGTAGTCGATGTCGGCGCGCAGCGTGTGCAGCGGCACCCGGCCCTCGCGGTAGAACTCCGAGCGGCTCATCTCGGCGCCGCCGAGACGGCCGGAGCACTGCACGCGGATGCCCTTGACGTTGGGCTGGCGCATCGCCGACTGGATGGCCTTGCGCATCGCCCGGCGGAACGCCACGCGGTTGCTCAGCTGCTCGGCGACGCCCTGGGCCACCAATTGCGCTTGGGACTCAGGGTTTCTGACCTCGAGGATGTTGAGCTGGACCTGCTTGCCGGTCAGCTTCTCCAGGTCGGCGCGGATCCGGTCGGCCTCGGTGCCGCGGCGGCCGATGACGATGCCCGGACGCGCGGTGTGGATGTCCACCCGGACGCGGTCGCGGGTGCGCTCGATCTCCACGTCGGCGATCCCGGCCCGCTCCAGGCCGGTCGACAGCAGCCGCCGGATCGCGACGTCTTCCTTGACGTAGTCCGAGTACTGCTTGTCGGCGTACCAGCGGGACTTCCAGTCGGTCGTGATGCCCAGCCGGAAGCCGTGCGGATTGATCTTCTGGCCCACTAGTCTGAGCCTCCCTTCGCGTCAGAAGTCTCAGACGTCTTGGCTTCGGCTTTCGGTGCGGCCTTCTTCGCGGGCGCTTTTGCCGCGGCCTTCTTGGCGGGTGCCTTGCTGGCCGGCGCCTTGGTGGCCGGGGCCTTCTTGGCGGCGGCCTTGCTCGCCTCGGCGCGGCGGGCCCGGGTCGACTTCGCCGACCGCTGGTCCTTGGCCGGGCGGCTCTCCACCACGACCGTGATGTGGCTGGTGCGCTTGCGAATCCGGAACGCGCGGCCCTGGGCGCGCGGCCGGATGCGCTTGGCGGTGGGGCCCTCGTCGGCGTAGACGGTGGCGACCACCAGGGTCGACGGGTCCAGCCCGTTGTTGTTCTGCGCGTTGGCCGCGGCGCTGGCGATCACCTTGGCCACCGGCTCGCTGGCGGCCTGCGGCGCCCAGCGCAGGATGTCGAGCGCGTCGGCCACCGAGCGGCCGCGCACCAGGTCGATCACCCGTCGCGCCTTTCTCGGCGACACCCGCACGAAGCGCGCTTTGGCCACCGCCGAGGGAAATTCAGTCGTGGTCATCGCCGTTTGGCCTTCCGGTCGTCCTTGATGTGTCCCTTGAAGGTGCGGGTGGGGGCGAATTCACCAAGCTTGTGGCCGACCATCGACTCGGTGACGAACACCGGGACGTGCTTGCGTCCGTCGTGGACAGCGAACGTGTGGCCGATGAAGTCAGGAATGATCGTCGAACGGCGCGACCATGTCTTGATCACCTGTTTGGTGTTCTTCTCGTTCTGCGCGTCCACCTTTTTGAGCAGGTGGCCGTCGACGAACGGGCCCTTCTTCAGGCTGCGTGGCATGTGCTGACTACTCCTGGTCCTGGGGTTCCTCAGCGACCGTGCTTCTTGCCGGTACGCCGGCGTCGCACGATGAGCTTGTTGCTGGCCTTGTTCGGATGGCGGGTGCGGCCCTCGGGCTTGCCCCACGGGCTCACCGGGTGGCGACCACCGGAGGTCTTGCCCTCACCACCACCGTGCGGGTGATCCACCGGGTTCATGACCACACCACGGACCGAAGGGCGCTTGCCCTTCCACCGCATGCGGCCGGCCTTCCCCCAGTTGATGTTCGCCTGCTCGGCGTTGCCCACCTCGCCGACGGTGGCGCGGCAACGCACGTCGACGCGACGGATCTCGCCGCTGGGCATACGCAGCGACGCGTAGGTGCCCTCCTTACCGAGCAACTGAATGCTCGCGCCGGCCGACCGCGCCAGCTTGGCGCCACCGCCCGGCCGCAGTTCCACGGCGTGGATCACGGTACCGGCCGGGATGTTGCGCAGCGGCAGGTTGTTGCCCGGCTTGATGTCCGCGTTCGGACCCGTCTCCACCACGTCGCCCTGCGAAAGTCCCTGCGGCGCAATGATGTAGCGCTTCTCGCCGTCCAGGAAGTGCAGCAACGCGATGTTGGCGGTCCGGTTGGGGTCGTATTCGATGTGGGCGACCTTGGCGTTGACGCCGTCCTTGTCGTTGCGACGGAAGTCGATCACCCGGTAGGCGCGCTTGTGGCCGCCACCCTTGTGGCGGGTGGTGATGCGGCCGTGCGCGTTACGCCCACCGTGGCCGTGCAGCGGCCGAACCAACGACTTCTCCGGGGTGGAACGGGTGACCTCGGAGAAATCGGACACGCTTGCGCCGCGACGGCCGGGGCTCGTCGGCTTGTACTTACGAATTGCCATGTCTAATCAGGTCTTCCTCTCGCGGCGGCTAGGCCGGTGCCCCGAACAGATCGATCGGCTTGCTACCCGGCGCCAGCGTGACGATGGCCCGCTTGGTGCTCTTGCGCTTGCCGAACCCGGTCCTGGTGCGCTTGCGCTTACCCTGCCGGTTCGCGGTGTTCACCGATGCGACCTTGACGGAGAAGATCTTCTCGATGGCGATCTTGATCTGCGTCTTGTTCGAATCGGGGTGCACCACGAACGTGTACACGTTGTCATCGAGGAGCGAATAGGACTTCTCCGAGATGACCGGGGCCAAGATGATGTCGCGGGGGTCAGTGACGGTCGCCATCAGGCCGAAACCTCCTCGGGAGTACCGGTGTTGGCGCTGATGTAGGCGTTGAGGGCCTCCACGCTGAACACCACGTCGTCGGAGCGGAGCACGTCATAGGTGTTGAGCTGGCCGGGTGTCAGGATGTGCACACCGGGAAGGTTGCGCACGCTCTTGGCGCCCGCCTCGTCGCTGCGTCCGATCACGACCAGCACCTGCTTGCGCTCGGTCAGCGTGCCCAGGAACGCCCTGGCGCTCTTGGTCGACGGGGTCTGGCCGGCGACGATTTCGGTGACCGCGTGGATGCGCCCGTTGCGCGCCCGGTCGGACAGCGCACCGCGCAACGCCGCGGCGATCATCTTCTTGGGCGTGCGCTGGCTGTAGTCACGCGGCTTGGGGCCGTGCACGACGCCACCGCCGGTGAACTGCGGGGCCCGCGTGGAACCCTGCCGGGCGCGGCCGGTTCCCTTCTGCCGGTAGGGCTTACGGCCACCGCCGCTGACGTCGCCGCGCGTCTTGGTCGAGTGCGTGCCCTGGCGCGCCGCCGCCCGCTGGGCGGTGACGACCTGGTGCATCAGCGCGATATTGGCCGGGGCGTCGAACAATTCGGCCGGCAACTCGATCGAGCCTTCGACCTTGCCGGCCGGTGTCTTGACGTCGATCTTGAGCGTCTTGGAACCTTGTGCTGCCATCACTTCTCACCTCGTTTGACCGCGCTGCGGACCACCACGAGTCCACCGGTGCGGCCGGGGACCGCACCCTTGATCAGCAGCACGCCGTTCTCGGTATCGACCTTGTGCACCAACAGGTTTTGGACGGTCACCCGGTCGTTACCCATCCGGCCCGCCATCCGCGTGCCCTTGAACACGCGGGCGGGGGTGGCGCAACCACCGATGGAACCCGGGCGACGGTGCACCGCCTGGGCACCGTGACTGGCGCCCTGACCACGGAAACCGTGGCGCTTCATGGTGCCCGCGAAGCCCTTCCCCTTGGAGGTTCCGGTGACGTCGACGTAGCTGCCGTCGGTGAAGATCTCGGCCGTCAGCTCCTGGCCGACCTGGTATTCCGCCGCCGCGTCCGGGTTGTCCAGCCGCAGCTCGGCCAAGAACCGGCGCGGGTTGACGCCCGCGGCCGCGTACTGACCGGTCACCGGCTTGTTGACCTTGCGCGGACTGATCTCGCCGTACGCCAGCTGCACGGCGCTGTAGCCGTCCTGCTCCGGCGTGCGGATGCGGGTCACCACGTTCGGCCCGGCCTTGACGACCGTCACCGGCACAATCCTGTTGTTCTCGTCGAATACCTGCGTCATGCCCAGCTTGGTACCGAGAATGCCCTTACGCGCCATTGCTCTGTAACCCCCTACTGGATGTTGACGTCGACACTGGCCGGAAGGTCGATGCGCATCAGCGCGTCAACGGTCTTCGGCGTCGGGTCGAGGATGTCGATCAGCCGCTTGTGCGTGCGCATCTCGAAGTGCTCCCGCGAGTCCTTGTACTTGTGCGGAGAGCGGATGACGCAATACACATTCTTCTCGGTCGGCAGCGGCACCGGCCCTACGACGCTGGCACCCGTGCGGACGACGGTCTCGACGATCTTGCGCGCCGACGCGTCGATAGCCTCATGGTCGTAGGCCTTAAGCCTGATGCGGATCTTCTGTCCCGCCACGCTTCTCCTACCCTCGCTCCTGTTGAGGCCCGGTTTCCGGGCTCAAATAATCCATGTCCTCAGTGCCACCGGCGCGCCGATCGGGCCGGCCGATGTTGGCCGATCGAGCGTTGCGCCGGATAGTGCGCCGCTGTTTACCTGTCGTGGTCCACCGGCCCCCGCGGTCGGGTGTGTCACCCTCACGCGGCCTCGGCGCGCCGATTTCACGATCGAAATTCGTCGCACTCGAAGGATGGGACCGGACGCGCCCGTTTGGACGCTGGTCGTATGCCCGACCAGGCGCAAACCCGGCTCAAGGCAACCTGAACAGTATGCCCTAGATCGGGGCCCGAACAAAATTCGGGCGAGATCCCGGGCCCAATCCGTCACGCCCGGCCCGGACGCCGTCGCTACGCGACGCTAACGCCCAGGTCAGAGGCCTTGAGATGGCCGGTGCCGAGGCCAAGACTAGTGCCATGAGCACACCGACCGTCGATCCGGAAACCGCGCAGGCCGTCAAGGTGTTCGCCGACCCCATCGCGTACGCCGACGAGCCGCGGCTGCATGCGGCGCTGGCGCACCTGCGCGCGCACGCACCGGTGTCGTTGGTCGACTGTCCGCCGTACCGGCCGTTCTGGGCGATCACCAAGCACGCCGACGTCATGGAGATCGAGCGGGCCAACGACCTGTTCCTCAACGAGCCGCGGCCGCTGCTGGCCCCCGCCGAGGCCGACGACTTCGCGCGCGCCCAGCTGGACGCCGGGATGGGCCTGCGCACCCTGATCCACATGGACGACCCCCGGCACCAGGTGGTGCGCGCGATCGGTGCCGACTGGTTTCGCCCCAAGGCCATGCGCGCGCTGAAGGTCAGGGTCGACGAGCTGGCCAAGAGCTACGTCGACAAGATGATGGCCGCGGGCGGCGAATGCGATTTCGTGCAGGAGGTCGCCGTGAACTACCCGCTGTACGTGATCTTGTCGCTGCTGGGCCTGCCGGAATCGGATTTCCCGCGCATGCTCAGACTCACCCAGGAACTGTTCGGCGGCGACGACGAGGAGTTCAAGCGGGGCACCACGCCCGAGGAGCAGATGCAGATCCTGCTCGACTTCTTCGGCTACTTCAGCGATCTCACCGCGGCGCGGCGGGCCCACCCCACCGACGACCTGGCGTCGGCGATCGCCAACGCGCGCGTCGACGGCGAGCCGCTGTCGGACGTCGACACGGCCTCCTACTACGTCATCATCGCGACCGCCGGGCACGACACCACGAGCGCCACCATCGCCGGCGGGCTGCAGGCGCTGATCGAAAACCCCGACCAGCGCGCCCGGTTGACCGCCGACCCCGCACTGATGCCGCTGGCGACCGAGGAGATGATCCGCTGGGTGACGCCGGTCAAAGAGTTCATGCGCACCGCGGTCGCCGACACCGCCGTTCGCGGGGTGCCGATCGCCGCGGGCGAATCGGTGTATCTGTCCTACGTGTCGGCGAACCGCGACGAGGACGTGTTCGACGACCCGTTCCGGTTCGATGTCGGCCGAGACCCCAACAAGCACTTGGCCTTTGGCTACGGCGTGCACTTCTGCCTGGGGGCCGCGCTGGCCCGCATGGAGGTGAACAGCTTTTTCACCGAACTGTTGCCCCGGCTGGAGTCCGTCGAGTGCGCCGGGGAACCCGAACTCGTCGCCACCACGTTCGTGGGTGGTCTCAAGCACCTGCCGATTCGGTATTCGCTGCGTTAGCCCGATTGGTCTGGACGTGGAGGAAGCCGTCGACCGCCGCCAGCGCGCATTCGCGGTAGTCGAAATCGGGCAGGGTGGACAGGCGGCCGAGCACCAGGGGTCCGATGAGCATGGCGATCGCCCGGGATCGGTCCACCTCGCCCAGCTCGGCGGCCTCCGGGCTGTCGAAGATGACGTCGAACGGCTCCGCGTACTGCTGAGCGATCCGCTCGCGCAGGGTGGTGATCGCCGCGCTGTCGGCATTGGCGCTGTGCCGGGGTTCGGGCAGCCCCTCCAGGTCACGCCCCAGCGCCAGCCAGGACATCGCCGTCATGAGGGTGGGCGCGTGGGCCACGGATTCGGCCTGGGCCAACACCACCGCGACCAGCCGGTCCCGCAGCGATCCCTCGGCCGGCGGGGTCGGTGACGCCGGTATCAGGCTGTTGAAAGCCGCTGCCAGCAAGTCGTTTCCGCTCGGAAAGTGGCGATACAGGGTCGCCCTGGCCACGTTGGCGGTGCGGGTGACCGCGTCGACCGTCACCGCGCTGGGACCCCCGGCCCGCAGCAGCGTGACGGCGGCGTCCAGCAGCCTGGCCCGCGACCTCGCGGGGCGCGGGTCGGTCGTCCCGGCGGTAATGGCGACCACCTCCTGTCTGAGACGAGACTATCGGGTCGAAACGAATTCTGACGCCCGGTGCCCGATCATCACGATGGTGGCGTGCGGACCGCGGCTGGTGATCGTGGGCAGGACCGAGCCGTCGATCACCCACAGGTTGTCGATGCCGTAGACCCGGCACAGGGGGTCGACGACGGCCCGCGGGTCGCCGTCGACACCCATCGGCGCGGTGCCGCACAGATGCTGCGAGGTGGACCAGACCGCCGTCGCGGAACCGATTGTGCTGCCGGCCAATTCGTGGGCCAAGTCGATGCCCCGGCGCAGGTCCGCGACGTCGTCGGGCTCGCTGTCGTAGCGGTGCTCGATGCGCGGCGCCACGTCGGGATCCGGCGAGACCAGCGTGATGCGGCCCCGCGCGCGCGGTTGCATGAGGGCCACCCCGATGTGCGGCCAATCGGCGTGCCCGGCGGTGCCGTCGCCGGTCATCGCCACGAATCCACCGGTGTACGGCCTGATCTCGAGGCCGTCGGCCGTGCTCAGCACCACCTCGAGCACCGGGCGCCCGGGGGCCACCGTCCAGTCGGTGGGCAGCACCCACTCGGCGTGATCGCTGAACGACGCCCCCACCGGCAGCGCCGCGACCACCGGCACCCCGGCGGCCGCCAGCGCGTCGGGGTCGCCGATGCCCGAGAGCATGAGGAGATGCGCCGTTTCAATGGCGCCGCCGCACAACACGATTCGGTCGGCAGTGAACACGGTGTGGCCGTCCGGCCCGATCGCGTCCACGCCCACCGCGACGCTCCCGGCGAAGCGCAGCCGCACCGCCCGGGTCCGCGCGTGCAGGCGCAGGTTCGGCCGGCTCAGCGCCGGGATGAGATACGCGGTGCCGGACCCCCTGCGCACGCCGTCGACGATGTTGAGCGGGACGGCGCCTATCCCCGAAATTGGTTCAGCCGCAACGTCGTTGAGGTCGGCGATCCAGCCGAATCCGGCGCGCTGGGCGGCGGTGATGAAACGCTCCGTGGTTCCCGTCATCTCGTGGGTGCGGCGCACCAGGATGGGGCCGCTGTCGCCGTGGGCGGGACCGTCGAAGTCCAGGTCGGTCTCGATGGCCCGGAAGCTGTCCAGCACCTCGGACCATCCCCAGCCCGGTAGGCCGATGCGGTCGAAGTCGCGGGGCAATCCGCGGCAGAAGTAGCCGCCGTTGATGGCTCCCGATCCGCCCACCGTGGCCCCCCGCACCAGGGGGTGCTGGCGGACGGGTTCGTCGGTGAGGTGGGTCTGATAGCGCCGGACCAGGGGGCTGCCGACGCCGATCGGCAGCTGCAGACCGTTGGCGGTCTGGGCGAGCAGGCCCGGATCGTCGAGGGCGGGGCCCGTCTCGAGGACGGTGACCGTGCGGTCCGCGTCGGCGGAAAGGCGTTCGGCGACAACCGATCCAGCACTGCCGGCCCCGACGATCAGCACATCGCTGTGCGAGACGGCTGCGGTCAAGGCGGCGGCTAACTGCGGATCTGGGGTTTCAGGGCGCGCACGTTGCGCTCCCGTAGCACACCCCACCACAACCCGAGGCCGTACGCCAGGTCGTCGACGCGCTTGAGCACCAGATAGGTCGGCAGCCCGATCGGTTCGACGTCGTCGCCGACGGCGTCCCGGCGGCGCAGCCAGTCGACCACCCCGTCCATGACGGCCGCGACCAGTACCACCCGCCGGAAGTGCCGCGACATGGTCGCGGCCATCAGCGCAAGCGGCCAGTAGTGCCGGCACAGCGCCGACGCCAGCTGCAGCGCCGCCGACCACAGGCCGCGGCCCGCGATCATGGCGACATCGGCCATCGACGTCTCCGCGCTGCGCATCGCCCGCGCGATGCGCCGCCCCGTCAGGACGGCCAGCACGATGGACGCCAGCCGCGACAGCGTGGACCCGAAGGCCATCAGCGTCCAGGTCATCAGCGCCCAGCCGGAGATCACCACCGGCGCCGTCTTGTCCGGGTGGCGCACCGACAGCGGGGCGGCCGAGCCGCCGTAAAACGCTTTGCGCGCGAGCCAATCCCGCAATTCGGTGCGGTGGTCGTGGGCCACCAGCGCGATCGGCTCGTAACGCAGCCGGACGCCCGACTCGATCAGCCGCCAGCACAGGTCGACGTCCTCGCCGGACTGCAATGTCTCGTCGAACCCGCCAACCTCCCGGATGGCCGAGCAGCGACAGATGATGGCCGCGCTGGGGACATACGACACCGTGCTGTGGGGCAACACCGGGGCCTCGCGCTCACCGAGGTCGAGCGAGGAGTGCACGGCCTCGTAGCGGGCCACCACGTTCTCGTTGTGCGACAGGCCGACAATGCGCGGCGCGACCAGGCCGACGGTGGGGTCGCAGAAGTGACCGAGCAGGGCCTCCAGCCAGCCCCGGCGCGGCGCGACGTCGGAATCCAGGAACGCCACGAAGTCCGTCCGGCAGGCCGCCAGCCCGGTGTTGCGGGCCGCCGCCGGGCCCTTGCTGCGGTGGTGGCGCAACACCTCGATGTCGCAGTGCGCGCCGACGAAGTCTTCGGGCTCGACGGCGTTGAACGAGCCGTCGTCGACCACGACGACGCGCAGCCCGCGCAGCGAGCTCACCAGCCGGCGCACGCCAGAAAGGTTGTTGCGCACCGGGATTACCACGGTCACGTCGTGGTGCGACGGCCCGCCGGCGGGCCTGGGATGGGCGACCGTGGCGTCCAGCAGGGTGCGGGCGAGCTGGGCGCTGAGATCGTCGCGCACCTTCAGCCGGCCGTCGCAGAGCATGTCCTGTGCCGCCGGGGCCAGCTTCAGCAGCCGGGTCGGCGAACCGCCGAGCAGCGCCGAGCCGTCGCCGAGCACCCGCACGCGGCGGTCGACCTGGACCGCGAAGCCGTCGGGCAGCCGGGGCGCCGAGGAGGTCATGTCAGCATCCCGTCGGGGCCGGGCCCCCAGCGGGCGACGCGGCGGACACACTCGTCGACCATCTCGGCGACGATGCGCTCGCCCTCGGCGGCGGTGGCGGTGGTCGGGTCGCCCAGCACGCCGACCGGGCTGACCGCCGCGACTCCCCCGCGGCGCATCGGCCCGAGCAACTCCGGCAACGGTGCGGTGTTGCCGGCGCGCCACCGGTCGGTCCGGACATCGGCTGGCGAGATATGCAGCAACACCGATGTTTCGGTATGCCCGGCGTGGCCGTCACCGCCGGGGGCCACACAGGGGCACCACCCGGCGTCGCGGCCCTCGGCGCGCAGCCTGGCCACCGCGGCGCCCAGCGCGGCGACGTTGCCGCCGTGGCCGTTGACGAAGACCAGGCGCCGGGCCCACGTGCCCGCCGACCTGCCGTACTCGACCAGCAGCAGCGTCAGCGCCTCGGTGCCGAGCGAGATCGTCCCGGCAAAGCTCTGGTGCTCGCCGCTCGCGCCGTAGGCGATGGCCGGCGCCACCAGCCACCCGTCGCCGAGGCGCGCGCGAGCGCGCCGGGCGACCGCCGTCGCGATCCGGGTGTCGGTGTCCAGCGGCAGGTGCGGCCCGTGTTGCTCGGTCGAACCCAGCGGAATCATGACCGATGCCGCCGTGCCGGACAGCTGGCTCGACGTCGCTGTTCCTAGTTCGCCGAGTACGGGCACTCGGTGATGGTAGGACGAATTCACCTGGCGTGCACCAATTGTTGAAGCTTGAAAATAACTTTTTTTCCGCGCCGTTCATCGGTCATTCGAATTGTCGGCTCGTTCGTCACGGTTACCCCGCCCGTACCACGATTTCCGTGGCCGTCAAATAATTCCGACAAAGCCGCCCTGGATAGCCCGGCTTTCGTTATCCGCCGGCCGGCGGCACGCCCAGCGCCCGGGTGAAACCGGGCGGCACCAGGATGTCGCCGGGCCCGAGGTCGTGGATCGAGGAATGTCCCAGACCCATCAGGGCCGAGTCGATGCCGCCACGCAAGATGTCGAGGACGTTCTCCACGCCCGGTTGGCCCGCCGCGGCCAGGCCCCACAGGTACGCCCGGCCGATCATCACCGCGCGCGCCCCCAGCGCCACGGCCTTCACGACGTCGCTGCCGCGCCGGATGCCGCCGTCGAGCAGCACTTCGACCTGATCCCCGACGGCCGCGGCGATCGCCGGCAGGGCGCGGATCGAGGCCGGGGTGCCGTCCAGGTTGTTGCCACCGTGGTTCGACACCGAGATCGCCGAAACCCCCGCGTCCACAGCCCTTTTGGCGTCATCGACGCGGATCACGCCCTTGAGCATGAACGGCCCGCCCCACAGTTCGCGAAGCCAGGCGATGTCTTCCCAGGTCGGCGGCGGGGTGCCCATCCACTCGCCGTAGGCCGCGAAGAACGGGGGCCCGGGCTCGCCGCGGCGGCCCTGGTTGGGCACCCGCAGCTCCGGCGGCCGCATGGTCTTCGCCCACTGCAGAAACCACCGCGGCTTGGTGATCACCTCCGGGCTCATCTTCAGGATGGTCTTGAGGTCCATCTTCTCCGGGATCGAGGGGCTGCCCCAGTCCCGGCCGTGCGAGAAGCTCCAGTCGGTGGTGACGATCAGGCCTGCCGCGCCGGCCGCCCGGGCGCGCTCGACCCGCGCCGCGATCGCGTCGCGGTCACCCAGCCAGTACAGCTGGAAGAACAACTTGGGGTTCGCCGCGATGACCTCTTCGATCGGCTTGCTGGCGAACGAGGACAGGCCCATGGCGGTGCCGCGGGCGGCGGCGGCCCGCGCGACGGCCACCTCGCCGTCGGGGTGCACGGCCTGCACGCCGGTCGGTGAGATCAGGACGGGCATCGAAATGTCCTGCCCCATAACGCTGGTCGACATGTCGCGCTTGGCCGGCGCGCCGACGACGTGGGGGGCGAAACCGAGCTCACCGAAGGCTTCGACGTTGTCGGAAACCGTGATTCCCTTTTCGCTGGCCGAAATCAGCGACGAATAGGCCGATTTCGGCAGCCGGCGCTTGGCGCGTTGCTGCGCGATGGCAACGGTTTCAAACCATTTCTCGGCCATTGTCACACCGGGCTTTCATTACACAGGCGCGCCGGCGGCGCCGCGGGCGTGACCGTCGGTGGCCGCAGCGACAGCGTGAGCGGCACCGGTTGGCGGATGCGCTTGCCGCGGGAGTGGTCGGCCCGGGGGCGCGGCGTCTCGCGGTCGTGCGCCAGCGCCGACGCGCTGTGGCCCTGAACGCATTCGGGGTCCGGCCCGTCCAGCGGCAGCCCGGTGAAGAACTTGGCCGCCATGCAGCCGCCCCGGCAGCTGTCGTAATGCCCGCAACTGCCGCAGGCGCCCGCCGACTGCGGTTCGCGCAGCTCGCGGAACAACGGGGCGTTCTTCCACACGTTGTCAAAGCCGCCGTCCGACAGCACGTTTCCGGCCAGGAAGCGGTCATGGATGGCGAACGGGCAGGCGTACACGTCGCCGACGGGGTCGATCAGGCACACGACGCGGCCCGCGCCGCACATGTTCAGGCCGGCCAGCGCGCCGGACTGACCGAGCGGGGCCAGGTGGAAGAAGGAGTCGCCGGTGAGCACCCGCTCGCCCTTGGCGACCAGCCAGTCGTACAGCTGGACCTGCTGGTCGGCGGTGGGGTGCAGCTCCTCCCAGACATCGGCGCCGCGCCCGGACGGGCGCAGCCGGGTGATCCGCAGCGTGGCGCCGTAACGGCTTGCCAGCGCGGCGAATTCGTCGAGCTGGTCGACGTTGTGCCGCGTGACGACCACGGAAATCTTGGCGTCTTTGAAGCCGGCGTCGGCCAGGTTTTCCAGCGCCCGCACCGCCATGTCGAACGACCCGGGTCCACGCACCGCGTCATTGACCTCGGCGGTGGCGCCGTCCAGCGAGATCTGGACGTCGACGTAGTCGCTGGCCGCCAACCGCGCGGCGACCTCGGGCGTGATCCGGACGCCGTTGGTGGAGAACTTGACGCCGACGTGATGGGCGGTCGCGTAGTCGACGAGCTCCCAAAAGTCCGGGCGCACAGTGGGTTCCCCACCACCGATGTTGACGTAGAACACCTGCATGCGTTCCAGCTCGTCGATGATGTCCATGCACTGACGGGTGGACAGCTCGCGCGGATCCCGCTTGCCCGACGACGACAGGCAGTGCACGCAGGCCAGGTTGCAGGCGTAGGTGAGCTCCCAGGTGAGGCAGATGGGCGCGTCGAGCCCGTGCTCGAACTGCTCGATCAGCCGCGGTACGGCCGCTTGGGTCGGTGCGGTCATTGATGGTCCTCCCGGGGCACCAGCATCTTGGAGTCGACGAGTACACCCAGCGCGTGCAGGTAGGGACCCTGCCCCGCGTCGTCGATGCCCGCCGCGCGACAAGCGGAGCGGACGTCGGGGTGCTCGGCCAGCGACTGCACCACCGTGAGGATGCTGCGGTTCTTCAAAAACGACAGCTTGCGGGTGCCGAAGTGATAGAGCAGCGCGCCGAACGGTTCCGGCCGCACCGCCACCTGCGGGTGCAGTCGCCAGCCGCGATCAGGATCGAACACGGTGTCGCCGGCGGGGCGAGCCGTTTCGGCCTGCGCGGGCGCAGGCACGGTCAGTAGACCCCGCACATGCCGTCGATGGACACCTCTTCGACCAGGGTCTCGGTGACGAGCTGGGTGTCAGTTTCGGTCTCGTGGTCCACGGGGCCTTGCCTTTCGTCGGGTCTTGACAACGATGGGGTCTGAGTCACACTCGCCGCCAGAATATGGCATCGAGTGCCGAAATGGAAGGGCGGGGTCCGAAGATGCCGCAGCCGCGGGTGGGCAGGCGCCGCTCGACCACGCCGGCCCACATCACCGACGTGGCCATCGACCTGTTCACCGCCCGCGGTTTCGCCGACGTGAGCGTCGACGACGTCGCCCACGCCGCCGGCATCTCCCGCCGCACGCTCTTTCGCTACTACGCGTCCAAGAACGCCATCCCGTGGGGCGATTTCGACACTCACCTCGCCCACCTCCGCGACCTGCTCGACAACGTGGATTCCCGGGTGCGCCTGGGCGATGCCCTGCGCGCGGCGTTGTTGGCGTTCAACACCTTTGACGAGTCCGAGACCGCCCGCCATCGCCAGCGCATGCGGGTGATCCTGCAAACCGCTGAGCTGCAGGCGTATTCGATGACGATGTACGCCGGCTGGCGCGAGGTGATCGCCGGGTTCGTGGCCCGCCGTTGCGATTGCAAGACAACCGACCTGCTGCCGCAGACCGCCGCCTGGACGATGCTGGGGGTGGCGCTGTCGGCCTACGAACACTGGCTCAGCGATGAGTCCGTCCCGCTGCCGGTCGCCCTGGGCAATGCCTTCGACGTGGTCGGCGCGGGGCTGAACGAGCTGGACACTTGAGCGTCGAGCACCTGGCGCACACGCTGCGCGCCCAGGGCAGGTTCTGCGCCTCGTCGGGCTCCGCGATGTACGGCGAGCTGTTCGAGCTGGTGGCCGCCGACGTCGAAGCCGGCGGCGTGTTCGCGGCCATCCTGTCCCGGCACCGCCACGCCCCCTCGCGCGACGCGGTGCCGCTTCGGCTGCTCGGCGGGCTGCACCGGCTGGTGCTCGACGGCCGGGCGGCGCACCTGCGCCGCTGGTACCCCAGCACCGGCGGGAGCTGGAACGCCGGAGCGGCCTGGCCTCAGATCCGCGACGCCGCGGCCGGCCACGCCGATGCGCTGCGCGCGGCGCTGGATCAACCCCCGCAGACCAACGAGGTGGGTCGATCGGCCGCACTGATCGGCGGCTTGCTGCACCTCAATCAATCCGGTTTGCCGATAAGGCTTTTCGAGATCGGGTCGAGCGCGGGGCTGAACCTGCGAGCCGACCACTACCTTTACCGGTTCGCCGGGAGCCAGTGGGGGCCGCCCGACTCGCCGGTGGCCATCGACGACGCGTGGCGCGGCGCGCTGCCGCCCGGGCGTGACGTGCGGATCGCCGAGCGGTGTGGCTACGACATCGCGCCGATCGACGTCGGCGACACCGACGGGGAGCTGACCGTGCTGAGCTACGTCTGGCCCGACCAGGCCACGCGGCTGGCCCGGCTGCGCGGGGCCATCGAGGTGGCCCGCCGGGTCCCGGCCCGGCTCGAACGCCGGACGGCGGCCGGCGCGGTCGCCGGCCTGCGGGTGGCCGACGGCGCGCTCACCGTCCTCTGGCATTCCATCACCTGGCAATACCTGTCGGCCGACGAGCGCGACGCCGTGCGCGCCCACGTGGACGCGCTGGCCGCACGGGCCGGCGCGCGCTCACCGTTCGCCCACCTCACGATGGAGCCGGCGAGCGATGGGCCCGGCGCCCCGATCAGGTTCGAGGTGTGCGCCCGCAGCTGGCCGGACGGCGAATCGCGCGTGCTGGGCGAATGCCACCCGCACGGCCCGCCGGTGCACTGGCGGTAAAACGCATGCGGCCGAATTGCCGGACTAGGCCCGGCAATTCGGCCGCATTGACGTTGCGTGTACTAGGTCCCCATGAAGGTCATCGGATCGTGCAGCACCCGGGTGCCGTCGTGCAATCCGTTGATGGCCTCCATGTGCTCGGACTCCAAAGTGAAGTCGAACACGTCGAGGTTCTGGGCCACGCGCTCGGGCTTGGACGACCGCGAGACGACCACGTTGTCCAACTGCAGGTTCCACCGGACCAGCACCTGCGCCGGCGTGCGGCCGTACTCGGCGGCGATCGCCGTCACGGTCGGGTCCTCGAGCATCTTGCCGACGCCCAGCGGACTGTAGGACTGCGTGGTCACGTCGTGCTGGGCGTGCGCCTGGCGCAGCTCGGCCTGGTTGAGGCGCGGGTGCAGCTCGACCTGGTTCACCGCGGGCACCTCGTCGGTCTCCTCGATGACGTTCGCCAGCAGTTCCTCGGTGAAGTTGCAGACGCCGATCGAGCGGACGTGCCCCTCGTCGCGGGCGACCTTCATGCCCTCGAAGCTCTCCACGTACTTGCCCAGCTTCGGCGCCGGCCAGTGGATCAGGTAGAGGTCGAGGTAATCCAGCCCAAGACGGTCCAGGCTCTCCTTGCACGACTCCTGGGCACTCTGGAAGCCCTGCCTCGAGGTGCCCAGCTTGGTGGCGACGAACAACTCCTCACGCGGGATGCCCGACGCGGCGATCGCCCGCCCGACGGCTTCTTCGTTTCCGTACGAGGCAGCGGTGTCGATGAGGCGGCAGCCAGCCTCCAGGGCCGCGAGTACCGAGCTTTCCGTCTCCTCATCGGACAATTTGGCTACGCCCAAGCCAAGTACGGGCATCTTCGCCTCGTCGTTGAGAGCGACGGTCGGAATCACGCTGGAAGCGCTGTATATCTCATCAATCACTGTCACTTTTCAATCACCTGCCTGCCAGGTTGGGGTGTGGGGTTTCTTCGACGTAAACGATTCAGGGACAACACACCAGGCGGCTTATGCCAACCCCTTCTGGTGCGTATGGGCCCCATACATCGTTCGCTTGGAGACAATAACCGAGCCGGGCGGACGGCGCCCGGACCGAGGCGGTCGACGTCGCATTAGCAAAAAAACGCGAGCTCAGAAGTTACGTCTTTCCAGCACAATAAGATTGGCGATGGAATTTTGGCAATTTTGTGACACCGCAAACACGAGCGCCCGGTGCCCTCGACGAAGACAAACGAAACCTCAAACCGATGTGATGTGCAGCACCATCGAATTGCGTTGTGGCGCATCACCGATTTCAGCGTAATTCTCCCTGGGGCAGGCGCCCTACCGGCGAAAACACCGACAATGGTGCGTGTTTCACTCCCGGGGGAACGGACATAGCTGCGTCGTGATGCGAACGTGATATACCGTGATGCGACTGTGATGTGAAATCACCTGTCCCCTATCCTCGAGAGACGCGACCACGCGCTACCCCTGGAAGCGAGGCAAGTCTGTCGCATGAAGACAATGCAAGAGCTTTTCGAAATTGCCTGGCAAGCAACGCAAATCGGTGCCGCCACGCTCAAGAAATCACAGCCGAGCTCGGTGCAGCACAAGGGAGACCGTGACCTGGTCACCGACATCGACCTCGCGATCCAGCGTGACATCGCCGACTACCTGGCCCAAACCACACCCGAGATCCCACTGTTGGCCGAAGAGTCCGAGCAACAGCCGGACATCGAAACCTCCGAGTGGCTCTGGGTACTCGACCCCATCGACGGAACGTCGAACTTCGTCCACGGGCTGCCGTTGTGCGCCGTATCACTGGCGCTGATGCGCACCGGGCGCACCGTGGTCGCGGTCACCCACGCTCCCCTGCTCGGCAAGACCTACCACGCCATCGAGGGCAAGGGCGCTTTCCTGGGCGGCCAGCGGATCAACGCCAGCGCCGCCGACAGCCTCAGCGGGGCCATCGTGTCGCTCGGCGACTACGCCGTCGGCCACGACGCCGGCAGGCTGAACGAGCACCGGCTGGCGCTCACCGCCGAGCTGGTGCCGCGGGTCGAGCGCATCCGCATGATCGGGGCGGCGACCCTGGACCTCGCGTTCGTCGCCGAGGGCGCCCTGGACGCCTGCGTGATGATGTCCAACAAGCCCTGGGACACCGCGGCGGGGACCCTCATCGCCCGGGAAGCGGGGGCGCAGCTCACCGACGCCCAGGGCAATCCCCACACCCACAAGTCCGCGTCGACGGTCATCAGCGCGCCGGGCATCGCCGAGCAACTCGCGACGGTGATCCGCAACACCGAGAACGTCGGCGACCGGTACGCGACCGCCGTCGGCTAGCGAAGGCTCAGCCCAGCACTTCCGAAATGGGCACGGCCGCAGCGATTTTGGCGCGCATCTTCATGACCTTGCCGGGCATCCCGCCGGCGACCACGCCGGCCAGGGCGCCGTCGCGTTCGTAGTAGGCCAGGAACTTGCGACCGTCGTCCTCGACTACGTGCACGATGTCGTCGGCCTCCGGCTCACCCAGGCACTGGATCTTGACGTCGTATTGGTCGCTCCAGAAGTAGGGAACCACCACCGCGGTGGGCACGTCCTGCCCCAGCATCGCGGGCACCACGGCGCGGGCCTGATCGGCGACATTGCTCCAATGTTCCACGCGCCCTTGGTGTCCCGTCGCGTCACGCCACGACGCGACGTCCCCGAGCGCCCACACGTTCGGCGCGCTGGTGCGCCCGGCCTCGTCGCAGATGACGCCGTTGTCGACGTCAACTCCGCTGCCCTCGAGCCATTCGGTCGCCGGGCGCGACCCGATGCCGACCACCACCACGTCGGCCGCCAACTCGGTGCCGTCGCTCAACACCACCGCCTCGACGCGCGTGTCACCGCGCACCTCCGCCACGCCGACCCCGAGCCGGACGTCGACGCCTTCGGCGCGGTGCAGCCGGGCCACCAGCTCACCGATCTGTTCGCCGAGCACCGCGGCCAGCGGAGTGGGCTGGGGCTCCACCAGCACCACGTCCACCCCCAGGCTGCGCAGGCTGGCCGCCACCTCGCAGCCGATGAAGCCGGCGCCGATGACGACGGCGCGCTGCGCCGCGGACGCGTGCTCGCGCAGCGCCAGGGACTCGTCGAACGAGCGCAGCACCCGGATGCCCTCGAGGTCGGGGATCGACGGGATGCGTCGCGGTACCAGCCCGGTGGCGATGACGAGTTCGTCGTAGCGAAGCGTCGTCCCGTCGTCGAGCGTCACCGTCTGCGCCGCGGTGTCCAGGCTTGTCGCGGCCGATCCCAGCCGCAGGGTGATGTCGTTCTCGTCGTACCACTCGCGCGGTTTGAGCGCGGTGTCGTCGACCTCTTTGCGCAGCACCTCTTTCGACAGCGGCGGGCGGTCATACGGCAGGTGGACCTCGTCGCTGACGAGCGTGATGGGCCCGGAATACTCCGATTTCCGCAGCTGCTCGGCGGTGCGGGCGGCGGCCAATCCGCCGCCGACGATCACGATTCCGTTGGTGGCGCTCGCGTCAGTACTCACGTGGAGTTCTTAGCACGGTGGCCGGTCAGTACTTTAGGGCACCCTTATCTACCGGGATCTGCGTGCCGGTCAGTGTGCCGGACCCGGCGCCGGCGAGCCACGCCACGACGTCGGCGACTTCGTCGGCCGTCATGAAGCCGTTGGGCTGCACCGGCATTGGCGGGAAGCTGTGCACGAAGCTGGGATGCCTGCCGAAGATCTCCATCATCGCTTCGGGCTCGATCATCGGGGTTTCGACCGAGTACGGATGGATCGAGTTGACCCGGATGCCGTATTCGCCGAGCTCGATCGCGAGGGTATTGGTGAGCGCGGTGAGCCCGTGCTTGCTGGCCGAGTAGTGGCCGTTGCCCGGTGTCGCCTTGAGCCCCGCCGAGGAGCTGACCACGACGATGGAACCGCCGTTGCCCGCCTCGATCATCGCGGGCACGGTGGCGCGCAGCGTGCGCCAGGTGCCGGTCAGGTTGACCCCGATGACGGCGTCCCACTGCTCGTCGGTGAGCTCCCAGACGCGGCCCCAGCTCAGCACTCCCGCGTTGGCGACCACGATGTCGAGCCGGCCGAACTGTTCCATCCCGTCGGCCACCAGCTCCCGCAGCGCGGCGTCGTCGCGGACGTCGAGGACGCGGGTCAGGATCTTGCGCCCCTGCCCCTCCACCAGGCGCGCGGTCTCGTCGAGGTCCTCGGGCGTGGCGGGCGGGTAGGTCACGCTGGCCGATGCCGGCGCGCAGATGTCGAGCGCGATGATGTCGGCGCCCTCGGCGGCCAGCCGCACCGCGTGCGATCGCCCCTGGCCGCGGGCGGCCCCGGTGATGAATGCCACCCGCCCGTGCAGTGATCCAGCCACGTGTAACCCCTTCGACCGCCGACAGACACGCCCAGGCTAGCAGCGGAACTGAAACGTGTTCTAATTCGGCCGCCGGTGGGCGGACGAGTCCCTAGATTTCGGCGATGATCGCAGCGCGGCGGCTGTTGTATTCCTGGTCAGTGACCGCGCCGCTCGCGTGCAGATCGTTCAGCTCCTGCAGCCGCGCGGCGATCGACGGTTCGGGCGGCGTGACGACCGCCGACGGCGCCGCGCCCGCGGACGGCGGGGCACCCGGCGCCGGTTGGGCGGCCGATGACTGCTGCTCGACGGCCCGGCGCACCACCGCCTGGATCTGGCCGCGCAGCGCCGGGTTCGACCGGATGTCGACCATCCGGTTGAGGGGAACGTTGTTGGCCTTGAGGATCTGCAGGATCTCCATCAGCGGGCCCGCCTGCCCGCTCAGGTCGTAGGTCCGGTTGTCCTCGGCCACCGTGAACTGCGCGGGCACCAGGCCGTTGACCAAAGCGCTTCGCTCCCAGTCGATCCGGTATTCGTTGGTGGTGGGGTTGACCAGGACCACCACCTTGCGGGCGTTGAGGTTGCCCAGCCGGGTGACGCTGGCGATCACGCGGTCTTCGCTGTCGAACGGCAGGAGCCCGGGCCCCGCGATGTGCAGGTGCACCTTGACGACCTGCTGGTTGTTGACCCACGTGCCCGTTTCGGTGATGCCGGTGATCTGCGCGAGCGCCAGCACGCCGCTCTGCTCGAGGGCGGCCACCTTCGCCGACGTCTTGGCGCCGTAGTTGGCCAGCGCGAGCGCGATCAGCACGTCGGCCGCGGTGATCAGCAGGCCGACGTAGAACATCCACTGCAGCAGGCTGTCGAGCCCCATGACGAAATACACGACCAGGAAAATCGGCCCCACGAGGCCTCCGCACAGCAAAACGACTAACTGTGCCTTCAGGTAGCGCGCTAACACTTGCCCCTCCTTGGCTTGCTGGGGATTTGTGTCAGATTAGCGCTCGGGGGCTCGCCGCGAACGCGATACGCGCAAACCGGGTTCGGCCGCGATCAGGCCAGCGATTCGGGCGGGACGATCGGCACCCGGCGCACCGGGGGCGCCGCGGGCTGCGTCCCCGCCGGCGAGTGCGGGGCGGTGCGCGGCGATACCGGCAGCGTCGTGGCCGGGGAGGCCTGCGGCGCCACCTGTGCCGGCGGCGCGGCGGACGTGCCGGTCGGTGCCGACGCCGCGGGCGTGACGGTGCTCGCGGGCCCGGCCGGTGCGTAGGCCGGCGTCGCCACCCGCGCCGGTCCGGCGGGTGCGGTGGCCGAGGCCAGCGTCGCCGACCCCACCGGCGCCGCCGCGACCGGCGTGCCGGCCGGTGCGGGCACCGCGGCCGCCGGGGCCACCGCCGCCGCCAGGGGCCCCGCGGGCGCGGTCGGCGCGGAGGCGCTCATGGCGCCGGCCGTCATCGTCGGTACCTGCGCGGCCATCGATGCGGGCGCGGCCGCGGTCTGCAGCGGCGTCGCGTTGGCCGCCTCGGCGGCGGCATACTGCATCGCACCGCCGTTCATCAGCTGGACGAACTGGCTGTGGAAGGCGGCCGCCTGGGCGCTGAGTGCCTGATAGACCTGGGAGTGGGCGTCGAACAGGGCGGCGATGCTCGCCGACACCTCGTCGGCGCCGGGGGCGAGCACCGCCGACGTCGGCCCCATCGCCGCCGTGTTGGCGGAGGTGATCGTCGTCCCGATCCTGGCCAGGTCCGTCGCGGCAGCCGCAACGAATTCGGGAGTCGTTTGAACGAACGACATCGGCACCTCCCCGCCACGCCTCACGGTCACCGAGAACTATGCCGAAATCCTAGTGCAGGGCGCTCTGCGGCCGCATCATTTCCGCGCCGGTCCGGCGAGGCGATGCGCACAGCAGACGAAGCCCGGATTGCCGTGTGGGCAATCCGGGCTTCGACCTGACTCAGTAGCGAACTACTTGATGATCTTGACGACCCGGCCGGCGCCGACGGTGCGGCCACCCTCGCGGATCGCGAACCGCAGACCGTCGTCCATGGCGACGGGCTGGATCAGCTTCACCGAGATGTTGGTGTTGTCACCGGGCATCACCATCTCGGTGCCCTCCGGCAGCGTCACCACACCGGTCACGTCGGTGGTGCGGAAGTAGAACTGCGGACGGTAGTTGTTGAAGAACGGCGTGTGCCGGCCGCCCTCGTCCTTGGACAGGATGTAGACCTGGCCCTCGAACTCGGTGTGCGGCGTGGTGGTGCCCGGCTTGGTCACGACCTGGCCGCGCTCGACGTCCTCACGCTTGATACCACGCAGCAGCAGACCGACGTTGTCACCGGCCTGGCCCTGGTCGAGCAGCTTGCGGAACATCTCCACACCGGTGACCGTGGTCTTGGTGCTGGTCGGGCGGATGCCGACGATCTCGACTTCCTCGTTCACGTTGATCACACCGCGCTCGACACGACCGGTGACCACGGTGCCACGCCCGGTGATGGTGAAGACGTCCTCCACCGGCATCAGGAACGGCTTCTCGGTCTCGCGGACCGGGTCCGGGATCGACTCGTCGACGGCCTCCATCAGCTGCTCGACGGACTCGACCCACTTGGCGTCGCCCTCGAGCGCCTTGAGCGCGGAGACCCGCACCACCGGGGCGTCCTCGTCGAACTCCTGGGCGGCCAGCAGCTCGCGGACCTCCATCTCGACGAGCTCGAGGAGCTCCTCGTCGTCGACCATGTCGGCCTTGTTCAGGGCGACCAGGATGTAGGGCACACCGACCTGACGGGCGAGCAGCACGTGCTCACGGGTCTGCGGCATCGGGCCGTCGGTGGCGGCGACCACCAGGATCGCGCCGTCCATCTGGGCCGCACCGGTGATCATGTTCTTGATGTAGTCGGCGTGACCCGGGGCGTCGACGTGGGCGTAGTGACGCTTGTCGGTCTGGTACTCCACGTGGGAGATGTTGATGGTGATACCGCGCTGACGCTCCTCGGGCGCGTTGTCGATCTGGTCGAACGCGCGGGACTCGTTCAGGTCCGGGTACTTGTCGTGCAGAACCTTGGTGATAGCCGCGGTCAGCGTGGTCTTGCCGTGGTCAACGTGACCAATGGTCCCGATGTTGACGTGCGGCTTCGTCCGCTCGAACTTCGCCTTCGCCACTTCTGTGTCCTCCTGGACTAGTTGGTGCTTGTTAAAGCAGTGTTGGTGTTTTCAGTTGTGCCGCGCCCAAGGCATTCCAATGACCCGGCAAGATTACTCCGAGCGAATGTTTACTGGCCCGTCGCCTTCGCGATGATCTCCTTTGACACGTTCGCCGGCACTTCGGCGTACGAGTCGAAGACCATGGAGTAGTTCGCCCGGCCTTGGGTCTTGGACCGCAGGTCGCCGACGTAGCCGAACATCTCCGACAGCGGCACATGCGCTTTCACGACGCGCGCACCGCTCCGCTCCTCCATGGCCTGGATCTGGCCACGGCGGGAGTTCAGGTCGCCGATCACATCGCCCATGTAGTCCTCGGGCGTGGTGACCTCGACGGCCATGATCGGTTCCAGGATGACTGGCTGCGCTTGCGCCGCAGCCTTTTTCAGCACCTGCGAACCGGCGATCTTGAAGGCCATCTCCGACGAGTCGACCTCGTGGAACGCCCCGTCGAGCAGGGTGACCTTCATGTTCACCAGCGGGTAACCGGCCAGGACACCGTACTGCATGGCGTCCTGCGCGCCCGCGTCCACCGACGGGATGTACTCACGCGGGATGCGCCCACCGGTGACCTTGTTCTCGAACTCGTAGGTCGCGCCGTCCTCGCCGGTGAACGGCTCGAGGTTGATGATGACCTTCGCGAACTGGCCGGAGCCGCCCGTCTGCTTCTTGTGGGTGAACTCGACGTTCTCCACCTTGCGGCGGATGGTCTCCTTGTAGGCCACCTGCGGCTTGCCGACGTTGGCCTCGACCTTGAACTCGCGGCGCATCCGGTCCACCAGGATGTCCAGGTGCAGCTCGCCCATCCCGCCGATCACCGTCTGGCCGGTCTCGTGGTCCAGGTGCACCTTGAAGGTCGGGTCCTCCTCGGCGAGCTTCTGGATCGACAGCGACAGCTTCTCCTGGTCGCTCTTGGTCTTGGGCTCGATGGCCACCTCGATGACCGGGTCGGGGAAGGTCATCGACTCCAGCACGACCTGCTGGTTCGGGTCGCTCAGGGTGTCACCGGTGGTGGTGTCCTTGAGCCCGATCACCGCGTAGATGTGACCCGCCGAGGCGGTCTCCACCGGGTTCTCCTTGTTGGAGTGCATCTGGAACAGCTTGCCCAGCCGCTCCTTCTTGCCCTTGGTGGCGTTGATGACCTGGCTGCCGGAGTCGACCTTGCCGGAGTACACCCGGACGTAGGTCAGCTTGCCGAAGAACGGGTGCGTCGCGACCTTGAACGCGAGCGCGGAGAACGGCTCGTCGGTCGACGGCTTGCGGGTGACCTCTTCGTCCTCCTTGCCCGGCGCGTGGCCGACGGCCGGCGGCACGTCCAGCGGCGAGGGCAGGTAGTCGATGACGGCGTCCAGCATCGGCTGCACGCCCTTGTTCTTGAACGCGCTGCCGCACAGCACCAGGTACGCCTCGGAGCTGATGGTGAGCTTGCGCAGCGCACCCTTGATCTCGTCGACCGACAGTTCCTCGCCGCCCAGGTACTTCTCCAGCAGCGCCTCGTCGGTCTCGGCGACCGCCTCGAGCAGCTTGGTGCGGTACTCCTCGGCCTTCTCGGCCAGCTCGGCCGGGATGTCGATGGTGTCGTAGGTCTCGCCCAGCTTCGTCTCGCCGCGCCACACCTTGGCGTTCATCTCGACCAGGTCGACGATGCCCTCGAAGTCACCCTCGGAGCCGACGGGCAGCTGGATCGGGATGACGTTGGCGCCGAGGCGCTCCTCCATGGTGCGCACGGAGAAGTAGAAGTCGGCCCCGATCTTGTCCATCTTGTTGACGAAGCAGATGCGCGGGACGTCGTACTTGTCGGCCTGCCGCCAGACCTGCTCGGACTGCGGCTCCACGCCCTCCTTGCCGTCGAAGACGGCGACGGCGCCATCGAGGACACGCAGCGAGCGCTCGACTTCCACGGTGAAGTCGACGTGCCCGGGGGTGTCGATGATGTTGATCTGGTTGTCTTTCCAGAAGCAGGTGGTGGCCGCGGAGGTGATGGTGATCCCCCGCTCCTGCTCCTGCTCCATCCAGTCCATGGTGGCGGCGCCGTCGTGCACCTCACCGATCTTGTAGCTGATACCGGTGTAGTAGAGGATGCGCTCGGTCGTCGTCGTCTTGCCGGCGTCGATGTGCGCCATGATGCCGATGTTGCGGACCTTGGTCAGGTCGGTCAGCACGTCCTTCTGTGCCACAGAAGTCTTCCCACTCTTTCGATTGCTTAATTGCTGTCTGTCGCGGTCAGGCCAGCGCCCCGGCGCGCGGGCCGCAAAGACCTACCAGCGGTAGTGCGCGAAGGCGCGGTTGGCCTCGGCCATCTTGTGGGTGTCCTCGCGTCGCTTGACGGCGGCACCCAGGCCGTTGCTGGCATCCAGGATCTCGTTTGCCAGGCGCTCGACCATGGTCTTCTCCCGGCGTTGCCGCGAGAAGCTGACCAGCCAGCGCAGTGCCAGCGTGGTGGACCGATCCGGACGCACCTCGACCGGCACCTGATAGGTGGCACCACCGACGCGGCGGCTGCGCACCTCCAGGGCGGGCTTGACGTTGTCGAGAGCACGCTTGAGCGTGATCACGGGATCGGTGCCCGTCTTGTCCCGGGCTTGTTCGAGCGCACCATAAACAATGCGCTCGGCGAGCGATTTCTTCCCCTGCAGCAGGACTTTGTTCACCAGCTGGGTGACCAGCTGCGACCCGTAGACCGGGTCGTTGACCAATGGGCGCTTCGGCGCGGGCCCCTTGCGCGGCATCAGCTCTTCTCCTTCTTGGCGCCGTAACGGCTGCGAGCCTGCTTGCGGTTCTTGACGCCCTGGGTGTCGAGCGAACCGCGGATGATCTTGTACCGGACACCGGGCAGGTCCTTCACCCGGCCACCACGCACCAGCACCATCGAGTGCTCCTGCAGGTTGTGTCCCTCGCCGGGGATGTAGGCCGTCACCTCAACCTGGCTCGTCAGCTTCACGCGGGCGACCTTCCGAAGAGCGGAGTTCGGCTTCTTCGGGGTGGTGGTGTACACGCGGGTGCATACGCCACGGCGCTGCGGGCTGCCCTTGAGGGCCGCGGTCTTGACCTTGGCGACCTTGTCCCGGCGACCCTTGCGGACCAGCTGCTGAATGGTTGGCATCTACCGGCTTTCTCTGTTCGTGTTCGGCATATTTCTGGCGTCTTCAAGTCTGTGTACTGCAGTTATGACCGTCCGCTTCACCCCGCGGCCGGGTGTGTCGCATGCGCTGCGCACCGGACGTAAGTCCGATGCATGGTGGACACGCGAATTCGCCCGGCATTCACTTCCTTACGGTTAGGCGCCGTAAGCCGCCAGGCACGAGGAACCACAATACCCGCCGCCGGTCTCGCAGGTCAAAGCGGCGATCGCAAGGGGGCCTAGCCCCTGGCGCCGTCGTGGGCGGTGCGCCGTTCCAGACCCGCCGCCAGGCGCAGCACCATGTCGGAGAACAACACGTCGGTGTCGATGTCGTCCATGACGCCGGTCATCTCGAGCAACACGAAGCCATGCATCGCGGACCAGAACTCCAGCGCGGCGTGGAAGGCTTCGGCGCCGTCTAGACCGTAGGAGGACAGCACGGCGATCACCGGGGCGGCCGCGCTGCGGGTCGCCGCCGCGTACTCGGCGTCTTCGCCACCCAGCGGCATCCGGGTGAAGGCCGAGTAGCGGCCCGGGTGGTGGTGGGCGTAGCTGCGGTACGCGCCGGCCATGACGAGCACCGCGTCGTCGCGGGCGCGGCCCTCGCCCACCCGGTTGAGCATCATGATGATGTCGTCGATCACCCGGATCCGGACCGCCCGGCGCAAGTCCTCCAGGCTGTCCACGTGGTTGTACAGCGACGGCCCCTTGGTGCCCAACTGCGTCGCCAGCGCGTTGATGGTCAGGGCGTCCCAGCCCTCGCGGTCCAGGAACGTCAGCGCGCCGTCGATGATCCCTTCCCGGCTGAGCTTGGTCGGGCGCGAACCGGGCCGTCCCGCGCGTTGGCGCCCGGCCGCCGACGGCGATTCCGGTTGAGCTGCCATGGCGGTCGCCCTTCGATCGCGGGAACGGGTTGCGGTTAACTAATGACTCTAGTTGACGCCCGGTCAGACATTAATCTCCCCGCAGGGGCATGAGCGCCCGGCAAACCAAAAGAAAATCTGCCATCGGGCGGGCGAATGCACGTAATGTCATGCTTGGCTCATTCGAGCAGACGACCCGTCCAAGAGGGGGCCCGCAGTGAAGTGGACAACTGTCGCCGGGTCGTTGGCCACGTGCGCCGTCGCCGTCGTCGCCGGTTTCGCCGCCGTGCCGGGGCTGGCGCAGGCCAAGAACGGCGACACCCATGTCATCGGGGAGGACATGGAGCAGACGGTCGACTGCAACGACGCCACGCTGCTGGTCAACGGCTCGTTCCTGACGGTCACCGCGCTGGGCAACTGCTACGCCGTGACGGTGATGGGTTCGTCGAATGTCGTTATCGCCGACTCGGTTTCGCACGACATCACGGTGTACGGCCACGACCAGACCGTGCTCTACAAGGGTGGTCAGCCGTTCCTGTGGGACCGGGGCCGCGAACTGGGCATGACCAACCGGCTCCAGCAGGTGCCGGGCTGAGGCACCATACCGAGGGGAATCAAACAACGATGCGTGTGCACACCTTCGCCCTGGCACCGGCCGCCGCGATCCTGGTGCTGGCCGGCTGCAGCTCGACGGCCAACCCGCCGGCGGGCTCCTCCTCCACCACCACGACGAAGAGCAGCCCGACGACCAGTGCCGGCGCCGCGCCGACGACGGGATCGAGCGGAGCGAGCACCACCGCGTCCCTCGAGATCGGCAACACGGTGAACTACGGGTCGATGGGCACCACCACCAACCTCGACTGCGCCACCGGCAAGTCGCTGAACGTGGCCGGTTCGGACAACACCCTGACCGTCACCGGCAGCTGCTCGACGGTGAACATCGGCGGCACCAACAACAAGATCACCCTCGACAAGGTCGAGAAGCGCATCACCGTGCTCGGGATGAACAACACCATCACCTACAAAGACGGCGATCCCAAGGTCGATAACCTCGGCTCGGACAACACGATCAACAAGGGCAGCTGACCGGCGGCTCACCGGCCTTGATCGGCGGCTAACGCGCCCTCAATCGGCGGCCGCGCCGTGACGCCCCGCGCCGGCGGCGAACCGCCCGGCCCCTTCGTTCGCCTCGGCGGCGACCCGGGAGATGCTGGCGAATTCGAAGTCGAGCGCCTCGGATTCCGTTGCCCCCCATTGGTGTAGCGCCGAGAGCCGGTCCGAGCGCAGGCACTGCTGCGGCAGCGCCGACAGTTGTGCCGCCAATTCCTCTGCGGCCCGGCGCGATTGGCCCTTGGGGACCACCCGGTTCGCCAGCCCGATGGCCTCGGCTTCGTCGGCGGCCACGGCGCGGCCGGTGAGGATCATGTCCATCGCGCGGCTGTGGCCGATCAGGCGCGGCAGCCGCACCGTGCCCCCGTCGATCAGGGGAACACCCCAGCGCCGGCAGAACACCCCGAACACGGCGTCCTCCTCGACCACCCGCAGATCACACCAGATGGCCAACTCGAGGCCGCCGGCGACGGCGTAGCCGCTGACCGCGGCGATGACGGGCTTGGACAGCACCATCCGCGTCGGGCCCATCGGGCCCGGGCCACTCCGGTGCACGGCGTTGGCGTCGGGTGTGCCGAACGCCTTCAAATCGGCTCCGGCACAGAATGTCCCGCCGTCGCCCCACAGCACGGCGACCGACGCGGTGTCGTCGCGGTCGAACTCCTCGAACGCCGCATAGAGCGCGGCGGCCGTCGGGCCGTTGACCGCGTTGCGCGCCCCCGGCCGGTCGATGATCACGGTGGTCACCCGGCCGTTGCGCTCGACGCGCACCGGATCGCTCATCTCGCCTCCGCACATAGTGGTTCGCGCCGCCGCAGCAGCTCAGCGGCGAAGTCATGGTAGGCCGCCCGCAGCCGGGCCCCGGGCCAGTCGGCCGGCAGGAGTTCGTCGGGCAGGACCGGGTCGGTGAGCAGGTGCCGGACGGTCGCGGCGGCCACCACGAAACGGCCCGGAATGTCCGGCGCGGCGGCCATGTCGTCGAGCAACCGGTGCCCGGCCCGTGCCCAGGCGGGCAGGTCCCACAGCTGCGCGGCCAGCTCGGCGGGGTCGCCGTCGCGCGCGCGCAGCACCCGGACCCTGGCGGTGACGTCGGGGCCCAGCTCCGCGTCGATGTTGTCGGGGCGCATCCACACCCCCTCGCGCAGCTCACCAAAACGCTTGTCGTGCATGGCGGTTCGCAGCGCGGCCCGGGTGCGTGCGTCGTCCCCCACGCTGGTCACGACCAGGGTGACCCACTCCCCGCGCCAGGGACGCACGCGCGGGTCGATGGCATCGTCCTGGCGCCGCTGGCGGGCGAGCAGGCGGTCCGAGAGCTGGTAGCCGTCGGCGTTGCGGACCAGGTCGCCCGCGCCGACCATCCGGGTCAGCGCCACTCGCAGCGTCGACTCCTTGATGCCGAAATCGGAAGTGAGCCTGACCAGTTCGCTGGCGCGGGCGCGCGCCGGGTGGGCGCCGAGCAGCACGCTGAGCACCACCGACCGCGCCGTCATGTCCGGCATCGCTACACCCCGGACGCCCGGCGGCCGTGGTCGCCGAAGGGTTCGTCGCGATGCCGCACCGCCTCACGGAATCCGTGCTCGACCGCGTCGGCGACGAACGCGTGGCCCTCGGGCGTGTGCCGGGCGACGCCGTCGAACACCGTGCTGACCATCCTGCTGGTGGCCACACCCTGTTGCAGCAGGGCGGAATTCAGCGCGAGCTTGACCATGATCAGCTGGTTGACCGGCACCGCGGCGATCCGCTCGACCAGCCGCTCGGTGCGCTCGTCGAGGTCCGCCGGATCCGGCGCCTCGACCGCCCATCCCCACTCGGCGGCCTGCGCGCCGGTGATGCAATCGCCGGTGAACAGCAGCCTTTTCGCGCGCGCGTCGCCGAGCCGGTGCGCCCACAGGCCGGCCGCCGGCACGCCCCACACCCGGGTGGGCGGGTAGCCGATCTTGGCGTCGGCGGCGGCGATCACCTGGTCGGCGTGCAGCGCGATGTCGGTGCCCCCGGCCACGCAGTAGCCGTGGATCTTGACCACCGTGGGCTTGTCGGCGTGCATGAGGCTGGAAAAGCCTCGCACGAAGCGGCTCATCATCTGGTAATCGATCATCGGGTCCCACGGCTGATCCGCCAGATGGTTGACCGCCTGGGTCTTTCCGTCCAGCACGGTGCCCGCGTACGCGCCGGTGCCGCCGGCCGACCCGGTGCGGTCGGCGTAGGCGCTCAGGTCGAATCCGGCGCAGAATCCCTCGCCGCGACCGGACACCAGGATGACGTGCACATTCGGGTCGAGGTCGGCGCGCTCCACCAGCGCGGAGAGCTCCAGCGGCGTGTCGGCGACGATCGCGTTGCCCTTCTCCGGCCGGTTGAACGTGATCCGGGCGACCCGGTCGGTGACCTCATAGGTCATCGTCTTCAGGTTGTCGAAGTCGACCGGCCTGATCGCGTGAGTCATCCCTTTACTAGAGCACGCTCGAGAATCGGCGCGAGGTCGAGCCCGTCGGGCATGGTGCCGAACGCGCCGCCCCACCGGCGGTCGAGCCGGGTCGTCAGGAACGCCTCGGCGACGGCGGGGTGCCCGTGGCGCACCAGCAGCGAGCCCTGCAGCGCCAGGCAGATGTCCTCGGCGACCTTGCGGCCGCGGTAGGCGATGGACTCCAGGTTGGCCAGGTCGGCGCGCAGCCGCGCGACATGGTTGCCCAGGCGCGGGTCCTGGCCCGCGCTCTCGGCGATTTCGTCGAACAGCACCTCGACGCATTCGGGACGAGTCGCCATGGCGCGCAACGTATCCAGCGCGCTGACGTTGCCCGAACCCTCCCAGATGCCCATCAGCGGCGCCTCCCGGTACAGCCGCGGCATGCCGGAGTCCTCCACATAGCCGTTGCCGCCCAGGCATTCCAGGGCTTCGGCGGCGTGCGGGGTCGAGCGCTTGCACACCCAGTACTTGCTGGCGGCCAGGCCGATCCGGCGCAGCAGCGCCTCGGTCTCGTCGCCGCGCACCGCCTTGTCGGTGGCGCCGGCCATCCGCATCGCGACCATGGTGGCCGCCTCCGCCTCCACGGCCAAATCGGCCAGCACGTTGCGCATCAGCGGCTGGTCAATGAGATAGGCGCCAAACGCCTTTCGGTGCTGGGCGTGGTAGATCGCGCGGGTCAAACCGGTGCGCATGCTGGTGGCGCTGCCCAGCGTGCAGTCCAGCCGGGTGAGGTTGACCATCTCGATGATGGTCGGCACGCCGCGGCCCTCCTCGCCCACCAGCCACGCGATCGCGCCGTCGTACTCGACCTCGCTCGAGGCGTTGGCGTGGTTGCCGAGCTTGTCCTTGAGACGCTGCAAAAACATCCGGTTGCGGGTGCCGTCGGGCAGCACGCGCGGCAGCATGAAGCACGACAACCCTCCGGGCGCCTGCGCGAGCACCAGGAAGATGTCACACATCGGCGCCGAGGTGAACCACTTGTGGCCCGTCAGGCTGTAGGTGCCGTCGGCGTTGGGGGTGGCCTGCGTGGTGCCGGCGCGCACGTCGGAGCCGCCCTGCTTCTCGGTCATCGACATGCCCGCCGTGATGCCGGGCTTGGCGGTGGCCGGCCGGAGTTCCGGGTCGTATTCGCGGGAGGTCAGCAGCGGCTCGTAGACCTGGGCCAGCTCGGGGTTGTAGCGCAGCGCGGGCACCACGGCATACGTCATCGAAATCGGGCAGACGTGCCCCGGTTCGACCGTCCACACCGAGGTCTTGGCGGCCCGCACGACGTGCGCACCCGGCCGCTCGTCGGCCCAGGGCGCGGCGTGCATGCCGTGTTCGATCGCCGCGCGCATCAGCTCGTGGTACGCCGGGTCGTATTCGACCTCGTCGATCCGGTGACCGTTGCGGTCGTGGGTGTGCAGGATGGGCCGGTTGCGATCGGCGAGCTCGCCCCAGCGCTGCGCCTCGCGGCTGGCCGACAGGGCGCCGACCTCGTTCACCTCGTCCAGGCCCCACTGCCCTCCCTCGCGAATCAGGGCCTCGATGAGCACCGCCGAGGTGGCGGGGTTGTGGTCTTCCAGGGGCGGGACCTGGTTGGTGACGACATGGGTGTCCGACATGGGATCAATGTTACATTTTTCCGACAGTTGCACAAGAGCTGTAATGCTCAGCGCGGGTGCGCGGCGAAGAAGTCCCACAGTTCTCGCGTCGCGAAGTCGGGCCACTCGTGGTCGCCGTGGTCGACCGTGATGAGCACGACCCCGCGACCCTCGGCGCATCCCGCGGTCGAGGTGGTGATCGGGCCGTCGGTGGTGGCCGACGGGGCGCCGCACTGATCGACGTTGCGCCAGAAGGCATTCACGTTCGGCACGGGCGGGCCGTTGATCACGCTGTAGCCCGGTCCGCCGCCGTAGGGCACCAGCTCGTCCGCGGTGCCGTGAATGTGCATGACCGACATCGGATGCGGCGTGCGGCAGGAGTTCAGCTGGGTGCCCGCGACCGGACCGATCGCGGCGAAGATCTCCGTGGTGCAGGCCAGCGTGTAGGACATGATGCCGCCGTTGCTCATGCCGGTGGCATAGACCTTCGCGGTGTCGATGCCGACGTTCTTGGCGATGTCGGCGACGGCCGCGCTGATGAAACCGACGTCATCCACGCCCTCTCGTCCGGACCGGCCGCAGCAGGTTTGGCCGTCGACGTTCCAGGCGTGGTCGAGGCCGTCAGGGTAGGCGACGACGAACTTGCCCGAATCGGCCAAACCGTCCCAGTGGTAGTCCTTTTCGGCTTCCCTGGCGCTTCCCGACACGCCGTGCATCATGACCACGAGCGGGGCCGAGGCCGCCACTCCCGCGGGCTTGTACAGCCGATAGCTGCGATCGAGATCGCCGACCTTGAGGTGGTGGACGCTGGTGCCGGTCACGAAGCCCGTCGGCGCGTTGGCGACTCCGGGGAAGCAGCCCGCGAGCACCAGGACGACACCCGAGATCGTGGCCAGCCGGCGCAGCATGGATCAAAGGTAAGCGCTGGCCCGCGCTCAGCCGCCCGTTTTCTCCCGCAGGAACGCGATGTCGTCCTTGCGGCCCTCGTCGGCGGTTTCGCAGATCACCGGGGCGTCGGCGGCCTTGACCACCGCGGCGAGCAGCTCGGGATCGATCTGGCCGGTGCCGAAGTTGGCGTGCCGGTCGGCGCCGGAGCCCGCCGCGTCCCTCGAGTCGTTGCAGTGCACCAGGTCGATGCGGCCGGTCAGCGCCTTGATGCGGTCGACCGCGTCGATCAGCTGCTCGCCGGCGGCCCAGGCGTGGCAGGTGTCCAGGCAGAACCCAATTCCCTTGTCGCCGATGTGATCCCACAGCCGGCCGATGGTGTCGAAGTGGCGGGCCATCGCGTGGTCGCCGCCGGCGGTGTTCTCCAGGTAGACCGGCACGTCCGTTTCCAGGTAGTCCAGGGCCTTGACCCACCGTTCGAAGCCGGCGTCCATGTCGTTGTCGTCGGCGTGGCCGCCGTGCACGATCACCGCCGTCGCGCTGATCGCCGCGGCCGCGTCGCAGGTGTCCTGCAGGATCTTGCGCGACGGGATGCGGACCCGGTTGTTGGCCGAGGCCACGTTGATCAGGTAGGGCGCGTGGATGTAGAGCGGGATGGTCGACGCCTTGAGCGCCTCGGCGTCGTCACGCGGCTTGGGCTTCTTCCAGCTCTGCGGGTTGCCGAGGAAGAACTGGACGACGTCGGCGCCGTCGGCCTGCGCGGCGGCCAGCGGGTCATCCTGGTGGACATGCGAACCGATGAGCACGGTGGCCAGTGTAGTGAGGGGTCCTGACGGCGGCGAGAGTGCGGCTGGCCGCACACCCGAGTCCGAACGTGCGGCTGGCCGCACACCCGACCGGCTCGGCGTCCCACGCAACGACAAAGCCCCGGGCGAAACCCGGGGCTTTGTCGTTGTCGCAGAAACTACCGGTAGTCGCTGTAGCCGTAGTCGTCCAACGGAACCGCGGCGCCGGTGGCCTGGCCGAAGTCCGGGCTGTAGTACTGATCCTCGTAGGACGGGATCGTGTACGCGGCGGCCCGGGCCTCCTCGGTCGGCTGCACCTGGATGTTGCGGTAGCGGTTGATGCCGGTACCGGCCGGGATCAGCTTTCCGATGATCACGTTCTCCTTCAGACCGTTGAGCTTGTCGCTGCGGCAGTTGATCGCCGCATCGGTCAGCACTCGCGTGGTCTCCTGGAACGACGCCGCGCTCAGCCACGAGTCGGTGGCGAGGCTCGCCTTCGTGATACCCATCAGCACCGGACGGCCGGCGGCGGGCTCGCCGCCCTCGGCCACCACCCGGCGGTTCTCCGCCTCGAACTCCGCGCGGTCGATCAGCGAGCCGGGCAAAAACTCCGTCGAGCCCGAGTCGATGATGGTGACGCGGCGCAGCATCTGGCGAACGATCACCTCGATGTGCTTGTCGTGGATCGACACACCCTGCGCGCGGTAGACCTCCTGGACCTCGCGGACCAGGTGGATCTGCACCTCGCGGGGGCCCTGCACGCGCAGCACCTCGTGCGGGTCGGCCGAGCCTTCCATCAGCTGCTGGCCCACCTCGACGTGGTCGTTGTCGGAGAGCACCCGCTCGGAACCGTCTTCGTGCTTGAACACGCGCAGCCGCTGCCGCTTGGAGAGCTTGTCGTACACGACCTCCTCGCTCCCGTCGTCGGGAACGATGGTGATCTTGTAGAAGCGCTCGCCCTCCTCGAGGCGGACCCGCCCGGTGACGTCGGCGATCGGCGCCTTGCCGCGCGGGATGCGGGCCTCGAACAGCTCCTGGACCCGGGGCAGACCGCCGGTGATGTCCTCACCGACACCACCCTGGTGGAACGTCCGCATGGTCAGCTGCGTACCGGGCTCACCGATGGACTGGGCCGCGACGATACCGACGGCCTCGCCGATGTCGACCAGCTTTCCGGTGGCCATGGACCGCCCGTAACAGGTCGCGCACACCCCGGTGCCGGTGGTGCACGTCAGCACCGAGCGCACCTTGACCTGCGTGATGCCGGCCGCCAGCAGCGCCTCGATCTCCGGGTCACCCAGGTCCTCGCCGCGAGCGACGACGACCTTGCCGGCCTCGTCGACCGCGTCGGTGCCCAAAGTCCGTGCGTACGCCGAGGTTTCGATGTACGGGTCGCGGATCAGGGTGCCGTCGGGCTGACGCTCGGCCAGCTCGACGACGATGCCCCGCTCGGTCTCGCAGTCGTGCTCGCGGACGATGACGTCCTGGCTCACGTCCACCAGACGACGGGTCAGGTACCCGGAGTCGGCGGTACGCAACGCGGTGTCCGCCAGGCCCTTTCGGGCGCCGTGGGTGTTGATGAAGTACTCCAGCACGGTCAGGCCCTCGCGGAACGACGACTTGACCGGACGCGGGATGAACTCACCCTTGGGGTTGGTCACCAGACCCTTCATGCCGGCCAGCGTCCGGGTCTGGGTGAAGTTACCCGTGGCACCCGAGTCGACGATCGTGATGATCGGGTTGTCGGCCGGGTAGTGCTCACGCAGCGCCTGACCGACCTCGTCGGTGGCTTCCTTCCAGATCTCCACCAGCGCCTCGTTGCGCTCGTCGTGGTTCAAAGCGCCACGCTGGAACTGCTTTTCGACCTTTTCCGCCCGCTCCTCGTACTGGTCGAGGATCTCCTTCTTGCGCGGCGGCACGAGCACGTCGGCCATCGACACGGTGACACCGCTGCGGGTCGCCCAGTAGAAACCGGCGTCCTTGAGCTTGTCGACGGTCTGCGCGACCACGATCATCGGGTAGCGCTCGGCCAGGTCGTTGATGATGGCTGCCTGCACCTTCTTGTGCATCTGCTTGTTCACGAACGGATAGCCCACCGGCAGCAGCTCGTTGAACAGCACCCGGCCCAGCGTGGTCTCGGCCATCCAGGCGTCCCCCGGCTGCCAGCCGTTGGCGCCGAACAGCTCGGCCTCGATCTCGGCGGGCGGGCGCAGCTGGGTCAGCCGCACCTTGATCTTGGCCCGCACCGACAGCACGCCACGGTCGGACGCCATGATCGCCTCGGCCGGTGAGGAGTACACCCCGACCTCGGGCTCGTCCTTGGCGGCGGGCTTGAATTCGCCCAAGGCGGCGTCGACCTCGGTGGTCAGGTAGTACAGCCCGGTCACCATGTCCAGACGCGGCATGGCCAGCGGACGGCCCGACGCGGGCGACAGGATGTTGTTCGAGGACAGCATCAGGATGCGGGCCTCGGCCTGCGCCTCGGCGGACAGCGGCAGGTGCACCGCCATCTGGTCACCGTCGAAGTCGGCGTTGAACGCCTCACACACCAGCGGGTGCAGCTGAATTGCCTTGCCTTCCACCAGCATCGGCTCGAAGGCCTGGATACCCAGCCGGTGCAGGGTGGGCGCGCGGTTCAGCAGCACCGGGTGCTCGGCGATGACCTCTTCGAGGACATCCCACACCTGGGGACGCTGGCGCTCCACCATGCGCTTGGCGCTCTTGATGTTCTGCGCGTGGTTGAGGTCGACCAGCCGCTTCATCACGAACGGCTTGAACAGCTCCAGCGCCATCAGCTTGGGCAGACCGCACTGGTGCAGCTTGAGCTGCGGGCCGACCACGATGACGCTGCGGCCCGAGTAGTCGACACGCTTGCCGAGCAGGTTCTGACGGAACCGGCCCTGCTTACCCTTGAGCAGATCGGACAGCGACTTCAGCGGGCGGTTACCGGGTCCGGTGACCGGGCGGCCGCGACGGCCGTTGTCGAACAACGCGTCCACGGACTCCTGCAACATCCGCTTCTCGTTGTTGACGATGATCTCGGGCGCGCCGAGGTCGATCAGCCTCTTGAGGCGGTTGTTCCGGTTGATCACCCGGCGGTACAGGTCGTTGAGGTCGCTGGTGGCGAACCGGCCACCGTCGAGCTGGACCATCGGGCGCAGTTCCGGCGGGATCACCGGGACGGCGTCGAGCACCATGCCCATCGGCGAGTTGCCCGACTGCTGGAAGGCGGCGACCACCTTGAGCCGCTTCAGGGCGCGAAGTTTCTTCTGCCCCTTGCCGTTCCGGATGACGTCGCGCAGGATCTCGGCCTCGGCGTCGATGTCGAAGTTCTCGATCAGCTTCTGGATCGACTCCGCGCCCATGGCGCCGGTGAAGTACTCACCGAAGCGGTCGATCAGCTCGCGGTAGAGGTTCTCGTCGACGATCAGCTGCTTGGGAGCCAGCTTGGTGAAGGTCGTCCAGATCTCCTCGAGCCGGTCCAGCTCACGCTGGGCCCGGTCGCGCAGCTGACGCATCTCGCGCTCGCCGCCGTCGCGGACCTTGCGGCGCGCGTCGGCCTTGGCGCCCTCGGCCTCCAGCTCGGCCAGGTCGGCCTCGAGCTTCTGGGCGCGGGCCTCCAGGTCGGCGTCGCGCTGGTCCTCGATGGCCTTGCGCTCCACCATCATTTCGGCCTCGAGCGTCGAGAGCTCGTTGTGGCGCATCTCCTCGTCGACCGAGGTGATGACGTAGGCGGCGAAGTAGATGATCTTCTCGAGATCTTTCGGCGCCAGGTCGAGCAGGTACCCCAGCCGCGACGGCACGCCCTTGAAGTACCAGATGTGCGTGACGGGCGCGGCCAGTTCGATGTGGCCCATCCGCTCGCGACGCACCTTGGCGCGGGTCACCTCGACGCCACAGCGCTCACAGATGATGCCCTTGAAGCGGACGCGCTTGTACTTGCCGCAGTAGCACTCCCAGTCGCGAGTCGGTCCGAAGATCTTCTCGCAGAACAGGCCGTCCTTCTCGGGCTTCAGCGTGCGGTAGTTGATCGTCTCCGGCTTCTTGACCTCGCCGTAAGACCATTGCCTGATGTCCTCCGCGGTGGCCAGACCGATCCGGAGTTCATCGAAGAAGTTGACGTCGAGCACGTAACTCCCTTTCCCCCTGCGGGTTTAGTAACTGAAAACGTTTGTTAGGCGAGGTCCTCAACGGACGCGGATTCGTTGCGGGACAAGTTGATTCCCAGGTTCGCCGCGGCCCGTTCGAGGTCCTCGTCCTCGCCTTCGCGCAACTCGATCGCCGCGCCGTCCGAGGACAGCACCTCGACATTGAGGCACAGCGACTGCAGTTCCTTGAGCAACACCTTGAAGGACTCGGGGATACCCGGCTCCGGGATGTTCTCGCCCTTGACGATCGCCTCGTACACCTTGACCCGGCCGACGGTGTCGTCGGACTTGATGGTCAACAGCTCCTGCAGCGTGTACGCCGCGCCGTAGGCCTGCATCGCCCAGCACTCCATCTCACCGAAGCGCTGGCCACCGAACTGCGCCTTACCGCCCAGCGGCTGCTGGGTGATCATCGAGTACGGGCCGGTGGAGCGGGCGTGGATCTTGTCGTCCACCAGGTGGTGCAGCTTCATGATGTACATGTAGCCGACGGTCACCGGGTACGGGAACGGCTCGCCGCTGCGGCCGTCGAACAGCACCGACTTGCCGTCGCCGTCCACCATGACCTCGCCGTCGCGGTTGGGCAGCGTGCAGGACAGCATGCCCGCAAGCTCCTCCTCCTTGGCGCCGTCGAACACCGGCGTCGACACGATCTGGTCCGGCTGCGCGTGCCGCAGCTCCTCGGGCAGGTTCACCGCCCAATCGGGTGAGCCCTCGATGTTCCAGCCGGACTTGGCGACCCACCCGAGGTGGGTCTCCAGGATCTGGCCGATGTTCATCCGTCGCGGCACCCCGTGGGTGTTCAGGATGATGTCCACCGGAGTGCCGTCCGGCAGGAACGGCATGTCCTCCTGGGGCAGGATCTTGCCGATCACACCCTTGTTGCCGTGCCGTCCGGCCAGCTTGTCGCCGTCGGAGATCTTCCGCTTTTGCGCCACGTAGACGCGGACCAGCTCGTTGACACCGGCCGGCAGCTCGTCGTCGTCCTCGCGGGAGAACACCCGGATGCCGATGACCTTGCCGGACTCACCGTGCGGCACCTTCAGCGAGGTGTCGCGGACCTCGCGGGCCTTCTCGCCGAAGATCGCCCGCAGCAACCGCTCCTCCGGGGTCAGCTCGGTCTCACCCTTCGGGGTCACCTTGCCGACCAGGATGTCGCCGTCGCGGACCTCGGCGCCGATGCGCACGATGCCGCGCTCGTCGAGGTCGGCCAGCACCTCGTCGGAGACGTTCGGGATGTCCCGGGTGATCTCCTCGGCGCCCAGCTTGGTGTCGCGGGCGTCGATCTCGTGCTCCTCGATGTGGATCGAGGTGAGCACGTCCTCCTCAACCAGACGGTTGGACAGGATGATCGCGTCCTCGTAGTTGTGGCCCTCCCACGGCATGATCGCCACGAGCAGGTTCTTGCCCAGCGCCATCTCGCCGTTCTCGGTGCACGGACCGTCGGCGATCACCTGGCCGGCCTCGACGCGGTCGCCCGCGTCGACGATCGGCGACTGGTTGGCGCAGGTGCCGTGGTTGGACCGCTCGAACTTGCGCATCCGGTAGGTGTGCCGGGTGCCGTCGTCGGCCATCACGGTGATGTAGTCGGCGGAGACCTCCTCGATCACCCCGGCCTCGTCCGCGACGACGACGTCGCCGGCGTCGATCGCCGCGCGCAGCTCCATGCCGGTGCCCACCAGCGGCGCCTCGCTGCGCACCAGCGGAACCGCCTGGCGCTGCATGTTGGCGCCCATCAGGGCACGGTTGGCGTCATCGTGCTCGAGGAACGGGATCATCGCGGTGGCCACCGACACCATCTGGCGCGGCGACACGTCCATGTAGTCCACCTCGGACGAGGGCACGTACTCGACCTCGCCCGCCTTCCGGCGGACCAGGACGCGCGACTCCTCGAACCGGCCCTTGGCGTCGATCGGCGAGTTGGCCTGCGCTACGACGTGGCGGTCCTCCTCGTCGGCGGTCAGGTAGTGGATCTCGTCGGTGACCACACCGTCGACCACCTTGCGGTACGGGGTCTCGATGAACCCGAACGGGTTCACCCGCGCGTACACCGACAGCGAGCCGATCAGACCGATGTTGGGACCCTCCGGGGTCTCGATCGGGCACATCCGGCCGTAGTGCGAGGGGTGGACGTCACGGACCTCCAGGCCGGCGCGCTCACGGGACAGACCGCCGGGGCCCAGCGCCGAGAGGCGGCGCTTGTGGGTCAGACCGGACAGCGGGTTGTTCTGGTCCATGAACTGGCTCAGCTGGCTGGTGCCGAAGAACTCCTTGATCGCGGCGACGACCGGCCGGATGTTGATCAGGGTCTGCGGCGTGATGGCCTCGACGTCCTGCGTGGTCATCCGCTCGCGGACGACGCGCTCCATCCGCGACATGCCGACCCGGATCTGGTTCTGGATCAGCTCACCCACGGTGCGCAGGCGGCGGTTGCCGAAGTGGTCGATGTCGTCGGTCTCCACCGGCACCTCGATGCCGCCGGGGACGGTCATCGTGGGCTGGCCCTCGTGCAGGCGCACCAGGTACTCGATGGTGGCGACGACGTCTTCCTCGGTCAGCGTCGAGCTGGTGATCGGCTCGCCCGCGTGCAGGCCGAGCTTCTTGTTGACCTTGTAGCGGCCGACACGCGCCAGGTCGTAGCGCTTCTCCTTGAAGAACAGGTTCTCCAGCAGGGTCTGCGCGGACTCCTTGGTCGGCGGCTCGCCCGGACGCAGCTTGCGGTAGATGTCCAGCAGCGCCTCGTCGGTGCCGGCGGTGTTGTCCTTCTCCAGCGTCGACATCATGATCTCGGAGAAGCCGAAGCGCTCGGTGATCTGCTCGTTGGTCCAGCCCAGCGCCTTGAGCAGCACGGTGACCGGCTGGCGGCGCTTGCGGTCGATGCGCACGCCGACGGTGTCGCGCTTGTCGACGTCGAACTCCAGCCACGCGCCCCGGCTGGGGATCACCTTGACGCTGTGCAGCAGCTTCTCGGTCGACTTGTCGATGGTCTCGTCGAAGTACACACCGGGCGAGCGGACCAGCTGGCTGACCACGACGCGCTCGGTGCCGTTGATGATGAAGGTGCCCTTCTCGGTCATCATCGGGAAGTCACCCATGAACACCGTCTGGCTCTTGATCTCGCCGGTGTTGTTGTTGATGAACTCGGCCGTGACGAACAGCGGGGCCGCGTACGTCATGTCCTTGTCTTTGCACTCGTCGACCGGCGCCTTGACCTCGTCGAAGCGCGGGTCGGAGAACGACAGCGACATCGAGCCGGAGAAGTCCTCGATCGGCGAGAGCTCCAAGAGCACCTCTTCGAGGCCGCCCACCGGGGTGACCCCCGGCTTGCCGTCGCCGCGCGCGGCGGCCGCCTCGCGCCACCGCGGCGCGCCGATCAACCACTCGAAGGAGTCGATCTGCACGTCAAGCAGGCCCGGAACCTCGAGGGGCTCGCGGAGCTTGGCGAAGGAAACTCGGTTGGGCGCTCCGGGCACGGAGCCGTTCGACGAACTTCCGTTAGAGGAATTTTGTGGGCGATCCGTCTTGCTCTGGCGGAAATCAGCCAAGATGCATCCTTCCAGCACCTCGTGCGACTCACGAAGGCCGGGACCACCGGCCAGCTCGCCGCGAATTGTGTCGGTTCGGCCGGCGAACGAACTGTCCGGATCTCACGCGCGCAACTAAAGAACTAAGCCACGTAGGGGGCTCAGGCTTAGACCACGGTGTCAGGTGGCGGGTGAGGTGGGCAGGAGGTAGCCAGCGCAACGTCCAACAATAGCGCAGGACGGCGCATTCCTCAACTTCCCAGCCCTGGGGGTCCAGGGACATCGACGCTGGCTGGCGATCTCGACTTCCCTCGGACTGTTCAGGTACATGCTGCCCAACAGACTGGCTCGTTTAGGGCCCGTCGTCAAGAGGGCGGGCCGGGAGTGTTACGCGGAGTTATCACGGAACCCGCCGGCCCGGCGCCCCTCATTCGCCGATCTCGTGTGCGCGGTACCGGTGGGTGCCTTCGAGGTCGTCGAGGATGGCGGTCTGAGCGGTCTTGGGCAGGGTGTGCAGGATCTCGCGCACCCGCGCCTGGCGGCGGGCGACGGCCTTGCGTTCCGGCATGCCGGGCGATGCGACGATCTGCGGCGGCACGCCCTCGATCTCCTCTACACCGCCCGCATGCTGTCCGGCGTCCAGCGCCGCCTGCTCCTCGGCCATGGTCGCTTCGTCCTTTTCCTCCGACATGCCGATCGGCCCGATGCGGCGGCCGTTGAGGAACTGCCGCACGACCGGCTCGTCACTGGTCAGCAGCACCTCGCGGGGGCCGAACATGACCAGCTTGCGGCGGAACAGCATGCCCATGTTGTCCGGCACCGTGCGGGCGATGTTGATGTTGTGCGTGACGATCAGCACCGTGGCGTCGATCTGGGCGTTGATGTCGAGGATCAGCTGGCTCAGGTAGGCGGTACGAACCGGGTCCAGACCGGAGTCGGGCTCGTCGCACAGGATGATCTGCGGGTCCATCACCAGGGCGCGGGCCAGGCTGGCGCGCTTGCGCATACCGCCGGAGATCTCACCGGGGAACTTCTTCTCGTCGCCGCCGAGGCCGACCAGGGTCAGCTTCTCCATGACGATGTCACGGATCTCGCCTTCCTTCTTCTTGGTGTGCTCGCGCAGCGGGAAGGCAGCGTTGTCGAAGAGGTTCATCGACCCGAACAGCGCGCCGTCCTGGAACATCACGCCGAACAGCGTGCGGATCTCGTAGAGCTCCTTGGCCGAGCACTGCAGGATGTCGGTGCCGTCGATGACGACCGAGCCGCGCTCGGGGCGCAACAAACCGATCAGTGACTTCAGGAAAACCGATTTGCCGGTACCCGACGGCCCCAGCAGGACGCTGACCTCCCCGGCGGGGATTTCCAGCGTCACGTCTTCCCAGATTCTCGAGGAACCGAAGGACTTCGTGAGTCCATTCACCTCGATTGCGACGCCCATGGGAAATCCTTCCGTCGACACTCATGCCTGCCACCTGCCCTTTTGTGTGGCATGAGTCACTGTAGCGCACGCCTGCCACACGGCATCAGGGTTGCGGCACACAGCGGGGAAAAATTGGCCGTCCCGAGATCAGCCGGAAGCCCCGATGGCGCAACTTATTTGACGCACGTGTTAGCCAGCCGGCGCCCAGTTGCCGTGGAATCCCATCGGCACCCGCTGCGGCAGATGCACGGTGGCGACGTGCTCGAGCGTCTGCGCGTCCAGCAAGACCAGTTGGCCCTCGTCGCGGTCGCGGTGATAGCCGAACCCCATGAGGATGCCGTCATCCTCGGCGCCCGGTGCGGGATTGGGCACAAACGACATCTCGCCGAGCAAAAGGCACGCATCGAGATCGGCAGCGGTGGCGGATCCGGTCGCGTAGTCGTGCTTGTACACGGCGGTCGACATCTCGGATCGCCCGCCGGACAGGTAACCGCCCTCGGTGCCGATGGTGTAGCCATACCGGTGCGGCCCGCCCAGCAAGGTCTCGTTGATGCGCGGGAATTCTTGGGGGCGATCGTCGCGGCGTTCGCTGGTCACCGTCCCGGTGGCCAGGTTGACGGTCCAGCGGTCCAGCGTCGGCCGGCTGTCGCCGGGACCGCGCAGGTCACGGTCGAACATCCGCGCGTAGCGCACCACGTCGAGCACCAAAACCTCTGTGCCGTCGCGCATCTCGGAGTACGCGTTAAGCGGGTGGTAGACGTAGCAGGGCTCGATGTCGAACCAGCGCACGTCCCGATTTCCGCCCTCTCGGGGCATCACCCCGATGCGCGCCGGGTAGTTGTCGTCCCACCGGTACGGCATCCGGCTGGTCGGCCGCTGGTTGCGATTGATCGCCGTCGCCATCGGGCTGGGCAGCCGCACGCGCCCGATGAGCGACTGCATCACCAGGCGGGCCGGCAGGCTCAGCCAACGGGGCACGTTCGCCGGCATCACCTGAACGGGGTCGAACGTGACGGGCAGATCGTAGATCACCACGTACTTGTCGGTCAGCGAGAAGTCGTGCATCATCGGCGACCCGCCCACCTCGATGTCGACGGTGCGCCGCGCCCGGCCCTGGGTGTCGATGACCGAGTACTGCACGGTCCGCCCGCGGGTGAACGAGTAGGACACCGCGTGCAATTCGCCGGTCCGCGGGTCGGCGTGCGGATGGGCGGTGTATCCCCCGAACAGGGTTCCGTCGAAGTCGCAGGGCCCCTCGGTGTCCAGCTCGTCGGTGAGGCGGTAGTTCGCCCCGCCCCCCTCGACGAGCGCGAGCGTGTGGCCGGCGTGGCTGAGCACGTTGGTGTTGGGGCCGACGGAGAGCATGCCGGCCCGCGGATTCAGCCCGCTGGGCGCCGGCTCGCCGAGTGCGGTGCAGACGTGGGCGGTGCGCACCCATCGGTTGCGATACCAGCGGGCCTGCCCGCCTTGCAGCGCCACCCCGTGCACCATGCCGTCACCGCTGAACCAGTGGTAGACGGCGGGGTCCACCTCGGCGACGGGGTTGGGCCCGTTGCGCAGGTAGCGCCCGTCGAGGTGTTCGGGAATGCGTCCGGTGACCTTGAGGTCGGTGGCGGTGACCTCCGCGCTCACCGGCGCCAGGAAGTCCTCGAGGTAGGGGTTGCCGGGCTTGGCGGTTGTCGTGGTCGCCATGGCTGACCTCCTATAACATTGTTATTTCAGCGTTATTGGCACCGTACGCCCCCGATGAGAAGATGGCAACGATGACTTCAGACGTTCAGCGCAGCGTTCGCGAGGAGATGCTGCGCGCGGCGGTCGGCCTGCTCGACGAGCACGGCCCCGACGCCCTGCAGACGCGCAAGGTGGCCGGCGCCGCGGGGACCTCCACCATGGCGGTCTACACCCACTTCGGCGGGATGCGGGGGCTCATCGCCGAGGTGGCCGAGGAGGGCCTGCGCCAGTTCGACGCCGCGCTGACCGTGCCGCACACCGCCGACCCGGTCGCCGATCTGTTCATGATCGGGGCGGCCTACCGCCGCTACGCGATCAAGCGCCCGCACGTGTATCGGCTGATGTTCGGCAGCACCAGCGCGCACGGCATCAACGCGCCCGCCCACAACGTCCTGACGCTGACGGTCGCCGAGATCGAGCGCGACTACCCGAGCTTCGCTCACGTGGTGCGCGGGGTGCACCGGTGCGCGGTGGCCGGCCGCATCAAACCCGCGGGCGCCGTGAAAGACGGTGTCGACGACGCGTCCGTGGTGGCGACCGCGGCCCAGTTCTGGGCGTTGATCCACGGCTTCGTCATGCTGGAACTGGCCGGCTACTACGGCGACGACAGCTCGGCCGTCGTCCCGGTGCTGGGGTCGATGACGTCGAACCTGCTTGTGGCCCTTGGTGATTCACCGGAGCAGGTGGCGCAGTCGCTGCAGACCGCGATGGGCGCGCGCTGAGCGCACGAAGCCCCCGGGACCTCGATCCCGGGGGCCTGCGCGCAGTGACTTACTTGACGGTGACGGTGGCGCCGGCGGCCTCGAGCTTGGTCTTGGCCTCGTCGGCGGCCTCCTTGGCGACCTTCTCCAGCAGCGGCTTGGGCGCGCCGTCGACCAGGTCCTTGGCCTCCTTGAGGCCCAGGCCGGAGACGATCTCGCGGACCACCTTGATGACGCCGATCTTCTTGTCGCCGGCGGACTCGAGGATCACGTCGAATTCCGACTGCTCCTCGGCGGCCTCGGCGGGCGCGCCACCGGCGGCCGGGCCGGCCGCGGCGACGGCGACCGGGGCGGCCGCGGTGACCTCGAAGGTCTCCTCGAACTTCTTGACGAAGTCGGAGAGCTCCAGGAGCGTCATCTCCTTGAACGCGTCGAGCAGGTCGTCGGTAGACATCTTTGCCATGGGTGTGGGTCCTTCCTTGTTTTTCCCAGGTTCCGGGGTGGTTGTTATTCGGCTTCGGCCGGGGTTTCCGCAGGCTCGGCGGGTGCTTCCGAAGCGGGTTCCGGGGCGGCTTCCGCGGCGGGCTCGGCAGCGGCCTCGGAAGCTGCTGGCCCCGCCGGTCCCTCTGCGGCCTTCTTCTCTTGCAACGCGGCCGCGAGCCGGGCGACCTGCGACGCCGGGGCGTTGAACAGCCCGGCCGCCTTGGCGAGGTTGCCCTTCATCGCGCCGGCCAGCTTGGCCAGCAGCACCTCGCGCGACTCGAGGTCGGCGATGCGCTCGACTTCGGCGACCGTCAGCGCGCGGCCGTCCATGTAGCCACCCTTGATGACCAGCGCCTTGTGCTCCTTGGCGAAGGTCTTGATGGCCTTGGCGGCGTCGACCGGCTCCCCGGTGATGAACGCGATGGCCGTCGGGCCGGCGAAGAGCTCGTCGAGGCCGTCGACCCCGGCTTCCGACGCAGCACGCTTGACCAGCGTGTTCTTGGCCACCGAGTACGTGGCCGACGCGCCCAGCGAGCGCCGCAGCTCGGCCAGGTTGGCGACCGTCAGGCCGCGGTACTCGGTGACCAGGGCAGCGGTCGATTCCTTGAACTGCTCGGCGATGTCCGCAACGGCGGTGGCCTTGTCAGCCCTGGCCATGCCTACCTCCTGAAGTGAAGTCATGCGACGTGTCGTCTCGATTCCCCCGAAAACGACGAACGCCCCGGCGCAGGAAACGGCCGGGGCGTACAAACACGCCGGCGCGAGCCGGCGTCATGCCTCGTCCTCCTGCGTGGGCCGCCGGGATACTCCCGGACCTTCGACCGATTGCTCGGTGACCGACGGTCTTCGGTGGAACGGCTAACACAATAGCGTGGCCTGCGCGGTCAGCCAAAACGGCGACCCCGGACGCCGGCTCAGATGACCGCGCGGGTGACGCCGAGGGTCAGCAGGACGAACACCGCCAGCAGCAGGGCCACCCGCAGCCGGTGCAGCCGATCCCACCGGGCCGCGAGGTCACGCGAGAGCTCACCGGCGGCCGGCCACTTGGCGATGCGGTTGTTGATCGGCACCAGCAGCGTGACCGTCAGCAGCACGACCAACACCATCAGGGCGCCGGCGGCACCGTACAGCCAGTCGCGCGCCGCGCCCCGCTCCTTGATGGCCAGCGCCACCAACAGCAACAGGCTCAGCGCGTACCAGAACGGCATCGTCGTGCCCAGCGATCGGGCGGCGCCGACGCGGGCCGCACGGAAGGCGTCGTCGGGCAGCCGCACGATGAGCGGGTGGAAGAACACCGCGACCGCCAGCTCCACGCCCACCAGCAGGCCGGTGATCACGACCGCGAGCGCGTCGATGCTGTGGTTCATGCCAGTCAGCGTAGAAAGCCGGGCGCGGCGTGCGCCGCGTCAGCCCAGGGCCGCGAGGCGGGCCGCGCCGATCAGGCCGGCCGCACCGCCGAGCTCGCCGGGCACCACCCGCAGCCCGGACAGGAAGTCCAGCCCCGCGTAGTCGGCCAGCTTCGCCCGCAGGGGGTCGAAGAGCAGCGGCCCGGATTTGGACACCCCTCCCCCGATCACGACGAGGTCCAGATCGCAGACCGCGCCGACCGAGGCGATCATCGCGGCGAGCGCGTTGGCCGATCGGTGAAAGGCCCGCCGGGCCACCGGGTCTCCGGCCGCCGCCGCGACGGCCAGGTCCCTGGCGCCCGCGCCGGGCGGCGCCGCCCACCCGTTGTCGCGCGCCCAGCGCACCATCCACGGCCCGGACGCCACCGTCTCCACGCAGCCGCGGCCGCCGCACGTGCACGGCGGCCCGTCCAGTTCGACGACGATGTGCCCGACGTGGCCGGCGTTGCCGGTGCGCCCGGCGTAGGGGACGCCGTCGAGCACCAGACCGCCGCCCACCCCGGTGGAGACCACCATGCCCAGCAGGAACCGGGCGTCCGGCCCCGCGCTGCGGCCCGCCCCGATCCAGTGCTCGCCCAACGCCATACACAGGCCGTCGCCGCCCAGCACCACCGGCACCCCGGGCACCGCGGCGGCGACCCTGTCGCGCAGCGGGAAACGGTCCCAGCCCGCGATGTTGATCGGGCTGACCGATCCGGTGTGCAGGTCGATCGGCCCGGCCGAGGCGATGCCGACGGCGGTGATCGGGGCGTCGGCCGCGCGCACCGCGTCGGCGATCATCGCCTCGACGACGGCCCACACGTCGCCGGCGGCGGTCGTGACCGGGGTGGGGCGGATCGCGCTGTGCACCAGCGCGCCGGCCGAATCGACCAGAGCGGCGGCGATTTTGGTGCCGCCGATGTCCAGGCAGAGGGTTGGCATGGTCTCAGTGCCGGTGGGTGTTGTCGGGTTGGCGGGGGTCGCCGGGATGCTCGTAGCCGGGCGCGAGCCGCACCAGCTCGGCGCGGCGGGCGTGCAGCCACAGCCGGAAGGCGCGCCGCCGGGCGGCGCCGCGCAGCTGCTCGGCGATCGCCGATCGCACCTCGGCCAGCGGTGGAGCGGCCAACGCCGTTGTGCGCCAGCCGTTTTCACCCGGTCGTGCCGCGGCGAAGCGCAGCGGGTTGCGGGCGTGATAGGCGGCCACCTCGTCGTCGGTGACGTGCACGTCGGCGGTGACGTCGGCGAACAGCGCCCGGGCGCGCGGGTCGGCCAGTACGGCCGCGGCGATGCTGCCGATCTCCAGCCGTGCGGTCACGTCGGGCAGCAGCTCCGTCTCGGTCGGGGCTTCGCGCGGGTCCAGCCCGCGCGCGTCCGCCTCGGCGGCGACCACCCGCCGGGTCACGATGAGCTGGGTCAGCCAGCGTCGCAGTTGGCGGCCCTCGCTGGTGCCCGCGGCCGGCAGTGCGCCCGCTCCCCGCCCCGCGCGCAGCCGCGTTTCGGCCGCGTCGACCTCCGCGCACGACACGGGGATGCCGGCGACGGTCGCGACAGGGTGGCCGCTCATGTCACCGTCACCCGGACCGCGGGCGAGTAGACCAGCCGCCCGGCGCAGCCGATGCGCACCAGCGCCCACCATTGCCCGGGTCCCAGCCAGGCCGGCGGGGTCACCCGGAAGCCGAGGCCGACGGTGCCGCCGGCGGGCAGGACCGCGCCGAGGGCGGCGGGTCCCATCCATTCCCACGTGCCCCAGGGGCTGATCAGATGCGCCTCGAGCGCCAAATCGGCCCGGGCGTGGGTGCCGACGGTGACGGTCACCTCACCCGCTTCGCCGGGTCGCAGCGTGACCTCGCGCGGCCCGTCGGCGAGGTAGACCAGCCCGCCCGGGTCGACCGCCGCGCCGCCCACCGCGACCACGCACACGTCCTCGACCGCTTGCCGCCAGGGGGCGGGGATGTGTTCGCCGGTGAGGCGCAGCCGTGCCCGGACGGGGTAGAGGCCCGGTTCTGCCGTCGGCGGGATCGACACCACCACGTCGGCCTCCAGGTGGCCGCCGCTGCACAGGGTGAAGGGCAGCTCGGCGGGCGTGGCCGACCAGCCGTCCGGGCACGCGAGGACGACCCCGCCGCGCAGCGTGGCGTCGCTGCAGTCGCTGGCCGCGGTCAGACGCACCGTCACGTCGCGGCCGGGCTGCGCACTGATCTGCGACGGGTGCAGGTGGGCGACCGCGGGCAGGCCCCCGAGCGGCGCGGGCCCGCGGTTGTGCAGCCAATAGCGGGCGTAGAGCGGCTGGGCGGCCTCGGCGTTCGGCGCCAGGGCGGCGGCGTCCGCGAGCGTCGCGGGCAGGTCGAACCGGGCCAGCACGGTCGCCACCTGGTAGCCGTGCAGGTCGACCGAATCCAGCCGCCCCTCGGGAGCCTCCAGGAGGTCGGCGGCCCGCAGGTCGCTGATCGCCGCGACGTCCGAGCTAAGCGTCACCCGCGCGCCCGCCCCGGTCGTCTCCACCAACCGCAGGGCGATCGAGTGCGGGTCGACCGGCGCGGCGCGGCCCGCGGTCAGCGGATCGCCGGCCGCCTTGAGGGCCGCCAGGTGGACCGAGTCGGCGAGCTCGACGCGCAGCAGCGCACCGACCGGCGGCAGCGCACCGGGCCGCCGGCCCCCGGCGACGGCGAGCAGCGGCTGCGCGAACTGCGCGCTGCGGGTGGGGATGTCCGCGCGCCGCCAGTCGCCGTCGCCGCTGACCAACGCGTAGTCGAAATCGTGGGTCCAGTGCTGCAGCTGGAAGTTGGAGCCGTCCGGCGCGGTGCGGCGGGGGTCATCGATCCAGATGCCCGACGGCCAGCCGGTGCACGAGCGCATCAGCGCGGTGTGCAGGGTGCCCTCGGTGTCGACGGCGAAGCTGGGCACCCCGCGGTTGAGCAGGGCGACGGTGCGGTCCTCGAACGCCTCCGTTCCCGACGCGGGCCGCTGCGCGACGATCTCGGCGTCACCGAGATCGTCGGCCAGCGCGGCGATCTCCGCGCGCAGGTCCTCGTCGGCGCGGCCGTCGACGACCAGCACCGGCAGCGCCCGCAGTCCACGCAGGTCGGCGCCGGGCACCCACACCGCGGCCAGCGGCGTCTCGGCCGGCACCCAGACCCGGGCCCGGCCGGTCGCCGCCAGCTGGCGGTCGAGTTCCCGGGCGTACACCGCATCGGCGTGGGCCAGCACCGCCTCGGTGAAGGCGTTGCGGTCCGGCCCGCCCAGCGCGATCCGCACGTCGGGCAGGTTGGAATCCACCTCCAGGTGGCCGTAGCGGGGCTTGTCCGCGGCGCTGCAGGTGGCCGTGACTCCGGCGCGGACCAGCGCCACCATCAGCGCGCGCGCCAGCGGCCCGGACACCGCCTCCGCCGGAGACACCACCTCGGCGACCGAGATCGCCCGCACCCCGGCCCCCGACACCCGGACCCGGGCGGCCGAGGACAGGCCGAACCAGCCGTACGCCGGGTTGTCCAGGGCCCACAGGTGCCGGGCGGTGTCCACCGCGCGCGGCCCGTCGTGCAGCAGCGCGAAACCGCGGCCGACGACGGCGTCGCCGACTTCGCTGACCGGCATGGCGCCCGGCACCGGGCACGGCCAGCGCAGCCGCACCAGCTGATCGGCGCCGGTGAAGTCGTCGATGGTGGTGCGGCAGTCCACCCGCGCGACGCCCCGCCACAGCGTCAGGGTCTGGGTGTAGCGCAGCAGCGTGCCGATCCGACCGCGGACCACCACCCGCTCACCGAGGGGTCCGCGAAAGGCCCGCACCCGCGCCGGCGATTCCGACGAGCACACCACCGGCCCCTTGGGCAGCAGGTGCCACGGTCCCTCGCCCTGCGTGGGGTGCGACGGGTATTCCTCGTAGACGGCGAGCTCGTTGCCCACCCGGCCCTCGGCGATCAGCTCGCGGCCCCCCTGGGCAGACAAGTCGATCAGCGAGGCGACGGCCCCGCCGCGGGCCTTGTCGACCTCGAGCCGGTAGTGCTCGTTGGCGATCACCGATCCCGGCACCGCCGCCCAGCCGGCCGCTTGGTCGGCGGGTGCCAGCCGGTAGGCCCGCCAGCCCAGCGACCCGACATCGCGGGCCAGCCAGGTGACCGAGCTCCCGTCGTGCTCGACCAGCGCGGGCAGTTCGGCGCCGTCGGCGTCCAGCACCCGCACGCCCGCGGGCAGCGGCGGATCGATGCGCGCGGTGACGAGATCGGTGCGTGGGTGCGCCAGGGGGTTCCACACGACGACGTCGCCCTCGATCGCCCCGGACAGCAGCGCCAGCGAGGCGTCCCGGGCCGTGCGGCCCAGCTCCCACGCGTCGCGCCAGCCGGTCAACAGGTCGAGGTAGACCTGGTCGGATTCCGACCCGGTGATCGCGTCGTGGTGCGCGCCGTAGGCCAGCTGCACCCACGCCTTGGCCAGGGCCGCATGCGGGTAGTCGGCGCCGGTCGCCAGGGCCGCGAACACCGCGAACCGCTCGGCCGCCAGCACGGCGTTCTCGGCGGCCCGGTTGGCTTGTTTGGTGTCGATGTAGGACACGTCCTTGCCGGTGTAGATCGGGTTCATGTCCCGGGTCTGCGGCGACGGCTCACACCCGCGCTGCGCCAGCTCGGCGCGCACCGCCGCGAAGAACTCGCGCGGCAGCGCGCACACGAATCGCGGCCAGGTGTAGCGGGCGGCCCAGTCGCGATGGATCGCGGTGACCCATGTGTTGGGCGGCGTGTAGTCGGTGCCGACGGGCAGCAGCACGTTGCGGGTCAGCGCCACCGTTTTGAGCTGATCGAACAGCTCGTACGTGGCGTCGGAGGCCTCGCGCAGCGTGGTCGCGGAGTCCATCCACCACCCCGCCGAGTAATGCGCGGGCATGTAGTGGGTGAGCAGGCCGCGGCCCGACGGCGAGATCCACTCGAACTCGCTGCAGAACTGCATGCCGCCCAGTCCGCCGTCGCTGTGCATCGGGCCCCACTGGTGGTGCGGTCCCCGGGCCCACGAACTCGACGTCAGGCCGGCGTCGGCGGCCAGGCCCGGGAACTGCGGGTCGTGGCCGAACACGTCCAGCTGCCACGCGGTCGCCGGGTCGGCACCCAGGACGTGGCGCTGAAAACCCATGCCGTGCACCAGGTTCCGGATGGTCGTTTCCGGGCTGGTGAGATTGGTGTTCGGTTCGTTGTAGGTGCCGCCCAGCACCTCGACACGGCCCTGCGCGATGAACCGGCGCAGGTCGGCGCGGTCCTCGGGGCGGGTGTCCCAGTACGGCTTGAGGTAGTCCACCTCGGCGAGCACGAACTTGTACTCGGGCTCGCGGCGGGCCATCTCCAGGTGGGCGTGCACGAGCTCGAAGCCGTTGGTCTGCCGGGCCCGCCCCGGCGGATCCTCGGTCCATTCGCTGGTGTAGGCGCCCTGGGTGTTCCACCACACCGGGTCGTAGTGGAAGTGACTGACCATGAACATGGTCCAGCCGGGCTCGGCGACCGTGAACTCGAACGGCAGGTCCGCGCGCCCGGCGCGCACCCGCGCGGACCGTCGCTCGCCGACCACCGGACGGTCCAGGGTGACGGGGACCTCGACGAGCTCGTCGCCGATATCGGCGACCGCCTCCCCGGTCAGGCCGTCCCCGTCGATGCGGACCCGCCTCGGCTCGCCCACCCCGGCGACGGTGACGCGCGCCAGCTGCAGCGGGGCTTCCGGCGGCCCGACGAAAAGCTCCGTCGACTCCGCCGAAACCAGCTGCATCCCCGCACTTTACGGCGGCGCGGCCAACCGAGAAACCCGTCGCCTGACCGCGAACCCGTCGCATTGGTGGAAAGCTCGGTGCCATGGCAGATCTGAGCGCCCAACTGGCCGACCAACTCGACTGGCACTGGCGCAACCAGCTGCGCCCTCGCCTGGGCGGCCTGACCGACGACGAGTACTTCTGGCAGCCGGTGCCCCACTGCTGGACGGTGCACCCGGACGGGTCGATCGACTTCGCGTTCCCGGCGCCCAGCCCGGCACCGTTCACCACGATCGCGTGGCGCATGGCACACGTGATTGTCGGGGTGTTCGCGATGCGTGCCCATCACCATTTCGGTGGACCGTCCGCCGATTACCAGAGTTGGAACTACGCCACCACCGCCGCCACCGCCCTGCGGCAACTGGACGAGACGTACGCGGTGTGGATCAACGGTGTACGGTCGCTGTCCGCCGCCGACCTGACCCGCCGCTGCGGCGCGGCCGAAGGGCCGTACGCCGACTATCCGCTGAGCGCGCTGGTCTTGCACATCAATCGGGAAGCGATCCACCATGGCGCCGAAATCGCTTGCCTGCGCGACCTTTACGTTCACAACAGGATGGATTGACAATGCCCGCCCTCGCACCACCGGTGTCCGATGAACGCAGCGCCCTGCGCGAATTCCTGGCGTTCCACCAAAGCGCGTACTTCGCCGTCAGCTACGGCCTCACCGACGAACAGGCCCGCTCCACGCCGTCGGCCAGCGCGCTGTCGATCGGCGGGCTGGTCAAGCACGCCACGGGGATGCAGCACAGCTGGATGACCCGCGTCGCCGCCGCGCCCGACGCGCCGCCGAAGGACACCCGTCCGTTCGAGCAGATCAGCAAGGAGTTCGCCGACCAGCATGTGATGGGTCCCGACGAGACGCTGGACGGGCTGCTGCGGGCGTTCGAGGCGCAGAACGCGACGTCGCTGCGGCTGGTCGAGACCGCGGACCTCGACGCCGCGGTGCCCGTGCCGCGCGACATCCCCTGGTTCCCCAAGGACCAGCGGGCGTGGTCGGTGCGCTGGGTGATCCTGCACGTGATCAACGAGCTGGCGCGGCACGCCGGTCACGCCGACATCGTCCGGGAGACGATCGACGGCGCGACCATGTACGAGCTGATCGCCGGGCACGAAGGCTGGGCGATCGAGGGGTGGGTGCAGCCGTGGCGAGGCGGGCACCGGCACCAGTAGAGATTGGGACTTGCCAGCACCGGTTTGGCAGACTGCTGGAATGAGTTCTACCAAGCATCGAGAGGTGGCCAAGCTCGACCGGGTGCCGTTGCCGGTCGAAGCGGCCCGGGTAGCGGTGACCGGTTGGCAGGTCACCCGCTCCGCCGCTCGCATCGTCACCAAGCTGCCCGGCAGGGGTCCGTGGCAGCAGAAGGTGATCAGGCAGCTCCCCCAGACCTTCGCCGACCTGGGACCGACGTACGTCAAGTTCGGGCAGATCATCGCGTCGAGCCCGGGGGCGTTCGGCGAATCGCTGTCCCGGGAGTTCCGCGGCCTGCTGGACCGGGTGCCGCCCGCCGACCCCGGCGAGGTGCACAAGCTGTTCATCGAGGAGCTCGGCGCCGACCCGTCCGAGCTGTTCGCCAGCTGGGACGAGGAACCGTTCGCGTCGGCGTCGATCGCCCAGGTGCACTACGCGACCCTGCACAGCGGCGAGCAGGTCGTCGTCAAGATCCAGCGGCCGGGCATTCGCCGCCGGGTCGCCGCCGACCTGCAGATCCTCAAGCGCTTCGCCCAGGCCGTCGAGGTGGCCAAGCTCGGCCGCCGGCTGTCCGCGCAGGACGTCGTGGCCGACTTCTCCGACAACCTGGCCGAGGAGCTCAATTTCCGGCTGGAGGCGCAGTCGATGGAGGCGTGGGTCTCGCACCTGCACGCCTCCCCGCTGGGCCGCAACATCCGGGTGCCGCAGGTGTACTGGGACTTCACCAGCGACCGGGTGCTGACCATGGAGCGGGTGTCCGGCATCCGCATCGACGACGTCGCCGCCATCCGCAAGGCCGGGTTCGACGGCGTCGAGCTGGTCAAGGCGCTGCTGTTCTCGCTGTTCGAAGGTGGGCTGCGGCACGGGCTGTTCCACGGCGACCTGCACGCGGGCAACCTTTACGTCGACGATCAGGGCCGGATCGTGTTCTTCGACTTCGGGATCATGGGCCGCATCGATCCCCGCACCCGGTGGCTGCTGCGCGAATTGGTGTACGCGCTGCTGGTCAAGAAGGACCATGCCGCGGCGGGCAAGATCGTGGTGCTGATGGGGGCCGTCGGCACCATGAAGCCCGAGGCCCAGGCCGCCAAGGATCTGGAAAAGTTCGCCACCCCGCTGACCATGCAGACGCTGGGCGACATGTCCTACGCCGACATCGGCCGGCAGCTGTCGGCGCTGGCCGACGCCTACGACGTCAAGCTGCCCCGCGAGCTGGTGCTGATCGGCAAGCAGTTCCTCTACGTCGAGCGGTACATGAAGCTGCTGGCGCCGAAGTGGCAGATGATGTCGGATCCGCAACTGACGGGGTATTTCGCGAACTTCATGGTCGAAGTCAGCCGCGAGCACTCCTCGGACGTCGAGGTATAGGCGTGCAGGTCCGCACGGGATACGCCATATCAGGCGACCTGAAGCTGTACTACGAGGACATGGGCGACGTCGACGACCCGCCCGTCCTGCTGATCATGGGGCTGGGGGCCCAGCTGCTGCTGTGGCGAACCGCGTTCTGCCAAAAGCTGATCGACCAAGGGCTGCGCGTCATCCGGTACGACAATCGAGACGTCGGCCTGTCCAGCAAGACCCAGTACGGCAGCTCGGGACAGCCGCTGGCGACGCGGTTGGTCCGGTCCTGGCTCGGTCTGCCCAGCCGGGCGGTGTACAAGCTCGAGGACATGGCTGACGACGCGGCGGCCGTGCTCGATCATCTGGGCATCGAACGCGCCCACATCGTCGGGGCGTCGATGGGCGGCATGATCGCCCAGATCTTCGCCGCGCGATTCCGCGAGCGGACCCAATCCCTGGCGATCATCTTCTCCAGCAACAACGCGGCTCTGTTGCCGCCGCCGGCACCGCGCGCGCTGCTGGCCCTGTTGAAGGGGCCGCCGCCGAACTCGCCGCGCGAGGTGATCGTCGACAACGCCGTGCGGGTCGGCAAGATCATCGGCAGCCCGCGCTACCGGGTGCCCGACGAGCAGGCCCGCGCCGAGGCCGCCGAGGGGTACGACCGCAATTACTACCCGCAGGGCGTGGCGCGGCACTTCGCCGCGGTGCTGGGCAGCGGCAGCCTGCGGCGCTACAACCACGGCACCGTCGCTCCGACCGTGGTGATCCACGGCCGGGCGGACAAGCTGATGCGGCCCTTCGGTGGCCGCGCGGTGGCCCGGGCCATCGACGGCGCCCGATTGGTGTTATTCGACGGGATGGGTCATGATCTGCCACAGCAGTTGTGGGATCAGGTGATCGGCGTGCTGACTAACAATTTCGCCAGGGCGTGTTGAGCCAAAAGGCATTCCGCAGAAACATTTCCCCGCATTTTCAGTCCATGCCGCAGGGTTGTACGGTTGTCGAAGGAGGGTGGGTGTCGCAATGGTGAAGCTGGAGCCGTATTACGAAGAGTCGCAGGCTACCTACGACATTTCGGACGACTTCTTCGCGTTGTTCCTCGACCCAAACATGGTCTACACCTGCGCGTATTTCAAAGACGACGACATGACCTTGGAACAGGCGCAGCTGGCCAAGCTGGACCTGGGGCTGGACAAGCTGAACCTCGAGCCGGGCATGACGGTGCTCGACGTCGGGTGCGGCTGGGGCGGGGCCGTGGTCCGGGCGCTGGAGAAATACGACGTCAATGTCATCGGCATCACGCTCAGCCGCAACCATTACACGCGCACCAAGGCGCGGCTGGCCGCGATCCCGACGACGCGGCGCGCCGAGGCCCGGCTGCAGGGGTGGGAAGAATTCGACGAGCACGTCGACCGGATTATCAGCTTCGAGGCCTTCGACGCGTTCAAAAAGGAACGCTGGCCCGCGTTCTGGGACTGGGCATATGAAACCCTCCCCAACGACAGCCGGATGCTGATGCACAGCATCTTCACCTACCCGCAATCGCACTGGAAGGAAGTCGGCATCAAGATCACGATGTCGGACCTGCGCTTCCTGCACTTCCTCGGCAAGGAGATCTTTCCCGGCGGGCAGATGTGCGGCGAAGCCGACATCGTCGACCTTTCGCGAGCCAGCGGTTTCGGCCTCGAGCAGACGCAATACCTGCAGTCGCACTACGCCCGGACGCTGGACACCTGGGCGGCCAACCTGGAGGCCAACCGCGACCGCGCGATCGCCATCCAGTCCGAAGAGGTCTACGACCGCTTCATGCGCTACCTGACGGGCTGCGCGAACCTTTTCCGCAAAGGCATCTCGAACGTGGCCCAGTACACGCTCACCAAGTAGCGTCGGCGGAAAGTAGAGTTTGGCTGCGCGGTCGGGCCCGCGACGCGCACTCGCACCCTTCGGAAACGACGCCTCGACGTTGGGTATCGTTGCTGCTCACACCGGACCCCTCGATGCGCGCGACTAGAGGCAGCGAACGTCATCGAGGAGAACAGGACGAAAATGGCTGAGCAACCGACTGGCCCGACGAAGACGCGGACGCGCTCGGAAGACATCCAGGCGCATTACGACGTCTCCGACGATTTCTTCGGCCTGTTCCAGGACCCGTCACGGATCTACAGTTGCGCCTACTTCGAGCGCGACGACATGACCCTGGAAGAGGCCCAGTACGCGAAGATCGACCTCAACCTCGACAAGCTGGACCTCAAGCCCGGCATGACCCTGCTCGACATCGGCTGCGGGTGGGGCACCACCATGAAGCGCGCCGTCGAGCGGTTCGACGTCAACGTCATCGGCCTGACGCTGTCCAAGAACCAGCACGCCCGCGCCGAAGCGTTGCTCGGCTCCATCGACAGCAACCGCTCGCGGGAGGTGCGCCTGCAGAACTGGGAGGACTTCTCCGAGCCCGTCGACCGCATCGTGTCGATCGAGGCCTTCGAGCACTTCGGCCACGAGAACTACGACGACTTCTTCAAGCGGACCTACGACATCATGCCCGACGACGGCCGCATGACCGTCCAGAGCAGCGTCAGCTACCACCCGTACGATCTGGCCGCGCGCGGCAAGAAGCTGAGCTTCGAGACGGCGCGGTTCATCAAGTTCATCGTGACCGAGATCTTCCCCGGCGGCCGGCTGCCCTCCACCCAGATGATGGTCGACCACGGCGAGAAGGCCGGTTTTGTTGTGCCCGAACCGCTTTCGTTGCGGCCGCACTACATCAAGACCCTGCACATCTGGGGTGACACGCTCGAGTCGAACCGGGACAAGGCCATCGAGGTCACCTCCGAAGAGGTCTACAACCGCTACATCAAGTACCTGCGCGGCTGCGAGCACTACTTCACCGAGGAGATGCTCGACGTCAGCCTGGTGACCTACCTCAAGCCGGGCGCGGCCGCCTGAATTTCTGCGGCGCCTGTCGGATTGGCGCTGCGCGGTTCGTCGAGTAGGTAGAGAGTGGAGCAGACGGCTTCGCTCACTACCGGAGGTGACGACCATGCAGTACTTCGCCTTGTTGATCAGCAAGGAACAGGACCGTGCGCCCGACGATGCCGCCGCCGCGATGGCCGCCTGGGAGAACTTTCACGCCAAGGCCGGGCCGGCGATCAAGGCCGGTGACGCCCTGGCGCCCGCCGCGTCCGCCGTGGCCATTTCCGGCGGCCCGGACGCGCCGACGGTCACCGACGGTCCCTTCGCGGAATCCGCCGAAGTGGCTTGCGGCTATTACGTGTTCGAGGCCGAAAACCTCGACGAGGCGCTGGCGCTGGCGCGCGACGTCCCGGTGGCCGAGTTCGGGGCGGTGGAGCTGTGGCCGGTGGTCCACGCCGTCGAGCCGTCCCGCGCGCTCACCGGCAACGACTGGCTCGCGCTGCTGCTCGAGCCCGCCGAATCCGCGCACACACCGGGCACGCCGGAGTGGGAGGCGGTGGCGGCCAAGCACGTCGAGCTGCACGCCGCCGCCGGCGATCACGTGATCGGCGGCGCCGCGCTGCACGACCGGTCCACGGCGACGACCGTGCGGGTGCGCGACGGCGAGGTCCTCATCACCGACGGGCCGTACGTGGAGGGCGCCGAAATCGCCACCGGCATCTACCTGTTGAGCGCCGCCGATCGTGACGAGGCGGTCAAGATCGCCTCGATGATCCCCGCCTCGTCCGTGCAGCTGCGCCAGTTGGCGGGCGTCTCCGGCCTGTAGCCAGATGGCCGACCTGGACGGCGTCTTCCGCCGGGAGTGGGGCCCGGCCGTGGCCGCGCTCGCGCGGTGGTCGGGTGACCTCACCGTCGCCGAGGACGCCGTCCAGGAGGCCTGCGCCGAGGCGCTGCGCACCTGGCCGCGCGACGGGCTGCCCGCCAACCCGGGCGGGTGGCTGGTGACCGTCGGCCGTAATCGGGCCCGTGATCGCTTGCGCCGCGAATCGGTGCGCCCCGGAAAGGAATTGGCGGCCGTGTTGGACGACATCAGGGCGCGCACCGAGCACACCGACCCGCACCCGGTTCGCGACGACGAGTTGCGGATGATGTTCACCTGCGCGCACCCGGCGCTGGACCGGCAATCGCAATTGGCGCTGACGCTGCGGCTGGTCTCGGGCCTGACCGTCGGCGAAATCGCCCGCGCGCTGCTGCAGACCGAGGCGGCGATCGGCCAGCGAATCACGCGCGCCAAGAACAAGGTTCGGCACGCCAACATCCCGCTGCGCGTCCCGCCCGCCGAGCTGCTGCCCGAGCGCACCCCGCACGTGCTGGGTTGCGTCTATTCGGTGTTCACCGAGGGCTACTGGTCGACGGCGGGCCCGTCGGCCATCCGCGACGACCTGTGCGACGAGGGGATCCGGCTGGGCGGCGAGCTGTGCGCGCTGCTGCCCGCCGAGCCGGAGGCGCACGCGCTGTCCGCCCTGATGCTGCTGCACGATTCGCGACGCGCGACCCGGGTGGACGAGTCCGGGATGCTGGTGCCGCTCGAGGACCAGGACCGCCGCCGGTGGGACCGCGCGCGCATCGCCCGCGGGCTCGAGCGGTTGCGTCACGCCCGAGGCTCGACGGGCGCCTACCTGCCCCAGGCGGCGATCGCCGCGCTGCACGCCACGGCCCCGTCCTGGGAACGCACGGACTGGGTCGCCATCTGCTCGGCCTATGACCGGCTGTGGCAGCTCACCGGGTCCCCGGTGGTGGCCGCCAATCGCGCGCTGGCGATCGGCTTTCGCGACGGGCCCGACGCCGGGCTGGCCGCCCTGGACGATGTGGCTGGCGATCCGCGGCTCGCCCGCTCGAACCTGGTCGCGACCGTGCGCGCCGACCTGCTGCGCCGCGCGGGCCGGCCGGCCGATGCGCTGACGTGGTACCGAGCGGCGTTGGAGTCCAACGGGTCTGAGCCGGGACGCGCGTTCCTGCGGCGCCGCATCGCCGAGTGCGGGGGGTAATTCCCGCCGAACGTCGACTTGTGGCGCCGATTACTTGGGTGATCGCGCCACAAGTCGACGTTCGACCAGGAGAGAGATCAGGCCTCGGAGAAGTTGCGGGTGACCGACGGGTCGACCGGAATGCCCGGCCCCGTCGTCGTCGACACGGTGATCTTCTTCAGGTAGCGGCCCTTCGACGCGGACGGCTTGAGCCGCAGCACCTCGTCGAGCGCGGCGCCGTAGTTCTCGGCCAGCGACTTCTCGTCGAAGGAGGCCTTGCCGATGACGAAGTGCAGGTTGGCCTGCTTGTCGATGCGGAAGTTGATCTTGCCGCCCTTGATGTCGGCCACGGCCTTGGCGACGTCGGGGGTGACGGTGCCGGTCTTCGGGTTCGGCATCAGGCCGCGCGGACCGAGCACCCGCGCGATGCGGCCGACCTTGGCCATCTGGTCCGGGGTCGCGATCGCGGCGTCGAACTCCAGCCAGCCGCCCTGGATCTTCTCGATCAGGTCGTCGCTGCCGACGATGTCCGCGCCGGCGGCCTGCGCCTGCTCGGCCTTGTCGCCGACCGCGAACACCGCCACCCGGGCGGTCTTGCCGGTGCCGTGCGGCAGGTTCACCGTGCCGCGGACCATCTGGTCGGCCTTGCGCGGGTCGACGCCGAGCCGGATCGCCACCTCGACGGTCGCGTCCTGCTTGCTCGACGACGTTTCCTTGGCGAGCTTGGCCGCCTCCAGCGGGGAGTACAGGCTGTTGCGGTCCACCTTCTCGGCGGCGGCGCGGTATGCCTTGCTGTTCTTGCTCATTGATTCATCCAATCTGGTGTTGGGTCGTGGTTATCGGGCCGAAGCCAGCCCTCCCACGGTGGTGGTGCGGGGTATTACTCGACGGTGTCTTTGCGTCGATTCGTCCTTCCCATACCTACGCTGGGCCTCGTTCCTCGCCCCGCTTCGTCATGCTCGGACTACTCGACGGTGATACCCATCGACCGGGCGGTGCCGGCGATGATCTTGGCGGCCGCGTCGATGTCGTTGGCGTTCAGGTCGGCCTTCTTGGTCTCGGCGATCTCCTTGACCTGATCCCAGCTGACCTTGGCGACCTTGGTCTTGTGCGGCTCGGCCGAACCCTTGCCGACGCCGGCGGCCTTGAGCAGCAGCTTGGCGGCGGGCGGGGTCTTGAGCGCGAAGGTGAAGCTGCGGTCCTCGTAGACCGTGATCTCGACCGGGATGACCTGGCCGCGCTGGTTCTCCGTGGCGGCGTTGTACGCCTTGCAGAACTCCATGATGTTGACGCCGTGCTGACCGAGCGCGGGCCCGACCGGCGGCGCCGGGTTGGCCTGCCCCGCCTGGATCTGAAGCTTGATCAGCCCGACGACTTTCTTCTTCGGGGCCATGAGATGTTGTTCGTTCCTTCCTGGTTTGTGCCCGGCGGAGCCGCCGGTTTAGAGCTTGGAGACTTGGCTGAAGGTCAATTCGACCGGGGTTTCGCGGCCGAAGATCGACACCAGCACCTTGAGTTTCTGCTGCTCGCCGTTGACCTCGCTGATCGTGGCCGGCAGCGTCGCGAACGGGCCGTCCATGACCGTGACCGATTCGCCGACCTCGTAGTCGACCTCGATGGCCGGGCGTTCCAGCCCCCCGGCCTCGGCGGCGGTGGCGGTTGTAGCCGCCCCCTTGGCGGCCTTCTTCGTCGCGCCGCGCGGCAGCAGGAACTTCACCACGTCGTCGAGCGTCAGGGCCGACGGGCGCGAGGTCGCCCCGACGAACCCGGTGACGCCGGGGGTGTTGCGCACCGCGGCCCACGAGTCGTCCGTCAGGTCCATGCGCACCAGGATGTAGCCGGGCAGCACCTTGCGATTGACCTGCTTGCGTTGGCCGTTCTTGATCTCGGTGACCTCTTCGGTGGGCACCTCGACCTGGAAGATGTAGTCGCCGACGTCGAGGTTCTGCACCCGCGTTTCGAGGTTGGCTTTGACCTTGTTCTCGTATCCCGCGTAGGAGTGGATGACGTACCAGTCGCCGGGCTTGCTGCGCAGTTCCGCCTTGAGCGCGACGGCCGGGTCGACCTCTTCGGCCGGCTCGTCGGGCGCCCCGGCAGCGTCGGCGGCCTCGTCCGTGGTCGCCTCGTCCGTGGTCGCCTCGGAAACCTCGGAGGTCGCCGTGTCGTCAGAAACCTCGGCAGCTTCCGTGGTCTCTTTCAGGTCGACCGCGTCACCCGCGGACGGGTCACCGTCGAAGCTAGTCACGGTGTCAGTCCTCTCTGTCACTTTTCACAGCGGCGTCGCTCGCTCAGCCGAACACCAACAGCACCAGCTTGGTCAGGCCGAAATCCGCCAGGCCGACCAGCGCCACCATGAAGGCCAGGAAGGCCAGCACGACGGAGGTGTACGTGAGCATCTGCTTGCGGTTGGGCCAAATGACCTTCCGCATCTCCGCAACGACCTGCTTGAGGTAGTTGTAGACGAACAGGAACGGGTTGGCCCGGCTGTCCGCGGATTTCTTCGGCTTGGCGGCCTTCTTGGCTTTGGCGCCCTTCTTGGCCTTGTCCTTGCCGGAGGCTTCGATTTCGTCCGGCGACGCGGCGTCGGCATCCTCGCCGGCGTCGGCCGCCTTCTGGCGGGACCGCTTACCGGTCGGGCGTTGTGGCCGCGTCACCACCGCCGTCCGGACACCGCTCGCGCGGCCCTCCGTCGTGTCAGTGCCGTCGCTTGCGGCGTCGTTGGCAACGTCGCCTTCGTCGCTCACCGCACGCTCCTTTGTTTGCTAGTACCCCGAGAGCCGTCCCATCGGTGGCGGCGCACCTTCCAGTGTCCACCATGGCACATGCTCATGCCCATGGTCCGGCTCCGTCCGTCTTCAGCAGGGGCGACAGGACTTGAACCTGCAACCTGCGGTTTTGGAGACCGCTGCTCTGCCAGTTGAGCTACGCCCCTTCGCGGTTGGCAGGCCAACCTGCGCTTACCTACCGGGGCTTACATGACACGCGCGCCTTCCGATTGCTCGACTCACGGAAAGCGCGCTGATGCTGGGAAAACCCCGAGGTCCGAGTGTACATCGACGCGGGAGTCAGATACTAATTACGCCGTTCTGACGACCTGGCCGGACTCCGAGTCCCAACGCAGGTTCGCGGAGTTGTCGGCGTACTGGCCCATCAGCGTGGTGTAGGCCTCTAGGACCACCTCGTCGTTCTCGTCGGTGCAGATGTTCTTGGTGACGACGATGTCGGCGCCGAAACGCTCGTCCACCGAAACGATGTCCATCCGGGCCCACAGCTTGTCGCCGGCCTTGATCGGCTTGGAGAACACGAACCGCTGGTCGACCTGGACGATCACCAGCGTCTCCATGCCGATGTCGACGTGCCGGAAGAAATCCAGCTGGACCAGTTTGGCGAAGATGGTCCCGAAGGTCAGCGGCGCGATGATCGCGTCGTGGCCGAGTTCGGCGGCGGCGTCCTCCTCGAAGTGGGCCGGGTGGCGGTTCTTGATGGACAGCGCGAACTGGCGCAGTTGTTCACGGCCGACGACGAAGTAGTCCGGGTAGCGCCAGATCATCCCCCTGATGTCTGTCTTGAGCGCCATGCGCTATGCCAGGGTCGCGGACGCGATGGCCCTACCGAAGATCTTCTTGCCGCCGGTGGTGGCGGTGAGCGCGATGGTCACGGACTTGGTTTCGGGATCGGCGGACTTGACGCGGCCGTTGAAGACCAGCTCGGCGCCCTTGCCGTCGTTGGGCACCGGCACCACGGCGGTGAACCGCACGTTGTACTCGGTCACCGCGCCGGGGTCACCGATCCACGCGGTGACGTAGCCGCCGCCGATGCCCATGGTCAGCATGCCGTGCGCGATCGCGGTCTCCAGGCCGACGACCTTGGCCATCTCGTCGTCCCAGTGGATCGGGTTCAAGTCGCCGGAGACGCCCGCGTAATTCACCAGATCCTGTCGGGTCAACGGGTAGGTCTTCTCCGGAAGCTGGTCACCCACCTTCACGGAGCTGAACTCACGCAGTGGCATCAGAAAATCCCTCTTCTCCATCCTCGCCGGCACGGCCCGCCAGGGTCGTATAGGTCTCTTGCACGACGTCACCCGCCTCGTTGGTGATGACGTTCTTGGTGACGATGATCTGGGTGCCGTGCGACACCCGCACCGAGTCCACGTAGACGTCGCAGTAGAGCTTGTCCCCGGCGACCAGCGGCGCGAAGAACTTCAGCACCTGGTCGACCTGCACGATCTGGGCGTCCTGGACGGCGACGTTGGCGTGCTTGAAGAAGGCCGTCTGCGCCGTGTAGCCGAACACGCAGACGAAGGTCAGGGGGGCCGGCAGCCCCGAGTAGCCGAGGTCGGCGGCCGCCTTCTCCTCGAAATACGCCGGGTCGTCGTGTTTGACGGCGACCGCGTACTCGCGGATCTTCTCCCGCTCTACCTCGTAATGATCGGGGTAGCGGTAGTGCATCCCGACGATGCTCTCGGTTAACGGCACGGTTCTTAAACTACCTAGTCAATCGGAGTAAACGCTGGCGGGGCGCCGCTAGCGTGTCTCGCGATGCGCCTGGTGCTTACCGCAGTTGGGGCAGAACTTCTTCAGCTCCAGTCGGTCCGGGTCGTTCCGGCGGTTTTTCTTGGTGATGTAGTTGCGGTGCTTGCACACCTCGCATGCCAAGGTGATCTTCGGCCGTACGTCGGTACTGGACGCCATGACGGTTCTCTCTCGATTCTTGAAAAGATCTGTGCTGTTCTGTTGTAGCGATGGCCGGACTCGAACCGGCGACCTAACGATTATGAGTCGTTCGCTCTAACCGACTGAGCTACATCGCCTCTGGCCACCCCGTTTTGGGGTCGGGGCCGCCACGCCTGCTCGGCGTCCGCCGAGCCCCCTAACGGAATCGAACCGTTGACCTTTTCCTTACCATGGAAACGCTCTACCGACTGAGCTAAGGGGGCCGTTCACCCGAAGCGATCAGTCGCGCGGGCCTAAAAGAGGGTACAACCCGGCTCGCAGCGGCACCAAACCACGAGTACCGATGGACAGCGGCCCGCGGTGGTCACCCGAAATGCCCGGCTCACCCGGTCTCGCGGGAACGGCGAGGCCGCCACGCGTTGAGGTCGCTGAATTCGTCGTACTCGTCTTCCTCTTCGTCGGAAGCTCCCTCACGAAGCAGGGTGCGCAACGCGAGATTGACGGCCTCACGCGCGTCGGCGACACGGAAGCGCTGGATCGCCTCGTCGACCAAATCGAGGTCGACCTCGATTTCGACCTTCTTCCTCATGCGCCAACAATACCCACTGGCAACGGGCCCAACCCGGTGCTCCGAAGGGGTGTCGCGCCGCCGCCGGGCGGCGCGAACCAAGCGGTGGCGGACTACCCGCCGGGCCGCCGCGATCCGGGTCCTAGTCTGGTCACGTGTCAGATGACCGGCTCTACTTCCGTCAACTGCTCGCCGGCCGCGACTTCGCCGCCGGCGACATGTTCGCGACGCAGATGCGCAACTTCGCGTACCTGATCGGCGACCGGCAAACCGGGGACTGCGTGGTCGTCGACCCGGCGTATGCCGCCGGTGATCTCCTCGACACCCTCGAGGCCGACGGCATGCACCTGTCCGGGGTGCTGGTGACGCACCACCACCCCGACCACGTCGGCGGATCGATGATGGGCTTCTCGCTGGCCGGCCTGGCCGAACTGCTGGAACGGGCGCCGGTGCCGGTGCACGTCAATACCCATGAGGCGCTGTGGGTTTCGCGAGTCACCGGGATCGGGGTCGGCGACCTGACCGCGCACGAGAACCACGACAAGGTCAGCATCGGCGACATCGAGATCGAGTTGCTGCACACGCCCGGTCACACCCCGGGCAGCCAGTGTTTTCTGCTCGACGGCCGCCTCGTCGCCGGTGACACGTTGTTCCTGGAGGGCTGCGGGCGCACCGACTTCCCCGGCGGCGACTCCGACGAGATGTACCGCAGCCTGCAGCGGCTCGCGACCCTGCCCGGCGACCCGACGGTGTTTCCGGGGCATTGGTATTCGACGCAGCCCAGTGCCTCGCTGTCGGACGTCAAGCGGTCCAACTATGTGTATCGGGCCGCGGACCTTGACCAATGGCGAATGCTGATGGGTGGGTGATCGCTCGATGGGCCCCTTCGGCGTCCGGCCCTGTGATATAAGCGGAGGGTGGATTCCATGGGTTGGATCCAGGACAGCTGGCATGGGGTCACGCACGTCGGGTCCAGCACCTGGATAGCGTGGGCAGCGTGGGCGGCGATCGCCCTCGCCGTCGTCACACTGGTCTTCACCAACAGCCAGATCACCCGCAACCGCCGCGCCGCCGCCGAGCAGACCCGCCCGCACGTCGGGGTGTTCATGGAGCCGCATTCCGCCGACTGGCACGTGATCGAACTCGTGGTCCGCAACTTCGGCCAGACCGCGGCCTATGACATTCAGTTCTCGTTCGACAATCCGCCGACCGTGGCCGAATACGAAAGCGCCACCGACGGCTACGCCGATGTCGTCGAACTGCGCCTGCCCCGGGAGCTGCCGGTGCTGGCGCCCGGCCAGGAATGGCGCCTGGTGTGGGACTCCGCCCTCGACCGCGCCGAGATCGGCAGCGGCATCGAGTCGCGTTTCACCGGGACCGTCAGCTATTACGACCGCCCCGACCAGCCGCGCGGATGGCGATTCTGGCAGCGCGAGCGTTCTCCCCTGCGCACCGACGTCGTCCTGGACTGGGACGCCCTGCCACCCGTGCAGCGCATCGAGTTGATGACCACCCACGACCTGGCGAAGCGGGAGAAGGAAAAGCTGGAGCTGCTGCGCGGCCTGCTGACCTATTTCCACTACGCCAGCAAGGAGACCCGGCCCGAGGTTTTCCGCAGCGAGATCGAACGGATCAACGCCGCGGTTCGGGAGACCCAAGACCGCTGGCGCACCCGCCAACTCGACGAACCCACCGATGTGAGCCTGCGCTGGAGTAACGCCGAAGACGATCTGGGCAAACACCACAACCAGTCCGCCTGACGGCAAGGAGCAGGAGCACCCATGACCGCCCCGGTCCACTACAGCACCAAGGACTCCCTCGCCGTCATCAGGATGGACGACGGCAAGGTCAACGCGCTGGGCCCGACCATGCAGCGGGCTCTGGGCGACGCGATCGACCAGGCCGAGCGGGACAACGCCGGGGCGCTGGTGATCACCGGCAACGAGCGGGTGTTCAGCGGCGGCTTCGACCTGAAGATCCTCACCTCCGGCGAGGTGCAGCCCGCGATCGACATGTTGCGCGGCGGGTTCGAGCTGGCCTACCGGCTCCTGTCGTTTCCGAAGCCGGTGGTGATGGCGTGCACCGGCCATGCGATCGCGATGGGGGCGTTCCTGTTGTCGTCGGGCGATCACCGGGTGGCGGCCCACGCCTACAACATCCAGGCCAACGAGGTCGCGATCGGCATGGTCATCCCGTATGCCGCGCTGGAGATCATGAAGCTGCGGCTGACGCCGTCGGGGTACCAGCAGGCCGCGGGGCTGGCCAAGACGTTCTTCGGCGAAACCGCCCTTGCCGCAGGCTTTATCGACGAGATCGTGCTGCCCGAGATGGTGCTGGACCGCGCGCAGGAGGCCGCCGCCGAATTCGCCGGCCTCAATCAGCGCGCGCATGCCGCCACCAAGCTGCGCGCCCGGGCCGACGCCCTGGCCGCCATCCGCGCCGGCATCGACGGGATCGAGGCCGAATTCGGGCTCTAGCCCGCTGATTTGCCCCTGGCTGAAGTGGTTTCGGGGCCCGCTGCCGGGGAAGTCCACGCCTGTGGCCACAGATCGCATCGCGGATCCCTGGGGGGCGCGCACCCCGTACGAACCCGGCACCCCATGGCCGGACCGGGTCGACACCTACCTCGCCGACGGCATCACCGCCGAGTCGGTGGACCGCTGGGTGCAATCGGCGGCGGTGCTGCACTCCAACGGCGACGGTCTGGACATCGCCGTCAAGGACGGCCGCATCGTGGGCGTGCGCGGGCGCGCCGTCGACCGCGTCAACCACGGGCGCCTCGACCCCAAGGACCTGTTCGGCTGGCAGGCCAACGCCTCCGCCGACCGGCTCACCACCCCGATGATCAGGGAGCGCGGCGAGCTGAAGCCGTGCGACTGGGACACCGCCATGCAGCGGATCGTCGACCGCAGCAAGCAGCTGCTCGACGGCTACGGCCCCAGCTCGATCGGCTTCTACACGTCCGGACAGTTGTTCCTGGAGGCCTACTACACGCAGGGCGCCATCGCGCACGGCGCGATCGGCACCAACCACGTCGACGGCAACACCCGGCTGTGCACCGCGACGGCGGCCGAGGCGCTGAAGGAGTCGTTCGGCTGCGACGGGCAGCCGGGGTCCTACACCGACGTCGACCACGCCGATGTCATCGCGTTGTTCGGGCACAACGTCGCCGAGACGCAGACGGTGCTGTGGGCGCGGATGCTGGACCGGCTGGCCGGGGCCTCGCCGCCGGCGATCGTCTGCGTCGACCCCCGGCTGACGCCGGTCGCCCGGCACGCCACCGTTCACCTGGCGCCGGTGCCGGGCACCAACGTCGCGTTGATGAACGGGCTGCTGCACGAGATCATCGGCAACGGCTGGATCGACCGGGACTACATCGACTCGCACACGGTCGGTTTCGACGAGCTGCGCGGCCGGGTCGAAGAGTTCGGACCCGAGCGGGTCGCCGACATCTGCGGCGTGCCGGCCGAGGACATCCGGCGCGCCGCGCAGCTGCTCGGCACCGCTAAGCGGCTGCTGTCCACCGTGCTGCAGGGCTTCTACCAGTCGCACCAGGCCACCGCGGCGGCCGTGCAGGTCAACAACATTCACCTGGTGCGCGGCATGCTGGGTAAGCCCGGCTGCGGGGTGCTGCAGATGAACGGGCAGCCGACGGCCGAGAACACCCGCGAATGCGGCGCCGACGGCGACCTGGCCGGTTTCCGCAACTGGTCCAACGACTCCCACGTCGCCGAGCTGGCCGCGTTGTGGAACCTCGAGCCCCTGCAGATTCCGCACTACGCCCCGCCGACGCACGCCATGCAGATGTTCCGCTTCGCCGAGGAGGGGACGCTGCGGATGTTGTGGGTCACCGCCACCAATCCCCTGGTGTCGCTGCCGGAGCTGGCCCGCATCCGCGACATCTTCTCCCAGGAGCGGCTGTTCCTCGTCGTCCAGGACATCTTCCTGACCGAAACCGCCGCGCTGGCCGACGTCGTGTTGCCCGCCGCGGCGTGGGCCGAGAAGACCGGCACCTTCACCAACGCCGACCGCACCGTGCACCTGTCCGAAAAGGCCGTGGATCCACCAGGTTCCGCGCGCCCGGACCTCGACATCTTCCTGGACTACGCGCGCCGGATGGACTTCCGCGACAAGGACGGCCAACCCTTCCCACCCTGGACCGATGCCGAGTCGGCGTTCGAGGCGTGGAAGCAATGCAGCGCGGGGCGGCCGTGCGACTACACCGGTCTGAGCTATGCGAAGCTGCGCGGCGGCAGCGGCATCCAATGGCCTTGCAACACAGAACATCCCGACGGCACCGAGCGTCTCTACGCCGACGCGAAGTTCTGGGCGGAACCCGACTACTGCGAGGCCTACGGCAAAGACATGATCACCGGCGCCCCGCTGCAGCCCGACGAGTACCGCTCGATGAACCCCTACGGCAGGGCGATCATCAAGGCGGCCCAATACGTTCCTCCCCATGAGCGGACCAGCCCGGATTTCCCGTTCGCGCTGATCACCGGACGCACCGTCTACCACTTCCACACCCGCACGAAAACCGCGCGGGCACAGCAACTTCAGCGGGCCGCCCCCGAGGTCTGGGTCGAGGTCTCGGCCGGCGACGCGCGCCGGCTGGGCATCGCCGACGGCGACCTGGTCGAGGTGAGCACGCCGCGGGGCTGCATCAGGTGCGCGGCGCGGGTCTGCGGCATCCGCGACGGCGTGTTGTTCGTGCCCTTCCACTACGGCTATTGGGATGCCGGGACCAATGGGCATCACCGGGCCGGCAACGAACTCACGCTGACCGATTGGGACCCGGTGTCCAAGCAGCCGATCTTCAAGACGGCCGCCGCCCGGCTGCGCAAAAGCCGGATGCGGCGAGCCGGCGGGAACGGCGCCGCCGCCGCCCCGCCCGCGGCGGTTGCCGAAGCCTTGGGGGGTCAAGCGTGAAGCTCAAAATGGCGCTGCGCGAACTGCACCGCTCCGAACGCAAGCTGGCCCACGAACTCAACGTGGTCGCCGCGCGACACCACAGCGACCAGGACGTCTGCCACCTGGCGCAGGACCTGGCCGGCTGGTCACGCCATCACCTCGCCGAGCTGGCGCGGCACGGCCGCCACTACGGCCTGCACCTGTCCACCGATCCCCGCACCGGCGCGGTCACCGGTTTCCTGCAATCGCGGCTCAGCGGCCTGCTGCGGCACCGGCCGGAGCCGGGGCTGATGCTGCTCGCCGACCTACGCCGGATTCACCGCCTGTCCGCGGGGGTGTCGCTGGACTGGGAGCTGCTGGCCCAGGGGGCGCAGGCCGCCAAGGATTCCGAACTGCTGAGCCTGGCCTCGCGCTGTCATCCCGAGACGCTGCGCCAGATGCGCTGGGCCAACGCGATGCTCAAAGAGCTTTCGCCGCAAGTGTTGATGAACTGAAACGGCGAACGCGGTGCCCGCCATCGGCGGCCACCGCGTTCCTCTCGCCTCCTCGCCGCCAGTCTGGCACGTGCGCGACGAGCCGTCACTTCACCCGGCGGGGCGACGGCTTACCGGAACCGGTCCAGATAAGCCGGCCAATCCCACGTCGACAGGAACGCCTGCGCCGCCGCATAGCCGCTCTCGTACAGCTCTTCGAGGCGGCCCCTGGGGATGTCGAAGTCGAGCACGCCGACATCGGTCGACTCGACCGCGATGGCGCGGGCCGCCACCCACGGCCGGCTGAGATGGGTCTGGTCGTGGCCGGCCAGCATGGTGGTGACCAGGCTTTCCAGCAACGCCGTCTGTTCGAAGAAGCGCAACGGTTTCAGGGCGGGCATCACCGCGCCGATGCCCTCGGTGAGCCTCGGCAGCACCGTGATCCCGAACGTGGGCCAGCGCGGGGCCCTGCCGTCGGGGCGGTCGAAGGTGTCGATCGGGAAATTCGACAGCACGCCGCCGTCGACCAGGGTGGACGTCGAGCCGTCGGCGCCCGTCAGCTTGACCGGGCGATAGAAGAACGGGATCGCCATCGAGGCGCGCACCGCGTCGGCCACCGGCTGCTCGTCGGGGTCCAGGCCGTAGAGCCGCCGAAAGTCCCACGGGAACCGCACCAGCTGCGCCGCGGTCAGGTCGGCGACGGTGACCACCAGCTTGTCGCGCCGCCCCTCGAGCAGGCGGTCGTCGTCGAGGTGCAGATCGCCGAAGCGGGTGACCCCGAAGTTCTTCAACTCGCCGCGGATCCAGTCGTAGGCCACGTCGCCGCGGTACATGCTGGAATCGGTGACCAGCCCCCAGGCCGCACCCAGGTAGGGCACGGGTCCGGCGTCGCGCCACTTACGCAGGGGGACCGAGAACGCGAGCTCCTTGACCTGCGCGCCGGTCAGCTGCCCATCGGTGGATCCGGCCGCCAGGATCGCCGCGACCACCGAACCGGCCGAGACCCCCGACACCCGCTTGATCGAATACCCGGCATCCATCAGCGCGACGATGGCGCCCACCAGCCCGATGAACTTGACGCCCCCGCCGGAGAGCACCAGATCGACGGGCTTCGGCTGGTGTGCGGAAGATTCCATCTACCGCTCCGACGAAACCCATTGATAGGGAAGGAATTTCCCGTCGAACGTGACCACGACGCGGTCACCGGACGGGTGCGGCCTCTTCTGGATGTCGACACTGAAGTTGATCGCGCTCATGATCCCGTCGCCGAACTGTTCGGCGATCAGCTCCTTGAGCGCTCCGCCGTAGACCTGCAGGGCCTCGTAGAAGCGGTAGACGGTCGGGTCGGTCGGTACGGAGGTGGGCAGGCCGCCCCGCATGGGCGCCGCCGCCAGCACGGGCACCACCGACTCGTCGAGGCCGAGCAGCTCGGCCAGGGTCTTTGCTTGCTCGACCGGAATCGGGTGCTGCCCGAGCAACGCCGCCGTCGTCCACACCACCGGCCTGTCGATGGCGTCGGCCAGCTGTTGCCACGTCAGCCCCTTCGCCAGGCGCGCGACGACGATCTGTTCGGTGAGTTCGGTTCTCGTCATGGGTCCCAGCATGCACGCCGGCCCGATCGCGCCTCAGCCCGGTTTGGTCGCGGTGACCAGCCGCGTGGAGAACCACGGGCCGCCGTACCACATCCGCCAGCCGAGGTTGCGCCGCCGCACATTGCGCCAGCCCAGTTCGCGCAGCCGCTCGGCGTGCTGACGCGTCTCCCAGAGGTCCGCGATCGCGAGCCGGCCGCCCGGCCGCAGCACCCGCACGGCTTCGTCGAGCGCCCGCCGCCGGCCGGCGTGGCCGTCGATGTTGTGGATGGCCAGGTTGCTCACGATCACGTCGACGCTCTCGTCGGCCAGCGGCAGCGCGGTCATGTCGGCGGTGCGCACCTCGATGCGGTCGGCGACGCCTTCGGCGACCGCGTTGGCCAGCGTGGCCTGCCGCGAGTTGTCCGTCTGGTCGGCCTGCCACAGGTCGACACCGATCGCGCGGCCCCGCGGCAACCGCTTGGCCGCGGCCAGCAGCACCGCGCCGCGCCCGCACCCGAGGTCGAGCACCGTCTCGTCGCCGGCGAGCCGCAGATCGCGCAGAACCCGGTCCCACACAACGAATTTCCCGGACCGCGTCGCGTACATGTACAGGAGCGTGTTGCCGGCGATGCCGGCGCTCGACACCGCCGCCAGCCCCGCCCGGAGCCGCTTGCCGCGCGCCCAGCTGATCGCGGCCCAGCTGGCCAGGGCGACAACTTGAGCGCCGACGCCCAGCGCCTGGGTTCGCGCCGAGAACTTGTGAAACGAACCGTCGACTCCGTAATCGCCCTGGTGGTCATGCATGCCCCTCAGCTTACGACTCAGCAAGTCGCCGAAGGTTTTTCACGCGTCTCACCACCGGCCGTGATGCACCACCTCGGAAAACGGCCGGCGATTCGGTGTGCGGATCGGGCGCAGCGGGCGATCGGCGGGATAGCCCACCCCGAGCAGGAAAGCCACCAGGTGATCGTCGGGAACACCCAGGATGGCGCGCGCCTTCTCCTGATCCCCGACCGACGAGTGGCCGGTCCCGATTCCCAGGTCGGTGGCCGCGATCATCATCGCCATGGTGGCCTGGCCGATGTCGTAGTTGTCGGTGACCACCCGGCGCTCGTCGGGCGGCACCGGCGCCACGATCGCGATCGCGGCCGGCGCCGCGGCGATATGGCCGGCGCCCCGCCAGACCGTGGAAAGCTCCTGCAGCTGGGCGCGGTCGGTGACGATGACGAAGTCCCAGGGCTGACGGTTTTTGGCCGACGGCGCACGCCATCCGGCTTCGGCGATCCGGTCGAGGTCCTCGTCGGAGATCGCCCGCGGCTGATACTCGCGCACATTGCGCCGCGCGCAGATCGCGTCCCAAGCATCCATCTGGTTCCCTCCCTCGCGGCTGTTCCCCAAGTATCGGCGAAGCCCGCCCAAGTTTGCGTACGACGAAATCGGGAAAGTCGTGGTGACGTGGTGAACCACCCGGGCGGGCGGCTCGTGAACAACTGAATGCCCCAAGTCAGAAAGGCGGGTGGCCGCCGTGGCAGAGCACCTGACGCCGCACTTCGAAGAGGTCCAAGCCCACTACGACCTCTCGGACGACTTCTTCCGGTTGTTCCTCGACCCCACCATGACCTACAGCTGCGCGTACTGGGACCGCGGCCGAGATATCACGCTGGAAGAGGCCCAGCTGCGCAAGATCGACCTCTCGCTGGGCAAGCTGGGCCTGCGGCCGGGGATGACGCTGCTGGACGTGGGCTGCGGCTGGGGCGCCACGGCGCGCCACGCGATCGAGAAGTACGACGTCAACGTCATCGGATTGACCCTGTCGGCACACCAGGCCGCCCACGTGCAGAAGCTCTTCGACTCGATGGACACCGAACGCAGCCGGCGGGTGCTGCTGCACGGCTGGGAGGAGTTCGACGAGCCGGTGGACCGGATCGTCTCCATCGGCGCCTTCGAGCACTTCGGGTACGACCGCTATGACGATTTCTTCGCGATGGCACACCGCCTCCTGCCCGACGACGGGGTGATGCTGCTGCACACGATCACCATGCTGACCCCGCAGCAGATCGTCGAGCGGGGCCTGCCGATGACCGAGGAGCAGACCAGCTTCAACGAATTCATCGCCACGGAGATCTTCCCGGGCGGGCAGTTGCCGGCCATCGAGATCGTCGAGTTCCACGCGTCCAAGATGGGTTTCAACCTCAAACGCCGGCAGTCGCTGCAGCTGCACTACGCCCGGACCCTCGACCACTGGGCCGAGGCCCTGGAGGCCCACCACAGCGAGGCCGTCGCGATCCAGTCCGAAGAGGTGTATCAGCGCTACATGCGCTACCTGACCGGCTGCGCCGACGCGTTCCGGGCCGGCTACATCGACGTCAACCAGTTCACCCTGGCGAAGTAGGCACCCCGCCCCGGGCGCCGGGGTTTATCGTGACAGCGCAATGCCGCTTCATCTGCACCGCGCCGAGCGCACCGATCTGTTGGCCGACGGGCTCGGCGCTCTGCTGGCCGATCCCCCGGCCGACCCGTTCGCCCCCGAGCTCGTCGTGGTCCCGGCGCGCGGGGTGGAGCGCTGGCTGAGCCAGCGGCTGTCGCACGTGCTCGGTCGGGCCCGCGGCGGCGGGGTTTCCGGCGGGGTGTGCGCCGGGGTTTCGTTCCGCAGCCCCGGCTCGCTGATCGCCGAGATCGCCGGCACCGCCGACGACGATCCGTGGTCGCCGGAGGCCATGGCGTGGCCCCTTCTGGAGGCGATCGACCACTCGCTGGACGAACCGTGGTGCCGCCCGCTGGCGACCCATGTCGGTCACTTCCACACCGGCGCGGAGGCCGAGCTGCGCCGGGGGCGCCGGTACGAGGTGGCGCGCCGGTTGGCCGGGCTGTTCGCCTCCTACGCACGGCAGCGCCCGCAACTGCTGATCGACTGGCTGGGCGGCGACCCGGGCGATCTCGATGAGGACCTGCGCTGGCAGCCGGAGCTGTGGCGGGCGCTGGTGTCGCGGGTCGCGGCCGATCCCCCGCACATTCGCCACGCCAAGACCCTCGCGCGGCTGTCCGAGGCGCCCAGTGACCTGCCCGCGCGGCTGTCGCTGTTCGGGCACACCCGGTTGTCGCGCACCGACTCCGAGCTGCTGGCCGCCCTGGCCATCCACCACGAGCTGCACCTGTGGCTGCCGCACCCCAGCGACCGGCTGTGGCGCGCGCTGGCCGGCACGCGCGGGGCGATCCCCCGCCGCGAGGACACCAGCCACCGCGCCGTGGGCCACCCGCTGCTCGCCACCCTGGGGCGGGACCTGCGCGAGCTGCAGCGCGGCCTGCCGGCGGACGCGCAGACCGACGAGTACCTGCCCGGCGAGGCGCGCCCGGACACGCTGCTCGGCTGGGTGCAGTCCGACATCGCCGCCAACGCCGTGCGGCCGCAGGGGCGCGCGCTGGCCGACGACGACCGGTCGGTCCAGATCCACAACTGCCACGGCCCGGCCCGCCAGGTCGATGTGCTGCGCGAGGTGCTGCTCGGCCTGCTGGCCGACGACCCGACGCTCGAACCGCGCGACATCCTGGTGATGTGCCCGGACATCGAAACCTATGCGCCGCTGATCGTGGCCGACTTCGGCCTGGGCGACGTGGTGCACGGCGCGCATCCCGCCCACCAGCTACGGGTGCTCCTGGCGGATCGCTCACTGGTCCAGACCAATTCGCTGCTGGCTGTGGCCTCCCAACTGCTGGGGCTCGCCGGCGGCAGGGTGACGGCCACCGAGGTGCTCAACCTGGCACAGGCCGCCCCGGTGCGCGCCCGGTTCGGGTTCACCGACGACGATCTGGAGGCCATCACCCGCTGGGTGCGGCAGGCCAACATCCGGTGGGGATTGGACCAGGAGCACCGGCGGCCCTACCACGTCGACTTCGTGCACAACACCTGGCGTTTCGGCATCGACCGGATCTTGGCCGGCGTCGCGATGTCCGACGATTCGAACGCATGGATCGACGCGACGCTGCCGCTCGACGACGTGAGCAGCAACCGGGTCCCGTTGGCCGGCCAGTTCGCCGAATTCGTCGCCCGGCTGCACCACGTGGTCGACTCCCTCACCGGCACAAGGACATTGACCGAGTGGCTGGCCACCCTCGCCGGCGCCATCGCCTCGTTGACGCGGGTGCACGAGTCCGAGGAGTGGCAGACCGGTCAGGTGCAACGGGAGTTCGCCGCGGTCCTGGCGCAGGCCGGGTCACGGGGCGGCACGATGCTGCGACTGCCCGACATCCGCGCGCTGCTGACCCGGCACCTCGCCGGGCGCCCCACGCGGGCCAACTTCCGCACCGGCACGCTGACGGTGTGCACCATGGTCCCGATGCGCTCGGTCCCCCACCGGGTGGTGTGCCTGGTCGGCCTGGACGACGGGCTGTTCCCGCGTCTCGGTGTCGTCGACGGGGACGACGCGCTGGCCCGCCGCCCGATGACCGGGGAACGCGACATCCGTTCGGAGGACCGGCAATTGCTGCTCGACGCGATCGGCGCCGCCACCGAGAAACTGGTGATCACGTACACCGGCGCCAACGAATATTCGGGGCAGCCGCGCCCACCCGCGGTGCCGCTGGCCGAATTGCTGGACGCCCTCGACGTGACGACGCCGACGAAGGTGCGCCACCGCATCGTGATCGAGCATCCGTTGCAGCCGTTCGACGTTCGCAACGTCATCCCCGGCGAACTGGTGCCGAAGGTGCCGTTCAGTTTCGACCCCACGGTGCTGCGCGCGGCGCGCGCGGCCACCGGCGAACACACCGAACAACCCAAATTCGTTGCGGCGCCGCTGCCGCCCCCGCCGGCCGACGACGTCAACCTCGCCGACCTCGTCGGCTTCTTCAAAGACCCGGTGAAGGGCTTCTTCCGCGCCCTGGAATTCACGCTGCCCTACGACGTCGACGGCGTCCAAGACGCCATGCCGGTCGACATCAACGGCCTCGAGGAGTGGACCGTCGGCGACCGGATGCTGGGCGACATCCTGCGCGGGATGAGCCCCGATGACGCGCGGCAGGCCGAATGGCGCCGCGGCACACTGCCCCCCGGCCAGCTGGGCTGGCGCAAGGTCACCGAGATCCGCGACCAGGCCGCCGCGCTGGCGCTCGAGGCGCTGCGGCATCGGCAAGACCACCGATCGGCCGCCGCCTATGACGTCGACGTCGACCTGGGCGCCGGTCGCCGGCTCACCGGCACGGTGTCGCCGGTCTACGACGACGCCCTGGTGTCGGTGACCTATTCGAGGCTGGACGGCAAGCACCTGCTCGAATCGTGGATTCCGTTGCTGGCGTTGGCCGCTCACGACCCCGGCCGCGACTGGTCGGCGGTGTGCATCGGCCGGATGCGCCGCGGCAGAAGCATCCGGGTCGAGGGGCTGGGGCCACCGGACGGCGATCCCGTCGAGGTGCTGCGCGAGCTGGTGACGATCTACGACGCGGGACGGCGGGAACCGATTCCGTTGCCCATCAAGACGTCCTACGCGTGGGCGGCGGCCCGGCACGGCGGCGACGACCCGGCGGCCGAGGCGCGGCGCCGGTGGAAGACCAGCGACCGCTTCCCGGGTGAGGACCAGGCGCCGGCGCACGTGCGGGCGTGGGGGCGCGGCGCGCCGTTGGACGATCTGATGCAGCCGGTGCGGCCGGGCGAGGAGTGCGACGGCGAGGACAACCGGCTCGGCGCGTATGCGGCCCGGCTGTGGCTGCCGATGCTGCGCGCCGAGCGGAAGCTCATCTGATGCAGCGCTTCGACCTGTTGGGCCCGTTGCCGGCCGAGCGCTCAACCACCGTGCTGGAGGCCAGCGCGGGCACCGGCAAGACGTTCGCGTTGGCGGGCCTGGTGACGCGGTATCTCGCCGACGGCGCGGCGAGCCTCGATCAGATGCTGCTCATCACGTTCGGCCGCGCCGCCAGCCAGGAACTGCGGGAACGTGTCCGCTGCCAAATCGTCGACGCGGTAAGGGCTTTCGCCGACCCGTCGACGGTCGGCGACAACCAGCTGGTGGCGTACCTGCTGGACGGCACGGACGATCAGCGCGCGGCGCGCCGACAGCGTCTCCGCGACGCGCTGGCCGGCTTCGACGCGGCGACCATCGCCACCACCCACCAGTTCTGCCAGCTGGTGCTGCGCTCGCTCGGCGTGGCCGGCGACACCGCCGCCAGCGTGACCCTGCTCGACAGCCTCGACGACCTGGTGACCGAGATCGTCGACGACCTCTACCTGGCGCACTTCGGGCAGGAGCGCGACGACCCGGCGCTGCACTACTCCGAGGCGCTGCGGCTGGCCCGCGAGGTGGTCAACAACCCGTCGACCCAGCTGCGGCCGCGCGACCCGGACCCCGATTCGCGGGCCGCCGTCTGCCTCCGGTTCGCCAATGACGTTCTGGCCGAGCTTGATACGCGCAAGCGCCGGCTGGGAGTCCTCGGCTACGACGACCTGCTGACCCGACTGGCCGACGCGCTGGCCACCGACGGCTCCCCCGCCCGGCTGCGGATGCACCAGCGTTGGCCGATCGTCATGGTCGACGAGTTCCAGGACACCGACCCGGTGCAATGGCAGGTCATCGACCGCGCGTTCAGCGGGCGCTCCACGGTGATCCTGATCGGCGACCCCAAACAGGCGATCTATGCGTTTCGCGGGGGCGACATCGTGACCTACCTGCGGGCGGCCCAGACGGCGGGTGAGCGCAAGACGCTGGACATCAACTGGCGCAGCGATTCCGCGCTCGTGGCGCGGCTGCAGGTGGTGCTGCGCGGCGCCCAGCTCGGTGACCCCGCGATCGTGGTGAACGATGTCGGCGCGCATCACCGCGGCCACCGGCTCGCCGGCGCGCCCCGCAACGACCCGTTCCGGTTGCGCGTCGTGTCGCGAAAAACACTGGGACGCCGCGGCATTCAAAACCTGCCCATCGACGAACTGCGCGAGCACATCGGCGCCGACCTCGCCGCCGACATCCGCGCCCTGCTCGCCGCCGGCGCCACGTTCGACGGCGAGCCCCTGCAGGCCCGCGACATCGCGGTCATCGTGGAACGGCACCGGGACGCGCACGCCTGCTTCAAGGCCCTGTGCGACGCCGGCGTTCCCGCGGTCTACACCGGCAACACCGACGTGTTCACCTCCGAGGCCGCCGAGGACTGGTTGTGCCTGCTGGAGGCCTTCGACCAACCGCACCGGCCCGGCATGGTCCGCGCCGCCGCGGCGACGATGTTCTTCGGCGAGACGGCCCAAACGCTGGCGGCCGGCGGCGACGCCCTGACGGACCGGATCGCGAAAACGCTGCGGGAGTGGGCCGGTCACGCCAGGGAACGCGGCGTCGCGGCCATCTTCGAGGCCGCCCAGCTGCTGGGTATGCGCGATCGCGTGCTCGGCTGGCGGGGCGGCGAGCGGCACATGACCGACCTGGCGCACGTCACCCAGCTGCTGCAGGAGGTCGCCCACCGCGAGCATTACGGACTGCCGGCGCTGCGCGACTGGCTGCGCCGGCAACGCGACGAGCGTGGCGGCGCCCCCGAACGCAACCGCCGGCTCGACAGCGACGCCGCCGCCGTGCAGATCATGACCGTCTTCGTCAGCAAGGGCCTGCAATATCCGATCGTGTACCTGCCGTTCGCGTTCAACCGCAACACCCAGGACAGCGACGTGGTGCTGTTCCACGACGAGGACGGCACGCGTTGCCTGCACGTCGGCGGCAAGGACAGCCCCGACTTCAAAACCGTTGAGCGGCTGGGCCGTAAAGAGGATGCCAGCGACGACAGCAGGCTGACCTACGTCGCGTTGACCCGGGCGCAGGCACAGGTGGTGGCGTGGTGGTCACCGGCGTACTTCGAGCCCAACGGCGGCCTGTCGCGGCTGCTACGCGGGCGCCGGCCCGGCGACCCGGTCGTTCCGGACCGATGCGAACCCGCGAAGGTCTCCGACGATGACGCACTGGCCCGGTTGCGCGAATGGGAGGCCGCGGGCGGGCCGGTCATCGAGGACTCGGTGGTGGCGCCCGCGCCGTCGCTGCCGCCCGCGCCGGTGCCCCGGCACCTGGACAGCCGCCACTTCCACCGCGCCATCGACACCACGTGGCGGCGCACCTCCTATTCGGGACTGATCCGGGTGGCCCAGGCCAGCGGGGTCGGCAGCGAGCCCGACGTCGCCGGGCTCGACGACGAGGTCGGCGATATCCCGTTGTCCTCCCCGGCCGCCGGGCCGGACGTGCCCTCGCCGATGGCGGACCTTCCGGCGGGCGCGACGTTCGGCTCCCTGGTCCACGCCGTGCTGGAGACGGCCGACCCGTTCGCCGCGGATCTGACCGCCGAGCTCGAGGAGCACATCCGGGAGCATTCGGCGTGGTGGCCGGTCGCCGCGACCCCCGAGGAGCTGGCCGCGGCGATGGTGCCGATGCACGACACCCCGCTGGGACCGCTGGCGGGTGGGTTGACGCTGCGCCGCATCGGGCTCTCGGATCGGTTGCGGGAACTGGACTTCGAGCTTCCGCTGGCTGGCGGCGATCGGCCGTCGGTGGGGCCGGAGGCCCGCCTGGCGGACCTGGCGCCGCTGCTGCGCGAGCACCTGCCGCACGACGATCCGCTGGTGTCGTATGCCGACCGGCTGACGGACCGGGCGCTCGGTGACCAGTCGTTGCGCGGGTACCTCACCGGCTCGATCGACGCCGTGCTCCGGATTCCCGACGGCGCGGGGCACCGCTTCGTGGTGGTGGACTACAAGACCAACCGGCTCGGGGATCCCGAGCGGCCGCTGACGGCCGCCGACTACGACCGGCCGCAAATGGCGGAGGCGATGCTGCACTCGGACTATCCGCTGCAGGCGTTGCTGTACTGCGCGGTGCTGCACCGGTTCCTGCGGTGGCGGATACGCGATTACGACCCGGACAGGCACCTCGGCGGTGTGCTCTACCTGTTCGTGCGCGGCATGTGCGGCGCGGACACCCCGGTGCGCGACGGGCACCCGTGCGGCGTCTTCAGTTGGCGGCCACCGCCGTCGTTGATCACGGCCCTGTCGGACCTGCTCGACGCCCGGACGGTGCCCGCATGACGGCAGACGTGATGTTCGCGACCGGATTGCTGCGCACGTTCAGCGATGCCGGCGTCTTCGAGGCGGCGGACGTGCATGTGGCGCAACGGCTTACCGCGCTCACCGGCGAGTCCGACGAACGGGTCGCCCTGGCGGTCGCGCTGGTGGTGCGCGCGCTGCGGGGCGGTTCGGTCTGCGTCGATCTCCGCGCGGCGCCCGGGCTGCTCGGCGACGCCGACCTGCCGTGGCCCGGCGCCGACGACTGGCTGGCGGCGGTGCGCGCCAGCGCGTTGCTCGGGCCGCCGCCGGTGCTGCGGTTTTTCGGCGATCTGCTGTACTTCGACCGGTACTGGCTCGAGGAGGAGCAGGTGTGCACCGACCTGCTGGCCCTGTCGGCGCCGCCGGTCGGCATCGAATCGTCCAGTTACGAACGGCTTTTCGAGCCCGGGTACGAGGAGCAGCGGGCCGCCGCCGAAATCGCGGTGTCGCACGCGGTGACCGTGCTGACCGGTGGCCCCGGCACCGGCAAGACCACCACGATCGCGCGGCTGCTCGCCCTGCTCCTCGAGCATGCCGAGCGGGCCGGGATGCCGCCGCCGCGGATCGCGCTGGCCGCACCGACCGGCAAGGCGGCGGCGCGGCTGGCCGAGGCGGTGGCCGCGGGGGCCCGACGGCTCGGCGCGGCCGACCGGGCGCGGCTGGCCGGCCTGTCCGGGACCACGCTGCACCGGCTGCTGGGTCCCCGGCCGGATACGTCGGTGCGGTTCAAGCACAATCGCGCCAACCGGCTGCCGCACGACGTCATCGTGGTGGACGAGACGTCGATGGTGTCGTTGACGATGATGGCCCGGCTGGCCGAAGCGGTCCGCCCGGACTCCCGGTTGATTCTGGTCGGCGACCCGGACCAGCTGGCCTCGGTGGAGGCGGGCGCCGTGCTGGCCGACCTGGTGGACGGGCTGTCCGCCCGCGGCGACGTGCGGGTGGCCGCCCTGCGCACGCCGCACCGATACGGCACGTCGATCGGCGCGCTGGCCGAGGCGATTCGGGTCGGCGACGCGGACCGGGTGGTGGAGCTGCTGGCGGCCGGGGGCGAGCACGTCGAGTGGGTGGATGCACAGCGCCCGGGCGATCGGCTGCGCGAGGTGCTCGTCGCGCACGCGCTGCGGCTGCGGTCGGCCGCGCTGCTGGGCGCGGCCGACGAGGCGCTGGCCACGCTGGACGAACACCGGCTGCTGTGTGCGCACCGCGAGGGCCCGTATGGGGCGACGCACTGGAACACGTTGGTGCAGAAGTGGATTGCCGAGGCGACGGGGCAGCCGGCATGGTCGCATTGGTACGCCGGGCGCCCGCTGCTGGTGACCGCCAACGACTACGGCCTGCGGCTCTACAACGGCGACACCGGTGTGGCGGTGGCCGGCGCGGAGGGCCTGCGGGCGGTCATCGCCGGTGCCAGCGGGCCGCTAGACTTCGCGACCAGCCGCCTCGGCGAGGTGGAGACGATGCACGCCATGACCATCCACAAGAGTCAGGGCAGCCAGGCCGACGAGGTGACCGTGCTGATACCGCCGGAGGATTCGCGACTGCTGACGCGGGAACTGTTCTACACGGCCGTGACCCGGGCGCAGACCAGGGTGCGGGTGGTCGGGCCCGAGGCTTCGGTGCGCGCGGCGATCGAGCGCCGGGCGATGCGGGCCACCGGATTGCGGCAACGGCTGCGGGCCGACGCCGCCGCGACGTGACGGACGGCGGGGGCGAGGGCGACGGTCCCGCCCCGGCGTCCCAACCCGTCTCGCGGCGGGGCCCGGTCGTGCGGCTCGCCGTGTTCGCGGCCTTTCTGGCCGTGGTGTTCTATCTGGTGGCCGTCGCGCACGTCATCGACATCGAGGAGATCCGGCGGGTGGTGTCGGCCACCGGGCCGGCGGCCCCGCTGACCTACGTCGTGGTCTCGGCGGTGGCCGGGGCGCTGTTCGTGCCGGGCTCGATTCTGGCCGCGGGCAGCGGATTGTTGTTCGGTCCGCTACTGGGCGTGTTCGTGACGCTGGGCGCGACGGTGGGCACCGCGATCGTGGCGAGTTTCGTCGGCCGGCGGGCGGGCCGCGACAGCGCCCGGGCGCTGCTGGGCGCGCAGCGCGCCGACCGCTTCGACGCCCTGATCGGGCGCCGGGGGCTGTGGGCGGTGGTCGGGCAGCGCTTCGTTCCCGGCATCTCGGACGCGCTGGCCTCGTACGCGTTCGGGGCGTTCGGAGTTCCGTTGTGGCAGATGGCCGTTGGCGCGTTCATCGGTTCGGTTCCGCGGGCCTTCGTCTACACCGCACTGGGCGCCTCGATCGGCAACCGGTCGTCGCCGCTGGCCTACGCGGCGATCGCGGTGTGGTGTGTGAGCGCCATCGTCGGCGCGTTCGCCGCCCACCGCGGGTACCGGAGATGGCGCACTCACGCCGGCCGTGACGCGGACACCGGTTCGCCAGAGCCGGGTTCCGAAGCCCGCTAGCCAACCAGCCGGGCGAAGCGGGTCGGCGCGATCTGACGTAGCGGCGATCGGATCTAGTGGCGATCGCGAACCCCGTTATGCCGCCCCCGGATTGTCGGCTTCGTCGTCGTTGCTTTCGTGGTGGAGGAGTTTTTCGGGGTGGTGGTAGGTGTTGGTGCGGGGTTGGCCGCGCTCGAGGTGGGGTGGGGGTTTCCATTCGGTGTCGCCGCGGGTGTTTTTGCGGGTGGTCCAGCCGCCGGGGTCGAGCATGCGGTGATGCGGGCCGCAGGCGAAGGTGAGCTGGTTGATGTCGGTGCTGTGACACTTGCTGTAGTCGATGGTGTGGTGGACTTCGCAGTAGTAGCCCGACACGGTGCAGCCCGGGGCGGTGCAGCCGCGGTCCTTCGCATACAACACGATTCGCTGCCCCGGGGAGGCCAGCCGCTTGGTGTGATAGAGCGCCAGGGCCTTGCCCTTATCGAAGATCGCCAAGTAGTGATGCGCGTGGCGGCCGAGGCGGATCACCTCACTCATCGGCAGGATGGTGCCCCCACCGGTCAGGGCTCGCCCGGCGGCGGCCTCCAACTCGGCCAGGGTAGTGGTGACGATGATCGAGGCCGGTAACCCGTTGTGCTGACCCAACTCCCCGGAGGCCAACAGCCCACGCAGCCCGGCCAGCAGGGCATCATGGCCGCGCTGAGCCTTCGAGCGCGTATCACCGTCGATGGCGGCCTGGCTGGGCGTCCCCTCCACGCACGGGATGTCGTCGAGCGGGTTGCACATGCCCGGGGCGCCGAGTTTGGCTTCCACGGCTTCGAAGGTGGCGCGTAGTTCGGGGGTGATCAGGCCCCGCAGCTCCGACATGCCGTCGGCTTGTTGGTTGCCCAGGGTCACCCCGCGGCTACGGGCGCGGTCCTCGTCGGTGAACGTGCCATCGGGGTTAAGCGCATCGGTGAGCCCGCGGGCCAATTCTTTGAGGTGTTCGGGGCCGAACTGGGTGCCGAACCCGGCCAGTTGGGCTTCGGCGAACTCACGGGCCGCAGCGCTCACCCAGCCGGGTAGTTGGTGGTAGAACTTGCGGATCACGGCCACCTGACCCGCGCCCAGGTCTCCGGCGCGCTGGGCGGCGGCCGTCGCGGCCAAGGCGGGCGGCAAGGGTTCACCGGTCAGTCCATGGCGGGGTCCCAGGTCGCGGGCTTCCTGGATACGCCGAGACGCTTCGTGACGGCTGATCAGGGTGCGTTCCGTCAAAGCATGGGACAAGCCGCCGCCCAGATCCTGGGACGGGACTTGGCGGGCCAGCGAATTGAGCAGCGGATGCTCAATGACCGGGATGCGCCGGCGCAGCCTCTCACAGCGCTCCAACACCGCCAGCTGCTGCTGCACGGTCAACGCGTCGAGCACCAACGCACACGCGCGGTCCACCTCGGCATCGAGCGCGTCGAACACCGCGTCGACATCGGGCAGACCAGTGGAACTCACACCGCCAAACTATCGACACACACCGACAAAAAACCCCGGATTGTGACCACTGAAACCACAGTGACACAAGGAATTTCGATATGCGTTTTCCGTATTCGAAAACGCGTCCGCGTCAGGCGTCGCGACGGCTTGGCCAAGGAGAGAAGGCGACTCGGGACCCTAGCCGGCCGCCCGCTGCGCCGCGACGAACAGGTTCCCGGGCACGTAGTCCCGCACCTCCTTGGCCGCCGCTCGGCCATAGCCGGCCATCAACTCGTCGGACGGTGTCACCGTCACGTCCCAGCCATGACGGCCGAACCACTCGCCGACGTCCTCGCGCTCCTCGAAGTACCACAGCTCGTCGGTCCTCGGCACCTGCCGGTCGGGATCGACCTCGGCCATCAGCGCCGCGATGCGATCCATCCGCTCCCGGCGCCTCGCGCGAAGCTGGGGGTCGAGGAACTTGGGGCCCAGCGCCTCCACGGCCACCCGGCTGCCGGGGACGGTGAGTCCCTGAATGCGTTCGAACAGCAGCTCCTGCGCCGCGGCCGGCAGATAGGGCATCAACCCCTCGGCCGACCACACGCTGGGCGCGCTGACGTCAAAACCCGCCTGCCGCAACGCTTCCGGCCAATCCTGGCGCAGGTCCACCGCGACGGGGACGCGGTGACAGGCGGGCTGCGCGCCGTGCTCGGCGAGCGTCGACGCCTTGAAGTCCAGCACCCGGGGCTGGTCGAGCTCGTAGACCGTCGTCCCCGCCGGCCAGGCCAACCGCCACGACCGCGCGTCCAGACCCGCCGCCAAGATCACCGCCTGCCGGATGCCGGCGGCCGTCGCGTCGAGGAAGAACTGGTCGAAAAACGCGGTGCGCGAGGCCATGTAGCCGACCATCGATTGCATCTGCAGCGGCAGCGTCGGTTCGGCTTCGACGACAGCGTCAGGTAGTCGCCCCGCCGAATGCCAGTTCCACACGCCGTCACCGGCGGCGTCGAGGAAGAGCTGGGCGAACGGATCGCTGATCAACGGGTTCTCGCCGCGGGTCTCCGCGGCGCGGGCGGCGGCCACGCCCAGGGCGGTCGCCCCCACGCTCTCGGTGATCTCCCAGCTGTCGTTGTCGGTCCTGGCCACGCGCACGTCCTTCCCACTTCGCTAGCAGGGCTACGTACCCGACCCTACGCGCGGCGGATGAGTGGCAGCTGTCCCCGAGCCGGGTATTGAAGTTAACTTGTCGGCGAGCCCATCGGCAGGGGCGAATCCGAAGGATCGTTGATACATGCGAGTTGACGGGCGCGACATCCCCGTTTCCGGCAGCCTGCTGCAGCCACTGACCCGACGGACCAACGACATCCTGCGACTCGTCCTGGCCTCGCTCTTTTTGGCGCTGGTGATCACGGGTTCGTTGGTCACCCGCCCGCAGTGGATCGCGCTGGAGAAATCCGTCTCGCAGATCGTGGGCGTCCTGTCGCCCACCCAATCCGACGTGGTGTACCTGGCGTACGGGCTGGCGATCGTGGCCCTACCGTTCATGATCCTCATCGGCCTGATCGTCGCCGGGCAGTGGAAGCTGCTGGGCGCTTACGCGACCGCGGGGCTGAGCGCGATCGTGCTCTTGTCGATCAGCGGCACCGGCCTGGCGGCGCCCCGCTGGCACTTCGACGTCCACGACCGGCTGAGCACGCTGCCGGCGCAGCTGCTCGACGACCCGCGGTGGATCGGGATGCTGGCGGCGGTGCTGACGGTGTCGGGGCCCTGGCTGCCGGCGCGCTGGCGGCACTGGTGGTGGGCGCTGCTGTGGGCCTTCGTCCCGATCCACCTGGTGATCAGCGCCGTCGTTCCGGCGCGATCGCTGGTGGGGCTGGCGGTCGGGTGGGTGGTCGGCGCGCTGGTGGTGCTGGTGGTCGGCACCCCCGCGCTCGAGGTGCCGCTGGACGCCGCGGTGCGCGCGATGGCCAAAGCCGGCTTGGTCGTCTCGCGGCTCACTGTGGTCCGGCCGGCCGGGCGTGGCCCGCTGATTCTTTCGGCCGACGGCGACGACGATTCCGGCCGGACCGCGCTGGTCGAGCTGTACGGCCCGCACCAGCGCAGCGGCGGTGCGCTGCGCCAGCTGTGGGGGAAGCTGAAGCTGCGCGACACCGAGACCGCTCCCCTGGTGACGTCGATGCGGCGCGCGGTGGAGCATCGCGCGTTGATGGCGATCGCCATCGGTGACGCCGGCCTGGCCAACACCGCGACGGTCGCCCTCGCCCCGTTGGACCGGGGATGGATGCTGCACTCGCACAAGCCCGCTCGGGGCACGCCCATCGACCGCTGCGCGGCGACGACGCCCGTCGTCCGGCTGTGGGAAGCGCTGCGGATCCTCAACGACCGCCAGATCGCCCACGGCGATCTGCGCAGCCAGCACATCACCGTCGACGACGGCGCGGTGTTGTTCGGCAGCTTCGGCAGCGCCGAGTACGGCGCGACCGATGCCCAGCTGCAGTCGGATATCGCGCAGCTGCTGGTGACGGCGTCGGCGCTGTATGACCCGAAGTCCGCGGTGCGCGCCGCGATCGAGGTGTTCGGCGCGGACACCATTTTGTCGGCGTCCCGCCGGCTCACCAAAGTCGCTGTGCCGCGGTTCATTCGGCGGTCGGTGCCGGACGCCGGCACGGTCATCTCCGCCGCACGCGCGGAGGTGAAGCGCCAAACCGGCGCCGATCAGATCAAGCCGCAAACCATCACCCGCTTCACCCGCAGCCAGATGATCCAGCTGGTGCTCTTCGGCGCGCTGGTCTATGTCGCGTATCCCTTCATCAGCACGGCACCGACGTTCTTCTCGGAGCTGAAGACGGCGAACTGGTCGTGGGCGCTGGTGGGCCTGCTGGTGTCGGCACTCACCTACGTCGGTGCGGCCGCGGCGCTGTGGGCCTGCGCCGACGGCATGGTGAACTTCTGGACGCTGTCAATCGCCCAGGTGGCCAACACTTTTGCCGCGACCACCACGCCCGCCGGGGTCGGCGGGCTGGCGCTGTCGACGCGGTTTCTGCAGAAGAGCGGCCTGTCGGCCATGCGGGCGACCGCGGCGGTGGCGCTGCAGCAGTCGGTGCAGGTGATCGCCCATATCGCGCTGCTGGTCGTGTTCAGCGCCGCCGCCGGCGCCTCGATGAATCTCTCCCATTTCGTGCCGAGCGCGACCCTGCTGTACCTGATCGCGGGTGTGGCGCTGGGCATCATCGGGACGTTCTTGTTCGTGCCCACGCTGCGGCGGTGGCTGTCCACCGAGGTGCGCCCGAAGCTGAACGAGGTGGTCGGCGACCTGGTGAAGCTCGCCCGCGAGCCGCGGCGACTGGCGCTGATCCTGCTGGGCTGCGCGGGCACCACCCTCGGCGCGGCGCTCGCGCTGTGGGCCAGCATCGAAGCCTTCGGCGGGGGAACGACATTCGTCGCCGTCACGGTCGTCACGATGGTCGGTGGGACGCTGGCCTCGGCCGCCCCGACCCCCGGCGGCGTCGGTGCCGTCGAGGCGGCGCTGATCGGTGGCCTGGCCGCCTTCGGGGTGCCGGCGGCGATCGGTGTGCCGTCGGTGCTGCTGTACCGGATGCTGACCTGCTGGCTGCCGGTGTTCGTCGGGTGGCCGGTGATGCGCTGGCTGACCACCAACGAGATGATCTGAGGAATCCCGGTCAGGAGTTGCCGGATTCGGCCTGCGTGACCACCAGAACCGTTGACCTGCGCGCGCTTTCGCCGGCCGTGGTGGTCAAGTACACCAGGTGGTAGTCCTCGGGAACCGACTGCGCCACCGTGATCGGGACGGAAACCGCGGCCGATCCGCCGTTGCCGAAGCGGCCGGGCGTGGGCGCCACGGTGATCCCGGCGTCGGTGGACGTGCCGGAAACCGTGTAGCCGTCGGGGACGTCGCGGCCGTCGATCATCCGTTGCGCGTCGAGGGTGACCGTGCCCGTGCGCCCCGGCGCGATCGTCACGACGGGTTGAGCGACGTTGACGGTCAACGCCGAGCTGCCCGCCCCGAACGACGGCGGCGCGTCCGCTTCGGATGTGCCCCAACGCTTGTCGGGATAGGCGGCGAGCGAGAACGTCAGCGTGCCGCCGGTGGTGATGATCGTCTCCGGCAGTGACGTGTGCTCGGTGGGCCGGCCGTCGACCTTCAGGCCGCTGATGTATTTGAGGTGGTGCGGCCCCGACGCGCCCGGCGCGGAGATCCGGAGGAATTTGCCTGCGGGCAGCGCGATTTCGATTCGGTCGAACAGCGGCGCGCCCACGGTGAGGATCGGCGTGCCCGGGGTGGCCGGGTACACGCCCAGCGCCGCCCACACGTACCAGGCGGCCAGCGCGCCCAGGTCGTCGTTGCCCGGCTCCCCGTCGGCGGTCGGCGCGAACAGTCCACGCACCCGGTCGACCGTGCGCTGGGTCTTCCACGGTTGCCCGATGTAGTTGTATAGCCATGGCACACCGAAACTCGGCTCGTTGCCCGCCCACAGGTAGGGCTGGTTGGGGCCGACGTTGAGCTTCTCGGTGAACCGATCGAGCCGGTCGGCCACGGCCGCGCGGCCGCCCAGGGCGGTCACCAGGCCCGCGACGTTGTGCGGCACCGACCAGACGTACTGCTCGGCGTTGCCCTCGTCGTACCCGACCTGGCCGAAGTTCTCCGGGGACACCACGACCGCGGGGCCGGGGCGGAAGAACCCGCTCCAGCTGCGGGGCACCACGGATCGGGTGGTGGGATTGAACAGGTTCTGCCAGTACTGCGACCGATTCTGGAATTCGGCGGCGGTCGCGGCGTCCCCGAGCGAGTCGGCGAATCGGGAGATGGCGAAGTCGTCGACCGACCACTCCAACGTGATCGAGGCGTCGGCGATCCAGCCGTTACGGCCGAATACCAGGGTGAACGGCGCATAACCGAACCGCAGGTAGGTCTCGATGCCCGGCCGCTCCACGTAACCGGCCAGCCCCGCCCCGCCCTTGGTCGCCCCGTCCACCATGTAGCGCAACGCGGCACGGACGTCGAAGTCCTTGGCCCCGAACGTGTTCAGGCTGACGATGAACGGCACCACGCTGTCCCCGGTCATCTCGCCGGTCGCGGCGTTGGCGAACGCCCAGCGCGGCAGCGAACCACTCTGCTGGGCGTCGTTGACCAGCGATTGCGCCATGTCGCTGGCCCGGTCCGGAAAGAGCATCGCCTGCAACGCCGCCAGGCACCGGTAGGTGTCCCAGTCGGAGAAATTGGCGTACTGGGTGTGGCCCGCGGCCACGGTGTGGATAGCGCCGTCGAACCCGACGTAGCGCCCGTCGGCGTCGTTGAACATGTTGGGGTGCAACAGGGATCGGTACAGGGAGGTGTAGAAGGTGGTCAGATCGTCGACATTCCGGCCGGCCACCGAGATGCGGGACAGCGCGGCGTTCCATTCCCGCGAGGCGGCGGCGCGCACGTCGTCGAAGCCGGCGGCGTCCTCGGCCGCCAGGTTGGCCCGCGCGCCCTCGATGCCGACGTAGGAGATGGCGGTGCGCACCTCGAGCGTCGTGCCGGCCGGGAATTCGACGTAGCCGCCGCTGTACGGCGCGTTCGCGCTGCGGGCACCGGCGTAGACCGTGGCGCCGTCCCAGGATCCGAAGGAGGTGAAGGGCCGGCTGAATTTCATGGCGAAATACACCGTGTAGGCGTTCGGCTTGTCGCAGAACCCCCCGCTGGTGGCCCAACCGGTGATGGTGGTGTTGTCCTCCCCGATCTGGATGGTCGCGCGGGAGTTTCCCGCCAACGACGAGCCCGAGCGGACCTGCAACAGGGCGGGGCGGCCGTTGCGCGGGTAGCTGAATCGCCCGACGCCCGTGTGCGCGGTGGCGGTCAGTTCGGCCCTCACGCCGGTGTCGGGAAACCGCACGGCGTAGTAGCCGGGCACGCCCTGCTCGGTGTCGTCGTGGGCGATCGTCTCCCAGGCGTTCCAGGGTTGCGGGCCGACGCCGCCGGTGGCCGGAAGCATCGAGATGTCGCCGAACGCAGCGCATCCCACCGACGCGTGGGTCATGCTGAACCCGGTCGAGCGCGGGTTGTCGTAGTTGTATCCGGCGTAGTTGCCGACGGTGTCCGGCGAGTACTGCACCATCCCGAACGGCACGGTGGCGCCGGGAAAGTTGTTGATCTCGCCGACCGTCTCGCCGCCCGTGCCGGTGCCGATGAGCGTCGCGACGTGGTCGACCGGATTGGCCACGAAGACGGGCGGGCCGTCATACCCCTTCGGCGGGGCGGCGGCGATGAAGGTCATGAAGACGGCCGACGCCGCGATGACCGCAATCAGCGCCCTTCGTGACCGCATAGAAGTCTCTTACTCCGATACGACCGCGCAGCGGCGCATTGCGGTGGCGTTTCCCCTATGAATTGACTGACGAGCGGCCGGCGCGGCACAGGCAGCAAAATGTCTAAAAGATACCGGCAAACTTGCGGCACATTTCGGCTACTGTCATCCAGCGTGGCTGGCGCTGGTATCGGCCCAATTCTCGGGAAAGCCTGGATAAATGAAACACTTGCCTCTAGCAACCATCTCCTTGGCGCTGAGTTTTGCGCTTGTCGGTTGCGGCCACGACCACAAGTCTGCTGACAAAACAACTACGTCCACGTCGGCGTCGACGTCCACTTCCTCGGGGACCTCGTCGCAGACCAGCGCGGCGCCGGCGGCGAAAGCCCACTACACGATCGCCGACTACGTCAAGGACAACAACATCTCGCAGACGCCCGTCCACCACGGCGATCCCGGTCCGAACGTCGACCTGCCGGTGCCCCCAGGCTGGCAACTCACCCAAGACTCAGGCACCTCCTACGGCGGCATCGTGCAAAGCCAGCCCGCCAATCCCTCCGATCCGCCCACCATCGCGACGCTGTTCTCCAAGCTCACCGGCAACGTCGACCCGGCGAAGGTCCTTCAATACGCCCCGGGCGAGGTGCAGAATCTGCCCGGATACCAAGGCCAGGGTGGTGCTGGTTCCGCGTCCACGCTCGGCGGTTTCCAGGCCTGGCAGCTGGGCGGTACCTACCAAAAGGACGGCAACACCCGCGTCAGGGCGCAGAAAACGGTGGTGATCCCCGCGCAGGGGGCGGTCTATGTGCTCCTGCTCAAAGCCGATGGCCTTCAGAGCGATCAAGCCTCGTTGATCGACGCCGCCATGGTCATCGACGAAAAGACCACCATCACCGGCTGAGAAGTAGTGCGGCGCCGCAGGGATCTACGGTAAACGCATGGCAGAGCAGTCATATGCGGTCGATGCCGGGCATCCGCCGTCGGCGTTATTGCGTCTCGTCAACCCGGTGATGGGGCTTTTGCTGCGCAGCCCCCTTGCCGGCGCCGCGCGCAAGCAATTCATGGTGTTGAGTTTCACCGGGCGCAAGACCGGGCGTCCGTACTCAATTCCGTTGAGCGCGCACCTGATTGACGGTCAGCTCTACGCGCTGACCGGCGCGCCGTGGAAGCAGAACTTCCGCGACGGCGGCCCCGTCGATGTGGTGTACGACGGCACGACGACGGCGATGCGCGGCGAGCTCATCCGCGACCGGGCCGCGGTCTCCGATCTCTTGCTGCGCGCCGCCGAGTCGTATGGCGTGGCGCGCGCGCAGCGCATGATCGGGCTGAGGTTCCGCGATCACCGCATTCCGACCCGCGACGAGTTCGCCGAGGCGGTCGACCGGCTCCACCTGGGGGCCGTCCGGCTCAGTCCGGTCGGTTAGCCGTCAGCCGGCGGGCCGCCGGGCGCCCGCAGGTGCGCGGCGCGCAGGCACCGGTCGAAGCGCGAACGCGCCGTGATGACCTCCTTGCCCAGCGCCGTGAAGTCGTCGGCGATGCGTTGGGCGAGCACGCCGAGCTTCGTGTTTTTCGATTGGGACAGGGTTTTGAGCATGGTGAAGGCGGCGTCCTCGTCGATGCCGTAGATCAGCATCAGCATCCCCTTGGTGCGGTCGATGACCCCGCGGCGCCCGACGATCTCGGCGACCTTGGCGCTGATGGAATCCTCCCGGTTGCGCGCGGGCGGCGGCGTGACTTCGATGTAGAAGCCGTGGGTCCCGACGACCTCGTCGTTGTCGTCGCAGAACCGGTCGCCCACCACGATGACGTGGTGGATGAGCCCGCGGGTGTCCACAATGCGATGCCGCACGCTGAACGCCTGACGGCGCCTGATCATGTCGTTGATCCCGTCGATCACCTGGGGCCGGTCCGCCGGGTGTTTGTGCGACAGCACCAGCTCGGTCGTGGGGGTCACGGTGCCGGGCTCGTAACCGTGCATGCGCTGGACCTGGTCGGACCATACCCAGCGGTGGCCCTCGAAGTAGAAGCGGAACCAGCCGGCCCGCTGCGGAACGGCGCCGGCCAAACCGCGCTCGATCGCCGCGGCCTGGCGGTCTAATTCCCAAGCCACGGTGGGTTTTTCGCGTCGACGGCAAGCGGACCGGTAACAGCGTGCATGGGCGATCTCGAATGGATCGCCGACCCCCGGGCGGGAAATCCGGAACTGCACATGCAGGAGTGAGATACCCCCATGGCCGTGAGATTACAGTTTCTGACCGGTGGTCACTGCGGAAATCAAGAAATTGCCGGGCGAGTAAGTTTTCGGCGCGCTCACTGGCACGAACCCGCGCCGGCGGCCGCCCGGGTCCGGGTGACGACGGGTTGTTCGAAGCCGGCGTCGACCACGGCGCGCCGCACCGCCTCAGCGACCGCCCCCGCGCGCGCGATCGGCACCAGCGCGATCACGCAGCCACCGAATCCGCCGCCGGTCATCCGGGCCCCCAGCGCGCCCGCGCGCACCGCTGCCGCCGCGATCAGGTCGATGCGTTCGGTGGTGATGTCGAAGTCCTCACGCATGGAGGCGTGCGAGGCGGTGAAGATCCGCCCGGCCTCGGCGTAGTTCCCATCGCCCAGTGCCGCAACGCAATCGATGACCCGCTGGTTCTCGCTCAGCACGTGGCGGGCGCGACGGGCATCGACCGGGTCCCGCACGGCGCCCAGGTCGGCGGGCCCGCGATCGCCGACCTCGCGCAGCGACGACGCCCCGAGGTCGGCGGCGGCGCGCTCGCACGACTGGCGCCGCGCCGCGTAGTCACCGCCGGCATGGCTGTGGCGCTCCCGGGAGTCGATCAGCAGCAGGGCGACGCCGGCGGCGTCGGGGTCGAAAGCCACCGGCGAGACGGCGAGGTCGGCGAAGTCGATCAGCACCGCCGTCGCCGGCCGGCCGAACAGCGAGGCGAGCTGGTCGAGCAAACCCGTTGGGGCGCCCACGTACTCGTTTTCGGCGCGCTGGGCGAGCCGGGCCTGGTGCTTGCGGTCGATGCGTACGCCCGCGGCCGAGGCGATCGCCCCCAGCGCCGCGCATTCCAAGGCCGCCGAGGAGGACAGGCCCGAGCCCATTTCCACGTCGCTGGTGATCGACATCGTGCCGCCGGGCACCGGGTAATCCGCCTGGCGCAGCGCCCAGATCACCCCGGCCACGTAGGCCGCCCAACCGGTCACCTCCCCCGGGGCGGTGCCGAGCGCAATGCGCACCGGGGCGTCCGCGCGCTCACTGGTCACGGTGATCGCGTCGCCGGGGCCGGGCTTGAACGTCGCCACCGTGCGCTGCGGCAAGGCGATCGGCAGCGAGAAACCCAGGTTGTAGTCGGTGTGCTCGCCGATCAGGTTGATCCGTCCCGGCGCGCCGTAGCGCACCGTCACTGCAGTTCCCGTAACCGCTGCGCCACGCTTTCGGGGGTGACGTCACCGATGAAGGCGTCCATCGCCGATTCGGAGGCCGCCAGGTACTTGAGCTTGGTCGCGCTGCGGCGGATGGACATCAGTTCGACGTGGAAGTACCCGTCCGCCTGGACCCCGGCCCCGGAATACTGGTGCAGCGCCGAAATGTAGGGCAGCGGCGTGGAATACATGCGGTCGAAGCGCCGCAGCACGTCAAGGTAGATGGCCACGAACCCGTCCAGCTCGTCCTCGTCGAGGCCGATCACGTTGGGCACGAACCGGTTCGGGTAGATGTGCACCTCGACCGGCCAGCGCGCGGCGAAGGGCACGAACGCGGTGAACACCTCGTTGCGCGCGACGATGCGGCCCCCATCGGTGACCTCGCGGGCCAGCAGATCACCGAACAGGTTGCCGCCGTGCTTGTTTCGATGCGCCCGCGCCTGCTCCAGCATGGCGACCGTCCGCGGCGTCAGGTAGGGATAGCCGTAGATCTGGCCGTGCGGATGGGTGAGGGTGACCCCGATCTCCTCACCGCGGTTCTCGAAGCAGAACACCTGCTCGACGCCCGGCGCGGCCATCAGGTCGGCCGTGCGGTGGCGCCACGCATCGACCACCAGCCGCGCGTGCGCCGGCGTCAACGCCGCGAAGGAGCCGGTGTGATCGGCCGAAAAGCAGATCACCTCGCAGCGCCCGGGCGCCGGGGTCGACACGAAGCCGTCGGCGTCGCCGGGATCGGGAAGCGGCGTCGCGGCGCCCGACAGGCTGGGAAAGCGGTTCTCGAACACGACGACGTCGTAGTCGGGCGCGGGCACCTCGCTGGTCAGCCCGGTCGGGCCCGGGCACAGGGGGCACGCGTCGGGCGGCGGCTTGTAGGTGCGGTCCTGGCGCAGCGCCGCGACGATCACCCACTGCCCGGTCGTCCGGTCGAACCGCAACTGCGACTGTTCGGCCGTACGCGGCGGCAGGGGCCGGCGGTCCTCGACCGGCGCCGGACGATGCCCGGGCAGCGAGAAGAACAGCAGGTCACGGCCGTCAGCCAGCTTCGCTCGCGTCGGCTCAGTCACGATGTCGAAGACTAGCTTGGTCGCCGGCACCCGGTTCGGGTAACCATGGGGGTACGCGATAGAGAGGCGGTCACCGGAATAACTGTCCTGTACGAACGCGCCCGCAACTGGGTGATCGGCTCCGATCCGGGCTTGCTTCGGCTGCGGATGGCGACTCGGACAACGGCCGCGCTGGGCCTTTCGCTGCTGGTCCTTTTCGTCCTCACCAGGGCGACGGGACAACCCCTGACCGTCGCGCTGCTGGGCGTCGTCATCACCATGGTCGCGTCGCGGTCAGTCAACGAGCCCGACCCGCGCCAGCAACGAATCACCATGGCGCTCTTGCCCGTTCCCGCCGCGCTGGCCATCACCGCCGCCGCGCTGCTGGCCCCGCACGTGGTGGCCAGCGATGCCGTCTTCGTGCTGATCGTGTTCACCGCGGCCTACATCCGCCGCTTCGGGGCGCGCGGCAGGGCGCTGGGGATGGTCGCGTTCATGTCGTACTTCTTCACGCTGTACCTGCGGGCCCGCGTCTCGGAGCTGCCCTGGATGATCGGGGCGGTCGCGGTGGGCACGGTGTGCACGTACGTGATGACCGCCTACGTGCTGCCCGACCGCCCCGAGCGGGTGCTGCGCGCCACCATCCGGGCGCTGCGGGCGCGGATGGCGATCGTCATCGACACCACCGCCGAAGCGGTGCGGACGGGCCGCCTCGACGAACGGCGGCGCCGCCGCATGCGGGCGCGCACCACGCGGCTCAACGAGACCGCCCTGCTGGTGCAGAGCCAGATCGAGGACAAAGCCGATCCCGGCGCGCTGTGGCCCGGCGTCACCGCCGAACAGCTGGCCCCCTGGCTGCTGGACGCCGAGTTGGCCATCGAATGGGTCGCCACCGCCGGTCGGCGGGCCGCCGCCGTGGCGGGTGAGGCCCCGGAATCCATCCCGATCGGCACGCGGGTCCCGCTCGTCGACGCGCTCTCGCAGCTGGCCCGCGCGATCCGCCTGCCCGAACCCGAGGGGCTGCGGCGGGCGGCCGCCCGCGCGCAACGGCTGCTGGACGAGCTGCCCGAGGCTGGAGCCGCGGCCGAGGACGACCCGGGCGCCACCGCGGTCCGCCGCCTCGCCCTGGCGATCATCAACGCCGCGGGGGCGACGTCCGACGTGCGGGCGATCGTCGATCGGATGGCCGCCGGCGCCCCCCTTGACGAAACCGGCGGCGAGCGGCCGGCGGCCGACGAGCGCGCCGCGCCGGAGGGGGCCGCCGACGAGGCACGCCCCGGCGGGCTGCTGCCGACCACCCGGCAAGCCATCCAGGTCTGTATCGCCGCCTCGCTGGCCATCGTCACCGGGGAGCTGGTCTCGCCGGACCGGTGGTATTGGGCGGTGATCGCCGCGTTCGTGATCTTCGCCGGCACCAACTCGTGGGGCGAAACCCTGACCAAGGGCTGGCAACGCCTGCTCGGCACCCTGCTCGGCGTGCCCGCCGGCGTGCTGGTGGCCACGCTGCTGACCGGCCACGAAATTGGCGCTCTCGCCGGCATTTTCGTGTGTCTGTTCTGCGCCTTCTATTTCATGACGGTCACCTACAGCCTGATGACCTTCTGGATCACCACGATGCTGGCGCTGCTGTACGGCCTGCTCGGCCAGTTCTCCTTCGGCGTGCTCATGCTGCGGATCGAAGAGACCGCGATCGGCGCCGTCATCGGGGCGACGGTGGCCGTCGTCGTGTTGCCGACGAACACCAGAACCGCGATCCGCGCCGACACCCGCACCTTCCTGACGAGCCTGTCGGCGCTGATCGAGGTGTGCGCCGCCACCATGTGCGGAGAGGGCGGCGCCAGCCCGTCCGAGCAGGCGCGTCAGGTCGATCGGGATCTGCAGCAGTTCCGGGTCACCGCCAAGCCGCTGTTGGCGGGCGTCGCCGGACTCGCGGGGCGGCGCAGCATCCGCCGCGCCCTGGGCATCTTCACCGCGTGTGACCAATACGGCCGCAGCCTGGCACGCAGCAGCGAGCAGTATCGGGACCCCGTCGGGTCACCGCCGCCGGCCCCGAAACTGGCGCAGGCGTTTTCGGCGGCCGCCGCCCAGACGCGACGCAACATCGAGGCGTTGCAGGAGGCCATCGAGGGGGGTCACGCACCGACCCTGGTCTCGGCGGCCGACGACCTCGACGCCGCGGAAACCCTGGCGCGACAACAGGACGGCGACGGCCACGGCGCCGAGCCGCGGCCCGAGACCCGGCGGTACCTCACCGCGGTGCACGCCCTTCGCCAGATCGAGCGGGCCGTCATCACCGCCGCCACCAACCTCGGTGGACGCGAACGCGTGCGGACGGCCGAGCCCGCGTCACGCTGAGGCGCTTTGCTACCGATCGCGCGCGGCCGCGGCTACCATCGTGCTGACCGCCGCGGTCCGTAGCCACAGCCGAGGAGAAATCCCATGGCCACACCGAACCTCCCGCCGGGCTTTGATTTCACCGATCCCGACATCTACGCGCACCGGCTGCCGGTGCGGGAGTTCGCCGAACTGCGCGCCACCGAACCGGTCTGGTGGAACGAGCAGGCGCCGGATAAGGGCGGGTTCGGCGACGGCGGCTACTGGGCGGTGACCAAGCATCGCGACATCCGCGACGTCTCGCTGCGCAGCGACGTGTTCTCGTCGGCCGCCAAGTCGATCGTGCCGCGTTACCGGGAAGACTTGGCGGCCGGGCAGATTGAGGCGGGCCGGGCGTCGATGATCATGATGGACGACCCCGAGCACAGCCGGTTGCGCAGGATCGTGTCGCGGGCCTTTACACCGCGCGCGGTCGAGCGGCTGCGCGCCGAACTGTCCGAGCGGGCCCGGTGCATCGTCACCGAGGCCGCGGCGGCGGGGTCGGGCGACTTCGTCCGCCAGGTGGCCTGCGAGTTGCCGCTGCAGGCCATCTCCGCGCTGCTCGGGGTTCCGCATGAGGACTACGACAAGCTGTTCGACTGGACCAACAACATGATCGGCAGCGACGATCCGGAATTCGCCGGCAACGACGCGCTGACCTCGGCCGGCGAATTGATGTGGTACGCCATGCAATTGGCGGCGCGCAAGGCCGAAGAACCTGGCGACGATATCGTCACCACCCTGATTCAGGCCGATGCCGACGGCCAGCGCCTGTCGGAGGCCGAGTTCGGCATGTTCGTGGTCACGCTGGCCGTCGCGGGAAACGAGACCACGCGCAACTCGATCACGCAGGGAATGATGGCCTTCACCGACTATCCGGTCCAGTGGGAGCTGTTCAAGGCGCGGCGACCCAAGACCGCGGCCGACGAGATAATCCGTTGGGCCACACCGATCACCGCGTTTCAGCGCACCGCGCGCGAGGACACCGAACTCGGCGGTGTGGCCATCAGAGAAGGTCAGCGGGTGGTGCTGTTCTATCGCTCGGCCAACTTCGACGAAGAGGTCTTCGACGACCCGTTCACCTTCGACATCCTGCGCAGCCCCAACCCGCACCTCGGTTTCGGCGGCACCGGGGCGCACTACTGCATCGGCGCCAACCTGGCCCGCATGACGATCGATGTGATGTTCAACGCGCTGGCCGACCGGCTGCCCGACCTGGCCCCGCTGGGAAATCCGGAGCGCCTGCGGTCGTCGTTCATCAACGGCATCAAGCACTGGCCCGTCGATTACCGAGGCGGCCACCCGGTCGCCTCATGAGGATCGCCATCAGCGGTGCCGGCGTGGCCGGGGCGGCGCTCGCCCACTGGCTGCATCGGACCGGCCACACGCCGACGCTGATCGAGCAGGCGCCGCACCTGCGCACCGGCGGCTACATGATCGACTTCTGGGGCGTGGGCTACCAGGTGGCCAAGCGGATGGGCATCGAAGGGCCGATCCGCGCCGCCGGATACGAGATGGAACGGCTCCGCTCGGTCGGCCCTCGCGGCGAGATCAAGGCGGACGTGGACGTCGACGTCTTTCGCCGCCTGCTCGGCGCCGACTTCACCAGCCTGCCGCGCGGCGATCTGGCCGCGGCGATCTACGCCACCATCGAGGACGAGGTCGAAACGGTCTTCGGCGACAGCATCTCGTTCGTCGACGAGCGCGACGACGGGGTCCGACTCGGGTTCGAGCGCGGCGGCGCGCGCGATTTCGACCTGCTGATCGGCGCCGACGGGCTGCACTCCAACGTGCGCCGCCTGGTCTTCGGGCCCGAACGAGAATTCGAGCGCTATCTGGGCTGCAAGGTGGCGGCCTGCGTGGTCGACCGTTACCGGCCGCGCGACGAGCTGGCCTACGTCACCTATGCCGAACCCGGCCGCCAATTGGCGCGTTTCGCGCTGCGCGGCGACCGCACCACGTTCCTGTTCATCTTCCGCGCCGACCACGACGGCACCGACACACCGCCGAAAGACCAGCTGCGCAACACCTTTGCCGACTGCGGCTGGGAAGCCCACGACATGCTGGCCGCGCTCGACGACGTTGACGACCTCTACTTCGACGTCGTCAGCCAGATCCACATGAACCGCTGGTCGCGGGGGCGCGTGCTGCTCATCGGGGATGCGGCCGGCTGCATTTCGCTGCTCGGCGGTGAGGGCACCGGCCTGGCGATCGCCGAGGCCTACGTGCTGGCCGGCGAACTCGGGCGCGCCGGGGGCGACCATCGCCGCGCGTTCGACGCCTACGAGATGCGGCTGCGTCCCTTCATCGAGGGCAAGCAGGCCGGCGCGGCGCGGTTCATCGGGTTCTTCGCCACCCGGACCCGATTCGGGCTGTGGTTCCGCGACCTGGCGCTGCGCACCATGAATTTCGCCCCGATGACACGGCTTCTCGCGCGCGACGTGCGCGACGACTTCGAGCTGCCCGACTACGGCATCTAGCCACCGATCACAAGCTCGGCTGCGGACTTTGTGTGTCGCGGCGCTCGCCCGTGGCGATGAAGTCCTCGATCAGCTCCACCACCTGGTTCGGCGCCTCCACCTGCGCGAAATGACCGACGTCGGGCAGGATTTCGAGCCTGGCGTCGGTGCGAGCCTTGTGCGCGGCGTACGCGTGATCGACGGGGATGATGCCGTCGCGTTCCCCCCAGATCGCCATGACCGGCAAGTCCTCACGCAGCGAGAGTCTGTTGAGCGCGCTGACCGCCTGGCCCCGGTAGTCGACCACCGACCTCAGCGTCCGCAGGAACGACTGGCGCGTCTCACCGTCGGACAACGACGAGTAGGCGCTCCACAGCTCGGCCCCGCGCGGCGACTGGATGCCCGCGCTTGTCAACCAGGACCTGAGCTTGTTGCCGACGGACAGGACGGGCGTGGGCGCGATGATCGGCAACACCAGCTCCGCCCCGGGGGCCGAGAGCAGCCGCAGGACCCATCCCACGTCGGGACCCAGGCCGCCGCTGCTGATCAAGATCAACCGCTTGGCGTAGTCGGGGTGCTGATAGACGAACTGCATGGCGACACCGCCGCCGAGCGAATGACCGACCACGGTGGCCTGGCTGACACCCAGTTCGTCGAGGAAATCACGAAGCCAGACCGCAAACGCGCCCAGCGAGTAGTCGGTGCGGGGCTTCGCGGACTGGCCGTGGCCCAGCAGGTCGGGCGCGACGATCCGGAACTTCTTCGACAGCTGCGGTATCACGGATCGCCAGGTCTCCGAACTCCCCGCCATACCGTGGATCAGCAGCAACGCTTCGCCGTCACCCTCGTCGCGATAGGCGATGCGATCCCCATGTAACTCGAGAAACTTCATGTCACTCATTCGGGCTGTGTACCCGCTTTGGCCCTGCTGACGACGCGGGCAGGGCAAATGCCCGCCCGTTGAGCAATGATCAAGGGCATGACCGAACCGGTTGCGGCCCGCGTGGCCGTCTACCTCGACTTCGACAACATCGTGATCTCGCGGTACGACCAGATACACGGGCGAAACTCGTTTCAGAAGGACAAGGCCAAGGGGCTCGAGCAGCATTCCGAACGGTTGGGCCAGGCGACGGTCGACGTCGGCGCCATCCTCGACTACGCGTCGTCGTTCGGGACCCTGGTGCTCACCCGCGCCTATGCGGACTGGTCGGCGGATATCAACGCCGGATACCGCGGGCAGCTGGTGGCCCGCGCGGTCGACCTGGTGCAGCTGTTCCCCGCGGCGGCCTACGGCAAGAACGGCGCCGACATCCGGCTGGCCGTCGACGCGGTCGAGGACATGTTCCGGCTGCCCGACCTGACCCACGTGGTGATCGTGGCCGGCGACTCCGACTACATCCCGCTGGCCCAGCGCTGTAAGAGGCTGGGCCGGTACGTGGTGGGCATCGGGGTGGCCGGGGCGTCGAGCCGGGCGCTGGCGGCCGCGTGCGAGGAGTTCGTCGTGTACGACGCGCTGCCGGGGGTTCCCGCGCTCGACCGCGAGCCCGGGCCGGCCGACACCGCCCCGCCGAAGCGGCGCGGCGGGCGCACCAAGGCGGCACAGGCCGAGGAGCCCGAGCCGCCCGACGCGCAGGCCGCCGCCACCGCGCTGCTGACGCGCGCGCTACAGATCGGCCTGGAGAAAGACGACGTCGACTGGCTGCACAACTCCGCGGTGAAGGCGCAGATGCGGCGCATGGATCCGTCGTTCAGCGAAAGGTCTTTGGGTTTCCGGTCATTCAGCGATTTTTTGCGGTCGCGTTCCGACATCGTCGAGCTGGACGAGACGTCGACGACGCGGATGGTGCGGCTGCGCGCGCAGGATTGAGCGGCGTCGCCCCCGCGTCGCGGCAATGCATTTTCTCGCTGGTGTATGGCGTTTCGCCGATGCGCGGATCGATATCGTTGACAGCGCCCCGGGGTGGCCATACATTGTCTGGGAGTCGTCCGCAGCTGGTGGGGGATCGATGAGGAGACCGTCATGACCGTCGGTGCCGCTCCCCCAAGCGTTTTCGACGCCGACCTGCCCACTCTGTCCTACCGTGACGACGAAACACCCGCGGAGGTCTACCCGCGCCTGCGGGAGGCGCAACGACACGCGCCCGTCGCACTGGGGCCGCACGGCCCCGAGGTGCTCGGGTACCACATGGTCCGGTCCGTCCTGCGGGACACGCGGTTCCAGATCCCGCCCGGCCTGAATCTCCTTGTCCAGGGCATCACTTCGGGCCCGCTGTGGGACAAGGTGGTCAACAGCCTGCTGTGCCTCGAGGGCGACGCGCACCACCGGCTGCGCAGCCTGACCTCCAAGGCGTTCACGCCGAAGGCCACCCTGCGCCTGCACGACACCATGGTCGGCGTGCTCAACGAACTGGTCGATCGGGTCGCCGGCGCCGGGCGCTGCGACGTCGTCACCGACATCGCGCGCCCGTATCCCGTGCCGATCATCTGCGCGCTGCTCGGGGCGCCCCGCGAGGACTGGCAACGGTTCTCGCTGTGGGCGGACGACGTGTTCAAGGCGTTCAGCTTCACCGCCGACCTGACCGAAGTGGAGCCCGTCGTGATGCGCGCGTGGCGCCAACTCGACGCCTATGTCGACGAGATGGTCGCCGGGCGCCGCCGCAGCCTGACCGACGACCTGCTGTCCGACCTGATCCGCGCCGAGGACGAGGGCGACCGCCTCGACGCGGCCGAACTGCGCATGCTGGCCGGGGGGCTGCTGCTGGCGGGGACGGACACCACCCGCAACCAGGTCGCCGCGTCGGTGCACCTGCTGTGCGAGCACCCGGAACAGTGGGAGCTGCTGCGCCGGCGACCCGAGTTGGCGATGCGCGCGGTCGAGGAGACCATGCGGCACTCGCCGATCGTGTGCGGGACGCTGCGGCTGGTGGCCGAGGACGCCGAGGTCGACGGCTACGTGTTTCCCGCCGGCACGATGGTCCTGCTCAACACCGGGGCGGCGAACCGCGACCCCACCGTCTACGACGACCCGGACCGCGTCGACATCACCCGCGAGGGCGCCCCGCCGATCCTGACGTTCGGCGGCGGCGCGCATTACTGCCTGGGCGCCAACCTGGCCAGGCGCGAGATCGCCGAGGCGCTGACCGTCTTGACCGCCCGCCTGCGCAATCCGCGCATCGCCGGCCCGGCTCCGTGGAAGCCGATGGGAACGCTGAGCGGCCCGCTGAGCCTGCCGCTGGAGTTCGACCGCTAGGCATCCGGCGCCGCTCAGGGATTCGGGTGTGAGCTCGCGGATTCGGGTGTGAATCCACGGCTTTGACTGTGCGCTGAGGGCGACGACACGCCGAGCGCGGCCGCCGTGGCTTCACAGTCAAAGCCAAGGCTTCACACCCAACGCGACGCCGTTGGCAATCCGCCGAGTCGCGGTGGCGCCGGGGCGGCCTTACGCTGCGGGGGTTACACGAACTTCACGGGGGTTTTCGATGCGCGCAACCTGGGGACCGGCGGCCGCCGCGGTCGCCTGCCTGGCGCTGTCGTCCTGCTCGGAAACCGTGTCGGCGCCCCCGCTGACCCCCACCGCGCCGACGTCGGCGTCGAAAACGACCACCCGTGCGGGACCCGCCCCGATCACGGGCCCGCTGGAAAAGGACTGGAAGAGCTACGGCGGCACGGCGTATTTCGGCTGCCCGCAGACCTTTTCGGCCGGCAAATCCGCACTCGACGACATCCGGCCGAAGATCTTCGACCCGAAGACGGGACAGTACGTCGCGCCGGCCATCCCCACGATCGCCGCCGGCGAGAACCTCACCGGCGCCATGTGCGCGCTGACCGGCGCCGCCGCCGACCTCAAGGTCGTCTACGTGGTCACCACCGTCAAGCCCGCCCAGGCCCCGGCGCCCGAAATCTCAAGGACCACCGCGTATTCCTACGACTGGTCCTCGGGCCACCAGGTCGCCACCAAAGAACTGCAGCCGCCGACCCCCGGCCTGAGGTTGGCGGCGCCGAAGGAATGGGGACTGGCCCCGACCGCCTCGGGCGTGGCGTGGGTGAACGCCTTCACCGACGGGCACGCCCCCGCGTCGCCGCCCCGAACCGTGGTCCTGTCCGGCGCCGACCTGTCGATCATGTGGGACGATCCCCAGCCCGCCCGAGTTTGGCAGGACGTCATTGCGTTCCCCCGCAACGCCGATCCCGGCAAGGCCTCGGGGGCCGAGCTGCGCCGCCCGAACGGGGAGGCGATCTACCAGGACGACGACGCGCAATCCGTGGACGCCGAATTGGCCGAGGGCCCAGACAAACTTGTGAAGATCACCCACCGGGAGTCGCGCAACCCACCGGCCGTCTCCACGATGTTCTATGACCTCAACGCCAAATCCCTCATCAAGATCGGCGATTCGGACCGGATCTCCGGCGGCGGGCTGAGCGCGGCCCTGTCCGACGGGAAACTGTTTGTCGACGGGCACAATTCGGAGAACTCCTCGTTCGGGTTCGGGGTGTGGAACCTGCGCAGCCAACAGTGGGACTTGCTCAAGAGCCGCGACGACGCCAAGAAGATGTCGATTTCGAAGCTGGCGTTCTTCGAAGACCACCTCTACCTCACCGGCAGCGGCGGCACGTTCTCGGTAATCGCCCTTCCTGCAACGGATCCCGTCGCGTCCGGCTGGTCGACACGCCCGTTCGAGCGGATATCCGGATGGACGCTGGTGTGCCGCGGCGAGACCGCGCCGTCGTCCAACGGCGAGTGCAAGGAGATCGTCATGGTGCAAGACCAGGACGGCCACTACCCCGGGCCCTGGTTCTGACGGTCGCCCGCGGTCAGATCCAGCCGAGGGCCTGCGGAACCATGTACAGGCCGAACCCGATGGTCACGAAGCACAGCGCGCGGGTGACGTATTTGTGCAGCCCGCGCATGCGCCACTGCTCGGGCAGGGCCCTGGCTTCCAGCGCGAGCAGCAGGCCCAGCACGATGGGCAGCAGCAACGCGTTCATGACTTCGACGTCGACGGCCAGATTGACCAGGTCGACGCTGGCCAGCACCAGCACCGCGCCCACGATGTGCGCCAGCGAATACGTGATGTAGAACCGGGCGGTGGCGCGGTTGGGCCGCTCGTTCAGCGTGTGCTTCCAGCCGAACACCTCCGCGAGCCCCCACGCGCCCGCGAGCGAGGCGACGATCGCGGCCACCAGCGCCGCGCCCAGCATGCCGAGCCCGAACAGCACCGTCCCGCCGACTCGGCCGAGGTAGGGCGTGAGCGACTGGGCGATCTGGCCGACGGTCTCCAGTTCCGCGCCGCCGCCGTGCGCGCCGCTCGTCCCAATGGTGGACGCCATGGTGACCACCACCGCGATCATGATCAGCTGGGTCAGCACCGCGCCGAAGGCGGTGTCGTAACGGGCCTGGCGAATCGTGTTCTCCGACAGGCGCTTATCGACCACCGCTCCCTGCTGGTAGAAGATCATCCACGGCATGATGACCGCGCCGACGTTGGCCGCGACCAGTAGCAGGTATGACGAGTTGCCGAGCGGCATCGACGACAACCCGTCCACGAGGGCTCTGGGGTCGGGCCGGGCCATGACCATCGCCACCAGGAAGGCCAGTTCGGCGGCGCCGACGACCAGGCCGATGCGCTCGACGCGCCGGTAGCTACCGGTCAGGGCCAGCGCCAGCAGCGCGACGGTCGCGACCGGAATGCTCACCCAGCGCGAGACGCCGAAGAGTTCACCCACGCCGGCCACCCCGGCGAACTCCGTGAGCAACGCCCCGATCGCCGAGGCGAACAGGGTGAACGCCGACAGCCACGCCCAGCCGCGGCCGAACCGCTCCCGGATCAGCGAGCCGTGGCCGCGCCCGGTGACGATGCCCAGCCGCACGGTCATTTCCTGCACGACGTAGAGCACCGGCATCAGGATCAGCTGCGGCAGCACCATCCGGTAGCCCCACTGGGCGCCGGACTGCGACGCGGTGATCAGCGACCCGGCATCGGTGTCGGCCAGCATCACCACCAGGCCGGGGCCCCACACCGACAGCAGCCCCCATCGCAGCCAGCGGCCACGGGTGCGCAGCGGTATTTGCGGCCGGTCCTCGGATTCGTCCGCCACCGGCGGGGTGGTCGTATCGGTCACCGGTGGATCCTAACTAGGGGCCGCCTAACCACGGGCGTTTGCCGGAGAGCGCCATTGGCCGAAAATGTGCCGCCATTCTCGAAAATGCGATAGGCGTTCTCGAATTGCGAGAGTACGTTGCCCAAGTATGCAAACGGTGCGTAGCTTCTGCCGCGTCTGCACCTCCGTCTGCGGCATCCTCGTCGACGTCGAGGGTGACGAGGTGCTCCGCGTTCGCGGCGATCAGGAGCATCCCTTCTCCCGCGGTTACACCTGCCCGAAGGGCCGCGCCCTGCCGCAACTGCACCACCACCCCGACCGGCTCGAACGCCCGAGGATGCGGGCGGACGGCCGCCTGCGCGACACCACATGGGACGCCTGCCTCGACGACCTGGGCACGCGGCTGAAGGACATCATCGACCGGCACGGGCCGCAATCGGTCGCGTTCTACTTCTCCACCATGGAAAGCGCCGGCTTCCGCATGGCCGAGGCGCTGCACGCCGCGATTGGCACACCGGCCAAGTTCAGCCCCCTGACCATCGACGGCACCGCCAAGCCTTTGGTCTCGGATCTGGTCGGCGGATTCATGGGGCTATCGGGCCGGACCGACCTGGACAACGCCGACTTCCTGATGCTCGTCGGCGTCAATCCCGTTGTCTCGCATGGACATGCGATCTCGATGCCCAATCCGACCGGCACGGTGCGCGAGATCGCGCGGCGCGGGCAGGTGTGGGTGATCGATCCCCGTCGCACCGAGACCGCCCGGCTGGCCACCGCCCATCTGGCGCCGCGGCCCAGCACCGACCACGCCGTCCTCGCCTACCTGGTGCGCGAGATCCTGCGCGACGGAATGAAATCCGACGTTCCCGTGCAGGGCATCGACGAGCTGGCGCGTGCGGTCGAGCCGTTCACGCTCGAGCACACCGCGAAGCTGGCCGATGTCGCCGAGGCCGACCTGGCCCGGTTGTTTGCGGGCGTGCGGGCCGCCAAGTGCGTCGCGGTCGAAACCGGCACCGGCGTCACGATGACCGCCGAGCGCGCCAACGTCACGCAGTGGCTCGCCTGGGTGCTGATGATCCTCACCGGCGCGATGAACCGGCCCGGCGGGACGTGGTTTCACCCCGGATTCGCCTACCAGCTCGAGACTTTCGGCGAGTTTTTGCCCGTCACGCCGATCGAGGGATCCTTCGGTCCGGGACCGCGCAGCCGCCCCGAGGCGCAGGCGTTCATCAACGAGTGGCCCTGCGCGGCGCTGCCCGACGAGATCGCCGCGGGCAACATCCGCGCCCTGATCAACGTCGGCGGCAGCCTGGTCACCTCGTTCCCCGAGACCGGCAAGCTGATTCCGGCCCTACAGAGCCTCGAGGTGTTCGCGACCACCGAGATCATCAACAACGAGACCACCGAGCTGGCCACCCACGTCCTGCCCACCAAGGACCCGCTGGAACGCCCCGACATCACCATCCACGACATCCTGAGTTCGCATGTGTCCGTGCAATACAGCCCGGCCGTCGTCGAGCCGGTCGGCGAACGCCGCTCGATGTGGTGGGTGTTCGCCGAACTCGGCCGCCGGCTCGGCTACGAGCTCGGCAATCTCGGCGATCCCGACACCAGCACCGACGACGACGTGCTCGCCGTCCTGTTGGCCGGCGCCCGAACGGGATTCGACGAGGTGGCGGCGGTGGGTTGGGCCGAGGCCCCGCGCGAGCTGCCCGCGGCCTGGGTCGACGAGCACGTCGCGCGGATGGGCGGCTGGCGGCTGGCGCCGCCGCTGCTGGTGGACCAACTCGCGGGCCTGAAACCGCCCGCGCCGCTGGTGCTGGTGCCGCGCCGGCAGCGCCGAAAGCTCAACGGGCAGCTGGATTTTCTCGGTGAAGCCCCCGAGGTTCTCATCCACCCCGAGGACGGCGCCGCCGCGGGTGTCGCCGACGGGCAGAAGGTGACGGTGCGCAGCGCGAACGGCGAACTGACCGGCATCGCCAAGGTCGACGACTCCATTCGGCGCGGTGCGGTGTCGATCCCGCACGGCCACCACGCGGCCAACGTCAACCGCCTGACCAACAAGGACGACATCGACGTGGTGACCGGCATGGTGCGCTACTCGGGGGTGCCCGTCAGCCTGCATCCGGCCTGAAACACGCTGTCCTGGTTGGGCAGAAGACACCCTCCCGGTCGATGGGTTGGAGGAGTCGAACCGGGAGGGTGCCTGGCTTGGCGTTGACGCTCGAAGGTCACTGCCCGGCGCGCAGGTCGCATTGGACGACGAAGCAGAGCCGGTCGGCGAAGGCGATGGCATCGGCGATCTTCTCGGCCAGCTCGGCGGCGCGGGCCTTGCGGACGCCGGCCAGCCCGGCCTGCGCGGCGAGGGCCGATTCGCGCGCCGTCGCCAGTGCCGTGCGGCACTCGCGGAGTATTGAGAGTGTGGCGGGACTGATAGACATGTCGCCCCCTACAAATCGCGCTCTCACAGCGATACCCGCCCCGGGGCCCGCCACACCGCCGTGGCGCAAATTTTTACAACCAATTTGTAGAAATTGCGCACGTGTCGCACAACGTCGCCGCCGGCCCCTGGTCGGCCGCCCGGGCGACCGGGAATCGCGGCGGGCGGAACGACCGCGCGGAGCGCCACACGAGTGCGCCCCGGCAAACCGAAATTCGCGGTGTGCGACGGCGCGCGGGCCTACCAAAAACTGTGGTGGCAGGTACAGGATTCGAACCTGTGAAGCTTTCGCGACGGATTTACAGTCCGCTCCCATTGGCCGCTCGGGCAACCTGCCGCCAGACAGGTTACAACGAGCGAGTAGACAAAGCACAAACGCCTATCACCGGATGAAGGGACGGAATGCATGGCGGACTCATCGTTCGACATCGTCAGCAAAGTGGATCGCCAGGAGGTCGACAACGCGCTCAACCAGGCCGCAAAGGAGCTGGCCACGCGGTTCGACTTCCGCGGCACCGACACCACGATCGCCTGGAAGGGCGACGAGGCTATCGAGCTGACGTCGTCCACCGAGGAACGCGTCAAGGCGGCCGTCGACGTCTTCAAGGAGAAGCTGATCCGCCGGGACATCTCCATGAAGGCCTTCGACGCCGGCGAGCCCCAGGCCTCCGGCAAGACCTACAAGGTCAGCGGCTCGCTCAAGCAGGGCATCAGCAGCGAGAACGCCAAGAAGATCACCAAGCTGATCCGCGACGACGGCCCCAAGTCCGTCAAGACCCAGATCCAGGGCGACGAGATCCGGGTCACCAGCAAAAAGCGCGACGACCTGCAGGCCGTCCAAGCGCTGCTGAAGCAGGCCGACCTGGACGTGGCGCTGCAGTTCGTCAACTACCGGTGATCGCCGGTCGCGAGCGCGACGGTGCGGCCCGCGCGGTTTCGCGACTTCCTAGCCCGACCAACCGGTGGGTCTCTAGGCTAGTGACGAGTCCCACAATTTGAGCGAGGTTCACGATGACCGTGACGCCCCAGGAGGCCGCCGGCCACGGCGCGACCGAGGCCGACTACTTCGACGTCATCATCGTCGGCGCCGGCATCTCCGGCATTGACGCCGCCTACCGGATCACCGAACGCAATCCCCAGCTGACCTACACCGTCCTGGAGCGGCGCGCGCAGATCGGCGGGACGTGGGACCTGTTCCGCTACCCCGGGGTGCGCTCCGACAGCAGCATCTTCACGCTGTCCTTCCCGTTCGAGCCGTGGACCCGCGAAGAGGGCGTGGCCGACGGCGTGCACATCCGCGAGTACCTGGCCGCCACCGCGCGCAAGTACGGCATCGACCGCCACATCCGGTTCGACAGCTACGTGCGCTCGGCGGACTGGGACTCCGCGACCGACACCTGGACGGTCACCGTCGAACAGGGCGGGGAGCGCAGGCTCTACCGCGGCCGCTTCCTGTTCTTCGGCAGCGGCTACTACAACTACGACGAGGGCTACACCCCCGACTTCCCGGGCATCGAGGAGTTCCAGGGCACGGTGGTGCACCCCCAGCACTGGCCCGAGGACCTGGATTACGCCGGCAAGAAGGTCGTGGTGATCGGCAGCGGCGCGACCGCGGTGACGCTGCTGCCGTCGCTGTCGGACCGCGCCGCGAAAGTGACCATGCTGCAGCGCTCGCCCACCTATCTCATCTCGGCGTCCAAGTACGGCACGGTCGCCGCCGTCGCGCGAAAACTGCTGCCCCGCAAGCCCGCTCATCTGGTCGTCCGCATGTACAGCGCCCTGACCGAGGCGGTGTTCTTCGCGTTGTCCCGCAAGGCGCCGGGGTTCGTGCGGTGGCTGCTGCGGCGCAAGGCGATCAACAGCCTGCCGGCCGGATACGACGTCGACACCCACTTCAAGCCGCGGTACAACCCCTGGGACCAGCGGATGTGCCTGATCCCCGACGCCGACCTGTACGAGGCCATCAGCGCCGGGCGCGCCGACGTGGTCACCGACCACATCGACCATTTCGACGCGACCGGCATCGCACTCAAGTCCGGCGGGCACCTCGACGCCGACGTCATCGTCACCGCCACCGGCCTGCAGCTGCAGGCGCTGGGCGGGGCCACGATCAGCCTGGACGGCAACGAGATCAAGACCAGCGACCGGTTCGTCTACAAGGCGCACATGCTCGAAGACGTGCCGAACCTGTTCTGGTGTGTGGGCTACACCAACGCGTCGTGGACGCTGCGGGCCGACATCACCGCCCGGGCGACGGCAAAACTCATGGAGCACATGGCCTCTCACGGCTACACGCGCGCCGCCCCGCACCGCGGCAACGAGCCGATGACCGAGAAGCCGTCGTGGGACATCAACGCCGGCTACGTGTTGCGCTCGGTGCACGCGCTGCCTAAGTCCGGCACCAAGCGGCCGTGGAACGTGCGGCAGAACTATCTCGCCGACGCCATCGACTACCGCTTCGACCGCATCGAGGAGGCAATGGTGTTCGGCCGGACCGCCGACCGCACCGCGCTGGCCGGATAGCCACGCACGGGAGTTCGTGAACTACTCCCAAATCTCAGATGTCGGCAATACGCTGATCGCCATGGCATCTGAGAAGCGCGAACCCAAAGTCGTTGTCCTCGGTGGCGGCAGCTGGGGCACCACCGTGGCCTCAATCTGCGCGCGCCGCGGGCCGACGCTGCAATGGGTGCGCTCCGAGGAGACCGCCCGCGACATCAACGACAACCACCGCAACAGTCGCTACCTCGGCAACGACGTCGAGCTGAGCGACACCCTGCGCGCCACCACCGACTTCGCCGAGGCGGCGAACTCCGCCGACGTCGTGGTCATGGGCGTGCCCTCGCACGGCTTCCGCGGGGTGCTCACCGAGCTGGCCCGGGAGCTGCGGCCGTGGGTGCCGGTGGTGTCCCTGGTCAAGGGCCTCGAGCAGGGCACCAACATGCGCATGTCCCAAATCGTCGAGGAGGTGCTGCCCGGGCACCCCGCGGGCATCCTGGCCGGTCCGAACATCGCGCGCGAGGTCGCCGAGGGTTACGCCGCCGCCGCGGTGCTGGCCATGCCCGACCAGCATCTGGCGACGCGGCTGTCCGGGCTGTTCCGCACCAGGCGCTTCCGCGTGTACACCACCGACGACGTCATCGGGGCCGAAATGGCCGGGGCTTTGAAGAACGTGTTCGCCATCGCCGTCGGCATGGGGTACTCGCTGGGCATCGGCGAAAACACCCGAGCGCTGGTCATCGCCCGCGCGCTGCGGGAAATGACGAAGCTGGGCGTCGCGGTGGGTGGGGACCCGGACACCTTCCCGGGGCTGGCCGGGCTGGGCGACCTGATCGTCACGTGTACCAGCCAGCGCAGCCGCAACCGTCACGTCGGTGAACAACTGGGGGCGGGCAAACCGATCGACGAGATCATCGCCTCGATGAACCAGGTCGCCGAGGGGGTCAAGGCCGCCAGCGTGATCATGGAGTTTGCCAACGAATTCGGCCTCACCATGCCCATCGCCCGTGAGGTCGACGCCGTGATCAACCACGGCTCGTCCGTCGAGGAGGCCTACCGCGGCCTGATCGCCGAGGTGCCCGGCCACGAGGTGCACGGCGCGGGCTTCTGACCTGGGCGTCGCGGGCTGGCCAAATTCAAATCTTTGCGTTCTCTATGGGCCGCTCACGTCCGCTTGACCCCGGTTTGCCAGCAAAATACCGTCAGACCAGGTAGTCAGTGATTTTCCGGTTGCGATCCTGCTCGTCGTCCGGATGTAATCCGCTGCACGCCAACCCGTTACGAAGATGTAACTGGCCGCAAGAAGGGCGGATATCGGAACATCCCCCGCAAACTCCCAACGAGGGACGTGACCGATGCAAGACATTGAACGGGCGGGCGATCGGCTCCCCACCGCGTCACGCGCCGACCGGCTGCGCGGCATCATCCGGCACGACCTGCCCTCCTCGCTGGTGGTCTTTTTGGTCGCGCTCCCCCTGTCGCTGGGAATCGCGATCGCCTCGGGCGCCCCGGTGCTCGCCGGCCTGATCGCCGCGATCGTCGGGGGCATCGTCGTCGGCAGCGTGGGGGGCTCCCCGCTGCAAGTCAGCGGCCCCGCGGCCGGGCTGACCGTCATCGTCGCCGGGCTGGTTTCCGAGTTCGGTTGGGGCATCACGTGTTTGATCACCGTCGCCGCCGGGACCCTGCAGGTGCTGTTGGGGCTGAGCCGCGTGGCGCGCGCCGCCCTGGCGATTTCACCGGTCGTCGTGCACGCCATGCTGGCCGGCATCGGCATCACGATCGCCCTGCAGCAGGCGCACGTGTTGCTGGGCGGAAAATCCAAGAGCACCGCCTGGCACAACCTGATCGGCCTGCCCGGGCAGGTCGTCGGTGCGCACCGGCCGGGGGTCATCCTGGGCGTCCTGGTGATCGTCATCATGGTCGCCTGGCGGTGGGTGCCCGCCAAGGCTCGCCGGGTACCGGGTCCCCTGGTCGCGATCGTGGCGGTCACCGCGCTCTCGGTCGTCTTCCCGTTTCACGTGCGCCGGATCGACCTCGAGGGGTCACCGCTGGACGCGCTGAGGCTGCCCGACCTTCCCCACGGCAACTGGGGCGCGTTCACCGTCGGGGTGATCACCGTCGCGCTCATTGCCAGCGTCGAGAGCCTGCTGTCGGCGGTGTCGGTCGACCGGATGCACAACGGGCCACGCACCGACTTCAACCGGGAGCTGGTGGGACAGGGCGCCGCCAACATCATCTCGGGGACCGTCGGCGGGCTGCCGATCACCGGGGTCATCGTCCGCAGCTCCACAAATGTCAACGCGGGCGCCAAATCCCGGGCGTCGGCGATCATGCACGGCGTCTGGATCCTGCTGTTCACCATTCCGTTCGCCGGACTGGTCGAGCAGATCCCCACCGCCGCGCTGGCCGGTCTGCTGATCGTCATCGGCGTCCAGCTGCTCAAGCCGGCGCACATCGAAACCGCAATGAAGCACGGCGATCTCGCCGTGTACGTGGTGACCGCCGTCAGCGTCATCTTCCTCAATCTGCTGCACGGCGTGCTGATCGGCCTCGCACTGGCCATCGCGCTGACCGGATGGCGAGTGATCCGGGCCAAGATCGAGGCGGAGCCGGTTGGCGACGAATGGCGGGTGACGATCGAGGGCGCGGCCTGCACCTTCCTGGCGCTCCCGAGGCTGACGCGGATGCTGACGTCGGTTCCGCGGGGCGCGACGGTGACGGTGGCGATCTCGGTCCATTACCTCGATCACGCTGCGCACCAAACGATTACCGACTGGCAGCGGCAGCACGAGGCGACAGGCGGGACCGTCGAAATCCGGGGTGTGATGGAGACGGGTCACCGCGCCGCGGACGAACCGCTGGTCGAGGCCCAGGCGCCCGGGGCCGCAGCGTAATTGCGCGCCCCGCGCTTATAGCGCGCCGCGCGCTCAGTCGACGTCGATCCTGATGTGCAGCCGCTTGCCGCACACCTGCGCCAGGCGCTGCAGCACGTCGACGCGCGGCACCTCGTCCCCGCTCTCCCACGCGGCCACGGCCTCGCGGGTGGTGCCCAGTGCGTGCGCCAGTTGTTCCTGGTTCATCCCGGCACCGGCACGGGTCTCGAAGACCAAATCGGGCAGATTCAGCGCCAGCCCGGCTTCGTGAATATCGATCGAGTCAGAGTGCGACATCGCCATCACCGCTTCCATCAATGGAAAGCCTAGGACTACAGCTAACTCCGATGTTACGTGCGGTTCGGCCGGTGTGCACGCGGCGTTTTACCGCCGTTTCCTACCGCCCGGCCATCTGCTCGAGGCGGCGGATGCGGTCCTCGATCGGCGGGTGCGTCGAGAAGAGCGACCCGATCCGCTCGCCGGCTCGAAATGGGCTGGCGATCATCAGGTGTGCCTGGCTGGCCAGCTGGGGCTCGGGCGGGAGCGGGGCCGCCTGGACCCCACCGGAGATCTTGCGCAGGGCCGACGCCAGGGCCAGCGGGTCCCCGGTCAACACCGCGCCCGATTCGTCCGCCTGGTATTCCCGCGACCGGGACACCGCGAGGCGCACGACCGTCGCCGCGATCGGGCCGAGCAACGAAACCAGCAGCAGCGCAAAGGGATTCTCGCCGTCGCGGCTGTTGCCGCCGAACATGCCGGCGAACATCGCCATGTTGGCCAACGCGGTGATCACCGACGCCATCGCACCGGCGATGCAGGAGATCAGGATGTCGCGGTTGTAGACATGCGACAGCTCGTGTCCCAGCACGGCGCGCAGCTCGCGTTCGGTGAGGATGCCCAAAATGCCGGTGGTGCAACACACCGCGGCGTTGCGCGGATTGCGGCCGGTCGCGAACGCGTTGGGCGCGTTGGTGTCGCTGATGTACAGCCGGGGCATCGGCTGGTGCGCGGCGGTGGCCAGCTCCCGGACGATCCGGTACATCGCCGGCGCCTGGAGCTCGGAAACCGGCTGCGCATGCATCGCCCGCAGCGCCAGCTTGTCGCTGTTGTAGTAGGTGTAGACGTTCATGCCGATGGCGAACAGCACCGCGAGAAACATCGCGGTCTTGCCGAACAACGAGCCCACAAACACGATCAACGCGGACATGCCGACCAAGAGGGCAAACGTCTTGAACCTGTTGGCATGCGGATGCCAGGTCATCGGTGTCCTCCTAGGACATTCCGGAGCACACTCCGGAACACTCGTTCATTGTCGACTATTGAACGCCCGAGACGGCCGAAGGAGTTCCGTGACGCGCTAGCCGTGCCGGCTGATGGTGTAGTCGACCAGCGTCTGCAGCGCGTGCCGGCCGGGCACGTCGGGCAGCAGCGCCAGCTCCTGGTGTGCCTGCGCCGCATAATCCTGCAGCGACCGCTTGGCCTTGGCCATGCCCTCCGACGCCCGCAGCAGCGCCAGCGCCTCGGCCACCGTCTCGTCGTCGTCGATGGGCCCGACCAGCAGCTCGCGCAGCCGCGCCGCGTCGGGGCCGGGTTCGCGCAGCGCGTAGACCATCGGCAAGGTGTGCACGCCCTCGCGCACGTCGGTGCCGGGCAGCTTGCCGGACTCGCGGGAGTCGCTGTCGATGTCGATGATGTCGTCGGAGATCTGGAAGGCGGTGCCCACGATGCCGCCGAGGCGGCTCAGCCGCTCCACCTGGTCGGCGTCGGCGCCCGAGAACATCGCGCCGAAGCGGCCCGCCGCGGCGATCAGGCACGCGGTCTTCTCGTAGACCACCTTCAGGTAGTGCTCGATCGGGTCCGCCCCCTCGGCCGCCCCCGTCAGGCCGCGGGTCTCGCGCATCTGCCCGGTCACCAGCTGGGCGAATGTCTCGGCGATCAGCCGCACCGCCTCGGGCCCCAGCCGGGACACCAGCCGCGAGGCGGTGGCGAACAGATAGTCCCCAGCCAGGATCGCGACGTTGTTGCCCCAGCGCACGTTGGCGGTGGGCGTGCCGCGGCGCACCTCGGCCTCGTCCATCACGTCGTCGTGATACAGCGTGGCCAGGTGCACCAGCTCGATCACGGCGCCGGCGATCGTCACGTCCGCGGCGTCGGGATTGGGCCCCAGCTGCGCCGACAGCACGGTGAACAGCGGCCGGAACCGCTTGCCGCCGGCCTTGAACAGGTGGGTCAGCGACTCGGTCATGATCTCGTCGGCGCTGCGCAGTTCGGTGTCCATGAGCTGCTCGATCCGCCCGACACCGTCGCGCACCGTCGCCGCGAAGGCCGCGTCGCCGAGATCAACGCCCGCCACCACCGTCGCCGGAGTATTCACGGGACCAAACATACTGGTGTGCATGAACACGGGAGCGACCCGAGCCCACGTGGTGGTGGTGGGCGCCGGACCCGCCGGTTCGGCGGCGGCGGCGTGGGCCGCGCGCGCAGGCCGCGAGGTCCTGGTTATCGATTCGGCGAGCTTCCCCCGCGACAAGGCCTGCGGTGACGGGCTGACCCCGCGCGCGGTCGCCGAGTGCGAACGCCTGGGGCTCGGGGACTGGCTGGACGCCCGCATCCGGCACCGCGGGCTGCGGATGAGCGGGTTCGGCGGCGAGGTGGAGGTGGACTGGCCCGGCCCGTCCTTCCCGTCGACCGGCAGCGCGGTGGCCCGCGTCGAGCTGGACGACCGGATCCGCAAAGTCGCCGAGGATTCCGGAGCGCGGATGCTGCTGGGCACCAAAGCCGTTGGCGTGCAACATGACTCATCGGGACGGGTGACATCGTTGACCTTGGCCGACGGCACCGAAGTCGGGTGCCGGCAGTTGATCGTGGCCGACGGCGCCCGTTCGTCGCTGGGGCGCAAGCTGGGCCGGCGCTGGCACCAGGAGACGGTGTACGGCGTGGCGGCCCGCGGGTACCTGAGCACGCCGCGCGCCGACGACCCCTGGCTGACCTCGCATCTCGAGCTACGCGGACCCGACGGCTCCAAGGACACAGTGCTGCCCGGCTACGGCTGGATTTTTCCGCTCGGCAACGGCGAGGTGAACATCGGCGTCGGGGCGCTGTCGACATCGAAACGACCCGCCGAGCTGGCGCTGCGGCCGCTGATCGACCACTACACCGACCTGCGCCGCGACGAGTGGGGCTTTGTCGGCCCGCCCCGGGCGGTGTCGTCGGCGCTGCTGCCGATGGGCGGCGCGGTGTCCGGGGTCGCCGGGCCCAACTGGATGCTGATCGGCGACGCCGCGGCGTGCGTGAACCCGCTCAACGGCGAAGGCATCGACTACGGGCTGGAGACGGGCCGGCTGGCCGCCGAGTTGCTGGACGGCCGCGACCTGTCGCAGGCGTGGCCGTCGCTGCTGCGGGAGCACTACGGTCGCGGCTTCTCGGTGGCGCGCCGGCTGGCGCTGCTACTGACCTTTCAGCGATTCCTGCCCGCGACCGGGCCGATCGCGATGCGCTCGACGACGCTGATGACCATCGCCGTGCGGGTGATGGCCAACCTGGTCACCGACGAGGACGCGGACTGGGTCGCGCGCGCCTGGCGGGGCGGTGGCCGGCTGTCCCGGCTGATCGACCGCCGCACCCCGTTCAGCTGAGCCGCGGCCGCATCGCCGCTGGTCGGAGGGCGCGGCGACCCTGCCGGGACGCACGATCGGCGCCCGCCGTTTGTCGGCGCGGCCGGAACCGGGCGTGTATAGTCCAGCTAATGAAGGGAACGATGCTGGCTACTATCGGTGCCGCTGCCGCTGCTGTTGCTGCTTTCGCGCTGGCCGCGCCGGCGCCGCTCTCCGCGCCCGCCCAGGCGGACCCGCCGCCGACGGCGCCGTACCCGACCCCGCGGACGCCGTCGCCGCCCAGCGACTACGACGCGCCGTTCAAGAACACGGTCAACGGGTTCGGCATCTACCAGCCGCAGGACCAACTGGCCTGGCTGGGCAAGATCACCTGCGACCGGATCGACCACGGCGTCGACCACGACGCCCACCAGTCCGCGACGTTCATCCAGCGCAACCTGCCGCGCGGCACCACCGAGGGCCAGTCGCTGCAGTTCCTGGGCGCGGCGGTCGACCACTACTGCCCGGAGCACATCGACGTCGTCCAAGCGGCCGGCAACCACTAAGTCCGTCTCAGCGCGGGGGCAGGTGCCCGGCGTGTAGGGCGACGATGCCACCCGTCAGGTTGCGCCACCGCACTCCCACCCAGCCGGCCTGGGTGAGCTGCTGCGCCAACCCCTCCTGATCGGGCCACGCCCGGATCGACTCCGCCAGGTACACGTAGGCCTCGGGGTTGCTGGACACCGCGCGCGCCACCCGCGGCAGCGCGCGCATCAGGTACTCCTTGTAGACGGTGGCGAACAGGCCGTTGGTGGGGGTGGAGAACTCGCACACCACCAATCGGCCGCCCGGGCGGGTGACGCGCGCCATCTCGCGCAGCGCGGCCTGGGTGTCGACGACGTTGCGTAGCCCGAAACTGATTGTGACGGCATCGAATACGTCGTCGGCGAACGGCAGCCTGGTGGCGTCGCCGGCAACCTTCGGCACGTGGCGCGCCGCCCCCGCCGCCAGCATGCCCACCGAGAAATCGGCGGCCACACACCACGCCCCGGATTTCTTCAGCTCGACGGTCGATACCGCGGTGCCCGCGGCGAGGTCCAGCACCCGCTGGCCCGGCCCGATCTCCAGCGCCGCCCGGGTGGCCTTGCGCCAGTGGCGGTCCTGGCCCATCGAGAGCACGGTGTTGGTCAGGTCATAGCGCCGGGCGACGCCGTCGAACATCGACGCGACGTCGCGGGGGTCCTTGTCCAACTCGGCGCGGCTCACCACACGGACGGTACCCCCAGGGAATTCCGCGGCGACAGCAGCGTTGCAACTCTGCGTGACTGACAAAGTGTGGTTCATCACCGGTACATCGCGCGGTTTCGGACGGGCGTGGGCGATCGCGGCACTCGAGCGGGGCGACAGGGTCGCCGCCACCGCGCGCGATACGGCGTCGCTGGACGATCTGGTGCGCAAGCACGGCGACGCGCTGTTGCCGATCCAGTTGGACGTGACCGACCGCGCCGCGGACTTCGCGGCCGTCAAGCGGGCGCACGATCACTTCGACCGCCTCGACATCGTGGTGAACAACGCCGGCTACGGGCAGTTCGGGTTCGTCGAGGAACTCTCCGAGCGAGACGCCCGCGACCAGATCGAGACCAATGTGTTTGGCGCACTGTGGATCACCCAGGCCGCGCTGCCGTACCTGCGCGAGCAGGGCAGCGGCCACATCATCCAGGTGTCCTCGATCGGGGGCATCACCGCGTTCCCGTTGGTCGGCATCTACCACGCGTCGAAATGGGCGCTGGAAGGCTTTTCCCAGGCGCTGGCCCAGGAGGTCGCCCAGTTCGGTGTGCACGTCACGCTGATCGAGCCGGGCGGCTTCGACACCGACTGGGCCGGCGCCTCGGCCAGGCACGCCGAGCGGCTGCCGGCCTACGACGACCTCCGCGCGGCCGTCGAGGCCGAACGCAGCCGGCGGTGGGCCAGCCCGGGCGACCCGTCCGCCTCGGCGGCCGCGCTACTGAAGGTGGTCGACGCCGAAAAGCCGCCGCTGCGAGTGTTCTTCGGCTCGTCCCCGCTGGAGACGGCCAAGGCCGACTACGAGAGCCGGCTCCGCACCTGGGAGGAATGGCAGCCCGTCGCCGAGTTGGCGCAGGGCTGATCGCGCCGTCACTCCCCCTGCGCGTACCGCCTGGCGGACAGCCGGCGCCGCTCGAACGGCGACAGCACCGCCTCGTAGTGGCCGAGCAGCTCGTCGCAGATCACCGACCAGCTGCGGCCGACGACGCTGCGCCGTGCGGCCGGCGCGTAGCGCGCCCGTTCGGCGAGCAGGTGCGCGACGGCCTCGGGCAGCCGGGCCTCGAACTCGTTGACCCCCAACAGCAGACCGGTACGCCACGGGGTGACGAGGTCACGTGGGCCGCCGGCGTCGGGGGCTATGACCGGCAACCCCGACGCCAGCGCTTCCTGCACGACCTGACAAAACGTCTCGTGCTCACCGGGGTGCACGAACACGTCCATGCTGGCGTACGCCGCGGCGAGCTCGTCGCCGTAGAGCGCACCCGTGAAAACCGCTGTCGGCATTGCCGATTGCAGTTTGTCGCGGTCGACGCCGTCACCCACGATGACGAGCTGCACCGCGCCGCCGGCGGCCAGCCCGGCGAGCCGCTCGACGTGTTTTTCCGGCGCGAGCCGGCCCACGAACCCGACGATGGGCTTGCCGTGCGGTGACCACCTCCGCCGCAGCGCCTCGTCGCGCGCCGACGGCGCGAACCGCAGCACGTCGACGCCGCGCGCCCACCGGTGCACCCGTGGAAAACGGTGGGCGACAAGCGCTTCCATCGTCACCGTGGACGGCGCCAGCGTGCGGTCGGCGAGGCCGTGCAGGTGCCGGAACCAGGCCCACGCGGCCCGTGCCGTCATCGGGATGCCGTAGCTGGCCGCGAAACCCGGGACGTCGGTCTGATACACCGCGACCGTCGGCACCCCCAACCACCGCGCCGCGCGCACCCCGCCATACCCCAGCAGCGCCGGCGACGCCAAATGCACGACGTGCGGGTCGAATCCGCGCAGGACGCTCACCAGCCGGGGCGTCGGCACGCCGAGCGGCAGCGTGGTCACCTTCGGGAACATTCGTGCGGGCACCCGGTGCACGCGGATGCCGTCGTGAATGCGCTCCGCCGGCGGTTCGCCGGGTGGCGTGTCGGGGGCGATGACGAGGGCCTCGTGGCCGGTGCGGCGCAGGTGCTCGAGCACCCGGATCACCGAGTTGCTGACACCGTTGACTTCCGGCAGGAAAGATTCCGCGACGATGGCAACGCGCACCCCATCACCGTCTCAGCGCCGCCTGTCGACAAGGTTGCCAACGGGCGTCCGTCACGCGAAATTTGCAGGTTCGGCGGTTTCGGCGCGGCGGTCCAGCCACTTGTCCAGCAGCGCCAGCGCCACCAGCAGCGCCGCCGCCCCGAGCCAGGCCACCACCGCGATGGACCCCGCCGGGATGATCGCCAGCCCCGCGTTGCGGTGCTGCACGCGGACCAGGTTCGGGTCGTTCTTGTTGTACTCGACGTAGATTCGCATCCCGGTGGTCAGGTGGGACGGGTAGAGCACCCCGAGTTCGGGGCGGTAGGTGACCCGCTCCGGGGTGACGAATTCGATGGTGGAGCGGCGCGGCCCGGCGCTGAGCACCTCCGCCTGCGCGACGCCCATGTTGTGGGTGATCGCAAGGTCGTTGCGCCACGCGCCGGCCACCAGCAGCACCGACTGCAGCGTGACCAGGCCGGCGACGATCAGCACCGCGATCCGGGCCCATCGCAACGCGACCCTGGCAGGCGTTTTCGGAGGTTCGTCGCTGCGTCCGTGAATCAGTAAGTGCAGCAGAACCTTTGGGGATCTCGCCATCTATGCGTGCCTCACAGCGCCGCCTTGATGGCGGCGTGCAGCTGCCGCAACGAGGAGCGATCCGCCTTGACTTCCAGCACCCGCATCCCGGGGCCGGGATCGTCGAGGGCGGCGTGCAATTCGTCGACCTCGATCTGGCGGCTCTCCACGTGATACGCGCGGCACAGCGCCCCCACGTCGACGTCGTGCGGGGTTCCGAAGATCCGCGACGACACGTCGGAGAACCGGGGGTCGCCCTGCTCGAGCAGTTCGAAGATGCCGCCGCCGTTGTCGTTGGAGACCACGATGGTCAGGCGGCGCGGGGTGGGTTCGGTGGGGCCGATCAGCAGCCCGGAGCTGTCGTGCACGAAGGTCAGATCGCCGATCAGCGCGACGGTCCGCGCCGGGTTGTCCGGGTCGCCCACGCGTTCGTGGGCGAGTGCCGCCCCGATCGCGGTGGACACGGTGCCGTCGATCCCGGCTACCCCGCGGTTGGAGCGCACCCGGATGCCGTGGGTGTCCAGGCCGACCAGCGCCGCGTCGCGGACCGGGTTGGACGCCCCGAGCACCAGCTGGTCGCCGGGCCGCAGCGCGTCGGCCACCGCCGCCGCGACGTGCAAACCGGTGGTCAGCGGGTGCGCCGCGAGCTGGCCCCGCACCGCGTCGTTCGCGTGCCGGTTCGTCTCGGCGCACCGGTGCAGCCACGCCGGGTTCGGCGCCCCGGTGGTGACCGCCCGCGTGCCGGTGGCCTGCGAGTTTCCCGAGACGTCGGGCCAGCGGGGGCCGGTGGTCAGCGCGAACACCGGCACCTTGGGGTCGGCCAGCAGCGCCGACACCGGGCGGTGCAGGGTCGGGCGGCCGAGCATGATCACCTGCTTGGGCCGCAGCAACGGCAGCGCCAGGGGGTGCAGCGGGTTTTCGGGGGCGGGCGCGGTCGGTTCGGCCACGGTGGGCAGCTGGGCGAGGGCGGGATGGGTGCCGGCGCCGTGGCCGGCGATGACGACCGTGTCGGGCGTCAGGTCGATCTCCAGCGGCTGGTCGAAGGTGACCGGCGGGGTGTAGGTCCATGGCCGGCCGCCCGGGCGGCCCGGCGGGAGCACCGCGCCGCGGGGTTCGGGATCCGGCACCAGCGGTTCGCGCAGCGGGATGTCGAACTGGACGGGTCCCGCGTTGGCGGTGCGCGATCCGGTGGCGGCCGCCAGCACCCGGCAGGTGGCCGAGCGCCAGGTGGCGTTGTGCGCGTCCAGCCGCTCGGGGGCGTCCTCGGCGAGGCCCAGGCTGATGGTGGCCCGGACCTGGGTGCCGAAGTAGCCCAGCTGCTCCATCGTCTGGTTGGCCCCGGTGCCCAGGAGTTCGTAGGGCCGGTTGGCCGACAGCACGATCAGCGGCACCCGCGCGTAGTTGGCCTCCACCACGGCCGGGCCCAGGTTGGCCACGGCCGTGCCGGACGTCATGGCGACGCACACCGGCGCGCCGGCTGCGATCGCCAGGCCGATGGCCAGGTAGCCGGCGGTGCGTTCGTCGATGCGGACGTGCAGCCGGATCCGGCCCGACCGGTCGGCGTCCTGCAGCGCGAAGGCGAGCGGCGCGTTCCGCGAACCCGGGCACAACACCACGTCGCGGACGCCGCCGCGAATCAGCTCGTCAACGACCACGCGAGCCTGGGTCGTCGAGGGGTTCACTCCTACAGGGTGTCACAGCCCGCTTAGCACACGTCGAGCGTGGAGTTGTTGGGGCAAATCGCCGCGATTTCGCCCCACAAGTCGACACTCGGCGCCTACCTCGGCTCGGCGAGGGCGCCTACGTCGGCTCGGCCGGGAACCTAGCGCGGCTCGGCCGGGCGCCTATCGCGGCTCGGCGAAGAACTTGAGCATGGCGGCGTTGACGGCGTCGGGCCGCTCGAAGAACCCGAGGTGCCCGGTGTCGGGGATCTGCATGTAGCGGCCGTTGGGCAGCGCGTCGGCGACCTCCCGGCCCAGATACGGCGGCGTCAGGACGTCGTCGGAGAAGCCGATCACCAGCACCGGCGTCGCGATGCTGCGGTACGCCGACAACCGGCTGGTGTAGGGCGCGACGTCCAGCTGGGCGCGCATGCCCGGGGTGGGCTTGACCGGCCAGGTGGAAAACATCGCGATCCAGTCGGCGACCGCGGTGTCGTCGTTGAGCGTCTTGCGGGAAAAGTTTTCCAGCAGGCGGATTTTCGCCTCGTAGGCGGCCGGCAGCGTGACGCCGGCGTCGGCCAGCTCAGCCTCGGCGTCGCGGAAGAACTGCCGCGCACGGTCCATGCGGCCGCGGGTGCCCATCAGGACCGCCGCGCTGACCAGATCCGGCCGGGCGAGCATGAGTTCCTGGGTGATGAAGGCGCCCATCGACATTCCGACGATGCGGGCGGGGGCGGCGTTCAGCCCCTCGATCAGCGCCACGGTGTCGGCGACCATCGTTTGCGTCGAGAAGCCGTCGGCGTTCTCCGTGGCGCCGATCCCGCGATTGTCGAAGGTGATGACGCGGTATCCGGCCGCCAGGAACGCGGGGACTTGATAGGGGTGCCAGGTCCGTCCGGCGCCGCCGTGGCCGGCGATAAAGACCACGGGCTCACCGGAGCCGCGGTCGTCGTAAGCCAGGTTGATCACCCGGACGACGGTACAAGCAACCGATGGCACGCCTTGACCCGGTCGATCCACCACTGCCGACGCTCGGGTGGTGCCGCCAGCGCGGCCAGCCGCGCCGGATCCGGCGTCACCGGCCCCACGGCCAGGTGCCCGTCGACGGGCGGGGCGGTCTCGGCCACGTCGTCCACGAACAGCCCGCCGGTGCCCAGCCCGCAGGCGTGCCGAAGCCGCGGCAGTGCCGCCGCCGCGGTCAGCCCGGTGCCGATCCCGACCGCCGAGTCCAGCGCGCTGGAGACCACGACGGGGATGTCGATCTGGTCGGCAATGGCGAGCATGGCCGAAATACCGCCCAGCGGGGCGACTTTGAGCACCGCGATGTCGGCCGCCCCGGCGCGGACCACGGCCAGCGGGTCCTCGGCCTTGCGGATGCTTTCGTCGGCGGCGATCGGCACGTCGACGCGGTGCCGCAGCTCGGCGAGTTCGCCGACCGTCGCGCAGGGTTGTTCGAGGTACTCCAGCGGGCCGTCGGCGGTCAACGCCGCGGCCGCCTCGACCGCCTGCTCGACGCTCCAGCCGCCGTTGGCGTCCACCCGCACGGTCGGCACCAGGTCGCGCACCGCATTGACCCGGGCGACGTCGTCGGCCAGCGTCTGGCCGGGCTCGGCGACCTTCACCTTGGCCGTCCCCGCGCCGGGAAAGCGGGCCAGGACCTCGCCCACCTGGGCGGCGGGCACGGCCGGCACCGTGGCGTTGATCGGGATGCGGTCCCGGCGGACCGGCGGCGGCTGCCGGTAGGCGGCCTCGATGCCGCAGGCCAGCCAGTGCGCGGCCTCGGGCGGCTCGTATTCGACGAAAGCCCCGAACTCCCCCCAGCCGGCCGGGCCCTCGATCAGCGCGACCTCGCGGGTGGTGATGCCGCGGAACCGCACCCGCATGGGCAGCGCCACCACGTGCAGGCGGTCCAGCAGGTCCTCGAGGGGCGGCGTCACGCGCTGTAGACCTGGCGGCCCGCCAGATAGGTCGCCCGCACGTCGAGGTCGGCGATCCGCTCGGGGGACACGGTGCGCGGGTCTGCCGAGAGCACCACGAGATCGGCGTACTTGCCGACCTCCAGCGAGCCGATCACGTCGTCGGAGAACAGCTGCCAGGCGGCGTCGATGGTCTGGGCGCGGATCGCCTGCTCGACCGTCAGCCGCTCCTCGGGTCCGAGCACCCGGCCGCTGGGCGCCGTGCGGGTCACCGCCACGCTGATGTTGCGCAGCGGCTCCTCGGGCGTGACCGGCGGATCGTTGTGCAGCGAGATCCGCATCCCGGTGGCCACCGCGGATCCCGCTGGCATCCAACGGGTTCCGCGCTCCTCGCCGAACAGCCCGTCGACGATGACGTCGCCCCAGTAGTGGATCTGGTCGACGAAGATGCTGCAGGTGACGCCGAGGTCGTGGGCGCGCCGCAGCTGCTCGGGCCGGATGGCGCCGACGTGTTCGAGCCGCAGCCGGTGGTCGTCGCGCGGATGGCGCCTGAGGACATCTTCGTAGACGTCGAGGATGGTGTCGACGCCCGCGTCGCCCTGCACGTGGCAGGCCATCGGCCAGCCGAGCGGGAAGTAGGCGCCGACGATCTCGTGCAGCTGCTCTTTCGTGTAGTTGGCGCAGCCGCAGGACCCGGGCGCGACGCCGATGATGCGGGTGGCCTCGGTGTCCAGGTACGGGAATGAGAGGTCGATGTTGCCGATCCAGGGCGAGCCGTCGACCCAGATCTTGATGCCGACCTGGCGCAGGATGTCGTCGCCCTGCCCGGGTGTGGCGTCGGTGGACATTTGCGGGTTGGAGATCTCGTAGGTCCGCAGCCGGACCGTCAGCTGGGAGCGCAGCCCTTCCACCAACGGCCGAAAGCCGGGGTCGAAGGCCATCTCCGAGCAGGTGGTCAGCCCGGCCCGGTTGAGCCGGGCGCATTCGGCGAGCAGCATCCGCGGATAGTCGGCGAAGTCGATGACCCCGCCCAGCAGCGGGAACACCGCCCCGGTCTCCTCGGCGGTGCCGTCGAGTTCGCCGTCGGCGTCGCGGCCGTACTTGGCGCCCTTGGGGTCGGGGGTGTCGCGGTTCAGGCCGTGCAGCTGGGCGGCGCGCGAGTTGAAGTACGCCTTGTGCCCGGAATTGTGCATGATCACCAGCGGGGTGTCGGGCGCGATGCCGTCGAGCCAGCCCAGCGTCGGCTCCGGAAGTCCGTTCTGCAGCAGCGGATCCCAGCCGTTGAGGTAGGCGCCGTCGGATCCGCGCCGCGCGACCTCGGAACGCACCGCGGCGACGACGTCGTCGGCGCTGCGCATGGTGACCGGGCGGATGTCGACGAGGCGGTCCGACAGGGCGACCGCCTCCATCAGCGGATGGCCATGGGCCTCAACGAATCCCGGCATGACGCAGCCGTCACCGACGTCGACGGTCTGGGTGTCGGGCCCGATCGCGTCGGCGACCTCGGCACGAGTCCCGACGGCGACGATCCGGCCGTCGGCCACGGCGAGCGCCTCGGCAGTGGGCCGGGCCTCGTCGACGGTCAGGATGGTTCCGGTCACGACGAGATCTGCCTGCCCCATGGATAGGGATGGTAATGATCGGTGGGGTCTTCGAGGGTGCGGCTGACCCAAATTGCAACACGTTCTAGTCTTGCCACATGAGTGACGAGCTGCTGCGCAACCCGACCCACAACGGCCACCTGCTCGTGGGCGCCCTCAAGCGCCACAAGAACAAGCCGGTGCTGTTCCTCGGCGACACCACGCTGACCGGTGGTCAGATGGCCGAGCGGATCAGTCAGTACATCCAGGCGTTCGAGGCGCTCGGCGCGGGCACCGGTGTGGCGGTCGGACTGCTGTCGCTCAACCGCCCCGAGGTGCTGCTGATTATCGGCGCCGGCCAGACCCGCGGCTATCGGCGCACCGCCCTGCACCCGCTGGGCTCGCTGGACGACCACGCGTACGTGCTCAACGACGCCGGCATCAGCTCGCTGATCATCGACCCCAACCCGATGTTCGTCGAGCGCGCGCTGGCCCTGCTGGAGAAGGTGCCGGGGCTCAAGCAGATCCTGACCATCGGGCCGGTGCCCGAGGCGTTGAACGGTGTCGCGGTCGACCTGGCGGCCGAGGCGGCCCAGTACGACCCGCAGCCGCTGGTCGCCGCGGACCTGCCGCCGGATCAGGTCATCGGCCTGACCTACACCGGCGGCACCACCGGCAAGCCCAAGGGAGTGATGGGCACCGCGCAGTCGATCTCGTCGATGACCCAGATCCAGCTCTCGGAGTGGGAGTGGCCGGAGGATCCGCGGTTCTTGATGATCACCCCGCTCTCGCACGCGGGGGCGGCGTATTTCCTGCCCACCCTGATCAAGGGCGGCGAGATGCACGTGCTGCCCAAGTTCGACCCGGCAGATGTGCTGAAAACCATTGAGGAGAAACGCATTACGGCCACCTTCCTGGTGCCGTCGATGCTGTACGCGCTGATGGACCACCCCGATTCGCACACCCGCGACCTGTCGTCGCTGCAGACCGTCTATTACGGCGCGTCGGCGATCAACCCGGTTCGGCTGGCCGAGGCGATCCGCCGGTTCGGCAAGATCTTCGCGCAGAACTACGGGCAGTCCGAGGCGCCGATGGCCATCACCTACCTGGCCAAGAACGAGCACGACGAGAAGCGGCTCACCTCGTGCGGGCGCCCGACCCTGTTCGCGCGGGTGGCGCTGCTGGGCGAGGACGGCAAGCCGGTCCCCCAGGGCGAGCCCGGCGAAATCTGTGTCAGCGGACCGCTTTTGGCCGGCGGGTACTGGAATTTGCCCGACGAGACGGCGAAGACTTTCAAAGACGGCTGGTTGCACACCGGCGACATGGCCCGCGAGGACGAGGACGGCTTCTACTTCATCGTCGACCGGGTCAAGGACATGATCGTCACCGGTGGCTTCAACGTCTTCCCCCGCGAGGTCGAGGACGTCGTCGCCGAGCACCCGGCGATCGCCCAGGTATGCGTGGTCGGCGCGCCGGACGAGAAGTGGGGCGAGGCCGTCACCGCAGTGGTGGTGCTGCGCTCCGACGCGCCCCGCGACGACGCCGCGATCGAGAAGATGACCGCCGAGATCCAGGCCGCGGTCAAGGACCGCAAGGGCTCGGTGCAGTCACCCAAGCGGGTGGTGATCGCCGAATCGCTGCCGTTGACCGGGCTGGGCAAGCCGGACAAGAAGGCCGTGCGCGCGCAGTTCTGGGAGGGCGCCGAACGCTCGGTGGGTTGAGCATTGCGCGGGTTGCGCCGAGCGCCCGGCCCGCCGGGCGCTGGCGGCGCGGCGCCCGGCTGGCCGGGCGCTCGGTCAGGTCGCCGAGACGCCGGCCACCAGCAGGTCGAGCATGCGGCCGGTCTGCTCCGATGAACCGCTGACCAAAAAGATGCCGATGAGGCTGGACACCACGTCGTCGGCGCGCACGTCGGCGCGCAGGCTGCCGTCGTCGGCGCCCGCCCGCAACAGCAGCTCGACGGCGCCGACGATGCTGTCGCGGGTCTGGCTGGGTTCCATTGCGCCAGAATCGAAGATCGCCTGCAGGGACTCGGCCATGCCGCGCTTGGCGGCCACGAAGCCCGCGTAGCGGTCCATCCAGCGTCGCAGCGCCGTCGTGGGCGGATGCCGCCCGAGCAGCTGCTCGGCGGCCGCGGCCACCTCGGCGAGCTCGGCCCGGTAGATGGCCTCGACGAGGGCCTCCCGATTGGGGAAATGGCGGTACAGCGTGCCGATCCCGACGCCCGCGTCGCGGGCGATCGACTCGAGCGAGGCCGCCGCGCCGTGCTCGGTGAACGCCGCGGTGGCCGCCAACAGCAGCCGCTCGCGATTGCGGCGCGCATCCGACCTTCCCACCAAAGCGGAGGCACCTCCGTTTCTGCTACGCTGACGAAAGCGGAGGACCCTCCGCATTTTTCCAGTGTCTCACGATCAAGGGAGCACCATGACCGATCTCAACCCCGGCGGCATCGGCACCATCGGATCGCATCCCGTCGCCCGCATGGGCTACGGCGCCATGCAACTGTTCGAGACCTCCCCGCAGGACGCGGCGGCGGTGCTGCGGCGCGCGATCGACCTCGGCGTCAACCACATCGACACCGCGTCGTTCTACGGTCCCGGCGAGGTCAACCGCCGGATCCGCGCGGCGCTGGCCCCCTACCCGGACGACCTCGTCATCGTCAGCAAGGTCGGCGCCCGCTACACCGGCGAGCAACCCATCCCGCTGGCTCCAGCGCAACGGCCCTCCGAGCTGCGCGCCGCCGTCGAGGACGACCTGCGCCAGCTCGGCCTCGACCGCGTCCCGGTGGTGAACCTGCGGCGGCTCGACTCGGGCATCGGCATGGCCGCCGAGGGCGATCAGATCGTCGACCTCGACGACCAGCTGGCCGAGATGATCGCCCTGCGCGACGAGGGCAAGATCGGCGCGATCGGGCTCAGCAGCGTGTCGCTCGACGTGCTGCGGCGGGCGCTGCCCGCCGGCATCGCCTGTGTGCAGAACGCCTACAGCCTGCTGGACCGCTCCCAGGAAGCCGCGCTCGAGCTGTGCGTCGACGAGGGCATCGCGTGGGTGCCGTACTTCCCGCTCGGCTCCGCCTTGCCCGGATTCCCGAAGGTCGCCGACGATCCGGTGGTGGCCGGCATCGCCGGCGAGCTGGGCGTCTCCGGCGCCCGGGTCGGGTTGGCCTGGATCCTGGCGCATGCGCCGAACACGTTGCTGATTCCGGGCACCCGGTCGATCGCCCACCTCGAGGAGAACATGGCCGCGGCCGACGTCACGCTGAGCGCCGAGGCGATCGCCCGGCTCGACGCGGTCGCCACACCCGGCGTCGACCCCTGGGCGCAGGGCGCCGAGCCCTTCCGGGAGGCGTCCCGGAGCTGACTAGTGTGTCAGGCATGGCACGCGCTGACGGGCTCAAGCCGCCCTGGTGGCTGAAGCCGGCGAACAAGGTGTTCATTCAGCTCTCCCGGCTGGGCCTCAGCTTCGGCGGTGAAAGCCCGGTGGTGTTGACCGTGCCGGGCCGCAAGTCCGGCACGCCACGGTCGACGCCGGTGACACCGATGACGGTGGACGGCAAACGCTATGTGGTGGGCGGGTTTCCGGGCGCGGATTGGATCCGCAACGTCCGCGCCGCCGAGCACGCGACGCTGGCCCGCGGCCGGCACCGCGAGCGGGTGAGGATGGTGGAGCTGCCCGCCGACGTGGCGCGCCCGTTCCTGCGGGCGTTTCCCACCGAGGTGCCCACCGGGGTCGGCTTCATGAAGCGCTCGGGGTTGGTCACCGACGGCCGCCCCGAAGAGTTCGAGGCGCTGGCCGGCGTGTGTCCGGTATTCCGGCTGGACCCGGCATAGGAGTTCAAAGACGTTGAGTGACAACCCGTTTGATGCCGACCAGTGGCGTCCCGTTGAGGGCTTCGGCGACCTGACCGACATCACCTATCACCGGCACGTCGACGACGCCACGGTGCGGGTGGCGTTCGACCGGCCCGAGGTGCGCAACGCGTTCCGGCCGCACACCGTCGACGAGCTCTACCGGGTGCTCGACCACGCCCGGATGTCCGCGGGAGTCGGCGTGGTGTTGCTGACCGGCAACGGCCCCTCGCCCAAGGACGGCGGCTGGGCGTTCTGCTCCGGCGGCGATCAGCGCATCCGCGGGCGCAGCGGCTACCAGTACGCCAGCGGCGAGACCGCCGACACCGTCGACCCCGCCCGGGCCGGACGGCTGCACATCCTCGAGGTGCAGCGGCTGATCCGGTTCATGCCCAAGGTGGTCATCTGCCTGGTCAACGGGTGGGCGGCCGGCGGCGGGCACAGCCTGCACGTGGTCTGCGACCTCACCCTGGCCAGCCGCGAGCACGCCCGCTTCAAGCAGACCGACGCCGACGTCGGCAGCTTCGACGGCGGCTACGGCAGCGCCTACCTGGCCCGCCAGGTGGGCCAGAAGTTCGCCCGCGAGATCTTCTTTCTGGGCCGGGCCTACACCGCCGAGCAGATGCACCACATGGGCGCGGTCAACGCCGTCGTCGACCATGCCGAGCTGGAATCCGAAGCCATCGCATGGGCGCGCGAGATCAACGCCAAATCCCCTCAGGCGCAACGCATGCTGAAGTTCGCGTTCAACCTGCTCGACGACGGCCTGGTGGGCCAGCAGCTGTTCGCGGGCGAGGCCACCCGGCTGGCCTACATGACCGACGAGGCCGTCGAGGGCCGCGACGCCTTCCTGGAAAAGCGCGACCCCGACTGGAGCCGGTTTCCCCGGTACTTCTGAGCCCGCCCGCCCGCCTAGACTCGCGTCCCGTGAGCAAGAGTCCGCTTCGCCGGTTCACCGACCAGCTGGTGCTGGCCACCATGCGACCGCCGATGGCCCCGCAGGTGCTGGTCAACCGGCCGCTGATCAAGCCGATCGAGCTGGCGGGCAAGCGCATCCTGCTCACCGGGGCGTCGTCGGGCATCGGCGAGGCCGCCGCCGAGCAGTTCGCCCGCGAGGGGGCCACGGTGGTCGTCGTGGCCCGTCGCCAGGAGCTGCTGGACGCACTGGCCGAGCGGATCACCACGGCGGGCGGTGACGCCACGGCGATCGCCTGCGACGTCTCGGACATGGACGCCGTCGACGCGCTGGTCGCCGACGTCGAGAAGCGGCTCGGCGGCGTCGACATCCTGATCAACAACGCCGGCCGGTCCATCCGCCGGCCGCTGGCCGAGTCGCTGGAGCGCTGGCACGACGTCGAACGGACCATGGTGCTCAACTACTACGCGCCGTTGCGGCTGATCCGCGGCCTGGCGCCGGGAATGATCGAACGCGGCGACGGCCACATCATCAACGTCTCGACGTGGGGGGTGCTCTCGGAGGCGTCGCCGCTGTTCTCGGTGTACAACGCGTCGAAGGCCGCGCTGTCGACCGTGAGCCGGGTCATCGAAACGGAGTGGGGCGAGCGGGGTGTGCACTCCACGGCGCTGTACTACCCCCTGGTGGCCACCCCGATGATCGCGCCCACGAAGGCCTACGAGGGCGTGCCGGCGCTGACGCCGGAAGAGGCCGGCGAGTGGATGATCACCGCCGCCCGCACCCGCCCGGTGCGCATCGCGCCGCGCATGGCGATCGCGGCCAAGGCGCTGGACACCTTTGGCCCCCGCTGGGTCAACGCCGTCATGCAGCGCCAGAGCATCCAGCCCAATCGCAAGGGCGACCGCTGACCGGACCGGCGCGATCGGGCCCGTGTGATAGACACGAGTTATGGAGATCCTGGCCAGCCGGATGCTGCTCCGGCCCGCGGACTACCAGCGGTCCCTGGCCTTCTACCGCGACGAGATCGGCCTGGCGATAGCGCGTGAATACGGCGGCGGCACAGTGTTTTTCGCCGGGCAGTCGCTGCTGGAGCTGGCCGGGTACGGCTCCCCGGACCATTCCCGCGGCCCGTTCCCGGGCGCGCTGTGGCTGCAGGTCCGCGACCTCGAGGCGACCCAGGCCGAGCTACGCGGCCGCGGCGTGTCGATCGCCCGCGAGGCGCGTCAGGAACCCTGGGGCCTGCACGAGATGCACGTGCTCGACCCCGACGGCATCACGCTCATTTTCATCCAGATCCCCCCGGACCACCCGTTGCGCCGCGACACCCGAGGTGAACGGCAGGGAAATTCCGGTTAACTGAGAGGTAACATCTGGCGACGACTCAAGGTACACCCGCGTTTCATGTCATGCCGCATTCGACAATGGATTGCCCCTACCACCAGAATCAGGCCCTGTGAACATCCAATTGTTCCTCTTGATCATTGTCGTAATCACGGCACTGGCTTTCGATTTCACCAACGGCTTTCATGACACGGGCAACGCGATGGCGACCTCGATCGCCAGTGGCGCGCTCAAGCCCAAAACGGCGGTTCTGCTCTCGGCGGTACTGAATCTGGTGGGCGCGTTCATGTCCACCGCCGTCGCCGCCACGATCGCCAAGGGCCTCATCGACTCCAACATCGTGACGCTGGAGCTGGTGTTCGCCGGCCTGGTCGGCGGCGTCGTCTGGAACCTGCTGACCTGGCTGCTCGGCATCCCCTCGAGTTCGTCGCACGCCCTGATCGGCGGCATCGTCGGCGCCACGATCGCTGCCGTCGGCGCGCACGGCGTGATCTGGAAGGGCGTGATCTCCAAGGCCATCATCCCGGCCGTCGTGTCGGCGATCCTGGCCATCGCGATCGGCGCGGTCGCCACCTGGCTGGTCTACCGGATCACCCGCGGCGTGCCGAAGGCCCGCACGGAGGCCGGTTTCCGGCGCGGCCAGATCGGTTCGGCGTCGCTGGTCTCGCTCGCCCACGGCACCAACGACGCACAGAAGACGATGGGCATCATCTTCCTGGCGCTCATCTCCTACGGCTCGGTCAGCAAGACCGCCACCATGCCGCCGCTGTGGGTCATCGTGAGCTGCGCGCTGGCCATGGCGACCGGCACCTACCTCGGCGGGTGGCGCATCATCCGCACGCTGGGCAAGGGCCTGGTCGAGATCCAGTCGCCGCAGGGCATGGCCGCCGAATCCTCCTCGGCCGCGGTGATCCTGCTGTCGGCCCACTTCGGCTACGCGCTGTCGACCACCCAGGTGTGCACGGGTTCGGTGCTGGGCAGCGGGCTGGGCAAGCCCGGCGGCGAGGTCCGCTGGGGCGTCGCCGGCCGCATGGGGGTCGCCTGGCTGGTCACCCTCCCGCTGGCGGGGCTGGTCGGCGCCTTCACCTACGGCATCGTGCACCTGATCGGCGGCTACCCGGGGGCGATCACCGGTTTCGCGCTGCTGGTCGCGGTCTCGGCCACCATCTACCTCCGGTCGCGCAGGGTCAAGGTCGACCACCACAACGTCAACGCCGAATGGAAGGGCGATCTGACCAGCGGGCTGCAGGCCGCCGACCAGCCGCCGCCCGGCGATGACGGACCCACGCTCGGCGGCGTGTCCGCCCGGTACGACTCCGACGACCCGTCGCTGAAAGCCAACGCCTCATGAGCCACATCGGCGACTGGTTCAACTACCAGGCGAGCCTGAAGATTCTGGTCTTCGCGATGCTGGCCGGCGCCGCCCTGCCGGGGCTGTTCGCCCTCGGGATCCGGCTGCAGTCCGCGGGGGCGGGCGACATCAGTCTGGACGGCGCCAGCAACGGCTCCGCCCCGCGGCGCAACCCGATGCTGACTGCGTTGGCGTGGAGCATCTACGCGCTGGTCATCGCGGTGATCGCGCTGGCGTTGCTCTACATTGCCCGCGATTTCATCGCCCATCACACCGGCTATCCGCTGCTTGGAGCGAAACCCAAGTAGCATCGTTTGATGCCCATCGAGTCGGCGAACCGGACGCCGGGGAGAGCTGTATCCGCGTGAACGGATTTCTCAATTCCATCGTCTCGTGGCTCCGCGCGGGCTACCCCGAGGGCGTGCCACCCACCGACACGTTCCCGGTGCTCGCGCTGCTGGCCCGCCGGCTGTCCAACGACGAAGCCAAGGCCGTGGCGTGCGAGCTGGTTCGGCGCGGCGAGTTCGACGACGTCGACATCGGCGTGCTGATCACCCAGATCACCGACGAGCTGCCGTCGCCGCAGGACGTCGAGCGGGTACGGGTGCGGCTGGCGGCCCAGGGCTGGCCCTTCGACGACGCCGATCAGGCCGGGGATCCGGCATAGCCGTACTGCGCGCGCTGCACGTCCCGCCGGGCGCGGCGGCCGAGACGCTGCTGCCCGCCCTGGCGGGCGTGCTGGAGGGACGCGACCCGGCGCTGGTAGCCGTCGGCGACGATCGCGAGTCGGCGGCGCTGCGGGCGGGGCTGCGCGTCGGGGAAACCATCGACGACGACGTGGCCCTGGTGGCGGCGACGTCGGGCACCACCGGCAACCCGAAGGGCGCCCTGCTGACAGCGGCCGCCCTGCGGGCCAGCGCCGCGGCCACCCATGACCGCCTGGGCGGCCCGGGCAGCTGGCTGCTCGCCCTGCCGCCACACCACATCGCCGGGGTGCAGGTGCTGGTCCGCAGCCTGCTCGCCGGCACGTCGCCGGTCGAGATGGATGTCACCGGCGGCTTCGATGAAACCGAATTGCCCAGGGCCATCGGCGCTTTGGGCCCCGGCAGGCGGTACACCTCGCTGGTCGCCGCGCAGTTGGCCAAGGCGCTCGCCGACCCGGCGGCCGCGGCCGCCCTCGCCGAACTCGACGCCGTGCTGCTCGGCGGCGGGCCCGCGCCGCGTCCGGTCCTGGACGCCGCGGCCACGGCCGGAATCACCGTCGTGCGCACCTACGGCATGAGTGAGACCGCCGGCGGGTGCGTCTACGACGGCGTCCCGCTGGCCGGGGTGCGGCTGAGGGTGGCCGACGGGCGCATCGTCATCGGGGGCGCGACGGTGGCCAAGGGCTACCGCGACCCCATCGACCCCGACCCGTTCGCCGAGCCCGGCTGGTTCGTGACCGACGACCTCGGCGCCATCGACGGCGCGGGCGTGCTGACGGTCCTGGGCCGCGCCGACGACGCGATCAGCACCGGCGGGCTGACGGTGTTGCCGCAGCCGGTCGAGGCGGCGCTGTGCAGCCACCCGGCCGTCCGCGATTGCGCGGTGTTCGGGGTGGCCGACGAACGCCTCGGGCAGCGGGTGGTCGCCGCGATCGTGGTGCACGACGGCCGCGTGGCGCCGACTGTGGAGGCGCTGCGCGCGCACGTGACGCGCGCCCTGGACGCCACCGCGGCGCCGCGCGAGGTGCACGTCGTCGACGCGCTGCCGCGCCGCGGCATCGGCAAGGTCGACCGCGCGGCGCTGGTGCGCCGCTTCGCCGGCGCGAGCGATCAATAGGCTGTGCGTCCGTGAGGCGGGGTCGACGGCAGGCGGTGCGCGACGCCGTCGCGGTGTCGATCGGCGCGGCGCTGGTGGCGGCGGCGTTCGTGCTGCCGCGGATGAACCTGGGGGTCCGGCCGCGCCTGGATGTCGGGGCGGAAAAGTTCGCCACCCACGCCGGCTCGGCGCCGATCTTCGGCGAGTGGCTGATCCACGCCGGCTGGGGCACCGGCCCGGCCATTGCCCTCGCCGTCGTCGTCGTCGCGTGGGGACCGACTCTGGCGCAACGACTTTCGTGGCGGGCGCTGACGCTGGGCAGCTGGGCCGTCGCCGGCGGGTGGGCGTTCGCGCTGGCGATGATCGACGGCTGGCAGCGCGGCTTCGCCGGCCGGCTGACCACCCGGGACGAATACCTGTCGCAGGTGCCGGGCGTCACCGACATTCCAGCCACGCTGCGCACGTTCGCCGGCCGGATCGTGGACTACCAACCGCATTCGTGGACCACCCACGTGTCGGGGCATCCGCCCGGGGCGCTGCTGACGTTCGTCTGGCTGGACCGGATCGGTCTGCACGGCGGCGCCTGGGCCGGGCTGCTGTGCCTGCTGGCCGGCTCGAGCGCCGCCGCCGCGGTGGTGGTCGGCGTGCGCGCGCTGGCCGACGAGTCCACCGCGCGGCGGGTAGCCCCGTTCGTGGCGCTGGCGCCGACGGCGATCTGGGTGGCCGTCTCCGCCGACGGATACTTCGCCGGCGTGGCCGCGTGGGGCATCGCGCTGCTGGCCGTGGCGGTGCACCGCCCGGTCCGGTTCCCCGCCCTGACCGCCGCCGCGGCCGGGCTGCTGCTGGGCTGGGGAGTGTTCTGCAACTACGGCCTGATGCTGATGGGGCTGCCGGCGGCGGCGGTGCTGGCGTCCGCGGCGGACTGGAGGGCGATCCTGCGGGCGCTCGGTCCGGCGGCGCTGGCCGCGATCGGGGTGGCGGTGGCCTTCGCCGTCGCCGGGTTCTATTGGTTCGACGGCTATCACCTTGTGCAGCAACGCTATTGGCAGGGCATCGCCAAGGACCGGCCGTTTCAGTACTGGAGCTGGGCCAACCTGGCGTGCGTGGTGTGCGCGATCGGGCTGGGCGGCGTCGCCGGGCTCGGGCGGGTGTTCGACGGGGCCGCCGTCCGTCGCCGCTCCGGTTTTCACCTGCTGTTGTTGGGCGTGCTGGCCGCCGTCGTGTGCGCGGACCTGAGCATGCTCAGCAAGGCCGAGGTGGAACGCATCTGGTTGCCGTTCACCATCTGGCTCACCGCGGCGACCGCGCTGCTGCCGGTGCGCTCGCACCGGATCTGGTTGGCGCTCAACGCCGCCGGCGCGATTGCGCTCAACACGATCATCCTGACGAACTGGTAGGTCCGGTACGAGTGTGAGCTGAGGGCAACGAGTGTGAATCCTGGGCTTTGAGTGTGAACGAGCGGCGGGATTTCAGCGATTTCTCCGCCCTGGCTGCACTCCCAAATCCAACGATTCACACTCAAAGCGCCAGACGCACCGCCGATTCCGCGCTCACAGGCCGGCCGCGCGGGTGATCCGCGCGAAGCGGCTGTCGGGCCCGCAGGCCTCGCGCACCGCGGCGACGTCGTCGACGACGTCGACGTCGGCCAGCGTCTGCACCGTCGCGACGTCGATGCCCGTGTCGCGCAACGCCTTCAACGTCAGTTCCCCGGTGTCGGGCGCCGACATCGGTACGGTGCGCAGGCACTGGGCCATCGCCGGTGCGCCCACGCCCAGCACCCACCAGCCGCCGTCGCGGGCCGGCCCGAGCACGGCCGGCGCCTCGAGCAGCCGGCGCGCGCAGCCGGTCAACAGCTCGGCGGTGACCTGGGGGGTGTCCATCCCGATCTGCAGCACCGGCAGCCCGTCCGACGAGGCGTCGGCGTGCGCGTTGGCGAGGCGTGCGGCGAAATCGTCGCCGCGCTGGGCGATCACGGTGAAGGACGCCAGTCGCCGCCGGATATCGGCGGCGCTCGCGGCGCGGCCGAGGTCCCCGGTGAGGGCGACGACCCGCGCCGCCACCGGCGCGTCGGCCACGGCGTCCAGCGTGTCGAGCAGTGCGGCGGCGGCGATCTCGGCGGCGACGCGGTCGCCGACGCTCGCCGCGAGCCGCGTCTTGGCCCGGCCCGGCTCGGGCGCTTTGGCGACCACCAGCAGCGTCACCGGCAGGGCGGTCACGAGATCACCTTCCAGAAGTCGAGGATCGCGGTGATGCTGCCGCGCAGCGATCCGCTGACCTTCGACTTGCCGCCCGTGCGCGGGCCGTAGCTGACGTCGAGTTCGACGACGCGCCAGCCGGCGGCCGCGGCGCGCACCAAAAGCTCGAGCGGATAACCGGATCGGCGGTCGGCGACGCCCAGCGCCAACAGCGCCTCGCGCCGGGCCACTCGCATGGGCGCGATGTCGTGCACCGGCAGGCCGTGGCGGGTGCGCAGCCGCCAGCTCATGACGACGGTCCCGATGCGGGCCACCCACGGCCAGTGCAGGCCGGGCACCGGCCGGCGCCGGCCGGTCACCAGGTCGGCGCCCTGCTCGAGCGCGGCGACCAGCCGCGGCAGGTCGGCGCCGTCCATCGAGCCGTCGGCGTCGATGACCGCCACGATCGGGGTCGTCGCGGCCATCACGCCCGCGTGCACGGCGGCGCCGTACCCGGCCCGTGGTTCGGCGACGACCCGGGCGCCGTGGCGCGCCGCGACGCCGGCGGTGTCGTCGGTGCTGTTGTTGTCGACCACCAGCGCCCGGTAGCCGGCCGGGATGGCGGCCAGCACGGCCGGCAGCGACTCCTCCTCGTTGAGGCACGGCAGGACCACCGTGACCAGGCCGTCGGCGCCGGGCACGCGTCAGAACCCGCGGTGCGTGCGGGGCTCCTGCGGGAACAGCGGCTGCTGCGAGTGCGTCGGCGGCGCGGTCTGCTGGGTGTGCGTCTGCACCGGCGGTTGGGTGGTCGCCTTGGTGCTCGGCGGCGCATACGTCGTCGTCGGGGGTGCGTGCGTGGTCGTCGGGGGTGAATACGTCGTCGTCGGGGGCGAATACGTGGTCGTCGGGGGCGAATACGTCGTCGTCGGCGGCGAGTACGTCGTCGTCGGCGGCGAATACGTCGTCGTCGGGGGCGAATACGTCGTCGTCGGCGGCTGGGACGTCGTGATGGTCGGCGGCGTGTAGGGCGTCGTCGGGTTGTACGGCGGGTTGTAGGGCGGTTGCCACCCCGGGATCGGAATGGGAATCGGAATAGGAACCGGCACAATAGGATTCGGCCGCGGCGCCCAACCCGGATCGGGGTTGGGCACGACACCGGGGTTGCTCGGCGCCTCGGGAACGGGAGCGACCTGCGGGCCGCCTCCGGACGGGGGCGCGACGTGTTCGGGAGCCGGGACGGTGCCGCCCTGGAACCCGGCGTTGGGCGCCTCGGGCGGGGGTGGGGGCAGCGGCGCCTGCTGCTGGCTCGGCAAGATCGGCATGAATTTGCCCGGGGTGCCGTTCTGCACGCCCACCACCGGCTGCTGGGCGGCGGTCGGGCGGACGGCCACCGCGATCGCGGTGGCCAGCGACGCTAATCCGATGACCGCGAAGGCGATGACGGCGTTGCCGATCACCAGCGACCGCCGCGACAGCTTCGTCGGCGCGTCCTCGCCGGCCTCGGCGTCGTCGCCGAACTCCGGGCCGTAGTCGTAGTCGTCGAATTCGGGGTCGTACTCGTCCATCTCGCCCGGATAGACCCCGCCCTCGTCGGCCATCGAGTACGCCAGCTGCGGCTCCTCGGCGTCCGGCGCGGGCACGACCGTCGTCTCGTCCCCGGTGAGGCCGGCGGCGGGGGCCATCGCGGTCGCGTCCCCGGCGGCGGGGGCCATCGCGGTCGCGTCACCGGTCAGGCCGACGGCCGGCGCCATGGCCGTCGCATCCGGCGCGGACGCCGCCGCCGCGGCGATCGCGGCGCCGCGCGCGAGCGCAAACGTGGGGTCCTCGGCGACCTGCACCCGCATGGTGGACGCGTCGCGCAATTCGTCGGCGACCCGGTTGAGGTCGGGCGAGGCGCCGAGCAGATACACCTCCCCCGGCGCGTCGGGATGCGTGCCGAGGTTCGCCATCATCGTCTGGAACGCGGCGGTAGCGTCCGGGCCCGTGGCGCCGGTCAGCGGCTGGCTGGCCAACACGGTCGGCGGCGCGTCGGGGTCCCCGGCGTCCGGGCCCACCACCGACAGGGTGGCCGTCGCGTCGTCCATCACGAGCGCGGCGCCGGGCCGCCCGGCCGCCCGCATGAGGGCGGCGACGGCCTGCGACTCCGAGAGCACCGCGACGTTGTGAACGCCGGAGTCCTCCAGCGCCCGCCGCAGCTCGTCAGCCCGTGGCTCGTCGGACCAGCACAGGCGCGTGCCGACCAACCGGTGGTTCTCGTCGGCCAACAAGCGATTGGTTCCGACCACGGTCTCGGTGAGCGTGCCGAGCGGGTTGTCGGCGAGATCGATGACGGATTGGTCGATCACGTCGGTGCCCTGGGCGCCCGACCCCAGGAGCGCCAGGCGGGCGACGGGACCGGTGACCGCGACCCCCAAAACGACGTCCATCCCGCTTCTCCTTCACCCTGGCCACCCCGCACCAGCAATGTCCCGGCATCATTACACTTGCGATACCGTCGGCAGTATCAGTCATTCGGCGACAAGGTTCGCCACTAGCGCAGCGTAACCAGCTTTTCGAAGGACAGGACGGTCGCCGCGGAATCGCCTCCGCCCAGCGGCCCGTCCCAGCCACTGCCACGGCAGCCGAACGGAGAATATGTTCGCAAGCGAGCGGTGCATGTGGCTCGGCAGGGCATTCCCCCGCCGGACACCGGCAGCTGCGCCGAAAGTAGTCGTCCTTGAATCCCGGGGGGCATGGTGAGCCAGAGCAGCGACGACACGCCAACCGGCCCCATCGGGGCCCGGGCCCAGCAGGCGCCCGCGCCCCGCATCATCCGCCCGCACGCCACCGGCGGCACGACACCCGTTGCCGCGGGCACGGGACGGCGCCGGGCCATCGTCAGCGACGCGACCGCGGTGGTGCTGTTGGTGCTCGCCGTGTTCTTGCCGTGGAATCTGTACTTCGGTGTCGGGATTCCCGACAGCAGTCCGGCCCTGTTCGCGGTGCTGCTCGCTGTGACGGTGCTCGCCGTCGCCGCCGTCGCGGTGGCCGGTTCCTGGCGGTCGGGCGGCGAGCGGTTCAACCCGGCGTCCGCGGCGCGGCTTCGGTTGGCGCTCAACGCCCCCTATCTGCTGCTGGTGCTCGCCGTCATCGCGTTCGACGCGTACGAGACCGTCCGGTTCGGGGGCACGGTCACCGTGCCCGGCGGGGTGGGGCCCGGGGCGTGGGTCGGCGTCGCCGGCTCGCTGCTCAGCGCCCAGGCGGTGCCGGCCGGGCCGATCCCGGCCGACGACGAGTACACGGGCTGGCATCGCTCCGCCCGGATGATCGGCGCGCTGTCGATGCTCGCGGCGGTGCTCAGCTTCGGGTTCAACCTGTACTGGCGGGTGCGCTACGCGCTGCAAAGCACTAACGGCGCGGCGGAATTCGGCAAGCAGAACATCGCGGTGATCGCCACGGCGGTGGTGTACGGGGTGGTGGCGCTGGTCGCGGTCCTGGTCGCGTCCAGGTGGCTGCTGCAGCGCACCCAGGCGAGCCGGCTGACCACCGTCGCACTGGGTGCGTCGGCATTGGCCGCGGGGATCCTGGTGTGGATCCTGCCCGTCGGCCGCGACCTCGATGCGTTCCACGGCATCGCCCAGAACACCTCGACCGCCGGGGTCGGGTTCGAGGGTTACCTCGCCTGGGCGGCCGGGGCGGCCATCTTCGCGCCGCGGGCCCTGTTCGGTCACCGCAACCCGTCGCCGGCGGAGGAATCCGCGTGGCGGTCCACGACCCGAAATGGCTTGCTGCTCATCGCCGTCTGGGCCGTGGGGTCGATCGCGATGCGGCTCACCGACCTTGTCGTCGGCATCGCCTTGAACTATCCGTTCTCCGGGTACGACAGCGTGGTGCTGGCCGCGTTCGACCTGGTGACCGCGGCCCTGGCGATCTGGCTGCGCCGCCGCCTGGCCGGAATCTCGGCGCGACTGGTCACGTCGCTGTGCGGGCTCGTCGCCGCCCTCAGCGTCGCCCGCGTGATCGTCGGCGTCGCGCTGGCGCCGCGGTTCGCCGACTCGCCCAATTCGCCCGCGCAGCAACCTGTCTACGGCAACGACCTCGCCCAGCAGATCACCAGCACCTTCGACGTGACGCTGTGCGGGCTGGCGCTGGGCATCCTGGCGGCCGCCGTCGTGGCCGGGCAACTGCACGGGCGGCGCCTGGCTCGCCGCGCCGCCCGCAAGCGCGCGGCCGACGCGAATGCGGCGGCGCCGACCACCCGGGTCCGCGTGGGCCAGGCCGCCGGGCCGTCGGCCGCGGCCACCACCCGCATGCCCACCGGGGGGCCCGGCGCGGAGAGCGACCCGCCCACCGCGGAGATCCCGCCGCTGGCCGGCTCGCCCCGGATCTTTCGCGGCGACGACTCCGGCACGCGGCAGATACCGGTGCGGGGGCCCCAGATCTTCCGCCCGCCGCAAACGTAGGGGTTTACCGAAGGGGCGCGAACGCGAACTCGCGCAACCCGTCACCCGGTAAGACCGAAGCGCTAAACCCCAGCACCTCGGCCGCCCGGGACGGGTCGGCGACGATGTGGCGCACGTCGCCGCTGCGATATTCACCGGTGACCACCGGCGACAGTGAACCGCCCCGCGCGTCGCACAGCGCCGCGGCCACCTCGAAGATCGAAATCGGCTGCCCCGAGCAGACATTGGCCGCGAGAAAACCGTCGTCGTGCGCTAGCGCCGCGACGTTGGCGGCGGCCACGTCATCGACGTGCACGAAGTCACGCATCTGGCCGCCGTCCTCGAAAATCCTTGGCGGCTCGCCCTTTTCCAGCGAAGACCGGAAGATCGCCGCCACGCCCGAATACGGGGTGTCGCGCGGCATGCCGGGGCCGTAGACGTTGTGGTAGCGCAGCGCCACCACCGAGCCGCCGGTGGCCTCCGACCAGGCCAGCGCGTAATGCTCCTGCGCGGTCTTGCCGGCCGCGTACAGGCTGCGGGGGCGCAGGCAGGCGTCCTCGTCGACGAGGCGCCACGCCAACTCCTCCCCGCCGACCGGGCACCGGTGCTCGAAGGCCCCGGCGTCGAGGTCCGCGCGCCGGCGCGGCAGCGGGTCCACGCGCCCGTGCCGTCGGCAGTGATAGTTCCCCTGCCCGTAGACGACCATCGAGGACGCCAGCACGAGGCGCCGCACCCCGGCGGCGAACATCTGCGCCAGCAGCACCGTGGTGGCCAGGTCGTTGTGGCCCCCGTAGGCGGGCGCGTCGGCGGCGTCCACGCCGGCGCCCACCATCGCCGCCTGATGGCACACCGCGTCCACGCCGTCCAGGAGCGGGGCCAGCGCGTCGGCGTCGCGCACGTCGACGCGGTGACATCCCTTCGGCAACACCGGGTTCGGGCCGTGCGCGGCGGGCAGCAGGACATCGACGGCGACGACGTCGTGGCCGGCGGCGCGCAGCGCGGCGCCCACCCGCGAGCCGATGAACCCGGCCGCGCCGGTCAACAACACCCTCATGGCAGCTCGATGGGCAGCGTCACCCCGGTGTGCGGCAGGCAGGTGGTGCAGGTGCGGTCGGCGGCGACCCGGCCGATGGCCGCGCGCACCAACGCCTTGAACGGCCCGATGTTGCGTTCGAATTCGGCGAACACGTCGACGGTCCGCACGCCCTCCCCGGCGCTCACGCCGGCGTCCAGGTCGGTCACCAAAGCGATTGCCGCGTAACAGATTTCGAGCTCCCTAGCGAGCACGGCCTCCGGGTATCCGGTCATGTTCACCAGCGAGAACCCGGCGGAGGCGAACCACCGGCTTTCGGCGCGGGTGGAAAAGCGCGGCCCCTGGATCACCACCATGGTGCCGCCGTCGACCACGCCGGGGAGGTCGGTGACCGCCGCGCGCAGCGTCGGGCAGTACGGATCGGCGAAGTCGACGTGGATCCCGCCGGAGTCGAAATAGGTGTCGGCGCGGCCCCGGGTGCGGTCGACCAGCTGATCGGGCACCACGATGGAGCCCGGGCCGAGTTCGGGTTTGAGGCTGCCGACCGCGCACGGCGCGAGCACCCGCCGCACGCCGAGTTTGCGCAGGGCCCACATGTTGGCCCGGTAGGGAACGGTGTGCGCGGAGAATTCGTGCTTGGCGCCGTGGCGGGGCAGGAAGGCGACGTCGTGTCCCTCGATGGCGCCCACGGTGACCGGGGCGCTGGGCGCTCCGTAGGGGGTGTCGACCGTGACGTCGTCGGCGTCGGATCCGAAGAAGGTGTAGAAGCCGCTGCCGCCGATGACTCCGAGCATCCGACCATTGTGGTGCATGACCACGCGGTGATCGCGGGGCCTGGGGAGCGGCGGCCCGCATCCTGGCAGGATGACGTTGTGGCCAATCTCGGGCAGTGGGTTTCGGGTGCGCGGCCGCGGACGTTGCCCAACGCGGTGGCGCCGGTCGTCGCCGGCACCGGCGCCGCGGCCTGGCTGGGATCCGCGGTGTGGTGGAAGGCGCTGCTGGCGCTGGCCGTAGCGCTCGCGCTGACCGTGGGCGTCAACTACGCCAACGACTACTCCGACGGCATCCGCGGCACCGACGACGACCGGGCCGGTCCGGTGCGCCTGGTCGGCTCGCGGCTGGCGGCCCCGCGGGCGGTGCTGGGCGCCGCGCTCGCGAGCCTGACGATCGGGGCGCTCGCCGGGGTGGTGCTGGCGCTGTTCAGCGCGCCGTGGCTGATCGCGGTGGGCGCGGCCTGCATCGCCGGGGCGTGGCTGTACACCGGCGGCTCGAAACCCTACGGCTACGCCGGTTTTGGCGAGGTCGCGGTGTTCCTGTTCTTCGGGCTGGTCGCCGTGCTCGGCACCCAGTACACGCAGGCGTTGCGGGTGGACTGGGTGGGGCTGCTGCTGGCGGTGTCGGTCGGGGCGCTGTCGTCGTCGGTGCTGGTGGCCAACAACCTGCGCGACATCCCCACCGACGCGCGGTCGGGGAAGATCACCCTCGCGGTGCGGTTGGGCGACGCCCGCACCCGCGTCCTGTATCAGGCGCTGCTGGGCACCGCCGGTGTGCTGACGCTGGCGCTCATGGTGGCCACCCCGTGGTGCGCCGCCGGACTGGTGGCCACGCCGCTGGCCCTGCGCGCCATGGCCCCGGTGCGATCGGGCCGCGGCGGCCCGGAGCTGATCCCGGTGCTGCGCGACACCGGGCTGGCGATGGTGGTGTGGGCGATCGCGGTGGCGGCCGCGCTGGCGATAGGTACCTAGAGTGCGAGCAGAGGCAAAGGCCCCCGAAAACGGCGCTGGTGGGGTACTTTTGCGTCTGCCCCGGGGATAGCGAAGGACCGCAATGAAGCAGATTTCCGCGACCAGCGGGCCCACCAACATCGGCTTGCTCAGCGTCGGGTCATACCGCCCCGAACGCGTGGTGACCAACGACGAGCTCTGCGAAAACATCGACTCCTCCGACGAGTGGATCTATTCGCGCACCGGGATCAAGACGCGCCGGTTCGCCGCACGCGACGAATCCGCCGCCTCGATGGCGACCGAGGCCGGGCGGGAGGCGATCGCCAAGGCCTCCCTCGAGGCCTCCGACATCGACTGCGTCATCGTGGCCACCAGCACCCACCTCCTGCAGACCCCCGCGTGCGCCCCCGCGGTCGCGGCGGCGCTGGGCGCCACCGGCGTGCCCGCCTTCGACATCTCGGCGGGCTGCGCCGGGTTCGGGTACGCGCTGGGCGTCGCGGCCGACATGATCCGCGGCGGGACCGCCGCCAGGGTGCTGGTCCTGGGCTCGGAGAAGCTGTCCCCCACGATCGACATGCAAGACCGCAGCAACTGCTTCATCTTCGCCGACGGCGCGGCCGGCGTGGTGGTGGGCGAGACGCCCACGCAGGGCATCGGGCCGACCGTCTGGGGTAGTGACGGCAACCAGGCCAGCGCCATCCGCCAGGACATCGACTGGCTCGACTACCTGGAGAATCCCACCGGCCCGCGCCCCTTCCTGCGGCTCGAGGGCAGCGCGGTCTTCCGCTGGGCGGCTTTCGAGATGGGCAAGGTCGGCCAGCAGGCCATGGACGCGGCGGGGATCCGGCCCGACGAGATCGACGTCTTCGTGCCGCACCAGGCCAACAGCCGAATCAACGAGATTCTGGCCAAGAGCCTCGAGTTGCGGCCGGACGCGGTGATCGCCAACGACATCGAGCACACCGGCAACACCTCGGCGGCGTCCATCCCGTTGGCCATGGCCGAGGTGCTGGCGACCGGGGCGGCCAAGGCCGGCGACCTGGCCCTGCTGATCGGTTACGGCGCCGGCCTGAGCTATGCCGCCCAGGTCGTCCGGCTGCCCAACGGCTGAGCCCTCACCCGTCCTCGCGCGTCTCGTCGGGCGGGGCGTCCCCGTGCAGCCGGGCCTGCAGCAGCTCGCGCTCCCGTCGGCGCCGTTCGCCGGCGATCGCCAGCGCCGCGGTGGCGCGCCGGCGCAGCGGCCCGAACACCCAGATGCCCAGCGGCATCGCGATGATCAGCGCGAACAGCGCGGCCACCACGAGGGGGAACTGCGTGATGCCCGCCAACCGCGCGACGCCATAGATCACGGCGGTGAGCACGACCGCCAGCAGCAACCGCGCCGCCATATATGCCAAAACGGGGACGACGACGTGGTTTTCGGCGCTCTCGCCGCCAGCGCCGTTTCCCGGGCCCCCGATGGTGTTGTCGCTACCTTCGTGTGACACAGCCAAAGCCTACGGCGCGGGTATATTCGCCCGAAGGAGGTGTTGTGTGGTCTACCTGCTGCTCGTCGTGATTTTGGGAACGCTGATCTACGTCGGCTGGCGTGCCGCGCGATCCCAGGTCCACCGACCGAAGACGCGCGTCATCGGACCCGACGACGATCCGGATTTCCTGCGGCGGCTGGGCCACGGCGATAACAACCCGCGCTAGCCAGCTGGATAGCGACCGCCGCTAGCCCAGGACTCCCGGGTTGCGCTGGTCGCCGGGGAATCCGTCGGCGACGATGGCGGCCAGCTCGGTGAGCGCTTCGCGGGTGGGCCGCCGCAGCCGCTCCAGGTCGATCTCGGCGCCCTCCTCCAGGTGCGGGTCGAACGGCACCAGCTGGACCGCGCGGCAGCGCCGGGAGAAGTGCTCGATCACCTTGTTCATGTCGACCTTGCCGGGGCGCGGGCGCACCCCGTTGATGACCGCGATCGAATTGCGGACCAGGTCTTCGTGGCCGTGGGCGTCCAGCCAGTCCAGCGTGGCCGACGCGCTGCGCGCGCCGTCGATGGAGGCCGAGCTGACCACGACCAGGGCGTCGGCCCTGTCCAGCACCGACTTCATCACCGAGTGCAGCAGGCCGGGTCCGCAGTCGGTGAGCACCAGGCCGTAGAACCGCTCCAGGATGTCCAGGATCCGCCCGTAGTCCTCGGCGCTGAAGGCCTCCGAGATCGCGGGGTCGGTCTCCGAGGCGAGCACCTCCAGGCCGCTGGGACCCTTCGAGGTGTAGCGGCGCACGTCGCTGTAGCGCTCGATGGTTCCGGCGTCGTGCAGCAGCTGACGCACGGTCGCGGCGGTCTCCAGCGGGATCTTCTGGCTCAGCGTGCCGCGGTCGGGGTTGGCGTCCACGGCCACCACGCGGTCGCCGCGAATGGAGGCGAAGGTGGCGCCCAGCGTCGCCGCGATCGTCGTCTTGCCGACACCGCCCTTCAGCGACAGGAACGCCACCCGGTACGAGCCGCGCAACGGCCGGTTCACCTGGGCGACCAGGTTGTTGTAGCGGCTGGCCCGGGGGCTTTCGCCCAGGTTGATCAGCCCGCCGGACATCTTGTACAGCAGCAGCCGCCACCCGTCGGACGGCGGCGGCTGGACCGGCCGCAGCAACATGCCGGTGGACAGCTCCGGATACGGCGTGTGCGGGAGGTGCTCGGGGCGCTGCGGCGCCCCCTGCATCTGGGTGGGCGGGGCGTCCGGCCCGGCGTAATAGGCGCCGTAGGCGGTCGGGTCGACGCGCGGGATGCCGGTGACCGGGGTGGAGTCCCACGGCGGCATGGCGCCGGGCCGCGGCGCGGTGGGCGGGGCCGCCTGCTGGTGTTCGGGGGTGGGGACGCGGCGCTCGGTGCGGAATCCGGCGAAGGCGCGAGTCGGGGCGTCCCCGCCCGACTCCGGTTGCGGTTCGCCCGCGTCCTGCTGGGCGGGCGCCGATGACGTCTGTGGGGGAATTTGCGTGGTCGGTTGTTCGGGCGCCCCCACGCCCGCCGTTGGATGCTCGGACACTGCATTCCCCCTTGTTGTGCGCTTGTCGTGCGCTATTCCGTTGTGTGCGTTATTCGGGGCGGTTGTTCGCTCTCACCCGACGCCCGCATACGAATGCAGGCCGACAGTCACCAGATTAACGAAGAACAAATTGAAGACCATCGCCACAAAGCCCGCGACGTTGATCCACGCGGCTTTGCGGTCCCGCCATCCGGCGGTCGACCTGGCGTGCAGGTAGGCGGCGTATATCACCCACGCGACGAAGGACACGGTCTCTTTGGGGTCCCAGCCCCAATACCTGCCCCAGGCCTCTTCGGCCCAGATGGCCCCGAAGATGACCCCGAACCCGAAGACCGGAAACGCGAAGATCGTCGTGCGGTAGGCGATGCGGTCCAGGGTTTCCGCGTCCGGGAAGCGCCGCACCAGCCGGGCCGCGGCGCTGTCGGTATCGGGATCCCCCAGCCGCGAGGTGCGCAGCAGGAACAGGATGCTGGCGATCCCGGCGACCAGGAACACCCCGGATCCCAGGCTGACGACGGACACGTGGATGGGCAGCCAGTAGGACTGCAACGCGGGCATCACGGGCGCGGCGTTGGTGTAGAGCCAGCGTCCCGACACCGTGAGCAGGATCAGCACCGGCAGCAGCAGAAAGACCCACAGGGGACGGTATTGGGGGCGGCGCAGCACGACGGCCCCGGCGATCAACCCGCACAGGCAGGTCAGGTTGATGAATTCGTACATGTTGCCCCACGGCACCCGCACCGTGGCCAGGCCGCGCAGCACCAGGCAGGCAAACAGCAGGCCGATGCCCAGGTACACCACGGACAACCCGGCCCGCCCGACGCGCTCGTCGAGCGGGCGCTGGTCCGGCTGTTCGACCACCCCGGGGGTGGCGGAGTCGGCGCTCACCGCGCCGGCCAGCACCCGGGCGCGCTGGTCCGCGCGGCGCCCGCCGGCGTACGCCAGCTCGAAGGCCAGCAGCAGCAGCGCGATGACCAGCGCGACGACGGCCGACGTAAACGCCCAGTCGGAGTAGCGCGCCAGCTCGACGTTGACGTGCAGCGTGTTCATGTGACGTCCACCTGAGAACTCCTTTGGGACGCGGGGGGCGTCTCGGCGCGGCCGGCCCCGCCCAATCCGTCCAGCAACCGCTCGGTCAATCGCTCGAACTCGTCGCCCCACCCGGAGTTGTCGGTGCGCGCCAGCCCGCCCAGCTCGACGTTCACCGTACCGGGTGCCCCGCCGGCGTCGGGCGTCAGACGGACCCACACGCGGCGGCGGCGCACCAGCAGCGACACCACCAGACCGCCCATCATCGTGATCGCGAAGACGAGCACCCAGGTCTGGCCGGGGTCGTGGGAGACCTGGAGGTTGACGAACGGCACGGCGCCGACGAAGCGGATCACGGTGCCGGCGGCCGGCCCCTGGTCGATCCGGACCGCCTGGCCCGCGCGCAGGTTGACCCGCTTCTCCTTGGTCAGCCGGCCCTGCTCGATCAGCCGGGGATCGAGGGTGAACAGCGACTGGGGCCGCCCGGTGTCCAGGCCGGTGTCGCCGCGGTAGATGTCGACGGCCACCGCGGGGGCGTTCAGGGCCGGGAACCGCGACGACAGCAGCGTGCCGTCCAGCTGCTCGGTCGGCGCGAGCAGGCCCTGGATCGCGATCTGGTGCGCGCGGCGCTCCGCCGGGGTGGGATAGGTGCCGGCCGGCGGGTCGATGCGGGCCACGCCCGAGGAGAGCAGGGTCTGCGGATTGTCGGGTCGCCACTGCACGGTCGACGTGCGGACCTGCCCGTCCGGGAACGTGACGCTGAAGGTGGGCGCGTAGCCGTGCCCCTGCAGGTACACCCGGTCACCGCCGAGCCGCAGCGGGTGGTTGACCTCGAGCCGGTAATGGCGCCAGGTGTTGGCGGTCAGGTCCTCGCCGGACTGGTAGGCGATGTTCGCCGCGAACGAGGTGGCCTGCCCGGACGGCAGGTAGTGCGCCGCGAAGTCGTCGACCCGGATGCACAGCGGGTGCAACGAGGTGCCGTCAACGGTGTTGCCGGCTCGGAACGAGTCGAACGCGGCCGGCGACGCGGAACAGAAGCCGGGGCCGCCGTCGGCGATGACGATCACGTTGCCCTCGTAGCCGAACAGCTTGCCGACGGCCACCGCGACCAGCAGGCCCAGCAGCGAGAAGTGGAAGACGATGTTGCCGAATTCGCGGAGGTAGCCCTTTTCCGCGGACACCTCCACGACGTCGGAAGCCGCGCCGTCTTCGTGGCGGATGGCGGTGCGCCAGCCGCGCAGCCGGTCGGTGATCGCGTTGGCCAGGGTGTTGAGCTCTTCGGCGCCGGCCCGGATCTGGTGGCTGGCGTGCTTGGGCAGCCGGGCCAGGTTGCGCGGGGCGGCGACCGGGGTGGACCGCAGGCTGCGGACGTGCTCGATCATCCGTGGGGTGAGGCAGCCGACCAGGGACACGAACAGCAGCACGTAGATGGCGGTGAACCAGAAGCTGGAGAACACGTTGAACGCCTGCAGCCGGTCCAGCCAGGGCCCGATCACGGGGTGGGCCTTGAGGTAGTCGTCGACCTTGCCGGCGTTGAGGTTGCGCTGCGGCAGCAGGGCGCCGGGGATGGCGCCGAGCGCGAGCAGGAACAGCAGCACCAGCGCGGTGCCCATCGAGGTCAGCGCGCGCCACGTGTTGCGCCCCCACGCGAGGAGTTGCCTCAAATCGGGAGCCTCACGTCGGACACGAACGCGTCGCGCAGCCAGGAGACGAAGTCGTTCCACACCCCGGTGACCAGCAGGGCGCCGACGGTGATGAGCAGCACGCCGCCGAACACCTGGATGGCCCGGGTGTGCCGGCGCAGCCAGCCCAGGCCCGCCACCGCGCCCGCCGAGCCGAATGCCAACAGCACGAACGGGATCCCCAGCCCCAGGCAGTACGCGATCACCAGCACGATGCCGCGCGCCACGCTGGCGCCGTCGGTGGCCGAGGCGACGGTGATCACGCCGGCCAGCGTCGGCCCCAGGCACGGCGTCCAGCCCAGCGCGAACACCGCGCCCAGCACCGGCGCCCCGGCGACCGTCGTCAGCTGCCGCGGGCTGAACCGCGCCTGGCGCTGCAGGGCCGGGATGAGCCCGACGAACACCAGGCCCATCACGATGGTCAGCACGCCGCCGGCCCGCTGCAGCAACAGCTGGTTGGTGATCAGCGTGGTCGTCATGCCCAGGACGGCGACGGTGCCCAGGATGAACACCGCGGTGAACCCGGCGACGAACAGCGCCGCCGATCCCGCGACCCGCCAGCGCGCGCCCGGCGGGGCTTTCACGGCGCCGGGGGGCGGTTGTTCGTCCACGCCGACGACGGCGGCCAGGTACGACAGGTAGCCGGGCACCAGTGGCACCACGCAGGGCGAGGCGAACGACACCAGCCCGGCCAACAGGCACGCGCCGAGCGCCACCAAAAGCGGTCCGGCGGCGGCGATCTGGGTGAAACCGGTCACTCGTGGGCCAATCGTTGCACCATCGGCTGCAGGTCGCCCGCCAGCATCTCGCGCAGGAAGACCGCCGCGACGCGGTGCTGACGGTCCAGGACCAGCGTGGAGGGGATCACGGTGGTGGGGTACTTGCCGCCGAACGCGATCACCGTGCGCATGGCCGGGTCGTAGATCGACGGGAACGTGACGTGGCGGTCGTTGACGAAGTCCAGTGCCGCCTGCCGGTTGTTGTCGCGGACGTCGATGCCGAGAAACGACACCCCGGCGCCGCGGGTGGCGTCATACACCTGCTGCAGCTGGGTGACCTCGGCGCGGCACGGCCCGCACCACTGCCCCCAGATGTTGATGACCACCACCCGGCCGGCGAAGATCGGATCGTCCAGCGACAGCGTGTGCGCGGGGTCGGCCAGGTCGGGGCCCGCCAGGGGGCCGGGGCGGCCACGGCTGGACGGCGGGTCGTAGGAGATGTCGGTCTTGCCGCCGGGCGAGACGAACTCGAAGGTGCCGCCCTGGGCGACCGCATCGTGGCCCGAGGAACAGCCGGCGAGCAGGCCGGAAACCAGGGTCGCCAGCGCGGCCCCGGTCATCGCCAGCCCTCGTATGTTCAAGGGGCCGCCGGCTCGGAGTACTCGACGCCGGCCAGCCGGTCGCCGTCGTAGACCAGGGTGGTCACCGACGCGAGGCCGCATTGCCGCCGCCGCGGGTCGTGCCACAGCCGCTGACCGGTCAGGTGCAGGCGCAGCGTCCACACCGGCAGTTGGTGGCTGACGCACACCACCTCGTGGCCGGCGCCGCGGGCGCGGGCCTTGTCCACCGCCGTCTCCATCCGGGCCGCGATCTCGGTGTAGGGCTCCCCCCACGACGGCCGGAACGGGTTGCGCAGCTGCCACCACACCCTGGGGTCGCGCCAGGCGCCGTCGCCGGGGCTGACGCGCCGGCCCTGGAAGAAGTTGGCGGATTCGATGAGGTCCGGGTCGGTGTCGACGGGGAGGCCGTGCTTGGCGGCGATGGGCGCGGCGGTTTCCTGGGCGCGTTGCAGGGGCGAGGCGATCACCGCGACGATGTCGCGGTGATCGAGGGCGTCGGCCACCGCGGCCGCCTGCGCCCGGCCCGCCTCGGACAGGTGAAACCCGGGCAGCCGCCCGTAGAGGACGCCGCTCGGGTTGTACACCTCGCCGTGCCGCACGACGTGCACCCGGGTCTGCTCGGCCATCAGGACTTCCCCTCCTCGGCTTCGGCGGCGGCCCGCGCGGCGCCCGGCAGCGCCTCGGCGATGCGGTCGAAGGCGCCGTCGTCGAGCGCGGTCGAGACGAACCACGCCTCGAAGGCGCTGCACGGCGGGTAGACGCCCGCGTCCAGCAGCGCGTGAAAGAACGGTGGATAACGCCAGGTCTGGCTGGCGCGCGCGGAGCCGAAGTCCGTGATCGGAGTGTCGGAGAAGAACACGCTGAGCATGTTGCCGGCCCGCGGAATCTGGTGCGCCACACCGGCATTCGTCAACGCGTCGGAAAAGAGCCCGGCCAGGCGGTCGGCGTTGGCGTCCAGGGTCGTGTAGGCGGCGGCATCGGCGTTGCGCAGTGTCGCCAGCCCGGCGGCCATCGCGACCGGGTTTCCCGACAGCGTGCCGGCCTGATACACCGGGCCCAGCGGCGCCAGCCGCTCCATCACCTCGGCCCGCCCCCCGAAGGCGGCGGCCGGCAACCCGCCGCTCATCACCTTGCCGAAGGTGAACAGGTCGGCGTCGACGGGATCGATTCCGTACCAACCGCTTCGGCTGACACGGAAGCCCGTCATCACCTCGTCGATGATCAGCAGCGCGCCGTGTTCGGCGGTGATGGTCCGCAGTGCCGCGTTGTAGCCGGGCGCGGGGGGAACCACCCCCATGTTGCCGGGACTGGCTTCGGTGATCACCGCGGCGATCTGGTCGCCGAACCGGGCGAAGGTCTCGCGCACGGCCTCGATGTCGTTGTAGGGCAACACGATGGTGTCGGCCGCCGTCGCCCCGGTGACGCCCGGTGAGGACGGCAGACCCAGCGTCGCCACCCCGGAGCCCGCGTCGGCGAGCAGCGCGTCGACATGGCCGTGGTAGCAGCCGGAGAACTTGATGACCTTGGCCCGGCCGGTGAAGCCGCGGGCCAGCCGCACCGCGCTCATGGTGGCCTCGGTGCCGGAGTTGACCAGGCGGACCCGGTCGACCGGTGCCACCCGCCCGATCATCTCGGCGGCCAGCTCGCTCTCCGCAGGCGTGGGCGCCCCGAACGACAGGCCCGAGGCGGCGGCCTTCGCGACGGCGTCGACCACGGCGGGGTGGGCGTGGCCCAGGATCATCGGGCCCCACGAGCAGACCAGGTCCACGTAGCGGTTGCCGTCGGCGTCGGTCAGCCAGCAGCCGCGCGCCTGCGTGATGAACGGCGGCGTCCCGCCGACCGCGGTGAATGCTCGAACGGGAGAGTTCACGCCGCCCGGAATGACGGCGCAGGCGTCCTCGAACAGCCGCGCCGAGGCCGCCGTGGCCCGAGGGGCTCCGGTGGCGTGCGCGGTCGCCCGATCACTGCTTCCCATGACGACTAGTGTCCCAGCCTTCGCGGCCCGTCCAACTACAGGGTGTAGCAGGGCAGGCCGGTCGGCCGGTCAGGCCCCTTGCCGTTCGGCTTCCTGCGCCTTTTGATAGTCGTGGCGCGCGGCGTCGCGTTCCTTTTCCGCCGCGCGCTGGTGCGCGGCGACATCGCCGAGGCGCTGGGCGACCGCGCGCTCATGGACTTCGGCGGCCCGCTCGTGCGCGACGGCGGCGTCGTAGTGGCGCTGCACTCCGCGGCGGTGAGCCTCCTCGTCGCGCTCGTGCGACGCCTCGGCGCGCTCGGCGGCGCGGCGCGCGTCGTCCACGGTGACGGCCTTGCCCGCGGCGAGTTCCTCCCCCCGGCGCACCAGCTCCTCCGCGCGCCGGGCGGCCTCGTTACCTGCCGCCTGCCCCATGAGACGACATTAGACCCGTGGCCCCACAAAGATCGGGTTGTCCTGGCCCGGGGCCTGCGAGTTGGATGGGAGGATGCAACTCCCCCAAGGACTTGCCCGGTTCAACCGTCACGTCACCAACCCGATCCAGCGGATGTGGGCCGGTTGGCTCCCGTCCTTCGGGATCCTGGAGCACGTGGGGCGGCGCTCGGGCAAGCCGTACCGCACACCAGTGAACGTGTTTCGCACCGAGGTCGACGGCAAACCCGGGGTGGCGATCCTGCTGACGTATGGCCCCGACCGGGATTGGCTGAAGAACCTGACCGCGGCGGGCGGCGGGCGCCTACGCACCCGGGGCAAAACCGTGGGTGTCGCCGATCCGCGCGTGGTCTCCAAGGCCGAGGCGGCGGCGCACGTGTCCCGCGGCGTGCGACGGGTTTTCGCCAGGCTGCCGTTCGAGCAGGCGGTATTGCTCACCCTGACGTCCTGAACGCGCGGGTGATGCGGATCGCGGCGATCGTCGAGCGGGCGGTCGGCCTCGAGGGCGGTCGACGCGGCGGGCCCGCCAACGCGGTGGTCAACTTCTCCGGTCACACCGTCTCATTGGTCGCGGTGATCGCCGACGTGATCCGGGGCGGGCGGCCCGTGGCGGGCGTGGCGTTCAACTCGATCGGGCGGTTTGCGCAGAGCGGGATCCTGCGCGACCGGATGATCCCGCGGGTAATGGCCGCCTCCCCCGACACGCTGCTGGATGCGTCCGGGTTCCTCGATCCGGCCGCGGTCGTGGCGCGCGCGCTGGCCGACGAGAAACCCGGCGGTCATGGGGACCGGGCGGCCGCAGCGGGAGCGCTGGAACTGGCGTGCTGGGACCTCAACGCCAAGCTGCGCGACGAGCCCGCGTGCGTGACGATCGCCCGCCACGCCGGGCGGGATCCCGCGCCGGCGGTGCCGGTGTATGCCGCCGGCGGCTACTACTACGCCGAGGGCGGCGTCGAGAGGCTGCGCCGCGAAATGCGCGGGTACCTCGACCTCGGCTATGACGCGGTCAAGATGAAGATCGGCGGCGCCGCGCTGGGCGAGGACCTGACGCGGATCGAGGCCGTCGTCGACGCCGTCGGCGACGCGGGACGGGTCGCGGTCGACGCGAACGGCCGCTTCGTCCGCGCACAGGCCACCCGCTGGGCGGACGCGCTGGCCCCCTACGGCCTGCGCTGGTACGAGGAGCCGGGTGATCCCCTCGATTACGCGCTGCACCGCGCGGTGACGGACCGCTACGACGGCGCGGTGGCCACCGGCGAAAACCTGTTCTCGGTGCCGGACGTCACAAACCTGGTTCGCTACGGGGGCATGCGGCCGAATCGTGATGTCTTCCAAATGGATCCGGGGCTGAGCTACGGGCTGGGCGAGTACATGCGGATGCTCGACGTCCTGGAGGCTCATGGTTTCGATCGCCGGTTCGCGTTTCCGCACGGCGGGCACCTGATCAACCTGCACGTCGCCGCCGGGCTCGGCTTGGGCGGGTGTGAGGCTTACCCGGGAGTGTTCGCGCCGTTCGGCGGCTATTCCGATGCCTGCGTGGTCTCGGGCGGCCGGATCGCGCCAACGGACGCAGCCGGGTTCGGCCTCGAGGAGAAGGCCGGCCTGGCCGAACTGATCGCGGAGCTGACCGGAGGGTGCGGATGAAGATCGCGGTAATCGGTTGCGGGGCAATGGGTTCCATTTACGCCGCCCGGCTGGCGACCGCGGGTAACGACGTGCTGGCCATCGACCGCCACGAGCCCAGCGTCGAACGGATCAGCCGCGACGGCCTGCGGGTCACCGGCCCGGGCTACGACCGGGTGGTGCCGCTGCGGGCCAGCACCACCGCGCCGGACGAGCCGATGGATCTGATCGTGCTGGCGATCAAGGCGGCCGACGTGACAGTCGGTGCGCGCCAAGCCCTTCCGATGCTGGGGCCGGCCACACCGGTGCTGACCATCCAGAACGGTTTGGGATCGGCGGAGACGGTCGCCGGCATCGTCGGCGCCGAGCGCGTCGCCGTCGGCATCGCCAGCGGGTTCGGGGCGTCGCGGGTGGCCCCCGGCCATGTGCATCACAACGCCATGCGGGCGATGCGCTTCGGCGCCCACTCGTCGCTGCCGCATGCGACGGTCGAAACGATCGCGCGGGCCTGGACCGACGCCGGATTCGACGCCGCCGCGGTCACCGACATCGCCGCCATGCAGTGGGAGAAGCTCATCTGCAACGCCGCCTACAGCGCGCCGTGCGCGCTGACCGGCATGACCGTCGGCCAGGTGATGGACGATCCGGAGATGGCTCCGGTCAGCCGGGCCGCCGCCACCGAGGCGTGGACCGTCGCCCGCGCGTCCGGCATCGCGGTGGCCGTCACCGACCCTGTCGCCCACGCGCGCGACTTCGGCGCGCAGATGCCCGACGCCAAACCGTCGGCGCTGCTGGACCACGAGGCCCGCCGCGTCAGCGAGATCGACGTCATCAACGGCGCGGTGCCGCGCCAGGGCGCACGGGTCGGCGTCGCGGCGCCGGTGAACGCGACGCTGACCGCCTTGATCAAAGCGATCGAACGGCAGTGGGGCTGACCGGGCTCCGCTAGAACGGGCCAGGACGGGTATACGGCACCGGCACGCGCCGCGATGAGAGGAAGCCGCCGATGACCGACACCGTCACCGACTCGGGCCGCGAGCAGCGCCTGACCGAGCGCGTCGAACAGCTGTACGCCAACGACCCGCAGTTTCGGGCCGCCGCGCCGTCGCAGGAGGTGACCGAGGCCGCGCACCGCGCGGGACTGCGGCTGGCCGAGGTCGTCGACATCTACCTGAGCGGTTATGCCGATCGGCCCGCCCTCGGCCAGCGCGCCTGCGAGGTGGCGCGCGATCCGGCGACCGGGCGCGCGGCGACGTCCCTGCTGTCGGGGTTCGAGACCATCACCTACCGCGAGCTGGGTGACCGGGTCGCGGCGCTGGCCGCCGCGTGGCGCTCCGGCCTGCCCGGCGGGTTGCGCCCCGGCGACTTCGTCGGCGTCCTGGGCTTCACCAGCATCGACTACGTCGTGCACTACCTGGCGTGCATCCGGCTGGGCGCGGTGTTCGTGCCGCTGCAGACCAGTTCGACGGCGGCCCAACTCGCCCCGATCGTCGCCGAGACGTCGCCGCGCATCCTGGCCGTGAGCGTCGAGTCCCTCGGCACCGCGGTCGATGTCGTCCTCGAGGCACCGTCGGTCCAGCGCCTGGTGGTGTTCGATTACACCAGCGACGACGACGAACAGCGCGGCCGCTACGACGACGCCCGCGCGCGCCTGCGCGACGCCGGGCACGGCGCCGAGATGGTGGCGCTCGCCGCCGAGCTCGCGTCCGGTCGCGGGCGCCCGGCGCCGGAGGCCCACGTTCCGGGCCAGGGCGAAAACCCGCTGGCCACACTGGTTTACACCTCCGGCAGCACCGGCACCCCCAAGGGCGCGATGTACACCGCCGACATGATGACCCGGATCTGGCAGCGCCCGCACAGCCCCTCGGTGGACATCGGCCGGGTGATCCCGGCCATCCACCTGCAGTATATGCCGCTGTCGCACGTGTACGGGCTGGAGTGGCTGATCGCCACCCTGTCCTCCGGCGGCATCGGCTACTTCGCCGCCAAGAGCGACATGTCCACCCTGTTCGACGACATCGGCTTGGTCCGGCCCACCGCGTTGAACCTCGTCCCCCGGGTGTGCGACATGTTCTTTCGCCGCTACCGCAAGGAGCTCGACCAACGAGCCGGCGACGGCCTCACCGCCGAACAGCGCGACGAGGCGGTGAAAGCCGAACTGCGGCAAGACTTCATCGGCGGGCGGGTCATCTCGGCGATGTGCGGCAGCGCGCCGCTGTCCAAGCAGATGCACGCCTTCATGGAGTCGCTGCTCGACGTCACCGTGGCCGACGGCTACGGCGCGACCGAGACCGGCGGCGGCATCATGCGCAGCGGCCGGATCAGGCGCCCGCCCGTCACCGACTACAAACTCGTCGACGTCCCCGAGCTGGGCTACCTCACCACCGACAAGCCCTACCCGCGCGGCGAGCTACACCTGAAGGCCAGCAACGTGATTCCCGGATACTTCAAGCACCCGGAGCTGTCGGCGCAGATCTTCGACGACGAGGGGTTCTACAAGACCGGCGACATCATGGCCGAGCTGGGGCCCGACCACCTGATGTATCTGGACCGCAGCAACAACGTCATCAAACTCTCGCAGGGTGAATTCGTCGCCGTCTCCCAGCTGGAGGCCACCTTCTCCACCAGCCCCTACATCCGCCAGATCTTCCTGTACGGCAGCAGCGAGCAACCGTTCCTGCTCGCGGTGATCGTGCCGAACGTCGACGCCGTCGGCGGCGGCGACGCGCGCGCCCTGATCGCGGAGTCGCTGCAGCAGATCGCCGCCGACTCCCACCTGCACCCGTACGAGGTCCCGCGCGACTTCCTGCTGGAGCCGCAGCGTTTCACCCGGGACAACGGCCTGCTGTCCGGGGTGGGCAAGCTGCTGCGTCCGGCCCTCAAGGCGCGCTACGGCGAGCGCCTCGACGCCATGTACGACGAGATCGAGGCCAGCCACGGCAACCAGCTCGACGAGCTGCGCTCCGCGAGCCGCGAGCTGCCCACCATCGACACGGTGCGGCGGGCGGCCGCGGCAACCCTGGGCCTGCCGGCGGACACCGCGCTGCGCGGCGACGCGAAGTTCATTGAGCTGGGCGGTGATTCGCTGTCGGCGTTCTCCTTCGCCACGCTCCTGTCGGAGATCTTCCACGTCGACGTGCCCGTGCAGACCATCGTCAGCCCCACCGCGACCCTGGCCACCGTCGCGAACTACGTTGACGGCGAACGGACTTCGGAATCGACGCGGCCGACGTTCGCCTCGGTGCACGGCCGGGGCGCCACCGTCGCCCGCGCCGCGGATCTGACGCTGGCCAAGTTCATCGACGACGACACGTTGGCCGCCGCGCCCCACCTGCCGGCGCCGACCGGCGCCGTCAACACCGTGCTGCTGACCGGGGCCAACGGCTACCTCGGGCGCTTTCTGTGCCTGGATTGGCTGGAGCGCCTGGCCCCCACGGGCGGCACGGTGATCTGCCTCGCCCGCGGGGCGGACCCGACCGCCGGGCGTCAGCGCATCGAGGCGGCCATCGACAGCGGCGACGCCGAATTGTCGCGGCGTTTCCGCCAATTGGCCGACAAACATCTTCAGGTGCTCGTCGGTGACGTGGGCGCCGCCAACCTCGGGCTGGACACGCCCACCTACCAGCGCCTGGCGCGATCGGTGGACCTCGTCGTGCATTCGGCCGCCCTGGTCAACCACGTGCTGCCGTACAGCCAGCTGTTCGGCCCGAACGTGGTGGGCACGGCCGAGATCGTCAAGCTCGCGATCAGCCAGCGCCTCAAGCCGATCAACTACATCTCCACCGTGGCCGTGACGACGCTGCCGGATGGCAGCTTCATCGGCGAGGACGCCGACGTGCGTTCGGCCAGCCCCTCGCGCTCCCTCGACGAGTCGTATGCCAGCGGGTACGCGACCAGCAAGTGGGCCGGCGAGGTGCTGCTGCGCGAGGCCCACGACCTGTGCGGCGTGCCGGTCGCGGTCTTCCGGTCCGACATGATCCTGGCGCACAGCGATTTCGCCGGTCAGCTCAACGTGCCGGACATGTTCACTCGGCTGATCTTGAGCCTGGTGGCGACCGGGATCGCGCCGCGATCCTTCTATCAACTCGACGCGTCCGGCAACCGGCAGCGCGCCCATTACGACGGGCTGCCAGCCGATTTCACCGCCGAGGCCATCACCACGCTGGGCGCGCGCACCCGGCAGGGTTACCACACCTACAACGTGCTCAACACCCATGACGACGGCGTCTCGTTGGACACCTTCGTGGACTGGCTCATCGCCGACGGGCACAAGATCGAACGAGTCGACGACTACGACGAGTGGCTGGCCAGATTCACCGCGGCGATGAAGTCGCTGCCAGACAACCAACGGAAGAGTTCCCTGCTGCCGCTGATGAGCGCCTACGCCAAGCCTGGCCGGCCGACGCACGGCACCGGCATGCCCGCCGAAAGGTTCCGCGCGGCAGTGCAATCCGCGGGCATCGGCAGGGACCGGGATGTGCCGCACGTGACGGAGGCGTTGATCGACAAGTACGTCGCCGATCTGCAGCGGCTGGGATTGTTGCGCACCCGTGCCGGAGCGCACGCGGGATGAGGGACCGCGCGCCGGTGTGTGCTCAGTCGCCGGGAGCCACGCCGACGCGTCCGCGCCGCCGGGCGACGACGTAGAGCCCGATCACCACCGCCCAGGACAGCAGGCCGAGCCACAGCTGACTGCGCGCCCGCTGATCGAACGCCATCTGCACCAGCACCGCGGTGATCCCGGTCAGGGTGAGGATGGACAACACCGGGAAGAACCACATCTTCACCGTCAGCTTGTCCGCGGGCGTGCGGCGGCGCAGGACGATCTGCGACAGCGCGATCAGCCAGTAGACGAACAGGATGACCGCGCCAGATGAGTTGAGCAGGAACAGGAATACCGTGTGGGGCGCGACCCGCGCCATGATGACGCACCCGAATCCGACGGCCGACGAACACAGGATCGCGAGATGGGGGACGCCGCGGCCGCTCAGCCGGACCAACCGCATCGGCGCCTCCCCCCGATCGGCGAGGACGAACAGCATGCGCGACGCCGTGTACAGCCCGGAGTTCAAACACGACAGCACCGCGGTGAGCACGACCGCGTTCATCACCTGATCCGCTCCGGGCAACCCCATGTGCTTGAGCGCGGCCACATACGGCGAGCCGCCGAGTTGTCCCGAGTCCCACGGCAGGATCGCGACGAGCAGGAAGACCGAACCGACGAAGAAGATGCCGATGCGCACCACGATCGACCTGGTCGCCCTTTGGACCGCGAGCTCGGGGTCGCGGCTTTCCGCCGCCGCGACGGTGACGATCTCGGCGCCCACCATCGAGAAGATCACCACCACGATCGCGGCGAACACCGCGCCCACACCGTGAGGAAAGAACCCGCCGTGTGCGTGCAGGTTGGCCAGGCCCCCACGATGGCCCGGCACCAGGCCCAGGACGTACGCCGAGCCGACGGCGAGGAAGATCGCGATGCTCGCGACTTTGATTCCGGCGAACCAGAATTCGAACTCCCCGAACGACGTCACGGAGAAGAGGTTGGTCGCGGTCATCAACACCATCAAACCCAGCGACAACACCCAAAGCGGCGCGTGCAACCAGTAGGTGAGGACTTTACCGCCGGCGACCGCCTCGAAGCCCACCACGATCACCCAGAAGTACCAATACAGCCAGGCGACCGAAAACCCCGCCCATCGGCCCAGGGCGCGGGCCGCGTAGTCGGCGAACGATCCCGTCGACGGGTTCGCGGCCGCCATCTCGCCCAGCATCCGCATGACCAGGACGACGAGCAGGCCGCACAGGGCGTAGGTGAGGAATGCGGCCGGCCCGGTGTCCTTGATCACCACGCCCGATCCGACGAACAGGCCGGCACCGATCACGCCGCCGAGGGCGATCATGCTGAGTTGGCGCTGCGACAGCCCTTGGCGCAGTTGCGAAGTGCCAGCCACGACCAGCCACCCCCTGCGCGCATCCCGGTGTTGGTTATCAACCACAGCACATCGGGCGTCGCGACACCAGGTCCGCGCCCCTAAAGATACAAGTCGCGCTCGCGAATCAGCGCCGTGGCCACCACGCTAATGACCGCTGTCACAACCAAATACCCGCAGGCCAGCCACGGCGCGCCGCCGTGGGCCGCGATCAGCGCGGTCAGGATCATCGGGGTGACCCCGGAGGCATAGATCCCCGACACCTGGTAGACGAACGACAGCCCGGTGTAGCGGGTGCTCGTGGGATACAGGGCGGAATACAGCGTGCCCTGCGCCCCGTAGAACAGCGCGTGCACGACGCCGAAGACGATGATCATCGCCAGGCCGAACCACAGCAGCTTCTTGGTGCCGAACAGGGCGAAGGCGGGGAAGGCCGTCAGGCCGTAGCAGGCGATACCCACCAGGTACACCCGTCGCGCACCGAAGCACTCGGTCAATCGTCCCGAAATCGGCAGCAGCACAGCCATCAACAACGCGGCGACGGTCACGGCCACCAGGACCGACACCCGGTTCAGCCCCAACGCTCCCGTCGCGTAACTGATCGCGAACACGCCCCAGGTGTTGAAGGCCGAGCCTTCCGCCCAGCGCGACAGCAACCCGAGCAGCGTGTTGCGCCGCGCGCGGGGCTCGCGAACGATGTCCCGCAGCGGCACGGTGGACGCGGCCTGAAGGTCTTGCAGCTCCCGGAACGCGGGAGTCTCGTCGACCCGCAATCGCACCACGATGCCGATCACCACCAACAGCAGGCTCAGCAGGAATCCGATGCGCCAGCCGTATGCGAGGAATCGGTTCGGCCCCAACACAATCTGCAGATAAGCGAAGATGCCCGTACCCATGGCCAGTCCGAGCGCCAGCCCGACTTGTGGGACGGCACCATAGCGGCCGCGCCGGTCGTCGGGGCTGTGTTCGACGGCCAACAGCACCGCGCCGCCCCATTCGCCGCCGAGCGCGAAACCCTGCAGCACGCGCAGCACCAGCAGCAGTACTGGTGCCCACGCTCCGATCTGCGCGGCGGTCGGCAACAGCCCGATCAATGCCGTCGCGCCGCCCATGATGAGCATCGTCAAGGCCAGGCTGCGCTTGCGGCCGATCCGGTCACCGATGTGCCCGAACACCACGCCCCCGATGGGCCGCATGACGAACCCGACGGCGAAGGTGGCGAACGCCAATAGTGTTCCCACCAAGGAACTTTCATTCGGAAAGAACACCTTGTTGAAGACCAGCCCGGCCGCCGTGGCGTACAGGAAGAAGTCGTACCACTCAACCGTGGTCCCCAACAGGCTCGCCGCGACGACGATGCGCAACCGCCGACGCCGCTGATCGGATCGTTCGGCGACCGGACACGCGTCGGCCAGCCCGGCGGCGGGTGCCGATGCGGGCGACGTGGCGGCCATCGCCCTTAGTGCGCCGACGCGACCGCGAAGGGCGTCGCCCCGGCCGGATGCGACTGGCGGTTGGGGTGACGCCACAGGCCCATCCGCTCCAGAATCGGCAGCACGCCCTCACCGAACCAGTAGGCCTCCTCCAGATGCGGATATCCCGACAAGATGAAGTGGGTGATCCCCAAATTGGCGTATTCGGCCAGCCGTTCGGCGACCTCGGCGTGCGACCCGACCAGGGCGGTGCCCGCTCCCCCACGCACCAGGCCCACGCCGGCCCACAGGTTCGGCGCGATCAGCAACTTGCTGCTGTCGCCGCCGTGCAGCTCCCGCATCCGGCGCTGGCCCTCGGATTCGCTGCGCGCCAGGCTGTCCTGAACCCGTGCGATGTCCGCGGGGTCGATGGCGGCCAGCAACCGGTCGGCCTCCGCCCATGCCTGCGCGGACGTGTCACGGCTGATCACGTGAATCCGCAAGCCGTACCGCAGGATTCGTCCGGCGTCAACGGCCAGCCCACGGACCCAGTCCAACTTCTTGGCGACCGCGGTCAGCGGCTCGCCCCAGGTGAGATACACGTCGGATTGCTTGGCCGCCACCGGACCCGCGGCCGCCGACGACCCGCCGAAGAACACCGCCGGTATCGGATCGGGCGGGTTGTTCAGTTGCGCGCCTTCGACCCGGATGTGCTCCCCGGAAAAGGTCACCGGCTCCCTCGAGGTCCACAGCTGCCGCACCACGTGCAAGAACTCGGCGGTGCGGGCGTAGCGCGCCTCCTTGTCCAGGAAATCCCCGTAGGCGCGCTGCTCGTGCGGTTCGCCACCGGTGACGACGTTGAGCAGCAGGCGTCCCTCCGAGTGCCGCTGGAAGGTCCCGGCCATCTGGGCCGCCAGGGTGGGACTGAGCAGCCCGGGCCGAAACGCCACCAGAAATTTCAGGGTTTCGGTCGATTCGACCAGCATCGCCGTCGTCAACCACGCGTCCTCACACCACAATCCGGTGGGGGTGAGAACCGCTTCGAACCCGTTGTCTTCGGCGGCCGTACAGATCTGGTGCAGATACCGCAGCGTGGCGGGCCGGTCGCCGGACATCGGCGTTCCGTGCCCGCCCGCGACCAGATTCCGCGAATCGCCGTAGGTCGGTAGAAACCAATGAAACGCGAGACTCACGTCACAATCCTCTTTCGCCCCTGTGCACACCAAAGCTCCATCCTTCGCAATTCGCGGCCGTAGGGCGAGGGTTGAAACCTTCGAGATTGCATTCCCGGCGCGGGGGTCTGCCGCTGCGCCAGAAGGCAATACGATCGCAATGTTTCCGGTGGTGGCAAGCCTCGTCGCCACCGCTACGATGTGAGCCGGCGCCGCAACCCGTTGCGGAGGCGCAAACCCTCCGGGCCGTCCTTGTCGCCCGTAAAGATCACCGCATCGTGACCGAAAGGTCACGCCAGATCACACAATGCTTCCAATACGGCGTGGCTCGGCGGGTAATCCCCGCTGCGGGCGGCATCATTGCGATCATGCCTGACCTCACACGCCGGGCGGTGCTCCGGATGGGCGCCGGTGCCAGCCTCGGAGCCGCCGGCGTGTTCGCGTTCAGCTCGCTGCTGGCCGCGGAGACGTCGCAGGCCGCGACGCTGCCGCAAGCTCCCGCCCCGTTCGAGCCGCCGACGGCGGGCAGCGCCCTGCCGAACAGGCTGACCGGGTCGTTCGTGTCGGCCGCCCGTGGGGGCATCAAGACCAACTACGTGATCGCCATGCCGCCCGGCCAGAGCAAGATGCTGCGTCCGGTGATCGCGCTGCACGGTGTGGACGGCGACGCCAACCAGATGATCGACATGGGCGTGCCCGACGGGCTGGCCCGGCTGGCCAAGGAGGGCAAGCCGCCGTTCGCGGTCGTCGGCGTCGACGGCGGCAACACCTACTGGCACAAAAGGACTTCCGGCGAGGACTCCGGCGCGATGGTGCTCGACGAGCTGCTGCCCATGCTGTCCACGATGGGTTTCGACACGTCCCGCGTCGGCTTCATGGGGTGGTCGATGGGCGGGTACGGGGCGCTTCGTTTGGGTGCCAAGCTGGGCCCGTCCCGGACCGCCGGAATCTGCGCCATCAGCCCGGCCCTGTACACGTCGTACGCGACAAGCGCCCCGGGCGCATTCGACAGCAACGAGGACTTCGTGCAGAACAGCGTGATGGGTGTGCTGGCGCTGAATTCCATTCCGCTGCGCGTGGATTGCGGCAACTTCGACCGCTTCTATTTCGCCACAAAGCAATTCGTCTACCAGTTGAAGACGCCACCGGCGGGCAGCTTCTCGCTCGGCGGACACGACGTCGCCTACTGGCGCAGCCAACTACCCGGCGAACTGGCCTGGATGGCGACCTGAGCCAACGATGACACTTCGGGAGGAATCAGTCGCCGGCAGCCCACACCGCGTGGAGCGGCGGACTTCCCGAAGGGGATTCCGGCCCGACATCGAGGGGCTGCGCGCCGTCGCGGTGATCGCCGTCGTGCTCTACCACGCCGGCATCCCCGGGGTCAGCGGCGGCTACATCGGGGTGGACGTCTTCTTCGTCATCTCCGGCTTCCTCATCACCGGGCTGCTCTTCCGGGAGGCGGACGCCACGAATACCGTTGCGCTGGGCCGGTTTTACGGCGTGCGCGCCCGACGACTGCTGCCGGCCGCGGCCATCGTCGGCACCGTCACGGCCATCGCCGCCGCCGCGGTGCTGCCGCCGCTGCAGGCCCGCAGCGTGTTCCTCGACGGCATCGCCAGCGCCCTGTACGTCGGCAACTATCGGTTCGCCCTGCACGGCACCGACTACCTGACCACCGACGCGCCGTCGCCGTTCCAGCACTACTGGTCGCTGGGCGTCGAGGAGCAGTTCTACCTCGTGTGGCCGGTGCTGATCATCGCCACCGCGTGGTTGGTCCAGCGCGTCCCGTTCCTGCGCGGCGCGGTAAAGCGGGCGGCGCCGTACGCGGCGGTCCTCGCGGTGGTCGCCGCCGCGTCGTTGACGGCCGGCGCGCTGTGGACCCGGACGTCGCCGTCGTGGGCGTTCTTCTCGCTGCCGACCCGGGCCTGGGAACTGGCGGCCGGCGGCCTGGTGGCCCTGTCGCTCCAGCAGTGGCGGCGCCTGTCGCTGCTGACCGCGTCGATCGCCGGGTGGGGCGGCCTGGTGTTGATCGTGGCGACCTGCACCCAGCTGGGCGCCCACACCCCCTACCCCGGCGTCGAGGCGCTGCTGCCCGTGCTGGGCACCGCGCTGATCGTCGGCGGCGGAGCCGTCACCGGCGGGCTCGGGCCCGGCCGGCTGCTGTGCCGCCCAGCGATGCGCGCCATCGGCCGCATCTCCTACTCCTGGTACCTGTGGCACTGGCCGGTGCTGCTGCTGATGCCGGCGCTGCTCGGCGAGCCCGCCGGGCTGCCGGCCCGCCTGAGCGCGACGGCCGTCTCCGCCGGGCTGGCCGTCATCACCCTGCATCTGGTGGAAAACCCGGGCCGCTTCGCCGCGGCCCTGCGCCGCTCGGCGAAGGTCAGCCTGGCCGTGGCGGGCGGGGCCAGCGCCGCCACGGCGTGTGCATGCATGCTGCTGCTCAACGTGATCCCCGCGCCGGTGGGCCACGGCGTCGCGGCGCCCCGGGCCAACATCGTCGCGGCGCCCCCGGCGGGCGTCGCCGCCGTCAGCCCGCAGGAAGCGGCGGTCCGTCAGGCCTTCGACCAGGCGCGCGTCGTGCTCGCGGGGGCGGCCGGCCTGCGCGCCGTCCCATCGAACCTCGACCCCCCGCTGGACAAGGCGCCGGCCGACAAGGCCGCCGTGTTCGTCAACGGCTGCGTGCGGTCCTGGCGCGACGTCGGCCAAAGCGAATGCGCCACCGGCGATACCGCCTCGCCGACCACCGTGGCCCTGATCGGCGACTCGCACGCCGCCATGTGGAACCCGGCGTTCGAGCAGCTCGCCGAGCAGCGGCACTGGCGGCTGGAGACGCTGGCCAAGGTGACCTGCCCGCTGCAGGACCTGCACATCGTGAGCCCGTATCTGGGCCGCGAGTACACCGAATGCGAGCAGTGGCGCGCCGACATCATGGGCCGGATGAACGCCGAACACCCGCGCCTGGTCGTGCTGGACATGAGCCGGCGTTACGGCGGGGACTTCGGCTTCACCTCCTACGATCCGGCGTGGATCGACACCCTGGGACGCACCGTGGCGCAATTGCGCGCCACCGGCGCCACCGTCCTGGTGCTGGGGCCCGCCGCCGATCCGCACTCGCCCGCCCCGACCTGCCTGTCCGCCCACCTCGACGACGCAACCGCTTGTGCGCCAACGCGTTCCGCGGCCGTCAACGACGATGGGATCGCCGCCGAGCGCGCCGCGACCGTCGGCAACGGCGGGCATTACGCGGACCTGACCGACCTGTTCTGCGCCCCCGACCGCTGCCCGCTGATCGTCGGCAACACCCTGGTGTTCCGCGACGACAACCATGTGACGACGCAGTACGCGCGGCTGCTGGCGCCGGTGATGGGTGTGCTGGTGGACCGCGCCGTGGCGGACGGGTGAACGGCGATGAACTTCTCGCGGCGGACGAACGTCAGATCAGTGAAGGGTTTTTGGAGGGTTTAGCTCATGTCTCCACTGCTGCTGGTCTGCATCGCGGTCGCCGCACCCTTCGCCGGAGTCGGCCTGCTACACCTGCAAGATCGCCTGGAGCGGTGGGACTACGAGCGCCACGCGGAGGACTAGGCGGCCCGTCACGTCGAGAGCTGAGTACGGATCAGCGGCGCGATCTTGTCGGCCATGTACTGGTGCCCCGCGTCGTTCGGGTGCACGCCGTCGGGGCCGATCAGGTCGGGCCTGCCGACGAACCAGTGTTCGGCGATCGGGTCGATGAACGTCGCCCCGGCGGCCCCCGCCGCGCCGCCCAGGACGTCGCGAATCAGGAACATCGATGGCGGAACATCGGCGGTCGGCCACGGCGGGCCGATCACCAGCAAGCGCGCGGCCGGCGCAAACCGGCGCGCCAGATCCAAAGCGGCGTGGGTCTTTTCGGTCAACAGCAGGGGATCGATACCCTGGTCGTTGCGGGAGCCGAAGAACACCACCAGCGCGTCATCGGGGTGGACGGCCCTGGCGGTCAGGTCCTCGAAGGTGCTGCCGTGGTCACCGGGCGCGGCGTAACCGGCGCGGCCCTCGGCCGCCACATCGGCCGAAACCCGCGAGCCCCGCGCACCGAGCGCCTGCCACGCGCGCGACGGCCATGACCGCGCGCCGAGGCCGCCCTCATCGGTACCGGTGGTGTACGAATCCCCGATGACCGCCAGGTGATTGAGCCGGAAGTCCAGCGTCAACGTCGCGTAAGTGCGCACCTGCGGTGGGTATGCGATGCCCACGCCCCCCAGAAAACTCAACCCAATGAGAAAGGTGGCCAGACGACTCACTCATACCTCCACTGTCAACGGCATGGTCGGGTGCCGCCGTGTTCTCATCGAATATTGCCCGTGACTCGCGGCCGGGCGCAAAAGCAGCCATCACACCGCGCGGACCGAAATCGCTTCCAGCGGACGGTCGATCGGATGCGGCTTGCCGTTCGTGGACTCGCCGGGATCACTCCTCGCGTTCACGGCCCGGACGTCGACCATCTTGCGCATCCAGCGGCGGGCGGGCTCTTCGACGGCGTGATACAACGCGATCGAAAGGACCACGGCAATCGCGAGCAGGCCGATGACGTTCCATTTCCACGGATTGTCCTGCGTTGCGAGCTCGAATTGTTCCACGGCCCAACCCCAGGACGTGTGCACCAGCTCGTGAACCATGTACAGGCAGAACGAGATCTGACCGCCGTACACCATCACCCGCGTCGACAACATCCTGGGCAGGCTCCCCAGGCCGACGGCCAGCGAGATCACCAGCGGAACGAACAACACGTCGACGACGCCGCCGCTGTCGTTTTCCACCACCCCGGATATCGGGTGTGCGCCAAACCAATACAGGACGCCCACCATCGCGGCCAACAGAAGCAGCGAGATGTACCCCGCGATGCGGCGGCCGCGGTCGGTCAGCCGCAGTCTGCGCACGGCGGCACAGGCCAGCGCCCCGGCGGTGAACTGTGTGACGATCCGCGGCAGCCAGCTCCACGGCGTGTAGAAGTGGCCGCTGGCCAGCAGCATCACCACCGGCGGCAACGACGCCGCGAATGCCAGCACCATGAGGCTGCGCGCCCGTGTCGCCTGCTTCATCCGCAACAACACCAACACCAGCAGGGCGAAAAGCACGTACGCCAGCCATTCGGCGCTGATCGACCAGGCCGGCCCGTCCCAGCTCGAGTCGTCGAAGAACGGCACAAACCACAACTGCACCAACAGGATCTGCCGCACGTAGCTGACCGCGGTGAGCGAGGCGGCGTCCGGCGACGGCACGTGGCCCACGTGCAGGGTGAAGATCACCCACAGGGCGGCGAGGTGCAATGTGACCAGGTACACCGGCCATACCCGGGCCAGCCGCAGCCACAGGAAGTGCAGGGTGGCGCGGGTCGACCAGGACCGGCCCATCCGGTCGAGGTAGTTGTACGTCAGCACGAAGCCGCTGAGGATGAAAAAGAGGTCGACGCCCTGGGCGCCACAGTTGAGGACGGGGGCCAGCGCGTCGCGGAAATCGGGCGAGGCATCCCCGAGCATCGGCCGGAAGTGAAACAGCACCACCCAGAGCGCGGCGACTATACGGAGTCCCGTCAGGGCCTTGATTTCGCCCCGGATCTCTCCGCCCCGCACGCTGCTCTTCCCGTCTGGATCCTGCCGTTCCGTTCTCCTGCTATCGGCTGAGCGGGCGATCTCGCCATTTCGCAAGCCCCCCGACTAGCAACCGGCAGCCATGGCAGCCTAGCAGCGCAATCGCCGACATGCGGGGACGGTTGTGGTGTGGCACACGGCCTTCAGGGCCGCCCGGAATGCGCGACGCCGATTACGGAGGTTTGCTCGCCGCGAAATCGCATTTTGCTTCTTAGCAAAGCGTTAGGCGCGGCTACCGGTGTCCTTAGGCTTGCGGCCTAGCGTTTAAGGCAGCTTTGGTGAGCGGGGAGGCGCGCCCCAAGGCCGCGCGCGAGCGACACGGAGAGTGAGGGGTCCTCATGACGATCGCAGGCACCGGGAGTCGCCACGACAACTGCGTCTTTGAGTGCGATGGCGCTCAGGTGCGGGCGCACTACCGCCACTTGGCGACAGTGGTGCATATCCGCGGCGAAATCGACGGCGCCAATGTCGACCGCGTCAGTCGCCACATTCGGCGTTTCACGCTCGGCGAAAACCCTGTGGTGCTCGATGTCGCCGATGTCGGTCAATTTGCTGAGGCCGGTATTTCGCTCTTGTATGCGTTCGATGCCGATTGTCGGGCCGCCGGTGTGGATTGGACGCTGGTGGCCAGCTCGGCGGTCATCGCGGTGCTCGAGGACACCGGTCATGACACCAATTTCCCGCTGATGCGCTCGGTTCAGGAGGCACTGCGCGACCGGGCCGACGCCATCAGGGTCCGCCGCACGATGGCGTTGCCGCTGGTCAGGAAGACGTCGTAGCGCCGGAGCGGGCACGCCGCAGCCTGGCCGCGCCGACGACCACCAGCACGCCGGCGCTCGTCAACAGCACGAGTGTCAGAAGCAACAGCTGCGGGTCATAGACCACCGACGTCGTAAAGGGCTGACCCTCCGCGATGGGCGCGACGGCCACCGTGTGATGCGAGCGCGTCCAGCTATATCCCGAGCCCGCCAGGGCGGCAACCGCCACGGCGAGCTCGACCAGCGCCCGGTAGCTGGCGATCATTGCGCGGGCCCGGCCTGATCGCCGGTGGGGTCGTCCGGATCGCCGTCGATGACGTCGGTCCCGGTGGGCTCCACCCGCTCTTGGACCAGCGGGGTCAGGGCCGCCCGCAGCTGGCGATGACGGCGCGCCCACGCCTGGGCGGTGCGGCCGTTGGTGAGCTTGAGGCCGATGCCGATCCGTCCGCGCGGCACCCCGACCAACTCGCCGAGCGCCCGCGCCGACTGCCAGCGCGCCAGCTCCTTGCCGGAGGCTTCGTGGTTCTCGGGCTCGGGATAAACCCTGACGATCTCGCGGACCAGGATGGTCTCGGTGCCTTGGCGCAGGGCGTCTTCGGTCAGCTCGACCGAGACGTGGATCCGCGCCGCCTTCACCTGCAACCCCACGAACGCCGACACCAGGACGAAGAAGATCGCGGGGACCACGAACGACACCTTGGCACCGCTCCAGATTTCGATCAGGACCATGGCCGCCGCCGAGGCCGGGCCGCACGCCACCCACCACCAGGTGGCGCCGGGTTCGTAGAACAACGGCTTCGGTTGGGTATCGCTTCTGGTCGTCTCTGACGTCAACGCAAGCCCCGTCTCACGAAAGCCACCCTGCCGCGTCCGCGGCCCAATAGGTGAGAACGATATCGGCTCCGGCCCGCCGGATGCTCGTCAATGATTCCAGGGCCGCCGCGCGCTTGTCGATCCAATTGTTCGCGGCCGCAGCGCAAATCATCGCGTACTCCCCCGACACCTGATAGGCGGCCACCGGCACCGGCGAAATCGAGGCCGCCGCCGACACCACGTCCAGATAACCCATCGCCGGCTTCACCATCACAATGTCGGCGCCCTCGTCCAGATCGAGCTGGATCTCGCGGAGCGCCTCGCGGGAATTGCCCGCCTCCTGCTGATAGGTGCGCCGGTCGCCGGAGAGGCTGGAACTGACCGCTTCGCGGAACGGACCGTAGAACGCCGATGCGAACTTGGCGGCGTAGGCGAGGATCGCCACGTCGGTATGGCCGGCCGCGTCCAGCCCGTCGCGAATCGCGCCCACCTGACCGTCCATCATCCCACTCGGACCTACCACGTGCGCGCCCGATTCCGCTTGCGCCACAGCGAGTTTCACATATCGGGCTACGGTCGCGTCGTTGTCGACCCGACCGCGGTCGTCGAGGACGCCGCAGTGGCCGTGGTCGGTGAACTCGTCCAGGCAGGTGTCGGCCATCAGCACGGTGGCCTCGCCGAGGTCCTTGGCCAGGTCGCGCAGGGCGACGTTGAGGATGCCGTCGGGATCGGTGCCGGCCGACCCCACCGCGTCCTTGTCCTCATCACGCGGCACACCGAACAGCATTAGCCCGCCCACCCCGGCGGCGACGGCGCTGGCGGCGGCGGCGCGCAACGAATCGCGGGTGTGTTGGACCACCCCCGGCATCGAGGCGATCGGCCGGGGCTCGTCGATGCCGTCGGCGACGAACATCGGCAGCACCAAATGCCTTGGCTCCAGCGACGTTTGCGCGACCAAACGGCGCAACGCCGGGGTTGAGCGGAGCCGACGCGGACGCTGCCGCGGGTAGGCGCTACCGCTCATCGTGGCGACCCGCTGCGCCCGGCTCCGCCGCGCTGGCGATCGCCACTAGCGCCTGCGGCTCTTTTTGCGCGGCGGTGGCAGCGCGCCCTCGGCGCGCAACCGCGCGGCGTGTTCGGCCAAAGCGTCGACCAGCGGACCAACCGCGGCGGTCTCGGGCTGGACATCGACCCGCAGACCGAACTCGGCGGCGGTCTCGGCGGTCTTGGGGCCGATGCAGGCGATGATCGTCCGCGCGTGCGGCTTGCCGGCGATACCGACCAGGTTGCGCACCGTCGAGCTGGACGTGAAGCACACCGCGTCGAACCCGCCGGTCTTGATCATCTCCCGCGTCTCCGCCGGCGGCGGCGCGGCCCGCACCGTCCGGTAGGCGGTGACATCCTCGATCTCCCAACCACGTTCGCGCAGGCCCTCGGCCAGCGTCTCGGTGGCGATGTCGGCCCGCGGCAGCAAGACCCGGTTTACCGGATCGAAAACGCTGTCGTAGGGCGGGAAGTCGTCGAGCAGACCCAGCGAGGACTGCTCACCGGCCGGCACCAGCTCGGGGCTGATCCCGAACGCCCGGACCCGGTCGGCGGTCGACTCGCCCACGCAGGCGATCTTCACCCCGGAGAACGCGCGCGCGTCCAGCCCGAACTCGCCGAACTTCTCCCACACCGCACGCACCGCGTTGGTGGAGGTGAACACCACCCACTGGAAGCGGCCGTCGACCAATCCCTTGACGGCCCGTTCCATCTGCGCGGGGCTGCGTGGCGGCTCGACGGCGATGGTCGGCACCTCGATCGGCAGCGCGCCGTAGGACGTCAGCCGCTCGCTCATTTCGCCGGCCTGGTCCTTGGTGCGGGGCACCAGCACGGTCCAGCCGTACAGGGCGCGGCTCTCCCACCAGTTCAGCTTCGCCCGGCTCGACACCGTCTTGCCGATGGTCACCACCAGCGGCCCCGTCAGGGGGCCCGCCGGGTCGGTGCCGCCCAGCACGGCCGAGTCGGTCAGGCCGTGCAGCGTCGTCTCGATGGAACGCTGCTGGCAGGTGGTGCCCTGCGCGGTCACCACGCACGGCGTGTTCTCGGCGAGCTCGTGTTCGATCAGGGTGCGCGCCGCGTCGGCCAGATGCGACGACGTGGCCTGCAGGATCAGCGGTCCCGGCGCCGCGGCCAACGCCTCCCAGTCCACGTCGCCGCGCACGTCGGCCACCGTGTGCGAGGAGCCCAGCGGCAACCCCGCGTACGTCGGGACGGCGTTGGTGGGCGCCAGCCCCGGCACGATCTCGATGTGCAGGTGGCTCCGCGCGATGGCGTTGACCTCGGTGATGACGGCGTCGACCGTCAACGGGTCACCGGCCACCAGGCGGACCACGTCGACGCCCGTCCGCGCCTCGTGGGTCAGGGTCTTGGCCACCTCGGCGGGGTCACCCAGCGCCGGGCGGATGTCGGGGCCACCGGAGATCACCGCGGGCTGCGTCTGGCCCTGGTCGGCGCCGTCGCCGCTGGAGGCGGCCGGGTCGGCCGGGGCCGGGCCGGAAACCGGCGGCAGGTCTTTGCCGATCAGCGCCAGCACCGGCTCGGGCACGTCAGGGTCGGTGAACACCAGAGCGGCGTTCGTCAGCACCGTCGCGGCCCGGGTCGTCAACAGTCCCGGGTCACCGGGGCCGGAGCCCACGTACGTGATGCGGCCGGGTGTCGGCTTACGCCCTCGCGTCGTCATTGTCGCTCCCACGTAACTCGCACTTAATTTCCTCGCGTCGGGTCTTGCCGCGCTCCGCGCATCAGCTCCCGGGCGCCAAGTTCGAACAGCTCCGCGGCAACCGAAAGCCCAAGCTCTCGTGCTCGACCGGGAGTGCCGATGCCGGACGCGCGGATCACGTCGGACCCGTCCAGCGCCGCCACGCAGCCACGCAGCGACAGCTCTTCAAAGATCCGGCCTTCCTCATCGATGGACTCGACCACTTCAGCGATCGCGCCCACCGGTGCGGAGCAGCCGGCCTCCAGTTCGGCCAACAGAGTTCGCTCCGCGGTGACCGACGCGCGCGTGTCCGCGTCGTCCAGCTCCGCCAGCACCGCCGCCAACCGGGTGTCACCGGCACGGCATTCGACGGCGAGCGCGCCCTGAGCCGGTGCTGGCAACATCTGCACCGGCTCTAGCGTCTCGGTGACGTCATCGAGGCGACCGAGTCGGGCCAGGCCGGCCCGGGCCACCACGATCGCGTCAAGATCACCACTGCTTACCCTGTTCAACCTGGTATCTAGGTTGCCTCGTAGGGGGCGGATTTCCAAACCGAGACCCAATGCTCTAAGCTGCGCGGCCCGCCGCGGCGAGGAGGTACCCACCAGCGAACCCGGTGGCAACTCCCCCAGCACCAGTCCGTCCCGGGCTACCACCGCGTCACGCGGGTCGTTGCGCACGGGTATGGCGGCCACAGCAAACCTCGGGTCGTCGGCCGTCGGCAGGTCCTTGTGGGAGTGCACCGCGGCGTCCACGCGGCCCTCTTCCATGGCCTCGCGCAGCGCGGTGGTGAAGACACCCACCCCCAAGGATTCGATGGGTCCCGACGACCGGTCCCCGGCCGTGGTGATGGTCACCAGCTCTGCCGGGTGACCCAGCGCGATGAGGGCGTCTCTGACGACGCCGGCCTGGGTGGTGGCCAGCAGGCTGCCCCGCGTGCCTATCCGGATCACGTTCGCCAATCGGCTACTCGGCAGGTTGCTGCGGGGTGCCCGCGTCGAAACCGTTTGCTATGACTGGCAATTCGCCCGCGGCCACGGCGTCGACGGCGGTCTGGTCGAGTTCGAAAAGCTCGCGCAACGCCTCGGCGTAGCTGTCGCCGCCGGGGGCGCTGGCGAGCTGCTTGATGCGCACAGTAGGGGCGTGCAGCAGCTTGTCCACTACACGCCGCACGGTGCGGGCGACCTCTTCGCGCTGCGCGCTGGCGAGCCCGGGGAGCCGGTTGTCCAGGCGCAGCAGCTCGGCTTCGACCACATCGGCGGCGCGCTGGCGCAGCGCCGTCACCGTCGGGGTGACCTCGGCCATCCGCTGGCCGGCCAGGTAGGCGGCAACTTCGGTGGCCACGATGGTGCGGGCCGCGTCGACGTCGGCGGCCGCGGCGTGGGCCGAGGGCTCGTGCTGCACGCGGTCCACGTCGACGACCCACACGCCGGGCAGGCCGGCCACCGCCGGGTCCACGTCGCGCGGCATGCCCAGGTCGCAGATCACCAAGGGGTCGGTGGTCTCATCGACGATCGAGCGGTTCGCGGCCGCGAGCGCGTGGTGCACGTCGGCCAGCGAGACCACCGGGCTCACCGCCCCGGTGCAGCTCACCACCACGTCGGCACCCGCCAAGACGTCGGTCAGCTGCTCCAATGGCAGCGCGTCGGCCCGCACACCGGTTTCGCGGATCTTGCGGACCAGGCGCTGCGCCCGGGACAGCGACCGGTTGAGCACGTGAACCTGGGCGATGCCGGCGCGAGACAGATGCGCCGCGGCCAGGGCGCCCATCGCCCCGGCGCCGACCAGCACGGCGGTCCGGCCCGACAGCCCGCCCAGCCGGCGTTCGGCCATGTTCAGGGCAACCGACACCACGGAGGCGCCGGCGGCGTCGATGGCGGTCTCGGAATGCACCCGCTTGCCGACCGAGAGCGCGCGTTGGGCCAGCTCGTGCAGGACGCGGCCGACGGTGCGATTGGTCTCGGCGGTGGCGTACGCGCGGCGCACCTGACCGAGCACCTGCTGCTCTCCGATCACCGCCGAATCCAGGCCGCTGGCTACCGCGAACAGATGCTCGACGGCGGCCTCGCTGTACCGGACGTAGGCGTATTTGGTGAGGTCGGTCATCGACATCCCGGAATGCTCCGAGAGCACCTGTCCGATCACCGCGAGCCCGCCGTGGAACGCGTCCACCACCGCGTAGACCTCGACCCGGTTGCATGTCGACAGCACCATCGCCTCGGTCACCAGCGGCGACTGCAGCACCCGGTCGACGATCTTGCCTTGATCGGACTCGTCGATGCTGAGTTGTTCCAGGACGGAGACCGGCGCACTGCGGTGCGAAACCCCGAAGAGCAAGACGCTCACGGCAGCATCACCTGGCCAGCTCCCTTGCATCCTCCAGTAACTGAACTGCTGTCCACGGTAAACGTTTATCAGCTGGGCTACCAAATAATTGCCCCACGGCCACCCGGCCGCCTCGTCAGCGGGCGAGATCCGCGCGCAGCCGGGGCTCGTCGAGCTCCCAGTAGCTGTGTTCGCGCCCGTCGAGCAGGACCACCGGCAGCCGGTCGCCGAACTCGGCGCGCAGCGCGGGGTTGCCGTCCGCGGCCGCGGCGTCGACGTCGGTCGTCGACAAATCGAAGCCCAGCTCACCGGCCAAAACGACCAGCCGGGCGTGGATGCGCTCGCAGATGGTGCACCCGTCGCGGGTCAACAACTCCACATGCGGGCGGCCGGTCGCTCGGGTCATGGGAATCAGTGTGTCATCAGCGACTTGTGGGGGCGTCTACCAGGAGTTATGTTCCGGCTATGGCCGACAACACGGTGCGGGTCGATCCGGTGGTGATGCAGGGCGCCGCCGTCTCGCTGAGCGGTGCGGCCGAGCATCTTTCGGCTCAGCTGTCCCAGCTCGACGATCAGGTGGGTCAGATGCTGGGTGGTTGGCAGGGGGCGGCCGGGGGTGCCTATGCCTCGGCATGGGAGCTGTGGCACAAGGGCGCCCGGGAGGTCGAGCTCGGGTTGTCGATCCTGGCGCATCTGGTCGGCGAGGCCGGCGGCGCGTATCACAGCAACGAGGCAGCGTCCGCCCAGGCCGAGCGGGCAGTGCGCGATGCCTGAGGCGTTTCGGGTTGATCCGCAGGCGTTGGCCGACGCGGTGCAGCGGATGGCGGCGTTTCAGCGCTACGCCGAAGACATGATTGCCGAAATCGATTCTCGCGTAACGCGTTTGCATGGGACGTGGACGGGTGAGGCCGCGGCGGCCCACGCCGAGGCGCATCAGCACTGGGTGCGCGGCGAGGCGATGATGCGCGAGGCGCTGGGGCAACTGGAGAAGGTGGCCACGACAGCGCACGGCAACTACACCGGCGCGATGTCGACGAATCTCGGTATGTGGTCGTGAATACATGGCGCCGCTGGCGTGTGACCCGACTGCCCTAGATCGCGCCGGCGCCACGGTACTGTCCACCGGCGAGTCGCTGGGATCGGTGATCTCGGCCCTGACCACGTCGCTCGCGGGCAGCGCGGGCATGGCCGGTGACGATCCCGTCGGTGCGGCGCTGGGCCGCACGTACAACGGCGCAGCGGCAAAGGTCATCGAGGCGATGACCAGTACCCGCAACGGACTCTGCAGCATCGGCGACGGCGTGCGGATGTCGGCACACAACTATGCGCACGCCGAGGCGATGTCGGATGTGACGGGCCGCGCCGAAGGCTTGCCGACACCGCCAGTGACCGCGCCATTGACCGCGCCGTCGCATCCGCCGTCGGCGGTGGGCGCCGGCAGCGGTGCCCCGGCGGGGTGGAGCTGGGTTGCGCCGTATATCGGAATGATCTGGCCCACTGGCGATTCGGCGAAGTTGCGTGCCGCCGCGGCGGCGTGGACGACGGCGGGCGTCAACTTCATGACGACCGAGATCGCGGCCGGCGGCGGGAGCATGGCCGCCATTGCCGCGCAGCAGATTCCCGAGGCCGCGGCCATCAACAAAGCGTTGGCCGATGCGTCTGGAGCCACGGCCAGCGTTGCGCAGCAATGCCAAACGATTGCCGCGCAACTCAACAGTTACGCGGCCCAGATCGACAAGGTCCACGCGGCGATCCTCGATTTGTTGTCCCGCATCTGCGACCCGATGACCGGGATCAAAGAAGTGTGGGACCTCCTGACCGACGAAGACGAAGACGAGATCAAAAGGATCGCCGACGACATCAAAACGGTGGTCGACAGCTTTTCCCGGGAAGCCGAAACGCTGGGCGGCCAGATCGAGGCCACCATGTCGGCGGCGGCCACCGCGGCAGAAGATATGGCCCACTGGGCGGGTAAGGAGTGGGACCACTTTTTACACGGAACGCCAGTCGGCAGGGCACTGAATCAGGTGGGCCAGACCGTCAAAGGTTTCGGCGTCGAAGGCTACGACTTTCTTGAGCAGCTCGCGAAGTTCAGCCCGAATCGGCTCCAGACCGATCCGATCGGCTACGCCAAAGACGTGTACGGCATGGTCTCCGGGGCCGCGCCGCTCGTCGGCTTGGGCCCCGACGGAGGGCCCGGCGTCGCCGACTCGTGGAAGTCGCTCGGCAAGGACGTCACCCACTGGGACGAGTGGGGGTCCAACCCCGCCGAAGCGCTCGGCAAGACCCTTTTTGATGGATTGACCTTGGCCTTGCCTGGCGGACCACTCTCCAAGGTGGGCAAAGCGGGAAGCCGAGCGGCCGATGTGCTGAAGGGTTTGAAGAAGCCGCCTGAGATTCCTCAGCCTCCGTCGATCAAGCCGCCGGAGGTCAAGGCGCCGGAGGTCAAGCCGCCGGAGGTCAAGGCTCCGGAGGCCAAGCCGCCGGAGCCGGGTCGTCCCGCGCCGGCTCCTTCGGGCAAACCGGCACCGGGCCCCGCCGACGGTCCCCTGCCGCACAGCCCCACCGAATCCAAGCCGCCGGTTGGCGGGACACCGCACAGCGGCGAGCCGAAACCAATTGCGGTCCCACCAGAATCGGGCGGCAAGCCACCGGTATCGGCCCCCGCAGAAGGCACACCACCACCCCACCCGCCGCCGCACGAGCCTGCGCCTACGCGGGTCCCACCTGCGGAGCCGGCAGCGGTCACGCCCGCCGCTTCGGCGCCCGCTGCTTCGATGCCGGCGGCCTCGGCTCCTTCGATGCCATCGATGCCGGAGCCGCCGTCGCTTCCCTCTGTCCCGGCGGGCGGCCTCCCCGAAGCGCCTCCCGGCCTCGGCGAGGTGCCTTATGGCGGAGAACCTCCTGCCCATCCGCCCGAGCCGCATGGCGGCGGTTCACACCCGCACGGCGATGGGAACGGGGCTGACCTTCCCAGTAACGGGGCGCGTCCGTCGGACTCCGGCCCGAACGAAACCCCAAAGGAGCCTCCTTTTAACGGGGACCAGCCACCTGACCAAGGACAGCATCAACCGGAGGAAGTCCCCGGTCACGGGATTCCGCAAGACGAGATGCCGCAAGGCGAGAGGCACACGATAAGCGGGCATGGAAGTTACGATCCCGACAGCGGCTTCTTTACTGTGCCGAAAGGCTCAAGTATTACGACTTTTGCCGAACACGGCTCGACCATCACTGACTCACTGGGCAATCTCATCGAGACCGGCGGAGACACCTCCGGCGTTTATTCCAAGACGTTTAAAACAGGCGAGCTTATACCAAACTATACAATACATCCGCCGGATGGGTTAAGCATTCTGGGATCACCACAGACCGTGACGAGTCCTACCCTCATCAGTCAGCTTATCCACGAAAACATGGGCCCCGTCGATTTGGCTGTATGCACATTTGACCCAACTTCGCCGACTGGCAAGGTGTATCACGTACATGGCATATATGATAAATTCAATGACAAGTTCACGCCGTACGAAAGGTATAAACATTGACGGCACCACACAACGCTGGAATCGATGAACTGATTGATTTCGCTGCCCAACAAAAGTCGCCGGAGGCAGATCGACGTCTTTTTTTGGCACTTCGTGGTGTCGAATTATTTTTCCCTCGAACGACAGTTGAACATGAGGGGAAGCGGCTGAACGCCACCCCATTGCTCCGATTGCCCGACGGCACAAATGCCATGATGCTGTATACATCGGAAGACCACCCAGATCTGCCCAACACCTTCGCCGGAGGTGCATTCGAAGACGCGCTTGCCGCAGCGCTCGACATGCCGGACCTAGACTGGGTGATCGTCTGCAATCGTACGTCGCAATGGGTGGGGATTAACAAACAACAAATAACCGAAGTCCTCGATGTTCTGCGATCTAGAGAAACTCACGTGAATAAACTCTCTGACCTTCCGCCGGATAACGAGAATGTGGTCGAAAACCTGATAACACGCGCTCTTCACACGCCGCCGGAAAAACTCTCGCCATCGATCGGATCTGTGCTTCGAGGACGCGAGATATTCATTGAGCTAGCGAAAGAGCAAAGCGAAGACGGCCAACCGATTATGAAAACGTTTGCCGTTCAGCACATGCCACGGGTAATACGCGCGTATACGACGCGAACACGCCCAGGGATCAGATACGGGGGCATGAAGTGGGAGGCGCTCAAGGATATGCTGAGAACCACCACCGAGCTCGACGGGGTCCAGATCGTCAACAACGCCGATGACTGGGTGATCTTCGATCGTGAATCACTGACCGCCAGCGGAACAGACGATTCATAAACGTCTTTGCAGCAGACACATCCACATAACATTCGGTCGCCCGCGGTGCCCTCGGCTTCCTCTACTCTCAACCCTGGTGCCAGCTGTTCGGGCAACTAGGACGATTATCGAAATGATGGAGCGCTGACTACTGTTGGCTCACACCTTCTTGTCATGATGGGAGTCCTCAATGAGCAAAAAGATTGCCGGTAAGACTTTTTCGACGCCAGAAGAAGCCGGTGTCAGCGCGCCAACAGAAGAAGAATTAGCGCGCGCAAGAAAGGCCTTCGACGAATTTCAGGCCAGAGTCGACACTGTTGCGCCAGAAGACCGCAAAACAGACGTCTCGCCGAAATTTTGGGATGACACATCCGGTACCGAGTGGGATCCCAACAAGGAAGCTTAGGGCCGTTTCCTGCACTGACGCCCACGGACAAGTCTTGTCGCGCCCCGACCAACCCGGCCTGCCCAGCCACGAGTGTGACGCTGCAGTCACACTCGGCGTCGAACGTGACGCCAGCGTCACACTCGGCGGCCCGAGGCATCAGCCCGGCAGCCCGGCAGCTCGGCAGCCGGGGCATCAGCTCGGCAGCCCGGCAGCCCGGCAGCTCGGCAGCCCGGGGCATCAGCCCGGCAGCCATACCCGCCCCCACGCCAACTGCCCGATAGGGTTGGATATCGGGCACCCGCCGGGTCACCAGGCACCACAGCGATCTAGGAGGTTGGGCGATGACTTCCTCTGACCCGGTCAACGCAGACCACACCGGTTACGTTGACTTGGAGTCGCTGGGCGCGGACGCCAGCGCGGCCCGCGCGATCGAGGGCATGCAGGAGGAAGCCGCCGCCGCCCCGGACCGTCCGCAACCCCCGGTCGACCTCACCGCCGCCGCCTTCTTCGACGTCGACAACACCTTGGTGCAGGGCTCCTCGGCGGTGCATTTCGGTCGTGGGCTGGCCACGCGCAACTACTTCACCTATCGCGATGTGATCGGATTCATTTACGCCCAGGCCAAGTTTCAGGTCCTCGGCAAGGAAAACAGCAACGACGTCGCCGCGGGCCGGCGCAAGGCGCTCGCCTTCATCGAAGGCCGGTCGGTCGAGCAGCTGGTGGCCCTGGGCGAGGAGATCTACGACGAGATCATCGCCGACAAGATCTGGCCCGGCACTCGCGAGCTGACTCAAATGCATCTGGACGCCGGCCAGCAGGTGTGGCTGATCACCGCCACGCCCTACGAGCTCGCCGCGACCATTGCGCGACGGCTCGGCCTGACCGGCGCGCTGGGCACCGTCGCGGAATCGGTCGACGGCGTCTTCACCGGCAGGCTGGTCGGCGACATCCTGCACGGCACCGGCAAGGCGCACGCGGTGCGGTCGCTGGCAATCCGCGAGGGGCTCAACCTGAAACGCTGCACCGCCTACTCCGATAGCTACAACGACGTGCCCATGCTGTCGCTGGTGGGGACCGCGGTCGCCATCAATCCCGACGCCCGCCTGCGCGCGCTGGCACGGGAGCGCGGATGGGAGATTCGCGACTTCCGCACCGCCCGCAAAGCGGCCCGGATCGGGGTGCCGTCGGCATTGGCGCTGGGCGCGGCCGGCGGTGCGCTGGCCGCGGTGGCCTCTCGACGGCAATCACGCTGATAGGCTGCGCCGCGCAGACATATTCGAGCGGAGAGCACAGCGGCATGACAGTCCCCAAAGAAGCCGAAGGACTCATCGGCAGCCATTACCGCGCACCGGACTACTTCGAGGTCGGGCGCGAAAAGATCCGTGAGTTCGCCCTGGCGATCAAAGACGACCACCCGGCGCATTTCGACGAGAATGAATCCCGGAGGGCCGGGTATACCGACATGGTGGCGCCGTTGACGTTCCTCGCGATCGCCGGGCGCCGCGTTCAGTTGGAGATCTTCACGAAGTTCAGCATCCCCATCAACATCGCCAGGGTCATTCACCGTGACCAGAAGTTCAAGTTCCACCGCCCGATCCTGGCTCACGATAGGCTTTTCTTCGACACCTACCTAGACTCGGTGATCGAGTCCCACGGCACCGTGCTGGCGGAAATCCGCAGCGAAGTGACCGATGCCGATGGAAAGCCGATCGTCACCAGCGTTGTCACAATGCTGGGGGAAGCCGCAAGCCAAGCCGAGACCGAGGCAACCGCTGCGGCGGTCGCATCAATATCCGCAGGAAAGTTAGGGGCGTTGTAAATGTCACTACAGGGGGAAACCGGAACGCAGCTGCACCCGCCGGTCGAGGCGGTGCGATCGCACTACGACAAGTCGAACGAGTTCTTCAAGCTGTGGCTTGACCCGTCGATGACCTACAGCTGCGGTTACTTCGACGAAAACCCGGACCCACAGAATCTGACCAAGACGCTGGAAGAGGCGCAGTACGCCAAGCGCAAGCTCGCGCTGGACAAACTGAACCTCGAGCCCGGCATGACGCTGCTCGACATCGGCAGCGGCTGGGGCTCGACGATGCGGCACGCGGTGGCGGAGTACGACGTCAACGTGATCGGGTTGACGCTGAGCGAGAACCAGTACGCCCACTGCGTGGCCGAGTTCGACAAGATGGACAGCCCCCGCCGTAAAGAGGTGCGGATCCAGGGCTGGGAGGAATTCCCCGGCGACGTGCCGATCGACCGGATCGTGTCGCTGGGCGCGTTCGAGCACTTCGCCGACGGCGCCGGTGACGCCGGGTACGAGCGCTACGCCACCTTCTTCAAGAAGTACTACGACCTGCTGCCCGACGACGGCCGCATGCTGCTGCACTCGATCGTGGTCCCCACCCGCGAAGAGGGCAACGCGATGGGCCTGAAGGTCAACATGACCCTGCTGCGGTTCATCAGCTTCATCCTGAAGGAGATCTACCCCGGCGGAAAGCTGCCCCAGGTCGACCTGGTTGACAAGTACGCGACGGACGCGGGTTTCAAGATCGAGCGACACCACTTCATCGGCAAGAACTACGTGCCGACCCTGACCGCCTGGGGCGATGCGCTCGAAGCGCACAAGGAAGAGGCGATCGCCCTCAAGGGGCAGGAGACCTACGACATCTACCTGAAGTACCTGAGGGGCTGCTCGGATCTGTTCCGCGACGGCTACACCAACGTCTGCCAGTTCACCATGGTGAAGTAGTCGACTACTTCAAAGGTCAACGCCGCCACGGGTTTCCGTGGTGGCGTTTCCTTTTGGGCGCGCCGCTCAGCCGAAGAAGATGTTGCGACGGCCGGCCAGCAACCGGTAGAGCGTCTGCTGGATCGTCTCGCGCACCTGATCGGTCAGCTCAAAAGTGACCATCGGGTCGTCGGCGTCGGAGGCCGCGTAGTCGTCGGTGTAGATCGGCTCACCGAAGGCGATGTGCCATTTCGACGGCAGCGGCACCAGGCCCATGGGCCCGGCCAACGGGAACAGCGGAGTGATCGGGAAGTACGGCAGCCCGAACAGCCGTGCCAGCAACTTGACGTCGGTCAGCATCGGGTAGATCTCTTCGGAACCGATGATCGAGCAGGGGATGATCGGCGCCTTGGTCCGCAGCGCGGCGGTGACGAATCCGCCGCGGCCGAACCGCTGCAGCCGGTAGCGGTCCTCGAAGCGCTTCCCCAGCCCCTTGTAGCCCTCGGGGAACACGGCGGTGAGCTCGCCGGCGGCGAGCAGCCGGTGCGCGTCCGTCGTGCAGGCCATGGTGTGGCCGGCCTTGCGGGCCGCTTCGCCCACCACGGGCAGGTCGAACACCATGTCGGCGGCGAGCAGTCGCAGCTCGCGGTGCGCGGGGTGCTCGTCGTGCACGGCCACCGACAGCATCAGCCCGTCGAACGGCAGCACCCCGGCGTGATTGGCGACCACCAGCGCGGCGCCGTCAGCGGGCAGGTTCTCGATCCCGCTCACCTCGACCCGGAACCACGACCGGAAGAACACCCGCAACAACGGCCGGACGATCGCGCTGTTGAAGTGCGGATCGAAACCGAACTCGTCGACGCTGTAGTCACCCGTCAGCCGCTGGCGGAGGAATGCGGCCACCGACGCGACGCGCTGCGCCAGCTCATTCAGCGGCGCCTCGCCGGGCGATGCCCCCGTGGCACGGCGGTGCTCGTCGATTTCGCGAACCACCGCGGCGATCTGCTCCGCCGAGGCGCGGCCGCGCGGATCGGTCAGTAACGAGGGGTGCTGGCGGGCCGACTCTGCCCTCTGGTCGGCTCTCCGACGCGCTGCGACACGGCCCCGATTCGTATGCAGTGGAATGACATTCGCTCTGGTTTCACCCGCCACGATACCTACCTGACCCCACCCCACGGAATTGGATTTCGGCTACCCCAGCGCTGGGCTAGAGATATGGCGCGACTCTCCAAGGAGCGTACCCGATATGGGTCGATTATGGGAGTCAGGCCTCGGCCGCGAACATAGTCGTCAAAGGCCTCCGCCGTCGTCCATTTCGGCTGGTAGTTGAGTTCCGAGCGCATCCGGCTCGTGTCCATGACGCGGCCGTAACTCAAATAATCGAACTGATCGCGACTGATCTCGTTGTAGCGATTGGCGCGGCGCAACGAGTCCAGGGCCCAGACGCCGAAACCCGGTACGGGCAAAGGGATTCGGCCCGCCCGACGGATCGCCTGCGACAGCATGATGATCCCGTCGGCGCCGATGTTGAAGGTTCCCGCCTTGCCGGCCATGGCCGCGCGCTCCAGCGCGCCGAGGGCGTCCTGCTCGTGCAACAACTGCAGCCGGGCGTCGCGGCCGAACATCGTCGGCACCAAAGGCCCGGCGAGATAACGCGACAGCGTGGTGTCCATCGCCGGGCCGATCATGTTGGCCAGCCGCAAGATCGTCACGGCGATGTCGGGCCGGCGCCGCCCCAATCCGCGCGCATAGGCCTCGATGTCGAGGCTGTCCTTGGCGAAACCGTCGCGGAACAGACGACGGCTGGTGCTGTCCTCGGTGAACATCACCGGATCGTGGGCGCTCGAGCCGTACACCTCCGACGTCGACTTGAGCACCACGCGGCGCACCGAGGGCGCCTTTTGACAGGCCGCGAACAGCTGCATCGCGCCCATCACGTTGATTTCTTTCAACGCCGCGGTGCCGCCGGACCGCGGAGCGTACGACGCGGCCGCCGCGTGCACCACCGTGTCGACGTCGCCGTTGCGAATCACCTTGGCAATGAAGGGGTTACGGATGTCGGCGCGGACGAACTCGGCGCGCCCCATCCGGCGCAGCATGTCCTTGCTGGGGGCGATCGCGTCCACCGCGATGACCCCTTTGATCATCGGGTTCTGCGCGAGCCGAGCCGTCAGGTAGCCGCCCAGAAACCGGCAGGCACCGGTGACCAGCACGATTTTGGGGTAATGCGCCGCGTTGCCGGCGGTGTCGTCCGGCCCGGTGTTCTCCCCATTCGACCCATCCACCCGGTCAGCCTAGCGGTCGGCGGGACGGCGGCACTATGGCGCGAAGCGACCAGTTAGGGCCTTTTTACGGTGACCTTATGGCGGCCTTAGGAAGGCCGCCGCGGGAGTTACTTGCCGAGTTTTCTGCGCTGCACCCGGGTGCGACGCAGCAGCTTGCGGTGCTTCTTCTTCGACATACGCTTGCGCCGCTTCTTGATTACTGAACCCATGAACTCCGCTATCTAGACCGAGACCTGCTTCAAAGATTGGACCCGGACACTTTACCCAGCCGGACGCACCCAACGCCAAACCGCGTCGCGTGATCGCCGCCGAGCCGCGAAGCCAGGTGCCGCCCGCGAGCGGCCACCGGTTCGGGTCAGCCCGCGTCGAAGTAGGACGTCTCCAGCATGTCGTGGACGGCCTTGGCGTGCACCCGGAAGGACCGACCCACCCGGACCGCGGGTAGTTCGCCGTTGTGCACCAACCGGTAGACCGTCATCTTGGAGACCCGCATCAACGCGGCCACCTCGGCGACGGTGAGAAATTGCGTCCTGCCCTGCTGGCCATCGACGGAACCGGTGTCCCGCGGCTTACCTGCAGAATCTCGCGTTGATGGCCCATTCGTAGACGTCATCGCTACCCAATCGTGTCAGGCACGCGCATGCCAGCGGCTTCCCCTCCGCTGGCACCGACACGTGCTTACAAAGAGGAGAATAGCGGGACTGATGGGGTTACTGGTACTGGTGGGGGACAATCAGTTCAAAAATCTTGGATTACTCTGATGTAATTCTTAGCTGCTCAGAGCGCATTTTGGCGGCCTGAACCGCCGCATCCACGGCCGCTCGCAGGCCTCCCCGTTCCAGCTCACGCAGGGCCGCCGCGGTGGTGCCGCCGGGGGACGTCACGGTCGCCCGCAGCTGCGTCGCGGTGGCGTCCACCCGCATCCCGGGCGCCTCGGCCTCGGAAAGCCGGCGATCGGCGTCCATCCGTTCCAGCAGCATCGCCGCCGCGCCTGCCATGGTCTGCGCGGTCAGATCGCCCGCCACCTCGCGGCTCAGCCCCGCCGCAACGCCGGCGTCGATGAGCGCCTCGACCATCAGGAAGAAATACGCGGGACCCGAGCCCGACAGCGCGGTGACGGCGTCCATTTGGCCCTCGGGGACGCTCAGCACCCCGCCGACGGAATCGAACAGGGCCGAGACGCCCTCCAGCTGCGGCGGGGTGACGAACCTGCCCTTGGCCAGGGCCGTGACGCCCGCGCCGACCAGCGCCGCGGTGTTGGGCATTGCCCGCACCACCGGCGTCCCGGCCGGAAGTTTGGCTTCGAAGTAGGCGATGGTGACGCCGGCCGCGACCGTGACGAAGACCTGCTCGGCGGTATCGCTCTCCGCCGCGGCGGCCGCCCGGGCGACCTCCGACATCACCGACTCCACGTCGGCGGGCTTCACCGCGACCACGACGAACGACGCGTTTTCCACCGCCTCGGCCACCGAGGTGATCAGCACCGAATAGGTGTCGGCCAGATACTTGGCGCGCTCGGGCACCCGCTCGACCACCACCAGGTCCTTGACCTGCCGGCCCGCGCGCAGCAGACCCGACAGCAGTGCCTCCCCGATGCTGCCGCCACCGATGATCGCGATTCTTGCCATGCCGGACAGCATCGCAGACACCGCCGGCTAGCGAGCGGCAGGGACCAACGCCAGCTGGCGGGCCTGCACCACCAGGCGCCCGAGGCTGTCGACGACCGTGTGGTCCTCGTCGAACCAGTTGTGCCCGATCTCGGTGCAGGTCGCGATGATGCGCAGCCAGCCGTCGGCGGGCAACCCCCGCAGGAAGGCGGTGAGCTGGATGGTGGGTGCCCAACCGGTGCGGTCCACGGCGAAGGTCACCGGCGCCGACAGGTCGCCGCACATGAGCGCGAACAGCGCGTCCGGGGCCACGCCGCGGGGGCGTGCCCACATCTGGATCACCGGCGGGCGCCCGTCGTCGCGGACCTGCATCGTCGACAACACCGGCCGCACGTCGCAACCCTCGCCCAGGTGCACCAGGCCGGCCAGCGGATGCCCGGGGCCGATCGGCTCGATGTCGTCGGGTGGTTCGGGCGTCATCAGGTCGGCCACCGGGTTGGCCGACAGCAACGGCTTCACCGCGCCGTCGACCGGCCTGCTCGATGACCCGGCTCCTCCTCGGGCCGCTTCACGGCCCGCATCGTCGACCGGGTAATGCTCGGGCTCGCCGAGGTTGACCACGGCGTGCACCGCGGTGCGGTCACCCTGGGTGAGCTCGACGTCCACGACACTGATCCGGCGGCCGCGCTTACGGATCGACGTGACCAACTGCACCGGCCCCGGATCGGGCGCCCACAGGAAGCTCGCGGACACGGCGACCGGTTGCAGGTCCGGTCCGGCCGGCTGTCCGCCGCAGGCGGTGCGCGCGGCGTTGGCGCACAGGGCCAGCATCGCGCCGCCGTGCACCTTGGGACCGATGGTCCAGCGCTTGTCGAGCTCTCCTTCGTAAACGCCGGAACCGGCCTCCCGCAACGACATTGCGGTGGTGAATAACGCGTTCATGGACTTTTGCGGGTCTCCTGAATCATCAGCGCAGCAGATGCGTGCGGGCGAACTGCAGCGACTCGGCGAGCATGGCTTCGCGCTCATTGGCTGAGCGCGCGCTGGACGTCGACACCTCCAGGATGACGTGCCCGGCGAACTGGCCGCCGGCCAGCATCTGGCACACCTCGGCGGTGGGTTGGGTGCCGCGTCCGGGCACCAGGTGCTCGTCGGCGGGCAGACCATTGCCGTCGCACAGGTGCAGGTGGACCAGGCCGGCACCCATCCGCTGCGCCATGTCCAGCGAGTCGGTTCCCGCCGTCGCGGTGTGGGACAGGTCCAGCGTGTAGTGCGCGTGGTTGCCGTCGAGCGGGTCGTAGGAGGGCGCGAACGCCGAAATCGCCGGGCCGGGGCCGCCGCCCCGCCGGCGCATCCGTTCCAGCGACTGGCCGGCCCCGAAGAGCCGGTCCGCCCGGAACGGGAACATGTTCTCCACCGCGACCATCACGTCGCTCGACGATTCCAGCTTCGCCACCTGCTCGCTGAACCCCTCGGCGTAACGCCGCTGCCAGCGAAACGGCGGATGCACGACGACGGTCTGCGCGCCCAGCTGTTCGGCGACGCGCACGCTGCGGTCCAGCTTGGGGATCGGGTTGGGGCCCCACACCCGTTGCGAGATCAGCAGGCACGGCGCGTGCACCGACAGCACCGGCACGCGATAGCGCCTGGACAGCTTCTTGACCGCCGCGACGTCCTGACTCGCCGATTCGGCCCAGACCATCAGCTCGACGCCGTCGTAGCCGAGCCGGGCCGCGTACTCGAAGGCGGCCTCGGCCCGCAACGGGTACACCGAAGCCGTGGAGAGGCCGACTTTGATGGCTGGGCGCACTGGATGTGGGCGCCGCTAGCCCGACTGCAACGACAGCGCCAGGGGCCCCAGGGTGATCAACGCACCCACCGCGACCGCGATCAACGTGCTGGCGATGTCCTCGGTTTTGCGGACCACCCGAACCCCGACCACCAGGCCGAGGATGACCAGCACCGAGAGCACCAGCGCCACGATGCTGTTCCAGCGCCACAGTTGGTCGAAGGCCACGAACAGCCCGCCGCCGAACGCGACCGCCAGGATCGACTGCAGCACAACCACGGCGCCGCGCCACAGCGCGTCGAGCCTGCCCTCCGCCGGGTGAGCGTCGGCGCCCTCCGCATGAGCGTCCTCGTCCTCGAGGCCGAGCAGTCCGGTGTCGAGCGACCCCGCGCGCGCGGCGTCCCCGTCCTCGTCCAGATCCTCGTCCAGCGAGCCCGAGGACCGCAGGTAGGAGCGCACGTAGGCGGAGTCCTCCAGCGCGGGTTCGGCTTCACGCACGTCGGAATCCATCACGTCGACGGGGATGTCGGCGTAATGGTCCATCGGATCAGGGCTCATGTCCTCGGCGCCGGAGGGCTCCTCGGGCCGGGCGGTCCCGTTGGCCAAGGGCCGCGGGTAGGCGCTGCGCTCGGGGCCCGGCACCCGCTTGGGCTGCGGCGGCGACTTGGGCCAGCGCGGCTCGGGCTCGGACCAGTAGGCGGTCTTGGGCTTGTCTTCGGTCACCGGCTCGGCGGCGACGTCCTCGACGGGCGAATCGGCGGGTTTGACGGCCTCGATGGTGTCGGTAGCGCCGTGTTCGGCGTCGTCGTCGTCGCGGACCACCGGGATTTCGCCGGTGAGCTCGGCGACGGTCACCGCGTCGCTGTCACCGCGGCGACGGCGGCGCCGCCGGGTGACCGCCGGGGCACCGATGGTTCCGTTTCTGGCCAGCAATTCGGCCACCGAGATCGGCCGAGTGCCCGGGCTCTCGGTCTCGGAGTGCGGTCCGGTCATGGTTTGTCGCCTCTCGATCGGTGCTGATTCCGATCAACTACCTGACCTCCAGCATTACGCACCGACGGGCCCATGAGGGCGGTTCCGTCGGCTTCACTGTCGAGTTTGCGCAGAATGAGACCTTCCCGTAATGCCCACGGGCAAATATCCACCACTTCGATCGACAGCGCTCGCATGCTCGCCTCCGCCACCAGCGCACCCGCCACGATCTGCGGGGCGCGCTCGGCGCTCACTCCTTCCAGTTCCGCCCGGTCAGCGGTCGTCATCCTAGAGATGAAAGATATGAGTTGCCTGAGGCCGTTTGCTGTCAGCGTCCTCTTGACCCGCGGTCCGGCGCCCGACGGGGCCGCGCCGGTGAGCCGCGCCAGCGAGCGGAACGTCTTCGACGACGCCACCGCCAGGTCGGGACTGCCGGCGTCGAGGATCTTCGCGCTGGCCTCGGCGAGTTCGGCGTCCAGCCAATCCCGCAGCATCGCCACCCGGCGCCGCCCGGGCGGATCGTCGGGCAACCACTCGCGGGTCAGCCGGCCGGCGCCCAGCGGCAGCGACATCGCGACTTCGGGCTCCTCGTCCAGGCCGCTGGACATCTCCAGCGAGCCGCCACCGATGTCGAGGTTGATGATCCGCCCCGCGCTCCACCCGTACCAGCGGCGCACCGCCAGAAAGGTCAGCCGCGACTCGTCGACTCCGGTCAGCACCCGCAACTCGACGCCGGTCTCCTTGCGCACCCGGCTTAGCACGTCGTCGGAGTTGCCGGCATCACGGACCGCCGAGGTGGCGAAGGCCATCAGCTCCTCGCAGCCCGAACTGTCGGCGATCTTAGCGAATTCGTCGATTGTGGAGATCAGCTTCTCGGCACCACGTTTGGTGATCTTGCCGGCGCTGTCGGTGGCCTCGGCCAGCCGCAGGGTGGCCTTCGTCGAACTCATCGGCGTCGGATGACCGCCCCGGTGGGCATCGACCACCAGGAGATGCACCGTGTTGCTGCCCACGTCGAGAACGCCCAATCGCACGTAGACAACCTAACGGGGCGTCGCCGGCAGGCTTTTGCGCGACCCGGTTAACCCACCGTGATCACGGCCATACGGGCCACGAGTGTCAGCGGCGCGGCCGCGCCGAAATGTGGTCTAACGTGGACTCCGTGGCGAATTCGCACCCAGAACCCGGACAGCCGGGCCACGAGGTCGAACTGGATTTCGCCCGCGAATGGGTGGAGTTCTACGACCCCGACAACCCCGAGCACCTGATCGCCGCCGACCTGACCTGGCTGCTCTCGCGGTGGACGTGTGTGTTCGGCACGCCCGCCTGCCAGGGCACGGTGGAGGGCCGCCCCGACGACGGATGTTGCTCACACGGCGCGTTCTTGTCCGACGACGACGACCGCGCCCGCCTCGACGACGCGGTGAAAAAGCTGACCGCCGCCGACTGGCAGTATCGCGAAAAAGGCTTGGGCCGCAAGGGATATCTGGAGCTCGACGAGCATGAGGGCCAGCCCCAGTACCGCACCCGCAAGCACAAGGACGCGTGCATTTTCCTCAACCGGCCCGGCTTCGCGGGCGGCGTCGGCTGCGCGCTGCACAGCAAGGCCCTCAAGCTCGGTGTGCCGCCGCTGACCATGAAGCCGGATGTCTGCTGGCAGTTGCCGATCCGTCGCAGCCAGGAGTGGGTGACCCGGCCCGACGGCACCGAGATCCTCAAGACCTGGGTCACCGAATACGACCGCCGCGGCTGGGGTTCCGGGGGCGCCGACCTGCACTGGTACTGCACCGGCGACCCGGCCGCCCACGTCGGCGCCAAGCAGGTGTGGGAAAGCCTGGCCGACGAACTCACCGAACTGCTGGGCGGCAAGGCCTACGCGGAGCTGGCCGCAATGTGCAAGCGCCGCAGCAAGTTAGGACTCATCGCGGTGCACCCGGCGACTCGCATCGCCGAGTAGCCGCTAGCCCTCCAGCTTGTAGCCCAGGCCCCGCACCGTCACCAGGTGCACCGGGTTGGCCGGGTCGGCTTCGATCTTGGACCGCAGGCGCTTGACGTGGACGTCGAGCGTCTTGGTGTCGCCGACGTAGTCCGCGCCCCATACCCGGTCGATCAGCTGCCCGCGGGTCAGCACCCGGCCACTGTTGCGCATCAGGTACTCGAGCAGGTCGAATTCCTTGAGCGGCAAGGTGATCGTGTCGCCGTTGACCGACACGACGTGGCGTTCGACGTCCATCCGCACCGGGCCCGACTCGAGCACGCCATCGCTGATCTCGGAGTCGTCCTCGCCGCCGCGGCGCAACACCGCCCGGATCCGCGCGATCAGCTCGCGCGCCGAATAGGGCTTGGTCACATAGTCATCCGCGCCCAGCTCGAGACCCACGACCTTGTCGATCTCGCTATCGCGGGCGGTCACCATGATCACCGGCACGCTGGAACGCGCCCGCAGTTGCTTGCAGACGTCGGTGCCAGACATTCCGGGCAGCATCAGGTCAAGTAGGACGATGTCGGCGCCGGCGCGGTCAAACTCGGCGAGCGCCGCCGACCCGTCGGTCACCACGGTGGCCTCAAAGCCTTCCTTGCGGAGCAGGAACGCCAGCGGATCGGCCAGCGACTCCTCGTCCTCCACGATCAGCACACTGGTCATCAGCGCGATTCCTCCTCATCGCTACGCTCTGCATCGTCATACGCGCGGGTCATGAGCGCGATTCCTCCTCGGCATCGTCGTACGCGCGGGTCATCGACTTAGTTCTTCCTCTCGTTGGGACCGGTCGGGCCGCACGTCGCGACCCTGCGCTTGCTCGGATTCGCCCTCGTCTCGAGGAGACGGCTTGGCCGCGGGAATGGACAGCGTGAATGTCGATCCGGTTCCCGGCTTGCTCCACACGCCGATGGTGCCGTTGTGGTTAGCCGCGACGTGTTTGACGATGGCCAGGCCCAGCCCGCTGCCGCCGGTGGCCCGCGAACGCGCCTTGTCGCCCCGGAAGAAACGCTCGAAGACCCGCTCCTGGTCTTCCAGGGCGATCCCGATCCCGCGATCCGTGACGGCGATCTCGACGTTCTCGCCGCGGCGGCGACGGCTGATCGACACCGGCGAACCCGGCGGCGAATAGGCGATCGCGTTGGAGACCAGGTTGGCCAGCGCGGTGGTCAACAGCGTTTCGTCGCCGAGCACCCGCAACCCGCTGGGGGCGTCGGTGCGGACCGCAATCTTGGTGTTCTCGGCGGCCACCTTGTGACGCGAAATCGCTTCGCTCACAACCTTATCGACGTCGACGTCGACGACGTTGGGCAGCGGTTCGGCGCCCTGCAGCCGGGACAGCTCGATCAGCTCGGCGACCATGTCCCCCAAACGGTTGGCTTCGACGAGCACCTTCTCGGCGAACCGCCGCACGGTTTCGGAGTCGTCGGCCGACGCCAGCAGGGCCTCGGCGAGCAGGGCCATCGCACCCACCGGGGTCTTGAGCTCGTGGCTGACGTTGGCGACGAAGTCGCGCCGGGTCGCTTCCATCCGCGCGTAGTCGGACTGGTCGTGGGCGAAGACCACGGCGAACCGGCGGTCCTCTTCGCTGAGCAACCGGGCCTGCCCGTGCACCGATAGCCCGGACCGGGCGCCCGTCCGTTTCGAGGGCTGCAGGTCGAACTCGACATCGACACCGGTCAGCGCCTGCTGCGCCGCCTCCCAGGCCTGGTCATCGAGCTGACGATCGCGCACCAGGCCGAGCTCCTTGGCCCGGTCGTTGAGGTAGACGACGTCGCGGTGGACGTCCACCACCGCCGCGCCCACCGGCATCAGCGCCACGATGCATTCCAGCATCTGCCCGACGGTGATCCCGGTCCATTCGGTGCTCACCCGCTGCCGGCGCTGCATCGCGCGCGGCGACAGTCGGACCCCGACCGCCACTCCTGCGGCCAGCGCCAGCACGGACAACACCCCGGCCAGCAACAGCGCCGAGAACACAGTCACATAGCAAATCCTACAAATCTTCCTGAACGCTGCCCTAGCAGAACGAGGCCAAAATCGGACAAGTCACACCTTGCGTCACAGGTGTTCCGCTCCCGTTCACGTGATGTTTGGCTAACGGGGCGTTCGCGCGACGGATTGCGCCGGGCGCAAACGTCAGCGGCGGCCCTGGCCGGCGACCGCGGCGGCACCGGCGGCGGCCGCCTCGGGGTCCAGATAGGTGCCGCCGGGCACCACCGGGCGCAGGTCGGCGTCCAGGTCGTAGCGCAGCGGGATGCCGGTCGGGATGTTCAGGCCCACGATGTCGTCGTCGGACATCCGATCGAGGTGCTTGACCAGGGCCCGCAGCGAGTTGCCGTGCGCGACGATCAGCACCGTCTTGCCGCTGCGCAGGTCCGGGACGATGACGTCGGTGAAATACGGCAGGAAACGGACGACCACGTCGGCGAGGCACTCGGTCAGCGGCCCGCCGCCGATGTCGGCGTAGCGGGGATCGGTGTCCTGGCTGTAGGTGCTGCCCTTCTCGATCGGCGGGGGCGGCGTGTCGTAGCTGCGTCGCCAGGCCATGAACTGGTCGTCGCCGTAGCGCGCCTTGGTCTCGGCCTTGTCCAGGCCCTGCAGCGCCCCGTAATGGCGTTCGTTGAGCCGCCAGGTGCGCCGCACCGGGATCCACAGCCGGTCGGCGGCGTCCAGCGCCAGGTGCGCGGTGGAGATGGCCCGGCGCAGCAGCGACGTGTAGAGGACGTCGGGCAACAGATTGTGTTCGGCCAGCAGCTCGCCGCTGCGCACCGCCTCGGTGCGGCCCTTGTCGGTCAGCCCGACGTCCACCCAACCGGTGAACAGGTTCAGCGAATTCCATTCGCTTTCACCGTGGCGGAGCAGGATCAGCGTGGCGGAGTCACCCATGCCGGTTAGTCTCTCACGCGCTCATTCAGCGGTCGTCGTCGTCCGCATCGTCGTCTTCGCGGCTCAAAGCTCGACTCCTCCTCATCGCGCTTCGCGCTCTGCATCGTCGTCTTCGCGGCTCAAAGCTCGACTCCTCCTCATCGCGCTTCGCGCTCTGCATCGTCGTCTTCGTCGATCAGGTGGGCGAACGCCTGCAGGTTCTTCAGCGACTCGCCGCGCGATACGCGCCACTCCCACTCTTTCTGGATCGACGAGCGAAAACCCAACTCCAGCAACGTATTAAAGTCCGAGTCCACCGCTTCGAGCACCTGGCCGAGCACCCGGTCGATCTCGTCGGCGTCCACCGACGGCAGCGACATGCGGCCCACCAGGTAGATGTCGCCGACGTTGTCCAGCGTGTAGGCCACGCCGTAGAGCCGGCGATTGCGCTTGAGCAGGAACCGGTACACGCCCTCGTGGTTCTCGTCCGGCTTGCGGCACACGAACGCCTCGACCCGCACCGAATGCTCGCCCACGCTCAGGATGGTGTTGGTCTTGAGCTTGCGCTCACCGGGCAGTTCCACCACCAACCCCGACGGACCGCCATGCGCGCCAGCGTGTTTCGAGTAGTTCAGCCCGCTTGCCCGCAGGGCATCCTCGATCACCCGTGACACATCGGTAGAGGAACTCATGCGCCCACCTCGCGGCGCTCGGCGGTGTACTCGCGGATCGCGCGGCTATAGCTGGCCAGCAGCGCATCGGTGGTGTGATCCCAGGAGAAGGTCGCCGCGTGGGCGGCGGCCGCGCGGCCCATCTCCCCGGCCGCCGGCGCCGGCCTGCGCAGCAGCCCGTCCAGGGCGGCCGCCCATCGATCGACGTCGTGCCCGGCGACCAGCGTGCCGGTGACCCCGTCGCGCACGGCCACCGGCAGCCCGCCGACCGCGGCCGCCGCCACCGGGGTGCCGCAGGCCTGCGCCTCGAGGGCGACCAGGCCGAAGGACTCCGAATAACTCGGCACCGCAACGACATTGGCGGCCTGGAACAAGGTGGCCAGGTTCGACCGCGACTGCGGGGGCAAAAAAGTCACCCGCGCGGTGATGCCCAGCTCGTCGGCCAGGCGGGCCAATCCGTCCGGGGAAGCCAGGCCGCTGCCCGACGGTCCGCCCGCCACGACGATCCGCACCCCGGGCAGTTTCGCCGCGGCACGCAACACGATGTCGGGGGCCTTCAGCGGCTGGATCCGGCCGACGAACGCCACGATGGGTTCGTCGGGTGGCAGGCCCAGCGCGGCCCGGGCGGCCCGACGATCGCCGGGCCGGAACACGTCGAGGTCCACGCCGGGATGGACGACGTCGATCCGCGCCGGGTCGGCGTGGTGAATCGTGATCAGCTGCCTGGCCTCGTCGTCGGTGTTGACGATCAGCCGGTCGGCCTCGTCGACCACCTGCTGCTCCCCCACCGTGCGCAGCGGCGGCTCGGGCGAGTCCCCCTCGGCCAGCGCCGCGTTCTTGACCGCGGCGAGGGTGTGTGCGGTGTGCACCAACGGCACCGCCCAGCGGTCACGCGCCAGCCACCCCACCTGCCCGGACAGCCAATAATGCGAGTGCACGATGTCGTAGTAACCGGGCTCGTGGGATGCCTCGGCGCGCAATACGCCGGCCGCGAACGCGCACAGCTGGGTGGGCAGATCGTATTTGTCCAGCCCTTCGAACGGCCCCGCCACCACGTTGCGGACCAGCACTCCCGGCGCCACCCGCGCGACCGGCGGGTCGGCGGACGCGGTCGCCCGGGTGAAGATCTCCACCTCGATGCCCCGGCGCGCCAGATGCAACGCGGTCTGCAGCACGTAGACGTTCATGCCGCCTGCGTCGCCGGTGCCGGGCTGGGCCAGCGGGGAGGTGTGGACCGCCAACACTGCGACCCGGCGCGGTTCGTTCAGCCGGAAAACGTCATCGTGGCGCACCCTGTCATCTTTACAGGACGGCTCAGGCGGACGACTCGTCCCGGGTGACCTCGTGCAGCCGGGCGTCGAGCGCCCCCGCCCGCCGCATCGCGCCCAGCGGGTCGGCGTACAGCCCGGACAGCGACACGGTCCCCGCGCCGGCCTCCTGCACCCGGTTGCCGAACGCGGTGAGGCGGATGTCGCGCGGCCCCAGCACCGAGCGTGCGGCGAACGCCGCCTCCACCTGCTCCATCGCCTCGGGGTATTCGGTGAACGCCTGGCCGCCGACGACCAGTTCGTCGGGGTTGAGCATGTCGCGCAGCAACGCCACCGCCTCCCCGAGCACCCGGCCCCGCTCGGCGAGCAGATCCTTGGCCTGCTGGTTGCCGGCGCGCGCCACCCGCAACAGGTCGGCGATGCCGGTGGCGGGCCCGTTGGCGCGGTTCGCCGGGGCGAACGGCAGGATGCGCTGCTGGCGGGCGACGGCCACCACGGCCTCGTCACTGACGGTGGATTCCAGCTGACCGGTGCCGCCGAGCAGCTCGGACTGGGCCGGCAGGCTCGCGATGGTGCCCGGCCCGCTGGACGGGCAGTGCACCCGCCCGCCGATCACCAGCGCGTAGCCCACGGTCTCGCGGGCGTAGACGTACAGGCTGGTCGGCGAGCTGGGCAGGAACCGGCGCATGCCCAGCAGCAGCTCGGCTCCGGCCATGGCGTCGACGTGCGAGGCCACCGAAACCGGCAGGCCCAGCGCGTCGGCCAGCACCTGGCCGACCGGCGCCTGCCGCCAGCCCAGTCGCGGGTGGTCCACCTGGCCGGTGGCGCCGTCGACGGTGCCACCGATGGCGACGCCGACCCACAGCGGCCGCCGCCGATGCCAACGCCGCAGGTATCGCCGGGCGCTGTCGGCCAGCGACGCCAGCGCGGGCCCGGCCGGGTTGCGCGGCGTCGGGGTCTCGACGGTGTCGAGGGTGCGGCCGAACAGGTCGGTGGCCACGATGCTGGTGGTGCGCGCACCGATGTGGATGCCCAGCGTCACGAACGGCTCGTGGTTGACCTCGACCGGCACGCGCGGGCGGCCGATCGCGCCCGAGACGGCCAGGTCGGCGCGCTCGCGCAGCAGGCCCGCCTCCAGCAGGGCGATGACCTGACGGTTGACCGTCGCGATGCTCAGCGAGGTGACGCCGGCGATGACGTCACGGCCGACGGGACCGCGCAGCCGGACGGCCCGGAAGACGGAGGCCGCCGCGGAGTCGGGGATGTGCAAGGCCGGCGGCACGATCTGCCGGCGCACCGAGCGGTGGCCCTTCTGGCCGGAATAGCCGACGACGCGGCCGGCCGAAAGATGGGTATGGGTGAGGGTATTGGTGGGCACGAGCGTCCTTTTGTCCGAATTTTGCTGGCCATCTTGGCCACACCTGGCATGGGGTCAGGAGCGGCAAAGTGCGCAGCAACAACACGCACCCGCCGCGCACAGACACGCGGCGGTGGTGATGTCGGACAGGGCGCTGTGAAGCACACGGAAAATTTAGCACGTTCACTAAGGTTGTTTCGATGGTTGAAACTGGCAGGAATGAACGCGTCGCGGTGATCACGGGAGCCAGCTCCGGAATCGGCGCGGCGACCGCTCGAACCCTGGCTGCGCAGGGCTTTCACATCGTCGCGGTGGCGCGCCGCGCCGACCGGATCCGCGACCTGGCCGAGGAGATCGGCGGCACCGCGATTGTGGCCGATGTCACAGACGATGCGTCCGTCGACGCGCTGGCGAGCAAACTGAGCCGCGTCGACGTGCTGGTCAACAACGCCGGCGGCGCCCGCGGACTGGAACCCGTCGCCGATGCCGAACTCGACCACTGGCGGTGGATGTGGGAGACCAACGTGATCGGCACGCTGCGGGTCACCCGCGCGTTGCTGCCCAAGCTGATCGAGTCCGGTGACGGGCTGATCGTCACCGTCACTTCCGTTGCGGCACTTGAGGTTTACGACGGCGGCGCCGGCTATACGGCGGCCAAACACGGCCAGGGCGCGCTGCACCGCACGCTGCGGGGCGAGCTACTGGGCAAACCGGTGCGGCTGACCGAGATCGCCCCGGGGGCCGTCGAAACGGAATTCTCGCTGGTGCGCTTCGACGGCGACCAACAGCGCGCGGATGCCGTCTACACCGGCATCACCCCGTTGGTGGCGGCCGACGTGGCCGAGGTGATCGGATTCGTCGCCTCGCGCCCCGCCCACGTCGATCTGGACCTGATCGTGATGAAGCCGCGCGACCAGGCGTCGGCCAGTCGCTTTAACCGCCGGGGGTAGCCGGACCGGTGGTGGCGGGCGTCGTCGTGGTCGGGGTGCCCGACAGGGTCGGCGCGTTGGACGGCGTGACGGGCGCGGTGACCGGGATCTGCGTCGACGGCGGGTGCGCGGTGGGCGGCGGCAGCGCCGACATCGCCACCCAGGTGTCCCAGTCCACGGCCCAGTCCCAGATGTCGCCGTCGGAGTAGGACAGCTGGATCGAGCTCCCGGTCACTTCGACCGGGTCGCCGTACATCGCCGACTGGTAGTACTGCTCGGCGTCACCCGTGGACAGGTTGATGCAGCCGTTGGTGACGTTGGTGTTGCCCTGCGCGCCGGCGCTCGCCGGGTTGGCGTGGATGAACTCGCCGTTGTTGGAGATCCGCACCGCCCAGCGTTCGTGGATGTGGTTGTAGCCGGCCGCCGGGTTGGACATGTAGAAGTCGGCGTACTTCTCGCTGACCACGTGGATGCCGTTGCGGGTGACGTTGCGCGCTTTGTCGGCCTCGCCGTAGCTGCACGGGAAGTCCATGACGACGCCCTCGTCGCGGACCACCTGGATGCGGTGCGACGAGACTTCGGCCTTGACCACCTGCCGGCGGCCGATCTGGATGTTCAGCGAGATGTCCTCGGCGCCGTACGCGCTGTCGCCGAAGGGCAGGCCGTACAGCTTGGCCTCGACGCTGACGGTGGTGCCCGCCGGGTAGTACTCGCGGGTGCGCCAGTGCGCGCGGGCGCCCTGCGCCTCGTCGGGCAGCCAGGCCCAGCTGCCCTCGACGGGCGGGTTCGTCGTGACGGTCAGCGCCTTTTCGACGGCGGCCTTGTCGGTGATCGGGGCGTCGAACTGCAGGATGATCGGCGCCGCGACGCCGACGGTCTGGCCGTCGGCCAGCTGGAACGCCCCGCCAATCTTCTTGCTGGGCGAGACCGTGGTGAACTTCCCCGCAACCGGGACCGCCTTGCCGTCGTGCCCGACGGCCGAGCCGCTCCACGTGTAGGTCATGTCGTAGCCCAGGGGTTCGGAGGTCGTGTAGACGGTCCGGTCCTGGTTGAACGTTCCGGCGACGGCCTTGCCCGACGAATTCGACAGCGTGACGTGCTGGAACCACCCGTCGCTCACCTGGACGCTGACCGGGGCGATCGGCACCACGTTCTGGGTGGCGTCGGCGGGCTGGTACTTCAGCTGCAGCGCCGGCTGCTCCTTCTTCTCGGCTTGTTTCGCGGACGTGCCACCGCATGCGGCCAGCGCATTGGGGGCGAGCACGCCGAGCCCGAGGGTCGCCAAAGCAACGCGCCGGTTGAACGGCCGCGGGGCGCGGGACGGGGTCACGAAAATCAAAGATACCGGGGAAAATCCGCCGACCCGCCCGCGACAAATCGGGGTCTGGCCCGCGTCGGCAAATTTTGCGGCTACAGCCTGCACCCCAGCAGGACGGGCTCGGGGATCAGTGTGACACCAAACACGTCCGCGACGCCGTCGCGGACGGCGCGGGCCAGTGCGATCACGTCGTCGGCGCGGGCGCCCCCGCGGTTGGTCAGCGCCAACGCGTGCTTGGTGGACAGCCGGCAGGGCGCTTCGCGTCCGCCCGGTCCCGGCTCCGGATAGCCCTTGGCGAAGCCGGCCCGTTCCACCAGCCAGCCGGCGGCCAGCTTCACGCCGTCGGGCGCCGGGTAGTTCGGGACGGGCCCGTCGACGGTCGCCGCCAGCCGCTCGTAGACGTCGGGGGCGACGACCGGGTTGGTGAAGAACGAGCCCACGCTCCAGGTGTCGTGGTCGGCCGGGTCGAGCACCATGCCCTTGCGGGCCCGCAGGGCCAGCACGGCTTCGCGGACCGCCCGCGGCTCGGCACGCTCCCCGACGCCGACGTTCAGCGCCGCCGCCAACTCCGCGTAGCGCAGCGGCGCGCTGCGCCCCGATGCGTCCAGCGCGAACTCCACTTCCAGTACGACGGAAGGGATTTCGAAGCCGCCGGCGCCACCGCGTTTGAACACGCTGGTGCGGTAGCCGAAGCCCAGCTCGCCGCCCGGCACCCAGCGCACTTCGCCGGTGCCGCGGTCGAGCACCTTTACCCGCGTGATGGTGTCGGACACCTCCGCGCCGTAGGCACCCACGTTCTGCACCGGGGTGGCCCCGGCCGAGCCGGGGATGCCGGACAGGCATTCCAGCCCGCCGAGGCCGTGCTCGATGGCGGCGAGCACGACGTCGTCCCACACCGCGCCCGCCTGGGCGCGGATCAGGTTGCCGTCGACCGTGATGCCGTCGTTGGCCAGCTTCACGGCGGTCAGGTCGGCGCACGTGTCGGAGATCACCAGGTTGGAGCCGCCGGCGAACACCAGCACCGGGCCGCCTTGTCCCGCACGCGATTCCGCGTCCAGGCGCCCCAGCGCGGCGACGACCTGGTCGCTGTTGGTGCACGTGACGAGGCGCCGTGCGATCGGCCCGATCCGCAGGGTCGTCAGCGGCGCCAGTGGCGCCGACTCGGCCACCGACGCACCGGCGAACACCGAACCGGCACCGCTGGATTTCATGGCCCGTAACGGTAGCCTGACCTGCTATGCCGCGTTCATTCGACTTGTCGGCCGACTACGACGGCAGTGTTGACGAGGTGCACCGGGCCTTCACCGATGCGAACTACTGGCGAGCCAGGCTGGCCGAATCCGGGGCCGACGTCGCCACGCTGGAGTCGATGCGGGTCGGCGGGCAGTCCGGCGACGACGACACCGTCGAGGTCGTCACCCTGCAGGTGATCAGCAGCGACAAGCTGCCCGGGATGGTCACGCAGTTGCACAGCGGCGACCTGCGCATCCGGCGCGAGGAGACGTGGGGGCCGGTGACCGATGGGGCCGCGGCGGGGTCGGTCATGGGCTCGATCGTGGGTGCGCCCGTGAGCCTGGAGGGCACCGCGGTGCTGGAACCCATCGGACGGGCCGGGGGCTCTCGGCTGACGTTCCGGGCCACCGTCCACGTGCGCGTCCCGATCATCGGCGGCAAGTTGGAGAACATCATCGGCGCGCGCCTGGCCGAGCTGATCGCCGCCGAACAGCGCTTCACCACGGAGTGGATCGCCAAAACGGCCTGAGCCCTCACCGCGACTTCGCTCTAAGCTGGCCTTCATGCGAATCGCCCTGGCGCAGATCCTCAGCGGCACCGATCCCGCAGCAAATTTGCAGCTGGTGCGCGAATACAGCCGCCGGGCCGCCGATGCGGGCGCGAAGCTGGTGGTGTTCCCGGAGGCCACCATGTGCCGGTTCGGCGTCCCGCTCGGCCCGGTCGCGCAGCCGCTCGACGGCCCCTGGGCCGACGGGGTGCGCAGCGTCGCGGCCGAATCGAAGATCACCGTCGTCGCGGGCATGTTCACCCCGGCCGGCGACGGGCGGGTGAAAAACACGCTGCTCGCGGCGGCACCCGATCAGTCGGGCGCCCACTACGACAAGATCCACCTCTACGACGCGTTCGGCTTCACCGAATCGCGGACGGTCGCGCCGGGACACGAACCCGTGGTGATCACGGTCGACGGCGTCGGCGTCGGGTTGACCGTTTGCTACGACATCCGTTTCCCGGAGCTCTACACCGAGCTGGCCCGCCGCGGCGCCCAGGTGATCGCCGTGTGCGCGTCCTGGGGAGCGGGCCCGGGCAAACTCGACCAGTGGACGCTGCTGGCCCGCGCCCGCGCGCTCGACTCGATGAGCTACGTCGCCGCCGCCGGTCAGGCGGACCCCGGTGCCGCGCAGGCGGAATCCGGATCGGGCGCACCCACCGGGGTCGGCGGCAGTCTGGTCGTTTCGCCGCTGGGCGAGGTCGTCGCGTCGGCCGGTGCGGAGCCGCAGCTCGTGGTCGCCGACGTCGACGTCGACAGGGTCGCCGAGGCGCGCAAAGCCATCGCAGTCCTCAGCAACCGCTCGGCCTTTGCTCAGGTGGATAGGGCAGAATCGGTACGGTGACGAACCCACAAGGACCCCCGAACCAGGACCCGTCGAAGTGGGCCCGTCCCTCCAACCAGGGACCGTTCGGGCAGCCTCCCACGGAACGGCCAACCGAGCGGATCAGCACAGGCGGCCCAGGTCACGTGCCCCCGCCGGCACCGCCACCGCCGCCCGCTCAGGGTCCCCCGCCGGGCCAGACGGAGCGGTTCGGGACGCCCCAGCCCAACATGCAGCAGCGCGGCTACCCGCCGCCGACCACCCCGCCCGCCGGCCCGACCGAGCGGCTGGCCACTGCGCCCGGCGATGACGCAACGCCGGGGAAGAAGAAGCGCCGCTTCGGTCGTGATCCGGTCTCGGTCCTGCTGATCTTCATCATCGTTTTCGCGCTGATCATCGCCGGGCTCATCGGGGCCGAGCTGTACGTGCGCCACGTCGCGGACACCAAGGTCGCCGAGGCAGTGGCCTGCGAGGTCAAGGACCAGGCCACCGCGTCCTTCGGGGTGACGCCCCTGATGCTGTGGCAGCAGGCGACCAAGCACTACACCAACATCTCGGTGCAGACTGCCGGCAACAACATCCGCGACGCCAAGGGCATGAAGCTCTCGCTCAACATCAACGACGTCCGGATCAAGGACACGGCCAACTCGAAGGGCACCATCGGCTCGCTGGACGCGACCATCAGCTGGACGAGTGACGGCATCAAGGAATCGGTGCAGAACGCGATCCCGGTGCTGGGGCCCTTCGTCACCAACACCGTGACCACGCATCCCGCCGACGGCACGATCGAGCTCAAGGGCATGTTGGACAACATCACCGCCAAGCCGGTGGTGGAGGGCACCGGGCTGAAGCTGCAGATCGTCAGCTTCAACGCGCTCGGCTTCACGATGCCCAAGGAATCCGTGCAGTCGACCCTGGACGACTTCACCTCGAACCTGACCAAGAACTACCCGCTGGGCATTCACGCCGACAGCGTGCAGGTCACCGACAAGGGTGTGACCAGCCACTTCTCGACACGCAACGCCAGCATTCCCGCCGGCGACAACAACAACCCCTGCTTCGCCAACCTCTGATGGCCGGGCTCGGGCGGTTTCAGCCGAGCCCGTCGAGCACTCCCCGGGTTCCCGAGAGGCCCAGCCGGGTCGCGCCGGCATCCAGCATCGCGAGCGCGTCCGCGGCGGTGCGGATGCCGCCGCTGGCCTTCACGCCCAGCCGGCCACCGACCGTCTCGGCCATCAGCGCGACGGCCCGCGCGGACGCGCCGCCGGTCGGATGAAACCCGGTCGAGGTCTTGACGAAGTCGGCGCCGGCGTCTTCGGCCGCGCGGCACACCCGCGCCAGCGTGCGCTCGTCGGCCAGCGCCAGCAGCGCTGAGGATTCCACGATCACCTTGAGCACCGCGCCGCCGACGGCGTCGCGCACGGCCTGAATGTCGGAGCGCACCGCATCGACGTCGCCCGCCAGCGCCGCGCCGACGTCGATGACCATGTCGACCTCGCAGGCGCCGGACGCCACGGCCAGCGCGGCCTCGTGCGCCTTGACCGCCGAAACATGCTTGCCTGACGGGAATCCCGCGACGCTGGCCACCCGCACGCCGGCGCCGGCGTGCACGGCGACGGGAACCATCGAGGGCGAGACGCAGACCGCGTACACGCCCAGTTCGGCCGCTTCGGCGACCAGGGCGGTCACGTCGGCGGCGCTGGCTTCGGGTTTGAGCAGGGTGTGGTCGACGAACGCCGCCAACTCCGCCCGCGTGGGGTGGCCGGTCATCCGAACGATTCTTCCCCACCGCCCGGATTGCAGTCGGAGGCAACCATTTCGGCGTCGTCGACGACCGGCCGCCAGGGCTCAAGGTTCCAGCTGGTCTTGCCGGGCCGCGCCAGTTCGGCGAACTGCCAGTGGCACAGGAACTGCGCACGCATCCCGGGGGTGTCGGCGTCGGGCGCCAGGGCGAGCACCTCGGACCAGGCCTCGTCGGCCCAGGCCATGCTCGTGGGCGTGCGGGAGGCGGTCCGGCCGGCCGGCGTGGGGAAGACCCGCAGGCTGCTACGGCCCTGCCACTGCGCCCATTCGGTGTGGTCGACCAAGGGTTCGGGCGCGGCGATCGCATGCGGGGGCGGGCAGCACAGCGCGACGAGCGCGGCGGCCGGCGCCGTCAGCAGCAGCCTCATCCCGCTAGCGCGACTTGCCCTGAATTTCCAGGAGTTTGGGCCGCACGTCGACCAGGTACACGCCGGCCGCGCAGGCCGCGATCGCCATGCCCAGCACCCCGAAGACGAAGCCAAGGATGGATGTCAGGGCCACGGCCCCGGCCAGAATCAGCAACCACACGGGCTTGGTCAGCTTGTCGGCGGCGGTGTAGGCGTCGGGTCGCTGCAGCGCGGCGTGCACGAATGCGTAGATCGCCGTGACCAAGACGGCGATCTGCAAAACCAGCATGACGGTACCCACGAGGTGGTTCACGCCTCAAGCGTAGGCGGGCACCCTCCAAAACGTCGACTCCGAGTCACCCGGGGGCGACTCGGAGCCGAACGTCGTGCGAGCGTCGTACTACTTCTGGGTGACCTTCTTGGCCGCCGCCTTCTTGGCGGGAGCCTTCTTGGCCGGAGCCTTCTTGGCGGGCGCCTTCTTCGCGGGCGCCTTGCCGACGGCCTTCTGGGCCTTCTTGGCGGTCGCTTCGGTCTTGCCGGGCAGCTCGATGCCGACCAGCTTCGCGGCGCGCTCGCCGACCGCGCGGGTCTGCGACGCGACGGTGCCCAGCGCCTCCTGGGTCAGCTCGACGGCCTGGTCGACGTAGCCCTCCGCACGCGCGGAGGCGTCCTCGAACGCCGTCTGGCTGCGCAGCCGCTGCAGGGCCGCCTCGCCGCGCTCGACGAGCTCGTTGTACCGGCTGGTCGCCGCCTCCAGGTAGCCCTCGGCGGCCTTGCGCAGCTCGTCGGCGGTGAACCGGTCGCGCAGCTCGGTGAACTGCTCGGGCAGGTCCTCCTGCAGCTTGGTCAGGCGCGCGCGGCGCTCTTCCACCCGGGTGCGGGTTTCGACGCGGGTCTCTTCGGCGCGCTCGCGCAGGCTGGCGATCAGGTCGTTAACCGTGGCCAGGGCCAGGTCGGCCGCGCCCAGGGCCGCGAGCAAAGGAGCCCGCAAGTCTTCGATGTTCGAGTTTTCCGCCATGGTTTTTCCTTTCATGGTGTGGTTTGGCATTTGGTGTTTTCCGTTGTCAGGTGTCTGGTCGGGAAGTTAGGTGCAAACGTCTCCTTCGCAACTGGGGCCGCCAGAACCCGGGGTAGTTCGCCCAGCACGTGAGCTGGAATCGGTAAATCCCTCTTTGTGGGGTAACCCCGGCGGCCGGTCGTCTATACATCACCGACCCGAGAGCGACTGTTCACTCGGTGTCGGATTGGGTCGAACACTCCTCATCGGTGGATTCGTTTTGTTGGGTGAACGATGCGTAGATGTCGAGCAGGATCTGCTTTTGGCGCTCGGTGATCGCAGTGTCGGTGACGATCGCGTCTCGCACCTGACTCTTGTCGGTGGGCTCGAGAATCCCGGCGCGCACATAGAGAACCTCGGCGGAAACCCGGAGGGCCTTCGCGATCTGGTTCAAGACGTCGGCGGAGGGTTTGCGCAATCCACGCTCCACCTGGCTCAAATATGGATTGCTGACCCCGGACTTCTCGGCGAGTTGCCGCACCGAAACCTGCGCGAGTTCACGCTGGCTGCGGATGAAGCTGCCGATGTCGGAGGCCATGTCGGAGGCAGCGTTGGACACCTTGGCGGAGAGCTTCTCCTCGGGTGCCATGCGTGCTCCTGGGTCGGGCGGTTGATCTTGACGCCACCAGGGTACAACAAGTGCTTGCTATTGCAAGCACTTGTTAGCACTACTAGAAAAGCAGCTGCGCGACGGCGTAGATCACGAGGCCGGCCAACGAGCCGACCACCGTTCCGTTGATCCTGATGAATTGCAGGTCACGGCCCACGTGGAGTTCGATGCGCCGGCTGGCCTCCTCGGCATCCCAGCGTTCGATGGTGTCGGTGATGATCGCTGTGATCTCCACCCCATATTGCGAGACCAGGTGCTGGGCCGCCCGCACGAGCCAGTTGTCGACCTTGTCCCGCAGGTCGACGTCGTCGCGCAGCGACTCCCCGATGCGCACGACCGTGTCGGCGATCCGCGTGCGCAGCGTGCTGGACGGGTCGTCCACGCCCTCGAGCACCAGGCGTTTGAGCGTCGTCCACGCCGTCGCGGCGGCGTTGGCGATCTCGTCGCGCGCCATGAGCTGCTCTTTGATGGCGTCGGCCCGCGCGATGGTGTCCGGGTCGTGCTGCAGGTCGTCGGCGAATTCGAACAGGAAGCGGGTCGCCGACCGGCGCAGCTCGTGGTCGGGGTTGCGGCGCACCTTGTCGGTGAAGTCCATCAGCTCGCGGTGGATGCGATCGCCGACCAGATGGTCGACGAACCGCGGCGACCAGGTCGGCGAGTCGCGCTCGACCACCCGCTGGATGACCTCGCCGGCGTTCAGCGACCACTGGAAGGCCCGGTCGGCCAGCAACTGGATCAGCGCCTCCTGTCGGTTCTCGGCCAGCAGCGTCGCCAGCACCCGGCCGACGGGCGGTCCCCATTGCGGCTCGGCGATGCGGCGCACGATCATCCGGTCGATCACCTGCTGGACGTCCTCGTCGCGCAGCAGCTCGACGAGCACCCGCAGCACCGTGGCCGTCTCGCTCGCCACCCGCTCGGCGTGCGCGGCCTCCGACAGCCATTTCCCGAGCCGGCCGGACACCTCGGCGTCGCGCAGCTTGGTTTCCACGACCTCCGGCGACAGGAAGTTCTCCCGCACGAACGCGCCCAGGCCCTCGCCCAGCTGGTCTTTCTTGCGTTTGATGATCGCGGTGTGCGGGATCGGTATGCCCAGCGGGTGCCTGAACAGCGCGGTCACGGCGAACCAGTCCGCCAGGGCGCCCACCATCCCGGCCTCCGCGGCGGCACCGACATAACCCACCCAGACGCCCGCGCCGGCATGCGCCTGGGCCCACCGGCAGGCGAGGAACACGCCGGTGGCACCGATCAAAAAGCTCAGCGCGACCATCTTCATCCGGCGCAGCGCCACCCGTCGCTGCGCGTCAGCCTCACGATCGGCGCCCGCGAAGGACTCGGCCAACGAGGTGCGTCCCCGGCCCGCGGCCGTCAACGGCGTCGCCGAACTCGGCCTCGCCGTCGGCGGGCCGGATGCGTCGCCTCGCACCGAGGCTCTGTGTGCCACCACTTCATCATCTATGTTCCCGGCGATTGGTGTGACGACACTGGTTGCCGAGCCCCTCAAACGCCGCTACATGCCCGGCCAGCGCCACAAACCGACCTGTCCACGCCGTAGTATCGAGGGCGTCTAGGGAATGGGAACTCGGCGACAGTGACAGAACAAATCACGGTTGTGCGCGTCAAAATGGATGGGCGCAAGCGGCGCTGGCATCAGCACAAGGTGGAGCGTCGTAACGAACTCGTTGACGGCACGATCGACGCGATTCGCCGCCTCGGCGGCGCCCTGAGCATGGATGAGATCGCCGCCGAGATCGGCGTCTCGAAGACGGTGCTCTACCGCTATTTCGTCGACAAGAACGACCTCACCACCGCCGTGATGATGCGGTTCACCCAGACCACGCTGATCCCGAATATGGCTGCGGCGCTGACGTCTAACCTCGACGGCTTCGACCTGACCCGCGAGGTCATCCGGGTATACGTCGAAACGGTCGCGAACGAACCCGAGCCCTATCGCTTCGTGATGGCCAACAGTTCCGCCAGCAAGAGCAAGGTCATCGCCGACTCCGAGCGGATCATCGCCCGCATGCTCGCGGTGCTGATGCGCCGGCGCATGCAACAGGCGGGCATGGACACCGGGGGCGCGGAGCCGTGGGCGTACCTGATCGTCGGCGGCGTGCAGCTGGCCACCCACTCCTGGATGTCCTATCCGCGGATGACTCGCGACGAGTTGATCGACTACCTGACGATGCTGAGCTGGAACGCGCTGAAGGGGATCGTCGAGGTCGGCGGGTCGCTGGAGAAATTCCGCGAGGAGCCGCACCCGTCGCCGATCGTCCCGCCCCGGGACGACGACGACGCGGCCGCCGGCTGAGACGGCCCGGCCGGCGCTTTTGGAATCCTGTCGGTCTCATGTGAGGCTGGGACGCAACCCCTGGGTAGGACGACTTCACCTGCCTCAGGGATTAGCATGCAGGAAGCGTCGGGGGACATAGCGGGGTTCTTGTTCGGCTGTGCGCCCCTGCCCCTCCGCGAAAAGAAAGGCTCGTGTCGACATGTCTGTGCAGCTCACGCCGCATTTCGGAAACGTGCAAGCCCATTACGACTTGTCTGACGACTTCTTCCGGCTGTTCCTGGACCCCACCCAGACCTACAGCTGCGCCTACTTCGAGCGCGACGACATGACCCTGGAACAGGCGCAGCTCGCCAAGATCGATTTGGCGCTGGGGAAACTCAAGCTCGAGCCGGGAATGACGCTGCTGGACATCGGTTGCGGCTGGGGTGCCACCATGCGGCGAGCCATCGAGCGCTACGACGTCAACGTCGTGGGCCTGACGCTGTCGGAGAATCAGGCCGAGCACGTGCAGAAATCCTTCGACCAGATGGACACCACCCGCACCCGCCGGGTGCTGCTGGAGGGCTGGGAGAAGTTCCACGAACCGGTGGACCGCATCGTCTCGATCGGCGCGTTCGAGCACTTCGGCCGCCAGCGCTACGGGCGCTTCTTCAAGATGGCCTACAACGCGCTTCCGCCCGGCGGAATCATGTTGCTGCACACCATCGTTCGGCCGTCGTTCAAGGACGCCCGGGCCAAGGGCCTGAGCCTGACCCACGAGATCGTCGAGTTCTCGAAATTCATCCTGGCCGAGATCTTCCCGGGTGGCTGGCTTCCGACGCCCCAGACCGTCGGCGAGTACGGGGTCACGGTGGGCTTCGAGCTCACCCGCGTCCAGTCGCTGCGGCTGCACTACGCGAGGACGCTGGACCTGTGGGCGGAGGCGCTCGAAGCCAACCGCGAGGAGGCCCTCGCCATCCAGTCCCAAGAGGTCTACGACCGGTACATGAAGTACCTGACCGGCTGCGCCGAGCTGTTCCGGGATGGGTACACCGACGTCAACCAGTTCACGATGGAGAAGAAGTAACCCCCTCCACGGAAACAATCAGCCCCGAACGGATCACCGTTCGGGGCTGACTCGACTGGGCTATTTGACCAACGTGAATTGCCCCACGTTGCTGATGCCCTTGCGGAAGAAATTCTCGCACCCGGTCAGATAGTGCATGTACTTGTCGTAGACCTCTTGGGATTGGACGGCGATCGCCTTTTCCTTATTGGCTTCCAGATTCGCCGCCCAGATGTTGAGGGTCCGCGCGTAATGCTCCTGCAGCAACTGCACCCGCTCGACCGAGAATCCGGCGGCCTCGCCGAACTTGAAAATGTCCTCCTGCGCCGGCAGTTGGCCACCCGGGAAAATCTCCTGGCCGATGAATCGCGCGAACCGGATATCGCTCATCGTCAATGTGACGCCGAGAGCGGGATATTCCTGCCACTGATACATCAAAATGGTGTGCAAAAGCATCCGGCCGTCGTCGGGAAGGATGTCATAGGCGAGATCGAAAAATGCGGGATAGCGCTCCATCTTGAAGGCCTCGAAGGCGCCGATCGTCACGATCCGGTCGACCTTGTCCTCGAACTCTTCCCAGCCCTGCAGGCGCACTTCGATGTTGCGGTCCGTCGGCAATCCGGCCAGCATCTTCTTGCTGTACTCGAATTGGTTGCGGCTCAGCGTGATTCCGATGACGTTGACGTCGTAGCGCTCGACGGCCCGTTTGAGCGCGCCGCCCCAGCCGCAGCCGATGTCCAGCAGGGTCATCCCCGGCTCGAGGTTCAGCTTTCCCAGCGCCAGGTCGAATTTCGCATACTGGGCCTCTTCGAGGGTCATGTCGTCGCGCTCGAAATAGGCGCACGTGTAGGCCATCGTCGGGTCGAGAAACAATGCGAAGAATTCGTCCGAGACGTCGTAGATGGACTGCGACTCCTCGTAATACGGCTCAAGCCTCGTCATCCGCGGTACATACCTTTCGTCGTATTAAACGCACGCATACTAGCCGACGGCATAGCGGCCAGCGTGTCATGCGCCCCGCGGTATGTCACCCGCGAGTGGTCAGTACTTGTAGAAGCCCTGGCCGGTCTTCTTGCCGAGCCGGCCGGCCTCCACCATGCGCAGCAGCAACGGCGGCGGCCCGTACTGCGGCTCCTTGAACTCCTCGAACATCTTGTCCGCGATCAACTTCAAGGTGTCCAGGCCGACCAGGTCGGACAGGCGCAGCGGGCCCATCGGGTGCGACAGCCCGGCCACCACAGCCTTGTCCACATCCTCGACCGTGGCAAATCCGGCCTCCACCATGCGGATCGCCGAGAGCAGGTAGGGCACCAGCAACGCGTTCACCACGAAGCCGGACCGGTCCGAGCAGCGCACTACCTGCTTGCCCAGGACCGCGCTCGCGAACTCCTCGGTGCGCGCGGCGGCGGCCTCGTCGGTGACCAGCGTGCTGACCAACTCGACCAGCGGCAACACCGGCACCGGGTTGAAGAAGTGCAGACCCAGCACGCGTTGCGGGTTCTTGGTGGCCGCGGCGATCTTCATGATCGGGATGCTGGAGGTGTTGGACGCCAGCACCGCGTCGGGATCGGTGATCACCCGGTCGAGTTCGGCGAAGACCTGCGCCTTGACGGCGTCGTCCTCGATGATCGCCTCGATGACCAGTTGGCGGTCGGCGAGGTCGTTCAGGTCCGTGGTGAAGGTGAGCTTGCTCAGCGCGCGGTCGCGTTCGCGCTCGGTGACCTTGCCCGCGCTGACGCCGCGCTCCAGCGACTTGACGATGCGGTTGCGTCCCGCCGCGATGAGGGCCTCGGTGGTCTCGAACACCGTCACGTCGACGTCGGCGCGGACCGAGACCTCGGCGATGCCGGATCCCATCTGGCCGGCCCCGACCACGCCTACTCGCTGAATCGCTGCGTCACTCACTTCAATTCTCTCCGGTTCTCTGCGGTGACCGTATCGTCTTGCACCGCAATAGGCCCCGCCCAGGGTTGGCCTGGGCGGGGCCTACGCTACTTCATCTCATTTTCGGTGCGACGAGCGTGTACTCAGGGCGAAAGTTCGGCCGAATTCTCGCCACCGATGCACGCTCGGCGCGCTTGCGGCATGCGCCGCTCGCGGCATGCGCCGCTCGGGCTCAGTGACTCAAGCCGTCGGTTTCACTTCGTCCTCGCGGCCTGCGCCGCTCGGGCTCAGTGACTCAAGCCGTCGGTTTCACTTCGTCCTCGCGGCCTGCGCCGCTCGGGCTCAGTGACTCAAGCCGTCGGTTGCACTTCGTCCTCGCGGCCTGCGCCGCTCGGGCTCAGTGACTCAAGCCGTCGGTTTCACTTCGTCCTCGCGGCCTGCGCCGCTCGGGCTCAGTGAAACTGCCCCTCTTCGGTGGAGCCGGTCAGCGCGGTGGTCGACGAGCTCGGGTCGACCGTGGTGGCGATGCGGTCGAAGTAACCGGCACCCACCTCACGCTGGTGCTTGGTGGCGGTGTAGCCACGCTCCTCGGCGGCGAACTCGCGCTCCTGCAGCTCGACGTAGGCGCTCATCTGGTTGCGGGCGTAGCCGTAGGCCAGGTCGAACATCGAGTAGTTCAGGGCGTGGAAGCCGGCCAGGGTGATGAACTGGAACTTGAATCCCATTGCGCCGAGCTCCTTTTGGAACTTCGCGATGGTGGAGTCGTCAAGGTGCTTCTTCCAGTTGAACGACGGCGAGCAGTTGTAGGCCAGCATCTGGTCGGGGAACTCGGACTTGACGCCCTCGGCGAACTTCGCGGCGAGCTCGAGGTCCGGAGTGCCGGTCTCCATCCAGATCAGGTCGGAGTACGGCGCGTACGCCTTGGCCCGGGCGATGCAGGGCTCCAGGCCGTTGCGGACCCGGTAGAAGCCCTCCTTGGTGCGCTCACCGGTGATGAACGGCTGGTCACGCTCGTCGACGTCCGAGGTGATCAGGGTGGCCGCCTCGGCGTCGGTCCGGGCGATGACGACGGTCGGCACGTCGCAAACGTCGGCCGCCAGCCGGGCCGAGGTCAGGGTGCGGATGTGCTGCTGGGTCGGGATCAGCACCTTGCCGCCCAGGTGACCACACTTCTTCTCCGAAGCCAGCTGGTCCTCCCAGTGCGAGCCCGCCACACCGGCCGCGATCATGGCCTTCTGCAGCTCGTAGACGTTGAGCGCGCCACCGAAACCGGCCTCACCGTCGGCGACGATGGGGGCCAGCCAGTTCTTCACCGAGGTGTCGCCCTCGACCTTGGCGATCTCGTCGGCGCGCAGCAGCGCGTTGTTGATCCGGCGGACCACCTGGGGCACCGAGTTGGCCGGGTAGAGGCTCTGGTCGGGGTAGGTGTGCCCGGACAGGTTCGCGTCCCCGGCGACCTGCCACCCGGACAGGTAGATGGCCTTGAGGCCGGCGCGCACCTGCTGGACGGCCATGTTCCCGGTCAGCGCGCCGAGCGCGTTGATGTACTCGAGGTCGTGGAGCTGCTCCCACAGCACCTCGGCGCCGCGGCGGGCCAGGGTGGCCTCCTCGACGACGGTGCCCTGCAGGGCGACGACGTCCTTGGCGCTGTAGGTGCGGGTGACGTCCTTCCACCGCGGGTTGGTGTCCCAGTCCTTCTGAATCTGTTCGGCGCTCTTGGGGGTGCCAACAACAGACATGGGCATGCTCCTTCACGATCTTCACTACTGGGTTGCTGAACGCCTCACCGGCGGTAGCTAGCGGCTCAACTTCACTGGTGTGCTAACTCGAAGATGGCACAGCTCAGGGGGGCCGGTCCACCCGTTTCAATTGCCAATTTCAGCAACGGGAACGGGCAAATTTGCGAATCTTGTTAAGTTGCTAACTTGCTTGACCGTTTCAGAAGCTACCCGTCAGTAACCCCAAAGCAGCAGGTCAGAGGGCAATTTAACCGGGACGCTTGTCCTGTTACCTAGCAAAGATCGACGCGACGGCTTTCGTCTCGTCGCCGACGGCGTATGTGAGCGTTGTAACAGTGCGATCGGCCAGGTCGGGACCGAATTGCTCGGTCGATCCGGCGGGGTGGATGTGCGAGATGATCTCCAGCTTGTCCCCCAGCGCCACCGGCGCCTCGTGCTCGATCGTGATGCGCAACGGCGCCTGCATCAGCTCGGTGTGCGAGGCCAGGTAGTCCTCGACCACGCTCCAGTACACGGAGTTGTTCATGTGGTCGAACAGGTCGATGTCGGTGACCCGGACGGGAAACTCGTGGATCTCGACCGCGTCGTCCCGGCTGCCCGGCTTCAGATAAGACTTCCATCGCAGCCGGTCGACCGACGTGGTCTTGTGCAGGCCCGCCAGGAAGTCGTCGGCGATGCGCGAGGGCATCTGGGTCTCCCGGTTGATGTTGATCCAGAAGGCCTCGGACTCGATGAGCCCGCCCTTGCGCTTGCCGTCGATGCGGACCCGCATCTCGCACCAGCGATTGGAGGTGCCCGAGCACCATCTGCGCATCCGCAGCATGTCGCTGAATTCGACCGGTCGGATCAGGTCGATCATCGTGCGCCGGACGATCCACAGCGGATGGGTCTCCTCGAAACCCATCTCGCGTAGCTGGTCCTGGCCGATGTCCTGGATGTGCCGGCACGCGGCGTCCAGTCGCAGCCGGCCCGTGCGGTCGATATCCCCGACCCGCAACGGCCACTGGCGGTCGAAAACGTCCGGGTGACCGTCGGGCACCGGCATCAGTTGTTTATCCAGGCTCACGGTGCGCTCCCCGTTTCCTCCTCGCGGTTACCCCAGGTTAAGGCCCGAGGCCCCGGTCGAATAATGCCAACGAGGGCCATCGAACACCAATCGCGACGCGCGAGACCCGCTGCCAACTCTGCGAACCAAAGCTTCGCAAGGCCGGTAACCTCGGTGAGGTGTCCAAGACGTTCGTCGGCTCGCGGGTCCGCCAGCTGCGCAACGAGCGCGGGTTTTCCCAGGCCGCGCTGGCTCAGATGCTGGAAATCTCCCCGAGCTACCTCAACCAGATCGAGCACGACGTTCGCCCCCTGACGGTGGCCGTGCTGCTGCGCATCACCGAGGTGTTCGGGGTGGACGCCACGTTCTTCTCCTCACAGGACGACACCCGGCTGGTCGCCGAGCTGCGCGAGGTCACCCTGGACCGCGACCTCGACATCGACGTCGACCCGACCGAGGTCGCCGAAATGGTCAGCGCTCATCCCGGGTTGGCGCGGGCGGTGGTCAACCTGCACCGCCGTTACCGGATCACCACCGCGCAGCTGGCGGCCGCCACCGAGGAGCGGTTCTCCGACGGCAGCGGCAGCGGATCGATCACCATGCCGCACGAGGAGGTGCGCGACTACTTCTACCAACGGCAGAACTACCTGCACGAGCTGGACACCGCCGCCGAGGAGCTCACCATCAAGATGCGGTTGCACCACGGCGATCTGGCCCGGGAGTTGACGCGCCGGCTCACCGAGGTGCACGGGGTGCACATCAACCGCCGCATCGATCTCGGCGACACCGTGCTGCACCGCTACGACCCCGCCACCAAGACGCTGGAGATCAGCAATCACCTCTCGCTGGGGCAGCAGGTGTTCAAGATGGCCGCCGAACTGGCCTACCTCGAGTTCGGGGATCTGATCGATGACCTGGTCGCGCAGGGCAAGTTCACCAGCGACGAGTCGCATACGCTGGCCCGGCTCGGTCTGGCCAACTACTTCGCCGCGGCCGCCGTGCTCCCCTACCGCCAATTCCACGACGTCGCAGAGAATTTCCGCTACGACGTCGAACGGTTGTCTTCCTTCTACTCGATCAGCTACGAGACCATCGCGCACCGGCTCTCGACGATGCAGCGCCCGTCGATGCGCGGGGTGCCGTTCTCCTTCGTCCGGGTCGACCGCGCCGGCAACATGTCAAAACGCCAGTCCGCCACCGGTTTTCATTTCTCCTCCAGCGGAGGCACCTGCCCGCTGTGGAACGTCTACGAAACCTTCGCCAACCCGGGCAAGATCCTGGTCCAGATCGCGCAGATGCCCGACGGCCGCAACTACATGTGGGTGGCCCGCACCGTGGAACGACGCGCGGCCCGGTATGGTCAGCCCGGTAAGACCTTCGCGATCGGCCTGGGGTGCGAGCTTCGCCACGCGCACCGGCTCGTCTACTCGGAAGGACTCGACTTGTCGGGGGAAATCTCCACACCGATCGGCGCGGGATGCCGGGTCTGTGAGCGCGACAACTGTCCGCAGCGCGCCTTCCCGGCGCTCGGGCGCGCGCTCGATCTCGACGAGCATCGCAGCACGGTGTCCCCGTACCTGGTGACGCAACCGTGAGTCCCGACGGCCGCATCCCGCCGGGGCGATTCCGCCAACTGGGACCGATCAATTGGGTGATCGCGAAGCTGGGCGCGCGCACCGTGCGCGCACCGGAGATGCACCTGTTCACCATCCTGGGCCAGCGCCAGTTGCTGTTTTGGACGTGGCTGGCCTACGGGGGCCGGCTGCTGCGCGGGAAGCTGCCGACCATCGACACCGAGCTGGTGATCCTGCGGGTCGGACACCTACGGGCATGCGAATACGAACTGCAGCACCATCGCCGGATGGCGCGCAAGGCCGGGCTCGACACCGACGCGCAGGCCGCGATCTTCGCGTGGCCGGAACGGCTGGACCCGGTCGAGGGGCGCCTGACTGTGCGTCAGCAGGCGCTGCTGGCGGCGACCGACGAGTTCGTCAACGACCGCACCGTCACCGACGCCACCTGGCGCGAGCTGGCGACTCACCTGGACCGGCGGCAGCTGATCGAATTCTGCTTGCTGGCAAGCCAATACGATGGGCTGGCCGCGACGATGGCGACGCTCGAGATTCCGCTGGACAACCCGCAGCAGCTATAGGTAGACGTCGGCCAAAATGGCCAGCGTCAGGACCACGGGAAGTACCGGCAGGCCGAAGGCGAACGCCGCCCAGCCCAGCTTCCCGCGTCGTCGCTGCCAGGCACCCCAGATCGCGGCGCCGATTCCCAGCACCACCGAGGCCAGCAAGACCAGCGGACCCCACTGGCCCGCCGTCGCGTTGTCCCCGGTCGAAATGCCGAGCAGCCACACGACATAACCGGTCGCCAGGCCGGCGACGGCGCCCGCGATCGTCTGGGGCGTGACGGTGCGAATCATGCGCGGCTCAGAAATTGATCATGTGTCCGGTCAGCCCGTGGAAGCATTCCTGCAGCGCCTCGGACATGGTCGGGTGGGTGTGCACGTTGCGGGCCAGCTCGGTGGCGGTCAGATCCCACTTCTGCGCCAGCGTCAGCTCCGGAAGCAGCTCCGAGACATCGTGCCCCACCAGGTGACCGCCCAGCAGCTCACCGTATTTCGAGTCGGCGATCAGCTTGACGAACCCGCTCGGGTCGCCGACACCGTGGGCCTTGCCGTTCGCGGTGAACGGGAACTTCGCCACCACCACGTCGTGGCCTTCCTCGCGGGCCTGCTCCTCGGTGAGGCCGAAGCTGGCCACCTGAGGCTGGCAGAAGGTCGCGCGCGGCATCATCCGGTAGTCACCGAGCGCCAAAGTCTCTGCGCCGGCGATGGTTTCGGCCGCCACGACGCCCTGGGCCTCGGCGACGTGGGCGAGCTGCAGCTTCCCGGTGACATCGCCGATGGCGTAGATGTGCTCGATGTTGGTGCGCATGTAGTCGGTGATGCCGATGGCCTTGCGGTCGGTCAGCGCGACCCCGGCGGCCTCGAGGCCGTAGCCCTCGACGTTGGGCGCAAAACCGATGGCCTGCAACACTTTCGCGGCCTTGAGCTCCTGGGTGTTGCCGTCCTTGCTGACGGCCACAGTCACCTCGGCACCGTTGTCGGAGATCGACTCGACCTTGGTACCGGTGAGGATTTTGACGCCCAGCTTCTTGAACTGCCTCTCAACCTCCTTGGACACCTCGGCGTCCTCGTTGGGCAGCGCGCGCGCCAAGAACTCCACGACGGTCACGTCGACCCCGTAGTTGCGCAGCACGTAGCCGAACTCCATGCCGATCGCTCCGCAACCGGCGATGATGATCGACTCAGGCAGCTCGCGGGACAGGATCAGTTCCTCGTAGGTGACCACGTTGGCCGACAGCGAGGTGCCCGGAACCAGCCGGGTGCTGCTGCCGGTGGCGATGATGGCGTTGTCGAACGTGACCGTCTCGGTCCCGCCGTCGTTGAGTTCGACCGAGATGGTGTTCGCGTCGGTGAACCGGCCGTAGCCGTGGATCTCGGTGATCTTGTTCTTCTTCATCAGGAAGTGCACGCCCGCGACGCGGCCCTCTGCCACCTTGCGGCTGCGGTCGAAGGCGACGCCGTAGTCGAAGGTCGCCTCTCCGCTGATGCCAAAGGTCTTAGCCTCTTTGGTGAAGATGTGCGCGAGTTCGGCGTTGCGCAGCAGCGCCTTGGACGGAATGCAGCCGACGTTGAGGCAAACCCCGCCCCAGTACTTCGGCTCGACGACCGCGGTGGAAAGGCCGAGTTGTGCGGCGCGAATGGCCGCGACATATCCGCCGGGGCCGGCCCCGAGGACGACGACGTCATAGTGAGAAGTCACGTGCCCACCCTAGTGGGCGCCGGCTCGCAGCGGACAACGCCGTGAGTCGCGCCGCTTCCAACGCGCCGAGGGTGGGCGCTACGTACCGGAAACGCCGGAAATTCGTCCCTCACCCCCACACTCGCGGGGCGCCTCGGAATCAGGTCAATACGGAATGACGCCGACCAGGCAGTGGCCCACTCGCTCGCAGTAGTAATAGCCGTACAGGGGTGCCGCGCCGGCCACGGCGGCGAACGGCCCCGACATCAGCGCCACCGACAGCGCGGAAACCAGCGGCCTGCCGTGCACCATCGCGAGCATCACGCCGCCGACCACGCACACCGCCACGTAGACCAGCACCGCGAACAGCGCCGGAGTCTTGTCGATCGAGCCGTACCACCACGAGAACAAACCCAGCCCGACCACGGCCGCGGCGGCCCACACGCCCAGCAGCATCAGGGCCAACTTCCACCACTTGACGTAGAAGTAGCGACCGGGGACGGTGACCGACTGCACCGGGACGGCGGATCCGGTGGCGGCCTCCGGTTCTGGCTCGCCGGGTTCGGGCTCGGTGGCCGCCGGCCGCTCGCCGGTGTCCGCGATCTCGGAGTCGGAGTCGTCGTCGAAATCGGGGACCCAGGACTGGGTCCCGGTGTCCTCGGTCTCGCGTTCATCGTCGGAGAAGTCCGGCACGAAGGCCTCGGTCCCTGGGCTCGCGGCGTCCTTGTCGTCAGGCACCGGCGGTCACCCGCAACGCGACGAGCACACCGAACCAGCCCGGCGCCGCCGCCAGGATGAACGCGCCCAGCGCGGTGACCCAGCGGCGCCCGGAGAACAGGATCATCGTCAGCCCGACGACGCTGGGGATGCCAACCACCGACGCGATCGCGATGTCCGGGCGGACGCTGGCGTGGACCACGACGGTGTACGCCACGCACGCCAGGGCCCCGACCGCGCTTCCGATCAGCATGGCGCCGGCCAGTAACCAGGGACGGGGCAGGGGAATCACTTTCTCGACTGTACTGCGGTCACCGAGGCGCAGGGCATGTCTGCGCGCCCGCGCCGGCCACCACCGGACCGCGTGTCGCGGGCCGTTCACCCCGCTCGTAACCGGCGCCCGTGATGACCGGCGCGCCGGCCAAAGACGCCTGTTCTTCGGCGGTGAAGACGCGGCCGCGGGACAGGAACCGGACGCCGTCGGGTGCCTCCAGGCTGAACCCGCCGCCGCGGCCGGGCACCACGTCGATCACCAACTGGGTGTGCTTGTCGCGATAGTGGGCCGCGTACTGCGGGCCCGAAATCCACACCGGCACGCCGTCGGGTCCGACGTCGAGCACGCCGAGCAGGACGTCGCGATCGCCGACCAGGAAGTCGCCGAGCGGGTAGCACATCGGCGACGAGCCGTCGCAGCAGCCGCCGGACTGGTGGAACATCACCGGGCCGTGCGCCGCCTGCAGCCGCGTCAGTACCTCGGCGGCCGGGGCGGTGATGGCCACTCCGGCGGGCGCGAGACCCCTCGCGCCGCTTCCACTCATCGCTTCGCTCTGCATCGTCGCCGGCGCGTCAGAAGAACCCTTGCGCCTTCTCGGAGTAGGACACCAGCATGTTCTTGGTCTGCTGATAGTGGTCCAGCATCATCTTGTGGTTCTCCCGGCCGATGCCGGACTGCTTGTAGCCGCCGAACGCCGCGTGGGCGGGATAGACGTGGTAGCAGTTCACCCACACCCGGCCGGCCTGGATGTCGCGCCCGGCCCGGTAGGCGGTGTTGCCGTCGCGGCTCCACACCCCCGCCCCCAGGCCGTAGAGGGTGTCGTTGGCGATCGACATGGCGTCGTCGTAATCGGAGAACGACGTCACCGCCACCACCGGCCCGAAGATCTCCTCCTGGAAGACCCGCATCGAGTTGTCGCCGCCCAGGATGGTGGGCTGCATGTAGAAGCCGCCGGACAGGTCGCCGCCGAGCTCGGCGCGTTCGCCTCCGGTGATCACCTTGGCGCCCTCGTCCTTGCCGATTTCGATGTAGGACAACACCTTTTCCAGCTGGTCGTTGGACGCCTGCGACCCCAGCATGGTCTCGGAGTCCAGCGGGTCGCCCTGCCGGACCGCCTTGGTGCGGATCGCGGCCAGCTCCAGGAACTCGTCGTAGATGTCGGCCTGGACCAGGCTGCGCGACGGGCAGGTGCACACCTCGCCCTGGTTGAGGGCGAACATCGTGAAGCCCTCCAGAGCCTTGTCCTGATAGTCGTCGGCCTTGGCCATCACATCGGAGAAGAAGATGTTGGGGCTCTTGCCCCCGAGTTCGAGGGTGACCGGGATCAGGTTCTGCGACGCGTACTGCATGATCAGTCGCCCCGTGGTGGTCTCGCCGGTGAACGCGATCTTGGCGATCCGGTTGCTCGATGCCAGCGGCTTACCGGCCTCGGCGCCGAACCCACTGACGACGTTGATCACCCCGGGCGGCAGCAGATCGCCGATCAGCGACATCAGGTAGAGCACCGAAACCGGCGTCTGCTCAGCGGGTTTGAGCACCACCGCGTTGCCGGCGGCCAACGCGGGCGCCAGCTTCCAGGCGCCCATCAGGATGGGGAAGTTCCACGGGATGATCTGCCCGACCACGCCGAGCGGCTCGTGGAAGTGGTAGGCGACGGTGTCGTCGTCGATCTGGCTCAGCGAGCCCTCCTGGGCGCGCAGCGCCGCGGCGAAGTACCGGAAGTGGTCGGCCGCCAAGGGGATGTCGGCGGCCAGCGCCTCGCGGATCGGCTTGCCGTTGTCCCAGACCTCGGCCACCGCCAGCGCGGCGGTGTGTTCGTCGATGCGGTCGGCGATCTTGTTCAGGATCGCGGCGCGCTCGGCCGGCGCCGTCTTACCCCACGCCGGCGCGGCCGCGTGGGCGGCGTCGAGCGCCTTGTCGACGTCGGCCTCATCCGAACGGGCCACCTCGCAGAACGTCTGGCCGGTGACCGGTGTCGGGTTCTCGAAGTAGCGCCCCCGCGCCGGCGGAACCCACTGCCCCCCGATGAAGTTCTCGTAGCGAGACTCATACGACATCAACGCCCCGGCGGCACCTGGACGTGCGAAAACGGTCACTGCTCTCACTCCTCGTTCGGCTGTGTAATACACCTCACAGTACCGCCGTGGCCACAATGGCTTCCATGGCTTCCAACGCTTCCACGACGCCGCACACGCGCACCGACCCGCAGGACAGCGAAGACCCCTACCTCTGGCTCGAGGACGTCACCGGCGACGAGGCGCTGGATTGGGTGCGGGCGCGCAACGAGCCGACGCTGGCGCGCTTCCGCGACACCGATTTCGAGCGGATGCGCACCGAGGCGCTCGAGGTGCTCGACACCGACGCCCGCATCCCCTACGTGGTGCGCCGCGGCGAGTACCTCTACAACTTCTGGCGTGACGCGGCCAACCCCCGCGGGCTGTGGCGGCGCACCACGCTGGACAGCTACCGCACCGATACCCCCGAGTGGGACGTGCTGATCGACGTCGACGAACTGGGCCGGGTCGACGGCGAGAAATGGGTGTGGGCCGGCGCCGCCGTCATCTACCCCGAGTACACCCACGCGCTGGTCAGCCTCTCCCGCGGCGGCTCGGACGCCTCGATCGTGCGCGAATTCGACATGCTGACAAGGGAATTCGTCACCGACGGATTCGAACTTCCGGAAGCCAAGTCGCAGGTCAGCTGGGAAGACCCCGACACCGTCCTGGTCGGCACCGACTTCGGGCCCGACACGCTCACCGATTCGGGCTACCCGCGGGTGGTCAAGCGGTGGCGCCGGGGCACACCCCTGGCCGAGGCCGAGACCGTCTTCGAGGGCGCCCGTTCCGACGTGAACGTGGCGGCCAGCGCCAGCAGGATCCCCGGGTACGAGCGCACCCTGATCGGGCGGGCGCTGGACTTCTGGAACGAAGAACTCTACGAGCTGCGCGGCCCGGAACTCATCCGCATCGACACCCCCACCGACGCCAGCGTGAGCCTGCACCGCGAATGGCTGCTGGTCGAGCTGCGCAGCGATTGGTTCTTCGGCGACACCACCTATGGCGCCGGGTCGCTACTGGCCGCCGACTACGAGGAATTCCTCGCCGGCACAGCGCAATTGCAGGTGGTCTTCGAACCCGACGAACACACGGCGCTCAACCACTACGCGTGGACCCGCGACCGGCTGGTGATCGTCTCGCTGGTGGACGTGGCCAGTCGCGTCGAGATCGTCACGCCGTCACGGCCATCGGGTGACGACCCGCTGCGCCCGGCTCCGCCGCGCTTGCGATCGTCACGGGCATCGGGTGACGACCCGCTGCGCCCGGCTCCGCCGCGCTTGCGATCGTCACGGGCATCCTGGCGCCGCGAACCCGTGGCCGGGATCCCGGCCGCCACCAACACCGTCGTCGTCTCCGCCGACGACACCGGCGACGAGTTCTTCCTGGATTCCAGTGGATTCGACACACCGTCCCGGCTGATGCGGGGCACCGACGACGGGGCCCTCGAACAGCTCAAGTCCGCCCCGGCGTTCTTCGATGCCGAAAACATCTCCGTGACACAGAACTTCGTGAAGTCGAAGGACGGCACGCCGATCCCCTACTTCGTGGTGCGGCCCGCCGGCCCGGCGTCCGACGGACCGGCGCCCACCCTGCTCTACGGCTACGGCGGATTCGAATCGTCGAACACGCCCGGTTACAGCGGCGTGCTGGGGCGGCTGTGGCTGGCCCGCGGCGGCACGTACGTGTTGGCCAACATCCGCGGCGGCGGCGAATACGGCCCCGAGTGGCACACCCAGGCGATACGCGAGGGCCGGCACAAGGTCGCCGAGGACTTCGCCGCCGTGGCAACCGATTTGGTGGACCGCGGCATCACACGCGTCGAGCAGCTCGGCGCGCAGGGCGGCAGCAACGGCGGCCTGCTGATGGGCATCATGCTGACCCAGTACCCGGAGAAATTCGGCGCGCTGGTGTGCAGCGTCCCGCTGCTGGACATGAAGCGCTACCACCTGCTGCTGGCCGGCGCGTCGTGGGTGGCCGAGTACGGTGACCCGGACAACCCCGACGATTGGAAATTCATCGCCGAATACTCGCCCTACCAAAACATTTCGGCGACGCGCCGGTACCCGCCGGTGCTGATGACCACGTCCACCCGCGACGACCGGGTGCATCCGGGGCACGCCCGCAAGATGACCGCGGCCCTCGAGGCCGCCGGCCACCCGGTGTTCTACTACGAGAACATCGAGGGCGGCCACGCCGGCGCGGCCGACAACGAGCAGGTCGCCTTCAAGTCGGCGCTGACCTACTCGTTCCTATGGCAGATGCTGGGCGGGCGCACGCAGTCATAGGATCAACGACGTGTCAGCGGCGCAGCGCATCGAACTCACCCTGTTGGCGACCGGGCTGATCTTCATCCTGGCGTCGGCGGCCCAGGCACGGTACCGCTTCATCAACGACCGTCGCGCGGGCCGGCGGTTCTACTGGGCGACTGCGATCATCGGCATCGCCTGCTTCGCGGTGGGGACCGGCCAGCTGTGGCCCAACGGGGTCGTCGTGGCGGCGATCTTTTCGGCCATCGTCGCCTTCTCGGCCTACCTCACCACGCCGTATCTGAAGATCGCCGGGCGGATCTACGCCTCGTCACCGGAAAACCGGCAGCCCGACCCTTAAGGACGCCATGCCAAGCAGCGACTTCCAGACCCTGCTCTACCGCACGGCCGGCCCGGTGGCCACCATCACGCTGAACCGGCCCGAGCAGCTGAACACGATCGTGCCGCCCATGCCCGACGAGATCGAGGCCGCGGTCGGCCTGGCCGAGCGCGACCCGGCCGTCAAGGTCATCGTGCTGCGCGGGGCGGGCCGGGCGTTCTCCGGCGGCTACGACTTCGGCGGCGGTTTCCAGCACTGGGGCGAATCCATGATGAGCGACGGAAAGTGGGATCCCGGCAAGGACTTCGCGATGGTCAGCGCCCGCGAGACCGGGCCGACGCAAAAGTTCATGGCCATCTGGCGGGCGTCCAAACCGGTGATCGCCCAGGTGCACGGCTGGTGCGTGGGCGGTGCCAGCGACTACGCGCTGTGCGCCGATCTCGTCATCGCCAGCGAGGACGCCGTGATCGGCACCCCCTACAGCAGGATGTGGGGCGCGTACCTGACCGGGATGTGGCTCTACCGGCTGAGCCTGGCCAAGGTGAAGTGGCACTCGCTGACCGGGCGTCCCCTGACCGGCGTGCAGGCCGCGGAGATCGAGCTGATCAACGAGGCGGTGCCCTTCGAGCGCCTCGAAGCGCGGGTGGCCGAGATCGCGGCCGAACTGGCGCAGATCCCCTTGTCGCAGTTGCAGGCGCAAAAGCTGATCGTTAACCAGGCCTACGAGAACATGGGCCTGGCCTCCACCCAGACGCTGGGCGGCATCCTCGACGGCCTGATGCGCAATACGCCCGACGCCCTGGGCTTCATCAAGATCGCGGAGGACGAGGGCGTGCGCGCCGCCGTCGAGCGCCGCGACGGCCCGTTCGGGGACTACAGCCAGGCCCCGCCGGAGCTGCGGCCGGACCCGTCACACGTCATCGTCCCTGATCGGGACTGATACTGAGACAGGCTAGAGATCCCCTGGCAGTCAGCTGGGAAATATCCGCGTCCGGCCAAAAAGTGCTACCGTAACTGCTATGTCTCGGCTGAGTACCGGCCTGCGTGCAGGCGCTGTGTTCCTTGCTCTGGGTGTTACCGCTGCGATCTTCCCGTCGACCGCGGTAGCCGACTCCACGGAGGACTTCCCGATCCCCCGCCGGATGATCAACACCACATGTGATGCTGAGCAGATCCTGGCGGCAACCCGGGACACCAGCCCGGTGTACTACCAGCGCTACATGATCGACTTCAACAACCACCCCAACGTGAACCAGGCCGCCATCGACAAGGCCCACTGGTTCTATGCGTTGTCGCCGGCCGACCGCCGGAACTACTCCGAGAACTTCTATGCGCCACAGGCCGATCCGCTGTGGTTGGCCTGGCCCAACCACATGAAGATCTTCTGGAACAACAAGGGCGTGGTCGCCAAGGCCACCGACATCTGCAACACCTACCCGCCCGGCGACATGTCGGTGTGGAACTGGTCGTAATCCTCACGGCATAAGCGGTATTCACCCACCCAGCGCCCAGGAATCTCCTCCTGGGCGCTGAGTCTTTTGGTGTGCCCTGCTGCCGTTTCACCACTGAAAGGTACGGCCCGCACCGGAGAACCGGTGCGGGCCGCGTGGCTGTCGGTACACCCACCGACACGAATTACGGTACCTCGGAACAAATTATTTGGCTACCCGAAATCTCGCGGTATGTTCGGACGACAGCCCACACCGACGAGGGAGAGCCATGCCCCACTACGTCCTGCCCGACCTGACCTATGACTACGGTGCGCTCGAGCCCGCGATCAGCGGCGAGATCATGCAGCTGCACCACGACGCGCATCACGCCGCCTACGTCAAGGGCGCCAACTCGACCGTCGACCAGCTCGCCGAGGCGCGTGCCGAGCGCAACCTCGCCCACTTGCCGGGCCTGGAGCGGACGCTGGCGTTTCACCTCGCCGGCCATGCCTTGCACTCGATCTTTTGGACGAATCTCTCGCCGGAGGCCGCCGAAAGGCCCGAGGGGGAACTGGCCGCCGCCATCGACGAGTTCTTCGGCGGATTCGAGGCGTTCCGCGCCGAGATGACCGGGGCCACCTCCAGCGTGCAGGGTTCGGGGTGGGGTGCGCTGGCGTGGGACCCGATCGGGCGTCGTCTGGTCGTGCACCAGATTCACGATCACCACGTCAGCGTGGCGATCACCAGCACTCCGCTGCTGGTGTTCGACGCCTGGGAGCACGCGTTCTACCTGCAGTACCGCAACGTCAAGGCCGACTACGTCGACAGGCTGTGGTCCATCGTGAATTGGGCCGACGTCGCCGTCCGCTTCGAGGCCGCTCGCCGCGGCGACCTGTCCGGGCTACACAGCAGCGACGAGATCGGCGGCGCGCGATGAGCATCCGATCGGTGGATCGAATGCGGGCGGTCAACTGGAATCGCCTGCCCGACCCCAAGGACGCGCAGGTATGGGATCGGCTGACGGGCAACTTCTGGCTGCCGGAGAAGGTGCCGCTGTCCAACGACTCGGCGTCATGGCAGACGCTGACCGCGCAGGAGCAGCAGACGACCGTGCGAGTGTTCACCGGGCTCACGTTGCTCGATACGACGCAGGCCACCGTCGGCGCGGTGTCGATGATCGCCGATGCGGTCACGCCCCACGAGGAGGCGGTGCTGACCAACATCGCGTTCATGGAATCGGTCCACGCCAAGAGCTACAGTTCGATCTTTTCGACGCTGTGCTCCACCCGCCAGATCGACGACGCCTTCGACTGGTCCGAGCGCAATCCGCACCTGCAGCGCAAGGCTCAGATCGTCGTCGACTATTACCGCGGGGACGACGCCCTCAAACGCAAGGCGGCGTCGGTCATGCTGGAATCGTTTCTGTTCTACTCCGGTTTCTACCTGCCGATGTACTGGTCCTCGCGCGGCAAGCTCACCAACACCGCCGACATCATCCGGCTAATCATCCGCGACGAAGCCGTGCACGGCTTCTACATCGGCTACAAGTGTCAGTGCGGACTCGCCGAGCTTTCGGAATCAGAGCGGTCCGGCCACCGCGAGTACACCTACGAGCTGCTGAATGCGTTGTACACCAACGAGATTGATTATGCCCACGATCTGTACGACGGCCTGGGCTGGACCGACGACGTACTGCCCTACATGCGGTTCAACGCGAACCGGGCCCTGGCCAACCTCGGGTACGAGCCGATGTTCGGGCCCTCGGACTGCCGGGTGAACCCAGCGGTGCTCTCGGCGCTCGATCCCGGCGCCGGCGAGAACCATGACTTCTTCTCCGGGTCGGGCAGCTCCTATGTCATCGGCTCCCACCAGGCCACCGAGGACGCGGACTGGGACTTCTGACCACCCGCAGCGGGCTGCTCACGCTTCGTAGGATCAGCGCGGCTGTACCAATCCGCCCGGCGGGTGCTCCTCGACGTCGTTGAGGATCAGCTCGCGCACCGCGGGACGCGGTCCGTACGGTCGCAGCATGGTGCTGGCCGGCCGTGGCCGCACGTGCTGCGGCCACCAGAACCAGCGCCCGAGCAAGGTGGCCAGCGACGGTGTCATGAACGACCGCACGATCAAGGTGTCGAACAGCAGACCCAGCGCGATCGTCGTACCCACCTGGGCCATCACCAGCAGCGGGCTGAACATGAACGTGGCCATCGTCGCGGCGAACACCAGACCGGCGGAGGTGACCACCGAGCCCGAACCGGCCATCGCGCGGATCGTCCCGGTCTTGAGCCCGGCGTGGATTTCCTCTTTGAACCGCGATATCAGCAGCAGGTTGTAGTCCGAGCCGACCGCCAGCAGCAGGATAACCGCCATCGCCAGCACCATCCAGTGCAACTTCAAACCCAGGATGTACTGCCATAAGAGCACGGAGAGTCCGAACGAGGCGCCCAGCGACAGCAACACCGTGCCGACGATCACGACGGCCGCCACGACGCTTCGGGTGATCACCAGCATGATGACGAAAATCAAAGTGGCCGCGGCGATTCCGGCGATGATCAGGTCGATGTCGGAGCCGTCGTGCATGTCCTTGTACGTCGCCGCGGTGCCGCCGAGGTAGACCTTGGCGCCCTCCCAGGGGGTGCCCTTGATCGCCTCGTGCACGGCCTGCTTGATCGGCTCGATGTGGTTGATGCCTTCGGGGGTCGCCGGGTCGCCTTCGTGGGAGATGATCAGCCGGACGGCGTGCCCGTTCGGCGATATGAACTGCTTGAGACCCCGCGCGAAATCCGGGCTCTTGAACGCCTCCGGCGGAAGGTAGAACGTGTCGTCGTTCTTCGCCTTGTCGAAGGCATCGCCCTGCGCGGTGGCGTTGTCGGCCTGCGCTTTCGCCTGTTCGTTAAGTCCCTGTGTGATCGCGTAATTCGACATGATGGTGTCGAGGTTGCGCTGCTGGCTCTCGATCTGCGGGGGGATCAGCGCCACCAGCTTGGGCTGGATCCGATCCAGCTTGTCCAGGTTCGCGCTCAGGTTCACGATGTTCTCGGCCACCTGGTCGATGCCGTCGAGCGCGTTGAAGACCGACCGGAGTGCCCAGCAGGCCGGGATGTCGTAGCAGTGCTTCTCCCAGTAGAAGTAGCTGCGGATCGGCCGGAGGAAGTCGTCGAAGTTGGCGATGTCGTCGCGCAACCTCTCGGTGATCTGCACGGTTTCCTTGGTGAGCCTGGTGGTTTCGTGCGTGGTGTTGCTCAGATCCTGGGTCACCTGCATCTGCTCGTGCAGCGTTGCCATCGTCTTGTGCAGCTCGTCGGCCTGCTTGAGCAGATTGTTCGCCTGCTCCTCTTGGTAGTGCTGGGTCTGGATCCGCCCCGCGGCTTGCGCGCCCATCTGAAACCCGAGGGTGCTGTGGTCGAGCGGCGTGCCCAACGGCCGGGTGATGGTCTGCACCCGGCCGATACCCGGGATGTGGAACACCGCCTTGGCGACCTTGTCCAAGACCAGGAAGTCGGCCGGGTTACGCAGGTCGTGATCGGTCTCGATCATCAACAGCTCGGGATTGAGCCGAGCCTGGTCGAAGTGCCGATCCGCGGCGGCATAACCGACATTGGCCGGGGTGTCCGCCGGCAGGAAGTGGCGGTTGTCGTAGTCCGTCTTGTAACCGGGCAGGGCGAGCAGACCGACCAACGCGACCGCGATGGTCACCGCGAGAACGGGTGCGGGCCAGCGGACCACCGCGGTGCCCATGCGACGCCAGCCCCGGGTCTGCAGCTTGCGCTTCGGGTCCATGAGCTTGAAGAACGACGCCACCGTCAACACCGCCGGGCCCAGCGTCAACGCCGCTAGAACCGCCACCAGCATGCCGACCGCGCACGGCACGCCCAGCGTCTGGAAGTACGGCAGCCGGCAGAAGCTCAGGCAGTACATCGCGCCGGCGATGGTCAATCCCGACCCGAGCACGACATGCGCGGTGCTGTGGAACATGGTGTAGAACGCTTTTTCGCGCGATTCGCCCAGACCACGGGCCTCGTGGTAGCGGCCGACCACGAAGATCGCGTAGTCGGTCCCGGCAGCGATCGCCATCAGCACCAGCATGTTGTTGGCGAAGGTGGAAAGCCCGATGATCCCGTAGTTTCCCAGGACCGCGACGACGCCACGGGCCGCCGCCAGTTCGATGAACACCATGACGAGCATGATCAGCATGGTGATCGCCGACCGATAGACGAACAGCAGCATCAAGATGATCACCAAGAACGTGACGAGCGTGACCTTCGCTACGCCCTTCTCACCCGCGTGGGATTGATCGGCGAACAGCGGACCCGCGCCGGTGACGTATGCCTTGATTCCCGGCGGCGCGGGTACCGAGTCCACGATCTTGCGGACGGCCGCGGCGGACTCGTTCGCCAGGCCGCCGCCCATGTTGCCGGCGAGGTAAACCTGGACGTACGCCGCCTTTTGGTCGTGGCTCTGGGAACCCGCCGCCGTGAGCGGATCACTCCAGAAATCCTGGACGTGCTGGACGTGTTTCTTGTCTTGCTCGACGCGCCTGACGATCTCGTCGTAGTAGCGGTGCGCTTCGGCCCCGAGTGGCTTGTCGCCCTCCAGCAGGATCATGGCCGAGTTGTCGGAGTTGAACTCTTTGAACGTCGACCCGACCTTCATCATCGACTGGAAGGACGCCGCGTCGGTCGGACTCATCGACACCGAGTGGGTTTTGGCGACGACCTCCAGCTGCGGGGCCACGGTGTTGGTGACGAACACGATGCCCAACCACACCAGGACGATCGGCAGGGCCAGCTTGTGGATCATCCGCGGCAGGAACGGCGGGATCAGCGGCTGATCGACGCGCGGCGGAACCTCGCCCGGCTCGCTCATGCGGACTTGTCCAGGCAATAGACGAAGGCGTTCACGGTTTGGTTGGGATCCGAGCGATTCGGCGTCTTGATGACGTCACCGCTTCCGTCGTGCTTGTTCACCACGAACTGGCAGGCGATCCAACTGCCGTCGCCTTGCGCCACCAGGTTTGCCGGGATGCCGGGCTTCGTTGAACTCAATACTTTGCTCCAGGGCAAGGGCACGTTGAGGGCCTGCTGCGGATGGGAATTTTCGTCGAGGTAGTTGATGGTGGCCGTGCTGCCCGGCGGGCCCCAGACCTGGAGCGTGATCGTCTTGGCGTTGAACTCGTCGAGGACCTCACCCGAGGTGCCACCACCGAACGAACCGCGGTGAACGCCGAAGACGCCGTGCAACCGGTACACGACGAAACCCGACAGCGCGACGACAGCCGCGATCGTGAGCACCAGCCAGAAACGCCCCAAAACCCCCTTTTTCTTGGCGCGCTGCGGAGCGGCCTTTTCGCCCTCCCCGCCGGCGGAGCCCTGCTGCCGCAGCGGCTCGGTCCTTGGCTCAGTCGTCGTCATGGGCGCTCCAAGTCCCTTCCCGTGTTCACCGGTTGAAGATCGCCAAGCCACAGCGTTACCGGCCTCCCTCCCTGAGTTCATGCGGCTTCCGCGATGAGCCCGATGCACGTGGCAGTCAGCAGGCGCGTCAGCGCGGTCGCGAAGTCCAGATTCCACTCCGGCGGAGCCACTTCCGGCTCCTCGGCGTAGACGTCAGTGAGATCCGCCGGCGGGTTCGCGACCTGCCACAGGGTGGCCGCCAGCGAGTACGCGGCCAGCAGGATATCGAGCGACCCCGACCGCCCGAGCTCGGGCAGCGCCCTCTCGATGGCATCGGCGAGCGAGCGCGTGGCGGCGGTGCTGATGCGCCTGACCTCGATGACCCGCTCCGCGTCCACCTCGTGCTCCAGGTGCAGGTGCAGGTTGGCCAGCAGGTCGCAGAACAGCGGATCGTCGGCCAGCGCCTCGGCCAGCGTCCCGGCGATGCGCGACGGCGATTTGGCGCCGGGCTCGGCCAGCTTGTCCGACACGGTGTTCGACCACCGCACCCACCCCTCGGCGGACAGGCGCAGCAGCACTTCCTTGTGCGAGGTGAAGTAGCGGCGCACCGCCGAATAGTGAATTCCGGCGCGGCTCGCCACCGCGGTCAGGGTGACCGACGCGACGCCCGTCTCCATCGCCAGCGAGCGTGCGGCTTCCACGAGGGCCTCCGCACGTTGGCGCTTCTTTTCCTCGGTGCGGGCACGCTGGAATGTCAGTTGCGCCACCGGAAGAGCGTAACGCACGTCGTGTGATTTGTATAACGCACGTTGCGTGATTTGTGCGAGGTCACTCTCGTCGGCGGCGCGAACGGGTAAAGGTGGAACCATGCTCCCGTCGCGTCCTTGGAAATAGCGCGTGCAGACCATCGCCCTGATCGGGTTTCTCGGCGGGCTGATCACCGGCATCTCGCCGTGCATCCTGCCGGTGCTCCCGGTGATCCTGCTGTCCGGTGCGGGCGGTACCCGAGCCGACTCCCGCCGCGTGAGTTCGGTGTCCCGCCCGTATCTGGTGATCGCGGGGCTGGTGTGCAGCTTCAGCCTGGCCACCCTGCTCGGCTCCGCGCTGCTGACGGCGCTGCACCTGCCGCAGGACGCGATCCGGTGGGCCGCCCTGGTGGTGTTGACCCTCATCGGCCTGGGGCTGATCTTCCCGCCGGTGCAGCACCTGATCGAACGGCCGTTCGCCTACCTCCCGCAGCGCCAAATCGGCGCCAACGCAGACGGTTTCGGTCTCGGTCTGACGTTGGGCGCGCTCTACGTGCCGTGCGCCGGTCCGGTGCTCGCGGCGATCGTGGTCGCCGGCGGAACCTCGTCGATCGGTCCGGGCGCGCTGGTGTTGACCGCGACCTTCGCCCTCGGAAATGCCGTGCCGCTGTTGGCCTTCGCGCTGGCCGGGCGCCGCGTCGCCGAGCGCGTCGCCGCGTTCCGCCGACGGCAGCGTGCGATTCAGATCGCCGGCGGGATCGCGATGATCGTGCTGGCCGTGGCGCTGGTGTTCAACCTGCCGGCGATGCTGCAGCGGGCCGTCCCCGACTACACGACGGCGATGCAGAACAAGCTGGGCGCCAACGACATCGGGCACAGCCTAAACCCCACCCCCGCGCAGCAGCCGAACCGCGGCACCGGGCTGGCGCTGAGCCCGCCCAGCGTCACCGTCGAGGGGGCGCTCAGCGACTGCTCCAGCGGTTCGGACGAGCTGCAACAGTGCGGGCCCGCGCCCGCCCTGACCGGCGTCACCGGGTGGCTCAACACCCCGGACGGCAAGCCGCTGGACCCCGCCGAGGTGCGCGGCAAGGTCGTGTTGATCGACTTCTGGGCCTACTCGTGCATCAACTGCCAACGCGCGATCCCGCACGTAATCGATTGGTACAACAGGTATCACGACGCCGGATTCGTCGTCATCGGGGTGCATACGCCGGAGTACGCGTTCGAGCGGGTCCCCGAGAACGTGGCCAGCGGCGCCGCCGACCTGCACATCCCCTACCCCATCGCCCTGGACAACGACTACGCGACGTGGAACAACTTCCACAACCTGTACTGGCCGGCCGAATACCTGATCGACGCGAACGGGCAAGTGCGGCACACGAAGTTCGGGGAAGGCGACTACGACGGCACCGAAAAACTGATCCGCCAACTGCTCGCGGACGCCCACCCCGGCGCGCCGCTGCCCGCGCCGACGAGTTCGGCCGACACCACCCCGCAGACCCGGCTCACGCCCGAAACCTACCTCGGTGTCGAAAGGTCCGGAAACTACGGCGGCACCGGCGATTACACGTCGGGCACCGTCACGCTGAGCTTTCCGCCGACCCTGGCCGACGACAAGTTCGCCCTGCGCGGGCGCTGGACCCTGGACGATCAGGGCGCCACCGCCGAGGGCGACGACGCCACCGTCCGGCTGAACTACACCGCGAAGGACGTCTACGCCGTCATCGGCGGCACCGGCACGCTCACCGTGACCCGGGACGGCACGACCACCACCACACCGATCGGCGGGGCGCCCACGTTGCACCGGATCGTCGCCGACGACTCCGCGCACCGCGACCAGCTGGACATGCGGGTCAGCAAGGGCCTGCAGGTCTTCTCGTTCACGTTCGGGTAGCGGGGCGGCTCACGACTTCTTCCACAGACTGCCGACCATCGCGACGACCACGCCGAGTCCCACCAGGGCGGCGCCGGCCAGCAGCGTGACGTTGAGCCATTGGTGCAGACCGGCTTCGGCGTGTCCGACCATCGCCTCGGCGACGCGCCGGATGTCGCCGGTGGTGCGGTTGAGCGCCTTGTCGACGTAGCGGCCGGCGACCTCGAGGCCGGCCCACCCGGCCGCGCCGACGAGCAGGGCGGACACCCCCAGGCTGCTGAGCGCCTTGCCGCGCCGGCGCGCGGCGGCCAGCGTGAGCAGCGCGCAGACCCCGCACAACGCCGCCGCCCCCACGCTCACCCACGGCCCCCAGGTGGATAGCCGGCTCAGCCGCCCCTGACGCATCGCTTGTGGCATCGAAACCGTCAGCGGGACAGCCAGTTTCGCGGGAACCGTCACGTTGTAACGGCTGAGCAGCGGCCGGATCGAGTCGTCGCCCAGCATCGGGGCGACGTCGACCGCCCACTGATCGCCGTTCTCGCCGCCCCCCGGGTCACCGAACAGCCAGCCGTGCGCCGCGCGGTTGGCCTGGGCGAACAGCGGCGGGAAGGTTGGCCCGGCGGTGAAAGCGCTGGCGGCATCGTGCACGTCGGAGCTGTCGACGGGATAACGGCCCCCGCCGTGTTCGGCGATGAGAGCCATTGCCCGCGTGGTCAGTTCGGCCGCCATGGCGGACTGCAGGTCCGGGTCGGCCGCCGCCCCGCGCGCCAGCGCCGCGTAGCCGTCGGCGTCGACGACGTGCAGCTGCGTCCACGCCGCGGGGATGGCCACCGCCAGCGCCAGCGTGGTGATGAGCCACAACAGCACGCTCGCCGCGAATCGCACGCCTGCGAATCTACGCAATCCCCCGCACGTACGCGGCCTGCCCGAGGTGCTGGGCGCAGTCGTCGATGATGCTGACCAACCGGGCGCTGGCCGTCACCGGCGGATCCCAGTTGGTGTCCACGACGCGGGCTAGCTCCTCGGCGGTGATCCCGCTGAGGTATTCGAGGGTGAGCTCGTGCACCGCGTGGTAGTAGCCGGACAGCAGGTCCGCGGGCGCCTTCACCTTGGCGACGTCGTCGGGCGAATGCCCGTAGCCCATGTCGCCCTGTGGCAGGTCCAGTCCGAACCGGTCCACCCACCCGTCGCGCAGCCAGACCTGCTCGACCCCGGCCACGTCGGCCAGCTGGAGGTCCTGCACCCGCGCGCTGTGCCAGAGCAGCCACGCGATGCTGTTGGCGTCCGGGGTCGGCCGATAGGACGACACCTCCTCGGTCAATCCCTCGGTGATCTCGTCGACGTGTTCGATCAACCGGGTGAAGGCGTCGCGCAGGAGGTCTTGGATTACGGCGGCATCGTCGGTGCGGGCCATACTCGCGACACTACGGGAGCGCGCCGTGGAAGACAGCCTCGACGTTGTTGCCGTCGGGGTCGCGCACGAACGCGCCGAAGTAGCCGGGGTGGTATTCCGGCCAGAGCCTCGGCTCGTGCAGCGGTTCGGCGCCCAACTCCACGGCCACCCGATAGAAGGCGCGCACGGCGTCCTCGTCGGGCGCCTCGAACGCCAGGTGAACCTCGCGATTGGGTCCGGCCAGCGCGCCTGAGATCCAGAAGGTCGGCTTGCCCCCACGGCCATACCCGATGGCGGGGCCCACATCCAGCTGCCGGGAGAAGCCCAGCGTCTCCAGCACCGCGTCGTAGAACCGCTGGGACTTTGCGTAGTCGGCGCAGTTGATGCCCACGTGGTCGATCACGGAGAAGATCCTGGCACGAGCCGCCGCCACGGTCGTAGATTGTTTGGATGACTTACGACCTCATCATCCGCAACGGCACCATCGTCGACGGGCTGGGGGGTGAGCCGTACGTCGGTGACGTGGCGGTGGCCGACAACGTCATCAAGGCGGTCGGCGACGTGAACGGCGCCGCGGCGAACCGCGAGATCGACGCCACCGGGCTGTTGGTCACGCCCGGCTTCGTCGACCTGCACACCCACTACGACGGCCAGTCCATCTGGTCGGAGCGCCTGACGCCGTCGTCGGCGCACGGGGTGACGACGGTGGTGATGGGCAACTGCGGGGTCGGCTTCGCGCCGTGCCGCCAGTCCGACCACGACGTCCTGGTCGACGTGATGGCCGGCGTCGAAGACATCCCGGGCGTCGTGATGACCGACGGCCTGCCGTGGACGTGGGAAACCTTCCCCGAATACATGGACGCCCTCGATGCCGGCAAGCGTGACATCGATGTGGCCGCGTACCTGCCGCACTCGCCGCTGCGCGTGTACGTGATGGGGCAGCGCGGCGCCGACCGCGAGCCGGCCACCGAGGACGACCTGGCGAAGATGCGGGCGTTGGCCAAGGAGGCGATCGAGGCCGGCGCGCTGGGCTTCGCCTCGTCGCGGTTGACCATCCACAAGACCGAAAGTGGTTCGCCCATACCGAGTTACGACGCCGCCCGCGAGGAGATCGAGCAGATCGCCCGCGGCGTCGTGGACGGCGGCGGCGGCCTGCTGCAGTTCGTCCCCGACATCCCGGCCGGCGGCTACCAGCCCGTGCTGCAGACGGTGTTCGACGTTGCCGAGGACGTCGGGCTGCCGCTGACCTTCACCCTCGTCGTCGCCAATTCGGGTGACCCGTCGTGGCCGGACGCCATCACCATGATCGAGAAGGCCAACGCCGCGGGCGGGGACATCACCGCGCAGCTGTTGCCGCGGCCCATCGGGTTGATCATCGGGCTGCAGCTGTCGGCGAACCCCTTCGTGCTCTACCCCAGCTACCGCGAAATCGCGCACCTGCCGCTGGCCGAGCGGGTCGCCGAGATGCGCAAGCCCGAGGTCCGCGCCCGCATCCTGGCCGACAAGCCGGGGCAGGGCCACCCGATCCTGTACGTGGCCCAGATGTGGGACTGGATCTACCCGCTGGGCGAGGACCCCGACTACGAGCCCGACCCGTCGACCAGCATCGGTGCCCGCGCCCGCGCCAAGGGCGTGGAGCCGATGGAGGAGGCCTACGACAGGCTGCTCGACGACGACGGCAAAGCCATGCTGCTGGTCGCGACCAGCAACCTGCAGGGCAACTCGCTGGACACCGTCGGGGAGCTGTTGCACCGCGACGACGTGGTGCTCGGCCTCGGCGACGGCGGCGCGCACTACGGCATGATCTGCGACGCCAGCTACTCGACGTACTTCCTGACGCACTGGGCGCGGGACCGCAAGGCCGGACGGTTCACGGTGCCCGAGGCGGTTCGCGAGCTCACCTCGGTGCCGGCGCGCATCGCCGGGCTGAGCGATCGCGGCCGTATCGCCGTGGGCTACAAGGCCGATCTCAACGTCATCGACCACGCCGCCCTGCGCCTGCACAAGCCGGTCATCACCTACGACCTGCCCGCCGGCGGGCGACGCCTGGACCAGACGGCGGACGGGTATGTCGCCACGATCGTGTCCGGGGAAATCATCGCTGAATATGGCGTCCCCACCGCCGCCCGTCCGGGCAAGTTGGTGCGGGGCCGTCAGCCCGCTCCGGCGCCCTTGCAATAACGCCACCAAAAGTGGCATATACCAGCTAAGTTGGGTCCCGTGACGAACCCGCATTTTGCGTGGTTGCCGCCGGAAGTCAACTCGGCACTAATTTTCTCCGGTCCTGGTCCCGGGCCGCTGCTTGCTGCCGCGGCGGCGTGGGACGGGCTCGCCGGGGAGTTGGCGTCGTCGGCGTCGTCCTTTTCTTCGGTGACGTCGGATCTGGCCAGCGGGTCGTGGCAGGGCGCGTCGTCGGCGGCCATGATGACGGTCGCCAGCCAATACGTGAGTTGGCTTTCCGCGGCGGCCGCGCAGGCGGAAGAGGTGTCCCACCAGGCCTCGGCCATCGCGACCGCGTTCGAGGTGGCGCTGGCGGCCACGGTGCAGCCCGCGGTGGTGGCGGCCAACCGGGCCCTGGTGCGGGCGTTGGCGGCCAACAATCATCTGGGCCAGAACACCCCGGCGATCGCCGACATCGAGGCGGCCTACGACCAGATGTGGGCCTCGGACGTGGCGGCGATGTTCGGGTATCACGCCGACGCGTCGGCGGCCGTGGCGAAGTTGCCGCCCTGGAACGAGGTACTGCAAAACCTCGGGTTCTCCAACACCACCACCGCGGTCACGCGGCCCGCCAGTTCCGGCGCCGTCGCCCGCGGCTACACGTCGCGCATCGCCGGGTTCCTCACGCCCCCGGCGCCGCAGTAGCGCGGGGCCGCATCGGTTCGCGCCTATCCTGGGACATCATGCGCAGCAAGAAGAAAGTCGATTTCGCGGCGCTCGCCGACGCGCTCGTCGATTACCCGTACGCGTACCTGATCACCGTCGACGACGAATACCGCTCGCACACCGTGACGGTCGAACCCGAGTTGCGCGGACAGACCCTCGAGGTCGGTCTCATCGGCGGCCGCACGCAGCAGAACCTGGCCCGGCGCCGCGACGTCACCCTGCTGTGGCCCCCGGCCGAACCGGGCGGCTACTCGCTGATCGTCGACGGCGCGGCCGAGGTGTCGCCCGAAGGCGGAGCCGGTGACGCGGTGCGGCTCACGGTGACGCCCACCCGCGCGCTGCTGCACCGCGACGCCGACTCCCCCGATGCGGCCCGGGGCTGCCTGCACGACTGTGTGGTGTTCTCGCTGCCGGCCTAGCAGCGATCGCCGCCATCGGCCTAGCCGGGCGCAGCGGGTCGCCGCCATCGGCCTAGGGCCGTACAGTCTCATCCGTGAGCCGCATCGCGCCCCTCGCCCCGCCGTGGAGCGAAGAGGATGCCGCCGGCATCAACAGCTGGGGCCACCCGGACCGCACCTACGAGCCGCTGCTGTTGGTGCGTTGCCTGCAGCGCCATCCGGTGCTGGCCTCCCGGCTGCGCAAACTCGGCGAATCCCTTTACACCGCAGCGCTTTTGCCGCCCCGGACGCGGACCATCGCCATCCTTCGCATCTGCGCGCTGCTGCGCTGCGCCTACGAGTGGGGCGGGCAGGCCGCCTTCTGGGGCCCGATCGCCGGCGTCAGCGACGACGAGTGCGACGCGCTAGTGTTGGCGGGGGCCGACGACCCGCGGTGGGGCCCGGCCGAGCGGACGCTGATCGCGGCGGTCGACGAGTGCGAGCGCATCGGCTCGTGGTCGGAGGCGACATGGGAAGCGCTCGGCGACTTTCTGGACGACGAACAGCGCATCGAATTGCTCACGGCCGTCGGTTGGTACCGCACGATCTGCACGCTGTGCAACGCGCTCGCGCTTCCGGTGGAGGGCTGGATGCGGCCCTGGCCGGGGTCAGCCGGCTGACCGGTCCCTGCGCAGGCTCGGATGCTGACTCTTCAACAGCGGCAGCAGCACTCGTCGCGGCATGAACTGGAACAGGCGGGTGCTGATCTGGCTAGGCAGGCCGGGGATCACGGTTGGGCGGTCGCTCTCGAGCGCGTCGACCCCGGCGCGCGCCACCTCACGCGACGGCTTCCACATGAACTTCGGGAACGCGTCGGCGAAGTCGCGCTCGTCCATGCCGGCGCTCTTCACGAACTCGGTGCGCACCGGGCCGGGACACAGCAGCACGACGGTGACGCCGGTGCCGGCGAGTTCACCGCGCAGCCCTTGGGTGTAGTTGTTGACGAACGCCTTGGTGGCCGCGTACCCGACCTGCCCGGGGAAGGGTTGGTAGCCGGCGGTTGAGCCGACGTTGAGGATCGCGCCGCGGCCGCGCGGCACCATCCGCTGGACCGCGCGGGTGCTCAGGTCGATGACGGCCTCGACGTTGACCCGCACCTGCGCGATCTCGTCGGCCACGGGAATTTTCGTCACCGAGCCCATGGTGCCGATGCCGGCGTTGTTGACCAGGATGTCGGCCGTCAGGCCGCGGCGCTCGACCTCGTCGAACAGGCCGGCGCGGGCGGCGGAATCCGCGACGTCGCAGGCGATCACCTCGACGCGCACTCGGCCGGCGAGTTCGTCGGCCAGATCGCGCAGCCGGTCTTCGCGGCGGGCGACGAGCGTCACGCCGTGGCCGCGGTCGGCCAACTCGCGGGCGATGTCGGCGCCGATGCCCGACGACGCGCCCGTCACGACGGCGGTGCTGGTGGGTGAGGGAGCGGGAAGCGCCACGCGTTCAAACGTACAAGGCCGGCCAGGCGCCTCGAGTGTGCACTCTGGGCGTCGAGTGTGAGGCCAGGGCTTCGCGAGTGAAACCAGGGCGGGAAAATCGCGAAAAGCTCGCCGTGAGCTCACACCCAAAGCCCTGAGCTCACACTCGATGCGCGCCGCGGCGGCGTACCCGCCGAACGTGAAACCAGGGCGGGAGAATCGCGAAAAGCCCGCCGTGAGCTCACGCTCGGCGCCATCGCCACGAAAAAACCCGGCCCCTTGTGAGGGCCGGGTTTTTTCGTTGGCGACTTTTTAGAAGTCCATGCCGCCCATGCCACCGGTCGGGTCGCCGACGGGAGCGGCGGCCTTCTCCGGCTTGTCAGCGACGACGGCCTCGGTCGTCAGGAACAGGCCCGCGATCGACGCGGCGTTCTGCAGCGCCGAACGGGTCACCTTCACCGGGTCGGCGACGCCGGCCTTGAGCAGGTCCTCGTACTCACCGGTGGCGGCGTTCAAGCCGGTACCGGCGGGCGAGTTGCGGACCTTCTCGGCCACCACGCCGGGCTCCAGACCACCGTTGAAGGCGATCTGCTTCAGCGGAGCCTCGAGCGCGACGCGGACGATGTTGGCGCCGGTCGCCTCGTCACCGGTGAGCTTCAGCTCGTCCAGCGACGGGGTGGCGTGCAGCAGGGCCACGCCACCACCGGCGACGATGCCCTCCTCCACGGCCGCCTTGGCGTTGCGCACGGCGTCCTCGATGCGGTGCTTGCGCTCCTTGAGCTCGACCTCGGTCGCGGCCCCGGCCTTGATCACCGCAACACCGCCGGCCAGCTTGGCCAGGCGCTCCTGCAGCTTCTCGCGGTCGTAGTCGGAGTCGCTGTTCTCGATCTCGCTGCGGATCTGGGCCACCCGGCCGGCGATGGCGTCGGAGTCACCGGCGCCCTCGACGATGGTGGTCTCGTCCTTGGTGACGACGACCTTGCGGGCCTTACCCAGCAGGGCGACGTCGGCGCTCTCCAGCGACAGGCCGACCTCTTCGCTGATGACCTGACCACCGGTGAGGATGGCCATGTCCTGCAGCATCGCCTTGCGGCGGTCACCGAAGCCGGGGGCCTTGACGGCCACCGACTTGAAGGTGCCGCGGATCTTGTTGACGACCAGGGTGCTCAGAGCCTCACCCTCGACGTCCTCGGCGATGATCAGCAGCGGCTTACCGGCCTGGATGACCTTCTCCAGCAGCGGCAGCAGGTCCTTGACCGTCGACACCTTGGAGCTGACCAGCAGGATGAAGGGGTCCTCGAGGACGGCTTCCTGACGCTCGGCGTCGGTGACGAAGTAGCCCGAGATGTAGCCCTTGTCGAACCGCATGCCCTCGGTGAGCTCCAGCTGCAGGCCGAAGGTGTTGGACTCCTCGACGGTGATGACGCCCTCGTTGCCGACCTTGTCCATCGCCTCGGCGATCAGGTCACCGATCGACTGGTCGCCCGCCGAAATCGCCGCGGTGGCAGCGATCTGGTCCTTGGTCTCGACCTCCTTGGCCGACTTGAGCAGGGTCTCGGTGACCTTCTCGACGGCCTTCTCGATGCCGCGCTTGAGACCCAGCGGGTTGGCGCCGGCGGCGACGTTACGCAGGCCCTCGCGGACCAACGCCTGAGCCAGCACCGTGGCCGTCGTCGTGCCGTCACCGGCGACGTCGTCGGTCTTCTTGGCGACTTCCTTGACCAGCTCGGCGCCGATCTTTTCGTACGGGTCCTCCAGCTCGATCTCCTTGGCGATGGACACACCATCGTTGGTGATCGTGGGGGCACCCCACTTCTTCTCCAGGACGACGTTGCGACCCTTGGGGCCCAACGTCACCTTTACCGCGTCGGCGAGGGCGTTGAGCCCCCGCTCGAGGCCACGGCGGGCCTCTTCGTCATACGCAATTGTCTTGGCCATTGCGAAGTGATTCCTCCGGATTGGGGATGACACGTTCTGGCCGGGTGCAGTGCCCGCGACGGACGACCGGGCTGTCGTTGGACCTGGTCTCACCGTCCCGACCTAGCACTCACTGGTCGCGAGTGCCAAGTCATTCTTAGCACTCGCCTATGCCGAGTGCAAGAAGTAGTGGGGCTCAGGGCAGGTCGAGCAGCTGCTCGTAGAACCCGCCGAAGCCGCGCGGCCGGTCGACCAGATGGATCTCGAGGATCCAGTGGCAGATGCGCCCGCGCGGGTCGGTGCGGCGCATCGGCTTGTCCGAGCCGGGCATGATGTACCACTCGATGCCGGGGCCGGCGATCTTCTTGTGCGGGAACTCCCCCACCAGGTGCCCGGCGATCCGGCTGGCCCACTCGAAGCCCTCCGCGTGCGCCACCCCGACGACGAAGTCGAACAGCTCGGCGCCGGTGACGTCGGGATGGCCGGCGAAGTAGTCGCGGCCGGCCTGCCACGCCCGGGGCAGCGCGTCGCGGACGGCCTTCTTGTGTGGGTCGTCGCCCAACAGGAAGGTCCGGCCGAAGTCGGCCTCCCACTCCTCGAAGATCGGCCCCAGATCCAGGAAGACGATGTCGTCGTCGACGATCAGCCGGTCCGGCGGGCGCTCGTGGAACGGTTGCAGCGTGTTCTCCCCGGCGCGCACGATCCGCCGATGCCAGTGCCGGGTCACGCCGAACATCTCGCCGGCCAGGTCGTGAATCTCATCGGAGAGCTCCTTCTCCCCGACCCCGGGCCGAATCATGGCCCGCCGCTCGATCTCGTCGAACAGTTGCGCCGCTTTGCGTTCGGCGTCCAGCAGCCGTTCCACGCGCAGTTCCTCCGCGGCCTCCATCCACGCGATGTTATGCGCACACTGGAGCCATGTCCCTCGTCGTGCCGCCCTACCCGCCGGCCCGCTACACCGCCGAAGAGCCGGAGATCAGCGCTTGGCTCAAGCGGGCCGACCAGCCCCCGGACTACGAGACCTCCGGCGTCAAATACCACTATTTGGCCAACCAACAGGACACCGCCGGCGACTACGGCCTCTATCGGGTCGACATCGCCCCGGCCGGCGGCGGTCCCCCGGCCCACTTCCACCGGGCCATGTCGGAGGCCTTCTTCGTGCTCTCCGGGACGATGAAGCTCTACGACGGCACCGAGTGGGCCGACGGGCACCAGGGCGATTTCCTCTATGTCCCGCCGGGCGGCGTCCACGGCTTCCGCAACGAGGCCGACGAGCCGGCGTCGATCCTGATGCTGTTCGCGCCGGGCGCCCCCCGCGAGGCCTACTTCGAAGGCTTCGCGGCGCTGGCCGACATGACCGACGAGGAACGCCGGGAGTGGTTCGTCCGCCACGACAACTACTGGGTCTGACCGCCCAGGTCGCCGTCGACGTAGCGCTGCAGGTTTGGGGCGATCGCGGCGATGGCCTCGTCGTCGGTCATCGAGGCGACGGGCTCGATCTTCCACACGTAGCGCATCAGCGCGAACCCCATCATCTGTGAGGAGATGAGGCCGCTGCGGATCAAGCGGTCCCGGTCGTCGCTGCCGAGCCCCGAGACCCCCATCAGGCTGCCCTCGACCACGCGACGGAGTTTGTCGCGGGTGGCGGGGTCGTGCGCCGCGGTCTGCAGGATGGCCCGCAGCGTCGGCCCGATCTCATCGTCGGCCCAGCTGGCCAGCAGCAGCTGCAGCAGTGCGGCGCCGAGCCGCTCGACCGGGGTGGCCCACACCTCGGCGACGCGGTCCAGCCACTGCTGGGGCGGGTTGGTCGCGGCGTCGAGCAGCCCTTCCTTCGACCCGAAGTAGTGGTAGACCAGCGCCGGGTCGACGTCGGCCCGCCGCGCGACCGCCCGGATCGTGGTGCCGGCCCAGCCGTGCACGGCGAATTCGTCGCGCGCCGCCGCGGCGATGCGCGCGGCGAGCACCCCCCGTTCGTCCCGGGGTCCAGGGGTCCCGGGCGTCGTCGCAGTCTTCGCCACGAGTTTCATCGTAGCGTGAATTTCTCCTTGCGTTGAAACTAATTTCACCGTAGCGTGAGACTAGTCTCAACGGTCCGTGAAAATCTCGAGGGAGCGGCCCCATGTACACCTACGACATCGACGCCGCGGCCATGTTCGACGACCGCACCGACCAGTTCGCGAAGTTCGGCGTTCCACTCGAGGACATTGAGCGGGTCCGCTCGGCCGTCGACGACATGTGGGCCGACGCGCCGGGCGGCTGGGTCTACGAATGGTCGCGGGTGGCAAGGGATTACGCCGAGCGCGGGGACCATCGGATGGCGTCCCTGGTGTACGGGTGCGCCAAGTTCCCCTGCCTGACGGACGCCGCCCGGGTCAAGGCGCTGCAGCACCAGCTCGAGCAATTTCAGTTGGCGGCCAACGGCTTTCCGGTGCACTTCGAGCGCCGCATCGTCGCCGTCGGGTACCGCGGCGGATCGGTCGAGGTGCCGGTGCACCTGTATTCGGCCGACGGCCGATACTCGGACCGGGCGGTGCTGATCGCCAGCGGCGGTGTGGACACCTGGAAGATGGACATCCACCCGTGGTGGGTCGCATTCACCCAGGGCGCGGGCGTGACCACGCTGGCCTTCGACCATCCCGGCACCGGCGAGACGGACATCCCGCTCGATGAACACGCCGACGAGGTGATCCGCGGCCTGGTGGGCTACGCCCGGACGCTGGGCGACGGCCGGGTCGCACACTTCGGCGCGTCATTCGGCGGGAACTTCGCCGCGATGTCCGGGCTGACCGGAATCGTCGACGCCGCAATCGAACTCGGTGGCCCGGTGGTCGACGCGTTCGCCGCCGAGAACATCGCAAAGCTGCCCTACGGCATGCGCGACATCGTGGGCAACGCCATGCACTGGGATCATTCCCCCACCCTCGAGGAGCTCAGCGCCGGCCTCGGCCGGCTCAACCGACGGGATCTGCTTGCCCGGCAAGGCAATTCGGAAATGTTGGTGATCAATGGCGCCGACGACTACTTCGTCCCGCAGTCCGACACGCTCGTCTTCCAGGGCCGGCCCGACACCGAGGTGCACCTCATCGAGGGCACCGGCCATGTCGCCATGAGCAAGGCGCCCGAGGTGGTGCCGCGGGTCATCGCCTGGCTGCGCGCGCAGATGACAACCGAGCGATGACGCGCCCGGCAACATCCGGCCGGGGTGAGTATGTTTTGGGCCATGGCTTCCAACGACAAAGAAACCCGCGCCTGGTCGGAGAGTGACGTCCCGGATCAGAGCGGGCGCGTCGTCGTCATCACCGGCGCGAACACCGGCATCGGGTATGAGGCGGCCGCCGTGCTGGCCCACCGCGGCGCCCACGTCGTGCTCGCGGTGCGCAACCCCGAGAAGGGCAACGCGGCGCTGTCGCGCATCGTCGCCGCCGGGGGGCAAGGGTCCCGAGAAGTAGACGTCACCCTGCAGCAGCTGGATCTGACCTCGCTGGACGCGGTCCGGTCGGCCGCCGACGCGCTGCGCGCGGCCTACCCGCGCATCGACCTGCTGATCAACAACGCCGGGGTGATGTGGACGCCCAAGCAGGTCACCGCGGACGGATTCGAATTGCAGTTCGGCACCAACCATCTGGGCCACTTCGCGCTGACCGGGTTGCTGCTCGACCACCTGCTCCCCGTGCGGGATTCGCGGGTGGTGACCATCAGCAGCCTCGGCCACCGGCTGCGCGCCGCGATCCACTTCGACGACCTGCAATGGGAACACCGGTACGACCGGATCGCCGCCTACGGGCAATCCAAGCTGGCCAACCTCCTGTTCACCTACGAGCTGCAGCGCCGGCTGGCGGCCACGCCCGACGCGAAGACCATCGCCGTGGCCGCGCACCCCGGCGGCTCCAACACCGAGCTGACCCGCAACCTGCCGGCGATCTTCCGGCCCGCCGCCGCGGCGCTGGGCCCGGTGCTGTTCCAGAGTGCGGCCATGGGTGCGCTGCCGACGTTGCGGGCCGCCACCGATCCGGACGTCCAGGGCGGGCAGTACTTCGGCCCGGACGGATTCCTCGAGCAGCGTGGCCACCCGAAGCTCGTCAAGTCCAGCGCCCAGTCCCACGACGCGGAACTGCAACGCCGGCTGTGGGCCGTCTCCGAAGAGCTTACCGGCGTCCGCTTCCCGGTCTGACGCGCGGATAATGGCCCCGATGCGATCAGTCGCGGAACATCAGCGCGTCGTCACCGATTTGATTCGTCCGCGGCCGCCGGTTTCGGTCGCGCTGACCGACGCCCAGGGCATGGTGCTGGCCGAGGACGTCATCGCCCAGCTGGCGCTGCCGGTCTTCGACAACTCCGCGATGGACGGCTACGCGGTGCGCGCCGAGGACACGGCGTCCGCGACGCCGGAAAACCCGGTGGTGTTGCCGGTCGCCGAGGACATTCCGGCCGGGCGCACCGACGAGCTGACGCTGCAACCCGGTACGGCGCACCGGATCATGACGGGCGCCCCGCTGCCGGCGGGGGCGACGGCGATCGTTCCGGTCGAGGCCACCGACGGCGGGGTGGACGTCGTGTCGATCCGCGAGCCCCGCGAGGCCGGCAAGCACATCCGGCGCGCGGGTGAGGACGTCGCTCCCGGCACCACCGTGTTGCGCCGGGGCCAGGTGGTGACGCCGGCGGTGCTCGGCTTGGCCGCCGCGCTGGGGATCGCCGAGTTGCCGGTGATCCCGCGCCAGCGGGTGCTGGTGATCTCGACCGGATCGGAGCTAGTGACCCCGGGCGTCCCGCTGCGGCCGGGGCAGATCTACGAGTCCAACTCGATCATGCTGGCCGGGGCGGTCCGGGATGCGGGCGCCGATCTGGTCGCCGTCGCGACCGCGGAAGACGATGTGGCCCAATTCAGTTCGATCATCGACCGGTACGCGGCGGACTCCGATTTGATCATCACCAGCGGCGGTGTCAGCGCCGGCGCCTACGAGGTGGTCAAGGATGCCTTCGGGCGCGAGGGCGATCAGGGCGTGGAATTCGTCAAGGTGGCGATGCAGCCCGGGATGCCGCAGGGCGTGGGCCGGGTGGCGGGCGCGACGATCGTCACGCTGCCCGGCAACCCGGTCAGCGCGCTGGTGTCCTTCGAGGTGTTCATCCGGCCGGCGTTGCGCACGGCGATGGGCCTGCCCGACCCGGAACGCCCGCACCGGTCCGCCGTCCTCGCCGAGTCGCTGACCTCGCCGCGGGGCAAGCGGCAGTTCCGGCGCGCGGTGCTCAGCGAGGACGCGAGCTCGGTCACCAGCTACGGGCCGCCGGCCTCGCACCACCTGCGCTGGCTGGCGTCGGCGAACGGGCTGCTCGACATCCCCGAAGACGTTGTCGAGGTGCCCGAGGGAACGCGGCTGCAGGTCTGGGATCTGCGCTAGCCCGGCGACGATGCAGCCCGCGTAGCGGGGTGAGGAGGAGTCGGGCAATCAGGCCTAGCCCGCCGACGATGCAGCCCGCGTAGCGGGGTGAGGAGGAGTCGGGCAATCAGGCCTAGCCCGCCGACGATGCAGCCCGCGTAGCGGGGTGAGGAGGAGTCGGGCAATCAGACCCAGCTGTACTGACCAGGGACGTTGGTGACTTAGCCCGCGGGCGTGGCCACGTCCCGGTGGAATTCGTCGGCCTTGTCGAAGGCCGGGTTGTAGCGGATCGCGATGCCGACGATCGCCATCATCACCGGGATGGTGGCCAGCGCCGCCGACAGCCCCACCCAGCCGGACAGGTGACCGATCAGCGGCGGGCCGAGCAGGTAGCCCAGCCAGCCCGTCGCCGCCACGATGGCGATCGCCGATCCCGCTTCGCTCGCGCCGTAGGCCGCGCTGAACGCGGTGGGCACCAGCAGCGCCACGCCGATTCCCAGTGCGGCGAAACCTAGCACGCCGACGGCCGCGTTGGCGGTCGCCAGCGTCACGCTCATGCCCACCACGGCCACCACCGCCAGGGCCGGCAGCAGCCTGCGACTGGGCACCCGCGCGTGCAGCCGGGGCGCTCCGAACCGGGTGATCACCATCGTCAGCGTGTAGGCCGCGTAACTCAACGCCGAGACGCTCGGGCCGGCGCCCACGACGTTGCGCAGGTAGTTGGCCGACCAGTCGGTCGCCGCGCCCTCGCACAGGAACGACGCGAACGAGACCGCGGCCAGGATCGCCACCGTCGGCGTCATCCAGGCCCGCCGGCCTTGGGGGGTGGGTCCCGACGGCGCGTCGGAGTCATCTGCCGCATCGGGGATCAGGCGACGGGTGAGCGTTCCCACCACGATCAGCACGACCGCCCCGAGGACCGTCAGCTGGGCGGTCAGCCCGATGCCCGCGCCGACGCACGCCGCGCCGATGACGGCCCCCACCAGCGTCCCGACGCTCCACATGCCGTGGAACCGCGCCATGATCGGCGCCCGGGCGGCCCGCTCGACGGTCGCGGCCTGGGTGTTCATCGCGACGTCCAGCGCGCCCTGGAACGTCCCCCACAACGCCAGCGCGCCGAACAGGGCGGCCCCGGATTTGGCCAGCCCCACCGTCGTCCCCGCGACCGCATAGCCGGCGACCATGACCGGGATCAGGCGGTGGCTGCCCCAGCGCCGCAGCGCCCAGTGGCTTGCCAGCGTGGCCACCACCGATCCCAGCGGGGCGCCGAACAGCGCCGTTCCCAACGCCGCGTCGGAGAGGCCCAGCTCGTCCTTGACCCGCGGAATGTGGGCGGCCCACGACGAAAACACCAGACCGTGGGCGATGAATGCGGCGGTGACACCGCGTTTCGCCCGACGCACCGGTGTCGCCCGCCGATCAGCACTGTGCGGTTGCATGTCGAAGGTCAACGTTCCCTCTGCGGGCATCCACGAATCAACCGCGGGCTCCGTAAGATGGCCGCGTGGCACGACGCCCCCGCACTATCGGCCCCACGGCTTCGGACCCGGGCTTCAGCCCCCAACACGCGCTGGAGCTGGTGCGCTCCGCCGTCCCGCCGGTGCACCCGGCCGGGCGCCCGTTCATCGGCGCCGGGCTGGTGCTGGCCCTGGCCGGCCGCCGTCACCGCTGGGTGCGACGGGCGGGCCTGCTGGCCGCGGGGGCCTGCGCGGGGTTCTTCCGGCATCCCCCACGGGTGCCGCCCACCCGACCCGGGGCCGTCGTCGCCCCCGCCGACGGCGAGATCTGCGTGATCGACTTCGCCACCCCGCCCGCCGAATTGAGCATGGGCGACGCGGCGCTGCCGCGGGTCAGCATCTTCCTGTCACTGCTGGACGCCCATGTGCAGCGCGCACCGGTCAGCGGCGAGGTGATCGCCGTGCAGCACCGGCCGGGCCGCTTCGGGTCGGCCGACCTGGCCGCCGCCAGCACCGAGAACGAGCGGACCAGCCTGGTCATCCGCACCCCGGGCGGTGCCGACGTGGTCGCGGTTCAGGTCGCGGGGCTGCTGGCGCGGCGGATCATCTGCGACGCGCACGTCGGGGACAAGCTGTCGATCGGCGACACCTACGGGCTGATCCGGTTCGGCTCCCGGCTCGATACCTACCTGCCGGCCGGCTGCGAACCGCTGGTGAAAGTCGGCCAGCGCGCGATCGCCGGCGAGACCGTGCTGGCCGAGCTGCCATGATCAGCAAGCCGCGCGGCCGGGCGGTCAACCTGCAGATCCTGCCCAGCGCGATGACGGTGCTCTCGGTGTGCGCGGGATTGACCTCGATCCGGTTCGCCCTCGAACACCAGCCCAAGGCCGCGATGGCGTTGATCGCGGCGGCGGCCATCCTCGACGGTCTGGACGGGCGGGTGGCGCGCATCCTGGACGCCCAGTCGCGGATGGGCGAGGAGATCGACTCACTGGCCGACGCGGTGAACTTCGGCGTGACCCCGGCGATCGTGCTCTATGTGACGCTGCTGACCAACTCTCCGGCGGGCTGGGTCGTGATCCTGCTCTACGCCGTCTGCGTCGTGTTGCGGCTGGCGCGGTTCAACGCGTTGCAGGACGACGGCAGCCAACCCGCCTACACGCACGAATTCTTCGTCGGCATGCCCGCGCCGGCAGGGGCGATCTCGATGATCGGCCTGATCGGGCTCAAGCTGCAGTTCGGTGACGGCTGGTGGACCTCGCCGCTGTTCCTGTGCATCTGGATCACGGGGACCTCGATCCTGATGGTCAGCAAGATCCCGATGCGCAAGATGCACGCGGTCGCGGTGCCGCCGAGTTGGGCCGCCCCGCTGCTGGCGATCCTGGCGATCTGCGCGGCCGCGGCGGTGCTGGCGCCCTACGTTTTGATCTGGGTGATCATCATCGCCTACCTGTGCCACGTGCCGTTCGCCATCCGCAACCAGCGCTGGCTGGCCGCCCACCCCGAGGCGTGGGACGACGAACCCAAGCAGCGTCGCGCCACCCGCCGCGCGATCCGCCGGGCGCAGCCCAACCGTCGATCGGTCGCGCGGCTGGGCCTGCGAAAGCCGGGCAGGCGGGTGCCGTGACGGCCGGCGGCTCCGGCGACGATGCGGGCCGCTCCGGGCCGCTGAGGAGCGGAGCCATCAATCCCGCGTCCCGTCAGCTCACTTTGACGGCTCGGCTGAACACCTCGGCCGTCGACTCCCGCCGCGGCGTCGTCCGGTTGCATCCGAGCGCGGTTGCCGCACTGGGGATTCGTGAGTGGGACGCGGTGTCGCTGATCGGGTCGCGGACCACGGCGGCGGTCGCGGGCCTGGCCGGCCCGGGCACGCCGGTCGGCACCGTGTTGCTCGACGACGTGACGCTGTCCAACGCGGGACTGCGGGAGGGGTCCGCGGTGGTCGTCGGCGCGGTCACGGTCTACGGCGCGCGGTCGGTGACGTTGTCCGGCTCGACGCTGGCCAGCCAGTCGATCACGCCGGACACGCTGCGCCAGGCCCTGCTCGGCAAGGTGGTCATGGTGGGCGACGCCGTGTCGCTGCTGCCCCGCGACCTGGGACCCGGCACGTCCACCTCGGCCGCCACCCGGGCGCTGGCCACGGCCGTGGGCATCAGCTGGACCTCGGAGCTGTTGACCGTCACGGGTGTCGACCCCGTGGGGCCGGTCAGCGTGCAGCCCAACTCGCTCGTCACCTGGGGCACCGGCGATGTCGCGTCCGGCGCGATGACGTCGTCGCGGGTATCGGTCGAAGTCGCCCGGCCGGAGATGGTCGTCGAGGAGCTCAAGGGCACCCAGCCGCAGGCCGCCAAGCTCGTCGAATGGCTCAAGCTTGCGCTCGACGAACCGCACCTGCTCAAGACCCTGGGCGCCGGCACCAACCTCGGGGTGCTGGTGTCCGGCCCGGCCGGGGTGGGCAAGGTGACGCTGGTCCGCGCGGTCTGCGGCGATCGCCGGCTGGTCACGCTGGACGGCCCGGAGGTCGGCGCGCTGGCCGCCGAAGACCGGCTCAAGGCGGTGGCCTCGGCGGTGCAGACGGTGCGCGACGGCGGTGGCGTGCTGCTGATCACTGACGTCGACGCCCTGCTGCCGGCCGCCGCCGACCCGGTGGCCTCGCTGATCCTGGGCGAGCTGCGCACCGCGGTGGCCAGCGACGGCGTCGCCCTGATCGCCACCTCCGCGCGACCCGACCAACTCGACGCCCGCCTGCGGGCCCCCGACCTGTGTGACCGCGAGCTGGGCCTGCCGCTGCCCGACGCCGCCACCCGCAAAGCGCTGCTGGAATCGCTGCTCAAAAACGTCCCCGCCGGCGGCCTGGATCTCGACGAGATCGCCTCACGCACACCGGGTTTCGTCGTCGCCGACCTGGCCGCGCTGGTGCGCGAGGCGGCGCTGCGCGCGGCGTCGCGGGCCAGTGCCGACGGCCGGCCCCCCGAGCTCAGCCAGGAGGACCTGATCGGCGCGCTGAGCGTCATCAGGCCGCTGTCCCGCTCGGCCAGTGAAGAAGTCAGCGTCGGCGACATCACCCTCGACGACGTCGGCGACATGGCCGAGGCCCGCCAAGCGCTGACCGAGGCCGTGTTGTGGCCGCTGCAGCATCCCGACACCTTCGCCCGGCTCGGCGTCGACCCGCCGCGCGGCGTGCTGCTGTACGGCCCGCCCGGCTGCGGCAAGACCTTCGTCGTGCGCGCGCTGGCCAGCACCGGGCAGCTGTCCGTGCACGCGGTCAAGGGCTCCGAGCTGATGGACAAGTGGGTGGGCAGTTCGGAAAAGGCTGTGCGCGAACTGTTTCGGCGCGCCCGGGACTCGGCGCCCTCGCTGGTCTTCCTCGACGAGGTCGACGCGCTGGCGCCGCGGCGCGGGCAGAGCTTCGACTCGGGCGTCACCGACCGGGTGGTGGCCGCGCTGCTGACCGAGCTCGACGGCGTCGATCCGCTGCGCGACGTCGTCGTCCTGGGCGCCACCAACCGCCCGGATCTCATCGACCCCGCGCTGCTGCGTCCCGGCCGGCTGGAGCGGCTGGTCTTCGTCGAACCCCCCGATGCCGCCGCCCGCCGCGACATCCTGCGCACCGCGGGCAAATCGGTTCCGCTGAGCGCCGATGTCGACCTCGACGAGGTGGCCGCCGGGCTCGACGGCTACAGCGCCGCCGACTGCGTGGCGCTGCTGCGGGAGGCCGCCCTCACGGCCATGCGCCGATCCCTCGATGCCACCGACGTGACGGCCGCCGATCTCGCGGCGGCGCGCGAAACCGTCCGCCCCTCACTGGATCCCGCGCAGGTCGAGTCCCTACGGGCGTTCGCCAAAGCTGTTTAGCACGGCCAACGCCGAGGCGGCGACGTCCTTTTCGAGCCAGGACGGCATCGGATCGTCGTGGGCGTGGCGGCGCACCACCGCGTAGGGCAGGTCGGCGACCGCCCGCGCGACGGCGTCGACGGAGCGCGGCCTGGCGTTCCCGTACAGCTGCCGCGCCAACACCGCGATCCGCTCGGTCAGCGGGGCGTTCATCGCGGTGAGCGTCTGCCGGAATGCCGCGTCGGGCTCCTCGTCGAGCAGGTCGCCCGGGCGGATCGTCAACAACAGCCGGGCGTCCTCGGGCAGGGCGCGCGCGAAGCCGACGGCCGCCACCGCCATCGCCACGGCCGTGTCCGCCGGCGTGTCCCCCTCGGCGGCCAGCGCCCGCGCCTGAAAGCGTTCCAGCGCCCGCAGCCACGCCGCCGTCAGGACGCCGTCGCGGTTGCCGAACCGGTGATACAGCGTGCCCGCCGGCGCTCCACTGGTTTTCGCGATGGCGGCGACGCTGGCCGCGCGCGGTCCGCCGTCGAGCACCAGCGCCCGGGCGGCGTCGAGGATCACATCGGTTTCATGCTTCCGCGGAGGCGCCATGATCTAGTACAGTCCTTCTATATGGAACGATTACCCTATATCGACGAGCATGCCATAACCCTCGACGCGAACCGCGCAGACACGTGGTCGGCGCTGCTGCGGGTGATGTGCCGCGACCCGCATGACGCGACGACCGTGCCGGTCGGCTTCGTCCTGGACGAAGCGCGCGCGCCGGCGCGGTTCGCGCTGAAGGGCCGCCATTGGTTCGCGGTCTACCGGTGGGTCTTCGAGCTCGACGAACTCGACGGCGCCGCCCGCACCCGGCTGCGCGCGGCGACCTGGGCCGCGTTCCCGGGCATCCACGGGAAGGCGTATCGGGCGCTCGTCATCGGCACCGGCGCGCACCGCGTCGCCGTAAGGTGGACGCTGAAACGCGTTGCGGCAAGGGTTCATTCACGCAGGACTCCGGTCCCGTGACGCCGGGCCTGACGTGGGGGGTCAGGCCCTGGGAGCGAACGACACCGCTGCCCGGCGACGGCGTCCTGCCCTCGGCCGGCGTCCGGGCCGACCGCGCGATCAGCGTCGCCGCGCCCCCCTCGATCGTGTTCGGTTGGCTGTGCCAGTTGCGCGTGGCGCCTTACAGCTACGACAGCCTCGATAACCTCGGGCGCCGCAGCCCCCGCCGGCGCGACCCCGAGCTGACGCGCCTTGCGGTCGGGCAGCGATTCATGACCATCTTCGTCTTGCGGTCGTTTCTCGACGGTCGGCAGATCACGTTGCAATCCAAGGGTGTGGCCGTCACGTATGCGATCCGCCCCGAAGGGGAGGGCTCGCGGCTGCATGCGCGCGTGTTGTTCGCCGGGCCTCGGCTCCTCGCTCAGGCCCTGGCGCTGGGTGACCTGCTGATGATGCGCAAGCAGTTGCTCACGCTGAAGTCATTGGCCGAGACCGAAGCCGACCACCGTCGGATTCCAGCTCTCACACCAGCGCGCTCCCATCCCAGAACGGGCTCAACCCACCCCAGACGCGGTTGGTGATGTGGTGGTCGAGGGTCCGCGTCGCATCGATGAGTGGGTGATCTTCACCGAGCACACGTCCACCGTCATCGATGAGCTTTCGGGTGCGCGCCGCGGCCGGGTCGAATTCGTGGCCGTTCCATAGCCACCAGGCGAGGTAGTACCTCCATTGCAACGTTTCGATGTGATCGTTGCCCAGCCTGCGGGCGCTGCGGGCGAGCGCCCTTTTCACCTCCACCGCGTGTTCCATGAGATCCACGCGATCGGAGCGTTGTTCGTCGGCGTCTTCGGCGACTTTGGCCACGGCGTCGTCGTCGAGATTGCCCGGGGCCATCCAATCCCGCCCGGGCATGACATCGATTTCGCGGTCTTCGGATTCGGCGTCGACGAAGAGATCGAAAGCAATGTTGCGGGTCTCGTTGACGCTGTCCTCCCATTCGGCGCGGGCGGCGCCGAGTCTCTGGGCAGCCTCGACCGTCACGGAATGCTGCTCGCCGAGAACGCGCGCGAGATCCTCGGCCAGGACCTCCCATTCGGAAACTCGCTCGACCTCGTCGGCAGTCTCCGGTGTCCAGACAGCGCGGTTGTAGCGCGCGATCAGCGTGTGCTCGTGGTCGTGGCCGAGCGTGTTCTGCAGGGCCACGATCAGCTCGTCGAACTCGTTGAGGGTGTGATCGTTGATACCCTCGGCCTCCCCCAGCCACGTCAGCCGCGACAGTTGCGCGGCCAGCGTGTGGGGATGATGTTCGCCAAGCAGACGCCGGCGGTAGCCGACGACGATCAACGCGTCGGTGCTGGCGCCGAAGGGGTCCCCGAGGTCGTGGCGCGCTTGGGCCACCCCGAAGGCGGCCGCCAAGGTCAATTCGTTACGGGGGCCGAATACCCGAGTCTCGGCGCCGCACAACTGCACCCAGCGCAGCAGCCGGGCGGCGGGATCAGCGCCGACATCCTCGGCGGTCGCCAAAGCGTGGGTAACCCACAACGTGTCCGCTTGCTCGGCGCCGAGTACCCGGGTCATCACCGGGACGAGCTCGCGCAGCTCATCGACGCTGCCCTCTTCGCCGCGGTGGTAGCGCCAAATCGCGACCAGCCCCGCCACGCCAAGGGTGGAGGGATGTTCGTCTCCGAGTGTTTCGCGCCTGACGGCCAGCACCTGGCCCGGCATCGTGGACGGCACCGAGGCTGTCCCCGGCGGTCCAGCGCGCGGACGCCAGCGCGAGCAGCGCGGTCAAGGTTGACTCGTGATGGGGCCCGAATGTGGCAAGCGCCGAGCGCCATTCCGTGTCGGCGCCCGCAACCGGATCGGCCGCGTCGGCGGGTTGATCTGGGCCGTCAGACATGTGCACTCCTTTTCGTCATGCCAGTCTCCGGCTCCCGTGCCCGCGCCGCCAGTCACCGGCGGTAAGGACTTTGCAGCCGCGAACCGGCCGCGGCGATAGGTTGGTCCGCATGACCGAGCATCCAACGGCCCTGCAGATCGTCGAGGGAATCGATTTGTCCGGCAAGACATGTGTGATCACCGGCGCGTCGTCGGGACTGGGCCGCGAGTCGGCCCGGGCGCTGGCCGCCGGGGGCGCGCACGTCATCCTGGCCGCCCGCAACCCCGATGCGCTGGCGGAGACGGCCCGGTGGATCGCGTCCGAGGTTCCGGCTGCCCGGACGTCGACGGTATCGCTCGACCTCACCGACCTGTCCAGCGTGCGGGCGGCGGCGAGCGCGGTCGCCGGCATCACGCCGGTCGTCGACGTGTTGATGAACAACGCCGGCGTGATGTTCACACCCTTTGGCCGGACCCGGGACGGCTTCGAACTGCAAATCGGGACAAACCATTTCGGGCATTTCGAGCTCACCCGGCTGCTGATCCCCCAGCTCACCGCCGCCGGCGCCGCCCGGGTGGTGATCCTGTCGTCCGGTGGCCACGTGATGGGTGACGTCGACGTCGACGACCCCAACTGGGAGCGTCGCGAATACGACAAGTTCGCCGCCTACGGCGCCTCCAAGACGGCGAACGTCCTGCATGCGATCGAAGCCGACCGGCGCCTGCGCGACGCGGGAATCCGCGCCTACGCCGTGCATCCGGGCACCGTGGCGACCGCGCTCGCGCGGTACATGTCGCGCTCGGACTTCTCCGCGCTGCGCAGCCTCGTCGCCGAAAACAGCCGCGAGCCCTCCGACGGCTTCCTCGATTTCGTCATGCCCGAACACGGTGCGGCGACGCAGGTATGGGCCGCGGTAAGCCCCGACCTCGCCGGCCGCGGCGGGGACTACCTGGAGGACTGCGGGATCGGTGAGGCAGCGCCGCACGCTCGCGACGAGCGGCGCGCGGCGCAACTGTGGGAGCTCTCCGAAAGGCTTTGCACCGCACGATGACTCGGTCACGGTTCGGGAAGCGGTACCCAATCCCGGGAAACCCGGGCGGTGAAATTCGGTGCGCGGTGGTCCAGGAAGGCGGCGACGCCCTCAGCGGCGTCGGCGCCGCCCATCACCCGCTCGTGCAACCGGGTCTCCAGCGCGGCGACCTGCCGTGGCGTGTAGTGATGGATCGCGCTGTCCCACAGCAGGCGTTTACACAGCGCGGCCGACATCGGCGCCACGTTGAGCGCGATGTCGCGGGCCACCGTCAGCGCGTCGTCGAGGACCCGCTCGCCGGGCAGGGCCCGGTTGGCGATCCCGAGCGTCACGGCCTCGGCCCCGCCGAACGTCCGGCCGGTGAGCAGGATGTCGGCGGCCACCCCCAGGGTGGTCAACTGGGCCAGCGTCCAATGCGCCATGCAGTCGGGGATCACGCCCCGCCGTACCTGCACCACACCGTATTTGGCGTCCTCGGCCAGGATCCGGATGTCTGCCTGTAACGCGATCGTGAGGCCGATTCCGATGGCGTGGCCGTTGACCGCGGCAATCACCGGTTTGCGCAATTCGAAGGCCGCCGGGGTGATCGGCGACGCCGAGAACGTGCCGTCAGCGGCGGGCGCATCGAAAGGGCTTGCGTCACCGGAGAAGTCGGCGCCGGCGCAAAAGGCGCGCCCCGCCCCGGTCACCACGATGGCCCGCACGTCGTCGTCCTCGTCGCACTCCCGGTACGCGCGGCTCAGCAGGGCGCCCATCTCGGCGGTGTAGGCGTTGAGCTGTTCGGGGCGGTTGAGCGTGAGTACCGCGACGCCCGAGTCGATTTCGACCGTCAGGTCATCGCTCATGGCAGGGCCGGCGCCCGGTGCAGGGCCCCGATCAGGTCGGCGATGTCGGCGTCGCGCGGCGTGTAGCCGGGGAAGTAACAGCACACCTCCCCCGCGTGCTCGCCGAACCGGCCGGCGATCTGCCGCGCGCATTCCTCGGGCGTTCCGACGATCCCGATCCGGGCCACCATCTCGTCGCTGACCAGCCGGCGCATCTCGGCGAAGCGGCCCTGCTTGGACAGGGCGTTGAGCTCGGGCTGGACATCGTCCCAGCCCTCGACCTGCAGCACCGGCAGGTAGGCCGGCGTCGAGCCGTAAAACGCGATGAGGGACGCCACCCCGTTGACCGCGGCCGCCAGATCCGCCTCGTCGCGGCCGACGGCAACCATGGCCTGGGCGATGACGGTGAACTCACCGAACGCCCGGCCCGAACGGCGCAGCCCCTCGGCAATCGCGGGCACGGTGCGTTCGGCGAAATGGCGGGCGCTGTTGAACGGCATCACCAACAATCCGTCGGCGACCTCGGCGGCGGTGCGGGTCATCACCGGGCCCAGCGCGCCCAGCAGCACCGGCGGCGGGCCGAACGGGTTGGGCCCGGGGTTGAAGTTGGGCGCCATCACGGTGTGCGTGTAGAACTCGCCGCGAAAGTCCAAGCGGCCCTGGTTTTCCCACGCGGCGAAGATCGCCTTGATCGCGGCGATGGCCTCGGCCATACGGGCCGCGGGCTTGTCCCATTTACTGCCATAACGCTTTTCGATGTGCACCTTGATCTGGGAGCCGAGGCCGAGGCGGAACCGCCCGCCGCTATAGCACTGCAGGTCGTAGGCCGAGTGCGCCAGGTGCAACGGGCTGCGCGGCGGCGCGATCGCCACGTTGGTCATGAGGTCCAGGCCGGTCGTGCCGGCGGCGAGGAGCAGCGGGAAGAAGACGTCGTGCTGGCCTTCGAACGTGAACAGGCCATCCGCGCCCGTCGCGGCTATGTCGGCGGCGCTGGCCGCCGCACCCGCCGGTGAACCGTCCACCTGCAGGTGAACCTTCATCGTAAGCTCCTGTCGCGCAGTTCTATTCGGAGAGCTGAAACTCGACCACCTCGGCGACCGCGTCCACGGCTTCGCTCAGCGCGGCGAGGCGCTCGGCGGCCGTTGGGGCCGCCAGCACCGTGTAGCGGTCGGCCGTGCCGATCGGGATGCGCGAGGCCAACGCGAACAGGCGCTCCCCCGCCGGGGCCTGGGGGTCGTGGCCCAACAGCACCTCGCGGCCGGGCAGGGTGATCCCGCGCGCCTGCGCGATCCGCTCGAACAGGGCCACCGCGCGGTCTTCGACGTCGAGCAACTGGGCCGGCGAGACCTCGGGTCCCGGCTCGTCGGGCCATAGCGTGATCCGCGCCCGCGGATAGGGATCGTCGGGCAGCCATTCGCGCACCCGGATCCGTTCGCCGGTCCGGCAGCGCAGCGCGTACAGGCCGGCGCCCTGGTCGACGCATTCGGTGATCCGCGACAGCACGCCGACGTCGCAACGCTCATCACCGCCGCCCACCTCGCGCCCCCGCGCGATCAGCACCACCCCGAACGGGTCGCCCGCGTCCACGCAATGCCGCACCAGCGCCCCGTAACGGGGCTCGAAGATCCGCAGCGGCAGGTCCTGGTCGGGCAGCAGCGCCGACTCGAGCGGAAACATCGCCAGCTCAAGGGATTCCATCATCAGATTTCCAGCTCGGACACCAGGGCGTCGACGACCGCGCGCAGGTCGCCGTCATGTTCCTCGGCCACCCGGCGCTGGCGCTGGTAGGAGGCGCCCTGCCGGGGTATCTCGGCCACCGCGGCGAGCTCGTCGACGCAGTTCAACTTCTTCGCGACCGGCTCCAGCCGGTTCAGCACGTCGTCGAGATCCTCGGTGACCAATCGCTCGTTGCTGTCGGCGTCCAGGATGATCACCGCGTCCAGGCCGTAGCGCGCCGCGCGCCATTTGTTCTCCTGGTTGTGCCACGGCGGCATGCTGGGCAACGACTCGTCGGCTTCGAGCCTGCGGTCCAAATCGACCACCAGGCAATGCGTGAGAGCGACCAGCGCGCCCAGCTCCCGCAGGTTGGACACGCCGTCGCAGATCCGCATCTCGAGCGTGCCCAGGTGCGGGGAAGGCCTGATGTCCCAACGGACTTCGTCGACGTGGTCGATGATGCCGGTCTTCTTCTGGTCGTAGACGAATCCCTCGAACTCCGACCAGGTCTGGAACTGAAACGGCAGCCCGGCGGTGGGCAGCTGCTGAAACATCATCGCCCGGTTGCTGGCGTACCCGGTGTCCACGCCGGTCCACCACGGTGAGGACGCCGACAGCGCCAACAGGTGCGGGTAGTAGTTCAGCAGCGACGTCATGATCGGCATCACCTTGTTCGGCGAGGAGATCCCGACGTGCACGTGCACACCCCAGATCAGCATCTGCCGTCCCCACCACTGGGTGCGCTTGATCAGCTCGGCGTAGCGCGCGCCGGCGGTGAGCTTCTGGGTGGTCCACTGCGCGAACGGATGTGCGCCGGCGCAGAAGAGCTCCATGCCCCGATCCCGCACGATGCGTCGCGCCGGGCCCAGGGTCTGCCGCAGGTCCTCCATCGCTTCGCCCGCGGTTTGGCAGATGCCGGTGACGACCTCGACGGTGTTGCGCAGCAATTCCTTGTGCACACGCGGGTTTTCGCCGATCTCGGCGATCACCGCGGTGGCTTCGTTGCTCAGGTCGCGGGTCTGCGCGTCGACGAGCGCGAACTCCCACTCCACCCCGATGGTCGGCCGTGACGAACGGGCGAAATCGATGCGCGCGTCACGCCTTTTAGCCGGCACCGATGACACCGCATGCCACCCGCTTGCCGGCGTCACCGGTGCTCTTCGTCGTCTCGTCGGGGCCCGGCGTGCCGTTGGTCTGGTTGTAGCGCTCGGCGGGGATGTTGGCGAAGTTGTCCGCGTCGGCGTGAATGATGATCGCGGTCTTCTGCCCGGTGAGCAGGTCCTCCATGGCGAAGGCATCGGTGGTGGTCACCAACGTCCCGGAACCGTCTTTGCGCACCTGCAGGGAGGTCAGGTCCCCGCTGGCGGGTTCGGTGGCGTGTCCGGGCACCTGGAAGTGCCCACCGGCGGACAGGAAGTCGCCGGGCGCACCGCCGTTCGGGGCGACCGAGTTGGGCTCGCACTTGCCCACCTTGTGGATGTGGACGCCGTGAAAGCCGGGCGCGAGTACGCCGTTGGCGGTCGTCTCGATGGTGACCGTCGCGTAGCCGTTGTTGAATTCGAACTTGGCGATCGCGACCTGGGTGCCGTCCGGTGCCTTCAGGTGCGTGGTGACGGTGGGCACCTCCGCCGGCCCCGCCTCTGCGGCCTTGGCGCCCGACGGCGACGGCGATCCCGTCCAGATCGCGGGCGTGGTGCCCGGGACGGACGACGCGTACTGCGGCGTCGAGCAGGCGCCCAGCAGCGCGGCGCAACCGGCCAGAACCAGGGAGGGGGGCAGCTTAGGCATAGCCAGCAGCCTATCGCTTATCTAGCCCGCGACGAGGACGATGACACCCGGCGGCTCCCCGCTCAGCGCGGGAATGCGCGGTTCGACGGGGGCGCCCAGCTTCTTGCCGATCGCGTCGGCGGTGGCGTGTTCGTCGTCGGCGTCGGTGTAGTAGACCGTGGTGGCCGAGACGTCGGGCACGGTCATGTTGTCGACCTTGGTGACCTTGAAGCCGGCGGACGTCAGCTGGTCTCCGGTGCGCGCGGCGACGCCCTCTTTGGTGGAGATGTTGTACACCTGCACCTCGGCCTGGGTGGCGGCCGGCTTGTTGCTCGTCGACGTGGCCGACGCGGTGGCGGTCGCGCTCGGTACCGGCGACGCCGAATCGTCGTCAGAGCTCCCGGAGGTGCCCAGCGCCTGCCAGCCGAGCAGCAGGAAGATGACGCCGAGGAACAACAGCACCATCACCATGGCCCGCAAGGGCAGCCCAGTGGAGTCGGGAACTCGTTCTTTCATCGAGCCCTACTGTAACGAGTCAGGTCACCTCGAAGCCGAGACGCCGCGCCGCCCGTGCCTTCTGCCTGCTGGCGCGCAGCCGGCGCAGCCGTTTCACCAGCATCGGATCGGCCGCCAGCGCCTCAGGCCGGTCAACGAGCGCGTTGAGCACCTGGTAGTACCGCGTCGCCGACATCGAGAACAACTCCTTGATGGCGTCTTCCTTCACACCGGCGAACTTCCACCACTGGCGTTCGAAGGCCAGGATGTCGTGTTCGCGGCGGGTAAGGCCATCGGCGACCTCAGAATCGTCCCCCGATCGATTTGCCCGCGCCATGGCGCTGTCCATATTGCTTCCCCTGGACCCTTTCGGCGAATTCCGAACTGCTCGAATGACTTGACTTAGCTAAGGGCGTGTTTCGGCGAATATTGAAACACGCCCCAAACCCTCAAGCCGTCATCCAGACCCGCGAGTCGGCCGATTGGCCTAATTGCCCACCCCGAAGATCGGCGGCTGAGCAGCCCACGGGCGTGCGGTAGCTTAGCCGACCATGGCAGTCGTTCCGATCCGCATTGTGGGAGATCCCGTCCTGCATACCCCGACGAAACCGGTGCCCGTCGCTGCCGACGGTTCGCTGCCCGCCGAGCTGCCGGCGTTGATCGCCGACCTGTACGACACCATGGACGCCGCGCACGGGGTCGGCCTGGCGGCCAACCAGATCGGGGTCGGCTTGCGGGTCTTCGTCTACGACTGCGCCGACGAACGCGGGCGCACCGAGCGCCGGCGCGGCGTCGTCGTCAATCCGGTCCTGGAAACCTCCGAGGTACCCGAGACCATGCCCGACCCGGACAACGACGACGAGGGCTGCCTGTCCGTCCCCGGCGAGTCGTTCCCCACCGGCCGGGCGAAGTGGGCGCGGGTCACCGGGCTGGACGCCGACGGCAACCCGGTCACCCTCGAGGGCAACGACCTGTTCGCCCGCATGCTGCAGCACGAGACCGGACACCTCGACGGCTTCCTGTATCTGGATCGCCTCGTCGGCCGGCATGCCCGCAGCGCGAAACGCGCCGTCAAATCCCACAACTGGGGCGTCCCCGGCCTCTCCTGGATGCCCGGCGAGGGACCGGACCCGTTCGGTCACTGATGATCTCGTGGCCGGCCCTGGGAACGCGGGTGATGGTTCGTTACCGGCTCGCCGAAGGATCGGTACCGCCGTTGACCGACGCGGTGGGACACCTGCTGGCGGTCGACCCGGTAGTGCGGCTGCAGACCAAAACGGGCGCGGTCGTCGAATGTTCGCCCGCCGATGTGGTGATGCTGCGGGTGCTGACCTTCGCCCCGGTGCGCACCTCCGACATCCGCGCGCTCGAGCACGCGGCGGCGATGGCCTGGCCCGGCGTCGAACACGCCTGGCTTGAGGGCTGGCTGCTGCGGGCCGGCTCCCCAACCGGCAAGGGCACCGAGCTGCCCGCGAATTCGGCGGTGCCGCTGGATCTTTCGGCTCGCCTGGGTACCGTACCGGCGATCGTGGACTGGTACGAGCGCCGCGGCCTGACACCGCGGCTGGCGATACCCGATCGGTTGTTGTCGGTGCCGACCGGTTCGACGGGCGAACAGCCCGAAAGCGTGCTGGTGCGCGACGTGTCGGAAACGGCCGCGCGCGAACCCGACCCGTCCGCCGGCCTCTCGGCGCGCCCCGACGATGCCTGGCTGTCGATTTTCGGGCCCGAGGTCGACGTCGACGTGCTCACCGCGGTGGGCAACGGCGAGCTCATGTTCGGGACACTGGGCGGCGCGGCGGTCGCGCGTGCCGCGGTGACCGACGCCCCCGACGGCGCGCGCTGGGTCGGGCTGTCGGCGATCCGCGGCGACGACCGGGCCGCGACGGCCTTGTGCGAAGCGTTGTTGGCGTGGGGCGCCGGTCGCGGCGCGGCGCGCGGCTACGTCGCCGTCCCCGACGCCGAGGCCGACACCGGGTGGCTGGGCTTCCGGCTGCACCACCACCGCCGCTACTTCCCGGTCCGGCAGGGCGCCTGAAATGCGGCTCGCCACCTGGAACGTCAATTCGATCCGCTCCCGGCTGCCGCGCGTCCTCGACTGGCTGGCCCGCACGGACGTCGACGTGCTGGCCATGCAGGAGACCAAGTGTTCCGACAGCCAGTTCCCGACCCTGCCGTTCTTCGAACTCGGCTACGAGGTCGCCCACGTCGGTTTCAACCAGTGGAACGGCGTGGCGATCGCGTCCCGCGTCGGCCTCGAGGACGTGCAGATCGGATTCGACGGCCAGCCGACCTGGAGCGGCAAGCCGGAGGTCGCCGCCGTCGCGGAGGCCCGCGCACTGGCCGCCACCTGCGGCGGCGTGCGGTTGTGGAGCCTCTACGTTCCCAACGGCCGCGCGCTGGGCGACCCGCACTACGCGTACAAGCTCGATTGGCTTGCCGCGCTGCGTGATTCGGCGGAAGGATGGTTGCGCGACGACCCCGGCGCCGCGATCGCGCTGGCCGGCGACTGGAATATCGCTCCGCAGGACGACGACGTGTGGAGCATGGAGTTCTATGCCGGCGCCACGCACGTCTCCGCACCGGAGCGCCGCGCGTTCAACGCGATCGTCGAGGCGCAATTCACCGACCTGGTACGGCCTTTCGCGCCGGGGCCCGGCGTCTACACGTACTGGGACTACACCCGGCTGCGGTTCCCGAAGCGGCAGGGCATGCGCATCGACTTCATCCTGGGCTCACCGGCATTGGCGAGTCGCGTGACCGACGCGCGGATCGACCGCGAGGAACGCAAAGGCAAGGCCGCCAGCGATCACGCGCCCGTGCTCGTCGATCTGCGCGTCGACTGACGCCGCGACCCGGCGTAGGCTAACTGGCAGCGCAATTCCGTAGATCCCCTCAACTGTGCGATCCACGGTATACATGAAAACAGCGAACGCGAATTGCATGAATACGAAATTGGGCCAGGGAGTCAACATGGGTGTCGTCGACGGAGCGGTTCGCAGCGTGGGGCGAACACTGAATCGTGCGGCATCGGTCACCACCTCCACTGCCGGCGCGGTCGGCGGAGCGGCGGTGAACGGTGTCGTCGGCGGCATCAAGGGCGCCGCGGACGGCATTCAGCAGGGCATCAGCAAGGGCAGCAAATCGACGACGGCCGCCGCGGTGGGCCTGGGAGCGCTCGGCGCCATCGGCCTGATCGAGTGGCCGGTGCTGCTCGCGGTCGGCGGCGGGGCGCTGGTGTTGCAGCGGATCGCCCGCCAGCAGAAGGAGTCGGCCCCGCCGTCCAGGGCAAAGCTGACGACGGTGCCGACCAAGCCCGAACCCGAGCCCCAGACGCGCAAATCGCCGCCGCAAAAGGCCCCCACCAAGCGGGCGGCCGCCAGTAAACCGGCCAAGAAGGCCACCGGCCGCCGCGCCGGCAGCGCCGCGCTGCGCAGCACCAACTGACACGGAATCCTTACTGAACCCTTGAGTATCACAACGTCTCTGCGACGGTCGCTGCCGTCGCGACTGATTTCTGCGGGCCTACAGGCGACAACCGAGCTGGCGCGAGCCGGGATCGAAACCGGTATCGACGTCGCGACGATCCCCCTGCGCGAGGGGGCCAAGGCGCTGTCCGGCGAACTCTCCCGCGCCACGTTGCGCCGGCATTGCTGGCGTGGCAACGGCCGCGCGTGGATCGAGGTACGCGGGCTGGCGGACGCGGCCGACGGCCCACTCGGTCCGACCGTGCTCGAGGCGATCCTGGCCCATCCCGGCGTGGCGTCAGCAAAGCTGAATCGTCCCCTGTCCCGGGTGGTCGTGGACCTCGACGACCCGGACACCTCGCTGAGCGACCTCTGCCGCGTCGTCGAGGAAGCCGAAAACCGTTGCCCGACAACGCAAGATGCCGGCCAGGCGTCGGCGAGCCTGCCGGGCGACGGCCTGGTGCTGGCGACCAGGGCGGTCACCGTGGCCGCCAATGCGGCCGGGCTGGGTGTCGCGCTCTTCGGCCGGGCCACGCGGCTACCCCGGCTGCCGGTCACCATCGCCGCGGGCATCACGTTCTTCGACTACCAGCCCTGGCTGCGCCGTCGGCTCGAAGACCGCATCGGCGGCCCCGCCACCGACACCGTGATGACGCTGGTGCAGGCGACCAGCCAGACGCTCTCCCAGTCGCCGACGTCGCTGTCGCTGGGGCTGACGATGCAGTCGCTGAAGGTCGCCGAGTGCCGCGCCGAGGCACGAGCCTGGGAACAGCATGAGCCCGAGCTGGCGCGCCACGCCGACCAACCGCTGTCCCCCCGCTCGCCGCGGCCGCAGCCGTCGAGGGGCATGGAGCGCGCGCCCGGTCGCTTCGCCCTCCTTCAGGCGCTCAGCGCCGGCGCGATCGGCGCCGGCACCCGCAACCTGAACATGGCCGCCACCGCGGTGCAGGTGACCACCCCCAAGGCCAACCGGACCACCCCCGAGGCGTTCGCCGCGACGCTGGGCCGCGGCCTGGCCGAGCGACATTCGGTGTTGCCGTTGCGGCCCGAAAGCCTGCGCCGGCTGAACAAGGTCGACACCATCGTCATCGACCCCCGCGTGTTGTGTACCGACACGTTGCGGGTGTCCCGCATCCGCGGCGCGGACGACAGCGAGCTACCCGCGGCCTGGAATCGCGCCCAGCTCATGCTGGAGAACAGCGGCCTGCGCGCCGGCTGGCGCAAGGTGCCCGGCATATCGAGCGGCCGGTCCGGTGCACAGGTCAAGGCGCTGTTCCTGCCGGCCCACGATCCGCTGGCCTCCGCCGTCGTCGGCGAGGCCAACCGCGCCGGGGCGCAACTGGTGACGGTCGACCACGAGTCGCTCGACGAGTTGCGGCCGGCGTTCGACGAGGTCCGGCCGCTGAAGAGCGGGACCGACAAGTCCATCGACGACGCGCTGGCCGCCGCGGTGGACGACCTGCAGGAGGCCGGCCGCACCGTGGCCGTGCTGTCGTCGACTGCCGCACAAGCCATTTCGTCGGCGCATCTGGCGCTCGGCGTGTTGCCGCAGGACGGCGTGGGTGCCCCGCTGTGGAACGCTGACCTGCTGTTGCCGGACCTTCAGGCCGCCTGGCGGGTGCTGCACGCGCTGCCCGCGGCCGCCGCGGCGACCCAGCGCGGCATCGGGATTTCGGCCGGTGCCACCGCGATGGGGTCGCTGTTCATGATCCCGGGCGTGCGGGGCAACCTCGGATCCGAAACGGTGAACGTCGGCGCGGCGGCCGGTCTGCTCTCGGGATACCTGCTCGCCCGCGGGGTCCTGGGCGCGGACACCCCACGCCCGGCGGCCACGCACGAATGGCACGCGATGTCGGTCGAGCAGGTCCGTAAGGCGTTGCCCGAGCAGGATTCCGCGGCGCCCGTCCCGACGGAGCGAGGCACCCCCGCGGCCCTGCGGCTGGCGGAGACGCCCGCGCAGGCGGTGTGGCAGCTCGCCAAGGCGGTGCGCGCCGAATTGTCCGACCCGCTGACCCCGGTGATGGCGCTCGGCTCGGCCGCCAGCGCCGTGCTCGGTTCGCCCGTCGACGCGATGTTGGTCGGCACCGTGCTCACCGGCAACTCGATCCTGGCCGCCGCGCAGCGGCTGCGCGCCGAGAAGCGGTTGAGTTATCTACTGGCCCAACAGACTCCGCCCGCCCGGAAGGTCATCGGCGGCCCGGACGGCGCGCGCACGTACACGCTCGTCGACGCCGCGCAACTGCGGCCGGGCGACGTCATCGAGGTGCGCACGCACGAGGTGGTGCCCGCCGACGCCCGCGTCATCGAAGAGGTCGACGTCGAGGTCGACGAATCGGCGCTCACGGGCGAATCGCTGTCGGTCGAGAAGCAGGTCGAGGCGACGCCCGGCGCGCCGCTCGCCGAGCGTCGCTGCATGGTGTTCGCCGGGACCACCGTGGTGGCCGGTACCGCCCTGGCCCTGGTGACCGCGGTCGGGCCCGACACCCAGCAGCGCCGCGCCGCCGACCTCATCTCCGGCGAGCTGTCCTCCGACATCGGTCTGCAGCACCAGCTCGGCCAGCTGACCACCAAGGCGCTTCCGGTGAGCATCACCGGCGGCGCGCTGGTCGGCGCGCTCGGGCTGTTGCGCCGCCTCCCCCTGCAGCACGCGGTCGGCAGCGCCATCGCCATCGCGGTCGCCGCCGTCCCCGAGGGAATGCCGCTGGTGGCCACGCTGGCCCAGGCGTCGTCGGCGCGACGGCTCACGAAGTTCGGTGCGCTGGTGCGGGTTCCGCGCTCGGTGGAGGCGCTCGGCCGCATCGAGGTGGTGTGCTTCGACAAGACCGGGACGCTCAGCGAAAACCGCCTGCGCGTCTCGCAGGTCCATCCCGCGCCCGGGTACTCGCGCGAGGAGGTGCTGCGCTGCGCCGTGCACGCCGCGCCGGTGACCAACGGCGGCACCCAGGTGCACGCCACCGATGTCGCCATCGTCGAGGCCGGTTCGGCCGTTGACGGCTCGGCGTCCGCACCGCCGACCGCGCACCTGCCGTTCCGCTCCGGCAGGTCCTTCTCCGCCTCGGTGACCGGCACCGAGCTGACCGTCAAGGGCGCGCCCGAAGTGGTCCTGGCCGCCAGCGGGGACACCGGCGCGATGGAAGGCACGGTCGCCGAACTCGCCGCCGGCGGCCTGCGCGTCATCGCGGTGGCGCGCCGCGAGCTGACCGCCCAACAGGCCCGGGCGATAGCGGAAAACCCCGATGACATCGCCGAGTACTGCACCAGCGGGTTGACGTTGACCGGCTTCCTCGGCCTGTCCGACACCCCGCGCGCCGAGGCCGCGAAATTGCTCGCCGACCTCGGCGGCCTCGGGGTGGGCGTGAAGCTGATCACCGGTGACCATCCGATCACCGCCAAGGCCATCGCCGCCGAGCTGGGGCTCAACGTGACCGCCGATCAGGTGATCAGCGGCGCCGAATGGGAGGCCTTGTCGCGCAAGGACCAGGAGCGCGTCGCGGCGGAGCGGGTGATCTTCGCCCGCATGACACCGGAGAACAAGGTCCAGGTTGTCCAGGCGCTGGAGAACGCGGACGTGCGGACGGCGATGGTGGGCGACGGCGCCAACGACGCCGCCGCCATCCGGTCCGCCACGGTCGGCATCGGCGTGGTCGCCCATGGCAGCGACCCGGCGCACCTGGTGGCCGACGTGGTGCTGGTCGACGGCAGGATCGACGCGCTCATGGAGGCCATCCGGGAAGGACACCAGCTGTGGCGGCGGGTGCAGTCGGCGGTGTCGGTGCTGCTCGGCGGCAACGCCGGCGAGGTGATCTTCGCGATCATCGGCAGCGCGATCACCGGCACGTCGCCCCTGAACACGCGCCAGCTGCTGCTGGTCAACACGATGACCGACGCCCTGCCGGCCGCCGCGCTCGCGGTCAGCAAGCCCAGCGGCCCGATCGACCCGCGGCTGCGCGGCGCGGATCAGGCCGCGCTGTGGCAGGCGGTCACCATCCGCGGCGTCACCACGGCGGCGGCGACGACGGCGGCGTGGGCGATGGCGGGCCTGTCCGGCCCGCTGAGTAGTCCGCAACGCGCCTCGACCGTCGCGCTGGTCGCGCTGGTGGGGACCGAACTGGGCCAGACGCTGGTGGAGTCTCAGGCCCCGCTGGTGGTGCTCACCGCGCTGGGTTCACTCGGCCTGGTGGGGGTCCTGATCAGCACGCCAGGCGTCAGCCAGCTGCTCGGCTGTACGCCACTCGGACCGTTCGGCTGGGCCCAGGGCCTGGGCGCCGCCGCGGCGGCGACGGTCGCGACCGGCGTGCTGTCACGTGCGCTGACGGGTCGGGACAAATCAAACCCGGAGCCGCCGCCGGATCCCGCCGAGCCTCCCGCTCCGAGTTCCGAATCTCGACCACCCCGGCGCGCCACAACAGCGCATAGAGTTCCAGTAACGGCACCCTGAGCACCGAAGCAATCGACGAAACTAGCGGATCGCCCCCGGTGCCTGTCATCGTCGACATAGGTCCGACGTTGTACGCGTGACCCAGCGAGGCGGGAAACCCTTCGTTACCGAAAGGCAAATGATGGCGGAAAAGAAGTCGCGGCGCCAGACGTCCCAGCGCGATGCGGTGGAGAAGATCCGCGAGGGCGAAACGTTTGTGGTGAACCTGCCGGCGATCGGCCAGGTGCAGATTCCCCGGCCCGAGCAGTTGGCCTACTTCGGGGGGTTGGCCGCCCTGGCGGCGTTCGAACTCATCGACTGGCCGGTGGCCGTCGTGATCGCCGCCGGACACCTGCTGGCGAGCAACCACCACAACAAGCTTCTCGAGGAACTCGGCGAGGCGATGGAGGAGGTCTGACCTCGTAACGCGCCGGCAGCGTCGGACCTGTCGCCACAGCCGACGTCGAGATCCTAGTCGGCGGGCCTGGGCGAAATCCGTTCGTGCACGGTCAGCAGCAAATGGTCGAACTGGCTTTGCACGGCGGTCGACGGCGCCGGCAGGCCGGCCATTTCGTCGAGCAGCTGCTTGGCCAGCGCACGCAGTTTCACGTTGGTCTCCTGCGAGCGCCACTGCAGCACGCGGAAGGCCTGTTGTGCGCTGACCCGGTAGACGGACATCAGCACGCCCTTGGCCTGTTCGATGGCCGCGCGGCTCTCGACGAGATCCGGCAGCGCCTCGTCGAGCACCTCCTGGCGGGTCTCGTCCAGGGTGTCGGTGAGGTCGATGTAATAGCCCTCGGTGCCCAGCACGGCGCCCGACTCGTCCAGCATGCGGTCAGCGACGACGATCGCGTCGTGCACCGTGCCCGCGGTGTCGAGGAATCGGTGCCGGCTCGAGAACGAGCCCTCCGACTGCAGCGCGTAGTCCAGCAACTCCTGGACGTGCGCGCGGTCGTCGGGATGCTTGTGCGACAACAGCAGTTGGGTCGTCGGCTCCACGTCGTTGGGTTCGTAGCCGTGCATCCTGGCGACCTCGTCGGACCATTCCCAGCGTTGTCCCCCGAACCAGAAGCGGAAGGTGCCGATGTTCAGGTATTCGGACGGCCCACGGGATCGCGCGTCATCGCCGTTCGTGGATGGGTCGCCAGCTTGCACGTTTGCATCTTTCCACTCGGGGGACGTCCTCGGCTACCGCCCCGGAAGATGGGCCGTCGCCCTGCCATGTGTTCCGGGGTGGGGGTAACGTCGCGTGCGGACCCATCCATCAACGCGGGAGCGCATGCCGAGTGCGCTGAGAGGACGGCTCGGGGCCGTCGACCGTACGAACCTGACCGGGTAATGCCGGCGTAGGGAGATGAAAAATGACCGAGACCCTATCGGGAACCGCTGCACCCTCCGTGACCACCGGCCCGATTGCGGGCAGCCACAAGATCTATCGCGATGTCGCCGGCGGGCGGGTTCCGTTCCGCCGGGTGGACCTGTCCAATGGCGATCACTTCGATCTCTATGACACTTCGGGCCCCTACACCGATCCGGACGCGACGATCGACCTGGCGGCCGGGCTGCCGGCGCGGCCGGGTGTGGTTCGCGACCGCGGCACTCAGTTGCAGCGCGCCCGCGCGGGCGAGATCACCGCGGAGATGGCGTTCATCGCCGCGCGCGAGGGCATGCCCGCCGAGCTGGTGCGCGACGAGGTCGCCCGGGGGCGCGCGGTGATCCCGGCCAATCACAACCACCCCGAGATCGAGCCGATGATCATCGGCAAGGCGTTTGCGACCAAGGTCAACGCGAACATCGGCAACTCGGCGGTGACGTCCTCGATCGCCGAGGAGGTCGACAAGATGGTGTGGGCCACCCGGTGGGGCGCGGACACCATCATGGACTTGTCCACCGGCAAGAACATCCACGAAACCCGCGAGTGGATCATGCGCAACTCGCCGGTGCCGGTGGGGACCGTGCCGATCTACCAGGCGCTGGAAAAGGTCAAGGGGGATCCGACCGAGCTGACGTGGGAGATCTACCGCGACACCGTGATCGAGCAGTGCGAGCAGGGCGTGGACTACATGACGGTGCACGCCGGTGTGCTGCTGCGCTACGTGCCGCTGACCGCCAAGCGCGTCACCGGCATCGTGTCGCGCGGTGGCTCGATCATGGCCGCCTGGTGCCTGGCGCATCACCGGGAGTCGTTCCTGTACACCAACTTCGAGGAATTGTGCGAGATCTTCGCCCGCTACGACGTCACCTTCTCCCTCGGTGACGGGCTGCGGCCGGGCTCGATCGCCGACGCCAACGACGCCGCGCAGTTCGCCGAGCTGCGCACCCTCGGTGAGCTGACCAAGATCGCGAAATCCCATGGCGTGCAGGTGATGATCGAGGGCCCGGGCCACGTCCCGATGCACAAGATCGTCGAGAACGTGCGGCTGGAAGAGGAGTGGTGCGAGGAGGCCCCGTTCTACACGCTGGGCCCGCTGGCCACCGATATCGCCCCGGCGTATGACCACATCACCTCGGCGATCGGCGCGGCGATCATCGCCCAGGCCGGCACCGCGATGCTGTGCTATGTGACGCCCAAGGAGCACCTGGGGCTGCCGGACCGCAAGGACGTCAAGGATGGGGTGATTGCCTACAAGATCGCCGCCCACGCCGGCGACCTGGCCAAGGGGCATCCGCACGCCCAGGAGCGCGACAACGCATTGAGCCAGGCGCGCTTCGAGTTTCGCTGGAACGACCAGTTCGCCCTGTCGCTGGATCCCGACACCGCGCGGGAGTACCACGACGAGACGCTGCCCGCCGAACCCGCCAAGACCGCGCACTTCTGCTCGATGTGCGGGCCGAAGTTCTGCTCGATGCGCATCACCGCAGATGTGCGGGCGTACGCGGCGGAACACGGCCTGGACAGCGAGGAAGCGATCGAGGCGGTCATGTCCGAGGGCATGGCGGAGAAGTCTCGCGAGTTCGCCGAGCACGGCAACCGGGTGTATCTGCCGCTGGCACAGCAGTGACCGCAAGGGCGGCCGCGGCGCGCCACCATCTGGCGCAGTGACGTTCCTTCCGGTTCCGCCGCCGGGCACGACGCCCCTGCGGGTGTTGTCGATCGCCGGGTCGGACTCCGGGGGCGGCGCGGGCATCCAAGCCGATATGCGCACCATGGCGCTGTTGGGTGTGCATGCTTGCGTCGCCGTGACCGCGGTGACCGTGCAGAACACCGTGGGAGTCAAGAGCTTTCACGAGATTCCCGACGACGTCGTCGCCGGCCAGATCGAGGCCGTGGTCGGCGACATCGGCATCCAGGCCGCCAAGACCGGGATGCTCGCGTCGCCACGCATCATCGACACCGTCGCCACCACGTGGCGCCGGCTCGGACTGACCGTCCCGCTCGTCGTCGACCCGGTGGCGGCCTCCATGCACGGCGACGCGCTCATGGCGCCGGCGGCCCTGGATTCGCTTCGGAATCAATTGTTTCCGTTGGCCACGCTGGTGACGCCGAACCTTGACGAAGTAAGGCTACTGGTGGACATCGACGTCGTGGACCCGGCGTCGCAGCGGGCGGCGGCCAAGGCCCTGCATGCGCTCGGCCCGCAGTGGGTGTTGGTCAAGGGCGGCCACCTGCGCTCGTCGGACCACAGCTGTGACCTGCTCTATGACGGCACCTCCTACCACGAGTTCGACGCGGAGCGGATCGCGACCGGCAACGACCACGGCGGCGGGGACACCCTCGCCAGCGCGGCGGCTTGCGCACTCGCGCACGGCCTCACCGTGCCGGAAGCGGTCGGTTTCGGGAAGCGGTGGGTCACTGAATCTCTGCGTGCCTCCTATCCCCTGGGCCACGGCCACGGCCCCGTCTCGCCGCTGTTTAGGCTGTCATGATGGCTCGCCCCCTCGATCAGATCGCGGGCATCGTGCACGAACCGGACGATGCAAGTCGCCCAGAAGGGGTCGTGGTTCTGACCCACGGCGCCGGTGGCAATCGGGATTCTCCACTGCTGCAACAGGTTTGCGACGAATGGGCCCAACGGGGCTGGCTGGCGGTGCGCTATAACCTGCCCTACCGCCGCCGGCGCCCCACCGGGCCGCCATCCGGGTCGGCCGCCACCGATCGCGCCGGCATCGTCGAGGCGATCACGGTGTGCCGCGACCTCGCCCCCGGGCCGCTGATCGCCGGCGGGCATTCCTACGGCGGCCGGCAGACATCCATGGTGGTTGCCGCCGGCGAGGCCCCGGTGGACGTGCTGACGCTGTTCTCCTACCCGCTGCACCCGCCGGGCAAGCCGGAGCGCCTGCGCACCGAGCATCTGCCCGACATCACGGTGCCGACGGTGTTCACCCACGGAACCTCGGATCCCTTCGGCACGCCCGACGAGCTGCGCACCGCGGCCGCGCTGATCGGCGGAACGACCGCCGTCGTCGAGATCGCCAGCGCCCGACACGATCTGCGGTCCAAGACGCTGAACGTCCCGGCCCTGGCCGTGGATGCCGCGCTACAGCTGCTCGGACGGGAATAGACAGTCCGAACTGGACAGTTTTGGCTGTCTAATTTAGAGTGGTGCCGTGGATGGCATCAGCGACTCCGCGGCAGCGGCGGCACGCGATATCCGGGTGGTGTTCAGCAGGCTGCGGCGCCGGTTGAAGGACATCGCGGTCGACGGTTTGACACCGTCGCAGACGGCGGTGCTCACGCGGCTTTGGAAGGAGGGGCCGTCGTCGGCCAGCGCATTGGCCGGCGCGGAACAGGTGCGTCCCCAGTCGATGGCCACCATCCTGGCCGGATTGGGGCAGCGGGGGCTCATCGAACGCTCCCCGGACCCGAATGATGGTCGGCGACAGGTGGTCTCGCTGACCCCGGCGGGGAGAAAGCGCGCCGAGAGCGACCGTCGGGCCCGGGAGGAATGGCTGGCCCGGACCATCCAGGAGCGCTACACCGAGGCGGAGCGGCGCGTCATCGTCGACGCGCTGTCGCTACTCGAGCGCTTGACCGAACACTGAGAAAGGGGCGTCATCGCAATGGAATTGGGATTGCATTTCATCGACTTTCTACCCGGAGACCCGGCGCGACTGGGCCCGACGCTGGCCGACGCGGCCAAGGCCGCCGAGCAGGGCGGCGCCACGTTGTTCACCCTGGCCGATCACTTCTTCCAGATGGAAGAGCTTGGCCCAGCGCAGGACCCGTTCCTCGAGGGCTACACGTCGCTGGGGTTCTTGGCCGCCCAGACCGCCACGATCGACCTGACCCTGCTGGTCACCGGGGTCACCTACCGCCACCCGGGCGTGTTGGCCAAAACGGTCACCACCCTGGACGTGTTGTCGCAGGGCCGATCGATGCTGGGGCTGGGTGCGGCCTGGTACGAGCGCGAGCACACCGCGCTGGGCATTCCGTATCCGCCGCTGAGCGCGCGCTTCGAAATGCTCGAGGAGACGTTGCAGATCTGCCGGCAGATGTGGAGTGACGACGACGGCCCGTATGAAGGCGCGCACTATCGGCTGGCCGAGACGATCTGTGTGCCGCAACCGATTCGGCGTCCCCCGATCCTGATCGGCGGGGATGGCGAGAAGAAGACGCTGCGCCTGGTCGCGCAGTATGCCAACATCTGGAACAGCATGTCGAATGACGTCGAGGAGCTCGAGCACAAAATCGACGTGTTGCACCGGCACTGCGACGCGGTGGGCAGGAACCCCGCCGACATTCGTAAGACGTCCGGCGGTCTCGCGACGACGGACCCGTTCGAGAACATCGACGAGTACCTGAAGACCGTGGAACGCTACGCCAGGCTCGGTGTGGACATGATCAATGTCGGCCCGCTGCCGGGCAACCCGGACCCGGTCGGGTTCGTCCGCCGCCTGGGTGACGAGGTGATTCCCCGGCTGGCCGAAATAGGCTGATCCGCGGGGTCTTTCGTTATCCCGGATAACGGGAATAACACGCGTCCGCGTTGCCGGTCACGCCGCCACGGAACGCGGCGATGCGGGTGAAGCCGGCGGGGACGCTGGTGCCGTCCGCGTCGCTGGCCACCAGGTGATTGGTGAGCAGCCCGGCGACCGCTTCGTCGAGATCGCCGGCGGTGAGCTGCAATTGGTTGTGCGAGGGCAGCTCGATGGGTTCGGCCATCTTGCGGTGCACCACGCCGGTCAGGCATGCGGTGCGCAGCGCGGTCCACGGGCTCTGCATCGGCAGGCCGCGTTCATGCTGCACCGCCAGTGCGTATCTCGACATCACGAGGGACAGGGCCGTGTCGTCGCCTTGCGGCAGGGACTGTTCGCTCTCGTCGGCGACCCTGCCCATGACGGCAAGCTTGGGCAGGTCGACCGCGATGGTGTTGGTGCCCGGACAGTAGGACGCCGGTGGGGTGGGTTTGGCGTCCGGGCAATTGGCGGGCTGGTAGGACAGCACCGGCGGATTGGCCGGGGCGAAGATCTTGCCCAGCAGTTCCATCAGGGTCGACAGGGTGTCCTGGTTGATCGGGACCTCGCCGGTCTCCGGCGTTCCGGTGCTGAAGTCGACCCGCAGGGCGTTCGGCAGATCGCCGCGGCGCTGCTCGATCTCCCTGCGGTCGATCGCCGCGCACGCCGAGGCGCCGGTGAGGAAACCCATTTGGAAGGCGCTGATCCGGTCCAGGGCCGAGCCGTGTGCGTCGTCGTTTTCGGCCTCGCTGTCCATCACCGGGTCACGCGTGGTGATGATTCCGGCCAGCACGTGGTCGAGGCCGTCGGCGGTGCTCAGCGTGAAGCGCGGCGATTTGCCGTCGGCGACCCAGAACAGATAGACGCCGGCGAAGCAGTCGGCCTGCTGTTCGTGGACGATGGTCGGGTCCCGTCTGGTCACCAGCTTCGCCATCTGCTGCAACGCGTGCCCGAATTCGTGGGCGAGCACGCCGGTAACGGACATGTCGCCGAAGTACTTTTGCGCGACGGGCATGAACACGCCGCGGTCCCAGGCGATCAGGTTGCAGCGCGACGTGTAGAAGGCGTTGACGAGCTTGTAGGTGTCGTTGTGGCACACGATCGGGCTGCTCGGGTCGTTGGAGTCGTAGGACACCATCTTGCTGACGGGAGCGAAGGTGCCCTTGAGCGATCGGCTGTACGCCGACTGCCAGTAGTCCTCGATGTCGTTGACCGAGAGCAACGCCAACCTGTCGATGGGGCCGTTGTCGGTGTTGAGCACCTTGCCGGTGGGGCTGGGTGCGTTCGAGCGGATCCCGCTGGGCCCGTTGGTCGCGGGCAGCCCGCCCACCAGGAACGGGTCGTTGAGCATCGACAGCGCGCGCCCGTCGACGAATGTCGTGCAGCCGGCCACCACCAGCACCGCCGCCGCCCAGACCAGTGCCGACCTGAGCGCATGGCTATTCATGACCAACCTCATCCCGACCGGCGACACGGCAGCACCAAGGGGACTCATTCTAGAGGTGCCGACTGTCCGCGGCGGGCGAAATCGAGAGACCCAGCAAACCCCGGCAGGACGCGGCTGCGCTAGAAAGGCGGTGGCTCGCCGTCGCCTTCGGCTGACGGCTCGGCGTGTCGAAGGCCTCGCGATGGTTACGTAAGCCCGGCTATATTGACGGTCATGTGGACGGTGCCACTGAAGGCCAAAGACACCACAAAGCCATTCGGATCGACCGCCGCGCGAAATCGCCGCTGCAGTGGTTGAAACCGCTCAGCGCGCGGACCTTGGCGTGGCGTTCGACGAACTCGATGCCAAGATCAACGCCGGCATGGACGCCTACGCGATTCCGGGCGTCGCGGTTGCTATCTGGGTCGACGGCCAAGAATTCGTCAAGGGCTACGGGGTCACCAATGTCGACCATCCGTTGCCCGTCAACGGCGACACGGTCTTCCGAATCGGTTCCACCACAAAGACGTTCACAGGAACCGCGATGATGCGCCTGGTCGAGCAGGGCAAGGTAGACCTGGATTCACCCGTGCGCCGCTACATCCACGACTTCGCGGTGGCCGACGAGTCGGTCGGCGCCACGGTGACCGTCCGTCAGCTGCTCAATCACACCGGGGGCTGGGATGGCCGCAACGGCCAGGACTTTGGGCGTGGCGATGACGCGGTGGCGCGCTACGTCGACGCGATGACACACTTACCGCAGCTGACGGCTCCGGGAACCGCGTTCGCGTACAACAATTCGGGTCTCGTGGTGGCGGGGCGCATCATCGAGCTTGTCACGGGAACAACCTACGAGTCCGCCGTGCAGAAGCTGGTACTTGATCCGCTGCAGCTGGCCCACACCCACTACTTCTCCGACCAGATCATCGGTCTGAATGTGGCGGCGCCGCACGCCGTGGTCGGCGGAAGACCCATTGTCGAAAGCGAGTTTTGGGCTTTTCCACGCAGCTGCAATCCCACCGGTGGGTTGATGTCCACGGCGCGAGATCAGCTGCGCTACGCGCGGTTCCACCTCGGCGACGGCAGCGCGCCGAACGGCGAGCAGATTCTGAGCCGACGGTCGCTGGAGGCAATGCGCTCGAACCCGGGCGCGGGCGGAACGCTTTGGGTCGAGCTGACCGGGATGGGGGTGACCTGGATGCTGCGGCCGTCCGCGGAGAATGTGACCATCGTCGAGCACGGCGGTACCTGGAAGGGGCAACGTTCCGGTTTCTTCATGGTGCCCGATCGCAACTTCGCCATGACCGTACTCACCAACTCCGACGGCGGATTTCATCTGATCAACGACCTTTTCGCCCGCGACTGGGCGTTGCGAAGATTCGCAGGAATCAGCAACCTGCCCGCCGCACCGCAACGCCTCGGCCCCGCCGACCTGGCACCCTACGAGGGCCGGTACGTCGCCGGGCAAGTCTCGCAAAATGGCAGTTTCGAGCAAACGGTCATCGAATTCCGGGCGAGGGACGGCCAGCTCGCCGGAACCCTGACTGATGCCAACCCGGACGGCCCGGATACCACCGAATTGGGGCTCGCCTTTTACCGGCCCGATTACGGGATCGACATCGGACCCGACGGCGAACCCACCGGCAGTCGGTCCAACTTCGTCCGCGGGCCGGACGGCAACATCGCCTGGTTCTGCACCCTGCATGGGCGCCTGTTCCGACGCCAATAGCACCGCACCGATGAATCCACCCAACGCAGACAGCCGACGACGAGGCCACGGCTAAGGTGGCCTGATGCCGCGCACCGACGACGACAGCTGGGATCTGGCGTCGAGCGTCGGCGTCACCGCGACGATTGTCGCGGCCGGGCGCGCGATGGCCACCAAGGATCCGCGCGGTTTGATCAACGATCCGTTCGCCGAACCTCTGGTCCGTGCGGTGGGATTGGATCTGTTCACCAAGCTGATGGACGGCGAGCTCGACATGTCGGCGATCGCCGATGTCTCACCGGCCGTGGCCCGGGCGATGGTCGACGGAAACGCGGTCCGCACGAAGTACTTTGACGACTACGTCCTCAACGCCACCGGCCGGGGGATTCGACAGGTGGTGATCCTCGCGTCCGGGTTGGACACCCGGGCCTACCGTCTGCCGTGGCCGACCGGGGCGGTGGTGTACGAGATCGACCAACCACAAGTGATGGAGTTCAAGGCGACGACCTTGGCCGGCCTCGGCGCCCGATCGTTGACGACGCTGCGCGCCGTGTCCGTCGACTTGCGCGCGGATTGGCCGACGGCGGTGCGCGCCGCCGGCCTTGACTCGGCGGCACCGACGGCGTGGCTGGCCGAGGGGTTACTGATGTATCTGAGGCCAGAAGACCAGGACCGGCTGTTCGACAACATCACGGCACTCAGCGCGTCAGGAAGCAGGGTAGCCACCGAATTCGTCACCAGCATCGTGGATTTCGACGCCGAGCGAGCGCGGACGATCTCCAACCCGTTCCGCGACCATGGCGTCGACATCGACCTGGCTTCCTTGGTCTACACCGGCCAGCGCAACCACGCCCTCGACTACCTCGGCGCCAAGGGCTGGCAGCTCGAAGGTGTGCCGCTGGCAGAACTGTTCCGGCGCAGCGGCCTCGATGCGCCCGCTCCAGACGACGACGACACCCTCTTCATCAGCGGCGCTCTGGCCTGACTTGGCTCACGTATCGGGATTGGCGGCCCGGTGTTGTCGGTGGTCGCTGTGATGATGTGGTCATGTCGTCGATCGCATCTGCTGAGGCCGTGGTGGTCACTGCGAGTGACCGCCTTGAGGTGCTGTTCGGGGAGTTGGCGGAGTTGGCGAGTCAGCGCAATGCGATCGACGGGCGCATCGTGGAGATCGTCGCCGAGATTGATCGTGACCAATTGTGCGGTGTGACCGGGGCGCGCTCGGTGCCGGCGTTGGTGGCCTGGAAGTTGGGGTGTTCGTCGGCCAACGCGCACACGCTGGCCGCGATCGCGGCCCGGCTCGAGGAGTTTCCCCGCTGCACCGCCGGCATGCGAGAGGGTCGCCTGTCGGCCGATCAGGTCGGGGTGATCGCCGCACACGCAGGCGAGGGATCTGATGAGCATTACGCGCAGCTGGCCGCGGTCGCCACGGTGAACCAGTTGCGTACCGCGGTCAAGCTGGAACCGCGACCGCAACCCGAACCTCGCCCCGATCCTGGGCCCGAGCGTTCGATCACCACGACCACCGACGAGGCGGGCAGCTGTTACCGGATCAAACTTCCGCACCACGACGCGGCGAAGTTCGACGCCGCTTTGGCGTCTCATCGTGATGCGCTGATCGCCGAGTGGAAGCGCGACCACGACAATGGCGAGCACGCCGGTGCTCAGGTGCCGCCGTTGCCTACCACCGCCGACGCGTTTATGCGCCTGGTCGAGGCGGGCTGGGACGCCGAGGCCACCCGCCGCCCGCATGGCCAGCACACCACCGTCGTGGCACACCTCGACATCGAGCAGCGCGTCGCCGCGCTGCATCTGGGTCCGCTGCTGCCCGATGCCGAACGCCGCTACCTGACCTGTGATGCCACCTGTGAGGTCTGGTTCGAGCGCCACGGCGAGGTCATCGGTGCCGGCCGGACCACGCGGGTGATCAATCGGCGGCTGCGCCGCGCGCTCGAGCACCGTGACACCATGTGCGCGGTGCCCGGTTGTGGGGCCACCCGTGGTTTGCACGCCCACCACATCCGGCACTGGGAAGACGGCGGCCCCACCGAGTTGGCCAACCTGGTGCTGGTCTGCCCCTATCACCACCGATTGCACCACCGCGGCCTGATCACCATCACCGGACCCGCAGACGCTCTCGTGGTCACCGGCGACGACGGCCAAATCCTGAACCCGGGATCACTGGCACACCCACCCACCCGACCCCCGCCCGCGGTGCCGCCCTGCCCCGGTCCTACCGGGGAACGCGCCCAGTGGTGGTGGTATGACCCCTTCCAACCCCAACCACCACCGACAAACAACTAGCCCGTTCAGTGCTGGCGATCAAACAGGCTGGGACATAACGGGATTCGTTCACACCACCCGGCCGCCTAGCTCGTCGTGCACCTCATCAGCATCCACGGTCAGCGTGCGCGCCAATGTGGTGGTTGTCGACCTGCGTTTGTTGGCGCCGGTTCGCGTTGGCGCGATTGCAGACTCCCGATATCCGGGATCCCACATATCCCGGAGGTTCGCGAGCAGGGCGGCGCCCCTTGCCAATCGGTCCAGTCGCCCTCGGCTCATTGAGTTTCGGGCGAATAGCGCCACCCAACACCTCGTTTGTATGCGATTCTTTGGCCAGAGTGGTGCGGAACGGCGGAGGAAAAGGTTCGGATTGGTCGACGAATTCCCGGGGGTGGCGGCGCGAGCGAAAAGGGAGGATTGGCGGTGCGGAGAGACGACGATAGCTGGGATCTGACCAGCCATGTCGGCGCAACCGCAACGCTGGTGGCCGCAGGCCGTGCCAGAGCCACCAATTCGGCCGAGCCGTTGATCGAGGACCCGTTCGCCGAACCGTTGGTCCGCGCGGTGGGTATCGAATTCCTCATCAGATGGGCCACCGGAGAGCTCCGCGCGTCCGACGTCGACGATCCCGAGGCGGCGTGGGGTCTACAGCGAATGACAACCGAGTTGGTGGCCCGCACCCGCTACTTCGATCAGTTCCTCGCCGACGCCACTGCCACCGGAATCCGACAGGCGGTGATCCTGGCGTCCGGCCTGGACACGCGCGGCTACCGACTGTCGTGGCCGCCCGGGATGACGGTGTACGAGATCGATCAACCGGATGTGCTGCAATTCAAGGCCGAAACCCTGGCACAGCTGTGCGCCGAGCCGACGGCACATCTGCGGATGGTGCAGGCCGACCTGCGCCACGACTGGCCGGCCGCGCTGCTGCGTAGCGGATTCGACCCGGCGCAACCGACCGCCTGGATCGCCGAAGGACTGTTCGGTTATCTGCCCCCGGAAGCCCAGGATCGCCTGCTGGACAATGTCACCCATCTCAGCGCGCCGGGAAGCCAGATGGCCATGGAGACGTTCGTGGGATCGTCGGAACTGGACTCCCAGCGGGTCGAAGAGATCATCCGCGGTGCGACTCGCAGCTGGCGCGACCATGGATTCCATCTCGACATCTGGTCGCTGAACTATTCCGGGGCCCGCAGCGACGTTTCCGACTACCTCGACAACCACGGTTGGCGCTCGGTGGGGACCACGGCCGCGCAGCTGCTGGCCGATCACGGCCTGCCCGCGATGCCCGGCAATCACCGCCCGCCTTCCGACAAGCCCAGCTACTACATTTCGGTTCTCGCGTGATAGACGCGACGTAGAGGACAGCAGGATGCGGATTCTGGCGGTAACGCGCGCCCACAATGCCGGGGAAACCTTGGCCGATACCTTGGACTCGCTGGCCGCCTTCAGCGACGAGATCTACGCGATCGACGACCGCAGCACCGACGAGACCGCCGCGATTCTCGCGAACCATCCCGCGGTCACCAATGTTGTTCGCGCCCGGGCGGATCTACCGTCCACGCCATGGTTGATCCCCGAGTCCACCGGCCTGGATCTGCTCTACCGGATGGCCGATTTCTGTCGCCCGGACTGGATGGTGATGGTCGACGCCGACTGGGTTTTCCAGATCGACGTCGACATCCGTGAAGTGCTTGCCCGGACACCGGAGGACGTGGCGGCGCTGATGTGTCCGATGGTTTCCCGCTGGGATGACCCCGACTACCCGGACATGGTGCCGGTGATGGGCACCGCCGAGGCGCTGCGCGGGCCGTTTTGGCGTTGGTACCCGGGCCTGTATGCGGGCTCCAAGTTGATGCACAATTCGCACTGGCCGGCCAACATCACCGACCACGGCCGGATAGGGCGGCTGGACGGAATCCGCTTGACGCACAACGGCTGGTCGACGCTGGAGGAACGGATCGCACGCGTCAGGCACTACATGCGGCTGGATCCCGATTTTCGGCACAACTTCGGTGTGGCCTATGACCGATCCCTGCTGTTCGGCTACGCACTCGACGAGGTCGACCTCCTCAAAGCGGACTACCGGCGGCGGGTGCGTGGCGACTTCGACCGGACCGAGCCGGGGGCGCGCCTGCCGATCGAGGCGGAGCCACGCGCGATCGGGCGCGGATACGGACCCCGCGCGGACGGTTTCCATCCCGGGGTCGACTTCGCCGCTGACCCCGGTAGCCCGATCTACGCAGTCATATCCGGAACTGTTTGCCGCACAGGCGAAGTCGATCACCTTTGCTCGGTGACCATCTCGGACGGCGACTCCGAAATCCGCTACGTGTTTCGGCCAGGTGGCGCCACGCACATCGCGGTCGGTGATCGAATCAATGCGGGAACCCAAATCGGCAGCATCGGCGCGGAAGGTCAATCAGCCGACGGCTACCTGCATTTCGAGACGCGGGTTCGGGGCGCACACGTCAATCCGCTGCGCTTTCTGGGCAACATGGGCCTGCGGCCCTGGCCGCCGCCGGGGCGGCTGCGCGCGGTATCGGGCAACTACCCGCCCGCCACACCGTGCACAATCACCGCCGACGGGTAGCGGTGAGTTGGGCGGCCTCGACGCGTTCCAGCAGGCTGCGGCCGGCCCGGATCGTCGAGCGGACCTCCTGCAGCAGTTTGGCGGGGTGCTGCAGGTCCATGTCGTGCAGTCCTTCGTAGCGGTCGATGCCGAAGCCCACCGTCTCGATGCCAATTCCGAACGGCAGGGTCAGAGTTCGCAGCGCGTCAAAGTTCTGATAGGGGACGAACGGCTGACCGGTCACCAGTAGGCAACTCGATCGCTGCATATCCAGGCTCCGCGCGGTAAAGGTGAAGGTATCCGCGGAGGTGGCGCGGCGGTTGTTGGGGTCCGGCGACGGCGCCTCGAGCAGTGTGATGGGTAGCCCGACGTCGTTGCTGTCTTCACTGAAGCGCCAGACCATCTGGCCCCGATGCGGGTCGCCGACTCGCTGCCGCCCATGCCGTACCGCTTCGCGGGTATCCACCCCGAACGCGTCGGTCGCAGCGGCCGCCAACAACTCGAATTCGGTACGCGCGCCCGGCGCGCAGGACGCGGCCGCGTCGTGTTCGGACGGCAATAGCTGCCGAGAAGCGGCGGCCAGCACGATATGACCGACGCGATTCTCGGCGGCCAGATTCCGCGCCCACCGGGCCCGAAGCATGTTCGAGTAGCGTCCGGTGCCGATCACCAGCATGTAGTCGAACGTTGCGTCAGTGCGCCGTGATTCGTCGGTAAGGCCAAGCTGTTGCGCCAGCGTCGTGATCGTGTCGAGTTGCCGGTCCGGCAGGTCCAGGCGCGGGATCATCCACCGCGCCCCGCCGTCGGCGTCTTGGCACCGCACCTGCTGTCCGCCCCGACGCGCCCTCGCATGGCCCCGGTAATCCCATACCTCACTGAACTCGTCCAGGGCGGCCAACCGGGCTGCCAGGTTGGCGTGCCGCGGGAAAACTCCGCCGAACATCGCAACCAGCTGCGCCAGCGCGTCATGCGCACTCCACGCGTCGACCTCCTGGCGCAGCGACGTCAAAAACTCACCATCAAACTCGCCGCCACGCATCGACACTTCAGCCGGACTGTTCACTTCAAGGTCCTTGCTCCGCGAACACGTAACACCGAGCCATTTGTGGGATGGAAGCTTTCACCAGCCTAACGGCGATGTGCTGGGCAAGATGCACTTTTTGAAAGATCGGTAATCGCCGGACTCATAGGGGCGACAAGACGCCGCTGACCCCGTCTTGTTGGTACGAGTATTGTGGCTGATCCTTGGCCCATTGGATGTAGCGGTCGATGCCTTCCCAGATACCGACTTCGGGCTTGAATCCGAGGCTTTTCGCGAAGTCGATGTTGGCGGGGAAACGAGCGACTTCGCCGGCGCGTGCTTCGCGACGTTCGATTTTGGCGTCGAACTTTCCGGCGACATATTCGACGATGTCTTTCACCCGTGTGTTTATGCCGCTCGCGAAATTGATCGCCCGTCCACGAAGCGCGCTGTTTTCCAATACCAGGGTGTATGCGCGCACGATATCGCTGACGTACAGGTAGTCGCGCGTTGCCGAACCGTCGCCGAAGATCGTCAGGTTTTCGCCGTTGATGGCCTGCCGGACGAGTCGTGGAATCAGCGCACCGAAGCGCCCGGTTTTCTGGCGCACCCCGAAGATGTTGAATGGCCGAACGATCGTGACGTCAAGCCCATAGGAGCGGTAGTAGGAGTAGCACAACCGATCCGCCGCCGCCTTGGAGGCGCCGTAGGGGCTGTTCGGTTTGAGCTCAGCTGTCTCGTCGAGAAGCTCGCCGTCCCGCAGATTGTGTCCGTCGCCGTACACTTCGCAGGTTGACACGTAGATCAACCGGTTCTTATAGCGCCTTACCGCCTCGAGCACGCGGTAGGTACCCATGACGTTGGTTTCGAGAAAGCTCTCTGGATCACCCAAAGACTGGTCCACGTTGATATTGGCGGCCAGATGAAAAACGACGTGGTGCTCCCGCACCGCGCGATGGACAGTTTCGCCGTCGGTCACCGAGCCGGAGATAAATGCCGCTCGCGGGTGCGAACGAAAGTCATTGGTGTTTCGGTTCGCGCTCTTCGACGACGTATTCAGGACGGTGACCCAATGCCCGTCGGCCAGTAGCGACTCGCATAGATGGCTTCCCTGAAAGCCTGCGCCCCCCGTGACAAGTATTTCCATCTGGTTCGTCCCTCGCCTGCTACTGGTAGGGCGAGAGCTTAATCGATACGCGCGGGCTCGGTGGGCGATCCGGCTTGATAGTGGAAGCTCTTATGTTCTCAGGAAAGGAGTTCGATGATTCTGCTGCTGGGATCGCGGACGCCTGCTAAACTCCCGCGAGCGATATAGCGCTTGGCGCAGCGCATTATTTTGCAGTGTCCGACAAAACGCCCCTACGGCATTCGGGTGCGATGCCTCTTGTCGTGTGACGGCACGCCGTTGACCCCGCCGATGGACTCGGCGTAGCTGCCGACCGCGAAACCGACGCCAGAACCCATGATCCCCAAGGCTTCCCGGTTGATGTTGTCGACGGTGTCGCGCGGGCTCTGGAAGTTCGGATCGAACGGCACGCCGGCCTGGCCGCCCCACAAGCGCGCCTGCACGGTGGTCTTCGTCTGGGAGGAACCGGTCGTCAGCCCGCCGATCGGCACGCCCGCGACCATGAAGGGGTGGTAGTCGGCCCGGGAATTCAGCGGCATGTCCGCGGGACGCTTGCCGGCCAGGTTCAGATAGCCGGCCAGCGTGCGCTCGATGCCCGCCGAGCCTTCGGGGACGTCCGCGGCGAAGACTCCGGGTCCGGGCGGGCCGGATTGATCGCCGTCGTCGGTGAAGAAGCCCGCGTTGGGCGAGCCCAGCATGGTGAAGTTCAGATAGAGCGCGATGTCGTTGAGCTGCTCACGGTCCATGCCGAACACGTAATCCATGACCCCGTTCAGCCCCTCGGCTTCGGCGCCCCAGAACACGAACCGCACGGCGTTGTTCACCGGGGCCAGCGGTCCCAGCTGACGCGCCGTCTCGAGCACCGCGGCGACCCCGGAGCCGTCGTCGTTGATGCCGGGTCCGGCGCGTGAACCGTCGAGCTGCGCACCCACCACGACGACGTCGTGCGGAGAACCGGTCTTGGTCTGTGCCACGACATTTCGGGAGGTGATCTTGGTGTTGACGGCGTCGAGCACCAGGCGGATCGGTGCGGTCACACCGGTCAGCGCGGAGGCGCCGTACGGGTTGACGACGGCAACCGGCACGGTCAGCTGCTTGAAATAACCGGGACTGAACAACGTGGGCGGCGCCCCTCGCCCGGTGGGGGCGCTCAGCACGATGAGCCCGCTCGCCCCCTTGGCCAGCGCGGCGTTCTGCTTGTCAACGACCGAGCAGCGGGTGTCGTCGACGACGGCGATCGCGCCCTTGGGCATCGCGGCCGGGTAGTCGTGGGCGGCGCAACCCGATGGCTGTGCCGGCCGGATCGGTTGCCCCGTCAGGCCGCCGGGCGGCGTTTGCACCAGCAGCGAGGCCTGGTCGACGGGATAGGTGCGGCCCGCGACGGTCAGCGACGGCTTACCCATCGACACGGTGTACAACCGGTCGAACTGCGGCGTCTGCACGTCAAACCCCTTGTCGCGCAGCGCTTTGGCGACGTAGTCCACGCTGGCGTTGAAGCCCGGCGTGCCGTCCGCGCGGTTGCCGCCGTTGGCGTTGGCGATGTCCTGCAGGGCGCGCAGGTGGGTGACCATGCCCTCGACGGTGATCTTTTTGGCGAGGCCGTGCCCGAGGTCGGGTGTCGCGGCGTGCGGGGCGGGCCGCGTCGACGAACACCCGGCCACGAGCGCCGCGATCAGCAACAGCGTTGCACCCCAGCGGGGATTCATGACTTGGCGAGGACGTGCCGGACGCGGTCTTCCATCGCCGGGACCCCGTTGTGTCCGCTGAGGTCCTGTGCGTAGAACCCGAGCGCGTAGGCCACCCCGCCGCCGTTGATTCCCAGCGCGGTGCGGTCGATGTGGTCGAGGGTGTCGCCTTTTTGGTGGTAGTTGGGGTCGAACGGTTGGTCCGCCGTCCCGCCCCACAGCTTGGCCTGGTCCGCGGACATCTTCCCCTCGGCGCCGGAGAACAGGCCGCCGGCGGGGATGCCCGCCAGGGTGAATCCGTCGTAGTCGGACCGGCCGTCGAAGGAGGTGTCCTGCGCGGTCTTGCCGGCCGACTTCAGGTAAGCGACCAGCGTGCGCTCGATGCCGGCCGAGCCTTCGGGGACCACCGGCTTGCCGCGGGCGTCCATGGGCAGCGATTGGTCCCCGTCGTAGGTGAAATAGCCGGGGTTCGGCGATGCCAGCATGTCGAAGTTGAGGTAGAGCGCAATGTTTTTGAGCGCGGCCAGGTCCAGCGACTCGACGTAGTTCCGCGACCCGATGAGCCCGAGTTCCTCCGCACCCCAGAAGCCGAATCGCAGCTTGTTGTGCACCGGCGGCGAACTGCCCAGCCGCACAGCGGTTTCCAGCACCGCCGCCACTCCCGATCCGTTGTCGTTGATCCCGGGCCCCTCGGGCACGCTGTCCAGGTGCGCCCCCGCCATCACCACGTTGGCGTCCGAACCGGTCTTGGTCTGTGCGATCACGTTGCGGGCCTTGAAGCTTTGCGCGCTGGCATCGAGCTTGATCGTGGTGGGCCCCGGCAGGCCGCGCAGCTGCACCCCGGTGGATTTCGTCACGCTGAGCACCGGGATCTTCACCTCGGTGGTCGGCCCGAGCGTGCCGCCCATCTGTTCTTCGTCGACGTTGTCGGCGATGATCATCGCCACGGCCCCGCGCTGCGCCGCGGCGTCTTCCTTCTGAGCGAACGGGCAGGTGCCGCGATCGACGAGCACCACCGCGCCCCGCACCGGGAGATCGCCGTAGTCGGCGGCCGCACAGCCCAAGCTGTTCGCCGGCGCGGCGACCAGCGGCCCGCTCACCCCGCCCGGGGGGGTTCCCAGGCTGAAGTCCAGCGCGCGCGCCTCCACCGGCCTGCCGCCGACGGTCAGCTCCGGCTTCTCGGCATGGAACACTCGCGCCGAGAACTCGGGCGTCTGCACGTCAAAACCGCTGTCTCGCAAGGTATTAACCACATAGTCCACACTGGCTTCATAGCCGGGGGTCCCCACCGCCCTGGTGCCGTTGTTTGCGTTGGCGATGTCTTGCAGCTTGGACAGGTGGGCCATCATGGCGTCGGTCGTCACCTTGCCCTTCAGCGCGGACGCGAACTCGGCCGCACCCGTCGTTTGCTCCGAGCCGGACCGGTGGGAGCAACCGGTCGAGAATGCGGTCAGGGCGATCACGGCGAGCGCCGCCGGCAACGTCGCGAGTTTGTTCACCATCGCGCCCAGGTTAGACCGCGGTCCGAGCGGGCGGGATCAGGACACGTCGGGATCAGACATACAGCGCAGTGAAGGGGGCGAAGGGAATGTTGCGCACCACGAACCACGCCAGCACCAATGACAGTGTCACGGCGGCGGCCCAGCGGCGGTGTTGCCAACTGCGGACCCGCCGGCCCACTACGTGTCCGTAGGTCCAGGCCAGGTACGCCCACACCAGCAGCACGACCGCCGCCAGGCCCAGAGCGTTGAACCTGGCGGCCGCCAACACATTGCCGTGCATGAGGGAATACAGCATGCGCAGGCTGCCGCAACCGGGACAGTCGATCCCCAACAACGCCTTGGTGGGGCATACCGGCAGCGGGCCGTTCGGGGTGGTCGGGTCACCCGCCCAGATGGCGGCGCACATCAACGTCGTGGATGCGGCCACCACTAGTGGTGCACCCAGGCCCGCGTGCGCCGCCCCCCGGCGGGTCACCAACATCGAGATCCGGGCTTAGAACATCGCGGCGAGCGCCGCGTTCGTGTTCGTGTTCAGCGCGCCGACCGACATCAAGATGACGTAGATGATGCCGACGACGACGCCGATGGCCGCCGACCAGATCGCCCATTTCTTGGCGCTCTCGGCCGATGCCTGCGCCTCGGCGTAGCGGCCCTGCGCCCACAACCCGTTGACCTGGCTGGATTTGACGATCGCCACGATCCCGAACGGAAGGCAGCAGAACAGGGTCACCAGAATCGACCACACCAGATAGTTGTTCGGCGCTTGGGCGGCCGGCTGCTGCGGCGGGTAACCGGGAGGCGGCGGCGGGGGCGGCGGTTGTGTCATGGATTCTCCACTCAGAGAAGTTAGCTGGCGTAAAGCGGTGCTAACCATACCCGCTCGGCGTCGCGTCGGCACTAGCAATGAAAAAATCCGATCCGCGCAACGACGACCGCGGCGCATCGGCGGCGTCGGCGCATCGGCCCGAAGACCCGATTGTCGCCCGGCCTCAACGTCATTCGATATTCGACGCGTCGAAATGCCCCTGCGGTCCGTTGCCCTGGGGCTTTGCGGGCGACGCCCCGAACTAATGCCCACACAGACAATTGCCGCCGGAACGTGTTGCATTACCACGACATAGCCCTACTATCCGTGTTAGCAACGGCCGTTAAGGAGCCATTCATGTCTGATTTCAGCAACGCGCTGAAGACGGCGATGGCAATGGCGCTCACGGCCGGTTTCGCGTTAGCGGGCGGCGTCACGGCGGCCGCCGACCCCGCCGGCACCGGCAACTCGTCGGACATCAACACGCTCGCGGCCACGCTCTCGAAGGGCTACGGCTTGAACAACTGCACCGCCCAGAACATCGACCGCGGCAGGCAACTGGCCGTACTCACGTGCGGACAAAGCCCCGATCCGAAAGGACCGGCACAGGCCAAGTACGTCCTGTTCACCAGCGCCGAGAACCTGGCCACCGCGTTTCGGGCCACCATCAAGGAGGACGTCCTGACGCCGTGCGGGGACGCCAACCAGTCGCCGTCCAGTTGGCACAAGGACGGTTCGGCCGCCAACGCCGGGCAGGCGGCGTGCGGCACATACCAAAACGCCGCCGAGATCATCTGGACGACGGACGCGAAAAACACGCTGAGCTACCTGCGTGCGTCCAACACCGACGTCAACGCGCTCTACCAGTGGTGGCGCGCCAACGGTTGACAATCTTCTTGGGGGGCAAGGGGTTTCTGCATCAACCACCCACAACCGCAGGGAGTCAAAATGTCACATCTGATCACCGCGCTGCGCGTCGCGTCGGCCGCAGCTTTCACGGGCGGTTTGGTCCTCGCGGGCAGCGCCACCGCGGTCGCCGAACCCAACACCGGTAGCGCCACGGACATGAACACGCTGGCGGCTTCGCTGTCGAAGGGCTACGGCCTGAACAACTGCAAGCCGCAGGAGCTGACCGAAACCGGCGAACTGGCCGAACTGCTTTGCGGGCAGAGCCCCGACTCCGGCGGACCCGGCTCCGGCGTCTACGCGCTCTTCTCCAACAGCACGAACCTGGGCTCTGCCTTCAGTTCCACCATCAAGGATGTGTCGCTGGCCGCGTGCGGGGACGCCGGGCAGTCGCCGGGAACGTGGAAGCAGAACGGCCAGACCGGCGGCCAGATCGCCTGCGGCACCTACAAGAACTACGCGACGTTGACCTGGACCACCGACGCCAAGAACGTGCTGGGTCACCTGACCGCGGCCAACGCCGACGTCAACGCGCTCTACCAGTGGTGGCGCACGAACGGCTGACGTTTACAGCTGAGCCGCAATCAAATCCGCTACCGCGCACATCCCGGCGGGATTCGGGTGCAACGGTGCGGGGCGACCCGGTAGCGGAACACCGTAGCGCGCCGGCAGCGTCGTCCACGGCTCCGCCGACCAGGCGTGGTGCTCGCGGCTGGCCGCGGCGGCGTGGACGATTCCGCAGCCGGCCGCCGCGGCGGCGTCGGCAGTCATCCTTTCCAGCGTGGCGGCCACGTGCCGGCCCAGGTCGGCGTCCGCGGGCGACAGCGGTGGGGCAGGCGTGCCCGCGGGCGGCAGCATCGTCAGGTAGTCGACGAAGAAGATCCGCGCCCCTGCGGATCGTTGACGCACCGCGCGGCCCACCGCGCACAGCGATTCGAACACCGCGTCGAGGGCCTGATCTCGCGCGTCGGGATCGAGCAGTTCGCGGATGCGGTCGCCCAACAGCGGCACGCGCCGCAGCGGGCGCGGCAGTGCGGCCGCCATCAACAGCGGTACGTAGCCGACGTCGTTGCCGCCGATGGTGATGGTGACCAGACCCTCCGAACCGTCCAGGGCGTCGACTTGCGCCGGCGCGCCGCGTTGACGCTCGGCGAGCACGTTCGCGGTGGTCGCACCGGAAAAGGTGACGTCGACAAGGTCGTAGCCGTATCGCCGGGCGATCAGGTGGGCATAGTTGCGGGCGGATCGGCCCGACCAGCGCGGGGCACCCGCGGCGCGCGGCCGGATACCGGGACCGGCGGCCATCGAACTGCCCAGCGCGACATAGCGTTTCATCGTTGGGGGCTCGAGGCCTGCGCCCAGAACCTCTTCGGGATCCGCCCGGCGCGCCGGGCCAGATAGCCGGCGGTGACGGCGGCCGACATCGCGGCGGCCATCGCGGGGGGGTCGGCGGCCCGGGTCACCGCGGAGGCCAACAGCACGGCGTCGCAACCCAATTCCATGGCCAGCGCGGCGTCGCTGGCGGTGCCGATGCCGGCGTCGAGCACCACCGGGACGTGGGCCCCGGCGACGATCATCTCGATGTTGTGCGGATTGGTGATGCCCAGCCCGGTCCCGATCGGCGATCCCAGCGGCATGACGGCCGCGCATCCGGCGTCCTCCAGCCGGCGCGCAAGCACGGGATCATCGTTGGTGTAGGGCAGCACGACGAACCCGTCGTCGACCAATTGCTCTGCCGCGCGCACCAATTCGACCGCGTCGGGCAGCAGCGTGCGCTCGTCGGCGATCACCTCGAGCTTGATCCAGTTGGTGTTCAACGCCTCGCGCGCCAGCTGCGCGGTGAGCACCGCCTCGGCGGCGCCGCGGCATCCCGCGGTGTTGGGCAGCGGCGTGATTCCGAGCCGGTTGAGCAGATCGAGCAACCCGGTGCCGCCCTCGGCGTCGACCCGGCGAATCGCGACGGTGGTCAGTTCCGTGCCCGACGCGACGAGCGCCTCTTCCAGCACCGCCAGGTTGCTCGCTCCCCCGGTCCCCATGATGAGCCGCGAGGCGAAGCTGCGGTCCGCGATGGTCAGTTTCGAGTCAGCCACCTTGCACCGCCGTCACCACTTCGAGACGCACGGGAGCGCCGGGAAGCTCCGAAAGCTCTGTCGCCCATCGTGATCGCGGCAGCACCGCGTCGTCCATCGCCACGGCGACGCCGCGGTCCGGGAAGCCCAGGGAATCGAGCAGCGCCGACACCGTGGTGTGCGCGTCGACGTCGACCTCTTTCTCGTTCACCAGGATGATCATTAGTGTGCTCCCACCGGTGCCAGTTCGGAAACGATCTGTTCTGCCGTCCAGGGCGCCAGCAGGAACCCCGACCGGCCGTGGCCGGCGGCGACCAGCGTGCGCGCGTCCAGGCGATGCACCAACGGCAGATTGTCGGGTGTCATCGGGCGCAGCCCGGCCCCGCACTCGGCTAGCTCGTATTCACCGAGCGCCGGCAGCACCGCGCAGGCGTCGTCGAGGAGGTCACGCACCCCCGAGACGACCGGGGCGGTGTCGCGCCCGTGCTCGTATTGGGTCGCGCCGACCACCACGCCGTCCGCGCGCGGCACCAGGTAGACCTGCCGGCCGTGCACCCGGGCGCGAATCACCCGCCGCGGCAACGGCATACAGCCTTTGCGCCACCGCAGTCGCAGCACCTCGCCCTTGACCGGGCGCACCGGCAGCCCGGGCCACAACGCCGGCGCGTCGATGCCGTTGGCGATCACCACCGCGTCGGCCTCGACCGCCGACAGGTCGTGCACCGGCGGCGCCCACCGCACCCCGAGACGCTCGCACTCCGCCTCGAGCGCGTCGAGCACCGCCCGGTTGTCCACGGCCAGCTCCGTGGGCGCCCGAAAGCCGTGCCGGATGCCCTGCGCGAGTAGGGGTTCCACGTCGCGGGCGGCCGACTCCCAGACCACGGGGTGTCCCTGAGCGGACAGCCAGTCCGCCACGGTGCGCAGGTCGGCGGCGTCGGCGCGGTCGACGGCCACCACCAGCGACTCGCGGGCGGTGACCACTCCGGCCGGCAGGCCGTCGAGGAAACCGCCGTCGCGCCACAACCGCAGGGATTCCAGGCCCAGCCGCAGCAATCGCTCTTCTCCCGGCCAGCCCTCGCTGTGCGGGGCCAGCATGCCGCCGGCGACCCAGGATGCGCCCCGCTCCCCGCTGCGGTGCACCCGCACCGACCAGCCGGCCTGGGCGGCACGGCGCGCCACCGCCAGCCCGATGACGCCGCCGCCGATGACAGCCAGCGACCCCAGCGGCGGGCCCGAAGGCATCCCGGTCATTGTCGAGCCTCCCTTCGCCGGCATGATCCGGATCAGGTGTGACGGTAAGGGCAGGTCCTCGCGGCTGTGCCCACTCTCAGCCCCGCTCCCGGGACTCCCGTGTCTGGTAATTCTCTGCGCTCCACGCTAGCGCGCTAGCGTCTCGGTGTGCAGCGCCCCATGGATAGACGACTCTCCGTCCTGGCCACCGCGCGGCTGTATCTGTGCACCGACGCGCGCCGTGAGCGCGGCGACCTGGCCGAGTTCGCCGACGCCGCCCTGGCCGGCGGCGTGGACATCATCCAGCTGCGCGACAAGGGGTCGGCCGGCGAGCAGCGGTTCGGGCCGCTGGAGGCGCGCGAGGAACTGGCCGCCTGCGAGATCCTGGCCGACGCCGCCCGCCGGCACGGCGCCCTGTTCGCGGTCAACGACCGCGCCGACATCGCCCGCGCGGCGGGCGCCGACGCGCTGCACCTCGGGCAGGGGGACCTGCCGCTGGACGTCGCGCGCGACATCGTCGGTCCGGACGTGCTGCTCGGGCTCTCCAGCCACAGCGCCGACCAGGCCGGCGCCGCGGCCGTCAGCGAAGCGGACTACTTCTGCGTCGGCCCCTGCTGGCCGACGCCCACCAAGCCGGACCGCGCGGCGCCGGGCCTGGGACTCGTCCGCGCCGCCGCCGGGCTCGGGACCGACAAACCGTGGTTCGCGATCGGCGGCATCGACGCGCAGCGACTGCCCGAGGTGCTCGACTCCGGCGCCCGCCGCGTGGTGGTGGTGCGAGCGATCACCGCGGCGTCCGACCCGCGGGCGGCCGCCCGGCGGCTCAGTTCGGCGCTGGCAGCAGCGAGCTGATCCGTCGGCTCAGCTGCGACGGAACCTCGTCGGCGTCACCCGGCATGCACCACACGAAGACGCCGGCCTCGACCTCGATCGTTCGGGGCAGATACTGCCGGCGTTCGTCGCCGTGGCCCAGCGGCAACAGCGCCGGCGCGGTGCGCAGCCGTTGCCAGCTGGCCGCGAAGCCCGGATGCAGGGGCAGGTCGGCCACCTCGTCCTCGGCCACCCACCGCATTTCCGCGCTTTCCCGGTTCGGGACGGTGTGCAACAACTCGTCGGCGTCGGCGACGACGGTCGTGTAGCTCCACCGCGTGCCGCCGATCCCGGCGACCTCGGCGGTGACCAGCGTCGCGCGCACGGCGAGCCGGTCGACGAGCAGCCCGGCCTCCTCGTTCGCCTCGCGGACCGCCGTCTGCTCGGGCGTCTCGTGGCTGTCCCGGGCCCCGCCCGGCAGCCCCCAGGTCCCGCCCTGATGGCTCCACACCGCCCGATGTTGCAGCAGCACCGCGGGCGTGCCGTCGGCTTGCGGGGCGCGCAGCAAAAGACCGGCGGCGCCGTACCGACCCCAGTAATGGGCGCCGCGCTCCGAGATCACCCAACCGTCGCCGTCGCCCTGCACGGATCAAGGATAGGCAGACTTGGTTCTTGGCGGTCTTCGGCGCGTCGGCAATTGCGTCGGCCTCCACCCATCCACCCGAACATGCTCTTAGACTTCGCTTATAGAGGTCCGTGCAGCGAAATCCAGTGGCCAAGAGATGAGGGCTGATCAGACGTGACGGTTGAGCTGGCGCATCCGTCGACCGAGCCGCAGGGATCGCGGTCACCGGCCGAACCAGCCCATCCCCGCTGGTGGTTCATCTCCACGACGCCGGGCCGCATCCTGACCATCGGCATCGTGCTGGCGGCCCTCGGCGGGATCAGCGCCTTCGCCACCTCGACCACCATCAACCACCGGCAACAGGTGCTCACCACGGTGCTCAACCACACCGAGCCGCTGTCGTTCGCGGCCGGGCGGCTCTACACCACGCTGTCGGTGGCCGACGCCGCCGCGGCCACGGCGTTCATCGCCGAAGCCGAACCGCCGCCCGTGCGGCAGCGCTACGAACAGGCCATCACCGACGCGGCCGTGGCCGTGACCAGGGCCTCCAGCGGGCTCACCGACGAACCGCAGGTGCAGCTGCTGGGCCGGATCAACGCCCAGCTGGCCGTCTATACCGGACTGATCGAGATCGCCCGAACCAACAACCGGGCGGGCAACCCGGTCGGTTCGTCGTACCTGTCAGAGGCATCGGGGCTGATGCAGTCGACGATCCTGCCCGACGCGGCGCGGCTGTACCGGGCCACCTCGGAGCGGGTGGACGTGGAAACCACGGCGTCGACCCAGATTCCGGCGCCGGTCATCATGGTCGTCGGCACCACCGTCGTCTTCGGCGCCTTCTCGCATCGCTGGCTGGCCCGGCGCACCCGGCGCCGGATCAACCCGGGCCTGGTCGTGGGCGCTCTCGCTATCCTCGTCATGGTGGTGTGGGTCGGGACTGCGCTAACCATCTCTACGACGGCAAGTCGTAGCGCGAAGGACACCGCCGCGGAGTCCCTCAAGACCGTCACCAACGTCGCGATCACCGCCCAGCAGGCGCGCGCCGACGAGACGCTGTCGCTGATCCGCCGCGGGGACGAGGAGAAGCGCAAGCAGTCGTTCTATCAGCGGATCGACTCGATGCACCGCCAGCTCGACCAGTACATGTCCCGCAGCGACGCCGTGGACAAACCGGACCTCGAGGGCGCCGACCAGCTGCTGCTGCGCTGGCGTCAGGCCAATGACCGGATCAGCTCGTACATCTCGGTGGGGAACTACCGCGCCGCCACCCAGGTCGCGCTGGGCAGCAGCGAGGAGGATTCCACCCCGGCGTTCGACAAGCTGGAAGACGAGCTGGTCAAGGCCATGGACCAGGGCCGCATCCACCTGCGCAACGACGTCATCAACGCGCGCAGCGGGCTCTCCGGCGCCCAGGTGGGCGGCGTGGTGCTCAGCCTCGGGGCGGCCATCGCGGTGGCGCTGGGCCTGTGGCCGCGGCTGAAAGAGTATCGATAATGATCCGCCTGCCCCTGCTGCGCCGGGCGTGCACCGTGGCCGCCACGGTTTGCGTGCTGGCGGGTTGCGGGCACACGGAATCGCTGCACGTCGCCAGCGTCCCGACGTTGCCGCCGCCCACCCCGGTCGGCATGGAACAGCTGCCGCCGCAGCCGCCGCTACCGCCCGACGGCCCCAATCAGGACTGCGACCTGACGGCCAGCCTGCGGCCCTTCCCCACCAAGGCCGAGGCCGACGCCGCGGTCGCCGACATCCGCGCGCGCGGCAGGCTGATCGTCGGGCTCGACATCGGCAGCAACCTGTTCAGCTTCCGCGACCCGATCACCGGCGAGATCACCGGGTTCGACGTCGACCTCGCCGGCGAGATCGCCCGCGACATCTTCGGCGCGCCGTCCCACGTCGAGTACCGGATCCTGTCGTCGGACGAGCGGGTCACCGCGCTGCAACGCGGCGAGGTCGACATCGTGGTCAAGACCATGACCATCACCTGCGACCGGCGCAAGCTGGTGAACTTCTCCACCGTCTACCTCGACGCCAACCAGCGCATCCTCGCCCCGCGCGACTCGTCGATCGTCAAGGTGAGCGACCTGTCGGGCAAACGCGTGTGCGTGGCCAAGGGCACCACCTCGCTGCACCGCATCCGGCAGATCGACCCGCCGCCGGTCATCGTGTCGGTGGTCAACTGGGCCGACTGCCTGGTCGCGATGCAGCAGCGCGAGATCGACGCCGTGAGCACCGACGACTCGATCCTGGCCGGGCTGGTCGAAGAGGACCCTTACCTGCACATCGTCGGCCCCAACATGGCCACGCAGCCCTACGGCATCGGCATCAACCTGAACAACACTCCCCTGGTGCGGTTCGTCAACGGGACCCTGGAAAGGATCCGCCGCGACGGCACGTGGAACACGTTGTACCGCAAGTGGTTGACCGTGCTGGGCCCCGCGCCGGCCCCGCCCACACCGAGGTATCTGGACTGATGGCCGAGCCGGACAAGCAATCCGAGAAGCCGGAATCGGGCCCGGAAGCGGTGGAAGACGTGAATCCCGGCACCCAGCCGGCGGAGGTCCAGACCGGCGCCTCGACGGGGCGGCTGCAGGCCACGCAGGCGCTGTTTCGGCCCGACTTCGACGATGACGACGACGACTTTCCGCACATCGCGCTGGGCGCCCTTGACACCGACACCGGCGACCGCATGACGGTGGCGACGCGGGCGCTGCCCGCGGTCCGACAGCTCGGCGGTGGACTCGTCGAGATCCCGCGGGGACGCGACATCGACCCCCGCGAAGCGCTGATGACCAACCCGGTGGTCCCCGAGTCCAAGCGCTTCTGCTGGAACTGCGGGAAGCCGGTGGGCCGGTCCAGCAAGAAGAGCAAGGGCACGTCGGAGGGTTGGTGCCCGGCCTGCGGCAGCCCGTATTCGTTTCTGCCGCAACTCAATCCCGGCGACATCGTCGCCGGCCAGTACGAGGTCAAGGGGTGCATCGCGCACGGCGGGCTGGGCTGGGTGTATCTGGCCGTCGACAAAAACGTCAACGACCGGCCGGTCGTGCTCAAAGGTCTCGTCCACTCCGGCGACGCGGAGGCGCAGGCGATCGCGATGGCCGAACGGCAGTTCCTGGCCGAGGTGGTCCACCCGCAGATCGTGCAGATCTTCAACTTCGTCGAACACAAGGACCAGCACGGCAATCCGGTCGGCTACATCGTCATGGAGTACGTCGGCGGGCAGTCGCTCAAGCACGGGAAGGGCGAGAAGCTTCCGGTCGCCGAGGCCATCGCCTACCTGCTGGAAATCCTGCCCGCGCTGAGCTATCTGCACTCCATCGGCCTGGTCTACAACGACCTGAAGCCGGAGAACATCATGCTCACCGAGGAGCAGCTCAAGCTCATCGACCTGGGCGCGGTGTCGCGGATCAATTCGTTCGGATACCTTTACGGCACACCGGGTTTCCAGGCGCCGGAGATTGTGCGCACCGGCCCGACGGTCGCCACCGACATCTATACGGTGGGCCGCACGCTGGCGGCGCTCACGCTCAACCTGCGCACCCGCAACGGCCGTTACGTCGACGGCCTGCCCGAGCACGACCCGGTGCTGAGCACCTACGACTCGTTCCACCGGTTGCTGCGCCGCGCCACCGATCCCGACCCGCGTCGCCGGTTCGCCAGCACCGAGGAGATGTCGGCGCAGTTGATCGGCGTGCTGCGTGAGGTGGTCGCCCACGACACCGGGGTGCCGCGGCCCGGCCTGTCGACGATCTTCTCCCCCAGCCGCTCCACGTTCGGGGTGGATCTGCTGGTCGCGCACACCGACGTGTACCTGGACGGGCAGGTCCATTCGGAGAAGCTGACCGCCCGCGAAATCGTCACCGCACTGCAAGTGCCGCTGGTCAATCCGGCCGACGTCGCCGCGTCGGTGCTGCAGGCGACGGTGTTGTCGCAGCCGGTGCAGACGCTGGACTCGTTGCGCGCGGCCCGGCACGGGACGCTGGACGCCGACGGCGCCGAGCTGTCCGAGTCGGTCGAGCTACCGCTGATGGAGGTGCGCGCGCTGCTGGATCTCGGCGACGTCGCCAAGGCCACCCGCAAGCTCGAGGACCTGGCCGAGCGGGTGGGTTGGCAGTGGCGGCTGGTCTGGTACAAGGCGGTGGCCGACCTGCTCACCGGTGATTACGATTCGGCCACAACACATTTCACCGAGGTGCTGGACACGTTCCCGGGTGAGCTCGCACCGAAGCTGGCGCTGGCCGCCACCGCCGAGCTGGCCGGCGACGTCGACGAGCACAAGCATTACGAGACGGTGTGGAAGACCAACGACGGCGTGATCTCGGCGGCCTTCGGGTTGGCCAGATCGCTGTCCGCGGAAGGTGATCGGGCCGCCGCGGTGCGCACGCTGGACGAGGTGCCGGCCACCTCCCGGCACTTCACCACCGCGCGCCTGACGAGCGCGGTGACGCTGCTGTCCGGCCGGTCCAAGAGCGAGATCACCGAGGAGGACATCCGGGACGCGGCGCGACGGGTGGAGGCGCTGCCGCCCACCGAACCACGCGTGTTGCAGATCCGGGCGCTGGTGCTGGGCTGTGCGATGGACTGGTTGGAGGACAACAAGGCCAGCACGAATCACATCCTGGGCTTTCCGTTCACCGAGCACGGGCTGCGGCTGGGCGTCGAGGCGGCGCTGCGCAATCTGGCCCGCGTCGCCCCCACGCAGCGGCATCGCTACGAGCTGGTGGACATGGCCAACCGGGTGCGGCCCACGAGCACGTTCTGAGGTATTTGCGGGTTTGCCGGTTTGCGCCGCCTGGCGGTTTTCCCGTGTCGGCCCTTCGCGCGTCGGCCTTTCGCGCGTCGGTCTTTCCCGCGTCGGCCTTTCCCGCGTCGGCCCTTCGCCGTCGAGTGTGAATCCTGGGCGTTCAGTGTGAACCCTGGGCGGCGACACGCCGACAAACCCCGACGTGGGTTCACACTGAAAGCCGTGAGTTCACACTCAAAGTCGGTGATTCACAGTCGATTTAGCCGGGGCCTCGCGGACCCGGCGTCAGCCCGTCCGGCGGCTTGCCGTCGCGTGGCCCGCCCTGTGCACAGACGCACTCGCCGACCGTGGTTGACGTGCAATCGTTCGCGGCATGAGACGAGTGCCGTTCATCGGCAGCGAGGAGTTGGCGTCGGGAAGTCTCAGCCGCCACCAGCTGCGGATGTCCTACCGAGCGGTGTTTCCGAACGTCTACGTGCCGACGCATGCCGAGGTGCCGCTCGAATTGCGCATTCGGGCGGCCTGGCTGTGGTCGGGGCGGAGGGCGGTCATCGGCGGAGCCGCCGCGGCCGCGCTGCATGGCGCCCAGTGGATCCCCGACAACGTCCCGGTCGAGCTGATACACACCAACACTCATCCTCCCCGCGGCGTGCTGACACGCCGGGAAACGCTGTGCGCCGGCGAGACCCAGATCCGCGACGGGCTCGCCGTCACCACTCCGGAGCGGACCGCTTTCGACATCGGACGGCGCGGCGCGGTGCGCTCGGCCGTGGTGAGGCTGGACGCGCTCGCCCGGGCAACGGGTTTCAAGGTCGACGACGTGCTGGATGTTGCGGCGGCGCATCCTCGCGCACCCGGCGTGCGGCGATTGGAGGTCGCGCTCGACCTGGTCGACCCCGGCGCTCAGTCCCCCAGGGAGAGCTATCTGCGACTGCTCCTCATCGACGCCGGCCTGGCCCGGCCGCAGACGCAGATCCCGGTGCTGGGCGCCGACGGCCTACCGTTCGCCTACCTGGATCTGGGCTGGGAGGAATCGCTGGTGGCTGTCGAGTACGACGGCGATCACCACCGCACCGACCGGCGCCAATTCGTCAAAGACCTCCGGCGCATGGAGATGCTCGAGGAGATGGGCTGGACCATAGTCCGGGTGGTCGCCGAGGATCGCCCGGCCAGCATCCTGCGCCGGGTGCGCGAGGCGCTCGCGAAATCGAGTGTGAACCTGGGGCTTTCGGTGTGAACCTACGGCGTCGATTATCGGCGTGTCGCCGCCGACGGTTCACGATCAAAGCCCAGGATGCACACTCGACGCCCGCTAGGAGCCCGCCAGCACGTTTACGCAGTCGCGGGCGATGGCGAGCTCTTCGTTGGTCGGGATCACCAGGACGGCGATCGGCGAATCGTCGGCGGAGATCTGCCGCGCACCCTTGCCGCCACCGAGGTTGCGGCGCTCGTCGAGCACGATGCCCAGCTCCTCCATGCCCGCGACCGCGTCGCGGCGCACCGCCGCGTCGTTCTCGCCGATCCCCGCGGTAAAGCTGATGACGTCGGTGTGCCCCAGCACCGCCAGGTAGGCGCCGACGTACTTGCGCAGCCGATGCGTGAACACGCTATAGGCCAATTGCGCTGACTCGTCACCGGATTCGATCATCCTTCGCAGCCGGCGGAAGTCGCGCTCACCGGACAGGCCCAGCACCCCGGATCGCTTGTTGAGCATGGTCTCGACGTCGTCGACGCCCATCCCGGCGGTGTGGGACAGGTAGCTGACGACGCTGGGATCGATGTCCCCGCTGCGGGTGCCCATCACCAGCCCCTCCAGCGGTGTGAGGCCCATCGAGGTGTCGATCGGCCGGGTGCCGGCGATCGCCGAGGCCGAGCAGCCGTTACCCAGGTGCAGCACAATCTGTTTCAGGTCGCCGGGCGGCCTGTCCAGGAAGGCGGCGGCCTGCTCGCTGACGTAGCGGTGCGAGGTGCCGTGAAACCCGTACCGGCGGATCTGATGCCGCTGCGCCAGGTCGCGGTCGATGGCGTAGGTCGCGGCAGCGGGCGGCAGGTCGTGGAAGAACCCGGTGTCGAAGACCGCGATGTGCGGAATGTCGGGCAGCAGCCGCCGGGCGACCTCGATTCCCTTGAGCGAGGGAGGGTTGTGCAGCGGCGCCAGGTCCGACAGTTCGCCGAGCCGGGCGATCACCGCGTCGTCCAGCGGGGTGGGCTCGTAGAAGGCGTTGCCGCCGTGCACCACTCGATGGCCGACCGCGACGACGCCGCATGTCTTGAGGTCGATGCCGTCGTCGGCCAGCGTGTCGAACGCGCGGCGCAGCGCGGCGTCATGGTCGGGGACGGGAGACCCCTCTTCGCCGATGCGTTCCACGAGGCCGGTCGAGAGCGCCGTGCCCGAATCGGGATCGACCAGCTGAAACTTCACCGACGACGAGCCGGAGTTGATCACCAGCACCAGGCGCGCGCTGCTACTTCCCATCGGGGCCGCCCTGCGCCTGAATCGCGGTGATGGCAACGGTGTTCACGATGTCCTCGACCAGCGCGCCCCGCGACAGGTCGTTCACCGGCTTGCGCAGACCCTGCAGCACGGGTCCGATGGCGAGGGCTCCGGCGCTGCGCTGGACCGCCTTGTAGGTGTTGTTGCCGGTGTTGAGGTCGGGGAAGATCAGCACCGTGGCGCGCCCGGCCACCGGCGAGTCGCGCAGCTTGGTGGCCGCGACCGACGGTTCGATCGCCGCGTCGTACTGGATGGGGCCCTCCACCGGCAGGTCGGGGTTGCGCTCTCGCACCAATTGCGTTGCCGTTCTGACCTTGTCGACGTCGGCACCGGAGCCGGAGTCGCCGGTCGAGTAGGACAGCATCGCGACCCGCGGTTCGATGCCGAATTGTGCGGCGGTGCGCGCCGAGGAGATTGCGATGTCGGCCAGCTGCTCCGGTGTCGGATTGGGAATGATCGCGCAATCGCCGTAGGCCAGGACACGATCGGGCAGGCACATCAGGAAGATGCTGGACACGGTGGACACGTCCGGGACGGTCTTGATGATCTCGAACGCGGGCCGCACAGTGTGCGCGGTGGTGTGGGCGGCGCCGGACACCATGCCGTCGACCATCCCGTTGTGCACCATCATGGTGCCGAAGTACGTTGTGTCGCGCATGATCTCGCGCGCCTGCTCGACGGTGACCCCCTTCGCCTTGCGCAACTGCGCATACTGGTCGGCGAACTCGTCGCGCAGCCGGCTGGCGCGCGGATCGATCACCGTCACGTCGGCCAGGTCCACCCCGAGTTCGCCCGCGCGCTGGCGGATTTGGGCCTCGTCGCCCAGGATGGTCAGGTCGGCGACGCGGCGTTGCAGCACCCGCCCGGCCGAGCGCAGGATGCGGTCGTCGTCGCCCTCGGGCAGCACGATGTGCCTGCGATCCGAACGCGCCTGCAGCGTCAGCTGATGGATGAACATCTGCGGCGTGGTCACGGTGGGGATCGGAATGGCAAGCTGCGCCAGCAGATCGGTGATGTCGACGTGGCCGTCCATCAGCTCGACCGCGGTGTCGATCTTGCGTTGCGACGCCGCCGTGACCCTGCCCCGGGCGGAGGCCGCCGCGCTGGCGGTGTCGTAGGTGCCCAGCGCGGTGGCGACGATCGGCAGCCGCAGCCGCAGCCCGGCGACCAGGGCCGCGATGGACGGGTGCAGCTCGAAGCCGCCGTTGAGGACGATGCACGACAGGGACGGAAACCCTTCCGCGGCATGGGCGCTCGCGACGGCGAGCACCACGTCCGAGCGGTCGCCGGGGGTGATGACCGCCATTCCGTCGCGCAGCCGTTCCAGGACGTGGTCGGCGGTCATCCCGGCCACCATCACACCGGTGACCTCGCGTTCGCGCAGCGACTCTTCGCCGCTGACCGGCGTCCCGCGCACCGCGCTCTGAAGCTCGGCCACCGTCGGCGCCGACAACAGCGGTTCGTCGGGCAGGACGTAGCTGCGCAGGGACGATGGCCGCAGCGCCTCGTCCAACTTCTTCCGGATGGCGTCCAGCTCGGCCGGTTCGCAGCGGTTGGCCACCACCGCCGCGGTGTGGGCGTGCTGAGCGTCCAGCTCGGCCAGGCACACCTTGACGACGTCGGCCACCTCACCGGCGGTGCGGCCCTTGCCGCTGACCGTCAGCAGCAGCGGCGCGCCGAGGTTGACCGCGATGCGCGCGTTGGTGGAAAGCTCCGCGGGTCGAATCGCCTGTCCGAGTTCGGAATAATCGCTGCCGACGATCACCACGACGTCGCACTTCTCGGCGACGGCGTGGTAGGCGTCGACGATGGCGGCGATCGCCGCGTCGCCGTCCGCGTGCAGCTGCTGGTAGGTGACGCCGACGCATTGCTCGTACGACAGGCCCGCCGTGGTGCGCGACAGCAGCAGTTCCAGGATGTAGTCGCGATTTTCCAGGTCCTGCGGCGACCCGCTGCGCCCGGCTTCGCCGCGTTGGCGATCGCCGCCATCTGAACGCGTAATGGGCCGGAACACACCGACTTTCGCGACCGTCGCGGTCAGCCGGTGCAGCAGGCCCAGCGCGATCGTCGACTTTCCGGTCTCCGGCTCGGGCGCGGCGATGTAGATTGCCGTTGCGGCGCCCGAGACCACTCGTCCGCCCCTCAGGCCAGCCGCCGCAGCCGCGGCGCCAGGTCCTTCTCGAAGAGGTCCAGGAACCGGCGCTGGTCGTGACCGGGCGCGTGGAACACCAGGTGGTTGAGGCCCCACTTCACGTACTGGCCGACCTTTTCGACCGCCTCGTCGGGATCGGATGCCACGATCCAGCGCTTGGCGACCTGCTCGATCGGCAGCGCGTCGGCGGCCTTCTCCATCTCGATCGGGTCGTCGATGCTGTGCTTCTGTTCGGCGGTCAGCGACAGGGGCGCCCAGAACCGGGTGTTCTCCAGCGCCAGTTTGGGATCGGGGTCATAGGAGATCTTGATCTCGATCATCTTGTCGATGTCGTCGACGTTGCGGTCGTTGATCGCGGCGCCCTCCTTGACGGCGGGGATCAGCTTGTCCTTGTAGAGCTCCTCGCCCTTGCCGGAGGTGCAGATGAAGCCGTCGCCGGCGCGCCCCGCGTACTTGGCGACCGCGGGGCCCCCGGCCGCGACGTAGATCGGGACCCCGCCCTCGGGCACGTCGTAGATCGAGGCGCCCTTGAGCCGGTAGTACTCGCCGTCGAAGTCGACGCGGTCGCCGCGCCACAGCTCGCGCATCAACCGCACCGACTCGCGCAGCCTGGCGAACCGCTCCTTGAACTCTGGCCAGTCGCCCTCGTATCCCGTGGCGATCTCGTTCAGCGCCTCGCCGGTACCGACCCCGAGGAAGATGCGGTCCGGGTACAGGCAGGCCATGGTGGCGAAGGCCTGCGCGATGACGGCGGGGTTGTAGCGGAAGGTCGGGGTGAGCACGGAGGTGCCCAGCGTGATCCGCTTCGTGCGTTCGCCGACCGCGGTCATCCAGGCCAGCGAGAACGGCGCGTGCCCGCCCTCGTGCCGCCACGGCTGGAAATGGTCACTGACCGTTGCGCTGTCCATGCCGTGACCTTCGGCGGCGACGGCAAGCTCGACGAGCTCGCGCGGTGCAAATTGTTCGGCGGACGCTTTGTATCCGAGTTTCAGTTCAGCCACGAGTTCTTTCTACTCCTGTGCTGATGGTCGCGACCCGCCGCGCCCGGCGAAACGCCGCGCTTGCGATCGCTCCTGTGCTGACGGTCGCGACCCGCCGCGCCCGGCTACGCCGCGCTTGCGATCGCTCCTGTGCTGACGGTCGCGACCCGCCGCGCCCGGCTACGCCGCGCCTCAGACCTACACTCGCGGGCATGGGACCGGCGCCAACTCTTGTTCAAGCCACCGACACGGTGCACCTCGCCCGGGGCGACGCCGTCAACTGGACGATCGTTGCCGACGACACCGGCGTGATGCTGATCGACGCCGGCTATCCGGGGGACCGCCCCGACGTGCTGGCGTCGCTGCGCGAGCTGGGCTTCGACGCCGGAGACGTGCGTGCCATCCTGCTTACCCACGCCCACATCGACCACCTGGGCTCGGCGATCTGGTTCGCCAACGAATACGGCACCGACGTGTATTGCCACGCCGACGAGGTGGGGCACGCCAAGCGCGAATACCTGGAGCAGGCCTCGGTTTTCGATGTCGCCGTTCGCATTTGGCGGCCGCGCTGGGCGGCGTGGGGGTTGCACGTGGTGCGCAGCGGCGGCCTGATCCGCGACGGCATCCCGTCGACGCGGCCGCTGACCGCCGACGTGGCCGCAGGCTTGCCCGGGCATCCGATGGCCGTTTTCACCCCGGGGCACACCAGCGGGCACTGCTCGTACGTGGTCGACGGGGTCCTGGTCAGCGGCGACGCCCTGATCACCGGCCACCCCCTGCTCAAGCACGACGGGCCGCAGCTGCTGCCGGAGGTGTTCAGCCACAGCCAGCAGAATTCGCTGCGTAGCCTGGACGCGTTGGCCCTGCTCGACACCGAGGTGTTGCTGCCGGGGCACGGCGACGTGTGGCGCGGCCCGATCCGCGAGGCGACGGCCCGGGCCATCTCGCTGGCCGGCGGTTGATGGCCTCGGGCCAGATCATCGCCACGGAAACAGACCGGCCCGTGAAGGTTCTGAACCCGTTGTGACGGTTGTCAACTCGATCGCGCCGGTCTGGGCGTCGGCGCCGGCTATGCCAGCCACTTCTCGAAGGCGATCGGGATGAACGGCCCCCAGGACGGCAGCGGGTCCGGCGCCACCCGGGTGTAGCCCGTCGCGTCGTAGAGCGCCTCGGCCTCGGGCTGCCGGTTGCCGGTGATCAAGTAGAGCCGCCGGTACCCGCGCGCCAGGGTCTCGGCCTCGAGCGCGGCCAGCAACGCCCGCGCATAGCCGCGGCGCCGATGGGCGGCGTCGGTCCAGATCCGCTTGAGTTCGGCGGTGTGGGCGTCGTAGCGGCGAAACGCGCCGCCGGTCACCGGCACTCCGCCCACCACGCCGATCAACAACCCGCCGTCCGGCGGTGCCAGTTCGGCCTCCGGCACGGGCAGCCAGGACAGATGCGTGCTCGGCGTGCCGCCGTAGCGCTCCGCGTACTCGACGGCCAACTCGGCCAACAGAGGTTGGGCCAGCGGATCGTCGTGGGGCGCCGAGACGAACCGCAACCGGCCGTCTGGCGGAATGGATTCCGGCATCATCGAAAACTCAAACGCGTGTCGCGGTGACATATTCCGGGATGAACTCCGCGTCGCCGCGCCCGGTGCGCCGCCGCTTGCCCAGCCCCATGGTGCGCAGCAAGTCGGCGATGTCACGCCCGCGCGTTTCCCAGCCGTGGGCCGCCAAATACTCAGGGACATAGTGGTATTCGCCCGGATAGGTCAGGCTGGCCAGATCGACGTCGAGGCCGCGCCGCCGCCAGCCGTCGACGAAGGCGCGTTCGGCCCCCAGCTGCAACGGATTCCAGGTGGGCATGTGATCGGCGGCCAACCGGCTGCCGAGGGCGCTCGCCGCGGTGACGCCGCGCAGCAACCGGCTCTGCTCCTGGGGCGGCAGATACCCGACGAGCAACTGCTCGGCGACCCACACCGTGGGCTGGGCGGCGTCAAAACCCACCCGCCGCAACGCCGCCGGCCAATCGTCGCGCAGGTCGATGCCGACCGCGCATCGGTTGGTGGCCAGGGTGGCGTCCAGCCCCCGAAGCACGTCGGACTTGAAGTCGAGCACCTGCGGCCGATCGATCTCGTAGACCGTCGTCCCCCGCGGCCACCACAGCCGGTAGGCCCGGCTGTCCAGGCCCGACGCCAGGATCACCACCTGGCGAATGCCCGCCCGGCCCGCGTCGGCCAAAAATTCGTCGACGAAGCGGGTGTGCGCCGCCAGCGCGTCCATCAGTGCCGTCATCGCCGCGTCGTCGCCGTCGTCGGCCGCGAACGCGTGGTCCTTGATCGCCCGGGTGAGGTAGTCGATCCCGACCGCGCACAACAACGGCTCGGCGAACGGGTCGTTCAGCAGGCCCTTGTCGGTGGCCACGGCCCGCGCGGCGGCCCCGAACGTCGCGGTCACCTCCACATCGGCCGTCGGTGCCATCGCGCGCTCAGACGTCGGAGCGGCGCCGCAGGGTAAGCCCCACGGCCACTCGCCAGCCCAGCAATAACAACGCGGTGACCGCCGTCGCCACCACGACGAAACTGGCGGTCACGCCCGCAGACGTCGCCTTGCGCAGCACCATGCCGACGACGACGGTGGACAACCAGACGACGACCCCGGTGGGCGCCACGGCGGTGGGCCGCCGCCAGCCGCGTGCGGCCAGCCAACCGACGGCGGTGCCGGTGAGAAACGGCCACGCCGTCGTGGCGATGCCGGTGAGGTTGAGCCCTTCGTCATGACTGCGGCGCCCCAGGGCGCAGAACACCAGCACGCCGACGACGTCCACGGCCAGCCAGCCCAGCCATCGGAGCCTAAGCATGCAGCGAGACTACCGGGGCAGGGCCTCGATCCTTGACCCGGCGGCCGCGGTGAACCTAGATTCGTCAGCGATGAATACCCATTCACCTGATGGCCTCGCGGTGGTGACCGGCGCCGGTTCCGGCATCGGCAGGGCGATCGCGCTCGGACTCGCCGCCCGCGGCGACCGCGTGGTGGCCGCGGACCTCGACGAGGCGGCGGCCTCGGCCACCGCCGGGGAACACCCCGACAAGATCACCGCGCTGCCGGTGGACGTGGCCGACCCGGATCAAGTCAACGCGCTGCGGGATCGCATCAACGCCGACCTCGGGGTGCCCAACATCGTCGTCAACGCCGCCGGATGGGACCGCACTGACCAATTCCTCAATGCCACGGCGGAATTCGCGCAGAAGGTGGTCGCGATCAACTACCTGGGGCCGGTGCATGTCTGCTCGGCGTTCCTGCCGGGGATGATCGAGACGCACGGCGGCGGGCGCGTGGTCAACCTGGCCAGTGACGCCGGCCGGGTGGGCAGCGCGGGCGAGAGCATCTACGCCGGCGCTAAGGGCGGGGTGATCGCCCTGACCAAGTCGCTGGCCCGCGAGATGGCGCGTCACCAGATCACGGTGAACTGCGTGTGCCCCGGACCGACCGACACGCCGCTGTTTCACGCGCAGCCCGAGAAGCTGAAGGAGGCACTGGTCAAGGCAATCCCGTTCCGCCGCCTGGCCCGGCCCGACGAGGTCGCCGCGCCGGTGTTGTTCTTCGCGTCGGAGGCCGCCTCGTTCATCACCGGACAGGTGATCAGCGTCAGCGGCGGTTTGACGATGGCCGGCTAGTGGCAGGCTGACGTCTATGAACAACAAAACGCCACCCGCCTTCGACCGCTACGACCCGCTCGGCCTGGACGCCTCCCTGTCCGACGACGAACGCGCCGTGCGCGAGACCGTCCGGGAATTCTGCGCCGAGCACGTCCTGCCCCACGTCGCGGAGTGGTTCGAGATCGGCGACCTCCCGGTCCGCGAACTCGCCAAGGGGTTCGGCCAGCTGGGGCTGCTGGGCATGCACCTGGACGGGTACGGCTGCGGCGGGGCCTCCGCCGTGCACTACGGGCTGGCCTGCGTCGAGCTCGAGGCCGCCGACTCCGGCATTCGATCGATGGTCTCGGTGCAGGGCTCGCTGGCGATGTTCGCGATCTGGAATTTCGGGTCCGAGGAGCAGAAGCAGGAATGGTTGCCGGGCATGGCCACCGGCGAGCTGCTCGGCTGCTTCGGGCTGACCGAGCCCGACGTCGGATCCGACCCCGCCGCGATGAAAACCCGTGCGCGACGGGATGGTTCGGACTGGGTGCTCACCGGCCGCAAGTTGTGGATCACCAACGGCTCGGTGGCCGACGTCGCGGTCGTGTGGGCCAACACCGATGACGGGGTCCGCGGTTTCATCGTGCCCACCAAGACGGCGGGCTTCAGCGCCAACACCATTCACCACAAGCTGTCGTTGCGGGCCTCGATCACCAGCGAGCTGGTGCTCGACGACGTGCGGCTGCCCGCCAAGGCGATGCTGCCCGAGGCCAAGGGGCTGCGCGGGCCGCTGTCGTGCCTGTCCGAGGCCCGGTACGGAATCATCTGGGGCTCCATGGGAGCCGCGCGCTCGGCCTGGCAGGCGGCCCTCGACTACGCCACGCAGCGCACCCAGTTCGGCCGCCCGATCGCCGGATTCCAGTTGACCCAGGCCAAACTCGTCGACATGGCCGTCGAACTGCACAAGGGCCAGCTGCTGTCGCTGCACCTCGGCCGCCTCAAGGACAGTGTGGGCCTGCGTCCCGAGCAGGTGAGCTTCGGCAAGCTGAACAACACCCGGGAGGCGATCGAGATCTGCCGGACCGCCCGAACGATACTGGGCGGCAACGGGATATCGCTGGAGTATCCCGTGATCCGGCACATGGTCAACCTGGAATCGGTGCTGACCTACGAGGGCACACCGGAGATGCATCAGCTGGTCCTCGGCCAGGCGTTCACCGGCAGCGACGCCTTCCGCTGATGAGCCGGCTGACCTACACGCACGAGCATCACCAGTTCCGGGAACTGGTACGGGATTTCGTGCGGCAGACGGTCGCGCCCAACCACGAGAGCTGGGAACGCGACGGCCAGTGGGACCGCTCGCTGTTCATCGAGGCGGGCAAGCTTGGGCTGCTGGGCTTTTCGGTGCCCGAGCATCTCGGCGGCCCGGGGGTGGACGACTTCCGCTACAACGCGATCGTGATCGACGAGTTGCAGCGGGCCGGGGCGGCCGCGGAGGCCATCGCCTTCACGCTGCAAAACGACGTGGTGCTGCCCTATCTCACCGACTTGACGACCCCGGAGCAGCAACAGCGCTGGCTGCCCGGCGTGGTCACCGGCGAGACCGTGCTCGGCATCGGGATGACCGAGCCCGGCACCGGCAGCGATCTGGCCGGGATCCGCACGACCGCGGTGCGAGACGGCGACGACTACGTCGTCAACGGCGCCAAGACGTTCATCTCCAACGGTCAGGTCGGGGACCTGTTCGTCATCGCCGCGCGCACCTCGCCGGATCGCCATCAGGGACTGTCGCTTCTGGTGGTCGACGCCGACACCCCGGGCTTTTCCCGCGGCCGCAACCTGGAGAAGATCGGCCTGCACGCCCAGGACACCAGCGAGCTCACCTTCACCGATATGCGGGTGCCGAAGGACAACCTGCTCGAATCAGAGGGCCGCGGCTTCTATCAGTTGATGAAGAACCTGCCTCAGGAGCGGCTCGCGCTCGGTGTCGGGGCGGTGGCCGCCGCGGAAACGATCCTGGCCGCAACCCTCGACTACGTCCGCGATCGCACGGCCTTCGGATCACCGATCGCCAGCTTCCAGCACAGCCAATTCGTGCTCGCCGAGTTGGCCACCGAAATCGACGTCGCGCGAACGTATCTCGACGACTGCCTCGCCGAGCACCTCGAGGGCGAGCTGACGGCAGCCCGGGCCGCCCGGCTGAAATGGTGGACGACCGACCTGCAGGTGCGCACCGCCGACCGCTGCCTGCAGTTGCACGGCGGGTACGGCTACATGCGCGAGTACAGCGTGGCGCGCGCGTTCGTCGACGCCCGCATCCAAACCATCTACGGCGGCACCAACGAGATCATGAAGACGATCATCGCCAAGGACCTGGGCCTGTAGGGACAGCCGATGGCCACCGACGTCGCCGACTACAGCGCCCTTCCCGCCGAGGAGGCGGTGCGCGCCGCCCGCGTCAGCTCGCGGCGCCGCCAGGTGCTCGATGCCGCGGTCAAAGTCATGGGCAGGACCGGGTTTCACCAGATGTCCATGCAGGACCTGGCCACCGAGGCCGAGGTCAGCGTCGGCCTGCTCTACAAATACTTCGGCGGCAAGGAAGACCTGCTGCTCGCCACGATCGTGCGCATCCTCGACGCGTTCCGCGATCAGCTGGCGCCGGTCATCGCCGCCGCCGGCGACGACGTCGTGGACCAGCTGACCGCGGGGGTCCGACGCTACATCCAGATCGTCGACGAGAACCTCGACGGCGTGGTCCTGACCTACCGGGAGAGCCGAACCCTCGGGGCGCCCGGCCGCACCCAGATCAAGGACCTCGAAATCGCCACGGCCGCACCGCTGCGCGCGGTGATCGAGGCCGGCGTCGCCCAGGGCGTCTTCCGCGGGGTCGACGTCGACCTCACCGTGTTCGACATCATGCTGCTCGCCCATGGCTGGGCGCTCAAGCACTGGCACTTCGGGCCGACCTACACCCTCGACGAATACATCGCGTTGCAGATCGGCCACGTGCTGGGCGGATTGATCGCCGACGACCGCCGCGTCGACTACGCGCACGTGCTGGAATGAGGGGCATGGGAGTCACCGCACGCCGCGTCCGCGGCACGATCGCCTTGTTGGCCCTGGGAGCCGCCGCCGGCCTGCCCGTGGCGGGCGCCGATCCGGCCGCGGCGCTGCCCCCGATGGCGTCCAGCGGCAGCGGGCCGATCATCGGCGGGGGCTCCGCGGCGGCGCAGGGAATCGCCCAGCAGCTCTTCAGCTTTGGCAATCCTAACGTCGTGCAGGAGGTCGACGGCTCGGACGCGGCGCAGTTCATCACGTCCGCGGCGGGAGCCGCCAACCCGCAACTCGCGGGGCCCTTCTCGCTGCTGCGCCGGGCGTTGGCGTGCCAGACCGACAATTCGGGATTCGGGGCGCGCGCCTATCGGCGCAGCGACGGGCAGTGGGGCGGAGCGATGCTGGTTGCGGCCAAGAGCGCGACGCCGAGCCTCGACGGCCTGGTGGGCTGCGTGAAGACCAATTGGCGAAGGACCGCCGCGGGGGGCGAAACCGCCATGTGCAACAACGGCTGGACCACGCCGACGTCCTACGACAGCCGCCGCGGCGAGACCTATTACATCCTGCTCGCGGGCACCGCCGCCGACTTCTGCAGCGATCTCAACGCCAAGTACAAGAGCGACGCCAGCGCGTGGCCGTTCTGAGCGGCAGCGATGCCCTCCCACCCGTCGCTGAAACAAATTGCCATCCCGACGGTTTCGCCGCGCGTCGGGCGGCGCGAGCTCGGGACCTATTTGAATTCATATCCAATTTGCGCAGCCGCGCCGGCGAGCGGCGGGTAAATAGCGATCCAATATAGCCGCGACATAGGCCCCGCGCAGGATAATTCCCATTCACCGAGCCACCGGATTTTGCTGAATTCCGTTCGCGGCCAGGCGGTCGCATCCGAGCTGGGTTCGTCGGTCATCCGTTTGACGAATTGGTCGGAAATATTCGCGAAATCGCTTATCTGCGAGCGATTGACAACGTAAGCTCGCCGACATCGGGCCTTAGAATGTCGTCTCCCAGACGTAGGGGGTTCTAATGTCACGTCGTACTAGCAAAATCGTCATCGCCGTGGTGCTGGCTTTCGCAGCGCCAATGACCTCGGCATGCACGATTCCGCTCGTTATCGACTGTGGACCCGGTTTGACCTGCACCGGATAGCGGTAACCGAACGGGCCCCGAGCTCAATTGGGGCCCGTTCACTCACATCACGCTTCGCGTAGCGAAGAGCACAAGGTGATCGGCCGGGGCCACAGCATGCCCTGATGCGCGCCGCGGCCCCGGCCGGGATCCGTTACCACACACGCCATTTCGGGTTATGGCGTCCCCAGAGGCGTCGAGATCGGCTTGGCCGCACGCATTTTCGGCCTCTGCGGCTCCTTCTGCTAGCCCGGTGACTCCGACGCGCCGCGCATCCGCGCGCACGTCGGCCTCGCCTTTCGTGGGTGCGGCGTCGTACGGTGGAGGCATGTCGCGCCATCGTGTGGTCATCATCGGAAGCGGTTTTGGCGGGTTGACCGCGGCAAAGGCGCTCAAACGCGCCCCCAAGGGCACCGAAGTCGAGGTCACCGTGATCTCGAAGACGACAACGCACCTCTTCCAGCCGCTGCTGTATCAGGTGGCCACAGGCATCCTGTCCGAAGGCGACATCGCGCCGACCACCAGACTGATCCTGCGCCGGCAGCGCAACGTCCGGGTGCTGTGGGGCGAAGTCTCCGCCATCGACCTCACCGCCAAGACGGTCACATCGCACCTGATGGGCATGGAGACGGTGACGCCCTACGACAGCCTGATCGTGGCCGCCGGCGCACAGCAGTCCTACTTCGGCCACGACGAGTACGCCGCCTTCGCGCCCGGGATGAAGAGCATCGACGACGCCCTGGAGCTGCGCGGCCGCATCCTCGGCGCCTTCGAGGCCGCGGAGGTCGCCACCGACCCGGCCGAGCGCAAACGCCGCCTGACCTTCGTGGTGGTCGGCGCCGGGCCCACCGGCGTCGAGCTGGCCGGCGAGATCGTCCAGCTGGCCGAGCGCACCCTGGCCGGCGCGTTCCGGACGATCACCCCCAGCGAATGCCGGGTCATCCTGCTCGACGCGGCGCCCGCGGTGTTGCCGCCGATGGGCACCAAGCTGGGCCTCAAGGCCCAGCGGCGGCTGGAAAAGATGGACGTCGAGGTCCAGCTCAACGCGATGGTGACCGCGGTCGACTACATGGGCATCACGATCAAGGAGAAGGACGGCGGCGAGCGCCGCATCGAATGCGCGTGCAAGGTGTGGGCGGCCGGCGTGCAGGCCAGCTCGCTGGGCGCGATGCTCGCCGAACAGTCCGACGGAACCGAAACCGACCGCGCCGGAAGGGTGATCGTCGAACCCGACCTCACCGTCAAAGGGCACCCGTACGTGTTCGTCGTCGGCGACCTGATGTCGGTGCCCGGCGTGCCCGGGATGGCGCAGGGCGCGATCCAGGGCGCGAAATACGCCGCCACCGTCATCAAGCACGCGCTCAAGGGTGAGGACAATCCCGCCGACCGCAAGCCCTTCCGGTACGTGAACAAGGGCAGCATGGCGCTCATCTCCCGCTACAGTGCCGTCGCGCAGGTCGGCAAGGTGGAATTCGCCGGGTTCTTCGCCTGGCTGGCGTGGCTGGTGCTGCACCTGTACTACCTCATCGGCCACCGGAACCGACTGGCCGCCATGTTCGCCTGGGGGATCTCGTTCCTGGGCCGCACCCGCGGCCAGATGGCCATCACCAGCCAGATGATCTACGCCCGGCCGCTGGTGAACTGGGTGGAGCAGCAGGCCGCCGAAGGCACGCTCGCGGCCGCCGAGCGCGCCGAGACGGCCGAGCAGAAGGCGGCCGGCTAGCTCAGGGCCCGATCGATGTCGGCGATCAGGTCGTCGGTGCCTTCCAGGCCGACGGAGATGCGGACCACGCCGTCGCCGAGCCCGATCGCCGCGCGGCCCTCCGGGCCCATCGCCCGGTGAGTGGTGGTCGCGGGATGTGTGACAAGGGATTTGGCGTCGCCGAGGTTGTTGGAGATGTCGATCAGCGTCAACTTGTCCAGCACCTCGAAGGCCCGCTGTTTGGCCCTGCTGTCCGGGCAGTCGAGCGCGAAGGTGATCACCGTTCCGCCGCCCGACATCTGGCGCTTGGCCAGGTCGTATTGCGGGTGTGAGGACAGATAGGGGTAGCGCACCCAGCTCACCGCCGGATGGGTCTCGAGGAATTCGGCGATCCGGTACGCCGAGGAATTGCTGTGCTCGACCCGGATGGCCATCGTCTCAAGGCCTTTCAGCAACACCCAGGCGTTGAACGCGCTCATCGCCGGGCCGGTGTGCCGCATCAGTTTCTGCACCGGGCCGTCGATGTACTCCTTGTCGCCGAGGATGGCCCCGCCAAGCACCCGGCCCTGGCCGTCGATGTGCTTGGTGCCCGAGTACACCACCACGTCGACGCCGAGCGGGACGCCCTGCTGCAGCAGCGGTGTGGCGAAAACGTTGTCCAGCACCACCTTTGCGCCCGCGGCGTGGGCCAGCTCGGTCACCGCGGCGATGTCCACCAGCGACTGCATCGGATTCGACGGGGTTTCGAAGAACACCGCCGTGGTGGGCACCGACAACGCCTGTTCCCACTGGGACAGGTCGTCGCCGTCGACGAAGACGGTTTCGACACCCCAGCGCGGCAGGATCTCGTTGCACACCACGAAACACGAGCCGAACAGGCTGCGCGACGCGACCAACCGGTCCCCCGCGCCCAGCAGCGCGCCCAGTGACGTGAACACCGCCGCCATGCCGCTCGCGGTGGCAAACGCCGCCGGTGCGCCTTCGAGCAGGCGCAGCCGCTCCTCGAACATCGTCACGGTCGGGTTGCCGTACCGCGAGTAGACGAAGCGGTCGACCTCGCCGGTGAACGACTGCTCGGCGACCGCCGCGGTTTCGTAGACGTAGCCCGACGTCAGGTACAGCGCCTCGGCGGTCTCGTCGAACCCCGAGCGCAGCAGCCCACCGCGCACGCCGATGGTCGCCTGGCTGACGCCTTCGGGCAACGGTGCGGGAGTGCGAACCGAGTCGTGATCGGCGGGCGTCATGCCCGGATCAACCTTGCTTCCAAGGCAATCCGATCGCCCGCCAGCCCGACTCGCCGCGATGACCGTTGGCGTCCAGCTGGCCCTCGAAGCCGTCCAGGATGTTGTAGGCCGGCGTGATGCCCAGCTGGGTCGCCACCTCGGCGGCGCCGATGGAGCGGTTTCCGGAGCGACACAAAAACAGCACCGGGCGATCCGCGTCGGTTTCGGCCGGCGCCACCTGCTCGCGCAGCTGGTCGGCGAAGTTCGCGTTGGGCCTGCCGTCGGAGGAATTCCACTCGAGGAACAGCACCTCGCGGCCGAGGCTGGACAGATCGGGCACCCCGACGAATCGCCATTCGGCGTCGGTGCGCACGTCGACCAGCACGGCGTTCGGATTGTCGCTGAGCAGTTTCCATGCCTCCAGGGGCGAGATGTCGCCCGCGTAGGAGTGTCCGCGCTCTGTGCTCATGCTCGTATTCCCTCGTCCTTCGTACGCATCGTCAGCCACCCCGGCGAGATTGCCCCCCGCGCGGCGCTACCTGACCTGCGATCGTATCGAGACCGGCGCCGCGCGCATCTCGGGGCTCAGCCGCGGGGCGCCGGGGCGGCCAGCCGTTCGGCGGCCTGGCCGGCGCGCTCGCGGGCCGCCGTCACCTCCGGCGCGGTCGCCAACGCCCGGAACCCGCTCCCGGAGACGCGCAGGTCGCTCTCCGGCACGCTCAGCGCGCCGATCAACGCGGCGGGGTCATGGGGATCGGCCGGGCCCGCCACCCGGGCGGCGGCCGGCGACACCATCATGGTGTCCACCGGCAGGCCCAGGATGGTGCGGGCCTGCAGCTCGAACGCCGAAAGTCGCTGGCTGCGCAGGGTCACCCAGGCGCTGTCGGCCGGGCGCGACGTGACGTCGGCGAAGTACACCTCGTCGCCGTTGACCATCAATTCGACCCCGAACACGCCGCGCCCGCCCAGCGCCTTGACGATCCGCGCGGCGATCGACCTCGCGGCGTCCGTCGCGGCCGCGCTCATCTTCTGGGGCTGCCAGGATTCCAGCACCTGCCCGTCGGACCCGCGGTGCCCGATGGGTGAGCAGAATTCGATGGCCGGCCCCGACGGGCCCTCGCTGCGGACCGCCAGCAGGGTCACGTAGAACTCGACCTCGACCACGGTTTCGGCCAGCACCCGGGCGGAGGACTGGTCGCCCACCGCGCGGCGCCAGGCGGGTTCGATGTCCTCGCGGCGCGCCACCACCGACTGCCGCTGCCCGGTCGGCCCGGCCACCGGCTTGACCAGCAGCGGGTACCCGGCGTGCGCGCCGACCGCCTCGAGTTCGCCCAGCGATCCGACGAACCAGAACGGCGCGGTGGGCAGCCCCAGCTCGTCGGCGGCCAGCCGGCGCAGCCCTTCGCGGTCGGCGGTGAGCCGCACGGCGCGGGCGCTGGGCACCAGCTCGCCGTCGAGGGCGTCGAGGGCCCCGGTGGCGACCGCGTCGGTGGTGGTGACGACGAGGGTGGGTTGCAGCCGCCCGATCGCCTGCGCCAGCTCGTCGGCGTCGGTCATGTCGAGCACCAGCGCCTGGTCGGCGACCCCGTGCGCGGGCGCGTGGGGGTACCGGTCGGCGGCGATCACCCGGGCCCCGAGGCGTCCCAGGGCGATCGCCAGCTCCCGGCTGATCTCGCCGGAACCCAGCAGCAGCACCGTCGGGCGCGCGTCGGCGGGGGCCGGTGGGGGCACGACGAGCGCCGTCGTCTCGTCGTCGCGTCCGTCCGTCACGCCGTCAGTCACGGCTCAAGGATAGGTCGGTTCGGCGAGTGCTAGGGCTGACTGCCCGGCTCCTCAGCGGCGCGGTGGCACCGCGCCGCATCGTCGCCGCGCTAGGGCTGGCCGGGAAGCAGCCGCACCATCAGGCCGTTGCCCTCGGCCAGCACGGTCTGCGCCTCGTCGACCAATTCGGCGGAGACGAACGCCTTGCGGCCCTCGGTGCCGGTGACCCGGCCCCGCACCAGCAGCGGCACGTCGATCGGGGTGACCTTGCGGTAGTCGACGTGCAGGAACGCCGTGCGGCTGATGGGCCGGTTGGCGGCGTGGGAGATCATGCCGAACATGTGGTCGAACAGCAGCGGCAGCACGCCGCCGTGCACCGCGTGGTTGCCGCCGACGTGGAAGCGGCTGAAGTGGCCGGTCATTTCGACGCCCTCGGGGTCGTACCGCGTCAGAACCCACGGCGGCAGCAGCAGGCTGCCCATGCCCGGCAGGTCGGGGGTGCGGCCCGCGGGCGCCTGGCCCTCGGCCTCGGCCTGAAACGGCCCCAGCAGCTCGGTCAGCGCCGCGACCCGGTCGGCGGCGTCGTCCCAGACGTCGTCACCCGGGTCGGCCGACACGGCGAGGTCCTGCAGCCGGCGCATCGAGGCGACGAACCGGGCGAAGCCGGGACCGGGGCTGGCGGGCCCGTACTCCGGGAAGCCGCCGTGGTGTTCGTATTCGGGATCGAGGTCGATCGGGTTCGGTTCCGGGTCCGTCACGCGCGGGCCGCCAGGACGTCGCGGCGCACGATGGTCTGTTCGCGCCCGGGTCCCACACCGATGCACGAAACATGGGCTCCCGCAAGCTCTTCGAGCCGAAGCACGTAGTCGCGGGCCTTGGCGGGCAGGTCGTCGAACTCGCGGGCATGCGAGATGTCCTCCCACCAGCCGGGCAGCTCCTCGTAGATCGGCTCGGCGCGGTGCAAATCGCTTTGGGTCATCGGCATCTCGTGGATGCGTGCCCCGTCGATCTGGTAGCCGACGCACACGGGAACGGTTTCCAGGCTGGACAGCACGTCGAGCTTGGTCAGGAAGTAGTCGGTGATGCCGTTGACCCGGGTGGCGTAGCGGGCGATAACGGCGTCGAACCAGCCGCACCGCCGGCGCCGCCCGGTGGTGACGCCGAATTCGCCGCCGGTCTTGGACAGGTATTCGCCGTTCTCGTCGAACAACTCGGTGGGGAACGGGCCGGAGCCCACGCGGGTGGTGTAGGCCTTGAGGATCCCCAGCACCGCGGTGATCCGGGTCGGCCCGATCCCCGAACCCACCGCCGCCCCGCCCGCCGTCGGATTCGACGACGTCACATAGGGATACGTGCCGTGGTCGACGTCGAGCAGGGTGCCCTGCGAACCCTCCAGCAACACGGTTTCGCCGGACTCCAGCGCGGTGTTGAGCAACAGCCGGGTATCCGCGATGCGGTGCGCGAAACCCTCCGCCTGCTCGAGCAGGGCCTCGACCACCTGGTGCGGGTCGAGCGCCTTGCGGTTGTAGATCTTGACCAAGATCTGGTTCTTCAGCTCCAGCGCGGCCTCGACCTTGTGGGTCAACACCTCCCGGTCGAGCACGTCGGCGACGCGGATTCCGATCCGGGCGATCTTGTCCTGGTAGCAGGGCCCGATGCCGCGGCCGGTGGTGCCGATCTTCTTGTTGCCCATGTAGCGCTCGGTGACCTTGTCGATGGCCACGTGGTAGGGCAACAGCAGGTGCGCGTCGGCGGAGATCAGCAGCCTCGAGGTGTCGACACCGCGGTCTTCGAGGCCTTTGAGCTCGTCGAGCAGCACGCCGGGGTCGATCACCACACCGTTGCCGATGACGTTGGTGACGCCGGGCGTGAGCACGCCCGACGGGATCAGGTGCAGGGCGAAGTTCTCCCCCGTCGGCAAGACGACCGTGTGCCCGGCGTTGTTGCCACCCTGGTAGCGCACCACCCACTGCACCCGCCCACCCAGCAGGTCGGTGGCCTTACCTTTGCCCTCGTCGCCCCACTGGGCGCCGATCAGGACGATTGCCGGCATGAGTTTGCTCCCGCCTGCCTACTGTGGTTCTGCTGGCAGAACGCCAGATCTTGCACCGCTGCAACGGTTTTCGACATCGCCCGATGGCTCGCACTGCCGTCGGGTGACGGCGCCTCGGTTGGCCGCGTCGTGACCGTGCGCGTAGCTGCACGCGTCTTTGCTTGCCGCGCTCACGTGGCGATCCTAGACGTCGGGCCTCGCATGGTGCTCAGGGGCTTGCCGCCACCGGCGGCTTCGCCGCGCACACGCCGTTGCGCGACGGCGCGTCCAGCATCAGGCACAGGCCGTTGGCGTCACGGTCGTATCGCTTGGCCGCCCAACCGGGCCACGCCGGTTTCCCGTTCCAGCTGACCAGCGTCCAGCCATCGTGGGGATTGCCCTGGATCTCGACGATGCCGGTGTTGGGCAGCGGGTCGAAAAGCAGGAGCAACTGTTCGGGGTTTGTGACGGTCGTCATCGTCCCGATGCCGATGTCGAATTCGCTGGAGAACGCGACCTCTCTGATCCTGCCGTCGGACGCGCGGACCGGGTTGGCCAACGCGCTGCCGTACATCCTTGCGAGCATGTCGTTGAAGCCGCTCGCGGTCGTCGCCGCGTTGCCGGACATCGTCTGGAGCGCGCCGCTGAAACGCCTGTGGAACTCGTACCCGTTGGGGTCGGCCGAGCCCGGCGCGAGCATCGGCACGACGCGCAGCCCGAGCAACCACGCGACCGGTGCCAGCAGGTACGCCAGCCCCGCCAGGCTGAACTGCGGCATCCCGTTGAAGATGCCCGCGTCGATCTCGTTGAGCCCGGGCAGCACCTGCACATTCATCCCCAACGCCGCCGCCAACGGCGCCGCGGTCTGCTGCGTCCTGATCAACTGCGACGCGAAGATCGCGGCGACCGGGCCCTTCGCCGCGAGCACATTGGCGACGTCCTGCGCCTGTTGTTGGCCAAGCGCGGTGAGCGCGGCCCCGGGCACCGCCGTATCGATCACCCTCGCGGCGTTGGCCACCGACTGCCCGTGGCGCACCAAATCGATCACGATCGACTCGTCGGCCGACGCCCGCGCCGATGCGAGGCACAGCAGGACGGCCGAAAGCAGCACGGCGCCAAGGCGACCGAGGTGCGTCGTCAGCAACGGAGGCGGGCGGGGCCGGCGCCGTACCCGAGCGGCGCGGGCCGCACGGCGGAGAAAATGGGGGTGAGGCGGCGAATGGTCGTTCTCCGTTCTCTCAGCCACTCGTTGGCGGGATTCCGCACAACGTAGGCCCTGTGGCAGGAGTAAAGTATCCGGGTGTTTCCAGGCGGCGCCGCAACAACTTTCGCAGTCCGACACCATGTTGTGACTGTGTCGTTATGGCCCATTGATCGAGCCAGAGTCGTTGGAAGTCAAACAGATTGGAACAGCTTGATTGGATAGCTTGTGACACAAGACGATCCGGCCGCCGCGGTCCTGGTGTTCACGCACGGGCGGACCTACGGCCCGTTGCGGGGGTTGCGCGCCCACCGCATCGCCGGCGAACCCGACCTCGACGCCGCGATAGGCCCCTTCCCGCGCCTGGTCGTGGTGGGCGCCGACGCCGACCTGGCGGCGGTGCTGACCCGGCTGCTGCGCGCGGAGCGGCTCGACGTCGAGGTGGCCTACGTGCCGCGGCGGCGCACCCGGGCGACCCGGATCTATCGCCTGCCCGCTGCGCGCCGGGCGGCGCGCCGGGCCGTCCGCGGTTCCGCGCAACGGGTGACGCTGATCCGCGACGAGACCGGCTCGGTGGTCGTCGGGCGCGCCGCCTGGGTGCCGCCGGACGGCGAGCGGGTGATCCACGGCGAGGCGGTCGTCGACGACACCACGTTGTTCGACGGCGACGCCGCCGGCGTGCTCGTCGAGCCGACGCTGGCCATGCCCGGCCTGCGGGCCTCGCTCCAGGGGCGCTGGCGCCGGTGGGTCACCGGCCGCGCGGCCCAGCTCGGCAGCACGGGCGTCGTCGTGCTGCGCGACGGCGTCCCCGCCCCCCGGCCCGGCCGCCGCTCGGCGTTCTACCGCAACATCGAGGGCTGGCTGCTGGTCCGATAGTTTCGTGCGGTGAGCTTCCCCTCGCCCCAACGCGAATCGGTCCGGCCCAGCCCGATCTTTTTGGCCCTGCTCGGGTTGACGGCGGTCGGTGGTGGACTAGCCTGGCAGGCCGGCTACAGCGCGCGGCCGCTCGCCTATGTCGGGGTGTTCATCTTCGTGATCGCCGGCTGGCTGGTGTCGCTGTGCCTGCACGAGTTCGGGCACGCGGTCACCGCCTGGCGGTTCGGCGACCACGACGCGGCCGTGCGCGGGTACCTGACGCTGGATCCCCGCCGCTACGCCCATCCGGCGCTGTCGCTCGTGCTGCCGTTGGTGATCGTCACGCTGGGCGGGATCGGCCTGCCCGGGGCGGCGGTCTACGTGCGGACGTGGTTCATGACGCCGGCCCGTCGCACGCTGGTCAGCCTGGCCGGGCCGGCGGCCAACCTGGTGCTGGCGGCGCTGTTGCTGGCGCTGATCCGGTTGTTCTTCGACCCGACGCACGTGGTGCTGTGGGCCGCGGTGGCGTTCCTGGGATTCCTTCAGCTCACCGCCGTCGTGCTGAACCTGCTGCCCATCCCCGGGCTGGACGGCTACGACGCCCTGGAACCGCACCTGAACCCCGAGACGCAGCGCGCACTGGCCCCGGCCAAGCAATGGGGCTTCGTCATCCTGCTGTTCCTGCTCCTGGCGCCGGTGCTCAACCACTGGTTCTTCGGGATCGTGTTGTCGCTGTTCGACCTGTCCGGCGTGCCGGACGTGCTGGTGAGCTGGGGCAACGGGCTGACCCGCTTCTGGAGCCGCTGGTTCTGACCCTTGCCATATATGCGTCGTCACGCATATATTTCCGGACATGGGCGCCGGCCACAATCACACCCCGGCCGAGACGGACGACGCTCGGCTGATCCCGCGCATGGTCACCGCCGCGGCGATCCTGGCGGCGTTCTTCGTCGTGGAACTGGCGACCTCGCTGCTGATCAACTCGATCGCGCTGCTGGCCGACGCCGGCCACATGCTGACCGACGTGGTCGCCGTGTTCATGGGGCTGGCCGCCGTCACGCTGGCCCGCCGCGGCAGCTCGTCGCCGGCCCGCACGTATGGCTGGCATCGCGCCGAGGTATTCACCGCCGTCGCGAACGCGGGCCTGCTGATCGGGGTGGCGGCGTTCATCCTCTACGAGGCCGTCCGGCGGCTCAGCGAGGCGCCCGCCGTCCCGGGCGTGCCGATGATCGTCGTCGCGCTGGCCGGGCTGGCCGCCAACTTCGCCGTCGCGCTGCTGCTGCGGTCCCACTCGTCGGGGAGCCTGGCCGTCAAGGGCGCCTACATGGAGGTCGTCGCCGACACCGTCGGCAGCCTGGGCGTGCTGATCGCAGGCATGGTCACCGTGACGACGCACTGGCCCTACGCCGACGTGGTGGTTGCCGTGCTCGTCGCGCTCTGGGTGCTGCCCCGGGCGATCGCGCTCGCACGCGACGCGCTGCGGATCCTTTCCGAATCGTCACCGACCCACATCGACGTCGAGGAGCTGCGCAGCGCCCTCGGCGCCGTCGACGGCGTGACCGGGGTGCACGACCTGCACGTGTGGACGCTGTCGCCGGGCAAAGACATGTGCACGGCGCACCTGACCAGCACCGGGGACCCCGCCCGGGTCCTGCATGACGCGCGGGCGGTGCTATCGGCCCGCGGGCTGGAACACGCCACCGTTCAGATCGACTGCCCCGACGACACCGATTGCTCGGAAAGCTTTTAAGGCGTTACAGCCCAAGCGCTTTGCGCGCCTCGGGGTCGCAGTCGTCGAGCAGGTCCAGGCACCGTGCGTACTCGTCGGTTTCGCCGATCGTGTCGGCGGCGCGCGCCAGCGCGGCCACACAGCGCAGGAAGCCGCGGTTGGGCTCGTGCGAATACGGGACGGGGCCAAAACCCTTCCAGCCGTTCCGGCGCAGCTGGTCCAGGCCGCGGTGATAGCCGGTGCGGGCGTACGCGTACGCGGTAATGGCCTGGTCGTCGGCCAGCGCCTGCTCGGCCAGCGCCGCCCAGGCCAGCGACGCCGTCGGATGCGCGGCGGCGACGATGCCCGGCTTCTCGCCGGCCAGCAGTTCCGCCTCGGTGTCGGGGTCCCCGGGCAGCAGGATCGGGTCGGGCCCTAGCAGATCCTTCATCGGCGTCATGGCTCTATTCTGCAGCTCGCCCGTTTTGCCCGCAGGACGCACCTCGGCCATCGCCCCGGGCCGGGGTCTCGGTCGCTAAGCTCTGCAACTACCCCACTCGACAGCGGGAGGACAGTAGTACTCATGCCCAACCCATCCGAGCCCGACCGCGGCGGCCCGCCGAACCGGCCCGGGTTCGATCCACGCGAGTCTCGCAACGATCCGAGCGACGAGTGGGGGGCCGAATCCGGCCCCGAAGCCGGCTTCGAGACCGGTGACGACGCCACCGAGAGCGTGCCCATGGTCCCCAACGACGCCGAGACCGAGACCGTGGTGATCAACAAACCCGATCCGCGCAGCGGTCCCCAGGAAGTGCCGGAGGCACCGCAGCGCGAGCGTCGCTTCACCGCCCCGGGGTTTGACGCGAAAGAGACCACGATCATCTCCACCACCCCGGAGCCCGCCACCGAGGTCTTCGCCACGCCGGGACAGGACGGGACCGCGCAGTTCGGGGCCCCGCCCAAAGCCGCTGTCCCGCAATCGATCCCACCCCGGCTCGGCGGGAAGCTGCGCACGTCCAGGCAATTCAACTGGGGGTGGATACTGGCGATCGTCGTGATCGTGCTGGCGCTGGCGGCGATCGCGATCCTGGGCACGGTGCTGCTTACCCGGGGCAAACACACCGGCGTCTCGCAGGAAGACCAGGTCCGGCACACCATCGGCAACTTCGACGTCGCGATTCAGCGGGGCGACCTGACCACGCTGCGCACCATCACCTGCGGCACCACCCGCGACGGCTACGCCGATTACGACGAACGTTCCTGGGACGAAACGTACCGGCGGGTCTCGGCGGCCAAGCAGTATCCGGTGATCGCCAGCATCGACCAGGTCGTCGTCAACGGCCAGCACGCCGAGGCCAACGTCACCACGTTCATGGCCTACGACCCGCAGGTGCGCTCCACCCGCAGCCTGGACCTGCAGTACCGCGACGACCAGTGGAAGATCTGCCAGTCCGCCAGCGGCTGACCCGCTAGCCCGCCCCTGCCCGCCGAACGTGGAGTTGTTGCGCGAAATGGGGCGGATTCAGCCGCAGAAGTCGACGCTCGACGGGGTCAGGCGATCGACGTTCCGGCGCAGTGCAGGTCCGTGCACGCCTGGACCACCCGCTCGGACATCGACGCCTCGGCCTTCTTGAGGTAGCTGCGGGGGTCGTAGGCCTTCTTGGCCCCGACGTCGCCGTCGACCTTCAGCACGCCGTCGTAGTTGGTGAACATGTGGCCGGCGATCGGGCGGGTGAACGCGTACTGCGTGTCGGTGTCGACGTTCATCTTCACCACGCCGTAACGCAGGGCCTCCTCGATCTCCGACTTCTCGGATCCGGAGCCGCCGTGAAAGACGAAGTCGAACGGTTTCGTGTCGTCGGGCAACCCGAGCTTGGCCGCCGCCACCTTCTGGCCATGGGCCAGGATGTCGGGGCGCAGCTTGACGTTGCCGGGCTTGTACACGCCGTGCACGTTGCCGAACGTGGCGGCCAGCAGATACTTGCCGTGCTCGCCGTGGCCCAGCGCGTCGATGGTCTTCTCGAAGTCCTCCGGCGTGGTGTAGAGCTTGTCGTTGATCTCGTTGGCGACGCCGTCCTCTTCCCCGCCCACCACGCCGATCTCGATCTCGAGGATGATCTTGGCGGCCGACGCCTCGGTGAGCAGTTCCCGGGCGATCGCCAGGTTCTCGTCGATCGGCACCGCCGACCCGTCCCACATGTGTGATCCGAACAACGGCTCGCCGCCCCTGCTGACCCGCTCGGCCGAGATCGACAGCAGCGGGCGGACGTAGGTGTCGAGCTTGTCCTGGGGGCAATGGTCGGTGTGGAGCGCGACGTTGATCGGGTACCTGGCCGCGATGGATCGGGTGAACTCGGCCAGCGCCACCGCCCCGGCGACCATGTCCTTGATTCCGAGGCCGGACGCGAATTCGGCTCCGCCGGTGGAGAATTGGATGATTCCGTCGCTGCCGGCATCGGCGAAGCCCTTGAGGGCGGCGTTCACCGTCTCCGACGAGGTGCAGTTGATCGCGGGGAAGGCGTACGAGTGCTCCTTGGCGCGGCGCAGCATCTCGGCGTAGACCTCGGGCGTGGCGATGGGCATGGCAACTCCCTTCTGCCCCTTCTGCGGCCGGGTCCACCCAGTATCGTCCAGGTCGGCGGGCGGCTCACCGCGGGCCGGTATGTTGATGGATCATGAGTACCGCCGTGACGGCCCTGCCCGCCATCCTCGACCCGATGTATTGGTTGGGCGCCGACGGCGTCTTCGGGTCGGCGGTGCTGCCCGGGATCCTGGTCATCGTCTTCATCGAGACCGGGCTGCTGTTTCCGTTGCTGCCCGGCGAGTCGCTGCTGTTCACCGGCGGTCTGCTGGCCGCGCATCCGCACCCACCGGTCAGCATCTGGGTGCTGGCGCCGTGCGTCGCCACGGTCGCGGTCCTGGGCGATCAGACCGGATATTTCATCGGGCGGCGGATCGGGCCCGCGCTGTTCAAGAAGGAAGACTCGCGGTTCTTCAAGAAGCACTACGTGACCGAGTCACACGCGTTCTTCGAGAAGTACGGGCCCTGGGCGATCATCCTGGCCCGGTTCGCGCCGTTCGTGCGGACGTTCGTCCCGGTGATCGCCGGGGTGTCCTACATGCGCTATCCGCTGTTCTTGGGGTTCGACATCGTCGGCGGCATCGCCTGGGGCGGCGGCGCGACCCTCGCGGGCTACTTCTTGGGCAACGTGCCGTTCGTGCACCACAACCTGGAAAAGATCATCCTCGCCATCCTGTTCGTATCGATGATCCCGGCGTTCATCGCTGCCTGGCGCGGCTATCGGGGCCGCCGCCGCGTGACGGAGACCGCCGACAGGGAACCCGAGAAGCTGCCGGCCTCCGAGTAGCGGCCCGCGCGCGGCTCAGACCGCGACGGTGAAATCGCAGCCGGTCTTGGCGCGGACGTCCTCGACCGTCACCCCGGGATGCAGTTCCGTGAGCACCAGCCCCTGCCCCGGCTCGACGTCGAAGACGCACAGGTTGGTGATGATCATGTCGACGACGCCCTTGCCGGTCAGCGGCAACGTGCATTGCTTGAGGATTTTCGGGCTGCCGTCTTTCGCGGTGTGGTCCATGACGACGATCACCCGCTTGACACCCGACACGAGATCCATTGCGCCGCCGGGCCCTTTGACCATCTTGCCGGGCACCATCCAGTTGGCCAGGTCGCCGTTCTCGGCCACCTCGAGCGCGCCCAGGATCGACAGGTCGATGTGGCCGCCGCGGATCATCGCGAAGGAGTCGGCGCTGCTGAAAAAGCTGGAGCCGGGCAGGCTCGTGATGGTCTGCTTGCCGGCGTTGATGAGATCGGGGTCCACGCTGTCCTCGCTCGGGTAGGCCCCGATGCCGAGCAAGCCGTTCTCCGACTGCAGCGTGACGTTGATGTCGTCGGGAATGAAGTTGGCCACCAACGTCGGGATGCCGATGCCCAGGTTCACGTAGTAGCCGTCGCGCAATTCGCGGGCCGCGCGCTGGGCCATGAGCTCGCGAATAGGGCTGTCGTTCTTCAGCGCTGCGCCGCCGCTGGTGGTGCGGAACTCGATGCGCTTCTCGTAGCCGGTGCCCTCGATGATGCGGTCCACGTAGATGCCGGGGGTGTGGATCAGGTCCGGATCCAGCTCGCCGACCTCGACCAGCTCCTCGACCTCGGCCACCGTGACCGCCGCGCAGGTGGCGATCATGGGGTTGAAGTTGCGCGCCGTCTTGCGGTAGACGAGGTTGCCCGCCGTGTCGCCCTTCCACGCCTTGACGAGCGCCACGTCCGCCCGGATGCCTTCTTCCAGAACGTATTCCGTACCGTCGAAGACCCGGGTGTCCTTGCCCTCGGCGAGATTGGTGCCGTAGGCCGTGCGCGTGTAGAACCCGGGTATGCCGGCGCCGCCGGCCCGCAGCTTCTCCGCCAGCGTGCCCTGGGGCGTGAGCGCGAGGTCGAGCTCGCCGGCCAGCACCTGCCGCTCGAACTCCTTGTTCTCCCCCACATAGGAGGCGATCACCTTCTTCACCTGCCTGCCCTTGAGCAGCAGGCCCATGCCGAAATCGTCTACGCCGGCGTTGTTTCCGACGATGGTGAGATCCTTGATGCCGCTGTCCACCAGGGCCCGGATCAGCTTCTCCGGGATGCCGCACAGGCCGAAGCCGCCGGCGGCGATGGTGATGCCGTCCTTCAGCAGGCCGTGCAGCGCCGACTCCGCGTCGGGGTGGACTTTCTTCACAGGGCGCTCCTGTCCTCGTGCGACGATTCGGCGGAGACGTTACAGGCGGCCTCCATGAGCATCCACCCCGACAGCTGCACCGACAGGTCCCGCTCGGCGACCTCGGAGGCCATCACCGCGCCCTCGACGAACTCCGCCTCTTTGCCGTCCGCGGTGGGCACCTGGGCGTCGCGATCCCAGAACGGGCCGAACACCGGCAGCCCGTCCACCGTCTGGCGGTAGTCCCACGCCGACTTCCCGCTGGCCAGCACGATCTGGCGGGCGGTGTCGCGGGCCATCGCGTCCTCCGGCGAATCCCCCGGCAGCGTGGTCGCCACCAGCGCCAGGTAGCGGGCGGTCACACCGGCGAACAGGCCGCCGTCGCCGCCGCCGGTGCCGACCAGCACGCCCGCCGGGGCCATGTGCTCGCGCACCGCCGCGACCAGCCGATGCACCCGCGCGGCGTGCCGGGCCCTCACCTCCACCCCGGCGCGGGCGGCCAGCTCGGTCTCGAGCCCCAGCACCACGCCCTGGCAGTACGTGTACTGCGCGCGCACCAGCGACCCCGCCTTGATGCCGTCGAACACCAGGTGCGTCTCGGGGTCGATGAGCGTCGCCTCGATCCAATTCGCCATCTGCTCGGCACGTTTCAGGTGATCGCCGTACCGGGCGAGGAAGATCCCCGCGGGGCCGTTGGCGGGGGCGTTGAAGAACTTGTCCTGCTTGCGCCAGGGGATGCCGCCGCCGTCCTCGGGCGACCACGCCGTCAGGAATTGGTTCGCCAGCTTGGGCAACGCTTTTCGGCGCTCGACGCCGGCGATGCGCGCGGCACGTTCGAGCGCCAGCGCCAGCCAGGCCATGTCGTCGTAGTAGTTGTTGATCCACGAGAAGTTGTTGCGCAGCCGGTGCGAACGGACCTGCCGGTTGATCTCGGTGTGCCGGTGGGGCTGGGGATCACGCTGCTGGGCGTCGATGAGGCAGTCCAGCAGATGCGCCTGCCACCAGTAGTGCCAGGTCCCGAACAGCCGGTCTTTGCGCTGCGCCGGCCAGGCCACCACCCCGAGCTGTGTGGCGGGTAGACCCCACAGCCGCTTCAGGTGCCGTTGTGTGACAGCGGCTTCGCAGCTGGCCGCCCGGTTGGCCCATAGCTGATCCATACCTGCCGATCCTGCCCCATGCGTGTGAGCGCGCGGCGTCGAGTGTGAACGCAGGGCTTTCGGTGTGCATGTGCGGCGGCGACACGCCGAGCTGGCCCGCCGTCAGCGCACAATCAACGCCGCCGGTTCACACTCAACGCGCCCGGCGGGTGTCACCAGGCGCGGGACAGGTCGGCGTGCTGCTCCACCCAGGTGTGCATGGCGATCCCCGCGGCGACGCCGGCGTTGATGCTGCGCGTCGAGCCGAACTGGGCGATCGACACCGTCAGGGTCGCGCCGCTGCGGGTGTCGTCGGTGATGCCGGGCCCCTCCTGACCGAACACCAGCAGGCACTCGCGCGGCAGCGCGGTCTCCTCGAGCCGCGCCGCGCCCGGGACGTTGTCGACGGCGACGACGGTCAGGCCGGCGTCCGCCGCGAAGTCGAACAGCTCGGCGGTGCTGTCGTGGTGGCACAGCCGCTGATAGCGGTCGGTCACCATGGCGCCGCGGCGATTCCACCGCCGCCGCCCCACGATGTGCACGGTGTGCACGGCGAAGGCGTTGGCGGTGCGCACCACCGAACCGATGTTGGCGTCGTGACCGAAGTTCTCGATCGCCACGTGCAGCGGATGCCGTCGCCGGTCGATGTCGGCGACGATGGCTTCCCGGGTCCAGTACCGGTAGGCGTCGACGACGTTGCGGGTGTCGCCCTCGCGCAACAGGATCGGGTCATACCGCGGGTCGTCGGGTGGTTCGCCCGGCCAGGGCCCGACGCCGGCGGGCGGGGTCGCGGACCATTCGGTGGGCCCGGGTCCGCTCATCGCTGGGTCCACACCCCGGCGTGCGTGCCGTCGATGGCCAGGGTCGCGTAGAGCAGCGCGTCGTTGATCTCTCCTTGGGTGCACAGCGAGGCGTTGACGTGCACAGCGTCCAGCGACGCGTCGGGCAGGATCAGCACCGACGAGCCGTAGGTCGCGCAGGCGGGGTTGAGTCCCGGGGCGGGCAGCGTCGGCGAGGCCAGCAACATCATCGGGCCGCCGCGCTTGGCGGACTCGTCGCGGTAGCGGGCCGCGATGGCGGTGGCCTCCAACCCGAGCAGCATGTAGCCGTTGCCGGTGAACGCCCCCGGATCACCCAGCTGCGCCTTGGTCACCGGTTTGCCGTCGGCCCGCCACGCCGTCAGGCTGGCGGTCTTGACCGCCAGCCCGCCGCTGTCGTTGGGGTTGGTCGGCAGGAGGCCGACCGGGAAGGCGACCGGATAGGCCGACGAGCTGTTCGGGATGCGGTCGCGCGGCGAGTAGCCGTAGATGCCGCGGACCTGACTCCGATCCTTCAGCGGCCCAAGGCAAACCGTGCCGGTGAGCCGGTCGGGCGGCGCGGACAGCGGCGCGCGAATGTCGTGCACGCCGGTCTTCGCGTTCTCGCAGCTGCCCAGGCCGTCGGCCTCCATGGGGTGGGCCAGCGCGCCGTACAGGCCGAAGCGGATGTCCTCGGGTTTGGCGTGCGGGTCCTTGGTCGAGGCGGGACTCGCGTCGACGTCCACCAGCACATAGTCGCCATCCCAGCGCAGGTTCGACACGGACATGTTCCAGCCCAGCAGCGCCAGCGATTCGCCGAGCCGCGCGCCCTGGGCCCCGTAGGGCGCGGTGGCGGGGTTGGTCGATGAGCAACCGGCCAGGCAGAGCGCCAGGCACGCGGCGATCGCAAGGATGGTCCGCATTGAATTAGCGCCCCGGGGTCGGACCAGAACGCATCGGCCACGCGGGCCACATGCGGCACAGCAGTCCCCGCCGGAAGGGAGTTGCGAATTGCCCACCTCCGAGCGACAAGTCGGGCGCCTGCGCGCCTCGACGCCGTTGTCGCTGGGAGGCGGGCACCACGCACATCGCCCCGGCCAGGGACCGCTGCGGCGGGTGTGGCAATCGGTGCATCGAAAAAGCCGGCACCTAGCCCAGCCCCAGCTCGGCCAGTCCCAGCACGCTGCGGTACGGCAGCCCCTCGGCCTCGATGGCCTCGGCGGCGCCGGTGGCGCGGTCCACCACGGTGGCCACTCCCAGCACCTCGCCGCCCGCGTCCTGCACGGCGCGCACCGCGGTGAGCGCCGAGTTGCCGGTGGTGCTGGTGTCCTCGACCACCAGCACCCGCTGCCCGGAGACCTCGGAGCCTTCGATAAGTCGTTGCAGCCCATGGGCTTTGGCGGACTTGCGCACAACGAAAGCGTCGATGGGCCGGCCCGGCGCGTGCATGATGGCGGTGGCCACCGGGTCGGCGCCCAGGGTCAGCCCGCCCACCACCGCGTAGTCCCAGTCGCTGGTCAGCTCGCGCATCAGCTTGCCGATCAGCGCCGACGCACGATGGTGCAGGGTCGCCCGGCGCAGGTCGACGTAGTAGTCGGCCTCCTTGCCGGACGACAGCGTGACCCGGCCGTGCACCACCGCCAGGCGGCGCACCAGTTCGGCCAGCTCCTCGCGCTCAGGTTCGGCCACGGCCACCACCGACTCGTTTGGTGACCGCCCGCATCAGGGTCCGCGGGATCATCCGCTCGGCGGCGATGATCGCCTTGTACTGCAGACCCGGGATGCTGATCACCTTGCCGCGGGCGATGTCGGCGAGGCTCTGGCTGACCACATCGTCGACCTCGAGCCACATGAACGACGGCGACTTGGACATGTCGATGCCGGCGCGGGCGTGAAATTCGGTGCGCACGTAGCCCGGGCACACGGCGTGCACCGAAACCCCGGTGCCCTGCAGCCCGACGGACAAGCCCTCGCTGAACGAGATCACCCACGCCTTGGACGCCGAATACGTCGAGCCCCGCCCGGGCACCAGCCCGGCGACGCTGGCGATGTTGATGACCGTGCCGGCGCCCGCGTCCAGCATGCCCGGCAGCGCCGCCCGGGTCAGGTGCATGACCGCGGTGACGTTGACGTCGAGCTGGGATTGCAGCACGGCGGGGTCGGTGGACCAGAAGTCGCCGGACGTCGCGAAGCCGGCGTTGTTCACCAGGACGCGCACTCCGGCGGCGAGGCGATCGGACACCCGTTGCCGGTCGGCCGCATCGCCCAAGTCGGCGGGGAGAACCTCGACGTCGCCTGCGGTGCTCTTCAATTCGTCCGCCAGCCGGTTCAACCGATCGGCGTCGCGGGCGACCAGCACCAGGTCGTAGCCGTCGCGGGCGAAGCGTCGCGCGTACCCGGCGCCGATCCCGGAGGTGGGCCCGGTGATCAGGGCGACGGGGCGGGGCATGAGCGCCATCCTAGTGACGGCGGCCCCACCGGCCTCCCGGCTACCCGCCGTCAGCGCTGATAGTTGGTGGCCTGGTGGCCGTTGCGCCCGGTCGGGGGCGGGCGGCGCAGCGTATCGGGGCGCGGCTCCGGTCGCGGCTGGTCGCGGCGCACCGGCTCGGCCGCGCGGCGGCCCGGCGCGGCGTCGGGCCCGAGCAGGCCGGCCACATCCTGCTGCGCGCGCCGGGGCGGCAACTCGGCGCGGCCCGCCGGCGCCAACGGGCGGCTCGGCGACGCGTTGCGCGGTCCCGCCGGTGCCCCGGACTCCTGCGGGGTCTCCTCCGGCAGCGGCGGCAGCACTCGCAACAGGTCGTTGAACTGCCGCACGGTGCGCAGACCCTCGTCCCACTCGGTGCGGGTGCTGGTGATCGGCATGGCGACCAGCGTCCAGTTCTGCTCGTTCCACATGATCTCGGCGGAATCCGGCGCGGTGTGGGCGAAGGTGACCATGCGGCGGTCGCAGGCCCGGCGGGCGGCGTCCAGGTTGGTGGAGTACACCATCCGCGGCCCGATCGCGCCCAGCAGCCAAATGTCGCTCTCCCGTGGCTCTTTGAGCCCCTTGAGCCGCAGGTCCACCACGACGTTGGTGCCAACCTTGCGGTGCAGCGCGATCACCGTGGCGACCTCTTCGAGGTCGAAAATGTAGACCGCCTCGCCTCGGATCTGGCCCAGCACCACGTTCTGCGCGGTCACGTCACCCACCGTCGACATCACGCCGCGCTTCCAGCGCTTGAGGATGTCGGCCGATTCCCGCTCGTAGTCGAATCCGTGCGACCGCGCCCACGACTTACGGCGCCTGCTGCGTCCGCGCCGACGGTCGACATCGACGTACAGCAGCACCCCCGCGCCGACAAAGCACAGCGCGGAGAGCGTGAACCAGAGGGGGACCATCCAAAACAGCGTATCTGCTATTGGCCCGGAACACAGAAGGCGACCAGGTCACAACCCAATCACAGGATGCAGTGCGGCCCGGGCGGGCGTCAGCGCCGGCGGGCGAAGTACTTCTTGGAGTCCTCGGCCGCGGCCCGCAGTTCGGGCTCTGCCTGGAACTTCGGCTCGAATTTCGCCCACGCCGCCTCCCGCTTGGCCGGGAAGTACTCCGTCGGCCAGTACGGATGCTGCTGCGGGCTGTAGTCGCGCAGCAGGCGCCGGGCGACGGTGGCCTTGTGGACCTCGTCGGCGCCGTCGGCCAGCCCCATCGTCGGCGCGCTCGCATACATCGCCTGCAGCGGCGTCAGATCGGTGGTGCCGAGCGACCCGAGGATGTGCAGGGCGTTGTACGACACGTCGCGCAGCACCTTGGCCATCGTGAACTTGACCGTCGCGATGTCGGTGCGGGCCTCCTTGGTGCTGGAATTGTCGATCTTCCACGCCGTTTCGAGCACCAGCAGCCGCAGCATGCGGATCGCGGCGTAGGAGTCGGCGATCTTCTCCTGCACCATCTGATGCTCCGCGATGACCTTGCCGTGCGACTCCCGCGACAGCGCCCGCTCGCACATCATGTCGAACGCGAGCCGGCACTGGGCGATGGTGCGCATCGCGTGGTGGATGCGGCCGCCGCCGAGCCGACGCTGGGCCAGCGTCTTGGCGCCGTCCTCGGGGCCGAGCAGGTGGTCGAGCGGAACCCGGACGTCGTTGTAGATGATGTGGTTGTGGTTGCGCGGCTCCGGCTGGATCTCGACGCCCGGGGTGCGGCGCGGCACGACGAACATGCCGTTGGTGCACATCACGAAGAGGATGTCGGCCACCCGTCCCGCCGAGGTGAACCACTTCTCGCCGTTGATGACCCACTCGTCGCCGTCGCGCACGGCGTGGGTCTTGAACAGGCTGGGGTCGGATCCGCCCTGTGGCTCGGTCATCGAATACGCCGAGAACATGTCCTGGTTGAGCAGCGGCTCAAGCCACCGCTTCTTCTGCTCCTCGGTGCCGAACGCGGCGAGCATCTCCATGTTGCCGGTGTCGGGTGCGGCGGCGCCGAACATCTGCGGGGCCTGGGAGTAGCGGCCGATGACCTCGTTCAGTAACGCCAGCTTGAGCTGACCGAAACCGGGGCCACCCAACTCCTCGTCGAGGAAGATCGCCCACAGCCCCTGGTCCTTGATCTGCTGCTGCAGACCGCGCACGTAGGCCTTCACCCGGGGATCGGGCGAGCGCACCGCGTAGGGGAACACGAAGTCCAGCGGCTCGATCTCCTCGCGGCAAAAATCCTCGACCCAGTCGAGCTTCGCCTGGAAATCCGGCTCGGTGCTGAAGTCCCACGCCATGTTGGCCTCCGATCTGCCGTCGGTGGGACGCTACCAATGCGCGTCCAAACGCCGAACGTCGACTTGTTGGGCGGTTTCGGGGGAAAGCACCACAACAAGTCGACGTTCGAGCGCGGCTCAGCCCAGGATCAGGGAGTCGCCGTCGGGGCTGACGTTCACCGGCACGGTGTCGCCGTCGTGCACGTCGCCGGCCAGCAACAGCTTGGCCAGCTGGTCGCCGATGGCCTGTTGCACCAGCCGGCGCAGCGGCCGCGCGCCGTAGACCGGGTCGAATCCCCGATGCGCCAGCCACTGCTTGGCCGGCAGCGACACCTCGAGGGTGAGGCGGCGCTGCGCCAGCCGCTTCTGCAGCTGCGCCAGCTGGATGTCGACGATGGCCACCAGCTCACCGGGCTCCAGGCCGGCGAAGACGATGACGTCGTCGAGCCGGTTGATGAACTCCGGCTTGAACGCCGAGCGCACCGCGGCCATCACCTGCTCCTCGGTGCCACCCGAGCCCAGGTTGGACGTCAGGATCAGGATGGTGTTGCGGAAGTCGACCGTGCGGCCCTGCCCGTCGGTGAGCCGGCCCTCGTCGAGCACCTGCAACAGCACGTCGAACACGTCCGGGTGCGCCTTCTCGATCTCGTCGAACAGGATCACCGTGTACGGACGCCGCCGCACCGCCTCGGTCAGCTGACCGCCCTGGTCGTAGCCGATGTAGCCGGGAGGGGCGCCGACCAGCCGGGCCACCGAGTGCTTCTCGCCGTACTCGCTCATGTCGATGCGGACCATCGCGCGCTCGTCGTCGAACAGGAACTCCGCCAGCGCCTTGGCCAGCTCGGTCTTACCGACACCGGTCGGGCCCAGGAACATGAACGAACCGGTCGGCCGGTTGGGGTCGGCGACGCCGGCGCGGGCGCGCCGCACGGCGTCGGACACCGCCGTCACCGCCTTGCGCTGCCCGATGACGCGCTTGCCCAGCTCGTCTTCCATGCGCAGCAGTTTGGCGGTCTCGCCCTCGAGCATCCGTCCGGCCGGGATGCCCGTCCATGCCGACACCACGTCGGCGATGTCGTCGGGGCCGACCTCCTCCTTGAGCATCACGTTCTCGCGGGCCTCGGCCTGCGGAAGCGCGGCGTCGAGTTTCTTCTCGACCTCGGGGATGCGGCCGTAGCGCAGCTCGGCGGCCTTGGCCAGGTCGCCGTCGCGCTCGGCGCGCTCGGACTCCCCGCGCAGCGCCTCGAGCTGTTCCTTGAGCTCGCGCACCACGTCGATCGCATTCTTCTCGTTCTGCCAGCGCGTGGTGAGCTCGGCGAGCTTCTCCTTCTGGTCGGCCAGCTCGGAGCGCAGCTTCTCCAGCCGCTCCTTGGACGCCTCGTCCTCTTCTTTGGCCAGCGCCATCTCCTCGATCTCGAGGCGGCGCACCAGGCGCTCGACCTCGTCGATCTCGACGGGCCGCGAGTCGATCTCCATCTTCAGCCGGCTGGCGGCCTCGTCGACCAGGTCGATGGCCTTGTCCGGCAGGAAGCGCGCGGTGATGTAGCGGTCGGACAGCGTCGCCGCGGCCACCAGGGCCGAGTCGGTGATGCGCACGCCGTGGTGCACCTCGTAGCGGTCCTTGAGCCCGCGCAGGATGCCGACGGTGTCCTCCACCGACGGCTCCCCGACCAGCACCTGCTGGAAGCGGCGCTCCAGCGCGGCGTCCTTCTCGATGTACTTGCGGTACTCGTCGAGCGTGGTGGCGCCGACCAGGCGCAGCTCGCCGCGGGCCAGCATCGGCTTGATCATGTTGCCGGCGTCCATCGCCCCCTCGCCGGTTGCGCCGGCGCCGACGATGGTGTGCAGCTCGTCGATGAAGGTGATGATCTGCCCGGCGGAGTTCTTGATGTCGTCGAGGACGGCCTTGAGGCGTTCCTCGAACTCGCCGCGATACTTCGCGCCGGCGACCATCGAGCCGAGGTCCAGGCTGATGACGGTCTTGTCGCGCAGGCTCTCCGGCACGTCGCCGGCGACGATGCGCTGGGCCAGACCCTCCACGATCGCGGTCTTGCCGACGCCGGGCTCGCCGATCAGCACCGGGTTGTTCTTGGTGCGCCGGCTCAACACCTGCACGACGCGGCGAATCTCGTTGTCACGCCCGATAACCGGGTCGAGCTTGCCCTCGCGGGCGCGCGCGGTCAGGTCGGTCGAGTACTTCTCCAGCGCCTGATAGGTGGCCTCGGGGTCGGCGCTGGTGACCCGGGCGCTGCCGCGGACCTTGACGAACGCCTCCCGCAACGCCTGCGGCGACGCGCCGTGCCCGGTGAGCAGCTTGGCGACGTCGGAGTCGCCGGTGGCAAGGCCGACCATCAGGTGTTCGGTGGAGACGTATTCGTCGTCCATCTCGGTGGCCAGTTGCTGGGCGGTGGTGATGGCGGCCAGCGACTCGCGCGAGAGCTGCGGCTGCGAGCTGGCGCCGCTGGCCTGCGGCAGCCGCTCGAGCAGGCGCTCGGCTTCGGCGCGGATGGTGGCGGGCGCGACCCCCACGGCCTCCAGCAGCGGCGCGGCGATGCCGTCCGCCTGGGTCAGCAACGCCATCAGCAGGTGGGCGGGCCGGATCTCCGGGTTACCGGCGGCCGAGGCCGCCTGCAGCGCCGAGGTCAGCGCCGCCTGGGTCTTGGTGGTCGGGTTGAAAGAGTCCACGACGCCTCCATTCGGGTCGAAAGGGAGCTGGCAAAAATGCTTGTCTGCTTGTTCAACGTCGTCAATGTTGAGTCTGTTCCGCTCAACTCTACCGAGTTTTGGGCACTACGCCGTACGGGGTACCCCCGTAGCGATGACGCAGACGATGCAACACCCCGACCAGGCCGCCGACCCCGCCCGAACCCCGCGCCGGGGCAGGAGCTTATGGCTGGCCGCCCTCGCCGGAGTGGCGGTCGTGGGCCTTGTCTCGGTCGGCCTGCATACCGACCTCGCCCACGGCAGCCAGTCCAGTGAGGTGCCCGACGCCGGGACGCTGCAGGTGAGCGGCGCCGGTACGACGAAGACGCTGCCCTGCCACGCCGGCTACCTGTCGGTGAGCGGAAAGAACAACACGATCACCCTCACCGGCCACTGCACCAGCGTCACCGTCTCCGGCAACGACAATCGCGTCGCGGTCGACAGCACGGACGCGCTGAGCGCATCCGGAGCCGGCAACGTCGTTGTCTACCACTGGGGTTCACCCAAGATCGTCAGCGCCGGGACCGCCAACGTCGTCCGGCAGGGCTGAATCCACGGAATCCGAGCCTAGAATCGGGGCCCGTGAGCCTCGAGGACGTCCAAGCGCTGGCCGTGCTGCGCGACGCCTTCGAACCGGACGGCGCGGGCCACTCGGGCTCCCAGGGTGATTCCGGCGAGCTGGTGCACCGCTTCTACACCCATTGGTTCGCCCTCGACGCCTCGGTGCGCGATCTCTTCCCACCCGAAATGAGCGCCCAGCGCGCCGCTTTCGGCCACGCGATGCACTGGGTGTACGGCGAACTGGTCGCGCGGCGCGCGCGGGAGCCGGTGGCGTTTTTAGCCCAGCTCGGGCGGGACCACCGCAAATACGGTGTGCTGCCGCACCATTACGACACCCTGGGCCGCGCATTGCTGGCGACGCTGCGCTCGCATCTGGGTGCGGCCTGGACCGGCGCGGTCGACGACGCGGCCAGGCAGTCGCTGAACCTGATCACCGGGGTGATGAGCGGCGCCGCGGACGCCGAGGAGGGACCCGCCTGGTGGGACGGCACCGTCATCGAACACCTGCGGGTGTCGCGGGACCTGGCGGTCGTTCGGCTCCAGCTCGACCAGCCGATGCACTACCACCCCGGGCAATACGTCAACGCCCATGTGCCGCAATGCCCGCGCCGCTGGCGATATCTGAGCCCCGCCATTCCCGCCGATCCCGGCGGCGGGATCGAGTTCCACGTGCGCCTGGTGCCCGGCGGCCTGGTCAGCACCGCGATCGTCAACGAAACCCGCATCGGCGACCGGTGGCGGCTGTCCAGCCCACACGGCGGCCTGGGCGTCGACCGAGACGGCGGCGACGTGCTGATGGTCGCCGGCAGCACGGGCCTGGCGCCGCTGCGGGCGCTCATCATGGACCTGTCCCGCTACGCGGTCAACCCGCGGATACATCTGTTCTTCGGCGCGCGCTACCGCTGCGAACTCTACGACCTGCCCACCCTGTGGCAGGTCGCGTCGCACAACCCGTGGCTGTCGGTGTCGCCGGTCTCGGAGTACAGCGCCGACCCGGCGTGGGCCGCCGACTATCCCGACGTCACGCCGCCGCGGGGCCTGCACGTGCACCAGATCGGCCGGCTGCCCGACGTGGTGACCAAGTACGGCGGCTGGGGCGACCGTCAGATCCTGATCTGCGGCGGGCCGGCGATGGTCAGCGCCACCAAGTCCGCGCTGCTCGCCAAAGGCGCTCCGCCCGAACGCATTCAGCACGATCCGCTCTGGAGGTAGCCATGCACGTCGTCACCCTGCGCGATCCTTCGTCGCCGCTGGTTGCCCAGTTCGTTCCGGACGCGGGGATGATCGGCACGTCGCTGCGCGATGCCGGCGCGGAGTTGCTCGGCCAACGTCGCGGTCTGGACGCCTATGTCAGCGACGGCAAGACGATGGGCATCCCGATCCTGTATCCGTGGGCAAACCGGTTGGGCGCGAACACCTATACCGCGCAGGGCGCGACGGTGGACCTGACGCCGGGTGAGAACGGGGTGCGCGCCGACCCCAACGGGTTGCCGATCCACGGCGTCCTGGCCGCCTATCCCGGTTGGCGGGTGACGGACGAGTCCCCGAACGAGCTGACCGCTCTGGTGGATTTCGGTGCCGGTCCACGACTGCTGGCCAGCTTCCCGTACCCGCATGTGCTGACAGTGACCGCGCGACTGGCCGATCGCACCCTTACGGTGCGGAGCACCGTCGCCGCCACCGGCGACTCGGCGGTGCCGCTGTGCTTCGGGTTTCATCCCTACCTGCAGGTGCCGGGCGTGGCCCGCGGTGACTGGGTCGTCGAGACGCCGGCGCTGCGGCACCTGAGTCTCGACGACAGGGGGCTGCCCACCGGCGAGTCCGAGCCGCAGCCGGCAGGTGAAGAGGCGTTGCGCGACAAGGCCTTCGACGATGCCTACGACGACGTCACCGAGGGCGCGGTGTTCGCGGTGTCCGGGGGCGGACGCCGCATCGAGGTGCATTTCGAGCGGGGCTATTCGGCGGCGCAGATCTTCGCGCCGCCGGTCGACGATCCGTCCAAGGCCATCATCTGTTTCGAGCCGATGGCCGCACCGACCGACGCGCTGCGCCGCGGCGGCTATCGCTGCGCTGCGCCGGGTGAGCCGGTGGTGACGCAGTTTTCGATCCGGGTGCGATCACAGTGACCACCTGGGTCACTGCAGTCGCTGTCTGCTGATCACCAGGAGCATGCGAAAAGCGCTAGCGCTTTTGCGAATGTTGTGTGCTCCGGAGACAGGAACCCTTGGGGCGCAAGACAAACTTCCCGACGATTAACGCCCCCGGCGCGGCTGCCACACCACCAGCGCGGTGCTCTTGGGCACCACCGCCACGTCGCGGCGCTGGCTGGCGCGCAGCTGCGCCAATTCCTCGTTCAACTCTTTGATCCGCGCCTGCAGGGCCTCGACCTGGTTGGTCAGCTCGATGATCCGCTTGATGCCGGCGAGGTTGACCCCCTCGTCCTGCGAGAGCCGCTGCACCTCACGCAGCAGGTCGACGTCGTGCTCCGAATAGCGGCGTCCCCCACCGGAAGTGCGGCGCGGGCTGACCAGGCCGAGGCGGTCGTAGGTGCGCAGGGTTTGGGCGTGCATGCCGGCCAGCTCGGCGGCGACCGAGATCAGGAACGTTCGGGCATCCTCATTTCGTGAATTACTCGAGCCCTTGGCCATCAGCGATTACCCGCCCATCCTGCCCGGGGGTCAAACCCGCTGGAGCGCTCGGCGGCGGCGTATGCCTCCAGCGCCTCCTGGGCCGCGCCCTCCAGATTCGGTGGCACGGCGACCTTTACGGTGACCAGCAGGTCCCCGTTGCCGCCGCTGCGCTTGGGCACACCGCGTCCGCGCACCCGCAGGATGCGGCCGTCGGACGTGCCCTTGGGCACCCGGACACCGACTTTGCCGTCCAGCGTGGGCACCGAAATGGTTGAGCCCAAGGCCAATTCGGTGAAGCTGACGGGAACGGTGACGGTCAGGTCGTCGCCGTCGCGGCCGAACACCTTGTCCGGGCGCACGTGCACCGTCACGTACAGGTCGCCCGAAGGCGCGCCGCGCAGACCGGCCTCACCCTGGCCGGGCAGCCGGATGCGCTGTCCGTCCTCGACGCCGGGCGGGATGCGCACGTTGATGGTGCGGGTCCGGGTGGTGACCCCGGTGCCCTTGCACTCCTCGCAGGGGTGCTCGATGATCGAGCCGCTGCCCCGGCAATCGGTGCAGGGCTCGGAGAAACCGAACGCGCCCTGGTTGCGGTTGATCACGCCGGAGCCGTTGCAGGTGGGACACACCTTCGGGCTGGTGCCCGGCCGCGCCCCGCTGCCATGGCAGTTGGTGCACGGCGCCGGGCTGGTCAGCCGCAGCGGCATCGCCACACCCTTGGCGGCCTCGACGAATTCCAGCTGGGTTTCGGTCTCGAGGTCGTTGCCGCGGCGCGGCCGGCTGGGCCGGCCGCCGGCGCCGCGCCCGAACAATCCGCCGAACAGGTCGCCGATGTTGGTGCCGCCGCTGCGGCCGGCGGCGTCGAACAGATCGTTGAGGTTGAACTCCGCCCCGTCGCCGCCGACGTTGAAGCCACCGAAGCCGCCGGTATCGAACCGGCGCCCGCCAAAACCGCCGCCGGCGAACAGCCTTCGGGTTTCGTCGTATTCCTTGCGCTTGGCCGGATCGGACAACACGTTGTGCGCCTCCGACACGGCTTTGAATCGTTCACCGGCGGCGGGATTGTCCGGGTTGGCGTCCGGGTGCAGATCGCGCGCCAGTTTGCGGTAGGCGCGTTTGATCTCTTCGGGACTGGCGTCAGAGGAGACGCCCAGCTCCTTGTAGAAGTCTTTTTCGACCCATTCACGCTGGGCCATGTCGCGTCACCCCCTCACCTGTGGCGTTGCGTTGTGCTGATTGTGTGGTCTAGTCACCGGACGTGCCGGCGTTATCGTCCGATTCGACCGGCGCGGTTTCCTCAGCCTCACCGGCCGAGGCCGATTCGTCGCCTTCGTCGTCGACCGTGTCGACGACGCCGACCATGGCGTGGCGCAGGATTTGATCGCCGAGCTTGTAGCCCTGCCGCATGACGGTGCCGATCACCGGTCGAGATCCGTCGCCCTCGTGCTGGACGGCTTCGTGCAGCACCGGGTCGAAGTCCTCGCCCTCCTCGCCGAACGCCGTCAGGCCGAGCCCGGTCAGCGCGCCCTCCAGCTTGTCGGCCACCGCCTTCAGCGGGCCCGACTCGAGGTCGCCGTGCTTGCGCGCCCGGTCGAGATCGTCGAGCACGCCCAGCAATTGGTTGACGACGGCGGCCTTGGCCCGGTCCGCCGCGGCCTGCTGGTCGCGCAGCGCCCGCTTGCGGTAGTTCGCGAAGTCGGCCTGCACGCGTTGCAGATCGGCGGTCAGCTCGGCGAGCTTGCCCTCGCCCTGAACCGCCGGCTCGTCGGCCGGGGCCGGCCCTCCCGGCGTATCGCCGGGAGGGGCCTGCCGTACTTCACCGGTCTCAGGATCGATTCGCCGCTTGTCGGTGACGGTCACCTGTTCCTGTGGGTTTCCTTCTGTCACTTGGACTCCCGGTCGTCGTCGACCACCTCCGCGTCCACGACGTCGTCAGCGGAGCCAGCCTGCCCGCCACCGGTCGCGTCGGCCTGTTCGCCCGCGGCCTGGGTGGCCTCGTAGATGGCCTGCCCGAGCGCCTGCGACTCCTGGCCCAGCTTCTCCATCGCCGACTTGATCGCGGTGATGTCGGTGCCGCCCAGGGCCGTCTTGGCCTCGGCGATCGCGGCGTCGACCTTGGACAGCGTGTCCTCGGGAACCTTCGACCCGCCCTCGGCTTCGCGCTGGTCCTTGACGAACTTCTCCGTCTGGTAGACCAGCGATTCGGCCTGGTTGCGGACGTCGGCCTCCTCGCGACGCTGGCGGTCCTCCTCGGCGTGCGCCTCGGCGTCCTTGATCATCCGGTCGATCTCCTCCTTGGACAGGCCGGAGCCCTCCTGGATTTTGATCGTGTTCTCCTTGCCGGTGCCCTTGTCCTTGGCCGTGACGTGCACGATGCCGTTGGCGTCGATGTCGAAGGTGACCTCGATCTGCGGGACGCCGCGGGGCGCCGGCGGGATGCCGGTCAGCTCGAAGGAGCCGAGCAGCTTGTTGTGCGAAGCGATTTCGCGCTCACCCTGGTACACCTGGATCTGCACGGACGGCTGGTTGTCATCGGCCGTGGTGAAGGTCTCCGACCGCTTGGTCGGGATGGTGGTGTTGCGCTCGATGAGCTTGGTCATCACGCCACCCTTGGTCTCGATACCCAAGCTCAGCGGCGTAACGTCAAGCAGCAGAACGTCTTTCACCTCGCCCTTCAACACGCCAGCCTGAAGAGCGGCACCCACGGCCACCACCTCGTCGGGGTTGACACCCTTGTTGGGCTCCTTGCCGCCGGTGAGCTCCTTGACCAGTTCGGTCACCGCGGGCATCCGGGTGGAACCACCCACCAGGACCACGTGGTCGATCTCGGAGACCGAGATGCCGGCGTCCTTGATCACGGACTGGAAGGGCTGACGGGTGCGGTCCAGCAGATCCTGTGTGATGCGCTGGAATTCGGCGCGCGTGAGCTGCTCGTCGAGGAACAGCGGGTTCTTGTCCGCGTCGACGGTGATGTAAGGCAGGTTGATCGAGGTGCTCTGCGAACTCGAGAGTTCGATCTTGGCCTTCTCCGCGGCCTCACGCAGCCGCTGCATCGCCATCTTGTCCTTGGTCAGGTCAATTCCGCTGGTGCCCTTGAACTTGTCGACGAGCCAGTCGACGACACGGTCGTCCCAGTCGTCCCCACCGAGGTGGTTGTCACCGCTGGTGGCGCGGACCTCGACCACGCCCTCGCCGATCTCGAGCAACGACACGTCGAACGTGCCGCCACCGAGGTCGAAGACCAGGATGGTCTGCTCCTTCTCGCCCTTGTCCAGGCCGTAGGCCAGTGCGGCGGCGGTCGGCTCGTTGACGATGCGCAGGACGTTCAGGCCGGCGATCTGGCCGGCTTCCTTCGTCGCCTGACGCTGGGCGTCGTTGAAGTACGCCGGCACGGTGACCACCGCGTCGGTGACGTCCTCGCCCAGGTATGCCTCGGCGTCGCGCTTCAGCTTCATCAGCACACGGGCGCTGATCTCCTGGGCGGTGTATTTCTTGTCATCGATCTCGATGGACCAGTCGGTGCCCATGTGCCGCTTGACCGAACGGATGGTCCGGTCGACGTTGGTGACCGCCTGGTTCTTGGCGGGCTGGCCGACGAGCACCTCGCCGTTGCGCGCGAACGCGACGATGGACGGGGTGGTCCGCGAGCCCTCGGAGTTGGCGACGACGACGGGGTCACCGCCCTCGAGGACTGCGACGACGGAGTTGGTGGTCCCGAGGTCGATACCGACCGCACGAGCCATAGTGATTCCTCCTGATTGTGTAGAGCTTGTCTGGTGCCACTATGCTGAGTGAACCCCGCTCAAGCCTGCCCCTGAGGGCGATAGGCTGTCAACCCAGTCTTGAGCCTGGTTCACTCAACTTGTCGATCATGTTAACGGCCCGCGGTCCCGTGTTGTTCCCGGGGCCAGCGGTGGCGGCGCACAGTCGCCCCGCGAGTCGGTCACGCGGCGGTAAAGCTTCACCATCGGCGCCGCATCGATAGGCACTCGAGTGCAGCGACTGTCGTCGGAGGGTGGGTAACCTGAGTGCCGCCATTCGAATCGTCTGGGGAGCGGCGGGTGCGGTTTTCGGATAATGCGCGGCGGAGCCTGGCCGGTGGTTCGCTGCTGCTCGTAGCCCTGTTCGCCGGCTCCGGGCTGGTGTCCGGCTGCAGCTCCGTCATCGGCGGCCGGCCGGTGGCTTCGCCCGGGGCGGGCGCGGGCGAACCGTCCTTCCCCACGCCGCGATCCACGCCGTCGCCGCCGTCGGCCACCGCCGCTCCGGCCCCGACGGCTCCGGCCGCGCCGACGGGCCCCACGAATCCGGCCGGCGCCATCCCCCTGCCGCCCGACCAGAACGGCTACGTCTTCATCGAGACCAAATCCGGCGTGACGCGCTGCCAGATCAACAAGGACACCGTCGGCTGCGAGGCGCCCTTCACCAACTCCCCGCTGCAGGACGGTGAGCACGCCAACGGCGTCAGCGTCACCACCGGCGGCAAGGTGCAGTGGGTGCTGGGCAACCTCGGAGCCATCCCGACCGTCAAGATCGATTACCAGACCTACGCCGCCCAGGGCTGGACGATCATCGCCAACGTCGACGGCACCCGCTTCACCAACGACCAGACCAAGCACGGCATGTTCGTCAGCATCGACAAGGTCAACACGTTCTAGGGCGGTAACCTTGTCGACGGCGTGGCGGGGGGATCGGTCTGCCGCGTGATGTCGCCGACCAGCTACCGGTGCTCGCTCAGTCCCGGCCTAACCAAGAAGACCTCACGACTCCATGCAACTGCGCTACATCAGCGTCGCGGCGCTGATCGCCGAAGCCGGTGGCGACCCGTGGGCGATCAATCAGAGCCTGCAGGCCGGTAGCCCGTTTCAGATTGCTCAGCTGGCGGAGGCGTTTCTCAAGGCGGGCCGATGCACCGCCGAGGCCACCAATGCGTTCGACCAGGCCCGTAGCCGCTTCGACGCCGCGTGGAACCATCAGAATGGGGATCATCCGATCAACGGCTCCGCCGAAGTGCAGCGCGTGACGAAATCCCTTGGGGCGCAGTCCTTGCAGCTGCCCAAGATCGGTGCGGACCTGGAAAACATCGCTGCCAATCTGGCCGAGGCGCAAAAGACGGCGGCCGGGCAGATCGCGGCCCTAGAAAGTCAGTTGCAGCAGCTGGACGGCTTCATCGGCCAAGCGGTGGAGCTGGAAAAAGATCCCACACTGACCGCGGAAGACCGACACGCGCTGGATGCGTTTATCAGCGGCCGCGAAGACGACGCCATCCGCGACACCAAAGCAGCGCTGGGCCAGCTGCAATCCACCCGCAACGGCTACGCCAACTCGTTCCAGAACGCAATGGGGACCCTGCACGCGGACGGATACGACCTCACGGCCCCCCAGGCCGGGCCCGCCCAGGGAGCGGCCGAGCAGCCCAGCGGCGGCGCGGCCGAGCAGCCCGGCGGCGGTCCCGCGTTGGCCCCGACGAAGGGCGAGGTGCTGACCGGCGCCGCGGGCGCGATCGCCGGCGGTACCGCCGACGGTGTGCGCGGGGCGACGACCAGATTGATCGCCGAGTCCCCCGGTACGGGTCCCGGCAAGGCTGATCCGGGCTTGTTGAGATGGTTCGAGGATCCGAAGATCGGCGGCATCGAGCTGAAAGGCTTCTCCCGCGTCGGCGGGGTGGTCGCTGCGGCCAGCGCGGTGCCCGCCGTCATGTCCGACATCCATGACGGCAACTCGGTTTCCGAGGCCGTCACCCGGGAGTCTGTCGGAACCGTGTTAGGGCTGGGCCTGGGCACATTGGCAGGAGACGCGGCTGCTGGTGCAGCGATCGGTTCGGTCATTCCGGGGGCGGGGACGGCCCTTGGCCTGGTGGTGGGCGCGGGCGTGGGAGCTATCGCCGCTTGGGGTGGATCGAAGGTGGTCGGAGAAGTCTGGCATCCGGTCGCGGATGCGGTCGGGAGTGCGGTGCACGGCGTGGAATCGGTTTTCGGATTCGGGTAGGTCGGCGACGATGCGATTTGATGAGTTCATAGAGAAGCACGGCGTTGCAGTATCCCCGGTCGACCGATTCGCCGGGCTTGTCGTGGAGGTCGGGGTACCACAGGGCTGGGAACCGTTCGATTCCGCAGTCGGAGCCCGGGTATGGGTTTGTCGCGCCGACCCGTGCATCGACACATTCGGCGCTAACGCGGTGTTGACGATGCATCGTGTCGAGGCCGCTTTGGACCCCGCCGAAGTTTTCGCGATGCTGGTGGAGCAGCAGCTGCAGTCGACTCCGGGATGTCACGAGGTGCGCCGTGAACTCGGCCCGGCAGCTGAATCCATCGGAATTCAGGGGTTGCTGGCGATGAAGATTATCCATGAGCTCGGCGCCATCGACAGTGTGTCACGATCGCGGATCATCTCGGCTGAACAGGAGACACTGATTGCGCAACTTACGGTGACCGCGCTAGATGATTCACCCGTGCGGCGGGAAAACGTCTGGCTGTCTGTACAACTGGGTGCCGCGCCGGCAGGTCCGGCGCCCGTCACCGCAACACGAGACCGTCACTGATGATCAACGGCGAGACGAGCGGCCAGTGGCGGCGGGGACTGCGGTACATCTTTGGCGCGGCTCTACTCCTTCTTGCGGCGGTAGCAACTTCGGTCGGAGTTCAGTGGTACCTGTCCCTGATCGCATTCTGCGCGGCACTCATGTTCATCCTCGGAAGACGCCGAATTTTTCGGGCGGGAGTCACCCGGGCGGGCGACGAGATTATTTGTAGATACATCCCGTGGTACGAGGGAAATGTGTACGTCTTGAACGTGCTGTTCCCATTGCTCGCTGTCGCAGGTATCGGCGCGGGCAGTGCACCCGGCAATCCCGCGTGGCTTCGGTTCATCGGAATCCTTCTGCTGGTTCTGACGCCCATCTTCGTTTCCAGCGCGGTATGTATGTGGCGCCGGTGCCTTCTGTGCATTTCGCCCTCGGTGTTGACGGTGCGCCTGACTGCGCCGAAAGAAGAGTTGACCGAAATAAGCCGTGAGTGTGTCGTGTCGATCGAGCCCAAGATCGTCCCGAATGGTGTGAGCGGCCAGTCGCTGCAAGTCGCAATCAGCTACCGCGCAACGGGTTTGAGCAGCGAGTCCAAGACTGTGCTGCTCGGCCTGCAGTTGACCATCCAGCCGATTAACCTTCTTAACGCACTAATCGCCTGGAAAGACGGCGCCCACGAAAACCCGTGCGAGCTACTGGATCGGGTCGAAGGGATCCTTCGGGGCAATCGACAGTGACCACACGAGGCGGTCACTGATGGCCGGCGGCGAAGCAAAAGGCCGTTGGTGGCGCGTGCTGCGCTATTCCTTCGGCGGCGCGCTGTGCCTATTGGCGGGCATAAATGTGCTGGTTGGGTCGGCTTGGTATCTGCCTGTCGGCGCCGCTGCGGTCGGCGTCGGCATCATTTATGGGAGCGGCCGCCGAATTTTCGGCGCCGGGGTCAGGCGGACCGGGCAGGAGATTGTCTGCCGCTATCTTCCGTGGTACGAGAGCAACCCATACATGGCGACCTTGCTGTTCCCCCTAATCGCGTTCGCCATGATTGGCGCAGGATGTGCACCCGGTAATCCGGCGTGGCTGTGGTACGGCGGGGTCATTCTGCTGGCCATCTCTGCCTTATTGGTGGGAGTCTCCCTCTGGATCTGGCGCCGATCCCTTCTCCGTATCACCCCCGCGGCGTTGACCGTGCGGATCGCAGAGCGCGGCAGTGAGTTGACCGACATCCGGCGTGAGCATGTCCGTTCGATCGAGCCAAAGCTCGTCCCGAGCGTGGCGGCCGGTACCGAGCGGTTGCAAGTCGAAGTCGCCTACCAGCCAGCCGATGTCAGCGGCGAGGCGACCGCGACGGTGATGCTCGGGATGTATCTGAGTGTTCAACCGAGCAACCTCCTCGACGCCCTCGCGGCCTGGAACAACGGCGCCCACGACAACCCGAGCGAGCTGCTCGACCGGATCGAACGGATCCTTCGGGGCCGGTCAATGGCTGGCGTGTGACCGCGCCGCACTGCTGCCCGAAAAGACGTGCCGCGCAAGCGTATTCGTCAGCGTGCGAAGTCAGACGGTCGGAATTTCCCCTCCGCCAGGTTCTTTTCGATTTCTTCCAGGCTTTTACCGGTGAGGTCGGGCATGCGGAAGAATACGAAGATCCACGCCGCCACGTTGAACAACGCGTAGAGCCACATCGAGGGTCCGACCCCGATCGCATTGATGAGCGACAGCAGCGTCAGCGTGATGAGCAGGTTGGTCCCCCACAGCGTCGCCGAATGCACGGCGGTGCCCTCCGGTCGCACCGCCAGCGGATAGGTCTCCGAGCCGGTCAGCCATCCCATCAGCTGCAGGCCGCCGGCATTGAACACCATGAAGGCGATCAGGGAAATCATGATGTAGGCGATCACATCGTGGCCGCTGTCGGCGGTGACGAAGATCAGGCCGAGCGCGAACAGGCTGATCGCCGCGCCCGGCACCATGATGAGGGTGAGCCGGCGCCGGCCGACCCGGTCGATAATGGCCAGCCCCACTAGTTGGGCGATCACGTACGTCGCACCCAACATCACCGACACCAGCAGAGCCACGGACCGGTACACGCCGTCGTCAGTCAGGATGGTCGGCGCATAGTAGATGATCATCTCGATGCCGCTGAGCTGGGTGAACACCGCGATGCCACAACCCAGGACCAGGGCCGGGCGCACCCAGGAGTCGCGCAGCCCGCTCCACCCGCGGGTGCTGGCCTTGCGTTCCATGCGCGCGAGTTCGGTCGCTTCGTCCAGCTCGGCGCCCACGTCGTAGCCGTCGGGCCGGACCCGCTCCAACACGGCTCGCGCGGCGTTTCGATCACCTTGCTTGACCAGCCAGCGCGGACTTTCCGGGAGGCGCAGCAACAGCCACAGCATGATCGCGGCGGGTACGCACGCGATTCCGGTCGGCCCCCGCCAGGAGACCGAGTCGAAGACCCCGATGAGGTTAGCGGCGAGGATGCCCACCCCGATGGCGATCTGGAAGCACAGCACCAACCGCCCTCGGTAGGCCGACGGCGAGAGCTCGGCGACATACATCGGGGCCGTCTGGGTCGCCCCGCCGACGGCGAAGCCCAGGACCAGCCTTCCCAGCGACAGCACTACGACATCCGGCGCGTCGGCACACCACAGCGCGCCGACGATGAACAGCACCGACAGCATCAACAGCGTGCCGCGCCGGCCGAACCGGTCGGATAGCCAGCTGCACGCCAAGGCCCCGACGATGGCGCCGAGCAGGATGCTGGCGGCGACCACCTGCTTCCAGGCCGCGGTGAGGTTGAACTCCTCGGTGAGCTGCAATAGGGCCCAGGAGATGACACCGGTGTTGTAGCCGTAGAGCAAGCCCGAGATCGCCGAGACGAGCGCGATGACGACCACGGCGCTCGTCAGTTGGCTTCCCGCCTCCGCGACGGCACCGACTGCACGCTGCGACGCTCCCTCGTGGGCCGCATCTGTGCACTTGGCCGGGTCGGTCCCATCGGGCGACTCCGCCGCGCGACGGTGCTGGCTCGCCGCGGTCGGGGCGTCGTCGCCGGCTTCTGACCACCATTCGCGGTCTGTGGGATCGGCGGCCATTAGCAGGGCCGATCGTTGTAGCAGAGACGACGAACCCGGGGCGCATGGGCGGGCCGGCCGGGCATCGTGATCGCCTCCCTACCCTGCGCTCGGATTGCATGGCCGCTCGCCGCGGCGCCAGGACCCGATGTCATACCGGGCGTCGCTGCTGTGACGGCGGGTACGTGTTGGTCGCTGGCGGCTCACTCGCCGGCCTGCCCAGCCCGGGAGGCGCCGCAGTTGATGTGGGCTTGCCGTTCGACCTCCACATCGATTCGGGAAAAGAGACTGTCACGAATATGTTGGTAAGTCAAAAGCGATGGGGCGGTCGAACTGTGCTGTACTGCAATATCATTCGTCCGGAAATGGTGTGGCGGGTGTGTTGAGCGCCACAGTCTGGCGGTAGGCTGTGGACCCTGAGTGCACGCTCTGTGTGGGAACCCGCACCCCTCCTTCTGAGCGACGCGACCGCCCCTTAGGGGTTGGCATCAGCAGGCTGGCAGGTGCGGTCAGTACCATCGGTGCCGTGGCATCCAACGGTCCACGCGATGACTTCCACAATCGGCCGACCCAGCATGCCGATTTCGGCATGAGCGAGCCGCCGACCGGTGAAGTCCCGCCACCGAACTTCCCGCCCCAGCCGCCCCACGGGTTCGAGCAACCCCAGGGCTTCGACCCGTTCGACCAGGAACCCGAGCCCACGCCCTGGTACCGCAGGCCCGCGATGCTCATCGCCTGGTTGATTTCCGTCGTCATCCTGATCGGCCTGATCGTCTTCGGGATCATCGAGCTCATTCACGACGACCAATCCGTCAACCACGTCCCCAAGTCGACGACGAGCACCACCACGACAACGACAACAACGACGCCGTCGACCACGACGACCACGACCACCACTGAGTCCAGCAGCAGCGCCGAAGAGCAGCCGCCGGCCCAGCAGCCGACGCAGCAGCAGCCCACCGGGCAACAAACGCAGCAGCCCACGCATCGCCACCATCTGCCGCAGCTGCCGCCGGTGATCACCATTCCGCAGGTGCCGACGGTCATCACGGTTCCGCCGGGCCTGCGTTAGCGAGTCGGCGGCAGGCCGATCACGCTCGGCGACGCGGCGCCGGCGGCGCCCTAGACTCGCTGCAATCCACGGGACTACTGACACAGGGGTGCGGACATGAGCCAGTCGCTCGGGCTATCGATCGGGGTGGCCAACCTGGTGGCGGCCCGCGCCGGCAGCGCCCCGGTCACCCGCAGCTCGGTGGTCACCCTGTTCGAGCACCGTCCCACCGAAGTCGGCCTGCCGGAAGAGAATCCGAACCTGACCGCACCCGGCCTGGTGCTGCGCGGGTTCGTCGAGCGGGTCGGCGACCGGGCACCGCTGGTGGCGGCCGACGGCACCAAGTACCTGGGCGCGGCGCTGACGGTCGAGGCGATCGAGGCGATGGCCCGCACGGTCGGCTACGGGACACCGATCAGCATCGCGGTCCCCGCCTACTGGTCCGACGAACAGTTCGCGGCGCTGCGCGACGAGTTCTTCGCCCAGTCGGATCTCGCGCGTGGTGGGGTCGCGCCGATGCTGGTTTCCGACGCCACGGCCGCGGTGGCGGCCCTGCGCGGCACGCCGGGGTTTCCCGCCGACGGCGTCGTCGCGCTGTGCGACTTCGGTGCCGGCGGCACCACCGTCACGGTGCTGGACGCCAATGCCGGCTTTGCGCCCGTCGCCCCGGCCATGCGGCACACCGACTTCTCCGGCGACGCGATCGATCAGCTCATCGTCGATCACCTGCTGGCCTCCGATGTCAGCACCGCCGTCCTGGGCGGCGGCGCGCGGATGGGATCGCAGACCCGCCTGCTGGCCGCCTGCCGGCGCGCCAAGGAACAACTGTCGACCGCCGCGGTGAGCACCGTCGCGGGGGCGTCCGGGGAGTCCACCCAACTGACCCGCACCGAGTTCGAGCAACTGATCTCCCCACCGCTGGACCGGTTTGTCACCTCGCTGCAAGATACGTTGCGGCGCAACGGAATTCCGAACACCAACCTGCGCGCCGTGGCGATCGTCGGCGGGGGCGCAAGCATCCCGCTGATCACCGCGCGGTTGTCGCAGCGCTTCGGGGTTCCGTTCCGCAGCGCGGCGCAGCCGGCGTCACTCGCCGCACTCGGCGCCGCGGCGCTCGGTGCGCAGTACGCAGCGGGGGGCGCCGAAACCACCGCGGCCGCCGCCGTGGAGACGCCGACCGAAATGGTCGGCACCGCGGGAATCGGGGCCACCCAGGCCGCGTGGGCCGCCCAGGCCACCGATGTGGATGACGCCCTGGCGTGGTCGCAAGACGCCGACTCCGACGAGCCGGTGCCCTATACCGGCCGCGACGCAACCGGCGAATATGCCAGCGAGGCACGGGAATTCGAGTACGCCGAGCAGGGCGGGCTGCCCTGGTACAAGCGCACGGCGCTGGTGTTGACCGTCGTTGGGGCGGGGGTGGCGGTGCTGGTGGCCGCGGCGCTGGCGATCGGCCTGTTGATGACGAAGTCCACCCCGGCCCCCCCGACGTCCTCGCCCAACCCACCGCCACCGCCACAAACGGTGACCATCACCGGGCCGAACGACAGCACCACCGTCACCGTCGTTCCGGCTCCGCCGCCACCGTCCAGCGAGGCGCCGGCCACCACGACCACCACGACACCGCCGCCGGAGCCGTCGACCACGACGACGACACCCCCGCCGAGCACCACGACGACCACCACCGCGCCGCCCACCACGACATCGCAGGCGACCACCACGTCCGCGGCGCCGACGACGACCACCCGGGTGCGACCCCTGCCGCCGATCTTCCAACCCCCATTCGGGCGCTGACGCGAACGATTGCGTCTGGCCGGAAAAGGGCTCCGAAAAGGGTCATTTAACGAAATTTGGTGGCGCTGGTCACTCCGACAAACGTCACACCAGGCGAGCGGGTATCAACTAGCAGGCCAGAGGCACCGACGAACCCGAAGTTAGGGCAGCCTTTCTCGCGCCGAAAGCCGCGAAGATGTAACTATGAGCGGGGCTTAAGCAGGCAAATAAAGCACAGGCCGAATTATCTATGCATTGGGGAGACCTTCTGTGACAACGCAGATGCTCATCAGGCTGGTCGTGGGCATGGGCATGACGCTGGTCGTGGCCGCGCTCGCCGCACGACGGGTCCTGTGGCTGTTCAAGCTGATCACGTCCGGCAAGCCGGCCCCGGGGCACACCGACGAACCCGGCAAACGAATCTGGGCCGAGCTCTCCGAGGTCTTCGGGCAGCGCAAGCTGTTGAAGTGGTCGATCCCCGGCCTGGCCCACTTCTTCACCATGTGGGGCTTCTTCATCCTCCTCACGGTCTACATCGAGGCCTACGGGCTGTTGTTCCAGGACAACTTCCACATCCCGTTCATCGGGCGGTGGGACGCGCTGGGCTTCCTGCAGGACTTCTTCGCCACGGCCGTCTTCCTCGGCATCGCCACCTTCGCCGTCATCCGGTTGATGCGCAGCCCGAAGGAGATCGGCCGCTCATCCCGGTTCTACGGCTCGCACACCGGCGGCGCCTGGCTGGTGCTGTTCATGATCTTCAACGTCGTGTGGACCTACGTGCTGGTGCGCGGATCCGCGGTCAACAACGGCACGCTGCCCTACGGCAACGGGGCCTTCCTGTCGCAACTGTTCGGCGCGATCCTGCGGCCGCTGGGGCAGCCCGCCAACGAGATCATCGAAACGGTGGCCCTGCTGCTGCACATCGCGGTCATGCTGGCGTTCCTGATCATCGTGCTGCACTCCAAGCACATGCACATCTTCACTGCGCCGATCAATGTCATCTTCAAGCGGCTGCCCGACGGTCTCGGCCCGCTGCTGCCGCTCGAGCACGACGGCAAGCCGATCGACTTCGAAAACCCGCCGGACGACGCGACATTCGGGCGCGGCAAGGTCGAGGACTTCAGCTGGAAGGCCATGCTGGACTTCGCCACCTGTACCGAGTGCGGGCGCTGCCAGTCGCAGTGCCCGGCGTGGAACACCGGCAAGCCGCTGTCCCCCAAGCTCGTCATCATGGACCTGCGCGACCACTGGATGGCCAAGGCGCCCTACATCCTGGGTGACAAGGAGAGCCCGCTGGAGAGCACGCCGGCGGGCGGGCTCGGCGAGGAGTTGTCCGGCGAAGAGCACGCCGAGGCACACCACGTTCCCGAGTCGGGCTTCGGCCGCGTCATGGGTTCCGGTCCGGAGCAGGCCACCCGCCCGCTGGTCGGCACCGAGGAGCAGGGCGGCGTCATCGACCCCGACGTGCTGTGGTCCTGCGTGTCCTGCGGCGCCTGCGTCGAGCAGTGCCCGGTGGACATCGAGCACGTCGATCACATCATCGACATGCGCCGCTACCAGGTGATGATGGAGTCCGAGTTCCCCTCGGAACTGTCGGTGCTGTTCAAGAACCTGGAAACCAAGGGCAACCCGTGGGGCCAGAACGCGTCGGACCGCACCAACTGGATCGACGAGGTCGACTTCGACGTGCCGGTCTACGGCGAGGACGTCGACAGCTTCAACGGCTACGAGTACCTGTTCTGGGTCGGGTGCGCCGGCGCCTACGACGACAAGGCCAAGAAGACCACCAAGGCCGTCGCCGAGCTGCTGGCCATCGCCGGGGTGAAGTACCTGGTGCTCGGCACCGGCGAGTCCTGCAACGGCGACTCCGCGCGCCGCTCGGGCAACGAGTTCCTGTTCCAGCAGCTGGCCGCGCAAGCCGTCGAAACCCTGGACGGGCTGTTCGAGGGCACCGAGACCGTCGACCGCAAGATCGTGGTGACCTGCCCGCACTGCTTCAACACCCTGGGCCGCGAGTACCGCCAGCTCGGCGCGAACTACTCGGTGCTGCACCACACCCAGCTGCTCAACCGGCTGGTCCGGGACAACAGGCTGGTGCCGGTGACGCCGGTATCCCAGGACATCACCTACCACGACCCCTGCTACCTGGGCCGGCACAACAAGGTCTACGAGGCGCCGCGTGAGCTGATCGGGACCTCCGGGGCGAACCTGACCGAGATGCCGCGGCACGCCGAGCGCAGCTTCTGCTGCGGCGCCGGCGGCGCGCGGATGTGGATGGAAGAGCACATCGGCAAGCGGATCAACCACGAGCGTGTCGACGAGGCGCTGGCCACCGGGGCCACCACCATCGCCACCGCGTGCCCGTTCTGCCGGGTGATGGTCACCGACGGCGTCAACGACCGGCAGGAGGAGGCCGGGCGCAGCGGTGTCGAGGTGCTCGACGTCGCCCAGATCCTGCTCGCGTCCCTCGAATACGACAAGGCGACGCTGCCCGAAAAGGGCACGGCCGCCAAGGAAGCCGAAAAGCGGGCGGCCGCGGCGCCCAAGGCCGCGACGGCCACGGCGACCGCACCCGCCGAAGAGGCCGAGGAGGCTCCCGCCGAGGCGGCCCCGAAGGCCGCGGCCGCACCCGCCGCTCCCGTCAAGGGGCTCGGGATCGCCGGCGCCGCCAAGAAACCCGGGGCCAAGAAAGCCGCGCCCGCCACCGAAGGCAGCGAAGGCAAGGCCGAAGCGGCCGCCCCGGTCAAGGGGCTGGGCATCGCCGGCGGCGCCAAGAAACCCGGGGCCAAGAAGGCGGCACCGGCCAAGGCCGAGGCACCTGCCGAAGCGGCCGCGCCCGAGGCCGAGACCGAGGCCAAGGCGCCCGCCGCGCCCGTGAAGGGCCTGGGCCTGGCCGCGGGCGCCAAGCGACCCGGCGCCAAGAAGGCGGCCCCGAAGGCCGAGGCCCCCAAGGCCGAAGCACCCGAGGCGGAAGTGGCACCGGAAGCCGAACCCGAGGCCAAGGCACCCGCCGCCACGCCCGTGAAGGGCCTGGGCCTGGCCGCGGGCGCCAAGCGACCCGGCGCCAAGAAGGCGGCCCCGAAAGCCGAGGCGCCGAAAGCAGAAGCCGAGCCCGCCGAACAGGCGCCGGCCGAGCCGGCACCGAAAGCGGAGCCGGCAAAGCAGGCCGACGGCGACGACGCACCGTCGCAGCCGCCGGTCAAAGGCCTGGGCATCGCCCGCGGGGCGCGACCCCCGGGCAAGCGCTGACCTGCGATTTTTGCGCTTGACAGCAAATTTCAGTGGACAGTGATGGCACCATTGGTGATGTGACCACCCACCAGCTGCCTCATCAGCTGCCACCGCACCCGTCGGCCCATCACCGGCAGCAGCGCACTTTCGCGCAGTCGTCGAAGCTCCAGGACGTCCTGTACGAGATCCGCGGCCCGGTACATCAGCAGGCCGCGCGGCTGGAGGCCGAGGGTCATCGCATCCTCAAGCTCAACATCGGCAACCCGGCGCCGTTCGGCTTCGAGGCGCCCGACGTGATCATGCGCGACATGATCCAGGCCCTCCCGTACGCGCAGGGTTACTCCGACTCGCAGGGCATCCTGCCGGCCCGCCGCGCGGTGGTCACCCGCTACGAGTTGGTCGACGGATTCCCCCGCTTCGACGTCGACGACGTCTACCTGGGCAACGGGGTCTCCGAGCTGATCACGATGACGCTGCAGGCCCTGCTCGACAACGGTGACGAGGTGCTGATCCCGTCACCCGACTACCCGCTGTGGACGGCGTCGACGTCGCTGGCGGGCGGCACCCCGGTGCACTACCTGTGCGACGAGACGCAGGGCTGGCAGCCCGACATCGCCGACATGGAGTCCAAGATCACCGACCGCACCAAGGCGCTGGTGGTGATCAACCCGAACAACCCGACCGGCGCGGTGTACACCAGCGAAGTGCTCACGCAGATCGTCGAATTGGCGCGCAAGCACGAGCTGCTGCTGCTCGCCGACGAGATCTACGACAAGATCCTCTACGGCGACGCCAAGCACATCAACCTGGCCTCGCTGGCGCCGGACATGTTGTGCCTGACGTTCAACGGGCTGTCCAAGGCCTACCGGGTGGCCGGGTATCGGGCCGGCTGGCTGGCGATTACCGGGCCCAAGGACCACGCCGGCAGCTTCATCGAGGGGATCAACCTGCTGGCCAACATGCGCCTGTGCCCCAATGTCCCGGCGCAGCACGCGATCCAGGTCGCCCTGGGCGGCTACCAGAGCATCGACGACCTCGTCCTGCCCGGCGGCCGGCTGCTCGAGCAGCGCGACGTCGCCTGGACCAAGCTCAACGAGATTCCGGGGGTGTCCTGCGTCAAGCCGGACGGCGCTCTCTACGCCTTCCCGCGGCTGGACCCCGAGGTCTACGACATCGACGACGACGAGCAGCTCGTCCTCGATTTGCTGCTGCAGGAGAAGATTCTGGTCACCCAGGGCACCGGCTTCAATTGGCCCGCACCGGATCACCTGCGCATCGTGACCCTGCCGTGGGCCCGCGATCTGGCGGCGGCCATCGAGCGGCTGGGCAACTTCCTCGTCGCCTATCGCCAGTAAGCACCCAGGAAAACGCCTCTACGCTCGACCGGGTGACGCACTCCCACTCGCACAGCCTGCCGCCGGGCCCGTCCGGCATCGATCCGTTGCCCGCCAGGATCGTCGTCGGGCTGCTGGTCGCGATCGGAGTGGCGGTGGCCGTCGGCGCGATCCTGTTGTGGCCTAGTCGGCAGCGCGTCGACATCCCGATGCCGCTGCAGAACGCGTCCGGCGGCGCGGTGAGCACGCAGGCCGGGCACGTGCTGTCCAGTGGGTTGGGCGACTGCGGCAGCCCGTCGGTCAGTCAGGTCCTCACCGGCCCGCCCCAGCCCGCAGCGCCCGGCGCCGGGCGCTGCGTGTTGACCCAGGTCGCCGTCGATTCCGGGCCGAACGCGGGCGCCACCACCCTGCTCGAGTCCTCCCCTGGGCCGGGTCAACCGAAATTTGCGGTGGGCGACCGCATTCGGGTCGTGCGCCAGGTCGACGACCAGGGCGCCACCAGCTACGCGTTCTACGACTTCGAACGGGGTTGGGCGCTGGTCGGTTTGGCGATCGCGTTCGCGGTGGTGATCGTGGCCGTGGCGCGCTGGCGCGGGCTGCTCGCGCTGGTGGGCATCCTGGTCGCGTTCGTGGTGCTGGTCATGTTTCTGCTGCCGGCCCTGCGGGACGGCGCCCCCGCGGTGCCGGTGGCGCTGGTGGCGTCGGCGGCGATCCTCTACGCGGTCATCTATCTGGCCCACGGGGTCAGCCTGCGGACCAGTGCCGCGCTGCTGGGCACCCTGTCGGCCCTGCTGCTCGCAGCCGGATTATCTTGGGCGGCAATACAATTGGCGCATCTCACCGGTCTGTCGGACGAGCAGAACACCACCGTCAGCGCGTACCTGGGCAACGTGTCGATCGGTGGCCTGCTGCTGGCCGGTTTCATCATCGGGTCGCTGGGTGTGCTCAACGATGTGACGGTGACCCAGTCCTCGACGGTGTTCGAGCTCGCCCGCCTCGGGGGCTCGCGGCGAGCGATCTTCGTGGGCGCCATCCGGGTGGGGCGCGATCACATCGCCAGCACGGTCTACACGCTGGTGCTGGCCTACGCGGGCAGTTCGCTGCCGCTGCTGTTGCTGTTCAGCGTCGCCAACCGCTCGCTGACGGACGTGCTGACCGGGGAGAGCGTGGCCATCGAGATCGCCCGCTCGGCGGTGGGCGGGATGGCGTTGGCGCTGTCGGTGCCGCTGACCACGGGGATCGCGGCGGTGCTGGCGAAGCCTAGCGGCGGTCGCGAGCGGGGCCGTGGCGATCGCAAGCGCGGCGAAGCCGGGCGCAGCGGGTCGCCACCATAGGTTGAAGCCGCGCGCCGGGGGCACCTCCCGCTTGCGGGGGACGGGCCGCCGCTACCGGCCTAGTGAAACCGGCTCCGCTCCAACAGGTTCAGCAGATAGGAGCCATACCCGGACTTGAGCAGGCTGTGCGCGCGCTGCGCCAATTGTTCATCGGTGATCCAGCCCTGCTGCCACGCCACCTCCTCGGGCACGCTGACCTTGAGGCCCTGGCGTCGTTCCAGCGTGCGGACGAAGTCGCTGGCGTCCAGCAGCGAGTCGAACGTGCCCGTGTCCAGCCAGGCCGTGCCGCGGGCCATCACCTCGACCGAGAGCCGGCCCCGGTTGAGATAGATCTGGTTGACCTCGGTGATCTCGTACTCGCCGCGCGCCGATTTCTTGAGCCCCTTGGCGATTTCGATCACGTCGTTGTCGTAGAAGTACAAACCCGGCACCGCGTAGTTGGATTTCGGTGTCTTGGGTTTCTCTTCCAAGGACAGCGCCAGGCCGTCGTCGCTGAATTCGACCACACCGTAGGCCGACGGGTTGGCCACCCAGTACGCGAAAACCGCTCCCCCGCTTATGGTTTGGAATCGGCGCAAGCTGGTGCCCAGTCCCGGTCCGTAGAAGATGTTGTCTCCCAACACCAAAGCCACCGACTCGTTGCCGATGTGGTCGGCGCCCAAAACGAACGCCTGAGCCAGACCGTCGGGCCGGTCCTGTGTCACGTAGGTGATGTTGACGCCGAATTGCGAGCCGTCGCCCAGGAGCCGCTGAAATCCCGGCGCGTCATGCGGGGTGGTGATCACCAGGATGTCACGGATTCCGGCCATCATCAGGGTGGACAGCGGGTAGTAGACCATCGGTTTGTCGTAGACCGGCAGCAACTGCTTGCTGATGCCCGTGGTGATCGGATGCAGGCGGGTGCCCGACCCGCCGGCCAAGATGATTCCGCGCATGGATAGCTCCTGTGCCTGTGGTCCTAGTCGACGGCGTCGGATTCGGTGAGCTCGGTGGCCGCCAGCGCCGACGCGAGGCTGTCGTGCCGGAACACGGAGGTGACGTGGTCGCGCACCACCCGGAACGTCAGCGCGGCGTCGCTGGCGGCCCCCGGATCGCCGGTGCTGCCGGGTTTGAGTTCGACGGCGACGACACCGTCGTGCACATACATGCGGCCGAGCTCGGTCGCCGGCCGGTGCGAGGCGGCCCAGCTGCGCAGCGCCTCGTGACCCTGTGCGGCCCCGTGCGCGTCGCCCATCTCGATGTCGTCGCTGGACAGGGAGGCCAAGGTCTCGATGTCCGCGGCGTTGAGGGCATCGTGCCATGCCAGAACGGTGGCGATCTCCGATGTGGTCATGGTGTGCAAATTACCGTGCGGCGCCGCGGCTAGAGCGGCGTACGGTCCAACCAGCGCTCCCACACGGCTTCGTCCCCGAACAGTTGGACGCCCGTGTCGGCCAGCGGGCGCCGGCGCAAAATCGCCAGCAGCAGCTCGGTGGCGCCGCCGCGCAGCGCCACGCTGCCCTTGCCGTGCTCGTGCGACCACGTGACCCGGCCCTGATCGACGGCGGCCGTCCACTCCCCGGCCTCGCCGAGGCCGGGGTCGGTGGCATGCAGGTGCAGGGTGGTCCCGTCCTCGAGGGGAAGCGGCGCCCCCTGGCCGCCCGCCTGGATCGCGACCCGCTCCAGCCATTCGGTGATTCCGTCGGCCGCGATGTCGGGCTCGAGGGCGAAATCGGTGCCCAGCGCGATCGCGGCGTCGGCCCGGTGCACGGCCACCTCGTGCAGCCGGCGCCGGATCCACCAGTTCGCCGGGCGCGGCCCGAGGAACGTCCAGACCGGCGTCTCCACCCCGGTCAGCTCGACGGCGTCCACCAGCCGCTGGGCGCCGCCGTGGAGCCAGGAGATCGCGTCGGCGGGGTCGGGCGGCGGCTTGCCGCCCTCCACGGTGCGGGGGTCGAGGTAGCTCTCGAGCCGGTCGCGCACGATCTGGGCCGCCCAGCGGTCGCCGCGCCCGACGTGGCGGAACAGCTGCCGCAGGGTCCACTCCGGGCAGGTGGGCACCGGCGTGGACTCGTCGGCACCGTCGAACAGCTCCGCGAAAGCCCGGTTCTCGTCGAGGAATGCGCCGGCATAGTCCACGCCGGTCAGGCTACTCGCGTGGGCCGCGCCCGCTCGCCTTGCCGTGGGGATCCCGCGCCCTGCAGACTGTCGTCGATGACGAGGCGATGGACCAGGTGCCGTGCTTGCTGACAGCGCGGGCCTCCCGGACGCGCACGCGGCGATCCGCGCGTTTTGGGAGCGCGAGGGTTCGGAATATGACCAGCGGGCCGCGCACGGTATCTCCTCGGAGCCGGAACGTCGACTGTGGACGGCGGCGCTGAGCGCAATCCCGGAGCGTTCGCGGGTGCTCGATATCGCCACGGGCACGGGCTTTGTCGCGTTGTTGCTGAGCGAGCTCGGCCACCGGGTGACCGGCGTGGATGCCTCCGAGGCGATGTTGGCCCGGGCCCGCGCCAAGGCCGCCGCCACCGCCGCGACTGTCGAGTTCGTGGAGGGTGTCACCGAAAAGCTGCCGTTCCCCGACGCCAGCTTCGACGCGCTGACGGCGCGGCACTTCATCTGGACCTTGCTCGAACCGGAGAAGGCCTTCGCGGAGTGGCGGCGGGTGTTGGCCCCGGACGCGACGCTGATCGCCGACGTCTCGCTGAACCCGCATGTGGCGAGCCACCATTACGCCGACGACGTCGCCGCCGCGTTGCCGTTTCGCGCACTCTCCGACGCTGCGCCGGTGGCCGACGCGCTCCGGTCGGCCGGGTTCGAGCACGTTCGGATCGACCTTTCTCGAGATGGCGGGGAATACCCCCGAGCCATGCTGCACGCCCGGCCCGGCCAATAGCGCAGAGCCGCAACATATTTCATGGCTGTGGCGCTGGATGGCGGGCGCCGGGTTCCTCCGAAATCGGGTTGTGCCGCGTAATCAGTTGCTTTCAAGCTGATTTCAACCGTCGTCAATCGCGCCCGATGGCGCTGAACTTGGCAGGGGCTCCGGACGGTCGTACTCGCCGCGATGCCCCACTCGCGCCGGTCATTTCGATCGCCGGCGCGGGTGCGCGGAGCTTGACCGGCCGACCATTCGGAGACCTCGATGACGATCGCAGAACAGGAAAGCAGCCGGGCGGCGACCCCGCTCGAAGAGGCGGCGCCAGTCCCGGGCATGCGCCGGGTGGCGCTGGCCAGTCTCGCGGGCAGCGTGCTGGAGTGGTACGACTTCTTCCTCTACGGCTTCGCGGCCACCTTGGTCTTCGGTCCGCTGTTCTTCCCGCGCGCTTCGGCCACGGCCGGAGTGCTTGCCGCACTTGGCACTTTCGCGGTGGGGTTCGTCGCCCGCCCGCTGGGCGGGGTCGTCTTCGGGCACTTGGGTGATCGCCTCGGACGCAAGAAGATGCTGGTGGCAACGCTTTTGATCATGGGCATACCGTCGTTTCTGATCGGGTTGCTGCCCAGCTATAGCGCGATAGGATGGTCGGCGCCCGCGCTGCTGGTGTTGTTGCGGTTTCTTCAGGGGGTGGGGCTCGGCGGCGAATGGGCCGGCGCGGTCCTGGTGGTCACCGAGACCAGCACGCCACACCGCAGCGGTTTCTGGGGATCGCTGGTGCAGACCGGGGCGACCCTGGGCCAGGGGTTGGCCACCGGCTCGCTGTTCATCCTGGCCTCGTTGCTGAGCGAGCACAGTTTCGTGACTTGGGGTTGGCGGGTGCCGTTCCTGTTCGGGATCGCGCTGAGCGTGGTCGGCCTGTTCATCCGGCTGCGGGTGATGGAATCGCCGGAGTTCACCGCGCTGCACCGCAGCGGCGAACTGTCGCGTTTCCCGTTGCGCGAGGCGGTGCGTCAGCACGGCCGCACCATGCTGGTCTGCTTCGGGGTCTATTTGGGCGGCGTGACCGTCCCGTTCTTCGTCGAGACCGTCTTCCTCACCGGCTACGGCACCAAAAGCCTTGCCCTGCCGGCCTCTTCGGTGCTGCTGGGCATCTCCGCCGTGCACGTCACCGTGTTCTGGGTGCTGACGCTGCTGGGCGGCTGGCTCGCCGATCGGGTCGGCGCGCCGCGGGTGGTCCGCGCGGGCCTACTCGGATTGCTCGTGTTGCCGACGGCGGGGCTGCTGGCGGTTCTCTCCGCCTCGTCGACGGTGGCGGCGCTGCTGATCACCGAGACCTTGATCGGCGCGCCGATGTGGGTCGTGTGGGGCGCATTGCCCAAATACCTCGCCGAGTCCTTCCCGGCCCGGGTCCGCTACACCGGAATGTCGTTGTCCGGCCAGAGTTCCACCATCATCGGCGGGCTCATCCCGTTGCTGCTCACCTCGGTGGTCGCCCAGGTGGGCGGGGCGTTGTGGCCGGTAGCGCTGACCACCACCGCGGTGGCGGCGTTCGGGCTGCTCGGCCTGCTGTGGTCGCACCGGAGCCCGTGAGGTCGGGTCCACGCCCTGTCAGGCGGCCCCGAAGAACTGGCCCTCCAACGGCTCCGATGGGCGCCCGTCCGGGCCGACCGGGATGTCGCCGACCAGCGTGATCCGATGCAGCACGCGCTCGTGATCGAGATGCTCGAAGTCGCGCGGCGCGAGATGCAACGTGGCCCGATTGTCCCAGAACGCAACGCTTCCCGGCTCCCACTTGAATCGAACCGAATACTCCGGGCGAGAGATCTGCTCGAACAACAGGTCCAGGACGTGACGACTCTCCCGCGGGGACAGGTCGACGATCTCCTTGGTGAAGAACTGGTTGACATACACCACGCGCTCGTTGGTCTCGGGGTGCACCCGAACCACCGGATGGATTGCCGCCAACGGCTTACCGCGAACCAGCTCGCCGATCTTCTCGGCGCTGCGTTCGAATGCCAGCGTGGCACCGAACCGGTGCTCGCCGGGAAGCCCGTCGATGAAGCCACGCACCAGTTGTGAAAGGCCTTGGTAGACACCTACGGTGTCGGACTTTTGAGGGTAACGACGATCCGATCCCGCGAGAGCGGTTGAAATCGGACTGAAGGAAAGCCCGCTCTTATGTCCCTACGGTCGCGGCGCGCCGAGCCGATACACCCGCCAGCCCGCCCGCTGCCACCGGGCGGTGTCCAGGCAGTTGCGGCCGTCGACGATGACGCGGGCGCGCACCCCGTCGGCCAGGTCGTCGGGATCGAGCTCGACGAATTGCCGCCACTCGGTGAGCACCAGCACGGCATCCGCGCGCTCGCAGGCCTCTTCGACCGAGACCGCATAGTTCAGGGTCGGGAACAGGCGCTGCGCGTTGTCCAGCGCCTTGGGGTCATAGACGTTGACCGCGGCGCCGTTGAGCTGCAGTTGCCCCGCCACGTTGAGGGCGGGCGAGTCGCGCACGTCGTCGGATTCGGGCTTGAACGCCGCGCCGAGCACCGCGACGTTGGCGCCCAGCAGCGACCCGCCGCACGCCGCGCTGGCCAGTTCCACCATCCGGGTGCGGCGACGCATGTTGATGCTGTCCACCTCACGCAGAAACGTCAGCGCCTGGTCGGCCCCGAGTTCCCCGGCGCGCGCCATGAATGCCCGGATGTCCTTTGGCAGGCAGCCACCGCCGAAACCCAAACCGGCGTTGAGGAATTGGCGTCCGATGCGGGGATCGTATCCGAGCGCATCCGCCAGCAGGCTGACGTCTGCGCCGGCCGCCTCGCACACCTCGGAAATGGCGTTGATGAACGAGATCTTCGTCGCCAGAAAGGCATTGGCGGAGACCTTGACCAACTCCGCGGTTTGCAGATCCGTCACCAGGAACGGCACCCCCGCGTCCAGCAGCGGACCGTACAGCTCACGAACCGCGGCCTCGGCGCGCACCGAATCCTGGTGGACCCCAAGCACAATGCGGTCCGGGCGCAGGGTGTCCTGCACCGCGTAGCCCTCGCGCAGAAACTCCGGATTCCAGGCGATTTCGACGTCCACCCCGCGCGGCGCCAGCGCGGCGGCGCGTTGGTTCAACTCGGCCGCGGTGCCCACCGGGACCGTCGATTTGCCCACCAACACCGCCGAACTGGTCAACCGGGGCACCAACTCGTCGATCACGGCATAGACGTGGCGCAGATCGGCGCCGTATTCGCCCTTCTTCTGCGGTGTGCCCACGCCCAGGAAGTGCAGGTCGGCGAAGTCGGCGGCCGCGTCGTAGTCGGTGGTGAACCGCAGCCGACCCGCAGCCAGGTTCTCGTTCAACAACTTTCGCAAGCCTGGCTCGTAAAAGGGGATGTCACCCCCGGCGAGCTTGGCCACCTTGCCCGGGTCGATGTCGATCCCGAGGACGTCGTGTCCGAGCGCCGCCATCCCGACCGCGTGGGTGGCACCGAGGTATCCCGTGCCGAACACGGTGCATCGCATACCACTGGTGTAAGCGACCCCGATGAGCTAACCGCGTCGCCGGGCTAAGCGGGAGGCAAACGGAAGATGACGGGTGGCCGCCGCTCCGCCGGCCTATTAAATCCCCGGGATGCCCGGGATGTTGATGCGTGGGCCACCCCCGCCGAATCCGCCGTGACCGTGGCCACCGCCGAAACCGCCGCGCGGCCCGCCGCCGAAGCCGCCGCGCGGGCCACCGGGGAAGCCGTCGTCGTGGTCCCCGTGGCCTCCGCCGTGACCGGGGCCCCACCCGCCACCGGGCGGACCGCCGATGCCTGGGATCGGCAGCGGGATCGGCACCGGAACGGGCGCGACCGGCGGCGGAGCGGGCGGCGGGGCCGCCGGAACCGGAATCGGCGCGGGCGCCACCGGGGCCGGAGCCGGAGCGGCCGGAGCCGGCGCGGGAGCCTCTGGAACGGGCGCCGGCGCCTCCGGGGCGGGCGCGGGAGCCGCCGGCGCCTGGGCAGGCGCCGGAGCCGGGGCCGCGGGCGCCGGGGCGGGCCGAGTGGGCGCGACCACGACGTTCTCATTCGGGCTGGGCCGCACATTCGCCGTCGGGCGGATGGCGATGGCCAGTGAGACGACCAGCGCCACCACGCCGATGACGAAGACCGCCGCCACGGCGCTGCCCACCAACCTGAAGTTGCGCCCGCGATAGTCCGCGCCGACGAGCTCGGTCGCGGCGGTCTGCGAGCCGGTGAAGAAGTCGTCGGGGTCGTCGGGCACGGCGCTGTACGCCAGGGCATCCACCCCGGCGTCGCCGGGTGCGTCGAAGTAGCCGGGCGCCACGGCCAGCGGATTGATCGCGCCGGTGCCGGGATCCTGCGCGTACGCCAGGGCCGCGGTGGACGACGCGAACAGCGGGGCATGCGCCGACGCCAGCGCGGCGCCGCGGGCCAGCGCCGTTTCCGGTTCCTCGGCCGCCGTCAACGGCAGGGTGGTCGCCGCCTCCAGCGCGGGCTTGATCAGCGGGATGTCGATGCCGGAGCCGACGACGAACACGGCGTCCGGGCGGCTTTCCATGTTCTCCGCGCCGGAGACCAGCCGCGTCAGCTCGGCGACGGCCGCCTCGTCGTCTTCGGGAAGGACTTGGCGCCGGACGTCGGCGATGGATCCGTCGGCGCTGTCGACGATCGCCAGCGTTGCGGTGTCGGGCTCGATGTAGAGCAGCGCGGTCTGCGCGTAGTTGGTTCGGTGGCCGACCGCTTGGGCCAGCGCGGCCGCGGCCAGGAAGGCCGAGACCAGCATCACATTTTCGACCTTGTGGGCGGCGAGCTTGTCGCGCAGCGCGGCCGCCTCGACGGGGTCGGTGAAGGTGACCCCGGTCGACGCCAGTTGGTAGCCACCCTCCGCCGCGCCCTGACGCGTCCCCAAGATGGCGGAGACTACCTGGTCCGAGGCGGTGACAGTTGCTGCGTCAGTGGACGTCGTCACGTCGAAATTGTCTTCATCGACGGTCGCACCGTCGCCGTTTTCCCCCTCGACCAGCACCATCCGGACTGCGGTCGGCGCCATCGACACACCAAGTACGGTGTCCAAAGCTCCTCCAATAGTCGGTTGCTAGTCATTCGCGGTGAGGGCGTCGCCGTCGCACGAAATGATGGCGCGTGACATCGCTGAGTCCCCACCGTTATTCCCCTAGTGCCCCGATTTTACGCGTGTTCGGCGGCCGGGGGGTGGGCCGGGACCCGTCCGCGGCGGGGCTAGGGGACCGGAAAATCGGGCCCCAAATGGCGATGCAGCCAGTCGTCCCAGTGTGGGTGGTCGCCGGATTGCGGCGGGGACGGCGCAGGTGCCTGGGGCGCTTCGGGCGTCGGGGCTTCGGGCGGCGCCGGCGCAGGGGGCGGCGGCGGGGGCGGGCCGGTGTTCGGGGGCGACGGGGCCTGCGGAGCGACGACGTTCGTGCTGACCTCCGGTGGTTGGCCCGTGTCCGGATCGCGGCCGAAGACGAGCGCGAGCGCCAACGCGACGAAGCCGGTGACGAAAATGGTCATCACGAGCGCGACGGTGGCCGCCGGCTTTCGGCTGTGCCGCTCGCGTGACCGGGCGGCCCGCGCGTCGGGGTTGTGGGCGGACCCGGTCGCCTCGGTCGAGGAAATCCGCGCGGACGGCATCGTGATCGTCCGCGGCGCGCCCAACCGTGCGTTCGCCGCGGCCAGCGAGGCACCCCGGGCCAGGGCCATCTCGGGTTCCTCAGGCGTGGTCACCGAGAGCGACGTGGCGGCCTCGAGCGTTGGCTTGATCAACGGGATGTCCACGTCCGAGCCGACGAGGAACAGCCCGTCAGGCCGCGCCCGCATTGATTCGGCGCCCGAGACCATCGCCGTCAGCTTCGCCAGCGCGACGTCGTCGCGGCCGGGCAGCGGGTGCCGGTGCACGTCGGTGACGGTCCCGTTGGAGGTGTCGACGACCGCGAGGGTCGCGCTGGTGGGTTCGACGAGCAGCAACGCCGTGCGGGCCCAGTTGGTCGCGCTGCCCATCGCCTGCGCCAGCGCCGCGGCGGCCATCACCGCCGAGACCAGCATCACGTTCTCGATCCTGCGCGCCGCCAACACATCTCGCAGGGCCGCCGCCTCGGCCGGGTCGGTCCAGCTCACTCCGCTCGATTTGAGCTGGTAACCGCCCAGGGCCGCGCTGTCGCGGGTGCCGAGAATGGCCGCGACGACGTGATCCGCGGCGGCAGCTGGGGTCGGGTCGCCGACGACGTCGAAGCCGTCCTGATCGACGGTCACCCCGCCCGCGGCAGCGCCTTCGACGAGCACCATGCGGACTGTCTCCGGTGCCATCGACACACCGAGTACGACCTCCACCGCTCCTCCAAATCGCCAGACGCTTGGTTGCTGTGCTGCGCCAGCACAGCCGCGCCGGCGCCGCATGGGGGTTCGCGACGCCACCCTAGCCTGCTGAGTTATCGGTGGCCGTGACCGCCGAAGCTGTGCCCCATGCGCCGCTTGGTGGGAGGAGGCTCGGCAAACCGAGGCTATTTGTGGCCGCCGCCACCGCCACCGTGACCGCCGCCGAAGCCACCGCCGCCACCGTGACCGCCGCCGAAACCGCCCAGGCCGCCGCCGCTGTGGCCGCCGCCGAAGCCGCCCAGGCCACCGCCGCTATGCCCGCCGCCGAAGCCACCGCCGCCTTTAGGCGCCGGCGCAGCGTGGCCACCGCCAAATCCGCCGCCGGGCGCAGGAGCGTGCCCGCCGCCAAGTCCGCCGCCGGGCGCAGGAGCGTGACCGCCGCCAAGTCCGCCGCCGGGCGCAGGAGCGTGGCCGCCGCCGAGTCCGCCCGGGCCGCCCCCACCAGGCTTCGGTACGCCGCCACCCGAACCGGGCGTCGGGACATGGCCGCCACCCGAACCCGGGGTCGGGACATGGCCACCACCGGAACCACCCGAACCCGGCGTCGGGACATGGCCACCACCGGAACCACCCGAACCCGGCGTCGGGACATGGCCACCACCGGAACCACCTGATCCGGGCGTCGGCACGTGACCACCGCCGGAACCACCCGACCCGGGCGTCGGGACATGGCCGCCACCGGAACCGCCCGACCCGGGCGTCGGCACGTGGCCTCCGCCGGAGCCGCCCGACCCGGGCGTCGGGACGTGGCCGCCACCGGAACCACCCGAACCGGGTGTCGGCACGTGGCCGCCACCGGAACCACCCGAACCCGGCGTCGGGACATGCCCACCACCGGAACCCCCCGAACCCGGCGTCGGCACGTGACCGCCACCGGAGTTACCCGGAGCGCCCGGCTTGGGCGGGGTGCCTTCACCGGGAGGCGTTTGATGCGGCGGCGACTGCGGAACGGTGCCGCCCACCTTCGGGGGCGTCGGCGGCTGAGGAATTTGCACCGGCGGTTGCGGCCGCGCCGGTTGAGGGATTGACACGCGCGGCGGTGCCTCGAACAGCGGCGGCCTTACCACCGGGTTGGGAACAGGGATGCGCACCGGCACCGGGACTGGCAGGGGCGGAACCACGACGGGAACGGGGACCACCGGCGGCGCCGCCGGTACGGGAGGGGCTTCCGGCGGCGGAGGCGCGGGCAGCGGGGCCGCGACCGGGGGATTCAACGGCTTGGGGGCCGCCACCGGGGCCGGCAGGCTGATCTTCGCCTCCGGCGCGGACGCCTGCACCGGCGCCGGCGCCTGCTCGGTGGGAACGATCAGGTGCTGGTTCGGGGTGGGCTGCAACGCGACGGTGCCCGTCGTGCGGATCCCGATCGCGAGCGCGATCTCGAGCGCCAACACCGCGCTGATGCCAGCCACCGCCAGCCCGCTGCCGATCAGCAGCGCCGGCCGCCGCTGCGGCTGACTCTCTTCGGGAAGGAAGAGCCGTTCGATGACCACGGTCGGCGAGTCGGCGTCCTCATCGGCCACCGCGCTGTAGGCGAGCTCGTCGTCGCCGGCGTCGGGACCGAACGGGACATAGAGGTACTCGGGCAGGGAGTGCTGGTCGACGGCGCCGGTGCCGGGGTCCTGCGCATAGGCCAGCGCGGCGGTCGAGGAGGCAAACAGCGGGGCATTCGCCGACGCCAGCGCCGCGCCGCGGGCCAGCGCCGTCTCCGGCTCCTCGGCCACGCTCACGTCGAGCGCCGTCGTCGTCTGCAGCGCCGGCTTCAACGGGGCGACATCGACGCCCGAGCCCACCACGAACAGCCCGTCCGGGCGGTATTCCAGCTTCTCCAGCCCGGCGACCATTCCGCTGAGCTGCTCGGCGGCGGCGCCGTAGGACTCGGCATGGATCTGCTGCTTGTACACATCGGGGATGGAGCCGTCGGAGGTCTCCACGACGGCCAGCGTGGCGGTATCGGGCTCCACCAGGAGTACGGCGGTGCGTTCGTAACCCATTGCGCCGCCGACGTTTTGCGCGAGCGCCGCCGCGGCAAGAAACGCCGAGACCAGCATCACGTTGTCGAGCCGGTGAGCGGTCAGCGCGTCGCGCAGGGCGGCAGCTTCGAACTGATCGGTCCACGTCACCCCGATGGACGACAGCTCGAGGCCGGCATCGGCGGCACCCTCACGGGTGCCCAAGATCGCCGAGATCACCCGGTCGGACGCGCTCACGGTCGCCGCGTCGTCGGCGCCGGTGACGTCGATCGCGTCCTCTTCTACCGTGGCGCCGTCGGCGTATTCGCCTTGCAGGACAACCATTTGGATCGACGACGGTGCCATCGACACCCCGAGCACGATATCCAAAACAAACCCCTCCAAAGGCATTGCGGTGAACCACGGCCAGGCGGAGGTAAAAACCATGGCTAACTAAGTATCGCGCAGAACGGGGGCGAGCGGGCCCCGCAGAACCTATGTAGACGATATGAAGTTCTGATAGGAGCGCGACGGCGTGGGTCCTCGCTGGCCCTGGTACTTCGAGCCCACTCTCGAACTGCCGTAAGGGTGTTCGGCCGGGCTGGTCAACCGCAAGATGCACAGCTGACCGATCTTCATGCCCGGCCACAGCGTGATCGGCAGGTTCGCGACGTTGGACAGTTCGAGGGTGATGTGACCGCTGAAGCCGGGATCGATGAAGCCGGCGGTCGAATGCGTCAGCAGGCCGAGGCGGCCCAGCGACGACTTGCCCTCCAGCCGTCCCGCGAGGTCCTCGGGCAACGTGATGAGCTCCAGCGTCGAGCCGAGCACGAACTCGCCGGGATGCAGCACGAACGGCTCCCCCTCGACGGGCTCGACAAGGGTGGTCAGCTCGTCCTGCTGCTTGGCCGGGTCGATGTGGGTGTAGCGGGTGTTGTTGAACACCCGGAACATGCAGTCGAGGCGAACGTCGATGCTGGACGGCTGCACCAGGGCGTCGTCGAAGGGGTCGATGCCCAACCGGCTGGCGCTGATTTCGGCCCTGAGGTCGCGATCGGAGAGCAGCACGCGACGAGCCTATCTGCTGCGCAGCGGGTTCAGCGGAGATAGACCTCGTCGCCGGTCGGATATCCGCCGCCGGTGGTCGTGACGTGCACGTGGTCGTAGTGGCCGAGCCGGCTGGCCTGCGCTCCGCCGGGTGTGTAGTAGACGCCCCGCCAGATCGCGTCCTGGATCCCGAACCGGGTGGCGTTCTGCATCACGTAGGCGACGATCGAGTCGCCCAGCGCGATGCCCTCGGCGCTGCCAGGGTTGGGGATCATGACGTCGAGCGCCAACCCCCGGGGATGCCAGGGCAGCGAATCCGGCCGCACCCCACCGATCTCGTGGATCTGGGGGAACTCCGCGCTGATGCTGCGCTCGACCAAGATCGTGCGGACCTGAAGGCCCTGCTCCGGCGCGACGCCGGCGGGCAGGAAGCGCGATCGCGTGTGGTAGCGCGATGCCGCGGCGGGCTCGCCGTCAACCAGCCCTTTAGCGGGCCGCTTCGACGCGGCTGTCACGATTTGCACGCAACAGGGGGCGGGCTCGCTGATCACGGGTTTGGCCTGGTTGTGCGGTGCAAATGGATGGACATCGGCGGACACCGCGAAGAACACCGCCGCGGGGGCGAGCACCGCAGCCAGGGCCACTGACGGTCTACGTCGCTTCCTGGCTAATTCGTGTCGACCCACCCGGAGCACATTACGTTGCGATAACGAAATAATAAATCTGAGCGTTATGAGAATAGTTAGATAGGCGTCTTAGATTTCGTGGTCGCGCTCCTGGGCCGGGTTGTCGGGGGAGGTCAGGCCGCCCGGGCGCGCCTGCCGGCCCGGTGATGGATGCTAGCCTTCTGAGGCGACTGTGCCGATGTAGTTCAATGGCAGAACATCAGCTTCCCAAGCTGAATACGCGGGTTCGATTCCCGTCATCGGCTCCACGATGACAGCTCAGGCTGCGGCAGCCAGCGTCCGCGCGTAATTCACTTGCTGGGTGACACTGATCGTCGCCTGAGGTCCCGCAGCGGGAAGCAGTGTCGAGTGGAAGAACCCGTCGCCCTGAACGGTGACCTGGATATAGCCCGTGTATCTGCGGTCCTTCATCAGCAGGAAGAGCAGTCCCAGCAGGCAAAACCAGACGAAGATGATGCAGAGGACAATGCCGGCGGTGGAGATGCTTTCCGAATAGTGCGACATGTCGGTCACGGTCCACACCGTGCCCTTTATCGGGTGCACGCCGGCCGGCGTTGCTACCCAATGCTGCGAGAAAGAGATGTCGCCGAGTGTCCCCAGCCATTGCTCGGGCTCGCCACCCTGGTACTTGATCGGGTCTGCCACTCGGCGATTAAAACACGGACACTCCGCTGGTAAGAGCCGAATTTGAATTGACTCTGCCAGCGGGGCGGGGCGCGCGTCTCGCGGCTTCACAATTGCCCCGGTCGCCCGTCTCGTCGCCAGGCCGCCGAACTAAACGTCCGTATCCAAAACGTGACCGTTGCGTGCCCAAATATCCACGTGCCCTTGCGGTTTCGCAGGTCAGACGCCATTTATCATCCCTATTGCAACGATGTCAGTTAAAAGGGAATTGAGGCCATGCGGACCGGTGTTCGGTGTGTTCTTGGGGTCGTCGGGGTCGCTGCCGGGATGGTCGTAGCGCCGGCCGGTGTGAGCCTCGCGTCGGCCAACCTGTCGCATGGCCCGGCCATCGCATCGGTTTCACCGACGCGCGGCGAGGTCGTGGGCGTGGCGCATCCCGTGGTGGTGACGTTCCGTGCTCCGGTCACCGACCGGCGCGCCGCCGAGCGGGCGGTTGAGGTCAAGTCGACGCCCTCGATGACGGGCAAGTTCGAATGGCTCGACAACAAGGTCGTCCAGTGGGTGCCCGACCGATACTGGCCGGCGCACAGCACAATTGCGCTGACGGTGGGCCAGGCGACCTCGGAGATCAAAACGGGCCCCTCGGTCATCGGCGTGGCCAGCATCTCGCAGCACACGTTCACCGTGAGCATCGACGGAGTCGAGGCGGGACCGCCGACCCAACTCCCGGCGCCGCATCATCGGCCGCACTTCGGGGAGCAGGGCGTGATGCCGGCCTCGCTCGGCAGGCCGGAATACGCGACGCCGGTCGGCTCGTACACCGTGCTCTCCAAAGAGCCTGCGGTGACCATGGATTCGAGCAGCGTCGGCATCCCTGTCGACGACCCCAACGGTTACCTGCTCACGGTCAACTACGCCGTCCGCATCACCAACCGCGGACTATTCGTGCACTCGGCCCCTTGGGCCGTCCAATCACTGGGGCTCGAGAACGTCAGCCACGGCTGCATCAGCCTGAGCCCCGATGACGCCGAGTGGTACTACAACCACGTCAACGTCGGCGACCCGGTGATCGTCCAGGACTAGCGCCTCAGTCAGACCGAGCTGCGTCAAGCGGCGCCCTCGCAAACGAAGCTCCGCACCCACATGCAAGCCGGGTGCGGAGCTTCGATTGTTGGGGCACGCAACGGAACGGGCCCGCTGGTAGGAACCAGCGGGCCCGCACACATTCGGGCTCAGCTCGCGGGGCCCGGGCGAATCGGCTGACCGGACGTCGGCCCGCCGGTGGGCGCCGGGCCGGTCGGCGCGTCCTTCACCCCGGCCATGTCGATGATCGGAGCGGCCGCCTCCAAGGGAGCACCCGCCACCGGGCCGCCCAGGGCGATCAGCGGCGCACCGGCGGGCACCACCGGCACCGGCGGCACGACCGGCACGGGCGGCGCGAGCGGCAGTGGCGGCACGATCGGCACCGGAGCACCGAGCGGCACCGGTCCGGGCACGGCCATGGGCACGCCGGACATGTCAGTGAGCGGCGCCGCGCACATGTCCGCCGGCGCGCCCGCGGCCACGGGACCTCCGGCGGCCGGCGCCGCGTCGCCCGCTTGCCCCTGGATGCACGCGTGGCCGCCCGTTATCAGCGGGGCGGCCGCCGCGTCGGGGCTCAACGCTATAGCTGCTCCGCACAACCCAGCGCCGGCAACTACTTTCATGTTGAACCGATCGACGATCGCCATCAGCGCCAACTCTCCTTCATTCACGCTCAGCTATTTCCGCAATCAATCAGTGCAGCAGGCCCGCCTAGCCGTACCGAGGCCGTCCTTCACGACCGGGCCAATTGTCAGCAGCCGACACGCGACACGAGCCACGCCGCACCGCGCCGTTTCCAAATGGTGACGTCACAACGCTGTCACGAATCGGAACACCGCCGACGGACATCGCTGACCTGCGCCGACACGCATGCGTTCTGGGGCTTCTCCCGGGGTCGGCCGCCGACTTCGAATCCCGCGGACTTTATTTACCCGCAGGTCATTCACAGGGAATTTTTGATGCACAAAGTCTGTCCAGGAGGTTACATAGAAGTGAACACCGTGAGAGCAACCGTTGACAGACAGAGGGGAAGGGCATATGTCACCACGTCGTCTAGCTGGCGGTTTCATCGCCTCGGCGCTGTTCGGTGCCCCGCTTCTCGCCGGCCTCGTCTGGGCCAGCCCCGCGCAGGCCGACGCGGCCAGCTTTCTCAATGACATGCACAAGGACGGGATCCACGCCGTGACCGGCGGCGACGCCGCACTCCTGGAGGCGGGCCTGAACATCTGCCAGCAAATTTCCTGGGGCGCCCCGCCCGCGCAGCTCGAGGGCCTGGCGCTGCAGCGCTCCGACGAACGACAGGGAGCCGGCGGCCTCAGCCCCCAGCAGGCCGGCGACATCGTCGTCTTCGCCATGCGCGATCTGTGCCCAAGCTAGCCACGCCGAGCTGAGTCCTCGCACACCGCGCGCGCAGCCGCGCGGCCAGTCTTCGCCGACTATTCATCCTCCGGATCTCCCGCGCGGCGGTCCATGCACTTTTGTGTAAAGGTGCATCATCCGCATCGCGCAAAGACACAAGGAGAACGTGGGATGGCGGCACGCAGGCTGCACGGCCGGTTCATCGGAGCGGCGCTGACGTTGGGTCCACTTCTGATCTCGGGAATTGCCTGGGCCGGCCCGGCGCGGGCCGACCAGGCCGCCTTCCTCAACGACCTGCACAACGCCGGGATCCACGCCGTCGACGGCGGCGACGACGCGCTGTTGCAGATGGGCGCGGATCTGTGTCAGCAGCTTTCGTGGGGCGCTTCGCCGCAGCAGCTGGAGCTGCTGGCGCTGCAGCGCTCCGATGCCGACCAGGGCTCCGGCGGGATCAACGGCCGCCAGGCCGCCGACGTGGTGATCTTCGCCCTGCGCGACCTCTGCCCCAACGCCTAGCAATCAGCTAGCCGCAGCGGACTCCGCGCTAAGGTGACACTCGAGTGAAGCTGAACGCACGGAACCTGACCGGTCTCGACATCCCCGTCCCGACCTATGACCGCAGCCAAATCGGCATCGGCATAGCGCATTTCGGTGTCGGCGGCTTTCACCGCGCCCACCAGGCTATGTACATCGACCGGCTGCTCAACGCCGGGCTCGCGCGGGACTGGGGCATCTGCGGTGTCGGCGTGCTGCCGGGCGACCAACAGATGCGCGACGCGCTGCGCGACCAGGACCACCTGTACACGCTGACCCTCGAACACCCCGACGGCACGCGGGAACCGCGGGTCATCGGCTCCATCGTCGACTTCCGTTATGCGCCTGAGGATCCCGACGCGGTCATCGAACTGCTCGCCGCCCCGGCAACCCGGATCATCTCACTCACCATCACCGAGGGCGGCTACCAGCCGCCCCTGAGCGCGGTGTTCGGGTTGGTGACCGAGGCGTGCGACCGGCGCCGGGCGCGCGGCCTGCCCTCCCCCACCGTCGTGTCCTGCGACAACATCGTCGGCAACGGGGACACGGCGCGGCGCGCATTCACGTCCTACGCACAGCGCACCAATCCCGAACTCGCACAGTGGATGAACCAGAAGACACGCTTTCCCAACTCGATGGTCGACCGGATCACGCCCGTGACCACGCCGGACGTGGCCGAGCGGCTGGAGGCCGAATACGGCGTGCGCGACGCCCGGCCCGTGGTGGCCGAGCCGTTCGCCATGTGGGCGATCGAGGACGACTTCGCCGACGGGCGCCCGCCCCTGGACCAGGCCGGTGTGCAGCTGGTCGACGACGTCGCGCCGTACGAGGCAATGAAATTGCGGTTGCTCAATGCCGGCCATCAGGGCCTGTGCTACTTCGGATACCTGGCCGGATACCGCCTGGTGCACGAGGCCGCCCAGGATCCGGTGATCGCCGAATTCCTGGCCCGCTACCTGGATTCGGAGGCCATGCCGACGCTGACACGAATCCCGGGGCTGACCGAGTTCCGCAACCAACTACTCCCCCGGTTCGCCAACGCCTACGCGCGCGACACCGTCGCCCGGCTGTGCACCGACTCCTCGGACCGCATCCCGAAATGGCTGCTGCCGGTCGTGCACGACAATCTGCGCACCGGCGGTCCGGTGCGGCTGTCCGCGGCGATCGTCGCGAGCTGGGCCCGCTACGCCGAGGGCGTCGACGAACAGGGCCAACCGATCGAGGTGATCGACCGGCTGTCCGACACGTTGGTGCCGCTCGCCCGCTCGCAACGCGACGACCAGGACGCGTTTCTGGCCAACCGCCCGGTGTTCGGCGACCTCATCGACGCCCCGCGCTTCCGCGACGCCTACCGGTGGACCCTGGACTGCCTGCACCGCCGCGGCGCGCGCGCCACGCTGCGGGCCCTGGTCGGGGACGACGCGTCATGACGCTGGTCGCCGGGATCGACTCCTCGACGCAATCCTGCAAGGTGCTGGTGTGCGACGCCGAGACCGGAGCGGTGGTCCGCGAGGGCCAGGCCGGCCACCCGAGCGGGACCGAAATCGACCCGCGCGCTTGGGAATCCGCCGCGCGAGAGGCCATTGCGAACGCGGGCGGGCTGGATGGCGTCGATGCTGTGGCCGTCGGCGCGCAGCAGCACGGCATGGTGTGCCTGGACGAAACCGGCGCGGTGGTGCGGCCCGCGCTGCTGTGGAACGACGTGCGCTCGGCCGACGCCGCGCACGCCCTCGTGCGCGAGCTGGGCGGGGCGCGCGCGTGGGCCCAAGCCGTCGGCGTCGTGCCGCTGGCCGCGATTACCGTGGCGAAGTTGCGCTGGCTCGCCGACCACGAGCCGCGCCACGCGGACCGCACCGCGGCGGTCTGCCTGCCCCACGACTGGCTGACGTGGCGGTTGCGCGGTGACGCCGACATCGCGGGGCTGACGACCGATCGCAGCGACGCCAGCGGCACCGGCTACTACGACGCCGCCACTGGCGACTACCGCCTCGATCTGCTGGAACTGGCGCTGCGCGGCCGACGTCCGCGGCTGCCCACCGTGCTGGGCCCATCCGACGGGACAAGCAGTGGCACAACACTATTCGGTGCGGGTCTGGGCGACAACGCCGCCGCGACGCTGGGCCTCGGCGCCCAAGAGGGCGACGTGATCGTCTCGATCGGCACGTCGGGGGTGGTGGCCGCGGTCACCGCGGATCCGGTCCGCGACGACGCGGGGTATGTCGCCGGATTCGCCGACGGCACCGGGCGCTACCTTCCGCTGGTGTGCACGCTCAACGGCGCGCGGGTGCTCGACGCCGCGGCCGCGATGCTGCGGGTCGATCACGACGAGCTGTCGACGCTCGCGCTGTCGGCGCCCCCGGGCAGCGAAGGTGTGGTCATGGTTCCCTACCTCGAAGGTGAGCGAACACCCAACCGGCCCAACGCAACCGGGGCATTGCACGGCCTGCGGGTCTCCAACGCGAACGCGGCCAACCTGGCCAGGGCCGCGGTGGAGGGACTGCTGTGCTCGCTCGCCGACGGCGTCGCGCATCTGGCCGCGCGCGGTGTCGTCGCGCGCCGCATCCTGCTGGTCGGCGGCGGCGCGCAATCCAGGGCGCTGCGCGAGATAGCGCCGGCAGTGTTCGGCATGCCGGTGCTGGCGCCCGCCCCGGCGCAGTACGTCGCGGCGGGCGCGGCGCGGCAGGCGGCCTGGGCGCTGAGCGGCTCGCCCCGGCCGCCTGCGTGGGAGCCGCCGCCGACGCACGAATACACCGCCGAACCCTCGCCCGAGGTGCCCGCCCGCTACGCGCGGGTGCGCGATCTCACCGAGGGGGCCGCGCGTCGGGAAGCGGACGAAACACCGGAAGGATCCGGTATTTCGCGGTGAAGCGGGCCTGGTCGTATTTGTCCCCGACCTCGCCGTCGCGGGCAACGGTCGTGGGGCCGTCGACGGCGCTGAAGCTGAATTCGGGCACCTGTAACTCGTGGTAGAGCGGGCTGCGTTCCAGCCGGCCCAGCGCCAGCGCGGTCAGGATCCGGGTCCTGGCCCATGGCCGGCCCGCCTCGAGGATGCGAACATCGATCAGGCCGTCGTCCATGCGGGTCCGCCGCGCCGGCGCGAAACCGGTGGGCAGGTACAGCGAATTGCCCAGGAAGAACAGCGAAGTCAGCAGGGTCTTGTTGTCGTAACAGATGCGCACCGGCTCTTCCTTGCGCAGCGTGCGCAGCATCGCGTAAAGACCCGCCAGCGGCTTGCCGATGCGCTTCTCGAGCTTTTCGCGCCGCCGCACGAACGCCGGGTAGGCGCCGATGCTGGCGGTGTTGAGCACCATCTGAGAGTCGTTGAGGCACACCAGGTCCACGCACGCCACGCTGCCGCGCCGAATCGCGTCGACGGTCTTGGCCACGGTGTCGCAGCCGATGTCCTTGGCGAAGTGGTTGAACGTGCCGGCGGGGAAGACCGCCAGCGGGAGCCCGGCGTCGATGGCCACCCCGGCCGCGGCCGCCACCGTGCCGTCGCCACCGCCCACCGCGAGCACCTCGGCGCCGGCGGCCGCGCCACGCAAGACCTCGACGGGGTCGTCGTCGGGACCCAGCTCGCGGATGTCCACCTTCGGCAGCTCGGCGCGCACCTCGTCGAGCACGCGGGCCCCGGTGCCGCTGCCCGACTCCGGGTTGATGACCAGGACCACGCCGGCGCCGTCCGGCCGCGGCGGCGTCTCGACGCGCAGCGGTTCCGTTCGCGGAAGGGCGGTTTCGACGATCGGCGGCACGAGGCGGCCACCCAGCACGGCCAGGCCGGACCCGATCCCGAACCCGGCGACGACGTCGCCCGGGTAATGCGCGCCGGTCGCCACCCTCGACAGGCCCACCAGCCCGGCCAGCAGCGCCAGCCCGAAGCCCAGCGGCGGGTTCTCCAGGCCGACCCCGACGGCGAACGCGGCCGCGCTGGCCGAATGCCCCGACGGCAGGGAATTCGACGTCGGGCGGCGGCGGACCTGCCGGACGAGGGGCACCAAGTCGTAGCCGGGACGCGGGCGCCGCCGGATGCGCTTGGCGAACTGGTTGGTGACCAGGCTGGTGGCGGCCAGCGTCACCAGCCCGCGGGTCGCGCCGCGCTGCGCGCTGTGCCTGCCGGTGGCCAGCAGGGCCGCGCCGATGGCCAGCCACAGCTTCGAATGGTCGGCCGCGCGCGTCAACCGCGGCATGACCGTGTCCAGCAGCGGGGTGTCCGTCTCGGCGATCGCGTCGAACAGCTCGCGATCCAGCGTGCCGAGTCCTCGGGTGATCTGTTTGACGCCGCGCGCGCGTCGCCAGGGCCGCCTGTTCATTCGCTCCACCCTAACCATGGGTGACAATCGATCGGAAAGACATGGACGCACAGGGCTATTGCACGAGATGGCGGGAGAACGCCGAGCGCCGCGGCGTGCCCCCGCACGCGCTCGCCGAGATCAGCCGGCGCCACGACATCACGCGCGCCAGCTTCGTGGTCCTCGCGAGGATGCAAGAGATCAAGGACCCGGCCGGCCAATCCTTCTTCCTGCTGCCGCCCAGCGCCGGCGGGGGCGACGCTCGCGCGGCGGCGCTGATGACCTACATCCTGAACGCCGGCAGCGATTACGGCGCGGCGGGCAAGCGACCCACCGACTTCCCGGCCACCCCTCACTGCGCCGCCGAGGTGACCCGAATCCGCTTGCGGCAGCAGGCAAACGGCTGGAGCTACACCCGCGACGTCCCGTTCGTGCACCGCAACGGGGGGCGCCTGGTCACCACCCCCAACGGCATGCTGATGGGGTTGGGCGGCAACTGGATCCAGCGGCTGTTCAGCCAGCGGGGCGGCACCACGTGGGGCGATATCTTCATGGTGAACCTGGGCCGGCTCGACGACCCGGCAGAGCAGCTGTGCCGGGTCGTCGCCTCCGGGCACACCTGGTGCCTTGACGGGCACGGCGCGCCGCGCTGCACCCGGCTGGACCTGGACCGGGTGCTGCACCACGAAGAGCGGCACGCGCAGCAATGGGCGGCCCGCGGCTATCTGGGCATGCTCACCGGCTACGGTCGGGAGTTGTTCCGCGAGTTGGCCTTTGGGGCGACCAACAGGCTCGAAGCCGACGCCGGCCTGGCCGACGGCGGCTACAGGGCGTGAATCCCGTGGTAGAGCACCATCGCGCCGATCACCACCAAGACGGCCGCGAGCAGGGCGGCGTTGTTGCGGTCCATCCAGTCCTTGAGGCGCGCCAACGTGTCGTCGAGGCGGCTGCCGGCGGCCACGTAGGCCAGGATCGGGATCGCGACGCTTGAGGCCGCGATGGCGACGAAGAACGCGGCGGCCGCCCAGTCGCCGGCGACGCCGAGCCCGCTGGTGCCGATCCCCAATCCGGCCGGGACGCAGATGAGCGCCACGTCCGGGCGCACGAGGGCTAGCACCGCGCCGGTGATCCCGGCGCGGGCCGGGGTGATGTTGGCGAACGAGCGCATCCACGCCGGCGACTCGGATTGGTCGTTTCGGCGGAGCCACCGGTAAACGCCGAACGCGATCAGCGCCGCGCCCAGCACCACGCGCAGCCACGACGACCACCGCGGCGGCGCCTTGTCCAAGCCGCCGAGCAGCCCGGAGGCCGCGACGGCCAGCGCCGTCAGCGCGGCCAGGCTGAGCAGCCAACCGCCCAGGAACGCCAGGCTGCTCGGCCGCGGCCGCGGCGCCTGCAGCACCAGCACCGCCGGGATGACCGTGAGCGGCGACAGCGAGATGACCAGTCCGAGCGGAACGAGCCCGGTCAGCACCGTGCCCCAGCTTCCTGCCATGGGCGGCATCCTCCCATTGCCGTGCCGAAGTGACGCCGAAACGCGCCGGAGTCGGCCGAACGCGGGTCAGGCCAGCGCGCGAATCCCGTTGTAGAGCACGATCAACCCGATCAGGAACAGGATCACGGCCAGCATCGCGTCGTGGTTGGCCTCCATCCAGGCCTTGAGACGTTCCAGCGTTCCCTCGAAGCGGTCACCCGAGCCGGCATAGGCCAGGATCGGGATCGCCACCGTCGACGCGGCGACGACGACGAAGATCGCGGCCGCGACCAACTCGCCGCCGGCGCTCAGGCTGCTGTTGCCGACGGCCAAACCCGCCGCCGCGCACAGGATGAGCACCTCGGGCCGCAGCGGCACCAGGACCGCCCCCACCACCCCGGCGCGCGCCGGGGAGAGCGTGGAAAACGACCGCATCCACCGCGGCATGCTGCGGTGGCGGTGCCGGGTGAACCAGTGGAACGCCGCGAGCGCGAGGAGCGCCACCCCGAAGACCAGGCGCACCCAGGACGCCCATTTCGGCGGGGTCGCATGGAAGCCGCTGAGCGCCTCCGAGCCGGCGACGAACGCCGCCGTGAAGGCGACCAGCCCCACCAGCCAGCCGCCGAGGAAGGCGAGACTGGCCGGGCGCGCCCGGGGCGCGTGCAGCACGAGCACCGCGGGGATGACCGTGATCGGTGACAGCGCAATGACGGCCGCCAGCGCGACGAGCTTGCTCAGGACCGAGGCCCAACTTGCGTCCACGGGCAGCAATCATCGCATTGCGCGGTGCGGTCAGGCTTTGCGGCGCAGCGTCCAGGCCGGCACCCAGTGCGTCACGGTCTTGCGCCGGGATCCGTAGGCGACGGGATAGGTCACCAGGCCCCACCAGTCGCCCTGCTCGCACAGGGCCCAGCAGCTCAGCCGGCCCTCGACGACCTTGTGCAGCTGCAGCCCGTTGGGCTGATAGCGCCCCGAGCGGTGCGGCTCACGCGGGAACAGCACCGTCAGGTCGACCAGGACGGCGATGGGCGGGCGGACCGCGCGAAACGGGTCACGGACCGGTTGGCCGTTGTACCCGATCGATGCGAGCCGTCCCATTGATCGATCATACGTTCGAATCAGGGGCCCGGTCGGCCGATCCTCCCGGGCCGTTCTGGCACCATAGCGATGTGTTCAGCCCCGGCGTGCTCGGCAGCCGCCGGCCTGCCGTGGCGGCCGCGCTGGACCCGTTGCTCGTCGCGGCGCTGGCCGTCGCGGTGAGCATGGCCGGGGCCGCCCGGCCCTCCTTCTGGTACGACGAGGCCGCGACCATCTCGGCCTCCTACAGCCGTTCGCTGGCCCAGATGTGGCACATGCTGGGCAATGTCGATGCCGTCCACGGCCTGTACTACCTGCTCATGCACGGGTGGTTTCAGGTCTTTCCGGCCACCGAGTTCTGGTCGCGCGCGCCGAGTGGCCTGGCGGCGGGGGGCGCGGCCGCCGGCGTGGTGGTGCTGGGCAAGCAGTTCTCGTCGCGGACAGTCGCGATCGCCTCCGGCACGTTCTGCGCGATCCTGCCCCGCACCACGTGGGCGGGCATCGAGGCGCGGCCCTATGCCCTGTCGATGATGGCCGCGGTGTGGCTGACGGTCCTGCTCGTCCACGCCGCGCGCCGCGACACCCGGCGGTTGTGGCTGGGTTACGGTGTCGCGCTGGCCCTCTCGATCGTGCTCGACGCGTATATCGCGCTGCTGCTGGGGGCGTACGTCGTCTTCGTCGTCGTCTTCCACCGCGGCCGAACCGTGTTGGCGCGCTTCGCCACTGCCTCGGCCGTGGCGGTGGGTGCGGTGTTGCCGTTCCTGTTGACGGTGGCCGGCCAGGCGCACCAGATCAGCTGGGTCGCCCCGATCGGTCACCGCACCATCGAAGACGTGGTGATGCAACAGTATTTCGAGCGAAGCCCCCCGTTCGCCATCCTGGCGGCGCTGCTGATGTGTGCGGCGATTGTGTTGTGGCTCAGCGGGTCCGCGCGGCTGGCGCCATCGGAGCGGCAGCTGTTGGTGCTCGCGGCGGGGTGGCTGGCCATTCCCACCGCCGCGATCCTGACCTATTCGGTGCTGGTGCACTCGATCTACACGCCGCGCTACCTGTCGTTCACCGCGCCCGCGATGGCGCTGATCCTGGGGGTCTGCGGCGGCGCGGTGGCCGCCAGGCCCTGGGTCACCGCGGCGCTGGTCGGCCTGTTCGCCGTGGCGGCGGCGCCGAATTATGTTCGGGCGCAGCGCAACCCGTACGCCAAATACGGGATGGACTACAGCCAGGTGGCCGACCTGATCACCGCGCGGGCCGCGCCGGGCGATTGTCTGCTGGTGAACGACACGGTGACGTTCATGCCGGCCCCCATGCGCCCGTTGCTGGCGGCTCGCCCGGATGCCTATCGCAAGCTGGTCGACCTGACGCTGTGGCAGCGCGCGACCGACCGCAACGACGTCTTCGACACCAACCTCATCCCCGAGGTCGTCGCCAAGCCGTTGAGCCACTGCGGCGTGGTCTGGATCATCACCCAGGCCGACCCGTCACAGCCGGCGCACGAGCGGGGCGCCGCGCTGCCGCCGGGCCCCCGCTACGGGCCGACCCCGGCGTTCGCGGTGCCGCACGACCTGGGCTTCCGGCTGGTCGAGCGGTGGCAGTTCAACCTGGTTCAGGTGCTCAAAGCCACGAAATGACCGCTACCAGATGCGCAGGTAGTCCACCAGCATGGACGCCGGGAAGACACCCGCGGCGGGGTCACCGGCGCCCACCCCGCCTACGGCGAGCGTGAACATCGGGGTCATCCAGTAGCCGGGGTTGTTGAACGGCCACCGGAAGTCGTCGGGCGCGCCGCCGGCGACGTGGATGGGCTTGTTGGGCACCTTGTAGTACTGCGCCCCGTCCCGGAAGAACTCGAATCCCTCTTCGCCCCAGTGCATTCGCCACGTGTGCCAGTTGCCGTCGACCAGACCGGGAATCGACCTGCCCTCCCAGGTCTTCCCGTTGGACGCCGCGTGGACCGTGGTGCCGGGGGCCCAGTCGCCGTTGCCGTACCACTCGAAGATGTCGACCTCGCCGTCGGGCAGCGGGTCCTCGTTGACACCCCAGAAGGACGGCCACAGGCCGGGGAACAAGCAGTCCAGCTTGATCCGCGCCTCCCAGGTCTGGTTGATCATGCTGCGGAAGTTGCCGCGCAGCTTGCCGCTGTAGTAGGTGTTGCTCATCAGATCGTGGGTTGCGCACAGGACGAGGTTGGAATTGCCGTCCTGGAACACGTTTTGGCGATCGTCGCGGTAGATCCCCTCCACGGGCGGGAACACGTCGTCCTGCCAGGTCTGAATCGTCCACTTGCCGGGATCGGGAGGCGAGCCGGCCGGCCCGTCGAACTCGTCGGCGAAGATGTAGGGCCCGCCGCCGGCGGCCGGCGGCGCCTGCGGCGCCGGCGGGGTGGCCCAGGCACCCGGCAAGCGCATCGCAGCCCCCAGCATGCCGAGCCCCGAGATCAACATCATGCTGCGACGATCCATCTACAAACCACCCATCGTTGAAAGCCGGCACGTCAAGCCCGGCGCGCTCTCCCCAGGCAACTCTCGCAAACGGTGTTATAACACCACGCGGTGGGGGTGCGGCGCATCCCGCGGCCTCAGCGCGCGCCGGGTTCGCTGATTTTGACCAGCGTCTTGCCGACGTTGACGCCGGTGAACAGGCCGTTGAGGGCGTCGACACACGACTCGATGCCCTCAAAGATGGTCTGCCGGTGGTGAAGTCGGCCCTCGGCCTCCCAGCCGCGCAGCGCGGCGAACGCCTCGTCGAAGCGGCCCCACTGGTCCAGCGCGTTGAAGCCCTGCATCAGCGCGGTCTTGGACAACAGGTTCACGTAGTTCGCCGGCCCCGGGTGGTCGCCGGTCAGGTAGCTGGAGATGACGCCGCACAGCACCACCCGCGCGCGGGGGGCCAGCCGGCCCAGCACGGCGTTGAGGATGGGCCCGCCCACGTTGTCGAAGTAGACGTCCACCCGTTGCGGGCAATGCTTTTTGAGCGCCGCGACGATGTCGTCGTTCTTGTAGTCGATGCACGCGTCGAACCCGAAGTCCTCCACCACCGCCCGGCATTTCTGCGGGCCGCCCGCGATGCCCACCACCCGGGCGCCGGCGATCTTGGCGATTTGCCCGGCCACCGATCCGGTGGCCCCCGCGGCCGCCGACACCACCACCGTCTCCCCGGGCTGCGGTCGGCCGATGTCGGTCATCCCGAAATAGGCGGTGGCGCCGGTCGGCCCGTACACCGACATGATCGCCAGCTGGTCGTCCTCGCCCGGGATCGGCGTGCTGAACAGGTCGTCGCGGATGATCACGTATTCCTGAAACCCGGTCAGCGTCGTGACGACGTCGCCGACGGCGAACGCGTCACACCGCGACGCGACCACCTCGCCGATGCCGGCCGCGCGGATGACCTCACCCAGCTGCACCGGCGGAAGGTAGCTGGGCTGGTCGTCGAGCCAGGTGCGGGCGGCCGCGTCGATGCCGACGTAGGTGGTGCGCAGCAGCGCCTCCCCCTCGGCGGGTTCGGGCGCGGGCGCGGTGACCATTTCCGTGTCGTCGGGCCGGACGAGCCCCGACGGGCGACGACGCAACAACACCTGGCGGTTCGGCAAATCGGGCACGATCCCCAAAACTACCGAACGGGCCGAAAACGCAGAAGCGAATGGCATATTCAATGCATGGCAGCAAACGATGACCCGGAAGAGCGGATCCGGGAACTCGAGCGCCCGCTCGCCGAGTCGGCGTGGGCCTCAGAGCAGGGCAGCTCCGCGTCCGCCGGCCAGGCCCATCCGCCGCCGACCCCGGGCGCCCCGCCACCGCCGCCGGCGTGGACCTACGGCGGCCCGGTCACCGGACCGCCGCCGCCGAGCCCCTCGGGCAACCGCGTGTGGTGGATCCTTGGCACCGTCATCGTGATCGGTGTGATCGCACTCGCGGGAGGCATCGCCGCCTTTGCCGCACACCAGATTTCCGGCGTGAAGTCATTCATCACCTCGCCGCCGAGCGTCTCGACGAGTCCCGCCCCGTCGGCCTCGCGGCGAGCAGCGCCGTCGACCTCACCCGCCCCGCCGCGCGGCGCCCGGCTCAGCGTCGCGGGCATCAACGAGAGCCGGACCATCGCGTGCAACGACAACATCGTCAGCGTCAGCGGCGTGTCCAACACGGTGACGATCACCGGGCATTGCGCCAGCCTCTCGGTCTCCGGGGTGCAAAACGCGGTCACCATCGAGGCCGCCGACGCCATCACCGCGTCGGGCTTCAACAACAAGGTGACCTACCACTCGGGCACGCCGAAGATCAGCAACTCCGGCGACTCGAACGTCGTCACCCAGGGCTGAGCCGAAAACGACTGCTACGCAGTCTCTTCGGAGTCGTCGTCGAGGACGCTGACCGCGATGCCATAGGGCAGGAACCGCACCTTGCGTTTCGGGTCGAGGTTGTCCTTGTTCGCGCGCAGGGCGTCGAGCTCGGTCGCGTAGACCTGTTCGACGCGCGCGCCGCCGCCGTCGTCCACGGTGTAGATGGCCCACACGCCCTCGCCGGCCTCGCCGGCGGTCTCGGGCGCGGGGGCGGGGTCGCCGCGACATGTCCTCGAAGATCGTCGACCAGCCCGACCTGCCACCGGGAGCGGCGACGAACCTGCTGACGCGCTCGAACACGTCGCGCAGCCCTTCGCTGCCTTCGCGGATCATGCGATCGAATTCGTCCGGGTCGAATCCGAACCCACCGTGCTCGCCCATCCGACCTCCTCGCCAGCGCGTGCCGTCATTGCCAGTGTGCGCTCAACTCCGCGCGTGTGCCACGTGCTAGGGGGCCGGGGGCGGCGCCGGCGGGGTGATCGGGATCGGCACGGTGACGAACGGGAAGTGCAGGTACATGGTCACCGGCGCGGGCCTGGGCGGCGGCGGCGCGGCCGGTGGCGGCGGCGGCGGTGCGACCGGCGGGGGCGCGGGGGCAGGCGCGGCCGGCGGGGGGGCCGCCTGCTCTACCGGTTGGGGCACGTACTGCGGCGTTTGGCGGGTCGGGGCGCGACGGACGGGCGCCGGGGGCGCCGACGTGGCCGTGGTCTGCGGCGCGGGTTGCTGCGCGATCGGGGCGGGCGCGGGCGCGGGGGCGGCCACCTCGGCGGTGGGCGCGGGCGCCGGCGGGGACGTGCTCGGAGCGGGCGGCTGCGCTTGGGGCGGGGTGCTGGGCGGCGCGGCCGGCAGCTGGATGCCGGGGGTGGCAACGCTGACGCCGGCGTTGTGCCCCTCACCCGTCGGCTGATCCGCCGTCAGCGTCACCAGCACGACCCCGGCGATCACGGCGGCGATGCCGGCCAGGGCGCTGCCGGCGAGCAGCATGGCGCGGCTCCGGCGCGGAGGCCGCTGGTCTTCGTCTTCCTCGGCGTCGTCGGCCAGGGCGCTGTACGCGCGGAAACCGGTGCCCGTGCCGGCGTCGCCCCACAGGTCGAGGTGGCTCGGACCGACGGCCAAAGGGCCGAATTCCCCGGTGCCCGGGTCCAGGGCGTAGGCCAGGGCCGCGGTCGACGACGCGAACAGCGGCGCGTTCGCCGAGGCCAGCGCGGCCCCGCGGGCCAGCGCCATGTCCGGCTCCTCGGGTCCGGTCACCCGCAGCGAGGTGGCCGCCTCGATCGCGGGTTTCAGCGCAACGATGTCGGCGCCGCAGCCGACGATGAACACGCCGTCCGCCGCGGACCCGCCCGCGTCCAGACCGGCGACCATCGTCGCCAGCTCGGCGGGCGCCGCGGTGCCGGTGATCCGGCGCCGGTGCAGGTCGACGATGGAACCGTCGCCGACCTCGACCACGGCCAGCGTCGCGCTGGCGGTCTCCACGAACAGCATCGCGATGCGCTCGTAGGCCAGCGCGTCGCCGACCGTCTGCGCCAGCGCGGCCGCAGCCAGCAAGGGCGCGACCATCATCACGTCGCCGAGATCGCTGGCGTTGATGGCCGCCCGCAGCGCGGCGACGTCGGCGGGGTTCGTCCAGGTGACCCCGGTGGAGCTCAACCGGTGGCCGCCCTCGACCACTCCTTCGCGGGTGCCGCCGATCGCGTCGATCACCCGATCGACCGCATTGCCGGCGGCGCCCACCTCGAACTCTTCTTGTTCGACGGTCACACCGTCGGCGTCTTGGCCTTCGATCGCTACCAGGCGGACCGTCCCGGGAGCTATCGACACCCCAAGCACGATGTCCACGTAACGCCTCCAAGGTCTTTCGAACGCCCCCCGAGCGAGGGCATGACGGGGAGACCCCATCCGAACTTGGTGACACAAACGTTACCCGCGCGCGCATGGCCGCGCAGATGGACCGCCTAAGCAGGACCGACGCTAATAACCCGGGCCCCAGTAGGGATTCTGCGAACTTCCCGGATACTGCGGATACTCATTCCCCGGATACGGCTGGTACTGCGGATACTCGTTCGACGGGTACTGCGGCGAGTACTGCGGGTACTGGGGGGTCGCCGGGGCCTGCTTCTGCGGAACCTGGATCGGTATCGGCACCGGCAGCAGCGGGACGTGGATCCACTCCGTCGTCATGGGCACCGTGGTCGTGGTGCTGGTGGTGACGGGCTCCTCACTCGTGGGCGGAGGCGGCGACGTCGTCGTGGCCGTCGGTGACGGCGGGGCCGTGGTGGTGACCGTCGGCTGCGGCGGCGCGGTCGTCGTCGGTGGCGCCGTGTGCCGCGGGGTGTAGACCGGCGCCGGCGGTGCCGTGGTCACCACGACCGGAGGCGGTGGCGGTGGCGGCGACGGCGGGGGTTCGGGCGGCGGCGGCGCAGGACTTGGGACGGGTTGCGCGCTCGGCGGCGGGGGTGGGGGCACGGCGGTGGGCGGCGGCGGTGCGGCCGGAGCCGGCGCCGCGGGCTTGACGGATGGCGCGGGCGGCGGCGCGACCGACGGCGCCGGCGGGGCCTGACGGTTCTCGATCCCGGTCAGCGTGTAGGCCACGCCGCCGACCGCGGTCATGGCGACCACCGCGGACATCCCGATGATCAGCTGGGAGATCCGGAGGCGCCGCCAGGGTCGCCGTTCCCGGGGTGGGTCGATGACGTTGAGCCGCATCGACCAGCCGGCCGGACCGTCTTCGTCGTAGGTTTCGCCGCCGAATCGCATCCGCAGGTCGCCGGGGTCGTCGGTCTGCGACCACGCCAGTTCGCGATCCGTGAGCGCCTCGTCGTCGATCACCAGCACGTCGCCGGCGCCCAGGTCCACGACGTCGCCGGCGGCGTCGGCCGTCGCGAGCAGCCCGATCGACGTGCGGGTTCGCAGATCCAGCTCGCCCCCGCGGGAGGCCAGGATCAGCGCCCCGCAGGCCGCCGCGAAGGCCGGCTGCGACGGCGTCAGGATCGGCGTGCGCCCGTGCATCGAAAGTCGTTCGGTCACAAGCGGAATGCGTGCCCCGCCACCGACCGTGACCACCGCCGCGAGGTCCGACCAGCTCTTGCGGTAGCGCACCAGCATGTCGTCGAAGGCATAGATGAAGCCGGTCAGCCGATCCTGGATCAGCTCTTCGAGGTCGTCCTGCGTCACCGTCAGGCTGCAACTGCGCCCGCCCAGCTCGGCGACGATGTCGGTGGCCATGTCGACCGAAAGGCGTTCCTTGGCCGCGCGGCACTGTTCCCTGAGTTCGCCGAGCTGCCCGACACCGGCGGTGCTGCCGGGGTCCAGGCCGCTGCCGTGGCCCAGCTCCTCGAAGGCGCGCAGCTGCAATTCCTGGTCGATCTCGTCGCCGGACAACGCGGTGTAGCGCATGGTGGCGCTGACGAGTTCGAAGTCACCGGCGATGTTCACCAGGGTGGCCGACGTGCCGCTGCCGCCGAAGTCGAGCAGCCCGACGATGCCCTCGTCGGGCAGGCCGAGCTCGGATTTCACCGCGGTCAGCGACGCGATCGCGTCCGAGACCAGGCGGGGCGCCATTCCGCTTCGGACGAACCCCACGTGCGTCCGCAGGGCGTCGCGCAGCGCTTGCACCGTGCTCGGTTTCCAGTGCGCGGGAACGGCGATGGAGATCTCCGAAGCCGCCGCATCGGCGCCGGCGGCGAGCACCATCGCGTCCAGGGCCTCCACCGTCAGCAGCTCCGGATCATGCGCGGAACCGTCGGGCGACACCAGCGCGACCGAGTCCCCGATGCGCTCGACGAAGTTTCTCATCGGCACGCCGGGTTCGGCTAGCGGCGGATTCTCTTCGGGCACACCAATTTTCGGTGCACAGTGCGGATAAAGGGTGAGCACGCAGCGGCGGTTAACCGGTGGGCTTCCATTACGCGCAGCGACCAGGTTCGTGGTCCCGATCGACAACCCAAGTGGGTCGTACATAGAGCGAAAACCTTCGTCTATAGGGGTCGGTGGCCAGCGTTAACCATAGCCTCGGACACGCCCAAAGCCGATGCTTCGCAATGTCATTGGTATCCGCTCGATGCGCTTGCGTCACCGAAGCGGTACCGAAAACCCCTTGACAAGTAGCTTTTCGTTACAACACCGTCAGCGGCAGCGAACGCCTGGGCTCGAACTGGAAGGTCGATCCGCCGCTGACCCGGACCACCGAAACCTCTGGCAGTTCCTCGGTGGGCGAGTCGGTTTCAACCAGTTCGGCGGTCCAGTCGGTGGCGGTTCCGCTAACTCGAACCTCGATGCGCGGATCCACCGCGGTGGCGATCGCCTGCAGCGGCTGCACGGATTCCGGGGAGCACAACGAGATCCAGGCACGGTCGTCGTGCGCCGGCGACGGGCGGACGTGCAGCCGGTTCGACTCCGTCTCGGCGACAACGTAGCCCGCGGGGTTCAGCAGCGGGTGCAGCTCGAGCACCCGCAGGACGCCTTCGGCCCCGCCCGGAAGCTTCAGCGCGCGGTGAATGCGTTCGGCGGCCACGCCCGCGATGCCGATCAGGCCGCGGGTGCACACGCCGAGGGATTCGTCGTCGCCGGCGGCACGCGCGGCCACCGCGATCGCGAACGACAGGTACAGCAGGTGCATCTGCAGGCACACCTCGTCGGCCATCCGGACCAGCGCCGAATGCGAGAAGGCGGCGAAGTCGAAGTCGGACAGCAACGGGCCCGAGTAGTCCGCCTGCCCCTCGTCCGAGCGATCGATGGGGTCGAGTTCCCATGTCGCGGCGCGGGTTTGGCTGACGACCTCCAGGGCCGGGATGGCCTGCGCCTCGGGGTAGGACTCGTCGATGATGACGGTCCATGCGCAGTGCGGATGGCGGTCCGCCGGCGTTCGCGGCGGGCGGTGGATGGGGCGCACCTGCGCGCGCGGGTTGGTCGCGATCGCGGTGGCGTCAAAGGTCGGGTCCTCGATGGTGTGGCACATCCCGAAGACGTACTGTTCGCCCATCGGCTCCACGTCGAGCAGGGCGCCGCAGTGGTCCAGCTGGAATTCGCCGTGCCAACGGTCGTGGACGGTGTAGCGGAAATCCATGAATTGCGGTGGCGCACCGATATCGAGCTGCAGGCCCTTGAAAATCGTGGGCACGTCGTCGCCCTCGTAGTTCAGCGCTTTCTGCATGCGCCGGGTGTAGATCGGGCTGGCGCCCGCCCATTCCTCGATGGCGATCTGGACCATCTCGTCGCGGCCGAACGAGGAGATGCACCAGGCCATCCCGGACCGGTCGATCAGCTGTCCGATCAGCAGCAGTTCGGGAACCAGGACGACGAGTTCGTCACGGGACAGTTGCGCGTATCGCGAGGGGCTGCTCACGCCCCAAAAATAGACTCGGCTATGTTATAAAGTCAACAATGTCCATCGTTGCCGGCCAGCCGCCCGGTCGCCCCGTCGGGCCCACTCGGCGTACCACCGCGCCCCGCAAGCGCGGCGATGACACCCGGGCGAAGATCATCGATGAGACGGTCCGCTGCATCGTGGAGGAGGGGTTTTCCGCCGCCACCGCCAAGCACGTGGCCGAACGCGCCGGCGTGACCTGGGGGGTCATCCAGTACCACTTCGGGGACCGCAACGGCCTGCTGATGGCCGTCGTGGACGACGGCGTGGCCCGCCTGGTGGACAGCCTGTCGTCGGCCGACGTCAGCGAGCTGCCGCTGCGGGACCGCATCGAGGTCGTCGTCGACACCGCGTGGGGCTGCTACAGCAGCCCGACGTCGATGGCCGCCTTCGAAATCCTGCGCGAGACCCGCGGCGGCCCGGACCCGTCGTCGCGGCGTCACCTGCTCGACATGAACGCCGCGATCGGCCAGCTGGGGCGGTTGATCACCACCGAACCCGCGCATGCCGGTGTGGCCGAGGTCATTTGGGCCACGCTGCGCGGTGTGGTGCTGGCGCAGATGGTCACGGGCACGGCCATCGATTGGAGCCTGGAACGGCGTGCCCTGATCGACATGGTCACCTCCTACCTCGCCCACCACGACACGTGACCCGCCGGCTCTTCGATGCGAACGCGGACGGCGCACCAGCGTGTGCTGCAATGACCTGATGACCCTCGACGATCTCGCCGATATCGAAGCGATCAAGCAAGTCAAATACCGGTATCTGCGCGCGCTGGACACCAAGCATTGGGATGACTTCGCCGACACCCTGGCCGAGGACATCAAGGCCGATTACGGGCCGTCGATCGGCAACGAGCTGCACTTCACCAACCGCGCCGAGTTGGTGGAGTACATGCGAACGTCGCTGCCCGCGAACGTCATCACCGAGCACCGGGTGACCCATCCGGACATCACCGTCACCGGCGACACCGCAACGGGCAGTTGGTATCTGCAGGACCGGGTCATGGTGTCCGACCTGAACTTCATGTTGATCGGGGCGGCCTTCTACCGCGACACCTACCGCCGCACCGAGGCCGGGTGGAAGATCAGCGGCACCGGTTACGACCGAACCTATGACGCCACAATGTCTTTGGAGGGCATGAACTTCACGCTCAAACCCGGTCGCGCCATCGCCACCGACTGAGGCGCTACTTCGTGATGGCGATGACGGCGCCGGGCCGCAGCCACTTCATGATCGACACCAGCTGAGCGTCGTCGACGGCCACGCACCCCTCGGTGGGCTTGCCGTCGGTGGTGTGGAAGAAGAACGCGGCGCCCCCGCCCGGGGTCTTGTTCTTGTTGACGCCCATCACGACCGCGTGCTTGTACTGCGGAATCTGCAGGTTCTCGCTCTCGGCCGTGTTGAACGGGCACTGGGCCTTCTGGCACACCTGCATCGAGTTGAAGGTGGCGCTGTGGTCGTCGCCGCTCCACCAGTAGTTTCCCCCGGTGATCTGGGTGTAGGGCAGCCCGGTGCCGGGATTCGGCGCGGTGCCGAAGGCGGAGTCCAGGGTGTAGACGCCCATCGGAGTGGCCGGGACGCCGCTCTTGGCCTGCGGCGCCATCCCCGCCGAACCGACGTGGGTGGGAATGCCGGAACGCAGCGACTGCCAGCCGGTGCCGGTGCGCTGGAAGACCTCCATAGTCGCGTTCGAGCCGCCGGTGCTCACCACCGAAACCACCTGTGTCGCATTGCCGACCGCGTTCGCGAACCAGGGAGCGCCGGCAGCCGCGCCGATCGGCGCGAGCACCACCGAGGCGAAAATCACGCACGCCGCAGCGCACAGTGACGTGAGCAGTCGGTGCATGCACTCCATCGTCAGACCCGCGCATCCTCGCGGTCAAGTAAAGCTTTAGCCCCGGTTAGGTCACCGCGCCGTGACCAAATGCCCACCGCCGCAGGGCTTTAGCTCGGACGGTCGGGGCGGGGGGACGAAAAACCCAGAGGCACACCAGGAAATACAGGTATCCCAGCGACCAGCCGGCCAGTACGTCGGACGGGTAATGCACGTTCAGCGCCACCCGGGAGAGGCCGACCGCCGGCAGCGCCACCGCCACCGCGGCGACCGCGATGCGCTGCACCGCCACGTTCATCATCGGCAGCGCGAACGACAGCATCGCGAGCAGCCCGGCGGTCGCCTCGAGCGCATGACCGGACGGAAACGAGGTGGCGGCCGCCGGGACCAGCATGGTCGGCGGCCGCGGGCGGTCGGCCAGCGCCTTGGCCGCCGCCGTCGCGAACTCGTTGCACGGCGCGCACGCCAGCACCAGCACCAGCGCGGCCCGCAGTTGGCGCATCACCAGGGCGAGCACCGTCACGGAGATCCCCAGCACGGCCAGCGCGCCCGGTCCCAGCACGAACGACACCGATTCGGCGAACCGCAGCCACGACGGGTGCTTGATCGCCAGCGCCCGCGCCCCGTCCAGCAGGGACCAGTCCACGCGGTACAGCCACGCCCAGTGCTGGCGGTAGCCCACCCACATGAGCGCGTACACCGCCGCGGCCAGCGCGGCGATCCCGGCGGCCAACGGCGTCCTCGGGCGGGTCATCACCCACCGATACCAGCACGGCCGCGGCGGCGGCCGTGCGCCCGCCCCACGGAGTCGCGCCGCGCGGTCATACTGGCGGTATGGCCGTCTTTGTCCGCAGGTTGTTCGGCATCGGCAAGCTGCCCGACGAGCTGCACGCCCAGGTCGAATCGGAAGGCCTTATCTACCTTGCCGATTACGTCGCGGTGACCCGGCGTTTCAGCGGCACCATCCCCGGGGTGCGGTTGCCGCACGGCGTCGCCAGCTACACGGGGTCGCTGGCCTTCACCTCGGAGCGGGTGCTGGCAACGCTGTCGATGCTGCCCCGGCTGGCCGGCCCGACCGTCAGCGTGCGCTGGGACGCGCCGCAGACCGGCGCCGCGAACGTGGAGATCTCGTCGACGGGCCTGCAGGTCGACGTCGATGTCTCCGCGGTCGACCAAAAGTTCAGCGGCGAGTTGTCGCTGCACTACAAGGTCGCCATCCCGGCCGAGGTGCTCGACACCCTGCCGCGGCGGTCGCTGGCGTTCGACATGCCGCCGGAATACGTCTTCCGCGCGGTTGGCGTTACCTATAGTCCCTGATCGTGATCCGCGGCCACGGCGGCTGCCGCAGCACCGCCAGGCTGCCGATCACCCCGGCCAGCAGGCCGGTGACCACCCCGATCAGGGCGATGCGATTCGCGTCCACGGCCGGCGTCCAGGTGGCCCGGCCGTCGCGGATGGCGAAGACCCCCAGCGGTTTGGCGACCACGATGACGGTGGTGCCGTCGGGGGTCTGGTAGGGCTCGCCATAGCCGCGGCCGGCGGCGGGATCGGCGGCCAGTTGCTCGAGGACATCGGAAGGCTTCACGGGACACTCCCTTCGGGACACGTCCACGCTAATGCGGATTTCCTACGATGGCTGACGTGACCGATCAGGCATTCAGCCCGCAGGAGCGGCGCGCCGTCTATCGCGTCATCTCCGAACGCCGTGACATGCGCCGGTTCGTTCCCGGCGCGGTGGTGGACGAGGAGCTGCTGGCACGCCTGCTGCAGGCCGCGCACGCCGCGCCCAGCGTCGGGCTGATGCAGCCGTGGCGCTTCATCCGGATCACCGACGATGCGCTGCGGCGCCGCATCCACGCACTCGTCGACGAGGAACGCCCGCGCACGGCCGCCGCGCTGGGCGAGCGGGGCGACGAATTCCTGGCGCTCAAGGTGGAGGGCATCCTCGATTGCGCCGAACTGTTGGTGGTGGCGCTGGGCGACGACCGCGACAAGCACGTGTTCGGGCGGCGCACCCTGCCGCAGATGGACCTGGCGTCGGTGTCGTGCGCCATCCAGAACCTGTGGCTGGCAGCGCGATCCGAAGGGCTCGGCATGGGCTGGGTGTCGCTCTTCGATCCGCAACGGTTGGCCTCGCTGCTCGACATGCCGGACGGGGCGGAGCCGGTGGCCATCCTGTGCCTGGGGCCGGTGCCCGAATTCCCCGATCGCCCGGCCCTCGAACTGGACGGCTGGGCCGTGGCGCGGCCGCTGTCGGAGTTCGTCTGCGAGAACCGGTGGGGGCGCCTCCCGTCCGCCTGACGAGCCGACGCGGCGGGGATCGCCGCAGCACGTTGCGGTATCGTCGCCGGTCGCGGGGCAAGGTGAGAGGTGACGCAATTGACGCCGGGCAAGGACAACGTGCTGATCGTGCACTGGCACGACCTGGGCCGCTACCTCGGCGTCTACGGGCACCCGGACGTGTCGAGCCCGCGAATGGACCGCCTTGCGGCCGAGGGCATCCTGTTCACCCGGGCGCACGCCACCGCGCCGCTGTGCTCGCCGTCGCGCGGGTCGCTGTTCACCGGACGCTATCCGCAATCCAACGGCCTCATCGGCCTGGCGCACCACGGCTGGGAATACCGCAGCGGAATCCGCACACTCCCCCAAATCCTGTCCGAATCGGGTTGGTATTCAGCGCTTTTCGGCATGCAGCACGAGACGTCCTACCCTAAGCGGCTGGGTTTCGACGAGTTCGACGTATCGAACTCCTACTGCGACTACGTCGCCGACAAGGCCGACGAATGGTTGCGGCAAAGCGCCGATGGCCTGGTGGGACAACCCTTTTTGTTGACCGCCGGGTTTTTCGAGACGCACCGCCCCTACCCCGAGGACCGATACACCCCGGCCGAGGGCGCCGACGTCGAGCTGCCCGACTACCTGCCCGACACCCCCGAGGTGCGTGGCGACCTGGCCGCCTTCTACGGGGCCATCAGCGCGGCAGACGCCGCCGTCGGACGGTTGCTGGACACGCTGGCGGACACGGGATTAGACGCCACCACCTGGGTGGTGTTCTTCACCGACCACGGCCCGGCGTTCCCCCGCGCGAAATCCACGCTGTACGACGCGGGAACCGGCATCGGCATGATCATCCGGCCACCCACTGACCGGGGTGTGACGCCCCGCGTCTACGACGAGCTGTTCAGCGCCGTCGACCTGGTGCCAACGCTGTTGGGGCTGTTGGGAATCGACGCCCCCGCCGACGTCGACGGTGTGTCGCACGCGGGTGTCCTGCTGGAGCCGGACCCGCCCGCCGCGCCGGTGCGCGACGAGGTGTACACGATGAAGACCTATCACGACTCGTTCGATCCGATTCGCGCGATCCGCACCAAGGACTACAGCTACATCGAGAACTACGCGTCGCGGCCGCTGCTGGATCTGCCCTGGGACATCGAGGAAAGCCCGTCGGGGGTGGCCGTGGCCCCGCTCGTCACGGCGCCGCGGCCCGAGCGGGAGCTCTACGATCTGCGCGCCGATCCCACCGAAACCACCAACCTGCTGGCCGACGACGGCGCGGACGTCGAGGACGTCGCGGCCGATCTCGCTGTCCTGCTGCATGATTGGCGCCAGCGCACCGGCGACGTCATCCCCTCGGAGTTCGCCGGCACCCGCATCGCCGCGCGGTACACCGAGACGTACCTGCAGATCCATCACGGCGCCAAGCCGACCCCGCGGTCGGCCATCGCCGCCGACCGGGGCATCGAAGAAGGCAAGCCCGCGCAGCGATAGTCGCGGCTGGTCCGATGGTGGCGACCCGCTACGCGCGGCCCGCGCCGCCCACCACGGCGACGACGAAGACCCGCCGGAACGGGAAGATCGTCGAGCCGTCTGAGCGCGCCGGATAGGCGTCGGACAGCAGCGGAATCAACTCCTCGCGGAACTGCTGCCAGGTGTCGTCGTCGAGCCGCTCGCGCACCGGGACCAGCGCCGTGCCGGTGATCCACTCCAGCACCGGATGCTCGCCGGTCAGCTGATGCAGATACGTGGTCTCCCAGACATCGACCCGGCATCCCGCGTCCAGCAGCAGGTTGGCATAGTGCGCGGGCGGCTGCACCACCGCACCGACGCGAAACGGTATGTCGCGCAACAACTTCGCATACGGCTCACGGCGGGCCAGCGCCCGCACCGCCGCGTAGGACGGGGACTCGAAGTTGCCCGGCATCTGCACCCCGATCCACGATCCGGGCGCCAGCTCGCCCGCCCACCGCAGCAACAGGTCGGCATGCTCGGGCACCCAGTGCAGGGCCGCGTTGCTGACCACCACGTCGGTGTCGGGCTGGGGCTTCCAGTCGCGCAGGTCGCCGGTGACGGCGTCGATGCCGCGCTCCTTGGCGGCGGCCACCATCTCCGGGGAGCTGTCCATCGCCTCGATCACCGCGTCCGGCCAGCGCCGGCCCAGGTATGTCGTCAGGTGTCCGGGCCCGCAACCGAGATCGACGACGCGGCGCGCCCGCTCGGCGCCCACCCGCGACAGCAGATCGTAGAAGGGCCGGCCGCGGTGATCGGCAAAGGCCAGGTAGACGTCCGGGTCCCACATGTCGGTCCTCCTGATCAACGCGCCGTCGCTAGCCGGCTGATAGCAAACCGTATTACCCCTATGGTGCACCGGCATCACCGCCGTGGTCCCCGGATAAGACCGTAGCGACCGAAACCGGTCGAACATCCTGGAAGCGCGAGCCCGTCCGGCTACCATCGGCGTTCGTGGCGCCCGACATGGATCCGATCGACCCGCCGGTCCCCGTTCCAGACGTTCCCGGCGCCGATGTGCCGGCCGGCGCCGGCGGATTACCCCCCACTCGGCGTTGTCGCCCCGTCAGCGAATGGTAGTCGAGGCATCGGCCCTCGGTGATCTGGCCCTGCGCACCTGGGTGGCCTCGCTGCTCACCACCACGGTGACACCGTTCGTGGTCGCGGGCGCCCTGCGGCAATCCGATGCCTCGACCGAGCGGAGCAACCTCGACTTCTACGCCGAGCTGGGGGCGGCGGGAGATCCCGCGCGGTCCTTTCCGGCGCCCACCGAGTTGCCGCGGGTGACCTCGCGTCGCGCCAGCCCGCTGGCGGAGTGGGTCGCGCGCGGCACGGTCGACAACATCGCGTTCCCCAGCAGCTTCACCGCGATCAACCCCGCGATGCGCGCGCGCTGGAGCGCGTGGGGATCCAACAACATGGTGCGCGCGCAGCACTGGCGCCACGACGACGGGCCGCGGCCCACGCTGTGCGTCATCCACGGCTTCATGGGGTCGTGGTATCTGGCCAACGGGCGGTTCTTCTCGCTGCCCTGGTACTACCGGGCGGGCTACGACGTGTTGATGTACACGCTGCCCTTTCACGGCAAGCGGGCCGAAAAGTTCTCGCCCTTCAGCGGTTTCGGCTATTTCGCCGGCGGTCTCAGCGGTTTCGCCGAGGCGATGGCCCAGGCCGTGCACGACTTTCGTTCCATCATCGACTACCTGCGCCACACCGGTGTCGACCGGATCGCGCTCACCGGCATCTCGCTGGGTGGCTACACCTCGGCGCTGGTGGCCTCCGCCGACGATCGGCTCGAGGCCGCCATCCCCAACTGCCCGGTCGTCACTCCCGCGACGCTGTTCGACGAATGGTTCCCGGCCAACAAGCTGGTGCGGATGGGCCTGCGCCTCTCCGATATCAGCCACGAGGCGTTGAGCGCCGGCATGGCGTACCACTGCCCGCTCAGTTACCCGCCGCTGGTCGGCCGGGACCGCCGGATGATCATCACCGGCCTCGGCGACCGGATGGCGCCGCCGGACCACGCCGTCAAGCTATGGCGGCACTGGGATCACTGTGCGCTGCACTGGTTTCCGGGCAGCCACGTGTTGCACGTGAGCCAGTTGGACTACCTGCGCCGGATGACCGCGTTCCTGCAGGAGGTCATGTTCTAGCGGCCTCGAGGGTGTCGGTGGTCTCGGTGGTTGCCGAGTTGGTTTCCGGGCCGCCGGCCGACGACGCCCGATGGGCCCCGCCGACCAGGGTGGGCCAGTGCAGCTGGGCGAGCAGGCCCGCGGGCGCGGTCGTGTGTCCGTCCAGCCGCGCCGTCGACAACAGGTCCAGCGCCGTCAGTGCGGGCAGGTGGTTCCCGCGCTGCGGGGTCAGCCCGTCCAGCGGCGCCGTGCGCTCCGGCGGGGTGTCGGTCTGGAACGCGCACGCCACCGCGACGGTGGGGTGGGCCTTGTCGCCGGCGATCTCCAACGCGGTGCAGGTCTCGCGGGCCGCATGTGACCGGATGGCGTCCAACGTCTCCGGCAAGGCCTCATCCACCCGGATCTGGTATGCCGCAATGTAATCCGATGCGCCGCGCTGCACGCCGCGCCACCGCTCGCGGGGGTTGGACGTCAACAGCCGGGGAACGTCGTCGGGTGCGACGGCGGTCGCTTCCCATCCGATCTCGCGGAGGTGGTCGGCCAGGCGCCGCGCCGCGACCTGGGCGGTCTCCTGCAGCGGGATCCGCGGCGAGCGGGCCCGCAGCGCGGCCAGGTTCTCCGGCGCCGACACGGTGAGCCCGATCCAGGTCTCGCGCCGCGACGCGTCGGAGGCGTTGTCCCGGCTGGTGATCCGGATCTTGTCCGCCCGGATGCCGTAGCGGTCCAGGTAGCCGGCGATCAGCGGCAGCGGCAGCACATCGGAGTCGTCCTCCGGTGCGCCCACCCGGACCAGGGCGGTGGTCGCCGTGGCGGGGGGCTGCGGGGTGAACGCGTTGGCGCGCCCGATGATCGCCAGGCGGCGGCGCACCAAGGTGGTGAAATACAGGCCACCCCACCAGCCGAACAGCACGATCACGACGGCCGCCGCGATGCCGAGCAGCCAGTAGTCTCGTGGCGATCGCCACGGGTAGGCCATAACCGCGGGCACAATGGCCAAGAGCGCCAACGTGATTCGCCCGCTCCCGGGGGTAGGTATCGACATCTTCACGGGGTGGGGTCCTTTCGACGGCGTGCGGCGATGGTGGTGACCGCGCCGGCCACGGCGACCAGCACGGCCAGCACGGCGGTGCCGACCACCGCGACGGTCCGCGGTGTGGTGTTCTCGGGCGCCGGGGCCGGAGGCAGAGCGACCTGCTTGGCCGCCGCCCCGCTCGGCTGGTCGCCGGCGGGCAACTGCCAGGTCAGCGCGGCCACCGGGTCCACGCTGCCGGCGCCGACCACGTTGGACGGGTCGCGGGCGCCGTTGTGCGCGGTCGCGGTGATGCGATGCGTCACCGCGGTGGCGGACAGATCGGGATACTTGCTGCGCACCAGCGCCGCGACGCCGGCGACGTAACCGGCCGCGTAGCTGGTGCCCGTGAGGGCGACCAGTTGCTGATGGTCGTCGGGCAGGCCGTTCGCCAGGCCCGCGCCGTCACCGTTGCCCACCGACACGATGCGCTCGCCCGGCGCCGCGACACCCACCCACGGGCCCGCCACGGTGAATTTCGACGGCTGGCCCTCCGGGGTCAGCGACGCCACCGAAAGCACGTAGGGCTGCCACAACGACGGGATGGACACGGAGGTGACGCCGGCCCAGTTGCGCGGATCGTTCGGACGGCTCAGGTCGGTGAGCGGGTTGGATTCGCACAACGTCCCACCGGCGAACGATCCGGTCGGTCCGCTGTTGCCCGCGGCGGCCACGATCACCGCGTCCTTGTCCACCGCCGCGTAGCGCACGGCGGCGCCGAGGGCGGCCTGGTCGACGGGGCGGTCGACGGGCAGGCAGGTGGCCGAGCCGACGTCGATGACCCGGGCGCCGAGGTCGGCCGCGTGCACGATGGCCCGGGCGAGGGTCGTGACCTCGGTCGACACCCGCGCCATCAGCGGGTCGCCGCCCGGCGTGCGGGGGGAGAACCTGGCCGACGACGTCCTGATCGACACCACCCGCGCCGCGGGGGCCACGCCCGAGAACCCGTCGTCCGGCGACGGCTGGCCGGCGATGATCCCGGCGACCAGCGTGCCGTGTCCGTCGCAGTCGGTCAGGCCGTCGGTGGCCTCGACGAAGTCGCCGCCCGGCTCGACATTGGGCAGTCGCGGGCCCGGCCGCACCCCGGTGTCGAGGACGGCGACCAGCTGACCGTCGCCACGCGAGAACTGCCATGCCGCAGGCAGATTCAGCGCCGACTGGCTGGGCGTGGGGGCGCCCGGATCGCTGCCCGGGATGACCCCGGACGTCACGCACGGTCCGCGCTGCTCCATCGGCTGCACCGGCCCCGGCGCCCCGCTCGGTGGGGGGACGCCGGGATCGACGGTCGGCGGGCTGATCGCGAAAGCCGGCGGACTCGTCCACGTCGCGGTGGCCGGCAACAGGGCCAACACCGCCGCGAAGCAGGCTGATGCCGATCGAATCATCGATTGAGCACCAGGCTGAACAACCCGACCACGAACGCCATGACGGGGATCAGCGAGGCATCGAGTCCCGCCGCGGCGAAGCCCACCAGCCGGCGCACCGGAAGCGAATAGCTCTCCGGCTCAGCGATTCCCGGGTTCAACGCCAGCACGATCCACACCGCCACGAGCGCCAGGAGCACCACGGCCGCACCGAGGGCGGCGCCGTAGCGTCCCGTCGCCGTGTAGATCACCAGCAGCACGCCGGCGGCCAGGAAGGGCTGGGCGAGCAGCCACGCCTTGCAGGCGGCCGAATCCCACACCCGGGCGCGCAGCACCGATGCCGCGGCGGTCGCCCCGACCACGTACCAACCCGCGCCGCTCAGCGTCTCCGGGCGCAGCGCGATCGCGACCGAGCCCAGGACGCTGAGCAACACCGCGGCGGCGATGAATCCGCTCTGGTGGGCGTCGCTGATCCGGACCCGGCGGGGCAGGTCCTCGAGCACCTGCAGCGAGGGCGCCGACGGCGTGGGATCCCCGGGCGCCGGGATGACCGGCAGCGGGAAACGGGCCCACAGCGCGGACATTTGCGCCGCCTCGATGGTGACCAGCAGCGCGGCCACGATCAGCCCGCAGCCGATGGCGACCAGCTTGACGTGCCACAGCAATTCGGCTCCGGCGGCCAGCAGCACCGCCGCGCCCAGCACCGCCGTCGCGGTGAAGAATCCGGCGATACGTTCCCGTTCGGCGCTGGGCACCATCAAGGCGATCAGCGACCACGCGGTGACCCCGGCCGCGGCCAGCATCACCTGCGCCGGGCCGAACCTGCCCGGCACCGCCAGCACCAGCGCGGCGGCGATGGGCACCAGCGCGGCGATCGACAGCGCCGTGCCGGTGCGCGCCGAGCGCGCCGTGACGAGCAGGCCGACGATCGCGGTCAGCGCCGCCACCGCGCTGACCGCAACCAGCCCGGACAGCGCGCCGGTGGCGACGCGGTAGGTGACCGACAGGCCGGTCGCCAGGAAGGCCACGGCGATCGCCGCGGCCAGCGCGCCACGCTGGATATGCGTTGTGCCCCAAGGCTTGAGCCGAGAGGTGGAGAAAATCATCGCGGCGTCGGCGATGTCCTCGACGATTCCGGGTGCGGCCGGGCCGGCCGGCACCGGCTGCAGCGCGAGCAGGTCACCGTCGACGACGCCGACCGTGTCCAGGCTCGCATCCAGACTGAACGGCGCGCCACCGATGGGCGCCAGGCTCAGTTGGGTCGCGCCACCGACCTCGGCGGCGCCGCGCGAGCCGGAGGCATCCTCCGCGTCGCCGTTCGCGGTGGCCGGGACCACCAAACGCTGGACCGCGGGCAGGATTTCGCGCAGCGGCAGCTCGGCGGGCAGGGCCATTTCCGTCAACCTGCTGTCCGCGAGAATTGCCACGCGGACGATCGGCATGACGGTTCCGGACGTCACCGGACCCTCGAAGAATGTTGCGGCCGTTCCTGGAACATCGTGCTCTCTTCTCTATTTCTTTCAGTGTTGGACGGACAGTGTTGAATTCGAAAAGTCTCGTGCTAGCCGGTGTTCGGCGAACCATCCGGCGTCGGGCAATTGGGCGGTCAATTGTTCGATCGCGACGGCGATCGCGAACGGGGTGCCGGGCGCGAAGGTCGAAACCCACTCGCCGTCGAACGCGCGGGACGGGCTGACCAGGACCCGGCCCTCGCTTGCGTCGACAATGCTCATCCCCACCTCGGTGGTGGAGTGTCGGCCGTCGCGGTGGCAGCCGGCGACGATCTCGACGTAGCTTCGCGACCCGTTGAACACCGACTCCACCACAGGACGCGCAGATTGCGGGATACCCAGATAGTCAAGGACTTCGGCGAGTGGCGCACCGGAACGCAGCCGCTCGTCGGCGCGGGCGCCCACCCGGGTCGGCATGCTGAACTCGTCGAACCGAGCCGGTTGCCGCTGGGCGAGCCCGACGCACAGGACCGGAACCAGGGCGCGTGGATCGTCGATGTCCATGGCGGTGAACGTGATCAGCTGCGCGCTGCGCAACGCGACCACCGTCCTCGACGGCCGGCCGCCGGCCCCGGCGCGCTGCGCGACGATGCCGCGCAGTAGCTCGCCGGCGCCGCCGGCCGCACCGGCGTCCTTGGCGGGGCCGACGTAGCGCAGGTCGAGCCACCGCTCGGGAAAACACACCACTTTGATCCACTCGGCAACCGCGGGGTTGATGAGCCCGCCTTCCGATACCAGGCCCATCTGGGTGAGCTCCGCCTTCTGACGGTCGAGGAACGCGTTGCGTTCCGCGGCATCACGATAGGGGCAGGTGATTGCCAATACCCACGGGAAGCTTCCCGCCCCAATCGTTTCCGCGATGAACCACGCGTGGTCGACCGTCAGCTCGACGGCGTTGGGAGCTGGTTCCATCAGGCTCGTTCAGCCACGAACTAGCCGCCCCACTTGGCGGCTTCGGCCTGGTCGCGGGCCAGCATCGACATGGTGTTGGCCTCGTGGGTGCTGGCCATCGACTGGTACGCGCGCACCAGGCTTTCCATGGCCTGGTTCCACTGGGCCTGCCACACCTGGTAGGTCATACCGGTGTCACCCTGCCAGGCGTTGGACAGCGTGGCCTGTTCGGCGGAGATGTCGGCGCCGAGCCCCTGCATCGTGCCGGCGTAGCCCGACATGTCGGCGGCGTGGCTCAACATCGCCGGGTAGTTGTACATGATCTGCGACATCAGAAGTCCTTTCGCGGTTTGGTGGCGTCTAAGGGTGGCTGGATCAGAACGCGGTGTAACCGGAGGCGGCCGCCGCGTCCGCGGCCACGTAGGTGCCGGCGGCGTCGCCGAGGTTGGCCTGGGCGATATCCAGCAGCGTGTTGACCCGTGCGGCGACCTCCACGAACCGCGCGTGCGCGGCCTGGAACGCCGCCGAGGACTCGCCCTGGTGGAAGGCCTGCGCCGACATCGCTTCCTGCTCGGCCTGGCTGATCGTGCTGCGCAGCAACGCGGCCTTGGCGCTGAACGCCGACTGCGAGGCAACCAACTGCGGGATATGAGCGTCCAACATACTCATGGTGATTCCTTTCTATTGCGTCCGTTGGGGTTTGGAGTAGTTCACCTGGATGTGGCTGACTGCCTTATCCCCCCTTCCCCGGTTCGGCTGGGCCCCTACCGTTGACGGCGTCCTGCTCCCACGTGCCGGGCACCATCGGCATCCGTGGGCCGCCGCCGAAGTCGTCGTCGGCCAGCTTGGTCAATCCCGCCGCCTGAAACGCCTTCTGCCTCTGCTTGGTTCCGGCGAACCCGAGCGGTCCGGCCCCCTGGGCCGAAGCCACCGCGGCAGCCAGCTCTTCCTCGTCGCCGTAGTCCGGGGGCACACCGAAATCGGATTCCATGTCCGCGAATTCGTCGGCGTGGTCGTGCAGCGCGGCTCGCCGCCTGCGCCGAGCCCGCGCCTCGGCGCGGGCCGGTGCCGCCGCGCCGGCCGCCGGGATCGTCGCCGCGGGCGCCTTGGCCCCGCCGCGCCCGGTCAGGGTGGGACCGACGCCGGTGTCCGGGTCAGCGCCGTAGGCGACCACGTAGGCCAAGTTTCCGGCCGCCGCCGCCGGCGCCGGGGCCGCCGGCGCGCCGGTGCCGGCCGCGACTGTGGTGGCTGGGGCGGCGGCGGGAGTCGCCACCGTCGGCGCCATGGCGACCGCCGGCAGCATGGACGGCTTGTTCGACGCCAGCACGGGGGCCACCGCGGCCGGGGCCGCCGCCTCCGGCGCGGCCTCGGCCGGCGTGGTGAGCAGGGAGCTGAGGCCGATCCCCAGCAGCAGCGGAATCAGGAACGGTGCGGTCAGGATCGCGCCCCAGGTCGGCCAGCCGACGGCGTTGAAGAACACCTGGTAGGCGATGAAGAACAGCAGCGGTCCGTTGGCCGCCAGGAACGCCGGCAGGTTCGAGAAGAAGTCCTGCAGCATCTGCTGGATGTTCTGGAAGAAGTCCTGCAGGAACTTCGACAACTGCTGGATGAAGTTCTGCCACCAGTCCCCGGTGTTCTGTGCGGCGTTGGACGTGAGGTTGTTGGTCTCGCTCCCGGGATTGACGATGGTCGGCGCGGCCATGGTGCGGGGCGCCGCGGCCAGCGCCGAACCCGAGACGGCCTGGTAGGTGCCCATGGTGGTGGCCGCCTGAACCCACATCCGCGCGTAGTCGGCTTCGTTGACCGCGATCGGAATGGTGTTGATGCCAAAGAAATTCGTCCCCACCAACACCGCGTGCACGGCGTGGTTGGTGGCGAGCTCCCCCAGTGTCGGCATCGCCGCCAACGCCGCCGTGTACGCCGTCGCCGCGACCTCTTGTTGCGCCGCGGCGCCCGCGCTGTCGGCGCTGGCCTGCTGCAGCCAGGCCAGGTACGGCAGGTGGGCCGCCACATACTGCTCGGCGCTCGGCCCTTCCCACGCGCCCGCCTGCGCCTCCCCCAGCAGCGCACTGAGTTCCCCGGCCGCCGTGGCGTATTGGGCGCTGAGCGAGGTCCACGCACCGGCGGCCGCCAACAGCGGCCCCGGTCCCGGACCGGCGCTCAGCAACGCCGAATGCACCTCTGGTGGCGACGCCATCCAGATGGGGGCGAGGGGGGCAGTCATCGTCAGGCGCCCGCGATCCCGAACGTCGCAGCGGCCGCGGTGTCACCCGCGAGATAGCTTGCGCCGGCTTCCCCGACGCCGAGACCGGCGCGGCCCAGCTCCTCGACGCCCTGGGCCGCCATGGCCGAGTGCTCCTGGCCCTGAGCGCTGAATCCCATGGCCGTCTGCAGCGACACCGGATCGACCGCCGGCGGGACCACCGCCGTGATCGCCGGGGCCGCCGCCGCGTGTGCGGCGGCCAGCCGTGCCGTCAGCGCCTCCACCGCGGCGCTGGTGGCGGCCAGTCCTTCGGGAACCACTCGCAGCGTCATCTCTACTCCTCCCGTTGCGCTTCACTTGCCATTACGGATTCCCCGATCAAGGGGTTGATCAACTGCACGTACGTCGGACCATCGCTGTCGCCCAACAGGATCGCCCGCCCGGCCGGCAAGCGGCCGAATCGTTGGCCGCGGATCTTGCCGCTGTCTTGCGGATTGCCCGCCAGCATCAACGTGGTGGCCTGCAGGTCGTTGAAGCGGCGCAGCAGCGGGTTGGTCATCAACGCGTGTCCCGAACCGGTGGCCCGCGCGGTGACGATCACCCGGATCCCCAAATCGGCTGCCTGCGACAGCAACCCGATCAGCGGAGACCACGGGCGCTGCCCGACGTAGGGGCCGCTCATCGCCGGCGAATCCGGAATCTGGTCGACGTCGTCGATGATCAGGTAGTGCGTCTGGCCCGCGAACGTCCAGCGCGACAGCTCGGCCGGCGACAGGCCGGCCGGCGGCCGGCGCGACTCGATCAGGTTGGCCAGCCCCAGCATCGCTGGGATGATGCGGTCGATGTTGGCCGTGTACTCGTTGTCGGCGAACAACGGTTCGTCGACGAGGTGCAGCCGTCGATCCAGCACCGTGAAGGCGACCTGGTCCGGCGTGGAGTGTTCGCGGACCGTGCGGATGAGGTGGCGCAGCAGCGTCGTCTTCCCCGACTTGCTGTCACCGAACACCATCAGCAGCGGGTTGTCGGCGAAGTCGACCACCACCGGCGCGAGGTCCTCCTCGCGCTGGCCGATGACCACCTGCTCGGGCCCGCGGTACAGCGACCCGACGGCATCCGGGGCGAGGTTGGTGGGCAGCAGCCGCACCGGGGGCGCCGCCATGCCCGGGTAACGGTCGTTGATCGCGGCGATCTGGTCCAGCTCCGGGGTGGCGAACAGGAAATGCTCTGCGGCCATGGTCAATCCGCGACCCGGCTGGTCGTGCGGCACCGCTTCGGCGGGCCGGCGCAGGGCGCCCACCACCCGCACGTTGCTGTCCCGCGGATCGTGCAGCTTGAGCTCGAGCCTCAACCCCAGGCCGTCCCGCATCGACAGCGGCACCTCCAGCCAGCTGGGCGTGGTGACCACGACGTGGATGCCGTACGCCAGCCCGATGTTGACCAACTCGGTGACCTTGGCCAGCAACGGGTTTCGCGTGTTGAACTGGTCGGTGTTGTCACGGCCGAACGCGTAGAGGTTGTCGATGAGCAGGAACACCTCGCCGAACCCGTCGTCGGGGACCCCACCGCGGGAGTCCCGGAACGCCTCCCGGCGCTGCCGCGACAACAGCAGCTGCTCGAGCTCGCCGAAGGTGCGACGGATCCGTTCGGGCTCCAGCGCCGAGGCGACGCTGCCGACGTGCGCCAGGCCCTCCATCGCACGGAGCTTTCCGCCGCCGTAGTCCAGGCAGTAGAACGTGACCTCGCGCGGCGAGTGCAGGCTGGCCGCCGACAACATGAACGTCTGCAGCGCAGTCGACTTCCCCGACTTGGGGCCACCGTGGATGACCATGTTCCCGGCCGACGACGCGGCATCGAAGATCAGCGGGTCGCGGCGCATCTCGAACGGCTTGTCGATCTCACCCAGCGGCCACTGCCACTGCCGCGGCGGCACACCGGCCCGGGCCAGCATCGCGCTCACCGGGATCGGCTCGTCCAGCGGCGGCAGCCACAACTGCGGCGCGCGCGGCCCGTACCCGGCCAGCTGGTCGCCGATGGTGGCGATGAGCTTGCGCGGCGGCCCGGTCAGTTCGACCTCGTCGGGGCTGGTGATCACGGTGTCCTGATCGGGCTCGACCCGCCCGGCCGTGAACACCTTGGGCTCCGGGATAGACGGCACCACAAGCGATTTGGCCTTCTGCGGCGGATCGTAGATGCCGTCGACATAGGTGCTGCGGAACTTGATCGGGGTCGCGCCCGGCGCGGGCACCAAGAAGCCCACGCCCTTGTGCTCCTTGCCGGATTCGATGTGGTAGGCGTCCTCCACCCCGATGATCTGGCGGGACACGCTGGGACTGGCCACCTTCAACCCGATGCGGTAGGAGGTGTTCTTGTCGATGTCCTTGATCTTGCCGACATCCAGCGTCTGCGACGCGAACAGGATGTGGATGCGGAACGAACGGCCTTTGCGGGCAACGTAATCGAACAGCTCCGCGTACTCCGGGTGGTCGGCCAGCATCAACGTGAACTCGTCGGCCACCACGAACAGCGTCGGGATCGGCGCCAGGTCGTGCCCGGCGGCGATGGCGTTCTCGTACTCGACCACCGAGTTGAACGCGCTGCCCTGCACCCGGCGGCCGGCCTCGCGCAGCAGCGTCTCCCGGCGGGCCACCTCGCCGCGCAGCGTGTCGGCGAATCGGTCGGCCAGCGACTTCTTTTCGGCCATGTTGGAGATCACCGCGACAACCTGCGGGAAGTGGCGGAAGCTGTCGGCCCCCGCCTCACCCTTGAAGTCGGCGTAGATGACGATCAACCGGTCCGCGGAATGAGTCGTCAACAGCGACAACAGGATCGACATCAGGGTCTGGGACTTACCCGATCCCGTCATACCGATCATCAGACCGTGCGGGCCCATCCCGCCCTCGGCCTCGTCCTTGAGGTCGAACATCAGCGGCTCACCGGTCGCGGTGACCCCGATCGGAACGCGCAGCTCGTCCTCGCGACGCCGCGGCGCCCACAGCGTCGGCACATCCAGTTGCGACGCGTCCGGGATGCCCAGCATCGTGGTGAACGTGGCGCCCCGGGTGGCCGCCGAACGCAACCCCGTGTGGGTCGGGTTGGAGTCCCAGCGCGACAGCTGGCGCGCCAGGTGGGCGGCCTCGTCGGCGCCCAGTTGGTCGGCGTCGTCGATGTACGGCTGCCAGCCGCCGGTCTGCCAACGCTCGATGGAGTGGGTCCGGGCGCCCGCGCCGTCCGCCGCGGTGATGCGCAGGATCGGCTTCTCGGGGTCCGAATACTGTTCGCGGTGCGGGGCGGTGGCGCCGCGGTGCACGACGGTGACGCCCGCGCGGCCCATCGCCAGCGTCGAGGCGTTCAGGTCGTAGTCCGGGTCGTCGACGATAATCAGCAGGTGCCGCAGCGCGTCGGCGGGTTCGCCGGTGAACGCCGGGCGGTCGACTAGCGCGGACCCCAGCTTGGCGACCAGTTCGTCGACGTTGGTGGCCATCAAGCGGGCCGGCCCGACGCCGTCGAGCTCACCGGGAATGTCAATGTGCGGCAACCACTTCAGCCACGACCAGTCCGGGCTCTCGAGGTCGGGGGTGACCAGCGCGACCCCGAGCACGGTCGGGTCGTGCCAGGTGACCGCCTGGGCCACCCAGGCCCGCATCGCCGAGCGCGCCTCGTCCTCGGAGCCCAGCACGGTGATTCGCGAGACCTTGGCCAGGTCGATCCCGGTCGGCACGTCACGCACCGTGCGGTGGGTGTCGAGCAGGCTGCGTAATGCGCTGTGCGACACCGGTTCCAGGTCGATTTCGTCCGCGGTGTCGTTGACCCGCAGCGCGGTCGCCAGGGGCACGTGGTGGCGTCCGGCCCGCAGCACCAGGAAGTCGGGATCGTGCGGGTCGCGCTCCCACTGACGGCGCGATCCGGGCACGGCGGCCAGCGCCGCGGGCTCCGGGTGGGACCACTGCGCGGCGGCGCTCTGCGCGGCGGCCTGGGTGCGGATGTTGTCCCGGACCACCGACAGGTAGCGCAGGTAGTCGGCGCGTTCGGCGTCGACCTCCTCGGTGCGCGTCTTGTTGTCGTTGCCGCGGTACATCGCCGTCGCGGCGAGCAGCAGCACGAACGGGAAGAACAGCGTCTGCGGGGAGATCAACCGCATTCCGGTCGCGAACAGCGCGACGATCATGCCGACGATCAGGATCACCAGCACGTACGGCATCGCGCGGCGCAGGAACGACGGCGGGATCACCCGCGGCAGCTCGGGCGGGGCCTCGATGGCGATGGTGCCCTTGCGGGTCACCGGCGGCGCCAGCCGGCGGCGCGCTTCGAAGATCAGTCGGCTCATCGGGGGGCTCCCTCGGCTTCCCTAGCAGCGGCAGTGACGCGGCCGGGCTTCTGGTCGGGCGTCAGCCCGTCGTGTGCCAGCAGCGCGTCGGCGCGCGATAATGTCGGGCCGCTCGCGAACAGCGACAGCACCGACCACGGGATCGGGACCGGCGACCCGGTAAGGCCAAGGGCCTCAACGGTTTTGTTCTGCCCGGCGGCCGAGTGCTCGGCCTCGTTGTCGATGCCGTAGCGGACACCGGTGTCAGAGACCCAGAACAGCGACCCGGCGCCCGGCGAGTTCGGCCCGCCGCCGACGGTCTGGGTGAAGTAGCCGGTGCCCGGCGCCAGGGCGACGCGGGCGGCGGTGGCCGGCGAGCCGCCGCCCACCAGGTCGACGGTGCGTATCGATTCGGCGACCGGCAGGGCCGAGCCCGTCAGCAGGTTCACCGAGCTGCTGGCGGCCTTGGCGGGCTTGCTCCAATAGGCGCACATGACGGGCGATTTGGCCGCATCCACCACCCCGACCTGCTGGTCGGGGTACCGCGCGGTGTCCAGCATCCGCGACACCGGCAGCTTGGCCACCGCGTCGGCGCCCAGCCGCGGCGGTTGGTCCAGCCCATAGGAATTCGTGTTCCGCAGGATCGCGGCGAGCACCGGCGAGATCTGCTGCAGGCCGTCCGGCAACACCGCGTAGTAGCGCGGCGCCCCGGAGGAGCTCTGGTCCAGGGTGTAGGACACCACGACCCCACCGATCGGTGCCGGCACGGTAAAGGGCGCCGGCGCACCGGCGTTCGGGATGCCGGGCGCGGTCAGCGGCGGGGCTTCGGGAATCGCGTTGAACAGGCCCAGGGCGATCGGGCGGGGCGCGGGGATCTCGGAGTTGCCCTGCCCCAAGCCAAGTGCGTTCGTGATCGCTTGGTCGGTGAGGTTGATCTGACTGCGCTTGCCGTCCCACAACAGCCACGTGGTGCCGTCACGGTCGGCGAGCATCGCCTGCCGCGGCGGGAGCGTGGCGGCGCGGGCGCCGCTGCTGTCCGGCCGGCCGGCGATCACCGTGACACCGGTGCTGTGTGCGGCGTGCCCCCCGGGCTCGCTGACCGCGTCGCACACCGTCCAGTTCGCATCGGTCGAGGGGTTTTGCACCATCCGTTCCGGCGCACCGGGGATGCCGATCAGGTTGCCGCGCGGAAACCGGTCCAGCTCACTGCTTTTCACCATGGTCGGGTCCACCGGCCGACCCGTGATCAGTCGGGCCGAGGTCAGGTTGAGCACCGGATGCAGATCCTCACCGACACGGACATACAGCGCGGCGGTGGACCGGTCGGCGAGCACGGCGTTGGTGCCCGCCGTCCCGTTCGGACGGATCAGCGAGAACACGAAGCAGCCGGCCAAACCGGTGACCAGCAGGACGGCGCCCATCGCCACCGCGCGCGACTGCGTGCGCAGCGGGTCGACGAGCATCCTGGTGTCGTGCAACGCGATACCGGAGGCGATCCGGCGCATCACGAAACGCCAGCCGCTCACCTGGTGCCGGGTGACGAAGCCGCGGCGGTACTCGACCTGGTCGGGATTGTCGTTGACCGGGGTCCGAGACGAGAACGAACGGCGTTCGTCGGGTTGCTGATTGGACGTCATGCCGGCACCGACAGCCCGAGGCCGCGCAGCAGCGGCTCAACCGACCTTGCGACGTCGTCGTCGGTGATCGTCATCAGCTCCTCGTCACTGAATTCGCCGGTTCCGGCGTGTTCCGAATGGTCGAGCCGGAACTCTCGTTCTTCTTCGGAGCGTTCGACGATGTTTCGCACGAATCGACCGTTACCGGCGATGTCCAGGTTGCGTCGCGAAATCCCGTTGGCGTCGGGTGTCGACTCGGTCGCCAACTTCGTGAACAACTCCTCCATGTGGTCGAGCGCGGCCTTTTCGAAAATGCTGTCGCGCTGCTCGGCCATCTTGTTCGCGATCTCGACCAGTTCCGACGGTGCGTAGGAAGGGAAGTCGATGTTGCGGGTGAATCGGGAACGCAAGCCCTCGTTGGTGTCCAGGAACTTGTCCAGGTCGGCCCGGTACCCCGCGATGATGACCACCAGGCGGTCGCGGTCGTTCTCCATCCGCGCCAGCAGCGTGTCGATGGCCACCAGCCCAAAGTCGTTCTTGGCGCCGGTGGCGACCAGCGCGTAGGCCTCGTCGAGGAACAGCACGCCGTCGAGCGCGCTGTCGATGATCGCGTTGGTCTTGGCCTCGGTCTCGCCGATGTGCTGGCCGATGAGATCGGCGCGGTGCACCTCGCGGATGTTCTCCCGCTTCAAAAGCCCCAGGCCGCAATAGATCTTGGCGACCACGCGGGCGATGGTGGTCTTACCGGTTCCGGGCGGGCCGGCGAAGACCAGGTGGTGGGCGCGCTGCGCGACCGCGAGCCCACGCTGCTTGCGGACCAGCTCCATGGCGACCGAGCTCTTCAGCCGCGACACCTGGTTCTTGACCTCTTCGAGGCCGATGAACTCGGCGAGCTGGCGTTCGGCCTCGTGCAGCAGCACGGCCTTGCGTTCGTGGGCGGCGGGGTCGACGAAATCCTCGGCGCTGGGCTCGGTTTCGGGATCCCACGGATCGGTGCGGGCTTCGATGCGCGCCGCCGTGGTGGTCACGATGCCAAAACTGGTGTCGGTCAGGGCCTGTTCGACCTGTTCGTTCTCGGGGTGGGCCGCGTACAGGTCCTGCAGCACTTCGCTCGCCGCGTCCTCGTCGACGTGGGCGCGCAGCACCAGCGCTTTGGCCAGCGCGCCGTCGACGGCCGCCACCGCGACCGGCCCCTCGGGCTCCTCCAGATAGGACAGCGCCGGGGCGAACATGCCCAGCCGGGCCAGCGCGGTGCCGAGCGCGATCTTGGCCGCGTGCGAGAACGCCTCGTCCAGGTCCGTGTCGTTGACGATCGGGGTCAGCAGTTTGACGACGTCCGACCAGCGCTCGGCGCGGTAGTTGATGACGACGGACACCCAGCGGGCCTCACGCCAGTTCGGTCGCTCGGTCGTCAGGCCCGCGACGATCGCGTCGGCGTCAGCAAACCGTCCCGCCGTCGCGAGCGCGGCCGCGTAGGCAAGGTGGAAGTCGTCGGGAGTGGTCGCGCGGAACTGTAGATACAGTCCGGTGTCGTAGCGGAAGCCCAGCGAGTTGGGTGCCAGGTCGACCTGGCGCTGCAGCACGCCCGCGGAGGCCGCGGTGCGCGACACCGCCTCGAGCACCCGCAGGGACGTGTCTCCGGCAGCCGCCAGCCCCGTCCACGCGTCGCATTGATCGTGGGCGATGCGGGTCAGCGCGGCGAAACCCGAACGCGCGGCGGCCAGGTCGGCCGGCCGCTGGCGTTGGTAGACGACGATGCCCAGCGCGCGGCAGCAGGTGGCGAACCGGCTGACGACGTCGCCGTCAACGCGCGTGTCCACGCGCGAATTGGCCGGCTGAACTGTGAGCATGCCGGTGTCACCGTGTTCCACGGCCGCGTCTTTTCATGTATGTAGTCTCCCCTAACCTGACCCGCCTGAAGTTAGCATTGCATAAGCTAACTGTCGAGGCGTTTGGGCCTGTCCGACTCACCACTGCACTGCCCTTCTTCTACCGCCGATGAGGACGTTCTGGAGAGGGTTTAGCCGCATTTTCGGCATACTCACAGCCGCACGCCGTGCGGCCTCACAGCAAGGCCTCACCTTACTGAAAATCATTTTCATTTTCAATCTCGGCACGCCACCTCGGCGCCCACCGGCTCGGCCGAGCGGATCAGGCACGACATCGTCCGCACCGGCGCGGTCATGGCAAGGACTCCTCGACGATCGGGTTGTGCTCGACGATCGCCCCGACCCGCAGGCCGGTGGAACGATCACGCAGCCACTAGTCGGCTGGCGGACCGAAAAAGTTCCGGCGTTGGTCGCTGCCCGAGCGAACTCGCCCGGCCTTCCGTGAAATCCGCCCGAGGGCTCAGGTGCGGACGGCGCTCACCAACGTGTTGCGCGCGATCATCGGGCCGGCTTCGGTCTCCGGCCCCGGCACCGGGCGGCCGACCTCGCGCAGGTAGTCGGCCAACGGGGTGCCGACCGCGGTCCAGCCGCGGTTGCCGAACCACTCGGTGGCCGGCGCGCACTGCTCGTTGTAGACCAGCTGGAAGAACACGCGCTGGTCGCCCTGCGCGGTGGCCGCGCGTTCTTCGGCGACGGCGGTCTCGAAGTCCTCGGGGTTCATCGGGGCGCCGTCCTCGACGGCGACGTGGCTGCCGTGACCGGCCAGCCCGTCGATACCGGTGAACAGCTGCTCCTGGGCGCTCGCCGGGAGATAGATCAGCAGGCCCTCGGCGATCCACGCCGAGGGTTTGGCCGGGTCGAAGCCGCTGTCGCGCAGGGCTTGCGGCCAGTCCTCGCGCAAATCGATGGCGATCTCGCGGCGCTCGGCGCGCGGCTCGGCGCCGACGCCGGCGAGCACCTCTCGCTTGAAGTCGAGCACCTGCGGCTGGTCGAGCTCGAAGATCGTGGTCGCGGCCGGCCAGTCCAGGCGGTAGGCGCGCGAGTCCAGGCCCGCCGCCAAGACCACCACCTGTCGCACGCCCGCGTCGGCGGCGCGCCGGAAGTAGTCGTCGAAGTACTTGGTGCGGGCGCCCTGGAAGTTGACGAAGTTTTCGCCGAAGTCGGCGGTCTTCAGCTGGTGGTCGGGGTCCTTGCCGTCGAGGACGTCGGCGGCGGCACCGCCGACGGCGCGGCAGAAGATCTCCGCGTACGGATCCACGGCCAGCGGGTCGGGCTTTTGCGCCTCCAGCGCCCGCGCGGTCGCGACGAACAACGCGGTCGAGCCCACGCTCGTGGTGATGTCCCAGGTATCGCCTTCGCTTCGCACCCCGCCCACAGTACGCCGCCGCGACTCGGCCCCTTTTCGGCTGGCGCGCAACGGTAGTGGAGCGCGTCGGCGCGGTACGGGCTACCGGCGACCGTAGCGGCGGTGGAACTTCTCCACTTGTCCCGCGCTGTCGACGATGCGGCGGCTGCCGGTCCAGAACGGGTGGGAGTCGGCGGTGACGTCGACGACGACGAGCGGATAGGTCCGGGTTCCCCGCGCCGTCTGCCACTCGACCGTCCGCGGGCTGGTGCGGGTCGACCGCGTCAAGAACATGGCGCCGGTGGTGGCGTCCTGGAAGACGACGGGGTGGTAGTCGGGATGCACGCCGGGCTTCATGAAGGGTCCTTGCCTTGCTGGGTGTGGCCGGCCACGTTGTCGGCGGCCTCGGTCAATTCCGCGCACGGATCCTCGTGCCAATCGCCGAACGGGTCGTCGTAGGCGATCCAGGTGCGCGGGTTCCGCATCTCCTCCTCGGTGAGCAGCGCGCCGCGCAGGGCGTCGAGGACCTCGTCGGTCCGGGCGCCGCACACCAGGATGGCCATCGCGGTATGCCGATCACCGTGCCGGTCGTCCCAGCCGAGCGCGGCCAGCGCGCGTCGCTCGGCGTCGACGCCGTCGCGCTCCGGCCCGCTCATCGCCGCCAGCCATTTGCCGGCCGAGCTCACCCGCAGCCCGGGGCCGGCCGATTCCAGCCACATCGCGCGGTCGGGATTGCTGGCCAGCCACAGCCGTCCCCGGGTCCTGATCACGCCGTCGAGCAACAGATCCAGGGCGGCGTGCAGGCGCTGCGGATGAAAGGGGCGACGGGCGTTGAATTCCACCAGGCTGATCGGACCGCGGGACTCCAGCGGCGGCTGCCCAGCCAGCAGCGGGCCGTGCGGGTCGTCGCTTCGGCCGCGGCGCGCGTCGCGGTACAGGTTGTTCAGTGCGTCCTCGATGCCGCCGGCCCCCACGCGGACGCGGGCGCGCGGCGACAGGCGACGCAGCACGGCCGCCACGAACGGGTTGGCGCGGTCGAGCACGACGACGTCGGCGAACTCGGCCTGTCCGATCACCACCTGGGCGTGGGTGCGGCCGTCGTCGAGTTCCTCCTCCCCCAACGCCTGGTCCAGCCAGGCCGCCGAATCGACGCAGGTCACCACGGCGGCGATCGCCACGTCCAGGGCCGCGGGCCCGTCGATGTACCCCGGCGCCACCCGCACCCGAACGTGCTTGATGGCCAAGCAGATTGGTTCGGGTTCCAACCAGGGCGCCAGGTGCACCACGATCCGGTCCACGTCGTCGCGGCGGTGCAGCCGGCGCAGCAGCACCAACAGGTCGTTGCGGATGGTGCACGAGACACAGCCGTGCGCGAGTTCCAGTCCGTTCTCGGTGCTGGTCAACACGCCGTCGGACAGCGACGCCGTCGTGCGGCGCACCACGTGACCGTCGAATCGGTGCTCGACGACCAGCGTTCCCGGCGTCTGCAGCATCGCGCCCACAACGGCGTCGGTGTCCCGCTGGCCGGCGACCAGGATGACGGGCGTCCGCATCGTCCTCCTTATTGATAATCATTTTCATCTAAGCCGTTCCTACGGTACCGTCCGTGGGGGACCTTGTCGAAAATGATTTTCAATAAGAGATGTGGAGGTGCAGGTGTCCGCCCACTGCCAGGTGACCGGCCGGCGGCCGGGTTTCGGTAACGCGGTGTCGCATTCCCATCGCAGGACCCGTCGGCGCTGGTCGCCGAACATCCAACTCAAGACGTACTACCTGCCCTCGGAGGACCGCCGGATCCGGCTACGGGTCAGCGCCAAGGGCATCAAGGTCATCGACCGCGACGGCATCGAGGCGGTCGTCGCGCGGTTGCGCCGCGAAGGGCAGCGAATCTGATGGCGCGCAACGAGATCCGTCTCCTGGTGAAACTTCGGTCCACCGCGGGCACCGGCTACACCTACATCACCCGCAAGAACCGACGCAACGACCCCGACCGACTGGTCCTGCGCAAATACGACCCCGTCATCCGCCGCCACGTCGACTTCCGCGAGGAGCGCTGACCATGGCCAAGAAATCCAAGATCGTCAAGAACGAGCGTCGCCGCGCGATCGTGGCCCGCTACGCCGAACGCCGCGCCGAACTCAAAAAGATCATCCGCTCACCGGCGAGCACCCCCGAGCGACGGGCGGCGGCACAGGACGAGTTGGCGCGCCAGCCCCGCGACGCCAGCGCGGTGCGGGTGCGCAACCGCGACGCCGTCGACGGCCGACCCCGCGGCCACCTCCGCAAGTTCGGGCTGTCGAGGGTCCGGGTCCGCGAACTAGCCCACGCCGGCCAGCTCCCCGGCGTGCGGAAGGCGAGCTGGTGATGGCCAGAAAAGTCGCGCGTCGCCGGGCCACCGCGCCCGCCGCCCGCTCGCCCAAGAGGAATCTGCTCGACAGCCTCGGGTTGCGCACGGTGGACTACAAAGACACGGCGACGCTGCGGGTGTTCATCTCCGAACGCGGCAAGATCCGTTCCCGCCAGGTGACCGGCCTGTCCGTCCAACAACAACGACAGGTCGCGGCCGCCATCAAGAACGCCCGCGAAATGGCGCTCCTGCCCTACCCCGGACGGCACACGGCGCCTTGACGTCCCCACGCCGCGGCACCGATCGCCCGTTCACCGTAATCGTCTGTGCCGCATGCGCCGTCGACGATCGACTGTCGGTCATCGACGAATTGCGCCCCGCCATCCGGCGCTGCCCGCATTCCATGTTGGTCTCGGTCGCCTGCATGCTCGGACCACTCACCTGCGCCTCTCGGCCGACCGGCGGGGGCGTGATGGCCCTGGTCCAGCCCTGCACGAACGATCGGGTGGCCAGCGGCCCGGCGCGGTGGATAGGACCCATCGCCGACAGCGATTCAGCCGCGGCGCTGCGCGACTGGCTGGTGCTCGGTCAATGGGAAAACATCCCCGTCCCAAGGCAACTCGATCGGCATCAGCGCTGGACGCGCGACTCGCATCGACGCAACTGACGCCTGACGAACCCGCCGATGGGGTGCCGGGGCGCTAGCCGTCGCGGCCCGCCTCGTCGGCACCGCCGTCGCCCCAGGTGCCCGGCATCATCGGTGCCGTTGGGCCACCGTTGAATTCGTCCCCGGCCAGCCGGGTCAGCCCGGCCGCCGCGGCGACCGCCTCACGCTCGGCGGTGCCGGCGAATCCCAGCGTGCCGGCACCCCGATCGGATGCCAGCGACCCGCCCCAGTCCGGGTCGACATCGACATTCATGTCCATGAACTCGTCGCCATACCCGCGGTCCGTCGCGCCCCGGCGCCGCCGCGCCCGGGCCGCTTTGCGCGTGCGCGCGACCGCGGCCGCCGCGGCGGCGGCGCTATCCGGTTCCGGCGCTTTCCTTTTCGCGCTGAAGCTGGCGCTCGCCCCCATCCCCGAGCCCGTTCCCATTCCGGGCGGACCGACGACGTACGGAGGAAAGAAGCCCGCCGCGGCCGGCGCCGCAGCGGGTGCGGCCGGAGCGGCGGTCACCGTGGTCGCCGTGGGGGCGGGCGCCGGTGCCGGCGCGGAGGCCGGCGCCGCGACCGGCGCGACGGGGGTGGTGGGGGCCATGGCGATGGCGGGCGGGATGCTGGGCGTCGGCGGCGGCGGCGCGGCCACCACCGGGAGGGCCGCAGGCTGGGGGATGGCGGCGAGGCCGGCCAGCCCGGCGAATCCGCCGACGGCGCCGAGGGGCGCGGCCGCGAGGAGGAGCGCGGGCGCCAACAACTCCGGCTGGCTGATGAAAATCTCGAGGATGTGCGTCGGCCAGTCGAACAGGATGAGTTGCACCAGGTACTGGAAGGCCAACGCCGGATTGTGCACCAGGTAATAGCCGAACTGCTCGAAATCCTCCAGCAGTTCCAGGGCGCGCACCACCCAGAAGATGGGCTGCCCGGCATTCGTGTAGGCGTCGTAGGGCAGCCCGTTGACGGTGCCCTCGGACGGGTCCCAGTTGATGCCCAAGTTCTTCAGGATGTTGGCGATGAAGTCGTTGAACGGATTGTCGATCTTGGGGTCATGGTCCGGGTCGTCCGAGTCATCGCTGGAGGCATCGGATTTCACGATCGGCGGCGCCGGATCGGTTTGCGGTGTCGCGGCGACGGCCGCGGTGGACACCGCCTGGTAGGTCGACATCGTGGTCGCCGCCTGGGTCCACATCCGTGCGTAGTCGGCCTCGTTGACCGCGATCGGAACCGTGTTGACGCCGAAGAAATTCGTTGCCACCAGGGCCCCGTGGACGACGTGGTTGGTGGCGAGTTCGGGCAGCGTCGGCATGGCGGTCAGCGCGGCAGTGTAGGCTGCCGCGGCGGTCTCGTGCTGGGTGGCGGCGGCGGCGCTGTCGGCGCTGGATTTTGTCAGCCACGCCAGGTACGGGGCGTGCGCGGCCACATAGGACTCCGCGCTGGGTCCCTCCCACGCCCCCGCCTGCACCCCCGCCAGCAAGGTGCTCAATTGTTCTGCGGCCGAAGCGTATTCGGCGCTCAGCTCGGACCACGCGCCGGCGGCCGCCAGCAGCGGCCCGGGGCCGGGGCCGCTGCTGAGCAAAGCGGAATGCACTTCGGGCGGCGAGGCCATGAAGATCGGCGCCGTCATAGGTACTCCTCGGGCTGGAGGGCTTACCAGACTGAGGAGAGCTTAATGAATATGATTGTCGTTATCAACTTGGCGGGCACCGCCCCGCCGCGGGCCGCTACACCAGCGGCCGCCCCTTCTTGATCCGGCGGTCCAGGTCGTGCAGCAAGACGTTGAACGGGAACTGCCGGATGAACCGCGGCAGATACCGGTTCACCGTGGCCAGCACGGCGATCAGCCTGTCGAAGCGCCGCTGCTTGGTCGCGTCCCAGGGCAGCCGCATCTCGTCGCGGAACCGTTGCGGCAGGAAGCCCGTCGTGATCATCAGCGCGAAGCCCTCGGAGAGCCGCTGGATGGGACCGGGCAGCTTCACGCCCCGGATGCGGTTGGCGGCGATCGGGTACAGGTATTCCCGCACCGCGTCGTCGATGTGCACCTTGGCCAGCGACTCTTCCCAGTAACGGTCGAACGCCGCCCGGTCGGCCGGCCACATCTTCGGCGGCACCTGCAAGGTCGTGGCCAGCGCCATGCCCTCGCGGTAGTGGCGCTCGGCGTCTTCGCCGTCGAGCTCACCGATGAACATCCGGTAGATGTCGAGGCCGCCCTTGTACAGGCAGGCCCCCACCCAGAGCTGCAGCGCGGGATCAAAGGCGTTGTAGGACACCGGGCTTTCCGGCGTCGAGTAGACCTGCGCGTGGGCCTTGTTCACGGCCCGGCGGAAGGCGGCCTTCTGGGCCTCGCTGCCGTTGGTCGCCACGGCCAGGTAGGTGAACGTGGTGCGGGCCCGCTTGAACGGGTGCAGGTCGACCCGGCCGCTTTCGACGCGGCTTTCCATGACGCCGTAGCCCACACCCGGCTGCGCCAGTTGCATGATCACGTTCGCCGGACCGGCCAGCAGGGCGACGCCCATCAGGCCCTCGTCGATGCCCAGCGTCCGCCCGCGCCTGCGCCGCTGGGGGCGCGGCGGATCGGTGGCCCCGCGCTCGACGTGCCCGATCGGTGCCTGCACCGACTGGTGAATTGCCATCGTCAGATCCTCCCGCAGCGCGGCCGCTAATGTGCGAACGCTTGTTTCCTGATATTGTCGCGCCGCGGCGTTAGTGTCAAGATGGTCCGCATGAGCGACACGTCCAGCGCGCGGCCGTATCGCGGGGTGGAGGCCGCCGAACGCCTGGCCACCCGCCGTAACCGGCTCCTGGCCGCCGGCCTGGACCTGCTCGGCGATCAGCGGCCGGACATCTCGGCGGTCACCGTCCGCGGGGTGTGCCGCCGCGCCGGGCTGGCGGCCCGGTACTTCTACGAGAGCTTCACCGACAAGGACGAATTCGTCTCCTGCGTCTTCGACTGGGTGGTCGCCGAGCTGGCCGCCACCACGCAGGCCGCGGTCGCCACGGTGCCCGCCGACGAGCAGACCCGCGCGGGCATCGCCAACATCGTGCGGACCATCACCGACGACGCCCGCGTCGGCCGCCTGTTGTTCAGCACGCAGCTGGCCGACCCCGTGGTGGTGCGCAAACGCGCCGAGTCCAGCGCCCTGTTCGCGATGCTGTCCGGCCAGCACGTCGGCAACGCGCTTCAGGTGCCGGCAAACGATCGCATCAAGGCCGCAGCGCACTTCGTGGTCGGCGGGGTCGGGCAGACCATCAGCGCCTGGCTGGCCGGCGACGTCCGGCTCGAACCGGATGAGCTCGTCGATCACCTGGCCGCCCTGCTCGACGAGCTTGCCGAGCCAAACCTCTACCGGCTCACCGAAACACGGGCCGAGGCCTAGCGCCTCACACGGGGCAGACCGTGTGCCAGCCCGTTGTGGCGGCCAGCGAGAAGTCGCTCAGCGTCTTGGAAAGCGCTTGTCGCAGACCCTCGTTCGAATTGTGGCGGCCCAATTCGTAGGCGAGGACCGAGATGAAGACCCGGCCGTGGACCCGCCCCGACAGCAACGCCAGGGCCCCGTTGGTGCGGTGCATCGTCGCGGCGGTCACGCCCGGGTACACCGACTTCATGGCGAAGTAGTCGGCGTCCGTGCCGTCCGGCCGGTTGGCGGCCGGGTCGAGCGCGCCGAGATTGGACGACACCACGGTCGCCGCGCCGCCGGTGACCACGCTGAGCAACCGCCGAAACACCGGCTTCGGGATCAGCGGGACGAGGGGCAGCAGCGCCCACCGCTCGTCGGGCTCGTCGTGATGGCGAACCAGCGCCCGCTTGATGGCGGCGCGGATCTCGCGCAGGTCCGTGGTGATCGCCGCGGCCCCCAGCGTGACGTCGACGTTCGTGACCGCGTTGGCGCGCGTGTCGCTTGGGGCGCGCTCGTTGACGGGCATGCCGATGTTGACCGAGCCGTCGGGGGCCACCCGCCCCACCCGCTGGGCGAGGTGGGCCGCCAACCCGGCGAGCAGCGCGTTGCTGGTGCCGCCCAAGGCAGTTGCGCGGGCGTCCCAGTCGTCGGCGCTGACGAAGATCGTCTCCATCGGCAGGGAAATGCGGTCGTCGGGCGCGGCCGGCGGCGCGGGCCGCTTCCCGCGTGGCGGGGCGACGGACGCGGTGCCGTCGCGGCCCTGCCGGAGCATCCGGGCCGCGGCGCCGACGGCGCGGCCGACATCGAGCGCGTCGTGCGCGGTTTGGCGCGCGTCCTCGCGCAGGGCTTGCCAGCGCCGCCGGCCTCCCGCGGCGGGCCAGCGGGTCCGGTCGCCGCGTCCCCGAGCCGCATCGGCCAGGGCCTCGCACAGCCCGACGCCATCGGTGAGGCAGTGCGTGGTGACCAGGCTCACCACCGCGCCGCCGTCGGTCAGCGGGAGCATCGCCAAGTGCCATCCGGGCCCGCGCTCGGCGTCCGGCCGCTTGTGGGTCTGCTCGTCGAGCCACGCATCGATGTCCTCGCGCTCCCGCGGCGGCGCGACGATCTCCAAGGGGGAGCACTCGGCGGCCGCCACCCAGCGATGACGGCCAAAGGGCAAGGCGGAGCGCTCGACTCGCCGCGACAGCCGCCCCCGGCCGAGGTGGCGGTGGAACTCACGCAGCCCACCGACGTCGACGGCGCGGTCGTACACCCAGACGCACTGCAGCAAACTGGTGGCACCCGTCGCCCGCTCACCCAGGAAGAGTGTTTGGTCGGCCAGGTCCAGCACGTTGCTCATCGCTACGCCGCTTCGTGATCGTCCGTGTCCGGCGCCGGAGCGAATGTGTCGTCCGGGTTCACCTGGGGCGCAACCACAACCGGCTCGTCCCCGGTGGGCCTGGCGACACGCGCGAACACCTGGATCAGCGTCGCGATGTAGCGCAGCACCGACTCCCGCGCGATCGCGTTGTCCGGGAAGGACATCGTCACCGTGGTGTTCGCGGCCTGGCGGTTGATCCACATGTTCACCCCGCCGTGGGACAGGCTGTCGCCGTACGTGCCGAATTTCGTCTCCGCCCACAACCCGTTGAGGGGGATCTTGCGGAAGTCGAGGAACGACAACATCATCGGCAGCTGCGTGGGCAGCTTGATGCCCAGTTCGTCCGGGGTGGCGAGCTCCAGCACCCGCTCGACCGGCACGTCGGCGAGGCGCTGAGCGTCGTCGAACGACTTCTGCGCCGTCCGGGCGGCCTGGGCGAACGTCTCGCCGGCGGTCGGCACCGTGATCGGAATCAGGCTGGCGAACCAGCCGACGGTCATCGAGTCGACGCCCGGTGTCCTGGTGTCCTTGGCCGTGAACCCGTGATAGGTCTTCTTACCGGTCAATTCGTGCTCGGCCAGGCCCGTGCAGGCCAGCACTCCCCCGATGAACCGGGCGCCGGCCGCCACGCAGGCGGCGTCGAAGGACTCCGTGTCCTCGGCATTCATCAACTCGACCGTCAACAGGTCGCCTCTGGTGCTGGACCACGTGTCACCAAGGGGCAGCGGGAAACTGGGCCAGTCGCCGTCGGTGTGGCGGGCGAACTCGATCCAGTCCTTGATCTCGGGCGACGAGAGCGTCAACGTCGCCGCCTTCTCGCGTTGGCGCGCAACGTAGTCGCGGTAGCTGCGGATCTCCGGTAGGCCGGCGGGCTGGTGCCCGGTCTGCGCGAGTTCCTGATACGTCAGGTGGACGTCGAGGAAGATGAGGGCGGCCGACAAGCCGTCGATGTGCAGGTGGTCGACGCTCGCGTAGAACGTGAAATAGTCGGCGTGCTGGACGATTCCGTAGGTGAAGCAGCCCCACTCGAGGGTGTCCGGGGTGGTGGTCAAGGCATGGGCGCGGACTTGGTCCGCGGTCTTGTGCCCCAGCGCCACGGGGACGAACTCGATCGCTTCGGGATCGTCGATCACCCGGCGCACGAACGTGCCGTTGTCGTACTCGAACCAGTTGTGATAGGTGTCCTGGCGGCGAACGTGGGCGTTGATCGTCGCCGTCATCGCCGCAATGTCGCAGGTGCCGGGGATGTCCCACGCGACGATCATCAGACGGGGCAGCTGGCGGTTCATGGCCTTGCCTTGGTAGGAGGCCCAGAGGTGTTGATTCTGTTGGTAACTCGGCGCCAGGTCGCTTCGCCGTGCGGCGCGGGCCGCTTCGCGTGCGGCTGGTGCGGCCATCCACATGGTGACCGGGCCGTGCGGCGGGTGCCATTCGTTGATATTTCCGAGTGCGACCATTTCCTCGAGTCCTTGTGCTGTGAGACGACGACGTTTGCGGGGCGGTCTGGGGGTGCTGGAAGTACGGTTGGCGCTTGGCTTTTCGAGGATCGTCGATGTGTGTCGCGCTTGAAATTGTCCGACGGACTTTCGCCTGTGTTGGTGAACTACCCCGCCGCTCATACCCCTATGTCGCTGCTGTGGACGCTAGCTGACGCAGGCGAAGATTTCGCGGTTTTGTCAAGACTCGAATTCCGCCGCGAGATCGCCGGCGGTGCAGTAATCTTTTCCCCCTCAACGGCCCTGGCCACGCCGGGCGGGGTCGATTCGCGACGACTTATCGCCGATTCGGCCCGCTACGCCCGCAACTCGGGATACAGTTGTCCGGCCCTCGAGCCGGTGCGCGGGCCAAACCCGCACCGCCTCACGGGAACAGCGGCAGCTCCCAGAGGCGCATGCCGGGACGCAGCAGCCACAAACGCATCATGGTGAGCCGCAGGATGCGCATGGCGCTGAAGATCATGAAGATCGCCAGCGGCACCTCGATCAGCAGCGCGGTGATCACCGACAGCCACACGTCCTTGGGGCCCGCGGTCATGAGGTCGAACCACGCGTCGCAGATCAGCAGCACCCCGGTGGTGAACGCGGCGAGGACCAGCAGCTGGCGGCGCAGATACCCCAGCGCGGCCGTCGTCAGCATGAAGGCGACCAGCAGCACATCGAAGCCGATCCAGGTGACCGGCCAATTGTGGGCGACGTACTTCTCGGGCAGCGTCATCGCCAGGTATCCCAGCCAGGGAACCATCGCGATGGAGCCGCCGATCATCAGACTCAGCCGGACGCGGCGCACGCGGTCCAGGAAGTCCGGGTCGATGACCTCGCCGAGGGGCCGCTCCAGCCGGGAGATGAGGTCGCGGCGCTGCCCGGGGGTAAGCGCGGCGATCTGTTCGTCGGTCAAAATGCCGTCGGTCATACCTAGCATTCTCCGACTCGCGGAGCAGCGGCGCGATCAGCGACCGGCGCCCACCGGGGGCCGGCGGTCCGCGGCGGTCTTGGGCACGGCCTTCGCGTCGCCGCTTTCGAATTCCTTCACCCAACAGGCGAACTCGAGGGTAATGCCGTCGGGATCCTGGAAATAGAACGAGCGCACATAGACGCCGGGATGCACGGTCGCCGAGACCTGCATGGGGCTCTCGTCGTGGTTGAGCACCGGCCCGACCCGCACCCCTTTGTCCTTGAGTCGCTGGCGGTAGGCGTCGAACTTCTCGGCCGGCACGTGGAAGGCCAGGTGGTTCATCGTGCTGACCGCGCTGGTGATGTCGCCGATGCCGGGGATGGCGCCCGGCGACGAAATGCCCGGCACCCGGTCGGGGGCGTCGGCGAACCAGAAGAAGGCGACGCAGTCGCCGTTGCCGGCGTCGAAGAAGAAGTGCTGGCCCGCCCCGCCGGGCAGATCGAGCGACTTGATCAGCGGCATGCCCAGGATGTTGCTGTAGAAGTCGACGGTTTTGGCCATGTCCGAGCACACCAGCGCGACGTGATTGATCCCGCCGAGTTCGAATTCCGCGTTGGTGTTGTGCGGCTTGATCATCGTGCGGCTCCCCTCGGTTCCCGGCTCGATGAGCCTGGCCAAGATCCGAATCTGAATCTAACATCAGATTCAGTTTTGGCCCAGGGAGGTGCGCAGGTGTCCACCGCGGCATCCCCTGCTGACCGGAGCGGGCCACCCGCGGAGCTGCCCACGCATCGCGGCAGGCGGACGCAGGCCGCGATCGATCTGGCCGCCCGGACGGTCATCGCGCGCAAAGGTGTCCTGGCCACGACCATCGCCGACATCGCCGCGGAGGCCGGCCGCTCGGCGGCGTCCTTCTACAACTACTACGAGTCCAAAGAGGCGATGGTGCGCCAATGGGCGCTGCGCTTCCGCGACGAGGCCAACCAGCGCGCGCTGTCGGTGACCCAGCACGGGTTGACCGATCGCGAGCGCGCGTACGGGGCGGCCGCCGCGCACTGGCACACCTACCGCAACCGGCTAGCCGAGGTGATCAGCGTGTCACAGCTGGCGATGATCAACGACGACTTCGCCCAGTACTGGGCCGAAATCTGCTCGATACCAATATCTTTCATCGCTGAATCGGTCCGCCGCGCACAGGCCGAGGGCCGTTGCCGCGACGACGACCCGCAGCTGATCGCGGAGGCGATCGTGGCGATGTTCAACCAGTTCTGCTACGTCCAGCTCGGTTCGGCACGTTGCGGGGAACCCGACGACGAGGCCTGCATCCAGACCCTGGCCAACATCTATTACCGGGCCATCTACGCCACTGAGGGGGACCGCTGAATTGACTCGTCGTACCGGTGCCGGAGTCATCCGCGAATTCGTCGGGCTGCCGTCGCCTACGGCCGGGCGCGCCGGCGCCGGCGGGCACCCCTGCCAGGGTTTGTATCACCGGGGGGTGGGACGCAAGCCCAAGGTGGCGATGATCGCCGCGCACTACCAGATCGACTTCTCCGAGCACTATCTCGCCGATTACATGGCCACTCGCGGCATCGGATTCCTCGGCTGGAACACCAGGTTCCGCGGCTTCGAAAGCAGCTTCCTGCTCGACCACGCGCTGGTGGACATCGGGGTCGGAGTGCGCTGGCTGCGCGAGGTGCAGGGCGTGGATACCGTTGTGCTGCTGGGCAACTCGGGCGGAGGGTCGTTGATGGCCGCCTACCAGTCCCAGGCCGTCGAGCCGAACGTGACCCCGCTGGAAGGCATGCGCCCGGCGGCCGGGGTGACCGAGTTGCCGCCCGCCGACGGCTACGTGGCCACCGCCGCCCATCCCGGGCGACCCGAAGTGCTCACCGCCTGGATGGACGCCGCCGTCGTCGACGAGAACGATCCCGTCGCCACCGACGCCGACCTCGACCTGTTCAACGGGCGCAATGGGCCGCCCTACACCCCGGAGTTCCTCGCCCGGTACCGCAGCGCGCAGGTCGCGCGCAATCACGCCATCACCGACTGGGCCGAAAGAGAGCTCAAACGCGTTCGCGCGGCGGGGTTTTCCGATCGCCCGTTTTCGGTGATGCGCACCTGGGCCGACCCGCGCATGGTCGATCCCGGCATCGAGCCGACCAAACGGCAGCCCAACATGTGCTACGCGGGCGTCCCGGCCAAGGCGAACCGCTCGGCGCACGGCATCGCGGCGGCGTGCACGCTGCGCAGCTGGCTGGGCATGTGGAGCCTGCGGGTGGCCCAGACCCGGGCCGAGCCGCACCTGGCCCGGGTCCGGTGTCCGGCCCTGGTGATCAACGCCGACGCCGACACCGGCGTGTTTCCCTCTGACGCGCAACGCATCTTCGACGCCCTCGCCGGCGCCGACAAGACCCGGGCCTCGGTGGACACCGATCACTACTTCACCACCCCCGGGGCCCGCAGCGAGCAGGCCGACATCATCGCCGGATGGATCGGCAAGCGGTGGCGGTAGGTGATGTCGTCAACCAACCGACTGGTTGTTAGCTTGGAAGGTACTTGGCCGAGACGGCGTCCTGCAGCAACGGAAGGCGACCAATGCCGATCGCGATAAATCCCGAGCATCAAGAACTGGCCGATTCCGTGCGAGCGCTGGTGGCGCGCATCGCCCCGTCCGAGACGCTGCACGAGGCGATGGAGACGGAGGTCGGCAACCCGCCGCCGTACTGGCAGGCCGCGGCCGAGCAGGGCCTGCAGGGCGTTCATCTGGCGGAATCCGTCGGCGGGCAGGGCTTCGGCGTTCTCGAGTTGGCCATTGTGCTCGCGGAATTCGGCTACGGGGCGGTGCCGGGCCCCTTCGTGCCGTCCGCGATCGCCAGCGCGTTGATCTCCGCGCACGACCCGGACGCCAAGGCGCTCGCCGGGCTGGCATCCGGCGCCGAGATCGCCGCCTACGGCCTGAATTGCTGCGCGCTGACCGCCACCCGGCAGGGCAGTTCTCTGGTGATCCGCGGCGAGCTCCGCGCGGTCCCCGCCGCCGCGCAGGCGTCGCTGCTGGTGCTGCCCGTCGCGATCGACAGCGGCGAGGCGTGGGTGGTGCTGCGCGCCGACCAGCTCGAGATCGAGCCGGTGAAAAGCCTGGACCCGTTGCGGCCCATCGCCGACGTGCGGGCCAACGCCGTGGAGGTCGGCGACGACGTCGTCTTGACGAACCTGAGCATGGGCACCGCGCACGCGCTGATGACGACGCTGCTGTCCGCCGAAGCCATCGGCGTGGCGCGCTGGGCGACCGACACCGCGTCGAGCTACGCCAAGATCCGCGAGCAGTTCGGCAGGCCGATCGGCCAATTCCAGGCCATCAAGCACAAGTGCGCCGAGATGATCGCCGACACCGAGCGGGCCACGGCTGCGGTGTGGGATGCCGCCCGCGCGATCGACGAGGCCCGCGAAAACCGTTGGGACACCGCGGGTTCCCACGTTGAGTTCGCCGCCGCCGTGGCGGCGACGCTGGCGCCGGCCGCCGCTCAACGGTGCGCGCAGGATTGCATCCAGGTGCACGGTGGGATCGGCTTCACGTGGGAGCACGACACGAACGTGTACTACCGCCGGGCGCTGATGTTGGCCGCCTCCTTCGGCCGCAGCTCGGACTACCCGCAAAAGGTGGTCGACACAGCGACCACCACCGGGATGCGCGCGGTCGACATCGACCTCGATCCCGAGACCGAGAAGCTGCGGGCGGAGATCCGGGCCGAAGTGGCGGCGCTCAAGGAGATCGAGCGCGAGCAACGCAAGGTCGCCATCGCCGAGGGCGGCTGGGTGCTGCCGTACCTGCCCAAGCCGTGGGGCAGGGCGGCCGGGCCGGTGGAGCAGATCATCATCGCGCAGGAGTTCGCCTCCGGGCGGGTCAAGCGGCCCCAGACCGGCATCGCCACCTGGATCGTCCCGTCGATCGTGGCGTTCGGCACCGAGGAGCAAAAGCAGCGGTTCCTGCCGCCGACCTTCCGCGGCGAGATGATCTGGTGTCAGCTGTTTTCCGAGCCCGGCGCGGGTTCGGATCTGGCCGGCCTGTCCACGAAGGCCACCCGGACCGACGGAGGGTGGCGCATCACCGGCCAGAAGATCTGGACGACCGCCGCGCAGTTCTCGCAGTGGGGTGCGCTGCTCGCACGGACCGACCCCAGCGCGCCGAAACACAGCGGCATCACGTACTTCCTGCTGGACATGAAGAGCGAGGGCGTCGACGTCAAGCCGCTGCGCGAGCTCACCGGCAACGCGATGTTCAACACCGTCTACATCGACGACGTGTTCGTGCCCGACGAGTGCGTGCTCGGTGAGGTGAACCGGGGCTGGGAGGTAAGCCGCAACACGCTGACCGCGGAGCGGGTGTCGATCGGCAGCAGCGAGGCGAACTTCCTGGCCACGCTGTCGCAGTTCGTCGAGTTCGTTCGTGACGGGCAGTTCGATCAGGTCGCGCAGCACCGCGCCGGTCAGTTGATTGCCGAGGGCCATGCGGCCAAGGTGCTGAACCTGCGTTCCACGCTGCTGACGCTGGCCGGCGGGGACGCGATGCCGTCGGCGGCGATCTCCAAGTTGTTGTCGATGCGCACCGGCCAGGGTTACGCCGAATTCGCGGTCTCGTCCTTCGGGACCGACGCCGCGATCGGCGACACCGACCAACTGCCCGGCAAATGGGGCGAGTACCTGCTGGCCAGCCGGGCGACCACCATCTACGGCGGGACGTCCGAGGTGCAGCTGAACATCATCGCCGAACGGTTGTTGGGCCTGCCGCGCGATCCGTAACCGGGCGCAGAAATGGGCCATGCCGGCCTGACTGAGTCAAGCCGGCATGGTTCCCCCCATACACGGGCCGTCCATCCCGAGGGTTGGCGTGTCGGTGATGGCCGGCTACCGCGCGGAGATGGTGGTCACCACCACCAGTTCCACCAGTGCTGGGGCTTCCAGTAGCCGGGCCCATGGACCCAGCCACCGTGCCCCCAGCCGCCGTGACCCCAATTGCCATGTCCCCGACCATCATGGCCACCCCATCCACGACCGCCGGGGCGCTCGGGAATGAAGCCCGGTCCGCTCTGCGGCCCGGCACTGGCGAAGCTTGTGGAGTGACTCGGCCCGGGGGCGGCCGAAGCCACGGGGGCGCCGCCGAAGAGCAGCGCGCCCGCCACGGCTCCGGCGCCCACAACACCTACGGCCGCGCCACGTAACGATGCTGACGAGATCATCGAGGGCGCTCCTTTCAAAGACTTGATATCGATGCTTAAAACGCTAACCGGACATTTCTAAGCAAACAAGCGAATTCGGGGCTTTCGCGGTGTGAATTGCGCAACAATGACGTGATAGCGCCCAATCCAGCGCGCGATGATCAATCCCTATTTACGCAATTCATTTATCCGCGAATACTGAGCCGGCGCACGGCGATCGGCTTATATCTGCAGGTAATAGCCCGTATACTGATGTACTGCGCGAGCCTACCGTATTTACTGAAGTCCGAATATGCGCATTGTCAGATCCACTGATTCGCGCCGCGATTACCGTCCACGAGTCGTCGGATCACCGCAATCCTGGCCTCGTTTTTACCGGCGTCAGCTATTTGCAGAAATTTGCTCTTTCGCCTGCATCCGGCGTCGCGGAGCCGCGCGCAAATCCGTCGGCGTCCCACCCGGGCCGTCCGCGGCCCGGCGACGCGACTTAGGGTGGCGTCGGTGAGAGAATCAGTATTGACACATAGGCGACGAGCGCTGATTTACTGATCCGCACTCACGGAGGAAGACACCGAAGTGAACTTCAAGCCCAGTCCCAACGGACCCAGCGCCGGATCCTTTCGCGCCCCCACCCCGGCGGGCGGCCCCGCCGGAGACGCCGCGCCGACCGAGCGCCTCAGCCTCGGGCAGCCCCGCGGCCAGCGCATCGCCAGCGAGCCGTCGGCCAACCAGGCGGGGCGCACCCAGCGGACCCGCCGGACCGTCGACCTGGCGGCCGCCACTCACCGGGCCCTCGACATCTGGCAGCGCGAGGCGGCCGATCGGCTCGGCGTCGCGCGCGTGACCGGGCAGGAGGTGCTCACCGCGCTGATCGACCAGCTCCTGGTCGACCCGAAGCTCACGGCCCAGATCACCCGGGCCATCAAAGAACGCCGCTGAGGCCTATTCGATCTCCATTTCGCGCAGCTCGCGCTTGAGGATCTTGCCGGTGGGGTTGCGCGGCAGCTCGTCGAGGAAGATGACCTCGCGCGGCACCTTGTAGCGGGCCAGGTGATCGCGCACGTAGTGCTTGACGGTGTCCTCGTCGAGGTCCGCGCCGTCCTTCTTCACCACGAAGGCGCGCAGGCGGTGGCCCCACTCCTTGTCGTCGACGCCGATCGCGGTGGCCTCCACGACGTCGGGGTGCCCGGTGATCAGGTCCTCGACCTCGGCCGGGAAGACGTTCTCGCCGCCGGAGACGATCATCTCGTCGTCACGCCCGCTGATGTAGAGCAGGCCGTTCTCGTCGAAGTAGCCGACGTCGCCCGACGACAACAGGCCGTCGATGATCTGCTTCTTGCCCCCGCCCGTGTAGCCCTCGAACGGGAAGGCGTTGCCGACGAAGATGCGGCCGACCTCGCCCTGCGGCAGCTCCTTGCCGTTGTCGTCGTAGATCTTGACGCGCACGCCCTTGACGACCGGCCCGACGGTCGACGAGTTGTACTGCAGGTGCTTGGGTTCGGCGATGGTCGCAAAGGCGATCTCGGTCGAGCCGTACATGTTGTAGATCACTGGGCCGAGGTCCTTGAGCGAGCGCTCCGCCAGGTCGGCCCCCAGCGCCGATCCCGACACGAACACGATCTTCAGGCTGGACAGGTCAGGCTTGGAGTCCATCTTCTCGACCGCTTCGAGGATCCGCGACAACATCACCGGGACGACGACCATCGCGGTCACCTTGTACTTCTCGATGTCCTGCAGCACCAGCGGCGGCTTGAACTTGCGGCGCAGCACCAGCGTCGAGCCCAGGAACATCGCGATCGTGCCGTGCAGATACCCCAGCGCGTGGAACATCGGCGCCGGCAGCGACGTCACCTCGCCGGCCTTGAACGGGACGTGCGACAGGATTCCGCCGACCGGCGCCAGCGTCGGCGGGGTGCTACGGTTCGCGCCCTTCGGGGTGCCGGTGGTCCCGCTGGTGAGGATGATGATCGAGGCGTGCCTGGCCGCCTTGGGGGCGGGCTCCTTGCTGCTGCGCTCGATCAGGTCGGCCAGCGTCTCGTCGGTGCTGCCGGACGGCTCGTCACTATCCGGGTTGGTCCCCAGCGCCCGCAGCTTGCCCAGCTCCGGCGAGGCCTTGCTGACGGCCTTGGTGTACTCGTCGTCGTAGATGATCAGCTTGGCGCCCTCGCGCTCGGACACCTCTTTGATCTGCGGACCCGAGAATTCGCTGTTGAGCAGGATGATGCGCGCGCCGACCCGCGCGGCGCCGTAGTTGGCGATCAGGAACCAGCGGGTGTTGCGGGCCAGGATGGCGACGCCGTCGCCGCCCTTGACGCCCTTCTCGATCAGCCCGTTAGCCACCGCGTGCGCCGCCTCGTCGAGTTCGCGGTAGGAGAATTCGCCCTCTTCGTCGATGCACGCCGCGCGGTCGGGATGGCGCCGCGCGTTGAGGGCGGGCAGCATGCCGAACTCGCCCCACTTGTAGATGTCGGCCGCCATCGCGGCGTAGTTCTGCGGTGGCTCGATCCGGAACGCGCCCGACTCGAAGATTTTGCGCACGTAGTGCAGTTCGGCGGAGCCGCGCTCGACGTACTGGTGCAGTTTTGCTACCGCTTTGGAGGCCTGGCCGGGCAGGCCGAGGAGGTTAGGCATGGAATCCACCATATGTGACGTCCGTCTCAGCACGGCCAGAAATTCTGGCGAATTAACATGAACTCCCATGACCCGTCCGGTTTTGCTGGAGGTGGCCGGGCGAGAGGTCACCGTCACCCATCCGGACAAGGTCGTGTTCCCCCGCGCGGACGGCCACAAAACATCGGGCCCCTACACCAAGCTCGACCTGGTCCGCTATTACCTGTCCGTGGCCGACGGCGCGCTGCGCGGCGTGGCCGGGCGCCCCATGATCCTGAAGCGCTTCGTCAAGGGCATCACCGAAGAGGCGGTGTTCCAGAAGCGCGCGCCGGCGAAACGGCCGGACTGGGTCGACGTCGCCGAACTCCGTTACGCGCGAGGCACTTCCGCGGCGGAGGCCGTCATCCGCGACGCCGCCGGGCTGGCCTGGGCGATCAACCTGGGCTGCGTCGACCTGAATCCGCACCCGGTGCTCGCCGACGACCTCGATCACCCCGACGAACTGCGCGTCGACCTCGATCCGATGCCCGGGGTCTCCTGGCGGCGCATCGTGGACGTCGCCCTGGTGGCGCGCGAGGTGCTCGAGGACTACGGCCTGACCCCGTGGCCGAAGACGTCGGGGTCGCGCGGCTTCCACATCTACGCCCGCATCGCCCGGCGCTGGGAGTTCCGCCAGGTGCGCCTGGCCGCGCAGACAGTCGCCCGGGAGGTGGAGCGGCGCGTGCCCGAGGCGGCGACCAGCCGGTGGTGGAAGGAAGAACGCGAGGGGGTGTTCGTCGACTTCAACCAGAACGCGAAGGACCGCACGGTCGCCTCGGCCTATTCGGTGCGGGCGACGCCCGACGCCCGGGTCTCGACCCCGCTGCACTGGGACGAGGTCGCCGGGTGCCGGCCCGAGGCGTTCACCATCGATACCGTGCCCGCGCGGTTCGCCGAGATCGGTGACCCCTGGGAGGGAATGGACGACGCGGTCGGTGACCTCGACCGGTTGCTGGTGCTGGCCGAGGAGATGGGGCCTCCCGAGCGGGCGCCCAAAGGGTCGGGCAAGCGCGACAAGGGCACCGGCGGCCGGCGTCAATCCTCGATGCCCCTGATCGAGATCGCCCGCACCAAGACCAAGGACGAGGCGATGGCGGCGCTGGACACCTGGCGCGACCGCCATCCGGCGGCGGCCGAGCGGCTGCAGCCGGTCGACGTCCTCGTCGACGGCATGCGCGGGCCCAGCTCGATCTGGTACCGGATCCGGATCAACCTGCAACACGTTCCCGAGGACCAGCGGCCGCCGCAGGAGGAGCTGATCGCCGACTACAGCCCCTGGGCCAACTACGGCGGCAAGCAGCAGCCCTAACTAGATCCCGACCCGGGTTATCGCGTTGTGCCTGCGCAGGTAGCAGTACCAGGTGACGCCCAGCAGGGCGAGGAAGAACGCGATGTAGAAGCGCAGCGCCGGCTCGATGCTGCCGAACTCCGACTTCGACCAGGCGTAGGCCAGCGGCACGATGAAGCCGCCGAAGGCGCCCACCGCGGAGATGACGCCCAGCGCGCCGGCGGCCTGGCGCCGCATCCGCACCATGGTGTCCGGATCGCCGCCGGCCAGCTCGCCCTTGATCTTGAAGATCCGCGAAATCATCCGGTAGGTCGAGCCATTGCCGATGCCGGTGGCGACGAACAAGAACATGAAGCTGGCGAAGAACGCCGGCAGGTTGACCGCCCGCACCGACCACAGCGCGGCCGCCGCCCCGAGGGCCAACAGCGCGAAACTGGCGGCGGTGATGCGCGCGCCGCCTATCCGGTCGGCCAGCTTGCCGCCGAGGGGCCGGATCACCGACCCGATGCCGGCGCCGAGGAAGGCCCAGGTCAGCGCGATGTCGCCGCGGCCGAACACCGTCTTGAGCAGGGTCGGGAAGGCGGCCGAGTAGCCGATGAAGGACCCGAACGTGCCGATGTAGAGCAGCGACATGAGCCAGGTGTCGGGGTGGCGCAGCGACTGCCACACCGGCTTCACGTCGGCCTTCGCCTCGCTCAGGTTGTTCATGAATCCGAACGCGCACACGGCGGCCACGACGGCCAGCGGCACGTAGAACAGTCCGGCGCGCGCCAGGGCCACCCCGCCGCCGGCGACGACGACGGGCGGGATGATCTTCTGCACAACGGCGACGCCGACGTTGCCGCCGGCCGCGTTCAGGCCCAGCGCCCAGCCCTTGTCCTTCTCCGGGTAGAAGAAGGAGATGTTGGCCATCGACGAGGCGAAGTTGCCGCCGCCGAAGCCGGCGGTCGCCGCGACCGCCACCAGGACCGCGAACGGGATGCCGGGATGGCTCACCGCCCAGGCCAGCAGCAGGCACGGGATCAGCAGCAGCGCCGCCGAGATGGTCGTCCAGTTGCGGCCACCGAAGATCGGCACCGCGAAGGTGTACGGCAGTCGCAGGAAGGCGCCCACCCCGCTGGGGACGGCGACCAGGCACAGCGCCTGGCTGGGGGTCAGCGCCCAGCCGGACGCGGCGGGCAGCCCGTGCGCGCCCGCGGTCATCTGCACCACGACGATGCTCCACAGCATCCACACGCTGAACCCGACGTGCTCGGCGAAGATCGAGAAGATCAGGTTGCGGCGGGCGATCGGCTTGCCAGTCGCCTCCCAGAACTCCGGGTCTTCGGGTCGCCAGTCGTCGATCCAGTGCCGTCCGGCAGGACGCTCGCGCGTCGGCGCGGGCTGCGATGCCGGGCTGAGGGTCGTGGTCATCTGGTGGGACTCCCTTGTGGGTAGGCGCGGGCGGTGACCACTTGACGCTAGAGAGGCACTGTTACCGGTCCGGGTGTGCACAGTTACGCGGGCGATACGCAGAAATCGCAACGGGGCCGGCGCGTTTGTCAGAACTCTGCAACGCGAGCCGCCGGGTGGCGGAACGCGATACTCTCACGCGATGCGACAGGGATGGAATCGACGGGGATTCTTGCAGCTCGCAGGGGCTTCCGGCGTCGCCGCGCTGGCCGGGTCCTCGGCGCTTTCGGCGGGGTGCTCGTCAAACAAAACCGCACCGGGAGCCACGCCGGGATCGGTGACCCTCACCCACCTGTTCGGTCAGACCGTCATCAAAGAGCCGCCCAAGCGCGTCGTCAGCGCCGGCTTCACCGAGCAGGACGACCTCCTCGCCGTCGGTGTGGTGCCGATCGCGGTGACCAACTGGTTCGGTGACCAGCCGTTCGCGGTCTGGCCGTGGTCCGCGCCCAAGCTCGGCGGCGCGCGGCCGGTGGTGCTGAACCTGGACAACGGCATCCCGGTCGACCAGATCGCTGGGCTGAAACCGGACCTGATCGTGGCCGTCAACGCCGGCCTCGACGCCGACACCTATCAGAAACTGTCCGCGATCGCCCCGACCGTCGCGCAATCCGGGGGCGACGCCTTCTTCGAACCGTGGAAGGAGCAGGCCGCCGCCGTCGGGCAGGCCGTGTTCCAGGCGGACCAGATGAAGTCGCTGGTCGACGGTGTCGACCAGAAGTTCACCGACGTCGGCAAGAGAAACCCGCAGTGGACCGGCAAGAAGGCGCTGCTGATGCACGGCGCGCTGTGGCAGGGGACCGTCGTGGCCACCATGGCGGGCTGGCGCACGGATTTCCTGAACCAGATGGGGCTGGTCATCGCCGACACCATCAAACCGTTCGGCACCGATCAGCGCGCCGTCATCCCGCGCGATCACATCAAGTCCGTGCTCGATTCGGCCGACGTGGTGATCTGGACGACCCGCAACCCCGACGATCAGAAGGCCCTGCTGGCCGACCCCGAGGTGGCCGGGTCACTGACCACCGCGCAGAACCGCCACATCTTCACCACCGCGGAGCAAGCCGGCGCGATCGCCTTCGCCTCACCGCTGAGCTACCCCCTCGTCGCCGACCAACTGCCCCCGCTGCTCGCCAAAATCCTGGGCTAGCCGCTCGCGCGCATCCTGGCTGTTTGAGCGTTTGCTAAGGCAGCTCTGGCAGTGCTCGAAAATCCCGCCGCCGCCCCTCGCACGAGCCCCGATCCCGGGGTTACCGTCGAGTAATGAGCGTGACGGACCTTAGCGGCGACCTGGCCCACGAACTGCCGACCGAGCTGGCCGGCAACACCGTCCTGGACTACGGCGACCGGGCGCTGATGGTGCAATGTGGCAGTGCCGCAGAGGTTTTGGCGTGGACCGCCGCGCTGCGCTCCGAGCCGATCGCGGGCGTGGTCGATGTCGTGCCGGCCGCCCGCACCGTGCTGGTGAAGCTGGACGGCCCACGCCGCCAGGGCGTCGTCCGCCGGAGGCTGCACGCGATGCGCGTCACCGCCACGCCACCGGCCCCGTCCGAGCGCGGCGCCGACGTGGTGATCGACGTGGTCTACGACGGCCCCGACCTCGCCGAGGTCGCCGGCCACACCGGGCTGACCATCCCGCAGGTGATCGACGCCCACACCGCCACCCTGTGGCGGGTCGGATTCAGCGGATTCGCACCCGGTTTCGCGTACCTGGTCGACGGCGACCCGCGCCTGCGGGTGCCCCGGCGTCCCGAGCCGCGGACCGCCGTGCCGGCCGGATCCGTCGCCCTCGCCGGAGAATTCAGCGCGATCTATCCCCGGCAATCCCCCGGCGGGTGGCAACTCATCGGCCACACCGACGCGGTCCTGTGGGACCTGCAGCGCCCGGACCCTGCGTTGCTGATGCAAGGCATGTGGGTTCAGTTCCGGGCCGTCTAGCCCAACCGGGCCGCACCATTCAAGGAGGCAGTCGTGGCAGTCCTGGAGATCCTGCGCACCGGGCCGTTCGCCGTCGTCGAAGACCTCGGCCGGCCGGGACTGGCCCACCTCGGCGTCAGCCGGTCCGGGGCCGCCGACCGGCGAGCGCACAAACTGGCCAATCGGCTGGTGGCCAACCCCGACGACCGCGCCACCGTGGAGGTGACGTTCGGCGGGTTCGCGACCAGGGTCCGGGGCAGCGACGTCGACATCGCGGTGACGGGCGCCGACACCGATCCGACCGTCGACGGAATCGAGTTCGGCACCAACAGCATTCAGCACGTGCGCGACGGTCAGGTGATCTCTTTGGGCGCCCCGCGGGCGGGGCTGCGAAGCTACCTCGCGGTCCGCGGCGGGATCTGCGTGGAGCCGGTGCTGGGCTCGCGCAGCTACGACGTCATGTCGGCCATCGGGCCCTCACCCCTGCGGGCCGGGGACCGGCTGCCGATCGGCGAGCACACCGCGGACTACCCCGAGTTGGACCAGGCGCCGGTGGCGGCCATCACCGGCGGCGTCGTCGAGCTGTCCGTGGTGCCCGGGCCGCGCGACGACTGGTTCCTCGACCCCGACGCGCTGGTGCGCACCGCTTGGGTGGCGTCCGATCGCAGCGACCGGGTGGGGATGCGGTTGGTCGGCCGTCCCCTGCAATGCCTCCACCCGGACCGGCAGCTGCCCAGCGAGGGTGCCACCCGTGGCGCAATCCAGGTGCCGCCCAACGGTTTACCGGTGATCCTCGGTCCGGACCACCCCGTCACCGGTGGCTATCCGGTGGTGGGTGTGGTGATCGACGAGGACGTCGACAAGGTCGCCCAGGTGCGGCCCGGCCAGTCGGTGCGGCTGCACTGGGCGCGGCCGCGTACCCCGGTCGGCGCCGTGGCCGGGGCCGGCGTCGCGAGTTGGCCGTTCGGCTAACGCAATTCCGGCGTTCGACTGTAGGACAGCTCACAAAGTCCGACGCACCGGCGTGAGATCACTTGGCGGCGATCGGCATTCGCGCGCGCCGGCACCCTTCAGGGACTTACCAGATAACTGGTAATCAACTAACAGCCCATATCGGCCGATTCCGGTTGACCCGCTCGCGTCCTAGATGTGAGCATCGGAAACCTACGGCGGGGCATGCCCCTTCATGCGGGACGCCCACGCGCGTCGCCGGCCAGACCCCGAACTGCTTCCAAAGAGAGGGATCGGTATGCACGCACGCGCAGCGTCCATATGCCAACGTGCCCAGGTGATCTCGCCGCGCCGCAGCCATCGCATCGCGGACTGGAATCCCGAAGACGCGGCGGCCTGGGAGGCCGGGAACAAGAAGATCGCCCGGCGCAATCTGCTCGGCACCATCGCGGGTGACCACGTGGCCTTCTCGATCTGGACGCTGTGGCCCGTCATGGCGCTGTTCATGCCGGGCGCCGTCTACGGTTTCTCCGCGGGCGACAAGCTGCTGCTGGGCGCGGTGGCCACCCTGGTCGGTGGTTGCGCCCGGATCCCCTACACCCTGGGCATCGCCGCCTTCGGCGGTCGCAATTGGACGACGTTCTCGGCCTTCGTGCTGGTGATCCCGACGGCGGGCACGATCGCCCTGTTGGCCAACCCCGGCCTGCCCCTGTGGCTCTTCGTGCTGTGCGCCGCGCTGACGGGGCTGGGCGGCGGCAACTACGCGGCCTCGCTGGCCAACGTCAACGCCTTCTACCCGCAGCGCCTCAAGGGCGCCGCGATGGCGGTCAACGCCGGCGTCGCCAACCTCGGCGTCGCGGTGATCCAGCTGATCGGCCTGCTGGTGCTGGCCACCGCCGGGCACCAGGCCCCGTACTGGGTGTGCGCGATCTACCTGGTCTTGCTCGTCGCCGTGGGGATCGCGGCCGCGTTGGTCATGGACAACGTCCACCACGGCACCCAGCTGCGCACCATGCGCTCGATCCTGTTCGAGCGCGACACCCACGTCATCTCGCTGCTCTACATCGCCACCTTCGGCTCCTGGATCGGGTTCTCCTTCGCCTTCGGGCAGGTGCTGCAGGTCCACTTCCTGGAAAGCGGGGAAACCGCCAAGCACGCCGCGCTGCACGCCGCCCAGGTCGCCTTCGTCGGCCCCCTGCTGGGCTCCGTGGCGCGCATCTACGGGGGGCGGCTGGCCGACCGCATCGGCGGCAGCCGCGTCACGCTTGGCGTCCTCGCCGGGATGACCCTGGCGGCCGCGCTGTTGGTCACCATCAGCGCCCTCGAGGACCAGCAGGCCGTAACACGTTCCGTCAGCATGATCGGCTGCGTCGCCGGCTTCATGGTGCTGTTCGTCCTGTCCGGCATGGGAAACGGGTCGGTGTTCAAGTTGATCCCGACGGTCTACGAGGCCCGCAGTCGCGGGCTGGCCATGAGCGAAGACGACCGTCGTCGTTGGGCGCGCGCGCAGTCGGGATCGCTGATCGGCATCTGCTCCGCGGTCGGCGCGTTCGGCGGCGTGGCAATCAACCTGGCGCTGCGGCAGTCCTACCTGAGCACCGGTACCGAAACGGCGGCGTATTGGGCGTTTTTGGCTTCCTACGTCGGCGCGGCGATCATGACCTGGATGGTCTACGTCCGGCGTCCCGTCACGGCCCCGGGCCGCTCCGGGGCGCGGGCGGAAGCCGAGGCCGCCCGTGTGTGAGCGGACTCGCAACACGGGCAATGCCACAGCAATTGCCCGGTAACGCAACCGAAATGTCGCAGGCATACACACTTCATATGGCCCCCCAACTGGCCCCACCAGACTCCGCGCCGCTGACCGGCTACCGGATCGCCGTGACGTCGGCGAACCGGGCCGAAGAGCTGTGCGCGTTGCTGCGCCGCAACGGCGCGGAGGTGTCCAGCGCCGCGGCCATCAACCTCATCGCGCTGCCCGAAGACGAAGAACTGCACCGCCACACCGAAGCGGTCATCGCCGAGCCTCCCGATATCTTGGTGGCGCACACCGGCATCGGCTTCCGCGGCTGGGTCGCCGCGGCCGACGGCTGGGGACTGGCCACCCAGTTGCTGGCGTCCCTGTCTCGGGCGCGGATCGTGGCCCGCGGGCCGAAGGCGACCGGCGCCTTGCGCGCCGCCGGACTGCATGAGGAGTGGTCGCCCAGGTCCGAATCGTCGAGCGAGGTCCTGCGCTACCTGCTCGAATCGGATATCGCCGGAAAGCGGGTCGCGGTCCAGCTGCACGGCGCGGCCGACACCTGGGACCCGTTCCCGGAATTCCTCAACGGGTTGCGGTCCGCGGGCGCCCAGGTGGTCCCCATCCACGTATATCGCTGGAAACCAACGCCGGCCGGCGGCGACTTCGACCAACTCGTCACCTCGGTCGCCCGGCGGCAGTTCGACGCGGTGACCTTCACCTCGGCGCCCGCGGGCGCGGCGCTGCTGGAGCGCAGCCGCGAGTTGGGCGTCGAAGAACAACTGCTGCAAGCACTTCGCAGCGACGTGCACGCGATGTGCGTGGGCCCGGTCACCGCGCAGCCCCTGCTCCGCGCCGGGGTCCCCACGTCGTCGCCCGAGCGAATGCGGTTGGGGGCGTTGGCCCGTCACATCGCCCAGGAGCTCCCGACCCTTCGCTCGACCACCATCCGGGCGGCCGGCCACGAGATGGAGATCCGCGGGACCTGCGTGCTGGTCGACGGTTCGCCGCGGTCCCTGTCGGGATCGGGAATGGCGACGCTGCGCGCGCTGGCGGAGCGCCCCGGCGACGTCGTCGCGCGCAACGACCTGTTGCGGGTGCTTCCCGGCAACAGCAACGATCCCCACGCCGTCGACACGGCCGTGCTGCGGCTGCGAACGGCGCTGGGCGACAAGAACATCATCGCGACGGTGGTCAAGCGTGGCTACCGGCTCGCGATCGACCATCCGGACGAATCCCCATGGCACTGATCCTGGTGGCGCACGGCACCCGCAGGCCCGGCGGCGTGGCGATGGTCGAAGACCTTGCGGCACAGGTGAGTACGCTCGTCCGCAGCCCGGTCGACGTGGCGTTCGTCGACGTGGTGGGACCCACCCCCAGCGAGGTGCTGGCCACAGCGAAGGCCGCCGGCCGGCCGGCCATCGTGGTGCCGGCGTTCCTGTCGCGCGGATATCACGTCCGGGTCGACCTGCCCGCCCACGTCGCGATCAGCGGTCATCCGAACGTGACCGTCACCCCCGCGCTGGGCCCGAGCGGGCAGGTCGCGCGGATCGTCGGCGATCAGCTGCTGAAATGCGGTTGGCGGCCGGGCGATTCGGTGATTCTGGCGGCCGCGGGAACCTCGGACGACAAGGCCCGCGCCGACCTGCACACCACGGCGACGTTGTTGTCGGCGCTCACCGGATCGCGGGTGAGCCTGGCGTTCGCGGCCACCGGGGACCCGCAACTGCACGAGTCCGTCGACCGGGCGAGGCGCCGCGGTGGGCGCGTCGTAGTCGCCTCCTACCTGTTGGCCGACGGCCTGTTCCAACAACGGCTGCACGGCTGCGGCGCCGATCTGGTCAGTCAACCGCTGGGCACCCATCCCGGTCTGGCGCGCCTGATCGCGAACCGATTCCGCCGCGCCCTGCCGCCCGCCCTGGCCGCCACCGCCCGGCATGCGTCGCGTCGATCGACCCCCCAACAGGTCACCCACGCGCGCGCGTTACGGCCAATTCCTTGATCTTTGGGCTCGAACCGGCGATCCTGGCACCATGCCCCGTCGCGAAGAGCCGTCGCGTGGCATCCTTGATCCGGTCGCCAAGGCGCTGCGTTTGCCGTTCGGCACACCGGAATTCATCGACCGGCTCGTCACCGGAGGGGTCAATCAAATCGGCCGCCGGACCCTGACGATGCTGATCACCACCTGGGATGCCGCCGGGGGTGGGCCGTTCGCGGCCAGCGCAGTCGCGTCCACGGGCATGGCCAAGACCGCCGAAATCGTCCAAAGCAATTTCGTGGGCCCGGTCTTCGGCCCGCTGCTGAAAATCCTCGGCGCCGACAAGGCGGCTACGCGGGCCTCGTTGTGCGCCTCCCAGCTCGTGGGCCTGGGCATCATGCGCTACGGCATCCGCTCCGAGCCGCTGCACTCGATGTCGGTGGACGCGCTGGTCGACGCGATCGGTCCGACGATGCAGCGCTACCTGGTCGGCGACATCACCCGGTGAGCGGTCGCGCGCTCAGGCCGCCCGGGCCTCGGCGTCGCGGGCGATCTGCACGAAGCCGTCTGCGGTGATCCGCACCGGGTACACCGGCACCGAAACGCTCGGATCGTCCAGGCAGGAACCGTCTTCGAGCGAGAACGCCTGCTTGAGGATGGGCGACTGAACCGTGACGCGGCCTCCGCGGTCGCCGACGATGCCGCGAGACAGCACGGCCGCCCCGGAGAACGGGTCGACGTTGCCCACCGCGTGCACGGACCCGTCGTCGAGCCGGAACAACGCGGCCTGGGAACCGTCGTCGAGCAGTACGCCGACGCCGCGGCCCGGAATGAGGTGGTCGTACGCGCACGCGCTCGTCCACACGGCAATGTCGTTGAGAAGCGTCATGATACCTTCCTCGTTCCTTCGGAGTTGTGCTCGCGGACCGTCGGCATGCCAATGGACACAGGGATTTTGCGCCCGGCGTGCTCGGTGAACGTCACCGTCGAATCGACGGCGTCGGGGGCATTGACGAACGACACGAAGCGCGAGAGCTTGTCCGGGTCGTCGAGCACCCCCTTCCATTCGCACTTGTAGTTGCGCACGTGCCGCTCCATTGCGGCCTCGAATTCGGCTGCCAGGCCCAGCGAGTCCTCGCAGACGACCTCGCGCACGTGGTCCAGACCGCCGTCGAGCGACTCGACCCACGGCGCGGTGCGCTGCAGCCGGTCGGCCGTGCGGATGTAGTACATGACGAACCGATCGACGTACCGGACCAGCGTCTCGGTGTCGAGGTCGCTGACCAGCAGCTGCGCGTGCTTGGGGGTCATCCCGCCGTTGCCGCCGACGTAGAGGTTCCAGCCCTTTTCGGTGGCGATGACGCCGACGTCCTTGGAGCGGGCTTCGGCGCACTCCCGCGCGCAACCCGAGACGCCCATCTTGATCTTGTGCGGCGCCCGCAGGCCGCGGTAGCGCAGTTCGAGGTCGATGGCCAGCTGCACCGAATCCTGCTGCCCGTAACGGCACCAGTCGGTGCCCACACAGCTCTTCACCGTGCGCAGCGCCTTGCCGTACGCGTGCCCGGATTCCATGCCGCCGTCGACCAGGCGCTTCCAGATCTCGGGCAGTTGGTCCACCCGCGCGCCGAACAGGTCGATGCGCTGGCCCCCGGTGATCTTGGTGTAAAGGCCGAAGTCCTGGGCGATCTGGCCGATCAGGATCAGGTGCTCGGGCTTGATGTCGCCGCCGGGGACCCGCGGCACCACCGAGTAGCTGCCGTTCTTCTGGATGTTGGCCAGGAAGTGGTCGTTGGAGTCCTGCAGCGAGGCCTGCTCGCCCTCGAGGATGTGGTCCGAGCCGGTGGACGCCAGGATCGAGGCGACCACGGGTTTGCAGATGTCGCAACCCTTTCCGCGGCCGAAGCGCTCCAGCAGTCCGGAGAAGGTCCGCAGCTCGGTGGCGGAGATGATCTCGAAAAGCTCGGCGCGCGACTGGCTGAAGTGCTCGCACAAAGCCTTGGACTGCTCGACGCCCTCGGCTTCCAGCAGCTGCTTGAGCAGCGGCACGCACGACCCGCACGACGTCCCGGCCGAGGTGCACGACTTCAGCGAGGGCACGTCGGCGCAGCCGTCGGCGATCGCGCACTTCAGATCGCCCTTGGTGACGTTGTTGCACGAGCAGATCTGGGCCGAATCCGGCAGCGCCCCAATGCCTAACGCCTCGCCGCCGCCGGATTGGGCCGGCGCGATCAGCGCGAGCGGATCCCCGGGCAGCTCGCTGCCGACCATCGGCCGCAGCACCCCGTAGGAGGAGGCGTCGCCGACCAGGACGCCCCCGAGCAGGGTCTTGGCGTCGTCGGAGAGCACCAGCTTCGCGTACGTCCGGTTCACCGCGTCGTTGATGGCGACCTCGAGGCAGTTCTCGGTGACGCCCATCGCGTCACCGAAGCTGGCGACGTCGACGCCCAGCAGCTTCAGCTTCGTGGACAGGTCCGCCTCGCCGAACTCCGCGACGCCATCCAGCAGGCGGTCGGCCACCACCTCGGCCGAGGTGTAGCCCGGACCCACCAGGCCGTAGCACCGGCCGCCGATCGCGGCGACCTCGCCGATCGCGTAGATGTCGGGATCGCTTGTCCGGCAGGACACGTCGGTGAGCACACCGCCGCGCTCGGCGCGCGTCAGTCCGGCGGCGACCGCCAGTTCGTCGCGCGGCCGGATCCCGGCCGCGAAGATCACCAGGCCGGCGTCGACCACCTGCCCGTCGGTCAGGCGCACCCGCGCCGACGTCGACCCGTCCGGGTGGTCGACCGATTCGATCGACTCGGTGCCGGTGCCGACATGCACGGAGATGCCCAGGTCCCCGACCATCCGGGCCAGCAGCGCGCCGCCGGCCTCGTCGATCTGCTGCGCCATCAGTCGCGGCATCATCTCGATGACGTGGGTCCGCAACCCGAACTGGCGCAGCGCATTTGCGGCCTCCAGCCCCAGCAGGCCGCCACCGATGACCACGCCCGCGGTCGCGTGTGAGCTTTGCGCCGCGCGCTGGGCGTCGGCGCGGATGGCGTCGAGGTCGTCGAGCGTGCGGTACACGTGGCAGGCGGGCAGGTCGTGGCCGGGCACCGGCGGCACGAACGCGTAGGAGCCGGTCGCCAGGACCAGGGTGTCGTAGTCGTGGCGCTGACCGTCGGCGGTGAGCACCGACTTTGTCGCGCGGTCGATTTCGGTGACCCGCTGGTTCAGCACCAGCCGGACCCGGTCGTCGCCCGCGTACTCGTTGCCGGGCAGCGCGAGCAGCTTGCGGTCCCAGCTCTCGGTGTAGGAGGTCAGCCCCACGCGGTCATAGGCGGCGTCGGTCTCCTCGGCGAAAACCGTTATGCGCCAACGGCCCTCGGTGTCGCGGGCGCGGAGCGCCTCGACGAACCGGTGGCCCACCATGCCATGTCCGACTACGATGATGTGACGCGGCGCACAGCTTGCGCGCGAAATCCCGTCTGCAGACATGGCTTTGAGAGTAACGGCCAGAAATTACGTCTTTTTCGCGCAATGTGACAGTCCTATGACGAGGATCTCACAACTCACAGGGACGGCTGTGATTGATCGTTCGCTGCCGGCGAACGGCCAGCTGGAACTTAAGCGTGGTCGACTCATGTTTGTACTAGTAGCCGGTCGTCGAAGCGCCGGTCACAGGAATCTCACAACGAAGATCAAGGAATTGAAAGGGAAGCACCATGAGCAACCTCGCACTGTGGTCGCGACCGGCCTGGGACACCGACCGCTGGCTGCGCGACTTCTTCGGCCCCGCCGCCGCCGCGGACTGGAACACCCCGGTGAGCAGCGGTTTTCGGCCCGCCGCCGAGATCGTCAAGGACGGGGACGACGCGGTCGTACGTGTCGAGCTCCCGGGCGTTGACGTCGACCGGGACGTGAACGTCGAGGTCGACCGCGGTCGCCTGGTCATCCACGGCGAACACCGCGACGAGCACTCGGAAGAGAAGGAAGGCCGAACGCTGCGGGAGATCCGGTACGGCTCGTTCCGCCGGTCCTTCCAGCTGCCCGCCCACGTCACCGGCGACGCCATCACGGCGTCCTATGACGCCGGAGTGCTGACGGTGCGGGTCAGCGGCGCGTACGCCGGGAACCAGGCGCAACGCATCGCGATCACCAAGTAAGGCACCGACAAGACGCAAAAGCCCCCGCGCGCACGGCGTGTCGGGGGCCTTTGCGTCTGCTCGGCATCAACTCCAGCGGGCAAGCAACTCGTTGGCCCGGCCCGTCAGCGCGGCCTGCAGGAAGGGCCCGAAGCTGATTCGCGCCACGCCCAGCGGACCGAAGGACGCGGGGTCGTCCTGGTCGGGCAGCGCGATCGCGTTGACCGGCAACACCAACTCCGCGGTCAAGCGCCGCAACGTGTCGGGGTGGTGGCGGCCGACCGGGTACAGGACATCGGCGCCGGCGGCGGCCGCCTGATTCAGCCGTGCCACGGCGCGGTCGACGCGATCGGACTCCTCGCCGTCTTGGCGCAGGAACAGATCGGTCCGGGCGTTGATGACCACATGCACCCCCACCGCGTCGGCGGCCGACCGCAGCGCGCCGACCAGCTCGGCGTGTTCCTCGGCGGACCGCAGCCGTCCGCCCTCCGAGTGCACGGTGTCCTCGATGTTCAGCCCGACGGCCCCGACGCTGAGCAGGCCCTCGATCAGGCGGTCGGCCGGAAGTCCGTAGCCGGATTCGATGTCCACCGAGACCGGGACGCCTTCCGTTTCCGAGACCGCCGCGGTGATCTGCGCGACGCGGGTGAGCACGTCGTCGAACGACATGCCCTCGTTGTCGGATTTGCCGATCGAGTCCGCCATCGGATGGCTCCCCACGGTCAGCGCGGCGAATCCCGCGCCGACGGCCAGTCGCGCCGACCAGGCGTCCCACACGGTCGGCAGGATGACCGGGTTGCCCGGCCGGTGCAGCTTCAACAGGGTGGCGGCGCGCTCGGCCGGCGTGTTGGGGCCCGTCATCAGTGTTTGCTCCCTTGGCGTCGGAGCTCAATGGTCTGACGTTCGCCTGTGCCGTGGATAGTATTGGGGACGTACTGTGATCCGAAACACTGCCGAGGAGATGCGTTGACGAGCACGACTGGCACGACAGAATTCGCCGAACTGCACGATCTGATCGGCGGCCTGCGGCGGTGCGTGAGCTCGCTGCGGTCGCGATACGGCGACAGCCCCGCGATGCGTCGCATCGTCATCGACGCCGACCGCATCCTGTCCGACGTCGATCTGCTCGACACCGACGTGTCCGAGTTGGACCTGGCGGGCGCCACCGTGCAGCAGTCGGGCGAGAAGATCGTCATCCCCGACACCCAGTACGACAGCGAATTCTGGCGTGATGTCGACGACGAGGGCGTCGGCGGTCACAACAGGGCCTGAACAACCCGAGCGCCCCGACTCCATGCCCCCCGCTGGAGGGGGCCTTCTCTCTGTGTACCCTTCGACAGACAGCCCGTTCGAAGAGGAACAACTAGATGAGCGCACCCACGGCGAACCGTCCTGCGTCCGGTGTCTTTTCACCCACGCGCGCCCGTATCCAGCAGCGGACCCTCCGTACCGACCGGTGGTGGATGTCGCCGCTGAGGATCGACCTCGGCTTCGCCGCATTCGTCATCTACGCGACGGCACGAGCGTTCCAGCAGAACTACTTCTTTGTCCCCAAATACCACTACCTGACGCCGTTCTACTCGCCGTGCGTCAGCAAGGGTTGCGGTGAGGCCGGCGACATCTGGCCGCAGTTCCTGCCCGACGTGTGGTGGCTGCCGTATGCGGCGGTGTCGCTGCCGTTCCTGCTGCTGTTCCGGTTGACCTGCTACTACTACCGCGGCGCCTACTACCGCACGGTGTGGCAGTCGCCCACCGCGTGTGCGGTGGCCGAGCCCCGCGTGCACTACAGCGGCGAGACGAAGTTCCCGCTGATCATCCAGAACACCCACCGGTACTTCTTCTACATCGCCTGCCTCATCTCGATCGTCAACAGCTACGACGCGATCGTCGCGTTCCATTCCGACAGCGGGCCGGGCGGATTCGGCTTCGGGCTGGGCAACCTGATCCTGCTGGGCAACGTCATCATGCTGTGGGTCTACACGCTGTCCTGCCACTCCTGCCGGCACGTCACCGGTGGGCGACTCAAGCACTTCTCCAAAAACCCTGTGCGGTATTGGATCTGGACGCAGGTCAGCGCGATGAACACCCGGCACAAGCAGTTCGCCTGGATCACGCTGGGCACCCTGATGCTCACCGATTTCTACATCGCACTGGTGGCCAGCGGCGCCATTCCCGACCTGAGATTCGTTGGCTGAAAAGCCATTTGACTTACAAATCAGAACGTAGCTAGCGAGGGTTTTCATGGTTGATGTCGAGCGGCATGCCTACGACGTAGTCGTCATCGGCGCCGGCGGCGCGGGATTGCGCGCGGTCATCGAGGCGCGCGAACGCGGCCTGCGGGTCGCGGTGGTGTGCAAGTCCCTGTTCGGCAAGGCACACACCGTGATGGCCGAGGGTGGGTGCGCGGCCTCGATGGGCAACACCAACCCGAAGGACAACTGGAAGACCCACTTCGGCGACACGATGCGCGGTGGGAAGTTCCTCAACAACTGGCGGATGGCCGAACTGCACGCCAAGGAGGCCCCGGACCGCGTCTGGGAGCTGGAAACCTATGGCGCGCTGTTCGATCGCCTCAAGGACGGCAAGATCAGCCAGCGCAACTTCGGCGGGCACACCTACCCGCGGCTGGCGCACGTCGGTGACCGCACCGGCCTGGAGCTGATCCGCACCATGCAGCAGAAGATCGTCTCGCTGCAGCAGGAGGACTACGCCGAGCTCGGCGACTACGAGGCCCGCATCCGGGTGTTCGCCGAAACCACGATCACCGAACTGATCAAGGACGGCGACGCGATCGCCGGGGCGTTCGGCTACATCCGCGAAAGCGGCAACTTCATCCTGTTCGAGGCGCCCGCGGTGGTGCTGGCCACCGGCGGCATCGGCAAGTCGTTCAAGGTCACCTCGAACTCCTGGGAGTACACCGGCGACGGGCACGCCCTGGCGCTCCGGGCGGGCGCGTCCCTGATCAACATGGAGTTCGTCCAGTTCCACCCGACGGGCATGGTGTGGCCGCCGAGCGTGAAGGGGATCCTGGTCACCGAGGGCGTTCGCGGCGACGGCGGGGTGCTGAAGAACTCCGACGACAAGCGGTTCATGTTCGACTACATCCCGCCGGTCTTCAAAGGCCAGTACGCCGAGACCGAGCAAGAGGCCGACCAGTGGCTCAAGGACAACGACTCGGCCCGCCGCACCCCTGACCTGCTGCCGCGCGACGAGGTCGCGCGCGCGATCAACTCCGAGGTCAAGGCCGGCCGGGGCAGCCCACACGGCGGCGTCTTCCTCGACATCGCGTCGCGGCTGACGCCGGCGGAGATCAACCGCCGCCTGCCGTCGATGTACCACCAGTTCAAGGAGCTGGCCGGGGTCGACATCACCAAGGAGCCGATGGAAGTCGGGCCGACCTGCCACTACGTGATGGGCGGCGTCGAGGTCGACGCCGACACCGGGGCGGCCACCGTGCCCGGGCTCTTCGCCGCGGGCGAATGCTCCGGCGGCATGCACGGCTCGAACCGGCTGGGCGGCAACTCGCTGTCGGACCTGCTGGTATTCGGCCGGCGCGCCGGCCTGGGCGCCGCCGACTACGTGCGGGCGCTGAGCAGCCGTCCGACGGTCGGCGACGGCGCCGTCGAGGCGGCGGCGAAGCGGGCCCTGTCCCCCTTCGAGGCGCCGGCGGGCGGCGGCCCCGGCGAGAACCCCTACACCCTGCAGCTCGAGCTGCAGCAGTCGATGAACGACCTGGTCGGCATCATCCGCAATGCCGACGAGATCTCCGAGGCTTTGGCCCGGCTCGACAAGCTGCGGGAGCGGTTCAAGAACCTGCATGTGGAGGGGCAGCGCCGCTACAACCCGGGCTGGAACCTGGCCATCGACCTGCGCAACATGCTGCTGGTCAGCGAATGCGTCGCCAAGGCCGCGCTGCAGCGCACCGAGAGCCGGGGCGGGCACACCCGCGACGACCACCCGTCGATGGACTCGTCGTGGCGCAAGCTGTTGCTGGTCTGCGAGGCAGTCGCCGAGCCAGGCGACGTTGAAGGCGCGGTGATCCCCGACATCACCATCACGAAGAAAGAGCAGACGCCGATGCGGCCCGATCTGCTGGAACTGTTCGACATCGCCGAGCTGGAGAAGTACTACACCGACGAGGAGCTCGCCGGGCATCCAGGGCGGACACCCAGGACGGAGAAGTAAATGACCTACAACGCGACGATGCGGGTGTGGCGCGGCGACGACGCCAACGGTGCGTTGCAGGACTTCACCGTCGAGGTCAACGAGGGTGAGGTCGTCCTCGACATCATTCACCGCCTGCAGCAGACCCAGACGCCCGACCTGGCGGTCCGGTGGAACTGCAAGGCGGGCAAGTGCGGCTCGTGCTCCGCGGAGATCAACGGCTATCCGCGGTTGCTCTGCATGACCCGGATGTCGACGTTCGCCGAGGACGAGGTCGTCACGGTCACGCCGCTGCGGACGTTCCCGGTGATCCGGGACCTGGTCACCGACGTCTCGTTCAACTACGAGAAGGCCCGCGAGATACCGTCTTTCGCGCCGCCCAAGGACCTGCAACCCGGCGAGTACCGGATGGCGCAGGAGGACGTCCAGCGCTCCCAAGAGTTCCGCAAGTGCATCGAATGCTTCCTGTGCCAGAACGTGTGCCACGTGGTCCGCGACCACGAGGAGAACAAGAAGGCGTTCGCCGGCCCCCGCTTCCTGATGCGGATCGCCGAGCTGGAGATGCACCCGCTGGACACCCGGGACCGGCGCAAGGACGCCCAGGAAGAGCACGGCCTGGGGTACTGCAACATCACCAAGTGCTGCACCGAGGTCTGCCCGGAGAACATCAAGATCACCGACAACGCGCTGATCCCGATGAAGGAGCGCGTCGCCGACCGCAAGTACGACCCGGTGGTCTGGCTCGGTAACAAGCTGTTCCGTCGCTGAGCGCTCCCGCCGCGCCCTCACCGGCTGGCGGGGTTAGGGCGTCGCGGTACCCGGGTAACCAACCTGCATCCTGTCGGGCCGTCCGGATGGACGGCCGCTGTACCAACGACCGGAAAGGCAGCTCATGGAACCCAGGCGAGAAACCGCCAGCATCAACAACATTCGGACCGCAATCCGGCAATTGTCCGTGCGCGCCCAGCTCGCGCAGAAGGAGGGGCGGCACAACGACGCCGCCGAACTCGAGAGCCGCATCCAGGGCTTCCGGGAAGAACTCAGCCACCGGCCCTAGCGCGCGCCGGCGGCCCCGGTTCAGGCGCCCAAGCGGCGGAAATTGCTCCGGTGGAACACGATGGGCGCCACGTCGGCGTCCACGGTCACCTCGCTGACCCGCAACACGACGATCGTGTGGTCACCGGCGGGAACGAGTTGCTCGATGGCGCTTTCCAGCCACAGGCCGGTGCCCTTGATGAACACCGCCCCGGTGGGCCGGGAGACGGTCTCCAGGCCTGCGAACCTGTCGCCGGTTTTGGCGGCCAGCGTGCGGGCGGCCTCGTCGTGCGCCTCGCCGAGCACGCTGATGCCCAGCATGGGCAGGTCCTTGAGTTTGGGCCAGGTCGTCGAGGTGTTCTGCACGCAGAACGACACCAACGGCGGGTCCAGCGAGACCGGCACGAAGGTGCTGGCGGCCAGCCCTTCCCGGGTTCCGTTCACCTCGGCGGCGATGGCCACCACACCAGACGGAAAATGACCGAAGGCCTCACGAAGTGACGACGCTGTCAGCTTGTTGTTCGAGTTCACCGGACTTTTTCGCCCCTAGAGCGCCAGACGTATTTTCGGGTCCGACCCTACCCGGCGCGCGTCGCCCCAGCGCGGCCACCCTTACTCGTTTTCTAAGCGCTCTGCCGAATACCCATGCGCGGAAGCGACATCCGGGTGCGAGCGCAGCCGGCTCTTCCAGGCGTTGCGGCCGTAGACCGAGAAGATGGGGTCGGCGGGATCCTGCGACGCCGCCCAGTCAGTCCCGGTGCCCGCCGCGAGTTCGCGAGGCAGCGCGAGCACGGGTATCCGCGCGTCGAGGCGCGGATTGAAGAAGTAGGGCACCGAGATCCGGTCGGTCGCCGGGCCCTGCAGGTTGACCCGGTGCTCGGTGGCCCGCAGGTAGCCGCGCGTCGCCGCCTCCAGCAGTTCACCGATGTTGACGATGAACGCCCCCTCGCGCGGGGGGACGTCGATCCAGGCGTCGTCGAACGCCCGCCGCACCTGCAGGCCCCGGCTGCCCGGCTCCGCCAGCAGCAGCGTGAGCACCCCGGCGTCCCGGTGCGCGCCCACGCCCTGGGAGCCGGCCGCGCGCCCCGGGTAGCGGATGATCTTGATCAGCGTGGCCGGGGTTTCGGCGAAGGCGGGGTCGAACACGTCCGCCGGGCTGCCCAGCGAGGCCGCCCAGTGCCGCAGCAGGGTGCGGGCCACCGCCGACAGCGCGGCGTCCCACTCCTCGACGAGTCCGGGCAGCTCGGGCAGCGCGGCCGGCCACTGGTTGGGACCCTGTAGCCACCGGTAGTCGGACTTGCCCAGCCCGCCGATCGGCGGACGTTGCGGCCCGATGTCGATCTGCTCGCGCCAATCCACCTCGCCGCGGGTCACCTCGCCGCCCAGGCGGGTGTAGCCGCGGAAATGCGGGCTGCGCACCATGGCGACCGAGTCCTTGTCGTGCTGCGGCAGCGCGAAGAGCCGGCGCGCGGCCTCGAGCATCCGCGTCACCAATTCCGGGGCGACCCCATGGCCGGTCAGATAGAAGAATCCGACCCGGTGGGCGGCCTCGCGCAGACCGTCCCGCAACCGCGCCGGATCGGCCCGCAGGTCGACGACCGGCACCGCAGTGACGCCCGGCACATCGCCCGTCCCGCGCCCGTCTCCGCAGGTAGCGCGGGTTTTCGACGGCATCGGCGCACCCTTCCCAACCGGTTGGTTAATTAGGCAATGAAATCTAGCTCACATCCGCTTGCATCCCACTGACGCTAACGATATTTTAGGTGTTGTTACTGGTGGGTAACTTAGACCTAGTACCCAACCACAAGTGGCATTCTCAACGAGGAGGACCGTAGTGAGCCACTACAAGAGCAACGTCCGCGACCAGGCGTTCAACCTGTTCGAGGTATTGGGCGTTGACAAGGCCTTGGGCCAGGGCGAATACAGCGACCTGGACGTAGACACCGCCAACGAAATGCTCAACGAGATGAGCCGGCTGGCCGAGGGGCCGATCGCCGACTCGTTCGTCGAGGGCGACCGCAACCCGCCGGTCTTCGACCCGAAGACGCACTCGGTGACGCTGCCGGAATCCTTCAAGAAGTCCGTACACGCCGTCATCGAGGCCGGGTGGGACAAGGTCGGCATCGACGAGGCCCTCGGCGGCGTGGCAATGCCCAAGTCGCTGCTGTGGGCGCTGCACGAGCACATCCTGGGCGCCAACCCCGCCGTGTGGATGTACGCCGGCGGCGCGGGTTTCGCGAACATCCTGTACCACCTCGGCACCGAGGAGCAGAAGAAGTGGGCCGTCCTGGCCGCCGAGCGCGGCTGGGGTTCGACCATGGTGCTCACCGAGCCGGACGCCGGCTCCGACGTCGGCGCCGGGCGGACCAAGGCTGTCAAGCAGGACGACGGGTCCTGGCACATCGACGGTGTGAAGCGATTCATCACCTCGGCCGACTCCGGCGACCTGTTCGAGAACATCTTCCACCTGGTGCTGGCGCGCCCCGAGGGCGCCGGACCCGGCACCAAGGGCCTGTCGCTGTTCTTCGTGCCCAAGTTCCTGTTCGACTTCGAGACCGGTGAGCTGGGCGAGCGTAACGGCGTGTTCGTCACCAACGTCGAGCACAAGATGGGCCTGAAGGTGTCGGCGACCTGTGAGCTGAGCTTCGGCCAGCACGACGTTCCCGCCAAGGGCTGGCTGGTCGGCGAGGTGCACAACGGCATCGCGCAGATGTTCGACGTGATCGAGCAGGCCCGCATGATGGTCGGCACCAAGGCCATCGCGACCCTGTCGACGGGTTACCTGAACGCGTTGGAGTACGCGAAGTCCCGGGTCCAGGGCGCGGACATGACCCAGATGACCGACAAGACGGCACCGCGGGTGACCATCACGCACCACCCCGATGTGCGCCGGTCGCTGATGACCCAGAAGGCCTACGCCGAGGGTCTGCGGGCGCTGTACCTGTTCACGTCGACCTACCAGGACGCGGCGGTGGCCGAGGCCCTGCATGGGGTGGACGCCGAGCTGGCCGTGAAGGTCAACGACCTGATGCTGCCGGTCGTCAAGGGTGTCGGCTCGGAGCAGGCCTACGCCAAGCTGACCGAGAGCCTGCAGACGTTCGGTGGGTCCGGCTTCCTGCAGGACTACCCGATCGAGCAGTACATCCGGGACGCCAAGATCGACTCGCTCTACGAGGGCACCACCGCCATCCAGGCGCAGGACTTCTTCTTCCGCAAGATCGTCCGCGACAAGGGTGTGGCGCTGGCCCACGTGTCCGAGCAGATCCAGAAGTTCGTCGACAGCGAGTCCGGCAACGGGCGGTTGAAGACGGAACGGGAGTACCTGGCCAAGGCCCTGACCGACGTTCAGGCCATGGCGACCTCGCTGACCGGTTACCTGATGGCGGCGCAGGAGGACGTGACCAGCCTCTACAAGGTGGGTCTGGGTTCGGTGCGCTTCCTGATGAGCGTCGGTGACCTGGTCATCGGCTGGCTGTTGCAGCGTCAGGCCGCGGTGGCCGTGGCGGCGCTCGACGCCGGCGCCAGCGGTGACGACAAGGCCTTCTACGAGGGCAAGGTCGCGGTGGCGTCGTTCTTCGCGAAGAACTTCCTGCCGATGCTGACCAGCACCCGCGAGGTCATCGAGACGCTGGACAACGACATCATGGAGCTCGACGAGGCCGCCTTCTAGGCCGCTTCGAAGGGACGCACAAATCCCCCGCCTCCGAAAGGAAGCGGGGGATTTTTGTGCGCCGGCGAGGTCGTCAGCACGGGTCTTTATCGTTCGGGTGCACTCCTGCCCGGGCCATCGCGCAGGGAACGGGTCATGCTGTGCAGGATCCGGAACGCGTCTGACCGCTCGGCCTCGGTCAGGCCGGCCAGCATTCTGACCTCGACGGACCGGACCGCCTTGCTGGCTTTCTCGAGGCTCTGTCGGCCACGCGGCGTGAGGCGCGTGGGAAGAATCTTCCCGACGGGTGCCTCCGCGGGCCGGGCCACATAGCCGTCTCGCTCCAGGGCCTGAAGGAGCACGTTCATCGACTGCCGTGTCACGAACGCGCCCCGCGCGAGCTCGGAGTTCGACAAACCCGGCCGTTGCGCGAGCAGCTCGAGGCAGGAGTAGTGCGTCACGCTCATCCCGAGCGGGCGCAGCACCTCCTCCATGGCCGCGCGCAGCGCACTCGACGCCTCTTTCAGCGCGTAGCCCAGGGACGTATCCAGGTCTACGCCGACACCCTCTTGACTCATGTCAGCATTCTGACATACGCTGCTATGTCAGAAATCTGACACGAATCGAAGGAGCAGCGTCATGGCCGCCACCGGGCCCGACTTCATCTCCCTGCAAGCGCGCGACCTCGACGCATCGCAGGCGTTCTACGAGCAGTACCTCGGCCTCGTCCGCTCGCCGGCCGGACCTCCGCACGCCGTTGTATTCGAAACGAAGCCAATCGCGTTCGCGCTCCGCGAGGTCGCTCCTGGCACCGACCTCGCATCCATGGCTCAGCCCGGCATCGGTGCCGCGATCTGGGTGCACGCCACCGACGTCCAGAGCATCCACGATGCTCTCGTCGCCGACGGCCACACCATCGTCTCCGCACCGATCGACGGCCCCTTCGGCCGGACATTCACCTTCGCCGACCCCGACGGCTACCACGTCACCCTCCACGACCGCACCTGATCGACGACCGGGCGATCAGCGCAATGCCCCAATACCGCGGTTACATCGGCGGAGTCGGTCCGTCGAAGGAACCAAAAAGGCCGCCGCTGGATCCCCTCACTCCAGCGGCGGCCCTTTTCGGACGCCCATCGGCAAGACCGACAGGCGGTCGTTCCGGGGGATGCCCCGTATTGCCGTCGGGGTCGGGGGGTCAGACCACAACACGGGGCCATCCGGGGTCACGGATACCCGCCGCCTTCGATCGCTAACCCGATGTGACCCATCTCATGGGCCCGACGGTCAGGCCTGAAGGATCGCGGCCACTCCCTGGCCGCCCGCCGCGCAGATCGAGACCAGGGCACGCACCGGCTTGCCCGCGCCCTTCTGCTCGGCCTTTCGCTGCGCGAGCTGCTTGGCGGCCTGAGCCAGGATCCGCCCGCCGGTGGCGGCAAACGGGTGGCCGGCGGCCAGCGAGGAGCCGTTGACGTTGAGCTTGGACCGGTCGATCGAGCCCAGCGCGGCGTCCAGCCCCAGCCGCCCCTTGCAGTACTCCTCGGATTCCCACGCCTGCAGGTGACACAGCACAACCGACGCGAACGCCTCGTGGATCTCGTAGAAATCGAAGTCCTGCAGGCTCAGGCCATTGCGGGCGAGCAGCCGTGGCACCGCGTACGTGGGCGCCATGAGCAGGCCGTCCCGCCCGTTGACGTAGTCGACCGCCGCCGTTTCGGAGTCCACCAGGTACGCCAGCGGTGTGAGCGAGCGGGCCTCCGCCCACTCGTCGGTGCCCAGCAGGGCGACCGAGGCGCCGTCGGTCAGCGGGGTCGAGTTGCCGGCCGTCATCGTCGCGTCGCCGGCCTTGACGCCGAACACCGGCCGCAGCTTGGCCAGCTTCTCGGCCGACGAGTCCGCTCGCAGGTTGTCGTCGCGGTACAGCCCCAAAAACGGCGTGACGAGGTCATCGAAGAAGCCGCGGTCGTAGGCGGCGGCCATGTTGCGGTGGCTGGCGGCGGCCAGCTCGTCCTGGGCGACGCGCGAGATGCCCATCTGCTTGGCGGTGATCGCCTGGTGCTCCCCCATGGACAGCCCGGTGCGCGGTTCGCTGTTGACCGGGATCTCCACGCCCAGGGTCGCGGGCAGCGTGCCCACCAGCTTCAGCCGCTGCACGTTGGACTTGGCGCGGCGCAACTTGAGCAGGGTGCGGCGCAGGTTGTCGCCCAGGCCGATCGGCGCGTCGGAGGTGGTGTCCACCCCGCCGGCGGCGGCCACCTCGTAGCGGCCCGCCGCGATGCCGTCGGCGGCCGCGATCGCCGCCTGCAGCCCGGTGCCGCACGCCTGCTGCAGGTCGAACGCCGGCGTGTACGACGCCAACTGCGAACCGAGCACACATTCGCGCGTGAGGTTGAAGTCCCGGCTGTGCTTGAGCACGGCGCCGCCGACCACCACACCGAGCCGCTCGCCGGCCAGCCCGAAGCGATCCACCAGCCCGCCCAGCGCGGCGGTGAACATGTCCTGGTTGGAGGCCTCGGCGTAGGCACCGTCGGACCGGGCGAACGGGATGCGGTTGCCGCCCAGGATGGCGACGCGCCGCCGCTCGGAGCTGCGCTGAGCAGCCGGTGTACTTGCCTCAGAACTTGCAGGGGCCACTGTTTTCTCCGTGCTCGTGCGGTCTATCGGTTTGGGATTCGCCCGTCTGGGGCCATACTACCCACTGTTCTTACTCTGCAGTAAGTTCGTCCTCGATACGGTTGTGCTGTAGGCATACCCCGACTTCGCAAGAACATGGAAGGTAGCTCCGGTGGCTCCCAAGGTCTCGTCCGATCTGTTCTCTCAGATCGTCAACTCCGGTCCTGGTTCGTTTCTCGCCAAGCAGCTCGGTGTTCCCCAACCCGAGACGCTGCGCCGCTATCGCGCCGGTGATCCGCCGCTGGCCGGGGCGCTGCTGATCGGCGGGGAGGGCAGAGTCGTCGAGCCGCTGCGCGCGGCGCTGGACGCCGACTACGACCTGGTCGGCAACAACCTGGGCGGGCGCTGGGCCGACAAGTTCGGCGGGCTGGTCTTCGACGCCACCGGCATCACGACGCCCGAAGGGCTCAAGGGGTTGCACGAGTTCTTCACCCCGCTGCTGCGCAACCTGGGCCACTCGGCCCGCGTGGCGGTGGTCGGCACCACGCCCGACGGCGCCGCCAGCCCGCACGAGCGGATCGCCCAGCGCGCGTTGGAGGGCTTCACCCGCTCGCTGGGCAAGGAGCTGCGCAACGGCAGCACGGTCGCGCTGGTGTACCTGTCGCCGGACGCCAAACCCGCTGCGACGGGCCTGGAATCGACCATGCGGTTCATCCTGTCGGCCAAGTCGGCGTACGTGGACGGCCAGGTGTTCTACGTCGGGGAGGCGGACTCCACACCGCCGGGTGATTGGGAACGGCCGCTGGACGGCAAGGTCGCCATCGTGACGGGCGCGGCCCGCGGCATCGGCGCGACGATCGCCGAGGTGTTCGCCCGCGACGGTGCGCGCGTCGTCGCGATCGACGTCGAATCGGCCGCCGAGGCGCTGGCCGAGACGGCCAGCCGGGTGGGGGGCACCGCGCTGTGGCTCGACGTCACCGCCCCCGACGCCGTCGACAAGATCACCGAGCACCTGCGCGAGCATCACGGCGGCCACGCCGACGTCCTGGTCAACAACGCCGGGATCACCCGCGACAAGCTGCTGGCCAACATGGACGATGCGCGCTGGGACGCCGTTTTGGCCGTCAATCTGCTTGCCCCGCTGCGCCTTACCGAGGGGCTGGTCGGCAACGGCAGCATCGGCGAGGGTGGCCGGGTGATCGGTTTGTCGTCGATGGCCGGCATCGCGGGCAACCGCGGCCAGACCAATTACGCCACCACCAAGGCCGGGATGATCGGCCTGACCCAGGCGCTGGCCCCGGAGCTCTACGACAAGGGCATCACCATCAACGCCGTCGCACCGGGATTCATCGAGACCCAGATGACGGCCGCCATCCCGCTGGCCACCCGCGAGGTCGGCCGCCGGATGAACTCACTGCTGCAGGGCGGCCAGCCGGTGGATGTCGCGGAGGCCATCGCCTACTTCGCCAGCCCGGCCTCGAACGCGGTGACCGGCAACGTCATTCGCGTATGCGGCCAGGCCATGCTGGGCGCATAGGAGAACGTGATGAACCAGCCAAGCGGCCTGAAGAATCTGCTGCGCGCGGCCGCGGGAGCCCTGCCGGTGGTGTCCCGCGGCGGCGGACTGCCCACCCGCACGGTCACCATCGAGGAACTGCCCATCGACCGCACGAACGTCGCCGAGTACGCGGCGGTGACCGGCCTGCGCTACGGCAACTGCGTGCCGCTGACCTACCCGTTCGCGCTGACCTTTCCGGCGCTGATGTCGCTGGTGACCGGGTTCGACTTTCCTTTCGCCGCAATGGGTTCGGTGCACACCGAAAACCACATCACCCAGTACCGCCCCATCGCGGTCACCGACACCGTCGGCGTGCACGTGCACGCCGAGAACCTGCGCGAACACCGCAAAGGTCTGCTGGTCGACCTGGTGACCGATGTCAGCGTCGGCGGTAATTCCCAGGACACCGCGTGGCACCAGGTCACGACCTTCCTGCACCAGCAACGCACCAGCCTGTCCGACGAACCCAAACCGCCTCCGCAGAAACAGCCCAAGCTGCCGCCACCGCCCACCGTGCTGCGCATCAGCCCGGGCCTGATCCGGCGTTACGCCGTCGTCGGGGGCGATCACAACCCGATACACACCAACCCGATCGCGGCCAAGCTGTTCGGATTCCCCACCGTGATCGCGCACGGAATGTTCAGCGCCGCAGCCGTATTGGCCAACATCGAGGCCGCCATCCCGGACGCGGCTCGATACTCGGTGCGTTTCGGCAAGCCGCTGGTGCTGCCCGCGACGGCCGGTCTCTACATCGACGAAAACGCCGACGGCTGGGATCTTTCGCTGCGCAACATCGCCAAGGGATACCCGCACCTGACCGGCACGGTCCGGCCGCTTTAGCTTCTAGCGGTGGCGACCGGCTAGCCGGCGTGCGTCGAACCGCGCCCGCAGGCAAGCACTTTCAGCGCGTGCGCGGCGGTCGCGGTCAGCAGGAACAGCGCAAACAACCACAGCGGCGGGCGGGCGAGTTCCCACACGAAGATCGCCGCCCAGATCGGCGAGCCCTGGGTCACCGCGAGCACACCGGCGGCCCCGGCCAGCGACACCGCCGGCACGTGCAAGTGCGTCCCGCTCGCCCAGTTGATCGCCAGCACCAGCGCCGCCCCCGCCGCCGCGCCGGTGGCCAGCGACGGCGTCAGCAGCCCGCCCGTACCCCCGGCGCGCAGGAACAACGCTGTCAGAAGGGGTTTCAACGCCAGGATCGCCAGCGCGGACACCAGGGTCATGCCGCTGGCCAGGCTGACCGTCAGGATGCTGCGGCCGTTGCCGGGTAACTCGGGCCACCAATGCGAGCAGACGCCCATCACCAGGCCCGCCCCGGCCAGCGCCGGGATCAGCACCCAGCTTCGTACCGGGCGCGGCGGCCGCGCCGCGGCCATCAACCGGTTGAAGGCCCAGCCCGCCGCGAAAGCCACCGGCGCCAACAGCAATCCGTGCGCTGTCAACAGATAGGTCGATTCCTCGATCGGCCACTGCAGGTTGGGTTGATCGCGGGTGATGGCCGAGCCGATGGCGACCGCCAGGCCGGAGGACAGGAACGCCGCGCCCACCGCGCGCGGCTGCCAGGTGCCCAGCAAGATCCGGGTCGAGAAGAGCGCCCCGGCCAGCGGGACCGCATACACCGCGCCCAGTCCGGCCCCGGCCGCGCAGGCCAGCAGGATCTCGCGGTCGCGCCCGGAGAGCCGCTTGAGCCATCCGGTTCCCAAATCGCTTAGCGCCGCGGCGAATTGGCGTGGCGCCCCTTCCCTGCCGAGCGATGCTCCCGACCCGACGAGCACCACCTGCAGCATGGCGTCGATGCTCCACGAGAGCCGCGGCACGCGTTCTCGGCGGGCGATGGTTTCCGCCAGCGGCGGCACGTCCGTGCGGCGCCGCAGCAGCCACCACCCGAGCGCGGCCAACGCGGCGCCGATCATCGGGCCGACCACGCGGCGTATCGGGCTGCTGGCGGCGACCCCGGCCAGCAGGGTGCCGAAGCTGTAGTGGTAGGTGGCGTGCTGGACCGCCCGCAGCACGAGCGTCGTCGCCAACCCGGCGACGCCGGCCAGCAACCCGACGATGACGACCGCGCAAAAGAAGTCGAGGTGGCCGCGGTCCGTGCGGGCGACGGGCATCGGGGCCACCTGACGAAGGAGGGGTCTAGTCGCCGGCGGCGTCCGAGCCGTCCGGCTGGGACCGGGCCGCTTCCCGCTCCTCCGGCGAGCCCTTGAGGCCGTACCAGAACAGGTCGATCATCAGCTGGGCCGCCTCGTCGACATCGATATCGCCGGTGGACAACCGGTTGGCCACCGCCTCGCCGGCGCCCACCAGCGCCACGGCCATCATCTCGTGCTCGATGTCCGGCCGCGGCGCGCGGCTGCCGGCCCGCATCAGCCCGGCGACCAGGTCAATGATCTGCTCGCGTCCCTCGCGCACCATGTGGGCGAACGCCTGCGAGCTGGTGGCCTGGGTGTACATCACGATCCACGACGCCCGGTTCGCGTCGATGTAGCGCATGAACGACGCGATCGTGTTGCGCAGCATGTCATTCGGGCTCTGGCGAAAGTCGATATCGGCGCGCAACACGTCGATGAACCGGGTCATTTCCCGGTTCAGGCAGGCACCGAACAGGTCCTCCTTGGAGCCGTAATACAGGTACAGCATGGGCTTCGAGATCTGGGCCTCGGCGGCGATGGCGTCCATCGAGGTCTCGTGGTAGCCGTTGACCGAGAACATCTGCACGGCGGCGTCGAGCATCTGCTGCTCGCGCACGGCGCGCGGTAATCGCTTGGTACCACCCGCCATCGCTCGCCTCTCTAGCCCGTCTATCTGACTCAAGAGTAAGCAATGCGGCCGGACCGCACAGCACTAGTGCCCACGGCGGCGACCTGCTTCGCCCGGGTGGACTATGCGGCGACCCGCTTCGCCGCCCGCCTTGGCCCGTCGAGTGTGAATCGTTGGCTTTCGGTGTGAATCTGCGGCGGCGACACGCCGATCGGGCGCGCCTCCAGTTCACACTCAAAGCCGCCAGTTCACACTCAAAGCCGCCAGTTCACACTCAAGGTTGCGGCGGCCGGCTCACGCCGCGCTGGCGATCGCCGTTAGTGCCCGCAGGTCGGGCCGGGGCCCTTCATCTTCGCCACCCGCACCAGCGCCTCGTCGACCCGGCGTGCCGGCAGTTCGCCTGAGGCGACGGCCTTTTGCAAACGGTCCAGCACCGCGGGTACCTCGTCGGTGGTGACCCACAGCGCGACGTCGACGCCGGCCAACAGGCTGCGCAGCACCGCCTCCGACACCCCGTACCGGTCGGAGATGGCGGCCATGCTGGACAGGTCGTCGCTGAACACCGGGCCGGTGAACGGCGGCCCCTTGTAGCCGACGCCGTTGCGCAGCAACTGCACCGCCTCGGGGCTCAGGCTGGCGGGGACATCGCCGGTGAGGCCCGGGACCTGCAAGTGGCCCACCATCACCGCGACCGGCGCCGCGGCCACCAGCGACCGGTAGGGCACCAGGTCACTGGTTTGCAGGTCGGCGAGCGGCGGTGTGACCACACCGCCGGTGTGCGAATCACCCGAGCCGTGCCCGTGCCCGGGGAAATGCTTGAGCACCGGCAGCAGCCCGGCGTCGCGGAGGCCCTGCGCGTACGCCCCGGCGTAGTCGGTCACCGTCTGCGGGTCCGCGCCGAAGGAACGGTTGCCGATGACGGCGTCGTCGTCCTCGTCGCTGACGTCGACCACGGGAGCGAAGTCGACGGTGATGCCCAGGTCGCGCATCTTGCGGCCGCGGTCGGCGGCCAAATCGTGGACCTGCTGGACGGTTTGTGTCTGCGCCAGCTCCCGGGCCGGCGGCGACGTGCCGATCAGGGTCTTCAGCCGCGACACCCGGCCACCCTCTTCGTCGACGCTGACCGCCAGCGGCAGCGGTCCCGCCTTGGCGCTGATGTCCGCCAACGGCCCCTGGAAGATCGTCAGGTCGGTCCAGCTGCCGATGAAGATCCCGCCGACGTGGTAGCCGTTGACGACGGCCCGCGCGTCGTCGGCGTTCTTCACGCCCACCATCAGGAGTTGGGCCAGCTTGTCGCGGATGCCCAGCGCGGCCGGCACCGCCGCCGGGTCGGCGCACACCGGGGGCGCCGGCGCGGCCGCCGGCTTGCTCGACGTCGACGAGTGGGCGGGCGGCGCCGGGTGGTGGCCGCAGCCGGCCACCAGCGCCGACGCGGCCGCGAGCACGGCGAAGGTGCGCGAAAATGCCATCGGGCCATGCTTTCACAGGGGGGCGTTTCGTCCCCGGCCCCAGGGGGCACAAGCGGTAGGTTGCCCATCAGGGGAGGTCAGCAGGCGATGAGCGGTTTCACGGTGGCGGCCGCGGCCAGCATCGCGGCGGGGTTGGCCGTCGGGATCGCGACGACGGTCGGCATCACGCTCGCGGTGGCCGACGACACCGCCGTCCCCGTGCAGGCGCCGGCGCGCCCGGCGTTGCCCTATCAGGTGCAATACGGCGACCGCTGTTTCCACGGACACTGTCTGCACTGGTGACGAGCGCTCCGGTCGGTCGACCTCTCTTCTGCTAGGTTGGCGCTAGGTTGAAGTCACGACCGCAAGCCCCGCAATAACCCAGGAGCCGTCGATGAACCGGATCGTTGCGCCCGCCGCAGCGAGCGTTGTGGTTGGCCTGTTGCTCGGCGCGGCCGCGATCTTCGGGATCACGTTGATGGTCCAGCAAGACACGAAGCCGCCACTCCCCGGGGGCGATCCGCAGTCGTCAGTGCTCAACCGGGTCGAGTACGGCAACCGTAGCTAGCGGCGAGGTAGGGGCAGCGCGGCCGGAACCCGCGGAGACGACCCTCACTTCGTCGGCTGTGTCGCGCCGCTGGTTGTGGTTGGTCGGCGCGATCGCGCTGGCGTTGACGTTCGCCCAATCGCCGGGGCGGATCTCCCCCGACACGAAGCTCGACCTGACCGCCAACCCCCTGCGATTTTTGGCGCGCGCGACCAACCTGTGGAACAGCGAGCTGCCGTTCGGACAGGCGCAGAATCAGGCCTACGGCTACCTGTTTCCGCACGGCACCTTTTTCCTGATCGGTCACGCGCTGGGCATGCCCGGCTGGATCACGCAGCGGCTGTGGTGGGCGCTGCTGCTCACAGCGGGCTTCTGGGGGCTGATGCGCGTCGCCGAGGCGCTGCGGATCGGCAGCCCGGCGTCGCGGGTGATCGCCGCGGTCGCGTTCGCGCTGTCGCCGCGGGTGCTGACCACCCTCGGATCGATCTCCTCGGAAACCTTGCCGATGATGCTGGCGCCCTGGGTGTTGCTGCCCACGATCCTCGCGTTGCGGGCATCGACGGATCGGTCCGTGCGAGCGCTGGCCGCCCGTGCGGGCCTGGCCGTCGCGCTGATGGGCGCGGTCAACGCCATCGCGACACTGGCCGGCTGCCTGCCCGCGGTGATCTGGTGGGCATGCCACCGACCGAACCGGCGGTGGTGGCGTTACACCGGGTGGTGGCTGCTGGCGCTGCTGCTGGCCACGCTGTGGTGGGTGGTGGCGCTGGTGATGCTGCGCGCCATCAGCCCGCCGTTCCTGGACTTCATCGAATCCTCCGGCGTGACAACGCAATGGTCGTCACTGACCGAGATGTTGCGCGGGACCGACAGCTGGACCCCGTACGTGGCGCCCAACGCCACCGCGGGCGCCCCGCTGGTGACGGGGTCGGCGGCCATCCTGGGCACCTGCCTGGTCGCCGCGGCCGGGCTGGCGGGGCTGGCCTCGGCCGCCATACCGGCGCGTGGCCGCCTGGTCACGATGCTGTTGGTCGGGGCGGTGTTGATGGCCGTCGGCTACAGCGGCGGGCTGGGCTCGCCGGTGGCGCACGCGGTGCAGGCCTTCCTGGACGCCGGCGGCGCCCCGTTGCGCAACGTGCACAAGCTGGGGTCGGTGATCGGCATCCCGGTGGCGCTGGGCATCGCCCACCTGCTGGGCCGGATACCGCTGCCGGGCGCCGCCCCGACGCCGGTATGGCTGCGCGCGTTCGCCCACCCGGAGCGCGACAGGCGGGTGGCGGCCGCGATGGTGGTCCTGACGGCGCTGATGGTCAGCACCTCGCTGGCGTGGACCGGTCGGCTGGCGCCGCCGGGGACGTTCACCGCCATCCCGCCGTATTGGCATGAGGCCGCCGACTGGCTCACCGAGCACAACACGGGCGACCCCACACCCGGGCGGGTGCTCGTCGTGCCGGGGGCGCCGTTCGCCACGCAGGTGTGGGGTACCAGCCACGACGAGCCGCTGCAGGTGCTGGGCAGCAGCCCGTGGGGGGTGCGCGATTCGATCCCGCTGACCCCGCCGCAGACCATCCGGGCGCTGGATTCGGTGCAGCGCCTGTTCGCCGCCGGACGGCCCTCGGCGGGATTGGCCGATACCCTCGCGCGCCAAGGCATTTCCTACCTTGCGGTGCGCAACGACCTGGATCCCGACACGTCACGCTCGGCGCGCCCGATCCTGGTGCACCGCTCCGTGGACGGCTCCCCGGGGCTGCGGAAGGTGGCGCAGTTCGGCGCGCCGGTGGGGCCCGGCACGCTGGCGGGCTTCGTCGCCGACAGCGGGTTGCGGCCGCGCTACCCGGCGGTCGAGATCTACCGGGTCGCCGGCGGCGGTGACGTCAGTGACCCCGCCACGCCCTACCTCGTCGACGCCGACCGGCTGGCCCGCGTCGACGGCGGCCCGGAAGCGTTGCTGCGCCTGGACGAACGACGGCGGCTGCTGGGCCAGCCGCCGCTCGGCCCGGCGCTGCTGACCGCCGACGCGGGCGCCGCCGGCCTGCCACTGCCGCCGGGAGCCGGCGTGACCGTCACCGACACCCCGGTGGCACGGGAGACGGATTACGGTCGGGTGGACCAACATTCGTCGGCGATCCGGGCCCCCGGCGACGCGCGGCACACCTACAACCGGGTGCCGGACTATCCCGTCCCCGGCGCGGAGCCGGTGGCCGGCGCGTGGACCGGCGGGCGGATCACCGTGTCGAGCTCGTCGTCCGATTCCACCGCCATGCCCGACGTCGCCCCGGCGACCTCCCCGGCCGCCGCGATCGACGGGGACTCCGCGACCGCCTGGGTGTCCAACTCGCTGCAGGCCGCCGTCGGCCAGTGGATGCGGATCGATTTCGACCACCCCGTGACGAATGCGGCAATCACGTTGACCCCCAGTGCAACCGCCGTCGGCGCCCAGGTCCGCCGCATCCTGATCGAAACCGCCACCGGCAGCACCACCCTGCGGTTCGACGAGCCGGGCAAGCCGCTCGCCGCGGCGCTCCCCTACGGTGAAACGCCGTGGGTGCGAATCACCGCCGCGGGCACCGATGACGGGTCCGCCGGCGTGCAATTCGGCATCACCGACCTGACGATCACCCAGTACGACGCGTCCGGGTTCGCCCATCAGGTCGACCTGCGACACACCGTGCGGGTGCCCGGACCGCCCCCCGGCGCCCCGATCGCAGGGTGGGACCTGGGCTCGGAACTGCTCGGCAGGCCCGGCTGCGCCCCGGCGCCCGACACCGTGCGCTGCGCGCCGTCGATGGCGCTGACCCCGGAGGAGCCGGTCAACTTCAGCCGGACGTTGACCGTGCCGGCGCCGGTGTCGGTGACCCCGACGGTGTGGGTGCGGCCCCGGCAGGGCCCGAAGCTGGCCGCCCTGATCGCCGAGCCCAATGCGACTGTCGCCCAGGGTGATTCGGATGCGGTCGATGTGCTGGGCTCGGCCTACGCGGCCACCGACGGCGACCCGGCCACCGCCTGGACGGCGCCGCAGCGGGTGGTGCAGCACAAGACCCCGCCGACGCTGACGCTGAGGCTGCCTCGACCCACCGAGGTCACCGGGTTGCGGCTGGTGCCCAGCCGGGCGGCGCTGCCCGTGCGTCCGACGATGGTGGCCGTCAACCTCGGTGACGGCCCGCAAGTGGCGGCGGTCAAGGCCGATTCAGGCGCGGCGCAGACGCTCGCGCTGAAGCCCCGGGTGACCGACACGGTGACGCTCAGCCTGCTGGACTGGGACGACGTCATCGACCGCAACGCGTTGGGCTTCGACCAGCTCAAGCCGCCCGGGCTGGCCGAGGTGGCCGCGCTCGGTGCCGACGGCAACGCGATCGCGCCCGCCGACGCCGCCCGCAACCGCGGCCGGGAGATCTCCCTCGGGTGCGATCGCGGCCCGGTCATCGCGGTCGCGGGCCGGTTCGTGCACACCGCGATCCACACCACCGTCGGGGCGATACTGGACGATCAGCCCCTGGCTGCGGTGCCGTGCGACCGCGATCCGATCGCGCTGCCCGCCGGCGACCAGGAGCTCCTGATCAGCCCGGGGGCACAGTTCGTCGTCGATGGGGCCCAACTGTCGACCTCGGGTGCCCCCGAAAGCGCGCGGGCCGAACGTCTTTCGTCCTGGCGGGCATGGGGACCGGCCCGGCGCGAGGTCCAGGCTCCCCCGTCGGCCACCCCCCGGGTGATGGTCATCCCGGAAAGCATCAACCCCGGCTGGGTGGCGCGCACCAGCAGCGGGGCCCGGCTGACGCCGATCGCCGTCAACGGCTGGCAGCAGGGGTGGGTGGTCCCCGCGGGCGACCCCGGCACCATCACGGTGACGTTCGCGTCCAACCCGCTCTACCGCGCGGGACTGGCGGTGGGACTGGCCTTATTGCCGCTGCTGGCGCTGCTGGCGTTCTGGCGCACCCGAACACGCGACGCGGGCGCCCCCACGCAACCATGGCGGCCCGGGCCATGGGCGGCGGTCCCGGCGCTGGCCGCCGGGGCGCTGATCGCCGGTGCCGGCGGCGTCGTCGTGATGGGCGCCGCCCTGGGGTTGCGGTACGCGCTGCGCGCCCGGCGCTGGGAACGCCTCGCCCTGGTGGGCAGCGCCGGCGGGCTGATTTTGGCCGGGGCGGCGTTGTCGCGCCAGCCCTGGCGCTCGCCGGACGGCTACGCCGGCCATTCGGCGAACGTCCAACTGCTGGCGCTGGTTTCGCTCGCGGTGCTGACCGCCTCGGTTATCGTCTTGCCCGACCGGGAGCGGCGGCCCAGCGACGAATAGTGCCGAATAGTTTTGGCGGGTAGTGGCTACCCCCGTTTATCGGCTGATTGACTGGATATGCGGTCGGTGCGACAGCCGCCGATCGGGGAGTGAGCGCCATGAGCTGGTTTTCCGCGCCCGAATACTGGGTGGGCAGACTGGTCCTCGAGCGCGGCGCCGCGGCGATCTATCTGCTGGCGTTCGTCGCGGCGGCCGCGCAATTCCGCGCGCTCATCGGCGAACACGGCATACTGCCCATTCCGCGGTTTGTGGCGGCGCAGTCATTTTGGCGCACGCCGAGCATCTTTCACCTGCGCTACTCCGATCGGCTGTTCGCTGCGGTCGCCTGGTTCGGCGCGGCGCTGTCGGCGGCCGTCGTCGCCGGCGCGGCCGACGCGGCGCCGCTGTGGGCCGCGATGGCGATGTGGCTCGTGCTGTGGGTGCTCTATCTCTCGATCGTGAACGTCGGGCAGACCTGGTACTCGTTCGGTTGGGAGTCGTTGCTTCTCGAGACCGGGTTTTTGATGATCTTTCTCGGCAACAACGACGTGGCGCCCCCGGTGCTGACGTTGTGGATGGTCCGATTGCTGTTGTTCCGAGTCGAATTCGGTGCGGGGCTGATCAAGATGCGCGGCGATCCGTGCTGGCGCGACCTGACGTGTCTGTACTACCACCATGAGACGCAGCCCATGCCCGGGCCGCTGAGCTGGTTCTTCCACCACCTGCCCAAACCGCTGCACCGGGTCGAGGTGGCGGGCAACCATTTCGCGCAGCTGATCGTGCCGTTCGGATTGTTCGCGCCGCAGCCGGTGGCCAGCGTGGCGGCGGCGATCATCGTCATCACCCAGCTGTGGCTGGTCGCGTCGGGCAACTTCGCCTGGCTGAACTGGGTGACGATTCTGTTGGCGTGCAGCGCCATCGACGACGCGTCGGTCGCGTCGCTGCTTCCCGGCACCCTCGTCGCGGCGCACGACGGCCCGGCGGCGCGCGCGTGGTTTGTGGTCCTGGTTGCCGCGGTGTCGGCGGCGGTGCTGTTCATGAGCTACTGGCCGATACGGAACATGTTGTCGTCGCGCCAGCGAATGAACATGTCGTTCAACTCATTTCACTTGGTGAACACCTACGGGGCCTTCGGCAGCATCGGGCGGATCCGTCGGGAGGTGGTGATCGAGGGCACCGACGATGACCAGCTCAGCGACCAGACCGTCTGGCGGGAATACGAATTCAAAGGCAAGCCGGGTGGGCCGCGCCGGCTGCCGCGACAGTGGGCCCCCTATCATCTGCGCCTGGACTGGCTGATGTGGTTCGCCGCGATCTCGCCGGGCTACGCGCAGCCCTGGCTGCGGCCGTTCCTGCAGCGGCTGCTGCGCAACGACCGGCCGACCCTGCGTCTGTTGCGCCACAACCCGTTCCCGGATGCGCCGCCGCGGTTTGTGCGCGCCCAGCTGTACCAGTACCGCTTCACCACCCCGGCCGAGCTGCGCCGCGACCGGGCGTGGTGGCATCGCGCCCTGGTGGGTGGCTACGCGCCGCCCATGACGTTGTCGACACCTACCACCACCAATTGAGGCCAATCTCGGCGTCACAGGTCATATCGGTCGGGACGCGACGCAAGGCCGCGTGAACCCCCTCTAGGCGCGGTTGCGTTCACGGAAATTCAAACCGTTGTCAGCCCAACCGATCTGCCATAGCCTCGCCTTCCACAGTGCCGCAGCCTTGCCTGCGCGAATCCCGTGCCAACCGGGCCCGTCCCCCGGGTACCGCACCGACGTGCTCAGCCAGCTCGGTGTCCTGATCTGAGGAGCTCGATGTCGACACGACGCCATACCGCGCTACTGCTGGCTGCCATCGCTCTGGCGCTGCCGGCGTGCGTCTCCCGCCAACAGGCCGCCGGCCCCGGCGCGGTGCCGGACCGAGTTCCGCTGTCACAGCTGGCCGACCTGACTCTCAGGGTCGGCGATCAAAAGAGCGTTGGCACCGAAGCCATGCTGAGCGCCGCCGGCGAGCTGCAGAACGTTCCGTACCGGATTGAATTCTCCACCTTCACCTCGGGACCACCGATGGTCGAGGCCGCCGCCGCCGGAAAGATCGATTTCGCCATCACCGGTGACACCCCACCGATTTTCGGCGCGGTCGCCAACGCCCGCATCAAGGTGGTGTCCGCATTCGACGGCGGGGGCCCCGGCGATCAGATTCTGGTTCACGTCGATTCGCCTATTCACTCCGTCACCGACCTGCGAGGCAAAACCATCGCGCTGGCCAAGGGCAGTTCGGCGCACGCCAATGTGCTTGATCAGCTCGACAAGGCCGGACTCAAACCCAACGACGTCCACCTGGTGTTCCTGCAACCGGCCGACGCCCTGTCGGGATTCCGCAATGGCCAGGTCGACGCGTGGGCCGTGTGGGATCCCTATACCGCGCAGGCCGAACAGCAACTCCCGGTGCGGGGCCTGGTCACACGCAAGTACAAGTACTCGTTCGGGATCGCCTCCGACCAAACACTGGCCGACGCCAAACGGAACACCGCCCTGGCGGATCTGCTGGCGCGATACACCCGAGCCGCGGTCTGGGCGCGCGAGCACCCGCAGGAGTGGGCCGCCCAGTACGCCGGGTCCGCCGGCATCGACCCCGCCGTCGCCGCCGTCGCGCAGGGGCGCACTCTGCGACAGCCGATCCCCCTCGACGACACCGTGATTGACGCCGAGCAGCGCCTCACCGATCTACTGGCGGCGGCGGGCCAGATTAAGTCCGCACCGCGCTTCGGCAACTGGGTGGATCGTCGCTTCACCGCGACCGCCGCCGAAACTCACTGACCCGCATGAGATAGGACCTCTGACCACGAGGCAGATCGCCGCGCGATAGTGGGCGCGGCAAGGCCGACGTAGTGGTGTTCGCATCGGTTGACGCCGCCGGGGCGGCCGGCTCAGGCACCGGAGGCTGTGGAGCGAAACAACATTCGCGGTCGTCGCCGCCCCGGTGATTCCGGGCCGCGACGGCGACGTCGTGTTGCCAGTGGACTTTGGTCAAGCGCGCGCGGATGACCGCGCCCGGTGCGGGGCAGCGAATTTTGGATGGTGAGATTTTTATTGGGGAAACCCCCTGGCCCGCTCATGTTTGCCGGGTGTTGATCGTGTTTTCACTCTGGGACGTGTACGAATTCGCCCGAGGTAGACGGGGCTATCGGCGCCTTGCCTATCGAACCGCCGCGTTGCAGGCCTTGCCATTCGAACGCGGTGCTGGCCCGGCGTCGGCCTGCATTTGCCACCAGGCTGGTCGGGCAGAGCTGGCTAGTCTTCTGAGCACCCGAACATTTCAAGCAACTGGCATCCACTGGCGGGCGCCGACCGAAGTTGCTCAATGTTGTTGAAGACCAACCTTATCGGCAGGGACGAGCGCAGGGTCCGTGGTGTTCGCGGCCGGAGGCGGAGGAAAGCAATGGAATTCGGAGCGTTACCTCCGGAGATCAACTCCGGCAGGATCTACTCAGGCCCCGGGCCGGCCCCGTTGTTGGCCGCCGCGGCCGCCTGGGACGGATTAGCGTCCGAATTACGCGCCACGGCAGCGTCTTACGGGTCCGTCGTCGCAGAGCTGAGAACCGCGTGGAATGGCCCCTCGTCGACATCGATGGCGGCCGCGGCCGCACCGTACGTTGCGTGGCTGATCGGCAGCGCCGCGCAGGCCGAGCAGTCGGCCAGTCAGGCGAAGGCGGCGGCGGGCGCGTATGAGGCCGTCTTCGCGGCCACGGTGCCGCCGCCGGTGATCGCGGCCAACCGGGCGTTGTTGGCGACACTGGTCGCGACCAACATCCTGGGCCAAAACACCCCGGCCATCGCGGCCACCGAGGCCCAGTACGCCGAGATGTGGGCCCAAGACGCGGCCGCGATGTATGGCTATGCGGGTTCCTCGGCGGCCGCGACTCAACTAGCCCCGTTCACCACGCCACCGACGACCACCGACAGCAGCGCGGAAACCAACCAGGCCGCCGCGGTCGCCGCCGCGGCCCAGTCGTCGGCGAGTTCGAACGTGGAATCCGCGGTCTCCCAGGCGCTCTCGCAGGCCCCGGCCGCGGCACAAACCGCGGCGACGACGTCGCCGGGAATCTCGCTCGGTCTCGGGGAAGCCACGGGGGGCCTCAAGAGTTTCAACAGCTTCCTCAGCACCCTTACCGGGCCCTACTCGCCGCTCGGGGTCGCAGACGCGGGGAAGGGTTTCTATCAGCTTGCGCTCAACACCAAGGCGATGGGCGGCAACGTTCAAAGTGTCGACCCCACACTGCATCCCAAGGGTCTCCATGGGGTTCTGGCGCCGTTGCTGCACAGCGATCTGCTGACCGGCTCCACCTCCTTTCAGGCGCCGAGTGCGGGAACGGTGTCGGCGGCGGTGGGCCGTGCCGGTGTCGTCGGATCGCTGTCGGTGCCCGCGAACTGGGCCTCGGCCGCGCCCGCGATCAGGACCCTGGCCGCCGAGCTGCCCGAGACGATGCTGGACGCCGCACCGGCGATGACCGTCAATCCCGGCCAGGGCCTGTTCGGCCCCACCGCCCTGTCGAGCCTGGCCGGACGCGCCGTCGGGAGCAGCGCCACCCGCGCGGTGGCCGGGCCGGCGGTCCGGGTGCCCGGGGCGGTGGCCGTCGATGACCTCGCCACCACCTCCACGGTCATCGTGATCCCGCCGAACCCGAAATAAGGAAAGGCACCGCCATGGTTTTCACCGATTTCGCAGCGCTCCCACCAGAGGTCATCTCCACCCAGCTCTACGCCGGCCCCGGCGCGGCGCCCATGCTGTCCGCGGCCGCCGCATGGCAGGCGCTAGCCGCCGAATTACATGCCACCGCATCCTCCTACGGCGCGGCGATCTCCGAACTCATCGGCGAGGACTGGCAGGGCCCGTCGTCGGCCTCCATGGCGTCCGCCGCCGCACCGTACGTGAACTGGATCTCGACCACGGCGGGCCTCGCTGAGCAGACCGCCGCCCAAGCCCAGGCCGCGGCCAGTGCCTATGAGTCCGCGCTGGCCTCCGTCGTCCCCCCCGAGCTGATCGCCGCCAACCGCACCCAGCTGGCAGCGCTGCAGGCGACCAACCTGTTGGGCCAAAACGGCGCGGCGATCGCGGCCACCGAAACCGAATACGCCCAGATGTGGTCCCAAGACGTCACCGCGATGTTCGGCTACGCCGCCGCCTCCCAGTCCGCCGGGGAGCTGGCGCCGTTCGAGCAGGCACCCGCTGTCAGCAAGGACACCGGGTCGGCGACCCAGGCGAGCACCACGGCCGCCGCGGCGTCGAGCTCGTCGTCGTCGTGGATGCAACAACTGCAGGACTACATCAACTCGCTTTCCACGGGATACACCCAATCGTGGCAGAAGCTGATCGAGGGCATGACCGGCAGTAAGGAGGTCGCGCCGCTGTGGGAGGCGCTGTTCTCCAGCGTCAAGGGCGTCGGCGGGCAGGCCACCTGGACCAACGTCGTCGGCGCCAGTGGCGGCCTGGGCGTCTCGGAATGGAAGGGGGCCTTCGTCTACGCCCCCTGGAGCGCCGGCTTGCCCAAAGCGTCACTGGGCGCGGGTCTGGCCTCCCCCGGAGGCCTTGGCGCCGGCGTCCCGGTGCGTCCCGTATCGGCGGTGCTGGGCACCGCGCCGACCGTGGGAAAGCTGTCGGTGCCCTCGAGCTGGGCCACCGCCGCCCCCGCCATCCGGCTGGCCTCCACCGCACTGCCGGCCACCAGCGCGGCCGCGGCCGCCGCGGCGGGTTTCCCCGCCGAGCTGGTCAACGACGCCACCCTGGGCAGCCTGGCCGGCGGCGCACTCGGCGGCCCCGCCGCCCGCGTCCTCAACACCACCACCGCCATCCAGACCCGCGCGATCGCCGGCCAACGCCGCACCCAACCGGTCAAACTCGACCGCATCATCGCCCAACTACAAGAAATGCCCGACCAGGTGCAGCACTGGAACGTCGACGAGGCCGGCCTCGACGACCTGGTCGCCCAACTGCGAACCACACCCGGAGTGCACGCCGTGCACGTCAACGACGAACCGGCGCCCGCCGCCGCACACCCCGAATCCCAGCTGGGATAACCACACCGAAGGAGGCTCCAATGAAACGGCTGCTCGCGCTTCTCACCGTATCGGCGGGCATCACGATCGCGGCACCCGCACACGCCACGCCGGGCGAGGACGAGGCACCCGCCGATGACAACAACGGATCCTTCCTGTCCGACCTCCACACCGTCGGGATCAGCTTCAAGGACCCGGGCCAGGCCGTCGCCGCGGGAAAGTCGGTATGCGGCATGATCACTCGCGGCGTATCCGGTCTACAACTGCTCACCGACATCCGCGACAACAACCCCGCCCTGACCACCAGCGGCGCCGCCCAATTCGCCACGATATCGGCGAAGGCCTACTGCCCCGGACAACTCGAAGAGAGCAAGGGCAAAGGCGGGGGCTGAGCGCCAACCGGCAGATGCCCGCGACTACTTCTGGTAGGACAGCGCCCCGGTGCCCGCGAGCCTGCCGCCCTCGACGATCAGGTACTCCGGACGGATCGGCGTGCCGGCGAACCAGCTTTCCAGGATCTCCCGGGTGCCGGCCGCGTAGCGCGCCTGCGCCGACAGGGTCGTCCCCGAAACATGCGGCGTCATCGCGTTATTCGGCATCGTCCGCCACGGATGGTCGACCGGCGGGGGCTGCGGGTACCACACGTCGCCGGCGTAGCCGCCGAGTTGCCCGCTGCTCAGCGCGTCGGCAATCGCTTCCGGGACGGTCTCCTCGGCGCGGGCGGTGTTGACGATGTAAGAGCCACGCCGCATCGTCGAGATCAGCTTCTCGTCGAACATCGCGCGGGTGTCCGCGTACAGAGGCGAGTGGATCGAGACCACGTCGACCGCCCGCACCAGCTCCTGCACCGTGGGATGGAACGTCACGTTCAGTTCCTTTTCGACCTCCGGTGCCAACCGGCGGGTGTCGGTGTAGTGCAGGTTGACGTCGAACGGCGCCAGCCGGCGCAGCACCGCACGCCCGATCCGTCCGGCGGCGATCACACCCACGTCCATGCCCTCGAGGTCGTAGGCGCGTTCGACGCAGTCGGCGATGTTCCAGCCGCCCTCGGCGGCCCACCGGTGGGACGGGACGAAATTGCGGACCAGTGCCAGGATCTGCATCACCGCGTGCTCGGCGACGCTGATGCTGTTGCTGTAGGTCACCTCGGCCACGGTGATCCCGCGCTCCTTGGCCGCATCCAGATCCACGTGGTCCGAGCCGATGCCGGCGGTCAGGGCCAGCTTGAGCTTGGGCGCCTTGGCGATGCGCTCCTTGGTCAGGTAGGCCGGCCAAAACGGTTGCGAGATCACGATTTCGGCGTCGGGCAACGCGCGTTCGAACTCCGAGTCGGGTCCGTCCTTGTCCGACGTCACCACCAGTTCGTGGCCCGCGTCTTCGAAAAACTTGCGCAGCCCGAGGGCGCCCGACACGCAGCCGAGCAACTCACCGGGCGTGAAATCGATCGTTGACGGGGTCGGCACGGTGCTGCCGTCGGGGTATCGGTGGATCGTCGGGATGCTGTCCCGCGCGTAGGCCGGCGGGTATCCGTCGACGGGGTCGGGATAAAGCACCATCACACACTTGGCCATTGAATTCTCCTTAGCTGGCGATCAACCCCAGTCTCACGGCGCGGCCACGGGCTGTCCAAGATGTGATTCCGACTGGCTGATAGGCGGCGCCGATCAGTGGAGACGGGGGCTAGGACCGCTCGGAGAGCGTGGCGCCGATGCGGGCCTCGCGCGCGGTCCGCCGCAACGCCCGCGCCAGCAACGAACCCGGCTCGGCCCGGTTGGTGACCAACGCGATCAGCGCGGTGACCGAGGGCCGGCGCAGTCGCAGCACGCTGGCCCCGGCGGGGATGCCCAGGGTGTGGATCCACGGTTGGGGCACGATGCTCGCCCACCGGCCGGTGCGCACGTGCGCGAACAACGCTGCCACGGAGTCGGTTTCCAGCTGCGGTGTCACCTCGAGGCCGTGGGTGGCCAACGCGTCGTCGATGACCCGGCGCCCGCGCATGCCCTGGGTGAGCAGGCACAGCGGCAGCTGCACGGCATCCGACCACGCGATGGTGTCCGACTCGCCGCCCAGCAGCTCGGCGGCGGCGATGAGCACCGGCTGTTCGTGGTAGAGCGGGGTGACCAGCAGGTCGGCCGTGTCCTGTTGGTCCGGATAGAGGATGCCCGCGTCCAATTCGAACTTGCGGACGCGTTCGACGATGCCGGCCGAACGCAGATTGACCTCGAGCCGGACCCGCACCAGGGGATGCGCGGCACAGAACGGATCCGTAAGCAGCGCAACGGTGGTCGAGGCCGCCGGGACCACCCCGAGCCGCAACTCGCCGGTCAGCCCGGCCTGCAGCGCGGTGACCTCCCGTTTGAGCGAGTCGCGGTCGGCCAGGATGCGCCGTGCCCAGGGCACCAGCCGCTCGCCTTCGGGGGTGAGGCCTTCGAACCGCTGCCCCCGCCGCACCAGCGGGACGTTGAGTTCGGATTCGAGCTTGCGGATGGCCTCCGACAGCGCGGGCTGCGACACGTAGCACGCCCGCGCGGCGCGCGCGAAGTGGCGCTCTTGCGCGAGCGCGACGAAGTACTCCAGCTGACGAAACAGCATGCGCCCATTCGACCACGCGCACGGTTACTCGTCGCGGTGGTGGGGGAACCCACGGAGCGAACGCAACGCACGCGAAGGAGGCGCACGGTGGCCAAACAGTTCGAGGTCGGGGACCACGTCCGATGGAATTCGGAAGCCGGTCACGTCAGCGGCGTGATCGTCAAGAAGCACACCCGCGACACCGAGTACAAGGGCCACAAACGGCACTGCACGAAAGACGACCCGCAATACGAGATCAGAAGCGACAAAACCGACCACATCGCGATGCACAAGGGCGACGCCCTGGAGAAGATCGACTAGGACACGCCGCGACACCACCATGACCGACGACGGCGAGATCTGGACGATCGGGCATTGGACATGCCCGGTGCCCACCTTCCTGGAACCCCTCGATCAGGCCCGCATCGACCTGCTCGTCGACGTGCGCGCCCAGCCCGGCTCGCGACGCAATCCCCAGTTCGGCAGTGCGGAGATGGCGCGCTGGCTCGGCGACGCCGGCATCGGCTACCTCCACCTTCCCGCGCTCGGGGGACGACGCGGCCGGCAAAGCGTCGACCCCACCATCAACGCGGGCTGGCAGAACGCCAGCTTCAAGAATTACGCGGATTACACCCTCACCGACGAATACGGGCGCGGCCTGGCGGAACTGATCACGCTCGCCCGCTCCCACCGGGTGGCGATCATGTGCGGTGAGCCCGTGCCGTGGCGATGCCATCGGCAATTGATCGCGAACAGCCTTGTCGCCCAGGGCTGGACGGTATGGCACCTCATCAGCGGGTCCGCGCCGCGTGAGCATCGACTCGGGCAATGGGGCGCCACACCCGTCGTCGACGAGCGCAACCGTGTGACGTACCCGGCGAACGCCGGCAGCGCCTGAATAGTGCACTGACGCAACGGGTTTGGCACGCGGCGGCGCCGTGAGCTAGTCAGCGCTTGCTGCGACCACCACACAGCACCGGCCCGGCGTCGGCTGCAGCCGGGCATCCAGGCAATGCGGGGTCATCGCGTCCACCATCCCGTTGATCAGCGCGTGGTTCATGCCGCAGGCCAATTCGGTCTGTTCCTGAGCCAGCGCATGGAACGGGCAGTTGACCAGATACACGCCGTCGTCGTCGTGGCCCGGTTCATAGCCATACTCCCGCAACAAGCGGGCCACCAGTTTCAGCGCCGCACGCGCGTCGGCCGGCCGCCGGCGGGCCGCGCTCAGCGCGCTCTCCGCGATGCTTCGGCCGTAGTCGTGGGCGTTGCGGTGCAACACCTCTACGACGGGCGCGCCGCTCTGCTGGGATTGGACGATGGCCCGGCCCATCAGCCGCCCGGCCAACTCGTACTGACGTTGCGGCAAACTGACGGCGATGTCGCGACGGACACGTCGGTACAGTTTCGAGGTGCGCCCCGCTCCCGGGCCGGTCCGGCCGGTCAACCGGGCGTAGTCACATTCCAGCAGGCCTTCGGCCGTCAGCCGGTCGAGATGAAACTTCGCCTGGTGCCGGGCGATTCCCACCACTTCGGCCGCCTGATCGCGGCTCACCGGTCCGGGCTGCGAACACACAAACTGATACAGCTCGTAGCGCACGGGGTCGGCGAGGGCGCCGATTCCGGCGGCATCGCGTTGCAGTTGGTCCATCGCGCCCACTTCTAAATCACAAGAGTCTTGACGTTACAGCGCATAATTTCTAAAGTTTAATTACTTATCTGTTAGTTTTCAGGAGCCGCCATGGTCACCTTGCCAACCAGCGCCGCCCACATCCATCGGTTCGACGATCAGGCTACCCGCGCGCATCGTCGACCACGATGCGATATCGCCGTGGTAAAGCGCCCGGTGTCGTGAAGCACTTTGTGCTGCGGACCGCTGCGCGGTCGGCCACCTGGACCATCGGGTTGGCGCTGGCGGCGAGGACCGTTCCCCACGTTGTGCTGACGGCATCGGGTCTCATCGTCGCCGTGGTGTTCTTCTCGGTAACGCAGACCACCCTGTCGGTGAAGATCTTGAAATTGCCCCATGGATACGCGTCGCTGCTGCTGGGCTGCACCGGCCTGACCCTGACCATCGGCGCGATGAGCCTTGCTTCGGTGTCCACGCACGGACTCAGCATCTACGGCGGCGCATCGTGGCTCGCCGCGACGGTCATGGTCTGGCTCGTGACGACGATCGGCGCGATCCTGCTGTTCGACGTCTACCTTCCCCGTGATATCGGCTTCCCCAAAGTTGCCGAGTCACTACGGAATTGACCGACGAGAGGGAACCATGGGAGACACGCATCACGACCCGACCGATCGTCATCGCACGGCGCATCCGCGCGCCGGTCTCACGATGAAGGACAACTTCTTTTGGCCCGGGTTCATTCTGCTGGGGGTCGCATTGTGCGGCATCATCGCCAGCTTGGCTGTCGCCGCCTACCAGCATTACGAATGGCTCAGCACGGTGGCGATCATCGCGCTACTCGCCACCGTCGCCGCAACCTTGTGGTTCGTTGTGGAACTTCGTCGGGTCACGCTGTTGGAGAATCAACAAGACTGGTAACGGGACGCGCCGATCCCGTTGGCGCACCGCGTATTTCAGGCCAGCAGGCGGGGCCGTAGCCGCGATGCGGTGATATCCGCCCCGGCGGCGAGGGCGTCGATCAGCGCATCGGCGAAGTCCACCAGCCCGGCCGCATCAACGGCGTGCGGCGCCGGCCGATCCTGCTGCGCCAGATGGGCGCGGGCACGGCTGAGCAGCGTGGTCGCACCCTTGACGTTGCCACGCTGCGCGTGGGTGATCCCCACCGCGAGCTGCGTCAGGCCTTGCCACAGGGCCTGCTCGTCAGCCGGTCCGTTCTTCCAGGCGGCCTCGAGCACCTCATGGGCGTTGAAGGCGAGGCCTCGGTCCAGCAGATCCTGGGCGTACGCCAGCGTCTCGACCGGCGCCAGCGCCAGGTCGTCCGGAATGCGTGGAACGCCTTCGCTGCCCGGCGGCAGGGGCCGGCCCAGGGCGTCGCGGGGTCGGGCGCTGCGCGGCCGGCCCGATTCGTCGCGATCACGCTCGGTCATCGGCAATGGATTCCCGAATCACAGCGTTTCGTCCAGCTCGCCGAGCCGGTCGGTCAGCCGCAGGTTCTCCGAGTAGTCGACCGGGCAGCTGATCAACGAGACGCCCTCGTCGTCGAGCGCGGCGCGCAGCGTCGGGAGCAGTTCGTCGGCATGAGAGATCCGATATCCCTTGGCGCCGAAGCTTTCCGCGTACGTCACCACGTCCGGGTTGTTGAATTTCACGTAGTAGTGCGCCCCGAGTTCGAGGTCCATCTTCCATTCGATGAGTCCGTACCCGCCGTCGTCCCAGATCAGCACCACCAGCGGTATCCGCTCGCGCACGGCGGTCTCGATCTCCTGCGAGTTCATCAGGAACGCGCCGTCGCCGACGACGGCCAGCACCTTGGACTCCGGCTGCGCCAGCTTGACGCCGAGCGCCCCCGGAAGCGCAAAGCTCATGGTGGACAGGCCGTTTGAGATCAGGCAGGTGTTCTTTTCGTACGTCGGGTAGAGCCGGGCCATCCACATCTTGGTGGCGCCGGTGTCGACCAGGACGACGTCGCTGCGGCCCAGCGCCGCGCGGGTGTCGGCGACCACCCGCGCCGGCGCCAGCGGGTAGCGCGAATCCTGTTGCCCCCGGGCGAATTCCTCGGCGAGCAGGCCCGACCCGGGGACGTCGGCGGCGTGGCTGAAGCTGTGACCGGACAGCGCGTCGGTGAGGGCGTTCAGCGAATCGCTGATGTCCCCGATGATCCCCACGTCGACCGAGTAGTGCGCGTCGACCTCGGCGGGGAACCGGTGAATGTGGATGATCTTCTTATCGGCCTGGGGGTTGATGCGGACCGGGTCGAATTCCTGCAACTCGTAGCCGACGGCGATGACGACGTCGGCGTTGTCGAACCCGAAGTTGACGTAGTCGTGCCGCATGAAGCCCAGCGTGCCGATGCTGTTGCGGTGGTCGTCGGGCATGACGCCCTTGCCGTGGAAGGTGTTGGCCACCTGGATGCCGAACTCGTCGGAGAAGCGCACCAGGGCTTTGGTGGCGTCGGCGCGCGCGGCGCCGTGCCCGGCCAGCACCACCGGGCGCTTGGCGTTGCGCAGGATTGCGACGGCGCGTTCCACCTGGCGGGGCGCCGGAGCGTCGGGGCGCACGACGTTGCGCGGCAACGGCCCCAGGTCGGGATAGTCGGCGGCATCTGCATCTATGTGCTCGGGCACCGCGAGATAGACCGCGGCCGGGCGTTCGGACTCGGCGAGCTTGAACGCTTTGCGCACCATCTCGGGGATGGCGCGCGGGGTCGGGATGCCGGCCGCCCACCGGGTGATCGGGGCGAACATCGACACCAGGTCGACGTATTGGTGTGACTCCTTGAACTCCCGGTCGTGGCCCACCTGCGCGGAGATGGCGACAAGCGGGGTGCTGTTGGTGGTGGCGTCGGCGACGCCGAGCTGCATGTTGATCGCGCCGGGCCCCAGGGTGGCCGACACCACCGCCGCCCGGCCGGTGACCCGGCCGTACATCTCGGCCATGAAGGACGCGGCCTGTTCGTGCCGGGTGAGCACGTAGCGGATGGGCGACGCCGCCAGGGCCTGCACGAATCGGATGTTCTCCTCGCCGGGCACCCCGAACACGACGGAAACGCCCTCGTTTTCCAGGCACTTGACGATCAACTCGGCGGCTCTGCTCATCCGGCACCTCCCTTGAAGGAACGATAGTGGCAGGGTGGGTGTTGGACTTTTCAGCTACTCATCCGATGAAGGAGGGCCAGGTGCCCATCGCCACCATTAACCCGGCTACCGGCGAGACGGTGAAGACCTTCACCCCGGCCACCGATCAAGAAGTCGATGCCGCGATCGCCCGTGCCTACGAACGCTTCCTCGACTACCGCCACAACACCACGTTTGCCCAGCGCGCGGGGTGGGCAAACGCCACCGCCGACCTGCTGGAAGCGGAGGCCGACGACGTCGCCGCCATGATGACGCTGGAGATGGGCAAGACCCTGAAATCGGCCAAGGCCGAGGTGTTGAAGTGCGCCAAGGGTTTTCGGTACTACGCCGAGCACGCCGAGCAGCTGCTCGCCGACGAGCCGGCCGACGCCAAGGCGGTGGGCGCGAAGAAGGCCTACATCCGCTACCAACCGCTCGGCGTCGTGCTGGCGGTGATGCCCTGGAACTTCCCGCTGTGGCAGGCCGTGCGGTTCGCCGCCCCGGCGCTGATGGCCGGCAACGTCGGGATCCTCAAGCACGCCTCGAACGTCCCCCAGAGCGCGCTGTACCTTTCCGACGTCATCACCCGCGGGGGCTTCCCCGAGGGCTGCTTCCAGACCCTGCTGGTCTCCTCGGGCGCCGTCGAGCGCATCCTGCGCGACCCGCGCGTCGCGGCGGCCACCCTGACCGGTAGCGAGCCGGCCGGCCAATCGGTGGCGGCCATCGCCGGCGACGAGATCAAGCCGACCGTGCTCGAGCTCGGCGGCAGCGACCCGTTCATCGTGATGCCCTCGGCGGACCTGGACGAGGCCGCCAAGACCGCGGTCACCGCACGGGTGCAGAACAACGGCCAATCCTGCATCGCCGCAAAGCGGTTCATCGTCCACACCGACATCTACGACGCGTTCGTCGACAAGTTCACCGAGCGCATGCAGGCGCTCACCGTCGGCGACCCGACCGACCCCGACACCGACGTGGGCCCGCTGGCCACCGAGTCCGGCCGCGACGAGATCGCCAAGCAGGTCGACGACGCCGCCGCCGCGGGCGCCACCATCCGCCTCGGCGGCAAGCCCATCGACGGGCCGGGGTGGTTCTACCCGCCCACGGTGGTCACCGACATCACCAAGGACATGGCCCTCTACACCGAGGAGGTGTTCGGGCCCGTCGCGTCGATGTACCGGGCGGCCGACATCGACGAGGCCATCGAGATCGCCAACGCCACCACGTTCGGCCTGGGGTCCAACGCCTGGACCAACGACGAGGCCGAGCAGCAGCGCTTCATCGACGACATCGAGGCCGGCCAGGTCTTCATCAACGGGATGACGGTGTCCTACCCCGAGCTGGGGTTCGGCGGCGTCAAACGGTCCGGCTACGGACGCGAACTCGCGGGCCTGGGCATCCGCGCGTTCGTCAACGCCAAGACCGTCTGGGTCGGCGAATCCGAAAGCGGCTCCTCGTCGGGCGACGACAAGGTCGAGTGAGCTGCTAGGCCGACGCGCCCGCCAGCGCCTTTTCGTCCTCGTCGGCGAACGTGTCCTCGAGCTGCAGCGGCGAGTAGTCCAGGTCGATCTCGCCGAGCGGCCGGCCGCGGGCGCTGGAGATGGTGCCGAACCGCCGCATCCCCTTGTCGGAGGCGTACTGCATGAACTCGTCGACGGACAGGCCGAACGGCATCGGGTCGTAGAGGGCGAAGCCCTCCTCGATCAGCCGCAGCCCGAGGGGCATGAGTTCGTTCATGCGCGTTTCGAAGACGCCCCAGTTGGCGTCGTCGGCGGCCACGTGGCGACGGCAGGTGAAGGTGCCCCACGCCATGTGGCGGCGCTCGTCGTCGCCGATCCGCCGGACCAGCTCCTGCATGCCGGGCAGGATGCCGCGTTCCACGCAGATCTTGTGCCAGCCGAAGTAGCCGGTCAGCGCCAGCATGCCTTCGACCATGTGGTTGTAGGTCACCGACGCCCGCACCTGGGCGGCCGGCGACCGATCGAGCGTCAGCGCGTTCAGACACGCCGGCAGTTCCTCGTAGAAGATGGTGCGGTAGGTCGGGACGTCGTCGAGGAAGTAGTGCAGGTCCTCGGTGATGCCGACGGCGTCGAGCCACATGCGGAACACCTGGACGTGCTTGGCTTCCTCGAAGGCGAACTGCGTCAGGTACATCTCGTCACCCAGCCGGCCTTCGGCCCGCATCGCGGCCATGAACGGCTGGATGTCCTGGGTCACCGATTCCTCGCCGGCGATGAACTCGGCGCACAACCGCGTCGCATAGCTGCGTTCGTCCTCGGTGAGGCGTTCCCAGTCCTCCCGGTCGCGGGAGAAGTCGATGTCGGCCGGATTCCAGAATTTCGCGTTGCCGCCCGCAAACAGCTTGAGCGGCAAGCTATCCCAGTTGAGACCGCCCTCGGCCATCGAGGCGATTCGGGTTCGATTCATGAGACCTCCTCAGATCGTTGGGGGGCTGAGTTGACGGAGGAGTCCGCCGAGAATGCCGCGGCCAGCACGCCGACGAGCCGGCGCACGGCCAGCGCCGGCTGCTCGGGGGTGGGCTCGTCGAGCCCGAGGATCGGGTCCAGCCCGCGCATGTAGGGCGCCAGCGCCAGGTGCGGAAAGATCAACAGCAGCAACGACAACAGCGCGTCGGTGTCCGACTCGGCGCGCAGGTCGCCGCGCACGTGCGCGTCGCGGACCAGCGGGCGCATCACTTCCAGGTAGTGGCGGTGGATGACGTTCTGCACGCTGACGCGGGCCTCGGTGTCGACTTCGAGGGTCGCCGCGGCGTGCAGCGCGCGCTCGTGCGGGTGGTCGGCAAAGTAGGCCACCCAGGTGTCGAGCCAGTCGGTCAGAAACTCGAAGAAGGGCCGGCTCGGGTCGAGTTCGCGGATGCGGCCCTCCATGTAGGCCCGCACCCGCTGGCTGGCGATGTCGGCGATGAATGCGTACAGGTCGCGCTTGTCGGCGAAGTACTGGAACAGGCTGCCCTTGGCGACGCCCGCTCGGCGCGCGATGACGTTGAGGCTGCCACGGGAGAAGCCGTGCGCCCCGAATTCCGCCTCCGCGGCTTCGATGATCGCGGCGCGACGAGCGGGGTCGACGCGCGCCCAGGTGACCGTCGGCAATGCTGGCTCCTCGCTTCGATGACCACTGGTCATATTACGGTGACCTGCGTCACAGTCAAGGGGTCGGGTCCAGCCGCCTCGCCGAGTGCCCGGCGGCCTGGGCGCTCGAATCCCAACGCCCGCCCGGCCGGGGGCTCGGTGAGCGAACTTCAGGCGGGGGTTTGCTTGCCGACGGTGACGGCAGAGTCACGTCCGGCGCCGGGCGTGACGGCACAGTCACGCCCGGGTGCCGAAGGCAACGAACCTAGGGGCGCATCTGGTAGGCGCCACTGAGCGGAAGGACGTGCTCCTTCCAGATCTGCGCGTACCGCGACGGGTCGTGGACGGGGCGACGGATCATCCGCATCGCGTAGCGCGCCTGGGCGTCCGTCGTCGCGGGCTTGTCGCTCAGCTCCACGGCGTAGGCGTTGAAGTCGCGGACCAGCACGGCGAAGATCTCGTCGAGCAATCCCTCGTCGACACCCGAGAGCCCGGCCTCCTCCAAGATGAGCTGGGCGTAGGGCACCGTGGCGAACAGCTGACCGACGGCGAACGCGAAGTCGATGTCCTTCTGCTGCGCGGCATCCGGGGTGGCGCTGGCCAGCATCTCGGCCAGCACGTCGACCTGCGAGCGCAGCAGCGCGACGTTGGGCAGGTGGCCGAAGCTCTCGAACGGCGCGCGCCAGTCGTGGAAGCGCACCTTGCCCAGGCCGCCCGTCGGGCCCTGCGCGAACAGGAAGGTGTCGTCGGCGGCGTCATCCCGGCGGCCGATCGACGGCAGCGCGTCGTTGGGGGCGAACAGGAAGTTGGGCATGAACTTGCCCAGCAGCCCGATGTTGATGTGGACGGTGCCCTCCAGCCGGGGCAGCAGGCCGATTTCGCGGGCCATGGCCTCGAAGATGGTGTCCTTCTCGACGCCCTTGGCGGCGATGACGTCCCACAGCGCGGTGATGACGCGCTCGCCCTCGCTGGTGATCTTGGCCTTGGTGAGCGGGCTGTACAGCAGGTAGCGGCGGTCGTCGGTTGACGCGCTGCGCATGTAGTCGCAGGCGCGGGTGGCGACCAGCCGCATCGCGACCAGCCGCGCATACGCGTCGGTGAGCAGCCGCCGCACATGCGTGAAGTCGGTGACGACGGTCCCATACAGGATGCGATTGGACGCGTGGGTGACCGCCTCGTACATCGCGTGGGTACACATGCCGACCGCGCCCCATCCGAGGTTGTACTTGCAGACGTTGACGGTGTTGAGCGCGGCGTGGAACGCCTCGGGGCCGCGGTGCAGGATGTCGGCCTCGGTCACCGGGTAGTCGCGCAGCGCGTAATTGGCGACGTAGTTCTGCGAGTTCACCACGTTCTTGATCAGCTGATAGCGCTCGTGCTGGGAGTCGGCGGCGAAGAACACGTACTCGGCGTCGTTCTTCGAGGCGCCGGCGAACTTGCCGAAGGTGGAGACCATCCGGGCCACGTTGGCGTTGCCGATGTAGTACTTCTCCCCATTGGCGACCCAGCCCCCGCCGGAGGGCGTCAGGTTCATGTCGGTCTGGTAGACGTCGGCGCCGTGCGTCTGCTCCGACAGGCCGAACGCGAACACCTCGCCGGCCTCGAGCAACCCGGCGGCCTTGCGCTTGGCGTCGGAGTTGGCGCTCATCCAGATCGGGCCCAAACCCAGGGCGGTGACCTGGAAGGGGTACCAGTAGTTGAGCCCGTAGAAGCCGACGATCTCGGCGAACGCGCTGATCCGGTAGGTGTCCCAGCGGCAGTCGGGGGCACCGTAGGCCGACGGCGTCAGCAGCGACGCGAAGATGCGCTCCCGACCGATGTGGTCCAAAAACTCGGAGTACCAGACCCTTTCGTGGTCGTCAGACTTCAACCGCGCCTTGCCCCGGGACTCGAAGAAGTCGACCGTGGCGGCCATGATCTCCGCCGAGCGGCGGTCCGGGTACTGGCGTTGCAGGTGATTGGGGTTGAGCAACATGGCGGGACTCCCAGCGGTTCTCGACGCAGACGAGGGTGACGGTACTGCAACGGCGCGCCCGTCGGGGCACTTGTGCGCAGGAGGCCGTCGAGCCGGCGGCACCCGGCGTCATCGTCGAGCAGGCGCCCGAAACACTGACGGTGAGTCGAATCGCGGCATGCACAGCCGGTCGACCGACCCGCCGCGGCTGACCAGCGCAGCGGTATGACGATCCGAGAGCAGGGCATAGTCCGCGATCGGCGTGGTGCTCACGGCTTTTGCCACCGGTCGGGATCGGCCTCCAAGGCGCCGCGATCCCAGCGGCCGAGGTCCGCGGCGGCCGCGTAAGTCGTTTGCAGGAACTGCAGTAAATCCCCGTCGGGATCCTCGGCAATGCGCACCGCCTCGTAGGGCAGGACGAATTCACCGTGGTCTGCACTGAAATGCGCCGCAGCGGGCGCTATCGGGTAGTCGGCGTAGCCGTCCGGTTGCGGGTAGGCGTAGGAGTAGAAAGCGCCTTCCTCACCGCCGCCGGGCCAGAAGCCGCAGCTGCTCAATTCGTGCGAATAACCCTCGACCATCACCCAGTCGCCGCAGTTCGGTGCGCCGCCGGGATGTTTGGGCGCCGGCCTCCCGGAAAACCGTGTACACGCCAGATCCATTGCCCCCCAGAAGAAATGCACCGGGCTGACCTTGCCGATGAACGATGCGCGAAACTGGCTCATCACCCGGTGCGCCTGCAGGAGTTGCCGCCAGAACAAGCGCGCGGCGTCGGAATCATAGGAGGCGTGCTGATGGTCCTCGGCGAACCGGATGGCCGGATCCACCTCGTTGGGGCTGGCGCTGATGCGTGTCGCGACCCCCAAATCGTCCAGGGCCGACATGGTTTCGTCGTAGAACTGCGCCACCGGTTTGGCCGTCAACGGCACCGAGACTTGTCGCCCGTCGCTGTGACGAATCCGCAGCACGGCGTCGATGACGTCGAATTCTATGTCAAACACCCCGGTTTCGTGGGGTATCGCGCCCGTGGTCAATCCGCGCGGGCTCACGTACAGCGTCACCTGCCACCAGTGGTTGACCATCGGCGTGCGCACCATGCGGACCTTGCCGACGATCTGGGTCCACATGTGCAGCGTTTCGCGAGTCGGAGTCCAGTCGTCGACCCGTAGCGACGGCCATCGATCGGTCCCGGTTGCGGCGTCCATGTCGGCTCCCCTTGTATGCGGCTCAGTTCGCGGGTACCCGCCGCAGCTGCCCGCTACCAGAACGGGAACGTGCCGCACGTTTCTGCGGTCATCCGATGCGTCATATCCACTGGTACGGCCGGTGCACGAGCGATGCGCGGAGGTAAGGTCCTCGAACCCGTCGAATTCAGGCGGCCGGAGCTCTAGCATCGGATGCGTGTCGCGACTGAATACCGCACGTGGACCGATTGATACCAGCGACCTCGGCGTCACGCTCATGCATGAGCACGTGTTCATCATGACCACCGAGATCGCCGAGAACTATCCCGAAGCCTGGGGCGACGAAGAACGGCGGGTGGCCGACGCCATCGACAGGCTCAACGAGCTCAAGGCCCGCGGCGTGGACACCATCGTCGACCTCACGGTGATCGGTTTGGGCCGGTACATCCCGCGGATCGCCCGCGTCGCGGCGGCCACCGAGCTGAATATCGTTGTGGCGACCGGGCTTTACACCTACAACGACGTGCCGTTCCGGTTCCACTACGAGGGCCCCGGCGGATTGCTGGGCGGCCCGGAGATCATGACCGAGATGTTCGTCCGCGACATCGAGCAGGGCATCGCCGACACCGGCATCAAGGCCGGAATCCTCAAGTGCGCCACCGACGAGCCCGGCATCACCCCCGGCGTCGAGCGGGTGCTGCGCGCCGTCGCCCAGGCGCACAAACGCACCGGGGTGCCGATCTCCACGCACACCCACGCCGGACTGCGACGCGGCCTCGAGCAGCAACGCATCTTCGAGGAGGAGGGCGTCGACCTGACCCGGGTGGTGATCGGCCATTCCGGCGACAGCACCGACATCGGCTACCTCGAGGAGTTGATCTCCGCCGGCTCCTACCTCGGCATGGATCGGTTCGGCCTCGACGTGATCTCGCCGTTCGAGGAGCGGGTGCGGATCGTGGCGGAGATGTGCGAGCGTGGGCACGCCGACAGGATGGTGCTCTCCCACGACGCCAACTGCTACTTCGACGCGCTCCCCGAAGAGCTGGTGCCGCAGATGGCCCCGAACTGGCATTACCTGCACATCCACAACGACGTCATCCCCGCGCTCAAGGAGCGCGGCGTCACCGACGAGCAGCTGCACACCATGCTGGTCGACAATCCGCGCCGCATCTTCGAGCGTCAGGGTGGCTATGAGTGAGCCGGTCCCGCCGATCGGCACCCAGATTTCGCAGCTAGCCCAACTCGCCCCCGACGAGCCCGCCGTCACCTGTGACGGGGTGACCCTGACCCGGGCCGAGCTCGACCGCTCGACGAATAGGTTGGCCCGGGCCTACGCAGAGCGGGGCGTGGGCGTCGGCGACTACGTGACCATGGTGCTGCCGAACTCGATCGAGTGGATCCAGGCCGCCGTGGCCTGCTGGAAGCTGGGCGCGGTGCCCCAGCCGCTGTCGGCTCGGCTGCCCGACGCGGAGTTGGCGGGCCTGCTCGAATTGCGGCCACCGGCCTTGTTGGTGGGGCGCGATCATGTCGAATTCCCCTGCGTGCCAGCGGGTTTCGTGCCCGATCCGGCGCTGCCGGACGGCGCGCTGCCCGAGGCGGTGTCGCCGGTGTGGAAGGCGATGGGATCCGGCGGCAGCACCGGGCGGCCCAAGCTGATCGAATCCGGCGGCGACAGCCGGATACCGCCGCTGATCGGCTACCCGCTGGGCGCCCAGGAGGGCGACACCACGCTGGTGCCGGTGCCGCTGAGCCACAACACGGGCTTCACCACCGCCACCATCGCCCTGCTGATGCGCCATCACCTGGTGCTGATGAGCCGGTTCGATCCGGTTCAGTTCCTCCGGCTGATCACCGATCATCGCGTCACGTTCCTGACGACGGTGCCGACGATCATGCAGCGGACGCTGCCGGTCTATCACGCCGACCCCGCCTCGTACGACCTGTCGTCGCTGCGACGGTTCTGGCACCTGGGGGCGCCGTGCCCGCCGGCCATCAAGCAGGCCTGGATCGACCTGCTGGGCCCGGAGAAAGTGTGGGAACTCTACGGCGGCACCGAATTACAGGCGCTGACCTTCATCTCCGGCGACCAGTGGCTGGCGCACCGGGGTTCGGTGGGCGTGGTCGTCGCCGGCGAGATGAAGGTGCTCGACGACGACGGCAACCCGTGCCCGCCCGGCGTGGTCGGCGAGATCTACATGCGGCCCGGGCCAGACAGCGCGCCCACCTACCGCTACGTCGGCGCCACGGCGAAAAGCCGCGACGGCTGGGACTCGCTGGGCGACCTCGGGTATTTCGACGACGACGGCTTCCTGTACCTGTCGGACCGGCGGGTCGACATGTTCACCGTCGGCGGCCGCAACGTCTACCCCGCCGAAATCGAGAACGCGCTGTCGGCGCACCCGGACGTGTTGTCGTGTCTGGTCGTCGGAGTTCCGCACGGGGACCTGGGCCAGGTGCCCTACGCCCTGGTGCACACGGCCGACGGCTCCACCCTGGATTCCGTTGGCGTGCAGGCGTTCCTGCGCGAACACCTGGCGGCGTACAAGGTTCCACCCAGCCCCGACTTCATCGAACTCGTCAACACCCCGTTGCGTGACGACGCCGGCAAGGCCCGCCGCTCGGCGGTGCGGGACCGGATCCTGCAGCGGCTCCAGACCGCGGAAGCCGGCTGACCCGACACCTTCGAAATCGGCGGCAAGCCACTCGATATGAGGCGGCGGGGGGCGCTCGAGAGCAAGAAGTGATACTTGTCGAGTCCTGTCATCACCGGGTAATGGAGAACGATGCCGCCTAAGTCACCGTCATCGACCCCGAAACTGCCGCCCGCCCGGGTGGCTCGCGCGGTCGAACGAGTCCGTCATCATGTGGGGCGGCTATACCTGCGCCTGGCTCCCCCGCCGATCGCGGTCATCGACATCATCTTCGGCGCCTTTCTGTCGCAGGCCATCTCGGCATCCGCGCAGCTGGGTATCGCCGACGAGCTGGCCGCGGGCCCGCTGACCAAGGAGGAACTGGCGGGGCGCATCGGGGCCGACCCGGACAGCGTGGCGCGGCTGATGCGGTTGCTGATCAGCCGCGGCGTGTTTCGCAGGCGCCGCGACGGCCGTTTCGCACTGAACGCGCTGGCCGACACCTTGCGCACCGATTCGCCGGTCTCGACGCGTGGGGCCGCCCTGCTTTTCGGTTCGCCGCAGCACCGGGCGAACTGGACGCGGCTGGCCGACGCGGTGCGCACCGGAGAGCCGAACCCCCCGAAAGTGTTCGGTAAGGACTTCTTCGACTATCTCCGCGACGACCCCGAGTTCGCGGAGATCTTCAACAGCGCCATGACCTCCACGTCGTCGGTGCTGGAGGCGGCGGTGGTCGCGGCCTACGACTTCACCCAATTCGGTGTCATCGCCGACATCGGTGGCGGCCACGGCCGGCTACTCTCGTCGATTCTCGCCGCCGCCCCCGATGCCCGCGGCGTGCTGTTCGACCTCCCCGAGGCGGTCGAGGGGGCGCCACCGGTGTTGACCGGGCACGGTGTCGCCGACCGAGTCACCGTGACGGGCGGGTCGTTCTTCGAAAGCGTGCCGGCCGCTGACGCCTATGTGATGAAGAACGTCATCCACGACTGGCCCGATGACAAGGCCGTCGCGATCCTGGGCACCGTCAAAGCCGCGGCCCCTCCGGGCGCGACGCTGCTGCTGCTGGAGATGGTCGTCCCCGATCACGACCGCGAATTCCTCGGCCACTACGCCGATATGGAGATGCTGGTAATGGCGGGCGCACTGGAACGCAGCCTCACGCAGTGGACCGACCTACTCCGGCAGGGCGGCTTCCGGCTGCAGCGCGTGGTGCAGACGGCAGGGCCGCTCTGCGTCATCGAAGCCGTGCCCAGCTAGCGGTATGTCATGCCAATAGCACCAGCAGACGTCTAGGTGGACACCGGAAAGTCTTGGCCCTCGCGGACATCGGCCTCGGTCGCGCCGACGTGATACACCTCGAACGCCTTGGCCGACAATGCCGGCCAGCGGTGCGGTCGGTTGGGCGAGAAATCGGTCATGAGTTCGACGACCCCATGAGGCGATGCCGTTGTCAAGTCGAAGTCGAATCTCGTGCGCACCCCGACGAACGTATCAGCCTGTCAGCGCCGGTGAACCTGCCCTTCGGTTGGCGCTGACGCGCTGGAAACGATAGACGGACCCGCAGCGGCTAGGGCGCGATCGCGTCCGCCTCCGCATCGACGGCCTGCGCGGAATCTGCGGGTCGCTCGCGTTTCTCCCAGCGCCGCAAGGCTTCTCGGCAGGGCGACTCCACCAGCGCGTAGCTGACGGCGGCGATCGCGAACCCGAAGACCAGGGTCAGCACCAACACCGTCGGCATGTTGCCGGTGAACGGAAACGTCCCGACGACCGGAAACACCATGGCCAGCGCGGCCAGGTGCCAGATGAACAGGCCGTAGGACCAGCGGCCCAGGGTGACCATGGCGGTGGTCCCCAAGAGCCGGTGCGGCGTGTCCGGCCGGTCCAGCACCAGCGGCGCGACCAACGCGAAGGCCACCAGCGCGCCCATCGCGGTCTTCACCGCGAACTGCGCGGGCTTGCCGGGCACCAGACCCTCCGGCCCGGCCAGCGGCGAGGCCGCGACCAGGTAGGCCGCCGCCGCGACGACGGCCATCACCAGGCGGTGACGCGCGATGCGGTGCGGGAACCCGACGCCGCTGTGGACCCACTCGGCCAGCAGCATGCCGGCGGCGAACCAGGAGAAGAACGCCGGCGGCCAGTTGAGCGGGTTGACGCCCTCGGCCGCGTGGCCCGGCACCCAGCCCCACGCCCAGCTCAGCGCCCCCAGCGCGGCGATCGCTGGCACCCGCGCGCGCACCGGGAGCCGGCGGGCCAGCAGCGCGAGCACCGGCAGCGCCAGATAGAAGCTGACCTCGACGGACAGGCTCCACATCTGGGTCAGCCCGCCGGTCAGCGTGAGCGGCACATAGATCTGGGTGAGCGTCAGGTTGGCCAGCCACACCGTCGGGCTGGCGTGGTCGGCGTCGGGCAGCAGCGTCAGGATCACCACGACCGCCACCAGGTAAGCGGGCATGATGCGCACGACCCTGGACCGCAGGTAGTGGCCGGTGCGGGGGCGGGGTCCCAGATCCCTTGCCGCCCCGGCGTGTCCGCGCCACAGCAAGAAACCCGACAGCGCGAAGAACACCGCGACGGCGAGGTCGAACCGGCCGAACAGCCGGCCGGAGGCGCCGCTGGAGTGCCCGGTCTGGAAGGCGACGTGGGTGACCACCACGCCCATCGCCGCGCAGGCGCGCATCCCTTCCACCGCCGGCAGGAAGCTGCGCACCCCGCCCACCCGCTGGTCGTCGCTCACCACCACAGTGTGCCCGTGCTGGGTTGCCCGGCGAATGGGTACACCCGAAGGACCCGCCCGCGCGAGCATCAGGTTCGTAAGCCGCCGCCTTACTTTCTGCTGTTAGGGTCAAACGAGTTTGCCCCGGGCTGCTCGCTCGGGTCGGGTCGCGGCTGAGAAATGCAAGGACATGAGGAGGGCACAGCGACGTGAACCGAGCAGTCATGTTGCGGTTCGCCGCATGCGGGATCATCGGACTCGGAGCCGCCCTGCTGATCGCCGCGCTGCTGTTGTCGACGTACACCACCAGCAGGATCACCAAGGTCCCCCTGGACCTCGACGCCACGCTGGTCGGCGACGGCACCGGGACGGCGCTGGACTCCGCGTCGTTGTCCACCGACCACGTCGTCGTCAACCAGAACGTGCCGCTGGTCTCCCAGCAGCAGATCAGCGTCGAGTCGCCCGCCAACGCCGACGTGGTCACCCTGCAGGTCGGAAGTTCGTTGCGGCGCACGGACAAGCAGAAGGACAGCGGGCTGCTGCTGGCAATCGTCGACACCGTCACGCTCAACCGCAAGACCGCGCTGGCCGTCTCCGACGACACCCACACCGGCGGCTCGGTCCAGAAGCCGCGCGCCGTGAACGACGAGAACCCGCCCACGGCGATGCCCCTGCGGCACGACGGGCTGTCGTACCGGTTTCCGTTCCACACCGAGAAGAAGACCTATCCCTACTTCGATCCGATCGCCCAGAAGCCGTTCGACGTCAACTACGACACCGAGGAAGACGTCAACGGGCTGACCACCTACAAGTTCACCCAGAACGTCGGCTACAACGCCGACGGCAAGCTGGTGGCCCCGGTGGCGTACCCGTCGCTGCTGGCCGGCAACGAGGACGCCAAGCAGACCACGTCGGCGTCGATGTGGGGCGTCCAGGGCGGCGATCCGAACGAACAGATCACCATGACCCGCTACTACGCGGCGCAGCGCACGTTCTGGGTGGACCCGGTGTCGGGCACCATCGTCAAGCAGACCGTGCACGCCGACCACTACTTCGCCCGGGACCCGCTCAAGCCGGAGCTCACGCTGGCCGACTACAAGGTCACCTCGAACGAGGACACCGTCGAATCCCAGGTCAACGCCGCCCGCGACGAGCGCGACCGGCTGGCGCTGTGGTCGCGGGTGCTGCCCATCACGTTCACCGCGGTCGGGCTGATCGCGCTGGTCGGCGGGGGGCTGCTCGCCTCGTTCAGCCTGCGCAGCGAGAGCGCGCTGACCGACCCCGGCCTGGATCGCGGCGATCAGGACTTCTTCGGCCGCAGCGGCCTCGAGGAGCCGGTGCCCGGGGCCGAGGCCGAGACGGAGAAGCTGCCCACCCAGCGTCCCGATCTGCGCCAGGAGTCCGGTGGGGATCCGCCCGGCTCGGCCGGCTCGCCTGGGGCCCCCGGACCGTCCGGCCCGGACGAGCCCACCGAGGCGGGCCCCACCGAGTCCAACCCGCCCGGCCCGCACGACCGCGAATAGCCCGGCCCGGATGCGGTAGCCGTGCGCTGGACCCGACCCGGGTACGCACTGGTCCTGGCGCTGCTGGTGGTCGGGCCGCTGCTGGCCCCGGGGTACCTGCTGCTGCGTGACGCCGTCTCGACGCCGCGGTCATACCTGTCCGACACCGCCCTGGGGTTGACCTCGGCGCCGCGCGCCACCCCCCAGGATTTCGCGGTGGCGCTCGCCTCGCATGTGGTCGACGGCGGCATCGTGGTCAAAGCGCTGCTCGTGGTGGGGTTGTGGCTGGCGGGCTGGGGCGCGGCCCGGCTCGTCGAGGTGGCCCTGCCGCCTGCGGGCGCGCCCGGGCAGTTCGTCGCGATCACGCTGGCGATCTGGAATCCCTATGTCGCCGAACGACTTCTGCAGGGCCATTGGAGCCTGCTGGTCGGCTACGGCTGCCTGCCCTGGGTGGCGACGGCCATGCTGACGTTGCGCGCGGGATCCGGCTCGCTGTTCGGGCTGGCCTTCTGGATCGCGCTGGCCGGTCTGACCCCGACCGGGCTGCTGTTGGCCGCGACGGTGGCGCTGGTCTGCGTGGCCGCCCCGGGTGACGGCACGGCCGGGCCCTGGCCGCGCCGGTGGTGCGCCGCGGCGGCGCTGGGCGTCGCGCTGGTGGCCGCGCTGCCGTGGTTGGTCGCGTCGGCGCTGGGCGCTTCGCTGACCGCCCACACCGCGGCGAACCGGCTGGGGGTCGAGGCGTTCGCGCCGCGCGCCGAGCCCGGCCTGGGCACGCTCGCCAGCCTGGCCAGCCTCGGCGGAATCTGGAACGGCGACGCCGTACCCGCTTCGCGCGCCACGCTTTTCGCGGTGTCCTCGGCCGTGGTGCTGCTCGGGATCGTGGCGGCGGGCCTGCCGGCGGTCGCCCGCCGGTCGGTGGCGGTTCCGCTGCTGGTGCTGGCCGCGGTGTCGGTGCTGGTTCCCGCGGCGCTGGCCACCGGGCCGGGCCTGCACCTGCTGGGCGCGGTGGTCGACGCCGTGCCGGGATTCGGCGTGCTGCGCGACGGGCAGAAGTGGGTGGCGCTCGCCGTGCCCGGCTACACGGTGGCGGGCGCCGGCGCGGTGGTGACGTTGCGACGGCGGACGCCGCCGCCTGCGGACGTTGCGGCGGCGCTCGTCTGCTGCCTGGCGCTGCTCCTGGCGCTGCCCGACCTGGCCTGGGGGGTGTGGGGCAAGGTGTCGCCGGTGCACTACCCGCACGGCTGGACCGCCGTCGCCGCGGCGATCAACGCACGGCCGGCCGCGGTGGCGGTATTGCCGGCCGGGACGATGCGGCTCTTCTTCTGGTCGGGCGCCGCGCCGGTGCTGGACCCGCTGCCGCGCTGGGTGCGCGCCGAGGTGCTGAGCAGCGGCGACCTGGTGATCTCGGGGTCCACCATCGCAGGCGAGGGCGCGCACGCCCGCGAAGTGCAGCGGCTGCTTCTGGCCGGGCCCGATCCGTCGGCGCTGGCGGCGGCGGGCGTGGGATGGCTGGTGGTGGAATCGGACAGCGCCGGCGACATGGGGGCGGCCGCCCGCACCCTGGGCGCGCTGGCGCCGGTCTACCGGGACGACGCGATCGCGCTCTACCGGGTCGGCGGGCAAAGCGCCGGGGTGTCGGCCGATCGCCGGGCGGCGACGGTGATCGCCCATGCGGCGTGGCTGGCGTTGTTGGTCGCGGGCGGCGCCGGCGCGGGAATCGGCGCGTGGCGGCGCCGCGCCTCGGTCAGCCCCGCCCGGTGACTAGTCCGTGCACCGTGCGGCCGCAGTGCACCGCGTCCAGCACGCCGCGCATCGCGTCGGCGCTTTGCGCCCAGGAGAACTCGCCGCTGCGGGTGTGCGCCTTGGCGCCGAGTTGGTCGCGCAGCACCGGATCGGCGAGCAGTTCCTCGAGACGGTCCACCAGCTCGGCGTGGGTGTCCACCAAGATCCCGGTCACCTCGTCGACGATAGAGTCCGACAGGCCGCCCGAGGACCGGTAGCCGATGGTCGGCACCGAGTGCTGGGCCGCCTCGATGACCGCCAGCCCCCAGCCCTCCTTGCGCGAGGGCAGCACGTGCACCCAAGCCGCTTGCAGCACATGGTGTTTCGTCACGTCGTCGACGTGACCGTGGAACGTCACCGCGGCGCAGATGCCGAGCCGTCGCGCGTGCTCGACGAGCCGCTCGCGCCACCAGCCGTCCCCGACGATGTCGAGATGCAGGCCCGGCGTCCGCGGCAGCAGCGCCGCGACCGCTTCGAGCGCGTCCTCGATCTGCTTGTGGGGCACCAGCCGCGACAACACGACCACGCGCGGCGCGGCCGCGCGCGGGCCCGACAACGATTGCGCCGGCGCCAGATCCAGGCCGTTGCGCACCACCGCGATCTGCGCGCCATTGACGCCCAGGGTGACCAGGTCCCGCGCGGACGGCAGCGACACCGTCACGTACTGGTTGCGCCGGTTCACCCGGGGCGACAGCGTCGACTCGACGAACCAGCCGAGCCGGCCGAGCACCGGGCCGGCCACCGGCCACTGCTGGCGGTGGCAGTGATGCACCAGCACCACCACGCGGCGGCCGTAGACCAGCCGCGCCAGAAAGGGCAACCCGTTCTGGGTGTCGACGACCACGTCGGGCCGCACCTTGCGCAGCGGGCCCACCCCGAGCCGGGCCGCCGCCATCGCCAGCAACGCCCAGACGTACACCGAGTACCGGCCACCGGCGCGGTCGATCCGCACGCCGTCGACGACTTCGCGGCGCGCCGCGCCGGGATAGCGGGCGGTGCGCAGCGTGACGTCGATCCCCGAGGCGGCCAGCTGCGCACCGATGCGCTGCAGATAGGCTTCGCTGCCGCCGCCCTGCGGGTGCCCGGTATCGCGCCAGCACAGCAGCAGGACCGAGCGCAGAGCAGACATCACCGGTCAGCCTAATGGGAATCGGTCGGCGCGCCATGCGGGACCGCTAGCGCCGCACCCGCCCTTCCTGCCGGGCGCGACGGCGCACCCACCGGATCAGTTCGATGATCCCGGCCAGCGCCAGCGCCGTCCCGAACGCCACCGCGAACGCCGCGACCGTGTTATCGGCGAACGCGTTGCCGCCGATGTAGCCGATCAGGGTGTTGAGCGTCGCCCACACCACGGCGCCGATCGCGTCGAACACCACGAACTGGCGATAGGGGAAGTCCAGCACGCCGCAGGCGATGGTGGTGGCCGTGCGGCCCCCGGGCAGGAACCGGGCCACGATCACCAGCGGGCCCCCGTGCCGCTCCAGTTCCCGGTGGGCCCAGTCCAGGCTGCGCTGTCCCTTCTCGCCGCGGGTGATCCAGCGGCGGGCGAAGTCGTCGGCCGAGTGGCCGATCGCGTACGCGAGGTTGTCGCCGACGAACGCGCCGATGGCCGCCATGACGATCACCCAGCCCAGCAGCATCGAACCGTTGGCCGCAAGGATGCCGCCGGTCAGCAGCGCCGTCTCGCTCGGCAACAGGGGGAGGATGGCGTCGAAAGTGCACGAGGCCAGGATCAGCGGATACGCCCACCACGAGTTGCCGAGCGCATCAAGCAGGGAATCGAACACTAGAGCGCAACACTACACAGCGCGCGCCGGCGGCCGGCTTCTCAGGAGGTCAGGCCCATCCTGACGAACGGCTCGGCCTCGCCGCGGCCGACGGCTTCGTCGTGCTTGGCGGCCGCGCGGTCGAACAGGTCGATCAGCGCCGGCTCGTCGCGGACCAGCTGGCGGTACTTGGGACCGAGCGCGAGGATCTGGTCGCGCTCGTCCAGCAGCTTGCGGAAGATGCGCTCGCGTTCGCCCGCGTCGTGGGTGTATTCGGAGTCGAGATAGGCCGTCGCGTGCCGCCGGGCGCCGGCGATGGCCGTCCGGGCCTTGCCCATGGGGCTCAGCAACGAGGCGACGACGGTGACGACCAGAACGCCGACGATCACGGCCAGCGACAGGTAGGTGCTGATCTCGACCAGCGAGACCGGCTCGCCGTCGTTGATGAAGGGGACGTTGTTCTCGTGCAGCGCATGCAGGATCAGCTTGACGCCGATGAAGCCCAGAATCGCCCCGAGGCCGTACGAGAGGTAGACCAGCCGGTCCAGCAGGCCCTCGATGAGGAAGTACAGCTGGCGCAGGCCCAGCAGCGAGAAGGCCGTCGCGGTGAACACGATGTAGACGTTCTGGGTGAGGCCGAAGATCGCCGGGATCGAGTCGAGCGCGAAGAAGATGTCCGTTCCACCGATGGCCACCATGACCAGCAGCATCGGCGTCATCGCGCGCCGGCCATCCACCATCGTGAACAACCTGTCGTCGTCATAGTGCTCGGTGGTGTGCAGGACCTTCTTCGCGATCCGGATGACGACGTTGTCGGCCTTGTGGGATTCCTCGCGCTCGTCGGGCCGCAGCACGCCGCCGGCGGCGAGCAGCAGGATCAGCCCGAACAGGTAGAAGACCCATGCGAACGTGTTGATCAGCGTGGCGCCCAGAAAGATGAAGCCGGTCCGCGCGATCAGCGAGAAGACGATCCCGAACAGCAGCACCTTCTGCTGATCCTCGCGCGGCACCCGGAAGCTGGCCATGATCATCAAGAAGACGAACAGGTTGTCGACCGAGAGCGCCTTCTCGGTGACGTACCCGGCGAAGTATTCCGGGCCCTCCTCGTGGCCTCCGAACGCGAGCAGGCCGACGCCGAACAGCAGCGCGATGCCGACGTAGGCCATCGACCACAGCGCGGCCTCCCGCAGCGTCGGGGCGTGCGCCTTGCGGACATGGAAGAAGAAGTCGAAGGCCAACAGCCCGACGATGGCCAAGACGGTCAGGGCCCACACCCAATCGGGAACATCCATTTCGCTGCCTGAGCCACCTTCGTCGGAGCCGTCGTCTGGGTCTTCGTCGCTTCCGTACCCTCTTTGCCGCCACACTATGTGCGCGCCCGGTTGCGCGCCCGGCCGTAGGGTTGGCCGGTGGCCGTGACCGACCTCTTCGCTCGCCGGGCGACGCTGGCCCGCTCGGTGCGGTTGCTGTCGGAGTTTCGCTACGAGCAGACCGATCCCGCCCGCTTCTACGGCGCGCTGGCCGCCGACACCGTGGCGATGGTGAGCGACCTGTGGCGGGCCGCCCACGCGGACTCCCCCGCCGGCCGCACGCTGCTCGACGTCGGCGGCGGGCCGGGCTTCTTCGCGACGGCCTTCGCCCGCGCCGGACTCGACTACGTCGGCGTCGAGCCCGACCCGGGCGAGATGCACGCGGCCGGACCCGCCGACGCGGCGGCCGGGGGAACCTTCGTGCGCGCGTCGGGCATGGCGCTGCCGTTCGCCGACGATTCGGTGGACATCTGCCTGTCGTCCAACGTCGCCGAACACGTGCCGCGGCCCTGGCAACTCGGCGCCGAGATGCTGCGAGTGACCCGGCCCGGCGGGCTGGCCGTGCTGTCCTACACGGTCTGGCTGGGCCCGTTCGGCGGACACGAGATGGGCCTGACCCACTACCTGGGGGGCGAGCGCGCCGCGGCGCGCTACGCGCGCAAGCACGGCCATCCCGCCAAAAACAACTACGGGTCGTCGTTGTTCGAGGTGTCGGCGGCCGACGGCCTGACGTGGGCCGCGAACACCGGCGCCGCGCTGGCCGCATTTCCCCGCTACCACCCGCGATGGGCGTGGTGGCTGACGGGCGTGCCGGTGCTGCGCGAGTTCCTGGTGAGCAATCTGGTGCTGGTCCTGCAACCCCAAGAGTGAAACGTGTTCTCGTTTTGCCCTGGCTTGGGTAGGGTGGCGCGCATGCCCGCCGACGACGATGACAGGGCAGTGCGATCTGAACAAGCAGGAGGAGTGGCGGAAGATGACAGACGCTAAGACCGAATACGACAAGCTTTTCATCGGCGGCAAGTGGACGGAACCGTCGACCTCCGAGGTGATCGAGGTGACCTGTCCGGCCACCGGTGACTACGTCGGCAAGGTGCCGCTGGCCGCCGCGGCCGACGTCGACGCCGCCGTCGCCGCGGCCCGCGCGGCCTTCGACAACGGCCCGTGGCCGACCACGCCGCCGAAGGAGCGCGCCGCCGTCATCGCCAACGCGCTCAAGGTGATGGAGGAGCGCAAGGACCTGTTCACCCAGCTGCTCGCGGCCGAGACCGGCCAGCCGCCGACGACCGTCGAAACGATGCACTGGATGAGCTCGATCGGGGCGCTGAACTTCTTCGCCGGCCCGGCCGTCGACCAGGTCAAGTGGAAAGAGGTCCGCACCGGCGGCTACGGGCAGAGCATCGTCCACCGCGAGCCGATCGGTGTGGTGGGCGCGATCGTGGCCTGGAACGTGCCGCTGTTTTTGGCGGTCAACAAGCTGGGCCCGGCGCTGCTGGCCGGCTGCACGGTGGTGCTCAAGCCGGCGGCCGAAACACCGCTGAGCGCAAACGCTTTGGCGGAGGCCTTCGCCGAGGCGGGGCTGCCCGATGGCGTGCTGTCGGTGGTGCCCGGCGGGATCGAGACCGGGCAGGCGCTGACCTCCAACCCGGACGTCGACATCTTCTCCTTCACCGGCAGCTCGGCGGTGGGCAAGGAGATCGGCCGTCGCGCCGCCGACATGCTCAAGCCGTGCACCCTGGAGCTGGGCGGGAAGTCGGCGGCCATCGTCCTCGACGACGTCGACCTGCCTTCGGCGATCCCGATGCTGGTGTTCTCCGGGATCATGAACACCGGGCAGGCCTGCGTGGCCCAGACCCGCATCCTGGCTCCGCGCTCGCGGTACGACGAAATCGTGGACGCGGTAAGCACTTTCGTGCAGGCGCTGCCGGTGGGCCTGCCGTCGGACCCGGCCGCCCAGATCGGTTCGCTGATCTCGGAGAAGCAGCGGGCCCGGGTGGAGGGCTACATCGCCAAGGGCATCGAGGAGGGTGCGCGGCTGGTGTGCGGCGGCGGCCGTCCCGAGGGCCTCGACGGCGGCTTCTTCGTGCAGCCGACGGTGTTCGCCGACGTCGACAACAAGATGACGATCGCCCAGGAGGAGATCTTCGGGCCGGTGCTCTCGATCATCCCCTACGACACCGAGGAGGATGCGATCAAGATCGCCAACGACTCGGTGTACGGGCTGGCCGGCAGCGTGTGGACCGCCGACGTGCAGCGGGGCATCGAGGTCTCGGAGAAGATCCGCACCGGGACGTACGCGATCAACTGGTACGCGTTCGACCCGTGCTGCCCGTTCGGCGGCTACAAGAACTCCGGCATCGGCCGCGAGAACGGACCCGAGGGCGTCGAGCACTTCACCCAGCAGAAGAGCGTGCTGATGCCGATGGGCCACACGATCGAAAGCTAAATCCCGCGTCGAACGTGCACGCAGGGCGAGATATCTGCCGATTTTTCGCCGTGGGTGCGCGTTCGGCGTTTGGGGGGCCGTCCCTGGCCGCGTTCTAGCGGTTATGCAATAGAGCATATTTTCGGCCGGTTCACGCGGCCGCAAGTGCGGACCGCCGCGCCGACGCGCCCTGTTTGTGCGGCGTACGTCACATTTCGCCTGAGAAATTGCTTAATTTACGGACGTCTTATATGGTTCTTAGCATAATCAAGGGCCGCACACAGGCCGGGAGAACACCATGTGGATCATTGAGCTCAACGTCGCCGGCTATCAATTCACCCGCGAGATGCCAGAGTTGCGGCGCCGGACATTCCGCTTCAGCCCGCGTCATATGCACTGGCCGGCGCTGCGCCACTCGCACGCTGCATGACGCCAGCCTCGGGAGGTACGACAGTGCCGACTATCGGTGACGCCCCGACGAAGCGCGGGGACACCCGGACAAAAATGCTGGCCAGCGCCGCCGAGGTGATGCGTGAGCGCGGCGCCGCGGGCGTGACGATCGACGCGGTGCTCGCCCGCAGTGGCGCCCCGCGTGGCTCGGTCTACTACCACTTTCCCGACGGGCGCAATCAGATCCTGACCGAAGCGCTGCGCTACTCCGGCGACTCCATCACCGCCCTGATCGACGACGCCGCCGGGCGCGGCGCCCGGGAGTTGTTGGCCGAGTTCGTCGGGTACTGGGAGCGGCTGCTCACCGAGGGCGGCTTCACCGCCGGCTGCCCGGTGGTGGCGGCGGCGATCGGGTGTTCCGACGGTGACGGGCCCAAGCTCTCCACCGAGGCCGGCGCGATCCTGGGCCGCTGGTGCACCGCGCTCACCCGCGCGTTCGTCAATGACGGCTTCGACGACGCTGACGCCGCGTCGCTGGCCGTGATGTCGATCTCCGCGCTGGAGGGCGCCATCGTCCTGTCGCGGTCGACCCGCAACGCAGGCCCACTACACCAAGTGGGTGAGCAGCTCGAATTCCTGATCAAGGCAAAGGAATTCGTTCTCCGGAACAAGATCCCGGGCAAGCCTGCCGGCTCGCAGTGACGTCGTCAGTCGCTCGCGGGTAGCGGCTTGACCTCTTTGAGGTGCAGCGCGGTCTGCCCGATGCTCAGGCTTCCGGCGCCGGGCTTGGTCACCAGCACCTCGGCGCCGGATTCGTCCACGTAGCGCTTGCCCATGACCGTGCCGTCGGAGAACGCCGGGTCCAGTTCGCCCGAGCGCTCGGCGCCCACCGGCACCATCGGCGCACCGCCACACCGCAGGTCGTCGAGGCTGTCCGCGCTTCTGACGACGATCACCTGGGTGTCGCATACCTGGCTGGCGAGACGAGTTCCGTTCTTGATCATTGATTTCCGTCCTTGATCGCTTACTGCTGGGCCGGCGCGGAGCGCAATTCCGTGAGGGTCTGGATGATCTCCCGCCGCAACACCTTGCCGGTGGCGGTGGTGGGCAGCTCGTCGCGAAACACTACCTCGTCGGGGGTGCGTGATCCGCGCAAACTCTTGCGGACGAATTCGCGCAGTTCCGCGGGGTCGGGGTCGACGCCCGGCGCCGGCACCACCACCGCGACGATCGCCTGGCCCCACTGCGGATCCTCGACCCCGACCACGGCGACGTCCCGCACGTGGGGGTGCTCGACCAGGACCTCTTCGAGTTCGGCGGGCGCGATGTTCTCGCCGCCGCGGATGATCGTGTCGTCGCTGCGCCCACCGATGAACAGGTAGCCCTCGTCGTCGAGCATGGCGATGTCCTTGGTCGGGAACCAGCCGTTCTCGTCGAGCACCGAACCGATCCCGGTATAGCGGCCCGAGACCTGCTCGCCCCGCACGAACAGCTCACCGGTCTCGCCCGGCGGCAGCACGTTGCCGGCCTCGTCGCGGATCTGCAGCTCGATGCCCGCCACCGCCTGCCCGACCGACCCCAGCCGCCGCGCGCCCTCCGGAGTCGACGCCGCCAGCGCCGCGCGATGGTCGTCGGGTGTCAGCACCGCGATCGTCGAGCTGGTCTCGGTCAGGCCGTAGGCGTTGACGAAGCCCACGTCGGGCAGCAGCTCGAGGGCCCGGCGAACCAGCGGCAAACCGACCTTGGAGCCGCCGTAGGCGAGGTTGCGCAGCGACGGCAACTCGATGGCCGGCCCGTCCCCGTTCTCCAGCACCGTGACGATGCGGTCGAGCATGGTCGGCACCACCGTCGCGGTGGTCACGTTCTCCGTGTTGATCAGCCGAACCCATTCCTGCGCATCGAAATTGGGCAGGTACACCATCTTGCGGCCGGCATACAGATTCGACAGCGCGGCGCTGACCCCGGCGATGTGGTACGGCGGCACGCAGATCAGCGCGGCATCGGTGTCGGCGGCCGCCCCGAATTCCACCGTCCCGGTGACGTAACTGGTCAGGTTGTTGTGCGAGAGCTCGACGGCCTTGGGCTGCGAGGTGGTGCCCGACGTGAACAGCACGATCGCGACGGCGTCCGGATCGGGGAATTCCGCCGCGGGCTCGGCACCGCCGGCGGCGTCGAGGAAGTCGTCGGACACCATCACCCGGTCCGACACGCCGCCGATCATCTCCCGGTAGCGACCGTCGACCACCACCAACGGCTCGGGCAGCCGCTCGATCAGCGCCTGGATGCCCTCGGCGGAGAGCCGGTAATTGATCGGCGTGAACGCCACCCCGGCGCGCGCCGCGGCGAAGATCAACACCGGCAGCATCGCGCCGCCGGTGCCCACGTACACCAGGTGCTTGGCTCCCGAGGCCGCGACCACCCCCGCGCCGCCGTCGGCAAGATCGCTGAGCTGCTGCGTGGTCAGCCGCAAATCGCCGGACACCACCGCGGTGCGCTCGGCGTCGCCGGACACGGCCATCTCGAGCAGCAACGAAATGCTCATCCTCGATCCTTCTGGATTCCCGGCCCTTTACAAATCTCGTCTGCAGTGTAACTCAGCCGGATTGTCCCTCGATGCCGAGCTTGCCGCGCGACGGGCGCCCTGGTCACGGCGGGTCCCTCGACGGCAACGGTGGGACGGGAACCCCGAGTTGCGATCGGTGCCGGCGCTTGCCACCGCCTCAGGAGCGGGCGGGCGGATCCCAGGCCGAGACCCGCGGGATCCAGCGCGGCACGTTGCTTCGATAGTCGACGTATTCACGGCCGTAGCGCTCGGCGAGATGGGGTTCCTCCCAGAACCGGATGGCGATGGCCTGGAACGTGAAAAAGATTGCGAACCAAAGCAATAGCGGGCCCGATGCAATGATGGCCGCCTCGCCGAGCAGGATGCACAGCACGCCGGTGATCATCGGGTTCCGCACGTGCCGATACGGGCCCCGCACCACCAGATGGACCGGCTCCCCCATCACGTTGCCCAGCCCGAGCGTCCCCTCGCCCACCCGGTCGAACAGCACATTCGTCCAGATCATCAGGGCCAGGCCGGCGGCGATCAGCACGCAGCCGACCGTGATCAGCGCGATCGTCGGCGCGGCATCCAGGCGCGGCTCGTGCACGCCGGCCGTGCCGACGATCAGGGCCGGCACCACGAGCGTCATCGTCGCCGGGAACAACAGGACCGACATCAGGTGGCGCCACCACAGGCGTCGCCGCGTCCTCGTCACCATTGAAGGCCTCCTTCAGCTAATACTTCAACCTTCGTTCAACAACTAAGGTACGCCGCGCGACGGCATTCGCCAACGCTTGTTGAAGTATTCTGGTGCGCATGCCAGCAGCGCGGCGCGCCGGCCGGTGGCGCACCGGCCAAGTGAACAGACAGCGCATCATCGATGCGGCGCGCGAACGCTTCATGCGCGACGGGTACGAACGGGCCACCGTCCGCGCAATCGCGGCCGACGCCGGTGTGGACGTCGCGATGGTCTACTACTTTTTCGGCAACAAGGAAGGTCTGTTCACCGCGTCCACGCTGACCGGTCCCGAGCACCCGTTGCACCAGCTGGCCACGCTGCTCGACGAGGGGACCGAACGGGTCGGCGAACGGCTGGCGCGCCGCTTCCTCGAGCACTGGGAACAAGGCGCCGTGTTCGAGCCGTTCCTGACGCTGTGGCGTTCGGCGGCGATCCACCCCGAGGCGCGAAAGGTGTTGCACGACAGCCTCGCCGGCCCGATCGCCGAGCGGGTCGCGACGGAATTCGGGGTTGCCGATGCCGAGCTACGGGTCGAGCTGGTGGCCAGCCACCTGGCCGGGCTCGCCTTCGCGCGCTACCAGCTGAAGATCGAGCCGCTCGCGTCGACCAGCATCGAGGACCTGGTCGGCCGGCTGGGGCCGACGCTGCAGCGCTACCTGACCGATTAAGTGCCCGTCCACTTGGGCGGGCGCTTCTCGGCGAAGGCGATCGCGCCCTCCTTGGCGTCGTTGGAGGAGAACACCGGGGCGAGCAGCTTGTTCTGCTCGGCGAACATGGTCTCGGGGCTCCAGCCGCGGGACTCGACGATGATCTGCTTGGTGGCGGCCACCGCCAGCGGCCCGTTCGCGGCGATCTTCTCGGCCAGCTCGATCGCCGCGTCCAGCGCCGATCCGGGCTCGGCGAGGACGTTGACCATTCCCAGCGCGTGCGCGCGCTCGGCGCTCAGGTTTTCACCGGTCAGTGCCAGCTCCATGGCGATCGCGGACGGGATGCGTTGCGGCAGCCGCAGCAGCCCGCCGCCCCCGGCGACCAGGCCGCGCTTGACCTCCGGGATGCCGAACGCCGAGTCCTTGGAGGCCACGATCAGGTCGGTCGCCAACGCCAGCTCGGTGCCGCCGGCCAGCGCGTAGCCCTCGACCGCCGCGATCAGCGGCTTGACCGGCGGACGTTCGGTGAAGCCCATGCCGCGGCCCTCGACGATCGGGAGCTCGCCGCGGGCGAAGGCCTTGAGGTCCATGCCCGCGCAGAACGAGCCGCCCGCGCCGGTGAGGATGCCGACCGACAGGCCGGGTTCGTCGTCGAGCCGGTCGACGGCGGCGGCCAGGCCGTTGGCCACCGCGGAGTTGACCGCGTTCTTGGCCTTCGGCCGGTTGATCGTGATGATGAGGATCCGGTCCCGCTGTTCGACCAGGACTTCGGGTTCGTTGGCCTCTTCGCTCACGGTGCTCCCTTGTTCGTCACGCTACTGACTTGTCGGACCGATGGTAACGGTCGACGGGAATGGCGTTAACGGCCCGGCGAGATTCGGGTTACCGCCCGCGCGCGGTCAGCGACCGTGCCGACCCGGTCAGGCCGGCGCCATCGCGGCTTCGATTGTGGTGAGCTTCTCCGAAATCCCTGCGGCCCTGCGTATTTCGATGAAATCGTTGACCATGGCGTCGGTGACCTCGTGCGGGTCCTCGCACGTGGCCCCGTCGGCGAGCACCGAGATGTTGAGCTGATCGACATAGCTCCACACGGTGATGTTGAGCCCACTGCCGGCGGTCAACGGGCCCACCGAATAGATCTCGGTGACCAGCGCACCGCCCACGCGGCCGCGCTCGCGCGGCCCGGGGACGTTGGAGATGTTCAGGTTGAGGATCTTGTTGTGGCCATCGCGGCCGGACGCCCACCGGAAGAAGGCCTGGGTGGGGCCCGGCGGCATGTAGGCCGCCCACCGGCTGACCAACTCCGGTCCCATCAGCTGGTTGCTTTCCTTGGCGGCGATCGCGTTCTCGTGGCTGCACCGCACCCGCTCCAGCGGATCGTCGGAATCGGTCGGCAGGCCGACCAGCACGCCGGTGAAACGATTGCCGGAGATCCGCTCGGGCGAGAAGTCGAAACTCATTGGCACCGAAGCCAACAACGGCTCGGCCTTGCCGTCGTAGCGCAACAGCAGGGTGCGCAACGCGCCCGTCGACATGGCCAGCACCATGTCGTTGATCGTCGCCCCGAGCCGCTTGCCGGTCTCCTTGACGTCGGCCAGGGCCAGTGTGGCGGTGGCGAACCGGCGTTCCGGGGTGAGCTTGTGGTTCATGAACGTCGGCGGCGGCTCGAACGGCCGCGTCAGTTCCGGGGAGAACTTGCGTGTGCTGCGGCGCACCCGGCCCAAACCCTGCGCGGTGTAGCGGATCGTGTGCGGCAGCCGCCCAACGTGGCGGACGTGGTCGGCGAGCGCCGAGGCGACGAGCTGCCGCGTGGTCGGGGGTGGGTCGCACATGTACGGTCCGCCGTCCGGGCACGGCTGCAGGTCCATGCCGCGGGCCAACAAATTCGCGGATGCGACGCCGTCGGCGAGCGCGTGGTGAATTTTGCCGACGACCGCAATCCTGTTGTTGGCCAACCCTTCCACGAAGTACATCTCCCAGAGCGGGCGGCTGCGGTCGAGCGGGGTGCTGGCGATTTGCCCGATGGCTTCGTCCAGCTCGCGGCGGCCCCCGGGCGGCGACACTCGCCAGGGACGGATGTGATAGTCGAGGTCGACCTCGCAGTTTTCCCGCCACATCGGGTGGTGGAAGTTGAGGGGGACCTCGATGAGCTGGTAGCAGAACGGATCGAGCTTGTTCAGCCGGCCGGCGATGACTTGCCGGAACGCGTCGACGTCCAGGGAACGCCGATCAACGTCCAGTTCGATGACGGCGGCTTTGATGGTGTGCATGTGCACGTTCGGCGTTTCGCTGTACAGCAGCACCGAGTCCCAGCCGCTAAGCCTCTTCACCGCTGCCCCTTACCCATAGAGGGACCATACTCAGCGGCGCCGGCTCAGATAACCTCTTTTGCCCCGATCCGTGTCTTGGTGCGATAAACCTGGTTGAGGAACAGGGAGGCGACGTGTGCCGCCGCGCCGGCGCGCTCGCCGTCGATGAGGTCGTATCCGTGGCCCGCGCCCGGCAACTCCAGGTAGCCCACCGTCGAATGCGACACCGTCCGCAGCCGCTCGACGAAGCTGCGCGCCTGCTCCACCGGGATGACGCTGTCCTTGCTGCCGTGAATCACGAGGAAGGGCGGCGCATTACGGTGCACTCGGGCGATCGGCGAGGCGGCCCGGAATACTTCGGGATGACGGGCGATCGACTTTCTCACCACGACCCGTTCCAGGAATTCGACGAACCGGGCGCGCTCCGGCGTGGAGCGGTCCTCCCAGTCGTACCGGCCATAGATTCCGACGACCGCGTCCACCGACGTGTCCGCACCCTCGGGCAGCTTCGCCCGGTACTCCGGGTCGTCGGGGGTCAGCCCGGCCAGCGCGCACAGGTGGCCGCCGGCCGAACACCCCGCTATCGCAACGAAATTGCGGTCGCCGCCGAACTTGTCGACGTTGGCGTGCGCCCACGCGATGGCGGTTTTGACGTCGACGATGTGGCGCGGCCAGCGGTGGTGTGGCGCGACGCGGTAGTCGACCGCCAGGCACACCCACCCCTGCTCGGCCAGCCGCGACATCAGCGCGGACCCCTGACCCATGCACCTGCCGTGCACCCAGGCGCCGCCCGGCAGGAAGATCAGGACCGGCGCGGGTTGCGCGGGCAGGTCTTTGCGGCGCCAGACGTCGAGCACCTGTGCGGGGTGGTCCCCGTAGTGGACGCCCCGGCGATAAAGGTGGCGCCGCTGGCGCAGGCCGTCCCAGATCGGCGGTGTCCGTTCGGCCGCCGGCCAATCCATCTCGAGGTCCGCCGCCGACACGACCCCCCGCAACGCCGCGAGGGAGACCTGCCGCGTGCTCTCACGGTCCCGGCGCCGCGCGTCGTTGATCCCCGGCGTGAACCAGTCCTTTTTCGCCGCGGAGATCGCCTCGGGTGCGTGCCGCGCGCCCCACACGCCCATGGCGGTGATGCCGGCCAGCGGCTCGAGGTGTTTGCCGACAACCGGCAGCGACGCCCCGGCCACGCTCAGCGCCAGCGCATAGTCGGCGGGACCGGCCCGCAGCAACCACTTCATCCACGGTGTGAAACCCGGTCGGTTCGCCGTCATGTCGGGAACTGTACCCCCGGGCAGGTCGCCGAAACCGGTGTTTACGTAGAACCGGCTATGGTTGCGCTCACGCTTTGCCCAGGGGTGTCGCTGACGGGGTTATTCACCCTGTTTGGAACGCATTTGGCGGTTCGCTACGTGCGCCTGATTTAGCTGCGCGCGACACGCTCAGACCGCCGCCAGGCTGGCGATCACCCGGTCGCCGATCAGGCGGACGCCGGTCAGCGTCAGCCCCACCTGCGCGGCCAGCGCGGCGGCGCTGTCCACCCCGACGGTGGCCCAGCGAAACCAGGGCCCGACCTCGCACGACGACTCGAGGCGGACCCAGCGCGACCGGATGCCGATGGTCTCGGCTTCGAATTCGGCGATGCAACGGCCGCCGCGGGCCAACAACTCGAAGGCGCGCGCGAGAATCCGCAGCGGGTCTCCACCGAGCCCGACGTTGCCGTCGACCAGTAACACCGTCTGCCACAAGCCCGTTCCGGGCAGCTCCTCGAACACGTCACCCAACAGGGCCGGCGCACCGCCCCGGCCCGCCAGCTGGATCGCGGTCGCGGATCGGTCGATACCGAGTGCGGGGATGCCCCGCTGGATCAGTCTCGCCACCAACCGCCCCGGACCGCAGCCCAGCTCGATGGTCGGCCCGGTGCACATCTGGGTGACGGCCTCGTCGAAAACCTCGTCGACGGCGTCACCGGATCCGCCTGAGCCGTCGGGGGGACATCGCACGCCCAACCAGCGGTGCGCCGGCAGCGGCCGCAGTTCGCCGTCGTCATGGCGGATCCAACATCGCTCCCCGCCGAGTGCCCGATCGTATAGCTGCCCCAGCATGTCTCGCCCCTCGCGTCGCGGCCGATCGGGCGGCCTGCGACGCGCGGCCCCAGGCGGGACGTAGCGAACACGAGCCGACAAACCCCACAAGCTGACGGCAAGCACGTTCGCCAGCATTGCACCGATACCCCGATCGCGGTTCGGTTAATCCACTGCCTTGTGGGCCCTGCACGGGCCCGTTAGGGCTACGTGGCAACGCGTGTTTCGGTTCGATAGCGGCGCCGCGTCACCCGAACAGAAACGACTCCAGCAGCGCGTTCACCCGGGCGGGGTCCTCGAGCGCCGCGAGGTGCGCGACCCCGTCCAGGACGGTGAAGGACGCGGTAGGGATCGACTCGGCCATGGCCCGGGTTTCGGCCACCGGGAAGGTGGCGTCTTCCGCGCCGGCGACCACCAGCACCGGCGCCGTGACGCGCGCCAGCAGGGCGTGCTGATCGGGCCGGGCCGAGACCACGCTGCGCACCGCCCAGCGGACCGAATCGGCGTTCACCGCAGCCACGTTCGTCCGCACGGCCTCGACCACGTCCGGGCGGGTGCGCAGCGTGGTCGGGCCCAGGAAGGCGCGGATGCCCGACCGGGTCAGCGGCGGCCGGATGCCGCCGAGCAGTCTCGCCAGCCACAGCATGGCGGCGTACTGAATCTTTTGTGCGACACCGGCTTTGGAGGCGGTGCAATTCATCAGCACGGCGCGGTCGAGCCGTTCGGGGTGCAGCGCGGCGAAGGTGCCGCCGATCATCCCGCCCCAGGAGTTGCCCACGAAGTGGGCGCGGTCGATGCCGAGCCCGTCCAGCAGGTCGACGACGCAGCGCGCGCAGTCGGCGAAGCTGAAGGGCCCGCTCAGCGGCGCGCTGCTGCCGTGGCCGGGCGGGTCGACGAGCACCAGGCGATGGCTGTCGCCGAACCGGGCGGCCTGCCCGGCCCACAGGTCGCCCGTCATCAGCAGGCTCGGCCACATGAGGACCGCGGGACCGGTTCCGCCACTCACCTGGACCCGAAGCATCCCGAGCGTCGTGTCGACCAATCGCGTGGCGAGGTGGGGGACGTTTGCGGGCACGCGGCCTCCTCGTGTCATGAACGGCAGAACACCGATAGCGGTCCCTTCATTTTCCCCGTCGGTGATACTGGATCGGTGACGAACGACGCTGTTCATCCTGACCTGCAAAAACTCGCCCGCTTCGCTCCCCGGCGGCTCGTCGGCCCACGCACCCTGCCCATCATGCGGGCGGCGATGGACTGGCGGGCGCGGCTGGGCAAGCCCGTCCGCGACGTCGAGGTGATCACCCTCGAGTCCGGGGCCGGCGTCCGGCTGTTCCGGCCCGCCGGTGTCAGCGAGCCGACGCCCGCGCTGCTGTGGATTCACGGCGGCGGATACGTGATCGGCACCGCCCAGCAGGACGACCGGTTGTGCAGCGGGTTCAGCAGGCGGCTGGGCATCACCGTGGCGTCGGTGGAATACCGCCTGGCGCCCGAACATCCGTACCCCGCACCGCTGGAAGACTGCTACGCGGCGCTGACCTGGCTCGCCGGGCTGCCGTCGGTGGACCGGTACCGGGTGGCCATCGGGGGTGCCAGCGCCGGCGGTGGCCTCGCCGCGGCCCTGGCCCTGCTGGCCCGCGACCGCGCCGAGGTGAGCCCCTCGTTCCAGCTGCTGACCTATCCCATGCTCGACGACCGCAGTTCGGCGACCGAGCCCAGCGCGAACTACCGGCTCTGGGACAACCGCAGCAACCGATTCGGTTGGGCCGCATACCTGGGCGGCGCGGACCCGCAGGTCGCGGTGCCCGCCCGGCGCGACGACCTGAGCGGGCTGCCCCCGGCATGGATCGGTGTGGGCACCCATGACCTGTTCCACGACGAAGACCTGGCCTACGCCGAACGGCTGAAAGCCGCCGGGGTGCCGTGCCAGGTCGAGATCGTTCCCGGCGCCTTCCACGGGTTCGACCTGATCGCGCCGAAACTTCAAGTGTCACAACAGTTCTTCGGCAGCCAATGCGACATCCTGCGCGCCGCGCTCGCCCCGGCGTCCTGACCGCCGGGTCACATCGCGAAGTACACCAGCTCGCCGCCGATGACGGTGGCGGCCACCATGCCGGCGTCCAGCTCGGCCAGCGCCGTCGCCGGTGGCTCGCTGAGCACGCACAGGTCGCCCGGCTGCCCGGTGCGCACCGCGCGCACCCGGTCCGGTCGATCCGCGCAGCCCAGAAACATCGTCAAAGCCGTTGACGGCGAGACACATTCGTCGGCGCCCAGAACGGCACCGCTCGGTGTGGTGCGGTGCACCGCGGCGCGCATCGCCGTCCACGGGTCGCCGTGGCCGAACGGCATGTCGGTGGACAGCGCGACCGGCACGCCCGCGTCGCGCAGCGCCGCGACGCGCCACAGCTGATCGTGCTCGGCGGCGGAAACCTCGGCGAGGTACTGATCGCCGCGCTCGGCGACGAAGTTGGGCTGGGTGACCACGGTGACCCCGAGCTCGGCGAGGTCGGCCACGTTGTCGTCGGGCACCACCGCGGCGTGTTCGATGCGGTCCTGCGGGTGGCCGCCGGCCGCGCGCAGGGCGGCGATGGTCACCACCAGCTGGGCCGCGGTCACGCAGTGCACGGCGACCGGTTGGCCCGTGTTGTGCTGGCCGGCAATCCATTCCGTGAGGCCGTCGAGGTTGAGGCGGTCGTCGTGCAGGATTTTCTTGCCCGGGGACAGGAAGCTGACCCGTGGCCGGAACTCGCCGCGGCCGTGCGCCGCCGCCAGCAAGGCCCTGTCGTCGGCGTCGAGGTCGGGGGTGGCGTCGGTGACCCCGGTGACGCCGGTCGCCGTGATGCGGCGGCTGAGTTCGGCGAGGTCGGTTTCGCGTCGGTCCAGGGCCTGCGACCAGCCGTCGTCGGCGCTGCGCAGTCGCCCGTCGGGGTGTTCGGCCAGGCCGATCCGGCCCAGCGCCTCGGAGTTGAGGATCCACAACGCGCCGCTGCGGTGCTGGATGCGCACGGGCACGCTGCGGACCATCGCGTCCAGAGCGGTCCGGTCGAGTTCCCCGGCGACCGAATCGTGGTAGCCGACGGCGCGAATCCACCCGTCGGGCCCGGGCGTGGCGTTCGCCAGCAACTGGGTGAGCTCGGCTTCGGTGCTGACCCCGGGCGGTCCGACGAAGAACGAATCGAGCGCCGAGGCCGCCGAGCGCAGGTGCACGTGGTGGTCGTGCAGCCCGGGCAGCACGGTTCCGCCGCCCGCGTACAGCACGCCCTCGCCAGCCCGCGGGGTCAGACCCTCGCCCGAGGGCGCCATCTCCTCGATCTGCGCGCCAACGCGGATGTCGGTCACGGTCCCATCCAGCAGGGTCGCCTGACGAATCAGCATGACGGGCAACGTCTTTGGCCGACGAGGTGGCGCACCGCCGCGTTGTCGGCGCCCAGCCCGGACGCGGGTGGCGCCGCCGGCGGCATTAGCGGCGGTGACACCGGCGCGGGCGACTCCGAGGGCCCCGTGGGCAGCGCCGCGTAGGTCGCGGCGACGGCCGCCATGGAGAGGCGGATCAATTCGCCGCCGCCGCGCGCCAGGGATTCGGCCACCGCCAGCGCCGCCTGCAGGCCGGTCAGCGGGTCGGCGATGGCGTCGCCGCAGAACACCGGCCCCTCGGCGCTGGTCCCGACCAGGCCGCCGCCGACGGCGGCGTCGTCCCCGAATCCCGGCCGGCGCCCGTCATAGGCGGTGATCTGCAACCAGATTCGGCCCGGTCGTGGCGCGACGTCGTCGGGCCCGAGGCCCCGGCGCGCCAGCCCGGCCGGGCGGGAGCCCTCGATGACGACGTCGCTGACCGTGAGGAGCTCGCGTAATTCGTCGGTCTGGCTGTCGAAATCGATGCCATAGCACAGCTTTTCGTGGTTCATCCAGTCGAAGAAGGTTCGGTCCCCGGCGCGGGTTCCGTCCGGGCGGCGAGGGCTTTCGACCTTGACGACCGTCGCCCCGGCGTGGGCCAGCAGCCGACCGCACAGCGGGCCCGCCCACATCGAGGACAGATCGGCCACCAGCATCCCCCGCGGCGCGCGCGGTGGCGCCGGCGGTCCGATGCGGCGTGTGTGCGGCGGCGCGGCCGTCGCCTCGCCCAGGCCCGCCGCCGGGATGTCGAGCAGCGCCGCCCGCTCGACGATGTCGGGGACCGCACGGGTGGCGGCCCACCGTCGCAGCTGCGGCCACGGGTCGACCGCGGCGTCGTCGACCTGCAGGAGCGCCGGGACGGCGGCGAGGTCGTCGGCGCGGGAGAGGGTGAGCGCGCACCAGCCGTCCCGCGCCGCGAGCAGGCGGGTGGCGCCGCCGGGCGACACCCGGCCGGCGCGGGTCAGGCCCCGCAGGGCGGCCCGGCCGGTCAGCAGCCCGGCCGCGTCGACGTCGATGCCCCAGCGGCCGCCGATCGCCGCGGCCACCTCGTGCGCGCGGGACAGCACGCGGGCGCGGGAGAAGTCGGCGGGTCCGTCGGGCGGGCCGGTCAGGTAGGCCAGCCCGCTGCTTCCCCAGGCGGTTGCGGCCGAGCTCACGCCCCCCATTGTGCTCGTGGCGCGCATCGTCGTTAGAACTGCAGCGCGCGAAACCGCCAATCCAGCACCGGCCGGTCCGGCCCGCCCTCCGCGTCACCGGCGGCATACACCAGCGACCGCAACCCGAGCACTCCCCCATGCTCGGTCGGCTCGGCGGATTCGATGTGCAGCTCGCTGTAGAGGGTGTCGCCCTCGTGTACGGGACCTGTGTGATCGCACGACTCCCAGCCCAGCACCGTCACCAGATTGGGCAGCAGCCTGCCGGCCTGCGCGAGCGCCAGCCCGATGGTGTGTCCGCCGTACACCAGCCGGCGCCCGCCGACCCGCGAATCATGATGGGTCGCAGCGATATTCAGGGTGAGCCGGGCGAGCTCGGGGGCATTGGTGACGACGTCGGCGGTGCTGTGCAGCACCGATCCCGCCAGAGCGGGATCGAAGTGCGGCCCGGGCACCTTGGTGCGGAAAACCTCACCGTCCCATTGCGCGGTGGGATCGTGGGCCGGGCCGGGCACGTCGGCGCCGATGGTGGACAGATCGTCGTGCGGTGCGTTGTCGGCATCGAAATCCGGTCCGGCGGGCAGCATCCCGCAACGGTAGAAGTCGAGTACCAACTGGTCGGCCTGGTCGATCGTGATCATCCGCAGCGCCACCAAGCCCGTCGGGGCCCGGCCCGGCTTGGGTGAATTGGCCCGCAGCCCAACCACTTCGGTGCGGGTGTAGAGGGAATCGCCGATGACGGGGAACCGGTGAAACACCAGGCCGCGATAGAACAGGTTGGCCTTGACCCGCTGGGTCACCAGCGTCGACTGGCCGATCGCCACGTCACACACCAACCCCGGGTGGGCCAGCGGGGCGGGCAGCCCCGTCACCGCCCCACACAGATCGGCGTCGAGCGCCAGGCGCAGCCGGTCGCCAACGATCGCCTGGTGCGCGCCCGCCAGGCCGGACGACAGCGTCATCGACGGCGCCCAGTCGAACACCTGCCCCACCGAGAGGTCGTCGAAGTACGGCCCACCCTCGCGAATCCGCGCATACCCGTCACTAGTCACAACGCCACATGCTGGCAGGCTGTGGAATCGAGGGTCAATCCGGATCAGGCCCAACGTCGACCTGCTGGTGCCGATTTTCCCCAGCAAGTCGACGTTCGGCGCGAATCGACGAGGTGCTCATAGGTGAACGACGAAGAGGACATGCTGGTCGCGACGGTGCGGGCGTTCATCGACCGCGAGGTCAAGCCGAGCGTGCGCGAGACCGAACACGCCAATACCTATCCCGAGGCGTGGATCGAGCAGATGAAGCGGATCGGCATCTACGGGCTGGCCGTGCCCGAGGAGTACGGCGGCTCGCCGGTGTCCATGCCCTGCTACGTGCGGGTCACCGAGGAACTGGCGCGGGGCTGGATGAGCCTGGCCGGCGCGATGGGCGGGCACACCGTGGTCGCCAAGCTGCTGACGCTGTTCGGCACCGAGGAGCAGAAACGGACCTACCTGCCGCCGATGGCCGGCGGCGAGGTGCGCGCCACCATGGCATTGACCGAGCCCGGCGGCGGCTCGGACCTGCAGAACATGGCGACCACCGCCCTGAGCGACGACGCGGGCGGCCTGGTGATCAACGGGTCCAAGACCTGGATCAGCAACGCCCGCCGCTCCGGGCTGATCGCCCTGTTGTGCAAGACCGACCCGAACGCCAAGCCGCGCCACACGGGCATCTCGATCGTGCTCGTCGAGCACGGGCCGGGGCTGACGGTGTCGCGGGACCTGCCCAAGCTGGGCTACAAGGGCGTGGAGTCCTGCGAGCTGTCCTTCGACAATTACCGGGTGCCGGAAACGGCGATACTGGGTGGCGTTGCGGGCGAGGGCTTTTCACAGATGATGAAGGGACTCGAGACGGGCCGCATCCAGGTGGCGGCGCGCGCCCTGGGCGTGGCCACCGCCGCGCTCGAGGATGCGCTGGCCTACGCCCAGCAGCGGGAGAGCTTCGGGCAGCCGATCTGGCAGCACCAGTCGGTGGGCAATTACCTGGCCGACATGGCGACCAAACTCACCGCCGCCCGCCAGCTCACCCGCTACGCCGCCGAGCGCTACGACAGCGGTGAACGCTGTGACATGGAAGCCGGGATGGCCAAGCTGTTCGCCTCCGAGGTGGCGATGGAGATCGCGCTGAACGCGGTGCGAATCCACGGCGGCTACGGCTATTCCACCGAGTACGACGTCGAACGCTACTTTCGGGACGCGCCGTTGATGATCGTCGGTGAAGGCACCAACGAGATCCAGCGCAATGTGATCGCCCGGCAACTGGTGACCCGCGGCGGGATCTGACGCGGGCTTGTCAATCGCGCGGCGGCAGAACGGCGTTTGGGAGTATATTTGCCTGACTTCCGAACCAAAGGGAAAGGCAGCCGCCATGAGTTATCCTCCCGCGCCGCCCGGCGGTTCGCCTGAATGGCCCGGGCAACAACCGGAATGGCAAGGGCAACAACCGGAATGGCAAGGCCAACCGCCGCCGGACTGGCAAGGTCAGCCGCCGCCGGGGTATCCGCCGCAGCCGCCGCCGGCGTGGCCGGGTCAGCCGCCCGCGGGATGGCCCGCGGCCCAGCCGGGCTGGCAGGGCCAGCCGGAACCCGAGAACTATCTGGTCTGGGCGATCCTGTGCACGGTGCTGTGCTGCCTGCCGCTGGGGATCGTCTCGATTGTGTACTCCAACAAGGTCTCCGGGCTGTGGGCGCAGGGCCGCTACGCCGAGGCGCACGAGGCGGCCAACAACGCCAAGAAGTGGGCCATCATCGGCGCCATCGTGGGCGTCGTCGCGGCGGTGATCTTCGTGCTGATCTACGTCGTCGCCGGGGTGCTGGTCGTCTCCCATCTGCCCTCGACGACCACGACCACGTATTCGGGCTTCTGACGCCGAACCCGGGCCACGTCGAGCGTGCCGCGGCGCGATCGCTAGGCCTCGTCCACCAACCCCCAGGCCAACGCGGTCTCGGCGTCCACGGTGTGGCCGGACAGCACGAGATACGCCGTGCGCCACCGGCCTATCCGCCGGGCGACGCTGACGGTGCCGCCGGCGCCGGGGATCAGGCCGAGCGCCAATTCCGGTAGCCCGAACACCGCGTCGCCGCGGGCGGTGACCCACCCGCAAAACGCGGCCATCTCCAGTCCGCTGCCCATCACCCGGCCGTGCACCTCGGCGCGGCACGCGCGGCCGAGTCGCGCGGTCAGCGCGTCGAGCGCGAGGGCGGGGCTGTGCCGGGTGCGGGCGAGGTGGGCACTCGCCGGGTCGGCGAAGGTGCCGAATTCGGCGAGATCTCCACCGCTGCAAAACGATGGGCCGTTGCCGCTCAACACGATGCCGGTGACCGAGGGATCCAGCTGCGCGACGGACAGCGCCTCCAACAGCGCCGCGCGGGCGTCGGTGGAGAACGCGTTGTGGCGCTGCGGCCGGTTGAAGGCGATGCGCAGGATGTCGCCGTCACGGTCCGCCAGTACCGGGTCGGCGATGTCGGGCATGCGGACCCGGCCGCGCTCCTGTAGCCACCGCGCGAACTCCGGGCCGGACTGCAGCGTTGAATACCCCAGCGACTCGGCCACCACCCCGGCCAGCGTCGGCCCCTCGGGATCCACCGCGCGCAATACGTCGTCACAGATCCCGCCGGCGTGCGGCCAACGTCGACAGCGATCGGTCAGCTCGACCAGCGCGTCGGACACGGAATCGACGGTGATGACCCGGCGGTCGGCGCAGGCGTCCTCGGTCAGCGTGAAAGTCGCTGCGTCAAGCCAGGTTCCGGCCCTAGCGATGTCGTCGGCCGAGCCGACGGCGATGATCACGCCGGGCGGCGACGCCGCGCCGCCCTCCGGCGCGCTCGACAGGTCGACCACCCGGAGCATCGGTCACACCGAGTACTTCTCGATCAGCCCATTCTTGTAGAGCTTGCCGGTGTCGGTGCGCGGCAGCTGCGCTTCGAAGGCGATCGATCGCGGACATTTGTAGTGCGCCAGGCGATCCCGCAGCCAGGCCAGCAGCTCATCGCCGAACGCGTCGGTGGCGTCCGCGGGGTCGACGGTCTGCACAACCGCGGTGACGCGCTGGCCCATCTCGTCGTCGGGAACGCCGAACACCGCCGCGTCCATCACCTTGGGGTGTGTGACCAGAAGGTTCTCGGCTTCTTGCGGGTAGATGTTGACCCCGCCGGAGATGATCATGTGGTGGCGCCGGTCGGTCAGGTACAGGTAGCCCTCGTCGTCGACGTAGCCGATGTCGCCGACGGTGGCCCAGCCGTGCTTGGAGCGCGATGACGCGGTTTTCGTTGGGTCGTTGAGGTATTCGAACGAATACCCGCCCTCGAAGTAGATCTCGCCGGCCTGGCCGGGCGGGAGCTCGTCGCCGTTCTCGTCCAGGATGTGCACGGCGCCCCCCATGGGCTTGCCGACCGAACCCGGATGCGCCAGCCAATCTTCGGCGGTGATCAGCGTCGACCCGTGCGCCTCGGAGGAGGCGTAGTACTCGTCGATGATCGGACCCCACCAGTCGATCATCTGCTTCTTGATCTCCACCGGGCACGGCGCCGCGGCGTGCATCACCCGCTGCAGGCTGCTCAGGTCGTACGAATGACGCACCGCATCAGGCAGTTTCAGCATCCGGGTGAACATCGCCGGCACGAACTGTCCGTGGGTGACCCGGTGCCGCTGGATGGCATCCAGGCAGCCCTCCGCGTCGAACTTCTCCATCACCACCGTGGTGATGCCGCCGGCCTGCGCGCTCATCGACCACACCGACGGCGCCGTGTGGTACAGCGGCGCGGGGCTCAGGTAGACCGAATCGGGCGTCATCCAGAAGCCGACCAGCGCCGACATCATGCCGGGGGCGTCGGCCGGGGGAACGTGCGGCAATTCGCGCTTGATGCCCTTGGGCCGGCCGGTGGTTCCGGACGAGTACTGCAGCAGGTCACCCTCGATCTCGTCGTCGATCGGGGTATCCGGTTGGCCGGCAACGCATTCCGGGTAGCGCTCCCAGCCCGGCAGGCCCTCGTCGTGCTTCTCGGCGGCGATCAGCAACAGTTCCGGTAGCCCGCGCGGCAGCTGCTCGGCGAGGCCGGCGCAGGTGTCGCGCAGCGCGGCCGAGCCGATGATCGCCTTGGCGGCGCTGTTGTCGACGATGTAGGCGGCCTCCGCCGCGGTCAGATGGGTGTTGATGGGCACGTAGTACAAACCGCTGCGGCGAGCAGCCCACATCACCGCGTGGATGTGCTCGTTGTTCTCCATCAGGATGGCGACCGTGTCACCCTCGCGCAGGCCCGCCTGACGGAACCGGTGCGCCAGGCGATTGGCGCGGGCCTCGAGGTCATCGAAGGTGACGACCGTGCCGGACGGGTACAGGATGACAGCAGGTTTGTCGGCGCCGATATACGGGCGGATCTGCATGCGCAGACTGTACCGCCGCCAAACTTGACGGGTGTTAAGTGGTGGGTGGACCCGGCGAGTTTCTGCGTCAATCCCGGCGCGGGGCGCGCGGCGCCAGCCATAATGCAGTCAAGTAGAGCGCCGTGGGCCCTGGAACCCGACCTTGGTCAGCAACGCGCGGCGGGATACGCCACTGCCGCACGGAGGTGCGCATGACCGCCGAGCAAGAATCGGAGCCTGCCGCATCTTCGTTCGCCGATTCCGACTATGTCGACGGCATGGAGCGGCTCGTGCACGCCATTCAGGAGCTGTCGCTGGCGCGCACCCTGCCCGACCTGCAGCGCATCGTCCGCTCCTCGGCGCGCGAGCTCACCGGTTGTGACGGCGCGACGTTCGTGCTCCGCGACAACGACAGCTGCTATTACGCCGACGAGGACGCGATCGCCCCGCTGTGGAAGGGCAGCCGTTTCCCCATCGGGTCCTGCATCAGCGGCTGGGCGATGCTCAACCGCGACGCGGCGGTGATCCCCGACATCTACGGCGACCCGCGCATCCCGCACGCCCTGTACCGCCCCACCTTCGTCAAGAGCCTGGTGATGGTGCCCATCCGCAAGCTCGAGCCGATCGGCGCGATCGGCAATTACTGGGCCAGCCGGCACCAGCCGTCCGACCAGGAGGTCCACCTGCTGCAGGCCCTGGCGGACTCGACGTCGATCGCGATGGAGAACGTGCGGGTGTACTCCGAGCTGGAACGGCGGGTGCGCGACCGCACCGCCGCCCTGGAGGACGCCAACGAGGAGATCCGCCGGCTGTCGGTCACCGACGAGCTGACCGGGTTGAACAACCGTCGCGGCTTCTACCTGCTGGCCGAGCAGAAACTGCGCGGGTCGCACCACCTCGGCCACAATTGCGTGCTCGCCTTCCTCGACGTCGACGGCCTCAAGAAGGTCAACGACGAGCTGGGCCACGACACGGGCGACAAACTGATCAAAGACGTCGCCGGGGTGCTGCGCACCATCCGGCGCGAGTCCGACATCCTCGCCCGCATCGGCGGCGACGAATTCTGTGTGATGATCACCGAAAGCGACGGCGACACCCCGTCGCTCGAGGAGCGGCTCGCGCTCGCGTTCGGGAATTTCAACAAGACGAGTGAACGGCCCTACCGTCTCTCGGCCAGCATCGGCTTCGTGCGGGCGCCGGTTTCCGACACCGCGAACGTGGGCGAACTACTCGCCCGCGCCGACGAGCTGATGTACGCGCAGAAGAAGGCCAGCCCCAATTCGCGGCTGGCGGGCTGATCAGCCCGCTTCGGACAGCCGCTGCTTGAGCGCCTCGAACTCGTCGCGGACGCCGGTCGGCAGCTTGTCGCCGACGAACTCGAACCACTCCTCGATCAGCGGCAGTTCCTCGCGCCACTCGGCCGGGTTGACCGCCAGCGCCTGGGCGACCTCGTCGCCGCTGGCGTCGAGCCCGTCCAGGTCGAGGTCCTCGGCCTTCGGCACGATGCCGATCGGGGTGTCCTGACCGCCGGCCTTGTGCTCGATGCGGTCGACGATCCACTTGAGCACGCGGCTGTTCTCGCCGAAGCCCGGCCACAGGAAGCCGCCGTCGTCGCCGCGACGGAACCAGTTGACGAAGAACACCTTCGGCATCTTGGACTCGTCGGCGTTCTTGCCCAGGTCGAGCCAGTGCTGGAAGTAGTCACCGACGTGGTAGCCCAGGAACGGCAGCATGGCCATCGGGTCGCGGCGGACGGTGCCGACCTTGCCCTCGGCGGCGGCGGTCTGCTCGCTGCCCATGGTGGCACCCATGAACACGCCGTGCTGCCAGTCGCGGGCCTGCGTCACCAGCGGGACCGTGGTCTTGCGGCGGGCGCCGAACAGGATGCCCGAGATCGGCACGCCCTGCGGGTCGTCCCACTCCGGCGCGAGGATCGGGCACTGCGACATCGGCGTGCAGTAGCGCGAGTTCGGGTGGGCGGCCTTCTCGTCGGAGTCCGGCGTCCAGTCGCGGCCCTTCCAGTCGATCAGGTGCTGCGGGTCGCCCTCGAGGCCCTCCCACCACACGTCGTTGTCGTCGGTGAGCGCGACGTTGGTGAAGACGGTGTTGCCGGCCTCGATGGTGCGCATGGCGTTGGGGTTGGACTTCCAGTTGGTGCCGGGCGCGACGCCGAAGAAACCGAACTCGGGGTTGACCGCGTACAGCCGGCCGTCCTTGCCGAACCGCATCCAGGCGATGTCGTCGCCGAGCGTCTCGGCGCGCCAGCCCGGAATGGTCGGCTGCAGCATGGCCAGGTTGGTCTTGCCGCAGGCAGACGGAAACGCCGCGGCGAAGTAGTACGCCTTGTTCTCCGGGGAGATGAGCTTGAGGATCAGCATGTGCTCGGCCAGCCAGCCCTCGTCGTGGGCCATGGCCGAGGCGATCCGCAGCGAGTAGCACTTCTTGCCCAGCAGCGCGTTACCGCCGTAACCCGAGCCGTAGCTCATGATCTCGCGGGTCTCCGGGAAGTGGGTGATGTATTTGGTGTCGTTGCACGGCCACGGGACGTCCTTTTGGCCCTCCTCCAGCGGAGCCCCCACCGAGTGCAGCGCCTTGACGAAGAACCCGTCGTCGCCCATCTTCTCCAGCGCGGCCTTGCCCATCCGGGTCATCACCTTCATCGAGATGACGACGTACTCGGAGTCGGTGATCTCCACACCCAGCTTCGGGTCGTCGGCGCCGAGCGGGCCCATGCAGAACGGCACCACCCACATGGTGCGGCCGCGCATGCAGCCGCGGTACAGGTCGGTCATGATGGACCGCATTTCGGACGGGTCCATCCAGTTGTTGGTCGGGCCGGCGCCGCTCTCCTGCTCGGTGCAGATGAACGTCCGCGACTCCACGCGCGCCACGTCGGACGGGTCGGACAGCGCCAGGTAGGAGTTGGGGTGCTTCTTCTCGTTCAGCTTCTTCAGCGTGCCGGCCTCGACCAGTTGCGCGGCCAGCCGGTTGAACTCCTCGTCGGAGCCGTCAGCGAACACCACCCGGTCGGGCTGGGTGAGCTCGGCAACCTCCTGCACCCATGACAGCAGGCCCTGGTGCTTCGTGGGTGCTGTGTCCAAACCGGGAATGGTCGCTGAGGTCATCGAACTCTCCTGGATCCGTTGCGTATCGGGCTTGTGTTGCTCGGTATGCCGTCGCCCACATAATTAAGGACTTGGTGGCGTTAACTACAGGTTATCGTGAGGAACTTGTCGGGGAAGTCTCGGGCAGGTATAAGCCTTCTCACAACAACGATTCAGAAGCTCCCGACGGGTCGCCATCTTCGCTCCTCGAAGCGGGTTTTTCGGTTTCGTCACCGTCGCCGGTTTCGGCGGGACTTTCAGCCGGTTGTATACCCGGTTCTCCGAGTTCTGCACGCACCGCCCGCAGGGCGGCGGCGACCGCGGGCATCTCCCGATCCCGCGCGGCCGCGGCCCGCGCGGCGGCCATGGCGTGCTCGCGCAGTTCGGTGTCGATGACGCCGACGGCGGCGGACGCCTGCGCGTTCTCGGCCTCGTCGTGGGCGAGCAAGGCTTTGCTGAGCACCGACTCGGCGACCAGCACCCGGGTCGCGACCAGTTCCTCGACCACCGAGCGCAGCGAGGACGTCGCGTCGCCCGCCCAGCGGTCCAGCAGCGCCCGGTCATGCAGCAGGGCGCGAATGTTGATCACCAGGAAGGTGAGCGCCACCGAGATCGCCACGCACACCACCGCCGCGACGACCGCCAGCGCGGGGTTGAGCCGCGAGACCACGCCGCTCAGCAGCCGGCTCAGCGTGAGCGCCACCCCCAGCCCGAAGCCGACGCCCAGCACGATCATCAGCCAGGTTTCCTGCCGGCGCGACTTCAGCGGCGGCGCCGAGACGTCGACCTCCGGCATCTTCTCGAGGGCCGGCAGGTCCACCGGCACACCCACCGCCTGCGCGACGTCGGACAGCTGCGTGTCCGTGCCGTCGCTGACCTCGGCCACCACCTCGTCGAGGCGGGCGCGGGTGTGCGCCTCGAACCCGGACATGTCGCGCCGCGACAACCCGGCCGCGTGTTCCTGCAGCTCGGTGCGCGCGGTCGCGCATTGGTTGCGCGCGGAGTGCGACAACTGCACCCGAGCCTGCTGGATCTGGCCGCGCAGGGTGATGGTGCGTTCGCTCTTCGCCTGACGCCGCCGCTGCAACGCCGTGCTGCGTTCCTCGCGCAGCGCCTCGACCCGCGCGCGACGACCAGATCCCTCGACGTCGCGGTCGAACCGCCGTTTGACGGTCTGTAGGCGAGATTCCCACGCCCGCAACCTGTTTCGCCGGGCGAGGTCGGGGTCGTCGAGTTGCGCCGAGACGGCGGCGACCAGGGCGTCGACGTCCGGCTCACCGGCATCGGGCAGGGCGGCCGCGCCCACCCACGGCGCCCGGCCGTAGCGCGGCGAATGTGCGGCCAGCGCTTCGCGATTGGCGTCGACCACCTCACGCCAACCCCGGTGCACGTCGATCTTGGACACCACCCCCACCACCGCGTCGGTGTGCTCGGTCGCGGCGTCCAGCAGCGCGCAGTCGGAGGCAGTCAAGTGGGCCGCCGCGGACACGACGAACACCACCGCCATCGGCACCTCGCCGGGCCCCAGGTCCGTCGACTCCACGAACTTGTGCTGCGGCAGGCGGCCTTGCAGCGCCGTGGCCACCGCGCTCACCCCGGCCATCCACGGGCCGGTCACCAGGACCACGTCGCAGCGGTGCACGGCCGGCGGATCCAGGTCCGGCGCGACCGCGGCCACCAGCGCGTCCACCTGGGCGATGGGATCGCCGCCGCTCACCAGGATTCCCCCGGCAGTGACGCGCAGGCCTGCGACCACAGCCGCAGCGATCCGCGGGCGATGTCCGCGCCGCAGGCGCGGTGCAGTTCGCTGGCCGAGGCGCGGCTGTAGCGCTGCCACCGCACCGCGCGTGGCAGGTGCGCGGACGGGTCGCGGTCCACACCGGCCGACCCGGGGCCGCCCGGGTCCAGCCCGGCCGCCTCGGCCAGATCCACCGCGGCCGCCATCCGGGCGACCACCGTGTCGTCGCGGGACAGGAACCCGCCGATCCGCTCGCCGAGCAGGCCGCCACCGGCGGCCAGCGCCTCCAATTCCGCGACGGCGCCGAGCACCCGCTGGTAGCGCACCTCGGCGCCCAGCGCGCCGACCTTGGCCAGGACGGCGTCGACGCCGCTCATCCGGCGCAGCAGGGCGCGCACCTGCGCCGGCGTTCTGCCCTGGCGGATCGCGGCGACGGCCAGCGCGGTGCCGAACAGGTCGAGGGTGTCCAGCAGGCGCTGACGCACGCCGGTCGGCACCGGGCCGTCCGCCGCCAGGAACCCGGCGAACGAGCCGTCGAGGCACGCGGCGGCCCCGGGGTGCGTGGCGAGCGTGTGCAGCGCCGCCCACAGCGCGTTGTCGTCGGCTTCGTCGAGCTCGTCGAGCGCGACCGCGAGCAGGCCGATCATCGGTTCCATGGGAGCGCCGATCAGCGCCGACAGATCGGCGCACCGCGCCCGGGCCGCCGCGATCGGCCCGTCGCCGCGCCGGCCCGACAGGTCGGCCTTGTTCAGCACCGCCACCACCGGCTGCCCGGCGGCCGCGATGGCGTGGGCGTCCTCTGGCTTGACCACCTCGGCGACCACGTAGACCACCGCGTCCGCGCCCGGATCGGGCGCCGCCGCGCTCAGCTGGAGGTCCGCCGCGATCCCCGACGCGCTTCCCGCGCGGTCCAGCGCGCGGGCCACCGTGCGGCGGCCGACCCCCCGGCGGCCGCGAACCACGACGCGCAGGGGTGCGGCGGTTCGCCTGGCGATCGCCGTCACGCGCGGATCGACGACGCCGTCGGCAAACCGCGTCAGCTCGTCGACGAAAATCTGGTGTCCTTGTCCCCTCATACCCCGCCTGTTCGGTCCGAATGACCCGATCGCCCCGTCGGTCCCACCGAATGGTGGCATTCACGTCGCCAAGAAGCGAGCCACCGTTAATCAGTTACCAGTTCAAGGCAACTGTTGGGTATCAATCCGGACCAGGGGCGGCTACATCCGAGGTTTATAGGCCACCATGGACAAATGCATGCGCAGCGCGGGGTGGCGATGTCTGCCGACACGCCGACCGGGGAATCGGCCCGGCCCGACCAGCGCTACCTGCCCGCGACGGCGTTTCGGTCGCGACGATCCGCGCTGTCCGACGCGCAGCGCCAGACGTGGGAGCGGCGCTGGCCCGACCTCGGCCTGTCGGTGGGCGCCCCGGCCGACGGGGCCGTCGGCGACGAGCCGCCGCTGGACACCCGCTCGTGGTTCGGGCGTCAGGCGCCGCTGGTGCTCGAAATCGGTTGTGGCAGCGGCATATCGACGCTGGCGATGGCCAAGGACGAGCCCGACGTCGATGTGATCGCGGTCGAGATCTACCGGCGGGGGCTGGCGCAGTTGCTGTGCGCGATCGACCGCGACGCGGTGACCAACATCCGATTGGTCCGCGGCAACGCGCTCGACGTGCTGCAGCGGCTCATCGCCCCGGCTTCGCTGACCGGGGTCCGCGTCTTCTTCCCCGATCCGTGGCCCAAGGCGCGGCACCACAAGCGCCGGTTCCTGCAGCCGGGCACGGTTGGCTTGATAGCCGACCGGCTACTCCCTGGTGGTGTCCTCCACGTTGCGACGGACCACGCCGGCTACGCCGAGCACATCGCCGAAGTCGGCGCGGGCGAGTCCCGGTTGCGCCGGGCGGAGCCCGAAACCCCGCTGCCCATCTCGACCGTCCGCCCGACCACCAAGTACGAGACGAAAGCCCAAGAAGCGGGCAGCGCCGTCACCGAGTTCGTTTGGCTTAAACGATGAGTAGGCGATGAGTGATGAGCCTGACTGAGACGACCAACGCCGGAGCGGAACCCGTCGCGCCGCCGGCGGTGCTGCCCGACGACAGCGTGGGCGCCCTAGGCGGCTTTTCGCCGTCCGGCGGACGCGTGTTGCTGGTGTGGGACGCCCCCAACCTCGACATGGGTCTGGGCTCGATCCTGGGTCGCCGGCCGACCGCCTTGGAACGCCCGCGGTTCGACGCCCTGGGACGCTGGCTGCTGTCGCGCACGGCCGAGATCAGCGCGCAGCGACCGGGCGTCGTCGTCGAGCCGGAGGCCACCGTGTTCACCAACATCGCGCCGGGCAGCGCCGACGTCGTCCGGCCTTGGGTGGACGCATTGCGTAACGTGGGGTTCGCGGTGTTCGCCAAGCCGAAGATCGATGAGGACAGCGACGTCGACCGCGACATGCTGGCCCATATCGAACTCCGGCGGACCGAAGGGCTGGCGGCCCTGGTGGTGGCGTCGGCCGACGGACAGGCGTTCCGCCAACCGCTCGAGGAGATCGCCCGGACCGGCATCAGCGTCCAAGTGATCGGATTTCGCGAACATGCGAGTTGGGCGCTAGCGTCGGATACCTTGGACTTCGTTGACCTGGAGGACATCGCCGGCGTCTTCCGGGAACCATTGCCGCGGATCGGCCTGGATTCGCTGCCTGACCAGGGCGCATGGCTGCAGCCGTTCCGGCCGCTGTCAGCGCTGTTGACCGCGCGTGTGTGACACTGAACAACCAGTGCGCGGGTCGTTGACGACTAAGACGATCCAGTAAGGAGCTTGCGTGTTCGCCTGGTGGGGTCGAACTGTGTACCGGTATCGGTACATCGTGATCGGGGTCACGGTAGCTCTGTGTCTGCTCGGCGGCGTTTTCGGGATCAGCCTGGGCAAGCATGTTACACAGAGCGGCTTCTACGACGACGGCAGTCAATCCGTCAAGGCGTCGGTGCTGGGGGACGAGACCTACGGCCGCGACCGCACCAGCCACGTGGTCGCGACGTTCACCGCCCCCGACGGCAATACGGTCGAGGACCCGGCGTGGCGGGACAAGGTCGTCGGCGAACTCAACAAGTTCAAGGCGGATCATCCCGACCAGGTCGTCGGGTGGGCGGGCTGGCTGGCCGCGCCCAATAGCGACAACCCCGTGATCAAGGGGATGGTCAGCGAGGACAAGAAGCACACCTTCGTCAGCGTTCCGCTCAAGGGCGACGACGACGACAGCATCCTCAACAACTACAAGGCCATCGCGCCCGGCCTGCAGAAGCTCGGCGGCGGCAACGTGGAGCTGGCCGGCCTCGAGCCGATCGCCAACGCCCTGACCGGCACGATCGCGACCGACCAGCGCCGCATGGAGGTCCTCGCGGTGCCGCTGGTGGCAGTGGTCCTGTTCCTGGTGTTCGGCGGCGCGGTCGCCGCCGGCCTGCCGGCCATCGTCGGCGGGCTGAGCATTGCGGGTTCGCTGGGCATCCTGCGGCTGGTCTCCCTGTTCGGGCCGGTGCACTTCTTCGCCCAGCCGGTGGTCTCGCTGATCGGCCTGGGTATCGCCATCGACTACGGGCTGTTCGTGGTGAGCCGGTTCCGCGAGGAGATCGCCGAGGGCTACGACACCGAGGCCGCCGTGCGAAGAACCGTGATGACGGCCGGGCGCACAGTGACGTTCTCGGCGGTGCTGATCATCGCCTCGAGCGCCAGCCTGCTGGTGTTGCCGCAGGGCTTCGTGCATTCGCTGACCTACGCGATCTTCGCGGCGGTAGGGCTTGCCGCGCTGTTGTCGATCACGTTCCTGCCCGCGTGCCTGGGCATCCTCGGCCGCCACGTCGACGCGCTGGGCGTGCGGACCGCGTTCCGGGTGCCGTTCCTGCGCAACTGGAAGTATTCGCGCGCCTACCTGAACTGGCTCGCCGACCGGCTGCAGAAGACCAAGACCCGCGAGGAGGTCGAGGCCGGCTTCTGGGGCAAACTCGTCAACTGGGTGATGAAGCGGCCGTTGGCGTTTGCCATCCCGATCGCCGTCGGCATGATCCTGCTGGTCATCCCCCTGGGCAACCTCTCGTTCGGCGGCATGAGCGAGAAGTATCTGCCGCCCGACAACGCCGTGCGCCTGGCGCAGGAACACTTCGACAAGCGATTCCCCGGCTACCGCACCGAGCAGTTGACGGTGGTGATCCAGAGCGACAACCACAGCAAGGTCACCGACCAGCAGGTGGCCGACATCCGCAACAGGATCTCCTCGATCGGCGGGTTCACCGACAAGCAATGGGAGGAGCGGGCCTGCCCGACCATCGCCGGCAATCCCTGCGTCGCCGGCCCGAACGGCGCCACGGTGCCCAAGGACGGCTCGGTGCGGGTGATCCAGAACGGCCTGGTCAACAAGAACGACGCCGCCAAGAAGATCACCGAACTGCGGGCGGTCAACCCCCCGAAGGGGCTGAATCTCTATGTAGGCGGCACCCCGGCGCTGGAGCAGGACAGCATCCACAGCCTGTTCGACAAGGCTCCGCTGATGCTGGTGCTGTTGCTCGGCGCCACCATGCTGTTGATGTTCCTGGCGTTCGGCTCGGTGGTGTTGCCCGTGAAAGCCGCGGTGATGAGCGCTCTCACGCTGGGATCCACGATGGGTATCTTGACGTGGATCTTCGTCGACGGTCACCTGTCGGGGGTGCTGAATTTCACGCCGACCCCGCTGATGGTGGTGGTCATCGCGCTGGTTGTCGCCGTAGGTTTCGGCCTGGCCACCGACTACGAGGTGTTCCTGGTCTCGCGCATGGTCGAGGCGCGCGAACGCGGCATGTCGACCGCCGAGGCCATCCGGATCGGCACCGCGACCACCGGCCGCCTGATCACGGCCGCCGCGCTGGTGCTGGCCGTGGTCGCGGGCTCGTTCGTGTTCTCCGACCTGGTGTTGATGAAGTATCTGGCGTTCGGTCTGATGGCGGCGCTGCTGCTGGACGCGACGGTCGTCCGGATGTTCCTGGTGCCGTCGGTGATGAAGTTGCTCGGCGACGACTGCTGGTGGGCGCCGCGCTGGGCCCGGCGCCTGCAGAACAAGATCGGGCTGGGCGAGATCGATCTGCCCGACGAGCGCAAGCGGCCGACGCTCAACGGGCGCCCCGCGCGGCCGCCGGTGGCGGCCAGCCTGGTCGCCGCCGCGCCGCGTCCGCCGCACGACCCCACCCACCCCGCGCCGCTGGAGCCGTCGCGACCGGCGCGCCCGGCGCCGGAACCCCGGCCCGCAAAGGAACCCACCCCGAGCGCGTCGACCACCCGGGCCGACGACAGCGTGGACACCACCCGCATCCCGGCCCGGCCGAACCAGCCGACCGAGGCCAAGACCACACGTTTCGCCGCGCAGGGCGCCCCGGGCCGGGACCGGCCGGCCGAACCGCGCCCCCCGGCCAAGCCCGCGCCGCTGGCCCCGCAGGCACCCCAGCGCCCGCCGACGGCTCCGCCGTCCGGCGATCAGACCCGGGCCATCCCCGTGCCCGGCAACCGCCCGGACGACCCCGACAGCGACGCCCCCGGCGACGCGGTGAACCCCCGCGGCCAGGGCGAGAACGGCGACCCGGCGCGGCAGCGGCGCCGCTCCGGCGGCGGGCTGTCCGCGGCGGATCTGCTGCGGCGCGAGGGACGGCTATAGGGCAAGCGCTTCGGCGCCTGCTGAAGCTGTATCAGCCGGAGCCGTCCCCGGGTTTGTCCGGTTCGGCTTGCAGGATGGCGTTCGTCTCGTCCGCCTCCTCGGTCTGTCTTTCGGCTTCCGCCTCGGGATTCGGCGCCAGCAGCACCTGGAACGCGTTGTTGAGGAATGCGACCGTCGGGACGGCCAGCAGCGCGCCGACGATCCCGGCGAGCACGCCGCCGGTGGCAATGGCCAGCACCACGGCGAGCGGGTGAATCGAGACCGCGCGGCCCATCACCAGCGGTTGCAGCAGGTGGGCCTCGACCTGATTGACCGCGATCAACACACCCAGCGTCATGAGCGCGTACACGATGCCCTTGGCCAACAGGGCGACCACCACAGCCAGCAGGCCCGAAATCAGCGCACCGATCAGCGGGATGAAGGCACCCAGGAACACCAAGGAGGCCAGCGGCAGCGCCAGCGGGATGCCCATGATCGCCAAGCCGGCACCGACCCCGGCCGCGTCGGTCAGCGCCACCAGAAAGGTGGCCCGCACATACCCGATCAGCGACCCGTACCCGGCCTTGCCAGCCTCGTGCACCCGGGCGCGAACGTCCGACGGGATGACCTGGAGCACGTACTGCCAGATGTTGCGCCCGCCGTAGAGAAAGAAGATCAGCGTGAACAGCACCAGCACCGCCGCCGTGACCAGCTCGGTGACGGTAGCCGCGGTAGACAGTGCACCGCTGGTCAGCTTCGCCTGATTGTTGTGCAGCGCCTCGATCGCCGCGTTGCCCGCGCTGTCGATCTGTTCGCTGCGCAGATGCGTCGGCCCGTTGATCAGCCACCGGCGGGTCGACTCGATGCTCTGCGCCACCTGTTCGGTCAGACCGGGCAGACCGTCGATGAACTGCAGGATGACGAAGGCCAGGATGCCGCCCAGGATCGCGAAGCCGCCCAGCAACACCAACGCCACCGCGCCGCCACGGGGCAGGCCCCGTTGGTCCAGCCAGTCGACCACCGGCAGCAGCAACGCGCTCAACAGCAGCGCCACCAGCACCGGAACGACGATGATTTCCAGCTTCTGGATCACCCACAACAGGGCGACCGCGGCCGCCAAAATGACGAGCAACCGCCACGCCCAGGCTGCGGTCTTGCGTATGACGGGTTCAACCGAGGCGTCGTCGATGTTTGCTGACATCTGGCCAGCCTATCGGCCGCAAGGGGCGCTGGTGCCGCTCCGAACCCGTTCCGAGGCGCCTGCGGGTCGCCTGCAGCCGTCGGAGCCGGCACGATCCGGTCACGACGGCGACACAGTCGGCGGCGCGCAGCGATCGCCGCGCCACCTGCACCGTTACCCTAAATCACGTGTCCCACGACGCACCCGCCCGCAATCTCGACTTCCCGCGCGAACAAACCCCGCGCGGGAAGTACTGGTGGGTGCGCTGGGTCATCCTCGGGATGGTTGCCATCGTGCTTGCCGTCGAGGTTTCCCTGGGCTGGGATCAGCTGGCCAAGGCGTGGATGAGCCTGTACGAGGCGAACTGGTGGTGGTTGCTCGCCTCGGTCGTGGCGGCGGCCGCGTCGATGCACAGCTTTGCCCAGATCCAGCGCACCCTGCTCAAGTCGGCCGGGGTGCACGTCAAGCAACTGCGCTCCGAGGCCGCGTTCTATGCGGCCAACTCGCTGAGCACCACGCTGCCCGGCGGGCCCGTGCTGTCGGCGACGTTCCTGTTCCGCCAGCAACGGCTCTGGGGTGCCTCGACGGTGGTGGCGTCGTGGCAGCTGGTGATGTCGGGCGTGCTGCAGGCGGTGGGGTTGGCTTTGCTCGGGTTGGGCGGTGCTTTCCTGCTGGGCGCGAAGAACAACCCGTTCTCGTTGCTGTTCACGCTCGGCGGTTTCGTCGCCCTGCTGCTGCTGGCGCAGGCCGTCGCCTCGCGGCCGGAGCTGATCGAAGGCATCGGCAGCCGGGTCCTGACGTGGGTCAACTCGGTGCGCGGAAAGCCCGCCGACACCGGCCTGGACAAGTGGCGCGAGACGCTGATGCAGCTCGAATCGGTGAGCCTGGGCCGCCGCGACCTGGGGGTGGCGTTCGGCTGGTCGATGTTCAACTGGGTCGCCGACGTCGCCTGCCTCGGCTTCGCCGCGTACGCCGCCGGGGATCACGCGTCGGTGGCCGGGCTGACCGTCGCCTACGCCGCGGCCCGCGCGGTCGGCACCATCCCGCTGATGCCCGGCGGGCTGCTGGTCGTCGAGGCGGTGCTGGTGCCGGGGCTGGTCTCGAGCGGGATGTCCCTGTCGAGCGCGATCTCGGCCATGCTGATCTACCGGCTGATCAGCTGGCTGCTCATCGCCGCGGTCGGCTGGGTGGTGTTCTTCTTCGTGTTCCGCACCGAGAACGTCGACGACTCCGACGACGACCCGATCACCGGTCCGCTGCCGATCGTGCCGCAGCCGGGCGACGCTTCCGCCGACCCGACCGAGGCCGCCCTGCAGGGGCCGCTGCCGCCCGACCGAAACCCGGAGACCGAGGGCCGGGACAGCTAGCCGACGGTGTTTCCGCGCGGCGGGCCCGAGAGGGGGTTGGTGCCGGCAGGGAGAGGAGCGGGCTGCGGCGCGGCGGGCGGGGCGCCCGTTCCGCCCAGCGGGGAGGCGCCCGGGGGGTTACCGGGCAGCGCGGGCAGGGCGCCCGCGGCCCCCTGCGCCTGCTGCATCATGCCCATCATCTGCGGGATCGAGATCGGCAGCTTGCACTGCAGCGACAGGTTGGTCAGCGGCTGCGCGATGGACGCCATGTCCCCGGCGACCTTCGGGTTGGCGTCGAAGTAGGTCTTCAGCCCGCTCAGCGACTGCGGCCCCGCCTGCTGCTGCAGCATCGAGGTCATCGTCTGGTTGGTCTCGGGGTGCGAATCCAGGTAGTCACCCATCGACTTCGAGACCGAGCCGATGGTGCGGGCGACCTCGCTGGCCGCGCACGGATCGTTGGCGCCGGTCGCCGGCGGACCGGCGAGCACCGCGAGGGCGGCGCCGGGCGCGGCGGCGGCGATCAGGCCGGCCAAGATTTTGCGACGCCGTCCAGCGCTGCCTGTCGTCATCGAGAACTCCTCACAGTTTGCGCGGACCGCAACGGATGGGCGCGTCGCAAACAGCTGCAATGGACGGCCTTGCCGATGGCCGGGTCCCCCTGAATCCCCCGAGGACCCGCCAGGCCAACCGACATCCTGCCACCGCCGATATCGCCCGGCCAGCCGCGAACTGCGGATGTGACCGAGATCCCGCTTGGTCACCGGTTCACAACGACTCCGCAGCTTCTTGGCAACGACGCCGTCACCGCAGCTCAGGAACTACATAACCCCACATAAACCACAGCGTGCTCCGGTATCCTCGCCTGCACGCGCTACGCGAGAACCGGGGAGCGAGAAAAATCCAGCAGTTGATGATGCGCCTCAGCCGCAGCCTGCGTAAGTACCGCTGGTTGGTCTTCACAGGCTGGTTGTTGGCATTGGTTCCTGCGGTCTACCTGGCGCTGACGCAATCCGGCAACCTCACCGGCGGCGGTTTCGACGTGGCCGGTTCCCAGTCGCTGGCGGTCCACGACCAGCTCGAGGAGCTCTACCACGACCAGGGCGGGTCATCGCTGGCGCTGGTGGCCGCGCCCCGCGCCGACGCCACCTACCAGGACATGAACGAGGCGGTCGCACAGTTGCGTCGGCTCACCGCCGAGGTCCCCGGCACCTCGGAGATCCCCAACCCCACCCAGCGGCCGCCGCAACCCGACCGCCCCTACGTGCTGTCGGTGCGGCTCGATTCCCGCAACACCAGCGACGTCGCCAAGAAGCTCCGCACGAAGGTCGGCATCAAGGGCGACCAGCCCGGCCAGACCGCCAATGGCCGGGTGCGGCTCTACGTCATCGGCCAGGGGGCGCTGAGCGCCGCCGCGGCCGCCAACACCAAGCACGACATCGCCGCCGCGGAACGGTGGAACCTGCCGGTGATCCTCATCGTCCTGCTCGCCGTGTTCGGCTCACTGGCCGCCGCGGCGATCCCCCTGGCCCTGGGCGTGTGCACGGTCGTGGTGACGATGGGCCTGGTGTACCTGCTCTCCGCGTACACCACCATGTCGGTGTTCGTGACCTCGACGGTGTCGATGTTCGGGATCGCGCTGGCCGTGGACTATTCGCTGTTCATCTTGATGCGCTTCCGCGAGGAACTGCGCAGCGGGCGACAGCCCCGCGAGGCCGTCGACGCCGCGATGGCGACCTCCGGGCTGGCCGTGGTGTTGTCCGGGGCGACCGTCGTCGCGTCCCTCACCGGGATCTACGTGATCAACACCCCGGCGCTGAAGTCGATGGCCACCGGCGCGATCCTGGCCGTCGCCGTCGCGATGCTGACCTCGACCACCCTGACACCGGCGGCGCTGGCGACGTTCGGCCGGGCGGCCGCCAAGCGGTCGGGCTTCCTGCACTGGTCCCGTCGGCCCGAAAGCACCCAGTCGCGGTTCTGGAACCGGTGGATCGGATGGGTGATGCGCCGGCCGTGGATGTCCGCGCTGGCGGCGTCGCTGGTGCTGCTCGTGATGGCCGCGCCCGCGGCGTCAATGGTGTTGGGCAACAGCCTGTTACGCCAGTTCGACTCGTCCCACGAGATCCGCGCCGGCGTCGGCGCCGCCGCCCAGGCGTTGGGTCCGGGCGCGCTCGGGCCGATCCGGGTGCTGATCAACTTCCCCGAGGGCGGGGCGGCCTCGCCCGAGCACAGCCACACCGTCGGCGCGGTCCGCCAGCGGATGACGCAGGCGCCGAACATCGTCTCGGTGTCACCGCCCCAGTACGCCGAGGACAACGGCAGCGCGCTGCTGTCCGCGGTGCTGTCGGTGGACCCCGAGGACATGCGGGCCCGCGAAACCGTGGGCTGGATGCGCGCGGAGCTCCCCAAGGTCCAACAGTTGGGGACCGCGCGCGTGGACGTCGGCGGCCCGACCGCGCTGATCAAGGACTTCGACGACCAGGTGTCGGCGACCGAACCGTTGGTGCTGGGCTTCGTCGCGCTGATCGCGTTCGTGATGCTGTTGGTGTCCGTCCACTCGGTGTTCTTGGCGCTCAAGGGCGTCTTGATGACGTTGCTGTCGGTCGCGGCCGCCTACGGCAGTTTGGTGATGGTGTTCCAGTGGGGATGGCTGAAGGATCTCGGCTTCGCCCAGATCAGCTCGATCGACAGCACGGTTCCCCCGTTGGTGCTCGCGATGACCTTCGGGTTGTCGATGGACTACGAGATCTTCCTGCTCACCCGCATCCGGGAACGGTTCCTGCATTCGGGCAACACCCGTGACGCGGTGGCCTACGGCGTCAGCACCAGCGCCCGCACCATCACCAGCGCGGCGCTGATCATGATCGCGGTGTTCGTCGGGTTCGCCTTCGCCGGCATGCCGCTGGTGGCCGAGATCGGCGTGGCCTGTGCCGTGGCGATCGCGGTGGACGCCACCGTGGTGCGGCTGGTGATGGTTCCGGCGTTGATGGCGATGTTCGCGCAGTGGAACTGGTGGCTGCCGCCGTGGCTGTCCCGCGTGCTGCCGTCGGTCGACTTCGACCGGCCGCTGCCGGAGGTCGACCTCGGCGACGTCGTCGTCATTCCCGACGACATCTCGGCGCTGGTGGCGCCCAGCGCGGACCTGCGGATGGTGCTCAAGTCCGCCGCCAAGCTCAAGCACCTGGCGCCCGACGCCATCTGCGTGACCGATCCACTGGCCTTCAGCGGCTGCGGTCGCGGCCGCGGTCAGGCTTCGTCGGGCCCCGACGAGGAACGCACCCGCGGCCTGGGGCCCGGGCAGATCCCCCACCAGGTAGCGCTGGGCGAGGAGAAGGTCGCCGTCGGGGTGACCGCGGCCGACAGGAAGACCGCCACCAACGGCCATGCCAACGGTTCGTCGGGCCCCAAGAAGCTCGTCGGCGGGCTGGCGGCGCGCAACGGGATCGCCAAGGCCATTTCCGGGTCGGACCGGCCCGTTCATCCGGTGACGCTGTGGCGGGGCCGCCTGTCGGTGGCGATCGACGCGCTCGAGACCGACCCGGACGCCGCACCGGCGGGGGCCACCGACCGTCCGAGGTACGCGCGGCGCAGCCCGGTGGAGACGACCCATGTGCAGCTGCCCACCGGCGACCGGTTGCTGGTCCCGACCGGCGCGGAGACCCTGCGGCTCAAGGGCTACCTCATCATGTGCCGTAACAGTCGCCGCGATTATGCCGACTTTGCAGACATGGTGGATGCGATGGAACCCGAGACCGCCGCGGTGGTGCTGGCCGGAATGGACAGGTATTACTGTTGTGAATCGTCCAGGCGGCAATGCATCGCCACCCAGTTGGTCCGTCGACTCGCAGATCCCGATCCGTGCGACTACCCGGAAGACCAGGGGTCGGAAGCCGACGCGAACTCGGACTGGGAGGGGATCAGGGAACGCTGCCTGTCCGTGGCGGTAGCGATGCTGGAGGAGGCGAGGTGACGTTGGCATCCGACCGACGCCCCCCACCGCCGCCCCGCCGGCCGGCCCCCGAACAGCGCAACCGCGGCGGTGGCCCGTCCGAGGGGCCGTCCGGATCCGTTCCGGACCTGGACCAGCCGGTGGAGTTCTGGCCGACCGCCGCCATCCGGTCGGCCCTGCAGGGCGGTGACATCGCCACCTGGAAGCGCATCGCCGGCGCGTTGAAGCGCGACCCGTACGGGCGCACCGCCCGCCAGGTCGAAGAGGTCCTCGGCGGCACCCGCCCCTACGGCATCGCCAAGGCGCTGTGGGAGGTGCTCGAGCGCGCCCGCACCCACCTGGACGCCAACGAGCGCGCCGAGGTGGCCCGCCACGTGCGGCTACTGATCGACCGCTCGGGACTCGCGCAGCAGGAGTTCGCGTCCCGCATCGGGGTCAGCCCCGAGGAGCTGGGCGGCTACCTCGACGGCAGCACCAGCCCGACGGCCGCACTGATGATCCGCATCCGCCGGTTGTCGGACCGGTTCGTGAAGGTGAAGTCCGGCCCCTCGGCCGAATCCAACTGAGCTACCTGATCGGCAGCACGTCGGCGACCAGCCAGTCGCTACCGCGCTTGGTCAGCGTCACCCGCAGCGCCGGCGCCACCTGACTGGGTGGCTGGCCCGGCGCGTTCTGGGTCACCCGCAGGATCACCGCGACGCTGGCCGCCGTCGGCCCGAGCGCCTCGACGCCGGCCGAGACCGTGGCGGCCTGGGCGGTGACCTTGTGCTGGCCCAGCTCGGCGCTGGACTTGGTGTACTGCTCCTTGAACGCCGCCGCATGCTCGGGGACGACCATGGCCGTGGCCCGGTCGATCGCATCGGTCGGGGCGGTGGGGCTGAACGACGCCATGGCCTCGGCCATGCCGGTGGCGATCCGCACGACCTTGCGGGAGTCGTCGGTGAAGTCGCGGTCCGTCTTCGTCCAGTGCGTGTATCCGGTCGCGACGGCCGCCGCCAGGGCGGCCGTGCACAGCAGGGCCACCGCCAACCGCAGCCCCGGCGCGTCGTCGTCGGTGCCGAGGCTGACCGAATCGCGGCGCAGCAGCCAGAAGTTGACCGCGACGCCCTCGAGGGTCAGCAGGACCAGCACCGAGCAGGCCGACACCCACCACAGCGGCCAGCCGAGCACCACCCCGATGGCCACCAACGCGGCGATCGCGGCCAGCGGGGCCGCGATGTCGAATGCGAACAGTCGCCAGATGTTTCTCATCGGATCGAACTCAGTCCGGAAATCATCAGCTTGCCGTCGACGTCGGACACGTCCAGCCGCAGGTTCCAGTGCACGGTCTGCGGCTTGGCGCCGGCGTTTTCGCTGACGGACGTGGCGACCAGCAGCACCGAGTCGGTCCGGCTGGCGAACGGCGGCAGCTTGGTCGTCACCGATTCCGACCCCGGGGGCCTGTCGGCGCCGGGCTGGGCGTCCAGCTCGTGGTGCACGGTTTCGATCGCCACCGCGTCGATCCGCCCGGCGCTCTTGGACTGCAGCTTTTCCACCACCGCCCGGTAGGGCTGCACGGCGGCATCGAAGTAGGTGTTGAGTTCGCCGACCGTGCCGTCGTGCAGCCGCTGCAGGCTGGCGTCGACGTTGCCGCTGTTCATGTTGATCAGCACGTTGGTCCACCCGGCGGCGGTCTGCATGACGCGGCTCAGATAACCGCGCTCGGCGACCTGGTCGCGGTGGCCGGACCAGATGATCACCCCGAGCACGACCGCGGCCACCGACAGCACGCCGAGAACCGTTGACGCCACCCCGTAATGCGAGAAGACCCCATCGCCGGGTTCGCCGTCGTCAGCGTCGTCGGCGGTCGGGTGGCCGCCCTCTTCGGCGTCGTCGCCGGCGTCGACGACATCTTCTTCGGCAGGTGGCTCGGTGCGCGCGCCCTCGGACATGGCCCGATCGTCGCACCCGGGAAAGATGGAAGGATGGCGGGGTGACGAATACGGCCCTCCGCTCGGGCATCGACCTGAGCTACGTAGACGACAGCATCCGCCCCCAAGACGACCTGTTCGGTCACGTCAACGGCCGCTGGCTGGCCGAATACGAGATACCGGCGGACCGGGCCACCGACGGCGCCTTCCGGCAGCTGTACGACCGCGCCGAGGAGCAGGTGCGGGACCTGATCGTCGAGGCCAGCGAGCGGGGTGCGGCCGCCGGCGACGCGGACGCGCAACGCATCGGCGACCTGTATGCGAGCTTTCTCGACGAGGAGACCGTCCAGCGCCGCGGCGTGCGCCCGCTGCTCGACGAACTGGCCGTGATCGACGACGCGGCCGACGCCGACGCGCTAGCCGCCGCCCTCGGCGCCCTGCAGCGCACCGGGGTGGGCGGCGGTGTCGCGATGTATGTGGACACCGACGCCAAGAACTCGGCCCGCTATCTGGTGCACTTCACCCAGTCCGGGCTCGGGCTGCCCGACGAGTCCTACTACCGCGAAGAACAGCACGCCGAGGTGCTCGAGGCGTACCCCGGGCACATCGCCCGGATGTTCGGCCTGGTCTTCGGCGGCGACCCGGAAAGCCACATCCGGACCGCCGAGCGCATCGTCGCGCTCGAGACCCGGCTGGCCGAGGCGCACTGGGATGTGGTCAAGCGCCGCGACGCCGACCTCACCTACAACTTGCGCACGTTCGCCGAACTGCGCGACGAGTCGGTGGGTTTCGACTGGGGCACGTGGGTCGTCGCGCTGGGCACCCAGCCCGAGGCGCTGGCGGAAGTCGTTGTGCGCCAACCGGATTACGTTCGGTCATTCGCCGAGCTGTGGCGCAGCGAGGACCTCGAGGTGTGGAAGAGCTGGGCGCGGTGGCGGGTGATCCGCGCGCGGGCCGCCTGGCTGACCGACGAGGTGGTGGCCGCGGACTTCGACTTCTACGGCCGCCGGTTGACCGGCACCGAGCAGATCCGGGACCGGTGGAAGCGTGCGGTCTCGCTGGTCGAGAGCCTGATGGGCGACGCCGTCGGAAAGCTGTACGTGCAACGGCATTTCCCGCCCGGCGCCAAGGCGCGCATCGACGAGCTGGTGGCCAACCTGCAGGCGGCCTACCGGATGAGCATCAACGACCTGGAGTGGATGACGCCCCAGACGCGGGAGCGGGCGCTGGCCAAGCTCGACAAGTTCACCGCCAAGGTCGGCTACCCGGCGAAATGGCGCGAATACTCCACGCTGGTGGTCGACCGCGAGGACCTCTACGGCAACTACCAGCGCGGGTACGCCGTCAACCACGACCGCGAGCTGGCCAAGCTCGGCGGCCCGGTGGACAAGGACGAGTGGTTCATGACCCCGCAGACGGTCAACGCGTACTACAACCCGGGGATGAACGAAATCGTCTTTCCGGCAGCCATTTTGCAGCCGCCGTTCTTCGACGCCGAGGCCGATGACGCCGCGAACTACGGCGGCATCGGCGCGGTGATCGGGCACGAGATCGGTCACGGCTTCGACGACCAGGGCGCCAAGTACGACGGCGACGGCAACCTGGTCGACTGGTGGACCGACGCCGACCGCGCCGAATTCGGTGCTCGCACAAAGGCCCTCATCGCTCAGTACGACACGTACATCCCGAGGGGGCTGTCGAGCGGCCACCACGTGAACGGCGCGTTCACGGTCGGGGAGAACATCGGCGACCTGGGTGGGTTGTCGATCGCGCTGCTGGCCTATCAGCTGTCGCTGAACGGCCAACCCGCCCCCGTGATCGACGGCCTGACCGGCGTGCAGCGCGTGTTCTACGGCTGGGCCCAGGTGTGGCGCACCAAATCCCGTGAGGCCGAAGCGATCCGGCGGCTGGCGGTGGACCCGCACTCGCCACCGGAATTCCGCTGCAACGGCGTGCTGCGCAACATGGACGCCTTCTACGACGCGTTCGACGGCGCCGACACCGGCGCGCTGTTCCTGGAACCGGAGCGCCGGGTCAAGATCTGGAACTAACCGGCGTCAGCGCCTCGATGCGCGCGGGCACGTGCTTGTGCCACGGCGTACCGGCGTAGGGGTCGCGCCACCCGGTCGAGGTCAGGGCGTTCGGGGCCACTCCGGGCACCACGGTGTGACCGTCGTCGTCGAGGTAGTCGAGCCCAAAACCGTTGGGCAGAGCGGCATGTCCGGCGAGCATGGTCTCGGTGATCTCGACGGTGGCCTCGGCGCTGCCGGCCGCGGTGCTGATGCGGGCCCGGCATCCGTCGACGAGCCCTAGGGCCTGGGCGTCTTCCACGCTCACCCGCAGCGCGCCGTCGGCGTCGCGTTTGCGCCAGGACGGGTCGCGGAAGATGTCGTTGGCGGTGTAGGCGCGCCGCTCCCCCACCGACAGCACGATCGGAAATTCGGGCGTGGTCAGCTCGGCCGGGGTCCGGGCCAGCGCGGCCAATTCGTCGAGCATCGACGGGATTTCCAGCGCGATCTTCTGGTCGGAGTGGCTGATCAACGCGAAGTCGTCCTCGTAGTTGTGGACGGTGAACGTCACGCCCGAGGGGTTGTCGAGGATCGCGTCGAACAGGGCGTTGCCGTCGGCGTGACCGGCGCGCCGCACGGCGTCGGGATAGTTCATCGCGGTCTTCTGGGCCAGGCCCCATAGGGCGGCCGCGCCGCGCAGCCCGTCCGGCAAGGTCGGTCCGAGCGTCTCGTAGAGCACGTACGGAAGTAGCTGAGCCACCGTGGGATTGGTGGCGGCGGACAGGAAGGCCTCGGCGTACGCTTGCCGACCCCGCTGGGCGGCTTCGCGCAGGGGCCGCAGATCCGCGTCGTCGACCACGCCGAGCGCCCGCACCAACCGGGCCCAGATCTCGGGCTCGGGCAGTGTTCCCGGCAACGGCTCGAGCAGCGGACGGCGCAATTGGAAAGTGTTGTGCGGGAACTCCAGGTTGAAGAAGGTGGCTTCCGGCTTCTCGAATTGGGATGCGGCCGGAAGTACATAATGGGCGAGCCTGGCGGTCTCGGTCATCGCGACGTCGATGACCACCATCAGTTCCAGCGACTGGAAGGCTTCGCGGCAGGCGGTCGAATCGGCCAGCGAGTGAGCGGGATTGCTGCTTTCCACGATCATGACGCGGAAGCGGTCCGGATGGTCGGTCAGGATTTCCTCGGGGACCACGTTGCTGGGCACCAGCCCGGAGATGATGGGCGCGCCGGTGACCGGGGTGCGGCCGGAGAACTGCCCGAACAGGGGTGCGAACGACGAATGCAGGTGCTGGCCGCCCTTTTTCGCGAAGTTGCCGGTGAGAACCCAGAGCAGCTTGTTCAGGTAGGAGCACAGCGTGCTGTTGGGTGCCTGCTGCACGCCGAGGTCCTCGAAGACCGAGACGCTCGCCGCGGCGCCGATGCGCCGCGCCGCCGCGCGCAGCAGTTCCTCGTCGACCCCGCAGTGTTGGGCGTAGTCGGCGACCGCGACGTCGCGCAACGCGTCGCGGACGGTGTCGGCGCCGCGCACGTGCTCGGCGAGAAACGTCTCGTCGCAGAGGTTTTCCTGGACGAGGACGGCGGCCAGCGCCGCCAGGCACCACCCGTCGGTGCCGGGCCGCACCCGCAGGTGGAAGTCGGACATCTTGGCGGTGTCGGTGACGACGGGGTCGATGACGATCATCGACCGGGCCGGATCCTTGGCGATGTCGTTCAGCACCACCCGGGCGCGCGGAAAGCTCTGCGACATCCACGGGTTCTTGCCGACGAACACCGCCACCTCGGCGTGCTCGAACTCTCCCCTGGTGTGACCGCCGTACAGCTGCCCGTCGACCCAGGACTCGCCGGTTTTCTCCTGCGCCAACGCATTTGAGCGGTACCGTGAGCCGAGCGCCTTCAGGAAGGCGCCGCTGTACGCCCCGCCCAGGTGATTGCCCTGCCCGCCGCCGCCGTAGTAGAAGATCTTGTCCCCGCCGTAGGTGTCGCGGATGTGCTTGAATCCCTCGGCGATCTCCACGATCGCGGTGTCCCAGTCGATTTCCTCGTAGCTGCCGTCGGCGCGTCGGCGCAGCGGGGCGGTCAGCCGGGTGCGGCTGTTCTGGTAGTGATCCAGCCGCAACGCCTTGTTGCAGGTGTAGCCCTGCGATGCCGGGTGCGCCTTGTCACCGCGGATGCGGGCCAGCCGGCGATCGTCGAGCTGAACGACGATGCCGCAGTTGCATTCGCACAGGATGCATGCGGTGGAGTGCCATTCACCGGTCGTGTCTGTGGTCACTGTGGGACATCCTCTCCGGTCACCCGATACGACGACGTAGCCAAGAGCAGTTCGCGCACCTGGCGGCGGACGACGTCGAGGGGCATCAGGTCGCGGCGCACCCGGGCCAACAGGATCGCACCCTCGAGCGCGGTGGTGGCCAGGACCGCCAATTCGCCCGCCCGTTCCCGGGCTACGCCGTCGGCGATGAAGCGCTGGGCGATCAGGTCGGTCCAGCGGTCGAACGCCGCCGCCGCGCGCTCGACGACCGGCGCCATGCGCTCGGCGTCCTGCTCGCCCGCCTCCACGGACACGGCGACGATGGGGCAGCCGGCGCGGAAGTCGCTGTCGAGCAGCTGCTGGCGGAATTTGTCGATCAGGGTGTCGATCAGGTCGAGGCCGCTCGCGGCGTCGGCGATGATCGCGGCGACGTGGTCCGCGGCGTAGTCCACGGCCTCGCAGAGCAGTTGCGTGCGCCCGCCCGGGAAGTAGTGGTAGGCCGATCCGCGCGGCGCGCCGCTGTGCTCGAGGACGTCGGAGATGGCGGTGGCGTGGGCGCCGCGCTCCCTGATCAGCAGGGCGGCAGATACCACCATCCGGTCGCGTGGACCGCGCATCGCCGCTCCTCAGGGGCCGAAGTTATATATGATGCTATACATAACCGCCGCGCCCGCGGAAGGCCCCTCGACAAGGAGATGGCCAACAGACGCAAAATCGCCCGATTTCGCAGGGAAATGGGCGATTCTGCGACTGCTCGCGGGCAGCTAGTTCATCCAGTCGGCGGAGCCGTCGTTCTTCTTGTAGTTGCCGCCGGTGGAGTTCTTCACGATGATCGGGTCTCCCGCGCCGAAGTTGTCGAAAAACCACTTCGCGTTGGAGGGGCTGATGTTGATGCAGCCGTGGCTGACGTCGCGCTTGCCCTGGTCGTCCACCGACCAGGGGGCGCTGTGCACGTAGTCGCCGACGTTGTCGAACCGGACCGCGTCCTCCACCGTCACCTTGTAGCCGTAGGTCGAGTTGACCGGGACCCCATAGGTGGACGAATCCATCACCACCGACGCCTTCTTGTCCTGCACGTAGTAGGTGCCGTTGGGGGTTTGGTGGTTGCCGGACGTCATGCCCATCGACATCGGGATCGTCTTCTCCACCGTGCCGTTGCGGGTGACGGTCAGCTGATGCGTGGCGTCGTCGGCCGTGGCGACCAGCGTGTCTCCGGTGCGGAAGCTCGACACGGTGCCCCCGGCGTCGACGGTCACCGCGGTGTGGGCGGGCCAGAAGCTCAACGGCCGCCAGCGCAGCTGCGTCGGGGTCATCCAGTAGAACTTGCCCGGGACCGCGGGCACCGACGAGACGTGGACCGCGCCCTCCGCGGCGCCGGCGTCGTCGACGCGTCCCGGAAAGTTGATGATGATCGGCTGGGCGACGCCGACGGTCGACCCGTTGGCGGGCTGGATCTTGGGGGGCCCGAACGGGGCCGTCCCGGTGAACGGGGTGGGGTTCTGCCCGGCGGCCGAGGCCGCCGCGGGTTCCGCCATCGGCGGGAGCCATGGTGGCGCCGCCGCCGGGTCGGGCGGGGGCGGCGGTGCCAGCGGGTCGGGCGGGGGTGGCGGCGCGAAGGGATCCGGCGGCGCGGGCGGGCCGGGCGGGGCGGCGACGGCGCCCGGGTCGGCGGGAGCCGGGTCCGGGTCGGCCAGCGCGGGGGCGGCGCTCAGCACCAGCGCCAGGGTCAACACTGCGCCCCAGCCGGTGACGTTCAGAGCGGCGAAGAGACCCTTGAAAGTCCAGGCCTTCGTCCAGCCCGACATATGCATACCTCCACTCGTCTACTCCGACACAGTCTGGCATAGGGCGGGCGCCGTCGACCGTCGCCGGCGGGCGTCCGCAGCCCCGGAGCAGCCAAGAACACGCCTCTGAGCTGGACGGTTATGAATCGAGTGAGCTTGTCGGCCGCGGCGGGGGGACGTCGAGCATCCGCCGGTTGGCGGCGATGCCGACCAGCGCGACCGCCATCAGGATCGCCGAAGCGATCAGCATCATCGTGACGCTGTGCTCGTAGAGCAGCCCGCCCGCCAGCGAGCCGGCCATGATGCCGACCTGGAATGCCGTCACGTAGAGGCCCGAGGCCCCGTCGGGGTCGTCGGCCCCGTTGCGCATGGCGGCGGATTGCATCATCGGCGATACGGCGGTGGCCATGGCCCCCCACAGCACGATGGCGGCGGTGCCGATCAGCGCGGTCGTCGCGCCGGACCGGCCGCCGAACGCCAGCGCCGTCAGCACCACGAAGGCGGCCGTCAGACCCGTCATGCACAGGATGACGGCGCCCTTGGGGCGGTGGTCCAGGGGCCGCGCCACCAGCGGCACCGATAGCAGGCCGGCCAGCCCGTAGGCGGCCAGCACCCAGGCCAGGTTCGGCCCACGCACGCCCAGGACGTTGCGGATGAGCTCGACGATGAACGTGTAGGACACGAAGTGGCCGGTGACCGCGATCATCGCCAGCACGCTCACGATGATCAGCCGCGGGTTGCGGTGATGGCGGGACCGGGGCCCGACGTGGGCCAGCTGATCCTCGGTGAGCACCATCTCCGGCAGCATCAGCCGGGCGGCGACCGTGACGAGCGCGGCCGCGACGGTGACGCACACGACGGCCAGGCGCCATCCCCACATCAGGCTCAGGGCCGCGGTCAGCGGGCTGCCGACGACCAGCGCCAGGCTGGTGCCGACGTAGATCGATGTGGTGGCTCGCCCGGCGTGGCTGGGCGGCACCAGCCGGGTCGCGATCGGCGCGATGACCGACCACAGCAGCCCGTGGGTGATCGCACACAGCACCCGCCCGGCGGCCAGCACCGCGAAGTTGGGCGCCAGCGCCGAGATGAGCTGGGAGGCGGTCAGGCAGGTCAGGCTCGCGACCAGCACGCGGCGGCGCGGCAGGTGCGCGGTCCAGCGCACCAGCGGGATCGTCGTCAGGGCCGCGACCAGGGCGTACCAGGACAGCAGGGTCCCCACCAGGACCAAACTGACGTTGAGGTTGCGGGCGATCGCCGGCAGCGCCCCCACCGGCAGGATCTCGGCGGTGACATAGGTGAAGGCCGCGGCCGCGAGGATGGCGAGCTGAGCCGCGATCCGTGGCGTCCACGTTCGCGCGGCTGCGTTGGCGGTTTCGGCAGTCATCACAGTCATCGCTTGGGTGTGCGCAATCGGCTGAGCAACGTCGCCGAGGTCACGCTCCCCATACCGTACGCACACCGGCTACCGGTTCCTCCAACTTGGCGCGGCAACACGCCCTGCGATCAGGAGCGGACGAGGCGAGCGATCGCGGCGGAGGCCTCGCTGAGCTTCGTGTCGGCCTCGTCGCCGCCCTCGGCAACGGCCCGGGTGACGCAGTGGCTCAGGTGCTCGTCGAGCAAATTCAGCGCGACCGACCGCAACGCGCTGTTGACGGCGCTGATCTGGGTCAGCACGTCGATGCAGTACTTGTCTTCCTCGATCATGCGGGCGATGCCCCGCACCTGGCCCTCGATGCGCCGCAGCCGCTTGGCGTAGTTGTCCTTCTGCTGCGAGTACCCGTGTTCGTCTGTCATCGTCGATTCACCCTGCCGCTCCGTCTGGCCCGCCCATCCCAGCTTATACCCCGACGGGGTATCACCCCGGGAACGGGCATCGCGACTGGCCAGCGCATACTTGAACGATGCCCACCACCGATTCGGCTCGGACCGCCGACATCAAGCCGCGTAGTCGTGACGTCACCGACGGCCTGGAGAAGGCCGCCGCCCGTGGCATGCTGCGGGCAGTAGGCATGGGAGACGAGGACTTCGCCAAGCCGCAGATCGGCGTCGCGTCGTCCTGGAACGAGATCACGCCGTGCAACCTCTCGCTGGACCGGCTCGCCAAGGCCGTCAAGGAGGGGGTGTTCTCGGCCGGCGGGTACCCCCTCGAGTTCGGCACCATCTCCGTGTCCGACGGCATCTCGATGGGCCACGAGGGGATGCACTTCTCCCTGGTGTCGCGCGAAGTGATCGCCGACAGCGTCGAGACGGTGATGCAGGCCGAACGCCTCGACGGCTCGGTGCTGCTGGCCGGCTGCGACAAGTCGCTGCCCGGGATGCTGATGGCCGCCGCGCGGCTGGACCTGGCCTCGGTGTTCCTCTACGCGGGCTCGATCCTGCCGGGGGTGGCCAAGCTCTCCGACGGCAGCGAGCGCGAGGTCACCATCATCGACGCGTTCGAGGCGGTGGGGGCCTGCGCCCGCGGGCTGATGCCGCGCGAGGACGTCGACGCCATCGAGCGGGCGATCTGCCCCGGCGAGGGCGCCTGCGGCGGCATGTACACCGCCAACACGATGGCCAGCGCCGCCGAGGCGCTCGGGATGTCGTTGCCGGGCAGCGCGGCGCCGCCGGCGACCGACCGCCGCCGCGACGGGTTCGCGCGGCGCAGCGGCGCGGCGGTCGTCGAACTGCTGCGGCGCGGGATCACCGCCCGCGACATCCTCACCAAGGAGGCGTTCGAGAACGCCATCGCGGTGGTGATGGCGTTCGGCGGGTCCACCAACGCGGTGCTGCACCTGCTGGCCATCGCCCACGAGGCCGACGTCGCGCTGACGCTCGACGACTTCAGCCGGATCGGGTCGAAGGTTCCGCATTTGGCCGACGTCAAGCCGTTCGGCCGCCACGTGATGTCGCACGTCGACCACATCGGCGGCGTGCCGGTGATGATGAAGGCGTTGCTGGATGCCGGCCTACTGCGCGGCGATTGCCTGACGGTCACCGGTGCGACCGTGGCCGAGAACCTGGCCGAGATCGCCCCGCCCGACCCCGACGGCAAGGTGCTGCGGGCCCTGAGCAATCCTATTCACCCCACCGGCGGCATCACCATCCTGCGCGGATCGCTGGCTCCCGAGGGCGCGGTGGTGAAGTCCGCCGGCTTCGATTCCGACGTGTTCGAGGGCACCGCAAGGGTTTTCGACGGTGAACGGGCCGCGCTCGATGCCCTCGAGGACGGCACCATCACCAAGGGCGACGCGGTGGTGATCCGCTACGAGGGCCCGAAGGGCGGACCCGGCATGCGCGAGATGCTCGCCATCACCGGCGCGATCAAGGGCGCCGGTCTCGGCAAGGACGTGCTGTTGCTGACCGACGGCCGGTTCTCCGGCGGGACGACGGGGCTGTGCGTCGGTCACATCGCCCCGGAGGCGGTGGACGCCGGACCGATCGCGTTTCTGCGCGACGGCGACCGCATCCGGCTGGACGTCGCCAACCGGGTGCTCGACGTGCTCGCCGATCCGGCTGAATTCGATTCGCGGCGAAAGGGTTTCACACCGCCGCCGCCGCGCTACAAGACCGGGGTGCTGGCCAAGTACGTCAAGCTGGTCAGCTCGGCCGCCATCGGCGCAGTCTGCGGTTGATCTCCGCCTGACCGGATCGCCCGGCCAGGCGGCGAATCGACCTGTGCCCTAACCGAGTTCGGGGCTAGGCGTGCGTTCCCGTGGCGCGCGTGCGCATGCCGAAGTAGGTGGCGTTGAGACCCAGGAAGGTCAGCAACGCGCCCGCGACGACATTCGACCAGGTCATGCCGGTGGTCAGCGTGACGTCCGGCAGGATCCACGTCGACACGATGACCCACGCGCCGAGTACCGGCAGCGTCCATGTCATGCCGTGCGCGCGATCCAGCGTCGTGGCGAACCCGTACGCCAGGAACGCCACCGCGATACCGGCGATCAGGTCAGACGTGGCGAGCGACCTCGTCGCGCTGAACCCCACGATCCACGGCGACGCGGCCACATACAGACCCGTCAGCAGCGCCAGGCCGAAGGTGAAATGCGCACTCATCGACTCGGCGACACGCTCGTAGCGGGCGCGCAACGCCATCAAATCGGGGTGGTGATCGATTGATGAATGGACTGTACTCATTTTGTGACCTTTCTGTTATGCAGCAAGCCTTTTGAGCTGGGCTGCACCCATCCATCTGTGATCAACATTACGCTCGATCGCGGCCCAGTTCGAGAAACCGCGTAGCCTCTTGAGGCATGGACCTCGCGGATCGATTGCGGCTCGATCACCCGGTGGGACAGGCCGGCATGGGCGGCGGTCTTGCGGGGGCGGCCCTGGCGGCCGCGGTCGCCAACGCGGGCGGGCTCGGCACGCTGGGCATCGACACCCCGCGCCGGCTGCGCGCCTCGATCGACGAGGTGCGCGAGCAGGCGCCGGGTCGTGCCGTCGCGGTAAACCTGTTGCTGCCCTTTGTGCATCGCCATCACGTCGCGGCCTGCGTCGACGCCCGGGTGGACGCGGTGGTGTTGGCGTTCGGCGACAAGCGGGGCCTCGTCGAGCATCTGCGCGACGCCGGGGTCTTCGTCTTCGTGATGGTGGGCACCGAGGCGCAGGCTCGGGCCGCGATCGCCTGCGGCGCTGACGGTTTGATCGCTCAGGGGCGCGAGGCCGGCGGGCACCTCGTGGGGACCGTGCCGGCCCTGGATTTTCTCCCGCACGCCCTGCGCGCGGCCGGGAACCGACCGGTGTTCCTGGCCGGCGGCGTCGCCACCGCCGCCGACACTCGCGCCGCGCTCGACGGCGGCGCCAGCGGTGTCATCGCGGGCACGCGATTCCTGTTGACGCACGAGGCCAACGCGAGCCGCGAGTATCAGCGGCGAATCCTTCGGGCCGACAGGACGATCGAGACAAACCTGTTCGGCCTGAGCTGGCCGCTACGGCACCGCGTCGTGCCCAACGAGGCGACGCGCCGGTGGTGCCGCGCCGACGGGCGGGCCAAGGCGGTGCCGGCGGCGCTCAACGCGGCCAGTCGTCCCCTGTCGGCGCTGGGCTATTTCGATGCGGGCGCACTGATGCGCCTGCAGTCGCCGGCCCTCCCGTTCTTCACGCCGCTGGCACCGGTGGCCGGTGTGCCCGACTCCTGGCTGGACGGCGCCGCCCTGTACGCCGGTGAAGCCGCCCTGCGGATCGGCGAACTCACCTCCGCCGCGCAGGCGGTCGCCGACCTGTCCCCGCGCTGAGCTACTGCACCAGCGCCAAGGCGAAGCCGTCCCAGTGCTTGGCCCCCACCGTCTGGATCACCGCGGTGTCCAGCCGCGGGTGCTCGCCCATCGCCTGCAGCGTCTCGCGGGTCGCCCGCACCCTGGCATCGTCGGAATGCGGCCGCAGAATCTGCCCGTCGCGAATCACGTTGTCCACCACCACCACCGCACCGGGCCGGGCCAATCGGACCGCCCACTCCACATAGGCCAGGTTGTTCTCCTTGTCGGCGTCGATGAAGATCAGATCGAAGGGTCCGGTGACCGTCGGCAGTGTATCCAGCGCCGCGCCGACGATCACCTCCACCCGATCGTCGACGCCGGCGCGCTTCAAGTTGCCCCGCGCCACCTCGGCGTGCTTCGGCTCGTACTCCAGCGTCACCACGCGGCCCTGCGGCCCGGCGCCACGCGCCAACCAGATGGTGCTGAAGCCGCCCAGGGTGCCGATCTCGAGGATGCGCCGCGCGCCGATGGCGCCGGCGAGCAGGCTCAGGAACTTTCCCTGTTGCACCGACACCGCGATCGGCGGTAGGCCGGCCGCGTTGCTGGCCTCGAGCGCCGCGGTCAAGGACGGATCGTCGCCCACCACCGTGCTGTCCAGGAATGCGTCGACGTCGTGGGGGGTCGGTTTCTCGCTCATGACGTCAACGCTAGCCGCGCCCGCCGGGCCCCCGCACGACAGCCGTCCCCGCCACGAAACCCGTCGCGACCGTTTACGCATACCCATGGGGGGTATATAGTGGGGGTGCGGCCGAACCGCGCCGCACGAGTCACACCAGGAGAAAAAGGGTGAGTCAAATGGCAACTTACGAAGCCGGGACCCTGCTGACGTGCGGTCACGAAGGCTGCGGCTGCCGTGTCCGCATCGAGGTGCCCTGCCATTGCTCGGGCGCCGGCGAGGGCTACCGCTGCACGTGCGGCGACGCGCTGACCCCCGTCGAGTAACGCCTCGGGCCGGTCGTACGTTCGGGCGTCAGCCCGAGGGGGTCATCGCCCGAACGTACGGCCGGTCAGTTCGACCCCCGCCGCGAGCCGCATGGCCAACGCCGAAATGCCCACGGCCGCCGTGTAATCGCCCGCCTCGATCCGCCAGCATCCGGCGCCGCCGTCGTAGCGTGCGAGCAGGCGCGGATCGGCCTCGATCCTCAGCCGGCGGCTGGCGCCCGGTTCTAACTCGATCCGCTCGAATCCCAGCAGCCGCAGGCACGGTCCGCCGGGCTCCGCCGTCACATACAGCTGCGGCACGTCGGCCCCGGCGCGGTCGCCGGCATTGACGACGGTGAAACTGGCCGTGATGGTCTCCCCGCCGGTGACCACCAGGTCACGGTAGTCAAACCTGGTGTAGGACAGGCCATGACCGAAGGCAAACATCGGGACGTGGCCGTTGGCCGCATACCATCGATAGCCGACATCGGCGCCCTCGAAGTATTCGATCGTGCTCGCGGTCCCCCACGGCGTGCCGACACCGGGTAGCCGCGGGCGAGGCGTCTGGTCCAGATCGGCGGGAAAGGTGATCGGAAGCCGGCCCGAAGGATTGACCCGGCCGGTGAGGATCTCGGCGCTCGCCCGGGCGCCGGCCTGACCCGGATACCACGCCTGCACAACGGCATTCACCGCGTCGCGCCACGGCATGCTCACCGGGTTGCCGGTCTCGAGCACCACCACGGTATTGGGGTTGGCCGCCGCCACCGCCGCGATCATTTCGTCCTGGCCCCAGGGCAGCGACAGGTCGGCGAGATCGTATCCCTCCCCTTCCGCGCGCACCGCGAACACGATCGCGACATCGGCGAGCCGCGCCGCCAGCGCCGCCTCGGCCGGACTGATGCCGGGGTCGAATTCGATCTGCGCCCGCGGCAACTGGTTTCGCAACTCCTGCAACGGCGACGACGGCAGCAGGTACAGGTTGCGCAGCCCGGCCTCCAGCCCCGCGCCGCCGATCGGGACCACGCCCGCGTAGCCGCCGTCGGGAACGACGGTGCTCGAACCATAACCGGCCGGCACGCCCAGGTGCGCGTATCCGCCGATGACGGCGATGCGCGTGCCCGGCTCGGGCGTCAACGGGAGCGCTCCCCGGTTGGTCAGCAACACGACCCCCTGGCGGGCGATGCGCAGCGCAATCTCGTTGTGCGCGGCCCGATCCGGCTCCGGCGGCGCGGCGTCGCGGTCGATACCGACGGCGAACATGGACCGCAGGATCCGTCGGACCATGTCCGACAACCGCTCCCTGGGTAGCCTGCCCTCGGCGTACGCGTCGCGCAGCGGCGCGCCGAAGGCCTCGGCCTGCCACAGCAGCGCGTCGATCTGGGCGCCGCACTCCTGATCGAGGCCGGCCAGCGCGCACTCCCAGCTCGGCGTGGCGCCCCAGTCGGACATGACCCAACCGCGATACGCCCAGGCGCCCTTGAGCACCTCGTTGATCAGGACATCGTTCGCCGCGGCGTAGACGCCGTTGACCTTGTTGTAGGCGGTCATCACGGCGCCCGGTTGCGCCCGCTCGATCGCGATCTCGAAGGCGAGCAGGTCGGACTCGCGGTGCGCGTCGGGATCGATGACCGCGTCCAGGAAGTGCCGATTGGTCTCGTTGCAGTTCAGCGAGTAGTGCTTGACCGTCGAGATGACGCCGTGGCGCTGAATGCCGTCGATCGACTCCGCGATCATCGCGGCGGTCAAAAGCGGGTCCTCGGAAAGGTATTCGAAGTTGCGGCCGTTGCGCGGGTCGCGCGCGAGGTTCATCGCCCCGGCGAGCTGCACGTTGAATCCGCGGCTGCGCGCCTCTGAGCCGATCACTTCGCCTGCGGACCGGGCCAGCGCCGGATCGAAACCCGCGGCCAGCGCCAGCCCGGCGGGCAGCGCGGTGGCCGTGTCGCCCGGACGGTAGCCGGGGTTGGTGACGCCCAGGCCGGCATCGCTCATCCGCAGGGGCGGCACCCCGAGGCGGGGAATCCCGGGCACGTACCCCGCGCTCATCGGCGTGTCCGCCGGGATGCGTTCGTCGCGCACCGGCCACAGGTCGCCGGCGCCCATCACCGAGACCAGCAGGGAGAACCGCTCGTCGTCGGTCATCTGGGCTTCGATCTCGCGGGCCCTCTCGTCGGGATCGCTCACCGCACACCCTCTTTGGCGTAGACGACGCGCAGCACATGCCCCACTTCGGGTCCCATCACCAGCTCCGTCAACTCGCAGATCGTCGCGACGAACTCGCGGCCGTGCGGCGGCTCGGCCCGGCACAAATGATGCGCCACTTCGTGCAACATCACCAGCTCACGCAGCGCCCAGTCGGCGGTGTCACGGTCGGGGACCGCGATAACGCCTGCGCCGTCCTGGTTTTCGTAGTGCGCGGCGGTGGCGGCCCGGCGCGGCCGGACCCGCAACGGGGCCACCCCCGGCCACCGGCTGCGCACCGCCGGCAGCGCCAGCACGTCGTCCACGTAGCGCTGGGCGGAGGCCACCGAGCCGAAGCGGCCCTCCGGCGGCAGCGTCAATTGTGTGCCGAAGAAGTCCACGGCGGGTGAACCGTGCTGGGCGGCGCGGTCGAACAACGTGCGGACGAATTCCTCGGCCGCATAGACCCTGGAGCGTTGAGAATCCCGCCGCGGGAAGTTCCCGGGAGTCACCCGCTCAGCGCGCTCCGCGCCCCGGGGAGTTCCGGGCTGTTGCCGAGCCGCGCTCGCTTGCCGGCCCGGTCGCCCGCGCGCCGCGCCGCCGAGGAATACCCGGCCGAGGCTCGACTGGCCTGCCAGGTGCCGCGCGCCTTGGACGCACCGCGGTAGTAGTCCACGAGCTCAACCTCCTTGTCCCGCAAGGCGATAGCGGTTCCCGGCGCACGTTGCCGGTCCTTGGTGGCTTCCCGCCGGGCCTCGTCGCGGGCCTCGGCCAGCCGTTGGCCCACGCGCGCCCCGAAGGCCAGCTGAAAGTTGAGCCGGGCGGTGATCGTCGGCGTGGGACGGTGCGCGCCCGAGGCGAGGTAGGCGTCCGACGCGCGCACCATTTGCACGACCAGGCCGGCGTACAGGGCGTGGCTGGCGTCGATGTCCTCGGCAAACCCGTAGGCGTAGACGAACGTCGAATTGGACGCGACGTCGCACCGCACGTCGTTGGCCGCGGCGATCAGCACGAAGAGCTGAACGTAGGTCCGCAACCCCTTGGTGCCCGCCGCGCCGATGGTGATGGTGCGCTGCGTCGGGGCCTGCGCGGCCGAACGCTGGGCCGAATGGGAGCGCGCCACCGCGAGGTCGATGGACGCGGCCGTCGCGAGCCGCTGCGCGGCCGACATGAACGCGTCGGCCTCGTGGGAGTTGTCGGTGCCTTCGGCCTGACGCAGCAGCGCGGCGATGCGCGCCAGCATCTTGTCGTCAGTCATTAGCGCCGTTCCTCCTCATCGCTGCGCTCTGCATCGTCACCGGCGCGAGTCATTAGCGCCGTTCCTCCTCATCGCTGCGCTCTGCGCCTCATCGCCCGTGCGGGTCATTAGCGCCAACGTACGGGAGCGGTCCGACACGCCCGCTCACAGCCGAGCGGTGATCCAGGAGACGACATCGTCGAGCACCTGCTCGCGCTCGGGCTCATTGAAGACCTCGTGATACAGGCCGGGATACACCTTCAGCTCGACGTCGGTGGACCCGACGCACTCGACGAGCCGACGGCTGCCGGCGACGGGAATCAACCGGTCCTCGGACCCGTGCACCACCAGCAACGGCGCCGTCAGCGCCGGCGCCCGCTGCGGCATCGTCTCGCCGACCTGCAGCAACGCGCGGCCGATGCCGGCCGGAACCTTGCCGTGGTACACCAGCGGATCGCTCTTGTAGGCCGCCACCACCGCGGGATCGCGCGAGATGGCGTCGACGTCGAGGTCCTGCGCCGGCAGGCCGGGCACGAGGGCCCCCAGCACCTTGGCGGCCAGGGCCAGCAGCGGTGACACCTGGTCCTGGGCCGCCACCGCGGGCCCCGACAGCACCATCAGGTCGTAGTTGTCCGGGCGCTCGACGCCGTAGGCGAAGACGATCCCCCCGCCCATGCTGTGGCCCAACACGACGCACTTGAGGCCGTGGTGTTCGCGCGCGGCGATGCCGACCAGGGTGTCGAAGTCGGTGGTGTACTCGTGGATGTCACGCACCACCGCCCGTTTGCCGCCCGAGCGGCCGTGCCCGCGATGGTCCAGCGCGTAGGTGACCAGGCCCGCCGCCCCGAAGCACTGGGCGACGTGGTCGTAGCGGCGGGCGTACTCGCCGAGACCGTGCGCCAGCACCACGACCGCCCGTGGCGGCGTGTCGGGGGTCCAGACGTCGTAGACGATACGCACACCGCCGAATCCGTCGAAACTGCGTTCGGTGCGGTTCATCGGCTGGTCCTAGTCATTGAGGTGCAGCGTAATGGCTGGGATCCCGGCCGGGGTTGCGGACACTGCGTAGGCTCATCCGCGTGAGTCTTCTCGCCCAAGACCCCGAAGGCGACGCGGTGCTGGGGACCGATTTCTCGGCCCAGGCCGAGCCCTATCGCCGCGAGCTGCTCGCCCACTGCTATCGAATGACCGGGTCGCTGCACGACGCCGAAGATCTGGTGCAGGAGACGTTGCTGCGGGCCTGGAAGTCCTACGACCGTTTCGAAGGCAAGTCCTCGCTGCGGACCTGGCTGCACCGCATCGCCACCAACACCTGCCTGAGCGCGCTGGAGGGCAAGGGGCGCAGGGCGTTGCCGGTGGGCCTGGGCGCCCCGAGCTCGGACCCGACCGCGGAGCTGGTGGAGCGCCGCGAAGTGCCCTGGCTCGAGCCGCTGCCGGAGTTGACCGATCACCCGGCGGACCCGTCGGTGGTCGTCGGGTCGCGGGAGTCGGTACGGCTGGCGTTCGTGGCTGCGCTGCAATACCTTCCGCCGCGGCAGCGGGCGGTGCTGCTGCTGCGCGACGTGCTGCAGTGGCGCTCCGCCGAGGTCGCCGAGGCGGTCGGCACCACCACGACCGCCGTCAACAGCCTGCTGCAGCGGGCCCGGTCGCAACTGGATGCCGTCGGTCCCAGCGCCGACGACCAACTGGCGCCGCCGGATTCGCCCGAGGCCCAAGACCTGCTGGCCCGCTACATCGCCGCGTTCGAGACCTACGACATCGACCGCCTGGTGGAGTTGTTCACCGCGGAGGCGATCTGGGAAATGCCGCCGTACGCCGGCTGGTATCGGGGCGCGGCGGACATCGTGACCCTGATCCACCAGCAATGCCCGGCCGAGGCGGGCGGAGACATGCGGCTGCTGCCGCTGGTCGCCAACGGTCAGCTCGCCGCCGCGATGTACATGCGCGCCGGCGACGTGCATGTCCCCTTCCAGTTGCATGTGCTGGATGTGCACGGCGAGAAGGTGTCTCACGTGGTGGCGTTCCTCGATGAGACGTTGTTCACGAAGTTCGGGCTGCCCGGTTCACTGTCCGCCGGTCAGGAGTAAGAAGGTTGCGCACATGACGAATTCCACCGCCCTGGTCACAGCCGCGCCCGGAAAGCCGCTGCTGCTGCTGAGCGCCTATGACCTCGCCGACGTGGGCTACCGCGTCAAGGAATTCTTCGTTTCCGCGACGGCCTCGTCCTATACCCCGGTGACCGAGTTGGGACCCGATGGCCGCTGGGACGTAACACCCTCGGGCTCCGCCGATTTCACGACGCGGATCGTGGTGTTGACACCCACCGATCCGGCCCGATTCAACGGAACAGTGCTGGTCGAATGGCTCAACGTGAGCGGCGGCATCGACGCTCCCGCGGTATGGATGATGGCGCACCGCGAAATCATCCGGTCGGGCTACGCCTACGTCGGGGTCTCGGCGCAGCGGGTGGGGGTCGAGGGCGGCGACAGCCTGCTCGGCGCGGACATGTCGCTGAAAACCCAGGACCCACAACGGTATGCGCCCCTACACCACCCGGGCGACGCCTTCTGCTACGACATCTTCTCCCAGATCGGCGGCCTGCTCAAAAGCGACGAAGGCCGGGCCCTGCTGGGGGATCTGCCCGTGCGGCGCGTCATCGCTCTGGGCGAATCGCAATCGGCCATGTTCCTCACGACCTACATCAACGCCGTCGACCCGTTGGCCCGCAGCTACGACGGGTTCCTCGTCCATTCCCGTTTCGGCTCAGCCGCCCCGCTCGACGGAACCTCGATCTTCGCGGAAACCGAAGAGCCGCAAGGGGTTGCGTTCCGCCCGGAGCTGCGCGTCCCGCTGCTGACGGTCGTCACGGAAACCGACGTGTTCGGCGGAGCCCGGCAGGGCTACTACTTCGCCCGCCAGCCCGACAACCAATACCTGCGGGTCTGGGAGATCGCCGGCGCCGCCCACGCCGACAACTACACCATCCAGGTCGCGTTCATCGACAGCGGGTCGGCGCCGCTCGCGGACATCGCCGCCGCCTACACGCCGACCAACATGCTGATGGGCCAGCAGTTGGCGCACTGCATCAACTTCGGGCCGCAACACCACTATGTGGTGCAGGCCGCGCTCACCGCCCTCAACACGTGGGTCGCCAGCGGCGAGCCGGCGCCGAGCGCGGAACCCCTTGAGGCCCGGGAAACCGAAGGGCCGCAACCGGTTCTGGATGGCAACGGCCTCGCCCGCGGAGGGCTCAGGACCCCCTGGGTGGACGTGCCGGTCGCCCGGACGTCGGGGCTGGGTGGCGAGGAAAGCATCATGTCCATGATCTTCGGCTCCGGCGAGCTTTTCGACGCCGCCACGCTGCGCCGGCTCTATCCCGGCGGGAACACGGAATACCTGGAGCGCTTCACCGGCGCGCTCGACGCGGCGATCCGCTCCGGATTCATTCTGGCGGCCGACCGCGCCGAGATCCTGGAGCTCGCCGCCGCGACGTACCCCGGCGCGCGGTCCTAGGCAAGATTGCCCGCCTCCTCACTCGCGCCGTCACCAACTAGAACAGCCGGCTGTCGGGCGGCGGGCCCGGCACCGGACGCACCAGGCCGTTCCCGGTGATCAGCGGCAGATCCAGCGCGGAGAGCAGCCCGGGCGCGGCGGCGCACACGGCGGGGATGGCGTTGACCATCCTCGAGGAGCCCGCGATGCGCGCCCCCAGATCGTGGTCGTGGTCTTCGGCCATCTCGAATTCGCAGCGCATGCTCGGAGAACCCTCGATCTCCACGCGGTACAACCCGCGGCCGGACGCCGGGCCGTAACCGAGGTCCTTCGGCTCGATGCAGATGCGGGGCTGGGGCCAGTCCGGGGCGATGTCGTCGCGCATGCGCGTCACGTGGTCGAGGACGAAGGTCGGTTTCCCCCCGACGTAACCGGTCAGCGTCGAGCGCATGGCCGCGATCGTTCCGGCCGCGATGTGCCCCGTTGGCGTGTCGAAAGATTCGCCGGCGGGGATCCGCTCGTTGGCCTCCTCGATGTTGTCGATCTTGACCCCCAACCCGGCGGCGAGCTGGTGCAACACGGGCCCCCAGCCGAAGGTGAAAATCCCCGGCTGGGCCGCGAAGGCCGGGTAGTCCGGTTGCTGCCCGAACCCGAGGATCTCGTAGACGGCGGAGCGGTCCGGGTAGGTCGCGTAGTTGAACATCTCGGTCACGCGCACCGATTCGATCACCCGCGACACGCCGGTAAGCATCAGCGGCAGAACGTCGTTGGCGAATCCGGAGTCGATGCCGGTGGTGAAGAACGACACCCCGCCGTCGATCGCGGCCTGGCGCAGCGGCTCGGTGAACGCGGCGTCGACGGCGTCGGGAAAGACCAGCGGCACCACCGAACACGACACCACGTTCTTTCCGGCCCGCAGGATCGACACCATGTCCTCGACGGCGTCCAGCGGCCGCAGGTTGGCGGCGGCGGCGTACACCACGGCGTCGGCGTCGCCGGCGAGCATGGCCGCCGGATCCTGGGTGGCCACCACGCCCACCGGCGCAATGCCGCACAGCTCCCCGGCATCTCGGCCGGCCTTGGCATCGCTGTGCACCACGACGTCGACCAGTTGCAGCTCCGGATGGTCGATCACGCCACGCAGGGCGACCACTCCCATGGACCCGGGCCCCCACACCCCCACCTTCAACACGATTGTCTCCTAATATTAGGACATATATTCTGGCATTTTGGACGGATCGTAGGGAGGCGGCGGTGGCTACGTCAATGGCGCAGGCGCGGGGCGAACCACGCCCCAAATCGCCGCCGACCGCGCGGGTGATGGATGTGCTTGCCGCCCTGGCAAATTCGCCGGGTGGGCTCACATCGGCGGAACTGGCAAAACGTTGCGCCATCAGCACCTCGACGTGCGCCCTCGTGCTGGCCGAGTTGGAACGGCGCGCCTGGGTGGCGCGGCGCGGGGATCGTCGCTACGTGCTGGGCAGCGGGCTGTTCGGGCTGGTGCACGGGCTGCGCGAGCAGTTTCCGCTGCTGGACCGCGGCCGCGACGCGCTGCGCTTCCTGCACGACAGGCTCGACGCGGGCTGCTCCATGTCGAAGATCGGCGCCCGACACCTGATCACCGTCGACACGGTCGGCCACGGCACCGACGGCGAACACGCTGTGGGCCAGCGCTTTCCCATCGACCCGCCCTTCGGCCTGGTCGCCATGGCCTGGCGCGACGAGGATTTCGTCCAGGCCTGGCTGCATCGCGTGATGCCCCGGCTCACCCGCGCCGAAATCTCCGAGCATCAGCGGGTGCTGACCGATATCCGTGCCCGCGGCTATGGCGCGTGGCGCTTCGACGACACCCACCAGTCGCTGCACCATCGGCTGGCCGAGGTGCTGGCCTCGCTGGAGCCGACGGCCCACGTCACGCGTCAGCTCACCACGCTGATGACGATGGTGACGCTGCGGTCGGTCACCGATGTCCTCGAAACGGACTTGGCCACCGCCGAATTCGTCGTGCTGCCGATCTTCTCCCCCGATGGCCAGCCGGAGTATCAGATCGAGATCCACCTGGGCCACGCCACCGGGTTGACCCTGCCCGAGCTCGACGCCGCGCTCCGCCACGCCCAGCGGCTGCTCACCGCGGCGGTCGGCTGACCCGCCCGGGCATTACGCTGGGATCATGTCTGCCACCGCGGAGATCCGCCGCGCGGCCGATCGGGCCGTCACCACCACACCGTGGTTGACCTCCCGGCACTCGTTCTCCTTCGGCGACCACTACGACCCGGACAACACCCACTACGGGTTGCTGTTGGTCAACAACGACGACATCGTCTCCCCCGGAACGGGATTCGACACGCACCCGCACCGGGACATGGAAATCGTGACCTGGGTGCTGCGCGGCGAACTGTCCCATCGCGACTCCACCGGCAACCACGGGGTCGTCTATCCCGGACTGGCGCAACGCATGTCGGCCGGCAGCGGCATCCTGCACTCCGAGCGCAACGACTCCCCCAGCGAGCCGGTGCATTTCGTGCAGATGTGGGTGGTACCCGACGAGTCCGGCATCGACCCGAGCTACCAACAGCACGAGATCGACCCGAAAATGCTGGACGACAACCTGGTGACGATCGCCTCTGGCATCCCCACCCACGACGCGGCCATCACCCTGCACAACCGCCACGCCGCGCTGCACGGCACGCGCCTGGGGGCCGGGGCGGCCGCGCACCTCCCGGCCGCGCCCTACCTGCATCTTTTCCTGGCCCGCGGCCGGGTCAGCGTCGAAGGGATCGGGGAGTTGCACGCGGGCGACGCCGTGCGATTGACCGACGCCGACGGCCGCCGCGCGGCGGCGAGCGAGCCCTCGGAACTGCTGCTGTGGGAGATGCACGCCAAGCTGGGCGACTGAGACATGGAGGGCCGGCGACGCAGCCCATAGAGTGGGCACGACAGACAGGAGTCGGCATGCCTCAGTCGCACGCGCAGCACGCGGCGCCCAATCCCAAGCACAACATCAAGGCGATCCGCACCGTGCGGTTCTGGGCGGCGCCCCTGATCATCACGTTGGCGCTGATGTCGGCGCTGTGCGCGCTCTACCTCGGCGGCATCTTGAACCCGAGCAGCAACCTGCACCATTTCCCCATCGCGGTGGTGAACGAGGACGCCGGCCCCGGGGGTGCGCAGATCACCGACCGGTTGGTCAATGGGTTGGACAAGAACAAGTTCGACGTCCGCGTGCTCTCCCGCGGCGAGGCCAAACGTCAACTGGACACCGGCCGGGTGTACGGGTCGGTCGTGATACCGCCCAGCTTCTCGTCCAAGCTGCGGGACTTCGGGACCAGCGCCGTGGCGCCGACCCGCGCCGAACGGCCGTCGATCACCGTCTCCACCAACCCGCGGGCCGGCACGCTGGGCGCGAGCATCGCCGGCCAAACGCTCAGCACGGCCATGGGCATGGCCAACGGCATAGCGGGGCAACGGGTTACAGCGGAGGTGGCCGCGCAGACCGGCGGCGCGCCGCTACCCGGCGCGGCCCAGGTGGGGCTGGCCGCCCCCATCGAGATCCAGTCGGTCGTCTACAACCCGCTGCCCAATGGCACCGGCAACGGGCTGTCCGCGTTCTATTACGCGCTGCTGCTCCTGCTTGCCGGGTTCACCGGCAGCATCGTGGTCAGCACGCTGGTCGACGCGCTGCTCGGCTACGTGCCGGCCGAATTCGGCCCGGTGTACCGATTCGCCGAGCAGGTCAGGATCTCGAGATTCCAGACGCTGCTGCTCAAGTGGGCCATGATGGTGCTGCTCGGGCTGCTCACCTCGGCGGTGTACGTCTGGATCGCCGACGCGCTCGGTATGCCCATCGATCTCAGTTGGCAGCTCTGGGCGTTCGGCGTGTTCGCGATCGCCGCGGTGGGCATCACGTCCAGTTCGCTGCTCTCGGTGCTCGGCACGGCGGGGATGTTGGTGAGCATGCTCATCTTCGTGATCCTCGGCCTGCCGTCGGCCGGAGCCACGGTGCCGCTGGAGGCGACGCCGTCCTTCTTCCGATGGCTGGCCGAATTCGAGCCGATGCATCAGGTTTTCCTGGGCGCGCGATCGCTGCTGTACTTCGGCGGCCGCGGGGATGCGGGCCTGAGCCAGGCGCTGACCATGACGTCGGTGGGCCTCGTCATCGGCCTGCTGCTCGGCGGCATCGTCACGCACCTCTACGACCGCAAGGGCTTTCACCGGATCCAGGGCGCGGCCGCCCTGGCGCTCGCGCAGGAACACCAGGCTCAACACAAGGCCCGCCGCGGCAAGCGGGCCGAGCCCGCCGCCACCGAGTCGACGCCGGCCGCCACCGAATCAACCCCGGACGTCGCCGAGCCCGAAAGTTCCAGCGAACAAACGTAATTCGCACGTGGCCCCAGCGTCATCGGCTCGTTATCTTTATTGACAGTGTGACTAATGAGGCTGATGATGTCTCTGTTGCATCCAGATCATGGCCGAAAGGGCTATCGTGCTGACCCGACGCGCCAGCTTCCGCCGGCTGGCGGCGTGCTGCACCGCCCTCCTCGCCTGCTTCACGCTGGCCGCCACCAACGGGCTGCCCCTGGCGCGAGCCGCCGACGGGCGCGATCTGCTCGCCAACGCCATCGGCAGCACCCGCGGTTCCTACCTGGTGTACAACTTCGGCCCCGGCCATCCCGCGCCGATGCTCAACGCCGCCGGCAGCTGGTATGAGATGAACAACGGCGGCCACCTGATGATCATCAAGAACGCGGCCGGACGTCTCTCACCGCACCTGCTGGTCGACACGCACCAGGGCGACCAGGCCCGCTGCGAGAACAATCCCGGTGCCCGCACCGGGGAGGGGCTGTGGCAGGCCTCGGAGCTCTACACACCGCTGCAAGCGTGGCAACGCATGGGCCAGCCGACGATCGCGATCAACGCCAACTTCTTCGACGTGCGCGGGCAAAAGGGCGGTTCGTGGCGCCAGACCGGGTGCAGCTCACCGTTGGGCGCCTTCGTGGACAACACCAATGGCCGGGGCCGCGCCAACCAGGCGGTCACGGGCACCCTCGCCTATCCCGGCAAGCAGGGTCTCTCCGGCGGCGGCGAGAGCTGGAGCGCGCTGACGACCATGATCCTGCCGTCCGGCGGCGCGCCGTATGTGGTGTGGCCCAAGACAAAAAAGGACTACGACGCCGCGACCCCGGTCGTCCAGGATCTGCTCAGCAAGAACGAGAGGTTCGTGGCGGTGTCGGGCATCGGGCTGCTGGCACCCGGCAACACCGAACAGCTGCACGACGGCGGGCCCAGCGCGGCGCGAACGGCGTTGGCCTACGCGCGGCAAAAGGACGAGATGTACATCTTCGAGGGCGGCAACTACACCCCGGACAACATGCAGGACCTGTTCCGGGGGCTGGGCAGCGACAATGCCGTGCTGCTCGACGGCGGTGGCTCCTCGGCGATCGTGCTGCGCCGTGACACCGGCGGCATGTGGGCCGGCGCCGGCTCCCCCAGGGGGTCGTGCGACACCCGACAGGTGCTCTGCGACTCACACGAGCGGGCGCTGCCGAGCTGGCTCGCGTTCAACTAATCACGGCCGCAGCGCCTTTCGTTGCACCGGGCCCGAACCTGAAGATCAGCAGGCTCGTCGCTATCACCGCCGCGGCCACGACGAACACCGGGGCGACCGTGTACCTCGACATCGTCGCGCCGACGAAGGCGCCGGCGCCCATCGTGACGACAACGCCGACCCGCAGCCTTTGGCGCTCACCGGTGCCGCCGGCCAGCCGGCTGTCCAGGCCGAGGCTGACGATCGTCGACGTCAGCACGGTGGTGGAGAGTTCCGGAATGCCGAACTGGCGTGCGCTCGAGTGCTGCAGCCCGAACGTCACGGCGAGGATGCCGATCATGACGAGTGTGGAATTCCGTTGGTAGGTCAGCACTCCCGCACCCGCCAGGATCGACACGGTAACCAGCAGGACGATCTCGGTGGCCAGCACCGTAGTGATCCACGCCCGCGTCCGCTCGCCGAAATGCCGGGACAGCCGGCCGCTGAACACGGTGGTGCACACGAAGGTCGGCAGGGCGACCACGACGGCGGTCAGGTCGATGCTGGTTCTCGGCGCCAGCCAGAAACCCAGGAAGATCACGTTGCCGGTCATGTTGGCGACGAACACGTGGCCGAGCACCAGGATACTGATCGCGTCGGCCAGTCCCGTCGCGAACGTCAGCAACAGCAGCGCCGCCACCGTCGATCGTTGTGAGACCGGTGAGGTAACCGCCATGGGGTGCAGTCTATTTCGGCGTGCCCGTGGCTGCGGCGTCAGGTTTTCGGTGTCAGATCCAGCGAGGTGATCGTCGTCATCCTGGTCACCAGCCAGCGGCTCTTTTGACGCTTCATGAACAGCCGATAGGACAGGTACTTCAGCGACGGCACGTTCTTGGTCAGCGGGCTGGTCGACGTGGTGTTGGTGTAGATGATGACCACGGCGTTGTTGTCGTCGAGCGATTCGACCGCCGCGCCGGTGACGTCGGTGTGGTTGGTGATCTTGGCCTGTTTGTTCGGCGCCACGATGGCGTCGACGAATTTGCGGTACTGCGCCGCGAAATCGCCGGTGAGATAGGCGGATGCGCGGTCGGCGAGGGTGTCCATGTTTTCCGGGGTGTAGGTCCACAGCGTGGTGATCGCGTTGGCCGCCGTGCGCGCGACGTTGATTTTCGTTTCGGCGACGGCCCGGTCGGTTAGGTAGGGCTGCACCATCGCGCCGGCGAACCCGGCGGAGCCGACGAACAGCACGGCGGCGACCAGGGCGACGATCGCCCATGCCTTACCGGCGAGGCGCCGCTTGCGTGGCGCCGGCGCCGGGGCGTCCGCCGCCTGCTCGCCGGCGTCCTCGGTAGCCTCGGCGTCGGTGGCGTCGTCGGTAACCTCGGCGTCGGTGGCGTCGTCGGTGGCCCCGGCGTCGCCGTCGTCCGGCGCCGCAACGGTCGCCTCGTCAACGGTCGCCTCGTCCTCGGCGGTCAGATCACCTGCTGCAGGTTGCTGATCTTCCACTGGTTACCTTCCTGCGTCGCGGTTGCCGCCCAACGATTGGCGTTCTCCAAAACCTGTTTCTCGTCCGGTGATTTCGTGGTGATGGCCGTGGCCACCATGACATTGGCGCTGCCATCGTCGTTCCAGCGCTCCAGGCCGGCGCCGAGGACACTGCCGGTGGCCGGTTCGGCCCGGGCGACCTGAAGCAGGATCTCGTTGGCGTTCTTCTGGTACTGCTTGGCGAAATCTCCGGTCGCCTGGGCCAGGATCCGGTTCACGTAGTCGTTGGCGTGAAAGGGGTCAATCGAGGTGAACTGCGTCATGAAGCCGCTCACGTAGGTCAGCACCTCGCGGTCGCGCGAGGCGGCGCGGGCCCGGGATTCATGCGACACCCACACCAGCGCGCAGGCGCTGATCGCCGCGACCATCAGCACCGCCGCGACCGTGCTGGCCAACGGCGCCAGCCATCCCCGCTGCGGGGCGACCGGGCGCTCGACGAGCAAGGGCCGCTCACCGGGCACGAACTTGCGGCGCGGGCTCATTTGCCGCTCGCCGGCGGTTTCGGCTTGGACAGCACGGTGAGATCATCGACGCGCCAAGCGTTTCCGCCGTCCTTGGCGAAACTCACCCGCACGGTTGCGCTGATGTAGCGCACCTCGGGCGCCGCGCCGCGCCGGCCCTGCATGAACAACAGCATGGTGGCGCGCCTCGGGGCCGCCGATTCGATCGAGCTGTTGGTGACCCAGTACTCGTTGATCACCGGGGTTCCCTTGCGCACCAGGTCTTGCTGGGCCGCCAACTGTCCGCGGTATTTGTCGGTCGCCAGCGATTGGGCCCGGGTGAAGTCGTCCTGCAGGGACTTGGGGTCATACGTCAGCATCTGGGCCACGATTTTCGGCCCCTGCGTCGAGAGCTGGGCGCGGGTCTGCTCGCTGGCCCGCTGCGGGGCGTACACCGCGCCGTAGCTCAACGCGGCACCGCCCACGCATGCCAGCGTCGCGGCCGCCACCGCGGCCGCGGCCCAGCGCCGGACGTTCGGGGGCGCCTGGTCCGGCTGCAGGCGTCGCGCCTCGGTGCGCGCCACCATGTCGGCGAACGTGCGGCGACGCGAATCCCACAGCGGCCACAGCCATCCCACGGTCGTCGCGGTGTCGAGCAGGTGGGCGACGTCGCGCAGCAGCAGCGTCCACGGCCCCGCGGCCTCACCGCCGCGACGCGTCACGGCGATGCCCGCCACGGCGCGGCCCAGGCTCCAGCCAAGGATCGTCGGCAGCAGCAACCGGTTGACCAGCATCGCCAGGACGGCGAGCCCCATGACGCAGATGGACACCCACCACCACAGGCCGCGCGCCGGCACCGTGAGCGACACCAACGCCAGCGTCGCCAGCACCGCCACGCCCGGCAGCACGTCGATGGCGAAGGCGCCGACGCGAGAATGCCAGGGCGCCAAGGCTTCCCGCGGTGGCTCTGGGACGTCCGTGGGTGCAGTCTGTTCGACCACCACCGTCACTTCGTCACCTGGTCGAGTTTGGAGATCCTGTATTGCCCCTCGGCGAATGCCATCTTCACCCGCAGGCGGTAGCCGGTCTCGTTCTCAGTCTGATCGCTGGCCACCTTGACGCGGAGCGCGACAAGGATATTTATCGACCCGTCGGGGTTGTTGCGCTCGACCGCCGCCCGCACATCGGACACCTGAACGTGGATGTTCGCGGCCTGGTACGCCTGAACGAGCATGCTGGTGTACAGCAAGGCCTGCGTGCGGAAAGTGTCTGTGCCACATTCGATGATCTTCTGCTCAGCCGCGGTCATCGCGTTGGTGTCCGGCGCCTGCGTCGCCGTGACGCATTCGACCGCCGCCTTGAGCGCGGTGGCATCGTTGCGGGCGATCACCAGGCTGTCGCGGTGATAGCGCTGCGCGAGGTAGCCCCCCGCCCCGATCGCGCCCGCGCATAGCACCAGCAGCACCGCGATGGCGGCCAGCCACCCGCGTCCCACTCTTGACGCGCCGCGCGGCGCGGTCGCACCGGGCTCACCGGATTCCACCGGATCCTGGGGGTCACCCTGCGGATCGGCCTGCTCGGCTACGCTGTCGGGTGCCGTCGAATCCTCGTCCTTGTCTTCGGGGCTCAACGAATCGTCGTCCGTGTCGATGGGGTTCAGCCGGCTGGTGCCAGCATCTCCTTCCATCCGTCGTCTCCTGTTCTGGTCGAATTCTCGACGGAGTATTTAACCCCGTCTGGCCCCACCAGTTCACCGCTTTGGGGACTGTAGACCGCCGTGGGAGGCCCGCTGGGGGTGTAGACACACGGGTTGGGTTGCTGGCCGTTGCACTGCACGCTACCCGACCCCGGCCGCGACAACGGATCGCTGGTGGGCGGGGGCGTCCCCGCCACCCGGTCCGAGGGCGCGGGGTTGAGCCCGTTGTTGATCGACGGCGCGGGGATCACCATGCCCGGGCGCACCGACTGATCGCATCGCGCTCCCGGCGCGGGGCAGGTCAGGATCTGGTTGGGGTCGCCGTACCAGGGGTTGGTGCCCGCCGGGACGTACGGCTTGGGGTCGCGGCATTCCCGCGGGGTGGCCGCCCGTTTGCCCGGGATGTCCGTACAGGGGATGTTGCGCGACCCGCGCACGCTGTTGGCCGGGGTCTCCATCGGGATCTTGCAGTACGTGCCCGTCGGCAACGGCTGAATGCTGGTGTCCGCCGGGGACCGCCACTCCGAGGCCGGGATGAAGCCGGTCAGGCACGGCGGCGGCTGGTTGATCGACAGCGCCAGGTCGAGCGCGGCCATGTTCGGGAATGGGGCGGCCACCGTCTGGGCGATCGACGCGCCCTGCGGAAGGAACACCAGGACCTGCTCGACGCCGGTGTGGTAGCGCTTGAGCAGGTCGAAGACGACCTCAAGATTGGCCAGCGTCTGCGGCAGCGACTCCCGGACGCCGCTGAAGAGGTCGTTGACCTGATCGGCCGTCGGCGCCGCCTGGTGCAGCAGGCTTTTCAGACGCTGGTCCTGCTGCGCGGACTGGGCGGCGAGCCTGTTCAGGTTGCGTGCCCAGCGCTCGATGTTGTCGCGCGATTTGACCTGGCTGTCCAGCACCGGGCCGGAGTTCTCGATGATGTCGTTGACGTCGGTGATCTGGGTCTTGAAATCGCCGACGATGGCCTGGGTGGAGTCGACCAAGCGCTGCAGGGCGGGACCCAGCCCGCCGACGGATTGCGCCGTCTCGTCGAGCAGCTGGCCGATCTTCTCCTTGGGCAGCACCGCCAAGCCGCGGTTCGCCGTGTCCAGGGCCGGCCCGATTTCGGCGGGCACCGTGCCCTTGGTGATGGTCTGTCCGTCCGCGAGGTACTTGCCGGGGTTTCCGCTCGACACCAGGTCCAGGTATTGCTCACCGACGGCCGAGACCGAGTGCACGTTGGCCGTCGCGTCGGTCGGGATCTTGTAGTGGCTGTCGATGCTCATCGTCGCCTCGGCGCCGCGCTCGGTCGGCTCGACATCGGTGACCTTGCCGATGGTGATGCCGCGATAGGTGACATTGGCCGTCGGATACAGCCCGCCCGAGGCGGGCAGCTCGGCCTTCAGCGTGTACCGCCCGATGCCCATCAGGCTCGGGATCTGCAGGTAGTACACCCCGAGCACGAGCAGCGAGATGACGGTCAGGATCCCGAAGGCGATCAGCTGGCGTCGGATGAAGGGAGTCAGCAATTCCTGTCCCCCCTTTCCACCAGCGGTCCACCCGGCGCGTCATTCGGGTTCGGCGTGTAGCGCACGTCGGGGATCATCGTCTCGGGGTCACGCCCGAACGACTGCTCGAGCGCCCGCAGGGCTCCCGACAGCCCGGTCCCGGTCAGGAACGCGTTGTCGACCGCGCTGTAGGTCAGGTCCAGCGTCAACGAGATGTTGATGTAGTCGCCGCGGAAGATCTTCGGCACCGTGTCGATGTCGAACGGCTGCGTGAGGATCAACTTCAGCGCGCCGATGAGATACGGCGAGGCCCGGCCGAGCTCCTTCAACGGGCATTGCAGCGCCTGCAGGTCGGTGTACAGCGGCGCGCGCGCCTCCGACAGGTACTGGTCGGCGACCTGGCTCAGGCGCCCCACCGAATCGACGGCGTTGATCAGCAGGTTTTGCGTGTCGGCGAAGTGTTTGATCAGCGGCGGGATGTCGGTGAGCACCCGGTCCAGGACGTCCGCCCGCCCGCCGACGTAGGTCAGCAGCCGGTTGGTGGAGTCTATGGCGTGGGTGATGTCGTCGCGCTGCGCGTTGAGCTGGGTGGTGAAGGTGTCCAGCTTGCCGAGCAGGGACCGGATCGCCTCGCCGCGGCCGTTGAAGATGTTGTAGATCTCGTTCTGCAGCACCTCCAGGTTGGGGATGCCGCCGCCGCGCAGGATCAATGAAAGGCTGGCCAGCGTCTGCTCGGTGGTGGGGTACGACGACGAGTTCTTCAGCGGAATGGTGTCGCCGTCCTTGAGCAGCTCGGGCGACGGGTTCGGCGGCGCCGCGAGCTCGACGTGCTGCGAACCCAGCAGCGAGGTCTGGCCGATCTTGGCGGTGGCGTTCTTGGGCAGCTTGGTGTGCTTGTCCAAGCCCAGCGTCAGGGTGGCCACCCAGTTCTTCAGGTTGATGGCCTTGATCGAGCCGACGAACACGTCGGCCACCATCACCTTGCTGTTGCCGTTGATCGCCAGGGTGTCGGGCACCTGCACATAGATGGTCATGGACCCCGCCCCGCTGCCGGGGCCGCCCGGAATCGCGACGTTGGAGATGCCCTTCCAGCCACACGAGCTCAGCACCATCGCGGCCACCAGCAGCACCAGCGTCTGCCACGCACGGTGGCGGATCAGCCTCATCGCGCTCGTCACTGGCCACCTCCGAAGTCAGCGGCCGACGCCGGCCCGCCAGCGTTCGGCGCGGGCGCGGACACCGGCGCCGGGGTCGGCGCCACGGGACCCGGGGCCACGCCCGGCCCGGGCGGCGGCGGCTGGATCGGCACCGGGGCGTTCAGTCCCATCACCGGCAGGATCGGGTTCTCGTCGTAGGCGTTCGGCGGACCCGGCGGGGTCTGCAGGTTCGACTGGACGGGTTCGATGTTCGGGCCACCCATGAGCTCTTCCAACGACTCCGGCGTCATCAGGCCCGCGGTGATCGGCCCGACCTGCTGACCCTGCATGCCCGGGGCGACGATCCAGCCCGGCTGGGTGTTGCGGTGCGAGGTCGGGGTGTCGGGCACCCAGATGCCGGGGACGGTCGTGTCCTTGTACCCGTTGGGCGGCTGCAAGCGCGGCTCGGAGTAGGCCACTTGCTTGGGCAACGTCTCGGCGGTGCTGAACAGGTTCAGGCCGAACGGCGGGTAGTTGAACTTGATCGCGTCGAGGATCGGCGCCAGGTACTGCGCGCACAGTTCGGCCGACTCTTGGTAGCCAAGCCGGCTGCCGGCCTGGATCGCGCTACAGATGAACTGCATCGGGTTGGCGAAGTTGGTGATCGACGTGATGGCGACCAGCGATCCGTGCGACGGGTGATAGATCTGGTTGATGTTCGCCGCGGCCGTCGGCACGACGTGCAGCGCGGTCTCCAAACCGTTCAGCGGATCCGGTTGCAGCAACGCGTTCGTCGCGGTCTCGAGGTTGTTGACGTCGTAGGTCAGCACCCCGGCGTTCTTGTCGAGCCAGGGGCGCACGGTGGTGAGCAGGCTGTCGAACTGCTGGATCGCGTTGGACAGGTCGGTGTCGTTGTGCGCGAGCCGGGTGGTGAAATCGGCCAGGTTTTGGTTGAGCGCGACGAACTGCGCGTCGTCTTGGTGCAGCGCGTTGACGAACAGCGCCAGGCTGCGCACCACGGCGAAGAAGTCGCCGCGGCCCTCGTTCAATGCGGTCAACGCCTGCGACAGGTTGCTCAGCGTGGTGTTGAACTGCTTGCCCTTGCCGGCCAGCCCGTTGGCGAACGACTCGATGACCTCACCGAACGGGCCCTTCGGCTGCTCGGCGGTGGGACCCAGTTTCGAGATGATGTTGGTGATGCTGTTGCGCAGCTGGTCCCATTCGACGGGAACCTGGGTGCGCTCTTCGGGGATCACGGCGTTATCGGCCAGCACCGGACCGCCCTTGTACGGCGGCTCCAGCTGGATGGCGCGCGAGGCCACCAGGGTGGGGTTGAGGATCACCGCCGACGCGTTGGCCGGCACCCGGTATTTGTTCTCGTAGTGGAAGGTGACCTTCATCTTGTCGCCGCTGGGCTCGATCTTGTCGATCGCGCCCACCCGCAGGCCCATGATCTGGACCTTGTCCCCCGGATACAGGGCGTTGGCCGCCGGGAAGTAGGCGACCACGGTGTTGTTGGTGAGCTTCTCGTAGAGCCGCCAGCCGACGTAGCCGACGACGAGGGCCAGCACGATCACCAGTGATCCGATGATCACCGACGCCCGGGACAGCTTCGGGAGCCGAATGTTGCGGATGTCGAAGATGGTGCTCAATTCTGGCTACCTCCCGTGACACCGCTGCCTCCGGCTCCACCGGGGTTGATGAACGGCGCCGGCAACTGGTTGCCCGGCCCGGGCGGTGCCGGCGGACCCGGCGGCAGCCCCGGCGCGAACGTCGACGGCGGCGGCACCGGTCCGGCCGGCGCCAGGTTCTCGGTACGCGCACCCGGGGGCGCCTGCGTCGGCAACGGGACGGGTGTCCCGGGCACGTCCGGCGGCGGGTCGCCCGGCCGGCCCGCGATATTGATGCCGGGCGTGGGTGGCAGGCCCGCGGGGTTCGGCGGTGACGTCATCACGTCCACCGGCGCCGGGAAGCCCGGACCACCGAACGGCCCGGACACCGCACCCGCGCACGGCAGCGGGTTGTCGGGCCGGGGCAGCCCGTCGGCCGCCGGCGTGTATGAGCACGGCGATCCCGGTGGGACGGCCGGGCCCGGGTGGTCGGGCGTGCCCTCGAGCACCGGGGGCGCCGGCGGCGGCGCGCCGTTGGGGAACCGGGTGCCGTTGGGGTCGGGGAACCGGTACGCCGGCAGACCCGCGCTGCGCCAGAAGTCCTCCGGATCGATGCCGCGCTTCTTGAACGCCGCGTCGACCCACGGCTGGGAGATCTGGTACAGGGCCAGGTTGTGCAGGACCACCTTGAAGAACGGCCCCGAGGCGATGGCCTCGTTCAGCGACGGCAGGAACTTGCCGACCTCGGTGAGCCCGTTGGCCAGGTCGTCCTTGCGCTGCACCAGGATGTCGCTGACCGTGCGCAGCTGCTCGAGCACATGGTTCAGGTTCGGGTTGTCGTTGATCAGCCCCTTGACCTGTTCGGAGAACGCGGCGACGTTGGCCAGCAGGGCGTTGATGGCCCGGCCGCGTTCGTTGAAGGCGGCCAAAAGCGTTTTCGCGTTGACCAACGCCCGGTCGACCTGGTCGCTGCGATCACCCAGCACGCCGGCCACCTGGTTGGCCTGGGCGAGCAGGTGCTTGACCTGCTCGTCGCGCTTGCCGATGGTCTCGGAGAACTTGGCCACGCCGTCGAGCGCCGGGCTCAGGTGCGGGTAGGTCTGATCGATGGTCTCCGAGAGCACGTGCAGCGACTGCTTGACGGTGTCGATGTCCCAGCCCTGGGCGGCCTTGGTGACGTCGAAGAAGGCGTCGTAAATCTGATACGGCGTGGTGCTCTGGCCCAGCGGCAGGGTCTGGCCGGGCCGCAGCGGCTGGTTGCCGCGGGTCTCGACGTCGAGGATCTTCTTCCCCAGGATGGTGTCGGTCTTGATCGCCAGCCGGCTCTCGGTGCCGATGGTGTTGGTGCCGACGGAGAACTTCAACCGGATGTGGTCCCCGTCGATCTTGAGGCCCTCCACCTTGCCGACGTCCAGCCCGGCGATGCGCACTTTGTCGCCGGTGTTGATGCCGCCGGAGTCGGTGAACTGGCCGTAGTAGCTCGGCCTGGCGAACAGCATCGGAACGCTGGTGAAGCTTTGGCCGACGCCGATCACGAGCACCGTCACGATGATGCCCATCAGCCCGATGCGGATCCGGTTGGGTGGTTCCAGTGTTCTCATTGGGGCGTGCACCTACCCGTCGGCTGCTGGAACAGCCGGACCGTGCGGACCGGGCCACCGGCCTGCAGGCCGTTGATCTTCAAGGTGATGTCGCAGGCGTAGAAGTTCACGAAGTCCCCGTAGGACCCGATGGCGCGCCCGATCATGTTCAATGCCGTCGGCACCTTCTTGAGGTAGTCCTGCAGTTGGTCTTGCTGGTCGATCAGCGGCTGCTGAACGGCGTCCAGGTAGTTGATCGTCTTGTGCAGTAGCGCTCGGTCCTCGGCGAGCAGGTCGGCGACCGTCCCGGCGGCGTTGCTGATGTGGGCGAACCCCGCGGCCTGCGAGTCGCCGTGGTTCTTGAGGCCGGTGATCAACACCTCGAGCTTGTCGACCGTCTGGTCGAATTGCTGCCGGTGCCGGACCGTGGTGTCCAAGACGATGTTCAGGTTCTTGATGACCTCCCCGATCGCTTGGTCGCGCTCGCCGAGTTGGTTAGTCAGCTGCGCGGTGTTGTCGAGGATGTCGTTGATGGTGCCGCCCTGGCCCTGGAACACGGTGACCAGCGCGGTCGCGATGGTGTTGACCTTCTGTGGGTCGAGCGCCCGGAACAGTGGCTTGAAACCGCCGATCAGGGCGTCGAGGTCGAGCGCCGGCGTCGTCCGCGACAGGGGGATGAACCCGCCGGGCGGCAGGACCTTGTCCGCGCCTTCGCCCTGACCGCGTTTGATCTCCAGGTAGCGGTTACCGATCAGGTCGAGGTAGCGGATCTGGGCGGTCGTCGACTGGTACAGCGGGATGGAGCGGTCGACGTTGAATTTCACCCGGGCGCGCTTGCCGCCGTCGACCAGCTCCACCTTGTCGACCTTGCCGACCTCGACGCCCGAGGCGCGGACGAACTGGCCCGCCCGCAGGCCGCTGATGTTGCTGAATTCCGCCGAATACCCGTTGGTGCGGTCGAAGCGCATCTGACCGAACACCACGAAGATCATCACGGTGAAGATCAACAGCACCACCGAGAAGATGCTGAGCCTGGTAATGGTTCCGGAGATTTTCATGGGTTGATCGTGTTATCCCCTACCTGGCGGCCCCAGACGTACTCGATCGCGTACGGCGATCCGGTGTCCAGGTGGTTGTAGGGCGCGAGGCTGTTGCCGGTGTCCATCACGAGTTCGGGCGCGGGCCACAGGTCTCGGGTGACCCGCTGCCAGCAACCCGGGGCGCCGCCGGGGCCGCCGCGGGCGTTCACGCGTGGCAGGTTCTCGGGCCAGATGTAGGGGTTGGGCGCCCCGCCGACCACCCCGGCGATGCCGCCCAGGAGCGACGCGATGACCGGGACGGTGGCGACCGGATTGAGCAGCAGACCTAGGCCCGAGGTGACCTCGGTGTTCATGTTCAGCGAGTAGCCGTTGAAACCACCTTCGGAGGCGCCGGTGATGGGCACGATGTCGTGGTAGTTGTGCAGGGTGCAATAAAGCTCGGGGCTGTAGGTGTCGAGCAGTTGGGCCGTGGGCACCAGGTCGGCGGCCCCGCGGGCCAGATACGGGCCGCCCTTGGTGAACAGCTCGGCCCCGGTGTTGCCGAACCCGGCCGCCGACAACAACGCCTGATCCAAATCCTTTTGCTGCGCGTTGATCGTGCGCGAGGTGACCACCGCGTTGTTCAAGAAGTCGAATAGATCCGGCGAGGCGTCCGCATAGGTGTCGCCCAGCGCCGCCAACTGCTGAATGTCCTTGCGCGCCTGCGGCATCCGCGGATTCACCTCATCCAAGACCGCGTTCGCATTCACCACCGACTGCCCGAACTTCTCCCCCAGCCCGGCCAACGACTGCGCCGCCGCGCTCAACGTCAAATTCAGCTTGACCGGATCGACCTTCTGCGCGATCGAGGTGATCGTCTGAAACAGCGTGTTGATCTCGGTGGTCACCGAACGCGCGTCGAGCACGGTGTGCGCCGAGATCTTCTGCGGCGACGGGTGCGCCGGCGTCGTCAGCGACACGTACTTGCCACCGAACACCGTCGTCGCCTTGATATCGGCATTCACATTCGACGGGATCAGCTTCAAATACCGCGGATAGACCTCGAGCGTGAACTTCGCCGCCGGCTTGCCGTCGCGCACCGTCTCCGCGATGCTGCCGACCCGCCCGATCTCCACCCCGTTGTAGGTGACCTTCGACCCCGGATCCATCACCAGACCGGCCCGCGACGCCAGCATCGTCAGGTTGGTCTTGGGGGTGAAGTCGCCGCGGAACTGGCCGTAGACGAAACCGAGGACCAGCGCGGCGATCACCAGCGCCGCCAACCCGGCCCACTTGTACGGCGGGGTCCGGGGGGCGTTGGTCTGGATCGGCGCTGACATGGCTACACCGTGAGCGCGAAGTTGGGGTTGACGCCATAGAGCGCCAACGCGGCGGCCAACACGACAACCTGCACCGACACCAGCGAGAAGCGCATCGATCGGCCGACGGCCTCGCCCACGCCGACCGGCCCGCCGCCGGCGTTGTAGCCGTAGAAGCAGTGGGTGATCATGACGACCGCGGTGATAAGGATGGCTTCCAGGAACGACCAGAAGACGTCGTCGGGGCGCAGGAACGTTCGGAAGTAGTGCTCGTAGGTGCCGTTGGATTGTCCGTAGAGCACGGTCGTGGTGATCTGCGGCGACAGGAACGACATGATCATCGCCAGCGCGTACAGCGGGATGATCACCACCAGCCCGGCCATGATCCGGGTGGTCGCCAGGAACGAAATCGACTTGATACCCATCACTTCCAGCGCGTCGATCTCCTCGCTGATGCGCATCGCGCCCAGCTCGGCCGTCGCGCCGGCGCCGACCGTGGCGGCCATCGCGATGCCGGTGACGACGGGCGCGGCGATGCGCACGTTGATCAGCGCGGCGAAGAATCCGGTGAACGCCTCGACGCCGATGTTGCCCAGGGAGGCGAACCCCTGGATCGCGACCAGGGAGCTACCGGACAACGTCACGAAGCCGACGATGGCGACGGTGCCGCCGATGACGGCCATGGCGCCGGTGCCCATCCCGATCTGGGCGACCAGACGCAGGGTTTCCTTGCGGTAGTTGCGCAGCGCGTGCGGGATGTGCGCCAGGGCCACCCCGCCGAACCACGCCATCTGGCCGATGTCGTCGAGCCCGCGCGCCGCGGCCAGGCCGTAGCGGTTGAGATTCTCTGCGGCCCGCGGGAAGCGGGAGCGAAAGACGGTGGTCGTTGACATGTCAGTGCCCCGTCCCAAATCGCACGCCGATCGTGGTCAGCACGACGTTGACCGCATACAGCGCGACGACGCAGAGCACGACGGTCTCGTTGACGGCGGTGCCCAGGCCTTTGGATCCGCCGCGCACCGTCAGCCCACGGAAGCAGCCGACCAGTCCGGCGATCAGGCCGAAGACCGCGGCCTTGACCGTCGCGATGACGACCTCGGGCAGGCCGGTGATGGTGGTCAGCGTGGCCAGGTACGCCCCGCCCGACACGTTCTGCAGGTAGACGCCGAACAGGTAGCCGCCGACGAGGCCGACGGTGATCACCAGGCCGTTGAGCAGGGTGGCGACCAGGGTCGCGGCGATCACCCGGGGCACCACCAGCCGGTGGATCGGGTCGATGCCGAGCACCTCCATCGCGTCGATCTCTTCGCGGATGGTGCGCGCGCCCAGGTCGGCGCAGATCGCCGTCGACCCGGCCCCGGCGACCACCAGCACCGTGGTGAGCGGGCCGAGCTGGGTGACCGCGCCGATCGCCGCGCCGGCGCCGGACAGGTCGGCGGCGCCGAACTGCGCCAGCAAAACGTTGAGGGTGAAGATCAGCAGCACCGTCAGCGGGATCGACACCATGATCGTCGGCAGGAACGCCACCCGCATGATGAACCAGCACTGCAGGACGAATTCGCGCCACTGGAACGGCCAGCGGAACAGCGCTTTCCCGGTGAGCACGCACATCCGGAAGAACCCGCCGACAAGCTCCAGCGGGGTTTGCAGTTGATCGCGCACATAGCCGACCAGGTAGGGGCCCCGTCGACTAGTCGACGTCGAAGTCACCGCTGCCCCCTCTGGCCGTCACCGCGCGCCGTCCGGCGCCGCGGCGGAACATTATAGCACGCCCCCTCCTCGCCCCGACTCAACGTCTGTGACCATCGGCTCCCTACTGGCAAGTAGTAACGGAGACCACAGGAATGTACCCGATGGCCAAGCACGTGTGAACCGCATCCGCACAATTAACCCTTCGCCAACGACTGGCAAACGTTACAGCCCCTGCCCAATTTCCTTTCTGGTCCTAAAACCTCTTGCCCTAGAATGGATTTAGTCGATTTTTGCGGCCCCGTAGCGGATCCGCAGCTCAGTTTTGAGCACCTTGCCGGCCGGGTTGCGCGGCAGCGCGTCGACGATCTCGAGCGCCTTCGGGTGCTTGTAGCGCGCCAGTCGCTCGGTGAGGAACTCGTCCAGCTCGTCGAGCGCCAACCCCTCGCCCGCCACCGCGGCGACCGCGATCGGCACTTCTCCCCACTTGTCGTGGGCCCGGCCGATGACGGCGACTTCGACGATGCTCGGGTGGCTGGCCAGGACGTTCTCCACCTCGGCGCAATAGATGTTCTCGCCACCCGAGATGATCATGTCCTTCTTGCGGTCGACCACCCACACGTAGCCGTCGGAGTCCATGCGGACCAGGTCGCCCGAGTGGAACCAGCCGCCGGCGAACGCTTCCGCCGTCGCCGCCGGGTTGTTCCAGTAGCCGCTCATCAAAGTTGGTGCGCGATAAACGATTTCACCGACCTCGCCGATGGGCACGTCGTTCATGTTCTCGTCGACGACCCGGGCGGCGACCGTCGGGATCACCTTGCCGACCGAGCCGCGCTTACGGATGGCGTCCTCGCCGAGCAGCATGCAGGTGACCGGTGACATCTCCGTCTGGCCGAACGCGGCCAGGATCTGGGTGCCGGGGAACCTCGCCGACATCTCGCGCAGCAACGCGTCGGGAGCCGGGGCGGCACCCCACGAGATCACCCGCAGTTTCAGGTCGCGCGGGCGCGCCTGTTGCTCGGCGCAGACCGCCTGCCACTGCGCGGGAACCAGAAAAATCCCGGTGACCTTTTCTGCGGCCAGCACGTCGAGGAGCTGCCCGGGCTCGAACGCGCCGAGCGGGTAGATGACCGTGGGGATGCCGAGCAGCACCCCGGTCAGCAAGTTGCCGATGCCGGCGATGTGGAAGAACGGCACCCCGATGAACCCGACGTCGCTGTTGATGTCGGCGCCGTTGGTGTACAGCCCGGTCATCGTCTGGCCGGTCAGGTTGGTGTGGGTGAGCACGGCGCCCTTGGGGCGGCCGGTGGTGCCCGAGGTGTACATGATCAGCGCCGGGGAGTCGTTCGGGATGTCGACGGGTTGGTGCGACTCCCCGGTCTCGTTGACGAGGTCTTCGTAACCGAGCACGGTGTCGTCGGTCGAACCGCCGGCGACCACGATGGTGCCGAGCAGCGACTCGATGTCGCGCACGTCGGTTGCCACCGGGGCGAGCACCGATTCGGTGATGATCACCCGCGCTTCGCAATCCTGGACCAGGAAGGCGATTTCGGCCGCGGTCAGCCGGAAGTTCAGCGGCACGGCGATGGCGCCGAGCATGTTGATGGCCAGCACCGATTCGACGAACTCGGTGCGGTTGAGCATCAGGATCATGACGCGGTCGCCGAAGCCGACACCCCGGCGGCTCAGCGCGTCGGCCAGCGCCGCCACCCGGCCGCGCAGTTCGCCCCACGTCAGGGTCTTGCCCAGGAACCTCAGCGCGGTCGCGTTCGGCTGCATCAGCGCGTGCCGCTCGAGTTGGTTCACCCAGTTCTGCCGCCGGGCGAGGTACGGCTGCTCTGTCAGATGGTCTGCCAATTGCGCGGTCAAACTCGACACTTCCCTTCACTCGCGCACCGCTTGCGCCAGGTTGATATTTGATAAAACATAGTGTTGTGTGGGTCACACTATGGCTTTGACGGTCCACTGACAAGTCCTCGACAAGCGCCCGTCAAGGTCCGTCAAAACTTGAATCCCGTCCCGCCAAGTCACTGAAAGTCCTGGCAGACCCTGTGAACGCACCGATGTCCATGCAGCCGAGGAGCCGGCGGCCGCTGCGGCGGGCTCAGCTGTCCGATGAGGTCGCGGGCCATCTCCGGGCGTCGATCATGTCCGGAACGCTGCGTCCGGGGACGTTCATCCGTCTCGACGAGACTGCGGCCCAACTCGGGGTCAGTGTCACCCCGGTGCGCGAAGCCCTGCTGAAGTTGCGCGGCGAGGGCATGGTGCAGCTGGAGCCGCACCGCGGCCACGTCGTGTTGCCGCTTACCCGCCAGGACATCGAGGACATCTTCTGGCTGCAGGCCTCGATCGCCAAGGAGCTGGCCGCCGCGGCCACCGACCACATCACCGACGCCGAGATCGACGAGCTGGACCGCATCAACGATTCGCTCGCCGCGGCCGTCGGATCCGGCGACGCCGAGACCATCGCGGGCATCGAGTTCGCCTTTCACCGGGTCTTCAACCAGGCCAGCGGCCGGATCAAGCTGGCGTGGTTCCTGCTCAACGCCGCCCGCTATATGCCGGTGCTGGTGTACGCCGCCGATCCGCATTGGGGCAAGGCCGCCGTCGACAACCACCGGAAGCTGATCGCCGCGCTGCGCCACCGCGACACCGCGGCGGTGATCGAGCACACCGTGTGGCAGTTCACCGACGCGGCGGCCCGGCTGACCGAGATGCGCGACCGAACCGGGCTCAGCGCTTCCTGACGGTCGCGAGCGTAAGCACACCGCGAATTCGGGGCCGCCATTGCGCAGTGGGTTTACGCTCGCGGCGAGAACTGGCTGTCGCGGTGGCTAGGTCGCGGCCAGCTGCTCGGCGCGCTGCTTGAGGCTCTCGGCGAGGTGGTCGAGGACGTTGTTGAGGAGCTGCTTGACCATGGGCGCCGGGACCGGCATCGAGGTCTCGACGTCCAGGTCCACGGTCAGCAGGCTGGAAGCGCCCATCGCCACCACGGAGAAGAGCTGCTCCTGCTTGGTGAACAGGTCGCCCTGCTGCAGGACGGTCTGGATCTGGTTTTCCCCCGGGTAGTACACGGCCTGGATGAACATGCTTTGCATGCCCTGGTAATCGGTGTCGAGCCGCAGCTGGCTGGGCCGCCCGTCGTCATAGCGGGCGAGCACCCAGAGACCCTTGATCTCCTCGTTCCACTGCGGGTAAGCCTCGAAGTCGCCGACGATCTTCATGATCAACCCGGCGTCGGCGCCGATCTCGACGGTCTTGCTCAACACTGGCATGCGCGCAGCATATCGGGGTGAGCGAAAACCCCAGCGCAGGGCGGTATCTGGGCCGGAGCTAGGCCGATTCGCGGACGCTGGCCGTCGACAGCAGGGTCCGGACGGGGTCGGGAATCGGGACGGACTTGCGCGTGGCCCGGTCGACGTAGACGTGCACCCAGTGCCCCAGCGCGGTGATCGGCCGCGGGTCGCCGTCACCGGACTCGAACACGCCCAGCCGGTAGGTGACGCTGCTGCGGCCCAGCCGGGTCACGGCCAAGCCCACCGTGAGGTCCTGGGGGAAATGCAGTTCGGAGAAGTAGCGGCAACCCGACTCGGCGACGATGCCCAGCGCCGGCGTGGTGATCGGGTCCAGCCCGGTGGCGGTGTTGATCCAGGCGTTGATCGCGGTGTCGAACAACTGGTAGTAGACGGCGTTGTTGAGGTGGCCGAACATGTCGTTGTCGGCCCATCGCGTCCCGACGGGCCACAGCACCGGGAAGTCGTTGCTGGTCAACCCGTCCGGGGCGGGGGGAACTACTGGAGCCGACGCCATGGTTGTATTCCAGCATGTCCGGAATTCGGGGCGCGGTACTGGAGCACATCGGGGCGCCCCGGCCCTACGCGCGGTCGCGGCCCATCAGTGTCGCCGACGTCGACCTCGCGCCGCCGGGTCGCGACGAGGTGCTGGTCCGCATCGAGGCGGCCGGCCTCTGCCACTCCGACCTGTCGGTGGTCGACGGCAACCGGGTGCGCCCGGTGCCGATGCTGCTCGGCCACGAGGCCGCCGGGATCGTCGAGCGGGCCGGTGACGGTGTCGGCGATGTGGCCGTCGGCCAGCGGGTGGTGCTGGTGTTCCTGCCGCGCTGCGGCCATTGCGCGGCGTGCGCGACCGAAGGCCTGACGCCGTGCGAGCCGGGCAGCGCCGCCAACGGCGCCGGCACCCTGCTGGGCGGTGACATTCGGCTCAGCCGGGCCGGCCAACCGGTGTATCACCACCTCGGGGTCTCGGGTTTCGCGACGCACGCGGTCGTCAATCGGGCCAGCGCGGTCGCGGTGCCGCCCGACGTGCCCGCCGATGTCGCCGCGCTGTTGGGGTGCGCGGTGCTCACCGGCGGCGGCGCGGTGCTCAACGTGGGGCAGCCGCGGCCGGGCCAGACGGTCGCCGTGGTCGGGCTGGGCGGCGTCGGGATGGCGGCGCTGCTCACCGCCCTCACCTATGACGACGTGCGCGTCGTCGCCGTCGACCAGTTGCCCGACAAGTTGGCCGCCGCCCGCGCCCTGGGCGCCCACGAGGCGTACACGCCGCAGCAGGCCGAGGACGCGCGGGTGAAGGCGGCCGTTGTCGTCGAGGCCGTCGGCCACCCCGCCGCGCTCGAGACCGCGATCGCCTTGACCGCGCCGGGCGGGCGCACCATCACCGTCGGCTTGCCCCCGCCGGACGCCCGGATCACGGTGTCGCCGTTGGGTTTTGTGGCCGAGGGCCGGTCGCTGATCGGCAGCTACCTCGGTTCGGCGGTGCCCAGCCGGGACATTCCGCGCTTCGTCGAGCTGTGGCGTTCCGGCCGGCTGCCGGTGCAATCGCTGGTGTCGTCGACGATCGCGCTCGACGACATCAACGAGGCGATGGACCACCTGGCCGACGGCACCGCCGTGCGCCAGCTGATCCGATTCGACGCCTAGTCGCCGTGCAGCGCGCCGGCCAGCGCCTCGCCTTGCAGCGCGAACAGGCGTTGCGAGCCCGGCCATTCCGGCAGCAGTGAGTCGAATCCATGGCAGGCGCGCGCAAACACGTGCAGCTCCGCCGAGATCCCGGCGCGCAGCAGCCGCAGCGCATAGTCGATGGCCTCGTCGCGGAAGGGATCGATCTCCGCGCAGGTGATCAAAGCCGGTGCCAGCCCGGCGAATTCGGGTCGCCGTGCGGGCACCGCGGCCTCCGGCGCGGCCGTTGGGTCGAGGTAGTGGCGCCACATCAGCTCGGCGCCCTCGCCGTCGAAGGCGGGACTGGTGCGGAACTCCGACTTCGATCCGGTGGGCCGGTCGTCGAGCACCGGCTGGTGCAGCAGCTGGAACACCACCGGCGGCAAGGATCCGTCGGCGGCGCGCTGCGCCAGGCATGCGGCCAGGGCGGCGCCGGCGCTGCTGCCCGCGACGGCCACCCGCGCCGGGTCCACGCCGAGCGACGCCGCGTCGTCGATGGCCCAGCGCAGCACGGCGCTCGCGTCGTCGAGCGCGGCCGGATAGGGGTGCTCCGGAGCCAGCCGGTAGTCCACCGACACCACCGTGCAACGCCCGCGGCGGGCGAGCTCCACGCACTGGCGGTGATCGGTGTCCAGGTTGCCCAGCGCGAAACCGCCGGCGTGGCAATACACGACGGCGGGCGCCGGGGCCGAGCCACCGCGGTAGATGCGCACCCCGACGCCGGCCGCGTTGTCCTCGTCGATCCGGACGTCACAGACGTCGGTCTGCTCGGCGGTGATGCGGCGGCGTTCGTTGAACGGTCCACGCGTCAGCTGGATCGCGGCGGCCGAGAAGTCCGTTCGGGTGGTCGCGAGTGCGCGCAGCGCCGGATCGAGGCGGTCGGCGCCGTCGAGCTCCGTCATCGAGTTCCCCGCTCGGGCACGGCGACCGGGGGCGAGGCGGAGGTGGCGGGCGGTTCGAAACGGAAGTCGGCGGGCCTGAACCTGCGCGTCATCCCCCAGAAGGTTCGGGCGCTGCGCGGCCACTGGGTGACCACGCGCCCGTTGGGGGCGCGAAAGTAGTTGCTGCACTGGGTGTTCCAGACGGTGCCCACCATCCAGCGGTCGATCTTGGCGACGAACTCGGCCAGCGCCGAGGCACGCACCGCGACGTAGCGTTTGCGGTGGCGGCGAAGGTGCCGCAGCGCCCGCACGATGTAGCGCGCCTGGGCTTCGAGGATGAAGATGACGCTGTTCGAGCCGACGTTGGTGTTCGGCCCGTACAGCATGAAGAAATTGGGGAAATCCGGCACGGCCATGCCGAGGTAGGCGTGCGCGCCGTCGCGCCAGACCTGCCGCAGCGTGATTCCGTGTTCGCCGGAAACGTCCAGCTCCCCGAGATAGTCGGCGGCGGCGTAGCCGGTGGCGCACACCACCAGGTCGACCTCGCGTTCGGTGCCGTCTTCGGTGACCAGGGACCGGGCACGCAGGGAGCGCGCCGGGCTGGTCAGCACCTCGACGTTGGGGCGGGTCAGCGCGGGCAGGTAGTCCGACGAGAACACCAGCCGCTTGCAGCCCATCGGGTGGTCCGGTGTGAGCTTGCGGCGCAATTCCTCGTCGTCGACCGTGTTTTCGAGCAGCCGCAGGGCGAGGGCGGTGAATTGCTCGGTCTTTTCGCTGCCGTGCTCGATCACCGCGATGTTGGATTCGCTGCGCAGCCACAGCCGGGTGCGGTAGACCTTTTTGGCGAACGGGAGGTGCGCGAAGGCCCAGCGCTCCCCCCGGGTGTAGTGCCGGTCGGGCTTGGGCAGTATCCAGGTGGGTGATCGTTGCACCGAATACACCGTGCCGGCCACTTTGGCCAATTCGGGGATCAGCTGGGAAGCCGTCGATCCGGTGCCGAGCACCGCAATCTTCTTGCCTTCCAGCGGGATCGAGTGGTCCCAGCGCGACGAGTGCATCACCGTTCCGGTGAAGGGCTCTTCCTCGACGAGGTCGGGCATCAGCGGCCGGGTGAACAGGCCCACGGCCGAGACGACGACGTTGAAGTGGTGCTGTTCGCCGGTCGCGGTGGTCAGGCACCATCGCTGGGTGTCCGAATCCCATCGTGCGGAGCGGATTTCGGTGCGCAGTTTCAGGTGTGGCCCCAGGCCGTGCTTGTCGGCGCTGCGCTGGAAGTAGTCCAGGATTTCGGGTTGGCCCGACCACAGCCGTGACCAGTGGGCGTTCAGGTCGAACGAGAACGAGTAGAGGTGCGACTTGACGTCGCACGCCAGTCCCGGATAGGTGTTGATCCGCCACGTGCCCCCGACGCCGTCTTCGCGGTCGAAGATGGTGAAGTCACGAAACCCGGCGCGTGACAGCATGATTCCCAGCGCCAGGCCGCCCGGGCCGGCGCCGATGATGCCGACCGACAGGTCGGTCATCGGATCTGCAGGCATTGCCCACCGTCGATGATGAGTTCGGAGCCGGTGATGAACGACGCCTCGCCGGAGACCAGGAAGGCCACGGCGTCGGCGACTTCGTCGGCGCGGCCTATCCGCCCGAACATCGATGCCGCGGCCAGCCGGGTCTGGGTGGTCTCGTCGAGCATCGTGGTGGCGATCGGCCCGGGGAACACGGCGTTGACCCGGATGCCGGAGGGCGCGAGTTCGGCGGCGGCGGTCTGGGTCAGGCCGCGCAGCGCCCACTTCGACGAGCCGTAGGCGCCGTGCTGGGGGAACGGGCGGATCGCGCCGGTGCTGCAGATGTTGACAATGGACGCGTCGGGCGCCGCGCGCAGGTGTTCGAGCGTGGCGCGCATGCCGAGGAACGCGCCCAGACAGTTGACCCGCCACGAGTTTTCGAATCCTTCGGCGGTCTCCTCGGTCAACGACGCGCGGTGCAGCACGCCGGCGCAGTTGACCAGCGTGCTCAGCGACCCGAAGCGCTCGACGACGTGTGCCACGGCCGAGTCCCACTGCTGCTCCGAGGTGACGTCGAGCTCCACCGCGATCAGTTCCTCGTCGCCCGATTGGCGCACCGCGGTGGCGAGTTCGTCGGCCCGCCGATCGCAGGCGGCCACCGAAAAACCCTTGGCGCGTAGGCGTTCGGCGATGGCCCGGCCCTGCCCGCCGGCCGCGCCGGTCACGAGTGCGACACGTGGGTTCATGCCGGCGCGCCCTCCGGGTGGTCGGCCAGCCCGCCGCTGGTGACGAAGCTGCACCGGCGCCGTGAGAAGCGCCACCGGCCGTCCACGCGGGTCAGCTCGTCGTCGTAGAGGGCGGGCCGCAGCTGCAGGTCGCCGGCCCGGACGAACAGCACCTGCGATCGGGCGGTGGCGCGCTCTCCGTCCACCGCGATCCGCGAGACGCCGGTCAGATGCAGGCCGCGCGCCGCGGCGCGGAACATCTCGGCGATCCCGTCATGGCCCGCGAAAGTCCGGCCGTACACCAGGAATTCGCCGTCGGGGGCGAACAGCCGGAGGCAGCCGTCGACATCACCGGCGTCGAGGGCGAGCGCGTAGCCGGCGATCAAATCGCGGATCGCTGCCTCGTCGTCCGACGGGTGGCCGGTCATTGCGTCGCCTCACGCAGGTGTTCGGCGGCCCCGCGGCGCAGTGCCTGCGACTCGGCGGCCAGGGTGATCATGCGAAAACCCAGCCGCGCCATGGCCTGGCCCGTCATGCCGTCCCCGGCGTGAATGCCGGTGACCAGCCCCGCATCCGAGGCCGCCCGGTGGATGCGCGTGATCGCGTCGAGGACCTCGGGATGCCGGGTCGCTCCGAGGACGCCGGCGCCCATCGAGATGGCGAGGTCGGCCGGGCCGACGTAGATTCCGGTCAGGCCGTCGACCGCGCAGATCTCGCGGATGTCCGCCAGCGCCGCCGCGGTCTCGATCATCGCGAACACGCCGATCCGGGATTCGTGGGCGGCGGGGTCGTGCCCCAGGCTGGCGCGCAGCGGTCCGAAGCTGCGCACGCCCGCCGGCGGGTAGCGGGTGGCGGCCACGGCGGCGGCGGCCTCGTCGGCCGATTCGATCATCGCGATGACGACGGCGTCGGCCCCGGCGTCGGCCACCCGCCCGATCGGTGCGGCGTCGGCGTTGGGCAGGCGCACGAGGGTGCCCAGCGGCAGGTGTTCGGTGCGGCGCAGCATGCGGGCGACGCCGGCGTCGTCGAGATAGCCGTGCTGGGCGTCGAATCCGACGTAGTCGTAACCGGCGCGGGCGAATTCCTCGGGTCCCAGCCAGCTGGGGCCGGTGACCCAGCCGCCGAAGATGGCGGGCTTGCTGCTGAGCGCCAGCTGCAGATTGCCCGGCGAAGCGTCGGTCACGGTCGGCCCCTCACCCGGCGATCGCGATCTTGATGCGCTCGGCCACCGGTCGGCTGGCCAGCTCGAACGCGTCCTGCACCTGCTCGACGCCGAACGTGTGGGTGAGGTAGGCGCCGAGCAGCCAGGGGTGCTCGGCGGCGAACTTGCTCGCGAGCTCCAGCATCCGCCGACGGTCAAGCGTCACACCGGATTTCAGCGTCAGGTTGTTGCGCAGCATGGCCCGCATGCTGATGGGATACATCTCGTCGTCGGCGACACCGAAGTAGAAGACGGTGCCGCCGGGGGCGGTGGCGTCGATGGCGTGGGTGAGGGTGGCCACCTGGTGACCGACCGCCTCGATGACGACGTCGGCGCGGTCCCCGGGTGCCAGCTGACTCGCCCAGCGGTCGCTGGTGGCGCGCACCGGTTCGTCGACGCCGAATGCCCTTGCGACATCGCGGCGGTCGATCGGGTCGACCCCGGTGACGCGGCGCGCACCGGCCGCCTTGGCGACGTAGGAGAACAGCAGGCCGACCGATCCCTGGCCGATGATCGCGACGCGCCGCCCGGCCAGATCGCCGAGCTGCTCGCAGGCGTAGAGCACACAGGCCAGCGGTTGCAGGCCGATGGCCTGCGCCGGTGTCAGCGCCGGGTCGTAGGGCGCCAAACCGTCACCGTCGGTGACGATGCGTTCCATCATGCCGTCGAACCCGGAGGCCCAGCCGACGACGAGGTCCCCGGGGCGGTGCGCGGGGTGGCGGCTGGCGATCACCTCGCCGGCGACCTCGTGGATGGGGAAGCCGTCCTTCTCGGGTCCGCTGCGGCCGTCGTCGCCGGGGATTCGGCCCTTGGCGCCGCGAAACGCGGGCAGATCGCTGCCGCAGACGCCGGCGGCCAGGAACCGCAGCAGCACCTGCCCGTCGGTCAGGGACTCAGGGGCGGTGTCGGCGATCGTCGTCCGCTCGAACAGATACGGGGCGATGAGCCGGTAGGACCACACCTCAGACCTCCACCGGGATGTTGTTCCAGCCCCATTGGAAGCTGGACGGCAACCGGGTGGCGGCTTGGTCCTGGATCGCGTAGTCGGGCACCCGACGCAGCCATTCGGCAAGCAGCACATCGATTTCCAGCCTGGCCAGGTGGTAGCCGATGCAGAAGTGCTGGCCGCGGCCGAACGCCAGCGAGCGGCGGATGGGCCGGTCCCAGATGAACTCGTCGGGCTCGGGGTATTCCCGCTCGTCGCGGCTGGCCGAGGCGAGCAGGGTGATGACGCGCTGGCCGGGATTGATGGTCTGACCGTGAATGTCGAAGGGCTTGCGCGCCGTTCGCGCGAACCACTGCGCGGGCGCGCAGTATCGGATCATCTCCTCGCGGGCGACGGGCACGTTGCCTTCGGGATCGGCGCGCACTGCGGCCAACTGGTCGGGCCGCCGGCTGAGCTCCCACAGCCCGTGGGCGACGATCTTGGGGACCGTCTCGGTCCCGCCGATGAAGATGCACAGCATCTGGGTGGCGACTTCCATGTCGTCCAGCGCGCTGCCGTCGGGCAGGTGGTAGCCGAGCAGGCCGTCGACCACGCCCAGCGGCGGCCCGGACCGGTCGGCACGGCGGCGCGCGACCGCGGGCAGCAGGAACTCGAAATAGTTCGGGCGCGCCTGCCCGGTGTCCACGCCGACACCCGGCTGGGCGAGGCTGCCGGCGTTGACCGCGGCGAGGACCTGCGGCGCGAGATCGGTGGGAATGCCCAGGAGTTCGCAGACGATCGCGGCCACCACGACGCCACCGTAGTCCTGGGTCAGGTCGAACGAGCCGCGCGGCAACAGCAGGTCGAGGCGTTCGTTGGCCAGCTCGCGGATCCTGCCCTCGAGGTCGGTGACCGAACGCGGCCGAAACGGCCGGGAGTGCGTGCGCCGGATCTCGCCGTACAGGTCGGCGTCGAACATGGCGTGGAACGGAAGCGGGTGCAGCGGCGGGTCGTCGACCGGTCCGGAGTTGTGTTGGGCCAGAACCGATGCCGCCGGCAGCGTGCCCTCCGAGGCGACGAACGTGCCGTTGTTGACTTCCAGCACCTTCCAGATGTCCTCGAAACGCGACAGCGCGAAGGTGTCCCACTGCGGCATGTAATACACCGGGTGGTGGTCGCGCAGGATTCGGTAGTACGGCAAGGGGTTTGCCATCACCGCAGCGTCGAAGGGGTCGTAGCTGAAGTCGGTCTGGTCCATGGGTCCTTGGCGCTCGGTCACTGCAGGGGTGAGGGCGGTAGGGCAGCCAGGATGGAATCTTCCCACCCGTCCCGCAACGCGGGGGCCACGCTCATCCAGGTGACGATCTCGGCGGGTGGGCTCTCCTTCCACGAGGGGTAGTGCTCGGCGAAGCAGTCCCATCCCCCGTCCAGCGCCCAGTAGTGGATGACCTCGTTGAAGCGGAAGGTCGTCGTGAACGAACCGAGCCAGCGTTTTCCGGTGCGTTCCGACCACGGCACGTAGAGCCGCTCGAGTTCCCGGATGTAGTCGTCCTGGCGGCCGGGCTTGGTCTGCATGATCTCCTGGATCACCAGCGGCGCAGTGAAATTGGCCTCGCGCAGCTGGGCGAGCGTCCTGTTACTGGGGCCGGCGTACATGATGCGGCCCTCGCCCGAGGCGCCGAGGTCGGCCAGGAACGCCGACCATTTGCCGGCGGCGGCCTCGTGACTGCCGCCGCGGGCCTGGGCGGCGCCGATCCTGGCGTAGTCGGAGAACCCGTCGATCTCCCAGATGACCGTCACCTGTGGCCAGTGGCCGTTGTACGGGGTGGATTCCCAGATCGCGAACAGCCGGGCGCCGAGTTGTTCCATCATCGGCTGGTAGGTGTCGGCGAAGACCTCGACGAACCGGTCGCTGCGCCCGGATCCCAGCGAGATCGTCTCGTGCAGGTAGAGCAGCGCGTGTTTGTAGTACTTCTTCATGGCCTAGTCGAGCCGGATCAGCTCGGAGTCGGCCCCCGAACCCACGTCGCACAGCAGCATCTCCATCGGGGCGACCGTGGCGTCCGAAATACCCTCTGCCGCAAGCGCATAGCCCTTGAACATGCGCGCCGCCCCGCTGAGCAGGTGCTGGGCGCGGGTCGTGGCACGCTGCACTCCCAGCGGCCACCCGTCGCCCCACAACGCGACCTCCGTCAGCCGGTTGCCCAGCGACTCGAGCACCGCGTCGCGCACCCGCGCGTCGGCGGTGAACGCGTCGGCGCTGACGGCCAGGCTGGTCGAGCCCGCCCCCAGCGCGCCCAGGGACGGCTCGAGGTCGGACGCCCGCACCCCCAGGATCCGCAGCGCTCGGGTGTCGCGGCCCTGCGGGAGCAGCACCGTCACCTCCCAGCCGGCCATCGCCCGGTCGTAGAGCCACCCCCCGGCCGATTGGACGACGTCGACGGCGCTGGCGGCGACGACGTCCAGTCGATAGCGCAGGCCGTCGGCGTTGGCCTGGGTTGCTCGGGCGGCGTCGGTCTTGCTGATGTCGAACGTTGGAGCGACCATCGATCCATTCCTCACCACGGCCCCAACGACTCCGTTGGCGGGCCTCACGCGCTTGTCACGGCTTTCTCAAGGGCTTTAGCCGCTGCACACGTCGGGTGAAGCGACTCACCGCACAGCGTGACACTTCCGGCGAAATTTGTAAAGGTCCGGTCGGGTCCTCACGACCCGCGGCGCGCCTCGAGGTCGGCCAGGACCTCCTCGGTGTGCTGCCCGAGTTCCGGTGCCGCAGAACGCGGTGCCCAGGGGGTGCCGTGAAAATCCGCCGGCGTGGCCACCATCGGGACGGCCGCGTCCCCGTCGGGCACGTCGACGATGCCGCCGGCGGCGTGGAACTGCTCGTCGGCCACGACGTCCTCGAGCGTGTTGACCGGCGACCAGAAGAAATCCGGTTCGCCGGCAAAGATCTGCGCCCATTCGTCGAGCGGGCGCGTCGCAAAGATCTCGTCCAGCGCGACGATCAGCGCCGCCGAGTTGGCCGCGCGGGAGCGGGCGTCGGCGAACCGGGGGTCGTCGCGCCATTCGGGTCGCCCCACGGCGCGGCACAGGGCCGGCCAGTGCCGCTCGGGTTCCAGGCCGACGATCCAGAACCGCCGCCCGTCTTGGGCGGCGTAGTTGTTCATGCACGGGTTGCCCATCGACTCGCGTTGCCCGATCGCGATCGGCTGCCCGCTCATCAGGTAGGTGTTCAGGTCGAAGCTCACGGTGTAGGCGCCCTGCCGGTACAGCGAGGTGGTCACCAGTTGGCCCGCCCCGGTGCGTTCGCGCGCGAGCAGCGCCGCGCACACGGCCGCGGCCATCGTCATCCCCGCGGAGTGGTCGCCCATGCCACCGCGCTGAAACGGGGGCGTCTCGCCGGGCCGGGTGAGTAGGTGGGCGACCCCGGCCCGGGACCAGAACGCGGCCACGTCGAAGGCGGCGCGATCGGCGTCCGGCCCGTTTTCGCCGTACCCGGTGATGAGCCCGTAGACCAGGCGGGGGTTGGCCGCCGACACCGACTCGAAGTCCAGCCCCAGACGCTGCAGCGCGCCGGGTCGCACGTTGGTCAGGAAAACGTCTGCGCCGGCGAGCAATTCGAACGCGGTGGCGCGGCCCGCGTCGGTGCCGAGATCGAGCACCACGCTGCGCTTGGAGCGGTTGTCCATTTCGAAGGGCGGGTTGAGGCCCATGTCGCAGCCCAGCATGCGGCCGAACATGCGCGCCGGGTCACCCGTCGGCGGTTCGATCTTGATCACGTCGGCGCCCCAGTCCGCCAGGATGCCGCCGGCGGCCGGTCCGGCCACCCACACCCCGAGTTCGACGACCTTGACGCCTTCCACCGGTCCCGCCATGCGTAAGTTCCTACTCCCTGCGCCCGCCGCCCGTTGCCACCGGGTCATCCGGTTCGCCGTTCTGATCTGCCCGCCGATGAATCTGGGCGGCCCCGTGTATCGGAATACATGCGGGCGTCGCGCAACGACTGGCCGCGGCAAGCCACCCCACCTATGCGGCCTGCCCAATCCGACACCAATCAATGAAGGAGGCCGTCATCGTGGCCACAATCTCAGGCAGGGCGGTGCTGATCACCGGGGGAAATCGTGGCGTCGGCGCCGCGCTGGTCGCGGAGGCCTTGCACCGGGGCGCCCGGCGGGTGTACGTCGGCACCCGGAAGGCCTTGGCCGGCAACGGTGATTCCCGCGTGGCACCGCTGGCCATGGACATCACCGACCCCGCGCAGATTCGGCGGGCCGTGGCCAGGGTCGACTCGCTCGATGTCCTGGTCAACAACGCGGGCCTGGCGGTGTACGACGATCTCGGCGACGCCGCCGCACTGCGGACGCACCTTGCGGTGAATCTGCTCGGCACGTACGACGTGATTCAGGCCTTCCTGCCGATGCTGACGCGATCCGGGGGATCGATCGTCAACAACCTGTCGGTGAACGCCCTGGCGCCGTTGCCGCTGATTCCCGCGTATTCGATCTCCAAGGCCGCGGCGTTCTCCCTCACGCAATCGCTGCGTGTCATCCTGGCCGGGCGGGGCGTGCGGGTTCATGCGGTGCTGACCGGTCCCGTCGACACCGACATGACCCGAGGCCTCGACATCCCCAAGGCCTCAACGCAATCCGTGGCGCAAGGCATCTTCGACGGGCTGGAGAACGGCGACGACGAGATCTTTCCCGACCCGATGTCGCGTTCGTTGGCGGAGCGCTGGCAGGTGGGCGTCGCCAAGCTGCTCGAGCAGCAGTACGCGGCCCTGCTCGCACCCGGAGATCCCGTCACATCCTGACTCTCAATCACGAATCCGAATGCCGCCACGCTTACCCGTCCACCCTCCGGTCGGGCTCCCGCCCTAACCGGGTCTGTCGGATCGAGGCCGGTGTGCACCACAATGGCCTACGCGGGAGCTAGATGAGTGGTTGCAACCGGGAGGAACGCATGACTCTGGTGGCCGGGCGGGGACCGCTCAGCAGCGATCCGGCGGGGCGCTTCTCGCCCGCGATACCCGACGGGCCAGAAGGGATTGTGTACGTCGAGCCGCATCCCCGGCGCGTGCAGGCGGTCAAGGACGGGCGGCTGGTGATCGACACCGAGCGGGCGCTGATGGTGCACCGGCGGGGCCGTCCGCTGAGCTACGTCTTCGCGCCCGACGACGTCGGCGACCTGCCGACTGAGCCCGAGCCGGAGGCCCCGGGTTTCATTCATGTTCCCTGGGACGCGGTCGACACGTGGTTCGAGGAGGGGCGCAAACTCGTGCACTACCCGCCCAATCCCTATCACCGCGTCGACTGCCGTCCGACGCAGCGCCGCCTGCGCGTCCGCGTCGGCGGCACCACGCTGGTCGACACCGACGACACGACGATCCTCTTCGAGACGGCGCTCGAGCCGAGGTTGTATGTCGACCCGGCGCACGTGCGCACCGATCTGCTGGTGCGCTCCGAGACGTCGAGTTACTGCAACTACAAGGGCTTTGCGACGTATTGGTCGTTGGTCTCGGGTGAGCGCGTCGTCGAGGACGTCGCCTGGTGTTATCCCGATCCGCCGCCGGAAAGCCTGCCGATCAAGGGATTTCTCAGCTTCGACGACACCCGCGCCGACGTGCTCGCCGAGCTGCCCGGTGGCCCCCGCGATCCCGCGAGAGTGTAACTGGCAACGCATCTCCCGGGTGCCACCGCCGGTGGTGACACTCTCGCGGCAAAGGTCAGCGGCCGTAGCTGGGACGCCCGAGCCCCAGCTCGTGCTGGGCGATCATGTTGCGGAACACCTCCATGGTGCCGCCGTAGATTCCGGCGGGCACGCCGTGGCGGAAGATGAACTCGATGGCGCCGTCGTCCGCGGAACCCGTTGTGTCGGTGGGCAATGCCGAGGCCGTCCCCAGCAGGTCCATCAATTCCTGGGAGACCTCCCGCATGGTCTGGATGAGGCCCACGCGCCCGTACATCCCGGGAGTCGACATGGCCGCCTCGATCCGGGCCACGGCGCGCCCGAGGCGGTATTTCGTCGCCTCGTCGTCGATCGGGCGGCGCCCGTCGGCATTGGGCGTGGCCAGGATGGCCGCGACCCCGTCGGCCGCCTCGGCCATCAGCTGGCCGTGCTCGGAGAGCATCGAGATGTTCTGCAGGCCATGGTCTTGGACCTCGGTGATGCCGTGTTCGGCGTCGAGGGCGAACCGCATCACCGTCCACCCGCCGTTGACCTCGCCGATCCGGTAGAGGTCATCGACCCGCACGTCGCTGTAGTACACGATGTTGGTGCGGTCACCATCCAGCGTGCGGATGCCCTGGATCTCGATGCCCGGCGAATCCAGCGGCACCAGAAACATGGTCAGGTTCTTGTGTCTCGGTCCTTGCGGATCGGTGTTGGTGAGCAGGAAGACGTACTTGGCGTTCTGCGCGTTCGAGGTGAACATCTTGGACCCGTTGATGACCCACGCGTCGCCGTCGCGCACGGCTCGCGTCTTGCAGGTGGCGACGTCGGAGCCACCCTCGGGTTCGGTGTAGCCCAGGCAGAGCCGGATCTCGCCGGACAGCACGCCCGGCAGCACCGCGTCGACGAGTTCGGCCGCCCCGAACTGCTGCACCAACCGCGCGACGACCGCCGTGGTGCCCCAGTGGAACCACGGGGCGTGGGCACGACCGATCTCGAGGTGAAAGATCCGGCGGCGCACCGGATTGAAGCCGCCCTCGGACTCCAGCTTCCAGTCCGATTCCAGATAACCGGCTTCGCCCAACGCCAAATGCACCGGTTCACTGAAGTTTTCACCGGTCTCCCGGTCACGCCGCCGCACCTCATCGGTGACATGCTCGGCGATGAACTCCCGGAACTGATCGTAGAAATCCTGGTCCTCGGGTGAGAGCGCGACGCGGGAGAAGTCCATTCAGGCCGCGTCGATCACGAGGGTGCGGAAACGGTCGAGGGTTTCGAGCGCATGCGTCATGCTGTCGCCGGGCAGGTGGACACTGACCCACGTCACCCCCAGCTTCGCCAACCTGTCCAGGCCGTCGAGGTACGCGTCGGCGTTGAACGCGTCATCGGCGGGGCCGCCGCCCTCGAAGTTGGTGAAGGTGATGTCGATCGCCGACCAATCCCGGCCCGCCGCATCGCATCTGCGTCGCAGGTCCTCGATGCCCTCGGCGAGCTTTTGCACCGAGTCGATGGTGGCCGTGCCCGCGGTCTGCGCCAACTGGGGCGGGGCGGGAAACGGGCACCAGCCGTCGCCGTACTGCGCCACCCGCTGGCGCGACGCGGTGGTGTTGCCGCCGATCCAGATCGGCGGGTGCGGGCTGCTCAGCGGCCGGGGATGCGCGGTGATGCCGCGCGCGCTGAAGTGCTTGCCCTCAAAGGAGATGTCGTCTTCGGTCCAGACGGCCCGGATCACCTGCAGCGCTTCCTCGAACAGCTCGGCGCGCTCGTCGTAGCTGACGCCCAGCGCCGCGAACTCGCGCTTGAGGTAGCCCACGCCCACCGCGAGGGTGAAGCGGCCGCCGGATAGCAGATCCAGGGTGGCGCCGGACTTGGCCACCACGAACGGGTTTCGGTACGGCAGCACGACGATGTTGGGAATCAGCCGCAGGGTGGAGGTGGTGGCGGCGGCGAAACCCAGTGCGACGAAAGGGTCTAACGCGTCATGCCCGCCCGCGTCCAGCCACCGCTGCGACGGCGCGGGGTGATCGGTGAAGCCGAAACCGTGGATCCCGGCCGCTTCGGTGGCCGCGGCCACCTTGCCGATGCCGTCCCCACTGACCAATTCCGGGTTGTAGGGATGGCTGTGCATCGGGTGGGTGATGGTGAAGCGCATCTGATTTTCCAGCCGTCAGAAGCGCGCGCGGGAATCGATCGCGGTGTCGCTGGTCCGCAGCGGGCGGATCAGCGCCTCCTGGGAGAACGACGCCAGCAGGTCCCCCTCCTCGGCGTGCACGGTGCCGCGCACGTACGACATGCCCGCGCCCACCTGGGTGCTCTCGTGGGTGTAGAGGAGCCAGCCGCTCCAGCGCGCCGGCTCGTGGAAGGCGACCGAGATGCTCATCGGCGCGGTGGACACGGTCAGGTGCGCCTGGGCGGTGCCGATGCCCTCGTGCGCGCGCATGGTGGTGGAGATCCCCAGGTGACCGGTGAAGTACGCCAGCAGCGCCTTGGCCAGGTCGTCGCGGGTCGGGATGGGGTCGTAGTGCAGCCACGCGTAGAGCTCCGGCGGGCCGACCTCGTCGGGGCTGTTGACGTCGACGACGTCCACCAGGCGCAGCTCGCGGCCGACCATCGGCATCGGTGAGGGGTTGGCGTCGGCCGGCGCGGCCACCTCGGGGCGCGGCAGGTGGTGACGGATGACGTCGGCGGTCGGGACGTCGGCCAGCACGGTGATGCTCAGGCACCGGCGGCCGTTCTGGTGCACGGCCACGACGGCGGTGGCGGTGGACCGGCCCTCGGCCACGACGTCGAGGATCAGCTCGATCGGCGGGCCGACGGTCACGGCGCGGGAGAACACCGCGTGCGCCGAGCGCACCGACTTGTCCGGGAATCGTTTGCCCACCGCGACAATCGCCTGTGCGAGCACCTGGGTGCCCTCCACCACCTGGCGTTCGTCGCCGCCGGCGATGCCGGTCTCGCCGGTGAACCGGTCCTGCCCATCGGCCTGCACGTCAAACAGACCCAGCAGGCCTTGCACCGTCCACTCGGTCTGCTGAGACTCCTCGGAAGCTTTCGTCAAATCCGCTCCACCTCTCGCGCTAGCAGCTCAGGGCTCAGCGTGACACTTTGAGTAGGATTTGTAAAGCTTGGCTAACAAGACCGCGGCCCGGCGGACCAGCCCGCCGACGAAAAGCGCAGGGAGGCAACGCCATTGGGTATCGTGACCACCACTTCGGAGACCGCGTTCACGCAGTCCGCCGAGACCGTCTACGACTTCGTCACCAACCCGTTGAACTGGACCAAGACCTACCCCGGCAGCGCGCACATCGGCGGGTTGCCCGACCTACCCCTGAAAGTGGGTGACACCTGGGAGGAAGCGGGGCCCGACGGCGACCGGATCTTCCGCTGGCAGCTGGCCGCCGCCGTGCGGCCGACGCTGTTCGTGTTCACCTCGATCGGCCGCCTGGGCCATGACCGCGACGGGAACGGCGGCATGGAGGGCAGGATCACCGTGTCGTACCACTTCACCCGGCCGGGCCAGGACGTCACGCTGTTCTCCCGGACCATGACGATCGAGGCGTACAAGCACGCGCCCCTGCCGGATCAGCTCTTCATCCAGGCCAACCCGGCGAAGATCGACGCCTACCACGAGGCCGTCGCACGAGAACTCGCCCGGTCGGCAGATTGACACCGGTACCCGCGGTGCGTGACACTTTTTCGGTGTTTTGTAAAGCGGAAGGTTGGCCAAAGGCATGAGCGGATGATCCCCGAGCCGCTGGCCAACGGGTTCTGCTTCGGCGAGGGGCCGCGCTGGTTCGAGGGCCTGCTGTGGTTCTCCGACATGCTAGGCGAGGCGGTCCACACCTCGACCATGGGGGGCTCGCTGACCACGCTGCCGTTGCCCGGGCACTCGCCGTCGGGCTTGGGTTTCCGTCCCGACGGCTCGCTGCTGATCGCGTCGACCGAGGACCGGCGGGTGCTGCGCTACGACGGCGAAAGCGTCGCCACCATCGCCGATCTCGCCGACGTGGCGCCGGCCAACCTCGGTGACATGGTCATCGACGACGTGGGCCGCGCCTACATCGGATGCCAGGCGCTGCGCGGCGGCGTCATCGTCCGCCTCGACCCCGACGACAGCGCGACCGTCGTCGCCGAGGATCTCGACTTCCCCAACGGGATGGTGATCACGCCGGACCGCACGACGCTGATCGTCGCCGAGTCGACGGGCCGGCGGCTGACCGCGTTTTCGATCGGCGATGACGGTGGGCTGACCGATCGCCGGATCTTCGCCGACGGCCTGGACGGGCCGCCCGACGGCATCGCGCTCGACGCCGAGGGCGGGGTGTGGACGTCGATGACCCTGGCCCACCAGTTCGAGCGGATCGTGGCGGGCGGGGACGTGACCGACCGGATCGACATGGGCGATCGGGTCGCCATCGCCTGCGCGCTCGGCGGCCCGCAGCGCCGCACCCTGTTTCTGTTGTCGAGCACGGACGCCTATCCTCAGCGCCTGGCCGGCACCCGGCTTTCCCGGCTGGACGCCGTCACGGTGACCACTCCCGGCGCCGGCCTGCCCTGACCCCCGAAGAGGTTGACGATGACCGACGCCTACTACGAGCTGATCGACCCGGCCGACGCGCCGGGCGAGAAGTTCCGGGCGACCGACCTGGCGCGCGGCACCTGGTCGGCGGCGATCCAGCACGGCGGTCCGGTGTCGGGGCTGCTGGTCCGGGCGCTGGAGCGGTGCGAACTGCGCGACGACACCCGCCTGTCCCGGGTCGTGATCGACCTGCTGGGCGGGGTGCCGGCCGAGGGCGACCTGTGGGTCCGCTCGCAGGTGCAACGGCCCGGCAAGCAGATCGAACTCGTCAGCGCCGAGATGCTGGCGCCGGGTCCCGACGGCGCTCCCCGGCCGGTGGCGCGCGCCACCGGTTGGCGGTTGCAGCACCAGGACACCGAGGAGCTCGCGCACGCCGCGGCTCCCCTGCCCCGGCCGAGGGCCGAGGCCTACGACCGCAACCTCAAGGCCAAGGACTGGGACCGCAACTACGTGCACAGCCTCGAGTGGCTGTGGCTGACCGAGCCGTTGAGCGAAGGCCCGGGCGAATCGTGGATCAACCCGACCGTCGACCTGGTCAACGGCGAGTCCATGACCCAACTGGAGCGGCTGTTCGCGGTCGCCGACTGCGCCAACGGCATCGGCAGCAAGCTGGACATCACCAAATGGACCTTCCTCAACACCGATCTGGCCGTGCACGTGTTTCGTGTCCCCGACGGTGATTGGATCGGGATCAGGGCGGAAACCAGTTACGGGCCGGACGGGATCGGGACGACGATCGGCACATTGTTCGACGAACAGGGCGCGGTCGGCGCCATCCAGCAGTCGGTGCTGGTGCGCCGGCGCCCGCCTCGGGCCTAACGTGGAGGCGAAAACATGAGCCACCCGATCCGGTCGACGACGATCGCCGACACCGACACCTCGACCCGTCAGCGCATTCTGGCGGCCACCGCCGAGGTGCTCGGCCGCAACGGCAAGACCAAGCTGAGCCTGTCCGACGTGGCCACCCAGGCGGGCGTCTCCCGCCCGACGCTGTACCGCTGGTTCGCGTCCAAAGAGGAGTTGCTGTCGGCGTTTTCGGCCTACGAGCGACAGATCTTCGAAAGCGGCCTCGTTAAGGCCACCGCGGGCCTCAAGGGCGTGGACAAGCTCGACGCCGTGCTGCGGTTCATCGTCGATTACCAGCATTCGTACTCCGGCGTGCGCATGGTCGACGTCGAGCCCGAGCACACCATCGCCCAGTTCTCGTGGGTGATCCCGCAGATGCGCGAGGGCTTGCAGCGGCACCTGCCCGGGCCCAACTCCGCGGTGAAGGCGGCGACGGTGATCCGGATCGCGATCTCGCACTACATCGTGCGCAGCGACGACGCCGACCAGTTCCTGGCGCAGCTGCGCCACGCGGTCGGGATCAAGGGCTCGTCCTAGCCCCGCGAAACTGTAACTGGCAGCGCGTTTCCCGAGTAGCAGCGTCGGTAACGAGGGGCTCGCGAAGGCGCGCTACTCGAACAGCACCGCGGCGTTGAGATAGCCGGTCGGGTCCAGCGCCGCCTTGAGCGTGCGCATCGCGGCGATGTCCGCGGGCTCGCGTGACATCGCGAGGTAGGGCCGCTTGCGGCTGCCGACGCCGTGCTCGGAGCTGACGTTGCCGCCACAGCGGGCGATGAGGTCCATCATCGGCTCGTAGAGGTGCCGCTCTTGCTCGCCCGGGCAACGCAATACGTTCAGGTGCAGGTTGCCCTCGCCGATATGCCCGAACAGCACCGGCACCGCCCCGGGGGCGTGCGTGCTGACCAATTCGACGGCGTGCCTTTCGAATTCGCTGATCGCCGACAACGGCAGCGACACGTCGAACTTCAGCGGCGGGCCGTACACGCCGAGCACCTCGGCGAGTGATTCGCGCACCTGCCACAACCGTTGCTGCGCGGCAAGATCCACGCCCACCGCCGGTTCACCGCACATCGGCACGTTCTCGAGCAGCCCGGCGAGGCGCTCGGTCTGGTCGTGATCGGCGGCCAGCTCCACCAGCAGCAGCCAGTCCCCGGTGACCGGGGCCCCCACGCCGCGATGCTCGCGGGTCAGCGCGGCGGCCCGGCCGTCGATCAATTCCAGGGCCGCGATGCCGTCCACGTCGCGGAAGATCCGGCCGGCGGAAACCAGCGCGTCGAGGTCGGCGAATCCGCAGATGGCCGTCACCCGGTGCGGGGGGATGGCGTGCAGCCGCAGATCCAGCCCGGTGATGACGCCCAGCGTGCCCTCGGCGCCCACGAACAGCGCCGGAAGGTCATAGCCGGTGTTGTCCCGGCGCACCCGGCTATGGCGGCGCAGCAGCGAGCCGTCGGGCAGCGCGACCTGGACGCCGATCACCTGCTCACCCATGTTGCCGTACCGGACGGTGCGCAGGCCGCCGGCGTTGGTCGACGCCATGCCGCCGACGGTCGCCGTGTCGCGGGCGGACAGGTCCACGCCGAACACGAGATTGGCCGCGGCCGCGGCCCGTTGCACCGCGGCCAGGGTGGCTCCGGCGCCGACCTCGATGCGGCTCTCGACGGTGTCGACGTCCCCGATGGCGTGCAGCCGCTCGGTGGACAGCAACACGTCGTCGTGTGCGGGGACGGTGCCGGCCACCAGTGAGGTCCGGCCGCCCTGCACCGTCACGTGCGCGCCCGCGTCGCGGCACACCCGCAGCACCTCGGCGACCTGCTCGGGCGAGCCGGGCCGCACCAGCGCGCTCGCCCGCCCGCGGTAGCGGCCGGTGTGGTCGACGCTGCGCGCCGCCAGCACGTCGGGGTCGGTGACGACGTGATTCGATCCGACCAGGCCGGCCAGCCTACGCAGCATGATTGCGGTTATAGCACCGCACTAGAACAAGTCCTTGTGGTTCACGTCGGTGATCAGGCCGCCGTCCATGACGAACTCGCTGCCGGTGGCATACGACGATTCGTCGCTGGCCAAAAACAGCACGAACGTTGCGACCTCCCGCACTTGCCCGGGCCGGCCCAGCGGGACGGTCACCATGTCCTCGGGCAGGTGCTTGGTCATCGGGGTGCGAATGAAGCCGGGGTGTATGGAGTTGACCCGGATGTTGTGCTTTGCCAGCTCCAGGGCGGCCGACTTGGCCAGGCCCCGCACTCCCCACTTGGATGCGACATACGGGTGCACCATGGGCGCACCGCGCAGGCCCTCGATCGACGACACGTTGATGATCGAGCCACCGCCGGCCGCGATCATCGGGTCGACGGCCACCCGCATGCCCAGGAATGTTCCGGTCAGATTGACGTCAATGACCTTCTGCCACTTGGCCAGATCGAAGCTCCTGAGCGGGCCGAGCGCGACGGTGCCGGCGTTGTTGACCAAAACGTCGAGCTTGCCGAATTCGCCGACCGCGGTCGCGACCGCGGCTTCCCACTGGTCGGGCTGGGTGACGTCGAGGTGTACATAGCGCGCGGATTCCCCGATCTCGTCCGCCAGCGCCTTGCCCTGGTCGTCGAGGATGTCGCCGATGACAACCTTGGCGCCCTCCTCGACGAGCAGGCGCGCGTCTTCGGCGCCCATCCCACCGGCGGCGCCACTGATCAGTGCAACTTTTCCGTCAACGCGACCCACCTGGGTCTCCTTTCGATTAACTGGTCACCAAAGTGCTTGGTGCGTAAAGGCCTTTTCCGGTGACCAGCGGCAGGCCGAGCGTGGTCCGGATGCCGGGGGGCGCCGCGATCACCGCCGGGATGGCGTTGACGACGCGGCCCGCGGCGCCCGCGATCGCGGCGTGATTGTGGTCGCCCTTGCGGCTGCTGGGAATGATGTCGACCGCGTAGGAGGGCTCGCCGGTGATCTCGACGCGGTACGAGCCGTCGCCCGCGGCGGGCTGGGGCAGGTCCGGGCGCAGGTCGGGCCGCAGCCGGGTGACGTGCTCGATGACGATGGCGGGGTGGCCCTTGACCATGCCGCGGATCTCGAACTGCAGCACGGCCACGGTCCCCTTGGCGACGTGGCCGACCGCGATGTCGAAGTCCTCGGGCGCGGGCTCGCGCTGGTAGGACTCGGTGATCTCGTCGACCTCGATGCCCAGGCCGGCCGCCAGCTGACGGATCGCGGTGCCCCAGGCGATGCTGAGGATGCCCGGCTGCAGCAGCATCGGGATCTCGTCCATGGGCTTGGCGAATCCCATGTAGTCCATGACCTCGGTGCCGTTGTAGGACGCGTAGTCGTGAATCTCCATGCAGCGCACCTGCTCGATGCGCTGACACGTCCCGGCGAGCGCGAACGGGATCAGGTCGTTGGCGAACCCGGGGTCGACGCCGCTGATGAAGATGCTTGAATTGCCTTGCTTGGCAGCGTCTTCCACGCGGGCGATGTATTTGTCGGGCATCACGCCCCACGGGTACTGCAGCAGCCCCGGCGAGGATCCGACGACGTTGATGCCGGCGGCCAGGATGCGCATGACGTCGGCCATCGCCTCGGGCAGCCGGGTGTCGCCCATCGCGCAGTAGACGACGCACTCGGGCTTGGCGGCGATGATGGCGTCCAGGTCGTCGACGGCCGCGACGCCCGTCACCACGCCGGCGTCCAGGCCGACGCCGCACAGCTCGCCCGCGTCCTTACCCACCTTTTCCGGGGTGGAGACGCACACCCCGGTCAGCTCGAACTGCGGGTTGGTGATCAGTTCGGCGAGGGCCAGCCCACCGACGTTGCCGGTACCGACGTGCGCGACGCGGATCGCCATGACAGTCTCCGTCCGTTGAGCGCTCAAAACGTTTCTAGACACTAGTCCATTAATTTGGGCGCGCATACCTGCGGACGCCCGTGGACCGCGGGGGCAGAATCAACCGTTGATGACCACACGCGAAGACCTTCGGTTCCCGTCCGGCGACGACCTGATCAGCGCCTGGCTCTACCGCCCGCCGGGCGACGGCCCCGCGCCGCTGCTGGTGATGGCCCACGGCCTGGGCGCCGTGCGGAGCATGCGCCTGGACGCCTACGCCGAACGCTTCAGCGCGGCCGGCTACGCGTGCCTGGTGTTCGACTACCGCAACTTCGGCGACAGCGGGGGCCGGCCCCGTCAGGTCCTCGACGTCGGCATGCAGCTCGCCGACTGGGCCGCGGCCGTCGACTACGCGCGCACCCTGCCGGGTGTCGATCCCGACCGAATCGCGTTGTGGGGCACCTCTTTTGCCGGCGGTCACGTGATCGCGACGGCGGCGCGGCTGCCGGGCATCGCCGCGGCCGTCGCCCAGTGCCCCTTCACCGACGGCATCGCGTCCGCGCGCACCATCACCAACCCGCTGATCACCGCGCGCATCACCGCGCGGGCGGTGCGCGACGTGCTCGCGAGCAAGCGGGGCCGGCCACCGGTGATGGTCGCGACGGCGGGGCGGCCCGGCGAGGTCGCGTTGATGAACACGCCCGACGCGTACGAGGGCTACCTGCGGCTGGTGCCCGACGGCGCCGACGTACGCAACGAGGTCGCCGCCCGAATCGCGTTGCAGGTCTTCACCTATCGCCCGGGACGCCTGACACCGAAGATCGATTGCCCGATCCTGTTCTGCGTGTGCGAGGCCGACTCGGTGGCCCCCGCGGCGGCGACGCTGCGCCACGCGGCCAGAGCGCCCCGCGGCGAGGTCAAGCTGTATCCCGAGTGCCATTTCGCGATCTATGTCGACGACGCGTTCGAGCGGGCGGTCGCCGACCAGCTCGCGTTCCTCGACAAGCACCTGCGCGGTTAAGGACCCAGCGGAGACGTCGTGCGGATCGCCTCGTCGCGGATCAGTCCGCGCAGCAGCGCCGTGCTGAACTCCGCCGCGATCTCCTTGGCGGAGCGCCGCCCGCTGGGCCGCAGCCAGCGATAGCTGCCCAGCGTCATGCCGATGTAGCCCAGCGCCAGCACGTGCGAATCGCACTGGTAGAACTCGCCGCTGGCGATCCCGCGGTCGATCAGGCCGTGCACGTGGTGGTAGACCTGCGCTTCCTTCTCGCGGACCTCGGCGACCTGCTCGCTGGTGAACCACTCGGTGATGTAGGGCTGCTCCTGGAAGTACACCGCGGCGCGCTCGGGATCGCTGGCGATGCCGGTCAGCAGCCGGACGGTGTACTGGTAGAGCGCCTCGCGCGCGGTCCAGGACGGGTCGTCATGCACGGCGGCCAGCGTGCCCTCGGCGGCCTGGCGGTAGATGTCGAACAGAATCAGCGACTTGCTGGCGTAATAGTGATAGACGGTCGCCTTGTTCAGGCCGATCACGTCGGCCACGTCGTCCATCCGGGTGCCGTGATAGCCGCGCGCCGCGAACAGCTTGGTGGCGACGGCCAGCAGCTCTTCGCGCCGCGTTTGCCCATTGGGTGTGACGCTGTCGGTGGGCATCTGTTCTCACTATCGTCGGTACGGGCAGGCCAGGCCCGGTTCGGCCAAGAATAACTATCAATCAACTGGTTGGACAGTTTAAGCAAAAACGCCGGGTGTCACGTCGACGGGCATGCGACTAGACTCCTCCTCGAACGAGATTCGAGAGGTGGGACCGATGGATCCGAGCCCGGATTACGACGGAAGCGACGAGATCGAGTTCTTCATGCGGTACCTCACCTGGGGCTTGCGCGGTGTCACCGACGGCAACGGGTACCCGCCGCCGGCCTACCCGCCCGTTTAGCCCCGGCGCGGAGGACCGCAGTCTTTACAGCGCTTTGAGTTCCTCGGCGACCTCGGTCACCGACTTCTTCGCGTCGCCGAACAGCATGCTGGTGCCCTCGCCGTAGAACAGCGGGTTGTCGATTCCCGCGAACCCGGAGTTCATCGATCGCTTCAGCACGATCACCGACTTGGCCTTGTCCACGTTGAGGATCGGCATGCCGTAGATCGGGCTGGACGCGTCGTTGCGGGCCGCCGGGTTGGTGACGTCGTTGGCGCCGATGACGATCGCGACGTCGGTGCGCGCGAACTCGTCGTTGATGTCGTCCATGTCCTTCATGGCGTCGTAGTCGACCTCGGCCTCGGCCAGCAACACGTTCATGTGCCCGGGCATCCGGCCGGCGACCGGGTGGATGGCGTATTTGACCTCCACGCCCTTGTCCTCCAGCAGGGCCGCCATGTCCTTCACCGCGTGCTGCGCCTGCGCGACGGCCAGGCCGTAGCCCGGCACCACGATCACCTGGTTGGCGTAGGCCATCTGGATCGCGGCGTCCGCGGCCGAGGTGGCCTTGACGGTCTTGTCTCCCCCGCCGTCGCCACTGGGGGCCACCCCGCCGCCGCCGAAGCCGCCGGCGACGATCGCGGGGATCGAGCGGTTCATGGCCTTGGCCATCAGGTTGGTCAGGATCGAGCCGGACGCGCCGACGATCATGCCGGCCACGATCATCGCGGTGTTGTTCAGCGCCAGACCGGCGGCCGCGGCAGACAACCCCGTCATCGCGTTGAGCAGCGAGATGACGACCGGCATGTCGGCGCCGCCGATGGGCAGCACCACCATCAGGCCCAGCACGCCGGCCGCGGCCAGCAGCCCGATCATCCACCACAGGGACGCCCCGCCGGTGCCGGGATGGGCGTGCACCCCGACCACCACCGCCGCGGCCACCGCGGCGACCAGCAGCAGCAGGTTGACCGGCTGCTGGGCCCTGCCGAAACCGATCGGTGCGCCCGAGATGATCTCCTGCAGCTTGCCGAACGCGATGATCGATCCCCAGAACGAGATCGAGCCGATGACCGCGGCGAACAACGACGCCACCACGATGTGCACGGTCGGCGACTCACCGTGCTGGAACGCCGAAAAGCCTTGCGTCTCAATGAATTCCGACAGCGCGATCAGCGCGACGGTGCCGCCGCCGACGCCGTTGAAGAACGCCACCAGCTGCGGCATCGCCGTCATCTTGGTGTAGCGCGCCGGCGGGACACCGAGCACCACGCCCACCACCAGGCCGGCGATGATCAGCACCCATTGGTCGGTGTGGCGGATCTTGACCAGCGTCGCGGCCACCGCGATCGCCATGCCCACCGCGGCGATCAGGTTGCCCCGCACCGCGGTTTTGGGCCCGGTCAGGCCCATCAGGCCGTAGATGAACAGGGCGAACGAAATGATGTACAGGCCGATGACCAAGTAGTTCATTTGGCGGCCGGCTCCTCACTCGCGGCGGGCACCGGTTTCTTCTTGCCCTTGAACATGCCCAGCATCCGGTCGGTGACGATGAACCCGCCGATGACGTTCAGGGTGCCGAACACGACGGCCACGAACAGGATGATCTGCACCGCCAGCGAGGGGTGCTCGACCGAGCCGAACACCACAAGCGCGCCCAGCACCACGATGCCGTGGATGGCGTTGGTGCCCGACATCAGCGGCGTGTGCAGCGTGTTGGGCACCTTGGAGATGACCGCGAACCCGACGAACCCGGACAGCACCAGGATCGCCACGTTGGCCAACAGTTCGTCGTACATGTAGTCCTCTCAGTCCCGCGTCACACAGGAGTCCGCGATGACCTCGTCGTCGAAGTCCGGCGCCAGCTTGCCGTCGGTGAGCAGCAAGTCCAGCAAAGCGGTGATGTTCTTGCTGTAGAGCTCGGAGGCGTGCTCGGGCATCGTCGCCGGCAGGTTCAGCGGCGACGCGATGGTGACGTCGTGCTTGACGACCGTCTTGCCGGGTTCGGTGAGCTCGCAGTTGCCGCCGGTCTCGCCGGCCAGGTCCACCACCACGCTGCCGGGCTTCATCGCCTCCACGGCCGCGGCGGTCACCAACCGCGGCGCGGGCCGGCCCGGGACCAGCGCCGTGGTGATCACGACGTCGAAACCGCTGATGGCCTTCTCCAGCGCCTGCTGCTGCTGCGCGCGCTCCTCGTCGGTCAGCTCGCGGGCGTATCCGCCCTCACCGGCCGCGTCGATCCCGATGTCGAGCCACTGCGCGCCCACCGAGCGCACCTGATCGGCCACCTCGGGCCGCACGTCGTAACCGGTGGTGCGGGCACCGAGCCGCTTGGCCGTCGCCAGCGCCTGCAGCCCGGCCACCCCGACCCCGAGCACCAGCACCGTGGCCGGCTTCACCGTTCCGGCGGCCGTCGTCAGCATCGGGAAGAACCGGGTCGCCTCCGAGGCCGCCAGCAGCACCGCCTTGTAGCCGGCCACGTTGCCCTGCGACGACAAGGCGTCCATCGCCTGCGCCCGCGAGATCCGCGGGATGGCCTCCAGCGCGAACGCCTGCACGCCCGCCTGCTTCAAAGCTCCGATCGAGTTCTCGGCGTTGCGCGGCGCCAGGAAGCCGATCAGCGTCTGCCCGCTGTGCAGCTTGCCGACCTCGTCCGCGGTCGGCGGCGCGACCTTGACCACGACGTCGGCGGCCCACGCGTCCCCGATGGTGGCGCCGGCCTCGGTGTAGAGCGCGTCGGGCAGCAGCGCCCGTTCGCCCGCGCCGGACTCGACCACGACCGCCACGCCGCTGCCCACCAGCGACGCCACCGCCTTCGGCACCAGCGCGACCCGCCGCTCGTCGGCCCCGGACTCGGAGACCACTCCTACCGTCGTCTGCGCATCTGTCATGGCGCGTACATCTACTTTCCGTACTCTTACGTACTGTCCGTGCCGATGGGCGTGGCGCTGGCTCGGCCGCGCGCTTCGCTACCTTAACCAGGTTCCGCCATGGATGGGTGATCGGCTCTGGGCCACCCGGGGCGGGATACCCCGCCGACGGGCGATCGACTCCCGGTCGATGGTTCGCCGCCGCATGCCGATGCAGTAGCGGCCACACCGTTGTGAGGTCACAAGGCGTCGTTGTTGCGCGCCGCTACCAGAGCGGGATGTCGTGGGCGTGTTCGGACGACGGGCGGGGCCCGAAGATGCGTCGCTGCGATTCGTCGATCGGCACGTCGTTGATGCTGGCTTCGCGGCGGGCCATCAGCCCCGACTCGGCGAACTCCCACAGCTCGTTGCCGTAGCTGCGATACCACTGCCCCGACTGGTCGCGGCACTCGTATTGGAAGCGGACCGCGATGCGGTTGTCGTGGAAGTCCCAAAGAACCTTGCGCAGCGCGTAATCCAGTTCGCGCTGCCACTTGCGGGTCAGGAACGCCACGATCTCGTCGCGGCCCACGATGTGCTCGCCGCGGTTTCGCCACCGCGAATCGACCGTGTACGCCAGGCTGACGCGGTGCGGGTCGCGGGTGTTCCAGGCATCCTCGGCCGCCTGCACCTTCTGCAGCGCGGTCTCCCGCGTGAACGGCGGGAACGGGGGGCGGGATTCGGTCACGCCCCAATCCTGCCGCGAACAGACACCCGAGCACCTCCTCAACGGCGTGTCGCGGTGCTTCTGCGTCTGCTCGCGCCCCCTTGTCGCGCGTGACCTATCGTGACGGGCATGGACTTCGCGATGTCGGCCAAGGCCAGCGACTACCACAAGCGGCTGACCGATTTCATGACCGAGTATGTGTTCCCTGCCGAGGCCGACTACGACAAGTTCCGTCACGAAGCCGGCCCGCGCGACCACACGGTTCCGCCCGTCGTGGAGGAACTGAAGATCAAGGCCAAGCAGCAGGGCCTGTGGAACCTGTTCCTGCCGGCCGAATCGGGCCTGACCAACCTCGAATACGCGCCGCTGGCCGAGATCACCGGCTGGAGCCTGGAGATCGCCCCCGAGGCACTCAACTGCGCGGCACCCGACACCGGCAACATGGAGACGCTGCACCTGTTCGCCACCGAGGAACAGCGCAAGCAGTGGCTGGAGCCGTTGCTGGCCGGCGAGATCCGCAGCGCCTTCTCCATGACGGAGCCGGCCGTGGCCAGCAGCGACGCCCGCAACATCGAGACCTCGATCGTGCGCGACGGCGCCGACTACGTGATCAACGGCCGCAAGTGGTGGACGTCGGGCGCGGCCGACCCGCGCTGCAAGATCCTGATCGTCATGGGCCGCACCAACCCCGACGCCGCGAGCCACCAGCAGCAGTCGATGGTGTTGGTGCCGATGGACACGCCCGGCGTGACGGTGGTGCGCTCCACCCCGGTCTTCGGCTGGCAGGACCAGCACGGCCACTGCGAGATCGTCTACGACAACGTGCGCGTGCCGGCCACCAACCTGCTCGGCGAAGAGGGCGGCGGCTTCGCGATCGCCCAGGCCCGGCTCGGGCCGGGCCGCATCCACCACTGCATGCGCGCCCTCGGCGGGGCCGAGCGCGCCCTGGCCCTGATGTCCGACCGGGCCCAAAAGCGGGTGGCGTTCGGCCGCCCGCTGGCCGAGCAGGGCGTGGTTCGGGAGTCAATTGCCAAGTCCCGCAACGAGATCGACCAGGCACGGCTGCTGTGCGAGAAGGCGGCGTGGACCATCGACCAGCACGGCAACAAGGCCGCGCACCTGCTGGTCTCCCAGATCAAGGCGGTGGCCCCGCAGGTGGCCTGCGACGTCATCGACCGCGCCATCCAGGTGCACGGGGCTGCCGGCGTCAGCGACGACACGGTGCTGGCCCGCCTCTACGGCTGGCACCGCGCCATGCGGATCTTCGACGGCCCGGACGAGGTGCACATGCGAACCATCGCGCGCGCCGAGCTGGGCCGGGAGAAGTCGGCGCTCGCCGCGGCGGTCACCGCGCATGACTGAGGCGTTGCGAGAACTGTCGGGCGCGTGGAACTTTCGTGACGTCTCCGATGGCGCACCGGCGCTCAAACCCGGGCGGCTGTTCCGCTCCGGCGAACTGAGCGGGCTCGACGACGACGGCCGCGCGACGCTGAGCCGGCTGGGCATCACCGACGTCGCCGATCTGCGGGCGGCCCGCGAGGTCGCGCGGCGCGGGCCGGGGCTGGTTCCCGACGGCGTCGAGGTGCACCTGTTGCCCTTCCCCGATCTCGGCGAGCAGGACGCCGGGACCGACGACGCGGCGCCGCACGAACACGCCTTCCAGCGCCTGCTCACCGGCGAGGGCGTCGAGGAATCGGAGCAGTCGGTCAACGAGGCCGCCACCCGCTACATGATCGACGAATACCGCCAATTCCCAACGCGTAACGGGGCGCAGCGGGCGTTGCACCGCGTCATCTCGCTGCTGGCCGACGGGCATTCGGTGCTGACGCACTGCTTCGCCGGTAAGGACCGCACCGGCTTCGTGGTGGCGACCGTGCTGGAGGCGATCGGCATCGACCGCGACACCATCCTGGCCGACTTCCTGCGCAGCAACGACGCCGCGCCCGCCCTGCGGGCGCAGATCTCCGCGATGATCGCGCAGCGCCAGGACGCCGAGCTGACCCCGGAGGTGGTGACCTGGACCGAGGCGCGGCTGTCCGACGGCGTGCTCGGGGTCCGCGAGGTCTACCTGGCCGCCGCGCGCCAAACCATCGACGAGGAATTCGGGTCGCTGGACGCCTACTTGCGCGCCGCGAGCGTCAGCGAGTCAGACGTGGAGCGCCTGCGCGAGGCGCTGCTCGCCTGACCCGCCGACCACTCGGGAAGGCCGGGCTCAGCCCAGCTTGAAGCTGGCCTGCTGGGCGGCGGACAGGTCGGTGATCTGGCCCCACTTGGCGGCGATGTCCTCGACCGACGGCACGCTGTCGAAGGTGATGCCGTCGTTCTGGAACAGCGCGGTGCGCTGCACCTTGCCGCCGCCGACGATGAACACCGAGTCGGTGTCGGTCAGCTCCTCGGTCATCAGGTAGGCCACCACCGGGGCGACGTACTCCGGGGTGAGCTTCTCGAAGACCTCCGGCGGCAGGATGTCCTGCGTCATCCGGGTGGCGGCGATCGGCGCGACCGCGTTGGTCTTGATGTTGTACTTGGCGCCCTCCTGGGCCAGCGTGTTGATCAGCCCGACGAGGCCGAGCTTCGCCGCGCCGTAGTTGGCCTGCCCGAAGTTGCCGAACAGCCCGCTGGTGGAGGTGGCGACGACGACACGGCCGAAGCTCTGCTCACGGAAGTGCGGCCACGCGGCGCGGATGACGTTGTACCCACCGTAGAGGTGCACCTTGAGCACGGCGTCCCAGTTTTCGAAGGACATCTTGTGGAACGTGCCGTCGCGCAGAATGCCCGCGTTGCTGACCACGCCGTCGACCTTGCCGAATTCGTCGAGCGCGGTCTTGACCATGTTCTCGGCGCCCTCGGGCTCGGCGACGCTGTCGTAGTTGGCGACCGCCCGGCCACCGGCGTCCTTGATCTCCTTGACCACCTCGTCGGCCATGTTGTGGCCGGCGCCGGTGCCGTCGCGGGCGCCACCGAGATCGTTGACCACGACGCTGGCGCCCTCCTTGGCGAGGGTCAGGGCGTACTCACGGCCCAGTCCCCCACCGGCTCCGGTGACGATGACGACGCGATCCTGCACTCCGGGCATTAGGTTCCTCTCTGCTGTGAAAAACTTTGTCTAGCAACTGGTTCGGCGAAGCCGGGTCAGAACATCCGGCGGGCCATCTTGAAGGCCCGCTCGGTGTATGGAGGGTAGATGAAGCTCGACAGGTCGGGCCGGGTGGGCTTGGTCAGGACCGCCTTGCGGTGGCTGAACTCGTCGAAGCCCCACTTGCCGTGGTAGGCGCCCATGCCCGACGCGCCGACGCCACCGAAGGGCAGCTTGGCCGTCGACACCTGGAAGGCGACGTGGTTGACCAGCATGCCGCCCGCCGGCACCTCCTTGATCACCCGCTCGCGGGTCTCGCGCCGCTTGGTGAACAGGTACGCCGACAGCGGCTTGGGCCGCGAGTTCACGAAACGTATTGCCTCGTCCAGGTTTTGGACGGTGATCACCGGCAGGACCGGACCGAAGATCTCGTTCCGCATCAGCGGGCCGTCCGGGTCGGGGTCCACCACCACCGCGGGCTGGATGCGCAGCGTCGACGCGTCGCACGCCCCGCCGACCGTGACCGTGCCGTCCTTGCCGGAAAGGTAGCCGCTGATCCGGTCGAACTGCCGCTGGTTGACCACCCGCATGCCGTCCGGCTTGTCGGAGGTGAACTTGGTGATGGCGGCGCCGATCTTGTCGACCAGTTCGTCGCGAATCGTGGCGTCGGCCAACACGTAATCCGGTGCGACGCAAGTCTGTCCGGCGTTGAGCAGCTTCATCCAGGCGATCCGCTTGGCCGCCACCTCCACGTCGGCGTCCGCCGCGACGATCACCGGGCTCTTGCCGCCGAGCTCGAGCGTGCAGGGGGTCAGGTGCGGCGCCGCGCCCTCGTAGACCTTGCGGCCGATCTCGGTGCCGCCGGTGAACATCACCCGGTCGAGGCCCTGGGCGATGAGCTCCTGGCTGGTCGCGCCGTCGCCCTCGATGACCGCGATGGCGTCGTTGTCGAGGTACTTGGGCACCAGCTCGGCCATCACGCGCGAGGACGCGGCCGCGATTTCCGACGGCTTGAGGATCACGGTGTTGCCGGCGGCGATCGCCCCGACGGCCGGGCCCAGCGTGAGGTAGAAGGGGTAGTTCCAGGCGCCGATGATCAGCACGGTGCCGTAGGGCTCGTATTCCACCCAGCCGCGGCCGGGCAGCTGCGGCAGCTCCAGCAGTTGATACTTGCGCCGCGTCCACTTGCGCACGCGCTTGGCCGCGTACTTGGCCTCACCGGCGGTGGTGGCGATGTCGGCGATGTAGGCCTCGAAGGGGCTGCGGTCCAGGTCTTCGGCGAGCGCGGCGGCCAGCGCGGCCTCGTTCTCCTCCATCAGCTTCACCAGCTGCAGCAACTGCCGCTTGCGCCAGTCGACGTCGCGGGTGCGTCCGGTGGCGAAGGTCTGACGAAGCCGGGCAACCGTGGCGGCGACGTCGGCCGAGCCGGTCCCGTTCGTGGAGTCCTTGGAGAGCGATGCCTGCGATGCAACCGATTCGGTGGTCATCATTGTCCTTCCCGAGCAGAGTCCCGCCGCGGGGCGGCCGCTCATCGGTGATAACCGCGATACTAACCATCCGGTTGGGAGAGCAGTAGAAAGGATCGGGCCGCGCGGTTACTTGACGCAGGGGACGCTCGAGGCCGTCATCTGGCTGAGGTCGGTCGGCGCCGGGGCGCGGTCGCCGCTGCCGGTGGCGGCGACCGCACTCACCTGCCCGGACGACGGCGCGTCGCCGGCCGCGCCGGGTTGGGCTTCGGAATGGGAGAGGTAGTCCGCCGCGGGAAACCGCGTTCCCACGGTCAGCCGGACGGTTCCGGAGGCCACCGAGGGATCCGCGGTCGCCGGCACGTGCAGTTGCCCGGACAGGACCTGCGCGCCCGCGTCGGCGCCGGGACCGTATTCGATCGTGCTGTCGTCGGCCGCGGCGGCGGCGGTCGTGGCGCTGCCCCGGGTGAAGCCCCGGCCGGTGAGGGCCTCCTCGAGCGCGGCCGCGAGTCCGTCGCGCGAGCTGGCGTTGACGACGTCGAGGATGACGGGTTCGGTCAGCGCGGGCGGTGACTGGGCCGCCGGCGACGCGGCGTCGAGCGCGGCCGGCGCGTCGGACATGAAGCGCTCGTTGACGATGCGCCGGATCGCAGCGAGATCGACGAGGTTGATGTCGGAGCCGTTCGCGTCCTTGCCGAAGCCGGAGATCGGCAGGGTGTACAGCGACAGCGGCCGCCCGGTCAGCCGAGAGGCCCGCGCGGCGAACTGCCCGAGGTCGAGCCCGGCGTCGACGGCGACGTTGTCCCGGGCGACCTCGAGCATTTTGCGCAGCCCGCTCACGCTGGACAGCGCGCCGCCGCTGCGGGCCGCCTCGACCAACGACACCAGGAACGCCTGCTGGCGCCGCGTCCGATCGAAATCGGTGAACGAGCCGTCGTTTTCGTCGCGCCGCTGCCGCACGAAGGCCATCGCCTCCGCCGCATCGATGCGCTGTACACCCTGATGGAAGTCCGCGCCCGAGTAGCTGTCACGCGTATCGCCGTTGAGGCACACCGTGATTGGCTCCACCGCCTTGGCGATCTGGTAGAAGGCGCCCAACGTGACCTCGACGAAGTGGTCGACCGAGATACCCAAAAAGTCGCTGACGGCGCTGATTTCGGCCTTGCGGCCGGCCTCGCGGGCGGTTTGCTCGCGGGCCGCCAGATCGGTCGACCCCGCGCCGCCCGAGTCCCCGGCGGCCTGCGTGTTCAACGATTGCTGATAGGCCAGGCCGTACGCCTGCTTGATCTTGCCCGTGCACACCGAGCCGGGGCAGCCCGGCAGCTCGGCGTAGTCGTCGCGGGGAATCGACACCGCGGTGACGGGACCGTCACGGTCCGAAATGTGCACGACGATAAGGACATTGGCGTTGTAGCCGCCCGAGGTTTCGTCGCCGGCGTGCAGCGCGTCGTAAACCTCCTGCGGTAGCGGCCGACCGTTCTGGTCCAACCGGCTGTCCAGGCCCATCAGCAGGATGTTCTGGTTGTCGCCGAGCGAGGCCGCCCCATTCGGCAGCGCGTGGGAGATGATGATCCGGCCCAGGGCGGTGTGGTAACCCGTCCAGCCGATTCCGGTGATGGCCATGACGAAGGCCGAAGCGATGCCGGCGACGAGCCGGCCCTTCAACAGCACCCAGCGGTGTGATCGCTGCGCCGCGCCGCCGCCCATAATGAGTCATCATTATGGGCGATGACCTGCCGAAACGGCGGTAACCGCGCCGTTACAGGCGCTCGGCGATCACGAAGTCGGAGAAGGCGTCCTTGTCCTGGTCCAGCTCGAAACTCTGCACCCCGCGGTTCAGGCGGTGCATCTCGTCGATCGAGTTCTGCGCCGTCGCGCGCCAGCCGTGGTCGTTGAGCCAGTCGGCGAGGTTCGCGCGGTGCTCGTCGCGGTACATCAGCTCGCCGACGTCGATGGTCTCTTCCAGGCCGAGCTGGTCGGCGACCTTCTTGAATCGTTCCCGCATCTGCTGGCGCCGCTCCTCGGCGTGCATCGGTGCGGTTTCGGCGGAGACCCGACTGCCGGCCGGACTCAGCTCGCCGATCTGCGTGAACAGCTTGTCCTGCGCCTCGGCGGGCAGGTACATCAGCAGTCCCTCGGCCAGCCAGGCGGTCGGCCGGGTCGGGTCGAAACCCGCGGCGCGCAGCGCGGCCGGCCAGTCTTCGCGCAGGTCGATCGCCACCTCGCGGCGATCGGCGGACGGCGTGGCGCCGCTTTCGGCCAGCGTGGTGGTCTTGTAGTCCAGCACCTGGGGCTGGTCGATCTCGTACACCGTGGTGCCGGCCGGCCAGTCGAGGCGGTAGGCCCGCGAGTCCAGCCCCGACGCGAGGATCACCACCTGCCGGATCCCGGTGGCGACGGCGTCGGCGAAGTACTCGTCGAAGAAGTGGGTCCGCACCGCCTGGTAGCCGCGCATGTGCTGGATCCGGGCGGCGGATTCCTCATCGATGGCTTCGATCTTGGCCACGACGTCCGGGTCGAGCATGGCTTCCCACAGGACGTCGGCACCGGCGTTGTTGACGAGCAGCCGGGCGTAGGGATCGCGGATCAGCGCGTCGGGCTGCTCGGTCTCGATGGCCCGGGCGGCGGCCACCATGACCGCGGTGGTGCCGACGCTGCTCTTGATGTCCCAGGTGTCGTCGTGGGTGCGCAGTGAGCTCATGCATTAACTCCTTGGGTCTTGGGCAGGCGAAGGTCAAAAGGTGGTTTCGCCGAGGCGCGCCCGCAGCAACGTGCTGCGCACCGCCTCGTCGGAAAGGTCGTCGGGCACCGGGCGGCCGAGTCGGGCCATCTCCTCGCGGTTGTCCACGGCGTGCACGTGCCAGCCGTGGTCGGAAAGCCATGCGGCGGCGTCCGAGCGGTCCGGCTCGTGGTAGGTCAGCGCCTGGACGTTGACGTCCAGGCCGAGCCGCTCGCGCATCCGCAACCAGCGCTGCGAGTTGCTCCGCGAGTTGATGCCGAACACCTCGATCGCGACCTGGCTGCCGGGCGCGCTGAGCGCGGTCAACATCTCGAACAGCCGGTCCTGGGCATCGCTGGGCAGGTACGGCAGCAGCCCCTCGGCCAGCCAGGCGGTCGGCTGCGTGCGGTCGAATCCCGCGGCGGCCAACGCGGTCGGCCAATCCTCGCGCAGGTCCGCCGGGACGGGATGGCGGATCGCGGTGGGCACGGCGCCGTGCTGCTGCAGGATGCCCGACTTGTACTGCAGCACCTTGGGCTGGTCGATCTCGTAGACGGTGGTGCCGGTGGGCCAGTCCAGCCGGTAGGCCCTCGAGTCCAGGCCCGCGGCCAGAATCACCGCCTGCCGGATTCCGGAACGCACTGCGCCGTCGAAGTATTCGTCGAAGAAGTGGGTGCGCACGGCCTGGTAGTCGATGCCGGTTCGGTGCGCGCGCCGCCCGTGCTGATCGTCGGCGAGCCAGGACAGCTCCGGGTCCGCCAGCCGCGCCCACGCCGGGCCGGCCGACGACACCAGCAGGCGGGCGAACTCGTCACGAATCAGCGGGTCGGCGCCGGCGGTCTCCGCCGCGCGCGACGCGGCGACGCCCAGCGCGGTCGCGCCGACGAGTTCGGTGATGGACCAGCTGTCGCCGGCAGACCGCACGGAAGGCGGTGTCGAGGCATCCAGGTCAGTCATATCCCGACCATGGTACCGGGATAAGTTAGTTAGCCTATACGCTTTGTGCGCAACTTCACTGCGCCGCCCGGCGGGCTAGGCCCCCGGACGCCAGAGCGCGCCCTCCAGCAGCTGGCGCAGCATTCCGGTGACGGCCAGCATCTGCTGGTAGCTCTCGACGTAGCCCGAGTACAGGCCCACCCCGCAGATGATGACGAGCAGGGTTTCGACCAGTGCCGACGCATCGACGTCCGCCGCGAGCTCACCGTTTTCGATCGCGTCGTTGACGGCGCGCAACAGGAACTCGCGGCACACGCGCACCGACGAGTTGTCGGTTCCGGTCAAATCCGGATGGCGCTGGGACTCGAGTACGCCGCTGATTAAAAACGCCGATCCGGCGGGATTTTCCGAATTAGCCCTAACGGCCACGGAGATGAAGGCCGTCAGCCGCGCGACCAGCCCGGTTTCGGCGTCCGCCTCTTTGATACCGGCCGCAATGACGAATTCGTTGGTGTCCTCCAGAACTTCCCGATACAACGCTCGCTTGCTCGAAAAGTAATGGTTGATCGCCGGGCGGGTCAGGTCGGCACGGGAGGCGATGGCCTGGAACGTCGCGCCGTCGTAGCCGCGTTCGCTGAACACCAAACGAGCAGCTTGGATGATTCGTTTCCGGGTCTCGTCCGCCTTCGCCGCAGGCGGACGGCCCGGCCTGCGAGTCCCCCGTGGAAGCATTGCTAGAGTGTGCCACCGCCATGGTGGGGCATTAGTGCATTTGGCGGAATAGCGCCAAATTTTCCGGCTTGATAGTCCTCGAGCGCCTCGATCAATTCCGCGCGAGTGTTCATCACGAAAGGCCCGTAGTGGAATACCGGCTCGCGAATGGGCCGCCCACCTAGAAGCAGGACATCAATGGCGGTCGCGTCGCCCCAATCCCGAGCTCGCTCCGCCCCGACGGTGATCCGGTCGCCTGGGCCCAGGACCGCCAGCTGCCCCTGGTGGATCGGGTGGGCGACCGGCCCGACGTACCCGCTGCCCGACAGCACGTACACGAGCGCGTTGAAGTCGCGCCGCCAGGGGATGTTGAGCCGGGCGCCGTTCTCGACCGTCGCGTGCGCGAGCGTGACCGGCGTGTGCGTGACCCCGGGCCCCCGGTGGCCGTCGATCTCGCCCGCGATGATGCGGATCAGAGCCCCGCCGTCGTCGGACGCGACCAATGCGGCGTCACCACCCTCGATGGCCTGGTAGCGCGGCGGCGCGAACTTGTCCTTCTTCGGCAGGTTCACCCAGAGCTGGACGCCGTGGAACAGTCCGCCGCTCTCGACGAGTTCGGCCGGCGGCGTCTCGATGTGCAGGATGCCCGAGCCGGCGGTCATCCACTGGGTCGCTCCGTCGGTGATCAGCCCCCCACCGCCGTGGGAGTCCTGGTGCGCGAATTTCCCGTCGAGCATGTAGGTCACCGTTTCGAAGCCGCGGTGCGGGTGCCAGTCGGTGCCCCTGGGTTCGCCGGGCTGGTAGTTCACCTCGCCCATCTGGTCCATGTGGACGAAGGGATCCAGGGCGGCGCTACCGACCCCGGCGAAGGCGCGCACGACCGGGAACCCCTCACCCTCGTACCCGCGCGGGCCCGTGGTGATCGATCGCACTGGCCGCTCGGTGTCGGCGGGGCCGGGGCCGCGGACGCGCGGCAATGTCAGTGGGTTGGCCGTAACTGCAGGCATTTGACCTCCTCGTAGAGCGGACTACCCGGTATAACCGGACTAGGGTCCACTTATTCCGGGCGGTCGGCACCTGCGTGGCGGCCAAGCCGACGCGCCATCGCCCCGGCATCGATTTGCCGGGGCGATGGCGCGAAGTGTGCGACTGAGGGTGTCAGGATTTGCTGCGCGCACTCTTGGCGGCGGACTTCTCGGTGCTCTTGCCCGCGTGGGCGAGCTGACCGCCGGCGCTTTCCAGGTGCGCCCGGACGAACCACTGGAACTTCTCCAGCTGGCCCGCCTGGCCGATCAGCAGGTCCTGGGTCACCGGGTCGAGTTCGTCGGTCTCGTCGATGTATTGGCGGATGTCCTCGATCACGCCGTTGTAGACGAGGTCCAGCGCGGCCAAGTGGGCCTGGACGGTGTCGCGGCCCACCGAATAGTCGTCCCACGAGCGGTCCTTGATGATGGCACCCGGCGTGCCCTGCGGCGAAGAGCCCAGGGCGGCAATGCGTTCGGCGACATCGTCGGCGAAGCCACGCACGGCCTCCACCTGCGGGTCGATCATCTCGTGCACGCCGATGAAGTTCGGGCCGACCACGTTCCAGTGAATGTGCTTGAGCGTCAGGTGAAGATCGTTGTAGGTGCTCAACTGTTTTTGCAGCAGTTCGGTGAGCCGCGCCGCCTGCTTGTCGGTCAATCCCGGAATTGTGAACTGAGTCATCGCGTGTTTCCTAGCTTCCTTCCGTGGGGTTCCCACACACTTTCTTGCTCTGCTGGGTACCCGATGGCGACGCCGAAAAACGCGACGGATCACAGTGAGTGGATTTGCTGCACCGGCAGGCGCGGGCCCCGGCGCGGTTCGTAGGCCAATCCGCTGGCCTCGAGCAGCCGGACCACGCGCTGGCGATGTGGCCGCATCGGCTCCAGCAAGTCGAGCATTCCCGCGTCGTCGACGGGCTCACCCAGCAGTGTCCAGCCGATCATCTTGGGGATGTGGTAGTCGCCCACCGATACGGCGTCGACGTCGCCGAAGGCGCGTTGGGCCGTCTCCGCGGCGGTCCATTCCCCCACGCCCGGCAGGGACGTCAAGGCCGCCCGCGCCTGTGCCGCCGGCCGTGATGTCAGCCGCTCCAGCGACGCGGCGCGCTGCGCGCAGGTCACCACCGTTTGTGCGCGCCTGGGGTCGACGTTGGCGCGATGAAACTCCCACGACGGGATGGTTCGCCACCGCTGCGCCGACGGCGCCACCCGCATGCCCTCGGGGGCGGGCCCCGGCGCCGGTGTCCCGTACTTGGTCACCAGCACGCGCCAGGAGCGGAACGCGTCGGCGCCGGGCACCCGCTGCTCGATGATCGCCGGGATCAGCGCCTCGAGCACCAGCCCGGTGCGGCCCAGCCGCAGGTGCGGAACCCGCCGGTGCGCGGCGGCGACCGTCGGATGCCGCGGCACGAAGTCGGAGGCGTCGTCCTCGAGACCCAGCAGGGCGGGCAGCATTTCGACGAACTCACCCGCGCCGCTCCCCCACGCCACACAGTGCGCGGCGTTGGGGGCCGCGCGGCTGATCCTGGCCGTGACGGGGCCGGTGGGCAGCAGGCTGGTCCGCCAGATCGAGCCGTCGCCGGTCGCGCGGAAGCAGGGATCCGCGGGGCCGCGGCGCAGCGGCGACAACGTGTGCCCGAAGCTGGCGGCCCCGGGGAACACGACCGTGCGCGTGCTTTTCACCTGATGACTCTCCGACCGCTCGATTGACCCTGAACTCCGTCCCCAGTCAGTATTGCGGTGTGATGACGCCCTTCGATGACCCTCAGGGCGAACTGGCCTGGATGTTTTTGCAGAGCATCAGCGACGGCGGCGATCTGGACGAGGGCTTCGCGTTGCTGCGCGACGACTTCACCTTCTGGACGCTCTACACGCGCACCGCATGCGACAAGGACACCTTCCGGCGCGCGGTCGAGCGGCGCAAACAAGACGTCGAGCTGGTCATCGACCTGGTGCGCTGCGTCAACGAGGGAGAGACGGTGGTGGTGGAGGCACAGGCCACCGGCACGACGTCCGACGGCACCTCCTACGACAGCCCGTTCGTGTGCATCTTCGACACCCGCGCCGGGCTGATCGTCTCGATGCGCCTCTACGGCGACACCCGGGCGACGGCGTCCGCCCTCCCCGGATGGGTCCCCTACTGAGCCGAGACGGTGATGTCGGCCTTGTTCGGGTAGAACGCGACGTGCCCGGCGATCGCGGCGACCGCCGGATACGGCTGCTCATAGGTCCAGATCACGTCGTCGACGGTGTCACCGGACGAGGTCGTCACGCTGTAATAGCTGGCGTCGCCCTTGAACGGGCAATACGTGCTGGTGTCGGTGCGGGTGAGCCGATCCTGTTGCACGTCGGCGATCGGAATGTATTGCACCGCAGGGATTGTGGCTTCGCGCAGTTCCAGCGCGGCGGTGGTGTCGGCCACCAGTTCGCCGTTGACGCGGACCTGCACCCTGCCCTGGGTGGGTTCGATGGTGATCGGGTGCCCCGCGTTCGGCTCGAGGACTTGCCGGTGGGCCATGGTCGATACCTCCTACAGACGCCTATTGGGGCTGTAACACCCGGCCGCCGTCAACCCTTCCCGTCCGGCGGGCCGAATGCGTAGCGATGGTACTGGGACATGTTCGCGGCGGCGGGGATCAGCGACATCACCCTTCCCAGGAGTCGGGAGGAGCGTGGCAATCGTGCGAAGGTGTCCGACTCGAACCAGCGCTCGCAGGCCAGCAGCCGCACCGCCGGTACGGCCGCGATGATGTCGTCGGGCCCGTTGATCGCCCACCGCAGCGTGGATCCCGACCGTCGCACCACGGAGTTGAGCCATTGCGACTTGATCCCGAGCCAGTTGAACACGTCGAACTGCAGCTCACCCGAGCCGAACCGGTCGACCACCCGGCGCAGCAACGCGGTGCCGTCCTGCTCGGTCAGGTACATGGTCAGCCCCTCCCCGATCATCAGCGTGGGGCGATCGGTGGGGATTTCGCTCAGCCATGACGGGTCGGTGACCGAGGCGGCGATCACGCGATAGTGCTCGCGGCTCGGGTAGAGCTGGGCGCGCAGCGCCGCGACCTCGGGGTAGTCGACGTCGTACCACTGCACGTCCGGACCCGGCTGCACGCGGAAGAACCGGCTGTCCAGTCCGCAGCCCACGTGCAGGACGACCGAGCGCGGGTGCGCCGCAAGGAATTTGCGCGTCCACTCGTCGAAGTGTGCCGAACGGGTAGTGACCGACGGCGCCCGCCGGGCGGTGATGGTCGTCTTCTTCCAGTCGTAGTCGATGCGATCGACGATCTCCTTCGCGTACCGATCACCCAGGATCGGCTTGTCGAAGTCGGCGTCCAGCGCCTTGGCGTAGAACGTCGCCAGCATGGTCTGGGGAGCCCCGGTGAGATCGACGGACACTCGCTCGGTATTCACCCGCTCGAGGCTAGTCCCACGCCCAGCGCCGCGCCGCGTCCTGAACAGCGGTCGGCGTGGCGTTCAGCGGGGAGTCGCGCTCTTACCCTTGGCATTTCGCATGGCGGCCCAGAATCGGGCCGCCTCGCGGATGGACTCCTCGACCGGGCGTGGCTGCCAACCCAATTCGCGGACGGCCTTGCTGTGGTCGACGGGCGCCTCGGCACGCATCATGCGCACCGACGCGAGGCTGAGCTCGGCGTCCTTGCCGGTGAGCCGGGCTCGCAGGCTGCCCAGGGCGCCGAGGGCGTACAGCACCGGAACGGGGATGGAACGTCGCGGCGGCGGCACGCCGGCCTCGTCGGCCGCGATCCGCACCACCTCGGTCAACGCGATCATTCGCTCGGAGATCAGGTATCGCTCGCCGACGCGGCCGCGCTCGGCGGCCAACAGCATGGCCTCCGCGGCGTCGGTGACGCCGACGACCTCCAATTGGATGCCGTCCATGGTGAAGGGCAACTTGCCGAAGACGGCGCCGGCGATGAACGCGCCGTGCGGGGTGCGGCCCCAGTCGCCGCTGCCGTAGGTCGTCGACACGCACATCGCCACCGCGGGCAGCCCGGATTCGGCCACGTAGCGCATCACCAGGTTCTCGGCCTGGACCCGGGATTGGACGTAGTCCGACAACCCGCGGGTGGCGACGATGTCGTCCTCGGTCGCCACGCGCCCGCGCCGCCGGCCGACCGTCGCGTAGGTGCTGGTGAAGACGAACCGACGCAGGTCGGGTTGCGCGACGGCCACGTCGAGGACGTTGCGCAGCCCCTCGACGTTGGTGCGAAACAGCGGCGAGGTGTCGCGCAGCCAGGCGCGGGTGTCGACGACGCAGTAGTAGACGTCGTCGACCCCGTCCATGGCCTCCCGCAGCACGGCGGTGTCGAACACGTCACCGTGAAACCGGGTGAGCTCGAGGTCGTCGATGGACCGGGTGTTGGCGTTCTCGCGCACCATGGCCCGCACTTCATGGCCCTTGGCGACCAGCTGGCGCGTGACGTGCGAACCCAGGAAGCCGTTGGCGCCGATGACGAGTTTGGGCCTGGCGGTCACTGGGCGCCTCCGTATTGCTCCATGAATTGCGCGCCGGCCTCGTCGAGGGTGCCGAGCTCCTGCGCTTTGCGGCACCACTTCAACGTGGCCTGCACGAAGCGCAGCGGGTTGTAAATGTCTTCCTGCTGACGCCACAGGCCATCACCGGCGTAGGTGATGATCGAGATGTTGGTCGCGCCGATGACCGTGCCGTCACCCGGATCGCGCATCGGGTTGTCGAGTTCCATGATGATGCGCCCGGTGGCCTCGTCGATCACCGACCACAGCGACGGAAACGCGACCATGTGACTGCCGGGGAAGCTGCCCATCGTCCTGCTGATCCACTCGCGGACCTCGTCGCGGCCGTGCATGGTGCCCGCCGCGTGTTCGATGTACAAGACGTCGGGTGTGTAGTGCTGGACCCACGCGTCCCAGTCGTGCGACTGCGCGGCCGCATCGACGGTGGCTTCGAATTGCTCGAACGCGGCGGCCAGTTCGCTACGGGAGAACTTCGGCGTGCTCATGATTTCGCGGCACCATTGCAGCTCATCGGCGGAGTGTAGCCTGGGCCTCACTGTGGCGGGTGAGGAGGACGAGCGATGACCAACCAGAAAGCGATTCTCGCCGGCGGCTGCTTCTGGGGAATGCAGGAACTGATCCGCAAGCAGCCGGGGGTGGTCTCGACCCGGGTCGGCTACACCGGCGGTGACGTCCCCAACGCGACCTACCGCAACCACGGCACCCACGCCGAGGCCATCGAGATCATCTACGACCCGGCGGAAACCGATTACCGGGCGATCCTGGAGTTTTTCTTCCAGATCCACGACCCGACAACGAAAGACCGCCAGGGCAACGACCGCGGCCCCAGTTACCGGTCGGCGATCTTCTACCTGGACGAGGAGCAGAAGCGGATCGCGCTGGACACCATCGCCGATGTCGAGGCGTCCGGCCTGTGGCCCGGCAAGGTGGTGACCGAGGTCAGCCCGGCCGGCGACTTCTGGGAGGCCGAGCCCGAGCACCAGGACTACCTGCAGCGCTATCCGAGCGGATACACCTGCCACTTCATCCGGCCGGGCTGGAAGCTGCCGCATCGGGCCGCCTCCAGCCAGTAGCGGTCCCCGGCGAATTCAGCGCCGGCGCACCGTGATCCGGCCGCCGTCCTTCGGGGTGAACGCCACACCGCGGCAATGCCACCGCTCACCGGGCGCATCCGTGGTCTCGATTGTCAAGTGGCGCAGCACGGTCCGGAGCACGACGTCCATTTCCATGTTGGCGAACGCCGCGCCGACGCAGCGGCGGGTCCCGCCGCCGAACGGGATCCAGGACAGCGCCGACGGTTTGGTGTCGATGAAGCGTTGCGGGTCGAACCGCCGCGGATCGGGGAACACGTCGGGGTTGTCGTGTATCTGCGCGATGCCGACGATGATCGAGTAGCCGCGCGGGATCGCCCATTCGCCGAGCCGGTAGGCCTCGGGGTAGACGTGGCGACCGGCGAAATCGATGACGGTCCTGGCCCGTTGCACCTCGAGGATCGTCGCTTGGCGCAGCTCGTTGCCGCCCTCATCGGCCCCGTCGGCCTCCTCGACCAGCCTCGCCAACAGCTCGGGGTGTCGGCTGATCCGCTCGAATGCCCATGCCAGCGTGGACGCGGTGGTCTCGTGCCCGGCGGCCAGCAGGGCCAGCAGCTCGTCGCCAATGTCCTTGTGCGACATCGCGGAACCGTCGTCGTAGGTGCTGCGCAGCAGCAGCGCCAGCACGTCGGTCCGCTCGGCGAAATCCGGGTCGGCCCGCTCCGCGGCGATCAGCTTCTCGATGACGATGTCGTATTGGCGCCGCCACTTGTCCAACCTGCCCCACGGGCCGAACCGAGGATAGCGCTTCGGCTTCGGCAGCGCCGCAAGGCGTGAGCCCAGGGTGACCCACGGCGGGATGAGCCTGCGCAGCTCGTCGAGTTCGGCCCCCTCGGCGCCGAACACCGCGCGCAGGATGGCGTTCAGCGTGATCCGCATCATCGGCGGCAACGTCGCGAACGGGCTGCCCTCCGGCCAGCCGGCCATCTCGCGCAGCGTTTCTTCCTCGATGATGCTTTCGTAATTTTTCATGCTCTTGCCGTGAAATGGCGGCGCCAACAGCCGCCGCCTCCGGCGATGGTCGTCGCCCTCGAGTCCGAATACGGAGCCGGGACCGAACAGTCTGCTCAAATTGGGTTGGATGTTGCCGAGTTCGTCTGGGCTGGTGGTGAAGATCTGCTTGGCCAGCTGTGGATCACTGACCATGATGACGCGCCCCCACATCGGCAGCCGCAGCGTGAAGACGTTGCCGTAGCGGCGTGACAGGCGTCGCATCATCATCCGCCGCGACACGGCAAAACCGACGCCCTGCACCAGCTTCGGGCTTCGGACCGCGGGGGGCAGGCGAACCGTGGCCGGCGGGACGGTGGCTAGTTCACTCATGGCGTCATTGCTCCCCACGTCTGCCGGGCCGGAGTTGGTACCGCGATGTACCACGGACCTTTCCGAGTACGGTACTCTGCAGTACCAAAGCTGACAAGGTGCGTTTCGAACCGAAAGGGGGTGCGGGCCGTGACCTCAGCAATGACAGCAACGGATGGCGACCCCGCTCTCGACGAGGTCGATCCTTTCCGCCTCCGGCTCCTCGATGGCCTGGCCACGTCGATCACCGAACGCGGCTATCGCGCCAGCACCGTCGCCGACGTCGTCCGTTGCGCGCGCACGTCCAAACGCACCTTCTACGACCACTTCGCGGGCAAGGAGGAGTGCTTTCTCGAGTTGCTGGCCGTCGACATCGAGAAACTGGGCGCGAAGATCGCGGCGTCGGTCGATCCCGACGCCGATTGGCACGCACAGATCCGGCAGGCGGTCGAGGCCTATGTCGGTTACATCGAGGCGCGCCCGGCCATCACGTTGAGCTGGATCCGTGAGTTGCCGTCGCTGGGTGCGGCCGCTCGCCCGGTCCAGCGCCGCGGGTTGCAGCTGTTGACCAGCCTGTTGATCGACCTCAGCGCCAGTCCCGGGTTCCGGCGCGCGAAGCTGCCGCCGTTGACCGCGCCCCTGGCCGTGATCCTGCTGGGCGGTCTGCGGGAGCTGACCGCACTTGCGGTCGAAGACGGAACACCGGTCCGAGAAATCGTGGAACCGGCGGTGGATGCGTCCGTAGCCCTGCTCGGCCCGCGGCATTGAGCGCGTCCGGCGCCGTAAATCGAGGTGTCGCAAGCCATCCCGGGCCCGGCCCGGCGGGGCTAGGCTCACCGCAGACCCCGCCCGTTCTGACATGGAGGATTCTGCGATGCGGCTCTCGACTCGAAACCAGCTCCGGGGAAAGATCACCGAGGTCGAACTCGGCACCGTGATGGCCGTGGTGAAGGTGACGCTCGACGGCGGCGATCAGGTCGTCACGTCGTCGGTCACCAGGGACGCCGCGACCGACCTCGGGCTCAAGGTGGGCCAGCCGGCGACCGTGTTCATCAAATCGACCGAAGTCACCATCGGCGTCGACTAGGTGCGCCGAAAAGCCCGCACCCGGTTTACTTTTCGGCGAGGAAGGCCCGGACCCGATCCAGCACGAGATCGGGTCGCTGGTCGACGATCCAATGGCCGACCCCATCGACCAGTTCGACCTCGAAATCCTTGATGTGGTCGGCATATCCCTCGGTCAGGTCGGCCGTGATCACCGGGTCTTCGGTGCCCGTCAGCCAGCGAACGGGGACGTCGACGCGGGCCCCGTCGTACTCGCCGCGCATCCAGCTCAGCATCTCCCCGGTCTGAAACGACCGGTACCACCGCGACCCCGCCTCGGCGTGGCCGGGCTGCCGCATGCATTCGAGGTACAGCCGCACGTCCTCCTCGGGCAGCGTGTAGCCGCCGCCGACCCATGACCCCAGCAGGCGGAGGAACCGCGGGTTCGACGCGCTGATCACCCGGGGGCCGATGACGGGCAACGAGATTGGGATCTGATACCAGAACCGCCAGACGTTGCGCAGCATCGACGGGGAGCGCTTGACGAACGGCGCCGAGGTGTTCACCCCGAAAAAGCCGGTCACCTTGTCCGGATGGCGCAGCATCATGATGAACGCGGCCGGTCCGCCCCAATCGTGGGCCACCAGCTTGACCGACGCGACGCCCAACCGATCCAGCACCCCGGCCAGGTCGTCGGCCATCTCGTCCTTGCGGTAGCTGGTGCGCGGCGCCGAGCTCCAGCCCGAGCCGCGCAGGTCCGGGCACAACACCCGGTAGCCGTCGGCGGCCAGCGGGCCGATGAGCTCGCGCCATTCCCACCAGTTCTGCGGGAAGCCGTGCACCAGCATCACCGCCGGCCCGCTCGCCGGGCCCGCGTCGGCGACGTGGATCGTCACGCCGTTTCCGAGCTCGACGTAGCGGTGTTCGACGCCGTCCAGCGTGGGCATGGTGACCATGTGTTGAGAACGTAGCGGCTCGGAAAGGGTTAGGCCAGAAACCGCTCCACATAGGGCGCGAAGCGCTGGCGCAGGCTGTGCTCGTTCAGGCCGAACATCTCATACGACGTTTTGACGTTGCCCAGGCGTCCGCGGCGGTGGCCCGCCAGGTAGCCGGCGACGGCCTGGCGCGCCTCATCGGTGTAGGGCTCGCCGGCCAGGGCGTAGACGCGCTCGGCCACGCCGGCTTCGTCGGCCATGAAGTCGTCGAACCGGATGTCGACCGAGCGGTCCGGGCCGATGGTGTCGCGGTCGCGCACCAGCGCGCTGAGCATCTGATCGAGGCGGTCGATCCAGGAGTTGGCGATCTGTTCGACCGGCACCGGCGAGCGGTGCATGCGCGCGGAGTAGGTGATCATCGTGATCATCGACAGCGCCACCGGCACCGGGTCGCGGTGGGTGAACACGACGATGCTGTCGGGGAACACCCGATCCAGCACCGGCACCTGTTCGAGGTGCTGCGGCGACTTGAGCAGCCAGCGCCGGCCCCCGCGCAGGAACTGCATCGCCCGCAGCTGGGTGGCCAGGTATTCGTAGTGCGGCGTCTGGTCGTGGGACTGGTAGTAGTCACGCCAGTGGGGCACGTCGGCGAGAGTCTCCAGCAGCATCGTGGAGACATCGTTGGCCAGCAGCTGGATCTCCTCGTGGACGTGGTCGGTGGTCATTTCGTGCATGAGCGCGAAATGCGGCATCACCGTGTTGATCACCCCGACCGCGACGTCCATCCGGGCGCGCCGCGGATCCGGCTGCACGCCAACCTCGTTCGGCATCGGGAAGGGCTCGTTGCTTTCCCAGTACGGCATGGTGCGGAAGGTGGGTGGCGCGGCCAGCAGGTTGTGCAGGTGCGTGGTGCCGGTGCGGGGCAGCCCGGCGATCACCACCGGCGAGGTCAGTTCGATGTCGTTGATCTCGGGATGGCGCCGCAGCAGGTCGGCCAGCAGCAGCCGGTTCTTCAGGATCTGCAGCAGCTGCCCGTAGAAGTTGACCGCCCCGGCGCCGTGCAGCCCGTCGATCTCGCGCAGCGCGGCGAGGAAGACGTCGAGCCGTTCGCGGTAGTCGTCGGGCCCGAAATCGTGCAGGCCGGTGTCCGCACTGGCCTGGGCGTGCAGCGCGTCGGCGTCCAACGGGCACTGCGGGGCCATCGCGGTCATCATGTCGAGGATCTGCTGACCCTCGGCGCTGAATCGGGGCGTGGCCAGGTCATCGAGGGAAACGGAGCGAACGGCATCGGTCACGGCGACTTATGTTACTCTCAGTTTCGTAATGGATGGTGATTTTGGCCGGCCCCGTGATCCGCGTATCGACGCCGCGGTGTTGCGCGCGACGGTTGAACTGCTCGCCGAGTCCGGTTATCCGGGGCTGTTGGTGTCGGCCATCGCCGAGCGGGCCGGCACCAGCAAGCCCGCGATCTACCGCCGCTGGCCCAGTAAGGCGCATCTGGTGCATGAGGCGGTGTTCCCCATCGGCGCCGGCACCGCCATCCCGGATACCGGCTCGACGGCCGACGGCCTGCGCGAGATGGTGCGCCGCACAATGGTTTTCCTCACCACGCCGTCCGCCCGGGCGGCCCTGCCGGGCCTGATCGGCGAGATGGCCGCGGATCCGAGCCTGCACTCGACGCTGCTGGAGCGCTTCGCCGGCGTCATCGGTGGCGGGCTGGGCGACTGGCTCGCGGCGGCGGCGGCGCGCGGCGACGTGCGCCCGGAGGTCACCGCCGCGGAACTGGCCGAAACCATCGCCGGCATCACGCTGGTCGCCCTGCTCACCCGCCCCACCGAGCTCGATGACGCGTGGGTCGATCGCACGACACGGTTGCTCCTGGAAGGAATCAGCGCATGACGCACGAATCGACGGTCGCGTGGCAGGATCTGTTGAAAACCCTTGGCGGCCTTGATCACTCGTTTTTGGAGGGTGACCGCGCCGTCACCGATGACCGGCACATCGCCGACGGCTACCGCATGCTCGCCACCACGCTGGGCGTGGCGTTGGACACCTACCTGTTCCCCGAACCCGATCGGCCGCAATTCGTCGCGGTCAACACCCCGTTCCGCCGCGACCGCCGCTGGGGCGGGGACAACACCGACGCCTACTACCACATCTGCCCGGTCGACCCGGCGCGCCGCTACCGCATCAGCGGGAACAAGGGTGACAGCGTGTACTTTTCGGTCACCGCCTACAACGAGCCGACGCTCGGGGCGTGGTCGGACCGGGTGGTCGCGATCGTCCGCGACACCGACCTCGACGTCGACGCCGACGGCAACTTCGCCTTCGAATTCCCCCCGACGGCCGACGCGGCCGTGTTGATGACCCGCGACTACCAGGCCGACCCCCTGACCGGGCGCCCGGTTGTCTGGCGGATCGAGGCGCTCGACGAGCCGGCGCCGATCCGCCACGGTGACGCCGAGACGGCGGCGCGCCTGCGCGCGGTCGCGACCTGGCTGCAAACCATGTTCGCCATCGTGCCGCTGGCCGTGGGCAACCGGGTCGAAGACGCGCACGCCCTCGGGCACGAAACCGCCCACGCCGCAAACGCGTTCGCCGAGCCCTACCAGGTGCCGGACGCCAACTTCGGCTGGTCGGCGCGCGACGCCTGTTACTCGTACGGCAGTTTCGTGCTCGACGAGGACGAGGCGCTGGTGATCACGCATCGGCCGCCGGCGTGCAGGTTCTGGAACATGGTGGTGTGGAACCAGTTCATGGCCACCTACGGCGCCTCGGAGGGCCCCGACGCGCGCTGCTCGATCAACGGCCACAGCGCCGTCGCCAACAGTGACGGCTCGGTGACGATCGTGCTGTCCGGGGCGAAGACCGCGCACCCGAATTCCCTGACCACGCTCGGCTATCCGCGCGGCAACCTGGCCTTCCGGTGGTTCCTCGCCGACGGCGTGCCGCAGCGGCCGGAGGTGAAGCTCGTCAAGGCGGCCGACGCGCCGACGACGACCAACTGAACCGCCGAGCGTGTAACGAGGGCGAAAAACGCGCGGAAAACCCGCCGCCAGTGCACGTTCGGCGGCCGTCAAGAATCCGAAGCCGCGCGGACCAGCTCGATGGCCCGGCCCAGCGTCTCGAGCTTGGCGTCCAGCGTGTCGCCCGCGGGATAAAGCCGCACGGTGTTCACGCCGGCGTCGCGCCACACCGCGAGGCGCGCGGCCACCATCTCCTCGGTCCCGATCAGCGTGGTCGCCAGCACCATCTCGTCGGTCACCAGCGTGGCCGCGCCGTCGCGGTCGCCGCGCTGCCAGCGCTCGCGTACCTCGGCGGCGACCTCGGACCAGCCCTGCCGGCCGTAGGCCCGGTTATAGAAGTTCGTGCTCGACGATCCCATGCCGCCGAGGCTGAACGCGAGCTCCTTCTTGCGGCCCGCGACCATGCCCTGCAACTCGACTTCGTCAGCGGCGAAGGCGACCTCGGCTCCCTGGCAGATGTCGATGTCGGCCCGGGCGCGGCCGGCGGCCGCCAGGCCGTCGTCAAGGTGGCGGAAATAGGCGTCCTCGGCGCCTTCCGGGACAAAGCTGGTGCCCAGCCACCCGTCGGCGACCCGCCCGGTCAACCGCAGCATCGCCGGTGACAGCGTGGCCAAATAGATCGGGATCGGGTGCTGCGGCCGCGTCGACAACCGCATCGGCACCGCCTCGCCGCCGGGGCGGGGAAGCTCGAATTCCTTACCGGTGTAAGAGATCTTTCCGCCCGCGAACGCCTGCCGGATGATGTCGATGGTTTCGGAGGTGCGCGCCAGCGGCCGCTCGAACGAGACGCCGTGCAGACCCTCGATCACCTGCGGGCCCGAGGCGCCCAACCCGAGCAGGAACCGCCCGTTCGACAGATTGGCGAGCGTGATCGCGGTCTGGGCGATCAGGACGGGCGAGCGGGTGCCGACCTGAATCACGCCGGATCCCAGGAGCATCCGCTCGGTGCGGGCGGCGAGGTAGCCCAGCGCCGACGGCGCGTCCGCGCCCCACGCCTCGGCCACCCAACACACATCGAGGCCCAGCTTTTCCGCCTCGACCGCGAGCGCCACCGCCTGCCCGGCGTCGTCCCCGGTACCGGAGAACTCCACCGTGGTGGCGGTCCGCATCACCGCACTCCGTGCTCGGCCAGCCGTTTGATCGAGGCCAGGGTCTTTCCGATCGCGGCCTCGAACTCCCGCATCCGCACGAACACGATCTTCTGTTCCTTGTCGGGCATCGAGTCGATCGCGGTCGACAACCCCGAACGTCCCGGCCCCATCTGCATCCAGTAGTTCAGGGCCGTGCCGCCGTCGCGGGGCGCCAGCCGGAATCGCCAAATCGAGGCCGGGTTATCGGGACCGCCGACGGCCCAGGCGAATTCGCGTGGCTCGTCGCACGCGACGATCTCAGACGTGGTGCTCCACTGCCCGAACGCCTCGTGCTCGTTGTATCCGACGAAGCGGGCGCCGACCCGCGGGCCGTCCGATCCCTCGGCCCACTCCACGGCCTGGAGCTCGTTGCTGACCGCGGGCATCAGCTCGATATCGCAGACCAGGTTCCAGACCCGCTGCGGGTCGGCGTCGATCCACGTCGAGGCCTCCACCGTCGGGGTGTCCGCGTAGCGCGCGCCGGTCCATTCCACGGACCTCATTGTCCCCCTCGTCCGGCGCAAGGCAATGCGTCGACGGCACCGAGTTACGCGGCGACCGGCTCGCGGGCGGCGGGCGCGTCGGCGCCGGCTTTGGGCCGCCAGCTGTCCGGGAAGGTCAGCCTGACGATCTTGCGGACGACGGTGCCGAACTGCCGCAGCAGCGGACCGCGGTTGTACGGGATGCCGTAGCGCTCGCAGATCTCCTGCACCTCGGGCGCGATCTCCGCGTAGCGGCGGGCCGGCATGTCCGGGAACAGGTGGTGCTCGATCTGGTGGGAGAGGTTGCCGGAGAGCAGATGAAAGAGCCGGCCGCCGGTGAGGTTCGCCGAGCCGAGCACCTGGCGGAAGTACCACATGCCGCGCGACTCGTCCCGGGTTTCCTCGACGGTGAATTCCTGTGTGCCGTCCGGGAAGTGGCCGCAGAAGATGATCATGTACGACCACACGTTGCGCATCAGGTTGGCCGTGAGGTTGCCGGTGAATACGAACGGCGCGAACGGGCCGGCCAGCAGCGGGAAGGCGACGTAGTCCTTGAGCGTCTGTCGCCGGGTCTTGCGCCAGATGGCGCGCAGCACCTCGCGCTTGTCCTCGAGGCGGATCTCGCCGGAGCGGATCCGCTCGGTTTCCAGTTCGTGCAGCGCGACGCCGTACTGGAACAGCACCATCAGCAGGAAGGCATACAGCGGGTTGCCCAGGAAGTACGGCTGCCAGCGCTGGTCCTCGCTCATCCGCAGGATCCCGTAGCCGATGTCGCGGTCCATTCCCACGATGTTGGTGTGGGTGTGGTGCATGTAGTTGTGCGAGTGCCGCCATTGATCGGCCGGGCACGCGGTGTCCCATTCGAAGGTGCGGCCGGAGATCGCCGGGTCACGCATCCAGTCGTACTGGCCGTGCATGATGTTGTGGCCGATCTCCATGTTGTCCAGGATTTTGGCGATGCCGAGCATGCCGGTGCCCAGCAGCCACGCGGGCGGCAGGAACAGCAGCACGCGCCCGCCGACCTCCAGCGCACGCTGGGTCTTGATGACGCGGCGAATGTAGTCGGCGTCCTTTTCGCCGAGGTCCGCCATCACGCGCTCTTTGATGGCGTCGAGTTCGCGGCCGAAATCCTCGGCCTGCTCGGATGTCAGGGTGATCTTGTTGGGTGTCATGGCTTTTCCTCTCAAGTCCGTTGTCTACAGCGAGACGTCCACGTCACCGACCGGAACGGACACGCAGATCTGCACGTCCTCATCGGGTGCGGTCGAGACCGCGCCGGTGACCAGGTTGCGCACGGTGCCGGCGGTTTTGCGCCGCGTGCAGGTGTGACAGATGCCCATCCGGCACCCGTTTTCCGGGGACAAGCCGGCGGATTCCGCCTGTTCCAGCAGCGGGCGTCCGTCGTCGACGATGTCAACGCCGCTGTCGGAGAACGTGACTCGCCCTCCTGACGGGTCAGCCGGTGTTTCGAAGGCCGGCGGTACGAAGCTTTCGGTGTACACGGTGTCGCAGTGCTCCCGCACGGCCTCGACCAAAGCCGGTGGGCCGCAGACGAATACCGCGTCGGGTGAGGGCATCGCGGCGGCCAGGTGTTCCGGGCCGAAGCGTCCGGCCAGGTCGCCGCCGTCGGCGCGGGTGTAACCGCGCAGCACCCGCACCGACTCCAGCGCGGCCAGCTCGTCGCGGTAGCACGCCTCGGCGGGCGTGCGGGCGTAGTGGACGAAGGCGATCTCGCCGCGATGCCCCTGGGCTACCAGGGTGCGCAGCATCGCCATCACCGGGGTGATCCCGCTTCCCCCGGAGACGAACAGGATCCGCCGGGGACGCGGCGCGGGCAGCGTGAAGTCGCCGCCGGCGCCGGCCAAACCGACCACCATGCCGGGACGGGCGTGTTCGTACAGATGGTTCGACACCAGCCCTCCCTCGTGGCGGCCGATGGTCAGCTCGAGGGTGGCGGCCCCTTCGGCGTTGGTCGGGGAATAGCAGCGGGTGTGCCGGCGCCCGTCGATCTCGACGGTCAGGTTGACGTACTGGCCGGCCCGGACGGTGTGGGTGGCCAGGAAGGTGTCGTTGGGTGTCAGGGCGAGCGTGACGCTGCGGGGTGTGGTCCGGCGCACGTCGGTCACCTTGGCGCGGGCGTCGCCCAGCGTCCATGTCGGTGCGACGAGCTCGGTGTAGCGGTCGACGCCGTGCGGACCGGTCAGCAGGTCTAGAAGCTCCGAACCCAACACGCGCTGGCGGAACGTCCTTGCGAGGACCCGGCCAGAAGCTTGAGCGTTTTGAGTGAACATATGTACACCGTGCGGCCGCAACGGCCAGGTAGTCAAGGGTTTACTGGCCCGATGTGGTAGGGTTCACACAGTGAACAGCCGTACTCCTAGCTCACGGGCGCGCGGCTCCGGACGCGAACGCTCGCGGGAAAGCCAGTCGCGCGAGGAGCGCAAGGAGGCGACGCGGCGCGCCATCATCGCCGCGGCGCTCAAGCTCTTGCAGGACCGCAGCTTTTCCAGCCTGAGCCTGCGGGAGGTGACCCGCGAGGTCGGGATCGTGCCGGCGGCGTTTTACCGCCACTTCGAATCGATGGAGGCGCTCGGCCTGGTCCTGATCGACGAGTCGTTTCGCAGCCTGCGTGACACCTTGCGCGACGCCCGCGCCGGCAAGCTCGACCCGAACCGGGTCATCGAGTCGTCCGTCGAGATCCTGGTCGCCAGCGTGGCCGACCGGCGCGAGCACTGGAGGCTGATCGGTCGCGAGCGCAACAGCGGCCTGTCCGTGCTGCGCTACGCCATTCGCACCGAGATCCGGCTGATCACCTCCGAGCTGGCCACCGACCTGGCGCGTTTCCCCGGTTTGAACAAGTGGACCACCGAGGATCTCAACGTGCTGGCGACCCTGTTCGTCAACGCCATGATCGTCATCGCGGAGGCCATCGAGGATTCGCAGAGCGCCGAGGCGACCGAGGACATCCGCCGGCTCGCGGTCAAGCAGTTGCGGATGATCGCGACCGGCATCGCCGGGTGGCAGAGCACTCCCTGATTCACATTGGCTGCAGTAAACGGGCGAGCACTGACTCACTCGTCGACCACGTCGTAGAGCGAATCGCCGTCTTCCGGGGTGCCGTCGATCTGGCCGCGATGCGCGCGCCGCGGCCCGTCGTCCACGGGCTCGATGTCATCGGGCACATCGGGCTCCTCGGCGGCCAGTCGCTCGTCGAGGGATTCGCCCTCTCGTTCTTCTCTCGCCGTCACACCGAAGCGATTGGCCTCGCTCCAGCCCACGGGGGGATCGACGACGATGTCACCGTCGTCGTTGCGCAGTTCGTCGGAGTCGGTTCCTTCGCTCGCGTTCAGGGTGTCGCCCGGTCCGCCCTCCTCGGGAAAGTCGGCGGGATCGACCAGATCGTCGGCTTGGGGGTTCTCGCTCATGCCAAAACGGTTGCCCGCCGGATTGGGTGACTAAACGGCCCGCGGCGCCCGCCACATCGCCCACATCGTCGGGCCGCCGTCCGGCAGCACGATCTCGCGGGTGACGGTGAAGCCGAAACGCTCGTAGTACGGGACGTTTTCGAATTTGGTCGATTCGAGGTAGGCCGGACAGTATTCGGCGTCGCAGCGGTCCAGCCGCGACCTCATCAGGGCTTGACCGAATCCCTGGCCACGGACCGCCGGGTCGCTGCCGATGACCGCCAGATACCAGTGCGGTTCCTCGGGGTGCACGCTCTTCATCAATTCCTGGACCGCACGGCCGCGCATCGAGCGCAGACCGAACACCCGCAGGAACGTGGGCGTCATCGCCAGCTGCGCACCGGGCGTCTCCTGCCACTGGCCGGGCGGATCCCACAACGCCGCAGCGCCGATGCCCGAATCCTCGGTGGCCACCTCCACGCCGCCACGGCCGAGATGATGGTGGCGGGTCATCGTCGCGAACAGCCGGGCCAGGCCCGCGGTGCGCTTGTTCTGGTCGGGCATCAGCCAGACCATCACCGGGTCGTCGTAGAACGCGCGGGCCAGCGTGCGCGACAGCTCGCGGACGTCGGCCTTGAGCGCCGGGCGGACGTGCGGGGTCATCCACGTCACGCTAGTGGGTGTTGAGGTGATGCGGCGCGGGTATGCCGACCCGGGTGACCGGCATGTCGCGGCGAGCGTTCGGGCGGGTGGCCGCCGGCGCGGGCATGCTCGGGTCCGTCGGGCTGTCGGACGGCTGCACGACGCGGGGCACCGACCACGCCACGTCCGCCGGTCCGCCACCGCCGTCGGGCAAGGGCGTGGGGTTCGTGCTGTCCCACGAGCAGTTCCGCACCGACCGGCTGGTGGCGCAGGCGCAGGCGGCCGAAGAGGCCGGCTTCCACCACGTGTGGGCCAGCGACCACATTCAGCCCTGGCAGGACAACCAGGGCCATTCGATGTTCCCGTGGCTCACGCTGGCGCTGGTCGGCAGCGCCACCAGCCGGATCTCGTTCGGCACCGGGGTGACCTGCCCGACCTACCGCTACCACCCCGCCACGGTCGCCCAGGCCTTCGCCTCGCTGGCAATCCTCAACCCGGGCAGGGTGTTCCTGGGCGTCGGCACCGGTGAACGGCTCAACGAACAGGCCACCACCAACGCCTACGGCGACTACGCGGAGCGCCATGACCGGCTGGTCGAGGCGATCGACCTGATCCGCCGGTTGTGGAGCGGATCGCGAATCTCCTTCTCGGGGAGATACTTTCAGACGAACTCGTTGAAGCTTTACGACGTGCCGGCCACCCCGCCGCCGATCTTCGTGGCGGCCGGCGGCCCGAAGAGCGCGAAACTGGCCGGGCAGCACGGGGACGGCTGGATCACCCAGGCCCACGATGTGATGGACCCAAAACTGTTGGCGGCCTTCGGTTCCGGAGCGCAGGCCGCCGGGCGGGATGTCGCCACGTTGGGTAAACGCGCCGAACTGTTCGCGGTCGTCGGCGGCAATGCCGAGGCGGCCCGCGCCGCTACGCTGTGGCGTTTCACGGCCGGCGCCGTCGACCAGCCCAATCCCGTCGAGATCCAGCGCGCGGCCGAGTCCAACCCCGTCGACAAGGTGTTGGCCGGCTGGACCGTCGGCGCCGACGCGGCCCCGCACATCAGCGCCGTGCAGCGGGTGCTCGACGCCGGGGCCGTCCCCTTCCTGCACTTTCCCCAAGACGACCCCATCACCGCGATCGACTTCTACCGCACCGATGTCCTGCCGAAGTTGCGCTGAGCGAACTTCGGGCACCCGTCGTTTCGAAGCTGTTTCGAAGCCCCGGGCCCGGGTATCCGCACCCAACTTCGAGGGACAGCCCAATTGGAAGGCAAAGCATGGACGCAATCACTTTTCTCCGTCAGGACCACAAGAGCGTGCTCGGTCTGTTGGAGACGCTCGACGGCGCGCCGTCGGGCCCCGGCGCGCAGGCGAGCGGCCTGGAAACCATGGTGAACAACCTCATCATCGCCGAATCGCAGCACGAAGCGATTGAGGAGCAATTCTTTTGGCCGGCGGTGCGCGACGCGATGGGCGATGGACTCGTCGACAAGGCGATCGAGCAGGAGCAGGCCGGCAAGAAGCTGCTGCAGCGGCTCGAGGACGGTAAGCCGGGCGAGCCGGACTACCACGAGGCGTTGCAGGAATTCGTCGCGGCGGGCCGCGACCACATCGCCTACGAACAGAATGAGGTGTGGCCCCAAGTCGAAACGGTGCTCAGCCGTGAGGAGTTGGAAAAGATCGGCGAAAAGCTGGAAGCGGCAAAGAAGATCGCTCCGACGCGACCGCACCCGGACACGCCGCCGAACCCGGCCGTGCTCAAGACGATGGGGATGGGCGCGGCGATCGTCGACCACGTCCGCGACGCGGTGACCGGCCGCGGCAAGGACAATCCGCCGGATCCGCAGATGCACTGACCCGGCAACGACGATGGCCGGGCGTCTTGATCGGACGCCCGGCCATCTCGTCTCCAATTAGCCTGTGGGAACGTGCTGTTCGTGCGTGAACGGTTTCTCGGCGTTGACGGCCGGCGAGCCCTGCGGGTTCTCCTTGGCGCCGGTGTTCTTGCGCGTGGCGCCGCCCAGCCACTGCTGCTCGGGCTTTTCCACGTACTCCCATTCCGTGCCCTCGGGCCAGGGGCCCTGTCCTTGGTTCCACGGACCGCGAACGGACTCGCCGCCCCCGTTGGACATGTTGAACGCCACGTTCTGGAACCGCGGGTCGCCGGGCAGCTGTCCCGGCGGGAAGTTCACCGGAAGCTCGTTGAGCGCTGCCGTGAACTGCTGATAGTGCGCGACCTCGCGCGTCATGAGGAACGTCAGCGTGTCCTGGACGCCGGGGTCGTCGGTGAACTGCTTGAGGTATTCGTAGACGATCTTGGCGCGCGATTCCGCCGCGACGTTGTTGCGCAGATCGACGGTCGGGTCGCCGTTGGCGTCGATGTAGGCGCCGGTCCAGTTGTTTCCGCCGGAGTCCTTGACGTCCGGTCCACCGCCGCTGAGCACCAGGAACAGCGGGTTGACCGCGACCGAGTGGATGAGGCCGTCCCGGCCGCCGCCGTTCGCCGTCACCGCCGGCATCCAGTCGCATTTCTCGTTGGCGATCTTGAGGTTGTCGTTGAGCCCGTCGAGCAACATGGTGATCATCGACCCGACCATTTCGAGGTGGCTGAGCTCCTCGGTCGCGATATCCATGAACAAGTCATACATTTTCGGGTTCTTCTGGCGAAGCACGAAAGCCTGGGTGAAGTACTGCAGCGCCGCGGTGAGTTCACCGTTGGCGCCGCCGAACTGGTCCATCAGCAGCGACGCGAATCGAGGGTCGGGCCGGTCGACCCGTACCTCGAATTGAAGATCTTTGTTGTGCACAAACACTGGGGCCTCCCTGGGGGATCGAGATGGGGCTGGTCGACGCCGGATACCCGGGGCCTATGACGCCAAACTCCGGGCATCGCAACTTCCCATCGGTCGGCCGTCCGGCCGGGGCCGCTGATCGCCGGGGTTACGCGTCGAGGATCCATCGTGGAGAATGCGCCCCTATGGAGTCTTTGGACCCAACCTCGAAGCACGAGTTGGCCGTGCGCATTGCCGAGCTCGCCCGCGAGATCGCCACCCCACGTTCGCTGGACGACGTCTTCGCCGACGTGACCACCGCCGCGGTTGAGCTGATACCGGCCGCGGACATCGCGGGGGTGCTGCTGCTCAAGGCGGGTGGGGAGTTCGAATCGGTCGCCGACACCGACAGCCTGGTCGCGAAGCTCGACAAGCTGCAGCACGACTTCGGTGAGGGCCCCTGTCACGACGCCGCCCTGAAAGAAACGATCGTGCGCAGCGACGACCTGCGCGACGAGCCACGCTGGCCCAAGTACGCGCCGGCGGCGGTCGAACACGGGGTGCTGAGCAGCCTGTCGCTCAAGCTGTACACGGCCGAGCGCACCGCCGGCGCCCTGAACCTGTTCAGCTTCCGGCCCAACGTGTGGGATACCGAGGCCGAGACCATCGGAACCGTGTTCGCCGCGCACGCCGCGTCGGCGATCATGGCCGGGCGCCACGGACGGCAGATGCAATCGGCCCTGTCGTCGCGCGACCGCATCGGGCAGGCCAAAGGCATCATCATGGAGCGCTACGGCGTGGACGACGTGCGTGCCTTCGAGTTGCTGCGCCGGCTGTCGCAGGAGAGTCAGACCAAGCTCATCGACATCGCCCAGCGCGTGATCGACACCCGCGGCGAGGATTGATCCGCGGCCGCGCGACACCCGAACGTGGACTTGTTGCGCGAAGAGGCCGCGTTTCGCCGCAACAGGTCGACGTTCGACGCGGCGTTTTCAGGCGTCGACGCGGCGTTTTCAGGCGACGAAGCGGACGACGCTCTCGGCCACGCACGCCGGCTTGGCCGACCCTTCGATCTCGACGGTGGTCGAGATGGTCGCCTGCACGGCGCCGTTGCCCACGTCGTCGACGCTGACCAACGAACTCTGCGCGCGCACCCGCGAGCCGACCGGGACCGGCGCGGGGAAGCGAACCTTGTTGAGGCCGTAGTTGATTGCGAGCTTGATGCCGTTGACGGTGTAGATCTGGTGCTGCAGTCGCGGCAACAGCGCCAGGGTCATGAAACCGTGGGCGATGGTCGTGCCGAACGGCCCGGACGCGGCCCGCTCCGGGTCGACATGGATCCACTGGTGATCGCCGGTCGCGTCGGCGAACAGGTTGACGTCTTCCTGTGTGATGGTGGCCCAGTCACTGTGGCCCAGCTCCTCGCCCGCGGCGGCGGCCAGGTCGGCGACTGATTCGAAGGTGCGCATTGGGTGTTCTCCTTGGTTTCGGCTGCTAACAATAACGGTGGGCCGCACGGTTAACACCGAGCCCTCGCGGGTGGCAGCCGGTGGACGGACGAACCCATCTCGAGCCATCCCGACCAATTCAATGCGGCCCTGCTCGACTTCCTGCGCGGTAGCGCCCGGGCGCCGAACGCCGCGCCGCCCCCGTTTCGCCTGAGCCGTCGGGGGAATTCGGGAGGTGGACGTTGCCGCGCCAGGAAAGGAACCGCCATGCCAGACCGCAAGGGCCACAAAGCCGAGGAAGACGTGGAACCCGACACCCACCAAGCTCGGTCCCGCGCCGCCGCGGGTGAGGACGACGGCTCGTACGTGGGCGCCGCGGGCTCCGATGACTCGTTCGACGCCGGCGAATCGGGCGCCGAGGCCCGCAGCGAGCGCGGCTGACGGTTACCCGAGTGCGCCGATCGCCGCTTGCAGCCTGGTGGTGGCCTGGTCCGCGACCTCCTGCAGCGCCCCGGCTTCGCCGGTCACCTTGACCATGAGCTGGGGATCCATGGCCTCGACCAAGACCGCGTCGCCGGCGGGGTCGGAGCGCACCACCACGTTGCACGGCAACAATTGGCCGATTTGGCGGTAAGCGTTCAGCGCCCGGTGCGCCAGCGCCGGGTTGCAGGCGCCCAGGATGAGATAGTCCTCCATCTCCTCGCCGAGCTTTTGCTTGAGCGTGGCCTTGACGTCGATCGTGGACAGCACGCCGAAACCCTGGTCGGCCAGCGCTCTCGTGGTGCGCTCCACCGCGTCCTCGAACGAGGTGTGCAGCGTGGTGCTCAATCCCGGTGTCATGTGATTCCTCCTCTTTCAGCCGTGGACTACCCAGAATTTCGCCCACAATGGGTCGGTGAGGCTGCTGCTGATCGCCGATACCCACATCCCCAAACGCGCCCGCGACCTGCCCGCGCAGGTGTGGGATGAGGTCGCCCAGGCCGACGTCGTCATCCACGCCGGCGACTGGATCTCGCCGGAGTTCCTCGATCGCCTCGAAAGCGCCGCGACACGCCTGGTCGGGTGCTGGGGAAACAACGACGGCCCGGCGTTGCGGGCCCGGCTCCCCGAGCGGGCGGACGTGACCCTGGCGGGCGTCCGGTTCACGGTCACCCACGAGACCGGCGCCGCAGCGGGCCGCGACGCGCGTATGTCACGGCTGTACCCGGACAGCCAGGTGCTGGTGTTCGGGCACAGCCACATCCCCTGGGACAGCACCACCGAGACCGGGTTGCGCCTGCTCAATCCGGGGTCGCCGACGGATCGGCGCCGCCAGCCGTTTTGCACGTACATGACCGCCGACGTCGACGACGGCGCCGTGACCGGCGTCGCGCTGCATCGCCTGCCCAGGTAGCGGGTACTTACCGTACGCGGAGCTTCCCCACCTAAATAGCTCGGCTACAGAGGTATCATGGCGGAAGTGAAGACACGCACCGACGTCGCAACCGACCTGTTCGGCGTGGTCGGCCGCTTCCGGCGGCAACTACGCCGGTCGGCCGGCCGGGCGTTCGATTCGTCGCGGCTCTCCGAATCGCAGTCCGAACTGCTGTGGCTGGTCGGCCGGCGTCCGGGAATCTCGGTCAGCGCCGCCGCGGCCGAACTCGGGCTGGTGCCCAATACCGCCTCGACCCTGGTCACCAGGTTGGTCTCCGACGGGCTGCTGCTCCGCACCGCCGGGGACACCGATCGCCGGGTGTGCCAGCTTCGGCTCGCCGAGCCCGCCCAGCAGATCCTCGACGCGTCCCGGGCCGCCCGGCGCGACCTGCTGTCCGAGCTGCTCGACGAACTCGACGCCGACGAAATCGAGTCCTTGGCAAAGGGATTGGAGGTCCTCGACACGATGACCCGCATGCTTCAGGAGCGAAGATCATGAGCGTGACGCTGCCGATGGCGATCGACGCCCGGCACCTGACCTACCGCTACGGCCAGTTCACCGCCGTCGACGACGTGACATTGCAGGTCCGGCCCGGCGAAACCATGGGCCTGTTGGGCCCCAACGGCGCCGGGAAGACGACCATGGTCCGGATGCTGACCACGCTGGCCCCGGTGCAGCAGGGCGAGCTCCACATTTTCGGGATGGACGCGCGCCGCCAAACCACCGACATCAGAAGCAACATCGGCTATGTGCCGCAACAGCTTTCGATCGAGCCCGCGCTGACGGGCCGGCAGAACGTGGAGTGGTTCGCGCGGTTGTACGGTGTGCCTCGCGCCGAGCGCTCCGATCGCGTCGATCAGGCGCTCGTCGCCATGGACCTGCTGGGCGTGGCCGACCGGATGGCGTCGGCCTACTCCGGCGGCATGGTCCGCCGTCTCGAGGTGGCGCAGGCGCTGGTCAATCGTCCGTCGCTGCTGGTGTTGGACGAGCCGACCGTGGGGCTGGATCCCATTGCGCGCGACGGCGTGTGGTCGCAGGTGCGAAAGATGCAGGCGCAGTTCGGCATGACGGTGCTGCTGACGACGCACTACATGGAGGAGGCCGACGCGCTGTGCGACCGGGTGGCGCTGATGCACCGCGGCGCGTTGCGGGCCGTCGGCGCACCCGACGCGTTGAAGGCCCGGCTGTCCAACGGGTCGCCGGGCGCCACGCTCGAGGATGTGTTCCGCCATTACGCGGCAACGGGTTTGGACGACAAGGCGGCGTCGACGGAGGAACCCGGGTCCATCCGGGAAATCCGTTCCAGCAGAAAGGTGGCGCGCCGTGTCGGTTGATGGCGCCGCGGCGGGGACACTGCTTCGCGCGCCGCGGGGATGGCAGCGGGTCGGCGCGCTGACCGGCCGCATCGGAGCATTCGCGATCGTCGAACTGCAGAAGCTGCAACACGACCGGACCGAACTCGTCACCCGGATGGTGCAGCCCGCGCTGTGGTTGCTGATTTTCGGTACCACCTTCAGCCACCTACACGTCATCGCGACCGGATCGGTGTCGTATCTGGCCTTCCTGGCACCCGGGATCATCGCCCAGTCGGCGTTGTTCATCTCCATTTTCTATGGGATACAGATCATTTGGGATCGCGACGCCGGCGTACTCGCCAAGCTCATGGTCACGCCGGCGCCGGCGTCGGCGCTGATCACCGGCAAGGCGTTCGCGGCCGGGGTGCGTTCGGTGGCCCAGGTCGTCGGTGTGATGGCGCTGGCGTACCTGATGGGTGTAGGCCTGACGATCAATCCCCTGCGGATCGCGGCGACGATGGGGGTCGTCATGCTCGGCGCCGCGTTCTTCGCGTGCCTGTCGATGACGCTGGCCGGCTTGGTGCGCAACCGCGATCGCCTGATGGGCATCGGACAGGCGATCACCATGCCGCTGTTCTTCGCCTCCAACGCGCTGTACCCGGTCGACGTGATGCCGGCGTGGTTGCGCGCGCTGAGCAAGGTCAATCCCCTCAGCTACGAGGTCGACGCGCTGCGGGCGCTGCTGATCGGAACCCCGTTCAACCCGGTCGGCATCGTCGTGCTGGTGGTGGCGGCGGTGCTCGGAATCACCACGGCGTCAACGCTTTTGCGTCGCTTGGTCGCCTAGAGCGCCACCGGCGGTGCTAGCGCGCCCGCCATCACGTCGCAAGGGGCGGCGCGGTTCCGAGAGCCGATCGTGACCCGAACGTGATGATGTCTGGCCGACTCGCAATCGTTAGCTAACCGCGATCTGTCGCTGCGGCCGCGACAACCGAATTCGGCGCTCGCGCTGTGTTTCACTCCCCGAGAACAGATTCCACCGCATGGTGCGGCAGATGAAAGTTGGGATGGGTAGAGAGCTATGTCGTTCATCGAAAAGGTGCGAAAGTTGCGTGGCGCGGGGGCGAACATGCCGCGCCGACTGGCGATCGCTGCCGTGGGGGCCTCCCTGCTGTCCGGTCTCGTCGCCGCCACCGGAGGCTTCCCCACCGCGAGCGCTTTCTCCAAGCCGGGGCTCCCGGTGGAATACCTCGAGGTTCCGTCGCCGTCGATGGGCCGCAACATCAAGGTCCAGTTCCAGCCCGGCGGCGCGCACGCCGTGTACCTGCTGGACGGCCTGCGCGCGCAGGACGACTACAACGGCTGGGACATCAACACCCCCGCCTTCGAGGAGTTCTACCAGTCCGGCCTGTCGGTGATCATGCCGGTCGGCGGCCAGTCCAGCTTCTACAGCAACTGGTACCAGCCGTCGTCGGGCAACGGGCAGAACTACACCTACAAGTGGGAGACCTTCCTGACCCAGGAAATGCCGCTGTGGATGCAGGCGAACAAGCAGATCTCCCCGGCGGGCAACGCCGCGGTGGGGCTCTCGATGTCGGGCGGCTCGGCGCTGATCCTGGCCGCCTACTACCCGCAGCAGTTCCCCTACGCCGCCGCCCTGTCCGGGTTCCTGAACCCGTCCGAGGGGTGGTGGCCCACCCTGATCGGCCTGGCGATGAACGACGCCGGCGGCTACAACGCCAACAGCATGTGGGGCCCGTCCACCGACCCGGCGTGGAAGCGCAACGACCCGATGGTCCAGATTCCGCGGCTGGTCGCCAACAACACCCGCATCTGGGTCTACTGCGGTAACGGCACTCCCAGCGACCTGGGCGGCGACAACATGCCGGCCAAGTTCCTGGAGGGCCTGACGCTGCGCACCAACGAGCAGTTCCAGAACAACTACGCGGCCGCGGGCGGGCGCAACGGGGTGTTCAACTTCCCCGCCAACGGGACGCACTCGTGGCCCTACTGGAACCAGCAGTTGATGGCCATGAAGCCCGACATGCAGCAGGTGCTGCTGGCCAGCAACACCACCGCGCAACCCGCGCAACCGGCACAGCCGGCGCAACCCGCGCAGCCGGCGACCTAAATCCCGGCAAGCCAGCATCGGCAGTAGCGCACCGGTCAGCGCTACTGCCGATGCTCTTTTTCACCCGCGTCGAGCAGGGCGCGCCGATCGGAGTGGAAGTAGGTGTAGCCGGTGGTCAGCGCGCACACGACCGTGGCCACCACCAGCATCCACGTCCCGTTGACGAACAGGCTGATGAACCCGCCCACGGTTGCGCCCACCACGAAGCTGGCGAACAGCAGGAAATAACCCAGCCATTCGGCCGCCGTCCCACCGGCGAGGTGGCGTTCGATGCCCTGGCCCATCTTGACCAGCGTCCCGGTCACGTAGCTGAGCGAGACCGACACCTCGCCGTCCTTGACGAACGATGTGTTGAGGGCCCCAATGCCGAAGGCCACCAACATGATCGGCGCGAAATCGAGCAGATTCTCTTCCCAGCCCTCATCGATGACGTCCACCATGGTGGCCGCCAGCAGGCTGAACGTCGTCAGCACCGTCGGCCCATGCGGGTGCGCCACCCAGAAATGCCGCCGGCACACCGAGGCGATCACCACGCCTGAGACGAAGCAAACGATCAACACGCCCGCCGTCACCGACAGCAACACGTCGCCGCGGAAATACCCGAGCATGGCCCGCTGGGCGTTCCCGGTCATGAAGGTCACGAAGTAGCCGGCGGAATGGGTGAAGGCGGTCGCTCCCAGGATCCCCGCCAGCACCGCCAGCACCCAGGACAACCGCGACTCACTGTTATTGATCTCGTTCGGCACACGCACATGGTTCCAGACGGCGGCGGCGCGTGCAGCGCACGCCGCTTGCCGACGGGCGACTGCGCCCGGCTACGCCGCGCTTGCGATCGCCACTCAGACGGCGGTCAGGCGGGCGATGGAACGCAACGGGATCGGCAGCCAGCCGGGCCGGTGCCGGGCCTCGTAGCCGGCTTCGTAGACGGCCTTGTCCAGTTCGTAGGCGGCCAGCAGCTGCGCCGAATCGCGGGGGTCAATCCCGGAGGCGGCCGCGTAGCCGTCGCAGAACGCGGTGCGGTTGCGTTCGACCCACTCGCGGGCCCGGGCCGCCAACTGCTTGTCATCGGCCTGGTCCACCAGCGGCCCGTAGGCGGCGTATTCGAATGACCGCAGGACGCCGGCCACGTCGCGCAGCGGCGAATCGGGCGCGCGGCGTTCCTCGAGCGGCTGCCCCGGCTCACCCTCGAAGTCGATGAGCAACCAGCTCTCCGGCGTGCGCAGCACCTGCCCCAGGTGCAGATCGCCATGGACGCGCTGCACGGTGATCGTCTCGGCGACCAGCTTGCGGAACCGCTCGTCGATGGTCGCGGCGAACTCCTCGAGCTCGGGCACCAGGGCCACGGTCGACGACAGCCGCGCCAGCACGTTCTCCACCGGGAAGACCGCCTGCGCGGTGCCGAGGGTCTCGGCCAGGGTGGCATGCACCGACGCCACGGCCTCGCCGAGGCGGAAGGACTCGCCGGCGAAGTCGCCGCCGACCTCGTACGCGTAGAGATCGGCCTCGGCGAACAGGTCGCGAACGCTGGCGCTGGCCATCGCCCAGCCTTCCGCGGCGTTGGCGGCGAACTCGGTCACCATGCCCAGCGGCCACGTCTCGTCGCCCGGACCCGTCATCTCGTAGGTGCCCAGCAGCCGGGCGACGTGCGGGTTGCCCGCGCGGCCCAGCACGCGGTTGAGCTCGATGTCGGGGTTGATGCCGCCGCTGACGCGGCGGAACACCTTGAAGATCGCGTCGCGGTCGAAGATGACGCTCGTGTTGGACTGCTCGGCGTCGGACACGTGCGCCATCGCCTCCAGCGGCAGCTCGGCGTCGGGCTCCTTGGCGAATCTCACCTCGACGCCCGACGCGCCGCGCGCGGCCGACGAGTCGATGAGCGACAGCAAAAACTGCGGCGCATCGGCGTCGTACATCGCGTCGAAGCCGGTCCGGTCGTCGGCGGCGCCGATGGTGGCGACGTTGCTGTACTCGACGACCGGGGCGGAATCCCATCGCACGATCACCTGGTAGCGGTCCCGGGAACCGTCGGCGTAGGAGGCGTCGACGAGCACCAGGTCGAGATCGTCGCGCAGCGCCACGACGACGCTCGGCTCGGCGCTGGACAGTTCACGGTTACGCCCGGCGTACCAACGCTGCTGCGGAAGCCACTCGGACCAGGGCAATTTCTCCGGGGAAGTCATCAGTGCCGCTCCTCTTTCTTGCCTGGATTGACGCCGGCGCGAGTGATCGTCATGCATCCTCCTCGCATCCGCTCAGCCGGAACCAATAGAACCCGTGTCCCGGCAGTGTCAGCAGGTAGGGCAGGTGACCGATGCGCGGAAACTCCACCTGCCCGGTCAGCTCGACCGGCGTGCGTCCGCTCCAATGCTGCAGGTTCAGTTCGATCGGCTGCGGGAACCGCGACAGGTTGTTGACGCACAGCACTGTGTCGCCGTCGCCGGACACCTGCCGCAGGAACGCCAGCACCGACGGGTTCGAGCCGCCCAGTTCCTCGAAACTCCCGATGGCGAAGGCCTCGTGGCGGCGCCGCACGGCCAACATCGTGCGGGTGAAGTTGAGCAGCGACGTGGACGTGTCGCGCTGGGCCTCCACGTTGACCGCCTGATAGCCGTACACGGAGTCCTGGCTCGGCGGCAGGTACAGCCGGCCGGGGTTGGCCTTGGAGAAGCCGGCGTTACGGTCCGGCGTCCACTGCATCGGGGTGCGCACCCCGTCGCGGTCTCCCAGCCAGATCACGTCGCCCATGCCGATCTCGTCACCGTAGTACAGGACCGGCGAGCCGGGCAGCGACAGCAGCAGCGCGGTGAACAGCTCGATCTGGTTGCGGTCGTTGTCCAGCAGTGGGGCCAGGCGGCGGCGGATGCCGACGTTCGCCTTCATCCGCGGATCCTTGGCGTACTCCGAGTACATGTAGTCACGCTCTTCGTCGGTGACCATTTCCAACGTCAACTCGTCGTGGTTGCGCAGGAAGATCCCCCACTGCGCCATGTCGGGGATCTCCGGCGTCTGGGCCAGGATCTCCGAGATCGGGAACCGGGATTCCCGGCGCACCGCCATGAAGATGCGCGGCATCAGCGGGAAGTGGAACGCCATGTGGCATTCGTCGCCGCCGGTGCTGGGGTCGCCGAAGTACTCGACGACGTCGGCCGGCCACTGGTTGGCCTCGGCCAGCAGCACCCGCCCCGGGAATTCGTCGTCGACCACCTTGCGGACGCGTTTGAGGAAGGCGTGCGTCTCCGGCAGGTTCTCGCAGTTGGTGCCCTCCCGTTCGAACAGGTAGGGCACCGCGTCCAGCCGGAACCCGTCGATGCCCAGGCCGAGCCAGAACCGCAGCACGTCGATCATGGCTTCCTGCACGGCCGGGTTTTCGTAGTTCAGGTCCGGCTGGTGCGAAAAGAACCGGTGCCAGTAGAACTGCTTGCGCACCGGGTCGAAGGTCCAGTTGGACTCCTCGGTGTCGATGAAGATGATCCGGGCATCGGTGTAGCGCTCGCTCGTGTCGCTCCACACGTAGTAGTCGCCGTACGGGCCGTCGGGGTCGTGGCGCGACTCCTGGAACCAGGGGTGCGAATCCGATGTGTGGTTCATCACCAGGTCGGTGATCACGCGGATGCCCCGCTCGTGCGCGGCGTTGAGCAGCGCGACGAAATCCTCGACCGTCCCGAACTCGGGCAGCACCTTGTAGAAGTCCCGGATGTCATAACCGCCGTCGCGCAGGGGCGAGTCGTAGAACGGGGGCAGCCAGATGCAGTCGATGCCCAGCCATTGCAGGTAGTCCAGCTGCCCCAGCAGTCCGCGCAGGTCACCGGCGCCGTCGGCGTTGGCGTCGAAAAACGCCCGCACCAGCACCTCGTAGAACACGGCGTGCTTGAACCAGGTCGGGTCGGTGGGTAGCGCGGCGGCGTTGTTGAAGTCCTCGGCGTCGGGGTGCTCGACGACGCCGTCCTGGACGTGACTGCCCCCTTCGGGATGGTGCTCGACAGCTTCTTTTGCGTCGTTCATCAAATCCACGATGCCACGGGTACCCGAGGCGCGACATTCGGAATCACGCCCACTCCTGGGAGACGAATCACGGCCGGGGGCAAACGAATTGGCCTCCGGCCGGATGTCGTCGCCGGGTGTGTCAGGCCGGCGGCCCCTCCGCCAGTGTGATGTTCGCGGTGCGGTCGCCGCCGTCGGTGGAGCGGTAATGCACGGCGATCGTGTCCCCGGGGTGGTGCGGGACGAGCACCTCGGTCATGGACGTCGCCCCGGTGATCGCGACGTTGTCGACCCCGGTGATGACGTCGCCCGCGGCGATCCCGGCCGCCCCGGCGGGCCCGCCGTTGACCACCCGCTGGACCCGCGCGCCGTTGCCGTTGTTGTCCATCACGCCCAGGCCGAGGAACGCGGTGGGGCCGATGTGCACGGTGTTGGAGCCGGCGCCGGACCTGATCTGGTTGGCGACACCCATCGCGCGGCCGATCGGAATCGCGAAGCCCTGCCCGCCGGACATCTTGTAGCTGTCGGTGGCGGCGGTGTCCACACCGATCACCTGCCCGGCGCTGTTCACCATGGGCCCACCGGAGTCGCCCGGCCTGATCGGCGCGTCGGCCTGGATGAGGCCGCCCAGATTCTCCTGCGCGCCGGTCAGGGTGTCGGTCGCCGAGACGCTCTGGTTGAGCGCGAGGACCTTGCCCGTGACCGCGCTGGGGGTTCCGCCCTGACCGCCGGCGTTCCCCAGCGCGACGATCGGCTCGCCCACCCTGGCCTCACCACCGATCGCGGCGGTGGGAAGCCCGGCGGCACCGCGCAGCTGCAGCACCGCGATGTCTTGCGTGCGGTCGTAGCCGACCACGTCCACGGCGTAGGTCTGCCCGTTGCCGACGGCGAAGGCGCTGATGTCGGTGGCCCCCGAGATCACGTGGTTGTTGGTCAGCACGACACCGTTCGGGTCGATCACGATGCCGGTGCCGGCACCGACGGCGTTGTTGTAGCCGAACTTGGTGTCGATGTTGACCACCTGCGGCCCCACCTGACCGACCATCGCCGACGGGTCCAGCGGCAGGGCGGGCGGTGACGCGGTGGCCATTCCGAGGCCGATACCGGCGTCCAGACCGAGGCCGAGTGCGACCACGGCCACCACGCTGACCACCCTGGACCAGACCGAGCGGTGGTGCGATTTGCTCATCGGTGTCACCCTCCTGCTTCGCCGTAACCAACAAACTGTCCCGGCCTCAGGCTCTGGGCGGCACAATTCGTGTACATAACCGTAATGCAGGTAGCTGTGCACGGCATGTCCCAGGCTCGCGCCGGCCCTGCTGTCACGCCCGGCGCGCCCCTAAGCTGACGCGGTGGGCGAATTCGACCCCCGGGCCCGATTCATCGAGTCGCCGGTCGCGCGGTTGGCCACCGTCACCCCGGGCGGGGCGCCGCACCTGGTGCCGGTGGTGTTCGCGGTCGCCGCCGACCCGGGCGGCCGGGACGTGGTGTACACGGCCGTCGACGCGAAACCGAAGACGACGCGGCGGCTGCGCCGGCTGGCCAACATCGAGGCCAACCCGCGGGTGAGCCTGCTGGTGGACCACTACTCCGATGACTGGGCGCGGCTGTGGTGGGTGCGGGCCGACGGTGTCGCCACCATCCACGACGACGGCCGGGCACTGGAATCGGGGCGCCGGCTGCTGCGCGCGAAATACCCTCAGTATCAATCGGTTTCGCTGGACGGCCCGGTCGTCGCCGTCGCCGTGCACCGCTGGTCGAGCTGGCATCCCTGATCGGCCGGCCGTTCGATCTGGCCCGACGGTCTTGTGGTCGACGGGAGTTGGGTGAATGGTAGCTAGATAGGTGCTAGCTAGGTCAGCGACCACGCGCCCCGGCAACCTGGAGGAAGTCATGGCAGACAGGACAACTACTTCCCAAGGCGCGGGAAACGCTCCTACCGCCAACGGTCCGGGCGAGATTCGCAACGTGGTTCTGGTGGGACCGTCCGGCGGCGGCAAGACCACGCTCGTCGAAGCGCTGTTGGTCGCCGCCGGCGTGCTGACGCGAAGCGGCTCGGTGGCGGACGGCAGCACGGTCTGCGACTACGACGAGGCCGAGATCCGTCAACAACGATCGGTGGGCCTCGCGGTGGCCTCCCTGTCGCACGACGGCGTCAAGGTCAACCTGATCGACACGCCCGGCTACGCCGACTTCGTCGGGGAGCTGCGGGCCGGGCTGCGGGCCGCCGATTGCGCGCTGTTCGTGATCGCGGCCAACGAAGGCGTCGACGAGCCCACCAAATCGCTGTGGCAGGAGTGCAACCAGGTCGGCATGCCCCGGGCCGTGGTGATCACCAAGCTCGACCACACCCGCGCGAATTATTCCGAGGCGCTGGCCGCGGCGCAGGATGCGTTCGGCGACAAGGTTTTACCGTTGTACCTGCCGACCGGGCTGCCCTCCTGCCGCGGGCTGATCGGTCTGCTGTCACAGGCGCGCTACGAGTACGCCGACGGCAAGCGCAGCGTGCAGGCGCCGGACCCGTCGGACGCCGCGCAGATCGAGGAAGCGCGCGGGGCCCTGATCGAAGGGATTATCGAGGAGTCCGAGGACGAGTCGCTGATGGAGCGGTACCTGGGCGGTGAGTCCATCGACGAAGCCGTCCTCATCGCCGACCTGGAGCGGGCCGTCGCCCGGGGGTCGTTCTTCCCGGTGATCCCGGTCTGCAGCACCACGGGTGTGGGCACCTACGAGTTGCTGGAGGTCGCCACCCGCGGGTTCCCGTCGCCGATGGAACACCCGCTGCCGGAGGTCTTCACGCAAGTCGGGGCGCCGCGCGCCGGCCTGACGTGCGACACCGACGCGCCGTTGCTCGCGGAGGTGGTGAAGACGACGTCGGACCCCTACGTCGGCAGGGTCAGCCTGGTCCGGGTGTTCTCCGGGACCATCAGGCCCGACACCACGATTCACGTGTCGGGCCATTTTGCGTCGTTCTTCGGCACGTCTAATGGAAACGGGCATGCGCACCCCGATCACGACGAGGACGAGCGCGTCGGCGTCCTGTCCTTCCCGCTGGGCAAGCAGCAGCGCCCGGCCGCGGCCGTGGTGGCCGGTGACATCTGCGCGATCGGCAAGCTGAGCCGCGCCGAGACCGGCGACACCCTCTCGGACAAGTCGGAGCCGCTGGTGCTGAAGCCCTGGACCATGCCCGAACCCCTGCTGCCGGTCGCGATCGCCGCCCACGCCAAGACCGACGAGGACAAGCTGTCGGTGGGGCTGGGCAGGTTGGCCGCCGAGGACCCGACGCTGCGGATCGAGCAGAACCAGGAAACCCACCAGGTCGTGCTGTGGTGCATGGGTGAGTCCCACGCCGGGGTGGTGCTCGACGCGCTGGCCAACCGGTACGGCGTCACCGTGGACACCGTGGAGCTGCGCGTCCCGCTGCGAGAAACCTTCAGCGGCAAGGCGAAAGGCCATGGCCGTCACGTCAAGCAGTCCGGCGGCCACGGCCAGTACGCGGTGTGCGACATCGAGGTGGAGCCGCTGCCGGAGGGCTCGGGCTTCGAGTTCGTGGACAAGGTGGTCGGCGGGGCGGTGCCGCGTCAGTTCATTCCGAGCGTCGAGAAGGGTGTGCGCGCCCAGATGGAGAAGGGCGTGCACGCGGGCTACCCGGTGGTCGACATCCGTGTCACCCTGCTCGACGGCAAGGCGCACAGCGTCGACTCGTCGGACTTCGCGTTCCAGATGGCCGGCTCGCTGGCGCTGCGGGAGGCCGCGGCCGCGACGAAGGTGGCGCTGCTCGAGCCGATCGACGAGATCTCGGTGCTGGTGCCCGACGATTTCGTCGGCGCGGTGATGGGCGATCTGTCCAGCCGGCGCGGCCGAGTCCTCGGGTCCGACACCGCGGGCAACGAACGCACCGTGGTCAAGGCCGAGGTGCCCCAGGTGGAGCTGACCCGCTACGCAATCGACCTGCGGTCACTGGCGCACGGCGCCGCCTCGTTCACCCGGTCGTTCGCCCGCTACGAGCCGATGCCGGAATCGGCCGCGGCGCGGGTCAACGCCGGCGTCTGAGCGTTCAGGCCCCGCGAGCGAACCGTTCGGCGACGGCGCGCCGGTCCAGCGAGCCTTTGGCGGTGTGCGGCAACTCCGCCGCCTGCTGGAAGTCGGTCGGCACCTCGAAGGGGGCCAACCGGTCACGGCAAAACGACGCCAGCTCGTCGGCCGTCGGCGCGGCGGATCCGCGCGCGACGATCACCGCGGCCACGGTCTCGCCGTATAGCGTGTCCGGCTTGCCGAACACGGCCACCTCCAGCACGCCGGGGTGGCTCGCCAGCACCGCCTCGACCCGCTCCGGCGAGATCTTCTCCCCGCCGCGGTTGATGAGTTCCTTGATGCGGCCGCGGATCACGAGGTCGCCGGCCGGCGACAGGGTGCCCAGATCGCCGGTGTGCAGCCACCCCTGGGTGAAGTTGGCGTCGGTGATCGACGGGTCGCCGAGGTAGCCCCGCACCACGGTGGGGCCGTGCAGCCAGACCTCGCCGACGGTCTCGGCGGGCAGCGACCGACCGTCGGATCCGACGATCCGGATCTGCGGTCCGGTCGAGCGCCCGACGAGACCCGGTGTGGCGCCCGGGTTTTCGCTGTGCCCGGCGCCTTCGACTGCGGTGGTGGCCACCTGGTGGGTCGCCTCGGTCATCCCGAATGCGCACACCACCGGGGCCGAGAACGTGTCCTGCAGGGCCTGCGCCGTCTCGGCGGTCAGTGGCGCGCTGCAGCTGCGGATGAACCGCAGGCCGCCGGCGCCGGCGGGCCGCTCGGTTCGGGCGCGTTCCAACAGGATCTGATGGATCGTCGGGACGGCCGTGTACCAGGTGGCCCGGACCGCCTCGATGTCGTCCCAGAAGGTGTGCGCCGAGAATCGCCCACCCGCGGGCAGCAACACCGTTCCCCCGGATGCCAGGGTCGCGAGCAGGGCGGCGAGCAGGCCGTGCCCGTGGTAGAGCGGCATCACCGCGACGGTCGAATCCCGTTCCCCCAGGGCGTATCCGGCGACGATGGCCGCGACCGAGCCGGCGATGTTGTGGCGCGTCCAGGGCACCATTTTGGGCATGCCGGTGGTGCCGCCGGTGAACATGATCATGGCGTCGTCGTCGCGCAGGCCCTCCGGCGTCGACACGTCGCGCTGCGGTGCGGCGCTGACCGTCAGGGTGACGGCCGGGGCGGCGGCGTCGGGTCCGGCGCTCACCGCGATGGGCCAGGCCGGCGGTGTCGCCCCGGCGGCGTCGTCATCGCCGAGCCGGTCGACGAGCACCGCCCGCGCGCCCACCGCCTCGCTGCGGGCGCGCTGCTCGGTGCCCGGCAGCGCCGGATCGAGCGGAACCGCAACGAGATCCGCCCGGGACGCGGCGAGCAGCCCGACGACGAATTCGGCGTTGCTGCCGGCGCGCAGCGCGACCCGGTCGCCCGGGACCAGGCCGCCGGCCGCCAGTTGTGCGGCCAGATCGTCGACCAGTCGAGTCAAGTCGTGGTAGCTGACCGGGACGCGTTCGGCGGTGACGACCAGCGCGCACGCCTGCGGCGCCCGCCGCGCCGCCGCCTCGACCAGGTCGGCGATGCGCGGGCCGGCGGACGCCGTGACCTCGCCGCCGGTTGTCGAATCGGATCCCATCACCGCGCTCCTTCCCCTCTGTTGCCGTCCTTGTGCCGTCGATGCCACCCTGCCGGGCGGGCTCGCGGCGCGTCCAATACCGATCCGCTCACGACCGATAACCGTCGGCTATCGAAGCCCAACGTCGCCCCTCTGAGCTGTGGCGATAGACGCCGTCGATCATCGGATAGCGGCTTCGACTTGGACACGCGCCGGGGGCCGGGGTCACAGTGATGGCTAGTCAGTACCGCCCGCGCACCGAGGAGTCGCCCATGTCCACCGTTTCGGCGTCGGGAAGCGACGCGCGGGGGTCGACCCGCGTGATCGACGGCTTCCACCTCGTGGTGGACGCGCTCATGGCCAACGACGTCGAAACCATCTACGGCCTCGTCGGCATCCCGATAACCGACCTCGCCCGGACCGCGCAGGCGGCGGGCATCCGCTACATCGGCTTTCGGCAGGAAGCCTCGGCCGGCAACGCCGCGGCGGCCGCCGGATTCCTCACCCGCCGCCCCGGCGTGTGTCTCACGACATCCGGGCCCGGTTTCCTCAACGCTCTGCCCGCGCTGGCGAACGCCACGACGAACTGCTTCCCGATGATCCAGATCTCCGGCTCGAGCAATCGGGCGCTGGTCGACCTGCAACGCGGTGACTACCAGGACCTCGACCAGCTCAACGCCGCACGGCCGTTCGCGAAGGCGGCCTTTCGGGTCAACCGGATCGAGGACATCGGTCGCGGCGTCGCGCGCGCGATTCGCACCGCGGTCTCCGGGCGTCCCGGCGGCGTCTACCTCGACATCCCCGGCGACGTCCTGGGCCAGGCCCTGGAGGCCTCGGCCGCCGCCGGCACGATATGGCGGGTCGTCGACCCCGCTCCCCGTCAACTGCCCGCTCCCGACGCGGTCGACCGCGCGCTGGAAGTCCTGGCCCGGGCGCGGCGGCCGCTGATCGTGCTCGGCAAGGGCGCGGCGTACGCCCAGGCGGACAACGAGATTCGACGATTCGTCGAAGCCACCGGCATCCCATTCCTGCCGATGTCGATGGCCAAGGGGCTGCTCCCCGATTCGCACCCGCAGTCCGCGGCCACCGCACGGTCGCTGGCGATCTCACGGGCCGACGCCGTCCTGCTGATCGGCGCGCGGCTGAATTGGCTTCTGGGCCATGGGGAGTCGCCGCAATGGTCCGCCGACACCCAATTCGTGCAGGTCGACATCGCGGCGAGCGAATTCGACAGCAACCAGCCGATCGCCGCGCCGTTGGCCGGCGACATCGGCTCGGCGATGTCCGCGCTGTGTGACGCCGTGACCGCCCGCCCGTTCGCCGCGCCAACGGAATGGGCGACCGAGCTGGCCGACCGCAAGGCGCGCAATGACGCCAAGATGCGCGAGCGCCTCGCCGACGACCCGCACCCCATGCGGTTCTACAACGCCCTCGGCGCGATTCGCGCTGTGCTGCAGCACAACCGGGACGTGTACGTCGTCAACGAGGGCGCCAACGCGCTCGACCTGGCGCGCAACGTCATCGACATGGAGTTGCCGCGGCACCGGCTCGACACCGGAACCTGGGGCGTCATGGGGATCGGCATGGGCTACGCGATCGCGGCCGCCGTCGAGACCGGCGGGCCGGTCGTCGCGATCGAGGGTGACAGCGCGTTCGGCTTCAGCGGGATGGAGATCGAGACCATCTGCCGCTACCGGCTGCCGGTGACCGTCGTCATCCTCAACAACGGCGGCGTCTATCGGGGGGACGAGACCGCGGCACACCCGTCGGACCCGGCCCCCACCGTGCTGAACGCCCGGGCGCGCCACGAGCTGATCGCAGAGGCGTTCGGCGGCAAGGGTTATCACGTCGCCACACCCGATGAGCTGCGCGCGGCGCTGACCGAGGCGATCGGCTCCGGGGCGCCCTCGGTCATCGACTGCGAGCTCGATCCGGCCGCCGGGGTGGAAAGCGGTCATCTGGCCGGCCTGAACCCGGCTCGCGCGGCGGCGGTCAGCGGCGGCGGGTGACGCCCAGGAGTTGGGCGTCGAAAAACTCGTTCAGCGCCAGGCCCGCGGCCGACGCCGCCAGCGCACGCGCGATCGGCGAACCGGGTCCGCTCGCGTTGGTCGCCAACACGACGTCGGCCTTGAGCACCGGATCGACCATCTCCACCGCCCGGACCTCCGGGCCCAGCGGGGAGGTCCACAGCCACGTGTGCGGCACGATGGAAGCCCACTTTCCGGCGGACGCCTGAGCGAATAGCGAAGCGACGGAGTCGGTTTCGACCTGCGGACTGACGGTGATGCCATGATCGTCGAACGCCTTGTCGATGATCTGACGGTCGCGCATGTCCGGGGTGAGCAACGCCAGCGGCAATTGCGCGGCCTGGGCCCAGGTCATCGTCGCCGCCCCGGATCCCAACATCTCCGCGGGCGACAGCAGCACGTAGCGCTCCTGGTATAGCGGGACCAGGTTCACGTCCGCCTCGTCGGGTGCCGCGTGCACGATCGCGGCGTCGAGCTCGAACTCGCGCAGGCGTCGGTACAGTTCGGTCGCCGCCAGCCGGGACAGGATCTGCACCTTCACCAGTGGGTGCGCCGAGCAGAACGCCGAGAGCACCAACGACGCGGTCGTCGATGCGGTCGGCACGGTGCCCAGCCGCAGCGTCCCCGTGATGCCGGAACGGACGGCGTCGACCTCGGCCTTGAAGGCGTCGTGCTCGGCGAGAATCCGCCTGGCCCACACCACCAACCGCTCGCCTTCGGGGGTGAGGCCCTCGAAGCTGTGGCCACGGTTGATCAGCGTGACGTTCAGCTCCCGCTCCAGCTTGGCGATCGCGGCAGACAGCGCCGGCTGGGATACGAAGCACTTCTCGGCGGCCCGGGCGAAGTGGCGCTCGGAGGCGACCGCAACGAAGTACTCCAGCTGGCGGAAGAGCACCGCACTCCTCGGGTTCCGGGCTCGGGCTTGGGCGCCGATCTCGCTGAGGCTAACGCGCGCCCGACGGGTGCGCCAAGCCCGCGGCGGCACCTTCGACCACACCCGGGCACGATTTGGGGGCTGCGGCCGCGAAAATCGGTGTATCGGTGCCGTTTTCGAAGCGCGTGCCACCCGGGCTGCGCGCCGCCGACCCAATCGAACCCAATCGGCAGTCGAATCGTGACCGCAGCGGGTCCAGTGGGCTGTCATTGTTTGCTGAAACCGGTGATTCGTGGGTAACCCGTAGAATGACCGTGTGTTGATCGCACCATCTCGAAGGGTGGACGCTATGCGTCGAGGTGTTCGTTATCTATTTGTTATGGTCGCGATCACGGTCATGGGCCTGGTGGGATCGGCGGCCCGTGGCAGCGCCGCCGTGCCCACGCCGCACGCCGCACCCGAGGTCGCCTCGATTTTGCCCGCCGACGGCGCCGTGGTCGGCGTGGCGCACCCCGTCGTGGTGACGTTCACCGCACCGGTGGCCGATCGGGCCGCCGTCGAGCGGTCGATTCGTGTGACGTCGCCGGGCGGCACGCCGGGGCACTTCGAGTGGGTTCACAACACGGTGGTGCAGTGGGTCCCCGACCAGTACTGGGCCCCCCACACGCACGTTTCGGTCGGTGTGCAGGCGCTGACGACCGGCTTCGACACCGGCGAAGCGCTGCTCGGTGTCGCCAGCATCTCCAAGCACACCTTCACCGTCAGCAGGGACGGAGAGGTGCTGCGCACCATGCCCGCGTCGATGGGCAAGCCCAGCAGGCCCACGCCGATGGGCAGCTTCACCGCGCTGGAGAAGCAGCGCACCGTGGTGATGGACTCGCGCACGATCGGCATCCCGCTCAGCTCCCCCGAGGGCTACAAGATCACCGCGCAGTACGCCGTCCGGGTCACCTGGAGCGGCGTGTACGTCCACTCGGCCCCGTGGTCGGTCGATTCCCAGGGCTACGCCAACGTCAGCCACGGGTGCATCAACCTCAGCCCCGACAACGCCGCCTGGTACTTCAACCAGGTCAACGTCGGCGACCCCATCCAGGTCGTGGCCTGAGCGTCACCCGCAGTCCCCGGCGTGTGACCGTCGTCACACGCGCCGACAGGAAGACCCGCCCGCGGCGATGAGTTCTCGTTGGAGCGAGGCAGTTGAACGAGAGGCGGGCCATGACCGGCGATGTGAAGCGCACGAAAGTTAGCTCTAGAGGCCCGGCGCGCGAGCGGGTCGCCGCCCGCATCCGCGAGTTGGCCGCGACCGACGAACAGTTCCGCAACGCCCAACCCGATCTGTCGCTGCAGCAGGCGGCGCGCCAACCGGGCCTGCGCCTGCCCCAGATTCTGGAGCTGTTCGTCGAGGGCTACGCCGATCGGCCCGCGGTGGGCTGGCGGGCCAAGACACTGAGCACCGACCCCGCGACCGGGCGTACCACCACGCGACTGCTCCCCCGCTTCGACACCATGACCTACCGCGAGCTGTGGGCCGATGTGCGCGCGATCGCCGCCGCGTGGCGGCACGACGCCGCGAACCCCGTGTCGCCCGGGGACTTCGTCGCGACGGTCGGTTTCGCCAGCGCCGAATATCTGACACTCGACCTGGTCTGCGGCTACCTCGGGCTGGTTGCCGTTCCGCTGCAACACAATACGACCCCCTCACGGCTGCGACCGATCGTCGACGAGGTCGAGCCGTCGATACTGGCCGCCGGCGTCGGTTATCTCGACCTCGCGGTCGAGGCGGCGTCGGGCAGCTCGTCGTTGCGGCGGCTCGTGGTCTTCGATTACCAGCCCGAGGTCGACGAGCAACGCGAGGCGCTGCAGCGCGCCCAGGCGACGCTGGCGGCCGCCGGCGCGGCGGTGACCATCGAGACCCTCGACGAAATCATCGAACGCGGACGCGCCCTGCCGCCCGAGCCCATGTACACCGGTGATACCGATCAGCGGCTGGCGATGATCATGTACACCTCGGGCAGCACCGGATTACCCAAGGGCGCCATGTACACCGAGCAGATGCTGGCCAAGGTGTGGACCAACGAGCTGATGCCCGACTTCGCGGACACACCCGTGTTCAACGTCAACTTCATGCCGCTGAATCACCTCGGTGGCCGGATACCGCTGTCAACCGCGTTCCAGGCCGGCGGCACCAGCTACTTCGTGCCGGAAAGCGACCTGTCCACGTTGTTCGACGACTGGAACCTGGTGCGCCCCACCGAGATGGGCCTGGTACCCCGGGTGGCGGAAATGCTCTACCAGCGCTACCAGAGCGCCGTCGACCGACTCGTGGCTTCGGGCGCCGACGCCGGCTCCGCCGAGGCCCGGGCGCGGGCCGAGCTGCGTGAGCAGGTCCTCGGCGGGCGCATCGTGACCGCCTTCTGCGGGACGGCGCCGCTGGCCGCGGAGATGCGGGCCTTCGTCGAAACCTGTTTGGACGTCCACGTTCTCGACGGCTACGGGCTGACCGAGGTCGGCATGGTGACCAAGGACGGGCGCATGACCCGTCCCCCGGTGCTCGACTACAAGCTCATCGACGTTCCCGAACTCGGCTATTTCCACACCGACAAGCCTTATCCGCGTGGCGAATTGCTGGTGAAGTCGCTGACCGCGACGCCGGGCTACTTCAAACGACCGGACGTCACCGCCAACGCGTTCGATCCCGACGGCTACTACCGGACCGGCGACGTGATGGCCGAGCTCGAGCCGGACCGGCTGGCCTACGTCGACCGCCGCAACAACGTGTTGAAGTTGGCGCAGGGCGAGTTCGTCGCCGTCGCCCGCCTGGAGGCCGTCTTCGCCAGCGCGCCGCTGATCCGCCAGATCTTCGTATACGGCAACAGCGAACGCCCCTATCTGCTGGCCGTCGTCGTGCCGACGGCCGACGCCGCGGAGCGATTCACCGAAGATCCCGAGGGCCTCAAGGCCGCCGTCGCCGAATCCCTGCGCCAGTCGGCGCAACTCGCCGAACTGCAGTCCTACGAGGTGCCCGTCGACTTCATCGTCGAAACCGAGCCGTTCAGCGAGGACAACGGCCTGCTCTCGGGCGTGGGCAAGCTGCTGCGGCCGAAGCTCAAGGAGCGCTACGCCGACCGGCTCGAACAGCTCTACGCCGAGCTGGCCGAAAACCGCGTGACCGAGTTGCGTGCGCTGCGCGAGGGGGCGGACAAACACCCCGTCGTCTTCACCCTCACCCGGGCCGCCGAGGCGCTACTGGGTGTGGCCGGCGGCCCGCCCGCCCCCGACGCACTCTTCATCGAACTCGGCGGCGATTCCCTGTCGGCGCTGACCTTCTCCAACCTGCTGCGCGACATCTTCGACGTCGACGTGCCGGTGGGAATGATCACCGGGCCCGCCACCGACCTGGGCCAGCTCGCGGAATACGTTGAATCCGAACGCAAATCGGGATCGCGGCGGCCCACATTCGCGACTGTGCACGGACGCGACGCCGCCGAGGTCCGCGCCGCGGAGCTCACCCTCGACAAGTTCATCGACGCGACGACCTTGGCCGCCGCACCGAACCTGCCGCGCGCGACCGGCACACCCCACACGGTCCTGCTGACCGGCGCCAACGGCTACCTCGGCCGCTTCCTGGCCCTCGAATGGCTCGAGCGCCTCGCCGAGACCGGCGGGAAGCTCGTCTCCATCGTCCGCGCGACGGACACCGCGACGGCCGGCAAACGGCTGGAGGCCGTTTTCGACAGCGGGGATCCGCAGTTGCTGGAGCGGTTCCGGACGCTGGCCGCCGAGCACCTGGAAGTCATCGTCGGCGACATCGGTGAGCCCAATCTCGGCCTGGACCAATCGACTTGGCAGCGCCTGGCCCAGAGCGTGGATCTGATCGTCCACCCGGCCGCGCTGGTCAACCACGTGCTGCCGTACGACCAACTGTTCGGCCCGAACGTCGTCGGCACCGCCGAGTTGATCCGCCTGGCGATCACGACGCGCATCAAGCCCGTCACCTATCTGTCGACCGTCGCCGTGGCGATGACGGTCGATCCCGGCGAGTTCGCCGAAGACGGCGACATCCGCGCGGTCAGCGCGGTACGCCCGATCGACGACAGCTATGCGAACGGGTACGCGAACAGCAAGTGGGCCGGTGAGGTGTTGCTGCGTGAGGCGCACGACCTGTGCGGGTTGCCGGTCGCCGTCTTCCGCTCCGACATGATCCTCGCGCACAGCCGGTATGCCGGGCAGCTGAACGTGCCAGATGCCTTCACCCGCTTGATGTTCAGCCTGCTGACCACCGGCATCGCGCCGACCACGTTCTACCGGACCGACGAACACGGAAACCGAGCCGTGGCCCACTACGACGGGCTGCCCGCCGACTTCGTGGCCGAAGCGGTCACCACGCTCGGCGAACAGATGGCGGCCGAGGAATCCGGCGAGTGCCGCTCCTATGACGTGATGAACCCACACGACGACGGCGTCTCCCTGGACGTGTTCGTCGACTGGCTGATCGCCGCCGGACACGACATCCGGCGCATCGAGGACTATGACGAATGGCTGGGCCGCTTCACCACGGCGCTTCGCGCGTTACCGGACAAGCAGCGCCAGCATTCGGTGTTGCCGCTGCTGGACGCCTACCGGGAACCCGCGGCGCCACTGCGGGGAGCGCCGGCCCCCACCGACGTCTTCCGCCACGCGGTGCGGACGGCCAAAATCGGTGCGGACGAGGACATTCCGCACCTGTCGGCGGCGTTGATCGACAAGTACGTCGCCGACCTACGCCTGCTGGGCTTGGTGTAGCCCCGTGCGGTGCTAACCGGGCAGTCCCCGCTTGATCGCATCGTCTTGCTTGCGCGCGATGTCGACGGTCACGGCCGGGTCGAACGGGTCGTCGGGTGCGCTGTCGAATTCCAGGGTGACGAGCGCCTTGCCTTCGGTGAACAGCAGGACCGTCATGGCTTGGGAGTTGTCGGGCGAGGCACCCGAAATCGCCGACCCGTTGGCGCCCACGGCGAGCGGCCGCCAGTCGCCGACCACCTTGCCCGCGTATTCGCTTTTGCTGCCGGCGAGTTCGGCCGCGGCGGCCGACGGGTCGGCGGTCACCACGATGGTGTCCCACAGCCGGCGGCCGCTGTCGGCGTTGGCGAACAGCTGCGCGACCCCCGGCGCGTTGTTGGGGTTGAGCATCGGCGACTGGGGTGCGGTGAGACCCCCGCCCACGTCGCCCGGCTTGATCAGCAGGTAGCCGTAATCGGTGGGTTGCCCCGGCGGCGGTCCGGTGACCGCGCCCGAGTCGGTCGGGGACGCGGACGGGCCCGACTCCGCCGCCGACGGCGGTGGGGGCTTGTCGGAGCCGCCGCAGCCCGTGCTCGCGGCGCCGACCGCGACGATCGCGGCCGCGTGCCACACGACCCGGCCGGCGATACCGATTCGAGGAGCCCCCACGCATGTTCCTTCCACGCGTCATCCGTGCCCGAGTTGCTACGAACATATGCCCAACGGGCCGCCGGTGGGTAGCGCTTTGCGTGCCTATGCTGGCGTGGGTGGGGGCATCGTCGCGGTGAGGAGATCGGCATGACCGCTGCAGCGGCGCGCGCCGTACGGTTCGACCGGTACGGGGGGCGTGAGGTGTTGTACGTGGCGGACATCGACATGCCCACGCCCGGACCGGGCGAGGTTGTCGTCGAGGTCCGCGCGGCCGGAATCAATCCCGGCGAGGCCGGCATCCGGGTCGGGGCGATGCACGAGAGGTTCCCGGCCACCTTTCCCTCCGGGGAGGGCAGCGACCTCGCCGGTGTCGTGACCGCGGTGGCGCCCGGGGTCACCGAATTTGCGGTCGGCGACGAGGTTTTGGGATTCAGCCTGCGCCGGTCCAGCCACGCGACTCACGCCGCCGTGCCGGTGGGTCAACTGATTCGTAAGCCCGCCCAACTCGGTTGGGAGACGGCGGGTTCGCTCTACGTGGCCGGCGTGACCGCGTACGCGGCCGTGCGCGCGGTGGCGCCGCAGGCCGGTGAGACGGTCGCCGTGTCGGCGGCCGCGGGCGGGGTGGGCAGCCTGGTGGTGCAACTTCTGGCGCTGCGCGGGGCGCGCGTGCTGGGCATCGCGGGCCCCGGCAACGCCGACTGGCTGCGCGCGCATGGCGTCGTCCCGATCGCCTACGGTGAGGGGCTCGCCGGGCGATTGCGCGACGCGGCGCCCGACGGCATCGACGCGTTCATCGACTTGTTCGGCCCGGACTACGTCCAGCTCGCGGTGGACCTCGGCGTCGCGCCGGAGCGGATCAACACCATCATCGCCTTCCAGAAGGCCGGCGAGGTGGGCGCCAAGACCGAGGGCAGCATGGACGCCTCGACACCCGAGGTGCTCGCCGAGATGGCCGGCCTGATCGCCTCCGGCGCCGTCGACTTCGACATCGCCGCGACCTATCCGCTGGACCGGGTCGCCGACGCCTTCGCCGAACTCGAGCGACGGCACACCCACGGGAAAATCGTTCTGCTGCCTACCGACTCACAATGACGAGACCGGCCCGACGACCCCTGCCTGCACGATTTTGATGATGACGAACGCGACGGCGACCACGAGGTAGCCGCGCAGGGTGAACAACCCCGCCCGGCGCATCGGCGACATCGCGGGCCGGTCGAGCAGGGCCAGGTTCGGGGTGACCCAGCCGGCCCGGTCCTGGCGGCGCACGGCCCGCCGTTCGGCACGGGTGAGCGATGCGGCGTCGTCGAGTTCGTCGACCTGCTCCGGGTCCAGCCCGCCTCCGAGGGTGCGCACGATGGCTTCCGCCGCGGCCAGGCTGCGATGCCTGCGGCCGACGACGACCATCACCGCGCCGCCGGCGATGCCGACCGCGGCGCCGGCGGCGAGCCCGGTCTCGATGGTGGCGGTGGACAGGTCCGGGAAGAAGGTCGTCGCCGTCAACGCCAGGGACAACAGCACCAGACACCACACGATGCTCCACGCAACGATGTTCTGCCGCACCGTGTTCACCCACGGTCCCAACACCGCGCGGTCGTTGCACAGCAACACCAGAAACACGGTGGCCGAGGGAAGCAGCACGCCGGCGAGCGCCTGCACGCCCTGGGTCACCAGGCCCAGGACGTGGTCGGGGCTGAAGGACACCGCGGCCGACACCGCAAGCAGCACCGCGTAGCCGCCGTAGAACACCGGCGCCTCGCCGATCTTCCAGTGCAACGAGTGCCGCTTGCCCAGGGCGTCGCCGACGGCATAGGTGGTCGCCAGGCCGACGGCGTTGGCGCCGATCAGCGACGCGTCCAGCAGGATGATCGCGAACAGCGCCCCCACCGTGCCGCCCAGATGCCGCGACAACCCCGCGGCGACCGCTCCGGCGTCGGTGAAGTGCCCGGCGTCGGCGGTGCCCGCCATCCCGAAGGCCGTCACCGCCATCAGCGCCGTCGCCCCGACCATGACCACGACGATCCCGATCACCAAATCGGCCCGGCCGTAAGGGATCCAGCGCGCGGTGATGCGCTTGTCCACCACGTTGGACTGCTGGAAGAACAGCTGCCACGGCGCGACCGTCGTCCCCACGATCGCGACCACCAGGAGCAGCACGGTCGAGTTCAGCCCGCCGGGGAACTGCGGGATCAGCCCGGCCGCAGTCGCTTTCGGGGCCGGATGCGCCAGCAGCACCATCGGGATGATCAGCACGTTCACCGCGATCAACAGGAACATCAACCGCTCCCAGCGGCGAAACGAACCCCCGGCCACGACGGCGAACAACAGCACCGCGGCCGCTGGGACGGCGACGAACTTCGGACAACCCAAGAACCCGAGAGCCATTGACACACCGATGAATTCGGTGACGATCGTCAACGCGTTCAAGATCAGCAGGTCGCCGACGCTGAAGGCGCCCCAGAACTTGCCGAACCGTTCGAAGATCAAGCGCGCGTGACCCACCCGGGCGACCGCGCCCAGCCGCAGCACCATTTCCTGGTTCACGTAGAGCACCGGGATCATCAGCACCAGCGTCCACAGCAGGCCCATCCCGTAGTCCTGGCCGGCCTGGGCGTAGGTCGCGACGCCACCGGCGTCGTTGTCGCCGACCATCACGATCAGGCCGGGACCGGTGATGACCGCCAGTGTCTTCAGCCGCCGCCAGCTGCCGGTCACGGTCCCGTCGGTGCGCCCGATGCGACCGAACGCGCCGACGATGTCGCCGACGTGCGCGGTGTCGAGCACCGTCGACGCCGGCGCCTCGGCGCGCGGGTTCTCCGCGGCGGCGGCCGTGCGGCCCGAACCCAGGCCACGGCCGCCGCCGGTGTGGATCGACGTCATCTGGTCCTCGCTGTACGAATCGCTCTCACCACGGGTGAGGGCATGCGGATGCACTCGATGCGTGGGGCGAATCACCAGTGGTTGTCGGGGCGTCCCGACGCGTGCCCGCCCAGCGAGGCGGTGACCACCGCGATCGGCATCCGCGAGACGTACAGGTTGGCGCGCTCCTGCGGGGTCAGGTTGGTCCGCAGGTGCAGCTTGTCGGCCAGCAACCGGCCCGCGCGCAGCATCGACCGCCGGCGTCCCCGCGGAACGGCGGAAAAACGGTGCGTAACAACAAAAGCCATGATCTTCTCCTGCCAGGGGTCCGATCGGCATCGACACTGTCCGTGGGACGTGTCAGCCGCGCAGGACCAAACGCAAGGTCAGGCGGCGGAAGGAATGCCGGAGCCGGATCGGGACAAAACGAATTTCGGATGCGGACTATCGCCGGGACTCATCTCGCCCTCACCTCCTCACGGCCGGGACACACGCGGGTGTCGTCACATTCACCTGAACGAGAGAGGCAGGAATGACCGACGGCACCAAAGCCGCCGGTCGCACCCCTCTCGTCGGAGCTTCGGCACTGCACGGCGTATCCGGAACGTTCCAGAAGCCACTTGGGCTCAACCCTTGGGTCCGGGAAGAGCTGTCCTGACCCGGGGCGTCTCTCGACGTTCGGGGTCAGTGGCCTGTATCCATGCAGACGCCTCACCTACCGAGGTGCTTGCGGAGTCCATAGTGGCACCGCGGCCCGGGCTCGTCAAACTCATTTGCGCTGAGCGTGGCGCCGTCGGCGGGCTCCCAGCGCCCACCCAGGCCGCACGCCTAGGCTCGGCGAGATGACCACAACGCTGCAGGATCCCCGGGTCGCATCGACGCTCGACCGCATGTACGCCGAGTCGAAGAACCAGATGTCGCTGTTGCGCGAGCGGCGTGGCACCTTCGATCAACCGATGTCCGCCCAGGAGCGGGCCGACGCGATGAGCGAGTTCTACATCCCCGTGACGCCCGAAGCCGGCCGGCTGCTGTATTCGTTGGTTCGCGCCACCCGCCCGGCGACGGTCGTCGAATTCGGGATGTCGTTCGGCATTTCCGCCGTTCACCTGGCCGCCGCGGTGCGTGACAACGGGAGCGGCCGCGTCGTGACCACCGAGCTCAGCGCCGCCAAGATCGCGGCCGCGAAGAAGACGTTCGCCGAGACGGGCTTGGACGATGTGATCACGATCCTGGAGGGCGATGCGCTGAGCACGTTGAAAAGCGTGGACGGGGCGGTCGATTTTCTGCTGCTCGACGGTTGGAAAGATTTGTACCTGCCCGTGATCGAGCTGCTGGAGCCCCGGCTGTCCACGGGTGCGTTGGTCATCGCCGACAACGCCAGCTCGGCCGATATGGCCCCGTATCTCGACCGCGTGCGCGACCAGGCCAACGGCTACGTCAGCTTCAACTTCCAGGTCCGCGACAGCGACAGCATGGAGATCAGCTGCCGCACAGGCACTTAGCGGCTAGCGCAGCGACTCCTCGAGCCACGGCGTCAGCCACTTCACCCCTTCCGGGGTCAGGTGCACGCCGTCGCTGCGCACCTTGATGCCGTCGACCTTGGCGGTATAGACGCCGTCGGGGCACAGCTTCTTGTTCAGGTCGAGGATCGCGACGTTCGGGTGGTGGCTGACGGTCTTGCGCAGCATGGTGTTCCACAGGTTGACCCGGTCCGGCTGGTCCTCCGGATACAGCCGGCCGTCCGGCTTTTCACCGCCGCGGCTGTAGGGCACGGTCGCGACCACCACCCGCACACCGGTGGAGCCGGCGATGGTCAGCGCCCGCTCCAGCTCGCCGTTGAGGTAGGCGTCGAAGGTCGGGTCGCCGATGTGGGTCCACTGGCCCTCGTTGACGCGGTCCACGGTTTCCCAGCGGCCGATGATCAGCAGCGCGACGTCGGGTTGGTCCTGGGCGACCTGCCTGGCCCATCGGATCGGCCAGCCGTCGCACTCGGATCGCTGCTCGAGGGTTTGGCCCACATACCGGTACGGGGTGCCGCGCACCAGGCTGCATCCGATGACGGTGTGGTCGAGGAACGCGAATCCCGGTGTCGGCGGGAGGTAGTGCATCCACGTCCACCCGATCGAGTCCCCGAACACCGATACGGTGAACGGCCGGTTGGGATCCCGCGGCCGGCTTTCGCCGGGCGGTGACGGCGAGACGGCCGCGACCGCGGAGACGCCGGGCGGCAAACCCGGCTCGCGCAGCCCCGGCCCGGCTCCCACCGGAACCACCAACAGCGTCACCGCCGCGGCGCTGGCGACGGTCGCCGCCGCCAGCGGCAGCAGCGGCACCCGCGCCGGCCGCCAGCGCCGGATGGGCTGCTCGAGCACCCAGTAGGACGCCGCGGCCAACACCACCGTGGCGGCGCACCGCGCGGCGAACAGCGGCAGCCCGGACCACCCGGTGCGTTCGCCGTTGAGCGCCAAGAAGATCGGCCAGTGCCACAGGTACACGCCGTAGGAGATGGTGCCGAGCCACACCAGCGGCGGCAACGCGAGCGCGCGCGCGACGACGCCGCGCTGCTCCAGGGCGACCGGGGCGATGACGAGCACGGCCGCGATCGCGACGCCGATCAGCAAGCCGTGGCGGAATTCACCGCTGGCGCCGGTCGCGTAGTGGGTCGCGGCCGCCAGACCCGCCAAGCCCAGCAGCGGCAGAATCCGGGCGGCGCGACGCCCCCACCGCGTGCGGATCATGCACCAGCCGCGGTTCATCGACGGCCAATCCCGCACCAGCAGGGCCGCCGCCGACGCGCCGACCAGGAGCGCCTGCGCGCGGGTGTCGGTGCCGAAATAGATCCGGTCGCGGGTGCCGTCGGACACCATGACGATGGCGAGCGCCGCGGACGCCAGGGCCCCCACGGTGGCGATGACGAACGTCGCGAAGCGCACGCCCCCGACGGTGGCCCGGGTGAAACGGCGCCTCGCGCGCGCCGCCAACGCCAGCGTGACCGCGATCAGCAGCAGCGGCCAGACGAAGTAGTACTGCTCCTCCACGCCGAGCGACCAGGTGTGCTGCAGCGGCGACGGCGGTGCGCCCTGGGTGAAGTAGTCGGTCTTCTGGGCGACGAACCGCCAGTTCGCCAGCCACACGAACGCCGCGATGGCGTCGTCGCGCAGGCCGGTGAGCGACCGCTCGGGCAGCAGCTGCCGGGCCGCGGCCACGGTGAGCACCATCAACACCAGCGCCGGCAGGAGTCGCCGCGCGCGCCGGATCCAGAAGCCGGTGAGGTCGATGCGACCGGTGCGTCCCAGCTCGTCGAGCAGCAGCGAGGTGATGAGGAATCCGCTCAGGACGAAGAAGACGTCGACGCCGATGAATCCGCCGCTGACGCCGGGGATGCCGCCGTGCCCGATGAGCACCAGCGCGACGGCGATCGCGCGCAGGCCGTCGAGCGCCGGGATTCCGCTGCGCCCCTCTGGCCCGTCCCAGACCCCCAGCCGGCCGACCCGGCGCACGGGGGCGACCCATCGGGGCCGAGAACGACGAGCCGGTGCGGGGTGAGACCCGCCCGGCTCGATGCTCGCTGTCAGCGCGCCGTGACTACCATCCCGCCCGGCGCCATGGTTGATGCCGATACGTCGCTGCCCCTCCTCGTGAACGGAGCCAGCTTAAGGGCGGACGCGCGGGATCGCGTGGAGGACACGCAACGGTTTTCCGCTGCGCTGCGTTCGGATTTCGGGGTCGGGCGTCAGGCCTTGCCCGGCGCGTAGCCCAGGGTGCTCTTGACCTCCAGGTACTCGTGGAAGCCGAATTCGCTCCATTCGCGGCCGTTGCCGCTGCGCTTGTAGCCGCCGAACGGCGCGTTCATGTCGAACGCGTGATTGATCGTCACCCATCCCGCGCGGATCCGGCGGGCAACCTCGCGCGCCTTGTCGAGGTCGGCCCCGGAGACATAGCCGGCGAGGCCGTACTCGGTGTCGTTGGCGATCTCGACGGCCTGGTCGATGTCGTCGTAGCCGAGGATGCACAGCACCGGCCCGAAGATCTCCTCGCGCGCGATCGTCATGTCGTTGGTGACGTGCGCGAAGACGGTCGGTTTGACGTAGTACCCCGTGTCCAGCCCCGCCGGCCGGCCCGGGCCGCCGGCGACCACGGTCGCGCCCTCGTCGATGCCCTGCTGGATCAGCCGCTGCACCTTCTCGAACTGCGTCCTCGACGCCACCGGCCCGATCGCCGTCGCGTCGTCGGCGCTGCCCACCTTGACCTGTTCGGCCACCTCGCGCGCGATCGTAATGGCCTCGGCCATCCGTGAATTCGGCACCAGCATGCGCGACGGCGCGTTACAGCTCTGCCCGGAGTTGGGCATCATGTTGGCCACGCCGGCGCGGACGCCGTCGGCGAAGCCGCCGTCGTCGAGGACGATGTTGGGGCTCTTGCCGCCGAGTTCCTGGGTCACGCGCTTCACCGTCGGGGCGGCGTTCTTGGCGACCTCGATGCCGGCGCGGGTGGACCCGGTGAACGACACCATGTCGATGTCGGGATGGCTCGCCAGCGCCGCGCCCACGCCCGCGCCGTCACCGTTGACCAGATTGAACACCCCGGCCGGCACGCCCGCGGCGGCCAGGATCTCGGCGAAGATGTACGGCGAATATGGCGCGACCTCAGAGGGTTTCAGGACGACGGTGCAGCCGGTGGCCAGCGCCGGATACACCTTGACGGCGACCTGGTTGATCGGCCAGTTCCACGGCGTGATCAAGCCGCAGACACCGATCGGCTCCTTGGCGATCAGGGTCTCCCCTTTGTGTTCGTAGAACGGGAAGTTCTTCAGCACGTCGATGGCCGTCGTGAGGTGGCCGATGCCGAGGAAGACCTGCGGGCCCGCGGCCAGCGAGGGCGGCGCGCCGATCTCCTCGGTGACCGCCTCGGCGAGATCGTCGGCCCGCTTCTGGTATTCGGCGAGGATGGACTGCAACAGGTCCAGGCGCTGTTCGCGGGTGCTCTGCGACCAGCCCGCGAAGGCGCGCCGGGCGGCCTGAACCGCCACGTCGACGTCGGCCGCCGACCCCAGCGAGATCTTTCCCGAAACCTGCTCGGTCGCCGGGTTTTCCACCTCGAAGGGGTTGGGCCGCACCGGGTCGACCCATTGTCCGTCGATGTAGAACTTCAGGTACTCGCGCATAGCTAGCACTCTTCCTTAGTTGCGGCGCTCACTGGGTGCCTTCTGCGTACCAGGTGCGGAATCGGTCGTACTTGGGCATCTCCTCGGAGTTGGCCTTCGGGTCGATGCACACGTGCACCACACCGACTTTGCCGCTGGCGTAGGCGCGCGCGATGGCCGGCCCGATCTCGGATTCCTTCTCGACGAACTCGCCGTGGCAGCCGAAGCCCTCCGCGATCTTGTCCATCCGGACGTCCTTGCTCCAGTGCACGCCCGGCTGCGGTGACGGCTGGGCGAACGTGCGCTTGTAGACGCCGACCTCCAGGCCCCACTGGTGGTCGACGCCCACCACGCACACCAGCGGAAGGTTCTGCCGCGCGGCCGTTTCCAGTTCCGCGATGTGGAAGAGGAACGCCGAGTCGCTGGTCAGCAGCATGACGGGACGCTTGCCGCCCTCGGCGACGGATGCCCCGACCGCGTAGGGCAGGCCGGTGCCGAGGTGGCCGAAGTTCTGGTTCCAGATGACATCGCGCGGTTTGGCCTGCGAGTAGGTCCACTGAAAGATGACGGTCGCGCCGCCATCGCGGACCATGATGGCGTCGTCGAGTTCGTTGAACGCCTTGGTGGCCTCGACGACATAGCGCGCCGGGTGGATCGGCGAACGACCCGACGGCGCGGTCTCGGCGAGCTGTGCGAGCTCCTCGGCGTCGGCCTTGACCAACTTCTCGAGGCTGGGCGACGGGGTGCGCGGCGCGTCCCGGAGCGCCTCGACCAGCTGCGGCACGACGCCGCGCAGATCACCGACCAGCGGCACGTCGAACTGTCGGTTGACGCCGATGGCGGCCGGGTCCTGCTCGACGTACACCCATTTGCGATTCGCATCGTTGCCCGCCCAATGCTGGGTCCGGCCGTAGTGCATGGGCTCACCGAGTTCGGTTCCCAACGCGACGCACAGGTCGGATTGCTCGACCGCCTCGTTGGCGGCCGGGGAGAACAGGTAGGGGAAGGTCCGCTCCTGCAGGCCCGGGATGTACGAAGTACCCCCGGAGGTTTGGATGACCGGGCAGGCCATCAGGTCGGCGAGCTCCTTCACCGCGGGACCGGTGCGCGACGTGTGCACGCCGTGGCCCACCAACAGGATCGGGCTCTTCGCTTCGCGAATCAGCTTGGCGGCCTTGGCGATCTCCGGGGCGCCCGCCCCCTGGTTGACGAGGCGATACCGATGCGGCGGCAGCGGATCGGCCGCGTCGAGCTCTTCGAGGATGACGTGCGACGGGTACTCGACGTAGGCCGGGCCGGGGGTGCCGGACATGGCCCGGCGGATGGCCTCATGGATGATCTCGTCGGTCTGGTCGGCGTACTCGATGGACGCGCTGTACTTGACGGACGGGGCGAAAAGCGGCTCCTGGCGGACGAATTGGATGCGGCCGCGCCGCACCCGGCGTTCGGTGATGCGGGCGCGCTGGCCGCCGAGGAAGATCACCGGCGAGTTCTCCACGAGCGCGCACTGGATCGCTCCGGCCATGTTGGCCATGCCCGGACCGAGCGTCCCGATACACAGGCCGGGTTTACCAGTCATGCGCGACGCGGCCTCGGCCATGAAACCCGCGCTCAACTCGTGATGCGGCGCGACCACCGACCACCCGCGCGCGTCGGCCTCGGCGAACATGTGCACGAAGTTCGGGTCCGGGATCCCGAACAGGGTGTTCACTCCCTCGGCCTCGAACAGGTCGAGAATGCGCTTGTACACCGGCACGGTCATTTAAATTTCCTTTCCCTCGCGAGCAGACGTAAAAGCACCTTCCGGCACGGCGTGTCGGGTGCTTTTGTGTCTGCTCGCGCCGATTTCGGCAAGCACTTCCTCGGTATGGGCGCCGAGTGCGGGCGCCGGCCCCGCGACACGGCCCGGTGTCTGGGAGAACCAGGTGGGCACGCCGGGGAAGCGCACCGGCCCGTGCGGGGTGTCCACGGTCTCGAACATGCCGACGGCCTTGAGATGCGGATCGTCGAACAGCGCGCCGGGCGTGTTCAACGGCGCGGCCGGTATCTCGAGTTCGCGCAGCAGCTCCAACCACTCCGCGGTGGATCGCTCTTTCATCGTCTCGGCCACCAGCCCGTAGACGGTGTCGATTTCGCGGGCGCGCTGTTCCAGCGTCGCGTACAGCTCGCTGGCCCACGGTGGCCGCACGGCGTTCATGAACGCGTTCCAGTGCTTGTCGTTGTAGATCAGCGCGGCGATGTGGCCGTCGCTGGTGCGGTACGGACGGCGGTTGGGCGCGACCGTGCGCGGATACACCGCGGGCCCCAGCGGGGGATCGAACAGGGCGCCGTTGGCATGCTCGACGAGCATGAACGACGCCATGGTTTCGAACATGGCGACCTCGACCTCTTGGCCCTGCCCGGTGCGCTCGCGGTGGAACAACGCCATCGTCGTGGCGTACAGCGCCGTCAGCCCGGCGATCTTGTCGGCCATGATGGTGCCGACGTAGTCGGCCTCGCCGGTCAACTGCTGCTGCACCGCCGGCAGGCCGCATTCGGCCTGGATCGTGTCGTCATAGGCCGGGCGGTCGCGATCGGGTCCGCGTCGCCCGTACCCGTAGCAATTGGTGTAGACCACTTTGGGATTGATCGCGGCGACGTCGTCGTAGCCGAAGCCGAGCTTGGCGATCGCCTTGGCCCGCATCGAGTGGATGAACACGTCGGCGGTCTCGACCAAAGCGCGTAACGCCCGCTTTCCGGCGTCGGTCTGCAGGTCCAGCACGACGCTGCGCTTGCCGCGGTTGACGTTGACGAACACCCCGCTCATGCCCGGCGCCGGGCCGACCGAGATGTAGCGGGTGTTATCACCTTGGGGCGGTTCGACTTTGATCACATCGGCGCCCATGTCGGCCATGATCTGCGTGCAGTAGGGCCCCATCACCATCGCGGTGAGATCGATCACGCGCACACCGGCCATCGGGCCCGCGGGGCTAGCCATTGAGCGCTCCTTGATCGGCCGACCTCTGCGCCAGCTCGAAGCTGTAGCGGATGTGCTCGTCATGGCCATCCGGGACGACCGGGAAGATCAGCGGCGCCTCCGCGTAGCGGATCGCGTCCAGATGGCCGCCGACGTCCTCGATCGTCCACGACGACCGGTACACACCGGGGCTCTCCGCGACGACCGCCCGGGCCACGCGGCCCGCCAGCGCGATGAATATTTCCCCGGTCACCGAGCAGGATTCGTGCGCGAGCCAACCCACCACGGGCGCAACGAGTTCCGGTCCCATCGGCGGGTAGGCGGAGGTGTCGATGCCGTCCGCCATGCGCGTCACCGCCGCCGGCACGATCACGTTGCAGCGGACGCCCTCGGCGGCGCCCTCGAGCGCGGCGACATTGGACAACCCGATGACGCCCGCCTTGGCGGCCGCGTAGTTGGCCACGTCGCGATTTCCGTACAGGCCGCCGATCGACGACGTCAGCACGATGCGGCCGTAGCCCGCCCCGCACATCAGCGGGAACGCCGGACGCACCACGTTGAACGCGCCGCGCAGGTGCACGTCGAGCACGGCGTCGAAGTCCTCGTAGCTCATCTCCTTCAGCGAGCCGCGACGGACGTTGCCGGCGTTGTGCACCAGGATGTCGACGCGGCCATAGTGCTCGAGCGCGGTCGCGATGATCGCGTCGCCGCCCGCTGCGGTCGCGACCGAAGCGCTGCACGCGACGGACTGTCCGCCGGCCGCGGTGATGTCGGCGACGATCCGCTCGGCCGGGCCGGCGTCGACCCCTTCGCCGTCGAGGGCGCCGCCGACGTCGTTGACGACCACCTTCGCCCCCCGCGAGGCCAGCAGCTGCGCGTAGGCGCGACCCAACCCGCGGCCGGCCCCGGTCACCACGGCGACGCGGCCGTCGAATCGTAGTTGCTCTGCAGGGGTTTCGCTCAAGTGCCGAGCACCAACCCGTCCAGGTCGCCCTTGTCACGCCACACGCGCAGCAAGTCCTCGAACGCGTAAAAGCCGGGGCCGTACGGTTCGCCCAGGTGGGACCGGATGCCCTCACCCCCGCCGCCGCCTTCGTTGTTGTAGTAGCCGGGCGTGCACTGGGCGTCGAACGCCGAGTTGTCGACGGCGGTTTCCCGGATCGTCGCGCACCATTGCTCCTGGGCCGCCGCGCTGGGCTCCACGGTGGTCGCGCCCCGCTTCAACGCCTCGGCGATGATGTAGGCGATGTGCTCGCCCTGCAGCTCGTAGTTGGCGGCGATGTTGGCGGAGATGCCGACCTGGGTAAAACCGGTATAGAACTGGTTCGGGAAGCCGCGGCTGGTCATCCCGTGCAGCGTCTTGTAGCCGTCGCGCCAGTGGTCGAACAGCGACAGCCCGTCACGGCCCTCGATCGTCTCCATGGAATAGCGGCGGCTGATCTCGGTGGTGATCTCGAAGCCGCTGGCATAGATGATGCAGTCGACCTCGTACTCGACGCCGCCCGCCACCAGCCCCTTTTCGGTGATCCGTTCCACCCCTTTGGAATCGGAGACGTCGACGAGGGTGACGTTGGGTCGGTTGAACATCGGCAGGTACTCGTCGTTGGACAGTGGCCGCTTGCACAGGAACCGGTAGTAGGGCTTGAGCGCCTCGGCGGTCTGCGCGTCCTCGACGATCACGTCGATGCGGCGGCGCAGCCGCTCCATCACCTTGTAATCCTCTTCCTCGCGGATCGCCATGAACTGCTCGGGCGTCAGCGACGCTGGGTCGTCCAGCGCGAGCACCCGGGCCGCGGTATTGCGCCCGAGCTCGGTCCAGAAGTCGCACACCAGGTCCGGCTGACCCAGCGCCATGCCCTCGAAGGTCCAGGAGTGGAAGTTGCGTTGCCGTTCCCGCTGCCAGCCCGGCCGCAACGACTTCACCCACTCCGGGTCGGTCGGCGCGTTGTTGCGTTCATCGACCGTCGAAGGGGTGCGCTGAAAGACGTAGAGGTGCTGGGCGTCTCGGGCCAGGAATGGGACGATCTGGATCGCAGTGGCGCCGGTGCCGATGACGGCGACCCTCTTGTCGGCGAGCTTGTGCAGGTTGCCGCCGCTGTCGCCGCCGGTGTAGTCGTAGTCCCACCGCGACGAGTGGAACGCGTGGCCTTTGAAGTCCTTGATCCCCGGAATGCCGGGCAGTTTGGGCCGGTGGAAGGGGCCCGACGCCAGCACCACGAACCGGGCGCGGATGTCGTCGCCGCGGTTGGTGCCGATTCGCCAGCGCCTGACGTCCTCGTCCCAACGCAGGTCGCGCACCTGGGTGGAGAAGATCGCCGAATCGTAGAGGCCGAAATGTTTGCCGATGTTGCGGCAGTGCTGGTAGATCTCGGCGCCGTCGGCGAACTTCTTCGACGGCATGAAATCGAGCTCTTCGAGAAGCGGGATGTAGCAGTAGGATTCGTTGTCGCACTGGATGCCAGGGTACCGGTTCCAGTACCAGACACCGCCGAAGTCGCCGCCGAGCTCGATCACGCGTACGTCGTCGACGCCCGCCTTCTTCAGGTGGGCCGCCGACAGCAATCCCCCGAAACCGCCACCGAGGACCGCGACGTCGATGTCCTCCGAAATCGGGTCGCGTGGCGCGGCCGGGGTATAGGGATCGACCTCGTAGTACCCGGCGAAGTCGTCCTCCAGTTCGATGTACTGCTTGGAACCTTCCTTGCGCAGCCGCTTTTCGCGTTCCAGCCGGTACTTCTCGCGCAGCGCGGCGATGTCGACGTCGTCGGGCGTCTGGGTGGGCCCGCAGCTGTCCTGGTGCATGGTCATGCCGATGGTGACTCCTTGCGTGACAGTTCCTGGGGCTCACCGGTACCCATGTATCTCGACAATTGGTAGTGCAGGTTGACGGTGCTGCGTTCGCGGTACGGGTTGGGCTTGGTGCCGGCGAAGCCGAGTGACTTCATCCCCTGCTGCACGGCCGCCATGTTGGAGAAGTCCTGCGGTAGGACCGACCGCCAACGGGGATCCCCGACCGGGGTGTACTCCCACTCGGTCTGGGGCTCTTGGCCTTTCGGGTACAGCTCGAACACCGACACCTCGAAGATGCACTTGTCGGGGTTGTAGCTGGGGTGCGGTCGCGCGCCGTAACACAGCGCGCTGGTCAGGCCCTGTCCGATCTGGAAGTTCGGAAAGATCTGCCACGCGGTGCCGGCCTGCCCGAGGATGTCGGCGGGGATCGTCGGCCAGACGACGCCACGGGCCTCGTCGTCGCGGCGCGCCGATGCCAGCCAGTGCTCGAGGACCTTGTCGGCCGGCGTCCCCTCGGGCAACTCGTCGACGAGTCGCTTGGCCGCGTTCACCAGCGTTTGGGTGGTGGTGGCGTTGGTCTCCTCCATCGTGTACACCTGCATCTCCGCGGTGGACACCCGCGGGTCGGCGCCGATGCCGAGGCGGATCTTGGACTTGGTGGCCTCCATGTCCTCTGGGGCGTCGTAGCCGATATTGCTGTGTCTGCCTTGGGCTTTCGCCCAACCCTTGAACTCGCCGAACTTGTTGAACTCGGGGTGGGTGGTGTAGACGTGGTAGGTCTCGTTGAACGCTTCCAGCGCGACCTTCCAATTGCAGTCGAATTCAAGCCATTTGCGCCACTTGTAGCGCATGTTCTCACACCCGAACGGGTCGAGGATCTTCGCGGCGGGGAACAGGTAATCGGCCAGCGGCTCGCAGTCGGGATCCATGTTGATCCACAACCAGCCGCCCCAGGTGTCGACCCGAACCGGTCGAAGGTGGGTATTGTCCGCGGTGAGCGCTCCCTGCCAGTCCTGTTGCTCGCGGATGTGCGTGCACGCCCCGTCCAAGCCATAGGTCCAGCCGTGAAAGCCGCAGACGAACGACTTTCGGGTGCGGGCACAGGCGTTCTTGGCGCCCTCGGGGGTGTCGATCAGCCGGCGGCCGCGGTGCATGCACACGTTGTGGTGCGCGTGAAATTCGTTGTGGCCGGTGCGCACCACGATGATCGAGTCGTCGAGGATGTCGTAGGTCAAATAGCTGCCCACCTCGGGTAATTCCTCGACGCGGCCGACCTGCTGCCAGACCCGCCGCCACAGCTTGTCGCGCTCGGCGCGGGCGTAGTCCTCGGAGATGTATGCCTCGACGCCGATCGTCATCGGGGACGAGAGTTCCTCGGCTCCGGCGGAATTCGTGCCCTTGGCGAGATCGGTCATCACATCCTCCTAATGGCGGCGCGGAAGGATTCGTCACGCAAGAAGAGCGACGTGTTGTCGGCGCCGAGATGGCTCCATTTGAGGTCCAGGCCGCCGTCGACCAACAGCGTCTGGCCGGTGATATAGCTCGACATCTCCGAGAGCAGAAACAGGATGGCGCCGGCCTGCTCCTCGGGCCGGCCCCGCCGTCCCATGGCGATCGCCTGCCGATCCCGTTCGGGGTCCTCGTCGACGTAGGTGCGCGAGGCCGCCGTCTCGGTGACGCCGGGCGCGACGGCGTTGACCCGGATTCCGGCCTGCGCCAACTCGAGGGCCATCGTGCGGGTCATCGCGGTGATCGCGGCCTTGGCGGTTCCGTAGGCGATGTGAAACGGCGCGGTGTTCATGCCGCTGATCGACGAGATCGACACGATGGACCCCGGCAGTCTTTGCGCGACGAGCTCGGCCGCCACGGCCTGGCTCATGAAGAACGCCGTCTCGAGGTTGTCGGCGAAGATCTTGCGCCAGTCGCCGCGGGTCACCCGCGTCGACGGCATCCACGTCGACGGCTCGGCGCCGCCGGCGACATTGACCAGCCCGTACAAGCTTCCGTCGGCGCGGCGCGCGTGGTCGATCACCGCGGCGATGCCCTCGTCGGTGGACGCGTCGGCCGCGACGGGCACCACGGCCAGGCCCTGGGCGGCCAGCGGGGCGATGTGCTCGTCGAGGTTTTCCTTCGATCGGCTCACCGCGATCACGGTGGCCCCGGCCCGGGCGGTCATGGCTGTGACGGTGGTGCCGATGCCGCCTCCGCCGGCGCCGGAGACCACCACGACGCGACCATCAAGCCTGAGGTGCCCGAATTGATCGTCCATGACCTGCTTTCGGCCGCCGACGGCGCCGTCCCGCGCCGGCCGCGACATTCGCTACCAGTTTGTCCGGACAAAATATGGCATTCTGTCCCTGGGAGAACACTATTCCGAGCGGCAGACTTCGCTGTCAAGATCGAGCCGAGACATCACCGTGGCTATTGTCTGGACTACGAGGAATTGATAACGTCCAGCCCAACCGGCTGACGGAAGGACCTCGACGAGCATGTCCATTTCAAGGGCCCTCTCAACGCAGCCCTCGCGGTACGCAGTCCCGGACGCGATCGACGTCGCTCCGGGCTGGGAACTCGACCGGTTGACCGCGCCCAGCCGGCTGTTCGGGGCCAACGGGCTGCGCACCGGCCCGGACGGCCGCATCTACATCGCGCAGGTGACCGGCAGTCAGATCAGCGCGCTGGACCACCGCACCGGGGAACTGGTGACCGCCAGCCCCAAGGGCGGCGACATCGTGGCACCCGACGACGTCGCGTTCGATCCCCGCGGCAACCTGTACGCGACCGAGGTGATGGACGGCCGGGTCAGCGTGCGCGAGACCAGCGGCCGGACGCGGGTGCTGCGCGACGACGTCCCGTCGGCCAACGGCATCACGTTTTATGACGGCCGGTTGTTCATCGGTGAATGCCGGGAGGGCGGGCGGCTGCTCGAATTCGACCTGTCGGGCGGCCCGCCACGGGTGCTCTTGGAGAACGTGCCCTCACCGAACGCGATGGAGGTCGGTCCCGACGGCCTGCTGTACTTCCCGGTGATGGGCGCCAACGAAATCTGGCGCGTCGACCCCGACGGCGGCGAGCCACACTGTGTCGCAAAAGATCTCGGCGTGCCCGACTCGGTGAAGTTCGACGCCCGGGGCTACCTCGTCTCCACCCAGGTGGCCAGCGGGCAGGTGCTGCGCATCGATCCCCGCAGCGGCGAACGTCGCCTGCTCGCCCAGCTGAATCCGGGGCTGGACAACTGCACCTTCGTCGGCGACCGGCTGTTCGTCTCCAACTTCAGTGGCGAGATCACCGAGATATCGCCCGACGGCGCAACGACATCGGTGTTGCCGGGCGGACTCAACTGGCCGCTGGACCTGGCCGTGGGCCAGGACGGGCAGCTCTACATCGCCGACGGCACGTACTTCTATGTCGCCCTGCCCGACGGGTCCCTGCAGACCGCGGGAATGTTGTTCAGCCCCGGCTATCCCGGGTTCCTGCGCGGCCTCGCCGCCGGCGGGCCCGGCGAGTTCGTCGTCACGACCTCGGGCGGCCAGGTCGCCCGTTACCGGCCCGAAGCCGGCGAAACCGAGGTGCTGGCCGACGGTTTCGACCAGCTCTACGGTGTCGCGGTGACCCCAGGCGGTGTGGTGGTTGCGGAGTTGGGGACCGGGCGGGTGTTGTCGCTGCGGTCCGAAGGTGTCGACGTGCTGGCGACCGATCTGCGCGAGCCGGTCGGGGTCGCGATCGACGCCGACGGAGCCCCGCTGGTGGCGGAGGCGGGCGCGGGCCGGGTGGTCCGGCCGGCCGGGTCGCGGGCCGACACCGTCGTGGCCGATCTGCAACGGCCGCAGGGCATATTGGTCCGCGACCGTGTGCTCTACGTGGTCGATGCCGGCGCCAAGGAACTGATCGCCTTCGACCTCGCCGGCCACGGACGCCGGACGATCGCGTCCGGGCTGCCGGTCGGTCCCCCGCCGGGCGTGACTGCCAAGCCACTGCGCGGCATGCCGCCGTTTTCGGGGCCACAGGGTCCGTTCGCCGGCATCACGGCCGCGGCCGATGGGACGCTGTACATCTCGGCCGACGGCGAGGGCAGCGTGCTCGCCCTGCGCCCCACGGGCCACTGATGTCCCAGGCCATCGCGGGCGACCACCGCTACCTGCAGATCGCCCGCACGCTGCGCAAGGAGATCGTCGACGGGGTCTACCCGGTGGGGTCGCAGCTGCCGACCGAGCACCAACTGTGTGAGCGCTTCGCGGTGAGCCGCTACACCGTTCGCGAAGCGTTGCGCCGGCTCCGCGAGGACAACCTGGTCGCCTCCCGGCCGCGGGCGGGCACCCGGGTGGTACCCCGCCCGGCGTCGAGTTCCTATGCCCAGGACGCGATGTCGATCGACGACCTGCTCGCGTTCGCCGCCGGCGCGCAGCTGACCATCGAATCCAACGCGATGGTGACGATCGACGACGACCTCGCCGCCCGGACCGGACTCGAGCCCGGCACCCAGTGGCTCTCGGTGCGTGGCTACCGGCAGGCCGACGGCGCGTCGGTGCCGATGTGCCGGACGGAGTACTACATCAGCCGCAGTTTCGCCGCGGTGGGCAGGCTGCTGCAACGCCATGCCGGCCCGATCTTCCCGTTGATCGAGGATCTTTTCGGCGTGAGCGTCGCCCAGTTGCACCAGGAGATCGCGGCCGTCCTGCTCTCCCCGGAACTGGCCGACGGCCTCGGCGTGGACGCGGGAACGGCCGCACTGCAGATGCGGCGCACCTACACGACCTCCGACGGCGAGGTGGCCCAGGTGACGATCAACACCCACCTGTCGTCGAGGTTTCGGTATGCGATGACCATGCGTCGCGTCACCGGTCAGGCCGGCTGAGTTGCTCGCCCGGGCCCGCCACGACGCGGCGCATGCGTCAGAGGCCTACCGGCGCGGACTGTGGGTGCACACCACGCTCGCCGATTCCCTGCGCGCGGCCGCGCAGACGTCGCCGCACCGAACGGTGTTGGTGGACAAGGATGTTCGGCTGGACTGCGCCACACTGCACGCGCAGGCCGGCGCGCTGGCCGCGGCGATGCTGGCGCGCATGCCCACCGGCAGCGTCGTGTCCTTCATGCTGCCGAACTGGCATGAGACCGCCGTCATCTATCTGGCCGCGACGCTGGCCGGCATGGTGGTGAACCCGATCCTTCCGTCGCTGCGCGACCGCGACCTGCGCTTCATTCTCGAAGACGCCGGCACCGCAATGCTATTCGTCCCGCACCGATTCGGCGGCCACGACTACGGGGCGATGCTCGAACGGGTGACGGCCGCGATGGACAACGCGCCCGAGGTCGTGGTGCTGCGCGAAACTGGGCACGCCGGTCCGCACACCCCCTATCCGGACCTGCTCGACCATGCGCCGGACCCCGCGACGCTTCCGGCGCTCGATCCCGACGCCGCGCGGATGATCCTGTACACCTCGGGGACCACCAGCCGCCCGAAAGGCGTCCTGCACACCCACAATTCGCTGCACGCGCTCATCCGCCAGCTCCGCGAGCACTGGAACATCGAGCCGGGCGACACGTTCCTGGTCCCGTCGCCGGTCGCCCACATCGGTGGCTCGATCTATGCCTTCGAATGCCCGCTGCTGCTGGGCACCACCGCGGTGCTGATGGACCGGTGGGATCCGGCGCAGGCCGTTGCGCTGATGAACGCCGAACGGTGCACCCACATGGCGGGGGCCACGCCGTTTCTGCAGCAGCTGCTGTCCGCCGCCGAAGACCTCGGCACCCGCCTGCCCGACCTGAAGGTGTTCATCTGCGGCGGCGCGTCGGTATCGCCGTCGCTGATCCGGCGCGCCGCCGACTATTTCGACCGCGCGGTGGTCACCCGGGTGTACGGCTGCACCGAGGTGCCCGTCGCGACCGTCGGCGCGCCCCGGCCCGACGAAGCCGACAGCGCCGCGGATACCGACGGCAGGGCCGGCATCGCCGAGATCAAGCTCGTCCCCCACGGTGCCGCACCCGCCGGTGACGGCGAAATCTACCTGCGCGGGCCGCAGATGCTGCTGGGCTACCGCCATCCCGAAGACGATTCCTTCGATGTCGATGGGTTTTTCCGCACCGGGGATCTCGGGCGCTGGGTCTCGACCGGTTCCGGAGACCGGTACCTCGTCGTGACGGGACGGGCCAAGGACGTCATCATCCGCAGCGGCGAGAACATCTCGGCCAAGGAGGTCGAGGACCTGCTCGCCGACCATCCCGGCATCGCCGAGATCGCTGTGGTCGGGCTGCCCGACGAGCGCACCGGGGAGCGGGCCTGCGCGGTGATCGTCCCCGCGGGCGCGCAGCGCCCGGACGTCGCGAGTTTGCTTGCGCTGCTGGTGAGCAAGGGCGTCGCCAAATTCAAGGCGCCAGAACAGGTCGTGATCTGGGATGCCTTGCCGAAGAACGACGCGGGCAAGGTGCTCAAGCATCGGATCCGGGCGGCGCTCACGCGGGTGGAGACTAAGGATGGGTGAGATGCAGGTCGCAATCGTCACGGGCGCAAGCAGCGGCATCGGCCTGGGCTGCGCCACCAAACTCGCCGAGATGGGCATGGCGGTCCTGGGCACGGGCCGCGACCAGGACCGGCTGGCCGAACTGCACACGGCCATCGGCGATCCGGATCGCGTTGCCACACTTGCCGTCGACCTGACCGACGACGACGCGCCGCGACGCATCGTGGACCTCGCCGTGCAGCGATGGGGCCACATCGACTTCCTGATCAACAACGCCGGAGTCGGCAGCCCCAAGCCGCTGCACGAAACCGACGACGAAACCCTGGACTACTTCCTGGGTTTGATGCTACGGGCACCGTTTCGGCTCGCGCGTGACGTGCTGCCCCACATGGGACCCGGCTCGGCGATCATCAACGTGACATCGACGTTCGCGGTCGTCGGCGGCCTGCGGGGCGGGGCCTACTCCGCGGCCAAGGGCGGGCTGACCGCGCTGACCACCCACATCGCCTGCCAGTACGGCGCGTCCGGCATCCGTTGCAACGCCGTCGCGCCTGGCGTCACGGTCACACCGATGGTCGAGAAGCGCTTGCAGGACGAGCGATTCCGCAAGATCAACACCGAGATGACGCCGCACCCGCGGTTGGGCCGCGTCGACGACATCGCCAGCACGGTCGCGTTCTTGTGCTCGCCGGGCGGAAGTTTCATCAACGGCCAGACGATCGTGGTCGACGGCGGATGGAGTTCGACGAAGTATCTGTCGGAGTTCGCCTTGTCCTCGCGGTGGACGGAGCGGTGAACCTATTCGCGATGCTCGAGCAGGCCGCGAGCCGGCACCCCCACCGCGGCGCGATGTATCACGGCACCCGGCGCCTGTACACCTGGATCGAGCTGCGCGACAGGGCCTTACGCCTGGCCGCGTCGATCCGAAAACAGCACGCCGCCGGCGCCCGCCTCGCGATCGCGACCCACAACCGTCCCGAGATCATCGAGTTGATGTTCGCGATCTGGGCCGCCGAGTGCGTCGTCGTCCCCATCAACTACAAGCTGCATCCGCGCGAGATGGCCGAGATCCTCGACGACGCGGGCGCGGCGCGGGTGTTCGCCTCCACGGCGATTGCCGGCGAACTGGCGCCGATCACCACGACACCGATGGAAACCTTTGACTCGCAGGACTACTCGCGGCGGGTCACCGTCGCCCCGTCGGCGAAGCCGCGCACCGATCCGTCGGCGCTCGCCTGGCTGTTCTACACCAGCGGGACCACCGGCCGATCGAAGGGCGCGATGCTGTCGCACCGCAACCTGACCGCGATGACCGTGGCCCACCTCGCCGACATCGACGACCCGGACGAACGGTGCAGCCTCCTGCACGCGGCGCCCATGTCGCACGGCTCGGGGCTCTACGTCCTGCCGTACGTGCTGCGCGCCGCCCGCCAGGTGGTGCCCGCCTCGGGCGCATTCGACCCCGACGAGTTCCTCGATCTGTGCGAGCATCACCCCGGCGGCAGCGCGTTTCTCGCCCCGACGATGGTGCAGCGCCTGGTGGGCACGGGCCGCGCCCGCCCGGCCAACCTGAAGTCGATCGTCTACGGCGGCGGCCCGATGTATGTCGAAAGCCTGCGCAAGGCGATTGCGGCGTTCGGCCCGATCTTCGCCCAGATCTACGGGCAGGGCGAGTCACCGATGACCATCACCGGGCTGCGCCGCGCCGACCACGAATCCGGCGACGACGCAATCCTGGGATCGGTCGGCTATGCGCGGTCCGGGATGGACGTCGCGGTGCTGCGCGCCGGCGGCGACCCGGCGCCCGTCGACGAGATCGGCGAGATCGTCTGCCGCGGCGACGCGGTCATGTCCGGCTACTGGCGCAACCCCGATGCCACCCGCGCCACGCTCAAAGAGGGCTGGCTGTACACCGGCGACATGGGCTCGTTCGACGCGCGCGGTTTCCTCACGCTGCGCGATCGATCGAAGGACGTCGTCATCAGCGGCGGCAGCAACATCTACCCGCGCGAGGTCGAGGAGGTCCTGCTCGAGCACCCCGCGGTCGCGGAGGCGTGCGTGGTCGGCGCCCCCGACGCCGAGTGGGGCGAGGTGGTGGTCGCATTCGTCGTCGGCACAGGCGATCCCGTCGACGCCGCGGCGCTCGACGTGCACCTGCTGACGCGCATCGCCCGGTTCAAACGTCCCAAGCGCTACGAATTCGTCGACGAGCTACCAAAAAACAGCTACGGCAAGGTGCTCAAGCGGGAACTGCGGGCCCGCCTGGCGCCGCTGCGGGAATGCCATGAGACATCAGGGAGGTCGCAATGAAGTGTCGCGCCGCTGTGATCCGCGGGGTCGGCCAGGACTGGGAGATCCGCGAGATCGAGCTGGATCCGCCCCGCGGCGGTGAAGTGCTGGTGCGCATGGCCGTTGCCGGGATCTGCCACTCCGACGATCATCTGTTCACCGGCGATGTGGTGCCGACCCCCGAGGCGCTGGCCGCGAGCGGCCAGCCGGCGCCGGACTGGTTCCCGCTGCTCGGCGGTCACGAGGGAGCCGGCGTCGTTGAAGAAATCGGGCCCGGCGTGACCTCGGTGCGTCCGGGAGACCACGTGGCGCTCTCCTTCATCCCCGCGTGCGGCAGCTGCCGGTTCTGTGTCAACGGCCAGAGCTACATCTGCGACATCGGCGCAAGCCTGTTCGTGCGGGAGATGCCCACCGACGGCACGTGCCGGCGCCACCTCGGTGACGAAAACCTGTTGGCCTACGGGCAACTCGGCACGTTCGCCGAATACGCGGTGCTATCGGAACGCTCCGTCATCAAGATCGACGACGCGATCCCGTTCCATGCCGCCTCGCTGGTGTCGTGCGGGGTGAGCACCGGCTGGGGGTCCGCGACGATCTCGGCGGGCACCGAACCCGGCGACACCGTCGTCGTCATCGGCGCGGGCGGCGTCGGGATGAACGCCCTGCAAGGCGCGCGCGCCGTGGGCGCCAAATACGTCGTCGCGGTGGACCCTGTTGAGTCCAAGCGCGATTCGGCCAAGGTCTTCGGCGCCACGCACACCGCCGCCTCCGCCGAGGACGCGATACCTCTGGTCAGGGAGATCACCGCCGGCCTGATGGCCGACCGCGTCGTCGTCTGCCCCGGCGTGGTGCACGTGGACCTGCTTCCGTTGGCGATGGCGCTGCTTCGCAAAGGCGGGATCTGCGTGCTCACCGGCATCACCCCGTTCACCGAACCCCCGGTCCCGTTGGTCCTGCAGGAGATGACGCTGTCGGCCAAACAGCTCAGGGGCGCGCTCTACGGCGGCATGAATCCGCGCACCAGCGTGCCGATGCTGCTGTCGTTGTACCAGGCGGGCGCGGTGAAACTCGACGAGTTGGTCACCCGCCACTACCAACTCGACCAGATCAACGAGGCGTTCGTGGATCTGCGCGAGGGCCGCAACATTCGCGGCGTCATCGATTTCGCGGGTGCGTGACTTCGAAGTGCCTGCGGATGCCGGCCAGCATCTCGGCGTGCGCCTTGACCGCCCCGCGGACGGTCACCCCGGCCAGGAGCCGCGGCGCGGAGATCCGGATGCGCTCGGTGATCCGGGTGCCGCCGTCGTCGGGCACGAAACTCACCGTGCCGCGTAACCGCACCCCGGGTGACTGGGCGGCCTCCGTCAGCACGTCGCCGTCGGCCGGCACTCGCAGCCGGGCGTGATAGACGGTACGGATGGTCAGCGGCCCCAAGGGGATTCGATCGACCACCCGATAGCTCTGCTGGTAGCCCTCCGGGGTTTCGCCGCGGGACAACGTTTCCACTGACACGATCAGCGGGTGCACGAGCCTGATGTTGTCCAGGTCCACGTAGAAGCCGCGCACCGCATCGGGCGGCGCGGGCACGCGCTCGGACAGCGTCCGGTCGGCGTGCACGAAAAGCAGCGACCGGGCCCGCGCATGTAACGCCACGGCGACATTCTGCCGGTTTTTCCGCCGCAGCGTTACGCTCGGCGCAATGCCAGGAGCGCGGGAGCGGAGGCGTGATGGGCGACGCGGCGGAAGGTCAAGCGGTCGAGCGTTACCTGCAATGCCTGACCGATCACGACTGGGACGGACTGGCCGGCACCCTCGCCGAGGACGGCCTGACCCGGGAGGGTCCGTTCTGCGACGTCGTCGAGGGCAAGGCGCACTACGTCGCCTACCTGCGCAAGGTATGCACCGCTCTGCAGGGCCACCGGTTGCAGGTGCGGCGGATCTCGCACGTCGACGCCCGAACCTCCTACGCCGAGCTGTCCGAGACGTTCGAGATCGATGGCGTCGCGACCACGTGGCCCGAATGCATCCTCTTCGAGCGGGACGACGACGGATTGATCGTTCACGTCAGCGTGTTCTTCAAGCAGCGCCAGGCCGACGCCGCCACGTAGCGGTCTATTCCCTCGCTTGCGGAATTGACCTAACGTGTCATGGATGGAGGCAGATGGAACTCCGGAGTCGGTGCCGGTCGAGAAATTGCACTCGGGCGACCCGATCACCGATTGTGGTCAGCGGTACATAGTTCTCGAATCGAAGGCGCTCAGCGACTGCGTGGTCCTCGAGCTCGAATCCCGGGTGGATCACCAACTGCAGGTCATCGAGAAATCGTTCCCCACCGGCTACCAGGTCGGCAGGGCGAACCACCGAATTTTATAGCCGACGAATTCTCGGCGGAACAAATGCGCGAGTAACCGTTCGACGGCTACCGCGCATTCGTGTTTTCGGGCCGCGCCAAACAGCCTGTGCCACTTAACTCTTCGGCGGCCGGATGTCGTTGGGGTTGTTCGGGTCGGGGTCACCGAACCAGCGTGAGGGCTCGTGCTCGCCGTACGCGTCGTGCCAGTCCCACCACTCGTAGGGAGCGGTCTGCGGATAGCCCTCCGGCGAATCCTCCCAGGTTTCCTGGCGTCCGAGCGCGGTCATGTCCAGGAAGCTCCAGGTGGTCCCCAGCGCCTCGTCGCCGCGGTTGTTGATGAAGTAGGTGCGAAACACCCGATCGCCGTCACGGATGAAGGCGTTGGTGCCGTGCCATTCGTCCACGCCGAAATCCGCGTCGAAGCCGTCGGTGATCGTGTACCAGGGCATCTTCCAGTCCATCCGCTCCTTGAGGCGCGCGATGTCGGCCTGCGGCGCGCGTGAGGCGAACACCAGCGTGGTGTCGCGGGCGTTCAGGTGGGCCAGGTTGCCGACGTGGTCGGCCATCATCGAGCAGCCCCGGCAGCCGCGCTCGGGCCAGCCGTCGATGTCGGGCCCGTAGAACGCGCGGTAGACGATGAGTTGGCGCCTGCCGCCGAACAGGCCCGCCAGGTTGACCGCGCCCTCGGGTCCCTCGAACCGGTAGTCGGAGTCCACCTCCATCCAGGGCATCCGGCGCCGCCGGGCCGCGAGCGCGTCACGGGCCCGGGTGAGCTTCTTCTCCTCTTCCAGCAGCTCTCGATGCGCGCTCGCCCATTCCTGGGCCGTCACGATCGGGGGTGTGTTCATCGCTGTGCGCCTTTCGAACTCGGGTGTTTTCAGGTCAGCGGCGCGAGGCCGGCGGAGGTGAGCAGGTAGGCGTCGTGGTCCGGGCCGGCGGTGGCGATCTCGAGCACCGACTTGCCCACCTGTTCGGCGGTGAGCGCGGGCCCGGCGGCCTGTAAGAAGGTGTCGACGTCGACGCCTTGGCGCTCGGCGTAGGCGGCGACGGCGGCCGCGCCGAGGCCGGTGGCCGGGGTCAACCGCGGCAGCACGGCGGTGAAGCCGATCCCGAGCCCGGCGCGTTGCGATTCGAGGGCGGCATAGCCGGCGAGGAACCGTACGGTCGCCTTGGCGCCCGCGTAGCCACCGGACAGCGGTGATCCGGCCAGGGCGGCGCCGCTGGACATCACGATCACCGAGCTGCCCGGCGCCAGCGGGCGCCGCAGCGCGTCACGAACCCAGTGAAACGCCTGCGCGACGTCGGAGTTCCAGTTGTCGCTGAACGACTCCCAGGTCTGATCCTGCAGCGGCGCCATCCGCGGCGCCGCCCCGGCGCACAGCACCAGGGTGCGCGGCCGGTGCCGGTCGATGAGCCGGCCGGCCGTCGCCGGATCGGCGGCGTCGGCCACCACCGGGGTGAAGGTGACGCCCAGTTGGGCGCGCACCTCCTCGAGCTGCGATCGGGTGCGCGCGACGCCGACGACCTCGGCGCCGGCGGTCGCCAACGCGGTGGCGATCGCGCGGCCGAATCCGCGGCCGGCCCCGGTCACGATCGCGGTGCTGCCGGCGAACCCGTCGGCGCCGGGGTTTGGGGTCTGGTTCATGTCGTGCTCGCTTCCTCGCGTGGACTGCGGCCGTGCCGCGACTTCACTGATTGAGATACGGGGGGGCGGCCGAATTCATCGCTGCCGGCCGATGAATTTCGGCGGCCGGATGTCTCTACAGGAGTAGGTTCACCACGCGGCCGAGAGGAGAGGGCATTGCCGGCGCAGGAGGAGTTCGTCGAGCGGGCGGCGCCGTTTCGTGCCGAGCTGATCGCGCATTGCTACCGCATGCTGGGCTCGGTGCACGACGCCGAAGACCTCGTGCAGGAGACGTATCTGCGGGGCTGGCGGGGCTATCAGGCCTTCGAGGAACGCGCGGCGTTGAAGACCTGGCTGTACCGGATCGCGACGACGGCCTGTCTGCGCGCGCTGGAAAACCGCGCCCGCCGCGTGCTGCCGGCCGGGCTGGGCGAGGGCTCGATGGACCCGGACGCCGACCTCGGTGCGGCGGGCGCGCACGCGTGGCTCGAACCCATCCCGGACGACATGATGTTCAAGAGCCCCGAGGAGGACTTCACCGCGAAGCAGAGCGTGCGGCTGGCCGTGATGACCGCCCTTCAGGAGCTTCCGGCGCGCCAGCGCGCGGTGCTGATCCTGCGCGACGTCGTGCAGTTCAGCGCCGCCGAGGTCGCCGAGCTTCTGGAGACCACGCCGGCCGCGGTCAACAGTTCGCTACAGCGCGCCCGGGCCCACCTCGCCGAGCTGTCCCCCAGCGAGGAACAGATGGCCGAGCCGGGCAACGCCCGGCGGCGCGAACTGCTCGACCGGTATTGCGCGGCATTCGAAAACGCGGACATGGCGGCGCTGACCGCGCTGCTGCAGGCGGACGTCAAACTCGAAATGCCGCCCCTGCCAGTGTGGTTCGCCGGCCGGGACACGGTGCTGAAGTTCCTTGCCGAGCGTGCCGTGGCGCAGCCCGGCGACATCGCGATGGTTCCGACCGCCGCGAACGCGCAACCCGCCGTCGCCGAGTACCGCCGCGCCGCCGATCACGTGTTGCGGGCCCATTCGATCCACGTCTTGACCCCCGGTCGCGACGGGATCGCCGGCATCACCGTCTTTCTCGACCCCGACTTGTTCAGCGCGTTTGGTTTGTCTTCAACCCGGTAATGTTTGTCCCAGGGACGTGATCGCAGCCCTTGCCATCTTGGGAAGCCCGACCTGCATCGACCCGCATCGTCATCGATGTCGTCGGACGGTTTACCTTCCCGCCCCACGTGTGGACAGGTCCTTCACACGCCAGGATCATTAGGCGCGGGAGACGTAGTTGAAGGGTGACGAGTGAAGATTCCCGGCGTTTCCGACGTCGTCGCCGGTGTGGCCGGCGGAGCCGCGCAGGTGGTGCGGGCAGGCGTGTCGACTGCGGCGGGGGCCGCCGGCGCGCTGCAGACGTTGGCCGGCCCGGTCGCCGAGCTCGCGGGCCCCGTCCTGCAATCGGTGGTTCAAACCACGGGCCGGGCAATCGGTGCCGACACGTCCACCGACAACGCCGCCGCCCCGATCACGCCGCCGGTGCGCTGGCGCAGCGGGCAACGCGTGCACCTGGACCTGGACCCGTTGCTGCCGTTCCCCCGCTGGGGCGAGTACGCGCCCGCCGTCGAGGAGCCGGTGCGCCGAATCCCGGGCGTGGCCGAGGCGCACGTCGAGGGTGCGTTGGGCCGGTTGGTGGTTGAACTGTCCGACGGCGCGGACCACGACGCCGTCTTGGACGAGGTGCGCTCGACCGTCGCATCCATCGCCGCCGATATCACCTGGTCGAAGTCGGAGGCGGCGACGCCGTCCGCGCCCTTCGCCGACCCGGGCAACCCCCTGGCGATTCTGGTGCCTCTCACCGCGGCGGCACTGGATCTGATCGCGATGGGCGCCGCGGTGACCGGATGGGTGACCCGGCTGCCCGCGGCGCCGCAGACCACCCGGGCCGCGGCCGCGCTCATCAACCATCAACCGCGCATGGTCTCGATCCTCGAGGAGCGGCTGGGCCGGGTGGGCACCGACATCGCGCTGGCCGCCACGACGGCCGCCGCCCATGGCCTGACGCAATCGTTCGGCACGCCGATGCTCGACCTGACCCAGCGCACCCTGCAGGTCTCCGAGGCGGCGGCGCACCGCCGGGTGTGGCGGGACCGGGAACCCCACCTGGCCTCGCCGCAACGGCCACAGGCCCCGGTGGTCCCGGTCATCTCGTCCGCCAAGTCGGAGGTGCCCCGGCACAGCTGGGCGGCCGCGGCGGCCGGCGAGGCTTCGCACGTCGTGGTCGGGGGAACCATCGACGCGGCGATGGACAAGGCGAAGGGCTCGATGGCCGGGCCGGTGGAGAGCTACGTCGATTCCGCGGCGAACGGCTCGCTGATCGCCGCGGTCAGCGCGCTGGTGGCCGGCGGCGGCACCGACGACGCGGCCGCGGCCATCGAAGCCGGGGTGCCGCGGGCCGCGCACATGGGCCGACAGGCGTTCGCGGCGATTTTGGGCCGCGGGCTCGCCAATTCCGGACAGCTGGTTCTCGACCCGGGCGCGCTGCGCCGCCTGGATCGGGTGAAGGTGGTCGTCATCGACGGCGCCGCCCTGCGCGGCGACCATCGCGCGGTCCTGCGGGTCCGCGGCGACGCGCCCGGCTGGGACGACGACCGGGTCTACGAGGTCGCCGACGCCCTGCTGCACGGCGAACAGGCGCCCGAGCCCGACCCGGACGAGTTGCCGGCGACCGGTGCACGACTGAAATGGGTTCGCAATCAAGGGCCTTCGGCCACGCCCGCGCAGGGCCTGGAAAGCGCCGACCTGATCGTCGACGGCGAATGCGTCGGGAGCGTCGACGTGGGCTGGGAGGTCGACCCGTACGCGATCCCGCTGTTCCAGACCGCGCACCGCACCGGCGCGCGGGTGGTGCTCCGCCACGTCGCGGGGACCGAAGACCTGACCGCCAGCGTCGGCGCGACGCACCCGCCCGGCACCCCGCTGTTGAACGTGGTCCGCGAGCTGCGGGCCGATCGCGGACCGGTGCTGCTGATCACCGCGCTGCACCGCGACTTCGCGTCGACCGACACCCTGGCCGCGCTCGCGATCGCCGATGTCGGTGTGGCGCTTGATGATCCGCGCGCCGCCACGGCGTGGACCGCGGACATCATCACCGGTACCGACCTGGCCGACGCGGTGCGGATCCTCTCGGCGATTCCGGTGGCCCGATCGGCCAGCGAGTCGGCGGTGCACCTGGCCCAGGGCGGCACCACGCTGGCCGGGCTGCTGCTGGTCACCGGTGAGCAGGAGAAGACCACCAACCCGGTGAGCTTTCGGCGCTGGCTCAACCCGGTCAACGCCGCGGCGGCCACGGCCCTGGTGGCCGGAACGTTCTCGGCCACCCGGGTGCTGCGGCTGCCCGACCCGACCCCCCAACCGCTGACCGCCTGGCACGCACTGGATCCCGAGATCGTCTATTCGCGGCTCGCCGGCGGCGCGCGGCCGCTGGCCGTCGAGACCGAACCCTCGTGGCGGCGCCGTCTCGACGACCTGTCCTACAGCCCGGGCCTGGCGCCCCTGCGCAAGCCGCTGCACAACATGGCCCGGCTGGCGTCGGCGACCCGGACCGAGCTCGCCGATCCGCTGACCCCGATCCTGGCCGTCGGGGCGGCCGCGTCGGCGATCGTCGGCAGCAACATCGACGCGCTGCTGGTCGCGGGAGTCATGACCGTCAACGCGATAACCGGTGGGGCGCAACGTCTGCGGGCCGAATCCGCGGCCGCCGAGCTGTTCGCCGAGCAGGACCAGATGGTGCGCCGGGTGGTCGTCCCCGCGGTCGCAACGACGCGCCGCCGGCTCGAGGCGGCCAAGCACGCCACCCGCACGGCGACGGTGTCCGCGAAGTCGCTGCGGCCCGGCGACGTCATCGATCTGGCCGCCCCCGAGGTGGTGCCGGCCGACGCCCGCCTGTTGGTGGCCGAGGACCTCGAGGTCGACGAGTCCCTGCTCACCGGCGAGTCGCTGCCGGTGGACAAGCAGGTGGACCCCGTCGCCGTCAACGACCCCGACCGGGCCAGCATGCTCTTCGAGGGCAGCACCATCGTGGCCGGCCACGCCCGGGCGATCGTGGTGGCCACCGGCGTCGGGACCGCCGCGCACCGCGCGATTTCGGCGGTCGCCGACGTCGAGACGGCGGCCGGAATCCAGGCGCGGCTGCGGGAACTCACCAGCAAGGTGCTGCCGCTGACGCTGGCCGGAGGTGCGACGGTGTCGGCGTTGGCGCTGCTGCGCCGCGCCCCGCTGCGCCAGGCGGTGGCCGACGGCGTCGCGATCGCGGTGGCCGCCGTGCCGGAGGGGCTGCCCCTGGTGGCCACCCTCTCCCAGCTCTCGGCCGCCCAGCGGCTGACGGCCCGCGGCGCGCTGGTCCGCGCGCCGCGCACCATCGAAGCGCTGGGCCGCGTCGACACCATCTGTTTCGACAAGACCGGCACGCTCACCGAGAACCGGCTACGCGTGGTGTGCGCCGTGCCGGTCGGGGTCGACCCGCACGACCCGCTGCCCCAACTGACCGATCCGCAATCGGCGGGGCTGCTGCGGGCCGCCGCGCGGGCGTCCGCCCAGCCGCAGGACGGCCAGGGCCATGCCCACGCCACCGACGAGGCTATCCTCACCGCCGCGAATTCGCTGAACGGCCATGGCGATTCGGACTGGACGATGATCGCCGAGGTGCCCTTCGAGTCCAGTCGCGGCTTCGCCGCCGCGATCGGCGCGCTGGGCAGCTCCAACGGGCATCCCGCCGACGCGCCGGTGCTGATCCTCAAGGGCGCGCCCGAGGTCATCCTGCCGCGCTGCCGGTTCGCCGACCCGCAGGCCGACCAGGAACGGGCCGAGGGCGTCGTCCGCGGTCTCGCCGAACAGGGCCTGCGGGTGCTCGCGGTGGCGCAGCGCGGTTGGAAGCACGAGACCGACGACGACGACACCGACGCCGACGCCGTGGACGCCGCGGCCGAGGACCTCGAGCTGCTCGGCTACGTGGGCTTGGCGGACACCGCCCGGGCGTCGGCGCGCCCGTTGATCGAGGCGCTCACCGACGCCGACCGCGACGTCGTGCTGATCACCGGCGACCACCCCATCACCGCGCGGGCGATCGCCCGGCAGCTGGGCCTGCCCGCGGACGCGCGGGTGATCACCGGCGCCGAACTCGCCGGGCTCGACGAGGACGCGTGCTCCAAGATGGTCGCCGACGTGCAGGTCTTCGCCCGCGTCAGCCCGGAGCAGAAGGTGCAGATCGTGGCCGCGCTGCAGCGCTGCGGGCGGGTGACCGCGATGGTCGGCGACGGCGCCAACGACGCCGCGGCGATCCGGATGGCCGACGTGGGGATCGGGGTGAGCGGGCGGGGTTCGTCGGCCGCCCGCGGCGCCGCGGACATCGTCTTGACCGACGAGGATCTGGGCGTGCTGATGGACGCCCTGGTCGAGGGCCGCAGCATGTGGGCGGGCGTCCGGGACGCCGTGACGATTCTGGTCGGCGGCAACGTCGGTGAAGTGCTGTTCACCATCATCGGCACCGCCTTCGGCGCCGGCCGTGCACCGGTGGGCACCCGCCAGCTGCTGCTGGTCAACCTGCTCACCGACATGTTCCCCGCGCTCGCGGTGGCGGTCACGTCGCAATACGTCGAGCCCGACGAAGCCGAGTACGCGTCGCCCGAGGCGGCCGAGGAGGCGCGCCGGCAGCACCGGCGCGCGGTGCTGACCGGGCCCACGCCTTCCCTCGACGCGCCGCTGATGCGCCAGATCGTCACCCGCGGCGCGGTGACCGCGGCCGGGGCGACGGCGGCCTGGGCCATCGGGCGCTGGACGCCGGGCACCGAACGCCGCACGGCGACAATGGGTTTGACCGCCCTGGTGACGACGCAGCTGGCGCAGACGCTGCTGACCCGCCGGCACAGCCCGCTGGTGATCGCGACCGCGCTGGGCAGCGCCGGTGTGCTGGTCGGCATCGTGCAGACCCCGGTGCTCAGCCAGTTCTTCGGCTGCACGCCCCTGGGTCCGGTCGCCTGGTCGGGGGTGCTGGGTTCCACCGCGGGCGCCACCGTGATCTCGGCGCTGGCGCCCAACTGGCTGGCCAAGCAGGTCGCCGCGTTGGAGCCCGCCGAGGAGTGATCGCGCGGTCCGGCGACGGCGAGCGCCGTGGAGCGGCGCGAGTAAGGAGCCGGACGATCCTGTTCAGCCGGACAGCTCCCTGCGCAGCACCTTGCCGGTCGGGTTGCGCGGGATGCGGTCTACGACGTTGATGTCGCGGGGTTGTTCGAAGCGCGAGACGCGGCTCTTCAAGTACTCCCGGAGCTCCGGCACGTCGATGTCGCTGCCGGGCCGCGCCACCACGAACGCCACCAACCGTTGGCCGAACCGCTCGTCGGGGACGCCGATCACCACGTTGTCGGCGACGGCGGGGTGGCGGGCGAGCGCGTTTTCGACCGCGCGCGGATAGACGTTCTCGCCGCCCGAGATGATCATGTCGTCTTCGCGGCCGACGATGAACAGGCGGCCGGCGTTGTCGAGGTAGCCCATGTCGCCGGTGCTCGTCATGCCGTCGACGACGGCCTTGGCTTCCCCGGCGCCTTCGGTGTAGCCCTTGCCGGCCAGGTCGCCGCCGACGAAGATGCGTCCGGTCACCCGCGGCCCCACCGGTCGGTCGCTCTTGTTGAGGATCCGCACCGGGCAGCCCGCCACCGGCCGCCCGACGGTTTCGGGGGCCTCGCGCAGGTCCGCGGGCGTCGCAAGGGATCCGATGCCGACCTCGGTGGAGCCGTAGCCGTTGTAGAGGATCTCCCCGTAGGTGTCCATGAACCGCTGCCCCAGCGTGGGATCCATGCGGTCGCCGCTGGACATCACCACGCGCAGGTGCGGCACCGGGTTACGCGCCCGAACCCGCTCGGGCAGGTCGAGGATGCGCGCGAGGACGACGGGCACCGCGGTGAAGGCGTCGGCGCGGTGCAGCGACGCCTGGGCGAGCGCGGCCTCGGCGTCGAACTGGCGATGCGTGAGCACGGTGCCGCCGAGGGCGATCGTCAGCATCAGCATGCCGAGCCCCAGGCCGTGAAACATCGGCATTGCCACCGAGATTCGCGAACCGGTACGCAACCGGGTGCGGTCAAGGATGGTTACCCAGACCCCCACGGCGGAGCGCAGCTGCGGTGCGCGCGGCACCCCTTTGGGTTTGCCGGTGGTGCCCGACGTCAGCAGCACGATACGGCCGGGCGCGGCCACCCGCGGCCGCCGGGCGCCCTCCTCGGCGGTGACCGTGGCCGGGTCGACCGTGGCGACCGAGTCGTCGGCGGCCCGTATCCGCTCGGCGAATTCGTTGTCGGCGACCATCGTTGAGATGCGGTGGGCCTGCACGGCGGCCGCCAGCGCGTCGCTGCGGAACTCCGTACTGACCGGGACGACGTCGGCGCCCAGCAGCGCGGCGGCGAAGACACCGGCGACGAAGCCGCGCCCGTTGCGGCACATGACCCCGACCGCGCGGCCGGGCGCGACCCCGTCCGCGGCCAACCGCCGCGCCAGGGACTCGGTTTCGCGTTGCAGTTCGCGGTAGCTCAGGGCGCCGTCGTCGTCGACGATCGCCGTGCGGTCGGGCCAGCGGGCCGCCGTGACCGCCAGCAGCGTGTAGGGGTTCGTGCCGCCCCGGCGCGCCTCGCGAAGCAGCCGCACGCCCGCCGTCGGCGACGGCGGGGTGAGCAGGCCGGAGTGCACCAGGGCGCGGACGGCGGTGGTGGCGACGCGGTCAGTGGTCACGGTCGCCCCCGTCGGCATCGGTGAGGAATCGGCGGTGCCATAGCCGGGCGGCGTGGTCGGCCGGCCCGGCCAACAGCACCGAGGCAAACTCGGCCGGCAGCACCCAGGGCGGCTCCAGGGTGCGGGGCCGCTCGATGACAGCTTTCGCGATGACGTCGGCGGCGTCATCCGGTGACAGGCCGGGGAACCGGCCGAGGAGGGGCGTGGGCGCGATCATGCGGGTGCGGACCAGCGCGAAGTAGATGGTCGTGACGTCGACGCCGTCCGCGTGCAGCTCCGGAGCCACGCTGCGCAGCCAGCGGTCGAACGCCCCCTTCGATGCCTGATAGGCGCCCCACTGCGGGCCCGGCGCCACCCGCACGCCGACGCTGGACACGTTCACGATGTGCCCGCTGCCGTTGTCGCGCATCGCGGGCACGAGTCCCAGCAGCAGCCGGACGGGCCCCAGGTAGTTGATGTCGATGGTGCGCTGGAAGTCGTGCGGGCGGTCGTACTGGTGGTGCAGCGAGCGGCGCAGCGACTTGCCCGCGTTGCTCACCACGATGTCGAGCGGGCCGTGCTCCTCGGTGATCTGCTTGGCCAGGCCGCTCACCGCGGATTCGTCGGTGAGGTCGGTCGGGTAGGCGACCGCGTGCCCGCCGCCGGCGTTGATCGACGCCGTCAGGTCCCCGAGCCTCTCCTCGGACCGGGCGACCGCCAGCACGGTCGCGCCGGCGGCCGCCAGCCTGCGCGCGGTCGCCTCGCCGATGCCGTAGGAGGCGCCGGTCACCAACGCGGTCTTGCCGGAGGTGGCGGCACGCAGCTTGTCGGGATCCGACACCCGCGCCGGATTTGCCACGTGGTCGCCCGCCGCGGTGAGGACCGCGTTGAGGGCCTGGGCTACTGCGTTCAACATCGCTGCCGCATTCATTCGAGCCGCTGGCCGGGACGTGGCTGCTGCTCAACCGTGTCCCGACCCGTAACTACAAGTAGCAGACCACATTGCGGCCCGGGTCCGCGCTTCGGCCCGGCCGTGACGACCCGGTGGCACTCGCAGTGAGGGGCGGGACGCAAGGTGCCGGGCGCTCATGCCGGATGAGCGCCGCGCACAACCGATCTCGCTCCGACCGCAGCAGCGGCGGTTCTTTTATGAGAACACGGTAATTTCGGCGTTTCCTTTGTTTAGGCCGCGTGTCGAATGGGCACAATGGCGGCATGTTTGCGCGTCACATGGTTCGTTCCGTTGGTCCAGCAGTAGTTATCGCCGCGTCGGGCATGGCCGCCTCGGCCGTCTCCGGTTCCCTCATCCCCACCGCCGCGGCCCAATGTCCCGACGTGCAAGTGGTCTTCGCCCGCGGCACCGGCGAAGAACCCGGCGTCGGCCCCACCGGCCAAGCCTTCGTCGACGCCCTGCACCAACGCGTCGGCGACCGCTCCTTCGACGTCTACCCCGTCAACTACCCCGCCACCGACCAATGGGACACCGGCATCGACGGCATCCGCGACGCCGGCGCCCACGTCGTCTCCATGGCCCATGACTGCCCCAACACCAAAATGGTCCTCGGCGGCTACTCCCAAGGCGCCGCCGTCATGGGCTTTGTCACCTCCGCCGCCGTCCCCGAAGGCATCGACCCCGCCACCGTCCCCAAACCCCTGTCCCCCGACGTCGCCAACCACGTCTCCTCAGTCGTGCTCTTCGGCATGCCCAACGTGCGCGCCATGAACTTCCTCGGCGAACCCCCCGTCGTCATCGGACCCGCCTACCAAGACAAAACCCTCAAAGTCTGCGCCACCGAAGACCCCGTCTGCTCCGACGGCATGAACTTCGCCGCCCACAACACCTACGCCGACGACGGCTCCATCATCGACAAAGGCGTCGCCTTCGCCTCCAGCCACCTCGGCATGGGTAGCCCCGGCGCGATGTCGGTCGCGTCGCCGCACGGCGGTTTCGGAGAGTGAGCGGCTAACCCGCTGGCGGGGTTTTATCGCCCTGTGTCACACGGGGTCTCGGCCCGCGCCCCGCGGGCGTACAGGGGGCGGCGCTAGCTGCCGAACATGGCGGTGATCGTCTCGTTGAACCGCGGATAGATGTCGTCGTAGGTGCCGTCACGCTCGGCGTAGCGGAACATCTTGACGCGCTCCACCACGATCTCGTTGGCCTGTGGCTGCGTCTGCAGCAGCGTCATCGTCTCGGTGATGTACTCGTCGAGCGGCATCGCCCTGGGATCGAATCCCCGCTCGCCCTGCAGGGCGGTGCGCACGTGCGGCGGGATGATCTCGATCACCTGGACCGAGGTGTCGCGCAGCTGGAAGCGCAGCGATTCGGTGTAGGAGTGCAGCGCCGCCTTGGAGGCGCAGTAGGTGGGGGTAAGCGCGCTGGGCATGAACGCCAGGCCCGACGTGACGTTGAGGATGGTGGCGTGCGACTTGCGCAGCAGCGCCGGCAGCAACGACGCGGTCAGCCGCATGGGGCCCAGCAGATTGATGGCGACGGACTGCTCGGCCAGGCCGACATTGCCGCTGGTGAGGTCCTCGACCCGCTGGATGCCGGCGTTGTTGATCAGCACATTGAGGTCCGGGTAGTGGTCGGTCACCTCGGTGGCGAACCGCCGGATGTCGGCGGCGTCACCCTGATCGAGCGACAGGGTTTGGATGCCCGGGTTGGCCTCTGCGACGGCCCGTAGCTGGTCGCTGCGTCGGGCGGCGATGATCACCTGGTTGCCCAGCCGGTGAAAAGATTCGGCCAGACCGCGGCCGATTCCGCTACCACCGCCGGTGACCAGAACCGTATTGCCCGTCATTTGCATCGCGGTTCTCCTTCGGATTCGCTCGACCGGCACACCCGACCGACGCAGCGGAATGCCCCGTTGGGAAGCCGGCTAACCACGATGCCCTATCCACCCGCGCGATGTCACGGCCGGCACCCTGGGAGGGCGGGCCGCCGGAGGCGGGATTATGCCGCGGCGGCCCGGTTGTGCAACTTCCGCGGGTCGACGCCGGCGCGGGCCCACGCCCGGGCCGCCCAAGGGGTGTAGAGCGCCTTGACGGGGAGTCGGTTGATCAGCGGGTTGAGCGCCCGGATGACCCCGGCGAAGCGCTGGAATCGCTTCTCCTTCTTGGCATCCCAGTGCAGCTGGCACACCTCGCGCATCTGCGGCGGCAGCGTTCCGACGACGACCAGCCGGGTATAGGCGTTCAGCGGAGCCGACACCACGTTCCAGATCGGCTTGGGCATCCAGCGCGGGCCCGGGATGCCCTTGCGGATGTAGCCGGTGCCGTACAGCACGGTCTTGTGCGGGACGAACCGGTCCAGCATCTCGTCCCAGTAGGCCACGAAGTCGTCGTAGGTCTGCGGCTGGCCGCGGTCGCTGACGCCGTAGAGGCTGTACCAGACCTTGCCCTCGTTGAAGATCTGCTCCTTCTCGGCGTGTGACAGCCGCCGGATGAAGGTGTCGGTGTTGTAGATGACCTGGTCGACGAAGCTGGCGTGGGCCCAGTAGAACAGCTCCGGGTTCAACGCGTGATACCGCGAGCCGTCGCTGATCGTGCCCTTGATGGTCTTGTGGAAGTCCCGCACCTTTCGCCCCCACTCGTGGGGGTCCTCGGAGTAGACCGTGTTCATCAGCGGAGGCGCGGTCCGCTTGGCCCGGCCCAGCGTGTCGCTGAAGATCACGGAGTGGTCCAGCACGCCCTGCGCGAGCTGCTCGATGCAGTTCTCGACCCCGGCGGTGCGCTGGAATCCGAACAGCTGGGTTCGGTTGTCTCCGTAGAACTTCCAGATCAACGAATCGGGCCCCAGGCGCGGTGACGTGTCGTCGGTGGCCGACCAGTCGGGGCCGTCGGTGGGCATGGGCACGGCCTCGCGCACGCCGCTGTCGAAACGCGATCCCGCGCTCGGGGCGGCGAGTTCGTCGTTCTGGGCGGTCATGCCCACCTCCTCATGCACGCGCTGAGCCGGCCACGCGTTGTGAACCAGTGACACAAAGTCGTATCTTTGTTTCAGAGCCTAGCAGCCGTCCCGCGGCCTCGCACATCGCCGGTGGGCCGCGCCGCTTTCCTCGCGCCGAAAAGCGCCGATGAACCGTGCCGGAGAGTTGATACGATGCCGCCAATCATGCAGTCCGAACCGGGCTCGGCCTCTCACTCCGCTTCCGCCGAGGCGCTGACCGATCTCGATCGCACCATCCTGGACACCGCGCGCGGCGTGTTCGAGACCTACGGCGTGCGTCGGGCCAATATCGACGACGTCGCCACCCGGGCCGGGGTCAGCCGCAGCACCATCTATCGCCGTTTTCCGACCAAGGAGAAGCTGTTCGGGCAGGTAGTGCGGCGCGAGGCCGAGCTGTTCTTCAGCACGCTCGATCAGGCCACGGCGGGGTGTGATCCGCGGGAGGCCGTGGTCGAGGCGTTCGCGCTCGGGGTGCGCCTGGTGCAGGACTCGCCGCTGTATTCGCGGATCGCCGAAAGCGAGCCGGAGCTGTTCGGGATGTTCTCCCGGTCGCACGTGTTCCCGATCCGCCAGTTCGCCGACGGGATCGCCCATACCCTGCGGCGGTGCGGCGCCGAGATGTCCGGGACCGACCTGGACAACGTCGCCGACATCCTGCTGCGCGTCGCGCTCGGCATCATCGTCTTTCCCACCGACCGGCTCGACACCTCGGACCCGGCGGCAGTGCGCGAGTACGCCGCCCGCTATCTGGTTCCGATCATCGGCCCCTGAAGGCCGTTGCGGTGTCGGTGCCCTGAACTACGCTCGACCCGTGGCTGGGAGTTCTGCGGCTCCACGGACCCGGTATGCCAGTTGCGGCGAGATCGACATCGCCTATCAGGTCTTCGGCGATGGCCCGATCGACCTGCTCGTGCTGCCGGGCCCGTTCATCCCCATCGACTGCGTCGACAGCGAGCCGTCGATGTACCGCTTTCATCGGCGCCTGGCGTCCTTCTGCCGGGTGATCCGCTTCGACCAACGCGGGATCGGCCTGTCCTCCCGGGTCCCGTCGCTGGACATGATCGGCGCGGAATCCTGGGCCAACGACGCGATCGCGGTCATGAACGCGGTCGGATGCGAGCGCGCGACGATCTTGGCTCCGAGCTTCACGTCGCTGGCCGGGGTGGTTCTCGCCGCCGATTTCCCCGAGCGGGTGAACAGCCTGGTGATCGTGAACGGCCAGGCGCGCACGCTGCGCGCCCCCGACTACCCGTTCGGCTCCGATCTCGCCGAGGCCGACCCCTACACCACCGTCGCCATCGAGCCGGACGCCGTCGAGCGGGGCTTCGACATCCTCGGCATCATCGCCCCCAGCGTCGCGCACGACGACGCGTTCCGGTCGTGGTGGGACATGGCCGGCAACCGGGCGGCGTCGCCCAGCATGGCGCGCGCGTTCATCGGCAAGATCCGCGAGGGCGACGTGCGCGACCGGCTGGACCGGGTCGGCGTGCCGACGCTGATCCTGCACCGGGACAACCCGCGGTTCAGCCCCGTCGGGCACGCGCGCTACCTCGCCGAGCGCATCCCCGGGTCGCGCCTGGTCGAGCTCCCCGGCGAAGACGTCCTGTACTGGGTGGGCGACACCGGGCCGATGCTGGACGAGATCGAGGAGTTCATCACCGGGATCCGCGGCGCCTCTGACGCCGAGCGGCTGCTCACGACCATCGTGTTCACCGACATCGTCGGGTCGACCGAGCGCGCCGCCGAGCTCGGCGATTACCGCTGGCGCGACCTGCTGGACAACCACGACAGGATCGTGCGGCACGAACTGCAGCGCTTCGGCGGCCGCGAGGTCAACACCGCCGGGGACGGATTCGTCGCGACGTTCAGCAGCCCGAGCGCCGCGCTCGCCTGCGCCGACGCTCTCGTGGACGCGGTGCAAGTGCTGGGCATCGAGGTGCGGGTCGGCATCCACGCCGGCGAAGTCGAGGTGCGCGGCGCCGGCAAGGACGACATCGCCGGCATGGCCGTGCACATCGGCGCGCGGGTGGCGGCCCTCGCCGGGCCGAGCGAGGTCTTGGTGTCCTCGACGCTGCGCGACATCGTCACCGGATCGCGGCACCGCTTCGGCGACCGGGGCGAGTCCGCCCTCAAGGGCGTGCCGGGCTACTGGCGCCTCTACGCCCTCGTCCGCGAGCACGCCGCCGTCCGCCGGTAACCCCGCGCGCGGCGTAGGCTGCCCAACGGGGGAATCTTCGCCAGCCCACTGTGCGATTTGGCGTCCAGCTCGGGGCTGCTGCCCGAAGGAGTTACGCATGACCGACGTGGACATCACGCTGCCTCCCGCGCTGCGGCGGGCACTGGACCTGCTCATCGATCCGCCGGCCGATCCCGACGTCAGTCACGGCTATCTCGACCTGCTCGGCTCCGGTTCGGCCGGCGACGACGGCGTGGGGAAGAACACCGGCCCGATCCAGGCCGCGTGGGCGTCACGAGTCGGGTCGATGCTCTACGACAACGCCCAGGCCTTCGCTCGCCAGTGGATCAGCGCCTGGCAGCTGCCGCTCGAGTGGTTGCAAATCCCGCCCGGCGGTATCGCGCTGGACGTCGGCTCGGGACCGGGCAACGTCACCGCGTCGCTGGCGCGGGCCGCCGGACCCGACGGGCTGGCCCTCGGCGTCGACATCTCCGAGCCGATGCTCGCCCGCGCCGTCCGCAATGAGGCCGGGCCCCAGGTCGGCTTCATCAAGGCCGATGCGCAGCGACTTCCGCTGCGCGACAACACCTTCGACGCGGCGGTGTCGACCGCCGTGCTGCAACTGGTTCCGGACCCGAAGGCCGCGCTCGCCGAGATCGCGCGGGTGCTGCGGCCCGGGGGCAGGGTGGCGATCATGGTCCCGACGGCCGGGCGGCTGGCCCGCTATTGGCAGCTGCTGCCCAACGTCGGGGCGCACGCGTTCGACGACGACGAGATCGGCGACACCTTGGAAGACAACGGATTTAGCAGCGTTCGGGTCAAGAACGTCGGCACCTTCCAGTGGGTGCGCGCCAAGCTGGGCTGACTTTTCCGGGCGGCTTGTTATTCGGCGCTCTGCGCCAGCGCGGCGAGCCGATCCATCGACTCGCGCAGCATGTCCGTCGTCGTCGCGCGGGCGCGCTCGAGGCGGGTGGCGTCGGTCAGCTCCGTCCAGTCGTACGTGTGGGTCACCGTGGTCAGCTCGGCGTTGACCGGGCTGAGCTCCCAGCGCCACAGGTGACCGGGCGGCTGCTTGCCGGGTTCGGCTGGGCGCCAAGCGATTTTGCTGCCCTCGACGAACTCGGTGACATGGTTCTCCCGCACCGCGCCGTTGGTCAGCGTGGTCTTGAACACGTCACCCACTGCGCGCACGCGCTGACCGGGCGCCGATGACGCCAGATTGCCGTTGCCGTCCCAGCTCGGCTGGCGCGACGGGTCGGCGATCAGTTCGAAGATCCGCGCGGCGTTGGCCGACATGACCCGGGTGGCGGTCACGATGCGTTCGGTATCGGACATACCGCTATCCAAACACGGAGCGCCGCCCGCCGCGCCGGGCCACGTCGAGCCGGGCGGTTCACGGCATCCGGGGCAGCGCCTCGACCGGTCCGGCCAGCGCCGCCTTCACGTAGCGGGTATCGTCGTCGGCCAGCACCTCCTTGTCGTCCGCCTCGATGCCGTCGACGATCGCGCGTGCCACCTGGCGCGGGTCGTTCTTGGGCGCGTCGAAGCCGGAGGTCATGTCGGTGTCGGTGAAGCTGAGATGCGCGGCAATGACCAGGGTGCCCTGCTTCTCCAGTTCGGCACGCAGGGAATTCGTCATCGACCACAGGGCGGCCTTGGAGTCGCCGTACCCACCGGATCCGGGCATCCAGGACAGGATCGAGGCGATGTCGACGAGGGCACCACCGCCGTTGTCGGCCAGGACGGGTGCGAATGCCTTGGCGACGCGCAGCGCGCCGAAGTAGTTCGTCTCGAAGACCGCTCGCACCTCTTCGATGTCGCTGTCGAGCAGGGTCCGGGCGCCGAGAACGCCGGCATTGTTGATGACGATTTCTGCGTCGGCCGCCGTCGTCGCCAGCGCGGCCACCGAGTCCGGCCGGGTGACGTCCAATTCGACGCCGATCACGCGGGGGTCCTCACTGGGCTTCGGCACCCGCGCCGTCGCGTAGATCTTCGCCGCGCCCCTGTCCAACAACTCGGCCACGATGGCCTTGCCGAGACCGCGCTGCCCGCCGGTGACCACCACGGCCGCTCCGTTGACGTTGACCATGATCCTGCTCCTTTGACTGAGGCAAAATTGCTTTGATTACGTCAAGCTAGTTGTCGGCAGCGACGCAGTCAAGTAGTATTTGCCTATGTCTTCATCGTGGATTGCGTCACAGCGATACGGCTGCGCCGCGGCGCCTGGAGGCCTGGGCTTGGTCCAGGACTTCCTCAACACGAGGGGCGTCGACGGGTACGGACCGGACCTGCTGGCCGACCCGGGCCAGGCGCGCGAGTGGGCGGACGCCGCGGTGCGGGCCTGGTCGTCCGCGCGCGGCGTGGACGTGTCGCCACCGGAGCTGGGTGAGGCGGATTTAGGCAGGCTTCGCGCGGTGCGGTCCACCATCGAGCGGATGGTGGACGGCGAACCGCCGAGGTCTCGGGGCGCCCACGGTGTCGTCGCGTCCTTCGGGCTGTCCGATGCCGGTGAGGTGCGGCTTGATCCCAGCGGCAACGGGTGGCGCTGGTTGGCCTCGGCGTTGTGGGGCGAAATCCTGCTGAGCCAGCACGCCGACACCTGGCGGCGGATCAAGCGCTGCCACAACCACCGGTGCGGGTCGACGTTCTACGACCGCTCGAAGAACAACAGCGGGGTCTGGCACGACGTCAAGACGTGCGGCAACGCCGTCAACCTGCGGGCGTCCCGGGCGCGCCGGCGCGAACGCGAAAAGGCAACGCGCTCAGCGGTTTCGCCACAGTAGGCGGTAACGGTAATAGAGGCCCCGCCGGATGGCGGCCCCGGGTAAGACGTCGGCGGCGACACGCCGGATCTCGTCGAGGCCCTCCCGGGGATCGGCAACGGGCACCCCGATGTCGCGGGTCTCCCGATGCAGTAACCCGCCGACGCGCGCCCCCGGCACGCACAGGCCGGCCCACACCCAGTCGGCGATGCTCTTGTTGGCGGACAGCCCGACGACGGCCAGTTGCCCGGCGGGCCGCAGCATTTGACGCGCTTTGTGCAGGGCATCGCGCAGCGGCAGGTGATGCAGACTGGCCACAAAGGTGATCAGGTCGTAGCGCCGCTCGGCCCCATCGAGGTCCTCGAACCGCCCATGTTCCACCGACGCGTTGTCGATGGACTGCAATCGCTGCGCCGCGCGCCACACCGAGACCGGGTCGGCATCGATGCCGACAACGCTGCGGGACACCGCGGCCAACCGCTGGGCCAGCAGCCCTTCGCCGCACCCGACGTCGAAGACATCGCCGTGCCGCCGCGCGGCGAGGCCGACCAGCCACGGGTGATAGGCGGAATTGTGGTTCCAGTAGTCGTCGTGCTTCGCGTATTCAGGCACCGTTGCCAGTCTGACCGACGGACGTCAGCAGCGTTCGACGCCCCTGGGCATGATGCGCGGGGCGGTGGCCCCCGGGCGCCGCTTGCTGCCGAGGACCGCGTACAGCGCGTCGCAGGCGCGCGCCTTCAGGGGCGCGCCCACGTCGAGGTTGGCGGAGCCCTGGCTGACCCAGGACGGAAGAGTGGTCACAGTTGATCCTTTGTTTTTCGGCCGTGCGCCGATTCATTCAATTGCACCACAGCCGTTTTGCGTGGACGCCGCGCCGAGGTAAACGTCACGAAAAGCCGCGCTGTGGGATAGCGCACATTCCCGGTATATCGAAAGGCACGCAACAGCAGAATTTATGGAAAGGCCCTGAACCGGCGCAGGTACCCGGACAATCGGCCCACCGGCACGGCCTTCGGCCAGTCGTCGGACCGGAAATAGGCATCGGTGCCGCCGTCGACGAATATGACCGTGCCGCACAGGAAGTCGGCGGCGTCCGACAACATGAAGCACACCCACTCTGCCATCTGCCCCGGGTCGCCGAAACCACCGACCGGGACCGGAAACGATTCGACGGCCTTGGCCTGCCGCGGGTCCGACAACTGTTCGGCCAGAAGCGGAGTCATGATCGCACCCGGCGCCAGGGCGTTGAGGCGCACGCCGGACCCGGCCCACTCGGGCAGCACCGCATGCCGCCGCACCCAACGGCTGACAGCGATTTTCGAGGCCGCGTACATCATGGTCGGCGCGGCCGGTCCGAACAGCCGCACCGAGCGCAACGCCTTGTCGGCGTCGTGCGCGAGCAGGGACCTCACGGCCCGGCGGGGCACCGCGGGCACGGTCGTCGTCGAATTACTGGCGACGACAACGGCTTTGGCGCGCCCGGAGGCCGCCAGCGCCGCCCGCCAGGCGGTCAGTAAGTCGACGACCCCGAAATAGTTGACCTGGGCGATCTGGCGAAGGCGATCCGGCCCGGGACTGGGCCCGAGTCCGGCCGCAAGCACGGCGCCGTCGAGCCTGCCGCCCGATGCCGCCAGGACGCGCTCGACGGCCTCGCTACGCCCGTGTGGCGTCGACAGATCGGCGACGACGTCGGCGTCCTTGATGTCGACTCCGATGACGGTGTGCCCGCCGTCCCGGAGGCGCTGCGCGGTCTCGCGCCCCATCCCGGACGCCGATCCGGTGATCGCGTAGGTCCCCATCGAGGTCCTCCTTCCCCAGGCAGTATGCCCGGCCCGCCGGACGCTTCCGAGGGGCGCCGCCCGCTGGGTGGACACCTGAGTTAAGTTGCGAAGATGCATGACCAAACGCCCTGCATCGACTTCGGCGAGCTCGAGTCGGTCTACGCGCCGCTGGCCGAATCGCTTCGCCGGCTCATCGATATCAGCATCCGCACCGAGGCCGGCGCCGCGGCGGTGGCGGCGGCCACGTCCAAGATCGACAGTGCGGCAGCGGAATTGAGCGGGGCGTTGAAGCCCGGGCCGTTCGGCGTGCACCGCAATCCCGATGGCCAGACCATCGCGTGGGGCAACGCGGTGGTGGGCCTGCGCAACCCGATCGCACCGCCGCTGGTCATCCATCACGAACCCGACGGACTGGTGTGGTCGGAGTTCGTGCTGGGCGCCGCCTACGAGGGCCCGCCGGACACCGTGCACGGCGGCGTGTGCGCGCTGGTGCTCGATCATGTGCTGGGCGCGACCGCGCACCAGCCCGACAAGCCCGCGTTCACCGGCACGCTCACGCTGCGGTACCGGCGCCCCACGGCGCTGGGACGGCCACTGCGGGCCCAGGCTCATGTCGAGCGTGTGGAGGGCGTCAAGACGTTCGCCGTCGGTCACCTGGCCGACGAGCACGGCGTCACCGTGGAGGCCGAGGGTATTTTCATTCATCCCAGGCCGGCCGCGGAATAGCGGACCGTGCCGCAGATTCAGGTCCTGGTCGCGGCCCGCTCGACGTCGAGCAGCTGCTCGCCGCGCCGTTCCGCGTCGTAGGCCCTGCGCCCACCGCGCAGGCCGAACAGGCGTTTGGAGATCAGCAGATAGATCACCGCGGCCACGTTGATGGTGAACGTCACCACCCGCGTCATCGTGATGCCCTTGGCCAGGTCGTGGATCTCCAGCGGTAGGAAGACCGAGGTGGCGATCACCGCGAAGTATTCGCCCCAGCGTTTCAGCAGCCACAGGCCGACGCCTTCGACGACCTCCAGCAGTGCATAGCCCGCCAGCATCAGGGTCAGCAACGCCAGGGTGGACGGCTTGGCCGCCAACGCCTTTTCCAGTTCGTGCACGATGGTCATCTGATCGACCTTGAAGCCGGCGGCGCGGAAGATCGGCAGGTCCCGGTCGAGGGTGGCCTGAATGGCGCCCCGCGCTCCGCGAAACTTCCACACCGCATAGGCCGCCAGGACGATCACGACCGCACGGAACAGGCGTTCCACCGCCAGGGCCCGAATGATGATGGCCTGGCGTAAGGCCTTGCCGCGCATGATCATCGGCGCGTCCTCGGCGTGACCGCGTCCGTGCGGCGGGCCGACGGTGAATTCACCGCACCGCAGACAGCGCCATGCCTCACCCAGACCGGTGGTGCCGCTCAGGCGCTGCGCGAGCGCGTGCTCGTCGGGCGCGTAGGTGACGTGTCCCGCGAGCGCGCAGGTAACCAGCTCCCACCGATTGAGGCCACGTTCTTTGGGCATGGCCGATCATCGACCGCGCGTGCCCGGACGCGCAAGGGGGCGCGCGTCAGAAGCGCGGCCCGCTGCGCGGTCGCCGGGCGGTGGGGCTCACGGCGCCGAGCAGTCCGGTGAGCGTGGCGACGGGAATCTCGTCGAGCCGTGCGACCGCCGCGATGATCTCGTCACCCAGCGCCCGCTCGCAAAAGGGCCCGGTGAGCCACCAAAATTTGTCCACCACGCGATCCCAGGACATCGGACGGGTGGGTGATCCCTCGTAATCGTCCTGCTCGCGGCTGAATTCGCGTCCGTCGTGCGTCCTGAGGTGCACCCGCGCCGCCGTGCGCTGCGGATAGTCCGCGGTCAAATCGTCGGCCGCCGTGACGTCCACCCGCGACAAGAGGTCCTGAACGTCGGCGCGCAGAACCCGTTCGGTCTCAAGCTGTTCGGGACCGACTCCCCCGTCGAGCAGGGCGACCGCGCTCAGGTATTTGAGGTTGTAGTCGGCCTGCTCCTTGGTGCGCGGGTGCTCCTTGTTGCCGTACGCACCGCCGCCGGCGATGTCGAATGCGCCCTGAAAGACCTCGAGGCTGACCCGCGCGACGTCCTCGCCGCGCAGACTGTTCTCGGCACGCAGCGCCAGGACCGCGTCGATCACCACCTGGCCGTGGATGAGCGAACAGTACTGCTTCAGATAGGTCTGCTCGACGCAGGACAGTGCCCGGTCGGCGGTGTGGAAATCGATTGGCTGACCGAATAATTGGACCAGCCCGTGAGGGCCGTCGAACAGCGACTTGGGACCGGTGACTCCGCGCGCCGCCAGCATCGTCGTGTAGACGGCGCGCATGCCGGTGCTGGCCGGGGAGATGCCCTTCCAGTGGGAAACCGGTTCGGCATGCACGCCCGCCAGCGACACATTGTCGGCGGCGGCGGCCGCGATGGCGTTGGTGGTCTGTTCGGCACTGAGCCCGAGCAGTTTCGCGGTGCCCGCCGCCACCGACATCGCCAGTTGCAGCGCATGGTTGAGTCCGCGCGCCATCACGGGAACCTGTGCGCTGAAACGGCATTGGACCTCGTAGGCGACCGCCAGTGCCAGCAGGAAGTCGGCGCCGCCCGCGCCGGTGTGCTCGGCCACCGCCAGCACGGCACCGAAGTTGTCGGCGGGATGGCACAGACCTCCCACCGTCAGATAGGTGTCGAGCAGATCGGGGTAGCGCACCAGCACCGCATTGAAGAACGCGGCCTGGTCCACCGATGCCCGGCCTCCGCCGACCAGCGTTGCCGTCGGGTCTCCGCTGAATTGGGCGGTGTGTTCACGGATCGCCCCGATGAGCTCCCCGTTCAACGAACCGACGGCGCACGCGACGCTGTCGAGCACATTGCGCGTCAGCAGCGCTCGGGGCCGCCCGGTCAGGTCAGACGCCTGTGCGCCGACGACGAATTGGGCCAGCTCGTCCACAAGATAGTTCTCTGCCACGACTTTTCGCCTCCGAGGCGAGGCTACCCGGCTGATGGTTGTGATCCGCTCAGTGCCGTCGTCTCGTCGGTCAGATGCGCCCCGATGTCCCGGATCTGCCGCGCGCTCAGCGGGCACAGTGGGTGCACGGCCACCATCAGGGAAACGCGTCCACTGTCGTCGAAGACCGGTGCGGCGATGGTCACCACGGGTTGCTTCCGCCGCCCCGGGTTGTCGTCGGAAAGGAACCCGATGGTGGTGAATTCGACGAGCAGCTGGTCCATGATGTGTCGCACGGGCGTCGGCATCTCACTGCTGTCCAAGGTGCCGACCACCTGGACGGCCTGGGCCAGTGCGGGCGTCGTCCAGTCGATGTCGAATCCCCGTTCCCGCGTCCGTGCGAGGACCTGTTGCAGGCGCTGCATGCGATCGGCATTGCTGCCCGCGCCGCGGCGGATCCAGGCGCGTTGTTCCTCGTCGGTGTCCCAGGCCGCCATCGCCACCCCGAAGGGTGGTGCGTAGGGGATGCGGTCGCCCGGTATGCCCGACGGCTGGGTGGCGGGTTCGCCCTCAAAGGCGGTGACCACCAGGGAGTCTCCGAACTTCTCGACCACCGAACAGGCGTAGCCGACTGCACGGGACAGGCGCAGCGCGGCCGAGCGCGCCGCGTGGGCCAGCGGGCGGGCGGTGTCCGTGCGGGCGGCCACCACGGCGAGCGCCGGCCCCAGCGCGAATGTCTTCGCGATCGGATCGCGACTGGCCCAGCCGCGGTCGCACAAGGTCTTGAGGATGGCGTGCGCCGTCGCCTGCGTGAGATCGAGCTCGCGCACCACGTCGGAGAACCGCAGCCGCGCGCTTCCGGACCGCGCAAGGAGCTCGACGACGTCGAGCACCCGCGCGGTCGGCGCTGACGTCGATCCGCGAATCGCTTGACTCCTCCGCTACGCGATTTTTACAGTTGTACGAACATTCGAGATCTTATGTCGATTATTCGAGAAAGCTACCGTATTGCGCGCAGTGGTGTTGCGAGACGGTCGGCTGCAGGTCCGCGAGACCGCGGACCCCATCCCCGGCCAGGGCGAGTTGTTGCTGCGCACGTTGAGCACCGCCATCTGCGCGTCCGACGTGCATTTCATGGACCACCCGGAACTCGCCATCGACGACCCGACCGGCCGCTCGCTGTATGACACCGAGCGCGACATCGTGCTCGGTCACGAATTCGTGGGTGAGGTCATCGGGCACGGTCCCGGTTGCACCGACCAATTCGCCGCCGGCACGCGGGTGACCGCCATGCCCGTGCGGCTGGTCGACGGCGGCGCGGGCGGAATGCGCATCATCGGCCAGCATCCCGAGGCGCAGGGCAGTTTCGGTGAGCTGTTGGTGGTTTCGGAGGTCGCGGCCAAGCGCGTCCCGGGTGACGTGCCCAGCGACGCCGTCGCCTTGACCGACGCGTTCGCGGTCGGCGAGTTCTACGTGCGGTCGGCGCGGTTGGGACAGGGTGAGGTCGCGATCGTCATCGGCGCGGGGGCGATCGGACTTTCGGCCGCCGCCGCGCTGGCCGCCCGCGGCGTCGAGCCCATCATCGTGGCGGACTACAAATCCGACCGGCGCGAGCTGGCCCGCGACCGCTTCGGTGCCCACGTCGTGGTCGACCCTTCCGAGAAGTCCCCGTTCGAGGCCTTCAACGAGGTCCGCGCGCAGCGCGGATTGCCCGGGCCGGCCGTCGTATTCGAATGCGTCGGCGCCCCGGGGCTGATCCAGAAGCTGGTCGAATCCGCCGAGATGGGCACCCGAATCTACTGTGCGGGTGGCTGGTACACCGGCGACACCCTCGACATCACCACCGCCACCCGCCAGGGCGTGACCATCCAGTTCGGCGGCGGCCCGCACCCGCAGGACTGGTACGGCACACTCGACGCGATCGCGTCGGGGCGGCTGGACCCGCTACCGAGCGTAGGGAAGATCATCGGCCTCGACGAGGTCCCCGACGCCCTCGAGCTGGCCCGCAGGTCCGACGGTCCGCCCCGGATCATCGTCCACCCGACTGGAGATCGCCCGTGAGCGAAAGAGAAGACCGGCAAGACATTTCGGACCTGCTGGTGCGTTACGCCACCGGCATCGACAGGCGCGACTGGCCGCTGTTTCGCACCGTGTTCACCGACGACTGCGAGCTCGACTACGGCGAGATCGGCCGCTGGAGCGGTGTGGACGAGGTCACCGACTTCATGGACAAGACGCACGCGATGGCGGGCCACACCCTGCATCGGCTGTCCAACCAGGTCATCGCCGTCGACGGCGACAACGCCACTGCCCGAACCTATGTCGACGCGGTGATCATGTTCGGTGACAACGAGGCCGGCGTCAACGCGTGGGGCTTCTACGACGACGAGATCGTGCGGACCGGCAAGGGATGGCGCATCGCGCGGCGCCGCTTCACTCAGGTGCGCGTCGCTACGTTCGGGGCCCTGTAGATGACGTTCGCGACGAGGTACGGGCCGTGGGCGTTGGTGGCCGGCGCGTCCGACGGTGTGGGGGCGGCGTTCGCCGAAGGGCTGGCCGAACGCGGTGTCAACGTGGTGCTGCTCGCACGGCGGCAAGGCGTTCTCGACCGCGTCGCGGCCGAGATCGAGAACAAGACGTCGGCGCAAACCCGCACTGTCGCTATCGATCTCGCGCAGCCCGGCGCCGCGGCGGCGATCGCCGCCGCCACCGGCGACCTGGAGATCGGGATGCTGGTCTACTGCGCCGGCGCCGACCCGAACTTCACACCGTTCCTTGCCAATTCGATCGAGGCCGCCGAGGCGATGGTGCAGCGCAACTGCATGGTGCCCATGCAGCTGTGCCACCACTTCGCGCCGCCGATGGTCCGGCGAGGCAGCGGCGGCATCGTCCTCTTCGGCTCCGGTGCCGGGTTGGCCGGTGGGCCCAACATGGTCGCCTACGGCGCCTCCAAGGCTTTCGACATGGTGTTCGCCGAGGCGCTCTGGGCCGAACTGCACCCCAAGGGCGTCGACGTCCTGGGCCTCATCCTCGGCAAGACCGATACGCCGGCCCTGCGCGCCCTCGAATACAGCCGCGGCCAGATCGGCTCGTCCGACGAGGCGCCGGCGGACGCGGCCCCCGTCTCCGAGGTCATCGCCGAGGCCTTCGAGAACCTGGGCAACGGCCCGACGCTGATGGTGGGCGACACCATGCGCGCCGCCGCGCAGCTGCTGGCGTCGTTGAGCCGCAATCAGGCCGTCGAGCTCTTCGCCCAGGCCGCCGCCGCGGCCATGGGGCCGGACCACTAGCGGGAACCCGAACCGTTCGCTGCGCGTCGAACCAGTCGTGGCGAGGTTTGCCAAAGTTCGAAATCAGGGCATCCTAACTTTTGCTTCCGCAGGCCCCTGTACAGCAAATATGGGCTTGGGCACGTCACCGACTTTGCCCACCGATCGCGTTGCTGACGGTGTGGGCGACGGGTAGCTTGGGTAATCAGTTCGTCACGGCAACCGAGCCGAAGTACCACCACCCGATCGCCGCCTCCCGCGAAGGATGACGATGCTCGCCATAGACAGGCCCGCTGCCGACGTCGCGATGACGGCCCAGTGGCGGCGCCGCACCCTGACGCGTTCGGGGCTGATCACCGCCGCATTCGTCGCCCCGGCCGTGGCCATCCGGATCGCCGGGCTGCACGTCGGCGCCGTGCCCGCGCTGCTGATCTTCGGCGCCGCGGTGGTGGCGGCCAGCTTCTTGCTGGCGTGGGCCGCCGAGGCCGCCCAGATCGATGTGTCCGGCGGCCTGGCGACGGCGCTGCTCGCCTTGATCGCGGTCCTGCCCGAATACGCCGTCGACCTGTACTACGCGTACGTCTCCGGCCACAACGCCGAATACACGCAGTACGCGGCCGCCAACATGACCGGGTCCAACCGGCTGCTGATGGGGCTGGGTTGGCCCGTCGTGGTGCTGGTCAGCATCGTGGTGGCGCGCAGGTCCGGATCCGGGAAACCCACCGGGCTGACGCTGGAGCCAGCAAACCGCGTCGAACTGGGATTCCTGTTGATCGCCGGCGTCATCGCGTTCGCGGTGCCGGCGGCCGGCGAGATTCATTTCGGGCTGGGGCTGGCGTTGCTGGCCTGGTTCGGGTTCTACCTGTACAAGCTGAGCCACGGCGAGGTCGAGGAGCCCGACCTGATCGGTACCGCCGCCGCGCTGGGCGAACTGCCCGACGTCCGTCGTCGCGTCGCCGTGGTCGGCCTCTTCGCCGCCTCGGGCGCGGTGATTCTGCTGTGCGCCAAGCCGTTTGCCGACAACCTGGTGGCCGCGGGTACCGAACTGGGCGTCAACCGCTTCCTGCTGGTTCAGTGGCTGGCCCCGCTGGCGTCGGAGGCCCCGGAGTTCATCATCGCGACCATCTTCGCCACCCGCGGCAAGGGCACGGCGGCCATCGCCACGCTGATCTCCTCCAAGGTCAACCAGTGGACCCTGCTGATCGGCTCGCTGCCCATCTCCCACCTGCTCGGGGGCGGCGGGTTCTCCCTGCACCTCGACCCCCGCCAGGTGGAGGAGATGCTGCTCACGGCGACCCAGACGATGATGGGCGTGGCGCTGATCCTGGCGCTGCGCTTCCACCGGGGCGCGGCGCTGGCGCTCTTGGGAATGTTCGTCGTGCAGTTCCCGATCGCCTCGACGCACGGCCGCCTGCTGCTCTGCGGCGTCTACGCGGCGGTGGCCGTCGTCGCGCTGATCCGTTACCGGCGCCACCTGCCCGCCACGGTCCGGGCGCCGTTCTTCGGGACGGCCGTCCGCCACACCGGCCACCCGTTACATCCAGTGCAGGACCCGTAACGTCCCGCGATCGCGCGCCGTATACGGTCCAGGTATGAATCGAGTGTCCGTAATCACAGGCGGCGCGGGTGGCATGGGCTTGGCCACCGCGAAGATCGTCGGGCGCGACCACACGGTGGTGCTCTGCGACGTCCGGCAGGACCGGCTGACGACCGCCGCCGCCACGCTGCAAGAGCTCGGGATCACTCCCACCATTGTGAACTGCGACGTCACCGACCGGCGAGCCGTCGCGGACCTGCTCGGCACCGCCACGAATCTCGGATCGGTCGTCTCGGTCATCCACACCGCGGGCGTGAGCCCGAGCATGGGACCCGCCGATTACGTCATGCGGACCAACGCGGTCGGCACCGTCAACGTTGACGAGGAGTTCTACGCGGTCGCCGGCGAGGGCGCGGTGATCGTCAACGTGGCCTCGATGGCGGCGCACATGCTACCCGCGGAAATCATTCCGACAGGCCAATTCCCGCTGGCGCTCGACGACGCCGACGCCTTCATGGACGCCATGATGACCGCGTGCGACATCGCCCCCGAAGAGGCGCGGTCCGGTCTCGCGTACGCCCTGAGCAAGAGCTTCGTGAAGTGGTACAGCCAGTCACAGGCGGAGCGCTTCAACGCGCGCGGACTGCGCATCGTCTCGGTGTCCCCGGGTTCGATCGACACCGAGATGGGCAGGCTGGAGGAGCAGGCGGGGGCGGGCGCGATGGTGGCCGACGCCGCGGTCCCGCGGTGGGGCAAGCCGGAGGAAATGGCAGAGCTGCTCGCCTTCTGCGCCAGCGAGAAGGCCGGCTACCTCACCGGCACCGACATCCTCAACGACGGCGGGGTGATCGCCTCGATGACCGAGCGGGCCAGGGCGGCCGCCGCCAGCTAGACGAACAGTCCAGCTCTCATACGGCGTAGGTCGGTCAGGCTGGCGTCAGGTGGATCGGCAGGTAAGTCGGGCCGCGTAACGAACTGTGGGCCGACCAGGTTGTCGGGCCGTTGGGGCTGAGGCGGCTGACGCGGGTGACGAGTTGTCGCAGCACGGCTTGGGCTTCCATTCGAGCCAGTGGTGCTCCTAGGCACATGTGCGGGCCGTAGCCGAATGCGACGTGAGCTCGCGGGTTGCGGTCAGCGCGGTACTCGTCGGGTTCGTCGAAGACGGCCGGGTCGCGATTCGCCGCCCCAAAGGACAGCAGGACGCGTGACCCGGCGGGGATAGTGACATCGCCGATCTGATAGTCGGCGCGGGTGTAACGGTAGAGGTTCTGTATCGGGGTGGTGATGCGGAGTTGCTCCTCGACGGCGGTCGGGATCAGGTCGGGGTTGGCGCGTATCAAGTCGTACTGATTGGGGTGACGGGCGAGAGTGTCGAACATTCCGCCGAGAAGGTTTGTGGTTGTTTCGTTCCCGGCGATCAACAGGTGAGTTGCGATGAGCAGAAGCTGACGATCGGTGAGGCTGCCATCGGTGTTGTGTTCGAGGAGTCGCCCCAGCACGGTGCCCGATCCTTTGAGTCCACCGTGTGCGAATTGCTTCACGAAGTAGCGCTGTAACGCAACCATTGCGGATACGGATCTGGTTGCCCCTATGAGACCAGCGCGTGTCGGGGTCAAATCCATGACTCTCACGGCGTTTTCTGACCACCGCCGGAAGTCGTCGACGTCGTCTTCGGGTACCCCGAGGATCTGAGCGATCAGACGGATCGGCATTGGTATCGCCAAGTGCTGCACGACATCGCAGCCGGGATTGTTCAACAGATCGGAGACGAGTTCCACGGCGAGCTTCTCGACGATTTCCTGCCATGCGCTCATGGCTCCCTTGCTGAAGCCCGGCTGGATCTGTTTTCGCAGTCGGGTGTGTTCCTCACCGTCGGTCAGCACCGCGAGCGGAGCCGACATTCTCAACCGGGTGACCCCTTGAGTACTGGTGACCTGATCGGTGTCGCGCAGTGCCGCTCGCACGTCGTCGAGTCGGCTGAGTATCCAGGTGGCTCGCCTCGGGTTGTAGTGCACGCGGCCACTTCTGTGTAGGGCGCGGTAGGCGTCGAATGGTTGTGCGGCGGTGATCGGATTCTGTGGGTCATAGTCGGTATTCACCGCGCCAGTCCAAGCGTCGTAGCCACGTCGGCGGGTGCGTATTGCAGCAGCCAGGTTCATCCGGACGGCATCACCGAACGGCCTGAAGACTTCGGCAGCCCCTTGGGCGGTTTGACCGATCGACACTTTTCGCTTCCCCTTATCCGAGCCGCCGGTCGCCGCGCCACGTCCTGATCTGATTTCTGCCGATGTTGCTCGTCAAATAGATGACGTAACAAGCAGATACGACGGCCGATTGTCGACGAGTTCGAGGATTCGCCATCATGAGCCCGATCATCGTTTCGATGGCACCGTTGATGTAGGTGAAGATACGCGCATGGTCGGCGGAGCCAAAGCTGTTGATGGGGACGAAGATCCGTGGAACGAGGAAGTGCGCCACACCGACGACGATGACGATGGCTGCGACGTTCTGTTCGCGCGTTCTTCGTAAAAGGCGAGTAGCGTTGTTGCTCACCGGTGTTCCTGCGCCCCTTCCCGCTTGGCGGGAAGCCCCGCTTCGGGCCGAACCCGTCAGCACTGAACATACGGACCTGGTGCCTGTTCCGACTGACCCGCACCATTACGAGATACTCTTTCTCGTAAATAGAACCACATTGCTGCGCCTATGTACACAGGCAGACTGCGTCGCCCCAGTCGCCGACAAGCCAGGCCGCTCAAGATTTGATTTAAGGTCGTCACGTGAGCCAACCGCGCCGAGGACGACCGCGTAGCGCGGCCGTCCATTCGGCGATCCTCGAAGCCACCCGCGCCCTCCTAATCGAGGCAGGGTACAGCGGAGTGTCGATGGACAAAGTCGCCGCCAATGCCGGAGTGGGAACGCAAACGGTGTACAGACGGTGGCCGTCGAAAGCGCCCTTGGTGGCCGAAGCGGTAATGCAGGCCTACGCGCAAGCAGACTTCACGCTTCCAGATACGGGAGACGCGGTCGAAGATTTGAGGACCTGGATGCACGAATCTGCCGCGCTCAGTGCCCACCCTGAGAACATCGCACTAGTCCGCGCTCTTGCCGCTGCCGCCGCTGAGAATCTTCAAGATCGCGACACCCTGTACCGACAACTCACCGGCCGCTTCCACCGCGCGGTGATGCACCGGTTGCAATCCGGAATCTCGTTGGGTCAAATTCGCGCCGATGCCGACATCGAAGCTGCCGCCGACGCTTTGATCGGAGCCACGCTATATCGCATGCTCAGTGTCACCACGACGGCAGGCGAAACCATCGGACGTTACGACGGGCTAATAGACACATTGATGCGTGGCCTCTCGACGCGCTGACCCCAGGGTTTGGATCCAATCTCGGCGTCGCAGCCGCCAGGTCCGGCGGGCGTACTCCAGCTCGGTATAGGGCCATTGGGTGACGATGCGGCCGGTGGGCGAACGGAAATAGCTGTCGCACTGTGTCCAGATGGTCCGCGCCAGGTCGGCGGAAAGCTGGTCGTTGTATCGCTTTTCGGCCTCGGGACGCACGTCGAGGTAGCCGCCACGGCGCGCCAGCCGGCTCACCGCGCTGGCGACCAGCCGCGCCGCGGACTCGAGGATGTAGACGATCGAGTTGCCGCCCTGGTTGGTGTTGGGGCCGTACAGCATGAAGAAGTTCGGGAACCCGCTGACCGCTACACCCAGGTAGGCGCACGGATCGTCACCCCAGTGCTCGTGTAACCGGCGGCCGCCCGTTCCGGTGACGTCGATGCCGGACAGGTAGCGGGACGTCTCGAAGCCGGTGGCGAGCACGATCGCGTCGCTGCCGATTTCGCGGCCCGACGCGGTGATCACCGACGCCTCGCCGACCCGCGCGATGGGCTCGGTGACCAATTCGACGTTGTCCCGCTGCAGGGCCCGGTAATAGTCGTCGCCCAACAACACTCGCTTACACCGGAACGGATAGTCCGGAGTCAGCGCTCGGCGCAATGGCTCGTCGTCGACGGTGCGGTCCAGGAACGACGTCGCGATCTGCGTGCGCCCGGCCACCACGGGATCGTCGGCGAACGTCGCAGTGTTGTCGTGCTGGAATTTCCAGATCTTCCACCGGGTGCGGCGCAGCGCGACCGGGCTGCGCCTGAACCGCGCCAATTCGCTTGCGCTGTACGGGCGGTCGTCCTTGGGCACCATCCACGGCGGGGTCCGCTGAAAGACCGTGACGTGTCCGGCGGTCTTCGCCAGCTCCGGCACCAACTGCACCCCGCTGGCGCCCGTCCCGATCACCGCCACGTCGCGCCCCGCCAGGTCGAGCTGGTGATCCCACTGCGCGGTATGCAGCACCGGTCCGGCGAACCCCGTCAGGCCGTCGATGTCGGGCAGCTTGGCCGAACCGAACAGCCCGACCGCGCACACGACGACGTCGGCGACCAACGTGGCGGACTCGCCGTTGCGGTCCACTCGGCACTCCCACGTCCCGGCGCCCGGGTTCCAGTGCAGGGACCGCACGGTCGTGTCGAGCATGAGGTGGCGTCGCAGATCGAAATCGTCGGCGACCGATTCGAGGTAGGCCAGGATCTCGGGCTGCCGGGCGTACGTGCGGGTCCAGGATGCGTTGGGCGCGAAGGAAAATGAGTACAGATGGCTCTGGATGTCGCAGGCGGCGCCGGGATAGGTGTTGCGGCGCCAGGTGCCGCCGACGCCGTCGGCGCCCTCGATGATCACCAGGTCGTCGATGCCGGCGCGGCGCAGCGCGACGGCGGCACCGAGACCGCCGAAGCCCGCGCCGATGATCGCCACCCGCGGCGATCGCCCGCGCCGCGTCGCCGCGCGCAGCCGCCCAACGGCGTAGAGCCAGCGGGCTTTTCGGCTGGTCACGGGCTGCCCCGCGCGCGGCGTTCCTCGGCGTGCCCGCGTCGCGGCGCGTCGACGCCTATCCCCTGGCCCACGGTCTCGGTCACGGCCTCGGCTTCCTCTCCGTGGCCACGACTATATAGTCACTCGCTGCGGGCGGGATACGGCCGTGCGGTGACGACGCCCGCGGACAGCGAGTCGCCCAGCGTCCACACGGCGACCCCGAGCAATACCAGGTCCTTGAGCAGAAACTGGCCGGGCAGCGCCGAGAGCACCGGCACGCCGTGGGCATGGGTTGCGATCACGCCGGGGGTGGTGACCAGGAAACTCACCGTGCCCAGGAACAGCACCACCGCCAGCGCGCTGCCCGCCGCCGAGACCCGCGGCCACCATGGCCGCAGCGCGATGAGCAGGGCCGCAACGATTTCCATCGTTCCGAGCGCCCGCGCGACGAAGGTGACGCTGAAGACGTCGTAGAGCCAGCTCATCAGGGGGCTGTGCTCGATGAGCACGCGCGATTCCATCTTCACGTACTTGCCCACTCCGATCCACACCAGCACCACCACCAGGCCATAGCGGCCCAAGAGTTGACCCCAGCGGCTCAGCGTGTTTGCGATCATCGAGCGGTGTCCTTTCGGGCGCGGTCATCCACCCAAGCCACGGTTGGCGCCGCGAAAACGTTCACTCGCGCAGTTGTTCGAGCCCGGAGACGATGAGCCGCAACCCAAAAGCGAACTCGTCGGCCAGCGGAACGGGAAGCTCGTCGGCGACGGTGACGGTCGCGGGATAGCGCGACGGATCGAGCCGGTGAAACGCCGCCGCCAGTTCCGCTTCACCGCCCCCATCCGTCGCCCCGGGCAGTTGTAGCGCGAAACCCAAGACGTAACGGGCCAGCGTGGCGTAGGCGTGGGCCGCGACCGCCGGCGCGAAGCCGTTGCCGAGAAGGATCGCCAGGCAGCGCTCGCGATTGGCCAGCGCGCTCGGCCCCGTCGGCGTGTATTCGATCAATAGCGGCGCGACATTGCCATGCCGGCGCAGCGCGTCAAACATGTGTTGCGCGAACGTGATACACGCCTGCTGCCACGGTAGGGCCGCCAGCGCCCGCGCATCGAGGTCGACTTCGCCCAGTATGTGGTCGATCACCTGAGACACCAGTTCGGATCGATTGGAAAAGTGGCGGTACAGCGTGGCGGTGCCGGATCCCAGGCGCTGGGCCAGCGACCGCATCGACAACGCGTCCGCCCCCTCGGCGTCGAGCAGTTCGACGGCCGCGCCCAGGATGCGGTCCATCGGCAGGGCCGGGCGGCCGCGGGACCGCCGCGGCCCCCGGTTGACATCGTCACGCATTACGGAGACACTGTATCCGTAATTACCGCGTCGATCAACCCCGTTGACAGCAAGGAAAATTCGTCATGCTCCTCCCCCTGGCGGCAGAGCCCTTCACCGCTCCCACCGACCGCGACATGCTTCCCTCCGAACGACGCGAGTTCGTGCGCACGCATCGCACCTGCGTGTTCGGCTACCGTCGCCGCCACGACGGCCCCGCCATGTCGGTCGTGTACTACATCCCCACCGACACCGACGACTTGCTCGTCTCCACGATGGCCGGGAGGGGCAAAGCCCGGATCGTTCAGCGCGACGGCAAGGTGAGCCTGTGCGTCCTCGACGAGCGGTGGCCCTTCGCCTACCTGCAGGTCTACGCCGACGCCGCCGTCGAGGACGACCGGGATCTCGCGGTCGACGTGATGATGGCGGTTGGCGGCCGAATGTCCGGCCAGCCACTCGGTGACGAGGCGCGCCCGCACATCGAGGCGATGTGCGAACGCGAGAACCGCGTCGTCATTCGGTGCCGGCCCTACTCCACCTACGCGACGCCTCCACGCCATCTGCACCGCAACGACCAGGCCTCGGAACTGAGCCACTGGGTGTCCGGCGTGATGCCCTGGGACGCAGCCGATCCGGTGGCGAACTGATCACCCAGCGTAGCGATCCCGCAGTTTGGTCAGCGTCGCCTCGATGCCCGAGGCGTTCGCCTTGACGAAGCCCATCCGCTCGTAGTACTTCAGTTTGTTCTTCAGCGCACCGGCATCCCGGTAGTCGAACGTCTCGGTGACCTGCGTCAGGTTCGGTGACAGCGCCTCGAATTCCCACCGCCAGCGATGACCCAGCGGGTGGCGCCATTCGACCACCTCGTTCGGCGTCAGCGCGGTGATCGTGCTGGTGATGCGGTAGGGCACGCCGAACATCTTCATGCTCGTCGAAAACTTCGAGCCCTCAAGGAGTTGCGGCGGCATGGTGATGTTGTCGCGCACCGTGCCCGACCCGTCGAGTTCGTGGTGACGCCGCGGATCGGCGACGATGGCGTACAGCTCGGCCGCCGGCGCGGCCACTTCGACTCTGCGGCTCACCTGGCGGGGCCCCCGGTCGACAACGGTGACGGTCATTGCGAATCTCCTTTCCGCTAACCGGCAGCGTAATCCCGTTCAGTTCCGCGGCTCAGGGATGTTGGGATCCCATACCGGTGACGGCTCGAAACGCGCCGGCCAGAAGCCGGATTTGGTCAACCGCGCCACCTCTTCGCGCAACACGATGCCGATCTTCGCCGCGAATTCGCGGGGCAGTTCCAGCGCCGCGGTGGCGGCCACGCCGAGTTGTTGGTCGATCGGGGGTTCGTGGATCGACGTCCACCGCAGCCGCCCCGCCTCCACATCGGCGCCGCACGCCGCCATCGGCAGCACCGCATAGCCGAGCCCCGCGGCGACCAGATGCTTGGCCACCTCCACCGAATCGGTCGAAAAGCGGGCCGTGATCGCAACTTTGAGCCGCAGCGCGGTGTTCTCCAGGGTGTTTCGAATGCCGGTCAGCCCGCTGGGCATGACCAGCGGGAGCTTGGCGAGATCGGTGAAGCGGATCGGGCTGGCGGGCGAGAGCTCCGACGCGGGCCCCCCGACCAGCACGAGGTCCTCGGTCACCAGGTGCCGGTGGAAGAGCCGGTCATCGGAGACCGGGTTGATCACCGCGAGGTCGATCGCGCCCTTGAGGAGGCGCTCCACCAGGTCGTCGGTCTCGGCCACGGCGACGTGGAAATGGACATTCGGGAACGCGGCGCCCACGCTTGCCGCCAGCGGCGCGGCCAGGACGCCGGCGGCGGTCGGCACGATCCCGAACAGCAGCCCGCGCTCGATGCGCGCCAACGGCGATCCCGCATACCGGACCGCGAGCTCGAGCTGACGCAGCGGCGCGGCGGTCGAGGAGCGCAGCCGTTCGCCCTCCTCGGTGAGGTGCACGCCCCGGCGGGTCCGCTCGAACAGCGTGATGCCGAGGTCCTCCTCCAGCAGCCGGATCTGGCGACTCAGCGCCGGCTGGGCGATGCCCAACACCGCGGCCGCGCGGGTGATCGAGCCTTCCTCCGCGATCCGCAGGAAGTACTTGAGCCGGTGGGTGTCCATCGCCTCCACATCTACCAGCCATATAAATGCGGCATGACTGGTTTCCCGAATTGGTATTACCTGCTGGCCGTGAGGCCGTCATATCGTCAGCGAGGTGGGGCGGCGATGCCGTCCCGGTCTGGCTGAGGAGGGGTCGACGATGACGGTTCAGGACGACCAGGACTGGGTGCAGCTGCTCGGGTTGGACCGCCTACCGGAGCACATCGTCGGCAAGCGCGTGACCGAGCTGATGGACCTGTCCGGCAAGAAGGCCTTCGTCACCGGAGCCGGCGGCGACGGCCTGGGGCAGGCGATCGCCAACCGGCTGGCCGGCTGCGGCGCCGAGGTCGCGCTCATCGGCCGCACCTTCGAGAAGGTCGAACGCCGGGCCGAGGAAGTCGAGCGGCGCTGGGGCGTGCGGGCCATCCCGGTCAAGGCCGACATGTCCGACTGGGACCAGGTGCACGGCGCGGTGCGGCAGGCTCACCACGAGCTCGGCGGCCTCGACATCATGGTGAACAACCCGGTGATGGTGGCCGCGGGTCCGTTCGAGAAGCAGACGAAAGAGGACATCGACTACACGGTGCTGGGCAGCCTGACGATGATGATGTACGGGGCGCACGCCGCGCTGGCGTACATGCTCGACCAGGGTTCGGGGAAGATCATCAACATCGGGTCGGTCGGCGGCCGCATTCAGCAGCGCGGCCTGGTCGTCTACAACGCGTGCAAGGCCGGCGTCATCGGGTTCACGCGCAACCTCGCCCACGAGGTCGCGCTGCGCGGTGTCAACGTGTTGGGCGTGGCGCCGGGCATCATGATCAAACCGGAGATGCGGCAGTACCTGCTCGATCCTCAGGACGACAAGCAGCGCGCCGGCCGCGGCGCCATCCAGGAAGCGATCACCCACCAGGTCCAGCTGGGTCGCGCGTCGTTGCCCGAGGAGGCCGCCAACATGGTCGCATTCCTGGCCTCCGAGGCCGCCGACTACCTGTGCGGTCAGACCATCGACGTCGCCGGCGGGCAGTGGATGGGTTGAGCGCCGCCGCAAGGACTTTGATCGAGGAGACGCCGTGCTGACATCCGGTGAGCTGATGGAGGAGGCCGCGGCGCAGACCGGGCTCACCGACTTCGGCGACGACTCCTTCACCGAGGGCCTGAACGTCCTGTTGTCGGCGTTGCGCGACGAGGCCCACCTGAACGAGCGCGGGGAAGCCTTTCTGCGCCAACGCATCGCGGGCTATCTCTCGCAACGGCTGCAGGTCGAGGACTGGTTTCGGCGGCACCCGGAGATCGGCGACGTGCCCATCCGCGAACCGCTGGTCGGCCTGGGATTGCCCCGGACCGGATCCACCGCCCTGTCCATGCTGCTGGCCCAGGATCCCGAGGTGCGCTACCTGCGCCGGTGGGAGTCGACGCAACCGTGCCCCCCGCCCTCGACGGTGCACGGCGTCGATCCCCGCGTCCCGGCCGACCGGGGCGAGATGGTCGGCACCCGCCGCCACGTTCCCGGCGACACCCACGGGCCCATGGAGTGCCACGAGCTGATGGCGCTCGACTTCAAGTCGCACATCTTTCAGTCGTTCGCCGAAATCCCCTCGTACTCAACGTGGCTCGTGCACCACGCCGACCTCACCCCGACGTTTCGCTATCAGCGGCGGGTGATGCAGCTGCTGCAGTGGGGCGAGCCTGAGCGGCCGTGGCGGCTGAAGTGCCCGTCCCATGTGTTGTGGCTCGACGCGCTGGACGCGGTGTTCCCGGACGCCCGATTCGTGATGACCCATCGCGATCCCACCGACGTCCTGTTGTCGGTGGCCGACCTGTACGCCGACATCATCGGGTCGTTCAACACCCGGATCGACCGCCGCTACATCGGCCGGCTCAACGTCGAGCATTGGTCGCTGGGCATGGAGCGGGCGCTGCGGTTCCGCGCGGCCGGTGCCGACGATCGGTTCTACGACATCGACTTTCGGGCCATGCAGGCCGACCCGGTCGGCGAGGTCGCCGGGCTGTACGCCTGGCTCGGGGCCCCGGTGTCCGACGAGTTCGAAGCGCGGATGCACAGTTGGTGGGAGCACGCCGCCGCGCAGCGCGAGCCGAGCTCGCACGCCGACCCGGTGGAGTTCGGCATCGATCTCGACGAGGTTCGGCCCCGGTTCGCGCGCTATGTGGACAGCGCGCGGCGGTGGACGCGGCATCCAAAGGTAAGGAGCGAGGAAAGCAATGGCGGTTGATCTCACCGGCGGCATCGACCCGTCGCGCGAGTACGTGCTGGCGCAGCGCCCCGAGGATCCGGAGATGCGGGACTCGGTCAGTTTCTGGGTGGTCGACGACCGCGGCGAGATCGGCCTGCCCCGCGTGGGAATCGAGGCGGTGGGCGCCAATTGGGACTCCCACGACATTCAGGTCAATGCCGCGTTTCCCGACGGGCGCGTCTACCGGCTGCGCACCAACGGGCCGTCGCTGCCGGCTCGCGGCGCCGACGGGCGGCCCACCGTGCTCGGCGCCGGCGGCCTGGCATTCCAGTGCCTCGAACCCTTCGACACCTGGACGATGTCCTACGACGGGCCGGCCGTGCAGACCTCGTCGGTCGACCTGGTGGCGGGCAGGAAGGACGGCCCGACGACCAACATCGGCTTCCACGTCGAGGCGAGGATGGCCGTGCCCCCGTGGGTCCAGGGCGCGCTACAGGCCGACGCGGGCACGCAGCTCCAAACGACGTCTGTCGGGGCCATCATGGGCGGGCCCCGCTACGAGCAATTGTTCACCGCCACAGGGGAATTCCGATTTGGGGATGAACGCCACACCTTCACCGGGAGCGGCCTGCGGATCCGTCGCACCGGGGTGCGCAAGCTCGCCGGCTTCTGGGGACACTGCTGGCAGTCGGCCGTGTTCGGCAGCGGCCGCGCCTTCGGCTACATCGCCTATCCGCCGCGCCCCGACGGCCAGCCCACCTTCAACGAGGGATTCGTCTTCACCGGCGACGGCGGCCTGGTCCCGGCGCGGGCGGTGCGGGCGCCGTGGCTGACACGCCTGCGGCCACTCGGCGAGGATGCCTCGCTGGTGCTGGAGACCGCCGACGGGCTAGTCGAAATCGCCGGCGAGACAGTGTTTTCCACGCACGACGTGCACCACGACGACGACATGTACTCCATGCACGCCCTCAAAGAGGAGATGGCCGAGTTCCCCGCCGTCCAGCAGGCCGGCGTGCGCTACCGATGGGACGGCGAAGAAGCGTACGGCATGCTGGAACGCTCCAACCCGCTCGACAAGCTCGCGCGCGACTGAAAGGAACCCAGACCACACATGAGCCAGTCACTCTCGGGAAAGGTCGCGCTGATCACCGGCGCCGCGCGCGGGCAGGGCCGGGCACACGCCGTGCGTCTTGCGGCCGAGGGCGCCGACATCATCGCGGTCGATCTCGCCGGGCCGCTGCCGCCGAGCGTCCCCTACGACTCGCCGACGTCCGACGATCTGGCCGAAACCGCACGGCTGGTGAGCGAAGGCGGCCGGCGGGTCGTCACCGCCGAGGCCGACATCCGCGATCTTGACGCGCTGTCCGCCGCCGTGGACAAGGGGGTCGGCGAGCTGGGCCGGCTCGACGTCATCGTCGCCAACGCCGGGATCTGCAGCCCCGCGCCCTGGGATCAGATCACCGCGCAGGCGTTCCGAGACACCATCGACACCAACGTGATCGGCACCTGGAACACCGTGATGGCGGGGGTGCGGCACATCATTGACGGCGGCCGCGGCGGCTCGATCATCCTCATCGGTTCGGCGGCCGGCATCAAGATGCAGTCGTTCATGATCCATTACACCGCAAGCAAACACGCGGTCGTGGGGATGGCGCGGGCGTTCGCCGCCGAGCTCGGCCGGTACAACATCCGCGTCAACAGCCTCAACCCCGGCGCCGTCGCCACCCCGATGGGCACCGGCCGGATGCGGGAAGCGTTACAGGCCGCCGCCGACGACTACCCACACCTGCGGGGCATGCACAAACCGCTGCTGCCCGAGGGCATCGCGCAGCCCGAGGACATCGCCGACGCCGTGGCCTGGCTGGCCTCCGACCAATCCAGATTGGTGACCGCGACCCAGGTGTCGGTCGACATCGGCGTCGGGTACGTGTGATGCGCGGCCTGACCGGCAAGACATTTGTGGTCGCCGGGGGCGCCACCGGGATCGGCGCGGCCACCGCCGAACGCCTCGCCACCGAAGGCGCCCGTGTTGCCATCGGCGACAACAACATTGCGGGCGCCGCCGCCACCGCGCAGCGCATCGTGTCGGCCGGCGGCCGCGCGATCGCCGTCGAGTTCGACCTCGCCGACGAGCAGTCGGTGCGGCGCCTCGTCGAGACGACGCTCGACGAGTTCGGGGCCATCGACGGCCTGCACAACGTGGGCGCCGATCTGTCCGAGGGAAACCTGGGACGCGACACCACGATTCTCGACACCGACATGGACGTCTGGCAGCGCACGCTCGACGTCAACCTGCTCGGGTACGTCCGCACGATCCGCGCGGTCCTGCCGCACCTGCTCGCCCGGGGTGGGGGCAGCATCGTGAACACCTCGTCGGGCGCCGCGCTGGGCAGCGACCCCATGCACGTCGCCTACGGCGCCTCGAAGGCGGCGGTGAACCACCTGACCCGGCACGTGGCCGTCAACTGGGGCAAACACAACATCCGCAGCAACGGGGTCATGCCGGGCCTGGTGATGGGCGAGACCCAGGAGCGCCAAAACGACGTCGCGCTCCAGCAGGCCTTCCTGACGTTCGGCAAGACCAGCCGGCTGGGCAAGCCGGACGACCTCGCGGCGATCACCGCGTTCCTGCTGTCCGACGAGGCCGAGTGGATCACCGGCCAGGTGTGGTACATCGGCGGCGGGTCGCACCTGCGCCAATAGCCCGAACCCCCCGGCAGGCAGAATGGTGGGGTCAAGTCCGCGGCGGGATCGAGAAGGAGCGGCATGCCCACCAGCGAATATCGGGTGAGCGGGATGAGCTGCGCGCACTGCGAGGCCGCCGTCCAGGGCGAGGTCGCCGGGATTCCCGGCGTCGACGGCGTGACGGTCAGCGCCGACACCGGCCGGCTCGTCGTCACCAGCGCGGTGCCCATCGACGCGGACGCCGTCCTCGCCGCGGTCGACGAGGCGGGCTTCCAGGCCGTCCAGGTCGCATGAGCACGCCCCCGCGAAACATCGACGAGGGCACCCTCCCCGAGGACACGCCGGCCGCCGCGCCCCCCATCGAGCTCGAGATCACCGGGATGACCTGCGCCTCCTGCGCCGCCCGGATCGAAAGAAAGCTCAACAAGCTCGCCGGCGTCTCGGCCACCGTCAACTATGCGACCGAGACGGCCGCCGTCAGCGCCCCCGCCGGGTACGACCCACGGATCCTGATCGCCGAGGTCGAAAAGGCCGGTTACGCGGCCGCCCTGCCGCGACGTTCGCCGGTGCGCGACGCCGAGCTGACTTCGCTGCGCCGGCGGCTGATCGCCGCCGCCGTGCTGGCCGGCCCGGTTATCGCCATGGCCATGGTTCCCGCGTGGCAGTTTCACCACTGGCACTGGGCGTCGCTGGCGCTGACGGCGCCGGTCGTCCTGTGGTGCGGGCTGCCCTTCCACGCGGCCGCCTGGGCCAACCTCAAACACGGCGTCGCCACCATGGACACCCTGGTCTCGATCGGGACCCTGGCCGCGTTCCTGTGGTCGCTCTACGCGCTGTTCCTCGGGACCGCCGCCCAGCCGGGCATGCAGCACGACTTCGAGCTCACGGTCGGGCGCGATGACGCCCCGTGCCACGTCTACTTCGAGGTGGCCGCCGGCGTCACGCTGTTCGTCCTGGCCGGCCGTTATTTCGAGAAGCGGGCCAAGCGGTCCGCCGGCGACGCGCTGCGCGCGCTGGTGGCGCTGGGCGCCAAGGACGTCGGGGTCTTGCGTGACGGCACCGAGACCCGGCTCCCGATCGAGCGGCTCGCGGTGGGTGACCAGTTCGTGGTGCGTCCCGGGGAACGGATCGCGACCGACGGGGTCGTCGTCACGGGTTCCTCGGCGGTCGACGCATCGATGCTGACCGGCGAGTCGGTGCCCGTCGAGGTCGGAGCGGGCGACGCCGTCACCGGCGGCACCGTCAACGCCGGGGGCCGGCTTGTCGTCCGGGCCACCGGGATTGGCGACGACACCCAGCTGGCGCAGATGGCCAAGCTCGTCGAACGGGCCCAATCGGGCAAGGCACGGGTGCAGCGCCTCGCGGACCGGGTCTCCGGCGTGTTCGTTCCCGTCGTCCTGGCGCTCGCGGTGGCGACCCTGGGCGGCTGGCTCGCGGCGGGCTTCTCGCCCACCACCGCGCTGACGGCCGCCGTCGCGGTGCTCATCATCGCCTGCCCGTGCGCGATGGGCCTCGCGACTCCGACCGCCCTACTGGTCGGCACCGGCCGCGCGGCCCAGCTCGGCGTCCTCATCCAGGGGCCCGAAGTGCTGGAGTCCACCCGCAGGATCGACACGATCGTGCTCGACAAGACCGGCACCGTCACCACCGGCCGAATGGCCCTGGTCGACGTGGTCGTCGGGGCGGGAACCGACCGCGCCACGCTGTTGCGCTACGCCGGTGCCCTGGAGGCCGCCTCCGAACATCCGGTCGCGCAGGCCATCGCCCGGGCCGCCGCGGCGCAGCTCGGCGCGCTCCCCACGCCCGCCGATTTCGCGGGTGTCCACGGCATGGGCGTGCACGGCACGGTCGACGGCCACGCCGTCGTCGTCGGGCGCGCGAGCCTGATGGACGAGCGCGGTGCGCGCCTCGACGCCGCGCTCGCCGCGGCCAAATCCCGCGCGGAGGGCGACGGCAAGACGGCCGTCGTCGTCGGCTGGGACGGCGCGGCGCGGGGGCTCCTGGTGCTCGCCGACACCGTCAAGCCGTCCAGCGGCGACGCCGTGCGCCAGTTGCAGCGACTCGGCCTGACCCCGGTGCTGCTCACCGGCGACAACCACACCGTCGCCGCCCGCATCGCCGCCGAACTCGGCATCGCCGAGGTGATCGCCGAGGCGATGCCCGACGACAAGGTCGCGGCCGTCAAGCGTCTGCAAGCCGAGGGCAAGGTGGTCGCCATGGTCGGCGACGGCGTCAACGACGCCGCCGCGCTGGCCGCCGCCGATCTGGGTCTGGCCATGGGCGCGGGCACCGATGTCGCGATCGAGGCGGCCGACCTCACCGTGATCCGCGACGACCTGCGGGCGGCCGTGGACGCGATCCGGCTCTCCCGCCGGACGCTGGCCACCATCAAGACCAACCTGGTGTGGGCGTTCGGCTACAACCTCGCCGCGATCCCCCTCGCCGCGCTCGGCATGCTCAACCCGATGCTGGCCGGCGCCGCCATGGCGCTCTCCAGCGTTCTCGTCGTCGGCAACAGCCTGCGGCTGCGCTCATTCACCAGCGTCGTCACGGACACGTGAACCCGGCGGAGCGTAGGCCGGCGGGCCGCGATCGTATGGGATAGTGAGTCCGGCCACCGGCCGCCGAGACGCCGCCCGGCCCCTTGACGATCACGACAATCACCGCACCCTCGCGCAGCGATCGATCTAGCAAAGGTCACGACCGTTGGAGCAGTTCTTCGGGCAACTGTCCCTGCTGCATGGCTGGTTTCCGCCCGCCGTTCAGGGCCTCGCGTTGCTCGTGCTGATCGTCGCGATCCAATGGCGCGCGCGAAGTTGGCTCAAGCGAGTGCTGCCCGTGGCGCTGATCGCGGCCGTCGCGGTGACCGCGCTGTCGCGCTGGTACATCACCTCGCTCGGGGTGGCCGGGGATCCCGCGCCGACGACGCTGTGGTTGTGGATCGCGATGAGCGGCCTGGCCGCCGCGGTGTTCCTGGTGGGCTGGCGGGGCGCGCGCTGGTGGCGCCGCGGGGTGGCCGTGCTGTCGATACCGCTGTGCGTCCTGTGCGCGGGCATGGCGCTCAACGGCTGGGTGGGCTACTTCCCCACGGCGCTGGCCGCGTGGAACCAGCTGACCTCGGTGCCGTTGCCCGACCAGGTCGACCGCCTGCGCGTCACCGAGATGCAGATCGCGGGAACGAGGCCCACCAAGGGCGTCGTGGTGCCGGTCGACATCGACTCCTCGGCCTCCCATTTCGCCCACCGGCGGGAATTGGTCTATCTGCCACCGGCATGGTTCAACAGCAATCCCCCGCCCCGGCTGCCGGCCGTCATGATGATCAGCTCGGCCTTCAACACCCCGGCGGATTGGCTGGGTCCGGGCGGCGCCTTCACCGCCATCGACAACTTCGCCGCCGCGCATCACGGTTTCTCGCCGGTGCTGGTGTTCGTCGATCCGACCGGGTCGTTCGACAACGACACCGAGTGCGTCAACGGCCCCCGCGGCAACGCCGCCGACCACCTTTCCAAAGACGTCATCCCGTTCACGGTGTCGAACTTCGGCGTCAGCGCCGATCGGGCCAACTGGGGCGTCGCCGGCTGGTCGATGGGCGGTACCTGCGCCGTCGACCTGGCCGTCATGCACCCGGAGCTGTTCAGCGCGTTCGTGGACATCGCGGGCGACCGCGGTCCCAACGTCGGCTCCAAGGACCAGTCCGTCGCGCGGCTGTTCGGCGGGGATCAGGCCGCATGGGCCGCCTTCGACCCGGTCACCGTGATGACCAAGCACGGTCACTACGCCGGCCTGTCCGGATGGTTCGACGTGCCCGTCTCCTCGGGGCCCGGCAACGTCGCCGAACAGGCCAGTCCGACCCTCGTCGCGTCCAGCGATCCCGCCGCCAACCCAGAGGGCCAGGACGCCGCCGCGAGGTCGCTGTGTGCGGTCGGCACCGCGCACGGCATCGCCTGTGCGGTGGTCACCCAGGAGGGCAAGCACGACTGGCCGTTTGCCGCCCAGGCGTTTGCCACCGCCCTGCCGTGGCTGGCTTTTACGCTGGGAACTCCCGCCGCCGAACCCGTGCAATTGCCGCAACGCGGCGCCGGGGAACCGCATTGATCCTCGCTGGTCGGGTCGCCGTCAGCGGCCGCGATGTCCGCCGAGAGAATTCACAGCTGACCCTCCCGTAACGCAGCCGACTATTTGGGCCTTTGAATGGTACGGTTCGCTGCTGTGGCCTCGGTGTTTTGCGCGAACGGCGGTCCCTGCGGGGACCCGCCCGGTACGCAACGCGCCGCCATCCGTTTCCAAATGACCGGGCCGAAATCTCCTTTTCTGCGCCCATCCCTTTTGATCGACGTCGCCCCTTCGCAGCCATGAACCGCCGCCAGTTTCTTGGATCGCTCGCCGCGTCGGTGGTTGCCGGCGTCGGGACGGCGCGGCTCATCGTCGACCCGCAGCCGCGCACGTTCGCCCAGACGCCCGGCGTCGACATACCGACTTCGGGCCCGACCGCGCCGCAGGCCCTGCTGCCGCCCCCGCCGCTCAGCGCCCGCATCCCCCTGCCCGGCGGCGGCGCATTGATGAAGCTCCCGGGCGAAGGCGACCTGCTCGCGCTGACCGTCGACGACGGCGTGAACAGCGAAGTGGTGCGTGCCTACACGCAGTTTGCCAGGGACACCGGCGTGCGGCTGACGTACTTCGTGAACGGGATCTACGACTCGTGGACCGAAAACTCCGAGCTGCTCCGGCCGTTGGTCGACAGCGGGCAGATCCAACTCGGCAACCACACCTGGTCACACCCGGACCTGACCACACTGACCAAAGAGCAAGTCGCCGAACAGCTCACACGAAACGACACGTTCTTGAAGAAGACGTACGGCATCGGCGCGAAACCCTATTGGCGCCCGCCCTACGCCAAGCGCAACGCCGCCGTGGATGCCGTGGCCGCCGACCTCGGTTACAAGGTGCCCACCTTGTGGTCGGGTTCGCTGTCGGATTCGACGTTGATCACCGAGGACTACATCGTGCAGATGGCCGACCAGTACTTCACGCCGCAGGCCATCGTGATCGGGCACCTCAATCATCTGCCGGTGACGCACGTCTATCCGCAGCTCGTCGACATCATCCGCGACCGCAACCTGCGCACGGTCACGCTCAACGACGTGTTCCTCAAGACACCCTGACGGCGGCTACCGCCGGCGCCGAGTGCGGACTCGTTGGCCGACAACGTCTTCGACGTCTCGCGTGGATCCCCCGGTCGGCGCTCGCGCAGAAGCCGCGCTCCGGTGAGCCGAGCCCCTGGGCGGAAGAGGTGGCCGGAATTCCGTTAACCGCGAGATCTCTAAAAAATTAGAGATTGCTCTTCCGCTGGCGGGCGGTCCATTGTTACCGTTCCGTAATGCATCGGGCCGGGGGAGTATTCACAGTACTGCTGATAATTGCTTCGGCTCTGGTGGGCACCGGAATTGCGCGCGCCGACGGCGGGGACGAGCCGCAGTACGCGGACTTTTATGCCGCGCCGGATCCGCTGCCGCCCGGTCAACCCGGCGACCTGATCCGCACCGAACCGTCGCGACTGGTGCTGGAGCCCTCCGGCCAGCTGGGCGCGATCATGGCGTCCGGCACGCGAATCATGTACCGCAGCACCGACACCCGGGGCAACCCGATCGCGGTGACGGGCACCTATTTCGAGCCCTACAACGACTGGCCGGGCGCCGGGCCGCGCCCGTTGATCAGTTACGCGCCGGGTACCCAGGGGCAGGGCAATCAGTGTGCGCCGTCGCGAATGTTCAACCAGGGCATTCACTATTCGGGTGGCTGGGACATCATGTTCAACTACGAGGAACTGTTCGTCGCCACCATGGTCGCGCGCGGCTTCGCCATTGTGATGACCGACTACGAGGGCCTGGGCACCGCGCCGATGCACACGTATGTGGGGCGGGTGGCCGAGGGACAGGCGGTGCTCGATGCCGCCCGCGCCGCCATGCGCCTACCCGGCACGTCGCTGGATCCGCATGGGCCCGTGGCGTTTTGGGGCTATTCGCAGGGCGGCGGCGCGACCGCGTCGGCGGCCGAGCTCGCCTCGCAATACGCCCCCGACCTTCACATCGTGGGCACCTACGCCGGGGCGCCACCCGCCGACCTCAAGGAGCTGTTGCCCTACGCCGACGGCAGCGCGCTGGTCGGCGTCGTCGGGTACGCGCTCAACAGCGTCATGGCCGCCTATCCCGAGTTCGCCGACATCATTCGCTCCAAGATGACGCCGCGCGGGTTGGCGATGCTGGAATCGGTGTCACGCCAATGCGTCGGACAGACGTTGCTGGACTTCATGTTTCGTCACATACAGCCCTACTTCACCGAGGACATCAATCAGCTGGTGAACGAGGAGCCGTTCAACAGCCTGTTCGAGGCGCAACGGCTCGGCCGCTTCAAACCGAACGCGCCGGTGATGATCGACAGCAATCGCTACGACCCGCTGGTGCCGTGGACCGCGGCCAACCAGCTCGGGCGCGACTGGTGTGCCCAGGACGCCGACGTCGAATTCCGCACCAACGAAGAGCCGCCGTTCCTCAACAAGCTCGTCATCAACCACGCGCTGCCGATGCTGGTCGACGGCGAACCGGCGATGCAATGGATCGCCGCCCGCTTCAACGGCGAGCCCACCACGCCGAACTGCGGTCAGTTCTAAAGCGCGGGCTAAGTCGGCGCCGATAAACTGGGGCGCATCGCTGCACGCAGAAAGCACAACGCGCCCGAGCGGCGCCGCCAACTCGCCGACGCCGCGATCGAATTGCTGGGCAGCAACGGGGTGCACGGGGTCAGTCACCCGAAAGTCGACGACCACGCGGGCGTGCCGGCCGGCACCACATCGTTTTATTTCCGGACCCGCCGGGCGCTGGTGCACGCCATCGCCACCCGGCTGGCCGAACTCGACGTCGCCGACTTTTCGATGATGGCCGAACTGGCCGAGGATCACGCCACCCAGTTCACCGGCACCGCCGGCCTGGCCCGCATCGTCATGTACGTCAACAGCGAACCCTGGCTCACCCGCGCCAAGGCCCGCTACGAGCTGGCGCTGCTGGCCGGCCGGGACCCGGAACTGGCCGCGGCCCTTAGTGAGTCGGCGGACCGGCTCTACGCCCTGGCCCGCGACGTCGTCACCCAGTGGCACCCCGAGGGCAGCGCGCCGGATCCGGCATTGGTCGACGACCAGGCGACCGCCACCCTGGCCTTCATCAACGGGATCATGCTGACCTTCGTCGCGGGCCAGCCGGCCGTCGACGACCCCGAGCACCTCGACCGGCTCATCCAGGGCGTCATCGCCGGCGTCGCGCACGTGCGCGGTGACTGACCGCCTCGTCAGCGCGCGTCGAACATCCCGTCGATGAGCCGGTGCAGCACTTCCCGGGTCTCGTCGCGCGTGCGGTCCGGGTCATCGGCGGTGGCGATGACCATCGCGGCCTCGTCGAGCGCGCCGATGAGCACGTGCGCCAGCGGCCGCACCGGCTGCTCGGCCAACTCGCCGGCCCGGATCGCCTCGGTGAGCATCTGCTCGGTCATGCCCAGGCTGTACCGCTGTGCGACGTCGCGGAATCCCGCCCAGCCGAGCACGCTCGGCGCGTCCAGCAGGATCAGTTGCCGCACTTCGGGATCGGCGGACACCTCGAGCCAGGCGTCGACCGCGCCCCGGACCGCGGCCGTCGGCGTCGCCGCCCCCGACTCGGCGACCACCACGGCCATCCGCGCCATCACATCCTGCTCGACGACCTCGACGACCTCACGGAACAGCGCCGCCTTGTCGGCGAATTGGTGATACATCGCGCCGCGGGTGACCCCGGCGGCCGAGGCGATTTCGGGCGTTCCCACGTCGGCGTATCCCCGCAGGCCCCAGAGTTTGCGGGCAGCCGCGATCAGCGCCTCGCGGGTGGCCGCGGAGCGCTCCTCCTGGGTGCGTCTCTTGCTTTCCATACAACCTGTTGTTAACTTACGAACAGACAGCCTGTTTGTAAGTGTATCTCTGACGTAGGAGTCCTCATATGTCGACGATCGACATTAGTGCCGGAACCATCCATTACGAAGCAACCGGACCCGAGAACGGCAGGCCCGTGGTCTTCGTGCACGGTTACATGATGGGCGGCCAACTGTGGCGCCAGGTCAGCGAACGGCTGGCCGCCCGCGGATTGCGGTGCATCGCCCCGACCTGGCCGCTGGGCGCACACCCCGAGCCGCTGCGCCGCGGCGCCGATCGCACCATCACCGGCGTGGCGGCCATGGTCGCCGAGGCACTCGCCGCGCTCAACCTCGAGGACGTGGTGCTGGTCGGCAACGACACCGGCGGCGTCGTCACCCAGTTGGTCGCCGTGCACCACCGCGAGCGGCTGGGTGCGCTGGTGCTCACGAGTTGCGATGCGTTCGAACACTTTCCACCGCCGATCCTCAAACCGGTGATCCTGGCGGCCAAGTCGAAGACGACGTTCCGGGCCGTCGCCCAGGCCATGCGGGTGCCCACGGTGCGCAAGCGCGCGTTCGACGGCCTGGCGCACCGCAACATCGACGACCTCACCGAGCTCTGGGTGCGCCCGGCGCAGTCGCTGCCGGCGGTCGTCGAGGACCTGCGCCAGTTCACCCTTTCCATGCGCCCCGAGGTGACGACGACGGTGGCGGCCAGGCTGTACGACTTCGACAAGCCGACGCTCGTCGCATGGTCGGCCGACGACGTGTTCTTCGAGCAGGAGGACGGCGCCCGGCTGGCGGCGACCATCCCCAACGCCCGCCTCGAGGTGATCGCCGGGGCGCGGACGTTCTCCATGGTCGACCAGCCGGACCGCCTGGCCGATCTGCTGTCGACGGTCGCGGTGCGCGCGTAACGCGTTCTGCTTCGCGGTCGTAACGCCACGGCGGAGATCCGAGCGGGATTTCGCCATGGCGTTACGCTCGCGGGCATGGAACATGTCCTGCAAGGCCGGCGGATCCTGGTGACCGGCGCCGCCACCGGCATCGGCGCCGCCGCGGTAGGGGTCCTGATCGAGGCGGGCGCCGAGGTGGCCGCGACCTATCACCGGACGCCGCCGCCGGAAGGCCTCGCCGCCAAGTGGTTTCAGTGCGACGCGCGTGATCCCGACGGCGTCTCGGCGACGGTCACGGACGCGGCGCACCACCTGGGCGGGCTCGACGTGCTGGTGAACGCCGCGGGGCTCTGGCAGGCCGGCATCCCCGGCTATATCGGCGCCGACGACATCTCGTTCCTGTTGGACACCAACGTCAAGGCAACCATCCTCACCAACCAGGCCGCCTACGCCGTCATGAGGGACCAGGACCCCAAGGGCGGACGGATCATCAACTTCGGCTCGTCGGAAGCCGTTATGGGCAGCCCGATCTCGGCCGTCTACGCCGCGACCAAGGGCGCGGTGCAGGCGTGGACGCGGTCGGCCGCCAAGGCCTGGGCCGCCGACAACGTCACCGTCAACGCCCTGGCTCCCGCCGTGCAGACGCCGGGTGCCGACCGGCTGCGCGACTTTCTCGGCCCCGACGCCGCCGCCCTGATCGATCAGCAGATGAAGATGATGATCCCGCTGGGCGGGACGCTGGGGGACCCCACCCGCGACCTCGGGCCGATGTTGGTGTTTTTGGCCGGTTCCGGCTCGGGCTTCATCACAGGGCAACTGCTGGCGGTGGACGGCGGCCTGATGATGGTGGGTGGCTAGGCGGCACGCCGCCCGCCGCCGGCCGCTACTATAAGACGGACCGTCTCGTCTCGTAGGGTAGGCAGAGTGAGGGTGAATCGGACCGATGGCTGACGACACGATTCAAGCGCTGCTGCGCAAGCGCCTATCCGATTCATCGATCGCGGTGAAATACGGTGATGCGCAATGGAGTTGGCGTCAGTATCTGGAGGGCTCGACGGCGCGGGCCGCGGCCCTGCTGGCCGCCGCCGATCCGTCCCGGCCGGTGCACGTCGGCGCCCTGCTGGGCAACACCCCCGAGATGCTGAGCCAGATGGCGGCGGCCGGGCTCGGCGGCTACGTGCTGTGCGGCCTGAACACCACCCGCCGTGGCGAGGCGCTGGCCGCCGACATCCGCCGCGCGGACTGCCAGTTCGTGGTGACCGACGCCGAGCACCGCCCGCTGCTGGACGGCCTGGACCTGGCGGACACGCGCGTCCTCGACACCTCGACGCCGCAGTGGGCCGAGCTCATCGACTCCGCCGGCGAGCTCACTCCGCATCGGCAGGTCACCGCGATGGACGCCTTCATGATGATCTTCACGTCGGGAACGAGCGGAAATCCCAAGGCGGTGCAGGTATCTCACTTCATGGCCACGGTCGCCGGGCTCAGCCTGGCCGAGCGATTCACCCTCACCGACCAGGACACCTGTTACGTGTCGATGCCGCTGTTTCATTCCAACGCGGTGGTCGCGGGATGGGCGCCGGCGGTGTGCTCGGGTGCCGCGATCGTGCCGGCGAAGTTCTCGGCGAGCAACTTCCTCGACGACATCCGCCGCCACGGCGCCACCTACATGAACTACGTCGGCAAGCCGCTGGCCTACATCCTGGCCACCGCCGAACGCGACGACGACGCCGACAATCCGCTGCGGGTGGCGTTCGGCAACGAGGCCAACGACAAGGACATCGAGGAGTTCGCGCGCCGGTTCGGTGTGCAGGTCGAGGACGGCTTCGGGTCGACCGAGAACGCCGTCATCGTGATCCGCGAACCCGGCACGCCCAAGGGCTCCATCGGGCGGGGCGCCGACGGGGTGGCCATCTACCACAGCGATACCGTCACCGAATGCGCGGTCGCCCGGTTCGACGCCGACGGGGCACTCGTCAACGCCGACGAAGCGGTGGGCGAGCTGGTGAACACGGCCGGCTCGGGTTTCTTCACCGGCTACTACAACGATCCGGACGCCAACGCCGAGCGCATGCGCCACGGCATGTACTGGTCCGGAGACCTCGCCTACCGCGACTCCGACGGCTGGATCTACCTGGCCGGCCGCACCGCCGACTGGATGCGGGTCGACGGCGAGAACCTGGCCGCCGCGCCCATCGAGCGGATCCTGTTGCGCCACAGCGCGATCAACCGGGTCGCGGTCTACGCCGTCGCGGACGGCCATGTCGGCGATCAAGTGATGGCAGCCGTCGTGCTCAACGACGGCCACACGCTGGCGCCCGACGAATTCGAAGCGTTCCTCGACGCCCAGCCCGACCTGTCCCCCAAGGCGCGCCCACGCTACGTCCGCATCGCCGCCGACCTGCCCAGCACCGCCACCCACAAGGTGCTCAAGCGCCAGTTGATCGCCCAGGGAACCGCGATCGGGCAGGGAGAAGTGTTGTGGGAGCGCGAATCCCGCGGGACAGCCTATGCGGTCACGGGCTCCGGGGCTCCCTACGGCGGATCTGCCCCTTCGACCGTCGCACCCGTTTGACCGGATCGCGGGTGGTGCCGGCGGCGATCTCGTCGCGCAGCTGGGTGATGTTGGAGATCTCCGCGTACAGCCCGCGGATCGCGTAGTCCAAAACGGCGAAGGAGTAGCGCTGTTCGGGGTCGTCGGTGATGCCGAGCTCGCGGGAACGCTGCCGCGACCACAGCGCCTCGTCGAGGCGGGCCCGGGTCGCGTCGAGATGGCGGTCCAGGGTGTCCAGGACGTGTTCGGGGTCCTCGCCGCGGGCCAGCCAGGTTTTGAGGATGACGGGGTGTTTGATGACCACTTGGTCCTGCCCCGGGAAGTGCTGCACCCAGCGGCGCAGCGCGTCGAGCCCGGCCTCGGTGGTCTCGTACAGGGTGATGGCGCGCTTGCCGGACTGGGCGCCGGTCTCGCTGACCATTCCCCGGGCCAGCAGCCTGGTCAGTTCGCGCCGCACGTGGCTGACCGACGGGGACCAGTAGAAGTGGCCGACGGACAGTTCGGCGCGCATCTTGATCTCGCCGGCGGTGAGTTGCTCGTCGTTGGCCGCCAGCACGCCCAGGACCAGGTAGGCGGTGACCGGAAGTCCGTTGCTGGTACGGGGACTCACGAACTGTCGGTTCCTTCCGCGGTGAAGTACGGAAGCGTCACGCCGGGACCGACGTCGTGGAATCGCACCCGCACGCGCAGGCCGACCTCGATGTCCTCCGGCGGCACACCGACGACGTTGGTCAGCATCTGATAGCCCTCGTCGAGCGTGACGATCGCCGGCGCATACGGCGGTTCGAACTCGGGTGTCACCGGCCGATAAACCACCGTCCAGCTGTAGATCTCGCCGCGACCGCTGCCCTCCCGCCAGTCGACGACCTGCGAAAGGCATTGGCGGCAATGCTCGGTCGGGGGAAAGTTCGCCAGGCCACACCCCGCGCAACGCTGATAACGCAGCTGCCGCGACCGGCAGCCCTCCCAGAACGGCACGCTGACCTGGCTGCTCGCGTGCGGGACGGGGCCGGTTTGGGGTCGCAATGGATCAGAGGTCACCGTGGCTCGTCTCCCAAAATCAGTACCGTCGTGAACAACGCCCCCGCTCCCCCGTTGCTACACAACGCGATATGCGCATCGGGGACTTGAAGATCGCCGGCCTGGCCGCGCAACTGCTGAACCGCTCGGATGGCGCGCTGCATCATCTGCGGGTTGGAGCCCGCGTGGCTGAACGACATGGTCCCCCCGTCGGTGGTGATCGGATGGCTGCCGTCGATGGCGATGTGGCCATCGGCGACGAACGGCCCGCCCTCGCCGTCGCCGCAGAAGCCGAATGCCTCGAGCTGGCGGATGATTTCGAAGGAGAACGGGTCGTAGAGTTCCAGCACGTCGACGTCTTCGCGGCGCAGCCCGGCGTGGGTGAATGCGCACTCGGCCGCGCGCCGGCCCACCACACCGTTCACGTGATCGCCGCGCCGCCCGGCCAGGTCGTACGCCGGTGGGTGCTGGTAGGAGGGACCGTGAAAGTCCGCGCCGCTGCCCAGGACGTAGATGGGTTGACTCTTGACGTCGATGGCGTCGACGTTGGCCACGACGAGCGCGCACCCGCCTTCGGACGTGGTCGCGCAGTCCAGGAGATGGAACGGGTCCGCGATGGGGCGCGACGCGGTGATGTCCTCCGGCGCGAACGGGCCCCGCTGGTAGTAGACGGCTTCTGGGTTGCGCGAACCGTTGTTGCGGATGGTCGCGGCGACGAGCGAGAGTTGTTCGCGCGTGGTGCCGTAGACGTGCATGTGGCGCCGGGCGATGAGCGCGAATTCGGCGGTGGTGAACATGCCCCAGGGCGCGACGAATTCGTTTTCGGGCCGGGTCCACGGCGCGGTGGCCTCGTGGTCGCGGTATTCGCCGGCCTGCGCCGCGACCAGCACCACCACGTCCGCCATGCCGTGCTCGATCGCGGTGACCGCCTCGGTGATCATGCCGACCCCGAAGGCCAGGCCCTGCCAGGCCGGGCCGATCCGCAGGTCGTAGATCAACGAGGTCGACTGCGGGCTCGCGCTGATGCCGTCGACGTCGTCGAGGGTCAGCCCGGCATCGTCGAGCGCGCCTAGGATCGCCTTGATCGCCAGGCCGCGCGACGTTTCGCCGTCCAACCGACGTCCCTGCCGGGTGTTGTGCACCCCGACGATCGCCGCGGTGCGCCTCGTCGCGCTCACCGATGTTCCATTCCCGTTACCGCCGTTCAGTTTTCGTCCGCGACGACACCCAGGTAGGTGCCCCTGACCTCGTATCGTCTCCCGTCGCGGGTGATGGTGCCGATGATGGTGCCGGGCGCGGGGCTGTGATCGGTGCCGGCCACTGCCACGACGTCGATCCGCACGTCCACCGGTCGCGCCGTCTGCGGGTCGGTGATCTCGACGACCATCGCCACCGCGTGTTCGTCCTCGTCCCATTCCACGCTGGTGATGCGGTGGCGGGCGGTCAGCTCCATCACCACCGAATCCCGGCGCACCAAGAAGCGCACCGGCGCGCACAGCTCCCCGGCACGGGGCGGCACGCACAGGCTGACCGCCATGTCACAGGCCCGCCGGCCGGTCGCTGATGGTGCCCGAGCGCCGCAGGTCGGCCAGGTCCGCTTCGCTGTGCCCGAGAATGTCGGTGAGTACCTCTTGGGTGTGCTGCCCGTAGAGCGGTGGCACCCGCCGGATCCAGCGTCTCGGCCGGTCGAGGAATGCGAAAGGCATTCCGGTGCACAGGAAAGAACCGGCGACGGGATGGTCGACCGTCTCCCAGAAGCCGCGTGCGTGCAGGTGTGGATCGGTCAGCAGCGCCGCGGCGGGGGTGACGCGCGCGGCGGCCACGCCGGCGGCGCGCAGCGCGTCGACCGCTTCGGTCACCGAGCGCGTCGCGGCCCAGGCGCAGATCAATTTGTCGATGTCGTCGGCCCGTTCGTCCCACGCGGTGTCGTGTAGATCCGGCTGGTCGAGCAGCCCGGCCAGCGACCCCCGGGCGGCGGCGTCCAGCGCGGCGAGCGCGACCCATTCGTCGTCGCCGCGACAGCGGTACACGCCCTGGGGGGACGCGCCGGGGCCGCGGTTCCCGTTGCGCCGCAGGACGATTCCGTTGCGCGAGTACTCGACCAGCATTTCGGCGGCCACGTTGAGCGCCGCCTCGACCATGGTCGATTCGACCTGCATGCCGGCACCCTCGCGGTCGCGGATCGCCAGTGCGGCCACGGCGGCGAAGGCGGCGTGCAAGCCGGCGATCGGGTCGCACACTCCGCGCGGAATCACGGGCGGACCGTCGGCGTGGCCGGTCATCCACGCCATGCCGGTCGCCTGCTCCATCGTCTGCGCGAACCCGACGCGATCGCGCCACGGGCCATCGAGGCCGAAGGCGGGCATCCGCACCATGATGGCGTGTGGGTTGGCGGCGCGGACCGCGTCCCATTCCAGGCCGAAGTTCGCCATCACCCGGGGCGAGAAGTTCTCGATGACCAGATCGCTGGCGGCGATGAGTTCCAGCGCGACGGATCGCCCGGCATCGGTGCCCAGATCGACGCTGACCCCGCGCTTGTTGTTGTTGCTGCATAAGAAGACCGGGCCACACTCCCACCATTGATCCCAGTCGGGAGGGCGGCCCGCGGAGAACCGCATGCCGTCGGGCCGCCGGACGCCCTCGACCTTGATCACGTCGGCGCCCAGGGCGCCGAGCAGTTGCGTGGCGACCGGGCCGGCCCAGAACGCGGTGAAATCGGTGATCCGCACGTCGGACAGCGGAAGCGCGTCGGCCTCGTCGGTGCGGGGCGGCTCGGGTCGCGGCGGCCAGTGCAGGCGTGCGTTGTCGGCGCCGAGCGCCGGGGGCTGCCTGGGCGGCCTGGTCGCCATCGCCTCGCTGCGATACGGCACCCGCGGCGCCAGCACCCCGTCCCGCGATTCGACGAACACGCCGCGTTCCACGAAATGGTCCAGTTTGGGCAGCATCTCGGGAGACGCTATGGGGGCGACCGGGATCCGGAAGGCCACGGCGACGTCGACGATCTCCTGGGTGGTGCGGCTTCTGGTCCAGGCGGTGACCATGTCCAGGAACTCGTCGCGGCGCGCGACCCGTCCGGCGAAGGACGCCAGCTCGGCGTCGCCGACGAGATCGGCGCGGTCGATCATCACCAGGAAGTCCTGGAACTGCTGCGCGGTGATGGTGCAGAAGCCGACCATGCCGTCGGCGGTGGGAACGATCGACGGCAGCTCCAAACTGCGTTCGTGTAGCAGCGAATCGGGGCCCAGCACGCTCGCCGACATCGCCGACAGGCCGCCCATGGCGATCACCATGGCCTCGTACGTCGAGACGTCGATGACCCGGCCGCGGCCGCTTCGGGAGGCGTGCCGCGCCGTGGCCGCGGCGGCCGCCGCGGCGAACGTGCCCGCTAGCCATTCCCCGAGCCGCCCGCCGGCTTGCACCGGTTCGTCGTCCGGCCAGCCCCGCCCGGCGATCGATCCGCACAGTGCCTGCAGGATGAATTCGTTGGCCGCGACCTGGTTTTCGGCGTAGGGGCCGGTGGTGCCGAACGGTGTCACGGCCACCACCACCGCCGACGCGGCGGTGTGCGCGGTGATGCCGTCGAGCGTCCATCCGTCGGTCAGGTCGGTGAGCACGAGGTCGGCGCCGGCCAGCAGCGACGCGACCTCTGCCTGGCCGCGGTTGATCACCGACTTCTTGCCCGCGGCGAGATATCCGAACAGCGCCCCCGGTGGCCCGCCCGCCGCCGACCAGGCGCGCAGCGAATCGCCCTGCGGGGATTCGATTTTCACCACCTCGGCCCCGGCGTCGGCGAACATCTTGCCGCAGTAGGACACCGCCAGTCCGTTGCACAACTCCAGCACGCGCCAACCCGCGAACGGCGCCGCACCCGCCACGTTCAGTTACCCAGGGTGGTGGCGCGTCCGGCGATGCCGGCCGCCTCGGCCGTCACGGGCGCGGCCGCTCCGGCCTGCAGGGCGAACTGCGTCATCCGGGTCCACGCGTCCCGGTCGCGCTGGCTGGCTCGGCGGCCGACGTGGGTGACGACGTCGACATCGGTGGCCTGCGCGCGCAGCCGGCCGGCCCTCGCCTGTTCCTTCGGGATGTGTTGGAAGGGGTCGAATGAGTACGCGGCCATGGCGTTTTCGTGGGTGATCTTGTCGATGACCCGGTCGTCGAGGTGGCCCATGGTGGCGATGATGTCCTCCGGCGCGAACGGCCAGTTGCTGTCGGAGTGCGGGAAGTCGGACTCCCAGCACAGCATGTCCTCGTTGAACCACTCCATGTTGTGGACGCCGACCTTGTCACTGATGAAGCAGGTGTAGAAATGCCGCTTGAACACATCGGTGGGACCACTGTAGCCGGGCGGGAACGTCGCCAGCGTCCACCCCGAGTGACGGTTGTACACATGCTCGGCGCGCCAGAGGAAGTATGGTATCCAGCCGACGTCGCCCTCGGTGAGCGAGAACTTCAATTGCGGGAAGTCCGCCCAGAACTCCGCCCAGATCAGTTCGGTGAAGGTGAACATGCTCATCATCGACGACGCCGTCATCTGCACGCTGGGCGGCGCGTCGGTCGACACCTGCGGGGAGCGGGAGGCAGAGCCGACGTGCGTGCACAGCACCGTCTTGTTCTCGCACGCGGCCTCGAACAGCGGATACCAGTACTTGGTGTGAATGCTGGGCATCTGCAACGCTTCCGGATTCTCCGAGAACGTCACCGCGTGACAACCCTTGTCGGCCAGGCGTTTGACTTCCTTGGCGGCCTCGGCCACATCGAACAGCGGCAGGATGCCGCACGGGATGAACCGGCCCGGGTACGCCCCGCACCATTCGTCGACGTGCCAGTCGTTGTAGGCCTTGATCATCACCAGGTTGACCTCGCGGTCGGGGCCCTGGTTGAGGACCTGGCCGGAGAATCCGGTGAAGTTCGGAAAGTTCAACCCCGCCAGCTGCCCGCCGGCGTTCATGTCGCGGACCCGCTCATCGACGTTGAAGCAGCCCGGCCGCATCTCGTCGTAGCGCGAGGCGTCGATGTTGTACATCTCGCGGGGCTTGCCGGCCACGGCGTTCAGGCCCATGTTTCGGCCGCGGACCTCGCCGTAGTACCACTGCTGGACGCCGTCGGGTTCGAGGACCACCCGCGGGGCGCGGTCCTTGTACTTGGCGGGAACGTGGGCGTCGAACATGTCGGCCGGCTCGGCGATGTGATCATCCACGCTGATCAGGATCAGATCGTCCTTGTTCATGCCGGGCTCCTCGGTCAATTTATAGTGACTAGTAGATAATGGTGCCGATCACAGTGTCAACGACGCGCGGTGCGTTGGACACAGCGCGGCGCCCTTGTGTCTTCCGCTGCATCGCAACGAGACAAGGCGCTGGCGGGCTTCGCGTCCTGTTCCTGGCGGCTCGGGCACGACGTTCCCGGCACATGTGGACTAATAGTCCACGTGATGCGGCTCCACCACACGACATCCTGCGGTGCCGGTGGGTCTCGCATGCCACCATGGGGCATGACCGGGCCCGGAAGGTGACGGAAGTTGAGCAGCAATAAGGCGGCGCGTCCGACCACCGCGGACGTGGCCCGGTTGGCCAGCGTGTCGACCGCCACGGTCAGCTACGTGCTGAACAACGCGCAGGGCCGGCGGATCTCCCCCGAAACCCGCGACGCCGTCTACCGCGCCGCCAAACTCCTCGGTTATCGGCCCAACCTCGCCGCCCGCAACCTCGCGCGCGGCAAAAGCGGTGTGGTGCTCTACGTGGTGCCGCACGTGGCCGTGGGCGAGATGCCGATGCAGGCGGGCAGCCGCATGACCACGGCGCTGGCCCGCCAGGGTCTGCTTCAGGTCCAGGTTTTCGAGACCGACGACGATCATCATGTCGTCGATGCGATCGAGAACCTGGACCCGGTCGCGATCACCAGCCTGTTCCCGCTGAGCGCGGCCGCCCGCGAGGCGGTGGCCAAGGCCGGCATCCCGCACATCGAGATCGGGACGCTGCCCGCACTCAACAACCCGCATCTTTCGGTCGGCGAGATGCGAGTCGAGCACCTCGTCGAGCGCGGCCATCGTCGAATCGCCTTCGCGTACACCGGGGTTGACCGCTGGAGGCCGCTGGGCGACTACTGGTTCGAAGGCGTGTCGCGGGCCGCGCGGGCGCGCGACCTGCCACCCGTGCGAGTCGACCAGGTCACCCTGGACAACGCCGCCGACGTGGTCACCGGATGGGTGGGCGACGGGGTCACCGCCGTCTGCGCCCAAAGCGACGAGATCGCCTGCCTCGTCCTCTACGGCATCCATCGGGCGCGGCTGCGCTGTCCGAGCGACCTCGCGGTGATGGGTGTCGACGCGAGTCCCATGGGCATGGTCAGCACCCCACCGCTGACCACCGTTCAGTTCGACCCCTGCGCGGTCGCCGACGCCGCCCTCGCCGCCGTCTTCGAGCGGCTGGGGCAACCCGCCCCGCCCTCCCCCGAGCTGACGGACATCGCCCACCTGGTGGTGCGGGCGTCGACTTAGCATTGTCAACCTGATGAAAGTTCAGCTGGAGCGCACCGCCTGGTGGAATCCTTCGACAGACATTGTCGATGTCCAGTGTGCGGACCGAGGAAGATGCTGGACCCTCCGACGCGATCCAGATTTGGTGGTTCTTGTCGGTGGTGGGCTGCATCCTATTGGTGGGTGGTCACCTGTCATGAGCCCAGGGACGTTGAACTCGGTTCCGCGAGCGTGGTTTCGCTGATAGGTGTACCGCCGATAGGTACACTCGCTCTACGATCTGCCGACCCGGTTGGGGCGTCGACGAACTGGAGGGAGGTCAGCGATGGCGACGAACGACCAACTCAAGGCACTGGTCAAGAGCCACGCTGATCGCGACGATCCCCAATTCTATTCCGTTGCTATGCAGGTGGCGGCGAAAGCAGCCCGAGCTGGACAGGCGAAGTTTGCACAGGAGCTCCGCGACCTCGTTGACGAATTACGCGAGAAGGGCGCAACGCAGTCAAAAGTCGCGTCAGTCGTGCCCGTCGCGCAGCCTCGTGGCGAACTCGGCTCATTGCTGACTGTAAGTTATCCGGATGCTCGTGTTGGGGACCTTGTCCTATCACGCAAGCTAGACGAGCAGTTACGGCAAGTCTTGCTTGAGCAGCGTCAGCGTGATGTCTTGCGGCGCCATGGACTTCATCCCGCGAGCCAGGTCCTACTGATAGGTCCTCCAGGGACCGGAAAGACCTCGACGGCGCGGGTCATTGCAGGCGAACTCGGTCTGCCGTTGTTCGCTATCCGACTCGACATGATTATCACGAAGTACATGGGCGAAACGGCAGCGAAACTGCGTCTGATCTTCGATGCGCTCGTCGAAACGAGAGGTGTGTACCTATTCGATGAGGTCGATGCGCTTGCAGGCGATCGCGCGACCCCGAATGACGTCGGCGAGATCCGCCGTGTCCTGAACTCGTTTCTACAGTTCCTAGAGGAAGAACAATCCGGAAGTCTCGTGGTCGCAGCGACGAATCATCCACAGCTACTAGACAAGGCCATTTTCCGCCGCTTCGACACGGTCATGGACTTCGCGTTACCGGACGACGACGCTGTTAAAGCAGTCATCCGTAACCGGCTTGTTGCCTTTCAGACCGGGAATTTGAGCTGGACTCGGGTAATTGCTGCTGCCCGTGGTTTAAGCCATGCCGAGATTACGACCGCCGCTGAGAACGCCGCGAAGCGCACCGTTCTATCGAAGCGTAAGCGAATCCTGACCGGCGATCTGATTGCGGCTCTCAAGGAGCGACCTCGCACGATTGCGCATCGTGAGTCGCCCGCCTAGGCAGCATGGCTGAACGCGATAGACCGCACATCGTTGTGCGAAACCTCCCCACATCCGAGCCGTTCACCCTCGCGAGCGCTGGCGGCGGAATCGAAAAGGAGCCCTTCGCCGGAGACCGACCGAGTCACGGCCGGCGGCTCACCCGTGAGCTTCAAGATGCAATTTCTCCGCCGACTGATGAAGCCGAGACCGCCGGAGCCTACGTAACTTTCGTGTCATTTCCTGGGCTAGAACTCGCGTTGGAGAGTCTTGACCCGCAGTCCTCTGGCGAACAGCCTGAGCTGCTCGCTGTGCGCCGGATCGCAACCGATGACGGTGACATTCAGATGGCAACCGTATTTATACCTGACGGTAAGAAGCAGTACTTTTTCAAGCGACTGTCCGCCTATGTTGAGACTGCGTCGAACGATAAGGCGCGTCATGCCGCGCTGGTTGAATGCATACAGTCCATCCGTCGGGCAACTATTCGTGAGCTATGGACCGACCCGGATGAGCAATTCCCGGATGACCACACCGAATTACGATGGTGGGAGGTGTGGTTACGAAACCGTGATAGTCACGAGCTCCAGCGGTTCACCGCATTCGCATCTGAGCGACGGCTACGTACAAGTCAGCATTACCTCGGCTTCGGGGATCGGACGGTCGTTCTACTGCGCGCCACTGCCGACCAGCTTTCGCAGACCTTCGAATCGCTGGATGACATCGCGGAACTACGGCGACCGCATGATGTAGCAAGTTTCCTCGCCGAGCTTCCTGCCTCCGAACAGATGCCCTGGGCAGATGATCTGTTGAACCGTCTGCAAGCCGCCGACGGCGATGCACCAGTGGTGTGCGTCCTGGACACCGGCGTTCAGGACAGCCATCCTCTGCTGACTGCGTCACTCGATGCGCTCGATGTCCATCGAGCTGACGCTAGCTGGCAGGTTCAGCCGGTCCATCCACACGGAACAGAAATGGCAGGTCTGGCCCTATACAGAGATCTTCAAAACGCCATCACCGGCGCCCACACTGTCGAACTCCTGCACCGCCTGGAATCCGTGAAGTTCTTACCCGACACGGGCGGCACTGATCGCGATCTCTACGGTGCCATTACTGCCCGCTCAATCGACCGACCCGAGATCCAGGCACCCGACCGTCCCCGCGTTTTCATGCTCGCGGTGACCGCGCCCAGGCCCAACCCCATCGATGGCGAAACCGAGCCGGCCGAAAACTATGAGGCGGGCCGGCCAACATCCTGGTCAGCGGCGATTGACGCGCTAGCCTTCGGCCGCGCTATCGATGACACGGACCTCAAGTTCACCTACCTAGACCGCGACGAACCCCGTCGGCCCCGACTTTTCGTCGTCTCCGCCGGGAACATCAGAGATCTCAACGCCGACGACGACCATCTCGCCCGCAGCGATCTAGAACCGATCGAAGACCCCGCCCAGGCTTGGAATGCCCTTACAGTGGGCGCATACTCAGCACACGACGACATGGCTAACGCACCAACGGGATTCGAAGACTACGTACCAATAGCGCCGCGTGGCGAACTCGCGCCTGTAAGTCGCACCTCTGTTGTGTTTGACAGGAAGAAGTGGCCCTTCAAACCAGATGTGGTCGCAGACGGCGGGAACGTCGCCGCTTCGCCGGACGGCACCGGGGTCGATACGCCTCCGAACCTCGCATTGCTCACAACGCGACTTCAAGGATTAGGACAGGGTCTTTTCACGACTACACGCGATACTTCCGCTGCCACTGCCCAGGTTGCAGCGATCGCCGCTGATATTTGTGCCGCTTACCCAGATCTCAAGCCCGAGACGGTGCGTGGACTTGTAGTCCATTCCGCACAATGGACGGAAGCGATGGAAAATCGCTTCGCGGCAGAGTCCAATAAGACACGACGTGGCAGCTTGCTACGCCGATACGGCATGGGTGTGCCCGACCTCGCGCGGGCATGCCAAAGTGCAATTGACGCGCTCACTCTTGTTGCAGAGGCACGCATACACCCGTACGAGCAAGGAGCCTCGAGCGCCGCAAAAGTTCGCGAGATGAACGTGCACCAGCTCCCATGGCCAACCGCAGCGTTAGAGTCGTTGGGCGACGTTACCGTTCACCTACGGGTCACACTTTCCTACTTCATCGAGCCGAATCCCTCCAGCCGTGGCTGGACGGGCAGGTACGTGTACCCCTCACATGGTTTGAGGTTCGCGACTCGACGCCCGGAGGACAGTATCGAAACGTTCCGTCAGCGGATCAACACGCGAGCGCGCGCTGAAGGTCAGACACCGCCGTCCCTCGAAACCGAAACCGGCTGGCTGTTCGGCGCCAACCAGCAACAGAGCCCCGGATCAATTCACACCGATATCTGGTCAGGGTCAGCCATTGACCTGGCCAGCAAGGGCGCGATCGCCGTATATCCAGTAGCGGGCTGGTGGAAAAATCGCCGCAGCTATGACCAGAGCAATGAAGGCGTTGACTACTCACTGATCGTCAGCATCGAATCACGTGAAGTCGAAATCGATTTGTGGACACCGGTAATGCAGCAGATCGCAGCTGAAGTCCAGATTGAGACGTAAGAGGAGCGAACTGCAGCCTCCGCGTCTCCTTAAGTATCCTGTCCGCATCAGCGCCGGCCCATCGCCGGAAACCTAAGGACCTAAGCATCTGCTTCACCTTCGCAAGCCCATGTTGGTGAACTCCCGTGTCCGGCCCGTATAAGAGTCACTTACTCCGAATTGCCTGATCTCCAAATATGTTTGAGCTTCTACTGAATGAACGTCGTGAGGCAGACGGTTTTATCGCAGCGCTACTAACGACATGTTAATAGATTGCGCTCTATTGACCGCCCACGCCACGGCCATCGGCATCTCCGTCCAGGAGCACATGGAATGCCGGCTGAAGCCCAAAAAGAGCACCAGTCCGCTGTACCTCTTCGGCGTGGATTGCACATCGCCTGGCCCACATTGGTGTGGCCGGGGCGTCGGCATAGTATGCAAAATTCTGCTTGGTCGGTGACCCGCGCGCTTTATGTTGCGGAGGAAAGGTATCAGCAGTCACTGTGAGATCCTTCCATGCTCCAAGCGTCAGTCGGCGGGCTCGTAACGCAGGAGCGTGACGTCGTGTTCCGGGTAGTCGCAGAACACCGGCTTCACCCGCATCCCCACCCGCAGGCGGGCCGGGTCGACCCGATCGCTGGGCAAGACCATCTCGGTGGAAAACCTTGGGCCCTCGTCCCATTCGACGATGGCGAGTAGCTGGGGCACGGCATCGGCGAAGTGCGGGCTGACCGGCCGGTGGGCCACGGTGTAGGAGTACAGCGTCCCCATCCCGGAGATCTCGCGCCATTCCAGGTCGTCGGCCAGGGTGCGCGGCGCGCGCACCCGCGGATAGAACACATACGCCTGCAGCGACGGCGAATACTGGATGACGATGCGGTGCTGCGCGAGCGCGTCCCAAAACGGCGCGCTGGTAGGGGTTTTGACGGGCATCGGCCGCTCGAAGGTGGTCATCGGTGATCAGTCTCCCTCGAGGATGAGCGTGGTCTGCTCGGACAGGATCCCGCCGTTGCCGGACACGAAGGCGCGGTGGCAGTCGGCGACCTGCGCCGCCCCGGCGCGGCCCATGATCTGGCGGGTGGCGTCGCAGACGTGGTGCATGCCGCCGGCCAGACCCGCCTGGCCGAAGCCCAATTGGCCGCCGGCGGTGTTGAGCGGGAAATCGCCGCGGAACGTGAGGTCGTGGCCGGCGACGAACTCCATCCCCTTGCCCTTCTCACAGAACCCGGCGTCTTCGAGGGAGAGCAGCACGGTGATGGTGTAGCAGTCGTAGATCGAAACCATGTCCATCTGCCCCCGGGTCAGGTCCGTCATGGCGAAGGCCGTGTCGGCGGCTGCGGCGATCGGGGTCTGCAGCAGGTCCTGGGCGTAGGTCGGCGTCTTGAACGGCACATGCTCGCCAAATCCCTTGACCCACACCGGCCGATTGCGGGAGCGCCTGGCGACGTCGGCGTTCGCGACCACGACGGCGGCGCCCCCCACACACGGCATCACGATCTCCAGCATGTGCAGCGGGTCGGCGATGACCGGGCTGGCCAGGACGTCATCGACGGTCAGTGGCTTGTCCTTCCAGATCGCGCCCTCGGTGTGGTTGGCGTTGGTGCGCTGGTCGACGACGATCTTGGCCATCGCCCGCTCGTCGTAGCCGTAGATCGCCGCGTAGCGTTGGGCGACCTGGCCATACGGTCCGTTCTGGCCGAGATTTCCGTAGGGGATCTCGAATTCGGCCTGGGGCGAGCCGTATTGGTTGCTCGACGACCCGAAATACAATGCGTCGCCGAGCGATCTGGGTTTCTTCGGCGACATCGGGGTGATGTACCGGGCGGGCAGCGCGCACAAGACGGCGTCGCAGATGCCGAGTTCGACGGCGGCGGCGGCCCGCCACACCATGGCCGCGGCGCTGGCGCCACCCAGGTCCACGTGTTCGGCGAACCTCGCCCCCACTCCGAGGTATTCGGCGATGGTGGAGGGGACGAAGATCTCCGACTCGGCCAGATGTGACGCCACGATGCCGTCGACAACCTCGAAGGGCAGTCCCGCATCGGCGAGCGCGGCGGCGCCGAGTTCGGCCCATTGCTCGATGACGAAGGGGGCGGGCGACGCCTTGGTCATGCGTTCGGGTGGCAGTTCGACGTACCCGACGATCGCGGCCTCGCCACGTAAACCCATGAGCCGTCCTACTTTCGGGGTAGTCCGAGGATCATCTGCGCGATGATGTTGAGCTGAATCTCCCTGGTTCCCCCGCCGATCAGCTCGGCCGGCAGATGCAGATAGGGCTCCACCACCGCGGTGTCGGGGTCGTCGACCATCGCGACCTGCCCGGTGAGCTGCAGCGTGGCCTGGAATGTGCGCCGCAGCAACACATTCATCGCGACCTTGGCGATGCTGGACGCCGGGCCGGACGCCTGACCGTCGAGCAGCCGAATGGTTTCGCGCACCCCGAGTGCCCTGATCGCGTTGGTGTAGGCGTCGAGCTCGCCGAGCTCACGCAACGCGTCGTCACGGTCCGGTCCGGGTTGAGCGGCGAGCCGGCGCAGCGCGACGGCCCGGTCGAACTTGACGTATCCGCTGATGGCCGAACGCTCTTCGGCCATCGTCGCGATCGCCAGGCTCCAACCATCGGTGGGGCCACCCAGCAGCATCTCGTCGGGAATGAACACGTCGTTGAGGAACACCTCGTTGAAATGCGCCTGCCCGGTCGCCGTCTTGATCGGCTGGATCTCCACCCCGGGGGAACGCATATCGAGAATGAAGTAGCCGATGCCGCGGTGCTTGCTGGCTTCGGGGTCGGTGCGCGCAAGGAGCGCACCCAGGTCGGCGTATTGGGCCAACGACGTCCAGATCTTGTGGCCGTTGATCCGCCAGCCGCCATCGACCTTGGTCGCGCGGGTGGTCAGCGACGCGAGGTCGGAGCCGGCTCCCGGTTCGCTGAACAGCTGACACCACAGGATGTCGCCGCGTTGGGTCGCCGGGATCAGCCGCTCCTGCAAGTCTTTTGGCGCGGCAGCCAACACCGAGGGCAGGATCCATTCGGCGATGTTCAGCGAGGGCCGAACCAGGCCGGGTCGCTTGGCGAACTCCTCGTCGATGATGAGCTGTTTCAACGGATCCGCATCGACGCCCCACGGCGCCGGCCAGTGCGGCGCCATGAGGCCGGCGTCGGCGATCAGCGTGCGTTGCGGCCCGGTGGCGAGGTGCTCATAGTCGCCGTGCGGCGCGGGTTTGTCGTTGCGCAACTGCAGAGCCGCATCGAGCCTCTCGGCCACCCAGGAACGGAATTCGGGCTCGGCGTCGCCGAGGTTCACCGACATGTCGCGCGTCTGGGTGCAGGTGAGCTCCCCCAGCCGCCGCGCCCAGCGGTTCGCCGGGCCGATGGATCCCGCCAGGCTGATGGCCCGCCGCCAGTACAGGTGCACGTCGTGCTCCCAGGTGAAACCGATGGCGCCGAGCATCGTCAACGCGTCGAGCACCAGGTCCGGGGTGGGCGAGATCGCGATCACGGCCGCCCCGGCGGCGGCCATCCTGTGCTGATCGAGTGATTCGTCGACGGCGCGCACCGCGTCCCAGGCCGCCGCGGTGGCCAATTCGCTGTTGACCAATAGCATTGCCGCGCTGTGTTGCAACGCCTGGAACGTGCCGATCACCTTGCCGAATTGTTCGCGGCTGCGCAGGTGGGCGGTGACGGCCTGCAGGCACCACTGGACGATGCCGGACGTCGTGGCGGCGACGAGACCCAACAGCACACAACGCGCGCGTTCCGCGTCGATCCCGGTGAGTGCCTCGTCGTCCGTCGCCGTGTAGTCGTCCAGACGCATGATCCCGGCATCGGCGACGAGGTCGGTGCCGCGGACGGGTTCGACTGTCACCGCGCGCTTTTGGGTGTCGACCGGCACCCAGACGACGTCGCCTTCCCGGGTCGGCGCGCCGACCAGGATGATCCGCGCCGCGCACACGCCCGGTGTTACCTCCGACGCCCCGCTGAGGGCCCACCGCCCGTCCACGGCCCGGGCGTGCAGATCCCCGTCGCCCGGAAGCACGACGGCGGCGGTGACGCCGGCCGCGAGGTCACGCACCAGTGATTGCGCGCTCGGTGTCGGATCGGCGAGCAAGGCGACCGCACCCGCGGCCACCGTCGGCAGTAGCGGGCCGGGCAACAGCGACTTGCCCGCCGCCTCCAGCACGCACGCGGCGTCGATCAGCCGTCCGCCCTGGCCGCCGAGGTCCTCCGGCAGGTGCACGGCATGAAACCCGTTGCCGACCAGCGCATCCCACCATCCTGGTGGGCGGCCCGCCGCGAGCTCGTCGAAGCTGGCGCGTGTCGTGGCGATCGGGGCGTTGCGGGCAGCGAACTGCCCGACGGCGTCGCAGAGCTCCTGTTGTTCCGGGCTCAGCCCCAGGGTCATGCGGGCGGCCGCATAGTGACTGACGATGGCCGCACTGATTGCTACCCTTTCGGCTCCGGATGCGAGTCTGACAAGACGGACCGTCTCGTCTTGTGGCAGACTACCGGGGGTAGTCAAGATATGTAAAGCGGGCCAGCGCCGCAGTGAGGACCACCAGATGCCAAGCGATCTCACCGAGGTGGGCACGCCGGCGAACACGCCCCGGCGTCGCAGCGAGAAGTCCCGCACGGCGATCGTCACGGCGACGCGCGAACTGCTCCTCGAGCGCGGGTTCGACGGCCTGTCCATCGAGGCCGTCGCCGCCCGCGCCGGCGTGGGCAAGCAGACCATCTACCGCTGGTGGCCCACCCGACCCGCGCTGGTCGCCGACGTCATGCTGGAAGACGCCGACACGCTGCTCGCGTCGGTCAACCACAGCGGCGATCTGGCAGCCGATCTGGTGAGGTGGGTCGGCAAGCTGTTCGCCAGCCTGACGACGCCGCGGGGTTCGGCCATGCTGCGCACCCTGACCGTCGCCTGCATGGAACACGAGGACACCGCCGTCAAGTTGCGCGCGGGATTCAGTGCGCCGCTGCACGATAGCGTGCGGGCCCGGTTGCTCGCCGACGGCATCGACGAGGCGGTCGCCGAATCGGCCGCGGACGCCATCGTCGGCGGCGTGGTGTATCCGATCCTGTCCGGCGCGCAGCCCTACTCCCGACGGCGGGCGGAACGGACCACCCGGCTCATCGTGGACGCACTCAGCCGGGGCTGACCGCCGCCGCGCGGTCGACCGAGATTGCGGCCAGCCCCCGGCTCACCCGGTCGGGCAACGAGCCGCCGTGGCTGAGCCAGTCGTCGAGGGCGATGCGCACCGCCGCCATCGCCAGCGCGCCGATCAGGCGCGGCCGCGGATCGTGGGCGGCCAGCCCGGCCATCCGCGGCGCGACGAGCTCGGCGATCGCCACCTCGTAGCGGACATAGACGTGCAGCGTCCACGCGTCCAGCGTCTCGGATGACCTTGTCAGCGTGGCCAATTCGCGCACCTGGTTCTCGATCTCGGCGAAGTCGCGGGCGAGTTCGCCGAACGCGCCGATGACCGCCTCGATCGCGCCGAGCTCCGGCGGCTGGCCCGCGAGGGCGGCGGTGATCCGGTCGAGCCAATGGCCATTCATGCCCTCGGCCACGGCGTCTTCCTTGGAGTTGAAGTACCGGAAGAAGGTCGCGCGGCCGATGTCGGCGGCGTCGGCGATGCGGTCCACGGTCGCCCCCGCCAGACCCCGACTGGCGACCAGCCGGGCGGCGGCGGTGGCGATGCGCTGACGCATGGCCGCTCGCTTCCGTTCGGCCAGCGACGTCACCGGCACCGAAGCCGGCGCACAAGCGGACGTAGCAGACATGCCCCCACCCTGTTCTCCCGAATCGACACCACAAGCCTAAGCCTGATTCCACCGATAGACCCTGCGGTCGGCGGTTGAGCTGTTGATCTTGATTTGGGCTGGTGGTGGGCGTGGCAGGGCCGCTGGTCTGCCCAGCGTTTCCTGTTGGGTCCTGGTTGGCGGGGCGGGTGGATGGTGGTTCAGGCGCTGGATTGGTAGCCGATGATGTTGTGCCACAGGGTGTTCCATGCTGGTTCCCAGGGCCAGTGGGTGGGTAGGTGCAGGATCGGTTTGCGTTGGGGTCGGGCCAGGCGGGCCGGGACGTTGACGAGGTGTCGGCGCAGGGTGGCTCCTCGGGCGGTGCGGTGACGGGCGCCGGCCAGCGTTGCGGCGGCGCGCAGCAGATTGTGGGCGATGGCCGCGCAGACGGCCCAGGCGCTGTTGGCGCCGAAGCGTCCTGAAGGTATGTGGGCCAGGGGGCCGTCGATGAGATCGGCGAAGGTGGTTTCGATGATGGCGTGGCGGCGGTGGGTGATATCGGCGTCGGTGGCCGACTCGGTGGAGTTGGTGAAGAACGGGTGATACCGCCAGATCGGGAACAGGCCGTCTTCGGGTTGGGTGGCGTCTTTGACGCGGCGCACGATCAAGCGGGCGGTGAGCGCCTGGTGGGTGCCGGATTCGGCGATGGTGTAGGTGATTTCGGCGACCTCGGCATCAGAGATCCAGGCCCCAGTCTCGGGGTCACGGACTGCACCCGGGTAGCGCACGGGGGTCCAGGCGTGCTCGTCGATGGCATCGATGGCGCGTTGCACCGCCGCGTTGCGGGTCAGTACCAGGGAGAACACCGCACCGTAGCGGCGGCACACCCGGATCACCGCCCGTGATCCGTAGGCGCTGTCACCACGGACGATGATCTGTCCGCTGACTCCGGCCGCGCGCGCGGTGCTCAGCGCTTGGGCGACCATGCGGGCGGCCCCTTTACCGGAGTTAGCCTTGCCGGCTCGTAGCCGGATGCCGGTGATCACCGGTGCGGTGGTGTCGGTGCTCAGCGTGGTGACCAGCGGGGACAGTCCTTTGCGGAGAACCTGTTTGCCGGCGATCTTGGTGTGTCCGTAGGAGGCGCCCTGTTTGGCGTGTCCGTAGACCGGGCGTACCAGCGAATCGATGTCGACAAAGGCGCGCACGTCTGATCCGGGCAGCAGACTCACCTGCTCGCACAGGCCGGCCAGATGCTCGGCCAGTACCGCGTCAAGTTGGCGGGCGTGACCGAAGGTGAACTCGCGCAGCAGGGTTCCCACGGTGGAGGGGGCATACACCGGCCCGAAGAGGGTCTTCATGCCGCCGGCGCGGACCAAGTCGACATCGTCGATGTAGTCCGCGCCGGCGCACATGCCCGCGATCAGGGTGGCCAGTTTCGGGGCCGGGTTGGCTGCCCCGGACTTGACCCGCGTCGACTCGATGTGAATCTTGTTGTCCAACAACCGTGTCAGGCCTGCTTGCTCGGCCAGGGCCATCACCGGGACCAGGCCCGCGCAGGACACGAGATTGTCCTCGTCGAACACAGCAGAGTCAGGGCCGAACCTGTGGGACACTTGCACTGGAAGTGCCTTTCTTGAACCGGTTAGATCGTTGCGTAGAGAACACCAATCTTTCCAGCTCAGAGGGCACTTTCATCATTCCGACACCCCGACAACCAGCCCGTTTATCGGTGGATCAAGGCTAAGACATAGTCTTAGCATGAGACGATGTCTCAGACTGGTGTTCCGTCCGTCCCGGCCGCCCCGAAGGCCCGCGCCGCGCTGGAGTTCTTCCAGCAGATGCTCACCGACGTCAGCAAGATCGTGGCCGAGGACGCCGAGTCCGAACGCGAACTCGCCGAAGGGTTGCGGGTGGTGGCGCGGGTGTCCTCGCTGTGCGCGCAAATGTCGGTCGAGGCCGACCCGGACCGGCCGTCGTTCTTCGATATGTGTTCGGACAACCGAATGGTGGGCGGCCCCAACCCCGACGGCAACTACTACCTGGCGATGATCCGCGGGGACCGCCGCTACCGGATCACCGGCTCCCGCGGCACCAGCGCCTACCTCGGCTTTCAGATCCTGGCCGGCACCGGGCTGACCCCGCGGCGGATGGCGGGCTACGTCAGCGACACCGACCTGGCACTGAATGAGGGCGACTTCACGCTCGTCCTGTCCGCCGACGAACCGCCCGACCTGGCCGGCGCGCAGTGGGTGAAGATCCCGGCCGACGCGTCGTCGGTGGTCGTGCGGGAGTACACCGGTGACCGGGCCGCCGAGAAACTCGCCGCGCTGCGCATCGAAGCGCTGGACCCGGGCCCGCTGACGGCGCTGACCGACGACGAACTCGCCGATCAGTTCACCGCGATGGCGTGGTCCCTGATGAAGCTCACGACCCTGCACCGCACCATCAAGCCCGAACTCCTGGAAACCCCGAACACCTTGCTGACGGCCCAGGCCGCCGATCTGGGCGCGGCCGACACCACGCCGGACAACCTCTACATGATGGGAACCTTCCGGCTCGAACCCGGCCAGGCCCTCGTACTCGACATCGCACCACCCAACACGCGGTACTGGAACGTCACTCTGGAAAGCATCTGGCACGAATGCCTGGAGCCGCGCCGCCGGCACAGCTCGGTGACCAACCGCGGTGTGCGGCCCGACGCCGGCGGCCGCGTGCGAATCGCGGTCTCCGACGAGGACTTTGGGCTCGGTCATTGGCTCGACACCGGCGGCCGGCAGCGCGGGTTCATCGTCCTGCGCTGGCTGGACAACCCGAGCCCACCCGACGTGACGGTGTCGGTGCACCAGGGACGGCAGCGGTGATGACGTTGCAGGACCGGTTCGCCCCCGAACGGCTGATCGCCGCCGCCTGCGAGGAAGTCGGCAGCGACGACTTCGGCGCCGAGGGCTGGCGTCCCGGGCTGCACCGCGTCACCGACGGGTTGATCAACGATGCGCGGCTATCGGATATCGGCGTCGAGATCGCTCACCTCGACCTCATGCGCGCCCTGAAGAACCGGCTCGGCGTTATCGCTTGGCGCAAGCAACATCCCGAGGTCGCCGCGCAGAAGATCACCGCGCCGATATTCATCGTCGGCCAGCCACGCACCGGCACCACGATCCTCTACGACCTACTCGCCCAGGATCCCGAGCTGCGCGCCCCACTGACCTGGGAGGTCGACGAGCCCTGCCCCGTCCCGCAGCCCGACACCTACCGCGACGATCCGCGTATCGCCCAGATTCAGGCCAGCATCGACATGTCCGAACAGATCATGCCCGGCTTCTTGGCTTTTCATCCGATGGGCGCCCTGGTCGGGCAGGAATGCGTGCGCATCACCGCGGCCCAGTTCGTCAGCATGATCTTCTCGGTGCAGTATCGGCTACCGGGCTATTACCGCTGGCTGCTGTATGAAGCCGACCACGCGGGGGCGTATCGCTTCCATCGAAACTTCCTGCAGCACTTGCAGTCCGGTGTGCCCGGCCAGTGGTTGCTGAAATCGCCAGCGCACCTGTGGCAGCTGGACGCGCTGCTGGCCGAATACCCGGACGCGCTGATCGTGCAGACACACCGCGATCCGGTCAACGTCATCTCGTCGATCGCCGCGCTCACCCATCACCTGCGCCGGATGTGCAGCGACGAATCCAGCATCACCGAGTGTGCGGCCCAGTCCTACGAGGAGATCGTCGTCGGCCTGGACCGGGAGATGGCGTTGCGCGACAGCGGCGCCGTGCCCGCGGGGCGCGTCATCGACGTGCGGTTCGCCGATTTCATGACCGACCCGTGGACCACGATCAAAGACATCTACCGGCGGCTGGACCGCGAGCTGCGGCCCGACACCGAGCAGAAGATGCGCGAGTTCCTCGCCTCCCATCCCTCCGACGGTGGGCACGGCCGTTACACCTGGTCGGACACGGGGCTCGATGCCGGTGAGGTCCGCGAGCGGGTGACCGCGTATCAGGACCGCTACGGGGTACCGGCCGAACCGCTGCGGTGAGGCGTCCGGACGGCATCGAACGCGCCTGCGGTGCATAGCCTCTCCGAGCGGTAGGCTCGCCGCAAGGCGATGGGAGCGGCGGTGGATGAAGATTGTCTGAAGCTCACCACCTATCTGGCGGAGCGCCGGCGGACCGGCGACGGCTTTGTCTCCGATGTGCTGCTCGGCCTTTATGAGCGGCACCGCATCGCTGCCGGCGTGGCGCTGCGCGGCATCAGCGGCTTCGGCACGATGCGCCATTTTCGTACTGATCAGTCGTTGACGCTGTCGGAAGATCCGCCCGTCGTGATCGTCGCGGTCGACACCAGAACGAAGATCGAGGCACTGCTCGACCCCGTGCTGACGATCAAACAACGCGGCCTGGTCACCTTGGAGCGTGCGCGGCTCCTGCACGAGGACATCGGATCCCCGCAGCTGCCCGAGGACTTGCACGAGGCCGTCAAATTGACGATCTACGTCGGCCGCAAGCAACGCGTGAACGGGACGCCGGCCTACATCGCCCTCTGCGACTTGATGCACCGGCGCGGCCTGGCCGGCGCCACGGTGCTGTTGGGCGTGGACGGTGTCGCGCACGGAGAACGCCAGCGCGCCAATTTCTTTGGCCGCAACGCTGACGTTCCGATGATGATCGTCGTCGTCGGCTCCGGTGAGCGCATCGGCCGCGTGTTGCCCGAACTCGCCGGGCTGCTGCGAACGCCGTTGTTCACCCTCGAACGGGTCCGCGTCTGCAAGCGCGACGGACAGTTTTTGGAACGACCGCACGCCCTGCCCGGAACGGACGAACACGGCTTGCCGCTGTGGCAGAAGCTGACGATCTACACCTCCGAGTCGGCGCAGCGCGGCGGCGCGCCGATTCACCGCGCGATCGTCCAGCGGCTACGCCAGGCCGGGACCGCGGACGGCGCCACCGTCCTGCGTGGCGTGTGGGGGTTTCACGGCGATCACCCGCCCCACGGCGACAAGCTGCTCTCGCTGACTCGCCGGGTACCCGTGGTGACCATCGTGATCGACACCCCGGCCAACGTCGCCGAATCCTTCGCTGTCATCGACGAATTGACGAGCGAAGAGGGACTGGTCACCAGTGAAATGGTGCCCGCGTTGGTGTCCGACGAAGGCGACAGCGGGCAGGGGCCGCCGCGCATGGCCCGGCACCGCTATTAGCGGCGATCGCGAGCGCGGCGCAACAGGTCAGCCGGCGACCGAGGCGTCGTAGATCGACTGGATCGCCTTGTCCAGCGTGGTGTTGAACTGCTCGTCGGTCTGGTCGACCGAAAGCCCCTCGGTGAGCGCGCGGCTGAAGCTGGCGATCAGGCCGGTGTTCTTGGCGAGCAGCTCGTTGGCCTCCTCGCGCGAGTAGCCGCCGGAGAGGGCCACCACCCGCATGACCTTCGGGTGTTCGATCAGCGGACGGTAGTAGTTGGCCTCGGTGGGCAGGCTCAGCTTGAGCATCACGCGCTGCCCGTCGGGCACGCTGTCGAGCTGCTTGGTGATCTCGTCGCGCAGGATGCGCTCGGCCTCGGCCTTGTCCGAGATCGAGATGGTGACCTCGGGCTCGATGATCGGCACCAGGCCGTGCGCGAGCACCTGACGGGCGACCTCGAACTGCTGGGCGACCACGGCGGCGATGCCCTCGGCGTTGGCCCCGCCGATCACCGACCGCTCCTTGGTGCCGAACACGCCCTTGCCCACGGCCCGCTCCAGCAGCTCGTCGAGGCCCGGCATCGGCTTCATCAGCTGGACGTCGTCGGAGGCGTCCGCCAGCCCCTTGTCGATCTTGAGGATCGGCACCACGCCCTTGGTCTCCCAGAGGTAGGTGGTCGACGGCTTGCCCTCGATCTCCCGGTCCATGGTCTGTTCGAACAGGATCGCCGCCAGCACCCGGTCACCGGTGAACGACGGGGCGGTGATGATCCGCGAACGCATCTCGTGGATGAGGTCGAACATCTCCTTGTCGGAGGAGTACGCGCTGTCCTCGATGCCGTACAGGCGCAGCGCCTTCGGCGTCGAGCCGCCGCTCTGGTCGAGCGCAGCGATGAATCCCTTGCCCGACGTCATCCGGTCCGCTTGCTGCTGGTTCGACATTGAACTCTTCACTCCCTCGTAATGGGCGCACCCGGCCGGGGAGGCCGCGCGCGCTCAAGCCTGAATCGTGCCGATCATATTCGGCCAGCCCCGACCGGAAGAGACAGGCCGTCGCGGGACCGCCGGGCGGCGGGAATCGTGCAGCATTTTGAGGCGGGATTGGTGCGTGTCCTACCATTGACCAAACACTTGTAGCTGTATCTGCACTGAGCGGCGCAGATCGACCGGGGTGGATCTCCCGCGTAGGCAAGCGTGTTCCCCGAGGGGTTGAATCAGCAGCCCCCGGATATGGCAGTGGCTGTACCAGAGCTAGCGGTGTCCCGCACGGGACCGAATGTGAGTGATAGACCATGGGCGAACAATCCGGCGATGTCGTCGACCCAACCGCTTTTGAAGTGGGCAAACACCAGGTAGATCAGGCGGTCGTGCTGACCGTCTCGGGTGAAGTGGACATGCTCAGCTCGCCGCAGCTGGCCGACGCCATCCAGACCGCGTTGGCCACCAAGCCCGCGGCGCTGATCGTCGACCTGTCGAACGTCGGTTTCTTGGCGTCGGCCGGGATGACCGTGCTGGTGACCGCGCAGGCCGAGGTCGAACCGCCGACGAAGTTCGCGGTCGTCGCCAACGGCTCGGCCACGAGCAGGCCGATCAAGCTGATGGGGATCGACAGCGTGCTCGCGCTGTACAGCAGCCTGGACGGCGCGCTGAGCGGTATCGCCGGGGAATGAGCCTCGACGGGAGTGCGAACACACCTGGGGGCGATGGGTCGGTTCGATCGGCCGCATAACATGTCGAACCTCGATGACCGCACTCTTTTCGTCCGAACGGGCGTGGCGGCCGACGCACGCAGCGCCGCCCGGACCCGCGTCGAGTTCGGCGCCTGGTTGAACCGGTATTTCTCCCTGTGCACAGACCGCTTCAGCGACCTGCTCCTCGCGGTGAACGAAGCGATCGCCAATGCCGCGGAGTTCGCGTACGTCGACGCGACGCAGCGCGGGACCGTGGATGTGCGCGCGGCCTACGACGCCGACTCCGACACCCTCGCCGTGACCGTCGATGACCGGGGCCGTTGGCGGCAGCAGGTGCCGGCACAGCGCAGCGCCCAGATGCGTGGCCGCGGTATCCCGTTGATGGAGGCCCTCGCCGACGAGGCGGCCATCGCCCGCACTCCGCGGGGCACCCGCGTCACCTTGGTCTGGACCGGCCTGACCCGGTCGGCCTGCACCGCCTGAACGCCTATCCGGACAGCACCTGCGCGATGCGGTCGTCGCGCGGCAGCACCGGCCCGTCGTCGAGGGGTTCGTCGATTCCGAGGTCGGCGAGCCCGGCTCTGGTCAGCAGCGAGGTGCCGTAGGCGGCTAGCACGAGTTTTTGATCGTTGCTGTGGCCGTCCTCGACGAGCATCGCGCCGATGAGGCAGATGACGGCCATCTTGTAGGCGTTGAACGCCCGGTACCAGGGCCGGTTGACAACGCTGATCCCGCTGGCCGATTCGTAGTGCGCCAGCAGGGCGTCGATGGACAGGGCCGCGGGGTGGCTGTTGATCCCGACCGGCTGCATCCACAGCATCTCCAGCCAGCCGATGTCGGTGAGCGGGTCACCGACGGTCGTCATCTCCCAATCGAAGACGGCGCTCACCTCGCCGGCGGTAAAAGCGAAGTTTCCCGGCTTCGCGTCGCCGTGCACCAGCGAAACCGTGGGGCACGGGTCCGGCTTGCCGGCGAGCAGGGCCCCATGGAGGCGCTCCAGGGCGGGCAGGCGGTCGCGCTTGACCCGGTGCATCTCCGCGGCCCAGTGGCCCAGTTCGCGCTCCAGGTGGTCGGCGCCGTCGTCCAGGGTGGCCAGCCCGGTCCGGGTGAGGTCGACGGTGTGGATGGCGGCAAGTTGTTCGACCAGGCTCTGGCACATCCGGACCACCGTGTGGTCGGCCGCACCGGCGGGTGGCTCCATTTCGTACACGTCGCCGGCGACGTGTTCCATCACGAAGAACGGCCGGCCGAGGACCTCGCCGGTCGGTTCGAGCCACAGCGCCGGCGGGACCCGGACCGGCGTGCCGGCCAGGGCGCGCAGGATGGCGAACTGGCGCGCGAGGTCGTAGGGCTCCAGCAGCGCGGGTGGCCGGGGCCGCAGCCGCAACACCACGTCGCGGCGGTCGTCGCGGCCGGCGCGCCGGGTGACGACGCTGAGCGTCATCATCTCCGCCGAGTGCCCGAAGCTCACCCGGTCGATGCCCTCGAGGCGGACGTCGGCGGCGTCGGGCACCTGGGTGCGCACCCAGTCGGTCAACCGCCGTTCCCGATCGGCGTCCAGGGTCATCGCCGAACCCCGTCGCTGTCCTCCTGCAAGCGATCGACCGGGGTCTTGTCCTGGGTGAAGGCGGACATGTCCATCGCGGTCCAGTTGGGGTAGCGGGCATAGCCCTGCCCGCCGAGCAGCAATTCGAAGATGCCCCAACCGGTCTCGCCGTCCCGCTCGAATCGCATCAGCTGGTCGAGCGCCATCGATTTGCTCTCGGTCTCGGACAGCTGGTCGGGATGGCTACTGTCCCAAGCGAAATGAATGAAGTAGGCGCCCCCACCCAAGTCTTCGTATTGGCAGTGTGCCATCGGCAGGCCGTAGTAGGCGTTGACTTGCTGGTGGGGTGCCTCGGCGATCACGCGATGGGCCTGGCCGTCTTCATCGGTGAACACGAGTATCGCGCGGGCGGGTCGCTTGCGGTCGCCGTCGAATTCGACATCGTGCTCGATCTTGACGAATCGTTTCGACGGCCTCCCATCCGCGTAGGTGATGCCGCCGTCGACGTAATTGACTGTGCCGTCGGACGATTCGATGATCCACGCTTCGATCGCGTGGTCGTCGAACCCGGCGTCGAGCCACAACCAGAAGTCGATCTTGTCCGAGACCCGCACGCCGAAGGTGCGGTCGCGGCCGCCGTGGAAGCCGTCGACGCTGACGCGTTCCCCATCGATCGTCACCCAGCCGCTCCATCGCCCGGGTTCTTTCATGTGGTACATGTCGGCGAGCAACTCGCCGTTTTTGCCACGCACCTTCATGGGCAACAGCTCCCACATCGGCGCGGTGGGTTCGTAGTAGAGCTCCCACTCGATCCCGGAGTTGTTGGGCTCGACGTCCAGCCGCCACTTCTTCAGCGGCTCGACGCAGGTCCAGCGCATCGGTCCGGCGCTCAGGTCGCCGCGGTCGTCGCCGGTGACGGGCCGCCCGGACAGCAGGTCCCAGTGCCGGCCGTCGGCGAGGCTGACCTTGACGTAGCCCAGCCCGGTGCCGGTGTTCGGGTTGTTGCCGTAGCCGCTGGCCAGCAGCAAGGTGCCGTCCGGCGACGCGGCGAAGAAATAGCAGCGATCCGACCACGTCGGATCGGCGTTGTGCACCTGGTCGAACGTGCTCGGGAGCTGGTGGGTGAACGACTCGTCGGCGGCGGAATACGCCATCATTCGGCCTTTCTGGCGGGGTTCGTCGTTGCGCCGCAAGGCGTTTCGGCGAAGGACTGCGTCCGGGATGAATTGGCATCCGATACCGAAGCAGCACAACGCATCCCGTAACATCGCCGCCATGGAACCGAGCCGGCGGTGGGGCGACGACCGCGCGATCCTCGACGACGAGGAGGCCCGTAGACGGATCCTGGCTGCCGCCGGGCGCTGCATCGTCCGGCGCGGCAACACCCAGTTCCGCATGGGCGAAGTCGCCGACGAGGCCGGGGTGTCGCGCTCGACGGTGTACCGCTACTTTCCCGGTCGCGACGACGTCCTGCTGGGATTGATGCTGGCGCGGATTGACACCGCGCTCGGCGAGTTGGTGCGCTCGCTGCCCGCACCCGACGACCCCGTTCGGTCGGTGCCCGAGATGGTGCTGGCAAGGGTGGAATCCGTGGACGGCAACCCGCTGAACGAAGCGCTGTTCGCGGCCGAGAGCACCGCGGTGGCCTCGGCGCTCGAGAAGGGTTCCGAACCGATTGTCGAACTGCTGTTGCGGCATTACGGGCCGTTGCTCGACCGTTGGAAGGCGGCCGGGCTGCTCTACCCGGACGTCGATTTCCGCTCGATCGTGCAGTGGCTGCACGCAGCGACCCTTTTCCTGCTGGCGCCCTCGTGGCGCTACCGCCCCGCGGCCGACAAACGCGAATTCGTCGAACAGCTCGTGGTGAGGGCCCTGGTTCCACAGATCAGACAATAATGGTATATTGTCTGATGTCCAGACGTTCGATTGGTTTTCTCCGACGGCGTCGGTGTCGCTGGCGCAGCACCGGCGTCGGGTTGAGAGCCGGGATGGATGGACATGAAAAACCCTGTGGGACAAGCCTTCTCCTTCGTCGGCCTGGCCGCGCACCTGGGCCGGGGCGCGGGCCGGGTGGCGACCGACGCGCTGGTGGGCGGCCGGTTCGGCTTGCCTCGGTCGGCCGACGAGATCGATCCCGCGGTCCTGTCCCGCGTCATGGGAACCACCGTCCGGTCGGTGCGCGTGCTGAGCAGGGACGCGGGCACGTCCTCGCGCGCGCGGCTGGTGCTGACCGGCAAGAACGTCCCGGAGTCGGTGTTCGTCAAGGTCGCGGCGCAGACCGCTGCCACCCGCCTGATGGGTGAGCTCGGCCGGCTCGGGCACACCGAGGTGCGTTTCTACCGGCAGCTCGCGCCGCAGGTCATCGGCGTTCCCTACTGCTACGGCGCGGCCTTCGACCCGTGGACGGGCCGGTACCTGCTGGTGCTGGAGGATCTCCCGGCAGAGTCGTGCGAGTTCCCCGACACCTTGCACCCGCTCTCGACCGACCAGGCCGGCCTCATCGTCGAACTGCTGGCCGAACTGCACGCCACGTTCTGGGACCGGCTGCCGCGCGACGGGCGTGGGCCGCTGGGCTGGCTGTACACGCCGTCCGGCGACGTGACGTCGTTGTTGACCGGCTCGCTGATGCACACCTCGATCAAGCGCCTTGCCGAGCGGACCACGATCCCGGTCGAGAAGGCGGCGTTCATCGCCGACAACTACCGCGACGTGGCCGCGCTCATCGACACTCCCCCGCACACCGTCATGCACGGCGACGCCCATCCCGGCAACATGTACTTCCACGGCGGCAAGGCCGGGCTGCTGGACTGGCAGGCGGTGCGACGCGGGCACCCCAGCCGCGAGCTCGCCTACACCCTGATCACCAGCCTGACCCCGGAGGACCGGCGGGCCAGCCAACGCGAGCTGCTCGACGACTACCGGCGGGCGCTGGTGGCGGCGGGAGGCCCCGAGCTGGACCGCGACGACCTGTGGCTGCGGTTCCGCCAGGGCGCGCTGTACGCCTATGTCGCCCCGCTGATCACCACCGGGATGGGCGGCATGCAGGTCGAAGACATCGCCATGGAAGGCCTGCGCCGGGGCGTCGCCGCGCTCGACGATCTGGAAACCGTCGCCGCGCTGAAGAGTTCTTTGTAGGGCTTGCGAATTCGGCCGAAGCTATTGCCTTCGCCACGCCACGAGTTACGCTACCTACCGTAGCGAAATGCTGTGCGCCTTCCGCTCAGCCCTCCGAGACAGCCCGCGGCGGCGAAGAGGAGTCTCATGTTCGACCTGAAGATCACCGGTGGAACCATCGTCGACGGCACGGGCGCCGAACGTTACCGCGCCGACGTCGGCGTCAAGGACGGCAAGATCGTCGACGTCGTCCGCCGCTCCGCCGACGGCCCCGAGATGGGCGGGGAGGCGGCCGAAACCATCGACGCCTCAGGGCATGTGGTGGCCCCCGGCTTCGTCGACATCCACACCCACTACGACGGTCAGGTGACCTGGGACGGGCTGCTGGAGCCGTCCAGCGGCCACGGCGTCACGACGATCGTGACCGGCAACTGCGGCGTCGGTTTCGCCCCTGTGCGGCCCGGCACCGAGCAGTGGCTGATCGAACTGATGGAGGGCGTCGAAGACATCCCCGGCACCGCGCTGACCGAGGGCATCACGTGGGGTTGGGAAACCTACCCCGAGTACCTCGACGCGATCGACAAGCACAAGTTCTCCGTCGACGTGGGCAGCCAGGTCGCGCACGGCGCGATCCGCGCCTACGCGATGGGCGAGCGGGGTGCGCGCAACGAGCCCGCGACCCCGGACGACATCGAGGCGATGGGCCGGTTGGTCCGCGAGGCGATCGAGGCCGGCGCGCTCGGCTTCTCGACGTCACGCACGATGGGGCACCGCGCGATGGACGGCGAGCCCGTACCCGGCACGTTCGCCGCCGAGGAAGAACTGTTCGGCCTCGGCCGCGCCATGGCCGCCGGCGGCCAGGCGGTGTTCGAGCTGGCCCCGCAGGGCGCCGCGGGTGAAGACATCATCGGCCCCAAGAAGGAGCTCGATTGGATGCGACGGCTGAGCGGCGAGATCGACCGCCCGGTGTCGTTCGCGCTGATCCAGGTGGACGCCGATCCGAACCTGTGGCGCGAGATGCTGGACCTGTCCGCGGACGCACACGCCGCGGGCGCGCGCCTGTATCCGCAGATCGCGGCGCGCCCGTTCGGCATGATGATCGGTTTCCAGGGCCACCACGGCTTCAGCCACCGGCCCACGTACCGCCGGTTGAAGGCCGAGTGCAGCCGCGAGGAGCTCGCACGGCGGCTCGCCGATCCCGCGGTGAAGGCGGCGATCCTGTCCGAGGACGACCTGCCGGTGGACCCGACCCTGTTGTTCGACGGGATGTTCGCTTTGGTGCAGCACTCGCTGGGGCGGCTCTACTCGCTGGGTAACCCGCCCGACTACGAGCCCACCCCGGACCGCACCGTCGCCGCGATCGCCCAGGCCCGCGGTGAGGACCCGCTGTCCACGCTGTACGACCTCATGCTCGAGTCCGACGCGACCAACATGCTGATGCTGCCGCTGTTCAACTACGCCGACGGAAACTGCGACGCGATCCGCGAGATGATGCTGCACCCCGCCGGCGTGCTCGGGCTGTCCGACGGCGGCGCGCACTGCGGGATGATCTGCGACGCTTCCTATCCGACGTTCCTGCTGACGCACTGGGCGCGGGACCGTAAGCGGGGCGAGAAATTGTCGCTGGAATACGTGATCCGCAAACAGTCCCGTGACACCGCGCATCTGTTCGGCCTCACCGACCGCGGCACCATCGAACCCGGCAAGAAGGCCGACATCAACGTCATCGACATGGACGCGCTGAGGCTGCACCCGGCGGCGATGGCGTTCGACCTGCCGGCCGGGGGAAACCGGATCCTGCAGGGCGCCAGCGGTTATGCGGCGACCATCGTCAGCGGGACCGTCACCCGCCGCAAGGACGTCGACACCGGGGCCCGCCCCGGACGCCTGGTTCGCGGAGCCCGCTGAGAGCTCCGAACCATGGCAACGGCCGCCCGCAACCCGACGCGCACCCGCTCGCACGTCCAGGAGGATGCGATCGGCGCGCCGCCGGAGAACCCGACGCTGGTGCCGGCCGAGCGGTACTACTCCCCGGCCTTCGCCGCACTCGAGGTGGAGCGGATGTGGCCGAGGGTGTGGCAGCTCGCGTGCATGGTCGACCACATCGCGGCGCCCGGTGACTATTTCGAGTACCGCTGCGGGCCGTACGGGGTGCTGATCGTCCGCGACGACGACGGGGAGATCCGCGCGTTCCAGAACGTGTGCCGGCATCGCGGCAATTCGTTGTGCACGGGCTCGGGTTCGGGCCTGCGCGAACTCAAGTGCGGCTATCACGGGTGGACCTGGGACCTGGCCGGCGCGCTGAAACGGGTGCCGAACCGCAAGGGCTTCGGCTCGCTGCGCATGTCCGACTTTCCGCTGATACCGGCCCGGGTAGAGACGTGGGCGGGACTCGTCTTCGTCAACCTCGACCTCGACGCGATGCCCCTGATCGAATACCTGGAGGCGGTGCCCGACGACATCGCCTGGTGCCGGCTGGAGGACTTCCGCTGCTACGCCACGCTCACGGTCGACGTCGACGCCAATTGGAAGACGATCGCGGACGGCTACAGCGAGACCTACCACATCCAGACCCTGCATCCCGAGCTACTGCGTTGCGTCGACGACATCCATGCGCCGCAACGGATTTGGGGCCATACCGGAAAGTCGGATCAGCCCTACGGCGTGCCGAGCCCTCGCCTGGGCGGCGCGCTGACCGACGAAGAGGTGTGGGACGCCTACGTCTACACGCAGGGAGCGCTGATGGGCGCGGCCGAGGGCACGCCCTTTCCCGCCGACGAACGCCGGCCCGGGCAGACGGTGGCCGAACTGATCGCCGAGCGAACCCGGGCCTTCGCCGCGGGCCGCGGCGTCGATCTCAACTGGGCCGACACCGACCGAATGACCCGATTGCACCAGTACAACGTGTTCCCCAACATGACCCTGTTAGCCAACGCCGACCACCTGACCGTCATGTGTTCGCGCCCGGGCGCCGACCCCGATAAGGGCGAGCTGGTGATGTTCTTGACGACCCGGATGCCGCCGGGCGCGCCGCGCGCCAAGCCGGCCGATGTGCGCATGGCCGCCGACGCGGCCGAGCCGGGCGTCGTGCTCACCCAGGACATCGCGGTGCTCCCCGGCCTGCAGCGCGGCATGCACCAACCCGGCTTCACTCACTTGGTGTTGTCCAGCGAGGAACGCCGCGTGATCAACATGCACCGCAACCTGGAGCGCTACCTCGACCTGCCGGCCGCCCAGCAAATGAGCGGCGGCGCGGCGAAATGATCTGTCGCAACATAGTTCGTGTACACAGGGCGAAAGTGCCCTCGAGCGATTTAGAATCCCGCTTGTGATGACCCCGTCTTACCCCTGGGGGGACGATCGAGGGCAACTTGCGCGGCAGCTACGGCTGCCGTATCACACACTCCGCCGCAGGCGGGAGCGACGCCTGTGCCACCGTTTCGCGCGGGTGGGCGTCCGCACGGCGCCGGAGCGGTTGCGGGCAATGCTGGAGGGCGCGCCGCTGGCCGCTCACGAAATGATCAACCTGAATTTTGCGTTGATCGCGATCCGGCTCGACCGCGAGTCTCGCGCCGCCAGGTACAAGCGGCTCCGGCAACGCGGCGCCCGATCGCTGATGTTCGCGGGCCTGGTCATGGTGGTGCTGAACTTCCTGGTGTGCATGGCCTACCTCCTGCTGAACCTCGCGGAGCCGACGGCGCCGCTGTAGCTCCTCAGCGCGGGGCGACGATGCCGTTGTCGTACGCATAGACGATCGCGGCCGCGCGATCGCGCAGGTCGAGCTTGCCGAAGATCCGCCCGATGTGGCTCTTGACGGTGACGCCGGAAATGCAGAGTTTGCCGGCGATTTCGGTATTGGACAGGCCCTGGCCGATCAATGTCAGGACGTCGAGCTCGCGGGTCGTCAGCTCGGCGATCGCCGCGCCGCGCGGGCCGGGAGCCGCCTTGCGGTAGGTGGTGAGCACCCGCGAGGTCACCGCGGGATCCAGGTAACTGTCTCCCCTGGCGACCGCGCGCACCGCGCGGATCAACTCCTCGGCCGAGGAGTCTTTGAGCACGAAACCGGCCGCCCCGGCGCGCAGCGCCCCCGACAGCAGCTCGTCCTCGTTGAAGGTGGTGAGCGCAAGCACCGGCGGCCTGCCGCCCAGCCTGCGGGTCGCCTCGATGCCGTCGACGCGGCGCATCCGCAGATCCATCACGACGACGTCGGGTCGATGCTCGGCCACCGCGGCGGGCACCTCGTCACCGTCGGCGCACTCCGCGACGATGACGAAACCGTCTTTGCGGCGCAGGATTCGGCGCAGACCCGAACGCACCAGGTCTTGGTCGTCCACGAGGAGGACGGTGATCTCGGGCGCCGGGTCGGTCACAGCTTGCACCATCGCGGGCGCCAGGTGGTGTCGCCTTCGTGCAGCGGGATCTCGGCGCGCACCGACCACCCGTCCCGGGTCGGGCCGACGTCGAGGGCGCCGCCGAGCAGGTCGACGCGCTGGCGCATGCCGCGCAAGCCACGCCCCTCCGCCGATTTCGCGGCCACCACGGCGGCCGGGAGCAGATTGCTGACCGCGAGCCGTGCCGACACCGGCGAAATGTCGAGCACCACACTGGCTTTCGACTCCGGCGCGTGCTTGGCGATGTTGGCCAGCGACTCCTGGGTGATGCGGTAGAGCGCGAGGCCCACCGCGGCCGAGACGTGGTCGGTGGGCCCTTCGACGCACAGCGTGACGGCCAGGCCCGCTTGCTGAAAGCCCGCGACGAGCGCCGGGACGTCGTCGATGCCGGGTTCGGGCGTGGTCTGCGCCGTTTTGGTCGGCCAGTTGTCGAGCAGGCCGACGGTGCGGCGGATGTCGGCCATCGCCTGCCGGCCGAGCTTCTCGGCCTGCTCCAGCGCATCGACCGCGTCATCGACGTCGCGATCCTGCTGCAGCGCGCGGCGCGCGCCGGTCACGTGCAACAGGGTGATGCTGAGCGAATGCGCGATGACGTCGTGCACTTCGCGCGCGATGCGGCGGCGTTCGTCGGCGGCGGCGTGCTCGGCCAGTGCCTCTTGTGCCGCGATCTGTTCGGCCAGCAGCAGCCGCTGGGTGCGCATCAGGTAGCCGAGCAGCCAGCCCACCGTGATGAACCCCAGGTACAGCACGACCGTGTCCAGGCGGTGCAGCGCGGACGCGGTGAGCAACATCGCGGCCGCCGACGCGGTGGCCAGCAAGCCGCCGAGGACCGACGCCAATGTCGCGACGACCAAGACCATCAGGACCAACAACGCCGGGGCGAAATCGGCGTGAATGGGTGTCGACGTTCCAAACAGCGTCAATGCGCTGGACACCGACCAGGTGGCCCACAACGGGCCCGGGGTCATCTTCATGTTGAAGATCAAGAACGCGAACGACGGTGACAACGCCAGGGCGAACGCGGTCAGCGCCACGGGCAGGTCGGAGACGGGCCGCTGCAGCGTCCCGATCACGCCGCCCAGCACGAGGGCGAGGTCGACCGAGATCAGCGCCGCCCAGGTGATGCCGACGGGAATCAGCTCGCTTCGTCGGCGAAGTAGTTCCCGCACGTGACCCGCTGCGGCGCGCAACATCGTCCAATCCTAGAAGAGGCCGGTGCTTCGTCACATCCTTCTGCGGACGGCACCCGCCTCCGCCCGTGGTAGGAGACAAAGACTGCACTTCGGCACGACGCGCGGCGGGCGGCCGCTTTCCTAACGTCGAGTCATGACATGGACACTGCTGCACGACCGCATGGCCTTCATGGCCGAAGTCATCAAGGCCGCCGAGACGGACCCTCAGGCGGCACTTGTGTTGATCGACAACTCATCCGAGGTGCCCGAGCTGTTCGGCGACGCGGAGGGCCTGATGCTTTCGCTCGGCCAGCGCTGGATCACCATGCTGGTGGCCAAGCTGGACCAGGCGGCCCACGAGGGCGCGTCGGCCGAACAGGTGCGGGCCAATCTTGAGGCCGCCGAGCCGGGCCTGCACGCGTTGGTGAGGATCGGGTCACGCCGGTCGGTGCGGGTGCGGGCGTTGTCGCGGGGCGAACATGTGGCCGTGGGTCTTTTCGGCGGGCCCACCGGCGATCGGCAGACCGTTGCATGACCGAATGGGAAGCCTTGCGCGACTGACGTCGCGCTACGCGGTCGCCATCATCGGCCTCTGGATCCTGGCCGCCGCCGCGGCCAATCTCGCCGTCCCACAACTGGAACGCGTCGTCGACTCCCATGCCCGCTCCTTCATGCCGCCCGGCGCGCCGAGCGCCGAGGCGGCCGCGCGGGCCGCCCAGTTGTTCAACCAGACGCCCAGCAACAACTTCGTTTACGTTGTGCTGGAACACAATCAGCGGCTGACGCCGGCCGACCGCCGGTTCTATGACGCGTTGACGGCCTCGCTGGGTTCGGATCAGCGCCACGTATACGCGGTGACCGACCTGTGGTCGCAGCCCGCCACGGCGGCCGGCGCACAAAGTTCGGACGGCAAGGCGGTCAGCGTCATGGTGCGGCTCGCCGGAATGCTCGGCACCGCGCAGGCGCGCGATTCGGTGGACGCCGTGCGCGGCACCATCCACAAACTCGCGCCGCCATCGGGCCTGGAAGTCCATGTCACAGGCCCCGGCGCGACGATCGTCGACGAATTCTCCGCGATCGACCGACAGATGCTCGGAATCACCGCCGCCACCATCGGTCTCATCCTGCTGTTGTTGCTGATGGTGTACCGCTCGGCGGTGGCCGCCGCGATACCGCTGATCTCGGTCGGAATCGCCCTGGCCCTCGCGCGTGCCGTCGTCGCCGCCCTCGGCCAGGCCAATATTGTTGAGGTGTCGCTGTTTTCGGTGGCGCTGATGGCCGCCATGACCCTCGGTGCGGGTACCGACTACGCGATCTTCCTGGTCGGCCGCTATCACGAAGGCCGCCGCAACGGTGTGGCCCCGGCCCAGGCCTTGACCCAGGCCTACCGTTCCATCGCGCCCGTGGTGATCGGATCGGCGCTGACCGTGTCGGTGGCACTGGCTTGCCTGGTGTTCGCGAAGGTCGGTTCGTTCCGCAGCGCCGGGTTGCCCTGCTCCATCGGTATTCTGGCGACCATGGTCGCGGCGCTGACGTTGACGCCCGCGCTGATGAGCCTGGCGGTACGTCACGGGTATCTCGAACCGCGGCCGTCCACCACCGCGCGACGGTGGCGTCGGGTCGGGACGTCGGTGGCGCGCTGGCCGGGCCCGATCCTGGTCGCCGCACTGGGCTTGTGCCTGCTCGTCGCGCTGCCGTTGGCCGGCATGCGGGTCGGCTTCAACGAGCCCGCCGCCACGCCGTCGTCCACCGACTCCAACCGCGGCTATGCCAGCGCCGGACGGCATTTCGCGGCGAACTCGCTGCTGCCCGACGTAGTAGGGATCCGGGCCGACCACGACCTGCGCAACCCCGCCGGCCTGATCGCCATCGAGCGAATCACGCGTCACATCATGGCCGTGCCGGGGGTGCGTGCGGTGCAGTCCGCCAGCCGCCCCGACGGCAAGGTTCCCGAACAGGCGACGCTGAGCTATCAGGCCGGCGTGCTCGGCCGCCAGTTCGGCGACACGATGGATTCGCTGACCCAGCGTCTGAAGCGGGTCTCCGAATTGGACGGCGCGCTGGCGCAGACCCAGACCGCCGTCGACGGCCTCGGCGACGGCTTGCGCGGCGGCAGTGCGGGATTGGCCGACATGTCCGGCGCCGCCACCGACATGCGCGCCGGCATGGACGGGCTGCAGCGCAACGTCACGACGGTGTCAGGCTACCTCGACCCACTGCGCGACTTCGTCGTACGGACCCCCGACTGCGCGGCCAGCCCGATCTGCTCGACGGTGGACCGGGTGCTACAGCCCGTCGACAGCCTGGTGCAGACCTCCTCTCGGCTCGATGCCGGCGCGGCGAAACTGACCAGTGGATCGAGCGCGGCCGCTGCCGCGATGGCCGGCCTGCCGCAGAGCGTGGCCTCGATGAAAGACGCGTTGGGACAGGCCCGTTCGGCCGCACGCGACCTGCTGAGCCTGACCGACGCGCTCGGACCTCAAATGCATCAGCTGACCGACTACCTGAACGAGATCGCCACGCAATTTCGGGGCAGCGCCGCGGGGGACTTCTACATGCCGCAGCGCGCGTTGACCGACCCTCGGTACACCACCGCGCTTCGCCACCTCATCTCCGAAAACGGTCGCGGCGCATACCTGTTGGTCTATGGCGACGGTTCCGAATGGGGGGCCGATGGCGCCAACCGGGCGGACCAGGTTCGCGCCGCCATCAAGGAGGCCACCAAGGAGGGAACCCTGACGCCGCTGGAGGTCGACCTCGCCGGCGTCGGGCCGGTGACCGCCGATCTGCAGCGCTTCGTCGCCAGTGACACCACCCTGCTGGTCGGCGCCGCGCTGGTGCTCATCTTCTTGATCGTCACCGCGATGCTGCGCAGCCCGGTCGCCGGACTCGTCGTCGTCGGCACCGTCGTGTTGTCCTACGCCTCGGCCGTCGGTGCCAGCGTGCTGATTTGGCAGCACCTGCTTCATCAGGATCTGCATTGGTCCGTCGCCCCGATCGCGTTCATCGCGCTGATCGCCGTCGGCGCGGATTACAACCTGTTGCTCGCCTTGCGCATCAAGCAAGAGGCGGCGGCGGGCCTGCGCACCGGCATCATTCGCGCTTTCGGCGGCACCGGCGGAGTGGTCACGGTCGCGGGCATCGTCTTCGGTCTGACCATGCTGGCCTTGCTGAGCAGCAGCGTGCTCAGCATCGCCCAGATCGGCACGACGATCGCGGTCGGGCTGTTGCTCGACACCCTGGTGGTGCGGGCGTTCGTCGTGCCGTCCATCGTGGCGCTGCTGGGCCGGTGGTTCTGGTGGCCGAGCCGTCCGCCCCGCCGCGCCATGGCCGAGGCGGTGAAAACGCCTGAGCCGCAGCTGCTTACTGCGGTGGGGGTGTGAACGTCGACGGCAGCCCGACCAGCACGCCTTCGACGTCGCCGTCGGCGCTCACCAGCAGGCCGCGTCCCGGTGGGAGCGCCTGGGCGCGCACGTTGCGGTTGATCCGGTTCTGCGGGTCGTTGTCCATGTAGAGCTGGGCGACTTTCGCCGAGTTCTGGAACCTGATCCATGGATCCATTTGCAGCGTCGCCCAGTTCGCGCTGTTGCGGGTGGTGAACACGTGCAGGCCGATCTGGCGGGCACGTTCCATCAGCTTCCACAATGCGGCTCCCACCGGCGGTTTGGGCGGGTAACTCTGATCCGGGCGCAGGTCTCCGATGTCGTCGATGAGCACGAAGTGCCGCGGCCCTTCCCACGGCTTGAGCGCGCGCAGCTCCTCCTGGCTCAGACCCTTGGGAGGCAGCCGGGGCAGCAGCACCTGCTGCGCCAAGGCGGTGATCACCTCGTCGATCTCGTCCTGGTCGTACGCGTAGGCGCGCACGTAGCCCGGCCCGTGCAGATCGCGCAGGCCGTGCGGGGCGGTCTTGGGGTCGATCAGGGTCAGCTGCGCTTCCTCGGGGCTGAAGCGGTTCATGATCGCCTCGCCAATCGAGACCAGCGACAGGGTCTTTCCGCAGCCCTGCCGGCCCAGGATCATCACGCCCGGGCTTTCGCGCAGCTTGATCGGCACCGGCCCGAGTTCGTGGCGCTCTCCGATAGCAAAAGAGATCGACAGATGGTCGCCGGTCGGGTGGGCGGCCTCGTATTCCAGGATCGCCTTGAGTTCCACCCGCTGCGGCAACCGCTGCAGGGTTGCGTGCTTGGTGACGCCGGCGACGTCCGCGATGCGGGCTCCGACGTCCACGATGCTGACCATCGCGCCGGTGGCAGGGTCGGACAGGGCCGGCACGCCGACGCGCAGCTCGTGCAGGCTGTCGGTCAGACCGAAGCCGGGGCGGTTCAGTGTCCGGCGGGCCGCGTCGCGCGACTCGAGCGACGAGTGCCCCATCTGGCTTTCGCTCGGATCTGCCAAGCGCAATTGGATTCGCGCCGTGGCGTTTTGCAGCAGGCTTTGCCGTTGCCCGTGAATCCAGCCGCCGGCGCTGCACATGACGTGCACCCCGTACTCGGGACCGCGGCTGCTCAACGAGATGATGCGGTCACCCAGAACGGTGTCCTTCGAATACAGGTCGTCGTAGTCGTCCACCACCACGAAGACGTCGCCGAACGGGTCGTTCGCGTCGGTGCCGCCCAGCCCGTCGCTGCCGGGCGCGAACCGGCGCTCGCGGAAACCGTCGAGGTCGATCTTGAGCCGCCGGAACGAGTCTTCGCGGGCATCGATCAGCGCGTCCATGCTGCTCAAAATGCGTTCGATGCCCTCGGCGTCCTTCGGCGACACGATGTCGGTGACGTGCGGCAGCGACGCGGCCTGCGCGAGGGTCGCCCCGCCGATGCAGAAGAACGTGACGCGGGCGGGGCTGTACATCGTTGCAGCCGAACACATCAGCGTCATCAAGGTGGTCGTCTTGCCGCGCTGCTTGGCGCCGACCACGATCACGTTGCTGCGCAGCGCGTCGACCGCGTGCACCACCTGCTTGGACTCTTCGGGGATGTCCATGACACCGACCGGGAACATCAGGCCCGGGTTTTGCCCGTAGTCGACGTGCCAGGGCTTGCCCCGGTAGCCCGCGACCAGAACGTCGATCGGCTCCGGATCCTCCAGGGGCTCCAGCCACGGCCGGCGCGGCGAGCGGTGCGGCACGTTGTGCAACGACTCCCGCAGCACGTCCACGATCTTCTTCCGCTTGAAACCGTCGTCGTAGTACAGGAATTCGTCGGGCTCGGCGTCCACGGCGGCGGCGGCTTCCAACGCCGTGGCGTCCGCGGCGTCCAACGGCTGGAACTGCCAGTTGTACAGGCGGGGCTTGGTCAGCGTCATGTCGACCGTCTCCGCGACTTCCTTGGTCTTCGGCACCACGAACGGGGCGGAGAGGTAGAAGCAGCGGAACGGCTCCAGATCGCGCGGCCCCACCTTCAGCAGGCCGAAGCCGTTCTCCTTCGACGGCAGGTGGTAGGCGGCGTCCGAGCCGATCACCTCGCGGCTGTCGTCGCCGGACTCGGCGCGCAGCGCGATGCGGAAGGCGATGTTGGACTTGACCTTTTGCAGCGAGGACAGGTCCAGGCGCTGGCCGCCCAGCATGAAGAACACGTTGGCGCCGCGGCCTTCCTGACCGATGTGGATGATGAGGTTGATCCACTTCTCGTGGTTGGCGAACAGCTCCAGGTACTCGTCGACGATGACGAGCAGCACCGGTACCGGGGGCAGGTCGCGTCCGGCGAGGCGGATCTCCTCGTAGTCGTTCGCGTCGCGGGCGCCCACCGAGGTGAAAAGCTCGTAGCGCTGTTTGATCTCACCATCGATGACCCGGCGCATCCGCTCGGCCAGGTGGCGCTCGTCCTTGCCGAGGTTGGACAGCGCGGCCACCACGTGGGGGATGCCCAGGATGTCCTGGGCCGCCGACTCGAACTTCATGTCGACGAAGATGACGTTGAACGTCTCCGGGGAGTGGGTCAGCGCGATGCCGTAAACCAGCGACAAGAAGAACTCCGACTTGCCCGACCCGCTGGTGCCGATCACCACCGAGTGGAAACCGAAGCCGCCGAAGTCCTTGGCGCGGATGGTGATGTTCTGCAGCTCGCCGTTGGGTTTGGCGCCGACGGGAACCTCGCACCAGCGCTCGTCGCCGCGGCCGCGCCGCTCGGCCCATAGCCGGTCGACGTCAAGGTCGCGCGGGTCGCTGATCCCCAGGGCGCGCAGCAATTCGGTTGCGCCGCTGACGGAATCGGCGATCTCGCTGCGGCTGGTCGGTGACCAGCGTGCCATCGCGCGCGCGTAGCGGTAGGCGCGGTGCACCGAAAGCTGGTCGGCGTGCGCGAAGAACTTGTTGCGCACGCGCAGCAGGGGCGCGGGGCGGCCGTCTTCCCCGTCGGAGTCCGATCCGTTCCGGCGCAGGGCCACTTCGCCGTTGACCGAGCCATTGGGTGAGCTGTGCCGCTCGCTGAGCTCGAACACCTGGTCGGTGGCGAAGCCCACGCCGGTGCCGACGCGTGAGGCGATGCGCAGCAGGGTGATTCCCGCCTTGCCGACCTGGCCGACGACGCTCTCCCAGGCGTCGGGACTGCCGGTGTTGTCGTCGACGATCACCAGGTGCGGTCCCAAATCGACGGTGTCCGTGGCGGTTTCCAGGGCCGAGCCCATGGCGGTGGGGCTGGCCGCGGCCAGCGGAGTCCAGGCGCCGCGCTTGCCCTTCATGTGCAGCTCGGCGCCCAGCGTCTCTTCGAGTTCCTCCGGCGTGGCGAAGACCAGGCGCCGAAAGCCGCACGCGTCGAACAGTTCGTCGTGCAGGTTGTGCGGCAGCCACACGATCCACGACCACACCTCGGGGTTGCGGGTCACCACCATCAGCTTGACGTCGCGCGGGTTGTGAAAAACCGCCAGCGAGCACAACACGGAGCGCATCAGTGACCGCAGCCGGTCCAGGTCCTCGCCCACGAAGCTGAATCCGGGCGCCGACCGCAGGTTCACCACCTTGGCGATGTCGCGAATCTTGCGCTGCTCCAAAATGAAATCGCGCAGCGCCTGCCCGGTGACGGGTTCGAGCTCCTCGTCGGACGCGATGTCGGGCCAGGTCACCGACAGCACCGAGTCGGGCGCGTGCTGGACCCCCGTGCCGAGCCGCACCTCCAGGAAGTCCGCGTCGGCGCGGCCGCGTTCCCACATGCGTGGGCCGCCGATGATGGCGCCCAGGCCGCGCGGGTCGGAGTGCACGGAGTTCTGCCACTCGCGTTGCGCGCACACGGCGGTCTGGATTTCGTCGCGGTTGCTGTCGAGGTCGCGAAGGTAGCGTCGGCGGCCCTTTTCCATTTCGCCCCAGGTGATCTTGCGGGCTCGGCCGAAGCGTCCGGAGAACGCCAGCATGCTGAAGGCGCCGATGCCCATCAGTGGGAAGAAGCCGGTGGTCAGGCTGCGGACGCCGGAGACATAGAGCATGACGATGGTGCCGATGAGCGCGACGATCAGCGCCGGCACGCCGATCATCACCCAGATGTTGCGGGGCTCGCGTTCCGGCAGCGCGATCGGCGCGCTGGGGGCTACCCGAACCGGTTTCGGCGGCTCGATCTTGACGCGGTTGATGGGGAACGCTTTCTTGGACATTCTCTAGCCTCCCGGCTTCGCCGATGTCGTCACCACAGCCACCTTGCCCAGCGCCGGCACGGTGTCGCGCGCCAAAAGCGCTGCCTCCCGAGACAGCGCGGGACCCGCAGCGAAAGTCCGCAGCAGCGGCCAGGGCGCCTGGACCGCCGAGCCCGGATCGAGCCCGAGGGCTCGCAGCGTGGTCTCGTCGTTCGCGATCCCGAACCGAACCCCGTTGTCGGACACCCAGAACAACGATTCGCGGGAGTCCGAGGTGACCACGCCGCTGGTCGATGTCACGAAGTTCGCCGCGCCCGGCAACACCAGCACCTGGTTGGCGACCACCGATGCCGGGTCGTTGTCGTCACGCACCAAATGGACGATGCGGTTGTCCAGGTAGGACGGTGTCGGCAGGCCGCGCCCGTTATAGACCACGACGCGCGCCCGCGGATCCGTCGACGCCTTCTCCCAGCCGACGCAGGTGGTCGGATCGGCCGCCGTGTCAATGAAATTCAGGCGCTTGGTCGGGTAGTAGTCGACGGCCAGCGACGTCACCTCGGGGATGTTGACCAGCACGTCGGGGGTCACCACGCGCGGCGCCGTCGACCCGTAGGAGTTGGCGCTGCGCAACAGGTCGGCCACGAAGCTGGTGATCTTTTGCACGCCCTCGGGCAGCAGGACGTAGAACTGCTTGCCCCCGCTGGCGGTTTGGGCCTGCAGCACCGCGCCCACCTGTGATCCCGAGACCCATGTCGACGGGGTCCCCGCCAGGGGCACTTGCGGGACGCCGAGCGGCTCGGTCGCCGGCAACGCGTCATACAGGGCCCGCGAAATCTCCACCGGCAGCGTCACTCCCGGGTCGAGCCCCAGGCTCAGCGTGACCGCCCGGTTGACCGGATCGATCTGGGAGCGTTTGCCGCCCCAGATGACAAAGGTGTTGCCCTCGAACGTGACCAGCAGCCCGGCGTCATCGCGCAGCGGAGTGGCGCGATCGTAGGCGTCGAGCTGGCCGGCGATCGAGGTCACCACGGGCCTTTCCGGGCTGCGCGGGCGTCCCGCGGTGTCGCACACCGCCCAGGCCGAGGTGGCGCCCCGATGGACCGGCATCGCTGCCGGCGCGCCGGGAATACCGACCAGCGGCCCGGTCGGATACTTCGCTATCTCAGCGGGTTTCACCCACGTCGGCTGGTTCGCCGTTCCCGTCGCCAGCCGCGCGGAGGTCAAATTCAACGCCGGGTAGAGCCGACCGTCGATCTTGGCGTAGAGCGCCCCGGAGTCGCGGTCGCCGATGATCGCCGAATCGCCCACGATGCCAGTGGGTTTCAGCACGTTCAGCAGAAGCATCCAGCCCGAGGCGATAGCCACGAGGAGTATGGACAGCATCAGCGCGGCCGTCTGCTTGCGGTCGTCGTGTTTCATGCGGACCGAGAACCGGGTGGTCGCCGCCCGCAGCCGCCGGTTGTAGAACAGGTGCCCGGAGTTCTGGTCGCGATTAGACAAACTCAGCGGCATGCTCAGTACCCCTTGGGTGATCGGCGAGGATCGGCCTGCTGAATCCGATCGGCGAGATTCGACGCGTCGACCGCGACCCCGTAGCGGCCCATCGCGTAGTTGATGAACGCGCATGCCTGCGCGACGAGGTTGTGAATGTCGCGCGAGGTCCCTGGCTGGTGGTAGGCCGCGAACGTGGGCGCGATGAATTGAAAGGCACCCTTGCTGGGGGTTCCCCGCGCCGCGTTGGAATCCCAGTTGTTGATCGCGTTTGCGTTGTAATTGGACTCGCGGCGGGCGACCAGGTCCATCCCGCGTTCCCAGCGGGCGCGCGCCGCCGGATCATGAATGCCTTTGATATCCAGCGCTTTACGGATGGCCGCCAAGACCGCCTGGCGCCCGCTCGCGTGATTTCCGTGCATCGACCGCCTCTGCGGGTAGTGCAGGCGTCGTAGTCGCCGCGCGAGCAGTTTTGCGCGCCGTCGTGCTTTGGTGACGTGGCGGTGTTGGGTGCGCAGCCGTGTCGCCGTGCGCGCCATGGCTTCCCGCCGGCCCATAGGCGTATCGGCGGCCGGGGTCACGTCCGATTCGGCGGCTTCGAGCACCGCGCGCGTCGCCGCCCGAGCGTGCGCGTGATCGGCGCGCGCCGCCGCGATGATGTCCCCCACCGTCCGGTCGGCGTGGCTTGAGTGGTTCAGCAGTTTTATCGAGGCGCCCGAGCGGGCGGACGCCGTTTTCGGTAGCGCCGCGGCGTGGCGCGCCATCGCGTGCGTCGGCTCCGCCACATCACCGATGTGCGGGCTGATCGGGGCGCCCGCGAACAGGTTGTGGGCGCGGACCAATGCCGCGACCGCTTGCATTCTCAGGGGATCGGTCATCGACGTCCCCGCCCCAATCCACCTGTGCGCCGCCACGGCGCCGCATCCTTGCCGGACACTCGAGCTAGTACTCCCACACCCTCCTGGCCGCGGATTCCGCGGTCGCTGCAGACGTACCTCATAGCATGCACGTATCGACAGTTGTGCTGTCAATAACGGGCAACCCAATATGACTTGGGGCCGGCCGGCCGCGATTACGTAGCGACCCTACTGCCGGACGGACTACCGAACCACTCACCTGTCGGTCGGTTGGGGCTAGTCCTTCGGCTCGTCCTCGGACGGCATGATCACGATCCGGCGGTTGGGCCTGTTGGTGACCACCGTCGGCTTAGCCTCGCCGGATTTGCTGCCCGGGGCGCTCGGCGGGACCGTCAGGCGGCCCTTGACCGGCTGGCCGTTGGGCACGCCCGGGGCGGTCACCCGCTTTTCGACCGGCTTGTCCTTGTTGCCGCCTTCGCCACCGGCGCCCATCGCACCTGGCGGCATCATCGGCATGCCGGTCATTCCCGTCTGTCCGGGCATGGCGGGCATGCCACCGGTTGCCGGCATTATCGGGGCCTTCGCGCCGGCTGGCGTCGTCGGTGGCGACGATGTCGGCACTGGCGGCGGGCCCAGTGAGCTGGCCGGAACCGTGCCGCCACCGCCGAGGCCGGCGCCGCCGCCGGAACCGCCGCCGAGTCCGGCGCCGCCGGATCCGACACTGTCGACCAGGTGCGCGCTGTCGGCGAGGGACGCGGCCCCGTGCGCGCCTTGAACGGCGCTCATCAGCGGCTGGAGCGCGCTCTGGCCGGCCTGCATCGCCTGCTGGGGAAGCTGGGTCATCGGCCCCATGACGCCGCCCATTGCGCCGCCCATGGCGCCGGTCACGCTGGACAGCATTTGCTGGATCATCTGCATCTCTTGCTGCCCGTTTGCCTCGTTGGCCGGGAATTTGGCCGCGGCATCGGCGGCGTGCGCGCGGCGGTCCGCGTCGGCCGCTTCGGCATCGGCGGCATCTTGCGGGACGCCGGCGTTGCCGGCTGCTCCGATTGCCCCTTGCATGCCGCCCACGGGCGACGGATCGCCCGGCGCAGCAGGACCCGGCCTCGGGATCGACGCCGGGGGCCCACCAACTAGCACGTTGGTTGAGAACGGATCACTTCTGATTCCGTTGCCCACGATCTCACCTCCACCCCGTTCACAGCACCCGCAACCGTCGGCGCCTATTCAGGCAGTTTCGATTACTCGTACCGTCATTTTGGCATAAGACGCCCGGAACGGTATTCACCTGAGATTGAGGGCCGCTACGAACCGCTGCGGTGGCTGATCGCCTCGAACCAGGCCAGATGGTAATTGGTGAGGTACTCGTGCCCATCGATCAACGCCTCAATCGCCGCTAAAAGCATCCAATCGCCGACCGCCGCTGGATCGTGATTGGGATATGCACTCATGACCGAGTGCTGAATGTCGGCGACGCATTCGTGCAACATCTCGATTTCGCTTTCCAGCACACCCGTCTTTCGCACCGCGGGCGCGGCAACGGCCTGCGCAATCCGCGGTAGTCCGTCGCGACGGCGCACCGCTTCGACCAGGGTGGGCCCAAGTTCGTCGACTTGGGGCGCGGCCGAGCGCGCCGGACGGTCGCCACTCAGTGCTGGTTCGTCGGAACCCGGTTCTGCGACATAGGTGTTGGCGTGGTGCGCGGCCGCGACCGTGATGGCGCCGAGCAGGTCGACGACGTTGGCGTCATGGCGCCGCGCCGACGGCTCGAGCAGGGATACGTGGGCGGGCAGCCGGACGTGGGGCGGAATCCAGCCGCCAGCGAGGTCGGTGACGAGCAGCGTGGTGGTGCCGTCGTCGCGGAGTCCCGCTGCCCATGACAGGCGCGGCTCCTGGCGGGCGACCGCATCAACGAGCCGCTGGAGGCGCTGTTGTTCGGCGGCCCTTGCGGATGTCGCGCCGGCGGTCGCGCCCGCGGCCGCGGACGCTGTCGACGCGCTGGCCATCGCAGACGACCCTGTGCCGGCCTGCGCGGCGGCCGCGCCGGGTGCCGTGCGCTCGACCGGCGAGACCAGCGGTCCGCCCGCCGACGGGGACGACGCCGGCGACGGTGCTACCGGCGCGCCCGAGATCGGACCAGCCGGTGCGGACGGCATCGATGGTGGCGCCACAACGGGTGGACGGAGGTCGGATCCGTAGGCAGGCAACGATCCCGACGGAATGGACGGGCCGCCACCGACGCTCGCTGCGGACGACCACGAACTACCGGTCATGACCGCCGGCGCTACTGAAGTGGTTCCGCCAGTTGTCATTGGCGCGGGCGCCGCGGGTGGCGGCGCGTCGACGGGAGGCGTTGCCGCGACGAACGCTCCCGCGCTGGGCACGGTCGGCGTAACTGCCGGTACACCCTGGGCAGTTTGGGGCGCCCCGCCATCGAACGCGTTAAAGGCCCCCGCTGAAAACGCTTGCCCCCCAGGGCCTGTCGCCTGGCCCGTGGCGAATCCGGATGTGAACGACTGAGCCAGGTTGGGCTGGAGGCCCTGGCCGAGGCCGGCTGGCGACATGGACATACCACCGCCGCCAGGTACGCCTGGCATCCCTGGCGAGACCGTGCCGCCACCGCCGGTGGCCAACGGCACAGCTGTCGAGGCTCCTGTTGACGAAGCCGGGAACTGCGTGCCGTGTCCCTGAAGGCCACCCACTGGCGCCCCTGATGATGGTCCAGTCGTCACACCGCCACCTGGCGTCTGTACGCCATGCCCCTGCAGACCGCTGACCGCTGGCGATGGTCCTGTTGGCCCAGCACCACCCGGCGTCTGTACGCCATGCCCCTGCAGACCGCTGACCGCTTGCGATGGTCCCGTTGCTCCACCGCCACCTTGCATCTCAGCACCGTGGCCCCCGCTGCCACCGAGAGCTGCCGTATGAGCCGGCGCGCCGCCTCCCGGCGAAGAACCAACACGACCTTGTCCTCCGCCTACACCTGACCCCGCTGATGCCGCGGCTGGCGCATCCCCGCCCCGCTCTGCGCCGCGCCCAAGCGCTTGCGTACCCGATCCACCAGATTGCGGTGTAGCCGAATTCAGGTCATGCTCACTGATCGGGCTGGGCGGGGATGCATCACCGGCATTAAAACCATTTGCGCGCGCCCAGCTACGGGCGTCGCCGCCCATACCCTCAATATCGAGGATCTTCTGCGTTGCTCCCATCATTTTGTCTACTGCGTCCCGACTGGCATTTGCTGCATCGGTGTTGCAACGCATCTGCACAGCTTGTACTTCCGCCAATTTCTCTGGAAGCGGTTTTTTCGAGGCAAGGATTTGATTGATTTCGTTATTACCGGTGTTCGCTATGTCGGACAATCGACTGCGTGCATAGTCGGTGGCGTCAGCAGCCGAATTGAAGGCCGACGCCTTTGTCTGGTACTTCTCAGCGAGGTCTAGATGAAACTTCTCGCCCTGCTGGAATCGATCTATAAGGTCATCCGCCGTATGACCCTGGTTGTGAGCCGCGAATAACGTCCACTGGGTGCGCAAAGTCTGTGAATAGAGTTGCTGCTCCGCACACGCTTCGCTCCAATATTCGGCACCGGCTCGCAGAGCCGTCGACGGTGCCGGCCACCAAGGTCCGATCAGCGCCGCTGTCCATGTGCCTGGCGGGAGGTCAACCCACACCACATACCTTTTTCATTGCCGCGTCCTTTGCGTTCACGTCGGCGACAGCCTCCTGAAATTCTGAATCGCTGGCAACTCCCTCGCTGCTCTTGGCCGTGTCCGTCAGGTACGTCGTCGCTAGTGCCTGGGCTGCGCTGCGGGGCCGCTCGTCCAGGGCAGGGTCGTTGGATGCGCTGTAAAGCAGGACCGCGGAGTTGGTAAGGGCGATGCGCGCGAACGCCTTATCGCTGCCATTCGTATCAACTTGGACGGCCCTGGCGACCAACTTGTAGGTATCGCAAAGCCGCTGCTGCGCCGTCGCAGTTTCAGTGGCGGTATGTGTCGGCGCCGTAGTGGTGGTCAGCGACGAATTCGGATGTGCTGACCGAGTTAGCGCCACGACAAGCGCAGCGACAGCTATCGCAGCCGTCGCTGCTACCGCAATCGCCAGCCGTGGGTATGAGCCCGTCGCGGTCTGCCCAACTGGGTCCGGTGGAGAGTTCCCCGCGGGCGGCTGTGCGACCGGCCCCTGGCTCAGGCTCGAAGGCAGATCGCCCTCCATCCGTCCCCCTATTCGTCGGCAGCGCCGTACGTCGCGTTTCCGAGTGCCCGGCACCCTTAACGTTTCAATAGTGAGGCAGGCGACACGACGACAGCAATTCACTATGGAAGTGGCGTGTCCTCGTGCCTTGCTAACCACTCGGGTGTCCACAGGAAGCGCGGCTATTTGCGTGGTCTAGGAGTGTGCAGGAAAACCAGATCTCATTGCATTGCGTTGCATCGGTCGGCGAATGGCCCTCACCAGGATGTCGGGGCAGGCTCCCGCCGTATGCTCGCCACATAGCGGCCAGCAGCTTTTGCAACGGACGCGCTGCCATCCGCCCTACCACTCCCAGACGTAGGTCACCCGCTCCCACAGATCTTCTTCATCGAGGCGTCCTTGGTGTTGGCATCGTTTAACGCTGATTGCCATGCCGGGTCTTGGCCCCCCGCCAAGCTAGATGTGGCCGCAACGTTGCTGTAGGCCTCAGCTAAGGCGAGCGCGGCGGCACGTTCACTCGGAGCAAGCCCCGGATTGGTATTCACGGCTTCTTGCAACATCACTGCGCCATTCACTGTGGCAATTCCCGCGAATGCCTGGTTAGTGCCATTCGTCTCTATTTGCACTGCACGCGACGCCAACTTGTATGCATCACATAACTTCTCGTGCGCTGCCACCGTTTGCTCCGCAGTGTACGAAGGTGTCGTAGAAGTGGTAGCGGAGGTCGTCGAAGAGTTTCCCACTGGCCGCGTGAGCGCGACAACTAGAGCTGCCGTGCCCAGCAGTGCGGCAATCGCGGCCAGGATGATCGCTGACCATGCCCGCGGGCGTGGTGGCGGCTGGGTGGGGAACGCTGGTGGCCAGTGCATCGGATTCGGTGGCGGGCCCGCGGCTGGCCCCCCACCCGAAGCTGGAGGCAAATCCCCCGCCATACGTCCTCCTCATCCCCACTCCCTCCGAGACCGTTTCCCGGAGACTGCTCCAATAGTTGAGCAGCTAACTGACTAATGATCAATCACCCTGGCTTGCGAGGAGGTAGGTCACCCGCTCCCGCATACCTATCTCATCGCGGCGTCCTTCGCGCCAACATCATTCAGAGCTGCTCTGTATTCGCGCTCGGTGCAGGCATCGCTACTACATTCGCGGTCAGCGTGCGATACGCCGTGCCTAGTTCGCCTGCTATCTCGATGCTTGTTGTCAAGGGCTGGACCGGCGTACGTGCTATCAAGCATCGCGACAGCATTAACGAGCGCAATACGCGCCAGTGCAGGATTGCTGCCATTCGTATGGACCGCACGGCGCGTGCGGCTAGGTTGTACGTATCGCGCAGTTGTCGCTGTGCCGCGGAAGTCCTCGGCGGCAGTGAATCTCGGCGCAGCGTTTGTCGCGGAGGCACATAACCTGCGACCGGGCCGTAGCCACAATTAGTGCGACGACAGCCACTATCGTCGCAGCCGCCGCTATAACAAACGCCCCCACACGATTGCCGGCGAGAACCGGGAGCGCTGCGATGGCGGAGGCGGATAGCCCGGCGTCCACTGCCCGAAAGGCGGACCCGCAACCGCATTAGAGGGGCGCTCTTCCGCCACGAGCCTTCCTCAGGCGTTCAGCGCCGACGGGCCCGAACTCGGCCGCACCGCCTTCAGCTCTTCAGCGTTGTGCTGATCCATATTGGTGAACCCGTTGGCCGCGTGGTGTGCCTTCGTCCCGACACTGGTGAGCGTCTCGCTGTGGCCCTGCAGGTTTTTGACGTGCTGCCCGTGCGCGGTGGTCACGGCGTTGTGGAAGGAGTTGGCCGCTTCGAAGTCGCCGAACATCCCCGATTCCAGGGTTCCGCCGGCGAGGTGATCGGCCCCTTCTTGGGCGTGTCCACCAGCGCGGTGGGACTGGTTGCCTCCCGAGTGCAACTGCTCCGTATTGACGAACATTGGCACTCCTTCCGAACTTCGACCGGTACGGCCTCTGATGGCCTAAAGGCCTTTTGACCAGCCTAAACGCAGGCTGGTCAGTGGTCAATTCACCGGGTGTCGGTCCGGCGAACCGCAGCCTCCATCGCCCTAAAAGCCATGCCCGTTGGTGACGGCCCGCCCAGGGCGATCCCATTCCGGGTCGACGGCGATGGGCATCTGAATATCGACGCGGGGCAGCGAGACCGTCCCCCACGGCAGGTGGACCTGGCGAGGAATCGCAATCCGCGCCTGGGCTCGATCGGCCGCCAGCATGCCTTCGGCCGCCAACCGATCGCCGTGCCCGGTGACGATTTGCGTCATGTTGTGCAGCGCTTCGCTGCCCACGTCGTAATAGTGCGCGTGGTCGGTGAACCATGGCGTGAGGCTGTGCGAGCCGGCGACTTCGGCACGGAAGCGCACCGCTCCGAAAGCTTCGTGGGCCGGGTCGGCGCCCAGCCCGGCCCACGGCCCCAGCGGTCCCCCGAGCGTCTTGTTCAGCCCGTTCGGCAGCCCATTACCTGACTCCCCGATCCAACTGATCGCATCGGTCGACGCGGCGCCCACGTACAAGCTGCCGCCCTCGAGACGAAAGTCCGCGGCGCGGTGCGCCAAATCGGTTCCCGGGCAACCGGTTAGCACGGCATCATTGGCGCGCATACCGCTGTTGACAAAGGCATCGGCCACGGTCGTGGATCCGTAGGAATGCCCGAGGACGGTGACATGACTCGGTGTCGACCCTTCATGGGTTGCTGCCAGGCCGTTGACATCGGCGGCCAGCAGCGCCCCCGCCTGCCGTGCCCTCCACGGAGTGCCGACCTGCTCCAGTTCGGCCGGCTCGGTGAGGGTTCGCTGCCAATGCGGATGGTCGAATTCCGGTGCGTCATAGCCCATCCACGCCAACACCCCAGTGGTGTGGAAGGGGTCGGCCTTCGCCGCCTGCTCGTAGAGGTTGATGGCGTCGTCGGGGCCGTCGGACATCCACCCTCCCCTGACGCTGCTGTTGGTCCCCGGAACCATGACGGCCGTGTTCCGGGACTTGTCCGGGTTGCCGATTGCAATCGCCGCCCTGCCCTTGCCGCCGAACGCCAGCGGGTCATAGGCCCACAACATGATCGGGAGCCCGTGCTGGGGCGCGGATCCCTCGTCGCGCGTGAGGAAATCGTTGGTCTTCACCGCATTCTGGTATCTGGTGATGTCGGTGACGCATAGGCCATACTCTGCGGGGTTGGCGAACACATCGGCATCCCTGTTGTTGAGCGCGTTGTCTCGAAGCGCGTCCGGGACCACCCCGCGCCGACGGACGGCATCTTCGACCCTGCGCAGATCGTCGTTCATCGCCGTCTGGTTCACCGAGTTCCGCACGTCGGCCGGAATCCCGTTGAGGTTGCCCAACTCGGGCGGATGCTGATCGGTCAAAAGCCGCTTCTGGTTAGCGCTCAACGAGTCCCACCACCGTTTGACCCGATCCGCGCTGGTGTCCGACGGCGGGATCAGCAGCTCGTCGACGCCGTTGACCTCGGCAGGGTCGGCGCCGTCGGTTCGCAGTCGGTCCAGCGCCGCCCGAAGTGCCGCCGCATACCGATCGCGAATCTGGCCGAGCGCGAACACGATCGCCCTGCTCTCGGCGACGGCTTCCCCGCGCAGACCGTCGACGCCGCAGTGGTTCCCATCGGTAAGGGCTTCGCAAATCTCGTCGTCGATGTCTTCGAGGTCGTATTCCAGCGCGACGATGTACCCCGCAGCCGCCCGTTGGACTTCGGCCAGCGTTGCGGCAATCACCTCCAAATCGATTGCGATCTTCGGTAATTGCGCGGCTTGCAGACCGAGCGACCGGGACACGCGTTGCACTTCATCGGAGTCATTGATGGGATGCTCGCCGTTCCGGTGATTCCACGCCGCGTCGAACCGCCGGCGGGCTGCCTCGAACGCGGCGGCGGCCTCGCTAGTGCTGGTCCCAGCGGCACGGAAGGCCCGCGCTAGATCGGAGATCCGTGCAGGGCGGCCGGCCTGCAGGCCGGCATTGAGCGACCACGGATCACCGCCGGCCTCGGCGACGAGAAACGGGATGCTGATGTAACGGAGTTCCATCGCAGCGGCCGTCGCAGCGAAATCGCTACGCCAGCAACCTCATAGGGAACTCGCACCGTCGGCGAGCCCGTCGCCGTCGCTGTCGGTCAGCCGGACGTTCCACTTGCCGTCGCCGTCGGTGTCGACGTATCCGGTCACACCGGTGTCGTCGGAGCGCAGCACCCGGTCGGCCAGCCCGTCGCCGTCGGTATCGAGGAGCCGATCATCGGGACGCCCGTGGCCGTCGAGATCGACCAGCGGGCCGCCGGTGTGCTCGACACCGTCGAGGCCGAACCAGCGCAGTTGCCCACCGCGGTCCATGGCCACCGCCCACGTCCCGGATCCGTCGTCGGTGAAGTAGGCCTCAGGCGTGCCGTCGTTGTCGACGTCGAGCACGGCGTGATCGACGAGGCCGTCGCCGTCGAGATCGGCGAGCGCGTCGTCGCGCAACCCGTCATGGTCGAAGTCCATCCCGATCGATTCGAAGCGGCCGTCACCGTCGAGGTCGAGGTCGGGTTGGCCGTGCCAGATCGCCGCCGCGCCATTATCACCAGCCAAGCAGTAGTCCACGACTAGTCGGACGCAACCCCGCCGCTAAGCGTTCCCCCGAGATCGCCACCACGCCAACAGTTCCGCGGCGGCCTCGTCGGTGTCCAACGGGCCGCGCTCGAGGCGCAGCTCCTTCAAGAACCGCCATGCCTCGCCCACCTGGGGGCCCGCGGGGATGCCGAGCAGTTCCATGATCTGGTTGCCGTCCAGGTCGGGACGCACCCGCGCCAAATCCTCCTGGGCGGCCAGCTCGGCGATCCGCGTCTCGAGCCGGTCGTAGCTGGACTGCAGCCGCGCGGCCCGCCGCTTGTTGCGGGTCGTGCAGTCGGCGCGGACCAGTTTGTGCAGCCGCGGCAGCAACGGGCCCGCGTCGGTGACGTAGCGGCGCACCGCGGAATCGGTCCACTTCCCATCGCCGTAGCCGTGGAACCGCAGATGCAGATACACCAGCTGCGAGATGTCCTCGACCATCTGCTTGGAATACTTCAAGGCGCGCAACCGCTTTCGGACCATCTTGGCGCCGACAACCTCGTGGTGGTGGAAGCTCACCCCGCCGTTGGCTTCGTGGCGCCGGGTGGCCGGCTTGCCGATGTCGTGCAGCAGCGCGGCCCAGCGCAGCACCAGGTCCGGCCCGTCGTCTTCGAGTGCGATCGCCTGGCGCAGCACGGTCAGCGAGTGCTGGTAGACGTCCTTGTGCTGGTGGTGTTCGTCGATGGCCATCTGCATGCCACCGATCTCGGGGAGTACCACCTCACCCATGCCGGTTTGGACCAGCAGATCGATCCCGGCCGTCGGGTCGTCGCCGAGCACCAGTTTGTCCAACTCGGCGGCTACCCGTTCGGCGCTGATCCGGCCCAGCTGCGAAGCCATCTGTTCGATCGCTGCGCGCACCCGCGGCGCGACGGTGAAGCCGAGCTGGGAGACGAACCGCGCCGCCCTCAGCATCCGCAACGGATCGTCGCCGAAGGACACCTCGGGTGCGGCCGGGGTATCCAGCACCCGCTCGCGCAGCGCCGCCAAACCGCCTAGCGGATCGAGGAATTCGCCCGGACCCTCCGGCGTGATGCGCACGGCCATCGCGTTGGCCGTGAAGTCGCGGCGCACCAGATCGTCCTCGAGGCGATCGCCGTACTGCACGTCGGGGTTTCGCGACACCTGGTCGTAGGTGTCGGCGCGGAACGTGGTGATCTCCAAGCGATGGTCGCCCTTGCCGACCCCGACCGTGCCGAATTGGATGCCGGTGTCCCACAGGTTGTCGGCCCATCGCCGCAGGATGTTTTGCACCTGCTCGGGGCGCGCGTCGGTGGTGAAGTCGAGGTCGGGACTCAACCTGCCCAGCAAGGCATCCCGCACCGAACCGCCGACGAGGTAGAGCTGGTGGCCCGCGCCCTCGAACGCGGAGCCCAGCTCGGCCAACACGGGAGCATGCCGATTGAGCGCGACCGCGGCGGCGGTCAGCAGTTCGGCATCCTGGGCGGCGTCAGGCACGTTCGATCAGCCTAGTCGGCTGGAAACGAAAAGCCCGTGTGAGGAGCCTCGCACCCGCGACGTGGCACCAAAGTGCGCATCAAACCTGAATTGACCGGCCACTGCGCGTCAGTAGTCTCACGAAGCTATGGCGTAGTCTGTCCGGTCGAAAGGTTTCGATGCCCCCGTTTGGCGCACGGCGACGCTGTCCGCGCCGTTCATGGTTCAAGCGGTGCTGGCAGTGTTGCTCATCGCTATGTGGCTGTTGGGCAAGTGGCCGTTCGAAACGCATAGTGCGTACGCCGGCGAACGCGCGTGGATGCTGACCGCCACCGCCATCACAACCCTGACGTCGCTCTTGTTCAGTGCCGCACTGCTCAGATCGCGGTCGCCGCGCAACCGCGGCCTCGGTTTCAGCCTCGCGAGCTGTTCAGTCGCGGTGCTGATTGGCGGAGCGAGCTTCGCGCTCGTGGTGCTGCGCTGATGACCGACAAGCGACGTCGCACATGTCGGCGGACCGATATGGTCCCCGAACGTTTTCATTAGTACTTGTCCACATCTTCGTCGTCGAGCTCGCCACGTGGCTCTTGATGCCCTATTCGATAGTTTTTGTGCTTCCGGTGGTCCTCGTCTACATGGCCATCGCCGCGTTTCTCGCGTGGGCGTGGCCTTCCGGAGTGGTCGGCCGGCTAGGCCGCGCGATGGTTATCGGCAGCCTGTCCGGACCGCTGTCTCTGATCCTTTTCGGCGCGGCCTTCGCAATAGCGCATGCGATAGGCCCGCTCTGACGAGACGCATTCCGTTATGACCATCGCGCACCCACCCAGCGGCGAGTATGTCCAGGAGAGCATGCCGTGCCAGCTACTATCGCTTGGGTGTCGGACGGCGAACAAGGCAAACCACGTCGGCGCCGGGGACGGCGCCGCGGTCGTGGCGCTGCGGCTTCGTCCGAGAAGCAGACCAACGGTCAAGTAAACGGCGATTCGACAGCCACCAAACCGCGCCGATCGCGCGGGTCCCGCCGCGGGCCGGAGCGGTTGCGCACGGTCCACGAGACATCCGCGGGCGGGCTGGTCATCGACGGGCTCGACGGACCGCGCGACTCGCAGGTCGCCGCCCTGATCGGCCGCATCGACCGGCGCGGACGGATGTTGTGGTCGCTGCCCAAGGGCCACATCGAACTCGGTGAGACGGCCGAACAGACAGCCATTAGAGAAGTAGCCGAAGAAACCGGCATCAAGGGCAGCGTGCTGGCCGCGCTTGGGCGCATCGACTACTGGTTCGTCACCGACGGCCGCCGCGTGCACAAGACCGTGCATCACTACTTAATGCGCTTCTCCGGCGGCGAGCTCTCCGACGAGGACCTTGAAGTCGCCGAAGTGGCCTGGGTGCCCATGCAAGAACTGCCGTCACGGCTGGCCTACGCCGACGAACGCCGCCTGGCCCGGGTCGCCGACGAACTGATCGACAAGCTGCAAAGCGACGGCCCGTCCGCGCTTCCCCCGCTGCCGCCCAGCGCGCCGCGGCGCCGCCCGCAGACGCATTCGCGGACCCGGCATTCTGACAAACCGGCCACGGGCCGGAAGAACGGCCACGGACCGGGGCCGTGACGGCGCCGCTTCTCCGTCGGGCCGGCTTGCTGCGCATCGCGGCCGTGCTTGGCATCGTGGCCGGACTCGCGGTACTCGCCGGGCCCGTGGTTCCACCCGCGGCCGCGGGCGAGCCGGGGGTGACGCCGTTCGTGCGGGTTCGCATCGACCAGGTCACCCCGGACGTGGTCACCACGACCAGTCCACCCGTTGTGACGGTCAGCGGCATGGTGATCAACATCGGCGACCGCCCCGTTCGCGACGTGATGGTCCGCCTTGAGCACGCCGGCGCGGTCACCACGTCCGCGGGCTTGCGAACCACCCTGGACGGCGACACCGACCGGTACGAGGCGGCCGCCGATTTCCTCACCGTGGCGCCCGAACTGCAGCGCGGGCAAAAGGTCGGCTTCACCCTGTCGGCCCCGCTGCGCGCGCTGACCAAACCGTCGCTGGGAGCCGAAAAGCCGGGCATCTATCCGGTTTTGGTCAACGTCAACGGCACGCCCGACTACGGCGCTCCAGCCCGGCTGGACAACGCGCGCTTCCTGCTGCCGGTGGTCGGGGTGCCGCCCGACCGCGCCGACGACGTGGGCTCCGCCGTCGCGCCCGATACCTCCAAACCCGTGGGGATCACCATGCTGTGGCCGCTGGCCGATCGGCCACGGCTGGCCCCCGGCGTGCCAGGGGGAACCATCCCGGTCCGGCTGGTCGACGACGACCTGGCGACCTCACTGGCCAGCGGTGGCCGGCTCGACATCCTGCTGTCGGCGGCCGAGGTCGCGACCAGCCACGACGTCGACCCCGACGGCGCCGTCGGCCGCGCGCTGTGTTTGGCGATCGACCCCGACCTGCTGGTCACCGTCAACGCGATGACCGCGGGTTACATCGTGTCCAATTCGCCCGACGGCCCGGGTCAAATTCCGGGCACCCCGACCCACGCCGGCACGGGACAGGCCGCCGCGACCGAATGGCTGAACCGCCTGCGCGCGCTCGCGCACCGGACCTGCGTGGCCCCGCTGCCCTACGCACAAACCGACCTGGACGCGTTGCAGCGCGTCAACGATCCCGGCCTCACCGCCACGGCCACCACCACCGGCAACAGCATCGTCGACAAAATCCTGGACGTCTCTTCAACCCGCGGCGCCACGCTGGTGCCCGACGCCCCGCTGACCACCCGCGCGGTCAAGCTGCTCGGCGCCAACGAGAGCACGGTCGCGATCACCGCCGCCGACCTGTCGGCCGCCGACGCGCAGGGCTCCTCGGAGACCGCCGTCGACACCGCGCCCCGGCGATTGTCCCCACAGGTCGCGGTCGCGCCGTTCGATCCGGCCGTCGGGGCCGCGCTGGCGGGCGCGGGATCCAGCCCCGAGGTGCCCACCTACCTGGACCCGTCCCTGACGGTCCGGCTGGCGCACGATTCGGTGACGGCACGCCGCCAGGACGCCTTGGGCTCGATCTTCTGGCACGCGCTCCGGCCCGACGACGCGCCGCGCGCCCAGATCCTGGTCCCGCCGGCCACGTGGAACCTGCAGGCCGACGACGCGCAGGTCATGCTCACCGCGCTGAGCACCTCAATCCGCTCCGGTCTGGCGGTGCCGCGCCCCCTGCCGGCGGTAATCGCCGACGCCTCGGCGCGCACCGAAGCCCCCGAGGAAGCCGGCGCCTACGCCTCCGCGCGCGGGCAGTTCAACGACGACGTCACCGCCGCGATCGCCGGCCAGGTCGGCCGGCTGTCGGGATTGACGTCCGCACTGATGACCGACGACCGCACCGGACTGACCGGCGTCCAATACACGGCGCCGCTGCGCGAGGACATGCTGCGCGCGCTGAGCCAGTCCGAACCGCCCGACTCCCGCAACGGGTTGGCGCAAGAGCGCCTGGCCGTGGTCGGTAAGACGATCAACGACCTGTTCGGGGCCGTCACGATCGTCAACCCGGGTGGCTCGTACACGCTGGCCACCGAGCACAGTCCGCTGCCGTTGGCGCTGCACAACGGCCTGAGTGTTCCGATCCGGGTGCGGGTGCACGTGGACGCCCCGCCGGGGATGAACGTCACCGACGTCGGGCAGATCGAACTGCCGCCCGGTTACCTCCCGCTGCGCATTCCGATCGAGGTGAACTTCACCCAACGCGTCGCCGTCGACGTGACGTTGCGGACGTCGGACGGTCTGCGGCTGGGCGAGCCGGTGCGGCTGTCCGTGCATTCCAACGCCTACGGCAAGGTCCTGTTCGCGATCACGCTGTCGGCTGCGGCGGTGCTGGTGCTGCTGGCGGGCCGGCGGCTGTGGCACCGCTTCCGCGGCCAGCCCGATCCCGCCGACCTGGATCGCCCCGACCCACCCCACGCCCGGCACGCGGCCGAATCCGGCGCCACGCACGACGACGCCGACCAACGGGTCGAACAAGAGCACCGAGTATGACCCCCGCCTACCGGCAGGCCCCCTCGCACCACCACCGCCCGCCACAGCCGCCGCGCCGTTCCCCGATGCAGGGCTCGCCGCCGACCGGGCCGCTGCCGCCCGTGCCCGCCGGGATCGATCGCCGACGCCCGGAACTGTCGGACGCCGCGCTGGTGTCGCGGTCCTGGGCGATGGCCTTCGCGACATTGATCAGCCGGCTCACCGGCTTCGCCCGGGTGGTGCTGCTCGCCGCGATCCTGGGCGCCGCCTTGTCCAGCGCGTTCTCGGTGGCCAATCAGCTGCCCAACCTGGTGGCGGCGCTCGTCCTGGAGGCGACGTTCACCGCGATCTTCGTGCCGGTGCTCGCGCGCGCCGAGCAGGGCGACCCCGACGGCGGGGCTGCGTTCGTGCGGCGCCTGGTCACGCTGACGACCGCGCTGCTGGTCTTCGCCACCGCGGTCTCGGTGCTGGCCGCCCCGCTGCTGGTGCGGCTGATGCTGGGCCGCGACCCGCAAGTCAACGAGCCGCTGACCGTCGCCTTCGCCTACCTGCTTCTCCCCCAGGTCCTCGCCTACGGACTCACCTCGGTGTTCATGGCGATCCTCAACACCCGCAACGTGTTTGGGCCCACCGCGTGGGCGCCCGTCGTCAACAACGTCGTGGCGCTGGCCACCCTGGCGATCTATGCGGCCGTCCCCGGTGAGCTGTCGGTCGATCCCGTGCGGATGGGCAACGCCAAGCTGCTGGTGCTCGCCATCGGCACCACGCTCGGCGTCTTCGCGCAAACCGGGATGCTGCTGGTCGCGCTGCGCCGGCAACGCATCGACCTGCGCCCGCTGTGGGGCATCGACGCACGCCTCAAACGATTCGGCACCATGGCAGCCGCGATGGTGCTCTACGTGCTGATCAGCCAGCTCGGCCTGGTGGTCGGCAACCAGATCGCCAGCACCGCAGCGGCATCCGGGCCCGCGATCTACAACTACACGTGGATGGTCCTGATGCTGCCGTTCGGCATGATCGGGGTGACGGTGCTGACGGTGGTGATGCCGCGGCTGAGCCGCAACGCGGCCGCCGACGACACCAAAGCCGTGCTCGCCGACCTGTCGCTGGCCACCCGGCTGACGTTGATCACGCTGATCCCGATCGTGGCCTTCATGACCGTCGGCGGCCCCGCGATGGGCAGCGCGCTGTTCGCCTACGGTCATTTCGGCAACGTCGACGCCGGATACCTGGGCGCCGCGATCGCGCTCTCGGCGTTCACGCTCATCCCCTACGGCCTGGTGCTCTTGCAGCTGAGGGTGTTCTACGCGCGCGAACAGCCCTGGACGCCGATCGTGATCATCCTCGTCATCACCGCGGTCAAGATCCTCGGCTCGGTGCTGGCGCCCCACCTCACCGACGACCCCAAGCTGGTAGCCGGTTTCCTGGGGATGGCCAACGGTGTCGGCTTTCTCGCCGGCGCTCTCGTCGGCTACCTGTTGCTGCGACGCGCGCTGTTGCCCGCGGGCGGCCACCTGATCGGCGTCGCCGAGGTGCGCACGATCCTGGTGACCCTCACCGCATCCATGCTGGCCGGCCTGACCGCGCACGTCGCGGATCGGCTGTTCGGGCTCGACGGGCTGACCGAGCACGGCGGCGCCGGCTCTCTGGTCCGCCTCTTCGTGCTGGGGCTCATCATGCTGCCGATCACGGCCACGGTCATGCTCCGCGCGCAGGTCCCCGAAGCGCAGGCCGCGTTGGACGCCCTGCGGTTCCGCATCACCGGCCGGGGGCCGCGGCCCCGCAGACCGAAGCCAGCGGATCGATCGTCTCACCGGCGCCCGGTCACGTACCCTGAGCAGAGGAATTCGTCCCCGCCTGGGGTCAATGCGGTCCAGGAGCCGATCCGGCGCAGGCCTCCGGAGCGGGCAAACCGAGCCCGGCTAGCGAAAGGACCGGAGGTGACCGACCGACCGATGGAGAGCCCCGCATCCAGCGCCGGCCCCGGCACAGGGTCAGGGACTTCGCGGCCGGTCGCCGACGACTTCCAGCCCGACATCCCCGCCGACGAGCCGCAACGCTCGACGTCCCGCCCGCCCGAACCCGCCAACGGCGACATCGGTGGCGAAACCCGGCGCGGCCCGGCCTCTTTCGACGCGCCCCGCGAGCGCGCCGCGGACTCGCCGGGCGACGACGTCCACCTGGTTCCCGGCGCCCGGATCGCCGGCGGCCGGTACCGGTTGCTGGTGTTCCACGGCGGCGCGCCGCCGCTGCAGTTCTGGCAGGCGCTGGACACCGCGCTGGACCGGCAGGTGGCGCTGACGTTCGTCGACCCGGACGGCGCGCTGCCCGACGAGGTGCTGCAGGAGATCCTGTCCCGCACGCTGCGGCTTAGCCGCATCGACAAACCCGGCATCGCCCGCGTGCTCGACGTGGTGCACACCGGCTCCGGCGGCCTCGTGGTCTCCGAGTGGATCCGGGGCGGCTCGCTGCAGGAGGTCGCCGACACCGCGCCCTCACCGGTGGGCGCGGTGCGGGCCATGCAATCGCTGGCCGCCGCCGCCGACGCGGCCCACCGCGCCGGCGTCGCGCTGTCGATCGACCACCCCAGCCGGGTGCGGGTCAGCATCGAAGGCGACGTCGTGCTGGCCTACCCGGCGACCATGCCCGACGCCAACCCCCAAGACGACATCCGCGGCATCGGCGCCGCGCTCTATGCCCTCCTGGTCAATCGGTGGCCCTTGCGGGAGAGCGGGGTGCGCAGCGGGCTCGCGCCGGCCGAACGCGACTCCTCGGGCAATCCCGTCGAACCCATGGCCGTCGACCGCGACATCCCGTTCCAGATCTCCGCGGTCGCCGTCCGGGCGGTCCAGGAGGACGGCGGAATACGCAGCGCCTCAACGCTTTTGAACCTCCTTCAACAAGCCACCGCGGTCGCCGACCGCACCGAGGTGCTCGGCCCGATCGACGATTCGCCCTCGCCGTCGACGGCGCTCATCTCGCCCGGTCAGGAGCAGGCGACCTTCGCGCGCCGGCGGCGCAACCTGCTCATCGGCGCGGGCGCCGGCCTGGCCGTCATCGTGGTGGCCCTGCTGGTGCTGGCATCGGTGGTGAGCAAGATCTTCGGCAACGTCGGCGGTGGCCTCAACAAGGACGAACTCGGGCTGAACGGCCCCTCGTCGTCCGCGTCGGCGTCATCGTCGACCACCCCGTCCGCGGCCGCCGGCAGCGTCGTGAAACCCACCCGGGCGAGCGTCTACTCCCCCGACGGCGAGGTCGACAACCCGGGCACGGCCGGACAGGCGATCGACGGCGACCCCTCCACCGCCTGGGCCACCGAGGTGTACACCGACGCCGTGCCCTTCCCCAGTTTCAAGCAGGGCGAGGGCCTGATCCTGCAGCTGCCCAGTCCCACCGTCGTCGGCCAGGTCACCATCGACACGCCCAGCTCGGGGACCAAGGTCGAGATCCGGGCGGCCTCCTCGTCGGCCCCGGCCTCCCTCAACGACACCAAGCTGCTGGCTCAGGCCTTCACGCTCAAGCCCGGCCACAACGTCATCCCGGTCAGAGCCGGTTCGCCGACGTCGAATCTGCTGGTCTGGATCTCCACGCTGGGAACCACGAACGGCAAGAGCCAGGCCGGCTTTTTCGAGATCACGGTCCAGGCCGCGTCCTGATCCGCGCGCGTTCCACACACTCACACCACCGCTCCCGAGTGAAGTGCCGCCCGATACGGGATTAGTTAATGTCCGCCCCGTGGGCTTCGGGGGAGACGTCAAGCGGGACCGCAGTGACGCCGAGCTGCTGGCAGCCCATGTGGCGGGTGACCGCTACGCCTTCAGCGAGCTGTTCCTGCGTCACCAGCGCCACCTGCACCGGCTTGCCCGGCTCACCACTCGCACCCCCGAGGACGCCGAAGACGCGCTGCAAGACGCCATGCTCTCCGCGCACCGCGGCGCCGGCGCGTTCCGGCACGACGCCGCCGTCGGCAGCTGGCTGCACCGCATCGTGGTCAACGCCTGCCTGGACCGGCTGCGCCGCACCAAGGCCCACCCGACCGTTCCGCTGGAGGACGTCTACCCGGTCGCCGATCGGACCGCCCAGGTCGAGACGACGATGGCGGTGCAGCGCGCCTTGATGCGCCTTCCCCTCGAGCAACGGGCCGCGGTGGTGGCCGTCGACATGCAGGGCTACTCGGTGGCCGACACCGCCAGGCTGCTCGGCGTCGCCGAGGGCACGATCAAGAGCCGGTGTGCTCGCGGCCGCGGCCGCCTCGCCGAACTACTCGGCTACCTCAACGCCGGCGCCCACGCCACACCGGAGGGCGCTACCGGCCAGGCCTGACCGTCGCCGCGCGGGCCCATCCGTGGCCATCCGCCGGCGCATGACGGACACTGGGTCCGATGGATGCGGCGGACAACGACGGGGCGGATCACCGCAGCGCGGAATCGGACCCGCCGCTGACCGTCGAACTGCTCGCCGATCTGCAGGCCGGCGCGCTCGACGACGAGGCCGCCGCCCGGGTCCGCCGGCAGGTCCGCGCCGATCCGCAGGCCGCGGGCGTGCTCGCCGCGCTGAACCGGGTTCGTCGCGATCTCGCCGCCGTGGGCGCCGACCCGGCCTGCGCACCGGACCCGCCCCCGGGTGTCGCCGCCCGGATCTCGGCGGCCCTGCGATCCGCGGAGCCCCCGCCCGGACGGGCCGCCCACTCCGCACGCCCGCGTCTACGGCCGGCGCGCCTCATCGCGACGGTCGCCGGTCTGTGCGCCGCGCTGGCCGCGATCGGCTTCGGCACAGTCGCGCTCCTGCACGCTCCCGAACCCGCCCCGAGCACCCCGGGCGACGTCCAGCACATCACGGTGTCGACGCCGCCGATGGAGGTCCCGCTCTCCGCGGACGAAATCGTCGGCCTGCTCGACCGCGCACCCGACTTCGGCTCCTCCGGAGGCACGCTCAGCGACCCCGCCCGGCGCGCCTCCTGCCTCACCGGCCTCGGCTATCCGGCGGCCACACAGGTGCTGGGCGCGCGCCCGGTCGAGGTCAACGCGCGCCCCGGCGTCGTTCTGGTGATACCCGGCGACAGCCCGCACGTCCTGGCCGTCTACGTCGTTTCACCAAATTGCAGCGCCGCCGATACCGGGCTGTTGGCCAATACCCAGGTGCCGCGCCCCTAATGTGGTGCCATGGGCGGTGCCCCCGCTGTTGCGAACTCCCGGGAACAGCCGTACCCACGCTGGCGTTTATACGGGTCCAGAGACGATCGCTCGAAAGGTTTTCATGACCGCCGACACTGTGCATGACGTGATCATTATTGGTTCGGGTCCTGCTGGGTATACCGCGGCGTTGTATGCGGCGCGGGCGCAGTTGGCGCCGGTGGTGTTTGAGGGGACGTCGTTTGGTGGGGCGTTGATGACGACCACCGAGGTGGAGAATTATCCGGGTTTTCGTGACGGGATCATGGGTCCGGAGTTGATGGATCAGATGCGTGAGCAGGCGTTGCGGTTTGGTGCTGATCTGCGCATGGAAGACGTCGAATCGGTGTCGCTGGAGGGTGCGGTGAAGTCGGTGACCACCAGCGAGGGGGACACCGTTCGGGGGCGGGCGGTGATTTTGGCGATGGGCGCGGCGGCCCGCTATTTGGGGGTGCCCGGTGAGCAGGAGTTGCTGGGGCGTGGGGTGAGCTCGTGTGCGACCTGTGATGGGTTCTTTTTCAAGGATCAAGACATCGCGGTGATCGGTGGTGGGGATTCGGCGATGGAAGAGGCCACGTTTTTGACCCGCTTTGCCCGCAGTGTGACGTTGGTGCATCGCCGTGAGGAGTTCCGGGCCTCGCGGATCATGCTGGAGCGGGCCCGGGCCAACGACAAGATCACGTTTGTGACGAATAAGGCGGTCGAGGCGGTCGAGGGTGCCGAGACGGTGACGGGGTTGCGGTTGCGTGACACGGTGAGCGGTGCGGAGTCGACGTTGGCGGTGAGCGGGGTGTTCGTGGCGATCGGGCATGACCCGCGTTCGGAGTTGGTGCGCGAGGTGCTCGAGACCGACGCGGATGGGTATGTGTTGGTGCGTGGCCGCACCACCAGTACCTCGATCGAGGGGGTGTTCGCCGCCGGTGATCTGGTGGATCGCACCTACCGCCAAGCCGTCACCGCCGCCGGCAGCGGCTGTTCGGCCGCCATCGACGCCGAACGCTGGCTCGCCGACCACGAAGAGTCCAGCGCCGCCGCCCAGGGCGACGCAACCGAATTTCCGGGCAGTACCGACACATTGATTGGAGCACCACAATGACCGATGCCGAAAAGGCCGGGGCCACAATAGAAGTCTCGGACGCATCATTTTCAACCGAGGTGCTGTCCAGCAATAAGCCTGTGCTAGTGGACTTTTGGGCCACATGGTGCGGACCCTGCAAAATGGTGGCGCCGGTCCTCGAGGAGATCGCCGGCGAGCGCAGCGATCACCTCACCGTCGCCAAGCTCGACGTGGACGCCAACCCCGAAACCGCCCAGAACTTCCAGGTCGTCTCCATCCCCACCATGATCTTGTTCAAGGACGGCCAACCGGTGAAGCGGATCGTCGGCGCCAAGGGCAAGGCCGCGCTGCTGCGCGAGCTTTCTGACGCGGTCCCCGGCCTCAGCTGATCGTTTCGATCGTCGCACCACGCCCCGGCGCATAGCCTGGGGTTTTCTGGAATTCGCGAACCGTCTGCGACAATACGGTTAGCTGTTGCCCATCTATGAGCGTGTCAGTTTGTCCCGGAGGGCCCTTGGTATGTCGAGTCCGCGCCGCGAATACGGCGACGCGCTGCGCTGTGGTGACCGCAGCGCCGCTGTGACCGAGATCCGGGCCACCCTCGCCTCATTGGGGATGCTGGACGGCTCCGACGACGAGGATCTCACTACCGGCCGGCACGTGGCCCTGGAACTCTTCGACGCCGAACTTGACCAGGCAGTTCGCGCTTTCCAACAGCATCGCGGCCTGCTCGTGGACGGCATTGTCGGCGAGGCCACCTACCGCGCGCTCAAGGAGGCGTCCTACCGACTGGGCGCGCGCACGTTGTATCACCAATTCGGCGCCCCCCTCTTCGGTGACGACGTCGCCACGCTGCAGGCACGGCTGCAGGATCTCGGTTTTTACACCGGCCTGGTCGACGGCTATTTCGGGTTGCAGACACACAACGCTTTGATGTCGTATCAGCGCGAGTACGGGCTGTCGGCCGACGGTATCTGCGGCCCGGAAACGTTGCGCTCCTTGTACTTTCTGAGTTCACGGGTCACCGGCGGGTCGCCCCACGCGCTTCGCGAAGAAGAACTGGTGCGCCGTTCGGGTCCCAAGCTGTCGGGCAAGCGCATCATCATCGATCCGGGCCGCGGCGGTGCGGATCACGGCCTGATCGTGCACGGTGCGTCCGGTCCGGTCAGCGAAGCGGATGTGTTGTGGGACTTGGCGAGTCGACTTGAGGGCCGAATGACCGCCATCGGGATGGAGACCTTTCTGTCCCGTCCGGTCAACAGCAGCCCCTCGGACGCCGAGCGTGCGGCCACCGCCAACAATGTCGGCGCCGACCTGATGATCAGCCTGCGCTGCGAAAGTCAGCTCAGCGCCGCGGCCAACGGGGTGGCGTCCTTTCACTTCGGCAACTCCCATGGCTCGGTGTCCACCATCGGCCGCAACCTGGCCGACTTCATTCAGCGAGAAGTGGTGGCACGCACGGGTTTACGGGATTGCCGCACGCACGGCCGGACGTGGGATCTGCTGCGTCTGACCCGCATGCCGACGGTCCAGGTCGACATCGGATACATCACCAACCCGCGCGACCGCGCCATGCTGGTCTCTACCCAGACCCGCGATGCCATCGCCGAGGGAATCCTCGCCGCGGTCAAGCGGCTCTACCTGCTGGGCAAGAACGACCGGCCCACGGGCACATTCACTTTCGCCGAGCTACTGGCCCACGAATTGTCGGTGGAGCGCACCAGCCAGCTGGGCGGTTCGTAGCCCCTCAACCACCCAGGGTGGTTCCCAACGCATTCCCCGCCGTGGAGCCGGCCCCGACCGGCTGCTCCAGATGCGCGCTTTCCAGCAGACGTTCGAGGGCCGCCTCGACTTCGGCCTTCCATCCCAGGCCCTTGTCGAGCTCGAGCCGCAGTCGCGGGAAATACGTATGTGGCGCCACCACAACGAATCCCGCGTCTTTCAAGAATTCCGCGTCCATCACACAGCGCTCTACCGAGCAATCGCCGACGGCCTCCAACACCGCCCGCACATCGGGACCCACCAGTCGCGGATCCTGTAATTCCGACGCCGCCGGGGTGCGGCCGAACGCCTCGAGCGCCCGTACGCCGCGTCGCACCAACTCATCGATGACCCGGGCGATCAAGCCGTGCGGCAGGTCGTCGGCGGCGGGGCCGGGTTCGATGCCCATCGACGTCAGCATCACCGCGTCCGCGGACACCGGGCCGGTCGGAAATCGTTGCGCCCGCGGCACCGCCCGCGGCGGCGCGTAGAACACATAGCCCAGGCACGGCGGCTCGGCCTGGCTTCGCTCGTCGGGGATCGCGGTCGCCACCTGACCGCACGAGCCCCACTCCAGCATGACCATGGACAGCCACGCTTCTTTTTCGAATTCGGGGTCGGTGAGGTGATCCTGGTTGCCGAGGGTCGCCGGATCGACTTCCCAGAACACGCACCGGCGCGCGTGCTTGGGAAGCTGCTCGAAGGCCTCGAGCCGCAGCGGCATGATTCGAGCGGACACTAGCCTCCTGCTCCTGTGCGGTACGGCAGCCATCTGCACCGACAACCCCTCCAGGATAGGAGAGGTGGTCGTGATCGGGCCAGCTTTAGCCCGGCCACATGCGTCGGGGCGCCCGAACCGCCGCAATAACGCGGTCGCGGGCGGTCGGTCATCGAAAGTCGTTGCTACCCATGCTGTTTCGCCAAACCGCGGCATCGGGGCGCGGAAATTTCTCGCCGCGTCGGCCCCAGTGTCACAGTGACGTAATTACACCGTGTCCTAGCTCAGGCCTTCGGCGGGGACATGACCTCGATGATTCGCTGTAGGTCGTCCACCGACCCGAACTCGACGACGATCTTGCCCTTGCGTTTGCCCAGGCTGACCGTCACTCGGGTATCGAAGGCGGTCGAGAGCCGGTCGGCGACATCTTGCAGGCCGGGCATCTGGATCGGCTTGCGCCGCGGGGGCGTCGGCGCGGTCGCGCCGGACCGGTTGGCCAGCGTGACCGCCTCCTCCGTGGCCCGCACCGACAATCCCTCCGCGACGATGCGGGTGGCCAGTTCCTCTTGGGCCTCGGGACCGGCCTCCAGGGACAGCAGTGCGCGGGCATGACCGGCGGACAGGACCCCGGCGGCCACGCGCCGCTGCACCGCGATCGGCAGCTTGAGCAACCGGATCATGTTGGTGATCAACGGCCGCGACCGCCCGATGCGGGCCGCCAGTTCATCGTGGGTGACCCCGAACTCGTCGAGCAGCTGCTGGTAGGCGGCCGCCTCTTCCAAGGGGTTCAGCTGCACGCGGTGGATGTTTTCCAACAGGGCGTCGCGCAGCAGATCGTCGTCGCCGGTCTCGCGCACGATCGCGGGGATGGTCGCCAGCCCGGCCTCCTGGGCCGCCCGCCAGCGCCGCTCCCCCATCACGATCTGGTAGTGCGCACCGCTGGCCGAATCCTTGACGGCCCGCACCACGATCGGCTGCAAGAGCCCGAACTCGCGGATGGAGTGCACCAGCTCCGCCAGCGCTTCCTCGTCGAAGACCTGACGGGGCTGACGGGGGTTGCGCTCGATATCGGCCGGCGCGATCTCGCGGTAGACCGCCCCCATGGAAGCGGTGGCCGACGCGTCCTGCGGCGGCGGTCCGCCGATCAAGACGTCGGCGGCCGCGTCCCCCATCCGGGGGCCGAGGGTCGCCGGACCGGAATCACCTTCCGCGGGACCGGTCGGAATTAGCGAAGCCAGGCCCCGGCCGAGGCCACCCTTTTTGCGTAACGGCTGCGTCATGGTCGTCCCTTCACGGATGGTGGTCAATCGCGCTCGGCGAGTTCGCGGCTCGCGTCGAGGTAGCTCATCGCCCCGCGGGAACCGGGGTCGTAATCGATGATGGTCATGCTGTAGCCCGGCGCCTCGGAAACCTTCACGCTGCGCGGAATCACCGTCCGCAGCACCTTGGCCCCGAAGTAGCGGCGCACCTCCTCGGCGACCTGGTCCGCCAGCTTGGTGCGGCCGTCGTACATGGTCAGCACCACGGTGCTCACCTCGAGCTTCGGGTTGAGGTGGGCCTTGACCATCTCGATGTTGCGCATCAGCTGCGAGACGCCCTCGAGGGCGTAGTACTCGCACTGGATCGGGATCATGACTTCCGGTGCCGCGACGAGCGCGTTGATGGTCAGCAGGCCGAGCGACGGCGGGCAATCGATGAAGACGCAATCGAAGTCGAGGCTGTCGAGGTCGGCCAAAGCGGTACGCAACCGATTCTCGCGCGCAACCATGCTCACCAGTTCGATCTCGGCGCCCGCCAGGTCGATTGTCGCGGGGATGCAGAACAGCCGGTCGTTGTGCGGGCTCTGCCGCAGGGCATCGTGGACGGAGACCTCACCCAACAACACCTCGTACGACGACGGCGTCCCCGACTTCCGGTCGGTGATGCCCAGCGCCGTGCTCGCGTTGCCCTGGGGGTCGAGGTCGATGACGAGGGTCTTGAGGCCTTGGAGCGCGAGGGCGGCGGCGAGGTTGACCGCCGTGGTCGTCTTGCCCACGCCGCCCTTCTGGTTCGCGACGGTGAAGACGCGGCGGCGGGCCGGCCGGCGCAGCGGCGGATACGTCGTGTGCAGGACCCGCATCGCCCGTTCGGCGGCCGCGCCGATCGGGGTGTCGTATTCGGCGCTTGTTTCACGTGAAACATTCGGCTGTGCGGCCGGTGCGGCCGCCGGCTCGGCTGGGGGCGCCGGCGTAGGAGCCGCCTGCGGGGCGGCCTCGGCTGGCTGTGCCGTCACCGGCCTGTCTTCTGGAAAAGTCATCGCGTTCGGGCCTTCCCGGTCCGTGCCGACTTGCGGTGCGGCGGCTGCCCGCGTCGCGCTGAAACTACGGTTGCGGGGGGACGCAAATAGTTCGCGCCACATGTCACCACCCTGACATCAGCGGCGCCCGATGCTGCCATCACACGCCGGAATTGTTCAACTTCCTCGGACGCCCGCTCCCCCTTGATGGCCAGCATCCGACCGCCTGGGCGTAGCAACGGCATGCTCCACTTCGTCAGTTTGTCCAACGCCGCAACCGCTCGTGATACCGGCGCATCCCTCGACCCGAACCGGTCACGCACCCCCGGCTCTTCCGCGCGGCCGCGGACCACCTCGACGGCTAACCCTAGTTCGTCGACAACCTCGTTGAGAAATTCGCTGCGTCGCAGGAGCGGTTCGAGCAACACGACCTCGAGATCGGGCCGTGCGATCGCCAGCGGTATCCCGGGCAAGCCCGCCCCGCTGCCGATGTCGATGACGCGCTCGCCCGCGCCGAGGAGTTCGGCGACCGCGGCGCTGTTCAATATGTGGCGGTCCCAGATCCGTTCGACTTCCCGCGGCCCCAGCAGCCCGCGCTCCACGCCCGCACCCGCGAGGAGTGTGGCGTACCGTTGCGCGATTCCGACGCGGTCGCCGAAGGCGTCGACCGCGGAATCCGGAGCGGCGCCGCTGCCATGTTTCACGTGAAACATCCTCGAGTTGGCGCGTGCACTTTCAACCTTCGGCCGCCCTCCGCACCAGACGAACTACACCGCTGTAACTCTGGGCGTCAGTCGTGCAGCACGACCACGCGGCGCGACGGCTCGACGCCCTCGCTCTCGCTGTGGACTCCGGGAACCGCCGCGACGGCGTCGTGCACGATCTTCCGTTCGAAAGGTGTCATCGGTGCCAGCTCTTCGCGCTCCCCCGACTCGAGCACCCGCCGCGCCACCTTGTCGCCCAGCGCCGCCAACTCTTCGCGCCGGCGCCGGCGCCAACTCGCGATGTCGAGCATCAATCGACTCCGCACGCCGGTCTTCTGGTGCACCGCCAACCGGGTGAGCTCCTGAAGCGCGTCGAGCACCTCGCCGCCGCGGCCGACCAACTTGTTCAAGTCGTCGCCGCCATCGATGCTCACCACGGCGCGGCTCCCCTCGACGTCCAGGTCGATGTCGCCGTCGAAGTCCAAGAGGTCCAACAACTCCTCGAGGTAGTCGCCGGCGATCTCGCCCTCGGCGACCAACCGCTCCTCCAGGTCGTCGCCCTCCTCGGCGTCACCCTGGACGGTGTCCTCGGCCGCCGCTTGGGTCTCGAGGTCCGTGTCCACGTCGCGCTCGGTGGTGTCGGCGTCTGTCATGTCTTTCTCTCCCTCATCCATGGGTCTGAGCCCGGTTGGGGCCGCCCTGCCCAGGGTCGCCCCGGTAGCTTGTCCGCCGTATCAGCGTTTGCGTTTCTTCGGTCGCGCGCCCGGCCGCGGGGTGCGATTGCTCGGAGTGTCGGTGGCTTCGGGCGCCTGCCCGTCGGCGTCATCGGACTCCGCCTCCGCCGAACCGGACCCCTCGGTATCCCCACCGGCCTTCGCCGAACCGTTCCCGCCCGGCGCTGCCGCCTTCGGTGTGCGCTTCGGCTTCGCTCCGGGAGCCGGCGCGTTGGCCGCCCGGCGCGCGATCGCTTCCTGCTTCTTGGCTTCGTCTTCTTTTTCGATCATCCCGAAGACGTAGTGCTGCTGCCCGAAGGTCCAGATGTTGTTGGCGAACCAGTACAGGATGATCGCCAGCGGAAGGAACGGCCCACCGACCACCACGCCGAGCGGAAACACATACAGCGCAAGCTTGTTCATCATCGCGGTCTGCGGGTTGGCCGCCGCCTCCGGGCTCTGCCTCGCCACCGACGCCCGACTGTTGAAGTACGTCGCCACCCCGGCCAGGATCATCACCGGCAGCCCCACGGCGATCACGGCCGGCCGGCTGAAAACGGTGAACGCGTCCAGGCCCGTGCGCTGCGTCATGAACGCGCCGATCGGTGCGCCGAACAAGTTGGCGTCCAGGAAATGCGCGACGTCCGTCGGGGTGAAGACGTAGTTTCCGGTGAGCCGGTTCTCGGCCACCGACAGGTGCGGCTGCCCGAACCCACCGGTGGTTCGGTTGAACGAGCGCAACACGTGATACAGACCGATGAACACCGGGATCTGCGCCAGCATCGGCAGGCAGCCGAGAATCGGGTTGAAGCCGTGTTCGCGCTGCAGCTTCTGCATCTCGAGCGCCATGCGCTGCCGGTCCTTGCCGTACTTCTTCTGCAGCGCCTTGATCTGCGGTTGCAACTCCTGCATCTGGCGCGTGGTCCGGATCTGTCGCACGAAGGGCTTGTAGAGCAACGCGCGCAGGCTGAAGACCAAGAACATCACCGACAGCGCCCAGGCGAAGAAGTTCGACGGCCCCAGCATGGAGGCGAACAACTTGTACCAAACCCACATGATCCACGACACCGGGTAGTAGACGAAGTCGAGGCTGAAAACGTCAAACGACAAAAGACTCACTCTCCCCTCGCGTCGCTCGGACCACCCAAGCGTCGCTGGCGTCTTGGCAATCCCCTTGGCAGCCGGGGCGATCCGGTATCGGATCCCATCCGCCCTCGTGCCATGGTCCGCACTTGGCGAGCCTGACCGCAGCCAACCAGCTCCCCCGGATCAACCCGTACTCGTTCAGCGCATCGACCGCGTACTGGCTGCAGGTCGGAACGAAGCGACAGGTCGCCGGGCGCAGCGGCGACACCATATGCCGATAGAGCTGGATGAGGAAAATCAATCCCCGCGCCACGGACCGTCCAACGGTGTGGGTCAACGCACCCACCGCAGAGCGTCCGGTCACGGTGCGATCACCGTCGCCGGCATCCGTCGCAAACACCGCCGCAGCTCCTGTTCCAACCGGGCCGACGACGCGGTCCGGCTACTGGGCAGCGCCCGGATCACCAGCCGGTCGGAATCCTGAAGGTCACCGAGAATCGTGCGGGCCACATGTCGCAGCCGGCGGGCGACCCGGTGACGTTCCACCGCCGACCCGACGGGCTTGCCGACAACGAGTCCGACGTGGGGCGCCGTCGCGTCGCCGCCGTCGGTTTCGCGCCGGAAGTGCACGACAATGTCGGGCTGTGCCATGCGGATCCCGTGCTTCACCGTCGCGTCAAACTCAATTGACCGCGTCATGCGGTTGCGTGCGGGAAGCACCGCCGAAAGACCTGACCCGCGATCAGGCAGATAGCGCGCGGCGGCCCTTGCGACGCCGACCGGACACGATCGCGCGTCCGGCACGAGTGCGCATCCGCAAGCGGAAGCCATGCACGCGGGCTCGGCGCCGGTTATTCGGCTGGAAGGTCCGCTTGCCCTTGGCCACGACGTTCTCCTCGTTGTTTGCCATCCGGCCGATCAGACGGTTCGCTTCGGGCTCGTCTGCGGTCCGACCGGAGGTGGTCTTGCTGCTGCTGGCCGGCGCGGTCCCCGGGTGGTTCCGGGTCGCAGCCGTATCGCCGACTTTCGGGCGACTGTTTGAGGGTACTGACGAGCCCTCGCCTGGTCAAACCTGGCCTGCCGCAACGCCGCCGCGCGGACCCGGCGAAAGATTTTCCGTTCCGGTCACACTCGGCTCCGGGGTGACTACGATAACGACCCGAACCAAGGCCCCACTCACCCTAAACGACCCGATTGGAATGCAGCGGAACGGTTGGCAGCCGCACGGAAAACTGTTAGCTTCTGCCAAAGTCGTTTTAGACTGAAGCAGCGCTCGACAACGAAGCGAGGATGGTGGATCGACTAGCTGCCTAGACAACCTTTGTGGGTTTTCTTCCAGCGCGGAGATCGCGAGCCGTCGCCGGTAGGTTGTGGCTTGCAGACGACCACCCTGTCCACACCTGTGTATAACTATGTGGACAGCCGTTTCGTCGCCAAGCGTGAGTTGTACTTCGACCCGGGACGTTCGAGAACCAGGGAGATGCGTCG